>NZ_CP162617.1:0-5409342 GCF_050955445.1 Paraburkholderia sp. RHO2 | reverse complement strand
CAGCGCGAGCCATGCCTTCTGCGCCTTGGTCAGGGCCGTGCCGTCGGATGCGGAGGTCAGTTCTGCAACGACGTCGCGCCAGACAATCGCCAAGGCGTTCGGATCGTCGTTCACTGTCTGTCCTCCCAGGGCCTCGAGCGGCCGGTCGCCGTGGTGTTTCTGTCGAGCTTCCCCCGGTGAGGTTTGACTCCTTACGGGGCAACGAATATGCCACCCGATCTGTGTTTCCACACAATTATCCACAGATGTGGACAACGCTCGGGTGCGGGTCCTCACAGGCCCGGATCCCCGCTGTGCGGAATTCTCCGGGGCTCTCACCTGGTGGAATGCGGTGGTCGATGCTCGGCCGGCCGCTACCTGCGCCGACTCGGGCCGCGGGCGTGGGTGTTAGTTGTCTTACAGTCCCGGTTCTCGAGGCTCGCTCGGAGAACGCTGCCGCGCATCACGCAACTGCGTTGCGGCGCAAGCGTAAGGGGCTTCGGCGGTGCCATGCACGGACGGTAACAACCGGAAGGTTTGTTCACAGGGATTCACCGGGATTCGGCGCGAAACGGGCGCGCGTCGCACACCGTCACCGTCGATGCAAGGATTTCGGGGTCGTGGCGTGTCGCTGCCGCTTCGTGCGACTGCCCCGGTTTGACCTCTCTCGAGCCTGTCAGTACCCTCGAACAGTCACCCGATGGTGGAGGATGTGCGCTGGCCGGAGGTCGGTGTCCCGGTGCCGTCGCGTGATCACGAGTTTCCGAACAAATGACAGACCGACGCCGACCGGCGTCACCAACTTCGAGGAGTGTTGACCGTGGCCAAGGGCAAGCGGACGTTCCAGCCGAACAATCGCCGCCGCGCGCGCGTTCACGGCTTCCGTCTCCGTATGCGGACCCGTGCGGGCCGTGCAATCGTTTCGGCGCG
Source organism: Paraburkholderia sp. RHO2 (assembly GCF_050955445.1). Classification (NCBI taxonomy): domain Bacteria; kingdom Pseudomonadati; phylum Pseudomonadota; class Betaproteobacteria; order Burkholderiales; family Burkholderiaceae; genus Paraburkholderia; species Paraburkholderia sp. RHO2. The sequence continues at coordinate 5,408,433 of NZ_CP162617.1, read as the reverse complement.
TCGCCGCAAGGGCCGCGCTTCCCTCACCGCCTGATTCCGAACCTGATCTCGGGAGCTCGGGGTGTTACCTGAGCCGTATCGTCTGCGTCGACGCTCGGACTTCTCCGAGACGGTGCGCCGTGGGCGTCGAATGGGTCGGCGAGATCTCGTCGTGCACGCCCTCGGTCGTGACACGGCAGACTCGTTGGTGAGTAACGGCGGGCCTCGTTTCGGGCTCGTCGTCAGCAAGGCTGTCGGGCCGGCGGTGATTCGACATCGAGTCGCTCGCCGGTTTCGTCATATCTGCGCCGGGTTGGTCGACACGGTTCCGGTCGACACCGACGTGGTGATCCGCGCGTTGCCGGGATCGGCAACCGCAAGTTCCCGGGAACTCGACAAACAGCTGCGATCCGTCCTCCGGAAGTTGGATCTGCTGGCTGGCGAAGGCAATCCGGTATGAGCATCGAACACGACGAGGCGCGGACCGAATCAGGTCCGCGCTCTTCGTCGTTCGCGGCCGACCTCTGGACGACGCTGCGACGCTTTCCCGCGCGCGTCCTGATCTTTCTGATCGAGCTGTACCGAACCTATGTGTCCCCACTCCGCATGCCGACGTGCCGGTTCACGCCGACGTGTAGCGAGTACGCGGTCGACGCGCTGCGCACGCATGGTGCGATCAAGGGTTCGGCGCTCACCGTGGTGCGACTGGTCAAGTGCGCGCCCTGGCACCCTGGAGGATGGGATCCGGTCCCGGAACGTCGCGGCCGGCACATCCACCATGTGAGCCGGGAATGACGCGCACCGCTCGCCCAGAACTTGCCAAGCACCACGGAGTGGTGAACGTGGACGAACAGAGGAGTACTTAGAGCCGTGCTCGACTTCATTTACTATCCGGTGTCCGGGATCCTGTGGGTCTGGCACAAGGTGTTCGGAGCCGTCCTCGGTGACGACAACGGCATCGCCTGGGCGCTGTCCGTGATGTTCCTGGTGTTCACGCTGCGCGCCATCCTCTACAAGCCGTTCGTCAAGCAGGTGCGCACGACGCGGCAGATGCAGGAACTGCAGCCGCAGATCAAGGCGCTGCAGAAGAAGTACTCCAAGGACCGCCAGCGCATGGCGCTGGAGATGCAGAAGCTACAGAAGGAACACGGCTTCAACCCCGTCATGGGCTGTCTCCCGGTCCTGCTGCAGGCCCCGGTGTTCATCGGTCTGTTCCACGTCCTGCGCTCGTTCAACCGGACCGGAACCGGGTACGGCGGCCTCGGGATGTCGATCGAGGACAACGCGAACACCGCGAACTACTTCTTCAGCGCGGCCGACGTCCAGTCGTTCCTGAGCGCCCGTCTGTTCGGTGCCCCGATCTCGTCGTACATCACGATGCCGAAGGAACAGCTCGAGTCATTCGGCGCGTACGGCACGGTCCCGACCGTCGCGAACATCGCGGCGGTCGCCATCCCGCTCATGATCATCGCGTCGGTCGCCACGCACTTCAACTCGCGTGCGTCGGTGGCGCGGCAGAGCGCCGCCGCGGCCGCTAACCCGCAGTCCGCGATCATGAACAAACTCGCCCTGTGGGTGTTCCCGCTCGGCGTGCTCGTCGGTGGCCCCTTCCTGATGATCGCCATCCTCCTCTACTGGGTGTCGAACAACATCTGGACCTACGCGCAGCAGCATCTCGTCTTCCGCAAGATCGATGCGGAGGAGGACGCCAAGAAGCAGGCTGCGATGGAGCGTCGGGCCGACAACGCGCCCAAGCCCGGTGCGCGGCCCAAGAAGGACGCACGCAAGCAGGTGGTGCAATCCGCCGCGGTCGAGTCCGAGTCGGTCGCCGACGATGCGGACGAGTCCGCCGAGTCGCCCGGTGCGGGCGGGGGCACGAGTGGCGGCGCCTCGAGCGCGCAGCGGCCCAAGCCCAAGCCACGGCCGGCGGCCAATCGCCCCAAGAGCAACAAGCGCAAGCGGCGCTGACCTCGAGAAGAGAGAACGACGATGACCAGTGAGCAGGACATCGCCCGGGAGGGTGAGGACAGAGAGAGCACGGACGTGGCACTCGAGACTCAGAATGCGGACACCGACACCGACACCGAGGACGATCTGATCGAGGAAGGCGAGATCGCCGGCGACTACCTCGAGCAGCTGCTCGACGTCCTGGACTTCGACGGCGACATCGACCTCGACGTCGAGGGTGATCGCGCCGTCGTGAGCATCGACGGCGGCAAGGACCTGTCGAAGCTGGTCGGCCGCAAGGGCGAGGTGCTCGACGCGCTCCAGGAGCTGACGCGCCTCGCGGTCCAGCAGTCCACCGGTGTGCGCAGCCGCCTGATGCTCGACGTCGCGGGCTGGCGTGCCGGCCGTCGGGCCGAGCTCAGCACCCTCGGCAAGGCCGCCGCGGAGCGCGTGCTGGCCTCCGGTGAGCGTGAGGAACTGGCGCCGATGACGCCGTTCGAGCGCAAGATCGTGCACGACGCGGTCGCGAAGGTCGACGGTGTCTCCAGCGAAAGCGAGGGCGCCGAGCCGAACCGTCGCGTCGTCGTGATCAAGGACTGACGCACCGGGTTCCTCCGGACCCGTAGGGCCGCGGGTCCCAGCCGTACGGCTGGGACCCGCGGCCTTTTTCTCTTGTTGTGTGGTGGTGGGTTGGGGAGGATGTTTCACGTGGAACTGGTTGATGAGCAGTGGGATGTTGTCGGTGCGGCGGGGCGGGTGTTCGGTGATCGGGTGGGGTTGGCGGAGGCGTATCACGCGTCGTTGTCGTCGGATGGTGTGGTGCGGGGGTTGATCGGTCCGCGGGAGGTGCCGCGGTTGTGGGTGCGGCATGTGCTCAATTGTGCGGTGTTGGGTGAGTTGGTGGGGGCCGGTGAGTCGGTGGTGGATGTGGGGTCGGGGGCGGGGTTGCCGGGGATTCCGTTGGCGATTGCGCGGCCGGATGTGCGGGTGACGTTGGTGGAGCCGTTGCTTCGGCGGTCGGTGTATCTGCAGGAGTTCGTGGAGTCGGTGGGGTTGTCGAACGTGTCGGTGGTGCGGGGCCGTGCGGAGGATTCCGGCGTGGTCAAGGAGGCGGGGGGCGCCGATGTGGTGACGTCGCGTGCGGTGGCGCCGTTGGAGAAGTTGGCGCGGTGGTCGTTGCCGTTGGTGCGTGTGGGTGGTCGGATGTTGGCGTTGAAGGGTTCGAGTGCGGCGGAGGAGATTTCCCGGGATCGTGCTTCCCTTGCTCGACTCGGGGCTGGCAAGCTGGAGGTCGTCGAGTGTGGTGGCGATGTGTTGCCGGTGCCGACGATCGTGGTGCGGGCGGAACGAGTCGCCCACCATCGGCACCGCGTCCGGCGCTGACACCGGCCTGGAGGGGACCGCTCCTCCCCTCCCCCAAGAGATTTCGTCAGCCGCCCACGAACGGACGCACCGGCACGCACGGCAGCTGGGTCCGGATCCAGCGCGTTGGGGACGTGCCCGGCGGCGATGCGGGACGCCGCGAGGAAGTTGCGAAACCGGGCAGGTGCCGTAGTGCACCTCGGACGGAGCGGCCCCACCGCGTGCGTCGACACACACGCAGCGCCGTTCACGAGCGCGACGGGGTCGGCGTGTTCCGCGCTCGGCCGGCCCGACCGGTCGTCGGTTCCCGTGCAGAGTCGCCCGATGATTGCATCTCGGTCTCCGAAGAGGACTCGCCAACGGAACCGATCCGAAATTTCGGAACGCGATGACGACCTCACGGCCTGCCCCACGCCCGATTCGACGCCCAGAACGGCGCCGAGCGGGGGTGACGGCGGTCCAGGGTCGCACATCTCGTTGTTTGTCCTGAAACATGCTGCGCGGCAACAGGAAACACGATTCGCCACTCTGGGAGGCCCGATTGCTGCGGACGCCCGGGTCGTTACCCCGACCCATTTCGTCACTGTGACAGTGGATCTCGGTTCGGTGCGGTGATTGTGTTCGTGAATGGTCGAGGCGCGCTCGCGTATGCGTGCCGACGGCGCTCCTCCCGCGCGGCCGGTGCCCGCTCGGGCTCCACCGAGGTGTCGCCGAAGCCTGGAGCGCCGCCGTGGATTCACGTGAAACACCGACGCCCCCGATCGTGTGCCCACTCGCCGACGGCCGTGATGCCCGGCGGCCCGGATGCGGGCGGGGTGCCGCGATTCGTTGCCCTTAGGCTGCGAGCCCCGGATTGGCGTTCGGGGGCCGGAGCGGTGTTTCACGTGGAACCGTGCGACCGACCCCCCTCCCCTGTGGTCCGCCCGGGCGCAGAGCTCACGTCCCCGAAAGGCGGTGCCCGAGTTGGTTGTGTGGTGGTGGGTTGGGGAGGATGTTTCACGTGGAACTGGTTGATGAGCAGTGGGATGTTGTCGGTGCGGCGGGGCGGGTGTTCGGTGATCGGGTGGGGTTGGCGGAGGCGTATCACGCGTCGTTGTCGTCGGATGGTGTGGTGCGGGGGTTGATCGGTCCGCGGGAGGTGCCGCGGTTGTGGGTGCGGCATGTGCTCAATTGTGCGGTGTTGGGTGAGTTGGTGGGGGCCGGTGAGTCGGTGGTGGATGTGGGGTCGGGGGCGGGGTTGCCGGGGATTCCGTTGGCGATTGCGCGGCCGGATGTGCGGGTGACGTTGGTGGAGCCGTTGCTTCGGCGGTCGGTGTATCTGCAGGAGTTCGTGGAGTCGGTGGGGTTGTCGAACGTGTCGGTGGTGCGGGGCCGTGCGGAGGATTCCGGCGTGGTCAAGGAGGCGGGGGGCGCCGATGTGGTGACGTCGCGTGCGGTGGCGCCGTTGGAGAAGTTGGCGCGGTGGTCGTTGCCGTTGGTGCGTGTGGGTGGTCGGATGTTGGCGTTGAAGGGTTCGAGTGCGGCGGAGGAGATTTCCCGGGATCGTGCTTCCCTTGCTCGACTCGGGGCTGGCAAGCTGGAGGTCGTCGAGTGTGGTGGCGATGTGTTGCCGGTGCCGACGATCGTGGTGCGGGCGGAACGTGTCACTCAACACGGTCGCCGGCATCGCTGAGTTACGGGCATTCGAGGGGTCGAGGGTCGAGAATTGCGTCATGAGTGGTCATCAAGTGAAGGAGCAGTAGATGTCGGCTGGAGCTGAATCCGCCGTTTCACGTGAAACGGTTTCACGGGAGCCGGTTTCACGGGAAACCGCCACCCCGCCGGACTCGACGGACGACAGTCGAGATCAAGACTTTGCCCACTCCTCCCCCTACGAGGGAATCTCCCTCGCGGACACCCCGATCGGTGCGGCCGCGCAGCGCGCGAGTCAGGTGCTGCACCCCGGCTCGGTGACGCTGCCGAAGCCGCCGCAGCGCCGCGTGTTCACGATCGCCAACCAGAAGGGCGGCGTCGGCAAGACGACGTCGACGGTGAATCTGGCGTCGGCGCTTGCTATCCAGGGGCTGACGGTGTTGGTCGTCGACCTCGATCCGCAGGGCAACGCGAGCACCGCGCTCGGCATCCCGCACACGTCGGGCACACCGTCGAGCTACGAGCTGCTCCTCGGTGAGGTGACCGCGAAGGAAGCGATCCAGCAGAGCCCGCACAACGAGCGTCTCTACTGCATCCCCGCGACGATCGACCTCGCCGGCGCCGAGATCGAACTCGTGTCGATGGTGGCCCGCGAGAACCGACTCAAGAACGCGTTGTCCGAGGCCGCGCTCTCCGACATCGATGCCGACTTCATCCTCATCGACTGCCCGCCGTCGCTGGGGCTGCTCACCGTCAACGCGATGGTCGCGGCGCGGGAGGTGCTGATCCCGATCCAGTGCGAGTACTACGCACTCGAAGGCGTCGGGCAGTTGCTCCGCAACATCGAACTGGTGCAGGCCCATCTGAATCCGGAACTGCACGTCTCCACCGTCCTGTTGACGATGTACGACGCGCGCACCAAGCTCGCCGACCAGGTGGCCGAGGAGGTGCGCCAGCACTTCGGCGACGCGGTCCTGCGCGCGGTGATTCCGCGTTCGGTCAAGGTGTCCGAGGCGCCCGGCTACGGGATGACGGTCCTCGACTACGACCCCGGATCGAGGGGCGCGATGAGCTATCTCGATGCCGGCCGCGAACTCGCGGCACGCGGCATGTCCACCACGACGCAGGAGCAGTAGAGATGGCGCAGACACGCAAGGGCGGACTCGGTCGCGGGCTGGCGGCGCTGATCCCGACGGGTCCCGCGAACGGCGGACCGGGACTGGGGACAGCGGCTGCGGACGTCATCATCGGCACCTCGGCGCCGGCCGTCACCCCGGCCGACGGTGACGAGAAGGCGGCTGCCACTCCGGCCAAGCCGGCGCCCAAGGCCCCGCGCAAGACCGCGACGAAGTCCGCCGCGAGCAAGGCCGCGAAGGACGGCGGCGGGGCGGCGAAAGACGGCGGCAAGGCTTCCGCGGGCGCCACGGACGCCGGCGAGGTCGTCGCGACCGCACCGACCCCGACGCCGCCGGTCCGCACCGATCAGGAACCCCTCTCCCCCGCCGGGGCGGTGTACCACGAGATCGCGCCGCAGCTGATCGAGCCGAATCCCAAGCAGCCCCGCTCCGTCTTCGACGAGGAGGCGCTGGCGGAGCTGGTGCACTCGATCCGCGAGTTCGGGCTGATGCAGCCGATCGTGGTCCGCCGGGTCGGCCCTGAGCAGTACCAGCTCGTCATGGGTGAGCGTCGTTGGCGCGCCAGCCAGCTCGCGGGGCTCGAGACGATCCCGGCGATCGTCCGCGAGACCACCGACGAGTCGATGCTGCGGGATGCGCTGCTGGAGAACATCCACCGCGTCCAGCTCAACCCGCTCGAAGAGGCGGCGGCGTACCAGCAGCTACTCGAAGAGTTCGAGGTCACCCACGAGGAGTTGGCCGCGCGGATCGGCCGCTCCCGGCCGGTCGTGACGAACATGATCCGTCTGCTCAAGCTGCCTATCCCGGTGCAGCGCCGGGTGGCGGCCGGGGTGCTGTCGGCCGGACACGCGCGGGCGCTGCTGTCCCTCGAGGCGGGCGCGGACGCCCAGGAGGTTCTCGCGGCCCGCATCGTCGCGGAGGGCATGTCGGTCCGGGCGACGGAGGAAGCGGTCATGCTCGCCAACCGCGAGGGCCCCTCCCCTACCCCACCGGTGAAGCGGAAGCCGATCCAGATGCCGGGTCTGCAGGACGTGGCGGAGCGCCTGTCGAACTCGTTCGACACCCGGGTGACGGTGAGTCTCGGTAAGCGCAAGGGCAAGATCGTCGTCGAGTTCGGGTCGGTCGACGACCTCGAGCGCATCGTGACGATGATGGAGAAGCAGACGGGCAACTGACGTCGTTCGGGCGACCGCCGCCGAAGCGTCACAGTGACGTTACCGGTGTGGCTGAAGGGGTCGGACACTTTCCGGGCATCCGAAGGCGATCGGTCCTCCCACCCGTTCGGCGGCAGAATGCCGCCGCCGCGCTGAGGACGGAACTATCCCCTATTCTGGAGGGGATAGTTCCGTCGAGGCGGGTGTGACTCCCCGAGTGGTCATGGAGGCTGGGGGCATGGAGGCTGGCGTACACGGTGTCGACTAGCGTCACGTCACTCAGTCTGGACGGACTCGACAAGCTGTCCTCCCACGCCCGGCGATGCGTCTTCTGGGAGATGGATCCCGCCGCCGTCCGCGCCTCGCGCGAGTTCTCCGGCTTCTACGACCCCGAGTTCGAGAAGGAAGCATGGCTGTCGATGGTCATGCTCGAATGGGGTTCCTGCGGTCAGGTGGCCCTCGTCGACGACAAGCCCGCCGGCTGCGCGCTGTACGCCCCGCCCAGCATGGTGCCGCGCGCCGACCTGTTCCCCACCTCCCCCGTGAGCGCCGACGCGGTTCTGCTCACCACGATGCGACTGGAACCCATCGGCGACGAGTACGGGCTGGGCGCGACCCTGATCCAGGCCGCCGTCGCCGATCTCGTGCGGCGTGGTGTGCGGGCGTTGGAGGCCTTCGGCATCCGTCCCGACCCCGACAGCGTGGCCAGCGGCGTCCCGTCGGCCACCGCGGCCCGGGAATGCTCCCCGCAGGAATGCATGATCAGTGCCGACTTCCTCGAGGACGTGGGATTCGAGGTGATCGCACCCCATCACCGATTCCCCCGCCTGCGCCTCGAACTCGACCGCGACCACCTGTGGAAGGCGGACGTCGAGGCGGCCCTGGAGCGGCTCCTGGAGGTCTCGACCCTGTCGATGGTCGACATCGGCGAACGAACCGCCGTGGGGGCCTGCTAGGGCCCTTCCCGGGCCCGTCGCCACGGCCGCCGCGACGGGCCGAAGCGTCAGCGACCGCGTTCGGCGTCCGCCAACTCCTCGGCGAGCAGTTCGGCGAACGTGAACGTCCCGGTGGGGGCGTCGTCCTGGCCCAGCAGGTACAGCCGCTTGACCGCGATGAGGATCGCCTCGGCGATGGTGTCACGCTGGCGTGGATCGGTGAGCACGGAAACGTCGGAACCGCTTGTGAGATAACCGATGTCGACCTGAACAGTCGGCATCTTGGTGAGCCGCAGGAGATCCCAGGTGCGTCCGTGAGTTCTGCAGTCCCGCAAAGGTGTTCGTGCCACGATCTCGCGCTGGATGAAGCCCGTGAGGATCTGCCCGATCATCGAGGTGGAACCGTGCGAGTTGCCGAAGTGGAAGCTCGCCACGCCGCTCGCGGCGGGACTCGAGTGGCTGTCGCACCGCAGCGCGATCATGAGGTCGGCGTCGAACCCGTTGGACGTCTCGGCGCGCTCGGCCTCGCTCGGGTTGGCGTGTTGCGGACGCGACAGGAACGTCTCCATGCCCGTCGCCGCCATCCGCCCCTCGAGCCGGCTCGCGAGATCCCACAGGATTTCGGCCTCGCTCATCGGCCCGTGCGGGGTCTGCACGATCAGGCCGCTGTCGGCGCCGCCGAGACCCGGATCGATCACGATCCGCTTGCCGCTCAGCTGCGGACCCGACCGGCGGACCAGCTCCTCCTCGCTGATCGCGTGCGGCGAACCGCCCGAGACGCGGGTGCCGAGCAGCTCCAGCGAGCGCAGCGTCGCGGGGCCGCAGATGCCGTCGGCGGCGATGCCGATCTCGCGCTGGAACGAGCTCAGCGCGTCGTGCGTCTGCGGGCCGAAGTAGCCGTCGACGCGCCCGATGTAGAAGCCCAGGTCCTGCAGACGGGTCTGCAGGTGCGCGACGTCGTCGCCGTACAGCGGGGCGGACAGCTGGTAGATGAGGGTGCGGGCACCGAGCCGGTACGACGCCTCCTTGAGGGAGCGGTACGTCGCCGGGCCGACGATGCCGTCGACGAGCAGGCCGCGCTGCTGCTGGAACGCGCGGACGGCGGAATCGAGATGGTGGTCGAACACGGCGTCGGGGGCCACCCAGTGCGAGCCGTTGACGGTCTCGCGGTGCGTCTCCGCCACACCGTGGTGGAGGAATCCCAGGCCGGTCAAAGTACCCCGGATCTCGGCGACGGCGGGGCCGTGGTCGCCGTGACGGAGTAGCTGCATGCTCGCGGGCCTTTCGTAGCGGACGTCGATCGATTCTCTCAGACGGCCCCGGCGCATCGGCAATCCAGTAGGCCACAGTGTGACAAGGCTGTGGTGGCAGTCAGGTCACACTGTGGCCGGGATCCGGGCTTACCGGACGGGGCGCGGAGGTCAGAGCACCTCGGCGAGATCCTTGAGGAGGGCCGCCTTGCCCTTGGCTCCGACGATGGTCTTGACGGGCTTGCCGTCCTGGAACAGGATCATCGTCGGGATCGACATCACCTTGAATTCACCGGCCGCACTGGGGTTCTGGTCGATGTCCAGCTTCGCGACGGTGAGTTTGTCGGCGTGCTCACCGGCGATCTCCTCCAGCACCGGCGCGACCATCTTGCACGGGCCGCACCAGGTGGCCCAGAAGTCGACGAGCACGGGCTTGTCGGATTCGAGGACAGCCTGCTTGAACGAGTCGTCGCTGATGGTGATGGTGTTCGCCACGGGATCCTCCTGGGATCTGGTCCGGTCGGGGTAGGGGTGGGTGGAGCGGGTCAGGCGTCGACGGCGACGGGCTCGCCCGCGGCCGCGAGGGTGTTCTCGGTGATGTCGCCCTGGTCGGCCAGCCAGCGCTCGGCGTCGATCGCGGCGGAGCAGCCGGTGCCGGCGGCGGTGATGGCCTGGCGGTAGGTGTGGTCGACCAGGTCGCCCGCCGCGAAGACGCCCGGGGCCGTGGTGGCGGTGGTCGGGGACTGCACCTGCACGTAGCCGGCCTGGTCGAGGTCGACCTGGCCCTTGACGAGCTCGCTGCGCGGATCGTGGCCGATCGCGACGAACATGCCGGTCACATCGAGCGTGGACTGCTCGCCGGTGACGGTGTCGCGGATCACCAGGCCCGTGACGCTGTTCTCGCCGAGGACCTCCACCGGCTCGGCGTTGGTGACGAAGCGGATCTTCTCGTTCGCCTTGGCCCGCTCGAGCATGATCCGGGAGGCGCGGAACTCCTCGCGGCGGTGCACGACGGTGACGGTCCGGGCGAACTTGGTGAGGAAGGTGGCCTCCTCCATCGCGGAGTCGCCGCCACCGACCACGACGATGTCCTGGTCGCGGAAGAAGAAGCCGTCGCACGTCGCGCACGCGCTCACGCCGCGGCCGAGGAGCGTCTCCTCGCCGGGGATGCCGAGGTAGCGGGCGGCGGCGCCCATCGCGAGGATGACGGCGCGGGCGTAGTAGGTCTCGCCGTTCGCGACGACCTTCTTGATCGGCCCGCTCAGCTCGAGCTCCTCGACGTCCTCGGTGCGGATGTCGGCACCGAAACGCTTGGCCTGCTCGCGCATCTCGTCCATCAGGTCCGGGCCCATGATGCCCTCCCGGAAGCCCGGGAAGTTCTCGACCTCGGTGGTGGTCATCAGCGAGCCACCGAACTGGGTGCCCTCGAACAGCAGGGGCTCGAGTTCCGCACGGGCGGCGTACACGCCGGCGGTGTATCCGGCCGGTCCCGAGCCGACGATGATGAGGTCACGGACCGTGGTCGGAGTGGTCATGCGGGCCTTCCTGTCCTCTGGAGCAATCCTGTGCTGCTGCTGTCGTTCACTGCTGCTCACACGAATTCGCCGTGGCGGCGCAGCTCGCGGAGTCGGTCAGGTCAACAACAGATTAGTTGGTGTTGTTCCCCGAGACGGGTCGGTGCACTCGACCGGTGCTGTCGAACGTTTCACGTGGAACCGTCGATGTGGAGCGGGTCATACGCTCGCGGCGGTGTCCCGGGGGTCAGCCGCCGCGTCCGGCGCGCTCCGTCACGAAGGGCCGGACGAGGTCGGCGGCGGTGCGCCGCACATGTTCGACGTCCTCCCCCCGCTCGACCTGTCGGGACGCGGCGTGCAGCACCGCATTGATCAACTCGGACATGGCCGCGGCGTCCGGCACCCCCAACTCGCTGAGTGCGTCGGACAGCGGGGTGTAGAGATCCTCGTGCATGGCGCGGCTCTTGGCGTCGAGCTCCGGGCCGGGCGCGATCTGCGCCAGCGCGGTCGCGATGGCGTGCTCGCCCTCGGCGACCAGGGTCAGGTTGGCGTCGATGTACGCCAGGACACGCTCCGCGGGATCGTCGGCCTCGGCCATGGCCGCGGCGACGCGAGCCGACCACCGGGGAAAGGCGTCCTCGATCAGCGCGTCGAGCAGGTGCTGGCGGGACTTGAAGTACTGGTACATGCTCGACCGGGCGAGCCCGGCACGGGCGGCAACCTCCCCGAACGACGGGATCTCGGTCGCCCCCTCGGCAAGGACCTCCCGAGCGGCGTCGAGGAGGGCCCGCTGCTGCGCGGCTCGATGCTCACCGACTGTCGGTGCAGTGATCCGCGGCACGGGCCCTCCTCGCTCGCTGGGATGTTCCGGCTTACCGGGGTGTGAGCCGACCATCGGTCATCTCGACCACGCGGTCGCAATAGTCGAGGACATCGTAGTCGTGGGTCACCATGACCGTGCCGACCCGGGATTCCCGGGTCTCCCGCGCGAGCAGTTGCACGATCTCGTGGCTGCGCGCCCGGTCGAGCGCCGCGGTCGGCTCGTCGACCAGGAGCAGCGACGGCGTCGACACCAGGGCGCGGGCGATGCCCACCCGCTGGCGCTCGCCGCCCGAGAGCTGGTCGGGCCGGCGGTCGGCCTTGTGCCCCAGTCCCACCTGCTCGAGCAGCTCGAGCGGGTCGCGGAACTTCCGGCCCTTGGTGTTCCCGAGGTGCGACACCAGCCGCAGCTGATCGGCCGCCGTGAGCGACGGGATCAGGTTGCCGCTCTGGAACACGAACCCGATGTGACCTCGCCGGAACTTCGCGGCCTCCGCCTTCGTCATCGACAGCAGGTCGTGGCCGCCGACGCGGACAGCGCCCGAGTCCGGGGTGGTGAGGGCACCGGCGACGGCCAGCAGGCTCGACTTGCCCGAGCCCGACGGCCCGACGACGGCCACCATCTCGCCGGGGCGGACGGTCAGGCTGACCGCGTCCAGGGCGGTCACGGTCTGCTCGCCGTCGCCGAGCCGCAGGTCGGCGTCGACGATCTCGAGGGCGGCGGTGTCGGTGCGGGTGTCCGTCTCGGTCGCGGTGGTCACAGCAGCGTCCTTCCTGGCGCTCATCGCTGGCCTCCCAGCGCGTTCAACGGATTGACCGACGCGATCCGGACGATCGCGATCGCGGCACCGATCAGGCCCAGGACCATGAGCAGGACCGCGGCGACCGCCACCGCGGCGGGCTCGAGCAGGAACGGCACTCCCCCGCCGATCAGCGAGCCGAAGCCGTAGCCGACGGCGGCGCCGACGGCGACGGAGCCGAGCAGCAGGATGAACGCCTGGGCCAGGCCGTCGCGCAGCAGGTAGCCGGTGGAGGCGCCCATCGCGCGCATCACGGCGATCTCGTGCTTGCGTTGGATCGTCCACACCGTGAAGAAGGCGCCGACGACGAGTGCGGAGATCGCGTACAGGAACACCTTGATGAGGTCCAGCGTCATCGTCTCGGCACTGAATCCGGGCGAGGACTGGAACGAGTCCTCGAGGGACACCGTCGACGTCTGCGCTGCCGCGTCACCGGCCGCGGAGTCGAGCGTCGCACCCGGCTCGGCCTGCAGCGCGACCGCGGTGGCCTCCGTCATCGACTGGGCGGGGACGGGCTCGCCGGGGCGCACACCCGAGTGCAGCTGGCGCCACATCTCGATCGGCAGGTATGCGACGTCGACGTGGCCGAACGTCTGCTTGCCCTCGGTGACGCCGACGATCGTCAGTTCGGTGCCGAGACGGTCGATGGTGATGGTGTCGCCGAGATCGACGCCCTCGTCGAGTGCGCTCCGGCTGACGACGAGCCCGTCCGGCTCGCCCAGCCCGGTGCCGTCGGCGGCCGTGGGAGCGAGGAACGAGTCGGTCGGGACGCCGAACAGCGCGAAGTCGACCGGTACGCCGTCCTCGTTGTGGGCGTTGACGAGCATGTTGCCGAACGGCTGGGCCTCGGCGACGCCGGGCTGGGCGCGCCAGGCGTCGACCTGCTCGTCGGTGACGATGCTGCGCGAGAACGCCGAGTCGGTCTTGGTGCCTTCGTTGAACGCGAACCCGTCCACCGGCATGGCCTTCAGGCCCGAGACGCCGTCCTCGACGAGGCCGGAGGACAGGCCGGACAGCAGGACCATCAGCACCGAGATGAGGGCGATGACACCCCCCATCAGGCCGAATCTGGATCGCGCGAACCGTAGCTCCCGCAGGGCGAGGAACATCTTTGACTCCTGGTCGGTGTGATCTGTCGATGCAGCCGACGAAGGAAGCTTCCGGATGTCCGATTTTCCCGACGGCCTGTCGGCAAATATACCAACACCGTGTCGGTAACTTTGGTGACGCTGGTCTCGCCGGAGCCGGGCTACCTACCGCCGCCGGCCGCGGCCGCCGTCCTCCCGGATCGCCTCGCGGACCACGCACCGCGTGCCGCTGTAGATGGTCGGCATGCACTTGTTGCAGTGGATGCACAGGCCCTCGGCGACCCGCTCGGTGCGGAACTTCTCGGGCAGGTACGGATCGCGCAGGAGCGCGCGGGCCATGGCGACGAACTCGAATCCCTCGTCGAGTGCGGTGCGGATGGTGTCGAGACGGTTCACGCCACCCAGCAGGATCAACGGCAGCGACAGCGCCTCGCGGAACTGTCGGGCGAACGGGAGGAAGAACGCCTCCTCGAACGGGTAGGTCGGGAGGATGCGCGGACCGTACAACCTGAGCCCAAGGCCCACCAGCCTCGGTTGCGCCGCAACGAGTTCCGCCATCGGCACCTCGCCGCGGAAGTAGTACATGGCGTTGAGCAGCGAACTGCCGCTGGTGAGCTGCAGCGCGTCGACGCAGCCGTCGGACTGGACGAGCCGGGCGATCTGCAGGCTCTGGTCGAGCCACAGTCCGCGGGGGACGCCGTCGGCCATGTTGAACTTCGCCGTGACCGCGGCCGAGTCGCCGACGGCGGCCCGGACCCGTTCGAGCACCTCGCGCGGGAACCGGGACCGCGCCGCCACGCTGCCGCCGTAGCCGTCGGTGCGCCGGTTGAGGTTGGGGCTCATGAAGCTGCTCAGCAGATAGTTGTGGCCGAGGTGCACCTCGAGGGCGTCGAACCCGGCGTCGACGGCCACCCGAGCGGCGGACGCGAAGTCGCAGGTGACCCGTTCGAGTTGGGGTCCCGTCGCACCCCTCACCAAACCCATTGCGGGAGCGCTTATTCGGGTGGACGGCGCGAGCGACCGGGTCCGGTTGGAGAGCTGGTTCGCCACCAGGCCGGCGTGTCCGATCTGCGCGGCCGCCAGTGCCCCCTCGGCGTGCACGGCATCGGTGAGCCGGCGCAGGTCCCGCCCCGTCGGACCGTCGAGGACGAGGGTGTCGCGGTGCACCCGCCCGCCGGGCGAGACGGCGCAGTACGCGACCGTCGTCATCGCCGCTCCCCCACGTGCGACCTCGGCGTGGAACTCGACCAACTCGTCGGTGACCCGGCCGTGCGGCATGACGCCTTCGAAGGTGGCGGCCTTGATGATCCGGTTCCGCAGCGTCAGCGGACCGAGCCGGGTGGGTTCCCAGATCGGCGACGCCGGCGTGCGCGGCCCCGTCGGGCTCACGGCGCGAGTCCCTCCGGTGTCCCCGGCACCGGGGTGCGCACCGATGCCGACAGCGCCGCGCGCACCGGCCGCCACGTCAGACCCAGTTCGGACAGCGTCCGCGAGTCGTCGGTCGGCGTGGCCGCGGTGAGCAGCCACGCCGCCTCGTAGCTCAACCCCGCGCCCACCGGCAGGACCGTGCCGAGTGCGTCGGCGATCCGGCCCAATCCCCGGAAGACACTCGGAGCCAACGGGATACGTATCAGCCGATGACCCGAGGCGTACTCCAGGATGTCGACGAGCTCGTTGAACTCGATCAGCTCGCCCCCGCACATGTACCGCCGCGGACCGCGACCCGGGCGCATCACCGCGGCGTGCACGTCGGCGACGTCGCGCACGTCGATCATCTGCATGCCCCCGCGCAGCCGCGGGGCGACCCCGGCCGCGACCACGGGGGCCCACCCCGTGGCTGTCACCCCGCGCATCCCGCCCAGCCCGGGACCGACGACGCTCGACGGGTAGGTGATGACCACCGGCGCCCCCGCGTCCTGCAGCGCGCGGGCGATGCGGTCGGCGGCGGCCTTGCTGCGGCCGTACGCGCTGCGCCCCGGCGCGGTGGGACTGTCCGGGCCGATCACCGGCCCCGGGGGCGGGAACAGCGCGCTGTAGCTCGCGACGTGCACGATCGGGTCCAACCCCAGCGCGGCCGCCCGGGTGAGCAGCGTCGCGGTGGCCGCGGTGTTGACCTCCCACATCAGCGCCTCGCGGCTGTTGTCGGTGCCCACGACGCCGGCGGCGTGCAGGACGGCGTCGCAGCCGTCGAGCAGGGCCGCCACGACGTCGGGGTCGCGGATGTCCCCGCGGAGCACCTCGACGCGGTCGGCGGCGGGACCGAACAGCGGCAGTACCGCGGCCGCCGACTCGTCCGGATGCACCAGCAGGCGGATGTCGTGACCGTCCGCGAGCAACGCCCGCGTGGTGTGCGCACCGAGATACCCGGTGCCTCCCGTGACCGCGACCTTCATGCCGCCTCCCGTCGGTTTCGGTTACGGTACCACCGGACTCGTAAACGAAGGAATGGCGCGAGCGAACCGTCTTGTTCGACAATTCGGAACGATGAACGCACACGTGACCGATAGCGCCGCCAGCACGGGGCGCCCCAGGGATCCCCGAATCGACGCCGACGTCCTGGCCGCCACCAGGGAAATGCTGTTGGAGGTCGGTTGGGAGCAGCTGAGCATGCGCGGGATCGCCGCGCGTGCCGGGGTGAGCCGGGCGGCACTGTCACGACGCTGGGCGTCCAAGGCGCACCTGGTGCTCGACTCCCTCCTGGGCGCGACACCCGACCTCGAACCGTTCGAGGGCACCGACCGCACCGGCTGGATCGACTGGGTGATCACCGGCAGCGCCCAGCTGTTCTCCCGGCCGGACGTGCGGGAGGCGTTGCCGGGCCTCCTCGCCGCCCTGCGCGACCACGAGGACCTGCGGACGGCGTTGTGGCAGGGGTTCAGCGGTCCGGCTGCGGAACTGTTCGCCGCGCACGGCGCCGCCGACGGCCCGGCGTCCGCGGAGACGCGGTCGCGAGACCTGTTGGACGCGAAGGCGGTGCTGGTGCTGGCATCCGGCGCGGCGCTGTTCTCGAGCCTCATTGCCGAGGGCGACGACACCCCCGAGCTCCGCGCCCGCATCCGGGAACTGCTGGTGCCGGTGGCGGACCGGTCCGCCGAGGGGGACGAACAGTAGACGGGCTCAACCTATTTCGGTCTGCGCGCGCAGCTCCGGGGCGGATGTGCTGCAGCCGGTGCCGACGACCAGCGCGGTGAGGGCCGGCGGGCGCGGTCCGGCCAGCAGCATCAGCACGGCGTAGTCGCCGCGGAACTGCACGGCCCTGGTGCCCAGTACCGGCGTCGAGGGCGCGAACCCGTTGGCCTGCAGGCATTCGCCGCGGACATCCGGATCCGCGAGACGGCCGATGTCGGCCCCGCCCTTCGCGCCGCGGGCCAGCGCGAGCACCTGCTCGGGGGCGAGGTCGCTGTCGAGGTCGGCCACCCGGGTCGCGGGCGCCGACGTGGGCGTCGCGATCACCGCGGGCGCCGTCGAGTCGGAGCGGTCGAGACCGGTGAGCACGAACACCAGGCCGACGGCCGCGGCCGTCGCCGCCACCGCGACGGTGAGCCACGTCCGAGCGTGCCGCCGGGAGGGGGCGTCCGCCAGCGCGGTGACCCCGTCGGCCGCGCTCCGGTCCTGCCGTTCCAAGGCCGCATCGATGCGGGCCGCGATCTCCGGAGGAACAGGGGTCCCGACACTGTGGTCCCGGCCCACCTCGCCGAGCGTGGCGGCGACGGTGTCGAGGGCGTCGAGGATTGCTAGTGCGCCCGGATCCTGCCGCACGAGCGGCCACAGGTGGGCACTGACGTCCTCGGACAGGACCCCGGCGTGCAGGTCGGCGAGTAGATCCGCCGAGAACGGGGGGCCGAGCATCTCTGCGCCGTCGTGGGCCGCCATCTCACCTCCTACCCGCTGGTGCCGGGGCACGATCGTGCCTTCAATTGGTTCAGACGCGGGGAGGTCAAGATCGGTTCCCTACATCTCGCAAGTATTCCAAATGCGAGGCCAGCTTCACGCGGGCGCGGGCGCACCGGCTCTTCACCGTCCCCTCCGGCACGCCGAGCCGCTGCGCGGCCTCGGCCACCGAGTACCCCTCCATGTCGACGGCGACGATCGCGGCCCGCTGTTCGGGCGGGAGCCGCAGCAGCGCCCGGTCGACGAGCAGCGCCGTCTCCCGCTCGGCGATGTGGTCCCGCTCGTCCCGCGGATCGACGGTCTCGTCCGACGACAGCGACACCGTCGGTCGGGCGCGGTTCCGCCGGATCCGGTCGAGGCACGCGTTCACCACGATCGTGTGCAGCCAGCTGCGCACGGCCGCGTCCGCCCGGAACGATCCCGCCGTGCGGTGCGCCGACAGCAGCGCCTCCTGCAGCGCGTCGGCCGCATCCTCGACGGTGTAGCTCGTTCTCCTCGCAACGTGCCAAAGGTGGTCGTAATGCCGGCTCAGCAACTCCGCGAACGCGCCCCCGTCACCCGACGCGTGCGCTGCCAAGAGTTCTGCATCCGACAGACCTGCTTTGGCGACCCCCCTGAAGATTCGCACCGGCGGATGTTAGCCGATCGGTTGCCCGGCAGTCCTCCTCGGGACCGGCGCGAATCCGGTCAGGATGCGGCGGTGAAGGACACCTCGGCGATCCCGGACTGGTTCTTCCCGCCCGCCGTGCTCAGATCGGTGATCCACACGAGGACGTTCTTGGTGGCGCCGTCGGACTTCAGCGGGATGTCGGTCACGCCGTTCTGCAGCGTCGCGTTGCCGATCACCCGCGTCTGGTCGAGGGACGTGTTCGGCGACGGCGCGGTGCGGATCTCCACCTGCGTGCCCGGCGTCGGCGACGTGATCTGCATGCTCGTGAGCTTCGCGGCGTCGGGCAGCGTCACCATCAGACCCACGCCCGGCTTGAGCGACGGGAAGGGCTGGAAGTAGGCGTCGGTGCTCCACACCGTCGCCGGGTTCCCGTCGATCGCCAGACCGGCGTTGGCGGCGTTGTCGGGTGTGCCCTGCGGCGAGAACACGGCCGCGCTCGCCGGCTTCACCGGACCCGTCGCGGGCGGCAGCGCCGCCGACGTGGGCGCGGCGGCCGTCTCGGACGCCTCCGCCGACGTGGTCAGGCCGAGGTTCTGGTTCGTCAGCGGCTCGTCGGAACTGCCGCCCGCCAGCAGGTTCGCCAGCCACCAGCCGATCAGCGCGAGCACCACCACGGTGAGCGCGCCGAGCGAGACCAGGGCGATGAGGGTGCGGTTCGACTTCTGCTTCTCCGCCGCGACCGCCTCGGGGTCGGCGAGGGCATGACTGTCGCTGCCCGGTGCGCGCTGGCCCAGTCGCAGCGCGGGCATGAGGTCGGTCTTCTGGTCCACGACCGTCGCCTGGTCGAGGATGTGTTGCACGGTCGCCGCCGCGCGGATGCCGCTGTCGCCCCCCAGCGCCCGTACCGCGACCGCGGAGATCTCGAACGGGACCTCGGGGCGCAACGCCCGCGGTTCGACGGGCCGGCCCGACGGGTCACGGTCGGCCGGGCGCATGTCCTCGGACGACTCGGTGCCCGGCACGCCCAGCGGCCACCGTGCCGTGATCAGGGCGTAGAGCATCGCGCCGAGACCCTTGACGTCGGCGGCCGGGTCGGCATCGGACAGGGTGCCCGGGAACGCCATGACGGCGTCGCCGGCGGTGCTGATGCGGATCCGGTCGGGGTCGTCGATCGACAGGGCGCTGCCGCCGCGGTGCGCGGCCTCCGCGGCCGCCGCGAGCGCGCGCACGGCCCGGGCCGCACCGATCGGCGACGGCTCGGTCTCGGCCATCTCCTTCAGCGACCGGCCGGGCGTCCACTCGGCGACGACGATGCCGCCCGAGCTGCCGCGCACGACGTCGAGGACGCGGGCGAGGCCGGGCGAGTTGATCCGCCCCAGGCGCAGCGTGCGGGACAGGATCGCCTGCGGGCCGTCGGGGCCCGTCGCGGCCGGTCCCTCGGCCCGCTGCTCGGCGTCGACGAACGTGAGCGCGACCTCGCGGTCGAGCTTGATGTCGAGGGCCTGCCAGAACTGGAGCCCGTGGGCGCCGCCGTGCGGCGCGAGGAGCCGGTAGCGTCCACCGGCCACCGAGGCACCCGCGATCAGCTGCGGTCCGCGCAGGCGGCGCGGTTCGGGGACGGCGCCGGTCACGCGCAGCGGCGGCAGCTGCGGCGAACCGATCGGGAAGACGCCGGTGTCGACGTTGAGGTCGCGGCGGCGTCGGCGCTCGCGCTCACGCGCCGCGTCGTCTGCTTCGGAAGTGGCTGCAGCGGAGGCGTTTTCGGCTGTGTCGTGGGGAGCGGACGTCGTCGCGGACTGCTCGTCCGGGGTGTCGCCGGCGGTGGTGTCCGCCACCTTGGTGGTGCCGTCTTCGACGTCAGTCGCCGTGCCGGACTTCTTGTCGGCACCGTCGTCGTCGCTCACACGCGCTCCTTCTATGAACTCGTCGGGAATATAGTCCCCACCGACGTATGCCTCGCTGCGTCCAGGGTACGGGAGACCGTCCGGTCTATCGAGGGCCCGCGGGAGGTCGCGGATCACCGGAATCAATTCGGTATCAGGCTCGTACGACGATCCGACCGCGACCGGCACCGGCGTCTCGTCGGGTCCCGCGCCGCCGCGACCGCGCAGGCCCGGGATCTTCCGCTGGACCGCGACCGTGATCGCGACGACCTCGGGCACCTTCGCGAGCCACATCAGGACGAACGTGACCACGAGCATCAGCGATCCGGTGATCGCGACGCGGATCATCGCGCCGGGGCCGCCGAACGACTCCGACAGCCGGTCGAGCCCCAGCAGCGTGTCCGCCGCGAACATCGCGACCGCACCGGCCGCGGACGCGAGCAGCACTACCCACACCGTCTTGCCGACGTTCGCCATTCTCAGGTCGCCGAGGCTGCGGTGCAGCAGGAACCCACCGATGAATGCGCCCGCCACGTACGCGAGCCCGTTCGCGACACCGAGCAGGATCACCACCTGCTGGCTGTCCGACGAGAGCACCGGGGCGAGCGCGGAGAGGGCGATCTTCACGCCGGTGATGCCGAGGACGATCCACGTCGGGGTCCACGCCTGCTCGCGTGCGTAGAACACGCGCAGGTGGATCAGCACCAGCGCGTACGGGATGAGCGTGAACGCCGACCAGCTGACGGCCTCGCCGAGCCGTTCGGCGTTGCCGGCGCCGAAATTGCCGTAGCCGTACAGCGCGTGTCCGATCTGGGGACCGGCAAACGTGAAGAACGTGACGACCGGGATCAGCGCGATCATCGTCAGCCGGGTCGCGACGGACAGGTCGTCGACGACGGCCGGGGTGTCGTCGGCGGCGGCGTTGCGGCTGAGTCGCGGCATGATCGCGGTCAGCACGGTGACGCCGAGGACGCCGTACGGCAGCTGCAGCAGCAGCCACGCATTGGAGTAGATCGCCGGACCGGCCTCGTCGGCGTGCGCCGAGACGCGGGTCGCGAACATCATGCCGAGCTGACTGATCAGCACGTACAGCACGATCGCGATGGCCATGCCACCGAACTGCTTGAGCCGGTCGTCGAGGCCCCACAGCGGGCGCAGGGAGATGCCCTGCTTGCGGATCGCGGGCAGCAGGCTCACGGCCTGCGTGACGACACCGGCGGTCACGCCGAGGCCGAGCAGCAGCACGTGCGGGTCGCTGATGCTGACCGGGTCGAGTGAGATCTCCCCCGGCAGCAACCAGTACGCCACGAGGATGGCCAGCACCACGAGGTTGTTCAGGACCGGCGCCCACGCGCCGGGTTTGAACACCTGCCGGGTGTTCAGGATGGCGGTGAGGAGCGCCGAGAGCCCGTAGAACAGGACCGCCGGCAGCAGCAGGAAGACCAGTGCCGTGGTCAGCTCGGTGTTGACCTCACCGTCCTTGGGCAGGAAGACGTACGTCGTGAGGATCGGCGCGGCCGCGGTCGCGAACAGCGTCGCCGTGCCCAGCAGCGCGAGCGCCGCCGTGAAGAGTCTTCGGATGAACGCCGCGCCCTGATCCGGGTCCTCCTGTTCGGCGCGGACCAGCACTGGCACCACGATCGCGGTGAGCACCGCACCGAGCACCAGCTCGGAGATCATGTTCGGGATCTGGCTGGCGACGGTGAACGCACTGGCCACGGCCGGGCCGAGCGCGGTCAGCAGCAGCAGCTGCTTGAGGAAGCCGGTCATGCGGCTGATCAGCGTCGCGATCGCGATCGACCCCGTGGCGGCGAGCAGGCTCTTCTTCTGTGGTTCCTTCTGAGCCACCGGCTGCTTCTGCGTCGGCGGCGCGGGTGCCGGTGCCGGTGCGCGCGGCGGTGCGGGTGCGGGCCGCGGCGGCATCGGGCCCGGCGGACCGACCCGCGGCGGCATCGGGCGCGGCGGCACGGGCCGCGGACCGCCGGGGGGCTGGGGGCGCGGCGCGTTCTGCATCGGCGGGTTCGGCGGCATCGGCCGCGGACCGGTCGGCGGCGCCGGCCGCGGCGGCATCCGGTGCGGCCCACCCTGGGGCGGCCGCGGCGGGTTCGGCATTGGGGAGTTCGGCATCGGGGGGTTCGGCGGCCCGGGACGCGGACCGCCCGGCGGCGGCACCGGCCGCGGAACTCCCGGGGGCACGGGCCGCGTGCCGCGCGGCGGCATGGGCCGCGGCGGGTTCTGCGGCCGCGACCCCGGCGGCATCGGCGGTTGTCCCTGATCACGCATCGGCCGTGGCCGTGGCGGCTGCGAGGGCCCCGGCTCCCGTGGAGTCGGCCGCGCCGACGACCGATAGCCCTCGCCGGGAGAGTTCTCGGTCATTGACGTTCATACCCTTCGTCGGCTCGATCCGGCTGGCCCCGGAACCGGTGCCAGAGTCGGCGCCCGGCGAGGAACAGCAGGAGTGCACCAGCACACGCGGTAATTATCGCCAAAGCCTGACCGTATGCATTCGACCGCACCGTGACCGAAGTCTGTTCGCCCAGTTCATGGCCACTTTCTGTGGTCAATGAGAAATCGACCACCATGGTGCGCGAGTCGGAGATCTCGGCGGGCACCTGCAGCGACCGGCTACCGCGGGGCGGCAGTTGCTGCGGCCCGATGTCGGTGATCTGCACCCCCTCGGGGGCGTCGACCTGCAGTTGCACGTTGATCGCCACCGGCAGGTCGTTGCGTGCCACCAGCAGCAGCGGGCTCTGCTCGGACGCGAGCGTATACACCCCGCCCGGGGCGAGGATCGTGACCGACGCGTACATGCCGTCGATCGCGGAGCCGACGTCGCCGACGCGGGTGTGGGCCGCCTGCTCGGCGGCGGTGGCCGTCGCGGTGCTCTGGTCCCGGCGGCCGGACAGGCTCATCGCCCGGAGCAGGTCCTCGCGCAGGGGTGCCATGAACCGGGTCGGCGTCAGCGGCGCCTGCGGGTCGTCGACCAGCGCCTGCGTCATCTCGTCGATGCGCGGGCCCTGCATCCCGACGCCCCACTCGATCGATTCGGGGGTGCCGTCGACGATCGCGCGTTGCGGGTAGACCAGCTCCGCGGTGTCCGCCGTCGTGGGCCGCTGCTCGGCGACCTTCGCGAGGGGGCGTGGGTTCGCGAGACCCGACCGGAGCAGGGTGGCGACGGTCGACAGGACCGCGGAGGCCTCGTCGCCGTCGGCGGACCACTGCTGCGGCGGGACGATCAGCATCGACCGATCCGACGTCCGGGTCGCGCCGGTCGCCCCCGACGAACTGCCCGCGCCCTGCAACGACAGCCACGTCACCGCGCCCAGCGCGTCCTGCAGGCGGGCGGTGCGCGAGTCCCGGTCGAGGTTGTAGCGCGCGCGTTCGGGAACGTACGACGGCGTCTGCGGGTCGGAGCCCACTGCGGCCAGCGCGGCGGCCGCCGAGACGTCGAACAGGGCGGCATCGACGGCGTCCTCGCCGCCGCCCGCGATGGTCACCGTCCGCCCCGACGCCGACGGGGATTCGACCGCGTTCGCCGCCAGCAGCGTCGTGGTGGGGCCGAGCCCGTGCAGTGTCTGGGCCGACGCCTCGTCGAGGACACCGGCGTCCGGCCAGGTGACGTCGCGCAGCGAGGTCACCCCCAGGATGGTGTCGACGATGTCGGCCGGCGACTCCAGCGCGCTTCGCGTCAGCGAGGGGTCGCCCACCCGGCTCAGCGCCGCGAGGTCGACCTGCGCGAACGGCACCGCGGTGATGCACATCTTCCGGGCGAGCGTCTCGAGCCGCTCCAGCCATGCCGCGGCGGCGTCGCGCCCGGCACCGTCGTGGGCGGGTCCGGTCGGATTCGCCGGATCGTCGACCACCAGGTAGCCCTGGGTCATGTTGCTGACGGTGATCAGCAGGTCGGGGTCGACGGCCAGGCACAGGCTGTCGGTGAGCCGGCGGTCGCGGTCCGTGTCGGGGCCGGTCGCGATCTCGGCGGCACCGAGGAGCTGGTCGAGACGACCGCCCTGCGAGAGCGAACCCGCGAGGTCGTCGTCGACCAGCCGCACCTTCTCGTTGACCGATCCGGGGATCCCGGCGGCCAGCCGCGGCTCGTCCGCGAGCGGCCACAGCATCGTGACCGCCAGCGGGTTCGAGGTGTCCGGGGGCACCGGGGCCGTCGGCGACGTCGAGGCCGAACCCTGTGGGGTGCTGCCCGAGGTGCCCGCCACGTGCGGCAGCCCCAGCACCGGGAGCAGGAAGCGGGCGTCGTCGAGGCGCGCCTGTCCGCCGTACGCGGGGGTGCCGTTGACGTTGACCAGCAGCGGGTAGACGCCGGGTTCGGTGATGTCGAGGGACGAGCCGGTGAGCGAGCGCAGCGGCAACGACAACGTGAACTGCTTCCGCTCCCCCTCGTCGAGGCTGTCCGCGACCTCGACGAACGGACCGACGACGTCGAACTCGCCCTGGTCGAGCTCGAGCGACGTGCGCAGTTCCAGGCTCGAGTCCACCGCGGGGGCCCGTTGGAGCCGGACGCCGATGTCGGTGACCGGGCGGTCGCCGACGTTCGTGACGGTCCCGGTGACGGTGACGACCGGGTCGGTCGTCGTCGTGACCGTGGTCGGCGTGACGTCGTCGATGTGCAGGGCCAGGAACTCGGGTTGGGCCCGGGACTTGGTCACCGGCACCCGGGTGGTGGACGTGGCCGTGTCGGACTCCGTCCCCGGCTCGGTGGACGTGGTGGTCTGCGCGGATGCGGAACCGGCGCCGATGGTGCCGACCAGCACGGCACTGATCAGCATCAGGACGAGCGTCAGCGCCGTGAGGACGGTGGCACCGGATCGTCGCCATGCCGGACGCGATGCCACTGTCATTCCGCGTCGGACCCCCTGGTGCGTGAGGGCTCCATGTCCGCGATGAGTTGACCGGCGATCTCGGCGAGCTTGCGCTCGTCGGCGTAGGCGAGGCGGGAGTCCAGTTCCGAGAGCGGCACCCACGCCACCTCGGTGACCTCGATGTCGGCGTCGGACAGTTCCCCGCCGAGCGAGCGCATCAGGTAGTGGTGCACGGTCTTGTGGACGCGCCGGCCCTCGGTGACGAACCAGTAGTCGATGCTGCCGAGGGACGCGACCACGGCGCCCCGGATGCCGGTCTCCTCGGCGACCTCGCGCATCGCGGTCTGTTCGGCGGTCTCGCCCTGCTCGATGTGCCCCTTGGGCAGCGACCACAGCAGGCGCCCGCGGCGGTCGGTTCGTCCGATGAGGGCGGCGCACAGCTTGTCGGTGGGGCCGCCGAGTCCGTCGACGACCAGTCCCCCGGCGGACGTCTCGCGCACGGTCCGCATGTGCGGTGCGGCGGATCCGGCGCCCGCGCCGCGCCGCCGCGAGGAGCGGCGGTTACGGTTTGCACGTTCGGCGGCGGACACCTCATTGATCGTAGTTGACAAATCCGGACTGGCCGGACTCCCACGCCCGCGCGGGCGGAGGGGCCTGCGTGTGCGTTCGACCGGCCGCCGACCTCGGTAAGGTTTGCTGACGTGAATGCCCCCACCCCCGACGCCGAACGGCGTGCCCGACTGCTCCGCGGTGCGCACGAGACCCTGAGCACCCTGTCGGACGTGCTGACCCCGCTCGGGGCCCGGTTCGCCGATGCCGGACACGAGCTGTTCCTGGTGGGCGGCAGTGTGCGCGACGCGGTCCTGGGCCGCCTCGGCACCGATCTGGACTTCACCACCGATGCCCGCCCCGAGCAGGTGCAGCAGATCCTGCGCGGCTGGGCCGACAACCAGTGGGACACCGGCATCGCGTTCGGCACCATCAGCGCGGCCAAGGGCGACGATCAGATCGAGATCACCACGTACCGCACCGACACCTACGACGGGGTCACCCGCAATCCGGAGGTGCAGTACGGCACGACGCTCGAGGAGGACCTGGTCCGCCGCGACTTCACGGTCAACGCGATGGCCGTGCGCGTCGACGGCAGCGGCACCTTCGAGTTCGTCGACCCGATGAACGGCATGGAGGCGCTGCTCGAGGGCGTGCTGGACACTCCCGCGGCGCCCGAGACCTCGTTCAACGACGATCCGCTGCGGATGCTGAGGGCGTGCCGGTTCGTCTCGCAGCTCGGGTTCACCCTGGCGCCGCGGGTGCATCAGGCGATCGTCGACATGGCCGGGCAGATCGACCGGATCACCGCCGAGCGGGTGCGCACCGAACTCGACAAGCTGATCCTCGGCGAGTACGCGATCGACGGCATCAACGTCATGTGCGAGACGGGACTCGCGGAGCGGGTGATTCCCGAGATCCCCGCGATGAAGCTCGAGATCGACGAGCACCACCAGCACAAGGACGTGTACTGGCACTCGCTGACCGTGCTCAAGCAGGCCATCGACCTCGAGGACGGCGACCCGGACCTGGTGCTGCGCTGGGCCGCGCTGCTGCACGACATCGGCAAGCCCGACACCAAGCGCAACGAGCCGGGCGGTGGTGTCAGCTTCCATCACCACGAGGTGGTGGGCGCGAAGCTGGTCCGCCGCCGGATGCGGGCCCTGAAGTACTCGCGGCAGATGGTCGACGAGGTGGGCCAGCTGGTGTTCCTGCACCTGCGGTTCCACGGGTACGGCAAGGGACAGTGGACCGATTCGGCGGTCCGCCGCTACGTCACCGACGCCGGTGACCTGCTGCCGCGCCTGCACAAGCTGGTCCGCGCCGACTGCACCACCCGCAACAAGCGCCGTGCGGCGGCGCTGCAGGCCACCTACGACGACCTCGAGGTCCGGATCGCCCGGATCGCCGAGCAGGAGGATCTGGCGCGGGTGCGCCCGGACCTCGACGGCAACGCGATCATGGAACTGCTCGGCATCCCGGCCGGTCCGCAGGTGGGCAAGGCGTGGAAGTTCCTCAAGGAGCTGCGCCTCGACCGCGGTCCCCTCGACCGCGACGAGGCCGAGGCGGAGCTACTGAAGTGGTGGGCGGAGCAGCCGAAGGGCTGAGGGCTGATCGGCGGGGTTGCCGCCAGCCGTTCGCCGGATGCGCAGATTCGGATCGGAACGATTGGTGGGTCCGAATCTGCGGTTCTAGACTGCGGTAATGCCTGACATCCGGATCCGTGACGCCGCGCAGCTGCTCGGCGTCAGCGACGACACCGTCCGGCGGTGGGTCGACGCCGGCACCCTCGACGCGCACAAGGACGACGTGGGCCGCATGGTCGTCGACGGCAAGCAGCTCGCCGAGTTCGCCCGCGCCAACGCGGCGCCGGCGCCGGAGAATCCGCTCGGGGTGGGCAGTTCGGCGCGCAACCGCTTCGTCGGGCTGGTCACCCGGGTGGTCGCCGACGGCGTGATGGCGCAGGTGGAGATGCAGTGCGGACCGTTCTCGGTCGTCTCACTCATGAGTGCGGAGGCGGCGCAGGAGTTGAAGCTCGAGCCGGGCAGCGTGGCGGTCGCCGTGGTGAAGGCGACGACCGTGATCGTCGAGACGCCGGGGGCACCGTCGTGAGGCGTCGGCGGCTCGGGGTCGCGGCGCTCGTCGCGGTGCTGGCGACGGCGGTCGTCGGATGCAGTTCGGGCGAGACGGAGGCCGGGACGGAGCCCGACACCCAGCCGGTCGAGTCGATCACGGTGTTCGCGGCCGCGTCGCTGCGGTCGACATTCACCGAACTGGGGCGGCGCTTCGAGGCCGAGCACCCGGGAACCCGGGTGGTGTTCAACTTCGGCGGCTCGTCCGATCTGTTCACGCAGCTGGACCAGGGCGCTCCCGGCGACGTCTTCGCGTCGGCGGACACCGCGAACATGACCAAGGCGCGGGGTGCCGGTCTGACGGCGGCCGACCCGGTGAACTTCGCCACCAACGTGCTGACCATCGCGGTCCCGCCGGGGAATCCGGCGAACATCACGTCCTTCGCGGACCTCGCGCGGCCCGGCGTGCGCGTGGTCGTCTGCGCGCCGCAGGTGCCGTGCGGGACCGCGTCGCGCCGGGTCGCGGACGCGGCCGGCGTGCGACTGTCCCCGGTGAGCGAGGAGTCCTCGGTCACCGATGTCCTCGGCAAAGTCGTCACCGCGCAGGCCGATGCCGGACTGGTGTACGTCACGGACGTCGCCGCCGCGGACGGCACGGTCACCGGGGTTCCGTTCCCGGAAGCCGCAAGGGTCGTCAACACCTACCCGATCGCGGTGCTCAACAAGTCCGAACACCGGGACGTGGCAGGAGATTTCGTCGCGCTCGTCATCGGCCCCGAGGGGCGGCGGGTGCTGTCCGACGCCGGGTTCGGCACGCCGTGACCGGTCGGCCGCCGGGGCGGATCCCGGCCGGACTCCCGGCCTGGATCTACGTCCCCGCGGCCGCGGGCAGCTTGCTGGTGGTGCTGCCGCTCGTCGCGATGCTCGTCGGGGTGGACTGGTCCAACTTCGTCGCGCTGGTGACGTCCGAATCATCCTTGGCCGCACTCGAACTGAGCCTGAAGACGGCGTCGGTCAGTACGGTGCTGTGCGTCGTGCTGGGGGTGCCGATGGCGCTGGTGTCGGCGCGGTGCCGGTTCCCGGGCCTGGCCGCGCTGCGCGCGCTGGTGCTGCTGCCGCTGGTGCTGCCGCCGGTCGTGGGCGGTCTGGCCCTGCTCTACACGTTCGGCCGGAAGGGGCTGGTCGGCCGGCATCTCGAGGTCGCGGGCATCCAGATCGCCTTCTCCACCACCGCGGTGGTGCTGGCGCAGACGTTCGTCGCGCTGCCGTTCCTCGTGATCAGTCTCGAGGGTGCCCTGCGGACCGCGGGCCGACGCTACGAGGCCGTCGCCGCGACGCTGGGCGCGCCGCCCACCACGGTGCTGCGCCGCGTGACGGTGCCGCTGGTGCTGCCCGGCCTGGTGTCCGGTGCGGTGCTCGCCTTCGCCCGCGCGCTCGGGGAATTCGGCGCCACCCTCACGTTCGCCGGCAGCCTGCAGGGGGTGACGCGCACCCTTCCGCTGGAGATCTACCTTCAACGCGAGACCGACCCGGAGGCCGCGGTGGCGTTGTCGCTGGTGCTGGTCGTGGTCGCCGTCGCGATCGTCCTCGGTGCCCGCACCCGACGCGCGGCGGGTGCGCTGTGACCGGTCTGGAGGTGCGCGCGCGTGTCGAGTCGCGAGGGCTCGACGTCGAACTCACGGTGGCGCCGGGTGAGGTGCTCGCCGTGCTCGGGCCCAACGGTGCGGGCAAGTCCACGCTGCTCGACGTCGTCGCGGGCCTGTTGAGTCCCGACGACGGCCGGGTGGTGCTCGACGACCGCGTCCTCACGGACACCGCGAGAGATGTTGCGGTACAACCACACCGTAGATCGGTGGGACTGCTTGCACAGGAGCCGCTGCTGTTCCCGCACCTGACGGTGCGCGAGAACGTCGCCTTCGCGCCACGCAGCGCCGGGCGGGGTCGACGCGAGTCGTACGCGGCGGCGACTCGGTGGCTCGAGGAGGTCGACGCGGCCGCGCTCGCGGACCGACGGCCGCGGCAGCTGTCCGGTGGTCAGGCGCAGCGGGTCGCGGTGGCGCGGGCGCTGGCCGCCGAACCCGGCCTGCTGCTGCTGGACGAGCCGATGGCCGCCCTCGACGTCGGCGCCGCCCCGGCCGTCCGCGCGCTGTTGCGCCGGGTCCTGCGCACCGGTGACCGAACCGCGGTCCTCGTGACTCACGATGTGCTGGATGCCCTTTCGCTCGCCGACCGCGCGGTGGTGATCGACGGCGGGCGGATCGTCGAGGATGGGCCGGTGGGCCGGGTGTCGACCCGCCCGCGCAGTGTCTTCGCGGCGCGGATCGCCGGGATCAATCTGTTGTCGGGCAAGGCTGGCGCCGACGGTCTGGACACCGTCGCCGGCCCGGTCCACGGTATCGCCGAGGACGGGTGCGTTCCCGGCGACCACGCCGTCGCGGTGTTCGCTCCGGCCGCGGTCGCGATCCACCGCGCCCCGCCGGAAGGCAGCCCGCGCAACATGTTCCGTGTGCGGATCGCGGAGATCGAGGGTCGGGGAGGGCAGGGCGGGAACGGTCACCCGATCCGCGTCCGCGCCGAGGACCACCCCGACGGATCCCCCGGGCTCATGGCCGACGTCACCGCCGGCGCCGTCGCCGAACTCGCCCTCGTGCCCGGTGACGACGTGTGGTTCGCGGTCAAGGCCACCGAGGTCGCGGTGTATCCGGGGGGCCCGGCTCCGGTCGTATAGCATCCTGTCCCCGTGGGCTTTTCGTAGATCGACAGTTCTTCGTCCCGCATTCGGTCCGGGTTCATCGGCTCTGGTCCCCCGCGTCACCTGCGCCCCCTAGGTTTCATATCGCCGCTCGTCGCGAAACCGCACGACGACATTCCGGAGTGCACGCTCGGGCCGGTTTCGGGTGCGGTCGAGCACGCGACGACTGCCGTGCGACGTCGCGGACACCGCCGGCAAGCCGACTTCGAGGAGAACATGGAGCCCTACCTGTGAACCGACCGCTGATCATCGCGCACCGCGGAAACTCCTCGGTGGCGCCGGAGAACACCATGCTCGCGTTCCGCTCGGCCGTCCTGGCCGGCGCCGACATGATCGAGATCGACGTGCACGTCGACCGGGACGGCACGGCGGTCGTGATCCACGATGCCACCGTCGAGCGCACCACCGACGGGACCGGCGCGGTCGCCGCACTCGGCACGGACCAGATCCGCGGCCTGGACGCGGGTGTCGGATTCGCCGCCGAGACGGCCGGGCAGCGGGTGCCGCTGCTGACGGACGTCGTGGATCTGATGGTCGCGCAGCCCCACCTGAGGCTGCTCCTGGAGCTGAAGGGCGACTGGGCGCCCGACCAGGTGCGGCGGATGCTCGACGTGCTCGGGCCCGTCCTCCCCCGTGTGCTGCCGCAGAGCTTCGAGGTGTCCACGGTGCGGGCCCTCGCCGACGTCGCCCCCGACGTGCCGCGCGGCCTGCTCGTGGGCGCGGTCGACGACACGGTCATCGCCCTGTGCGCGGAACTCGCCGTGACGGCGTGCAATCCGTACGTCGGATCCGTGCAGGACGACGTCGGCGTGGTCGCGGCCCTGCACGCCGCGGGTCTGCAGACCATGGTGTGGACGGCGAACGACCCGGCGCAGTGGCGGCTGCTGGCGGACGCCGGCGTGGACGGGGTGATCACCGACCGACCGGACCGTCTGGCCGGGTGGCTCGACGCCCAACGCTGATGTGGCCGAATGTCCCACGCGTCCAGTTGGACGGAATGTGTGTGACCTTCGGTCCATCCACGGAGTTGTCCACAGGTGTGGACGGAGCGGCGCGGGCTGTGGATAACCTCCGTTGGCGGGCGCCGCGGTCCCACCGGATCCACTAGCGTCCGGTCCGGAGGGAACGCCGAACGGGGGGATGCCGATGTCGGAGATGTGGGTCGATCCGGGCAGGCTCGTCGACGCCGCGCGGGTCGCGAAGGGGCTCGGCGAGAGCGTCGGTGCCGCGAAACCTGCTGTCGTACACGAGGACGCGGGTATGTCCGGGTTCCGGGCCGTGTCCGCGGTCGTCGCGGGTGGCCGGTCGGCGGCCCGGGTGATGGACGTCGTCGGCGACGGGCTGCGCCGGTGGGCGACGACCGCCGAGCGGTCGGCGGGCGAGTACGCGCGGGTGGACGAGGCGACCGCGGAACGCCTGGTCGAGGTGGCGCGCGCCCTCCCCGCGGTCGGCGCCGCTCGGTGACGGCGCCGACCGTCTCGCAGGCGCGGTCGTGGGCTCCCGCCGTGCTCGCTCGGCAGGCCGACGAGTGGCGGCGGGCCGGCGGCGTCCTGGATCGGGACCTCGGCGTGTTCGCGCGGGCCGTGGCCACCACCCGCGAGCACTGGGGTGGCGTCGCCGCCGACGCGGCCCGAGCCCGCGCCGGCGAGGTGTTCGTGCTCGGAACGAGGACGGCATCGGTCCTGCACGCGGCGGCGACGGCGGCGGACGGCGCGGCGGACGCACTCGACCTGGCCCGGGCCGCGGTGCTCGCCGCCGTCGACTCCGCGCGGTCGGAAGGGTTCGACGTCGGCGACGACGGTGCGGTGGCAGTGTCGCCCGCCCTGGTCCCGACTTTCGTGCAGTCGGGGATCGGCGGGGTGGTCGCCCGCGCGGTACTCGAGCATCGGGCGGGGCAGCATCGGGCGGTGATCCGGTCCGCGCTCGGCGATCTGGGTGCGGCCGACGGTCGGGCGCGGTCGCTGATCGATTCGGTGTTCGCGGAACTGCCGCGCGACGGTGATCCGGGCACTGGATGGGTTGGTGTGCAAACGGTTCCGCTCGCGCCGTCGGTGGGAGCGAGCCCGGCGGACAACCGTGCGTGGTGGGACTCGCTGACCCCGCCGCAGCGGCAGGTGCTGCTCGAGACGTCACCCGACGTGGTCGGTGACCGGGACGGGCTGCCGGCCGAGGCGCGGCACCGCGCCAACCTCGCGCGGCTCCCCGCGGAGCGTGCCGCGCTGGAGTCGGCCCGACAGGTGCTCATGGACCGCGCGTCGACCCTGTCGGGTTTCGCGGCGCAGGCGGCGCGGCACGAACTCGCGGACGTGACCGGGCGTCTCGCCGACCTCGACGCCGTCGAGCGGGCCGTCCTGGACCACCCGGACCGGAGGCTGCTGCTGCTCGACGCCCGCTCCGGCGAACAGGTGCGGGCCGCGGTGGCCGTCGGCGACCCGGACACCGCCGACCACATCGCGGTGACCGTACCCGGGATGAACGCCGGTGTG
This sequence comes from Paraburkholderia sp. RHO2, assembly GCF_050955445.1. Classification (NCBI taxonomy): domain Bacteria; kingdom Pseudomonadati; phylum Pseudomonadota; class Betaproteobacteria; order Burkholderiales; family Burkholderiaceae; genus Paraburkholderia; species Paraburkholderia sp. RHO2. The sequence continues at coordinate 5,375,757 of NZ_CP162617.1, read as the reverse complement.
CGCGCGTCGCTCGGCTCCATGGCGGACGAGGCCGCGGCACTGCGGCAGGAAGCGCTGGCTCAACTCCGCGCGAGGCCGGGCCGGGGGCACGAGACCGTGGCCGCCGTCGCGTGGATCGGCTACGACCCGCCCCGGACGTCGGGCAGTGTCGTCGATGCGGCCCGAGGCGGACTGGCTGTGGCACAGAGGGATCGGGCGTCGGTGGGCGCTCGTGACCTGGCGCGGTTCTACGACGGCCTCGGTGTCGCCCACACCGGGTCCGATCCGCACATCACCGCGATCGGGCATTCGTACGGTTCGGTCACCACCGGGCTCGCGTTGCGGGAGCCCGGGCGGCGTCCGGTCGACGACGTCGTGGTCTACGGCTCCCCCGGCCTGGTCGACGTGCGCTCGCCCGCCGACCTGGGTCTCGGCCCGGGACACGCGTACGAGATGACGGCCGACGGCGACGTGATCGCGCGCCTCAACCGGTTCGGTCCCGGACCGTTCGGTGGTGGACCGTACGCGACGGACGGCTTCACACATCTCGGGACGGACGCGGCCGACACCCCCGACGGGGTGCGTCGTGACGGGGCCGTCGGGCACAGCGAGTACCCGCGCGTCGGGGACGACGGGCGCCTCCGCACCAGTGGCTACAACCTGGCGGTGGTCGTCGCGGGCCTTCCGGAGCGGGTGGTCGGAGTGCCGGGCTCGTCCGACGGAACCGATTGACGCCGCGCCGCGTCCACCCATGTATGGGAGCACTCGAGTACTGGTTCGGCACCGGTGACGGCGACCCGACCGTGTGGTCGTCGGCGGCGGATCTGGACCTCGACGGGGACGGCGAGTTCGATTCGGTGCGTCTGGATTTCGACGGCGACGGCCTGCTCGACGACGCCATGTGGGACATCGACCACGACGGGGTGGTCGACCGTGCGGTCCTGGACGCCGGGCAGTCGTCGGCCCGCTGGTTCGCCGATCCGGCGCGCGGCGGCGTCTGGGCGCAGGAGCTGCCGCGGGAGCACGTCCCATCCACCCCGCCACCGGCCCCGCCCGGGTGGCGCCGCGTCGACCACGACGGTGACGGGGCGGCCGACGACGCCGTCGTCGACTTCGACGGTGACGGGTCGCCGGATGTCGTGCTGGTCTCGACGGGCCACGGCGCCCGATACGACACCGTGCTGGTCGCCGAGGAGGACCCCCACCGGCTGTCGGTGCGACTGAGCGACAGCGACGGTGACGGGCTCCTCGACACGGCGCACCGCGGCGAGGGGTGAGTGGTCAGGCGACGGCGCGGCGGGAGTTGACCGCGATCGCGGCGACACCGAGGGCGTAGATGCCGGCGGCGACGAGGACGAGGCCGAGCGACTGTCCGTCCGGCGCGACCACGGTGGCCGCGGCGGCGAGCGACGCGCAGAACGCGATGTTGAACACGGTGTCCTGCAGCGCGAACACCTGGCCGCGGCGGTCGTCGTCGATGTCGATCTGCATCGCGGCGTCGCCGGTGAGCTTGATGGTCTGACCGGCGAACCCGAGCAGGAACGCGCCCACCAGCAGCAACAGCTGGGACAGCGACGCGATGAGCGTGGCCTGCACGACGGTCGCGAAGACGAGCGCCACGGTGACGGTACGCGAGCGGCCCAGGCGGGGAATCAGCCACGGCGTCGCGAGCGCCGCCAGCAGCATGCCGGCGGCGGTGGCGCCCACCGCGACACCGAAGCCGGCGAGGCCGCCGGGCAGCGCGGACCCGGACGTCGGGTGGCGCAGGATGAGCACCATCAGGAGGGTGTTGATGCCGAACACGATGCGGTGGACGCCGATTCCGATCATCGTCGTGGTCACGCCGGGGGCCTCCCACACCGCCGTCGCGCCGGTGCGCAGACCGGCGAGGACGGCGCTGACGGTCGCGAGCGTCTGCGTCCCGCCGGTATCCGCGTCCGCCGGTCCGAGGGCGTGGAGCGCGAACCCGCTCACCGCCCACGCCGCGATCACCGACCCCACCGCCCCGGCCGCCACCGCGACACCGGAGCCCACGTCGCCCTCCCCCACCACACCGATGATCGTCACCGCGGTCCCGGCGCCGAGGGCCGAGAACACGGATCCCGCGGTGGCGAGCACGGAATTCGTCGGCACCAGCCAACTCTGGCGCACCACGTGCGGTAGGGACGCCGAGACGCCGGCGAGCACGAACCGGCTGACGCCGATCGCGGCGAGCGCCAGGATCAGCAGCGGTGTCTCCCCCGCCCCGGCGACCAGCAGGGCGGCGATGGCGAGGATCAGGCTGCCGCGCAGCAGGTTTGCCCACAGCAGCACCGCGCGGCGGTCCCAGCGGTCGAGGAGCGCGCCCGCGAAGGGGCCGATCACCGAGTACGGCAGCAGCAGCACCGCGAAGCCGGCCGCGATCGCGAGCGGTTCGGTCTCGCGTTCCGGGTTGAACAGGATCGCGCCGCCGAGCGCCGCCTGGAACAGTCCGTCGCCGAACTGGCTCGCGAAGCGGACCGCCGTGAGGCGCGCGAGGCCCGGGGAGTGGCGCAGCGTCGTCGCGGCGGTCGCCCACGACCCCCGGACCGAGCTCCAACTGCGCACACGGTGACCCTATCGGTCGGCGCGCGCCGTCAACTCGTTCCGCCACCACCGGACGGTCTCGGCGGCCGCCGCGTCCAGCGGGGTGGGCGCCAGACCCAGCAACTGCTCGCTGCGGTGCGAGTCCATCACGAACGGGGCGTCGAACTGGTACAGCGTCTCGGCCAGCTCCCGGGTGGGGCGGTGCACGGCGCCGACGGTGCGCAGCAGCCACCCCGGCAGCGTGCCCACCTTCGGTGCGGGGACCTGCGCCGCGTCCGCGAAGATCCCGACCATCTGCCGCTGCGTCACCGCGGACGTGGTCGGTGCGTGCAGCACGGTGTTCCACAGTCTGGTGTCGTGCGCCGCGGCGATCATCGCCGCCGCCAGATCCGGGACGTACGTGAACGAATGGACGACGTCGGCGCGTCCCATCACACGAATGGTCTTCCCGGCGAGGACCGACGGCACCATCCGCTCCCCCGCGTGCGCCGTCCGGACGTGCGGTCCGAAGAAGTCGGACGCGACGACGCTGACCGTGGGGACCGGGTGTGCGGCCCGGGCCGCGAGCAGCCGGGTGCGGACGCCGAGCTTGCCGGTGGTCGCGTCGCGCGGACTGTCCTCGGTCATCGGTCCGGTGGGGCGGCCGTACGAGTACAGGCTCTCCGGGAACACCACCACGGCCCCGACGCGCTGCGCGGTGTCCATCACCACCTGCTCGGCGGCGGGCAGCTCGCGTTCCCAGGCGCGGGCGTCGTACGCGGAGCCGTGGATGCAGTGGAAGACCGCGGTGGCCCCGTCCAGTGCGGGTGCGAGGGCCGCGGGATCGGAGACGTCCACCTGTCGACGCTCGATCCGCGGATGGACCGGTCCGCTGCCGGAGCGGGTCAGCACCCGCACGTCGTGGCCGGCGTCGGCCAGCTGCTCGGCGACGGTCCAGCCGACGGGTCCCGCCCCGGTCACTACCTGCAGATTCGACATGGTGTGCTCGCTTTCTCGAGGAGATGTCCAGAATCGAGAGCACTGCTCTCTGTTCTCACGATGCGCCCTCGCTGTCGCGATGTCAAGAGCACTGCTCTCTTTTGTTGACAGTGCTCTCGTTTCTCGGGCAGGGTGGGGGCATGACCGTCACCCCGCGCGAACGTGCCCGCGAGCAGACGCTCGCCGAGATCACCCGCATCGGCCGCGAACACCTGGCCACCCACGGCGCGGCCGCGCTGTCGCTGCGGGCCGTCGCGCGGGACCTGGGGGTGGTCTCGTCGGCGGTGTACCGGTACGTCGCGAGCCGCGACGAGTTGCTGACGCTGCTGGTCGTCGACGGCTACACCGAGTTGGGCGGGGAGGTGGACGCCGCCGTCGACGCGCTGCCCGCCGACGACCACCGCGGCCGGATGCACGCGCTCGCCCGCGCGGTCCGGGCGTGGGCCGTGCGCGAACCCGCCCGGTACGCGCTGCTCTTCGGCAGCCCGGTGCCCGGCTACCACGCGCCGGCCGAGCGCACGACCGGTCCTGGCACCCGGGTCGTCGTCGCGATGGTGGGCATCATCGAGGCTGCGTACCGGGCCGGCGGGATCGCGCTGCCCGAGACGCCGGTCGATCCGGGACTCGCCGTCGACCTGGACCGGATCCGCGGCGAGATGGGCCTGACCCTCCCCGACGGCCTGCTCGCTCGCGGCGTGACGGCCTGGGCGGCGCTGTTCGGTGCGGTGAACTTCGAGGTGTTCGGGCAGTATGGCGCCGACACCTTCGCCGATCCGGCTGCGCTGTTCGAGCACCAACTGGTGGTCCTCGACCAGCTCCTGGGGCTGGCGTAGGCCGTCGCAACGTGGTCGACGACACGTCGACCCCCATACCCCTTGGGGTATACAGTGTGGATCGAACGACCCCCTCGGGGGTCTGGAGAAAGCGAGCAGGGGTGGCCCTACTGTCGAAGTTCTTCCGCAAGTCGTACGGCGTCGTCGACGTCCACGAGGCCCGGAATCTCGTCGCGGGGGGCGCGGTCCTGCTGGACGTGCGGTCTCGTCCCGAATGGGACTCGGGGCACGCGCCCGGCGCGACGCACCTGCCGCTGCACGAGGTGATCGAACGCGGCCCCGACGCCGTCGGCGATCGGCCGGTCGTCGCGATCTGCCGGTCCGGCGGGCGGTCGGCCACCGCGGCCCGCGTGCTCGCCCGCGCCGGCGCCGAGGCCTACTCGGTCCGCGGAGGCATGGACGCGTGGCGACGTGCAGGTCTGGAGATCACCGCCTGACGGCCACACATCCACGAGGAGATCTGGAAATGGCACTGCCCAAGCATTCCGGTTGGTCCATCGAGCGCATCGTCCCGCTGCTCGGCGGTTCGGTGGTGGGCGCGAGCCTGTTGCTCGGCCGCAGGCACTCGCCCAGGTGGCGCGGTCTGACGGCGTTCGCGTCGGCGAATCTCGTCCTGTACGGGGTGGTCGGCTGGTGCCCGATGAGCCTGCTCCTGCAGAAGCTCGGCGTGCCCCGCGCCGCCTCCTGCCCGCTGCCCGCCACCCGCACCGAGGCCGACGCGGCCTAGCCGCGACACGGCCGATCGCGGTTGGCACCTCCCGCCGGGGCCGCGTCGATGAGATGATGACCCAGTGGCGCACTCGGAGGACCCTGAGGACCGCACGGCCCCGGCCCAGCCGGCGGTGCGGCCCGGCAGCCTGCTGGTGTCATCGACCGAGCTGTTCGAGCCGACGTTCCGCCGGACCGTCGTCTACATGATCGAACACAACGACGCCGGCAGCCTCGGCGTCGTCATCAACCGCCGCAGCGACACCTCCGTGCAGGAGGTCCTGCCGCAGTGGGCGGACCTCGCAGCCGACCCCAAGGCGATCTACGTGGGCGGCCCGGTCACCCGCGACGCCGCGCTGTGCCTGGCGACGCTGCGCACCGGCGCCGACATCACCGATGTCGACGGTCTGCGCCGCATCGACGGCCGCGTCGTCATGGTGGACCTCGACGCCGACCCCGACGCGATCGCGCCGGTGATCGAGGGGCTGCGGATCTTCGCCGGCTACGCGGGCTGGACGTTCGGTCAGCTCGACTCCGAGATCGAGCACGATGACTGGATCGTGTTGTCCGCGTTGGCTTCCGATGTCGTCAGCCCGCCTCGCGTGGACGTCTGGGGTCAGGTGCTGCGGCGCCAGCCGATGCCGCTCGCGTTGCTCGCGACCCACCCCATCGACGTCGACCTGAACTGAGCACTCATCCGGGCGAGAGCGTGCGGCGGACGGTGTCGGTCGCGAGGGTGAGCGCGGCCGCCGTCGCCCGGCAGTCCCGGAGGCTGTCGAGCATCATGAAGTCGTGCACCATTCCGGCGACCCGGACGGCGGTGACATCGACGCCGGCGGCCCGCATTTTCGCCGCGTACGCCTCGCCCTCGTCTCGCAGGACGTCCGCCTCGTCGGTGATCACGAGTGTCGCCGGCAGGGCCGCCAACCGGTCTTCCGGCGTCTGCAGCGGGGACGCGTACACGTCGCTGCGCTGGGCCGGATCGGGTAGGTACTGGTCCCAGAACCACTTCATCTCGTCGCGGGTGAGGTAGTAGCCGTCGCTGAATTGCCGGTACGACGCCGTCTCGAAGTCGGCGTTCGTGACCGGGTAGAGCAGCACCTGCGCGTGCAGGTCGACGTCGCCGCGTTCGGCGGCCATCAGGGCCAGCACGGTTGCCATGTTTCCGCCGACCGAGTCGCCGCACACTGCGATGTGGGACGGATCCATGGCGTATTCGTGACCGTATTTGCCGACCCACTGCGCCACCGCGTAGTTCTGCTCGATCTGCACCGGATACTTCGCTTCCGGTGCCCGGTCGTAGACGGGGAACACCGCCGTGACGCCGGCGCCCACCGCGAGTTCACGGACGATCCGATCGTGGGTGTTCTCGTCGCCGAACACCCAACCGGCACCGTGGATGTAGATCAGCACCGGCAGGTCGCCGACCGCCCATGCGGGCCGCACGATGCGGGTTCGAACCGTCCCGTGCGGTTCGGCGTCGACGTCCACCCACCGTTCGTCGACCGGGGGTTTCTCGACCCCCTCGCCGTTCTGCAGTTCGGCGAGGATCTCGCGGCCCTGCTCGGGTGGGACCTCATAGATCCGTGGATGCGGCGCCGTAGCCTGCGTGAGTTCCCTTGCGGCGGTCTCCAGTACGGGTTCGGGCGGATCGGGCAGCGTGGACATTCTCGGCTCCTTCGTGGCGGGATCTCGGCTCGAATACCCGTTCGGCCGCAGGAGCAAACGCGCCTCAGAGACGAATGTGCCTGACTCCCACCGCGGCTCGTCGCACCTGGTAGCGAACCCGATTCATCCGGGCCCCCGGGAGCGGCAGGCCCGCGCGTACGGCGATGTCCTCGACGACGTCGTCGACGGCCCGATCGTCGGTGGCGACGTGCTCCGCGAACCGCTCCGACCCCAGGGCCGCGACGCAGCGGTCGATCTGCTGCATCGCCCAGGTCTCGTCCCGCCCCACCGCCCGTCCGAGCCAGTAGCCGCTGCGCGTCCGCAGCCGCCGTCGGAGGGTGTCGGGCGAGGCGGTCAGCGCGTAGTGCCGCACCTCGACGTCCGCGGCCGCCAGACCGGACATGATCTCGTCGAAGTAGTCCGGATTCACGAGGGTCATCGGAACGATCACAGGTCCGTCGTGGGCTGCGGCCGCGTCGGCGAGTGTCGCGACCACGGCCGACCGCCACTGCGGCCGGTCCTGGAAGTCGCCGCGCGCCGGGGCCGGGAGCATCCGGTGGATCCCGAACCCGATGAGTTCGGGATCGGCGATATGCGAATGGGGGATGCGGCGATGCAACTCGAACGCCGTCTGCGTCTTTCCCGCGCCGAACGCGCCGTTGATCCACACGAGCACGGCGCCGAGTCTAGGTCGGCGGCGATCAGTGCGCGAAGTGCTGGGCCTCGGAGTGGATGGCGACGCCCTCCTTGCGCAGGTGGCCGCACACGTCGACGATGTCGTCGAACAGCTGCCGCGCCAGGTCGGCGCTGAAGCCCTCGCGGACCACGATGCGCAGGACCGCGACGTCGGTCGCGTCGGCGGGCATCGTGTAGGCGGGTACCTGCCAGCCGCGGGCGCGCAGCTCGTGGGACAGGTCGAAGACCGTGAACCCCGGATCGCCGGTGAGGTCGAACGTGATGACCGGGATGGCCGAGCCGTTGCTGATGACCCGGAAGTCGCCTTCCTCGGCGAGCTTGCCGCTCAACCACATCGCGGTGGTCCGCAGTGTCTGCATGATGCTCCGGTATCCGGAGCGGCCGAGTCGCAGGAAGTTGTAGTACTGGCCCACGATCTGGTTGCCGGGACGCGAGAAGTTGAGCGTGAACGTGGGCATGTCGCCGCCGAGATAGTTCACCCGGAACACCAGTTCCTCGGGCAGGTGTTCGCCGTCGCGCCACACCACGAACCCGATGCCCGGATACGTCAGGCCGTACTTGTGGCCGCTCACGTTGATCGAGATGACTCGAGGAATCCGAAAGTCCCACAACAGTTCCGGATGCAGGAACGGAACCACGAATCCGCCGCTGGCGGCGTCCACGTGCACCGGGACGTCGGGTCCGCCGCCCGCGGCCAGCTTGTCGAGCGCCTCCGCGATGTCCTGCACCGGTTCGAGTTCGCCGGTGTACGTGGTCCCGAAGATCGCGACCACGCCGATCGTGTTCTCGTCTACCGCCGCCGTGACCTGCTCCGTGGTGATCACGTACCGCCCCGGCTCCATCGGCAGGTACACCGGTTCGACGTCGAAGTAGCGGCAGAACTTCTCCCAGACCACCTGAACGTTGCTGCCCATCACCAGTTTCGGCTTCGACGCGTCCAGGCCGGCCCGCTCGCGCGCCTGCCGCCAGCGCCACTTCATCGCCAGCCCCGCGAGCATGACGGCCTCGCTCGAGCCGATCGTCGAGACGCCGGTCGCCGATGCGGGATCGGTGTCGGACAATCCCGGCGCGTTGAACAGCGCGGCCACCATGTTGACGCAGCGCTGCTCGATGGCCGACGTGGCCGGGTACTCGTCCTTGTCGATGAGGTTCTTGTCGAACGTCTCGGCCATCAGCATGCCGGCCTCGGGGTCCATCCACGTCGTCACGAACGTCGCGAGGTTGAGCCGCGAGCTGCCGTCGAGCATCAGCTCGTCGTGGATGAACCGGTACGCCGCGCGCGAGTCCATCGAGTCGTCGGGCAGGCGTAGTGCGGGAACGGGATTCGTTTCGAGCCGGCCCGTGTAGGCGGGCATGATGAGTTCGCGGGACTCGTCGGGTTGACTGTTGCTCACGTTCGCCTCCGACAGCACGTCTGCAGTTCCAGCAGACACACGGACACCTGAACGGTCCCTCCCATTGAACCCCAGGTGCCGCGGCAGCGTGCGTGAACGAGCGGGAGGTCAGGAAGTGATCGACTGCGGATCGGTCCGTTTCGCGAACCTCTGCGCGAGCGCTGCGCAGACGATCAGCTGTATCTGATGGAAGATCATCAGCGGCAGCACGATCAGGCCTACGGGCTGACCGGCGAACAGCACGGACGCCATCGGTAGGCCCGTCGCGAGGCTCTTCTTGGAGCCGCAGAAGATGATGACGATGCGGTCCGGCAGCGAGAAACCCAGCTTCTTGCCGGCGAACGCGGTGATGCCGAGGACCGCGGCGAGAATGCCGCAGCACACCGCGACCACCGCGAGGATCTCGAGAACCGTCACGGTGCTCCAGATGTGCTCGTTCATCGACTCGCTGAACGCCGAGAACACGACGAGCAGGATCGACCCGCGGTCGACGAGCTTGGTCGGTTCCGCGTACTTCTGCAGCCAGTCGATGACTAGCGGCCGGATCAGCTGACCGATCATGAACGGCAGCAGCAACTGCAGGACGATGTCGAGCACCGACGAGAAGTCCACCGTCGCCTCGCCGGTGGTGTTCATCAGCAGGATCACCAGCAGCGGCGTGACGAACACGCCCACCAGGTTGGAGAACGACGCGCTGACGATGGCGCCCGCGACGTTGCCGCGCGCGATCGACGTGAACGCGATCGACGACTGCACCGTCGACGGCACCAGGCACAGGTAGAGGATGCCGGTGTACATCTCGTCGGTGATGACCGTCGGCACCAGGATCCGCAGTGCCAGTCCGATGAGCGGGAACAGCACGAACGTCGCGGCGAACACCACCGAGTGCAGGCGCCAGTGCTTGAGGCCCTGCAGCGCCTCGGCCGGCGACAGGCGCGCACCGTAGAGCAGGAACAGGAATCCGATCGCGATCTTGGTGGCCCAGTCGAGCACGGTCTGGCCGCTGCCGGATACGGGGAACAGGCTGCCGAGGATCGCCACCGTGACGATGGCCAGGATGAATCCGTCGATGTAGAACCTGCTCAGAAACTTCACCGGTCAACGGTATATGTCGCCGAATCGATCATGAAAGCCGTTCGAGTAGTTAACTGTGATCACGCTTCGTGATATGCAGGACGCATGTTCGATCCGGTTCTCCTCAGGACTTTCCTCGCCGTCGAGCAGACGGGTGGGTTCACGGCCGCCGCGCGGCAGCTGGGGCTGCGCCAGTCCACCGTCAGTGGGCACATCTCCCGGCTCGAGAAGGCGGCGGGCTGCGAGCTCGTCGCGCGTGACACGCACACCGTCGATCTCACCGCCGACGGCTCCGCGATGGTCGGTTTCGCGCGGTCGATCCTCGACGCGCACGACCGGGCCAGCCGGTACTTCGAGGGCTCGACGCTCACCGGGCGGCTGCGGTTCGGGGCGGCCGAGGATCTGGTCGCCAAGGGGCTGCCGGAGATCCTGCGGGACTTCCGGCGCACGCACCCCCTCGTGGACCTCCAGCTCACAGTCGGTCTGAGCCGCGCGGTCCATGCGCAGCTGCGGGCCGGTGACCTCGATCTCGCGTTCGTCATGCGCCGGCCCGGCGAGACACACGGGGAGCTGGTGTGGCGCGACCGGCTGGTGTGGGGCGGGACGCCCGAGTCCCAGTGGGATCCGTCGACCCCGGTGCCGCTCGTCGTGTATCCCCCGCCGAGCATCACCCGCGCGTGCGCCCTCGGCGCGCTCGAGACGGCGCGGCTGCCGAGCCGGATCACCTGCCTGGCCAACAGCCGCGCGGGACTGCGCGCCGCCGTCCTGGCGGGTCTCGGGGTCATCGTGCACGCGAGTTCGCTGCTGCCGACCGAGCTGCGGCCCGTCGGCGATCGCCTCGGCCTGCCGGACCCGGGGGACGTCGAGTTCGTGCTGTTGGGGCGGTCGAGCACGCCCAGCGGCCCCGAGTCGGCGCTCATGGAGGCGATCCGGGCGTCCGCGTTGTGACGGTCACGACCGGGCGAGGCGCCGGTCGGCGAGGGTGTTGAGGGCGCCGGCGATCTCCTCGGCCCTCGGGGTGGTGACGGTGAGCTGGTGCCCGCAGGCGAACGTGATCACCACGGCGGGTCCCGTGCGGGTGACGACGCCGTAGTTGCCCCGGCCCTTCGCCTTGAGCCCCCAGCCACCGAAGTCCTGGAACGGGCGCAGGTGCGTGACCTTCGCGCCGAGCACCTCGTCGGTGCCGTATTCGATCGCCGCCATGCCCATGTTCTGCACGCGGATGCTGTCGGCGTCGACGACCAGTCGGAACTGCAGGATGGTGACAGCCAGGAGCACCGCGGGCAGATACAGGCCCAGCGGCCACCACGCGTCCGCCAGCCAGCACATCAGGACCGCGGGGGCCGCGAGAACGAGCGCCGTCGCCAGCAGGCCGCCCGCGCTCATGCCGACCTGGTCGGTGATCGGCAGTTCCACCGCGCCGCGCGGCAGGTCCGCGGCCGGCGCCTCGGTGGCGAGGGTGCGGACGCGGTAGTCGCGCAGCAGCGACGCGCCGACGAGACCGACGACCGCGCCGAGCACCAGCCCCGGCCCGAGCGCCTCGACCGGCATCGCGGCGTCGGTCGCGGCCGTGTCGACCTGCCCGACGATCATCGCGATCTCCCCCGCGACGATCACGCCGACGACGGTGAGTCCGATCAGCAACATGATCCGGCGCATCATCAGCTGGGCCTGGGCGAGCGCCGCGATGCCGCTGCAGCCGCCGCCGATGAGCAGCACGATCGCGGCCATCGACCACGCGCTCGCGACGGGACTCGTGAAACCGGTGGAACTGCCCCCGGACCACTGGGTCGCGATCTGCTCGGGCAGTCGGGGTTCGAGAATGTAGGTCGCCACGACGCCCGCGGCCGCAGCCAGTGCCGGAACGACGACGCCGAAGAAGGCGCCCGCAGGGTCGATGAGGCGCGGGCCTGGTGTGGGTGTGGTCACACCCGGGATTCAACCAGTCAGGCCGGTTCGCACGCGCCCTTGAGGCTGCAGGCGCCGCAGGACGTACCGCAGCCGCTGGTCTCGGGCAGCGCACCCGCGGCCTTGGAGCCGAGGGTGCCGCCGGCGGCGGTGATGAAGAAGGCGCCGACCAGGGCGACGATCACCGCGACGAGCGGCAGGGCGCCGTCGAGCAGGATTGCGGCGAGACCGCCGATCACCAGCACCGCAGCCGACGCCAGCATAGTGGGGGCGGCGACCTTGTTGGCCAGCGCGAACGTCTCGTCGTCGCGCAGCGATTGGGGGGTGCGCACACCGGCCCAGCGGTTGCGTTCGAGGCGACCGGTCAGTCCGGCGATGCCCACTGCGGCGAGCGCGACAGCGGCGATGAACAGCACGACAGCGACGATGACCACGCATCCACGATAGAGCGTGGTAGGGCGGGCCGGTGTTCCTGGGTGTCCTCGGGGTCCGCCGACGCTTTACCCTGGTTGACGGAATTCCCGTCATCCAAGTAGATAGCGACCACAGTGACCGAGCCAGTTCAGCAAGCCCCCTCCCCCGACGACTCGACGCCGCAGCACCGCTACACCGCGGAGCTCGCCGGCCGCATCGAGAAGCGCTGGCAGGACCTGTGGAGCGAGCGCGGGACCTTCAATGCGCCCAACCCGGTGGGGCCACTTGCCGGCGACGTGCCCGCGGACAAGCTGTTCGTGCAGGACATGTTCCCGTACCCGTCGGGTGCGGGCCTGCACGTGGGCCATCCGCTCGGCTACATCGCCACCGACGTCTTCGCGCGGTACCACCGCATGCAGGGCCACAACGTCCTGCACACCCTCGGCTACGACGCCTTCGGTCTGCCGGCCGAGCAGTACGCGGTGCAGACGGGCACGCATCCGCGCACCACGACCGAGGCGAATATCGCGAACATGCAGCGTCAGCTGCGCCGTCTGGGCCTGGGCCACGACGAGCGCCGCTCGATCGCGACGACGGACGTCGACTTCTACCACTGGACGCAGTGGATCTTCCTGCAGATCTACAACGCCTGGTACGACACCGCGCAGGGCAAGGCGCGTCGCATCAGCGAGCTCGAGGCCGAGTTCGCCTCGGGGGAGCGCACTCCGGGCGACGGACGGGACTGGGCGTCGCTGGACGCCGTCGAGCGCAGCAAGGTGCTGGACTCGTACCGCCTTGTCTACCACTCGGATTCGATGGTCAACTGGTGCCCGGGTCTGGGTACGGTGCTGGCCAACGAGGAGGTCACCGCGGACGGCCGCAGCGAGCGCGGCAACTTCCCGGTGTTCCGCAAGCACCTGCAGCAGTGGATGATGCGCATCACCGCGTACTCCGACCGCCTGGTCGACGACCTCGAGTACCTGGACTGGCCGGACAAGGTCAAGTCCATGCAGCGCAACTGGATCGGACGCTCGCACGGCGCCCAGGTGAAGTTCGACTCGAACGGCCACGACATCGAGGTGTTCACCACGCGTCCGGACACGCTGTTCGGCGCCACGTACGTGACGCTGGCCCCCGAGCACGAGCTGGTGGACCAGCTGGTGGCGGCCGAGTGGCCCGAGGGCGTCGACCCGCGCTGGACCGGTGGCGCGGCCACCCCGGCCGAGGCCGTCAAGGCGTACCGCGCGTCCATCGCGGCCAAGAGCGATCTCGAGCGCCAGGAGAACAAGGAGAAGACCGGCGTCTTCCTCGGCGTCTACGCCGTCAACCCGGTCAACGGCCACGAGCTGCCGGTGTTCATCGCCGACTACGTGCTCACCGGCTACGGCACCGGCGCGATCATGGCCGTCCCGGGCCACGACCAGCGCGACTGGGAGTTCGCGACCGCGTTCGGCCTGGACATCGTCGAGGTCATCAAGGGCGGCGACCTGTCCGAGTCGGCGTACACCGGTGACGGTCCGCTGGTGAACTCGGAGTACCTCGACGGCCTGAACGTCGCGGACGCCAAGAAGGCCGTCATCGAGCGGCTCGAGGCGGAGGGCGTCGGCACGGGCACCATCCAGTACAAGCTGCGCGACTGGCTGTTCGCGCGTCAGCGTTACTGGGGCGAGCCGTTCCCGATCGTCTACGACGAGCAGGGCGTCGCCCACCCGCTGCCGGAATCGGCTCTGCCGGTGGAACTTCCCGAGGTCGAGGACTACGCGCCGGTGTCGTTCGATCCGGACGACGCCAGCTCGGAGCCGTCTCCCCCGCTCGCGAAGGCGTCCGACTGGGTCGATGTCGAGCTCGACCTCGGCGACGGCCTCAAGAGCTACCACCGCGACACCAACGTGATGCCGCAGTGGGCGGGCAGCTCGTGGTACCAGCTGCGCTACATCGACCCCACCAACAGCGAGCAGTTCGTCGCCCCGGAGAACGAGGCCTACTGGACCGGTCCGCGTCCGGACATCCACGGCCCCAACGATCCCGGTGGCGTCGACCTCTACGTCGGCGGTGTCGAGCACGCGGTGCTGCACCTGCTGTACTCGCGGTTCTGGCACAAGGTGCTCTTCGACCTGGGCTACGTCAGCTCCAGCGAGCCGTACCGCCGCCTGTACAACCAGGGCTACATCCAGGCGTACGCGTACACCGACGAGCGCGGCGTGTACGTGCCGGCGGCCGAGGTGACCGAGGAGGACGGCAAGTTCTTCTACCAGGGCGCCGAGGTCAAGCGCGAGTACGGAAAGATGGGCAAGAGCCTCAAGAATTCCGTTGCGCCGGACCAGATCTGTGACGAGTTCGGGGCCGACACCCTGCGTGTCTACGAGATGGCGATGGGTCCGCTGGACACCTCGCGTCCGTGGGCGACCAAGGATGTCATCGGTGCGCACCGCTTCCTGCAGCGGGCGTGGCGCGTCGTCGTCGACGAGGAGACCGGCGACCTGCGCGTCACCGACGCGGAGCCGTCGGAGGACACGCTGCGTGCCCTCAACAAGACGATCGCCGGTGTCGCCGAGGACTACGCGGCGCTGCGCGACAACACCGCGGTGGCCAAGCTGATCGAGTACACCAACCACCTCACCAAGGAGTACCCGGCCGGTGCCCCGCGCTCGGTGGTCGAGCCGCTCGCGCTCATGCTCGGCCCGGTCGCCCCGCACCTCGCGGAGGAGCTGTGGTCGCGCCTGGGTCACACCGAGTCGCTGGCGCACGGCCCGTTCCCGGCCGCCGACGAGAAGTGGCTGGTCGAGGACACCGTCGAGTACCCGATCCAGGTCAACGGCAAGGTCCGCAGCCGCATCAACGTGGCGGTCGACGCGGCACGCGAGGACATCGAGAAGATCGCCCTCGCGGACGAGAAGATCGTCGCCCTGCTGGACGGCAAGGATCCCCGCAAGGTGATCGTCGTCCCCGGCAAGATGGTGAACGTCGTCCTCTAGTCGCAACAGCTCAAGGGTCCCTTCACACGCTCGCAGCGCGTGAAGGGACCCTTGAGCTGTACGTGAGGTGGTTCAGCACTCGTCGGGTGCGGGCTGCCCCTGGAAGAGGGCGTCCACCCAGTCGAACGCCCCGGGGTTCCCGATGGCCTCGCCGAGGAGGTGTTCACCGGGCACCTGTCGGTACACCGCGCGGACGCCGAGTCCGCACTGCTCGTCGTAGAGGTTGCGGGCACCCAGGGCGGGGATCCACCAGTCCTGGCCGCCGTTGTAGATGTAGAGCGCGGTGCCGGACTTTATGTCCGCCATCTTCGTGATGTCGTAGATATGGTGCGCGACAGGAGAATCCAGAGCGTCCTTGACGTTCGCGAGGGCCTCGACGGGTGCATTGAGGAAGCCGAGGGTGGTGAGACCGCTCACGCACTGGTCCTTGATGCCGGAGATGACCAGCCGCTGACCGAGACCGTTGATCAGAGGCAGGATCTCGGGTCGTTCCCGCGAGATCCCGAACACCGCCCCGAGGAAGAGCCCACTGGCGAGGTTGCCGTTCATGGTGCGTCCGAGCATCTGGAAGTCGGCGGGCACACCACCGAATGCGGCACCGACGATGTCGGGGGCCAGTTCGGGTGCGTACGAATCGATCAGCTTCACCGCGCCGCTCGTCGCGATCGCTCCGCCGGAGTAGCCCATCATCGCGAGCTTGCTGCTGCCGAACTCCGCCGGGTACTCGTTGCGGATGCCGCGGATGGTGTCGAGGATCGCGTGCCCGGCGACGTACGGCTCGGCGTACGCCATCTGCGGGCCCTCGTGGTCGGGGATGAGTACGGCATAGCCGCGTTCCTCGGCCTTGTTCGTGACGGGCCGGAGGAATTCGATCAAGTTGGTCGACGGTGTGATCCCGTTCGCCATGGTGTGCGACGGGGTGCACGCCCGCCCGAGGCCGTTGATCGGCACGTTGTTCACGAGGATCGGGCGCGGCCCCGGACCGGTCCACTCCACGGCCGGGATGACGAGGGTCGCCGTCGCGAACGACGGCTCACCCAGCGCGTTGGTGGACTTCACCTTGATCTGCCGCACCTCGCGCGTCGGCCCGAGCGGGAGCATCTTCGCGACCGGCGTGACATCGCGGGTCTCGATGACCTGGCCGTTCGCCATGCCGGGCAGGCCGGGCGGGTAGAAGTCGAAGAATGCGTCACCGATCGGGGAGGGCTGCATCTCCTGGTGCAGCGTCTCGAGCACCGGCGGCGTCAGATCCGGTGGCGACACCGACGACTCGACGGAGCCCGGAATCCAGGAACCGAACGCCGACCGGGCCAACGAGGCGGTTCCCAGCGAGCCGGTGATCGGCGTGGTGCCGTTCGACGCGGTGCCGTCCGAGCCGGTGCCGTCGGTCAGCGACCCGCCGCCGATGAACCCCTGTCCGGCGGCACTGCCGGTCGATCCCACTCCGCCGATGCTGGTGTTCGGCAGCGCACTGCCACTCGATTGGGCGGCGGCGGTGCCTGCTGCACCACCTCCGACCACGACGGTCGCCGACAGGGCGGCGACGAACGATTTGACCCAGATACCCCCGTGCTGGATTGACATGCGCGGCACGGTAGCAGCGCCGTAGCGTGACTCGCTTCGCTTCGGAGGATTGTCGGGAGTGTCCGGTGGGCGGGACCGAGCGGTGTGCGGGACGTGTGAGGCAGGTTACGCTGCCCGCCGCAAGAGCACCGAAATTCGTTCCACGACCAAAGGTTCAGGCATGGCATCCGCAGAAGACATCAAGAACACCGTGGCGTCGTACATGAAGGCGATCAGCGGCAAAAGCGCCGACGCGGTGGCCTCGCTGTTCGCCGAGGGCGCCACGGTCGAGGATCCGGTGGGCACCGAGCCCAAGCGCGGCATCGAGGAGATCCGCTCGTTCTTCACCGCGATCGAGTCGATGGATCAGACGGCCGAACTGCTGACGATCCGCGTCGCCGGCAACAGCGCCGCGTTCCACTTCCGCGTCACCACCAAGGCCGGCGACCAGACCTACGTCGTCGAGCCGATCGACGTCATGACATTTGACGACGACGCCAAGATCACCAGCACCCGGGCGTACTGGGCGCCGGAGGACATGACCGTCAGCTAGGTCGTGTCGGCCGCGGGGCCGGAATCGCGGGCACGTGCTGTGCGATTCCGGCCCGTGGCGAACGAGCCGGCCCCCGAGGAACTGGGCTCAGACCGGATCGATTTCATGTTGCTGCGCAGCCCATTTCGTCGGACTGACGCCGAAGTGTCGGCGGAACCACCGCGAGAAGGCACTCAGGTCCGAGAACCCGAGCTCACCGGCGATGTCGGTGAGGCTCCGGTCACCGCGTGTGATGTACCGCCGCGCGAGATCGGCGCGCACGGAGCTGACGATGGACGAGTAGGTCTCCCCGGACTGGGCCAGCCGGCGGTTCAGCGTCCGCTGGTCGACACCGAGGCTGCGCGCGATGCGGGTCGCGGTACACCGCCCCCCGGGCAGGAGGGCCTCCACCAGGTCGCGCACTCGACCGGGGACGGAGGTGTCCTCTGGTGGCGCGAGTAGATCGAGATACTCCCGTGCGTACGGCCGGAAGAGCGGGTCCGAGAGCGGATTCACCGAGTCCAGATCCCGCGAGTAGAGCACGAGACCGTTGAAGTCCCGGTCGAACGTGACGTCGGGTCCGAGCATCCTATGATGGAGGTCGAGCGCCGCCGGTGCAGCGTGGACGAAGCTGGTGGACAACGGATACCAACCCTCCGGCAGGAAGTTGCCGATGATGCGGGCCACCGCCGCGACGGTCAACTCGATCGACTGACGCCCGAGCGTCGTCCCGGGTCCCGGCTCGACATACAGCGTCGCGAGCCCGTTCATCTCGACCAACCGGGTCCGAATGGCCTCGTTGTGCAGCCTCATGTGGCGCAGGACCACCTCGAGCGCACTACGGACGTCGGGTTCCTCCCTCGCGACCATTCCCACCGGTCCGAGATTCGACACCTTTCGTCCTTCGGCCATCCGCACCCCGAAGTCCTCGCAGGACGTGGCCTCCGCGGTGCGTTCCAACAATTCGTCCACCGCCTGCGCCGGGAGCCATGTGTCCGGCGTCGCCGACGCCAAGGTGGTCGGGTTGATACCCGTCGCGCGCATGATCGGGTGCGGATCCAACCCGAGTGACTGGGCCAGTTCCACGTACTCGTTCAGCACGGAACTGCGTACCCGCACCACTTTCGCCATCGGCTCCCATCCTGTCTGAAACTGTCAAGCAGATTGTCGTATTCGGTCAAGCGGCATCGGCCCGAAGCATATAGCGTGACATGCGTCACCCAGCTTGTGTCATCCGTCCGCACTGTCAAGAGCACGTTCGGTACGGATCCGCCCGCCTCCTGGCGATCCCAACCTCCATACGTCGTCCGGATTCGACTCCGGCGCAACAGAAGTCCGTCCGGATGCGTGTTCGTCGAGCCTCCGCATCCTCGCCTCGGAAGGGCGCAGTCCATTTGCCGCACCGGCGTGGTGCCGGCGACCGGTCGCACCCCTTCATGCCTTCACGAACAGGAGCACACATGGAATCGGAGGCCCAGTCCCCCGCCACCGAGCCCGCCGCCGGCGGCCCTCGGTCCACGATCTTTCCGTGGGTCGTATTCGCCCTCATCTTCGGTTTGATGATGTCGGACTACATGTCCCGCCAGGTGCTCAGTTCAGTCTTCCCCGTCCTGAAGGCCGAGTGGGACCTGTCGGACTCGCAGCTGGCGGCCTTGACGAGCGTCGTCGCCCTGATGGTCGGCGTCCTGGCGCTGCCCATGTCGCTGCTGGCCGACCGCTGGGGCCGCGTCCGCAGCGTCGTGCTCATGGCGGTCATGTGGAGTGTGGCGACTGTCCTGTGCGCCGCTGCGGGCAACTACACCCAGCTGCTCGGAGCGCGGTTTCTGATCGGGTTCGGTGAAGCCGCCTACGCGAGCGTGGGCCTGGCCGTCATGCTCGGTGTCTTCGCTCCACGGCTTCATGCCTCTCTCAGCGGGGCGTTCCTCGGTGCGGCCTTCTTCGGTTCGGTCATCGGTGTCGCGCTCGGCGGCGTACTCGCCGACCGACTCGGTTGGCGTGCGGCGTTCCTGATCATGGCCGCGTTCGGAATGACCCTCGTCATCCTCTTCCGAATCGTCGTCAGCGAAAACCGACTGGCCCGCCACAGTGCCGATCAGTCGACCCACGGCGCACGAGCCGCCGAGAGCGGACGTGCCCCCGTCTCGAGCTTGTTCACCAATGCCTCACTCGTGTGTGCGTACGTCGGTGCCGGACTCCAGTTCTTCGTTTCGGGTGTTCTGCTGGCCTGGCTTCCCAGCTACTTCAACCGCTACCACGGCATGGATGCGTCCAGCGCCGGTCTCGCGGCCTCGGTGTTCGTCCTGCTGATCGGCGCCGGAACGGTGCTCTGTGGCATCGCCGCCGATCGGTTCGGGCGTCGGCGGCCCGAGCGCCGATGGAGCGCCGCGATCGCGTATGCCGTCGTCGCGATGGCGTGCCTCATGATCGGCTTCCAGCTGGACAACGGTCCCACCCAGTTGATCCTCCTGGGCATCGGCGCGTTCTTCTGCTCCGGATTCTCCGGTGCCACAACGGCAGTCGTCGCAAGCCTCTCACATCCGTCGATCCATGCGTCGGCCTTCGGTGTGGGTACCCTCGCGAACAATGTCTTCGGTCTGGCTTTGGGGCCGCTCGTCGTCGGCTTGCTCTCCGACCGGCTCGGACTGCTCGGCGCACTGCAGTGGGTACCGCTGGCGTACGTCGTGTCGATCGTCGTGCTCGTAGTCGGTATGAGGCTGTACCCGGCGGGTCTCCGCAAGCTCGCATCGGTGCGGCTGCAGAACTCGCATGCGGCGCCCGGAGCACCGGCGGGCGAGCTCGCCCCCAGTGCTTCGGCATAGATCCCGCTCCGACGTTTCGAACCATCTCGATATCGACTGTGCGGATCCGGCTTTCACCGATCCCCCCAAGAGGAGACAAGAGCAATGCAGCTACTCGACAAGGTTGCTGTCGTCACCGGCGCAGCACAGGGCCTGGGCAGGTCGATCGCCCTCGCGATGGCACAGGAAGGCGCGGACGTCGTCCTCTGCGACCTGCAGGAGGACAAGCTCGCGGAGGTTTCCGCCGAGATCGAGGCGCTGGGACGCAAGTGCCTGGCCGTGCGCTGCGACGTCTCGTCCAAGGACCAGGTCGTCGACATGTTCGCCCGCGCCGCCGAGCAGTTCGGCACCGTCCACATCCTGGTCAACAACGCCGCCCGGGTGCCGAACGCTCCCGAGGACGAAGTCCGCCGCAGCCGGCATTACGCCTACATCACCACCCCGATGGAGCGTCAGTCCATGGGCATCACCAGCAGCCTGACCGACGAGGACTGGCTCAAGTGGTGGGACGTCAACGTCCACGGCGTGTTCTACTGCACCCGTGAGGCATTGAAGTTCATGGAGCCGCAGGGCTACGGCCGGATCATCAACATTGCGTCGGTCGCCGGCATCTCCACCGCGAGCGCGCACAGCCCCGGCTACTCGGCCGCCAAGGCCGCCGTCGCGAGCCTGACGAAGACCGTCGCCCTCGACGTCGCCGGTGCCGGGATCTACGTCAACGCCATCGCCTGCGGCGGCGTTCTCACCCCGCCCTTCCAGGCCTACCTCGACAAGGCCACCGAGGACGAGAAGCGCAACCTCTACCAGATCATTCCCGTCGGCCGTCTGGGTATGCCCGAGGAATACGCCTCCCTCGCCGTCTACCTCGCCGGCGACAACCACTACCTCGTCGGCCAGATCATCAGCCCCAACGGTGGCGCCGTCATCTGACCACCGCCGGTCCGCGGTTCCGCCGAACATCACTTCCGACAAGACATTCCAACCTTCCCGACAAGGAGCGACCCCATGCACTTCCACGACGATGCCCTCTTCCCGGAGAACCAGGAGAAGCTGGTCATCACGGCTGCGCCGTATGGTCCGGAATGGGAGCCGGGTGACTTCCCCGAGGATCTTCCGGTGACGATGGAAGAGCACGTCCAGCAGGCCGTGGACTGCTACGAGGCGGGCGCGTCGGTGCTGCACATCCACGTCCGTGAGCTCGACGGCAAGGGCTCCAAGCGGCTCTCGAAGTTCAACGAACTGCTCGCCGGACTCCGCGAGGCCGTGCCGGACATGGTCCTGCAGGTCGGTGGCTCCATCTCGTTCGCGCCTGAAGGTGAAGGCGCCGAGGCGAAGTGGCTCTCCGATGACACCCGGCACATGCTCGCAGAGCTCGATCCGAAGCCGGACCAGGTGACGATTGCGATCAACACCACCCAGATGAACATCGCGGAGCTGTTGACCGCGGACGACATCGCGGGCACGTCCCTGGCGCGCCCGGAAATGCAGGCGACGTACCGGGAGATGACGATTCCCGCCGGTCCGGGATGGGTCGAGGAGCACCTGCGTCGCCTGCAGGCCGCCGGAATCCAGCCGTACTTCGCCCTGACCGGCATCCCGGGGCTCGAGACCGTCGAGCGGCTCATCCGCCGCGGGGTCTACACCGGCCCGCTGAACGTGACGTGGACCGGCATCGGCGGCGGCTTCGACGGCCCCAACCCGTACAACATCATGAACTTCGTCCAGCGGGTCCCGGACGGGGCGTGCCTGACCCTCGAGTCGTTGATGCGCAGCGTGTTGCCCGTCAACGCGATGGCGATCGCGATGGGCCTGCACACCCGCTGCGGCAACGAGGACACTCTGTGGGGTCGCAAGGGTCAGAAGATGACCTCGGTCGAGCAGATCAAGCAGCTGGTCCGCATCTCGAACGAGCTCGGCCGCGAGGTCGCCACCGGCAAGGAGGCGCGCGACATCTACAAGATCGGCACGACCTACTCCGGCGCCGACGAGACCCTCGCCAAGCTCGGCTTCGCCCCGAACCGTCGCCCCGGCCAGGTCGGCTTCACCCAGCACGCGTAGCCAATCCGGTCATTTTCGACCCCAGTTCTGCCCATCCCCGATCCAGGAGTGTTCACGTGATCAACGGCTTGACCATGGATGACTACCCGCTGTCGCTGACTGCGGTCGTCGAGCGCGCCGAGCGGTTCCACGCCGGCAAGGACGTCGTCACGCGCCGCCCCGACGGCAGCATCGCCCGGACCACCCTCGGCGCGTGCGGCGGGCGCGCGCGTCGGGTGGCGAGCGCGCTGGCCGGGCTCGGGATCGGGGACGGCGACCGGGTGGCGACGCTGTTGTGGAACCAGGTCGAACACCTCGAGCTGTACTTCGCGGTCCCGGCGATGGGTGCGGTCGTCCACACGCTCAACCCGCGCCTGCACGCCGACGAACTCGCATTCATCGTGGGGGACGCGCAGGACCGGGTGATCGTGGTCGACGAGTCGCTGCTCGAGGTGTTCGACAGCTTTCGCCACACGCACTCGTTCGAACACGTCATCGTCGTCGCCCACGACCATCCGGCACCGTCCGGAATGCTCGACTACGAGACCCTGATCGATGAATCCGAGCCGATGGCGTGGCCCGTGCTCGACGAACGACGTGCCGGCGCAATGTGTTACACGTCCGGCACCACCGGTCGACCGAAGGGGGTGGTGTACTCGCACCGCGCGTTGGTGCTCCACTCGCTGACCGCGGCGCTGCCCGACGCGCTGGGGGTCTCGACGCAGGACACCCTGATGCCGGTCGTGCCGATGTTCCACGCCAACGCGTGGGGTCTGCCGTATGCCGCCGCGCTCCTCGGTGCCCGGCTCGTCCTGCCCGGACCGAAGCTGGACCCGGTCAGCGTGCTGGACCTGATCTCCACCGAGAAGGTCACCATGACCGCGGGCGTGCCGACGGTCTGGATGGCGATGCTCGACGCCCTCGACACCGAACCGCACCGCTGGGACCTGAGCCACCTCGACCGTCTGATCGTCGGCGGAGCGGCCGTGCCGCGCAGCCTGCTCGAGGGGTACGACCGCCACGGTCTGACGGTCGTCCAGGCGTGGGGAATGACGGAGACGGCGCCACTGGGCACCGTCAGTCGGCTGGCGTCGGATCTTCGGGAGAGCGCGGCCGACGACCGGTACGCGTTCCGGGCCAGGCAGGGCGTGGCCATGCCGTTCGTCGAGATCCGCGCCCGCGACGAGGACGACGGATTCATCGAGTGGGACGACCTGGCCATGGGTGAGCTGGAGGTGCGGGGACCGTGGGTGGCCGCTGCGTACCACAACGGCAAGGGCTCGGACAGCTTCACTGCGGATGGCTGGTTCCGCACCGGGGACATCGTCCGCATCGATCACCGCGGCAGCATCCGGATCTGTGACCGCTCCAAGGATCTGGTCAAGTCCGGTGGCGAGTGGATCTCCTCCGTCGATCTCGAAAACCACCTCATGGCGCACCCGGCGGTGGCGGAGGCGGCGGTGATCGCCGTCCCCGACGCGCGGTGGGGTGAGCGCCCGCTGGCGGTGCTCGCACTCCGCGACGGCATGACCGCGGATCCGGAGCAGTTGCGCGAGCACCTGTCGGGCGAGTTCGCGCGGTGGCAGCTGCCCGAGCGGTTCGAGTTCGTCTCCACGCTGCCGAGGACGGCCACCGGAAAGTTCAAGAAAACCACTCTGCGCGAACAGTTTTCCGTGTGATTCGGCGCCGTGATCGCAGCATCACGCCGGGTCCGGGGCTCCCGGTCGTTCCTCGGTCGCCGGCGCAGCTGCGGAGAGTTGCTGCACGGCGGCGTGGACGAGCGTGAAGGTCGGGTATTTCTCTCCGGCCGCCCGCGCGAGAAATCGGACGCGGGCCCCACACGAGCCCTGTTCACCGGCGATCCAGGCGAAGCACCACTTGCCGCTGTCGAGCGCGATGATCGCCATCCGTCGTGGATCCAGCTCCCAGGTCCGCAGGCCGCGCAGCACGGGGCGGAGGGCGACGACCGACCCTTCGATTGCCCGACCGGCGACCGACTGGACGAGCGGTGGTGCGTCGCTGACGAGGCGGATGCCGAAGCCCATCATGGTCCACGCTCCTGTCTGGTCGCGTCGGAGCCGAGCGACCCGTTGTCCGGGCCGTGACGACTGGGACCCGTTCAGCCTGAACCGCGGGATGCGGCGGGGACCACGTGACAATTACCTGTTCGGGTACCTGTTTCGGTGCAGGCTCGAACCGCTGGGTCCCGGACAGCCGGTTGACCGGAGCCAGCTGTATATACAAGTCTGGACAAGCTGTCGGGTTCCGACGTCGACTCCGCGGCGCCCACGATGACCGCATACACCGATCGCAACGGAGGCACTGTGAACGACCAGCCCTACTCGCCCGGGTCGAAGGCGCACCGGACCACCCGCGACGACCGGGAGTCGGTGCGCTGGCGCAACGGTCAGGGCACCACTCAGGTGGTTGCCGAGACCGACCTGTGGCGGGTGAGCATCGCCGACGAGCCGACGTCGTCGACCTTCTCGGTGATCGACGGATACGACCGATGGTTCACACCGATCGGTGCGGTACCGATCGAGTTGAGTGGGACACCGTTCGGGTCGGACGCGACCGACGACGCCGCGCCCAGCGTGGTGCGCTACGTCGTGGACCCGCTGCAGACGATCGCGTTCCCGGGCGAGTGGGCGCCGCAGTGCCGTGTGGACACGCCCACCCGGGCGCTGAACGTGATGGTGCGGCGCGGCCGGGCGACGGCGACGGTGCGGATCGGTGAACCGCCCGCGGCCGCCGACCCCGCTGCGCTGATCGTCCTCGTCGATCCGGTCACGGAGGATGCGGTGCTGCTCCCGCCCGGTTGCGTCGACGCGTTCGAGATGACCGATCCCTGCGCGGTGCTCACCATCACGACGCTCCGGCACCCCTGACCGACACGAGGCCGACGCGGACAACGGTTACCGCGGTACCGGCCGCAGCACGATCTCGGTGGGATGTGCGTCGCGGGGCGTCGTGACGGCGTTGCGGACCGCACGCGCCACGGTCTCCGGGGTGAGGAACTGGTCGGCGTCGTACTCGCCGCCCTCGGTCCGGACGATCTCGCGCTGCATGTCGGTGTCGATGCGCCCCGGGTGGATGGACGTGACGCGCAGCGCCGGCTCCTCGAGCCGCAGGGCGTCCGCGAATGCGCGCAGCGCGAACTTGCTCGCAGCGTAGGCGGCCCACCCGGCGTTGGCGCGCAGTCCTGAGCCGGAATTGATCAACACGACGTGGCCGCGAGCGGCCCGCAGCGCGGGCAGCAACAGGCGCGTCAGCTCGGCGACCGCGACGACGTTGGCCTCGAGTATGCGGTGCCACATGTCGACGGAGCTCTCCTCGACGGTCCCCAGCTCGGCGACGCCCGCGTTGTGCACCAGCACGTCGAGCCGGTCGATGTCGGCGACGGCCGCGGCGACGGCCGCGTAGTCGGTCAGGTCGACCGGCCAGGGCGCGGCCGCCAGCTCCCCCGCGATGGGCTCGAGCGACTCGGCGCTGCGCCCGCCGAGGATCAGCTGGTGTGTCGGGGCGAGCTCGCGGGCGATCGCCGCACCGAGGCCGCGGCTTCCGCCGGTGATCAGGGCGGTGGGGTGCTGGGGAGCCATGCCCTCGAGGGTAGACGCAAGATCATCCGGCGGGCGTTGTGAGCGTCGCCGCCGCGGGCAGTTGCGGACCGCCGGGCAGCGGCGGGCCCGGGTTGTCGAACGGATTGTCGCCGAACGGCCCCGGTGCGCCCGGACCGTTCCCGTTGGTCGGCAGTGTCGTCTCGTGCTGGGGGATGTAGCCGAACGAATTCGTCTGTTGCAGACCGGTTTCATCGGTTGTCGACGTCAGTTGCGTCTGGGGGTAGCCATGATTCGTGCTGACGTCGGACGATCGCTGCCAACCGGCGGCGGCGATGACGAGTGTCAGGACCGTGGCCGCTGCAACGAGGAGGATCGCGATTCGCTGGAGCAAAGATCGATTGTTCTGCTGAACCATGACATCACCCCTGGTCAACCGGTAGGTGTGGTGAGGGTGGCCTCGGCGGGCGGTCCCACATCGTCGTCCGGGAGCAGCGTGCCCCCGCCGAGTTCGAACGGGTCGTCCTCGATGCCGCCGCCCTCGGGCTCGATCGGATCCGTCTCGAGGGTGGTCTCGTGTTGCGGGATGTAGCCGAACGAATTGGTCTGTTCCAGGCCGCTCGGATCCTCGGGGGTGTCAGTGCCCTCTTCCTCGGTGGTGAGCGTCGCGGGACCCGACTCGATGTTGTCGTCGCATCCGGTGATCGCACCGCCGAGCAGCCCCGCCCCCACCGCTGCGGCCGCTACGAGCATCCGACTGTGTTGGCTGTGCTTGTGTTGGCTCATCGTCGTGCCTTTCGAGCCGGAATTGTCAGCTCTCGTATCCAGCATGGCACTGGTCTCTGCGATAGGCATCCACTTCTCGCGCGCGGGTGCACGATGAACGTATGGATCCGGTCGAGGCGCTGCGGGAGGTCGCGTTCTGGCTCGAGCGTGGGCGCGCCGACACGTACCGGGTGAAGGCGTACCGGAGGGCCGCGGACGTGATCGCCGGTCTCACCGAGGGGCAGCGCGAGGCGCGTCGGCGCAGCGGCGGCTGGACCGAACTGCCCGGTCTGGGCGCGAAAACCGCGGCGATCGTCGAGCAGGCCGTGGCCGGGAACGTGCCCGAGTACCTGCGGGAACTCCGCGATGCCGCGCGGCCGATCGGGTATGGCGGCGACCTGCAACCGGCGCTGCGCGGCGACCTGCACGTGCACTCGGACTGGTCCGACGGCGGGAGCCCGATCGACGAGATGATGCGCACCGCCGCCGCGCTCGGGCACGAGTACTGCGCGCTCACCGACCACTCGCCGCGGTTGACCGTCGCGAACGGGCTGTCGGCCGAGCGGCTGTGCGAACAGCTGGCGGTGGTGCACGACCTGAACCGGGAGATGGCGCCGTTCCGGATCCTCACCGGCATCGAGGTCGACATCCTGGACGACGGTGGGTTGGACCAGGATTCGGACCTTCTCGACGAATTGGACATCGTGGTGGCCAGTGTGCACTCGCATCTGCGCGCGGACCGCGGCGAGATGACCCGGCGGATGCTCGGGGCGGTCCGGAATCCGCGGGTGAACGTGCTCGGGCACTGCACGGGCCGGCTCGTCGAGGGTGGCCGCCGCGGCAACCGCCCCGAGTCGAAGTTCGACGCCGAGAAGGTGTTCGGGGCGTGCCGCGACCACGACGTCGCGATCGAGATCAACAGCCGGCCCGAGCGCCGCGACCCGCCCAGCCGGCTGATCGACCTCGCCGTCGACATCGGCTGTCTGTTCGCGATCGACACCGACTCCCACGCACCCGGACAGCTGGCGTGGCAGGGCCTCGGCTGCGAACGCGCGATCCGGTGCGGCGTCCCGGCCGAGCGGGTCGTGAACACGTGGCCCGTCGACGATCTGCTCGCCTGGACGCGCGCGTTCGACGGGTGAGTCGCAGAATGGGACGATGATCGACCCCGGATTCACGCCGACCCAGCTCGCGGCGCGCGCCGCCTACCTGTTGCGCGGCAACGACCTCGGGACCATGACCACCGCCGCGCCGCGCCTGTACCCGCACATGTGGAGCTGGGACGCGGCGTTCGTGGCTGTCGGGCTGGCGCCGCTGAGCGTCGAGCGGGCGGTGACCGAACTGGACACGCTGCTGTCGGCGCAGTGGAGCAACGGGATGATCCCCCACATCGTGTTCGCGAACGGTGTCGACGGGTACTTCCCCGGACCGGCCCGCTGGCAGTGCCGGGAGCTGGCCGGTTACGCGCCGGTCGGCGTCGACACGTCGGGTATCACGCAGCCGCCGGTGCACGCGATCGCGGTGCAGCGGATCCTCGACCATGCCCGGCGGCACGGTCGCAGCACGCGGGCGGTCGCGGAGGAGTTCCTGGACCGTCGGTGGACGGACCTGATGCGGTGGCACCGGTGGCTCGCCCAGGCCCGGGATCGTGACGGGAACGGTCGCATCACGCTGTACCACGGGTGGGAGTCCGGAATGGACAATTCGCCCCGATGGGATATCGCGTACGCCAACATGATTCCCGGTCCCGTGCCGCCGTATCGCCGCGAGGACGTCACGGTGGTCACCGACATCTCGCAGCGCCCCACCAACGGCGAGTACGACCGCTACCTGTGGCTGCTCGAGGAGATGAAGAGCGTCCGCTACGACGACGACGCCCTGACCGACAAGATGAGCTTCGCGGTCGAGGACGTGTTCGTCAGCGCGATCTTCGCGCTCGCGTGCGACGTGCTCGCCGTGATCGGGGAGGAGCACTCGCGCCCCAATGCCGACGTTCGGGAACTGCATTACTGGGCCAACCACTTCCGTCGGGGTGTCGTCGCTACGACGGACGAGCGTAGCGGGGCCGCACGCGATTTCGACGTTCGCAGCGGCCGGTGGATCGGCACCGACACGATCGCCATGTTCGCTCCGCTGCTGTGCGGCGGGCTGGACCGGCACGTCGAACGGCACCTGATGCACACCTTCGAGGGCCCGCGGTTCTGCTCCCACCCCGATCTGCGGTACGCGGTGCCGCCGTCCACGTCGCCGGTCTCCCGCGACTTTCGTCCTCGCGAGTACTGGCGGGGACCGGTGTGGCCGGTGATGACGTGGTTGTTCTCGTGGGCGTTCGCGCGACGTGGATGGGCGGAACGGTCGTCGATGCTGCGCGCGGAGGGGCTGCGACAGGCCGCCGACGGCAGCTTCGCCGAGTACTACGAGCCGTTCACCGGTCGGCCGCTCGGCAGCATGCAGCAGTCGTGGACGGCGGCCGCGGTGCTCGACTGGCTGGGCTGACAGCCTTACCGGAAAGTGCCTGGGAGATGAACTTTGGTGCGAAATCGACCTGCGCGGTGAGGAAGTCGTTTAGTCTCGGGCGATGCCGAGTAACTCGCGCCGATCCCTCGTCCGTGTCGCAGCAGTGCTCCTGGCGGGGGCGGTGAGCGTGGCGGGCCCGGCGGTGGCCGCGGCCAACCCGCAGGGCCCGGACGTGTCGTCGTGGCAGCATTCCGCCGGATCCCCGATCAACTGGTTCCAGGTGCGTTCGGCCGGACACGATTTCGCGATGGTCAAGGCGACGGAGGGCCTGTTCTACACCAACCCGTACTTCGCGCAGGACTCCCTGTCGATGCGGCTCGCGGGCGTGGCGCGCGGCGCCTACCACTATGCCGACCCGTCGGCCTCTCCCGAGGCGCAGGCGGCGTTCTTCGCGGCGACCGCGCTCGCGGTCAACCAGTTCGGCGGACTGCCACCGGTGCTCGACCTGGAGAGCACCGGTGGACTGGCGGCGCCGCAGTTGATCGACTGGACGCACCGCTACCTCGACACGGTGCAGGCGCTCACCGGTCGCACGCCGATCATCTACACCTATCCCAACTTCTGGCGCACGGCGATGGCCAACACCAACCAGTTCACTCGCTACCCGCTGTGGATCGCCGACTACAACGGCAGGAACGAGCCCGGTCCGCTGCCGGGCGGCTGGCAGAACTGGGCGTTCTGGCAGTACACCGACAGCGGCCGGATCCCGGGTGTCAACGGCAACGTGGACCTCAACGTCTACAGCGGATCGATGGGCGACATCAACATGTACGCGCGGAACTTCTTCGGCAGCTGAGCAACCCGCCGCCGACGTCACCGCGGACGGAAGACGACCGCGGCCGCACCGACACTCGCCGCGGTCAGGACCGTGACCATGACCGCCTCCGGAAGCGATTGGTACACACGGAACGAGATCAGCCCCGGAACCACCGACAGCACCATGAACAGCAGCGGCGCCTTCAGCTTCCGCAGCCGCTGGTGTCGGCTCCAGCGGCAGCTCTCGCGGCCGGAGTCGTACGACATACCACGCATATCCCCCCCTGCGTTCTCCCCGCCGGGCACGCTACCCGATAGTTCGCTCCCCGAAGGACCGAACGGCGCAGTGCCGAGGGGCGCAACGAATTCGACGGCACCCTTGGCGTAGCTGCAGCTAGTAGCCGAGCGGTGCCTGCAGTAGGGCGCGGTCGTCGCCGAGGGCGCTGACGCCGAGCGTCGCCGCGTCGGACATCGGCAGACCCACCGCGAGTTCCATCGACACCGTCCGGTTGTCCTTGGCGATGAAACTGCCCGCGTTCATGCGGCTTCCGTCGGCACGTGCCAGCCAGACGTTGTAGGTCCGGTCCGGGGGAAGTCCGGCGACGTCAAGGCTGATGCCGGTTCCCCAGGCGCGGTTCTGCACCCGTGCCGACGCCTCCACCCCGGTGGACACGACGCTGAACGCCACCGCCTGTCCTACAGGGGCCGGGGCTACATCGGGGACGGCGTCGCGGAGGAAGAACCCTCCCGCCACCAGCACGACGGCGGCCGCGGCGGCTGCGGCGACCACACCCAGTCGCCGCGCACGGCGTCGACCGCGTTCGCGTCCGACGGTCGCGAGTATCGCCACCGGCAGCGTCGACGACGGTGCGGGCGCCGGCGCGACGAGCCGGTCCGGGTCCGCCTGCGACAGGAGCGACGCCACCGGTGTCAACTCGTTCAGCTCGTCCCTGCAGTCCGGGCAGCCGTCCAGGTGGGCCTGCAGCGCGACGGCCTCCGGTTCGTCCAGGCGCCCGAGCGCGTACATCCCCAGCCAGGTGTGCATCTGCCGGCAGCGATCACTGGTCACCGTGCCACCCCATCTCCTCCAGTACGAGCCTGAGCGCCTTGAGCCCGTAGTACACGCGACTGCGGACCGTCCCCACCGGGATACCGAGTTGCGCAGCCACTTCGGTGGCGGGCCTGTCGCGCAGGTGCACCTCGACGAGCACGACGCGGTGCTGTTCGGACAGCCGACGGAGCGCCTCCTCGACCTGCAACCCCACCAGCAGCTGCTCGAGGGGGCGCTCCTCGACGGGGACGTCCGGCGGCTCGGAGTCCGCGAGCCGGGGCCGGGCGGCCCGGGCCCGGCTCGCGTCGATCACCACGTTGCGGCAGATCGCGTACAGCCACGTACGCAGGGTGGACCGTTGCGGATCGTATCGATCGGCGCTGCGCCAGGCCCGCAGGAATGTCTCCTGCACCGCCTCCTCCGCGCGGCCCCTGTCCCCCAGGGACCGGTAGGCGAGGGCGAACAGTTCGCGGCCGTGGTCGTCGTAGGCGGCCCGCAGGACCGAGTCGTCGTCCAAGCTGTCGACCGGCCGCCCCGCGCGTGTGCGCGACATTCGTAGCCGCACGCCCTCACCTCCTGCACCATCGGCCGCCGGTCCGCCCGACGTCCCCTGGGATGTACGGGCCCGGCGGCCGTGGTGTTCAGTCCGGCGTTCAGTCTGCCTGCGTCGTCACCCGGCGGCCGAATCGACCACCACGACGTGCCACGTGCCCTTGACGCCGTCGCCGCTGGTCTGACCGGGTGCGGTGTCCTTCGCGAACCGGTACAGCGGCCGGCCGTCGTAGGTGGCCTGCGGGGTGCCGTCCGGCCGGGCCATGGTGCCCAGGTTGCCGGGCAGCGGGGCGGCGGCCTGCGGCGCCCCGAGCGAAGGCGGCCAGATCTCGGCGCACTGGCCGACGCACGTGATCTCGGCGGCCGTGTCCTCGTCGAAGGTGTAGAGGGTGTAGCCGTCACCGTCGGTCAGCACCGTGCCCAGCGTGGTGTCCCGGGTCGCGAGTGCCGGCCCCGCCGCCGGTGCGGGCGTGGTGGCGTCGGCGGTCCGGGTCGCGGTGGACTGCGG
This sequence comes from Paraburkholderia sp. RHO2, assembly GCF_050955445.1. Taxonomy (NCBI): domain Bacteria; kingdom Pseudomonadati; phylum Pseudomonadota; class Betaproteobacteria; order Burkholderiales; family Burkholderiaceae; genus Paraburkholderia; species Paraburkholderia sp. RHO2. The sequence continues at coordinate 5,343,929 of NZ_CP162617.1, read as the reverse complement.
TGCCGAGGCCGACGTTTCCGCCGCGGGCGCCGCCGGTTCAGCGGACGAGCTGCACCCCGTCACCACCATCGCCGCGCCCATACCGAGCGTCGCGAGAATCGCCCTCTTCGCCATCATCATCGATCTCCGTTCGTATTCCGCCGTGATGCGAGTCGTGCCGGCCGCCCGAGAGGGGCGGCCGGCACGAGGGAATACGGATCGTCGGCGGCGGGCGTTCACCGCCGGACGGCGCGGATCGTCAGATGCCGATCCGGCCGCCGCCGGACTTCCACACCGCCACCACGGACGGCCGCGGCTGCGCGCTGCCGCCGTCGGGCCAGTGCGACGACGGTGCCTCGATGCTCGCGCCGTCGGTCTCGCCGGGATGCTGGACGCACACCACGACGCGGTGCTCGTCGACGATCGGGCCGCACGTCTCGGCGCCGACCGGCACCGTCAGGAACTGCTTCGTCTCACCGCGCCGCTCCCCCTCGAGCACGACCGAGAACAGGCCGTCGTTGGACTTCAGCGCGTTGCCGTCGGTGGAGATCCACAGGTTGCCGTACGGATCGAACGCCAGGTTGTCCGGGCACGAGATGGGGCTGACCTGGGACTTGTCGAAGCCGCCGAAGTAGGTGTCGGCGGTCGCGGGATCGCCGCACACCAGCAGCAGGTTCCACGTGAAGGTGGTGCCCGCGTGGTTGTCGTCGATCTCGAGGACCTGGCCGTTCTTGTTGTTGTTGCGCGGGTTCGCGGAGTCGGCCGGAGCCGCGCCCGACGTGCCGCGCTTGGTGTTGTTGGTGAGCGCCACGTACACCTTGCCGGTCCGCGGGTTGGGCTCGAAGTCCTCCGGGCGGTCCATCTTGGTGGCGCCCACCTTGTCGCCGGCGATGCGGGTGAACACGGCCACCTCTTCGGCGCTCATGCCGTCGACGAAGGACTCGCCACGACCGTCCTCGCCGGTGCGCAGCAACGGAATCCACTGGCCGGTGCCGGCGAACACGCCCGACGGGGGCAGCTTGCCCGAGCCGTCGATCGCGTCGGGCTCGTTGCCGGTGAGCTTCGCGACGTACAGGGTGCCGGCGTCGAGCAGGGTCATGTTGTGGCGCATCGCGGTTCGGCTGTTGCCGCGCTGCATCTTGCGGGACGAGACGAACTTGTACATGTAGTCGAAGCGCTCGTCGTCGCCGCTGTAGGCGACGACGGTTCCGTCCTTGGTGACGTGGATGGTCGCGGCCTCGTGCTTGAAGCGGCCCAGGGCGGTGTGCTTGACCGGGGTGGAGGACGCGTCCCACGGGTCCACCTCGACGACCCAGCCGAAGCGGTGGACCTCATTGGGCTCGGCGACGACGTCGAAGCGGGAGTCGACGCGCTCCCACTTGCGCTCGGACGCGTTGCCGCCGATGCCGTACCGCGCGAGGCGGGCCGCGGCGGTCGAGTCGGTGACCTGCCCGGCGTTGGCGAAGTACTGGTTGAAGTTCTCCTCGCCGGAAAGCACTGTGCCCCAGGGAGTCAGGCCTCCGGAGCAGTTGTTGAGCGTGCCCTTGACGCGGGTGCCGGTGGGATCGGCCGACGTCTTCAGCAGCGCGCTGCCCGCGGCCGGACCGGTGACCGCGAACTCGGTGAGCGCGGTGATGCGGCGGTTGAACGGGCCGAACTGCGGGGTGAGCTTGCCCGAGCGGGGCTCGCCCTGCACCTGGACGACGGACAGGCCGTGGTTCGCCCAGCCGATGCGCACCTGCTCCTCGGTGGGGTTGGCGGCGTCGTAACCACGGAACATCGACGGCTCCGTGGTGTACTCGTGGTTGACCACCAGCAGGTAGCCGTTCGGGCGGCCGGGGATCGGCAGCAGGCCCGCGAAGTCGTTGTTGAAACCGAACTGCTTCTCGGCCGCGGCGGCGGTCTGGTTGTCGAAGTCGAAGGCCGGAGCGTCGGCGAACAGCGGATCGCCCCACCGGATCACGACGGCCTGCTCATAGTCGGCGGGCGTCACGACGGCGTCCAGCTTGTTGGGGGCCACCGGGGCGAAGCTGGTGCCGGGAATCGCCGAGCCGGACGCCGAACCCGACGCGGAACCGCTTCCGAGCGAACCGAAATCGACGGATCCGGGGGCGGCCGCGGCGTTACCGGCGAGAGCCGTGCCGGCGCCGACAGCGAGGACCGCGGCCGCCCCGCCCCGCAGGACCCCACGGCGGGAGACCGCGGCGCGCACGATGTCGCCGAAGTACTCGCCGTTCGAATCGTTGGGTACGTCGTGGGAGCAGGCGTTGCCGCACTTGTACTGGCAGGTGATCGAGGCACGCGACGACATGCCGTCGTGCTTGACGAACAGTGCGAGGGGTTTGAGGCTCACCGTGGGACTCCCGAGGTCGGCGACGGACGAATGCGGACTGACGCACGCACCGTAGAGATCGGGAACGAGTGACCGGCGACGACCGGGTGAACGGCAGGGCAACGCCCGTGGGACGTTTCGTGTCCGTCCGCGGGTGCAGTGCCCCACCGACCCAACCGCGTCTTGCGCACTTATCGGTGTTGTCCGGGCCGCACCGGTACCGATAAGTGCGCAAAGCGGTGCGAGCCATGGTGCTAGAGAACGTCGGACAGAAAGCCCTGCAGCCGCGGCGTTTCCGGGCTGTCGAACACCTGCTCGGGAACACCGGCCTCGACGACGACGCCGCGGTCCATGAACACGACCGTGTCCGAGACCGAGCGGGCGAATCCCATCTCGTGGGTCACCACCACCATCGTCATGCCGCCCTTCGCGAGGTCGGTCATCAGCGCCAGCACACCCTTCACCAGTTCGGGGTCGAGCGCCGACGTCGCCTCGTCGAAGAACATCACCTGCGGCTGCATCGCCAAGGCCCGGGCGATCGCGACCCGCTGCTGCTGCCCGCCCGACAGGTTTCCCGGCCGCGCGTCGGCCTTGTGTGTCAGGCCCACCAGTTCGAGTTGGTCGAGCGCGAGTTGTCGTGCGGCGTCCTTCGACAGCTTCTTCAGTTTGCGCGGCCCGAGGGCGATGTTGTCGGCGACCGTGCGGTGCGGGAACAGGTTGAAGTGCTGGAACACCATCCCGATCCGCTGGCGTAGGTGGTCCGGGTTGTCGCGGAGCACCGAGCGGCCGTCGAGGAGGACGTCGCCGGCGTCGGGTTCGTGGAGCCGGTTGAGCACCCGCAGCAGGGTCGACTTCCCGGAGCCCGACGGCCCGATCACGGTGACGGTCTTGCCGGCGTCGACGTGCAGGTCCACCCCGCGCAGCACCCGGTTGGTGCCGAACGCGAGGTGCAGTCCGGTGCCGGTGAGGGAGACGGAATCGGGCATGCGTCAGCCCCTCTCCACGACGATCGCCTGCTCGAGGTCGTCGAGCGTGCCGGACGTGTCGGCCCGCCCGGTCCGCAGGCGCCGGTCGATGTAGTTCACCAGGTGGGTCAGCGGGATGGTCAGGGCCAGGTAGAACAGGCCGGCGGCGACGAGTGGCGACAGGTTGCCGGTCTGCGCGTTGAGGTCGCGGCCGACGGCGAACAGTTCCCGCTGCGTGACGAGCAGGCCCAGGAAGTAGATCAGCGACGAGTCCTTGATGAGCGAGATGAACTGGTTCATCAGGGCCGGCAGCACCCGGCGCACGCCCTGCGGGATGACCACGAGCGACATCGACCGTCGATACGAGAAGCCCAGGGCGCGGGCGGCTTCCATCTGTCCGGACTCGACGCTCTGGATGCCCGACCGGAAGATCTCGCCGATGTAGGCGGCCGCCAGCAGCGACAGTGCGGCCGCGCCCAGCCAGTAGGGGTTGTTGCCGGTGAGCCCCCTGACGACCGGGCCGACACCCAACCCGACCAGCAGGATGATCACCACGGCGGGCAGGCCGCGGAAGATGTCGGTGTAGACCCGGGCCGGCCAGCGCAGCCAGCGGGTGCGGGAGATCCCGGCGACCGCGAGCAGCATCCCGAGGACGGTGCCCGCGATGCCCGACGACAGCGCCAGGATCAACGTGTTCGGCAGGCCGGTGCGCAGCAGTTCCGGGAAGGCGCGCTGGTACAACTCCCAGTCGAAGAACGTCTCGCGGAGCTGCTGCAGCGTGGATTTCGGCCCGGCGCCGGACGGTTCCGACGGCTGCTGCGCCGCGGCGATGGCCGCGAAGTCCGGCAGCAGCGGCGCGGGGGCGGCCTTGCTGCCCGGCTTCCAGCCCGCGGGCAGTTCGCGCGGGACCCACTCCGAGTACAGCCGCGCCCAGGTGCCGTCGGCGATGACGGCGTCGAGTCCCGAGTTGAGCGCGTCGATCAGCGGCAGATTGTCCTTCGCGGCCGCCCACCCGACGAAGTTGTTGAGGCTGAACGTGTTCTGCACGATCGACGCGGGATCACCGGGTGCGATCGCGCCCTGCGCCTGCTGTGAGGGCGCCACCCACGCGTCGATCTGTCCGGTCTTCAGGTTCGCGTACGCGGTGTTGAAGTCCGGGAACTTCACCGGGTCGAGACCGAGGGTGTTGACCACGTAGTCGTCCTGCACGGTGCCCTGCACGACGCCGATGCGCACGGACGGGTTCAGATCCGAGAAGCCCCTGATCGCGCTGCCGTTCGGGACCACGAGGGCGAAGTAGCCGAAGTCGTAGCCGTTGGTGAACCCGACCAGCTCGCGGCGGGCGTCGGTGGTGGTGATCGAGGACGACCCGACGTCGAACCGATGGCCCGCCACCTGCGCGAGCAGTCCCGCGAACTCGGTGCCGACGAACTCCACCTGCAGGCCGAGTTTCGCGGCGACGGCCCGCAGCAGTTCGTTGTCGAAGCCGGTGAACACGTTCTGCGAGTTGACGCAGACGCTGGGCGGCGCGTCCGACAGGGTTCCCACGGTGAGCGTGCCCGGTTTCACGAGTCTCAGCTTGGAGGTGTCGATGGCGCTGGGCGGCAACGTGTTCGGTGTCGTGTACTTGTCCTCGGCGGCGGTCGCGGCCGCGGTGTCGAGGTTGGCGGGCAGCGCGGAGGCACTGTCGACGCCGGGTGGGGCGCACAGGTCGGTGGGCCCCGACGCGTTCCGGCTCGACGAGCACCCCACCAGTATCAGTACCGGAAGGAGCAGCACGAGCAGCACCGCCGCCGCTCGGGATCGGGAAGCGGCGGCGGTCATCGGGTAGCTCCGTTTACGCGAGCCCGGACAGTTGCGGTGGCGTGTGCTCGTCGCGCCACGCGATCGCCTCGCGGAGCGTGGTGAGGTCGTAGTCGGGTCCGCTGGAGTTCGCGGTGAACAGGGTGACGCCGGCGTCGACGTACGCCGGTGCGAGGTCCGCCCCCGGCCACCACGTCGAGCGCTCGATCTCGTGCGGATCGCGCTGTACGTCACCGCAGTGCTCACCGAGGATCGCGGACTTGCGGACGAACTCGTCACGCTCGCCGAAGCCGTGCCAGATGTCGGCGTACTCGGCGACCAGGCGCAGCGTCTTCTTCTCGCCGCTGCCGCCGATCATGATCGGGATGTCGCGCGTCGGAGCGGGATTGAGCTTGCCGAGCCGGGAGATGATGCGTGGCAGGGACTCCCCCAGCAGCCTGATCCGGGAACCGGGGGTACCGAACTCGTAGCCGTAGGCGTCGTAGTCCTTCTCGAACCAACCGGCGCCGATACCGAGGATCAGGCGACCGCCGCTGATGTGGTCGACGGTGCGGGCCATGTCGGCGAGCAGGTCCGGGTTGCGGTAGCCGGCGGAGCTCACCAGCGCGCCGATCTCCACTCGCTCGGTCTGCTCGGCCCACGCGCCCAGCATCGTCCAGCACTCGAAGTGCGCGCCCTCCTGATCGCCGTATAGCGGGAAGAAGTGATCCCACGCGAAGACGGCGTCGGCGCCGGCGTCCTCGGCGCGCATCACGGCGTCGCGGATCATGCCGTAGTCGGGAGCGTGTTGGGGCTGCAGCTGCACACCGATACGCACGGGACGGGTCATGGGGACTCCTTCGCGCAGGGACTCGTATCTCACCGTATCCCCGCGTTCGGCTCACCGCACGGGTGTCGCTCGATACGTTCCGGGCGTGCGACTCGACCGATTCGCGACGGTCACTGCCGAACCGGCCGTCGTCGCGCCGAGGTGCCCGATGACCCCCGCGCACAGGACTTGTGGTCACGACGAACTGAAGGGGCCGAGCCAGTGAACTGGGGTATCTACGCTTACCCCAGTTCACTGCTCCGACGAGCACCGCTCTCCGTGCGCGCCGTGTGCCGCGACCAGAGGTCAGGACCCGAATCTTGCGCTACCGACGGACGACCCGGCGTGACCGTTGTCTGCAGAACCGTCCCTGCGGCTGCGTTCCAGGACGAACTCGTCGACGGGCCGCAGGGTCGCGAAAGGCCCCTCGAAGGTGTAGTAGGTGACCTTCATGCGGGTCTTGTCGCCGGGGCTGCGCCCCGGATCGACCTCGAAGGCGGCGAACCCGTGTGGGTTTTGGCGGTCCTGGACCGACGCCCACGGCGCATCCTCGGTGATCCAGACCGAGTCCTTGTGGCCGGGCAGAATCGGGCTGTCCTGGTCGCTCAGCGCGACGATCACCCGCCCCTGGGGTCGCTCGAACAGGTCCTTTTCGGAGGTGGCGAAGTTTCCGCCTCCGCCGATCACCATGTGAACCGTGCCCTTCTCTGTGTTGATCAGGTCGGTCCTGGTATCGGCGGGGATCGGGGTGGCGGTGTCGTTGCCGCTCGCGCCGCGGAGTGGATGGGATCGCTCGTAGTGGTGCTCGTGACCGCACACGACCAGATCGACGCCGTACTGATCGAAGAGCGGTCCCCACGCCTGCCGCACCCCGAGATCGCTGCCGTTGTGTCGTTGTGCGCTCGAGATCATCGTGTGGTGCATGCACACGACGATCCAGTCGATCCCCTTGTCGGCGCGGGCTCCCTTCAGCTCTGCTTCCAGCCAGCGTTGTTGTGCGCCACCGGAATAACCTCGGATGTAGGAGTCGCCGGCGTCCTGGATCGCGACGTCGTCGTTGCTGAGGCTGATGACGCGGACCGAGCCCGCAGTGAAGGAGTACCACAACCCCTGGAAGGCGGGGTCGCCGCCGTTCGAGGGCAGCGCGAACATGTTTCGGTACGCGTCGTACCCGAACTGTCCGTTGTTCCTTTCGTTCTCGTGGTTCCCGACGCACGGCATCCACGGCCGGTAGCGAGTGGACCGGCTGTTGCTGATGAACCAGTCGGCCCAGGTGGGGGTCCGCGCCTCACCCATGTAGGAGCCGATCGCCGCGTAGGAGAGATCGCCGTTGAGCATGTTGAACAGGGGATCGGCTCGCTCGATTGCCTGCACGATGTCGGCCGACGCCTGGCTGCTGGTGTTGTTGCTCGTGTAGAGGGGGTACGGCCCGTTGGTGCCGGGAGTGCCGGGCGGAAACCTCCTTTCCGCGCGCAGGTTGACGGTGCCCTGGTCGCCGAAACTGGTGAATCGGAGCGGCCGGCGGCCCCGTGGCCCGGTCGTGAACACGCCAGTATCGGGGGTCGCCCCCTCGTGCGTGGCGTAGTACACGTACCGGGTGTCGGGGTTCAGGTCGGTGATTCGTGCGTGGTGGGCGAACAATTCGCCGCCGTCCACCCCGTCTCGGTAGTGCCTGGTCTCCGCCTGCACAGTCCGTCCCGGACCACCGGAGATCGTCCCGAACTCGACGCGGGGGTTCTTGACCCCCTTCGGGGTGACCCACGAGACGGTCATCTCGCGCGAGGCGTCGGATCCGAACTGTAGGTGCAGGCCGGTGATGCTGGGGGCATCCAAGCCCCCGGTCTGCTTCCAAAGGTCGGGATCAGGGTTCCACTTCCGCTGGATCCCGGCTTGGGCCGGCCTTGCCCCGAGGATGCCGACGCCCAGGCTCGCCGCGCCGCCGGTCAGGATCGAACGTCTGGAAAAGTTGGTCATACTCACCTCTCGATAGGTGCGCCGCACCCGGGTGTGCGGTCGACGAGTGTCTGCGCTCGCCAACCCGCGCACGGATGCGAAGCCAGGTCACTTCTCCGGCAGTACAAGGACGTCACGTGCTCGTCGGATGACGGTGGGCGGCGAATGCGTCCACCACACCCTGCAGACCGACCCGGCCCATGAGGTTGCGAGGACGTCGACCCGCAGGGCCCACTCGCCACCCCGAACCACGCTCGGGGTCCTCATGGACGACTTTCCGGTTCGGTTCGGGGCGTGTGTCATCCGAGCGCAAACACTAAGTGATTACTAAGCATTTGTGAATACCTCATGACCTGCGCGATTGCGCGGTGGCAGTGCGCCGGTGCCTCAGCTGTCGGCGCCGCCGGGCGCCGAGAGGCCCTTTCCATCAACGGTTATGCGCGCCAGCAGTGCGTCGACTGCCGCCTCGAAGACTTGGGGGAGGTCGATCTGGTCGGGCAGGATCGCCCACTGCGATCGCAACCCGTCGTTGAGCGCTATCAGCTCGAGAAGGACCTGCCGCGCATCGACATCCGGTTTGAGCTCGCCGTCGGCGACGCCGCGCTCGAGAACCGGAACGAGCTTGTCGAGAGTCGACGCCACGTTGGTCCGCATTCGGTCGCGTGCGGGATTCGACTCGAGCAGTGACTCGCCGTTGAGTACGGCGCGGAAACGCACGAGTTCCGGTTGCTGCATGCTCTCCCGCACCGACGAGACGAACCGTCCGAACAGCTCTCGCGCCGATCCGGACTCCGCGTAGATGGACACGAACGGCTGCTCACGTACATCGATGACAGTGAGGAACAGTTCCTGCTTGGTCCCGAAGTGATGGATGATCGCGGCATCGCTGATGCCCACATCCGCGGCGATTCGGGCGATGGACGTGCTGGCATAGCCGTAGCGGGAGAAGTGATCGACCGCCGCGGCCAGGATCCGCTCGTGGGTGTCCTCGCCCGGTGCGTAGCGCCGACGTGGCCGAGGCCTGCGCCGAGGCGAGGATGTGTCGTCCGCAGAGTCCGCCCGTTCGGGTGCCATCGTGGACCGTCCCTTCCGTGCACGTGCGACCACCGGCAGTCGAGCATATTGATTCACGTCGGCGGGCGCGGCGACGCCATCGCTTCACGGGCTCCCCCACAACCCCGGACATGCCGATCATGGTGTTCGTCGAACGTGAAGGAACATCGACCAGATGTCCGAATCCTAGGAATGTGTTGTGGCAGAACGGCTCGCCGCGCGGGTTGCAGCCTCGATGCCGCGCAGCGGAGGCCTCGCGCGGCCAGGCGGAAATGTTCGCGACAGGCCCGTAGTCGATGCTCGGGTCGACGTCGTCGTCGACGACCCGATGTCGCACGGCCGAATTACCACTGGAGCGGGAGCACACTGGAGACGTGCGGATCATGCAGCGCCCGAGCCCGCCCACCGGCTGGAAGCGCCGGTTCTTCCGCATGCCGATCACGCGCTACCGGTGGCACCTCGGCGTGTTGCTCGGCCATCGGTTCGTGCTCCTCGAGCACGTGGGCCGTCGCAGCGGCAGGACGCGGCAGGTGGTCCTCGAGGTGGTCAACCACGACGAGGTGCGCCACGCCGCGCCCGACGGGTGGGTGGTCGCCGCCGGGTACGGGACGACGTCGGACTGGTACCGGAACCTGCCCGCGCACCCCCGGGCGCGGGTGCAGGTGGGGCGACGCAGATGCGCGGTCGAGGCCGACTTCCTGGGTACCGAGGAGGGCGGCGACCTGATGGCGCACTACGGCCGCGTGCACCCGAAGATCGGCGTCCGCCTCTGCAAGAGCATGGGCTTCGACGTCGACGGCAGCGCCGCCGACTTCCGCGAGGCGGGCCGCAATATCCGTTTCGTGCGGCTGCGGCCCGTGCACGGGTGATGGTTTCCCGGCACTTCGGACGCCTATGCTGTGCCCGCACACCCGTGCACCCTCATTCGGATCGTCCGGCACGTTCCTGCCGGTGAAGGGACCGCTCCACCATGGCTTCGGTGACATTCGACAAGACCACGTGCCTGTTCCCGGGCGCGACGACCCCCGCGGTCGACAAGCTGGACCTGCACATCGAGGACGGCGAGTTCCTCGTCCTCGTCGGTCCGTCGGGCTGCGGCAAGTCCACCTCGCTGCGAATGCTCGCGGGGCTCGAGGAGGTGTACGACGGCCGCATCCTCATCGGCGACCGGGACGTCACCGCGCAGGAACCCAAGGAACGCGACATCGCGATGGTGTTCCAGAACTACGCGCTGTACCCGCACATGTCGGTGGCCGAGAACATGGGCTTCGCACTCAAGCTCGCCAAGACGCCCAAGGACGAGATCAAGCGCCGCGTGCAGGAGGCGGCGAAGATGCTCGACCTCGAGCCGTATCTCGAGCGCAAGCCCAAGGCGCTGTCCGGCGGCCAGCGGCAGCGCGTCGCGATGGGCCGGGCGATCGTGCGGCAGCCGCAGGTGTTCCTGATGGACGAGCCGTTGTCGAACCTCGACGCGAAGCTGCGCGTGCAGACCCGCACCCAGATCGCGCAGCTGCAGCGGCGGCTCGGCACCACCACCGTCTACGTCACGCACGATCAGGTCGAGGCCATGACCATGGGCGACCGGGTGGCCGTGCTCAAGGACGGCGTGCTGCAGCAGTGCGCGTCGCCGCGCGAGCTGTACACCCGCCCGGTGAATCAGTTCGTGGCCGGCTTCATGGGTTCACCGGCGATGAACCTGCTCACGCTGCCGGTCACCGAGACCGGTGTCGTGCTCGGCGACGCGGTGATCCCGGTTTCCCGTGAAACCATCGCCGAGATTCCGGAGGGACAGGTGGTGCTCGGCATCCGCCCCGAGCATCTCGAGCCGGCCGCCGGAGATGCGGGCATCCCCCTCGCCGTCGACGTCGTCGAGGAGCTCGGCTCCGACGCCTACGTGTACGGGCGGACCGGTGTCGGCGGTCCCGGCGAGCACCAGCTGGTCGCGCGGGCCGACTGGCGCAATCCCCCGCGGCGCGGCGAGCGGGTCAATCTGCACGTCGACCCGTCGGAGGTGCACCTGTTCTCGGTCACCGACGGTCGGCGCCTCGGGTGACCCTGAACGATCCAGTCCGGGGGTAATGACCGAAATTGGGTGCCGTTCGTGCGAGAGTGAGCGGCGACATATGCCTCGGTCCGGTGGAGTTCTCGTCCACAGGGCCGAAGACGTCTATCTGAAAGGTGGACCATGCGTTCCTTCAACACGCGGTCACGGATCGCCGTCGCGGCCTCGGCCGTCGCGCTGCTCGCGCTCGCAGGCTGCTCGAGTGACAACGGTGGCGGCAGCACCAGCGCCGACGACGCCGTCAAGCAGAACCTCGACGGCCGTGGCGCGATCTCGTTCGCGATGGGCAAGAACGACACCGACAAGCTGCAGCCGGTGATCGCCAAGTGGAACGCCGCCCACCCGGACGAGCAGGTCTCCCTCAAGGAACTGCCCGGCGAGGCCGACGACCAGCGCAACAAGCTGGAGCAGTCGCTGCAGGCCGGCAACGCCGACTACGACGTGATGGCGCTCGACGTGGTCTGGACCGCGGGCTTCGCCGCGAACGGCTGGCTGCAGCCGCTCGAGGGTGAGCTGGCCATCGACACCGCCCCGCTGCTGCCGGCCACCGTCGAGTCGGCCACCTACCGCGGCACCCTGTACGCGGCCCCGCAGAACACCAACGCGCAGCTGCTGTACTACCGCACCGACCTCACGCCCGCGGCCCCCGCGGACTGGAAGGCGCTCACCGACAGCTGCCAGATCGCCAAGGACAAGGGCGTCCAGGACTGCATGGTCACCCAGCTCAAGCAGTACGAGGGCCTGACCGTCAACACCACGCAGTTCATCAATTCGTGGGGCGGCGCAGTCGTCGGCGCCGACGGCAGCACCCCCGAGGTCGAGTCGCCCCAGTCCAAGGCCGGCATCCAGGCCATGGTCGACGCCTACCAGGGCGGCCAGATCGCCAAGCGCTCCACCGGCTTCACCGAGGAGGAGACCAACCTCGCGTTCGTCGGCGGCGAGGCGATGTACGCCTACAACTGGCCGTACATGTGGGACAACGCCCAGAAGGACGAGTCGAAGGTCAAGGGCAACGTCGCCGTCGCCCCGATCGTCGGCCCGACCGGCGCCGGAGCGTCGACCCTGGGTGGCTACAACAACGGCATCAACGTCTTCTCCAAGAACAAGGCGACCGCGCGTGACTTCGTCGCGTTCGTCCAGAACGAGGAGAACCAGATGTCCTTCGCGGACGCCTCCTTCCCGCCGGTCCTGAAGTCGGTGTACGACGACGCGGCGCTGCAGGCGAGGTACCCGTACCTGCCGGCGCTGAAGGCAGCCCTCGAGAACGCCAAGCCGCGTCCGGTCACGCCGTACTACACCGCGATCTCGAAGGCCATCCAGGACAACGCGAGCGCTGCCCTCAGCGGCAAGGTCACGGTCGACCAGGCGGTCGCCGACATGACCGCGGCGATCAACAACGCCGCCAAGTAGGCACGTCCGAACACGAGAGATCAGGTAAACGCACGATGGCTGACTCTGCTGAGCTGAGGCGAGCAGACGAGGCCCGCGCCGTGGTCGGGGTCGACGACCCCGACCACGGCGGTCGCGCTTCCGGGCGCGAGGCGCCCGAGACCGGGCGCACGGGTCACGATGACGAACCGCGGGTGGTCGCTCCGCCCCGCAAGCGCGACTTCCGCCCGATCTGGCTGATCGCACCGACGATGGTGATCCTGGCCGTCGTCATCGTGTACCCGGTGATCCGTGCGGTGCTCCTGTCGTTCCAGGCGAACAAGGGCATCGATCCCGACACCGGCCGGTTCACCGAGGGTGGGTTCGCCGGCTTCAAGCACTACCTGCAGTGGTTGGTGCAGGACTGTGGCGCCGGCGCCGGTACGTGCCCTCCCGGCACGCTGGCCCACGACTTCTGGCCCGCGCTGGGCGTCACCCTGTTCTTCGCCGTCGTCACAGTCACGATCGAGGTGCTCCTCGGCCTGTGGATGGCGACGGTCATGGGCAAGACCTTCTGGGGCCGCTCCCTGCTCCGCGCGAGCGTGCTGATCCCGTGGGCCATCCCCACCGCGGTCACCGCGAAGCTGTGGTTCTTCATCTTCGCCGAGAACGGTATCGCCAATAAGCTGCTCGGCACCTCGATCGCGTGGACCACCGACCCGTGGGCGTCGCGGTTCGCGGTGATCATCGCGGACGTGTGGAAGACGACGCCGTTCATGGCGCTGCTCATTCTCGCGGGCCTGCAGATGATCCCGCAGGACGTCTACGAGGCCGCCAAGGTCGACGGCGCCACCGCGTGGCAGCGCTTCACCAAGATCACACTGCCGCTGGTGAAGCCCGCGCTCATGGTCGCGGTGCTGTTCCGCACCCTCGACGTGCTGCGCATGTACGACCTGCCCGCCATCCTGTCCGGCACCTCCGGCGCCACCCCGAACACGACGCTGTCGATCCTGGTGATGGCCGACATCCGGCAGGGCAACTTCCAGAGCGCATCGGCTCTGTCGACCCTGATCTTCCTCCTGATCTTCGCCGTCGCGTTCGTGATGGTGAAGTTCCTCGGCGCCAACGCCGTGCGCACCCAGGACGAGCAGCGGAAGGGAGCGGACCGCTGATGGGACGTCACAGCAAGCCCGAAGACCTCGAACCGCACGAGCTGTCGACGCCGGTGACCCCGATGTCCGTGGCCGTCGCCGCACCGACCGCCGCGGCCGAGCAGGAACCGTCGGTTCCGCGCAAGCCGCGCCGCCGCACCGACCGCGGCAAGATGACGCGGACCTATCTCGGGGTCGCGATCATCCTCATCTGGGGCCTGGCGCCCTTCTACTGGATGGTCGTCACCGCCTTCCGGCAGGTCGACCACACCTTCGACACGACGCCGTGGCCCACGTACGTGACGCTCGACAACTTCCGGGCCGCGCTGTCCACGGACAAGGGCAACGACTTCCTCGGTGCGATCGTCAACAGCCTCATCATCGGCGCCGTCACGACGGCCGTCGGCCTGCTGCTCGGTGTGTTCGCGTCGTACGCGCTCGCGCGGATCGAGTTCCGCGGCAAGTACATCGTCACCGGCATCATCCTGGGCGCGTCGATGTTCCCGACGGTCGCGCTCATGACGCCGCTGTTCCAGCTGTTCGGCGACTTCGGCTGGATCGGCCAGTACCAGGCGCTGATCATCCCGAACATCTCGTTCGTGCTGCCGCTGACCATCTACACGCTCACGTCCTTCCTGTCGGATCTGCCGTGGGAGCTCGAGGAGGCCGCCCGGATCGACGGCGCGAGCCGCTTCCAGGCGTTCCGGCTGGTGATCCTGCCGCTGGCGGCGCCGGCGCTGTTCACCACCGCGATCCTCGCCTTCATCGCGACGTGGAACGAGTTCATGCTCGCGAGCCTGCTGTCGACCGAGAAGACCGAACCGGTCACCGTCGCGATCGCCCGCTTCGCCGGCGCCAACTCGTGGGAGCAGCCGTACGCCGCGATCATGGCGGCCGGCACGATCGTCACGATCCCGCTGGTGATCATGGTGCTCGTGTTCCAGCGCCGCATCGTCTCGGGTCTGACCGCCGGCGGCGTGAAGAGCTGACATGCCGTCCGGCAGGCCGTCGCGGGGGCGCCAGTCCCTCGAGATGCTCATCGGCATACTCGGGTTCTTCACGTTCATGGCGTTCGTCGCGGCGGTCGTCCCGATCGTCCGCGGCGAGCCGTCGGCGACGGCGTCGCTGGTCCTGCTCGGCTGCGTCGTGCTGCTCGGCGGCGCCATAGTGCTGCGACGTCGGAGCTGACCCGACCACTCCCCTTCCCCCGTTTTGCGCACATAGCGGTGCGAGACGGGCCTCCGGGCCACCGATAAGTGCGCAAAACGCGGAGGCGCCGGCCGCTCCCGTCCGTGCTGGCGTCGGGTATGTCCGGTCCGACCTGGGCGGATGGACAATCCCGTGCCGTCGACGCGGCCAAGTGCGACGATCGAGGGACGACCGGATTCGACCGACCCCGGTTTCGGGGCCCGGTTGGATCGCCGCCTGCGGACCGGAAGTTGCGCGCGTGAATCCCACGAGCAGCACGAAGCCCGACAACCCCCGACGGCCCGAGCGCGGGCACCGATCCCGCCGACGCACGGTGCTTCGCGTCGTCGCGCTGATCGTGATCGTCCCCCTCGTCCTGCTCGGTGCGGCGTACCTGCTGACCGACGTCCCGAGCCCCGCGGAGATGCGTCGTAACCAGGTGGCGACGATCCTCGCGTCGGACGGGTCGACGGTGGTCGCGAAGGTCGTGCCGCCGGAGGGCAACCGCACCGAGGTGCCGCTCGACAAGGTGCCCGGGTACGTCCGCAACGCGGTGCTCTCGGCGGAGGACCGCGACTTCTACTCCAATCCGGGGTACTCGATCTCCGGGTTCCTGCGGGCCGGCCGGGACAACCTGCTGGGTCGCGAGAGCGCCGGCGGCGGCTCGACGATCACGCAGCAGTACGTCAAGAACGCGCTCGTCGGCACCGACCGGAACGTGGCCCGCAAGGCCCGCGAACTCGTCGTGTCGGCGAAGATGGCGCGCCAGTGGTCCAAGGACGAGATACTCGACGCCTACCTCAACACCATCTACTTCGGACGCAACGCGTACGGCATCGGGGAAGCGTCCCACGCGTTCTTCGGCAAGCCCGTCGAGCAGTTGACGCTCGCGGAGGGCGCGGTGCTGGCCTCGGTGATCCAGAGCCCGTCCGCGCTGGACCCCGACACCGCCCCGGACGCCCTCAGGGCCCGGTGGAACTACGTGCTCGACGGCATGGTCGACATGGGGGTGCTCGCCGCGACCGAGCGCGCGAACACCGCGTACCCGGAGGTGCTGCCGGTGGCGCCGCCGTCGCCGTCCGACGTCGCCCCGGGGCCGGAGGGACTGATCCGGACGCAGGTGGCCCACGAACTCCAGGCGGCCGGGATCAGCCAGAGCGACCTCGACACCGGCGGACTGCAGATCACCACCACGATCGACGCGAAGGCGCAGCGGTCCGCGGTGGACGCGGTGAACCGGACCCTGGCCAAGCAGCCCGACCAGTTGCGGGCCGCGGTCGTGTCGATCGACCCCAGATCGGGGGCGGTGCGGGCGTACTACGGCGGCGCCGAGGGCGCGGGCTTCGACTTCGCACAGGCCGGGCTGCAGACGGGCTCGTCGTTCAAGGTCTTCGCGGCGGTCGCGGCTCTCGAGGACAAGGTGCCGTTGACGACCCAGTTCAGCAGCGCTCCGCTGACGGTCGGCGACCTCACCATCAAGAACGTGGAGGGCGAGACCTGCGGGACGTGCAGCCTCGCGGAGGCGCTGAAGCGGTCGCTCAACACCAGCTACTACCGGCTGACGCTGTCGATGGAGAACGGCGCGCAGAAGATCGCCGACGCCGCCCACCAGGCCGGCATCCCCAAGCAGATCCCGGGGATCGACCACGAGAGCCTCACCCAGTTCGGGGCTCCCCCGGAGACGGGAATCGTGTTGGGCCAGTACCAGACCCGTCCCATCGACATGGCGTCGGCATACGGGACGCTCGCGGCGTCGGGGAAGTTCCACCCGCCGTACTTCGTCCAGAAGGTGGTCGACGCCGACGGCCGGGTCCTGTTCGAGCGCGAACCGTCCGCCGGTGAACAGCGGATCGAACCGGCCATCGCGGACACCGTCACGCAGGCGATGGTGCCCATCGCGGCGTATTCGCGCAACCACGCTCTCGCGGGTGGACGGGTGTCGGCGGCGAAGACCGGCACCGCACAGTTGGGCGACACCGGCGAGAACAAGGACGCCTGGATGGTCGGGTTCACGCCGTCGCTGTCCACCGCGGTGTGGGTGGGGACGGCGGAGGGCAAGGCCATCGAGACGAGTTGGGGCGGATCGATTTACGGGTCCGGGCTGCCGTCGGACATCTGGAAGGAGACGATGGACGGCGCCCTGGCGGGCAGCGCCAACGAGCAGTTCCCGACCCCGCAGCAGCCCGGCGGACAGCAGTCCCGGGCGCCGTCGACGGGTGCCTCGTCGGGCGGGAGCGCCTCGACCGGGAACTCGGCGGTCGGCACGACGGAACAGGGCTACAGCGATCAGGCCCCGACGCGACAGCGGTCCGCACAGACGTACCAGGAGGAGACGGAGTGGTCCGCTCCGCCGGCCCGGACGCAGTCACCGGTGCAGCAGGCACCGGTCCCCCAACAGCAGAGCATTCCACCGCAACAGCAGTGGAATGCTCCTGTACCGCAACAGGAGCAGGCGCCTGTTCCCCCTCCGCAGGCCCCTGCTCCCCCGCCCCCGGCACCGGCTCCTGCGCCGGCGCCGGGGATCCAGATCCTCCCCGGGGTGACGATTCCCCTCCCGGGCTGAGTCCGATTCAGTGAGTGGACAACCCGGAATCGTCGGGTTGTCAGCCCGCGGCCACCAGCTCGTCGCCGTCCGTGGTCGTACCCGTCATCGAGGGCGGGACCTCGACCTGTGCGATCTTGCGCGGCAGCAGGAAGGCCACGACCGCGCCGACGAGGGCGAAGACCGCGCCGATCCAGAAGGCCACCTGGAAGCCGGCGTCGTCGTAGAACACGGCACCCTGCAGCGTTGCCTGGATCTCCGGCGGGAACTGGACGATGTGCGAGTTGTTCATCACCGCGAACGCGATGACGGGGAGCACGGCCGGGAACACCGACTGCGAGACGCCGACCATGGACGCGGAGCTGGCCTGCAGTTGCGGCGGCACGGCCTCGATCAGCAGGTTCGGGATCGAGGCGTAGCCCATGCCCATGCCGAAGCCGAAGACCGCGCAGATGACCATGACGACGCCCTTGGTGTCGTGGGTCTGGGCAATCGCGGCGAACGCGACGGCATTGAGCAGCAGGCCGGTCACCAGCAGCGGACGCGGACGCATGTTGCGACCGACCAGGGTGCCGACGAGCAGACCACCGAGGACGACAGCGCCGCCGATCGGCACCTGGTACAGGGCGAAGCCTTCGGCATCGACGCCGAAGCCGTAGCCCAGGCCGAACAGGGCCGGAGTCATGACCATCATCGGCAGCAGGATGGTGAACAGGCCGGACGAACCGTAGACCACGCCGGCGCTGATCGTGGTGAGCAGGACTGGACGCTTGCCGAGCACGTCGAGGTCGATGAGCGGTTCCTTGATCATCCGCGCGGACACCACCCAGCCGATCAGGAGCACGATGCCGCCGATGAGGTAGGCGAGGGTGCCGGCGTCCGTCCAGCCCCACGAGGGACCGAAGCTGACCGCGATGAGGACGCCCGCGATGCCGGCACCGAGCAGGATGGCGCCGACGAGGTCGATCCGCGAGCGCAGTCGCACGTTCGACTCGGGCGTCGTGAGCTGGATCAGGCCACCCAGCACGACAAGGCAGATGACGAAGAACCAGAAGATGGCGCGGAAGCCGAAGTCGTCGATCAGCCAGCCGGTGAGGAACGGCGCGGCGATCGCGATCAGGCCCATGCCGCTGGTGGCGATGCTGACCGCGAGGGCAACGGTCTTCGGCGGGAAGACGTCGCGGATCAGCGAGTAGCTCAGGAACAGCGTCGGCACCAGCAGGCCGGCCAGGCAGCGGCCGGCGATCATCATCGCGTACGACGTGGCGATAGCCGAGAGGAACGAGCCGACGAGCGCGATCCCGACACAGGCCAGCAGCATCTTGCGCTTGCCGTACATGTCGGCGAGCTTGCCGATCAGCGGCGCCGCCATGGCGCCCACCAGCAGAAACGCCGTCAGCAGCCAGGCGCCCTGGGTGGTCTGGTAGTGCGCGGCGATCGACGGCAGGGCCGTCGAGATCATCATGTAGCTGACGGCGAGCAGCTCGAGCAGCAGCACGATCGACAGCAGCGAAAGGATGAGCCGGGGGCTCCATCCTTCCTCGTGCGTCCGACCCGCAGGGTCGGCGGGCGACGGCACAGCGCCGCCGGTGGGGGTGGTGACCATCCGTGGAATCCTTTCAGACACCAATAAGAAGCAGGCCCAAGTGTTTTCGGGCAGGGGGGAGTCTCCGGAGCAGATGGACGTGCGACCACGCCCACCGTGGCACCCTCGGCCGGCTGACGGTGCCCTCACATCACACTGGCGTCCAAACAGTGACGCCAGTCACATGCCCGTTCAGTGGGACACTTCGTGGCCGCGGTCAGATCGGTGCTCTACCTAACGAATTCCGTTCGGGGCGAGGGCATGTCCGATATATGTGGATTCCGTGTATCGATCGACGACTCTTCGAGTGGGCCGCCGATGTATGTCGGTAACGGCGGACGTCGAATGCTGGATACCACCGACATGAACAAGATCAGAGCAGCAACGACGGTTGCGACGGTGGGGGTGCTCTTCTTCCTCGGTGCCGGCGTCGCCGGTGCCTCACCTGGTGGATACGACCCGTATGCGGGACTTCCCCCGCAAGTTCGCGCATGGCTCGAGCCGATCGTGATCGCTGTCTGGCGGTTCCTCGGACTTCCGTAACTGCTTGCGCCAATGCGGGGCCGAGACCCCTCCGCCGCGGTCCAGTCCGCCGGTACTCGATCCTCTCCGGAGTCTCCCGTGCACTCGTTGCCGTCGTGACGCTATCTATCGGTGGGGCAACGGCACTCTGCGAGTTGGAAACGAGTGTGCTCGGACCGCCTCCGCTATCGGGCCGGTGATGCCGGCGGACTGACGCTGCTGGCTCCACTGCCCGGTGTTCTCGATCGACGCTCGATAGATGTCGTCCCTGTCCGATATCCAACCCCCCATTTCACCCGAAAGTTGGCCCCTTCGGCACGCTTTCGATCGGTAAGCTGTCTCGGATGTTCCCGATTCAGGTTGTCGCCGCTCGGATGCCCGCACGGCTGCTGTCCGTGTTCGTGCGCAACGCGGAACTGTTGAAGTTCTTGACGGTGGGATCCATCGCGTTCGTCGCCACGTCGGTGCTGTTCTTCGGTTTGAAATGGACAGTCCTCGAGGGCAAGCCGGTGACCGCCAATGTTGTGGCGGTGCTGGTCGCCACGGTGCTGTCCTACGTGCTCAACCGGGAGTGGGCCTTCACCGCCCGCGGCGGTCGCGAGCGTCGGCACGAGGCGGTCCTGTTCTTCCTGGTTGCCGGTGTGGGCCTGGTGATCAATCAGTTGCCGCTGGCGGTTTCACGATACGTCTTCGCTCTCCAGACCCCGCACGTGTCGCTCTTCGCGGAGAACGTCGCCGACTTCGTCAGTGCCACCATCGTCGGGACCCTCCTCGCCACCGTGTTCCGCTGGTGGGCCATGCGTAAGTTCGTGTTTCCGAGTCCTGTTGTTCCAGAACAGGAATATGGCGCGGCCGTGCAGGAAGTCCAACCCTGAACCTCGCCACTCAGCGATGGGGCGGCTGGTACGCGGTCTCCCGCTCGGCGAGAAACCGCAAGCGCACAGAGATTGTCGGCAGAACCCCTCACACCGGCCGGTAGACGGTGGTCGTCAGTCGCAGCCCCCTCCGCCGCTGTCGGACGATCCGCCGCTGTCGGACGATCCGCCGCTGTCGCTGCAGGTACTGCCGGAGCCATCTCCTCCGGAATCGCTCTGGCTGTCGTTCGACCCGTCGGCCACTCCACTTGCCGCCGAGTCCGGCCGCGGCCGCCTCTGTGACCGATCCGGCGACCGCTTCCGCGTCGCAGCACGGATACCCAAGGTCAAGAAGAGCACTACAACGGCGATGAGGACGAGGTAGGTCATGCACCGGAGTATTCCGGAGACGTCCACGGATCCTCAGTTGCACCGAATGTCGGCCGTTCGCCCGCCCGGTGAGTGAGCGAGTGACGGCCGCCGCGTTGGATCCGGACACTGGTCTTCGACATCGCGTCGCGGATCGCCGACCGGCCCGGATTCCTCGCCCAGGGCTCGGAATGGCTGATCGCGATCGGGATCCTCGGCGCCCTCGCCGCGGCAATGGTCGGATTCCTCGACCTGTTCGGGATACCGACGGGGACACCGGCGTTTCGAACCGGCCTGGTGCACATGGCGCTCAATCTGGCTGTGACAGTGGCGTTCGCCGTGAACTTCGTGTGGCGCCAATCTGATTACGGGCGGCCGCATCCGGTGAGCGTCGGACAGATCGTGCTGTCGGCGGGCAGCATCATCGCTCTGGGTGTGTCCGGATACCTCGGCGGCAAGCTCGCATTCCGGTACGGCGTCCGGGTGGTCCACGACGCAGACCAGCTCGAGGGCTTCGGGCCACCCGCCGGGCATACGCCACCGGTGCAGCCGTGATCCCCCCTCGCGCACCACGTGTTAGGAGACGACATGGGTATCGCAGCGCTCGTGACCTGGCTACTCACGGCGGGCGGCGGCTTCTACATGCTCGCCACCTGGATCGCGAAAGGTGGGACCCAAACCCCGCGCGCCAGCCATTTTCCGCCGGCGCTGATCTTCGGACACTTCGCGCTCGCCGTGGTCGGCCTGGTCGTGTGGATCGTGTATCTCATCGTCGACGAGACGGCACTCGCCTGGGTCGCCTTCGGCCTGCTGGTTCCGGTTGCACTCCTGGGATTCGCCATGCTGGTGCGGTGGATTCCCACCTACCGCGCCGGAGCGGCAGCCGGTGCGGGCGGTGGACGGCCCGCACCGGCGCAGCAGGACCCGGCGGAGAAGCACTTCCCTGTCGCGGTCGTCGCGGGCCACGGAGTGCTTGCCGTCGTGACCGTCGTGCTGGTGCTGCTGACCGCCCTCGGCGTGGGCGGAAGCTGACGCGAAGGCGACGGCGACACCGAGCGCCCGACGGTCGATGCGTCAGGGGCGCAGCCTCCGCAGCGCCCACAGCGACGGAATCAACAACAAGGCCGACAGGGCAAGCGCCAGAGCCACTTCGATGAGTTGGAATCGCCGGAACAGGTCGTTGGGCTGGTAGTGAACCTCGAAGTGGTCCGCGCCCTGTCCCTGCATGCACGCGTTGATGTCGCGGTTCCGGTCTGTCTGCAGGATCTCCTGGCGGGCGGCAAACTGTGCGCCCGTCTCATCGGGTCGCGGATCCCAATCTGCGCCCTCGCCGATCCAAATCCAGTCGCAGGCCGAGAGGTTGACGTCGACGTAGTTTCCCCGGGAGTCGACGTACCCCGATTTCAGGAGCCAGTAGCTCGTGTCATCCGGAATGTACGAAGCCGCACCGTTCATCCGGTCGAGCGGCTGCGCCTCGACCACGGGCGTCGCGTACTGCGGCCGGGCCGCCTGGAATCCCACCAGCAGTGCCGTCATCGCGACCAGCGTCACCGCCATGGCACCGAGCGTGTTGCGGAGCAGCAGGCCGAGCAGGCTTCCGAGGATCAGTGCCATGAACGTGTAGGCCCCCGCGATCAACCCGGTGGACTGGAACTGGGGGAAGGTGAGCGTCGAGTAGCCAGCCCAACCGGACGAGACGAATCCGAAGTTCGTTCCGGTGGCCACCGTGCGGGTCCACTCGAGCACGGATCCGAGGACGACCATGGCGAGGGTCGCCGGCACGAACACGACCAGAACCCGCGTCCAATACCACCGCGCACGGCTGACGGACTGGGACAGTCCGAGGACGTGGGTGCCGGGCTCGATGTCCCGGGAGAAGACGGTGACGCCGACCAGTACGCCGAGCAGCACGGGCAGAACCACCGTGGCAAGGATGAGCAGCATGAGTGTCGACTCGGCCCAGCACTCCGCGGCCCCATCACCGGGCATGCAGCCGTAGAAGTTGCCGAACGGCTCCGGTCTGGTCGCGCCCCGAATCGTGAGGCCGCAGACCACCGCGACCAACGCGAGCAGTAGGACCGAGCCGACCGCGGCCAGGAGCGTCGTCCGATGCTGCCGCCAGGTGCTCCAGATCATGCTGCAGCTCCGTCGGTTTCGGCGAGGTAGGCCAGGACGATGTCGTCGAGGTCCGGTGCCTCCACGCGCCAGCCGTCGCCCGGTGCGGGGCGGGCGCCGCGCACGAGGTGGGTGCGGTGCCGGGATTCGACGACTGCCCCGGTGCCGATCACGGCGGTCGGGTCGGCGGTGCCGGTGAGCAGGTAGTGGTCGTCGAGGAGGTCGTCGAGTGCGCCGGACAGGCGGACCTTCCCGGAGCCGAGGATCACGAGACGGTCGGCGATCTCCGCCACCTCGGACAGCACGTGCGAGGACAGCACGATTGTCGTGCCGCGGTCGGCGGCGTCCTCCATGAGCGTGCGGACGACGGAACGTCGTGCCAGCGGGTCGAGTTCAGCGAGCGGTTCGTCCAGCAGGAGCACGTCGGGTAGTCGCCCGAGCGCGAGTGCCAGGGCGACGCGGGTGCGCTGGCCGGGGGACAGCGTCTTCACCCGCGCCGACAGCGGGATCTGCGCGCCGGCGACGATGCGCGCCGCATACGCGGCGTCCCACGTCGTGTTCGACTTCTCACCGAACAGGAGGATGTCGCCGACCGTGAAGCCCCGGTAGAGCGGCTTGTGCTGGGCGACGTACGCCAGGCCGGGGCAGATGCCGCGGCGGTCGGGCCGGCGGCCCAGCACCGTCACCTCCCCCGCATCGGGCTCGAGCAGGCCGACTGCGATCGACATCAGCGTCGACTTGCCTGCGCCGTTGGCACCGACGAGCGCGGTGATGCTGCCGCGTTCGACGTCGAACGTGCACCCCCGCAGGGCCTCGTTGCGGCGGAATCGTTTGTGTACGTCGTGCAGCGTCAGCGCTGCTGCTGCCTCACTCATGTGAACCCCCCCTGTTTTCTCTAACCGAATTCGTTGTCGAACGCCGCTGCCACGAGTGCCTCGAGGTCCGAGCGGTCGAGTCCCGCGTCCGCGCCCTGCCGCGCCCAGTCGGCCAGTGCCGCCTGCAGTGCGTTGCGTTCCGCCATCCCGGGTTTGAGCAGTGACTGGGTCACGAAGGTGCCGAGCCCCGGACGGGCTTCCACCAACCCTTCGTTCTCGAGTTCCCGGTACGCCTTGAGGACCGTGTTGGGGTTGACCGTCACGGCTGCGACCACTTCCTTCGCGGTCGGCAGTTGGTCGCCCGGCTTCAGGTCCCCCAGGCGCAGCGCCTGCTTGACCTGGAGCACCAACTGGACGTACGCGGGGATCCCGGATCGACGGTTGATGTGGAACTCCACCATCGAATCTCCATTTCACTACAACAATAGTGAAATGAAGGTTGCCGCAGGTAGTGCCTGTTGTCAACCGGTTCGAGGGGTTTGCGAGGTATAGCGTGTCGCGCCAAATGTGGCTCGAAGGTACCGACCAGTGTGAAAATTCGTGTCAAGTGCACTGATTGAGACGGAAGTTTGATTGTGAATTCAACCAACACCGGCGGCGCCGCCAAGCGCAAAGCCGCGTCGGACCCGAAGGCCGAACGCCGCAAACCTCGCCGCAAGGGCCGGCGGATTGCACTGTGGGTGAGCCTGTGCGTGCTGGTTCTGCTCATCGTCACGCCGCTCGTCGCGTTCGGTGTGGCGTACAGGGACGCCGACGTGCCGCGCCCCGGCGACATGCGGACCAACCAGGTGTCGACGATCCTCGCGGCCGACGGCACCACCGAGATCGCCCGGATCGTGCCGCCGGAGGGGAACCGGACCGAGGTCTCGATCGACCAGATCCCGGTCCAGGTGCGCAACGCCGTGCTGTCGGCCGAGGACCGAGACTTCTACTCCAACCCCGGCTTCTCGGTCTCCGGGTTCGCCCGGGCGGCGCGCGACAACATCCTGGGCCGCGACAGCGCCGGCGGTGGCTCCACGATCACGCAGCAGTACGTCAAGAACACGCTCGTCGGATCCGAGCGGTCGGTGAGCCGCAAGATGAAGGAACTGGTCATCTCGTCGAAGATGGCCCGCGAGTGGTCGAAGGACGAGATCCTGGCCGCGTACCTCAACACCATCTACTTCGGTCGCGGCGCGTACGGCATCGCGGCCGCGTCCAACGCGTACTTCGGCAAGCCGCTCGCCGACCTGACGGTGAGCGAGGCCGCGGTGCTCGCCGCGGTGATCCAGAGCCCGTCCAGCCTCGACCCCGTCACGAACCCCGAGGCGCTGACCGCCCGCTGGAACTACGTGCTCGACGGCATGGTGTCGATGTCGGCGCTCCCGCCGGCCGAGCGCCAGGCCATCGAGTTCCCGGCTGTGCTGCCGGCCGCCCCGGCCGCGGACTCGGGTGAGGCGCCGGGGCCGGAGGGTCTCATCCGTACGCAGGTGCTGCGTGAGCTCGCGGCGTCCGGGGTGAGCGAGCAGGACCTCAACACCGAGGGCCTCCAGATCACCACGACGATCGACCCGAGGGCGCAGGAGGCCGCGATCGAGGCGGTCGCCGACACCTTCGAGGGCGAACCGGAGAATCTGCGCACCGCGGTGGTGTCGGTCGATCCCAAGTCCGGGGCGGTGCGCGCCTACTACGGCGGCGCCGACGGCAAGGGCTTCGACTTCGCGCAGGCCGGCCTGCAGACCGGCTCGTCCTTCAAGGTGTTCGGCCTGGTCGCCGCGCTGCAGCAGGACATTCCGCTGTCCCAGACGTACGACAGCGGCCCGCTCTCGATCTACGGCGTCACGATCAACAACGTCGGTGGCGAATCGTGCGGCAAGTGCACCATCGCCGAGGCGCTCAAGCGGTCGCTGAACACCAGCTTCTACCGGCTGACGCTGGGACTGGACGACGGCGCGCAGAAGATCGCCGACGCCGCCCACCAGGCCGGCATCCCCGAGACCGTCCCCGGCTGGCAGTACCCGACACTCACGCAGGAGGGCGGCCCGCCGGAGAACGGAATCGTGCTGGGCCAGTACCTGTCCCGGCCGATCGACATGGCGTCGGCGTACGCGACGCTCGCGGCGTCGGGCATCTACCACCAGCCGTACTTCGTGCAGAAGGTGGTGACGGCCGACGGCGACGTGCTGCTCGACCGGCCGGCGTCGGAGGGTGAGCGACGGCTCGATGCCGCGGTCGCCGACAACGTCTCGCAGGCGATGCTGCCGATCGCGGCGTACTCGGCCGGACACGGCCTGGCCGGCGGCCGCCCGTCCGCGTCGAAGACCGGTACCGCGCAGCTCGGCGACACCGGAAAGAACAAGGACGCCTGGATGGTCGGCTACACGCCGCAGCTGTCCACCGCGGTGTGGGTTGGTACGGCCGACGCGAAGGCGATCGAAAACAGTTGGGGCGGGCCGGTGTACGGCTCGGGCCTGCCGTCGGACATCTGGAAGAAGACGATGGACGGCGCGCTCGACGACGCCCCGGTCGAGAAGTTCCCGTGGCCGGCGCCGATCGGCGGCCAGGCCGGTGTGCCCGCCTTCACGGGCGTCGGCCCGACCTCGGGGGCGCCCACCCCCGCTCCGGGACCGGCGAATGTCCCGGCCCTGCCGCAGCTGCCGGAGCTGCCGCAGCTGCCGGCCCTCCCGCCGCCGGGTCCCCGTGTCATCGAGATCCTGCCGGGCGTCAAGATCACGTTGCCCGGATAGCAGACTCGGCGCCCCGCGACCGGACCGGCACCTAGACTCGATGGAGCCGGTCCGTGCAGGGAGGCGTCCGATGACCCACCGTTTCGAGTCGCCGCGCACGCACGGCTTCGTCTCGGTCGCGGTGGGTCTTCCCCGGATCCGAATCGCTGATCCGCACCACAACGCACGTCAGGTGTCGGGGTTGCTGCGGCAGGCCGCCGATGCCGATGTGGATGTCGTCGTGTTTCCGGAGCTGTGCCTGTCCGGTTACAGCATCGACGATCTGGTGCAGCAGGACGCCTGCCTCGATGCCTGTGTCGAGGCGGTCGACGTCGTCCGGTCCGTGAGCCGTGGTCTGCCCACGCTGTGTGCGGTCGGTGCACCGCTGCGTTTCGGCGACGGTCTCTTCGACTGTGCGGTCGTGCTCCATGACGGCGCGGTCCTGGGCGTGGTGCCCAAGTCGTACCTTCCGAACTACCGGGAGTTCTACGAGAAGCGGGTCTATTCCGCCGCACGTGACGCGCCGTTCCGATCGGTCCGGCTGCTCGGTGCCCAGGTGCCGTTCGGCAACGATCTGCTCTTCGGGTCGCACGCAGTCCCGGAGCTGGTGGTTCATCTCGAGGTGTGTGAGGACCTGTGGGTGCCGATCCCGCCGAGCACCTGGGCCGCGCTCGGCGGCGCGACGGTGCTGGCGAACCTCTCCGCGAGCAACGCGACGACCGGCAAGTCCGACTACCGCGAACTGTTGTGCGCGGCACACTCGGCCCGCTGCCTGGCCGCGCAGTTGTACGTCAGTGCCGGGCCGGGGGAGTCGACGACGGACCTCGCCTGGGACGGTGACGCCCTGGTCTGCGAGAACGGCATCGTCCTCGCCCGCAGCCGCACATTTGTCGACGTCGAGCAGCTCGTCGTCACCGACGTCGATGTCGAGCGCTTGCGGCGCGAACGTATGCGCACCACGAGTTTTCAGGACCAGGTCGGAGACCACGCGGAGCATGCGGGAGCGCTCCGCCGGGTCGCGTTCGGAACGGCCGGACCGGCCCGGGCGCGTCCCCTCCGACGTGACGTCCCGCGCTTCCCCTACGTGCCCGCCGGGGTCGAGGACCGCGACAAACGGTGTCGTGAGGTCGTGGAGATGCAGGTGAACGGCCTACGCCGAAGACTGGAGGCCACCGGGATCGAGCGCGTCGTCATCGGAGTCTCGGGCGGTCTGGACTCCACCCTGGCGCTGCTGGTCGCGGCAGCGACGGTCGACCGGATGTCGTTGCCCCGCAGCAATGTTCTCGCCTATCACCTGCCGGGATTCGCCACCGGTGACGCGACGACGGCGCGTGCACACTCCCTGACGGAGGCACTGGGGGTGACGTCGTCGGAGATCGACATCCGGCCGTCGTCCATGCAGATGCTCCGGGACCTCGATCACCCGTACGCCCACGGTGAGCCGGTGTACGACACCACCTTCGAGAACGTGCAGGCGGGCGAACGCACGTCGCTCCTGTTCCGGTTGGCCAACCAGCACGGGGCGCTCGTCCTCGGGACCGGGGACCTGAGCGAACTCGCCCTCGGTTGGTGCACATACGGCGTCGGCGACCAGATGTCGCACTACGACGTCAATGCCTCGGTCCCTAAGACCCTCATCCGCTACCTGCTGCGATGGTCGAGTGTGGGCACGGACGTCTCCGGGGCGGTCGCGGAGGTGTTGGTGTCGGTGCTCGACAACGTGATCACGCCGGAACTGATCCCGGCCGACGCGTCGACCGCACAGGACACGGAGAAGGCGATCGGACCGTTCGAACTCCACGACTTCTTCCTCTACCACCTGATCCGGTTCGGGATGCGGCCCAGCAAGATCGCATATCTCGCGCACCAGGCCTGGGGTGACGCGGGGCGGGGGTCCTGGCCGGACCTCGTCCCCGAGGACATGCGCCACGAGTACGACCTCGCGGCGATCAAGACGTGGCTGAGGGTCTTCCTGGAACGATTCCTGCGCAATCAGTTCAAGCGGTCTGCGTCGCCGAACGCCCCGAAGGTCGGCTCGGGCGGCTCGCTGTCCCCGCGCGGAGACTGGCGCGCCCCCAGCGACGTCGGAACCGTCGCGTGGATCGACGAACTGAACCGCCTGGTTCCCGACTGACGCGGTTCGCGTCACATTTCCGGTGTGTGGTGCACGGGTCCGGATCGGCTCTGGGGGATATTGGACCGCATGAGAGATCGCGATCGGTCCCGCACGTCCTCTCGGATCCGGTTCGGTGCGTCGCTCGTCTGTGCAGCGGCGGTGACAGCGCTCGTGTCCGCTGCGCCCCCGGCGGGCGCCGACCCCGCTGCCGGTCCGGCGTCCTGCGTCCCGTTCGGCACCGCGCAGCTTCCGCCCGGCACGCCGGCGACCGGTGCTCGCGACGGACTTCAGGCGCTGCCCACGTTCGTCGGCGTCGCCGCGCCATCGTCGATCGAGCTGCGGACGCAGACAACGCAGTTCAACCAGTTCTGGGACTTCGCGCTGGTCGACGGCGCGCTGCTCACCCGGCCCCGGGCGTCGACCGGCGCGAACACCGAGCCGTGGCGGTACGCGCCGCTGCCGGAATGCCTGCGCGGGGTGCTGGTGGGCATCTCGGTGGACGACGACGAACTGATCGCCGTGGACGGGGCCGGCTGGATCTACACGATGGACAACGTGGCCCACGCGCCGCTGCTGTGGAACTGGACGTCCGCGTTCGGGGCACCGCTGTGGTTCGGGGCCGGCCAGCGCGTCGCCGGACCGGCGCCGGGCACCTGGGCGCTGAGCGTGTCGTCCCCGTGGGACAACCAGACCTACGTCGACGCCGACGGCCGTATCCACCACGTCGGGCTGGGCAAGATGACGATGGTGCCGTCGCTGACCGGCGACGGCAGCCGCATCACGTACGCCGATCCGTGGCTGCCGAACGACGACAGCTACGAGATCGGCGGTCCGCTGGGTGGACGCTTCCGCTCGGTCGCGTTGTCGTCGGCGGGGTCGACCACGTTCGTGACGAACGAGTACGGCGACATGTACACGCGGAATTTCGATTTCGACGCCGTCGGTTCGGATTCGGTGTTCTTCCGCTACAGCTGGGACGGTCAGGACGGCAAGCCGACTGCTCCGGACCTGTTCGCGGAGTATCTGAATCGGGACTACGCGGCGATCCGGCTGCCGGCGCAGGAGTGGGTGCGGCAGCCGAAGATTCCCGGTGAGATCACCTCGGCGATCAGCGTGCACTCCACCGGGGTCGGGCCGGGTGCCCGGGAATTGCGCGTGGCGGGGCGCAGTGACGGGGCGACGGGCTTCTGGCACAAGGACCTGAACGCCCCGGCGTGGGAGTTCACCGCGACGGGCGCCGAACTGCCCGGGACCCCGCTGGCGAATTCTCCGCACGACCGGTCCGGGGAGACCCTGGCGCCGCCGGCGCCGTGGAACCTGTCTGCGTCGCTCCCCGCCAGGGACGCCCTCGTCGACGGACAGTTCCTCCTCGATGTGGGACTGCCGTACTCGGTGGTCGATCCGCGTCTGCTCGATCAGGCTGGGCTGCAGGCCGGTCCGTCCGGGTACCGGATCTCGATCGACCACTTCGATCCGGTGGCGACCACGCGCGGGGCCACGGTGACCGCGCCGGACGGGACGCGGATCCCGGTGATCGTGCACACCGCGGACGGTCTGCGGTTCGCGCCGCGCGGTGCGGGACTGGATTCGCAGCCACGGCATCTCGTCGGTGCGATCGAGATCCCGCAGGCGGCGTTCGATGCACGCGGTTCCGATCCGGTGCTCGACGCGTTCGTGCGGGACTGGATGCGCGACAAGCGGATTGCGCCGATCACCCTCAGTGCGACCGATCACGACCTGGTGGTGCGCTGACCGGCGAAGGTTACGATTTCATGAATGGTGTGCGTCACACAGCGTGTTGAAATGTAACAAACGGTTGGTCAGTTGATATATCCGAGGGCGTGACCGATCGTGCCCGCCGCAAGCGTTTCCCGTCCCGACTTCGTTTCCGTGCTCCCCTCGCGGGGGCCGCGGTGATCGCCGGGCTGGTGACGACGGCGCCCGTCGCTGTTGCGGAGCCCGCATCGAGCGCACCGGCGTCGTGCGTGCCGTTCGGCACCGCACAGCTGCCCCCGGGCCTGCCGTCGATGGGGGCACGCGACGGGCTGGCCAACCTTCCCGTGTTCGTGGGCGACAACGCGCCTTCGTCGATCGAGTTGCGCACGCAGACAACCCAGTTCAACAAGTTCTGGGACTTCTCGCTGGTCGACGGCGCGCTGTTGACCCGGCCGCGCGTGTGGGC
Source organism: Paraburkholderia sp. RHO2 (assembly GCF_050955445.1). Taxonomy (NCBI): domain Bacteria; kingdom Pseudomonadati; phylum Pseudomonadota; class Betaproteobacteria; order Burkholderiales; family Burkholderiaceae; genus Paraburkholderia; species Paraburkholderia sp. RHO2. The sequence goes on along the minus strand of NZ_CP162617.1, from coordinate 5,313,402 downwards.
CGGCGGCAACACCGAGCCGTGGCGGTACGCGCCGCTGCCGGAGTGTCTGCGCAATCGGCTGGTCGGCATCTCCGCCGACGACGACGAACTGGCCGCCATCGACGCCGACGGCTGGATCTACACGATGGACAACGCGTCGCAGACCCCGCTCACGTGGAACTGGACGTCCGCGTTCGGCGCCCCGATCTGGACGGGCGGCGGCAAGAAGCTGCTGGGCGGGGAGCCCGGGCAGTGGGCGCTGAGCGTCGCGTCGCCGTGGGACAACCAGACGTACGCGGATGTCGCGGGCCGCCTGCACTACTACGGCCTGGCGAAGATGACCATGGTGCCCTCGCTGACCGGCGACGGCAGCCGCATCACCTACGCCGACCCGTGGCTCCCCATCGACGACAGCTACGAGATCGGCGGTCCGCTGGGCGGCCGGTTCCAGTCGGTCGCGCTGTCGTCGTCGGCGTCGACGACGTTCGTGGTGAACAAGTACGGCGACATGTACACGCGGAACTTCGATCCCGACGCGTCCGGCTCGGACTCGATCTTCTTCCGCTACAGCTGGGACGACCAGACGGGCAAGCCGACCGCGCCGAACTCGGCGTTCGAGTCGTGGTTCAAGGGCTACGCCGCGATCCAGTTGCCCGCCCAGGACTGGAAGCGCCAGCCCAAGATCCCCGGGAACATCACGTCGGCGATCACCGTCCACTCCACCGGAATCGGCCCGGACGCGCGCGAACTCCGGGTCGCCGGCAGCCGCGACGGCGTCACCGGCTTCTGGCACAAGCACCTGAACGCGCCGACGTGGGAGTTCACCGCGACCGGTGCGGAACTGCCCGGCACTCCGCTCGAGAACTCGCAGCGTGACCGGTCCACCGACACGCTGGCACCCCCGGCCCCGTGGAACCTGTCCACCACCCTCCCCTCGCGGGACGCGTGGGTGGACGGCCAGGTACTGGTGGACAGCGTGCTGCCGTACTCGATCCTCGATCCGCGCCTGCTCGACCAGGTCGGGTTGCACGCCGGTCCGTCCGGGTACCGGATCTCGATCGACCACTTCGATCCGGTGGCGACCACGCGCGGGGCCACGGTGACCGCGCCGGACGGGACGCGGATCCCGGTGATCGTGCACACCGCGGACGGTCTGCGGTTCGCGCCGCGCGGTGCGGGACTGGATTCGCAGCCACGGCATCTCGTCGGTGCGATCGAGATCCCGCAGGCGGCGTTCGATGCACGCGGTTCCGATCCGGTGCTCGACGCGTTCGTGCGGGAGTGGATGCGCGACAAGCGGATCGCGCCGATCAGCCTCAGCGCGACCGATCACGACCTCGTCGTGCGCTGATCACGGCGTCCGGAACCGTTCGTCCGCGAACTGGCCTAGCGGCCGTGCGGAATCGGTAGCGCCGCGAGGGCGGCGTCGACGACGTCGTCGACGGTGAAGGCCGGCTCGGCGGTGCGGTCGATGGCGAGGCTCTCGACCATCGACCACCAGCCGCGCAGCAGCATCCGGGTGGCTGGGGTCGGTGCGGTGCCGGTGGCCTCGAGGGTGCGGTCGACCATCGTGTTCTTCATGTGCTCGCGGATCTCCTGGATCTGCGGGTCGGCGCCGAAGCCGCCGTGGAAGAACGACTGGTAGTTGGCCCCGTGCCGGTCGATGAACGACACGAACGCGTGCACGACCGCGCGCAGCGGCTCACCGGACGCGTCGTCGGGATCGGCGACGGCGGCACGCAGTAGACGCCGGGCGGCCGCGCCCACGACCGCGACGTAGTAGTCCTGTTTGGTCGGGAAGTACCGGAACAGCAGGCCTCGGGAGATACCGGCCTGCTCGGCGACCCGGTCGATCGACAGCGCGTGGATGGGGCGCGTCGCCAGCTCCTGCAGGCCGATCGCGACGAGTTGCCGCTTGCGTTCCTCCGGGGGCAGCCGCCGCCGCGTCGGCGGTCCCGGCGTCTCGGTTCGAGTGGACAAGAAATGCACCATCCAGGTTCTTGATTGCGGGGCAAGTCTACGTTTAGGTTAACTGAGCAATGCTCAGTTAGTCGCGACGTCACGGAGGCTGGCATGGATTTCGCCCAGAGCGCCCGGTCGAAGGAGTACCTCGACCGGTTGCGTGAGTTCATCGCGACCGAGGTCGCCCCCGTCGAGGCGCGCCTGCGGGCCGAGCGGGTGGCACCGTTCGCGCAGCGCGCCGACGTGCCGGGCGCCGCGATGTGGCAGGTGTCCGACCAGATCCGTGCCCTGCAGGCCGAGGCTCGCGCGCAGGGACTGTGGAACCTCTTCCTGCCCGACGCCGAACTCGGTGCCGGGCTGAGCAACGTCGAGTATGCACCGCTCGCCGAGGAGATGGGCCGCTCCCAGTTCGCCTCCGCCGTCTTCAACTGCGACGCCCCCGACACCGGCAACATGGAGGTGCTCTACCACTACGGCAGCGCCGCACAGAAGGAACGGTGGCTGAAGCCCTTGCTGGACGGCGAGATTCGCTCCGCGTTCTGCATGACCGAGCCGGACGTCGCGTCGTCCGACGCCACCAACATGGCCGCGACCGCGGTCGTCGAGGGCGACGAGGTGGTGCTGAACGGCCGCAAGTGGTGGAGCACGGGCATCGGCAGCCCCGACTGCAAGATCCTGATCTTCATGGGCCTCACCGACCCGGAAGCGCCCAAGCACCAGCGGCATTCGATGGTCCTGGTCCCGATCGACACGCCCGGCGTCACGGTCGAGCGGATGCTCTCGACCATGGGCTTCTACGACGAGCCCGGTGGCCACGGCGAGGTGTCGTTCACGGACGTGCGATTGCCCTTGGATGCGATCATCGCCGGTCCCGGAAGGGGATTCGAGATCGCGCAGGGTCGTCTGGGCCCCGGCCGCGTGCACCACTGCATGCGCCTGATCGGCCTCGCGGAGGCGGCGCTGGAACTCGCCATCCGCCGCGGCACCGAGCGCGTCGCGTTCGGCAAGCCGCTGATCAATCTGGGCGGCAACCGCGAACGCGTGGCTGACGCCCGGATCGCGATCAACCAGTTGCGGTTGCTGGTGCTCAACACCGCGTGGCTGCTCGACACCCAGGGCATCCTCGGTGCGCGGTCGGCGGTGTCGGAGATCAAGGTCGCCGCGCCGCGGGTGGCGCAGCAGGTGATCGACTTCGCGATCCAGATCCACGGCGGGGGTGGGTTGTCCGAGGACTTCCCGCTCGCCGGCGCCTGGACGGCGGCGCGGGCGCTGCGGCTCGCGGACGGACCCGACGAGGTGCACCAGGGCCTGGTGGCCCGCTTCGAGTTGGGCAAGTACCTGTGACCGCCCAGCTGCCGGACAATGCCCGCCCGGTCCGCGACGAGGATGCGTTCGACATCGAGGCCGTGGCGCAGTGGTTGCGCGAGAACGCTTCCGGTGACTTCCGGGGCCTTCCGGAGGTGCGCCAGTTCGCGGGCGGCGCGTCGAACCTGACGTACCTGCTGCGCTACCCGGACCGCGACCTGGTGCTGCGCCGCCCCCCGGCCGGGGCCAAGCCGTCGTCCGGGCACGACATGGTCCGCGAGTACCGCATCCAGTCGCTGCTCGCGCCGGTGTACCCGCACGTGCCGGCGATGGTCGGCCTGTGCACCGATCCGGCGGTGCTGGGCAGCGACTTCTACGTCATGGAACGCGTCGAGGGCACCATCCTGCGGTCCGCTCCCCCGGCCGAACTCGGGCTCACCCCCGAGAACACGCGGGAGCTGTGCCTGCGGGTGGTCGACCTGCTGATCGAACTGCACGGCGTCGACCCGGCCGCGTCGGGCCTCGACGAGTTCGGCCGCGGCACGGGCTACGTCGCCCGTCAGGTGGCCGGGTGGACCAAGCGGTACGCCGCCGCCCGCACCGACAACGTGCCCGACTTCGGGCGCGTCACGCGGTGGCTCGCCGACAACCAGCCCGCCGACGTCGCGTCCGCGGTGATCCACGGCGACTTCCGGCTCGACAACGTCGTCCTCGGCGACGACCTGCAGCCGCGGGCGGTGCTGGATTGGGAACTCGCGACGATCGGCGACCCGCTGATGGATCTGGGGTCGAGCCTGGCGTACTGGGTGCAGGCCGACGACCACCCGATGCTGCAGGCCACCAAGCGGCAGCCGTCGGACCTGCCGGGCATGCTCACCCGCCGCGAGATCGTCGACTATTACGGGCAGCGCACCGGCCTGCCGGTCGACAACTGGGGCTTCTACGAGGTGTTCGGGCTGTTCCGGCTCGCGGTGATCGCGCAGCAGATCTACTACCGCTTCCACCACGGACAGACCACCAACCCGGCCTTCGAGCACTTCTGGGTGGCCGTCGGATACCTCGACACCCGCTGCAACGAACTGATCGACACCATGACGGAGGGCAAGTAGTGGGCAGCCGCACGACGCGCAGGAACATTCTCATCACGGGCGCGAGCTCGGGCCTGGGTCGCGGCATGGCCCGCGAGTTCGCCGCGCGGGGACGTAATCTCGCGCTCGCGGCCCGGCGCACCGACCGGCTCGAGGAACTGCGCGACGAACTGCTGGCCGCGCACCCGCGGATCACGGTCGCGATCCGCACGCTCGACGTGGACGTCCACGACCAGGTGTTCACGGTGTTCCGGGAGTTCGACGAGGAACTCGGCGGCCTGGACCGGGTGATCGTCAACGCCGGCCTCGGCAAGGGACAACCGTTGGGCACCGGCTACTTTCGCGCCAATGCCGCGACCGCCCGCACCAACTTCCTCGGTGCGCTCGCGCAGAGCGAGGCCGCGCTCGAGCTGTTCCGCCCACGGAACGCCGGACACGTGGTGCTGATCTCGTCAGTGAGCGCGGTGCGCGGCATGCCGCGCAACCTCACCACCTATGCGGCGTCGAAGGCCGGGGTCGCGGCGCTCGGCGAGGGCATGCGCGCCGACCTGGCGAAGACCGGCATCGACGTCAGCACGATCTTCCCCGGCTTCATCCGTTCGGAAATCAACGAGAAGGTGAAGAAGGTGCCGTTCATCGTCGACACCGAAACGGGTTGCCGGGCCCTGGCCGCGGCCATCGAAAAGGAACCGAACAAGGCGTATGTTCCGTCCTGGCCGTGGGCGCCACTGTCCCTCGCGATGAAGGTATTGCCGCTGTCGGTGGTCGCCAAGATGGCGTAGCCGGACCGCGCTCGGATATGTCGTTCGTCATGCGAAACGACCCTGACCTGGAGGTTCGTGCGAAACTGGTTGGTTTATAAACCCCGGAGATAAATATTCGATAACGCTCGACGGATTGATATCGCTTCGTTACTCTTTTGTGACGGGCCCGATTGGAACTCACCATTTCGGGCCGATGAGCAAGACACAAATGAGGTAACACCCGTGGGCAAGCACCACCAGTCATCGCGCAATTCCGTTCGCAGTTCCATCTCCTCCAAGGCCGGCCGCCGCCCGCTCGGGGCGGCAGCCGTCCTCGCCATCGCCGGCACCCTCCTCGCCGGCGGGGCCACACTCGGCGTCGCCACCGCGTCCGCCGCCCCGCAGGCAGTCCAGGCTGCGGCATCCGTTCACCAGTTCGGTTCGAGTTCCACTGTGGTGCAGCCGGTTTCCGGTGTCCTCACCTCGCCCTACGGCCCGCGTGACGGCAGCCACCACAACGGCGTCGACATCGGTGCGAGCCTCGGCACCCCGATCTACTCGGCCGCCGCCGGCAAGGTGATCTCGGCCGGGCCGGCCTCCGGATTCGGGCAGTGGGTGCGCGTGCAGCACAACGACGGCACCATCACCGTGTACGGCCACGTCGACACCTACCTCGTCAGCGTCGGCCAGCGCGTCGCCGCCGGCCAGCAGATCGCGACCGTCGGCAACCGCGGCCAGTCGACGGGCCCGCACCTGCACTTCGAGGTCTGGAACCCCAGCGGCGTGCAGGTCGACCCGCAGGTCTGGCTCCGGAGCAACGGCGTCTCCCCGACCTGGTGATCACAGTGCCTGGTGATCACAGTGCCAGGTGATCGCCGTGGAAGCGTCGCCGCATCCGCCGATCGTGGGTGACGGCGACGACGGCACCGGCGAACGAGCCGAGGGCGTCCTCGAGCTCCTCGACGAGCGCCGGGGACAGGTGATTGGTCGGCTCGTCCAGTAGCAGCAGGTCGGCGCCGGAGGTTGCGAGCAGCGCCACCTCGAGGCGCCGTCGTTGCCCGTGCGACAGCTCGGCGAGCGGCCGGTGCAGGTCGTCGGGGCGGAACAGCCCGAGCGCGAGCAGCTCGGCGGCGGCCTCGTCCGGACAGCCGTTCCGCTCGGCGGCGTAGGCCGCGAGCAGGGTCACCGAGCGGGGCCACGTGCCGGCGGTCTGCCGCAGGTACCCGATCCTCGCCGGTGCCCGCACCTCGCCGTCGTCGGGGACGATCTCGCCGGCGATCACCTGGAGCAGCGTGGTCTTGCCCGCCCCGTTCGGGCCGGTCACCAGCAGGCGACCCCCGGGCCGCACCTCCAGGTCCGGGATCGCCGGCCGCGACCCCACACGCACGGCCCGCAGTCGCACCAGCGGGCCGTCGGACGTGCCGTCGGTCGCCGTCGACAGCGTGGGCGTGAACCGCAGCCGCTCCGCCGGGGGTGGGACCGCGTCCCGTGTGAGGCGGTCGATCCGCTCCTTGGCGTTGCGGATTCGCCCCATCGCGCCGTGAGCGCGTCCGCGCGCCCGAAAGGCTCCGTGACCGAACCCCGCCTTCTCCTGCTTGCGGGGAATCGCCTCGAGCCGTGACGCATTCGCCCCGACGAGGCGTTCGCTCCGGTCGAGTTCGAGGCGCCAGTCCCGGTACTCCTGCAGCCGTCGTCGGCGCTCGGCGGCCTTCGCGACCAGGTACCCGTCGTAGCCGTCGCCATAGCGTCGCACACCGCGCTCGGCGACCTCGAGGATCACCGGCGTCAGGCGCCCCAGGAAGGTGCGATCGTGGGTCACCGCCACCACGGTGCCGCGGTGCTCGAGCAGACGTTCCTCCAGCCACGCGACGGACCCGTCGTCGAGGTCGTTGGTCGGTTCGTCGAGCAGGAGCAGTTCGGCATGCGCCGCCAGGCTCGCGGCGAGTGCCAGCCGGGCCCGTTCCCCACCGGAGAGTGTGTCGAACCGGCGCGACCGGTCGAGATGCGGCAACCCGAGCGCCCGCAGGCCGGCGTCCACCCGCTCGTCGACGGTGTATCCCTCCCGGATCTCGAAAAGGCTTGTGAGTCGGGCATATTCGTCGAGCAGTGCGTCCAGCTCGTCGGCTGCGGCGCGCGACATCCGCTCCTCCGTGTCACGGATCCGCGACTCGAGCACGCGCAGGTCGTGGAGGACGTGGTCGATGGCGTGGCGGACCGTCGCCCCGTCGGGCAGGTCCAATGACTGCGCCGCGTACGCGACACCGCCGGGCGCGACGACGTGCACGTCCCCGTTGTCGGGGCGGATGCGAGCGGCGATGAGGGCCAGCAGGGTGGACTTGCCGGACCCGTTGTCGCCGACGACGCCGACCTTCTCGCCCGGGGCGATCGTCAGGTCCACCCCGTCGAGGACGATGCGGTCGCCGTAGCGCTTCGCGACGGCACGAAGGGACAGCTGTGAGGCAGGCATGGGCGTGCTCCTTACGCCCGGAAGAAATCCGGGGTGATCGGGAAAGGTGCCCTCGCGCAATCGACCCGAACGAATCGGTCGAGAGGTTGCGCGCTCAGGACCCGCCGCGGAGCATGCTCGACGCGGCGTCCCGACCTAGTGATTCAGAGTGCCCACGAAAGTCACCGTAGCACCGAGGACTTCGGTGGCCCAGTGAATATTCGGCACGGCTGTGCCCGAAGACGCCGGTGGCGGTGGTCGAACGAATCGACCACCGCCACAGGAGGTTTACGCGAAGACTCAGGCCTCGATGATGAAGGCCTCGAGCTCGGCGCGCGCCTTGTCGTCGGCCATCTGGACCGGCGGGGACTTCATCAGGTACGCCGACGCCGGCAGGATCGGGCCGCCCAGGCCGCGGTCCTTGGCGATCTTCGCGGCGCGGATGGCGTCGATGATGATGCCGGCCGAGTTCGGGGAATCCCAGACCTCGAGCTTGTACTCCAGGTTCAGCGGGGCGTCACCGAACGCGCGGCCCTCGAGGCGGACGTACGCCCACTTGCGGTCGTCGAGCCACTCCACGTAGTCCGAGGGACCGATGTGGACGTTGCGGTCGTGGACCTTGCCGGCCAGCGGGCCGTTGAGGTTGGAGGTCACGGCCTGCGTCTTGGAGACCTTCTTCGACTCCAGGCGCTCACGCTCGAGCATGTTCTTGAAGTCCATGTTGCCGCCGACGTTCAGCTGGTAGGTGCGGTCCAGCACGACGCCGCGGTCCTCGAACAGCTTCGCCATCACGCGGTGGGTGATGGTGGCGCCGACCTGCGACTTGATGTCGTCGCCGACGATCGGGACACCGGCCGCGCGGAACTTCTCGGCCCACTCCGGGTCGGAGGCGATGAAGACGGGCAGCGCGTTGACGAACGCGACACCGGCGTCGATGGCGCACTGCGCGTAGAACTTGTCGGCCTCCTCCGAGCCCACCGGCAGGTAGGACACGAGGACGTCGACCTGGGCGTCCTTCAGGGCCTTGACGACGTCGACGGGCTCGGCGTCGGAGACCTCGATGGTCTGCGCGTAGTACTTGCCGATGCCGTCGAGGGTGGGGCCACGCTGGACGGGGACGTCCAGCGGCGGGACGTCGGCGATCTTGATGGTGTTGTTCTCGCTGGCGTTGATCGCCTCGGAGAGGTCGAACCCGACCTTCTTGGCGTCGACGTCGAACGCGGCGACGAACTTCACGTCGCGGACGTGGTAGTCGCCGAACTTCACGTGCATCAGGCCGGGAACGGTGGAGTTCGCGTCCGCGTCCTTGTAGTACTGCACGCCCTGGACCAGGGACGAGGCACAGTTACCCACGCCCACAATGGCTACGCGCACCGCAGTGCTGTTCTCACCCATGGTCGGGTTCTCCTTCTTTCTTCTTGGGTGCTGCTATTGATGATTGTTCGGCGGCGATCAGCTCGTTCAGCCACCGCACTTCGCGTTCACTCGACTCGAGACCGAGCTGGTGGAGCTGGCGGGTGTAGCGGTCGAGCGACCCGGTAGCCCGCCCGATGGCGTCTCGGAGGCCTTCCCGGCGTTCCTCGACCTGACGTCGCCTGCCTTCGAGGATGCGCATCCGCGCTTCTGCGGGGGTGCGGCTGAAGAAGGCGAGGTGCACGCCGAACCCGTCGTCGGTGTAGTTCTGGGGTCCCGTGTCCGCCACCAGCTCGGAGAAACGCTGCTTGCCGACGGGGGTGAGCTGGTACACACGACGTGCCCGGCGTTTGACGGTGCCGTCCTCGCTCTCGTCCTCGGCGATCAACCCGTCCGCCTGCATGCGGCGCAGCGTCGGGTACAGCGAGCCGTAGGAGAAGGCGCGGAACGCACCGAGCAGCCCGGTCAGCCGCTTGCGCAGCTCGTATCCGTGCATGGGTGACTCGAGGAGCAGCCCGAGAATTGCCAGCTCGAGCATGATCACACCCCCTGAGTGTCCCGAACATAACCGATAGATGCGATTACCAACTATATCGCACCGATATATACGGGCCCACCGTTTCGGAAGATCGCGGGTCGGAGACCTACTGGTCGGCTCGGGAGACGCTGCGGACTTCGCCGTCGAACCCGACCGTCAGGAAACCCTCCGTGCCCGCGTCCTCGTTCCACAGGTGGATGCTCACGACCGATCCGTCGTCGCCGCGCTTCGCGTGCATGAAGATCCGGGTCGGGTCGTCGACGCGAAGCGTGCGATCGGCGCCGTGGAGCAGCCCGATCACTCGCGGCACATTCGGTCGCAACTCCGCCAGGTCGACGGGCACGCCCTCGGTGCGATTGGACGACGTCCCGTTGTCCGTGAGCTTTCCGTCCTCGTACATATACGACTGCTCGAGGCCGGGTTTGCCGGGAACTGCACACGAGAATGTCGCGTACTCGGGGTAGACGGTCAGCTGGTCGACCTGTGAATCGCCCAGCTCGCGGTGGATCTCGTCGAGCATCCGCCCGAAACCCGCCGCGGTGGTCAACTCGGACGCGCTCGAACTTGCGGCGGCGGCCGGTTCACCGTCGTCCCGGGCCGAGGTGACCACCACGATTCCGCACACCAGGACCACGGCGGCCGAGAGCGCGACAGCCCAGCGGGTGCTCGGCGTCGGTGGCGGCGTGGGCACGGCGTCCCGCAGATCCGCAGGCACCTGCAGGTCCCGCACGAGTCGATCGAGGTCTGCGAGCGTCCGCGCCGACCGGGTCGCCTCGGTCCGACTCCGGTGCTCGACCTCGGTCAGCTGGCCGTCGGAATACGCCGCATCGAGGACGTCACACACCGCGGCGCGGTCGACATCGCGGGCGCGCAACCGAAGTGCCGAGGTCCGGGGCCGCCGGCTGTTCGGGGTCGTCATCGTTCGTCGGCCCTGGAGACGTCGACGACCGTGCCGTCCAGTCGCGTGTCCATCATTCCCCGTCGCTTGTCCTTGTCCTCGAACAAGACGCTGACCAGACCCTCACCGGTCGACGAATCCGCGCGCACGAAGATGTGCTCCACCCATCCGGTCGGCACCCCGACACGATTCGCACCCGTCGCGAGCACGTCGGCGAGCCGGTCGACGTCGAGGTCCGCGAGATCGACCGTGGTGGTGTCGAGGGAACGTGACTCGGGCTCCCGCGTCGGGGAAAAGCCGCTCCGGTAGCTCCAATCCTGTTCGCGATGCGGTTGGTCCTGCAGCATCCGGGTGAAGAACACGTAGGTCGGGTAGAACGTGACCTGGTCCACCCGCAGATCGCCGTTGAACTTCACCCCGAGCTGACGCACGAAGTCGCGGACTCCGTCCGCGGAGACCGGGTCGATCGGTTCGATCACGATCGGCTGCGGCTCGCCGGGAGCGACAGGCGCCGGAACCGGATCGGCCGCGACCACCGTCTCGGGTGCCGTGTCGTGGCCTCGGGTCGTGAACACGACCGTTCCGACGACCGCCACGGCCGCGACGACCCCGGCGGCCACGACACGGCCCGGAACGCGCCTGCGTGGCGGCGGCGCGGAAGCGCGTGCGGTCTCGACGAGATGTTCGGGAATCTGCAGGTCCGAGACCAGCGCGTCGAGCTCCCCGAGCGTCTTGGCCTTCATCGCGGCGGCGGTGCGGGACTCGTATTCGGTGGGGTCGAGCTGTCCCTCGGCGTAGCCGGCGTCGAGAAGTCCGCACGTCTGGGCGCGATCGATGTCGCGCGCGCGAGCTTTGGCAGAGACGGGAGCGGACACGCCCGTGATCCTAGGAAACCGTTCGGAATGTTGTGCAACCACGTCCGAACCGACGAACTGCAGGGGTGAAGAAGAGCGGTCGTGAGGTACCTACCGGTCTGCTCTGCGGACTTCCAGGATCTCGCCGTCGAAATCCATGATCAGCGACCCGTAGGCGGCGATGTCCCGATTGGACACCAGGATCTCGACGATCGGTATGTCGTCGTCGCGCTCGATCCGCAGATAGACCGAGTCCGGGTTCGGTACTGCGACGCTCTGCTCGATCCCGCGGACCAAGCCGATCAGCTTGGGCAGGCTCGGCCGAAGTTCCGCGAGGTCGACGGGAACGGTGGGTGTGCGGGTTCCATCGTCGTCGGGACCCTTGATGCTGGGACTCCCGGAGTCGATCTTGTAGCTGTAGCCCTCGCTCCGGCCGGGCTTTCCCGGGACAGGGCGTTCGATGTGAGCGTGCTCGGGGTACACGCGCAGTTCGTCGACCTCCAGGCCGCCGAGCTTCTGCTCGATGGTGTCGAACAAGCGGGTCATCTCGGTCAATGTCAGCAGGTCCGCCGATTCTGCACGGACCGCAGCGGCGGACGGCGCATCGTCGCCCGACCGCGTCACGACGACCGCCCCGCCCACCCCGAGCACGGCCGCGGTGCTGAGAGCGGCGATCCACCGCATGTTTCGGCCTACGGTCGGCGTCATCACTTGTCCGCAATTCGGACGGAGATCTCGTCGCCCCCGAGTGTTGTGTGCACGCTGCCGGATCGCTTGTCGGGGCTGTCGACGCCGATGACCAACTCGACCTCTCCACCGGTACTGCGGACATCGACGTCGCTGATCCGCCCGGTCGAGAGCTGGACCCGATCCGGTGCCGCGGCGAGGTTGGCCGCGAGCCGGTCGAGATCGATCGCTGCGAGATCTATCGACTGGGGATCGGCGCGTGGGCTGGGCGTCATCGACGGTTTGAACCCGTTCATGAAGACGTATCGCTGGTGCAGATGCGGAGCCCCGTCGACCGCACGCGTCACATCCACACGATTGGGGTAGAAGATGGCGCGGTCGACCAGGGTGTCCCCGAACTTGGCGCGGTACCGGTCGATGAAGGCCCGGATCCCCTCGACGGTCGTCGTGTCGATCGGTTCGATCACGATCGCGTCAGGCTCGCCCGGAATCGGTGCCGACAGCGGCGCGGGTTCCTCGGCGGCGGCAACGACCCCCGGCGCGGCTTCGGTCTGCGCGGCCCCGTCGTTGCCACGTGCGACGAGGAACACCGCCCCGATTGCGATGGCGACCGCCGCGACGATCACCGGACCGCGACGCAGCCGTCGGTTTGCCGTTGCGGATCGGAGTGCGGTCTCGACGAGATGCGCCGGAATCTGCAGGTCCGAGACCAGCGACTCGAGCTCACCGAACGTCTTGGCCTTCATTGCCGCCCTGGTCCGAGCCTCGTACTCGGTCGGGTCGAGCTGTCCCTCGCCGTATCCGGCGTCGAGGAGCCCGCACGTCTGGGCACGATCGATGTCGCGCGCGCGAGTTCTGGAGGAAACCTGCTCGGACACGTTCGTGATCCTAGGAAACCGTTCGGAATGTCGAGCCGTCGCATCCGAACCGATCCAGTCGCGACCTGTCAAGACCTTGTGTCGGTCCCCACGTGCGCATACTCCCACCGCACCCCACCGGCGGCCGACGCACGTACTCTGGTCTCCGTGCGGATACAGCGGCAGGTCGTGGACTACGCGCTGCAGCGCCGGTCCCTGCTCGCCGAGGTCTACTCGGGGCGGACCGGCGTGAGCGAGGTCTGCGATGCGAGCCCGTACCTGCTGCGCGCGGCCAAGTTCCACGGCCGCCGCAGCGAGGTCATGTGCCCGATCTGCCGCAAGGAAGAATTGACCCTCGTGTCCTGGGTGTTCGGTGACAAGCTCGGCCCGGTGTCGGGCTCGGCGCGGACACCCGAGGAACTGGTTCGTCTGGCCGCCACCGAGGAGGAATTCTCGGTGCACGTGGTCGAGGTGTGCCGCACATGCAGCTGGAACCATCTGGTCCAGTCCTACGTTCTCGGTGCGGTGCCGGCGCCGAAGCGGCCGAGGAGATCCTCCTCGTCCCGTTCTCCCCGCCGACGCACCGCGAGTGAGTAGTAGGAAGCCGACAGCTGTGTCCACAGCACGACGTCACCGAGGACTGCCCGCAGTCACCCGACTACTGGAGATTCGTACGTGAGTTCCCCCAACAACCCGCAGGGCGGCCGTCCCACAGGACCACGCCGGCCCAGCGGGCCCCAGCAGAGTGGACGACCGGCCGGGCAGCAGCCCGGCCGTCCCGTGGGTGGCCCGGCTCCTCGCCGCAACCCCGGCCCGCCGCCGTCCGGCCGCCCCGGACCCGCGCAGGGTCAGGGCGGGCGTCCGCCGCAGGGCCAGGGGGGTCGCCCGCCGCAGGGTGGCCGTCCGCCGCAGGGGCAGGGTGGCCGTCCGCCGCAGGGGAATCCGGCCCAGGGAGGCGCACGTCCGGCGCAGGGTGGCGGACGCGGACCGGGTGGCCGTCCACCGGCCGGCCCGCCGCCCACCGGCCGCAAGCCCGGCGGTGGATCGGGTGGTGAGCCCCCGACGCCGCCGAAGAAGGCGAAGTCCAGCCGCTGGAAGATCATCCGCCGCACCGCGTACGCGGTCGTCGCGGTGGGCCTGATCGTGCCGATGCTGACGTTCATGGTCGCGTACGTGGCCGCGGACGTCCCGAAGCCCGGCGACATGAAGACCAACCAGGTCGCGACGATCCTCGCCTCGGACGGGACGACGGAGATCACCCGCGTCGTGCCGCCGGAGGGTAACCGGACCGAGGTCTCGATCGACCAGATCCCGGTTCACGTGCGCAACGCCGTGCTGGCGGCCGAGGATCGCCAGTTCTACTCCAACCCCGGCTTCTCGGTCAGCGGCTTCGCCCGCGCGGCGCGCGACAACATCCTGGGTCGTGAGAGCGCCGGCGGTGGTTCGACCATCACCCAGCAGTACGTCAAGAACGCGTTGGTCGGCTCCGAGCGCTCCCTCACCCGCAAGATGAAGGAGCTGGTCATCTCCTCGAAGATGGCCCGCGAGTGGTCCAAGGACGACATCCTCGCCGCGTACCTCAACACCATCTACTTCGGCCGCGGCGCCTACGGCATCGCCGCCGCTTCCGAGGCGTACTACGGCAAGCCGGTCGAGGAGTTGACCGTCGCCGAGGGCGCCATGTTGGCGGCCATCATCCAGCAGCCGTCGAACCTCGACCCGGAGAGCAACCCCACCGGCGCGCAGACGCGGTGGAACTACGTCCTCGACGGCATGGTCGACAGCGGCACGCTCAGCGCCACCGATCGCGCCGCCGCGCAGTTCCCCCGGGTCGTCCCGCTCGCCGAGGTCGACAACAGCACCGGCGGCGGCGGTCCGGAGGGCCACATCAAGCAGCAGGTCCTGCAGGAGCTGACGGCGGCCGGCATCAGCGAACAGGACCTCAACACCGAGGGCCTGCAGATCACCACGACGATCGACCCGCAGGCGCAGCAGGCCGCGCTCGACGCCGTCGAGACGTACATGGACGGCGAGCCGTCCGAGCTGCGGACCGCGGTCGTCTCGGTCGACCCGCACACCGGCGCCGTCCGCGCCTACTACGGCGGCGAGGACGGAACGGGCTACGACTTCGCGCAGGCCGGCCTGCAGACCGGCTCGTCGTTCAAGGTGTTCGGTCTGGCGGCCGCGCTGGACCAGGGCATCCCGCTGTCGCAGATGTACGACAGTGGCCCGCTCACGGTCAACGGCATCTCGATCGGCAACGTCGAGGGCGAGTCCTGCGGCACCTGCACCATCGCCGAGGCGCTCAAGCGGTCGCTCAACACGAGCTTCTACCGGCAGATGCTGTCGATGGACGACGGCCCGCAGGCCATCGCGGACATGGCCCACAAGGCTGGCATCCCCGAGGACATCCCGGGCGTGGGTCCCTCGCTCACCGAACCGGACGGCAGCGGCCCCAACAACGGCATCGTGCTGGGCCAGTACCAGTCCCGTCCGCTCGACATGGCGTCCGCGTACGCGACGCTGGCCGCGTCGGGCACGTACTACGAGCCGTACTTCGTGCAGAAGGTCGTCACCTCCGACGGCACCGTCCTGCTCGACCGCGGTACGCCGGTCGGTGAGGACCGCATCGACCCCGCCGTGGCCGACAACACCACGGCCGCGATGACTCCGATCGCCGCGTACTCGCGCGGGCACGGGCTGGCCGGGGGACGCCCGTCGGCGTCGAAGACGGGTACCGCGCAGCTCGGCGACACCGGCTCCAACAAGGACGCCTGGATGGTCGGATACACCCCGTCGCTGTCCACGGCGGTGTGGGTCGGCACCGAACAGGGTCTGCCGCTCGAGAACAGCTACGGCGGAATGATCTACGGATCGGGTCTGCCGTCGGACATCTGGAAGGCGACGATGGACGGTGCACTGAAGGGCACCGACGTCGAGAAGTTCCCGACGCCGGATCCGATCGCCGGTGTCTCGGGCGTTCCCGCGTACTCGGCGCCGGCCGCGCCGAAGACGACGTCGGCGGCCCCGCCGAGCACCACGCAGCCGACCACGACGCTCCCGCCGCTGGAGATCACCACGAGCAACGTGGAGATCCTGCCGGGTGTGACGATCCCGATCCCGGGTGTCGTACCGGGCCGAACCACCGAGCCGACGCCGACGAACACGCCCGGCTCGACCACGTCGGAAGAAGATGAGCCGCCGACCGGTCAGGGTCAGCAGGGCCAGCTGCGGTACGCCCCGCAGCCGGTGCCCGCCGGGTAGGCGTTCCCGGTAGCCTCGCGGAGTGGCCGACAACACAACGGGCAGCACAGAACCCCGCGACGGCGGCGAGGTGGTGTCACCGGCACCGCTCGCCGCCGATCGACGGTCCGCGGACTGGCGGGACGTGCCCGGTCACACGGATCCGCTGACCGCGCGGCTGACGTCCACGATCGGTGGTCCGGTCGGTCGGCACGCGCTGATCGGCCGGACCCGCTTCTTCACGCCGATGCGGGTGATCCTGCTGCTGGCCGTGGTGTTCCTCAGTCTCGGCTGGTTCAGCAAGGCGGGCTGCATCCAGCAGGGCCCCGTCGGCGCCAACGGTGCCCTCGGACTCGACTGGGGCGGCAACCGTCAGTACGTCGCGATGTGTTACTCCGACACCGTCCCGCTGTACGGGGCCGAGCATCTCGACGAGGGCGCCTTCCCGTACAAGAAGTGGTGGGAGGAGCCCAGATCCGACGGCTCGGTGCAGCGCCGCTACATGGAGTACCCGGTGCTGTCGGGGCTCTACCAGTACGGCTCGATGGTGGTCGCGAAGGCGTGGCACGCGACACCGTGGCTGCCCGGCGGCCTGCAGGTGGTCATCTACTTCAACGTGGTCGCGTTCGGTCTGGCGATCGCGTGGCTGGTGACGGTGTGGGCGAGCGCGCTGCTGGCCGGTAGACGCGTGTGGGACGCCGCCCTGGTGGCGTGTTCGCCGCTGGTGATCGTGCACGCCTTCACGAACTTCGACCCGCTCGCGACCGCGTTCGCGGCCGGCGGCCTCCTCGCATGGGCGCGGAAACGTCCGGTGCTCGCGGGCGTCCTGCTCGGCCTCGGTGGTGCCGCCAAGCTGTACCCGCTGATGCTGTTGGGCCCGCTGCTGGTGCTGTGTCTGCGGGCCGGGCGCATGCGGGCGTGGTCGCAGGCCGCGCTCGCGGCGGTCGGCGCGTGGCTGGTGGTCAATCTGCCGATCGCACTGCTGTTTCCGCGCGGCTGGGCGGAGTTCTTCCGGCTCAACTCCGAACGTGCCGCCGACCCCGACTCGATCTACAACGTGATCGCGTCGTTCACCGGCTGGGCCGGGTTCGACGGGCCCCTCGCGCCCGGCGAGGCGCCGAGCGTGCTGAACGCGGTGTCGCTGCTGCTGTTCGTCGCGGTCTGCGTCGGTATCGGGTACGTCGCGCTGACGGCCCCGCGGCGCCCGCGGGTGGCGCAGCTGTGCTTCCTGCTGGTCGCCGGATTCCTGCTCACCAACAAGGTGTGGAGCCCGCAGTACTCGCTGTGGCTGGTCCCGCTCGCCGTCCTCGCCCTCCCCCATCGCCGGATCCTGTTGGCGTGGATGACGATCGACGCCCTCGTCTGGGTGCCACGGATGATGTACTACCTCGGCGTCGCCAACAAGGGCCTGCCCGAGGAGTGGTTCACCGGCACCGTCCTGATCCGGGACCTCGCCGTCGTCGCGCTGTGCGTGCTGGTCCTGCGGCAGATCTACCGGCCGTCGGAGGACCTGGTGCGTTTCGGCTTCATCGACGATCCCGTCGGCGGCGTCCTCGACCAGGCCGAGGACGCGCCGCCACGGTGGTTGCCGGCCTGGCTGCGACCGAAGATCCCCGAACCGGCGTCAGCCGATGCGGCCCACGAGGAGTCCCGCGTCGGACCGTGACGGGTGTGCTGCCGTGACGCGTGCGTCGACGGCGCGGCGCGGCGGCACCCGCAGCAGCAGGACGAAGAACGTCACCAGGAGCACGGCCTGGCTCCACACGCCGAGATTGACGACGAATTCGGCTGCGATGGAATCGGATCGGACGCGCGCGTCGAACCAGCGGAACACGCCGATGCCCAGCGCCAGGTCGGCGGCGAGGTAGGCGCCGACGAGCGGCCAGGGCACGCGCAGCAGGACGAGGAACGGGATCAGCCACAGCGTGTACTGCGGCGAATGCACCTTGTGCAGCAGGATGAACGCGCACAGCATCGCACCGCTGACACCGATCCACGGGTAGACGCCCTCGCGTTCGAATCGCCTCCAGCCCAGCCACAGTGCCAGACCGAGGGCCGCGATCAGCAGCATCGGCGAGACGATGCCGACGACGTGGTGGTAGGCGTCCGACCCCCGTAGCCCGCCGCCCATCAGCGGTCGCAGACCCCAGTACCAGATGCTGTTGCTGGTGAGATCGGCCTGCCGCTGCAGCTGGAACGTGAACGACGCGCGCCACCCGTCGTAGTGGGCGAGCGCGAACGGCAGGTTGATCGCCACCACTGTCCCGGCGGCGGCCGCGATCACCGTGGCCGCGCCCCGAACGTCGAGGCGGCCACGCGGGCGGCCGGCGGTGAGGACGTACAGCGCGAGCGGCAGCACGAACAGGCCGGGATAGAGCTTGAGGCAGAACCCGACACCGAGCAGGACGGCGGCCAGCGTCCCGCGGGTGCGCAGTGACCACCGCTCCGACGCCATCACCGCGATCGCACCCACCGACGTCGCGACGACGGGCAGCTCCCAGTTGTGGAAGCCGTACATCACCAGCGGCGGGGCGGCCGCCCACAGCAGTGCGGCGCGGCCCGCGAGCCGGCCCAGCAGCCACGCGGTGAGCAGCCCGAACGGCGCCAGCAGCACCGCCGAGTGCAGCAGGAACGCGGCGTCGGTGTGCGCGCCGAGCCCGCCGATCCACATCAGGACACCGCTCAACACCGGGTACTCGACGGTGCCGGGGACCAGCCGGCCGTCGCCGGTGATGCCGCCGGTGTAGGGGAACAGGTGCTGGTCGATGCCGCGGTCGAGCCACAGGAACTGGATGTCGGAGTAGCAGACGTCACGGTCCCGGATCCGGTCGAAGATCAGGCTGCGCCCGTCGGGGCCGAACGGCGGACCGGCGCAGCGGGCCTTGTCCAGGTACGCGAACACGAGCGCGAGCAGGCAGGCGGTCAGGATCGTGACCATGGTTCCGGCTCGGGAGCCCGCCTCCGCCCGCATGCATTCCAGCGTAAGGCGATCCGGGGCCCATGGCGGATCGGCGACCAGCGGGGGTGGGCCTACAGATCAATTTCCCAGGTCACAGGCGGCTCGTGTACCCTGCAAAGGTTGCTGACGCAACGACCCTCCTGCCACGGACAGTCCGTGGCCGTTTCACAGTCCATAGGAGGTGATGAGGTCTTATGCGTCATTACGAACTGATGGTCATTCTCGACCCCAGCCTGGACGAGCGCACCGTCGCCCCGTCGCTGGATACGTTCCTCAATGTCGTCCGTAAGGACGGCGGAAGTGTCGACAAGGTCGATGTGTGGGGCAAGCGTCGTCTCGCGTACGAGATCGCCAAGAACGGCGAAGGCATCTACGCGGTCATCGACATCTCTGCCGAGCCGGCCACCGTCAAGGAGCTCGACCGTCAGCTGGGTCTGAACGAGTCGGTGCTTCGCACGAAGGTCCTGCGCCACGGCAAGTGATTCCCGTGTGATTCGGGCCCGGGCGTTGGTCGGTACCAGCACCTAGGCTCTGGAACAACAGGAACTGCACACACAGCAGGAGGAACCACATGGCAGGCGACACCGTCATCACCGTCATCGGAAACCTGACGGCTGATCCCGAGCTTCGTTTCACCCCCGCGGGTGCAGCGGTCGCGAACTTCACCGTCGCGTCCACGCCCCGCACCTTCGACCGTCAGTCCAACGAATGGAAGGACGGCGAGGCCCTGTTCTTGCGCTGCAACATCTGGCGCGAGGCAGCGGAGAACGTGGCGGAGAGCTTGACCCGCGGCTCGCGAGTGATCGTGAGCGGCCGGCTCAAGCAGCGCTCCTACGAAACTCGTGAAGGTGAGAAGCGCACTGTCGTCGAGCTCGAGGTCGACGAGATCGGCCCCTCGCTCCGTTACGCCACGGCCAAGATCAACAAGGTCAGCCGCGGTGGTGGCGGGGGCGGCTTCGGTGGCTCCTCCGGCGGATCCGGCGGCGGACGTCCGGCGTCCGGCAACTACAGCCAGGGCGGAGACGATCCGTGGGGCAGCGCGCCGCAGGCGGGCTCCTTCGGAGGCTCCCAGGGCTCGGACGACGAACCGCCGTTCTGATCCGTACCGAATCGACAGCATCCAGAAAACGGAGATAGACATGCCGAAGCCGCCGCTGCGCGACAAGGTTATGAAGAAGAAGGTCTGCACGTTCTGCAAGGAAAAGAACACGCAGATCGATTACAAGGACACGACGCTGCTGCGTAAGTACGTCAGCGACCGCGGCAAGATCCGCGCCCGCCGTGTCACCGGCAACTGCGTCCAGCACCAGCGGGACATCGCGGTTGCCGTGAAGAACTCGCGTGAGGTTGCTCTGCTGCCTTACGTCTCGACGGCTCGCTAAGGAAAGGGAGGGACGACATGAAGCTGATTCTCACTGCTGACGTGGACAACCTCGGTGCGCCCGGCGACACCGTTGAGGTCAAGGACGGCTACGGCCGTAACTACCTGCTCCCCCGCGGCCTGGCCATCGTTGCCACCCGTGGCGCTCAGAAGCAGGTCGAGGGCATCCGTCGTGCGCAGGAAGCGCGCGCGGTCCGTGGTCTCGACCACGCCAAGGAGCTCAAGGCTGCCATCGAGGGTCTCGAGGGTGTGTCGCTGTCGGTGAAGACCGCCGGCGACTCGGGCAAGCTGTTCGGTTCCGTCACCGCGGCCGACGTTGCAGGCGCCATCAAGGCTGCCGGCGGCCCGGTCGTCGACAAGCGCAACCTGGAGCTGCCGAAGGCCCACATCAAGGCCACCGGCAAGCACCTCATCGTGGTGAACCTGCACCCCGAGGTTGCCGCCAAGTTCCACCTGAACGTCGTCGCCGCCTAGTCGACGCGTTCGATCGAACGGTCCCGTGGACGTCATGTCCGCGGGGCCGTTCGTCTTGCTGGGGACGGGCTGTGGATAGATCCGCTACTCGGTGCCGATTCTGTGACCTGGGGCATACTCCGGTTGGGTGGGTGTTTACCCAACACGCCCGGGTTGTCAACCGGACCGACACGCCGAACGATCTTTCATCCACAGGGGTGTGAAACAAAAAACAGTCGTCTACCTGGGGATTCTTCGGTGTGATGTTCGTCTGTCCCCAGGTTATCCCCAGTTTTCCCCAGGCGGTTAACATGCTGACCTGGCGCGTCCCCATTTTGTCCACAGCTGTGTGCACAGGGCGGTTTGGTATGGCGCCCGTCGGGTCCCTAACGTCCCCTGGCAGTCACGAAAAACGTGTCTCTCGAGGCGCCCGCGAGGCGGAGCCGAATTGTCGGGGGATGCGGGTACAAAGAGTGTGAAAGACGGCGACAGACGCCGTGCGAACCGGCGATCGGGAGCATCGCGCGAGTCGGCGTCTGGCCTCGTCGCGTGGAAGGGTGGTCGCGTTGGCGGTTGTAGATGATCGTGGTCATTCCGAGTACCCGGGACCCCCGGAGGAGCCGAGCGAGGAGTTCGGTCGGCAGCCCCCGCACGACATGGTCGCGGAGCAGTCCGTGCTCGGCGGCATGCTCCTGAGCAAGGACGCGATCGCCGACGTCCTCGAGGTGTTGCGGCCCGGCGACTTCTACCGCCCCGCCCATCAGTCGGTGTACGACGCGATTCTCGACCTCTACAGCCGCGGTGAGCCCGCCGACCCGGTGACGGTGTCCGCAGAACTCGACCGTCGCGGCGAGCTGCGCCGCATCGGCGGCGCCCCCTATCTCGTCACCCTGACCCAGACGGTGCCCACCGCCGCGAACGCCGCCTACTACGCGGAGATCGTGGCCGAGAAGTCGATCCTGCGTCGTCTCGTCGACGCGGGCACCCGCATCGTCCAGTACGGCTACGCGGGCTCCGACGGCCAGGACGTCGCCGAGGTGGTCGACCGCGCGCAGGCCGAGATCTTCGAGGTCACCGAGCGCCGCACCACCGAGGACTTCATGCCGCTCGAGGAGCTGCTGCAGCCGACGATGGACGAGATCGACTCCATCGCCAGCCGCGGCGGTATCTCCCTCGGCGTGCCCACCGGGTTCAGCGAACTCGACGAGATCACCAACGGCATGCACGCCGGTCAGATGATCATCGTCGCGGCGCGGCCGGGCGTGGGCAAGGCGCTCGCGCTCGACACTCCGCTGCCGACGCCGTCCGGCTGGACCACGATGGGCGAGGTCGCCGTCGGCGATCAGCTGATCGACGCCCATGGACGGCCCACGACGGTCGTCGCGGCCACCGAGGTCATGACCGGCCGCCCCTGCTACGAGGTGGAGTTCTCGGATGGCACTGTCCTCGTCGCCGATGAACAGCACCAGTGGCTGACGGAGACGCGGGCGTCGCGCCGGTCGGCCCAGCAGGCGGCCAGCAGCTACAACCGCCACAAGAATCAGCGCACTTTTGCTGCGGTGCGGACGACGGGCGAGATCGCTGCGACGGTGCGGTGCGAGACGGCGGACCGGCGCATCAACCACTCGGTGAGGAACACCGAGCCGTTGCAGCTGCCGACGCAGAATCTGCTCCTCCCGCCGTACACGCTGGGCGCCTGGCTGGGCGACGGCACCTCCGACGCGTCGCAGTTCACGACCGCGGACCCCGAGATCATCATGCTGATCGAGGCCGAGGGACTGGTCGCTGTTCCGTCGGAGACCGCCCGGATGCGGTACAGCCTCAAGCTTGCGCCTGAGGATCCGATCGAGGCGCGGGATTGCGTCGTGTGCGGCAAGAGCTTCGTCCCCTTCACCAGCGAGGTGCGGACGTGCGGTCAATCCTGTGGCGGTAAGGCTCGGTTCGTGTCCGAGCCGGTTCCTGCTCCCGCGTGCCCGGTCTGTGGTGGCAAATCGATCGGCCTGCGGATGTGCCAGACCTGCCGGAACACTGTCGGCAGTGTCCGTTCGCGTCTGCGGACCCTCAGTGTGCTGGGCGACAAGCACATTCCGATGCAGTACCTGCGTGCGTCCGAATCTCAGCGCCGAGCGCTGCTGGCAGGCCTGCTCGACACCGACGGCACGGTGACGCACGGCGGCTCGGTTCAGTTCACAGGGACCAACCAACGCCTCGTCCGTGACGTGGCGGAACTCGTCGTGAGCCTCGGCTACCGCGTGCAGATGAGCACCAAGAGGGTGCGCGGGCGTTCGGAGGCGACGTCCACCGCGTACACGCTCACCTTCGGTGCCGACGACGACGTGTTCGGGCTTCCCCGAAAGGCGCTGCTGCACAAGGAGCGCCGCGCGTCTCGTGGAACGAGTCGTATCGGTTCGCGGTACATCGTGGACGTCCGCAAGATCGAGAGCGTGCCGGTGCGGTGTGTGGAGGTCGACAATGCCGACCACCTGTACCTGGCCGGGCGGTCGATGGTGCCGACGCACAACTCCACCATCGGAATGGATTTCATGCGTTCGTGCTCCATCAAGCACGGCATGGCGAGCGTCATCTTCTCGCTGGAAATGAGCAAGACCGAGATCGTGATGCGTCTGCTGTCGGCGGAGGCGAAGATCAAGCTCTCGGACATGCGCTCGGGCAAGATGTCCGACGACGACTGGACCCGTCTGGCGCGGCGGATGAGCGAGATCAGCGAGGCCCCGCTGTTCATCGACGACTCCCCCAACCTGACCATGATGGAGATCCGCGCGAAGGCCCGCCGGCTCAAGCAGAAGCACAACATCCGGCTGATCGTCATCGACTACCTGCAGCTGATGTCGTCGGGCAAGAAGGTCGAGTCCCGTCAGCAGGAAGTCTCGGAGTTCTCCCGTAGCCTCAAGCTGCTGGCGAAGGAACTCGAGGTTCCGGTGATCGCGATCTGTCAGCTAAACCGTGGCCCCGAGCAGCGAACGGACAAGCGCCCCCAGGTTTCCGACCTCCGCGAGTCCGGTTCGCTCGAGCAGGACGCCGACATGGTCATGCTGCTGCACCGCCCCGACGCCTTCGAGCGGGACGATCCGCGCGGCGGCGAGGCCGACATCATCCTCGGCAAGCACCGCGGCGGTCCGACGGCCACCATCACCGTGGCCCACCAGCTGCACTACTCGCGGTTCGTGGACATGGCGCGGGGGTAAGCCCTGCTGCTGCGGGCTGTAGGTTCCGGATCTAGATGGCCTTTTCCGGGTCTGTATGTCCCGCACTTGTCATGATGTTCATCGACGGTGGGATTTTTGCGTGGCGGACCCCGCATCGCGCCAACCCGTCGACGAGTGGCGTCCTACTGCGACGTGCTTTCCATCAGATCGAGATTCGCGCCGTGGTCATTGCCGACCTCGACCAGTAGAGCCGGTGCCCAGAACCAGAGGTCTCGCGACGCGGAGTGGGCCAACGGTCTCGCTTCGGTGCATACGTGATGGTGCGTCGAGATGACCCCTCGTGCCTCTTGCCAGCCCTCGTCCTATTGTTGTCGTCACCCGGGCTGATGCAGTCTCTATGCCGATGTCGCGAGAATGGACGGGCAGGAACGGATGCTTGACGAGCGCACACTACGTGTCCTAGCCGAGGGCGCGTCGATGATGCGCCGTGATGTCGACAGCATCACGGCGGACTGCATCGACCGCGGGATGAACGAGATTCCTTCGTATCGGGCGATCACTGTCGATAACCTTCGGAACTCGCTCCACCGCAACGTGATGCGTTCGGCCGAGGTCCTCGAGCGCGGAGACGTCCCGGCCCCCGAGACCGTGGCAGAGGCCACTGGTACGACCGCGGAGCGGGCCGCGCAGGGAATCCCGATCGAGGACATCATCCGCGGTTACCGATTGTCGATAACCGTGATCTATGAACGGTTCAACGAGTGGGCAGCTCGGGAACAGGTCGATCCAGCCCAGGTGCTCGCCGGCGCCCGCCTGCTCTGGCGTCTCGGGGACCACTTCATCAGCCAGGCCGCGGTGACATACCAACGTATCGGTATCGAGAACGCGTTGGAGGAGGACAGGGCGCGGACGAACTTCATTCGCGATGTGGTCACCGGCGCGTTCGGTTCTGTGATTACTTCGGAGCACGGGCTGTCCCCAACTAGCTCCTACCATCCCCTCATCGCACGACCAATCGACGGTGTCGGTCACCATGCTCTGCGGCAACGGCTCGAATCGACGGGACGAAGCGGCGATCGTGCGGCGCTGACATGTGTGTGGGACGAGCGTTGCATCGGGTTGAGCCCCCGAAAGCCCGATCCCGGCCGGCTCGGTGTTGTTGCCCTCGGGCCATCGTGCGAGCCCGCCTCTGCCGCAGCAGCGATGCAGATCGCCGAACTGGTGTACGCCGTGGTGGCACCTCGCGGCGTGCCGGGGGTGTACACGCTCGACGATGTGACCTGGCGGGCAGCTGCACGGTGCGCCCCCGTGGTTGGCGAGTGGCTACGCGATCGGTACCTCAATCCACTTCGGGCACAGGATCGTTCATCCCGAGAGTTGGAGAGCACGCTTGCGGTCTTTCTCGAGCATCGCCGCAATGTCCAATCTGCCGCTGCCGCCCTCGTGGTGCATCCGAACACGCTCCGATACAGGTTGAACAAGATCCAGGCACTGCTCGATGTCGACCTCGAGTGCACCGACGTGATCATCGGGCTCAGCTGGGCGCTCGAGATCGGCATCGATTGACAGCGATGGATTGTTCGAATCTCCAATGATCTTCGGACTGGTGTCCGTCGACTAGCGGACTGTGTCACCACATGCTTGTTCGAGCGAACATGACCGTCATCACAGGCGAGGGCTGTCATGCGAACTCGAGCTTGCGGAGGCATGTGTATGGAATCGAAGATTGCCGAGGTATCCCACGTCCCAGCAGCGGAACGCCCGTATAGGCAAATCGCTGCTGCTGTCGTCGGAAATCTCATCGAGTGGTACGACTGGTACATCTACTCGCTGCTGGCGGTCTATTTTGCCGAGCAGTACTTTCCCAGCGACAGCGAAGACAGTCTCGTCCCGCTGCTGGCGGCACTCGGGGTCTTTGCGGTCGGCTTCTTCATGCGTCCGCTCGGGAGCTTGTTCCTCGGCCGACTCGGTGATCGCTACGGGCGGAAGAAGGCGCTTCAAACCACTGTTTCGTTGATGGGGGTCGGCAGCCTGCTGATCGGGCTGTCTCCTACGTACGATCAGATCGGCCTTCTCGCTCCGGTGATCCTCATCGCCGCGCGGTTGCTCCAGGGCTTGTCCACGGGCGGCGAATACGGTTCCGCCTCGGCATTTCTCGTCGAATCGGCCCCTCCGAACCGGCGGGGGTTCTTCTCGAGCTTCTTCTATCTGGGCGCGACGGCCGGCAATGTTGCAGCCGTCGGGTCTGTTGCTCTGCTCTCGGGAATCCTCGATCAAGCCGCGATGGAGTCATGGGGATGGCGTGTACCGTTCTTGATCGGCGCTGCGGCGTCGTTGTGCGCCATCTGGATTCGCCGTAGCAGCGTGGAGACCCTCACCACGAGTGAAGCGCCCTCGGGGAGGGCTGCGAAGGCTGGAATGTTCGACTTTGTCAGGCAGCATCCCCGTCAGACTCTGCAGGTGGTCGGGATGCAACTCGGACCATCCGTCGCCTTCTACACCTGGGTGGTGTTCTTGCCGACGTACGCGCAGATCACCGTTGGATTCGATCGGGCGGAGTCGATCCGTATCGGACTGATATCCCTGATCTTCTTCTGGGCTGTTGTCCCCCTATGCGGATGGGCCTCCGACAAGGTCGGCCGTAAGCCCTTCTTGTATGCCAGCTCCCTCGCCTTCACCGTGGGCACGGTGCCGTTGTTGGGGATGCTGTCGAACAGCTTCTGGAGCCTGCTTGTCGTGCAGTGTGCCGGCATGGCCGCGCTGGCGTGTTTCGCGTCCATCGCGTCAGCGGTCCAGGCCGAGCTCTTCCCCGCCCGGATTCGCGTCCTCGGTATCGGATTTCCCTACGCGCTCACAGTGGCGATCTTCGGTGGAACGGGCCCCTACATCGCCACGTGGCTGATCGACTCGGGTCGAACCTCACTGTTCGGTTGGTACATCGCAGCCCTGTCCGCCATCACCTTCTTGACCTTCGTCTCCATGCCGGAGACCGCCCGCAGACCACTCGAGGACTGACCGTGACCACTGTTTCCAACTCTGCTTCGGTTCAGATAGCCGGCGCAGGAATGACTACCTTCGGCCGCCACGCGGACCGCTCCGTGGCCGACCTCGCCGCTGAGGCTGTGCACGCCGCGGTCGCTGACGCCGCTCTCTCGCTGTCGGATATAGACGTCGCGTTCTATGCCAACACCACGCAATCGCCGCTGGAAGGTCAGCACATGATCGGCGGACAGATTGCCCTGCGCAGACTCGGCTTGGGAGGAATTCCGATCTTCAACGTCGAGAATGCTTGCGCCAGTGGAACAAGCGCTTTCCACCTCGCGGTCGCTCACGTCAGGGCTGGGCTTGCTGATATCGCGCTGGCCGTCGGTGCGGAGAAGATGAATGTCGGTGATCGCGCCCGCGCGATGGCTGTGTTCGACGGAGCGTACGACACCTCGAGGCCCGAGACCCTCGTCGAGGCCCTTGCCGAGCTCGGCGGTGACGTCGACGACTCCACCATCGGTGAGCGCTCGGTCTTCATGGATATCTATGCGGCAGTTGCGCGCGCCCATATGCGAGAGTTCGGCACGACCGCAGAACAGATCGCTGCCGTCGCGGCCAAGAACCACCTGCATGCCGTTCACAACGAACGTGCCTTCTACAGAGCGGGGATGACGGTTCGCGAGGTGCTCGCCGCACGTCCTCTCGCGCCGCCGCTGACGGTGCCGATGTGTGCCCCGCTCACTGACGGCGCAGCAGCGGTTGTGGTGGGAAGCGCCGAGGCTCTCGGGAAGCTCGGCGTCCCCGACCCTGTCGATGTGATGGCCAGCGTGGTGGTGTCCGGTGAGGATCGCGATCCCGGCGACTGGAATCGACACGTCACCCGTGTTGCGGGGCGTGCCGCCTACGAACAGGCAGGTGTGGGTCCGGGAGATGTCGATGTCGCAGAGGTACACGATGCGACCGCATTCGCGGAGATTCTGGTGAGCGAGATGCTGGGTTTGTGTGAGCCCGGCAGCGGAGGAATGGAAGCGGCGAACGGAGCAACCACCGTTGGGGGGCGAATCCCCATCAATCCATCAGGCGGGCTCGAATCGAAAGGACACCCCCTCGCCGCGACCGGACTCGGTCAGATCTTCGAACTCGTCGAACAGTTGCGTGGTCGAGCGGGCGCCCGGCAGGTCGCCGATGCTCGGATCGGCGTGACCGAGAACGGAGGCGGATTCCTCGGGTACGAGGAGGCCGTCGCCGCAGTCACCATTCTCGGAAGGACCGACTCGTGAGTGTCATCGACATGTTCGACCGCGGCTGGCGTATGGGTGGACACCGCACCGCGTATGTCAGCGAGCGAGGATCCTGGACCTACGACGAGGCGGGCGAACTGTCCTGCCGGATTGCTCATGGACTGCTCGACGCTGATCTGCCTGCCCACGCCAAGGTCGGGGTGATCGCCCCGAACGACCCTCTGGCCTGGATCACCGTCCTGGGCACGTGGAGGGCAGGAATGGTCTGGGTTCCCCTGAACCCGTCCAGCTCGCAGGACGTACTGGTCGACCTCGTCGACAGTTTCGACTGCACCGTGCTCTTCGTGCACAGCACCATGACCTCGGTCGTCGACCGGATCCGTGCATCGGGGAAGGTTCGTCTGGTGGTGTGCATCGACGCACCCCTCGGAGACGAACCTTCGCTGATCGATTGGTGCTCGGACAAGCCGAAGACAGCACCGCCCATACATGTTCGACCCGACGATGTGGTCTCTATCTCGGCAACCGGAGGAACCACCGGAAGGCCGAAAGGCGTTGTGAACACACATCGTTCCTTCGGTGTCACGTTCGCTCACTTCATGCTGGGCCTGACATACGACGCGGACGAGCCTGTGGTCAATCTCGCCGCCGCGCCGCTGACGCATTCGGCAGGCATGCTCAGCCTCCCAGTGTCCGCTCGTGGCGGAACCGTGGTGGTGATCGAACGGGCGGAACCAAAGGCGGTGCTGTCCGCTATCGAGAAGTTCTCCGTGACAGAGGTTTTTCTGCCTCCGACGGTCATCTACCGGTTGCTCGAAACGGTCGAGGAGGAGAACTACTGCCTCGGGTCCCTTCGCTATCTGATC
Source organism: Paraburkholderia sp. RHO2 (assembly GCF_050955445.1). Taxonomy (NCBI): domain Bacteria; kingdom Pseudomonadati; phylum Pseudomonadota; class Betaproteobacteria; order Burkholderiales; family Burkholderiaceae; genus Paraburkholderia; species Paraburkholderia sp. RHO2. Next base: position 5,284,337 of record NZ_CP162617.1, on the reverse strand, counting down.
TACGGTGCGGCGCCGATGTCCGAGGAGAAGCTACGCCGTGCGATCCAGGTCTTCGGCCCGGTCCTCATCGAGTTCTACGGCCAGACCGAAGCCTTCGGCGCCATCTCTTTCCTTCGGCCTGAGGAGCATCTTGTCGACGGTGGCCTGCGCACCGACGGCATCCTCGCTTCCTGCGGCCGCCCAGGACCGTTCGTGAACGTCGAAATCCGCGACGACAACGGAAACTCGCTACCGGCGGGGCAGAGCGGCGAGGTTTGTGTAGCTGGAGACCTCCTCATGCAGGGCTACTATCACGAGCCTGCGAAGACTGCCGAGACTGTCGTCGAGGGCTGGCTCCACACCGGCGACATCGGCCACCTGGACAATGCCGGCTACCTCTACATCACTGATCGCAAGAAGGACATGATCATCACCGGCGGACTCAACGTATACCCAAGCGAAGTCGAGCAAGTCCTGTGGTCGGACCCGGCAATCCAGGACTGTGCGGTAGTTGGTGTGCCGCACGAGGATTGGGGAGAGCAGGTGGTAGCAGTCGTCGAGCTCAACGAGGGCGCCACTCTCGACCGGCAAGCTCTGATTCGGAGATGCAAGGACAAGCTCGGCAGCTACAAGGCCCCGAAACGGATCGATGTAGTCGATCGGCTGCCACGCAGTTCGAACGGAAAGGTACTGAAGAAGGATGTGCGTGAATCCTACTGGAGTGACAGTGCACAGCGAATCTGAACCAGACGTGCTCGATGACCGTTTGTCGGGCAAAGTTGCAGTCATCAGCGGTGCGGGATCGCGTGGGCCTGGGATCGGCATCGGCCGTGCCTGCGCTGTCCGACTCGCCCAGTCCGGGGCCCATGTCGTTCTGGTCGACAACGTTGGGGCGAATCTCGAAGGCACCGTCCAGATGTGTGCCTCTCTCGGTGTGCACGTCTCGGCGGTCGTCGCGGACGTTGCTGATGACTCGACCTGCCGCAGCCTCGCCGCGGGCGTGCTCGAGCAGCATGGCCGGGTGGACATCCTGGTAAACAACGTGGGTGTCACCGGTCCATCGGGAAGCGTGGTGGATATCGACCTGGATGCTTGGCGAACGTGTCTGCGTATCAACATCGATTCGGTGCTTCTACTATCCAGATACTTGATTCCCGCAATGGCCGGCAGCGGAGCGATCGTCAACATGGCCTCAGTCGCAGCACTGCGCGGCGGTCACCCGTCCGTCGCGTACTCAGCCAGCAAGGGTGCACTGCTCAGCCTCACCCAAGCCATGGCCGCGATGCACGGTCCCGATGGGATCCGGGTCAATGCCGTCGCGCCCGGTTTGGTGCACACACCGCTGATGGACGCACAGGGGCTGGACGAGCATGCGCGTCGCCTGCGGGCCGAAGCTGCACCGCTTCGAACCGAGGGCACGGGATGGGATGTGGCAGAAGCGGTTCGCTACCTGGCTGGACCAGAGTCGCGCTGGACGACCGGAGTCGTTCTCCCAGTCGATGCGGGACTCGCAAGCGCCATCGACCCTGGTAGAGCGCCCACCGCTACCGCGACGGAAGTGAACTGTCGCGCGTCGTGACGTAGTCGGCGCCGCCCGCCCGGTGTGGGTCGAACCGACTGGACGGGCCTTCCGGCGGCACGATGCGACGTACCAGAAACGCATCAGCCGACCCGAAGGCCCGTCCGGTGATCCACGGCCCCACTGTCCGTCCGCGGCTGGCCTGGAAGCCATGACGACTCAGCCGCCGGCAAAGTCGATCTTGCCCAGCGGTGTCGTCGGTAGGGCGTCGCATACGTCGATACGCTTGGGCACCCAGACCGAGCCCTTGGTGGCGCGGACGTGTTCGGCGAGTTCTCGAGCAGTGGCGGTGTGGCCGGTGTGAAGGACAACCGCGGCGAAGGGGGTGGCGCCGACGTCCAGCACCATCACATCGCTGTTTACACGATCACCCGGTTGCGCAGTACACCGAGGCCGCTGACCTCGAGCTCGACCACGTCGCCGGGTTGGAGGTAGCGCCCGTGCTCGAGCCCGCAGCCCGTCGGTACCGTGCCCGAGCACAACACCTCGCCCGCGTGCAGCCGGGTAGAGCTGGAGGCGAACGTGATCATGTCCGCGAAAGTGTGATGCATTTCTGCACTGGTTCCGCGGCTCACTTCCTCGCCGTTGATTCGGGCGACCATCTGAAGCCGATACGGGTCGTCCAGCTCGTCGGCAGTGACGATCCACGGGCCCAGCACGTTGGAATCCGCGAAATCCTTGCTCTTGCTCAGCCCGAGACCAGTCGAGATCTCCTCGAGCTGGGTGTCCCGGGCACTGAAGTCGTTGAAGATGGTGTAGCCGAAGATGTGGTCGTGAGCATGCTCGCGGGGGATGTCCATTCCGCCGCGGCCGAGTACACACGCGAACTCCAACTCGTAGTCTCTGACCGTCGAGTAGGCCGGCCACGCCACGTCGGCGCCGTGACCGGTCACCGACAACCGGTTGGCGACGTAATACAGCGGCCGCTCGAGCTGAATTGCGGGGAGCTCGACCTCGCTGACAGGGATGCCCTGAATTCGCGCCCTGGCATTGCGGAAGTGGTCCATGAAGCATCCGAAGTCTCGGATCTGCACGGGCTGGGGCAGCGGCGACATCCAGCGAACCTCGCCCGCCTCGACGACGGCCTCGTCCGGGGCTGCGGCGGCGATCCGATCGAGCATCGCTCGCACGGGGGCGCCGCCGTCGATGATGCGCTGCATGGTGGACAGCTCCAGGGCAGGCTCCCCCGTCAGCAGGACATGTGCGCGGCCCAGCAGAAGGAGCTTTCCACCGTCCTCGAACACGAGCGCGGTCTGTTCGGATGCCTCATACCCAACGGTTGCCAATTTCATCGGTGATCAATTCCTTTCGTTCTGCCGAGTCGCCGTGCTGGGCACTCACACGAACGCGACGACGCGAGCGGGTGCGGCGCTGGCGCGGGCGAGCTTGATGGGGAAGAACGCCACCCGGAACCCGGACGGCGGCAGCGCGGCGAGATTCGTCATCTGCTGGACGATGAAGACCTCGCGCTCGCGACCGGCCCGGTGGCCGTCCCACAGCACCGAGTTGTCGCCGGTTTCCTCGAACTTGCGCGCCATCACCGCGAAGCTCAGGTCCCAGCCGGCGGCATCGGTCCCGAGGACCTTGGCGCCGCGCTCGGCGAGGAACAACGTGCCCTCGCGGCTCATTCCCGGGTACTGGAAGAACTGCGGGTCAGCCAGGGTGAATCGCTCCTGTCCGGTGCGCAGCAGTACTGCGCCGCCGGCCGGGATCTGGGCCCCGTTCTCCGCCAGTGCAGCTTCGAGCGCGTCGACCGAGATGGCGGTGTTCGCTGCGCAGCGATCCCGGAGGTCGAGAACGATTGCCTCGCACCACAGCTCATCGAGAGCGATATCGGTGATCGTGCGGGAAGGCTTGCCTTCGCAGGTGGATCCGTAGTGCAGCGGCGCGTCGACGTGCGTACCCAGATGCGTGTTGAAATCAGTCAGCATCTCCGAGCCCCACCCCTCACCTTCGGGCAGATCCTCGACCGAGCACCGCATCGCCGTCGCGAACTCGTCCCGGCCCGTACCGGCCGGATGCGCGTAGGTCACGGTCGGCGCGACCACCGCGGCCAACGGCCGCAGCTGCTCCGGCAGCAGATCGCGATCCGCCGGGTCCAACGTCCGCGTCAAGTCGATCAATTGCACGATCACTTCACACCCTTCCAACTAAGTTATTGGACGGTCAGCATAGAACTGGACGTGCGGCATAGGCAAGGTCTGGCGATCTGGGAGTGCGGCGCTTGACTGCCAGGCAGCGCTTCGATCTGCCTCCGACCGGAGGGGCGGAACGGCAAGAAAAGGCGAGTCCCACCTGCGCGAATGTGTCAGAAGCCTCGACCGAGGGTGGCTAGCAGGACGAGTATCCGATCATTGGACCGATAACATAGAACGTCCAGCGTGGGGCTCCCCGCTTGTGAGCACAGGCTCGCCCTACACGCGCTCACAGCAATCCAGAACGAGGCAGAAGACCGATGGCATCGACACGCAAACAGGAAATCTCCGAGGAAACACGGCGGCGCCTCGTCGCAGCCGCTACCGAACTCGCGGCCGAACGCGGGGCCACAGCCATGTCCATCCAGGCCGTCGCAGAGCTGTCAGGCATCAGCCGCGGCTCAGTCGCATGGCACTTCGGATCGAAGGACGGACTGATTCGCGCAGTAGTCGAGGAATCGTTCCAGTGGGCGCTGGCCCAGCTGCGAGACAACCTCGCGTCCGCGCCAGAACAGGGCGTCGCGGCACTCATCGAAGCCAACTTCGCAATAATGTCGCAGCCCGAGGCACGGATCTTCGCGACGATTCTCCTCGAGGCGACGAGCAAGGATTCCCCGGTGCGTGACACCTACGCCGAGCAGTATCGGACACTGCGCCGCTACTACGCCGACTACCTGCGTTCCGTGTCGGCGCCGGTCACCGACCCGGACGCAGTGGCAGTGGCGCTCCTGGGCGGAACGCTGGGAATCAACATTCAACACCGCCTCGACCCAGGCCACGTGGATCGACGGGCCGCAGTGACCGCGCTCGAGACCGTCTACGCACACGCACTGACGAGAACCCACACCGGCACCGAGGTTCCTGACTGATCTGCTCGAACCTCTGACGAAGCGGAGCGCTTCTCCGCGACGTTCGACGCAGAAGAATGGCCATCCTCGCGCGATCTTCGTGGACAACTGTCGTGGAAGATCTTGAAAATCCCAGGTTGCTCGGACAAGTAGATACGGAATCTACAGATAGGAAGTAATACTGAGCGGTCGGTCGGTCGTTTGTGCGAATGACAGGCTTGTTCGCTGCAGGTCATTCCGGCCGATGTCCGGTAGGTACTGCCCATCACGTCCGCGAGGCGTCCAGCTTTCGGTGTGATGAATGAATTGTATTGTGCAGCTGAGTATTTCGGCGATCCAATGCTCGAGTAGTGGTCGTCGAGCGGCGGCACGGCCGGGTCTCGTCAAAGTGCAAACGGCGTGCCTCGCGGGTCTTCCGGCATCTCCCCCAACAGCGGCGGTGGCAGCTGCAACCGTTGCGTGCCTGGTGCCTGTCGCCGCGAGGAGGCGCTTCCATATGCTTGGTGGTGCGCACGCCGTTCTCCGGAACACGGTGTATGACGTGCGTCTCATCCAGTCCGGCGTCCGACCTACAAGCACGCCAATGAGCAAGGAAGTCAGAGGAACGCAGTGAGCACGACGGAACTTACCCATTGGAACTCCGAGGAAGCTCTCGCGGAAGCGATGATCCCGATCATCGGCGGCCTGCACCGCAGGCATTCGGTGACCATCCTGCTGCACAGTCGCTCGCTGGTGAACAGGTCGGTCATCAAGATCCTGCGGACCCATCGCTTCGCCCGACAGATCCGTGGCGACGAGTTGTCCGTCGAGGAGACGTTCCCGTTCCTCGAGGCGCTGACCGACCTCGATCTGCGGCCGTCGAAGATCGACCTCGGCCTTTTGGTGAGCGCCTACCAGGCCCACGGTGGCGGAAGGCCGATTCCCGAGTTCGTCGCGGAGAGCCTCGCCGACCTGGTCGGTGGTGCCCAGGCGAGCCCAGCGCAGCCCCAGGATGTCGTCCTCTACGGATTCGGGCGTATCGGTCGACTCGTCACGCGACTGCTCATCGAGAAGGCCGGCTCGGGCAACGGCTTGAACCTGCGTGCAGTGGTGGTTCGGAAGGGTGGCAAGGACGACCTGGTCAAGCGTGCATCACTGCTGCGCCGCGACTCCGTGCACGGCCAGTTCAACGGCACCATCAAGGTCGATGAGGAGAACAACACGCTCATCGCCAACGGCAACGTCATCAAGTTCATCTACAGCAACGATCCGACGAGTCTCGACTACACCGAGTACGGCATCGACAATGCGATCCTGATCGACAACACCGGTATCTGGCGTGACCGCGACGGGCTGTCGCAGCACCTGCGCCCCGGTGTGGCGAAGGTGGTCTTGACCGCGCCCGGCAAGGGTGACGTCCCCAACATCGTGCACGGAGTCAACCACCGCGACGTCGATCCGGACGAACGCATCGTGTCGTGTGCGTCCTGCACCACGAATGCCATCGTGCCGCCGCTGAAGACCATGGACGACGAGTTCGGCGTGCTGCGGGGCCACGTCGAGACCGTGCACTCGTTCACCAACGACCAGAACCTGCTGGACAACTACCACAAGGCAGACCGGCGTGGCCGATCGGCGCCGTTCAACCTCGTCCTCACCGAGACGGGCGCGGCCTCCGCGATCGCGAAGGCGCTTCCCGGCCTGAAGGCCAAGATCACCGGCAATTCGATCCGCGTGCCCACGCCGGACGTGTCCGTCGCGATCCTCAACCTTCAGCTCGGTCGCGAGACCACCAAAGACGAAGTGCTGGAGCACCTTCACCAGGAATCGCTCACCGGAGCGCTGAGCCGGAACCTCGACTACACCTCGGCAACCGATGCCGTGTCGAGCGACTTCATCGGCTCGCGCGCGGCGTGCATCGTCGACGCGAACGCAGCGATCGTCGACGGCGACACCGCCATCCTGTACGTCTGGTACGACAACGAGTTCGGCTACTCCTGCCAGGTGGTCCGCACCGTCCAGTACCTCTCGGGTGTGGAGTACCCCATCTACCCGACGCTCGACGCGGCCGCTGCCGTTGGAGCGATCGCCTAGCCTCGGGATTTCGCATCTCGCGGGTCGAGGGCAGCGGAGTGTAACGAGCCAGACCGCAGGACTGGCCGGACGGGATGCGGGCGATCACCCGCCGTGAACGCCCGCATCCCCGTGCGCTGCCATGTCTCACCGATTCCGGCGGGTGGTCGGCCTCGGCCGCGATGCATGACAATCGTGGCCATGAGCGTCGACATCTCGGAGCCGGCCCGGTTGGGTGAAGTGCAACTTGCAAGCGGGCGGGTCATCGGGTGGGCCGAATGGGGCCACCCGGAAGGAATTCCCGTGTTGCTGTGCCCTGGCGCAGCAACCACCCGGGCACTGGGCTTCGGCTCAGGTGTACTCGAGGCACTCGACGTTCGCCTCATCTCCCTCGACCGGCCAGGGTTGGGGGTGTCGACGCCGCAGCTCGGCAGGTCATTTCGCGACTTCGCCGCTGATGTCGGCGAGTTCGCAGAGCTGCGCGGGCTGGGCAGACCCGCGACGGTCGGCAACTCTCAGGGCGCGCCATTTGCGCTTGCCTGCGCAGCTGCGGGTATCACCGGCGCGCTCGCCATCGTGTCGGGTGCGGACGAGGTGGCGGCCCCCTGGTTCGAGGACGCGCTGCCGGAACACCTCCGCGGACTGGTCGACCTGACCGCGTCGGACCCCGACGACGCGGAGCGCTTCTTCGCGACGTTGGACGCAGACACCATGTGGCAGATGGTCATCGACTCGAGCCCCGCACCCGATCTCGCTGTCTACCGTGACCCCGAATTCGAGCGCATCTACCGTCGCTGTCTGAGGGAGGCGTTCGTCCAGGGTCCTGGGGGTTACGCCCGTGACACGGTCCTAGCAATGGGTCGTTGGCCGTTTGATCTGACGACGATCGATGTGCCCGTCGATGTTTGGTACGGCGAGCAGGACACCAGCCACTCCCCGGATCGCGGAACTTCGCTCGCTGCCCGCATTCCCGGAGCGCGCCGCCATATCGTGCCCCGCATAGGTGGCGCAGTGTTGTGGACACACGCTGAGACGATCCTGCGCACCCTGCTCGGACACACCGACCAGCGCGGCTAGCGAACTGCCCCTCAGGTAGGTGTCCCACGGCCGCCGCGCTGTTGGTCCCAGAAACGCGCAACGCCTCGGCCGCCGTCGTAGAACGGCGGCCGAGGCGTTGTCCACGGCCATCGACCGATCGGATTGCGACAGAAAGCCGATCTTCGATTTACCAGTCCGCTTCGGTGTAGCGGATGACACCACGGATGTTCTTGCCGTCGAGCATGTCCTGGTAGCCCTCGTTGACCTGTTCGAGCGAGTACGTGTTGGTGACCATGTCCTCGAGGTTGAGCAGGCCGGCCTTGTACAGGTTCAGCAGGTTCGGGATGTCCACGCGGGTGTTGCAGCCACCGTAGATGTTGCCCCGCAGGCTTTTCTGCAGCATCGCGAACATGAACGAGTTGAGCGTGACGTCCATGTCGGCCATGAAGCCCATGGCGGTGACGACGCAACGACCGTTCTTCGCGGTGAGCGTGAGAGCGGGGTCGACGTACTCGCCCTTCATCTCGCCGACCGTGATGATCGTCTTCTGGCACATGCGGCCCCACGTGATCTCCATGATCGGGCCGATCGCCTCCTCCATCGACGGGAAGGCATGCGTGGCACCGAACTTGAGCGCCTGCTCACGCTTGAACGGCACCGGATCGATGGCGAACACGTGGCGCGCGCCCGACGCCACCGCGCCCTGCAGTGCGAACATGCCGACGCCGCCGACGCCGATGACGGCGACCGAGTCACCCGGCTTGACCTCGGCGATGTTCGTCGCCGAACCCCACCCGGTGGGGACGCCGCAGCCGACGAGGGCCGCGAGCTCGAACGGGATGTCCTTCTCGATCTTCACGGCCTGGGACTCGTGCACCGTCATGTACGGCGAGAACGTACCGAGCAGGCTCATCGGGATCACGTTCTCCCCGCGCGCCTGGATGCGGTAGGTGCCGTCGGCGATGGCCTGACCGCTGAGCAGCCCCATACCGAGATCACAGACGTTCGAATGCCCCGACGAACACGACGGGCAGCGTCCACACGCCGGGATGAACGAGAGCACGACATGGTCGCCGACCTCGAGATCCTTGACGCCCTCACCGACCTTGGTCACTACACCCGCGCCCTCGTGGCCACCCATCGCCGGATAGGCCGCCATCGGCGTCGCCCCCGTGACGATGTGGAGGTCGGAGTGGCACATGCCGGCGGCTTCCATGCGGATCTGCACCTCGCCGGCGACCGGGTCACCGAGCTCGATCTCTTCGATCGACCACTTCTCGTTGATGCCCCACAGCAACGCGCCCTTGGTCTTCATTGCAACACCCTCCCCATACGTGACAAATCAGCCGCTGTGACGATAGCCACAGATCTTTCGAATTGGAACACGTTCTAGGAGTTTTCTCACAAAACTGCGTCTCTGTACAGGTAACCGAATTGGGGGGCGTTACATGTGTGGAATCGCAGGCTGGGTGTCGTTCGACTCCGATCTGACCAGGCAACACGGTGTTCTCGACGCGATGACCGACACGATGGCTTTGCGCGGGCCGGACGGGCGCGGCACTTTTGTGCGCACTCACGTGGGGCTCGGGCATCGGCGGCTGGCCGTCATCGATCTGCCTGGCGGAGCGCAGCCGATGAGCGTGAGCACCCCCGCCGGGGACGTCGCAATGGTGTACACGGGAGAGGCGTACAACTACCGGGAACTGCGCGATCAGCTTCGGGGCCTGGGTCATTCGTTCCGTACCGACAGCGACACCGAGGTGGTGCTGCGCGCATACCTGCAGTGGGGTGAGAGCGTTGTCGACCACCTGAACGGCATGTACGCGTTCGCGATCTGGGACCAGCGCGAGGAGAAGCTGGTGATGATCCGAGACCGCATGGGCATTAAGCCGTTCTACTACTACCCAACGCCGGACGGAGTCCTGTTCGGGTCGGAGCCGAAGGCGATTCTAGCGAACCCGTTGGCGCGCAGAGTGATCGATTCCGACGGGGTTCGTGAGCTGTTCGCGATGACCAGGTCGCCGCGGACATCGGTGTGGAAGGGGGTGTACGAGCTGGCGCCCGGAAATCTGATTCGGGTGGACCGCACTGGAATTCACGAGCGTACCTACTGGCGACTGGAGGCGGTCGAGCACGCCGACAGTCGGGAGAAGTCGGTCGAGCGGGTGCGGGATCTGCTCACCGACATCGTCGACCGGCAGCTGGTCTCCGATGTGCCGAGCTGCGTATTGCTTTCGGGTGGATTGGATTCCAGTGCCATCACCGGTCTGGCCGCGGCGAGCCTGGCGCGCCAGGGCGAACTAGTGCGCACCTTCTCGGTGGACTTTCTCCATCAGGAGCAGAACTTCGTCCCCGACGAGGTCCGCGGCACTCCCGACGCGCCCTACGTGCGTGAGGTCGCGGAGTCGGTGGAGTCCGCGCATCAGAACGTGATGCTGAATTCGGCCGACATGCTGGACCTTTCGGTGCGGCGTGCGGTCATCACCGCGCGTGACATGCCCGGACTCGGCGATATGGATCTCTCCCTCTACCTGCTGTTCAAGGCGATTCGCGAACAGTCGACGGTGGCGCTGTCGGGTGAATCGGCCGACGAGGTGTTCGGCGGCTACCCGTGGTTCTTCGCCGACAGAGCGGTCAATGCGGACACCTTCCCGTGGGCGGCCTTCACCGGAGACAAGCCGTGGGGCGCTCTGAAGCCGGAGCTGCGCGAACGGTTGGATATCGACAGCTACATCGCCGACCAGTACGCAGCGGCGTGCGCGGAGGTCGCACACGTGCCCGGTGAATCCGATTCCGAATACCGCATGCGCGAGGTGTGCTACCTGCACCTGACCCGGTTCGTGCGGATCCTGCTGGACCGCAAGGATCGCCTGTCGATGGCGGCCGGACTGGAGGTTCGGGTCCCGTTCTGCGATCATCGCCTCGTCGAATACGTCTACAACACTCCGTGGCCGCTGAAGACCTTCGACGGCCGTGAGAAGAGCCTGCTGCGTCACGCCGCGAAACATGTTCTCCCGCAATCGGTTGTCGATCGTGTGAAGAGCGGGTACCCCTTGACGCAGGATCCGGCTTACGCGACGAACCTGCAGCAGCTTGCCAAGGAGGTCCTGTCCGAGACCGATTCGCCGCTGTTCGACCTGATCGACCCGGCTTGGCTGCAACAGCTGGCGGCGCAGGATCCGGTGCGGATGGATCCCGTCACCCGGGCGGGCCTGGATCGCGCCGTCGACATCTACACCTGGCTGGACCTGTACAAGCCAGAGCTGCAACTGGATTGATCATGGTCCGAACCACGGTCGCAGCCGCAGTCCGACGGACAGATTGTCCGCCGATCCGGAGTAGCGGCACGGCCTGCGTCATCCGTCGAGACCTGGGATTCCCGCGCTTCCCTTCTCTCGACATCGGTCACGAGGTGACGATTCTTCCGGCCCGGGAGCCGATCCTCAGAGTTGTCCCAGGAGTCCGCGCAGGTGCTCGGCGGTGTCCGGGCGCGCGGCGTCGACGGCCGTGAGGATGCGTTCGCGTCGATCGTCCGCGAGCGCGGCGAGCGCATCGACGAACTTCGGCAGTTCATTCCTCCGACGCATGAGCAGCGCGTTGAGGAAGGCGGGCACCTCCCGCCAGCGTTCGCCGTGGTCGAGTTCCATGATCGCGAACACGCGGTCGAAGTTGCTCGGGAAGTCCTTCTCGTTCGTCCAGGCGCGATCCACCCGACCGCTCTGGCGGAACGCCTCGGCAGCGGATCTCCAGTCCTCGGGCCAGTCGTCCGGGATCGGATCGAGCGCCGGCTGCCTGTTGGTGCCGCCGAGTGCTTCGTGGATCGGTTCCCACTCCGCGTCTTCACGGACCCAACGGCCGACTGTTCGGCGCACGAGCGCGCGCTGCGCATCGTCCCAGGTGTCGGTCACGGTGAGGAACGCGCGGCTCGCGTCCTCGCTACCCGCGACGAACATCGAGCCGCTGCGGATGCTGTCGTGATCCCCGCGCGAGTCGAGCCAGTTCGGCAGCACCCGGGCGGCGGCGGCGCCAACTGCTGCCGGATCGGCTTGTGAGAGCACGCTGTACGCGGCCTCGTAGATGCCGTAGTCGTCGAGCGGATGCAACGACCACAGGATCGTCTCGATGGTGTCCGCGTCGACGGCCCGCCCGTCGAGGGCGTCGAGCATCGAGACGTACCGATCGATGCCTGCCTGCTGGACGGCGTCCTCCTCGTCACTGAGCGGTCTCGCCTCGTCCTGATGGATGCTGCCGCCGAGGCGGATCAGCTCGTCCCGCCACGCCCGATCGCGACCCTCGTCACTCATCTCCGCTCCGTTCCTGCAGCAGCGCCGCAATCGCTTGTCGGTCGTACGGCAGGCCGACGCGCATGAGCGCGAGATGCGCGTTGCCGATGTTCGTTCCCCACAACCGCTCGTTCGCCACCAGAGCCGCGAGGAACTGCCGCTGAGGCACGCCGATGCTCTCGGGTACCGGTGGGTACGCGCCCGGAACGAACTCGACGTCGGGGAACGCGGCACGAAGCAACGGTCCCCAGTCGTTGTCAGCGGTGTACGGGGTGGAGATCTGCGCGATCGCGACGGCCGCGGGGAGGATCGCGGCGAAGGACTGGTCCCGTTGCAGGAGCGAGTTCAGCAGCGTGAATCGGACGTGCATGGGGAAGGCGCTCGGTTTCCGTTCGAACCACCGGCCGACCTCTTCCGGCTCAGTCAGCGCACGAACGAGTTCCTCCGCGGCCTGTCCCGAGCGCGGCAGATGCAACGCGGCACACGCGCGGATCGCAGGATCGGGGTCGGTGAGCCACCCGCTGACGTCGGCGCCGACGGTGCCGAGTGCGAGAACAGCCGCGGCCCGGTCATCGCGCTCGGTGGCACTGTCGGCGAAGGAACGCAGCGCGACGGCGACACGGTCCTGATACGAAGCAGCGGCGTTGCCGCTCCACCGCGCCAACGCGCTCACCGCCTCGGCTTTGTCGGCGAGGGCATTCGCTCGCACGAGCGGAAGCAGCGCCTCCAGAACCGGGTTCGCCTGCTGCCGGAGCGCCGGGATGGCGCGAGTCATGAGCACACTTGCCACAGGCGATTCCCACGCCTCTTCCGATTCTCCCTCGTCATCGGACGCAAGGGCCTCGAAGAACCGGCGTTCGTCCTGGGGCGAAGGTGGCACGGCCTCGCCCGCGTCCTCGAGCAGTGCACCGGCCAGGGCCAGACCGTCACCCGCCACGTCGAGGAAACCCACCAGCCCAGGCAGCCTCGCGGACGCCGTCTTCCGATCCGCGGTACCGCTCCAGAACGAGACGGCGTGTGCCACAGCGGCAACCGCGGGTGCCGCTGCCGGGTAGATGGTGCCCTGATGCAGCACCGCACTGTGCAGATGCTCCATCGCGGTTGAGAACGCCGTCTCGTCGGCGTCCACCAGCGCCTCCAGATGGTACGGCGTGTCCGTCGCCATGCCGTACGCGTGGAAGAGCCGATCCCAGTCGTAGGTCTCGCTCACGCGACGCACCCCCGGTCATCACACCGCGCCCGATCACGACGTTCGTCAGTCATATCCGATCCTCCTCCGATCCCGTTGCTGCAGAAGCCCGCCGGACAGAAGCCTCGCCGACAGCATCGATCGCGGACCCGGTGAGCGCCGCACGAATCCGTGCGAACGCCAGCCGCGTCTGCGGCGGTGCGAGGAAGTCGTCCAACGGCGCCCCACTCGCCCGGAAGTCTGCCTGCTCGAGGAGCGCGATGCCGAGTGCGGCGATCCGCTCCGACGATTCGTCCTCCCGATAGGCGGTCCACGTCTCCAGCGCGGTGATCGCGCGCAGGAGATCCGTATCCATGTCGCCGTCCGACAGATCGCCGTCGTCGATCTCCGTGATCCATGCCCGAAGTTGCTCGGCAGACGCCGTACCCGTTCCGTCGGCCGCCGCGCTGACGGCCCGTGCTCCGGTCTCCGTCAACTCCGCTGCCGCTGCCGCTGCCACACCGTCCGCGGTGAGGAGCTCGCGCGTGACCGCGATCCCGAACTCGACCTGTGCGCGGGCCGTGGCGCCGGCTGCACACTCACGAAGGGAGTTCTCGACTTCCTCGTAGCTAGTCACGTCGGTCGTCGCCCTCGCCTTCATTCGTCGTCGTCGCCGTCGGCCGCCCATGCGGCCTCGAGTTCTTCGAGCACAGCGGGTGGCATCCCCTCGACCCATCCGTGGGACGCCACGTATCCGCGGATGTCGACGTCGTCCCCGGCGACGGACCCGAACATCGCCGAAGGGATCAGCCATTCCGGGTCGTCTTGGGCGCCAAGTGCTTCCGCTGTCCAGTCCTGACCGGGATGCTCCGGATTTCCGGTCGGCGTCGAGAGATCGTTCGCCGGGTCGAACGATGCACCGGCGACCGTCACCGTGCCGGAGACGAAACGCTCCTGCAGCGCATGCACATTCGCCCACCCCGCGCGATTGATCGACGGGACGTCGGCCCCGCTGCGGTACCTCTGGTAGTAACCGGGCTGGGAGTACCAGAACAGGGCGACCGCGGTCGCCCGGTCGAGCCGCGGATGTGCGGCCATCCATGCGATCAGCTCGGATTTGCCGTCGTAGTTCATCGTCAGTGCCGTCACCAGCCACTCGGTCGCGGACGCGCTGTCGAGGAATTCGCGCATCAGGCGCAGCTCCAGCTCGTCGAAGTCAGCGCTCATAGTTCACCTTCCCCAGCAGGATCGGTGTCGGATTCGACGCGACCCACGCGACCCCGAGTTCGCTCAGGCGATACACCTGCGCGTCGTCCCCGCTACCGGACCGTAACGCCCGTGCAAGGCGTCCGGCCTCCGCCAGTTCGCCTGCCGGGAGCGGGATTCCGGTCGAGCAGTGCTCGGGCAGTGCGGCGAGCATGTTCCTGAAGTCGGATCCCCAGTTCGGGCTTCCGTTGTCGAGGATCTCCCGCGCGATCCGTCCGGTCAGACGGACCACCTCCCCCTGCACCGTCGCCGCAGGGCCGTTCGACGGCACCAGCAACTCCCAGAGCGCCTGATGCCGATCCTGCCATCCGCCCCCGGAACCGTGATCGGCGCAACGCCGTCGTGTCGTCGCCGCCCGGCAACGGGCGTGACGCCGACCAACCGGTAGAGCTCCGTCAGGCCGGCCGCGGTCTCGTCGAGGTAGTCGGGATTGAAGCTGTCGCGGTGGAACTCGAAATCCGTACCGATCGAGGTCACCTCGGCCCGCCTCCTTCGGCAGCGTCCTACGCTTCGCCACGATGGTCTCCTTACCTCGGTGCCGTGGAAGGTCTCGAAAGCACAGATTGTCCGGACAAGTAGAACCGGAACCTACGACAGACCGTCGAGGTGCGGTGAACCGGCGGGACTAGGCCGCTGCTCCCTCACCGGGTGTCCTGCCGGCGCGCGGCGATGGCGCCGTGAGGCCTGTATCCACTTCCCGTTCGGGTGTGTGCCTCGATCACCTCGAAGCCGGCCGTCACCAACTCATCGCTGAGTTCGGCCACCGGCCACCGATAGGCAGTCGTCACGGCGTGGTCGAAAGGCTCGACGGTCGCGCCTTCGAAGAAGCCCACCAACAGCCCTCCCCCGGGCCGAATCACGCGCGCGAACTCGGCGAGCGGCGCCTGGATGTCCCGCGGACTGTGATGGATGAGCGAGTACCAGGAGAGCACACCACCCAGTGATTGGGTCGCGGCGTTCAAGGCCTCGAAGCCGCCGACGTCGAAGGTGAGGTCTGGGTACTGCGTGCGAGCGCGTTCGACGAACTCGGTCACCAGGTCGATCCCGCTCACAGCCAGTCCGCACTCGGCGAGAAAGCCCGACCACTGGCCCGGACCACACCCGGCGTCGAGCACGGGACCCGTCAGGGTGGCGGCCCAGCTGCTGACCAGGGCGCGATCCGATGAATGCGTCGACGTCATGGAGCCACAGAGTTCGGTGTATTCCAGGGATCTGGCCGAGTACGACTCGCGGACGCGGTCGCGGCGTAGGGTGCTCGTGTTCTCCATGCCGTCGATGATGGGCGTCGGGGTGTCGATATGCCGAATGATCGGCGCACATTTCCGTGGATGATCCGTGCGGGCACCCGCAGCGGCGGGACACCTAGGCTGGCGCGTATGGCGCGGACACAGGGCAGCACCTTTCCGGAAGTGGTGACCTACGACGGACTGCCGGCGTCTGCGGGCGGGGCACACTCGCTTCGCGCCAAGCGTCCGCGCGATGCATTCGAGCGCCTGCGGGGCTTCGTCGATGCCTGCACCGAACCGATGTCGTCACCGTCGTGGGCGTTCGAGATCGCGGCAGGCGGACCGCCCGCGTCGACCGAGCAGCTGGTGGCGCTCGCCACCGAGCGCTTCGGCGGTCCCCGCCACCGTGCGCGAACCCACACGGCATGGAACGTTCCGCCCGGCGCCGTGGACCACGCGCTCGACGCCCTGGTGGCCGTCGGCCCCGACGCGGTCACGACCCACGGACGTTCGCTGGCCGCGCTGACCTACAGCTCGCCCGTGCGCCTCCTCGACCCGGACACCCGCGCCCCGTACCCCGACATCACCCCCGACGCGTTCGGTCGCTTCGCCGTGGACGGGTACGGCCGGCTTCTGGGCGGCTCGGGCGTACGGGCGACCCTCGGCACCGCGGCGTCCTCGCTCTCCCTGTGGCTCAACCTTCCTGCCGACGAACGGCTGCCTGTCGGC
The DNA here is from genome assembly GCF_050955445.1 of Paraburkholderia sp. RHO2. Lineage (NCBI taxonomy): Bacteria > Pseudomonadati > Pseudomonadota > Betaproteobacteria > Burkholderiales > Burkholderiaceae > Paraburkholderia > Paraburkholderia sp. RHO2. Next base: position 5,267,974 of record NZ_CP162617.1, on the reverse strand, counting down.
GCCCGACACCTGCAGGAGCATCTTCCGTTCCGGCTGTCGGCGAAACACTGGCGCCTGTGGCGCCCCACCCGCGCCGGAGACTCGTACCGCGCCACCAAGATTCCCTCGCCCGTAGTCGAGCGAGCATGAGCCACAACCGCTACTTGCGTGCCCGGCGGCGCACCATTTCGTCGATCCAGATCGGCGCGTAGGGGGACGTGCAGTTGGGCGGGGTGGGATAGTCCTCGAGAACTCCGAGACGCTCGCCGATGTCGATCGCGCGGGCACGATGCTCGGGGTGATGGATGCCGATGGTGGCGAGGCATTCGTTCATGGCCCACTGCAGTCGGTCCGGTGCGTCCTTCATGTGCGCCTCGATGAGGTCGAGAAGTTCGGGCAGGTCGAGTCCGTCGGGGGCCTTCGCCACGCGGTCGGTGGTGAGCGCCCACCCGGCGCTGGCGACCACCGGGTCGGGGTCCGCGAACCAAGCGGTGCGGAGTTCCTCGACCTGGCCGTTCTTCTTGACGACGTAGCTGACCAGCCAGTCGTGCACCTTGGGCACGCGCGCGTCGCGCAGCATGGCGTCCAGCTCCGCCGCGGAGTACGCCTTGGGCCGGCTGATCAGGATCGCGACGAGACGGGCCGCGGAGTCGCCGGTCTCCCACAGTTGACCGGCGAGGTCGTGCTGGGTCTTCAGGCGCTTCGCCACCGCACGCAACTTGGTGAGGTTGACGCCGTGGTCGTCGCCGTGGCGTTCGTTCACCGCGCGGATCTTCGGGTCTTCGAGGGCGGCCAGTTCTGCCATCACCTCGCCGACAGCGGTCTGGGGTGCCGAACGAGTCGTCACAACGATCTCCTCCACCTCTCCGTCCGTCCTCGCCCCAGCGTACGACGACCGCGTCAGTGACCCGGGGTGTCGCTGACGCCCCGGATGCCGAGCAGGTGTTGGCTACGGTAGGAAGGACGGCTGTTGACCTGGCGGCCGTGTGGACGAGATCGCCGTCGCCGCCGGAAAAGAGCAATCATGTTCGGTCGGACTTCCGAGCATCTGCGTGTCGATGTCGCCGCGACGCGGATCGTCCGTTGTGTCGGGGTGACGGTCGCGCTGTTGGCGCGTCGGCGCATCCGTCGTCGTTCCGAGTGGGTCGGTGAGCAACTCGCCTTCGACGAAGGTCGCGGCCGGGTCTACCGGGACACGGTGGTGGTGCGGCCACCGACCGCCGACCCGTGCGTGCTGGTGGTCGAGTTCCGTCTCCGCGGGGTGCACGGTTGGGTGCACGCCCTGTTCCGGTGGGAGAGCCTCCTCAACACTCCGATGTTCGCGGGGTTTCCCGGGTTCGTCTCCAAGTTGTGGGTTGCCCACGACGAGGACGAGGTCTATCGCGGTGTGTACGAGTGGGACGGTCCGGAGCGGGCGGAGGCGTACGTGCGTGCACTGTGGTGGCTGCTCGCACCGGTCAGCGTACGCGGTTCGATCCGTCACCACATTGTGCCCGGAGTGCGTCGCGACGAGTGGCTCGCGCAGCGTGGACACGGACCGCATTCGGGCACAAGAACATTCGAGTCCGCCGGGATGGGATCCACGAGCGTCGCGCGGGCGGTGGTCGCGTCGGTGGCCGGCGCCGTTCTGATCCTGGCGAACCTGCTCGCGCGACCGCTCCGCCGTTGGCGGACCACCTGGGGAGCGACGCCCGAAGAGGTCGCAGAGACCTTCCCGGGTGACGAATTGGTGCCCGACGCGGCCTGGGCGTACACCCATGCGATCACCGTCGCAGCGCCGCCGGAGCGCCTGTGGCCGTGGATCGTTCAGATCGGTCAGGGCCGCGGCGGGTTCTACAGCTACGTCGGCCTCGAGAACCTCATCGGATGCCGGATCGAGAACGCCACCGAGGTGCTCGACCGGTTCCAGGATCTGTCCGTGGGTGATCCGGTATCGCTGCACCCGAAGGCGCCACCGCTGACGGTCGCGGCGCTCGAACCGCAACGCCACCTGGTGCTGTACGGTTCGGCACCCGACAGCGCGAACGCCTCGCTGTGGGCGTTCCACCTCCGCGACGACGGGCGCGGGCGCACTCGCCTGCTCGAGCGGGGACGCAACGCGCACGGCGACGACTGGAAGGGCGCTCTCGTTTTCGGCCCGGCCGTCCTCGAACCGATCGGCTTCGTCATGAGCCGCAGAATGCTGCGCACACTCCGCACCCTGGTCGAGTCGCCGTAGTTCTGGTCGTGCTCGGTCTGACGGTCACCCGCTCCGGGTGAGCCGGAACGGGTGCGGGCGGGTGCACGCTACCGGGAGGGGTACCACTTGGAACGCCGCATCGGACGCCCGCTGTCGGTCGAGTCGCGTTTCCCCGCCGAAGCGAGAGGACGGACCGCTCATGCTCATCCCGGACAGCCAGCGGCGAAGTGTCGCCGAACTGGACGACCGACTCGACCTGACCGCCGGTGACCGGCAGGCGAAGCAGTCGGCCTTCTGGGCGATGCTGACCCTCGCCGGCGTGATCGCGGTCGCCGGTGTCGTCGGTGATTCCACCGCGACGGTGATCGGGGCGATGATCGTGGCGCCGCTGTCGACGCCCATTCTCGGTATCGGTCTCGGCATCACCACAGGGAGGGCGCCGCTCCTCGGGCGCAGTCTGCTGGTCGTCGTCCTCGGGGCAGCGTTGGTCGTCGCGATGGGCGCTTTGTTCGTCCAGATTGTGCCCAATCATGCTGACGTCCTCTCCAATTCGCAGGTCCTCGGTCGGACATCGCCCCGGTTGTCCGACCTGGCCGCTGCCCTGGCAACGGGATTGGTCGGTGCCATCGCGATCGCGCGCCGCGACGTCGGGGACGTTCTGCCCGGTGTCGCGATCGCGATCTCCCTGGTCCCGCCGTTGGCGGTGGTGGGCGTGTGTCTGGGGTCCGGTGCCCCGTCCCTGGCGCTCGGCGCGTTCGTGCTGTTCCTGTCCAACGTGGTGGCCCTGGTCATCACCGCGGTCGTCGTGCTCGTCGCCGCTGGATACGCCACCGCAGGTGAGTCCGGCAAACGCTCGCGGATCTACATCGTGCTCGCGGCCGCGCTGATCGTGGTGGCGATCCCGATGGTGGCCAACACCCTGTCTTCGGTGTGGGAGAAGCAGATTGCCGAGGCCGGGCGGCAGTGGCTCGCCGACGTACCGGGCGCCACGGTGACGGGCGTCAACTGGCAGGGACATACCGCGACGATCGCGGTGCTCGGTCCACCGTCCCTCCCGCCGGTCACCGAACTGCAGGAGGCGGTCGACGGTCTCCTGCCGTGGGATCCCGATGTGCAGGTGGTGCATACCGTGGGATCGCGGATCGCCGCCGGCGAGTAGCCCGCGGAGACATCCAGACAAAGATCGGAGCATTGCCACCACGATATGTAGTACCTATGCTACAAACCATCGAAGGTCAATGATGGGGAGGAATCATGGGTTCGAGAAGTGGGGCTGTGCTCGACGTCGACGGATTGCGAATGCGGTACGGCGACGCGGACGTTCTGCGCGGCGTGACGTTCCAGGCCCGGCGCGGTGAGGTGCTGGTCATGCTCGGCCCCAACGGCGCCGGCAAGACCACCACCATCGAGATCCTGGAGGGCTTCCGCGGCCGCTCGGCGGGCCGCGTCGCCGTCCTCGGCGTCGATCCCGAGCACGGGGACGAACACTGGCGTTCTCGGATCGGCGTCGTCCTGCAGTCCTGGCGCGACCACGCCAAGTGGCGGGTGCGCGATCTGCTGGACCATCTTGCCGCGTTCTATCGACCGTACTGCGCCGATCGCGACCAACAGCCCTGGGACACAGGCGAACTCATCGAGCTCGTCGGCCTGACCGAGCACGCCCGCGCCAAGATCGCCACGCTGTCGGGTGGTCAGCGACGCCGGTTGGATGTGGCGATCGGCATCGTCGGTCGTCCGGAAGTGTTGTTCATGGACGAGCCCACCGCGGGCTTCGATCCAGCGGCCCGCCGGGACTTCCACGACCTCGTGCACCGGCTGGCCGATCTCGAGGACACGACGGTGCTGCTCACCACCCACGATCTCGACGAGGCGGAGAAGATCGCCGACCGGATCCTGATCCTGGCCGGCGGGCACATCATCGCCGACGGCTCGCCCGACGAGCTCGCCCGCTCGATCGCCGGCGAGGCCGAGGTGCGCTGGACCGTGGACGATCAGCGCTTCGTGCACACCACCGCCGAGTCGACGAAGTTCGTCCACGAACTGTTCAAGCAGCACGGCGATTCCATCGACGAACTGGAGGTTCGCCGGGCCTCGCTGGAAGACACCTACATGGCGCTGGTCCGCCGCCACGAATCCGGCGACGCCCTGGCCGGCGCCCTCACTCTCGCGGAGGTCACCCGATGAATCCCACTGCTACCGCCGTCCGGGCCGGCTTCTCCCGTGGCTGGATCGAGCTTCGTCAACTGTTCACCACCGGCCCCGACCTGATCGGGCAGTTCATGACCCCTGCCATCGCGCTCGTCGTGCTCTACCTGTTGCGCAATCGCGAGTACGCGGGCAGTGAGCTCTCGATTTCCGAACTTGCGTTGCCCGGTCTGATCGGCTCGATCATCGTGTTCAACGGCCTGTTCGCGATCACCAACGTGCTGGTGCTCGACCGGGAGGACGGCACGCTGCTGCGGGCAAAGACGGTGCCGGGCGGCATGATCGGCTACTTCGTCGGCAAGGTGGTCTCGGCCACGGGATCCGTCGTCGTACAGGTTGCGGTCGTGCTGGCGGTGGGCATGGCGATCATCGGCGGGTCGTCACTCGATGATGCCGGTGCGTGGGCGACGTTCGTCTGGGTGCTGCTGCTCGGCCTGCTGGCGACGCTGCCCGTCGGGGCGATTCTCGGCGCCGTTCTCGATGGTCCGCGTGGCACCTTCCTGCTCACGATGCCGCTGATGGGACTCGTCGCGATCTCCGGCATCTTCTATCCGATCACGGCGCTGCCGGGCTGGTTGCAGGCGGTGGGCCAGGTGTTCCCGATCTACTGGAGTGGCCTCGGCATGCGGTCGGCCATGCTGCCCGCCGACGCGGTGACGGTCGAGATCGGCGAGTCCTGGCGGCACGTCGAGACCGCGGCAGTGCTCGGTGCCTGGGCTGTCGCGGGACTGCTGGTCGCGCCGGTAGTGTTGCGGCGCATGGCGCGTCACGAATCGGGTTCCAGTATGGCTGCACGGCGGGAGAAGGCGATGCAGCGTGCCTTCTGAGGTCATCTACAACCGCATCGCGATGCTGCGCGCCGAGCGGGGCGTCTCGCGGCGGGAGTTGGCCGAGGCGCTGGGCGTCCACTATCAGACCGTGGGCTACCTCGAACGCGGCGAGTACAGCCCCAGCCTGCACCTGGCGTTGCGGATCGCCGCGTACTTCGAGGTCGCGGTGGAGGTCGTCTTTTCCACCGAACCCTTCCCCCGTCTGGGGTCGGGCGCCGAGACCGCGTGACCGTCGTCTTACCGCCCTCACTGCCCCCTGCGGCTCGAACACGCGAGGCACGTGCGCGTCGCGGGTAGCGCGTCGAGTCGGGCCTCGGCGATCGCGTGTCCGCACGACATGCAGGCGCCGTAGGTGCCGTCCTCGAGGCGCCGGAGGGCCGCGTCCAGTTCCTCGACCTCGCGCCGCGCGTCGGCCAGCAGCGCGGCGACCTGCGCTCGCTCGAACGCGATGGTCGACCCCTCGGGATCGTGCTCGTCGTCGTCGGTCGTCAACTCGGACCCCTCGACGATCTCTCGGAACCGCCGGTTCAGGGCGGTGATGCGGCGCTCGGCGTCGGCTCGTTCCCCGGCGATGCGCGAGTGGTGATCGGGGGTGCTCATGCCCGCCTCAACACCGACGGACGCGCGATCCTTCCGAGCCGCCCGAGGTCCGGTTACCCTGCCGGACATGCCGTACATGGCCGAATAAGTTGCTCGAAAGAAAATTCTCCCGGCATGTCGATCCGGCGTCTTCCCGTTCGACGTCGTGGATGAGAGGGTCGAAACGCGACCCCGGACGAAGGAGCGAACCGATGAAGTACATGCTGATCATGCGCGCCACCGACGAGGCCGTCGAGGCATACAAGGATGTCCCGTTCGAGCAGGTCATCGAGCAGATGGGCAAGTTCAACGAGGCCCTGATGAAGGCGGGTGTGCTGCTCGCCGGCGAGGGTCTCGCGGACGCCGAGGAGGGCTTCGTCGTCGACTTCTCCGGCGAGACCCCGCTGGTGACCGACGGCCCGTACGGGGAGACGAAGGAGCTGTTCAACGGCTTCTGGATCCTCGAGGTGGCGTCGAAGGAGGAGGCGGCCGAGTGGGCCAAGCGGGTGCCGCTGGGGCCGGGGGCGAAGATCGAGGTGCGCCGGGTCACCGGCGTCGAGGACTTCCCGCAGGACAACGAGTGGATCCAGAAGGAAGAGGGCTGGCGCGAGGAACTCGAGGGCCGCAAGGCGTGATCGCATGAGCGATTCCCCGACCGAGCGCCGCGCGGACCCTGCCGAGTCCGCGCGGCGCTCCGTCGCGGCGGTGTGGCGGATCGAGTCGGCCCGGATCGTCGCGACGCTGACGCGGACCGTCGGCGATTTCGGACTGGCCGAGGATCTGGCGCAGGAGGCGCTCGCCGACGCCCTCGCGCAGTGGCCGGAGACGGGCGTGCCCGCCAATCCCGGCGCCTGGCTGACGACCGTCGCGAAACGCAAGGCGATCGACGGCTGGCGCCGGCAGGAGCGCTACGACGAGCGACTCGCGGCCATCGCCCACGAGCTCGAGGCGGACGACGTACACGACGAATTGCCGTGGGACCCGGACCGTATCGACGACGACGTGCTGCGTCTGGTGTTCGTCTCGTGTCATCCGGTGCTCTCCCGGGAGGCGCGGGTCGCGCTGACGCTGAAGGTGGTCGGCGGCCTGTCCAGCGACGAGATCGCCCGCGCCTTTCTGGTGCCGACGTCGACGGTGCAGCAGCGGATCGTGCGTGCCAAGAAGACGCTGGCCGCGGCGAAGGTGCCGTTCGCGGTGCCCGAGCGCGCCGAGTTCGGGGACCGACTGGGCGCGGTCCTCGGGGTGCTGTATCTCGTATTCAACGAGGGGCACGCGGCGAGCGCGGGCGACGAGTGGATGCGGCCCGACCTCAGCCGCGAGGCCCTGCGGCTCGGCCGCAGCCTGGCCGAGCTCGTGCCCGACGAACCCGAGGTGCACGGCCTGGTCGCCCTGATGGAACTCACGGCGGCCCGCTTCCCGGCGCGCCTCGACGCGAACGGTGATCCGGTGCTGCTCGCCGACCAGGACCGTCGCCGGTGGGACCGCGGCGCCATCGTGCGCGGCCGCGCCGCCCTGGGCCGCGCGGACGCCCTCGGACGCGGTCGCGGCGCGTACGGGCTGCAGGCGGCGATCGCCGAGTGTCATGCGGTCGCGGCGTCCGTCGACGACACCGACTGGGACCGCATCGTGCTGCTGTACGAGGCGCTGGGCCGGCTGTCGCCGTCACCGATCGTCGATCTCAACCGGGCGGTGGCCGTGGCGATGGCGAGCGGACCCGACGCGGCGCTCGAGATCGTCGACGCCCTCGTCGCGGACGGGCGACTGGCCGGCTACCGACTGTTGCCGGCCACCCGCGCCGAACTTCTCGTGCGCGCCGGTCGGCACCGGGAGGCGCGCGCCGAGTTCGAGGCCGCGGCCCGGCTGACCGGTAACGAGCGAGAACGAAAGATCCTGACGGACCGCGCCGCGGCCGCACAATCCGGCGAACAGGGCGGCGCCGGCGTCGATTCCGTATCGACCGGGTAGCGAGCGGTCGAAACCCGATGTGCCGGGCTGCGAACCGCGCGATTCTGGGGTGTCGGGCGTGTGCGCAGTGGGGCGATCACGGATCCGGCACCGTCGGGTTCAGGAGATCGACATGGTCACATACGCCGGCCGCCCGCTGATCTTGATCCGCGGATTCGGCGGCCTCGACGTCGCGGACGAGCGAAGCAGCGCCTACCAGGGCTTCAACGACGGCACGGTCTACGAGAAGAAGCGCGGCGACAACTACATCTACGAGGGATTCGTCCTGCGCGCGTTGAAGTCCGACAGATACCGTTATTCCGACGCCACGAACGTGATCGGCTACTACAAGGCTCCGGTCGAGGCCCCGGACGACCGTGACGGGTTCGATGTGGGCGACGTCAGCGGCACGGTCGCCATCGATCCGGGGACCGCGGCGCGCGTGCTGGCCGGCACCCCGACCAACACGATCTGGGTGTACCGGTACTACGACCTCGAACCGCGATCCCTCGCCAGGTACGGCGCCGGCCTGGTGCGGTTGATCGACCTGATCGAGATCGGAATGAAGAAGAATCACAAGGACTTTCCCGGAGTGGATCTGCTCGCGCACAGCATGGGAGGATTGGTGGTGCGCGAGGCGCTGCTGGCGCTCGAACGGCGACAGCCGAACTCGGCGCCGGACCTGATCCACCGGATCGTCACGCTGGGCACCCCGCACCGGGGCATCGCTTTCCAGCGCATCCCGCGGTGGATCCTCGACGCCCTGCCGTCGGCGCAGGACGCGTCGGACGAGTTGGCGTCGTTCTCTCCCTCCAGCACCCGGTTCCTGGAGGTCGAGAAGGCGTTCCCGGTCGACCGGATCCTCACCGTGGTGGGAACCAACTACCGTGCATACGGTGCGACGGCGGCATCGTTCGCCAACCGGTTGTCGAATCTGTTCGACGGTGGCACCCTCGAGACGAACCGCAGCGACGGGCTCGTCAAACAGTCCGCGGCGCAGCTGCCCGGTGCCCCGAGGGCCTTCGTGCACAAATGTCACGGCGGCGTGGACTCGCTGGTGACCTCGCGTGAGTCCTACGAGATCGCCATGCGCTTCTTCCACGGCACCCACCGGGTGCGGTTGTGGCTCGACCGGGCCGACATCACGCGCGGTGGCGACTGGTTCGGCCGCAGCGAGTTCTACCTCGGCGTGTCGATCAAGCCGCGGTACGTGGACTTCGAGTTGTTCCACCAGAGCAGCGAGGCCGAGAACTGCTACGGCCCGTGCCGGAGCGAGGACCTGTCGGACGATCTGCCGGACCTCGACCGGGAACTCCGCAAGCCGTTGGCGGCGACCGGGGACGAGACGACCGGGTGGGCGGGGCCGGACAGGCTGCTGTGGGAGGGGTGGGTCGACGCCGGCGACAAGGTCGAGGAGTCGGCGCCCGGCCTGGTGTTCCGACTCGACGTCTACGTCGGCGAACGCGACACCCGCGGAATCGGATTCTCCGACAACGTGATCTTCGGCAAGCAGTACTACGCGCAGGTCTTTCCCCAGCCGGGCGGCCCGCGGATGTTCCTGCACACCTCCGAGAGGTACCTCGGTGCGTCCGGTCCCACGTCCCCCGACCAGGTCGACAGAATCGCGGCCGACGATCCCCGCAGCGACGTGCAGCGGGCCCGGAGGACGGCCGAGGGCCACTGGACCTTCGAGGTGGGCGGCACCGGCTTCTCCGGCACCGTCAGGTTGGCGATCGCCGCCGTGTAACACCGCAACCCCGCTCCCCGACGTCAGTGGTGACGTGACGCGCGGTACGGGGGGTCTGTCCACGCGTCTTCCGTGAGTCGGGTTTGGGGAGTGGACATGACTATTCGCGGTTTCTTCGAACGGCATCGGATCGCGGCGCGGGTGATCACCCCGGCCGCGCTGGGGGTGGCGCTGCTGGTGGCGCTGACGTGGGCGCTGTGGTCGGCGCCGCCGCGCACCAGCACCATCGACACCGAACTGACGGCGTCGACCGCCGACTGCCACGACATGGTCACCCTCTCGATCGCCGGCCGCGGTGACACGCCCCGCCCGGGCACCACGAAGATGCTGGTCGACGCCGACGGCCGCGAACTGCCCGCGGCGTCGGCCGACGACTACGTCAGCACGTGGATCGACCAGGCGTCCAGCGCGCCGCTGAAGGCGGTCGCGCCGGGTTCGTATGCCGCGATGTACATCGCCTACCCGGCGGACATGTCGAGCTACGAGGACTCGGTGAACACCGGGGTGGCGAACGCCGAATCGGTGATGCGGGCGATTCGGACGTCGTGCCCGGACACGAAGTTCGCGATCGTCGGATACAGCGAGGGCGCCGACGTCGCCCGGCGCGTCGCGATGAACGTCGGACACCAGGAGGCGGACGCAGACGGCAAGTACGGGCTGGTGGATCCGGCGAACGTCGTCGGTGTCGTCATCGTCGCCGACGCCGGCCGCGACGCCGGCCAGGGTCCGTTCCCGGGCGCGCAGAACCCGTTCACCAACCCGGACGGATTCGACCTGAAGTACCAGAACGGCACGAAGCCCGTCCCAGGTCAGGGCGTGACGCCGGACACCGGCGGCTCCGACTTCGGTGCCCTCGCCGGTCGGGTGGCGTCCTTCTGCTCGGACGGCGACCTCACCTGTGCTGCGCCGCAGAACATCTCGCTGCTGCAGCTGGTGGTGAACGTGGGACGACAGCTGAACATCGACGCGCTCGAACGTGAGCAGTTGACCCCCGCGACCGGTATGGACGTCGCGACGGTCCTGTCGCGCATCGCGCTCAACGCGTTCGCGGAGATCAACTCTCAGCCCGATTGGATGCAGAGCGACCAGACGTTCCTGGAGGTGCTGCTCCAGGTGTCCGATCCGTCGTACCAGGGGCCCAGCACGACCACACCGACGACGACACCGGGCACGCCGCCGACGACCGAGTCGGGTGCGACTCCGGGTTCGGGTGAGGCGGATTCGATCTCGACCGACAAGATGTCGCCGCTCGCGTACCTGCCGCAGAAGCTGTTCAAGGAGATCGTCGGCCTGATCGTGACGAACCAGAACACCATCCCGGTGATCATGAGTGATCCGTACCAGCTGACGCTGGCCCGCGACGTGGGGCACCACTTCGACTACTGGCGCGACGCCGATCCGGCGAACGGCAAGCCGCTGACGTCCGCCGACTACGCCGCCGCGTGGCTGACGCACCTGGCGAAGCAGGCGCAGGCCGGTCAGAAGGTGGATCCGTCGGCGAAGCTGACCTCGACCGAACTGTCCGCCGCGCTCAGCGAGGTCGCCGCGTCCTCCGCCGCACCGGCGTCCGCCGCGGCAGGATCGGCAGCGACGTCCGACGTTCCGTCGTCGCAGTCCGCGACCGCCGCGCCGGCCGGGACGCCCGCGCCCACCGAGACGGCGTCGCTGACACCGGTGTCCCCCACCCCGACGGCGCCGGCGGACGCTGCAACGTCGGAGTCCACCGAGGCGACGGATACCCCGAGCGCGCCGGAGACGACCGCGTCCCAGGCGAATTCGTCCGCGCCGGCGGCACCTACGACCAGCGCAGCGCCCACCACGACGCCCCGCTCGACCGTCACGCCGGCACCGAGTCGATAGCGCGCGCGATTCCCACCGGCACGCAGGCCCCGGCCGCTCACTACCGAGTGGTCGGGGCCTTCGCGACGGTGACCAGCCCGCCGTGCGTGGACTCGTCGAACGCCATGAGCGCCACCGACAGGTGCAGGGGTTTCCATTCGCCGTCGAGCCCTCGGAAACGGAGGATTCCCTGCACGTTTCGATGCGTGAGGTCCTGCACCATCGCCTTCGCGATCGGTAGGTCGTCGGGATGGATCGCCGGTTCGGGTTCGCCGACGGCGTTCCCCCACGCGATGCCCGGCATCGGTTGATCGCGCCACTTGATCAACGTCAACCGCTTCAGGTCCACGTAGGCGTGGTACTCGCCGGGCGCGAGGACCGCGTCGAGCACCCGGTGCTCGAGGATCACGGGCGGCGGGGCGGAAGGAACGTCGTCGGCCGGGCCGATGTCGTGGGTGATGCCGCGCAGCATGACCTCGCGTCGATCGGTCGACGGGTGCGGCCGCTCCTCGAGCATCCGGCAGGAGAAGTGCGCCGCCCGTTCGTGCCCGTCGTCGCGCCGCACCTTCCACACCGCTTGGTGTTCGGTGCCGGGCTCGGACTGCACGATCTTCGCGAGGGCCTTGCCCTCGTCGTGGTTGGTGACGAGGCGGTTGAATGCGCCGGCGAGGGCGGCCTCGGATCGACGAGCCTCCGGCGCAACACCGTACAGATCGAACAGGTCCTCGCTGCCGCTGGCCTTGCCGGCGGTGAGGTTGAAGTGCCAGGCGCCCACCGGATCCCGCCGTGGCGGGTTCTCGTCGACGTTCCCCCGCCACAGGTGAACCCCGTGCAGGCGCGCCTCGGAATTGAGCAACGGCTCCACGATGATCCGCTTGCGGCCGTCGTCCGACACCCGATCGATTCGACGATGATCCGAGTCCGCCATGACGTCGAGGACAGCGGACCGCACGTCGTCGAGGGACCGGTTCGCCTGACCTCGGCGGACCTTGAAGTGCCGTTCCAGTGGCACGAACGGCTTGGGTGTCGACCCGACGCCGATCAACGACGGCTCCGCTCCCCCGAACGTACTGATCAGCAACCACTCGGTCGCCATGATTCGCCCCCCTGTGTCATGCGAGATCCCCTCCACGGGGACGGCCGTGTGCTCCTGCTCGGAGAGAGTGCGGCGACTATCCCGCGCGCCGCTTCGCCGCCGGCAGCAACCACTGGTACGCGGGCCCGAGCAGACGTGTCACGGCGTCCACGACACGGGCGTCGGGCCCGACGAGTACCCGTGCCCGCCCGCGTTCCACGCCGCGCAGGATCACTCGGGCGGCCTCGGCGGGGTCGGTGCGGGCGATGCGCCGCTCGAACGAGTCGGCGACCTCGCCGAGGTCGACGCCCGGTGCGGCGGCGGCCGTGCGCGCGATGGACGTCCGGACCCCGCCCGGAAAGACGCAGGTCACCTTGACGGGGTGTCCGGCACTGTCCATCTCCTGACGCAGTGCCTCGGTGAACCCGCGCACCGCGAACTTGGCGGCGTTGTAGGCCGAGTACCCTGGCGCGGCCATCAAACCGAAGGCCGACGACAGGTTCACGACGTGCCCGCGGTCCGATCGCAGGATGTGCGGAAGAAACGCCTTGGTGCCGTGCACGACGCCCCAGAAGTCGACGTCCATGACGCGTTCGACGTCGGCGTACTCCGACGCCAGAACATCACCGGCGTAGAGGATTCCGGCATTGTTGATCACCGCATCGACTCGGCCGTAGTGTTCGGCGGTGGCGGTCGCGAAGGCGGTGACCGCCTCGCGGTCCGTCACGTCGACCACTGTCGCCGACACCCGGGCCCCGGCGTTCGTGCAGCGCTGCGCGGTTTCCGCAAGTGGCTCTTCGACATTGCCGGACAGGGCCAGGTATGCGCCCGACCGTGCCAACTGGATGGCCAACTCACGCCCGATGCCGGTGCCTGCGCCCGTGATGACCACGACACGACGATCGAAGTACCCCAACGAAATCCCCTTCGTCCCACTCCACTGCACCACTGTGATTACCAGAAGCGGACGTGAACCGCACGTCGCGGGGTCGCGATCACGATGACCGGGAACATCTTTCACGCAGACGGATGACCACCGGGCGATCCGTCCGCGTCGGGGTTTCGGACCGATCGCCCGGTGGTCGTACGGCTCGACGTGCCGCGGGGATCCCGCGGAACCGGGCCGAGCCGAGTCGGGATGCGGCGTCACCGGTCGCTACGTGCTGCGTGCTCGGAGGAACGCCGAATGAACATGTCGTGGAACCGCGCTACAAGCAGACCGACGTCGACAAGGCTGCAGGAGACCCGTGGGGCGCGCGGTTTGCACTGTAGGACATCGATAGTGGCCCAGGCAACAACCGCGGCGTGTCGGGAGGAGGGGGCGGAGGCCCGGGCGGTGGTGTCGGAAGGGGTCCGGCGCCACCGCCCGGCCGCGGCCCACCAGGTCGGGGGTCCGGGGGACCGCGGTGTGTGCCGACCGGATGGGCCGGCCGACAATCCGAACGCTAGTGCGGTTCCCGGCGGGGGTGTAGGGGGATTTGCCCCGTATCGGGACGGGGTGCCGCGGGGCTCCCCCCTCGGTGGTCAGGCGTTCGGGGCGGAGTCCGACTCGGACGCGAGGGTGAAGTAGTTCTCCTCCTCCTGCACGAAGTGCAGACGCAGCAGGGCATGCAGGCCGTACAGGCACGCGAGCAGGTCGTCGACCTGCTCGGCGGCGATCGTGCCGGCCGCGTCGGCCCTGGCGAGGTGCGTGCGCAGCCGCCGGGCCAGCCGGTCGATCTCGGCGTGCATGCGGCTCATCGTCGCGGTCGCCTCGGCGTTGCCCAACGGCGCCGCCAGCGCCGGGTACAGCTCGCGGTCCTCGGCCTCCTCGTGCGGCAGCAGGGTGTCGAACAGGAACGCGTCGACGCGGCGCAGCGCGTCGTGCGCGGCGGGCAGGTCTCCAGTCGCGAGGAGGTCCGCGGTGTCGCGCAGGATCGAGAGCTGATCCCGAAGTTCGTCGTGTTCGGCGGAGAAGCGGTGCAGCATCGCCTCGGTGTCCTCCGGCAGCGGGATCTCCTCCGCCCGGTCGCCGCGCAGGGCGCGCAGGGCGTTGAGGATCACCGCGACGTCGATGCCCTCCTGCAGCAGCGCGCCGGCGGCCGGCGGCAACAGCCCGAACGCGGCGAAGCCCATGGCGACCAACGACAGCCCCATCCCGACGGTGGCGCTCTGCACCGCAATCCGTCGGGAGCGGCGCGCGATCGCCATCGCGTCCGCCAGATGGTCGAGGCGGTCGGTGGTCAGCACGACATCCGCCGCCTCGGACGTCGCCGTCGATCCGCGGGCACCCATCGCGACGCCGACGGTCGCGGCCGCCAGCGCGGGCGCGTCGTTGACGCCGTCACCGACCATCACGGTGACCGCCCGGTCGCGTTCGGCGCGGACGCCCGCCACCTTGTCCGCCGGGGTCTGCTCGGCGCGGACGTCGTCGAGGCCGAGGACGGACCCGATCTCCTCGGCGGGCTCGCGCCGGTCTCCGGTGAGCATGACCAGTCGGTCCAGCCCGGCCGAGCGCAGGCGCCGGAGCGTGCGGGACGCGTCGCGTCGCACCGGGTCGACCAGCAGGACGGCCCCGGCGATGCCGCCGTCGACGGTGACCCACGCGATCGCGGCGCCGTCGAGCGCGGCCCGCCCGTGCGCGGCCCGGGCCCACGCGGCGGCATCCGCGGGCAGGGCGAGGGTGCCGACGGTGACGCGGTGGCCGTCGACGGTCGCGGTGACGCCGGTTCCGGCCTCCTCGTCCACGTCGGTCGGCAGCGTCAGTTCCAGGCCCCGCATCTTGGCCTCCTGCACGATCGCCTCGGCGAGCACGTGCGGGGACAGTTGGTCGGCCGACGCGGCCAGCCGCAGCACCTCCGTGGCGTCGCCGTCGGGGGCGGCGACCACGTCGGTTCCGGTGGGACGCCCGGTGGTCAGGGTGCCCGTCTTGTCCATCACCAGCGTGGTTGCGTGGCCCAGGTTCTCGAGCGCGCCGCCGCTGCGGATCACCACGCCCAGGCGCGATGCCCGGGACAGCCCGGAGACGATCGCGACGGGCGCGGCCAACAGCAGTGGGCACGGCGTCGCGACGACGAGTACCGCGACGGCGCGGGTCGCCGAACCGCTGAAAACCCACGCGGCACCGGCCACGGCGAGCGCGAGCGGAAGGAACCAGGCCGCGATCCGGTCGGCGATCCGCACGACGGGTGCGCTCTCGGCGGCGGCGTCGCGCGCCAGCCGCACGATGCCCGCGTACGTGCTCTCCTCGGCGGTGGTGCGCGCCTGCATCTCGAAGACCGTGCCGGCGTTGACGATTCCGCTGCGGACGACCTCGCCGCGGCGACGCTGCACGGCCAACGGCTCGCCGGTGAGGACGGATTCGTCCAGCACGGCCGACTCGGACGTGACCCAGCCGTCGACGGGCACCACCTCGCCGGGACCGACGACGAGGGCGTCGCCGGCCGCGACGTCGTCGAGCGGAACGGTGTCCACATCGTCGCCGGTCCGACGTCGCGCGGTGCGCGGGGCGTGGTCGAGCAGCGAGCGCAGATCCTTGGTCGCGCGCCGCTCTGCCGCGGCGTCGAGCGCCTGTCCGGTGGCCAGCATGACGCCGATGAGCGCGCCGGCGAGATACTCCCCCACCAGCAGGGTGCCGACCAGGGACAGGACCGCGATCAGGTCGACGCCCACCCGTCGACGGCGCAGCGCATCGACCACCCACCAGGTAGCGGGCACGATCGCGACGACGATCCCGGCGATCCAGCACGCGTCGGCGACGTCGTGGGCGTCGGCGAGCCACGCGATGCCGCCGGCGACGAGTGCCGCGAGTGTGACGGCCAACAGGGCGGGTTCCTGCAGGCGGCGCAGCGCGCGCCGCCGGGATGGTGCATCGGACGGCACATCCACCATGACGCTCCCCTGTCCTCGCGGGTGTCGTCTCGACGGTACCGCGCGACATTCGCGCCGCTCCCGGCGCGTCCGGTTCATTCGGCGCGCCGGACCGCGAATATCGCGTTACTTTCGGTCGATCCCGGCGACCGGTGGGAACGACGCGCGTCGCACGAGGTCACGCGCATCCGTGCCGGGGTGCCGTCGCCGGTCCCGTGACGGCGCGGCGCTCGATCGTCCCTGCCAACGAGAGGAATTCATGAAGACCGACATCAGTTGTGGACCGGCGTTCGCGTTTGCCGAGATCAGTGTTCCCGCCGGAGGATCCGTCCGCGTCGAGGCCGGAGCGATGGCGATGATGCGGGGTGACATTGCCATCACCACCTCGACGCGTGGCGGATTCATGAAGGGTCTGCGGCGCTCCCTGGGCGGATCGAGTTTCTTCGTCAACGACTTCAGCAGCGAACGAGGCGGTGTCGTGGCCGTCGCCGGTGCGCTCCCCGGCGACCTCGTCGGAACCTCCCTCGACGGAGGGACGGCGCTGCTGGTCCAGTCGGGCTGCTGGATCGCGTCGGACCCGACGGTCGACGTCGACTCCAAGTGGGGCGGCAGCAAGGGCTTCTTCAGCGGGGCCGGGCTGGTCCTGCTGCGGTGCAGCGGCAGCGGCGAGATCCTGCTGTCCAGCTACGGCGCCATCCGACCGGTGACGCTCGCGTCGGGCGAGACGATGACCCTCGACACCGGTCACGTCGTCGCGTTCGACGAGACCGTGCAGTACCGCATCCGCAAGGCCGGCGGGTGGAAGTCGATGATCCTCGGCGGCGAGGGCATCGTCACCGAGTTCACCGGACCGGGCCGCGTGTGGATGCAGACCCGGAGTACGACGGATCTGGTGGACTGGCTGCGCGCCAGGATGCCGTCGAACAACGGCAGTAGCGGCAGCAACGGCTGAGCCGGTCGGGTCAGTCGGGGCCGACCAGGTCGCCGCCGGACTTCGCCGGCGTCGGATCGACCCGCGAGAACGTCAAGGTGCCGTCGTCGACCGGGGTGTCCCGCAGCACGACCACGTCCTTGTAGTAGTCCATCCGCAGGTTCCACGGGTCCTCGCTGCCGGCCTGCGGCCACAGGGCCACGGACCGTTGGACGTACCCGGCGGCGAAGTCGAGCAGCGGTC
This sequence comes from Paraburkholderia sp. RHO2, assembly GCF_050955445.1. NCBI lineage: Bacteria > Pseudomonadati > Pseudomonadota > Betaproteobacteria > Burkholderiales > Burkholderiaceae > Paraburkholderia > Paraburkholderia sp. RHO2. The sequence goes on along the minus strand of NZ_CP162617.1, from coordinate 5,250,574 downwards.
GCGTCTCCATGTCCGGCCGGGTGTTCTCGGCGACCGCGACGGTCGCACCGCGCCGGTCCATCTCGCGCAGCAGCCGGCACAGGTAGTCGGCGACGAGATCGACCTTCAGCGTCCAGGGAGCGTTGATGTAGCCGACGGCGAACGAGAAGTTCGGGATGTCGGAGAGCATCGTGCCCTTGAACGCCAGCCGTTTCGTGATGTCGACGGGCTCGCCGTCGATCCGCAGGTCGACGCCGCCCAACGCGAGCAGATCGAGCCCGGTGGCGGTGATGATGATGTCCGCGTCGAGGTGCCTGCCCGACGTGAGCGCTATGCCGGTCTCGGTGAAGGTGTCGATGGTGTCGGTGACGACCGAGGCCTTCCCTTCGCGGATCGCCTTGAAGAGGTCGCCGCCGGGGACGATGCACAGGCGCTGGTCCCACGGGTCGTAGCGGGGGTTGAAGTGGGTGTCGACGTCGAAGCCTGACGGCAACAGTCGCGTGTTGAGCCACCGGATGACGGCGCGGGCCTGCCGGGGAAACCGTTGACAGAGCTTGTAGATCCAGACGTTCATCGCGATGTTCTTCTTCCGGGTGAGCCGGTAGCCGCGCTCATCGCCGAGGACGCGCCGGAACACGTCGTACAGGGAGTCCTCCGCAGGCAGCGGAAGCACGTACGACGGTGACCGCTGGAGCATCGTGACGTGGCCGGCGGTGTCGGCCATCGCCGGGATCAGTGTGACCGCGGTGGCCCCGGACCCGATCACGACGACGCGTCGGCCCGCGTAGTCCAGGTCCTCGGGCCAGTGCTGTGGGTGCACGATCAACCCCGCGAACCGGTCGGCGCCGGCGAACTCGGGGCTGTAGCCCTTGGCGTAGTTGTAGTAACCGCTCGCGCAGAAGAGCCAGTTCGCCGTGAAAGTGGCCGTGTCGGCCCCGCCCTCGCCCGTGCGGGCGGTGATCGTCCAGCGCGCCGTCGTCGACGACCAGTCGGCGCGCACCACCCGGTGGTTGTAGCGGATGTGGCGGTCGACGTCGTACTCGCGGGCGGTCTCGCGGATGTAGCCGAGGATGTCGTCGGCCGGCGCGAGCGCCTTGCGGCCCTTCCACGGTTTGAAGTCGTACCCGTAGGTCTGCACATCGGAGTCGGACCGGATTCCCGGGTATCGGAACAGGTCCCACGTGCCGCCGGAGACCGCCCGGGACTCGAGAATCAGAAACGACCGGTCGGGGTGTTCGCGGCGCAGTCGGGCCGCGACGCCGATCCCGGACAGCCCGGCGCCGATGATCAGGACGTCGACGTGTGCGGGTCGGTCTGCGCCTGTGTCCGGCGAACCGGTGGTGTGATCGGGGCTCATCGGATCCTCCGGGTGCGAGTGCGGGTGAACCACGTCTCTTCCGACGGTAGCCCGGCGAGCGGACGGGTTGCGGCAAAGTCGGTTACGCGACCGGATTGCAGTGCAGGCGCGACAATGGACCCGGCCCCGAACGACGCCTACCTGTCGAGGAGGTTCCCGTGAGCGAGACGTCCGACATCGATCCCGGCGCGCTGCCGAGCGGCACCGGATGTGCCGAGTGCGACGCGGCAAGTGGATGGTGGTTCCATCTGCGCCGGTGCGCCGCATGCGGGCACATCGGCTGCTGCGACTCGTCCCCCGCTCAGCACGCCAGCGCCCACGCCGCGGCGACCGGGCACCCGATCATCCGCAGTTTCGAGCCGGGTGAGGCGTGGTTCTGGGACTACCGCACCAAGGACTTCGCGGACGGCCCGGAATTGGCTCCCCCGCAGCATCATCCGCTGGACCAGACGGTGCCTGGACCGGCCGACCGGGTGCCCACCGACTGGGCGGATCGGTTGCACTGAGTCGGCCGCCCGTTCGAGCGGCCCACGGACCATCCCCGTACGCTGTCGAACACGATCGAAACCGGCAGGGGAACAGTTGTTTTCGTGGTGTTCGGCAGCGCGTTCGACAACACGAGCCGGAATCACCGGTAGAGAGACGCAGCGACCCGCACCACCCGGTGCGGGTCGCTGCCTACTCGTCTATGGCAGGTCAGCTGCTGAGCTTGGCGATCAGGTCGGCGCGCTGACGGGCACCGAGGCCGGAGACCCGGCGGGTCTCGGCGATGCCGACGGACTCGGCGATGTCACGGGCCTTGATCTTGCCGACCTTCGGCAGGGACTCGAGCAGGTACAGCACCTTCGTCTTGCCGACGAGTTCGTCGGTGTCCGCCTTGTCGAGGACCTCCACGAACGTGAGCTTGCCCGACTTGAGTCCTTCTCTCAGTTCGGACCGCGCCTTGCGGGACGCGGCAGCCTTCTCGAGGGCGGCGGCGCGCTGTTCGGGGGTCAAGGTGGGCAATGCCATGGAAGTGCCTCTCTCTCGCGGAACCCGGAATGGACCTCAGGCTAGAACGGGAACCGCTCGAGCGCGCGTCAACTGCGCCCCGCGTGTCGAGCAGTGTTCCCGGTTCGTCTCATTTGCCCTTCCACAACGGCTTTCGCTTCTCGAGAAACGCGCTCATGCCTTCCTGTGCGTCGCAGGTGACGGCGTTGGTCGCCATCGTCTCGGACATCAGTTCGTACGCCTCGTCCTGCGGAAGGTCGATCTGCCGGTAGAACGCCTGCTTGCCGATGGCCAGGGTGAGCGGGCTGGCGTACGCGATCCGCGCCGCCAGTTCATGTACACGAGCGTCCAGTTGGTCAGGCGGGACAACGAAATTGACCAGGCCCCACTCGGCGGCGGTGGCGGCGTCGACCGTCTCGCCGGTAAGCAGCATCTGCATCGCGCGCTTGCGTCCCACCGCGCGGCTGAGCGCGACCATCGGGGTGGAACAGAACAGGCCGATCCGTACCCCGGGCGTCCCGAACACCGCGTTCGACGACGCCACGACCAGGTCGCACGACGCCGCCAACTGGCACCCCGCCGCGATCGCCGGGCCCTGTACGGCGGCGATCACCGGTTGTGGGATCTCCTGGACGGTGTCCATCATCTCCGTGCACACCTCGAAGATCACCCGCTCGTCCTCGATGGTGCGGTCGAGCATCTCCGACAGGTCGTGGCCGGCCGAGAAGACGGGGCCGTCGGCGGAGACAACCACCACCCGCACCGATTCGTCGTCGGCGAACTTCCGCAGCGCGGCGGTCACGCCCCGCATCGTGGTGACGGACAGAGGGTTCCGCTGATCGGGGCGGGTCAGTACCGCGGTCGCGATGCCGGTCTCGGCATCGATCTCCGTCCTGACGGGGATTTCCATGGCGCACCTTCTTCGTGATCGCTCGGCTGCCCCGATGCTACGACGGCGGCCGTCGTCCGGCGACACGGACGGGTGCGCCCGGTCGCGGGCGACCGGACCGGGTGAGCGCGGTCAGGCCTCGATCGCGGACTTGATCCGTAACGCGAACGCGGGAGCGTCCTTTCGTGCGGCACGCAGCGCGAGGGGCGCGAGGAGCTTGCCGATCCCGTGACCCTCCAGCACGTTGAATATCGTCACCTTCGTGCCGTCGCCGGACGATTCCAGGTCGTAGCCGCCCTCCGTCGCCGTCACGATGTTCTTGGACCGCTCGGCCCACCGGATGCGCCGCGGCGCCTCGAACTCGGTGATCTCGAACTCCCGCTCGGTGGTCATGCCGGCGTCCTTGACGGTACTGACGAAGACGGTTCCGACGCCGGGAGGCCCGGGCGTCTTCTGGACGATCTTCTGCACCCGCGGACTGAACTTGGGATCGTTGACGCCGACGGCGAGGAATTGGAAAACCTCGTCGATGGGACGATCGACCACTGTCGTGCCTTCGAAAAGTCCTGACATGTCGAAACCCCGTTCGGACTGGTTGACCGGAGATCATTCGGACTCTACCCGCGGCTGGCAGGATCGGGGTGTGAGTATCGCGAACCTGACCCGTGCCGAGACCGCCGCGCGATCCGCGGCGGTGACCGTCCGCTCCTACCGCGTCGAACTCGACGTGTCGGCCGCGCCGGATCTCTCCGAGGCCGGATTCCTGACCACGACGACGGTGGAGTTCGACGCCTCCACCCCGGAGACCTGGCTGGACTTCATCGGACTCGAGATCCGCTCCGTCATCGTGAACGGGCAGTTCGTGGACGTCGACTACGACGGTGCCCGTATCGCGCTGCGCGGGCTGCGGCGGTCGAACACCGTCGTCGTCAGCGCGGTCGGCCAGTACAGCCGTTCCGGCGAGGGACTGCACCGCTTCCACGACCCGGTCGACGGCCAGACCTATCTCTACACGCAGTACGAACCGTCCGACGCGCGTCAGGTGTTCGCGTGCTTCGAGCAGCCGGACATGAAGGCGCCGTTCGTATTCGCGGTCACCGCACCCACCGGTTGGGAGGTGACGTCGAACCGCCCCGCCGCGGTGGTCGAGGACGACGGCGAGCGCCAGGCGGTGGAGTTCTCGCCCACGCTGCCCATCGCCACGTACATCACCGCGATCGTGGCCGGCCCGTACCACCGTGTCGAATCGATCTGGAGCCGAGGCGATCTCGAGGTTCCGCTCGGCGTGATGTGTCGGGCGTCGCTCGCGCGGTACCTGGATGCCGACACGATCTTCGAGGTGACGAAGCAGGGCCTCGACTTCTTCGCCGAGCACTTCGACTACCCGTACCCGTGGGGCAAGTACGACCAGGTGTTCGTACCCGAGTACAACCTCGGCGCGATGGAGAATCCCGGGTGCGTCACCTTCACCGAGGCGTACGTTTTCCGCGGTGCCGCGACGGCCGCCCAGTTCGAGGCGCGGGCCAACACGATCCTCCACGAGATGGCGCACATGTGGTTCGGCGATCTCGTGACGATGGTGTGGTGGGACGACCTGTGGCTCAAGGAATCGTTCGCCGACTACATGGGTGCGCTCGCGAGCGCCGAGGCCACCGAGTGGACCGACGCCTGGGTGGCATTCGCGAATCGTCGTAAGGCGTGGGCATATTCGCAGGACCAGCTGCCGACGACGCACCCGATCGTCGCCGACATCGTCGACCTGGAGGCCGCCAAGCTCAACTTCGACGGCATCACCTACGCGAAGGGCGCGAGTGTCCTCAAGCAGTTGGTCGCCTACGTCGGACGGGACGCGTTCTTCGAGGGCGCGCGCCGCTACTTCCGTCGACACGCCTTCGGCAACACCACGCTCGCCGACCTGCTGACCGAACTGTCCGCGGCGTCCGGCCGCGACCTGGCCGCGTGGGCGCGCGCGTGGTTGCAGACCAGCGGGGTGTCCACCCTGACACTCGAAGGTGGTGGGGCAGATGGGTACGCGATCGTGCAGACCGACCCGCGTCCGCACCGGCTGGCCGTCGGCCTCTACGACGTCGACGACGCCGGTGATCTGGTCCTGAAGGACCGGGTGGAGTTGGACGTGGTCGCCGAGCGCACGCCCGTCGAACTGCCCGACGCTCCCCTGCGCCTGCTCAACGACGGCGACCTCACCTACGCGAAGGTGCGCCTCGACGCCGGGTCGCTCGGGACGGTGCAGCGCTCGCTGGACCGGGTCGTCGATCCGTTGGCCCGCGGTCTGATCTGGTCGGCACTGTGGAACGCCACCCGAGACGGCGAACTGGCCCCCGAACGCTACCTGGCGACGGCGCGCGCGTTCGCACCGTCGGAGACGAACGCGGCGCTGCTGACCGCGGTCCTGGCGAACGCGTCGTTCGCGATCGGCCACTACCTGCCCGCCGAGGCGCGGGACCGTTGGCGTCGCGAGTGGCTCGAAACCTGTTGGACGGCGATGCACGAGGCGGAGGCGGGTTCGGGCGGGCAGCTGTCCTGGGCGCGTGCCACCGCGGCCGCGGCCGTCGTCGACGACCACCACGCCGACGACATCCGCGCGATCCTCGACGGCGACCGGCCGGCCCCCGACGGGCTCCGGTTGGATCCGGACCTGCGCTGGGCACTGTGGTCGGCGCTGTCCGCGACCGGGCACGCCGCCCCGGACGCACTGGACGTCGAACTCGCGCGCGACGACACCGCGTCGGGGCGGACGGCCCATCTGCGGGCGCTCGCCGCCCGCCCGGACGCGGGCGTCAAGGCGCGGGCCTGGGCGTCGGCGCTCGAGGACACGGCACTGAGCAACGACCACCTCGACGCCGTCATCGCCGGATTCCGGGCGGGTGAGCGGCGCGACCTGATCGCCGGGTACGACGACGCCTACTTCGCCGCGATCCGCGGCGTGTGGGCGCAGCGCAGCATCGAGATCGCCCGCCGGATCGTCCTCGGGCTCTTCCCCGCGTCCGATTCGGTCGATTCGGTCGATTCCTGGCTCGCAGCGAACGCGGATGCGCCGGGCGCACTGCGTCGACTGGTACTCGAACAGCGCGACCACCTGGCGCGCGATCTGCGGGTTCGCGGGGCCTCGTGTTAACACCGCATGTCGCCGCCTTTACGCCTGGCTTGTCTCGCGTTTCTTTTCTGTAAGGCATTGCGGAATCCGGGGATTACCGCTTGGAACACGGCCGTCCGGTCCGTTAGACATGCAGTGGCGCCGACAACGGCGAGACAACAGAAGCATCGCTTCGAGGGAGTAAGGGGTATCAAATGGGTTCTTCCGCAGCGGATCTCGGTAAGGTCGCAGCCGGCGCGACGCTGATCTCGACGGTCATCGGACTGGTCGCCGGCATCGCCGGCGTCGCTGCATTGTTCATCTGAACAGCCGCAGTACCAGCGCACGCCGGGCCCGAAGTCGTTCGTCGACTTCGGGCCCGACGCATGTTCGGGATCAGGTGCGCTTGATCAACCTGTCGTATCGCTGCCGTGCCGCCTGGGTACTGCCCAGCCCCAGGCCGAAAGCGATTTCCTGCCAGGTCATTCCGCGTTGGCGCGCGATGCCCAGGAGTAGTGCCTCCAGTTGGTCCATCTCCGCGCGGGCCTTCGGGATAAGCCCGAGCGCCGCGGTGACGTCGGCGTCGTCGATCTCCGGTTCTCCGGGATCCGGGGTGTGGACGCCGCCGGCCAACGCGGCCACGACTCGGATCGCCCCGAGCGGGTCGAGCATCTCCGGGTGGGACTGCCGGGCGCGCTGTTCGGGAGTGGTTCCGTGACGTTCGGCGATCCGGAAGAGGCCGGCGTACTCGCGGTGCGCGCGTTCGCGGCTGGGGTTCGGGGGTGTGAACTGGTCGTCGGACATGCCTCCAGAATGGATTTGCAACAAAAGATTGTCAACAACTTATTGTGAACGAAGCATTCACCTGGGTCCGTGCGGGATACCGGTGACCGCGACTTCGGTGAGAAGGTGTCAACGATGAGTGCATCGTTGGCGAATCCCGGGCTCGCGCTGTTCGTCCTGTGCGCGGTCATGGTCGCGTGCGCGGCGGTGGTGTACCGGATCGCTCGACTCGGCAGTCCCCTGACGGTGCCGTGGGCGGCGGCGCGTGGCGCGCTGCAACTCGCCGCGGTGTCGCTGATCCTGGCCGCCGCCCTCGCGCATCTCTGGTCGTCGCTGCTGGTCCTGGCCGTGATGTTCGTGGCGGCCGCAGTGACGGCCGGTCGCCGCGCCGGGGCCGGACGGTCCGCGGCGTGGCTCGCGCTGGCGCTGGCCTGCGGTGTCGGCGCCGTGATCCCACTGATGCTGGTCAGCGGGGTGGTGCCCTTGGAGGGGGTGGCGCTCGTACCGATCGGGGGCATCATCCTCGGCAACGCGATGACCGCGACGGCCCTCGCCGCCAAACGCGGGCTGGATGTGATCGACCAGCGACGGGGCGAGGTCGAGGCAGGGTTGAGCCTCGGATTCAGCGTTCGCGATGCCCGCATGGAGGTGGTCGGACCGTCCGCCTCCGACGCGCTCCTGCCCGGGCTCGACCAGACCCGGACAGTGGGCCTGGTGACGCTGCCGGGCGCGTTCGTCGGGGTGCTGCTGGCCACAGGCTCCGCGGTCCAGGCCGGCGCGGTGCAGATCCTGGTGCTCGTGGGCGTGCTGCTGGCGCAGGCGTGCGCGGTGGCGGTCGCGATGGAACTCGTCGCCCGCGGGGTGGTGCACCGGCCGGGCTCGCACCCGTTGCGGTGACACGCCGGCGCATTCCGTCCATCCGCGGAACACAGACGGAACACTGGGTGAACACTCGGTACTTCTCCCCTTCCGAGTTGAACGAGCGTCCGGGATCCGTTGTGATCCAGTGGTGTTCGAGAAGATTGAGACTGGAGTCGTGAGCCGTCGCGGACTGTTGCGAGGTTCGGTGGTGCTGGCGGGTGCCGGCGTCGCCGCCGCCGCCACGGGACGGGCCGCGGCCGCGGTTCCGGCACCCGGATTCGTCCACGGCGTCGCGTCCGGCGACCCGCTCCCCGACCGCGTCATCATCTGGACCCGCATCACCCCGTCCGGCGACGCGCTGCCGGGTTCGGGAGTGGGACAGACCGTCTCGCTGACCTGGCAGGTCGCGACCGACTCGGGCTTCGCGAACGTCGTGCGCGACGGCGCGGTGAACGCTGGCACCGACACCGACCACACCGTCAAGGTCGACGTGACGGGCTTGCGTCCCGGCACCGGCTACTACTACCGGTTCACGGCGCTCGGGCAGACGTCGCCGGTCGGACGCACCCGCACCGCCCCCGCCACCGACGCGGACCTCGGGCGCCTGCGGTTCGGTGTCGTCTCGTGCTCCAACTGGGAGGCGGGCTACTTCGCGTCGTACCGGTTCCTGGCCGAGCGCGACGACCTCGACGCGATCCTCCACCTCGGTGACTACATCTACGAGTACGGTCGCGGCGAGTACGGGGCGCGGGGCGGTTCGGTGCGCCTCCACGATCCGGCGCACGAGATCGTCTCGCTCGCCGACTACCGGATCCGGCACGCGCAGTACAAGACCGACCCGGATCTCATGGCGCTGCACGCGAAGGTGCCGTTCATCGCGACGTGGGACGACCACGAATCGGCCGACAACTCGTACGACGGCGGCGCGGAGAACCACGATCCCGCCACCGAGGGCGACTGGGGTGCCCGCAAGGCTGCGTCGACGCGCGCCTACTTCGAGTGGATGCCGGTGCGGGTCAACGGCACCGGCGCCGACGCCGCACTGTACCGCCGGTTCCGGTTCGGCTCGCTCGCCGAGATCTCGATGCTGGACCTGCGCACCTACCGCGACCAGGAGGCCTCCGCCGGTGCCGGGTGGCGCACAGTGGACTCGCCCGACCGGACGATCGCCGGTCGCGCGCAGATGGATTGGCTCACCGGCGGCATCGTGACGTCGCCGACGCGGTGGAAGATCGTCGGCAACCCGGTGATGATCACGCCGTGCGTGTTCCCGCCGCTCGACAACCGCACCATGGGCGCGATCACCGACATGATCGGCGTTCCCGATGCGGGCATCCCGTACAACACCGACCAGTGGGACGGCTACACCGCCGACCGCCGCCGCCTGTTCGACGCGATCACCACCAACGGGGTCCGCAACACCGTCTTCCTCACCGGTGACATCCACACGTCGTGGGCGTGCGACCTGCCGGTGGATGCGGCGAACTACCCGGGCGCCGGGACTGTCGGCACCGAGTTCGTGGTGCCGTCGGTGACGTCCCCCAACATCGACGACATGCTGAAGGTTCCGCCGCGAACCGCGACCGTCGCTGCGGAGGAGGGCTTCAAGGCGATCAACCGTCATGTCCGGTACGTCGAACTCGATTCGCACGGTTACGGCGTGTTCGAGGTGGACAAGCAAGGCGCGCAGATGGACTGGTTCTACGTCAGCGACCCGACGGACCCGCGCGGGACGGTGCGGCACGCGGTGAGCTACCGGGTGGCCGACGGCACGCAGCAGGCGCATCCGGTCGCGGGTCCGCTCGATCCTGCCGGATATCGCCCGGGCGCGTGAGCGCGGCGCGCCTCGGTGCGTCGCCGGCATGATCTGACTGGAGATCCCGAACTCGTCGCGGTGGGTGACCTGACCGACTCGTAACCTCACCCGACGCACCCGCTGTAGCCGGCACCCTCTCTTCTGTGGGTGTCGGCTACAACGCTGTTCAGGGACGAGCTGTTCGGAGAGCGCGTCGTTCAGGCCGCGCGCGGTCCGGCGCGGCCGCGGGCGGGGATCGGGTTGCGGTGTGGATCGACCGAGGTGGGGGGAGTGAACCAGGGTCCGCGATCGCTACCGATCTGCACCTGCCAGTGCGAGTGGTGCAGGAGGCGGTGATGGTATCGGCAGAGCAGTACCAGGTTGTCGAGGTCGGTGGGGCCGCCGTCCGCCCAGTGTTGGATGTGGTGGCCTTCGCAGTGGGCCGGTGGTGCGCCACATCCGGGGAAGGCGCAGCCGTGGTCGCGGGCTATGAGGGCGCGGCGCTGCTTCTTGGAGACGGTGCGGGTGGTGCGGCCGGCATCGAGGGGGATGCCGTCGTCCATCACGATCGGCGTGAGGTGACAGTCGCACGTGAGTCGGCGGGCGGATGCGATGGAGAGCGGGCCCATGTGAGGCGTCCACGCGACATCGTTGTCGCCGAACAGGTCTGGATAGTGGTCGGGGTTCTTGCTGCCGTGGTCGGCGTCGGCGCGCGCCAGGTCTTTCGCGTTGACGTGGAGGGAGAGATGTGGTCGTTCGCCGCCCTCGACGGGTGCCGTGCCGGAGTTGAGATAGTAACCGAGGATTTCGGTGAAGGCTTGGGCGCGAAGCTGTCCCGGTGTGCGCGTGTTCGTAGGGTCGTCTACAGGGTTGCGCGGCTTGGTCAACGAGGAGAGGGCAGTGAGGAGCATTTCGCCTGCCTCGGAATCGAAGTCGCCTTTGACTGCAACGCGCCCGTTGAGCGTCTTGGAGGCGTGGAACTCATTGCGGTCGGTGTCCTCGCTGGGCGGAAGTTCGTCGGATTCGAAGATGCGCTCGAGTCGGGCGATGCAGGTGCGCACGGTCATCGTGGTCGCGGCGGGTCCGGTGGCGCAGTCCAGCAATACTTTCCGGCACGAATCCATCGCTTCGGCGGGCATGCCGCGCGGCGGCTGTTCGCAGAATTTGGTGATGAGGGCGGCGTGCTCGGCGGAGATCTGCCCGTCGTGGAAGGCGTCGGCAATCACGGGTTCGCGGCGTAGCGCTTTCGCCAGTGACAGGATGCGTGCGGCTGCCGGCACCTCCAGCAGTGTGTTCGAGGCCAGCCAGAGTTTGACGCTGCGGAAGCCGAGGGTATCGAAAGAAACTGCACGCGCGTCGATTTCGGCCACTGCGGCGATCCGGAGGGCCTCGAGGCGCTCGATTTCTCGGGAGAGGTCGACCGTGGCGGTCAGGAGGTCCGATTCGGGGAGGGCGCGCACCTCGTCGGCGCGCAGCGTGGTGGCCGCGATGCCTGTTGCGTCGAGTCCCCCCGGATTCATGCTGCAACCCTAGTTCGAACTCATGTTCGAGTCAAGGGCTTTCTGGTGCGTCAGATCTTCTGGCAGAGTCCCGGCGTTTGCGATCCGGGCACAGGCTACGTCTTGTCCGGGGAGGTGTCCGGCGCCGAGGCAGCCGGTCGGCACGGGGTGTCGGACATGTCGGTGTCGAAGTGGAAGCAGCAGTTCCTCGACACCGACCGGCAGCGTCTCGAAGAACAACCGTCCGGCCCTGCCGGGCACCGCGGCACCGTCGAGAAGCGGCGCCTGTGCAGCGAGAAGGAACAGTTGAAACTAGCCCTGGCGGAAGCGACGGTGCAGCTGCGGACTTGGCGGCACGGCGCGAAGCTGGTCGATCAGGTCCCTTCGCAACCCTCGAATCCCTGAGAGAGGCTGCCGGGCTGCCGTTCTTTGATGTTCGCACCACTCGCGCAGATCCCCGAACGCGCCTATCGCCACCGACTATCCAGGCATCGGGTCGGCGACTCGGTCCAGGGACGGTGGCCGGCACCAAGATCGACCGCTATGAGGCAGAGGTAGCGGGGTGAATCTGCGCCGCTCTGACGTTCTCGCCTTCACAATTGACCTGGATGGGCCCGAGACTGCGGTTAGGTTGAACGAGTGTCGACGATCCCAGGTCTGCTGTGCGTCCATGCCCATCCCGATGACGAGTCGCTGTTCACTGGCGGCATTCTCGCCCGCTGCAAGGACGCTGGCCTGCGGACGGCGGTGGTGACGTGCACGCGCCGTGAAGGAGAGACGCGAGTGGACGAACTACGGGCGGCCTTGGAAATCCTCGGTGCCGGTGAGCCACGTCTGCTCGGCTACGACGACAGCGGCACCGGCGGCGACCGATGGCTCTGCGCCGCACCGTTCGACGAGGCCGTCGAGAAGATCGTGGCCCATATCCGCGAGTTTCGGCCGGTCGGCGTGGTTACCTACGATGCGTTCGGAACATACGGCCATCCTGATCACATTCGGGCTCATCGCCTCACACTGGCCGCTGTTGCGGCCTCAGGCTTCGGGCAGCTCTATCCGAGCGCGGGCGACCCCTGGCACCCGTCGCACCTGTACATGGCGACACTGCGACGGTCTTCAATCGCTCGACGTTGGTCCACTCTGTTCTCATCCGAGCCCCCCACTCCCGGGCCCGGTGTTCCCGGAGTCCCCGACGAGCTGGTCAATCTCACGGTGGACGTGCGACCGTGGCTGTCCACCAAATGGAGCGCTCTGCAGGCCCATCGCACCGAAGCCGAACGCGGATCCGGCGCAGCACACTTCGCGAGACTTACTGACGGCCAGCGTGCAGAGCTCCTCGGAGAGGAGAGCTTCATCTATCAGGATCTCCGCAACGACTGCACCACCCCACACTTACTGATGGACGAAACCACCAGTCGGCATTAAGCGTCGCGAAACACCTCCGGCATCCGTCAAACAGCGCGGTACGTCCCGCCAATGTTCGCTGCATGTCGACCGCAGTCGCTCGACGCCGCACGCCTGAATCACCCGTACCGCTTCGTCACCACCACCACGCCGAAGATTCTCGATCGGCGCAGTCTGGATCAACCGCCCGCCCGCAGACCAGAGCGGCCGAGCGAACCTGCCAGATACTTGACGCAAGACAGTTTTTGTCGTGCGTCAGCCGGAGCGGCGCCGGACGTGGATTCTCGGGTTACGGTCGAGGTAGTTCGATCGACCAGGGGGGAAACATGCTGATCGGAGTGTGCGCCTTAGTGCTCGCTGCCGTGTTCCACACCGTCGGGTCTTACCTTTCGGCCCGTGACGATCGCGACCGAGCACTGCCGATGGCGTGGGCGCGCCGTCCAGTCAGACCGGCGCAGGTCGTTCGGCGTCTACACACCGTCGGATGGATAGCGAGCATTGTCGGCGCGCTCTTGATCGGCGACCCGCTCTGGGATTCGAGACCCGGGCTGAGCATCGCGCTCGTCGTCACAGTGCTTGTCGCAGTCAACGGGTTGCCGAGCCTGGTTGTCACGGTGCTTCACGGAAGGTCCGCTCCTGACTCTCGGTGACACGGCCGACAGTAGGCCGCGCACGATGCGCCACGCCGAATTCGTTGAAGAACAAGCTGAGTGGGAGCAAGCCCCTCACGACTTCGGCAACGATTGCGGCCGCGGCCGCGGCCGCGAGTGGACGGTCATGCCCTCGTAGAACCCGGCGTCTCCGGTCGATAACGATTTCGGGGGCACAGAAGTCGATTGGCGCCGTGGCGGCCGGACGTCACCAGTTGCCGGTCAACGGGGGGGCGTGCCGGCTTCACCGGCCCCGGGTGCACGGAGACCGAACTCCGACATGGCAATTGATGACGAGGTCGGGCACCGCGTCCGCAAGTCCGAATGGGCATCAGGGGATACGGCCCGGGCCGGGCCTGATCGCGGCGGCCGATGTGTACCTGATCGTCCGCCTGTGGAAGCCGTCCGATACCGATCCGATGGGCCCTTCCGCGGCGACGTCGGACCCCTCCTGGGCTGAAGACCCTCCGGATACCGTTCGTGAAAAACGTTGCAGGAATGATCGACCCGTACTGGTGTGGCGCCGAGCCGACGAGGAATGGGGGAGGAGACACACTCCTTCCCACTACTAACTTATAGCCGACTGGGGGGCTTGCGGCAAGGCCCCGGTCATGCCGCAGAATCGCTGACCTGAGTCGAAACCCGTGGCTGTGACCGCGCCGCGGGACGTGGGTATCCGAAAGTGCCGCAGCGTCCACGCGAGGCGTCGGAACTGCGGAGCCGGGGAAAGTGAGGGCAAGTGTCAGCTCGAGGATACGAAGACGAACTGCGGGCGGAGAAGGAGTACGTGACGGGGCTCTACGCGCGGCTCGACGCCGAGCGTGCACGGGTGAAGGCCCGCTACAGCGCCGCATTGCGGGGCCGCGGCGGGACCCTCGTGGATCGCGAGGTCGAGGTCCACACCCTGGCCCGCGAAATCCAGCGGCTGGACGTGGCCGACAACGGCCTGTGCTTCGGTCGCTTGGACGGCGTGTCGGGCGAGCGCACTTACGTCGGCCGGATCGGCATCTTCGACGAGGAGCACGACTTCGAGCCGCTGCTCCTCGACTGGCGCGCGCCGGCCGCGCGCCCGTTCTACGTGGCCACCGCCGCCAACCCCGAGGCCATGTGCCGGCGTCGGCAGTTCCATACCTGCGGGCGTCAGGTGGTCGATTTCACCGACGAGGTCTTCGGCCTCCCCGACGGGGCAGAACCGGGCAGTCGAGGAGACTCGGCGCTGCTCGCCGCGGTCAATGCACCACGTGGCGAGGGGATGCGGGACATCGTGGCGACGATCCAGGCCGAGCAGGACGCGATCATCCGGCTCGACCACCCCGGGGTGCTGGTGATCGAGGGCGGTCCCGGCACCGGGAAGACCGTCGTCGCCCTGCACCGGGTCGCCTATCTGCTCTACACACAGCGTGAGCAGATGGAACGCCACGGGGTGCTCGTGGTCGGTCCCAATTCGGCGTTCCTGCACCACATCGATCGCGTTCTCCCGTCGTTGGGCGAGACGAACGTCGTGTTCGCGACCACCGGCGACCTCCTGCCCGGCCTGCACGTCACCGCCGACGACACCCCGGAGGCCGCGCGGCTGAAGGGTTCGCTGCAGATCCTGGACGTGCTCGCCGCTGCGATCGCCGATAGACAGAGGCTGCCCGACGAACCGATTCCGATCGAACTGTCGGGGGTCGCGCTGCAGATCGACGCCGAGATCGCGGCGTGGGCACGGGAGGAAGCGCGGGCCTGCGGACGACCGCACAACGAGGCCCGCACGGTGTTCCGCGAGATCGTCACGTACGTGCTCACCGAGCGCGCGATCGCCCGGATCGGCAAGGGCTGGCTGTCACGCTCGGATCGTCAGGCGTGGGAGCAGATGCGGAGCGAGCTGGTCGAGGAGCTCGAGCAGGATACGAACTTCACGGCGGCACTCGACGCGCTGTGGCCGATCCTCACACCGGAAGTGCTTCTGGCGCAGCTCTACACGTCACCGGAGCGGTTGACGGCGGCCGGTGCCGACGCGGCACTGGGGCGCGCCGACGGCGCCGCCTGGACGGTGTCGGACGTGCCGCTGCTCGACGAACTGATCGACCTGCTGGGTCGGGACGAGCGCCCCGACCCGGCCGCCGAGCGGGAGCGGAAGGCGCGGACCGAGTACGCCGAGAATGTGCTGGACAGCCTCGTCAGCCGCGCGGATCACATGGAGGACGACGACCTGCGCCTGTTCGCGACCGACGTGCTGGACGCCGAGGGACTGGCCGAGCGCTTCGTCGAGCGCGACACGCGTGATCTCGCCGAACGGGCTGCCGCGGATCGGGACTGGACCTACCGGCACATCGTGGTCGACGAGGCTCAGGAGCTGTCCGAGATGGACTGGCGCGTGCTGATGCGGCGCTGCCCGAGCAAGTCCTTCACCGTCGTCGGCGATCTCGCGCAACGGCGGTCGGCGGCCGGCGCGATGTCGTGGGAGGCGATGCTCGAGCCGTACGTGCCCGGCCGCTGGGTCTACCGATCGCTGTCGGTGAACTATCGCACGCCGGCGGAGATCATGGCCGTCGCCGCCGCGCTGCTCGCGGAGTTCGCACCCGGCGCTCGGCCGCCGGAGTCGGTCCGGGCGTGCGGGGTGGATCCGTGGTCCAGACGCGTCACCGACGACGAACTTGCCGTAGCTATCGACGAATTCGTCCGGGAGGAAGCCGGCCGTGAGGGCACCAGCATCGTGATCGGACCGCGGGGAGCGCCGGGCACGGTGCCCGCCGCGGAGACGAAGGGGCTGGAGTTCGACGCCGTCCTGGTGGTGGAGCCGGAACGGATCCTCGCCGACGGTCCACGTGGCGCCGCCGAACTCTACGTCGCCCTCACCCGCGCCACCCAGCGTCTCGGCGTCCTGCACCGGGGACCGTTGCCGCGGTCCCTGAGCGGTCTCGCCGAACTGGGCGCTGGTTGGCCGTAGAGTCGGGGTGGGGCGGGCAGTAATCGGCGAGGGGGAATCGTGTCGACGATGAAGTTTGTGGTGATCGGTGTAGTGGCGAGCGCGAGCGTGCTCGTCGGCTGCACCAGTGAACCATCCGCACCGCAAGCGGATTCGTCACCCCTCGCGCCCGCCACCTCCACGCCAGCCGACCGCACCGGCCGGATGCAGGTCGGCCCGGCCCCCTCCACCGCCTTGCGCGCGCCCGTCACCGCCCTTCCGTCGCCTCCGGACGCGACCGCGCCCACGATCGCCGTCGACGACGTGCGCATCGAGGCGGACGCCGATACCGGAACCACTCGGGTCGTCTACCGGTTCATCGGCACGGGGGTTCCGTTCTGGAGGGCGGGCTACGTCGCCGAGGCCGTCCCGTATCGGGGCGGTCCGAGCTTGGTGCCGGCGGGGCAGGCGATCATGCAGGTCGACATCATGGATACGGCGACGCCGGCGGAGCACCTCTATTCCACCGCAACACCATTGGCGGGACCGGAGGGGGCGCACGTGGCGCAGCTCTTCTTGCTGCCCGACGTGCGCGTCGCGAACGGCGTCACCCAGTCCTTCCTCGGCATTCGCACCGGACCGAGGCCGTTCGAGATCCGCACCGTCGAGGATCCGCCGCAGCTGATCATCGAGATCCGGTGAGGTGGTGTCGAATTCGGCCAGACCCGAAGGAGAGGTCCTCGGCCATCCCGCTCCTGCTCTAAGATCGTCGGGGAAGAATCCGATCCTCGCTCACAGGAGACGCGCGTCGTGTCAACCACTCCCGATCCCGACGATCTACGGCTCAGCGACGACGAGCGCATGCACGCGTTGAACGTGATCGGCGAGCACTATGCGGCAGGACGATTGGATGCGAGCGAGTTCTACGACCGCTCGGAGGCGATCGCGTCGGCGCGCACACTCGACGCTATGCGGGACTCGTTCCGTGGACTTCCCGGCGGGCTGCCGCTCGCGGTGACCGAGGGGCACGTGCGGAAGCTCTCGGTCGGTGGTGACATCGAGTCGGCGGGGGCGGGGCGCCCCGTTGCGTCACCGGGTACCCGCAGCGACGAATCCGATCTCTCCGCGCTTCGGAAGCGGGGTGGGTTGATCGAGTCGCTCGACGGGGTGATCTTCGGTGTCACGCTCGTGGCGTTCCTCGTGCTGCAGTTGATCGTCGACTGGGACTACGCCTGGATCGTCTGGCCCTCGCTGATCGTGACGCTCAGCGTCCCCCGGATGATCCTCAAGTACAGCGACGCCGACGAGGAGATCTACGAGGAGCTGAAGGAGGAGGAGGCGAAGTCGCGCAAGAAGCGCCTCCGGGAGGCAGCCGAACGGATCCAGGAACTCGAGGCCAAGCGCGATCCCGACAAGGCCTGAGCGTCCGTGTCCCTTTTCCGGCTACATTCGAGGGCATGAGCGCACAGCCCGTCGCCCGACGTCGCCGCCTGGTCGTCTGGATCGTCGCCGTGGTCGCGGTGCTGGCGGTGGCGGCGGGCGGGGTGCTGCTGTGGGCTCCCGCGCGGTACCTGCCGTGGGACACCACGTCGTTCCCCGACGTGGACCGGACGGCCCTGACCCCGACACAGGTGAGGATCGTCGACCTGCTCGAGGCCGAGCACGCCGACCAGCGGCCGGGCAGCTTCTACTCCGACGGCGCGAAGGAACCGTGGTGCGCCAATTTCGTCAGCTGGATCATGCGCGAGGCCGGTGAGCCCTTCTCGAACCCGAACTCCGGGTCCTGGCGCATTCCCGGCGTCTACACGCTGCAGGAGTACTACCAATCCCAGGGCAGATTCGAGGCGGCCGGCAACGGCTACACACCCAAGGTCGGTGACGTGGTGTTGTACGACAACGAATTCCGGATCGGCCAGCACACCAACTTCATCGTCGCCGTCGATGGTGACTCCGCCACCACGGTCGGTGGCAACGAACTCGGGAAGATCCGTGTGCACGACCTCGACTGGCAGTCGGACGGCGCCGTCGTCGGGTTCGGGCGGCTGGATTCCTGAGCCGCTCGGGCCGCCCGCGTCCGTCAGCCCCGCATGCTCAGTCGGGCGCACAGATCCCGCGGCGCATCGACGTGCAGGCTCACCCCGGTCACCGTCCGAGGACCACACGACCCCAGGGAACTGTGCTCGACGCCGACGGGCGTGTCGAAGTCGATGTCGATCACCGTGCCGTCCGGACCGGGCAGGTAGAACCGGCTGTCGTGGATGCCCGGCGTGGTGTGCCCGAATCGGCGGGTGGGAAGGGCCCGGACGATCCGGCTGCGGTCGACGGTGAGGATCGTGTCGCGGCCGGATCGCAGCGTCAGTTCGTCGGACGTGACCAGGTGCGGATGGACGACGCGGGCGGCGAACCAGTTGGCGACGGCGACGATGGAGGCCACGGTGATCGCGAGGAGCGCCACGCGTAGCCAGGCCCACGGCACGAGCAGGTGCACCGCGACCGCCTCGACGATGCTCGCGGCGAGGAACGCCGCCGGGATCGCCAGCGTGCCGGCGGTGTACCCGAACGTCGACACGCCCTCACCGGCGCCGTCGACGCGTCCCCGGCACCACAGCCATAGCGACCGGATCACGACGGCACCTTGCCTTCGCCGTCCTCGCCGGCGTCGAGGATCCCGAGCCGTTGCATCAGACGGGTGAGAATCGCGCCCTGCGCGGGGTCGGGAACGAGGTCGGTGATCGGCATGCCGGACTGCGTGCCGGGACGGACCTCGGATTGCCAGTGTTCGAGAACTCCGGAGTCGACGAGCAGCACCCGGACCGCATCCTGCATTGCGTCCGAGAGGGATTCGATCTCGGCTGCGCAGTCCCCCGGACTGCGTCCGCGGACCGCGGCGAACCTGCGGTACAGCGCCACGATCCGCTCCCGGGCCCCCGGATCGGAGAGCAGGCGCGTCGCGGATTCGAAGAACTCCTCGGGGGCCGACCCGGAGATCGCAACCAGTTCCCAGGCATCGCGTTCGCGTTCGAACTCGGCCCGCACCGCCGGATCGGCCTCGGCGGCGATCAATTCGGCGAAGACCAGCGCCAGATCCGACGGCAGTGGGGACACCGGCCGGCCGGCTCGGTGCGCGTCGAGCATCTGCCGCAGCCGGGCACTCTTCGCCGCAAGGACGCGCTGCTCGGCGTCGACGGTGTCGATCAGCGCGGTGAGATCGGCCTCGAGGTCGTCGGCCGCGGCATCGTCGGTGGTGGCGGCCACGATCGACGACACCGATCCGAGGGGCACGCCGGCCCCGGCGAGCCAGCGCACCCGCATCAGGCGAACCAGATCTGCCATGTCGTACTCGCGATACCCGTTCGCCAGTCGCCGGGGTTCGTCGAGAAGACCGAGACGGTGGTAGTGACGGACCGTGCGCGGGGTGGTGCCGGCCGCCTGTGCGAGGTCGCTGATACGCATATCGTCAGCATCAACCATGACGCTGCGTCATAGTCAAGTCTGTGAGGAGAGCCCGGGCATGCGGCGGGCGGGGGTTCAGAACGCCCACCGCAACGCCGCGGCGATCTCCTCGTCCGACGCGTCCGCGAACCGCGCGATCTCCGCGCGGCGGACGTCGACGATGGTCGCGGACAGTTCCGTTCCGAAGGCCGCGGCGAGCATCGTGTCGGCCTCGAAGGCGTCGGTGGCGGCGGCGAGTGAGCTTGGCAGACGGTCGATTCCGCGACGCCGCCGTTGCTCGTCGGTGAGCGCCGCCGGGTCGACATCCACCAGGTCGGGCAGCGCGGCGCCCACGCGGACGCCTGCCAGGCCGGCGAACAGTAGTCCGCCGATACACAGGTAGGGATTGGCCGACAGGTCCAGCACCTTCACCTCGAGGTTCGCGGCCCGCTCCTCCTCTCCGACGCTTCCGGTCACCAAACGCACTGCCGTTTCGCGGTTTTCGTGTCCGCATGCCCGAAACGGCGCGGACCACTGGCCCGGCACCAGCCGCAGGTAGCTCGCGGCCGACGCCGCCCCCACCGCGAGCAGTCCCGGCAGGTGTTCGAGGATCCCCGCGGCGAAAGCCTCCGCCGTGGGCGTCAGCCCGCACGGGCCGCCGCCACCGCTGTGCAGGTTCCGGTTCTCCCGCCACACCGACAGATGGACGTGGCCGCCGTTGCCGACGCCGTCCGCGGTCACCTTGGGGGAGAAGGACACCCGCATACCATGACGGAGGGTGACCGCGCGGATCGTCTCCCGCGCCAGCACGGATGTGTCGGCGGCGCCGAGCGGATCCTCGGCGGCGACCGACAGTTCGAACTGCCCCGACGTGTACTCGGGATGGATCTGCTCCACCCGGACGCCCTGCCGTCCCAGCGCGGCGACCACCTCGGCCAGATAGTCCGACCTCTCGACCACCCGGGTGTAGCCGTACGCCGGTCCGCGGGTGGCGGGCACGAAGTCGTCGCCGCTCTGTCCGACGACCCATTCGGTCTCGATCGCGGCCTTCGCGGTCAGTCCTTCGTCGGCGAGGAGCGCGACGGCCCGGCGGACGACACCGCGGGCATCCTGCGGGTGCAGGTCCCCGTCCTGCGTGTAGCGGTCGACGGGCGCCCACGCCCAGCCGGGCTGCGCCGCGAGCACCGTCAGCCGCCCGAGGTCCGGGATCAGCCGCAGGTCGCCGACGGGGCCGCCGGCGTAGCGACCGGCGACGATCGTGTCGTCGGGGGTAAACGCGTCGAACACCGGCGAGGCCCCCACACCCCACGCGGCGGCGTGCTCCAAACGGCCGAGAGGTACGGCCTTCGTGCGCACGACGCCGCTGTTGTCGACCCAGGGCAGCGCGATGGCGACGACGCCACGCTCGGCCAGGTCGCGGATCAGTCGCGCGGCCTCCAGCGCCCGACCTTCACGTTCGTGCCGATCCATCGCATCTCCCTCGCCCCGGCCCGGTCAGCGGCAGAATGGCGGATGTGGCGCCTTTCCCAGACGATACGCTGCAGCACTCGGGCGGAGATCCGGTTGCGGAGATGGTCGACGCGCTGCCTCTCGTCGACCATCACTGCCACGGTGTCGTGCGTGAGACCCTCGACCGAACGGCCTTCGAGTCGTTGCTGTGCGAGGCCGGCGCGCCCGGACCGTGGCACGGCACCCTCTTCGACACCCAGGTCGGATTGGCGGTGCGTCGGCTGTGCGCCCCGGTCCTCGATCTGCCGGCGCACGTCGGCCCGGACGACTACCTCGAACGGCGCGCCGAACTCGGGCCCGACGAGGTGGCCCGGCGCCTGCTCCGCGCGTCCGGAATATCCGAATTCTTCATGGACACAGGCTTTCTGCGCGAGCGGTTGACGCCGCCGGAGGAGCTGGCGGCGTACACGGGAGCGGGCGCGCACGAGGTCGTGCGGCTCGAACCGATCGCCGAGGAGGTGATTGCCGTGCGCGGGGCCGGCACGTTCGCGGACATGTGCCGCAGCAGGCTGGCCGAGGCATCCCGCACCGCGGTCGCCTTCAAATCCGTTGCAGCCTACCGCGTGGGGCTCGATCTGGCGCCCGAACGCCCGTCCGATGCCGCAGTCTTCACCGCGGCGGTG
This sequence comes from Paraburkholderia sp. RHO2, assembly GCF_050955445.1. NCBI lineage: Bacteria > Pseudomonadati > Pseudomonadota > Betaproteobacteria > Burkholderiales > Burkholderiaceae > Paraburkholderia > Paraburkholderia sp. RHO2. The sequence continues at coordinate 5,228,822 of NZ_CP162617.1, read as the reverse complement.
AGGTGGGCGTCGGATATCGCTGCCGGGGCGCCGGCGCGGTTGGCCGACCGGACCCTGATCCGGTTCCTGATCTGGACCGCCGTGGACGTCGGTCTGCCCATCCAGTTCCACGTCGGCTACGGCGACGCCGACGCCGATCTCGCCCACGGCGATCCGCTGCTGCTGACGCCGCTGCTCCGGGCCACCGCCGGGCGCGGGGTTCCGATCATGTTGCTGCACAACTACCCGTTCCACCGCCATGCCGCCTACCTGGCGCAGGTGTTCGACCACGTGTTCGTCGACGTCGGGCTCGCGGTGCAGAACGTGGGTCCCGACGGTGCGGCCCGCGTGCTGGGGGAGTTGCTCGAACTCGCACCGTTCGGTTCGGTGCTCTTCTCCACGGACGGCTGCGGCCTTCCGGAACTGTTCCACGTCGGTGCCGCCCAGTTTCGGACGGCGCTCACCGGCCTTCTCGAGCGGGAGACGAGGCAAGGGCGTTGGTCGCGCGGCGACGCCGAGCGGGTCGCGCGGATGATCGCCGGTGGCAACGCCCGCCGGACCTACCGGCTCGATTCCTGACGTCCGGCTCAGCCGCCGAGCGATGCTGGTGATCAACGGCGCCGACGACGTTCATGTGCTCCAGGACACCCTGTTGTTCGACGGGCGCCCCGAGACCGAGGTGCATGTGATTCCCGACGCCGGATACTGCGCCGTGAGCTAGACCGATTAGTCCGAAACGCCCGGGAATGTGGGGTTGAGTGACCCACGTCTCTTTCGTGGCGTAGTTTCACCCACGACATGCGCGCCACACCGGCGCGCATCGAGCCAGGAGCAGCCCATGTTCAGTACGATGAATGATTTACCTCTTTCCGTCGCGCAGTTGCTTCGGCACGGAAGTACTGTCCACGCGGACGCGGAGGTCGTCACCTGGACCGAGGCCGGTCCGCGTCGTCGGACCTACGCGGAGGTCGGGCGCCGGTGTGCGCAGTTGGCGCACGCGCTCCGTGGGCTGGGTGTCGAGGGCGACGACCGGGTCGCGACGTTCATGTGGAACAACGCCGAGCACCTCGAGGCGTACCTGGCGGTGCCGTCGATGGGTGCGGTGCTGCACACCCTGAACATCCGGCTGTTCCCGGACCAGTTGATCCACGTGGCCAACCACGCGGAGGACCGGGTGATCATCGTCGACGCGACCCTGATCCCGCTGCTGGCCCCGCAGTTGGCCCAGATGAAGACCGTGGAGCACGTCATCGTCACCGGTGACCAGGCGGCCGGGCTCGAGGCGCCCGAAGGCGTCCAGGTGCACACCTACGAGGGGCTGATCGCCGGTGAACCCACCGACTTCGACTGGCCCGAGATCGACGAGCGTAGCGCCGCCGCGATGTGTTACACCTCGGGCACCACCGGTGACCCGAAAGGTGTTGTCTACTCCCATCGTTCGATCTACCTGCACTCGATGCAGGTGTGCATGAGCGACGGCCCGAATCTGGCCGAGGGCGACCGCGCGCTGGCGGTGGTGCCGCAGTTCCACGCGATGTCGTGGGGGATGCCGTACGCGGCGTTCATGATCGGTGCGTCCCTGATCATGCCGGACCGGTTCCTGCAGCCCGGCCCGCTGGCGGAGCTGATCGCGTCGGAGCGTCCGACGTTCGCGGCGGCGGTGCCGACGATCTGGCAGGGCCTGCACCTGTACCTCGAGCAGCACCCGCAGGACATTTCCTCGATGCGTGAGGTGCTCATCGGCGGTGCCGCGGTCCCGCCGGCCCTGATGCACGCGTTCGAGAACGACCACCAGGTGTCGGTCCTGCACGCGTGGGGCATGACCGAGACGTCGCCGGTCGGGTCCGTGGGCCGTCCACCGGCCGCCAGCACGGGGGAGGAGCGGTGGAAGTACCGCTACATGCAGGGCCGGTTCCCGGCGTCCGTCGAGGCGCGGCTGATCGACGACGAGGGCAACAAGGTGCCGCACGACGGCACCAGCATCGGCGAGCTCGAGGTCCGCGGCCCGTGGATCACGTCGTCGTACTACGGCGTGGACGCGCCGGACAAGTTCCGCGACGGCTGGCTGCGCACCGGGGACGTCGGCTCCATCACGCCCGACGGCTACCTGACGCTGTCGGACCGCACCAAGGACATCATCAAGTCCGGCGGCGAGTGGATCTCCTCGGTCGATCTCGAGAACGCGGTCATGGGTCACCCGGCGGTCGCCGAGGCCGCGGTGATCGGCATCCCGGACGAAAGGTGGGACGAGCGCCCGCTCGTCGCGGTGGTGTTGCGTGAGGGCAGCGAGGCCACCCTCGCGGACGTGCGGGACTTCCTGGCCGACAAGGTCGCCAAGTGGCAGTTGCCGGAGAACTGGGCGGTGATCCAGGAGGTGCCCAAGACCAGCGTCGGCAAGTTCGACAAGAAGCGCCTGCGCGCCGACTTCCACGACGGAAACCTCGACGTCACCCGGCTGTGATGCGATGGACCTGCCACGCCGGCTCGGGGGTTGCCCCGGTCCACGCGCGCAGCAGCGCGTCGCTCGCGGGGAACAGCGGGTGTGGCAGGTCCGCAGGGTCGGCCCAGACCCATTCCGGGAAGATGTGCGGTTCACCGGGGCCGGTGGGGACGCCGGCGCTCCGCGCGTGAACACCGAAGACGACGCCGCCTCGGGCGGAGGCGGCGTCCACGACGACGGCGTACGCGGCGGCGTCCGTCGGGTCACCGATCCCGGACTCCTCGAAGCACTCCCGACGGGCCGCGTCCTCGATCGTCTCGCCCGGCTCGAGATGGCCGCCGGGTAGACACCACGTCTCGGGCTCGGCGGGTTTGACTCTGCGGCCCAGCAGGATTCGTCCGTCGGCGCGTTCCACGACGATGCCGACTCCGACGACGGGGCGTTCGACGGTCATGCGCGCTCGAGGCCGGTGTCGCTCGTCGGCCCGCCGGGTGCGGTCCACTTCGGCACCGGCGGGGCCCAGCTCGTCATCGCGGTGCGCACGTCGGCGAGGTCGCCGGCGATCGTCAGTGCGTCCCGCTGGTGCGCGCCGACGAATCCGGTGTCGACCAGGTGATCGATCAACGTGACGAGCGGCCGCCAGAAGCCGTCGGCGGCGAGCAGGAACACCGGCTTGGTGTGCAGACCGAGCTGCTGCCACGTCCAGATTTCGAAGAACTCGTCCAGCGTGCCGGCGCCGCCCGGCAGGACCACGAACGCGTCCGCGAGCGCGGCCATGCGTTGCTTGCGCTCGTGCATCGATTCGACGACCTCGAGGGACGTCAGGCGCGGATGGGCGATCTCCTTGTCCGCGAGGTGCCGCGGAATCACCCCGATCGCCTCGCCGCCGCCGGCGACGACCGCGTCGGCCACCGCGCCCATCAGCCCGACCCTCCCGCCGCCGTACACCAGACCGATCCCGGCCGCGGCCAGGTCACGGCCGAAGTCCGTGGCGGTCCGGAGATGGGCGGGATCGCGCCCGGTCGCCGACCCCATGAATGCGGTGATCCTCATTCCACTCCTCGAAATGCAACGCGACGTTGCGTTGCACTTTACCGCGTGGCAGGGTCTGGGCATGACGGTAACCACTGCCGCAGCGGGTCGAGGCGGCCCCCGCAAGCGGGACCTCGTGCTGCAGACCGTCGTCGACGAACTCGCGGCGACGCCGTACGCGCAGCTGACGGTCGAACGCATCGCAGCGGCGAGCGGGGTGCACAAGACCACGCTGTACCGGTGGTGGTCGGGCAAAACCGAACTGGTCGCCGACGCCCTCGCGACCCTGATGGACACCGGGCCGGTGCCCGACACCGGAAGCACGCGTTCCGATCTCGTCGAGTGGCTCACCGGCACCGTGCGCAACTATGCCGGTTCGCCGCTCGGTGTCGCGATGCCGGCACTCGTCAGTGACCTGGCCAGGACGCCCGAGGGGCTCGAGGCCTTCCGCGCCGCGTTCCTCACCGAACGCCGCGCCAACTGTGCCGAGGTGATCGAGAGGGGAGTGGCGCGCGGGGACCTGCCGGCCGATCTCGACGTCGACCTGTTCATGGACACGCTCGCGGGCGCGGTGTTCTACCGCCAGGTGGTGACCGGCGGCCGCGTCGACGCGGACACCGCGGAGCGAGTGGTCGACCTGCTGCTGCCGGTCGCACGGGACGCTCGCCGGTAGCGAGGTGACCGAATGTCACATCCGTTCGGTTGGACTGAACCGGTGTGACATTCGGCTACGTCGGGTGGCGCCCGCCAGGAGGGCGGCCACCACGAGAACGGCTGCGGCGCAGAGGAACGCCGAGCGGAACCCGTCTCCCAGCATCGGTGCCACTACGAGCGGTCCGAGGATCTGGCCGAGGCCGTAGATCGCGGTCAACGCCGCCGCCGCCCGCGGAATGCCCAGCCCGAGGGCCGAATCCATGGCCAGCAGGGTGATGCCCATGAACGTCCCGCCGAAGAGGATCGCGGCGACCAGTGCCGCCGCCGGACCCGCGACCAGCGCGGGCAGGAGTGCGGAGACGGCTTGCAGCAGAAGTGCGAGCGCGAGAAGCGACTCGGCCGACCAGCGGCGTAGTGCCTTTGCCCACAGCAGGGGAGAGGGCACCGCGGCGAGCCCCACCACCACCCATGCCGCCGGTCCGGTCCACGCCGCGCCGCCGGCCGACACCGCCGCCACCAGGAATGTCCCGAGGATGATGTAACCGAGACCCTCCAGGAAGTAGCTGGCGCCGAGGGTCCACCACCGCGCCGACGGCTTGGTGCGCGGTCGAGAGCCGCCGGAAGGTCGCGGTGGAGGAGTCCCCGGCGGCAGGCTCCAGGCGATTGCGGCGAAGCCGGCCGTGATCGCCGCGGCGACGACCCACAGAACGCTCCACGACGTGATCGGCCCCAGCACCGCGACGAGAACTCCGGAGGTCGCGATGCCGGCCCCGACGCCGGTGAACGTCACCCCGGCCGACGGATGACCGACTACCGCGGTGGCGCAGTACACGAAGACCGCGGCGCTGGCGATGCCGGCCACGACGCGCGTGGTCAGCCACAGGCGCACGTCGGTGCCGGTGATCATCACGAGTTCGCTCGCGATCAGCGCGACGATCGACGCGTGGAACAGGGGGCGTGAGCGTGTTCCCGACGGGTACACGGCCAGCGCGATCGCGCCCAGGAAGTAGCCGAGGTAGTTGGCGGTCGCGACGAGTGCGGTGTCCGAGTGCGAGACCCCGGTCTGTTCCTGCATCAGGGGGAGCAGGGGTGTGTACACGAATCGGCCGACACCCATCGCAGCCGCGAGGCCGGCCGCGCCGCGAACCACCGTCGCGCGGGCGTACCGGGGCGGAGCGCATGTTTCGGCCGGGAGCGGCAGGTTCACTTCGATCCCCTTCGTCGCCCCGACGTTATGCGTGGCCGATGGCCGCACGGAAATGCCGCTTCGACGGAATCTATGCTCGATGGTTATGAATGTCGAGTTGCGGCATCTGCGGGCGCTGGTCGCGGTGATCGACGCCGGGACCTTCACGGCGGCGGCCGAGCGGCTCAACATCACACAACCTGCGCTCACCCGGACGATCCAGCAACTCGAGGCGACGCTCGGAACCCGGCTGCTGGAGCGGACGTCCCGGTCGATGACACCGACCGAGGACGGGCGGGCGTTCACGGAGCGAATTCGACTCGTCCTCGGTGATCTGGACGCCGCGATCGCGTCCGCGCAGGCAAACCGGACGGTGCGACTCGGATTCAGCTGGCTGCTCCCCGATCCGTGGGCACACGACACGATCGCTGCGTGCGAGGAACGCTCCGGCGCGCGAGTGTTGTTGCAGCGGTGCGACGACCCGGTGACGGCGCTTCGCGACGGCGTCGTCGATGCGGCTGTGATGCGCGGGGAGGTCCCCCGTGGGGCGCTGGCCGTACACCACTTGTTCTGGGAGCCACGGATCGCCGCGGTCAGCGCCCGCTCACCCCTCGCCGCGCGGGACGCCGTCACGTGGGACGAACTGGGGACCTATCCACTGGTCGTCAACACCCTGACCGGGACGACGAGAGCCGAGTCCTGGACCGAGCCAGACCCGAACCGAGAGATCGTGACCTGCACCAACTTCGACGAGTGGCTCGAGCTTGTAGCGGCCGATCGGGGTGTCGGCGCGGTGCCGGTGGCCGCGCGCCGCCGCGTCCACCATCACCACGTCAGATTCGTCGACATCGTCGACGCGGTGCCCACTGCGGTGAGCCTCGTCTACGTCGCGAGCCGCGTGACTCCGCTGATGCGGGTCCTGCGGGACTGCGCGCTCGTCGAGGCCCACCGCCTCCGGGGCTGAGTCAGCCCACCTGTCGTTCGCCGACCGTCACCTCGGCGCCCACGGCACGCCGCAGTGCGGCCGCGAGAGCCTGCCGGTCGTTGCCGTCGACCACCGCGGCGATGTGGGCGTCGGGCCGGACGACCCACACCTCGTTCGCCTCGGCTCTGGTTGCGGCCGTGAGCAGTCCGCTGGTGTCGACGTCGGCCAGCGCGTGGAGCCGGATCGGGGCGTGCGTCGCATCCAGCGCGATCTGCCGAATGTCGGCCGGGTCCACGGCGGCGCCGTGCAGCAGCAGGACACCGTGCCGGGCGATCTCCCGCAGCCGGGCGCAGTCCTGGCCACGCACGGTCGCTGGCACGTCCGGGACCAGCACGCCCGGAACCGGGGCGGGTGAGACACCCCGGTCCGGACGGCCGGTGAACGGACGCCGGGCATCCGGCGTCGTCAGTGGTGAGTCGACATACCAGAAGGGTTCGGCCAGACGGCCCGAGTCCACTGCGGCCCGCGCCGCGGGATCGGTCGCCGCGGCCTCGAGCACGGCCTTGCGGCGGGCGTGCTGCTCGTCGGTTTGCGGCACCAGGAAGTCCATCGTGGCGGACGTGACCTCCAGGTTCTCCGCCGCGGCCGCCCGCCGCTCGAGGTCGTAGGTCTCGAGCAGCGACGGGTCGGCCCAGCCGCGCAGCACGAACGCCAGCTTCCACGCCGCGTTCTCGGCGTCACCGACACCGGAGTTGAGGCCGCGCGCACCGAACGGCGAGACGATGTGCGCGCAGTCACCGGCCAGCAGGACCCGGCCCACCCGCATGCGGTCCGCCAGTCGGGCATGGAAGCGGTACACCGACTTCCATACGATCCGGTAGGGCTTGTCGCCGATGATCTGCCGGATCCGGGTGTTCAGCGCGCCGCTCTCCGCCTCGGCGTCGAGGTCGTAGTCGCCGGGCACCTGCCAGTCGATGCGGAACGTCGAGTCGGGGCACGGGTGGATGAGCACCTGCCGGCCCGGATTCCACTCCGGGTCGAAGTAGAAGCGCCGCTCGCTGGCCCATCCCGGGATGTCGGCCTGGATGTCGCAGATGAGGAACTTGTCGTCGAACGAGCGGCCGGGGAATCCGACGCCGAGCTGCCGGCGCAGTTCGCTGCTGCGCGAACCGGTGGCCATCACCGCGTAGTCGGCCGCCACCGTCACCGTCCCGGCATCGGTCGCGCACTCGAGCCGCACCTCGGACGCGTCCTGGTCGATCCGCGCGACGTCGTGGCCCCACCGCACCTCGATGAGCGGCTGCGCGGCGATGGCCTCGTCGAGCAGTTCCTCGGTGCGTGCCTGGGAGACGTTGACGAAGGGCGGGAACGGCGACTGGCCGTGATCGACGAACTGCTGTGCGAACAGCTCGTTCTCGCGGTGGAACGTGCGCGCGGTGTCCCACGTGACGCCCTCGGACGCGATCTGTTCCCCGACGCCGATCGCGGCCCACACCTCGAGCACGTCCCGCTGCTGGCAGATGGCCTTGGACCCGATCGGGTCCCGCTCGGCCCGGCCGTCGAGCAGCACGACCCGCACGCCCCATCGGGCGAGCAGCAGCGCCGTGGTCTGGCCCACCGGCCCGTTGCCGATCACCGCCACGGTGCCCGTGTGAATGTGGTTGACGCCCATCGCAAATCCTCCTGATGCTCGACCGACTCAGCCCTGCAGCTGGGCCCAGACCTCGCGGTCGCGCTCCGCCGTCCAGATCACCGGGCGCTCGATGCCGGAGAGCTCGTCCCACACACGGGAGACGTCGAACGGCAGACAGTGCTCGAAGATCGGCCAGTGGCCGTAGCGCTCGAACAGGGCGGCGTGGGTGGCCTCGAACGCCTCCTTGAGGGTGCCGCCGCGCTGCTGCACCGCGTCGACCTCGGTGATCATCACGTTCAGGAAGTGGCGGGTCTGCTCGATCGCGGCGTCGACCTCCTCGCGGCCGCGGCTCACGGCACCGCGTCCGCCGATCAGCGCCTCGGCGCCGAGCGCCTTGATGCGGTCGAGAGTGCCTGCGGCCCAGTCGCGGTGGAAGGCGTCGCCGGTGTAGAGCGCGGCCTGCGCCTCGACGAGGTCGCCGGCGAACAGGATCTTCTGCTGGGGCAGCCACGCGACGATGTCGCCCTCGGTGTGTCCGCGTCCGAGGTGCTTGAGCACCAGGTCGCCGCGGTCACCGCCGAGGTCGATGGTCAGTTCGTCGGAGAACGTCATGGTGGGCCACGTGAGGCCGGGCACCGACTCGGCGCCCTTCGCCAGCCGCGGCATACGGCCGAACTCGGATGCCCAGTCCTCCTTGCCGCGCTCTGCGATCAGCTTGCGGGTGTTGTCGTGCGCGACGATGATCTCGGCGTCGAACGCGGACGCGCCCAGGACGCGCACCGCGTGGTAGTGCGAGAGCACCAGGTAGCGCACCGGCTTGTCGGTGTGCTGGCGCAGCTTGGCGAGCCAGTCCTGCGCGGCGACGGGCGTCGCGAGGGCCTCGAAGCACACGAGGAAGTCCTCGCCCTCGATCGCGCCCAGGTTGGGGTCGCCCTCGGCCGTGAGCGCGTAGACGCCGTCGGCGAGGACCTCCAGGGTCTGTTCCTTCTCGCCGAGATCGGCGGAGGAGGCGAAGGACAGTTCAGCCATCAGGTCACCTCGAATAGTCAAAGCTTTGATTGATATTGCGGACAAGGTAAGCCGTGTCACAGGAGATATGCAAGTCTTTGACGAAATCCGCTCCGAAACTCCCCGCTTCGGGCTCTAATCTGACCGGCATGACCGACGCCGACCGCCCGAACGCCGCGAGCCGCGACGACCACGAGAACATCGACGATCTCGACTTCCTGTCGTTCGTCGACTTCGCGGTGCGCAAGACGACTCGGACGATGCCCGAGGTCGACCCGGTGTCGATGAAACTCGTCCTCGAACTGACCCGTGTCGCCAGCGCGCTGGTCTACGACCTCGAGTCCACCGTGCACCGTCCGGGCGGGTGGAGTTGGCCGGGCTTCCGCGTGCTGTTCATGCTGTGGCTGGCCGGCCCCAGCGAGGCCAAGCGGGTGGCGAAGCTGTCGGGGATGAGCCGCGCTGCCGTGTCCGCGCTGGTCAATACGCTGGAACGGGACGGCTACGTGACGCGCCGACGCTCGGAGGTGGATCGTCGCGCGGTCGAGTTGCGGCTGACGGACGCCGGCGTCGAGGCCATCACCGCCACCTATGCCGAGCACAACCGCCGCGAGCAGGTGTGGGCCAGTGCGCTCACCAAGCCCGAGCGGACGATCCTGATCGGGCTGCTCGAGAAGTTGGCGACCGCGTCGTCCGGGGAGCTCCACACCCGGGACTGACGGACCGACGGGTTCGGTTCCGGCCACTTCCGCAGGTTTTCTGTGGTGGGTGGCCGGGCTCTTGCATCTTGTGACTGCCCTCACCTACGGTATGGCCACCATGCAGTGATCAAAGGATTGATCACATGCCTACCGCTCATACCCCCGAGGTGACCATGTCGCTTGGCCTGTCGCCGGCCGATGCCGCGCGCCCAGATTCCCCGGCTTCGCCGGATCCGTCAGCCGCCGATACCGGACTCGACGCGATTCTCGACATCGCCCGTCGCCGTCGCCGCGTCTCGCTCGTCTCGGCGGCGGTGCTCCTGATCGTCTTCATGGGCTTCATCGTCCTGACGACCTCGACCACCGTGCTGTCCGGTCGATTCGCCGGCCTCGGCCTGGCCTACTGGGCCGGCTTCGGCGTCTTCGTCGGGATCCTCGTCGTCGCGCAGTTCTACGTCCGCTGGGCGCGCGGCATGGACGCGATCATCGACGCCCACCTGGCCGAGCTCGACCTCCCGAAGGGCGGTGAGTGACAATGGGTTTGAGTGTCACCATCGTCGTCGCCATCATCGGCGTCACGCTCGCGATCACGTATCTGGCCGCCAAGCGCAACACCTCCACCGACTCGCACTACGTGGCCGAGGGGCAGGTCGGGCCGATCGGCAATGGCCTGGCCATCTCGGGTGACTACGTCTCGGCGGCATCGTTCCTCGGCATCACCGGCCTCATCGCGTTGTCGGGCTTCAACGGCTTCTACCTGGCGACCGCGGTCCCGCTGGCCTACCTGCTGGTGCTGCTGATCATCGCCGAGCCGCTACGCAACCTCGGCCGCTTCACCCTCGCCGACGCCGTCGCCGCCCGGTTCGACGGCCGGGGGCTACGCGCGTGCCTCGCCGTCACCACGATCGTCATCTCGGCGATGTACATGGTGATCCAGTTCGTCGGTGCCGGTCTGCTGGTGCAGGCCCTGCTCGGCATCAAGTTCTGGGTGGCCGTCGTGGTGCTGGGCCTGCTCATGGTCGTCTACACGATGTTCGGCGGCATGCTCGCCACCACGTGGGTGCAGGTGCTCAAGACGGGCCTGCTGCTCGGCGGCACCGCGCTGATCCTGTTCCTGGTCCTGATGAAGTACGGCCCCAGCCCGTTCCACGTGGTCGACGCCGTTCCGGATGCGGTCGCATCGTCGCACCCGCAGACCACCACCAAGACGTTCGACATCATCTCGCAGCAGCTCGCCCTCGCGCTGGGCGTGATGGGTCTGCCGCACGTGATGGTCCGGTTCCTCACCGTCAAGGACGCGCGGGCCGCCCGCAAGTCCGGTGTCGTCGCGCTGTGGATCTTCAGCATCTTCTACCTGGTGCTGCCGTTCATCGGCTACGGCGCCCTCCGCGCGATCGGCAAGGACGAGATCTTGAAGGCGCACCCGCAGGGCAACCTCGCGGTGGTGCAGCTGGCCCGCGAGCTCGGCGGTCCGGTCCTCGAGGCGGTCATCATCGGCATCACGCTCGCGACGATCCTCGCGGTGCTCGCCGGTGTCGCGATCGCCACCTCCGGTGCCTTCGCGCACGACCTCTACACGCACGTCATCAAAAACGGAAACGCCTCGGCGGAAACGCAATTGAAGGTCGCGCGATTCTCGCTGCTCGGCATCGCGATCGTCGCGATGTTCCTCGCGCTCGGCGCCAAGGGCTTCAACCTGGGCTTCCTCGCCAACGTTGCGTTCGCCGTCGCGGCCAGCACGAGCCTGCCGGTGCTGCTGCTGAGCATCTACTGGAAGGGCTTCAACCGGGTCGGCGCCACGTGGGCGCTGGTCGGTGGCCTGATCGTCAGCCTCGGGCTGGTCGCGATCAGCCCGAACATCCTCGGGCCCACAGGGCTGGTGCACGGCATCGATCCGATCTTCCCGCTCACCATCCCGGCCCTGGTGTCGGTGCCCGCCGGCTTCCTGTTCGCGTACATCGGTTCGCTCGTCGGCCGCGGCCGTCCCGACGCCGCCGGCACGGACTTCGCGGAGATCGAACGGCGCGCCCTCATCGGTCGCTGACGCTCGGGCATACGGTCCACAGCACGCGGACGCTCTGCGGGGAAATCCCGTGGAGCGTCCGCGTTTTTGTCTGTCGCGCAGCCTCAGGCCGTGTGCAGGAGCCGGGACAGCACCGCGCGGTCGTCGTCGTCGAGCGGTAGCAGCGGCCCGCGCGGGTAGCCGACGCCGCGCCCCAGCAGATCCAGTCCCGCCTTGACCGTGGTGGGCAGCCCGCCCGCGACGATGAACTCGAGCAGCGGTGCCAGGTCGTCGTAGATCTCCTGGGCCGTGTCGAGCTGTCCCGACCGGACCGCCGTCAACAGGTCGATACATGCCTGTGGTCTCAGACACGGTGCGGCGGTGCACCATCCGGATGCTCCCGCCTGGAGCGCCTTCAGCACCAGCGGATTGCTGCCGTTGAAGAACGGCAGCTCGCCACCGCTCAGCTCGGTGAGGCGGTGCATGCGGGTGATGTCGCCCGTCGACTCCTTCACCATCGTGACGTTCTCGATGATGCGGAACAGCTCGAAGAGCAGCTCGGGCGACATGTCGATCCCGCTCGTGGCGGGGTTGTTGTACACCATGACGGGAATGCCGATCGAGCCCGCGACCGCTGCGTAGTGCGTCGCGATCTCGCGCTCGGACAGCTTCCAGTACGAGACGGGCAGGACCATCACCGAGTCGGCGCCGGCCTGCTCGGCGTAGCGGGCGCGGCGAATCGTGTTGGCGGTGGTCAGATCCGACGCGCCGACGACGACGGGAACGCGACCGTTCACCGCGGCGACCGTCGCGTCCACCACCGTGTTCCACTCGCGGTCGTCGAGGTACGCGGACTCGCCGGTACTGCCGAGTGGCGCGATCGCGTGGACGCCACTCGCGACGAGGGTGTCGACCAGTGCGTGGAGCCGAGTGGTGTCGACAGTGTCGGACTCGGTGAACGGCGTGACGGGGTAGGCGACAATGCCTTCGATCAGGGGGGACATGCGGGGTACCTCCGGGTGCTGTCGAGGGGTCAGGAGTCGAGTGCGTCCGGGTGCCGGACGAGCGCGCGCCGCGCGTAGTACGCGAAGTTGGCCTCGCTGCGCTTGGGGGTGAGCGTCCAGTCGTGGGCCTCGCGGGCCAGGCGCTCGGGCAGCTCGGCGATGGTGCCCGCCGACATCGCGAGCAACTGCAGCTTCGCCGCCCGCTCGATCAGGACGGCGAGGGAGCACGCCTCCTCGACGCTCGCGCCGGCCACCACGTGCCCGTGGTGGGCCAACAGCACGGCCTTCTTGTCTCCCAATGCGGCAGTGATGATCTCGCCTTCCTCGTTGCCGACCGGCACTCCCGGCCAGTCGGGTAGGAACGCGCAGTCGTCGTACAGCGGGGCGATGTCCATCTGGGAGACCGCCAGGGGCACTTCGAGCATCGACAGCGCCGCGACGTGGAGCGGGTGGGTGTGGACGATGCACGAGACGTCGGGGCGGGCGCGGTAGATCCAGCTGTGGAACCGGTTGGCCGGGTTCGCCATTCCAGATCCTTCGCGGACCTGGAGGTCCTCGTCGACGAGCAGGAGGTTGCCGGCGGTGATCTCGTCGAAGCCGAGGCCCAGGCGCTGCGTGTAGTAGGTGCCGGGCTGCTCGGCGCGTGCGGTGATCTGTCCGGCGAGTCCGCTGTCGTGGCCGGCGTCGAACAGTGCGCGGCACGTGAGGGCGACCTTCTCGCGAGTCGTCCATTCCGGGGATGCGAGCTGAACCGACATCTGGTCCTGGGCTCGTTGCATCAGCGTGGTCTTGGAATCGGTGAGTGTCGTGGCCATGGTGTCTCTCCTTGCGATCGGCGAAAGGACACTGTGGAGACGATAGGACACAAGGTGTCCTAAAGGCAACGGGGATTCATGGTCGGGGCACAGGGTGTTACCGTGGGCGCGGCGGCCGCCTCGACGGGAAAGGCGTGTTCCGCGGCCCTTTCGGAGGAGATTGATGACGGCACTGGTGCGCACGATCCGCACACAGCAGGGGCTCACGCTCGAGGCGCTGGCCGAGCGCACGGGCCTCACCCGGAGCTACCTCTCGAAGGTGGAACGGGGCCGCAGCACGCCGTCGATCGCCGCGGCGCTGAGCATCTCGCGTGCGCTCGACGTCGACGTGAGCCGGCTGTTCTCGGCCGCGGGCATCGAGGAGAAGGTGACGATCGAGCGCGCCGGGGAACGTGAATCCGGCGGCGACGACCGCTACCGCCCCGTCGCATCGGCGATGCTCGGCAAGGTGATGACACCGTTCGTCGTCCGCCCGGGGGCCGAGTACGGCGACGAGGGCTACCGGGAGCATCCCGGCCAGGAGTTCGTGTTCGTGCACGTCGGTGCCGTCGAGATCGATTTCGACGGCCGCACCACGGCGCTGGCTGCGGGCGACTCAGTCTACTTCGACGCGACCGTCCCGCATCGCATGCGGGCGCTCGGCGACGAGCCGGCCGAGGCGGTGGTCGTCGTCTACGACGACCCCGCGGCCAAGCGCGGGTAGGACTACGACGCGCTACCGGTCCCGAACGGTGACGGCAGGACGTCGAACTGCATTGTCGCCGAGGCGGACTCGCCTACGGGCGGCGTGAAGGTGAACACGGCCGTGTACCGGCCGGCCTCGTGTACCCGCGTGGCCACCGTGGCGCCGCCCAGCGTCAGCGGCACCGTGGCCGACTGGTGGTCGCCGTCGGGTTCGGTGATCTCGAGCAGCACCGGGGAGGTGGCGTCGGCGCCGACCGGTGTGGGCGCGACGCCCACCGCGAGGGTCGTGATCGTGTTGGCGTACACGGTGCCGATCGGTGCGACCGCGGTGACCTGATAGGTCGCGGCGGAGGCGCTCGGCGCGAAGGCCAGGCAGGTGGCCCCGGCCAGGGCGGCCACGGTGACGGTCTTGCGAGGGAAGCTCATTCGGATCCCCTTCGTGTCGACGGCGGTGAATCGTCCGAGGCCGCCACACTATCGGCACCCGTGCCCGCGGCGCTCGTTTTCGGCCCCGATCGGGCGAGGTTCCGGTCAGAAACCCCACCCGAGCACCGCCGGACGATCCGAGGCGAACGCCGCGTCGAGCAGGGCCAGATCTCCGTCCGACTTCGCTTGTGCCCGTCCCGCGGCGGCGAACGGGCGGACGCGGTGGGTCCCGAGATACAGACCGCTCAACACGTCGAGATCGAGCGCGACGCGGGGTGATGCGTCGGTGCGTCGGCACTGCGCACGTCCGTCGCGCACCGTCAGCGCGAAGGTGCCTCCGGCGTCGAGATACGGGTCGTGGACCTCGACGACGGTGTCGAGGTCGACGGCGTACGTGCGGGCCTCCAGGGCCGCGGGTACGTCCATGATTCGGAGCCACAGGTCGTCGGCGACGCGGGTGGTGCGCACCAGTCGAGAGTCGGTGAGCATCAGGCGCAGTGGATCGTCGGCGTGCACGCTCGCCTCGACGTGGGTCATCAAATCCAGACCGCACAGCGCGCGCCACAGCGCCGCGTGGGCACCGTCCGTCACCGCCACCAGTTCCTCGACGACCGCCGTCCTCGTGTCGTCCTCGCCGCGGCGCCGGAACATCGCGTACCCGTCTGCGTGGAGCAGGAAGAACAAGGCCGATCCCCCGTCACGGTTGGCCTCCGGATCGGCGAAGGTGAAGTCCCAGTGGGCTTTCGGTCGTGCCTGCGCTCCCGGGGTGATGCGGCGCCAGCGGTCGTAGATCGCGGGCAGGTCTCGCGCGGCGGATTCCGCGTCGACCACGCGAACCCCGCCCGGGTCCGGGGCGTCATGGCGGAACCTGGCGAAGCGGCGGTCGAAGGTCACGTCGGACGCGACCGTCGCCGCGCCGTATCCGAACCGGCCGTAGATGCCGGCCTCGCTCGCGGTCAGGGCGGCCAGGGGCACGCCGGTGGCGGCGATCTCCCGGTGCAGACGCGCGAACATCGCCCGCAGCACGCCACGACGGCGATGCGTCGGAGCCACCGACACCCAGGTGACGCCCCGCGTCGGCAGCTGCCGTCCACCGGGCACGGTGATGTCGAGCGGCAGGTGCGCCGCCACCCCGATCGGGACGCCGTCCTCGGAGGCGAGCACGACATCCTCGGGCCGCATCAGTGCTCTACCGAGTGCCCGATCGTCGTCGGCGGGGTGGTAGCCGAACGCGACCGAGTCGAGGAGCTCGATCGCCGGCCAATCACTGTCGGTGGCGGTGCGGACCTGGATACCTGCTGCGGACGTCATGCTTGCCGATGGTGGCAGCAATCGGTGCAAAACGCCCGCGATTTTTCGGCGGCCGCTCGACGACGGCGCGGCTCAGCGCTTCTTGCCGAACCGCAACTTCCACGGCACCAGGGCCGACTCGAGCTGGACGGCCAGGCTCATCTTCGACACGCCGTCGGTGCGCTCCTCGAAGCGGATCGGGACCTCGGCGATCCGCATGCCGCGGCTCGTGGTCCGGTAGTTCATCTCCACCTGGAACGAGTAGCCGTTGCTGTGGATCGACGCGACGTCGATCGCCTCGAGGGTGCGCGCGTGCCACGCCTTGAACCCCGCGGTCGCGTCCTTCACACCGAGCCGCAGGATCGCGTTGACGTAGAAGTTGGCCCACGCCGACAGCGCCTTGCGGTGCCACGGCCAGTCGCTCGCGACCGCGCCGCCCGGGACGTACCGGGAGCCGAGCACGACGGCGGCGTCGGTGGTGGTGAGGGTGCGGATCATCGTCGGGATGACCTCGGCTGGGTGCGAGAGGTCGGCGTCCATCTGGATGACGATGTCGGCGCCGTCCTCGAGCGCGCGCGTCATGCCGGCGACGTAGGCGCGTCCGAGGCCGTCCTTGACGGTGCGGTGCAGCACCCGGATGGGGATCGCCCCCTCGATCGCCAGCTTCTCGGCGACCTCGCCGGTGCCGTCGGGGGAGTTGTCGTCGACCACCAGCAGGTGCAGGTTCGGTACCTCCAACGCCGCCAGCCGCTCGACGAGTTTCGGCAGATTGTCGCGTTCGTTGTACGTGGGTACAACGACGGTCGTCTTCGGCGAACTGGTGTCCATGGTGCCTTCCTGGTGATCACACGGTGTCGTCTCCCGCAAAGGCGAGTGTGGTCATGAATGCAGGCGAAGGCAACTTACCTGGGTGTTCTCGGGGTGTTCACGTCGGCTGCTGGGCGATGTTCACCATCCACGAGACGCCGAACCGGTCGGCACAGGCCCCGAACACGTCGCCCCACATCTGCTTCTCGAGGGGCACCTGGACGGTGCCCGACGAGGACAGCTGGTCCCAGTAGCCGCGGAGTTCGTCGGCGTCGTCGCCGCTGAGGCTCACGGCCATGTCGGTGCCGACCTTGTGTTCCATGCCGGGCGGTGTGTCCGCACCCATGATCGTGAAGCCGCTGTCGGTCTCGAGCATCGCGTGCATGATCTTGTCACCGTCGTCGGGCGAGCCGAACTCGCCGAAGGTGCTCATGTTCAGGGTGCCGCCGAAGACGCTCTTGTAGAACTCCATCGCCTCGCGGGCATTGCCGGCGAAGCTGATGTAGGGATTGAGGCGAGAGGCCACGGGATGCTCCTAGGGTCGTCCGGAATCTGTCGATCGGTGACGCGGAACTACTCTTCGCTGTCTCGACGGTACCGCCGATCACTGGGCGTCGGGGCGGTTCGGGGGGACCGCCACGGCGGTACGTCGGCGAGGGTCACCGCCCGCAGCACCCACTCGGCGGGGCCGTACGGATGCCCGCGCATCCAGAGGCGGCTGGCGGCCATCTGGGCGGCGAACACGACCGGGACGACGGCGATCACCGCGAGCGGCGGGAGCCGATCGACCAGACCGAGGCCGTAGCCCGTGAACAGGACACCGAGCAGAAGCGACTGCACCAGGTAGTTGGTCAGCGCCGCCTTGCCCATCGGCGCCAGCGCGGTCTCGACCCGGCGGCCGACGGCGGTCCGGAACAGCAGCAGCGCCGCCACCACGTACGTCGCGGTGAGTGCGGGCGCCGTCAGCTGCCCGAATCCGAACGCGACCGTCTCCAGTCCGCCGCCCGGTGCGTACGCGGCGGCGAGGGCGTACGCGGCGGCACCGAGCAGGCCGATCGGAAGGCCGAATACCAGCACACGCTTCATCGCGTCCCGGTACCGCTCGGGATCCGCGAACACCCGCAGCCGACCGGCGGCGAAACCGAAGAAGAACATCGCCAGCGCGCTCGGCCCCTGCAGGATCCAGAGGGCGCCGAGCGTGTCCGGGAGGTGCCCGGAATGGAAGTCCAGGGTCGCGGCCGCGTCGCCGCGGAACGCCGCGAGCTTGCCGGCCGCGTCCGACGCGCTCGCGCCGGTGACGTCGCCGGCGGCGAGTTGCGCGAGGCCGAGGAGCATCCACAACGCCGACGACGCGACGATCAGCGCCGCCCCCAACCGGAGCGCGGTCGTCGGCGAGACGTTCCGGCAGGCCAGGAGGACTAGCCCGAGCAGCGCATACGTGGAGAGGATCTCGCCGTAGTACAGGGCGGCGCCGTGCAGCAGCCCGATGACCAGCAGCGCGCCCTGCCGACGCAGCATGCGCGGAACGAACCCGCGCCCCGCCCGCTCCGCCGCGGCCATCTGCAGCGTGAAGCTGTAGCCGAAGAGGAACGAGAACAGCAGATAGAACTTGGTCTCGAACAGCAGCGAGACCACGAACCGCACGGCGTGGTCGACCCCGGAGTCGAAGCCCGGGTTCGTCTCGGTCGACGCGTAGTACGGGTCCGCGAAGGCCCAGATGTTGACCGCCAGGATGCCGAACAGGGCGAACCCGCGCAGCGCGTCGACATTCTGCAGCCGGCGGGCGCGTTCCGGCGCCGGCGACGTCGTCCCGGTCACGACGCCGCGCCCCGGAGAAGCTGGCTGACGATGCGGCGAAGCACCGCCGACTGGGTCTCGGGCCGGAAGGTCGGATCGGCCGCGACGCGGGCGAACATGCCGTCGACGAGCGCGGCGATCCAGGTGGCCGCGTCCGCGGCGGTCAGCTCGGTGTCGAGTTGGCGGGCCGCCGCGGCGCGTTCGAGCAGATGCTCGAGCCCCCGCCGGAAGCTCAGGTCGTTTGCCTTGAACCGCACCGCGACGTCGTCGTCGCGATGGGCGAGCGCCGAGATCTCCAACGCCAACCCGGAATACGTGGAATCGGCCGCGAGGCGGCAGACGTCGTCGAGCAGGAGCAGCAAGGCGCCGAACGGGTCGTCCGCGGCGGCGAGTTCCGCAACGGACGACGCGGTCTCGGCGCCGTCCCGCTCGATCAGTGCCAGCAGCACGGCCTGCTTGGTCGGGAAGTAGTGGAAGAGGTTGCCGGAACTCATGCCCGCCAACGCGCAGATGTCCGCGGTGCGCGTCGCGTGGTACCCGCGCTCGGCGAAGCAGCGGGCCGCTGCGTCGAGCAGTTCGGTTCTCTTGGCCTCACGTGCAGCCTCGTCGACGGTCCGCATGCGCACACTCCCGTGGTCCGAATCGATTAATTGAGCAGTCACTTAATTAATAACTCGAGTGTCCACCGAGGGCAACATACGGAACAACCCGGTCCGTGCAGAAGAAAACCCGGGCGGTCCTGGTCGGGGTCAGGACCGCCCGGGTGCTTGGGGGCGAGCTCGTCAGAAGTTGAGCTTCTTCGCCAGCTTCGCGATGGTCATCTGCTCGAGGCCCAGGCCGTCGGCCAGGTAGGCGACCGGGCCACCGTAGTCGGCGCGCATCTGCTCGAACGCGGCCTCGAGGTAGCTCTTGTCGACGGCCAGGACGGGCTCGAGGTTCAGCGCGGCCTGGTCGCCGAGCGCGGCCCGGATCTGGGCCAGCGTGGCGGCGTTCGACTCGGCCAGGTAGGTGTTGCTGAGCAGGTAGTCGTCGTAGACAGCCTGCTGCTGCACGCCGCCGATGGTCAGCAGGAGCGCTGCGATCCAGCCGGTGCGGTCCTTGCCGGCGCTGCAGTGGAACAGCACCGGGCCGTCGCTGTTCGCGATCTCGGTGAGCAACTGCTTGAAGCCCTCACGCTTCGCCGGATCGCTGACGAAGCTGCGGTTGGCGTCGATCATGAACTGCCGGCCCTCTTCGGGCGACTGGATCGACTGCGCGAGCGCGATCAGGTCGCCGAACTCGATCGGGATGTGCTTGTAGTCCGCCCCGGCCGGAATCTTGTCGGGCCCACCGACCATCGGGTTCGAGATCTCGGTCTCGCCGCGCAGGTCGTAGATGTGCTTGATGTTCAGCGACGACAGGGTCGCGAGGTCCTCGTCGCTGGCGGACGCCAGATCGTCGGAGCGGTAGATCACACCACGCTTCAGGTGCCGGCCGGCGAGGCCCTCGTAGCCGCCGCCCTCGCTGCCGGCGACGTCCCGGAAGTTGGGGATGGACGCCAGTCGCGGTGTCGGGTCGAGGTGCACGTCGGCCGAGCCGGAGCCGAGGGATCCCAGCGCCCCCCCAGGGAGTTGCGGCCCGGGCGATGCGGTGGTCGTCGGGTTCGGAGTGGTGGTCGCGCCTGGGAGGGAGCCGAGGGATCCCAGCAACTCCGCAGGGATTTGCAGCGTGGGCGCTGGAGTGGTGGTGGTCGGATCCGGGGTGGTGGTGGGAGGCGTGGTCGTGTCCTGCGCGGACGCGATCATGTTGCCGGAGAGGAACATTCCACCGGCGAGAAGCAGAGCCGTGGCGGACCGCGTGGTCCGCACGCGTAACGGGCTGGAGCCAGCCTTCATAACGGGTTCCTTTCGTTGTGTGGAGCTGTGGGGGTGTCAGGGCGCGACATCGGCGGCGCCGGTGAAGCCGTAGCGGTCACACGGGCCGATGATTCCGACCTCGAGAAGGCCGGAGCCGATGTGCGTCTGGCCGTCCTCGACGAGGGTGAAGCGGGCGAGGTTGTCGACGGGGCAGAAGAGTTTCTTCCACGGTTCGATGTCGGCGACCTTCTCGCGCAGGCCCTGGACGACCAGCTCGCCCTGCCACATGCCGTGCCGCCAGTCCTGTTCGAGTCCGTAGCCGGTACCCACGCCGAGGTAGTGGGGGAGAACCGGTTCGCAAGTGACGGTCAGGATCTCGTCGGGCTTGCCGTAGCCGCCGGGGCGGTGGAACTCGAGCGTCGCGCCCGCGACCTCGCGGGTACCCGAGACGAACGCGAGATCGTGCTCCGGCCGGCCGAGCCACTCGGGCTCGCGGGAGCGATCGGTCCACACCCGGGTGGCGTCCTCGACGATCCGGCGGCCGTGGCGGTCCTCCTGCATGATCGCGACGATCGAGAACTCCTCGAATTGCATGATCGTGTAGATCCAGAAGAAGTTCTGCTCGCCCGCGATCGACGGGTCCGCCCGGCGCCCGGGCGGTTCGGCCTCGCCGACGGGGCGCACGCCCCAGGAGCGGTCACGGTTGCCGCGCCAGGTGTCCGGGGTGACGGGGATCGTCTCGCCGTCGACGGTCAGCGTTCCCTCCCAGCTTCCCGTCTGCACGAAGCGCTGGGTGTCGAACGTGACCCGCTCGAGCTGGCGGTGGAAGTGCCTGGCCTCCAACGAAGCCGGGATGTCGGATTCGAAGATCAGATCGAACGACAGGTCCGGCGCCTCCGGTGTCGGTTCGAGCACGACCCGCAGGCGATGCAGGCCCTCGAGCACCTCGATGCGCAGCGGGCCGACGGTGACGTCCATGCGGTCGGAGCCGAGGGCCTTCGACGCCCGCGCCACGATGTGGTCGTCGCCGCGGCGCAGTACCGCGAAGCCGTCGGTGACACCGAGATTGGGGTACTGGCCCAGCCCGATGATGAGGAACAGAGGTTCGCCGTCGTAGTCGAGGCCGGGGTGGCAGTTGAAGTAGTAGCGGTCGTAGAAGTTGCGGTCGGAGGTGCCGACGTGGCGGATGGGTTCGGCGATCTGGTGGACCGGGAAGTCGTCCATGGGGGAGAGCATCACGCCACCTCCCGTCCGGCGACGCGGGTCCAATAGGTGCCATCGAGCATGTCCTCGACCGTCTTGCGGTGCAGGATCATGTCATCCGGGTCCGCCGGGGCCTCGGCCTGACCGAACGCGACGGCGCGGCTCTGCACCCGGAACATGATGATCGCGTGCCGCAGCGCGGCGTAGAGCGTGTAGAAGTCGAGATCGGTGGCCGAGTATCCGGTGAGGTCCCGATATGTCGCCACCGCGTCGTCGCGGCGCAGGAAATCGGGCAGGCCGGGCAGCCCCGCCATGCCGGCGAGATCCTCGAAGAAGCGGTGGATGAAGATCATCCACCCCAGGTCCAGCTCGCGCGGGCCCAGGGTGGCCATCTCCCAGTCGAGGACCGCCACCGGCTCGAAGTCGCGGTAGATGATGTTCCCGATCCGCGAGTCGCCCCAGCACAGCACGGCCGGCCCGGTGGGGTGAGGCCAGTGGGCGTCGAGCCAGTCGAGGCCGCGTTCGATCAGCGGTGAGCGGGGGCCGGTCTCGACGGCCCACTCGTAGTAGCGGCGCTGCGCGTCGACGTGCGCGCGCAGGGCGGCGTCGGCGGTCACCTCGTCGGTCCCGGGGGTGGGATTCAGGCTCGGAAACAGCTGCGCCGGGGCCGGTATCGCGTGCAGGTCGGCGAGGACACGCACCGACGTGTCCTGCAGACGGCGACGGTCCTCGGGTGAACCCTCGGACAGCCACGAGCCGAAGTTGTAGGGCATGACGTCCGGTGGGACCTGACCGTCGAGCCGTTCCATGACGAAGAACTCGCCACCGAGGGCCTCGGGGGACGTCTCGGACCAGTAGACGCGCGGCACCGGAACCGACGAGTGCGCCCCGACCGCCTTGATGACCTGGTACTGCTGGTCCAGGTCGTACGACGGGAAGATCGGCACTCCCGACGGCGCGGGGGCGATGCGTGCGACGAGGTAGTGGTGGCGACGGTCGCCGTCCTCGTTCCACAGCGCGTCGAACAGGATCGTCTCGTTCGACATGCCGTTCGCGGCGGGCACCTGCACGTCGGTGACCTCGGGCTCGGCCTCCGCGGGAAGCTGGGTGCCGAGCCACCGCTGCAGGCGGGTGGCCAGTTCGGCAGGGTCCGTGCGGGAGGCTACGGGCCGGGCCACCTCGGAGAAGTCTTGATCCCCGGTTGTCTTCTCGGAACTCATGGCGACCTTTCGACGGTCGGAGGCGCGAAGCCTCACGTGCGTTGAAATTCGGTGCGGCACAGCGGGTACAGCGAGTTCTGGTTGCGTCCCCGGTGACTCTCAGGGCGCAGAGGGCGCTAGTCGATACGTTGCGTATCGTCTATGACGTGACACAATGTAACGACCATCACACTTCGACGCAAGGGGTCACCTAGATGCCCAGGAAGCGGCAGGCACAGCACCGGCTCGGGCCGCAACGGGATCCTGCGATCGACGAGGCCGTGCTGAAGGCGACGAGGGAGCTGCTGATCGAGAACGGCTACGCCGGGACCTCGATCGATGCGATCGCCACCCGCGCCGGTGTGGGGCGGCCGACGATCTACCGGCGCTGGCCGTCGAAGGCCCACATCGTGCACGACGCGGTGTATCCGGTGATGGAGTCGGAGAAAGTGTCCGACGATGTCGAGATCTCGGAGGAGATTGCGCGGCTCACCCGCGGTGCGGTCGCGCTGTTCGGCGACCCGGCCGCGCGCGAGGCGGTGCCCGGGCTGATGAGCGAGGGCCGCAGCGACCCGGAACTGCGGAAGGCGCTGACCACGGACCAACTCGAGGTGATCCGTGAGGAACTCGGCCACCGGATCGCGCGGGCGGTCGCTGCCGGCGAACTGCGCGACGGAATTGACGCGGACACCCTGCTCGACGTCATCGCCGGCGCGGCGATCTTCGCGCAGTCCGCGCGTGACGTCCAGGACCAGGAGCGGCTGTCGTCGACGCTCGTCGATCTGGTGCTGCACGGCGTGCTGCCGCGGTGACGCTGGGCAAATCTTGCCGCCTTACCGGCGATCCCACTCCACCAGAAGAGCCTTGGGCCCGCGCAGGGCGACGCCGACCTGGCTCGTCACCCGCGCCTGTTCGGCCGCGCCCTCCTGCAGGCGCAGACCCGGGAGGCGATCGAGCAGGATCGTCAGGGCCGTGTCGAGTTCGGCGAGCGCGAGCCAGCTACCCGCGCAGCTGTGCGGGCCCTGCCCGAACGCGAGCATCGATGTGGTTCTGCGGGTGATGTCGAACCGGTGCGGATCGTCGTGGATCGCCGGGTCACGTAGCGCCGCGTTGATGGAGAAGATCATCGGTGTGAGCGCGGGAATCTCGATCCCGTTCCAGGTGGTCGCCTCAGGGCACGCGCGGGGCAGCAGACCCACCGGTGGTTCCCATCGCAGGCCCTCCCAGATCGCCCACTGGACCTGCTCGCCCGGATCCGCGCGCACCAGGTCCAGTTGATCGGGGTGGGTGAGCAACGCCGAGAGGGTGTTGCCGAGCGCGAGCATCGTGGTGTCGGCGCCGGCCGGGAACAGCAGTCGCAGGAACGACAGGATCTGCTCGTCGTCGAGCGTCTCGCCCTCCGCCGACTCGGTGACGAGCATCGAGATCAGGTCGTCGCCGGGATTGCGGCGACGTTCGGCGAGGATCGGGGTGACGTGCTCGGTGAACTCCCGGGACGCGCGCATCGCCGCCTCCGGGTCGAGGGGGAAGTAGAAGAGGTCGTGGGCCCAGCGGTGCACGGTGGCCTCGTCCTCGACGGGCAGCCCGAGCAGGCGACTGATGATCAGCACCGGGTAGCGCGTGGTGAACTCGGCGACGAGGTCGGCGGTGCCGCGGTCGGCGAACCGGTCGATCAACTCGTGTGCCAGGGGCTCGAGGATCGGCGTGATGTACGAGGCGATCCTGCTGCGGCGGAACGGGGGCGAGACGATGGCGCGGTTGACGCGGTGTTCGCGGCCGGCCATGCACTGCAAGGTCTTTCCCAGCACCGGACCGGTGGTCATGGGGTAGATGGCCGAGGCCGGAAAGGTCTCCTCGTCCTTGAAGGCGGCCGACACGAGGTCGTGGGTGAGCAGCAGGACGGCCTTGACTCCGGCGAACGGGACCACGGCGTAAGGCTTCTCGGCGCGCAGACGCTCGAGGATCGCGTGGACCTCCGGGGCGTCCTGGAACGCGAAGTCGACCCCCTCGATGTCGACGGTGTCGAGCAGGGGCGGTGCGGTCATCGTCGGGACCCTTCCGAGAGAGGCGACACGAATATTCGTGTCACTTGAGCCGAATATCGGTTACAGTGCCGAGGGTAGGAGGAAACATGGACCGTGACAAGGGTGGAAGTGGATCGCCGCCGACCGATCGCGTCGTGGCGGTCGTCGAACTGCTGGCGGGGCGCGAGATGCCGTGCACCATCGCCGAGATCGCCGACGCGCTGCATCTGAGTCGCTCGACCGTCGGCGCGGTGCTCGGTGCCCTCGACATGCACGGCTGGGTGCGGCGGGAAGCGGATCTGCGCTACCGGCTGGGGCCGCGGTTGGCCGGGGTCGCCGAGGCGGCGCGCGCCGCGATGGGTGCACCGCCCGGTCTCGACGACGCCCTCGCGCGCCTGGCCGCAGACGTCGACTGCGGTGCGGCACTCGGCGTCGTCTCCGCCACGGATCTGACGTTCGTGGCGGTCGACGCGGGGCGTGGACGGTTGCCGGCGGGCATCGCCGCCGGAGCCCGACTGCCGTTGCGGGCGCCCGCGGGCGCGGCCGTCATCGCCTTTGCGGACCAGGCGCGGCAGCGTCGCTGGCTGGGGACCCTGCCGCGCGAGGCGCAGGCCGAGACCGCGGCGGTGCTGGAACGGATCCGGACCACGGGGGTGGGCGTGTGGGGCATCGGTGCCGCCG
The DNA here is from genome assembly GCF_050955445.1 of Paraburkholderia sp. RHO2. NCBI lineage: Bacteria > Pseudomonadati > Pseudomonadota > Betaproteobacteria > Burkholderiales > Burkholderiaceae > Paraburkholderia > Paraburkholderia sp. RHO2. The sequence goes on along the minus strand of NZ_CP162617.1, from coordinate 5,203,500 downwards.
ATCCCGGCATGCTCGACGTCCTCGCCGACGTGGTCGAGCTACTCGCCGAGGATCCGTCGCAGCACACCCTCCGGGCCAGGGTCCTCGCCCTGCTTGCAGGGATCAGTGGACGGCCTTACGGTGCAAGGGATCTCGAAAGCAGTGACGCCCTGCCGCTCAGTTACCTCGTCGCGCCGGTATTCGACGCCGACGGTCGTGCGGTGTGGGAATTGCAGATCGGCCCCCTGCGTTCGGCGGTGACGCCCGAGGAACGCACACGCTACATCGAACAACTGACCCGAACCGCTCGGGAACTGGATGCGAGAACAGGAGTGAACACATGAGTGCTGCCGCCGACCTGGTCACGGAGTTCTGTGGCCTGTGGTCCGACCCGGACCCCGCCGTGATTGCCGGCTACTTCACCGAAGATGCTGTGTACCACAATATTCCGATGGACCCGGTCAAGGGGCGGGACGCTATCCAGGAATTCCTGGAGGGATTCCTGGCCACGTTCGACGGTATCGACTTCGAGATCCACCGCCAGGTGGAGCGCGACGGCATCGTGATGAACGAGCGCACCGACGTGCTCCGCGGTCTCGGCAAGGAGACGCCGCTGCCGGTCATGGGTGTGTTCGAGGTGGTGGACGGCAAGATCGCCGCGTGGCGCGACTACTTCGACATGGGCGCGGTCACCGCGGCATTCGAGGGCTGATCACCCCGCGGGCGCGCGAAACTACACAAAGCGGGCACAGAAAGAAACCCCTTACGCAATAGTTGGACGTCCTATAACCTGCGTCACATGAGTGAGGATCCGCGCACCGACACCGTCGACGGAGTGCTCCGGCGGGCCGCCGCCAGGCGCCCCGGTCGCACTGCTCTGACCTTCGACGGCCGCACCTGGACGTACCGCGAACTCGACGACGCCGTCACCCGCGCCGCCGGGCGCCTGCTCGAACTCGGGCTCGCGCCGGGCGACCGGGTGGCGGGGTACGGCGTCAACTCCGACGCGTACGTCATCGGTTTCCTGGCCTGTGCCCGCGCCGGGATGGTCCACGTTCCGGTGAACTACGCGCTCACCGGCGGCGAACTGCGTTACCTGTTGACCCAGTCCGGAGCGCGGGCTGTGCTCGTGGACCCCACATTGGGCGCCAACCTCGAATCGGTGCGGGCAGAACTCGACATCGAGCACGTCGTCCCGCTCCGCGACGCCTCCGGCTCGCTGCTCGAGTCCGCCCGGGCCGGCGACGTCCCGCAGTTGGCCGGCGGCGCGTCGAGTGGCGACCTGGTCCAGCTGCTCTACACCTCCGGAACGACGTCGAAGCCCAAGGGCGCCATGATGACTCACGGCGCGCTGGTCCACGAGTATGTGTCGTCGGTGATCGCGCTCGGCCTGAACGCCGACGACAACCCGCTGATCTGCATGCCGCTCTACCATTCGGCGGGGATGCACGTGTTCATGCTTCCCTACCTGTCGGTGGGGGCGACCGTGCACCTGATGCAGGCACCCGACATTCCCGAGATCCTGCGTCGCATCGAGGCAGACCGGATCGGCTCGCTGTTCCTGGCGCCGACCGTCTGGGTCCCGCTGGCCGGCCACCCGGACCTCGACACCCGCGATCTCTCGTCGCTGAAGAAGGCGCAGTACGGTGCGTCGATCATGCCGGTCACCGTGCTGAACCGCCTCCGCGAGCGGTACCCGGACCTCGGCTTCTACAACTGCTTCGGGCAGTCGGAGATCGGACCGCTCGCCACGGTGCTCGGGCCCGAGGACCACGAGGAGCGTCCGTCGTCGTGCGGGCGGGCGGTGTTCTTCGTCGAGACCAGAGTGGTCGACGCCGACGGCAACGACGTGCCCGACGGCGAGCCGGGCGAGATCCTGTACCGCTCACCGCAACTGTGCCAGGGATATTGGGACAATCCGGAGGCCACCGCCGAGGCGTTCCGCGACGGTTGGTTCCATTCCGGCGACATGGTGACCCGGGACGCCGCGGGCTACATCACGGTCGTGGACCGCATCAAGGACGTGATCAACACCGGTGGCATCCTCGTCGCGTCACGGGAGGTGGAGGACGCTCTCTATACGCATCCCGCGGTCGCGGAGGTGGCCGTCATCGGTGTCCCCGACGAGAAGTGGATCGAGGCGGTGACGGCGGTGGTCGCGCTGCGCGACGATGCCGACCCGGATGCGGTCACCGCCGACGTGCTCATCGAGCACGTTCGGCAGCACCTCGCACCGTTCAAGGTGCCCAAGCGAATTCGCTTCGTCCCCGCCCTGCCGCGCAACCAGAGCGGCAAGCTCCTCAAGCGCGAGTTGCGGGGCGAGCTCGATCCGGCCTGACGGATAACGCGTACGCCGACGGCCCGGTCCCACCGAATGCGGTGGGGCCGGGCCGTCGGCGATTGCCGTGGTGGTGTCCGGCGAGCGTCGCTCACCAGGTGAGGGCAACGCCCTTGTCGCGCAGCCAGATCTGCGGATCGACCTGGTAGCCGTCCGGATCCCAGGTCTCGAAGTGGAGGTGCGGGCCGGTGGACTGGCCGCGGTTGCCCACCGTGGCGATCTGCTGACCGGCGACGACGCGGTCGCCGACGTCGACGGTGAAGGTGTCGACGTGGCCGTACACGGTGATGGAGCCGTCGTCGTGCTGGACGCGGACCCACTGGCCGAAGCCGGACGCGGGCCCGGCGTTGATGACGACGCCGTCCGCGGCCGAGAAGATCGGCGTGCCGAGGTTGGCGCCGATGTCGATGCCGTTGTGGTGCGTACCCCAGCGCGGGCCGTAGCTCGAGGTGAGGACGCCAGACACGGGCTGGACGAACAGGGCTCGCGGCGGCGGCGCGATGACCGGGGCCGGCATGGGGGCGGGGGCCGGTGCGGCCTCGGGTGCCGGCGCGGGTGCGGGTGCCGGCACGGGTTCGGGGGCCGGAGCGGGCAGCGGCGCGGGCATCGGGGCTGGCTGCGGTGCGGGGGCGGGAGCGGGCGCGAGCAGCTTCGGTGCGGGCGTCCACTGCTCGGCCGACGGCGGCGTCCACGCCTGCTGCGCGGCGTCGGACAGCGCCGGGACGTTGATGCCGGGTAGGAACTCGCCGGCGGGCAGCTGGAGCCGGATGTTGCCGACGTCGGGCAGGTGCAGGGGTGCCGCGGATGCGGTGGCGGCGCCGATCTGCACGCTTCCTGCGAGCAGTGCGCCGGTTGCGACGGCGACCGCCGCGGCCTTCAGGGAACGGTGACCGCGGGCGGTCGTGGCAGTCTGGAATTCGGAACTGAGCGTCCTGTGGTGATTGGCCACGGCGGTTACCTCATTTGTGGTCTCTGGTCGGTCCTGCGGACTGCGACCTCGGAACTTTCGTCACGGAAAGGTAACAAGGCGATATCGAAACGTCTAGCGTGACCGAATCTTTACCTTGATGGTTTATGGAACCAACCGGTTTTGCGGAAACCGCAGGTAGAAGCGTTATCGGCTGCAATTCGGGCGGCTTGCCGGTCGGCGAGCCGTGCAGCGCGGACCGGTTGGTTCGACGCGCTCAGCGGTGGTATGCCGAGGTGGGGGAATGATCAGCCTGTGACGGCGGCTAAATTACGTCACTGTGACACGGGCGGGTGTGCGGGTCGGTCGGTCACCGAGCGAACCAAGATCGACGAGACATCGCATCCGGCATCTTCGCGAGGACGACTGTGACGGCAATCTCATTGCGGATGGCCGAGGTCGGTCACGATGCCCAGTGCGCGGCCGGCGTCGACCGCCTCCTCGAGGGTGTGCACGCCCAGTTTGCGGTACAGGGTTTTGCGATGGCCCTTGACAGTGTCCGGGGAGATGACGAGGTCCTCCGCAATCTGCCGCGAGTTGAGACCTCGCATGATGCGCACGAGCACTTGTTCTTCCCGTTCCGTCAGGACTGGGAGCGAGAGAGTCGACGGGTAGTGTTCGGTGCTCGGGGAGGCGAGGAATTTCGCGACGAGATCTGACGACTCGTCGGTGAGGGCGTGCAGCGTGGCGACGACATGTCTGGGCACGGTGGCGAATACGCCGTGAATGCCGGTGCGGGCCGCTGTCGCACACGCCTTAGTCCACGACAGTGCGGCGGCATTCTTGTCGCCGACAGAGTGCAGTGCGGCGGCCTCGAGAACGAGTGCTTCGAGGTGCGGCCGGGTGTACGGGCCCTTGAACCAGTCGTAGCGGCGGCAGGTGTAGATCGCGGCGCGGTGGTCGCCGGTGATGAACTGAGCGCGCGCTTTCGCCACCACCGACCAGGGGGTGCCGTTCGGCGTCGATTCCGCGAGCTGGAGGGCGCGCCACCCGTTTCCATCCGCAAGGTGGACCTCGATCTCGGCGGCGTCGAGTAGCGAGGTGACGAAGCTGCTGCGCGCTCGTGCGCGTTGTTCGGCGTACTGACGGAGGGCGCGCAGACCGAAGTCCGGATCTGTGGAGGCGATAGCGTATCGGCAGCGCGTATACACGATGTATGGCCACAGCTCCACTACCGGGGGGAGGCGCTGAAGCTTGCCCAGCGCGACTCGTGCGGCGTCGATGTCGAGGGTGTCCAGCGCGACGAGTGCCCTTCCTGTGTGGCCGCCGACGTCGATGAGCCGTTCGGTCATCGTGTCGGTCGTCGAGCCGTCTCGCTCGTGCGTGAGCCATTCTTGTGCTCGCTGGGGTTCGCCGACGAGCGCCCAGTTGAGTGCGATGTTGAATGCCGAGTTCCGGGCAATGAAGTCGATACCCTGGGCGCGACCCAGTTCGCGCGCGAGCAGGAGTTCCCGGATCGATGCGGTGACGTCGCCGTCGAGTTGGTAGGTCAGTCCACGTTGTAGCCGCATGAAGGCCAGGGCGTAGGTGATCGCCGGGTCTGGCCGGCCTGCCAGGACGCGGTCGAGAATCGTGCCGACTTGCCGGGCGGTCTCGGCGGCGCGGGTGTACTCACCGGCCAGACGCAGCATGACCGCACGGTGCGAACCGGTGAGGACGATGGCGGTCTCATCCCGCGGGTCAATGTATTTCGGGTCGGGCAGGTGTCCCGTTGCGGCGCCGTCCAGCCCGGCCAACAGTTCTCGTCGTTCGCGGAGCCTCGGGTAAGCCTCGGTGACGGCGTCGGGAAGTCTGAACACTACGTCGCGTACGGCCGTCATGTCGGACCCCAGGAGGTCGTACCAATGGACTGTGAGTAGGTCCGCAACGACCGGCCAATCGAGTGCATCGGCGGCGCACCTGAGTGCTACCGACCATTCATCCCGATCCAGGTGATACTGCGCGAGACGAGACAAGCCGAGGGTCGGATCGACGCCCACCTCGCGCTGTGCTTCGAGCAGGGTGGCGCGAACGGCAGGCGGAATTCGCCAGGAATCTCCACTCGGCGTTGTCGCTAGATGCTCCACGACGCCGACACTCTCGAGTTCCCTAAGGTGTCTCAGCGAGCTGGGGCCACCTCCGAGGAACGCTGCTACTTCGGTTGAAAGGGTGTGCGCGGGGGAGGTGGCGAGTAGGAACTGCCGGTGCGACGCGATCTGAGGTGTAGCAAGAACCGTCGTTCGGATCCGGGCCGTGACAGCCTCGGACAGATAGTGTGCGAGGGCTTTGGGCCGGTGGGGAAGTGCAGGCAGTTCGGAAGCTACCTGTCGAGCGACCGGCATCAGCGAGGACAAACCTCCGGTCAGTCGCCGGACAAGTTCGACTTCATCCCTATTCAGGTCAATATCGCTGGCGTGGAGATACTCTCGTATGTCTTCACTCGTGAAAGTCAAGCTGTCGCCGTCAAGTAGATCGTGTGTCGGCTCCATCAAGGTGGGGTCTGCGAAGATCGGCCGTCCGGTCATGGTGGCGACGATGTAGAGGTGGCGGCAATTTTCGACGAGATCCAGGATCTGCTGCTCCAGATCTGGACCATCAACCAGGTCGACCTGTTCGAGCGCCATCCGAACCGGTGCGGAGGTCGTCGCGAGAGCGCGCCGAACAGTATCTGCCCATGACCGGACCCCGGACTGTACATGTTGGGGACTGATCGCGCCCGCCGTGACCAGTCGAGTCGCGACGAGCTCCCAGTAGCGACTCGAGTCGGTCGGGGCGTTCGCTGGCGGAACCTCGACCGCGACGGACCTCGTGTCCGTATTCTTCAACCAACCGGCAACCAGCGCCGATTTGCCGAAACCATGCGGTGCCCGCACGACGACGAGGGGATAGCCCCTTTCCAGGCGCGCCAGGAGTCGCGTCGGGGCGGGAACAGTGTGGAGAATGCGTTCGGACGCCGGGGAGCCTTCCATGACCATCGATAACCCTTCGAAACGTGCGAGCGTGGTGCCGTCGCTCACGACTGAAGGTTCTGTACGACGGCCCGTCGAAAGGTCGGGATCATCTCTCGTGAACGACAGGCAGACCTAGTATCGGACACGTCTGGGCGAAGGGTGATTCGGGAGTGCCGTTTGGGAAACCGGTACGCGCGTCTGTCGAGAGGGGGCCCGGCGTCAGATCGGGTCGGCAGTGACGACCACGTTGTCCTTGTAGGTGAAGCCGGACGGTAGGTATGGATCGGGAATCGTCTCGCCGCCGCACGTAACGAGCACGAGGCGGGGAGCGCCGGTATCTGAGAAGAACTCGACCGGTAGCGCGACCTTGTCGTAGAGCTTCAGACTGGCGGCACGATACGTCCACATGCGGCCGGTGTCGTCGGTGACGTATATCGGTGTACCGGGCTTGATCCGGTGGAGGGCCCACATGGCGCCGCGAGTGCGGTCGCCGTCGTCGACGTGACCGGCGATCAGGTTGGTGCCTGCGGGCGCGCCGTATTGGACGCCGTTGTCGAGATGCGAGACCTCGGCCGGCGGCGGAAGCACCATGCTGCCGCGCGCGCCGACCCCGGTGGAGACGACCTCGGCGCGGACCCCGAGATCGGGGATGGCGAGAGTTCGCGGACCGAGGTCGGCCGGTGGGGGCGCCCACTGGGCGCCGGTCTCCGGAACGGCTCCGACATCGAACGGGGTCTCCGGAACCGGCGCGGTGAGCGGCTTGCCGGCCGTGCCGATTGCGGTGTAGATCAGTCCGCCGCCGACGGCGAGAAGGACGAGCAGGACAACGACCAGGAGCCCGCTACCCGAGCGGCGTTCCCGGCTGTGTCTGCCCATCAAACCTCCCCTTGCCCTTCCGTCCGGTCCTTTGCCCCCCGCGTTCGAAGGTGGGTCTTGTCCGCGGTCGTGAAGACCTTAGGACACCGCGGACGACTTGGAAACCAGCAAGTTTGTCGGATACCGCATGCAAGTTCAATATCGCGCCACAGGCGTGTAGTTTCACGCCAATTGGCGTCTGTTATCTCAACATCGAAGGGGGACTGCTTTTTTGGCTGCAGAGTGAATGGTCGTTTGTGCGATGTTGAGTTTCGTGCCCATGGGAGTGCAGTTTTGTGCCAGGGCAGGAGTGGGGCATTTCGGCAAGTTAGCGTCGTGGTCGTGCTGTGCCGCGAGTCGGGGCGGCACGCGCATCAGGCAAGGCGATGAGATGATTCTGCCCGGAATTACCGGGGGGACAGCGTGGTTCACACTGATCCGGCTCTCCTGAGGCTTGAACTCTCGTCGGGATGCACCTCACTCAGCCTTGAAAGGAGTTGGGATGTTCAGTCGCGTACGTAAACGGCCAGACGCTTACCCGCGTTCGACCAAGCCGACACTGCTTGTCTCGTCCCTGTTGTTCTCGTTGACGGCCTTTTCGGCTGGTGTCGTGGCGCCGGTCGCTGCTGCGGCGCCGCAGCCGACGTTCTCGTGTGACGCTTACGGGTACCTGTTCCAGTCGCCGAGTGGCGCAGCCGGTCCCCATACGGTCACCAAGATCGATCTCGCGACCGGCGACTCGACCGTGGCAGGCACGACGGTCAAGTCGGTGAACGCTGTGGGCTACAACGTTCTCGACGGCTACATGTATGGCTGGGATGCGTTCAACTTCGAGCTGGTGCGTGTCGGGAGCGATCTCTCTGTCGCTGGCCTCGGTGTTCCTTCGGGGATGCAAGCCATCGGTTACAACGTCGGTGACATCGACGCCAACGGGCACCTATGGATCGCCAAGAGCAACGACGGTACTTGGTTTGAGATCGATCTTAGCCCGGGCTCACCGGTATACGGCACAGTCGTGTCATCGGGTGTGCTTCCGTCGCTCGGCTTTGCATCGGAGCAAGTGGCCGACTGGGCGTGGATCGACGGAGCCCTTTACGGTGTTGCATACGTGGGCGCTTCGACACCCCATCTGGTCAAGTTCGATCCGCATACCAAGACACGCGTCGACCTCGGTGAGATCCCCGCGATGGCGAACGACAACAGCATCTATGGCGCTGTGTACGCGGACGCGAACGGCTACCTCTATGCGTCGAGCAACAACAGCGGGAAGATCTACCGGATCGATCCGAACACCGCTGAGACGATCGTTGTGGCAGACGGCCCCCGGTCGTCGCTCAACGACGGCGCTCGCTGCGCGAGCGCCGCGATTCCGACAGTGACGGTGTCGAAGTCGGTCGATGGTCGTGTTCAGGCGGCGGACCAGTTCACGGTCGGGCTGAACAATGCCGGTGGCTCGACGTTGACGTCGGCAACGACGTCGGGCGCGGGAACATCTGTGTCGACGGTGGACTGGCCGGTATCCCAGGGCCAGACGTACACGATCACCGACGCGCTCACGGCGGGTTCGACGAGCACGATGGCGGACTACGCGCCGGCGATCTCGTGCACGGACGTGACGACCGGTGAACCGGTCGGGACCTCGGGCACGGGCCCGTGGACGCTGAAGGTGACCGACCCGCACGACTACAAGTGCACGGTCACGAACACCGGTCTGATCGGTGGATTGTCGGTGGTGAAGTCGTCGACGGCCACGGATATCACGGCGGTCGGACAGAAGATCCCCTACACGTTCGAGGTGACCAACACCGGCACGGTGAAGGCATCGGATGTGAAGGTCACCGACACGCAGGTCGCGCCGGCCGACGACGCGAACCTGAGCCCAGTCAACTGCCCAGCCACGGACCTCGAGCCCGGCAAGTCGATGACCTGCAGCGCCGAGTACACGGTCTCGCAAGCCGACTTCGACCACGGATCGGTCAAGGACTCCGCGAAGGCGACGGGCAAGTCCCCGACCGGCAACCCGATCGAGTCACAGCCATCGGAGAAGCAGATCCCGACTTCCGGCGCGGATTCGTCGCTGTCGGTGGTGAAGTCGTCGACGGCCACCGAGATCACCGAGGTGGGACAGAAGGTGCCCTACACGTTCGAGGTGAAGAACACCGGCAACGTGACGGTCTCCGACGTGAAAGTGACCGATACCCAGGTCGCGCCGGCTGAGGACAAGAACCTGAGCCCGGTCACGTGCCCGGATACCTCTGTGGCGCCGGGTAAGTCGATGACGTGTACCGCGGAGTACACAGTGTCGCAGGCCGATTTCGACAACGGCAAGATCACCGACATCGCGAAGGCCTCGGGCAAGAACCCACAGGGTGATCCGGTGGAGAGCCCGGAGTCGGGTCTCGAAGTCGGTGTGACCGGTGCCGAGGGCGTTCTGGCGGTCGTGAAGTCGTCGACCGCAACCGCGATCACCCAGGTCGGTCAGAAGGTGCCTTACACGTTCGAGGTGACGAACACCGGCAACGTGACCGTCAAGGACATCGCTGTCACGGACACGCAAGTCGCTCCGGCGGATGCGGCGAACATGAGCCCGCTCTCCTGCCCGGCGACGCCGCTCGCGCCGGGTGAGTCGATGACGTGCACCGCGGAGTACACGGTCAGCCAGGCGGACTTCGACAACGGCAAGATCGCCGACAAGGCGAAGGCCACGGGTACGGACCCGAAGGGTGATCCGATCGAGAGCCCGGAGTCGGGTAAGGAGATCGAGACCTCGGGTGCGAACCCGGAGCTGTCGGTGGTGAAGTCGTCGACCGCGACCGAGATCACCGGAGCCGGTCAGAAGGTTCCGTACACGTTCGCGGTGACCAACACCGGCAACGTGACCGTCAAGAACATCACGGTCACCGACACTCAGGTCGCACCAGCGGACAATGCGAATCTGAGCCAGGTCTCCTGCCCGGTGACGGCGCTGGCGCCGGGCGAGTCGATGGACTGCACGGCCGAGTACACGGTCAGCCAGGCCGACTACGACAACGGCAAGGTCACCGACATCGCGACGGCATCAGGTACTACGCCCAAGGGTGATCCGGTGGAGAGCCCGGAGTCCGGCAAGGAGATCACGACCACGGGAACCAACCCGGAACTGGCGGTCGTGAAGTCGTCGACGACCGCCGCGATCAGCCAGGTCGGCCAGAAGGTTCCGTACACGTTCAAGGTGACCAACACGGGCAACGTCACGGCCTCCGGGATCGCGATCACGGACACGCAGACCGCTCCGGCGGATGCCGCGAACATGAGCCCGATCAGCTGCCCGCAGACGTCGCTGGCACCGGGTGCGTCGATGGACTGCACTGCGGAGTACACGGTGAGCCAGGCGGACTTCGACAACGGCAAGATCGCCGACACCGCGAAGGCCACGGGTACGGACCCGAAGGGTGACCCGATCGAGAGCCCGGAGTCGGGCAAGGAGATCGAGACCTCGGGTGCGAATCCGAAGCTGTCGGTGGTGAAGTCGTCGACCACGACCGAGATCATCAAGGCAGGCCAGAAGATTCCGTACAAGTTCTCGGTGACCAACACCGGAAACGTGACCGCCACGGACGTGACGGTGGTCGACAAGCAGGAGTCTCCCGCATCCAACGACCACCTGAGTGCGATCTCGTGCCCGAAGACGTCGCTAGCACCGGGTGAGTCGATGGACTGCACCGCCGAGTACACCGTGTCGGAGGCGGACGTGAAGTTCGGTGCGGTCACCGACGTGGCAGCCGCGACGGGCAAGACCGTCACCGGTGACCCGATCGAGAGCACGCCGTCGGAGAAGACCATCAAGAAGAAGGGCTTCACCGGCAGCATCCCGGGCGCGGGTTCACTCGCCTTGGGTTCGCTGGCCCTGGGTTCGCTCGGCCTGGGTTCGCTGGATTTGGGTGGCTCGGTGGACCTCCCGACCGGTTCCGCAGGCTCGTCCACTGGGTCGGGTGACTCGTCCACCGGATCGACGGGAACGCCTTCCGAAAAGCCGGAACAGCCGGGCGGCAACCAGCCGGGCAATGGCAACGGCAACAGCAACGGCAACGGAACCGGAAACGGCAATGGCGGCAACGGAACCGGAAACGGTAACGGTGGCAACCAGGCCGGTCAGAACACCGGCAACGGCAACACCCAGTCCGGCAACGGACAGTCCGGTGCCAACTCGGCGCAGGGTGCACGGATCGACTCCGGCGCAGGCGCGGGTGAGTCCGGCATGAACACCGGACTACTCGCCGCAGGCGGCGTGGTCCTGCTGGCGGCGCTCGCCACTGGCGGAGTCATTTTGGTGCGTCGACGGAATACGGGAAACTGACGTTCTCCTGACGTAACCCAAGTGGGGCGGGTCGTAGCGACTGCTACGACCCGCCCCCTGTCGTGTGCGCGTCACCGGCTGGATGTCGACCGGAGCAGCGAAATATGTTGGCTATATAGAGAACTCGGCAGTTCAGGCTGCGGGGTGATCGAAGCTGTGGCAGAGTTTTTGGAACGCACCGTGTGAGGCAATCCGTGGACGGAATTGCCGGCCCGCGCGGGTTGCATCTGCTCTTCAGTTCGTGCGAAGCACAGTGTGGAATCGGGGTCCGCATGTCATTCAACGACGCTCGGCGTTGTCCGCCTACGGGATACGATCTTGCCGACCGGTACAGGCACGGGTCCGGACCTGTACTGCTGACCGGCGTGCAGGCCATCGCCCGTCTGCTCGTCGAGCAGCGCACACGCGACCGGATTGCCGGATTGAACACGGCGGCGTTCGTTACGGGATACCAGGGAAGCCCCCTCGGTGGCGTCGACCGGATGCTGCTCGGCATGCCGAAAGTGCTCGCGGAACACGCCATCACGTTCGTGCCGGGCTTCAACGAAGAACTCGCCGCTACGGCCGCCTGGGGAAGTCAGCACATCCCGGACGGGGCGAAGTTCGATGGGGTAGTGGGTGTTTGGTACGGAAAGGGTCCGGGTCTGGACCGCGCGATGGATGTCCTGAGGCACGCCAACACGTACGGCGCCGATCCTCGGGGTGGGATGCTCCTGATCGTCGGTGACGATCCCGCGGCGAAGTCGTCGACCGTCCCGGCGGTGAGCGAGCGCACCCTGGCCGCCATCGGTGTTCCAGTCTTCTACCCCCGGAATGCGCGCGAGATCGTGATCCATGGGCTGCACGCGATCGCCCTGTCGCGAGCATCCGGATGTCTGGTTGCGCTCAAGATCGTGGCTGACGTCGCGGACGGCGCCTGGACCGTGTCCGACGAGGACCTGCGAGACGTGGAGATCGCTGTCCCGGAGATCGACGTGAACGGTGCACGGTACGAGTACCGGAAGCGTCCGATGGACGTTGCGCCACAGAAGATCATGGAGGCCGAATCGGAGCTCGTCGGCCCGCGGCGTCGACTCATCGACGCGTACGTCGACATGAACCTCCTCGCGCACGTCGAAGGGAGCCGCGATCGAGCGGACCTCGGCATCGTGGCCGGCGGAACTACCTACGATGCGGTCCGTCAGGCACTCGTCGACCTCGGCCTCGACGACCAGGCGCTGCGGTCGAGTGGTGTACGCCTGCTACGTCTCGGGATGATGTGGCCGATCTCGCCCTCCACCGTCAAGTCGTTCGCGGAAGGGCTCGAGACCCTCCTCGTCGTGGAGGACAAGTCTCCCTTCGTCGAAACGCAGATCCGCGAGATCCTGTACGGGGACAAGTGCGCACCGATCGTTGTCGGGAAGCTGGATGCTACTGGGAGCGAACTGATCCCGGCAGGAGGAGAGCTGACTGCGGGGCGCCTCGTGCGGCCGTTGCGCCGCCAACTGGGTGATCGCGTCGGCTTGCGCAGGCCGCTCCCGCCGCCCCTTCCGCTGGAGCCGCTCCCGGTCAAGCGCGCCGCGTACTTCTGCAGTGGGTGCCCGCACAACCGATCGACAGGACTACCGGATGGGTCGATCGGCGCCGGCGGCATCGGATGCCACATCCTCGTCACGATGTCCGGTCGTACCGACAGTGCGGTCACGGGGCTTACCCAGATGGGCGGGGAGGGCGCCCAGTGGATCGGGCAGGCTCCTTTCACCGAGGTGGGTCACACCTTCCAGAACCTCGGCGACGGAACCTACTTCCACTCCGGTCAGCTGGCGATCCAGGCGTGCGTTGCGGCCGGGGTGAACATCACCTACAAGCTGCTCTACAACGAGGTCGTAGCCATGACCGGCGCCCAGGAAGCGGCGGGAATGCTGACCGTTCCGGACCTGACGCACAAGCTGAGGCGAGAAGGCGTCGGACGGATCATCGTCTGTGCGGATCAACCACCACGCTACCGCCAGCGCGATCTGGCGGAAGGAACGCTGCTGTGGGATCGGGACCGGATCGACGACGCGCAGCGTCAGCTCCGTGACACCCCCGGAGTCTCGGTGCTGATCTACGACCAGCACTGCGCGGCCGATGCCCGGCGCAAGCGCAAGCGTGGAGAACTGCCGCCCCGAAGCACGCGTGTCGTCATCAACGAGAGCGTGTGCGAGGGGTGCGGCGACTGCGGTGTGAAGTCCAATTGCCTGTCGGTTCAGCCGGTCGAGACCGAGTTCGGTACCAAGACCCGGATAGATCAGACCTCGTGTAACACCGACTACTCGTGCCTCGACGGCGACTGTCCCGCATTCGTGACCGTCCAGTTGCCAGAGGAGGATTTGCGTTACGAGGCCGCGCAGTCCCCGGTTCCACCAGACGTTCCGGATCCGGTGAATCCTCGCTCGATCGAGACCCGGAACGTCTTCTTGGCCGGCATCGGTGGTACGGGCATCGTCACCGTGAACCAGGTGTTGGCGACCGCAGCTTTGCGTGCGGGATTCGAGGTGGCGGGGCTCGACCAGATCGGACTGAGCCAGAAGGCCGGTCCGGTCGTCTCCCATCTGCGGTTCTCGGAGGCGTCCCTCGAGCCGGCAAACCGCTTGTCCCCCGGATCAGCCGACTGCATCCTGGCGTTCGACCTCCTCGCGGCGGCGGACATCAAGAATCTCGAGTACGGCGCGCGTGAGCGAACCGTCGTGGTGGCTTCGACAAGTCGGACAGCGACCGGAGACATGGTCTACGACAGGAGCATCGCTTATCCGGAGGATGAGTACCTGCTGGACCGGCTTCGCACGGTCAGTACAGCTCTGACCACGATGGACGCACTCGCAGCGGCCGAGACGATCTTCGGTGACACGACGGCCGCGAACTTCCTCGTCGTCGGCGCGGCGTTCCAATCGGGATGCCTGGGGCTGCCCGCGAGTGCGATCGAGGAAGCCATTGCGATCAACGGCGTCGCTATCCAGAGGAACATCGAAGCCTTCAGATGGGGTCGCGTGGCCGTGGCGGAACCTGACGTGTTCCACGCCGTGGCCGCGCCGAAGCCGAAGCGGCGACCGAGCGAGGCTGCCAAGGCTCTGCTCGATCACACGACATTGAGCGGGGAAACTCTGCGCCGTACCGAGATACGGGCATCGGAGCTGACCTCCTACCAGAGTGAACGACTGGCGCGCCGCTACGTCGAACTCGTGCAGCACGTCTGGGGCGCGGAGCGCGCGGTGACTGACGAGACAGTGTTCAGTGAGGCCGTTTCGACCGGCCTGCACAAGTTCATGGCTTACAAGGATGAGTACGAGGTGGCGCGACTGCTCACCGATCCGGAGTTCGCCGCGGAAGTCCAGGCGCAGCTTCCGGGAGCCCAGCAGCTCACCTACACACTGCATCCCCCGATGCTCCGGGCGCTGGGCCTGAAACGGAAGATCACCCTGACACCTCGCGTGCACTGGGTCTTGCGTGTGGTGGCGAAGGGCCGCGTGCTGCGCGGTACCCGGCTCGATCCCTTCGGCTACGCTCGGCTTCGACGTATCGAACGGCAACTTCTGGCGCACTACACCGACCTGGTGACGACCCTCGCAAACGGACTTACCGCCGAGAACTACGTCACTGCGGTCCGGATCGCCCTGTTGCCCAACATTGTTCGCGGCTACGAGGACATCAAGCTGGTGAACATCGCGAAGTACTGCGAGCAACTGACAGAACACGGCATCGAACCACCTGACGTGTGGTCGAGGCGATGAGCCCCGAACCACTCCAGACGGCCACCTGATCTCCAACCACTGCGCAACGATCCGCCCGGCCGCGTGTGGGTCGCCCTTCCCCATCACCCGAGCCACCGCGCTCGGATGTGCATCAACTTCCTTCGCCTTGCGATCGAGAAAAGGAACGAAATGAACGAGCACACTTCGTCGGAACCCCTCTCCCGTGCCGTGGCACAGCAGCGCGGCCCGGAACCGTTCGCGTGGGTCCTGTCCGGTAGCAGCGAGGCGACGTTGCGTGGCTCGGCAATCGCTGTGAAGCAGTGGATGAAGGAGCACCCGGACGCGACGGTCGCGGATATCAGTCTGTCGCTGGCAACAGCGGGCAGCACCGGTGACTCGCGGGCTGTGGTGGTGGGCCGAGACGTCGAGGAGCTCACGTCCGGTGTGGATACTCTGCTGCGAAACAGCTCGGCATTTAACGTTGTTCGAGGAATGTCGTCCACTCGTCGTCGCCCGGTCTTCCTATTCCCCGGTCAAGGTGGTCAGTGGCACGGAATGGGCAAGGTACTTTTCGAGCAGTCCGCGGTGTTCCGTCAGCGCATCATCGATTGCAGCGACGCGTTGCAGCCCTTCATCGACTGGTCGCTGATCGACGTCATCGAGGGGACAACGGCACCAGACGCGCTGGATCGATTGGAGATCGCGCAGCCGACGCTGTTCGCGATGAGCGTTGCGCTCGACGCCGTCTGGCGGTCATTCGGTGTCGAACCCTGCGCTGTGCTGGGACAGAGCATGGGGGAGATCGTCGCCGCGCACGCGTCGGGTGCTCTGACGCTCGACGACGCGGCCCGAATGTCGACGGCGTGGGCACACGCGCAGCGCGATCTCCCCGTGGCGGGTGATATGGCGATCGCGGCCCTCGGTGCGGAGGAAACTCGGGAACTGCTGCGCGGGTGGGACGGCCGGGTGTGGCTCGCGGGTACCAACTCGCCGACATCGACCACCGTGGCCGGTGAGGCCGACGCGATCACCGAATTCGTGGACTCCATCCGCAGCGGGGGAGGACGGGCCAAGACGCTCCGGATCGGTGCCGCTGCGCACACCGAGCACATCGAGGCCATGCGCGGACGCCTGCTCGAGGAGCTCGCCGGAATTCGGACGTGCAAGTCGGAGGTTCCGTACTACTCGGGGTACACCGGTGGGCTGTTGGAGATGGAGGGCCTCGACGCCGAACACTGGTTCTCGGCGCTGCGTCGACCGGTTCGTCTCAGCGACGCCCTCTCCGCGGCAGCGTCCCACGGGGACGAGGCACTGATCGAAATCAGCGCGCATCCGCTGATGGCCGGCTGGGTTCGTGAGATCGTCGCCGACGACGTGCCCTTCCTGGGTACGCTCCGCCGCAACCAGGGAGGGCTCGATCGCGCGGTCATCGCGGCCGCGGAAGCCCACGTCCACGGGGTGCGGGTCGAATGGGCGGCCCATGCGGCGGTTCGCGGCGGACGTCCGATCCCTTTGCCTGCGAACGTGACTCATCCGGTCGAGGCCGCCACGGATTCCGACGCGACATCGGATGATCTCTGCCCGACGGCTCCCGAGCAGCAGAACGCAATCAGCGAGCAGGAACTCCTCGAACGCCTGCGCGGTGAAGTTTCCGCACTGCTCGGTGTCGCGGCCGACGACCTGGCCATGGACACGTCCGTAACCTTCAAGGAACTCGGTCTCGATTCGGTCATGGCGGTCGAGCTGTGCACCCGACTCAATGCCGCGACGGGTCTCGACCTTCGGGTGACCGACCTGTTCGACTACCCGACGCCTGAATCGTTCATCCAGCACGTGTGCAACCCCGCGTCAGCGGAGACCATTCCGCAGTGGAACGGCGACGACATGCAGCTCGACGCGAGCGACGATCCGATCGCGATCGTCGGTATGGCCTGCCGGTACCCGGGCGGCATTCACAACCCGGAGCAGCTATGGGACCTCTTGGAGCGCGAGGACACCGTGCTCGGATCGTTCCCCACGAACCGTGGCTGGCCGGCCGATCCGTACGGCGGCGAGCGTGACGAGAACGGCCGTCCCTACCCCCAGGTCGGTGGATTCCTCTACGAGGCCGGCGGTTTCGACGCGGCGTTCTTCGGCATCAGTCCGCGTGAGGCGTTGGCGATGGATCCGCAGCAGCGGTTGATGTTGGAGGTGTCGTGGGAGGCGCTCGAGTCTGCGGGTATTGATCCGGAGTCGTTGCAGGGCAGCAGCGCCGGTGTCTTCGCGGGCATCAGCTCGCAGGACTACGGCGTGGGTCTGCGCCCGGTCTCGCGCAATGAACGCAACAGCCCGGCGGGCTACCAGATCACCGGCACCCTCACCAGCGTCGTATCGGGTCGGGTGTCGTATGCGTTGGGGTTGACGGGTCCGGCGGTGACGGTGGATACGGCGTGTTCGTCGTCGTTGGTGGCGATTCATTTGGCGGCGCAGGCGTTGCGGTCGGGTGAGTGTTCGTTGGCGCTCGCCGGTGGTGTGACGGTGATGGCAACGCCGCGGACGTTCGTGGAGTTCAG
Organism: Paraburkholderia sp. RHO2; assembly: GCF_050955445.1. Taxonomy (NCBI): domain Bacteria; kingdom Pseudomonadati; phylum Pseudomonadota; class Betaproteobacteria; order Burkholderiales; family Burkholderiaceae; genus Paraburkholderia; species Paraburkholderia sp. RHO2. The sequence continues at coordinate 5,185,833 of NZ_CP162617.1, read as the reverse complement.
TCGTCAGCGTGGCCTGGCTCCGGATGGTCGGTGTAAGTCGTTCGGTGCGGGTGCTGATGGGACTGGTTGGGCTGAGGGTGTGGGTGTGGTGGTGCTCGAGCGGTTGTCGGTGGCGCGGGCGTGTGGGCATCGGGTGTTGGGTGTGGTGGCTGGTTCTGCGGTGAATCAGGATGGGGCGTCGAATGGTTTGACTGCTCCGAATGGTCCGTCGCAGGTGCGGGTGATCGAGCGGGCGTTGGCGTCGGCGGGGATCGCGGCGGGTGATGTGGATGCGGTGGAGGCGCATGGGACGGGGACTCGGTTGGGTGATCCGATCGAGGCGGGTGCGTTGTTGGAGGTGTTCGGTCGGCGCGGTGGGGCGCCGTTGTGGTTGGGGTCGTTGAAGTCGAATATCGGTCATGCGCAGGCGGCGGCGGGTGTCGGTGGTGTGATCAAGATGGTGATGGCGTTGCGGCATGGTCGGTTGCCGGCGACGTTGCATGCTGATGTTGCGTCGCCGCATGTGGATTGGGCTCGTGGTGATGTGCGGTTGCTGACGGAGTCGGTGGCGTGGCCGGCGGGGGAGCGGGTGCGTCGGGCGGGTGTGTCGTCGTTCGGGATCAGTGGCACGAACGCGCATGTGATCATCGCCGAGGCGCCCGCCGAGGCCGAGGCTCCGTCTGTTGACGGGATCGAGAGCGTTGTCCCCGCGGCCCCGGCTTCTGGTCCTGTGGTGTTGTCGTTCTCGGCGAAGTCCGAGTCGGCGGTGGGCGAGTATGCTTCTCGGCTTGCGGATTTCGTTGCCGCCGATCCTGACCTTGATCCGGGTGCGGTGGCGGCGGGGTTGGCGGCCAGGTCGCGGTTGCGGTGTCGGGCGGCGGTGGTCGCGCAGGGTCGTGATGGTGTGCTGGCGGGTTTGCGGTCGTTGGCTGATGGTGTGCCGGACGAGTCGGTGGTCACGGGTGTGGCCGGGGCGGGCAAGTTGGCGGTGTTGCTGACGGGTCAGGGTTCGCAGCGGGCCGGGATGGGCCGGTGGTTGTATGAGTGCTCGGCGGTGTTCGCGGCGGCGTTCGACGAGGTGTGTGTGGCGGCGGATCCGCTCCTGGGTCGGTCGTTGCGGGAGTTGGTGTTCGAGGACTGTGGTGGGTTGTTGGATCGGACGGAGTTCACGCAGATCGGGTTGTTCGCGGTCGAGGTGGCGTTGTTCCGGATGGTCGAGGCCCGGGGTGTGAGCCCGGATGTGTTGGTGGGGCATTCGATCGGGGAGTTGACGGCCGCGTATCTGTCGGGGGTGTTCTCGCTGGCGGATGCGTGTGTGTTGATCGTCGAGCGCGGCCGCCTGATGGGCGGTGTGGTGGCGGCGGGGGCGATGGCGTCGGTCGCGGCCTCCGAGGACGAGGTTCTCGCCTCGCTCGCGGGGTTCGAGGGCCGGCTCGCGATCGCGGCGGTCAATGCGCCGGGGTCGGTGGTGGTTTCCGGGGACGCCGACGCGATCTCGGAATGGGCGGCGGGCCTGGGGGATCGGCGGGTGCGGCGGCTCAACGTCTCTCATGCGTTCCATTCGCATCACATGGACACGATCCTCGACCAGTTCGAGTCCGCGGCCGCGACCGTCGAGTTCCATCCGCCGCGGATCCCGGTCGTGTCGAACCTGACCGGCCAGGTGCTCACCGCCGAGCAGGCGACATCGCCCGCGTATTGGGCGGGGCAGTTGCGGGGCGCGGTCCGGTTCGCCGACGGGGTCACCGAAGCGGCCCGGTTGGGGGCGACCCGGTTTATCGAGGTCGGCCCGGAACGCACGCTGGCGATGTTGGTCGAACACACCCTCGGCGAGGGCACGGTGACGGTGGCGCACCTGCTCGACTCGCGCCACTCCGACATCGAGGAGTTGACGGTCGAACGGGCACTGGCCGTCCTGGACACCAGCGGTGTCACCATCACCCCACCGGCCAGCATCACGACAGCCACGCCGGTGACCGTCCCGACCTACCCCTTCCAACACCACAACTACTGGCTCACCCTCACCGGTGACACCGGTGCCGGTCTCGAGGAAGCGGGGTTGGACGAGGCGAGGCATCCGTTGCTCTCGGCCACTACCGCAACGGCCGGTGACGGCGGCTGGCTGTTCACCGGAAAGCTCTCGTTCGCACGGCAGGAATGGCTGCGCGATCATGTGGTTCACGGCGTCACGGTGCTGGCCGGCACCGCCTTCGTCGATCTCGTTCTCGCGGCGGCACGTGAGGTCAGTGCCGACGTCATCGACGACCTGACGCTCGAGGCGCCCCTCGCCCTCGAAGAGGACATCGAACGTCAACTGCAGGTGACGGTCTCCGGCGCCGATGAATCGGAGCGACGTGAGTTCGCCGTCTACTCGCGTCCCCTGAACGACATGACCGGCCAGCCAGAGCCTGACTGGGTGCGGCATGCCACCGGTTGGATCTCCGCGGACACCCAAACGGAGGTCCACCGCCCGCAGCTCGGAGTGTGGCCGCCCCGCGGCGCCGTGGCCGTCGACGTCGATCTGGTTCGCGACCGCACGGCCGAACTCGGTTACTACTACGGGCCAGCGTTCCAGGGGTTGCGCGCCGCGTGGCGCGGCCAGCAAGGCGAGCTCTTCGCCGAGGTTGCCGTTCCAGCGGAAATCGAGGACATGTCCTTCGTCCTCGCCCCCGCCTTGATCGACAGCGCACTGCATCCCCTGTTCCTCGACGACGCCCGCAGCACGCAGATGCCGTTTGCGTGGTCGGGTGTGCGTGTGGGTGTTGGTGGGGGTTCGGTTGTGCGGGTGCGTCTCACGGTTGCCGGTGATGGGGTTGTGTCGTTGGTGGCGGAGGATGCCGCCGGGGATCTGGTGGTGTCGGTGGAGTCGCTGGTGTTGCGGGCTGCGTCGGCGGGACAGTTGACGGAGGCTGCGGGCGTGCGGCGTCGGCATACCCCGTTCGTGGTCGGGTGGCGTTCGGTGGGGGCGTTGACCGGTGCCCGGTCGGTGGGTGCTGTGGTCGGCTCGGGTGTGGTCGCGGACTCGTTGGGCGGCTCGGGCGTCAGGGTGTTCGGCGGTGTGGCCGAGTTGTCGGAGGCGGTGGCGGCGGGTGCAGTGGTGCCGGCGGTCGTCGCACTCGACTGCACGACGCCCACGGCTATGACCGCTGGTGGTGTGCGGGCTGCGGTTGCGGGTGTGTTGTCGCAGGTGCAGGCGTGGTTGGCGGATGAGCGGCTGGCCGGTTCGGTGTTGGTGGTGGTCACGCGTGGTGCCGTTGCTGTTGATGGTGGCGGTTGTGATGTGGCGGGTGCTGCGGTGTGGGGTTTGGTGCGTGCGGCGGTCTCGGAGCATCCGGGCCGGTTCGTGCTCGTCGACCTCGACCCCGACACCGACGCCGGTGTGGTCGACGCGTTGTCGGGGGCGGTGGCCGCGGGTGAGTCGGAGGTCGCGGTGCGTGGGGGTGAGGGATTCGTGCCCCGGCTGACGCAGGCGCAGACCGTGTCCGTCGAGGTCGGAGAGACCGGCGACGTGGTTGCGGGTTCGTTCGATGTGGGCGACGGGACGGTGGTGTTGACGGGTGCGACCGGTGGTCTGGGTGCGGTGTTGGCGCGGCATCTGGTGGTCGAGCACGGGGTTCGGAATTTGTTGCTGCTGAGCCGTCGGGGTGCCGCGGCGGCCGGTTCGGAGGAACTCGTCGCCGGTCTGCGTGGGTGTGGTGCCGAGGTGGATCTGGTGGCGTGTGATGTCACGGATCGGGGGTCGTTGGCGGCGGTGCTGGCGGCGGTGCCGGAGGATCGTCCGGTGCGTGCGGTTGTGCATGCGGCGGGTGTCCTCGACGACGGGATCGTGGAGTCGATCACCGGTGAGCAACTGGTGGCGGTGCTGGCTCCGAAGGTCGACGGTGCGTGGAATCTGCACGAGTTGACGAAGGGCAGTGATCTGTCGGCGTTCGTGGTGTTCTCGTCGGTGGCGGCGACGATCGGTAATGCGGGCCAGGCCAGTTATGCGGCCGGTAACGCGTTCCTCGACGGGCTGGCGCAGGTGCGGCGGGCCGGTGGTGACCGTGCGCTCTCGCTGGCGTGGGGTCTGTGGGACGGCGACGGGATGGGTGGCCGGGTCGATCACGGTCAGCTCGGTCGCCGCGGCATCGTCGGCATGAGCGAGGCCGAGGGTCTGGCCCTGTTCGATGCGTCGTTGACGGTGTCGCAGCCGGCGGTGGTCCCGGCCCGGTTCGACGTGGGGGCGCTGGCCGCCCAGGTGCGGGCCGGTGAGGTGTTGCCGGCGGTGTTGCGGGACATGGTCACCGTCCGGCGGGCCGAGCGCGCCAGCAGTGCGGGGTCGTTGGAGCGGCTGATCGCGGGCTTGTCGGCGCAGGAACAGGCGGACCGGGTACTCGGTGTGGTGCGTGAGGTCGCTGCGGCGGTGCTCGGGCACGAGTCGGCCGATCAGGTCGAGGTGGATCTTCCGTTCATCGAGCAGGGCTTCGACTCCCTCGCCGGGGTCGAGTTGCGCAACCGCTTGTCGCGCGCGGTCGGTACTACGCTGGCTTCGACGCTGGTGTTCGATCACCCGACCCCGGCCGCGGTCGCGGGTCACCTGCTGCGCATGGTCGAACCTGACCCCGCCGACGCCGGCGAGATTGAATCGATCACTACTGCAACCGGACCCGATGTAGACGACGATCCGATTGCGGTTGTGGGGATGGGGTGTCGTTATCCGGGTGGGGTGCGGTCGCCGGAGGATTTGTGGTCGTTGGTGGCTGCTGGTGGTGACGGGGTTGGTGGTTTCCCTTCGGATCGTGGTTGGGATTTGGAGGGGTTGTTCGATCCGGATCCTGATGTGCCGGGGACGTGTTATGTGCGTGAGGGTGGGTTCCTGGATGGTGCGGGTGATTTCGATGCGGGGTTCTTCGGGATCGGTCCGCGTGAGGCGTTGGCGATGGATCCGCAGCAGCGGTTGATGTTGGAGGTGTCGTGGGAGGCGTTGGAGCGGGCGGGTATTGATCCGGAGTCGTTGCAGGGCAGTAGCACTGGTGTGTTTTCGGGTGTGATGTATCACGATTACGGTGCTGATTTGTGGGCGGGTTCGGATCGGGGTTTGGATTCGTATTCGGGCACTGGTGGTGCGGGTTCGGTGGTCTCGGGTCGGGTGTCGTATGCGTTGGGGTTGACGGGTCCGGCGGTGACGGTGGATACGGCGTGTTCGTCGTCGTTGGTGGCGATTCATTTGGCGGCGCAGGCGTTGCGGTCGGGTGAGTGTTCGTTGGCGCTCGCCGGTGGTGTGACGGTGATGGCAACGCCGCGGACGTTCGTGGAGTTCAGTCGTCAGCGTGGCCTGGCTGCTGATGGTCGGTGTAAGTCGTTCGGTGCGGGTGCTGATGGGACTGGTTGGGCTGAGGGTGTGGGTGTGGTGGTGCTCGAGCGGTTGTCGGTGGCGCGGGCGTGTGGGCATCGGGTGTTGGGTGTGGTGGCTGGTTCTGCGGTGAATCAGGATGGGGCGTCGAATGGTTTGACTGCTCCGAATGGTCCGTCGCAGGTGCGGGTGATCGAGCGGGCGTTGGCGTCGGCGGGGATCGCGGCGGGTGATGTGGATGCGGTGGAGGCGCATGGGACGGGGACTCGGTTGGGTGATCCGATCGAGGCGGGTGCGTTGTTGGAGGTGTTCGGTCGGCGCGGTGGGGCGCCGTTGTGGTTGGGGTCGTTGAAGTCGAATATCGGTCATGCGCAGGCGGCGGCGGGTGTCGGTGGTGTGATCAAGATGGTGATGGCGTTGCGGCATGGTCGGTTGCCGGCGACGTTGCATGCTGATGTTGCGTCGCCGCATGTGGATTGGGCTCGTGGTGATGTGCGGTTGCTGACGGAGTCGGTGGCGTGGCCGGCGGGGGAGCGGGTGCGTCGGGCGGGTGTGTCGTCGTTCGGGATCAGTGGCACGAACGCGCATGTGATCATCGCCGAGGCGCCCGCCGAGGCCGAGGCTCCGTCTGTTGACGGGATCGAGAGCGTTGTCCCCGCGGCCCCGGCTTCTGGTCCTGTGGTGTTGTCGTTCTCGGCGAAGTCCGAGTCGGCGGTGGGCGAGTATGCTTCTCGGCTTGCGGATTTCGTTGCCGCCGATCCTGACCTTGATCCGGGTGCGGTGGCGGCGGGGTTGGCGGCCAGGTCGCGGTTGCGGTGTCGGGCGGCGGTGGTCGCGCAGGGTCGTGATGGTGTGCTGGCGGGTTTGCGGTCGTTGGCTGATGGTGTGCCGGACGAGTCGGTGGTCACGGGTGTGGCCGGGGCGGGCAAGTTGGCGGTGTTGCTGACGGGTCAGGGTTCGCAGCGGGCCGGGATGGGCCGGTGGTTGTATGAGTGCTCGGCGGTGTTCGCGGCGGCGTTCGACGAGGTGTGTGTGGCGGCGGATCCGCTCCTGGGTCGGTCGTTGCGGGAGTTGGTGTTCGAGGACTGTGGTGGGTTGTTGGATCGGACGGAGTTCACGCAGATCGGGTTGTTCGCGGTCGAGGTGGCGTTGTTCCGGATGGTCGAGGCCCGGGGTGTGAGCCCGGATGTGTTGGTGGGGCATTCGATCGGGGAGTTGACGGCCGCGTATCTGTCGGGGGTGTTCTCGCTGGCGGATGCGTGTGTGTTGATCGTCGAGCGCGGCCGCCTGATGGGCGGTGTGGTGGCGGCGGGGGCGATGGCGTCGGTCGCGGCCTCCGAGGACGAGGTTCTCGCCTCGCTCGCGGGGTTCGAGGGCCGGCTCGCGATCGCGGCGGTCAATGCGCCGGGGTCGGTGGTGGTTTCCGGGGACGCCGACGCGATCTCGGAATGGGCGGCGGGCCTGGGGGATCGGCGGGTGCGGCGGCTCAACGTCTCTCATGCGTTCCATTCGCATCACATGGACACGATCCTCGACCAGTTCGAGTCCGCGGCCGCGACCGTCGAGTTCCATCCGCCGCGGATCCCGGTCGTGTCGAACCTGACCGGCCAGGTGCTCACCGCCGAGCAGGCGACATCGCCCGCGTATTGGGCGGGGCAGTTGCGGGGCGCGGTCCGGTTCGCCGACGGGGTCACCGAAGCGGCCCGGTTGGGGGCGACCCGGTTTATCGAGGTCGGCCCGGAACGCACGCTGGCGATGTTGGTCGAACACACCCTCGGCGAGGGCACGGTGACGGTGGCGCACCTGCTCGACTCGCGCCACTCCGACATCGAGGAGTTGACGGTCGAACGGGCACTGGCCGTCCTGGACACCAGCGGTGTCACCATCACCCCACCGGCCAGCATCACGACAGCCACGCCGGTGACCGTCCCGACCTACCCCTTCCAACACCACAACTACTGGCATAAGCCGCGCGCGTCAGCGCGACCTGCCGGTCAGCATCCGCTGGTGTCGACGATGATCTCGGTGGCGGGCGAAGACCGCCTGCTGTTCGAGGGTTTACTGTCCCTGGAGGAACATCCGTGGCTGGCGGATCACACGGTCTTCGGCCTCACCCTGCTGCCGGGAACCGCGTTCGTCGAGCTCGCCCTGCATGCCGGGCGTGAGGTCGGGTGCGAGCTCCTCGACGATCTGACGATCGAAGCGCCACTCGCGCTCGATGCCGATCAGACCGTCCGGCTGCAAGTGGTGGTAGGTGAGCCTGATCCGGACGGGCATCGACCGATCGCCGTGTACTCCTGTGACGTCGAGACGAACGAATGGCGCAGACACGCATTCGGCACGGTCGGCGCTACGCCGACCAATGTTGACGGTCGCACGTCGCTCGGCGCTCCGGGATCCCCGCCGGCCGACGGAGCCGTTCCGATCGCGCTCGACAGCTTCTACGATGACATCGCCGAACGCGGAATCGACTACGGCCCCGCGTTTCAGGGCGTGCAGGCGGCATGGCACCGCGGCAACGACCTGATCGTCGACGTTGCTCTCGACGAGAAGACCATCGATCTGCGTGACAGCTTCCTGATCCATCCCGCGCTGTTCGACGCCGCCGTCCACTCGGTGTTCGCCCTTCCTGAGATCCTCTCCGGCACAGACGAGTCCCTGCCGCTGCCGTTTGCGTGGTCTGGGGTGCGTGTGGGTGAGGGTTCGGGTTCGGTTGTGCGGGTGTGTCTCACGGTTGCCGATGGTGGGCTTGTGTCGTTGGTGGCGGAGGATGCGGCCGGTGGTCTGGTGGTGTCGGTGGAGTCGTTGGTGTTGCGGGAGGCGTCGGCGGGTCAGTTGGTCGAGGCGGCTGGTGTGCGGCGTCGGCATACCCCGTTCGTGGTGGGGTGGCGTTCGGTGGGGGCGTTGACAGGTTCGACGGCGTTGGGTGCTGTGGTCGGCGCGGGTGCGGTTGCCGATGTTCTCGGTGCTGCCAGGGCTCCGGTGTTCGGTGGCGTTGCCGAGTTGTCCGGGGCGGCGGCTGCGGGTGAGCCGGTGCCCGCGGTGGCGGTGTTGGATTGCTCGACCGCCGCTGTGGCCGATCCCGATGCCGGTGGTGTGCGGGCGTTGGTCGGTGAGGTGTTGGCGCAGGTGCAGGCGTGGTTGGCGGATGAGCGTTTGGCCGGTTCGGTGTTGGTGGTGGTCACGCGTGGTGCCGTTGCTGTTGATGGTGGCGGTTGTGATGTGGCGGGTGCTGCGGTGTGGGGTTTGGTGCGTGCGGCGGTCTCGGAGCATCCGGGCCGGTTCGTGCTCGTCGACCTCGACCCCGACACCGACGCCGGTGTGGTCGACGCGTTGTCGGGGGCGGTGGCCGCGGGTGAGTCGGAGGTCGCGGTGCGTGGGGGTGAGGGATTCGTGCCCCGGCTGACGCAGGCGCAGACCGTGTCCGTCGAGGTCGGAGAGACCGGCGACGTGGTTGCGGGTTCGTTCGATGTGGGCGACGGGACGGTGGTGTTGACGGGTGCGACCGGTGGTCTGGGTGCGGTGTTGGCGCGGCATCTGGTGGTCGAGCACGGGGTTCGGAATTTGTTGCTGCTGAGCCGTCGGGGTGCCGCGGCGGCCGGTTCGGAGGAACTCGTCGCCGGTCTGCGTGGGTGTGGTGCCGAGGTGGATCTGGTGGCGTGTGATGTCACGGATCGGGGGTCGTTGGCGGCGGTGCTGGCGGCGGTGCCGGAGGATCGTCCGGTGCGTGCGGTTGTGCATGCGGCGGGTGTCCTCGACGACGGGATCGTGGAGTCGATCACCGGTGAGCAACTGGTGGCGGTGCTGGCTCCGAAGGTCGACGGTGCGTGGAATCTGCACGAGTTGACGAAGGGCAGTGATCTGTCGGCGTTCGTGGTGTTCTCGTCGGTGGCGGCGACGATCGGTAATGCGGGCCAGGCCAGTTATGCGGCCGGTAACGCGTTCCTCGACGGGCTGGCGCAGGTGCGGCGGGCCGGTGGTGACCGTGCGCTCTCGCTGGCGTGGGGTCTGTGGGACGGCGACGGGATGGGTGGCCGGGTCGATCACGGTCAGCTCGGTCGCCGCGGCATCGTCGGCATGAGCGAGGCCGAGGGTCTGGCCCTGTTCGATGCGTCGTTGACGGTGTCGCAGCCGGCGGTGGTCCCGGCCCGGTTCGACGTGGGGGCGCTGGCCGCCCAGGTGCGGGCCGGTGAGGTGTTGCCGGCGGTGTTGCGGGACATGGTCACCGTCCGGCGGGCCGAGCGCGCCAGCAGTGCGGGGTCGTTGGAGCGGCTGATCGCGGGCTTGTCGGCGCAGGAACAGGCGGACCGGGTACTCGGTGTGGTGCGTGAGGTCGCTGCGGCGGTGCTCGGGCACGAGTCGGCCGATCAGGTCGAGGTGGATCTTCCGTTCATCGAGCAGGGCTTCGACTCCCTCGCCGGGGTCGAGTTGCGCAACCGCTTGTCGCGCGCGGTCGGGACCACGCTGCCGTCGACGCTGGTGTTCGATCATCCGACCCCGATCGCGGTCGCCGACCACCTGCTGCGCATGGTGCAGCCGGAACCTGCAGAAGACATCGAAATCGACGTCACTCCAAGTGAACTCGATATTGCGCTCGCCGAGATAGACGAGATGGATCTGGATGAACTCGTGCGCGAGGCACTCGCCACGGCCGATGAGGAGGACCTGTGACCGTCTCGATCGAACAGCTCGCTGCCGCCCTGCGCGCATCGCGTAAGGAGACCGAACGCCTGCGGGAGACGAACCGCAAACTCCGCGCGTACGCGGAGGATCCGATTGCGGTTGTGGGGATGGGGTGTCGTTATCCGGGTGGGGTGCGGTCGCCGGAGGATTTGTGGTCGTTGGTGGCTGCTGGTGGTGACGGGGTTGGTGGTTTCCCTTCGGATCGTGGTTGGGATTTGGAGGGGTTGTTCGATCCGGATCCTGATGTGCCGGGGACGTGTTATGTGCGTGAGGGTGGGTTCCTGGATGGTGCGGGTGATTTCGATGCGGGGTTCTTCGGGATCGGTCCGCGTGAGGCGTTGGCGATGGATCCGCAGCAGCGGTTGATGTTGGAGGTGTCGTGGGAGGCGTTGGAGCGGGCGGGTATTGATCCGGAGTCGTTGCAGGGCAGTAGCACTGGTGTGTTTTCGGGTGTGATGTATCACGATTACGGTGCTGATTTGTGGGCGGGTTCGGATCGGGGTTTGGATTCGTATTCGGGCACTGGTGGTGCGGGTTCGGTGGTCTCGGGTCGGGTGTCGTATGCGTTGGGGTTGACGGGTCCGGCGGTGACGGTGGATACGGCGTGTTCGTCGTCGTTGGTGGCGATTCATTTGGCGGCGCAGGCGTTGCGGTCGGGTGAGTGTTCGTTGGCGCTCGCCGGTGGTGTGACGGTGATGGCAACGCCGCGGACGTTCGTGGAGTTCAGTCGTCAGCGTGGCCTGGCTGCTGATGGTCGGTGTAAGTCGTTCGGTGCGGGTGCTGATGGGACTGGTTGGGCTGAGGGTGTGGGTGTGGTGGTGCTCGAGCGGTTGTCGGTGGCGCGGGCGTGTGGGCATCGGGTGTTGGGTGTGGTGGCTGGTTCTGCGGTGAATCAGGATGGGGCGTCGAATGGTTTGACTGCTCCGAATGGTCCGTCGCAGGTGCGGGTGATCGAGCGGGCGTTGGCGTCGGCGGGGATCGCGGCGGGTGATGTGGATGCGGTGGAGGCGCATGGGACGGGGACTCGGTTGGGTGATCCGATCGAGGCGGGTGCGTTGTTGGAGGTGTTCGGTCGGCGCGGTGGGGCGCCGTTGTGGTTGGGGTCGTTGAAGTCGAATATCGGTCATGCGCAGGCGGCGGCGGGTGTCGGTGGTGTGATCAAGATGGTGATGGCGTTGCGGCATGGTCGGTTGCCGGCGACGTTGCATGCTGATGTTGCGTCGCCGCATGTGGATTGGGCTCGTGGTGATGTGCGGTTGCTGACGGAGTCGGTGGCGTGGCCGGCGGGGGAGCGGGTGCGTCGGGCGGGTGTGTCGTCGTTCGGGATCAGTGGCACGAACGCGCATGTGATCATCGCCGAGGCGCCCGCCGAGGCCGAGGCTCCGTCTGTTGACGGGATCGAGAGCGTTGTCCCCGCGGCCCCGGCTTCTGGTCCTGTGGTGTTGTCGTTCTCGGCGAAGTCCGAGTCGGCGGTGGGCGAGTATGCTTCTCGGCTTGCGGATTTCGTTGCCGCCGATCCTGACCTTGATCCGGGTGCGGTGGCGGCGGGGTTGGCGGCCAGGTCGCGGTTGCGGTGTCGGGCGGCGGTGGTCGCGCAGGGTCGTGATGGTGTGCTGGCGGGTTTGCGGTCGTTGGCTGATGGTGTGCCGGACGAGTCGGTGGTCACGGGTGTGGCCGGGGCGGGCAAGTTGGCGGTGTTGCTGACGGGTCAGGGTTCGCAGCGGGCCGGGATGGGCCGGTGGTTGTATGAGTGCTCGGCGGTGTTCGCGGCGGCGTTCGACGAGGTGTGTGTGGCGGCGGATCCGCTCCTGGGTCGGTCGTTGCGGGAGTTGGTGTTCGAGGACTGTGGTGGGTTGTTGGATCGGACGGAGTTCACGCAGATCGGGTTGTTCGCGGTCGAGGTGGCGTTGTTCCGGATGGTCGAGGCCCGGGGTGTGAGCCCGGATGTGTTGGTGGGGCATTCGATCGGGGAGTTGACGGCCGCGTATCTGTCGGGGGTGTTCTCGCTGGCGGATGCGTGTGTGTTGATCGTCGAGCGCGGCCGCCTGATGGGCGGTGTGGTGGCGGCGGGGGCGATGGCGTCGGTCGCGGCCTCCGAGGACGAGGTTCTCGCCTCGCTCGCGGGGTTCGAGGGCCGGCTCGCGATCGCGGCGGTCAATGCGCCGGGGTCGGTGGTGGTTTCCGGGGACGCCGACGCGATCTCGGAATGGGCGGCGGGCCTGGGGGATCGGCGGGTGCGGCGGCTCAACGTCTCTCATGCGTTCCATTCGCATCACATGGACACGATCCTCGACCAGTTCGAGTCCGCGGCCGCGACCGTCGAGTTCCATCCGCCGCGGATCCCGGTCGTGTCGAACCTGACCGGCCAGGTGCTCACCGCCGAGCAGGCGACATCGCCCGCGTATTGGGCGGGGCAGTTGCGGGGCGCGGTCCGGTTCGCCGACGGGGTCACCGAAGCGGCCCGGTTGGGGGCGACCCGGTTTATCGAGGTCGGCCCGGAACGGACCCTGGCGATGTTGGTCGAACACACCCTCGGCGAGGGCACGGTGACGGTGGCGCACCTGCTCGACTCGCGCCACTCCGACATCGAGGAGTTGACGGTCGAACGGGCACTGGCCGTCCTGGACACCAGCGGTGTCACCATCACCCCACCGGCCAGCATCACGACAGCCACGCCGGTGACCGTCCCGACCTACCCCTTCCAACACCACAACTACTGGCTTGCCAGCACGTCCAATCCCGTTAGCCTGCAGGAGCTCTCCGATTCGTCAGTGGAGGAACCGGCGCGATCGGCGACCGCGCGATATGCCGACATGGATCCGCTCGCGCGTGAAGCTGCGTTCATGGATCTGGTGGTCGGAGAGATCGGCGAGATTCTCGGCAACCTGGTCGAGATCGAGCCGGGTGCCGGATTGCTGGAGCTCGGCATGAACTCACTCACGGTGACCGAGCTGCGTACCCGTCTGAAGCGGGCAACCGGTCTGGACCTGTCCGCAGTTCGGGTGCTCGACAGCCCCACGGTGGCCGAGCTCGCACACACGCTCGCGGTGTCCTACGCGGAGCAAGAGGGCGAACCGCGGCCTGCCTCCGGATCGGAGGGGCGTGCAGGCACGCTCACCACTCTGGCAAGGCGCGCCCACGAGGAAGGGCAGCTGTACAGGGTGATCGAGATCCTGATCGAGGCCTCCCGATTTCTGGCATCGTCGGGGGGATCCGAGGCGGTCGCGCACGCAGCGACGATCGTTCCCATCGTCAGTGAAGGCGATGGGCCGCATATCTTCTGCGTCCCTTCTTTCGTGGCGGGATCGGGCCCGCACCAGTTTGCCCGACTCGCACGCTCCTTCTCGGATTCGCGCCGAGTCTCGGCGCTCGTGCTTCCCGGACAACGCGATGGAGATTCGGTTCCCGACTGCTGGGAAGCGTCTGTCGATGCGCTCACTCGTGCGGTGCGCCAAGCGGCAGGTGGTGCTCCCTTCATCCTGGTGGGGTACTCGAGCGGCGGCATCGTGGCGCGCGCCATGGCCGAACGACTGGAGCGCGAAGGTGATGGCCCTCTCGGCGTCGCCTTGTTGGACTCGTATCCCCTGAACGAGGAGCAGGCGCACAGCGTCTTCTCAACCGTCACGGGTCATCTGCTGGCAGAAGGAAAAGTCATCATCGATGACCAGGCTCTGCTCGCGATGGGTCTCTACCTCCGGCTGTTCCCCGAATGGAAGCCCGGCGACATTGACGCCGACGCCTTTCTGATCCGGGCGGAGCACTCGCTGGACCCGACGCTCGATGGGCTCGAGCCGACCCCGTGGCGGCTGCCCGACACCACCTTGGAGGTCACCGGTGATCATTTCTCGATCATCGACCAAGACGTTGTGCACACGGCTAAGGCTCTCGACCGGTGGCTCCACGGCCTCGGCGTTCACGCAGGTGGCGTGACTCATGAGTGAGAGCATCTCCGGCCCGGCACAGCTGCCATGGACCCAACCACTATCTGAGGATGTAGAGATGAACTTTGCCACCGTGAAGCGATACACCCGGGTCGCTGTCGGCCCGAATGGCGACTCGGTGTTCGAGGACGCGGAACTAGTCCTCACCCCGCAGCACGTCGCTCAGGCACTACCACCACTTGGGGTCGCCGGCATTGCATCGATGGAGGGGGCACTGTATCTGCTCTCTCCGGAGTTCGACGCCGCTCCACATCCAGCCCCGCGCGTCCAGTGGATTGTAATGCTGCGGGGTGCGATCGAGATCGAGGTCACCGACGGTGCGGTCCGCAGGTTTGCCCCTGGTGACCTGGTTCTCGTCGCCGATACTGTCGGAAAGGGTCATCGCACAAGAAGTTTCGGTGACCCGAGCGAGGGGCTCTTCATTCCGGTGGATGAGGCGAGCCTGCAAAACTGATGCCGGTGTGGACGCGATGAGCTGTACCGCTCGGTAGCCGATTGATTGGCCAGAGGCCGGCGAGCTCAATCCGGTGTCAGAACTCGCTGTCGGGTCCTGACACCGGATTGGGGGCCGGGTGTCTGCGCATGCCCACCGCGCCATCAGTAGCCAGCCGAACAATCGACCGATCAGCTACGTGCTGAGCGCGCCAACCGACCACATTTCGCGAAGCCGCGACGGGCTGACGTCGTGCTTCTCCTTGATACCGATTCGCAGGTACGCGATGGAAGGCGCACCACAGATCCTGGCGATTTCGGAAACCGGCGTGCGCGCGTGGCGAGCGCTCCGAAGTAGTTCCTCCGCATACTCGATGCGACGTCGACGGATCTCCTGAGATACCGACATTGAGTGGGACTCGAAGGCGCGGTGCAGCGTTCGGAGGGATATTCGCAGACGCCTCGCAAGCGACGGCGCGTTGAGGCCGGGGTCGCGGAACTCCGCGTCGACGATCCGTATTGCCTCGTCGTAGACGACGGTGGGCGCCGAGCCACGAAGTCCGTGACGGTCGCTGTCGACGTCGTGGACCGGATGGTCGAGGAGCGTCAGCAGTGTGGCTGCGGCCGCCTCGATCGAATCTGTCGCTGCGTCCGCCGAGGCCGCACACATCCAGTCACACAGAGACTCGAACAGAGAGAACGATGGCTCGAGCATCCGCCAATTGCCGGTGCTGCTCCGATCGGCAGGTGCAGATTGCCGGTTCGGAAGTACTAGCCGCGGTGTGACAATGACGAGTTCCGCGGGCGCGATCACGTCCAGCGAATCGCGGGCAGCGCAATGAGCTGGGTATACGTGTCCTCGGTTCAGGCGCTCCCGACCTGAATCCGCGGCCAAGGTCACCGTGCCGCTCAGAAGTACACAGGTCGAGGCGTGTCCAGCCTCGAGGTATGTAGGTGGTCCGACTTGACGGTGGGGAGACAGAGCCATGCGGCTGATGGCCACCGTGTCCGTCGATATCGTCACGCCGCGAACGTAGAACTCGTCGGGATGTCGTGTCTCCACCCACGTGTGCTTTCTGATCTGCGCGAGCCCGTCCTGGCCTTCGAGTTGCCATTCGGAAACTACCAACCCGTTTCGATCTCCCGGTACGTCGCCTTTGGTGAGCGGCTCAGGCCGCGCGACGGGTTGGTGAAAGGCCTGCGCGCGACCGTGGGTGCGCGCAGCGGTATCGATGACCATGCTCCCTGTACTCCTCAGCTACCCCGACAGTGCCGATGGGTACAAAACTAGTTACAGAAGTTCCGCCACCGCGGCCCTTGATGGGGGTGGTCGGAGGGTGAAAATGGGTGAAATCTCCAAATCGAGGGGCTGAATTGGGCGCCTGTCCAGAACCGGTCGCCCCGATTCCTGTATCTTGCTCAACCCTTCAACTTCTTCATCGTCAGATGGGACTCGATCTTCGAGATTGCGGGCTGCTCCATCAGCTTGGTGCGCAGGAACACCTCGAAGGCGTTGAGGTCGGCGACGGCAACGCGGATGAAGTAGTCGGGCAGCCCGATCATCCGGCGGAACTCGACCACCTCGTCGAATGCGCCCACCTCGTTCTCGAACTGCTCGACGGTCCTGCGGTCCTGCGACACGATCTCGGCGTTGACGATCACCTCGCATCCGCGTCCGACCGCGTCGGGATCGACGACGGCCTGGTAGCCGACGATCACACCGTCGGCCTCCAGGCGTCGTACTCGCCGCAGGCACGGTGACGGCGTCAGTCCGACGCGATCGGCCAGTTCGGCATTCGTCAGCCGTGCGTTCGCCCGCAGCTCACCCAATATTGCGCGATCGAGATCGTCCACAGCAGAATATTGCGCCGAACAATCCGTTCAGGCAATATCCGGCAATCACATGCCAGTCCTTCGACACTATTATTGCGGGGTGACCAGCGCGTTTCCCGATCCGGGCCTCCAGGCCTCCGCCACCGAGCCGCGCCGGTCCGATCTCCGCGCGGCGGCCCGAGACACCGTCTCGGTCGGGTTCGGGCTGTTCCCGCTCGGCCTGGCCTTCGGTCTGCTGCTCGTCCAGTCCGGGTTCCACTGGTGGTGGGCGCCGATCTTCTCCCTCATGATCTACGCGGGTTCGCTCGAGTTCCTCGCGATCGGGTTGGTGCTGGCGGTCACGCCCCTCGCCTCGGTGGCGATGACGACGTTCCTGGTGAACTTCCGCCACGTGTTCTACGGTCTATCCTTTCCGTTGCATCGGGTGCAGGGACCGGCGGCCAAGCTCTACAGCATGTACGCGCTGACCGACGAGGCGTACGCGGTCACCGCGGCCAAGGATCCGCGTTCGTTGAGCAGTCGACGCATCCTCGTCATCCAGGTGTTCTGCCAGCTGTACTGGGTACTCGGCGGTGTCGTCGGCGCCGTCGTCGGCAACGTGATCCCGGTGCAGCTCGTCGGTCTCGACTTCGCGCTCACCGCGCTGTTCGTGGTGCTGGCGATCGACGCGTACCGGGTCCGCCCCGACGTGCCCACACCGATCCTGGCGCTGCTGAGCGCGCTGGTTGCGCTGGTGGTGGCGCGCGATCAGATGCTGGTGGTCGCGATGACGGTGTTCGTGGTGGCGCTGCTGATCCGATTCGCGCTGGACCGGCGGAGGCGCGCCCGTGCCTGACGTGTCGTACATCCTCGCGGCGTTGGCGGTGATCATGGCCGTCACGTTCGCGCTGCGGGCCGTGCCGTTCGCCGTGATCGCGCCGCTGCGCTCGTCTGCGCTGGTGCACTACCTGGGCGCGCACATGCCGGTCGGCATCATGCTTATCCTCGCGGTCTACACGTTGCGGAACGTCTCGATCGCGCCGACGTCGCTCATCCCCGCGGTCGCCGCGCTCGCCGTGACGATCGGGCTGCATCTCTGGCGTCGTCACGCGCTGCTCAGCATCCTCGGCGGCACGGCCGCGTACATGGTTCTCGTGAATGGGGTGTTCGGCTGAACTTTGCGTACGCAGCTCGTCGCGGCGATCCGCGCGCTCGTCGCACGTTTCGGACCCGTCGCCGATCCGGATCCCCGTTTGTGTGACGGAAACCGCATGTCAGCGGCTTTTCGATTGATTGTGGACGCCATTTCACCGGAGTGTCGGGCGTTAGCCTTGTCACTGTGACGTCGCACGTGGATGAACCCGGATCGCTGGCCGCCCCGACCAGAATTCGTAACTCGGTATTCCGGAAGAAGGTGACCTCCGCGCAGGAAGCCGTCGAGTTCATCCACCCCCACGACACCGTGGCGATCAGCGGCTTCGCCAGCGCCGGTACACCGAAGGCGATCATCCCCGCGCTCGCCGAGCGTATCCATGCCGTACGCGGCGCCGGATCGAACTTCACCATCAACCTGCTGACAGGTGCGTCGGTGTCCGCGGGCACCGAGCGACTGCTGGCCGAGGTCGACGGCATTTCGCTGCGTATGCCGTACCAGTCGGAGCCGACCGCTCGCCGCAACATCAACAGCGGCCGCATGGACTACGTCGACATCCACCTGTCGCACGTCGCCCAGCAGGTGTGGGAGGGCTACTACGGCAACATCGACGTCGCGGTGGTCGAGGTCGCGGGGATCACCGAGGCCGGCGAGCTGATCCCGTCCGCGTCGATCGGCAACAACAAGACCTGGCTGGACGTCGCCGACAAGGTCATCCTCGAGGTCAACTCGTGGGTGCCCGAGGCGATGACCGGCATCCACGACGTCTACTACGGCACTGCGCTGCCGCCGTACCGCAAGCCGATCCAGCTCACCTCGGTCGAGGACCGCATCGGTCAGTCCACCCTGAAGGTCGACCCGAACAAGGTGGTCGCCGTCGTCGAGACCGACGCCCGGGACAGCGCCAGCCCGCTCACCCCGCCCGACGAGATCAGCCAGGCGATCGCCGCGCACGTGCTCGACTTCTTCGAGTACGAGGTGTCGCAGGGCAGGCTGCCCGCCGACGGGCTGCTGCCGCTGCAGTCGGGCATCGGCAACGTCGCGAACGCGGTGCTTCAGGGACTCGACGCCGGCCCGCACAAGGGGCTGACGTGCTTCTCCGAGGTGATCCAGGACGGGATGCTGCACCTCATCAAGCACGGCACCGTGCGGTACGCGTCGGCGACGTCGCTGGCGTTGTCGGAGGACGGCATCGACGAACTGATGTCGAACATCGACTTCTACCGTCAGCACATCGTGTTGCGCCCGCAGGAGATCAGCAACCACCCGGAGATCGTCCGCCGCCTCGGCATCATCGCGATGAACGGCATGCTCGAGGCCGACATCTACGGCAACGTGAACTCGACGCACGTCATGGGTACCAAGATCATGAACGGTATCGGCGGCTCGGGCGACTTCGCCCGCAACGGCTACCTGTCGATGTTCCTGAGCCCGTCCACCGCGAAGGGCGGCGCGATCTCGTCGATCGTCCCGATGGTCCCGCACGTCGATCACACCGAGCACGACGTCCAGGTGCTCGTCACGGAGCAGGGTCTCGCGGACCTGCGCGGGCTGTCGCCGCGCAAGCGCTCCCGTGTCGTGATCGACAAGTGCGCGCACCCGGACTACCGGGCGATGCTGCTCGACTACGTCGACCGCGCCGAGGCCTACCCGTCGGCCGGGCACACCCCGCACCTGCTGGGCGAGTCGCTGTCGTTCCACCAGCGGTTCCTCGAGACGGGGTCGATGCTGCCGAACTGATGCCGCCCCATCGGATTCCGTGAATCCGTGCGGTTGCTTCCGGCCGCAGCGGCGTCAGCACGACTCGGTCACGGCGTCGGCGCCCTCGTCCCGGCCGCCCACCGGCCGGCGGGGAATCCGCCCGGTGAAGAACAGCGCACCGACGGCCAGCAGTGCCGCCACCGAGAGGGCACTCTGCAGGGCCTCCAGCCGGGCGTCCGAGTTGGCGGCGACCACCGCGTCGGCAACGGGCTCGTCCACGTTCGCGTCGGCGAGGGCCGTGCGTAGCTGGGTGTCGCTGAGGAACGGCACGCCGCTCGCGAGGTCGACGGTGGCCTGCTGCTGAACCGCCGGGGGGACCCGCGGATCGTTCTGGATGCCGGCGATGATCGACGCACCGAGCGTCGCGATCAGCACCGAACCGATCAGCGCGGTGCCGAGGGAGGCGCCGAGATTGGTTGCGGTGTTCTGCAGCCCGCCGACCTCGGCGCTCCGCGAGTCCGGGACCGCGGACACCGTGACCGCGCCGAGTTGCGAGGAGAGCGCGCCCAACCCGAGACCCATGAGCAGCATCGGGACCGCGACGACGCCGGCGTTGGCACCGGGATCCATGCCTGCCGCGAGGATGAGAATGCCGACGGTCATCGACGCCAGCCCGAGACGGACCACGCGCCGGGGCATCGCGTTGGGCCACAGCTTGGGAATCCCGACCGCGGCGGCCAGGAGCGCCACCGACAGCGGCAGCAGCCGCACGCCGGTCTGCAGGGCGGTCAGTTCGAGCACGACGGACAGGAACAGCGGAACCGTGAAGAAGACGCCGGCCTGAATCATGAACTGTGCGAAGAACATCGTCAGCCCACCCGACAATTGCCGGTTGCCGAGCAGGCGGGTGTCGAGCAGTGGGTCGCGGCCGCGGCGCGTCAGATAGGCCTCCCACCGAGTGAGGGCGTACACCACCAGCATGCCGCCGAGCACCAGCCAGACCACCGGCGACAGTCCCAGGACCTCCGGTCCGCCGGGGCGGCTGCGCAGCCAACCCCACTCGCCGGACCGGAGCACGCCGTACACCACGAGTCCCAGTCCGAGCACCGACAGCGCCGACCCGACCAGGTCGAGACGCACCCGCGACGGTGGGGTGTCCTCGATCTTGCGGAGCACCGGCAGGATCAGCAGGACCAGGATCACTTCGCCCGCGAAGACGTACCGCCACGACGCGAATGTCGTGACGGCCCCGCCGATCAGCGGTCCCGCGGCCACCGCGATCGCGCCCGACGCCGCGATCAATCCGTATGCGCTCGAGCGTCTCTCCGGTGCGAAGTTGGATGCCACCAGCGCAACGATCGCCGGCATGATCAGGGCGGCGCCGATCCCCTCGAGCAGGGACCACCCGATCAGCAGGACGGCGAGATTCGGGGCCAGCGCGGTGGTCAGCGACCCGGAGCCGTAGATCACCAGTCCGATCGCGAACGCGCGCCGCCGTCCGATGATGCTGCCGACCTTGCCGCCGGTGAGCATCAGCGTCGCCATCACGAGCGTGTACAGCGTGATCGCGGTCTGGATCCCGGTGATGGTCGTGCCCAGGTCGGACGCGACCATCGCCATCGACACGTTCATCACCGAACTGTCGAGGGTCATCAGGAACTGCCCGGCCGACAGCGTCGCCAGCACGAGCGTTGCCCGGGCCCCGGCCCGGGACTGGGTGTCGGCCTGCATTACCTGATTGAAGCAGCAGCGGGGCGCCGGCCGGGGCAGATCGGGTCAGTCGATCAAACCGGTCCGGTACGCGATCTCGAGGGCCTCGTCCCGCGAATGCGCGCCGATCTTGCGGTACAGCGAGCGCAGCTGGCTCTTGACGGTGTTGGTCGACACGAACAACTTTCGCGCGATCTCGAGGGTCGACAGTCCCTGCGCCAACTCGAGGAGCACCGCATGCTCGCGTTCGGTCAGTTCGACGTGGTGCACCGCGGGCGGGTAGATCTCGGGCACATCGGACGCGAGGAAGGAGGCCGCCGCCGGCGACGGCAGGGGCGCCGCGGCGTCGAGCGCGGCGACCAGTTCCCGCGGCACGGTCGCGAGCGTGCCGAGGAGGCCGGTGCGGTCGGCGAGGGCAGCGGCGTGGGCCCACGACCTGGCCGCCGCGGCCTTCTCCCCGAGGGTGCGGTGGGCGGCCGCCTCGATGAGCAGGACCTCGAGCTGGGTGCGGGTGAACGGTTGACTGAACCAGTCGCACTTGCGGCACAGCGCCAACGCGGCGGCGGGCGCACCGGTCAACAGGTGTGCGCGGGCGGCGGTGGCGACGATCAGAGGTGCTTCGACCGGCTGGGCCTCGAGGATGGCCAGCGCCCGGTTGCCTTCGCCGAGCGCCAACCGCAGCTCTATCTCGAGGGCGGTCATGAGCCGCGAGATTGCGGAGCCGTTGCGGATCGCCGCCGAGTGCGACGTGACGGCCCGCTGGAGGACGGCCATACCGGTGTACGCCTGCCCGGTCGCCAGCGCGTAGCGGCAGTGCGCAAACGTGATGTACGGCCACAGCTCCTCTCGCTCCGACGCTTCCCCCAGTTCGTCGAGCCATTTTCCGGCGCCGACGAGATCGAGGCGGTCGAGCGCGACGAGGGTCCGTGCGACCAGCCCGCCCACCTTGATCATGGGTTCGAACCAGCCCTCCGTGTCCGGATGTGCCTCCTCGAGCTCGAGCCACTCCTCGGTTCGCCGGGGTTCCCCGATGACCGCCCAGTTCATCGCCGAGTTGCCGGCCGCGTTGAGCGCGATGAAGTCGACCCGCTGCCCCAGCGCGCTGCGGTGCGCCAGCCGCAACTCCACCGCCGATTCCGCGAAGGCGCCCGCCAGCTGGTACGTGATGCCCCACTGCAGTCGCATGATCGGCAGCTGGGGCCCGACGTCGTCCGGACGTGCCTCGAGTGCCCCGCGAACCAGGTGTGAGAGGCGTCGGGTCATCTCGGCGGCTCGATCGTGCTCACCGGCCAGTCGCAGCATGAGCGATTGGACACAGCCGATCGCGAGGGCATCGCTGGCCTCGTCGGTCGCCCCGAGCTTCTCGAGCGCTGCCGGATCCTGCGGCAGCGCGTCGGCGGGAATCGTCGGGTGCGAGCCGAGGAGGACGAACAGGTCGCGCCCGGCCTTGATGACGGGACGCGCCTCGACGAGATCCGGCGGCAGTTCACGCAGTGCGGAACGGAGGAGGGCGAAATGACTGCCGACGAGGCGGACCCAGTGTTCCTCGAGCAGTTCGATCGCGAGTGGCCAATTGCGGGCCTCGACGGCGTAGGACAGCGCCTCGGCGACGTCGCCGTGAACCGCCGCGTTGCGCGCGAGTGCGGTCAGCCGGCGTGCGGGCTCGAGTCCAGTTCGTTCCTGGAGGGCGAGGAGTCGTTCGCGGACGGCGGGCGTCAGCTCCCAGGCGTCCTCCGTCGTTGTCTCGCAATGATTGACGATTCCGGCGGTTTCGAGAGCGGCGAGGTGCCGTGCGGCGTCGTCGACGCCGGTCAACAGGCTCGCGACCTCGGGGGTGATCACCCGAGCGGCCGCCACGCCGATGACGAAATCGCGGTCGGCGTCAATCGAAGGGTGTTGGAGGACAGACGATTGCACGAAGCGGTCGATGGCGGTGTCGAGACGGTGCGACAGAAGCGCACGGCGATCCGAGACGCTGGGGAGGCTCTTGGCGACGACGACCGCGATCCGCATGAGTGCCGGCATCGCCGACACGCGCGCGAGAATGTACTCCAATTCTCCGGGTCTCAGGTCGATTTCGGCGTGCGCGAACAGTTCCTCGGCTTCCTCGAGGGTGTACAGCAGGTCGCGCGCGAGGATCAGTTCGTGCGTCGGCTCCATCAGGATCGGATCGCCGAACAGGGAGCGCCCACACGCGGTGGCAACGATGTTCACGTTGTGGCAGCGGTCGAGCAGGTGCAGGATCTCCTCCTCGATTCGCTCGTCCGCGACCAGGTCGATGCGGTGCAGCACCAGTAGAACCGGTGCGCCGCTGCGGGCGAGGTTCTCGCGAACCTCCTCGGCGCCGGAGGTCGGCGGTGTGTTCGGAATCGATTCTCCGGCAAGGATGCCCGAGGCGTGGATCTGTTCTGCCACCGTCTGCCAGTAGATCTCGGAGTCCGTGCAGCCCTCGGGTGCCGAAATCCACAGGACCGCCCGGAAGTCCGATCGATCGGCCTCCAGCCACGACAGGACCAGTTCGCGTTTGCCGAACCCGCGTGGCGCCCGGATGACGGTGATGGGCGAGTTCCGGTCCAGCCGGGCCAGCAGTCGCGTGCGCGGAGGCGCCCATGCGGCGTTGCGGCTCGGCGCAGGGCTCGAACCGCGGTCGTCGCGCCGTGTCATCTAGAAGCACCCCCCCGGCTCTGTCATGGCTGAGCCCGCCCTGTCGGAATGGCGGGCGGAACAGTCGCGCCATCAACCTATTCGATCTCGATCATTGCAAACTACGGTTTGGGGCGTCGTCGTGGCCTGCGGTTCCCGCGGGATGAGACCGTGCATTGCCCGCCCGGCCGCCGTGGGGCACCGTCGTCGACATGAGTGAGCGTGTACCGGATCCGGCGTTGCACGGCTCGGCGCGCGAGCCGCGGACCGACTCCCCGCCGGTGCGTCCGAATTCCGTCCGACGCATCGCATGGCTCGACATGGACCGCCCGCACGGAACCGGTGGGGCGCTCGCACTGCACGGTCGCGCGTGGGACTTCGAGATCGACACGTACCGGCAGCCGTCGGTGCGTGAATCCGTCGCTCTACGAGCCGCCGTGGACTACCACCGGGGCCGGCGCCTGACCGACATCGAGTCGTCGCCGGTGGTGCCCGGGCTCGAGTCCCTCGTCGGCCACCCGGCGATCGCCGGGTTCCGCGGTCGCGTGGCGGACGCTGCCGGCGGGGTGCCCTCGCCGCTGGCCCTGCTGCTGGACGACGTCCCGATGGGCACGCTGATCTCCGGGCACGCGGTGTCCGCCGCCCGGGAGGCGGAGGACGAACATGTGACCGCCGGTACCGGATATGTCCCCGTCGGTGACCAGTGCGCGGGCTATACCGCGAACGGCGCGCTGATCGCCACCATCGGGGTGCGCGGGCGCGGTCCCGTCGCCGACGGTCCCGTCGCGCCACCCGTCGACGACGCCTTCGGGCGGTCCCCGGGGACGCTCGCCGTCCACTCGATGCGTCGCCGGCGGCGCATCGACCGGTGGGTCGCCGCCGGCGCGATCCACATCGACGCGATGTTCCGCGACACGTACGGCCGGGCCGACGGCGTCGAGACCGTGATCCACGAGTACGGATTGACGGTGGTCGCCGACGCGGCCACCGGGGTGATCCGGGAGGCCGTCGCGACACCGCGCGTGCTGCCGTGGTTCGACTGCCCGGGCGCGGTGCCGAGCGCCGGCCGGCTGGTCGGCACGACGCTCGACCAGGTCGAGGGGCGGGTGCGTCGCGAGTTCCGCGGCGTCGACACCTGCACCCACCTCAACGACCTGCTCCGGAGCATCGCGCGCTAGGTCCGCCGGGAGTTGACGCCGTAGCGCTCACTGGCTGACGGGGGCGCCGAACCCCTTCTCCGCCAACCACTCGAGGACGGTGTCGGCAACCTCCGGCCAGCCGTGGTCGATGGTGAGCGAGTGCCCGCGGTCGGCGAACACGAGATAGTCGTTGTCGGTGTGCGCCTTGTGGTATCGGTGGTGCGCCGAGCGGCTCACCGACTCGGGCACCGAGTGGTCCTGGCCTCCGCCGAGGATCAGCAATGGACCCCGTTCGACGTTCGTGTCGACGTGCGCAGGCGAACCCGGCAGGAAGTTCGCGAAGGCCGCCTGGAACAGCGGACGGCCCGGGGACGGGATGGACCAGTGCTCGTACAGCGCGTCGGACTCGCTGCGGTCGAGTGCATTGCCGAAGCCGTACGCGAACGCGTCCGGGGTGAGGGTCACACTCCGCTTGGCGTTCGCGGGATTGCCGAGCACGGGGAACGTGGACCGCAACTGCGCGAACGGCAGCGCCTTCACCCCCTGGATCTGGGCGGGGTCGATCGCGACGGCTGCCACGGCGACGTCGGCGGCCAGGAGTTTCTGCGCGATCAGCCCGCCGAACGAGTGGCCGACGACGATCGGTTTGCGGCCGAGTGGGGCGATGGCCTCCGCGAAGTGTGCGGTGACCTCGTCGATGCCGTTGCCGGCCTGGTCCTCGGCGTGCGCCCGCGTGTCGTCGATGCTCGGCGTCTCGCCGGGCCACGTGGGTGCCACGGTGCGGAATCCGGCCGCCCCGAACTTCGCTCGCCACGGGTCCCAGGACGCCGCGGCCAGCCAGAGACCGTGGATGAACATCACAGGCGGGGTGTCGGGCATGGTTCACGTCCTTCCGGATGGTGGAACGGGCACCCACTACTCGGTCCTCACCATGCCCTCCCCGGCGGCGTTACCGGCCGACAATCGCCGGAGCGGGCCGTAACGATATGGACTTTGGTCACCAATCGAGGACGAACAGTCCGAATCGGTCCCGTTCAGTGAGATCCGTGCCACCCTCGACTGACACGTGTTCCAGTGTGAACCGGAACACATGATCAAACGAGTAGTTGATTATTCGGACGTTTTCACTGGAAGGGGCTCGGGGAGCGGTCATGACGACGATGGAGACGGACAACGAGGAAGTTCGGATGATCGACGCCGGCGAGGCCCCGGCGCGATTCGCCCGTGGTTGGCACTGCGTGGGTTTGACGCGTGAACTTCGTGACGGTAAGCCGCATTCGGTGCATGCGTTCGGCACCAAGCTGGTCGTTTTCGCCGACAGCACGGGCGAACTGCAGGTGCTCGACGCGTACTGCCGCCACATGGGCGGCGACCTGAGCCAGGGCGAGATCAAGGGCGACGCGGTCGCGTGTCCGTTCCACGACTGGCGCTGGAACGGCAAGGGCCGCTGCACCGACATCCCCTACGCCCGCCGCGTGCCGCCGCTCGCGAAGACCCGGGCGTGGACCACGATGGAGAAGGACGGCCTGCTGTTCGTGTGGCACGACCCGGAGGGCAACCCGCCGCCGCCGGAGGTCACGATCCCGGACATGAGCCAGCCCGGGGAGGAGTGGACCGACTGGGTCTGGAAGCAGATCACCATCGACACCAACTGCCGCGAGATCATCGACAACGTCGTCGACATGGCGCACTTCTTCTACGTGCACTACGGATTCCCGATCAAGTTCAAGAACGTCTTCGAGGGCCACATCGCAACCCAGTACTACGAGGGCGTCGGCCGTGACGACATGGTCCGGGCCACCAGCAAGCAGCCCGCCGCGACCGGAAACGACTCGGTGGCGTCCTACTACGGTCCGTCCTTCATGATCGACGAGCTCACGTACCACTACCCCGATTTCTCGATCGATTCGATCCTGATCAACTGCCACTACCCGATCACGCCGAACAAGTTCGTCCTCATGTACGGCATCAAGGTCAAGCAGACCGACGCGATCCAGGGCGAGAAGGCCCAGGATCTCGCGAAGACGATGGCGTCGTACATCACGATCGGGTTCGAGCAGGACGTCGCGATCTGGAAGAACAAGACCCGGATCGAGAACCCGCTCCTGTGCGAGGAGGACGGCCCGGTGTACCAGCTGCGGCGCTGGTACGAGCAGTTCTACGTGGACGTCGCGGACATCACCCCGGACATGGTGGCCCGCTTCGAGTTCGAGATGGACACCTCCAAGCCGGTCGCGGCGTGGAAGCGCGAGGTCGCCGAGAACATGGAGCGCCGCGCCGCCGAGATCGCCACTTCGAACTAGCGATCGAAGCCGGCCGCGGGGAATAACGGTCGGCGCCCCGCGGTTGTCCGGTCATGGCGAAAACCGTTGTGGCCAACGCATACGGTGGGCCGGAGGTCCTCGAAGTGATCGACGAGGACCTCCCGGACCCCGGTCCCGGCCAGGTGGTCGTGGAAATGCGTGCGATCGGCGTCAACCCCATCGACTACAAGCTGTACAGCGGGGAGTTCGGCAGGGATCCCACGCGGCTGCCGGTCCGTCCCGGCGTCGAGGGAGCGGGTGTCGTCGTCGCCGTCGGGGATGAGAACGGGGATGTCCGGGTCGGGGAGGAAGTGATTGTCTACGCGGGGGCCGGCGCCTATTCCGAACGGGTGCTCGCGTCCGCGGAGGACGTTCTGCCCAAACCGGAATCGGTGTCGTGGGAGGCCGCGGCGTGCCTGCTGGTCGCGGGCGGTACCGCGGTGGACGCGCTGACCGTGACCCGGGTCGGGGAGGGCGATGTCGTCGTCGTCCAGGGCGCGGCCGGTGGTGTCGGCGAGCTGGTGGTGCAGCTCGCCGCGGCGCGCGGCGCGATCGTCGTCGGCGTGGCGAGGGAGAAGCACCACGACTTTCTGCGCACTCTCGGCGCGGCGCCGGTTCTGCCCGGCGCCGGGCTGCCGGAGCGGATCCGGGCGCTCGCCCCGGACGGCGTCGACGCGGTGATCGACACCGTCGGCACCGACGACGTGGTCGACGCCTCGCTCGCGCTGGGCGCCCACCTCGACCGCATCGTCACGATCGTCGCGTTCGAACGGGCGGCGCGCGACGGATTCCTCGCGATCGGTGCGGGCAACGAGAACAGCGACCGGATCCGCCGGGAGGCGCGCCCGATCCTCATCGACATGGCCGGCCACGGCGGGCTGGAGGTGGCGGTCGGAACCCGCTTCCCGCTGGTCGAGGCCGCCGCGGCGCATCGCGCCTTCAAGGAGCCCCACGCGCGCGGGAAGTTCGTGCTGATTCCCTAGCTTGACCGCGTCCGCGGCGACTTCGCGATCGCCAACGACATGACGGCCGCGATGGCGCACAGCGCGCCGGCTACGTAGAACGCCGCGTCGTAGCCGCCGAAGCGGTCGCGCACGAGTCCGGCCAGGAACGCCACCAGGCCCGCACCGATCTGGTGCGACGCCAGCACCCAGCCGAAGACGATCGGGCCGTCGGCGCCGAAGTGCTTGCGGCACAGCGCGACCGTGGGGGGAACCGTCGCGACCCAGTCGAGGCCGTAGAAGATGATGAACGCGATCATCGGCGGGTGCACCGTCGCGGCGAACAGCAGCGGCAGCACCATCAGAGACAGGCCGCGTAGCAGGTAGTAGATCCCCAGCAGTCTCCGCGGATCGAACCGGTCCGTGAACCATCCCGACGCGATGGTTCCGACCAGATCGAACAGACCGATCACCGCCAGCAGGCTCGCGGCGGCCGTCACCGGCATGCCGTGATCGTGCGCGGCCGGCACGAAGTGCGTGCCGACGAGGCCGTTGGTACTGGCGCCGCAGATCGCGAACGTGCCTGCCAGCAACCAGAACACGCGAGTCCGCGCGGCCGACCACAGGACACCGAGAGCACGTCCGACGGCGCCACCGGGGACGTCCGGGACGGCCGGCCGGACATAGTCGGACGGCGCGCCGTACGGCGTCGTCCCGACGTCCTCGGGGCGGTTGCGCAGGAACAGCAGCACGAGAGGCACCACCGCGAGGGCGGCGGCCGCCACCGTGAGCGAGACCGTCTGCCAGTTGTAGCGCTCGGCGAGCATCGCGAGCAACGGCAGGAACACCAGTTGGCCGGCCGCCCCACCGGCGGTGAGGATTCCGGTGACCAGTCCGCGGCGGGCGACGAACCAGCGGTCGGTGACGGTCGCGACGAACGCGAGTGCCATCGACCCGGTGCCGAGACCGACCAGCACGCCCCACAACAGGACCAGCTGCCATGTCGTGGTCATGAACACCGTCAGGCCGCTGCCCAGCGCGACGAGGGCCAGCGCCGCGGCCACGATCCGGCGCATGCCGAACCGTTCCATCAGGGCCGCCGCGAACGGGGCCGTGAGCCCGTACAGCACGAGGTTGACGGACACTGCCGCCGAGATGCTCGCGCGCGACCAGCCGAAGTCGTCGTGCAGCGGGTCGATGAGCACGGACGGTGCGGCCCGGAAGCTGGCGGCGCCGACCAACGCGAGGAACGCGACGGCCGCGGCGAGCCACGCCGGGTGGATCCGAGGTACGCGCCCGGTGCGGGTGGATTTGGGGGTGGAACGGGGCGGGGCGATCTCGGGACTCACGGCCTACATTGTGGCGGTCGCCGCGTCGGCGACCGCCACCGGACCGCCACCGGACCGCCACCGGACCGCCACCGGACCGTCAGGGGAGCAGGGCGGCCGGCGTTCCGGGCAGACCCGGGTAGTAGGTGCCGGCCGACCAGCCGCCGTCGACGGCGAGTTCGGCACCGGAGATGTACGACGCCTCATCACTCGCGACGAACAGCGTGGCGCGCGCGACGTCCTCGGATTCGCCGATCCGCTGGAGCGGCACACCCACGTACTTGCTCTGCAGTTCGTCGCCGCGCAGGCCACCCGGGTTGCCGAGCGTGGTGTCGACTCCGCCGGGATGCACCGAGCACACCCGGATGCCGGCCGGGCCGAGTTCGTACGCCAGCGCCTTGGTCAGTCCGCGCACCGCCCACTTGCTGGCCGTGTACGCGGCCAGGCCGTTGACGCCGCGCAGGCCGTCGACCGACGAGATGTTGACGATGACGCCCCGGCCGGCTGCCTTCATCGTCGGCACGACCGCTTTGGCCCCCAGCAGGTTTCCGAGAACATTGACGTCGAGGAGGCGCTCGGTCTTCGCGACGTCGATGTCCTCGATCGGCGCCCAGTGCATGACGCCGGCGTTGTTGACGAGAACGTCGATCGTGGAGAACTGCTGCACGGTCCGCTCGGTGAACGCCCTCCACGAGTCCTCGCTGCTGACGTCCAGCGGCGCGAAGAAGGCGCCCTCGCCCAGTTCCTCGGCGAGGGCGCGGCCCTGCTCCTCGAGGACGTCACCGAGCGCCACGCGTGCACCTTCGGCCACGAACAGCCGAGCCGTCGCCGCACCCATGCCCTGCGCCGCTCCGGTGATGATCGCGACCTTGCCGTCGAGTCGTGCCATGCGTCCTCCGAAATCCGTTGCGGGCCGGACGGTCCGGCCCGGGTCGACCATGACCGAAGAAACGGACCGGAGGAAGCCCGTTTCTCACCCAGTGGCACGCGTCACATCGATCCGTCAGTGCACCACCGAACCACCGTCGGCGATGATCACCTGCCCGGTGATGTAGCTGCCCGCGTCGGAGGCGAGCAGCAGCGCGGGGCCCACCATCTCGTCAGGGTCGGCGATGCGCTGCAGTAGCGACATCTGCCGCATCGCCTCGACGGCCTCCGGCGGATTGTTGCGGACCATCTGGGTGTCGACCGAACCCGGGGCAAGCGCGTTGACGCGGATCCCGCGCGGCGCGAACTCCGCGGCCATGGAGCGGGTGTACGACAGCAGCGCGTTCTTGCCGGCCGCGTACATCGCGACCTTCGGCGAGAACATGAACGCGCCCACCGAGATGACGTTGATGACGGCGGCATGCTTGCTGGCCTCGAGGTAGGGCAGCGCCGCCTGGGTCAGGAACACCGGGCCGCGCAGGTTCACGTCGTAGGACTTGGTCCACGCCTCCGGGGTGAACTCGCCCAGCGGCAGGGTGAGCGGGTTGGCGGCGGCGTTGACCAGGATGTCGATGCCCCCGAACTCGTTCGCCGCGCCCTCCGCGAGCGCCGTGAGGTCGTCGAGTTCTCCCATGTGCGCCGGGATTCCGAGCGCATTGCCGCCGATCTCCCGCAGATGCCGTGCGGCCTCGGTGCACGCGTCGGCCTTGCGGCTGGCGACGACGACGTCGGCACCGGCGGCCGCGAATCCCTCGGCGATCGCCAGGCCGATGCCTCGGGTGCCGCCCGTGACGACCGCGGTGCGGCCGGAGAGGTCGAAGAGCTGATGCAGTTCTTCTCGGTTCATGCTCGTTCTCCCGTCTGCGCCCACGCGGGCGGTCTGCGTTCGATGAATGCTGCTGCGGCTTCGGCGAACTCGCCGCCGGTGCCGGCCAGGATCTGGGTGCGGTTCTCGAGGGCGATCGCGGCATCGACGCCGCCGGCGTAGGCGTTCGCGGTGAGCACCTGCTTGGTCATCGCCAGCGCGAACGGGCTGTGACCGCACAGGGTGGTCGCGAGTTCCCGTGCCGTGTCCAGCAGTTCAGCGTCGGGCACGACGCGGGTGACGAACCCGATCCGCTCCGCCTCGGCGGCGTCGAACTCCCGGGCGGTGGTGATCAACTCGGTTGCGCGTCCCGCGCCGATCAGGCGGGGGAGGGTGTAGCTGATCCCGATGTCGCAGCCGGAGATACCGATCTTGATGAACTGCACGCCGAAGCGCGCCGAGGTCGACGCGATCCGCAGGTCGCACGCGGCCGCCACCGCCAGGCCGCCGCCGAACGCCGGACCGTTGATCGCGGCGATCACCGTCTGGGGGAGTCGTTGGAGGCGGGGGACGAGCGAGGCGATGTACTCCTGGGTGCGCATGCCGGCGGCCGGCCCGGTCAGGCCGGCGGCGGTCGGTGCCGTGCGGATCGGGTCCTTCAGGTCGAGCCCGGCGCTGAAGCCGCGCCCGGCCCCGGTGAGGATCACCACGCGACAGGTGTTGTCGTGCTCGAGGGCGGTGAGTGCCCCGTGCAGTTCCTCGACGAGCGCGAAGCTCAGGGCGTTGAGGCGATCCGGGCGGTTCAGGGTGAGTATCGCGACGGCCGGGTCCGGGCGCGCTACTTCGATCAAAGTCATTCGGGCTCCGCATCGTTCGGAACGGACACGTCGATTCGTCCGGCTCTTAGGCTTACACCATGTAAGGTAATTTTGTCAGCACTTTTCCGAGAAAGGAGCGCCGCAGTGGCCCAGGACGGTCCCGCACGGGGCAGGCCGCGCGACCCCGCCCGGCACCGGGCGGTGCTCGCGGCGACCGCCGAGTTGCTGATCGAGGGCGGCTACGAGGCGCTCACGCTCGCCGCGGTCGCGCGCCGGGCCGAGGTCGGTCGCCCACTGCTGTACCAGTGGTGGGGGAGCAAGGCGGCGCTGGTGCAAGAGACCCTGTTCCGGCGGGAACCGCTGTCGGCGAGCGCGGTTCCGGAGGGCGCCCCGTTCGCCGAGACCTTCGCCGCGATGGTGCGGGACATGGTCGCGCTGCAGTCGCTGCCCGAGTACCGGCGTGGCATGCCCGGGCTGATCGCCGACATGGTCGCCGATTCGGAACTGATGGAACTCGCCGAAACTCGGTTCATCGGGCCGGTGCGGGAACGCTACGTCGAGGTGTTCCGTCGGGCAATCGATTCCGGAGAGATCCGGCCCGACGCGGACGGCGGCGTGGTGCTGGACGTCCTTCGCGGCGCGGTCATGATGCTCACCCTCACCCGGCCGGAGTGGGACGAGGACGAGCTCGTCGCCCACCTGGTGCGAACGGTGCTCGACGGCATCCTCGCCTAGGTGTTGCGGGTCAGGACGTTCTTGACACTGTCAGCGCGTCGACTCGATCGAGGGGTCCGGCGGCGAGTCGAGCCATGAGGCGATCGCTGCCTCGGTCTTTTGCAGTTGTAATCGGCGCTGACGCACTTCGTGAAGGCGTTCGGTGAGCCGCGCCCGGGTGACCGAACAGCATTTGCGATCGTCGTCGGGGTTCGGTTCCAGGCAGGGCATCATCACAGTGATGTCGCCTGTGTTGAACCCAGCGTCCAGCAATGCCTTGATCTGTTCGGCGCGCGCTACATGGGCCGGGGTGTACTCGCGGTAGCCGGCTCTCGAGCGGTCGGGCACAAGCAAACCGCTGGCTTCGTAGTGCCGAAGGCGGTGCGCGGGCACTCCCACCTGGCTGGCTGCATCTCCGATACGCACGACGCGACCTTCCTGCCTCTGAAAGTTGACCTTCACACTGATCTTAAGGTTGATGATCGGCGCTATGGTTTCCTTGTCTCGGCGTCTGCCAGTTGTCGTAATGGCAATCACGCTGTTCGTCGTCACCACGAGTGAGTTCCAGGTCGCAGCGATGCTGACCGACATGGCCTCGGACTTGCACGTCGCGACCGCCACCCTCGGCATGCTGGTGACGGTCTACGCCCTCGGCATGGGTCTGGGCGGCCCCGCTGTTGCTTGGTTGCTACGCAGGCTGCCCGCCAAGCGGGGGTTGGTGCTCGTCTTGGGTGTGTACGCCGTGACCGAGGCGGTCGCGGGCGGGGTGGGCTCGACGGGTCCGTTGTTCGTGCTGCGGGCGGTGACCGGAGCGTTGTCCGGGGCGGCCTTCGGCATGTCGTTGTCGATCGGCATGCGATTGGGAAGTAGGTTGGAGCAGACCCGCACGTCAGCAGCGATCCTGACGGGACTCATGGTGGGGACTCTGCTCGGTCTGCCGTTGAGCCACTTGGTAGGCACGTTCTTCGGGTGGCGGGTCTCCTTCTACGTGCTGGGCGGTGGCGCCGCAATCATGGCAGCAGCAGTCATGGTCACCGTTCCGGCATTGGGCCCGGATGAGACGGTGACCGAAGACGGCCGCCATGCTCTGCGTGGTCGCGCACTGTGGATCCGTTACGGCGCGAGCTTTCTGACCATCGGCGGTGCGTTCGCGGTCTTTGCGTTCATCGACCCGGTCCTGCGGCGGAGCGGTCTGAGTGAGGTGTCATCGACCTGGGTGATGCTGGGTTTCGGTGTCGCTGCTCTGACGGTCAACAGGTTCGCGGGCCGAGTCACGCCCGGTTCGGCCCGTCGATGGCTGCTGGCAGGTCTGGCAACGCAGCTCGTCGCGCTCGTGTTCTGCCTCGCCGGCCCAGACCATGTCGCTATCGTCGCCCTGGCCACGATCCTTTTGGGCGGAACGGGAATCGCCCTCAACCCCCTGCTCGTCGATCGCGTTCTCGCAGTCGCCCAACCCACCATGCTCGTCAACACATTTCACACGTCCGCAATCACGCTGGGGATCGCGGCGGCGACAGCGATCGGCAGTCGAAGCTACTACCGAAGCGGGGACCTCAGCGCCACGCTCTGGGTGGGCGTTGCCTTCACCGTCGCCGCTCTGGCTCTGACCTGCCGAACTCCAGAGAGGGCGGCAGGGGTGAATCGCGACACCGTTCCTGCCGCCCCTCTCCGGGGGGCCGGTCCTAGTTCCAGTTGTCGATCTTGACGTCTCGGGGATCCGGTGCGCCCGTGCCTGTTTCGACCAGCGATTTCAGGCTCATCAGGTAGAGCGCCCATTTGGTGCTGCAGTGGTGCATGAACTCGACGGGTTCCCGCCATCCTTCGTGCGCGAAGAGGACGATCGTGTGGTCACCGTCGCGGCGGAGGTCCCACGTCACTCGGGTACCGACCCATTCCTCGGGTCCTTCCATCACCTCCCACGCCACTCGTTTCGCGGGCTGGAGCTCGATCACCTTCAGATCGAATCCGCCCCCTCCGAATCGGAACTGCAGTGTCCCTCCGATGTTCGGGTCTCCGTCGGTGTCGCTGGCCCACCAGCCGGCAAGTCCGTCGACCGTGGTCAACGCCGCGTAGACGTCGTCCACCGACGGCGACTCGATCCCTACCCTGTGCAGAATGTCGACCATTTCGCGCTCCTCTCTCTTCTCACTTTCGACTGTTGCGTTGGATTTCTTCCGCGATCCGCTTGATGCGCTGCAGCCGGGCGTCCCACGTCGACCCGACGGCATTGAGCTGCGCTACGGCGCGGGCGAGTTGTGCGTCGTCGACCCGGTAGAGCCTCTCCCGGCCCACGGGTGTCGCATGCACCAAGCCGACGCGGTCGAGGACGCCGAGGTGTTTCGCGACGGCCTGGCGGGTCACGGGTAGCTGCTCACTGAGCGAGGTCGCCGTCCCCTCGCCGTCCGCCAGCAGCAGGTCGAGCATCCGGCGCCGTGTCGGGTCACCGATCGCGGACCAGAGGCCGTCGTCGACAACGGAATTCATCGGCTCGCACCCAGTCGGCCGACGTAGTCGACGAGGCGCGGGAGATACCGGTCCCACCCCTCGATGTGCGAGTGGTACTGCTCCTCGAGAACCGCGGCCTCCCAACCCATCTCGCGGAATCCGGTTTCCGTCATCCGGACCGTCGTGCCCTCTCCCGAGGGGGTGAGTTCGAATGTGACGAACAGCGTGTTGTCGGGGGCCGCCGCGTCGTCGACGAGATGAACCCAGCGGAAGGAGAACAGTCGGGGTGGTTGCGCGTCGACCACCGTGATCCGGGCGACGTGCCCGTCGGGCGAGGTCCGGTCGCCCCACACGAGTTCGCCGACGGATCCGGGGACCGGTTCCAGGCCGACGACATCGTCGGGCCACCACTCCTTCAAGTGCTGAGGGCTGCTGATGACCTCGTACACCACGTCCGGCGTGGCTTCGATGTACACAGAGCGTTCGATTCGTCCGTACTCCACGCCGACTCCCTCTATCGCAACGTTTGGTTGCGCATAAGGCTATCGGTCGCGGGCCGCACACGCAACCAATCGTTGCTCTTTTCTTGCATGGGCGGCTCGCTGCTCGGCGAGAACGCC
Organism: Paraburkholderia sp. RHO2; assembly: GCF_050955445.1. Taxonomy (NCBI): domain Bacteria; kingdom Pseudomonadati; phylum Pseudomonadota; class Betaproteobacteria; order Burkholderiales; family Burkholderiaceae; genus Paraburkholderia; species Paraburkholderia sp. RHO2. The sequence continues at coordinate 5,150,407 of NZ_CP162617.1, read as the reverse complement.
ACCGATGCAGCGGTGCGCCACCGACGGCCCGGTGGGATTCCGCGGCGTAATTCGATTGCGTGCCGACCCGCGCACTGCCTATCGTTCGACGCATCCGGCCCAGGGCCGGCACCTACGCAGATGGAAGTGGTGAATTATGCCCCGGACAGCCGCCGAGCTCCTTCGCGATCCCGCGAACCGCTCGGGCCGGTGATCCGTACCCGCCATCGGATCTCCTGTCCGGTGTGAGTCTTCCGCGGGATCGATCGTGCTCGGCCGACATTGCCGCCTGATCGATCTCACAGAGGAGAACTCCCGTGTTCCCAAGTGGCACACCAATTGCACACCTGTCCACCTTCACGTGCGTCCGTTGCGGACTCGCGGTGTCTCTGGCCGCTCCGAGTGCGGAACCCCGAACCCACTGTCCCAACTGTCTGGCCGGGGTGCACGGGCAGTGCGGTGCGCGCACGCACCCGATCGCGGTTGCCGTCCTCCGCGACGGCGACTGGATGCTGATCCAACGGTGTACCAGTTGCGACCACCTCGGCGCCCATCCGGTCGCCGAGGACGACAACCAGCTGCTGTTGATCCGCATAGCGGTGAAACCGTTGGCGCAGCCGCCGTTTCCGCTCGAGCACCTCGCGCAACTCTGACGCGGCGGGGTGATCGACCTGTCACGCAGGAACGGCAGAATCACGCGTCCACAACGTGCCAAACCCGCCCACCGGGACGGTCCCGCGCGCCGCGGGACGTCGTTTCGTTGTCTCGGTTGCGGTCTGGACGTACCGATGCGGGCCCCGGGCACCGCGCACCGTAACCACTGCCCGACGTGCCTGTGCAGCAAGCACGTCGACCGGGAGCGGCCCGGTGACCGTGCGTCGTCGTGTAAGGGTCGGATGGACCCGATCTCGATCTCGGTACGCGACGGCGGCGAATGGGTGATCATTCACCGGTGTAGCGCGTGCGGTGCGATGGGCGCCAACCGGGTGGCCGGCGACGACAATCCGCTCGCGCTCGTGCGCATCGCGGTGCGCCCGCTGTCGGGGCTCGGCCGGATTCGCTGACGAATCGGTCGATCGCGGGTTCGTCACCGCGGGGACCTGAGGCTCGAACCCCCGTGCCTCGCGTCCCTCAGCGACCGGCGGCGACACCGTCGCGCACCCGGGGGAAGATCTCTTGCGCGAGGTAGGTCAGCGACTCCTCGGTCGGGTGCCCGCCGAGGACGAAGGTGTCGATGCCGTGGTCCAGGGCGAGCGAGGTGAGGCGCCGCGGGAGGTCCTCGAGGGGGATGTCGGCGCCGACGTTGAGGACGCGGCGGATGCTCGCCGGGTCGCGGCCCGCGGCGGTCGCGGCGTCGTCGACAGTAGCACTCGCCGTGGCGATTCCGTGATCGTCGATGTAGCCGAGCGAGGGCAGACAGCCGTCCCCGATCTCGCCGACCAGCCGGAGCATGCGGGGCTTGTAGCCGCCGATCCAGATCCCGATCGGGTGGGCGGGGACGGGTCCCGGATGCACCCCGTCCACGGAGTAGAAGTCGCCGTCGAACCGGATCGACCGCTCGCCACTCCACATCAGCCGGATCACCGAGACGGCCTCCCGCAGCGCCTGCACGGACTCGCCGGGGGAGCGGCGCGGGCCGCCCATCGCGGCGATCCCGTCCCAGAACGCGCCGGCGCCCAGGCCCAGTTCGACCCGGCCGGCGGAGAGTAGGTCGAGGCTGGCCGCCGCCTTCGCGAGCACCGCCGGCGGGCGCAGGGGCAGGCTCGCGACGTCGGGGAGCACGGACAGGTGTTCGGTGCGCGCGGCGATCGCAGACAGCAACGTCCAGGCGTCGAGGAAGCCCGCCTGGTACGGGTGGTCCTGGATGCCGACCAGGTCGAAGCCGGCTCGGTCGAGGACCGCGGCGGTGTCGAGCGCGGCCTGGGGCATGTGCGCGTCCGGGATGAGGAACCACCCGAAGCGGATCTCGTTGCCGTAGTCGGGCATTACGGACTCCTTCACGGTATCGAACGCTCCTCCTTCAACCCTACGAGGCGGCGGCCCCGCCGGGCCCGGAAACGCAATCGACAACCTGGGGTTGACGGTTCTGTGCCGTCAACCTACGGTTGTCGCATGACGAATCCGGTGCCCATGACGAATCCCGTCCGACTCGACGACCTGATCGACGCGATCAAGAAGGTCCACACCGACACGCTCGAACAGTTGACCGACGCGGTGCTGGCCGCCGAACACCTCGGCGACATCGCCGACCACCTGATCGGGCACTTCGTGGATCAGGCGCGACGCTCCGGCGCCTCGTGGACCGACATCGGTCGCAGCATGGGGGTCACGAAGCAGGCCGCGCAGAAGCGCTTCGTGCCCAAGGGGCCGGGCGAGCCGTCCGACCTCGATGCCGATCAGGGCTTCAGCAGGTTCACCCCGCGCGCCCGCAATGTGGTGATGGCCGCGCAGAACGAGGCGCGGGCCGCGGGCAACGACCAGATCGCGCCCGAGCACCTGATCCTCGGCCTGCTCGCGGACCCCGAGGCGTTCTCCGTGAAAATGCTTGCCGCGCAGGGCCTCGACGTCGACACGGTCCGCAGGGCGGCGCTGGCCGTGCTGCCGCCCAAGGCGGACCTGTTGCCCGACCTCATCCCCTTCGACGCGGGCGCCCGCAAGGTCCTCGAACTGACCTTCCGCGAGGCGCTCCGGCTGGGGCACAACTACATCGGCACCGAGCACCTGCTGCTGGCGCTGCTCGAGCAGGAGCACGGCGCCGGGGTTCTGTCCGAACTCGGCTTCGACAAGGCGGCCGCCGACACGTTCGTCGTCGAGACCCTGGCCGTGTTCCTGGCAGCTCAGCAGCAGGAGGAGAAGAAGTAGTTCCCCGGGAAGGTCATTCGGCGAACCGCAGGATCGCCGCGGCCGGCACTTCGTCCGGCACGTCCCCGGTCCGGAGGGCGAGGACCTTGGCGCCGGTGAGCAGGGCTCGGCGGGCGATCTCGTCCACCACACCGTACGAGTGGTCGCCGTCGAGTTCGGCCAGCGTGACCGTTCCGCTGTCGGGGTCGATCGTGCCGGGCACGATGCCTTCGATGTCGACCATCAGCGTCTCGATCCGGCCGAACGTCGCCGACCGGGCTACGTCGGAGATCTCGACCTGGGCCCGGCCCTTGGAACGCAGGTCGTCGAACTGCTTGCGGGTCTCGGCGAGCTGCTGGGCGTAGTACTTGTCGAGCACCTTCCGGCTGGTCTCCGCGATCTGCCCGTCGGTCATCTCCTCCGGATTGCCGGGAATCCCCTCGTCGAGCAGCTTGTGATAGTTGTTCACCGAGCGATACTGCGAGGCGGTCGGTTCCGCGGCCGCGAGGATCAGGGGAATATCGCGGCCCGTCAGCACGCTCCGGAGCGCGTGGTCGATCGCGCGCACGTACTCGTGGACGCGGAGCTTGCGGCCCTCGTCGCCCTGTACCCGACCGTGCACCCGGCCCGGGGGCGTGCGCCCGAGCGACGACACGCCCGCATAGCTGGCGGCGTCCGAGGGCAGGCCGGGGACGTCGATCGTCGTCGGTGGCTGGTCGGCGGTGACTTCGATCAAGCGCACGGATCCCTCGGCGAGGGCCAGCACGAAGGCGGTCTGCGGGAAGGTCACCGTCCGCAACATCGGCTTGATGTAGAAGCGGTCGCTGACGATGACGGTCGATCCGAGTCGATTGGGGAGCCGATAGCGGCGTAGCCGGTCCGGGGTGGCGAGGACGACGAGGGAGCGTGCCTGATAGCGCCAGAAGGCCTCGTCGGCGATCAAGTCTTCGAATGCTTGCTCGAACGCCGCACGTTCCTTCGGATCGTCGACCTGCTCGACCGCGGACTTGACCTGGTTCGTGAACTCGAGTCGACTCTTGCCCGGATCCTGGATGTCGTCCTCGGTGGGCGTGTAGATCGAGATGCAGGTCGGACCCTCCACCCCGGCGAGCCGTCGGATCTCGGCATGACTCGGAATATCGCTGTAGAGCATTCCTCGACCTCCCGGTAGTTGGTCGTTTTCAGCGTACCCAGGAGGGCGACGTCCCGGCAGGGGTTTGTTCGCGGCGCGGGAGTCCGCGGCGCACCCCGGTCTTCTGCCCGCTCAATGGAAGAGGTCCTGGCCCGCATCCGGCTTCGATCGGTAATGATCTGGGGCAGTTGATACTTGGAGGAGATATGGGACAGCTCGAAGGCAGGACGGCGTTCGTGACCGGTGCGGCGCGGGGACAGGGCCGGGCGCACGCGCTCGCCCTCGCGGCCGAGGGCGCCGACGTGTTCGGCATCGACATCTGCGCCGACGTCGCGACCGTGCCGTACCCGTTGGCGACCGTCGACGAACTCGACGACACCCGCCGGGCGGTCGAGGCGCTCGGCGTCCGGTGCCGCACTGCGGTGGTGGACGTGCGCGACGGCGCGGCCGTGGACGCGGCCGTCGCGGCCGCGATCGCCGAACTCGGCAAGATCGACATCTGCGTCGCGAACGCCGGCGTGTGCGCGTTCGCGAAGACGTGGGAGCTCACCGACGCGATGTGGGACGCCGTGGTCGACACCAACCTCACCGGTGTCTTCAAGACGCTGCGCGCGGTGGCTCCGCACATGATCGAACAGGGATACGGACGCATCGTCGCGACGTCGTCGATGGGCGGCCACACGGGCACCCCGAACCTGTCGCACTACGTGGCCGCCAAGTGGGGCGTGATCGGGCTGGTGAAGACCCTGGCGCTGGAACTCGCCCGGTACGGGATCACCGTCAACGCGGTGTGCCCCGGGTCGGTCGACACGCCGATGGTCCACAACGAGGCGTTCTACGGACTGTTCGCCCCGGACATCGAGAGCCCGACGCGGGAGACCGTCGAATCGCGGTACGCCTCCATCACGCCGATGCGGGTGCCGTGGATGGCCCCGGAGGACGTCTCGCACGCGCTGCTCTATCTCGTATCGGAGCAGGCGCGCTACGTCACCGGGACGTCGCTGGACGTCAGCGCCGGCAGCTCAGCGCTCATGCCCTGACGCCGGCGGCACCACCGTCAGGTGATCTTGGTGTTATGTTCCGGTCGGACACAGGCGGGTTCGCGCCCGACGGATGACGATGCGAACGGATCGGGGGATCCATGTCGACCAGGCTGACGGCGATGGCGGCGGTGGCGCTGCTCGGGTCCGCGGTGGTGGCGGGCGGTGCCGGGACGGCGGCCGCCGAGCCGCTGCCGGGCGGCGCACCGGGCAGCGGGCCGTGCGCGTCGGAGCTGTCGCACGACCTCGAGTCGATCGTCCCCGAGCGTCTCGAGGTGCCCGTCCCGTACCCGGTGATCACGCCGGTGCCCTACCCGGCGCCGGAGCCACCGGCCACCCGGATCGCGTCCGAACCGCTGCCGGCCGATCCGTGCGTCGATCCGTGCCCGGACCTGACGGACGAGGCGGCCCCACCGTCGTCGCTGTCGACCGACCTGGGGATCCCGCAGATCGGGCTGAAGCCGGCACCGTTCCACCTCGGCATCCCGATCCCGGGGCCCGACCCCGGCCCGCTGCCCGCGCCGCCGGATCCGGCGGACCCTGGTGTCGAGTCGGCGCCGCGCACCCCGGCCCCGCCGACGCCGCGGATCGGCACGGTGGACCGGGTCGCGAAGCTGACCGGTGCGGGCTCGGTGAACCGGACCGACAAGCGCTGGCAGGTGCAGGGCACCGACCTGGGCATCATGTGGGAGAGCGCGCCCGGGCAGGTCGCGATCGCGTTCGGCGACACCATCGGCAAGGGGTTTCACCCGCCCGGCGGGCAGGGCGACGACTGGCGCAGCAACGTCCTCGCATTCAGCACCGACCAGGATCTCTCGGACGGAATGAGTTTCGACTCGATGGTGCAGGACAGCCGGTGCCACGCCGCCGAACTGCTCAGCAGCCGCAAGATGGACAACGTCGAGATCACCACCATCCCCACATCGGGGTTCGCGATCGGCGACCGGCAGTTCATGAGCTACATGTCAATCCGCACGTGGAACAGCATCCCCGGCACGTGGTGGACCAACCACGGCGGCATCGCCTACTCCGACGACGGCGGTTCCACGTGGGTCAAGGATCCGTATGCCAAGTGGGACAACATCTTCGGTGTTACCACCTTTCAGGTGGCGGCCATGGTGCCGGCCGGGGACTACGTGTACATGTTCGGTACACCCAACACCCGTCTGGCGGCGGTGGGCCTGGCGCGGGTGCCCAAGGACCAGGTGCTCAACAAGTCGGCCTACCAGTACTGGAGCAACGGAAGCTGGACGCCGGTCGGTGGGTACACCGCCGCGACGCCGATCGTGCACGGTCCCGTCGCGGAACTGTCGGTCCGCTTCGACGAGTCCACCGGCCGGTGGCAGATGTCGTACCTCGACACCGCGAAGACGGCAATCGTTCTGCGGGAATCGGATTCGCCGCAGGGCGAGTGGTCGGACGGTGCGCCCATGGTGTCGGTGCTGGACTACCCCGAGTTGTACGGCGGCTTCATCCACCCGTGGTCGCGCGGCAACGACCTGTACTTCACCATCTCGACGTGGTCGGACTACAACGTCTTCCTGATGCGGGCCCGGATCAACGAATAGCGAACAGGTCGGCCGCCGCCTCGACGGTCCGTGCGACGACGTCGGCGCGGTCGGGGTCGAGGCCGTGACGGCCGCCCTCGATCAGGATCAGCCGGTGTTCGGCGGGAATGAGGTCGAGCGCGGTGCGCATCTCGTCGGGTGTGCCGAACGGGTCCCGGTCGCCGTGCACGAACAGCGACGGCGTCCGCAGGTCCGGTAGGTGCGCGGTGCGCTGCTTCTCCGGTTTGCCCGGCGAGTGCAGCGGATACGAGAGCAGCACCAGACCGTCCGCGACGTCGGGGCGTTCGGCGGCCAGCATGGTCGACTGGCGTCCGCCGTACGAGTGGCCGGCGAGGAGCATCGGGCCGTCGGCGAGGCCGCGGATCGCGTCGGCAGCGGCGACGATGCCGTCCCGGTCTTGGCCGGCGTGGGCCTGGTTGGGCGGCCCGGACGCGCGCCGCTGCCGGAACGGCAGGTTGTAGCGCAGCACCAGCAGTCCGCGCTCGGCGAAGCCGGCGGCCATGGCCTGCAACAGCTTTGCGTCGCAGTCGCCGCCCGCGCCGTGGGCGAGGACGAGTTTGCCCACCGGATCCGCGTCGGGGCGATGCAGGTAGCCCTGCACGCCTTCGTCGTCGATGTCGAACGATTCGCCGAGCGCACTCATGAACATCGAGGTTACCGTGGGATGGTGCAGCGGCTGCGGGTGCTGGTCACCGGCGCCACCGGGTACATCGGTGGCCGCCTGGTCCCACGTTTGCTCGCCGCTGGCCACGACGTGCGCGTCCTGGTGCGCTCTCCCGACAAACTGCGCGACATCCCGTGGGCGCGGCGGGTGGAGATCGTCCGCGGTGACCTGGGCGATCCGGACTCTGTGCGCACCGCGACCGAGGGCATCGACGTCGTCTACTACCTGGTGCACGCGATGGGCGGGGCGCGGGAGTTCGTCGAGACCGAGCGGGTGGGGGCGTCGAACATGGCGGCCGCCGCCCGCGAGACCGGCGTGGGCCGGATCGTCTACCTCGGCGGTCTGCACCCGGAGAACACCGAACTGTCCCCGCACATGCGTTCCCGGGCGCAGGTCGGCCGCATCCTCATGGAGTCGGGTGTGCCGACGCTGGTGTTGCAGGCCGGGGTGGTGATCGGGTCGGGGTCGGCGTCGTTCGAGATGATCCGGCACCTGACCAACCGCCTGCCGGTGATGACGACCCCCCGGTGGGTGAACAACCGGATCCAACCGATCGCGGTGCGCGACGTCCTGTACTACCTGGTGAAGGCGGCCGACGCGCCGCTGCCGAGCAGCCGCGCCTACGACATCGGTGGTCCCGACGTCCTCACCTACGGCGACATGATGAAGGTGTATGCCGAGGTCGCGGGGCTGCGCCGACGGCGGGTGCTGGTGCTGCCGGTGCTCACGCCGCGGCTCGCGGGACTGTGGATCGGGCTGGTCACGCCCATCCCCAGCTCGCTGGGTCGAGCGCTGATCGAATCCCTGCACGACGACGCCGTCGCCGCCGACCACGACGTCGACGCCGTCATCGCGCCGCCGGCACCCGGGCTGATCCCGTACCGCCAGGCCATCCGGTTGGCGCTGCGACGGATCCGGGACGGCGAGGTGGAGACCAACTGGGCCAACGCGTCGCCGGTGGGGGCGCCGTCGGATCCGCTGCCGTCCGATCCCGAATGGGCCGGCGAGGCCGTCTACACCGACGAGCGCAGCGGCGGTTGTGACGCCGACGCGGACACCCTGTGGCACGTTCTCGAGAGTATCGGCGGCGAGAACGGTTGGTATTCGTTCCCTCTGGCGTGGGTGGTCCGCGGCTGGCTCGACCGCCTCGTCGGCGGCGTCGGCCTCACCCGTGGCCGTCGGGACGCGCGACGACTCAACACCGGTGACCCGCTGGACTTCTGGCGGGTGGAGGAGATCGATCGGGGTTCGCTGCTGCGCTTGCGGGCCGAGATGCGCACGCCGGGCGGAGCGTGGCTCGAGTGGCGGGTGCGGGCGGACGGGCCGTACCGCTCGCGCCTGGATCAGCGGGCGATCTTCTTTCCGAAAGGCCTTGCCGGACGGCTCTACTGGTATTCGCTCGTGCCGTTCCACGGAATCATCTTCAAGGGCATGCTCACCAACATCACCGGAGCCGCGGCGCGGGAGTATGCGGCGGCCACGAAACAATAATGTGGTCCCGAGCGCGCGCGCCGTTCGCGGGACCGGGCCGGACTCCGACGCGTACGCTGACACTGGCTCGGAGTTCGGAAGTCTCCTTCGTCGGAGGTGCTGCCATGCGTTGTTCCGTCGCTTGTGGCCCGTTTGTCCGTACCGCGATGGTGATGGCGTCCTTGGCGATGCCGCTCGGCTCGTCGGGTATAGCGACCGCAACTCCGGTTTCGTCCGAGCCTGCGATGTTCCAGGTTCCGGTGACGTTCGTATCGGCGTGCAGCACGGTGGGTTTCATCTGCTGGGTGCCGAACAAGGTTGCGGCGGTGACGCCGTCGTCGACGGCGGTGGCACCGGGGGTGGTGACCTTCGCGGTGGCGCCGTCGGCGACGGTAGTCACCACCTACTCCACGCTCGACTGCATCGATGTGTCGATCGCGTGGCGGAACCTGGCGACGGGCGCCACCGGCGACACCGTTCTTCGTGCACTGACGGCCGACGGGTCCGGTCGACGTCCCACGCCAGACGAGCTGTGCCGGTACGTTCCCGCCACTGCAGCGACCGGAAGCGGCACGGTCGTCGCGTCCGCGGACGTCTCCGACTCGGTCCATCCACCGCGGAGCGACCTCTGGCCGCAGGTGCAGCTCCATGCCGGGTTCGGGGTGCTCGAGGTTCCCTAGGCTTCGAGTCCCTTCGGCGCGACCGAAGCCCCGCGCCCGATCAGACCGTGCAGAGCGGGGCGATGTCGGCGCGTCCGCCGGTGGTGGGCGAGGTGAGCAGCAGGCACGAGTTGTAGCCGCGCGACTCCACGACGCTGCGGATCTGCTGCCAGCCCTCTGCACTCACCGCGGGGGTGCGCGAGAGCACGAATCCGGAGGACCGGGCCGGATCCCCGACGAGGGCCCACGAGTAGTCGCCGGCGATGTACGTGACGACGTAGTTGGTGGGCCCGTCCGGGGAGCCCTGCATGGGCACCGACGGAAAGCTCACGTGTAGTTGAGCGTTCGTCGTCGGGTCGTTGACGCGCGCGTTTCCCGTGACGCCGTCGGTGCCGCCGGTCCACGTGGTGCACCTGTTGTCGACGCTGATGTTCGACGCGTCGATCACCGCGTACGTGGCGCGGGTGTCGCGGGCGCAGTTCAGGTTGAACGGCTGCGGGACGGCCGCCAGTTGGTGCCACGTGCCGACGTACCGTGCGATGTCCAACGACGGGACGGGTGGCAGTGGCTGCCACGGGTCCGCGGAGCCGGGCGGTTGGGCCGACGCAGGGGCCGTGGTGGTTACCGTCGCCGCCGCCACAGCGGCGAACAGTGCGGCCGTGAGTGTCCTGATGACCGGCATGACGACCCTCCCGTTCTCAGCGGTGCAGCAGGTTCGCTCCTGCAATGATCGCGTTCAGAGACGACGAGATGCAATCGTCGCCGATCGCCATCGCCCAGCGGCGCTCGCCGTCGTGCTCGGCCAGGATGAACGTCGCCGTGCCCTCCGACGTGCGCTGCTGGTGGAACGAGAGGATCTCGATCTGGAAGCCGGCGTCGTACAGCATCGAGGTGAGCGCGGCGATGGGGCCGGTGGCGGTGGCCGATGCCGAGCCGATGGTGTCGCCGAGGCCGAGCGTCGCGGTGTAGGTGGTGCAACCGGCGCTCTGGCCGGTGGCCTCCCAGCTGCCCAGGCGGATGGGGCCGCCCGTGGGGCTGAAGCGCTGGGTGAACTCCGCCCAGCTCAGGCCCTGGGCCTGGGCGCGCATGTCGCGCGGCAGCGGGGAGCCGAAGCGGCGGGAGAACGGATCGTCGGAGAACGAAGCGGTGGTGGTGGCGAGAGCCTGGGAGGTGCGCATTTTTCGAGGTCTTCCTGAAGTGAAGGAAGGACCGACGGTGAATAGCTCAACGACCCGCAGCGAGGGGTCGGTCCGATTCAGACCCCGCTACGGCGGTGAACTACTACCTCGATGCGCTGCATGACCGGGGAGTCTAAGCGCGACTCCCCGGCTCACGCAACCCTCAGCCGCGGACGCCGGTGATCTCGTCCGGGGTGTGCGGCAGCTCGGCAGTGGTCGTGACCTCGCCCTTCTCGAGGTCGACCGCGTGGATCCGGTTGGTCGCCGGGTCGGTCACGTACGCGGTGAAGCCCTGCACGAACAGCGCCGGACGCGGCGACTGCCACTTCTCGGGCTCGGTCCACGGGGCGATGACGGGCACCCGACGCACCACGGCGCCGGTCGCCGGGTCGATCACGTGCAGCGCCCCGTCGGTCCCGAGGACCAGCGCCTCGCCGAACGGCCCGCGGCCCAGCGAGCGGAACGTGTAGCTGGTCCCCAGGTCGACGAGGCGCAGCTCACCGGTCGCGGTGTCGGTCAGGGACACCCGCTGCGGACGCTCGAGTTCGGCGTCCGGGTCGCTCTTGTAGTCGCCGAGGACCACGGTGGACGACTCCGAGCCGGCCTGGTTGCCGATCCGCCCGTACGGGTCGGGGCTCGCGACCTTGGTGATCGTGCCGTCACGGTAGATCAGCAGGCCGTCCTGGCAGCCGAAGACCACCGCCTCGTCGGCCGCGACCGCCTCGCCATGCAGGCCCGGGCACTGCTCGTTGCGGGCGAGCTCGGTGCGGGCGGCGTCGTGCACGACGATGCCGGTGCGGGTCTTCGCGTCGCCGAGCGTGGTGATCAGGCGGCCGTCGGCCAGTTCGACGGCGACGCCGTGGTGGGCGACCGGGGTCGTGAACGTCGTCGTCTGCGGACGGCCGTCGGCGAGCGTCGCCGGGTCGAACGACTCGACACGCCCGGTCCCGTCGTCGAACAGCACGGTGCGGCCCGCGTGGTGGACGACGTGTCCGGGCTTGTCGGCCTCGAACGTGACGTCGGTGAGCGCGGGGGCGGCGGTGTAGTGGTGCGCGTGGTCGCCGTGCGCCTCGGACCACGTGCCGGTGTCGAACACCCGGAAACCGTCCTCGGTCGTGACGACGACGTGCCGCTCGTCACCGGCCGGGTTGATGCGGTTGAACCCGTCGAGCTCGGATTCGCCCACCACCGAGAGGCTTTCGGCGTCGAGCACGAGGATGCCGCCGTCGTAGGTGAGGGCGAGGCGGGGGACGGCGGACCGCGCCGAGGCCGGCTTGGCGGAGGTGGACTCCGGGCCCGCCGCGGCGGCCGCGATCTCGGTGGTGGTGCCGTCGTCGGCGCCGGAGCAGCCGGCGAGCAGGGCCGCGCACGTCGCGACCGATGCGGCGAGGGCGAGTCGTCGGGGAGTGGGATCGATGCGGATCATGCCGCAAGGTCTATCGCCTAATGAAAATGATTGTCAAAGGTTGAAGTGCGCATTCGTGCATGCCGAGGGGGCGTCCTGGTCGGGCCGGGGGTGTGTGCGGCAACGGCTTTCGGGTGAAATGTGCGGATGCTCCCCGTCGAAAAGTGTTGACGCCGGGACACTTTGACGCATAGTGTTCAACATGTTCAACGAAGAGGATCGGTCGAGGTCGAGGAAGCCGTCCGTCGAGCTGGTGCAGGTATCGGCAGAACTGTTGAGCCGCAACGGAGTCCGGGGATTCCGGCTCAGTGACGTGGCCAAGGGTGCCGGGGTCTCCCGCGGGACGGTGTACAACGCCTTCGGCGACAAGGAAGCGGCCATCGACGCTGGGTTGGCCTACCTGTGCAGTTCCTTCGTCGAGAGGTTGGCGATGGTCGTACCTCCCGGAGAGCCGCTGCGGAACCAGATCGGTGCGGCGGCCGCGGTCATCTACGAACATGCGACCACCCCGCCGGCGCTCGCGCCCCCGCTGCGCACCGACACCATCATCGCGACGCTGCTCGATCACTACGGCGACGAACTCTGCCGCGCCTGGGCCGCATTCTGGGCGCCGCTGGTGACCCAGGCGCGGGAGCGCGGTGAGGTCGACAGCAGCCTCGATGCGACCTTCGTCGGCCACTGGATCGTCCGGGTGCTGCTGAGCCTGGAGCTGCTTCCGCTCGAGGTCGCCGGGTTCGCCGGGGCGGACGACGCGCGCGGGCGCGTCGGTGACCTGCTGATCGACGGGTTCGCGCCGCGGCGCACGCCATGAACGGGGGCCAGCGATGACATGCGAGAACGTCGACGTCGCCATCATCGGCGCCGGCCCGGGCGGGATCACCGCCGCCTACCACCTGCAGTGCGCGGGGATCGACAACTTCGTGATCCTCGAGCGCGCCGACGACTTCGGCGGCAGCTGGCGCGACAACGCCTATCCCGGTCTGAGCGTGGACGTGCCCACGCTGTTCTACCAGTTCCCGTTCGCGCGCAAACCCGACTGGTCACGCCTCTTTCCGACGGGCGCGGAAATTCAGGAGTACAACCTCCGGGTCGCCCAGAACCTCAACCTGTACAAACACTTTCGTGGTGGCCACACCGTGGAGCGGGAGGTGTGGGACGACGAGGACCGGCGATGGGTGCTGCACATCCGGGGCCGCGCCCCGGTGGGGGCGCGGTTCGTCATCAACGCCGTCGGCGGCTACGTCGACGCCAAACCGGTCGGCGGCATCGCGGGAATCGACGAGTTCGCCGGAACCGTCCTGCGGCCCAACGCCTGGGACCCGGACTACGACTGGTCCGGCAAGCGGGTCGCCGTGATCGGCACCGGGTCCAGCTCCGTTCAGATCGTCCCGGCCATCTACGACCGCGCCCGGTCGGTCGACATCTACCAGCGGACTCCGGCCTGGATCCTGCCGAAACCCGACGCGTCGCTGTCGCCCCGAGCCCACCGCCTGCTCTCGCTACCCGGGGTCGGTGGCGCGATCAACGTGTTGTCCTTGGCCGTGATGGAGCTGCCGTTGCAGCTCGTCTGCAACGTGCTGCCGCTGCTGCCGCGAACCGTTCTCGCGAAGGCGATGCCCCAGTACGACCGCATCTGGCGGGCGTTGTACCGGATTCTGTTGCAGCGCAAGGTGGCCGACGACGATGATCGTGCCGTGCTGGTTCCCGAGTACGGCATTCTCGCCAAGCGACCCATCCTGTCCAGCAACTTCTTCACCGCGCTCGCCGACCCGTCGGTGTCGCTGGTCGTCGACCCCATCGACCGGGTCACCGCGGACGGCATCCGCACATCGGACGGAACCGAGCGCCGCTACGACCTGATCGTCGCCGCCACCGGCTACCGGCTCTTCACCGATCCGGAGACCTACCGCAGTGGCGCGATCGTGGGCCGCTGCGGATTCGACCTGGCCGACGACTATCGCGACAACGGTCTGCGCAGCTACGGCGGCAGCGCGCACCCGGGGCTGCCGAACCGTTGGTCACTGGTGGCGCCACAGGGATACGTCGGCGTCGCATGGCACACGTTCGTGGATCTGAGCGCCCGCCACGTCGTCCGAGTCATCGAGGAGGCCGGACGACGGGGCGCCACGGTGGTGCAGGTGCGCGCCGAGGCGTTCAGCCGGTGGGTGCACAAGATGCGGCGCCACGGCAAGGCGATCAGCACCTACACGGTGGACTGCAACCCCGGGCTGCGGACCTACTTCGTCAACTCGCAGGGCGAAGCCCTCTACTACCGGCCGCAGACCATCAGCGGCGCGTTCTGGTTCAGCCGTTTCTCATCGTTCGACGACTACACATTCACGGAGGTAACAGCATGAGCTCACTCTCAGGGAATGTCGCGTATGTGACGGGTGCCGCTCGCGGGCAAGGGCGAGCACACGCGGTGCGATTGGCGCAGGCAGGCGCCGACATCGTTGCGGTCGACGTCTGCGCGCAGGTCGCCGAATTCAGCGGCTATCCGATGGCGGAGCCCGATGACCTCGCCGAGACCGCCCGGTTGGTCGAAGCCGAGGGCAGGAAGGCGCTGATCCGGGAGCTCGATGTGCGCGATCTGGCCGCTCAGGAAGCGGCGGTGGCCGAGGCCGTCGACACGTTCGGCCGTCTCGACGTGGTGGTCGCCAACGCCGGCGTGTGCAACTGGGGTCGGATCTGGGAGATCTCGGCCGACCAGTTCCGCGAGACCGTCGACGTCAACCTGACCGGTGTGTGGAACACGATCAAGGCGACCGTTCCGGCGATGATCGCGGCCGGCAACGGCGGTTCGATCATCACCGTCGGCTCGTCCGCGGGGGTGAAGGCGCCGCCCGGATGCGGCCACTACGCGGCCACCAAGTTCGGGGTTGTCGGCCTGACGAAGGCACTGGCGGTCGAGCTCGGTGAGTTCGGCATCCGCGCCAATGTCGTGCTGCCGTACGCCACCAACACCGCGCTGGGCAACGACACCTCGATGTACAAGCTCTTCGAGCAGCATCCCGCGTATGTCTACAGCTATCCGCCGAACCTGCTCGACACCGAGCGGCTCGTGGAGCCGGAGGAGATCGCGGAAGCGGTCGTCTGGCTCGCCGACGACGCCTCCGCCGTCATCAGCGGCGCGCAGATCCCGGTGGACAAGGGCTTCCTGGCCCGCTGACCGCGCCTGACGGGCAGCTCCCGGCACGGTCGGCGGCCTCGGCGCATGTCACGCGGCGTGCAGCAGCTCGAAGTCGGCCGCGTCCACCCGCCGGGTGCGCCGCCGGTACCCCCACGAGGAGCCGGGCCAGAGCGCGTGGTTGGAGCCGGACCTGTCCAGGTACCAGCTCGAGCACCCGCCGGTGCTCCACACGCCGCGCGTGAGGCGTTCGCGCAGCGCCGCGTCGAACGCGTCCTGGGCGTCGGCGCGCACGTCGAGGGCGTCGGCGCCGCTGTCGTCGGCCAGGCGCATCGCGTCGAGCGTGTACGCGATCTGCGCCTCGATCATGACGATCACCGAGTTGTGTCCCAGCCCGGTGTTGGGGCCGGAGAGGAAGAACGCGTTGGGCAGTCCGGAGACGGTGATGCCCAGGTGGGTGCGGACGCCGCCGCGCTGCCAGCGCTCGAGCAGGCTCACCCCGTCCCGGCCCACCAGCTGCAGGCGGTTCAGCGCGCCGGCCACCCGGAAGCCCGTCGCGTGGACGATGACGTCGACCTCGCGGTGGGTGCCGTCGGCGGTGACGATGCCGTCGGGGCGGATCTCGGTGATCGCGTCGGTGACGAGCGTCGTGTTCTCGCGCCCGAGTGCCGGGTAGAAGTCGTTGGAGCGAAGGATGCGTTTGCAGCCGATCCGGTAGTCGGGGGTCAGGGCCGCGCGCAGGTCCGCGTCGGGCACCTGGCGGCGCAGGTGCCGGCGGGCGCGCGCCTCGGTGAACCCGAGCAACCGGGGGCTGCGGCCCAGTCCGATCGCGAGGGTTTCCGCGCCCCAGTAGGTGCCCGCACGAAAGACCTTGCGGGCCAGCGTGCTCCGGCGACTGACGGCCATCGCCGCCCGGAATTGCCGACGCGGCAGCACCCAGGCGGGGGTCCGCTGGAACACGTGCAGGCTCGCGGCCTCGCGGGCGATCCGGGGCACCACCTGCACGGCGCTGGCACCGGTGCCGATCACGGCCACGCGCTTGCCGGTCAGGTCGACGTCGTCGGACCAGGCCGCCGAGTGCACGGCCTGCCCGGCGAACGTCTCGGCGCCGGGGATGCGGGGGAGGCGCGGCACGTTGAGCGCACCTGACGCGATGACGAGGTACCGCGCCACGAACTCGCGTCCGGACCGGTCGAAAACGTGCCAGCGGCAATCGGTCTCGTTCCAGCGCGCGCCGGCCACCTCGGTGCCGAACTCGATGCGGTCGCCCACGCCGTGACGCTCGGTGAGTGCGGACAGGTAGTCCAGGATCTCCGGCTGCGCGGCGTGCGAGCTCGACCAATCATGCTTGGGGGCAAAGGAGTACGAGTACAGCACCGACGGGACGTCGCACTCGCAGCCCGGGTAGGTGTTCTGCCGCCACGTGCCGCCCACGGCGTCGGCCTTCTCGAGGATCAGGAAGTCGCGCTCGCCGCGGCGGGTCAGCTCCAGGGCCATCCCGAGGCCGGCGAATCCGGCGCCCACGACGAGGACCCGGGTGTGACGAACCTGCTGCTGCGACGCCTGCTGGGACACACTGCTTCCTGCCTCGAGATCTGTGCAGCGCCTCCCTCACCGCCCGACGTCAGCAGTGTGCAACTTGAACGGTGTTCAAGACAAATCGGTCGGGCGGCTCACGCCACCTCGTCCTCGCCTCCGGGCTGGACTTTCCGCAGGCCACGGTAGGCGTCGGCGGGCGTGCGGCGGCCCGCCACCACGGCCTCCACCTCCGCCGCGATCGGCATCTCGACGCGGTAGTCGCGCGCCAGTTCCATCACCGTCGGGGCGGTCTTGACGCCCTCGGCGACCTGTCCGAGTTCCTCCACCGCCTGGTCGACGGTGAGTCCGCGGGCGATGTACTCGCCGACGCGCCGGTTGCGCGACCGCGGGCTCATGCAGGTCGCGATCAGGTCGCCCACCCCGGTGAGTCCCGCGAACGTGCGGGGGTTCGCGCCCATCGCCTCGCCCAGGCGGGTCATCTCCGCGAGCCCGCGGGCCAGGACCATCGCGCGGGTGTTGTCGCCGACGCCCAGGCCGTCCGCCATCCCCGACGCGATCGCCACGATGTTCTTGAGGACCCCGCCGAGTTCGCAGCCCAGCACGTCGGTGTTGCGGTACACGCGAAAGACCTTGGAGGCGAACAGCGGCTGCAGCGCCGTCGCGACGTCCTCGTCCTGCGTGGCCACCACCGCCGCGGCGGCCAGGCCGTCGGCGATCTCGGTGGCGATGTTCGGCCCGGCCAGCAGCCCCACGGGATGGCCCGGCAGGCATTCGGAGATCACCTCGGTGGGCCGCTGCCGGGTGCCGGGCTCGAGGCCCTTCGCCAGCGACAGCACCGGCACCCACGCCCGGACCTCGTTGGAGATGAGGCTGAGCGTGCTGCGGATCGCGTGCGACGGCACCCCCACCACCAGGACGTCGGCCTCGTTCGCGGCCTCGACGATGTCGGACGTCGCGCGCAGGCTGTCCGGCAGGACGTGGTCGCCGAGGTAGCGCGAGTTGCGGTGTTCGGTGTTGATCTCGTCGGCCGTCTCGGGGCTGCGCCCCCACAGCAGCGTGGGCGTGTTGCGGGACGCGAGCCCCGCCACCGTGGTGCCCCACGACCCGGAGCCGAGCACGACGACGCGGACTGGTCGGGCCATCAGCAATCACCTCGTGCGCGCACGTCGGGGCAGGTCATCACTTCAGGTTGGCACTGTCGGAGGGTTTGCGGTGTCGATTCCCCGAACTCGGCATCGGTGCGCGCCTACAGTCGGGTATGTGTCGGGTGATCTTCCGCTGCGCGACGTGTACGCCGAGCCCACGCTCGCGGACGTGCTGCCGTCGGTGCTCGCCTCGTCGGGTGTCCCCGGCGAGCACAACCGGCTCGGGCTGCCGGAGACCGATCGGACGGTGGTGCTGCTGATCGACGGCCTCGGCTGGAACCTGCTGCGCCGCAACCTCGATGCCGCACCGTTCCTCAACGG
Source organism: Paraburkholderia sp. RHO2 (assembly GCF_050955445.1). Taxonomy (NCBI): domain Bacteria; kingdom Pseudomonadati; phylum Pseudomonadota; class Betaproteobacteria; order Burkholderiales; family Burkholderiaceae; genus Paraburkholderia; species Paraburkholderia sp. RHO2. Next base: position 5,132,339 of record NZ_CP162617.1, on the reverse strand, counting down.
CATCGAGGCGCGTCCGATCCGGGCCGGATTCCCCACCACCACCGCGACGTCGCTGGCGTCGTTCGGTACCGGGCTGCCGTCGGGCAGCCACGGCATCACCGGCTACGTCTCCGACGTCGCCGAGGCGGGCGGGCCGTTCAACTGGCTGCGGTGGCAGCGCGTCGGGGATCGGCGGGACGCGTCGACGCGGGTGGTGCCGGAGCGGATCCAGCCGTCCCCCACCGTTTTCGAGCGGGCCACGACCGCCGGCGTCGTCGCGACGACGGTGCTGCCGCGCGAATTCGCGGCCAGCGGCCTGACCCGCGCGACGCTGCGCGGTGCCCGGTTCGTCGGCACCGTCGCCTACGGCGATCTGCTGCACTCCACCGTCCACGCCGCGACGGCCGGCGAGCGGACGCTCGTCTACTGCTACCTGAGCCAGATGGACACCCTCGGGCACGTGTACGGGCCGGGAACCGAGGGTTGGGTGGCGCAGTTGACCATCGTCGACCGGTTCGTCGAGGACCTCGTCGCGCGACTCGGCCCCGACGTGCACCTGCTGGTGACCGCCGACCACGGCATGGCCACGGTCGACCCGGCGGAGCGGATCGACGTCGACACCACCCCCGACCTGTCCGACGGGGTCGCGGCGCTCACCGGTGAGGCCCGCTGCCGGTACGTTCACGCCGAGCCCGGCCGCACCGTCGCGGTGCTGCGCCGGTGGCGCGAGGTGCTCGGGGAGCGGGCCTGGGTGGGCACCCGCGACGACGTCGTGGCGGCCGGGCTGCTCGGGCCCGATCCGACGCCGGCCGCGCGGCGCCGCATCGGCGACGTGGTGGCGATCGCCCGCGGCGGGGCTGCGGTGGTCCGCACCGAGGTGGAGCCGCGGATGTCGCTGCTCGGTGGTCAGCACGGCGCGCTCACCGACGACGAACTGCTGGTCCCGCTCCTGCAGGTGTGACGACGAGCGTGGTCCGGACGGCCGACGATGGCGCGTGACCGTCCGGACCACGGCCCGGCGGATGGTTACGCCGTGAGCTTGCGCTCGAGCTTCGCGACGGTCGCGGCGTCGAGGCCGAGGCCCTCGGTGAGGTACCCGTTCACGTCGCCGTAGGTGGTGTGCATCTGCTCGAGTCCGGCCTCGAGGTAGCTCTTCTCGACGGCCAGGACGGGTGTGAGGTTGCGCGCGACCTGCTCACCCGCCGGCCCCATCGTCGCGCGGATCTGGGCGAGCGTGGCGGCCGTCGTCTCGGCCAGGTACTCGTTGCTGAGCAGGTAGTCGTCCATGACCGTCGCCGGTGCCGCCCCGGCCAGGCTCTGCAGGATCGCGGCGGTCCAGCCGGTGCGGTCCTTGCCGGCGCTGCAGTGGAAGATCACCGGCCCGTCGCTGTTCGCGATGTCGGTGAGCACCTGCTTGAAGCCCGCGCGCTTCGCCGGTTCGGTGACGTAGCTGCGGTTGGCGTCGATCATGAACTGCCGGCCCTGCTCGGGCGACGTGATCGTCGTCGCCAGCGCGACCAGGTCGCCGAACTCGATCGGGATGTTCTTGTAGATGGCGCCCGCCGGGAGCTTGTCGGGACCCCCGACGTGCGGATTGTTGATCTCGGTGGGGCCGCGCAGGTCGTAGATGTGCTTGATGTTCAGCGACGACAGGGTCGCCAGGTCGGCGTCGCTGGCGGACGACAGCGCGTTCGAGCGGTAGATGACACCGCGCCTGAGGTGGTCACCGCTCGCGGTGGCGTATCCGGCGCCGTCGTTTCCGGCGACGTCGCGGAAGTTGGTGATCGAGGCCAGCTTCGCGGTCGGATCCAGCGCCTCGGCGGATCCCGTGCCGAGCGAACCGAGCGAACCGGTGCCGAGGGAACCGAGCGATCCGGTGTCGAGCGAGCCGAGTGAGCCGGTGTCGAGCGAGCCGAGTGAGCCGGTGCCGACTGCCGAGGCGATCGTGGTGCCGGAGAGGAGCATTCCTCCGGCGAGGAGCAGGGCGGCGGCGGATCGGGCGGTCCGCACACGTAACGGGCTGGCTCCAGCTTGCATGGGGGTTTCCTTTCATGGGGTCGCGCCTCGAGAATCCGGCGCCGACGCCCTGCTGCATGCCGTGCGGGGTCCGGTCGTCGGTGGTGAACGCGGAACTCGGAGCCCCCTCGGATGGCGGGGGAGGTGCGGGGCGCCTCTCGGGCGTTGAAAAGCGTTGAAGCAGAGCAGGTATAGAGGTCTTTCCTTCCGCGTCCCTGGGTGTCGACAGGGCGCGTGCGAGCTCGAGTCGATACGATCTGTAACGACTAAGCCGTTACGGAATGTAACGGCCATCACAACGCGACGCAAGGGGTTCGGTGGAATGTCCAGGAAGCGGCAAGCCCAGCATCGGCTCGGGCCGCAACGAGACCCTGCGATCGACGAGGCGGTGCTGCGGGCGACGCGGGAGCTGCTGATCGAGAACGGCTACGCCGGGACCACGATCGACGCGATCGCCACCCGCGCCGGTGTGGGCCGGCCGGCGATCTACCGGCGCTGGCCGTCGAAGGCGCACATCGTGCACGACGCGGTGTATCCGGTGATGGAGTCCGAGGGCGTGTCCGACGATCTCGAGATCGCCGAGGAGATCAGCCGGCTGACGTACGGCGCGGTGGCGCTGTTCGGCGACGCGGCCGCGCGCGAGGCGGTGCCGGGGCTGATGAGCGAGGGCCGCAGCGACCCGGAACTGCGGAGGGCGCTGACGACGGACCAGCTCGAGGTGATCCGTGAGGAACTCGGGCGCCGGCTGGCCGAGGCTGCAGCGGCCGGCGAGGTGCGTGAGGGCATCGACCCCGACACCCTCCTCGACGTGATCGCGGGTGCCGCGATCTTCGCGCAGTCGTCGCGGGACGTCCAGGATCAGGAGCGGCTGGCGTCGACGCTCGTCGACATCGTCCTCAACGGCGTCCTGCCCGCGCCGGTGCCGGCGGCGACTTCGAGAGATCGGGGGCCGGTTCCGCAAGTGTGACGAGCGAGTCGCTGCGCCGGGCAGCGTCGGACTCTAGGGTGGCGGACGGGGTGCGCCCTGCCACCCTGTGCGGAACGACGACTGGGGGCGGTATGCGAACGCGCGAGACGACGATCATCAGGCACTGGAAGGTGAGCCTGCGGGCCTGGCTGGTGTTCTGGTTCGCGCGCATCTTCGTCAAACCGTTGTTCGCGGCGTGGCCGATGACCGATCGCGGGCTCGCGGCGCTGGGACGCCTGGACAAGCTGGTGGACCGATTGCCGCAGCCGACGGGGGTCACCGTCGAACCCATGACACTGGGCGGGGTTCCGAGCGAGCGGATCACCCACCACCGTCAGGCCGCCGACGCGCTGGCCGGTGCCACCATCCTCTACTTCCACGGCGGCGCGTTCGTGTTCTGCGGCTTGGCCAGTCACCGGAGCCTGTGTGCGGTGCTGGCGGCGCGGGCGGGGATCCCGGTGGTCTCGGTGGAGTACCGGCAGCTGCCGCACGGCGGCATCGGCACCTCGATCCACGACGCGATGGCCGCCTACACCGACCTACTCGGCCGGTGCGACGACCCGACGAAGATCATCCTGGCCGGGGACTCGGCCGGCGGCTACCTCGCGATGAAGGTGGCCGAGCTGGCGGCGACGCGCGGCATGGTGACCCCGGCCGCGGTGATCGGCTACTCGCCGCTGCTCAACCTGGCGCTCGAGAAGCACGACCCGGACTACATGCGCCGCGACGCGTACCTGCCGATGAGTCAGGTGGAGAACCTCAAGGACCTGTGGGCGGGCGGTCCGGAGCCGATCGTCGGCGCCGACTCGCCCATCGAGGCCGACCCGCACCTGTATCCGCCGGTGTTCTTCAGCGTGGCGCAGTACGAGCTGATGCGGCCCGACGTCGAGGCGATGACCGGCCTGCTCGAGGACGCCGGGCAGGCCGTCGAGACCCACGTGTGGAGCGGGCAGATCCACGCCTACCCGGTGTTCGGCACCGTCCTGAAGGAGGCGTCGATGACGATCGCGCTGAGCCTCGACTTCGTCCGCCGCGCACTGGGATACCGCGGCCGGCACTCGGCGTGAGCGCCGCTACGGCCCCAGCGTCTCGATCCGTCTGCGCAGGTTGGCCTCGGTCTGCCGGATCGCGGTGACGACGAACGGCTCGATCAGCTTGCCCAGCGCGCGGCCGGCCAGCCCGCCGGGCAGCTCGTAGCCGAAGTCGACGGACAGCTCCGTGCGGTCGGCGCCGACCGGCGCGAACATCCAGCTGGACCGGTTACCGAACCCGGCCACCGACGACAGCGTGATGACGCGGTCCCGCTCCCATTCGGTGATCTCGACCGTCGACTTCATCGTCTTGGGGCCGATCTGCATGGCCGCGTCGTACTGCGCGCCCAGCCCCTGGTCGAGGTCGCCGATCGGGTCGAACCGGGTGATGCCGAACATCCAGTCGGGCACGTTCCGGTAGTCGTCGATGTGGGCGAACGCCAGATCGACCGGAACGACCGCCACCGCCCGGTGTCGAACGTGGATCATGTGTTCTCCCTCCCCGTGAACTCCCCGGAGCTCGGACGCTAGTACACGTCGGATGTGACCCCCGTCACCGGCGTCCGGAAAGCCGGAACTCGGCGATCTCGCGGGCGTTGTCGATCGCGTCCGCCACAGCCCGGTGACGGTCGTCCGCGCTCTCCGCGGCCAGGACCGCGAACTTGTCCGCGGCGCCCATCGGCACCCACGACGCGAGGGCGTACAGGTGGTCGCCGGGCTGCTCGAGCACGTCGAACAGGCGCGGCGGCGCGGGCGGCGGCGAGTCCCGCAGTTCGCGGATGCGGGTCAGCACGATGTACAGCTCGGTGATCTTGTCGGTGAGGTGCTGGAGTTGGTCGTCGGAGAGGCGACCCTCCGGGCCCACCGGCCACAGGTCGACCTCCGCGCGCGGGTACGGGTCGTCACCGAGCCAGTGCCGCACCCGGATCCGTTCCTCGCCGACGCACTCCAGCGCCCACCGGCCGTCACCGATCCCGACGTGCGAGACGATGCGGACCGCGGTGCCGATGTCGTTGCGGGCGTCGCCGCCGCCCACCTCGTGGCCGCGGGCGATGAGGACGGTGCCGAACCGCGGGCCCTCGGTCGCGGACAGGCAGTCGCGCACCAGCGCCTGGTAGCGGGGCTCGAACACGTGCAGCGGCAGCCGTTCCCCGGGCAGCAGTGCCGAGCCGAGCGGGAACATCGGCATAACGGTCATTTCACCAGGATTGCTCATCAGGGCATCCGGAGGCGGGGAACCGGCACCGTTTCCGGTGGGGTGTCTCGATCCAGTTCGACGATCAGGTGGTCGGCCCACGCGACCAGGCCGGTGATGTCGAGGGCGTGCGGCGGGTTGTCCTCGAACGGGACGATGCGGTGCCGGCCCTGGCGGAGCAGCGACACCGCGCCGGTCGGGTTGCCGCGCATCTGGTGCGTGACCGCGACGGCCAGCTGCGCCAGACCCTGCCACAGCCCGCGCTCCTCGTGCGGCGCCTTCTTCCACGCCGATTCGAGGACCTCGTGCGCGTGGAACGGCAACTGGTGGTCGAGGAGGCGCTGCGCCTCGGTGATCGCCTCGCCCGGCTCCAGGTCCAGGTCGTCGGGCATCGTCGGGAACCCTTCCTCACCCCACTCGAGCGGCCGGCCCAGCCGGTCCCGGGGTCGGGCGTTGCGCGGCTTGCCGAGGGTGTCCCGATCGCGGTCGGCCATAGAAGAAATGTAGTCGCCGGTGGGGGTCTCGGGGGAGGGGCTGCGGTGCGGTGGGGTGCTGCTCCCGCGTCCGAACTCGTCTCCCGCCCGCGCAATCGCGGGCGCGGGAGGTCACTTCGGGCGCGGCGCCGGCATCGGGGCAAAAGAAAAGACCCGGTATCGCTGGTGCGATACCGGGTCTTTCATTTGTAGCGGGGACAGGATTTGAACCTGCGACCTCTGGGTTATGAGCCCAGCGAGCTACCGAGCTGCTCCACCCCGCGTCGGTAATTTCAGCTTACACGACGTTTCGGGGCCGATTTACCATCGAGGCGATCCGCGGCTGTGTTCCCGGTCACCGGAACGACGGTCCGCGGGGTTGAGTCGCCGCCTTAATGTGCGGGGGTACTGCACGGCGAGGGATCCGGAGGGGTTCGCAATGGCACTGCTCGAGAACAAGGTCGCCTTCATCACCGGCGCCGCGCGCGGACAGGGCCGCAACCACGCGGTGCGCTTCGCCCGCGAGGGCGCGGACATCATCGCGCTCGACATCTGCGCGGCCGTCTCCGACGACGTCGGCTACCCGGCGGCGACGCCCGAGGATCTCGAGGAGACCGCCCGCCTGGTGCGCGCCGAGGGCCGCGAGATCGTCACCGCGATCGGCGACGTCCGCGATCAGGCGGCGCTGCAGGCCGCCGTCGACGCCGGGGTGGAGCGCTTCGGCCGGCTCGACATCGTGGTCGCCAACGCCGGCATCTCCACGTGGAACCGCTTCTGGGAGATGCCCGAGGAGCAGTGGACCACGATGATCGACATCAACCTCAACGGCGTGTGGCGCACCCTCAAGGCGGCGGTGCCCGCGATGATCGACGGAGGCCGTGGCGGCTCGATCATCGTCGTCAGCTCGGCGGCCGGCCTCAAGGCCAGCCCCGGCACGTCGAACTACACCTCCGCCAAGCACGGCCTGGTGGGCCTGACGAAGACCGCGGCGATCGAGTTGGGCGAGTTCGGAATTCGCGTCAACTCGATCCACCCGGGCGCGGTGGACACCCCGATGGGTCAGGACGCCAACGTCGGCAAGATCCTCATGCAGTACCCGCGTTACCTCGACAACTACAAGTGGCCGCTCGCCGGGCTGGACAAGTGCAGCGTCGACGACGTCTCGGAGGCGGTGCTCTACCTGGCCAGTGATCGGTCGCGCACCGTGACCGGTTCGCAGATGGTGCTGGACCTGGGCATCACGTCCATCTGATCCGACGCGCACGGGGCGGCGCGGTCACAGGTTGCCGCGCCGCTCCTGCTCGCGCTCGATCGCGAGGAACAGGGCCTGGAAGTTGCCCTTGCCGAACCCGAGCGAGCCGTGCCGCTCGATCAGTTCGAAGAACACCGTGGGACGGTCCCCGATCGGTGTGGTGAAGATCTGCAGCAGGTAGCCGTCCTCGTCGCGGTCGACGAGGATGCCGCGCCGCTCGAGTTCCTCGATGGGGACGCGCACCTCGCCGATGCGGGCCCGCAGCTGGGGATCCTCGTAGTACGACGCCGGTGTCGCCAGGAACTCGACGCCCGCCTCGGTCAGCCGGTCCACCGCACCGAGGATGTCCGACGTCGCCAGCGCCAGGTGCTGTGAGCCGGGGCCGCAATAGAACTCGAGGAACTCGTCGATCTGCGAGCGCTTGCGGCCCACCGCCGGCTCGTTGAGCGGGATCTTGATCCGGTGGTTGCCGCTGGCGACCACCTTGCTCATCAGCGCCGAGTACTCGGTGGCGATGTCGTCGCCCACGAACTCGGCGAGGTCGGTGAACCCCATGACGCGGTGGTAGAAGTCCACCCACTCGTTCATCTTGCCGAGTTCGACGTTGCCGACCACGTGATCGAGCGCCTGGACCACCTGCGGGCCGGTGCCGAAGGCGTTCGAGCGCGCGACGTATCCGGGCAGATACGGGCCGGTGTAGCGGGAGCGGTCGACGAGGGTGTGCCGCGTCTCGCCGTAGGCGGCGATGGCCGCGGTGCGGACGGTGCCTTGCTCATCGGAGATGTCATGCGGTTCGACGAGGACGCGTGCCCCCTGGCTGCGCGCGTGTGCGATGCAGCGGTCGACGTCGGTGACCTCGAGCGCGACGTCGTAGACGCCGTCGCCGTGCCGGCGGTGGTGGTCGTGGAGGGGGCTGGACGGGTCGACGCCGCCGGTGAGCACGAATCGGACGGCACCGCTGCGTAATACGAAGGCGCGGTGATCGCGGTTGCCGGTCTCGGGTCCGGAGTACGCCTCGAGTTCCATGCCGAACACTGCGTGGTAGTAGGCGGCGGCCTGCGTCGCGTTGCCCACCACCCACACGATCGCGTCCCAGCCGACCACGGGGAACGGATCCGCGGACGGATCGTGCTCCACGATCCCGAGGAGTTGGCGCAGCGCCTCGTCATCGAGGCGGCCGAGGGACTGTTCGACGGTCATGAGTGGACCTCCAGTGACGGCGTGCCTCGATCACACCGCTGCGCGTCTGCGCCAGCAACATCGACTGGTTTCGCTGTCCGGAGTGGACGATCTGCGGGGTCGAACGCTTCTTGGGCTGGTCAATTTGTTCAGTAGCGCGGTGGGGCGGTGGTGGAAATAGTTTCAGCATCGCGTTGCCGTTCGAGACGGTCAACGCTTCGCCGCGTCTCGCAGCGTCCGTTCTCGGCCAGTCCGGTGCGGAGATGGAAACGAATCAGACCTTCGCCTCATCTCATGTCAGCCGGGTGCCTATGCAGGGCGTCCGGCCCGTTCGATGCCACACTCTGGTCGAGTCGATCGAGTGGTCACGGCCGACAAGATCGACTTGCCGAGCGGTGAGGCCGACCCCGGCCGCAAGTGCCAACGCCTCCATATACGTGCACCTGGTGTCAGGGGCGACTAGATCCTTTCCTACCAATCCAGTTGCGATGTCGTACACCGAGAGTGGTTCAGGGCGCGCCGCGTGATACAGCGCGCCTCTGTCGTTGTCGGAGCAGGTCAACGCCAGGTCGGCGATCAGGCTGCCGAGCTCGTCGATGGAGATGATCGACAGCAGTGCGGCTCCGTTGTCGACCCATGCCTGTGTCTTGTCCAGGATGTGCCGAAGGCCAGGCAGGAACCAGCGATCGCCCTGTCCGTAGACAAAGCCGGGCCGGACGGTGGTTCCGCCGCGGGCGCGGACGATCCGGTCGGCCGCCGCTCGGGCGGCACTGACGGTGGTGACAGGATTCGGTTCGCGGGTGTCTTCGGTGACATCCCTGAACGGCCCAGGACCGTAGACACCAATGGTGCTGAGGTTGATGAGGAAGTCGATCCCGTGAACATCGGCCGCTGCGAGCACGTTTCGGGTCCCGACCATATTGACCTGCTCGCAGAGGTGCGCGTCTGGGCCGATGTAGCCGGCAGCATGGACGATCACGTCGACACCCACGAGCGCCCGCGCCAGCGTGTGCGGGTCGCCGAGATCAGCCAGGGCGTACCGGATGTCGGTTCGCGGTGACGCCGGCTCCCGCCGCACCACGGCGGTCACCTCGCAGCCGGATGCGGCCAGAGCCCGTAGAGTGGCAGAGCCGATGAAACCGGACGCCCCGAACACTGCGACGTGAGGAAGGCGACCGCCCCTTCCCGCATGTGCCGGCGTCATTGCCGGTGGCCAGACGGGTCAGCGGCCGAGCATGCGATCGTAGATCGGAGCCGAATGGAGAGGGGATCGACGTAATGGTGAAGCAGCAGCGTGCGGTCGCGACGCGGCAACAGATCATCAGGGCTGCCGCCACGCGGTTCGACGAAATCGGGTACGAGCGCGCCAGCCTCGCCGAGATCGTCGACTTGTCCAGTGTCACCAAGGGCGCGTTGTACTTCCACTTCAAGTCGAAGGACGATCTCGCTGCTGTTGTGATCGAAGAGCAGCACGCAATCTCGATGAACGCGGTCGGCGTCATCCGTCAGGAGGACGCACCGGCGCTCGAACAGTTGGTGATGCTCTGCCACGAGATGGGTCGGCAGATCGTCGAGGATCCCACCGTCAGAGCCGGCATTCGCCTGACTCTCGAGTTGAGCGCCGAGGGCGGACCGCCACAGCCCTATCGTGATTGGATCGAGGGCATCGATCACGTTTTCCGTTCGGCGATCGAAGAGGGTGATGTCCTCGACACCATCGATCCGGCGGAATTCGCGAGCTACTTCGTCGCGGCTTTCACCGGGGTCCAGCTCGTGTCGAACGTGCTCAGTCAGCGCGGCGACCTCGAGTCCCGGCTCGACCAGATGCTGATGTTCATCCTGCCAGCGATCGTCGCGCCGCGGCGCCGTGACAAGATTGACCGGTACCGTCATGCCCGGTGGGATCCTACGAGCGCGTGACCCCGGTCGGCTATCGGCGACGACAGACGCACGGTTCCTGATGCTTTCGACTCGCCCCACTGCGAGAACTCGACGTCGACGCCGCCGTCCTCGCCGTGCCTGAGCGTTGTCGCGACGGTGGTCGGCTCGTCCAACTCGAGAAACCGGCGGAACCCCATCGCGATCGACTCGACATCTGCACAGGACCACCCGAGACACAGCCGGGCGCTCTGACGGGCAGCCTCCAGAACGACAGCGCCCGGCACGTGATCGGACGGGTGGTCGAACAGGACTGGATGGCTCGGGTCAACTCGAAGCAGCCATCGCCCGTGGTCGCCCGAAGGGTGCGCACCCAGGACAACCGACCGAGTATCGGGAGCGCACACCGTGGTCGACGGGACCGAAACTGGATGCGGGACATCACCGACCGACGGTGTCCGGTGCCCGCTCCACCGCACCTGGTCGTACTCGTCCGGAGTGAGGACACTTGCGATTGCTAGCGCATGCCCAACCACTTCACTGTTGATATGGAAGTCGGTGTCAACGCTGAACGCAGATAGTCGTCCTTTTCTGCGCGCCTGCTCGGTCACTCGTGCATCGATCACGACCTCAGCCGCGCACGATCCTATCGTCAGCCGGTCGAGATTCGACTCGACTCGCATGGTCTGCATGGTGAACCGTCGCCCTAGCGGTACGCGGTGATGGATGTGCGCGAGGTAGATGGCGCACTGGCGAGCTGTCTCCGCAAGAAGCATCGTGTCGTAGCGGTCTGTGCACGTTCGATAAAAGGCATGTTGGCGCGGCCACTGCGCGCCAAGGCGATACCGACCGGGCCCGTCTACGGGAACGCCGTCGGTCAGATACACCTCCGACACGGACTGACGGTGCACAAACCGCCTCGGCACCGTTGATTCAAAGTTCAACGCCTGCAACATCTCATGGAGAGTAGCCCCTACTAGGTCAACCGTCCGGATTTTTCTGGGGATTCGATGAATCAGACATCGGTCGGCGCAAGGCGGCATCGGCTTGTGCGAGTCCCGCTGAAGACCGGCAGCCACCCAGGCGTCAGTGGGATTCTCGTCGATCGCAGGCATCCTCTCGACCCGCGCCCACAGTGCGGCACCCACTTCGCCTCATTTCGGTGCGGGCGGTGGGGCCAAGGAGCATCGCTGGCACCATGGATTGGGGTGAATCCCCTGTTCATCAAGGCGAGACGCCTGTAATGAATACCGGGTGACCGGTTACTTCGTCGATTCCGCGGACGGGCGCTCCGGTTGTGGGTAGTGTGCCCTTCGGTGGTCGAACTGTGATCGACCACATTCGCAACTGTGATCGTTCGGCGCTTGGTTCGTCACACGGCGTTAGGGGCCTCAATGAGACACAAGATTGTCAAGGACCGACCCACGAGTCACCCGTTGGCAGAGCCTTGGGAACCCAGGATCGGATCCTGATCGAGGGCTAGCGAAGCTATCTGGAGCGCCTTCCGCTCCGATAGTCAAAGTGCTGAATGATCCTATAAGAGGCGTTCTTTCGTCCCCGTGGGACTCCCGGTGACGGAGCGGTGCCTCATCAGAACTCCCTGCCCGCAGGCGGGGCCACAAGGGGGCAGGCGCGTGTCGGCGCCCAGCGCTGACACGGACGGGCGTGCAAACCGAGGTCACATCTCGAGCCGCACAAGTGCAGCAGTGAACACACTCGCGAAAGGAAGCACTATGGGTATTTCGAAGAGGGTCTCCACAATCGCAGCCGGTGTCGGTGCCTTGGCGATGGTAGGGACCGGCATCGCGCACGCCGTCATCGCCGACCCCGTCCCGGGTCCGAGCTACACGATGTGCGGGACTGTGTACGCAGGTGCGCCCATGGCGGATAATCATCCGTCCCCCAATAGCGGCATCCCTGATACCGCAACGGTGGTCCAGGGTGTGAAGGTGACTGGGAAACTCTTCGAGAAGGGCAACCCGGTCCCAGTGGCTAGCTATGGCCCGGTCACGTCAGGTGCGAACGGTCAGTTCTGCTTGACCGGCAACGCGGGGATGGTCGGGGCAATCACGGGCGGCGGCAACGTGACGTTGTCCGTGAGTACTCCGCTTCCCGCGCCTTACACCACAACCACCGTCTCGCACGGCGGCGTCATTGATCAGACCGCCTTCCTGAACCATCGGGTCGGAGGAATTTTCGGTACTCAGGCGACAGGATTCAACGTCGTAGTCTCCTGAGAATCGTGATGATCTGGGTGCTGGGCTCTGCCATGACTGCCATCAGCTGACCCGATCCGGACCAGGCCCCAACATCGGTCTCCGATGTTGGGGCCTGGGCGCGCAACGGCAGCACCTGGCGAAAGTTGCCCTCGATGATCCCGTCGCTAGGTTGATGAAATGGGCTGCTGTACAACAGATGTTGCGGAAAACTTCTTCCAGTGGGGAGGGAGACGCTGCGTCTAACATGTGGAGTCTGTCGACGTCTGACCGTATGCTGTCTCTGTCTCGCAGCGGGCATTCGACTCGGTTGGGACTCGGCGGGATGACCTTGTGTACCAGTGCCCTCCGGGGTTGAAGTCACTATGAGGCCCGTCGCCCGCAAACGCGTATTTGTTCAAGAATGTACTCGAGTACAACGAAATCACCCGGCGTTTCTGGCGCGTAGCCGGCGATGGCTGGTGTCTAAAGAGGGCTCGAAGGAGTTGTGTTGCGATGGTCTCCATGGGGCGAGGTTCGCTGAAACCGCCAGGTAGCGGGCCTGCTCGGCTGTCGGTCCTGGACAAAATGGACAACATTCATAGTATCTCGATGATCCTCAGTGAAAAGCTGCACAAAATGGACCTGTGTGGGTTAGATTCATTGCCATCACGGCCGCAAAGGGTGTCAGGATGGGGCAATCGGGGGCCTCGGCGTGGGGATTGTTGGAGCGTTCTGCGCGCTGCCTGACATCGTTCTGTGGAATGCGGATGCGAGGCTGTGCCGATGTCGAATTGGTGGTTCCAACACTGATGAGAGGGTGGGATTTCGTATGAGTGTGTCGTTCTTGAACGCGACAAAGGTGTTGCTTGATGGGCTACTGACCAATGTGTGGTCCGGGTCGTTGATGCCTGGCGTCAATGGCGTCACGGGTTCGCTGGCCGATGTCGTCGGCCTCAGCTGACGGCGACCGCAGTTTGCTTCCGAGATTCTCTGACGACAGGAGTAAATGATGAAACTGGGATCGCTCGCCGAGGTGCTCCAGGCGGAACTCGTAAGGGACATCATCGGGTTCGTAATGTTTGGGTCGTTGAAATCGTCGGTCGACTTCGACTGGTTCCCCCCTCCGGCCTAATTAGTCCGTCGACAACCGTAAGGAGAGTGAAAGATAGTGGATACCGGAAGTCTCATCGACCTCATCACAAGCGTTGATGTCGGATCGCTGATTGAACCGCTGGGCCTTTTGAACGGCGTGGCCAATGCCGTCTTCAAGGTCGTTGGTGATGCCATCGCAGTCTGGCCCGCTGGTTCGGCGGCTACGAACGGCAGCATCCAGGCGGTCCTTGGCTCAGTCGGCGGCCTGTCATAGGGAGGAAAAGAACATGTTCGATCTGTCTGTCACCTACAGCTCCGACATCGTGAAGTTCGGATCTGTCGATCTGGTGGCCACGTTCGCCCAGTACCTGAACGCGCTGTCCGTCAGTCCTCGGAACTAAAGGAGGGTATCCGCGATGCTGCAGCGGTACTTCGAAAGCATGATGGGTTCGCTAGGAACGATCCTCGGTCTCACGCACACGGGAAGTAAGATCCTGAAGGACCCACCCACCAAATGATCATTCCAGGTGGAGTGGGTCGGCGACTCCACTGCCGGGTGCGGAGCGGGATAACGGAATGCCGCCCCACTTGTGGAACCGAGTTATCTCGAGGCGAGCACCAGTCTCGGGATAGCTCGGGTTTCACGTGCTATCTGAACGTGGTCGCCTGGAATTCCGGAAATCCCGAATCTGCCCCCGGAAACCACCGCGCGAGGAGTGCCCATGAAATTGTCCGAGTGGCTCGCCCCAGCGATCGGCCACTTGAACCCACGTGACGCCGACTTCGTCTACAACGAGTCCGACGGACACCTGGGCCATCTCCTCGCCGTGTATCTCTTCGACACCGTGGAGCACCCTGAGGCCGAGTTCTCGCAGGAACAGGCGATCGAATGGGTCATCGCGCGGCTCGGCCACCACCGCATGTTCACGCACACGATCCGACGCGTTCCACTGGGCCTCGAACATCCGTACTGGGCGCCTGCCCCGGATCTCGATGTTCATGACCACGTGCGGGTCACCGAGATCACCGAATCCGGCTGGGCCCCACTGCAAAATCGGCTCGACGGGTTGTTGACGACACGGATGGACCTGTCCCGCCCGCCGTGGGAACTTCACTTCCTCACCGGTGTGCGGGGAATCGACGATCTGCCCGGCCGACTCACTGCTGTGGTACTCAAAGCACACCACAGCGCGGGCGACGGTATGGCTGTCCTGGAACTGGGCGACAACATCTTCTCCGAGAATGTCCGGCCCGTGGACAACGAGCGCGCGGTGCCGTTCCTGCGCGGGCGGATGTTCGTGAAGGCGGTGTTGGATCTCCCCCGACAGTTGCTCCGGTTTGCCAAGGACGTCCCCGTCAACCGTGCCGCCGGCCGGGCAGTGACCGAGGCAGAGACAGTCGGCGAATGGGAGCATCTCCGCGAGCAGCCCGCCATTCGCTTCAACGGCAAGGTCAGCGGGTCCGGCTCGATAGCGCCGATAACGCTGCATGCGAGCCAGATTCGACGAATCAAAGAAGCAGTACCGGGTGCAACGGTCAACGATGTCCTGCTGGCAGTCGTCGGAGGCGCCCTCGCGCGGTACCTCGCCGAGAAGGATGAACCGCACAAGGGTTCCCTCGTTGCCATGGTCCCGCGATCCATGCGCAAGATGGAGGCGTGGGAGTCGGCAAACCGCTTGGCAGTCATGGGCGTCGACATGCACACCGACATCGCGGATCCGCTCGAACGGGTGGCGCGGATCGTCGAGTCGTCGAAGTCGGAGAAGACCCGCACCGCGCATCTCTCGGTGCGTCGCCTCGCCGCCGCGGTCGAGACCGCGCCGCCACCCCTACTGAGGCTGATCGCGTACTCGCGCAAGAAGAACACCCACGACCTCGGCCGCCCCCGCTACCAGCACACGATGGCCAGCAACATGCCCTTCTCGGTCGAGGGTCTGACCCTGAACGGGGCGCCCGGTGTGGCGGTGCTCGGTGCGCAACCACCGGTGGACGGAGACGGCCTGCGCCACTTCGTCGTCACCGCAGCCGGCGGCAACCTCATGCTCACCGTCGTTGCCGACGTCGCCACGATGCCCGACCTGGACCACTACCTCGACCTGATCCGCGCGAGTCTCGCCGAACTCGAGGATGCCGCGGCCGGCGCGGCGAAACGGACCCCGTCCGACGAGATCGCCTCCTGACCGGATCCGCCGCGGGCGGCACAACCTGCCTGTTCAAGCTCACGTCACCCGAGGGCCTTCGCCGCTAGTCTGAAACCGAACGTGCAGCACCACACCAGGCGATCGGAGTGGACGATGTCACCAGCGAACGAGACCAGGCCGGTGATCGTGGGCGTCGACGGATCCGACGCCGCACTGCACGCGGTCCGGTGGGCCGCCGTCGAGGCACACGCCCGCAAGGTGCCACTCAAACTGGTGCACGTCATCGACACCGAGAACGACTTCCCGTTCGTCGCCGACGACCTCGAAGAAGAGGAGGCGTTCGGGCGTAGTTCGCTGAAAGCGGGCCGGGAGGCGGCCACCGTCGAGGACTACACCGTCGACGTCGAGGTCGAACTCCTCCGCGGCCGCGTCAACAGGGCGTTCGTCGACCTGTCCGAACACGCCAGCCTGCTGGTCCTCGGATCGGTCGGCACCGGATTTTTCGCCCGCATGGTTCTCGGCTCCACAGCGCTGTCGCTCGCGCACCACGCCAAGTGCACGGTGGCCGTGATCCGCGGCGCCGACGGCAGCCCCACACCGCCCACCTCCGGCGCGATCATCGCCGGCGTCGACCACTCCGACAGCGCCGACATCGTCATCGGAACCGCGATGCAGGAGGCGTCGATCCGGCACGCCGAGATGATGGCCATCCACGCCCGCCGCCGCCGGGGCAGCAAGGAGGCCGACGAGGAGGCCCGCGGCCGGATCGACCGACTGGTCGCGACATGGGGGGCGAAGTTCCCGTCCGTGAGCGTCGAGACCGTTATCGCTGAGGCCGGACCCACCAAGCACCTGGTGGCGCTCAGCGCCACCGCACGCTCGATCGTCGTCGGCACCCGCGGCCGCGGCGGGTTCGAGGCCGCCGTCCTCGGGTCCACCAGCCAGTCGCTGCTCTACCACGCCCAATGCCCGGTGATCATCGCCCGCTCCCGCGTCGCCCCCTGACCGGCAGCATCATGGACCGCGGTGGGCACCGACTCGACGCACTCGACGTCGACCTCATCGCGCGGCTGCGCGCCGAACCGCGGATCGGGATGCTCGAGCTGTCGCGTCGGGCCGGCGTCGCCCGGGCCACCGTGCAGGCCCGGCTGCGTCGCCTCGAGGAGGCCGGCGTCGTCACCGGATACGGACCCGAAATCGACTTGCGCGCAGCCGGATACCCCGTCCAGGCGTTCGTCACGCTGGAGATCGCGCAGGGCTCGCTGGGGCAGCTGACGAAGGAACTCGAGGAGTACCCCGAGGTGGTGCAGGCGTGGGCGACCACCGGCGTCGGCGACGTCCTGTGCCGGGTCGCGGCGGCGTCGCACGACGACCTGCAGGCGCTGCTGATCGAACTGCACCACTCGGCGACGGTCGCGCGGTCGGTGTCGGTGGTGGTGCTGTCCGAAATCGTCGCATTCCGGACACTGCCGCTGATCGCGAAAACTGTTCGCCCACAAGATCACGACAATTCACGCAGGCGTGGCACGTGACCGAGCAGCGCCGGCAGCCGGACCCTACACTTCGCCGCGTGGACAGACGAACGTTCCTGGCGATGTTGGCGGCGGGCGCCGTATCGCTGACGGCGGGTTGCACCGTCGCGGGATCAGCCGCTTCCCAATCCGCACCACCAGCCGAGCCCGCGCCCCCACCGACACCTTTGCTGCCCGGCCCGCCACCGCCGTCGGCGCGCGTCCCCGTCCCGCCGGGCCCCGTCACCGCCATTCCCGGTCCGGGCAACAACCTCGCGCTCACGGTCGACGACGGCACCGACCCCGACGTCGTCGCCGCCTACCTTCAGTTCGCAAAGGACACCGGCGCGCGGTTCACCTTCTTCGTCACCGCCGTCTACGACTCGTGGACAATGCACAAGGACGCGCTGCGCCCGCTCGTCGACAGCGGCCAGATCCAACTCGGCAACCACACCTGGGACCACCCCGACCCTGACGAAGTTGTCGGCCGGCGCCGCCGCATCCCAGTTCGACAGCACCAAGACGTTCCTGCGCAACACCTTCGGCGTCGACGGCACCCCCTATTACCGGCCGCCGTACGGGTACCGGAACCCCGCGGTCGACAAGATCGCGGCCGACCACGGCTACACCGTGCCGGTTCTGTGGGCGGGTTCGCTGTCGGATTCGGGGGTGATCACCGAGCAGTACCTGCTCGAGTGCGCGCGCAAGTACTTCGTCGCTCAGGCGATCGTGATCGGACACGCCAACCACCCGCCGGTCACCCACGTCTACGGTCAGCTCGTCGACATCATCCGTGATCGGAACCTGTCGATGGTCACGCTCGACGACGTGTTTCTCCGCCGGCCCGTCACGCCGCCGCTCGCTTCTCCGGGGGAGCGCGAGGAGTATTCGATCTGATGCATAGTGATTGCAGCTCAGTGGCTCTCGTCGCGACAGTAGCAAATCACCACAGATGTGGTGGAACGGCCTCATGTCCAGGCGAGGAGGTCTCTGGCGGCCGTCGGCATTTCGAGTGGTTCGTATGCCGGGAGGCGCGAACTGTCAAAGTTCATGGCGATCACCATGGTCCTGAGGACTTGGCGCACGGCCGCATCGAAGACGTTGCGCAGTTGTTCGCGGCTGCGCAGCAGATCCGAGAGGTAGGACTCGTGCGCGCGCCCGGACCTCGTCTAGTCCGGTACTGGTTGTAGGCCCAATTGCGGCCCACCGCTTGTGGCCGCCGACGCGGCGGGCGTGCCGAATGTAGCCGCCCACCAGACCGCGCAGCTGCGTCGCGTTCCCGTCGCGCAGGTCGATCGCATACTCGATCCTATTGAGGGAGAACTCGATCGTTTCTCCTCTGAAATCGATCTTCTTCCCGTCGAGATCATCGAACGTCTCCACGATCACTTTGAAAACCACTGCCGTCCCCCTTGCTGAACGCGGTTGGGGCTGACACGGCAGCCGTGTCAGCCCCAACCTTGTTCTTCTGTTCTCGGCCACCAGCCCACTCGACTCGTCGGCGTTAGCCGGTCGATCAACTGGCAGCACGTGCTCAGGTCCGACTGTGCGGAGTCAGGCTCCGCTGGCAGACGCGAGACTCGACCAACCAGCGCCTTGTGAGGAGGCGGTGTCTAGTCCGAACAGCGTCATGAGGATGAGTCCGTCCGCGAGATGGACCAGTCCCGTCCAGAAATTTGATGACATTGTTATTTCTCCTTTCTAGGACAGGGCGATCGAGAAAGTGGTGATCGGCCCGCTCGCCGCCATCCAGGTTTTCAGGATCACCGACACCAGGTCGCTGCTGAATGCTTGAAGTGACACTTCTCTGCCTCAGTTCTTTTTCAGAGTGGAAAGCCGAAGGACAATTGAAGTGGAATTGCAACCAATGCGGCGAACAGCATCGGCAGCATCTGTTCCACGGTCTGTCCAAGTGACGCCGTTGCTTCGGCTACGGATCCCATGTGCCCTACTCCCCACTCGAGTAACTGTTCATCGACATCGCATTCAGGCCATCGAGCGAACCACCCAGTGCGGGGGCTATCCCGGTGACGAGCGCCATCATCGCTCTGACGAACTCACCTAGCATTGACTGTTCCTTACTTCGTGAAGTTGAAGTGCCATGCCAGACGTGTGCGGGTTCGGGGTTTTTCCCGGTTTCGCACCCCTGGTTCTGCGTCGATTCGAGAGGCGAACTCGGCGACACTCCTCGGATCGAGATCAGACATTAAGGGCCTGTAACGGGTTCTCGTGCGGGTTTGGAGAAAATTCCCCAAACCCGCAGATGTGAGTAAATGGAAGTTACATCAACACTCGCCTTGCGCAGGCGACTATTTTGTACTGAGGTACAATTCAATCGAAATAGAAGACGAATATTCGGACGTTAGTTCAGGTTTACGCGTACACGCTGCATGTAAGTGTCAGCCACTCGTCGGCCGTACCGGATCAAGAACCCCACGGTCGGCGTCATCTGTGTGTCGTATCCGTGCAAAGAGTCATCCTTGCAGAGTTCGCAAAGCAAGTCGTCGACAGCTACCAGCTTGGGGCGCACACGGGGTGCACGGCGTCGTCCCGGACATCCCCGGGGAACAGGGCGAAATCGTCGGGAAGTCCGCGCATCAGCTGCCCGGGTCCTGCCAGACTCATCGTGCGCATGCGCTGGAGGATGACCCGCAGTCGACGAATCCGCCCTGTTCGTTGATAGGCGCTGATGGCTTCGTTGGCCGTCGTCGGTCGACACGAGCCACAGCCCCACACGCCCTGAGAACTGTCGGATAACCCCGCTGGTGTACTAGGTACAACGTCGCACCACACCTTGTGATCCCCCAAAGAGAACTACCCCAGTGCCGCGGCCAGTCCCCGGTAGTACCCGCTCTGGGCGGGGAAGTAGTCGCCGAACTCGGGGAGCGTCCCGCCCTGCCGCGCCGCGACCAGCATGTCCAGGTAGTACTCCCACCCGGGGCCCACCTCGCTGACCGTGTCGACCGGGATGCCGAGATGGGTGAGCGTCAGCTCAGTGGTTCCGCCCACCGCACGCAGATCGGCGGACAGCCGCCACGACCCACCCGGATCGGTCACGGACAGCGCGAGGCGCCGCGGCGGATCGCAGGCGTCGATGCGCATCTCGCTCCACGGTTTGTCCTCCTCGAACGCCAACTGCACGCGGATCGTGTTGCCCGCACCCGGCTCTCCCTCCCAGGGGCCGAACCATCCTGCGGTGCGGTCCGATTCGGTAATCGACGCCCAAACATCGGCGATGGGGGCGTCGAACGTGCGGGTGACGTGGAGGTCGACGCCGTCCGCCGCGCGGTCGAGCGTGCCTCGGGGTTGCGGATCCATCGGGTTCGCCCCTTCCCTCGCGTTCTCCGAAACTCGCCCCCGTCCAGTCTGTGCTCCCCGCGGCGTCGGACGAGGCCGAATCCTGGATGTCGCGGCTTGTCGGGGGTTGCTGGGAGGATCGGAGTCGTGGATGCCGAACACACCGTCGTCGATTCGCCCGTCGGGCCGCTGACCCTGGTCCGCACCCCGGACGGCCTGTGCGGGCTCTACATGCACGCGCAGCGGCACCTGCCCGACAGCACCCGGTTCGGCCCCCGCGTCGACGAGGGATTCGACGACGTGACCGCGCAACTCGCCGAGTACTTCGCCGGCGAGCGCACCGAGTTCACGGTGCCGCTCGCGCCGCGGGGCACCGAGTTCCAGCAGCGGGTGTGGGCGGCGCTGCGGACCATCCCGTACGGCGAGACCTGGACGTACCTGCAGCTCGCCGAGCACCTCGGCAACCCGGCCGCGATCCGCGCGGTGGCCGCGGCGAACGGGCGGAATCCGGTCGGCATCATCGTCCCGTGCCACCGGGTCATCGGCAGCGACGGCTCGCTCACCGGCTACGCGGGCGGGCTCGAGAAGAAGCGGTTCCTGCTGGATCTGGAACGCCCCGCGTCCGTGGGAATCCAGGATGGACTGTTCTGACGCAGATCGAACCTCACGTTCCGGTGCCGCGGAGCGTCTACCCGGTGTGGGACTGAAACCGTTCGAGAAGATCGTCACCGAGCACGGGCCGGTGGTGCTGCGGGTGTGCCGCGCGCTGCTCGGTCCCGTCGACGCCGACGACGCCTGGTCCGAGACGTTCCTGGCGGCGCTGCGGGCGTACCCCGACCTGACGCCGGACGCCAACGTCGAGGCGTGGCTGGTGACCATCGCGCACCGCAAGGCCGTCGACGTGCACCGGGTGCGGCAGCGGACCCCCGTCCCGACCGACGACCTGCCCGATCGGGCATCGCCGCGGGATCTGCCCGGCACGTGGAACC
This sequence comes from Paraburkholderia sp. RHO2, assembly GCF_050955445.1. Taxonomy (NCBI): domain Bacteria; kingdom Pseudomonadati; phylum Pseudomonadota; class Betaproteobacteria; order Burkholderiales; family Burkholderiaceae; genus Paraburkholderia; species Paraburkholderia sp. RHO2. Next base: position 5,111,141 of record NZ_CP162617.1, on the reverse strand, counting down.
ACGAACTGTGGGACGCGCTCGCCGACCTGCCGTTCACGCAGCGGGCCGCCGTCGTCTACCACCACCTGGCCGGACTGCCGTACGCGGAGGTCGCCGCGATCCTCGGCAACAGCACCGCCGCGGCCCGCCGCGCCGGCGCCGACGGCATCGCCCGGCTCCGCCGCACCTACCCGGCCGACACCGCACCATTCGCACAGGAAGGAGCCATCCGATGAGCGTCATCCCCACCCCGACCGTGGATCCCTCGGACCTGAGCCGCCTGCATGCCCGCCTGACCGCGGCCGCCGACCGCGACGGGCTGCTCGACATCGCCTACCGGTCCGTCGACACCCCCGTCGGACGGCTGCTGCTCGCCGCCACCGACACCGGACTCGTCCGGGTGGCCTACCCGCGCGAGGACCACGACGCCGTGCTGGCGATGCTGGCCGAGCAGGTCAGCCCCCGCATCCTCGAGGCCCCGGCCCGGCTCGACGCCGCCGCCCGCCAGCTCGACGAGTACTTCGCGCACCGGCGCACCCGCTTCGACGTCCCCCTCGACCTGCGGCTGTCGAGCGGGTTCCGGCGCACCGTGCTCACCCGGCTGCCCGACATCGCCTACGGCACCACCGCCAGCTACGCGCAGGTGGCCGAGGCCGCCGGCAGCCCCCGCGCGGTGCGCGCCGTCGGCACCGCCTGCGCCACCAACCCGCTGCCGCTGTTCGTGCCGTGCCACCGGGTGGTGCGCAGCGACGGCAGCATGGGCCAGTACGCGGGCGGCGCCGACACCAAGCGCGCGCTCCTGACCCTGGAGGCGGCGTGACATCCCTGACCGACCGGGTCGATGCGCTCGACTGGACCACGATGCTCGACGAACTCGACAGGTTCGGCGGCGCCCAGAGCGCGCGTCCGGTGCTCGCGCCCGACGAGTGCCGGGCGCTCGCCGACCTCTACGACGACGCGGGCCTGTTCCGGTCCACGGTCGACATGGCACGACACCGGTACGGCTCCGGTCAGTACCGGTATTTCGACTACCCGCTGCCGGCGCCGATCGCCGAGCTGCGGGCCCGGTTCTACGTGAAACTGCTGCCGGTGGCACGCGAGTGGGCGTGGCGGCTCGGCCGGCCGGCGCCGTGGCCTGACACCCTCGACGAGTGGCTCGCCATGTGCCACGCCGCCGGGCAGGTGCGGCCCACCCCGCTGATCCTCCGGTACGGACCCGGCGACTGGAACGCCCTGCACCGGGACCTGTACGGCGAGTTGGTGTTTCCGCTGCAGGTGGTCATCGGGCTCGACGAACCCGGCGTCGACCACGACGGCGGCGAATTCCTGCTCGTCGAGCAACGCGCCCGCGCGCAGTCCCGCGGCACCGCGACCGTGCTGCGGCAGGGACACGCCTTCGTGTTCACCACCAGCGACCGCCCGGTGCAGTCGGTGCGCGGGTGGTCCGCCGCCCCGATGCGGCACGGCGTCAGCACGGTGCGCCGCGGCACCCGGCGCACCCTCGGCCTGGTGCTGCACGATGCGGAGTGAGCCGGGCATGTACACGCTGATCGGCCGAGACGGGAAGCCGTACGAGAGTGGCACTCCCGGCACACTCGGCGGCCATCGCCGCGATCGCATCTACGGCACACTCGACTGCCCGGGCGCCGCCCGCGCCATCGCCCGCGGCGGGTACGTCACCCAGCGCGTCTTCTTCGCCGACGAGGACACCGCGATCGCCGCCGGCTACCGGCCGTGCGCGGTGTGCCTGCGCGACAAATACGACGCCTGGAAGGCCCACAACCGGAAGGGAACTCGGTAGATGTCGGCGCTCATTCCCCGGCCCCGCCGCACCGTCGCCCCCGGTGCCGTGCTGGTCCCCGACTGGCTCGATCTGGACGCGCAGCGCCGACTGGTGGAGGCGTGCCGCGAGTGGGCGCGCGGACCGGTGCCGATGCGGGCCGCCCGCCTGCCCACCGGGCACGCCATGTCGGTGCGGACCGTGTGCCTGGGATGGCACTGGCAACCGTACCGCTACAGCCGCATCGCCGACGACGCCGGCGGCGGACGGGCGCTGCCGGTGCCGGAGTGGTTGGCGCAGTTGGGGAAACGCGCCGTCGCCGACGCCTACGACGACCCGCAGGCCGCGGCGGCCTACGACCCCGACGCCGCGCTGATCAACTTCTACGACGACACCGCCCGCATGGGCATGCACCGCGACCAGGAGGAGCGATCGGATGCGCCGGTGGTGTCGCTGAGCATCGGCGACACGTGCACGTTCCGCTTCGGGAACCCCGGCACCCGCGGCAAGCCGTACACCGACGTGGACCTCGAGTCGGGGGACCTGTTCGTCTTCGGCGGACCGTCCCGCTTCGCGTACCACGGTGTGCCCAAGGTGTTTCCGGGCACCGCCGACCCGGAATGCGGGCTGACGAGCGGTCGGCTCAACATCACCCTGCGCGTCACCGGACTGGAGGACGAACGATGACCGATGTAGCCCTCGACCTGTCGTTCCGCCCACCGTTCACCACCGCCCCGATGCTCGGCGCCCTCGCCGCGCACGCCGTCGACGGGCTCGAACACCACGACCCGGACACCGGCACCCACACCCGCGTCGTTCCGGCCCCGCACGGGCCGGCGGTGGTGAGCGTGCGGTTCGACGGCACCGATCACGTGGCGGCGACCGTCCGCGTGTCGCACCCGGACGACGTCCCGCACGTCGAAACGGTGGTGCGCCGCTGGCTCGACCTCGACGCAGACCCGCAGGCCATCGACGCGGCGCTCTCTACGCATCCGGCGCTCGCCGATCACGTCGCCGCGCGGCCGGGACTGCGAGTCCTCGGCTCGGTGGACGGCTTCGAGACGGCGGTGCTCACGGTTCTCGGCCAGCAGGTGTCGCTCTCGGCGGCAAGAACATTCGGGTCACGCTTCGTGACGGCCTTCGGCACCCCCACCGAATTCGACGGGTTCGTGAGCTTCCCCGAACCCGAGCAACTGGCCGGTCTCGACCCGCTCGTCGTCCAGAAGGCCGTCGGCCTCACCGGCGCCCGCGCCCGCACCGTCCAGGCGCTCGCCGCCGCCGCGGCAGACGGACTGTGCCTGGGGCCGGACGCCGACCCGGCCGAGTTCCGGGCCCGGCTGCTCGCCCTGCCCGGCATCGGGCCGTGGACCGTCGACTACCTGTCGGTGCGGGTGCTCGGCGACCGCGACGCCTACCCGTCCGGCGACCTCGTCCTGCGCCGCGCGCTCGGTGTGAAGACGCCACGCGAGGCCGCCACGGCATCGGAGCCGTGGCGGCCGTGGCGGGCCTACGCCCTGTTCCACCTGTGGACGAGTCAGGCCTTCCTCTGAGGGGTCACGCCTTCGCCTGCGCGGACTCCCGCGCCGGGTTCGCCTGGCCCGCGGCCTTCGGGTCCTTCTCGCCCTGCTTGGCCCGCACCCCCTGCTCGACGCGGTCGCCCAGATCCTTGTCGACGTTGCGCCAATAGTCGAACGCGCGCAGCAGAACCGGCTCGCTCACCCCGTTGAGCAGATGCCCGACGATATTGGACACCAGCCGCGCGCGGGCCGCGTCGTCGAGCACCTTGCGCACCATCGTCCCGGCCTGCCCCCAGTCGTCGTCGTCCTTGCGGAGCGTGTACGCCTGGTGCACCATCTCGCCGTCGGTGTACCAACCGGGAGATTCGCCGGAGACCGACACATCGGCGTGCGGGCCGCCCTTCGAATTCGGCACGTACACCGGGTCCCCGGGATTGTGGTGTCGCAGCTGCCCGTCCTTGGTGTACGACCCCAGCGGCGCCGCATGTGGCGAATTGACCGGCAGCTCCTTGTAATTGGAGCCGATTCGGTACCGGTGCGCGTCCGGATACGAGAACCACCGGCCCAGCAGCATCTTGTCCGGGCTCGGCCCGGTGCCCGGGACGGAGCTGCTCGGTTCGAACGCGGCCTGCTCGATCTCGCAGTGGTAGTCGGCCGGGTTCCGGTCGAGCTTCATCGTGCCCACATCGATGAGCGGATAGTCGCCGTGCGGCCACACCTTGGTGAGGTCGAACGGATTGAACCGGTAGGTCTTCGCCTCCTCGTACGGCATGATCTGCATCTTCAACGTCCACGTGGGGTAGTCGCCGCCGTCGATGTGTTCCCACAGATCCCGCATGTGATAGTCGGTGTCGATGGCGGCCATCTGGTCGCCCTCGTCCTGGGTGAAGAACTCGATGCCCTGGTCGGTCTTGAAGTGGTACTTCACCCAGAACCGTTCGCCCTGCGCGTTGACCCACATGTAGGTGTGGCTCGAGTAGCCGTTCATGTGCCGCCACGTGCGGGGGATGCCGCGATCGCCCATCAGCCACGTCACCTGGTGTGCGGACTCGGGGGAGAGCGTCCAGAAGTCCCACTGCATGTCGTGGTCGCGGAGGTTGTTGTCGGCCCGCCGCTTCTGCGATCGGATGAAGTCCTGGAACTTCATCGGGTCGCGGACGAAGAAGATGGGGGTGTTGTTCGCGACCATGTCGAAGTTGCCCTGCTCGGTGTAGAACTTCAGGGCGAATCCGCGCGGATCGCGCCACGTGTCCGGGCTGCCCCGCTCGCCGGCGACCGTCGAGAAGCGGGCCAGCATCTCCGTCTTCTTGCCGGGCTGGAACAGGTCGGCCTTGGTGTAGGCGCTCACGTCGTTCGTCACCTCGAAGGTGCCGAACGCGCCGCCGCCCTTGGCGTGCGGTTGCCGCTCCGGCACACGTTCGCGGTTGAACTGGGCCATCTTCTCGATCAGGTAGTAGTCCTGGAGCAGGATCGGCCCGTCGGGTCCGACGGTCAGCGAATGTTGGTCGCTAGGTACCGGAATTCCGGAGTCGTCGGTGGTGTAGTTCGACATCTCTTTCCTTCCCTACGAGTCACGTGTCCGTGCGGTAGAGACAACGAGGCGGCGCGTACCGAGCGCGCCATCCATCACTTACCAGCCGACCACTTCCCGGCCGATCCGTCAACCGATGCGCGACGCCGGAACCGGTCGCTCAGTCCCGCGCCTTCGCCAGCCTCGACGGCCACCAGATCGTCTTGCCGATGTCGTGCGAGAGCGCCGGCACCAGGACGCTGCGGACGACGATGGTGTCGAGCAGCACGCCGAACGCCACCGCGAAGCCCACCTCCGCCAGGAACACCAGCGGCAGCACGCCCAGCACCGCGAACGTGCCGGCCAGCACCACGCCCGCCGAGGTGATCACCCCGCCGGTGACGGCGAGCCCGCGGAGCACTCCGGCGCGGGTGCCGTGCGTCAACGTCTCCTCGCGCACCCGGGTCATGAGGAAGATGTTGTAGTCGATGCCCAGCGCCACCAGGAACACGAACGCGTACAACGGGAACGCCTGGTCCGCACCCGCGAAGTGGAAGACGTGGGTGAAGAAGAATCCGCACACCCCGAGCGTCGCGGCGAAGCTCAGCACCACCGTCGCGATCAGGATCAGCGGCGTCAGCAACGCCCGCAGCAACACGGCGAGCACCACGAAGATCACGACGAGGACGATCGGGATGATCAGGTTCCGGTCGTGCACCGCCGCGGTGCGCAGATCGAGCGTCGCGGCCGAACTGCCGCCCACCTGTGCGTCGGCGCCCGGCAGCGCATGCAGCGTGTCCCGCAGGCGCTCCACGGTCTGCAGCGCCTCGGGCGAATCGTACGAATCGGCAAGTGCCGCATTGATCACCGTCCGCCCGTCGATCGGTGCCACGTTCAGCAGCGCCGGCGGGCAGCCCGGCGGCAGCTGCTGCGGAGCGGCGCCGCCGGAGCTCTGCAGCAACGCCTTGACCTTCGCGATGTCGACCTGGACGCACACCGACCCCGGGCCTTGGCGCACCCCGTCGACGCTGCTCGCCGCCTTGACGACCGCGTCGACGCTCGACGCGTTCGCGGTGATCACCGCCGGTGCCCCGGCACCCTGGTCGAAGTTGGCGTCGTACAGCGCCTGGCCGCGGATCGCGTCGGGTTCGTTGGTGAAGTTTTGGGTCGCGGTCAGCCCGCCGGTCTGCAGGCTGCCGATGCCGACCGCGAACAGCACCACCAGCAGGGCGGTGGCCCCGATCCACGCGGGACGGTCGCGCCGCCCGACGACGTCGGCGATCCGTCCCCACAGCCCGTGTGTCGCAATGTCTGTCGCACCGTCGACCTGGGGCTTGCGGGGCCAGAACACCCAGCGGCCGACCGCCGACAGCGCTACGGGCAGGAACGTCATCATCACCAGGTACGTGCACGCGATTCCGATCGCCGCGACCGGGCCGAGGCTCTTGTTCGAGTTCAATTCGGAGAAGCCCAGGCACAGCAGACCGAGGACGACGGTCACCGCGGACGCGGTGATGGCGGGCGCGGACTCCTTCCAGGCCTTGATCATCGCGTCGAAGCGGTTGTCGTGGAAGTGCAGTTCCTCGCGGTACCGGGAGATCAGCAGCAGCGCGTAGTCGGTGCCGGCGCCGATCACCAGGACGAACAGGATGCCCTGACTCTGCCCGGTGAGCGTGAGGATCTCGTGGTCGGCGAGCAGGTAGATGATCATCGACGACAGGCCCAGCGCCAGCAGCGCCGAGAACAGCGGGAAGAACCACAGCACCGGCGACCGGTACACCACCAGCAGGATCAGGACCACGACGAGCAGGGCGACCGCGATCAGGGTGGTGTCGAGTCCTTCGAAGGCGTCGATGAACGCGGCCAGTAGGCCACCCGGACCCGCCGGCAGCACCTGGAGATCGGGGCTCACCGCGTTGTTCGCGGCGTCGAGAACGTTCTGTTCGGCGGCCGCGAGCTCCGGGCCGGTGACGGCGGTCCCGTTCTCCTTGGCGATCAACGGCACGAACACCGACGCGGTGGTGCCATCGGTCGAGTACTGGGTGGGGACGACACCGGACGCGTCGACGCCCGGGACCGACGCCATCGCGATGCGCGCGCGGTCGATCGCCGCCTTGTCCGCGTCCGTCAGACCGCCGTCGCGGTGGAACACGACGGCGCCCGGAATCGTCTCCAGGTTCACGAACTTCGCGGTTTCGTTCGCGACGATCGTCGACTCCGCCGACGACGACAGATAGGAGGCATTGTCGTTCTTCTGGATGTCGGTGAGCTTGCTCTGGAACGAACCACCGAGTCCCCCGAGCAAGAACGCGACGACCGCGAGCGCGACGACGGTGAACACCGGCCAGCCGCGGCGGGCGTGGGCGGCGGTGCCCGGCGGGGTCCCGCCGGTGGACTCCACTCGTGTCATATTGGTGCTCCTCGTACGACGTCGTGGTCGGCAACCAATGCAGACCAGTACAGCACGGGAGCGCCGCGCGGGTAAGGCGATCAGCGCCGACCCCGCACCCGCGCTACGTCTGCTCGCGCAGGGCCAGGTACGCGTCGAGTTGGGCCGCGCCGGCGAGAAGGTGGCGGCTGCGCGCAGTCAGCCGGTTCTGCCAGGAGTCCAGGAAGGCGCCCAACGCGTCCGCCCCGCCGGCCTCGCGGAGCGACTCGACGAACTGCGCCACCTGACGCAGCCGGTACCCGCCGCGGCGGAGTTGCCGGGCGATCTCGGCGTCGCGCACGCAGTCCGGCCCGTATTCGCGGTAGCCCGTTGCCCGGTCGCGTTCGGGGCGCAGGATGCCCTCGGTCTCCCAGGTGCGCAGCGTGGCAGGGTGCACGCCGAGCCGGCGCGCGAGTTCACCCACGGTCAGCGGTGGACCGTGGACCGGGGCGACAGCGCCGGCGGACAGGGCGCCCAGGGCGGCGGCGACCTCGGTGCGGGTGTTGCGTTCGGCGAGCAGCGCGACGTGCGCGGCGTCGATCAGCCGGTAGGCGGACTCGGTGTCGCCCCGGTTGGTCGCGCGCATGATCTCCGTCGCCGGCTGGTGCCCGTGGCCGCCGCGCAATGCGAGAAAGGCGCGCAGGGCCTGCGCGTGCAGGGGTGTGTAGAGCCGGTACCCGGCATCGCTCCGTGCGGTGGGCGGGAGGATTCCGGCATCGTCGTAGTTGCGGATCGCCTGCGCGGACAATCCGTGTTCCCGGGCCAGGTCGATGGGGCGCAGGTTGAACCTCCGATTGAGGCTTCGAGCAAGGGACACCAGGTGGAAATCGGAAAAGTTTCACTCGAATCTTCAACGATAGCGTCGAGGGCAGTTCCTTTCGGAAGGGGTGTTCATGTCCACTGCCACATCGCTACGCGCCATCGGCCGCCCACTCGACGACCCGGCGAGCCTGGGCCGTGCCGTCGACGAACTGCTCGCCGCACGGACCGAGCCGCCGGCCCTGCTCGCCCTCGGCGAGCCGACACACGGGGTGGAGGCTTTCCCGTTGCTGCGCAACGACCTCCTCGGTCACCTCGTCGAGCGGGGGTACCGGTCCATCGTGTTGGAGACCGATGTCTTCGCCGCGTCCGTGGTCGACGACTACGTCGCCGGGGCGGCGACAGAGATCGACACGGTGCTCGCGACCGGATTCAGTCACGGGTTCGGCGCCGTGCCGGGCAACCGGGAACTCGTCGAATGGCTCCGCGCGCACAACGCCGGACGCGCGCCGCAGGATCAGGTCCGCTTCCACGGCTTCGACGCGCCGTTGGAGTTCGCCGGTGCCCCGAGCCCGCGGCGGGCACTGTCCGCGGTCGCCGACTACCTGCCCGAGGCGCTGCGGCCCGAGTCGGTCCGTGACCTCGACGCGCTGCTCGGCGACGACCGCGAGGACCGGGCCTGGACCAACGAGGCGGCCATGTTCGACCCGGCAGCGTCCGTCGGCGACTCCGAGCGCGCTCGCGCGCTGCGCATCGTCGCGGACGATCTCGCCAGCGCCCTGCACCGGGCGGCACCCGGCCTGCGCGCCGCGGACCCGGCCGGCTACGACCACGCCGTCGCACACGCGCGCACCGCGCAGGGCCTACTGCGTTATCACGCGGCCATGGCCAGTTCCACGCCCGATCGCATCGGGACCCTGCTCAGCCTCCGCGCCGAGATGATGGCCGAGAACCTGCTCGCGATCGTCGCCCAGGAGCAGCGCCGCGGGCCGAGCCTGGTGTTCGCGCACAACGTGCACCTGCAGCGTTCGGGGTCCCGCATGTCGGTCGGGGGCGACGACGTGAACTGGTGCAGCGCAGGCGCACTCGCCGAACTCACCCTCGGTGAGCGCTACGTGTTCGTGGCCACCGACGCGAGCCTCCACCGCGATCCGGACACCCTGCAGGGCGCGCTCGCCGCGGCGACCAGCCGCCGCGCACTGTTCCCGACGCAGGCCCTGCGCGCCGCACTGCCCCCGTCGACCGGCACCGGCGAACCGATGGTCCGCGGCCACATCCCACTGAACCCGGCGGAGCTGGACGGTGCCGACGCGGTCGTGTTCATCACCGATACCGACGGACGGCAGCACCGGTACTGGTAGCCACTCGAGGGTCGGTCGAGCCGCCGAGTGGGGGATAGTCTCGGGGTGTGGGCGCGGCTGCGCCCCGGCGAGGTGAAAGGACCATGCACCGCCACCGACCAACCGATCGACGGTGTCGGCCGTGAACGGCGGCACGGTGCTCGACGCCGTTCTCGTCCTGATGTTCATCGTGGTGGGCGGCGTGTTCGCTGCGACCGAGATCGCGCTCGTGTCACTGCGCGAGGGCCAGATCCGCGCCCTCGAACAGCGCAGCCACCGGGGAGGGCGAGCGGCCGGCCTGGCCCGGAACCCGAACCGGTTCCTCTCCTCGGTCCAGATCGGCGTCACCGTGGCCGGCTTCTTCTCCGCCGCGTTCGGCGCGTCCACGCTCGCCCCGAGTTTCGCCCCGACGCTGGAGGATTGGGGGCTGTCCGTCGCTGCGGCGGACGGCGTGGCGCTGATCGGCACGACACTGGTGATCTCGTACCTGTCGTTGGTGCTCGGGGAGCTCGTGCCGAAACGCATTGCGTTGCAGAACGCCACCGGCGTCGCATTGGTCACGGCGCCGCCGCTGGACCGGTTCGCGAGCCTCGTCCGTCCGGTGATCTGGTTCCTGTCGGTCTCGACCAACGTGCTCGTTCGCATTCTCGGTGGGGATCCGACCCGCAAGAGCGAGGAGATCACGCCCGGGGAACTCCGTGAACTGGTCCTCGGTCACGGTGGCATCGCGGACGAGGAACGTCGCGTGCTCTCCGAGGTGTTCGACGTGGGGCAGCGGAGCCTGACCGAGGTGATGCGCCCGCGCACCGAGGTGGACTTCCTGAGCGCGGACATCCCGGTTCGTCGGGCGCGCGGCGAGGCCCTGGCCCTGGGCCACAGCCGGTACCCGGTCGTGGGTACCTCGCTCGACGACATCGTCGGGTTCGTTCACGTTCGGGATCTGCTGCTCGCGGATCTCGACCGGACGCCCACCGTCGGTCAGCTGTGTCGACCGATCCTGCAGTTGCCCGGATCCAAGCCCGCGCTGGCCGCTTTGTCGTTGATGCGCCGCGGCAACGAACAGATCCTCCTCGTGGTCGACGAGTACGGGGGCACGGCCGGCATCGCGACCCTCGAGGACATCGTCGAGGAAGTCGTCGGTGAGATCCGTGACGAGTTCGACCCGCTACCGTCGTCCGGGTCCGTCGTCGCCGGCGACGGGGGCCGGGAGATCGACGGGTTGCTCCTGGTCGAGGATTTCGAGAAGGAAACCGGCGCAACGGTTCCCGTGGGTCCGTACGAGACCGTCGCGGGCTACGTGCTGCACCGCCTGCAGCGGCTGCCGCGGCTGGGAGACCGTGTCGACGTCGACGGGTACCGGTTGACGGTCACGGAGCTGGACGGTCGCCGGATCGCCGCGCTGCGGCTCTCGGGGCAGCGGCCGCCCGCCGAGAACCAGTCGCGGTGATCCGAACGATCGGACGGCAGGCGGGCATAGAATCGAATCGCGGGTCTAGTTCCGGGTCGAGGCAGCAGATCCAGGTGATGCGGGATGGATGACGAGCGGGCAGCTTCGGACGAACAGTCGGAGTTGAAGGACAGCGTCGACGAGATCACGCTCTCGCTCCACGAGCTGTCCGGCTTGCTGGAGGACGTCGACGAACTGGAACGGGTGTTGGCGTCGCTCGTCGAGAGTGCCGTCCGGATCGTGCCGGGCGCCGAGATGGGTGGGGTCACGATTCTCCGGGACAACAAGGCCGAGACAGCGGCGGCCACGGACGTCCGCGTTCGCGAGATCGACAGCACGCAGTACGCGCTGGACGACGGTCCGTGTCTGCGGTCCGCGCGCGAGAAGGTCTCCCAGAACATCGATCGTGCGGAGGTTCGTCGCCGATGGCCCGAACTCGCCGACGTCGCCGAAAGCCACGGGGTCGGCAGTTTCATCGCATCCCCGTTGACGCTCGACGATCGCGTCAGCGGCTCGTTCAACCTGTACAGCCCCGACGACGACGGATTCCGTGAACTGGACGAGTCGCTGCTCGAGGCGTTCACGACCGCTGCGATGGTGGCCCTCTACCAGGCACACCGGTACGACGAGGCCCGCCGGTCCGTGCGGCAATTGCAGGACGCCTTGCGTTCGCGGGCGTCGATCGACCATGCGATCGGTGCCGTGATGGCGTTGCACGGGGTCGGCCCCAAGGCCGCCTTCGACCTGATGGTCCGGACCTCGCAACAGCACAACACCAAGCTTCGTGACGTCGCGCAGCAGCTACTCGGCAAGATCGACAAGACGGATCGGTCCTAGCGGCGGCGCCGCACCTCAGATGAGGAGGCCGGCGAGCACCACGCTGATCAGGATCAGCGCGGCGGCCAGAGCGGCGAGAAAGACCGAGCCGCCGAGCAGCAGCGTCGCCGCCGTGACGGAAGCGGCGGAGAGACCGGCGACGCGGGCCGTGGACCACCGCTCACGGGTAGGCTGCGGCGTCGTTTCGTGAATGTCGGCCGATGGTGTTTGCGGCGGCGAAATGATCATCGGGTCACCTCCTGGAGACGGCGCCATTCCCGCGGCAGGGACAGCTCGGACAGGACGTCACGATCGCGCGCACGGTCGTGATCGATCCGGAAACGAGGAACAGAACGATGAGTCATGGGTGCCCTCACGATGAAACTGAGTGGAGGGGAACACGAAGCGGTGGCCAGTGCGGCGGTACGTGTTCCCCCGACGCCGGCTGACTGCCCAACCTTGCGTCCCAAGGTAACGGTCGAACGACACGGTGTGCAATGCCCAGATGTCGAATCGTTACCCGACGTTCGACGGGGTCGGTTCCGCGTAACAGTCCCGAATCTCTACCTCCATCGGAAACCGTACGGGCGTATCGCCGAAGAGCAGGCGCGTCGCGGCCGCGGCGGCCGCGAGGACGTGCGCGGCCGCGGCGTCGGGGCGGCGGGTGTGCACCACCACCTCGTCGTGCTGGAAGAAGACCAGTTCGCCGTCGTCGGGCGAATCGGTCAGCCGTCGGCGCAGATCCGCGAGCAGGCACAGCGCCCACTCGGACGCCGTCGCCTGCACGACGAAGTTGCGGGTGAACCGACCGCGGGCGTGCGCGTCCCCGTTCGACCACCACGAGTCCGACGGCGGTGGGCAGGCGCGGCCGAGCCACGAGTGCACCACCTCGCCGCGCTCGCCGGCCCGGGCCGCGTCCTCGACGAACTGCACGGCCACCGGAAAACGCTTGCGCAGCATGGTCAGTAGTGCGCGGGCGTCACCGGCGGTGGCGCCGTAGAGGACCCCGAGGATCGCGACCTTGGCCTGCGCGCGGTCACCACCGAACGCCTCCGCCGCGACCGGGGAATAGAGGTCGTCGGCGCCCGCCGCCGTCATCATGCGCGGATCCGCGGACATCGCCGCGAGGATCCGCGGCTCGAGCTGGCCGGCGTCGGCGATCACTAACGTGTGCCCGGGATCGGCGATCACGCTCGACCGCAACGCCTTCGGGATCTGCAGTGCGCCGCCGCCGCGGCTGGCCCACCGCCCCGACACCACACCGCCGGGTACGTACACCGGGCGGAACCGGTCCCCGCGTACCCACGCGTCCAGCCACGCCCAGCCGTTGGTGCTGTGCAGCTTCGCCAGGTCGCGGTAGCGCAACAGCGGCTCGACCGCCGGGTGGTCGATCTCGCGCAACAGGTACTTGCGGGTGGAGCCCAGTTCGATGCCCTCGCGGGCGAACGCCGCCACCACCTCCGGCTGCGACGCCGGATTGACCGGCCGCCCGAACGCCGCCCCCACCTCGTCGGCCACCTCGCGCAGCCGGGCCGGCGGCACGTGGTCGGGGGTGCGCGGACCGAGCGCGCGCTCGAGCAGCGCGCGATGCGCGGCGGTCGAGAACGGCAACCCGTCGTGGCTCATCTCCGCCGCCGCGAGCCCGCCCGCCGACTCCGCGGCCACCAGCAGGCGCAGCCGCGGATCGTCGGCCACCGCGGCCTGCTGGCGCCGGTGCCGCTCGACGACGACCTCGGGCGGGGTCGACGGCACCGCGTCGAACAGCCCGGGCCGGTCGTCGACGGGGACGTCCGGGGCGACGGTGAACCGACCGGCCCGCATGTCGAGCAGCGCGCCGGTGAGCCGCAGATCGTGACAGCGCGCCACCCGGACGCCCGCCGACAGCAGCGGCGGACAGACCCGCGCGGTGTCCTCGAACACCCAGCGGGGACGCTCGGCGGCCTCGATCTCGCGGACCGCGGCGGCGACGTCGGACACGCGTCGGGACGCACCGAGCACCGTGCCGGACTCGTCGGTCCGGATCAGCGTGGCACCGTCGCTGTCGGGTACCAGCACCGTTCTCACGGCGACCAGTGTGCGCGACGGCACCGACACCGGCTACGCGGTGGGCTTCTCCGCCGCGTCGTCCGGTGTTCCAGGCGGGTAGCGCCGGGCCACGTTCGCCATGGAGGAGGGGCCCGGCGTCCACGACGCGATCCACGGGCCGGTGCCCTCGGTCTGGTCGAGCACCCCGGTCTCCAGCCAGGTGTACTCGCCGCCCAGGACGTTGCCCGCGATCCGATGGTCGGTCGCGTCGGTGTTGTCCCACAACGCGGCGAACAGTCGGTCGATGCGCAGCCGGGACTGGCGGCAGAAGGCATCGGCCAGATCGGTGGCGGTCGCGCCCCGCACGGGATCGTCGGTGCGTTCCATCTCGGCGCGCACGCAGGACGCCGACATGGCGAACAGTTCGGCGCCGATGTCGACGATGCGACCGAGGAAGGACTGGTGCTTCTCCATGCCGGCCTGCCAGCGCGCCATGCCGTAGAACGTGGAGCGCGCGAGCTTGCGGGCGCTGCGCTCGACGAACCTCAGATGTGTTGCCAGCGAACCGAACTCGCTGTAGGAGTTGGGGAGCTGTCCCTTGCCGGAAACCAGGTGCGGCAGCCACTTGGCATAGAAGCCGCTGGCCCCGAGCGCAGCTTTGGCCTTGTGCTGAAAGTCGGCCTTGGGATCGGCGAGGTCGCCGGCGGCGGACAGGTGCGCGTCGACGGCTTCGCGGGCGATGAGCAGGCGCATGATCTCGCTCGACCCCTCGAAGATCCGGTTGATGCGCAGGTCGCGCATCAGCTGTTCGGCCGGCACCGCGCGTTCACCGCGGGCGGCCAGCGACGCGGCCGTCTCGTAGCCGCGCCCGCCGCGGATCTGGACGAGGTCGTCGGCGATCCGGCAGGCCATCTCGCTGGCCCACAGCTTGGCCAGCGCCGCCTCGATGCGGATGTCGTTGCGGCCCTCGTCGGCCATCTGGCCGGACAGTTCCAGCACGGACTCCAGCGCGAAGGTGGTGGCGGCGATGAACGAGATCTTGGCCGCGACCGCGCCGTGCTCGCCGACCGGCCGACCCCACTGGACCCGTTCGGCGGACCACTCGCGGGCGATCTTGAGCGACCACTTACCGGCCGCTGTACACATCGCGGGCAGCGCCAGCCTGCCGGTGTTCAGCGTGGTCAACGCGATCTTGAGGCCGTCGCCTTCGCGCCCGATGAGGTTCTCGGCCGGGACCCGCACCTGGTGCATCCGCGTGACGCCGTTCTCGATTCCCCGCAGCCCCATGAAGGCGTTGCGTTGTTCGACGGTGATGCCGGGCGAGTCGGCCTCGACCACGAACGCGCTGATCCCGCCGCGGTGCCCCTCGCTGCGCGGCACGCGTGCCATCACCACGAGCAGCTCCGCCACCACGCCGTTGGTGGTCCACAGCTTGACGCCGTCCAGCTGGTAGGCGGCGCCGCCGTCGATCGGGATGGCGGTCGACGCCATCCGGGCCGGATCCGAGCCCACGTCGGGTTCGGTCAGCAGGAAGGCCGAGACGGCGCCCTTCGCGCAGCGCGGCAGGAAGGCCGCCTTCTGCTCGGGGGTACCGGCCAACTTCAGCGGTTCTGGCACGCCGATGGACTGGTGCGCGGACAGCAGCGCGGCGATGCTCGGGTGCACGGAGGACGCCACCATCAGGGCGCGGTTGTAGGCGACCTGGGACAGGCCGAGGCCGCCGTACGCGGTGGGTACCTTGAGGCCGAAGCAACCCAGTTCGGCCAGACCCGCGACGTACTCGTCGGGAATGCGGGAGTCCCGCTCGATCACCGACCCGTCGAGGCCGCGGCAGTACTCCTCCAGCTCGGCGAGGAACGCCTCGGTCCGCGCCTCCTCGGCGGGCGTGGGTCGGGGGAAGGGATGTACCAGATCGAGCCGGAACCGGCCGAGGAACAGCTCCTTGGCGAAGGAGGGCTTCTCCCAGCCCTCCTCACGGGCTTCCTCGGCGACCGCCCGCGCCTGTTCTTCCGTCACCTCGGTCGGTGCAACCATGATCCGCCTCCTCGAAGAGAGCGATCGGAGAACCTATCGACAAAGCTACTGGCGAGTATTCTCCTCGATTCGGGTTTGCGGAACCCGTGCCAGAATCGATGCGGCGGTAACGATGGTCAGCTCGGCAAGGCCCCGGCGTACACGATGCGCCAGTCCGCGGTGAGTCAGACGACCGGGACGGTCACCGAGGTCACGGCCTCCGATTCGGGCACCTGGCTGGGGTCGGTGAGATAGACGTTGAAATGGTGGGTCGAGACGTCGTCGTCGGTGCGGGCCATCCGGAGACCGTTGTCGCTGATGAAGGCCGCGATCCGCTCGTGTGCCTGCGGGATCACCTCGGCGAACGGGCCCGTCACGGTTGCGCGCACCGCGCGGCGAGCCGGGAAGTGCAGCGCGCGGAGCGGGGCTTGGACCTCGACGCCGGTCGCAGCCTCCATGAACACCGATTCATCGACGTCCGACTCCCGGAATTCGCCGTCGTGCTCGATGCAGCCACCCGGACCGGTCGTCGCGACCTTCTGCCGCTGAAGCTCGGGCATGAAACGGCCCCACAGCTGCCCTTCGGCGGCGTAGTCGGGCACCGTTCCGCGCAGCGTCACCAGCGTCTGCGCGGGGATGTCGATCAATTGAACCTCGATGTCGGACATGGTGTTCTCCAGTTCGTCTGGGTCGAGCATGTGCTCGATGCTGTTCAGCGGAGTAGCAGTGCTCCCAGCCGCCGGGCGGCGGCCATGACGGCCTCGCCCAGCTTCTCCTCGTTCGACGAGTCGAACACCGAGACGCCGATGCTGACGAGGTCGGCGGGACGACGGTTCGGCAACGCGGCCGAGATGCCGGTGACCGAGTGGGTGACCTCCGCCGATGTCACCGCGAATCCGCGCTCGCGGGCGCGGGTGACCTCGGGGCGTTCCCCTTCCCGCGGCGGCAGTGCGGCGAGCATCGCCAGGCCCGCCGATCCGCGGTTGATCGGATCGATCTGACCGGGATGGAATCCCACGTGGGCGCGGGAGTTCCGCGGCTCGATGACCATGAGCGCGCGGACGGCATCCTCGCCCTCCCGAACCGCGAGGTGGGCGGTTGCCTCCACGGCGTCCGCGAGTTCCTCGAGCACCGGGCGCGCGAGTTCGCGCAGGTCCTGCTCCACCGAGCCCGCGAGGGTGACGAGTCCCGCGCCGAGCAGGATGCGCTTGTGTTCGGTGCGTCGGCACAGTCGGTGTGCCTCGAGTGTGCGCACGAGGCGGTCGGCGACGGTGCGGTGCACCCCGATTCCTTCGCCGATCTCGGTGATCGTCAACCCGTACTTGTGCTGCGTCAGCAATTCGAGGATCTCGAGCCCGTTGTGCAGCGTCTTCGACATCCGTGAATCGAGCTGGACACCGCCGATTCGCCCGGGGCTTTCGTTGATTCGCTCATCGGAACCGACCGATGCCATGGATCCCTCCCTTGACGTGTGTGAGGCGAGACACCTACTCTTCTTCTTAATCGCACTATGCGTTCGATTATCGCACACATTGCGAGGCGGTGCAATCCCGTTCGGGAGGCGCCGGAGAGTGACCGAGGAGTTCGTTTCATGACCGAGACCGGTATCGAGGGCGCCGCGGGCGCCGTGGGCGCCGCCGACATCGACGCGGCAGTGTTCGTGGAGATCCACCAGCTGTACGGCCGTCAGAGCCAGCTCATCGACGAGGGTTCGGCGGCGGAGTGGGCCGCCACCTTCACCGCCGACGGCGAGTTCCACTCGCCCAGTTACCCGGAACCGGTCGCCGGGACGGCGGCGCTCGTCGACTTCGCCCGCGGGTTCTTCGCGAACGCGTCCGTGGCGGGCGAGGTGCACCGGCACGTGCTCACGAACATCGCCGTCGAATCCCGCGGCGACGACGAACTCGAGGTCCGCGCCTACCTGCAGATCGTTGCGACACGGATCGGCGGCGAGTCCCGTCTCGTGCGGTTCACCACTGTCACCGACCGTGTGGTGCGAGAGGACGGCCGGTGGCGCATCGCGCGCCGCGCTGTCCGCCGCGACGATCAGGCCCCGCAGTCCTGACGTCTCGGGACCGGCAGACGAGCACCCTGAATCTTTTTGCAGAACATTGCTTTTGGAGGAACACCAGATCATGGCTGAAAACGTCGACACCCAGAACCCCGGCCGCACCGACGCGTCGCAGATGACGGCGCTGTACCCGGAGATGGCCGGCAAGGTCGCGGTCGTCACCGGCGCCGCCCGCGGCATGGGCGCGGCCTTCGCGGCCGGTCTCGCGACCCGCGGCGTCAACGTCGTCGGCGCCGACATCAACGAAGAGCAGATGGCCGCGACCGCGCAGGAGATCAACGACGCGCTCGCCGCGAACTCGCTCGCCGAGACCCCGGGCCGTGTCGTCGGCGCCCGCATCGACGTCACGAAGGCCGACGAACACGAGGCCGTCGCGCAGACGGCGCTGAAGGAGTTCGGCCGCATCGACTTCTGGATCAACAACGCCGGCATCTTCCCGTTCGCCCTCGTGGGGGAGATCTCGCCCGAGCAGATCGCCGCGGTCCTCGACGTCAACGTCGAGGGAGTGCTGTTCGGTGCGCAGGCCGCGGCCCGTCACATGGCGTCCGGCGGTGCGATCGTGAACATGTCGTCGGTGTCGGCGGTGCGCATCCGCCGGGGTCGCGGCGCGTACTGCACGTCCAAGGCCGCCGTCGCGCACCTCACCGAGTCGCTCGCGGTCGAGCTCGGCGACAAGGGGATTCGGGTCAACGCGATCGCGCCCGGCTACATCGACACCGAGATGACCCGCTGGGTCCAGGAGGACCCGGCCGCGCTCGCGCACGCCCTCGACGTGGTGCCGCTGCACCGCCTCGGCTCGCCCGAGGAGGTGTTCGGGCCGCTGCTGTTCCTGCTCTCGGACAGCGCCCGCTACGTCACCGGCCACTCCATCGCCGTCGACGGTGGGTCGCGCCATGTCTGACGCAGCGTCGTACCCCGGAGTCGTCCTGGTCACCGGCGCCGCCGGCGGCATGGGCGCCAACCATGCGAAGGCGCTGGCCGCGCAGGGTGTGCACGTGTGCGTCGCCGACGTCGCGGACACCTCGGCGGTGCTGGCCCAGATCGAGGCCGCCGGGGGCAGCGCATCGGCGCACCACCTCGACGTCGCCGACCCGGCGGCGTGGGCGCGTGTGATCGACGAGATCCGTTCCGCCGAGGGAGAACTCGGTGGTCTGGTGAACAACGCCGGGATCAGCCGCCGGCGCGAGTTCATGGACACCCCGGACGACGTCTGGGAGCTGACCATGCGGATCAATCTGTTCGGGCCGTTCTACGGGATGAAGGCCGCCGCTCCGTTGATGAGGGAGAGCGGGGGCGGGTCGATCGTGAACATCTCGTCGATCTCCGGCCAGGTCGGCTACTTCTCGCCGGCGTACGCGTCGAGCAAGTGGGGCCTGACGGGGCTGTCGAAGTCGGCGGCCGGACAGTTCGCGCAGTGGGGCATCCGGGTGAACTCGGTGCACCCCGGCCTGGTCGGCACCGCTCTCGTCGGGGGAGCGGACGCCTTCGTCCAGGCGTCGCTGCAGAGCATCCCGGCCGGACGGATGGGCACCGTCGACGAGATCACGAACGCGGTGCTGTTCCTGCTGTCCGACCGGTCCACGTACATGAACGGCAGCGAGGTGACGGTGGACGGCGGCCTGGTGTCCAACGGGCTCTACCACCGCATCCTCGCCGAGACGGGAGGTGCCCTCTCATGAGTGAAGACAACTGGGACGTCGTCGTCATCGGCGGCGGCGGCGCGGGACTCGCCGCGGCGGTGTCCGCGGCGGAGCAGGGCGCGTCGGTGCTGCTGTTCGAGTCGCAGACCGAGCTGGGCGGCTCGACGCAGCTGTCGGCGGGACTGTTCACGGCAGCCGGGACCAGCGTCCAGCGCGGCCTCGGCATCGAGGACACCGCCGAGAAGTTCTTCCAGCACTACATGGATCTCAACCACTGGCTGCTCAAGCCGGGCCTGATCCGGGCGTTCTGCGAGCACGCGGGGCCGACGCTCGAATGGCTCATCGGCCTGGGCGTGGAGATCCCCGCCCGGGAGTCCGCCAACGCGCACATGCCGGGCCTGTGCCAGGCGGGCGTCGAGGACGTCTGGCGCGGGCACGTGCCCAAGGATCAGGGCTACGGTCTGATCCAGGTGCTCGACAAGGCCCGCCGCGAGCGCGGTGTCGAGGTGGTCCTCAACACCCGCGTGCAGTCGCTGGTCGTCGAGGACGGCCGCGTGGTCGGCGTCGTGGCCGACGACATCGAGGTCCGCGCGTCCGCGGTCGTCATCGCCAGCGGCGGCTTCGCGCAGAACAAGGAGTTGGTCGACCAGCTGTACCCGTTCGCGAACAAGGGCGGCGACTCCCTGTTCGTGGTGGCCGCGCCGGGCAGCCAGGGCGATCACCTGCGCTTCGGCGAGCAGGTCGGCGCCGCCGTCACCGGTGAGGGCTGGGGCCTGATGCTGCCGACGGTGTACTTCCAGCGGTTCCACCACTGGCAGTCGGGCTTCCCGCCGAAGTCGCGGATCTACGTCAACGGTGACGGCCGCCGCTTCATGGACGAGGACGCGTCGTATGCGGTCTCCACCGGGATCATCGACGCGCAGGAGGGCGGTGCCTGGGTCGTGTTCGACGAAAAGGCTCGCGTCAATCTTCCTGTCGGATATGCTGATTGGGCTCCAGAGCGGGTTCTCGACGAGGTCGAATCCGGATGCACCCTGCGGGCCGACTCCCTCGCCGACCTGGCCGGGGCCATGGGCGTGCCCGCCGATGCACTCGAGGCCGCCGTCGCGCGGTGGAACGACCAGCTGCCGAACGGCGTGGACGACGACTTCCTGCGTCACCGCACCCTGGCGAACAAGGGTTCCACCGCCAACCCGGACCCGATTGCCGAGGGCCCGTTCTACGCCGCGCGGTTGCTCCCCGCGGAACTCGTCTGCACCCACGCGGGCGTCGAGATCGACAGCAATGCAGCAGTTCTCGATCAGGCCGGGCGTCCGGTCGACGGACTGTTCGCAGCCGGAGAGGCCGGGGCCGGAATCCTCGGACTCCGGTACGTAGGCGGCGGCAACGCCGTGGCGAACGCCCTCACGATGGGCCGGATCGCCGGAACGAGCGCCGCGCGCACCGCCCGCGGCGAGTCGACGGTTTCCCCGACGTCGACGGCAATGACAACTGCAGGAATCTGACACCGAGCGTGTTGCACACCGAACACTTACAAAGGACCATCCATGGCAATGAACGACATTGTGGAGCCCGCGGTTCGTAACCCCGATCCCGCCCGCGGGCCGGATCCCGCGCCGGCCGAGCAGAAGCAGTCCACCGTCAAGGTGGTGCGGGCCGCCATCGTCGGTACCGTCGTCGAGTACTACGACTTCGGCATCTACGGCTACATGGCCACGATCATCGCGTCGCTGTTCTTCGTCTCGGAGAACGACACGGCCGCGCTGCTCGGTACGTTCGCGACGTTCGCCGTCGCCTTCTTCCTGCGGGTGCCCGGTGGCATCTTCTTCGGCCACATCGGCGACAAGTACGGCCGCAAGAACGCCCTCTCCTGGACGATCCTGCTGATGGTCGTCGCCACCGCGGCGATGGGCATGATGCCCACCTACGTCACGCTCGGCGTGTGGGCGACCGCGATCCTGGTGCTGGCGCGCTGCCTCCAGGGCTTCGCGGCCGGTGGCGAGCTGGGCGGCGCCAACGCCTTCGTGTCGGAGTCCGCTCCGGCCAAGTGGCGCGCCTTCCAGACCTCGATGGTCAACTCGGGTACCTACATCGGCTCGCTCGTCGCCTCGCTGGCCGCGCTGGCGCTCACCTCGGTCTTCACGCACGACCAGATCATGTCGTGGGCGTGGCGAATTCCGTTCCTGCTCAGTGTCGTCATCGGTGTCGTCGGCATCTGGATCCGGAACCACATGGAGGACACCCCGCAGTTCAAGGAGCTCGAGGACAAGGGCGAGACCGTCAAGGTCCCGGTCAAGGAGCTGCTCACCAGCTCCGGCGCCTCCCTCGTGAAGATCATCTTCCTCGGTGCGCTCATCACCGGCGGCTACTACATCGCCTCGGTGTACGCGGCGACCTACCTGCAGAAGGCCGGCGGGCAGTCCTCCACCGTCGCATTCCTGTCCACGTCCCTGGCCCTGGTCCTCGGTGTCATCACGCTGCCGATCTCGGGCTACCTGGCCGACCGCTACGGCCGCAAGCCCGTGCTGTTCGCCGGCAGTATCGCCGCCGTCGTGCTGGGCATCCCGATGTTCATGCTCATGGCAGGCGGCAGCATCTGGCAGGCCGTCGTGGGACAGTCGGTGCTGTTCATCACGGTGTCGGTGGTCAACGGTGCGTCGTACGTGACGTACGTCGAGATGCTCAAGGCGTCGGTCCGCTACAGCGGTCTCGCCCTGGGCAACAACATCACCAACATGGCCCTCGGTGGCACGGCCCCGTTCATCGCGACGTGGCTGATCGACGTCACCGGCAACCGCCTCGCGCCGGCCGGCTACTTCGTGTTCTGCGCGCTGCTCACCCTCGGTGCGGTGTTCTTCGTCAAGGAGACCAAGGGCATCGAGCTCCGCGCCGACTAGTACGGCTCGTCGGGCCCTGCCGGTGACCGCACCGGCAGGGCCCGTTCGTTCGACAGGAGATGCACATGACCCTCATCGACAAGCAGGAGATCACCGAGGTTCTCTACCGCTACGCACGGGCGGTGGACCGCAAGGACTTCGACCGGGTGGCCGACTGCTACTTCCCCGACGCGATCGACAACCACGGCGGCTACGTCGGCACCGTCGACGGCCTGATCGAGGACATGAAGTCCCGGCACGCCACCATCGACTCGTCGCTGCACTACATCACCAACGTGCTGATCGACCTCGACGGCGACACCGCGAACGTGGAGTCCTACTGCCTGTGCTACCTGCGGCAGGCCCCCGCGCGGCCGGGCGAGCCGCAGTCGCGGGCCACCATCAAGTGCCGCTACGTCGACCGCTTCGAACGACGCGACGGGCAGTGGCGCATCGCCGACCGCATCGTCGTGTTCGACGAGTCCGTGACCGACACGATCGACGACGGCCTCGACCCCTCCTGGGTCCGATCCCGTCGGTCCGCCGAGGATCCGGTCTTCACCGGGAAGCCCTGACCGGCAAGGCCTCCCGTGCTCACCTGCGACCGATGACGTTCCCCTCGGCGTCGTACCCGACGAGGGTCGGTCGCGGTGATCCGGGCGGCAGCGGTCCCCAGCCGTAGAAGCGGCCTTCTGCCAGCACGGTGGGAAGGATCTCCCCGGTCGCGGTGTGGAGTTCGGCTCGCACGGCGGCTCCAGCGGCAGCGTCGTAGATGAATCCGTTCGGGTCCACAAAGAAGCCGGCACCGTCACCGAACGACTCCGAACCGACAGCATCGACGAACGTCTTCGAGTTGCTGGCGGGCACGCAGCTGTCTCCGAGTTCGGTGAAGTTCACCGGACCGGGTTGCTCGGCATCTGCGGCGGATTCGAACACCGGGGCGATGCATCGCCACCCATCGGCACCATGCGCGACGAACACGCTGAATACCGTTCCGTCCGGACCCGGAATCGAGGCGACCCGCTCCGCGGTGGCGGGGTTCACCCCGCTGCTGTGCGGGTAGTCGAGCCAGTTTGCGTACGCGTCGGTGAAGGCTTTCGGCATGAGACCTCCGGCCGCGGCGACGCCGACGCCGCCCACCGCGGAGATCGCCGCGACCAGAGCGACCGCGCCCGTTCGCCGGCGACGCGTCGGGGGAACCACGGGGAGGACGGCGGTTGCCATGATGCGCTCGCGCTCGGCTACCTGCAGCGGTTTCGGCCACAGGTCGTCGGCGTGCGCGTCCGGCCGGATCTTTGCGACGGTGGCGAGCAGGTCTCTGGTCATCGGGCACTCCTGGGTTCGGAGGTGGCGCGGAGCGAGTTGGGGGTGACGGGTTCGACGGGAAGGCCGGTGCGTAGCCGGCGCCGGGCACGAAAGAGTCGGACGTGCATTGCCGGGACGGAACACCCCGCCACGCGGGCCGCCTCGGTGGCGCTCAACCCGTCCCACGCGGTCAGCAGCAGAGCCTCCCGCTCGACGGTGGTGAGTGTTGCCAGCACCTCGAGGACTTCTGCGCGGTCCGTCGCGGTGACGTCCGTGCCGGGCGCGGGCGCTGCCATCCGCTCGACACGAGCCATCTCCGCGGCCAGCGCATCATGGCGGCGGACGGTGCGCCGGCCGTTGTTCATGGTGTTCCGGGCGACCACCAGCAGCCAGGGCAACGCCGGATCGGGTACGTCCGAAAGTCGCCGCCATGCAACGAGAAACGTCTCGGACACCACTTCTTGAGCCGTGTGGTGGTCGACATGCCGGCAGGCGTACGCGAACACCCGCCCGGCGTGGGTGTCCCACAGCGAGGTGAAGCGTTCCCTGTCTCCCGGCGGCGGTGACCCGTGCGATTCCTCTCTCATATGAAGAAATGTCCGGCCGGGTACCGGTTCTTACAGAGACCTGCGAATCCGATGCCGACCGCCACCCTTCGCCTACTGCTGCGGGTCGACCGCGTGCACCACGCCCCACCGCGACGGCGGAAGCACGATCAGCCGCACCTTGCCGACGATGTTCGAGACCGGGACCGCCCCGTGGAGCTCGTCGTTCATGTGGAAGCGCGAGTCCTTGGAGTGGGCCCGGTTGTCGCCCATCACCCACACGCTGTCCTCGGGCACCACCACCGGGCCGAAGAACACGCCCTGGCACGGGACGGCGTTGCCGGGTGATGTCCCGCTGTCGATGTACGGCTCGACCAACGTCTTGCCGTCAACCTTCACCCCGTCGTCGCCGGGCAGGCACTGGACCGTCTGACCGGCCACTGCGACAACGCGTTTGACGAGATCGTTCTCGTCCGGCGGCACCACGCCCACGACCGAACCGGCATTCTGAATCCCGCGCAGAACGGCGTTCGCCGATCGTCGTGACCGGTAACCGTCGTTCCACGAGGGTGGACCCTCGAAGACCACGACGTCCCCCGGTTCGGGGTCGCCGAAGCGGTACGTGATCTTGTCCACCACGATCCGATCGCCCGTACACCCCGCGCAACCGTGCAGCGTCGGTTCCATCGATTCCGAGGGGATCAGGTAGACCCGGCCCACGAACATCTGCAGCAGGAAGCTGAGGAGCAGCGCGACGGCGACGAGTATCGGAAGCTCGCGCCACATCGAGTGTCGCCGCGGTGTCGGCGCCTCACGCCGATCGTCGTCGACGCGGTCACCCGACTCACGATCGCAGGATTCAGGATCGGTCCCCCCGGATTCCGCCATCCGCCAAACCTATTCGAGGTGACGGATCTGCGGCGGCAGTTTCGGCTCGATGCGGGCGGGGCCTGGTCCGTCTCGGTTCCGCGCCGATAGAACGCGTCGAGATCGAACTCTCGCAGCTGGTGCTGGTGCGGATCGACGGACCCGGTCCGGCACCACTTGAGAAAGATCGGAGCGGCGTCGCCGGCGGTGAAGACCTCGTCGGTGTACACGTGCAGTCTATGCCGCCCCTCGTGGAACGGGATCTCGGTGTCGGGTCCGCCCGCCCGCGCGCCTGGCCGCCCGACCACATAGAGCCGGTAGGTGGCACCTTCGAGGCGCCGGACTTCGACGGACATCGCGTCGGCCGACCCGGCGGCCTGGATGTACGCTTGCTCCATCTGCGTCTCTCGTCCTCGGAGAGGTCTTCGTAGTAGCGGCCTTCGGGCACCTTCGTCACCGTCAGGGTCGAGCGCGTGAGCCCATCGAATCTGCCCAGTGGCCTCGCGAACTTATCGACGGAGTCGATTCGGCGCGAGATCGATCGATGCCCGCCGGAATGGTCAAACTTGAACACAGACATCTCATTTCACTGGTGTCGGGTGTGTCGCTCGAGGCGCTCAGGCTGACTCGGCACGGGCCGCCGTTGCTGTCAGCATTCGCGTTTCCCGGCCGCGAGTACCGCGTCGACCATTCGCTTCTGATCGGCTGGTGAGAACGTCTCTCTCCACGCCGGATCTGAGCGCATCTGCTCGACTTGCTCTCGCGCGAACTGTTCCCGGTTGACTGGGTCGCCCATGAGGGCGAAGTACTCGGTCCGCTGGTTGCACATCTCGTCGTAAAGCGCTTGGCCGGTCAGGTCGCTCACTCCACTCCAGTCGGAGCGGCGCACCCATGTGCCGGTCTGGGATTGCGTGTCGGTGTTCGCGCCGGCGACCGATGTGGTCGGCGGCTCAGGCGGGGTACCTGCGTCGGAACTCTGATCCTCCGGACTGGAGCAGGCTGACAGAGCCAGGGCGGCGGCACAAACCGCGAGCAGGATCCTCATGAACAAGGGATAGCACGTGTCGCGGTGAGCAGATCTCGACGATTGTTGGTCGATGTGCCTTCGAGCCGCGATCAGGATGCCTCCATTCTCTCAGTCGGCCTTGACTGCGGCGTGGACTTGAGCCCAGCCGCCGGCAACCGGTCGAACATATGCCGGCCTCAGCTGCGGGCGCCACCGCCACCGATGTAGCTCAGCGCCAGGTGCGATTCGCGCAAGATTGCTCGGCACCGGCACCGGCACCGGTACCGGCACCGGCGCCGGTGAGGGAGGCCGTGTCGTATATGCAGCCGGCGTGTGTGGTGTCGGGTTGATGCCCGGAACAGCCGCGACAGCCACTGCGATATGGTCGAGGGCGAATCTACTGTCCGGGGGAGGGGCGATAGTGACGATCTTCTTTCTTGCCTGTCTCGCAATGGGTCTGGTGGGTCTCGTCGGGATGATCATCGTCGGAGAGGTCGGATCCGACGGGCCGGGCGCCGGCGATGCGGCGGAGGGGTTGCCGTTCTTGAGCCTGACGACCGCCGCCACGGCGCTGTTCGGCGTCGGTCTCGGCGGTAGCGCCACCCTGCTGGCGGGCGGCGCAGGTGGCGTCGCGGCGATCGCTGCCGCCGGGTGCGCGATCGTCCTGGTCTTCCTCACCCGCGGTGTCCTGCTCCCTTACCTGCTGCGGCAGCAGTCCAATTCGCACATCGGACGGCACAGCTACATCGGCCTGACCGGCACCGTCACCATCGCCATCGAACCCGGCCAGTGGGGCGAGATCTCCTTCACCGACATCGAAGGAAGCCGGGTCCGGGCTCGCGCTGTCTCCGCCGAACCGGGACCGCTGCCGGTGAACACACCCGTCTACATCGGCGACGTCGACGACGACAACGTGCACGTCGTCGCTATCCCCGACTGAGATCGGATTCTGCACTGCCCGAATCGAACTGAGGAACTCTCATGGTCGCAATCGTGGGCGCCGTCGTGGCTGCCCTGGTGGTCTTCGTCGGACTGCCCTTCATCTACATCCGCAACTACGTCAAGGTGCCGCCGAACGAGGTTGCCGTTTTCACCGGCCGCGGCACCCCGAAGGTCGTGCGCGGCGGCGCCCGCTTCAAGATCCCCGGCATCGAGCGTGTCGACATCATGTCGCTCGAGCCGTTCAACGTGAAGATCGACCTGCAGAACGCCCTGTCGAACGACGGCGTCCCGGTGAACGTCGAGGCCGTCGGCCTGGTCCGTATCGGCTCGGCGGACGAGGCCGTCCAGACCGCCGTTCAGCGCTTCCTGACCTCCGACCTCGACGAACTCCGCCGACAGATCAACGACATCCTCGCCGGCTCGCTCCGCGGCATCACCGCGACCATGACCGTCGAGGACCTGAACTCGAACCGCGAGACCCTCGCGCGCAGTGTCGTCGAGGAAGCCGGCGGCGACCTCGCGCGCATCGGCATGGAGGTCGACGTTCTCAAGATCGCCGGAATCAGCGACCACAACGGCTATCTCGAGTCCCTCGGTCAGCGCCGCATCGCCGAGGTCAAGCGGGACGCGGCCATCGGCACCGCCAACGCCGACCGCGACGCCCAGATCCAGTCCGCGAAGGCCCGGCAGGAAGGCGCGGTGGCGCAGGCCGAGGCCGACACCGCCATCGCGACCGCGAACCAGGCCCGCGACGTCGAGCTGGCGAAGCTGCGCGCCCGCACCGAGGCGGAGAACGCCGAGGCCGACCAGGCCGGCCCGCTCGCGCGGGCGACCTCCGAGAAGGCCGTCCGGATCGCGCAGGAGCAGGCCGAGGCCGCGCAGGTCGAGGCCCGGATCGAGGTCGATCAGCGACGCGCCGAACAGGCCAAGGCGGCGCTGCAGGCGGACGTCATCGCCCCCGCCGAGGCCGAGCGTCAGGCCGCCATCGCCCGCGCCGAAGGCGAGAAGCAGGCCGCGATCCTCCGCGCCGAGGCCGCCGCCGAGTCCGCGCGGCGCTCGGGTGAGGCCGCGGCCGATGCCCGCAAGCTCGCTGCCGACGCCGTGCGCACCGAGCAGCAGGCCGAGGCCGACGGCATCAAGGCCCGCCTGGCGGCGGAGGCGGAGGGCCGCACGGTGGCGGCCGAGGCACTGCGCGCCGAGCAGCAGGCCGAGGCGGACGGTCTGCGGGCCCGGCTCGAGGCGGAGGCCGACGGCAAGCGGAAGGTGGCCGAGGCGCTCAACGCCTACACGCCGGCCGCCGCCCAGATGCTGATGCTCCCGGACGTGCTCAAGGCGCTCGTCGAGGCGACCGACGCGGCCGCCAAGCCGGTGGGTGAGATCGACCGGATCTCCATCGTCGGCGGCGCGGACGGCGTCTCCGGCAGCGTCGGCTCGATCCTCGGGATCAGCCCGTCGACGATCGCGGGAGTGATCGAGACCCTCCAATCCTCCGGCGTCGACATCACCGGAATGCTCAATTCCATCGGGCAGCGCCCCGAGCGGACCGAATCGCCGGCATCCGTGGGTGTCAGCAGCAACGGTGTCGGTGACCCGACCCGGGATTGAGCCGCGGCACAGTGAACGGCCCGCGCCGTCGACACGGTGGATTCGAGCGGTCGTTGCAACACGACTGTTGTGTGACGAGGTTAGCGGAGCGCGCGGTGGGCTATGCGGTGTCGACGCCGTCTCGGGGTGTATGTCATCCCTGGGTATGACTCGGGTGTAGACCCGAGACCGATGCGCAGGTAGGGGCGTTTCGGGCAGAGTGTTGCTCATGATTGAAGTGGGGGGATTGACGAAGGCCTACGGGTCGACGAGAGCGGTGGACGATCTCACGTTCTCCGTGAAGCCCGGAATCGTCACGGGCTTCCTCGGCCCGAACGGTGCCGGCAAGTCGACGACCATGCGGATGATCCTCGGCCTCGATGCGCCGACGTCGGGCACCGCATTGATCGAAGGCGTGCCGTACCACCAGCTCAAGCAGCCGCTGCGCACGGTCGGCGCGCTGCTCGACGCCAAGTGGGTGCACCCGAACCGCTCGGCGAAGGCGCACCTGCAGTGGATGGCGGCCGCCAACTCGCTGCCGATGTCGCGCGTCGACGAGGTGCTGCGCCTCGTCGGCCTGACGGAGGTCGCGGGCAAGAAGGCCGGCGGTTTCTCGCTGGGCATGTCGCAGCGACTGGGCCTGGCCGGGGCGCTGTTGGGCGATCCGAAGGTGCTGCTGTTCGACGAGCCGGTGAACGGTCTCGATCCCGAGGGCATCGTGTGGATCCGCAAATTCATGCAGTCCCTGGCGGCGGAGGGCCGCACGGTCCTGGTCTCGAGCCATCTGCTGTCGGAGATGTCGCTGACCGCAGAGCATCTCATCGTGATCGGCCGCGGCCGGTTGATCGCGGACACGAGCGTCAAGGACTTCGTCGACCGCGCGTCGGAGTCGTCGGTGCGGGTGCGCAGCCCCCAGCTCGACGCCCTGCGCAGCGTGCTCACCGCGCAGGGCTTCGCGGTCCGCGAGGACTCCAGTGAGGATGGGGCGCCCGCACTGCTGGTGCCGGAGTCGGAGACCGACGACATCGGCGTGCTCGCCGGTGCCAACGGAATCGTGCTGCACGAGTTGTCGTCTCAGCGGGGCTCCCTCGAGGACGCGTTCATGAAGCTCACCGGTGACGACGTGCAGTACCACGCTCAGATCGCCGGCGCAGCCGGGCAGAACATGGGAGGTGCGCTCCGATGAGCGTGTTGAATGCAGAGCGCATCAAGCTCACGTCCACCAAGTCGCCGATGTGGTGCAGCCTGATCGCGGTCGTCGTGAGCGTCGGGCTCGCGGCCGTCATGGGCGTCGCCTTCAAATCGCTCATGGAGTCCGGCGACACCTCGATGGGGGACTTCACTGCGGGTGACACGCAGGTTGGTGCCATCAAGTTCGGGTCCATGCTGGTGATGATCATGTCGGCGCTCGCGGTGACCACCGAGTACCGCTTCGGCGTTATCCGCACGACATTCCAGGCGATCCCGAACCGCACGCAGGTGATCGCGGTCAAGGCGCTATTGCTGGCGATCATCGCCGGTGTCCTCGGCCTGGTCATCGCGCTGGCGTCGTACTTCGTGGCGCAGGCGACGGCCGGTCTGACGTTGGACCTCGGAGCGGACAGCAACGGCCGAGAGGTGTTCGGCGTCCCGATCTTCTACGCGCTGCTGGCGGTCCTCGCGGTCGGTGTCGGCACGCTGATCCGCCAGTCGGCGGGCGCGATCTCGCTGCTGCTGCTGTGGCCGCTGGTCATCGAGAGCCTCGCCACGATGATCCCCAAGGTGGGCAAGTACCTCGGTGAGTTCGGCCCGTTCAACAACGTGAGCCACTTCCTGGGCGGTGGCGGGAACTTCGATTTCCGCTGGGGCCCGTGGGGTTCGCTGCTCTACTTCGCGGCGTTCGTCGCGATCGTGTTCGGCGCCGCTCTGTTCGCGGTGAACAAGCGCGACGCCTGACAACTCCACGAGCGGGAAGCTCTTCCGCATCGGGGTGCCCCGATCTGCAGCCATACAGTTGCTAGCTGCTGGCCGCGACGACGGTCGCGAAACACTCGGCTGGGGTGTCCCAGTCGAGTGTTTTGCGGGGTCGGCCGTTGAGCTCAGCGGCGACGGCGTCAAGGTGCTCGCGACCGTGGACGGATAGATCCGCTCCCTTCGGGAAATACTGCCGCAGCAGACCATTGGTGTTCTCATTCGATCCACGCTGCCAAGGGCTAGCGCGATCACAGAAGTAGACGGGGATGTCGGTCGCGATCGTGAACGAGTGGTGGGCGCCCATCTCGCGCCCTGATCCCAGGTCAGCGACCGAGTCAACTTGCGGGGCAACGTCGTGACGGTCTCCACCAAGGCATCGCGCATACGGTCGGCGCTGCGTCCGTGGGGAAGATGGACCAGCATCACGTAGCACGTGGCCCGTTCGACCAGCGTACCGATGGCCGACGCGCCGTCCTTACCGATGATCAAATCGCCTTCCCAATGACCAGGCACCGCCCGGTCCTCGACCTCGGTGGGGCGGTCGCTGATCATCACCATCGGATCGCGGTAATGCGGTTGACGCCGCTGGGCCTGGCGGCGTGTCTTGCGGCGAGCGCGTCCGGTCCGCAGTGCCTTGGCCAGTTCGCGGCGTAGCTCTCCGTGTCCCTGGACATACAAGGCCTGGTAGATCGTCTCGTGGACCACGTGCATTTCCGGTTGTACGGGGAAGGCTGCCTGAAGAGCTTGGCAGATCTGCTCCGGGCTCCACCGCTTGTCCAAATGGGTTTGAATGAACCTCCGCAGCACGGGGTTTCGAGCGATCGTGCCGGTCTTTGGACGGGGCCGGCGAGCATCGACGCGGGTCTGAGCGGCATATGGCCGGTACTGGCCGCTGGCCGGATGCCGGTTGCGGCGGACCTCGCGGCTGATCGTCGATGGGCTGCGCCCCAACTCGGCCGCGATGTGTCGAATGGCGGCATTCTCCCGCAAACGATCCGCGATATGGATGCGGTCGGCTTCAGACAGAAAGCGGGAGGGCCCAGGTGGAAGTGCTACCGCTGTGATCGGTGGTGCCCCGCTGGTACCACCGGACGGGGCACGCCCGTTGCGCCACCGTCTACCTGTCCGGCGGTTGATGCCGACGATCCGGCGGGCCTCCGCGTTGCTCACACCCTGCCGCATGAGCTGCAAGTAGA
The DNA here is from genome assembly GCF_050955445.1 of Paraburkholderia sp. RHO2. NCBI lineage: Bacteria > Pseudomonadati > Pseudomonadota > Betaproteobacteria > Burkholderiales > Burkholderiaceae > Paraburkholderia > Paraburkholderia sp. RHO2. The sequence goes on along the minus strand of NZ_CP162617.1, from coordinate 5,079,542 downwards.
CACGCCGCTCCTCGGACAGAGGACGCTGCCCCCGGATGACCGAACGGTCCCGGATCTGGAACTCCATCGCACTCCCCACGCTGGGGTGTTGCGACGACCACTAGCACCCAAGCACCGAGGGGCGGGCCGGTCATCGATCGTCACTGCAGCGGCGAGAGCGCCTTCTCGATGCTGGTCATCATCGCGACCGGGGCCTCGAACATCGCGTAGTGTCCGGCGTTGGCCAGGACGTCCAGCTCGCACTGCGGCAGCTGCTCCATCCACGTGGCCTTCATCGTCTCCGCGCCGAGCGCTGGATCGTGCTCGCCGACGATCGTCTTGATCGGGATGGTCGTCCGCGGCAGTTCGGCCACGAAATCCGCTCCCGCCCAGGAGCGCAGGTAGGCGCCGAACGCCGGACGGGTGGAGAAGTCCACCGAGAACTGCGTCATCTGCCGCAGCCAGTACGCCGACTGCCGGTTACCGGTCGTGAAGTCCAGGATCGCGTAGCGGTTGCCGTCCTCGTTCTCGGCGCCCGTGAACAGCGCCTCGCTGTCCGCGTCGAACGGGACGCCCGACGCCGGCACCGGGCTGATGCCGATCACCGCGGTGATCCGCTCGGGGGCGTCGGCGAGCACGCGCAGCGCCGCGGCACCGCCCATCGAGTGGCCGATCAGCGCGAAGCGGTCCCAGCCCAGCTCGTCGGCGAGGGCGAGGGTGTCCGCGGAGATCTCGTCGAGCGTGTACTCGCCGGCCTCGTCCTTGCGGGCCCCGTAGCCGCGGTAGTCGATCAGGGCGTACGTGTAGGCCTCGGGGTCGACGAGTTCGGGCAGCAGGCCCCAGCCCTCCGACGTGCCGAACCAGCCGTGCAGCGCGATCACCTTGATGGGTCCGCGACCGACGATCTTGTGCGCGATGGTCATTCGAGTTCTCCTGTCTGTAACGCCCTCTGTGTGAACCGATGTGGAACGGGTCGGGCCCCGGTCCCACCCGCGAGGGGAGGGACCGGGGCCCGGGTGTCAGGTCGTGTCGGTCGACCGAACGGTCTCGGTCATGCGACGTCGTCGAGATCCACGCCCTTGGTTTCCCGGCTGAGCGCGAGGGCGATCACCGTGATCGCCATCGTGACCACCAGATAGCCGACAACCATACCGACACCGAAGTTCTCGATGAGCCAGACCGCGATGAACGGAGCCGGCGCGCCGGCGATGATCGACGAGCCCTGGAACACCAGCGACGAACCGGCGTAGCGGTAGCGGGTGGGGAACAGTTCGGTGATCCACGCGGCCTCGGGGCCGGCGAGCATGCCGTGGAAGAACGCGCCCACGCACACACCGAGCCACAGCATCGGCAGGCTCTCGAGCTGGACCAGCCAGAAGAACACCGGCGCCCACACCACCAGGATGATCGCGGGCACGAGCATCGCGGTCTTGCGGCCCACCCGGTCGGACCACGCGCCGCCGCCGATCATGCCGACGAACTGGAACAGCGACGCGAACGTCACGGCCAGGATGACGTCGCCGCGGTGGAAGCCGTGGTACGTCGTGGCGTAGGCGATGACGAAGACCGTGTAGACGTAGAACGCGATGTTCTCGCCGAGGCGCATGCCCAGGCCGGTGAGGACCGCACGCGGGCGGGACAGCGCCTCGAGGATGCTCGAACGCTCCTGTGCCGCCGGGGCCTTCGCGGCCTGCTCCTGCGCGGCCTTGAAGACCGGGGACTCCTCGACGCCGCGGCGCACCCAGAAGCCGACGATCAGCAGCGGGATCGCGAACAGGAAGGCCACACGCCAGCCCCACTGGTCGAAGGCGTCGTCCGTGAGGAAGAGGCCGAGAATCGAGACGACGACGGTCGCCAGGACGGTGCCCATCGGGGCGCCGGCCTGCGGCCACGACGCCCAGAAGCCGCGCTTCTTCGGTTCGCCGTACTCGCTCACCAGCAGCACCGCGGCACCGAACTCGCCGCCCAGCGCGAAGCCCTGGATCATGCGCAGCACCACCAGCAGGACCGTCGCCCAGATGCCGATCTGGTCGTACGTCGGCAGCAGGCCGATCGCCGCGGTCGCGCTGCCCAGCATGATGAAGGTGGCCACCAGCATCGGCTTGCGGCCGAACTTGTCGCCCAGGTGGCCGAAGACGATGCCGCCCAACGGGCGTGCCACGAAGCCGAGGCCCTGCGTCGCCAGCGCGAGCAGCAGCTTCGCGACGCCGTTGTCACCGGGGAAGAACAGCGGGCCCAGGACGGTGGCGGCCAGGATGCCGTAGATCGCGAAGTCGTACCACTCGAGCACGGCGCCGGCCATGCTGCCGGTGAGGACGCGCTTGAAGCTGGACTTGGGCGGCTGGTCGCTCGCAGACGAGCCCGGCACGGCGGGCCCGGTGACGGTCGGAGATCCCATGACGGATCCTTTCGGGTGCTGAAGAGATTCTGGGGAGGTGGGTCAGAGCGCGAGGGTGATCTTCTTGCCGCACGCACGCGAGCAGCAGGTCATCATCGACTTGTTCTGAGCCCGTTCGGTTTTGGTGAGCACCATGTCGCGGTGATCCACCTCGCCGTCGAGGACGGGGGCTTCGCACGATCCGCACAGCCCCTCCTCGCAGTCGCTCTGGATGTCGATGTTCGACGCGCGCAGCGCGTCGAGCACCGTCTGGTCGGCGGCGACCTGGATGGTCAGACCGGAGTCACGCAGTTCGACCTCGAACGCGTGCTCGTTGGCCGGGTCGAGCTTGGCCAGGTTCGACGTGAAGTGTTCGACGTGCAGCGAGTCCTCGGGCCAGTGCGCGGTGGCCTCGTCGAGGGCGGAGAGCAGGCGCTCCGGGCCGCACGAGTAGATCTGGGTCCCGTCGACGGGCGTCGCGAGCAGTGCCGGGATGTCCAGGCGGTTGCCGGCCGCGCTCGAGTGCACCTCGAGCCGGTCGCCGTGGTCGGCCGTCAGCCGGTCGAGCAGCGCCATCGTCGCGATATCGCTTCCGCAGTAATGGATCTCGTAGTCCTTGCCGGACGCCTTCGCGTGGTCGGCCATCGCGATGATCGGCGTGACGCCGATGCCGCCCGCGACGAAGATGTAGCGCTCGGCGTCGGGGTCCAGCTTGAAGTGGTTGCGCGGTCCGCGCATCTTCAGGGTGTCGCCGGCCTGCAGGGTGCGGTGCACGTAGCGCGACCCGCCGCGGCTCTCGGGCTCCTCGAGTACAGCGATCTCGTACGACGACAGGTCGTTCGGGTCGCCGCACAGCGAGTACTGGCGCGAGAATTCACCGAGCTCGACGTCGACGTGCGAGCCCGGGGTCCACTTGGGCAGCGACTTGCCCGTCGGATCGGACAGCGTCACGCGCACGACGCCGTCGGCCGCGGGCGTGATCGCCTCCACGGTCACCAGCCGCGAGATCTTGGACGGTTCACCGATCGTCACCGGCTGACGGCGATCGAGGGTGGCCGGATCGGCGCGTTCCGGGTTCGCGGTCGGATCCCACTGCACCCACACGTGATCCGGCCCGCGGAACGACGTGTTGGCCAGGTAGGTGAACTCCTGGTCCGGGACCAGTTCCATGTGCGGCAGACGCGTCGTGAGCTCCTCGAGGAAGATCTGCATCTCCATGCGGGCGAGGTTCTTGCCCAGGCACTGGTGGCCGCCGTACCCGAACGTGAGATGGTCGCTCGAGTTCTCGCGACGGATGTCGAAGTCGTCGGCGTCCTCGAAGTGCCGCTCGTCGTGGTTCGCCGACGACGTGACGATCAGCAGCTTCGAGCCCTTCGGGATGTCGACGCCACCGATAGTGGTGTCCGCGGTGACCAGCCTGCGCCAGGAGGCGACCGAACCGGAGTGACGCAGGCACTCCTCGACGGCGTTGGGGATCAGGCTCGGGTCGGCGCAGATCTCCTCCCACACGCTGCGGTTCTCGAGCAGCAGGCGGAAGGCGTTCGCCGAAGCATGCGCCGTGGTCTCGTGTGCCGCAACGATTCCCGCCATCATCATCGAGTGCAGGTACGAGTCGGTGACGACGTCGGGCTGTTCCTTCTGGACCCGGATGCCGTACGGCATCCAGCCGTGTCCGGACGGGTCCTGACGCATCTTCTCGAGCACCTGGCCGGCGTACTGCCAGAACTTGCCGACCGCCTCGGCGACCGCGACCTGCTGCTCGGGGGCCGGTCGGCCCCACGTGTTCACGGTGTGCGCGATCGAGTACTTGCGCATCGTGTCCATGTCCTCCTCGGGCACCCCGAGGAAGTGCAGGGCCACGGTGAGGGGGACCTCCCACAGCATCTCGTCGACGAGGTCGGCCCGGCCGGTCTCGACGAAGCGGTCGACGTACTCGCGGGTGAGGCGGCGGACCATCGGCTCGTGGTGGACGAGCTCGGCGGGGGTGAACGGGTCCATCAGCGCGCGTCGGCGCGGCATGTGCGCGGGCTCGTCCTCGTTCACGAGGGTGCGCGACATCGCGTAGTCGTACTTCGCGAGCGTTGCGGTTGCCTCGTCCGACACCGGGGTGATCTTCTCGAGCGCGATCGACGGCGAGAAGAGGATGTTGTCGCGGAAGACGGCCTTGACGTCCTCGTACCGGGTGACCACCCAGTATCCGAGCTCGGGGCTGTAGAACACCGGCTCCTCGTCGCGCGACCAGCGCAGCGACGCGGCGGGGTCCACCTGGTACGGGCCGGTGAAGGGATCGAAGGCGGCGGCATTCGCGGAAACCGGGCAGCCCGTGTTCTGCAGGGCCGTGTGATCGATCGGGCACACGCTCATGAGTTGCATCTCCGTCTGTCCTAAAACTCGCACTGAGCTGCGAAGTTACTAATAACGCACATCGTGTATCGGTGAGCGAACTCCGCACAGAGTAAGTGCGGTCACATTGGAGGTCAAGTGCGATCCGCATAACCACGCAGGTGGTCTGTTCTGCGGCCGTGGCGGAGAGGGCGGCGCGGGGCCAGTGCTTCGGCGCGCTCGCGATTTGCGCACTTGTCGGTCTCGGGCGGGCAGGCGCCGGACCGATAAGTGCGCAAAACGCGCGGGAGGGGGCGGGTGTGGAGGAGCGGCGCGGCCGGGAGGTGTCAGGCGGTGAGGAGGCCCTCGATGCCGCGGGCGGTGCGCATCACCGCGGCCGCGGCCCGGTCGGTGTCGAGACCGTCGATCGCGACGACGCCGACGCTGCGTTCGCGCCCGGTGCTCGCGTCGATTCCCTCCGGGAGGACGATGCCCGACGCGATGCCCACCGCGCCGTGCTCGAGTTGCCCGCGGGTGAGGCTGTAGCCGTCGGCGCGGGCCTGGCGGACCGCGTCGGAATCGCCGGGCGACTCGGGGCGCGACGCCAGGATCGCGATCCCGGCGGCGCCGCGGTCCAGCGGGTGGCTGCTCCCGACCCGGTAGCCGACCCGCAGCAGCGTGCCCTCCGGTTCGGCCACCATGATCACGACGCACTTCTGGCCCTGAGCTGCGGAGACGAAAGCAGTTGCGCGGGTCTCGTCGGCCAGTGCGTGGAGCAGGGGCTGCACGTCCTTCGAGAACTGCGGTTCGAACCGGGAGGACAGGACCGCGGCGGCGATGCCCAGCCGGACCAGTCCGTCGCCGGTGCGTGCCACCAGCGCGTGCGCTTCGAGCGTCGCGACGATCCGGTAGCAGATGGCCCGGTGGACGTCGAGCTCCTTGGCGAGGTCGGCCACCGAGATCCCGGTCGGGGACTGCGCGACGATGTCGAGCGCGCGCAGACCACGGTCGAGGGTCTGAAGCGTGCTCATGTCGGGTCCTGTTCGGGTCGTCCGGTCCGGGGCCGGCGGGATGCCGTCGTGTCGGATCTCTTTGTACAGACTATTTCGCTCGGGGCGGTAACCCGTTGCGGCACAGCGCGCGACGCGGCACGTGACGGCAGCCGTCCGGGGCGTACCGGACGTCGGGGAAAATAGTTCATAGATATACTAATTAGGTGAGCTATCCAGGACGATCCGTGCTGCGCGCGCCCGACGCGTACCGCGATAGGGTGGCCGCATGAGCCGGGACGAAGGGCGCGATGCGCAGGTGGCGCAGGACGCGATCGCGCCCGGCTCGCTCGACTTCTGGTCGTTCATCGACCTCGCGAACCGCCGGCTCAGCACCGAGTTCGGGTCCACGCACCAGCTGGCCACGCAGGTTTTACTGACCCTCAACCGGGCCGCGAACGTGGTCACCTACGACCTGGAATCGTCCGTGCATCGGCCCCGCGGGCTCTCGTGGTCGGCGTTCCGGTTGCTGTTCGTGACCTGGCTGGCCGGCCCGATCGAGCCCAAGAGCGCCGCCAAGCTGACCGGTATGAGCCGCGCGGCCGTGTCCAACCTGACGAAGACGCTGGAAGCGTCCGGCCTGCTCGAGCGGACGCCCGACGAGCGCGACGGACGCTCGGTGCAGCTCTCGCTCACCGAGAAGGGGCGTGCCGAGATGGCCGCCACCTACCGCGAGCACAACGAGCGCGAGTATGCGTGGGCGAGCGTCCTCACCGAGGCTGAGCAGCACGTTCTCGTCATGCTGCTGGACAAGCTCATCACCAACCGCAGCCAATTCGACGTCCGCGGCCGCAACTGACGCCAACCTCTCCCGATTCGCGCACTTGTCGGTGTTTCCGGGGTCCTCCGGGGACCGATAAGTGCGCGAATCGTGGGGGCCGGGCGCGGGCGGGTGACGAGACCGTTCGTGTGGTTGCGCTCACGCCCCGAAACTAGTTAATCTGTTTACTAACCTCGGAGAGGAATCGGCGGTCCCGGCAAGCCACGGCCCGCGCTGCTGTTCCGCCGACGGTGAGGACCACAGCCCGGCAGTGAAACGGGCGCGACCACATCAGGAGGCCGGTCATGGCGTTCTACCGACAGCTCGGCAACATCCCGCCGAAGCGGCACACCCAGCATCGGGACGAGGACGGCCAGCTCTACTTCGAGGAGCTGATGGGCGAGGAGGGGTTCTCCTCCGACTCGTCGCTGCTGTACCACCGACACATCCCGTCGGCCATCGTCGACGCGACCGTCTGGGAACTGCGCGACCAGACCACCACCCCGAACCACCCGCTCAAGCCGCGGCACCTCAAGCTCCACGACCTCTTCCCGGAGGAGATCTGGGCCGAGACCGACGTCGTCACCGGCCGCCGGCTGATCCTCGGCAACGCCGACGTGCGCATCTCGTACGTGGTGTCCGCCAAGGAGTCGCCGCTGTACCGCAACTCGCTCGGCGACGAGATGGTGTACGTCGAGTCCGGCGAGGCGATCGTCGAAACCGTGTTCGGCGCGCTGCACGCCCGCCAGGGCGACTACGTGCTGATCCCGATGTCGACCACCCACCGCTGGGTGCCGCAGGGTTCGGAGCCGTTGCGCGCGTACGCAATCGAGGCGAACAGCCACATCGTTCCGCCCAAGCGTTACCTGTCGAAGTTCGGCCAGTTCCTCGAGCACGCGCCGTTCTGCGAGCGCGACCTGCACGGCCCCGCCGAGCCGCTCGTTTCCGAGGGCACCGACGTCGAGGTGCTGGTCAAGCATCGCGCGGGCGGCGCGATCGTCGGCACCCGCATGGTGTACCCGAACCATCCTTTCGACGTCGTCGGCTGGGACGGCTGCCTGTACCCGTACACCTTCAACATCTCCGACTACGAGCCCATCACGGGCCGCGTGCACCAGCCGCCGCCGGCGCACCAGGCGTTCGAGGGCAACAACTTCGTCATCTGCAACTTCGTGCCCCGCAAGGTCGACTACCACCCGCTGTCGATCCCGGTGCCGTACTACCACTCGAACGTGGACTCCGACGAGATCATGTTCTACTGCGGTGGCGACTACGAGGCCCGCAAGGGTTCGGGCATCGGCCAGGGCTCGATCTCGATCCACCCCGGTGGTCACGCGCACGGCCCGCAGCCGGGTGCATACGAGCGCAGCATCGGCGTCGAGTTCTTCGACGAGCTGGCCGTCATGGTCGACACCTTCCGCCCGCTCGAGCTCGGTGAGGGCGCCCTGGCGTGCGAGGACCAGGCCTACGCGTGGTCGTGGTCCGGACGGGGGCCGAACAAGTGACCATCTCGCCGCTGCTGAAGGGTCTGTGCGACGACGCGGCGCTGTTCCCTCCGGGGAACGCGCCGATGGAGGCCGCGGTGCCCGCGCACCTCGTGCACGAGCGCAGTGAGCATGCCGCGCTGGTGGGACCGTTCGTGTTCCCGGCGCCGCGGCTGGATGAGCTGCCCGCGATTGCGGCCGAGCAGGACGGTGTCCTCCAGCTGAGCCTCACCGTGCCCGGCGGCACCGACGCCGTTCCGGCCGCGCTCGAGCAGCTGCGCGCGATCGACGGCGTGAAGCTCGTCGCGATGGAGATCGCCGTGCCCGAGGGGCAGACGCCGGAGGCACTGTTCGCCGCGCTGGACGAGATCGCCTCGGCCGCACCGGGTGTCGACATCTTCGTCGAGGTCCCGCGTGACGACCGTCGTCCCGCCATCCTGGCCCGGATGGCGGGAACGGCGTACGCGGCGAAGTTCCGGACCGGTGGCGTCGTGGCCGCCGCGTACCCGGACGAGGCCGAACTGGCCGCCGCGATCCACACGGTCGTCGGGACGGGCGTGCGGTTCAAGGCGACCGCCGGCCTGCACCACGCGGTGCGGAACACGGACCCGGACACCGGATTCGAACAGCACGGCTTCCTCAACGTCATGCTCGCGGCGCACCGGGCCGCGGGTGGCGCGAGCGTCGACGAGATCGCATCGACGCTGGCCGACCGTGACGGGAAGCGCCTGGCAGGCGAACTCGACGGCCTGTCGCCCGAGGCGGTGGACGCGCTGCGCGCGACCTTCCTGTCCTTCGGCACCTGCAGCATCAGCGACCCGCTGACCGAACTGGTCGGCCTCGGACTGGTGCCCTCAGCATCCACCGGACTCTCCGCGCCTATGGGTTCGGTGGATTTCAACTCGATCGACGAAGGATCCCGCGCATGACCGTCATCTCGATTCCTGCCGACTCCCTGTTCGGTATCGACAACCTGCCCTACGGCGTGTTCTCGACCGCCGACGCGGGCCCGCGGGTCGGCGTGCGCGTCGGCGACAGCGTCGTCGATCTCGCGAAGGCGCTGGGCGATGACGTATTCGCCCAGCCGACGCTGAACGCGTTCATGGCCCAGGGGCGTGACCGTTGGGTCGAGGTCCGTGCGCAGATCACCGAACTGGTGTCCGGCGAGGTCGCCGACGACGCGGTGTTCTCGGTCGACGACGTCACGATGCACCTGCCGATCGCGGTCGCCGACTACGTCGACTTCTACGCCTCGGAGAACCACGCCACCAACCTCGGCCGGCTGTTCCGACCGGATTCGGCTGCGCTGATGCCGAACTGGAAGCACCTGCCGGTCGGCTACCACGGCCGGTCCAGCACCGTCGTGGTGTCGGGCACCGACATCGTGCGCCCGTGCGGTCAGCGCAAGGCCCCGGCCGACGCGGCCCCCACGTTCGGTCCGTCGATTCGGCTCGACATCGAGGCCGAGATGGGCTTCATCGTCGGCGTCGGTTCCCCGATGGGTTCCTCGATCACCCCGGACCAGTTCGCCGAGCACTGCTTCGGCGCCGTGATCCTCAACGACTGGTCGGCCCGCGACATCCAGGCGTGGGAGTACGTCCCGCTGGGCCCGAATCTCGGCAAGAGCTTCGCGACGTCCATCTCCGCGTGGGTGGTTCCGCTGCTGGCGCTCGAGGCCGCCCGCGTCGACACCCCGGTGCAGGATCCGACGCCGCTGCCGTACCTGCAGGGCGACGAGAAGTGGGGTCTGGACATCGACCTCGAGGTCGAGTGGAACGGTCACGTCGTCTCCCGCCCGCCCTACGCCCAGATGTACTGGTCGCCCGCACAGATGCTGGCGCACACCACGGTCAACGGTGCGGCCGCCAGCACGGGTGACCTGTTCGGTTCCGGCACCATCTCGGGTCCCGAGAAGGCTCAACGAGGCGCCTTCATCGAGCTGACCTGGGGCGGCGCCGAGCCGGTCACGGTCGGTGACGAGCAGCGCACGTTCATCGAGGACGGGGACGAGATCTCGATCTCGGCAACCGCGCCCGGCGCGAACGGCGGACGCATCGGCTTCGGCGAGGTCCGTGCCCGCATCCTGCCCGCCACCGGTGATGCCCGATGAGCAAGGTCTTCGCAACCGCGGCCGAGGCCGTCGCCGACATCGTCGATGGATCCTCGCTGGCGGTCGGTGGTTTCGGCCTGTGCGGCATCCCCACGGAGTTGATCGGTGGTCTGGCCGACCGGGGCGTCACGGGACTCGAGGTGTTCTCCAACAACTGCGGCGTCGACGAGTGGGGTCTGGGGATCCTGTTGGCGGCCGGGCAGATCCGTCGGGTCACCGCGTCGTACGTGGGTGAGAACAAGGAGTTCGCGCGCCAGTACCTGTCGGGTGAGCTGGAGGTGGAGTTGACCCCGCAGGGCACCCTGGCCGAGCGGATGCGGGCCGGTGGTGCCGGGATCCCCGCGTTCTACACCCCGGCCGGTGTGGGGACCCCGGTCTCCGACGGCGGGCTGCCGTGGCGCTACCACCCGGACGGGTCGGTCGCGGTCGCGTCGCCGGCGAAGGAGACCCGCGAGTTCGGCGGCAAGACGTACGTGCTCGAGGAGTCGATCGTCGCGGACTTCGCGCTGGTGCACGCCGAGGTCGGGGACACCGAGGGCAATCTGGTGTTCAACAAGACCGCGATGAACTTCAACCCGCTCGCCGCGATGGCCGGCCGGATCACGATCGCGCAGGTCGAGCAGCTGGTGGAGCCGGGCGAGATCGATCCGGCGCAGGTGCATCTGCCGGGGGTGTTCGTCCAGCGTGTGGTGCATACCGGGGTGCAGGAGAAGCGAATCGAGAAGCGGACGGTGTCGGCATGAGCTGGTCACGGGAGCAGATGGCCGCGCGCGCCGCGGCCGAGATGATCGACGGCGAATACGTCAACCTGGGGATCGGGCTGCCGACCTTGATCCCGAACTACCTGCCCGACGGGGTGAAGGTGGTGCTGCACTCGGAGAACGGCATCCTGGGCACCGGCCCCTACCCGAGCGACGATGCGGTCGATCCCGACCTCATCAACGCGGGCAAGGAGACGGTGACGGTGAACCCGGGTGCGGCGTTCTTCGATTCGGCGTTGTCGTTCGGCATGATTCGCGGTGGCCACATCGACACCGCGGTCCTCGGGGGCATGCAGGTCTCGCGGACCGGGGACCTGGCGAACTGGATGGTGCCGGGCAAGATGGTCAAGGGCATGGGCGGCGCCATGGATCTGGTGCACGGTGCCCGGCGCGTCATCGTGGTCATGGAACACACCGACCGCGATGGCGGCGCCAAGATCGTCGAGCAGTGCTCGCTGCCGCTGACCGGTCAGGCCGTCGTGCAGCGGATCATCACCAACCTGGCCGTCATCGACGTCACCGACAGCGGGCTGGTGCTGCGGGAACTCGCGCCCGACGTCACCGTCGAGCAGGTGCAGGCCGCGACCGGCGCCGAGTTGGCCGTCGACCTGGCGGGCGAGGCAGCCTAACTCCCCAATTTCCCGTCCGGCCCGGAACTCCCCCCCTTCGGGCCGGACGGGTTCCCGGCCCGGGGCGGCGCGACGGCCTCGGCGATGAACCGGGCGGCGCGCTGGAACTCCAGTTCCATGTCGAAGACGGTGTCCTGGCGCCAGTACCGGATCGTCGTCACGTACACGGCGGTCACCATTTGCGACAGGAACCGCAGCGGGTAGTCCGTTCGCACCTCGCCGCGGGGGATGCCGGCCTCGAGGACCCGGCCGAACGCGACGATGAACCGTTCCGTCCGGGCGGCGCTGATCGCCGGCGTCGCCAGATCCCGGTCGAGTTCCCGGGTGGTCGCGCGGAAGTACTGTTCGAGGGTGACCGCGGCCTCCACGACGTCGTTGAAGAGCGACTCGATTCGCTCGGCGGTGGTCAGGTCCCGGGCGAGTAGGTCGTCGATGATCCCGGGCAACTTGTCCATGTGCCCACCGTGCAGCGCGGCGAGGACGGCGTCCTTGTTCTCGAAGTAGTTGAAGAACGTGCCGCGCGAGACGTGCGCGGCCGCCGCGATGTCGTCGATCGTGGTGTGGTCGAAACCCTGTTCGGAGAACAGTGTCCGTGCCGCTTCGATCAATCGCTCGCGTGTCCGCTGCTTCCGTTCCTCACGCCGAGTGATGATTTCTCGCTCGTCCGTCATGTCGCCCCCGGGGTTCCCGCCAGCATTCCGACCGGTCAGTACAAACAAACTACCCCGTCGCGCCGCTGTCGCGAGGACAAACCTCTCGAACTGGACACGGTCACGACTTGTCGGCGATGCGGCCGGATCCGCGCGCGTCGACGGTGCCGGTGACGCCCGTCGTTCCGCGAAGACAACGGCGCGGCGCCCGGCATTGTTGCCTTCCCGTCGGCGAACGGGGTTTTCTTCGGCGGGGCAGTCGATCTCGCAACTATTGACGCGTGTCAATTTTCTGCCTACCTTGTGAAGTACCTCACTGAACGTGTTGTGGGCGGCTTCGACGGAGCGCCCACGTCCAGGCAGAACTTTGAACGGAGCATGATGGCGAAACCCATGACATGCATCATCGGAGCCGGGATCAGCGGTCTGACCGCCGGCAAGATGCTGAGCGACTACGACATCCCCTACGAGTGTTTCGAGAGTTCCGACCGGATCGGCGGCAACTGGGCGTTCGGAAATCCGAACGGACATTCGAGCGCCTACCGCTCACTGCACATCGACACGTCGAAGACCCGGTTGTCGTTCAAGGACTTCCCGATTCCGCAAGAGCTCCCGGACTTCCCGCACCACACCGACATCAAGCGGTACCTCGACGACTACGCCGACGCCTTCGGGCTTCTCGACCGGATCCATTTCCGCAACGGCGTCGAGCATGCGGAGCGCCTGCCGGACGGCGGGTGGGAGATCCTGACGCAGGACGGCGAGACTCGCCGTTTCGACTTCCTCGTCGTCGGGAACGGGCACCACTGGGACCCCCGACTCCCGGACTTTCCGGGCGAGTTCACCGGGGAGTCGATCCACTCCCACGCGTACATCGATCCCGAGACGCCGCTGCACCTGCGGGACAAGCGAATTCTCATCGTCGGCCTCGGCAACAGCGCGGCGGACATCGCGGTGGAGCTCTCGCACCGAACCCTGCGGAACAAGGTCACGCTCTCGACCCGTTCGGGCGCCTGGGTCGTGCCCAAGTACGCGTTCGGCGTCCCGGCCGACACCCTGATCCAGACGATCCCGCAGATCCCGCTGTCGTGGCAGCGCCGGATGGGTCGACGGGGTCCGATCTTCCTGTCGGGTCGCCCGGAGAAGTTCGGGTTGCCCAAGCCCGACCATCACTTCGGTGAGGCGCATCCCACGCAGTCGCAGGAGCTGTACATTCGCCTGGGCTCGGGCGACCTGAATGCGCGGCCGAACATCGAGCGACTCGACGGCGAGACGGTGCATTTCGTCGACGGCACCAGCCAGGACTTCGACGTCATCATCTACGCGACCGGCTACAACATCACGTTCCCGTTCTTCGACGAGGACTTCCTGAGCGCGCCCGGCAACAACTTCCCGCTGTACAAGCGCATGTTCAAGCCCGGATTCGACGATCTGGCCTTCATCGGCTTCGCGCAGTCGGCGCCGACGCTGTTCCCGTTCGTCGAATGCCAGTCCCGCACGCTCGCGGCGTACCTGGCCGGCACCTACCGACCGCCGTCGGCCGACGAGATGAACCGCGTCATCAAGGAGGACGAGGCGCGCTTCGTGGGGCACTTCAACAACCGGCCCCGGCACACCCAGCAGGTGGACTACTACATCTACGAGCACGAGATGCGGACCAAGGAGCTGCCCGCCGGGCTCGCCCGGGTGCGCAGGGACGGACCGGTCCGATTCGCGGGCGTCCCGGCCCCGGCATGATGGGGACCTGTACGCCGTAACCGACCCGAAAGCCGACATATGAGCAGTCGCCACCCCGTGCCCACCGACGAAGCCGGTACCCGGAGGGCGAACAAGGGGGAGGAGCGCCGGGCCGCGATCCTCGACGCAGTCGAGAGCCTGCTCGAGGATCACAGCCTCGACGAGATCAGCATCAGTGACATCTCGCGCGCCGCGGGTGTCACGCGGTCGGCGTTCTACTTCTATTTCGACAACAAGGCCAAGGCCGTAGCGGCCCTGTCCCGAACCGTCTACGGCGAGATGCGCGACGGCGCAGGTGCGTACCTCGGACGGGAGGGCAGCCCGAGGGAGATGATCGAGGGCCTGATCACCGAGGTGATCGGGACCTGGGAACGTCACCCCAATCTGTACCGGGCCCTGCGCGACGCGCGGGACTCCGATCCCGCCGTGCGCGAGATGTGGGATCTCGACCGCTTCAGCTTCATCGATCCGGTGGCGTCGGTGATCGACGCCGAACGGCAGTCGGGACGCGCAGCCGACGGACCGGACAGCCGGGCGCTCGCTGTGGTTCTACTCGACATGAACGACCGTGCCGTCGAGGGTCTCTCGCGGGGCGGTCCGGGGGCACTCGACCCGGAAACCGCCCGCGAGGCCCTGGTTACGGTGTGGCTCAACACAATCTATGGGAGCAAGCTGTGACACGTACCGATGTGGACATCCCCGTGCAGGGGAGCACCGTCTCGGCCTGGCACTACCCAGGCGAGGGTGACGCCTTCCTGACCGCGGCCGGGAGGCCGTGTGTCGTGATGGCACACGGATTCGGCGGGACCGTCGACTCCGGGCTCGAGGGATTTGCCGAGGGGCTGGCCGCCGCCGGTCTCGACGTCCTCGCGTTCGACTACCGCGGATTCGGCCGCAGCGGTGGGCAAGTGCGGCAGACGATCTCGATCCGCGGTCAGCTCGAGGACTATGCCGCCGCGATCGCAATGGCGCGCCGCCTCGACGGGGTCGATCCCGGCCGCATCGTCGCCTGGGGCGTGTCGCTGTCCGGCGGCCACGTCCTCAGTCTGGGAGCGAGCGACCCGCGCCTGGCCGCGCTCATCGCGCTGACGCCGGCGGTGGACGCCCTGGCGGCGTCCACGGCGTCGATGCGCCAGTACAGCGCCGGCCACCTGGCAAAGAGCTCACTGGCGGCCGTCCGGGACAAGATCTCGGCAGCCCGTGGTGGCGTCGGCGTCACCATCCCGCTCACCGCGCGGCCGGGTGAGGTGGCGGCGCTCGCCTTGCCCGGGATCTACGAGGACTACCTGTCCATCGCAGGCCCGAGCTGGCGCAACGAGGTCAGTGCGCGGTCGTTCCTCGAGATCGGCTCGTACCGACCGTCGACGCTCGCGAAGAACGTGACGGCGCCGCTGCTGGTGCAGATCGGCGACCTCGACCGCAGCGCACCCCCGCACGCCGCGGCCAAGGCGGCGGAGCAGGCCCGGGCCGAGGTGCGCCGCTATCCGTGCGACCACTTCGACGTCTACCCGGGCAAGCCGTGGTTCGACCGGGCTCTCGAACACCAGATCATGTTCCTGCGTAGGCATCTCGCCGTCGATGCCGCATCGTCGATCGAGGAGGATGCCGATGCGCGCGTTGCAGCTGGTTGATTACGGCCGGATCGCCGTCGTCGACACCGATATTCCGGAGATCGGACCCGGCGAGGTCCTGATCGAGGTGGCCGGGTCGGGACTGTGTCACTCGGACATCCACATGCGGCACTCGCCGATGACGATGATCCCCCCGCCCATGACGCTCGGGCACGAAACCGCCGGGCGGATAGCCGCTCTCGGCGACGGGGTCGAGTCCTTCGCGGTCGGCGACGCCGTCCTGGTCTTCCTGGTGTGGAGTTGCGGGACGTGCCGGGCCTGCGTTCAGGGGCGCGAGAATTCCTGCGAGCGGTCGATGGGCCGACAGGGTATGCCCCTGTGTCCGGGGCTCGCGGCGAACGGCGGTATGGCCGAGTACATGCAGGTCGACGCGCGGTACGTCGAGCCGCTCGGTGACCTGGACCCGGTCACCGCCGGTCCGCTGGCCGATGCCGGTCTGACGACCTATCACGCGATCGACGGTGCCCGCGACCGACTCGGGCCCGGTACGACGGCAGTGGTGATCGGAATCGGCGGCCTGGGGCACACCGCGGTGCAGATCCTGGCGGCGACGTCGGCGACGCGCATCATCGCGGTGGACTCGGCGGAGGAAAAGCTCGAACTGGCCACCACGCTGGGCGCCGACCATGCCTTCGCCAGCGACGCGTCGTGCGTCGAGAAGATCCTCGAGCTCACCGACGGGATCGGCGTCGACGCGGTCTTCGACTGCGTGGGCGTGCAGGCGACCGTCGACATCGCCACCCAGGTCATCGGGCGCGACGGCGCTCTGCGTGTGCTGGGACTGGGCGGCGGGACGTTCGAGTGGTCGGGCTTCGCGCTGCCGTGGGGCGCGACGGTGCGCACCAGCTACGCCGGTACCCGCGCGGACCAGCGCGCGGTGATCGACCTCGCGCGCCGCGGGCTCGTGACGATCGAGGCCGAGACGTTCCCCCTCGAGGACGCCGTCGCGGCGTTCGATGCGCTCGAGGCCGGAAAGATCAAGGGCCGGGGAATCCTGGTGCCGGGCAGGAGCTGACCGGCACACCGACGGACCGTTCCCCCGCGGTCCGTCGGTGCGGGAGCGGTCAGTACAGACGACCCTCGTGCAGTGCGCGGTCGAACTCCGGCATGGGGTCGCCGTCGCGCAGTCGCTGCGAGATGGCCGGATCCGCCAGGTGGAGGCGGCCGATCGCGACGAGGTCGAACTCGCCCTCGTCCATGCGGCGCATCAGTTCCGGGATGGTGTTGGACATCTGCGGCAGCCCGACGATGACCTGTTCGTTCAGAGCGCTGTCGAGACCGACACTGCCGACGGCCATGACGGTGGCACCGGTAACCTTCTTCGCCCAGCCGGCCAGCGAGAGATCACTGCCCTCGAACGCGGGCGCGTAGAAGCGGCGGATGCTCGCATCGAGGATGTCGACGCCGGCGTCCACCAGGGCGTTCAGGATCACGCCGAGTTCCTCGGGCGTCTGCGCGATCTTCGACGCGAAGTCCTGCTGCTTGTGCTGCGAGAACCGGAAGATGATGGGGTACTCGTCGCCGATCTCCCTGCGGATGGCCTTGACGACCTCGGCGGGGAATCGCGTGCGGCGCCGAAGGTCTCCGCCCCACTCGTCGTCGCGCTGGTTGGTCGGCTCCCACAGGAACGCGTCGAGGAGGTAGCCGTGTCCGCCGTGCAGGGCGATGCCGTCGAATCCGACGTCGATCGCGTTGCGCGCGGCGGCGGCGTAGGCCGCGATCACGTCCGCGATGTCCTGTTCGGTCATCGCTGCCGTCACGGGGCGCATCTGCTCGACGTACTCGTCGGAGTACATCGTATTGCCGACGCTGCCCCAGTGCCCGGACGGGCGCATGGGCGTGACGTCGCCGACCGGGCCCATCGCGCCGAACAGCGGTCCGACGTGCCACAGCTGGGGAACGATCTTGCCGCCCGCCTCGTGGACCGCGTCGACCACCTTGCGCCAACCTGCCAGGGCCGTTTCGCCGTACATCACCGGCACGGTGTCGGCGTCGACGGCCGAGGGGTGCTCGATCGCGACCCCCTCGGTGACGATGAGTCCGGTCCCGCCCTCGGCGCGGCGCCGGTAGTAGGCGACCACCTCGCCGGTGGGGACGCCGCCCGGCGAGCCGTGACGCGTCATGGGCGACATCGCGATCCGGTTCCTCAGCTCGAGGGAGCGGACCGTGAGCGGCTCGAAGAGGGCGGACATGTCGGTGGCCGCGGCGGTCACAGGGCTCCCATGTAGTCGAAGAAGTTGGGGGTGTGGGTTTCGCGGAGCCGGGTGAGCTTGCGGTAGCTGATGAGCCAGTTGTCCCCGACCTTGCGGTACTCCTCGTGGTAGTGGCCGTAGCCGTGGAGGTGTTCCTCGACATCGCCGTTGGTCCACCACAGTTCGTCCTCCATGGCCCAGATTCCGGTGGCCGTGGTGTCGGAGGTGAGGGTGATCTCCGGGGTGTGCGCGTGATGCGCCGTGGTGACGTGCGTCGAGGATCCGAGCATGCCGCGGATCGAGTTGGTGAGGTGTTCGCGCCCGGAGGCACGGTTGGACTGTCCGCCTGCCGTCGGCTGCTTGTCGTCGGGGAGCCCGCCCCACGTCTCGGTGACGACGTCCTCGGTGTGCAGGGGCCCGTAGAGGTCCCATTGCTTGGTGTCCATGACGCGCAGGCGCGCCGAGAACACCTTCTTGATCTCCTCGATCGCGAGCAACTGCTCTGCCGCGCTCAGAGTCAATGCACCGGTGGGCTCATCCATGGCTGGACCTCTCTGTCGAATCGTAGAAGTTGGGGGAGTGGTCCTCCCGAAGGCGGGTGAGCGTGCGGTAGCTGATGAGCCACCGGTCCTCGACCTTGCGGTACTCCTCGTGGTAGTGGCCGTAGCCGTGGAGGTGTTCCTCGACATCGCCGTTGGTCCACCACAGTTCGTCCTCCATGGCCCAGATTCCGGTGGCCGTGGTGTCGGAGGTGAGGGTGATCTCGGGGGTGTGGCCGTGGTGCACCGTGGTCACGAAGACGTTGCCGTCCAGGGTGTTCCGAATGGCGGCGGTGAGTGCCGCTGGTCCGACGACACGACTGTCGGCGCCCCACGACTCGCTGACGACGTCGTCGGTGTGCACGGTCGCGTAGAGGTCCCACTGCTTGGTGTCCATGATGCGCAGGCGCGCGGCGAAGAGCCGCTTGATCTCCTCGATCGCGAGCAACCGCTCCTCGGTGGAGAGGGTTACGGACTCGGTCGGGACGGATTCGACTGCACCGCTCATCGGTTCAACCTCCGGTCGACTACATCGTCAAACAAGCATTTGATGGTGGTGGAGCATATCCGGCCGGGCGACACGTGAGTGGAGAATCCCGCACAGCGGAAGCCTTCCCGGACTGTCGGTCACATCGCGGTGTATCCGCCGTCGTCGAGGTGGAAGGCGCCGGTGATGAAACCGGCCGCCGGGGAGGCCAGGAACGCCGCGAGGGCGGCCATTTCCTCGTCCGGTGGGCCTCTCGATGATTCCGGGAGACCGGTGTCACCCCAGGAGGGTGACGCCGCAGTCGTAGGTGAAGTCGACGAACAGCTCACGCCGGGCGATGCGCCAGGTGTCGGCCTCGCGGCGGTAGTCGTCCCCGTACCGGATCGCCACCACGTAGTCGCGGTGTCCGCCCTCCACCGCGTAGACGTGGTGCGCCTCGCAGTAGACCTCGCCGCGCGCGGTATCACCCGCCGGATCCACGATCTGCTGGCTCACCACGTGTCGCGTCGAGTGCAGGTGCGCCACGGCGCCCAACACCCCCGCCGCGATCGACGGCGCACCGTTCAGGATCGGCTCCTTGCCGCGTCGGACCAACCCGGCCGGCTGCACCAGCCGGGCGTCGTCGGTGAAGAGCGCGGTCAGGGCGAGCTCGTCGCGGCGGTCCACGGCGATCGCGTACTGCGCGACGAGGTCCGAGAGGGCGAGGCGGTCTGCCAGTTCACGGGTCATGACGAGCATTCTTCCTGCCTATGCGCGCCTCGGCGGGCGACTTCCCACTCATCGGCAGAACCGCGGCTAGGGAACGACCTGGGCCTCCATGGCTGCGAGGAATCCCTCGCCGTACGGCGGGAGGGTTCCCCACTCGGCCCGCGGGTCGTGCTCGGGCGCCTCGAAAACCGTACGGGCATGGCTGAATTCGAGGAATCCTTCCCGGCCGTGATAGTGCCCCATGCCGGACGCGCCGACGCCGCCGAACGGCGCGTCGTGCATGCCCGGGTGCATCATGATGTCGTTGACAGTGACGCCGCCGGAGTACGTGCGCGTGAGCACCGCGTGCTGCTCGACCGGATCGGTGCCGAAGTAGTAGAGCGCCAACGGCTTCGGTCTGCTGTTGATGTCTGCGATGACGTCCTCGGTCTGGTCGTACGGCAGCAGGATGATCGCCGGTCCGAAGATCTCCTCCTGCATGATCTTCGAATCGGCCGGCGGCGAGACCACCAGGCGCAGTGGGCGCTTGCGGTCACCGTCGACCGGAGCGCTCTCGTCGACCGGGGTGGCGACGATGAGCGCGCCGCGATCGCGGGCATCGGCGACCAACGACTCGACACGGGCGAGGTGCCGGTCGCTCACGATCGCAACCACATCGGGGTTGTCGGTGACGGTCGGCAGCAGGGCCGCGTACGACTTCTCGAGTGCGCCGACGAAGCTGTCGAGCTGTTCGCGCGGAACGTAGACGACGTCGGGGGACACGCAGATCTGCCCGGAGTTGGTGGCCTTGGCGATCGCGATCTTGTTCGCGGCGCCCTCGAGGTCCGCGCTGCGGCCCACGATGGTGGGGGACTTGCCGCCCAGTTCCAGCGTGACCGGGACGAGGTTCTTCGCCGCGTTCGCCATGACCAGCTTGCCGACCTCGGTGCTGCCGGTGAAGACGAGGTGGTCGAAAGGCAGCGAGGTGAACGCGTCGGCCAGGTCGGGACCGCCCGTGACGACCGCGATCTCGGCCGGGTCGAACACCTCGGCCACGGCCTCGGCCAGCACCTGGGCGGTGCGCGGGACGATCTCGGACGGCTTGAGGATCGCGCGGTTGCCGGCACCCAGCGCGCACGCCAGGGGACTCAGCAGCGTGAACAGCGGGGCGTTCCACGTCCCGATGATGCCCACCGAGCCCTTGGGCTGGTACTGGACGTAGGCCCGGGCGTCCAACTGATCGTAGGGCGGGTACGGCGGCCGCTCCTCGTTGCCCATCCACGACGCGAACGAGTCGCGCGCGTGCTTGAGCGACGTGAGCGACCCGAGGATGTCGTTCATGATCGAGTAGGCGACGAGGCGTCCGCCGAAGTCGGCGTCGATCGCCTCCGTGAGCGGCTTGTGGTGACGCACGAGGAGATCGATCATCCGCTGCAGGCGTTCTCGGCGAATCTCCGCCGACGCGGTGCCCTGCTCTGCTGCCGCGCGCTTCTGGGCCCCGAGGATCAGGGGCAGCTGCGCGACCGGGGTGGTGGCGGTGACGTTCTCGCTCACGGGTAACTCCTGTCGTTGCCGATGTCACGACGCTAAACGCGCTGTGTCGGCAGTAACAGTGAGATGTCTCGTTGATCGGGAGTGCTTTCCGGGAGCGGGGCCGGAAAGGGCCGATCGGCCCCTGTGAGCGGCGGTGATCCCGGTAGGAGGTGCCCAAGACCGGAGGTCGTGGGGCTCCCTCCTCGCGGGACCTTCGTCCCGGTCGACGATTCCCCCGGTGAGTGGAACGCGTTCTCGTTACGATGCGGCATGCGAATCGCCAAGACCTCGACGCTGTCCCTGCTCGCCGCGGCCGCGGCCGCGGTGACGGTCGCCGCGCCCGCCGTCGCATCCGCTGCGCCCAATACTGCCGACACCCCGAACCAGGCGATGGCCCGGGCCTACATCGATGCGCTCGTCGACCACGACGCGAGCGCCGTCCTCTTCACGCCGGGTGCGACCCGTGTCGAGGCCGGTCTCCAGACCGGATTCAACGGACCGCAGCTGACGAACGACCTGAACCACGGCGTCCAGTACCGGGTGATCCAGGGCGTGCGCGACCTGACGATGACCGAGAACGGCGACACGGTCCACACCCGCTACCTTCTGGACGCGGGCATCGCCGGGCAGCGGCTGATGACCGTCGAGATCGTCGAGACGTTCGACTTCGAGGGCGGCGCGATCGGCCGCATCCACGCCACCATCTCTCCGGTCGCGCTGTCGTGACGGCGATCTCCGCGTAGCCTCGCGGACGGACTGCACCGGAGAGCGGAGGGAACGGCGATGACGGACGGCGATCAGCGCGTGGCGGTGGTCTCGGGCGCGGCGCGCGGGATCGGTGCCGCGATCGCGAAGCGGCTCGCGTCGGACGGTCTCGCCGTCGCGGTCCTCGACCTCGACGAATCGGCGTGCGGTGACACCGTCGCCGCGATCCGCGCCGCCGGCGGCCGCGCGCTCGCCGTCGGCGCCGACGTGTCCGACGAGGCCGGCGTCGACGCCGCGGTCGCCAGGATCGCCGACGAACTCGGTGCGCCCACCGTGGTCGTGAACAATGCCGGGATCACCCGGGACAACCTGCTGTTCAAGATGAGTATCGACGACTGGGACGCCGTGATGCACGTGCATCTGCGCGGGGCGTTCCTGCTGACCCGGGCGGCGCAGAAGTACATGGTGGAACAGAAGTGGGGCCGGATCGTCAACCTGTCCAGCACCTCCGCGCTCGGCAACCGCGGGCAGGTGAACTACTCGGCCGCCAAAGCCGGCATGCAGGGGCTGACGAAGACCCTCGCGCTCGAGCTCGGCCCGTTCGGGGTCACCGCCAACGCGATCGCGCCGGGCTTCATCGTCACCGAGATGACCGCCGCGACGGCCGAGCGCCTCGGGATGTCGTTCGAGGACTTCCAGGCGGGCATCGCCGCCGAGACGCCGGTGCGCCGCGTCGGACTGCCCGCGGACATCGCACACACCGCATCGTTCTTGGTCAGCGAGGGCGCGGGTTTCGTCTCGGGACAGGTGATCTACGTGGCGGGCGGACCGAAGGACTGACGCTGCACGGACTGGCGTTGGACATCGAGGGCGAGCTGCGTGCGGGACGCGCACCCGGTGGCCGCGAGGATGCGACTGACGTACTTCTTGACGGTGTCCTCCGTGAGGGTGAGCCGACGGGCGATCGCGGCGTTGCTGAGTCCGTCGGCGACCAGTCTCGCTACGTCGCGCTGGCGTTCGGTCAGCTCGGCGAGCAGGTCCCGTCCGGGCACACCGACGAGACCTCGGGTGAGCACCGACAACTGACGGGCCAGCAGACGCAGCGCTGCGAAATCCCGAGGGCCCAGTGCGTTCTCGTCGACGTCGTACAAACCGACGAGCGCCCGCGCGTTCCCTGGCAGATCGAGGTGCAGCGCGTTGACCGAACGCCACACATCGAGATAGTCGCGGACGTAGGTCGCGGACTCCTCCGGCAGCTCGTGCAGGTCGGTCAGCGACGCCACCCGTGTCGTCTCGAGTCGACGCCGCGCCTCCGGCGTCCCGAAGACGTCGAACCGTGCCCAGTTCTGCTGATACGCAGCGCGTTTGTGCTCCCACCCGGCACCCCCGGCGAGGGTGGCATCGGGGTCGGTGAACTGGCTCTCATACGTGTCCCCGACGAAGCACGTCGCGACCCGGACGGGGAACACGTCGGTCATCGCCCCGACGATCCGTGTACGGAACTCCGGCACCGTCCGGATGTCCGCGCAACGGTCGAGCACCGCGAACACGCGCTCGTAGTCGGTGGTACGCAACGAGACCTCGGTCAAGAGTTCACCACCAATTCGAGTACACGGCGTGCGCCGAGGCGGTATACGGGAACTGTCCACCAAAGTGCACTGTCGCCCCGGCTGCCCGAATTCTAGCGTCGGGGTCGACTGCGTTTCAGTGATTTCCCGAGGAGTACACGCATGGGCAGGCTACGGTTCGGTGCGTTCATCGCGCCGCATCATGCAGCAGGGCAGAATCCGACCGTCGCGTTGCAGCGCGACCTCGAGTTGGTGGAGCATCTCGACCGCCTCGACTTCGACGAGGTGTGGATCGGCGAACACCACTCGGCTGGCAGCGAGATCATCGGGAGCCCCGAGATCTTCATCGCGGCGGCAGCCGAACGCACCAAGCGCATCAAGCTCGGCACGGGCGTCACCTCACTGAGCTATCACAACCCGCTGTGGGCCGCGGATCGGATGGTGCTGCTCGACCACCTCACCCGCGGCCGTGTGATGCTGGGTGTCGGCCCGGGCTCGCTGCCGACCGACTCGTCGATGATCGGACTCGACCCCACCGAGTGTCGCGAACTGCTCGACGACAACCTCGACATCGTGATGCGGCTGCTGAACGGCGAGTCGGTGACGGCGAAGACCAAGACCCACAACCTGGTCGACGCCCAGTTGCAGATGCGGCCCTACTCGCATCCGATGTTCGACATCGTCGTCGCCGGCGTGGCCTCGCCCACCGGACCGCGGTTGGCCGGCAAGCACGGGCTGGGCCTGCTGTCGATCGGCGCGACCCTCACCCCCGAAGGCTTCGACGCCCTCGGCCACCACTTCGGAATCATGGAGGAGCGGGCCGCCGAGTTCGGGACCACCGTCGACCGCAACCAGTGGCGGCTGGTGTGCCCCATGCACATCGCGGAGACCGAGGAGCAGGCCCAGCAGGACGTGCGGTTCGGCCTCGGCGAGTGGATCGATTACTTCGGCAAGGTCGCGGCCTTCCCGCACTTCGGCTCCGGTGGCGCTTCCATGGATCAGATGATCCAGTACATGAACCACTCGGGCATGGGCATCATCGGCACCCCCGCGCAGGCGCGCGAGCTGATCCAGAAGCTCATCGATCAGTCCGGCGGCTTCGGCTCCATGCTGATCATGGGCACCGACTGGGCCAACCCGGCCGCCACCCGACGCTCGTTCGAGCTGATCGCGCAGCAAGTGGCGCCACACTTCCAGGGGCAGTCCCAGCCGTTGTTCGACGCGGCGACCCGCGCCGGGAAGGTCCGCGAGGGCCACAACGTGGCGCAGCACGCGGCGATCGCGCACATGACGAAGAAGTACGAGGACGAACTGGCGGCCAAGGCATGAGGGCCGCGGTCCTGCACGGCGTCGAGGACCTCCGGGTGGAGGACGTCCCGGAGCCGGAGCTGCGCGACGGCCACGTCCTGATCGCCGTGGCGTACAACGGCATCTGCGGATCCGACCTCGGCCTGGTCCACTCCTTCGGCGTCTCCGAACATGCGCACCCGCTGACCGGGGCGTGCGGCCCGCAGATCCTCGGGCACGAGTTCTCCGGTGTGGTCCGAGCCGTCGGCGCCGGGGTCACCGACATCGCCGTCGGTGACCGGGTCGCGGTGCAGCCCACCTACCGGTGCGGCACGTGCGCCCGGTGCCGGGACGGGCACGAGCACCTGTGCGAGGTGATCGCCTTCCACGGGATCAACGCGGACGGCGGCGGGCTGTCCGAGTACACGGCCGTCCCCGCCGAGAGCGTGCACGTGCTGCCGGACGCGGTGTCGCTCGAGCAGGCCGCGGTGGTCGAGCCGCTGGCCGTCGCGCTGCACGCCGTCGAACTGTCCGGCGTGGCGCCGGGACAGTCGGCGCTGGTCATCGGGGCGGGTCCGATCGGGATCGCGACGGCACTGAACCTGCGGGCCGGGGGAGTGGACCGGATCCTGCTCAGCGAGATGTCCGAGACCCGTCGCACGATCGCCGCCGGGCTGGGATTCGACGTGCTCGACCCGAGCGCGGAGGATCCGGTCGCCGCGGTGCGGGCGCGCACCGACGGGGCCGGCGCGGACGTCGTGTTCGAGTGCGCCGGTGTGGAACCCGCGGTGCTGACCGCGCTCACGACGGTGCGGCCGCGCGGCGCGGTGGTCCTGCTGGCGACGTACAAGGAGCAGGTGCCGCTGCACACGTACCTGATGATGTTCGGCGAGATGCGGCTGATGTCGTCGCTGGCCTACTCGCGCAAGGAGTTCCGCACCGTCATCGACCGGATGGCGGAGGGCGCCTACCCGCTGGACGGGTGGGTGGAACACGTCCCGCTCGCGGACGTGGCGGACGGCGTGCGGGCGGTGTCCGAGGGCCGCAGCATGAAGGTACTCGTGGAGGTGGGAGATGTCTGAGCCGGAATCGACGGGTGCACGCTTCGGCGGCAAGGTCGCGGTCGTCACGGGCGCGGCGTCCGGGATCGGTGCGGCCGTCGCGACGCGACTGGTCGGCGAGGGTGCGTCTGTGGTCGGGATCGACCTCGCGGCCGACGCGCTCGAGGTCATGGAGAAGGAACTCGGCGAGAAGTTCGTCGGCGCCCCGGCCGACGTCACGAGCGAGGACGCGGTGGCCGCGGCCGTCGCCGTGGCGGTCGAACGCTTCGGCGCGCTCGACATGGCCTTCAACGTGGCCGGCGCCCAGAAGGGCGGTCAGATCCTCGACCTCGACGAGGCCGACTGGGACTTCACCATCGACCTCGTGCAGAAGGGTGTGTTCCTCTGCACCAAGCACGAGGCCCGGCACATGATGACGAACGGGCAGGGCGGCGCCATCGTCAACGTCGCGTCGCTGAACGGGCGCGTGCCCGTCATCGGGGGCAGCCCGTACGCGACCGGCAAGGCAGGCGTCGAGATGTTCGGCAAAAACGCGGCCGTCGAACTCGCGCGCCACGGGATCCGGGTCAACACGGTGATGCCGGGCCTCGTCGACACTCCGCTCGTGGCCGCGGTGATGGGTTACGAGCCGCTGTTGGACATGTTCGTCGAGCGCATCCCGATGGGCCGGCCCGCGAGCCCCGACGAGATCGCCGCGCCCTGCCTGTACCTGGCCAGCGACGACGCCAGCTACATCACCGGGACGAGCCTCATGGTCGACGGCGGCTGGGAGATCTCCAACTACCCGGACTTCACCAAGCTCGGCGGGTAGCGCAGCCCATCGAGCCCGACCGAGCCTGAGCGCCCATTCCTTCCGACCCCGCGCGGTTTCCCGCCGGTTGGGCCGAGGAATGGGCGCTCAGGCCGTATCCGGGCTAGTGCCAGGTGTGGTCGACGATCGCCGTCCGCGGCCCGAACTTGGGTTCGCGGGCCTGACCGCTGACCTCGAGCAGGCGGATCGCGCGGTAGCGGTGCGGGCGCAGGTCGGCGAGGTACTCCACCATCCCGTCGTCGTCGAGGGGCCGTCCGAGCAGGCTCCACCCGACGATCGACGCGAGGTGGAAATCGCCGACCGACAGGGCATCGGCGTCGCCGAGTGCGCGCTGGGCCACCTCGGCCGCCGTCCACGCGCCGATTCCCGGGACCGCCCGCAGCCGGCGGTGCGCCGCGTCGCGGTCCAGGTCGACGATCTCCTCGAGCCGGTCCGCGACGCGGGCACAGGCGACGACCGTCTGTGCCCGCCGGGGGTCGACGTTCGCCCGGTGGAACTCCCACGACGGGATCCGCCGCCACGCGTCGGCGCCCGGCGGGACCCGCATGCCGTCGGGGGCCGGTCCCGGCGCCGGCGCCCCGAACCGCGTCACGAGTCGACGCCACGACGCCTGCGCGGCGACGCCGTGCACGCGCTGTTCGAGGATCGCCGGCACGAGGGACTCCAGCACCCGTGCGGTGCGCACGATCCGCAGGTTCGGGAACCGGCGGTGCGCGTCGGCGAGCTTGGGGTGCGCGGGCGCGAAGGTCGCGGCCCGCTCGGCGTCGTGTTCGCCGAGCAACCCCGGCAGGTAGGCGTCGAACTCGGCGGCGCCCGGACCCCACGCCCGCGCGTCGACGGCGGACGGGCCGAGCTGACGCAGCCGGTAGGTCACCGCCCCGGACGGGAGCAGCGATGTGCGCCAGACGGTTCCGTCGGGCTCGGTGCGGTGGCACGGATCGAAGCGTCCGTGGCGCAGTGGAGACAGGGTCGACGCGAGGTCCACGGGACGTCGCGTCGACACCTCGAACTGCACTTCGGAGGCCGTACCGGTCATCACGGGCAGCCTATCGCCGCCGGGCCGGGACCTGACCGGCGCGTGTCGTAGCGGCCACGTATTGTCCGAAGCCATGATCATCGTGAGTACCGACGGTTCGTGCCTGAAGAACCCCGGTGGCGCCATCGGGTGGGCCTGGGTCGCTCACGAGGGTCCGAGCGGGTCGGGCGGTGACGTCTCCGGCACCAACCAGATCGCCGAACTGTGGGCGCTGGTCGAGGCGATCGTCGCGCATCCCGGACCCGAGCCGCTGCTGATCGAGTCCGACTCCCAGTACGCCATCAAGTGCGCGTCGGAGTGGCTGCCCGGCTGGAAGCGGAAGGGCTGGAAGACCGCGTCCGGCGGCCCGGTCAAGAACCTTGCGCTGGTGCAGGACATCGACCGAGCGATCACCGAGCGGTCCGGTCCGGTGAAGTTCCGCTGGGTGCGCGGTCACGTCGGGAACCACTTCAACGAGATGGCCGACAAACTGGCCGGTGAGGCGGCGCGCGCCGTCGCCGCCGATCCGGAGAAGGCGCAGCCGTGGCGTGGCCTCGGGCAGCCTGCCGCGGCGCCCGCCTCGGTGACCGCGCGCGAGCCGGAGCCTGCTCTCACGCTGTTCTGAGCGTCAGGCCAGGAAGCGCGGCCGCCCGGCGTCCACCCAGGCACGGAAGCGGTCGTCGATCCGCTCCGCGATCACGTCGTACGTCTCCCAGCTGTCCTCCACCCGGTAGATCTCCGCGGCGGCCGTGCCGAACGCGGCGAGGTAGTCGGCGATGTACCGGGAGTCGTCGTTCTCGCCGGCGTAGTACGCGACCGCGAACGCGTTGCCGTCGGCGGTGAGATCGTCGCTGACGAACTTCTCGTCGAGCACGTCCATCAGGAAGGCGCCGGGTGTCGTCTCCCGCGACTCGAGCGGTTCGAGTTCGTCCTCCACGTCCTCACCCGCGAAGCCGCTCAGCAGGCACCACGCCACGAACATGCCGATGTGGGTGCCCCCGGCCGCATTCGGCAGGTCCTCGGGAAAGGTGCCGCCGTAGTGCCAGTCGGCGTCGTCGTACTTCGTCATGGAGTCCGTCATGGGATCGCTTTCTTCGAGTCGGTCCGCGCTGTCGCCCGACAAACGAGATGGTCGCCGCCACTCCTCGGAGGAAGTGTTGCGGCGACCATCTGATCATGCCGAGCGGACGTCGGCTACGTCAGCGACCCCTCGTGGACGTCCCGGACGAAGGCGGGCAGCGGAGCGCCGTCGCGCAGCGTCGACGCCAGCGCCGGGTCGGCCAGGTGCAGGCGACCGATCGCGATGAGGTCGAACTCGCCGCCGCCGATGCGCTTCTCGAGCTCGGGAATGTTGTCGACGACCGGCGCCGAACCCTCGATGCGGCTGTCGCGCAGGGACTTTCCGATGCCGACGCTGCCCACGGCCATCGTGAACGCGCCCGTGACCTCCTTGGCCCAACCGGCCAGCGACAGTTCGCTGCCGTCGAATGCCGGGATGTCGAAGCGGCGGATGCTGGCGTCGAGGACGTCGACCCCGGCGTCGACGAGGGCGCCGAGGATCGTCTTCAGTTCCTCGGGGGTCTCGGCGATGCGCGCGGTGTAGTTCTGCTGCTTGTGCTGCGAGAAGCGGAAGAAGATCGGGTAGTCCTCGCCGATCTCGGCGCGGATCGCCTTCACGACCGCGACGGGGAATCGGGTGCGGCGCTCGAGGTCGCCTCCCCACTCGTCGTCCCGCTTGTTGGTGCCGGCCCACAGGAACGAATCCAGCAGGTAACCGTGGCCACCGTGCAGGGCGATGCCGTCGAACCCGACGTCGATCGCGGCCCGCGCCGCGCGAGCGAAGGCCGAGATGACGTCCTGGATGTCCTGCTCGGTCATCGCCTCGGTGACCTGCTGCGCCCACGAGGTGTACGACTCGGGGTACGACGTGGTGCCGAGCGGTCCCCACTCGCCGGACGGGCGCATCGCCTTGAACGTCGGGTCGACCTTGCTCATCGCGCCCCACAGCGGTCCCACGTGCCACAACTGCGGGATGATCTTGCCGCCGGCCGCGTGGACGCCGTCGACGACGTTGCGCCAGCCCGCCAGGGCCTGCTCGCCGAACATGCGCGGGACACGCGAGTTGTCGACCGCAGTCGGGTGCTCGATGGCGACGCCCTCGGTGACGATCAGGCCGGTGCCGCCCTCGGCGCGGCGACGGTAGTAGCCGGCGACGTCGTCGCCGGGGATGCCGTCGATCGAGAAGGACCGCGTCATCGGCGACATGACGATGCGGTTCGCGAGTTCGAGCGAGCGCACCTTCAGCGGCTGGAACAGGGGAGATGAAGTGGTCATGTCGTCAGTGCCTTCTCGGGATTCGTCGTAAACCAAGCAATTGCTAGGTAGCGTTCCAGCGGATTTCCGGGCACGTCAAACCGATGTCTCACTGAGCGCAAACGTCTCCCGGCTAGGGTCTGAGGAGGTGTCCGGGGAGCCGGAGCGCCGCATGGCGAAGGGAGCGAACGGTGTGCGAATCGGCTGAACGGGCTGAACAGGACTGGGCGTCGGAGGTTGCCGGTGTGGTCGCGTTCCGTGACCGGCTGGGGCTGCCCGCCTTGATCGATGTGCACACCCACTTCATGCCCAAGAGCGTGATGGACAAGGTGTGGGCGTACTTCGACTCCGCGGGCCCGCTCGTCGGCCGGGAATGGCCCATCCGCTACAAGACCGAGGAGGACGCGCGGGTCGAGCAGTTGCGCGCATTCGGCGTCACCCGGTTCACCTCGATGCTGTATCCGCACAAGCCCGAGATGGCGGCGTGGCTCAACCAGTGGGCCGTGGACTTCGCCGCCCGCACACCCGACTGCCTGCACACCGCCACCTTCTATCCGGAGGAGTCGGCGCCCGGCTACGTCGCCGACGCCCTCGAGGCGGGCGTCCGAGTCTTCAAGTCCCACGTCCAGGTCGGGGACTACGACCCGAACGATCCGCTGCTCGACCCGGTGTGGGGTCTGCTCGAGGACAGCGGAACGCCGATCGTCATTCACTGCGGTTCGGGCCCCGCACCCGGCCGGTTCACCGGTCCAGACCGCATCGCGGCGCTGCTTGCGCGATACCCGCGGCTCGTGCTGATCATCGCGCACATGGGGATGCCGGAGTACGTCGAGTTTCTCGACCTCGCCGAGCGGTACCCGAGCATGCTGCTCGACACCACGATGGCCTTCACCGATTTCACCGAGCAGGCCATACCGTTCCCGCGCGCCGCGGTCGACCGGCTGCGGGACCTGGGCGACCGCATCCTGTTCGGCAGCGACTACCCCAACATCCCGTACACGTACCTCGACGCGCTCGAAGCACTCGAGCGAGTCGAACTCGGGGACGACTGGGTGCGCGCGGTCGCATACGGCAACCCCGCACGACTGTTCGACGTCTCCTGACGCGTGCTCAGTCGGCGGACTCGGGCTGCATCACGCTGAACACCGCGCCCTGCGGATCGGACAGCACCGCCATGCGGCCGACGGACGGCATGTCGAACGGGTCGGCCATCAGCTGCCCGCCCGCCGCGACGGCCTGCGCGACCGTGGCGTCGGTGTCCTCGACGCAGAAGTAGACATGCCAGTGGTTGGGGACGTCGGGGCGCGGCGGCGGCACGCAGCCGCCCACCCCGTCGCCATCGACCTGCAGCACGGTGTAGTCAACCGATCCCGGTACGGGCATCGTGGCCGACCCCAGTCCCACGACGGCCCGATAGAACGGGAGCGCGCTGTCCGGGCGATCGGTGACGAGTTCGTTCCAGATCAGGGTTCCGGTCTCGTTGACGAGGGTTGCGCCGATGTGGTCGCGGGACTGCCACAGGGCCACCTCGGCTCCCGTGGGGTCGCCGACGACAGCCATCCTCCCGGCCTTTACGACGTCGAACGGTGGGAGGATCAGCCTCCCGCCGGCCGGTTCCACCTCGGCCGCCGCTGCGTCGACGTCGTCCACGGCGAGAAAGGTGTTCCACCTGGCGGTTGCGTCAGCGGGCGAACCGTGCGGCATCGGCGCGATGCCCGTGACCCGTTCGCCCCGCAGCGCCGCAATCGAATAGACCTCGTCCTCCATTGTCGGCTGGTCGTCGTACGACCAGCCGAACAGAGTCGTGTAGAAGGCCTTGGCCGCCGCCTGGTCCGGGGTTTGCAGATCCACCCAGTTGGGCGTGCCTTCCGAATAACTCGCGTGTCGAGACATCGTGATGTCCTCTCATGCACCGTCGAGCACGTGGACGAGGCTATCGCAGAACACCGAGGCAGCGGACGGGAAAGCGCAGAACAAAATGGTCGCCACCGCCCGCGTTCCCGCCGTCCGTGGCGACGGGAACGCGGGCGAGAACTCACGCCAGGTCGGTGGAGATGACCTTCGCCATGTTCCGTTCGGCCAGCGCCGTGATGGTGACGAACGGGTTGACACCGACGTTGCCCGGGACCAGCGAGCCGTCGACGACGTACAGGCCCGGGTACCCGGGCAGGCGGCCGTAGTTGTCGGTGGCCTGGTTCAGCACGCAGCCGCCGAGCGGGTGGTACGTGAAATCGTCGCCCCAGGTCTTGTAGACCCCGAAGAGGTCCGTCCGGTAGATCGTGCCTTCCTTCTGGTTGATCTTGTCGAAGACCTTCTTGGCCATCTCGATACCGGGCTGGTTCTGCGCCACGGTCCAGGACAGGTCGACCTTGCCGGTGCCCGAATTGAACTGGAACCGTGCGCGGTTCGGGTTCTTCGTGATGGCCAGGTAGATGCTGGCGTACGTCTCGAGGCCCGCGGGGAGGGGGGCGATCTCGGCGAAGACCGGTGCGGTCGGGTCCGCCCAGTTGTCGATGCCCATCGTCGGGATCGTGGCCTGCTGGGAGCCGGTCGCATCCCACATGTGGTTCGCGCGACCGAGCATGATGTTGCCGTTGTTGCCCCAGCCCTCGCCGACCTGCGACGGGAGGTTGGGCAGGTGGCCCTGCGCCTTCATCGCGACGAGCAGTTTGCTGGTGCCGACGCTGCCGGCGGCGAAGAAGACGCGGTCGGCGGTGACGACCTTGGTGGCGACGATGTTGCCCTGCTCGTCGATCTGTTCCATCGTCACGCCGTAGCCGCCGCCGGACGCCGGTGCGACCTTGGTGACGCGGTGGAGAGTGGTGATCGTCAGCTTGCCGGTGGCCGCGGCCTGCGCGAGGTAGGTCTTGTCGAGCGACTTCTTGCCGGCGTTGTTGCCGTAGATGACCTCGCCGCCGAGGGCCGACTTCGTGACCTGGCCGGCGGCCTCCTTCTTCATGTACTCGAAGTCGTAGACGTTCGGAACGAAAGTCGTTGTGAACCCCGACCGTTGAGCGGTCTTGCGGCCCGTGCGAGCGAACTGGTACCACGGCGTCGACTCGAACCAGGCCTGGTCGATGTTGTTGACACCGAGACCTGCGTTGGCGCGCGGGAAGAAGGTGTTGTACATCTCGTTCGCGTCGACCGACGGCAGGATCTCCTCGAAGTAGTTGCGCTTCGGGGTGACCGCCATGCCGCCGTTGACGAGCGAACCGCCGCCGACGCCGCGGCCCTGGTAGACCCTGATGCCGGAGAACCGCTCGGAATCGAGCAGGCCGACGTACCGTTCGACGCTCTTGTTGATGCCGAAGCCCATGAAGTTGCTGATGGGCTGATCGGTGGTGGTGGACAACCACGTCGAGCGCTTGTCGGGATTGAGCATCCCGCAGAAGATCTTGCCGTCGGGCCCGGGGGTGTCCCAGCTCCGACCCATCTCGACGATCTGGGTGGGGATGCCGGCCTGGGTGAGCCGGAGGGCCGCGACGGCGCCGCCGTACCCGCTGCCGATCACGAGAGCCGGGACACGGTCGCCGTCGGCGAGGGCACGGCGGGGGGCTGCGGAGGCAAACGTGGACACCGACGAGAGCATGACCGCTCCGGCCGCAAGTCCCGTTCCCGCAAGGAATCTGCGGCGGGAGACACTCCCGATCCCCTGAGTTGCAGTTCGTCTGTTCGCCCGGCTGTCGGTCATGGAACTCCTCTGTCGGCGGTTTGGTAGGCGGCTTGCTTCGCAGCAGGCTGCCAGGGTTTATACCGCCGACAGAGGAGGTTACGAGGCGGTACCGGAAAATTGGTGCATCCCGGTGCCGTCAGCGCAGCTTCAGGCTGCCGCCGTCCGCCATGAGGGTCTGGCCCGTCATGTACCTCGAGTCGTCGCTCGCGAGGAACACCGCGACCGGGGCGATGTCCGTCTCGGGGTCACCGATCCGCTGCAACGGCACCTTGGCGACGGTCGCCGCCGCGCGCTCGGGAAACGCCTTCTGCCATGCCACGACACCCTCGGTGGCCGCGAACGGGCACAGTACGTTGACGCGGATCTGATCGGCGGCCCACTCGTTGGCGGCCACGCGGCTGACACCGCGGATGGCCTCCTTGGCCGCCGCGTACGACGTCTGCGTGGGCATGCCCTCGAGTCCCGAACTGGAACCGAAGTTGATGATCGATCCCTGCGATTCCTTCAGTTGCGGGTAGCAGGCCTGCATCAGGTGGACCGTCGGGTAGAAGCCGGTACCGAACGAGATGTCGAACATCTCCTGCGTCTGCTCGAGCAGCGGGGCCTGGCGGGACGCGTGCGCGTTGTTCACCAGCACGTCGATCCGGCCGAACGCCGCGACGGCGGCGTCTCGGATCGTCGTCGCCGAATCCGCCTGCGAGATATCGACGCCCAGGAACTTCGCCTCGCCGCCCGCCTCGGCGATCTCCTGTTCGAGTGCTCGACCCTGGTCTTCGTCGACATCGACGAACAGCACCTTCGCACCCTCGCGGGAGAACACCCGCGTGATCGCGCGGCCGATGCCGCCGGCACCGCCCGTGACGATCGCGACCTTCCCCTCCAGCCTCATGTCGAACCGTCGTTCCCGGCTCAGACTTCGGCGGGAGCGTCGGTGGCGAGCGCGATCTTCTCGAGACCAGCGACGCTGTACGCGGCGTAGGTCTCGTAGGGTCCGCGACCCGAGAAGTACGGCGTCATCTGTCCAGCCAGCTCCTCGATGGAAAACTCGGAACCGGCTGCGTCGAAGCGGTTCTCGACCTTCGGCGAGGCCATGAGCGCGACCATCTTGCCGTACACGACGAACACCTGGCCGTTGATCTCGTCCGACGCGGGCGAGGCGAGGTAACGCACCAGGGTGCCGACGCGCTCCGGTGCCAGCGGGTCGAGACCCTGCACGCCGGTGTTGTTCTCGGTGCCGAAGGCCTCGGCGGTCATGGCCGTCCGGGCGCGGGGGCAGATCGCGTTGGCGCGCACGCCGTAGCGGGACAGGCCGGCCGCGGTGGAGAGCGTCAGGGCGGTGATACCCGCCTTGGCGGCAGAGTAATTGGGCTGTCCGGCCGAACCGAACAGGAAGGCCTCGGAGGACGTGTTGATCACGCGGCCGAAGATCGGTCCGCCGGCGTCCTTGCTCGCCTGACGCCAGTGCACCGCAGCGGCGTGCGACGTCGCGGCATGACCCTTGAGGTGCACGCGGATCACGTCGTCCCAGTCCGACTCCGACAGGTTGAAGATCATCTTGTCGCGCAGGATGCCCGCGTTGTTGACGAGGATGTCCATCGATCCGAAGTTCGCGACGGCTTCCTCGATCATGCGTCCGCCGAGCGACCAGTCGGAGACGTCGCCGGTGATCGCGAGCGCCTGCCCGCCGGCGGCCTTGATCTCGTCGACGACGTCGTGGGCCGCCGAGCCCATGTCGTTCACGACGACCGCTGCGCCGGCCTCGGCGAGCGCGAGTGCCTCGGCGCGGCCGAGGCCGGCCCCGGCGCCGGTGACGATGGCCGTGCGACCGGCCAAGCTCAGGGATTCGTCCATGTCAGGCTCCTAACCTTACGTGCGATGCGCTCCAAACTAGTATTCATTCTAGTTTCGACACAAGGGCTGGTGCCGTTTCCGTCGCGCGGAGCGCGGCGGTCTCTCGCGGAGGCTGCGGCGCAGGCACCTCTGCCGCCGAGAAACCCGAAATCTCCTCGGCCCGCTATTGATCGGTGTATAGAAATATGTTCTACTCACGAGGTTGTGATCTCAGGCACACGGGGGCGGGGTTTGTGGTAGAACGCACTGTTGCTCGTTGTGCGATTCACCCGAAGGGCCAGCCATGACACTCAATCTCGCTGATCTGACCGAAGCCGTGATCGATGCCGTCCCGGACAAGATCGCGCTCGTGTGTGGATCCGAGTCGCGGACGTTCGCCGAATTCGACGCCGCCGCGAACCGTATCGCCCACCACCTCGCGGCGGAGGGTGTGCAACCGGGCGACCACGTCGGCCTGCACGCGCGCAACAGCCTCGAGTTCGTCGAATCGCTGCTCGGCTGCCTCAAGGTTCGCGCCGTCCCGGTCAACGTCAACTTCCGCTACGTCGCCGACGAACTCACCTATCTCTACAACGACGCCAAGCTGGCCACCGTGATCGCCGACGGCGAGTTCAGCGACGTCATCGCCGAGGTGCTGCCCAAGTGCCCGGAGCTGCGGCGCATCGTGCTCGTCGGCGAGGCGGCCGGCCCGGCCCTCGCGGAAGCGGCTGCCGCCGCAGGTGTTTCGCTGGTCGACTACCACGAGGCTGTCGCCGAGCAGTCGCCTGAGCGGGACTTCGCGGAGCGCAGCGCCGACGACCTCTACGTCATCTACACGGGTGGCACCACCGGCATGCCCAAGGGTGTGATGTGGCGGCACGAGGACTTCTACCACGCCGCGCTCGCCGGGGGCGCCATCATGGGCGGCGACCCCATCCTCTCGCCCGCCGAGCTCGGTGCCGCGGCGGCCGCGAACCAGTTCGCCATGACCTACCTGGTCACCGCGCCGCTGATGCACGGTGCGGCGTCGTACTCGCTGTTCACCTGCATGTTCATGGGATCCAAGCAGGTCCTCATGTCCAAGTACGACCCGGTCGAGGCACTCGAACTGGTCGATCAGCACAAGATCAACACCGTGATGGTGGTCGGCGACGCGATCGCCCGTCCGCTCGCCGACGCGATCGAGGAGCACGGCGAACGGTTCGACCTGAGCTCGCTGTGGATCATCGGTTCCGGCGGCGCGCTGTGGTCGGCCAGCGTCCGCGGCAAGCTCAACAAGTTGCTCCCGAACGTCTACCTCCGGGACGCGTTCGGCTCGTCCGAGTCCGGCAACGACGGCGAACTCAAGAAGGACGAGGACGGCCTGCTGCGGATGCCGCCGTCGCCGAAGGCGCGTGTGGTCGACACCGACTTCGCCACGATCGAGCCGGGCTCCGACAACGTCGGCTACCTCGCGCGCGCCGGACACGTGCCGCTCGGCTACTTCGGCGACCCCGAGAAGACGGCGGCAACGTTCCCGGTCGTCGACGGCGTGCGACTGTCCGTGCTCGGCGACCTCGCGCGCGTCGAGGCGGACGGAACCATCGTCGTGCTCGGCCGCGGATCGTCGTGCATCAACACCGGCGGCGAGAAGGTGTATGCCGAGGAGGTCGAGGAGGCACTCAAGAGTCATCCCGACGTGCTCGACGCGCTCGTCGCCGGTATCCCGGATCCCACGTACGGGCAGCGGGTGTCGGCCGTCATCTCGGCCCGTGACGGCATCGACGACCTCGACGAGAACGAGGTGATCGCGCACTGCCGGACCCAGATCGCGGGCTACAAGGTACCGCGCACGGTGGTCGTGGTCCCCGAGGTCGTGCGCTCGCCTGCAGGCAAGGCCGACTACCGGTGGGCCAAGGCGACTCTCGAAGCCGCCAACTGATTCGACCGCAGCGAAACGGCCTGCCCCTCAGTGAGGGGCAGGCCGTTTCGCGGTTCCAGCAGTCGATCAGCTGCCGGCGCGGGCCAGCAGCTCGCGGGCCTCGGCGCGGCCGTCGAGCACGCGTGAGGTACGTCGCTGGATCTTCCACTCGGCGTCGATCTTCGTGAGCTCGAAGCGGTTGGCGGTGACCCGCCACACCCGGAACGAATCCTCGTTCTCGTTGCGGCGCAGCAGCTGCGAGTGGCAGGTCGCGATCGCCGTATCGCCCTTGACGACGATGTTCACCGGGTCCAGGAGGTGGCCGCAACCGCCGTTGATGTAGTCCTGGTGCGGGCGGGTGCGAACCATCTCCATGATCTCGGCGCGACCGTCCATGAGGCGCATGTCGACGTCGTACACGGCGTCCTCGGCCCACAGCGCGCCGACCTTCTCGGCCTCCCCCGCGTCGACCGCCGGGCCGTACGCGGTGACGAGTTCCTGGATCGCGAGCTTGTCCTCGAGCAGCTGAACCCGTTCGACGAGGGACTGGACGAGCGCGGCGGTGTCGGTCGCGATATCGGTCATCGGATCTCCTTCGGTGTTGTCCCGCTGGGGATGTGCTGGGGGTGTGACAGTCAGCCCTGTTCGGGCTCGAACTCGAGACCGAGTTCGACGCCCAGTGCGTGCAGGGCCTCGAGCTGATCGCAGTAGTGCGCCGCTCCCGTCGCGGCCACCGCCGCGCTGGCGATGGTGGCGCCGGCCGCACGGCGGCGTTCGAGGGCGCGTGCGGTGCGGGCGCGGTCGCCGAGCGGGTCGAGCGGAGCACCCGCGCCGAGCACGATCTCGAAG
Source organism: Paraburkholderia sp. RHO2 (assembly GCF_050955445.1). Taxonomy (NCBI): domain Bacteria; kingdom Pseudomonadati; phylum Pseudomonadota; class Betaproteobacteria; order Burkholderiales; family Burkholderiaceae; genus Paraburkholderia; species Paraburkholderia sp. RHO2. The sequence goes on along the minus strand of NZ_CP162617.1, from coordinate 5,041,603 downwards.
CCCGCGGGGACGTCGACCTTGCCGAGCATCGAGGCCAGATCGTCGACGCCCAGCCCGAACGGCACCCAGCCGTCGCCGTGGTCGACGGCGCGCCGCAGCGAGCGCATCGTCCGGCCGCCGATCCACAGGGGGACGCGGTCCTGGACGGCGTGCGGCTCGACGAGCAGGTCGTGGAATTCGTAATAGGTCCCGTCGTACTCGGGCACGCTCCGGGACAGCGCGGCACGGAGCGCCGCGAGGGCGTCGTCGGCGCGGGCGCCGCGGTCCGTGAACGGCGCGTCCAGCAGTTCGAACTCCTCCCGCAACGTCCCCACGCCGAGCCCGAGGACCAGGCGTCCGCCGCTGACCACGTCGAGGGTGCCGTAGCGCTTGGCGATCTCGAGCGGGTGGTGGTAGCCGAGGACCAGCACCTGCGTGGCCAGGCGGATCCGGGCGGTGCGGGCGGCGAGGTAGCCGAACGTCGCCAGCGGATCCCAGTAGGTGCCGCCCCGGGCGCGCGCCACGTCCACCGGCACGGCGACGTGTTCGCTGCAGGTCAGATGGTGGAAACCGAGGCGATCGGCGGTTTCGGCGACCTGGGCCAGATCGGAGATGCCGGCCCCGCGCTCCCACTCGGAGTGGGCATCGGGGTGCAGCACCACGACGGGGGAGACGATTCCGATGTGCATCCCTACAGCTCCGTTGCTGGATCGGTCGGTACCGCTTCGTTCTACTCCGTCGTGATGGTGACCGCTGCGGCGTTTCCGGTCACCGGGAGTTTCGTCCGACCTGCCCGCGTGAGCGTGCGAAGTGATGCCGGTCACGCCATGATGGCGATGTCCGATTCGGACAAACGATCGGCAGGGAATCCGTCCCGTCCCGCGGGACCCACCTGCTAGCCTGTCAGAATTAATTTCAGTTTTGCTCCGTTTCGCCCCGCTGACCTGGGGTGTGGATGTTGTCTTGGAGGTGTCTATGACAGTCGTCGATACCGGTGAGCCGGCCGCTGCAGAGGCCCCGCGCCGTGAACTGCCGCCGTCCATGGTCGAACGGATGACCCTGATCCTCGACGCCTTCGACGGCCGTGCTTCGCGGCTGACGCTCGAAGAGGTGGCCTGCCGGACCCAGCTGCCGCGTTCGACGGTGCACCGCATCCTCGACCAGCTGGTCCGCCTCAACTGGGTGGAGCACGCTTCGTTCGGTTACTGCCTCGGCCGCCGCGCTCTGGGGCTCGGCGGCGGCGACGGCGGACACAGCGAGATCCGTGCCGCGGCAGCACCTTTGCTGCACGAACTGCACATGCAGACCGGCATGGTGGTCCACCTCGCGGTCCTCGACGGGAGCGAGAGCATCTACCTCGACAAGGTGGGTGGACGCTTCGCGTCGACGCTGCCGTCGCGGGTCGGCGGTCGCGGCCCCGCGTACTCGACGGCCGGGGGCAAGTCGATGCTCGCGTGGCTGGACCCCGAACGCGTCGACAGCCTCTACGAGGAGCGGCTGAGCCGCTGCACCGATCGCACGATCACCGACATCTCGACGCTGCACCAGGAGCTCAACCGCATCCGGCAGCGGCGCGGCCTCGCCTTCGAGCGGGGCGAGTCGGTGCGCGGCGTCGCATGCGTCGGTGTCGCGGTTCGCGGCCACGACGGCCCGGTCGCCGGCATCTCGCTGTGCGGCGACGCCCGCACCGCCCAGCTCGAGCGCGTCGCACCGCTCGTCGTCGACGCCGCCCGAGAGGTCTCGCGTACCCTCTACCCCGAACTCGGCGCGCCGCGACGTGCTCGGCGGGCGCCGACCACCCCCGTGGACACCTGGTCCGCCGACGCCATGGACCGCCTGCTGTCGATCCAGAGCGGGCAGTGGATCTGAGCGGGATCCGACGGGGGATCTGACCGGGATCCGGCCGCCCACCTGAACACCCCACCCGCACGAACGGGAACTCTCGGCACGCTCCGCGATCGGATCCGTGCCCCGAGTTCCCGTTCGGTCGTCCGGGGTCAGGCGGTGGCGCGCGCCGGGGTCAGGCGGTGGCGCGCGCCGGGGTCAGGATCGGGGTCTGGATGCCGAACTTGCCGCGGAAGAACACCATCGGGCGCTCCTCGCACACGGTGTCGAGTTCGAGAACCCGGCCGATGATGACGTCGTGGTCGCCGGCGATGTGGACGTCGTGCACCTCCGCGTGGACGCGCATCAGGACACCCGGCAGCGCCGGTGTGTTCCAGCGGGACAGCTCCCAGTCCAGGTCCTCGTACTTGCGGCCCTTGCTGGAACCGAAGCGCGAGCACAGGTCGGACTGCTCCTCGTGCAGGACGTTGACGCAGAAGCGGCCCGTCTCGCGGATCCGCGGCCAGGCGCGCCCGCGATGATCGGCGCAGATCAGGATCAGCGGGGGCTCGAGCGACACCGACGCGAACGACTGGCACGCGAACCCGACCGGGCCCTCGTCGTCCAGTCCGGTCACCACCGTCACGCCGGTCGCGAACTGGCCCATCACGCGGCGCATCTCGTCGGGGGTCGGCGCTGCCGCCGAGTTCTCGTGTGCAATCAGCTCTGTGGGCATGGGGCCACCTCCGATTCGACGGGATCGCTCGACGCCGAGTGCGCCGAAGTTGATGTTTGCGAGCGTATGGCTGCACGTTCGCGGCCCTGAACTGCTGTCTCAATGAGCGGAACCGCCTCTGACGGGCGCAGACAGGGAGCGGTTGGTCTCGCTCATCGGGATGAGATATGGCCCACGCCTGCGCGGCCTGGCAGCCTGCCACCCGAATGGGCTGTGACCCGGATGACACGTGAGGGACAGAGGCGACGATGACTACTGAGCTGAGCTACGAGGGAACGCTGAAGGAACTGAACACCGATCAGGGCGTTCTCCGGTACCACCAGGCCGGCGACGGCCCGCCGCTGTTGCTGCTGCACGGCTCGGGCCCGGGCGTGACGGGATGGCGGAACTACCGTGGCGTGCTCGCGGACTTCGCCGAGCACTTCACCTGCTACGTCCTCGAGTTCCCCGGCTTCGGCGTGTCCGATCCGTGTGACGGCCACCCGATGGTCGAGGCGATAGGCGCCGTTCCGACCTTCCTCGACGGCCTCGGCCTGGGTGCGGTCGACATGATCGGCAACTCGATGGGTGGCGTCGTCGGCGCCCGCATCGCGATCGCGCATCCGGAACGAGTCAACAAGCTGGTCTCCATCGGCGGCGTCGGCAAGAACGTCCTGTCGTCCAACCCGGGCGAGGGCATCAAGCTGCTGATGGAGTTCACCGACAACCCCACCCGCGAGGGCCTGATCCGCTGGCTGCAGTCGATGGTCTACAACCCCGCGGTCGTCACCGAGCAGCTCATCGAGGAGCGCTGGGCCCTGGCGACCGAGCCCAAGACGCTCGAGATCGCTCGCCGCATGTACAGCTCGAAGGCGTTCGCCGCGATGGCCGCCGCCAACGCGCAGGCCGACGGCACGCCGTACTGGGCGCAGTTCGGCAAGATCATGGCCCCGACCCTCATCACGTGGGGGCGCGACGACCGAGTGAGCCCCGTCGACATGGGCCTGCTGCCGATGCGCGACATCCCCAACGCCGAGTTCCACGTGTTCCCGAACTGCGGCCACTGGACCATGATCGAGGCGCGCGACGCGTGGGTCTCGGCAGTTCTCTCCTTCCTCCTGCGCGACCGGAAGTGAACTGACCGAACATGACTGAGAACCAGACCTTCGACACCGTCGTCGACTTCTTGATCGTCGGCAGCGGCGGTGGCGGAATGGCGGCCGGCATCACCGCGGCCGACCGTGGCCTGTCGGCTCTGATCGTCGACAAGGGCAAGACGTTCGGCGGTTCGACCGCGATCTCCGGCGGCGGCATCTGGATCCCCAACGCTCCGGTGTTGCAGCGCAGCGGCGCCCAGCGGGACTCCCGCGAGTCGATCCGTCGTTACCTCGACATCATCACCGAGGGCAAGGTGTCGGCCGAGCGCCTCGACGCGTACGTCGACAACGGTCCGCCGCTCATGGAACTGCTCGAGCGCAGTCCGCACATCGAGTTCTACTGGGTCAAGGGCTACTCCGACTACCACCCGGAGGAGGAGGGCGGCCGCCCCCTCGGTCGCACCATCGAGTGCACCCCGTTCGACACCCGCAAGCTCGGCGAGGACGAGAAGTACCAGCGTCCCAACAGCCTCAAGGGTCCGCTGGGCCTGTGGGTGACGTCAAAGGACTACCGCGATCTGGCGATGGTCAAGCGCACGTGGCGTGGACGCAGGGCGTCGCTGGTCGCGGCGTGGCGCGTGTCGTCGAATGTCATCCGCCGCCGCCACATGTCGACCGGTGGCCGCGCCCTCGTCGCTCGTATGCGTATGGCGCTCAAGGACGCCGGCGTGCCGCTGTGGCTGAAGACGTCGATGACGGACCTGATCGTCGACGACAAGGGTGCCGTCGTCGGCGCCACCGTCGAGAAGGACGGCAAGCTCGTGCGCGTCGGCGCCCGCAAGGGCGTCCTGCTCGCGACCGGCGGCTTCGACCACAACAACGAGATGCGCGCGAAGTACCTGCCCGAGCACGGTGCCCCGAACATCAGTGCCGGTGCCCGCGAGAACGTCGGCGACGGCATCGTCGCCGGCCAGAAGCTCGGTGCGGCCGTCGACCTGATGGACGACGCGTGGTGGATGCCGTCCGTGAAGCATCCGATGGGCGCGGTCATCCCGCTGGTGTCGGAGCGGTCCATCCCGCCCTCGGTGATCGTCAACCAGGACGGCAAGCGCTTCACCAACGAGTCGGCGCCGTACGTGAACTTCGTGCATGACCAGCTCGACGGCGGCCACGTCCCGGCGTACTTCATCATGGACAGCAAGGCCCGCTCGCGGTACCCGTTCGCACAGGTGCTGCCGGGTGCGCCGTTCCCGCAGGGCTTCTACGACCAGGGCATTGTGCACAAGGCGAACTCGCTGAGCGAGCTGGCCGAGAAGATCGGTGTCCCGCCGCAGAACCTGCTCGAGACCGTCGACCGGTTCAACGGCTACGCCCGCACCGGCAAGGACGAGGAGTTCGGGCGCGGCGACAGCGCGTACGACCAGTACTACGGCGACCCGACGATGAAGAACGCGGCCATGGACGAGATCGTCAAGGGCCCGTTCTACGCCGTGCGCATCGAGGCCGGCGATCTCGGCACCAAGGGCGGCCTCGTCACCGACGCGCAAGCCCGTGTGCTCCGTGAGGACGGATCAGTCATCGACGGCCTCTACGCGACCGGCAACACCGCCGCATCCGTGATGGCCAACGAGTACGCAGGCGCCGGCGCCACGATCGGCCCGTCGATGGTCTTCGGCTACGTGGCCGCGAACCACGTCGCCGACACCGCCTCGGACCGCCTGTCGGCGCCGGACGCGAAGTAGTCCGGAAAAGGGTTCCCGAATGACCACTCAGCGGGACTGGGAAACAGGCTCTGACGTGGCCGAATTCGAGTCCCGCTGAGCGGGAGATGTTTTGTTCTCCCGGCCGGTTCCTGGGACCGTTCCACACACACGATCAGCGCGATCGAATGCGCGTTGGTCCCCACTCGCACCAGGAGGGCGCGATGCTCGATCGTCTGCCACCGACGACGGCCCGCGCCGGTGCCCACCCCAGCTTCCTCGAGCATGCCGATTCGCATGCCGATTCGCATGCCAAGCGTCACGGCATCGCCGAGAATCTCATCGAGCCCGGTGGCCGCAGGCTTGTCCGAGGACAGGAAGACCAGCTGATCGAGAAGGCAGTTGGTCTGGCCGCAAAGTATTAGACCCGCGTCGTCGTAGGGTCGTGAGAGAGAGCTGATAGCTATGGGTCAGGTTTTGGACAACATCATGCAGTTCGCGGACGAGATCCGTGAAGGCGGTATCGAGGGCGAGAAGCTGATGCGCCTCTCGGACGGAAACGCCAAGCGTGTCCGCGACGCCGGCGTCATCCGGATGCTGCAGCCGAAGGAGTTCGGCGGCCTCGAGTCCCACCCGCGCGAGTTCGCTGAGACGGCGATGGCCATCGGCGCCGTCGACGGCTCCACCGGCTGGGTGTCCGGCATCGTCGGCGTGCACCCGTGGGAGATGGCCTTCTTCGATCCCAAGGCGCAGCAGGAGGTCTGGGGAGAGAACGTCGACACCTGGATCGCGTCGCCGTACGCCCCCATGGGTGTCGCGGTGCCGGTCGACGGCGGTTACATCCTGAACGGCCGCTGGTCGTTCTCCACCGGCAACGACCACTGCGAGTGGGTCATGATCGGTGCTCTCGTCGGTGACCAGAAGGGTGTCCCGACCGGCCAGATCCTGCACGTGCTGGTCCCGAAGGCGGACTACACCGTCGACCACGACAGCTGGAACGTCGTCGGCCTGCGCGGCACCGGTTCGAAGGACTTCACCGTCAAGGACGCCTTCATCCCGGAGTACCGCACCATCGACTCCGACATCGTTCTGCAGGGCAACGGCTGGCGCCACGCGGGTCGCGACGAGACGCTGTACAAGTTCCCGTTCTCGTGCATCTTCCCGCTCGGCATCTCCTCGTCGCTGATCGGCATGTGCGAGGGCGGTCTCGCCCTGTACATCGCCGCGCAGAAGGAGCGCGTCGCGGTGACCGGTGTGCCGATCAAGGAGGATCCGTACGTCCTCTACGCCATCGGTCAGGCCGCCGACGAGATCAACGCCGCGCGGGTGTCGATCCTCGAGACCGTCGACCGCTTCTGGGACAAGACCGAGAAGGGCCAGGAGGTCACCTTCGAGGAGCGCGCGATCGGCCGCCGCACCCAGACCAACGCCGCGTGGCGTGCCGTGAGCGCCCTCGACGAGATCTTCGCTCGCGCCGGTGGCGGTGCGATGAAGGTGACGCTGCCGCTGCAGCGCTTCTGGCGTGACGCGCACGTCGGCCTGACCCACGCGATCCACGTGCCCGGCTCGATCAACCACGCCTCGGCACTGACGCAGCTCGGTGGTGAGCCGCAGGGCATCCACCGCTCGATGATCTAGTTCGAACCCAACTGAATTCCTCACTCAGGGACGGATTGATATGACGGAAATTCGGGGTCTCGGATACCTCAGGATCCAGACTCAGGACATTGCTCGTTGGCGCGAGCTCGTCGTCGACGGCCTCGGTATGTCGGTCGGCAGCGGCCCGGATCCGGACGGCCTCTACCTGCGGGTCGACGAGCGGCGTGCCCGCCTGATCGTCCTGCCGGGCGAGTCCGACAAGGCGCTGGCGGTGGGCTGGGAGGTGCGCGACCAGTTCGCGCTGCAGCGCGTCCGCGAGGCTGTGGAGAAGGCCGGCATCGCGGTCGAGGAGCTCTCCCTCGAGGAGGCCGACTACCGCGACGCCGAGAAGGTCATCGCGTTCGACGACCCGGCCGGTACCCGCGTCGAGGTCTTCTTCGGCCCGGTGCTGGACCACAGCCCGGTCGTGACGCCGTTCGGCGGTCGCTGGGTCACCGGCGAGCAGGGCCTCGGCCACGTCGTGCTGCCGACGCCGAAGTTCGCGGAGTCGTATGCCTTCTACACGGAGGTGCTCGGCTTCCTCCCGCGTGGCGCCATCCGGCTCCAGGACGGTGTCAGCCGCGTCCGCTTCCTCGGCGTCAACCAGCGTCACCACAGCCTCGCGCTGTGCCCGGCGCCGCCGACGGACGAGCCCGGCCTGGTGCACCTGATGACGGAGGTCGACACCCTCGACGCCGTCGGTCAGGCCCTGGACCGTGTCGCCAAGCTCGGCTTCACGATCTCGTCGACCCTGGGCCGCCACACGAACGACAAGATGGTGTCGTTCTACGTGCGTGCACCCGGAGGCTGGGATCTCGAGTTCGGCACCGAGGGCATGCTGGTCGACGAGACCTTCTACACCGCCGAGGAGATCACCGCCGACAGCTACTGGGGCCACGACTGGTCGGCCTCGGAGCCGCTGAAGGCGTTCATCCCGAAGGCGTGATCGTCCGGTAGACGATGCTCCACGAGACGGGCCCTGCACGGATCAGTCCGTGCAGGGCCCGTTGTCGCGTGCAGTTGCGGTCGCTGTCAGGCAGGGAGGTCGAGCGATCGCGCGAGCGTCGGCCACGCCTTCGGCAGCCGGTCCCGCCAGTAGTACCAGCCGTGGATGCCGATGGGCTCGTAGTCGACGGTGGCCGGAATCTTCAGTTCGTCGAGTCGAGCGTCGAGTACGCGGGTGCAGGCATTGGCCGCCACCTCCATGGGGCCACCGATGAACACTCGGTCGAACCAGTCGGACGCCGCGGGATCCTCGTACTGACCCGGCACACCCGATCCCGCCGAGACGTAGATGTCCATGCCGCGCAGCGCCTCGGCGTTGCGGACCGTGTCGTGGGCCGCCCACTCGGGCCCGCCGACCTCGCCCCACAGATTCGCGATGTCGCCGCCACGCGACGACACTGTCGACTGCACGGTGAGCCGGCCCAGGTCGTCGGTGGTCGAGTAGCAACCGCTGAAGACCGCGATGCCGCGGTACATACCCGGATTCCGGTGCGCGAGCATCATCGCGCCCTGCGATCCCATCGAGATGCCGAGCAGCGACTTGACGCCGTTGGTGCGCAGTCGGGCATCGAGCAGCGGCGGCAGCTCCTCGGTGACGAACGTTTCCCACTTGTGCAGTCCGACAGTCGGATCGGCCCGATCCCAGTCGGTGTACAGCCCCGACACGCCGCCGTTGAGCATCACGACGTTGACGTTCTTGTCGGCGAAGAACGCGGGCGCGCCGCCGATGGTGGCCCAACCGCTCGTGTCCTCACCCGCGTCGACACCCTCGAGGGCGTAGATCGACGGGCGCGGGACCGAGTTGTCCTTCGGCAGGAGCACCTCCACGCCGACCTCGCGGCGCAGCGCCGGTGAGGCGACGGTGAACCGGACGAACTGTTCCGACTTCTGCTGCTCGCCGGTGATCGCGGCGACCGTGATGTCGTCGCGCAGCGGTGGCAGCGTCGGATGCTCGTTCTGGAGCGCGGGCGGGATCACCGACCCGGCGGTCACGCTGCCGTTGTCGGAGCTGGCGGCCGCGCTGCCGCTCGAGCCGCTGGCAGCGCTGCCGAGGCTGCCGGTCCCGGCACTTCCGGGCGCGGCCACCGCCTCCCCGGCGAGCGGCAGCGCCACCAGCGCTGCGAGCGACGCGCCGAGCAGCCCCCGCTGCAGTCGGCGTCGCGCAGCACGTCTCGGATCTGAACCCCACATGGAGAAAATCCCCCCTACAGTCTCGGATCTAGCGAACTGACGGTACCCCGACGCCCGGACAGTCGTTCTCGAGTCGCCGGAATCGCCGGACCGACGCGACTACACTGCGGCCGCATGGCGGACGTCCGCGTGGGCATCTCCGGGTGGGTGTACCCGGGGTGGCGCGGCGGGTTCTATCCGACCGGACTGGTCCACCGCGAAGAGCTGCGATACGCCGCCGAGCATCTGACGTCGATCGAGATCAACGGGTCCTTCTACGCACTGCAGAAGCCGTCGAGCTTCGCGAAGTGGCGCGACGAGACGCCCGACGGATTCGTGTTCGCGGTCAAGGGCGGCCGCTACATCACCCACCTGCGCAGGCTTCTGGACGTCGAGGTCCCGCTCGCGAACTTCTTCGCGTCCGGCGTGCTCGGCCTCCATGACAAACTCGGCCCGATCCTGTGGCAGCTGCCGCCGAACATGCAGTTCGACGCCGACCGCCTCGACACGTTCCTGGCGCAGCTGCCCCGGACCACCACCGCCGCGTGTGCGCTCGCCGAGCGCCACGACGACAAGCTGTCCGACGACCGCGTCCTCGCCGTCACGGACGCCGATCGTCCGATCCGGCACGCGCTCGAGGTGCGGCACCCCAGTTTCGCGGTCCCCGACGTCGTCACGATCGCCCGCGAGCACGGTGTCGCGCTGGTGCTCGCCGACACCGCGGGCCGGTATCCGCGGATCGACGAACCCTGCGCCGACTTCGCGTACGCCCGCCTGCACGGCGACGCCGAACTGTATGCGAGCGGCTACACCGACGCAGCACTGGACGACTGGGCCGCGAAGGTGCGCGGCTGGACCGGCGACGGGCTCGACGCCTTCGTCTACTTCGACAACGACATGAAGGGCTACGCGCCGTTCGATGCTATGGCGTTGCTCGATCGGCTCGGCAACCGATCCTGAAGGATTTCCGTCGCTCAGCTTGGTGCGGTGGCTCATTCGCCACACGCCGTCGGTGAGCCGCCACTCGTCGTGGTAGTCGCCCAGCGTCGAGAAGCTCAGACCCTGCAGGTCCCCGACGCCGAGGTGTAGATCCGACACGTACGTCCGGCTGGTGGCGGAGCCGGCCACCGGATCCACGTCGATCAGCATGTTTCCCAGCAGGTGCTGGGTGGGCCCGCAGTCGTCGAGGAACGCCGGATCGCCGCCTCCAGCGCGCCCGGGCCGTGCAGGATTCCGGTCCCGAGATCCGCGGTGGCGTCGGCCAGCAGGATCTCGAGACTCATCGGTGTTCCTTCCGTGACGGGGTGCGAATACGGCTGTGGCTGCGACCTTTCGGTCGCAGCCACAGCCTGTCGATCTGGAGTTCTACGAGCGGTTCAGCAGCTTGCGCATCGCCTCCGCCGCACCCTTGACCATCTTGTCGCGGGGGAAGCCGCTGCGCTTCTGCGCGGCCTCGTAGTTGCCGCCGGCGACCCAGACGGGACCGTCGGTGAGGTGCTCGAGGCCCTCGCGGGCCGCGTCTTCGGGCTCCTGCACGATCATGCCGGGGATGTCGAAGTTGAGGCCGGCACGGACCATGGCGGGCGTGCGGGTGACGCCGAGGACGAGCTCGACGACGTGGACGTTGTACGGCGCCAGCTCGAGCCACAGGCTCTCGGCGAACACTCGGCTGAACGCCTTGGACGCCGCGTAGATGCTCTGGTGCTCGGAGCCCATGTAGCCGGCCAGCGAACCGAGCAGCATGATTCCGCCGCGGCCGCGGTCCTTCATCTTCGCGCCGAAGTGGTGCGAAAGTTCCAGTTGCTTGGTGATGTTCAGGTTCACGACACCGCCGAAGCCGGCCAGGTCGCCGGTGACGAACTCGTGGCCGTAGCTGTTGGCGCCGGCGTTGAAGATGAGCAGGCCCACCTCGAGGTCATCGGTGACCGTGCGGATCCGGTCGAGCGCGTCGTCGGCCAGCAGGTCCAGCGACAGCGTACGGACCTCGACGCCGTTGGCGCGGACCTTCTCGGCGGTCTCCTCGAGCGGGCCCGGCTTGCGGGCGATCAGCACGAGGTTGAGACCGGCGCGGCTGAGCTCGTCGGCGAACGCGGCACCGACGCCCTCGGAGCCGCCCGCGATGACGACCCAGGGTCCGTACTGATTCTTGTCGATCATGAAAGATCCTTCTCGTCGGCAGGGCGACTCAGTGGTCGACGACCTGCGGGGTGGGGACGGGCTCCTCGTTGGTGATGGCGAGGCGGCCGTCGACTGCGGCGGCCTGGATCGCCGCACTCAATGCCTCGCACCGCATCACCGGTGCACCGGGGCGTCCTTCGCGACCGACCCAGTCGTGGATTTCGAGGCACTTCTCCTGTGCCGTCTCGTCCCACTGCACGGCGGTGTGCTCCCAGCTGTGCTTGAGGACCTGCACGCAGGCCCCGCAGCGGTCACACTCCAGCGGCTGCATTCGCCCGCGCTTTCTGCTCGAGGTTGTTCTCGACCACCTGGCGCCACGCGGCGACGGCCTTCGTGGTGTCCATCTCGTGCTCGAAACGGTCGACCATGTCCGGGGTGACGTCGGCGCGATCGACGTAGAACTGCTCGTACCAGCGACGCAGCTGGTAGACCGGGCCGTCCTCCTCGCACAGCAGCGGGTTCTCGATCCGGGTCTTGTTCTTCCAGATCGCGATGTCCTGCTCGAAGCCCTTGGCGATGAAGTCGCCGAACTTCTGCGCGGTCGCGAGCGCCCTGTCGCCGAGGGCCGGCGACTTCTTGACGATCATGCCGTACATCAGCACGAACTTGTCCGGCGAAACCGGGTAGTGGCAGTTGATGAGGATCGACTCGACGTTGTAGCCCTCGTACTCGTAGGTCAGGTCGTCGATCATGAACGACGGACCGAAGTACGACGCGTCGGAGCGGCTGCCCAGCATCTGCGGTGTGCCGGCGGCGTGCGGACGCATGTCGGTGCGGGCCTCGCCGCGCATGAACTGGCTGGCGACCGGTCCTTCGAAGACGTTCTTGAAGAACGTCGGGAACGAGTAGTGCACGTAGAAGAAGTGCGCCATGTCGACGATGTTGTCGACGATCTCGCGACAGTTGGTGTCGACCTCGGTGGTGTACCAGACCCAGTCGGTCCACTCGTCGCTGGTGGCGCCCTCGATACGCGGGACGTACATGTCGTCCTCGGCCGGCGCCTTGCCCTCGGGGTCGTGCCAGACGAACAGCATCCCGTCCTGGTCGAGGGTGTGCCACGCGCGGGTCTTCGCGACCGGGGGGACGCGGCGGGCGTAGGGGATGTCGGTGCAGCGACCCTTGCCGTTCCAGCGCCAGTCGTGGAACGGACACGCGACCGCGTCGCCCTTGATCTCGCCCTGGCTCAGGTCACCGCCCATGTGCCGGCAGTGCGCGTCGAGGATGTTGAGTTCGCCCTTGCTGTCGGCGAAGACGACCAGCTTGGTACCGAAGGCGTGGACCGAGTGCGGCTTGCCGTCCTTGAACGACTCGGACAGGCCCAGGCAGTGCCAGCCGCGCGCGAAGCGGGTCGGGGCGCTGCCGGCAACGATCTCGCGGACTTCGGGCTCTTCGGACTTGAGGGTCACTTCGTCCGTCCTTTCAGGGAAATGCAATTTCGAGTTCAGACGCGTTCGAATGTCGAGCGCTGGCCGCGGGTGAGCGTCTCCGTGCGGAGGATGCACCTGTGGCATTGACGGCCACGCTAGGTGACACCTATCACCCGGATTTCCGTAGTCCCACTGGGCGGGACCGCCGGGTGGCGGAAGGACCGGCGCAGGTCGGAACCGCCGAAGGGGACTCCCGCAGGACGGGTTTCCGGAAACCGGCCCTACCATGCGGGTACCCCCCAATCCCGACATGCGACCCGGTCCGGGGTCGCCGAGGAGCACCACATGGCCCACGAGGTTCTGCGGTCGGTTCGCGAGTTACTGCCCGCCATCGCCGATCGTGCACAGACCGTCGACGACTCCCGCCGTATATCCGATCAGTCGATCCGCGACCTGAGCGCCGCCGGCGTGTTCCGGATGCTGCAGCCCGCGCGGTACGGCGGTCTCGAGGCGAGCCCCGTCGAGTTCTACGAGGTGGTTCGCGCGATCTCGGGTGCGTGCGGATCGACCGGGTGGGTCGCGTCGGTGCTCGGCGTGCACCCGTGGCACCTGGGCCTGTTCGACGTCCGGGCGCAGGACGAGGTGTGGGGTCAGGACACCTCGGTGCTCGTCTCGTCGGCGTATGCGCCTGTCGGAGAACTGGTTCCGGTGGAGGGCGGCTACGAGCTGTCGGGCAGCTGGCGCTTCTCGTCGGGCTGCGACCACGCGTCGTGGGCGTTGCTCGGCGCCCTCGTGGTCTGCGAGGACCGCCGCCCCGTCGACTTCATGACCGTCGTCGTGCCGCGTACCGACTACCGGATCAACGACGTGTGGGACGTCGTGGGCCTGCGCGGCACGGCCAGTAACGAGATCACCGTCGAGAAGGCGTTCGTGCCCGAGTACCGGGTGCTGCGCAACTACGACGCGGCCCAGTTGCGGGCGCCAGGGACCAAGGTCAACACCGCGCCGCTGTACAGGCTCCCGTTCGGCGCGATCTTCACCAGCGCGGTCGCGGCCCCGGTGATCGGCACGGTGGCCGGCTGTTACGAGATCTACCTGACGGCGATGCGGGACCGGGTCCGGCTCAGCCTCGGGGGCGGGCGGTTCGCCGAGGACCAGTTCGCGCAGGTCGCGGTCGCCCGGGCGTCGTCCGAGATCGACGCGGCCATCCTGCAGACGGACCGCAACATCCGGGAACTGCTCGAGCTGGCGGAGGCGGGGGAGCCGCTGCCGATGAGCAAGCGCCTGCGGGTGCGACGCGACCAAGTGCGCGGGACCGAACGGGCGCTCGAGGCGATCGACCTACTGTTCAAGACCGCGGGCGGCAATTCGCTGGGACGTGGCAATCCGATCGAGCGGGCGTGGCGCGACGCGCACGCCGGCAGCGTGCACGTCGCCAACGACGCCGAACGCGCCCTCGCCATGTACGGCCGGGGCGCGTTCGGACTGCCGATCGAGGACAACCTGGTCTAGCGACCGGGCCGTCCTCGACGGGTCGATCAGTTGCCCAAGATGTGTCGGACGGCGCGGTACGAGAACACCATCGCGGTACCCAGGGGCACGCCGGGCCCGGGGTAGAACGCGCCACTGACCGACGCGCTGGTGTTGCCGGCCGCGTACAGGCCCTCGATCGGGGTGCCGTCCGCGGTGAGCACCCGCGCGTCGGCGTCGGTGACCAGGCCGCCCTTGGTGCCGAGGTCGCTGAGCACGATCTTCGCGGCGAAGAAGGGGCCGTTCTCGATCGCCGTCAGCGCCGCGTTGGGGCCACCGTTCGGCGGGCAGAAGAACGCGTCGTACGGATCCTCGCCGCGGTGGAACTGCTCGTCGACGCCGTGCTTGGCGTAGTCGTTGAACTGCTCGACCGTTGCACGTAGCGCGTCCGCCGGAATGCCCGCCTTCTCCGCCAGGGCCTCGAGTGTGTCCGCCTGCACCCAGGTGCCGGCCTCGAGGTGCTCGGCCGGGGCGGTGTTCGGGATGCAGATCGCGGGCAGTCCGCCACCCTCGCGGGAGTCGAAGATCAGGTACGACGGGATGGCCCGCCCGTCCGCTGTGCGGTTCTCGCGGCTCGCCGCGGTGGCCTTGTCGTGGGCGTCCATCGCCCGGCCGAAGCGGTCGTACGGCAGCGACTCGTTGAGGTAGCGCTCGCCCTGCGCGTCGACCAGCACGCCGCCGCGGACGCCGACCATGAACGCCGCGGAGCCGTCGGGCTGAGCGACGCCGGGGCAGAACCACGCCTGGTCCAGCAGCGCGGTGGCGCCGCCGACCGCGACGCCCGCCGCGATCGCGGTGCCGGTGTTGGCGCCGAACGGGCCCATGCTCCAGGCGGCGTCGCCCGGGGTGCCGGCCTGCTCGCGCATCTCGGCGTTGCCCTCGATGCCACCGGCGGCCATCAGCACGCCGCGGCGTGCCTTGATCCGGATCCGCTCGCCGTTCGCCTCGGCGACGACACCGGTGACCCGACCGTCCTCGACGACCAGCTCGGTGAGCTCGGTGCCGGTGCGCAGCTCGGCGTTGCCGGTGCCCTGGACGGCGGCGAGCAGGCGGCCGATCAGGGCGCGTCCGCCGATGAGCTTGCCGGGGGCGTGGCCCCGGCCGGTGCGATCCTGGTCGAGCTCGGGGCGGATCCGGTCGGCGAGGTCGCCGATGTCGGCGGGGTCGAGGTCGAGCGGGTTGATCGAGCGGCCGCTGTCCATCCGTCCCTCGGCCTTGTAGTAGTCGGGGAAGGGACGGTACTCGAACTCGATGTTCGGGTCCTTCTCCAAGAGCTCCACGACGGCCGGCGCGGTCGAGATGAACGCCTCCTGCCGCTCGCTCTCGGCGTCACCCAGCAGGTTCCGCAGGTAGGTGCGGGCGTTGTCCGTCGAGTCCTGCAGTCCGGCGCGTTCCTGGACCTGGGTGCCCGGCAGCCAGATGGACGCTCCCGAGTACGACGACGTGCCACCGAACAGATCGGTCTTCTCCAGCACTATCGTCTGCAGCCCCTGCGCTGCGGCGGTGTATGCGCCGGTCAGCGCGCCACCACCGGAGCCGACGACAACGACGTCACACTCGGTTGTCCAATCCTGCATGGTTGTGTCCTCCATCGATTTCAGGTTCGATGTGGAACGCAATCGCAGGTGCTTGTTCCGGGACAGTGGGACTCCCACTGAGCGGAAACGAGTGGTGGTTCGTCGCCTGATTTGACGTCGGGTGGGAGCATTCCAGTGTGCGCCGCGCCCCGCGGCGCACACTGGACGAAGAGAAGGTAGGGGGATCGACGGTGCCGAGAGTCGCGGAGGCGCGGGACGCAGCCGAACCGAGTTCGGCCGAGCAGCGGGCGCGGTTCGCGCGGATGCTCGACGCGGCGGCTCAGTTGGGCACCGAGAAGGACCTCGAGCGGGTTCAGATGCACGAGGTCGCGAAGCTCGCCGGCGTCGCGATCGGCACCCTCTATCGGTACTTCCCGTCCAAGACGCACCTGTTCGTCGCGGTGATGGTCGACCAGATCGACCAGATGAGCGAGGGGTTCGCGCGGCGGGCCCAGCCGGCGCCCACCCCGCAGGACGAGATCTTCGAAACCCTGCTCCGGGCCACCCGGGCGCTGCTGCGTCGGCCGCTGCTGGCGAACGCGATGATCCAGTCGACGAGCACCGCCAAGGTCACCGCGATCCCCGATGTGGCGCGGGTGGACCGCCAGTTCCGCGACGTGCTGTTCGAGGCGGCCGGGCTCGAGCAGGTCACCGAGAACGACTCGGTCCTGGTGCGTTTACTGGTCTCGGCGTGGTTCGGCATCATCCAGTCGTGCCTCAACGGGCGGATCTCCGTGCCGGACGCGGAGGAGGACCTCCGCACGGCGTGCCGCCTGCTGCTCGCCGATCTGTCGAACGCGCAGTTACCGCCGGCCGTGGAGACGGCTTAACCGAAACGAATTTCATAACCCGGCCCCGCAGGTTCTCCTGTGGGGCCGGATTCGTCTGTGCCGTAGCAGGGGTCGCGGTTCACTCGCACCATTGCCCAGATCCCGAAAGTAGAATACATTCCAAAAATGAACGAGTTGCAGTTCCCGGTTCGCGGGGCAGCTCGTGGATTCACACGTACTCGCTGCACCCCAGAGGAGCTGTCCATGACCAACGTCGTCATCGTCGAGGCCGCCCGCACCCCGATCGGCCGCCGTCGCGGCGCCCTGTCGGGCCTGCACCCGGCCACCTTGCTGGGTGCCGCGCAGCGCGCCGTGCTGGACCGCACCGGTGTCGCTCCGGAGGAGATCGGCCAGATCGTCGGTGGCGTCGTCACGCAGGCCGGCGAGCAGTCCAACAACGTCGCGCGCAACGCGTGGCTGCATGCGGGGCTGCTCTACACGACGGCCGCCACGACGATCGACTGCGCGTGCGGTTCGTCGCAGCAGGCCGTGCACATGGTCGCGGGACTGATCGCGTCCGGCCAGATCGACGCCGGCATCGGTTGCGGCGTCGAGTCGATGAGCCGGGTCTTCCTCGGCCAGGCGCTCGCGCCCGGCACCGGCATCCCGTTCCCCGAGGACTGGACCGTCGACATGGGCGACCAGTTCACCTCGGCCGAGCGCATCGCGGCCAACCGCGGCATCAAACGCGGCGACACCGACGCGTTCGGTCTCGAATCGCAGCGTCGCGCCGCGCAGGCGTGGGCCGAGGGCCGGTTCGACCGCGAGATCGTGCCCGTCGAGGCTCCGGTCGTGACGAAGGAGGGCGAGCCGACCGGAGAGGTCGCGACCGTGACCCGCGACGGCGGCCTGCGCGAGACCACCGCCGAGGGCCTGGCCGCGCTGAAGCCGGTCATGGACGGCGGCATCCACACCGCCGGCTCGTCGTCGCAGATCAGCGACGGCGCCGCCGCGGTGCTGCTGATGAGCGAGGACAAGGCGAAGGCACTGGGCCTGCGTCCGCGCGCCCGGATCGTCTCGTCCGGCATGGTCGGCGCCGACCCGTACTACCACCTCGACGGCCCCATCGACGCCACCCGCCACGTGCTGGGCAAGGCCGGAATGTCGCTGGACGACATCGACATCGTCGAGATCAACGAGGCCTTCGCCGCCGTCGCGCTGTCGTGGGCGCAGGTGCTCGAGGCGGACCTGAGCAAGGTGAACGTCAACGGCGGCGCGATCGCGCTCGGTCACCCGGTCGGCTCCACCGGTTCGCGCCTGATCACCACGGCGCTGCACGAGCTCGAGCGTTCGGACCGCTCCACCGCCCTCGTCACGATGTGCGCGGGCGGTGCGCTGTCGACCGCCACCATCATCGAACGCATCTGACCCCCGATTCCGCAGAGCCGCATCTACTTCCGAGGATTTTTGGATGACCATTGGATTGAGTGACGAAGACCGGGAACTCCGGGATTCCGTGCGTGGCTGGGCCGCGCGCCATGCGAGCCCGACCGTGATCCGGGAGGCCGTCGAGGCCAAGACCGAGACGCGTCCCGCGTACTGGGGCTCGCTCGCCGAACTCGGCATGCTGGGCCTGCATCTGCCGGAGGAGGTCGGCGGCGCCGGCTACGGCCTCGTCGAACTCGCCATCGTCATCGAGGAGCTCGGCCGGTCGATGGTGCCGGGACCGTTCCTGCCGACGGCGGTCGTCTCGGCGGTCCTGAACGAGGCCGGCCGCACGGCCGAGCTGGAGGGTCTGGCCGACGGCACCCGGTTCGGTGCGGTGTCGCTGCAGCCGGGCGGGCTGAAGCTGGTACGCGACGGCGGCACGGCTGCGCTGTCGGGCACGTCCAGCTTCGTCCTCGGCGGTCAGGTGGGCGACGTGTTCCTGCTGGCCGCCACCTCCGATGACACGGCGTCCGGTCTCGCGTTCGTCGTGGTGGCACGCGACCGTCTCGACGTCACCGACCTGCCCAGCCACGACGTGGTCCGGCGCAACGCCGAGGTGTCCGTGGACGGACTCGAACTCGCGGACGGCGATGTGCTGGAGCTCGATTCGCAGCGCGTCCTCGACATCGCCGCCACACTGTTCGCGGCGGAGGCGTCGGGTCTGGCTGACTGGGCCACCACCACCGCGGCCGACTACGCGCGCGTGCGTCAGCAGTTCGGCCGTGTGATCGGCCAGTTCCAGGGCGTCAAGCACAAGGCCGCCCGCATGTTCAGCCTCACCGAGCAGGCCCGTGTCACCGCGTGGGACGCCGCCCGCGCGCTGGGCGAGGACGTCGACCCGTCGGAGGCGTCGCTGGCCGCGGCCGTCGCCGGTGCGGTCGCGGTGGAGTCGGCGTTCCAGGTAACCAAGGACTGCATCCAGGTCCTCGGCGGTATCGGGTTCACGTGGGAGCACGACGCCCACCTGTACTTGCGGCGGGCGCAGTCGCTGCGCATCCTGCTCGGGTCCACCGCGACGTGGAAGCGGCGGGTCGCGCAGCTGACCCTCGACGGCGCCCGCCGCATCCTCAGCGTCGAGTTGCCGCCGGAGGCGGAGCGGATCCGCGCCGACGTGCGCGCCGAACTCGCGCCCGCCAAGGGTCTCGGCGGCGGCGAGAGGAAGGCGTATCTGGCCGAGAGGGGTTACACCGCACCGCATCTGCCCGCGCCGTGGGGCAAGAGCGCCGACGCCGTCACCCAGCTCGTCATCGCCGAGGAGTTGCGCAGCGCCGCGCTCGTCCCGCACGACATGGTCATCGGCAACTGGGTGGTGCCCACGCTGATCGCGCACGGCAACGCCGAGCAGATCGAGCGGTTCGTCCCGCAGTCGCTGCGTGGCGACATCGTGTGGTGCCAGCTGTTCTCCGAGCCCGGCGCCGGGTCCGACCTGGCCGGCCTGTCCACCAAGGCCACCAAGGTCGACGGCGGCTGGAAACTCAACGGGCAGAAGGTGTGGACGTCCATGGCCCGCGAGGCGGACTGGGGCATCTGCCTGGCGCGCACCGACGCCGACGCTCCCAAGCACAAGGGCCTGTCGTACTTCCTGATCGACATCCGCAACAGCGGACTCGACATCCGCCCGCTGCGTGAGATCACCGGCGAGTCGCTGTTCAACGAGGTGTTCTTCGACGATGTGTTCGTCCCCGACGAGTGTCTGGTCGGCGAGCCCGGCGACGGCTGGAAGCTGGCCCGCACCACCCTCGCCAACGAGCGCGTCTCGCTGTCGCACGATTCGTCCCTCGGCTCGGGTGGCGAGGCGCTGCTCGACCTCGCCGTCGAGATCCCCGGCGGGCTCGATGCCGAACAACTGACCGTTCTGGGCAAGGTGCTGTGCGACGCGCAGTCCGGCGGCCTGATGGGGCTGCGCACGACGCTGCGTTCGCTCACCGGCGCACAGCCCGGCGCCGAGTCGTCGATCGCGAAACTGTTGGGCGTCGAACACATCCAGCAGGTGTGGGAGGTCGCGATGGACTGGGCCGGGCCGAAGGCCCTGCTTGGTGATCAGCACCGCCGCTCGGCCACGCAAATGTTCCTGAACTCGCAGTGCATGTCGATCGCAGGTGGTACCACCAATGTGCAGTTGAACATCATCGGCGAGCGGATCCTCGGTCTGCCGCGCGACCCCGATCCTGGAAAGTGAGTTCCACCAGCATGAGCAATCGCACGTTCGTCATCGGCGTGGGCATGACCAAGTTCGAGAAGATCGAGTCTCGTGACTGGGAGTACCCGGACATGGTGACCGAGGCGGTGGGCACGGCGCTCGCCGACGCCGGGATCTCCTACGAGCAGGTGCAGCGCGCCGCGGTCGGCTACGTGTTCCAGCCGTCTGCCGCCGGCCAGCGCGCGCTGTACGACACCGGGCTGACGGGTATCCCGATCGTCAATGTCAACAACAACTGCGCCACGGGGTCGTCGGCGCTCATGATGGCCCGCGAGTGGGTGCAGGGCGGCATCGTCGACGTCGCCCTCGCGGTGGGCTTCGAGAAGATGACCAAGACCGCGCTCACCGGCACCGGTGAGATGCCGAAGGTCACCACGCTCGACAACCACCTGAAGGTGATGACCGCCAAGCACGAGTGGGGCCGCGGCCCCATGACGGCGCAGCTGTTCGGCAACGCCGCGCTCGAGCACATGGAGCGCTACGGCACCACCGCCGAGCAGATCGCCGCCGTCGCGGTCAAGAACCACAAGCACTCGGTGAACAACCCCTACGCGCAGTTCCGCGACGAGTACACGCTGCAGCAGGTGTTGGACGACAAGATGATCCATGCGCCGCTCACCCGGTCGCAGTGCTCGCCCACATCGGACGGTGCGGGGGCCGCGGTGGTCGTCAGCGAGCGGTTCGTGCGCGAGCACGGGCTCGAGGACCAGGCCGTCGAGATCGTCGCGCAGGCCCTCACCACCGACACCGCCGAGGCGTTCGCCGACAAGTCGATGATCGACGTCGTCGGCGCGCCGATGACGAAGGCCGCGGCCGCGCAGGTGTTCGCCGAGTCGGGTCTGACGATCGACGACGTCGACGTCATCGAGTTGCACGACTGCTTCGCGATCAACGAGATCATCACGTACGAGGGCCTCGGCCTGTGCGAGGCGGGCGAGGGCGGCAAGCTCGTCGAGTCCGGTGCCACCACGTACGGCGGCAAGGTCGTGGTGAACCCGTCCGGCGGCCTCATCTCGAAGGGACACCCGCTCGGGGCGACCGGCCTGGCGCAGTGCGCCGAGCTGACGTGGCAGCTGCGCGGCCAGGCCGACGCCCGCCAGGTCGACGGTGCCCGCGTGGGTCTGCAGCACAACCTCGGTCTCGGTGGCGCGTGCGTCGTCACGCTGTACCGGGCCGGGACTATTTCCAAGGAGTCGTAGTGCCCATCGATGTGAAAACCGCTCTGTCGGCCGAACCCACTGTGCGCGAGGCCAATTGGACCGAGCGTGACGTTCTGCTGTACCACTTGGGCCTCGGTGCCGGGGTGGACTCGCTCGACCCCGCCGAACTCGGCTGGGTATACGAGAAGGGCCTGCGGGTCCTGCCGACGTTCGCGATGGTCGCCGGCCAGGGCATCTCCGCCCGCACGCTGAAGCCGGCCGGGATGACCATGCCGGGCATCGACATCGACCTGCGCAAGATCCTGCACGGCGGTCAGTCGCTGACGTTGCACGCGCCCATCCCGACCACAGGTTCCGCGCGGATCTCGTCGCGCGTCGCCGACGTGTGGGACAAGGGCAAGGCCGCGGTCATCGTGCTCGAGCAGTCGGCGACGGATCTCGACGGAAACGCGTTGTGGACCACCGGCATGCAGATCTGGGCGCGCGGCGAGGGCGGCTTCGGCGGCGACGCCGGCCCGGAGGTCACCAACGCGGTGCCCGAGCGTGACGCCGACAAGGTCCTCGTCTCGCCGACCACCACGCAGCAGGCGCTCGTGTACCGCCTCAGTGCCGACATGAACCCGCTGCACGCCGACCCGGCGTTCGCGCAGATGGCCGGCTTCGACCGTCCGATCCTGCACGGACTCGCGTCGTACGGCGTCGTCTGCAAGGCCGTCGTCGACGGTCTGCTCGGCGGCGATCCCACGCGCGTACGGAGCTACTCGGTGCGGTTCGCGGGCTCGATCTACCCGGGCGAGACCATCGAGACGTCCGTCTGGCTGGACGGAAACACGCTCACACTGCTGGCGACGTGCCCCGAACGCGACGGCCAGTCGGTGCTGACGCACGCCACCATGGAGGTTCGTTCGTGAACGTCGGTGACCACCCGACAGCCCACACCCATCCGCACCGCACCGTCCTGACGTCGGCGCCGCAGGATGCACCGGTCGATCGCGCGACCGCCGCGGCCCGCCGGGTGATCGACGCGATGCTGCGCACCGACCGGGGCAACGCGAATCTCGACCGTGTCGCGGAGGAACTGAACAGCATCGCCGACCATCTAGAGGAGCACGCTCCCGAGGTGGCCGAGCGGATGATCGACATGTGGAGCGGTGAGGGCGTCACTCGACACGACCCGATCACCGGGCCCGAGAACGCGATCGCGCCGCCGCTCGTACTCGAGGGGCTCGACGACGGCTCGGTGCAGGGTGTCGTCACGCTGACGCTGCCGTACCAGGGCCCGCCCGGGTGCGTTCACGGCGGCGTCTCGTCGCTCATCCTCGATCACGTGCTCGGCGTCGCGAACGCGTGGGGCGGCAAGGCCGGCATGACCGCACAGCTCAACGTGCGCTACCACAAGCCGACGCCGCTGTTCGAGGAGCTGACCGTGACCGGCAAGCAGATCTCGGTGGACGGCCGCAAGATTCACACCGTCGGCGACATCAAGAACGCCGCCGGTGAGGTGTGCGTGTCGGTGGAGGGACTGTTCATCGACGCTTCGGTGCCGCGTCCGCGGTAGCCGTCAGCCTCGAGCTGAAGGGTCCCTTCGTGCGCTGTCCGCGCGTGTGAACTGCTCCCCGGAAGTTGGACTGAGAAATTCGGTTCCGATGTCCGGGGAGCAGTTTTATGCGTGCACGAAGTTCACTGTCCGAGGATCAGCGGGTGGTGGCTGTAGCGTTGTTCGAGGTCGGTGTGGGTGACCGCACGGTCGCGACGAGGTTGGGCGTGGGTCGGCCAGCCGTCAGACGGTTGTATGACCGGTGGCGGGTTCGCGGAAGAGGAGTTCTGGTGGCCAAACCTCGGGACAGACGGTCGTTCTCGTTCGAGTTGAAACTCGACGTAGTGCGCCGCGCTATCGCCGGCGAG
This sequence comes from Paraburkholderia sp. RHO2, assembly GCF_050955445.1. Lineage (NCBI taxonomy): Bacteria > Pseudomonadati > Pseudomonadota > Betaproteobacteria > Burkholderiales > Burkholderiaceae > Paraburkholderia > Paraburkholderia sp. RHO2. The sequence goes on along the minus strand of NZ_CP162617.1, from coordinate 5,018,300 downwards.
GCGAAGGTCGACCTCGCCCGCGAGTTCGACCTGTCCTCGCCGAAACTGATCGAGACGTGGGTGCGCAAGTACCGCAACGAGGGCGAGGACGGGCTGCGCCCGAAGCGGGCCGGGCGTCCCCCGAAACCCGCCGATCCCGGGCCGGACGAGGTCAGTGAGCTCGAGCAGCTGCGCCGCGAGAACGAGGTGCTGCGGGCGCAGGTCGCCTACCTGGGAAAATTACGGGCCTTGAGGGCGCAACAACGACGGTGAAGGTCGCTGCCGTCGTCTCCCTCAAGGCCGAACACCGCATCGATGTGCTGCTCGAGGCCACCGGGGTGGCCCGGTCGACGTTCTTCTATCACCAGGCGCGTCTGCGGGCACCGGACCCGAACGCCGAGTTGAAGGCCGCGATCACCGAGGCGTTCGTGCGCAGCCGCGGCCGCTACGGGCACCGTCGCATCCACCACGCACTGACCCGTGCCGGCTGGCGGGTGGCGAAGAAGACGGTGCTGACGCTGATGCGCACGCTCGGGCTGGCCTGCCGGGTCCGACGCAAGCGCAAGTACGTCGCCTATCAGGGCCAGGTCGGCACGATCGCGGCGAACCTGCTCGACCGCGACTTCACCGCCGACGCCCCGAACCGCAAGTGGGTCACCGACGTGACCGAGTTCCGCATCGGCGACGACAAGCTGTATCTGTCACCGGTCATGGACCTGTTCGACCGGCAGATCGTCGCCCACTCGATCGGCCCGTCACCGACGCTGCAACTGACCAACAGTTCGCTGCAAGCCGCGCTCGCGACCCTCGACGACGGGCAGGCCCCGCTCGTGCACTCGGATCAGGGATTCCAGTACCAGCACTCGTCCTGGCGACGGCTGCTCGCTGAAGCCGCTGCGACCCAATCGATGTCGCGCAAGGCCAACTGCTACGACAACGCCGTGATGGAGAACTTCTTCGGCCACCTCAAAGCCGAGCTCTTCGACCACACCCGATACCCCGACACCGAGGCGCTGACCACCGCGATCGACGACTACATCGACTGGTACAACACCGAACGGATCTCCACAAAACTCGAGGGCCTGAGCCCGGTGCAATACCGGACCCAGGCCCTCGCGGCTTAGGCTCCCACTTAGCCAGTCCAACAATCGGGGACCAGTTCAGTGAAGGGACCCTTCAGCTCTTCTGGGAGAGGGGATCGTTGTGGGAAAGCTCGACGAGAGGGTTGCGGTCGTCACCGGCGCCGGAATGGGCATCGGACGGGGAATCGCGGGTGCATTCGCACGCGAGGGTGCGAACGTATTGGTGGCCGAGATCGATGCGGCCGCAGGTGAATCGACCGCGCAGTGGCTGCGGGACGAGTGGGGCGTCAAGGCCGAGTTCCAGCAGACCGACATCACCGACAAGGACCAGGTGCACGCCATGGTCGACGGCGCGGTGGACCGGTTCGGTCGACTCGACATCCTGGTCAACAACGCTTGGCGTAGTTCGGGATTCGCTCGGTTCGAGAACATGACCGACGAGCAGTTGCGCGGCGGCTTCGACATGGCCGTGATGGCCGCGTTCTGGGCGATGCAGCGCGCGCTACCCGAACTGGAGAAGCGCGGCACCGGCCGGGTGATCAACCTGGCCAGCCTCAACGGCGTGAACGCACACATGTACTCGGTGCACTACAACGCCGCCAAGGAGGCCCTGCGCACGCTCACCCGCACCGCCGCCCGCGAGTGGGCTCCGAAGCAGGTGTGCTGCAACGTGATCTGTCCCGGTGCTCAGAGTGAGGCGTATCGCCGGGTCAAGGAGGCCAATCCGCAGATGGCCGCCTCCATGGCGGAGGCGAACCCGATGGGACGGATCGGTGATCCGCTCGACGACATCGGTCCGGTCGCGGTGTTCCTCGCGAGCGACGACTCGCGGTACGTCACCGGCAACACGCTCTTCGTGGACGGCGGCGGTCACATCAACGGCGTGCAGTGGGCGCCCCAGGTGGACTGATCGTCGTCGACCCTGGGGCGCCCGACCCGTCAGTTGAACGGGGTGTCGAGGACGCTGCCGTACGAGCTGCCGAAGCTGCCCGTGGACGTGCTGCCGAGGCTGCCGCTGGAGCTACCGAGGTCCAGGCTGCCGAAGCCGAGGCTGCCGAAGCCCAGGCTGCCGAGGCTGCCGGTGGTGGGCTGGCCGCCGATGATCACGTTCGCACTGCCCACGCGGGTGATGTTGGGGGCGCCGAACTGTCCGAGCAGGGTCTGCATCCCGCCGGACGGATCGAGGGAACCGAGCGAGCCGAACGGGCTCGGCTCGGGCAGCAGCACGTCCGCGCCGGCCGTGCCCGGCGCGAAGGCGGTCAGCGCCGCCGTTCCTGCCGCCAGCACGACGGCCCCGAGTACCGCTCGCGCACGCGATCGGTTCGCCGGGGACCGTCGTGTCGTCGGGTCGTTCACCACCATGATTCGAGCTCCTTCTGTCGTTGTTGTGGACGTATAGAACACGACAAGCGGTCCATTGGTGGTGAGAACGGGCGGATTCGCCTTGATTGTTTGTTCTTCGAGGAGCTTTCGGGATCTCAGCTCTCGAGATAGATGCCGTCGTCGGTGCTCCCGAGGCTGTTGGTGGAACTGCCGGTGGAACTGCCGAGGCTGCCGGTGAAATGGGCGGTGGAACTGCCGAGGCTGCCGGTGGAACTGCCGGTGGCGCTGCCGAGGATGCCCGCGGAACTGCCGAGGCTGCCGGCGGAACTGCCGAGGCTGCCGGTCGCGCCGTCCGGATGTACGGAACTGCCGAGGCTGCCGGTGGAACTGCCGGTGGAACCGAGACTTCCGGCGGAGCCGAGCCCCAGGGAGGGGCCGATCAAGGAGAGCGCGTAGTCCGACGCGACACCGCCGGTGTTGGTGCAGATGCCCACCGTGGCGTAGAAGCCGGTGGGCACGTCGTCCACCTGATACGTGCGTTCCCGTTCGGTGAAGTCGGTCGTCGTCGACGACGGACCCCACGTGAACACGGAGGGGTCGATCTCGCTGAGCGGCGGGAACGTGCCGGCCGCGAGGGCCGGCAGCAGCGGGGTGGCCTTGTCGACGTTGACGAGTGCGGCGGTGCACGTCGTCGACTGGTCGGTGTTCAGGTCGGTGAGCGTGATGGTGACGTCGTTGCCGTCCACCGCGGTGGTGAACATCGGTGGCTCGGGAGCGGCGACGGCGTCTGCGAGCGGATCGGCTCCGGCGATCGCCGGAGCGGCCGCCACCATGGCCGCCGCCGTTGCGGCCGCAGCCACCGTCATCCGTGCGTACCGGCCCCGCGCCGGCCCCTGTGACGGCGTCGATGTGTGCGGATCGTGCTGTGTCATGGACGATTCCCTCCCTGTGTAGATGCGCATACATGAGACACCACGACCGGTGCTTCGCCTGTACGAAACGCCAGAATTGCCCCCGACTGGTCTCTTCGTCCGATGCGTCGGGGCCGTGCCGTGAGCGCGGTCTGTCCGAAAGATCCAATCGGCCGCGCGCAATCGACGCTTAGCCTGGGCGCATGAACCCTCAGTTGAACGCAATCGGTTTGGTGACCACGGACCTCGAGGCGTCTCTGCGCTTCTACCGCCTCCTCGGTCTCGACATCCCCGCCGACGCCGAGACGCAGCCGCACGTCGAGGTGGTTGCCGGGGGCGTCCGCCTGATGTGGGACACGGTCGAGGTGGTCGAGTCGTTCGGCGGACCGTACACCCCGCCCACCGGCGACTCCCGCGTCTCGCTTGCGTTCGAATGCGACAGCCCGGCTCGGGTGGACGAGGTGTGGGTGCTGCTCGCGAACGCCGGACACGGGGAGGTCGAGCCGTTCGACGCCCCGTGGGGTCAGCGCTACGCCACGGTGAAGGATCCCGACGGCAACGGGGTGGACTTGTTCGCGCCGCTGCCCGGCTGACGAAGACCGCCGAACGGTCGTCCGGTGATGCGACGGGACTCGCGGATGAGGTGCGCCTGGTCGACGTAGCCGCACTCGGCGGCCACGACGGCGGACGGGGTTCCGCGCCGCGCCAGGTCCCGCGCCCGCTGCAGCCGGAGGATCCCGGACAGGGTCTTCGGCCCGTAGCCGAAGCTGCGCGTCCCGAGTCGGTGCAGCGCCCGCGCCGACAACCCGACGGCGTCCGCGACGTCGGCGACCGACCTGCCGGCGGCGAGCAGGCGGGCGGTCCCGGTCACGACCGGGTTCGGCGCTCCCACCTCCGCCAGCCGCGCCCGGGCGAACGCCTCGAATACGTCCGCGGCATCGCGCGGGTCCAGCCCGACAAACCGTGCGGCGGAGCGGCGACCGATCACGTCGGCCAGCGGAACCCGCCGATCACGCAGGTGTGCGGCGGGCACGCCGAGCAGGTGGGGAAGCACTCCGGGCGGGAGACGCAGTCCGATGCTCGGCACGGCCGACGCGGTCACCGCGAACGGCTGCGTGTCCGGTCCGGCGACCACTACCTCGCCGTCCCGCCACACCAGGTCCATGCAGCCGTCGGGCAGCACCTCACCGTCGGTCGTGCGGACGGTGTGCCAGGCGGTGGCCCCGGGGACCACCGGTGACGGGTGCTCGCGGTACACGGCCCCAGTACAGCACGGTGCGGTGACAGGCTCAGCTCAGTCGGAGTAGGTGGCCGCCCGCGCGGAGACCTTTCCGGTCTTGTCCGCGTGGAAGAGGGCGTCGTTGTAGTGGCTGCCGGCCGGCACCCAGTCGAATGTCTTCTGCTCCGAGAACTTGTAGTAGAGCACGCGTCGGCCGGCGTCGGGGCCGGTGGGCGGCGGCGTGCTGTGCATGAGGTCGCCGAAGTGCAGCGTCACATCGCCCGGTTCGGTCTCGATCCGCACCACCGGCAGGTCTCCCTCCTCGCCCCACGCGAGCCAGTGCTTGGCGTACCGGTGCGAGCCCGCGAGCACCATGAGCTGCCCGTTGGCCGGGGTGGCGTGATCGAGTTGGATGCCGACCTGGACGAGCGGGCAGAGGACGGGGTGCCCGCCGATGCCGTCGTCGGTATGCCAGCCCAGGTCGCCGTCGCCCTTGACGACGTCGGAGGACTTGATGAAGACCATCGGGCCGTCGAGGCGATCGTCGCAGACCCGATAGTGGGCGTCGGTGAGCCTGGCCAGTTCGGTCATCCTCGGCTCGAAACACTGCTGACGGAGAATCTCGGAGTGGCGGCCCAGATAGTTGATCCGCGTGACCACTTCGTCGCCCGCGGCATTGAGCGACCACCACGAGAACGGGTCGCCGGGCATCGTCGCGGCCCGCGCCACTTCCACCTCGGCGCCCAGCCGGGCGATGTCGGCGGCGCCGTACACGCCCGTGACGTGCAGGAACCCGGCGGTGTCGAGGAAGTGCCGCATCTCGTCGCGATCCCCGTCACCGGGAAAGCTGCGGTGCAGATCCAGCGGCGTGCCGTCGCGGTCGACGAGCCTGTCCCGGACCGCATTCGAATAGATCTCCCGGCCCGTGAGCAGCGCGCGCGTCGCGGGCTCCCAGCGCTTCCAGTCCTGCACCGTCCCGCGCACCATTCGGGCTCGCTCGGTGCGGACACACCCACTCGCGGTGAGCAATTCGTTCACATATGCCGAGAACGTGTCCTCGTCGAGTTCGACCAGGGTGGCGGCGTCCGCATCGCCCTCGACCGCCGTGACACCGTCGCTGGACGCGATCCAGGTGAACGCCGGCCCGCCGGGAAGACGGAACGCGATCGCCGGCACCCCGGTCAGGTCCTCGACGACCAGGTTTCGGCGGTCTGCATTGTGGACCGGCAGATCGTGGGTGTGGAACGTGACGAACGAATGCCGGGGGAACGAAGCGGCGATCGCCTCGACCCACGGAAGCCTGGTGCCCTGTTTGCTACGCATACGCCCTCCCGCCGGGAACCCCGCAACGTCTCCCCTGTCGTTCCATCGAACGATAGGGGAGACGTGTCCTCCGTCAAGGAGATTCCGGCGGGGAAGAGCGCAGGCCCGGTGCGAGAGGCCTGCGAGAGGTCTGCGAGACGCCTCAGCCCAGTCGGGCGCGCACCGCGTCGAGCGGATCGGAGCCGTCGCGTCGGCCGCGGGGCCCGTCGCCCTCCGGCAGGGTGAGCCGGCCGGCGTCGGAGCGGGTCCATTCGCGGACCGCCCAGCGTTCGGCGATGGCCCACTTGCCGTCGCGTCGTTCCATGAGGTCCACGTAGCGGCAGCCGCTCGTGAAGTTGACCATGCCGATACCCTCGCCGCCACCCCAGTGCGCCGCCGTCGAGTAGGCCTCGCTCACCGCGAAGTCGCCGTGCAGTTCCACCAGATGATTGCCGATGTGGTGCATCGTTCCGCCGATCGCGCGGAGCTTGGGTTCGACCCACGTGACGAAATCGTCCACGCTGCCGTCGAATCCGGTGTGATGGTCGACCGCGTCGGGATGGTAGGCGTCACGGACCAGGTCGAAGTCGAGTCGGTCGATGCCGCGGCAGTAGCGCATCACCACCTCGTAGATGGCCTGCTTGTCGAGCAGGTCGGCAAGTGCCCGGTCTGTCGTGGTCACGGTCGTACCTCCAGGGTGTCGTCGACGTCGGACTTCAGTCCTACCGCCCACTCGATGAGCTGCGGAACCTCTTCTCCCGCTGTGCAGAAGGTGGCAGGCCGGAACACCGCTACGGTGGCGCCGGCGGCGTGCCAGGCCAGCGTCTGGTCGGCGGTGGCGGCATAGTCGACGGTGCCGTCGTCGCGGCGTTCGGGTGACACCGACACCTGCACGACGGGGGAGAGGGGATCGCGGCCGTGCGCCTCGAATACGTCCCGCAGGAGCGTGACGTTGTCCGAGAACGTCTGCATGTCGGCGGGATTGACGGTCCACCCGTCGGCAACCCGGGCGATGCGCTCGAAATTGCGCCGGCTGGGCCCGAACCCGAAGATCACCGGCACCCGTCGCTGGACCGGGAACGGCAGCGAATGGAAGTTCGCGAACGAGTACTCGCGGCCCTCGAAGTTGGCCGGCGCCTCGGTCCACAGCGCGCGGCACGCGCGGACGGTGTCCTCGAGGCGGCCGAACCGGGCGTCGAACGGCATGTTGGTGGCCGTGTATTCGGCCTCCTGCCAGCCGACGCCCATGCCGATCGCGGCCCGACCGTCGGACATCCGGTCGAGCGTGGCGATCTGCTTCGCGAGCAGCACCGGAGGGCGCACGGTCGCGATGAGGACCGACACGTTGAGCAGCGCCCGCTCGGTCACGGCCGCCACCGAGGACAGCAGCGAAATCGGTTCGTACCAGTCGTGTTCCAGTGGGAACGGGAAGTTGTGGGTGCGTACACGTTCCGCGTGCGCGGCCGCGTCGAAGCCGATGTGATCCCCGGTGGAGATCATGTCGACTCCCGCACGGTCCGCCGCCGCGGCCATGTCGAGCACCGGGCGGATCCGTCCGGCGTAGAGGTTCTCGGCTCCGAGAATGTTGAGACCGACCTGCATGGTGCTCCTGTTCTGCGGCTACGCGTTCGGCAGCTCGCTTGTCGTCGTGTACTCGTCGACCACGAACTGAAGGGTCTTGGACATGTCGAGGAACAAGTTCGCGTCCTGTGCCACGGGTCCACCGATCGCGGGATCGGCGTGCGCGGCGAGCATGGCGTCGTACCCCGCCCGGTCCTCGAACCACATCTCGGTGATGACGTCGAAGACCGGATCGGCCACGCCGGGTGCCCGCACGCTGTCGGTGAGATCGACGAAGTTGCGGCGGTAGGCCGTCATCGTGGGGAACGAGCGCAGGATCAACGGCGCGTGGACGGTTTCGTAGTGCTCGATGAACTGCTCACGGGTGAGTTCGGGCTTGCGGGCGAGCAGGGCTACAGCTTTGAACACGTGCACTTCCTCATCAAAGATCAACTGTGGAATTCGAAGGCTCTCACAGCGTTCGCTGCGCATGTTCGCTCAGGGTTCCCACCAGGTCGATGCAGGTCAGTCGCTGCGTGAACACCCACTCGCCGTCGAGCACGGCGAAGGCGTCGAAGTAGCGACCCGACAGGATCGGCTGCAGGGGAAGGCTTTCGGTGGCCTGCAGCACCGTGAAGTACGACAGCGACGTTGCACTGCGACAATCCTCCGCGACCTCGACCCGCAGGTTGGTGACCACGTGCTTGGTCCGCGGACGCGGCGGCGTGCCGTGCATCCGGATGAAGCCGCGGCACGCGGCCAGCACGCCGCTCGGGTCGGAGTCCCGCACCGGCCCGAGCGGCGTCCCGTTCCCGTCGCACTGCCCGTACACCGCGTGGGCGAAGAGATCCGCGACCTCCTCCAGACGCGCCTCGTCGATGAGGTGCGTGTATCGGTGGACCAGGTCGCGGATCGCCTCGACGGCGCCCAGGCGTTCAACCGTCCAGGCGGTCATCAGACGTGGATCTCGCGGCGGACCATCTTGCCGGTGGCGTTGCGCGGCAACAGGTCCGTGGTGATGCGCCACTTCGTCGGCACCTTGAAGTACGACAGCCGCTCGGCCGCGAACTCGCGCAGTTCCTCCTCGGTGACCGTCGCGCCGGGCGTGACCACGACGACCGCCGACACCTCCTGGCCGAGGTCGGGGTGCGGGGAGCCGACAACGGCGCACTCCTGCACCGCCGGGTGCTCGTCGAGGGTCTGCTCGATCTCGGTCGGGTAGACGTTCTCGCCGCCGCGCAGGATCAGGTCCGAGCGGCGTCCGGTCAGCCGCAGGCGGCCGTCCTCGACGACGCCGTAGTCGCCGGTGCGCAGCCAGCGGTCCGCGGTGATCGCCGCCGCGGTCGCGTCGGGGTCGTTCCAGTATCCGAGCATGACGAACGGGCTGCGCACACACACCTCGCCCTCCATGCCGTCCGGCAGCCACTCGCCGAACGGGTCGCGGATCTCCATGCTCACCGTGAGGATCGGCCGGCCCAGCGTGCCCGGGTACTCCTCGAGTTCCGCGGAGCTGGCCACCGCGATCGCGGTGCTGCACTCGGTGAGCCCGTAGCTGTCGACGAGCGCATTGCGAGCGAACGGAACCTGTTCGCGCAGACGTTCTTTGAACGCGATCGACGACGGCGCCGACGCGAGCGAGAACGCCGTCAACGACGACAGGTCGTACTTGTCGAGGTTGCCGTGCTCGAGCAGGCGCGAGGCCATCGTCGGGACCGCACCCCAGTTGGTGACCCGTTCGCGCTCGATGAGCCCGAGGATCCGGTCGACGTCGAACGAGCCCTGGTTCATGACCAGTGCGCCGCCCATCGCGAGGCGCGGCACCGCCAGATTGTGCAGGCTCGCGATGTGGAACAGCGGGGAGGTGAGCAGGTCGCGCATGTGGGTCGGCACGTTCGGATCGAACTGCTTGCCCGTGAATGCCGCCACGATCGCGCCGTTGTAGCGGTGGTAGTCGACGACGGCGAGCAGGTTGCGGTGCGAGTGCAGCGCACCCTTGGGGCGACCGCTGGTTCCGGACGTGAAGAGGATGACGGACGGATCGTCCTCGTCCACCTCGACGACGGGGCGCTCCGCGCCGGCGAACTCGGCGAACAGTCGGGGCAGGTCCTCCTCCATGGTCAGCACCGTGATGCCGGTGGTGTCGACGTCAGCGAGGGCGGCCGCGCGCTTGGCGTCGGCGATCAGCACCTTGGGCGTGCTGTGCTGCAGGCCGTACTCGATCTCGCGGGGGACCCACCAGCCGTTGAGCCCGACGGTGATGGCGCCGAGCGCCTGCGTGGCCCAGAACGCGGTGACCCACTCGGGGGTGTTGGCGGCGAGGATCGCGACACGGTCGCCCTTCGCCACGCCGTACTGCTCCTGCAGGGCGGCGGCCAGTGCGTAGGCGTCGGCGGCGTGCTGGGTGTAGGACACCCGGCGGTCCTGGGTCACGAGGTAGTCGCGGTCGCCCCACTTGACGGACTCGGCCAGCAGATCGCCCACGGCCTTGTTTCGATTCTTCATGACCGGCATCCGGGTACCGAGGACCGTTTCCTCGACGATCTCGAACGGCCCGCCGGGGCCCGTGAGGCGGGACATGACCTGATCCAGGTGCAGTTGCGGATCTGCGGGGGCAGTCATGAGTGACCTTTCTTCGGCGTCACAGTGTCGTTCTCGTCACCATTTGCGATCGAACGCCCAGGTCCCGGACCCGGGGTGTGGAATGTGACGGGCTTCTCACGGCAATTTCTCACGTCCGGAAGCTTCAGCGGTGGGAGTTACCACTCAGCGAGACTAACGGTGATCTGCACGACAGCGCAGGGCTACTTTTCGCGAGAGAACGCTGCCCGAGGAGTGGGACCCGCCGCGCTGCACAACAGGGTGGTCGGTTTCGGAGAATCGACCTCGGTACCGGCCACCACGCCGGAACTTCGGGTAGCCCCTTGGACCGCGCCCACCGGCGCCTCGACAGGAGAGAATGAGTTGGAACGCAGCACGATTGCCGAGATGCTGCTCGATCGCGTCGGCGACGAGCACCTCGGTCTCCGTACCCGCGAGCAGGACTGGACGTGGGACGAGGTGGTTCGCGAGAGTGCCGCGTGCGGCTCGCTGGCGCAGTCCCTTCGGGTGGACGGTCCGTTCCACATCGGTGTCCTGCTCGAGAACGTGCCGGAGTTCCTCTTCTGGCTCGGCGGCGCGGCGCTCGCCGGCGCGACGATCGTCGGCATCAACCCGACCCGTGGTGCGACCGAGCTCGAGGCCGAGATCCGTTACGTCGACTGCCAGCTGATCGTCACCGACGTGGTCGGCATGGAGAAGCTGAAGGGCCTCGACCTGGGGCTGGACGAGGACCGCTTCGTCCTCGTCGACGCGCCGGACTACCGCGCCCGGATCGATGCGCACCGGGTGGAGCCGGTGCTCGCCGAGGGCATCGACGAGTTCAGCCTGTACCTGCTGCTCTTCACGTCGGGCACCACCGGAATGTCCAAGGGCGTCAAGTGCAGCCAGGGCCGCCTGTCGCGGCTGGCGTACGCCAACACCGCGAAGTACGGCCACAAGCGCGACGACGTCGACTACTGCCCCATGCCGCTGTTCCACGGCAACGCGCTCATGGCGCTGTGGGCGCCGGCGCTCGCGAACGGTGCGACGGTCTGCCTGCCGGAGGCCCGCAAGTTCTCCGCATCCGGCTTCCTGCCCGACGTGAAGTTCTTCGGCGCGACGTTCTTCACGTACGTCGGCAAGGCGTTGGCCTACCTGATGGCGACGCCGGAGCGGCCCGACGACAAGGACAACAGGCTCGAGCGCGGCTTCGGCACCGAGGCCTCGCCCGAGGACAAGGTCGAGTTCGTGCGCCGCTTCGGGGCCGAGCTGTTCGAGGGCTACGGATCGTCGGAGGGGGCAGGCTCGGTCAAGCTCGATCCCGCGGCCCCCGAGGCCGCCCTCGGCCGTCCCGCGCACGCCGGCATCGCCATCGTGAATCCCGAGACCCGTGAGGAGTGCGTCCGCGCGATCCTCGACGAGCACGGCCGGGTGCTGAACCCGGACGAGGCCATCGGCGAGATGATCAACAAGGAGGGGGCGCGCGCGTTCGAGGGCTACTACAAGAACGATGCCGCCGACGCCGACCGCATCAAGCACGGCTGGTACTGGACCGGCGACCTCGGCTACATCGACGAGGCGGGCTTCATCTACTTCGCCGGGCGCAAGGGCGACTGGATCCGCGTCGACGGTGAGAACACCTCCGCGCTGGTGATCGAGCGCGTGCTGCGCCGTCACCCCGAGGTCATCGCGACGGGCGTGTACGCGATCCCGGACTCGCGGTCGGGCGATCAGGTGATGGCGGCGATCGAGGTCGAGTCGCTCGACGCGTTCGACGCCGACGAGTTCGCCGAGTACCTTGCGGCCCAGGCCGATCTCGGCACCAAGGCGACGCCGCGGTTCGTGCGCGTCTCCACCGACCTGCCGATCACCGGCTCGAACAAGGTCCTCAAACGCGAGCTGCAGGCCGAGCTGTGGCGCACCGACGAGCCGGTGTACCGCTGGGAGGGGCGCGGCGAGCCGGTCTACAAGCGGATGACCGACGACGACAAGGCCGCCCTCGAGGCCGAGTTCGTGTCGTTCGGCCGCCAGCGTTTCCTGGGGGCGTGAGATGACCTCCCGCAAAGTCGCCCTCGTTACGGGCGCGAGCCGTGGAATCGGTCGCGAGACCGCTCTGGCGTTCGCACGCAAGGGTTTCGATGTCGCTATCACCGCGCGCACCGTCCGTGAAGGGGAAGGCGCCGTCACGCCGCGCACCCGCGCCGAGGGCGAGGCGCTCATCGCGGTGCCCGGCAGCCTCGAGACGACCGCCGCGGAGATCGAGTCGTGCGGCGTCCGCGCGCTGCCGATCCGGATGGATCTGCTCGACCGGGATTCGGTCGTCGGCGCCGCCGACGAGGTCCTGCGGGAGTGGGGCCGTATCGATGTCCTCGTCAACAACGCCTACGCGCAGACGGCCGGTCACATGGAGCGCATCCTCGACCTCCGACTCGACGACGCCGAGGTGATGGTGCGGGGCAACTACCTCCACCAGTTGGCGCTGATTCAGCGGGTACTGCCGTCGATGGTCGAGAGCGGCGGCGGTGTCGTCGTCAATCTCGTCTCCGGGTCGGCGACCACCGATCCGCCGGCCGCGCCCGGGGAGGGCGGCTGGGGCGTGGCGTACGCCGCGTCCAAGGCGGCGTTCGGTCGCCTCGCCGGTGCCGTCAACGCCGAGTACCGCGGCCGCGGCATCCGCGCCTTCAACCTCAGCCCCGGCTTCGTCGTCACGGAGTCCGGCAGGGCGCGCGGGGGAACCGACAAGATCGAGGACGCCGGGTTCGATTCGGTGCCCGCGACGGTGCCGGCCGCCGCCGCGGTCTGGCTCGCGACCGCACCCGACGCCGAGCGGTTCCTCGGCCGGGTGGTGTGGGCGCCGAAGCTGGTCGACGACATGGCTGGTCCGTCCGCGAGCTGACGCGGCGACGGCGCGAAAGTGCCGGCGCGCACGCCCGTCGTGGTCGTGGACGCGAGGAAATGCTTGCCCCGGACGCCGCGGGCTGGTCTGATCGGAATCGCGCACGGGTGATTCCCGGTGGGCGAGACGTGCGCCCCGGTGATCCGGTGCGCTGGCTAGCCTCCGGTCCAACGAAGGCAGACGGTCGCGCGGGTGCCCCGCCCGCGGCGGCTGCCTGCTTTGGCTATGACGTCGTTGACAGTCGTTTGTTCTTAGGGAGAGTAACGATGGATTTGAGGGAATCCCCCGAACAGCTCGCGCTCCGCAAGGAGCTGCGTGCGTACTTCGCGGCGCTGTTGCCGGAGGAGAAGCGCCGGAAGGCCGGCGAGGAGGGCGTGGGCGGCCAGTACTTCCGCGAGGTCGTCAAGCTGCTCGGCCAGGACGGCTGGCTGGGCATCGGTTGGCCCACGGAGTACGGCGGACAGGGAAGGTCCATCGAGGAGCAGTTCGTCTTTTTCGACGAGGTGCAGCGCGCGGGTCTCCCGTTCCCGTTCGTCACCGTCAATACCGTCGGCCCGACGCTGATGAAGTACGGCACCGAGGAGCAGAAGGAACGCTTCCTGCCGGGCATCCTCGCGGGCGACATCGTCTTCGCGATCGGCTACACCGAGCCCGAGGCCGGCACCGACCTCGCGTCGCTCAAGACCCGTGCGGTCCTGGACGGCGAGGACTTCGTGGTCGACGGCAACAAGATCTTCACGTCGGGCGCCAACACCGCCGACTATGTGTGGCTCGCGTGCCGCACCGATCCGGAAGCCCCCAAGCACAAGGGCATCTCGATCCTCGTGGTCCCCACCGACGATCCGGGCTTCTCGTGGTCGCCGATCCCGACGGTCGGTGGCCTCATGGTCACCTCGACGTACTACAGCGGCATCCGCGTCCCGCAGAAGGACGTCATCGGTGAGATCAACGGTGGCTGGCAGCTGATTGCCGCGCAGCTCAACCACGAGCGCATCGGCCTGGCCGCGATCGGTGGCCGCACCTACGGTCTGTGGCATCAGGTCCTGGACTGGGCCAAGGAGAACGGTGCCATCGAGATTCCTTGGGTGCAGCAGGAGTTCGCGCGTACGCACGCGAAGCTCGAGGCGATGCGCCTGCTGAACTGGAAGATGACGGCGGCCGTCGCGGCGGACACGCTCTCCGGCGCGGACGCCGGTGCCACCAAGGCGTACGGCACCGAGACCCACATCGACGTCTACCGCACGCTGCTCGGCATCCTCGGCGCCGCCGGCCGTATCCGCCCCGAATCGCCGGGTGCACTGCTGGCCGGTCAGATCGAGCAGATCTCCCGCCAGGGCATGGTCAACACGTTCGGCGGCGGCGTCAACGAGGTCCTGCGCGACATGGTCGGCACGATGGGCCTGGGCCTCGCGCGTGAGAAGAGGGTCAAGTGAGCGAATTCCTCACCAAGCTCAAGGCATTCGAGGGTCAGGTCCTGACGCCCACGACGTGGGGTCCGGACGAGGTCAACACCCCGATGATCCGGCACTGGGTCGAGACGATGGGCGACACCAGCCCGATCTACCTCGACGACGAGGCAGCCCGGGCCGCCGGTCGGGACGGCGCCGTCGCGCCCGCGCTCATGGCGCAGGTGTGGACCATGCGCACCTTCAACGACAAGATGGCGAACAACGATCCGTCGCAGGTGTGGACCGATCTGATCGCCACGCTCGATGACGCGGGCTTCACGTCCGTCGTCGCGACCGACTCGGACTTCGAGTTCTTCGCGGAACTGCGTCCCGGCGACCGGGTTTCGCTCACCGAGGTGATCGAGGACATCTCCGAAGAGAAGACGACGGGCCTCGGCGTCGGCCACTTCGTCACGACGCTCAAGACGTACCGCCGCGGCGGTGCCGCGAATGCACACAGCGGCGGTGCCGCGAATGCACACAGCGGCGGTGCCGCGAATGCACGCAGTGGAGACGACGAGGTCGTCGCGACCCAGCGGTGGCGCACGCTGCGCTTCAAGCCGAAGGGCAGCGAGAAGGCCGCCGAGAAGCCGGCGGAGAAGGCAGAGAAGTCTTCGGGGCCGATCCCCGGCCTGCGGCCGCGTCCGGCGCTCAACGCCGACAACGCCTTCTGGTTCGAGGCCGCCAAGGAGCACCGCCTGGTGATCCAGCGCTGCACCAACTGCGGAGTTCTGCGCCACCCCACCGGACCGATGTGCGGTGCGTGTCAGTCGCTCGACTGGGACACCGTCGACGCCTCGGGCCGCGGCACCGTCTACAGCTTCGTCGTCAACCACCACCCGCAGATCCCCGGATTCGAGTATCCGCTCATCGTGGCGACGATCGAACTCGAAGAGGGCACCCGTCTGATCGCGAACATGACCGGCGTCGCGCCGGAGGACGTCGAGATCGACATGCCGGTGGAACTGGACTGGATCGACGCCGACCCGGATCTGACGCTGCCCGCGTTCCGGCCGGCCGCACGGGAGGACTCCTGATGGACTTCAACTTCAGCGAAGAGCAAGAGGCAATTCGCACCCTCGCCGACGAGGTCTTCACCAGCAAGGCCGACATCGACCGCGTCAAGCAGGTCGAGCTGAGCGACGAGCGCATCGACCGCGACCTGTGGCGCGAACTGGCGAACACGGGATTGCTCGGCATCGCCCTGCCCGAGGACCTCGGCGGCGGCGGCATGGGCCTGTCGGAGCTGTACGTCCTGCTCGAGCAGCAGGGCCGCCACGTCGCGCCCGTGCCGATCTGGCAGTCGGCCCTCGCGGCCCTCGCGGTCGCCGAGTTCGGCACCGACGCCCAGCGCACCGCGCTGGTGCCGGGTGTCGCCGACGGCAGCAGCTTCCTGACGATCGGTCTCGAGGAGTTCGGCCCGTACGTCGCGGGTGACCCGCAGACCATCGCCACCGAGGCCGGCGGCCAGTGGACCCTGACCGGCGCCAAGGCCGTCGTCCCGATCACGCACGTCGCGGACCGCGCGATCGTCTCGGCGACCACGCCCACCGGTGCGGCACTGTTCGTCGTCGACCTCGCGGGTGCGGGTGTCTCGGTGGAGCAGACGCAGTCCACCAACTGGGAGATCTGCGGCAACGTGACGCTCGAGTCCGCTCCGGCGGAGCTGCTCGGCCCCGCCGACGGCACCACCGCGCAGTGGCTGCTGGACCGGGTGGAGCTCGCGCTCGCCGCGATCCAGCTGGGCGTCGGTTCCGGCGCCGTCCAGCAGGCCGTCACGTACCTCAACGGCCGCCACCAGTTCGGGCGCCCGCTCGCGACGTTCCAGGCCGTCAACCACCAGCTGGCCGACTGCTACATCGACCTGCAGGCGATGAGCGTGACCCTCTGGCAGGCCACCCAGAACCTCGTCGACAGCACGGATCCCGGCACCTCGGTTCTGGTCGCGAAGTGGTGGGCCACCGACGGCGGCCAGCGCATCGTTCACCGCACCACGCACCTCCACGGCGGCATGGGCGTCGACACCGACTACCCCGTGCACCGGCACCTGCTGTGGGGCAAGCAGATCGGTGCCACCCTCGGTGGCTCCGCGTCCGACCTGGCGCGCCTGGGCGCACAGCTCGCCGCCGGTGTCGAGGTGGTCGGATGACCGCCACCGCACGCGCCGTGACGGGCCGCAGCTACGACGACATCACGGTCGGCGAGGTGCTTCCCGAGCTGGCGATCCCGCTCACCCGGACGCTGATCGTGTCGACGGCGATCGCGACGCGCGACTTCCAGGACGTGCACCACGATCCCGAGTTGGCGCGCGAGCGCGGCTCGAAGGACGTGTTCATGAACATCCTCACCAGCAACGGGCTGGCGGGACGGTTCGTGACGGACTGGGCCGGACCCTTCGCGACGGTGCGCCGCGTGAAGATCCGCCTGGGCGCCCCGAACTACCCGGGCGACACCATGACGATGACGGGCGAGGTGGTCTCGAAGGAGAACGGCCTGGTCGAGGTGAAGGTCGTGGGCGCGAACAGCCTCGGCAACCACCTGTCCGGCACCGTCACCGTCGCCTACCCGGCCGCTAGCGAAGGGAAGGACGCCTGATGGCAGTCAGCCCGCTCTCGGGTGCCGCGGCGATCGTCGGTATCGGCGCCACCGAGTTCTCGAAGAAGTCCGGCCGCTCCGAGCTGCAGCTCGCGTGCGAGGCGGTCACCGCCGCCCTCGCCGACGCCGGCATCGACCCGTCCGAGGTCGACGGCCTGACCACGTTCACGATGGAGACCAACGGCGAGATCCTCGTCGCCCGCAACTGCGGGCTCGGGGAGCTCAAGTTCTTCTCCCGGATCGGCTACGGCGGCGGCGCGGCGTGCGCGTCGGTGCAGCAGGCGGCGATGGCGGTGGCGACCGGCGTCGCCGACGTCGTGGTGGTCTACCGTGCGTTCAACGAACGCTCCGGTATGCGCTTCGGTCTGGGGCAGCACGACCGCCCGATGGACTCCACCGCAGATCGTGCTGCCTACGCATGGCTGACCCCGCAGGGATTGGCGACTCCCGCCCAGTGGGTCGCGATGTTCGCTCGGCGGTACATGCACCAGTACGGTGCGACGAGTGAGGATTTCGGCCGGGTTGCTGTCGTGGCACGCAAGCACGCCGCGAACAACCCTGCCGCATGGTTCTACGGCAAGCCCATCACGCTCGATGACCACCAGAACTCCCGGTGGATCGCCGAGCCGCTGCACCTGCTCGACTGCTGCCAGGAGACCGACGGCGGCCAGGCCCTCGTCATCGTCTCGGCCGAGCGCGCCAAGGAGCTGCGTAACAAGCCCGCGATCATCAAGGGCGCCGCACAGGGCTCGGGCAAGGACCAGCACATGATGACGAGCTACTACCGCCCCGACATCACCGGCATCCCGGAGATGGGTCTGGTCGGCCGGCAGCTCTATGCGCAGGCCGGTCTGACGCCGGACGACATCAACGCCGCGATCCTCTACGACCACTTCACTCCTCTGGTGCTCCCGCAGCTCGAGGAACTCGGTTTCTGCCGTCCCGGCGAGGCCAAGGACTTCATCCGCGAGGGCAATCTGGAGATCGGTGGACGGCTGCCGAGCAACACGCACGGCGGTCAGGTCGGTGAGGCGTACCTGCACGGTGTCAACGGAATCGCGGAGGCGGTCCGGCTGGTGCGTGGGACGTCCACCAACCAGCCCGAGGGTGTCGAGAACGTGCTCGTCACGGCGGGAACCGCGGTTCCCACCAGCGGCCTGATCCTCGGCGCCGCCTGACCCGGCGGTATCCCGCACACAGAAGATCTGGAAGGACCGAAGAATGACGGCAGTCGAGCAGAAGCCGGCCGGGCTTGAGCAAACTGTGACGGCACCGCCGTCGTGGCGTGGGGTCGACCTCGGCACCCGCACGGTGACCTACGACGAGCGCGACGCGATCCTGTACGCGCTCGCCGTGGGCGCGAAGGCCACCGACCTGGACCTCGTGATGGAGGACCGGCTGCGGGTGCTGCCGACGTTCGCGCTGACGCTGGCCCAGTGGGCCCCCGACGAGCTGGGGCAGCGCGGTGCCTTCGACATGAAGACCGCGCTGCACGGTTCGCAGGAGCTGAAGGTGCTCGCACCGCTGCCCCGCAGCGGTGAGGTCACGCTGAAGGCCAGCGTCGGCGAGGTCTGGGACAAGGGCGCCGCGGCGGTGTTCGAGGTCAAGGTCGAGTGCGAGTACTTCGTCGCCACCTGGTCGCTGTTCGCCCCGGGCGCAGGCGGATTCGGTGGCGAGCGCGGCCCGTCCAAGCCGCCGGCCCCGGAGGGAGAGGCCAACGTGACGGCTCAGCTCGAGACCGCCTTCAACGTGGCCGCGCTGTACCGGCTCACGGGCGACCGCCACCACATCCACATCGATCCGGCCGCCGCCGCCGGCATCGGTCAGCCGCGTCCGATCATGCACGGCCTGTGCACGCTCGCCGCGTCGACGCTGCCCCTCGCCAAGGAACTCGGCGTGCACCCGGCGGACCTGACGGAGCTGCAGGGCCGCTTCGCCGCACCGATGTTCCCCGGTGACACCGCGGAACTGAAGGGCTGGGGCGACGCGTCGGGCCTGTCCTTCGAGCTGGTCCGCGAGGGCAAGCCGGCCATCTCCGGCGGCTACGTGGCCTTCGCTAACTAACCCCGTCCGACGACCGAATGTCACATGTTCAACTGAACGCGTGTGACATTCGGCCAAACTTCAGCTGCGGGAGCGTTCGACACAATCGCGCTCCCGCAGCTGTTTCACATCGTTCAGTCGACCTGTGTCGCCATGTAGCGGGCCGGGTACTCGCCGCCGCCGTGGACCGCCAGGTCGGCGCCGTTGACGTACGACGACAGGTCGCTGCCCAGGAACAGGCACGCCTTGGCGATGTCCGACGGGACGGCCATGCGCTCCATCGGCAGCGTGCGCGTGACCGCGGCGCCGCCGTCCTCGCCGTACACCGACGCCGCCGCCTCGGTGCGGATCAGTCCGGTGGTGATGTGGTTGACGCGCACCTTCGGCGCCCACTCGAGCGCCAGAGCCTTGGTCAGCCCGAGGAGTCCGGCCTTCGCCGCGGTGTACGCCGCGGTGCCGGGCTGCGGCTGATGGGCCGAGACGCTGCCGATGTTCACGATCGCGCCGCCGGTCTCCTGCTCGCGCATAACGAGATTGGCGGCCTGCGCCATGTAGTACGGCGCCAGCAGATTGAGCGCGACGATCTTCTCGACGAAGCGCGGCGACACCGTCGCGGCATCGGCGTCGGGGGAGCCGCCGGCGTTGTTGACCAGCACGTCGAGGCGGCCGAAGCGGGAGACGGCGTCCTCCATCAGGGCGGTCGCGTCGGCGGGTTCGCGGACGTCCACGGCACGGAAGGCGGCGCTGCGGCCGTCGACGGTCGGCAGGGTGTCGGGCTCATTGCGGGCGCACACCAGTACGTAGGCGCCCGCCTGCAGGAAGTGCTCGGCGATGGCGAAGCCGATGCCCTTGGTGCCGCCCGTGACGACCACTGCGCGACCGGAGAAGTCGATCGGGTTGGGGTAGTTCATTGCGAACTGCCTTTCTGTCGTGTCGCAGCGCCCGTACACCATGAGGATCCTTGGTGCCCAGAAGTTTTCGCCGCCAATTTCGCGATAACGCTGCGCTCAAGCAAATGCTTGGTCGAGAATAGTCGACTGGAGGTCTGTCACAACAGGTCTTCCCAGTTCACGAGACTTCGAGAGCGAGTACACATGGGCAAGCTCGACGGCAAGATCGCGCTCATCACGGGCGCCGGGCAGGGCATCGGTCGGGGCATCGCGCACGCGTTGGCGAAGGAGGGTGTCGCGATCGCCGTCTCGGGTCGCACCGAGTCCAAGCTCGTCAAGACGGTCGAACAGATCGAGGCGTACGGCGGCAAGGCGTTAGCGGTGCCGTGTGACGTCAGCAAGGGCGAGGACATCGATGCGGCGGTCGCACGCACCCTCGAGTACTTCGGTGGCGTCGACATCCTGGTGAACAATGCCAACGACTGCAAGCCCGGGCCGCTGCTGTCCGTCACCGACGAGGAGTTCGAGCGCTCGTTCGACACCGGTCCGCTCGCGACTCTGCGCTTGATGCGGGCCTGCTACCCGTCGATGAAGGAACGCGGCGGTGGTTCGATCATCAACCTCGTCACGTCGGCGGCGGTTCGGTGGGACGCGAGCAACTACGGCGCGTACGCCGCGACCAAGGAAGGGATGCGGGCCCTGACCCGCGCCGCGGCCTGCGAATGGGGTACCGACGGTATTCGCGTCAATGCGATTGCGCCCCACGCCCTGTCGCCGGCGCTCGAATGGTGGATCAACGAGTACCCCGAGGAGGCCGAGGAGTTCAAGGCGGGTATCCCGCTGCGCCGCATCGGTGATCCGGAGAGCGACATCGGGCGGGCCGTCGTCTTCCTGGTGAGCAGCGACGCCGGCTACCTCAGCGGTGCAACCATCCCGCTCGACGGCGGCCAGTCCCGCTGGGGCTGACCGCGCTCGAACAGGCGGTGCGCGCCGCCGTCGGCGACGCCGGGTCCCTCGTCGGATGGGGTGCCCGCACCATCTCGGAGGTGCGGGCACTGCTACCGCAGGTCGACATCGTCGTCGCGGACCGGCATGGCCGTGGCCCGGGTGTGCCGCGGTGAGACGCCGTTGTGGACGGTGGGCTGACCCGACCGCCGTACCGCCATCAGAGCAGGTGGACCCGCTTGTACAACACCTTCGACGGTCCGCCGACGAGGCCGACGCCGTCGAGGAAGCTCATGAGCTTCGAGCCGGACGTGCGGATCATGTCGTGGTGGTGCTTGTTTCCGCGTGCGGCGGCCAGCGCGCGGTCTCGGTCGACGCCGGCGTTGGTGTAGACGTCCGGGTGGATCATGCTCTTCATCACGAAGTACACCGTGACGGCGGTGCTGACGCGCTCGAATGCCCGTCGCGCACGGGATGCCCCGTTCAGGCGGCGGGCCACCTCCTCGCGGGCGAAGCGGATGTGCCGGGCCTCCTCGAGGACATGGATCTTGCTGACCGTCCGGGTGATCGGCTGGACCCGCTCGTCCTTCATGAAGTCGCGCTGCATCATGTCGAGGATCTCCTCGGCCGCCATCACGCTCGCGTACGCGTTGGCCCCGCGGAACAATCCTCCCCAGAGCCGACCGGCCTTGTGGATGAACGGGATCGGACCGTAGTCGGGCATCCCGAGGCGCTCGCCGGCGCGGGCGAACATCACCGAATGGCGGCATTCGTCGGCCACCTCGGTGAGCGCGAACTGAACGTGGCGGGAGTGCTTGTCGCGGCCGTAGACGTCGCGCAGCAGCATCTGCATGAGCAGGATCTCGAACCACAGACCCACGCTCGACACGCTCGCGGCCTCGTGTTTGGTGAGCTCGATCTTCTGCTCGTCGGTCATCTCGTCCCACAGCGGCGTGCCGTACAGCGTGCTCCACTCGGGGGTGAGGCCGAACTTGTCGGCGGGCAGCGGTGCCTCCCAGTCGACCTCGACCATCGGGTCGTACGACTTACGTGCCGAGGACGCCAGCAGTCGCCGCGCCGTCTCCTCGCGATCGGATACCGGCGGAGCTGTGCGAGTCGACGGAGTCGCAGTGGTCATGACGTGACTTCCCCTCGTACGGTCACGGCCCCGGTTGCGGCGAGCCATTTGTGTGTGACTGCTGGTAACTGTTAGTCGAACCATACAATGAGCATTGTCACGATGGCAATGGGTAGCGCGCTCGCGTCTGCTCTGTCATCCGCGGGCGCCACCTCGCGTCCAGGGACGGCATGACCGCGCGGGGTTCGACGGCATCGTTGTGTCGATTCACGGTGGTCGCCCACTGAACAGCGGTGATCGGAACGGGATTTCGATGCCGGTCGTTACCACCCAGTGAGACTTGCGCGGCAACGGCGCCGGATTCTTCTGTATCAAGAATCGCATTCCAGATATTCGTGCTGCTCGAGGAGGACGCAATGGGTAACCCGGTTATTGTCGACGTCGCGAGGTCGCCGATCGGTCGTCGAGGCGGCTGGCTGTCCGGCCTCCATGCCGCGGAACTGCTCGGCGCCGTCCAGTCGGGACTGCTCGAGCGGCTGAATCTCGATCCGAACCTGATCGAGCAGGTCATCGGTGGCTGCGTCACCCAGGCGGGTGAGCAGGCGTCGAACGTCAGCCGCAACGCGTGGCTGCACGCCGGCCTGCCGCAGCGGACCGGTGTGACCACCATCGACGCGCAGTGCGGCTCCGGCCAGCAGTCGGTGAATCTGATTGCGGCGCAGATCGCCGCCGGGGTCATCGACGCGGGCATGGCGTGCGGTGTCGAGGCGATGTCCCGGGTGCCTCTGCTGTCCAACATCAGCGGCGACGTCGGCAGCCCCAAGCCCGCGGACTGGACCGTGGACATCCCCGCTCAGTTCGAGGGCGCCGACCGGATCGCGCTCCGACGTGGGTTCACGCGGGAGGATCTCGACGCGTTCGGTCTCCGCTCGCAGCAGCGCGCGGCCGGCGCGTGGGCGGACAACCGGTTCGACCGGGCGATCATCCCCGTGAAGGCGCCCGGTGCGGACGGTGCGGTGCCCACCGTGGTGTCGCGCGACCAGGGCCTGCGGGAGACATCGATGGAGGCGCTCGCGCGCCTGAACCCCATCCGCGAGGGCGGCCTGCACACCGCGGGCACGTCGTCGCAGATCTCGGACGGTGCGGCCGCCGCGGTGCTCATGGACGAGACGGTGGCGCGGGGACTCGGCCTGCGCCCACGCGCACGGATCGTCGCGCAGTGCCTCATCGGTGCCGAGACCCACTTCCTGCTCGACGGCCCGGTCCAGGCCACCGAGTACCTGCTCGAGCGAACCGGGCTGTCCGTCAAGGACATCGACATCTTCGAGGTCAACGAGGCGTTCGCGGCGGTGCCGATGTCGATGGCCCGGGTGCATGGCATCGACGAGGACCGGTTGAACGTCAACGGCGGCGCGATCGCGCTCGGCCACCCAGTGGGTTCGTCGGGTGTCCGGCTGATCGGCGCGGTGATCGACGAGCTCGAGCGTCGCGACGGCGAACGTGCACTGGTCGCGGTGTGCGCGGGCGGAGCGATGGCGTCGGGAGCGATCGTCGAACGCATCTGATGCCCGCGCCCCTCGGCGGTGTCCGATCATCCTCACGAAAGACATAGAGATGCCCGATCTTTCCCGTGTGCAGGACCCGCGCGCGGAAGCGGTTGCGCGACTGACGGCACCGGGTGCCGCGTTCGAGATCGTCGAGGAACCGGTGCGCGGTGCGCCGATGCAGGTGTTCCGCAACCGGTACCGGTCGCTCCACCGGATTCTGGTCGAATCGGTCCGGTACGGCGACGCCGAGTACCTGGTGTGCGACGACCTGCGGCTGAGCTTCGCCGAGCACTTCGACCGCGTCGCATCGCTGAGCCACGAGATGCGCACCCGATACGGCATCGGCAAGGGCGACCGGGTCGCGATCCTCTCCGCCAACAACGCCGAGTGGATCATGACGTTCTGGGCGGCCACGGCGCTCGGTGCCGTCACGGTCGGCATGAACTCGCTGTGGTCGGCGCGCGAGATCGAGTACGGCGTGGCGCTTTCCGAGCCGAACCTGATCGTGGCGGACGCGCCGCGCCGGGATCTGCTCGGCGCGGTGGCCGTGCCGGTCCTGTCCGTCGAGCACGACATCCCGACGCTGTCCACGGCCCACCCGGGCGCGGAGTTGCCCGACCCCGACGTGGCCGAGGAGGATCCCGCGGTCATCCTCTTCACCAGTGGCACCACCGGCCGACCCAAGGGCGCCACGCACTCGCAGCGGAACATGGTCGCCGCGGTGGACTTCCACCGGTTCAACGATGCCGTGGCGACCGAACTGGGCCGGGCGCCGAGTGGTCGGCGATTCCTGTTGGCGACGCCTCTCTTCCACATCGCTGCCCTGCACAATCTCGCCGTTCCACGCCTCGCGTTCGGTGACACCGCGGTCATCGTCACCGGCCGATTCGACATCGGCCGGGTGCTGCGGCTGATCGAACGCGAGCGCGTCACGAACTGGGGCGCCGTCCCCACCATGGTGAGCCGGCTCGTCGAACACGGGGACCTCTCGGGTTACGACCTGTCGTCGCTGCAGACGATCTCGGTCAGCTCGGCACCGTCGTCGGCCGCGCTCAAGGAGCGGCTACGCACGACGCTGCCGGTGGCCGGCCGGTCCCTCGGCACCACCTACGGACTCACCGAATCATCCTCGGCGGCAACCATTGCCACCGCGGCGGACCTGATCGAGCGTCCGGACACGGTCGGAACGGCAGTGCCGACCATGAGTGTCGAGATCCGGGACGAGCACGGCAATCGCGTGCCCGACGGTGTCGAGGGCGAGATCTGCGTCCGTGGCCCACTGGTGATGCTCGGGTACTGGAACAACGCCGAAGCGACCGCGGCGGCGATCGACGACTCGGGCTGGCTGCGGACCGGTGATCTGGGCACCATGGAGGACGACTACCTGCGGATCAGCAGTCGCCGTTCCGATCTCATACTCCGTGGCGGGGAGAACGTCTATCCCGTCGAGGTGGAGAACGTCCTGACCGAACACCCCGCGGTGCGCGAGTGCATAGTGCTCGGCGTCGAGCACGCGGACCTCGGCGAAGAGGTGTGCGCCGTCGTCGTGGTCGCGGAGGGCGAGGAGCTCACCGCCGAGGACCTGCGGGCGTTCGCGACCGAACGCATCGCGCGGTACAAGGTGCCGACCAGATGGGCGTTCCGGACTGGGGAACTGCCGCGCAACGCGACCGGCAAGGTGAAGCGGCTGGACGTCCTGGCCTCCCTGTAAGGGGGCGGGAACCGCCGTGACCGAGGGCAACCGGCCGGCTCAGTCGACGTCGGCGAGTTCCTCGGTGTCGGGCGCCTCGGTGAGCGACGCGATGCCGCGACCACCGGGTGCCCAGACGCCCAGGACGACGGCGGTGACGAGCATGACGCCGGCGAGCACCGTCGAGGCCTCCTGCATGCCCTGGAGGAAGGATTCCTTGGCGAACTCGGCGAGCTGCTGTCCCTGCGGCCCGGCCAGTTCCGACACCTCGAGGGCCGCGGCGAGGGAGTCGCCGACGGGCTGCTTGGCCGGTTCGGGAACGGCGTCGACCGCGGGTTGGATGTGCCGCCCGTAGCCGGCGGCGAGCACGCTGCCGGCGAGGGCGACGCCGATCGCGGCGCCGATCTCCCGGGTGGCGTCGTTGACCGCGGACGCGACTCCCTGCTTGGCGGTCGGGGTGTTCTGGACGATCGCGGTGGTGGCCGGGGCGGTGCACAGTCCGAGCCCGACGGCGGCGATGACCAGGGGCACGGCGACGTCGCGGTAGGAGCTGTCGGCGTCGAGTTGGCCGAGCAGCGCGAGCGACACCCCCAGCACCGCGAGTCCGACGAAGGTGAGAACCCGCAGCCCGAACAGCGGAATCAGCCACGGCGCCGCCATCGACAGCGCGAGGACCACCACGGCGATCGGTGCGAGCGCCAGTGCGGACTGCAGCGGCGAGTAGCCCAACACGAGCTGCAGGTGCTGGACGATGAGGAAGAACAGACCGAACGTCGCGAGGAACTGGAGCGTCAGCGACGCCGCGCCGACACCGAAGGATCGGTTACCGAAGAGCCGGACGTCCAGCAGCGGATGCTCGGTGCGGGTCTCGACGACCGCGAACACCGCCCCGGCGGCCACACCGCCGACGATCGCGGCCAGCACCCACGGGTCGAGCCAACCGCGTTGCGGGGCTTCGATGATGCCGAGCACGAACAGGCCGATGGATCCGGCGCTCAGCACCGCGCCGCGGGCGTCGAAGGGATGGGAGTGGTCGTCGCGCGAGGACGGGATGGTGAAGGCCAGCGCGAGGAGCACGGCCGACGCCATTGCCAGGCCGATGAAGATCGCGTGCCACGACCACTTCTCCAGCAGCAACCCGGACCCGATCAGCCCGGCGATGCCGCCCGAGCCGGCCACACCCGACCAGATGCCGACGGCCTTGGCGCGCTGTGCAGCGGGGAAACTCGCGGTGAGGATCGACAGCGTCGCCGGCATGACGAACGCGGCGCCGACCCCCGCGACGGCGCGCGCGGCGATGATCCACGTCGGTGTGTCGAGGACGATCGGTGATGCCGCGGCGAGCCCGAAGACCAGCAGGCCGAACACGAGCACCCCGCGCCGGCCGTAGCGGTCCCCGAGCGCGCCGGACGGCAGCAGCAGGCACGCGAGGGCCAGCGTGTAGCCGTCGACGATCCACGTCAGCTGCGACTGGGTGGCGCCGGTGTCGCGGGCGATGTCGGCGAGCGCGGTGTTGAGCGCGGCCATCGCGGCCACGACCAGCGCGACCGCGGCGCACGATACGGTGAGTGTCCAGATCTGGCCCCAGGTCAACCGGTCGGTGTTTCCGGTGCGCTCTCCAGCCATGCGGGCCTCCCCGTGGGAAACAAGACTGCCAGTATCGTAGGTGAACTGACGGTTCCACAAGAGGTGGTGACGGATGGTTACCGATGGCAGGCACGAGGCGGCCGCCGAGCAGGACCCCCGGAAGGCACGGTCGCGGGCGCGGTTGCTCGACGCCGCGACGACCCTGCTCGCGAAGGGCGGCACCGAGGCGGTCACCATCGACGCCGTCACCAAGCTCGCGAAGGTGGCTCGCGCAACGCTGTATCGGCATTTCGACAGTGGCACCGAGTTGGTGGCCGCGGCGTTCGGGAAGCTCGTGTCACCGGCCCCCGAGGTGCCCGTCTCCGGTGACCTGCGCGGACAGCTGATCGAGCTGCTCACCGTCCAGGCTCGGATGATCGAGGACGCGCCGATGCACGTCACCGCGCTGTGCTGGTTGGGGATGGGACCCGCGCTCGACAACTACTCGAGCGCGTCGGATCTCGAGTCCGGCGACCGCGGCGGCCGCGACCGGCCCGAGCTCAGATCGCTGCGGGAACACGTCGTCGTGCAGTATCGGGCGGCGTTCGACCGCGTCCTCGGCACGGACGAAGCGCGGGCCCTGCTCGGCGAATTCGACTACGACCTCGCGCTGGCGCAACTGGTGGGGCCGCTCGTCTTCACCCGGTTGGCGACCCTGGCGCCGCTCGGTCCGGACGCGTGCGTGCGGATCGTCGACGACTTCCTGGCAGCGCGATCCGCGGACCGCGCGCGGGGCGGCGCCGAGGCGATCGAAGACCGGACAGCGGTGGAGACCGACGGTACGGTGGCCTGAGTCGGGGAGCGAGCGTTGTCACGAGGGAGGGGCGCACGATGATCACGAATGCACTCAACTGGATTCTCAATGTGGTCGGTTCCGGTTCGGCCGGCAGCAGCGGATACCAGATTCCCCAGGGCAGCCTGCCGAACGGCAGTTGATTCGCTCAGGCGTCCGTCCCGGGGCCGGGCCGCAGCGCGAACGCGCACAGTCGGTTGTAGCCGCGGACCCGGAGCGGGCGGCGATGTTCACCACCAGGCCCGGGTCCGTGCGGGTGGCCTCCTGCAGCGCGAGGGCGATGCGTGCGGCGTCCGCGGCGTGCTCGGCCGCGAACATCACCTCGTCGACGCGGATCCGCCGGGTGAGGCTCGTATAGCCGACCATGTCGGCGAATCCCACGGCGACGGTCCGGTGGGTGGTGTCCTCGCCGACGCTGCCGGCCCGCCGCGCGGTGGCCGCGGCGAGATGTCGCCAGGCGCGACATCGATCGCGAGGCCCCATTCCGAATCGACCGCCCGAGAGGAACCGGTAGGTCTGTTCTCGAGGATGTTTGTACCACCTCATGGCCCGCGACGGCTGTCGGAGGGCTGTGGAAAAGTAGCCGGTACAAGAATTTTCTGTAGGTATTCAGGAGGAACTTCATCATGCCGCCCCGCAGCCGCTCCGGTGTGCCGGATCACCTCACCACGGAGAACCTCGAAACGCTGGCTGCGGCCGTGGCCGAGGGTAAGCGCGCCACCGTGTATCTGCGCGAGGCCACGCCCAGTCTCGGGATCGAGGCGGGTTGTTCGGCGAAAGTCGTTTCGGTGGAAGGGAATACGGTCGTCATTCGCCCCAAGGGGGTCAACGACGAGTTGCCGTTCGAAGCCGAGGAACTGCGCATGACGCGCAAGGCGCCCGAGCCGGCCAAGCCCGCCCGGTCCGCCGCGTCGACGCCGGCGCCGCGCAAGTCCGCGCCTGCACCCGCTCCCACACCGCGGACCGTTTCGTCCGCGCCGGCACCCACCCCGACACCGGCGCCGGTCGCGTCCAAGCTGCCGGCCGCGCCCAAGCCCGCCGCCGCTCCGGCACCGACCGCGGCCTCGGCGCCCACCCCGTCGGCGCCGGCGTCGTCGCCGCGTCGTGCGAAGAAGCCTCAGGGCGGGGTGAGCGTCACGATCCATGCCGGCCCGGAAAACGAGTGGACGGTCACCGTCGCGCACGGCGCCAAGCGTCCGAGCAAGGCCGTTCCCGTCACCCCGGACGCGGTCGATCGCGCGATGCGTGAACTCGGGGAGCCCGGTGCCGTCGAGGCGGTCCAATCGGTCATTTCCGCTGCTCGGGAGGCCGCGGAACAGCGAATTGCCGCATTGTCGAAGGAACTCGAGGACGCGCGCCGGACGCTCGAAGCGCTGGGCGCGACGTCCTAGTCGGCGATTAGGTGACGATCGGGTCAAGGCAGCCCGAGGGCTGACTTCCGGGTGGGAAGGTTGCCGATAGAGTGTCCCGCCGCCTCGAAGGCATGAGCCTCGAGGAGTGCAGGCAGTGCGTTGCGCAGGCATGTGGGCGGTGATCGACCGAATGGCACATTCACAGCGCCAACCGGAGGGCGACATGCTCAAGCGACTTTCCTTGATCTTCGCGGCACTGGCGGTCATCGCCGCCACCCTCGGAATAGGTACCGCCACCGCCGCGCCGCCGAAGGCGGTCCTCGGTGGCGGGTCCGGGATCGTGATCGACAACATGTACGAGTGCACGCTGACCACAATCGGGCACGACAACGCCGGACGACTCGTCGGCATCACCGCTGGGCATTGCGGTCAGGTCGGCTCGACGGTCGTCCCCGAGGCCATGCCCGACGCGGGTGTCGTGGGGCAGTTCGCGGTGTCCAACCGGGACTACGACTACGCGGTCATCGAGTTCGATCCTGCGAAGGTCACGCCGGTCAACACGATCGGGGAAGTCACGATCACCGGCATCGGGAGCCCCGCACAGTTCCCGGCGGTCGCCTGCAAGCAGGGCCGCACCACCGGACACACGTGCGGCGTCGTCTATGGGGACGTGCTCCAGTCGCAGGAGACGTGGACGCAGATGTGCGTCATCGAGGGCGACTCGGGATCCCCGGTCGTCGTCGGAACCACGCTGGTCGCCATGGTCAACGCCTATCTCGGGGTGGCGTGCCTCGGGCCGGAGCTCGGCACGAACATGGTCTCGATCATCAACGACATCAATGCGACCGGCGGGGTGGGGGCCGGCTACCGACCGATCTGATCCGGCCTCCGGGGCGTCGGCGGCTCAGCCGCACACGGCGCCGACGGAGGCGGACCCGACGAGCTTGGTGTACTTGGCCAGGACGCCGCGCGTGTAGCGCGGAGGCAGGGGCTCCCATCCGCTGCGGCGGGTGGCGAGCTCCTTCTCGTCGACCACCAGATCGAGGACGCCGTGCGCGACGTCGAGCCGGATCCGGTCGCCGTCGCGCACGAACGCGATGGGCCCGGCGTCCACCGCCTCCGGCGCGACATGCCCGACGCACAGGCCGGTGGTGCCGCCGGAGAACCGCCCGTCGGTCAACAGCAGCACGTCCTTGCCGAGTCCGGCGCCCTTGATCGCGGCGGTGATCGCCAGCATCTCCCGCATGCCCGGTCCGCCCTTGGGGCCCTCGTAGCGGATCACGACGACGTCGCCTGCCGTGATGGTGCCGTCCTCGAGGGCGTCCATCGCGGCGCGTTCGCGATCGAAGACCCGTGCGGTGCCCTCGAACACGGACGAATCGAACCCCGCGGACTTGACCACTGCACCGTCGGGTGCGAGTGACCCCTTCAGGATCGTGATGCCCCCGGTCGGGTGGATCGGGGACGTCAGTGCCCGCAGCACCTTCCCGTCCGGGTCGGGTGGTGCGATCTCGGCGAGGTTCTCGGCGAGGGTGCGGCCGGTGACGGTGAGGCAGTCGCCGTGCAGCAGGCCGGCGTCGAGCAGCGCCTTCATGATCACCGGCACGCCGCCGATGCGGTCGACGTCGATCATGACGTGCCGGCCGAACGGTTTGACGTCCGCCAGGTGGGGGACGCGGGCACCGACGCGGGCGAAGTCGTCGAGCGTGAGCGGCACCTCGGCCTCGTGCGCGATCGCGAGCAGGTGGAGCACCGCGTTGGTGGAGCCGCCGAACGCCATGACGACCGCGATCGCGTTCTCGAACGCCTCCTTGGTGAGGATGTCGGCGGTGGTGATCCCGCGGCGCAGCAGCTCCACGACGGCGTGACCGCTGCGCCGGGCGTAGCCGTCCCGCCGGCGGTCGGTGGCGGGGGGAGCGGCGCTGCCGGGCAGCGACATTCCCAGCGCCTCCGCCGCGCACGCCATCGTGTTCGCGGTGTACATGCCACCGCACGCGCCCTCCCCGGGGCAGATGGCCCGTTCGATCGCCTCGACGTCGTCGCGGCTCATCAGTCCGCGCGAGCACGCGCCGACGGCCTCGAACGCGTCGATGATCGTGACTTCCTTCTCGGTGCCGTCGGACAGCTTCGCGATGCCGGGCAGAATCGACCCGGCGTAGAGGAACACGCTCGCGAGGTTCAGGCGAGCGGCCGCCATGAGCATCCCGGGCAGCGACTTGTCGCACCCGGCCAACAGGACCGAACCGTCGAGCCGTTCGGCCTGCATCACCGTCTCGACGCTGTCGGCGATCACCTCCCGGGACACGAGCGAGAAGTGCATGCCCTCGTGCCCCATCGAGATGCCGTCGGAGACGGAGATGGTGCCGAACTCGAGCGGATACCCGCCGGCCGCGAACACCCCGTCCTTGCACGCGCCCGCCAGCCGGTCGAGGGACAGATTGCACGGGGTGATCTCGTTCCACGACGACCCGATGCCGATCTGCGGTTTGTCCCAGTCGTCGTCGCCCATGCCGACCGCCCGCAGCATCCCGCGGGCGGCGGTCTTTTCGAGCCCGTCCGTGACGTCTCGACTGCGCGGCTTGATGTCCGGTGTGTTCTGCGAGGTGGTCACGGCGCTGCTCCCAACGATCGATCGTCACGGATGGCGTGCTCTGGTCCATGTAACCACCGCGCCGGACGGACGTCAGGCGAGTTCGGACGTCGTGGTGAAGCCGCGGTCGCCGTCGGCCGAGATCTGCGCGCACAGGTTGCGGTACGGCGGGGCGCACTGCGGAGCCATCTGTGACGCCAGCTTCCCCACCGCGCTCCTGACGCTCTGGGGTCGGGATCGTCAGGGCGACGGCCGATTCCCCGTCGAGTAGCTGGGAAGCGGCACACCGCCGACACCGCCACCGGATACGTCGCGACCGTCGTGGCCGGTGAGGTGGTCTTCGAGAACGGCGAGCACACGGGCGCCCTGCCCGGCCGTCTGGTTCGGGGAGCGCGGCCCGCTCCGGCCAGGACGGCCTGAGCTGTCCCGAATGGGGAAGTCCCCGTCACTGTCGAGTGACGGGGACTTCCTTCGTGCGCAGGTGGGATCAGTTCTTCTTGAATGCCTTGTCGAACAGAATGATTCCGTCGACGGTCGGGTTGGCTCGGTACACGTTGTCCGACCACGCGACGTAGTTGACACCGGCGCCCCACGACAGGAAGGGCTGGTCGTTGTTCACCAGCTTCTGGATGTCGACGATCGCGGCGCGCTTGGCGGTGTCGTCCGGGGCCGAGAGCACCTTGCCGAGCAGCTCGTCCATCTGCAGGCTCTTGTAGCTCAGGATGTTGTTCGTCGACGTGCTGGACAGCGAGCTGAACAACCGGATCTCGGGCGCGACGTCCGAGATGCTGTAGGCGCTGTAGCTCATGTCGTAGTTGCGATCGATGTAGAGCCGCTTGACCATGTCCGTGATGCTGCTGGTGGTCTCCAGCGAGACGTCGAAGCCGACGGCGTTCATCTGGGCCTGGACGGCGAGGGCCAACTGCTGTGCATCCGGGTCGTTGACGCCGACGTAGGTGATCTTGCCGTTGAAGCCGTCGGCCTTGGCCTGCTCGACCAGCTCCTTGGCCTTCGCGGCGTCCGGGGTGATCCCGGTGGTGTCGCCGAACCATTCCGACCAGGGCTGGAACATGTCGGTACCCGGCATGCCCTCGCCGCCGCGCACCCGCTGGTTCAGGACCTCGGGATCGACTGCGTAGGCGATCGCCTGGCGCACACGCGGATCCGCCGCCGGACGCCCAGGTGCTTCGTTGAGCTGGCCGACCATCGACATGCTCACGGTTTCGATGTAGCCGGGGTACTCGGCCTTGGCGGCGTTCACCGTCTGGGCGTTGCGGAGATAGATCATGTCGACGCCGTCGGTCTTCAGGGCGTCGATCTTGGGCTGCTCACCGGCGATGGCGACGAACTTCAGACCGTCGAGGTTCGGTGCGCCACCCCAGTAGTCCGGGCGGGCCTTGAGCTGGAGTTCCTGCTGCGGCTGCAGGCTGACGACCGTGAACGGTCCGGCCCCGATCGGGGTGAACTTGTCGCCCTGCTGGGACGCCGGCGCAACGATCATGCCGTGCCCGTAGGCCAGCATCGCGGGGAACGTGCGCCACGGCTGCTTCAGCGTGAAGACGATCGTCGACGGATCCTGCGCCACCGTGCTCTGCACCATCTGGGTGTACACCTGAGAATTCGCGCCGCGCCGCTGGTTGTACCGATTGATGCTCGCTACCACGGCGTCCGCGTCGAGCGCCGAGCCGTCGCTGAACGTCACGCCGTCCCGGAGTTTCAAGGTCCAGGTCAGGTGATCGGCGCTCTCCTCGAACGACTTCGCCAGCTGCGGCTGGAAGCTCTGCGACCCGGTGTCGTAGCGGATCAGCACGTCGTACACCGCCGCCATCTCGGTGCCGCCGGTCGCGCCGGCCGGCTGCGTCACCGCCGGGTCGAGACTGGTCACCGGCGCGTACGACGCGAAGCTCAGCGTGCCGCCGGACACCGGCGTACCGCCGTCGCCCTGGCCGCCCAGGATGCCGTACGCCGTCGTCGTCGGGCCGGACGAGCCGTCCTGGCTGTCACCTTCGGCGTCGGCGCAGCCGGCGAGAGCGAGGGCACCGACTGCGACCATCGCCAGCATCCGGCCGACCCTGCTCGAATACTTACTCATGAAGCAACCTCCACGGTTCGGGGTTGGCGCCCGCGCTGTCGGTACGGGCTGAATTGCGCGTCTGCCTGATCGAGTTGATTTCTCGGGCCCCGGCAGGGCCGAGCGCCCGGTCGCCGAGTGCTGACGGCCCGGCGCTCACCGCCATTCGGTCCGTTGCAGAATCGGACTCTAACCGGCCCGACTGCTGTCCACAAGGACCCGGACGGTTCAGTGATTCCACACTGTCGCAGAGATATTCGGCCGGGGACCGAAGGTGGGGGTCGGCCCCGAGTCGGAGGGCTCGGACTGTCGAACGGTTGACCGGCTCGATCCGCACGAAATGCTTGTGGAAATGAGAAATGCGTCCTAGATTGTCGGGACGCAGGTTTGTACAGACAAAGTTCCCAGTCGCGTTTTCGCAGGTCGCCAACTCTATCGGGCGGACACGTGCGGCGACGACGACCGGCGCGATCTTTCGATGTACAGGAAGGGCGCGCGTTACCCGTCTCCGGAGATGTGCGGACAGCCCCTGGGCGGTGACGGATCCGCAGCACGTGATCCTCGCTCAGGAACTGATCGCACGGATCAAGGCGGGCGAGTTCCGGATCGGGGACAGGCTGCCCACCGAGCTCGATCTGTGCGAGAGCCGCTCGCTGGCTCGGGGTACGGTGCGGCAGGCGCTGGCTTTCGTCACCGGCCGAGCCGAGATGCTGGCGTTTGTGCAGCGCAGGAGGATTCGAGATCCCGCGAGCGATGTCGTTGCAGCAGACGCCGATCTGGCTGGGGGTCTCGGTGTTCCCGTCGACGGCGAGTGGTACCGCGTGTCGGGTGCGTGTGAGCTGCGCGGATCGTTGGACGCACCGGTCTGCTGGAGTGAGTTGTTCTGAAGGCCGAGCCGCCTCACCGGCGGATGTCGTCCCATCCACGACCGCTGATGCACTCGGTGCCGAAAGTGGCAGTGCAACACTGATTGTCGTCCATAGGCACTTCAGTTCGAGTGACGTCCTGGGAGGCGGTGGGGGTGCACACGCACCCGGCCGGCCGGTATCGCGTCGCCACCTCGGTCGGGTCGTCGATTGCTCCGATCTGGCCTTCCTGCAAGCTCGCCGGCCCGGTCGAAAAGCTACTGGGCAGTACTTTCGCCTCGAACACTGACATGAATTCTATTGTGAGCTAACCTCTTCGAATCACCGTGTGACGCACATCTCAGGAGGGGCGCGTGGGCGACCGTTCGACAGCCGATCCGCTTCCGGACGGGCAGCCTCCCGACCGGATCTACCCTGGCGGCGTCGTGCGGGCCATGGCGTCCGGCGGTCTCGCAACCGCCTTCGCAGTCGATGACGGACGATTCGTCGCAGTGGGATCGGATGCGGTGATCGGGTCCCTCGCGGGCCGCCCTGTCGTAGTGCGGCCCCTGTCCGGGCACGGCGTGTACGCCAAATCCATCGTCATGCATTCCAAGGGAATCGACCGCAACACAATGGATCCCGAAGGCGGCGTGATCGTCCGCGACGCTGCGGGGGACCCGACCGGGGAGTTCCGTGCGATCCCGGCCATGCGCTTGGTGGTCGATCCCAGCGAGACGATGCCCGCAGCCGGAGAACTCGACGACTCGCTGCGTCGTGCACTGGCACGAATGGCATCCGTCGGGGTCACGAGCTTTCTCGGGGTCGACCCGGTCACGTGTGATCCGCCGGCGATCAAGGACATCGAGGTACTCGCGACCGTCGTCGGCGGCCGCGTCGTATACGCGGCCGACCGGGCCCCCGGCTCGGCACTCGACGGATCTCACGAAGGAAGGTGCGCATGAAGCGATCGTCACTTGCCCGTATCGGAACGCTCTTCACCGCGTTGACCGCCGCAACTGTGTTGGTGGCCGGGTGCGCGGGCGGTTCGGGTTCGGCCACCGATGCCTCCGATGTCACGACGGGGCTGGTCGGTGAGCAGTCCGACGGTGGTGATCCGACGTCGGGCGGGACGCTGTCGTACGCGACGTACAACGGTGTGAGCAGCCTGGATCCGGCGGACCGCCAGGACGGCGGTGCGACCGGTGGCAGCGAGATGGCCTCGATCTACGACCTGCTGATGCGCTACGACCCCGAAACGAAGCAGTACCAGCCGCAGTTGGCGCAGTCGCTGACGGCGAACGGCGACAACACCGTCTGGACGCTGAAGCTGCGTGACGGTGTGAAGTTCAGCGACGGCACCCCGGTCGACGCGGCTGCGGTCCAGTGGAGCATCAACCACTACCTGGAGAAGAAGGGCACCCACACGCAGGTGTGGAAGGCGTCGGTGGCCGATGTCCAGGCACCCGACGCGGCGACGGTGGTCTTCACGCTGAAGCAGCCGTGGAACGAGTTCCCGATCCTGTTCACCACCGGCCCGGGAATGATCGTGGCACCGTCGTCGATGGCGAGTGGCAAGTTCACCGCGGTGGGCGCCGGCCCGTTCACGGTCGAGAAGTTCGCGTCGCAGGACGAACTGGTGCTCGCCGCGAACCCCGGGTACTGGAACGGGAAGCCGCACCTGGACAAGCTGCGGTTCCCGGCGATCGTGAGCGAGCAGGCCAAGCTCGACGCCCTGCACACCGGTGGTATCCAGGCCGCGTACCTGCGTAATGCCGAAGTGGTGCACAACGCGCTCGAGGCCGGCGACGTCGGTTACGTCTACACCACGAGCATGGGCGGGGTCGGCAACATCAACCAGCGTGAGGGCCGGGCGGCGTCCGACGAGCGCGTGCGCAAGGCGATCGTGGCGGCGTTCAACCCGGAGACCTTCAACCAGCGCGTCGAGGGCGGCTTCGGCATGCCCAGCAGCGACATGTTCCAGTCGTGGTCGCAGTGGCACGGTGACGTCGCCGGTACGGGCTACGACCCGGAGGCCGCGAAGAAGTACCTCGCCGAGGCCAAGGCCGACGGCTACGACGGCAAGCTCACGTACGTCGGCCTGAACGATCCCGCGACCCAGCAGAGCGCGCTCACGTTCCAGTCGATGCTGCAGGCAGTCGGGTTCACCGTCGACATCGTCTACACCACGAGCATCAACGATCTGGTCAAGACGATGTACGTGCAGCACGACTACGACATCGGATACGCGGGCTTCAACATCCTCGAGGAGTCCCCGTTCGTGCGCATGTACGGCAACTTCTACAGCGAGTCGACATCGAACGTCCTCGGCTACAAGAACCCCGAGATGGACGCGCTGCTCGGCAAGCTGCAGACCGCCCCGAACGACGACGCCCGCCGCCAGGTCCTCGAGGACGTCCAGACCCTCGTCAACGAGACGAACCCGGTGGTCGTCGTCAGCGCCGGCAAGTACTTCATCCCGTGGAGCGCGAATGCGCACGGCATCACTCCCAGCGCGGACGGGATCATGCTCTTCGGAAATGCCTGGCTCGCTCCGGATTCCGCGTCCTGACATCGGCTCCGGGGCAACAGTCGGAACTCGGACACCCCATGAACACAGGAAGGAGGCGATGATGCGATGGCGCGAACAGTGATCGACAAGGTGATCGAACTGGTCGTGGTGCTCTTCATCGTCAGTCTCGGCACGTTCGCCCTCGTATCGTTCATTCCGGGTGATCCGTCGGTCGCGATTCTCGGTGAGGGGCATGCGCCCGAGGACTATGCGCGGGTGCGTGCGGAGATGGGGCTCGACGATCCGTTCCCGACGCGGTACTGGAACTGGCTGTCGGGGGCGCTGCAGGGCGATCTCGGCAATTCGATGGTCCCGCCGCAGGGGCCGGTGACCGACAGCATCAGCGCTGCGCTCCCGGTCAGTCTCCAGCTGGCGGTGATGGGTCTGTTCATCGCGATCGCCGTTGCGGTGCCGCTGGCCTTGTACTCGGCCCGGCACCAGGGTGGGTGGATCGACCGGGCGATCGGTGCGGGCACGTTCGCTGTGCTGTCGATCCCGAGTTTCCTGTCGGGTCTGCTGCTGATCATGGTGATGGTCAACTACCTGGGGTGGTTCCCGCGGTCGCAGTGGGTTCGGATCTCGGACAGCCTGTCGCAGAACCTGTATCACGCGATTCTGCCGGCGATCGCGATCAGCCTGCTGGAGATGGCGATGTTCATCCGCATCCTGCGCAGCGACCTGGTGACGACGCTGCGCGAGAACTTCATTCTGGTGGCGAAGGCGAAGGGCATGTCGAACGCCCGGCTGCTGCTGAGCGACGCGCTGCGGCCGTCGTCGTTCTCGTTGATCACGATGCTCGGCATCGTGCTCGGCTCGATGATCGGCAGCACCGTCATCGTCGAGACGCTGTTCTCGCTGCCGGGCATGGGATCGCTGATCGTGCGCGCGGCGCAGCAGGGTGACATGCCGATGGTGCAGGGCGCGGTGTTGGTGATCGCGGTCATCTACGTCGTCGCCAACGGTGTCATCGACATTTCCTACGGATACCTCGACCCCAGGAGCAGGCGGGCCCATGTCTGAGACGACTACCGACGACATCGAGATGCCGGCCATCACGGGCCGGGTGCTCGACGAGTCGGATCCGGAGACCATTGTCGACCCGTCGGATGCGGCGGAGCGGCGAAACCTGTACCGCGCCGGGACGGTCCTCACCGTCGTGGGTGTGATCGCGGCCGGTGTCGGCTTGGCTCCCATGCTGGTCATGGGGGCGCGGGTGGTGGTCTTCCTGATCGGCCTCGTCGCGCTGTACATGGGCGTGCGCCGGTTGGGGTTGGCCCGCTTCGGGTCGGATTTCGATCTGACGTTCATCCTGTCCTGCGGGTGGCTGGTGGTGCTGATCACGGCGGCGGTGCTGGCGCCGCTGCTGCCGCTGGCCGAGCACCAGGACACCACCAAGACTCTGAGTGCGAAGAGTTACGCCGAGCCGAGTCTGTTCTCGTCGCATCCTTTGGGCACCAACAACTTCGGTCTCGACATGCTCGCGCGCTCCATCTACGGCGCCCGCTCATCGCTGATCGTCGCGGTCGCGGCGGTGCTGATCGGCATGATCGTCGGCGGTGCGATCGGCATCCTGGCCGGATACTTCGGCGGCAAGATCGACCGGATCATCGGCGTGCTCACCAATTCACTGCTGGCGGTGCCCGCACTGATCCTGCTGATCGCGCTGGCCTCGGTGCTCGAACCGAACCTGCGCAATATCTCGCTCGCGCTCGCCATCCTGGCGATACCGTCCATGGTCCGCATCGCCAGGGCGAACACACTGGTGTTCTCCCAACGTGAATTCGTCCTTGCCGCAAGGGCTATGGGCGCCACCAGGTGGCGGGTGATGCTGCGGGAGATCGCGCCCAACGTCGCGCTGCCGCTCGCGTCGCTGGGCATGGTGATGATCTCGGTGATGATCGTCGCGGAGGCGTCGCTGAGCTTCCTCGGGCTCGGCATCCAGCAGCCGTCACCGACGTGGGGCAACATGATCTCCGAGGGTCAGGGCAACGTCTTCGCCCAGCACCCGTACATCGTGCTGGTGCCCGGCCTGTTCCTGTTCCTGACGGTGTTCTCGTTCAACATGGTCGGCGAGAAGGCCCAGAAACGCACCGGTGGCACCCGGGAGGTGGAGCTGTGAGCAGCAACGAACCACTGTTGACGGTGGACGGGGTGTCCACCCGGTTCCGCACCAAGCGGGGGCAACTCCGGGCGGTCGAGCAGGTCACGCTGTCGCTCGACGCCGGCGAGACCCTCGGCCTGGTCGGCGAATCCGGATCCGGGAAATCCGTTCTGGGACAGACCATCATGGGACTGGTATCCAGCGGCGGCGGCGCGACGGTCACCGGCCGGGTGCGGTTCATGGGCCGCGACATGCAGGCGCTGACCCGCAAGGAGCAGCAGCAGATGTGGGGTAAGGACATCGCGATGGTGTTCCAGGACCCGATGTCGGCGCTCAACCCGTTCAAGCGGATCGGCACCCACATCACCGAATCGCTGCGCGCGCATCTGGGTTTGGACAAGACCCAGGCCCGCGAGCGCGCGATCGAGCTGTTGCGCAAGGTCCGGATCCCGGAGCCGACGCGCCGGATCGACCAGTACCCGCACGAGCTGTCGGGCGGCATGCGTCAACGTGTGGTGATCGCGATGGCACTGGCCTGCGACCCGAAACTGACCATCGCGGACGAGCCGACCACCGCCCTCGACGTCACGGTGCAGAAGCAGATCCTCGAGCTGCTCGAGTCGCTGCGCACCGAGCTGGGCATGGCCGGCATCCTCGTCAGCCACGATCTCGGAGTCGTTGCCGGACAGACCGATCGGGTCGCGGTGATGTATGCGGGGCGGATCGTCGAGACCGCACCGACCCGGCAGCTCTTCACGAGCCCCCGACACCCCTACACCGAGGCGCTGCTCGCCGCGGTCCCCCGGCTCGAGCAGCAGCCGCACACCCGACTCGAATCCATCGACGGTGGTCTGCCCGACATGACGACACCGCCCCAGGGGTGCGCGTTCGCGTCCCGGTGCACATACGCGCAGCCCCAGTGCCGGGAGACCGCGCCGGTCCTGACGGCCGACCCGGACACCGTCGGAGCCCGGCATCCGCACGAG
Source organism: Paraburkholderia sp. RHO2 (assembly GCF_050955445.1). NCBI lineage: Bacteria > Pseudomonadati > Pseudomonadota > Betaproteobacteria > Burkholderiales > Burkholderiaceae > Paraburkholderia > Paraburkholderia sp. RHO2. The sequence goes on along the minus strand of NZ_CP162617.1, from coordinate 4,978,279 downwards.
GTGGCGTGTCACTTCCCGCGCGGCGGCGCCGGAGTCGCCGACCTCGGCATGCCGGCCGCCGCGGGCACAAACGATCGCGAATTGGAAGTGGAGAGCATCTGATGGCCGGAAGTGGAGTCGCGCACCTGCGCCCAGACGAGGGGCCCGTGCTCACGGCCCGGAACCTCGTCGTCGAGTTCCCGGCGGGGCGGGGTCAGACGGTGCACGCGGTGTCGAATATCAGCTTCGACCTGATGCCGGGTGAGACGCTCGGGATCGTCGGCGAATCCGGCTGCGGCAAGTCCACCGCCGGCCGGGCGGTGCTGCAGCTGCCGCCGCCGAAGTCCGGCAGCGTGGAAATCGACGGCGTCGAATTGACGACGCTCAGTGCGTCTGCGCTGCGCAAGATCCGGGCGCAGATGCAGATGATCATGCAGGACCCGATCTCGTCACTGAACCCGCGCCGCAAGGTCAAGCACCTGGTGACCGAGGGACCGCGGATGTGGGGTCAGCGGGGCACCGAAGGCCTCGAAACTCGCGCGCGTGAACTCCTCCAGGCGGTCGGTCTCGACCCCGAGATGGTGTGGGAGCGGCTGCCCGGTGAGTTGTCCGGCGGTCAGTGCCAGCGCGTGTGCATCGCCCGCGCCATGATGCTCGAACCGAAGGTCCTCATCTGCGACGAACCGGTGTCCAGCCTGGACGTGTCGGTCCAGGCCCAGATCCTCAACCTGCTCGAGCAGACCAAGGCCGAGTTCGAACTCACGATGATCTTCATCGCCCACAACATGGCCGTCGTCAAGAACATCAGCGACCGGGTGATGGTCATGTACCTGGGCAAGGTCTGCGAGATCGCCCCCAGCCGCGACATGGAACACGAGGCACGACACCCCTATTCACGGCTGCTGCTGGCCTCGATCCCCGACCCCGATGTGCATCGCGGCGAGACCGAGGCGACGCCGCAGATCGAGGGCGACCTCCCGTCCCCGCTCGATCCGCCGTCCGGGTGCCGATTCCGCACCCGCTGCCCACTCGCGACCGACCGCTGCACGGAAGACGAACCGCTGCTGCGGGAGATCGACGACAACCACTACGTGGCATGCCACAACGTCTGACACACATCCCCGCGTTTTGCGCACTTGTCGCTGGAAATCCGGTGCCGGGGGGAGCGATAAGTGCGCAAAACGCGGTCGGGTGGGAGGGATAGGAAGTCGATGGAGAGTTTGTTCGACGAACAGGACATGACCGGACTCGCGGCATCCATCGCGCGCGGCGATGTGTCGGCGCGCGAGGTGGTGGAGTTTGCGCTGCACCGGCTCGAGGAACGCAACCCGGCCGTCAATGCGGTGATTGCCGACCGTGCGGACGCGGCACTCACCGAGGTCGACGCGGGCCTGCCGGACGGTCCGCTGCGCGGAATCCCGTTCCTGATCAAGGATCTGCACGCCGATGTCGCGGGGATGCCGACCACGAACGGTTCACGCATGTTCGCGGGCCGCGTCGCCGAGCGGGACACCGAACTGGTCTCCCGCTACCGGCGGGCCGGCCTCGTGATCATCGGCAAGACCAACACCCCCGAGTTCGGCCAGAACGCGAGCACCGAGCCGGTCCTGTTCGGGCCGACGCGCAACCCGCGCCGCCTCACACACGGTGTGGGCGGGTCGTCGGGTGGCTCGGCCGCGGCGGTGGCGGTGGGGATCACGCCCGCCGCACACGCGAGCGACGGGGGCGGTTCGATCCGAATCCCGGCCTCCGCGAACGGCCTCGTCGGTCTCAAGCCGTCCCGGGGCCGGATGCCGTCGGGTGCGCCGCTCGCCGGACCGCTGTCGGTGGAACACGCGGTGACCCGCAGTGTCCGGGACACCGCGCTGCTGCTGGATCTCACGTCCGGTCCCGCGGTGGGCGCACCGTTCGGCATCGCACCGCCCGCGCGTCCGTACGTCGAGGAGGTGGGTGCCGACCCCGGCACGCTGCGCATCGGCATCACCACCATCATGCCGAACGGCGAACCGGTGCATCCGGACTGCGCGACGGTCGCATCGAACGTCGGGGTGATGCTCGAGAAGCTCGGTCACACCGTCGAAACCGCCGCACCGACGTTCCACCCGGAGGCGCTCGCGGCGGCGATGCAATACCTGATGGCCGCGCCGATGACGGTGGAGATCGACCAGCGCCTCGCCGAACTCGGACGCGACCTTCGCGACGACGACCTCGAGACAATGGTCAGGGTGCAGTACGAGCGCTGCAAGTCGCAGTCCGTCGCCGACCTGTCCTCGGCCTACTCGGCCCTCGAGCTGACTGCGCGGGCGATCGGCCGGTTCTTCACTGAGTACGACCTGCTGCTCACGCCCACGCTGGGCAGTCCGACACCGCCGCTGGGCCTGCTCGACGCGATGGATCTCGAGGCCATGTGGAAGCACGCCGGCGTCTACGGTGCGTTGACGGGTCCGTTCAACAGTGGTGGCCAGCCCGCCATTTCGCTTCCGCTGGGCGAGGATTCGACCGGCATGCCGCTCGGTGCCCAGCTGGTTGCCGCGCACGGACGCGAGGATCTGCTGATCCGGGTCTCGTCGCAGATCGAGGCGGCGTACCCGTGGAGCACGCCTCCGGCGTGGCCGGCCGTCGCCGGCTGAGTCCGCGTCAGTGTGCCGGGGGTTGGACGGCGGGCGCGGTGACGTCGCAGTGCGGTTGGCACGCGACGTTCTCGCCCACCGGCACCTCCGCGGGGGCCTCGGCCACGGCGTGCCTGGGAATCATCATTGCGGAGATCAGCGCACCGACAATCAGCAGACCCGCGCAGATGAGCATCGCGATCCGGAAACCGGAGGCGAATGCCGTGGGGTCCGACAGGGCGTCGGCGCCGATCCCGGCCAGTGCGGGCAACGCGGCGACCGCGAGCAGCTGGCTGGTCCGCGCCACCGCGTTGTTGACGCCCGACGCGATCCCGGCCTGGTCCGAGGACACGGACCCGAGTACGGCGGTGGTCAGCGGCGCGACCAGCGCGGACAGTCCGAGCCCGAACACCAGGACGGCGGGCAGGACCTGCGTCGGATAGGACGCGTCGGGGCCGATCCGCAGCATCAGGAGCAGTCCGCCGGCGGCGAGCAGCGGACCGACGGTCATCGGTATCCGCGGCCCGTGGACCTGAGCCCAGCGTCCCGCCCGCGACGACAGCAGCAGCATCAGGATCGTGATCGGCAGCGATGCGAGCCCCGCGGCCAGCGGCGAGTAGCCGGACACGATCTGCAGTTGCAGCAGCAGCAGGAAGAACACGCCGCCGAGGGCCGCGTACACCGCGAGCGTCACCAGGTTGGCGGCCACGAACACCCGCGACGCGAACAGGGAGCTCGGTACCAGCGCGTACCGCGAGCGTCGCTCGACGACGACGAACGCGGCCATGGCCGCGACGCCGGCCACGACCGCCCACACCTCCTGCTCGATCAGGCCGTACGTCAGTGCACCCAACGCGACGGCCGCGAGCACCGACCCGGGGAAGTCGAGCCGCTCGGGTGGATGCGGATCCCGGGTCTCGGGCACGTGCCGGGCCGACACCCACACCACCGCGGCGGCGAGGGGCAGGTTGATCAGGAACACCGAGCGCCAGCCGGCGACCTCGACGAGCCAGCCGCCGAGCAGCGGACCGACGGCGGCCGCCACCCCGCCCAGCCCGGACCACAGGCCGATCGCCGCCCCCTGATCGTCGTCGTCGAACGACGCGGAGATGATCGCCAGGCTCCCCGGTGTCAGCAGCGCTGCCCCCACGCCCTGCAGCAGGCGAGCCCCCACGAGGGTGGCCACGTCGGGAGCGAGCGCGCAGAGGCCGGACGCTGTCGCGAACCACACTGTTCCCCAGACGAATACGCGTCGTCGTCCCAGGCGGTCGCCGAGAGCGCCGCCGAGCAGGATCAGTGACGCGAGGGTGAGCGTGTAACCGCTGAGCACCCACTGCAGTCCCGCGACCTCGGCGCCCAGGTCGTCGCCGATGCGGGGCAGCGCCACATTGACGACGGTGCCGTCGAGCATCGCCAGGGACGAGCCGAGGACGGTCGCCGCCACGACCCACCGGCCCCGTGCGGATTTCAGGTGGAGCGCCGGGGCGGTCATGTCGTCGTGATGGTGGCGAGGGGGTCGTACTCGGGGGCGCGGAGGAGCTGGTGGAGTTGGCGGCGGCGGACTCCGAGATTTCCGCCGTCGAAGATGGGCAGGGCGAGGGCGTCCTGCAGGAGTCGGCCGAGGGGGTTGTCGGTGTCGTAGCTTTCGATGCCCACGACACGCATCAGGTCGGTGACGACGGTGACGGCAGTTTCCGAGCCGAAGATCTTCGCTTGCACGGCCAGTTCCAGGGCCGCGGGTTCGAGGGCGTCGAGGGCGTGGCAGGCACGGTAGCTGAGCCAGCGCGCGGCCTCGATCGCGGTCTTGGCGTCGGCGAGTGCATAGCCGACCGCTTGGTAGTCGACGATGGGGTGCGGGCCGGCGCGGTGTTCGCGCCGTGCGAAGTCGAGCGCGTACCCGAAAGCGTGGCGCATGAGTCCGACCCCGAAGATTCCGACCAGCGCAGCGCTGGCGGCGAAGCTGCCTTCGACGAGTGCCTTGCCGACGCCGACGGCACCGACGACGTTGCCGACGGGTACCCGGACGTCGTCGAAGGCGAAGGTGGGGGCGAGGTGCGCCCGGTGGCCGATCATGTCGATCGCCCCGTGGTCGACGAACCCGTCGGCGCCACCGGGTACCAGCAGCACCGACAGGGCCCGGTCCGCCGGGGTGGCGGGATCCTCGTCGGTCCGGCAGACGACGGTCAGGACGTCCGCGCCGTTGCCGTCCCATCCGGTGGCGCTCGAGACCCAGCGCTTCTCGCCGTTGATCACCCATTCGTCACCATCGAGACGGGCCGTGGTGCGCACCCCTTCCGCCGGTGCGGGAGCATCGAAGTTGGCGCTTCCGCCCGGTTCGCTGTGGCACAGGGCTGCCAGCGGGGCTCCTTCGCCGGAAAGGAAGAGCGGCAAGGTTTTTCGGGTGTGCTCGGGATTGCCGGCGAGGGCGATCGGCAGCAGTCCGAGGAGCGAACCGAGCGCGGTGAGCGCGACGCTGGCGTCGCCGGCGTAGAGCTCCTCAGCGATGATCGCCGCGTCGACCAGCCCGTTGCCCTCGCCACCCACCGCGGCGGGAATGAGCTTGCGGAGGAGGCCTTCCGCGACCAGTTGCTCGTAGGCCGGGCGGGTGGCCCGGAACCGTTCTCCGGGCGTCGGCAGGTGGCGGGTCCGCTCGGCCACATTGTCCAGGATCCGGCGTGCTTGTTCCCGAGTGGCTGCTTGCAGGGCGCTCTGGGCTTCGGTGAAAGTGAAGTCGATTGCCACGGGGGACTCCCTTCTCCGCCCCGGCTCGGCCGAGGGCCAACGGTGACCCGATGCCAGGATATCCCCGCTCGTCGGACGGGCCGTCCGGGTTGCGGCATCTGTCCAGAGACCGGCTGACGCGAGCGAATCGTGTGGGGATTGTGAGAGTGCTCCTGGATCGCCGCATTCGGGGCTTGTGCCGGGATACCGTGCCCCGATCGAATGGACGAACGAACGATGGGGGAGTGGCATGTTCTCGACGCGTGGTGGGGCGAAGCGGAATCGGCGGATGGCGGCGATGGCGGTGATGTGCGGTGCTGTATTCGCCACCGCAGCGTGCTCCGACGGCGAAGGTGAGGAGTTGCCGACGCGCCCGCCGAGCACGTCCACCACGACTGCGCCGTCGCAGCCGCCCATCCCGGCACCGACAACCGCGGAACTGAACGCGAGCCTGCTGCGGGCGTTCGACGAGACCGTCCCGGCCGCCGACAAGGTCACTCTCGTCCAGGGCGCGGAGGCGGATCCTCAGCTGATCGACCAGGTGGTCGCGGCGGCGAAGGCGAACAAGGCGTCCGCTCAGGTGACGGACGTGACCGACCTCGGTGACGGCAGGGTGGCCGCGACCGTGGTCATGACGCTCGACGGCCAGCCGGTCCCGGAGAGCATCGTCAACTTCGTCGCCGAGGACGGGGTGTGGAAGCTCTCGAAGGACAACGCCTGCGGGATCGTCAGCATGGCGGGACTCACCTCGCCGACGTGTGCGTGAGGAACGAGCGGACCCTCGTCCCGGCGTTGCCCTGATGCCACCGGCGTCGCGGGCGATGATGGGGCGATGGCGAACACTCCGATCCTCCGGATAGCGATCACGACGTTCACGGCCGGGATGCTGGTCGCCGTGGCGGGCTGTTCGGACACGACAGACGGCCAGCCGGGAACGGGGGAGGCGCCGGTGTCGGCCGCCCCGGCGACGGTGTCGGTTCCGCCGAGCGCCGTTCCGCTCTCCGAGGTCGAGGCCGGGTACACCGCGACGGCCGTGCGGATCGCGGGGGACAACGGCCGGGTCCGCTACGACGTGCTGGTGCCGCAGGTCGAGGGCGGGGATCCGGCCGTCGCGGGCGAGTTCGACGAGTCGATGCGGGCGGCGCTGCAGGACCAGATCGACGGGTGGTCCGGGGAGCGGTTCACCCTCGAATCCCGGGACGAGTCGGCGGTCGTGCACATCGGATCCCGGGTGCTCAGCGGACTGCTGGTGACGTCGTGGAACGCCGATCCGCCGGGCGCGCACCCGACACCGCTTGTGGCGACGGTGGTGATCGATGCCGACGATGCGCAACCGATCACCCTCGACGCGCTGTTCCCGGATCTGCAGGCCGGCCTGGACCGGCTCTCGCAGGAGTCCGCGCGCCTGCTGCCCGCGACGGTCGCCGGCCCCGACTTCCAGCGCGAGGGAATCGAGCCGAAGCGGGAGAACTTCGCGAACTGGGTGGCCACCCCGGCCGGGATGGAGATCCACTTCACCGACTACCAGGTGGGTCCGCACGCCATCGGGCTGATCGTGGTGACGGTTCCGTGGGACCGGCTCACCGACGTCGTGGCGCCGGACCTGGTGGAGGTGGTGTCGAGCTGACCGGCCCGCTGAACGAGTGACCGGTCAACGGGAGAAGGCCTGGAACGCAGGCGCACCCGACAGGAGATTGGAGATCCGAGCGGAGCACTGCACAGCCCGTACGCGTGCCCCGTGGAACGAAAGGACTGACCATGACCTCCGTGGATGCCGACACCGACGAGATCCGCGTCATCGAGGCCGGCACACCCCCGGCTCGCTTCGCCCGCGGCTGGCACTGCCTCGGCCTCGTCGCCGACTTCAAGGACGGCAAGCCGCACTCCGTCGAGGCGTTCGGCACCAAGCTCGTCGTGTTCGCCGACAGCCAGAACAAGCTCAACGTCCTCGACGCGTACTGCCGGCACATGGGCGGCGACCTGAGCCAGGGCGAGGTCAAGGGTGACTCGATCGCGTGTCCGTTCCACGACTGGCGCTGGGGCGGCAACGGCAAGTGCACCGACATCCCGTACGCCCGCCGCGTGCCCCCGCTCGCGAAGACCCGCGCGTGGACCACCATGGAGCGCGACGAGCTGCTGTTCGTGTGGAACGACCCGGAGGGCAACCCGCCGCCGCCGGAGGTCGCGATCCCCGCGATGCGGACCGGTGACGCCGAATGGACCGACTGGCAGTGGAAGTCGCTGGTCATCGACACCAACTGCCGCGAGATCGTCGACAACGTCGTGGACATGGCGCACTTCTTCTACGTGCACTACTCGTTCCCCACATACTTCAAGAACGTCTTCGAGGGGCACGTCGCGATCCAGGAGCAGAAGGGCGTCGGGCGCGAGGACGTCACCGAGTGGACCGACCCGGACGTGCCGAGACTGGTCGGCAACACGTCCGTCGCCGCGTACCACGGGCCGTCGTTCATGATCGACGACCTCGTCTACCACTACGACAAGTACGACGTGGAGTCCGTTCTCATCAACTGCCACTACCCGATCTCTCCGGACAAGTTCGTGCTCATGTACGGCATCTCGGTGAAGAAGACCGAGCAGGTGCCCGCCGAGATCGCCGACCAGCTCGTCGACGCGATGATCGGATACATCGGCGTCGGATTCGAGCAGGACATCGAGATCTGGAAGAACAAGACCCGCATCGAGAACCCGCTGCTGACCAACGAGGACGGCCCCGTCTACCAGCTCCGCCGCTGGTACGAGCAGTTCTACGTCGACGTCGCCGACATCACCCCGGACATGGTGGACCGCTTCGAGTTCGAACTCGACACCACCAAGCCCGTCGAGGCGTGGAAGCAGGAAGTCGCCGACAACCTCGCCCGCCGGGCCGGCGCGGAACAGGCGTAGTCGTGGATCCCGTCGAGTGCGACCGGTGCGGGTGCCGGGTGCTGGTCACCAAGAACAGTTGGCAGCACACCACGGTCCAGTGGACGGCCGAGGCACGCGCCGCGTGTCAGGAACTCGGTGGTGAGTCGGCCGATCCCGCCGCGCGCTCGCGAAGTTGCACCGCCATGCGCGACTCCATCGCCCGTGCCGCGGTGGAGGGGAGAATCACCGTCGACGACGAGTGAGATCGTCGTTCACGCACCGGACTTGGAGGTCCCCGCGCTCGTACCGCGAGCGCGGGGACCCAACCGCGGGATCGCGAGTGACGGGCCGGATCTGGAACGACTCCCTAGCCGGCCATACAGTCGCGGAGCAGGTCCGGCGAGAGTTCGACGATCGTGCAGGTGACCCTGCCCCAGCCCGGGCCACTCCCGAACCGGTCCTGCGACGAGTCGACCAACACCTCGACCTCATTCGTGCCGGCCGCGACACGCAGGTAGTACACGATGGGGTCGCCCTCGATCGTATGGAGGGTGAGCGCGAACTCGCCGCCGCCACGCTGTCGACCGTCCGACAGGCAGTCGATCACCGACGGGGTGAGTGGCTCCTGTGGCTCCGTCCCCGGGCGAGGCGCCGCGTCGCCGCAACTCGGTAGTGCCGAGCGCCAGATGATTTCGGCAGGCCTCGGCGCGGCCGGCTCCCAGCTGAAGTAGACGAGCACGGTGACGGCGGCGAGAAGGATGGCGAAAGGGACGCACCGCATCGCTACCCGCATTTTCCCCGCTCTCGTGTCGATCAGCTAGATGCCGCCGCATGTCGGCCTGGTGTCAACGAGGGAGGAGGCGTTCCGCCAGTTGCCCCAGGGAGCCTTCGTCCAAGCGGGGGAGGACGTCCATCCACACGCGCAGTGGCGGCCTTCCAATCATGGGAACGTCGACGAACACGAGGTCCCGCTGCGGCGAGGACCAATCTCGCATGTCGAGTGTCGAGCACCCGGGCGTCGGCTCGAAGCCGCTTGCGCAATACACCCTCACCCCAGGCTCGACCGGAGTCAGAACGCGGGTTCCCGGCACTTCGGGGTTCCAGAAGCCGGGGTCCTGTGGACCGAGCACGTCGTCGACGATTTGGGGGTAGCCGCGAGGAATCGACGGGGTGGCGGGCTCGGCACCGGCGGGGGCCGAGCCGAGCGCAACCGTCGCACCGGCAAGAGCGAGAACGACACCGGTGCGCCGTATCGAGGGAATCGGCAGGGACATGTCGGAACTCCTTGATCGGCGACCGGACGAAAACGTGTCCCCACGTTAGCTGTCGTCCACATCGAGCCACCGCTTCGTCTGACTGACCGGACAAAAGTGTTCCTGCGGCAAGGGGATTCCCGGACCATCCCGACCGCTGCCCGCTGCCCGATCAGCACCGGCCAGGGCCCGGCGTGCGCGCGACGAGATCGCGGAACTGCCCTGCGCTGCATCGATTACTACAGACTTGGAGAACATGATGGGTCCAAGGACGCGGAGCCAATCGGCGTGAGCGCCGGCGTCTTCCGAGCTGGATGTCCACCGCGTGCGGGTGCCGGTGCGGTTCCGGGATCGAGGTCACTGTGTTTCACCGCAGGTTGAGCAGCAGTGCGGCCACCAGTACGCACACGAGCGTGAAACCGGTGATCGCCGCTGCCGCGGCGATGTTGAAACCAGCCATCAGCGCGAAGGTGCCGGGAACGAACACTACGACTGCGATGCACGTCAGCCATGAGAGCGTCAGGACCAGGGTCTTCGCGCTACGTGGTCGGCGCTGCCGTCGTTGTCCTTCCGCCATGTCACCCCGTGAGACTGTGAACTATGGTCTGACTCTGGGGCGGGGCAGGGCCGATCTGGTGTCGCCTGGCCGCGCTCGCACGTCCCGTCGTCCTTGCGCGTGGCATCGGTGGCAATGTGTAGACGCCCCCCCCGGCATCAGGGTTGCGCTCGCGTGAGGCGGGGCCGGATCACCACTAGTCCGGCCCCGCCCGCCCCCTCTTCCCTCCCCTCGGCACCGCTTCGCGGCGCCGCTCATCGCACCTGATTGAAGCCGGTCTACATTTTCACCCCAGAAACCGGCCAGCTGGTATGCGACGAACCAAGCATAGCGGCAGAGGGCGTCGAGGCAAAGCCGACGCGAGAAATTCGTCCTCTTCCGTTGATTCGGAACAGATTCCGACGAAGAGGGTATTTCGCCGGGACGTCTGGCCTATAGTCCGCGTTCAGAAAGCCGGTCGGCTGGCATGTTGGCAGGGGGGCGTTGGATGGGTGTGGTTCTGAATTTTCAGTCAACGGTGCCGAGGCGGTTCGTGCACCGGCAGGCGATCGCGGAGGTGTATCTCACCGATTGTGTGCCCGTTGGTGACGGCCGGTTCCTTGTCGGGGCGCAGTGGCCACGGCTGCATGCCTTCTACCGGACCTGCTCGGAGCGATATGACACGATGCTCCTCGCGGAGACGATACGGCAGTGTGCGATCTACCTTGCGCACGTCCGATACGCCGTACCGCTGGCCTACAAGTTCACGATGCAGAGGATGCGGGTCGAGTCCAGTGTGGACCTGCTCACGATCGGGTCACGCCCGGCAGAGGTCACCATCGATACCCGAGTCACGGAAACGGCTCGGCGCAACGGAATTCTCTCGGCGTTCACCGTGACGTTCGAGTTCCGTATGGGCGATGTGACGGTCGGTCGCGGTTCGGCCGCGGCGAATGTGTTGTCTCCGTCCGCGTATGAGCGTGCGCGGTGGCAGGGGAGCGAGGCCCGTGTGATCGGGCTCGCGCCGCAGCCTACGCCCGTTCACCCCGACGCGGTGTGTGTGCCGGATCCGCGAGCGGTCGTCCTGGGAGCGCACCCTGCGGGCGCGGGGGGCGGAAAGTGGTTGTTGCGTAGCGATCTGACGCACCCGGTGTTGTTCGATCATCCCCTCGACCATGTGCCGGGTGCTCTGATTCTCGAAGCCGTGCGTCAGAGCGCCCGGCTACGGTTGGGTCAGCCGTGCGCGGACGTCGAGGTCATCGACGTCAGCTTCCGTCGGTTCCTCGAGCTCGACGAGCCCACCACGGTGACGGCCCGAGTTCGGGAAGACGACGATGCCTGGGTCGATGTCGAGTTTTCACAGTGGGCTGAGGTCCACGCGTTGGGCAGTGTGCGGCTGGCGTTGCCGGCGAAGACCCGCGATCACGCGCTGGCCGGAACCCAGCGCGCATGACGGATGGTGTCGATCTTGCGGCGACGCCGCGGTGGGACGATCGTGGCAAGCACGAAGGTGAGCATCTGGTCGATACGGGCGTCGAGGTCGGCGCGTGCCGTGAGCACGTTCGAAACCAGCTGGACGCCGGTGAAGGCGGAGATGATGTAGTAGGCGAGGTCGGCTGTGTCGAGGGTGTCGAGGACGTCGCCCTCCTCGACTGCGGCGCGGAGCATCTGCTCACAACTGGTGATCCAGTCGAGGTATGGCTTCCGCGGCCCGGCCACCGCGCTCAGCTCGAGAGTCAATCGGATACCGGCACGGACGAAGGGGTCGTCGACCATCTCGCGGCCCATCTCGTAACACAGCATCACGATCTGTTCGAGGGCAGGTGCGGCGGTCGCGTTGATCGCCTTGACCGCGTTCATCGCAACAGCGTGCTGCTCCTCGATGACAACCGCGGCCAGTTCGTCCTTGGACTTGAAGTGGAAATACAACGCACCCTTCGTCAGACCGCAGTGATCGACGATATCCGCCAGAGTCGCGCGCTCGTATCCTTCCCGATCGAACATCTCGGCCGCGCCCTTGACGATTTGCTGCCGGGTTGCGATCGCTCTCTCCTGCCTGACCACCGTGTTGAATCCTCTCTTTCGTCGACTACCGATCGGACTGTCTCATGACCGACCATCTGCTTGCTGAGTCGCGCCGCAGCGAAACCGATCTGCGGCACAACGAAATAGCCTCGATGGAACACACTTGCATGGAACAAGAAGACTGGCTACGTAGTATCGCAGTAATAGGGTCAGCCGGTTTCATTGGCTCTGCCACTCTACGGGCGCTGGCTCTGTCCGGCTGCCGAGTCACAGCCGTAGTGCGAACGCCACCCCACGTGCAGCATGCCGACGTTCGCTACGTCACCGCTGACATCGCGGAACTGCGATCACTGGTCCACGCCCTCGAGGGCGTGGACGTCGTCGTCCATGCCGCCAGCTACACGGGTCCCGATGAACGACTCTGCGAGACGGTCAATCTGACCGGCACCGACAACGTGATGACCGCCGCAGAACTGCACAAGATCGAACACGTCATCAACGTCAGCACCATCGGGGTCTACGGACCTGGGCCGTTCAGGAACGTCGTCGAAGACAGCCGGGCACCACACCCGGTCACCGCACTGAGCGCAGCCAGAGCCGCAGCCGACGAACTCGTCCGCGCCCGCGGCGGAACCACCGTCCGTCCGGGGTTCGTGTACGGACATGGCGACAGGTGGTTCCGGCCCGGCCTGGAGAGCATCCTCGCCAGGACACAGGCATGGATCGACCACGGCTCTGCGCTGCTCTCTGTGATCGAGGTCGACGAACTCGGCGCGCTGATCGCGGAGCTGGCGCTGAGCTGCTCCACCCCCGACAAGGGTGCATTGTTCCACGCTGCACACCCCGAGCCGGAAACGGTGCACGACCTGGCGATCCGATTTGCTGACGCGGACTCTCCCCGGCCTGTCGGCACTCTCACCTACGACGACGCGCTGTCGCGTGCCGGCGATCTCGGCCTGACTGCCCGACAGATCGACCTCATCGGCCACGATCATACGATCGACGCGAGTCGGCTGTGGAGCAGAACTCGAAGAGCCCCGGCCGCCCCTTGCACTGACACCCGCACCACTCACTAGCTTGCGCTCTCAGCGTCGGTGCTTCTACGACACGGATCCGACGATCCGGGGCAATCACTTCAGCTTCTGCCAGCGGTGGCAGACACGCGGCAAGAATACCTCGCACCCCGAACGGGATCGCTGTGAACTCGAAACCCGGACTTGCGCAATGATTCCGATCATATGCCGCAAGAAGGATTCTGCTGGATCTGGTCGCGACCCCGCCGGCTCGGGGTAGAAGTGTGGCGGCTGCCGCCGCCGAAGATCTCACTCGCGGCGACTCTTCCACCATCGAAACCAGTTCCTGCGGTCGTGCCATCGTCGGGGGGTGAGGGCGGCATGATCTTGTGGATCGTGCCGCTGCAGGCTCTGCCGGCGGGTGGTATCGACAGATCCTGCCGTGCTGAGGGACGGCACCGGACGGGTGCGCCCCGCTCACCCGTTCCAGTGCCGCCCGGATCGCTCACGACCTCACCGCGCCGTAGCGTGTGGCGTGCCCCGAACGTGCCGCCCGACCTTCACTGTCGATCCGAGCCGGCGGCCACAGTCGACGCTACGCGAAATCGCCGATCGCGCAACGGGATGAACGGTGCGCGGACGTGCAGATCCGACGTATCAGGAGGCGTATTGCAGGACGCGGACCGATGGATCGGATACCGGTGATTTCCTGCGCGATGGCGGCGAGACGTGTCTGTGCTGCGGAGACGACACGGTGCCGGTTCTTGGTCGACTCCGCGTATGCCACGATCGCCCGGATGCGCTGCCGGCTTCGGAATGTTGACCCGGAGAACGATCCGAGTAACGTCGAAAGTTGTTGCCCCGCAGATGTGATTCCTCCTGGACGGGGCGACAGCCCGCAGCACCGTCACTGGGCCTGGCGGGTTGCGGGTGCCGGACGGCGTCGCGCGAGAGGTGCGATCCGCGGCGCCGTCCCCACTTCAAGTGGCTGTGCTGGTGAGCAGGATGACGCCGCTCACCACGGGCCGTGACTCTGACCGAACACTCGTCGCTTGTCCAGCGCATGGCCGCCACCGCTGAGACGGCTCCTGCTCATAGCGCAGTGGTCGATTTCAAGGTGACGCGGGAGCGTGACAATCAGGAGCGCCCAGACGATTAGAGCGGTGCGGGCACGTTCAGGGATCGGAGCGTAGTCATCGCGATCGTCTCGATCACCGCGATGTCCGCCAGTTGTCCGCTCGCTTCGGTCAGGTGTTCCGGGTTGTCTGTGGCGCCCGCGCGCTCGATGAGCTGCGCGACGCTCGTCCACATTTGTGCGGAGTCGGCGAAATACTGCCTCGCCTGCATGATCAGCTCCGCCTCCGGCCTGCCCTCGAGTAGTTCGTGGCACTCGGTGAGGAAGTCGCGGTACAGGTTACGGAACAGGGCGCCTCCGGTGCCTGCCCGTTCCATCAGCGTGCCGATGACAGCGAGATCACGTTCGGGGTCCGCGACCCGATCGAGCAACGACCGTACGCGCGTTGCGGCCGTACGGATGCCACGATTGCCCAGGTTGGAAATCGGTGGCGTCAGGAACTCCTCGGCGCACGCCGTGACCGCGGAGACAATCGCGGGCACGAGCCGCTCGGCATCGTTGTACGACGCTGGGACCTCCACGGTGAACGACCGGTGGCGGGCCGACATCGGCCCCCGTGCGGCTCGTGCCTTAGCCAGGCTCTGCAGGCTCGTCGACACGCGGCCGCCTTGCTGCGCGGTGTCCACCAGGTACGCCCTCTCGTCGTCATAGCCGTACATGGCGACGACGTGGCCGGCGAAGTGCACTCGGGATCCGAAGTAGTCCAGGTCGTGGCTGTCGAGCTGGAGGCCTACCGGGATCCCCTCGTCGATCGACGCCCGCACCCGGTCCCATGCCTTCTGCGCAGAGGCGGTCTCCTGCACCCGCAACGTCAAGCCCAGTTGCGCCGTCAGATTCTGGGTGAGCGCAAAGGGTTTCACCCTGCCGCCAAGAAACGGCAGTTCCTGTTGCTTCGAGTCCCAGTAGATGAATGACAGTCCGCTCCCCAGCCCGAACAGCATGGGTTCGGAAAGCTCGACTCCGGCGTGCCTGAGGAGCACACCCAGCGCTGTCGTCTCGCAATGCAGACCGCCGACAGTAGAGATTCCATCAATGATCGTCTTCTCGTCGTGCCGGTCGAGTCCGTTCATGTCACTCATCGGATACCTGGACTCGCTCTGCGAGCCACGACCTTTCTGCTTCCAAGAGGGTGAGGGAGTAGGAAAAGACTTCGCGAGCGGAAAGCGGAAGGGGCGCTTGTTCCTCCTCGGCTTTCATGACGGACGCGATTCTGGCCTCGATCTGCGTCAACCTGCTGCGCAGTGCGTCGTCGTAGGCCTGCTCGGAAAGTAGCGGCAGGTTGGCCAGTCCGACGAGGACCGGATGCGGAACCGATCGGAGAACGGAGACATAGGCAAGCGCCCCACTCGCCGCAGCGTGCCGACCTTCCTCGGTTGCTCGGAACACTCGCCGCGACTTCGCGCCAGAACGCCCCTCTTCGGCACTGACAAGGCCACGCTTCTCCAACTTGGTCAGCACGTAGTAGATCGACGAGAAGCCGATGTCCGTCCACTCCCGGATACCGCGCTGGTCGATAACCTGCTCCAGGTCGTAGCCATGCCGAGGCTGCTCGACGACCAAGCCCAGGACAGTCAGCTCTGCGGGCGTCAAATTCACATCCATATTCTAGTGCTAGAATATGGATGTGAGTCAAGCGATCAGGCGCCGAGTGGCCTGAACATGGAGGCCGGCGCCGGTGATGCGGCAGTATCCGGAATCGGTTGCCATGGTGCGGATCTCACGCCGACGGAATGACCGTCACACCGGACGGCCAGGTGTGCGGGAGGTGCGTGACACCGACGTCAGGAGACAGTGTGGGATTTCCGAGTAACTCGCCGGCGTTGTGGAGTGCCGGTGAGCGGCGTGACGTGTTTGCTGCGGCGGTGTATCGATGGGCCCGGCGGCACCCGTTGTTGCTGGATTCGGTACTTGCCTGCATGCTGCTGATTCCACTCGCGGCGGCGAGCGCCTACCTTGCGGGTCGGGCCGGCCTGGTCGTCGCGGTCTGCACGCTCGCGCCGCTCGCGCTGCGCCGTCACTGCCCAGGCCTCATCCTCGTGTGGACACTCGCGATGTCAGTGATCCAACTCGTCGTCGTACCGATTCCGCTGCCGGCCAACGTCGCTCAGGCCCTGGTGGTCTACTCGGTCGCCGCCCATGTCCGGTCGGTCGGGGCGCGGGTGTTCGTGCTCGTCGCCGTACTGGTCGGTGCCGTGCTGGCGGGATTTCGGTGGAGCACGCCGCCCGCGTACGTCCAGAATTCGCTCGAGGCAGCGGCGGTGCTCGCAGTGTGGGCCACATTGGTATGGGTGATCGGCAACCTCGTGCGGGGCAGGGAAGAGAATCTGCTCCGACTGACCGCCGCTGTTGCCGAACTCGAGGCTGGACAGCGTCAGCTCGAGCGGTACGTCGCGCAGCGCGAGCGAATGACCGCAGCGCGCGAGATCCACGACATCGTCGCGCATTCGCTCACAGTCGTCATCGTGCAGGCCGACGGCGCCGCCTATGCGGCTGACAACGCCGAGACCTGGCATCGAACGCACGCCCGTGAGGCGCTCGAGGTCATCGGGCGCACCGCGCGATCCGCGCTCGCCGAGGTGCGCACCGTCGTCGACGTGCTGCGTGACGTCGACACTCGCGACTCCGGCGACGACGGCCGGGCGACGGCCGTCGAGTTGCGGTGGCTCGTCGATTCCGTTCGCGCGGCAGGGCTTCCGGTCGACCTGGCGGACGATCCCGAGGCCTTCGACACGCTCCCGGCCCAGCTGCGATTCGTGACGGTGCGCGTCGTGCAGGAATCGCTCACGAACGTGCTCAAGCATGCGGGTGTCTCGGCGCGCGCTCATGTGCTCGTTGCGTCGGGTTCGGACCGGTTGCAGGTGCGTGTCACTGACGACGGCCGGGGAGTAGACGCGCGTGCCGCAACGACACCGGGTCACGGCCTCGACGGTATGCGCGAGCGGGTTCACGAGCTCGGCGGCCGGTTCAGCGCGGGCCCGGGAGCGGTGGGAGGATTCGCGGTCCAGGCGACGATCCCGATCGAACCCCCGGCCGGCGAACGGAGCGCATTGTGACTGTGGACGGGACCATCCGGGTGTTCCTCGTCGATGATCAGGAACTCGTTCGGACCGGGTTCGCGATGATCATCGACGCGACCGTGGGCATGCGCGTCGTCGGCGGCGCCGCGGACGGCGATGCCGCGGTGGCGGCACTCCACCGGCCCGAGCACCGAGCCGATGTTGTGTTGATGGACATCCACATGCCCGGGATCGACGGCATCGAGGCGACACGCCGGCTGCTCTCCGCCCCTGACCCGCCGCGTGTGGTGATGTTGACGACGTTCGATACGGACGAGTTGCTCGTCGCGGCGTTGCGGGCGGGCGCGTCGGGGTTCCTCCTCAAGGATGCTGGGGCGGCGGAGCTGGTGGCGGCTGTCCGGGCGGCCGCGGTCGGCGAGGCCCCGATCGCGCCACGGCTGATGCGGCGCTTGGTCGATTCGTACGTACTGACCGGGGAACCTGCGACCGCCACGGAACCTGTGCCGGCCGAGGCGTCGGCGGTCGCCGGCTTGACGGCCCGCGAACGTGAGATCCTCGCCGCCGTCGGTCTCGGGCTGACCAATGCGGAGATCGCGGTCCGCCTTCACGTTGCCGAGTCGACGGTGAAGACCCATCTCGGTTCAGTGCTCCGCAAGTTGGGTCTGCGCGACCGTGTGCAGGCGGTCATCGTCGCGCGGACGGCGGGGCTGAGTGCGCCGCCTGCGTCGCTGTAGCCGCGCTCTGCCGACGTGCCAGGATCACGGCGAACGCGGCGGTTCCGAGCAGCACGAACAGGCCCGTGTCGCCGGCCAGGTACTCGTTCACCGCGACGGGATCGGCGGTGGTGATTGCGTACGTTGCCAGGACCGCGAAGGTCGCGTTGTGCGCGAAGTGCGCGAGTACTGCCGGCCACACGCTGCCTGATCGCACGCGTAGGTAGCCGAACAGGAACGAGAAGGCGATAACGGTGCCGGCGAACAAGGCGAGCACGAGGCCGCGCTGGCCGTCGGCGTGGTAGTACGGGGTCAGCAGAATATAGGGAAGATGCCAGCCGATCCACACGATCCCGACCATCAGCATGGCCAGCCGCTCGCCGAGGAACTCCAGGCGGGGCTGGAGGTATCCCCGCCAGCCGATCTCCTCGGCAAAGGCGAGGATCGGGCCGGTGACACAGAGCGCGAGCGATGAGCTCAGCCAGTCACCGGTCGGGGCCGTGAGACTGCCGACACCGGTGGCGGCGACACCCACGATCGCCAATGCCGACACCCCTGCCGTTGCCAGCAGCGTGAACGGCCAATATCGGAGGCCGAGTTTTCCCATTCCGAGTCGGCCCCAGCCGGACCGGGAGTACCCATCCCTGGTGACCACCAGCAGCATGATCAGCACGACCAAGAGCGGCGAGAATGCGAGGACGAGTCCCTCGGCGATGTTCGCGGTGACCAGCGCTAGGGCCAGGACGAGGACTATATAGACGATCGACGCGGTGCGATCGGTGAGGCGTGGGAACACGGGGACCTTTCTGTCGAACGACTGGCCCCAAGCCTCTACGAGCGTTCGGTCCCGAACATCCTCCCCGGGTGGGGTTTTCGCCGCTGCTAGGGCGCGGTCTGCCACCGTGGGCCTAGTCCTCGGGAAGGAGGCGGCCACGCGCGACACCACGCGCCGCTGTCGGCGCATCGTTGCTTCGAGTCCTACGACACGCGACGGCGCCACCGCGCACCCGAAGGCATGCTCCGATCGCGAGGAATCGAGGCGGTCATCGACGCCCGCGTCGCCAGCTTCGAGGGCCACGTCCGGATCATCGATATCAGTCTCGACGTCGAGTCGACCGCCCGCGGCCCAGACCCGCCGCTCTCGCGTCAATGACCGCGCCAGGCCTCGAAGGATGGACCGAATCGTTCCATAACTGGCTCGAGGTCGCCGACGGTCGGTGGCTCGCCCAGGTGTGTATCCCCGCCACGTCAGCCATCGGCCGTAGCAGCCTGGACCTGTGGCTGTGGGTCGACGCGTCGTGCGTGCCAGCCGCGGTGAGAGCAGTCCTGCCGCCCCCTGTTCGGGTGAGGTCGCACACTGCCGCTGAAGGCCCGCCCCGAGCGTGGGGCGGGCCGCGGACGCGAACGGGATCCGACCGTGTCAGCTGCCGAACACCACGCCAAGATCCACACTGCTGGCGGTCGACGGGGCGGTGTTCGGGACGGTGACGACCGTCGACGCCTGATGGACGGTGAACGTGGGGATCTGGAACGGCTTCAGGTAGTCCTCGATGCCGGGGTAGTCCGAGACCCACATCGCGGGGTTGCTGTCGGAGCGCCCGCACGTGGCGAGGATGACGTAGGTGCCATCGGGGATCTCGGTGACGGTCTGCGTGGTGACGCCCGGCTGAACCTCGCCCTGGTCGTAGAGCGCCTGGCCCGCGGCGATGACGTCCGCGACCGGCGGCAGCACGCCGCCCGGCGCTGGCGCGAGCGCGGTCGCGCACGTCAGTGTCGCGCCGGTGTTGTTCGTGATCGTGTTGGTGACCGTCGACCTGTCGACCGTGAAGCTGTAGGTGACCTCGCTGGCGTCGGTCGCCGACGCCAGCGCCGGTGCCACCACAGCCAACGGGATCGCAGTCGCCGCGACCAGTGCCGCGCGTGAAGCCATTCGCATCTTGATGTCCCCTTCATCCGTTGTGGGTGAATCCTCCATTCGTGATCCTGCACGAAGAGCGACCGAATCGGCCGTAGGCCGGACCACCGATCAGGCACCGGTGGGATGGTCAGGCGCACGCCCCACCGGCGGGTGATTGTGCGAGCCCAGTGGTCCGCGGCGCTCGTCGCTCGAATCAATGTCGGGGAGTGTCGCCGCTGCTTCGGTCGTCGTGCTCGTGCTCATATCCGACAGGTCCACGCCCCGCCGCCCACGCCGGTAGGCGAGCGCGTCTGCGTGGAGGCGGCCGTGTGCTCCAGACTTGGATGCATGGACCGAAGCAAGCCGCCTGCGCCCGAGAGCGACATTGCTGCCTGCGAGGCCGCGATTGGGTTCGAGCTGCCCGCTTGGTTGGGGGAGCGGCTGGGGGTGGAGAACGGGTGGACGGTGGACGACAGGGCCGGGCTGACTCGTGAGGAGTGGCGGTTCCTGCCGGTGCTGGATCGCAGCGACCGTAAGTCCCGCACCAGGACGGCGGAGGACATTGCGTGGCACACCCGGCGGCTGCGGGCTACGGCGGACGTGCCGCCGGGCTCGGTCGTCGTGGCCTGCACGTGGAGCGAGAGCACACGGATGATCCTGTTGCCCGGTACCTCGGACCCGACCCGGCTCGGGCCGATGCTGTGGCGGCAGAACGGGGAAGCGGAGCCGACGGACACCCCGATCGACGCCGGGACGCTGGGACGGTTGCCCGAGCCGGAGCGGGGGTCGCGTATGCGGGCTCGGGAGGAATTGCCGTCGTTCACCTACCATCCCGATCCGGTTGCGACGGGCGCGATCACCGAGAACCCGACGGTGGTGTGTCCGTGCTGCGGGCTTCGGACCGGGTGGGAGCAAGAGGCGATGCCCTACGGCAGAAATGAGCAGCCGCAACACTTGTGCCCATGGTGCATCGCCGATGGCAGCGCTCACGCCAGGTTCGGGTCGGAGTTCGTCTCCGACATCATGGGCGAGGTCCCGCCCGAAGTCGTGGAGGAGCTGTACTGCCGCACACCCGGTTTCGTGAGCTGGCAGGGCGAGCGGTGGATGGTGTGCTGCGACGATGCGGCCATGTTTCTCGGCAGCGCTGGCTGGGATCAGCTCCAGCACCTACCTGATGCCCTGGCGTGTTTCTCCTCCCAGGGCTGGCCCGAAGAACGCCTGTGGCCAATGATCGAGAAGGACTCCGACCTGTCCGCCTACCTGTTTCAGTGCCGTCACTGCGGCCGTCACCTCGCCTACGCCGACGCATCCTGAGGCGAACCGACGCAACCGCCACGAGGAGCGCGGCCCACGGGGGATCGCCACCAGGACAGCTGAGTCGCAGGGGCCGGCGCGGTCCGGAGTCGGGGTGCGCCGGCCTACTATCCGAGGGATCGGTGCGCACGCGGGAGGCTTCGTGATCAAGGTGAACCAGGTCGTCTCGCACGCAGAGGCGGAGAAACTGCGCGGCGCCGACCTCGTGGGGATCTGCCTGGGCGATCCCGGGACAACCGACAAGAGGGTGGTCGACGCGACCGCGTTCGCGGCGCTGCAGGAGACGATCGGTCGCCGGACGGCGCTGCACGTCGACGCGTCGGCCGGCTACTCCCCGGACGACGTCGTCGACGTCGTCGAGTCGCTGCGGCCCGCCTACTTCGAGTTCACGTCCGCGGATCCGGCGAAAATCTCGGCGGTCGACGAGCAGCTGGACCTCCTGCGGCGGATCACCGTGCCGAAGATCGCGAACGGGTTCTTCATCCTGAAGGACGACGTGTCCCTGCTCGACAGCCTCGGGCATCTGGACCGACTCGTCGACGCCGGCGTCGCGTACTTCCAGATGGAGACCGATTCCCTGATCGATACCCGGTTCCGGATCTCGGCATCGAACCGGAAGCGAGTCGCCGCGATGTTCGCCAGCTATCCGTGCATCGTCGGCGACACGTCCACCGCCGTTCCGGTGCTTCCGGACTTCGGTCAGGTCGGTGTCTACTTCAACCTGGGGAACGGGCGGACGCCCAACTACGACTTCTCGGACAGAAGCACCCCGCTCTCGGGCGTGGTCCGGGCGCTTCGCTCCCGCGACCGATCCGATTCGACCGCTGCTGTTCGCCTGTTCGACACCTGATCGTTCCAAGATCGTTGCTGGGTCACGTGAATATTACTCACGGAGATTCGAGCTGGTCGGAAGCGAAATCGACTGTCTCGCAGAATCTCTGCGCGGCGCCGTTACGTAATCTCGTGGGCGTCGTGCAGTACACACCGGGACGCGCGCAGAGCGCGCGTACACACACATCCACTTTGAGGAGTTTGTCATGGGTTCTTCCGACGCTGATCTCGCCCTGATCAAGCAGATCCAGCCGGTCATCAGCGGCATCGGCGGCGTGCTCTCCGGCGCTGCTGCCATCCTCGGCCTGGTCGGCGCCCTGAACGCCTTCAGCTGAGCTGAATCTCCGTCGGAACCTCCGGCCCGCAGACCGTCCTCGTCGTCGGTTGCAGGCCGGAGGTTTTCGCGTTTCCGGCGAACGGCAGTGCCGACGCCGCGATCCTCACATCCTGGGAGCGGTGCCGAGCGGCGGCATGAGCGCCTCGATCGTGGCGCCGATGCGGAAGACCGACGCTTCGTCGAGCGGGGCGCCGACCACCTGCACACTCGTGGGCACACCGCAGGCCGCGCGACCGCTCGGCACCGCGAGTACCGGACAACGATTGGCGGCGTTGAACGGCATCGTCATGTGCGCGGCCATGTAGTTGTCGTAGTGGGTGCCGTTGAGGGTGATGCCGTCGAGGAAGTTTCCGTCCGCCGGGAGCATGGCAGTCGCCGAAGTCGGGGTGATGAGCGCGTCGACACCGTCGAGCAGCCGCGAGATCTCCGACTGGATCTCGATGTCCATCCGGATCGAGTCGAAAAGAGAGGCCGATTCGCGCGCCCGCGCGGTCACGCGCACGAACTGTTGAGCGTACGGCGACAGTGAGTCGAGGTCGCCGTCGACCGCGTCGACGAGGGCGTTGCCCATAATCTGGCCGAAGTGGGTGAAGCACGCGGTGAGCACCTGCTCCACATCCCAGCGAGCGTGCACCTCGACGATCTCGGCGCCGGCACCGGCGAGGGCCGCGACCACGGCGGCGGTGTTCGCGGCCACGTCGGGGTCGACGGGGAAGCCGCCGAGCGTCGGGTCGAAGGCGATCCGGACGCCGTGCAGCTCGGTCGACCGGCGCGCGGTGATCTCGACGAGTTCCTGGTTGTTGCGCGGGCCCCAGGATGTGTGATCGCTGTGATGCTGGCCCGACATGACCGACGCCAGCAGTGCGGTGTCGAGCACCGTTCTCCCCATCGGCCCGTCGCCGCGGTACCAGTCCGCCGACAGCGGCGCGGCGCCCGGGATGCGGCCGTACGGCGCCTTGTAACCGACGACGCCGCAGAACCCGGCAGGTATCCGCGTCGATCCTCCGATGTCGGAGGCGGTGGAGAGGGTGGCGAGCCCGGCCGCGAGCGCTGCTCCGGCGCCGCCCGACGATCCGCCCGGACCTGCGGCGGGATTCCACGGGTTCCGGGTCACGCCCCAGAGCTTCGAGTGCGTGACCGAGGCACAGGAGAACTCCGGGGTCGTCGTGCGGGCATGGATGATCCCGCCAGCTTCACGGATGCGCTCGATGATCGGAAGATCCGCCTCGGCGCGAACGTCGGCCTGCGCGAGCAGGCCCTGCGTCACCGGTTCGCCCGCGATCGCGTGCTTCTCCTTGGCCGCCACCGCGAGCCCGAGCAGCGGCGGCGTCGGAGCGCCGTCACGGCGAGCTAGGGCGTATCGATCGTCGGCCTCCCGCGCCGTTCGCATCGATGACTCGCGATATTCGTGGGACAGCGCGTTGATGCCGCCGTCGTCGGGGCGATTGACTCGATCGGCCTGTTCCCAGTGCGCCGCGAGCACCTCACTCGGCGAGAAGGCGCCCGACCGGAACCCGTCGAGGGCTTCGATTGCGGTGAGGAACTCGAGTCGGGTCGCCGTCGAGGGGGACGAGAGCGTGTCCATGGTCATGGTGGTCTCCTCGGTCTTCGAATACGTGCGGTCGTGTCGTGTGGGGAGCGTTCAGGGGTTGTTCTAGGCGCGGACCGGCGTCGCCTCGGCCGGTGCGGGGCCGCGGCCGACCCCATCGCGCACGAGGGGGTTGGTCTCGGGGTAGCGCGTAAGCGTGATGACGAGCAGCACCAGCACCGCGTAGGCGGAGAGGTATGCGCCGGTGGCCCACGGGACGCCCGTGGACGCGAGCCAGGTTCCGACCAACGGGGCGGTACCGCCCAGCACCGCATAGCCGACGTTGTACGCGATTGCCGCACTGGTGAACCGGGTACGCGTCGAGAACGCTTCGACGAACGTCGTTGTGCTGCCACCCGCATAGACGACGAGCGCGAACACGTAGAGCACGAGCCCGACTGCGGCGAGTCCGATGGAGCCGGTGGCCGTCAGCATGAACGCCGGGATTCCGAGCACGGCCAGCAGCAGCGCCCCGGCGATGAGGAAGGGCCGTCGACCGAATCGGTCGGTCACGTGGCCGAAGAACGGCAGGGCGAACGAGAGCACGATCATCACGGCGGCATTGAAGCCGAGGGCGGTGGCGCGGTCCATGCCTGCCTGGGTCTGCAGGAAAGTCACGAAGTAGCCCGCGAGCAGGTAGAACGCCAGCGCCGTCATCCCGCAGATCACCAGGACCTGGAAGATGCGCAGGCCGTTCTCGGCGAACGCCTCGCGGATCGGCGAGAACTCACGCTGCCGGTCCTTCTCGACGACCGCCTGGAACTCGGGGGATTCCTCGGTGCTCTGGCGGATCCAGAGGCCGAACAGCGACAGAGGCAGCGCCAGTAGGAACGGGATGCGCCAGGCCCAGTCGCCGTACGCTTCGGCGCCGACCACCGAGTTGACCGAGATCATCAGGGCGGAGGCGAGCACGCCCGGCAGTGCGGTCGCCGCCAGCGTGATCGAGAGCCAGAGACCGCGGCGGTGCAAGGGTGCGTGTTCGAGCACGAACGCCGACGCTCCGACCGACTCGCCGCCGGCGGAGAAGCCCTGCACCAGTCGGCAGAGAATCAGCAAGCACGGTGCGAGCACGCCGATGGACGAGTAGGACGGCAGGAGGCCGATCACCGCGGTGGCGATGCCGATGCCCATCAGCGTGATGAACAGCACCGGCCGCCGACCGATGCGGTCGCCGAGCGCGCCGAAGAAGAGCCCACCGAGCGGTCGGGCGCCGAAGGCGACGGCGAAGGTTGCGAAGGTGGCCAGCAGTCCCGCGACGTTCGAAGAGGCGGGGAAGAACTGGTGCGCGAGGATAAGGGCGCTGAGCCCATAAAGTCCGAAGTCGTAGAATTCGATGAACTGCCCGATGGCGCCGCCCGCGAGGACGCGCTTCTGCATGGGGCGGGTCGGGCCGTCAGTCGTCGTCGTTGACATGTGATCTCCCGGTCGAATGGCGTCCCGCGGCGGGAGGGCGTTGGGATGGAACTCGAATTGTTCGAGCTTCGCCGGAGGAGCACCAACGGAAGTTTCCGCACCATTGCATCGATGCGGTCGATGGATCAATCGACGACGGCGTCGGTGCGGTCGACGATGGCGCGAACGGCCGAGCGGCACACGGTGCCGCGGCGCGACTCGATCGTCCCCGACGGGCGGACGATGCAGAGCCGTGCGGGCGCGAGCCGATCGGCGAGCGGGAGCGATACGGCGGGGGAGGCTCCCGGTGAACGGGCTTCGTAGCGATGATTGAGCAGCGAGTAGCCGAGGCCGGCCGCGACGTAGGCGCGGACGGTCTCGTAGTTCTTCGCGGTGTGGCGGATGTTGGGTTCGAGCCCGAGCGTGTGGAAGTAGCCGACGTAGTGTTGCAGCGCGGTCGGCATGTCGAGCAGCACCGCCGGCTCGTCGATGAGCTCGTCGAGGTGGATCGGGCGGTGCGCGCGTGCGAGCGGGTGATCGTGCGGAACGATCGCGTGCGGCGGGATGTCGCGCAGCGCTTCGACATCCCAGCCGTCGCCGAGTGCGATGTCGTAGCAGAGCGCGAACTCGGCCTGCCCGCGCAGCAGGTGGGAGGAGAGCTGGTGGTTGTCGCCCTCGACGAACGTCACCTCCAGCCCTGGGTGCCGTCCCTCGAGTTCAGCCACGATACGCGGCGCGTAGATGGGGGCGAGCGGGGAGTACACGGCGATGCGGATGCGGCCTGCGACCTCGTCCGCGTCGCCCCGTACGACGGAGGTCAGGCCCGCGGCGTCGTCGAGCAGGCGCGTCGCCGCGCCCAGCAGGCGACTCCCGGCGGGGGTCGGCTTGACGCCTCGCCGCGGAATCCGCCGAAGCAACTCGATGCCGAAGCGCTGCTCGAGCGAGGCGATCGCGCTCGAGAGCGTCGATTGCGCGGTGTTCAGCTTGGTTGCCGCCGCGGTCATGCTGCCGGTCTCGGCGACCACGCGGAAGTACTCGAGCTGGACGAGTGTGAAATCCTCCACCGGGTTCCCCTGACCGACCGTTGTGTCGAATGCCTTGCAGCGGTTCGCGAAAAGGCAATCGTAGAACGTCGAACGAATCGAGGCGATGCTGCGGTTCCGGAGGTTTGTGCGTTTTCGGCGAATGACGTTGCCCGCGAAGGGCAAAGCCCCCCACCGCCTCAGCGGCGATGGGGGGCTCGATCCGTCCGGTCGGGCTACTTGTAGCTGTAGAAGCCCTGGCCGACCTTCCGGCCGAGGTGTCCGGCGTCGACCTTGCGGCGCAGCAGGGCCGGCGGCGCGTAGTTGGGCTGACCGAACTCGGCGTACATCGATTCGGCCGCGGCCAGCGCGACGTCGAGGCCGACGGTGTCGAGCAGCGTGAGCGGGCCCATCGGGTAGCCGCAGCCGCCCTTCATGGCCTCGTCGATGTCCTCCGCGGTCGCATAGCCCGACTCGAGCATGCGGACGGCGTCGCACAGGTAGGGGATGAGCAGCGCGTTGACGATGAAGCCGGCGCGGTCACCCGCACGGACGGCCTTCTTGCCCAGCGTGTTACGCGCGTAGTCGGTGACGGCCGCGACCGTTTCTTCGGAGGTGACCAGGCTGACCACGATCTCCACCAGCGGCATGACCGGCACCGGGTTGAAGAAGTGGACACCGACGACCTGCGACGGACGCTCGGTCGCGTTCGCGATCTTGATGACCGGGATCGACGACGTGTTGGTCGCCAGGATGCCGGACGGCTTCACGATCTTGTCGAGCTTGCCGAAGATGTCGGCCTTGAGGGCCTCGATCTCCGGGGCGGCCTCGATGACGAGGTCGCGGTCCGCGAACTCCTCGATGTCCAGCGTCACCCGCACCCGAGCGATGGCGGCGTCCGCCTCCTCCTGGGTGATCTTGCCGCGAGCGACACCCTTGCTGATCGAGTTGGCGATGCGCGCCTGGGCGGCGTCGGCGAACTCCTGCTTGGTCTCGAGGACCAGGACGTTGCTTCCGGCCTTGGCACACACCTCGGCGATACCGGCACCCATCGTGCCGCCGCCGATCACACCCACAAGCTCCACAGTCGAATCTCCACTGTCGTTTCTTCACATCGCCGTTCGGGCGACGTGCTGTCAAGGGTCATTCTGCTATTGGCGGCCCCGCACCCGTCACCCCGGCGTCGAAAGCTCCGACGCCGGGGTGACGGGGTAGAGCGGGTGTCGTCGAACCGGTCAGCTGCCGAGGCTGCCACCGCCGAGACCGCCCAGGCCACCGCCCAGACCGCCCCCGAGGCCTCCGCCACCGAGGCCGCCGCCGCCCAGGCCTCCGCCACCGTTGCCCTGACCACCCATCAGGGTCATCAACTGGGCCAAGACCTGCACCAGCTCTCCGAGCACGCTGATCGATCCCATGTGAACTCAACTCCTCCGCGTCGGTCACGGCACCGGCCCCGAACCCTCATTGAACGTCGGGGACCGCGGGGTCGGAAACCGTCGCAGCGGAACTGTGCGTCACTTGAGCAGTGCGCGTGACATCACCAGACGCTGGATCTGGTTGGTGCCCTCGTAGATCTGGGTGATCTTCGCATCTCGCATCATGCGCTCGACCGGGAAGTCGGTGGTGTAGCCGGCGCCGCCGAACAGCTGGACGGCGTTGGTGGTGACCTCCATCGCGACGTCCGACGCGAGGCACTTCGCGGCGGCCGAGATGAAGCCGAGGTTCTTCTCGCCGCGCTCGGCGCGGGCGGCCGCGGTGTAGACCATGAGGCGGGCCGACTCGATCTTCATCGCCATGTCGGCGAGCATGAACTGGGTGTTCTGGAAGTCGGCGATCGACTTGCCGAACTGCTTGCGGTCCTTGGTGTAGGCCACGGCTGCGTCGAACGCGCCCTGTGCCACACCGAGTGCCTGCGCACCGATGGTGGGGCGGGTGTGGTCGAGGGTCTCGAGCGCGGTCTTGAAGCCGGTGCCCGGCTCGCCGATGATGCGGTCGCCCGGGATGCGGCAGTTCTCGAAGTACAGCTCGGCGGTGGGCGAGCCCTTGATACCGAGCTTGTGCTCGAGCGGGCCGACGACGAAGCCCTCGTCGTCCTTGTGGACCATGAACGCGGAGATGCCGTTGGCGCCCTTGTCGGCGTCGGTCACGGCCATGACCGTGTACCACGTGGACTTGCCGCCGTTGGTGATCCAGCACTTGGAGCCGTTGAGGATCCAGTCGTCGCCGTCCGCCTTCGCGCGGGTGCGCATGCTCGCGGCGTCGGAGCCGGCCTCACGCTCGGACAGCGCGTACGACGCCATCGCGCCGTTCGCGATGTCGGGCAGCACCTGCTTCTTGAGCTCCTCGGAGCCCTTGAGGATCAGGCCCATGGTCCCGAGCTTGTTGACGGCGGGGATCAGCGACGACGAACAGCAGACGCGGGCGACCTCTTCGATGACGATGCACGCCGCGACGGAGTCGGCGCCCTGGCCGTCGTAGGCCTCGGGGACGTGGATGGCATTGAAACCCGAGTTCACGAGCGCCTGCAGGGCTTCCTCGGGGAAGCGGGCCTTCTCGTCGACTTCCTTCGCGTAGGGCGCGATCTCCTTCTCGGAGAGAGCGCGGATCGCGGCCCGCAGCTCGTCGTGCTCCTCGTTCAGCTGGAAGAGGGGGAAATCGGGATTGCCGGCCATGGGGGTCGCTCCTCGGGTGTGCAGGACGGTCGGTTGTTCGGGAACGGTCTGCTGGCACCGAGTGACACGATGTGTCTTGGGGCACTCAGTGCCACGGCTGTTCGTCGCGCTGTGGCGTACTCGTCGGCGTGTTCTGGTGGTTTAGCTGCCGATCGCGCACGTGGATCCACGAATGGCCCTAGTGAACCATGGCACTTAGTGCCAGTCAAGGGTTGGGTGGCGCGGTCGGTGGGGCCGCCACCTCCAACTGCAGCCGCACGCGCCGCGCCACCTCCTCCGGCGGAGTGCCTGGCGGGTAGGTCACGACGGTCACCGCGGTCCCGTCGGGCGAGGTCGCGGCGGTGGCGGGACCCCCGGTCACGGACGCGAACTTGCGTCGGATCTCCGCGAGGGTGCGCTGCAGTTCGGCCGGGGTGGCGGCCGCGTCGCCCCGGATCATCGCCCGCAGCAGATAGTTGTGGCACGCCGTCACGGACGCCGCGAAACCCACCACGTCCAGCGGTTTCGCCGTCGGGACCGCGCCGCGCAGGTAGTCGGTGAACAGCCGTTCGTAGCGGTGCCCGGTGACCAACTCGCGTTCACGCAGCGCCGGCACCCGCTGGACCACCCGGTACCGCCGCACCGACAGCTCGCGGTTCTCCCGGAACCGGTCGAACACCAGGCGGGCGGCCTCGCACACCGCCACCCACGGATCCTCGGCCGTGGTGGCCAGGTACGCCGACGCCTGCTCGAGCAGCGATTCGTGATCGGCGAAGATCACGTCCTCCTTCGAACGGAACTGCCGGAAGAAGGTGCGCCGCGAGACGCCGGCGGCGGCCGCGACCTGGTCGACGGTCGTCGCCTCGTACCCGTGCTCGGCGAACAGTCGGATGGCCTGGTTCGCGACGTGGACCCGGAAGTCCGCGGGTTCGACGCTGTTGTCGGGTCCGGTGCCCTCGGCGCGCTCACTCATGGGTGCCAGTATCCACACACCCGCGTCCCGCTCCGTGCGCCCGACCGATCCGTCCGGCTCGCCTGACCTGCCGATCTGGACCGTATTGCGGCGTGGGCGGATACTGCACATAGGCGCTGACCGTCGTGGAACGGCTTCCGCCTGAGGGAAGTGTTCGTTCGGCGACGGTGGCGCGGGCCACGGTCCGACCAGACCTGACGAACCGATCCCTCTGGGGGGCGATACGTGGACTCCGCAGGACCCGCAGGACGTCAGCCCGAGCCCGGCACCGCCGAAGCCGGCGCGGGATCCCGATTCCCCCTGTCGGAGGCGCAGCGTGCCCTGTGGTTCGCGCAGCAGCTCGTGCCCGACGTCCCGCTCTTCATCGCGCAGTACGTCGACATCGAGGGCCTGCTCGACATCGATCTCCTGCGGGCCGCGAACGTCCGCGCGGCCCACGAGTTCCAGTCGCCGTTCCTGCAGATCGTCACCGTCGACGGGGAGCCGCGGCAGTACGTGGGTCCGGCGCCGGACACGTCGATCACGCTCATGGACCTGCGTTCCGAACACGACCCGGCCGCGGCGGCGCACGCGTGGATGCGGCGCGAGATGGCGACCCCGATCGATCTGTCCGCCGACCGGCTGGTCGAGACCGTGATCCTCCAGGTCGGCGATCGACATTTCCTCTGGTACAGCCGAAGTCACCACATCGCACTCGACGGCTATGCGGCCGCGACGATGCTCTACCGCATCGCCGAGCTCTACACCGCCGCGGTGCGGGGGAGCGAACCCGACCCGCCGGCCGCGGCGGACCTGCGCACCTTCCTCGAGATCGACGAACGCTACCGGGGATCGAGTCGCCACGACGCGGACCGGGAGTACTGGGCGGCACGGCTTTCCGGTGTCCGCGGGATCTCGTTGGTCGACTCGACGGCGCCCGCGGTGGCCGAGAGCCGACTCGCGAGCGAATCGCTGTCGGCGTCGACGGTCCATGCGCTCGAGCGGGCGGAGGGAGCGGAGACGGCGGGGGCATCCGCGGCCGCGCGGATCGTCGCCGCGTTCGCGTACTACCTCAGCCGGATGACGGCCCGGCGGGACGTGCTGGTGAACATCCCCGTCTCGGCCCGGACCACCGCGGTGCTGCGCCGCTCCGGCGGCATGACCGTCAACCTCCTGCCGCTGCCGGTGGTGATCCGCGACGACGACACCGTCGCGGCGCTCTCGGACCGGGTGCAGATCGAAGTCGTTGCGGCGCTGCGCCACCAGCGCTGCAGCCGAGCCGACATCCGGCGGGACGTCGGAACCGAACCGGCGGCGCCGATCGTGAACGTGATGTTCTTCCATCCGGAGATCGTGATGGGCGACCTCCGCACGGAGCTCCACATCCTCACCTCCGGCCCGGTCGACGACCTGCTGGTCAACGTCTACCAATCCGGCACGCCCGTAAGGACATTCGTCGATTTCCGGGCTAACCCGGGTCGGTACGGTGCGGAGGAGCAGCGGACCTACCACCGGCTGTTCGTCGACCTGCTCGAGGAGTTCGTGGCCGCCGATCCAAACACACCCCTCGGCGAGCTGCGCGCGGCCGCGGCGCCGCCGTCCTCGGGTGAGGTACCGGAGGTCCCTGCGGAGGCCGGCGTGTCCGCCGAAGCCGCTCCCGGCGCCGAGTCGCTCGTCCCGGACGCGCAGATCGAGCGGGCGATCGCGGACACGTTCGCGGCCGTCCTCGCCACCGGACGGGCCGTGCGTCCGGAGGACAGCTTCTTCGATCTGGGCGGCGACTCGCTGGTCGCCACCAAGGTGGTCGCCCGGCTGAACGCGACGTTCCGGGCGACGCTGACGGTGCGCGACCTGTTCGAGAGGCCCACGGTGCGGCGGCTGGCGGGGTACGTCGAGTCGTCGCTGGGCGAGGACGGGTCGTGGTCGAGTACCGCGCCACCGGCGCCGACCCGCCGCGAGCGTCCCGACCGGCTGCCGCTGTCGCCGGCGCAGCAGCGCATGTGGTTGGTGAACCAACTCGACACGTCGTCCCCGGTGTACAACATTCCCTTCGCGGTGACCCTGACCGGCGACCTCGACGCCGAGGCGCTAGGCACGGCCCTCGCCGACGTCGTCGAACGGCACGAGGCGCTGCGGACGGTGTTCCCGTCCGATGCGGGTGGGCCGCATCAGGTGATCGTTCCCGCGCGGGACGCCGCGCCGGATCTGCGGCCGGTCGAGGTCGGGCGCGGCGACGTGTGGGCCGCGGTGCTGGCCGAGGCCGAGTCGGGATTCGACGTGACCGGGGAACTCCCCTTGCGCGTCAGACTCTTTCGGATCGCACCCGACGAGCACGTGCTGGCGGTCGTCGCGCATCACATTGCCGCGGACGGCCAGTCAATGGTGCCCCTCGCGCGTGACGTCATGGTGGCGTACGCGGCCCGTCGCGAAGGACTGGTCCCGCGCTGGGGTCCGCTGCCGCTCCAGTACGCGGACTACGCGCTGTGGCAGCTGGACATGCTCGGCGATCCGGACGACGCCGATTCGGTCTCCACCCGTGGGCTGCGGTACTGGGCGTCGCAACTGGCCGACCTTCCGCCGGTGATCGCGTTGCCGCTCGACCGCCCGCGCCCGCCCACGATGTCGCCGGCGGGTGCGACGGTCCCGTTCACGATCGGTCCCGACGTCCACCGCAGGCTCGTCGACCTCGCCCGTGCCCGCGACTGCACGCTGTTCATGGTGCTGCACACCGCATTCGCCGTCCTGCTGGCCCGGCTCGGAGCCGGCCGCGACGTCGCGATCGGTACCCCGGTCGGCGGCCGGGCGTCGCCCGAGCTGGACGACCTGGTGGGCATGTTCGTCAACACCCTGGTCCTGCGCACGGACGTCGATCCCGGGGCGTCGTTCGTCGACCTGCTCGTCCGCGTGCGCGAGACCGACCTGCAGGCGCTGGCCCACACCGAGCTGCCGTTCGAACGGCTCGTCGAGGCGTTGGCGACCGAACGTTCGCCCGCGCACGCCCCGCTCGTCCAGGTGCTCCTCGAGCTGCAGAACACCGAGACCACGTCGGTGGAACTCCCCGGGCTGGACGCCGAAGTGAGCGAAGTGGATTCGAACGTCGTCAAGTTCGAACTGCAGCTGAGCGTGCGTGAGCGCGTCGACCCGGCGGGTGAGCCCGCCGGCCTGTCGGTCGCCCTGCACTTCGCCACCGATCTCTTCGACCGGGACACCGTCGCCCGGTTCGCCCGGCGGTTCGAGCGGATCCTGACGACGGTCGCGGCGGACGGCGACGCCGTGGTCGGCGACATCCCGGTCACCGACGCCGCGGAGCGTGCACTGTCCGCGGCGCACGCCGACCGTGTCGGTGTCCCCGCCACACTGGCGGACCGGCTGGCGCGGGCGTCCGCCCGCCGCCCCGAGGCGACCGCGGTGGTGGCCGGGTCGGAGCGGTTGACGTACCGGACTCTGGTCGAGCGGTCGAACCGGCTGTCCCGGTGGCTGATCGAGCGCGGCGTCGGACCCGAGAGCCGGGTCGCGGTCGCGATGACACGGACGACGGATCTGCCGGTCGCGCTCGCCGCGGTGGTCGGCGCGGGCGCCGCGTACGTCCCGGTGGACGTGGACTACCCCGACGAGCGGATCTCGTTGGTGCTCGGCGATTCGTCGCCCGCGTGTGTGCTGGCCGACGCGGCGGGCGCGCGGCGGCTGGCGTCGACGGCGCTCGACGTTCCAGTGGTGGACATCGACGACCCGGTGGTCGCCGCCGCGGTCGCGGCACGGTCGGCCGGCGCGGTGACCGCCGCCGATCGACCGCCGCTGCGGCCCGATTCGATTGCCTACGTGATCTACACGTCCGGATCGACCGGGCGGCCGAAGGGCGTGGCGGTGTCGCACCGGAGCGTCGTGACGCTGCTGGACCGCACGCTGCCGCTGTTCGGTTTCGACGCATCGGACGTGTGGACGATGTTCCACTCGTACGCGTTCGACTTCGCGGTGTGGGAGCTGTGGGGTGGCCTGCTGCACGGCGGCACCGTCGTCCTCGTCGACCACGACACCGCCCGCTCTCCCCGCGACTTCCTGCAGCTGTTGCGTGGTGAGCGGGTGACGGTCCTCGACCAGACCCCGAGTGCCTTCCGGCAGCTGGCGGAGGCCGATCGACTCCCGGCGTTGCGGCACGTCATCCTCGGAGGCGAGGCGCTGGACCCGGCGGATCTTTCCTGGTGGTTCGAGCGGCATCCGGCGTCGGCCACGCGGCTGACGAACATGTACGGGATCACCGAGACCTGCGTCCACGTGACCCACGATCGACTGGACCCGGAGACGATCGCGCGTGCCCCGGCCGGATCGATCGGCACCCCCGTCCCGGGGCTGGCGGTGCGGGTGCTCGATGCCCGGCTGCACCCGGTGCCGCCGGGCGTGACGGGGGAGCTGTACGTCTCCGGTGCGCAGGTGTCGCGCGGGTACCTCGACCGCCCCGGGCTCACCTCCACCCGCTTCGTGGCCGATCCCGTCGATCCCGGCGGCCGCATGTACCGCACCGGCGACCTGGGAACGTGGACGGCGGCCGGCACGCTGCGCTTCGCCGGACGATCCGACTTCCAGGTGCAGATACGCGGGTACCGAGTGGAACTCGGGGAGGTGGAGGCCGCGCTGACCGCGGCACCGGGGGTGGCGTCCGCCGTCGCGACCGCCGACGAAGGCCCGATCGGCATCCGGATCCTCGGCTACGTGGTGCCCGACTCCCGATCGGTGGATCGGACTGCGGTGAGGGAGGCTGCGGCGCAGGTGCTTCCGAGCTACATGGTGCCGTCGTCGATCGTCGTGCTCGACGGGCTGCCGACCACGGTCCACGGCAAACTCGACCGCGCTGCCCTGCCGGTGCCGGAGGCGGGGGAGCGACCGCGGGGCGCACCGAGCGACCCGATCGAGGAGGCGGTGGCCGCGACGGTGGGGGAGCTGCTCGGCCTCGACCACGTCGGCGCCGGCGACGACTTCTTCGCGCTGGGCGGCAACTCGCTGGTCGCGGCGCAGCTGGCCGCGAGGGTCGGCGACGTGCTCGGCGTCGGGCTCGGTATCCGGGACGTCTTCGACGAGCCCACCGTGGCGGGTCTCGCGCGTCGCGCCGCCGTGACCGGCCGGCCTGCACGGCCGCCACTCGTCGCGCGGCGACGGCCCGAACGCATTCCACTCTCGCCGTCGCAGCAACGCATCTGGTTCATCAACCAGTTCGACACCGCCTCGCCCGCGTACAACATCTCCGTGTCGGTGCGACTGTCCGGCGAACTCGACGAGCACGCCCTGCACGCGGCGCTCGCGGACGTCGTCGCGCGGCACGAGTCCCTCCGCACCGTCTACCCCCTCGACATCGCCGGCCCGCGGCAGGAGGTGGTGCCCGTGGGGCGGGAGGACGCCGTCCTCGACGTCGTCGACGTCGAGGACGAGGCGGAACTGCTCCGCCGCATGCGCGCACTGATGGCCCGGGGGTTCGACGTGACCGCAGGGATTCCGCTGCGGGCCTGCCTGTTCCGGCTCGACGGCACCGAGCACGTGCTCACGGTGGTCCTCCACCACATCCTGGCGGACGGGTTCTCCCTGACCCCGCTCACACGCGACCTCGCCGCGGCGTACGTGGCGCGGCTCGGCGGTGCGCCGCCGGCATGGTCCGCGCTCGACGTCCAGTATGCGGATTACGCACTGTGGCAACGTGACTGGCTCGGCGAACCGGCGGATCCGGACGCTCCGTCGGCGCGACAGCTGCACTACTGGACCGAGACGCTGGCCGGGCTGCCGGAGGTGCTCGAGCTGCCTACCGACCGCCCCCGCCCGGACGTGCGCTCGCAGCGCGGCGATCGGGTCGAGTTCGCGGTGCCGGCGGAGTTGCACGATCGCATCGTCCGGCTCGGCCGCGAGCGGGGCGTGAGTGTGTTCATGGTGATGCACGCGGCGCTCGCGGTGCTCTTGTCGCGGCTCAGCGGGAGCACCGACATCGCAATCGGCACCCCGATCGCGGGCCGCGGCTCGGCGGCGCTCGACGACCTGGTCGGCATGTTCGTCAACACGCTCGTGCTGCGCTGCGACACCCGTGGGTGTTCGTTCGCGGGCCTGCTGGACCGGGTCCGGGACACCGACCTCGGCGCCTTCATGCACGCCGAGGTGCCCTTCGAACGAATCGTGGAGGCGGTGGATCCGCCACGGTCGACGGCGCATTCGCCGCTGTTCCAGGTGCTGCTCGAGTTCCGCACCGTCGCGCGTCCGGATCTCGAGCTGCCCGGCCTGCGGGTGCGGCCGTTCGAGAGCGCGGACGAGGTCGCCGCCTTCGACCTGCGCGTGAGCGTGGCCGAGGAGTTCGACGACGACGGCTCGGCCGCCGGGATGTCGGCCGGGCTGGTCTTCGCGACGGACCTGTTCGAGGCGACGACGGTCCGGCGGTTCGCCGATCGCCTCGTCCGGATCCTGCGGGCTGCGACGGCCTCCCCGGACACGCTGGTCGCCGACATCGACATCCTGGACCGGGACGAACGGGCGGCGCTGTTTCCCGTGCGGGGGGATCCGGGGATCGCCCCGCGCACGCTGGCGGATCTGCTCGTCGAGGCCGCCGCATCGGATCCGCTGCGGCCCGCCCTCCGGTACGCGGGCACCGACGTCACCTACGGCGACCTGGACCGGGCCTCCGATGCGCTGGCCCGCAGGCTGATCGACGTGGGGATCGGCCCGGGATCGGTGGTGGCGCTGGGGATGCCGCGATGCCCCGAGTACCTCACCGGTGTGTGGGCCACCGCGAAGGCAGGAGCCGCCTTCCTGCCCGTGGACCCGGCGCACCCGCCCGACCGGATCGAGCTGATGCTGCGTGACTCCGGGGCGGGGCTGGGGCTCACGACGGCGGAGCGGCGCGGCTCGTTCGTCGACACCGTCCCGTGGTGGCTGGTCGACGAGTATCCGTCCACCGCAGTTTCTTCCGGCCATCCGATCCGCGACGACGACCGCACCGCGCCGCTCCGCCCCGACGACGTCGCCTACCTGATCTACACGTCGGGATCCACCGGTGTCCCGAAGGGCGTCGCCGTCACCCACCGGGGACTCGCCGAGTTTGCCGCGGACCTGCACGAGCGATGCCGGACCACACCCGAGTCCCGGATACTCCAGCTCACCTCACCCAGCTTCGACGTGTCGATCCTCGAACTGCTACTCGCGGTCGGTGTGGGCGCGACGATGGTGATCGCCCCACCCACCGTGTACGGCGGCGAGGAGTTGCGTGCGCTGCTGGCGTCCGAGCGGGTGACGCACTGCACCATGACGCCGACGGCGTTCGCAATGACGCCGACGGTGTCGGCCGACGACGAGTCCGCCCGCCTCGACGACCTCGCGTGCGTGCTCGCCGCCGGCGAAACGCTGCCGCCCGACGTCGTCGCCCGCTGGGCGCCGGGCCGGGAGATGCTCAACGCCTACGGGCCGACCGAGACCACCGTCATCGGGACGACCAGTGCCGCGTTGGTGCCGGGGGCCGCGGTGACGATCGGCGGCCCGATCCGGGGGTTCCACGCGCTGGTGCTCGACGACCGGCTTCGGCCCGTTCCGGTCGGTACCCCCGGTGAGCTGTACCTCGCCGGTCCCGGGCTGGCCCGGGGCTACCATCGCCGGCCGTCGCTGACCGCGTCCCGGTTCGTGGCCGATCCGAGCGGGAGCCCGGGGGAGCGCCTGTACCGCACCGGCGATCGGGTGCGGTGGACCGACGTCGGCACGCTCGAGTACCTCGGGCGCGGCGACCGGCAGGTCAAGCTCCACGGCTACCGGATCGAACTCGGCGAGATCGAGGCGGTGTTGACGCAGCACCCCGACGTCGGGCACGCCGTCGCCGACGTTCGCCGGGTGGGCCGGCTCGGTGATCGCTTGGTCGCGTACGTCGTCCCGGCCGCCGGCGCCGACGTCGACACCGCGGACCTCCACGAGGCGGCGGCGGCGCGATTGCCGTCGTACATGGTGCCGGGCCACATCACGGTGCTCTCGCGGATTCCGATGACCGTGCACGGCAAGCTCGATCGTGCGGCGCTGCCGGAACCGGACGTCGGCGCCGAGGTATCGATCACTCGGCGCCCGGTCACGCCGGCCGAACGGACGCTGGCGGGTGTGTTCGCGGACGTGCTGGGGCTGGAGACGGTCGGCGTGGAGGACTCGTTCTTCGACCTCGGCGGCGACAGCATCATGTCGATCCAACTGGTGGCGCGTGCGAAGGCGGCCGGGTTGTCCGTGACTCCCCGCGACGTGTTCGACCGCCGCACCGTCGCCGCACTGGCGGCCGTCGCGGCCTCGAACGAGGAAGCGGCCGAGATACTTCCGGAGCTCGACGGTGGCGGGGTGGGGGAGGTACCGCTGACCCCGATCCTCGCGTGGCTGGTGCGGCGTGCGGGCCGACGGATCGATCGTTTCGCTCAGTCCGTGCTGCTGGAGCTGCCCGTCGGCGTCCGGGAGCGGGACCTCGTGGTCGCGGTGCAGGCGCTCCTGGACCGGCACGACATGCTGCGCGCCCGGCTGGCGGACGGCGAATCAGGATGGCGGATGGAGGTTCTCGCGCCGGGCGCCGTCGACGCGCGCGACGTCGTCACCCGATGTGCGGTGCGGACCTTCGACGGAGGGTTCGACCGCCGCGCCGCCGCGGAACTGGAGGCGGCGGCCGACCGACTGGACCCCGCGGCGGCCCGCATGGTCCGGCTCGTGTGGTTCGCCAGGCCGGACGGCGCCGGGCGACTGCTGATCGTGGTCCACCACACCGTGATCGACGGGGTGTCCTGGCGGGTGCTCGTGCCCGACCTCGCGGCGGCCTGGGCCGCGGCGGCCGAGGGACGGATCCCCGAGGTGGAACCGGTCGGCACGTCGATGCGGCGGTGGGCGCACGCCCTCCGCGACGCCGCGCGGAACAGGACCGGGGAACTGCCGCTGTGGGAGGGCGTCGTCGCCGGAACCGACCCGCCCGTCGGGCGGCGGGCACTGGATTTGGACCGCGACGTGCACGCGACGACGGAGGCGATCCGGGTCGACGCCCCGGCCTCGGCCACGACGGCGCTGGTGACGAGTCTTCCCGCCGCGATCCGCGGCACCGCCCAGGACGTCCTGCTCACCGCGCTCGCGACTGCGGTCGCGCGGTGGTGTGCCGAACGTGGCCGCGGCGACGGTCCCGTGCTGCTCGGAATCGAGGGCCACGGACGCGAGGAGGATGCCGTCCCCGGCGCCGATCTGAGCCGAACGGTGGGCTGGTTCACCACGATTCAGCCGGTGCGGCCGGACCTGTCGCGGATCGATCTCGACGACGCCTGCGCCGGCGGTCCCGCCGCGGGTATCGCCGTCAAGCTCGTCAAGGAACACCTGCGGGCCGCCCCCGACCACGGCATCGGGTACGGGCTGCTCACCGAACTCGACGGCGACGAGGGGCGCCGGCTGCGGGCGTCACCGCAGATCATGCTGAACTATCTCGGTCGGCTCACCGTGGACGACGGTGCCCCCGCAGACTCCCGGCCGTGGATGCCGGTGACCGCCGCCGGCCTCGGCCTCACCCGGCCTCCGGACATGCCGGTGACCGCGGTCGTCGAGATCGCCGTGGGTGTGCGCGGCGCGGTGCTACAGGCGTCGTGGACGTACCCGACGGGGGTGCTCGACCGATCCGACGTCGCCAGGCTCGCGGACCTGTGGCTCGATGCGCTGCACGGACTCGCGGCGTACGCGCGCACCCCCGGGGCCGGTGGGCTGACGCCGTCGGATCTGGATCTGGTCCGCCTCGACCAGCGTGGGATCGACGCGCTGTCGGCGGGCCGGCGCGGCGTGGTGGACGTGTGGCCGGTGAGCCCGCTGCAGGCGGGCCTGCTGTTCCACGCGCACCTGGCGGCGGACGCGCCGGACGCGTACGTGGTGCAGCTCGTGATCGAGTTGCGCGGCGAACCGATGCGCGAACGCCTGCAGGCCGCGGCCCGCGCCCTGCTGGCCCGGCACCCCAACCTGCGCGCGTGCTTCGTCGACGACGTCGGCGGCGAGATGCTGCAGGTGATCGCGTCGGACGTGCCGGTGCCGTGGCGCGAGGTCGACCTGTCCGGCGGCGCGCCGTCCGCCATCGAGCGCCGGTGGCGGGACCTGCTGGCCGACGACCGGGCCACGTCGTTCGTGATGGACCGGGCGCCGCTGCTGCGGTTCACGCTCGCGCGCATCGGGGACGGGTCGTACCGGCTGCTGCTGACCCACCACCACATCCTGCTCGACGGGTGGTCGACACCGCTGCTGCTGCAGCGACTCCTGATGCTGTACGCGACCGAGGGCGACGCGACCGCGCTGCCCGCGGCCGGGGACTACCGGGACTACCTGTCGTGGCTGGCGGCGCGTGACCGCGACGCGTCGGAGGCGGCGTGGTGTCGCGCCCTCGCCGGAACCGAGGACCCCACGCTGCTCGCCGCGCCGGACGCGCTGGTACGCGACGGCGAATCACGCACAGCACACACGACACTGAGCGAGTCGGATACGGCCGCGCTGACCCGGGTTGCTCGGGACCACGGCGTCACGCCCAACACCGTGGTCCAGGTCGCGTGGGCGCTGGTGCTCGGTGTCCTCACCGGCCGTACGGATCTCGTCTTCGGTGCGACGGTGTCGGGCCGTCCCGCGGACGTCCCCGGAATCGAGTCGATGATCGGCCTGTTCATCAACACCGTTCCGGTCCGGGTGCGGTTGGATCCACGTGAAACGTTGGGGGAGTTGCTGCGTCGCGTGCAGCGCGAGCAGGCGGCCCTGATGGACCATCACGACGCCGGTCTCGCGGACGTCCAGCAGGCGGTCGGCCCCGGGGCGCTGTTCGACACCCTCACCGTGTTCGAGTCGTATCCGGTGGACCGGTCCGCGCTCGAACGCGACACCGACATCGCGGGACTCAGGGTGGTCGCGGTGCGCGGGATCGACGCCACGCACTATCCCCTGACCCTGCTGGCCGGGCTCACCGACCGTCTGCACGTGACACTGAAGTACCGGGAGGGCGCCTTCGACGCCCCCGCGGTCGAACTCGTGCGGCAGCGGTTGCACGCCGCGCTCGATCAGGTGATCCACCACCACGAGCGGCCGGTCGCCCGCGTCGATCTGCTGACGCGACCCGAGCGGGCGGCGGTCGTCGTGCACGGCGGCGAGCCCTCGCCGCCGCGGTTGCTCCCGCAGATCCTCCGCGCCGGCGTCGAGGCGAACCCGTCCGGTCTCGCGGTGGACGCGTCCGACGCACGCCTGTCGTACCGCGAACTCGACGAACGCTCGAACCGCCTCGCCTGGTTGCTGATCGAAGCCGGGGCGGGGCCCGGTGACGTCGTGGCGTGTGCGCTCCCGCGCTCGGCGGCGTCGGTGCTCGCGGTGTGGGCGGTCGCGAAGGCGGGGGCGGCCTTCGTCCCCGTCGATCCCACCTATCCGCGTGAGCGGATCGAGCACATGCTCGACGATTCCGCCGCGACCGTGGGCGTGACGTCCGGGGCGGACCGTGCGCGGCTCCCGGACGCGGTGCACTGGCTGATCCTGGACGCGGGCGTCGCGGGCCGCCCCGCGTCGCGGGATCCCGTCACCGATCGGGACCGCACCCGCCCGGTGCGCGCGGACGACGTCGCCTACCTGATCTACACGTCCGGGTCGACGGGACGACCCAAGGGCGTCGCCGTCACCCATCGCGGCCTGGCGAGCCTCCTCGACGAGCAGTGCCGCCGCTATCCGATCCCGAGTTCGGCTCGGTGCCTGCACGTCTGCTCCCCGAGCTTCGACGTCGCGGTGCTCGAGCTGCTGCAGGCGTGCGCGGCCGGCGCGACGCTCGTGGTGGCACCGCCGGAGGTGTACGGCGGGCCCGGGCTGGCCGAGTTGCTCGCTGCCGAACGGATCACGCACGCCTGCATCACGCCCGCGGCGCTCGCCACCGTCGAACCGGAACGACTCGACGCGCTGTCCGTTCTCGTGGTCGCGGGCGACGCCGTCGGACCGGAACTGGTCGCCGGCTGGGCGCCGGGCCGGACGATGCTCGACGGATACGGACCGACCGAGTCGACCGTGCTCACCACCGTCAGCGCCCCGCTCGCGCCCGGCGCCGACATCCCGATCGGGACACCGGTCCGCGGAACGGATCTGCTGGTCCTCGACACCTACCTGCGGCCGGTCCCGGCGGGCGTGCCGGGCGAGCTCTACATCGTCGGCGCCGGCACGGCGCGCGGCTACCACCGCCGACCGGGACTGACCGCCGCGCGGTTCGTCGCCTGCCCCGTCGCCACGGGCGGTGCCCGTATGTACCGCACCGGTGACGTCGTGCGCCGCCGCCCCGATGGTGCGCTGGACTACCTGGGACGCAGCGATTTCCAGGTCAAGGTGCGGGGCGTCCGGATCGAGCTCGGCGAGATCGAGGCCGCGCTGGTGGCGCACCCGGCGGTCGCCCACGCGGTCACGACCGCACGCCGGCGCGGTACGGGCGACGCGCTGCTCGCCTCGTACGTCGTGCCGTCCGCGGACGCCGGCATCGACGTCGGGGAACTCGCCGAGTTCGCGGCCCGTCGGCTGCCCCGCCACATGCGGCCGAGCACGATCGTCGTCCTCGACGAACTCCCGCTCACCCCGGTCGGCAAGCTGGACCGCGACGGACTGCCCGAACCGGACTTCCACCGGACGGCAGCGCAGTTCCGGCCCCCGTCCACCCCGGAAGAGGAACGGGTGGTGGCCGTCTTCGCGGACGTCACCGGCGTCGAACGCGTCGGGGTGGACGACAGTTTCGTCGCCCTCGGCGGCAACTCGCTCAGTGCGACGCGGGCCGTCGCCCGCATCAACCGGGCGCTCGGCTCGCGGATCGACGTGCGCGACCTGTTCGAGTGCGGTTCGGCGGGACGGCTGGCCGCGCGGGCGGCCGAGCACACCCGCGGTGAGGCCCGGGCCCGGCTGCGGGCCGCGGTGCGACCGGAACGCCTACCGCTGTCCTGGGCGCAGGAACGGATGTGGTTCATCGACCAGTTCGAGCCCACATCGGCCACCTACAACGTGCCGATGGTGCTGCGACTGACAGGTCACCTCGACACGGAGGCGCTGCGCGCCGCACTCACCGACGTGGTGGAGCGGCAGGAGTCGCTGCGGACGGTGTTCCCGTCGTCCCCGGCGGGTCCGTCGCAGGTGACCGTCGCGGCGGCGGACGTGGTGGGTGAGCTCGAGCCCCGACCGGTACGGCCAGCGGACCTCGACACCCGGATCGGGGAGCTGATCGGAGCGGGATTCGATGTGGCGCAGGATGTCCCGGTACGGGCACGGATCCTGCGACTCGAACCGGACGTGCACGTACTGGTGCTGGTAGTGCATCACATCGTCGCGGACGGCTTCTCGGTCGGTCCCCTCGCCCGCGATGTCGCGCTCGCGTACGCGGCGCGGGTCGCGGGTCGCCCACCGGGTTGGGATCCGCTGCCGGTCCAGTACGCGGACTACGCGCTGTGGCAGCGCCGGGTTCTCGGCGATCCGGACGACCCGTCGTCGCTGCTCGCCCGGGAGGAGGCGTACTGGCTGGGCCGCTTGGCCGGCGCCCCTCCGGTGACGACGCTGCCGCTCGATCGCCCGCGGGGCGCGCGGCGCTCCACGCGCGGTGGCCGCGTGCCGTTCGTCGTGGGGCCAGACGTGCACCGCGCGCTCACCGAGAGTGCGGCGCAGCACGATGCGACGATCTTCATGGTGGTGCACGCGGCCCTGGCGGTGTTGCTCTCCCGGATCGGACAGGACCGCGACATCGTGCTGGGCACGCCGGTGGCCGGGCGCGGTGAGGCGGAGCTGGACGACGTCGTCGGCATGTTCGTGAACACGCTGGCCCTCCGCACCGAGATCGATCCGGCCGCGCCGTTCCCCCGTGTGCTCGAGCACGTGCGGGACGTCGACGTCGAGGCCTTCGCGCACGCGGACCTGCCGTTCGAGCGCCTGGTCGTGCGCTCCGGCGGCGCCCGCAACACGTCGTACGCCCCGCTGTTCCAGGTGCTGCTCGAGTTCCAGAACGTCGACCCGCCGCGGGTACAGCTCCCGGGTTTGACGGTCGAGTCCGTCGACGTCGACACCGGCGAGGCCAAGTTCGACCTGCAGTTCGGGATCGGCGAGCGCCGCGACGAGAACGCGGCTCCCTGCGGGCTGACCGGTGAGATCGTGTTCGCGACCGATGTGTTCGACGAATCCACGGTCGCCGCGCT
Organism: Paraburkholderia sp. RHO2; assembly: GCF_050955445.1. Classification (NCBI taxonomy): domain Bacteria; kingdom Pseudomonadati; phylum Pseudomonadota; class Betaproteobacteria; order Burkholderiales; family Burkholderiaceae; genus Paraburkholderia; species Paraburkholderia sp. RHO2. Next base: position 4,934,256 of record NZ_CP162617.1, on the reverse strand, counting down.
GGCGACGATGCTGTCCGGCCTGCTCGCGGCGGTCGCGTCCGACCCGTCGACCCCGGTCGGGGACATCGAGCTGACCGAGGGCCGCGGGGCCGCCCCGGAGCCGGTCGCGGCGGACGGCACCCTGGCCGACCTGTTCGCGACGGCGGCGTCCGCGGCGCCCGGCGCGGTGGCGGTCGTCGGCGGCGACGACGTGCGGATCACCTACCGGGATCTCGACGAGCGCTCGAACCGGCTGGCGCGCTGGCTGATCGATCGGGGCCTCGGCCCCGAGTCGGTGGTGGCGGTCGCGATGGATCGGTCCGCCGACTTGGTCGTGACCCTTGTGGGTGTGGTGCGCGCGGGCGCCGCCTACCTGCCGGTGGACCCGGCGTATCCGCCCGAACGCATCGGGTTCGTCGCCCGGGACGCGGGCGCGACGTGCATACTCACCGACGACGCGTCGGCCGGTCGGATCGTGGACGCCGAACTGCCGGAGGATGTCCCGGTCGTCCCCCTCGATGCGCCGGACGTGCGCGAGCGGGTCCGAGCTCGCCCCGCGGGACCGATCGCCGACATCGAGCGCGCCCGTCCGCTGCACCCGGAGTCGCCGGCCTACCTGATCTACACGTCCGGATCGACCGGGCGGCCGAAGGGCGTCGTCGTGACACACCGCAACGTCGTGACACTGCTCGCCGGTGCGCGCGCCGTCCTCGGCTTCGACGACACGGACGTGTGGACGATGTTCCACTCGTACGCGTTCGACTTTGCGGTCTGGGAACTGTGGGGCGCCATCGGATTCGGCGGCCGTGTCGTTGTGGTGGACCGCCACACCGCCCGGTCGCCGGACGACATGCTGGCGCTGCTGCGCGCCGAGTCGGTGACGATGCTCAGCCAGACACCGTCGGCGTTCCACCAGCTGGCCTGCGCCGACGCCGAGTGGGGCGGCGACCTCGCCCTGCGCCGGGTGGTCTTCGGCGGCGAGGCCCTCGACGCGGCGCGGCTGGCCGACTGGATGGACCGCCACGGAGCCGACCGACCCGAGCTGATCAACATGTTCGGGATCACCGAGACGTGCGTGCACGTCACGTGGCACCGCGTCGACGCGGTCGAGGTCGGCGCCGCGCGGGCCGCGGGCTCGGTGATCGGAGTCGGGCTTCCCGGGATCGGCCTGCGGGTGCTCGACGACCGGCTGCACCCCGTCCCCGTCGGCGTCGTGGGCGAGCTGTACGTGGCGGGTCCGCAGCTGGCGCGGGGCTACCGGCACCGGCCGGGCCTGACCGCGTCGCGCTTCGTCGCGGACCCGTTCGCGCCGTCCCGGCGGATGTACCGCTCGGGTGACCGGGTCCGCTGGACCGCGAGCGGTGACCTCGAATACCTGGGGCGCAGCGACTTCCAGGTACAGGTGCGCGGATTCCGGGTGGAGCCGGGAGAGGTGGAATCCGTGCTGCGCGCGGTGCCGGGCGTCGCGTCGGCAGTGGCGCTCGCCCGCGACGAGGCCGCCGCCGGCGCCTCCCGACTGCTCGGGTACGTCGTCCCCGAGCCCGGGACGTCCGTCGCCGCCGAGGCAGTGCTCGAGTCCGTCGCGCAGCGGTTGCCGTCCTACATGGTGCCCTCCGCGGTGACGGTGCTCGACGAGTTCCCACTGACCCCGAACGGCAAGATCGACCGCGCCGCGCTGCCGGACCCGCGACCGGTCGGCGGCGACGGGCGCCCGCCCGCGACCGACGTCGAACGCGTCCTCGCCGACCTGTTCGCGGACGTGCTCGGGGCCGAGACGGTGGGGGTCGACGACTCGTTCTTCGGTCTCGGCGGCGACTCGATCATGTCGATCCAGTTGGTGTCCCGCGCGAAGACCGCCGGGGTGACGATCACCCCGCGGGACGTGTTCGAGTGCCGCACCGTCGCCCGACTCGCCGACGTGGCCGCGCAGGTCGACCGCGGCGGGGTCGCGCCGCTGCCGGAACTGCCCGGCGGCGGCGTCGGGGACGTCGTCACGACGCCCGTCGCCTACTGGCTCGCGGAGCGCTCCGGCGACTTCGACCGGTACGCGCAGTCGGTGCTGCTGGACGTGCCGGCCGATCTCGCTCCCGACGCCCTGGCGGCGGGGGTGGGCGCGGTGCTCGACCGCCACGACATGCTGCGTGCGCGGTTGCGCCGCGACGACCACGCCCGCACCGGTTGGCGCGTCACGGTGCGTCCTCCGGGGGCGGTCGACGGACGCGCGGTGCTCCGGGAGGTCCCGGTCGCGACGGTGCGCGGGCCGACGTTCACGCGCGGCGCACGCGTCGAACTGGATGCGGCGGCCGACCGGTTGGAGCCGTTCTCCGGCATCATGATCCAGGTCGTACGGTTCACCGGACCGGACGGCGCCCGCCTGCTCGTCGTCGCGCACCACCTGGTCGTCGACGGGGTGTCGTGGCGGATCCTGATCCCGGATCTGGCGGCCGCGTGCGCCCGAGCTGCTACGGGCGAGGATCCGGCGCTCGCGCCGGTCGGCACGTCGATGCGGACGTGGGCGGACGGACTCGCCGCCACGGCGCGCGGCCGCGCGGGGGAGCTGGAGCTGTGGCGGGCGATGACCGAACCGGTGGGGCCGTGTCTCGGTGCGCGGGAGCTGGATCCGGCGGTCGACGTCGGTTCCACCACCGAGCGCGTCGAGGTGGAACTGTCGGCCGCCGTGACCACCGCGCTCGCGACGACGGTGCCCACGGCCTTCCGCGGCAGCGTCGACGACGGCCTGCTGAGCGCACTGGTCCTCGCGGTGGCGTCGTGGCGGCGCGAACGTGGTGTCCACGTCGACGCCGTGTCGGTGACGCTCGAGGGACACGGTCGCGAGAGTCAGGTGCTGCCGGGCGCCGACCTGTCCCGGACGGTCGGCTGGTTCACGTCGCTGTATCCCGTGCGATTCGACCTGTCCGGCATCGACGTCCCCGGGGCGCTGACGGGCGGCGCGGCCACCGACGCGGTGGTGAAGACCGTCAAGGAGCGCATGCGTTCGATCCCCGACCACGGCATCGGATTCGGTCTGCTGCGCTACCTCGACGAGGACACGCGGCCCGCGCTGTCGGGGTCGCCGCTGCCGGAGATCAGCTTCAACTACCTCGGCCGGTTCGCCGCCGCGGCGGACGCGGCCACACGCGGAACATGGCTCCCGGTAGACGATTCCGACCTGCGCGGCGTCACGGCACCGCAGCTGTCGGCGCCCGTGGTGCTCGACGTCAACGCCGCCGCGGTGCCGGGCCCGGACGGGCCGCGGATCGTGGCGACGTGGGACTTCCCGCGCGGGGTCCTGACCTCCGGGGAGGTCGAGCGGCTGGCGCGGTGGTGGACGCGCGCGGCCGAGGCGATCGCCCGGCACGCGAGCACGCCCGGCGCCGGCGGACTGACGCCGTCCGACCTGGATCTGGTCGCGTTGGACCAGGCGGCCATCGACCACCTGGAAACCCGGTATCCCGCGCTGTCCGACGTGTGGCCGCTGTCGCCGATGCAGCGCGGCATGATGTTCCACGCGGAACTGTCGGCCGCCGCCGTGGACGCCTACCTGGTGCAGCTGGTCCTGACCCTCGACGGCGCCGTGGAGTTGCCCCGGTTGCAGCGCGCCGCGCGGGCGCTGCTCGGCCGGCATCCGAACCTGCGCGCGGCCTTCGTCCGAGTGCCGGGAGGCGACGCGGTGCAGGTGGTGCCGAACTCGGTCGATGTGCCGTGGACCGAGGTCGACCTCGGCGGATCCGGGGAGCTGCAGGCCGCCGAGCAGTTCGCCGCCTTGCTCGATGCCGACCGGGCGACGCCGTTCGACCTCTCGCACGCACCGCTCGTGCGAATCACGCTGGTGCACATGCCCGGCGGCGGCGAGCGGCTCGTCATCACCAACCACCACATCCTGTTCGACGGATGGTCGACACCGCTGCTGCTCGAGGAACTGTTCACGCTGTACGCGGCGGACGGCGGTCCGGCCGGGCTGCCGGCGGCGGGCTCGTACCGGCGCTACCTGCAGTGGCTCACGGACCGCGACGACGCGCACGCCGTGCGGGCGTGGACCGACGCCGTCGCGGGGGCCGACGAGCCGACCCTGCTCGCCGACCGGTCGGCCGCCACGGACCGGTACACCGAGTCCCGCGATCTCACCTACTGCCTCGACGCCGCGACGACCGACCGCCTGCGCGCCCACACCCGCGCACGGGGTGTCACGCTGGGCACCGTCGTGCAGGCCGCGTGGGGGATCGTGCTCGGGCTGGCGACCGGACGGGACGACATCGTGTTCGGCGCCACCGTGTCCGGGCGCCCGCCGCATCTCGCCGGCGTCGAGTCGGCCGTCGGTTTGTTCATCAACACCGTGCCGGTGCGGATCCGGTTGGACCCGTACGAGAGTCTCGCCGAGTTGCTCGAACGGGTCCAGGCCGAGCAGTCGGCCATGCTCGACCACCACCACGTCGGGCTCGTCGACATCCAGCGCGCCGCCGGTCCGGGCGCGGTGTTCGACACGCTGACCGTCTTCGAGTCGTATCCGCTCCGCGGCGACGGCGACGCGGTCATGGAGGTCGGCGGTCTCCGGATCGTCGGCATCGAGGCCCGCGACTCCGCGCACTACCCGCTGAGCGTGGTCGCGTCGGTGCCCGGCCGGCTGCACGTGACGATGAAATTCCGACCCGACGTGCTGGCGGAGTCTCGGGTCGCCGACATCGCCGACCGCCTGCTGCGGGTTCTGCGCTCCGTCGCTGACGAGCCGGATCGGCGGCTCGCCGCTCTGGACCTGCTCACCGATGCCGAGCGTCGCGCATTCGCCCCGGTGCGTTCGGGTTCCGGCTCGTCGCCACGCACGCTGGCGGCGATCCTCGACGCCGCCGCGGCCCGGGATCCCGAGGCCGTCGCGCTCGTCGGCGACGGGCGGGAGGTGACGTACGGCGACCTGGATCGGCGCTCCAATCGGCTCGCCCGGCATCTGGCCGATCTCGGGATCGGACCGGAATCCCTGGTGGTGCTGGGGATCCCGAGGTCGGTCGAGTCGGTCCTCGGTGTGTGGGCGGTGGCGCGCTCGGGTGCGGCGTTCGTGCCGGTCGACCCGGACTATCCCCCCGATCGGGTCGCGAACATGCTCGCCGATTCGGGCGCGACGATCGGGCTCACCACGCGGGCGCACCGGTCCCGGCTGCCCGACGTGCTGAGCTGGCTGGTGCTCGACGATCCCGAGTTCGAGCGGGCGTGTGCGGCGCGGTCGTCCGAGCCGGTGACCGATCGAGACCGTACTGTGCCGCTCCGCATCGACCATCCCGCGTACCTGATCTACACGTCCGGATCCACGGGACGCCCCAAGGCGGTCACCCTCACCCACCGCGGCCTCGCCAACTACGCCGATGTCCAGCGTTCCCGCAGCGGTGTCACCGCCGACGCGCGGACCCTGCACTTCTCGTCGCCCAGCTTCGACGTCTCGGTGCTCGAGTACCTGCTGTGTTTCGCGGTCGGTGCCACGATGGTGATCGTGCCGCGCACGGCCTACGGCGGCACCGAACTGACTGCGGTCCTGCGGAAGCAACGGGTCTCGCACGCGTTCATCACCCCGGCCGCCCTGGCGTCGATCGATCCGTCGGGCCTCGACGACGTCGAGTGCGTCCTGATCGGCGGAGAGTCGTGGCAGCCCGACCTCGCGGTCGGGTGGCTGGAGCGGTGCCGCGTCCTCAACGTGTACGGCCCCACCGAGACCACGATCGGCGTCAACGTCGAGCCGTACACCGGGCAGCCTCGGGTGACCATGGGCAGGCCGATCCCGGGTGTCGCGGAGCTGGTCCTCGACGGCCGCCTGTGTCCGGTACCGGCGGACGTCGCGGGTGACGTGTACATCGCCGGACCGGGTCTTGCCCGCGGATACCACCGGCGTCCCGGGCTGACGGCCGCACGGTTCGTCGCGAACCCCTTCGGCGCCCCGGGCGAACGGATGTACCGCACCGGCGACGTCGGCGCGTGGACCCCGGACCGCACGCTCGAGTACCGGGGCCGCAGCGACTTCCAGGTCAAGATCCGGGGTTTCCGCATCGAACTCGAGGAGATCGACGCCGTGCTCACCGCGCACCCCGACGTGCGATTCGCGGTCACGCTCGGCCGGCGCGGACCGGGCGGGGACACGGTGCTGGTCAGCTACGTCGCCGCGGTCCCGGGGCGCGACGTCGCCGTCGGCGACCTCCGCACGAGACTCGCGGAACTGCTCCCGGAGTACATGGTTCCGGCGGCGATCGAGGTGCTCGACACCATCCCGTTGACGCCGGTCGGCAAGCTCGATCGGCGTGCGCTACCCGAGCCCGAATTCGGCTTTGCCGCAAAGATGTTCCGAGCGCCGACGAACCCCGTCGAGGAGGCGGTCACCGGCGTCTTCGCCGAGGTCCTCGGAGTCGACCGGGTAGGCGCCGACGACAGCTTCTTCGACCTGGGAGGCAACTCGCTCTCCGCGACGCGGGCCGTCGCCCGACTCGGAGAGGCCCTCGGAGTCGAGATCGGGGTGCGCGCGCTGTTCGAGGCGCCCACCGCCGTCACGCTGGCGGAGCGGATCGAGCACGACGGCGCCGGCCCCTCCGGTCGGCCCGTCCTCGAACCGGCCGAGCGCCCGCCGCAGGTGCCGCTGTCGGCGGCACAGCAGCGGATGTGGTTCATCAACCAGTTCGATCCGTCCTCGCCCGCCTACAACGTGCCGATCGTCGTCCGGTTGCGCGGCACCCTGGACGTCGCGGCGCTCGCGGCCGCGGTCGGCGACGTCGTGGACCGGCACGAGGCGCTGCGCACCGTCTTCCCGATCGGTGACGACGGACCGGTGCAGGACGTCCGGGCGGCCCGTGACGCCGGGATCGTCCTCGCGCCGGTCCCCGTCGCGTCGGAGGACGAACTACGGGAACGCGTGCGGGCGGTCACGGTCACGGGATTCGACGTGACCGAACGGGTCCCGGTGAGGGGGGCGCTGTTCGCGGTCGCGCCGGACGAGCACGTGCTGGTGCTGGTGGCCCACCACATCCTGATCGACGGGTACTCGACCGGACCGCTCGCGACGGACCTGATGCGCGCGTACGCCGCGCGGGCCGCGGGACACGGGCCGGACTGGGCGCCGCTGCCCGTGCAGTACGCCGACTACACGCTGTGGCAGCGCGAACTGCTCGGCGACGCGGACGACCCGCGGTCGCTGCTCACGCGGCAACTCGCCTACTGGACCCGAACCCTGTCCGGGGCGCCGGACCTGTTGGGGCTTCCCGCCGACCGGCCCCGCCCGATCCAGCAGTCGTTCCGCGGCGGGCGGGTGGAGTTCACGATCGACGCCGACCTGCACCGCCGGCTGCTGTCGTTCGCGCGGGGTCGCGGCACGAGCCTGTTCATGACGATCCACGCGGCTCTCGCGGTCCTTCTCAGCCGCCTCGGCGACACCGACGACATCGTCATCGGGACGCCGATCGCCGGCCGCGGCGAGCGGGTGCTCGACGACCTCGTGGGGATGTTCGTCGGGACGCTGGCGCTGCGGACGAGGGTCGATGCGCGGCAATCGTTCTCGCATCTGGTCGACGTCGTCCGGGACGTCGACCTGGGCGCGTTCGCCCACGCCGACGTTCCGTTCGAACGGGTGGTGGAGGAACTGGATCCCGCGCGGTCCACCGCGTACTCGCCGCTGTTCCAGGTGGCGCTCGAGTTCCACGACGGGACCGGCGCCCGTCTCGAGTTGCCGGGTCTGACGCTCGAAGGCCTGTCGGCGGACGTCGGGATGGTCAAGGAGGATCTCGAATTCGTCCTCGGTGAGCGGTTCGGCGTCGGCGGTGCGCCCACCGGCCTGATCGGAAGCATCGCGTACGCGACCGACCTGTTCGATCCGGGCACCGTGCGCGGCTTCGCGGAACGGCTCGTCCGGATTCTCGAGTCGGCGCTCGCGGACCCCGAGTGCGCGGTCGGTGATCTCGACATCCTCGCCGCCGGCGAGTTGACCGGACTCGCTCCCGCGCGAGGCGGGCCGGACGCGGCCCCCGTGGTCCTGGCCGATCTGCTCGCGGCGGCGGCCGGCGACCCCGGCGCCGCGGCGATCACGTACGACGGCGTCACGATGACGTACGGGGAGCTGGACGCGCGCTCGAACCGCCTGGCGCGCTACCTGATCGATGCGGGGGCGGGGCCGGAGACGTTCGTGGCACTCGGGCTGCCCCGATCGTCGGACTCGGTGCTGGCGGTGTGGGCGGTCGCGAAGACCGGCGCGGCGTTCGTGCCCGTCGACCCCGCCTACCCGGCCGCGCGGATCTCGCGGATGCTGAGCGACTCGGGTGCCGCGCTCGGCGTGACGGTGCGGTCGCGCCGCGACGGACTGCCCGACACGGTCCGCTGGTTGGTGCTCGACGCCCCCGCGACGGCCGCCGCGATCGCCGCGACGTCGTCCGCCCCGGTCACCGCGTCCGAGCTCATCCGACCGGTGCGCGCGGACCATCCGGCCTACCTGATCTACACGTCGGGTTCGACCGGCACCCCGAAGGGCGTGGTACTCACCCACCGCGGGCTCGCCGACCTGGCCGCCGAGGAACGCGACCACCTGTCGGTGACGCCTTCCGCCCGCACCCTGCACTTCGCGTCGCCGAGCTTCGACGCCTCGGTGTTCGAGACGGTGATGGCGCTGAGTGCGGGCGCCACGATGGTCGTCGTCCCGACGGACGTCTACGGCGGCACCGAACTCGGCTCGCTGCTCGCCGCCGAGAGGGTGACGCACGGATTCGTGACCCCGACCGCGCTCGCCTCCGTCGACCCGGTGGGCCAGGACTCGCTGCGGACGCTGGTGGTGGCCGGCGAGCCGTGTCCGCCGGAACTGGTGGCGCGCTGGGCGACCGGTCGCACGATGCTCAACGCCTACGGCCCCACCGAGACGACGATCATGGCGAACATCAGCGCGCCGATGCACCCCGGTGAGCCGGTGACGTTCGGCGGCCCGATCCGCGGCGTCACCGAACTGGTGCTGGACGCGCGCCTGCATCCGGTGCCGCGGGGCGTGGTCGGGGAGCTGTACATCTCGGGCTCGGCACTGGCGCGCGGGTACCACGCGCGGCCGGGGCTCACCGCCTCCCGCTTAGTCGCCAACCCGTGGGGCCGTCCCGGTGAACGGCTTTACCGCACAGGCGATCTGGTGCGCTGGCGGGTCGACGGCACGCTCGAGTACATCGGCCGCAGCGACTTCCAGGTCAAGGTCCGCGGATTCCGGATCGAACCGGGGGAGATCGACGCGGTGCTCACCGCCGAGCCGGACGTCGGGTTCTCCGTGACCCTCGCCCGTTCCGGCCCGGCAGGCAACACGCTGCTGTGTTCGTACGTGCGTCCGGTCGAGAACGCCGACGTCGATCCCGACGACCTCCGCCGCGTCGCCGCCCAGCACCTGCCCGCGTACATGGTGCCCGCGGCGGTCACCGTCCTGGACCGCATCCCGCTGACACCGACCGGCAAGCTCGACCGCGACGCGCTGCCCCAGCCGGCGTTCCTCGCCGCGTCCACGGTGTTCCGGGAACCCGACGGCCCGGTCGAGTCGGCCGTCGTCCGGTCGTTCGCCGCCGTCCTGGGCGTCGACCGGGTGGGGATGGACGACAGTTTCTTCGACCTCGGCGGCACGTCCTTGCTCGCGACGAGGGTGGTGACGGACCTGCGGGCCCGGCTCGGTTCCACCGTTCCGCTGCAGGCGCTGTTCCTCGATCCCACACCGGCCGGCCTGGCCGGACGGATCACCGCGGTGACGCCCGGCGGCATCGGCGAGGCGCTGACCGCGCGGATCACTCTGCGCGCGGGCGGCTCCGGCCGGGCGCTGTTCTGCGTCCACCCCGGCATCGGGCTGTCGTGGGGCTACGGCGGGCTGCTGCGTCATCTGCCGCCGGATCGCCCGGTGTTCGGGTTGCAGTTGCCGGCCATCGCCGGCGGACCCCGGTACGACTCGATCGACGACCTGGCCGACAGGTACGTCGACGAGATGGTGGCGGCCGCCCCCGACGGCCCGTACGACCTGCTCGGCTGGTCGCTCGGTGGCGTCCTGGCGCACGCGATGGGTGTCGAACTGCAGCGCCGCGGCCTCGCGGTCGCGACGCTCGCGGTCATGGACGCCTACCCGGACGACGGCTCGGATCCCGTGCTGGACCGCCTCGACCTGGTGGACCTGCTGCGCGGGCTCGGGCTGGACATCGACGCAGTCGCCGACCTCACGTACGAGACCGCGGCACGAATGTTCAACGACCACTTCGGGATACCGGACGGCATCTCTGCCGAACACCTCGAGCGCATAGGCGACGGGTACGTGAACTCCCGGCTGCTGGTGCACCGGTTCGTCCCGGACGTGTTCGACGGCGACCTGCTCGCCTTCCCCGCGGTCGGCGACCGGGACGGGAGGCGCCGGTCCCCGCAGGAATGGCGCCGGATCGTCACCGGCGGCATCGACGAGTGCCCGGTCGATTGCGGCCACAACGACATGATCGAACCCGCGTCCCTGGCCGTGATCGGTCCGGTGCTCGCCGCGTATCTGGAGCGGCGATCCTGAAGGATTCCTCCCGGCGGGCGAGAGGAATCCTTCAGGATCGGGTCGGCTCAGCGCTGCGCGCGCAGTTCGAACTTGAGCACCTTGCCGGTGGGGGTGCGGGGCAGGTCGAGGGGGAACACGATCTCGTCGGGCACCTTGTAGCCGGCGAGCAGCGAACGCGTGTGCGCGATGACCTCCTCCGCGGTCACCGACCGGCCCGGCTTCACGAGGACGAACGCCTTGGGCCGCTCGCCCCACTTCTCGTGCGGCACACCCACGACGGCGACGTCGAGGACCGCGGGATGCGAGATGATCGCCTGCTCGACCTCGACGGTCGAGATGTTCTCGCCCCCCGAGATGATGATGTCCTTGGCACGGTCCTTGAGCTGGATGTAGCCGTCCGGGTGCATGACGCCGAGGTCGCCGGTGTGGAACCAACCGCCCGCGAACGCCTCCGCGGTCGCACCGGGATCACGGAAGTAGCCCAGCATCACGTTGTTGCCGCGCAGGACGATCTCGCCCATCGTGTTGCCGTCGGCGGGCACGTCCACCATGTTCTCGTCCACGACGCGCGCGTTCTCGGCCTGCACCATGCCGACGCCCTGCCGGGAGATCAGTGCCGCCCGCTCCTCCGGGGTGCGGTCGTTCCACGATTCCTGGTACTCGCAGATCGTGTACGGCCCGTACACCTCGGTGAGCCCGTACACGTGCACGACGGTGATGCCGAGCGCCTCGAGCTGTCCGATGACCGTCGGCGACGGGGGAGCGCCGGCCGTCGTGATGCGCAGCGCGTCGACCGGGTGGGCCCGCTCGGCGCCGGCGATGGTCGTGCAGACCGCCGGGGCGCCACACAGATTCGTGATGCCGAGGTCGTCGATCGCGTCCCAGACCGCGTCGGCGCGCACCGCCCGCAGGCACACGTGCGTGCCTGCGGCCGCGGTCACCGCCCACGGGGTGCACCAGCCGTTGCAATGGAACATCGGCAGCGTCCACAGGTACTTGGTGTGGCCGTCGAACCCGTTGTGGAAAGTCTCGCCGAGAGAGTTCAGGTAGGCGCCGCGGTGGCTGTACATGACGCCCTTGGGCTTTCCGGTGGTGCCGGACGTGTAGTTGATCGCGATGACCCGCTGCTCGTCGTCCACGCCCCAGTGCAGCGGCTCCTCGGTGAGCCCGTCCCGGCTGCAACGGAACTCGTCGTAGACGCCCGTGACCACACCCGCGGGAACGTCGGGGCGGGGGATCGTGGAGTCCGGTATCTCGATGATCTCCGCGACGCTGCCGACGTTCTCCCGCACGGTGCGTACCGAGCCGACGAGCTCGGAGTCCACGAAGAGGATCTTCACGCCCGCGTGGTCGAGGATGTACTCGAGCTCGGGGCCGGCCAGGCGCGAGTTGAGCGCCACCAGGACGCCGCCGGCCAGCGGGACGGCGAAGTGCGCCATCAGCATCTCGGGAGTGTTGGGGCACAGGTAGGCGATGCGGTCGCCGGGCGCGATGCGGGACCGGAGCACCCGCGCCAGCTGCGCCACCTCGTCCGCGAACTCGCGGTAGGTGTAGCGGCGGTCCCCGTGGATGATCGCCGTCTTGTCGGGGAACACCGAGGCCGAGCGGTCCAGGAAGCGCAGCGGACTGAGCGGTGTGTAGTTCGCCGAGGTGGACAGTTCGGGCACGGGTACCTCCGTGATGCTGGTGGTGACGAGCCCGGCGAGATGTGGCCTCACCCGGTCTCCGGCATTGCTGTGACGGGCGCTACAGCCCGTCGGAGCCGACGCTATGGGGTGCGGCGAGGTGGCCGCTACCCTCTGAAGTGGGTATCCGATCGTGGTGCCCGGCTACCGTTGCCGACGAACGACCGGGGCTTCCGACCGAACCGATGACCGACATCCTGAGACCGAGCGACGAGGACGCGATCCGCGCCGAACTCCGGTACCTGCGCACCAGCACGTCGCTGCCGGTGCTGTTCGGGGGCATGGTGGACGGGCCGAGCATGCGGCTGTCCGGCTTCGTCGGGACCCGCGGCGCGATGCTGCGCGACCTGGTGATCGACACCGCGTGCGGGCTGGGCGGCCGGGTGATGGCCGAGCAGCGTCCCGGTGCGGTCCAGGACTACGCGAACTCGCGGCACATCACGCACGACTACGACCACGAGGTGGCCAGCGAGGGCATCGAGTCGCTGCTCGCGGCCCCCGTGGTGGTGCGTGGGACCACGCGGGCCGCGGTGTACGGGGGCCTGCGGGCCAACCTGCCGATCGGTGACGTGGTGGCGGAGGCCGTGATGCGTTCGGCGCGCAAGCTCGCCCACGAGATCGAGGTCCGCGACGAGGTGGACCGTCGGATCGCGATGATCGAGAACGCGCGCACCGAACCGGTGGCCCACCGGGATCCGCGGGTGTCGGAGGGGATCACCGAGAGCTACCTCGCGCTGCGTTCGATCGCCGACCGGCTCGACGACGACGCCCTCAGCGCCGAGGTGCAGGCCGTCGAGCGGAAGCTGCGCGGGCTCACCACCGGGGGCTCGGAGCCGGCGAAGGTGTCGCTGTCGGCGCGTGAATTCGAGGTGCTCGTCCACGTCGCGCTCGGCTGCCGCAACGCCGAGATCGGGCAGCGGCTCGGACTGCGCCTCGACACGATCAAGAGCTACATGCGCAACATCATGACCAAGCTCGAGGTCCACAGCCGGCACGAGGCCGTCGTCGAGGCCCGCCGGCAGGGCCTCATCCCGTAGCGGTGCCCGATGCTCGGGCGGGTCGGGTCCTGTTGAGCACCAGTGCGATCAGGCAGGCCAGTGCCGTGGCGGTAGCGAATTCCGTGACGGCGGCCGACGTTCCCTGATAGGTCATCAGGAGCCCGGCCGCGACCGCCGGCACGCCGGTCCCGAGATAGGTGAGCGTGTAGAAGGCCGCGAGCACGGCGCCGCCGGAAGCGCGCGCCCGGGTCGCGATCGCGGTGCCGACTCGCTGCATTCCGCCCGCGAACGCGAGCCCGTGCCCGACACCGACGGCGACGGCCACGACGAACAGCAGCGGCACACCGCGTATCCGGTCGACGACGACCACGCCGACCATTCCGGCGAGCAGCAGGCCGAGTCCGATCCGCTGCGCGACAACCGGATCCGTCCCGCGCATGCCCAGCTGGGACGCCACCGAGCACGACATCACCAGGGCGGCGGGCCCGGCTCCGATCAGCAGGTTGGAGACGCCGAGCATCTCCGAGATCCACGAGGGCACCACCGACTGGAACAGACCCACCGCCGCCCAGGCGACGGCGGACGGGAGGGTGGCGAGCAGGAACACCGAGCGGATGTCCCGCGGGACGCGGGGCAGTTCGATCAGGCGGCCGCCGGTGGTCCGGGTCGCGCGTTCGGGCTTCGGCAGCAGGACCAACGCGACGAAACCCGGCACGAGTGCCACCGCGAAGAGCGCGTAGGGGAGCACCGTCGGGTGCGGGAGATACTCCGCGATCGCTCCCGCGAACAGCGGACCCAGCGCCGCACCCAGCGCGGTGCTCGCGGTGGCCGCCCGCGCCGCTCGGACCGGGTTGCGGGCCGGGGCGTGCTCGAGCAGTGCGGCGGTCCCGGCGGCGGAGCAGGCGCCCACCGAGACGCCCTGCAGGATGCGCCCGGCGAACAACCACGCGGTCGAATCGGCGGTCGCGAGAACGGCCGCGCCCACCGCGCCCGCGAGGAGCGCCGTCACGAGGATCGGGCGGCGCCCGATCCGATCCGACAACGGGCCGAACAGGAAGAGCGTCGGAACCAGGGCGGCCGCGTACACCGCGAAGATCGCCGTCTGCGTGGCCGGACTGAACCCGAACTCGGACCGGTAGACGCCGTACAACGCGGTCGGCATGTTCGTCCCCAGCAGCAGGATCGCGAGCACGTACCCGATGCCGTGGAAGTGGCGGGACGGCCGGTGCCGGGCGGACGCTTCGGACGCGTCGGCGACGCGATCGGCCGGGGCTGGTTGCGGTCGGGTGAGAGGCGGGCGCACGGACTACATCCTACGTAGGACGTCCTATGTATTGTGGGTGAGGGTGCGTAGTGGCAGGTCGTGTGAGGATGAAGCCGTGACGGTGGTGCAGAAGGAATCGGCGTATCAGCAGGCGCTGGACTGGATGCGCGCCCGGATCGCCTCGGGTGACTGGGCGGTGGGCGAGCGCATTCCCATCGAGACGGAGCTGACGGAGCTGCTCGGCGTCGGGCGCAACACCCTCCGCGAGGCGGTCAAGTGCCTCACCTCGACCGGAGTCCTCGAGATCCGGCGGGGTGCCGGCACCTTCGTGCGCGCGCGCACCGACCTCGGCGGGCTTCTCACCCGGCAGGTGGCCGTTTCCGAGATGCTGCACGTCTACGAGGTCCGTCGGGCTCTCGAACTCGAGGCCGTGAGACTGGCCTGCGCTCGCCGGACCGACGACGACATCCGGCGTCTGCACGCGGCACTGGATCTGCGCAACGAGACCGGCCGCAGCGGGGACGGCGGCGCGTTCGCCGACGCCGATCTCGCCTTCCATGTCGCGGTGGTGGCCGCCGCGCACAATCCGGTCCTCGACGAACTGTTCGCCGGCATCGCCGAGCCGCTGCGAGCGACGTACGACTTCACCGAGGGCGTCCACGAACCGGAACTCGGGGCCGCTCATCACCGGAACGTCGTCGACGGGATCGAGCGCGGCGACGAGTCGCTCGCCGTGCAGGGCACGTGCGGCCATCTCGACCTGTTCGTCTCCGGCGTGCACGAACGCCGAGCCGATGCCGAGGGTGCGCCGCCGTCCGGATAGCAGTTTTGGAGACGTGCATCCCGCGGTCGAAATGTGTTCTCCGCGCGGCAATCTGGACATGTGTGGCCGGTGCCATCCGCTACCAGACGGAGAAGGAACGCATCGACCGCCGACTCCGGTTGTCGCCCTCGGCGCTGTCGGAGTAGTGTGTCGTCGTTCGTATCGAACCTTGCCCGCGCGGTCGCGGGATTCGAGGAAGAGGAGGTGGGGCTAGTCATGAGTAGCCAACCTCCGAGTACCAGCTGAAGCAATCCACATCACCCGGCCGGGTGGTGATCGACTGGTGTCCGCACGACCGCAGCGCGTGCTGCCGGACGCGGACCTTCCCGAAAGCTGTACCCCACATGCGTGAGAAGCGCCCCATCCGCTCGATCCTGCCGCGGCGCGCCGCGGGAACCGCCGACGACGTGGTCTCGCCGGAGCACTCGATGGCCCCGCGACACCCGGGGCACTCGCCCGCGCCGCAGCACAGTGCCGTCGAGTCGAGCGTCGTCAACAGCGCCGTCTACCGGGACGGCCGGCGCATCGCGTCGCCCGCGACGCTCGCCGCGGCGCTCGAGAGCCTGCCGGACGCCTCGTCGATGGCGTGGATCGGTCTCTACCGACCCTCCGACGCCCAACTGCACGCTGCGGCAAGGCAATTCGATCTGCACGAGTTGGCGGTCGAGGATGCGATCGTTGCGCACCAGCGGCCCAAGCTCGAGCGCTACGGCGACACCCTGTTCGTCGTGCTCCGCGCCGCCCGCTACCTCGACGAGTCGGAGTCGGTCGACTTCGGCGAACTGCACATCTTCTGCGGCCCCACGTTCGTCCTCACCGTCCGGCACAGCGAGTCGCCGGACCTGTCGAACGTCCGGACGCGGATGGAGAGCGACCCGGACCTGCTGCGGCTGGGCCCCGAGGCGGTGCTCTACGCGATTCTCGACGCCGTCGTCGACGGGTACGCGCCCGTCGTCGCGGGCCTGCAGAACGACATCGACGAGATCGAGACCGAGGTGTTCAGCGGCGACCCGATGGTGTCGCGGCGCATCTACGAACTCTCCCGCGAGGTCATCGAGTTCCAGCGCGCCACCAAGCCGCTGCTCGGCATGCTCCGGGCGCTGTCCGCGGGCTTCGACAAGTACAAGACCGACGAGGAACTGCAGAAGTACCTGCGCGACGTCACCGACCACGCGACGACCGTCGTGGAGCGGGTGGACGGGTTCCGGGACCTGCTCGCCAACATGCTCACTGTGAACGCGACGCTCGTCTCGCAGGCGCAGAACGAGGAGATGCGCAACCTCACGCAGGCCAGCTACGCGCAGAACGAGGAGATCAAGAAGATCTCGTCGTGGGCCGCAATCCTGTTCGCGCCCACGCTGATCGGCACCGTCTACGGCATGAACTTCGACAATATTCCCGAACTGCACTGGGTGGGCGGCTACCCCTTCGCGCTGATGCTGATGTTCCTGACGTGTTTCAGCCTCTACACGATCTTCAAGAAGCGTGGCTGGCTGTAGGCGGTGTGGCCCCGGAGCGGACGGCCGGTTACAGTCACCGCTGTGACCGACCTTCGCGCGATCGACCGCGGTGAGCTGCTGACGCGGCGTCGCCATGTCGATTTCGCGCGCGTGTGCGCGTCCGGTTGTCCGCGGTCCTGATCGACCCCTTCCCGCACGACGACCACCCTCGCCGCGGCGCCCTCGCGCGCCCGCAACCGCACACGACAGGACCGTATTCCCCATGACCACTGCAGCTGTCACGCATCTGTCCGCGATCGTCGCCGCCACCGGCGACGCCGTCTCGAAGGACGACACCAACGCGCACGTCGTCTTCCGGGCCTCGGCGCAGGCCCACGACGCCGTCGCCAGCACCGTCAAGCTCGGCAAGTACTCCGTCGAGGTGGACGAACCGCCGGCCCTCGGCGGCGAGAACACCGCCCCCAACCCGGTCGAGTACTACCTGGCCTCGCTGCTGTCGTGCCACGTGGTGACCTACCGGTTCTGGGCCGAGCGTCTCGGCATCCGGGTCGACGACATCAAGGCCCGTGCGGAGGGCGACCTCGACGTCCGCGGCTTCTTCGGCTTCGACGACGCCGTCCGCCCCGGATTCGGCGAGGTCCGCGTGGTCGTGACGATCACCGGCCCGGAGTCGCGCGAGCGCTACCTGGAACTGCACGCGGCGGCCGAGGCGCACTGCCCGGTCCTGGACCTCACGCGGAACCCGACGCCGGTGGTCTCTGTGCTCGAGACGCCCGACGCGAACGCCTGACCGCGTCGGCGCTGCTCGCCGGACGCGCGGGCAGCGCCGATGCGGCGCGAATTCGGTGCCCGGGTGTCACTATGGACCCCGTGGACCTGCCGATCGTTCCGCCGCTGCAACCGATGCTGGCCAAGGCCGTGTCCGGGGTGCCCGAACAGCCCGCCGGTGAACCGGTGTGGTCGTACGAACCGAAGTGGGACGGATTCCGCGCCATCGTGTTCCGGGACGGCGACGACGTCGCGTTCGGTTCGCGCGGGGGCAAGGATCTGGCGCGGTACTTCCCCGAGATGGTCGACGCGGTGCGCGCCGAACTGCCGACGCGCTGCGTTGTCGACGGCGAACTGGTAGTGCCCCGCGACATCGGCGGCCGGACCCGGCTGGACTGGGGTTCGCTGTCCGAGCGCATCCACCCGGCCGACAGTCGGGTGCGGTTGCTCGCCGAACAGACCCCCGCCCAGTTCATCGGGTTCGATCTCCTCGCGCTCGGCGACGACGATCTCACCACACGTCCGTTCGCGGAGCGGCGCGCGGCGTTGCTCGGCGCCGTCGGCGGCGGGCCCCGTTGTCACGTCACCGCAGCCACGCTCGACGCCGCGGTCGCCGAGCGCTGGTTCGAGACGTTCGAGGGCGCCGGCCTCGACGGTGTGGTCGCGAAGCGACTCGACGGCCACTACCTGCCGAACAAGCGGGAGATGGTCAAAATCAAGCACTCTCGCACCGCCGACGTCGTGGCGATCGGGTATCGCCCGCACAAGAGTCAGCCGGGCATCGGCTCGATCCTGCTGGGCCTGTACGACGACGGCGAGCTGCACATGGTCGGGGGCGCGTCGGCGTTCACGGCGAAGCGCCGCATCGAACTGCTCGCCGAGCTCGAACCGCTGAGGGTGGGTGACGACGTCGTCGCCGAGGGCGAGGCCACACGGTGGCGGTCGAGCGCCGACCGCAGCTGGGTCCCGCTGCGCCCCGAACGGGTCCTCGAGGTCGCGTACGACCAGATGGAGGGCGGGCTCGGGGAACGCGGCAGCCAGGCCGGTGTCCGGTTCCGGCACGCCGCCCGGTTCCTGCGATGGCGACCCGACCGGGTGCCCGAGTCGTGCACGTTCGACCAACTCGAGGTGCCGCTGCGCTACGACCTCGCCGACGTTCTGACGGGAGAGGACTGAATCATGGCCACCACCAAGCGTTCTCCGGCGGAGGAGCTCGACGTCGACGGCGTCGCGGTCCGGCTGTCCAACCCGGACAAGATCTACTACCCGCGCCTGGGCGCCGAGGGTGGCACCAAGCGACACCTCGTGGAGTACTACCGCAAGGTCGCGACCGGAGGCGAGCTGCTGCGGGCGCTGCGGGACCGTCCGACGCACATCCAGCGCTTCCCGGAGGGTGTCGAGGGTGAAGAGATCTACCAGAAGCGGGTGCCGACCAAGCGGCCCGAGCACGTCGGGTCGTGCGAGGTCACCTTCCCGTCGGGCCGCACGGCCGACGTGCTGCGGGTGCGCAGCGCCGCCGACATCGTGTGGGCCGCGAACCTCGGGACCGTCACCTTCCACCCGTGGGCCGTGCGCTGCCCGGACGTCGACCACCCCGACGAGCTGCGGATCGACCTCGACCCGCAGCCCGGCACCGACTTCGACGACGCCCGCCGCGTCGCGCTCGACGTGCTGCATCCGCTGCTCGACGAGCTGGGACTGATCGGCTTCCCGAAGACATCCGGTGGACGCGGCCTGCACGTCTACATTCGGATCGAGCCGCGGTGGGACTTCGTCGCGGTGCGCCGCGCCGGGATCGCGCTGTGCCGGGAGATCGAGCGCCGCAGCGGCGACCGGGCCACCACCAAGTGGTGGAAGGAGGAGCGCGGCGAGCGCATCTTCCTCGACTTCAACCAGAACGCGCGCGACAAGACCATCGCGTCGGCGTACTCCGCCCGCCGCACCCCCATCGCGACCGTCTCGACGCCGGTGACCTGGTCGGAGCTGGCGTCCGTCGAACCGGACGACTTCACCATCGCGACCGTCCCGGCCCTGCTCGCCGGACGGGGCGACCCGATGGCGACGCTCGACGACGTCGCGCACTCGCTCGACGGGCTGCTCGAGATGGCCGAGCGGGATCTGGCCGCGGGTCTGGGCGATATGCCGTATCCGCCGAACTATCCCAAGATGCCGGGCGAGCCGAAACGCGTGCAGCCGAGTCGCGACCGTGACCGGAAGGAGAACTGAGTCGGTCACGCGACCAGGTCGAACGACGATCCGATAATTGACGTATGTCGATTTCGCCCCGCGGCTGCCCCTTCCAGCCTTAGGCTGCGGCAATCACAATGGTGGGGGAGCGGGATCGGAGGCCGCCATGACCATTCAGGTCGAACAGGGAAGCGTGTCGCGAGTTGCGCCCCCCGAGCGGATGCCGGTTTCGCCGGCGGTTCCGTCGGATCGCACTCAGATGCTGGTCCATCCCCGGTTCCTGCCGCTCGCGGACCGGTTCTTCTCGATGTACCGCTACCCGCACAACGGCGGCGGCGGGCTGGTCGCGTACGTGCACGGCGAGAAGGTCCTCGACATCTGGGCGGGATACGCGGACCGCGACCGCCGCTGGAGCGGCGACACCGTCGCGCTCTCGTTCTCCACCGGCAAGGGCGTCGCGAGCACTGTCACGCACCGCCTGGCCGAGCGCGGGATCATCGACTACGACGCCCCGGTCGCCACGTACTGGCCGGAGTTCGCGGCCGCGGGCAAGGAGTCCATCACGGTTCGAGACGTGCTGACCCACCGCACGGGTCTGCACAAGGTCCGCGGACTGGTGCCGGGCCGGCTCGGCCTGCTCGACTACGACACCGTCGTCGACGCACTCGCGGCGGCCGCGCCCGACCGCCGCCGGCTGCGCGGACCCGGGTACCACGCGGTCACCTACGGCTGGCTGATCGCCGAGACGGTGTCGCGCGCCACGGGCAAGCCGTTCGCGCAGATCGTCCGCGAGGAGATCGCCGAACCGCTCGGCGCCGACGAGTTCTGGTACCAGGTGCCCGCCGACCAGAAGCGTCGGATCGCGAAGCTGTTCCCGCACATCAACCCCGGCGGACTCGACTGGCGACTCACCTCGGCCGTGCTCGCCCACATGGGACCGCTGCGCGGGCTGGCCGAGGCCGCGATGCCCGACGGATTCGACGAACTCGTCCGCAATCCCGCCGTGCACGACGCCGTGATGCCCGGGTGGAACGGCGTGTTCAGTGCCCGATCCCTCGCGCGGATGTACGCCGCGATCGCGAACGGCGGCGTCATCGACGGCACCCGGTTCCTCGAGCCCGAGACCCTCGAGCAGATGGGCGCGGTGCAGACCCGCGACCGCGACTACGTGCTGGGCATCAAGCTCGCGTGGCGCCTCGGGTACCACCCGCCGATCCTGGCCAGCCGCATGCAGCCGACGCGCGGGCTCGGCCACTACGGGGTCGGCGGCTCCGGTGCGTACGCCGACCCGGAGACCGGCCTCGCGCTCGCGTTCGTCACCAACCGGCTCGGCAATGCCGTCACCGCACTCGGTGACCTGCGACTGGCCCGGCTCGGTGCCGAGGCCCAGGAGATCGTGCGTTCGTGAGGGAGGTCCGTCGATGAGTAACCACGTCTACCGGGTGATCAAGGTCGTCGGGTCGTCGACCCAGGGTGTCGACGCCGCGATTGCCAACGCGATCGACCGCGCGAGCCAGACGATGCACAATCTCGACTGGTTCGAGGTGGTCGAGACCCGCGGCCACATCGAGGAGGGAGCCGTCGCTCACACGCAGGTGACGCTCGAGGTCGGGTTCCGGCTCGACTAGTTCGGTCCCCGGGACCGCGAAGGCTCCCGTGGGCCGAAAGTCCCCTCGTGCACCGATCCTCGACCCAAACTGGAACACGTTATAGTCTTGTCCGGGAACGACAGTCTCGGTGGTGTACTCACAGGTAGGGAAGAACTGTGGCTTATGTGATTACGCAGGCGTGCTGCAATGATGCCTCGTGTGTGGACGTTTGTCCCGTCAACTGCATTCATCCGACGCCGGACGAGCCGGAGTTCGCGACCACGGAGATGCTCTACATCGATCCGCAGACGTGCATCGACTGCGGCGCCTGCGTCGACGAGTGCCCGGTCGACGCGATCTTCGGTGACAACGAACTGAGCGAGGCCCACGCGGTCTACTCGGAGATCAACGCCGCCTACTTCGAAAAGCACCCGATCGGCCCCGACTGGCCGGAACTGGCCGAGCCGCGTTCGCTCAGCGCCGACCTGGGCACGCTGCGCGTCGCGATCGTCGGGTCCGGACCGGCCGCGTGCTACGCCGCCATCGAACTCACCTCGCGTCCGCGCGTCGAGGTCGACATGTTCGACCGTCTGCCCACGCCGTACGGACTGGTCCGTGCCGGCGTCGCCCCCGATCACCCCGGCACCAAGGGCGTCGCCGACGTCTTCCGCTCGGCGCTGAGCAAGCGCTCCGTGCAGTGCCACTTCAACGTCGAGGTCGGTCAGCACGTCAGCCACGACGAGCTGCTCCAGCACCACCACGCCGTGATCTACGCGGTCGGCGCCGCCAGCGACCGGCATCTCGGCGTGCCCGGTGAGGAGCTGCCCGGATCGCACGCCGCCACCGAGTTCGTGGCCTGGTACAACGGCCACCCCGACTACGCGGACCGCACGTTCGACCTCTCGGGTCAGCGCGCCGTCATCGTCGGCAACGGCAATGTCGCGCTCGACGTCGCCCGCATCCTCGTCACCGACCCCGACGAGCTCGCCAAGACCGACATCGCGGAGCACGCCGTCGAGGCGCTGCGCCGCAGCAACATCCACGAGGTCGTCATCGTCGGCCGCCGCGGACCCGCGCAGGCCGCGTACACCAACCCCGAGTTGATCGCGCTCGGCCAGATGGCGGACGTCGACATCGTCGTCGACCCCGACGAGGCGATCCTCGACTCGGCCAGCCGGGCGTGGATCGACGGTCCCGACGCCGAGCCGTCCGAGAAGCTCAAGGTGCGCCAGGTCGAGGAGTTCGCCAAGCGCACCGCGACCGACGGTCGCAAGCGGATCGTGCTGCGCTACCTCGCCTCGCCCGAGGAGGTCCTGGGCGGCGAGCGTGTCGAGGGTATCCGTCTCGTGCGCAACGAGCTCGTCGCCGACGAGTCGGGCAAGCTGAGCGCCCGCCCCACCGATCGGACCGAAACCCTCGAGACCGGTCTGGTGCTCCGCTCGATCGGCTACAAGGGCGTGCCCGTCGCGGATCTGCCGTTCGACGACCGCCGCGGTGTCATCCCGAACGAGAACGGTCGCGTCATCGATCCGGAGTCCGGCTCCCCGATCCCCGGCGTCTACGTCGCGGGATGGATCAAGCGCGGACCCACCGGCGTCATCGGCACCAACAAGCACTGCTCCGCGGCCACCGTGGACCTGCTGCTCTCCGACTTCTCGAACGGCCTGCTCACGCAGCCGGGCCGCGACGGGGAGCACCTCGCGCAGCTGATCGGTGAGCGCCAGCCGGAGGCCATCGACTTCCAGGGTTGGCAGCGCATCGACAAGAAGGAGCGGGTGCTGGGCGCCGAGAACGGGCGTCTGCGCACCAAGATCGTCGATCTCGCGGCGATGCTCGAAGCGGCCCGCGGCGAAGCAGGCTGACGCACGTCACAGCGGTTCGAGGTTGTCGGTCGGCTGTCCAGTCTGTCTAATGGGACAAACGGGGCAGTCGCCCACTGCGGTGGGCACGCGCGTAGGAAGGGGCACGCACTTGACCGACACATCGACCGCAACCTCCGGACGGGGTCGCCGCTGGTTCACCCGCACCGCGGCCCTCGTGGCCACGGCCACCGCCGCCGGTGCCGTCCTGGCGGCCCCGGCGCAGGCGGTGCCGCTGTTCCCGGGTGGCCCGGAGATTCCGGACATCCAGGTGCCGACGCCGCAGCTGCAGCTCCCGTCCGGCTTCCAGTTGCCGACGGTGCAGCTTCCGCCCGGTTTCGAGTTGCCGCCGCAGGTCCTGGCCGCGCTCCCGGCCGGATCGGTGGCGCCCGCGCTCGCGCCGATCGGCCCCGCGAACTTCACGGCCCCCTCGCTGAACCCGGCACCGGGCGAGGTGGTGGGCGTCGCGCAGCCGATCATCGTCGGCTTCAACGAGCCGATCGGGGATCGTGCCGTCGCCGAGCGCGCCATCCGCGTCACCACCGACCCGCCGGTCGAGGGCAGCTTCTACTGGATCAACGACAGGCAGGTCCGCTGGAAGCCCACCGAGTTCTGGCCGGCCAACACCCAGGTCACCGTCGACGCGGGCGACTCGCACTCGACGTTCTCGATCGGCGACGCCCTGGTGACGTACGCCGACGACAACACCAAGCAGATCAGCGTCTTCCGCAACGGCGAGCTGGTCAAGACGATGCCGACGTCGCTCGGCAAGCCCGGCCACGAGACCCCGAACGGCACGTACATCGTGGGCGAGAAGTACCGCGACATGTACATGGACTCGTCGACGTACGGTGTGCCGATCGACGACCCCGAGGGCTACCGGACGTACGTCGAGTACGCGACGCGGATCTCCTACAGCGGCATCTTCGTCCACGCCGCCCCGTGGTCGGTCGCGGACCAGGGCCACACCAACGTCAGTCACGGCTGCCTCAACGTCAGCACCGAGGACGGCAAGTGGTTCTACGAGAACGCCAAGAAGGGTGACCCGGTGATCGTCCAGAACACCGCCGGCGGAATCCTCAGCGGCGCCGACGGCCTCGGCGACTGGAACCGCTGACCTGCACTGAAACCGAAGAGACCGGCGCTGCGCGAGAACGACTCGCGCAGCGCCTTTTTCGCGTCCGGGTGCATCGACCCGAGACGTTCAGGCCGTGTGTCGCGTGCATTCACCCGGTATTCGCAGTCGCCGGTAACACTGCGGCGGTGAGATCGAGTCCGGAGAGAACGCTCCCGCAGGCGCCCGGCCGCGGCCTGCTCGGCCGCCCGTGGCGCGACTACGCGCTGTTCGTGGCCCTGGTCGGCCCCAACCTGGTGCTGCTGACCCTGTTCACGTATCGACCGCTCATGGACAACATCCGGCTCTCGTTCTTCGACTGGAACATCGCCGATCCGGTGGCGACCTTCATCGGTCTCGACAACTATCGGGAATGGTGGAGTCGCGACGACACGTGGCAGATCGTCTCCAACACGGTCGTGTTCACGCTGGCGACGGTGGTCGGTTCGATGGTGCTCGGTCTCGGACTGGCGCTGCTGCTCGACCGTAAGCTATTGGGGCGCAACCTGGTTCGTTCGGCGATCTTCGCCCCGTTCGTGATCTCCGGAGCTGCGATCGGTGTGGCGTTCCAGTTCGTGTTCGATCCCAACTTCGGCCTCGTCCAGGACCTGCTGCACCGCGTCGGCGTCACCTCGGTGCCGGACTTCTACCAGGAACCCGGCTGGGCGCTGTTCATGGTGACGGTCACCTACATGTGGAAGAACCTCGGCTACACGTTCGTCATCTACCTCGCCGCGCTGCAGGGCCTGCGCCCCGAGCTGTCGGAGGCCGCCGCGATCGACGGCGCGAGCACGTGGACCCGGTTCCGCCGAATCCTGTTGCCGCAGTTGCGACCCACCACCTTCTTCCTGTCGATCACGGTGATGCTCAACTCGCTGCAGGTGTTCGACATCATCAACGTCATGACGCGGGGCGGCCCGCTCGGGACCGGGACGACCACGATGGTCTACCAGGTCTACAACGAGTCGTTCCGCAACTTCCGGGCCGGGTACGGCGCCACGGTCGCCACGATCATGTTCCTGGTGCTGCTCGCCGTCACCGTCTACCAGGTGCGGGTCATGGATCGGGGTGAGCAGGCATGACCGCCGTCGAGGAGCGTTCGGTCGCCCGGTCGCTGCCCAGCGAGATCCTCGCGCCGGACGCGCGTGTGCAGCGGCGCCGTCAGCGCGCGCTGACCGCGCTCGGGTACGCCGCGATGGTGTGCGCGCTCGTGATGGTGGCGCTGCCGCTGTTCTGGATCGTCATGACGTCGTTCAAGGATCGGCCCGACATCTACACCCAGCCGGTCACGTGGTGGCCGAGTTCCTTCCATCCCGAGAACTACACCGAGGCAGTCACGTCGGTGCCGTTCACGACGTTCCTGCGCAACTCGGTGATCATCACGACGGCGCTGGCGGCGATCAAGTTCGTGCTCGGTGTCCTCAGTGCCTACGGACTGGTGTTCCTGCGGTTCCCCGGCAAGAACGTCGTGTTCCTGACCATCATCGCGGCGCTCATGGTTCCCAACCAGATCACGGTGATCTCGAACTACGCGCTGGTCGCGGAGTGGGGATGGCGAAACACCTTCCAGGGCATCATCTTTCCCCTCGCCGGCGTCGCCTTCGGGACGTTCCTGATGCGCAACCACTTTCTGTCGATACCGTCCGAGATCATAGAGGCGGCGCGGATGGACGGCGCCGGGCACCTCCGGCTGCTGTGGCGGGTCGTGCTGCCGGTGTCGGGGCCGACGATGGTCGCGTTCGCGATCATCACCGTGGTCAACGAGTGGAACGAGTACCTGTGGCCGTTCCTGATGTCCGACGACGCATCGGTCGCGCCGCTGCCGATCGGGCTGACTCAGTTGCAGAACAACGACGGCCTCACCAACTGGGGACCGGTCATGGCCGGCACCGTGCTGACGATGCTACCGATCCTCGTGATCTTCCTTCTGCTGCAACGACACATGATCAAGGGCCTCACCTCCGGTGCGGTCAAGGGCTGACTTTTCGAACCATGCATGAAAGGCACTGACGAAAATGGCACACATCAACCGTCGCGGCTTCCTCGGACTGACCGGGGCGATCGCGGCCGGGGCCGCGCTGACCGCATGCGCAGGCTCGGGATCGGGCTCCGGTTCGTCGAGCTCGAGCGCGTCGAGCACGGGTGGCTCGAACACGATCACGTTCTGGTCCAACCACCCGGGCAAGTCCCAGGATGTGGAGAAGGAACTGATCAAGCGCTTCGAGGCGAAGTATCCCGACCTGAAGGTCGACCTGGTGGACGGCGGCAAGAACTACGAGGAGGTCTCGCAGAAGTTCAATGCCGCGCTGTCGGGTGGAGCGCTGCCGGATGTCGTTGTGCTGTCCGATGTCTGGTGGTTCAACTACGCACTGACCGGGGCGATCGAACCGCTGGACCCGCTGTTCGGCGAGGTGGGCGTCAACGCGTCCGACTACGTCGACTCGCTGCTCGCCGACTACCTGTTCCAGGGCAAGCACTTCGCGCTGCCGTACGCCCGCTCGACCCCGATCTTCTACTACAACAAGCAGATCTGGGCGCAGGCCGGGCTGCCCGACCGCGGTCCCGCTACGTGGCAGGAGTTCGACCAGTGGGGTCCGGAGCTGCAGCGCGTGGTCGGTGACGGCAAGCTGGCGCACGGCTGGGGCAACGCCAAGAACTACCTGAGCTGGACCTACGAGGGCCCGATCTGGACCTTCGGCGGTGCGTACTCCGACCAGTGGACGCTGAAGTTGGACGATCCCAAGACGCTCGAGGCAGGCAACTTCCTGCGCGACATGGTCTTCACCAAGAAGTATGCGGCGGTGTCGAGCGACATCGCGAACGAGTTCGGCGCCGGGATCCTGGCCTCGACGATCGCGTCGACCGGAGACCTGTCGGGCATCAAGAAGTCCGCGGCATTCGACTTCGGCACCGCGTTCCTGCCGACGTCCGACGGCCGACCCGGCTGCCCCACCGGTGGCGCCGGCCTCGCGATCCCGTCGCGCATCTCCGACGAGCGCAAGAAGAACGCACTGAAGTTCATCGACTTCATCACCAACGCCGAGAACACCGCGTACTTCTCGCAGAACATCGGTTACATGCCAGTCCGCAAGTCTGCGGTGGAAGTGCCGTCGATGAAGGCATACCTGGACGCGAACCCCAACTCCCGCACGGCCGTCGAGCAGCTCGCGCACACCCGGTCGCAGGACTACGCCCGCGTCTTCGTCCCGGGCGCCGACCAGGTGATCGGCACCGGGCTCGAGCAGATCGCCCTGCAGAACGCCGACGTGAAGTCGACGTTCGCGTCGGTGGCATCGCAGCTGCAGCAGACGATCGACCGGCAGATCGCCCCGAAGCTGCCCCAGTAGTAGAAACGCAGAAGGAAAACCATGGCACACGTGCAGTTCTCGGCGGTCACGCACCGCTACCCGGGCGGCGAGCGACCGGCCGTCGACCGACTCGACCTCGACATCGCGGAGGGCGAGTTCGTCGTCCTCGTCGGGCCGTCCGGGTGCGGGAAGTCCACGAGCCTGCGGATGCTCGCCGGTCTCGAATCCGTCGAGACCGGACACATCCGCATCGGGGGCGCGGACGTGACGGGCCTGCCGCCGAAGGCGCGCGATGTCGCCATGGTCTTCCAGAACTACGCGCTGTACCCGAACATGACGGTCGCCGAGAACATGGGCTTCGCCCTGCAGAACGCGGGCGTGAACAAGACCGAGCGCACCGCCCGGGTCCTCGAGGCCGCGCGGATGCTCGAACTCGAGCCGCTCCTGGGGCGCAAGCCGGCCAAACTCTCAGGCGGACAACGCCAGAGGGTCGCGATGGGACGTGCGATCGTCCGACACCCGGCGGTGTTCTGCATGGACGAACCGCTGTCGAACCTCGACGCGAAACTGCGGGTGAGTACGCGCGCCCAGATCTCCGGCCTGCAGCGGCGGCTCGGCACCACCACCGTCTACGTCACGCACGATCAGGTCGAGGCGATGACGATGGGTGACCGGGTGGCGGTGATGCGGGACGGTCGGCTCCAGCAGATCGCCCGTCCGCGCGACCTGTACGACGACCCGGTCAACACGTTTGTCGCCGGGTTCATCGGATCTCCTGGGATGAGCCTGCTCGAGGCGCGGGTCGAGGGGGCGACCGCGGTTCTGGGCGAGCTGCGGGTGCCGCTGCCGGCGTCGGCGCGCAGGGAGGAACGCGTCGTGGTCGGGGTCCGCCCGGAGTCGTGGACCCTCGTGGGGGAGTGGCGCAAGGGCGCGCTCACGGTGGTCGCCGAGCTGTTCGAGGAACTCGGCGCCGAATCGTTCGTCCACGCGGTCAAGGCCGACCCGACCGACGGGACGTGGACGAGCCGCGGCGGCCGCGTGGTGGTCCGCGTCGACCGGAAGGTGTCGGTGCGCCCCGGTGAGCAACTGCACCTGCTGCCGAAGCTCGACGAGGTGCGGTTCTTCTCGGCGTACTCGGACGAGCGGCTGCGGTGACCACTCACGCATAATCCGTGCCATGACGGTGACTCGCTCGATCCTGCTGTTCGTCCTGGCCGCGCTGTTCGAGATCGGCGGCGCCTGGCTGGTCTGGCAGGGCGTGCGCGAACACCGCGGCTGGCTGTGGGTCGGCGCCGGCATGATCGCGCTCGGCGTGTACGGACTGGTCGCGACGATGCAGCCCGACGCCAACTTCGGGCGCATCCTCGCCGCGTACGGCGGTGTGTTCGTGGCGGGTTCGCTGCTGTGGGCCGTCGTGATGGACGGCTTCCGGCCCGACCGCTACGACATCGTCGGCGCGCTGCTCTGCCTGTGCGGCGTCGGCGTGATCATGTACGCGCGGTAGGGGTTCGGCGGCGGGCTTCGAGCGCGTCCAGGATCAGGTCCAGGCCCCAGCCGAACTCGCTCGTGTGGTCGTACCCGGGCTGCAGGGCGTGGTCGGTGATCATCTCCGCGAGGTACGGCAGCTCGTCCGCCGGCAGCTGGTCGAGGATGTTGCCGGCCACCTCCTCGACGTCGTCCGGCGTCGTCACCGGCAGGTTCGCCTCCTGGAGGA
Source organism: Paraburkholderia sp. RHO2 (assembly GCF_050955445.1). Taxonomy (NCBI): domain Bacteria; kingdom Pseudomonadati; phylum Pseudomonadota; class Betaproteobacteria; order Burkholderiales; family Burkholderiaceae; genus Paraburkholderia; species Paraburkholderia sp. RHO2. Next base: position 4,905,013 of record NZ_CP162617.1, on the reverse strand, counting down.
CGTAGCCACCGATGTAGCTGTCGACGAGCGAGACCGCGTGGGCCGCCATCGGCAGCGTGAACCCGGCCCGTCGGAGGACGCCGAGGACCGTGTCGTGGTGGCGCAGCGTCGCCCGGCCGGGGTGGCGGCGCGAATCCATGAGCCCGAGCGCCCAAGTGTGTTGCGACAGAACGGTTCGCGCGGAGGTCGCGCGCGCACGGATCGCGTCACGCCAGTCGTCGCACTCCGGGTCGGGCAGCTCGATCGCGGCGAACACCGCGTCGACGACGCCGTCGAGCAGCGCGTCCTTGTTCGGGACATGGTGATAGAGCGACATCGCCTCGACGCCAAGCTCCTGTGCCACCCGGCGCATGGTGATCGCCTCCACGCCCCCGCGGTCGGCGACCTCGATCGCGGCTTCCAACACGCGCTCTCGGCTCAGTGGGCGGCGCGGCGAGCGCGGTGATGGTGACACGAGGGCTCCCGTTGCGGATGGGCGGACAGGCATGCTGGGTGTTGACAACCTTACAGGCGTAAGCCAGCCTTACACGCGTAAGGAAGAATGGGGCGAGGGAAAGGGGAGTGCGATGCCGATGCCGAGGTGGTGGGGCCACGTGAACAAGCGCGTGTTCAATCCCCGCGCGGTCGCGGGCGGGAAATGGCCGGTGCTCGAGCACGTCGGCCGCACGTCCGGTGCGACGTACCGCACCCCGCTCGACGCGTTTCCGGTCGACGGGGGCTACCTGTTCGTGCCGGTGTACGGGTCGGGGGCGGACTGGGTGCGCAACGTGCTGGCGGCCGGCAGGGCCCGGCTCCGCGTCGACGGGACAGAGGTCGAACTCACCGCGCCGCGACTGGTGGGCGAGAGCGAGGCGTTCGAGGCTCTGCCGGGCGATGCGGCGCGCCCGCCGAAGCTGCTCCGGATCCGCGAGTTCCTGCGGATGGACCTGGCCGGGTCCTGAGGGCGGTTCGCCGGTCGGGGGACCGGCGAACCGCCCGTGCGGCACTACCAGATCTTGACGCGCTTGTCGGGCTCCAGGTACAGGGCGTCGCCCGGTTCGACCCCGAACGCCTCGTGGAAGCTGTCGAGGTTGCGGATCACGCCGTTGCAGCGGAACTCCGGCGGCGAGTGCGGGTCGACGGCCAATCGCCGCAGTGCTTCTTCCTTGCGCGCCTTGGTCCGCCACACCTGCGCCCACCCGAAGAACACGCGCTGCAGACCGGTCAGTTCGTCGAGCACCGGGGCCTCGGCGCCCTCGGTCGCGATGCGGTACGCCTCCAGCGCGATCGACAGGCCACCCAGGTCGCCGATGTTTTCGCCGATCGTGAACTCGCCGTTGACATGATGTCCCGGCAGGTCCTTGGGCTCGAAGTCGTTGTACTGCTCGATGAGCGCCTTGGTGCGCTTGCCGAACTCGGTGCGGTCGTCGTCGGTCCACCAGTCGACCATGTTGCCGTCGCCGTCGTACTTGGCGCCCTGGTCGTCGAATCCGTGCCCGATCTCGTGGCCGATGACCGCGCCGATACCGCCGTAGTTGGCGGCGTCGTCCGCGTCGGCGTCGAAGAACGGCGGCTGCAGAATCGCTGCGGGAAAGACGATCTCGTTCATGCCCGGGTTGTAGTACGCGTTGACGGTCTGCGGGGTCATGAACCACTCGTCACGGTCCACCGGGCCGCCCAGCTTGGCGATGTCGCGATCGTGGTCGGCGGCGAACCCGCTGCGGTAGTTGCCCACCAGGTCGGCCGGGTCGATCTCGACGGCCGAGTAGTCCCGCCACTTGTCCGGGTACCCGATCTTCGGGGTGAACTTCTCGAGCTTCGCGAGGGCGGCCTGCCGGGTCTCCGGGCTCATCCACTCGAGGTCGGAGATGTTGCGGCGGTACGCCTCCTGGAGGTTGGCGACCAGCACCTGCATGCGCGCCTTGGACTCCGGCGGGAAGTGCCGCTCGACGTACAGCCGGCCGACGGCCTCGCCGAGCAGGTCCTGCACGAGCGAGACGCCGCGCTTCCACCGCTCACGGTTCTCCTGCGTGCCGCTGAGGGTCTTGCCGAAGAACGCGAAGTCCTCCGCGACGATCGCCTCGGTCAGGTACGGCGCCCGCGAGTGCAGGATCCGCCACGTGGCCCAGGCCTTCCAGTCCTCGATCGGACGCGACGTCCACAGGTCGGTCAGCGTCTCGACGAAGCTCGGCTGACGCACCACGATCTCGGCCAGCTGCTCCGGCGTGGCCTGCAGGCCGGAAATCCAAGCAGCCCAGTCGAACCCGCCGTGCTGCGACCGGAGGTCGCCCAGCGTCACCAGGTTGTAGCTCAGCTCGGCGTCGCGGCGCTTGACGACGTCCCAGTGGCCGGCCGCGATCGCGGTCTCGAGGTCGAACACGCGCTGGGCGTCGTAGTCGATGCCGGCCAGCTCGAACATCTTCCGGACGTGCGCGAGGTACGCCGCGCGGACCTCGGCGTAGCTGTCCTCGCGGTAGTACGACTCATCGGGCAGGCCGATGCCGGACTGCGTGAAGTGCACCAGGTAGCGCGCCGAGTTCTTGGCGTCGGTGTCGACGTACTGTCCGATCGCGCCGCCGACACCGGCGCGCTGCAGGCGTCCGACGACGCCGGCCAGCTCGCTCAGGTCGGCGGCGTTCGCGACCGCCGACAGTTCCTCGGCGATCGGGGTCAGTCCGGCGGCCTCGACGGCGTCGGCGTCCATGAAGCTCGAATACAGGTCGCCGATCTTCTGCGCGTCCGTGCCGTGCGCCGCGCCGGACTCGGCCGCCTCCTGGATGAGCGTCTTCACGTCCTCCTCGGCCTTGTCGTACAGCGTGCGGAACGCGCCGTCCACCGCCCGGTCGGCCGGGATCTCGTACTCGTCCAGCCACTTGCCGTTGACGTGCACGAACAGGTCGTCCTGGGGGCGGATGGCCGGGTCGAGATGGGTGAGGTCGATGCCGGAATGCTGCGCAGTCGTCATCGCTCCATCTTTACACCGCCTCGCCGGTCGCGGCCGATCCTGAAGGATTCGTCCCGGGTACCGACCCGAATCCTTCGCACATCATCCGGCGAGCGCCTGGCGGACCTGTGCGATCACGCCCTCGGGGTCGTTGCGCAGGTGGTGCCACGTGAAGCGCAGCACGTGCCAGCCCGCGTTCATCAGCGCGTTCTGACGCTGCGCGTCACGGTTGAACCGGTCGACGTCGCGGTGCCATGCCCACCCGTCGACCTCGATCGCCACCCGCTCGGAGACGAACGCGACGTCGATCTCGTATCCGCAACTGCGGACGTGTGGACGCCAACCCGTCAGCCCGGCCTGCCGCAGCAGACGGTGCAACATGCGCTCCGCCTCCGAGGCCCCGCCCTCGCCGGCCGCCCTCAGCAGTTGTGCTGCGGCGGACGCTCCGTGGCGGCCGGGATTGCGCTCGTGAACTGCCTGGAGTGTTTCGATTGTGGTGTGGCGCTGGATTGCCCTGTCCATGAGTGCAGAGCCGTCGCGCAGCGTGACCGCTGCTTCGAGGACGGACAGAGATAGTCCCGTCACACGCAGTGCGCGGCGGGACTCGGTGTCACGTCGGTCGAGGTCGCGTCGGCGGACCTGGATGCCACTGCGGCGACGTACGGCTCGGGAAGCCGGGATCGTGACGCAGTGCACCGTCGGAGGGCGGTCCAGTAGTCCGTGCCACCAGGCGGCGCTGGCCCCGCACGCGACGGCCCCCGGTCCACTCGCGTACACCGCGGCACGGAGATCGACTGCAGGGGTGCGGGCGCGATCCGCCCGTAGGTAGACGCCCGTGGTGAGGCGCCGCCACTCCGCGGAACGGACGCGTCGGCTCACCGCGGACTTGGACATGCCTGCGCCCGGGGCCTGGGCGAGCGTCACTACGCCGTCCTGCCGGGCCATCGCGGCGTGCACCTGAGATGGCGTCATACCGGCTTCGACGCTGCTCGTGCCGAGATGGTTCCGTCCGCGATTCGTGAAGGATCAGTCCCGCGAACCGACCCGAATCCTTCACGAATCGGTGGTTCGAACGTCGACGCCGAGGGAAGCGGTCAGAACAGCTGCGCGCTCGCGGCCGCCCGGATCAGCACCTGCCCGGACCCGTCGAGCAGGCGGGACTCGATGAGCGCCAGCCGCCGTCCGGCGCGGACGACCTCCGCCTCGGCGCGGATGTCGGGGCCGTCGGTGGCGGGGGAGCGGACGAAGTCGATGCGCAGGTCCAGGATCCGGTACTGCTGGTCGGCGGCGGTGAGGGTCTGTGCGACAAGGCCGTTGACGAGGTCGGCCGCGGTGATCAGGACACCGCCCTGGATCGAACCCAGGTAGTTGCTCATCCAGTCCTGTGGCGCGAACGTCGCGGTGAGGCTGCCGCGCTCGACGTCGGTGAGACGGAGGTCGAGCAGCCCGGCGAGGGGCCCACGGGCGATCCGCTCCGACGCGATGCCGTCGACCACATCCAGGCCGGCCCGTCCGGCCAGTTCGTCCGGTGCCGCGCACGGCTCGGGGGCGGGCACGGGGAGGCGATCGCCGCTGAAGACCGCGTCGGCGTTCGCGCGCGGTCGTGTGACGAAGACGCCGCGGGACTGGAGGACTGCCACCGTGTTTCCGTCGCCGTCGTGCATGGCGCCGGCCGCGAGACCGATGCCCGCGTCGGCGTCGAGGGTGACGACGTCACCGGTCGAGACGACCGTCCCGTGGGCCGGCATCGGCGCCGCCAGCGTCGCCGAGATCTGTGACAGCACCATGCCGGCACTGGAGGGGATCGAGTTGCCCAGCGCGCCGCCGGGGCACGCATCGGCGAGCACGCCGACCGATCCGAGGATCGTCTGCCCACGGTGATCGTGGAACCGGGAGCCGACCTCCTGCGCGAGCACGAGGTGCCCCGGCCGCACCTCCCGTGCCTCGACACCCATGAACAGGTTGAGCCGGTCGCGGCTTTCGGGTGCGGTGCGGAGATCAGCGGCAGTCTCGGTCATCGGTCTTGTGTATCACTACCGCCCGGCGTCGCCGAACGGCTGTCCCAGCCGGGCGCTCGCCCGGGCGGAAACCCGCAGGTGCCCGTCCGCCGATCAGCCGCGTCTCGATCAGCGCGAGGCGGCGCGCCTCGGCTCTCACCCGCCGAGACGGGCGTGCATCTCCCACACCAGGATCTCGCCGCCCGTCTCGGTCGTGACGGTTTGACCGCCGGAAGCGCTGGCGCGGACCGCGTCCCCTTCGTACAGCGTCCCGACGCCCTCCATCTCGGCGGTGCCCTGGGCGACGAACACGTGCACGAACGGGGCCTCGGGGATGCGCACCGGCCGGCCCGGCTGGAGACGGGCGGCGTGCAGCGACGCGTACTTGTTCTTGATGCGGATCGCAGCGTGGTCCCGGTGCTGCGGCATGCCCGATGCGACAGGGACCAGCCCGCCGGTCAGCAGTTCGTCGTCGATCTCCAATTGCTCGTAGCCGGGCGTGATGCCGGCCTCGTCCGGGACGACCCACATCTGGATGAAGTGGACGGGGTCGGTGTGCTCGTCGCCCTGCAACCGCCACGAGTCGTTCTTCTCCGAGTGCAGGATCCCGGTGCCCGCGCTCATCCGCTGGGCGAGACCCGGATAGATCACTCCGGAATGCCCGATCGAGTCCTGGTGCACCAGCGAACCCTGCAGCACCCAGGTGACGATCTCCATGTCCTTGTGGGGATGGGTGTCGAAGCCCTGGCCAGGCTGGACGATGTCGTCGTTGTTGACCAGCAGCAACCCGTGATGGGTGTTGTCCGGGTCGTAGTGGTGGCCGAACGAGAACGAGTGCTTCGAGTCCAGCCACGGGATGCGGGTCTTCGAACGATCACCCGCACGGTGGACGTCGATGTGGGGAGTGGTGAGAGCTGGCATGCGGTCCTCCTCGGTGACGAGCGCGGATGGGGCTTCTCCGGTGCATTCGAGGCATTTCGCGCTGTCGAGTCACAAGGGTACGAAGTGGGGCGGGTCGGCGCCGAATCAGCGGTGTCGGTTCGGTCTCGGAGTGTTCACGGACGAGTGTCGGAACCAATCACCCGGGTCGGTCGACCGACCCAGGTGATCGCTTGTCCAACAACATCATTGATGTCATTCGAGGGTGTCGTGAGCGGCGGGGATCGAACCCAGGCGGCCCGCCTGGAAGTCCTCGAACGCCTGCATGACCTCGGCCTTGGTGTTCATGACGAACGGGCCGGCCATCGCGACGGGCTCCCGGATGGGCTGCCCGCCGAGGACGAACACCTCGAGCGACTCGGTGCGCGAGTCCTGGACGTCGGCGGCCGCAACCGTGATCGAATCGCCGCGTCCGAGGACCGCGGTCTGGCCCGACGAGATCGGCCGGCGCTCCGCGCCGACGAAGCCGTCACCGGCGAGCACGTAGACCAGCGCGTTGAAGTCGCGGTTCCACGGCAGCGTCACGCTCGCGCCCGGCGCGACGGTCGTGTGCGACAGCGCGATCGGGGTGTAGGTCGATCCCGGTCCGTGGTGACCGCCGATCTCGCCGGCGATCACGCGGATCAGCGCGCCACCGTCCGGGCTCGACACCAGCGCGACCTTGCTGCCGGTGATGTCCTGGTAGCGCGGCGCGGCCATCTTGTTGCTCTTGGGCAGGTTGACCCACAGCTGGACGCCGTGGAACAGGCCGCCGCTCATCACCAGGTGCTCGGGCGGGGCCTCGATGTGCAGGATGCCGCCACCCGCGGTCATCCACTGGGTGTCGCCGCCGCCGATGATGCCGCCGCCGCCGTTGGAGTCCTGGTGCTCCATGATCCCGTCGATCATGTAGGTCACGGTCTCGAAGCCGCGATGCGGGTGCCACGGGGTGCCCTTGGGCTCACCGGGCGCGTAGTTCACCTCGCCCATCTGGTCCATGTGGATGAAGGGGTCGAGGTGGGCGAGGTCGATGCCGGCGAAGGCGCGGCGTACGGGAAATCCCTCACCCTCGTACCCGACGGGGGCGGTGACCACGCCGCGCACCGGCCGGTCCACCGCGGACGGATCCGCGGCCTCGAGGCGCGGCAGCGCGAGGATGTTGTCGACGGTTACAGCAGGCATGGGACGCTCCTGAGATCTATTAGTTGAGGATTCAACTAGTTCACCGTAGCTCAACGCATCGTGCACGGAACTATTCCCGGCCCTCCCGGCGCCGGTGGACGCTAGGCGTCGGAACCGGACCCGATCAGGCCCAGTCGCGCGGCCGTCAGCAGCGCGTCGGCGCGGGAATGGACGCCGAGCTTGCGGTACAGGCTGCGGAGCTGCGACTTCACGGTGTTCTGTGACACGAACAGCCTGGCCGCGATCTCCGCGATCGAGGGTGTCGACACCAGCGCCGCCAGCACTGCCGATTCGCGGTCGCTGATGTCGACCAGCTGGACGCGGTCCGGGAACACCGCGTCGCTCTCGGCCGGTGCCGCCGCCAGCCAGGCCTCCGGCAGCGCGATCCCCAGCTCCGACAGCTGCGCTATCCGTACGGCGGGCAGCGACGCGAAGGGGCGGACCATCCCGGTCTGCTCGAACAGCGCGATGGCGCGCCGCAACATCGTCTGCGCCCGCGCGTGGTGGGCCAAGTCCAGATTCGCGGCTGTCTGGATGAGCGCGGACTCCAGGCGGATGCGCGGGTACGGGCAGTCCGCGACGGTCGGCTGCGAGCAGTCGGCGAGCGCAGCGGCCGGCTGGCCGCTCGACAACTCCATCCGTGCGTGGGCGAGCGTCGTCCAGGGGCCGCGGCCGCGCGCATTCTCGAGCGTCATCCACGTTTCGTTGCCGCGTCCCAGGGCCAGGTGCAGCTCGGCCTCGGTGGCGGCGAGCAGTTGCGCTGCCATCGACTCGGGCGTGTACCAGCGGTCGTAGACCGTCACCGCGCGGTGCAGGCGGTCGAGTCCCATCTCGGCGTGCCGGCTGACGAGCGCGAGTTGGCAGTGCGCGTACACCGCGAACGCCCACAGCTCCTCGTCGTCGGGAAGATTGCCCAGCTCCGCGAGGGCCAGGCCGGCGAGATGGAGTTCCATCCGATCGATCGCGACGAGTGCGGCCGCGACCAGTCCACCGACGCGGCCCGCCGGAGTGCCCCACGAGGACGTGTCCTCCTGTCGGCGTTCCCGGTCGAGCCAGGAGTCGGCGTGCCCCAGTTCGCCGATCAGGGCGTAGTCGAGCGCCAGACCACCGGCCGCGTTCCGCGCGATGAAATCGATCCCACCCGGACGACTGTTGTTGTACGCGCGGCGGAACTCGGCCGACGCACGGGCGATGTCGCCGTGCAGTTGGTGCGTGATGCCCCACTGCAGCCGAAGCAGTGGCAGGAAGGGCGCGACCTCGCTCGGTAGCGCGCCGAGGGCGCGCTCGCCGAGCTCCGACATCCGCACGCTCATCCGGGACGCCTGGGTGAGGTTGCCGGAGACTCGCAGGATCAGCGACTGCACGCTGCCGATCGCCAGTGCGTCGGCCAGGTCGGCGGTGTTCAGGGGCGTCTCGTCGCCGATCTCCAGCGGCACCGGATGGGCGATGTGGGGCGCGTCGGATCCGAACCGCAGGAACAGTTCCCGTCCGGCCCGGATCGACAGGTCGCCGGCGGCGGCCTCCTCGGGGAGGGTCATCAGGGTTTCCCGGACGAGGTGGAAGTGCCGGGACATCAGCTGGACCCAGTCGGCCTTGATGATCACGACAGCGAGGTCCCAGTCGCGCGCCTCGACGGCGTGCGCGAGCGCGGAGGCCGGATCGCCGCGGTCGAGGAACCACCGGGCCAGATCGCTCGACGCCCGCAGCGGTCCTTCCGGCGCGGCCCGGCGCACGTCGCGCATCAGCGAGTCGCGAATCGGGGCGGGGTACTTCCACTCGTCGTCCTTGGGCCACGGTGACCGCACGAGCACGCCCGCGGACTCGAGTTCCCGCAGGCGCTGGGGTGCTCGGTCGTCGGTCAGCTTCTCGGCCACCGTGGTGGTGACGGTCCGCGCCGCGGCGATCGTCAGCATGAATTCCCGGAGGTCGGCGAGGCCCGGATCGCGCAGGATCTCGCGTTCGACGTAGCGGTCGATCGAGCGCTCGAGCGCGTGACGGGCCAGTTCCCGGTTCTGGGCATAGTCGGTGCCGAAGGACCGTGCGACAGGTGCCGCCGTCTGGACCAGCGGCGGGAACCCGCCGGTGGCGTCCTGCACCGTCTCCATCAGGCGCTGCGGCAGTGCGACGCCGCGGGCGAGCAGTAACTGTCGCGACTCGTCGGTCGTGAAGCGCAGGTCGGCGGGGGAGATGGAGACGTGATCGACGTCGAGCAGGCCGGCGTCGCCGAACACCTGGGTGCTGCGGGTGGTGACGACGGCATGAACACGTGCGTGCCGGTCCAGGAGTTCGAGCACGCGTGTCTCCGTCGCCGGGTCGTCGAGCCGGTCGACGTCGTCGAGGATCAGGACGACCGGGCCCGAGGAGGGCGCGGATCCGAGGGCCTCGTCGATTCGTCGGGACACCTCGGTCCAGTAGTCCTCCGGTGCGGTGGACGGCGTGGGGGAATCCATCGTGACAACCGGCCCGGACGGTGCTTGCGGCGATGCGATCCACGTCGTCACGAGGCTCGTCTTGCCCGAGCCGCGAGGCCCGCGAACCACGATGAGGGCGGGCAATTCCGACAGCAACGTGAACAGCCGCGGCCGGTCGAGCAGCGTCCGGTGTGCCTGAGTGCTCCGGCGCTCACGCATTCCTGTCCCCGGTTCAGGCTCCACAACCACACTCCCCAGACCCACCGACGCTGTCGGCGCACGCGGCACTGCCCCCGCGAAACCCTGACGTGCACGTAGCCGTCGGGGCCACGTGCACGGACAGCACAGTGTGTCATAACGGCCAGGTCGCGGGAGACGATTCGCGACCCGGGTTACGGGATGCGCGATACCCCTCTTCGGCGGCACCGTTCCGCGAACCGGGCAACCCGGTAGATCCTCACCCGACCATGGCGGGGGACGCGGCGGACGAACCGGTCGTGTAGTGGATCGCGGCTCGGTCAACCAGCCGGACCACCGCGTGCGCCACCTCCTCGGCCTGGTCGAGGATCACCGAATGGCCGGCGTCGTGCAGGCGGACCAACTCCGCGGACGGAAGGGTCGCCGCCATCGCGACGGAATGCTCGAACGGCGTCAGCAGATCGGCGGTGCCGCCGAGCACGAGCGACGGGACGTCGCCGAGCGCGGCGAGCGAGCGGGATTCGTCGACTCCGGCGAGTGACCGCAGGAAACCGCACATCGTGACGACCGACGTCCGGTTGTCCAGTGCGATCGTGGCCAGGCGCTGCGCCAGCCCGGGCATGCGCCGGGCGCCGAACTCGATCGCCGAGACCAGCGGGTGCCGCAGGAACCGGCACAGGCCGGAACGGGTGATGTCGCTGGCGGCCGTCGAGAGCAGTCCGACGCCGACGATGCGCGAGCCGACGGCCTCGGGACGCTGCCGGACGTAGGCCAGTGCGGCCATGCCGCCCATCGAGTGGCCGACCAGGACGACCGGTCCGGTCGGCGCGACCGCGCTGACGACCGCGTCGAGGTCGCGGCCCAACTGGTCGATCGTGTACGTGTGCGCCGGTGCGCTCCCCGAATCACCGTGACCGCGGTGGTCGTAGAACACCATCCGCACCGCCGGCCCCCACTCCCGGGCCAGATGCGAGCGCAGCCGCGCCCACGAATGGGTGTGCAGGCAGTGTCCGTGGACGAACACCACGGTCACCGGCGCGTCGGCGTCGCCGAACTCACGGACGGCGAGGGCGACGCCGTCCGCGGCCTCGACCACGCGCCGTCGGCCGAGCCGGTCGGAACGGAGAGTGGTGATCATGACGCCCTCCCGAGGTCGAGACGAGGATGTGCGCTGGAGCCGCACACACCAATCTCGTCGTGGCCGGGCTCCACGGACAGCGCCCCCGGGAGTGGCTGCCGAACCCCGAGGGTGCCCGTTCTGCCACCTCGGGTGGAGGGATGGGTTTACCGGTAACCGTGCGGGGAGGTTCGCAACGGGAGGAGGATCGCCGGGAAGGCCGCCGTCGGTGCTTGTTCCGGCGACGCGTCGACCGCAGTACGACGAGAGCGCAAACGGAACTCGGCACCGGGAGGCTTTTGTGAACTACTTCGACGATGCACGGCAACCGGCCGCCGTCGCGCGGGAACACCCGGGTGAGGCCATCGAGGACACCCGCAACTGGCCCGGCTACGGCCTGATAGGCGTCGCGATCGTGACCCTGGGCATGACCCTGGTCGCGGCGGGATACGGCTTCCAGGGGTGGGCGTGGATCGCGGGGGCCATCTGCGCGTTGAGCCTCGTCCTGGGAACCACGCTGGTGCTCCACGAGCACCGTCGGGTCAAGCGACTCGATGCAGCGGGCGTGCTGTACCCGTTCGGTCACTGACGGCCGGTGGCGGCCGATGGGTCACGTCGGTTGCCGCTGCGCCCAGTCCTTCTCGATCTCCGGATAGCCCGCCGCGATCTCGTCGACCCGGGCGGGTGTCGCGGATTCGAGTTCAGCGCGGTGCCGCTGCGCCTCGGCGAGCGAACCGGTGAACCCGTTCGCGGTGGGCACCGGCGACGACTCGTCCGCTGTCGGTGCGTTCAGTTCGAGCGTGTGGATGATTCCGTCGAGTCGGCTCGCCACGAAGTGTCGCTTGTCCTCACTCATGAATCCATGACACCACCGGACGGTCCGTGTGCCTACCCCGAAAGCTCGTCGACCGGCGCCGGACGGCCCGCCGTCGGGTTTCGGGGAACCCTCCCCGGGGAACTCGTGGGCGGTATCGGATCGGAGGAGGCGTCGGATGAACGACAGCGAAACGAACGGGTCCCGGGCGCTCGCACTGGTGACCGGCGCCTCGACCGGGATCGGATACGAGTTGGCGCGCGGGCTCGCGGCCCGCCGCTACGACCTGGTGCTGGTGGCCGACGACGACGCGGTCCGTCCCGTGGCCGCCGAGTTCGCGCCGCAGGGGATCACCGCTCACGCGATCGAGGCGGATCTGGCGACCAATGTCGGGCTCGCCGAGGTGCGCCGCTCGCTGGATGCGCTGGAGCGGCCCATCGAGGTGGCCGCACTCAACGCCGGCATCGGGGCGTACGGGCGCTTCGACCGGACGCCGATCGACGACGACCTGCGTGTGATCGCGCTGAACGTGACGGCGACGGTCCGACTCGCGAAGTACGTCCTGCCACCGATGGTCGATCGCGGCCACGGCCGGGTGCTGTTCACGTCGTCCTCGGCGGCCGCGATGCCGGGACATCACTTCGCCATCTACGCGGCGTCCAAGGCGTTCGTGCAGTCCTTCGCGGACGCGGTCCGTGGCGAACTCGCCGACACCGGGGTCACGATCACGACGCTCATGCCCGGCGCCACCGACACCGACTTCTTCGATCGCGCCGGCATGGAGAACACGGAGTTGGCGCGCGGACCCAAGGCCGATCCGGAGGACGTGGCCCTGCGGGCGCTCGAGGCGCTCTTCGCGGGCACCGATTGCCTGGAGATCGGGGTGGCGCAGCGGGTGTGATGAGTTTTCGGGGCGCCGGTGGTCTGTATCGGTGCGGGCTTCCGGTGTGAGTGCCGGGGCCCACGCACCCACCGCCACTCGAGTCAGGAGAAACCATGTCCCGTCTGATCTTCGTGAACCTGCCGGTCGAGAACGTCGCTGCCACCCGAGCGTTCTTCGGCGGACTCGGCTTCGAGTTCAATGAACAGTTCTGCGACGCGAACACCGCCTGCATGGCGATCAACGACTCGGCGTGGATCATGTTCCTCGAGAAGGACCGGTTCCGGGACTTCATCAAGGACGACATCTGCGACACCTCGGCGAGCCGCGAGGTGCTCACCTGCATCTCCGCGGACAGCCGCGAGGGCGTCGACGCGTTGGTCGACGCCGCGGTCGCGGCCGGCGGTTCCAAGTGGATGGACCCGCAGGACCACGGCTTCATGTACGGCCGCTCGTTCCGTGACCTCGACAACCACGTGTGGGAGGTCATGTGGATGGATCCGGCCGCCGCAGGGCAGTGACCGCGGGGACGGTCAGGGACTCTCGGGCAGACCGAATCTGGCGAACAGGTCGACGTCGAAGAAGCACGTGACGTGCGCGACCCCGCGCTCGGTGATGTCGAGTACGTGCAGCTGGAACGGGCGGTGGACGCCGTCCTCGCCGCGCATGTACAGACCGAGCGCGGGCTGGCCGTTGGCCGACGTCGGCAGCAGCCGCATGTCGCCGGGGCCTTCCGACGGGCACTTCTCCTTGACGAGGCGGGCGATGTCGGCGCCGCCGACGTACCAGCCGACGAACGGTGGCATCTCCCAGATCGCGTCCCGGGTGAACAGCTCGACGAGGCCGTCGATGTCGTACCGCTCGAACCCGTCGACGTATCGCTGCAGCAGTTCGCGGGTGGCCTCGGACTCGGGTTCGACGAGCGTGTCCGGCGTCGGTGTCGCCTCGGCCAGCTGTGCCCGGGCCCGCTGGAGGAGGCTGTTGACCGCGGCGGTGGTGGTGCCGAGTGCGTCGGCGACCTCGGCCGCCTTCCACTGGAGCACGTCGCGCAGCACCAGCACGGCACGCTGCCGCGCCGACAGGTGCTGCAGGGCCGCGACGAACGCCAGTCGCACCGACTCCCGGGCGCCGACGACCGTCGCGGGGTCGTCCGCACCCCAGCCGGAGTCCCCCCACACCATCGAATCCGGGATCGGCTCGAGCCACGGCACCTCGCGGCGTTCGACGAGATCGTCGGACGGATCCGAGCTCGGCGCGCCCAGGCCCGTCGGCAGCGGCCGGCGGGCGCGGCTCTCGAGCGCCGTCAAGCACGTGTTGGTGGCGATCCGGTGCAGCCAGGTACGGATCGACGACCGGCCGTCGAACTTCGCGTATCCGCGCCACCCGCGCACCATGGTTTCCTGCAGAAGATCCTCGGCGTCGTGGATCGATCCGGTCATCCGGTAGCAGTGCGCAAGTAGTTCGCGCCGGTAAGGATCTGCTGCCGTGAGGAATTCGTCGTCCAGGCTCTGCCCTACGGTCATGCCCCGAACTCTAGTTGCGGACTGTGACAAGCGGAGGCCGGCGGAACCGTGGGCGCCGGGAGCGGGGTGCGCTACTCCCACCCGAGGGTGCCTGTCGGAGCGTCCGATCGCGGCCGAGGATCGAAGACGTGGGACGGCCGACCGCGCCCCCCGGTGAGGAGACCGACATGTACGGGAATGTCTGCACGACAACACGGATCGGCGAGATGTCGGCCGCCCACGCCAGGGAGGTGTTGGCCGAGTGGGTGCCACGGGCGGTCGCGGGTGAGCGCGACGCGCGCGAACGGGTGGTCGCCGTGGTGTATCCGCTGGTGCGGCGTTACTGCTTCGCCCGGTTGGGGCGCGGCGCGCTGCAGGCGGTCGCCGAGGACGTGGCCCACGAGGCGTGCGTGGCGTTGATGACCGCTTTGCCGCGGTACAGCGATCAGGGTTCGTCGTTTCTGACGTACGTGTACGCGATCGCCGGGCACAAGGTGATCGACGCCCGCCGCGCCGCCGGCCGGACGTGCGCGCCGCTCGAGGACGTCGGTGACGTGGCCTGCCCCGATGCCGGTCCGGAGGAGCGCGCGATCGAGGTCGAGTCCGGCGAGCAGGCGCGGGAACTCGTCGAGTCCCTGCCCCCGCGCTACCGCGAGATCGTGGTGATGCGGTTGGTGTGGGGGATGTCGGCGGCAGAGACCGCGCACGCGCTCGGCACCACGCCCGGAGCGGTCCGCATCGCACAGCACCGTGCGCTCGGCCGACTGCGGACGCGGCTGCGGCCGGACGCGGACGTCGCGGCCTGACCGCTCACAGGTCGTGCTCGGTGATCACGCCGCTGTGCAGCGCCTTCTCGACCAGGCGCAGTCGCTTCTGGTTCTGCGGGAGCTTCTCGACGCCGAACTTCGCGAACAGCGTCCGCAGGTGCGTCTTGACCGCGTCGACGCTGAGGAACACCTCGTCGGCGATCTCCTGATTCGACGCGGGATTCGCGAACGTCGCGTTGTGTTTGTACGGCCGGCACAGCGCGACCAGGATCGAGCGCTGCGTCGGTGTCAGGGAACGCACCGTCGGCATCTGGGCCGCGACCCGGGTGGGCTCGCCCCCCTGCCCGGAGAGGTCGCGGAACACGAACGCGGAGTTGCCGATCCGGATGCTGTCGCCGTTGCGTAGGCGGCGCCGGCCGGAGATCCTCTCGCCGTTGACGAAAGTGCCGTTGCGCGAGAGCCCGTCGTCGACGATGGTCCAGTCGGTGCCGATCCACTCGATCGTGGCGTGCAGCCGGGAGACCTCCGGGTCCGATGTCAGCGGAACGTCGGCCTCGGGTGAGCGACCGACCGTCACCCGTGGCGTGTCGATGGACAACGTCAGCTCGCGCGGGCACCCCGTCTGGTCGGTGTACCGCAGGTAGGGGGCTTCCGTGATGCTCATTGCCGCTCCTGTGGGGACACCTTCATCGTGCCGCCCGCGCACCGCGCTGACAAGCACCACACGACGGCGCCGATCGACCTAGACTCGCATTCGTGCAGCACACAGAGTCGGAATTCACCGGGGTGCACGGCACCCGCATTGCGTACGACGTATGGCGACCGGACGGTGCGCCGACGGGCATCCTTCTGCTCGCGCACGGCCTGGGCGAGCACGCCCGCCGGTACGACCACGTCGTCGAGCGGCTGGTCGGGCTCGGACTGGTGGTGTACGCGCCGGATCACCGCGGCCACGGCCGCTCCGGCGGCAAGCGCATCGAACTGCACGACTGGTCCGAATTCCTCGACGACCTGCACCAGCTGTCGGCGATCGCGGTCACCGAGAATCCGGGACTGCAGCGGTTCCTGCTCGGCCACAGCATGGGCGGCGCGATCGCGCTGACCTACGCCCTGGACCACCCCGACGAACTCGCGGGCCTGATCCTGTCGGCCCCGGCGGTCGACGTCGCCACCGGCAAGCCCAAGGTTGTGATCGAGATCGGCAAGATCATCGGCCGCTTCGCGCCGGGCGTCCCCGTCGAGACCCTCGACGCCAAGGCTGTCTCGCGCGACCCCGCGGTGGTGGCGGCGTACGAGTCGGACCCGCTGGTCTATCACGGCAAGGTCAAGGCGGGCATCGCCCGTGGAATGCTCATCGCGGCCGAGAGCTTCCCGGCGCGGCTGCCGTCGCTCACGATGCCGCTGCTGCTTCTGCACGGCACCGACGACCGCCTCGCCGACGTGTCCGGCAGCCGGATGATCGCGTCGCGGGCAGGGTCGAAGGATCTGACGCTGAACACCTACGACGGCCTCTTCCACGAGGTGTTCAACGAGCCCGAGCAGGAGAAGGTGCTCGACGATCTCGTCGATTGGCTCCGTCCGCGTCTGAAGTGACCTAACCTCCCGGAATGACCGATCCTGCACACACACTCACCCACCGCATGGTGCGCGTCGGCGACATCGACATGCACATCGCCGAGCAGGGTGACGGCGACCCCGTCGTGCTGTGTCACGGCTTCCCCGGGCTCTGGTACAGCTGGCGGCACCAGTTGTCGGCGCTGTCGGCGGCCGGGTATCGGGTGATTGCACCGGACATGCGCGGCTACGGCCGCACCGACGCGCCGTCGGATCCACGCGCCTACGACCGCCGGCACACGGTCGACGACATGGTCGGCCTGCTCGACGCGCTCGGGATCGACCAGGCGGTGTTCGCGGGCCACGACTTCGGTGCGCAGCTGGTGTGGGACCTGCCGAACTGGGCTCCGGGGCGGGTGCGCGCGCTGATGCAGCTCAGCGTCCCGCGTATGCCGCGTCAGCCGGTCCGCCCGACGATCGGGTTCCGGTATCTCGCGTCCCAGCACTTCGTGCATCTGCACTACTTCCAGGAGTTCGGCCCGGCCGACCGGGAGTTGGGTGAGCACCCGAGGGAGTTCTTGGCCAAGATCTTCCACGCCCTCAGCGGCGCCAACCGGTACCTCGACTGCTGGGACTTCCCGTCGGAGGGTAACGGGTACCTCGACGTGCTGCCCGATCCGCCCGCGTTGCCGTGGTCGTGGCTGACCGGGGACGAATTCGATTACTACGTCGAGGAGTTCACGCGGACCGGGTTCACCGGTGGGCTCAACTGGTACCGGGCGGACGACTACGTGTGGGAGCAGAACGAGGAACTGCACGATCGCCCGATCACCGTTCCTACGATGTTCATCGCGGGCTCGAAGGATCCGGTGCTCGAGATGATGGGTGCGAATCCGTTCGAGACCATGACCGCGATGGTGCCGGGCCTGGTCTCGACGCACGTGATCCCCGACGTCGGACACTTCGTTCAGATGGAGGCCGCCGAGCAGGTCAATGCCGCGATGCTGGGGTTCCTGCGCGGACTCGACTGACGGCACGGCCCGTGGAAAGAATTCTCGACGGGCCTGTCCATCGGCGGCCTCCTCGATCGTCGTCATGGTGTACCGCAACAACGAGAACCTCCCGAGGAGGAACCGACCATGAAGTATCTGCTGCTCATCAACGCCGACTCCGTCAACCCCGACAACGGGTGCACCCCCGAGGACTGGATGGTCTACGACAAGCAGGTCAAGGACGCCGGGATCTACGTCTCGGGGGAGTCGTTGGCTGACCTGACCACCGCGACCAGCGTGCAGGTGGGGCCGGACGGCGACCGCACGATCACCACCGACGGGCCGTTCGCCGAGACCCGCGAGGTGCTGGGCGGGTTCTACGTCATCGACGTGCCCGACCTCGACGTCGCGCTCGACTGGGCGGCGAGGTGCCCGGGATCGCGTGGCAGTGGCCGCATCGTGGTGCGACCGATCGCCGACTTCGGAAACTGACGGCCGGTGGAGCGGGAGGGCAGCGGCCGCGAGACCGCCGCGCCGGAGGCCTCCGTCCAGGCGGTCTTCCGGGAGGAACGCGGTCGGCTGCTCGCCGCCCTGGTGCGCCGGTTCGGTGACCTCGACCTCGCCGAGGAAGCCACGTCGGAAGCGATCGAGTCGGCTCTGCGGCACTGGCCGGTGGACGGAGTGCCGTCCAAGCCCGGCGCCTGGCTGTTGACCACGGCGCGGCGCCGGGCCGTCGACCGACTGCGCCGGGACCGGGCGCTCGCCGCGCGCATCGCGGTGCTGCAGGTGGAGGCCGATCGCGCCGATCCCGCCCCACCCGCAGACGTGAGCGGCGAGTTGCCCGACGAGCGCCTGCAGCTGTTCTTCACGTGCGCGCACCCGGCACTGCCTGCCGCGGACCGCGCGGCCCTGACGCTCCGCTGCCTCGGCGGCCTCACGACACCGGAGGTGGCGCGGGCCTTCCTCGTGCCTCCGGACACGATGGCGAAACGAATAGTGCGGGCCAAGAAGAGGATCCGGACCAACCGCATGCCCTTCCGGATGCCGGGGGCCGACGAGTTCCGCAGCGCCTGCCCGGCGTCCTGCAGGTGTTGTACTCGATCTTCACCGAGGGATACGCGGCCAGCGAGGGCATGCGACTGCAGCGCGCGGACGTCGCGGAGGAAGCGATCCGGCTGACACGCATCCTGCACCGACTGATGCCGGGCGAGCGCGAGGTGGCGGGTCTGCTGGCGCTCATGCTGCTCGTCCACGCGCGCCGCGCGTCCCGCACCGGCCCGGGCGGCGAACTGGTGTTGCTGGGCGACCAGGACCGCACCGGCTGGGACCGGGCGATGATCGAGGAGGGCAGCGAACTGGTGCTGGTCGCCCTCACCGGCGGCCCGCCCGGGGCCTACGGCGTCCAGGCGGCGATCGCCGCACTGCACGACGAGGCCGCCGACGCCGCGAGCACCGACTGGCCGCAGATCGTGGCCCTGTACGACGTGCTGTTCCGGATCGTGCCGTCGCCCGTCGTCGCGCTCAATCGTGCGGTCGCGGTCGCGATGCGGGACGGCCCCGAGGCCGGGATCGCGCTCCTCGACGGCCTGGCCGACGAACCGCGCCTGCGCTCGTACCACCCGTACGCGGCCGCGCGGGCCGAACTGCTGATCCGCCTCGGACGACGACCCGAGGCGGCCGAGGCGTACCGGCGCGCGCTCGACCTGGCCGGGACCGAACCCGAGCGCGAGCACCTGCGGCGCCGGCTCGGTGAGGCGGAGGGATGACGTTGCGGGGCAGAACCTGTCGTGTCACGCCGACCCGGCCGACTCGATGATCTCGGCCAACAGTGCTCCTGCGCGCAGAAGGGCGAGCGCGCGTTGGGCGATGGCCTCCAGTCGCGCGTCGAGCGCGGCGCGTGAGTGGCTCACGTCGCCGAGGTCGCGGATCGCTGTGATCGCCTTCTGCACGTCCGGGATGCGGTAGCCACCGGCACGAAGGACAGCGGTGATGCGCGCTTCCCGGACGGCGGCAAGGGGGTAGCGCCGCGCTGTCCCCGCGCGCGTGTTGACCCGGTCGGGTGCCACCAAGCCGACCTTCTCCCAGAAGCGGAGTGTGGACGCTCTGATTCCGAGAGCCTGCGACAACTCCGTGATGGTCATGGAGTCGTCGTCGACCGGCTCGGCGTCGGTCGACGCCTCGGCTCGGATCGACTCCAACGCCGAGCGTGCCGCGAGGGCCTGCTCACGCTCGCCGTTGAGTCTGGCATGGAACCCACAGATCAACGCGGCCGCTCGGTCCGGCGGCTGGAAACGAATCTCTCGCATCGCTTGCCGCGCCTCGACCGGTCCCACCGCGCGTGCGAGGTCGCGATACGCGCGAAGGGCGCAGACATGCGCTGTGGAGAACTGTCGGTACCCGTTGTGCGTCCGAGTCGCGGCGGGGATCACGCCCAGCGCCTCCAGGTTACGAACCTGCTGTACCGAATATCCCGTCGCTGCCGCAACGGCAGCGGTGGTCACGGGCGCGGCTGCTTCGCCGGCACTGATCATGCGAACCCTCCACAAGCACTTCAAGTACACGCTTGAACCATGAGTATGGAGCAACTTCTCGGGACCATCCGAACGTTCGACGGCGTGCTCGAGCTCGCGCCCGGCGCGGGCAGTGCGTTCCCCGAGATCGCCTGGGGCGACCACTTCTTCTACTACGCCCCCGACGGCCGAGTGCCGCAGCGTGAGCAGCCCTACGCCACCATCGTCACCAAGGACTATCCCGACGATGCGTTGTGCGACCTCGACCATCCCGATCGTTGGCGCGTGAACATCCACGTCGGCACCGATGCGTTCCTCGATCTCACCGGCGAGAACCCACGCGACCGGGGGACACCCCGGGACTACACCACCACCGACGCGGTCCTGCCGCATCCGTTGTATCGGGCTCGAGGCTGGGTTTCGATCGTCAACCCGGGCGCCCGCACACACGCATCGGCGACCCGTCTCCTGCGCCGGGCACACGACGACGCCAAGCGCCGGGCTATGCGGACAGGTAGGCCGCGGGGATCGCAACCCTGGATCGGCTCGACGCCAGGTTCGACTCGCTGGCCCACGGGCGAATGATCCCGGTCTGGCGGACCGGTTGTGAGCGGGCCGACCTAGATCGTGTGCGGGTGTGCCTTCTCGTACGCGGCCTTCTCGGCGTTGTAGCGGGCCACCTTCTTCGGGTTCTCCAGATCCGGCGACAGCCCGTGCTTCTCGAGCCGGCGGCGCCGGTTCTGCTCCATGTAGGCCGCCGCGAAGAACAGCGCGAGGAACACGCCCAGCAGGACCATCGAGCCGCGCAGCCACAGCGGGCCGGGGAACAGGAAGAACGCCGCGAAGATGGGGAGGAACGGCACCATGCTGCGGATCATGTGCCGGGGCACCGCCCAGTCGCCGACGAGGTCGTTGCGGACCCAGTCCTGCATCGAGTCGGGGAGCTTGCGGCCGCAGGAATACGCGATCCACTGCAGCGGATTGGGGCGGCGATGGACCTTCTTGTTGCTGGTCATGTCCGGTGTACCTGTTCCTGTCTGGAGGGGCGGTTCACTCGTGCAGGGCGCCGGCGCGCAGGGCGGCGGCGTTCACGCGGGTGAGGACGGAGTGGAGCTCTTCGAGCTCGGCGAGGCTGACGCCGAGGCGCTGGACCACCGCTCCGGGAATGCGTTCGGCCCGGGTGCGCAGGGCCGTCCCGGCATCGGTCAGTTCGACGATCAACTGGCGCTCGTCGGAACTGCTGCGGGTGCGGGTGATCAGCCCGCTCGACTCGAGCCGCTTGAGGAGTGGCGACAGGGTGGGCGAGTCGAGTTGGAGGGCCTGCCCGATCTCCTTGACCGACATCGGTGCGTCACCCCACAGCGCGAGCATCACGAGGTACTGCGGGTGCGTCAGTCCCATGGGCTCGAGCAGGGGGCGGTAGACCGCGAGTACCGCGCGGTTGGCCACCGCGAGCGCGAAGCACACCTGGCGGTCGAGGGCCAGGGGGTCGGCGTCGCCCCAGTCGATGTCCTGTTCTGCAGTGGTCGCGGTCATGGAATTGAATAATACACGATTAAGTCGTGCACTAACTAAATGTGATCGAGTCGTTCGGGGTGGACAAATGAGAACGCGTTCTATATGTCTGGATGTGATGGTCGCCACGCGGCCGCCCGGCCTGTTCCGCTGGCCGCCACCTCGATCGCACCGACTGGAGTTCACGACATGTACGAGTGGTCCGACACCGACCTGATGTTCCGGGATGCCCTTCGCGGCTTCATCGACAAGGAGATCAAGCCGCACGTCGACAAGCTCGAGAGCGGTGAGCTGCCCCCGTTCGAGATCATCCGCAAGATGTACGCCACCTTCGGGATGGACGAGATGGCCAGCGAGGCACTCGAGAAGGCCTTCGCGAAGGAGGAGGCGAAGGAGCGCGGCGAGACGCTGCCCGAGTCCGGCGAGAAGTCCGGCGGCTTCAGCGGTGCCGGCAGCATGGGCGTCATCCTCAACAGCGAACTCGCGGGCGTGAGCCTGGGCCTGGTCGCGTCGATGGGTGTGAGCCTGGGCCTGACCGTCGGCACGCTGCGCAGCCGCGGCACGCTGGCGCAGAAGAAGCGCTGGCTGCCCGGGCTGGTCACGATGGAGAAGGTGGGGGCCTGGGCCATCACCGAGCCCGATTCCGGCTCGGACGCCTTCGGTGGCATGAAGTCGTACGTCCGCCGCGACGGCGAGGACTACATCCTCAACGGCCAGAAGACGTTCATCACCAACGGCCCTTACGCCGACGTCACGATCGTCTACGCCAAGCTCGACGAGGGCGACCCGTCGGTCGACCGCCGCGACCGCAAGGTGCTCGGCTTCGTCCTCGACAAGGGCATGGAGGGCTTCACGCAGAGCCCGCCGTTCAAGAAGATGGGCATGAACTCCTCGCCCACCGGCGAGCTGTTCTTCGACAACGTGCGCATCACCAAGGACCGGCTGCTCGGCGAGACCGAGAACCCGGCCAAGGGTGACGGCAAGGAGAGCGCGAAGGAATCGTTCGCGGCCGAGCGCATCGGCATCGCGTCGCTCGCGCTGGGCATCATCAACGAGTGCCAGCGGCTGTGCATCGACTACGCCAAGAATCGGAAGCTGTGGGGCAAGGAGATCGCGCAGTTCCAGCTCATCCAGCTCAAGCTGGCCGAGATGGAGGTCGCGCGCCTCAACGTGCAGAACATGGTGTTCAACGCGATCGAGCGCACCGCCGCCGGCAACAAGGTCACGCTCGCCGAGGCGTCGGCGATGAAGCTGTACTCCTCGCGGGCCGCGACCGAGGTCGCGATGGAGGCCGTCCAGTTGTTCGGCGGCAACGGCTACATGGCCGAGTACAAGGTGGAGCAGCTCGCGCGTGATGCCAAGTCGCTCATGATCTACGCGGGCTCCAACGAGATCCAGGTGACCCACATCGCGAAGGGCCTACTGGCCAAGTGAGTCGCGGCTCCGGTCCGCGCGGGTGCCGCGCGGACCGGAGTCGGTCTCGGTCGGGACGCTGGGCCCTGAGCGAGAAGTGATCAGCGCGGCGCCATGCGGATCGCGCCGTCGAGGCGGATGACTTCGCCGTTGAGCATCGGGTTGGAGACGATGTGCGCGGCGAGCGCGCCGTACTCGGAGGGGTCGCCGAGGCGCGAGGGGTGCGGCACCTGCTGACCGAGGGACGCCTGCGCGGCCTCGGGCAGTCCGGCCAGCAGCGGGGTCTTGAACAGCCCGGGTGCGATCGTGACGACGCGGATCAGCAGCGACGCGAGGTCGCGGGCGATCGGCAGGGTCATGCCGACGACACCGCCCTTCGAGGCGGAGTATGCGGCCTGGCCGATCTGGCCGTCGAATGCGGCGACAGACGCGGTGTTGATGATGACGCCGCGCTCGCCGTCGATCGGTTCGGTCTTCGAGATGCGCTCGGCCGCAAGGCGGATGACGTTGAACGTGCCGACGAGGTTGATGTTGACGACGCGGGCGAACTCGGCGAGCGGGAAGGCGCCCTGCTTACCGACGGTCTTGACCGCGTTGCCGATGCCGGCGCAGTTGACGGTGACGCGCAGCGGGCCGAGGGACTCGGCCAGATCGAGGGCTGCGGTGACGGACGCCTCGTCGGTCACGTCGCCGGCGGCGAAGCGGACGCGGTCGCCGAGTTCCTTCGCGACGGCCTCGCCGTTCGAGGAGGGCAGGTCGAGGATGACGACGCTGGCGCCCTGCTCGTGAAGGGCCTTGACGGTGGCGAGGCCGAGGCCGGAGGCGCCGCCGGTGACGAGTGCGACGCTGTCGTTGACGATCATGCATTGTCCTTTCGGATGTGGTTGTGTGTCAGAGTCGTTCGATGATGGTGGCATTCGCCATGCCGGCGCCCTCGCACATGGTCTGCAGCCCGTAGCGGCCACCGGTGGCTTCGAGATGGTTGACGAGCGTCGTGAGCAGGCGGGTGCCGGAGGAGCCGAGGGCGTGGCCGAGGGCGATGGCGCCGCCGCGGGGGTTGAGCTTGCCGGGGTCGGCCCCGAACTCGTGCGCCCACATCAACGGAACGGGGGCGAAGGCCTCGTTGACCTCGTAGGCGTCGATGTCGTCGATGCCGAGCCCCGCCTTGGCGAGGACCTTGCGGGTGGCCGGGATCGGGGCCGTCAGCATGAACATCGGGTCGTCGCCGGCCACGGCGAACGAGTGGAACCGGGCACGCGGGGTCAGTCCCAGCTTGTTCGCCGTCTCCTCGCTCATGATCAGCACGGCAGAGGCGCCGTCGGTCAGCGGCGACGAGTTGCCGGGGGTAATGTGCCACTGGGCCTCGGGGAACCGTTGCGCGAACGCGTCGGTGCGGAAGGACGGCTTCAGCCCGGCCAGCCCCTCGGCGATGGTGGCCGCGCGGACGGTCTCGTCCGCGGTGTGGTCGATCGCCTCGCCCGCGTCCGTGGTGACCGCGATCGGCACGATCTCCGCGTCGAAGAATCCGGACTCGACCGCGGTGGCCGCGCGGCGGTGCGATTCGGCCGAGTACGCGTCGAGGGTCTCGCGGTCCAGCTTCCACTTCGCGGCGATCAGTTCTGCCGAGATGCCCTGGTGGACAAGTCCTTCCGGGTATCGCTCGGCAATGCCCGGTCCGGCTGTGTCCTGGCCGACGGGGGAGGTGCCCATCGGGATGCGACTCATGGACTCGACGCCGCACGCGATGGCGATGTCGTAGGCGCCGGCCATGACGCCCTGGGCGGCGAAGTGTGCGGCCTGCTGGCTCGATCCGCATTGCCGGTCGATTGTCGTGGCGGGCACCGACTCCGGGAAGCCTGCCGACAGCAGTGCGGTGCGGGTGATGTTGAGCGCCTGCTCGCCGACCTGCTGGACGCAGCCGCCGATGACGTCGTCGACCAGGGCGGGATCGAGGTCGTTGCGGTCGACCACTGCGCGCAGGACCTCCGCGAGCATCTCGACCGGGTGAGTGCCGGAGAGGGCGCCGCCCGGCTTCCCCTTGCCGGACGCGAGGCGGACGGCGTCGACGATGACGGCCTTCGTCATGGGTGTTCCTCCGAGGCGGCTTACTTAACGATCGCTAAATAGCTACCACAGCTGGCAGGGTGGGTCAATGCCCTCTTGTATCTAGCGAACGCTAAGTGAACTCTGGTATGGATTGTGGCGCTGCACCTGCCCAACCGAAGGAGCCCACTGTGGCCACCACCGAACCGGATTGTCCACACGTCGGCGCGGTCCTGGACCGGCGTCCCGCGCGGATGAGGAGCCTCACGTGACCGGGCCGCTCGACGGGCTGCGGGTGGTCGAACTCGCCGGCATCGGGCCCGGACCGCACGCCGCGATGATCCTCGGCGACCTGGGCGCCGACGTCGTTCGCATCGAGCGACCGGCTTCGAGCGCCGTCGACGTACTGGACGGCCATCCGGATCATCTGCTGCGCAACCGGCGTTCGCTGGCCGCCGACCTGAAGAACGGCGCCGACCGTGACGTGGTGCTGCGCCTGATCGCGAAGGCCGACGTGCTGATCGAGGGGTACCGGCCCGGGGTCGCCGAGCGCCTCGGGCTCGGGCCCGAGCAGTGCGCCGCGGTCAATCCGGGGCTGGTCTATGCCCGGATGACGGGCTGGGGACAGACCGGGCCCATGGCCGCGCGGGCCGGCCACGACATCAACTACATTTCGCTGACCGGCGTGCTGAACGCGATCGGGCGGCCGGGCGAGCGGCCCGTGCCGCCGTTGAACCTGGTGGGCGATTTCGGCGGCGGCTCGATGTTCCTGTTGGTGGGCATCCTCTCGGCGTTGTTCGAGCGACAGCGCTCGGGCCGCGGGCAGGTGGTCGACGCGAGCATGCTCGACGGGGTGAGCGTCCTGTCCCAGATGATGTGGGCGATGCGCGGTTTCGGGCAGTGGTCGTCGAGCGCGGGGACGAATCTGCTCGACGGTGGTGCGCCGTTCTACGACACGTACGCCTGTGCCGACGGGCGGGCGGTGGCCGTCGGTGCGATCGAGCCGCAGTTCTATGCGGCGCTGCTCGACGGCCTCGGCCTCGCCGACGCGGAGCTGCCGGACCAGCACGACCGCTCCGGGTGGCCGACGTTGCGGGAACGGTTCGCCGAGGTGTTCGGTTCTGCGGACCGCGATCACTGGGCGGCGGTGTTCGACGGCACCGATGCGTGCGTGACGCCGGTGCTGTCCTTCGACGAGGTCGCCGGGGACTCCTACCTCCGAGAGCGGGGTGCCCTGCTCGACGTGGACGGCGTCACGCAGGCCGCGCCGGCGCCGAGGTTCTCGCGGAGCGTCCCGGCGATACCGACCCCGCCGCGACCGGTCGGGGCGGACGGCGCCGCCGTGCTGCGCGACTGGTTGGGGCAGTGACGCTTCACGGCGGAGGGCGGAGACGCACCGTCGTGCGGCATCGGAGTCGGGCCGGAGGCGAATCCAGTCCGAGTAGTCTCGGACCGTCAGCAAGCGTGAACGATAGATGTGGGGTCAGGTGACGAAGTTGTCGGCGGGCGCGGCCGAAGGGGCGGATGATCCGTCCGACTGGCGCAGTGTCGAGCGGTTGGAACTGACCCCCATCCTGTCGGCGTCGTTGGACGCGTTCTACGAGTCCGGCTTCCACGGCGCGTCGGTCCGGGAGATCGCCCGTCGGGTCGGCGTGACTGTCCCGTCGCTGTACTACCACCATCAGAGCAAGGAGGGGCTGCTCATCGCGCTCCTCGAACTCTCCATCAGCGACCTGCGCTCGCGCGCCCTCGCCGCGAACGCCGCGGGCGACGGCGATCCGGTTCAGCGGCTGACGAACGTGATCTTCACGATCGTGCTGCAGATGACGAACCGCGCGCGGCTGGCCGCCCTCGAGGGCGAGGCGCGGTACCTGGGCCCGGAGAACTGGGAGCGGTACCGCGCGGTGCGCAAGGGCGTCGAGGGGCTGGTGCTCGACATCGTGCACGACGGCACCGCGGCCGGGGACTTCGACGTGGACGATCCCGCGGAGACCACCCGGGCGATTCTCGGCATGTGCCAAGCGATTCCCCGCTGGTACCACGCGGAGGGCATCCACAGCCCGGAGGTCGTCGCCCGGAAGTACGTCGAGATCGCCCTCCGGATGGCCGGTGCGACCCGTGCGCCGGAGATGCCCACCACCTCGGGGCCGGCGCGGCGCGCCTACTAGGCGGCGTGCCGGCCGGCCGTCCTGTCGTGCTGCCGCACGAACCGGTCGACCCGGGTGGTGACGAACCGGACCAGCCCCTCGAGTGGTCCACGGCCGGCGGTCGCGCGCCACACCAGCGCGAGGGCCGTGATGCAGACGACCTGCCGCACATATCCGGAGACCGGGCTGTACACGTCGAAGTCGGAGTTCACGAACAGGATGTGGCTGACGTAGACCGTCAGTGACAGGCTGCCGATCGCGGCGAGCGGTGCCAGAACGACGCGGACGACGGTGGACCAGACGGGCGCCGTGACGTGGCCGAGGAGCAGCAATGCGCCGATGGCCAGCAGCGAACTGCCCACTGTCGCCATCAGATCGAAGGGCGTGCCCGTGTGCGGCCCCGCGACGCCAAGCCACCACCACGTGCTCGTCGGGGTCGTTCCGTCACCGCCGAACGCGAGGATTTCGTCGACGATTCCGTCGGCGTCGGGGGCTTCGGCGGACCGGATGTGGTCGAGGCCGCCGAACGGGTAGAGGACCAGCCACGACACCATCTTCGACGTCAGCATGAGGGCCACCCCGGTCGCGACCAGCCCGAGCGCGGTCTGCCACCTCGTGAGTACCAGGCGGCCGACGACGAGTCCGACGCACACGTACGTCATCCACACGACGGCGGGGAACTCCCCGGTGAACAGCACGTCGCACACGAAGTTCAGGGGTTGGTGCAGGGCCGCATCGAACGAGAGCTGGGTGTCGAGCCCCTCCGGAAGATGCGGTCGTATCGCCTGGCTGAGCAGCGGCGCGCCGATCGCAAGCGCGACTGCGGTGAACACGAGCGCACGTGTGCTCAGCCGGATCAGCGGGATCGCGAGCAGGAACATCACGGCGTAGTAGCCCAGGATGACCACGCCGTAATCGGGGTCGGTGAAGCCGAGGGACAGCCCGATGAGCGCGATCATCACGGCCCGGGCGACGAGCGACCACGAGAGGGCCGTCGCTTCGAGGCCGGCCTTCTGCTGCTGTCGCCGGGACATGAACGCGATGCCGACACCGGCGAGCACCGCGAAGATCGCGGACGCGCGTCCGGCGGCAAGGCTGAACGTCCACGTCGGGTCGCCGTCGGCGTCGTAGGCCATGAGGGAGTGGACGGCGATCATGCCGAGCACGGCCAGCCCGCGCGCCGCGTCGATCCCGATCAGCCGGCGCGCGCTCGGGGTCGCGGTGGTGGGCGTGCTCCGGTCGATCGTCGTATCAGGTGTGGTTCTCATGTCAGCTCATCACCGCATCGATCAGTTCGAGTCCCGCGATCTGCGAGTCGTTGGCAGGTGGGCGAAGGCCCGAGTCGGCGAACCAGTCTCCGTCGGCCTCGGGATGCGGGCCGACGACCGCAACCCGGCCGGCACCGAAAGGAACTGCCAAGGCCGCGATTTCACCGTTCGGGTAGGTGGCGATCACGTCCAGGTCCGGGGTCTGTGGGCGCACGTGGAACGTGGCACCGTCCTGGAAGTAGAGGCTGCGGCGGTCGTGACGCCAGTCCACCTCGACCAGCGTCGGCCGGGTCGAGGCGACCGTAGCGCGGTCGGTGACGATGTACTGGTCGGTGTCGCCCGGCAACAGGTCGAAACCGGGGGTGGCCCCCGCCAGATAACCGCCGAGGCAGAAGCCGACGTACCGTCCCCCGTCGGCCACGAACCGACGAACACGCTTGCTGTGCTTACGCATTCGCCGCCACGCGGGACCCAAGGTAGCACCGCCGGGCTGCGCGTACAGCGTGGCGTGGGCGAGCACCTCGTCGGTGAGCGGCAGTGCCTCGCGCGGACCGACGTAACGCACGTCGAAGTTCCAGCGGCTCGCCCGCAACAGGTCCGCGACGGACTCGGCGCACCCGGGCAGGGTCGCGCGGCCACGGTAGACGAGGGCCAGGGGTCGGCTGCCGTTCCTCATCGGACCGCCTCGGCCGGGATTCCGCGCCACCGGGTGTTCGCCGGCAGTTCCTCGCCCTTCATGAGCAGGGACAGCGGACCCAGTTCGGCGCCCGGGCCGACCGTCGCGTCGTAGAGGACGATCGCGCGGGTGCCCACCGTCGCGGCGTCGTCGACGGTGACGACGGACATCTTCATCACACGGTCCTCGAACAGGTGCGTCTGCATCGACGAGTTCGAGCCGATCGCGGCGTCGTCGCCGATCCGGACGAGGTCGAACTCGGTGAGGTACGTGGTTCCGATCCACGTGCGGCGACCGATGTCCGCACCGAAGCCGCGCAGCGCGATCGGCAGGAACGGCGTGCCCTTGAGCTGATCGAGCAGCACGGGCACGGCGGCGGCCTCGTAGATTCCGGTGGCGAACTCCGACCGCCGGACGAACTTGGCCCACAACGGCTCCACCCGTGGCCGGTAGGTGCCTACCATGTTCCGCTTCACGGCGGAGGCGTAGAGCACCACGCCGATCGCGGTGGCCAGTGCGACCAGCGGCGCGACGAGGACGGTGACCCAGAGCCCGGCCGACCGTGCCGTGAGCGACAGCACGAGGAGGTAGAAGAAGAGGCTGACACCGATCAGTGTGGCCGGGAGCGTGACCCGGAAGTACTCGATGAACAGGCGGTGCGCCACGACCGACCGGCTCGGCCGGAACGTGTCCGACTCGGCGTAGCTGCCGCTGTCCTGCCGTACCGGGAGGTTGATGGCGGGGGAACCCAGCCACGACGAGTCGGCGGGGACCCCGTTCCGGTCGGGCACGGTCAGGACCCCGACGAGCGACCGGTCGCCGGTGTGGGTGCCGGCCGGGACGAAGGCCGCGTTGCCGACGAACGCGCGATCGCCGACGGTGGTGCGGTCGAACGCGATCCATCCATTGCAGAACGACGAACCGCCGACACTCGCCATGTCGGCGACGAAGCTCTCGGCGCCGATGGTGAGCAGGTCGGGATCGATGTGGGCGGCGGTCGACACCTCGGCGCCGCGGCCGACCTTGGCGCCGAGCAGGCGCAGCCACGGTCCCGTGTACAGGGTCGCGTACAGCGAGCCCGTATAGGTCAGGCTCATCAGGAAGAGCTTGTCCGTCATCCACTTCCGGATACCGAGGCTGGACCGCGCATTGTGGATCCCCACCGGAGGAGCGTCCAGCATCAGCTTCTTGCCGAGCGCGACCGCGGCGCACACGCTGAGGACGTAGACCGAACCCGACAGGAGGGTGGCGAAGAAGGCCCAGATCATTCCCCACTCGAGCAGCACGTACCAGACGAGGACGAGGCTGGGGACCAGCGTCGCGATAGCGATGAACTCGAGCGTCACGAGACCCAGTACGGCGAGTGCGCGCAGTCCGAAGGACCAGCGGCGTGGCGCCGGCGCCGCGGCCATCGCCTCGACCGCGGGTTCGAGTTCGGTCACGGGGAGCGGTGGGGAACCGGCCCAGCGTTCGCCGGCGGGAACCCGGCACCCTTGGTCGAGCACCGACTGGTCCGCCAGCATCGCACCGGATTCCATGTAGGAGCCGGGTTCGAGGACACAGTTCGCGCCGACGAAGGCGCGATCCTCGACGACGATCGGCTCGACGACGATCCAACCGGACTCGACGCGCCAGGACTGCAGATCCGCGTTGTAGCCGACCGACACCCCCTCGCCGATCCGGACCATCGCCGGGAAGGGGATCGAGCTGGTGCCGATCTGCGCGTCCTGCCCGACGCGGGCGCCGAGTGCGCGCAGGAACGGCGCCATCAACGGCGAGCCGGCGAGCACCGGTGCCGGCGAGAGCGCCAGCATTCGATCGATCATCCACAGCCGCAGGTACGTTGCCCCCCACAGCGGATACCGCCCAGGGTCGATCCCCCACGACAGCGGCCGCACCAGGAGCACGGGCAGGACCCACCGCACCCCCAGATACGTCGGGACGGTCGCGATCAGCAGGTCACGGAGCATCGAGAAGTTCGGATGGCCACCGTGGATGCTGTAGACGACGGAGACCGGCAGTGTGACGACCAACAGCATGCCGAGCAGCGCGAGGCCCTGGACGGCACCGGCGAGGGCGATCCGAAGACCACTGTGCGACAGCGGCATCGGACGGGCGTCCGTGATCGCGGCGGTGTCGAACTGCGGTGCCGCGTCGAGCACGGCGGCCAGGCCGCGGACCGTCGGGGTGGTGTAGACGTCTCGCAGGCTGACGGTGTCTGCTTCCGATTCCCGCAAAGCGGAGACGAGTTTCGCGGCCGCCAGCGAGTGCCCGCCGAGCTCGGTGAAGAAGTCCGCCTCGACGGACAGCGCGTCGACGTCGACACCGAGGGTCGCCGCCCACACGGCGCGGATGCGGTGCTCGCGCTCGGTTCGCGGCGCCACGACGGGCCCCGCCGCATGGAGGGTACGGCGCGGGCCGGGCGCGGGCAGCCGCGACCGGTCCACCTTGCCGCTGGGCATGGTCGGCAGCTCGTCGACGATGTCGACGAAGGCCGGGACCATGTACTCGGGCAGGCGCAGGTGCAGGACCTCGAGGAGTCGTGCGATCAGTGCGTCGCCGCCGTCCTCCGCGAGATGTGCGGCGCGGGCGGCACCGGACCGCAGCACGACGTACGAGGCCAACTCCTGGTTGCCGGACACGTCGGCGAGTGCCACGACGGCGCTGGCGATCTCGGCATCCTCGAGCAGGATGCTCTCGATCTCTCCGAGATCCACCCGATGGCCGCGGATCTTGATCTCGCTGTCCGCCCGGCCGAGGTACTCGATCTCGCCGTCCGGGGTGATTCGACCCAGATCGCCGGTGCGATAGAGCTTTCCGCCGGCGGGGGCGTCGGCGTGATCGATGAAGCGATCCGCCGTCTGTTCCGGGCGCCCGACGTAGCCGCGGGCGAGGCCGGGACCGCCGATGCAGATCTCTCCGACCTCTCCGTCGGCGACGGGTAATCGGTTCTCGTCGAGGATGATCACCGAGTAGGTCGGTAGCGGAATACCGATCGTGACGGGACGTCCGGGCAGTAGTTCGGTCCACGTGGCGGTGACGGTGGCCTCGGTGGGTCCGTACGTGTTGAGGATGCGGCGCCCCGGTCGACTCCAGCGTTCGACCAGTTCGCCGGGGCAGGCCTCACCACCGACGAGAATGCTGCGCAGCGCGGGGAGGTCGTGGGGGAGGGTGGCCAGCAGCGTGGGAACGCAGTACAGCACCGTGATCCGCTGCTCGTCGAGGAAGTCCGCGAGTTCGGCGCCCAGGCGCCCGGAGTCGGTCGGGCCGGCGACCAGTGTCGCGCCCCGCGCCCAGGTGGGCCAGATCTCCTCGATCGAGAAGTCGAACGAGATCGTCATGCCCTGGTAGACGCGGTCGGTCGGCCGCACGTCGTACACGTCGGGGACGACGTCGAGGAAGTTGCAGATGCTCGACTGCATGATCTCGACGCCCTTCGGCTGACCGGTCGAACCCGAGGTGTAGATCACGTAGGCGGTCGGGTCCACCGTCGCGTCGACGTCGAGACGCGGACGGTAGTCGGGATACGTCTGCAAAAGCTCTGCAGCGGAGTCTATTTCGATACGAGGTAGCTCGAGAGGTGCAAGCGTCTCGGCGAACGCCTCGCCGGTCAGGACAAGATCGACGTCGGCGTTCGAAGTGATGTAGTCGATGCGGTCGCGCGGTGCGCCCGGGTCGATGGGGACGAACGCGGCGCCGGCCTTCAGTGTCGCCAGCAGTGCGACGTAGGTCTCCGGCGAGCGCTGCAGGAGGATGGCCACGCGTGCGCCGAACCCGATTCCGTGGTCGATCAGCATGTGTGCCAGCCGGTTTGCGTGCGCGTCGAGTTCGGCATAGGTGAACAGCTCCGCACCGCACTCGAGCGCGGTCGCGGACGGCGTCCGGTCGCACGCGTCCTCGAAGACGTGATTCAGGCGACGTCGGGGAGCCCCCACTCCTGACAGTGCCTGCGTGCCGGCCGGTTCCGTGGTGGCCATGCGGTACATCGATCCCCACTCCTCATCGGATATCCCGGGCTGCCAGTGCAACCACCAGGGCCCGCGGTCGTTACCAACTCGATCAGCGCCCGAGATCCGAACGTTACTCGCGCCGATTCCGGCGTAATCGGCTGCGAAACCACGCATTTCGCCGGGTTTGGGCGTGTGTCGAGAGTCACTGCACGACAGTCTGTTTGGTGAATCAAACGATTGTTCGACCAGGTCAGGCACATTTCGTCGCTTGAGCGCCGGGGTGAGTGTGCGAATTACATGCGTGTCGGCGGGCGCAGCTGCGCAACTTCAGGGGGTGTCCGATATGTCTGGAAAGTGGCATTCGATTCACCCCGCAATTCATCCCCTTTTCTGGTCAAATTGTGATGGCAGTCACCGATCGTCGGCTGCCGACGACCGAGACGCGTCCGTGAGGGCGAGGGCGAGAGGATGCAGATGCTGAATCGACGGGGATTCCTGATGGGTGCGGGCACGGCCCTCGCGCTGGCCGCGGTTCCCGCCCCGGCGTCGGCGTCGGAGCCGGCACCCTTGGCGCTGGTCTACCGCGGGCCGGCGTCCCTGCCGGGCTGTCCGGAAGCGGTCGCGACGCTGCTGCGGAATTCCCCGCGCGGCTTCCGCACGGCCTACGTCGGTCCGAAGGAGAAGAAGAAGATCACGGCGGCCACCCTCGCCGAGGCCGCGGTCTACGCGCAACCGGGCGGCCCGAGTCTCTCGAAGGGGTGGAGCGCGATGAGTCCGTACGCCGCCGTCATTCGACAGTGGGTTGCCGGCGGCGGGAACTACCTCGGATTCTGCCTGGGCGGCTACCTGGCGGGGGCCACGCCGGGGTTCGACCTGCTGCCCGGCGACACGTGGCAGTACATCACCGCCACCAACGCGACCGTCAAGACGACCGCGCCCGCCCGCATCAACGTGCGATGGCGGGGTGCGACGCAGACGGTGTACTTCCAGGACGGCCCGGCCTTCTGGCTCGAGCCGGGGGCGTCCGTGGACCTTCTCGCCACCTACGAGGGCGGGCAGCCCGCCGCACTCGTCGCGCCGTACGGGTCGGGGCGTGTGGGCGTTGTCGGCCCGCACCCCGAAGCCGATCAGTCGTGGTTCGGGGGCGGGCTCGACAGCACCGGCGCGATTCATCCCGAACTCGGCTACGACCTCATCGAGACGGTGATGCGCCGCCCCTGACCGGGACTGGGGCCGCCTCGTCCGGTCGGGTGAGTGCATGCCCCGCCCGACGATAGAGTTCCGGCATGCGGAAGGACTCGCCTGCCAGGAAGCCGGCGAAGACGATCACTCGGCCGTCGTACGCCCTCGAATCGGTCGACAACGCCCTACGCCTGTTGCAGATGCTCCGCGACGTGGGTGCCCTTCGTCTCAAGGATGCCGCCGAAGAGCTCGGGACCGCGCCGTCCACCGCGCACCGATTGCTCGCGATGCTGGTCTACCGCGGGTTCGCGGTCCAGGACGAGAGACGCCTCTATCATCCGGGTCCGGCCATGGGGGTGGGTCCCGCGCAGCACGATTGGACCCGAGAATTGTCCGACATATGCCGGCCACACATGGACGTGCTGTCGACGCTGACCGGGGAGACGATCAACCTGCTGATCCGGGTCGGGTCGCAGGTCCGGTTCCTGTACTCCGCAGAGGCGGAATCGATGTTGCGGGTCGGTGACCGGCAGGGACAGGTGCTTCCCGCGGAACGTACCGCGGGCGGGCGGATCCTTTTGGCGGAGCTACCCCGTCAGACGCTGGAACAGCTCTATCTGCGGCCGGCCGACGGTGACCACCTCGATTCGTCGGAGCCTGTCTACGACGTGGATCGCCGACCGTCCCCCCGAGAGCTGGAGGCATTTCGTGGCGAACTCGAGGCTGCGCGGGCGGTCGGGTTCGCCGTCAACGTCGAGCGGACCGAAGTCGGCGTGGCCGCGCTGGGTGTCGCGCTGCGCAACGGTGAGCGGCGCGCAATCGCGGCCCTGACTGCGGCCGTGCCGACCGCGCGGTACCGGCAGCATCTCGACGGCCGTCTGATCGGGGAATTGCGATCGGCCGTCCGAGACATCGAGGTCGAGATCGCGCACATAGGCTGAGAACGACCGCCCCTCCAATTGTTTTCGCGGGGGGTCGATTTCGATCCATGTCGTGGCTATTATCGACGCTATTGCCGGCGCTTGTCGGGAATCCCTCGTTCGGAACGATTCTCGTGGAGGTCGGAATGCCCCTGCCAGCCTCGGCGTTCGAGCCACTCCGTCAGCACGGACGATTACGCACCGACGACGTCGATCTTGCCCAGACGGTGGTGTCGGAGGTGTACGAACCACACGTGCTCGAGCCGCGCGGAGCGAGTCGGCTCGATGCGCGCCTGAACGCCGTGCAGAACGGGGCGATCACGCTAGGTTATCTGACTTATGGTGTGGGAGCGGTAATTACGCTGCCGCCCAGTGAACGCTGGTACCACGTGAATATCACTCTGCTCGGTGGCAGTCGCGTCTCGCGCGGCGATTCGGTCCGTGGCGAGACCGCCGCCATGGCGGGTGCGGCGATGCTGGTGCCCCATCATGCGCAGACGATCGAATGGGATTCCGACACCGCGCAGTTCGCGCTGCGGGTGCCACGGTCGGATCTGGAGAGTCATCTCGAGAACTTGACGCAGACTCGAATCGCTGCGCCCGTCGATTTCGACCTCGTGGTCGATTTGAGCTCGAATTCGGGCAGGGGATTGCTTCGATGCGTCGAATTCATGCGTTCCGAATGGGATGACGAAGGAATTCTCACTCGGTACGACAATTCTCGCCGCCATCTGGAATCCTTGATGCTGACGAATCTCCTCATGGCTGCGGGCGGACCGCACCACGAATTCCTCGACCAACCATCCCGGCAGAACGTTCCCGATGCGCTGCAGCGCGCCCTCGACCATGTCCACGAACACGCCCGGAGCTTGCCGACCCTGGCGGACCTGACCGCGGTGGCCGGCGCCAGCGCACGGACGCTGCAGAATCAGTTCCTCCGGCACCTCGATCGCACGCCGATCCAGTACATCCGGGATGTCCGAATGCGAGGCGTTCGCGACGATCTGCTGCACCCATCGTCACCCGACGTCACGGTCACCGACGTCGCGACGTCGTGGGGCTTCTACAACCTCGGCCGGTTCTCCTCGCTGTACCGGGAGACGTACGGGGAGTCCCCGTCGGACACGCTGCGGCGGTGCCGCGGGTGATACTGCGGCGGTGCCGCGGGTGATACTGCGGCGGTGCTGCGGGTGATCGGGTGGGGCGCCGCGCGGTGTGTCGACGCCCCACCCGTGCGGCTCAGATCACCTGAACCACGTGCTTGTACTCCTGGAACTCCTCGAGGGCCCGGTGACCGTTGAGTCGGCCGAGGCCGCTCTGCTTGTAGCCGCCCTCCTCGAACTGGTCGACCACAACGGCCCACCCGTTGGTCCACACGGTTCCCGCGTCCAATGCGTCGGCCATGCGCAGCCCGCGCGCGCCGTCGCGGGTCCACACCGATGCGGCGAGCCCGTACTCGGTCGCGTTCGCCATGCGGACGGCGTCGTCCTCGGTGTCGAAGACCTCGAACGTCGCGACCGGGCCGAACAGCTCGCGCTGCACGAGTGGCGAGTTCACGTCGTCGACCGCCAGCAGTGCGGGCCGGAAGTAGGCGCCCCGGGCGAGCCCCGGATCGTCGGGCCGCCCGCCGCGGACCAGGACCTCCGCGTCGTCGGCGTGCTCGGCGAGCAGCGCCTCGAGCCGGTCACGGGAGGTGACGTCGATCATCGGACCCATGTGTGAGGTGTCGGCGTCACCCGGGCCCACGTGCACCTTCTCGAGGGCCGGAACGAGCGCTTCCCGGACCCGGTCCGCGATCGAGCGCTGCACGAGAATCCGGCTGCCGGTCATGCAGAACTGTCCCGTGAACGTGGTGATTCCGGCGACGATTGTGCCGACCGCCGCATCGAGGTCGGCGTCGTCGAACACGATCATCGGTGTTTTGCCGCCGAGCTCGAGCGACAGGCGCTTGAGGGTGGCGCCGCCGGCGGCCATGATCTGCCGACCCACCGCGGTGCTGCCGGTGTAGCTGACGGCGTTCACATCCGGCGAGGACACCAGTAGTTTCGCGCCGTCGCTGCCGGACTCGGTGAAGATGTTGAGCACGCCGTCCGGCAGGGACGGGCAGTCGGCCAGCAGTTCGGCCAGCCGCGCGTTCACGAGTGCGGTCTGTGCGGCCATCTTCATCACCACCGTGCATCCGGCCGCGAGTGCCGGCGCGAAGGACCGCACCGACAGCACCACCGGCGAGTTCCACGGCACGATCACCCCGGCGACGCCGATCGGCTCGGACAGCAGCATCGAGTAGACGCCGTCGCGCACCCGCCCGCCGCGGCCGGAATCGGTGAGGGCCTGCGCCGCGTAGTACCGCAGCTTCGACGGGGTCAGGCTGAGCTCGAAGTCCGCCTCCGGGAGGATCTTTCCGTTCTCGCGCGCGAGCAGCATCGCGAGTTCACCGGACGCCGCCTCGATCCGGTCCGCCATCTCCTCGAGCACCTTGGCGCGCAGGTGCCGGTCGCGCCGCCAGGAGTGGGTGGCGAACGTGTCCTTGGCGATCCGGATCGCGTCGTGCACCTGGTCGATGTCGGTCTCGTAGAAGGTGCCCAGCGGTTCCCCGGTCGCGGGTGAGTGCGACGTGCCGGTGGTGCTCGACGGCACCCAGCGGCCGCCGATGTAGTTGCGGGCGGTGTCGGCTCGCAGTGCCGACTCGATCGTCGTCATGTGGTCTTCCTTGTCGCCGGGGCCGAGGCGTCGGACGCCTTCGACCGGGTGAATCGGACGTGGAGGGGGTCGGGACCGAAGTGGTGCCCGGGGAGTCTCTCGGCCAGCACGGTCACCTGTTCGACGAACTCGCGCAGGTCGGCACGGGCCTCGACCGGGACGTCGTCGGAGGCGAACGTGCGGTCCACGAAGAACGCGCCGTTGGGGGCGGTGAGGGCGCCGAACCAGGCCAGGACGTCGCGCAGGTGCCGCTCCGCGGAGAGGAAATGGTGCGGGGCGGCCGCCACGGTGAGGATCCCGACCGGCTTGGACCGCAGGGAGTCGTTGGGCAAGGCGTCGATCAACAGCTTCAGCGTGCCGGTGAACGACCCGCGGAACACCGGCGAGG
Organism: Paraburkholderia sp. RHO2; assembly: GCF_050955445.1. Lineage (NCBI taxonomy): Bacteria > Pseudomonadati > Pseudomonadota > Betaproteobacteria > Burkholderiales > Burkholderiaceae > Paraburkholderia > Paraburkholderia sp. RHO2. Next base: position 4,867,046 of record NZ_CP162617.1, on the reverse strand, counting down.
CGAGGACCACCGCGTCCGCTGCATGCACGCGCTCGACGGCGTCGTCGCCCCACAGCGCGACGACGGGATCCGCGGTGGGTTCGGGGACCAGCCGGTCGACGGTCCACCCCGGATGCCGCGCCCGCACGTCGTCCTCGATCAGGCCGAGCGCGCGAGCGAGCTTGCCCGGGGGTGTGGGGCTCCCGTAGACGGTGAGAAGCTTCATGTCACAACCGCTTTCGGGTCACTGACGCAGGCCGGCTTCGCGCATGAGCGGCAGCACCCGCTCGCCGAAGTACTCCAGTTCCTGGACGTAGTCGAGGAAGCCGACCATCATGCCGCCGACGCCGGCCTGCTCGAGCTCGAGGAGCTGGTCGACGATCTGCTCGGGCGTGCCGATGAGCGGGTAGCCGCCGTAGCCGAGGATGAACCGCTCCTGCATGGCCTTGATCTTGTCGAAGGAGCCGCTCTCGGAACCCAGGCCACCGGACACCTGCCGGGCGACGTCCCAGTCGCCCTGCTCGAGGATGTGGTCGAGAAGCTGCTTGGTCTCCTTCTCGGTGTCGCGGCAGATGATGTTCCCGTAGCTGAGGATGCCGAGATCGCTGCCCTGCTCGCGGGCGATGCCGCGCACCCGGGACGCGGTGTCCTTCGCCTCGGCGGGGTCGGAGAACGCGATGAAGTTGAAATCGCATTCACGGGCGCAGAATTCGAGACCGGCGGGGGAGTTGCCGGCGTTCACCAGCACGGGGTACGGCTGCTGGATCGGCTTGGGGGAGGAGAACGCGTCCTTGATCTCGAAGAACTCGCCGGTGAAGTTCACACCCTCACCCTCGGTCCACATCCGCTTGACGACCTCGATCCACTCGGATCCGTAGCGGTACCGGACGTCGTGCTCACGCTGGGTGCCGCCGAACATCTCCATCTCGGCCTTGTACCAACCCATGGTCATGTTGAGTCCGTGCCGGCCACCGGAGATGTGGTCGACGGTGACCGACTCCTTCGCAGCCACGATCGGGTGCTTGGTCGGCACGTGAATCGTGGTGAACACCATGATGTTCTCGGTCGCCTCGGCGATGCCGGCCGCCCACGCGTGGGTCTCGTAGTTGGAGCCGTTGAAGTTCGTCTCGCCGCCCATGCCGCGGTATCGGGCGACCGGCAGCATCGCCTCGAAGCCGAGGCGGTCGGCCAGCTGCGCGATCTTCTTGCCGTGCTCCCACGTCAGTTCGTACGTGGTCTCGGCGTGCGTCGCCATGAGCCCGTGGCTGACGTTCGAGCCGAAGATGCCGAGCTTCATCCGGTTGTCGTTGAACATCGCGACGCCGCTGGCGCGGCGGGCCTCGAGCAGCTCGTCGTAGCTCATCGTCGGGGTGGACATGTCGTTCTCCTCTGCGGGGGGACAGGGCACCGGCCGTGTCGTCGGCCGGCGGTTCGGTGGGGGTGCAGGCACGGTAGGCAGGGCGAAGACGTCGGAACTATGCGCGAAGCGCAGCCCCGCAGGCCGCTTTGCGCAGTAATCGGCGCAAGTTCCGCAGAGCAGAATTGGGTGGGGTTCCGTGGTGGCGCCTCCGTACGTTGATGCGGATGTCGAACGCGAGTGCTCACGAGGAGAGTCGATGACTGCCGCAGAAACACCCGATCCCGCCCTGGACCAGCTCTACGCCGACTTCGCGACCGAGAATCTGAATCCGCTGTGGACGCAGCTCGGTGATCTGATGCCGCTGGCGCCCACGTCGAAAGCTGTTCCCTTCGTGTGGAAGTGGTCCACGCTGTACCCGCTGGCCCAGCGAGCCGGTGACCTCGTACCCGTCGGGCGCGGCGGCGAGCGCCGGGCGATCGCGCTGGCCAACCCGGGACTGGGCGGCGTCCCGTACGTGACACCGACCCTGTGGGCGGCGATCCAGTACCTGGGTCCACGTGAAACCGCGCCGGAACACCGGCACTCGCAGAACGCATTCCGTTTCGTCGTCGAGGGAGAGGGCGTGTGGACGGTCGTCGACGGTGACCCGGTGGCGATGCGCCGTGGGGACTTCCTGCTGACACCCGGCTGGGCCTTCCACGGTCACCACAACGAGACCGATCATCCGATGGCGTGGATCGACGGACTCGACATCCCGTTCGTGAACTACACCGACACCGGGTTCTTCGAGTTCGGTGCCGACGGGGTGACCGACATGTCGACGCCGGACATCTCACGCTCGGAGCGACTCTGGGCACATCCGGGCCTGCGGCCGCTGGTCGGCGTCGACGCTCGGATCAGTTCGCCCATCGCCTGCTACCGCTGGGAGCACACCGACGCCGCGCTGCACGAGCAACTCGCGCTCGAGGACGAGGGGTACCCGGCCACGACCGAACCCGGCCACGCCGCCGTGCGGTACACCAACCCGACGACGGGCGGCGACGTGATGCCGACGATCCGCGCCGAGTTCCACCGGCTGCGCCCGGGCGCCTCGACCCGCACCCGCCGGGACGTCGGTGGAACGGTTTTCCAGGTCTTCGAGGGTGAAGGTCGCTTCCACCTCGGTGACCGGGCCCACGACGTCGCGAAGGGCGACATGATCGTCGTTCCCTCGTGGGTGCCGTGGAACCTCGAAACCGGCGGCGGCATAGACCTGTTCGCCTTCTCGGATGCTCCGATCGTGGAGCGCCTGCACTTTCATCGCACCCATATCTCCGAAGGAGCCTGACCCCTCATGCGTCTCGCCACTCTGCGCCTCGACGGCGGTACCGCGGCTGTCCGCGTCGACTCCGACACCTCCGCGACCGTCGTCGACGGATACCGGGATCTGTCGGCGCTGCTGAACGACCCCGACTGGAAGACGGTCGCCGAGGAGGCGTCGGGCGCTGTCGTCGACCTGGCCGATGCCGACTACGCTCCGGTGGTGCCGAACCCCGGGAAGATCGTGTGCGTGGGTCTCAACTACGGCACCCACATCAAGGAGATGGGGCGGGAGCTGCCCGAGTACCCGACTCTGTTCTCGAAGTTCAAGGAGGCGCTGACCGGCGCGTACGACGACGTGATCGTGCCCGCGTACGCGGCGTCGCAGCTGGACTGGGAGGCCGAGCTGGCCGTCGTCATCGGCACGCCGGCGTATCAGGTGTCCGAGGCCGACGCGGACGCGTACATCGCCGGCTACTCGGTGATCAACGACTACACGATGCGCGACTACCAGTACCGCACGCTGCAGTGGGACCAGGGCAAGACGTTCGAGAAGACCAGCGGCTTCGGCCCGGTCCTCGACACCGACTACCGGCTCGGCACGAGGATCGAGACCCGGCTCGAAGGCGAGCTCATGCAGTCGGCCACCACCGACGACCTGGTGTTCACCCCGGCGAAGCTCGTCGAGTACATCTCGCACATCGTCACCCTGCAGCCCGGTGACGTCATCATCACCGGGACCACGGGCGGTGTGGGCCATGCGCGCAAGCCTGCGCGCTACATCGGCAACGGCGATACGGTCGAGGTGAGCATCGAGGGACTCGGTTCGGTGCGCAACAAGACCGTCGTCGAGTAGGAGCGCTCGTGGCTTTCAACGATCTGGACCTGGCCGGGCGGCTGGACATCGCGCGGGAAGGCACCGCGTACTTCGCGCAGCGGCTCGCGGTGCTGGCGGACGAAGAGTTCGACGGGCCCAGCCTGCTCGACGGGTGGACCAGACGGCACCTCGTGGCGCACGTTGCCTACAACGGCGCGGCGCTGTGCCGACTCGTGGACTGGGCGGCGACGGGCGTGGAGACGCCGATGTACGAGTCGATGGAGGCCCGGGCCCGGGAGATCGACGAGGGCGCCACGCTCAGCGTCGGATCGTTGCGAAACCTGTTCACCCACACCGCGAACCGGCTCGACGAGAAGTGGCGGAATTTGCCCGCCGATGCGTGGGGCGCCGAGGTGAGGACCGCGCAGGGGCGGATGGTCCCGGCGTCGGAGACGGCCTGGATGCGCAGCCGTGAGGTGTGGATCCACGCCGTCGACCTCGGCAACGGTGGGCGTTTCGAGGACTTCCCGGACGTGGTGCTCGACTCCCTGCTCGACGACATCGTCGGGATGTGGCGACGCAAGGGGGAGGGCGCGGGCCTGGTCCTCGAGGTCGGCGACCGCCGGTTCGTCGTCGTGGAGGACGGTCCACCGATCATCGACACGGTCGCCGGTCCGCTCGCGGCCGTGGTCCGGTGGGCCTCCGGCCGCGGCGCGAGCGGGCTCACCGCCGGTACCGAGCTGCAGCCCCCGCGCTGGCTCTAGGACCCCCGACGAGAGCCCCGTCGATCGCGCGGCGAACATCGTCGCGCGATCGACGGCGGCCGACGGGCGCGTCCAGGAATTCGGTGGGATGGTCTGTCTGACAAGAAAGCCTGTCTTGCGTCAAGACTCTGGCCGGAAGTCGCGACAGTTCGGGTGGATATCGACGCGGCGGAGTGTCAGCATCGACTGATCGTGGTCCGCTGGCACGCTCCTCCTATGCGGAACATCAGGCTCGTATGGTTGCTTCTTGCTCTCGGGGTGGGCAGTCTCGGGTTGATCGCGACAACATTGGCGTCCTGGCCAATGTCAGAATTCACGGGCTGCGAGATCGATCCGGGTTACGACCCGGCCAGATGCGGCGAGTCCCTGATCGACCGCGGCGGTTCCGGGTATGTCGCGGCATTGCTGGCTCCGGCGGTCCTGTGTGCGGTGCCGGTGGTTGTCCCGCAGCGAAGCGTGGTGTGGGGCGCGGTGGCTGCGCTCACTGTCGGCGCCATTCTGGCCTTCGTGACGGTGGGCGGAGTAGCGATGATGCTTGCGGTGACAGCCGTTCCGGCGGCAGCACTCGCAATGGGATACGCCAGGCTGACCACCAAGGATCAAACCGCTCCCGCCGGCGGCCTCTCACTCCTTCACCAAGTGAGCCAACGCCAGCGACACGAGTAGGGCTATGTCGCTCAGGAACCGTTGCAGACCGGTTTTCGACGTTGCTCGGCCGGGTCGGAGGGTTGTTCCTCGAGCCGTTGTCGGCCGACGTCGAGGAACTGCTGCTTCCACTTCGATACCGACATGTCCGGCACCCCGTGCCGGCGGGCGGCCTCGGCACCGGACATCTCCCCGGACAGCACCGCCAGCACCACCCGCATCTTCACCTCGACCGGGATCTTCGTTCGCCGTGACCTCGCCATGCGCCCACCCCTTCCGGCCTTTGCCGCGGATCGTAAACGCCGGGCCCCTGCCGGAAAGTCTGACGCACGAGAAAACCATTGACTCGAACATAAGTTCGAACTAGACTTTGCGGTATGAATCCGGGGGGACTCAACAGTTCGGGCATCGCAGCCACCGCGCTGCGGCCCGACGACGTGCGTCTTCTCGCCGAGAACTCGTTGCTGCAGAACACCATCGACGTCTCCCGCGAGATCGAACGCTTGGAAGCGTTGCGGGTCGCGATGGTCGCCGAAGTCGACAAGCGCGCAGTCTCGTTCGACGCCCTCGGGTTTCGCAGCATCAAACAGTGGTTGGCCGCCAACACCCTGCTGGAAGTGCCGGCCGCCGCACGGATCCTCGCACTGGGCCGCATGCTCGATCGGCAACCCCAGATCGCCGACGCGTTCAACGCCGGCACCGTTTCCGGCGACCACGCAGCGCTGGTCGGCAAGTTCTGCGAGACACCGCCGCGCGGCATGCCGAACGGGGCACTCGATTCGTGCCGGAAAGTGTTGCTGGACAACGCCGCCGGGCCGGCCGCGACCACCATGGCCGTCCGCACCTGCATCGCCCGGCTCGAGCGGATCTTCGAATCCGACGAACTCCCGCCGAGCGAGGATGCCGACCGCAACGAATTCCACGCGTCGAAGACGTTGAACGGGCGGGTTGCAGTCAAAGGCGATCTCGATGCCGTGACCGGCGAAATGCTGCTGACGGCGCTGTCCTCGCTGACCAAACCGCGCAACCCGGTGGACGCCCAAGCCGACGTCCGCAACCCGGCTCAGCGGCGCGCCGACGCGTTCGCCGAGATCCTGCGCCGCTACCTCGACTCCGGCGACGCACCCATCGAAGGCGGCGAACGACCCCACCTGTCACTGCATGTGAATGCGCAAGACCTCGCGCACACCGAGACCGATCACGAGCTCATCGACTCGGACGGAGAGTCGGACCTGTTCGGCGATCGCACGCATGCCACACATGGGGCCACTGACCATCGCGACCGCAAGACGCATCGCCTGCGACTGCCACCTCACCCCGATCGTCATGGACGACGGAGTTCCCCTCAACCTGGGCCGCGCCAGCCGAACCGTGTCCAAGAAGCAGCGACGAGCCCTGATCGCCCGCGACCACGGCTGCGCCTTCCCCGGATGCGGAGCGCCGCCCGCTCACTGTGAAGGTCACCACGTAAAGCACTGGGCCGACGGCGGACCCACCGACCTCGACAACCTCGTCCTACTCTGCCGCTACCACCACAGGCTTCTCCACCACAGCCACTGGGAAGTGCAGATAGGCGCAGACCGACAGCCGTGGTTCACACCACCCAGCTCTGTCGACCCCTACAAGAAACCCATTCCCTCCAACTATCGCGCCGGACCGCACGCGGCTTGACCGCGACGACGGCACGACCGACAACCGCACAGCTCCCTGGAACCGCTGTAGCCGGCACCCAGGAAGAGGGCGCCGGCTACAGGGGAGGGGGAATATCGACTCGAGCGGTGACAGTCCTGAGTCAGGCCGTCGGCGGAACGTGCCCGGCGACGATGCGGTGGATGAGCCGTGCCGCGGTTCGCGCGGTCCGATTGTCGACATCGAGCGCCGGGTTCAGCTCGGCGACGTCGACAACCGCGAGCTTGCCGCTCACGCTCACCAGATCGCACACCCGCTGGATGATCTCGACCGGGACACCGTAGGCCGCGGGTGCGCTCACGCCGGGGGCGACGGCGGCGGGCAGGACGTCCAGGTCGATCGTCAGGTACACCAGGTCGACGTCGTCGAGGAACGTGTTGACGAACTCGTCGACCCGCTCGCGATCGACCACGCCGCAGTGCTCGTCCAACAGGTACCGCACGCCGAGTCGGTGCGCGGTCTCGAACAAGGCGTTGGTGTTGCTCGGCTGGCTGATCCCGATCACGTCGTAGCGGTGGCTCGTGCCCGCGGCATCCTCGTCCTCGGCGATCTGCCGGAACGGCGTGCCGGAACTCGGGATCGGGTCGCTGCGCAGGTCGAAGTGGGCGTCGAGGTTGAGGATGCCGAGACGCGGATGCTGCTGTCGCAGCTGCGATCCGGCGACGCCCAGGTAGGTGCCGTAGGCCACTTCGTGGCCACCGCCGAGGACGACTGCCAGTCGTCCGGCATCGAGCGCGGTCGTCACGGCGGCGCCGAGCGCCTCCTGGCCGGCCTCGAGCCGGTCGCCGGTCACGGCGACGGTGCCCGCGTCGAACAGCGTCGTCTCGTTCTCCAGAGCCATCGAGGACAGCGCCTTGCGGAGCGCGTCGGGGCCGGCGGAGGCACCCTGGCGTCCCTTGTTGCGGCGCACACCCTCGTCGCTCGCGAATCCGATCAGGACCGTGCCGGCGCCCGTGCCCGGGCGGTACGGCGTGACGGCCTGGTGCCAGCGGAGGTGCTCGGATCCGGTGCCGTCGGTGCGGCCCGACCACGGCCGGGGCGCGATGTCGACGTCGATGTGGTTCGTCATGTCAGATGCCTGTTCCCTCGATCAGTTCGTGGTCGTCGCGAGGACGCCGTCCTTGAACACCTCGCGGATCAGCGGCACGCCCGGACGGTAGGCGAGGTGCAGGTACGACGGCGCGTCGAGGGCGATCGCGTCGGCCCGGGCGCCGATCCGCAGGCTGCCCACGTCGTCGCGGCGCAGCGCCTTCGCACCGCCCGCGGTAGCCGCCCACACGGCCTCGGCCGGCGTCATGTGCATGTCGCGGACAGCGATGGCGATGCAGAACGGCAGGCTGGTGGTGTAGCACGTGCCGGGGTTGCAGTCCGCACCCAACGCGACCGTGACACCGGCGTCGATCAGCGCGCGGGCGCCGGGGTACTGGTTGCGGGTGGAGAAGTCCGCGCCCGGGAGCAGTGTCGCGACAGTGTTGCTGCCGGCGAGCGCGTCGATGTCGGCGTCGGTGACGTAGGTGACGTGGTCCACCGAGGCCGCGCCCATCTCGACGGCCAGCTGCACGCCGGGCCCCTCACCGAGCTGGTTGCCGTGCACACGGGGGATCAGGCCATGCGCGACGCCGGCGGTGAGGACGGCGCGGGACTGCTCGAGGGTGAACGCGCCGCGCTCGCAGAACACGTCGATCCACTTCGCGTGCGGGGCGCACGCCGGGATCATCTCGTCGATGGCCATTGCGACGTACTCGTCGCCGCGGCCCGCGTACTCGGGCGGCGGGACATGCGCGGCCAGCAGCGTGACCTCGTCGGTGAACCGGCCCGCGACCTGGACACTGCGCAGCTCGTCCCGGGTGCTCTGGCCGTAACCGCTCTTGATCTCGACGGTGGTGCTGCCCGAACGCAGCGATTCGTCGAGCAGGCGGCGCACGTTCGCGGCCAGCTGCTCGTCGCTCGCGGCCCGCGTCGCCTCGATGGTGGTGCGGATGCCGCCGGCCGCGTACTTCTCGCCCGACATGCGAGCGGCGAACTCCTCGGCCCGCTCGCCCGCGAACACCAGGTGTGAGTGGCTCTCGACGAAGCCGGGCAGCACGGCGCGGCCGCCGAGATCGTGGCCGGTGTCGGCCGCCGGGGCGTCCGCGGAGTCACCGACCCACGCGACCACGCCGTCCTCGAAGACGACCGCTGCGTCGTGTCGGACACCCAGCGCCCCCTCACCCAGAGCGGGGTCGTTGGTGACGAGGGTTCCGATGTTCGTCAGTGCGGTGGTCCGGGGACCGGTCGTGGTCACGTGAGGCTCCTAGGTGACTGTCGTGGAGGGTGCGGTGGTCGGTGCCCGGGCTCAGACCCGGCTGTCGACCATCGCGGTGTGGGCGGGGTAGATCATCTCGGCGGGCGGGTTGTTCGTCCGCTTGGCGACCGGGTAGTAGATCAGGCCGGTGAACACGATGCCGACGATCCACGAGATGTCCGCGCCGCCGAGCATGTCGGTGAACGGGCCGGTGTACATCTTCTGCGCCAGGAACGGGATCTGGGCGACCACGCCGACGAAGTAGACGATCAGCGCCGGGACGTTCCAGGCTCCGTAGCGGCCCTTCGGGTCGTAGAGCGCCGGGATGTCGATGCGTTCCTTCGAGATCAGGTAGTAGTCGATCAGGTTGATCGCGCTCCACGGCGTGAACACCATGAGCAGCACCAGGACGAAGTTCTTGAAGTTGGCCAGGAAGTCGGCGCTCGCCGCGATCGCGATGAACATCGAGACGACGGTGAAGCCCAGGATGTACGCCGTGCGGGCCTTGGTCGAGATCTGCGACCGGCCGTCGAATGCGGTGACGGTGGTGAGGATCGACATGAATCCGCCGTACGCGTTGAGGACGTTGACGGTCAGCTTGCCGACCACGATCACCAGGTAGATCAGGAACGCGATGATCGCGGGGCCGGCGAGGTCGCCCATGAAGCCGACCTGGTTACCGAGGAACGCGTCACCCGCGACGGCGGCGGTGAGCGCGCCGAACGTCATCGACCACTGCGATCCGACGACGCTGCCGAGGAAGGTCGACCAGAACGTGGTGCGCTCGCTGGTCTCACGCGGCAGGTAGCGGGAGTAGTCGGCCACGTAGGGGCCGAACGTGAGCTGCCATCCGGCGCCGAGGGAGATCGCCAGCAGGAAGGTCACCATGTCGAAGTCGACGGTGCCGACGTAGTTCGCGACGTCGTACTCCAGGAACAGTCGGACGGCGAGGTACGTGAAGCCGATGACGCCGACGATGGTCGCGATGCGGCCGACGACGTGGATCATCTTGTAGCCGGTGACGGCGACGAACGCCGTGAGCAACCCGAAGATCACGATGCCGACCGTGGCGTTGTCGATGCCGAGCACCTTGCTGACGGCCTGGCCGGCCAGGACCGAACCGGTGGCGGCGAAGCCGAGGTACATCAAGATCACGAGGATGAGCGGGATGACCGCACCCTTGACGCCGAACTGGGCGCGGCTCGAGATCATCTGCGGCAGACCCATACGGGGGCCCTGCGCCGAGTGGAGCGCCATGACGGCGCCGCCGAAGACGTTGCCGATCAGCAGGCCCAGGATGGCCCACAGCGCGTCGGCGCCGAAGACGACGGCCAGCGCGCCGTCGACGACAGCCGTGATCTGCATGTTCGCGCCGAACCACAGCGTGAACTGGCTACGAGGAGTGCCGTGGCGCTCGTTGTCGGGGACGACGTCGATGGTGCGTCGCTCGGGGGTGAGGAGCACCTCGGATGTGCTGCCGTCGTGTGTCATGAAGCCTGTTCTTTCTGCGTTGATCCCACCGTGCGGCGGGGTCGACATCCGGGGGTGATGCCCACCTTCTTCGTGCTTGTGCGCTGGATCACGCCATATCAGTGCAAAATGTATAGGCCTGTATATACAGGTCTGTCAACATTCGGCTTGTCTCCGGATTGTTTCGCCTGGTCGCGGTCAGAAGCCCTTCCCCGGGTTCATCAGACCGAACGGATCGAACGCGGCCTTCACCGCGCGATGGATGTCCAAACCCGCCTCTCCCACTTCCAGCGCCATCCAGCGCCGCTTCAGCACGCCGACGCCGTGCTCACCTGTCAGGGTGCCACCGAGTTCGAGAGCGCGTCGGAACACCTCGTCGGCGGCGGCCCACACGGCGTTCGGGACCGAGCCGTCCGCGAGCCGATCGAACACGAACGTCGGGTGCACGTTGCCGTCGCCGGCGTGCGCGACCGTCATGACCGTCACCCCGTGGCGTCGCGAGATCTCCTCGATCGATTCGACCATCTCGGGCAGCCGCGAGCGCGGCACGCCGACGTCCTCGACCAGGCACTGGCCGAGTCGCTCGGCCGCCGGGTACGCCAGCCGGCGGATCTCGAGCAGTTGCGCCGACTCGGCGGGGTCCTGGGAGACCGCGACGAAGTCGGCGCCCGCGGCGGTGAAGTGCCGTTCGATCGCCGCGGCGGCCTCGTCGGCGTCCGGCCCGTCGGCCTGCGCGATGAGCATCGCCTCGGTGCCGGACTCGAGGCCGATGCGCTTCCACTCGTCGATGGCCGTCAGCGTGGCGCGGTCGATCAGTTCCAGCAGGCTCGGTCCGATCCCGGCGCGCACCACGGCGGCGACGGCGTCCGCGGCCGCGCGCAGCGAGCCGAAGCTGCCGACGATCGTCGCCGGCTCCCGGCGCGGCCGCGGGCGCAGGCGGACGGTCGCGCTCGTGACGATGCCCAGGGTGCCCTCCGAGCCCACCAGCAGACCGGTGAGGTCGTAGCCGGCGACGCCCTTGACGGTCCGATGGCCGGTCCGCAGGACGCGGCCGTCGACCAGCACCACCTCGAGGCCGAGTACCGAGTCCCTGGTGACGCCGTACTTGACGCAGCGCAGCCCACCGGCGTTGGTGGCGATGTTCCCGCCGATCGTGGAGATCTGGAAGCTGCTCGGATCGGGGGCGTACATCAGCCCGTGCTCGGCGGCCGCCCGGTCGAGATCGGCGTTCACCACACCGGCCTGCACCACCGCGAGCTGGTCGGCCGCGTTCAGTTCGACGATGCGACGCATCGCCGCGGTGGACACCACGAGGCAGCCGTCGATCGCGGTGGCGCCGCCCGCCAGACCGCTGCCCGCGCCGCGGGGGACCACCGGAACCCGATGGGCGGTGGCCCATTTCATGGCCGCCGCGACATCGTCGGTGCTGTCCGCGATCAACACGGCGAGGGGGCGGCCGGGCTCCGCGAGGTGCGCCTCGTCCCGGGTGTACGCGGCCATGACGTCGGGATCGGTCACGAGTCGACTCGAGCCGAGGGCGTCGGCCAGTGCGGTGAGGGACATGCGGTGTTCCTTCGTGGTATCGGTCGGACGTCGTGGTCGGTGAGCGGTGGGTTACCCGGTGAATTCCTCGACGGCGGCGAGGACCGCCTCCTCGGCGTCGCGGTCGCCGACGGTCACCCGCACGCCCTCGCCGGGGAACGTGCGGACAGACACTCCGTGCGCCACGCAGGCCGCGTCGAGTGCCGTGGCCCGCTCGCCCACCGGAATCCAGACGAAGTTTCCTCCGCTGGAAGGGGTTTCGATTCCCCGGGCGGCGAGTCCCGATCGGAGGTGTCGGCGTCCCGAGTGTACCGACTCCACGATCCGGTCGGTGTGCCCGGAGTCGGCGAGCGCAGCGCATGCCGCGGCCTCCGCGACCGAACTCAGACCGAACGGCGGCGCGGCGGCGTGCAGCGGGGCGGCGACGGCGGAGTCCGCGATCGCGTAGCCCACCCGCAGACCGGCCAGACCGTACGCCTTCGAGAACGTCCGCAGCACCACGACATTCGGGTACTCCCGCAACAGTGCCACGCCGTCGACGCCCTCGGTGGCGAACTCGCGGTAGGCCTCGTCGAGGACCACCAGCACGTGCGACGGCACGCCGTCCAGCAACCGTCGCACCTCGCTCTCGGTGAGTTCGGTGCCCGTCGGGTTGTTCGGGTTGCACACCAGCACCGCGCGGGTGCGGGGTGTCACCGCCGCGATCATGGCGTCGACATCGTGCCGGTGCTGCCCGTCGAGGGGGACGGGAACGGCTGTGGCGCCCGCGATTCCGATGAGAATCGGGTACGCCTCGTAGCTGCGCCACGCGTGCACCACCTCGGTGCCGGGTCCGGTGAACGCCGTGAGGACCTGCTGCAGGAGGGCCAGCGACCCGGCGCCCGTCAGCACCGCGTCCGCGGGCACGGACAGTCGCTCGGCGAGGGCGGCGACCAGGTCGTCGGCGAACAGCGTCGGGTACAGGTGCCCGTGGGCGCCGACGCGGGCGATCGCCTCGACGACGGCGGGGGAGGGGGCGATGGTGGATTCGTTGCTCGACGCGCGCCAGCGGACCGTCGCCGCGCCCGAGGCCCTCGAATACGTGGGCAGCGCGTCGATCTCGGGCCGGGGTCGGGGCAGGGCGATCGGACGGGTCACTGCAGGGCCCCGATCGCGTGCTCCGCGGCGGCGACCAGCGCGCCCGACGCCGCGAGCGCGACCACCTGCTCGATCTCCGGCGAGAGGAACCGGTCGATGCCGGGGCCCGCCACGCGCTCGCGGACGGCGCGGACCACCGCGCCCGTTCCCGGCGCGGGCTGCAGCGGGGCGCGCAGGTCGATTCCGCGTGCCGCGGTGAGGATCTCGATGGCGAGAACCCGGGTGAGTCCGTCCACCGCGCGGCGCAGCTTCCGGGCGCCGGACCAGCCCATCGAGACGTGGTCCTCCTGCATCGCGGAGGACGGAATCGAGTCGACACTGGCCGGCGCCGCCAGCCGCTTGAGCTCGGAGACAATCGCGGCCTGAGTGTACTGCGCGATCATCAGGCCGCTGTCCACGCCGGGGTCGTCGGCGAGGAACGGCGGCAGGCCGTGGCTGCGGGCGACGTCGAGGAACCGGTCGGTGCGGCGCTCGCTGATGCTCGCGACGTCGGCCGCGACGATCGCGAGGAAGTCGAGGACATACGCGACCGGAGCCCCGTGGAAGTTGCCGTTGGACTCCACCCGTCCGTCGAGCGTGACGACGGGATTGTCTACGGCAGCAGCGAGTTCGCGCAGCGCCACCGTGCGGGCGTGCTCGACGGTGTCGCGCGCGCCGCCCGCGACCTGCGGCGCGCAGCGCAGCGAGTAGGCGTCCTGCACGCGGGTGTCGTCGGGACCGGCGTGGCTCGCGACGATCGGCGAATCGGCCAGCAGCCGAGCCATGTTGGCGGCCGCGGCGGCCTGGCCGGGATGCGGGCGCAGCGCCTGCAGGTCCGCCGCGAACACGCGGTCGGTGCCCAGCAGGCCCTCGACGCTCATCGCGGCGGCGACGTCGGCCAGCTTGAGCAGGTGGTCGAGATCGGTGACGGCCAGCGCGAGCTGGCCCAGCATGCCGTCGGTTCCGTTGATGAGGGCCAGCCCCTCCTTCTCGGCGAGGACGACGGGGCTGAGGCCGTGCTCGGCCAGCGCGACGGAGGCGTCGAGCAGTCGGCCGTCGGCGGTGCGGACCGTGCCCTCGCCGGTGACGGCGAGCGCGACGTGTGCGAGCGGTGCGAGGTCGCCGGAGCAGCCGAGGCTGCCGAACTCGTGGACCACCGGAGTGATGCCGGTGGTGAGCAGGTCGGCGTAGGCCTGCGCCACCTCGGGGCGCACACCCGTGCGTCCGGTCGCGAGCGTGGACAGGCGCAGCAGCATCAGCGCCCGCACGACCTCGCGCTCCACCTCGGGTCCGGATCCGGCCGCGTGCGATCGGACCAGGCTGCGCTGCAACTGGGTCCGCAGCTCCTGTGGAATGTGGCGGGTGGCGAGCGCGCCGAAGCCCGTCGAGACGCCGTACACCGGCCGCGGGTCGGCGGCGAGGTCCTCGATCCGACTGCGCGAGCGGGCGATCTCGGCGAGGGCGTCGTCGGTGAGGCGCACACCGTGGCCGCGGCGCGCGACGTCGACGACGTCCTGGATGGTGACGGGTCCGAGACCGACGTCGACGAAGTCGGCAACGGTGGACTGGGCGGTGAGGGTCATGGGAGCTCCGGGGCGTGAACGGTTCGGCCGCCGGAGGGGGAGCGGCGGCCGTGACGCAGGAAGTGGTCTCGTATACGAGACCATAGTCTCGTATGTAAGACAAGAGTCGGGTTGAGGTTTGCCGGGAAACGGCGTGCCGGACGGCGGGCTCAGGACTCCGTCGACGCCTCGACCATGCGATCGCTCAGGCTGTCGGAGAAGTGCGCGGCCGCCTCCGCGACCAGCTGGGCCAGCTCGCCGATCTCCGCGTCGGAACGCGCACCGGTCAGGTAGGCGACGCCCAGCGCGGCGACGGGACGTCCCTCCCGTGTCACCACGGGGCAGGCGATGCAGGTGACGCCGTTGGTGGTCGAATCGCGCTCCACCGCGTACCCCAGTTCGCGGTCCGCCTTCAGCAGGGCCCGCAGCTCGTCGAGCGACGTGGGGCCCTCGCCGGTGCGCGTCGGCCAGCTGTAGCCGGCGTACAGCGCGCTGAGCTGTTCGGGATCGAGGCGAGCGAGGATCGCGCGTCCGACAGCCGTGAGATGGGCCGGCAGGCGCGTGCCCACCTCCGTCACCAGCCGGACGCCCGGCTTCAGCGGCTCACGCTTGTCCAGGTAGATCACGTCGGTGCCCTGCAGCACCGCCAGGTGCGACGTCTCGTCCGCGGCCTGGGTGAGCGCCACCATGTGACGCTGCCCCTCGCGGTGCAGCGGACCGGAGCGCATGTACGACGCGCCCACCTCGAACGCGGAGACGCCGAGCGTCCACGCCCGCTGATCGGGCCAGTAGGAGACGAAGCGCCGGTCCCGCATCACGTTGAGCAGGTGGTGCGTGGTGCTCTTGGGCAGGTCGAGCGCGCTCGAGATCTCCGTCGCCGCCATGGGCATGCCCCGCCGGGCCAGCAGGTCGAGCACGTCGAGCACCCGCTCCGCGGACTTGATCCGACTCGTCGACATCGAAACGTCCCCTTTCGGCCCCGGCCGATCGGCCGGAGTGCCGCGTCATTTTCTCGAATACGAGACCGCGGCACCAAACCTTCTCAGTTCCGGCCGTCGCCGGCTGCCGAGGGGGCGGTGCCGCCCAGCTCGGCGGACAGGCGCGCGCAGCGCTCGACGAGCACCTGCCCGTGCTGGGCGCAGACGTCGTCGTCGAGTCGGAACGTGGGTCCGACGACGCTCAGGGCGCCGACGATCCTGCCGATCGCGTCGTAGATCGGGGCGGCGACGCCGGTGGAATGGTCCTCGATGGTGTCGTGGGCGATGGCGTAGCCGTCCGCGCCCACCTCGCCGAGCAGGGCCGCGCCGACAGCGGTTCCCCGCAGCGGCACCGTCTGGCCCACCCATCCCATGTGCCGGATGGCGTGGGTGCCCTCGATCTGCCCCATGTACAACGCCGTACCGCGAGGCCCGGGAGCCGACAGGTACGTCGACTCCCGGGTGATCTCGGCGATCTCGACCATGGCCGGTTGCGCGCGGAGGAGCAGCTGGTTGTCCGCGATGGCCTTCGCGCCGATCTGCAACAGTCGCGGACCGACCCGGTAGACGTTGTCCTCGCCGCGCAGGACGAACTCGGTCTGCTCCAGACTGCGGATCAGCCGCAGCGCCGTGCTGGTCGCGAGATCGGTCGTCTTCGCCGCGTCGGCGAGGGTCAGCCCGCCGTGCTCGATGATCGCGCCGAGCAGTTCGAAGGTGCGACTGACACTGCGTGTCACGTCACCGGGGGCCATGCGTGTCTCCCATGCCGAGGGCGTCGACCGAACGGTCGACCGTGCGGTGAATCTATCGCGCCCGCGCCTCGCCGAGAATCTCGTCGTGGTGCTCGTCGAGCAGCGGGCTGCGGCGGACCGCCGGACGTGTGCTGTCGCCGAACACGACCGGCTGCCGGACGTAGGACACCGTACCGGCCGCCGGATGCTCGAACGACTCGACGACGCCGCGGTACCGGGCCTGCTCCGAACCGAGCGCCTGCTCGACGTTCCACACCTCGGAGCCGGCCAGGCCGGCCGCGTCCAGCAGTTCGAGGACCTGCGCGACGGTTCGGCCCGCGGCCCACGCCTCGATCTCCTTGCGCACCGCCGGCTCGTTCTCGGTGCGGAGGGTGTCGTCGACGAACCGCGGATCGGTGATCAGGTCCTCGCGCTCCATCGTCCGTGCCAGCTTCTCGAATCCCTGCTGGGTCGCGATCGCGAGCACGAAGAGCCCGTTGTCGGCGCGGTAGGTGCCGAACGGCGTCGAGACCGGGTGGCGGTTGCCGACCCGCGCCGGCGTCACGCCCGTGGCCTGCAGCTGGCTGTGCGCGGTGGGCAGCATCGCGAGCATGCTGTCGAACATTGCGACGTCCAGGTGCTGGCCCTGGCCGGTCGTGCGGGCGGCCAGCAGCGCGGTGCTGATGCCCCACGCGGCGAACAGCCCTGCGACGGTGTCGCCGAACGACTCTCCGAGACGCGTCGGGCCGGACTCCTCGGTGCCGGTGATGCTCATGACGCCGGACAGCGCCTGCACCACCAGGTCGTAGGCCGCGGCGCCCGCCATCGGACCGTGCTGGCCGAAGCCGGAGATCGACGCGTAGACGATCCGCGGATTGCGGGCCCGAGCCGCCTCGTAGTCGATGCCCAGCCGGGTGGTGACGCCGGGGCGGAAGTTCTCGACGACGACGTCGGCGTCGGCGATCAACTGCAGCAACGACTCTCGGTCCTCGGGATCCTTGAGGTCGAGGGCGATCGAGCGCTTGCCGCGGTTGAGCACGTTGAAGTAGATGCTCTCGCCGTCCCGGAACGGGCCGAGGTGCCGAGAATCCTCGCCGGCCTTCGACTCGACCTTCACGACGTCGGCGCCAGCGTCGGCGAGCAGGGCGGTGCAGAACGGTCCGGCGAGCACGCGGGACAGGTCGACGACGCGGACGCCGTCGAGCGGGGGGAGTGCGGGGGTGGTCATCGCTGCCTCGACTCTCAGTACTCGGTGGACCGGATCGACGGGGCGTTGCCGGCGATCGTCAGCAGCTGGATCTGCGAGGTGCCCTCGAAGATGCGCAGGATCCGGCAGTCGCGGTAGAGGCGCTCGATCTCGGACTCGCGCATGAACCCGGCGCCGCCGTGGATCTGGACGACGTTGTCGACGATCGAGAAGCAGGCCTCCGTCGCGACGTACTTCGAGATCGAGGCGGCACGGCGCAGGTCCTGTCCGGCGTCCTTGACGTCGGAGGCCCAGTCGGCGGTCACGCGCGACGACACCAGCTTGGCATCGCACTCGCCGAGCAGCAGCTGGATGGCCTGGAACTCGGCGATGGGGTGGCCGAACTGCTTGCGCTCGGAGGCGTACTCGCGGCCGAGTTCCCACGCGCGCAGGGCGATTCCGTTGGCCATCGCGGCGACGTCGATGCGGGCGCGGTTGAGTGCGGTGAGCGCGATGTTGCCGCCGCGTCCCTCCGTGCCGATCACAGCGTCGTGCGGCAGCACCACGTCGTCGAGGTACACGGTGTAGGTGGGCGCCGAGCGGATGCCCATCTTGTCCTGCGGCTCCGAGTAGCTGATCCCGGGCGTGCCCTTCGGGACCGCGAAGGCAGTGATGCCACGGAAGCCGGCGGACGGGTCGGTCTTGGCGAACAGCACGACCAGGTCGGCCTCGCGCGCGTTGGAGATGAAGGTCTTGGAACCGGACAGGTGCCAGCCGTCGTCCTCGCGGCGCGCCACCGTGCGCATCGAGGCGATGTCCGAGCCCGCGTCGGGCTCGGTGAGCGCGAAGCCGGCGAGGACCTCACCGGAGGCCAGGCCGGGCAGCCAGCGCTTCTTCTGCTCCTCGGTGCCGCCGACGAGGATCGGCTCAAGGCCGAGGTAGTGGGCGGTGTAGATCGACGTGAGCGCGGCGTCGGCGCGGGCGACCTCCTCGATCGCGACGAGCTGGGCGCGCGTCGACAGGCCCAGGCCGCCGTACTCCTCCGGCACGGAGATGCCCATCAGGTCCTGCTCGGCGAGGCGTCGGATCAGGTGCGCGGGGAACTCCTTGGACTCGTCGCGCTCGGCGGCGCCCGGA
The DNA here is from genome assembly GCF_050955445.1 of Paraburkholderia sp. RHO2. NCBI lineage: Bacteria > Pseudomonadati > Pseudomonadota > Betaproteobacteria > Burkholderiales > Burkholderiaceae > Paraburkholderia > Paraburkholderia sp. RHO2. The sequence continues at coordinate 4,848,488 of NZ_CP162617.1, read as the reverse complement.
AGGATCTCCGCATTCGCGAATGCGCGCACGGTGCTGCGGAATTCGGACAGGTCGATCGCGTCGTCGAGGGTCTGAGCGGTCATGGGTAACTCCTGGATGAACGAGAGGGGGAATCGCTAGATTTCATCTAGTGGAAGTCGATTGCCATCTAGTGGCATGCGATGACTATGGCATCACACCCCGCCGTTTGTCCAGGGGCGGTTCCCCGTCGTTCCCGGACCCGGAAACGACGACGAGCGGCAACACGCAGGGGGGATCGTCCTGCGCGTTGCCGCTCGTCGCGGAGCCGACGTCAGTGCCGCCGGTTCGGGCTCACGCTGGTCGTCGTGAGCCCTTGTTCAGGTGTGAGGTTCAGTTGTTCTCGGACATCGGGATGCGCACGCCGCGCTCACGCGCGGTGTCGATGGCGTGCTCGTAGCCGGCGTCGGCGTGCCGGATGACGCCCATGCCCGGGTCGTTGGTGAGCACGGCCTCGATCTTCTTCGCGGCCAGCTCGGTGCCGTCGGCGATGCACACCTGACCGGCGTGGATCGAGCGGCCCATGCCGACGCCGCCACCGTGGTGGATCGACACCCAGGAGGCGCCGGAAGCGGTGTTGACGAGGGCATTGAGCAGCGGCCAGTCGGCGATCATGTCCGAGCCGTCCTTCATCGCCTCGGTCTCGCGGTACGGCGAGGCGACGGAGCCGGAGTCGAGGTGGTCACGGCCGATCGCGATCGGGGCGGACAGCTCGCCGTTGGCGACCATCTCGTTGAACTTCAGGCCGGCCTTGTGGCGCTCGCCGTAGCCGAGCCAGCAGATGCGGGCGGGCAGGCCCTCGAAGGCGACCTTCTCGCCGGCCATCTCGATCCAGCGCTTGAGGTGCTCGTTCTCCGGGAAGAGCTCGAGGATCGCCTTGTCGGTCGCGGCGATGTCCTTCGGGTCGCCCGACAGCGCGGCCCAACGGAACGGGCCGAGGCCCTCCTCGAACAGCGGACGGATGTAGGCCGGGACGAAGCCGGGGAACGCGAACGCGCGGTCGTAGCCGGCCTTGCGGGCCTCGTCGCGGATCGAGTTGCCGTAGTCGAAGACCTCGGCGCCCTTGTCCATGAAGCCGACCATCGCCTCGACGTGCGCGGCCATCGACTTGCGGGAATCCTCGGTGAACTGGGCCGGGTCCTTCTCGGCCATCGCCTTCATGTCGGCGAAGTCGACGCCGAGCGGCAGGTAGGACAGCGGGTCGTGCGCCGACGTCTGGTCGGTGACGATGTCGATCGGGGCGTCCATCTCCAGCAGCGCCGGGAAGATCTCGGCGGCGTTGCCGACCAGGCCGATCGACAGCGGCTTGCGGGCGTCGCGGGCCTCGGTCGCCAGCTGCAGCGCGTGCTCGATGCTGTCGGCCTTGGTGTCGAGGTACTTGTGCGCGATGCGGCGGTCGATGCGGGTGACGTCGCAGTCGACACAGATCGCGACACCGTCGTTCATGGTGACCGCGAGGGGCTGCGCGCCGCCCATGCCGCCCATGCCGGCGGTGAGGGTGATGGTGCCGGCCAGGGTGCCGTCGAAGCGCTTGCGTGCGATCGCGCCGAAGGTCTCGTAGGTGCCCTGGAGGATGCCCTGGGTGCCGATGTAGATCCAGGACCCGGCGGTCATCTGGCCGTACATCATCAGGCCCTCGTCCTCGAGCTTGCGGAACTGCTCCCAGTTGGCCCAGTCACCGACGAGGTTGGAGTTCGCGAGGAGCACGCGCGGTGCCCACTCGTTGGTGCGGAAGACGCCGACCGGCTTGCCGGACTGCACCAGCATGGTCTCGTCGTTCTTCAGCGTCTTGAGGGTGGCGACGATGGCGTCGAACGCGGCCCAGCTGCGGGCGGCGCGGCCGGTGCCGCCGTAGACCACCAGGTTGTCGGGGTGCTCGGCAACCTCGGGGTCGAGGTTGTTCATGAGCATGCGCAGCGCGCCCTCCTGCTGCCACCCGAGGGTGTTCAGCTCGGCGCCACGGGGGGCGCTGACCGGGCGGGCCTCGTGGCCGGGTGAGGTGATGTCCATCGGGTAACTCCTAGTGATCGGGCGGTGAGGGCGCTGCTGCGATGTGCGGCTGTCGAGCGACTCCGTTGTCGTCCACATCCGGTCTGTCGTAGGTGTTGTGCGCTGGCTCACGTTCTGTAACTATGACTTGTATATTCCTGTCTATACAAGCTCGTGTCAAGGGGCATCCAGCGATACAGCCCCCTGATGTCGAGTGTTCGACCAGTTGAACGGACACAACGACCAGTCGGGTGCAGCGTGGCACCCGGCGGAAGGTTCCCAGATGAACACCGTCCCCACCCAGACCGATCCGATGCCGAACCCCCGCGAGATCGACGACGCTCTCGCCCGAATCTTCCGCAGTTGGGACGAGCGTGTGCTCGCCGACGCGGACCCGGCGACGCGTGAGCATCTCGTGCGATTCGTCTCCGGCCTGCCCGCCGGATACAAGCAGGACATCACCCCCGAGCGTGCGCGCATCGACCTCGACATCCTCGCGGGGCTCGCCGACGGGAGCGTCGGCGTCCGACTCGTTCCCGAGGTGACGGCGCGCGGCACGCACCGCCTGTCCCTGTACGTGGGCGGGCGCCCGGCATCGCTCGGGGATCTCATGCCGCTGCTGCAGAGCCTCGGCGTCGAGGTCCTCGACGAACGTCCGTACGCGTTGGTCTCTCCGGCCGACCTGCCGTGCTGGGTGTACGAGTTCACCGTCCGGTACCCGATCGCGCCGGAGGACGGGTTCGACGACTTCGCCTACCGCTTCGGTGCAGCGGTCGAGGCGCTGTGGGTGGGTGCCGCCGAGGCGGACCGGCTGGGCGAGTTGGTCGCCCGGGCGGGCCTGCACTGGCGTGACGTCTCGGTACTGCGCGCGTACGCCGAGTTTCTGCGTCAGGGCGGATTGCCTTACAGCAGTGCGTATGTGGCGGACGTGCTGTGTCGCTATCCGGAGATCGCGGCCGGACTGGTGCGGTGCTTCGCGGCGCGATTCGATCCGGCGACCCCGTCGGACGACGGCGGCGACGCCGACGCCGCCGAGGTGTCGGCCTCGATCGAGCAGGTGTCGGGCCTCGACGAGGATCGGATCTTCCGGGCCCTCCTGAGCGCCGTCCGCAACACCGTGCGCACCAACCACTTCGCCACGCCCACTCGTGCGGCGCTGGCCCTCAAGCTCGATTCGCAGGGCATCGGCGAACTGCCCGAGCCGCGGCCCCGGCACGAGATCTTCGTGTATTCGCCGGCCGTGGCGGGTGTGCACATGCGGTTCGGGTCGGTCGCGCGCGGCGGGCTGCGTTGGTCGGACCGTCGGGAGGACTTCCGCACCGAGGTGCTCGGCCTGGTCAAGGCGCAGGCGGTCAAGAACGCGGTGATCGTGCCCGTCGGCGCGAAGGGCGGCTTCGTCCTGCGCCGCCCGCCCGCGCCGACCGGTGACGCCGAAGCCGACCGCGCGGCCCTGCGGGAGGCTGGTGTCGCCGGCTACCGCACGTTCATCAGCGGTCTGCTCGACCTGACCGACAACATCGACCGAAGCACCGGGGCGGTTGTGCCGGCGCCGGGGGTCCTCCGCCACGACGGTGACGACACCTACCTCGTGGTGGCCGCCGACAAAGGGACGGCCTCGTTCTCCGACATCGCGAACGCGGTCGCGGCCGAGTACGACTTCTGGCTCGGGGACGCCTTCGCGTCCGGCGGGTCGGTGGGGTACGACCACAAGGCGATGGGCATCACCGCGCGGGGCGCGTGGGAGAGCGTGAAGCGCCGCTTCCGTGAACTGGGTGTCGACTGCCAGCGGGAGGACTTCACGGCTGCCGGCATCGGCGACATGAGCGGTGATGTCTTCGGCAACGGAATGTTGTGCAGCAGGCACATTCGGCTCGTGGCGGCGTTCGACCACCGACACGTGTTCCTCGATCCGAACCCCGACCCGGAACGGTCGTACGCGGAGCGGGAGCGGCTGTTCGCGCTGCCGCGATCGTCGTGGGCCGACTACGACCGGTCGCTGATCGGCCCGGGCGGCGGTGTCTGGGAGCGCGGCGCCAAGTCCGTCCCGATCGGCGACGAGGTCCGCCGGGTCCTGGGACTCGACGCGGGAGTCACCGAGATGACTCCGCCCGAACTGATCCAGGCGATCCTCCGGGCTCCGGTGGACCTGTTGTGGAACGGCGGCATCGGCACCTACGTCAAGGCCTCGACCGAATCCCACGCCGACGCGGGGGACAAGGCAAACGACGCTGTGCGGGTGGACGGATGCGATCTCCGCGCTCGAGTCGTCGGCGAAGGCGGCAACCTCGGCCTGACCCAGGCGGCGCGGATCGAGTTCGCCCGTGCGGGCGGCCGCGTGGGTACCGACGCGCTCGACAACTCGGCCGGTGTGGACTGCTCCGACCACGAGGTCAACATCAAGATCCTGCTCGACGATCTGGTCGGTGCCGGCAGCGTCGATGCCGAGGTGCGGTCGCACCTGTTGGCCGAGATGACCGACGAGGTCGCCGCACTGGTGTTGGCGAACAACGTCTCCCAGAACGAGTTGATCGGCACGGCGATCGCCGCCGCACCCTCGATGCTGGAGGTACACGGACGCCAGATCGCAGCGCTCGAGGCGGCCGGCGCGCTGGATCGCAGGCTCGAGGTGCTGCCCGATCGCAAGGCGATCGCGGCGCTGGGCCGGTCCGGGGCGGGGCTGTCGGCGCCGGAGTTGGCGACGCTGATGGCGCACGTGAAGCTCGAGCTCAAGAGCGCCCTGCTGGCCGGCGACCTCGTCGACCACGACGTGTTCCTGCCGATCCTGCGCGAGTACTTCCCGCAGCCGCTGCGGCGCGATCACGCCGACGCCATCGACCGGCATCCACTGCGCCGCGAGATCGTCGCGACCGCATTGACGAACCAGGTCGTCGACCGTGGCAGCATCAGCTACGTCTTCCGCCTCGCAGAGGAGGCGGGCGCCACTCCCGATGACGCCGTCCGCGCGTTCAGTGTGGTCAGCGAGGTGTTCGGGCTGCCCGAACTGTGGTCGAAAATCGCGACAGCCGATGTTCCGAGCGCGGTCGCCGACGAACTTGTCTCGGTGACGCGGCGGTTGCTCGACCGGGCGTCGCGGTGGATGCTGCACCGGCGGCCGCAGCCGCTCGCGGTGGGCGCGGAGATCGCGCGGTTCCGGGACCGGATCGAGGACGCGTCGGCGCATCTCGAAGAGTGGCTGGTGGGCGCCGACCGCACCAACCTCCGGGACCGCACGCGTGCGGTCGCGGAGCGCGGCGCACCGGAGGACCTTGTTCAGGACGTCGAACTGGCGCTCGACCGGTTCGGTCTGCTCGACGTCGTCGAGATCGCGGAGCTGGCCGAGTGCGACACGGCGGTCGCCGGTGAGCTCTACTTCCGCCTGTGCGAGCGGGTGGGGCTCGTCCCGCTGCTCAACGGGGTCTCCGATCTGCCCAACGAGGGACGCTGGGATGCGCTCGCGCGCCTGGCTCTGCGCGACGAGCTGTACGACAGCGTGCGCGCCCTCACCCTGGACGTCCTCGCGCAGAGGGCTCCGGGCGACGACAGCGAGCGGATGATCGCGGATTGGCAGGAACGCAACGAGTCCCGTCTGCGCCGGGCTCGCGAGGCGCTCGCGGAGATCGCCGCATCCGGCCGACGGGACCTGGCGGCGCTGTCCGTCGCGTCGCGTCAGCTGCGGCGGATGGTCGGCTGATCCGCAGAAACTGACCTGTGCTCCATCCACGAGAGGAAAAGTCATCACTACCCTGAACTGCCGCAACATCAGTGAGTCCGTCGGGGCGGTCGCTCCGCGTGACGCGCGTTCGTGGCTGCTGGTGCCCGGAACCCGCACGCACGGACTGGAAGACCAGGTTCGAGGGTATGGCCCCGACGCCGTCATCCTCGATCTCGAAGACGGCGTCGTGCCCGGAGACAGGCCGCGTGCCCGCGACGAGATCCACGATTGGGCAGCGAGGGGTGGGAAGGCCTGGATCCGGGTGAATCCAGCCACCACTGCGGATTGGCAAGTGGACCTCGACTTCGCGGCGCACTGCCCGGGGATTCTCGGGGTTGTACTGGCGAAGGCCGAGGACCCGGCCGAGGTCGACGCGACCTCGGCCGGGCTCGGCGACTTCGCTGGTGGTGTGATCGCTCTGATCGAGTCCGCGACGGGGGTTCTGAACGCGGTCTCGATCGCGCGCGCGAACTCGTTGACCCGCTTGGCATTCGGCAGCGGCGACTTCCGTCACGACACGGCGGCGACGGACGACTCCGCCACCGTCATGGGGGCGCGGTCCCACCTCGTCCTGGCCAGCCGATCGGCCGGGCTCCCCGCTCCGATCGACGGGCCGTCTCTCGCATCCGACGCGGACGGACTGCGCAACTACTGCCGCCGTTCCGTGGCAAACGGGATGGGCGGCATGCTCTGTGTGAAGCCGGATCACATTCGGATGATCAATACCGGGTTCGCGCCCAGCACGGAGGAGGTCCAGCGCGCCAGGGAACTTCTCGCCAACCGCCCCGACAGCATCGACGGAAGCTACCTTCCGCGTCTGCGTGCGGCCGAGGCGATCCTCGACCGCGCCCGGAAGTACCGCACCGATCTCCTCGAAGGCGCTGGGGTGTAGTGAGCCGATAACAAGGTACACAACCGTGTTCGTCCCCGTTCCACGGCTGGAACGGGGACGAACGCGCATCCGGACCACCGTCTGGCGGTCGATGTCGCGTGCGGCTTGTACGCCCCGGTTCTGTTGCATCCGGCCGACCACGCCCTGTGGCAGACGTTTCACGGTGACCACCGCTACTGGCGGCTCGACGACGGACAGCGTATTGCGGTGGCCGGCGAAGAGATCCAGGTGGTGCACACCCCTTCCCCTACGGCCGGGGCGGTGTCCCTGTACGTCGCGCGTCTGGGCGTCCTGATCGCCGGTGATGCCCTGGAGACGCCGGCCGACCGGCGGGCGAGGGCAGCCTCGAGTCCCCACCCCGGTTCACGAAGCCCTCCGGGGCCTTCCGTGCGACACGCGTGTCCACCCCGGGCACGGTGACTGTTTCGCGCTCGGACACGTATTGCGCTCGCCTGCAGATCGATTCGACGATCGGAGTGCGTGATGACGCGGAACCGGCGTCCCTATGAGGCGAGCAGACCTGCACTGCTCGTCGCAGCCGAGATGAATGACTGCATGACGGGAGTGATCCTGCGACCCCGATGCCACGCGATCCCGATGATCCTGGGGCTGACCCGGATCAAGTCGACGATCCGGAATCCGGACTGGTTGACGTCCACCGACAGCCGCGGCATGACTGCCGCGCCCAAACCCTCCGCGACCATGCCCAGGATCGTGCCGTTGTCGTTGCTGCGGAAGACCACGTGATCATTCAGGCTGGGCCGCCCCAGTCGCGAGGCGATGTCATGGATCCCGCGCAGTTTTCCGTAGGCGATGAGGGGAATGTCGGATATCCGGTCGAGTTGCATCGGGACTTCCCCGGTCGCGATCGGTGAACTGTCAGGTACGACGAGAACGTACGGATCGACAAGCAGCTCAGCGGATTCGAATGGACCCGGTGTCAGGGGAAAGACCATGAACGTCAGATCCAACTCGCCGCCCTCGACCCGCTGGAGGAGGATCTCGTCGTCGTCGTGCTCCTCGAGCACGACGTCTATACGGGGCCAGGTTTCCTTGAACAGCTTCAGGGTGTGCGGGAGGATCTTCGTGCCGACGCTCTCGTAGCTGCCGACTCGCAGGGTTCCGACGGCGCCCTCGGACAGCGCGTTGACATCGGCCCACGCTGTTTCGAGTCGTGCCTGGATCGCTTTCGCGTGTTCCAGCAGAATCTTTCCCTCATCGGTCAACGTGACCGATTGGAGAGTGGTGGTGGGACGATCGACGAGGCGTCGCCCCACCACGGACTCGAGCTTCTTTATCTGCTGACTGACCGCGGATTGGGTATAACCGAGTGCATTGGCAGCGGCCGTGAACGAACCCGCCCGACCCACCTCGGCCAATGCGAGGAAGTGTCGAAATTCGATCGACGTCCACGGTGGCCTACTCATGAATTGCTTCTATTCGACTCGCATATCTGCACTGGACTGACTTTCCGGCAATGACAGTTGCCGCACTCCGCGCGGATCGCGAAGTGCGGCAACAGTAATCTCATTTCCCGGCGCTCAGACCAGGTGCTGCGATCTGGTCTCGGGTGCCCATCGGATGGAGATCAGCATGCCGAGGAGCAGTACCCCGGCGAGCCAGTACATCGTGGCGGAGATTCCCCAGTTCGTGAGGCTGACAGGGAGGATGAAGGTGCCGGCGGCCGAGGCGATCCGGCTGAGCCCGTTGGCCAATCCGACGCCGGAGGCCCTGAGGCTCGTGGGGAAGAGCTCGGCGGGATAGACCTGCGTGATGTTCGAGGCGGCCGACATCACGAACGTGTAGATGACGAACGGAATCATCATTGCCGTGACCGACATGTCGCTCAGCGCGCCCAGTGCCACGAGGGAGACGGCGAGGACACCGAACGACCAGATGGTGAACGAGCGACGGGGCATCTTGGCGACGAACCAGATTCCGGCGATGCCTCCGACGAGGAGGAAGATGTTGAGGATCAGGTACTGGAGATCGGCGTCCTCGACGTTGAGCCCGGACAGGATCGTGGGAACGAACGTGTAGATCGCGAAGTACGGGAGCACGAGAGCGCTGTAGAACAGAACGGCGAACCAGGTGCGCTTCCGGTAGGTCGGGCTGAAGAGTTCCTTGTACGCGGTGAATTCCTCTTGCTGCGCGACTGTGGTGGTATCCAGTTCCACTCCGAAGCAGCGGCGGACGATTGCGCGTGCTTCGTCGACTCGTCCCTTGCTGATCAGCCATCCGGGTGATTCGGGGGTGCCGATTCGAACGACCAGCACGATCACGGCGGGGATCGCGCCGCTGGCCAGGAGCCAGCGCCACGAGTCGTCGCCGGTGTTGAGGTAGGTTGCGATCACGTTGGCGGCGACGTAGCCGACGGTCCACGCGACGGTGAGCGAGGCGAGCATGGCTCCGCGTTGCTTGCGCGGCGCGAACTCCGACATCAGGGTGGGTCCGACTGCGTAGTCGGCACCGAGTCCGAAGCCGATGAGAACGCGCAGGGCGAACAGTATCAACACGTTGGGGGTCCACAGCTGCAGCAGCGACACCGCTGCGATCAGCACGAAGTTGAGGACATAGAGGCGTTGCCGCCCGATGATGTCTCCGACTCGTCCCAGGATCATGCTGCCGAGGAAGAGGCCGATCAGGGCGGAGCTGGCGATCATCCCTTCCCAGAACGAGGACAGTCCCATTTGTGTGCTGATCGTGGGCAGGATCGCGCCGATGATTCCGAGCGTGTAGCCGTCGGAGAAATTGGCGCCGAGTGTCATCGCGGTGATCTTGGCGTGGAATCGGCTGAACGGAATTTGGTCGAGCGCGGTTGGTTGGGCGGGCGCGTCGCTGGGTTCGGTGATCACTGAGTTTTCGGACATATCAAATGCCTTTCAGTCCATGAGACTGGGTGAGGAAGTTGACCGCGCTCTCGAGGTCTTGGGTGAGTGGACGGTCGAGGCTGTTCGGATCGAGAACGCTCGATACTCGCTGGAGGTAGGTGCCGAGCGGGGTTTCCGGATCGAGCGAAACATCGAGGATGCGAAGTGCCCTCACCGCGGCGACGAGTTCGCACCCGAGCATCTCGTTTGCAGACTGAATGCAGTCCTGCAATTGTTCGACAGCCTGCGAGTGGAAGCTCGCGTGGTCCTCGGTCCCGCGTGAGATGGTGACTGTTCCGAGCGTTGCCGGGGTCGCCGAATTCCGAGACCTCGCCAGGGACGCTGCCGCGATGTACTCGAGCAGCATGACGCCGCTGCTGCCGGCCGGCCCGACCGCCAGAAACGGATCCAGGCCTGTGAACGAGGGCTCGGTGAGGTTCGCCAGTCGCCGCATCGACAGATTCGCGACGCCGAAGAGGGCGAGTTTGGAGTGGTCGCATGCGAGGGCCAGGGCCTGCACGTGGAAGTTCGCGTTGTGGAAGACATCGTCCCGATCGACACTGACCACCGGGTTCTCGGCTGCCGAGTTCAACTCGATATCCAGTGCAGCCGAATAGGATTCGAGCGCATGCCGCGCGGGGCCGAGAACCTGCGGGAGGGCGCGGAACCCGTACGAATCCTGCACCCGCCGTGGGGTCCACTGGTGGCCTGCGACGAGAGCCCGGATCCTTGCGGCCGTCGACGCCTGGTGTGGTTGCGGGCGCGACGCATGGACGAACTCGTCGAACGCCTCGGTCGAACCGCGGGTCGCGATCAGCGACAACGCGGCGACAGCCTCGTAATGCGCGATGTAGCGCTCCATCGCCTGGCAGGCAGCGATACCGCGGGCGACGCCCATGGCATTTGTCGAGATCAGCGCCAGAGCGTCGCCGGGGTGGGGGCGCCAGATCGGGTCCCGTCGACCGCTCTCGAGGTCGGCCTCGCCCATCAGCCCCAGCGCGATCTCGGCGAACTGACTGAGATCCGCGGTTCCGATGGCGCTCGAAGCGTGTACTCGCGGCAGGTCGTCGTGGCTGAGCGACTTCGAGATCGCCTCGACGATGTCCGGGTGCATGCCCGAGCCGCCGGCCAGCAATTGGTTCAGCCGCACGATCATCGCAGCGCGGACGGTGTCATGGGAGAGATAGGGCCCGGCACCCGTCGCGTGACTGCGTAGCAGCCGGAGATCCTGCTCGAGTGCTTGGTCGATCTGCACCTCTCGGTTGGCGCCGACTCCGGTCGTCCGACCGTAGACCTGCCGACGTTCAGCTGCACTCGTCGCCGTCTTCCACGACCGTTCCATGAGATCAAGGGAGGCCGCATCCAGTTCGAACGGGCTCATGGAATTTTCCGTGAGAGCTGTCAGATCTTTTCCGGTCAAGTTATGGCCTGGGTTGGTGTAGTGCACTGGAAATTCCCTTTTTCGTCCGTGTTCGTCATGCCGACTTGATCAATTCAGAAGCACTGCAAACTCCGGCGCGATCATGTCGACGAGAAACGAAGGGGGCCGGAGTCATGATTGCCCCACTCGCTGGCATGCTCCAGCGGCATTGCGCTGTCGCGCAATTACATTGCGTCTCAGTAGAAAAGCTTCTGGTTGATGTCGTTCAGCTTGTCGTCCGGCTTTTCGGAACAGGCGAGAACTGTATTGGCTCGCGTCTTCTCGCCTGCCACCGGAGTGACGTGATGCTTGGAGTGCCGATCCTGGAAGAACCGAGGGTGCCCGGTTCGTTCTGCGGGGTGATCGCGCCGGTTGGAGACCCGTTCAGTCGCTCCGCCACCACCTCGTGGTTCCCCGATTCCGGGATCGGAGCATGTGGAAGCGTCCGCATTCCCGCCCGGCGGGGTGGAGCATCCGGCCCTCGGCCTCGGGCTCGCGGAACTGCGCCCAGTTGGCCCCGTCAACCGTGGGGTTGTCCACGCGGAGCACGCTCGGCGACGCCGGGGCGCTGATCGCGCGTGCCTCGCCGCCGGGTGAGGTGATGTCCATCGGGTGCTCCTAGTGATCGGGCGGTGAGAGCACTGCCCGCGGTACGAGGCTGTCGAGCGACTCTGTTGTCGTCCGCATCCGGCGTCCGCAGCTGTTGTGCGCTGGCTCACGTTCCATGAGCGCGGCTTGTATATTCCGGTCTATACAAGCTGATGTCAAGGGGAGCGGCTTCCGACCGGCCTTCGGCGCAGCTAGGCCCGCTTGCCGGGTGGACCTGACTTTGATCTGGATACCGTTCGGTATTCGATGGGGCGAGTCGAACCGGGCGGCTGAGCGATCGGGTGGCAGGTTCGGTTGCGCAGCCCGAGTGGCTGGTGTGGTCAAGCTGGTCTCGTATTCGACGGGTCAACTAGGCGGGCCTGGTAGGGCGTCGGTGATAGGCCTGTTCGGCCCGGAGGCGATCGCGGTCCGAACCGACACTTGGGCGAACCTGCGGGAACGACTGCGATCCGCGGTCGCTGTGCACGATACAGCCGATCGCCTGCTCATCGCCCACAGCCCGTCTGCGACGGCGGAGTCGAGCGCGTCGACCTCCCGGTCCGAGCCGGTCGAGTAGCCCACGATCCTGAGCGAGAGCATGTTCCTCGACGGCGCGCAGTCGGCGATGAAAAGCGCCAGGGGCCGGCGGCATGTTTGCGCGATTCGCTCGCATGCCTCCGGCCCCTGGCGCTGTCGCGCGGTTACGTTGTGCGTCCGTAGAAGAGTTTCTGGGTGATGCTGTTCAGCTTGTCGTCCGACTTCTCGGAATAGGCGAGGACGGCATTGACGCGGGTCTTCTCGCCCGCCACCGGAGTGACGCGGTGCATGGAGTATCGACCACGGAAGAAGCTGAGGGTGCCCGGCTCGTTCGGCAGGGTGATCACGCCGGATCGGGATCCGTTCAGCCGCTCCGCCACTGCCGCGTAGTTCTCCGATTCGGGGGATCGGAGCATGTGGAAGTACTCGTACTCTCCGCCCTCGTCGGTGGGCTGGAGCATGAGAGTCACTGCGAAATGGGATCGGTCGAAATGCCAGCCCAGTTCGTCGCCCTGCTCGAAGAGCGCCACCGAGCAGGCGCCCAGTGCGTCGTCGTAGCGGTAGAAGCTGGGCATTTCCAACGCCTGTCCGATGAAATCGGTCAGCGGATCCCAGTTGTAGACCGTTTGCAGGGCGGATTCCTCGGCGATCTGGTCCCACGCGATCGTGAGCTTCGAGGAGTGCTGGAGCATCCCTCGCGGGTCGTCCGCCGCCGCGTCCTCGGGAATGTCCTCGAAGTACACGTTGTGTGTGTCGTCGGTCCGGTAGGCGTCCGCTGACTTTTCGAGCGCCTCCGCGACGAGGATTTCGACGGCATTCGGTCGAATGAATCCGTCGAGCTGGCATGCGCCGCGAGTCCGCAGATCATTCCGGCAACGCTCGATCAGTCGGCGCCCTTCCTCGGAATCGAGGCGATCGATCGGATACCGATCCAGGTCGATAATCTCTGCAATTGCAGTCGCATCGAAGGCGACCGCCGCCAGCTCTGAAGTCATTCATCTGCCTTTCGTACGGATCATGCGCAATCCATGCTGGGTCGTGCCTGTCGCCCGCGGCAAGCTCGCATTAGTGATCGAGGTCATTACTTCGGCTTATGTGTTTGGAATGTCTCGACGACCACTCCGCCAACCCCTTTCCTCGACGTCTCGCGGCATGGTCGGAACTCGGTCTGGAGCGCCAGTTGCACCGGGTGGTTCGCGGGAGCCGGTCGGCAGGTGGTGCGGGCAGTCGGGACCGGTGACATGAGCGGCGACGTCCTCGATGACGGAATGTTGTGCAGCAAGTACATTCGGCTTGTCGGGGCGTTCGTTCACCGACACGTTCTCCTCGATCCCGATCGGCAACCGCTCGCCGTCCGGGCCGAGGTCACTGGTCGGTAGACTTCGTGGGCCGAGTCGACCATCGGAGCGGCAGGATTTCGAGGAACAGGGGCAGCGGATGGCAGTGGTTGACGTCGACGCGGAACTTGCCGCGCTGTTCGGCGAGGCCGGCGGCGAGTCCGTGCCCGCGTACGAACGGGTCAAGAAGCTGGTCGCGGAGCAGATCCGTTCGGGCCGTTGGTCCGAGGGCGACCAGTTGCCGTCCGAGAACCAGTTCGTCAATGCGCTGGGTCTGTCCCGGATGACGATCAACCGCGCGCTGCGCGAGCTGACGAGTGACGGCCTCATCGTGAGGATGATGGGTATCGGAACGTTCGTCGCCAGCACCAAGACCCCGTCACCGCTGTTCGAGGTGAAGAACATCGCCGACGAGATCCAGGAGCGTGGGCACCGGCACCGCACCGAGGTAGTCTTCGTTCGCGAGGAGGAGACCGATCATTCGCAGGTCTTCCTTCGGGATGCTGTCGGCGCCAGGGTGTTTCACTCGGTGCTCGTGCACTACGAGGACGACACGCCGATCCAGGTGGAGGACCGTCTGGTCAATCCCGCCGAGGCGCCCGACTACCTCGACCAGGACTTCACCACGATCACGCCGAACGACTACCTCAGCCGCGTCGCGCCCCTCGTGCGCGGTGAGCACGTCGTCGAGGCCGTCCTCGCCAGCCCGGAGGAATGCCGCCTGCTCCGGATCGACCGCGGCGAACCGTGCCTGCTGATCCGCCGCCGAACCTGGTCCGAGCGTGGATTGGTGAGCGCGGCGCGCCTGATCCACCCGGGCTCGCGCAACCGTCTCGAGGGTGCGTTCACGCGCTGATCAGCTCATGTCCCCGGTACGGGGAGCATTCTCGCCGCCGGACGGGCGGAGAGACGAAACGCCTGCGGAGAGACGGTCAGCCTCCCCGCGTGAGTGGGGAGCACGACTCTGTGAAACAGGAACCCACCGAGAGCGCCGACGGCGCTGGTAGGAATCCCCGGCCTCCAGGCCGAGGAGGACGTCAAGACACTCGATGCTCCTCCAGGAACGGCCTCACCACCGCCAGGACCTCGGGCGATGCCGCGACGGTGGTGGCGTGGTCGAAACCGGGGATGACGGCGAGCCGGGAACCCGGAATCAGCGACGCCAGCTTCTGCGTGTCCGAGTACCGGGGCCGGTCCTCCGACCCGACGAACAGCATCGTCGGGACGTCCAGTGCCTCGAGCGCCGCGTCGGGCACACCAGGCTCCTCCTCGGAACGACGCAGGTACGCGACGAGGGCGCGGGTGTCGTTGGCGTCGAACGCTGCCCGGGTCGCCGGATCCAGGGGCCACGCACGATGCGCGTTCCACCGGTCGAGGAACGCCGTCATGCCCTCGTGGTCGAGGACGTCGATGCAGCCCGGGAAGAAGAGCTTGTCGAACGAACCGGCCTGCGGGCGGCCGCTGCCGCCGCCGACGGTGAGGGTGCACAGCCGGTCGGGCGCGGAGACCGCGAGCGAGAGCCCGACGCGGCCGCCGAACGAGTAGCCCAGGTAGTGGGCGCGCTCGTGACCCAGGTCGTCGAGCACCGCGAGGACGTCGCCGACGACGAGATCCATCGCGTACGACGCCGGATCGTGCGGAGTGTCGCTGCGGCCGTGACCGCGCATGTCGGGCAGGACCAGTTGGTACTCGTCGCGCAGGGCCTTGACGTAGCCGAACGCCCGCCAGATCGCGCTCGAGAGCGCGGTCCCGTGCGCGAGCACCAGGGGCGGGCCGTCGCCGATCACCCGATACGCGATGCCGACGCCGTCGACGGGATTGATTGCCTGCTGCATCACCACCCCTACACGGTAAATCGCGCCACCGCGGGGTCCGATTCGGCAGGTTACGGCCGGTCCCGGACCTACACTGGTGCCGTGCCCCCGACTCCGGCCATCGACCCGGACCACGTGCGCCGAGCCGCGCAGGCGCTCGTCGCGCCGGACATCGCGGCGTGGGCGGGCCGTTTCGAACTACTGTCGGACCCCAATCGTCTGCGCCTCCTGCTGTGCCTGCACCACGCGCCGGACATCTGCGTCACGGACCTGGCGGCGGCCCTGGGGATGACCGGGACGGCGGTCTCGCACGCACTGCGGTTGCTGCGGCAGCAGGGGTGGGTGGCCGCCGAGCGGTCGGGGCGCACCGTGCGCTACCGCCTGGTCGACGACACCGTGCACGAACTGCTGCACACGATCGGCGCGACGCACTTCCACGAGCACGACGCGAGCTGACGGCACTTCGCCGAATCCCCTGTTCCCCGTCGCGGGGGCGTCCTATCGTGTGATCGACAGCCTCCGTCCGAACGGACACCCGTGATGCACGAAATGGCGATCACCCAGAGCGTCGTCGACGCGGTGTGCGAACGTGCCGCCGGACGCAGCGTGCACAGCATCCGACTGCAGGTGGGCCGACTGTGCGCGGTGGTGCCCGACGCGATGCAGTTCTGCTTCGAATTGGTCACGGAGGGCACCGTCGCGGAGGGGGCTCGTCTCGACATCGAGGAGCCGCCCGGCCGCGCGCACTGCCGCGGCTGTGGCGAGGACTTTCCCCTGCTCGACCTGGTGCTTCTGTGTCCGTGCGGCAGCGCCGACGTCGAGGTCCTCTCGGGTCGTGAACTGCGGATCATGTCGATGGAGGTGGGTTGAGCGATGTGCGCGACCTGTGGATGCGGCAAGGTCGACGAGCCGGCCGGGGCTCGGATCACGGTTCCGGCAGACGGGGCCTCCGAGCACGAACACCAGCACGACCACGGCCACGGGCACACTCACGAACACGGTCATGGGCACACTCACGAACACGGGCACGGGCACGACCATGCGCCCGTCGCGACCGAGACCGTGACGCTCGAACAGAAGATCCTGGACAAGAACGACCGGTTGGCCGCGGAGAACCGGTCGTGGCTGGCCGAACGTGGGGTGCGGGCCTTCAACCTCATGAGTTCGCCCGGATCGGGCAAGACGACACTGCTCGAGCGCACCGTGCGGGACCTGCAGGACTCGAGTCCGGTGTCGGTGATCGAGGGAGACCAGGAGACACTGCTCGACGCCGATCGGATCAGGTCGACGGGATGTGCTGTGGTGCAAGTCAATACGGGGTCGGGATGCCATCTCGACGCCGAGATGATGCGGAGTGCGCTGGATGCGTTGAGCCCCGCGAACGACTCGCTGGTGTTCGTGGAGAATGTCGGAAACCTCGTGTGCCCTGCACTGTTCGACCTCGGAGAGCAAGGCAAGGTTGTCCTCATCTCCGTGACCGAGGGGGACGACAAGCCGCTCAAGTACCCGCACATCTTCGCGGTGGCCGATCTCGTGATCGTCAACAAGACCGACCTCCTCCCTTATGTCGAATTCGATACGGAGGCGTGTGAACGCAACGCTCGATCGGTGAATCCTGATGTGCGCGTGATCAATCTGTCGGCGACCAGCGGAGAGGGGCTCGGGGAGTGGTATCGGTGGGTGGCCGAGCGCCGCGCGGGATGATCGTCCGGCGTTGACAGACCCACCGTCGTCGCGCCTTAATTGTGGTGGGCGTCACGCAAGTGGGCCGAGGGTCGACTCCGGTGACGCAGGGGCGTTGGAGCCCCGGGGAGTGGCTGCTATGTCGACACCGACGAAAGCTGCGAAGAAGCCGGAACACGCCAAATCTGACGAAACGGACGAGGGTGTCATCCACGTCCTGTGGATCAATGCGGGACTCAGCTGCGACGGCGATTCGGTCTCGTTGACCGCGGCGACTCAGCCGAGTGTGGAGGAGATCGCGCTCGGGGCGCTTCCCGGACTGCCGAAGGTGGCCGTGCACTGGCCGCTGATCGATTTCGAATGCGGTCCGCAGGGCGGGGCCGACGACTTCCTCGAATGGTTCTGGAAAGCAGACCGTGGCGAACTCGAACCGTTCGTTCTGGTGGTCGAGGGATCGATCCCGAACGAGAAACTGCACGACGAGGGCTACTGGTGCGGGTTCGGGAACAATCCGGACACCGGACAGCCCGTCACGACGAGCGAATGGCTGGATCGCCTGGCGCCCAAGGCGACCGCGATCGTCGCCGCCGGCACATGCGCAACGTACGGTGGGATCCACGCGATGGCCGGCAATCCCACCGGTGCGATGGGCGTGCCCGACTACCTCGGGTGGGACTGGAAATCGAAGGCGGGCCTGCCGATCGTGTGCGTGCCCGGGTGCCCGATCCAGCCGGACAATCTCTCGGAAACCCTGACGTATCTGCTGTACCAGGTAACCGATCAGGCGCCGATGATCCCACTCGACGAAATGCTCCGACCGCAGTGGCTGTTCGGGCAGACCGTGCACGAGGGGTGTGACCGTGCGGGCTACTACGAGCAGGCCGACTTCGCTACCGAGTACGGCTCACCCAAGTGCATCGTGAAACTCGGTTGCTGGGGTCCTGTCGTGAAATGCAATGTGCCCAAGCGGGGTTGGATGAACGGCATCGGTGGATGCCCCAACGTCGGAGGCATCTGCATCGGCTGCACCATGCCCGGATTTCCCGACAAGTTCATGCCGTTCATGGACGAGCCGCCGGGCGGCAAACTGTCGAGCACGGCGGTCGAGGTGTACGGGACGATGATCCGCACACTGCGCGGAATCACGGGACGGACGCTCGACAAGGAGCCCAGCTGGCGTGTACCCGGGCGCCTGCTGAGGACGGGCGCCGTGCGCACCTGGTAGCGCGAGACCGACGACAGGCGATTGCCGAGAGAAGAGAGGGTTCTCGATGACTTCCACAGTGCCCGAGCCGAAACGGGGGGCAGTCGACGACAAGGGCCTCGTCGAGATGGCCTGGGATCCCATCACCCGTATCGTCGGCAGCCTCGGGATCTACACCAAGGTCGACTTCAAGAACAAGACGGTCGCCGAATGCCACAGCACGTCGTCGATCTTCCGGGGCTACTCGCTCTTCATGAAGGGCAAGGACCCGCGCGACGCGCACTTCATCACCAGCCGCATCTGCGGGATCTGCGGAGACAACCACGCGACGTGTTCGTGTTACACGCAGAACATGGCCTACGGGGTCAAGCCGCCGCACCTGGGCGAGTGGCTCATGAATCTCGGCGAGGCCGCCGAATACATGTTCGACCACAACATCTTCCAGGAGAACCTGGTCGCCGTCGACTACTGCGAGAAGATGGTCTCGGAGACCAACCCGGGCGTCCTCGCGCAGGCGGAGAAGACTGCGGCGCCGCACGCGGACGCTCACGGATACAAGACGATTGCCGACATCATGCGGGCGCTCAACCCGTTCACCGGCGACTTCTACCGCGAGGCGCTCCAGGTCAGTCGCCTCACCCGCGAGATGTTCTGCCTCATGGAGGGGCGGCACGTTCACCCGTCGACGCTCTACCCGGGTGGGGTCGGCACCGTCGCGACGGTCGAGCTCATCACCGACTACACGACGCGGCTGATGCGCTACATCGAGTTCATGAAGAAGGTCGTCCCCATGCACGACGACCTCTTCGACTTCTTCTACACGGCGTTGCCCGGTTACGAGCACGTGGGCGAGCGGCGAGTGATGCTGGGCTGCTGGGGTACGTTCCAGGACCCGGAAGCGTGCAACTTCGAGTACAAGGACATGACCGACTGGGGTCGGAAGATGTTCGTCACCCCGGGTGTCGTCGTCGACAACAAGCTGGTGACGACGGATCTGGTGGACATCAACCTGGGGATCCGGATCATGCTGGGTTCGTCGTACTACGACGACTGGTCCGAGCAGGAGATGTTCGTGACCACCGACCCGCTGGGCAATCCGGTGGACCGGCGGCACCCGTGGAACCAGCACACCAACCCCAAGCCGCAGAAGCGCGACCTCGAGGACAAGTACAGCTGGGTGATGTCGCCGCGATGGTTCGACGGCAAGGACAATCTGGCCCTCGACACCGGCGGCGGGGCCCTGGCCCGCATGTGGTCCACCGCGCTCGCGGGGCTGGTCGAGACCGACGAGGTGAAGGCCACCGGGCACAGCGTCAAGATCGATTTCCCGAAGACGGCGCTGAAGGGACCGGTCAGTCTCGAGTGGAAGATCCCGCAGTGGAGCAACACGATCGAGCGCAACCGCGCCCGGACGTACTTCCAGGCCTACGCGGCGGCGATGGCGCTGCACTTCGCGAAGAAGGCGCTCACCGAGATCCGCGCCGGCCGGAACAAGACGTGGGAGGCGTTCGAGGTCCCCGACGAGGGCATCGGGTGCGGGTTCACCGAGGCCGTGCGCGGGGTGCTCTCGCACCACATGGTGATCCGCGACGGCAAGATCGCGAACTACCACCCGTACCCGCCGACGCCGTGGAACGCGAGTCCACGTGACGCCGAGGGTGTTCCGGGTCCCTACGAGGACGCGGTGACGGATCTGCACATCTTCGAGGAGAACGACCGCGACACCTTCAAGGGCATCGACATCATGCGCACGGTCCGCAGTTTCGATCCCTGCCTGCCGTGCGGTGTCCACATGTACCTCGGGGACGGCCAGACCCTCGAGCAGGTCCACTCGCCCACACAGTCCATGACCGGGGAGTGAGGTGACGGATGGCGTCGGTACACGACGAGACACGAAGCGAGACGTCCGAATCCGATCGCTGGCGGGGAGCCGGCGATCGGATCGAGGCGCTGCTCGATGCCGCCTCGGCCGGCGGACCGGTGGCCCGGGAGCGGGCCGAGCAGTTGGTCCGCGAGGTGATCGACCTCTACGGTGAGGCGCTGGGGCGGGTCGTCGCCGTGGCCGCGCGCACCCCCGGGATGGTCGACGAACTGGCCCGCGACGAGTTGGTGTCGAGCATGCTGCTGGTGAGCGGGCTGCACCCGCACGACGTCGAGACCCGGGTGCGGACCGCGCTCGACAACGTCCGCCCCTACCTGGGCTCGCACGGCGGTGACGTCGAACTGGTCGAGGTGTCGGACGACGGTGTCGTGCGGCTGCGGCTCCTGGGCAGTTGTCACGGGTGCCCGTCGTCGGTGGTGACCCTGCAGTTCGCGGTGGAGGGGGCGGTGCAGGCCGCGGCGCCCGAGACCACCGCGATCGAGGTGGAGACCGACCCCGCCGAGACCACCGCGGCGACGCCGGGTGTGTTCAGCGTCGACTCGCTGATGTCGCACGTGCACGATACTAGCCAGCAACCCGGAACATGGGTTTCTGCACCGGAATTCGAGGAACTGGGGCCCGGTGAGGTGGGCGGATTCACCGTGGGCGGTCTGGCGCTGCTGGTGTGCCGGATCGGGGACGAGATCTTCGCGTACCGCGACCGGTGTCCCGCGTGTGGGAACTCGATGGCCGGGGCGGTGATGCAGCGCCGGGCCGGCGGCGCTGTGGGGGACGCGGTGGTGCGCTGCCCCACCTGCCGCGCCCACTACGACGTCCGCCGCGCGGGGGCTGCGGTGGAGACGTCGGGCGATCACCTCGACCCGCTTCCGGTCCTGGTGCGCGACGGGGTCCTCTCGGTGGCGGTGCCGACGGCGGTGACGGGGTGAACGCGCCGTCGAACCACGGCACCCCCACCGGTCCGGCGCTGGGGGTGCTTCGGCGTATCGCGGCGACCCGGCCGCAGCCGATCGCCGGGGAACGGTGCGAGATGTGCGCGCTGCCGATCGCGGACGAGCATCCGCACGTCGTGAACATGGCCGGGCGACAACTGATGTGCGTGTGCCGGCCGTGCTACCTGCTGTTCACCGAACCTGACGCGGAACTGAAGTACCGTGCCGTACCCGACCGGTACCTGTCGTTCCCGGACTTCCGGCTGGGACCGGGACAGTGGGACGGGCTCGAGATCCCGGTGGGGCTCGCGTTCTTCTTCCGGAACTCCGAGCAGGGTCGCACGGTCGCGTTCTATCCCGGACCTGCCGGCGCGACCGAGTCGGAACTGTCCATCGAGGCGTGGGACGCGGTGCGGCAGGCCAACCCGGCCCTCGGCACCGCCGTCGCCGACGTCGAGGCGTTACTGATCCGCGTGCCGAAGACCGGTCCGTCCGGTGCCGAGTGCCACCTCCTGCCGATCGACGCCTGTTACGAACTGGTCGGGCGGCTGCGGCGGTGCTGGCGCGGGTTCGACGGCGGGCGGGATGCGCACCGCGAACTCGACAGCTTCTTCGAGCGCATCGAGCGGCGCAGCGTGCCCGTGACGAGCGGACCGGAGGTGTGAGGTGACCGCGCTCGACTTCTCCGTGCTCTCCGTCGGTCCCGAACCGTTCGCAGTGACACCCAACCTGATCGCCCGCGTGCGGATCGCCGAGTCCACCGCTGCCACGGTGCACGCCCTCGCCCTGCGATGCCAGATCCGTATCGAACCGCGCCGCCGCCGCTACTCGGACTCCGAGGAGGCCGGGCTGCTCGACCTGTTCGGGCCCCGCGATCGGTGGGGGTCGACCCTCTCGACGTTCCCGTGGCTGCACTGCACCGCGATGGTGCCGGGATTCACCGGCGAGTGCGTGACCGAACTGGTGATGCCGTGCACGTACGACTTCGAGGTCACGGCGTCGAAGTACCTGCACGCGCTGGAAGGCGGCGCGGACGCCAAGGTCCCGCTGAGCTTCCTGTTCAGCGGCACGGTATTCACCAAGGGCACCAAGGGATTCGGCGTCGAGCAGGTACCGTGGGACCGCGAGGCGCAGTTCGACCTGCCGGTCGAGGTGTGGCGCGAGACGGTGCGGCAGAACTTCCCGTCGACGGGCTGGCTGCGTCTGGATCACGACACCATCGCCGCGCTGATGCGCTTCAAGGCCGCCCGCGGGATACCGGGCATCGACCAGGCCGTGACCGCACTGCTCGACGCCGCGGGGGAGGTGGCGACGTGACCGGCCTCGACGACCTGACCCGGCTGCGGGCGGTGGCCGACGCCGTCCTGTACGAGGGCTACCTGCTGTACCCGTACCGTTCGACGTCGCGGAAGAACCAGTCGCGCTGGCAGTTCGGTGTGCTCGGGCCGGTCGGCGCCGACGACCGCGGGGTGGGGGAGGACGCCACGATGCGCGTCGAGTGCGTGCTCGACCGTGACGGTGGTGTCGTCGAGCCGGTGCTGCGGTTCCTGCAGTTGCAGGTCCGGACCGTCGAGGCGGCCCGCGGGGGTGGATTCGAGGCAGTTCCCGAACTTGTCACCGACGGGCGGACGTGGGTGAGCTGGGACGAGGCCGTGGAGGTGGAGGTCCCGCTCGGGGCGTTCAAGGTGGCGGACCTGCAGGGCGGCATCGGCCGGGACGTCCGGGTGCCAGGCGGCACGGACGTCGAGGAGCTCGGGCCGTCCGGCCGTCTGGTGCGGACCCGGTTCCCGGTGCACGGCCGGGTCGAGCTGGCGGTGTCGCGCATCGGCGACGCGGTGCGGTTGAGCGTCGACGTGCGCAACGAGACCGTCCTCGAGGAGGTCGGAGCCCCGGGTGTTCCTGTGAAGGACACGGCGATCCGCCACTCGCTCATCGGCGCGCATCTGCTCCTCGTGGCCCGCGGCACCCGCTTCACGTCGCTGCTGGAACCGCCCGACCGCTTCGCGGCCGCCGCGGCCGGGTGCCGGCAGCACCGCTGCTACCCGGTCCTGGCCGGGGACCCGAGCGCACCCGGTACGAGCGACGTCGTCCTGGCGTCGCCGATCATCCTGTACGACCATCCGCGGGTCGCCGAGGAGAGCGACGGAGACCTGTTCGACGCCACCGAGATCGACGAGATCCTCACCCTGCGGGTGATGACGCTGACGGACGAGGAGAAGGCGCAGGCCCGTGCGACCGATCCGCTGGCGGCGCAGATCATCGACCGCTGCGACGACATGTCGGCGTCGGACATGGAGAAGCTGCACGGCGCGCTGCGCGATCCGCGCGCCATCGATACCGGACTGCCGGCGCCCCCGACGTTCGTCACACCCGGCCTGGTCCCCGAGGTGCCGGACGACGTGCCCTGGTGGGATCCGGCCGCCGACACCAGCGTTCGGCCCGACGCCGACGGCGTCCTCGTCGACGGCGTCCGGATCGCGAAGGGCAGCCTGGTGCGACTGCGGCCGTCCCGGCGTGCCGACGCGCAGGACCTGTTCTTCACGGGCCAGGTCGCCCGGGTCGCCACCGTGCATGCCGACGTGGACGGCGGCACACACGTGGGTGTCGTGCTCGTCGACGATCCCGCCTCCGAACTGCACGACTGGTACGGCCGTTACCTGTACTTCGCGCCCGACGAAGTGGAACCACTCGATTCGCGGCCACCGGCGGCGGACGAGCGAGAGGAGAATCGGTCATGAGGGCAATCGGAATGGTGTCCACCGTGCTGTTCGCGGCGATCGCGGCGGCCGGTGTGTGGATCGGGGTGCGGTCGATCCCGGACATGCAGCGGTACCTACGTATGCGTCGGATGTGACGAGATGACGCCCGCGCCGCCCGCGTCGTCGCCGCCGAGGATCCTGGTTGCCGGAATCGGCAACATCTTCCTCGGCGACGACGGGTTCGGCCCCGAAGTGCTGCGCTCCTTGGTATCCGGGCGGGCGTCCGCCCCGCTGCCCGACGGCGTCCGCGCGGTCGACTACGGCATCCGCGGGATGCACCTGGCCTACGACCTGCTCGACGGCTGGGACGTGCTGGTCCTCGTCGACGCGGTCCCGGACCGGGGCCGGCCGGGCGACATCCGGGTGTTCGAGGTCGATCCGGACGACCCGGGCCCGGCCCCACGCCTCGACGCGCACGGCATGGATCCGGGTGCGGTGTTCGCGAGCCTCGCCGCGCTCGGCGGACAGCTCCCCCGCACGTTCGTCGTCGGTTGTCAGGCGGGATGCGTCGACGAGGGAATCGGGCTGTCCGCAACGGTTGCCGCGGCGGTGGACGCGGCCGCGGACGAGGTGCTGGCGGTGCTGTCCGCGTGCCGGACCGGGTCCGCCGCGGCGGCGGTCGGTGGCCCGATCGACGGGACGGAGGGCTGAGCGATGTGTCTGGGAATCCCGGGGCAGGTGGTCCGGATGCTCGACGGCTACGGTGGCCAGCTCGCGCTGGTCGACGTCGAGGGGACGGAACGCAAGGTCAATATCGGGATGCTTGAGGACACCGTGCTCGCACCCGGCGACTGGATCGTGATCCACATGGGGTTCGCGGTGGAGCGCGTCGACCGGGAGGGCGCCGAGCGGGCCATGGCCGGTCTGGAACTGATGGGCCGTCCGCGGGAGCCGCGCGGCGACGGCGGCGGAGGCGGGGCACCGTGACGACCGAGGCGTTCACCGACCGGGCCACGCTGCAGCGGCGCCGGGTGACCGTCCGCGGGGTGGTGCAGGGCGTCGGCTTCCGGCCGTTCGTCGCGCGGCTCGCCGAGCAGTTGGGACTCACCGGGCACTGCGGCAACGACGAGGTGTCCGTGTTCATCGAGGTGGAGGGTCGGCCGGAGGCGCTGGCGGAGTTCGTGATCGGGTTGCGTCGCGATGCACCGCCGCTCGCGGTGGTGGTGGACGTGACCGTGGAACCGTCGCGGCCCCGCGGCGACGACACGTTCCGGATCGTGCCGAGCGTGCACACCGCGGGGGCGCGGACCCTCGTCCCGCCCGACGTCGGGATCTGCGACGACTGCGCGCGGGAACTGGCCGACCCGGCGGACCGGCGGTACCGGCACCCGTTCGTGAACTGCACGAACTGTGGGCCCCGGTTCACGGTCGTCACGGACCTGCCGTACGACCGGCCGGCCACCACGATGGCGCGGTTCCCGATGTGCCCGCGGTGCGCACGCGAGTACGCCGACCCCACCGACCGCCGATACCATGCACAGCCGATCTGCTGCCGTGACTGCGGACCCCGGATTCACGCGGAGGCCGACGGCGCTCGCATCGACGGCGACGACGCCGTCCTCGCGCGCGTGCAGCTGGAGATCGCGCGGGGTGGCATCGTCGCGATCAAGGGGATCGGTGGCTTCCACCTGGCATGCGACGCAACCGATCCCGATGCCGTGCGACGGTTGCGGGAGCGGAAGCAGCGTCCGGCCAAGCCGTTCGCGGTGATGGCCGCGGACGTCACCACCGCGCGGAGGGTGTGCGACGTCGGAATCGCCGAGGCCGACGTGCTGAGCAGCCCGGCCCGTCCGATCGTGTTGCTGCGCAGGAAGGCCCGATCCGAGGTGGTGGACGACGTCGCGCCGGGACTGGACGAGATCGGGATCCTGCTGCCCTACGCGCCGCTCCACCACCTGCTGTTCGCGCCGGTGCCGGGCAGCGACGTGCCGCCGCCGCGGCTGCTGGTGATGACGTCCGGCAACCTCGGTGGCGAACCGCTGTGCTTCGACAACGACGACGCGCGCGAACGACTCTCCGGCATCGCCGACGTGTTCCTGATGCACGACCGCGACATCGCCGTACCGTGCGAGGACTCGGTGCTCACGGTCGTCGACGGTGCGGCCTCGCCGATCCGGCGTTCCCGCGGGTACGCGCCGCTGCCCGTGCTGTTGGGTCGTCCCGGCCCGACCGTGCTCGCGGTGGGCGCCGAGGTGAAGAACACCTTCTGCCTCACCCGGCAGGACTTCGCCTTCTGCTCCGGACATCTCGGCGACATGGGCAGCCTCGAGAGCCGGCGCGTCTTCGACGACTCCGTTGCGCAACTGTCGGCGCTGCACGGTGTCCGGCCCGAACTGGTTGTCGCCGACGAGCACCCGGGATACTCGACGCGGAACTGGGCCGAGGAGTTCAGCGAACGCGAGGGCATCGACCTGCGGACCGTCCAGCACCACCACGCCCACGTCGCGGCGCTGGTCGCCGAACACCGGATGGTGGGGACGCCCGTGCTGGGCGTCGCATACGACGGCACCGGCTACGGCTGCGACCGCACCGTGTGGGGCGGGGAGATGCTGCTGGTGGGGGAGGACCTGCTCGACGCCCGGCGCGTCGGGCACCTGCAGTCGTTCTCGCTGCCCGGCGGCGACGTCGCGGTGCGCAACCCGGCCCGCGTCGCGTTGGCGTTGCTGCACGAGGTGGGCCTGGACACCGCGGCGGCCGCCGAACTGCCGTGCCTGCGCGCGCTGGCGTCGAACGAACGTGCACTGGTCGCCGCGCAACTCGACTCCGGGCTCGGCTGCGTCCGGACGACGAGCGTCGGGCGGCTCTTCGACGGCGTCGCGTCGATGCTCGGGGTGCGGCACCGGGTCAGCTACGAGGCGCAGGCCGCGGTGGAACTCGAGGCCCTCGCCCGCACCGCCCGCGCACCCGCCGAGGTCGAGATGCGGATCGAGGACGGCGAGCTGAAGCTCGCCGAGCTGGTGGGTGGACTCGTGGCCGGGATGCGCGCGGGGATCCCGGTGCCGGAGTTGGCCTTCGGATTCCACTGTGCACTGGCGGCGGCCACCGCGGGTCTCGCGGCCGGCGTCGCCCGGCAGGCGGGGGTGACGACGGTGGGGCTGACCGGTGGGGTGTTCCAGAACCGGCTGTTGACGGCGCTCGTTCGGGTTCGCCTGGAGTCCGCCGGGCTGCGGGTCCTCACCCACCGGGCGGTGCCCGCCAACGACGGCGGTCTGTCCCTGGGGCAGGCCGCGCTGGGGCTCGCGACGCTCGCGCGTCGCGCCCGGACCGATCCGATCGACGAGGTGCAACGATGACGACGAGCGACGCGACGGTGGAACTGATCGACCAGGAACTGTCCGCGGACCTGGCGGCCGCGGCGCTGGCCCTGGCGCGGCGATTCCAGGCGGGTGCCACCCTGTGGGTGGTCTCGCCGCAGTGGGAACCGCACGCGCATCACGTGGCGGTCGAGTTCGTCCACCCGGTGATCATGGGTAAACGGGCCCTGCCGTCGGTCTCGCTCGTCGAACCCGACCCGGTGGCGCAGTGCCGCGTCGCGACCCGGCCCGGGGACGTGATCCTCGCGGTGGCGTCCGCCGACCAGCCCCAGGTCCGGGACATCGTGCGCCGGGCGCCGGCGTGGGGCGCCGACACGATCTGGATCGGTTCGGGCCCGCGGCCGGATGCAGGGACCGCCACCCACATCCTGTGGGTGGACTCCGACGATCCGATGGTCCCGGCGACCGGGCGGTTCGTGCTGATGTACCACCTGCTGTGGGAACTGACGCACGTCTGCTTCGAGCACCCCGGGCTGCTGCAGGCGCCGGCCGGGGCGAGCGGCGACTGCGCCGACGACACGTGCGTCACGTGCAGCGACGAGGGCCGGCTCGCCGAAGTGGTGCTGGCGCCGGCGGATCCGCTCACCGACGCCCTCGTCCGGACGGCCGGCGGGGAGGAGCGGGTCGACACGACACTCGTCGGCGCCGTCGCCCCCCACGACCTGCTGCTGGTCCACGGCGGTGCCGCGATCACCCGGCTCGACCCGCACGAGGAGGTACAGCGATGACCGGCGCTACCCCCGGCTCCGAGGGAACGGACTTCCTGTACCCGTTCATCGACGCCCACGATGTGGGGGCCTCGGACATCGCTGCCCTGCTCGACGACCTGGCCGCCTCGGCCCGCAGCAAGGCCGCCGAAAGCGCTCGGCTGCAGCAGGACTCGACCACGGAATGGGGGCCCGGCATCGAGGCGGCCGGACGCCTCATAGCGGAGCGGTTCGCCCAGGGCGGGCGGCTCTACACGTTCGGCAACGGCGGCAGTTCCACCGACGCGGCCACTCTCGCGTCGCTGTTCAGCCGTCCGGCGCGGGGCAGGCCCGTTGCCGCGTGGTCGCTCGCCGCCGACCAGGCGGTGGTGACCGCGCTCGGCAACGACGTCGGCTTCGACCTGATCTTCTCCCGGCAGATCATCGCGCACGCGGGCCCGCACGACATCGCGATCGCGCTGTCCACCTCCGGGAACTCCGACGATTTGATGATCGCACTCACCGAGGCGCGTCGGCGGGGTCTGCTGACGATCGGATTCGCGGGACACGACGGCGGCCGGATGGCGGTGAGCGACGACCTGGACTTCTGCTTCACGATCCGATCGCAGAGCATCCACCGGATCCAGGAGAGCCACGCGCTCGTCGGCTACCGACTCTGGAGTGCCGCACAGGGACACCTGAACAGACCGGAGATCGCCACCACCGACAGTCGGGAGGATTGACAGATGGAACCGACGACGGCCACCGAACGTGAGGACCGGGTCCTCGACCGCATCGCATCGTTCCGCAAGCGCCGGCCCAGGTTGCTCGAGGACGTCGTGACACTCGCCCACGGTGCGGGTGGGAAATCGTCGGCGGCACTGGTCGATTCGGTGTTCGTGGAGGCGCTGCGCAATCCGCAGCTCGAACAGCTCGGGGACGCGGCCGCGCTCACGCTGCCGGCGGGTGAGCGGATCGCGTTCTCGACCGACTCGTTCGTGGTGCAGCCCCTGCAGTTCCCGGGCGGGTCGATCGGGAACCTCGCGGTGCACGGCACCGTCAACGATCTCGCCGTGACCGGGGCGCGGCCGTTGTGGCTGTCGGCGGCATTCGTGATCGAGGAGGGCTTCGAGATCGCGCTGCTGCGTGAGATCGTCCGGGACATAGCGGATTCCGCCGCCGAGTGCGGGGTGCACGTGGTCACCGGCGACACCAAGGTGGTCGGCAGAGGCGCGGCCGACGGCGTCTACATCTGCACCGCCGGGGTCGGCGCCCTGCCGGTGACGCGCCGGCTCGGACCCGAGCACGTCCGGCCCGGCGACCGGGTGCTGCTGTCGGGCACGATCGGCGAACACGGCATGGCCGTGATGCTCGCGCGCGGCGAACTCGCGATCGAGGCCGACATCCGATCGGACACCGCACCGGTCAACGGTCTGGTTCACGCACTGCTCGAGGCGGCCCCGTCGACGCGATGGATGCGCGACGCGACCCGCGGCGGGGTCGGCACCGTCTGCAACGAGCTGGCCCAGTCCACCGGCCTCGCGGTGGTGCTCGACGAGGAGGCGCTGCCGGTGCTGCCGCAGGTGTCGGGCGCGTGCGATCTCCTCGGCATCGACCCGCTGTACGTCGCCAACGAGGGCAAGTTCGTCGCGGTCGTCGCCGCGGAGGAGGCCGACGCGGCGCTGGAAGCCCTCCAGGCGTGCCCGGGCGGCGAGCGAGCCGCCGAGGTCGGGGAGGTGCTCGCCGAACCGGAGGGCATCGTCGCGCTGCGCACCGCGTTCGGCGGCAGCCGGATCGTGGACATGCTGGTGGGGGACCCGCTGCCTCGAATCTGTTGAACGAGAGGAGGAAACGACATGTGTCTGGGCATTCCCGGCCAGGTGGTGCAGATGGTCGACACCGAGCAGCACCTGGCGAAGGTGGACGTGGGCGGGGTCCAGCGGACCATCAGCGTGCGACTGCTGGCCGACGACGGCCTCGTGGTGGGCGACTGGGTGCTGGTCCACGTCGGCTTCGCCATGGCGAAGATCGACGAGGCCGAGGCCGCGCTCACGCTCGACCAGGTCCAGAAGATGGGCGCCGACTACGAGAACGAGATCGACGCGTTCCATTCCTCGCGCATCAACTGACGCCGGGGCACAAGGAGGTTGCAGCATGAAATTCGTGGACGAATTCCGCGACCCGGCGGCGGCCCGCGCGCTGGTCCGGTCGATCACCGAACTCGCCGGTGACGACGGGTTCAAGTTCATGGAGGTGTGCGGCGGCCACACCCACACCATCTACCGGCACGGCATCGAACACCTGCTGCCGCCGTC
This sequence comes from Paraburkholderia sp. RHO2, assembly GCF_050955445.1. Taxonomy (NCBI): domain Bacteria; kingdom Pseudomonadati; phylum Pseudomonadota; class Betaproteobacteria; order Burkholderiales; family Burkholderiaceae; genus Paraburkholderia; species Paraburkholderia sp. RHO2. The sequence continues at coordinate 4,818,539 of NZ_CP162617.1, read as the reverse complement.
CGTGGAACTGGTGCACGGTCCGGGGTGCCCGGTGTGCGTGATCCCGATGGGCCGCGTCGACGACGCGATGTACCTCGCCGAACAGCCCGACGTCATCTTCACGACGTTCGGCGACATGATGCGGGTGCCCGGATCGCGCGGCAACCTCATCGAGGCGAAGGCGCGCGGCGCGGACGTGCGATTCGTGTACTCGCCGCTCGACGCCCTCAAGATCGCCGTCGATCACCCCGACAAACAGGTGGTGTTCTTCGCGGTCGGCTTCGAGACCACCGCCCCGTCCACCTCGGTGACGCTGGTGCGGGCCCGGCAGATGGGCGTGACGAACTTCAGCATCTTCTGCAACCACGTGACGATCGTGCCGCCGATCAAGGCGATCCTCGAGTCCCCGGACCTGCGCCTCGACGGCTTCCTCGGCCCCGGACACGTCTCGACGGTGGTGGGGTTGCGGCCGTACCGGTTCGTTCCCGAGGTGTACGGAAAGCCGATGGTGGTGGCGGGGTTCGAACCCCTCGACATCCTCGCGTCGGTGCACATGCTGTTGCAGCAGATCCGCGAGGGGCGCTGCGAGGTGGAGAACCAGTACATCCGCGTCGTGCGGCCCGAGGGGAACCCGCAGGCACTGAAGCTGATGAGCGAAACCTTCGCGCTGCGCCCGCATTTCGAGTGGCGGGGACTCGGGTTCATCTCGCAGAGCGCACTGCGGATCCACCCCGACTACGTCGAGTTCGACGCGGAGGAACGCTTCTCGATGCCGGGCGTCCGGGTGGCCGACCCCAAGGCGTGCCAGTGCGGGGAGGTCCTCAAGGGGGTCATCAAGCCGTGGGAGTGCAAGGTGTTCGGCACCGCCTGCACGCCCGAGACCCCGATCGGGACGTGCATGGTCTCGCCCGAGGGTGCGTGCGCCGCGTACTACAACTTCGGTCGGTTGCACCGGGAGACCGCGCTGCTGGTGGGGCGGAGACCCGAGTGAGCGGCCGGGCCGGTCGGGCCCTGTTCGCGCGGTACGCGTACGCGCCCAACGCGCTCGGGTACTGCGGTCCCGCCGGATCGGTGCTCGAGACGGTCGCGTGCGGGGGCGGGGGAGCCGACGTCGGCGGCGTGGACGCGGCGGCCCGACAGTTCAGCGGCGCGTGGCCGTACCAGGAACTGCTCGCCGAACAGTCCGGAGTGGACGACGCCCTCGACGAGACGGTGGTGCGCGGCTACTGGACCGGCAACGAGCTGACCGCGGCCGTGGACCGGGAACGGTTCGGCCGGGCACTGCTCGACCGCCTCGGCGCGCGCGCCGGGCACTACTGGAAGTACCTCACCGACGACCTGCTGCCCGAGGTCGCACCCACCCACGCGTTCCACGTGTTCGGCGTGTATCCGTGGACGCGACTGCTCGGCACCGGGATGCCGCAGCCCTTGCACGTCCTCGACTCGTGCCGCATCCGCAACGGCGTCGTCGTCGAGTTGCGGCCCGACACCGCGGTGGTGCGGTCACGGGGCCTGCAGTTCGACGGTTCGAAGCTGACGCTGGGCCCGCTCGAGGACCGGCCTGCCCGACGGCGCACGGCCGCCGGACCGTTCGTGCCGGATCTGCGGTTGGGCGACCGCGTGGCCGTGCACTGGGACCTCGTTTGCGACCGACTCGACGCCGATCAGGCCGGCAGCCTCGAATACTGGACGGATTGGCAGCTGACACAGACCAATCCGCGCCTGGCCGCCGAGTTCATCCGTCCCGCAGGCGATCCGGCAGTGACTCCGTCTCGGGAAGCGTGAACCCCCAGGGCAACTCGAGGCGGTGTGCGGCCAGCAGGTCGGCATCCGCGAGGACCCGATCGATGCCGTCGTCCGCCACCAGGCGACCCGCGTCGAGGACCACCGCCCGCCGGCACAGTTGCGCGGCGTACGGCAGGTCGTGGGTCACCAGCACGAGGGTCGCCTCCACACGCATGAGCACCTCGGCGAGTTCGCGGCGGGCGACGGGATCGAGATTGCTCGACGGCTCGTCGAGCACGAGCACGTCGGGCCGGCACGCCAGCACCGTCGCGAGCGCGACCCGGCGTCGCTGGCCCCCGGAGAGGTGACCGGCGCTGCGGTGCGCGTGCTCGGCCATGTCGACCTGCGCGAGCGCGTCGGCCACGCGCCGTCCGAGTTCCGCTCCGCGGACCCCGAAGTTGGCCGGCCCGAAGGCGACGTCCTCGGCCACGGTGGGCATGAACAGTTGGTCGTCGGGGTCCTGGAACACCACACCCACGCGACGGCGGATCTCGCGCAGGTTCTTCCGGCCGACGGCGAGGCCGCCGATCCGCACCGAGCCCGCCGTCGCGGTGAGCACCGCGTTGAGTTGGAGGATCAGGGTGGTCTTGCCGGCGCCGTTGGGGCCCAGGACCGCGACCCGCTCGCCGCGGGCGATCGAGACGTCGATGCCGTCGAGCGCTCGCCGGCCGTCCGGATAGTCGAAGACCAACCCGCTGGTTTCGATTGCGGGCGCGGTCATCTCATCACCCAGGCCGCGGTCGCGACCGCCACCGCGCACGCGACGGGCGCGAGCGCGGTGCACCAGTCGCGGCCCCGGGCCGGCGGCGCGAACAGCGGTACGGTGCCGGTGAATCCGCGCGAGAGCATCGCGAGATGCACGCGCTCGCCGCGCTCGTAGGCGCGCAGGAACGTCCCGCCCACGCCGCGCGCGGCCGCGCCGACCAGGTGCAGGGTGCGCGGGTCGTCACCGCGGGAGACGCGCGCAATGCGCATCCGATCGATCTCTGCTGCAAGCAGAGTCACGTAACGGAGCATGAGTGTGGCCACCGTGACGACGATGCCGGGCAGGTGCAGCCGGGACAGTCCCGCCGGCAGGGACCGCATGGGTGTGGTGGCCGCGAGCGTCAGCGAGACGAGCACGCCCAGGGTGCCTTTGACCAGGATGTTCCACGCCACGAGCAGGCCGGGCACCGACAGGGACAGACCCGCGACCGCCACCCGCTCGCCGGTCTCCGCGAACGGCAGCAGGACGGCGAGCACGACGAACGGCAACTCGATGAGCATGCGCGGCGCGAGCCAGCGCAGCGTGATGCCGGCGATCCGCCACACCCCGACGAGGATGAGAAGATACAGCCCGAACGCCCAGAACGCCTCCCGCGGCGTCGCGACGACGGCGAACATCCCGACGAATGCGGCCAGGATCTTCACCTCGGTCGGCAGCGCATGCACCGGGGACGCGCCTTCGAGGAACAGTGGGTGGGTGTGCGACCCGGACACGTCACGGACCCCGGCGGCGCGCGATCGTCCGGAACAGCAGGCCCGCCACGACGAACACCGCCACCACCCCGATCACCCCGGCGACGCCGGTGAGCGCGCCGTCGCCGCGGATCGAGTAGCCGGCCAACGGCGACGACGACAGGTGATGATCGGTGGCGTCCTGGGCGATGCACGCGCCGTCGAGCTGTTCACCGTCATCGGTTTCCACGACCTCGCAGCCGCGCTGCGTCGTGGCGTCCAGGCCATCCGGACTGGAGCTGGCGAAGTAGGAGAGGACGCCGGCGACGAGCAGCGCCGCCACCGCGAAGCCGACGAGGAACCACGACCATCTGCGGGTGCCGGTGCTCATGTCGGCACCACGCCCGCGTCACGCGCGCGCACGGGTTGCCGGCGCAGCAGGTACATGAGGTCGGGCCGGGCCCGCGCCACCGCGACGACGGTGAACGCGGTGATGATGCCCTCGCCGATGCCGATGAGGGCGTGCGTGCCGAGCATGTACGCCGCCACCGTGTGCAGCGACGTGATGGCCGACCCGCCGATCGCGTACTCGACGACGAACATTGATGCCGCGAGAACCGTTGCACACCAGGCCGAGACGAACGCGAGAACGCCGATCCCGCCGTCTCCCCGGCGGGCCAGCACCGGGCGCAGGGCCACCGCGACGGCGTAGCCGACCGCGGTCCCGACCAGTGCCATGTTGGTGATGTTGGCGCCGAGCGCGGTGAGGCCGCCGTCGGCGAACAACAGGGACTGAACGGTGAGCACGATCGCGATGCACAGCGCGCCGGTGTACGGCCCGACGAGTATCGCGGCCAGTCCGCCGCCCAGGAGGTGTCCGCTCACGCCGGGGAGGATCGGGAAGTTGATCATCTGGACGGCGAAGATGAAGGCGGCCACCAGGCCGGCCATCGGCGCGGTCCGTTCGTCGAGTTCGGTGCGGGCGCGCCAGATCGCGACGCCGACGCCCACGACCGCGACGGCCCAGAACAGCGCCGAAGTGGGGGCATTGATGATCCCGTCGCTCATGTGCATTGCGACGACATCGGTGTCGACAGCCGGTTCGATAGCCACGCCGCCCTCCCGAGGGCTGGGGAATCGTCGCACCCAAGTCTATCGGGACACGTGAACAGCTGAACAGGCTTTCCGGAATGGTCTGGTTCGACGGCCGCTTCCCCGAAGCCGCGTCAGGGCCGCTCGTCCCCTGGCTCGGTGAGGCCCGACTCGTCGATCCACAGTCGTCGGGAGATGCCGATGTCGCGCAGGAACCGGCGGTCGTGACTGACCACGATCAGCGCACCGCGGTAGTCGTTCAGCGCCTGCACCAGGTGCGCGAGGCTCGGCAGATCGAGGTTGTTCGTCGGCTCGTCGAGCATCAGCAGTCGTGGTGGCGGGTCGGCCGCGAGGAGCATCGCCAACGCGGCCCGCAGTCGTTCGCCGCCGGACAGCGTCGACGCCGGGGCGTCGGCCTCGGTACCACGGAACAGGAACCGGGCCAGACTGCCGCGGATCTGCTCGGCGGTGGCGTGCGGCGCCGCGGCGGCGACGTTCTCCGCCACCGACCGAGCGTCGTCGAAGATGTCGAGTCGCTGGGGGAGGAGGGCGAACGGGACCTTCGCGCCGTGCTCGGCGATCCGGTGGAGCAGGGTGGTCTTGCCGGCGCCGTTGCGTCCGGTCAGAGCGATCCGCTCGGGTCCGGTCACGGTGAGATTGAGCGTCTGACCGCTACGCAGGCGCGCCCCCGTCAGCTCGATCACCTGTTGTCCGGGGAACACCGCGGTGTCGGGCAGGTCGATGCGGATCTCGCGGTCGTCGCGCACCCGGTCCTGTGCCTCGGCCAGGGCGCGCTTGGCGTCGTCGAGCTTCTCCTGGTGGTTTCCCCGAAGCTTGCCGGCCGATTCCTGGGCGGCGCGCTTGCGTAGGCCCATCACGATCTTCGGTTCTCTCTTGTTCTCGAACATCTTTCGGCCGTACCGGGCGCGGCGATCGAGCTTGATCTGCGTCTCGACCAGTTCGCGGCCCTGCTTGCGGACGTCGCTGCGCGCGTCGCGGACAGCGGCCCGCGCGGCCTCCTGCTCGGCCTCGACCGCCGCCAGATAGTCGGTGAAGCTGCCGCCGAACATGCGGAGGTGACCGTCGCGCAGTTCCGCGATGGACTCCATCGTCTCGAGCACATCCCGGTCGTGGCTGACGACGAGCACGGTGCCGGGGAACTGGCGCACGGCCGCGGCGAGAAGCTCCCGGCTCGCACCGTCCAGGTTGTTGGTCGGCTCGTCGAGCAGCAGGATGTGCGGCTCGCGCAGCAGTTGAGCGGTGAGACCGAGCAACGTCGTTTCGCCGCCGGACAGTTCACCGACCGTGCGGTCGAGATCGGCGACGTCGGCGACGATGTGCCGCAGGCCCAGTCGGTGCAGCGTCGACACCGCACGTTCCTCGATGTCCCACGCGGAACCGACGGTGTCGAAGTCCGTCTCCGTTCCGGAGCCGGATTCGATGCGCGCCAACGACAGTCGGATGTCGGTGATCCCGAGTACCGCGTCGACACGCACGCTCGGATCGAGCGTCAGGTCCTGCGGGAGGTACGCGACGATACCGTTTGTCGAGACCGAGCCACGCGACGGCCGCAGTCGTCCCGCGATCAGCCGCAACAGCGTGGACTTGCCGGAACCGTTGAGGCCGACCAGGCCGGTGCGGCCCGAGCCGAACACGGCGTCGAGGCCGTCGACGACCGGGGACCCGTCGGGCCACGAGAAGGTGAGGTCGGACAGGGATATCGATGTGGAGGGATGTGCCATGGATGCTCCGAGAGGTTGCGTGCTGTGCGCGGGCGCGTGCTACGGCACACGCCGCGCTCGGGCGCGGGATCACCTCTACAGGAGCAAGGGCTCTTCCTATCGATCGGAAACACGAACGTCGACAACGGTATGACCGGTTCAACCGGCGCGCAACCCGTTTATTCCGTTCCCGGGGAGCAGAAGGGTTCCGCGTGCCCGCTGCCCCGACGATCATGGGAACCGGGTGCGGGCGCCTGACCCGACGGAACCGGGAGACATCGATGACGGTCACCGACGAGTACCTCGAGAACAACAAGCGCTACGCGGAGAGCTTCGCGGGACCGCTGCCGCTGCCGCCGAGCAAGCACGTCGCCGTCGTCGCGTGCATGGACGCGCGCCTGGACGTCTACCGAATCCTCGGACTCGGAGCGGGAGAGGCACACGTGATCCGCAACGCGGGCGGTGTCGTCACCGACGACGAGATCCGTTCCCTCTCGATCAGCCAGCGGTTGCTCGGCACGCGCGAGATCATCCTCATCCACCACACCGACTGCGGCATGCTGACATTCACCGACGACGAGTTCAAGCGTGACCTTCAGGACGAGACCGGTATCAAGCCGGCGTGGGCCGCTGAGGCGTTTCCGGACGTCGAGGAGGACCTGCGGCAATCGCTGCGCCGGGTCGCCGCCAGCCCGTTCGTCACGCTCACGGAGTCGTTGCGCGGCTTCGTGTTCGACGTCGCCACGGGTCGGCTGACGGAAGTCGAGGACTGGCAGGCGAGGCGATGACATGGACGAATTCGGCATCGAAGCACCAAGCACGCGTTTCGGTCGATCGCGAGGTGACGGACGCTCCTAGATCTGCGGCCCCGCCGATCTGAGGTCGTCGACCTTGCGCATCGCTTCGCGCAGCTCGGTGAGCCATTCCTCGCTGTGCTGTCCGGCGAGCTTGACCGTCCAGTTCAGTGCGTCGGCCCGGGATCGGGCGACGCCGGCGTCGACGAGGGTGTCGAGGACCTTGCGTTCGGGTTGGCGCAGTCTCGTCATGACGGGAACGGCGAGGTGTGTGAACAGGATTCGCCGGTCGCCGATCGTGACGCTCCACGCGACCTTCCGGCGGTAGCGGGCCTCGGCCTCGTCGGCGATCTGCATGCGCTCGGGTCTGGTCGACTCCCGGAACCGGGAGACGCGTCCCGCCGCCGCAGCCTCCGTGTCCTCGGTGTCTCCGGCTTCGACCGGTGGCAGCTCGCCGGTTACGACGATCTCCTCGCGATCCACCTCGACGGTGGCCGGGCCGGCGAACCAGTCGTCGGGGAGCCTGCCCGCGAACCAGTCCGCGGCGTCCGAGGCATCGGGTACGTCGGCCTGCTGCCAGCCCCCGGGTCGACCGAATCCATGGCCGTATCCATGGCCGTGTGCTTTTCTCATGATCGTCCTCCTCGGGTCGATCTGCTTGCACTGATTACATGATTACTCCGTTCGCAGCCGAGTGCCACCGCCCGTGGGGTTCGTTTTCGCGAGATGATGCTCGAGCAGGACGCACAGCTGGACGTGCGCGTCGGCGAAGGGTCGGCTCGACTCGAGCGCGCGGCTCTGCACGATGGCGCCCTCGATCACCGACAGGAGCATCCCGGCCGTGGAGCGCGCGGTGGATTCTTCGATTCCGGCCGCCACCATTCCGTCCGCGAGCCGGGTGGTCCAGTCGTCGAACGCCTGGCCGGCGGCGGCCTGCACTGTCGGGTCCAGCTCGTCCAGCGCGGCGGCCATCATGAACGAACCCAGGCGATAGTCGCTGGACTCGAGCGGTTCGAGCCAGAACGCGAAGAGCTCGTCCAGCCACTGCGCCACCGAGGGTGTGCTCGGCAGCTTGTCCGCCATCGCGGACAGGTGCGAATGCACCACTCGCGCCACGATCCGCGCCGCAGTTTCGACGAGTTGCCCCTTGCCTGCCGGGAAGTGTTGATACAGGGAGTTGCGTGACGCGTTGCTCCGCTTGAGCAGCTCGGTCAGTCCGGCGGCATGCACGCCGTGCTCCTGCACTACGGCGATCGTGCTCGTGAGCAGCCGAGCGCGCGGTCGTGCCGCGGTCATGCGAGCTCCTTTCCACCTTGTGTGAACCGATCGGTTCATGTTAGATCTGATCCATGTGAACCGATCGGTTCACATGGAGAGGATGCCGTGCCCACCCCCATTGCCACCGCGCCACCCGTCGCCCACGCGGCCCTTCTGGGGCTCGGCGCGTATCGACCCCGTCGCGTCGTCCCCAACTCGGAGATCGTCGACCGCATCGACTCGTCCGACGAGTGGATCCGGACCCGCTCCGGAATCACCGCCCGAGGCTGGGCCGAGCCCGACGAGACCATCGTCTCGATGAGCGTCGCCGCCGCCCGCGACGCCCTCGCCGCAGCCGGTCTCGAGGCGGAACAGATCGACGCCGTCGTACTGGCCACGTCCTCGCAGATGGTGCTGGGCCCGTCGGCCGGCGCGGTGGTGGCCACCGAACTGGGCATGCACGACACCGCCGCCTACGACATCTCCGCCGGCTGCGCGGGCTTCTGCTACGCGCTCGGCAACGCCGCCGGCCTCGTCCGCGCGGGCCAGGCCCGACACGTCCTGGTGATCGGCGTCGAACGGCTGTCCGACCTCCTCGATCCGACCGACCGCACCTGCGCGTTCATCTTCGCCGACGGTGCCGGTGCGGTCGTGGTGGGTCCCGCCGAGGAGGAGGGTATCGGTCCGGTCGCGTGGGGCTCGGACGGCAGCCAGACCGCGGCGATCAAGCAGGACAAGGACTTCAAGCAGTTCTTCGCCGAGGTGCAGGAGAAGGGCGCGGACGCGGAACGGCCGTACATCCGGATGAACGGTCAGGCCGTGTTCCGGTGGGCGGTGACGTTCCTGGAGAAGGCCTGCCGTGACGCTCTGGACAAGGCCGGAATCACGGCCGACGACCTGGACGCCTTCGTGCCGCACCAGGCCAACAGTCGCATCACCGACGCCCTGATCCGGACGCTCGGCCTGCCGGACACCGTCGCGGTGGCCCGCGACATCGTCGAGACCGGCAACACCAGCGCGGCGTCGATCCCGATGGCGATGGAACAACTCCTCAGGTCCGGCGGCGCGAAGCCCGGCGACACCGCGCTGCTGCTCGGCTTCGGAGCCGGACTCGCCTATGCCGGACAGGTCGTCCGACTGCCGGCGATCGCCTGAGCCGCCCCGGGCAGCGAAGCGCCCGCGGTGCGGGCATCATCGACGGCATGCCCGCACCGCGTCTTGCGTCCCGTACGAATCTGATCGCCCTGGCCACCGCGTCCGCTCTCGTGCTGGCCGGGTGCGGCGGCGGCGATCCCTCCCCGGAGCAGCGGTTCGCCGACGCCCTCGCGAGCGGTGACGTCCAGGCCGCGGCGGCGCTGATGACGGACCCGGACGCCGCGTCGGCCGCGATGACCGCGATGTTCGACGGCCTCGCCGCGCAGGGGCACAGTTTCACCGTCGCGCAGGGTGGCGACTCGTTCACCCTCGACGCGGACTGGGACTTCGGCGACGGGAAGCAGTGGCGGTACTCGACCGAAGGCGAGGTCGTGAACGTCTCCGGTGAGCAACGGATTTCGTGGGATCCCGCCGTGCTCGTGCCCGGCCTCGACGCCGACTCGATGGTGCGGTTCACTCCGACGACGGGCCGGCCGCCGCAGGTGCGGGCGAGCGACCGTCAGCCGCTCATGACGCAGCAGGTGGTCACCCTGGTGAACCTGCGGCCGCCGGTGGACCCCGCCGTCGTGGCGCCGGTGCTCGCCCCGATCGTCCCGACGATCACCGCCGAGTCGCTGCGCGGCGACCTCGCGCAGGCGGACGGCAAGCCTGTCACGGCGGTCACGTTGCGCGAATCCGACATCGCGCCCATCCGAGGGCAGTTGGCGGCGATCCCGGGCGTGGAACTCGTGGACCAGGCCCGGCTGCTCACCGTCGACAAGGCGCTGTCGTCGCCGGTGTTCGCCGATCTCGCGAACCTCTGGCAGGAGGGGCAGGACGCGTCGGTCGGGTGGGCGGTGCAGATGGTGGAGTCGGACGGCAGCACGCAGCGGCTCGCAGGGCAGGACGCGGCCGCTGCCCCCAACATCGACACCACACTGGACCTGACGCTGCAGACGGCCGCCGAGAACGCGCTCGCGGGCGTCCCGCAGCCGGCGGCGATCGTGGCGCTGCGGCCGTCGACCGGCGCGGTCCTCGCCGTCGCGCAGAACGCCCCCGCCGACGCGCAGGGGCCGATGGCCCTCACCGGCCTGTATCCACCCGGCTCCACGTTCAAGACGGTGACAACCTCGGCGGCGCTGCAGGCCGGCAAGGTCACACCCGACACCGTGCTGCCGTGCCCGGGCACCGAGAACGTAGAGGGCCGGCAGATCCCGAACGACGACAACTTCGACCTCGGCTCGGTCCCCCTGCACACCGCGTTCGCGCACTCGTGCAACACGACGATGGCGCGGCTCGCTGTCTCGCTGCCCGCCGACGCGCTGCCACGGGCCGCCGAGCAGTTCGGCCTGGGCGTCGACTACGTGATCCCGGGCCTGACGACGGTCACCGGAACCGTCCCTCCCGCAGAGACACCCGCCGCGCGCGTCGAGTCGGCGATCGGTCAGGGGGCGGTGACCGCGTCGCCGTTCGGGATGGCGCTCGTCGCGGCGTCCATCGCCCACGGGTCGACCCCGGCGCCGACGATGATCGCCGGCCGCCCCGGTACGGCGGACCGGACCGTGGCCCCGGCACCCGCCGACGTCGACGACGATCTGCGCGCGATGATGCGCGAGACGGTAACGGACGGGACCGCGAAGATTCTGGCCGATCTGCCCAACCTCGCGGGCAAGACGGGCACCGCAGAGTACGGTGGTGGCGAAGACTCACACGGATGGTTCGTGGGCATCGACGGCGATCTTGCTTTCGCGGTTTTCGTTGCGGGAGCGGACAGTTCGGGACCTGCGCTGGACGCTGCCGGTCGATTCCTGCGGTAGGTCCGCGTGGCTCCGGGTCGGGCTCGCGTGGTAACGGGGAGGTATCGAGAACCAGCGCCGGTGGCGCAATCGTGACTTCTTCGTAGGCGATCCGTGCTTGTTACGCAAGTGACAAACGGGAGGATTGTGGCCATGGGTTTCCGAGTGTCGCCCCGCGCGCGGCGCAGCCGTGCGATTGCCCTGCCCCTCGGCCTCGTGGCGGTGCTGGCGGCTGCACTCGTGTCCTGTGTGGGTCAAAAGTCCGATGCGAGTGCCGAGTCGGTGGTCTCCGGATTCGTTCAGGCACTCAACGATCGGGACGCCGAGTCCGCCGCCGCGTTCACCTCGTACCCCAACGCGGCCGAGGAGTCCATCCAGCAGATGTTCGACGGCCTCGACGCCGAGCAGTCCCAGTGGACCCTCGCCCAGTTCATGGAACTCAACGGTGATTCCGGATTTTTCACCGTCGATGCCGCATGGAACTTCGGCGAAGGGAAGGACTGGAGCTACTACGTCGACGGCGGCGTCAAGAAGCTGTCGGTGGGCTGGCGCATCTCGTGGGACCCCACCCTGCTCGCGCCGGCACTCGGCCACGGTCGGACGGTTCGATACGACCGTACCGATGCGGCACCGCCGCGCGTGTTCGACGGCACCGGTCACCCACTGATGGCGGAGCAGACGATCAACGCGATCACCCTCGACCCGGTGTCCATGCCCGACCCGGTGGCCACCACCGACCGTGTCGCCAAGGCACTCGAACCCGTCGCGCCGCTCGTGACGGGCGATTCCATGCGCCAGGAGCTGGCCGCGAAGCCGGGGGAGAAGGTGGTCGCGGTCCTGCTGCGCGACCAGGACTACCAGTACCTGGAGAAGGACCTCGCCGGCATCCCCGGTGTCGTGATCGACAAGCAGCCGAAGCTCATCACCACCGACCGCCGGATCGTCACGCCGCTGCTCGATCCACTGCGCACCGTGTGGCAGATGAATCGTGATGCCACCGCCGGCTGGGCCGTCAACATCGTCGAACCCGACGGGGCAGTGCAGCAGCAGGTGGGCTACCAGGGGCCGCCCGGGCCGGACATCAAGGCCACCCTCGACTCGGGGCTGCAATTGGCCGCCGAGAACGCCGTCGTCAGCGCCGGCACCCCGGCAGCGATCGTGGCGATCCGCCCGTCGACGGGGGCGGTAGTGGTTGCGGCCCAGAACAATCAGGCCATCGAACAGGGGCCCGTGGCGTTCACCGGTTTGTACCCCGCCGGCAACTCCCTGGACCTGGTGCGGCAGGCGGCGGCCGCGCAGGCCGGCGTGGAACCGGGGAAGGTGAGCGACGACGACCTCGAGCGTGCCGGACGGCAGCTCGGCATCGGACTCGACTACGACATGCCGGGGCTCGACCCCGAGACCGCGGTGCTGACCGCGTCGCAGTCGGGGGTCGACCAGGTGATGCAGTCCAAGAACGGAACCGAGCCGCAGGTCAGCCCGTTCGGGCTCGCGATGGTGGCGGCGTCCGTCGCGCGCGGCAGCGCCCCGATGCCGATGATCGTCGAGGGGCAGCAGGCCACCGCCGACAACGTCGAGGACGCGCTGCCCGCGAACGTCACCGAACAGCTGCGCACCGCGATGCGCGACAACGTGCAGAGGGGTCCGGCGTCGTTCCTGAAGCAGTACCCCGATCTGATGGGGATCGCGTCGGGCAACGACACCGATCGCTGGTTCTTCGGTTCCCGCGGCGACCTCGCCTTCGCGGTGTTCGTCGCCGACGCCGACGGCGGCGACCGGGCGCTCAAGATGACCGACCTGCTGATGCGGGAGATGGCCAAGCCCGTCGAGAGGTGAGCGGCGAGCCGCTCGCCGGTCGGTCTCCACCGGCCGGTGAGCGGCTCGTTCTCTCTATACTCGCTCCATGCGTTCCGCCCGTGACTCCGAGACGACGCCCCTCGCGGACCGGCTCGGATACGTCTTCGTCAGGGCTGCGTGGAAGGTTCGGCAGTTCTACGCGGAGAAGCTCTCCGAGGTGGGGCTGCTTCCCAATCAGCACGCAATACTCAGCACCCTGAGCGAACTCGGTCCGTGCCACCAGAAGGAACTCGCGGCCCGGGTGGTGTTGGATCCGGGGGACATAGTCGCCTACCTCGATTCGTTGCAGAAGGCTCGCTACGTCGAACGCAACCGCGACCCGGAAGACCGTCGCCGACAGATCGTGTCGATCACCGATGCAGGCCGCGCGCTGCTCGTCGAGGCCGATCGTGCGCTGGACGACATCGAGTCGGCAGTGTTCGGAGCGCTGTCGCCGGAACGTCGTGCCCTGCTGACGGAGGTCACGGCAACCATCTCCGCGCTCGAGGCGCCCACGGGCTGTGGCGGCTGACGCGGAGCGCCTCCGGTCAGACGACGCTCGACTCGAGGCGCGTCTCCACCGGTCGGACGATTCCAGGAACCCGTGACCGGGCAGCACCGGCCGGTCGACGATGGCCCCAGTAGCTCGGCCGATCGTAGGACCGCGCCACCCAGCTGAGGTCGTCGACGACCAGTCCGCCGTGCCCGTACTCGATCTGCATCCCCGACGGTGTGTCGATGTAGATCGATGTCATGAGGTCGTTGGTGTGTCGGCCCAGCGTCTGCACGATCGCGGTGCCGGTCTCGTGGACGAGGTCCATTGCGGTGCCGAGGTCGTCGAGGTGCTCGACCTCGAGCATGAGGTGGTTGAAGCCGACGAATCCGGGCAGTTCGCTGAGCGCGAGCGAGTGGTGGCGGCCGTTGACGTGATAGAAGCGAACGGTGTAGCGGTCGGTCGAGACTCGGTCCGACAGGCGGAATCCGAGGATGTCGACGTAGAAGCGGTTGGCCTCGACGAGATCCGGTACCTGGAACACGACGTGCCCGAGACCCTGCTCGCCGGTGACGAATCCGCCGCGCATCGGCCGCCCCGGCGTGAAGGAGAGTGGAGTGGCGCGCTTGCCCCAGCTCAGCTCGTGCCGGATGCCCCACGGATCCTCGAACCACACCAGTTCGGCAACGTGGCGTTCGGCGGCCAGGGCGTCGTCGCCCGGGTGCACGTCGACGCCTTTGTCTCGGAGCTGGGCAGTGAACTGCTGCAGATCCGTCTCGTTCGCCAAACCCCAACCTGCGTAACGGAACTCGTCCTGTTCGCCGGGGTGGATGGCGATTCGGTAGTCGACGTCGTCGACCGCAAGACGGACGGCGCCGTCGGGTCCGTCGTCGGCCATCTTGGCACCCAGTTGCGCGGTGCCGTAGGCGCGCCAGTCCTCGAATCTCGGTGATGCGATTCCGATGTACGACAGTTCCTGGATCATCGTCGACCTCCTCGGGTGATGCAGCGGACGGGTGTTCGAGAAATTACACAGGTGACCCAATCATTGGCAAGACCTACTAATAATGCACCGGCCGACGAGGGTGGTTCGGCGCGATCGGGTAGCCGCGTGAATACGGTGTGGGTATGACTTCGGACTCGGTACCTGGCTCCTGGCGGCACTACGAGGCGACGACTCTGCCCGGGCCGTTGGTCGCGGCGCTCGAGATGTTCGCCGAGCGCGGGTACGAAGGGGCGTCGATTCGGGAGGTCGCGGCGCACGCCGGACTGTCGGTACCCGGGCTGTACCACCACTACCCGTCGAAGCAGGCCCTGCTGGCCGGGCTCATGCGCGTCGTGATGTCCGACCTGCTCGACCGCAGCCGACGCGCGCTCGCCGACGCCGGCCCCTCGCCGAGCGAGCAGTTCGACGCCGTCGTGGAATCGTTGCTGCGGTTCCACATGTTCCGGCGCGAGCAGGCGTTCGTCGCGTCGACCGAGATGCGCAGCATGGAACCGGAGATCCGCGCCGAGTACGTGGGCATGCGCGACGAGCAGCAGCGGATCCTCGACACGATCGTGGAGGCCGGGGTGGACGACGGCTCCTTCCGCACGCCGTATCCCGGCGACGCGAGCCGGGCCGTCACGACCATGTGCGTCGCGGTGGCGAGTTGGTACCGCCCCGACGGGCCGCTGACGCCCGACGAGTTGGTGGAGCGCTACCTCCAGATCGCTCGGGGAGCGGTCGGCGCGAACTGACCGTGGCGGGGCCGCTTCAGTTACGGGAGCTTCTACGCCAGTGCGTGAAGCGGTCCTTGACGTCGGCTGCGACGTCGCCCACGCCCTGGCCGACGGCGCCCACCGCATCGCCCAGCCCGCCGCCGACGTCCCGCAGCGTGCGGATCAGCGGGTCGTCGGACTGGTCGAAGTTGTCCTTGTACGTCTTTGCTGCGTTGCGGAACTCGTCGCGGATGCTGGCGTCGTCGTCGGTCGAGCGATGCGGGTACTCGCCGCGCAGCACCCGCGCGTAGTCGCCGCCGTCGACCCAGCGCTTCAGCTCCGCCGCTCGCAGGACCGAGAACGGATGCGACATCAGTTCGACGTTGAGCAGCTTGAGCACGCCGTCGCGCAGGTCGCCGCTGGCCTCGTACTCGGCGGCCTGCGCGAGGAACGCGTCCGGGTCGATCTCGCTGACCCGTGCACCTCCGGCCAGTTTCATCTGCACCCGAAGCGCGGTGTGGACGTCCTGACCGCACAGCAATCCGGCGCGGTCGGCGGACAGCTCGGACTTGCGCTGCCACTCCATCAGCCCGGCGATGATTCCGCGCAGCGCCCACCCGCCGACCGGGACCCAGCCGATGGTGCCGGCCAGTCGCATCAGGTGCAGCAGGATGGTGCGGTAGACCGCATGCCCGGACAGGGCGTGGCCGAGTTCGTGGCCGACGACGAAGCGCTGCTCCTCGTAGTTCATGACGTCCAGCAACCCGGTCGTCACGACGATGAACGGCTTGTCCATCCCGATCGTGAACGAGTTGACCGCGGGCGACTGCAGGACGAACAGCTCGGGTGTCTCGTCGGCGTCGAGGATGTCGACGCAGTCGCGGCGGAGCTCGTCGAGATCGGGGAATTGGCGTTCGTCGACCCGGATGGACGTGGCCAGGTACATCAGCCGGTGCTGGCGTTCCCGCAGCAGTCCCGACAGCGTCCGCAGAATGGTGTCGAATCCCTTGAGCGAGCGCAGGGTCACCAGTGCGGCCCGGTCGGCGGGGTGTTCCCACGCGCGCGAGCTGATCCCGGGAAATTCGACCCGCGTGCGGTCCGGACTGGTGGTCACGTCGGCTCCTTGTCGAGGACGGTGTTCGTCGGCGACGGGCATCGGGCCGGCCGCACCAAGAACAATAGCGACCGATTGGTTTCGAATGTCCGAATCCTCGCTGGTTGTGCGCCCACCCTTGACCGATCACCGCGACTGTGCGACGGTACTTGCGACCGAGCGATCGTTCGGTCGGGAGACGTGGAGGTGTGACGTGGCCGTGGATCTGTCGTACTCGCCCGAGGTTGAGAATCTCGTCGAGCGCACCCGGGAGTTCGTGCGGGACGTGGTCCTGCCGATCGAGGACGCGCACGCCGGCGACATCACCGCCGCCGGTGGCGACGCGCTGCGCAAGGAAATGCAGACGGAGGCTGCGAATCGGGGACTGCTCGCGCCGCACGCGCCCGTCGAGTTCGGTGGCCTGGGCCTGAACATGAGCGATCGGTCCCCGGTGTTCGAGGCCGCGGGCTACTCGCTGTTCGGCCCGACCGCGCTGAACATCGCGGCCCCCGACGAGGGCAACGTCCACCTGCTCGCGCATGTCGCCGACGCGGCCCAGAAGGAGCAGTTCCTGGCTCCGCTCGCGCGCGGCGAGGTGCGCTCGGCGTTCGCGATGACCGAGCCCGCACCCGGTGCCGGTTCCGATCCGGCCGCGCTCACCACCCGCGCCGAGAAGGCTCCCGGTGGCTGGAAAATCAACGGCCACAAGTGGTTCATCACCGGCGCCGACGGCGCGGGATTCTTCATCATCATGGCCCGCACGTCCGGTGCCCCGGGCGACCGCGGCGGCGCGACGATGTTCCTCGCGCCCGCGTCGGCGCCCGGGATCCGCGTGGGCCGGCACATCGAAACCCTCGACCGGGCGATGATCGGCGGCCACTGCGAGGTGTTCTTCGAGGACCTCTTCGTGCCCGACGAGGCCGTGCTCGGCGCGGTCGACGAGGGATTCGCCTACGCACAGGTGCGCCTCGGTCCCGCCCGCATGACGCACGTGATGCGGTGGCTCGGCGCGGCCTGCCGCGGCCACGACGTCGCTGTCGAGTACGTCGCCCGACGCGAGGGCTTCGGTTCGCGGCTCGGTGACCTGGGCATGATCCAGAAGATGGTCGCCGACAACGAGATCGACATCGCGGCCACCCGGGCGCTGCTGACCCGTGCCTGCTGGGAGCTCGACGAGGGCCGGAGCGGCTCGGATTCGACGTCGATCGCCAAGGCGTTCGGTTCCGAGGCGATCTTCCGGATCGTCGACCGGTCGATCCAGATGTGCGGCGGCATGGGTGTCTCCGGTGACCTGCCGCTCGCTCGACTGTCCCGGGAGGTGCGTCCCTTCCGGGTGTACGACGGGCCGTCCGAGGTGCACCGCTGGGCGCTGGCCAAGCGCGTCGTCGGCAAGGCGAAGCGCGCTGCACGCGAGGAGGGCCGGTCGTGACGACGGCACGCCTCGACGGGCTGGATCTGGCTGCGCTGCAGCGCTTCTTCGACGCTGCCGGCGTGCCCACCGCGGGAGAGCTCCGGGCCGAGCTGATCTCCGGCGGCAAGTCCAACCTCACCTTCAAGGTGTTCGACGACGCCTCGCAGTGGGTGCTGCGGCGACCCCCGACCGCGGGACTGACGCCGTCGGCGCACGACGTCGCCCGCGAGTTCCGGGTGTGCGCCGCGCTGCAGGACTCCCCGGTCCCGGTCGCACCGACCGTGGCGCTGTGCGAGGACGAGTCCGTGATGGGCGCCCCGTTCGCCGTCACCGGGTTCGTGACGGGCCGGGTGATCCGCACCGTCGACGACCTCGACACGCTGACAGGCGCCGAGATCGACTCGTGCGTCGACGAACTGGTGCGCGTGCTCGCCGCGCTGCACGCCGTCGACCACCGCGAGGTGGGACTCGAGGCGTTCGGCCGTCCCGACGGCTACCTCTCCCGTCAGGTGGCGCTGTGGGCGCGCCAGTGGGAACGCGTCAAGACCCGCGAACTGCGCGACCTCGAACGCCTGCACGCCCTTCTCGCGGAGGCGATCCCGACCGGCTCGCAGGCGGCGATCGTGCACGGCGACTACCGGATCGACAACACCCTTGTCGCCGCCGACGATCCCGGACGCGTCGTCGCGGTGGTCGACTGGGAGATGTCGACGCTCGGCGACCCGCTCACCGACCTGGCGCAGATGTGCGTCTACCGGCATTCCGCGCTGGACGTCATCCTCGGCGAGCCGGCGGCGTGGACCAGCACGAGGCTGCCGTCCCCGGACGAGATCGCGCAGAAGTACGCCACCGTGACCGACCGGAACCTCGACAACTGGGGCTTCTACCTGGGTCTGGCCAACTTCAAGCTCGCGGTTATCGCCGAGGGCATCACGCACCGCCACCGCGAGGGCGCCACCACCGGCGACGGATTCGCGGAGGCATACCAGGCTGTGGAGCCGCTGGTGGCCGCCGGGCTCGCCGCGTTGGGAGAGGCAAACCGATGACGAACAGTGCACTGATCACCGGCGCGTCCCGCGGCATCGGCCTGGGCATCGCGCACCGCCTCGCGTCGCAGGGGTACGCCCTCACCGTCACCGCGCGGGACGCGTCCCGGCTCGACGCCGTCGCCGGGGATCTGCGCGCCGCCGGCGCACCCGACGTCGTCGCGGTGGCGGCGGACATGGCCGACCCGGCTGTCGCCGAGACGTTGACCGCGGCGCACCGGGAGCGGTTCGGCTCGATGCGGGCCCTGATCCTCAACGCGGGTGTGGGCACCGCGGGAGCCGTGGGCGAGTTCCCCATGCGCCGGTTCGACAAGACCGTCGCCGTGAACCTCGCCGCACCCTTCGCGCTGCTGCAGAACTCGCTGCCGCTGCTGCGCGCGGGCGCCGCGGACAACCCGGATCTCGGCGCGAAAGTGGTTGCGGTCTCGTCGATCACCGGCGTGTACGCCGAGGCGAACCTCGCCGTGTACGGGGCGACGAAGGCCGCGCTGATCTCGCTGGTGGAGACCTTCAACGCGGAACAGTCCGGCAACGGGATCGCCGCGACGGCAATCGCGCCCGCCTACGTCGACACCGACATGTCCGAGTGGACCAAGGACGCCATCCCCGCCGAGTCGATGCTGACGGTGAACGACATCGTCGAACTCGTCGACGCCGTGATGCGGCTGTCGAACCGGGCGGTATTGTCCAAGCTGGTGCTCAGTCGGGCCGGTGCGTCGGGCTACACGGCCTGACCGCGCGGTGGCCGAATGTCACACACGTTCGATCCGACCGAACGCATGTGACATTCGGCCGTACTCATTCCCCTAATCGTCGTGTGTAGTGAAAGGTGCAGGCGCGCATGTGCGCCGGGTGATCGATCGTGCAGTTGATCCTTGTCCGACATGCACTGCCCGAGAGCATCTCGGTGGCGGAAGGCTGGGCCGATCCCGGACTCACCGAGTTCGGGCATCATCAGGCCCGTCGCCTGCCCGGAGCGCTCGCCGATGTCCGCGTCGCCCGCGTGGTCGCGAGCCCCATGCGACGAGCCGTCGAGACCGCCGCGCCGCTCGTCGCGTCGACGGGACTCGACCTCGAGGTGAACGAGGGATTCGCCGAGTACGACCGGCATGAGGGCAGTTACGTCCCCATCCACGAGGCCAAGCAGCGGATGCCGGAGGCCTTCGCGCGCATCCGCGCCGGCTTCCTGCCGGACTTCGTCGACGAGAACGCCTTTCGGAGTCGAGTCCTCGACGCCACGGAAGAGGTGGTGGCGCAGGCGAGCCACGAGGACAGTGTCGTGGTCGTCGCGCACGGCGGCGTCGTCAACCTGATCCTGCAGCAGATCCTCGAACTGCCCCGACCGTTGACGTTCCCGCTGGAGTACGTCTCGGTCACCCGGGTCCTGATCTCGCGCAACGGTGTCCGCCGAGTGTCGTCCGTCAACGAGACCGGGCACGTGCGCGACCTGATGATCCGCTGACCGGCTCACCCGAAACAGTCAGCGGGACAGTGTGATCGCGTCCAGTCCGCCGGCCTCGATGCCGATGGACGCGCGGTCGAGCGTCGCGTCGAGGATCCGGAACAGGCGCTCGGCGTCGCCCGCGGGCCAGCCGTCCGGGAGAAGCGACGCCGGTAGCAACGGGTCGGCCCGAGTGATCGACAGCCACTCGGCCTGCACTCGCACGCGAGTGGCGAACGCCCCTTCGAGGCTGCGTTCGGCGGCCTCCGCGCCGTGCCATCGTGCGATGAAACCCGTGTAGCGGGACGCGATCTCGTCCAGATCGAATGCCGACATGACGAGCGATTCGTCCGTCGTGGGCGGCACGACTCGTCCGACCATCGCCGTGAGTTCGATGTCCGCGAACTCGGGGCCGAGGAGTTCGAGCACCTCGTGTCGCCGCGGCGCCACCCAGAGTCCGGATGCCGTGCTGCCGAACCCGGCCCAACTCAACCGCGAGCGCGCGCGGTGCCGTAGATGACGTGAATCCTCGGGCACGGACATCGCGATCGTCGTCCACACGCCGTCCCATGCCGCGTCGCCCATGCCGCGCCACACCTTGTTGTATCCGCCCTCGAGCACGGACGTCCCGTGCTCGGTGAGCGAGTAGTACGTCTTGCGGCCGATCTTGTGCCGTTCGAGCATGCCCCGGTCCGTCATCCGGGCGAGCAGCGACCGGGTGGCCGACTGCCCGACGTCCAGCCATCCGAACACCTCGACAACCGACGCGCCACTGATGGCGATCGGCTTCCAGAGAAGGTGCATTCCGAGAAACGCGAGCAGCAGCGACTGGGGGGTGACGTCGAACCGTTCGATGGGTTCTGCAGTGGGGCTATGCCGCATGCCGGCCAGTTTAGTTGCCGCTGGTGCGGATACTCGCACAAATCGATTAGTGCTCAATCCATTGACGCCACGCAACGAAAATGCATAGTATCTGCGCCGTCAGATCAGTGAGGTGGATCACGTCTGACCCACGACTGCACCCGTTCCAGACCACTCCCCAGTGAGGACTCCCATGGCCCAGAGCGACCCCGCGGTGGCGAAGGATCCGGCGATGCTCAGACGCGCCGCCGCGTCGAGCTTCCTCGGCAGCGTCATCGAGTACTACGACTTCTTCGTCTACGCCACCTGCGCAGCGGTGGTTTTCAAGGACGTCTTCTTCTCCCAGATGTCCCCGCTCGCGGGCACCCTCGCGAGCTTGGCCACCTTCGCCGCCGGCTACCTGGCCCGGCCGCTCGGCGGCGTCGTCTTCGGCCACTACGGAGACCGCCTCGGTCGCAAGAAGATGCTGGTGCTGACGATGTCCATCATGGGCATCGCCAGCGCGCTCATCGGTGTGCTGCCCACGTACGCCACGGCCGGCGCCATCGCGCCGATCCTGCTCGTGCTCCTGCGCGTCGTGCAGGGTGTCGCGCTCGGCGGTGAGTGGGGCGGCGCGGTGCTGATGTCGGCGGAACACGCCGACTCGCGCCGCGGGTTCTGGGCCAGCTTCACGAACGCCGGCGCACCGACCGGCACGCTCACCTCCACCGTGGTCATCACCTCGACCATTGCCATCGTCGGCAACGAGGCCTTCGTCGAATGGGGTTGGCGCCTGCCGTTCCTGTTCAGCCTGCTGTTGCTCGTCCTCGGCCTGGTGGTCCGCGCCAAGGTCGACGAGTCGCCCGAGTTCGTCGCCGCCACCACCGAGCGCACCCCGAACGAGGGAATCCCGCTGTTGCGGGTGCTCAAGGACCAGCCGAAGACGCTCCTGCTGTCGGCCGGAGTGGGCCTCGGGGCCTTCGTCTTCCAGGGCGCGCTGACCACCTACGCCATCGCCTACGGTGTGCAGTCCGGTGTCCCGCGTCAGGAGATCCTCAACGCGCTCACCATCTCGTCCTTCCTGTCGATCTTCGGCATCATCGGATGGTCGGCGCTCTCCGACAAGGTCGGGCGGCTTCCGATGGTGATCGCCGGCTCCGTCGGCATCATCGGGTGGGGATTCGCGCTGTTCCCGCTGATCGGGTCGAAGAGCTTCCCGCTCATCGTCCTCGCCATGGTCGTCGGTCAGGCGATCGTCCACCCGATGGTCTACGGGCCCCTCGCCGGCCTGTACACCGAGCTGTTCAGCACCGAATACCGTTACACCGGAGCTTCACTCGGCTACCAGCTCGCGGGGATCGGCGCGGGCATCTCCCCGGTCCTGTTCGCCGAAATCATGCGCTCGAACGGCGGCACGAGCACCCTCGGGCTCTCCGCCGTCATCGCGCTGACCTCCCTGGTGAGCATCGCGTGCATCGCCAAGCTCGGTGAGACCAAGAACCGCAGGCTCTCTCGGGTGGGCGCGGACGGCGACGCGGCCACGCCGGCCGCCGTCGACGCACCCGCGACGGGGGTGGCCTGATGTTCGGCGGCAGCCGACCCGGGCTGGCCACGCTGTCCGAGCGACGGGCCCGGATGAGCGGTGACTCGATCGCGATGATCTACCGCGACACCGAGCTGAGCTACCGGGAGGTCCACAACCGGGTCCTCGTCCGGGCCGCGGAGCTCGCGGAGACGGGTGTGGGCCCCGGCGACCGGGTCGCCTATCTGGGCCCCAACCACCCGGCGCTCGTCGAGACGATGCTCGCGGTGGTACGCCTCGGCGCCGTGTTCCTGCCGCTCAACCATCGGCTCTCCGCACCCGAGCTCGACTACCAGCTGACCGATGCCGGGGTGGCCGTCCTGATCGTCGCGCCCGAATCACGTTCGACCGCAGACGCACTCAGCCGCTGCGAGACGGTCGTCCAGGACCTGGCGTGGTCTCCCGCACCAACGGAACCACCGGCCGATCTGCTCCGGGCGGCGGAAGTGGGCGGCGCCGATCCCGCGTTCGTGCTCTACACGTCCGGCACGACGGGACACCCGAAGGGTGCAATCCTCACCCACGAGAACCTGGTGTGGAACAGCGTCAACATGCTCCTCGACCTCGACGTCACCTCCGACGAGGTGGCGCTCGTGTCGGCGCCGCTGTTCCACGTGGCGGCCCTCGACCAACTGGTACTCACCGTGTTCCTCAAGGGCGGCACGAGCGTCATCACCCCGAAGTGGGACGTCGACGTCGCCCTCGACCTCATCGAACGTCACCGGATCACGTGGATGTTCGGCGTCACCACGATGTACGCCGACCTGGCGCACTCGCCGCGCTGGGCGGACGCGGACCTGAGCTCGATCCGCAGCGTCATGTCGGGCGGGGCCCCGATCCCGGTGCACCTCATCGACACCTACCGGGAGAAGGGCGTGACCTTCTGCCAGGGCTACGGCCTCACCGAGACGGCCCCCGGCGCGACCTTCCTCGGCCCGGCCGACGCGGTGCGCAAGGCCGGCTCGGCGGGGCAGCAGGTCATGTTCGACGAGGTGAAGATCGTCGACGAGACCGGCACCGAGTGCCCCCGCGGCACGGCCGGTGAGGTGATCATCCGGGGACCCAACGTCACCCCCGGCTACTGGAACAACCCCCAGGCCACCGCCGCGGCGTTCACCGAAGGTGGCTGGTTCCACTCCGGCGACATCGCCTACATGGACGACGACGGGTTCGTCTTCATCGTCGACCGGATGAAGGACATGTTCATCTCGGGTGGCGAGAACGTCTACCCGGCCGAGGTCGAGAGCGTGCTCTTCCGCCACCCGGACGTTCTCGAGGCCGCCGTGGTCGGCGCGCCGGACGACCGCTGGGGCGAGGTCGGTCACGCGTTCGTCGTCACCCGGGACGGCTCGGGACTGAACCAGCACGATCTCCTCGCGTTCGCCGCCGAGCACCTGGCCCGGTACAAGGTGCCCCGGCTGGTGTCGTTCGTCGCGGCCCTGCCGCGCACCGGCTCCGGCAAGGTCCGCAAGCAGGACCTGCGCGGCGGTGCCCCACTCGGCGCCCACTTCGACCCCGAACACCTGATCCGCACTACCAGCAAGGCGAAGAACTGACATGAGCGCTCCCATCTCCGAATCCCTCGCCTTCGAGCAGCGCGGCGACATCGGCATCCTCACGCTGAACCGGCCGCACAAGCGAAACGCGCTGGACGACAAGACCATCCTCGCACTGGGGGACTTCTTTCGAACCCCGCCGGAAGGCGTGCGGGCCCTGGTGCTCACCTCGTCCGGCGAGCACTTCTGCGCCGGTCTGGACCTGTCCGAGCTGTCCGAGCGGGACGCCGTCGAAGGGCTGCACCACTCCCGCATGTGGCACAAGGCCCTCGGCGAGATGGCGGGCGGCACGCTGCCGGTCGTCGCGGTGCTGCGTGGCGCGGTGGTGGGCGGTGGACTGGAACTCGCCAGTGCCGCGCACATCCGGATCGCGGAGCGCAGCACCTTCTTCGCGCTCCCCGAGGGACAGCGTGGTCTGTTCGTCGGTGGTGGTGCGTCCGTGCGGGTTCCGCGCCTGATCGGCGTGGCCCGCATGCAGGACATGATGCTCACCGGGCGCGTCCTCGGCGCGGAGGAGGGCGAACGCGTGGGCCTGGCGACCTACCTGGTCGACACCGGCGCCGGCGATGCGCTGGCGCTCGACCTGGCCGGCAAGATCGCCGCGAACTCCCCGGTCACCAACTACTCGGTGCTGCAGGCGCTGCCCCGGATCGCCGAGGTGGGCCCGGACGAGGGGCTGATGATGGAGTCCCTCATGGCCGCCGTCGCGCAGTCCAGCGTCGAAGCAAAGCACAAGATGAACGAATTCCTCACGGGCCGTGGCCCCAAGGTCCGGGCCGCCGACGGCGAGGTGAAGTGATGGCGGAGATCCTGCGCCCCGTACCCGTCGATGCTCGGGACACCACCCGGGTGGGGGCCTTCATGGACTGGCTCGAATCCGAGCGCGGCCTGCGGATCGAGCACTGGAACGACCTGCATCGCTGGTCCACCTCGGACATCGAGGGATTCTGGGCGGCGATCTGGGACTACTTCGGCGTCGTCACCCACCGACCCTACGAACAGGTCCTCGAGACCCGGGTGATGCCCGGGGCGCACTGGTTCAGCGGAGCGCTGATCAACTATGTCGAGCACTCCCTCGGCACCGACGCCGATCTGGACACCGTCGCGGTGAAGGCCCGATCCCAGAGTCGCCCCGACGTGGAGATGACCTTCGGTCGGCTCCGTGACGAGGTTCGCCGGGTTCGGGCGGGACTGGTCGAACTCGGCGTCGGCCGCGGCGATCGCGTCGTCGGCTACCTGCCCAACATCCCCGAGGCGCTGGTCGCGTTCCTCGCCACCACGAGCCTCGGTGCGATCTGGGCGGCGTGCGCCCCGGAGTTCGGGGCCCACAGTGTGGTCGACAGGTTCGGTCAGGTCGACCCCAAGGTCCTGTTCGTGGTGGGGGGCTACACGTACGGCGCCAAGAGCGTCGACCGCCGCGCCGAGGTCGCGCACATCCGCGAGAACCTGCCCGGGGTGACCGCGGTGGTCTCGGTCGCCTACGGCGAGCACGTCGTCACCGACGACGTAGTGGCCTGGGACGACCTGGGACGCGACGAGTCGGGAGCGCCGGGATCGATGCCCACCGTCGACCCCGTGCCGTTCGACCATCCGCTCGTCGTGCTCTTCTCGTCCGGCACCACCGGCAAGCCCAAGGCAATCGTGCACGGGCACGGCGGCCTTCTGCTCGAGACGCTGAAGAACCACGCCCTGCACTTCGACCTCGGACCGGGTGACACCTTCTCCTGGTTCAGCACCACCGCGTGGATGATGTGGAACTCCCTCGTCGGTGGTCTGCTCGTACGGTCGGCGATCGTCATGATGGACGGCAACCCGATGTACCCCGACTCCCGGTACCAGTGGCGGGTTGCGGCCGAGACGGGGGCGACGGTGATGGGCATGAGCCCGGGCGTCGTCATGACGTGCCGTCGCGAAGGACTCGAGCCCACGACGGAGTTCGATCTCTCGGCGGTCCGTCAGTTCGGCGCCGCCGGCAGTCCGCTGCCGCGTGAGGGCTACGAGTGGATCTGCGACCGCTTCGGCCCCGGTGTGCTCCTCAACGTCGGCAGCGGCGGTACCGACGTGTGCACCGGCATCATCCAGGCTTCACCGATGACACCGGTCTACGCGGGTGAGATGTCCGGTCCCAGCCTCGGTTTCGCGGCCACCGCCTACGACGCGGACGGCAATGAGGTGATCGGCGCGCTCGGTGAACTCGTCATCACCGCGCCGGTGCCGTCGATGCCGGTGAAGTTCTGGGGCGACGACGACGGCTCCCGGTACCGCAGTACCTATTTCGACACCTACCCGGGCGTCTGGCGTCACGGCGACTGGATCCGGTTCGACCCCGAAGGCGGTGCGATCATCACCGGCCGCTCCGATGCCACCCTCAATCGTGGCGGGGTCCGACTGGGTACCGCCGAGTTCTACCGCGTCGTCGAGGAACTGCCCGGCATCGTCGACTCCCTCGTCGTCCACCTCGAGGACGGCGAGGGCGGTATGGGACGCCTGGTCCTGTTCCTGGTCACCGCCGCAGGCGTCGACCTCGACGACGAGCTGAAGCGAACCGTCTCGATCGCCCTCCGAACATCGTTGTCACCGAGGCACATCCCCGACGAGATTCACCGAATTCCGGTCGTGCCCTACAACCGCACCGGTAAGAAGCTCGAGATCCCGGCCAAGCGGATACTCCTGGGGGCGAGCCCGGACAGCGTCGCGGCACCCGGGTCGCTGGCGGAGCCGCACGCACTCGACGCGTTCGTCGCGTGGAGCGTCGCGGGGACGAACCGATGAGCGCGCCGGCCGCACCCGAGGTGCGGACCGTCGCGGTCATCGGTACGGGCGTCATCGGTGCCGCCTGGGTCGCCGGCTTCCTCGCGGCCGGTCTCGACGTCGTCGCGACCGATCCCGCTGACGGAGCGGAGGCACGACTGCGTGCGTTCGTCGACGAAACCGCGGACGTCGTCGCAGAATTCACCGGACACGACCGATCCGATCGCGGTGTGCTGCGGTTCGTCGCCACCGCCGGCGAGGCCGCCCGGGCGGCGGACTTCGTCCAGGAGAACGGGCCCGAGCGGCTCGACGCAAAGTCCGCCCTGCTCGCGGAGATCGATGCCGAGGCCCGACCGGGCGTCATCATCGCCTCGTCGACGTCGGGCATCGAACCGAGCGTCCTGCAGGCCATGTGTTCGGTCGATCCCGGCCGCGTGCTCGTGGGCCACCCCTTCAACCCGGCCCACATCATCCCGCTCGTCGAGGTGGTCCCCGGCACGGCCACGACGTCCGAGACCGCGCAGGCCGCACTGGACTTCTACCGCCGGGTGGGCAAGAAGCCCATCCTCGTCCGGGCGGAGATTCCCGGGCACGTCACCAACCGACTGCAGGCCGCCCTCTGGCGTGAGGCCTACTCGCTGGTGGACCGCGGTGTGGTGTCCGTCGCGGACATCGACACCGCCATCACCAACGGCCCCGGTCTGCGCTGGGCGATCGTCGGACCACTTGCGGCGCAGCACCTGTCGGGTGGCGCGGGTGGCATGCGCCACCTCCTCGAGCACCTGGGGCCGCCCACCCAGAAGTGGATGGACGACCTCGGTACGCCCCAGCTCACCCCGGAGCTGGCGGACAAACTGGTCGCCGGCATCGACCACGAGATGGCGGGCATCGACCAGCCCGGCCTCGTCGCGGACCGGGACAGGTTGCTGGTCGACATCATGCGACTCAAGCGCACCGGTCGAAACCTTCCCTGACGCGCCCACCCCGATCCACGAGGAACGAAAATGACGTACTCTCCCGCAATCGATCTCGACACGGTCACCGCCATCGACGTGCACACGCACGTCGAAGCGGACGGTGCACACCACTGCTCACTCGACCAGGAGCTGCTCGACGCCTCCGCCAAGTACTTCAAGCCCGGAGTCAACCGCACGCCGACCGTCGACGACCTCGCCGCGTACTATCGCGAACGGAACATGGCCGCAGTGGTTTTCACGGTCGACGCCCGGACCGCCCTCGGCGGGCATCCGCCGGTCTCCAGCGAGGAGATCGCCGCGAAGGCCGCCGAGCACGCCGACGTCCTCATCCCGTTCGGCTCGGTGGACCCGCACGACGTCGACGCCGCGGTCTCTCGCATCCGGATCCTCGCCCGCGACTACGGCGTCCGGGGCATGAAGTTCCACCCGACCCTGCAGGGGTTCCTGCCCAACGACCCGATGTACTACCCGATCTACGAGGCGTGTGCGGAGCACGGCCTCGTGGCGCTCTTCCACACCGGTCAGACCGGGATCGGCGCCGGGTTGCCCGGCGGCCGCGGCCTCAAGCTGCGGTACTCGGACCCCATGCTGCTCGACGACGTCGCGGCCGACTTTCCGACGTTGACGATGATCCTCGCCCATCCCTCGGTGCCGTGGGTCGACTCGTCGATCTCCATGGCCACGCACAAGGCGAACGTCTACATCGACCTGTCGGGCTGGTCGCCGAAGTACTTCCCGCCCCAGCTCGTCCGCAACGTCAACTCGCTGCTCAAGCACAAGGCGCTCTTCGGATCCGACTATCCGGTGCTCACCCCGGACCGCTGGATGGCCGACTTCGCCGAGCTGGGCATCAAGGAGGACGTCCTGCCCCTGGTGATGAAGGAGAACGCCATCCGGGTGCTCGGCCTCGACCGATCGCGTGAGGGGTGAGGCTGTCGTGAAGACGTCCGCCGAGGCCGAATGGCTCCTGGGCGACGAGCACCGCGCGCTTCGCGAGGTGGCCGCCGACGTGGCCGACCGCGAGGTGGCACCGCACGCCTCCGCCGTCGACGAATCGGGGGAGTTCCCGGAGCGATCGCTGGCGGCGTTGACGGCCACCGGTCTGCACGCGATCGGCATCCCCGACGCGTACGGCGGGCAGGGCGGCGACCACCTGGCCTCGGCGATCGTGGCCGAGGAGATCGCCCGCGCCTGCGCGACCACGCAGCAGGTCGCCGGCGCCAACGAACTTTTCGCCATCCCGCTGCTGCTCGCCGGTTCGGAGGACCTCAAGAGGCGGTACCTGCCGGCGATCGCGTCCGGCGAGCATCTCGGGGCATTCGCGTTGAGCGAACCGGAGGCCGGCAGCGACGTCGCGAGCATGAAGGTTCGGGCCCGGCCGGTGGACGGTGGCTGGCTCCTCAAGGGCACCAAGCGGTGGATCACCAACGCCGGCCGCGCCGACGTCTACGTCGTCTTCGCGTCGACCGACCCGGCCGCGGGCGCCAAGGGCATCTCCGCGTTCGTGGTCGAGGGCACCGACGAGGGGATCGTCTTCGGTGCCCCGGAACGGAAGATGGGCCTGAAGGGCTCCCCGACCCGGGAGATCACCTTCGAGGACGTGTTCGTGCCCCGTGACCGGCTGATCGGGGAGCCGGGGTCGGGGCTGCGCATCGCGCTCGGGACCCTCGACCGGACCCGGACCGCCGTGGCGGCGCAGGCCGTCGGCATCGCCCAGGGAGCCCTCGACGCGGCCGTCGCCTACGCGGCCGAACGCGAGCAGTTCGGCTCCCCGATCGCGCAGTTCCAGGGCATCCAGTTCATGGCGGCGGACATGGCGACGAAGGTGCGGGCGTCTCGTCTGCTGACGTGGTCCGCCGCGATCGCGTGCGACCGCGGGCACCGTGACATCGGCGCGTCGGGCGCCATGGCCAAGTGCTTCGCGTCCGACACGGCCATGGCGGTCACCACGGACGCCGTTCAAATCCTCGGTGGCGCAGGGTATGTCAAGGACTATCCGGTGGAGCGGATGATGCGTGACGCCAAGATCACCCAGATCTACGAGGGAACCAACCAGATTCAGCGGATCGTCATCGCCCGGCACCTGTTCCACGGGTGACCGGTGACGATGTCGTGGGCACCATCCCGCTGACGACTCGCATGGAAAGGGAGAACTACATGTCGATTACAGCGCGACGCGCACCATCGGTGACGGTGAAGGCCGTCATCACCGCTTCGGCGGCGGCACTGGCACTCACCGCCTGTGGCAGTGCGGACGCGTCGGCGGCCGCGCCGATCTCGTTGTCCGCCACCGCGGGGCCGACCGGCACGACGTTCTGGGACGTCGCCGAGCAGCCGCCGGCCGACGCGAAGCCGGGCGACGTCCATTGGGTCCAGCCTCGATCCGATGCACCGGATGGCAGTCAGGCCTGGAACGTCGTCTACGTCTCCGAGATCCAGCCGGGCGTGAAGAAGTACGTGTCCGGTGAGGTCTACGTCCCGAAGGGCAAGGCCAAGTCGCCCCGTGACATGGTGCTGTGGAATCACGAGACCACCGGCCTGGCCGACAACTGCGCGCCGTCCCGGCGCAGTCTGGGGGAGGGGGAGCAGTCCCGCGTCCCGGGAATCGCGGCACTGCTCGACCAGGGGTATGTCGTCGCCATGAGCGACTACCCCGGCCAGGGTCTGCCCGGCCCGTCGTACTACATGTCCGGCCAGGTCAATGCCCGGGCCTCCCTGGACATGCTGCGGGCCGTGCACAACCTTCCGGAGATCGACGCTTCGAACCGGTTCGTCGAGTACGGCTGGTCGCAGGGCGGCCAGACCACGATGCACGTCGAGTCGATCGCGCAGACCTACGCGCCCGAATTCGACGGTGTTGGCGCGGGACTCGTCGCACCGGCCGTGAGGATTCGCGAGCTGACCCTCAACTCGATGCAGAGCCCGGAGCTCGCGGGCTACGTCATCTCGACGTTGCCGGGCATCAAGGCGGGATATCCGGACCTGCGATACGGCGACTTCCTCACCGACGAGGCGATGGAGCAGCTGCCGGTGCTCAGCGACGGATGCTTCGACGTCTGGAGCACCGCCGCGTCGGTGCGCAACGCCTACGAGCCGGGCGCGATGGCGCCGGACGGCGGTTGGTGGAAGGCCTTCACCGCCGTCGACGACTTCCGGCCCGCGGGCTCGATGCCGTTCGTCATCTACCAGGGGTCGGACGACAAGACCACGCCCGCGGCGTTGACGTCGCGGGAGCAGACCGCCATCTGCGCGTCCGGGGCGGCATCGCAGTACAACGAGTTCCCCGGGCTCGAACACGAGACCGTGGTTCCCGAGGCCGCCGAACGGTTCCCGGCGTGGGCCGCCGACCGGTTCGCCGGTGCCGCGGCACCGAGCAACTGCCCGCAGCGCTGACCTCTCGTCGGAAGCGGCTCCCCGGAATCCGGCACCGGCTGACCGTCGTCAGCGGGTGCCGGATACCGGGAACACGGCGAAGGTCCCCAACGCCTTCGCGACCAGACGGTCCGCCGTGCGGATCTCGGATTCCAGCGTGACGACACGCTTACCCCGGTTGATCACCCGTGACTCGCACTCCACGACACCCCCGCGAACCGCGGAGAGATAGACGATCTTCACCTCGATCGTGGCGCAGGACTCGCCCTCGCCGAGCACCGTGTACACCGCCGCACCCATGCCGTGGTCCGCCATGGAGTACATGACGCCGCCGTGGAGCACACCGTGCGGATTGAGGTGCTTGGGCTCGACCTCGAGCCGGCAGACACTGCGCGCGCCGGTGCGGTCGGAGTCGACCATCTCGAGGCTGATGAGCGCGCCGAAGCCGCCGCCCAGATCCACAGAATTCGTCATGGTCATCGAAACTAGACCCTGGGGAAGTGATTCGCGGTCAGTGCACCCCGCGCATGAGTCGTCGGATCCACGGTGACAGCACGGCAATCACGACGCCGATGCCGATGGAGGCCAGGCCGACGGTCGCGAAGTACGACACCTCGTGGTCGGGGCTGTAGTAGCCCGACAGCGTGCCCGCGAGGCTCGACCCCAGAGCGATGGACAGGAAGAACAGCGCCACCATCTGGGTGTGGAAGGCGGCCGGCGCCAGCTTGGTCGACAGTGACAGGCCCACCGGCGAGAGCAGCAGTTCGGCGAACGTGAACAGCAGCAGGATGCCGGCGAGACCGAGCAGCGGGGCGCTGTTGGCGCCGCCGCCGGACATCGGAATGAAGCACAGGAACGCGACGCCCATGATGCCGGTGCCGAGCGCGAACTTCATCGGCGACGATGGCTGGCGCTTGCCGAGTTTCGTCCACGCGGCCGCGAACACACCGGCGAAGATGATGATGAACACCGGGTTGATCGACTGCACCCACGTGGGCGGGAAGTCCCACCCGAACAGGTTGCGGTCGAGGCGCTCGTCGGCGTAGATCGCGACCGTCGTGAACTGCTGCTGGAACAGCGACCAGAAGACCGCGCTCGCAATGAACATCGGGATGAACGCGAGCACCCGGCTCCGCTCCTGCGCGGTGATCCGACTGCTGGTGAGGATGACCGCGAAGTATGCGATCGCGGCGATGACCGTCAGTGTGACGACGATCGTGGACAGATGGTCGGCGGTGATCACGCCGGTCAGTGCCAGCGCGGCGACCACGACGACGGCGACGGCAGCCAACACCACGATGCGCGGCCGGTCTGCGGCCGGCAGCGGGTTGGGCACACGCGAGCCGACCCCGTTCAGGCGGCGTCGGCCCAGGGTGTACTGGATCAGGCCCAGCGCCATTCCGATCGCAGCCAGCCCGAAGCCCACGTGGAAGCCCCAGTTCTTCTGTGCCCACCCGGTGAGCAACGGACCGAGCAGGCCGCCGAGGTTGATGCCCATGTAGAAGATGGAGAAGCCCGCGTCGCGTCGCTGGTCGTCCGGTGCATACAGGTCACCGACCAGGGAGGTGGCGTTCGCCTTCAACCCGCCGCTGCCGAACGCGATCATGATCAGACCGACGCCCACCCCGGCCAGGCCCGGAATCAGCGCGAGGCAGATGTGGCCGAGCATGACCAGGCACGCGCTGTAGAAGAGGGTGCGTTCGGAACCGAGCAGCCGGTCCGCTACCCACGCGCCGACGATGGTCGACAGGTAGACGGTGCCGCCGTACGCGCCGACGATGCTCGTGGCGGCCACCACGTCCAGGCCGAGTCCGCCCTGCTCGGCGGTGTAGTACAGGTAGTACAGCAGGATGCCCTGCATGCCGTAGAACGAGAAGCGTTCCCACATCTCCACCCCGAACAGGTTCGCCAGCGCGAACGGCTGCCCGAAGAAGCCGCGGTCGGAAGAAGGTGTGACGGGCAGTTGTTCGACTCGCGAACTCATGGGTACTCCGGGGACTGTCGTGTCGTGCAGGCAGCGGGCAGCGGCCCGCTGCAGGTGTAGCGATAGGGGGTGGGAACGTCAGGCGAGGGGCCGACGCGACCGGAGGGTCTGATACAACGCCCGCCATCCGATGAGGAACAGGGCGAGGAACGACGCCGCGACCAGGATAAAGGAGAACGCGGTGCCCTGGCCGACGAGCACCCGGATCAGCATTCCGAGCGCGAGGCTCGAGGCCCACACGACGACACCGGTCGGAACCACCAGTCGCGGGTCGAACTTGTCGCGGTAGAGCCCTGACGTGATGAGCCAGCCCGCCGCGAGGCCGGTCAGGAAGGGCCACGCCGTGGTCAGCAGACCGGTGATGCTCGCGGCCTCCTCGTGGCTGCTCCGGCCCGCCGCGGCGAAAGCAAGGATCAGCAGGATGTCGACTACGGCGGCGGGCAGGTACTTCTTCACGACGACCAGACTATGCCGCACCCGCCGCGGGGCGTCGACGCGCCGGATCAGTCGCGACGAGCGGCATGATCGCGCGGACCCGGGCGTCGCGCAGGTACAGCCCGCCCCAGACGAAGATGCCGACGTAGACGGGGGAGAGGATCGTCGACAGCAGCGGCTGCTCGGTGAGGATGTTGCACGCGACCGCCCCGCCGAGATAGCCGGTGAGCAGCACGGCCCCGAGGATCGACGTGACCGGCACGAGGTACAGCGCCAGGCACCCCAGCATCACCACACCCATGATGTACGGCGCGTAGTCGGGAAAGCCGTACTCCGCCATCGAATCGCGGACCGGTTCGATGTTCGCGAGGTGGATGCCGGCGTCGAACAGCAGGAAGGCGACCACGAGGCCGGTGACGACGCGCCCGACGAGTCGGGCCCGCGGCGACACGGCGGCGGTCGGGGCGGTGCGGGTGTGGGGGGCTGCGGTGGTCATGGCGCGCTCCGTTCGGTTGGTCGCTCCGCGCCCGATGCGTGGAGCCTTTGCGGTACAGACCGGGCGTGCACTCGAAACTCATCGTCCGCAGGTCGATGTGCGGAATCCGCCTCCGGACCGCGCGCGCCTTCGATACCCTCCGCGCATTCGTGAGCGACTCGACTGTGAGGAGCGCAGTGTGACGTACGAGATGTCCCGACGCCGGTTCATGGCACTCGGTGCGGGTGCGGTGGGAGCAGCCGCCGTCGGATCGCTCCTGCCGCCGTCGCTGCAGGCCGCGCTCGCCTCGCCGGTGCCGCCGGGCGGGCTCGACTCGATCGAACACGTCGTGCTGCTGATGCAGGAGAACCGCGCCTTCGACCACTACTTCGGGACGCTCCGCGGCGTGCGGGGATTCGGCGACCCCAATGCGCTGACGCTGCGCACCGGCCGGACCGTGTACGAGCAGCCGGACCGGGAATCGGTCGTCGTGCCGTACCCGATCCGGGAGGCCGCGAGCGCGCAGCGGATGGACAGGCAGAACGTCGACTCACTCGATCACGAGTGGGTCGGCGGGCAGGCTGCGGTCGCCGGCGGCTGGCACGACGGCTGGATCCCGGCTAAGACGGCCGCGACGATGGCGCACTACGACCGGCAGGACATCCCGTTCCAGTTCGAACTCGCCGAGGCGTTCACGGTGTGTGATGCGTACCACTGCTCGGTGCCCACGTCGACGTCCCCGAACCGGAACTACTGGTTCACCGGTTACACCGGCTTCGAACCGGACGGCTCGCGGGTGGTCACCAACGATGCGTACATGCCGTGGCACCCCGGTTACACGTGGACCACCGTCGCCGAGCGGCTCGAGACCGCCGGGGTGAGCTGGCGGGTCTACCAGGAGTGGGACAACTTCACCGACAACAACCTCGAATACTTCGTCCGGTTCAAGCAGGTGGTCCACGCGCTGCTCGGGCACCCGGAACTGGTGCCGTACCAGTTCACGACGCTGGCAGCGTTCTACACGGCGCTGCCGCTGCTGCCGGCGGACATCCAGAACACGCTGTTGCTCGCACTCGACGAGGGCGTCCAGCGGCTCGACGGGCCGGACCGGCGGCTCTACGACCGCGCACTGCGCCGCGAGCGGCCGGGTACACTCGCCGACGCGTTCCGTGCCGACATCGAAGCACGGGCGCTGCCGCAGGTCTCGTACATCGTCCCGTCCTCGTCGGACTCCGAGCACCCGATGGAGTCGTCGCCGGCGGCGAGCGCGACACTGGTCTACAAGATCCTGGACGCCGTCGCGTCCGATCCCGAAATCTGGTCGAAGACAGCCATTTTCCTCAACTTCGACGAGAACGACGGCTACTACGACCACATGCCGCCGCCGCTGCCGCCGCGGGACGTCGTCGACGAGTACGTCGGTGACGAGCCGCTCGGCCTGGGGCCGCGGGTGCCGATGACGGTGATCTCGCCGTGGACCGTGGGTGGCTACGTGTGCTCGCAGGTGTTCGACCACACCTCGGTCACCCGGTTCCTGGAGAAGCGGTTCGGGTTCACCCAGCCGGAGATCAGTGGGTGGCGGCGCACCGTCGTGGGCGATCTGACGTCGACGTTCGACTTCGCCACCCCACGAGCCCGGCCGCAGCTCACCCAGCCGCAGCCGGCGCCGCCGCTGACCCCGCGCTGGAAGCCCGCGCCGCCGGAGCAGCAGCGGATGCCGGTGCAGGAGAGCGGAACCCGTCCCGCACGCGCACTGCCCTATCAGCCGGACGCGGACGTCTCGTTCGACACCGGAACCCGCGTGCTGGCGGTGCGGATGCGCAACGCGGGGGCCGCGAGCGCCCACCTGGCGCTGTACCCGTACGCGGGGGAGTTCGCGCTGCCGCGGCACTACGACGTGCTCGGCGACCTGGCCGACACCGTGGCCGTACCTGGGGAGCGCTACGACCTGACGATCCTCGGCCCCAACGGTTTCCGTCGCGAGTTCGCGGGATCGACGACCGGCCCTGGAGCGGCCGTACGGGTGGACACGACGGTCGACGCGGCGAGTCGGACGGTGCGGGTGACCGTGGCCAACCACGGGTCCGACGCCGTCACGGCCGAGTTGGCCGGGGACCCGGCGACGCTCGCGGCCGGTGCTGCACGGTCGTGGACCGTGCCGTCGCAGCACGGTTGGTACGACGCGGCCCTCACCCTCGGCGAGGACCCCGCCTTCCGGCGTCGATGGATGGGGCACGTCGAGAACGGATCGGAGAGCGTGAGCCAGCCGGCCGTGGTAGTGGCCGCCACCGGCGACCTGACGCTGCTGCCGCAACCGCCGCAGCCCTCCGGGGCCGGATCGCTGTCGCTGCCGACCGGAAGCCTCGGGTCGTAGCGAATCCCCTCCACTTTCAACGTATAACGCAGTGGGGGCCTTGCGGCAAGGCCCGGGTCGTGTCGCAGAATCGTCCGCCGAGAACGAGATCGGTGGAGGAGATTCATGTTCGACGTGATCATTGCAGGGGGTGGCCCGACCGGCCTGATGCTGGCCTCCGAGCT
Source organism: Paraburkholderia sp. RHO2 (assembly GCF_050955445.1). NCBI lineage: Bacteria > Pseudomonadati > Pseudomonadota > Betaproteobacteria > Burkholderiales > Burkholderiaceae > Paraburkholderia > Paraburkholderia sp. RHO2. The sequence goes on along the minus strand of NZ_CP162617.1, from coordinate 4,782,013 downwards.
GCGGCTGCACGGCGTGCACACGCTCGTCCTGGAGAAGCAGACGGAGCCGCCCGCGTTCGTCCGCGCGCTCGGACTGCACGTGCGCAGTATCGAGATCATGGACCAGCGCGGTCTACTGGAACGGTTTCTCGCGGTCGGCAAGCAGTTCACCGTCGGCGGGTTCTTCGCGGGACTGAGCGACAAGTGGCCCGATGGTTTGGACACCGCCCACTCCTACGTCCTCGGCATTCCGCAGCCCGTCACCGACCGCATCCTGACCGAGCGGGCCTTCGAGCTCGGTGCCGAGATCCGTCGCGGCTGCGAACTGGTGGGGCTGAGCCAGGACGAGGACGGGGTGACCGCCCTGCTGGCCGACGGGACGAGTCTGCGTGCGAGCTACCTCGTCGGCTGTGACGGCGGCCGCAGCACGGTGCGCAAACTGCTCGGCGTCGGCTTTCCCGGCGAGCCGACCCGGGTCGAGACGCTGCTGGGCGAGATGGAAGTGGCCGCGCCCGCGGCGACGGTCACTGCCGTGGTGGCCGAAGTTCGCAAGACGCACAAGCGGTTCGGGGTCATGCCGCTCGGCGACGGGATCCACCGAGTCATCGTTCCCGCCGCCGGGGTCACCGAGGACGGCGACACCCCGCCGACGCTCGCGGACTTCGAGACGCAACTGCGCGCGGTCGCCGGCACCGACTTCGGCGTGCATTCACCGCGCTGGCTCTCCCGCTTCGGCGACGCCACCCGTCTGGCCGAGCGCTACCGCTGTGACCGGGTGCTGCTCGCCGGCGACGCGGCGCACATCCACCCGCCGACCGGCGGGCAGGGCCTGAACCTCGGTATCCAGGACGCGTTCAACCTCGGCTGGAAGCTGGCCGCCGCGGTGGGCGGGTGGGCGCCGGAAGGACTGCTCGACAGCTACCACCGTGAGCGACATCCGGTGGCCGCTGCGGTCCTGGACAACACCCGCGCGCAGATGGAGCTGTTGTCCCTCGAGCCCGGCGCCCAGGCGGTGCGACGCCTGCTCGCGGAGCTGATCGAGTTCGACGATGTGAACCGGTACCTGATCGAGAAGATCACCGCAATCAGGGTCCGCTACGACTTCGGGGACGGACACGAACTGCTCGGTCGGAGGATGCGGGACCTGCAGTGGGGGCACGGCCGCCTCTACGAACTGATGCACGGCGGCCGCGGCCTGCTGCTCGACCGCACGGGCGGACTGTCGGTGGCGGGCTGGGCGGATCGGGTCGACCACGTCGTCGATGCCGACGCCGAGCTGGACGCACCGGCCGTGCTGCTGCGTCCGGACGGGCACGTGGCGTGGGTCGGGGACGATCGGGCGGATCTCGTCGACCACCTGGCGTGTTGGTTCGGGTCTCCGGAACCCGAAGGATTTGCTACTGTTCTAGAACACTAGAACACTAGAACGACCGAAAGTAGGGTGGTGGGGCCATGTCACCGATGGGCGACCCCGGGCTGTCCGGCAGGTTCGGCCGATTCGGCGGGCGTTACGTCCCGGAGGCACTCGCGCCGGCATGCCGGGAGGTGGAGGCCGGATTCAGGGATGCCTGGGCGGATCTGGACTTCCGGGCGGAACTGAGCCGACTCCTGGCCGAGTACTGCGGACGGCCGACACCCGTCACGCGAGCGCTGCGGCTGTCCGAGGCGCTTGGCACCCGCGTTCTGCTCAAGCGTGAGGACCTCAATCACACCGGCAGCCACAAACTCAACAATGCGCTGGGGCAGGCACTTCTGGCCCGCAGGATGGGCAAGCATGAACTCATGGCGGAGACGGGTGCCGGTCAGCACGGTGTCGCCACGGCAACGGCCGCTGCCCTGCTCGGCATGAAGTGCACCGTGTACATGGGCGAGGTCGACATGGCCCGACAAGAACTCAACGTCTACCGGATGGAAACGCTGGGCGCGGAGGTAATCCCGGTTCGCTCCGGCGCCCGGACGCTGAAAGATGCCACCAGCGAGGCGTTTCGGCACTGGGTCACCCGGGCGGACGACAGCCGCTACTGCTTGGGCTCGGTGCTCGGGCCGCACCCCTACCCGTGGATCGTTCGCGAGTTCCAGTCCGTGATCGGGATCGAGGCGGCGGCGCAGTGTGCCCGACTGCTCGACGGCGGTGCACCCGACGTCGTCGTCGCGTGTGTCGGTGGCGGATCCAACGCGGCGGGAACCTTCGCCGGGTTCGCGTCGTCACCCGCGCGGCTCGTCGGTGTCGAGGGTGCGGGCGGCGCCGGCGCCACCAACGGCGCTGTGGGTGTCCTGCACGGCGCGATGTCGTTGTATCTGCAGGACGGTGCCGGGCAGGTGCTCGAAGCGCATTCCGTCGCTGCCGGTCTCGACTACCCGGGGTTGGGGCCCGAACATGCCCATCTGGCCGAACTCGGTCGCGCGGACTACGTGACGGTCACCGACGGACAGGTCCTGGACGCGGCCGGACAACTTGCGCGACTCGAAGGCATCTTCCCTGCCCTGGAGTCGGCGCACGCGCTCGCGTGGGTCGTACAGGCCGCCGGCGAGGGGCAGTTCGCCCCCGACTCCACTGTCCTGGTCACGGTGTCTGGCCGCGGCGACAAGGATGCCGAACAAGTCAGGAGACTCGACCGTGAACGTGCTTGAGACGACGCTCCGCAAGATCCGCGATGGCGGCTCCAAGTGTTTGATCGGATACGTCATGGGCGGTGTCCGCGGGGACTGGGCCGACCTCGTGCAGGCCACGATCGACGGAGGCGCCGACGCCGTCGAGATCGGTCTCCCGTTCTCGGACCCGATGCTGGACGGGCCGATCATCCAGCGCGCGTCCCTCGCGGCTCTGGAGCGGGGTGCCCTGGTGGAGCGCATCCTCGACGAACTCCCGGCCGTGTCCGCGCCGTTGATCGCTATGACCTACACCAACCATCTGGTCTCGCGCGGTGTTCCAAACTACCTGAGTGCGATCGCTGCAGCAGGCGTCAGTGGATCCATCGTCGCGGATCTGCCTTTCGAGGAATCGGCTGAGTACCTGACCGCGGCCCGCACCGTGGGCGTGGCCCCGGTGCTGATGGCGGCCCCGTCGACTTCGGCGGACACTGCGCGGGACATCGCCCGGGCTAGTGGCGGATTCGTCTATGCGATGGGCGCAATGGCGCCGACGGGGCCGAATGGGAGCAAGGGCGAGGGCGGGTGGGAGTCCGCCCGCCGCCTCCGATCGGAGGACGGGCCGCCGGTCGTGATCGGATTCGGAGTCGACTCACCCGAGCGGGCGGCGCGGGCTGCCCGGCATTCCGACGGCGTCGTCGTTGCCTCGGCGCTGATGGACCCGGTACTCGACGGTGTGACCGCTACCGCGATCATGGAAGCCGTCCAAGGTTTCCGTCAACGACTCGACGAGGCAGCAATTCCGTGACCAGGCACTCCCGATTGCCCAAGTACCTGGGGATCTACGACGATCTGCGGGCCAGAATCGACACCGGCGAATGGCAGTCCGAGGACGCCTTACCCTCGCAGCGTGAACTCGCGGCGTCCTACGGAGTCACCATCATGACCCTCCGGCAGGCGCTGCAGATGCTCGAAAACGACGGGCTCATCGAGATGCGTCCGGGCGCCGGAACCTTCCCGGCGGCCAAGCGGTACACCTACAACCTGCTCCATCTGTCGGGATTCGCAGACGACCTCAGGGCGCAGGGCGCCAACGTCGAGACGCACATCCTGGCGTCAGCAGTGGAGGTCCCGCCATCCGAGGCCGCCCAGGCACTGAACCTCGGGCCGGACGAGCAGGTGCTCGTGATCACTCGCCACCGCGTGATCGACACGCATCCCTCCGTACTGCAGTACTCCTATATTCCGAGGAGTGTGGGGATCTCGCCGGACGAACTGGCCGACACATCGCTCTATCAGGTTCTCGCGCAACATGGTTATCCGGTCGCCTCGGCGGACGAGTCGATCACCGTCACTACGCTCGGTGCCGTCGAAGCCGAACTCCTAGCGCGGCCGAGGCGAAGCCCGGCGATGATCAGCCGCCGGACGAACGTGACAGAGGACGGCACACCGGTATTGCACGACACCGCGCTCATCCCATCCGACATCGCGGAGATCCGCATCGACCGCGGACCCCAGCAACTCCGCGTCACCTATCGAATCAACGACCGGCACAGCTGACGATGTGACACGGCCCCCGCTGCGGCCGGGGGAGGTGGCCGCAGCGGGTGCGCTGTCGGTGCGAGACCGGATCAGGCCTGGAGGCCGGCCTCGATCTCGAGGTTGATGGTGATCTTGTCGCCGACGACGGCGCCGCCACCCTCGAGCGGCATCTCGATGCTGATGCCGAAGTCCTTGCGGTTGATGGTGGTGGTGGCCTCGAAACCGGCGACCGGGCCGTTGCCCATGCCCGGGTTGACGCCCAGGAACTCGAGCGCCAGCTCCACCGGCTTGGTCACACCGTGCAGCGTGAACTCGCCCTCGACGACGAAGTTCGAGCCGGCCGGGCGGACAGCGGTGGAGACGAACTTGGCCGTGGGGAACTGCTCGACGTCGAAGAAGTCGGCCGACTTGATGTGGCCGTCGCGCTGCTCGTTGTTGGTGTCGATGGACGCGACCTGGATCTCGGCCTGCACGGACGGGGTGCCGTCCTCGGCAACCGTGATGGCACCGGTGAAGTCGTTGAACGTGCCACGGACCTTGCTCACCACGAGATGCCGGACCACGAATCCGACGGTCGAGTGGGTGGGGTCGATGGCCCAGGTGCCGGCGGTGAGGTTCGGAAGGGCGGTGGCGGCGGTGGTCATGTCTGCTCCCAGAGGAAAGTAGTTGAAACTTCAAAGACAGTGGTGACAACGGTGGCACCGCCCCCGCCATTCCGCAACCGGAAGTGACCTCGCTCACACCGCGTGAGCGCCTGCAGGTGGCGTCCGCGCCTCGTGACGAGCGTGCATCGAGCGCTGTCGACTCATCTGCGGACCGAGGACGCACTCCTTCCGATCGGTAAGCGCGGCTTATCGATCCGTGGCAGAAAGTACCTGGACTTCCCCGAGAAACCGGTGCGATTGTTGTCTGCATCACGTCGCAACCTATTCGAGTCTCGAGCACAGGAGTGTCAAGAATGAAGGCAGCGCGCTACCACGGAGTTGGGGATATTCGTTTCGAAGATATCCCGGAACCTATTGCAGGTCCGGGTCAGGTAAAAGTTCGCGTTCATTTCAACGGCCTGTGCGGAAGCGATCTCCACGAGTACTACCACGCGCCCATGATGGCGCCGGTCACGCCGCATCCACTGACCGGAGTGACCGTCCCCGTCGTCCTCGGTCACGAGTTCTCCGGCGAGATCGTAGCGATGGGTTCGGGCATCGACGGGTTGTCGGTCGGCGACGCTGTGGCGGTAGAACCGACCGTCAACTGTCGGCGATGCGCGGCCTGTCTGGCCGGCTCGTACAACCTCTGCAGCAGCATCGCCGCAGTCGGCTACAGCTGGGCGGGCGGGGGCGGACTCGGACAGTACGCCGTCGTCGACGCCGATCACGTCTATCGCCTTCCTGACGGGATGAGCACCCGTGAGGGAGCGTTGATCGAACCCCTCGCCGTGGCCCTGCACGCCGTGCACCGTGGCAATGTCGCTCCGGGCGACAGCGTCGCGGTCCACGGGGCCGGCCCCATCGGCATCGGAGTGTTCCTGGCGTTGCGCGCCAAGGGCATCGAGGACATCACCGTGATCGAGCCGTCTGAGGCACGGCGCGCCGCCATCGAGGCGGTCGGAGCGACGAAGGTCATCGATCCCCGGGAGACGGATGTCGTCGCGGAATTGCGCGCGAGCACCGACGGAGCCGGTGTCGCGAGGTCTTTCGAGACCGCCGGCGTGCCAGCCACCTTCCTGAATGCGGTCCGCTCGACCGCCGGACACGGCCGAGTCGTGGTCGTCGCGGTGCACCAGCAGCCGGTCGAGTTCAATCCGACCGAGATCCTGTTCAGCGAGTGCGAGATCGTCGGCTCCATTGCATACTGCCGCGACTACCCGGAGGCCATCGAGTTCATGGATCGCGGGGCGTATCCGCTGGACAGTTGGGTGGAGACGATCGCGTTCGAGGACCTCATCACCGACGGATTCGGCCCGCTCCGGGACCAGACCGCCATCAAGATCCTCGTCGACATGACCGCGGTCGACTGACGGATCCGAAGTACCTCTCACACGAAATAACCAGGAGAAAATCATGACCGCTGCCTCGAACCTCGGGCCGACATTCTGGATGACCAACCCCGGTGTCACGCCGAAGGGTGCAAGAAAGGAATTCGTCAACCCCGACGACATTCCGTGGACCGACTGGCTGATGCCGGGAACGCAATTCAAGCTGTTGTACTGCAACCTCGTGTCCGGCGCTTTCACGCTCATTCTGAAAGTCGATCCCGGCACTGTTGCCACTCCGCATTGGCATATGGGAAATGTGCAGGCGTACCTACTCGAAGGCGGGTTCTACTACGAGGAGGACGACCCCGGCATGGCCGGCATGTACACCTGCGAGGTCGCCGGTGCCGTGCACACGCCGATCGCCCCGGACGGCTGCGTCATGTTCGCCATGGTCGAGGGTCCGATCGCCGGCTACCTGCCGGATGGCGGACTCGCGGTCGTCGCCGACGCTCGACTGCACTACTACATGGCGCGGGACAACGACGCCGTCGGGCAGACCCAGCTCGTCGACTACGCCACCGATCCGTCGCAGGACATGCACGTCAAGGCGATCGGGTAGCCGCCGAATCGGCTAGCCTGACACCCAATTCTCAACCGATGGCGTGCGAGGTGAAGCATGTATGTCCCGCCGCAGGCCCTTCGATGTTTCCTCGCCGTGGCGGACGAGCTGCACTTCGGGCGCGCCGCCACATTGCTCCACATGACTGGACCGGCGCTCAGTCAGCAGGTGTCCCGGTTGGAGAAGGACCTGCGTTTCCCGCTCTTCGAACGCACCTCTCGACACGTCGAGCTGACCGAGGCCGGACGTGCGCTGATCCCGCAGGCACGCGCAGTCGTCGCCGCCAACGAGACCCTTCTGCGGTGGCGTGAATCGGTCCGCCTGGGCCGTCGCAGCATCGACATCGGCTTCATGGCAACCGGTGCCGGTCTGCTCACGACTGCCGTGCTGGATCGGCTCCGCACCGCGGATCCGGATCTGCACGTGAAGTTGCACCACCTCGAGTGGAGCGAACAACTGGCGCCACTGCTGGCCGGCGACATCGACGCAGTCTTCGTCCGGGAACCGTTTCCCGCCGAGGGCGTCCGGCGCCGGCGAATTCTGTCCGAGCGGCGGGTGGCCGTGCTTGCCCACGACCACCCGTTGGCCGCCCGGGAGTCGATCCGGTTCGCCGAGATCGCGTCAGAGCCGTTCATCAGCAGCAGCGGGGGGCCGCCGGAATGGACCGACTTCTGGATGGTGAACCCGCGGCCGGACGGCACCCGAGCCGAACCGAGTCTTGCCGTGTCGACCGTGGAAGAACTCCTCGAAGCGGTCGCCGCGGGCGCTGGGGTCACCACCACGCCGGAGTCGCTGCCCACCTACTACCGCCACCCGCTGGTCAGCTTCGTGCCCATCGACGACATCAGCCCGAGCGTGGTCACCCTGTGCACGTTGGAAGGCAACCGCAGGCCGGAGTTGGCAACGCTCCAGGACGCGATCGGTCACGCCTTTCGTCAAGTAGCACTGGGTCCGCCGCCGGAGTGAACCCTGATACGGGGTGCTGCCCGCTGGATCAGCGGGTGCCGAGGACTGCACTCAGCCCGAGCGCAACCGCAACGAAACGTTCGACGGCGCGGGGAGTGTCCGAGGCCAGGAAGACGAGTTCGACGGTCGACGGTGCCGCGTCCACGATGGGTCGTGAGGTGGTGTCCGCTCGCCGGAACAGGCTGGCCACGCCTGCGCCGGTGATCGCAACCGCTTCGGTGGTCGCGACGACCTGGACCATCTCCTCGACGCTGTGCACCATAGGGCCGTAAGTGGGACGTGTGCCGTCCGGCCGTGGATCGATCGACCACCAGTTGCGCCAGTCTCGGGTCCCCTCTCGGGTGTCCACCTGAACGACGTCGGCGAGGTCGGTGATTCGTAGCTTCCGTCGGCGGGCCAGCGGGTGGTCGTGTGCCATCAACAGGACGCGAGGTTCCTCGAACAGAACGACGCGGCGTAGTCGGGGGTGCGATTCGAGAGGCGGGCGGGCGACGACCATGTCGACCCGACCGGAGGTCAAGGCCGACAGCTCGTCTCCCCACGCCAGTTGTGTCAGTTCCAGTTCCACCTCGGGTTCTCGTCGATGGAACTCGTCGATGATCGGACGCGTCAGCTCCCCGGCGCCGCCGGCGAGGAATCCGAGGCGTACCTTCCCGGACGAGCTGCGCTTGTGGCGATGGGCCGCGCCCACCGCAGATTCGGCGGCCACCAACAGCACTCGGCTCTCCTCGAGGAAGTCCTGACCGGCTTCCGTGAGACGAGCTCCGCGGTGGTCGCGCTCGAGTAGCAGTACGCCCAGCGTCTCTTCGAGCTTGCGCACCTGTTGACTCAGCGACGGGGTCGCAATGTGTAGTTGCTCAGCTGCTTTCGTGAAGGTCCCGGCGTCGGCGACGGTCACGAAGTAGCGCACGAGCCGTAGATTCAGATCCATCGTGCACGACCTTAGGTATTCGTCTAACGATCGGGCGAGAATACGTCATGGACGTGACGGCCGCCACATCGGAGCATGGGTGGGTCCCCGAATCCAGGAGGAAATCCGATGTCTGTCAACGCCACTCACCACGACGATGCACGTGTGGTCGATCCGGTCCGCCCGCAACTGACCGGTCCCGAGATCGACCCGCAGTCCAACGCCCCGGTCGCAGAGGTGTTCGCTCGCGCGAGCTCGCCGGTGACCGGGCCGACGCTCAGTCTCGCTTCCCGGGTCAACAACTGCGACGATATCCCGTGGACCCCGTTCCCGATGCCGGGCACGTCCTTCAAGCTTCTGAACATCAACGAGACCACGGGTGCGGCCTCGATTCTGCTGTACGTGGCGGAGAACGCGCAGGCGCCGCTGCACATGCATTGCGGCGCCGCGGAGGCGTTCAACATCTTCGGCCGCTGGGCGTACGAGGGCGAGGCCGAATCCATCGGCCCCAACCACTACATCTACGAACCGGCCGGCATCGTGCACCTGCCCAAGCAGGAGGTCGAGTCCCTGATGTTCGGCATCTTCCACGGTCCGATCGTCGGCTACCACGAGGACGGCACGGTCGCCGGTGTCATCACGCACGACCTGCTCTACGACCTCGCCGCGGCGAACGACGCGGTTGCCCACCTGCCTGCTCGGACGGGCCGCTAGATGGCGGGCGCAGTCCTCGTCACGGGTGCCGGCGGCGGGCTCGGCCGCGGTGTGGCCGAACGGATGTCCGCAGAAGGCCGGGGTCTGGCCCTGCTCGACATCGACGAGGAGCGGTTGTCGGAGACCGCCGCCGCGGTCGCCTCGCGCGGAGTCGCGGTGACCACCCATGTCGTGGACATCTGCGACGTGGACGCGCTGCGGGAGACCGTGGCGCACGCTTTCCTCGCGCACGACGACCTCGACGGTCTCGTCAACGTGGCGGGGCTCGGCGGGTTCTTCCAGTACGACACTCTCGACGTGGATGCCTGGGACAAGACGTATGCGGTCAACGTTCGGGGTGTCTTCTTCGCAATCCAGGCCTTCGCAGCCGAACTGGCCACGCGGGGCAGGGAAGGGGCAGTGGTCAACTTCTCGTCGATCGCGGCTCGCAATGGGCACGAGTTGTTGACTGCCTACGGTTCCTCGAAGGCGGCAGTGCTGGCGATGACGAATTCTCTGGCCCGCGCCCTCGCCCCGGCTGTTCGCGTCAATGCTGTTCTGCCCGGACTGATCTGGACCGACATGTGGCGGCAGTCCGCCGGATGGCTCGCCGAGCACGACCCGACGCTGGCCGGGGTAGCGCCCGAGCAGATCTTCGGGGCGATGGTCGACCAGCTCATCCCGATGAAACGCCCGCAGACCGTCGAGGACGTTGCCGGTGCCGTCGCGTACCTGCTCTCGGCCGACGCGGTCAACGTCACCGGGCAGTCTCTGCACGTGGACGGCGGAGCGGTGCTCCCGTAGCTTCCCGCCCCCATTCGACCACTCCCCTCCGCGCGCTGTGCGTGGAGGGGAGTGGTCGTTGTCGTACCCGGGGAGCCTCCCGATCGCGTGGCCGGGCCACGGGGATTACCGAACCTTCGGTAGGGTGATGCCGAGCCGCACGCTCTGCGGCGGGTGTCCACGTCCTGGAAGGAACGCGCGAAATGGCAGCGGCAGGTCCAGTCCGAAGAGCGGGATCGCCTGGGCGACCAGGGTACGATCTCGACTCGTTGCTTGCCGTTGCGGTGAAGGTGTTCAACGACAAGGGGTACGACGGCACCAGCATGGAGGCGCTCGCGCAGCGGCTCGGCATCACGAAGTCCTCGATCTACCACCACGTATCCGGCAAGTCGGAACTTCTCGAGCTCGCGCTGGCCCGTGCGCTCAACGCGCTCTTCGCGGTCACGACCGAGGAGCAGGTGACCAGCGGTCGGTCCATCGACCGACTCGAGTACCTCGTCCGACGCAGCGTCGAGGTGCTCGTGACCGAGCTGCCCTACGTGACATTGCTTCTCAGGGTTCGCGGGAACACGGAAGTCGAGCGACGTGCGCTCGCGCGCCGGCGTGAATTCGATGCGTTCGTCAGTGACCTGGTGGTGGCCGCCGCCGAAGAGGGCGATCTCAGGTCGGGCATCTCGCCCGCGCTCACGAGCCGGCTGGTGTTCGGAATGGTGAACTCGTTGATCGAGTGGTACCGCCCGCGCGGGGGCGAATCGGTGTCCGAGCTCGCCGACGCGGTGGTGGCGCTCACGTTCGACGGGATGAGGGCCTGACGGTCGCTGCGCGGTGACGGGCGTGCCGGAAGAAGTGGGGCGCCTCGGATGGGATCCGAGGCGCCCCAGGCGCTTTCAGGAAGGTCTGTTGTCGATCAGGCGACGCGCTTTGCCGATCGATCGGTCCAGACTCCCCGGGACCAGAACCTCCACGGCGACGGTGACACCGATGCGGTCCTTCACCAGCTGTCGCAGTCGGGCGGCCTGCGGTTCGCTCTCGACGGTGGAGGCGTCGGGCCGGGACTCGACGCGGACGGTCAGCTCATCCATGCGGCCGGGCCGGTCGAGAACGCACTGGAACTGGGGCGCCAGACCCGGCACCGTGAGAATGAGCTCCTCGATCTGGGTCGGAAAGAGATTGACCCCACGCAGGATGATCATGTCGTCGGTTCGACCGGTCACCTTCTGCATGCGGCGCATCGTGCGCGCAGTTCCCGGCAGCAGTCGGGTGAGGTCACGGGTGCGGTAACGAATGATCGGCATCGCTTCCTTGGTGAGCGAGGTGAAGACGAGCTCACCCTCCTCGCCGTCGGGCAGCACCTCGCCGGTGACGGGATCGATCACCTCCGGGTAGAAGTGGTCCTCCCAGATATGAAGGCCGTCCTTGGTTTCCACGCACTCCATCGCTACCCCGGGGCCCATGACCTCCGACAGGCCGTAGATGTCGACGGCGTCCATGTCCAACTGCTGCTCGAGTTCGCCGCGCATCTCCTCGGTCCACGGCTCCGCCCCGAACACGCCCGTGCGCAGCGACGTTCGGGCCGGGTCGACTCCCTGGGCGAGCATCGCGTCGACGATCGTGAGCATGTACGACGGGGTGACCATGATCGCATCCGGGCGGAAGTCCTCGATCAGCTGGATCTGACGCTCGGTCATACCTCCCGACATCGGAATGACCGTGCAGCCCAGCCTTTCCGCCCCGTAGTGGGCGCCGAGTCCACCGGTGAACAATCCGTACCCGTACGCGACGTGGACCTTGTCGGATGGCTTCACGCCACCGGCGCGAAGGCTCCGTGCGATCAGGTCTGCCCAGTGGTCCAGGTCCGTCGCGGTGTACCCGACCACGGTGGGACGTCCCGTCGTTCCCGACGAGGCGTGAATACGTGACACGCGATCTTGTGGCACTGCGAACATTCCGAACGGGTAGTTGTCCCGCAGATCTGCCTTCGTGGTGAACGGGAACTTCGCGAGGTCGTCGAGGTCCTTCAGATCGCTGGGGTGGACCCCGGCGTCGTCGAACGCTTTCCGGTAGTGCGGGACGTTCTCGTAGGCGTGGCGCAGCGACCACTGGAGGCGCTCGAGCTGCAGGGACGAGATCCGATCGCGCGTGGCGAATTCGATGTCCTGTGACGGGGTGACGGTGCTGGTCATAGTGGTCTCCGGGTGCGCGGTCGGGTGCGACTGGGTCGATGTGGTGAAGGGGCCGGGCGGTCAGGCGTCGAAGTCGACGGTCACGTCGTCGCTGTCCGGATAGCTCTGGCAGGTGAGGACGAAGCCGGCATCGACCTCGTAGTCCTCGAGCGCGTAGTTGCGCCGCATGTCGACGTCACCGTGGGTGACCTTCGCGCGGCATGTTCCGCATACTCCGCCCTTGCAGGCGAACGGCAGATCCGACCGGTACTTCTCTGCTGCGTCGAGGATCGTCTCGTCCCGCGGCAACGTCGCGGTCGTCGAGCGTCCGTCGAGGACGAGGGTGACCTCGCTGCTCGGGCCGGTGACCCCCTCGTCACGGTGGCGTGCCGGGGGAGGGGGCACGTCGTCGACATAGAACAGTTCGTGGTGGACACGCTTCGGGTCGACGCCCAGCTCGCCGAGTACGGCCTCGGCATCGGTGACCATGCCGTACGGCCCGCACAACCAGAAGTGATCGACCCGGGCAATCGGCACCAGGGCGTCGAAGATCGCGCGGAGCCGATCGGCGTCGAGACGGCCGGTGAAGAGGTCCACCTCGCGGGGCTCCCGAGACAGAACGTGGACGACGTGGAAGCGTGCACCGTACCGATCCTTGAGGTCGGCGATCTCCTCGGCGAACATCACCGAACGTGTGCGCCGGTTCCCGTAGAGGAGAACGACTTCGGTTTCGGGGTTGGCGAGCATCGTCGCGGCGATCGAGAGCATCGGGGTGATCCCGGACCCCGCCGCGATCAGGACGTGCCGGCCACCGGCGGTGGGATCTGCGACGAACGATCCGGAAGGGGGCTGGACATCGATCCTGTCGCCCCGGCGTACCTGGTGGACCAACCAGTTCGAGAAGAGCCCGTCGGCGACCTCGCGGACCCCGATACGGGGGCTGGAACCGATGGGGGCGCAGATGGAGTACGAGCGGCGGTGCTCGACGCCGTCCACGGTGCGACGGAGCGTGAGGGATTGGCCGGCGCCGAACGCGAACTCCCCGGAAAGATCGGCAGGAATCTCGAAGGTGACGGCGGCGGCGTCGTCGCACAGCGCCTCCACATCTGCGACCGTGAGGGTGTGGAAGGTCCTGTTGCGCGTCGAGACAGCGGGTTTCGTGGTGTCCACAGTGTCCATGTTCAGATCTCTTTCACATGATCGAAGGGCTCCAGGCAATCGAGGCACCGGTAGAGGGCCTTGCACAGTGTCGCCCCGAATTCGGAGTCGAGGCGGGTGTCGCCGCCGCCGCACCGCGGGCACTCGATCGTCCGAGGCACGGCGGTCAGCGTCAACGCCACCGGGCCCGCGCCGCGGTGCGGCGCCGGGCCGGGCGTGGAGTAGCCGCTGTCGTGCAGTTTCCGACGTCCCTCGTCGCTGATCCAGTCGGTGCTCCACGGAGGCGAGAGCGTGGTCCTGACTTCCACCGACGGGAAGCCCGCGAGCTGTAGACGGTGCTGGATGTCGTCGCGCATCGTCGCCATGGCGGGGCAACCCGAATACGTGGGGGTGATCGTCACGACGACGGCACCGTCTGCTCCCACCTCGACACCGCGCAGGACACCGAGATCCGCGAGGGTCAGCATCGGCATCTCGGGGTCGAGAACCGACTCCGCGATGCGCCGCGCATCGCGGACGCGCAGTTCGGCGTGTGTGGACGCGGACATGTCACCACACGCCTTCCGGGTGTGCCCGGGCGACCACCTGCATCTCGGCCAAGAGCAGTCCGAGCGCCTCGGTGTGCAGGCCCTGACGGCCCGCGCGTCCGCCTACCGTGCCGGCGACGCGGCCGGTCGGCGCGGCCAGTTCGGCAGCGTGCAACACCTGGGTGAGAACCGCGTCGAACTCTTCCCGCAGTCCGCCGGGATCGACGGCCACACCCACCGCGGCGAGTGCGCGTTCCTCGCCGGTCGACACGAAGAGCTCGTCGACGTACGGCCAGACGCGGTCGAGCGCCGATTGCATCCGCGCCTTCGATTCCGCTGTGCCGCAACCGAGTGTCACGGCCCACCGGGCGGCGTAGTCGCGGTGGTAGGTCAGTTCCTTCACGCCTTTGGCGGCCACAGCGGCCAGGACCGGATCGCGTGACTCCCGTAGCCGGTCGAGGAGGGCGAGACGCCACGTGGAGAACACCAGCAGACGTGTCACGGTGTGCGCGAAGTCGCCGTTGTCCATCTCCGCGAGCCGGACGTTGCGAAACTGGTTCTCGTCGCGGAAGAAGGCGAGCGCGTCCTCGCCGGGAATCTGTGCCGTGTCGGAGACGTGCGGCACCACGGCCGGATCGGCCGCAGCCGCCCGCGCCAGGAGGAGGCGCGCCTGGCCGAGCAGGTCGAGACCGACGTTGGCGAGAGCCACCTCCTCCTCGAGTTCCGGTGCGCGCGTGATCCACTCGGTCAGCCGCTGGGAACTGATCAGCGCATCGTCACCGAGCATCAGGCAGTAGGTGGCCAGCGCCGAGAGGTCGACGTCGTCGGGGACCGTGGTGTCGACGCCGGCCAGCGGGTCGTCGAAACTGGTGCCGAAAGCCCACTGGCCGTGGCTGTCCTCGTCGACGAGGCCGTCGTAGGCATGGTCGTGGTCGGTCATCGTGCATCCTCGAAAATTCTGGACGGCCGCGAGCCGGCCGGATCACATGTGGGGAACGTTGTCGGGGATTTCGTAGAAGGTGGGGTGGCGGTAGACCTTGTCGCCGCTCGGAGCGAAGTACGGATCCTTCTCGGACGGACTGGACGCCACGATCGAGTTCGACTGCACCACCCAGATACTCACGCCCTCGTTGCGCCTGGTGTACACGTCGCGGGCGTGCCTGAGCGCCATCTCGTCGTCGGCGGCGTGCAGCGAACCGACGTGGACGTGATTGAGTCCGCGCTTGCCGCGGAGGAATACCTCGTACAGCGGCCAGTCTGCACTGGTGGCTCGGTCGGCTGCATTCATCGTGTGTTCTCCTTCGTGCTCGCGCGGCGGGCGAAGGCGGTCGCGGCCTCACGCACCCAGGTGCCGTTCTCGTGTGCCGCCCGGCGATTGGCGATGCGTTCGACGCTGGACGCGCCGTTCCCGCTGATCACCTGCATGAACTCGCTCCAGTCGGGCTCGCCGAAGTCGTACGCGGCGCGCTCGGCGTTCCATCTCAGATCCGGATCGGGAAACGTCACGCCCAGTGCTTCGGCCTGCGGCACCGACATGTCGACGAACCGCTGACGGAGTTCGTCGTTCGTGTGCCGTTTGATCCGCCACTTCATCGACTGCTCGGAGTTCGGTGATCGGTCGTCGGGCGGGCCGAACATCATCAGCGCCGGCCACCACCAGCGGTCGACCGACTCCTGCACCATCTCGCGTTGGGCGTCGGTGCCGCGCATCATCGTCATGAGCAGCTCGTAGCCCTGCCGCTGGTGGAAGGACTCCTCCTTGCACACCCGGATCATCGCCCGCGCGTACGGCCCGAAGGAACTGCGACACAACGGAACCTGATTGCAGATCGCGGCACCATCGACGAGCCAGCCGATCACTCCGACATCGGCGAAGGTCAGGGTGGGGTAGTTGAAGATCGACGAGTACTTCTGCCGCCCGTCGAGCAGCTTCGCGGTGAGGTCGCCGCGGTCGGCGCCGAGTGTTTCGGCAGCGGAGTACAGATACAGGCCATGCCCCGCCTCGTCCTGCACCTTCGCCGTCAGGATTGCCTTGCGGCGCAGCGACGGCGCCCGAGTCAGCCATGCGCCCTCGGGTTGCATGCCGATGATCTCGGAGTGTGCGTGTTGCGCGATCTGCCGGATCAGGGTCTTGCGGTAACCCTCGGGCATCCAGTCTCGCGGCTCGACTCTCAGGTCGGCCGAGATGGTCTCCTCGAAGTGGCTCTGAAGCTCATTCTCTGTGATGGACGAGGTCATTTGTCCTGCCTCTGATACCGAATGATCGGTTGGTGTGAGTATGCATGGAAGTGATGCGCGGCACAAGCTCGCGCGGCGCGGTCAGCGGCCTTCGAAGGCCGGTGTGCGTTTGGCGAGGAAGGCGTCGACCGCGGCACGATGATCCGCCGAGCGGCCCAGGTCTTCTTGCGCCTCGCGTTCGCGCTCGAGCGCCTCGGCGAGGCCCGCGGACGACGCGGACACGAGGCGCTTCACGTGCACGTGGGCCGCGGTCGGTCCGGCTGCGAGCTCACCGGCCAACGCCCGGGCCGCATCGGCGAGTTCGCCGTCGGGCACGACCCGGTGGACCAGACCCCACTCGAGGGCCTGGGCCGCCGAGAACCGGTCGCCGAGCATCAGCAGGCCCGTGGCACGGCTCGGTCCGAGCATCTCGACCAGGGTGTGACTCAAGCCGGAATCGCCCGCGAGCCCGATCCCGGTGAAGGCGGTGGCGAACCTGCTGCTCTCCCCGGCGATGCGGATGTCTCCTGCCAGCGCGATGCCCAGCCCCGCCCCCACGCACGCGCCGTTGATCGCGACGACCACCGGTACCCGCACCGCGGCGAGGGCGGTGAGCAACGGGTTGTAGTGCGCGCCGACGGTGTCCATCGCCCGTGCCGGGTCCGCCGCCAGGCCCGCGGCATGTTCGGTGAGATCCTGACCGACGCAGAAGTTCCTGCCCTCGGCCTCGAGGAGGACCGCGCGCACCGTGCGGTCGGCGGCCACCGCCTCGACTGCGGCCGTCAACTGTTCCTTGACTGCGCGATCGAGCGCGTTGGATGCACCGGCGCGGCGCAGGGTGATCGTCGCCAGGCCCGCACTCGTGGCCAGCCCGACCGTCTCGATGCCGCTCATGGAATACGCCTCCTGTCAGTGGGATACGGTCCGGAGTGTCGCCTCAGGACCAGGTGAAGAAGCCTCGGCCCGACTTGCGTCCGAGTTCGCCTCGCGCCACCTTCTCGCGGAGGAGGGCGGGCGGCCGGAAGCGCTCGCCGAGCGTCTCCGTCAGGTGCTCGGCGATGGCGAGTCGAACGTCGAGGCCCACGAGGTCGGTCGAACGCAGCGGACCCATGGGATGTCGATATCCCAGTTCCATTGCGCGATCGATGGACTCGGCATCGGCGACACCCTCCTCGAGCATGCGGATCGCCTCGAGCCCGAGACAGACGCCGAGTCTGCTCGTGGCGAACCCGGGCGAATCGTTGACCAGCACCCGGGACTTGCCGAGCTGGGAGACCCACTCGCACACCCGTGCCACGACGTCGGCGTCGGTCGCGGGAGTCCGGACGATCTCGACGAGCGTCGACGCCGGTACCGGATTGAAGAAGTGCATGCCGATCAATCGGCTGGGATCGTCCAGCACCGCACCGAGATCGGCGATCGAGATGGAACTGGTGTTGGTCGCGATCACCGTCGTCGGATCGACGGTCTTCTCCACGACGGCCAGCACGCCGAGCTTGAGCTGCACGGACTCCGGGACGGCCTCGACCACGAGATCGAGGCCGGCGGGCAGCTCTTCCGGTGCGTCGACGAGCGACACGCGTCCGAGCACCGTCGCCGGATCGGATTCGCCGATCTTTCCGCGTTCGTGGGCGCGGTCCAGCCCGTTCGAAACCCGAGCCAGTGCCGCCTGTCGATCGCCACTCTCGGCGATGGTGACGGTGGAGCCGAGCGTCGCGAACACCTGCGCGATGCCGGCGCCCATTCGTCCGCCGCCGACGACACCGACGTGGCCAGGGATCGTGCTCGTCATTTCTTCTTCTCCAGAAAGGCCGTCATACGGTCGTGTTTGTCCGGGCTCTCGAACAACACCGCCTGGGCGATGTCGTCGGCGAAGGCATGGCTTCCCGGTGCGTCGGCGATCAGCTTGCTGAGCCTGAGCGCGAGTGGTGCGGAGCGATTGATGCGATCGACGATGTCGTGCGCGGCGGCGACGTGTTCGCCGGCGGGCACGACGCTGATCACGAGCCCGCAATGCAGGGCCGCTGGTGCGTCGAGGTTTCGGCCGGCGAGGAGCACCTGCTTGGCGACCGATCTGCCGACGAGTTCCTGCAGGCGATAGCTGGCGCCGGCGGCGGCCATGATGCCCAGGCCCGGCTCGGGGTTCCCGAACACCGCAGTTTCTGTCGCGACCCGGATGTCGCACGCGTACGCCAGTTCCGCGCCGCCGCCGAGCGCGAAGCCGCTCACTGCCGCAACGGTGGGCATCGGCAACGCTGCGACGCGGTCGAAGAGCGTGCGGTTGATCCCCGCCAGCGCCTCGTCACGTCCCCGCTCGCGCAGTTCCGCGATGTCGGCCCCACCCGCGAAATGGTCACCGGATCCGCTGATCACCAACGGCTTCGGCGCTTTCTCGAGGAGCGCGCACACCCGGTGTAGTTCCGAGATCATCTCGCCGTTGATGGCGTTGCGTTGCTGCGGGCGATGGAGAGTGACCACCATCCGGTCCGCGCGGTCGTCGATCGTCAGGGTGTTCACGGCGCCTCGCTGGACAAGGGAAGCCGGGCGAGGACCCGGCCCGAACGATCGTGTGGGATGCGGGCTCCGCGCCTCGGGATTGCTTGCACCACGTTCGTCTCCTTCGTAGCGTGCTGGATTCAATTAATAACCGAACCTTCGGTCGGGAAGCAAGGGGTGGGCGAATTCCCGTCGGGAACGCGATGGTCATCGGAATGTGCTCCGAACCTTGACAATCACATGATCAACTGGAGATTCTGATTACCGACCGAACGTACGGTGGAAAGAGGTTCTCGTGAGCAGGTTAGTGCAAAGTTACGTCGCCGGGAGCTGGTACACGGCACCCGATGCCGGAACACCGCTGCTGAGCGCAGTCGATGGTTCCGAGGTGGCGCGCATCTCGTCGACCGGGCTCGACATCGCCGGGATGGTGGCGCATGCCCGTGCGGTCGGTGGACCCGCCCTCGCCGAACTCACCTTCCACGAGCGCGCCGCAGCGCTGAAGGCGTTGGCCCTGACGCTCATGGCCGGCAAGGACGAGTTCTACGCGCTGTCCGCGGCCACCGGCGCGACGCGGCGCGACTCCGGCGTCGACATCGACGGCGGCTTCGGAACCCTGTTGAGCTACGCGAGCAAGGCGCGGCGCGAGCTACCCAACGACACCGTCCACCTCGACGGACTCCCCGAGCAGCTCGGCAAGGCGGGGACTTTCCTCGGCCAGCACGTCTACACCTCGCGGCGTGGCGTCGCCGTCCAGATCAACGCGTTCAACTTCCCGGTGTGGGGTTTCCTCGAGAAGCTGGCGCCGGCATTCATCGCCGGTGTTCCGTCGATCGTCAAGCCGGCAAGTCAGACGGCCTATCTCACCGAACTGGTGTTCCGCCGCATCATCGAGTCCGGACTGCTGCCGGAGGGGTCGGTCCAGCTGCTTTCGGGTAGCGCTCGGGATCTGCTCGACCACCTCGACGGGCAGGACTCGGTTGCGTTCACCGGATCCGCCGACACCGCGGCGACGCTCCGGGCCCATCCGCGGATCGTCGCCGAGGGCGTGCGCTTCAACGCCGAGGCGGACTCTCTCAACGCCTCCATCCTCGGTGCGGACGTCGAGGCCGGTAGCGAGGAGTTCGACCTCTACGTCAAGCAACTCGTCACGGAGATGACCGTCAAGGCGGGCCAGAAGTGCACCGCGATCCGTCGTGCCCTCGTGCCGTCGGGGCTCGTCGACGACGTGGTCGAGGCCGTGCGGGACCGCCTGGCGCGGGTCGTGGTCGGGGCCCCCGATGCCGAGGGAGTGACCATGGGCGCCCTGGCGAGCCTCGAACAGCGCGACGAGGTTCTGAAAGCGATCCGCGGACTGACGAAGTCGGCGCTGATCGTGGTGGGCGACCCGGAGAACTTCGACGTTGTGGGCGCGGACAGCTCCACCGGTGCGTTCCTGCCCCCGATCCTGCTGCGTTGCGACGACACGGCAGCCGACGAGCCGCACGACATCGAGGCGTTCGGGCCGGTGAGCACGGTGATCGGATACGACGGTACCGGCGAGCTGATCGAGCTCGCGGCTCGTGGCAAGGGCAGCCTCGTGGCCTCCCTCGTCACCCGCGACGCCGGGCTCGCCCGCGACATCGTGCTGGGGCTCGCGCCCTTCCACGGACGCGTCCTGGTTCTCAACCGGGACGACGCTCGAGAATCGACCGGACACGGCTCGCCGCTGCCCGTGCTCGTGCACGGTGGCCCGGGCCGCGCGGGTGGCGGTGAGGAGCTCGGTGGCATCCGCGGAGTCCTGCACCACATGCAGCGCACCGCGATCCAGGCGACGCCGGACATCCTCACCGCAGTCGGGAATCGTTGGGTTCCGGGATCGCGGCGATCCGACGACGGTATCCATCCGTTCCGGAAGAACCTGGCGGAGTTGCGGATCGGTGACACCGTCGTCGGAGGTCCGCGGCGGGTGACACGCGCGGACATCGACCATTTCGCCGAGTTCACCGGCGACACCTTCTACGCGCACACCGATCCCGATGCCGCGGCGGCGAATCCCCTCTTCGGTGGCATCGTCGCGCACGGCTACCTCGTGGTCTCGCTCGCGGCAGGATTGTTCGTCGAGCCGAACCCGGGACCGGTCCTCGCGAACTTCGGCGTCGACAGTCTGCGCTTCCTGACCCCGGTGAAGGCGGACGACAGCCTCACCGTGACGTTGACGGCGAAGCTGATCACGCCGCGCAGCAGTGCCGACTACGGCGAGGTGCGATGGGACGCGGTGGTCGCGAACCAGGACGGCGATGCGGTGGCGACCTATGACGTCCTCACCCTCGTCGCCAAGGGGGCGTCCGGCGATGGAGCGCTCTGACGGCGACAAGGAAGGGAAGTCGGCTCTCGGGCCGGTGGGAGCAATGACCGTCGAACGCCGCTCGGCGCGAGAGATGTTCGACGCCGACGTGGCGTCGCAGGCATTGGGAATCGAGGTGCTCGAACTGGTCCCGGGACGCGCGGTCGCGTCGATGACGGTCGGGGCGACCATGGTGAACGGGCACGGAATCACGCACGGCGGATTCGTGTTCGCATTGGCGGACACGGCCTTTGCGCTCGCGTGCAACGGGTACGACGAGCCTGCAGTCGCCGCACGGGCGGACATCCGGTTCCTTGCCCCCACGCGACTGGGCGACGAGCTCGTCGCCGAGGCGGTGGAGCGAGAACGATACGGGCGCAACGGTATCTACGACGTCACGGTGCGTGTTCGAGGTAAGTCCGTCGCCGAGTTCCGGGGCGACAGTCGATCACTCGTGCGCCCTCGGTGAGTCGGCTCCCCGGTCGGGGATTCCGAGACAGCAGCGCACCCGCCACGGCGAACGGGGCCGTGGCGGGTGCGCCGTGCGAGGTGGCGTCACCGCGCGATGTGCGCACTTATCGGTGCCCGAGGACGGGTGGGGGAAGCGTTAAGTGCGCACATCGCCGGAGGGGTTGCCGTCGGAGCGGGCGCGGGCCGACGCCGCCAGCACGGCGCGCAGGGCCGACGCCGTCACGGACTGGTCGAACCCGACACCCCAGTGCTGGGCGTCGCCGCTGCGGCACAGCGCGTACGTGACCGCCCGGCCGGCGCTGCCCTCGCCCACCGACTGCTGCACCAGCGAGAGCACCTCCACCGGCCGCCCGTGGTCGGCCAGGATCTTGGTGAGCGCCTCCACCGGCCCACCCGCGAAAGCGCCGCCGTCGACGGCCACGCCGTCGAACTCGGCCCGCAGGCGCAGATGGTCACCGCCCTCGCGGTGCTCGACCGACCACTGGCCCAGCTTGCCGTCGAAACCGTACTCCGCGAACAGCAGCTCCCGCAGCTGCTCGGCGGTGACCTCGATGCCGCTGTCGTCGGTGGCGCGCTGCACGCGCCGCGCGAAGTCGATCTGCAGCGGCCGTGGCAGGTCGATGCCGTACCCGGTCTGCAACAGGTAGGCGATGCCACCCTTGCCGGACTGGCTGTTCACCCGGATCACGGCCTCGTAGTCGCGGCCGACGTCCCGCGGGTCGATCGGCAGGTACGGCACGTCCCACCGCGCCTGCCCCGGGTCGACGCCCGCCGCCTCGGCCGCCGCGTGGTGGTGCGCGAAACCCTTCTTGATCGCGTCCTGGTGCGTGCCGGAGAACGCCGTGTATACCAGGTCGCCGCCGTACGGATGGCGGGCGTGAACGTCGATCCTGTTGCAGTACTCCACCGTTCGCCGAACCTCGTCGATGTCGGAGAAGTCGATCATCGGATCGACGCCCTGCGCGTGCAGATTCAGCGCGAGCGTCACCAGGTCGACGTTGCCGGTGCGTTCGCCGTTGCCGAACAGGCAACCCTCCACGCGTTGGGCGCCCGCCAGCACCGCCAGCTCCGCGCACGCGACACCGGTGCCCCGGTCGTTGTGCGGATGCACCGACAGGATCACCGACTCGCGACGCGCCAGATGGCGGTGCATGTACTCGATCTGATCGGCGTACACGTTCGGCGTCGAGATCTCCACCGTTGCAGGCAGATTGTGGATCACCGGACGGTCCGGCGACGCGTCCCACAGTTCGGTGAGGCTGTCGCACACCCGCAGCACGTAGTCGGGTTCGGTCAGGTTGAACACCTCGGGGGAGAATTCGAAGCGCACGCCGGGCTGGGCGTCGCCGCCACGCGCGACGTCCTGCGCGGCGTCGAAGATCAAGCGGTGCAGCGCGTCCCGGTCGTGTCCGAGGACGACCTCGCGCCACGTCGGTGCCGTCGCGGTGTACATGTGCACCACGACGTTCGGCAGCCCACGTACCGACGCGAAGGTGCGCTCGATGAGATCGGTTCGGGCCGCGGTGAACACGACGACGGTGACGTCGTCGGGCACCAGGTCCTGCTCGGCGAGGTCGCGGACGAAGTCGAAGTCCGTCTGGCTGGCCGACGGGTAACCGACCTCGATCTCCTTGTACCCCATGGCGATCATCAGCTCGAAGAACCTGCGCTTGCGGGCGGGATCCATCGGTTCGGCGAGGGCCTGATTGCCGTCGCGCAGATCGACCGGCACCCACAGCGGTGCCACGGTGGTATGGGCGGTGGGCCACGAGCGTTCGACGAGCGGCACCGGGACCCGCTCGAAGTGCGGGCGGTAGCGGTGGCTGGGCATGGACGACGGGCGTTGACGATTCCAGTGCATGACGTGCGGACTCCTGTGCGGATCGAAACGGTCGACCGGCACAGCGGAACCCCGCGGCGGGGCGCCGGTCCGGTCAGACCCCGCCGCGGCGACCGAGAAGCAGTCCGCGGAACGTCATGCCGGTTAAGCTAGAGGAAAACAACTTGTCTGACAACCTGAGGAGATCGCTTGACCACCGCGCTCAGCCGGAACCTGCTCGCCGATCAGGCGGCTGACCAGCTACGACGTCGTCTACAGGCGGGGGAGTGGGAGATCGGAACGAAGTTGCCGGGCGAGACGACGCTGGCCGCCGAACTCGGTGTGGGACGGTCGACGATTCGTGAGGCGTTGCGGATGCTCGCCGGTCAGGGTCTGCTGCGGCCGCGGCAGGGTGCCGGGGTGTTCGTCGAACGCACCGAACCCGAGGCCGACGGCTGGGAGGCCGTGCTGCATCGCGGCGCGATCGCCGCCGTCGTCGAGGTCCGGGCCGCGATCGAGATCGAGGCCGCGCGGTTGGCGGCCCTGCGCGCCACCGACGCCGACGTCGCCGCTATGCGACGAGCCCTCGAACTGCGCGCGGCCGCGGCAGACGCGCCGGACCGGGAGTTCGTCGAGGCCGATACCGCGGTGCACCGCGCGATCGTCACCGGTGCGCACAACCCGGTGCTGTCGGAGCTCTTCGAGACGTTCGTGCCCAGGGTCGCCGACGCGATGGTCGAGATGATCGGCCTCCTCGGGCTGCGGGACCGGGACACCGCACCCGACGCCGACGAGCACGCCGCGCTGGTGGACGCGATCGCGGCCGGCGACGTCGACGAGGCGGCCCGAGTCAGCCGCGCACACCTCGAAGCGATGGCCGTCGACCTGGGATGAGGCCGGTGGCGGTCACTCCGGCCGCGGCAACGGCCGGTGCTCCTGCAGGGCGGTCGTCTCGCGCCGCTCGAGTTCGACGTCGAACTCCAGCTCGCCATGCTGGCGACCACGGAACAGAAAGAGGAACACGATCCAGCCGACGATCGCGACGAGGATGAAACTCACGCCGCGGTAGACGAAGGCGGCCGCCACCGCCTGCGACGCGCTGATGCTCGCGGCCGTCGTCAACGCGGCGATCAGCGTCGCGTCGACGTACACCAGGCCGCCCGGCGCACCCGGGATCGTCGCGACCGCCTTGCCCGCCGCGAACGCGATGAGCACGCCCGCGAGCACCGGATCGGCGCCGATCGCGAAGCACGCCGCGCCCAGGCACACCACGTCCGCCACCCGGTGCACAGCCGACCAGGCCAGCGACACTGCCGCGTCGCGCTTGCCCAGCTGCACCGAGTCGAGCTGTTCGATCGTGGTCCGCACCGCGTCCATGCCGGTCTCCGGCGGCTTGCGCAGCATCCGGTTCACGCGGGTCAGCACCCAGCGCGCGCCTCGTTCGATCGATTCGGGATGCGCCGACACGTAGCGGCCGGCGTACATCAGCGCGACCAGTCCGGCCACCGAGAACAGCAGCGTGAACGGGCTCACCGACCCGCCCACCAGCAGCGCCCCGGCCACCCCGATCGCCGCCAGTCCCGCGGCCGCGATCACGCCCGAGATCGCGAGCTGCCACGACGCCACCACCGGGGTGGCGCCCCAGCGGCGGGTCTCGCGGTACGTGAAGGCCGTCGAGAACACCTGACCGGCCGGCAGCGTCAACGCCATCGCCGTCGATCCGTAGATCACCGAGAGTGACTTGCGCTGGGTGACCGACACGCCACCCGCGTGCAGCAACTGCTTCTGGACACGGCCGTAGCCGCTCAACGAGACCGCCTGTGCCGCGATGCACACCGCCACCCAGCCCCAGTGGATCTCCGTGAGCGCCTGCCACGATTCGTGCAGCCGCGGCCACAGATAGACACCTTCGCCGACCAGCAGCGCCACGAGGAGGGCGCCGGCGACCCACTTGAGCCACCAGAAACGACCGCGCGGCCGATCCGGGTCGCCGCCTCGCGGGTCGGGCTCAGGCTGTGCCACGAGCCCAGGGTAACCAAAACTGCTCACGTCACTCCGGATACAACACAGGCCAGGCGAGATGAGTGTTGCGGCGCCGGCCCCGCAGCTGCACCTGTTCGCCCAGCTCCCAGTGCGCCTGTTCCTCGTCGTCGGCGAAATACAGCGCACTCGTCGACGCCAGCACCCGGCTCGGCCGCAGCTTCGCGAGCTCGGTCAGCCGCGACGCCTCGTTCACCGGGTCGCCGATCACCGTGTACTCGAAGCGCTCGGCCGCGCCGATGTTGCCCGCGACCGCCAGCCCCGCCGACACGCCGATGCCGATGTCGAGGCCGGTGATCTCGTTGAGCGCGAACCGCAGCTCCCGTGCCGCCGCCAGCGCCGCCGTCGGTGCGTCCGGGCGGTCCAGCGGGGCCCCGAAGATCGCGAGCGCCGCATCGCCCATGAACTTGTTGACGAACCCGTGGTGGCGGTCGACGACGTCGACAACCACCCGGAAGAACTCGTTGAGCAGCTCGACGACCTCACCCGGCGGGCGTTCGGCCGCCGCGCCGGTGGAGCCGACCATGTCGACGAACAGGACCGCGACGAACCGCGTCTCGCCGCCCAGTTCGGTGCCGAACTGCAGCGCGCGGCGAGCCACGTCCTGGCCGACGTGCTGGCCGAACAGCTCGCGCAGCAGCTTCCGTTCGTCGGACTCGCGCATCATCCGGTTGAAGCCGACCTGCAGGCGGCCGATCTCCGAGCCGTCGAAGACCTCGACGCGGATTTCCCTCTCGCCGCGCTGCGCCCGCTCGATCGCCCGGCGCAGCTGGCGGATGGGGTCGGAGATCTGGCTCGCGGTCAGCATCGACAGCGCGAACGCCTGCCCGATCGCCATGATCGACAGCAACAGGATCGCCCACGCGAGCGCACTCGGTGCGAACTCGAAGTCGGTGGTGAGTTGCGTGACGCACAGCAGGATGATGCCGATCACCGGCATCAACGTGCCCAGGCCCCACGTCATCGCCATGCGGGTCCCGACACCGGGCGCCATCGTCCGGTCGAACTGGCCCTCGCTCAGGGCCTGCGCCGCGACCGGGCGCAGGATCCGCTCACCGAGCATGTACGTGAAACCGAACGTCGTGGTGGCGGCCATGCCGACGGTGACCACCACCGCGATCGCCAACTCCGGCATCTCCTCGACGGTGAGGAGCACGAAGATCACGCCACCGAGGAACCACAGAACCAGGTGGACGATCGCCTGTCGCAGCGGCGCGTGCAGCGCCGCCATCTGCTCGGCCCGGGTCGGCGGGCCGCCCCGCAGCTGCCACCGGATCACCGAACGCAACATCATCGCCGCGGCCGTGAGGCTCACGACGCCGGCGAAGACGAGGTACACGCTGAACACGGCGAAGTTGCGGACGTGGTCGTTGATGATGTCCGCGGACTCCGGGATGGGGATGCCGTAGCGGACGAAGGCGAAGACCAGCACGGCGCCGATCAGGTTCGCCCCGAGCATCGAGAGCATGTAGAGGGGCCAACGACTACGAATCGTCAGCGTCACTGCTCGGTACGATGCCCACACGACCTCATAATTTAGCGGGACATACTTCGCTGCCTGGCAGCGCACACGCCAGCCGCGCCGGGCGGTCGATTCTCCGCCGCGGACGGCCCTCCCGCCGTTAGGCTCGCGCCGTGGGCGACAACGACCCGGACGACGCTCCCGCACAGGCGGATACGCCGGACCAGTCGGGCCCCGAGCCCGAACGGCCCGCGTCGGCGTCGGTGCATCCCCTCGTGCGCGTCGGCGCCGCCTGGACCTGGCGCCTGCTCGTCCTCTTCGCCGGACTGGTCGCGCTCGGGTACGTCATCGCCAAGCTGGAAACGGTCGTCATCCCCGTGGCGCTGGCGCTCCTGGTGGCCGCGCTGCTCATCCCGGCCGTCGACTGGATGCACGGGCGGGGAGTGCCGCGGTCCGCCGCCGTGATCATCGCCGTGGTCGGCACGATAGGACTGGTCGGCGCGATCCTCTCGTTCGTCGTGGAACAGTTCGTCGAGGGCCTCCCCGGGCTGACCGACCAGTTCACCACCAGCGTCACCAAGGCACAGCAGTGGCTCACCGAAGGGCCGCTGCACTTCAGTCAGGACCAGATCCGGCACGCCGGCGACAACGTCGTCAAAGCTCTGCAGTCCAATCAGGAGGCGCTGACCAGCGGAGCGCTGACCACGGCCACCGTCGTCGGCGAGATCTTCGCCGGCGCGTTCCTCACCCTCTTCACCCTGGTGTTCTTCCTCTACGGCGGTGACCAGGTCTGGGAGTTCGTGACGCGGATCATTCCGAAGAACACCCGGAACCGGGTCCGGGTGGCGGGCCGACAGGGCTTCAACACCCTCGTCGGCTACACCCGCGCGACCGTCGCGGTGGCCGCGGCCGACGCGATCGGTATCGGCGCCGGCCTCGCCATCCTCGGCGTGCCGTTGGCGCTGCCGCTCGCGTCGCTTGTCTTCATCGGCGCGTTCATTCCCATCGTCGGCGCCTTCGTGACGGGGTTCCTCGCGGTCCTCGTCGCCTTCGTGACGAAGGGCCTGCTCACCGCGCTGATCGTGCTCGGCATCATCATCGGCGTCATGCAGCTCGAAGGACACGTGCTGCAGCCGCTGCTGCTCGGCCGCGCCGTCCGGCTGCACCCGCTCGCCGTGGTCCTCGCGATCGCCACCGGCATCGTCCTCGCCGGAATCGTCGGCGGACTGCTCGCCGTCCCGATCGTGGCGTTCCTCAACACCGCCGTCCGGTCCCTGTGCGCCGCGGACCAGGAAGGGGTCTACGAGTCACTGGCGAACGCCGACCCGTCCGTCCCGATGTTCCCCGCGACACCCGACGAGCCCCATATCCGGCCGGGCGACAAATCGGACGGACCGCGCGACTGACCTATCCTTACCGGCATGGAGGCGCGAGATCTGCGGGTGACCGATGCCGAACGCGAACACGTCGGCCGACTGCTCCAGCGGGCAGTGGGACAGGGCATGCTCTCGCTCGGCGAATTCACCGAACGGATGGACACGGCCCTCGCCGCGAAGACCCGCGGCGAACTCAACGCCGTCCTGGTGGACCTGCCGGGAATGCAGATCGACCCGGCCTACACGAACGGGGTGCAGCCGTCGGGCATCGCGGTCCCGCCCGGGCCCGCCGTCGGGACACAGACCGTGGGCGTGCCCGGTGCCGTGCCGCCGGCCGCCGGCCATCCCGCGCAGCAGCCGCTCGTCATCCGCGGGCGCATGTCGACGATCACCCGGAGGGGCCGCTGGAACGTGCCGCCGGCGCTGGTCCTCGACTCCCGGATGGGCAGCTCGACTCTCGACTTCACCGAAGCCGTGATGCAGACCCAGGTGGTCCACCTGACCGTCGACGACTACTGCGGCTCCGTCACGCTCGTCCTCCCGCCGGAAGCGACGGCGGACCTCAACGACGTCGACACCGTCGCCGGGTCCGTGTCGAACAAGGTGCGCACCGGCCCGCCGTACGGCCCCATGCACCTGGTCGTCCGCGGCCGGGTGCGCTTCGGATCGATCACCGCGCGGTACCCGTACGGCACGACCCTGCGCAGGATGCTCGGCAGCTGACGATCAGTCGGTGACGTCGACCGAGTCGTCGTCCCGGTGGCGGGCGAGCAGTTCGCTCACGCTGACGGTGGCACCGTCGACGCGGTGATGTCGACCGGTGTCCGTGTCGGACGACTCCTCGGCGACCTCGTACCGGGCCGGGGGTTCCGGCTCCGGTGCCGGTGTCGGCTCGGGTGCGGGTCCCGGTTTCACGGCCGGGATCATGCCGGTGTGCGGCGCGCGGAGCGCCGCGAGCCACGCCACCTCGTCGCCGTCCGGGCGGGACGGCTGCGGCCGGGGCCGCGGCTCGGGTGCCACCGCCGGCGCCGGCTTCGGCACCTCGTTCGTCGGCGTGGGACCCGGTTCGGGCGCGGCGGGCCGCGGCGTCGCCGAGCGGGCGCGGGGCGCCGCCGACACCCGGGGGAGGGGCTGCGTCAGCGGTTCCGACGGGCGGGTCGGCAGAGGCGGGGCCGGGGCCGCGGCCACCGCGGTGTTCGCAGTCGCCAGCACCGGCACCTCCGCGGCGTTCAGTTCGTCGTCGAGGATCGGCTCGCCCAGCCCGATCTTCTCCTGGATCCGCTTCATCCACGCCGGTGCCCACCAGCAGTCGTCGCCGAGCAGCTTCATGACCGCCGGCACCAGGAACATGCGGATCAGCGTCGCGTCGATGACGAGCGCCGCGATCATGCCGTAGGCGATGTACTTCATCATCACCAGTTCCGAGAACCCGAAGGCTCCGGTGACCACGATGAGGATCAACGCGGCCGCGGTGATGATGCGACCGGTGTGCGCGGTGCCGACCCGGATGGCCTCGGTGGTGCTCGCGCCCTGCGACCGGGCCTCGACCATGCGGGAGAGCAGGAACACCTCGTAGTCGATGGACAGGCCGTAGATGATCGCGACGATCAGCACCAGCACCGGCGACGTGATCGGCCCCGGGGTGAAGTTCAGCACGCTCGATCCGTGCCCGTCGATGAAGATCCACGTCAGGATGCCGAGCGTCGCCCCGAGTCCCAGCGCGCTCATCAGCACCGCCTTGATCGGCAGCACGATCGAGCCGAACGCCAGGAACATCAGCAGCGTCGTCACCGCCAGGACCGAGACGATCATGAGCGGCAGGTTGTCGAGCAGGGCGCTGATGCTGTCCTGCTCGATCGCGGGTGTCCCGCCGACGAGGACCTGGACGCCGTCCGGGGTGTCCATCGATCGCAGATAGGCGATGGTGTCCGCGGAGTCGTTGCGGTCGATCAGACCGGCCTTGAGGACCTGGACGCCGTCCTTCGCCGGTCCAGTGATCGAGAACTTCTCCACCAGGCCCGGCGCCTCGTTGGCGCTCTTGATGATCTGGCCGACCTCCGCGCCCTGGGCGCCGCTGACCACCAGCTTGACCGGCTCGGTGCGGCTGCCCGGGAACAGCTCGTCGAACTGCTCCTGCGCGACACGCGTCGGGTTGTCCGGCGGCAGATAGTCCTCGTTGATGCCGCCGAACTTGATGCCGGTCATCGGGATGATGAGCAGCAGGAGGCCGACGACGATGGGGATGGTGACCTTGAGCGGGTTGCGCATCACCCAGCGCGTGAGCCGGCCCCAGATGCTGGACTCGATCTCCTCGGTCGACCTGATCTGACCGAACCGCTTGAGCCCGAACTTGTCGATGCGTCGGCCCAGGATGCTCAGGATCGCCGGCAGGACCGTCACCGAGGTGAACGCGGCCAACAGCACCGTCGCGATCGCGCCGTAGGCGACGGATTTGAGGAAGCCCTGCGGGAACAGGATCAGGCCGCCGAGGCTGACCGCGATCATGGTCGCGGAGAACAGCACCGTCCGACCCGCGGTCATGACACTGCGGCGCACCGCCGCGCGCGTGTCGTACCCGTCGCCCAACTCCTCGCGGAACCGGCTCACGATGAACAGGCCGTAGTCGATCGCCAGACCCAGGCCGATCAGCGACACCACCGACATCACGAACACGTTGATCTCGGCGAAGTGGGTGAACAGCCGCACGATGCCGTTGGCACCGAGGATCGTCAGGCCGCCGACGATCAGCGGCAGCGCGGCGGCGACGACGCCGCCGAACACGAAGAACAGCAGCACCGCGACCGCCGGGATCGCGATGAGCTCCATGCGTTTGAGGTCGTTGGCCATCGTGTCGTTGATGGCGCTCGCGACCGGCTGCATGCCGGCGAGCTGGACCTCGACACCGTCGATGTCGAAGGCGTCCCGCACCTCGCGGAAGTTGTTGGTGATCGCGGTGTCGTTGTCGCCCTTCAGCGCGATACTCGCGATGGCGTGCGTCTTGTCCTTGTCCGCCAGGGACGCGACCCGCGGCGTGTTCGGCACCGCGAAATAGCTGGCGTTGACCTTCGCGACCTCGTCGGGGTGTTCGGCCAGCACCCGCTGCAGGCTCTCGGAGACCTTCGCCGCGAAGGCCGGGTCGTCGACGGTCTTGCCGTCGGGCGCCGTGTACATCGCCACCACGTCGCCCGCGGTGTCACGGCCGAAGGTGCCGTCCGCGAGCTTGGCCGCGGCCACCGACTCCGACCCCGGATCGTCCCAACCGCTCTGACTGAGGTGAGGCCCGAGACCGGAACCGTAGGCGCCCAGCGCCAACAGTCCGGCCACCATCACCGCGATGACGGTGAAACGGGCCCGGTAGACGAGATCTCCCCAGCGAGCGAACACGAATCGACTCCTCAGCGCCCGACGAGCAGGGCGGACAGTGGGCGGAACGGCTGCAACCAGGCACCCTCGTCGGGAAGCGACTCGAGGCTCACCCGCGGCAGCGGCTCACGGAAGACACCAGGGATGTCCTCGAGATCGACGAAGTCCAGGATGTCGGACGAGACCGCCCAACTGGCGTGCTCGCGGAACCCGAGAACCTGCACCGGCACGCCGGTTGCCGCGATGTCCTCCAGAGGCTCACGGAACGCCTGCCCGTCCGCGGAGGCGACCATGACACCGGCCAGACCCTCACCGCGGCGAAGCTCGATGTGGTGGAGCATGTCGGCATCGACGTCGCTGTCCTCCTCCACCTTGGGCTTGGCGAACACCGCGAAACCCACATTACGCAGCGCCTCCACCCAGGGGCGGACAACATCGGCGCTACCAGGGGCGATGTTGGTGAACACCGTCGCCTCGGGCTCGAGCGTGGCGGTCTCGGTGGCGGAAAGCTCCGCGGTCCGCGACAGCAGCCAGCGGCCCAGGGCGTCGAAACGGGGCCGGTACGCGGCCGTCGGACGTCCGCCCAGAATCGCGCCGAGCCCCATGTCGAGGTTCGGTGCATCCCAGACCAGCAGCACGCGCTTGTGCTGACGGGCGTCGCGTCCGTTGTCGCCGAGGGAATCGTGGGCAAGCCCGGTGCCGGGCGTGCCTTCGCTGAGACTCATGACTTGATCTTCCCCCAGATGAGTTCCGTGATGCTGCTTCCGACCTTGTGTGCCTTGTCCTCGAACTTCGTCACCGGACGCTCGTGCGTCATCGGGGACTCCCAGTCGAGTTGGGTGAGCAGCGGCTCCGCGTCACCGGCCTCGCGGATCGCCTCGGCGTACTCGGCGTGGTCGGTCGCGACGTGCAGCACACCGCCCGGCTTCAGCCGGCTCGCGATGAGCGCGAACGTCGGGGCCTGCAACAGCCGACGCTTGTGGTGGCGGGCCTTGGGCCACGGGTCCGGGAAGAAGACCCGGACACCGGTCAGCGATTCGGGGGCCACCATGTGCTCGAGGACCTCGACGGCGTCGCCGCGCAGCACCCGGACGTTCGGGATGTCGTCGCGCTCGACGAGCTGGAGCAGTTGAGCGAGGCCGGGCCGGTAGACCTCGATCGCGATCAGGTTCACGTGCGGCTCGGCCTTCGCCATCGCGGCCGTCGCGGTGCCCGTTCCGGAGCCGATCTCGATGATCAGCGGAGCTTCGCGGCCGAACCACGCCGTGGTGTCGAGCAGATCGTCGCCGACGTCCCGGCCGATCGCGGGCCACATCCGGTCCCACGCACCCTGCTGCGGATCGGTCAGCGAACCACGGCGGGAGCGGAAACTGGTCACCCGCGGGTAGAGACGTGAACCCTTCTCGGCGCCGACGGGCCGGTCTGCCTCAGCGTCGGCGGGCACGGGATCGACATCGTCGCGCGGGGTCTCGGGTGCGTCCTGATCGGCGTGGTTCACCGCACCATTGTCACGTATGTCCGAGAGTGTCGGCCGACACGGTCTGCGGATAATATGGACAATTTGGTCGGATTTCGGTGGTCCGGGTCCCCATTCGCCAGCATTCTGCCTGGTAGCGACGACCGCCGTGGGCCCCACGTGCTCTTGATCTCCTCTTCTCCGCACTGACAGAATCGGCGTCGCCGGTCGGGCGGGGGAACACAGGGGGACACAGTCGTGAGCGGATACGAGCTGCTCGGCCGCATCGCGGCGGACATCGGCGGCGCGGCCCGGCAGGCGCTGGACGAGGCGACCGGGCCGATCCGGATCCAGGTCGCCGGCCGCGCGGGCGTCGGACGCACCGCCGTCGTGGGTGTTCTGGCGCGCGCGGGCCTCGGGTCCGTGACCGAGTCCTCGGCGGTGGACGTGCCCGGCGCCGCCGACCCGGTCCTCGACGGTGACGTCGTCGTCTACGTCCTGTCGGGAGCGCTACGCACCCCCGACGTCGACGCCCTGCGCCGGGCGCCGCGAGGCGCGACGATCGCGCTGGTCAACAAGGCCGATCTGCTGGCGTCGTGGGGCGTTGCGCTGCGGATCGCCGCCGAATGCGAGGCCGAGACGGGCGTGCGGACCCTGCCGCTGGTGGGCCGCGAGCCCGCGCCGGGAACCCCGGACGGCGCGGCGGACGTGGTCGCCGCCGTCGCGGCCGCCGCTCGCATCGCCCAGGCCCGTCGCGGCCGGGCGGCCCTGAAGGTGTTGGCGGAGGCTGCGGCGCGCGGACCGGACCGGGATGTCCTCGAGAGTTATCTGCGCAGCGACGAGGCCGTGCGGCTCGCGGCGGCCGCGGCGGAGGTGCCAGGAGATGGTGCCGCGGATCGGCGCCGACGCGACCTCGCCGGTCGACGCCTGTCCGCCCGCGCGTTCCAGGAGGTGCGGTGACGCCCGACGTGCCCCAGTTTCCGCCCGACGCTCAACGGATCGTCGAACGGTGGGACCCGGAGGGCCTGTGCCGGTGGCGCGACCGGGACCGGTCCGGCTGCGCGGTTCACGTCGTGGCGGTGCGCGGAATCGACCCGACATCCGTGCTCGACGCCCTGACACCGTTCGATCCGGTGACCTGTGCGCCGGACGGGGCCGCCGTGGTGGTGATGGTCCTCGACGGCGCCTCGGTGCTCGGACGCGACGAACTGTCCGCGCTCGACGCGGCCGCAGCGGACGTCGAGCGGGTGGTCTTCGTGCTCACCGGCGGTGACGCGCACCCGGACCGGGACGCGGTGCGGGAGCGGGACGGGGCGCTGCTGCGGGCGCACGCGGCGCGCTTCGCCGACGCCCGCGTCCTCCCCGGCCCCGAAGCGCTGCCGGCGGTGGTGGGCGACGCGCTCGCCGCCGATCCCGGCGTGATCGCCGACCGCAATACCCGCCGCGGCGCGCACTCCCTGGTCGAACGGACCTGCCGCCGGATCACCGAGACCGCCCGGGCGACGCGGGACGGCAGCGACGCCGCCGGCGCCGAGCTGCGGGCCCGCAAGGCTCGGCTGGTCGCGATGCGCGACGGCGGGCGGGCGGAACGGCTGGCCCGGGTGCGCGGCGACGTCCAGCGGGCCCGGATCGACCTGATGCACGCGGCGGGCACCGAGGTCCGCGCCGTCTCGGCGGCCGTGCGCGCCGACATCGACCGGTCCGGCCGCCGCGAGCTGTCCACGCTGCCCGACCGGATGGGTGAGCTGGCGGGCCGCGCGGCGACCGACCTGGACGAGGTGGTCGGGCGTCGGCTCACGGAACTCGCCGCCCGAGCCGGAGTGTCCGATCTGCCGGCGGCGGCCCCGGCGCCGCCCGATCCGCCGCCGGGTCCGGAGCCGCGGCACCGCGGCGTCGAGGACCGGATGATGGTGGTCGTCGGGGCGTCGGCGGGTGTCGGTCTGGGCCGGCTCGCGGTGGCCCCGATCTCGATGGTGCCCGCGCTCGACATCGCCACGATCCCGGTCACGCTGGCGCTCGGCGGGGCGGCGGCGTGGTGGCTGGCGGGGGCGCGGCGGCTGGTCGCCGAGCGGGTGCACCTGCGGCAGTGGGTGTCGGACGCCGCCGCGCACCTGCGGTCGCAGCTCGAGCAGCGGGTACTCGGGCGGATTCTCGAGACGGAGGCGGCGGTGAGCGCCCGCGTGATCGCGGACAGCCGTGCGGCGGGCCTCGCGGTGGACGAGGAACTGGCCGCTGTCGACGGCGAGGCGCGACGGCTCGCGGCGCAGCGCAGCGGCCGCGTCGCGTCGTGCGAGCGGGATCGTGCCGCGCTCGCCGAGGTTCTCGAGGCCCTGGAGAACTCGAAGAAATCGTGGGAACCGGGCGGCGTGGAACCGCGTCCAACTCCTTGACGACAGTTGCGCGGCAACCAGCGGGAG
The DNA here is from genome assembly GCF_050955445.1 of Paraburkholderia sp. RHO2. Lineage (NCBI taxonomy): Bacteria > Pseudomonadati > Pseudomonadota > Betaproteobacteria > Burkholderiales > Burkholderiaceae > Paraburkholderia > Paraburkholderia sp. RHO2. Next base: position 4,746,667 of record NZ_CP162617.1, on the reverse strand, counting down.
GCACCATGATCACCACCGAGGAGTTGACGGCCGACCGGCCGGACATCGATCCCGACGAATTCGGGGCCGAGTCGGGCGCGGTGTCCCTGACGGGCGCCGCGTTCGACATCGACGGCGACGGCATCCTCGACACCCAGTCCTTCGACGTGGACGACGCGCTCGTCGTCGCGACCGACACGGACGCCGACGGCGATGCCGATCACGTGACGATCGTCGACGGTGACGGCGAGTACTCGGCGTGGGAGTTCCGCCGCGATGCCGACGGTCGGGAACACTGGGAACTGGTCGACGAGGGCGGCCTCGACCTCTGAAAATGCGAGGTTTGCCGGAGCTGGTGACGTCCGGTGCCGTCTGAATCGTTCCTGTGACCTAACCGACGACACCCGGTTCTCCCCAGATCGACCCGCGGCGTTAACCTCTATAGCTAGGACACCCGGCACCCGTGTCCTTCGTTCGTTGTCCGCGGTGACGTACGCGGGCGACTGGCGGAGTAGGCGGGCTGCACCCCGCCGAGAGGGGGAAATCGGTTCACCTCTCAGCCCCGCTCTGCGTGGGGCTGATCTGGTCGTTCCGGTTCCCGGCCCCACCCCAGGAGAGTTTGATGACCTCAGCGACCATCCCCGGTCTGAACGGAACTGACGGCACGCCCCCCACTGAGCACTCCGAGCTGCTCGCCTGGGTTCGCGAGGTTGCCGAGCTGACCCAGCCCGACCGGGTCGTCTTCGCCGACGGCTCCGACGAGGAGTGGGAGCGCCTGACCGATCAGCTCGTCGAGGCCGGGACGTTCACCCGCCTGAACGACGAGAAGAAGCCGAACTCGTTCCTCGGCAACTCGGATCCCTCCGACGTCGCGCGTGTCGAGTCCCGCACCTACATCTGCTCGAAGGAGCAGATCGATGCCGGCCCGACCAACAACTGGATGGACCCGGCCGAGATGCGGTCGCTCATGACGGACCTGTACCGCGGCAGCATGCGCGGTCGCACCATGTACGTGGTGCCGTTCTGCATGGGCCCGCTCGGTGCCGACGACCCGAAGCTGGGTGTCGAGATCACCGACTCCGAGTACGTCGTCGTCTCGATGCGCATCATGACCCGCATGGGCACCGCCGCCCTGGAGAAGATGGGCACCGACCGTCCGTTCGTGAAGGCCCTGCACTCGGTGGGCGCACCGCTCGAGCCGGGTCAGCAGGACGTCGCGTGGCCGTGCAACGACACCAAGTACATCACCCACTTCCCGGAGGACCGCGAGATCTGGTCCTACGGATCCGGTTACGGCGGAAACGCCCTGCTGGGCAAGAAGTGCTACTCGCTGCGTATCGCGTCGGCGATGGCCCACGACGAGGGCTGGCTGGCCGAGCACATGCTGATCCTCAAGCTGATCTCGCCGGAGAACAAGAACTACTACGTCGCGGCCGCGTTCCCGTCGGCGTGCGGCAAGACCAACCTCGCGATGATCCAGCCGACCATCCCGGGCTGGCGTGCCGAGACCCTCGGCGACGACATCGCGTGGATGCGGTTCGGTGAGGACGGCCGCCTGTACGCCGTGAACCCGGAGTTCGGTTTCTTCGGCGTCGCGCCGGGCACCAACCATGGCTCCAACCCCAACGCCATGAAGACCGTCGAGGCCGGCAACACGCTGTACACCAACGTGGCGCGCACCGACGACGGCGACGTGTGGTGGGAGGGCCTCGAGGGCGACCCGCAGCACCTGATCGACTGGAAGGGCAACGACTGGACCCCCGAGTCCGGCACTAACGCCGCCCATCCGAACTCGCGCTACTGCACCCCGATGTCGCAGTGCCCGATCCTGGCTCCCGAGTGGGACGACCCGCAGGGTGTGCCGATCTCGGCGATCCTGTTCGGTGGCCGCCGCAAGACCACGGTTCCGCTGGTCAGCGAGTCCTTCGACTGGCAGCACGGCACCTTCCTCGGTGCGACGCTGTCGTCCGAGCAGACCGCCGCCGCAGAGGGCACGGTCGGCTCGGTCCGCCGCGACCCGATGGCGATGCTGCCGTTCCTCGGCTACAACGCCGGCGACTACCTGAACCACTGGATCAACCTCGGCAAGAACGCCGACTCGGAGAAGCTCCCCAAGATCTTCTACGTGAACTGGTTCCGTCGTGGCGCGGACGGCCGCTTCCTGTGGCCCGGTTTCGGTGAGAACTCCCGCGTGCTCAAGTGGATCATCGACCGCATCGAGCACAAGGCCGACGCCGTCAGCACCCCGATCGGCTACGTCCCGACCGCGGCCGACCTCACCCTCGACGGCCTGGACGTCGAGGCCGCGGATGTCGACGAGGCCCTGGCCGTGAGCGTCGACGAGTGGAAGGCCGAGATCCCGCTCATCGAGGAGTGGCTCGAGTTCCTCGGCGAGAAGGTGCCGTCGGGCGTCCGCGACGAGTTCGAGGCCCTGAAGCAGCGCCTGGGCTGATCTCCCTGCTTCGACCGAATGTCACATCGGTTCAGTTCTACTGAACCGATGTGACATTCGTCGTTTCGGGGGTGATCGTGGAGGGGCACCCGCCCACAATTGCGTCGACGTGCGTATACGTTCGTACGTAAGCGGACCCGGCTCCGTGCCGTTCACGACGGGATGGTGCAATAGCAGCAACCTGACATCGACCCGGCTGCCCGACGTGGCCACGAGGAGGATCCGGCATGGGGATCTACAACAACGTCACCGAACTGGTCGGACGCACCCCGCTGGTGCGCCTGAACCGGCTGACCGAGGGCCTGGGCGCCCAGGTGGTGGCGAAGCTCGAGTTCTACAACCCGGCCAACAGCGTCAAGGACCGCATCGGTGTCGCGATCATCGACGCCGCCGAGCAGTCCGGCGAGCTGAAGCCCGGCGGCACCATCGTCGAGGGCACGTCCGGCAACACCGGCATCGCGCTCGCCATGGTCGGCGCGGCCCGCGGCTACAAGGTCGTCCTCACGATGCCCGAGACGATGTCCACCGAGCGTCGCGTCATGCTGCGCGCCTTCGGTGCCGAGATCGTCCTGACGCCGGGCGCCGAGGGCATGGCCGGTGCGGTGAAGAAGGCCGAGGAGCTCGTCGCGCAGACCGAGAACGCGGTCCTGGCACGTCAGTTCGCCAACGCCGCGAACCCGGAGATCCACGCGCGCACGACGGGCGAGGAGATCTGGGCCGACACCGACGGCGACGTCGACATCTTCGTCGCCGGCATCGGCACCGGCGGCACCCTGACCGGTGCCGGTCGCACGCTGCGCAAGTACAAGCCCGAGGTCACGATCGTCGGCGTCGAGCCGGCCGACTCGCCGATCCTCAACGGCGGCCAGCCCGGTCCGCACAAGATCCAGGGCATCGGCGCGAACTTCGTGCCCGAGGTTCTCGACCGCGAGATCTACGACGAGATCATCGACGTCGAGTTCGACGACGCGATCGGCGTCGCCCGCAGCCTCGGCACCGACGAGGGCATCCTCGGCGGCATCTCGGCGGGCGCGAACGTGTGGGCGGCGCTCGAGCTGGCCAAGCGTCCCGAGAACGCCGGCAAGCTGATCGTCGTCGTGGTGCCCGACTTCGGCGAGCGCTACATCTCGACCCCGCTCTTCGAACACATCCGAGGCTGAGAATTGTGAGTGTCCTGCGCACGATCCGGGAGGATCTCCAGGCAGCAAGGGGTCAGGATCCGGCCGCGCGCAGCAACGTCGAGAACGCCGTCGTGTACTCGGGCCTGCACGCGATCTGGTCGCACCGGATCGCGCACCGCATGTGGGCCAAGCCCGCGCTGCGCGGACCGGCTCGGATGCTGGCCCAGTTCACGCGGTTTCTCACCGGCGTCGAGATCCACCCCGGCGCCACGATCGGCCGGCGGTTCTTCATCGACCACGGCATGGGTGTCGTGATCGGGGAGACCGCCGAGATCGGCGACGACGTCATGATCTACCACGGCGTCACCCTCGGCGGCCGGTCGCTCGCCAAGGCCAAGCGGCACCCCACGATCGGCAACCGCGTCACGATCGGCGCCGGCGCGAAGGTCCTGGGGCCGCTCGTGATCGGCGACGACAGCGCGATCGGCGCGAACGCCGTCGTCACCCGCGACGTCCCCGCAGACGCCATCGCGACCGGCATCCCCGCCGCCGTGCGGCCACGGAAGCGGCACGAGCAACTCGTCGACCCGACGTCGTACATCGATCCGGCGATGTATATCTGAGTTCGGTTCAACAGCTGAAGGGTCCCTTCATGCGCTGACAGCGTATGAAGGGACCATTCAGCTCTCGGGGGTGTCCGCCGACGGGATGGGGGCGTGCACGTCCATCCAGCGCAGCATGGCGTCGACGGCGTCGGCCGGTTCGGTGTCGGCGCCGGACAGTGCCCACTCGGCCAGCGCGGCGCCTGCAGCGGCCTGGTAGGCGGTGGCCAGTGCCTGGCAGATCGCGGGCGGCGCCTCGGGGAGGCGGCCGTGGATGTATCCGGCGAGTTCGTCGATCCAGGGTCGATACGCGACCGACGCCATGGCCGCGATCTCCGGCTCGTGCGAGATCAGTTGCAGCCACTCGCGACTGACGTGCCGGATGCGCGGCTGGTGCGAGACCGAGGACACGACGGCGGTGCGGATCGCCTGGGCGAGCGGGGCGTCGTCGTCCGCCGCGTCGAGTCCTGCGCGCAGGCGCTGCGTCGCCGCACCGACGCCGACCCATGCGATCGCGGCCTTCGACGCGAAGTGGCGGATCAGTGTCCGGGTGCTGATTCCCGTCGCCTCCGCGAGGTCGTGCCAGCCGGTCGCGGCGTATCCGCGCTCGGACCAGAGCCGCAGCGCGGCCTCGGCCACTGATTCGGCGTCGAGCACGCTCGGCCGGCCCGGCCCCCGGCGGCCCGATCGCGAAGCGGCCGAAAGTGGTTCGCCGTTCATCCGCGGATCACAACATTTATGGCGTAGTGTGTCAAATTCGTCGGCATGGGCTCGCCGGGGACGGTCCTCTGCGCCCGTCGGCCATCGTGGGGAGGGCGTGGTTCATGGGTGTCTACGCGGTCACCGGTTCGGCGTCGGGCATGGGGCGCGCGGTCGTGGAGAAGTTGACGGCGGCGGGACACACCGTCATCGGCGTCGATCTGCAGGGCGCGGAGGTGGTCGCCGACCTGTCCACCGCGGAGGGCCGTCGGCACGCCGTGCGGGAGGTGCTCTCACAGGCCGGGGGCAAGCTCGACGGTGCTGTGCTCGCCGCGGGCGTCGGCCCCGTCCCGGGCGCCGACCGGCTGCCGCTGATCGGCGCGGTGGACTACCTGGGCGTCGTCGAGTTGCTCGACGGATGGCGCGCCGCGCTGGCGGCGTCCGGTAAGGCCAAAGTCGTTGTTTTCGGCAGTAATTCGACGACCACGACCCCGGCGGTGCCACGGCGCACGGTCAGGGCCCTCCTGTCCGGCGACGTGGACAAGGCGGTGCGGTCGCTGCGCTTGTTCGGCAACGGCGCCGCGCCGATCATGTACGCCGGATCGAAGATCGCGGTCACCCGGTGGGCCCGCCGGCACGCGACGACGAAGGAGTGGGCCGGTGCCGGGATCCGGCTCAACGTCCTCGCTCCGGGCGCGATCATGACTCCGCTGCTCGAGAAGCAACTCGCGACGCCGCGGGAGGCGAAGACCATCCGGCGTTACCCGGTGCCGGTCGGTGGCTTCGGCGACGCCGGGCACCTCGGCGACTGGGTGGTGTTCATGCTCTCCGACTCGGCGGACTTTCTCTGCGGGAGCGTTGTTTTCGTCGACGGTGGGTCCGACGCGTACTTCCGTCCCGACGCCTGGCCGAAGCCGGTTCCGGTCGCCCGCCTCGCTGCCTACGCCTGGCGCTTTCTGAGATTTCCCGGAAACCGGTGAAGCGACCGTCGGTGGGGCCGTGGCATGCGACGATGGGCGCCTGATCTTGTTCGTGCCCGGTCGCGGAGAGCGTCGGGCGTCACCCGTCACATCGGACACGGAGGAAAGACGTGAAGTTGCGGAAGGCGAAAAGGGTTGCTGCGGGGCTGATTGCGTCGACGACGATGGTCGTCGGCCTCGCGCTGACCGGCACCGGGACGGCGGCCGCGGCCGACCGACTCGACGGACCCACGCTGACGGCCGAGCAGGGCTCCTTCGGCGGCAAGAACCTCGAACTCACGTTGACCAACCCGAAGAAGGCCGTGGGTCTGCTCGGCGAGTCCACCTGCACCTCGGTGTTGCTCGACGGGCAGAAGGCGCTCGAGGCCTTCGTCGCGTACAACGCCAACGACTACGCCAAGCTCGTCGAGATCATGCTGTCCCCGGGACTGCGCCTCGGCCCGTCGGCGAGCAACAGCATCCTCTTCCCCGGACCGAACACCGGAACCAAGACTCTCCAGGTCGACACCGGTGTCTACATCTACCTGGGCGCGTGCGGCGGGTGGAACTCGATCCTGGACCCGAGCAACGTCGGTGTCTCGATGTCGCCGGTGATCGTGCCGGACGGTCTCGGCAGCGTCTCCCCGGTCGTGTCCTTCGGCAGCGCCGCGCTCGACGCCGGAATCGGCAGCTCGACCCTGCTGCCGCTGCTCGGGCTCGATGGCGGATCGAGCGGGTCCAGCGGATCGAGCGGATCGAGCGGGTCGAGCGGGTCCAGCGGATCCACCGGCAGCGCGAGCTAGCTCGAAGCGCGTGACGGCGGGGAGCGAAACGTTTCCCCGCCGTCACTGCCGGTTCGGCGGCGTGGACGGGGTCGTCGGGGCCCGCAGCACGCCCCGGCGGCTGGACGCGTCGAAGGGTACGATGATCGCGACCGCGTGCGGGACGTCGCTGACGATCCGGGCGATGTGGTCTGCGGTGCGGTCGTGCAGGACCCGGCCCAGCAGCGAGCTGTAGATGCGCCGAGGCAGCAGGATGCTGATCTCGGTGCGGGGTGCGGAGGCCCGGGCGATCAGCTCGAGCGTCGCGTGCCCGAGCCGTCGGTCCGGGCATTCGACGAGCTCGAGCGGCACCTCCAGATCGCTGTTCTCCCACTCGCGTTTGAGGTGTGCGGCGTGGGCGTTGTCGAGGACGAAGTGCACGGCCCGCAGTTCGCTCGGACGCAGGCTGCGCCCGTACCGCAGGGCCTCGATGGTCGCGAGGTCGTACGCGTCGACCAGGACGATGACGATGTGGTGCGAGTACACCGCCTCGGCGTCGGCCTCTGCGTCGCCGAGTTCGCGCAGTTCGGCGGCCTCCTCCCGGTACTCCCGATTCAGCCGGATCAGCACCAGCACGAGTGTCGGGAACACCAGCACGACGACCCACGCCCCCTCGGTGAACTTCGCGATCGCGAAGATCGCCACCACGATCGCCGACGTGATCCCGGCGGCGAGATTGAGGGTCATGCCGCGGCGCCAGTGTGGTCCGCGGGCCTTCTGGTGGTGCCGCGCCATCCCGAGACCGGCCATCGTGAACCCGGTGAACACCCCGATCGCGTAGAACGGCACCAGCGAGTTGACCTTGGCGTCGGTGGCGATGAGCAACACGACCGCGATCGCGGTGAGGGTGACGATCGCGTTGGAGAACACCAGGCGGTGGCCGCGGCGGCGGAGCTGGCGGGGCAGGAACGCGTCGTCGGCCACGAAGCTCGCGAGGAAGGGGAAGCCGTTGAAGCTGGTGTTGGCGCCGGTGAACAGGATCAGCGCGGTCGCCGTCTGCACGACGACGAACAGGACGTCACCGATCGCGCCCGAGCCGAAGACGATCCGCGCCTCCTGGCTGATCACCGACGGGTAGCCGGCCGCGTACGGCGTCGCGTGCGTGAGATAGGCGAGCAGCGAGACGCCGCTGACCAGAAACGCCAGGATCGACGCCATGATCACCAGCGCGCGGCGGGCGTTGGGGCCCTCGGGCTTCTGGAACGCGCTGACGCCGTTGCTGATCGCCTCGAGTCCGGTGAGCGAGGTGCCACCGTTCGCGAACGCGCGCAGGATCACCAGGACCGTCGCGCCCATCACCAGACCGTCACCGTGCGCGATCGGAACGGCGCCGTCGAGGGCGGTCGGGTCGATCCGGCCGAGGTTGCCGAGCAGGGCCTGGACGCACCCGACGACGATGACGACCCCGATCGACCCAGCGAAGAAGTACATCGGGAACGCGAACGCGTGGCCGGCCTCCTTGAGCCCGCGCAGGTTGCCGTACGCGAGCAGCAGCACCGCGCCGACGGTGATCTCGAGGCTGTACGGGCCCAGGGCGGGGACCGCCGACACCACCGCGACGGTGCCGGCCGCCGACTGCACCGCGACCGTCACCACGTAGTCGATCAGCAGGGCGACCGCGGCGATCTGGGCGGTCTTGGGGCCGAAGTTGTCCCGCGCGACGACGTACGAGCCGCCCGCGTGGGTGTAGAGCATCACGACCTGCCGGTACGACAGCGTGAGCAGCAACAGGATGACGAGGATGACGCCGGTGATCGGCAGCAGCAGGGTGAACGCGGCGAGCGCGGTGTACGGGAGGAGTTCGATCAGCACCTGTTCCGGACCGTACGCGGACGACGAGATGCAGTCGGGCGACAGCACTCCCAGCGCGGTCGTCTTCGACAGTCGCTCCTGGTGCAGGCGCGCGGTCGTCAGCGGCGGCCCGAGGAGTCGGCGCTTGATCCGGTAGCCGAGCCTCTCGGGCAGATGAGCATCGAACCTGCCGCGGCTCGCGACATCCCGAGAGGCGGAACTGATGGGAGGATCCACGGATGCTCCAGAGCGGTCGGAGGACGCTCCCTCCAGTTGTACTCGTGGTCGCCGGGACCGGCAGCCGGAATCACACAGGCAGGCTCGGCTCCTCAGCCGTCGACAGTGTCAGCACCGCCTTTCGGACGGCGGCGGTCTCGCTGGTGATCCGGTCCTCGAGCGCACGGAGTCGGTGCGCGACGCGGGACTCGGTGTCGTCGCCGACCAGGTCGACGCTGGCCACCAGATACACCTGGTGCGGTCCGAGGAACTCCATACGCAGGTACGTGACCCGCTTGACCTCGTCGTATTCGAGGAGTTTCGCGATCGCCTGCGATCGCAGTTCCGAGGTGCCCGGCTCGCCGACGAGGAAGCGGCGGTTGCGGTCGAGCAGCACGAGGGCGATGACGCCGAGCAGGACGCCGACCGCGATGGAACCGATCGCGTCGGGCACCGGCGACCCCGTGATCTGGTGGGCCAGCACGCCGGCGAACGCGATGACCAGACCGATCAGGGCGGCCGCGTCCTCGGCGAACACCGCCCGCACCGTCGGATCCGAAGTCAGCAGCGCGTGCTCGAGGACGTCGCGGTGGGCGGTGCTCGCCTCGCCGCGCAACTGCCTGAACGCCTGCCGGAACGAGATCGCCTCGAGGACGAACGCGATACCGAGCACCGTGTACGCGACACCGAAGTCGCCGGCGGGTTCCGCGTGCACCAGTTCCTGGATGCCGTGCGTGATCGACACGCCCGCACCGACCGCGAACAGGCCGAGCGCCGCGAACAGCGACCAGATGTAGGCCTCACGGCCGAAGCCGAGCGGATGGTCGCGGTCGGGTGCCTTGCGTGCGCGGCGGTCGGCGACCAGCAGCAGGACCTCGTTCCCGGTGTCGGCCCACGAGTGGGCGGCCTCGGCGACCATCGACGCGGAACCGGTGATCGCCGCCGCCGCCGACTTCGCCAGCGCGATCAGGGCGTTCGCGACGAAGGCTACGACGACGGTGACGGTGCTCTCGCCGCCGGGTTCCGTGCGCGTCGTCGGGGAGGTCGCCATCGCCCCAGGCTAGGCGCAGGTACGGGAGGGCGCCGGACGAACGCGGTGGGCGCTCACCGGTCGACGCCCCGGATTCCCAGTTGCCCGAGTTGATCGGCGGCAGCGGCCAGGGCTCTCAGCGCGACGCGCTGGTCCACCGTGCCCGGTACGAAGACGACGCAGAGGCTCCCGACGCGTCCCTGCTCGAACTCGACGGGGACCGCGAGCATGCCCAACCCCGGCAGCACCTCGCCGACCGTTCTGGCGTAGCCGGTTTCCCGCGCCAGGCCCACCTCGGGGCGCTCGTCGGGCGCGGGCGGCAGCGCCGCGAGGATCGCCAACCCGGCCGCGCCCTGGTCGAGGGGGTGGCGCATCCCGTCCTGCAGGCTCACGGTCGCCGGGCGGTCCGCCTGCGCCGACATCAGGACGAGGGCGTCGGTGTCCCGCCGGACGGCGAGGTAGGCGCTCGCCGAGACGGTCCGGGTGATGTGCTTCAGCGCCTGCTCCGCCAGCGCGGTCAGCCCGCGGTTCGACGCCGCGCCGATGACGAGCGGCGTCCACCCGAGTTCGTACCGGCCGCTGTCGTCGCGCTGGAGGTAGCCCCGGGATTCGAGTGTCGTGAGCAGTCGATAGGCGATCGAGCGGTGCAGGCCCAGCGAGCCCGTCACGTCGCCGGCCGTGCACGGCGCATTGTCGGCAACCCACTCGAGGACCGCGAGGCCCCGATCGAGCGTCTGTGACGTGACACCCGACTTGTCGCTCTTTCCCACGCGGCCCCCTCCGGGCGATGTTGTGCGCCGCATCACAGAAGGCGTACCATCGCACTCGATATTCGGTCTTATGGCTCGATATTAGAGCACGAGGTGATTGATGAGCATCGGGATCGTCGGCGGAGGCATCGCCGCGCTCCACCTGGCATTGGCCCTGCAGAAGGGGCAGGTCGATGCTGTCGTCTACACCGCTCGGGACTACGGCGAGCTACCCGACGGACCCCTTCTCAACACGGTCGTCCATCACAATCCGACGATCGTCAGGGACGAGTTCCTGGACGCGGATCACTGGCCCGCCGACCGCTACGGCTACCGCCGGCACTTCCATCGCCTGGGCGGGAGCGATCCCGTCGAGTTCACGGGACTGTTCAGTCGGCCCTCGTCGGCCGTCGACCATCGCCTGTATCTGCCGGCCCTCGCGGGGACGTTCGCCGATCGAGGAGGGCGCATCCGCACCGCCGCCATCGGGGCGCGCGATCTCTCCCGTCTCGCCGCACAGCACGATCTGGTGGTGATCGCGTCGGGCAAGGGCCCACTCAGCGGGCTCTTCGACCGTCGGGCAACGCTGTCTCCCTTCCACGCGCCGCAGCGCCGCATCTGTGCGGGTCTGTACACGGGCATCCGGCGGCGCATCGAAGACGGGGTCGGGATCAGCATCGCGCCCGGGGTCGGCGAGTTGCTCGAGATCCCCATCATCACCCGGCACGGCCGAGTCACCGCGCTGTTGTTCGAGAACCTTCCGCATACCGAGGCGTCCGCCCTCTCGAACATCGATCCGGCGAGCGAGGGCGGCGGCGTGTTCACTCGCGCGGTCCTGGATCTGCTCCGCCGCCACCACCCGATGACACTCGAACGCGTCGACGAGGCCGAATTCGGATTGACCGATCCCCGGGATCTCCTGCAGGGCGCGGTCATTCCGGCATTTCGCGAGGACTACTTCGAAATCGAAGACGGAGTCTTCGCGCTCGCGCTGGGCGACGCGCACGTCGTCGTGGACCCGATCATGGGTCTGGGCGCGAACATTGCCGCCTACAGTGCCGGCGTCGTCGCGGATCGCGTCCTCGACAGCCGCGGGATCTTCGACGAACTGTTCTGCGAGGACGTGGCCCGTGCGCGCATGGGTGTGCTGCACGGCGCATCGCAGTGGACCAACCTCATGTTGCGGCAACATCCGCGTGTCTCGGACGTACTCCGGGCCGCCTCTCGAAACCCGATGCTGGCCAACACCTTCACCGACAACTTCGACCACCCCGATCGTCAGTGGAAGATCCTGGCGACCGATCGCCGCGCGGAGCGCTTCATCTCGGACGAGCTCGTGCTCGCGCCGCCCGCCATCTGAAGGGACGAACTCCATTGTCGGGCTTACCGGTTTCCGGCCCAGGAAGTACCCGCGGCACTGACGGGGTGGCACCTGAACTCCGAGTCGACTGCTGGCGGGAGCTGGTGTCCCAGCTCTACGTCCCGCTCAGCGCGGATACGACGTCTGCCGACTTCGGTGGCCGCGTGCAGCTGAGCAAACTCGGCGCGACGGTGGTCTCTCGGGTGGAAGCCGGACCGCACACCGTGCATCGCAGCAAGGCCATGATCGCCGCGAGCGAGCGAGGTTGCTACAAACTCGGCCTGCAGCTCGAGGGGGACGCCATCCTGTCGCAGGACGGCCGGCAGGTCGTCCTGCGACCCGGTGACTTCGCCCTCTACGACACGGACAAGCCCTACTCGATCGACTTCACCACGCCGACCGATATGGCGGTCTTCATGTTTCCGCGGGAGCGACTGAGGCTCTCGCGTGCGGCGATGGAGACGATGCCGGCCCGCGGCGTCCGCCGTGACGACGACCTCGGAACACTGATCGGTCCGCTGCTGACCCGGCTGATCCGGCAGACATTCTGCGACGAAGGTTCCTCCTCTGCACTTCCGATGGCCGATGCGGTGGTGGATCTCCTGTCGGCATTGCTGAACGACCAGTTCGGGGAACGTGAACGCCGCGGAGTCGACGCTCTCCTGTTGGAGGCCAAGTCCTTCATCGATCAGAACCTGTCCGATCCCGCCCTGTGCCCGGATGCCGTGGCGGCGGCAGTGCACGTTTCCACCCGTTATCTCCAGAAGATCTTCTCGGCGGACGGACACTCGGTGGCGAAGTGGATTCGACAGCGCCGCCTCGAGGAGTGCCGGCGGGACCTGGTCTCCGACAGGGATGTCTCCTCGGTCGGGGCGGTCGGTGCCCGCTGGGGACTTCCCGACAGCGCCCACTTCAGCCGAGTCTTCAAGGGGCACTTCGGTGTCAGTCCGAGTGAACTGCACCGCTCGTCCAGGAGCTGATCGACCCCGGCCGCGACCGGATGCGGTCGGAGGCGGTGTGCGCGAATCGTCAAGGACTGTTCCCTGCACGCCATGACGCAGCCCCACTCGCGCTGCGATCGTAGAAGCCAGTAGGGGTTCGAATTCTCCTGCAGGACAACAGCTCGCAGAGGAGCACTCACGTATGCCGAATATCGGAATCATCGGCGCGGGTATCGGAGGCCTCCAGTTGGGACTCCAACTGCGCCAGCACGACATCCCGGTCACGATCTACACCGACAAGACCGCCAAGCAGATCGCGTCCGGGCGGCTGCTCAACAGCGTGGCACACCACGGTCCGACACTCGAGCGTGAACGCCAGCTCGGCGTTCACTACTGGCCTGTCGAGGAGTACGGGTACTCGTGTCACCACCACTACGTCGGCGGTGATCAGCCCCTGTCGTTCCGCGGCGACTTCACCAACTGGTCGAGCGCAATCGACTACCGGCTCTACATTCCCCGGCTCACCGAGGAATTCGAGAACCGCGGCGGCAAGCTCGAGGTCCGCATGCTGCAGGCCGAGGACATCGAACCCATCGCCGACCGGCACGACCTGATCGTCGTGGCCGCAGGCCGCGGAGCGTTCGCGTCGATGTTCCCGCGCCGGCTCGAGTACAGCCCGTACGACAAGCCGCAGCGACTGCTCAGCGTCGGCCTGTATCGAGGTATCGCCCAGTCCGAGCCGCGCGGCGTGACCATCAGCTCCTCGCCCGGTCACGGCGATCTGCTCGAGATCCCGATGTTCACCGAGGACGGCTTCCTCACGGCGCTGCTGTTCGAGAATGTGCCGGGCGGTGAGCTCGAAGTCCTGTCGAAGATGTCCTACGAGGACGACCCGACGACATTCGACAAGACCGTCCTCGAAGCGCTCGCACAGCACCACCCCACGACGTTCGAGCGCGTCGATCCGGCACAGTTCGGGCTGAACCGATCGATCGACCTGCTCCAGGGCGCGCTGGTACCGACGGTTCGCGCCGACTACGCGAGACTGCCCGGCGGCAAGTTCGCACTCGCGATCGGCGACGTGCACAGTGTCGTCGACCCTCTGCTCGGGCAGGGCGCCAACTCGGCGTCCCACTCGTCGTGGGTGGCCGGGGAAGCGATCATCGAAGATCTCGGATTCGACGAGATCTTCTGCCAGCGGGTCGCATCGCGCCGGGCGGACGTCGTGCTCGGTGCAGCGCAGTGGACGAACATGATGCTGGCGCCGCCGGCCGACCATGTCCAGCGACTGTTCCAGGCGATGAGCGTCGACAAGGCCATCGCGGACGAGTTCACGCACAACTTCGACCACCCCGACCGGCAGTGGCAGATCCTGGCCACCGCCGAGCGGACGGACCGATTCCTGGCCCGACACGGAATTCCGACGGCGTAGGGGGACGACCGACATGTATCGACTGATGGTGCTGTATCCGCAGCCGCAGGATCCGCAACACTTCCGCGAGTACTACATCGCCCATCATCTCCCCCTCGCCGCGCAACTCCCGGGTCTGCGCAGCATGCGCTACAGCCTCGACCTCACCGGACTCGGCGAGCCCAGTCCGTACTTCGGGGTGTGGGAGGGGGAGTTCGACTCCCGCGAGGCGATGGAGGAGGCGCTCGGTTCACCGGTGGGTCGTCGCGTGGGCGAGGACACGGCCAATTACGCCACCGGCGGGGCGCACCTGGTCCACTTCGCCGTCGAGGCGAACCGGTGACGGGGAGAGTGTCGTGACAACCCCCACCCACCCCGGAACGGGCACCACCCCGGATTCGCGGGCGTTCCGAGATGCCATGGGGCGCTTCGCCACCGGCGTCACCGTCATCACCACCCGGACCGAGAGCGGTATCCGCGGAATGACGGCGAACGGCTTCATGTCGGTATCCCTGGATCCCGCGCTCGTCCTGGTCTCGCTGGGAGACTGCGCCATGGCCGGGCATCTCGAGCAAGGGGACCGCTACGGCGTGACGCTGCTGGCCGCGAATCAGGAAGCGACGTCCAAACACTTCGGGGGTCGACGTCAGCCGGGCCTCGACATCGAGTTCGCGGAGTACGGGCAGCACGTCTTCGTTCCCGGTGGGCTCGCCGAGATCGGGTGTCGCATCGTCGATCGGCACCGCGCGGGGGACCACACTCTCTACATCGGGGAGGTGGAACACCTCGAGTACCGCGACGGCGCGCCGCTGTTGTTCTACACGGGCGGCTACCGCGCATTGAACGTCGGCCTCAGCGACGACCTGTTCTTCTGCTGACATCGCCCGGCGCAGCGGGGTGACACCTCGATCGGTGGCACCCCGCCCGCGCCTGACCGCGCCGCCGGAGCGAGTCGCGTGATCGATTCGAATTGCTACCAAGGAGATTCATGACTACACGTGAACGGCTGCTGATCGGCGGCCGATGGGTCGACGCAGATTCCGGCCGCGAGTTCGAAACGCGGGATCCGGCGACCGGCGAGGTGCTGGGCGTCGTCGCCGACGCGGGGGCGAGCGACGTGGATGCCGCGGTGGACGCGGCCCGCGAGGCGTACGCCGATCCGGCCTGGCGGAACATGACCCCCGCCGAGCGAGGGCGGCTGCTGTGGCGGATCGCGGACCTGATCGAACGCGACGCCGACGCGCTCGCGGAGCTCGAGACGCGCGATCAGGGGCAGCCGCTCGGGGTCGCGAAGACCGTCAGCCTGGCCATGGCCGCCGACGTGTTCCGGTACTACGCGGGCTGGTGCACCAAGATCGAGGGCCACACGTCCGCGGTGTCGATCCCGGGCACGATGCACTACACCCGCCGTGAACCGATCGGCGTGTGTGCGCTGATCACCCCGTGGAACTTCCCGCTCATGATCGCCGCGTGGAAGCTCGCTCCGGCCCTCGCGTGCGGGAACACCGTCATCCTCAAGCCGGCGGAGCAGACTCCGCTGACCACCGTGGCGCTGGCCCGAATCTGCGTCGAGGCCGGTGTCCCGCCCGGCGTGGTGAACTGCCTGACGGGTGGTCCCGAGGCAGGTGCGGCGCTCAGTGCGCACGCGGGCGTCGACAAGGTGTCCTTCACCGGGTCGACGGAGGTCGGTCGCAAGATCGTCGTGGCGGCGTCGTCGAACTTCAAGCGCGTGACACTCGAGCTCGGCGGCAAGGCGCCGAGCGTGATCGCGCGCGATGCCGACATCGACGCGGCGGTCGCCGGGAATCTGCAAGGGGCGCTGCTCAACAGCGGCCAGGTCTGTGCGGCCTACACCCGCTTCTTCGTCGACTCCAAGCGCGTCGACGAGTTCGCGGAGAAGATCGGAGCGGCCGCCGCGGCGCTGCCCGTCGGCCCCGGCATGTCACCCGAAACCGTCATCGGGCCCCTGACGTCACCCGAGCACACCGCTCACGTCGACCGGTTGGTCCGGTCCGGTATCGCCGAGGGGGCACAGCTCGTCACCGGCGGGGCGCGGCTGGAGGGTGAGCTCTCCGGCGGAAACTTCTACAGCCCTACCGTGTTCACCGGCGTCACCGACGAGATGACGATCGCGCGCGAAGAGATCTTCGGACCTGTCCTGTCGATCCTGTCGTACGACGACCCCGACGAGCTCGCAGCGCGCGCGAACAACACCGACTACGGTCTCGCGGCGTGCATCTGGACGAAGGATCTGACCACCGCCCACAACCTGGCTGCGTCGATCCACGCGGGCAGCGTCTTCGTCAACATGCTGCCGTTCCTGGACCCCGCCGCCCCGTGGGGAGGATTCGGCGCCAGCGGGTGGGGTCGCGAGATGAGCTCCAACGCGATCGACGAATTCACCGAAACGAAGGGCGTCTGGATCAACCTGGCGTAGCGGCGTGGCAGTCCGGCGATGCCGCGTTCGCGGGTGACCGGCCGCCCAGACGCGTCAGGCGCGGTCCCACGATCGGGACCGCGCCTGACAGCGTCGGATCGACAACTATCCCGTGTAGCCGGGGGGCATCAGGACCGACTTGAGTTCGAGGTACGCCTCGAGACCCTCCGGCCCGCTCTCGCGGCCGATACCGGAGTTCTTGTAGCCGCCGAACGGTGCGCCCGGATCGAAGGCGTACCAGTTGATGGCGTAGGTGCCGGTGCGGATCTGCTTGGCGATCTCGACGCCCTTCGCGATGTCGGTGGTGTACACCGAACCGGCCAGGCCGTAGTCCGAGTCGTTGGCAATCTTGATGGCCTCGTCGACGGTGTCGTAGGGGATCACCGACAGGACGGGGCCGAAGATCTCCTCGCGGGCGATCGTCATCGAGTTGTCGACGTCGGCGAAGATGGTCGGCTCGACGAACCAGCCCTTCTCCAGGCCGGCGGGCTTGCCGCCGCCGAGGACGACGCGCGCGCCCTCCGCCTTGCCCTTCTCGATGTAGCCGAGGACCTTGTCGCGCTGCTTCTCGGTGATCAGCGGGCCGAGCTGGGCGCCCGGATCGTCCGGCATGCCGACCGGCATGAACCCGGCGAACTGCACCATGGCCTCGAGGATCTCGTCGTAGCGCGAGCGCGGCGCGAGGATGCGGGTCTGGCCGACACACGCCTGGCCGGAGTTCATCAGGCCCGACATGACCAGCATCGGCATGGTCGCCTGGACGTCCATGTCCTCGAGCAGGATCGCGGCCGACTTGCCGCCGAGCTCGAGCGAGCAGCGCTTGAGCTGCTCGGCCGCGATTGCGCCGATCTTGCGGCCGACGGCGGTGCTACCGGTGAAGGTGACCTTGTCGACGTCGGGGTGCGAGACGAGGTACTCGCCGGTCTCGGCGCCGCCCGGCACGATGGACAGCACGCCCTCGGGCAGGCCGGCCTCGGTGAAGATCTCGGCGAGCATGTTCGCGTTCAGCGGAGTCTCCGGTGCCGGCTTGAGCACCACGGTGCAGCCCGCGAGCAGCGCCGGGGCCAGCTTGTTCACGGCGAGGAACAGCGGCACGTTCCACGCGATGACGGCGCCCACGACGCCGACCGGCTCGCGGTAGACGGTGGTCTGTCCGAACGCGCCCGTGCGGGTGTCCTCCCACTCGAACTCGTTCGCGAGACCCGCGTAGAAGTTGAGCACCGCCAGCGACATGATCTTCTGCATCGTCTCGACGCCGGACGGCGGCGCGCCCATCTCGCCGGAGATGGTGGAGACCAGCTCGGCGCTGCGTTCCTCGATGAGCTTGGCGACCTTGGCGAGGATCTCGCCGCGCTGCGCCGGGGTGCTCTCGGCCCACGGGCCGGACTCGAAGGCGCCGCGCGCCGCGGCGACGGCCGCGTCGATGTCCGCCGGCGCGGCAACGGGAACGCTGCCGACGCGCTCCTCGGTCGCGGGGGAGAACACCTCCAGCCGCTGGTCGGTCGCCGGAGCGACCCATCGGCCGCCGATGAAGAGTTTGTCGTAGTCGGTCATCAGTTCATCCTCGCTCTTGTGGAGTGCCGCGGGTCACACTAGAACACGTTACAGCGAGTTTGGAAGGGTGAGTCTCGATCACCGGTCAGAGCCCGTCGATCGCGAGGAGTCCGGCACCGGTCAACGTCCCCAGGACGCCGAGTTCGGCGGGGACGAGCCGCAGCTCACGAAGGAACGGCAGCCGGCCCTGACGAGCGGCGGCCGCGGTCATCGGATCCCACAGCGCGCCCCCGGCCTGCGCGAAGCCGCCGCCCACCACGACCAGGTCCACGTCGAGCAGAGCGGCGGCCGACGCGAACGCCTGCCCCAGGGCGGTCCCGGCCCGTTCGAGGGCTGCGACGGCGGTGGACTCGCCGAGTCCGGCGTCGACGGCCAGGTCCGCGCCCGTCGACCCGCTCCACCCGTTGGCCCGCGCCCAGCGCAGCGCCGCCGGGCCGCTCGCGACGGTCTCCAGGCAGCCGACGGCGCCGCACCCGCAGCGCTCGTCGCCGCCCGGCACCACCACGTGCCCGATGTGGCCGGCGTTCCCGGTGCGCCCACCCGCGATCACGCCGCCGCGGATCACCCCGCCCCCAACCCCGGTCGACACCACGACCCCCAGCAGATCGGCGGTGCCGCGGCCCGCGCCCAGTCGGTGCTCGGCATAGGCGGCCGCTGCCCCGTCGAGCGCGAGGGGCACCGTCGCCGCAGGGAAGAGGCCGCGCACGGCGTCGACGATCGGGAAGCCGCCGCGCCACTCACGGATGTTGACCGGGGAGACCGCGCCGACGGCGGTGTCGACCGGGCCGGCGGACGCGATCCCGACCGCCCGCACCGGCGCATCGCCGGCGACCTTCCGCAGCAGCGCCGCGCACGCGTCCCACACGTCGGCCGGGGGCGTCGGCACGGTCCGCGGGGCCAGCGGTCGACCGTCGGCGCCGACGAGCGCCGCCGCCATCTTGGTGCCGCCGACGTCGAGCGCGAGTGCGGTCATGGTTCGAGATTAGTTGCCGCGCATTCCCGGGACCTGCCGCGATTTGCGCACCTGTCGTTGATTTCTGGGTTCGAAACCAGCGATAAGTGCGCAAATCGCGGGGAAGGATCAGCGCTTGCGGACGACGAGAACCAGGTTGCTCACCAACAGCTCCCGCAGCACCGGGATCTTCACCATCCACCACGCCCAGCGCGGGTGGTAGCGGGGGAACGCGGCCAGGACGTCGCCGCCGGTCTGGGCCCGCGCCCACCGCAGCCCGTCCTTCGCGCCGATGTCGAACAGCGACACCCCGAATCGGTTCTTCGGTTCCTTGCCCTGCTTGCGCCGGTAGCGGCGCGCCGCGTACTCGCCGCCGAGGTAATGCCACGGCCCGGTCTCGTGGCCGCCGAACGGCCCCCACCACAGCGTGTACGACAGCACCATCAGCCCGCCGGGCTTGGTCACTCGCAGCATCTCCTCGGCCATCACCCACGGCTGCGCCACGTGCTCGGCGACGTTCGACGAGAAGCACACGTCCACAGCGTCGGTGCGGATCGGCAGCGCCAGACCGGAGCCGCGGATCGAGTCGCCGACGCTGAGCCCGGCCGCATGCATCTCCGACGGATCCGGCTCGACCGGGATGTACCGGGCGCCGGCCCGGCCGAACGCGTCGGCGAAATAGCCGGGGCCGCCGCCGACGTCGAGGACGGTCGTCCCGGTCAGGTCCCGGTCGGTGAGCCCGCGGTGGAGGTCGCCGATCAGCTCGACCGAGTCGCGGGCGAGGGCGCCGTAGAACAGTTCCGGATCGGTCTGCTCGTACCGGAAGTCGCTGAGCAGTCCGACCGACCGCTTCAGGGTCGCGCGGCGGGCGAAATGGCGGGTCACGCGCGGTGCGCGGGCGAAGATCACGGGAGGAACCTTAGCGATCGGACATATCGCGGTCCCGTTCGCCGGTTTCCCCTACTTGACGGTAGGGCGAGCCGCGTCCAGCCGATAAGGTGTGTCGCAGGCGACCGTCCGAGCCGAGCCAGTGAGGGGGCACGCACGTGCGAGAGGTTCTCCTGCTGTGCTGGCGCGACACCGGGCATCCCCAGGGTGGTGGCAGCGAGCGGTACCTCGAGGAGGTCGGTGCCGGACTCGCCCGCCGCGGCATCGACGTCACCCTCCGCACCGCCGGGTATCCCGGCGCCCCGCGCGAGGAGACCGTCGACGGCGTCCGGATCGTCCGCGGCGGCGGGCGGTTGACGGTGTATCCGCGGGCGCTCGGCGCGATCGTCGCCGGACGCCTCGGACTGGGCCCGCTCGCCGGACTGCGGCCCGACGCCGTCATCGACACCCAGAACGGCATCCCG
The DNA here is from genome assembly GCF_050955445.1 of Paraburkholderia sp. RHO2. Taxonomy (NCBI): domain Bacteria; kingdom Pseudomonadati; phylum Pseudomonadota; class Betaproteobacteria; order Burkholderiales; family Burkholderiaceae; genus Paraburkholderia; species Paraburkholderia sp. RHO2. Next base: position 4,726,241 of record NZ_CP162617.1, on the reverse strand, counting down.
TTCTTCTCCCGCACGGTCGCGGGCGCGCCGGTCACGGTGCTGGTCCACCACTGCCACCGCGAACAGTGGCCCGTCGCCGGCCGGCTCATGGGCCGGGTGGGCTGGTGGATCGAATCCTGGCTGTCGCCGCGCGTGCACCGCGACAGCCAGTACCTGACGGTGTCGCTGCCGTCGGCCGACGAACTGACCGATCTCGGCGTCGAACGGGACCGAATTGCCGTGGTACGCAACGGCGCCGACGCGATCCCCGTCGGTGTCGAGCCGGGGGGCGACCACACCCGCACCGCGCACCCGAGCGTGTGCGTGCTGTCGCGGCTGGTGCCGCACAAGCAGATCGAGGACGCCCTCGCCGCCGTCGCGCAGCTACGCACCACGATCCCGGAACTGCACCTCGACGTCATCGGGGGCGGCTGGTGGGAGCAGAACCTGCGCGAGCGCGCCCACGAACTCGGCATCGGCGACGCGGTCACCTTCCACGGTCACGTCACCGAGGACGGCAAGCACGAACTGCTCGCGCGGGCGTGGGTGCACGTCATGCCGTCCCGCAAGGAGGGCTGGGGGCTCGCGGTGATCGAGGCCGCGCAGCACGGGGTCCCCACCGTCGGCTACCGCAGCTCCAAGGGGCTCACCGACTCGATCATCGACGGGGTGACCGGCCTGCTGGTGGGCGGCGACCCCGACGACACTGCAGCCGATCGGGCTGCGGCCGTCCCGGCCCTGGCGTCCGCCGTCGAAACGCTGCTGCTCGACGCCGACCTGCGCGCCGACCTCGGCCGCAAGGCGCGACTGCGGGCCAACGAGTTCTCGTGGGAGCAGACCGCGGCCGGGGTGCACGCGGTGCTGGCGTCGTCAGCCGCGGGACGGCACGTGTCGGGGCTGATCGCCGGCACCGAAGCCCCGACGGCGGCGTCGGCCGGTCTGCAGGACGCCTAGCGCGCTGCCCGCCAGCAGTGCCGCCCAGAGGAGGTGGGCGGCGAGGGCCTCACCGCGTCCCTCCCGGGGGTCCGGCGGGATGGCACCCGGCACCCGGTAGAGCGCGAGTTCCTCGTCCCCGAACACCGGCTCGAGCTGGTCGAGGGTGCGTTGCGAATCCCCGCGCGGGCCGGGAGTGGTGCGTTCGACGAGCACCCACCGCACCTGTTCCGCGTTCAGGTCCTCCGCGCCGGCGCCGGCGAGCAGCAGCTGTTCGACGCGCGTCGCTCGCGCGCCCTCGCCGCCGACCGCGGCCGCGCGTCCCACCACCAGCTGTCCGGTCTGCAGCACGTCCACCGGCAGCATCCGCGGCGCCGGATCGAGGACGGGAGCGTCGCCGCTGTAGGGGAACCTGCGGAACATGCCGGCGGGCAGCACCGCGACGTCGCCTGCTTCCTTCGACAGCTCCAGGTGGTGCGCGACCCGCTGCCACGCCGACGGGTACTGCACCGGTTTCAGCGCACCGCCGACGCCCCACACGAGGTCGGGTAGCGCCAGGACGACCGCGACGACCGCCGCGACGGGCACCGCGGCGGGCAGCGAGACCCGCGACGCCAGCGCGCGCACCCCGGCGGCCGCGGCCAGCGCGTACAGCGGTGCCGCGAGCGCCACCCACTTCTGGGTGTCGCGCAGCAGTCCGGCGCCAGGCACGTGCACGACGGCCCACTCGCCGACCGCCAGTCCCCACCCGGTGGCACCCAGCGCGGGCAGCAGCACCGCCGATGCCGCCAGCACGGCGAGCGCGACGATCACCGGACTGCGCCGGCGGCGCCACAGCGCCGGCAGACCGCAGGCCACCACCGCGAGCAGCAGCACCGTTCCCGCCAGCGCCCACAGCGACGTCCGGGACCCGGGGACGGCGGTGGCATTCCAGATGCCGCCGAGCCCGGCGACACTGCCGATCGTCCCGAGGCCGGGTTCGGCGCGGGACGCGAACGCGGCGACGCCCGCCGGATCGGACGTCCCCCCGCCGTCGGACAACGCCGTCGCCACCAGCCACGGCGCCGACGCCGCCACGAACAGCAGCAGGAGGCAGCAAGCTGCCCGTGCGCCCTTGTGGTAGTCCCAGCTACCACAAGGGCGCACGAGCAGCGCAGCCGCGAGGACAGTGGCCAGCAGCGCGCCCGTCGGGGTCAGCGCCGCCGCCGCGAGACCCAGCGTCAGCGCCGGCCAGCCGCCCGCGCGTCCGCGCCGGATCGCGACGCCCGCGCACACGATCCACGGCAACGCCGCGTACCCGGTGAGCAGACTCCAGTGCCCCTGCAACAGCCGCTCGGCAACGTACGGGTTCCACAGCATCACCGTCGACGCCACCAGCTGCGGCCCGAGCCCGGCACCCGGCAGCAGCACCGCGACCATGCGCGCCGCGCCCCACCCGGCCAGCCACAGCGCCGCGAACAAGATCGCCTTCACTACCAGGCCGCCGTCGACGACGGAGCTGAGCACCGCGACCAGCCAGTCCTGCGGGACGGCGCGGGCCGCGGCGTCGGTCAGGCCCAGCGCCGAGTCCGTCACGTACGAGCGAGGGGTGCTCACGGCGTCGCGGATCAGCAGATAGCCGGGGCCGAGCAGCGGTCCCAGGATCAGCACCGTCAGCCCCAGGCTGTACACAATCGGCACCGCCCGCGCGGGTGTCGTGCGCCGTGCCGTCATGACGGGCACTGTACTGGTGCGATCATGGGCGGATGCCACGCCAATCGCTGTCCGGCTCCACCGTCGCCGGGATGACGATGGTGACCGTCGGGTCGATGACGGCGAACATCGCGGCCTACCTGCTCGCCCTGCCCGCCCTGCGGTGGCTCGGCCCCGCCGGATACGGCGAGTTCGCGAGCCTGCTCGCCGCCCAGCTGGTGCTCGCGGTGCCAGCGCTGGCGCTGCAGACCGTCGTCGCCCGCGAGGCGGTGCACGGCAAGCCGACCGCGGCGCTGCGGGCACTCGGATACCGCTGCGCGGCCATCGTCGGCGTGATCGCGCTGGTGCTCGTGCCGATCATGTCGTGGGCGCTCGACACCAGCCTGGGCGCGACGGCCGCCGCGCTCGCGGCGGCACCGCTGCTGGTGCTGCTCGGCGCCGAACAGGGCCTGCTCCAGGGTGCGGGCCGGTTCGCGGAACTGAGCGTCGTGCTGGCCGGGGCCGGAATCGCCAAGGTGGCGCCCGCCGTCGCAGTGCTGGCCGTCGGCGGCGGCCCCGGCCCGACGCTGCTCGCCGGGGCCGCCGGCACCGGGGTCATGGCGTTCGGCGCGCGTGTGATCGCGGGCCGGCGCGCCTCCGACGCCGACGGACAGGGCGGCGCGCCGACCATCGGCGTCGGCACGGTCCTGCGGGCGTCGCAGGTCCAGCTCGCGCTCATCGCACTGACGTCGATCGACCTGGTGATCGCGCGCGCGGTGCTCGACTCCCACGACGCCGGCCTGTACGCGGCCGGTGCCGTCGCGACCAAGGCGGCGTTCTGGCTGCCGCAGGCCATCGGCGTCGTGCTCTATCCCAAGATGGCGAACCCCGAACAGTCCGTGGCGGCGGTCCGGTCGGCACTGGGCGTGCTGGTCGGGCTGGGCGCCGTCCTGGTCGGGGGCGCCGTCGTCGCCGCCCCGCTCGCGCCGATCCTGTTCGGCGACGACTACGCCCCGGTCCAGGGCATCCTGTGGATGTTCGCGTGGAACGGTGCCGCGCTCGCGGTGCTGCAGGGCGCTCTGCTCTCGGCGATCGCCGGCGAGCGCACCCACCTCGCGGTCGTCGCATGGGTGGGCCTGGCGGTCGAGGCGGCGCTGATGTTCACCGTCGCCGACACCGTCCGCGAGTTCATCACCGTCGCCGTCTGCGTGGCGACGGTGACCGCCGCGACCGCCTCGGTCCTCGCGGTGCGCGGCGCGCGCTCGGTCGATATCCCGACGAGCTAGCGGAACACGGCCCCGGCGCGAGAAGTGCGCAAAACGGTGTCGGTCAGGCCCGGAAATGAGCGATAAGTGCGCACATCGTGGGGGCGCGGACACAACGACAGAGCCCCCGCACGGTCATCCGTGCGGGGGCTCTGGTTCGTCAGGGAGCGCCGACTACTGCTGGCGCGGCGGCTCCGTGAAACCGCCCTGGTCCATCTTGACCGTGGGGAATTCCTCGGTCTTGTCCGACGTCCAGTCGTGGTCGGGGGCCTGGCCCGATCCGGCGGGCGGATTCTCCGGGCCGCCTGCGGTGGCGCCCTTCTCGCCGCGACCGCCGCGGATGCCGAGGACGATGCCGGCGATCAGCGCGATCACGCCGAGGATGCCGGCGACGATCGGCAGGGTGCGGCCGAACAGCGACAGCTTGTCCTGGCCGTCCTTGGCCTGGCCGAGCTGGTACTCGATGGTGTTCTCGTCGAACGGCAGCGTGACCTTGAGGACCGTGACCTCCGGCTTGGCCTTGTCGCGGGCGTAGTACTGGTACAGCTTCTCCTGGCCCTTGATGACCACACCGGTGACCGGGTCGACCCAGACGTCGCGCTCGTTGGCGTACCAGCGGGTCATCGTGACCGGCTGGTCCTCGCCGGGCACGCCCCACGTCTTGGCCGGCAGCGTCAGCTTGTTGGTGGGCGAGGGTGCCGCCTTCGACAGGTCGGTCGGCTCGATCACCTGGTTGTAGTGGTAGACCTTCATTCCGTTGATTTCGGTTTCCTCAACGAAATTGATGTCCTGGCTCTTGCGGATGTTCAGATCGAAGTACGGGTAGCTCTTCTTCTCCGCGTCGAACGGCCACTTGTACTGCAGGCCTGTGTGGGAGACCTCCTCCGCCGGCTCGGTCGCCGACGTCTGGATGGTGCCGACGGGCGGCTCCACCGGCATCGAGCTGACGCGGTCCGCGGTCACGCGGTCGACCGTCGCCGTCAGCAGGCCCGTCTCGCCCTGCTTGTCGGTGCGGATCAGCGTCTGGCCGGCCTGGATGGACACGACGTCCGCGTCGGACGGCTGCTCCGTGATGACGTAGCGCTGCGCGACGATCGGCACGTTCGTGTTGACCTCGGCCTTGCCCGCGAGCAGGGCCTTCGAATCCAGGACGTCGCCGGTGCCGGTGGCGACCGTGGTGACCTCGAGATCGAGGGGGGTCTTTTTCAGCTTGTCGACGGTGTACGCGGGAATGAGGATCGCGACGGCCAGCAGGAAGGTCCCGAGGCCTACCAGGACGCACGCAAGTATCCGGCTCGGGCCTGAGCGCTCGGCCATGCTGTCTCCTAACTCAATGTTCTTGAATTGAGATACCCCCACCGGCAGCGTGCCCGCTGCACGGGTGTCGCACGGTGCCCACATTTGCGACACCACGTGAGCCCAGACACTAACAGTCGAGCTGTCCTGATTGCGTCAGCACGTGGGTTCGGATCGTTCACGTCGCTCTTTCGGTTCCGCAACGACCCGGGCACACTTGACGGCGATGAACAGCTCACACCTCGCCGCGCCGGCTCCCGTCGGCAACCCCCGGGCGTTCCTGCCGGCGCTCGAGGGGATGCGTGGATTCGCGGCATTCGGGGTGCTGGTGACGCACGTGGCGTTCCAGACCGGGGCCACCGGGGATCCGGTGATCGGCCGGATCTGGGGTCGGTTCGACCTGGCGGTGGCCGTCTTCTTCGCGCTGTCCGGCTTCCTGTTGTGGCGCCCGCACGCTGCGGCGGCTCGCGGGCTCGGCACCCCGCCGACCGTCGCCAAGTACTGGCTCAACCGGGCGGCCCGCATCCTGCCCGCCTACTGGGTGCTGGTGGTCCTGGTGCTGGCGTTCCTGCCCGCGGCCGGCGGCGGGTGGAAGGTGTGGGCGGCGAACCTGGCGTTGGTGCAGGTGTTCGTGCCCCTGACTCTCACCGAGGGGCTGACCCAGATGTGGTCGCTGTCGGTGGAGGTGGCGTTCTATCTCGTGTTGCCGATTCTCGCGTTGGCGCTGGTCAAGCTGCGTGGTTTGGCCGCCCGCTTCCGGGTGCCGGCACTGCTCGCGCTGGCGCTGGTGAGCCTGACGTGGGCGTTCCTGCCGGTGCCTGCGCCCGACGGCATCCACCACGACAACTGGCTGCCCGGCTACCTCCCGTGGTTCGCGGCGGGCATGCTGCTGGCCGAGCTCGCGATGGTCGGCGGGACGTGGGTGCACCGCCTGGCCGAGCACCGGGTGTGGATGGCGGCGATCGCGGTGGTCGCGTTCGCGTTGTCGACGACGTGGCTGGCCGGTCCGGAGGGCCTGGTCCGCGCTGCGCCGTGGCAGTACGCCACCAAGATCGCTCTCGGTGCAGTGATGAGCTTCGCGCTGCTCGCGCCGCTGGTGCTGGCCGGACATCGGCACCGCATCCTGGCGAGCCCCGTCGCGCTCGCGGTGGGGCGGTGGTCGTACGGCCTGTTCATCTGGCATCTCGCGGTGCTGACGATCGTGTTCCCGATGTTCGGCATCGCCCCGTTCAACGGCGACTTCTGGTTCGTCCTCGCGGTCACCTCGGTGCTGAGCATCGCGGTGGCGTCGGCCAGCTACGCGCTGGTGGAGGAGCCCGCCCGCCGCGCCGTCAAGCGCTGGGAGAAGCGCCGCCACATCGGCGAGCGCGTCAGCGGCAGCGCGCCGACGCCGACGCAGACGACGCCGATCAGCGCGAACAGCTGAATCAGGAACGAGTGCCCCACGTAGCCATCGGCGGCCCGCCACGGGCCGGTGGACAGCAGCACCGAGGCGATCACGACCGACACACCGGCGGTGCCGACCAGGAAGCGGGACGCGAACGCCGGGCCGCGCCACCGTGACAGGCCCAGTGCCCCGGCTGCGACGAGTGCCGTGACGAGCGTGCCCACCGCCCCGGCGACCACGGTCGCGACGGCCGTCACCCCGAGGGCGGCGGCCACGACGCTGCGGTACGGGCGCGGTGCGGCTCCGAGTGCTGGGGCGCGCCGACCGGGGACCAGGGCCAGCAGCGCGAGTGGAATCAACAGCAGCAGCCCGAACGCCAAGCCGGCGCGATACCAGCGATCCGACGGGAACGTGAGCGTGACGGTGCCGCTGGTGTCGGCGGGCACGATCCAGCCCTGCTGCCACCCGCCGACCACGACGGGCTGCAGTTCCGTGCCGTCCGACGCGGTCGCGACCCACCCGACGTTGGTGCTCTCGGGCACCACCAGCAACCGGTCGGCACCGGACGCTGTCACGTCGAGTTCCCGCAGGTTCTCGGTCCAGCGTCCGATGGCGGGGGAGACCGGCGGGGTGGCCGTGGGGGCGGGCGTCGCGTTCAGCTGCAGTCCGTCGACGGTGAACGCGGCACCGGGCGCGACGACGACGTCCTGACGACCGGCGGCGAGCGGGACGGCGTCCGGCGTGCACGGGGTCGCGGTCACCGGCTGCCCGGACGCCAGTTGCTCGGCGGTCGCGGAGATCGACGTCCGCACCGTCGTTCCGCCGACCACGATGGTGGGTCCGGCGTCGCAGCCCACCGTCACGGTGCGCTCGGACGGCCCGGTCGCGGTGCCGGGCACGGGCTTGCCGTCCGCCCCGAGCGCGACGACCTCCGACAGGCCCGCCGGCTGCAGTTGCAGGAAGCCGAGCCCGGTCCGGTCGAGGACGTCGGTCCACCTCACCAGCGACACGACGATGGTGTCGGTGACGTGCGGTTCGAGGGAGATCGTCTGCGGCGTGCGGGCCCCGTCGTCGGAGTCGTCGAGGTCGCGGGTCTGCGGCCCGTTGCCGAGGTTGACCGCGACGCGGGTCGGCGCGGCGGGCAGGTTCCCGGGGCTGGGCGTCAACTGCAGGCCGGTGACCAGCGTCCGCTGCGGAAGCTTGATCGTCAGGGTCGGCATCCCGCCCTTGCCCTGTGCCGTCTCCGCCGGCGCCGTCCACGACGTCGCGACGTCCCCGTCCACGGCGGCGTTCGCGGTGCCCCGCAGGTCCACGCCGTCCGACCCGCCCTGGGCGGTGACCGCCGCCGGGTCGGCGACGAGGGCGTCGAGGGCCGCGCCGGGACGGGGCCGCAGCGTCAGCTGCGGGGTGACGGCGGTCGCGTCGGGCACGGACAGCGTCCGGGTGAAGGTGCCCGGCTCCTCGGGCGGCAGGATCAGCGCGCTGCTGCAGTGCACGCGGTCCGGGCCGTCGGCGCAGCCCGAGCGTCCGGGCAACTCCTGACCCAGATCCCAGCCGCGCACTTGCGCGCCGTCGGGGGTCGGGGGCAGGACGGTGCGGTGCACGATCGGCACGGGCACCGGGCTGCCCGACGAGTGGTCGTCGACCGACAGTTCGCTGATCCCGAACTGGAAGCCGGGTGAACCGTCCTCGGTGTGGGTCGCGAGGATCCGCAGCCACGGGGTGGTGCCGGACGGCAGCGACACGTCGACCGGCTCGCCGGGCTTGTCGATCCTCACCGACGTCGAGCCGTTGGGCGTCTCGATGCGCAGCCACTTCACGGGCGGGCCGAACGCGGCGGGACTGGTCGTGAGATGCAGCATGCCGCGGGTGACGGGGGTGTCGAGGTCCAGGCGCAGCCACTGCCCGCGCGCCGTCTCGAGCCCGTTGCTGAGCCATGCGGTCGCGGGGTCGCCGTCGACGGTTGCGGCCGGTCCGCTGCCCGGCGCGGTCCCGCCGAGCTGGGTGGCGTCCGAGGCCGAACTGGAGACGGTGATCGACGCGCCGGACCACTCGCCCTCGACCAGTGGGGCGTCCGGCACCGGGTAGTCGGGGACCGCGTTGTAGGTGCGGCGCGGGTCGTCGGGGCTGCGCAGCGCGGAGTTGTGGTTGTCGACCTGACCGAAGTCGGTCTCCCGGTCGGTGGGGGTGTCGGTGACGGTGACCGAGCCGACGTCGATCCCGGCCCGGGTCGCGTCGGACGCGAGCAGCGCGGGGCCGGTGACGGTGCCGCTCTCGGCGAGCCGCTGCAGCGACTCGGGGCCGCCCTGCACGACTGGCACCGTGTCCAGGTCCACGGAGTACGGCCCCGCGGGCGGCGTCGCACCGCTCGGCGAGGTCACCCGGTAGATCTCGATCGCCGGATAGGCCGGGCGCAGGTCGCCGTCCACCACCACGTTCTCGGCGACCTGCGGGGCGATGTCCTCGCCGAACTGCGCCACCTTGGAGAACCCGGGCGAGCCGTCGACACTCTGGTGCACCAGGATCGGCCGCGCCGACCGCGACGTGTCCGGGTCGAGATCGTTGCGCACGACGACGTAGCGGATGCCCTGCCCGAGCAGGGTGTCGGCGAGGCCCGCGGACGGGCGACCGTCGGAGATGAGGCGCTGCACCGAGTCGAGCGCGCGGATCGCGCCGGGCGGGACGAGGGGGACGGCGTCGCGCACCGCCCACGGCGTGGAGGCCAGGGCCTGCAGCGGCTCGTCGCGGGTCAAGCCCCACACCTGGGCGCCGAAGGGGGCCCCGGGCACCACCAGCGCGCGTTCGGCGTCCGCGCCGGTGCCCGATCCGGCGGCGTTGTCGGCCAGCCACTGCGCCGTGTCGTGCCAGTACGACGGGACCTCGTCGTAGGCGCCGCGCGGGGCGAGCCGGCCGGACCACGCGAGGGACGTCGTGAGGGTGAGGGCGACCAGCAGCAGCGTGGTGACCGCGACCATCGGCTCGCGCTCCGGGTGCGCGAACGCGCCCCGCCAGCGCCGCAGCGGCACCGAACCGGGCAGCGGCACCTTCGCGAGCAGGTGCGCCAGTCCGAGGACCAGCGGCAGTCGGACCAGCGGTTCGAGCTTGTGGACGTTGCGCAGCGGCGCACCGGTGCCGTCGAGGAACGCGCGAACCTGTTCGGCGATCGGGGATCCCAGTTCGCCGATGTAGCCGGCGCCGAGACCGGCGATGCCGACCATCAGGATCAGGGTGAGCCGGCCCTTCGCGGGCATCTTCCGCATGCACAGCCCGGCCAGCCCGGCTGCGGCGATCAGCCCGGTCGCGACGACGGCGACGGGCTGGGTGACGAGCACGGTGCCGGCCACCCGTTCGGGGGAGACGAAGGGTGTCCAGCTGTCGGTGCCGCGCAGCACCTCGGTCAGCGACGTCCACTGGGTCGTCACGCCGGACGACTCGATGAAGTCGAGGAACGGCGGGCTCACCCGGCCGAGCAGCAGCAGCGGGACGATCCACCACAGCGTCGCGAGCAGCAGGCACGGGATCCACCACGCGGTGAACACCCACCAGCGCCGGTTGGGTCGGTGGGCGATCCACCACAGGCCGGCGACGAGGCACGCGGCGGCGGTGGCGACGGCGTTGACGGCGCCCATCAGCGCGACGGCCAGCGCCGACTGCGCGGCGAGCACCCGTGCGCCTTTCTGGTAGCCCGGCCCACCGGAAAGGCGCACGGGCGACGAAGTCGCCAGGATCACCGGCAGCAGCACCCACGGCGCCAGCATCATCGGCAGCGACTCGGACGAGATCGAGCCGATCGTGGTGAGCACGCGCGGCGAGAGCGCGAATGCGACCGCCGCGATGATCCGGGAGCCGCGGCTGCCGATGCCGAGCGCCTCGGCGACGCGGATGACGCCCCAGAATCCGGCGACGATCAGCAGCGCCCACCACAGGCGCTGGGTGATCCACGGCGGGACGTGCAGCAGTTCCCCGAACGCGAAGACCGCGCCGTGCGGGAAGAAGTAGCCGTAGGCCTGGTTCTGCACCTGGCCCAGCGGCGCGATGCTGCTCCACTGGTGGGCGGCGCGGGAGAGAAACCCGATCGGGTTCTCGGTGAGGTCGTATTTGGTGTCGGCGACGATCTTGCCCGGCGACTGCACCAGGCACAGGATCAACGCGACGAACCCGGCGCCGATCAGCCAGCGCCGGGTCAGTGGTTCGGTCGACGGTTCGGCGGAAGGCCCCTCACCGGCGGGGCCGCCGGACGAGGGGGAGGTGCGAGAACGCGCGATACGGGCGGGCTCAGCGGCTGCCGTACTCAACCTGGTTCAGGATCGAGGAGGGGGCGTTTCCGGTGCGGTCGATGTCGGGAAGCGTGTTGTCCTGGGCGGCGGCGGTGACACCGAGCACGGCACCGGCACCGACGACCGCACCGATCACAGCGCTGGCAATGCCGGGGACAAGGAACTTCGCCATCTCGGGTCTCCCATGGTCTGAGTCGCCGGTACGCCGTCCTACTCGCGCGTACCCGATATCCGGGCCAAGGTATCACCTGCCGGATGGTCGGCGGGCGAGTCCACGCCGAGTGCCCCGAGCAGGGTGCCGAGTTTCGTGGTCGTCTCGTCCAGTTCCGCGGCGGGGTCCGACGCCGCCACGATGCCGCCGCCCGCCCACGCCAGCGCGGTGGTGCCGTCGGCGTCGATCTCGGCGCAGCGGATCGCGACCACCCAGTCGCCGTCGCCGGCGGCGTCGCTCCAGCCGACGGCGCCGCCGTAGAAGCGGCGGTCGCCCTCGATCTCGCGGATCGTGGCGAGCGCGCGGTCGGTGGGGGTGCCGCACACGGCCGGGGTCGGGTGCAGGCGGGTCGCCAGCGCGAGCGAACTCAGCGACGTGTGGCGCAGTTCGCCGCGGATGGGGCTGGCCAGGTGCCACAGCTCGCCGGTCCGGGTCAGCTGCGGCGTCGGCGGCACGTCCAGGTCGGTGCACAGCGGCGCCAGGACGTCGCGGATCCAGTCGACGACGAACGCGTGCTCGGCGAGGTTCTTCGCCGACGCCAGCAGACGGTCGCCTTCGGCGCGGTCGGCGTCCGGGTTGGTGCGGCGCGGCGCGGACCCGGCCAGCGGACGACAGGTGACCGTGGTGCCGCGTCGGCTCAGCAGGATCTCCGGGCTGGCGCCGACCAGGGTGTGCCCGACGTAGCCGTCCCCGGCGGCGGTCAGGTCGACGGCGAACCCGTTGGCGGCCTCGTGCCGCACGATCATGCGCGCGGCCAGCGCTTCGGGCGAGATCGGGGTGTCGGCGACCAGCCGCACCGCGCGTGCGGCGACGACCTTGTCGAGCCCGCCGTGTTCCAGTCGCTCCACCAGGCTGCGTACCCGCTCGACGTGTTCTTTCGCACTGGGGATTTCGCGATCGATCCGGACGTCGGGCAGGTCGGCCACGGCGCCCGGGCGCCACGGGCCGGGCGTCCACGACACGGTCTCGGGTGCGGTGAGCGCGGCCGGGGCGGCCGGATCGAACGGCAGCGCGCCGACGATCAGTTCTGTCTGTCCGGCCGACAGCGCGTCGGTCGCCGCCGTCGCGTTGTCGAATCGATCCCGCGCGCCGGTGGTGTGGAGAGAGCGATCGGGGCGCGAGAGCAGGAAGCCGTCCATGGTGCTGCCGACGATAGTCGGGACACCGGGGACGGCCGCCTCGAGGTGCGAGCCGCTACTTGCCCGGCGGGACGATCAGGACCGGGCGGTGACTGTGCCGCAGCACGTGGTCGGCGACGCTGGACTGCAGCAGCGACCGCAGCCCCGTGGTGCCGCGGGTGCCGGTGACGATGATGTCGGCGTCCAGTTCGTCCGCGCACTCGACGATGGTCGCCCAGATCGCGGTCGCGGACTCGCAGCACCGGCCCTCGGCGTTGAGCCCCGCGGCCAGGGCGAGGTCGACGCCCTCGTCATTGGTGGTTTTCGCATCGGTCAGCGCGATGTCCTCGGACGCCTCGTCGGGAACCCACTCGGGCTGCATCACGCCGGACAGCCCCGACATCCGGGCGGCCTGCCGGACCATCGGCTCCCACGCGGTGGCCACCACCGCGCGATTCGCGGCGAGGAACCGGCCGGCGTATTCGATCGCGCGCTTGGCGTTGTCGGAGCCGTCGTAGGCGATGAGCATGAGATCTGCAGGCACTGTGACCTCCTGAAATCCGGGTTGACCGGCGGTGGCGGTCTTCGGCTTTCCGTACTTGAGATTACCTTGCCATTACCTGCTCCGCTCGGCTCGGAAAATGGTGCGATCGGATGTCGACTACCGTCGGATATATGCGAATTCGACATGCGTTGGCCGTCGCGTTGTGCGCCGGTCTGGCCGTCGGCTGTTCGTCCGGGGACGGCACCGAGACGCCCACGACGGAGTCCCCGGCCTCGCCGTCGACGTCGCAGCCGGTGTCGAAGACATCGAGCGCCCCCAAGGCGCCGTCGCCGTTCGGCTCGGCGGTGTGCGGGCCGGCCTTCCTGGATTCGCTCACCGAGCGGCAGAAGCTCGCGCAGCTGCTCACGGTCGGGGTCACCGGCACCCAGGACGCGCTCGACGTCGTGCAGTCCGAGCAGATCGGCGGCATCTTCATCGGCAGCTGGACCGACGATGCGATGCTCACCGACGGCGGCATCGACCAGGCCGCGGAGGCCAGTTCGGTGCCCCTGATGGTGACGATCGACGAGGAGGGCGGGCGGGTCTCGCGCGTCGATGAGCTGTACGGGCCGGATCCGTCGGCGCGTCGGGTCGCGCAGACCATGACACCCGAGCAGACGTACGAGATGGCCCGCGACCGGGGACGCCAGCTGCGCAAGCTCGGCATCACCGTCAATTTCGCGCCCGACGTCGACGTGAGCAGCCAGCCGGACGAGTCGGTGATCGGCGACCGGTCCTTCTCCGACGACCCGCAGGTGGTGACGACCTACGCGGACGCGTACGCCCGCGGCATGCGCGATGCCGGAATCATGCCGGTGCTCAAGCACTTCCCGGGCCACGGTTCGGCGTCGGGCGACTCGCACACCGGTGCGGTCACGACGCCGCCGCTGGACCAACTGCAGACGACCGACCTGGTGCCGTACCGGGAGCTGGTGGACACCGGTGTCGGGGTGATGCTCGGACACCTCAGCGTTCCCGGTCTGACGACGGACAACCTGCCGGCCAGCCTGAGCCCGCAGGCCGTGTCGCTGCTGCGGGAGGGCACCGGCTACGGCGCGCCGCCGTTCACGGGCCCGATCTTCACCGACGACCTGAGCGGGATGAAGGCGATCACGGACCGGTTCGACATCGCGGAGGCCGTCGAGCAGGCGCTCACGTCCGGGGTGACGGTGGCGCTGTGGCTCACCACCGACGACGTCCCGCGCGTGCTCGACCACCTGGAGGACGCGGTCGCGGCGGGCCGGCTGCCGGCCTCGCAGGTCGACCAGTCGGTCCTGACGGTGGCGCGCGCGAAGGGGGCTGTGACCTGCTGAGAAGGGTCTAGGTCACAATGGTCATCGAACGCTGACCTTCTTACCTTCGAGTAAGATGACGAGTCTTACCCGCGGTTGGAGGAATTATGGCTGGTGGCACCAAGCGGCTGCCCAGGGCCGTGCGCGAACAGCAGATGCTCGACGCCGCTGTCGAGGTCTTCTCCGACAACGGGTTCCACGACGCCTCCATGGACGCGATCGCGGCGAGGGCGAACATCTCCAAGCCGATGCTGTACCTGTACTACGGCTCCAAGGACGAGTTGTTCGCGGCGTGTATTCACCGCGAGGGGCTGCGCTTCGTGGAGGCCATCTCGCCCGCGGGTGATCCCACTCTGCCGCCGCGCGATCAGTTGCGTGCGGCGCTCACCGGGTTCCTCGGCTTCGTCGACCAGAACCGCAGTTCGTGGATGGTGCTGTATCGGCAGGCGATCGGCCAGCAGGCGTTCGCGTCGCAGGTCGGCAGCAGCCGGGACCGGCTGATCGAGCTGACCGCCAAGCTGCTCGAGTCGAGCACCAAGGAACCGGAACCTGGTACCGACTTCTCGATCATGGCGGTGGCGCTGGTGGGCGCCGGCGAGGCTGTAGCGGATCGGGTCGCCGGCGGCGAGATCGACGTCGACGCGGCCGTGGAGCTGCTCGACAAGCTCGCGTGGCGGGGTCTGGCGGGCGGCAAGAAGAAGTAGTCGGCACGACGGCGTAGCGACGCGGAGGCCCGGACGGTCACCGTCCGGGCCTCCGCGTTCGCTCAGGCTGCGCGACGCTGGCGGCCGCGGCGGCCGCGCAGCATGTTCGCGCGCTCGGACTCGCCGATGCCGCCCCACACGCCGAACGGTTCCGGCACGGCGAGGGAATGCTCGAGGCAGGTGGTCCGCACCGGGCACGACGCGCAGATCGCCTTGGCGCGCCGTTCGCGCATCATCCGGGCGTTGCCACGTTCGCCGGTGGGGGGAAAGAAGATCGATTCGTCCATGCCCTGGCAGTGGCCCTGCTGCTGCCATTCCCAGGTGTCGGCCAGGGGTGCGAGGGTCGGTCGGATCTCGGTCATCGAATGCTCCTGGTGAATGTCCGTGGGCTGTCGATTTCGTCGGGGCGCCCTCCGGGGCGCACGCGCCGACGCGTCAGACGCCGCTGGGTTCGGGATCGGCTGATCGTGTGTCCGATATGCCGGCGTACATCCGGTCGAGTCGGTGTTTGAGTTCCTCGGTGCTGAGCGACCATGTCACAGCCGCGTCGCGGCCGGTGTCGACCGCAAGGTGCGCACTCACGTGTGGTCATCCTTTCTTCTCTGATACGGCCCACCCGCAGTCGGTGACACCTGTCGGGTCACCGCTCGAGCTCGGAAGACCGGTGGGTGGAGTGGGCCGGGCCGTCGCCGCAAGGCGGGCCTGACTCCTCCGTCTCACTCTTCTTCTCTTGCATCGGGAAGTTTTGACAACTGCACCGTACAACAAAATCTATATCCGAGGAAGCAGATAAATTCGCTCACGGACGGAACTAGGGCTCCTTCGCTGGTCGGACGGCGTGATGAGGAATGCCCGATCGGTCCGTGTCGGCGGGTGCGCCGCGTAACGTTTGCGGTGGGAATGCGATGGCGTCGAACTCGTGCCCGGGGTCGGCGCCCCGTGTTCCCGCCGCCGCAACCCCTGTGGCGGCTACCCGGACAGAGGTGACCTGCAGTGCCACGTACCCGCGAATACGCCGACCGCTACGCGGACGCCCTGACGGTGCTCGCCACGGCGACCCACCGTCCCGCGAACGTGGTGAACACCGGCGTCGGCTACGCGATCCGCGTGGACTTCGAATACAACCGCTACCTGTTGGCGACCGATCACGCCGTCGACGGCCTGTCGGGCGCCGCGACCACCGCTTCGCACTGGGTGGTGCGCTTCTATCAGGACTCGGCCGACGCGGAACCCGAGGTGCTCGTCACGGCCGAGCACGAGTGGCTCGTCGACGCGTTCGATCTGGCGATGGTCGAACTCGGGCGTACCGGGAACTGGATCGAGGCGGATCTGAAACTGGGCGAACTGAGTTCGCCCGGGGACGTCTGACGATCGGTCCTCCGCCGACCGGCGGGTATTCAGGGAATCTTCGTCTCCCGGCACACATTCGATGTGGTGTCGGTGATACGGTGAGGCATCGGCAGATGCTCGCGAGAAGCCGCCCGTAACGGCGGCAGGTGGGGGCGAGTGGTCTGCGCGTATCCCCACGCGACCGAACTCGACGCGATATGAAGGCCATGATGACGCAACAGTCTCCGCCCCGCTCCACCCGCGGAGTCTACGGAATCTCGGTCACGTCCGAACTGACCGGGATAGGTCCGCAGACTCTGCGACTCTACGAGCGCCGAGGCCTCATCACCCCGTCGCGCACGGGCGGCGGCACGCGGCGCTACAGCGAGGAAGACCTCTACCGGCTGTCGCGGGTGTCGGAACTGGTCGCGGCCGGCGTCAATCTCACGGGCATCCGGCAGATCCTCGAACTCGAGGCGGCCAAGTCGGAACTCGAAACCGAGAATGCCCGTCTGCGGCAGCAACTGGCGGCGCACGAGAGCTGACGCGGGGACGCGGCGGGTGGGCTCGCCCGCCGCGCCCCGAGCCGCACTTACCGCACCGTCGCGGTGAGGTGCGGGTAGCCCTTCTTCGGATTCTTCAGCGCCAGATCCCATCCGTCCGGGGTCCGGTCGGCGTACAGGTTCACCGTCGCCGGCAGCACGATCGGCTTGCCGAACCGCACGCTGTACGTGACCGATCCCGGCAGGCGTCCCTCGAGGGGTGCGAGCACCGCCGCGGCGCTCCACATGCCGTGCGCGATCGCGCCGGGGAACCCGAATGCCTTGGCGCCGAGCGACGAGACGTGGATCGGGTTGCGGTCGCCCGACACCGCCGCGTACCGGCTGATGATCTTCTGGTCCACCCGCAGGGTGCGGGTGGGCGGCGGCGGCACCTCCTCCTCGAACGCGGCCTTGGGCTCCTTCGGCGCGCCCGTCGGGTGCATCTTGAGGAACGAGCTGACCTGACGCCAGACGAGTTCGCGGCCCACCGAGACCTCGCTGACGAAGTCCACCTGTGTGCCCTTGGCGTGCGGGCGCAGGTTACCGGCGTGGACCTTCAGGTCCAGCGGCTCGCTCACCGAGATCGGGCGCAGCTGCTCGATCACGTTGTCGGTGTGCACCGAACCGATTGCCGGGAAAGGGAATTCGCGCGAGGTGAGCAGACGCATCACGGTCGGGAACACGAGGGTGAACGGGTACGTGACCGGCAGTGTGTCGCCGAAGCGCAGCCCGCACACCTTGGCGTACGCGGCCAGGTTGTCGTGGTCGACGCGCAGGCCGGACAGCGCCAGGGTCTCCTTCGGAAGGCTCCGGCGGCCGGACGGCTTGGCGAACGGCAGCACGCCGAGCGCGGCGCGCGCGTAGTTGTCGAGGGTGCCGGGCTGCTCGCGCAGCTGGACGAGCGTGCCCTTGCGGCCGGTCATCACGCGCCCAACAGGGACTGGCCGCACACCCGGACGATCTGACCGGTCACGGCGTTGGATGCGGGGCTCGCGAAGTACGACACCAGTTCGGCGACGTCCACCGTCTGACCGCCCTGCAGCAGCGAGCTCATGCGGCGTCCGGCCTCGCGGGTCGCGAACGGGATGGCCGCGGTCATCGCGGTCTCGATGAACCCGGGGGCGACGGCGTTGATGGTGATCTTCTTCTCGGCCAGGACCGGCGCGGTGGCCTGAACCAGCCCGATGACGCCGGCCTTCGAGGTGCCGTAGTTGGTCTGGCCGCGGTTGCCGGCGATGCCGGCGATGGACGACACGTCGATCACGCGGCCGCCCTCGCGCAGCACGCCCTTGGCGACCAGTGCCTCGGTGATCTTCTGCGGCGCAAGGAGGTTGACGCCGAGGACGCTGTTCCAGCGGGCCTCGTCCATGTTCGCGAGCGTCTTGTCGCGGGTGATGCCGGCGTTGTGGACGATGATGTCGACGCCGCCGTGCCGCTCGGTGAGGTGCTCGGCGAGCTTGTCGGCCGCGTCGGACGCGGTGACGTCGAGGGCCAGCGACGTGCCGCCGACCTTGTTCGCGGTCTCGGACAGCGCCTGCCCGGCGGCCGGGATGTCGGCGCACACGACGTGCGCGCCGTCGCGGGAGAGCACCTCGGCGATGGTGGCGCCGATGCCGCGGGCGGCGCCGGTGACGACGGCGACCTTGCCCTCGAGCGGGCGGTCCCAGCTGGCGGGGGCGACGGAGCCGTCGGCGCCGACGCGGATGACCTGACCGTCGACGAACGCGGACTTGGCCGACAGCAGGAAGCGCAGCGTCGACTCGAGGCCGGACAGGCCCGGGGCGGCGTCGGGGGAGACGTAGACCAGCTGTGCCGTCGAGCCGCGCTTGATCTCCTTGCCGACGCTGCGGGTGAAGCCCTCGAGCGCGCGCTGGGCGATCTGCTCGTCGACGCTGGACGTGAGCTCGGGGGTGGTGCCGAGCACGACCACGCGGGCGCACGAGGCGAGGTTGCGGATGACGGGCTGGAAGAACTCGAACAGCTGGACCAGTTCGGTGACCTGGCCGATCCCGGTCGCGTCGAACACGAGCGCGCCGTAGCGGTCGTCGTGCGGCTGCGCGGCCGGGTAGTCCGACAGCAGTTCCCGGATCGGCTCGACCAGGCGGCCCTTGCCGCCGATGAGGATCGGGCCGGCCAGTGGCGGTTCGCCGGCCTTGTAGCGGCGCAGCTTCTCCGGCTGCGGCAACCCGGCCTGCTTGGCGATGAATGCGCCCGGCGCGGACGAGAGGAACTGTGAGTAGAGGTCGGGAGCGCCCTTGCTGGCTGCCACGGGTCCACCTTCTTTGTCTGGTTGTTTTGTCGCTGATCGGGCACCCGCTACGCCAGGTGCGGTATCGACATTGAACTTACTCTGGAGTAAGTTCAATGTCGAGTGTGAATGACACTGCCGCGCGCAGAAGCCGATCGCCCACCCCGCCACTTCTCATGGAGACCGACGTGACCAGCAGAGCCAGTAACCGCAGCCCCAAGCCGGCACCCGCAGAGCAGTCCGGCGGCCGGCAGCTTCGCCCCGTCGCCATCGTGGGCGGCAACCGCATTCCGTTCGCACGCTCGGACCGCGCGTACGCGCGTGCCTCCAACCAGGACATGTTCACCGCGACGCTCGACGGTCTGGTGAGCCGCTTCGGCCTGCAGGGCGAGCGGCTCGGCATGGTGGTCGGCGGTGCGGTGCTCAAGCACAGCCGTGACTTCAACCTCATGCGCGAGTGCGTACTCGGCAGCGCGCTCAGCGCCTACACGCCGGCGTACGACCTGCAGCAGGCGTGCGGCACCGGCCTGCAGTCGATCGTCGCGGTCGGTGACGCCATCGCGTCCGGTCGCATCGACGCGGGTGTCGGCGGCGGCGTCGACACCACGTCCGACGCCCCGATCGGCGTCAACAACGAGCTGCGCGAGTTCCTGCTGTCGATGAACCGCGCGCGCTCCACCGCCGACCGCGTCAAGCTGCTCGGCCAGGTGCGTCCGTCGATGCTCGGCATCGAGATCCCGCGCAACGGCGAGCCCCGTACCGGGCTGTCGATGGGCGAGCACGCGGCCATCACCGCGAAGGAGTTCGGCGTCCGCCGGGAGGACCAGGACGAGCTGGCCGCGGCGAGCCATCGCAACATGGCCGCCGCCTACGATCGCGGCTTCTTCGACGACCTGGTCACCCCGTTCCTGGGCCTCACCCGCGACGACAACCTGCGTCCCGATTCGTCGGTCGAGAAGCTCGCGAAGCTCAAGCCGGTGTTCGGCAACAAGCTGGGCGAGGCGACGATGACCGCGGGTAACTCCACCCCGCTCACCGACGGCGCGTCCGCGGTGCTGCTGTCGACCGACGAGTGGGCGGCCGAGCGCAATCTGCCGGTCCTCGCGCACCTGGTGGACTCCGAGACCGCGGCCGTCGACTACGTCCACGGCGGTGACGGTCTGCTGATGGCCCCGACGTACGCGATCCCGCGCCTGCTGGCCCGCAACAGTCTGACGCTGCAGGACTTCGATTTCTACGAGATCCACGAGGCGTTCGCGTCGGTGGTCCTGGCGACGCTGCAGGCGTTCGAGTCCGACGAGTACTGCAAGGAGCGCCTGGGCCTGGACGGAGCGCTGGGGAGTATCGACCGGTCCAAGCTCAACGTCAACGGCTCGTCGCTCGCGGCCGGCCACCCGTTCGCGGCCACCGGCGGCCGGATCGTGGCGTCGCTCGCGAAGATGCTGGCAGAGAAGGGTTCGGGCCGCGGTCTGATCTCGATCTGCGCGGCCGGCGGCCAGGGCGTCACCGCGATCGTCGAGGTCTGACGGCCGGGACGGAACGGACAAATCCGGCCGTCCGGCAATCGGTGATGTAACGCCTCTCGCGGAGGGGCGATATCCCAGTCGGCCCCGTGTTGTTGCCTGACCCCCGACCTGGCAACTACACGGGGCCGCTCCACGTTTGCGGGTCCGTCGCGGCGGTGTGTGGTGCCGCCGGCGGGAATCCCGAGTGGTCGTTACGAACGTCCCGTCTACCCTGAACGGGAACGAATACGCAACGCAACGGCCCCGCACGGTGTCGATTCGGCAGGAGCCCCCTTCATGAGCGACGAGCGCGACGGCGCCAACGACCAGGAAAACCGCATGAACGGTCCGGAGCCGGACGAGAATCCGACCGAGATCATGCCGGTGGTCCCGTCCGATCCATCGGCTCCTTCGGTTCCTTCGGTTCCTCCCATGGCCGACGGCGCCTCCGATGCTCCCACCGAGGTGTTCGCGGCGAAGCCGGATCCCGCACCAGCACCAGCACCCGCACCAGCACCCGCACCAGCACCAGCACCTGCACCGGAACCGGAACCGGCGCCATCGCCCGAGCCCCTGCCCGAACCGCAGTCCGAGTCCGCCGCGCAGCCGGTGCCCGTCCCGCAGCCCGGGCCGGAGCAGGCCCAGGCGGCGCCGAACCGTCGTTGGGTGAAGTACGCCGCCGTGGCCGGCGGTGTCGTCGCCGTCGGTGTGATCGCCTACGCGGTCGACTGGGTGGTCTCTGCCGATCGGGTGCCGCGCGGCGTCACCGTTGCGGGGGTGGAGATCGGCGGCCAGAGCGCGGCGGCGGCGGAGGAGACGCTGCGGGCCGAGCTGGGTCCGCGGGCGGATCGTCCGGTGCCGGTGCGGGCCGGCAACACCGACAGCTCGATCGTGCCCGCCCAGGCCGGGGTCGGCATCGACTGGGCCGCCACCGTCGACCGGGCGGGCGAGCAGCCGATCAATCCGTTCACGCGCCTGGCGTCGCTGTTCACCGCCCAGGAGATCGGCGTGGTGTCCACCGTCGACGACGCCGCGCTGACGTCGGCGATGGCCGGCGTCCAGCAGGAGACCGACCGCGCCCCGCGTGAGGGCAACGTCGTGTTCGAGGGCATCCAGGTGGTCCCCGTCGCGCCGCTGCCCGGGCAGAGCCTGGAGGTGGACGCGGCCAAGGACACGTTCGTCGACGAGTGGGCGTTCGGTACCACCGTCGATCTGCCGGTCGACACCGTCGACGTCACGGTCACGCAGGCCGGCGTCGATGCGGCTGTGCGCGATGTCGCGACTCCCGCGGTCGCGTCCGACGTCGTGGTGACCGGCAAGGACGGCGCGGCCGCGACGCTGCCCCGCGATCAGGTCGGCAAGGTGCTGACGTTCGTGCCCGACGGCGGCGGCGGACTGTCGCCGCAGTACAACACCGAGGCGGCGACCGCGATCCTGGCGCCGCAGCTGGCGAGTACCGAGATCAAGCCCAAGGACGCGCAGATCTCCCTCGCGGGCGGTTCGCCGAAGGTGGTCCCGTCGGTGAAGGGCGACATGGTGCAGTGGCCCAAGACGCTCGAGCCGCTGCCGGCGCTGCTCGCCGCGTCCGGGGCGCGCACCACCCCGGCCGTCTACGAACCCGCCGAGCCCACACTGACGACCGAGGGCGCGAACGCGCTCGGGATCCGTGAGGTGATCGGCGAGTACACCACCGGCGGTTTCGAGTACGCGTCCGGCGTCAACATCCGGCTCGCCGCGAGCGAGATCGACGGTGCGATCGTGAAACCGGGAGAAACCTTCTCGCTCAACGGTTACACCGGTCCGCGCGGCGCGGCGGAGGGGTACGTCGAGTCCGGCATCATCAACAACGGACGCCCCGACAAGGCCGTCGGCGGTGGCATCAGCCAGCTCGCGACCACCCTCTACAACGCCACGTACTTCGCGGGTATGGAGGACGTCGAGCACACCGAGCACAGCTACTACATCTCGCGCTACCCGGCGGCACGCGAGGCGACGGTGTTCGAGGGGGCGATCGACCTGAAGTTTCGCAACCCGTCGAAGACCGGCGTCATGATCCAGACGATCGGCACCGGTTCCAACATCACGGTCCGGATCTGGGGCACCAAGACCGTCGACGTGGAGTCCGTGACGGGCAACCGGTCCAACCAGACGTCACCGACCACCATCACGCTCCCGGCCGGTCCGCACTGCGTGGCGTCCGGTGGCGCACCGGGATTCACGGTCAGCGACACGCGGATCATCACCGACGCGAACGGCGGCGGCGAGATCTCGCGCAACACCCGGACGGTGAAGTACGACCCGGTGCCGATCGTGAAGTGCGTGTCGAACGAGCCGGCGCCGTCGAACGGGACGCCCGCACCGCCGTCGAGCCCGACGCGCTGACGCCGTCACACCTCGATCGGCGGGTGCAGCCGCATCAGCGTCCACGTCCGGTCGCGCCGCACCGACAGCGCGCTCGCGGCCAGCGACGCCGCCAGCAGGCCGAGCAGGACGGCGATCGACACCCACAGCCGGGAGTCGATTCCGCCGACGGTGAGCTGGCGTAACCCGTTGACGGCATAGGTCATCGGGTCGAACGGGTGCAGGATCTGGAACGGTTTCGCCGTGGTCTCCACGGGGTAGATGCCGCCCGACGACACCAGCTGCAGCATCAGGAACGCGAGCGTGACGACACGCCCGACGGCGGGCCCGAAGATCGCGTTGAAGGCCTGGATCAGCGCCATGTAGGTGAGGCCGACCAGACCCAGGAACGCGATCGTCCCGAACACGTGGACCGGCACCAGGCCGACGCCGAAGTGCACCACGACGTACATCACCAGCACCTGCGCGATCGCGATCAGCGCCGCCGGCCAGTACGACGCGAGCACGACCCGCAGCGCGCCGAGCCCGGTCGAGATCGGCCTGTTCTGGATGGGCCGCAACAGCATCCACGTGATGATGCCTCCGACGAACAGCGCCAGCGGCAGGAAGAACGGGGCGAATCCGGTGCCGAACGTCTTGGCCCGGTTGTCGTGGTGCTGGTCCAGCGCGACCGGCGCGGACACGGTCTGCGCGACGGCGGTGCGCTGCTGCGGATCCCAGTGCGGGACTTGCTCGCTGCCCTCCTTCAGCTGGGACGCGAGCTCGCCGGAGCCGTCCTTCAGCAGGGTCGTGCCGGCGGCGAGTTGCCCCGCGCCCTGCGCCAACGTCTCACCGCCGCTCGACAACTGCGCCAGGCCGTCGTCGAGGGCGCGCGCGCCGGCGGCGGCCTGCTGCCCGCCGGACTGCAGCTGCGTCAGCCCGTCGCGCAGTTGTCCGGAACCGGCGACGGCCTGTGCCATGCCCGACCGGTAGGGGCTCGACGGGTCGCCGAGCTGGAACGCAAGCTGCTGGGCGCCGTCCCGCAGCCGGCCGAGCTGGTCGAGGGTCGCGGCGTCGAGTGCGGGTCCGAGGGCTCCCGTCACCCGCTCGACGAGCTGGTTCACACCCGTGCTGAGCTGTCCGGCGCCGTCGCCGAGTGCGGTCGTCGCACCCGCGAGCTGGTCCATCCCGCCGGCGAGCGCCGACGCCCCGCCGGCGGCCGCGCCGATGCCCCCGGACAGCTGGGCGGTGCCGTCCGCCAGCGCCGTCGAGCCGGAGTGGGCGGTGGCCAGGCCGTCGGCCAGGGTGCGGGATCCCCCCGCGAGTTGCTGCGCGCCCGCGTCGGCGGCCTGCGCGCCCGTCGCGAGTTGCCCGGCGCCGTCGGCGGCCTTGCGCAGCCCGTCCCCGGCGGCGCCGAGTCCGACCAGCACCTGGTCCACCGACTGCTCGCCGACCTGTGCGCCCACGACATTGAGGATCTGCTGGGCGGCGTTCTGCCCGATGACGGTGCCGAGGTAGTTGTTGGCGTCGTTGTAGGAGAAGATGATCCGCGCCTTCCGCGGTTCGGATCCGGTGGGGGAGGCCACCGACCGGCTGAAGTCGCTGGGCAGCGTCACCGAGAAGTAGTACCGCCCGGACGCGACACCGGTCGACGCCTCGTACGCGGTAACCTCGTGGAAGTCGAGGTCCCCGGAGGCCTTCAGCCCCTGCGCGACCTGTGCGCCGACGTCGAGTGGTCGGCCGTCCACGACGGTGCCCTGGTCGTTGTCGACGAGCGCCACCGGGATCTTGCCTGTCGCGGCGAACGGATCCCAGAACGCCCACAGGTACAGCGCGCCGTACAGCAGCGGCATCAGCACGATCGTCACCAGCGCGACTCGCGGCATCAGCCCACGCGAGAACCGCTTGAGCTCGGTCCCGAGCGACATCCCTGCGAGCATGACTACACCTCGGCTTCGGGCAGCGAATGGAATTCGTGGGCGGGCGAATTCGGTGGCAGCGGATTGACGGCGGACGCGATCACCGTCTGCCGCGCCCCGAGCGCCGCCAGATGTTCGACGAGCTGCGCCCGGTGGTGTTCCTCCCGGACCTGTTCGAGGTCGTCGACCAGGAGCAGCGGCGGAACCTGTGTGTCGGCGACGGCGATCCGCAGCAGCAGGTTGTCGAGTTCGCCGAGCTCGCTGACGTACTCGCCGAGCTTCGGCAACGGCCGGTCCCCGAACACCGGCGCGCACACCTGTTCGAGCTCACGCTGTCCGGCGCGCCGGATCAGCCGGTACCACGTTGCGTCCCAGCGGATCTGCTCGGTGACAAGGTCGCGCACGGTCACCGACTCCGAGATGTTGTCTATGCCCGCGAATCCGGCGATCGCGGACACGGCGCGGATGGCCGCCGGGTCGGTCCGCCCCAGCACGCTCAGCTGCCCCGACGACGGTCTCATCCGCCCGCCCAGCGTCAGCAGGAGCGACGTCCGGCCCGATCCGGCGAAGCCCTGGATCACCGCGAGGCCCCCGAACGGGATGCGCAGATTCACCGGCCCGAACACCGGCCCCAGCGGGCCGCTGCGGGTCAGTCCCCTCGCGACGACGGCCGGCGGTGTACCGGAGTGCCCGGAGTGCCCGGTTCGTTCGTCCATGCTGGTCACAGCGGCTCACCAACCTCGATCAGGCGGCACGGATCGACATCCTCAAGCCAAACACAACCGGGGGCCCGGCGCCGGACTCACCGCCGGAATCTCGACGTACACGGAAGCGCCCGGCCGGGGAAGGTTCCCCGGCCGGGCGCTTGCGTGATTCAGCGGATCAGAACGCGGCCTCGTCCAGCTCCATGATGTCGTTGTCGAGGTGCGACAGGATGTTGCGGGTCGCGGTCAGCTCGGGCAGGACGTTCTTCGCGAAGAACGACGCGGTCGCGACCTTGCCCTCGTAGAACGGCTTGTCCTTGTCGGAGGCGCCCTCGTCGAGCGTCTTCAGCGCGATCTCGGACTGGCGCAGCAGCTGCCAGCCGATGAGCAGGTCGCCGACCGACATGAGGAAGCGGACCGAACCCAGACCCACCTTGTACAGCTCGGTGGGCTGCTCCTGCGCGCCCATGAGGTGACCGGTGAGGATCGCGGCCATGCCCTGGACGTCCTCGAGTGCGGTGGAGAGCAGCGCGCGCTCGGTCTTGAGGCGACCGTCGCCGTCCTCGCTGTCGATGAACTTCTTGATCTCGCCGGCCACGTGGGCCAGCGCGACGCCGCGGTCACGGGCGATCTTGCGGAAGAAGAAGTCCTGCGCCTGGATGGCGGTGGTGCCCTCGTACAGCGAGTCGATCTTCGAGTCGCGGATGTACTGCTCGATCGGGTAGTCCTGCAGGAAGCCCGAACCGCCGAGGGTCTGCAGGCTCTCGGTCAGGTACTGGTAGGCCCGCTCCGAGCCGACACCCTTGACGATCGGCAGCAGCAGGTCGTTGACGCGGTGCGCCAGCTGCTCGTCGGCGCCCGACACCAGCTGCGCCATCTCCGGCTCCTGGTGCGCGGCGGTGTACAGGTACACCGCACGCATGCCCTCGGCGTACGCCTTCTGCATGGCCAGGCTGCGGCGGACGTCGGGGTGGTGGGTGATGGTGACGCGCGGCGCGGTCTTGTCCGTCATCTGTGTCAGGTCGGAGCCCTGGACGCGCTGCTTGGCGTAGTCGAGAGCGTTGAGGTAGCCGGTCGACAGCGTCGAGATGGCCTTGGTGCCCACCATCATGCGGGCGTGCTCGATGACGTCGAACATCTGCGCGATGCCGTTGTGGACCTCGCCGACCAGCCAGCCGACGGCCGGGACGCCGTGGCCACCGAAGGTGAGCTCACACGTCGCGGACGCCTTGAGGCCCATCTTGTGCTCGACGTTGGTGACAAAGGCACCGTTACGCGCCCCGAGTTCGTTCTTCTCGAAGTCGAAGTGGTACTTCGGGACGAAGAACAGCGACAGGCCCTTGGTGCCCGGGCCGGCGCCCTCGGGGCGGGCGAGGACCAGGTGGAAGATGTTCTCGAACAGGTCGTCGGAAGTCGCGGACGTGATGAACCGCTTGACGCCCTCGATGTGCCACGTGCCGTCGGCCTGCTGGACGGCCTTGGTGCGGCCGGCGCCCACGTCCGAGCCGGCGTCCGGCTCGGTGAGGACCATGGTGGCGCCCCAGCCGCGCTCGACACAGGTTGCCGCCCACTGCTTCTGCTCGTCGGTGCCGTTGTTGAAGAGCACGTTCGCGAAGGACGGGCCGGCCTGGTACATGAACGCGGCGGGCTGCGCGCCCAGCAGCATCTCGGCGATGGCCCACACGAGAGCACGCGGGACGGGAACGCCGCCGATCTCCTCGCTCAGGCCCATCCGGTACCACTCCGCGTCCCACATCGCCTTGAACGACTTCTTGAAGGACTCCGGCAGCGTCGCCTCGTGCTTCTCGGGGTCGAACACCGGCGGGTTGCGGTCGGCGTCGGCGAAGGCCTCACCGAGCGGGCCCTCGGCCAGACGCGCGACCTCGGACAGCATGTCCTTGACGGTGTCGGCGTCGAGGTCACCCCACACGCCCTCACTCAGCGGCTTGTCCAGACCCAGGACCTCGAAGAGGTTGAACTCGAGGTCGCGGACGTTGCTCTTGTAGTGGCCCATGTTCTCTCCCTGAAGTGGCACTGCGTGGTGCGGTCTGTCTTTCCGTCGAGTACCGCCCAAGTAGCTACTCGTCGGTAACTTAGCCGATGTTACTCGTGATTAAGTTAGCTGCCAAGGGCAGGTCTGCGAGCGACCAAGAGCGCGTCGATCGCGGTGCCGCCTTCGACGTCCCGATAGCGTCTTTCGGCCACCGTCACGTTGAGGCGTCCGTTCAGATCGTCCTTCAAATCCTCGGGCGTGTAAAGGATTTCGGCGTCCGGCGGGCCGCCGACACCCTCTGCGAGGTTGATCGTGTCGTGGCCGAGGATCATGAGGGTTCCCTCGGGTTTCAGCGCGTCCATGATTCGGCTCACAAGCGCGCCGCGCTGTGCTCGATCGAGGTGCACGAAGATCATGAGAACCAGGTCATAACCGGCCGGATCGTCCAGTGCCGAGGTCGTCGTGACGTCGTCGACGACGTACGTCAGGCGCTCGCGGACCCTCCGCGGTGCCTGCGCGGCGACCCGACGGGCCTTGTCGATCGCGACCGAGGAGAAGTCCACCCCGGTGGTCTGCCACCCGCGCGTCGCGAGCCACAGCGCGTGCCGGCCCTCACCGCACGCGAGGTCCAGCGCCCGGCCCGCGGGCAGCGATGTCGCGAACTCGACCACCACCGGATTCGGCGGCGTGCCCCACACCATGTCGGCCCGTGCGTACCGGTCGTCCCAGTCCTGTGCATCCATGGAAGCGACGGTATAGCCGGGTCGCATCCCGCGCCCTTCCCCGCCGCCTTTCCCGCGTTTTGCGCACTTATCGGTGTCCGGCGGGCCCCGCGCCCACCGAAAAGTGCGCAAAACGCGGGGAGGTTCAGCCGACCGGGTCGGATTGTCGGCTCAGCCGACGGTGATACGGCGGTGCGCCAGCTTCCAGCGCCCGTCCTCGTAGCGGTGAGTGTCGTCGTAGCGGCCCACGCCGGCCAGCCGCGGCTCGGCGGCGGTGTCGCGGAAGAACAGCCAGTACGCCGTCGACGACGCCTCGGTCTCCGAGTCCAGCGACACCGCGACGGTCGTGATGACGTGCCGGCTCGATGTGCCCGGCCCCTGGACGCCGGCGGCACGGCGTTCGCGCACACCCTCCTCGATCAGTGCGACGCCCTGACGCATCTGGGCGGCCATCCCGGTCACGGGGTTGGGCTGCGACTCCCAGATCGCGTCGGCGGTGAAGTGCTCGAGGTACTCCTCGACGGTGCCGTCGTCGGCGAGCTGTGCGATGCGGGCCAGCAGGTCCTGGATCTCGCCCCGCGGATCGGTGCTCTTCTGCTGTGCCACGTCATCTCCCCGATCGCCCAAACCAATCATTTGCTTGGGGCGACGGTAGCAGGGGGCGCCCCGGGTGCGGCGGAATGTCCCGCGCGGGTGTCAGCGCTGCAGCGTCGTGTGCATCAGCAGCACGTTGTAGTTGGTGTGCACCGTGGTGAGGAAGTAGAGGTCGGGGCCGGACGACCACGGATGCATGTACGCGCCGTACATGGTGGGGAGTTCGCTGCCGTCGATGAGGACCTCGGGTGCGCCCCACGGCCCGGTGGGGGTGGGCGCGCGCCGCATGACGACGGAGTTGCGGTTGTCGGTCGTCAGCATGAGGTACTGGCCCAGGAAGTCGTTGTACTGCACCGAGATCTCGCCGACGCCGCCGAAGACGATCGGTGCCGCGACGTCCGGGTTCTTCGGCACCCACTTACCGCCGTCCCAGTACTCGTACGCGCCGAGGTCGCGGATCTTCTGCTCCGGGACGCGTGCGAGGTAGACCAGGCCGCCGCGACCGGCGGGGGTGCCGTACTGGTAGACGAACCCGTCCGCCTTGACGAAGGCGCCCATCTGGAAGTTGCGGTTGCCGCCGTCCGGTGGGCGGCGGGTCTCGGGGGCCTCGATCCAGTTTTCGCCGTTGTCGGTGGAGAACGCCAGGCTGGAGTAGTTCGTGTCCCACCTGCCCGGGTCGCCCCAGTCCTTGACGGACATCATGCTCATGTACTGGGCGCCGTCGGCCGCGATGCCGGCGGTCGGGATCCGGCTGATCTCGACGAACGGGATCTTCGGGCTGGGGAGCAGTTCCTTGGACTGGCCGACGATGTCGCGGGGTGTGCTGTCGAAGGTCATGCCGTCGGCGAGGCTGCGGTCGGAACTGCGCACCAGGATGTTGCTGCGCCACGACCACAGGCTGCCGACCAGCAGGTTGGGGATCCCCAGTCCGGCGGTGTCGCCGAACGCGGTCAGTACCTGGCCGTTGCCGTTGTCCCACATGATGCCGAGATCGGTGCCGAGCACGTTGTAGTCCTGGGTGCGGTTGGCGCTGAGCAGTCCGGTCGCCTGCGCAACGGCCTGGCTTCGTCCGTGCAGGGCCGGTAATCCGTTCGTGCCATTGAGTACGGGAATCGGATTGACCGAATTCGGGTCGGCGCCTGCGGGGGCGGAGAACGCCAGGAAGGACGCCGACGTGCATATCAATGATGCGATGGCGCAGTGCACTCGATTCAGCCTCACCGATGTCTCCATCCGTGCTGGAAAGGGGCTCCTGCCTGGCGCTATGTCCAGATCGTGGCCGTCTGGCTAGTTGTGTGAGCGCGTTACAGGCTAGCAGGAGAATCGAATTCGGAGACAAAGATTCCGGCATCGGCACAATCGCCGATCGCATGATTCATGAAATTGTCCGAATTTGAAACGGGTGCGGCGGCGGAGCGAATTGCGTCGGGCGCGCCGCCGGATCTGGCCGGACGCCCACGCCGCTCACCGTGGGTGCGGGATACCCGAGTGACAGTGCAGGTCGACGCCTGGAAGTACCGTGTCGTGGTACGCGGGGCCGCGTGAGCCCCTGGATTTGTCAGTAGAGGAGCAAACATGGTTGCGCAGATCTCGAACTCCACCGAGGTCCGGCAGTCCGCCATCCTCGGGTTGGGTGTTTACCGCCCGGAGCGGGTCGTGAGCAACGACGAGATCTGCCAGACGATCGACTCCACCGACGAGTGGATCCAGACGCGGTCGGGCATCAAGAACCGCCGCTTCGCCAATGACGACGAGTCGGTGCTCGCGATGGCCATCGCGTCCGGTCGCAAGGCGCTCGAGGCCAGCGGCCTGACGGGCGAGCAGATCGGTGCGGTCGTCGTCGCGACCTCCACCTACCCGTCGCAGACGCCGCAGTGTGCCTCCCTCGTTGCCGAGGCGCTCGGCACGGGCGGTTCGGCCGCGTTCGACGTGACGGCCGGCTGCGCGGGCTTCTGCTACGCGCTGTCCGTTGCCTCCGACATGGTCCGGGTCGGGACCGAGGACTACGTCCTCGTGGTCGGCGTCGAGCGGATGAGCGACAGCACCGAGCCGACGGACCGCACCGTGCGGTTCATCTTCGGTGACGGCGCGGGCGCGGTCGTCGTCGGCCCAAGCCGGACGCCGGGTATCGGACCGGTCGTGTGGGGCTCCGACGGCTCTCAGGCCAATGCGATCCGACAGGAGCCGGACTGGCTCGAGTTCGCGAACAACCCGGCGCAGCGTCCGTGGATCAAGATGGAGGGCACGACGGTCTTCCGCTGGGCAGCCTTCGAGGTCGGCAAGATCGCGATGCAGGCCGTCGAGCGGGCCGGTGTCTCGCTCGAGGATCTGGGGGCGTTCATCCCGCACCAGGCGAACGGTCGTATCAACGAGGTCATCGCCCGTCAGATCAAGCTGCCCGAGTCGGTTCCGGTGTCCGACGACATCGCCGAGACCGGCAACACGTCGGCGGCCTCGATTCCCCTGGCGATGGAGGAAGTGATCCGCACGGGCAAGGCCAAGCCGGGCGAGCTGGCGCTGCTGGTCGGCTTCGGCGCCGGGCTGTCGTACGCCGGGCAGGTCGTCACCCTTCCGCCGCTCGCGCAGGACTGACGTACTCGAGCGAAACGGTGGGCCCGCTCGTGCGGGCCCACCGTTTCTGTATCTTCGCCGGTCAGTACCCGGTGAGGAAGTCGTCGACCAACGCCAGTTCGTCCTCATCGAGGGGGCGACGTAGATGCGTGGTGTTGCGGGCGACCTGCGCGGGTGTCGCCGAGCCGATCAGGACGGACGCGACCTGCGGCTTGGCGTCGAGCCAGGCGACGGCCAGTTCGGACAGTCGACGATCCAGCTTGCTCGCCAGCGTCAGCAGGTCCTCGACGCGGGTGAGGGCCTCGTCGGTGGCGGTGGCCGCGAAGTACTCGGACTTGTCGAAGCGCGAGCCCTTGAGGAATGCGGAGTTTCGGCGGTACTTGCCGGTGAGCAGCCCCGCGGCCAGCGGGTAGTAGGGGATCACCGTGAGGTCGAGTTCCTCGCACGCCGGCACGAGTTCGGCTTCGGCCTTGCGCTCGAGGAGATTCCACTCGATCTGCGCGGCCACGAAGCGCGGCAACCCGCGCTCGCCCGCCGTCCCGGCCGCTTGCTCGATCTGCTGCGCCGAACTGTTCGAGCAGGCGACGTACCGCACCTTGCCGGCCTGCACCAGTTCGCCGAGCGCACCGAGCGTGTCGTCGATCGGCACGGTCGGGTCGGGCATGTGCTGGTAGTACAGGTCGATGTGGTCGACGCCGAGCCGTCGCAGGCTGGCCTCGCACGCGCGGTGGACGTAGTCGGGCGACGAACCGCGGTCGGTCTCGCTCATGGGTGCGCCGAACTTCGTTGCGATGACGGCCTGGTCGCGGCGGCCCGCGAGGGCGGCGCCCAGGATCGTCTCCGACTCCCCGGCGGAGTAGACGTCGGCCGTGTCGAAAAACGTGATGCCCTGCTCGAATGCGGCGTCGACGACGGCGTCGGACTCCGCGGCGTCGATCCGTGAACCGAAGTTGTTGCAGCCCAGGGACACCGTGGAGACGACGAGGTCCGTTCCGGGGAGGGCCACGTACTGCATGGCGGGGGACATCGGACTCCTGACGCTGGCACACGGGCGGTCGGACGATCTGCCCGAGTCGGACTGTACGTCCGGAGCAGCGGGACCCGCGAGGCCGAATTCCGGTGTGTGGTAACCCACGGAAGGGTGATTTTTCGGACCGGATAGTATTCCGTGCTGCGAACGTATGTGCGAGAGATGAGGGTTCGGTGCGTCGGATTCTGGCGGTGTTCGGGTCGGTGTGTATCGCGGTGATCATGGCGATCGGTTACGTCCTCGTCGACGAGTGGCTGGGGGTCGACGGCGGGCAGGATTCCGGTTCCACTCCGCCCACGGTCTCGGCGGGTGAACTCAACGCCCTGCTCACGCAGGTGACCGTCGCGCCCGAGCTGCCGATGACGGGCTACAGCCGCGAGCAGTTCCCGCACTGGGATCTGAACAAGCCCGAACACGGGTTCGGCGCCGAGCTCGCGCAGTACGGGCGGTGCACGACGCGCGACGTGATGATGCTGCGCGACGCGGTCGGCCCGGTGCAGTTGGATCCGAAAACGTGTTCGCTCACAGTCGGTTCCGGTGGAGGTTGGCAGGACGAGTACGGCTTCCTGGACCGCAAGACCGGCGAACTGAAGCCGTACAAGTGGATGACGGAGTCGTCGGCGGTCGACGCCGAGCACATCGTCGCATTGGCGGAGGCGTGGCGCTCGGGTGCCGCTGCGCTGGACGAGGACACGCGCCGCCGCATCGCCAACGACGCGATCAATCTCGTGGCCGCGGATCCGTCGGCCAACCGGTCGAAGGGCGATCAGGACGCGGCGAACTACCTGCCGCCCGGGAAGTTCCGGTGCACATACGTCGATCGATACCTCCAGGTGAAGGTAAAGTACGGGCTGGCCGTCGACTCCGCGGAGCAGGCCGCTCTGCGGACTGTCGTCGACGACTGTGTCCGTCAAGGAGGGGCCGGATAAACGACATCGTCGCGATCCCCGTGCCGGCCGCCGTCATGACCGAAGAGGAAGGGACGGTGTCCGGAGCCCTCGACGTCACCCTCGACGCCGAGGGCCGAGGTCTCGTGCGCTACCGCGACACCGAATCCTGGTTCACGATCGGCAACCTCGACGACGAGCCGCCCCGCACGTGGGCGACGGTCACCGAGCTCGCCGAGGCGATCGAAGCCGGCGTCGGGGCCCGCGACGCGGCGGGCAACGTGATCCCCTTCGAGGCGTGACGGACGGTTCCCGACTCAGATGCCGACGGCCGTCTCGAGTGCGTCCAGTTCGGCGTCGAGACCACCGAGGATCCGGGCCAGCTCCGGCACCGCGCGGCGGCAACCGGTGAGCCCGAACGAGATCGCGTCGTCTGTGCTGGTGCAGGTGATGTTCAGGGCCTGGCCGTCGAGCGGGAGCGAGAGCGGGTAGAGCGCCTCGAGTCGCGCGCCGTTCCAGTACAGCGGGGCATTCGGCCCAGGGACGTTCGAGATGACGAGGTTGTAGGGCGGACGCACCGGGCCGTGGTGTCCCAGCAGCATGTCGAGCGCCAGCGGTGCGGATCCGAGCGCGGCCGTCGCGAGAATCTGCGCGGTGCTCATCCCGCGCAGCGCGGCCTTGCCCTCGGCCATGGACGTGTGGATCCGACCGAGCCGTTCCGCCGGGTCGGTGAGGTCGGTGCCGAGATTGCACATGAGGGTGCCGATCCGGTTGCCGCTCTGGTCGTCCGAGGTCCCGATCGGCCGCGGCTGGTCACGTTCGCCGCGCAGCGACACCGGCACCATCGCGACGAGCGACCGGTCCGGCAGCGCCCCGTCCTCCTCGAGGTAGCGGCGCAGCGCGCCCGAGCACATCGCCAGGACGACGTCGTTGATCGTGGCGTCGGCGTACTTGGCGACCAGGCGCAACCGATCGAGCGACCAACTGCGGGCGGCGAATTGGCGGGCCCCGGTGATCGGCACGTTGAGGACCGAGTGAGGGGCAGCGAACGAAACCGGCCCGCCCTGGTTCCGGAGTGCGCGCACGAGCGAACCGGTCACCGCCGGGACGAGTCCGGTCGCTTCCCCCACGACGTCGACGGCGGTACGCACGGCGGACAGCGGGAGGTCGAGCAGTCCGCTCTCGGCGGCGGGACGTTCGGTGCGGCCCCGCGGTTCCCACGGCGCGGGCATGTCCCGCTTCTCGGAGTCGACGCTCAGCGAACGGCGCAGCAGACGCATTGCGCTGACGCCGTCGGCGACACTGTGGTGGATCTTGGTGTAGACGGCGTAGCGGCCGCTGGCGAGTCCTTCGATGAGGTGCATCTCCCAGAGGGGGCGGTTGCGGTCCAGCAGCGTGCTGTGCAGTCGCGACACCAGCGCGGACAACTGGGGCATCCCGCCGGGCTGGGCAAGGGCGTCGTGTCGGATGTGGTGTCCGATGTCGAACTGGGTATCGGGTTCCCAACTCCATTGTCCCAGTGACGAAACCGACCGCCGGGGGCGCTTGCCGAGCAGTGGGGTGACCTGGTTGCGGGCGATCGCCGCGTCGAGCATCTCGCGGACGTCGTGTGCGTCGGCGCCGTCCGGTGGCTGCAACAGGACGAGTCCGCCGACGTGCATCGGATGCTCCCGTGACTCACCGTGGAGGAAGACTGAGTCGGCCGGTGACATGGGGAGCGGCATACGGATCGCCCTTCGGTCGGCGTGGGCCCGGAAGAGACCGGGCCGGGGATGTGGTGTCGATCACGGAATGTGTTGTCAGTTGTACGTGATCGTCGACGGCCGCGCTACTTGTCAAACGTCCAGGTAAATGCACCTTTTTGGGTGTTTGCCGGAAGTGTCGGTCGATTCGTCCGATTGCCGCGCCCACATTCGGACAAAGCGGGTGGTCGCGTCCCGGAAAGTCGGGGGAATTCGGCGGCGGAGCGCTCGGTGGAACCGGCGTCGGCGCGAGTGGCCGGACCGGACAGCAGCGCGAACGGATTGTCCGCGTTCGGCTTTGCTCCTCAGCGTGGGATCACCGGGCGGGGACCGCCGGTCGGTGCTCTTGCCGGCGTCAGTCGCGCGGGTGGGGGGCGTCCTGGGCCTCGAGCCCGGCCGGATTCCAGTCGAGCGTGGAGCCGAGCTCCTCGCGGTCGGCGCGACGAATGGCGCGACCGATCAGCACCGCCGCCCCGAGGGCGATGACGATCCACGCCCCCAGTGCGATCCACAACCACGACATGTTTATTTTTCTAGCACCGCAACCTGTGAAAAGGCCATGGTTGAGCTGAGAGGAACCTCACGTCAGCGAGAGAGACTCCGGGGCGGTGCGAAATCGGGTGCGTGCGTCGTGCACGGTCAGCACCGGCACGTCGAGAGCGCGGACCTGAACCAGCAGGCCGGCTTCGGCTGCGGTGCAGATGCCGTCCAGGACGTCGTCGTCGACCACCGCGTAGTCGAGTTCTCCCTCGGCGACGTCGCTTCGGCCGTAGCCGAGCTCCCGCGCCAGCTCGCGGGCCTCGTCCAGGGCGGCGGAGCTGCCGATGAACACTACGTCGCCCTTGACGGTCGAGGTGGCCGCCTGATCTCCGAGTTCGCGGTTCATGAGACTCCTTGCTTGCGACTTGTGGTAGTGCAGTACCGGTTCGAGCATCGTGTGCGTGCTCGCCTGGAGTGGGCCTCGCCGATCGCGGGGCTCTCGAATCGTAGAGCGCCGCGTGCGAGACCGCTCGTTCGGACGGCACTGCACCGGTCAAGTGTGCCGAGGCTCGAACCGCCGCTGTGACAGTTCGCGCTGTTCGGCCGTGCCGGGCGGGGCGGGTAACGGAGAACTACCGTGCGAAACGGTTCGTTTGCCGTATCTTGCTTCTGCCTCGGCTGCGGGGTGTCGCCCCACGGTGGGTGCGGTGGCGAAACGGACGGCACCTGTCAGAGGGGCGAGATGCACAAGAGGCTGGCGCGTGGCGCCGCGATCGTCGGTACCACCGTCGCGCTGGGCGCGTTGTCGGTGACCGGTACCGGGGAGGCGGCGCCGACTGCCCCGGCGGCGGACGGACTCCCCGGCGACCTCGTCGCGGCCATCGAGCGCGACCTGCACCTGACCGCGCAGGAGTACCTGGATCGGGCCGAGGCGGCCCAGGAGGTGGCCGGGTACGCGAGCGATCAGCGCCGAGTCGATCCCGGTGCCGTCGGTGGTGCGTGGCTCGGCGCCGACGGCGCGCCCACCATTGCGGTCACCTCACCGGAGGCCGCCGCCCGTGTGGCCGCGGCCGGCTATCGTGCCGAGGTTGTCCCCTTCCTGGAAAGCGCACTGGCGCAGGGGAAGCGGGCCGTCCCGTCGTCGCTGCCCCGATTTCGGGTCGCGTCCGGCGTCGACCCGATCGGAGGCGACGCGTACATCGCGACCATCGGGCCGATCGCCACGGCGCCGTCCTTCATGGTGTGCTCGTTCGGGTTCACCGCCGCGGACCGCGCCGGCACGCCCCTAGTGCTCAGCGCGGGGCACTGCGATCCGAGCCCGGCAACTGCGGGAACGCCGAACGCGGCGCCGGTATACGCGCCCGACCGCACCGACGTCCGCAACAGTCCCCGGGTCGGCGGTTTCACCGAGTCCGGCATCGGCAGCGAGGGCGGCGGCCTCGACTACTCGGTGATCACGCTGACGCCGGAGGCGGCCGCCGGCGGTCTGGGCCGACCCACCGTCCGCGGCACGGGCGGCAGCCCACTCACGATCACCGGTACCGCGGTCCCGGTGGCGGGCGCGCCGGTGTGCAAGTCCGGTCAGACGTCCGGCTACACGTGCGGGACGGTGCAGGACGCCGATTACACCACCGATCTGCACGGGAACGATGGGGAGACGTGGAGTGTGCGCGGTTTCACCGACAACGCGTGCACCCTCGCCGGCGACAGCGGCGGTGCGATCATTACCGGCACCCGCGCGCTGGGCATCACCAGCGGGTCCAGTGTGGCCGACGCCGCCGACTGCGCACAGGCCGCCGCCGATCCCGCCGGCATGCTCAGCTTCGGGATTCCGGTGCGGGACATCCTCGCTCGGGTGAACGGTTCGTCGTGTCCGACGGGTGCGGGTATCGGCCTGCGCACCGCCGCGGATCCGGCCGGAATCTGTGAGACGCCCGAGCCGACGACCGGCGCACCGAGCGCGTTCGGCAGCCTCGGCTCGACCGGGTCGTAGCCGACCGCGAATCGATCGGATGCGGCGCCGCCGCCCGGCGAGTCTCGAATTGCGGTGCAAACGAGGCGGTCGGCGGCGATACTCGGGTCACGGGCGAGCGCCGACCACCTCGAGAGAGCGACCGATACCCATGACGAACAGCGACAGCGACTCGAACGACGCCGAATCCCCCTCTCGGCTGATCGACGAGCGAATCCGGGAACTGGGCGACTGGCGAGGCGAGATGCTGGCCCGGATACGGGATCTCGTCAAGCAGGCCGAACCCGACGTGACCGAGGAGTGGAAGTGGCGAGGGGTCCCGGTCTGGTATCACGCCGGAATGATCTGCACCGGTGAGACATACAAGAAGGCCGTGAAGGTGACCTTCGCCAAGGGTGCCTCGCTGGACGATCCGTCGGGGCTGTTCAACTCCAGCCTCGAGGGCAGCACGAGGCGGGCCATCGACTTCCACGAGGGCGATGCGATCGACGCAGAGGCATTCACCGCGCTCGTCCGCGCAGCGGTGGCGCTGAACACGTCCTCGGCCGGTAAGTAGTCCGGGACAGAGGCGCGGACGAGCGAGGGGATCGACCCGTGGGTCAGTCGACGAGAGCGGTCGCCTCGACTTCGACGAGCACATCGGGTTCGAACAGGTAGTCCACGCCGATGAGTGATGCCGGTGGCAGCGGCAGGGCGAGCCCGATCTCCTCGGCGACCAGTTCGACGCCGGCCATGAAGTCACCGATCTTCTCTGGCTTCCAGGCGGTGACGTAGAAGGTCAGCCGGAGGACGTCGTCGAAGGTCGCGCCCGCTCCGGCCAGCCCGGTCGCGGTGTTGCGCAGCGCCTGGGCGACCTGGCCCGCGAGATCGCCTCCGGCCACCGGTGTTCCGTCGGCGAGCCGGGCGATCTGACCGGCGACGTGGACATGGCGGGTACCGGAGCCGACGGCGACGTGATGGTACGGGGTGGGCTGCGTCATGCCCTCGGGAGTGAAGTACTGAACGGTCACGAAAGTTCTCCTCGAATGCCGAACTGAATTGGTATCCAATAGATACTTGGTATCCGAAGGTCACTTCAACGAGACTAGGTAGCGTGCGCGATACTTCCCCGGCCGCCCGCGGCGAACTCACGATCACCCCGCCTCATCGAGAGTTGCTCGACCAGGTCCTCGACAAATGGTCGTTGGCGGTGCTGAGCGAACTGTGCGAGCGGCCCAGCCGCTTCAACGATCTGCGCCGCGCGATCCCGGCGGTGACACAGAAGTCTCTGACCGCCACCCTGCGTCGACTCGAACGCAACGGCATCATCGAGCGCGAAGTGCTCAGCTCTCGCCCGGTCGCGGTCGAGTACCGGATCACCCCGCTCGGAAAGACCCTTCGCCACCCGGTCGACGTCCTCCTCGGCTGGGCCGAGACGCACATGCCCCAGATCGAGAACGCACGGGCACGCTTCGACACCGAGTCGGAACCCTCCTGAGGCTCCGCACGTCATCCACGGCGGCGGAGAAACCCTTGGAGGGCGGCCGCGACGTTCTCGCGCACGAAGCGCTCTGGCTCCGAGGCGATCACGGAGCGCATCGTGTCGAGTTCGCGTTCGGCCCCCGGAAGGTCGAACACCGCGCAGCCCGCGGCGTTGCGGACATCCCAGTCGGCGTCCGTCCGGGCCAGCTGGATCAGCGTGCGGCGGCATTGCGCGGCGAGTGAATCGTCCTCGACCCGAAGGATCTCGAAGACCCGTAGAGCTTCGATCCTCACCAGGTCGTCCTCGGCGACGTCGCTCGCAACCCGGAGTAGAAACGGGGCCAGCGGTGCCCCGTCGTCGTCCTCGGGGATCAACGACCGCAGAGCGGCAAAGCGACCATCGGCACCCAGCTGCGCGAAGTCGCCGATCAGACTTCGCGCAGCTGCTGATCCCGCATTCACGGCACTACGGTACAGGGCTTCGTGCCACTAGGACGACCTCGCGAATCTTGCCGCCGGTGCGAGCGAACATCGGAGCTCCCCGACCGAGTCGGGGGTTGCAAGACCTCGTTTCCGGGTGACGAGAGGTCAGCTCTGTCTTGCCGATCTCGCTGCCAGTTCGAGGATCGCGGTGGCCAACGGCAAGAGACCGACTCCGGCACTGAACACGAGGCCGGCCGTGGCGAGGTCGGAGGCGGAGGTGAGCAGTCCGACGCCGATCGCGGGGACGGCGAGCATCGAGTAGAGCCCGGCGAAGTACGACGAGGACACGGCGCCGCGCAGTTCGGGCCGGGTGCGCTCGACTGTCGTTGCGATTCCGGCGTTCATGCAGGCGCCGCCGGACACTCCCAAGATGGCGGCCGAGATCAGCAGCGGCGCGACATGGGTGAGGCCGATCGCGGCCGCCAGCACAGCGGATGATGCCGCCAATCCGATGCATCCGCGGAACATCGCCGTGGTGGGAGCGAGTCTTTTGGTGGCGAGCTGACCGACGGCCATTCCTGCGAACGCGAGGAAGACGAGGAACCCCGCCAGTGAGCGGCTGGTCAGATGCAGGTTGCGCGAGAGGAACAGGGCTCCCACTGCGGTGAGTACCCCGATCATCGCGAAGGCGGAACCGCCGGCGAGGACGGCGCGGAGGAAGTCGCTCCGGATCTCGCGGGGAACCGTCAGCCTCTGCGGACGGACCGCATGCCATGGTCCGCTCCTCGGACTCGCCGGCGTGCAGGCGGCGAGACCGATCACCGCGACGAGCGCCAGAACGAGGTGCGCCACGTACGGCAGCAGTAGCGGAGCGGGCGCAAGGTCGGCGAGCACACCCGCGAAGAGGGTACCCACGGCGAGACCTCCGGTGTTGGCCGCGACGGCGAGGGAGCCCGCAGTCTTCCTGCGTTGGGCGGGAAACAGATCGATGACGGCGGCGGTGCCGGTTCCGCTCATAAGTCCGGCCGAGAGTCCGGAGATCACCCGTGCAGCGATGAGTAGTGGGAGTGAGGTCGCAATCAGAAACAGGGCAGCGCTGATCGCTGCCAGCCCCGCCGAGATCAACAGCACCGGTCGCCGACCGATCTGGTCGGACAGTCGACCGAACAACGCGAGCGCGGCGACGACGCCGATTGCGTAGACCGCGAACAGTACGGTGACGGTCAATGGCTGGAAGGTGAGTCGTTCCGCGTACAAGGCGTACAGCGGGGTGGGGATCGTGGTCCCCATCATCGTGACGAAGAACGCGAAAGTTGTTGCCGCCAGCGTAAGTCTGTGACGGATGGCGGGTTGGGATGTGGTTGTCATGGAGTACGTCCAATAGTTACGAGACACTAGGAATTGAAAGTCAACATAGCGCAAACGGAACTCGGTGTCTCGTTTCGGGTACCGTCGGGGTTGTGAGCAAGAACCCAGCAACCACGGGTCGGCCGCGTAGCGAGGAGTCGCGCCGCGCCATTCTCGCGGCCGTCGACGACCTCCTGGTCGAAGAGGGCTATGCGGCGATGACCATGAAGGGCATCGCCGCCCGTGCGGGCGTCGGCAAGCAGACG
Organism: Paraburkholderia sp. RHO2; assembly: GCF_050955445.1. NCBI lineage: Bacteria > Pseudomonadati > Pseudomonadota > Betaproteobacteria > Burkholderiales > Burkholderiaceae > Paraburkholderia > Paraburkholderia sp. RHO2. The sequence continues at coordinate 4,685,489 of NZ_CP162617.1, read as the reverse complement.
CTGTACCGGTGGTGGTCGTCCAAGGCCGAAGTGCTCATCGAGGCGTGCATCGAGGACGCATCGGCAGACTTGGTGGTCGACTCGCAGGTAGCCGGCGCCGAGGCCGTCGCCGACTTTCTCGATGCGGCACATCGATTTCTCGAGTCCGCACACGCCGGCATCGCATACCGCGCTCTGCTGGGGGAGGCGCAGCACGACCGGGACGTGATGGCGTTGGTGCGCCAAGTGAACGTCTTCGGTCCGAGTACCGATCTCCTGCTTCGGTACCTGGTCGAGCGCGGCGACTTACCGAGCGACGCCGACGCGGCGAGTGTGCAGAGCGAGTTGATCGGTCCGGTGCTGTACTCGGTGCTCGCGGGCGCACCGCGTCCCGACCGGGCAGAACTAACGGGAAGGGCGCAACGGCTCCTGAACGGTTGGCGGCGTCCTCTCGGTGACGGCGAGTCCCACGCCTAGACGCGCCGGTCGAGGCGCCGCCGGGGTAGCTCCCGGCGGCGCCTCACCATGGCCTCTCGCGCACACTTCTCTACATATCAGGTGTACTCGACCGTCACCGTGTCGATCGATCCGGTGAACGCGAAGGGGGCGCGGTCGTAGTAGTCGAGGGAGACGGGGGAGCCGAGGCAGGTCCCGATGTCGAGGCAGTCGTTCGCGGTGAACAGCAGCGGCGCGCTGACCGGGACGGTCGTCTTGCTCACCGTCTGTCCGTCGACGCTCATGCTCACGTTCAGTGGGCCGCCGGGACGCTCCTGGGCGTATTCGGTGAGGACCTCGATGGTGTGCGTGCCCGGGAGTATCGGTGCGGCAGAGCGCATCTTGGTGCGCATGAGGATGAAGAGGTTGTACTCGTAGCAGAGGTAGCCGTCGTCGACGTAGCAGGTCAGTCCGCCGCCGTTGCCGCCGAGGGCGTAGAGCACCCCGCGCGCCTCGTCCGGGACGGTCAGCTCGATGGTGACGCGGTTGTTCTTGTTTCCCAGTGCGGGAGCACAGAATTCGGGCATCCGGACGACGTCGCCGGTGAACTCCCAGCTGGTGTACGGCGTGGTGATGCGTTGTTCGGGATGGATGGCGGCCACCCAGAGGCCGCCGCCGACGGGCAGGACCTTGTTCTTGGCCGCCTCGATCGCGAACAACTCGCGCAATTGGGCGAGTTTCTCGGGATGCTGCTCGGCGAGATCGCGGTTCTGGGTCCAGTCCTCGTCGAGGTTGTAGAGCTCCCACGTGTCGTCGTCGGGGCTCCAGTCGCGGATCCCGCCGGGTATTCCCTTCAACCACGGTGTGCGCGGGCCGAACGCCGATGCCATCCAGCCGTCGTGGTAGATCGCGCGGCTACCCATGATCTCGAAGTACTGAGTGAGCTTGCCGGCCTTGGCATCCCGGTCGACCAGGGTGGGGGCGAAGCTGGCGCCGTCGATCGGGTCCTGCGGGATCCCGTTCACGGTCCGCGGCGGGGTGATGCCGACCAGGTCGTAGAAGGTCGGCACGAGGTCGTTGCAGTGCAGGAACTGTGTTCGCGGGGTCGCGTCGGGTGTAATCTTCGCGGGCCACCGGGCCACCATCGGGTTACGGGTGCCTCCGAGGTGTGAGGCGAGCAGCTTCATCCCCTTGTACGGAGTGCTGCCCGCCCACGCCCACCCGGCGTGGTACATGTTGTCGGTCTTCGGGGAGCCGAGGACATCGAGCCCACCGAGTTCCTCGAGCGCGGCGATGTGCTGCGCGGTGGTGGTGGGAATGCCGTTCTGCGCGAGGAGTTCACTGATGGTGCCGTCCTGGCCCTCGCCCGACGAGCCGTTGTCGCCCCAGATGTAGAGGACGAGAGTGTTGTCGCGGTAGCCGAGGCGGTCGAGTTCGTCGAACAGTCGCCCGACCTGGACGTCGCAGTGCTCGGCGAATCCGGCAGCGACCTCCATCAGTCGTCGCTGGAACGGCTTCTCGTCGTCGGGGATGTCGTCCCACGCCGGCATCGTGGGATGGCGTGGGGTCAGTTCGGCGTCCTGCGGGATCCACCCCTTCTCCTTGGCCCGCGCGAAGACGCGCTCGCGGTAGGCGTCCCAGCCGTCGTCGAACTTGCCGGCGTAGCGGTCCGCCCATTCCTTCATGATGTGGTGCGGCCCGTGCATGCAGCCGCTGGCCCAGTACATGAAGAACGGCCGGTCGGCGTCGAGCGCCTTGTGCCGGCGCAGCCAGCCGATCGCGTCGTCGGCGAGGTCCTCGCTGAGGTGATAGCCCTCTTCCGGGGTCTTCGGGGGCAGGACGACGGTGGTGTTGCGCACCAGGTTCGGCTCGTACTGGGAGGCCTCGCCGGCGAGGAAACCGTAGAAGTAGTCGAAACCGACACCGGTGGGCCAGTTGTCGTACGGGCCGGCGGCGGTGGTCTCCTCGGCCGGGGTGTTGTGCCACTTACCGAAAGCGGCGGTGGTGTAGCCGTACTGGCGCAGGACCTCGGCGCCGGTGGCGCTCGACTTGGGGATGTGGCCGGAGTATCCGTCCCAGTCGTTGGCGAGTTCGGCGATCTGCCCGTTACCGACACGGTGATGGTTGCGCCCGGTCAGCAGCGCGGCGCGGGTCGGCGAGCACATCGCGGTGGTGTGGAAGCGGTTGTAACTGATCCCCTCACCGAGCGTCCGTTCGAGGGTCGGGGTGTTCACCTCGCCGCCGAATGCGCTCGGCAGGCCGGGGCCGGCGTCGTCGATGAGGACGACGACGATGTTCGGCGCATCGGCGGGAAGGCGGCGGGTTTTCGGGTGCGGGCTGTACACGGACTCCTGCATCGTGCGGCCGGCGATACTCCCCGATGGGGCCGGTGGGAACGGGAGCGTCTCGCCACCCGGAATCTGCTCGGCCGCGAATCGGTTGCCCGTCATTCCCGCTCCCTCCGTCGGCGACCCTTGTCTCTCAAAGGATCTCCCGTCTGGTCCAACGCGAAGATACTCCGACAGGATCGGGAGATGAAGGGAAAGTCTCGAGATCACCCGCCGCGGGTGAGCCGGCCGGTGAGCGCTCACCACGGAGTCGCGGCTCGGGCGTCGTCGCGTGGCCGCTATGTCCCGTTCGGGCAGTTGTTCGGCGGGCCGCCCGGCGTTTCTCGGCGACGGCGCCGGGGAACTCTCCGAGGATGGACGAGGAACAGGACATCGAAGCCGCGGGCGGGGCCGATCGCGAGCCGACCGGGGCGCAGGAGTTCGTGCCGGAGTCGGCCGGCGTTCCGAGGCTCCGCGAAGCCGCCCGCGATTGCCGCGGGTGTGGCCTCTATCGTGCCGCGACGCAGACCGTGTTCGGGGCAGGCTCCGCGGCCGCCGATCTGATGCTGGTGGGCGAGCAGCCGGGTGACGTGGAGGACCGGGCCGGAACCCCATTCGTGGGGCCGGCGGGCAAGTTGCTGATGCGGGCGACCGCCGAGGCGGGGATCGACAGTCGACGCATCTACGTGACGAATGCGGTCAAACATTTCAAGTTCGTCCGGGCGGAACGCGGGAAGCGGCGGATCCACCGGAAGCCGGGCCGCACCGAGGTGGTCGCCTGCCGACCGTGGCTGATTGCCGAGATCGAGGCGGTTCGCCCCACCGTGGTGCTCTGTCTCGGTGCCACCGCCGCACAGTCGCTCCTCGGTCCTTCCTTCCGCCTCACAGCGCATCGCGGGGAGGCCTTACAGCTCGGCGACGACGTGGCGCCGGGAGTGGATCCGATCGTGTACGCGACGATCCACCCCTCGGCGGTCCTGCGGGGCCCCGCGGAGGACCGCCACGACGCCTTCGCGGCCCTGGTCGAGGACCTGCGGACGGCGGCCGGCGCTGTTGGCGACGCCGGGTAAGGGGTGGCGTCCACCATCCCTCGGGGGCCTATCCGCAGGCCGGGTACTCGACGGACGCTGGGATCTCGGAAATCGACCACTCGTCGAGAGGTCCCTGACCGAAAGGAACCCCCCGCCATGCCCCCGATCCTCGGCACCACCATCGTCCGCGACGTGCACGAACACGGGCCGCCGGCAGCAGTCGTGCCCGGCGTCGAATCCGTCCCGAAGACGACCCGTCACAATTGGGCTTTCGCCCGAATCGGCATGTATCTCCTCCTCGCCTCCCTGCCGCTGCTCGCCATCTCGGCGCACGTGTTCGGTGTCGTGTCGATGACGGCCACCGGTCCGCTGGTGATCATTCCGCTCGCCGCCGTCCTCGCCGTCTTCTGCGTCGTCGCTCCGCACCCGATCGACCGCATCGTCGGGTACGGCCTCGGGTGGGGGATGTTCGCGTGTCTCGCCTACGACGTCTTCCGCCTCGACACCGTGTATCTGCTCGGCCTCTGGGACGACTTCATCCCCCACATGGGCACGTGGCTCCACTCCGGAAGCGACGCCCAGACCGGGGCGATCGTCGGCTACCTGTGGCGCTACCTCGGCGACGGCGGCGGGATCGGAATCGCCTTCTTCCTCATCGCCCTCGCCCTGGGTCTGCACCACCGCTCGCGCCGCACCATCCTCCTGGCATTCGTGACCGGCGCGGTGTTCCCGGTCTGGGCCGGGCTCATTGCCACGGTGGCCCTGTCGCCGCGCGGTCAGCGCGACATGTTTCCGCTCACGCCGACGACGATCACGCTGTCGCTGATCGGGCACCTGATCTTCGGGCTCGTCCTGGGCCTCGGCTTCCTGCGTGCGCGGGGCCGCCTCGGTCAGCACTGGCCGTGGCGGCCGTTGCTCCCGGTGCGGCCGTCGGCCGGTCAGCGACAGCGGCGCGTCGAGCCGTCGCCCGCGTGTGGTGAATGCGGCGCGACCGTCGACGGAACCGAACGGTAACGACTCTCCGGGCCCCCGGCCCGGTCCCGTCCGGCTCGACGGATGGGACCGGGCCGAGTTCTGTTGCCGATCGTGCGGGTCACCGCATCGATCACACGCGGGTGACGCGAACGCGGCCGTCGACCACTCGCGCGGTGAGTGCGAGGGGTTCCGTCCCCACCGGGCGGTGCTCGAGCACCGCCGCCGCGATCGGATCGGTCAGCACCGTGCGGACGGTGCGCCGGAGCCCGCGGGCGCCGTACGCCGGGTCGAAGCCCTGTGCGCAGAGCAGTGCAACGACGTCCGGGCCGACGTCGACGCCGACGGACCGGCGAGCCAGCCGGCGGGTGACGACGTCGATCTCGAGCCCGGTCACTTCACGTGCGGTCCGGTCGTCGAACCCGTTCATCACGACGGTGTCGTCCAAGCGATTGAAGAACTCGGGATCGAAGAACCGCTCGATCGCGCGCCGCACGACGGTCTCGCCGTCCCGTCGTCGCTCGGCCCGACCGGACCGGCGGGCCAGCCGCGCCCACGGAGTCCGCAGTTGTGCCGCCAGTTCGGCCGAACCGAGATTCGACGTCAGGAACACGTAGCTGTTGCGGAACGAGATCGTCTGCTGCCCGTTGGCCAATCGCAGTTCGCCGTGGTCGAGGATCTGCAGTAGGGCCCGCAGGACGGTGGTGTCGGCCTTCTCCACCTCGTCGAACAGGACGATGCCCGGGGTATAGGGGTCGCCCTCGACGGCGCCGCGGTCGAACAGTGTGAACGACTCCTTGCTGCCGGCGTAGCCCGGGGGAGCGCCGGAGAAGGACGCCGCATAGTGTTCCTGCGCAAGCGCGTTCATGTCGATGCGGCACATGTCGTCCGGCCCGGACCGCAGTTCCGCGGCGACCTGTCGAACCAGTTCGGTCTTGCCGACACCGGTCGGTCCGGCGAGCAGGACGTTCGCGAGCGGGCGGGTCGGGTCGTTCGCCCCCACCGAGGCCAACGACACTGCACGCACGACCGCGTCGATCGCGTTGCGTTGTCCCACGATCCGTGCGTTCAACCGATCGGTGAGGGCAATCGGATCGAACGCGCCGACGGGGCGCGGCGCCGGTGACCGCGCCGGTTCCGGTCGAGTCCGGTCCTGGTCGTGGAGCATGTCCGTGAGATAGGGCACGGCGGACCTCCTCGTCAGGCCTCGGAGGTCTGTTCGACGGGAAGGGAGCCGACCCGGCAATCGGCCACGCCCACAGTGTCTCTGGTGATGGACTCGACCCGCTCCCGGGCCGCTTCGGCGTCGGTGACCCAGAGCTTGTAGAACTCGAAGGGGCAGTCGGCGACGCCCTTGTCGCCGTCGCCGGCTGCGTGGATTCCCGAGTAGCCGCGGTGCAGCAGCTTGAACAGGTGGTTCTGGGACTGGTCGTTCTCGCGGGCGTCGCGGATCGTGGAGACCGACAGCTGGGCGTACTGGATCCCGTACTCCTCCTCGCCGGTTTCGCCGAGGGTGCGCCCGTCGAAGCCGATGATCGCCGAGTGTCCGAAATACGAGTAGACGCCGTCGAATCCGGCGGCATTCGCCACGGCGACGTAGCAGTTGTTCGCCCACGCCATCGCCTTCGACATGAGAACCTGCTGCTCCTTCGCCGGGTACATGTACCCCTGGCAGCGGACGATCAGTTCGGCGCCCTTCATCGCGCAGTCCCGCCAGATCTCCGGGTAGTTGCCGTCGTCGCACACGATGAGCGAGATCTTCAGCCCCTTGGGGCCTTCCGTGACGTGCGTCGTGTCGCCCGGGTACCAGCCCTCGATCGGGCACCACGGGAGGATCTTCCGGTACTTCTGCACGATCTCGCCCTTGTTGTTCACGAGGATCAGCGTGTTGTAGGGCGGCTTGTTCGGGTGGTCCTCGTGCTGCTCGCCGGTGATCGAGAAGACGCCCCACGTGTCGGCCTCCCGGCAGGCGGCCGAGAAGATGGCGGTCTCGTCGCCGGGAATCGTTGCGGCCGTGTCGTACATCTCTTGTTCGTCGTACATGATTCCCTGCGTGGAGTACTCGGGAAACACGACCAGATCGAGTCCGGGAAGGCCCGACTTCATGCCGATCATCATGTCGGCGATCCGGCGCGCGTTCTCGAGGACGCCCGCCTTGTCGTGCAGGCGGGGCATCTTGTAATTGACCACCGCGACTCCAACGGTGTCGTTGCTCGAGGAGATGTCTCCGTGTCGCATGTTCTTCGTTCCTTTCGTGGATTGCGTTGTGTGGCAGAGCTAGTGGGAGGTGGAGCTGAGTTCGGGATCGAGGGACGCCCGGTGGCTGACAGCGGGTCGGCCCAGCGCGGCGGCGAGCGCGACGAGCACGGCCAGGCCGGCCGCCCAGAGCGCGGCGACTCCGGGGGACGTGGGGAGATTGCCGGTGAGGGCGAGGAAGGCCGGCAGGGTGCAGGTGGGCTGGCTGAGCAGCAGGGCCGTCCATCCCGTGAATCGGGTGAGGTCCTCACACCCGGCGCCGAGGACCAGGAAGAACAGGGTCCACAGCCCGGCCCAGGCGAGCCAGATGACGCCGAACACCGGGTCGTGGACGACGGTGAACGCCACGAGGCTGTAGACGACCGCGGCGGCGGCGACGAAGGCCGAGAACCAGCCCAGGCCGCGAGGATCGAGGTCCGCGAGGTTCCCGATCCCGACATACAGGTACGTGAAGCCGAACAGGTAGAGACCGGACGCGGCCAGGATCGCTCCGGCGTCCCCGTCGGCCTCGATCAGCATCACCGTCGGAATCACACACTGGAGCGCGCCGACGAACAGGTTCAGGATCGCCGCCGACTTCGGCGGCACCGCACCGAGCAGCATCAGCCCGTTGACGAACAGGACCGCACCCACGTAGAGCAGACCGACACTGCCCATCGGACACCTCGAATCGCTTTCAAATGGAATGATTTCAAATGAAAGTAAGTGACGGGCGACACAGTGTCAAGAGGGGGGTGATCAGAGTGTGGTGACGACGTCGAAGTCGAGGCCGTTCGCCACGGCGAGATGAATTCGCTGACGCGCCACCCGGTTTCGGAACTCGACCGTACCGCGGGGTCCGTTGTAGGCGGCCCCGTCCACGGCGGCGTCGAGCGCGTCCGGGGATGTGGTGCCCGCGCGATGGATGAGGTGCGCGAGGGTCTGGATGCCCTCGTAGCAGGACTCCGCGGCGTTGTTGAGTGGCGGCGCGGCCGCGCCGTGCAGGGCCACGTAGCGGCCGACGAGGTCCATCGAATCGGCGTCGACGAGTGAGCGGAAGTAGGCGGCCGCCGCGAACAGGTTCCGGGTCGCGCGGGGGCCGCTCGCCAGGAGCATGTTCTCCTCCATGAGCGGACTGAACCGGAGGATGCGCTCGTCCAGTCCGCGTCGCGCGAAGGCTCGATTGAAGTCGACGGCGTCCTGCCCGACCAGGAGCATGAGGACTCCGTCGCAGTCCGACGTCGCGACCGTGTCGACGACCCGGTTCATGTTGCCGCGGCCGAGGTCGACGAACGACTCGCCCACGATCCGCAGATCCAGTTCGTGCGCGTACGAGCGGACGGCGCCGAGCGACCCGTGCGGCCACACGTAGTCGTCGCCGACGACGAACCACCGGCGGGTGCCGACGTTGTCGCGCAACCATTTCAGCGCGGGAGCGATCTGCTGACGCGGTGTCTCGCCGCAGCAGAAGATGCCGTTCCGTGTCTCGCCGCCCTCGTACAGCGAGGTGTAGGAGTACGGGACACGGCCGGCGACGACCGGCGCGAGCGCATGCCGCACCGACGAGATGTGCCATCCGCTGACCGCGTCGATCGCGCCCGCGGAGACCAGTCGGTTCACCTCCTCCGCGATCAGCTCGGGCGCGCGGCCGCCGTCCACGACGTGGATGGCGGCCTCGCGTCCGAGGATGCCTCCCGCACTGTTGATGTCGTGTGCGGCCAATTCGCCGATCGCCTCGCACGACGGCCCGAACAGGCCCGCGGGCCCCTGGAGCGGCACCACCATCGCCACCCGCCACTGCGTGGCGCGGGCGAGTGCGACGCTCACGTCGACGTCTCCGCGGCATCGCATGCGGTGTACTGCAGGTGCGCTATCATTTCATTTGAAAGTATTGCCCGTGGAGTGTGAACTGCGCAACAGCTCGGGAGAGGGTCGTGTCGGACAAGAGTGCCATCGCGCTGGATGACGTCTCGGTGACCGTCGCGCTTCTCCGGACGGCGAGGGTCGCGGCCCAGGCGGCGGACGACGCCCTCGCTGCGGACAACCTGAACGTCGACCATTACCTGGTGCTCGACACGCTGGCCGAGCGCCCCGGCGCGACCATGGCTGAACTGCGCGAGCGTACGCGGATACCGGCGCCGACGCTGACACGAGTCGTCGATCGGCTGGTGTCGATCGCCGCCGTCTACCGCGAGGTCGACGCCGATGACCGTCGCAAAGTGCGCGTGCATCCCAGTGCGCGGGGCCGGCAGTTGCACGCGCGCCTGTCGGCGACCGTTCGCGACGCCGAGCAGGCATGGCTCGGCAACGTTCCCGGCTCCGGATCCGCCGACCCGGTCGGCAACCTGGCGGCCTTGCTCGCGGGTCGACTCGACGCCTGACGAGCATCGAGAGCGGCCCGCTGATGTCGATCGCCGCTTGCGCAGCCGGACCGGCGGGGCCCGGCCTGCGCGTCGGCACCCACCATTCGATGGTGCCCGTGATCACTTGGTGCACAGCATCACTCCGGTGCCGGTGACGAACCGGAAGGCCGTCACCGCGTGCGCGGCGACGTCAGGGGACGACCACGTCCGTCGAAACCGGAATGCTCGGGTGGTCGGTCCGCATCGTGAGCCGAACCCGTCCCGGGCCCGTGCCCACATACACGTACATCGGGAAGGTGCTCGTATTGGTCGCCGGCACGTACCGACTCACCGTGCCGCTTTCACCGGTGTCGAGGTTCTGCCAATCGATGATCGCGGTCAGGTCGCAGGCCAGGGCGGTCGACGCCCACTCGCCCAGCGGTGAGAAGCCCTGCGAGACGCGCAATTCGACGGAATGGACAGCGCCCCGAGCGGCGGAGTACTCCCACAGGGGTCCGTCGAACGCATTCCCGGAGGCGGTCAGCATGCCGGCGCAGATACCGTTCCCCAGCGTCCACACCGGGGCCATCCCGACGTCTGTCATGGCGCACGTTCGTGGTCCCACATTCGACCACCCGAGCTGGCAAGGATCAGCGTCGGCACTGGCCGTCCCCGGCGCCGCCACGACCATCGCAGCGCCCATGAGCCCGGCGCCCGCGGCTGAAGTCAATCGATGTGAAATTTTCATTCGCCCAGCATCCCACGATGCGCCGTGTTCATCACGTAGGGCCGGTATGTGCGGATACTGCTGCGCAGGTGAGGATCTGGATCTTCCCATGGGCGCTGGGCGTGTCTCCTGCTGCGTCGAGCCACCGCGGCGGCTCGCAGGATCCGCAGCATCGCGGAGCGAGCGCCGACCAGCGACTCGAATACGTCATCGTGCTCGGGTCCATCGTGAGCGACTCCCTCGCCCAACATGTGGCAGCGATCGCAGATGTCGGGATGTCCAGCCAAGATCATCTGTGTGAAATGGACTCGAAGAGGACTGGCCGATCGGGGATTCTCCGGATTTGTGCCCTTCGCTGACCTTCCGGCATCCAACGTTCCCGCTGGCCCTGGTGTGTACGTGGTGGTGAGGCCAAGCCAATCCGACCCGGTCTTTCTCGGGGCGAATCCGTCAGGCCGATTCAAGGGGAAAGACCCGTCCGTCACGGTGGAGACCCTCGAGCAGTCCTGGGTGGCGGGGGTACCTCTGGTCTACGTAGGAAAGGCCAGTGGCGGCAGCACTGGCCGGCGGGGCATCCGCAAGCGTCTCGATGAGTACCGCCGTCACGGAGCAGGCGAACCGGTAGGGCATTGGGGTGGGCGCTACATCTGGCAGCTCGCTGACAGCACAGACCTTCTCGTTGGATGGATGTCCACGCCGGACGCCGTGGCGCGGATCGTGGAGCGGGACATGATCACCCAGTTCGTCGCCGAGCACTCGAAGCGTCCGTTCGCCAACCTGACGGGGTAATGCCTCCTGGCCCTGCCTACCGCCTCGGACGTGCGGCTGGAGCCGACCAGTCGAAAGCTGCAGCTTTCCCAGGTCTGACCTCGCACGGACGGAGATGCGGCTCCTCGATACCGGCTTACCTGGAGGCGAGCCGCGTGAACAAAGCCCAGGGCTTTCGCAAATGAGGAGTGTTCACCAATGGCGGTGGTACTGGGTCATATGCGGATCGGCGACAGAGCCCCCGCTAGTCTCAGGGCATGCTGGCCACCGCGATCATCGTCATCACGCTTGCCCTGGCTTTCTACTCCATCGGCGTGTGGTCGGAACGCATCCAGAAGACCCTGAAGTGGTGGCATGCCGGCGCCTTCACATTGGGCCTTGTCTGCGACGCAACCGGCACCTTCCTGATGAGCCAAATCTCCGACGACTCGTCGGACACCGGAACATCCACATTCAACAAGATCATGATCGTCACCGGAGCCTTGGCGATCGTGCTCATGGCCATTCACCTGGTGTGGGCCGTCATCGTCCTGCTCCGCGATCGCCCATCCGAGAAGGCGAAGTTCCACCAGTTCAGCCTGGTCGTGTGGACGATCTGGCTTGTGCCCTACTTCACCGGGGCCATCGGCGCTATGACCGGCTAGACGGTATGGAGTGACACACGACTTGTCGTGAGTTCGCCCCGAGTAGGTCGGCGCCCCTCGATCGGTGAGGGTGCGCCCGGCACGGGGCCGACGTCAACGTCGTTCATGCTCGCTGCGCTGCGCGTGCTCCACGTTGACATCGACAGCCTGCGCCGGGCGGGTCGGCAGTGATCGAGAAACGCCCCGGAAGGGCCGGCTGTGGACCGCTCTTGCGGGCCGGGGCCTCACGCACAAGATTCGTGGGTTACCGAGCAGACGAACCTGTCTGTTCGGCCTATCCGACAATTGTGGGAGGCCCCGGTGTTTACCGAGCGTACGAGCGTTGGACTGGACGTGCATGCACGTTCGGTCGCGGCAGCGGCCATCGACGGTGTCACGGGTGAGGTGTTCTCGGCCCGGTTGACCCCGTCCTACGAGCACATCCGGTCCTGGATCGCGGACCTGCCGGGACCGGCAGCGGCGGTCTACGAGGCCGGTCCGACCGGCTTCGGGTTGTATCGGGCGTTGACCGCCGCCGGGGTCCGGTGCGAGGTCGCCGCACCCTCGAAGCTGCAGAAACCGCCCGGGGACCGGGTCAAGACCGACGCCCGGGACGCGGTGCATCTGGCACGGTTGCTGCGCCTCGACGAGATCACCTCGGTGTCGATCCCGACCGCGGATCAGGAAGCGGCCCGCGATCTCGTGCGGGCCCGTGAAGACTGCCGCGGTGATCTCATGCGGGCGCGGCATCGCCTGTCGAAACTGCTGCTGCGGCACGGCATCGTCTACTACGGCGGCGCCGCCTGGACCGGAGCGCACGACCGGTGGCTGCGCACCGAAGCGGCACCGCAGTTGACCTCACCCGCGACGCGGATGGCGTTCGACGCCGATTACGACCACGTCTTGACGATGCAGGCCCGGCGCCGGCGACTCGACACCGCGATCGAGGAGATGGCCACGGCGAGCGAGTTCACCCCGACCGTCCACCGGATGTGCTGTCTGCGTGGGGTGAGCACCTTGACCGGGTTCGGGTTGGCGGTGGAGATCGGGGACTGGAATCGGTTCACCGGCAACACGATCGGATCCTTCGTCGGGTTGGTGCCGTCGGAGTACTCGTCGGGTCCGTCACGTGTGCAGGGCGCCATCACCAAGACCGGGAACACCCACGCCCGCAGGCTGCTGGTCGAGGCGGCCTGGCACCACCGGCCGCGGTATCACGTCGGTGCGGTGATGCGTTCGAGGTGGGATCAGGCGCCGGCAGCCGCCCGGGCCCGTGGGGACGAGGGCAACCGTCGCCTGCACCAGCGTTGGGTGGGTTTCCTCGAACGCCGCAAGCGCTCGACGGTGGCGAACGTGGCGATCGCCCGCGAGCTGGCCGGTTGGTGCTGGTCGTTGGCGGTCATGGACGACTGACCGTCCAACCTGATCGGCTTCCTTCCCGGGCCGGTGGTAGCAGCGCGTGGATCGACCCGCGACACAACTATGAGCAGACCCTGCCGGGTCGACGCTCGACTCTAGACACGCGGATGCGATCCAGCCGAAACACCGTCCTGCGGTAGCCAACCCGCGCATATCAGACTGACCGCGCGTCGCCCACCGACACGCTCACCACACGGCTCGGGCGAGGAAGCAACGAGGCGCCGTCGGGGTCGCTCCCCGGCGGCGCCTCACCATGCCCTCTTGACAAAGCTTCTCTACATATCAGCTGTACTCGGCCATCAGGTTGGTGCCAGTCGGCTGATCGGTGGTAGTCCTCCGAGTGCGCTGTGGCGTCGTCGAGTGTTGTAGTACTCGAGCCAGGGTTCAAGCGCGTAGGCGTGTAGGGGTTCCTGGTGAAGACCTGTCAGTAGGCCCACTCGATTTGCAGGGTCCGGTTGAGGCGTTCGACCCTGCCGCCCCGTTCTGCCACGGGCAGATGTGGGTCTCTGGCCAGCGGTCCCGATAGCGCTCGACGATGAGCAGTCTCCCGAGACGGGTGGTGCGGCCATTACGGTGGGACACGAGAACCTCCGGTTGGAAGTGGGCCTTCGACAAGCACTCCCGACCGGAGGTTCTCTTCACATCAAGCCCATACGCCCTCTACCAACGTCCTGGCCGGGCTATAACTAGCCGCCGAGCACCTTCGGCAGCACGAGGAAAGCCAGAACCCCGAACCATCGCACCGCCGGGATGAGACATCGTGAGAGCGGCGCGAAGGCCGTTTCGCGTGTCGGTCAGCTAGCGGCGCGCAGTGCACCGGCGACGACACCGGCGACGCCGAGGATGACGAGACTTCCGAAAGCCCAGCTGGCAAATCCGGCAATGTGGTCGACCAGCGTGAACTCGGGGGACGAACCCATAGCTAACTCCTTCAAGTGATAGTGGCTGTCACGGCGACATCCGCCGAACGCCGAAAAAACTAGCCGCTAGTGCTGGCTGTGTCACGCTCAGGTATGGGGAGGGAAAGGTCGGTGCGGCCGTTGGCCGCTCGGTCCGGGCGGAACCCGAACGGCTGCGGACGGAGTGGAGCAGGACGGGGTGCGAGGTGTCCTCAGCTCGGGGCGGTCAGTGTGAGACCTGGTCAAGCAGCGCCCGCGTCGCCTCTGCGGCCATTGCAGTCGGTCCTCAGCGGTGAGCTTCTTCGCTCCAGGAAGGTTGCCTCCCAGTGGTGTCGCACACCCAGGTCCGGGAAGTGTCGCCGTCGAGGTTGACGGAGTCTGTGAGCCAGTAGGTTTCGTCGGGCGCCCATCCCGCGATGACACTTGCGGTCTCGGCGTCGACGGCAATCGCGGTGCCCGCTGCCGCGAGGTATCCCGCCGTGGTGAGGTGGACACCTTCGTATCGTTCGGACAGCTGCGGCCAGTCGGGGATGACCCATCGTCCTGATCGTCCGGTGGTGCGGTACCAGTCATGTCTCTTCTGCGCGGTGACCTCGACGGGGAACTGTCTGCAGAGTTGTGCCCACGCCTGCGCACCGTCGACCTCGTACACGCGGACGCCGTCGGGGATGTTCACTCGTCGCGTGATGGCGCGCTCCCATCCCATGCTGTCCTCGACGAACCACAAGCCGGCCGGGGTCCCGTCGAACAAGAGCCGGGTCGAACACCGTGTAGGTGGAGTCGACCACCACCAGCCCGACCAGTTCGCCGACGGATCCGCTGGACGATCGCGTTCTGCTCGCACTTCCTCCGCGACAGTCCGATTACGGTAGTCACGCAACAGCTCTGCGGTCGTTGAGTCAACGGAATCCGTACCGTCCGCACTCCAGCTCACCAACCACTGGTCGGTCGCAGCGGGCGTGGTCGTCCACCACTGCGCATGCGGGGATCGTGCGACGTGCTCGGCGACCCGTCGAAGCTCACGCTGCACTGGCTGGGCGTCGACGAGGATGTCTTCACCGGCCGGGTCGTGCCAGTAGCACGCCGTGTCCGCGGCATCGGCGAGGGCCGAACGGAGTGCAACCGCCGTCACCTCGGGAAGCGGCACCTCGGACAGGCGGTGCGCCACGTCGTCTGCAGTGAGGATCGTCTGCCGAGCCTCTTCCGCGCCGGGACCGTACATCACGCGTGCGCCTCCTCGACCGGACTCGAGGTGATAGGACGCCAGGGATACCGCGTGATCGAACGAGTCGCTCCGAAACTCGGGTTGCAGAATTCGTTCGGCCGCCCTTGCGTAGGCGAGCAGCATCCGACGCCCTCGTGGGCCAGCCAACAATGCTTCTGCCGTAGTCATGTGCTGACCACCATAGAGTTCCCGAGCCGCCGCGGCTCGACCTCGACTACGGCGCGGAAGCGACCTCCGTGGCCGCCGTGGGAGCGAAACTCGCTCAGTCTGCATACCAATCGACGCGCAATCGGGTCGAAGAGGCCCAAGTCGACAGGGAACCGGCGTCCGAAACTGTTCGCGAATCCAATAGGTGGTTTACCAATGACGTGTCCAGTTGGGGCGCCCGTGGACTCGCTTAGCTGACTGGTCGGTAATCAGAACGATCGAGCACCTCTGATCACGCAGATCCGGACGCCGTTGCGCTCCTCTTCGAACAGTCGGGCGTCGCTACGCACGCGTCCACTGAACGCGCCCTGAGCGCCTCGACGGACGCACCGCAGACCGTCTCCCCACCGTTACCGCAGTTCGTGTTCCGGAGGGTCGGTGATGGTGGCGGGCTATCGCGCGATGCGCGAGGCCGACGCCCGCAGCCCCGACGCGCTGACGGTCAGGCCCGCTGTCCCCACACCGACATCATTCCGGTCGCGAGATCGACGAAGGTCGGGTCGTCGAGCAGCGCCATGGCTGCGTCGAACTCGTCGTTGTCGAGGTGGCCCGCAGCAATGATCGGCTCACGCAGTTGACCGCAGCTCAGACTAAAGAAGTCTGCCGTCGGGCTGCCGCCACTGACCGGCGGTACGTGCGCATCAATGCCGATGTTCACGATCCCGTGTTCGGCAAGCACGGCCGGGTAGCTGCGCGCGCAGTTCATATCGGTGCCCATCGTCCGGTAGAGGGCGTCCACGAACCCCGCCATCAGCCTGCTGTAGAGGTTGTTCGGAGAGGTGGCACTGAAGGGGTCGATGCCCTCGCTCAACAGGATCCAGCCGCCCGGCGCCAACCACGACACCGCACGACTGATGACCTCTTCCCGATCGGAGATGTGCTGGAGGACCAAGCGCGCATGGATCACATCGAAACTTCCGGGTGGGAACTCCGCCGTGGTGATGTCCGCCTCCACCACCTCGAGGTTCTCGCGAGCATTCGGATCCAGAAGGGCAGTACTGCGATCGAGAGCGATGACGTGTCCCGAAGCGGCACGGTCGGCAAGGGAGGCGGCAACCGTGCCGGTACCCGCGCCGATATCCAAACACCGCGAGTCCGGCCGAATCGGCAGCGCGTCGAGCCGCGCGAACGAGATCTCATCGAGTGAACGGGTGAGCGCGTCCAAGCGATCACGCTCGTCACTGCGCGCATGAGCGAAAACCACGTCGCCGTACCGACCGTTCGACATGCTCGTATCCACCATAGAAACCCCGACCTCCATCACACGACAACCAGCGGGCACACGCGCGAATCAGATGAATCTGACAAATCGACCATAGGCCGCTACGCCGATCAAACGGCTGTTAGACACGCGGGCGTGTTCGATCGGCGAGAACAGCAGCAGCGCAGTATTACCCGCAGATCAACTCGCGGTTTCCGGTGAGAATGGTGTAGATCGCGGACCGTGTGCCGAATATTCATCCGCTTCCCTACACCGCGGCATGGAAAGAGAGCGCGCAGTGATCGACCACGTCTACATCTCAGTCACCGATATCGATCGGGCACTGGCCTTCCTCGAGCCGGCTGTCGGTGACGAAGCCGGGTGCCATCCGAATGGGGCCGTCGGAGAAGTCGCTGATGATCGCCCACACGGCCGCGGGGTCGGCATCGATGATGATCTCTTTCTGCACGGAGGCCATATCTGTCCCTTCTGAGGTGGTGGGATACCCGCGATCGCGTTGGCGGGGGCGTCTATGTGGCGACGACGCAGAACTGGTTGCTCTCGGGGTCGGCCAGCACGACCCACCCGTCGAAGTCGCTGCACTTCGGTCGCGCCGAGGGGTCCGGTCGACCTCGCCCGCCAGATCATCGGTGAACAGTTCCAGGTGCAGCCGGTTCTTGCCTTCCTGGCCTTTGGGCACGACCTGCAGGGACAGGCCGAGGCCGGTCTTGTCCGAGTCCTCCAGATAGGTGGTGCCTCCGTCCGAGGACGCGACCTGGTACCCCGTGACCGCCTGCCGGATGGCCGAAGGCACGTGGACGCGGCTGAAGGCCTGCCGGGAGCCGAGCTGCCGATGGGCCTACTACGACCACTCGTGCAATCGCCGCCGGACCTGGTGCCATCAACTGATAAACCACGGCGGCCGACCGGCCTCACGCCCCGCCCAGGGGTATATGGGACCTTTGCCCTTTTCGAGAGGACTCAGATCACGGGGTCAGCTCTGGCTTGCGCTGGCGCGTGGATGCCGCCGGGACCATCGGGGTCGGACAGCCGACAGCTCGCGATCCGGTGGGACGGAAACTGGGCCACTGCACGTAAGCGTCATAATCCCGTTTGCAGCCAGCATTTTCAGATGGAGCCGGTCGATGCTGTACTCCTCGGCCGGCTCGTCGTCAGCGTCGAGGGAGCGGCGGCGGATCATCTCGCTGACTTCGCCAGCCATTGCCCTCGTTCCAGCTCGGCTGGTCCCTGATTCGGATTCAGCGTGAGGGGTACTTTCGGGGCGGGTTCGCCTACGCGGGCTCGAGGTCGCGCTCGAACTCGATTTCATCCCGAATATGGATCTTGTAGTAGCCCACGTCGGGGATGTCCGGCTTCAGGGTCCGTCTCGCCTCGTCCACTGCGCCGCATCGAACGGCCGACAGGCGGAAACCGCGCCGCTGGTAGAACTGCATCGAGTCGAGGTTGTCGTTCGTCGTGACCAACCACAGTCGCGAACAGCCTTGTGCACGGGCGACTTGGGCGATGCGTTCGATGAGTGCGGTGCCGACGCCGCCCCATTGGCCGGATGCGCGCATGTTCACGATTTCGCAGTTCGTGCCGTCGATGTCGTAGATCAGCACCCCGACCGTCTCGTCGTCGTCCGATGCGATCAGGGCCGGGCGGTCGCGTGCGTCGACCAATTCGCCGCGCCGGGCGATCTGGGCGGTGTGCTGCGCCTGGAGGAATGACGTCAGCCGTGGCTCTCCTGCGGGTACCTCATAGATGTCGACCATCGTCCCTATTTTCCTCGCCCCACCGAGGCTAGACCAGGGTGGATATTCGGGTTGGGTCAGGATCACATGTCCATGCCGCCGTTGACGCTCCACACCTGTCCGGTGATGTAGGAGGAGGCGTCGGCGGCCAGGAAGTGCACGACCCGTTGCGTCTTCCTCGGGCCGTCCCGCCCGGCCGGCGGGGTCGATCCAGCGACGACGGCGAAGTTCGCGATCCATCAGGCCGGGTAGGGGCTGGGGGACTGCCCACGATCGATGAGCTCGGCTACGAACACCCGACCGCGCAGCGCAACCGCCGACGATCCGTGCGCGTGCTGCAAGACCGTCGCGATCCGCGACGAGGACCAACCCCGAACCCGCATGCCGTTTCCGCACGGAACCAAACAATGGTTTGCGTCGTATCACCGCAGAGTGCCAAGAAAAACGAGATTCGTGCGAACAACGCACCGATTGGTGAACTCAACGGCATCTGATGTGTGAACACCCCCACCGGGGAGGAAGAGAGAGGAGACCAAGCAAGAGAGAGAAGAGAGAGAAGGGTGTTCACCAATGACGTGCAGAGCTGGGGCACAGGTGGACTCGTTTGCCTGACCGGTCGGTAGTCACACCGTTCGAGTGCCTGTGATCACGCAGATCTGGATGCGTCACGCGCCTTTCAACAGTCCGGCGTCGCTATCGCGGGTGGCCGTCCCGTGCCCGCACCCAGCGCCCTCCGACCGGCGGTTTAACGACTTAGGGTCTTCGCTGCGGCGTTGCCCTTTAATGCCCCAGCGATCAGGACGGTGAATGCCGCCGCACACACGATCGCTGCAGCGACAGCTGACACCACGGATCCGAAACCGGCCATGACTCCGATGACTACCTGAATGCACAATCCCACGACGGCTGTCCACACCGTCCGGCAGAAGAAAGGCCGCGCAACCTCATGGGCAAACTGCCACGCTTCTGGACTCGACATCGTCGCGTTCGTGCGTATGCCCACAACGAGATTCGGTACATCTCCAACGAGTCGAGGTAGCAATCCAGCGACCACTGCAACCAGAAGCGTCATCGCTGACAGCGGGATCGTCAGCCCCAGTAACTCTGATGGGTCCACCAGCCCTGCCCCCCTTATTGGAAAATTTCGGCCAGAACGGACATTACTGGCCAGGTGCCCGACTGCATGCGAACCGGTGCACAGTTCGAGCGCCCTTGATTTGAGTGGTGTGCATGTCGTGGTGGGGTGACTGTTGGGTGTGCGTCGGCCCGCCGTGGTGCCGTCCCGTGCCCGTTCTGGCGGGGACCGGCCGTCGATAATTCCGGCGACGGTGCTGGTTATCCTGGAGATAATGGCCGACGTGGAACAAGTCGAGGTCGTCGTCGCCCATCACGAGCGTGCGACCCTACGCGTAGGCGACATATTCCTGAAGATCGACGCTGGTCAGGCCCACACCGACGTCGAGGTCGAGGCGATGGCCATGGCACCGATCCCGACTCCGCAGATCCTGTGGCGCAAACCGCCCGTGCTCGCGCTCGCCGCCCTGCCAGGGACGGCACTCGGCCGCCTCGGCGAACCCTCGACCGCGTCGTCGGCGGCGTGGGCCGCGGCGGGCGCCACAATACGGGTGCTGCACGACTCGCCACTGCCGCCATGGCCCGGCCACGACCTCGACGAGATCGCATCCCAGCTCGACCGCGAATGCGCGTGGATCGTCACCAACGGCGTCCTCCCCAGCGAGGTGGTCACGCGCAACCGCCGGATCGCCGAGGCTGCGCTGCGACCGTGGACACCGGTATTCACGCACGGCGACCTCCAGGTCGACCACGTATTCGCCGACGGTGACCAGATCACCGGCGTGATCGACTGGTCCGAGGCAGCCTGCGGCGATGCCCTCTACGACCTCGCGACTCTGACGCTCGGACACCCGGAACACCTCGGCGACGTCGTCGCCGGCTACGGCACCGACGTCGACCTCGACGTGATCCGTGCGTGGTGGTCGTTACGAAGCCTGCGGGGAGTCCGCTGGCTGGTCGAGCACGGATTCGACCCGACCATGCCGGGCTGCGAGGTCGATGTGCTGATAAACCAGGCGGTGTAGCACCAACGAGAGGGAACGCCCCCACCGAAAGGATGGTGGCGCCGCTCACCGCAGGCGTCACCGACCCCTCTTCGGCTAGGTGTGATGTCCAGGGACGTTGGTCAGTCTGGTGACTGGCGGCTGGCCGCCGATGGCGGAGTGGGGTCGGTGGTGATTGTAGAAGTGGAGCCAGCCGGGCAGGGCGGCGTTGCGTTGCGTGGTTGATTCGTAGAAGCGGGCGTATGCCCAACCGTCGGCCAGCGTGCGGTGGAATCGTTCGATCTTCCCGTTGGTCTGGGGGCGGTAGGGGCGAGTTCGTTTGTGCGTGATGCCGAGTTCGGCGCAGGCGTCGCGCCAGGCGTAGGACTTGTAGGCCGAGCCGTTGTCGGACAGCACGCGCTAGACGCGCACGCCGTGGTCAGCGAACCAGGTGATCGAGCGTTGCAGGACGCCGATGGCGGTGTCTGCCTTCTCGTCGGTGCAGATCTCGGCGTAGGCGAGACGGGAGTGGTCGTCGATGACGGTGTGCACGAACGCGATGCCGGTTCTCGGCTCGTAGCGGCTGTTGCGTCGGCCGGTCCTCTTCGCGGTGGCTTCTCGGTTCTTGTCGCCTTGCCGGCGGCCGACGAAGCGGTGTCCACCACCATCGGGGATGTTGCCGAACTTGGTGACATCGACATGGATCAGCGACCCGGGGCGGTCGTGTTCGTAGCGTCGCAACGGTTCCCCGGTGACCCGGTCGATACGCGAGAGCCGGTTGATGCGGCACCGCACCAGCACCGCGTGGACCGTCGACGCCGGCATCGCCAGCCGCCCGGCGATCTGGACCGGGCCGAGCCTGTGGCGCCACCTCGGGCCGCACGATCCGCCGAACCACCTCGAGGGGCGTCTTGTTCGGGCTCGACTTCGGGCGTGAGCTGCGGTCGGCCATCCCCGTGATGCCTTCGGTGCGGTAGCGGTCCGCCCACTTCTTCGCCGTCCGTGCCGAGACCATGAACATTTTCGCGGCTGATGCGTACGTCCAGCCGTCCTCGACGATCAGTCGTGCCAGGCGGAGTCGGGTGATCGGGGTCAGCGTTGCGTTAGCGTGGGACACGAAGGCCTCCTGGTTGTGCAGCGGTTCCTAGACAGCTCCACTTCACAACCGGAGGCCTTCACCTGTCAGGTCGACTCACCGGACAGAGTCCGGACCAACCTCCCTGGACATCACAGCTAGGTGACCTTCCGCTTCCCGTAGCGGGCTTCGAACCGAGCAACCCTGCCACCGGTATCGAGGATCCGCTGCTTCCCGGTGTAGAACGGGTGGCACTGCGAGCACTGCTCGACATGCATCTTGTCCGCGGCGGTTGTGCTGCGCGTGCTGAGAGTGTTCCCGCAGCTACACGTCACTTCCGTGACGGTGTACTCGGGGTGGATCGCACTCTTCATCTCTTCCCCCTTCGGCAGTGGCAACGGGTCTCGATGCCGTGTCCGGTTAGTGACGCTAACGGACGCGGAAGCCCGCTGTCCGGTCATTTAGAGCTAGGCCGACAGCGGACGACTCCATCCGTCTTCGACCCTCAGCCGTGGCGCGCCTGTCGCGCCCTCGGGTGACTGCCAGGTGCGCGCCGGCCCGTGACCGGTCCGGCGAAGCGTGCCGCTGGGCGGCCCGCCGTGGCGCCCGTCCCGTTCCCTGTCTGACGGCGGTCTCGGCCGCTCGTCTCCCCATGCCAGAGGCCTACCCGATTAGGGCGTGGAGCTGGGCACATCCAGCTGATGCGTTGTCCGATCGACGACTGGGAAGCGCGCGATTGCATAGTGGGCATCGAGCCTCTGCTCGCCGGAACGGTCGAGTGGAATCCACGGGCGGATCGCACGACCGTCGCGGTCGACCAGCCACAGCAGCGGACATGTCGCGCCGGGGGTGCAGCGGTCGGTGAATCCTCGGCCTGATTTGCCACCCCACGCCGCCTCGATCCACCACGCCTGCGGATCCGAGCGGTCGGACAGTGCGGTCAATAGCTCGCCGAGGTCACCCTCGCGCCGCACTTCATCCACTATCGCGGTCTCCCCGGCGGGAGTCTGTCCGTCTGGGCCGAAGTAGGTTCCGCCCCCGAGGGAGTCGCATTTCACGACGGTCACCGGGTCGAAACCGTCGGGGACCGTGCCTGGTTGAGGTGGTGTGAAGCTCTGCGGCAACGGCGGCGGGAAGTGGCCGGCGAACATGCCGGGGTCCAGGCAGGTCACCTGCGGCACCACCTGCGCCGCGTCCGGTCGACCCGGGGGCTGCTCGTGCAGGTAGACCAACCCGGCGGCCGCGAGGCCAGCTACCAGGATGACTGTACCCACATCCCATCGCCGCATCATGCAGACGATATCCACTCCGACGGGTGGTGACACCCGCCTCGCCGCAGGCGACATCGACTCGAGCTCGCGGCACGCCTGTTGTCCTCGGGTGACCGCGGGATGCGCGCCGTGCCGCACATCCCGCGCCCGAGAGTTACGTGTCCGCGAGTTCACGGCGGAATCCGAGACTCAGTCCCCGCCTACACGTTCACCCCGCTCGCTCGGTGGTCCCGTCACTTCCGCGCCGCCGAGCAGCACCAGGGTTGATGTTGAGCCGAACACCTTCATGCACCACTGCGTACGGCACATCGTCGTTGCTGTCCGGGTCGCCCGAGTCCGCAGGATCGGGCAGTTCCGCACTCGCCTCGATGACGATCTGTGCCCGCGCCGCACCTGGATCGAACATCTCCTGAAATGGCCCGACGAACGACCCCCCCAAGCCCGCGGCGCTTCGCCCGAATAGCCCCCCACCCGAACAGCACCAACGGGCCGATCATGACGATCAGCACTAGTAATTCCCCCATACGCGCGAGCGTACCGATGCGATCCTGGGCTCCGCTCAGGCAAGAAGGAACAGCCGGTTGAGTGCGCGCCGGCCCGCTGAGGCGGTCCGGCGAAGCGTGCCGCTTGGCGGCGCGCCGTGGCGCTCGTCCCGTGTCCGTTCTGACGGCGGTCTCGGCGACCGATCCCTGAAAACAAACTGAACACACGACAGTGGGCCAGCAAAGTTCGAAACATGCTGGCCCACTGTCGGTCTCGGTCGATCAATGGGTTACCGGTGGGCCGACCAGCGGCTCCCACACAAGCCAGGCCTGGTACAGCACCTCGTAGAGCCACTGCGGTATGAGGATGCCGTTGAGTGGCACCAGGGAGTTGTCGTTCATCAGTCGCCTCCAATCAGGGGGCAGTGTCCGCCGAGGTCACACGGGATGCAGACGCGGAAGGTGTTGCGTTGTCCTCCCGTCGACTACGGGACGTAGACGGTTGCGATGCCCGGTGTGACGAACGAGCTGCCGGCGTGTACGACGACGACAACAACCTGCGCGGTCCCGGTCGGCAGGACCGCTGCCGGGTATCCGTCCACTCCGGCCGACATCGGGGTGGAGCCGGGAGACTCCGCTCGACAGGTTCAGCCAGCGCACTTCGGACAGTTGTAGGCACCCTGATCTGCCATCTCGTTTGCGTTCCTCCGGACCGGTGATCGTCACTGTCCCGGGCTGTTCGCCGACCACGGCCACGCAGCGGACCGCGGGAAAATCGAACCTGCCGTACGGGTTGATCTGGAACGGAACGGTGACCGCGGCGGAGGCGGCGGCCGTCGGCGCCAGAACCGAACCGGCCACGATGGCCGCGCCGGCGACTGATCGGCGAACGAAATCGATCATGGCGACCTCCAAGAACAGCACTGTCGATCAGCTCACGGCGGCGGTGGGGGGCCGGGAAAAACGCCTAGCTTCCAGAGCTGGTAGGAGATGTCGAAGAGCCACCCTCTGGTCTGGTCATTCAGGAACGGCACGTACCACAAGTCGAGCATCGTCATCACCTACAAAGTCAGTGCGGTGGGATGCCCCACATCCAGAGCTGGTACACGATGTCGTAGTACCACTTCGGCACGAAATAGACGCCAAGCGGCGTGGGAGTGTTGTCGATCATGGTGACCTCCAAGGAGGCCAGCAACCCCCGGATTTGCTGGCCCGCTGTCGTCTGGTGTCAGTCGACCGGCACGCCGAGTAACGAAAGAACGTAGGCGAGCGGTGCGAGGTTTCCCCAAAAAGCCCAAGCTGTTGCTCCCATTCGACTCACCTCCTCCTATGGGCAGTATCCGCCGAGAACGGGATCCATGTGGTGGTGGCGATCCAGTCCCGTACGCCAGCGGAAGGTCCTTCAGGTACACCACTGGCCAGTCATCTGCACCGGCCCCCGAGGGAGCACGGCAGCACGCTGATGAGCCACAGTCGCGTGTCCTCTGGGAGAAACGGGATGAACCAGATCCAGGAATCCATCAGAGCACCCCGATCGAGACGAGCCAGGTGATAGCGGCCACGTACAGCGGGCTGAGCGGCCCCCAGAACATGGAATAGTCGAGCATCGTCATCGCCTCCTACAGGCAGTATCCGCCGAGAACGGGAAGTCCATGGGGGGATCGCCTCCTAGAACGACTCCCTCTGGCTACCTGTGACGCGCTGAAGGCCGCGTGAACGCAACGCAGACGGCCGACATGTCGGCCATAGAGGGCGGTACCGGCGGATTTCTTGAGGATTCGTCTGCCACACCCAATGCGACCATCCGTTTGCTGGGCAACCCGCGCCTTGCCTCTGGTGGCCGCCGCGGCAATAACCTCCCGCCCTGTCGATGCGCCGACAGGCGCTTCCCGTTCCATCAGTTTGAAACGGCGTGCCCCTCAGCGCGGTTCAGGGCTCCAGGTGTTGGCCTGTCGGGTGGTTGACGGCCAGGTGTCGTGCACGTACCAGACAACCCAATAGACCGGGAAGAACAGGACGGCACCGGAAGCGGCGAGTAGACCGGCATCGCGTCGACGCTGGCCGATCGCGGTCAGTACGCCGAGCGTCAGATACCCACCCACCGTGAGCAGCAGGAAGAGCGACACCAACAACCACAGCACGCCCCACAACGTACTCGATCGTCGTTCGGCTACGCGCGGCAACGACTGCGACTGTTCGGCACGATGTCCGCGTCCGGCTTCCGGCACGGTTCACGCGTGACCGGCGTGGAGTACCCGCGCCGTGCCCGAGCGCATCCCCCGGATTTATCCGAGACTCGACGAATGGCGAGCTACCGAGATCGCACAGACCCCGACGGGTTCTTGTTTCCGATGTCGCTCGCCGACTTCGTCTGGTGTCCAGCTATTTCAGTGCTCGCCGCCAGCCAGGGGATTGTCTGGTGTTGTCTCGCCCAGTTCTCGGACTTGCAGCGGGTAGAAGTCGTCGTGAGAACGCGGCCCGATCTAACCGACAGGCAGACCAGCTGTGGAGAAAGAGCGTTCGAAGAAGTCGTGCGTCGAGAGAGAGGGGTGTTTACCAATGCCGGTTCATTCTGGCCTGCATGCGGATTGGATAGGTTGACCAGTCGGTAATCACACTTAAGGTGGGCTCCCGATCACACCAATCTGGATGAGTTCCAGGTTAGTGGCGTGCAGGTTGCCCCTAGGGGCGGTTCCACCGCACAGTTGGGCGCTGAACGCATCCCGAAGTCTTGAACAGCGAGGGTGGCGGGCCCGCCGAGGTTCCGTCTTCCCGGCTAATCCCGAGTGTTCGGGTCGTCTAGTGCAGATTCTCCTCTTCCGCGTCTTGAAGACGCATCTTGGTCGGACCGACCGCTGATCTACGATTTGTGCATGTCTCGCGGTCCTGTCTTCGACCCGCTTGATCGAGAGCTCTTCGACACGCAACGGCAGCGCTTCGACTGGAGCCTGTTGCAGAACGGATCCGTGTGCAGGTACGACACCCGATTCGGGCTCGACTGTGCTTCTGGGCGACTCGATGAACTCGGCTACCTGGTCCATCGGATCGATCTGCAGCACAGCATCACCGTCACCGACGTGCACACGGCGTTGGCCGGTGCACTGTCGTTCCCCTCCTCCGATGGCAAGAACCTCGATGCCTTCAACGACCTGATGTACGACGTCGGCGAGTTTCGATACGGCAGCGACCCGGATTCCACCGGCACGGTCCTCGCCCTTGCCGGCTACGACACCCTGGTGAACCTGGACCGTCACACGGCAGATGCGCTGCTGACCATCTTCGCGGAGCATGCGCGCCTGGCGGCGCTCTTCTCGCACCCGATGTTGTGCATCGTCGAATCGACCGCCGAGGACCTCGGTCCCGTCGACGGCCGACCGATCCGAGTTGGGAGCCTCTGGGACAACCCGCCGAGTTCCTGGCCGATCACCGAGAAAGAGATCGTCGAGTTCCAGTTTGACACCACCAACGCTGACGCTGCCGCGGCAATCGAGGTCATCGGATCCACGCTCGAGGAGCGGGTTGGCGGATGGGCGAGGTGGCAGATCCTCGACCCGGTCCAACTCGATGTTGATGATTCAGCCGAGTATCTCGTAGAGCAGCAGCAAAGTTGCGATGTGGTCGTGTCGGTGGGAATACGCGGGGTGGGCGACCTCGGCGAGATCGACGAGGACATCTATCGGGCTCTGCGTCATGCCGGCCTGAGAGTGGGTTCTTCCACTGGTGCCGGCTACCCGTTCGGCGCGGAAATGGAGTGCGTCCTCGGTAAATACAGCGAGCTGCGCGATAGCTCCGACGATCAGTAACCTGCCAGCATCCGCCCACACTCTAGGCCATACGCCGCGCGACAGCATCGCGAATGCCGCCCGCCGCGAAGATCTCGTCGCACCCGCTGAACGCTTCGCGGAGAAGGGTGTTCACCAATTCCGGGCCGCGCTGAGCTGCATGCGGATTGGATAGGTTGACCGTTCGGTGATCACAACCGAGGACGACTCTTGATTACGCAGAATCTGGTTGCGTTCCTCTTTGCAGCGCGCGATCCGCAGCGTCATCCCGCGATGGCGCGACCCGTCATGTGTCCCCGGTTGGGTTGGACGGGTGGGCGACTCCCCAGAGGTAGGCGTTAAGGATCGATGCTGGGGAGGTCGGCCCGTCGATGATCGCTTGTTGGAACACCAGGGAGTCTGTGAGGGAGATCAGTTCCTCGACCCGTTCGTCGGAACTGGGAAGGCCTGCTCGGGCAAGGAACAACGCGGTCACTTCTCGGGTCATGGCGTGGACTTCGGACTGTCTCATCAGTTTCCCTCGCAGCAGGGGTGCGTCATCGAGCTCGAGAATGAGTGCGTAGCGGGCTCGCATGTCGTCGCGGCGCTCCGCAAGTGTGTCTACGAGTGCCGCGATCGCGGCCGCGAGCTCAGCGATGCTCAGTCGGTGTTCGGCCTGGGGCGTGGCGTTCAGGGAGTCTGCAAATCGCTCGGCGTCAGCAATCGCGCGTTCCGCGAGTGCGTTGACGATGAGTTCGAGTAGCGCGATCCGGGTTCTTGCATGGTGGGAGGTCGATCCCTGCGGAATCCCGGCTTCCTGGTCAACGGCTCGGTGTGTGAGCGCGCGAAGGCCGTCCCGGGCGATGATGCGGATGCCGCTGCTTGTGATGCGTTCTCGGCGCTCGTAGCGATTGGTTGCTCGCGTAGACACGCACCGATGCTACAGGTGTAGCGTGAGGGAACCTCGCCGCTACAGACGTAGCGACCGGTTGCGTGGGTTGTCGCGGAAGGGTGGGACTCGGTAACCCGGCTCGGCTATCGACCGTGCTCATATGGCGGCCATGCAGGGCGGACTGTCTGCCCGGACGCCAGGCCTGTCGCGAGGTGTGGAGAGATGATCCGACCAGGGGAGGATGCTCAATGCTGATCGATTTCGTTCCGGACGAGAAGCTGTTCCCGTTCGAATCTCGCTGGTTCGAGTCATCTGCCGGTCGGGTTCACTACATCGACGAGGGGGTTGGTCCGCCGATTCTGTTCTGCCACGGCTCCCCAACATGGAGCTTCGTCTACCGCCACATCGTGTCGGGGTTGCGCGACCGGTACCGGTGCATCGCCGCGGACTACCTGGGGTTCGGACTGTCCGAACGGCCGGCGGATTTCGGCTACCGCATCGCCGAGCACACGACGGTCCTGAGTGAGTTGATCGATCATCTGCAGCTGGACCGTTTTGTCGTGATGGGGCAGGACTGGGGTGGGCCCATCGGGCTGGGCGCAGCCATCGTGCGGGCAGATCGCGTCAGAGGGATTGTGCTGGGCAACACGGCGTTCTGGCCGATCGAGCCACTCGCCAACCGGGCATTCAGCGTGATCATGGGCAGCCGTCCGATGCAACGCCGCATACTCGGGGAGAATCTCCTTGTGGAGCGGTTCTTGGTCGGGGAGCTGGGCAGCAAGCTCACCAAGGCGGAGGCCGACCACTACCGCATGGTCCAACCCACAGCAGAAGCGCGACGTGCCCTCGCGGTGACGCCCAGGGAAATTCGTGCGGCACGCCCGCTGTTGGACCACCTCTCCCGAGAGGTTCCTGCTCTACTGGGGCGCAAGCCGACTCTCGCGGTGTGGGGGATGCGGGACGTGGTGTTCCGCCCGAAATCGTGTATCCCACGGATACGTGACGTATTCACCGATCTCGACGTCGTCGAGCTGCCCCATGCGCGGCACTTCATCCAGGAACACGCCCCTGAAGAGATCGTCTCGGCAATCACGAAGCGGTTCCCATGAGACAGGCTGAGGGAGAAGAGACTGCGAGAGACAGTGGGTGGCGCAGAGAGGACGACTGGACTGGATGGATGGGAACAAGAGGACCAGACCGTGGGTGGAGGAATGGAGCCGATGACGGGAATCGAACCCGCGTATTCAGCTTGGGAAGCTGATGTTCTACCATTGAACTACATCGGCATACAGGGCTTGGCCCTGCAAGCGGCAACTGTAGCAGAAGTCGTTGAGTGTGTGTTCGAGGCCGACCGGAGTCCGTGTCGCAGCCGGTAAAATCCGAGGTCCGCGCGGGTCACAATGACGGCACCGGTAACCTCTTGCTGTGCTGCTCTCAGATCGTGACATCCGTGCCGAGATTTCTTCCGGACGACTGGGCATCGACCCGTTCGATTCCGAGATGGTGCAGCCGTCCAGCGTGGATGTTCGACTCGACAGTCTGTTCCGTGTCTTCGACAACACCAAGTACACCCACATCGACCCGGCGCTGCGGCAGGACGAGCTGACGTCGTTGGTCGAGCCGGTGCCGGGGGAGCCGTTCGTGCTCCATCCGGGGGAGTTCGTCCTCGGATCCACGCTCGAGGTGTGCACCCTGCCCGACGACCTGGCCGGCCGACTAGAAGGCAAGTCGAGCCTCGGCCGTCTCGGCCTTCTGACGCACTCGACCGCAGGCTTCATCGATCCGGGCTTCAGCGGCCACATCACCCTCGAGCTGTCGAATGTCGCGAACCTGCCCATCACGCTGTGGCCGGGCATGAAGATCGGCCAGTTGTGCCTTCTGCGTCTCACCAGTGCGGCGGAGAATCCGTACGGCAGTTCAGCGGTCGGTTCGAAGTACCAGGGACAGCGCGGCCCGACGCCGTCGCGGGCGTACCTCAACTTCGCGACGCACCCGAGCACCCAGGCGCACTGACCGTCGGGTGACGGTCCATGTCGGTCCCGCGCGGCCGGCTGATTGAAGATTCACATAATCCCAGCTAGCGGCAACGCGAGCGCCATGAGATGTGTTTTGTCTCACATTGACATGTGGCGCCGTTTGCGCATTCCGCCCGGTTCTGTGCATCGATTCAGGTAGCGGTATTCGCCCCTTTCGCGCCGGTCGCTGCGGTGGTGGCGGGCGGCGTGACGTCCTGTCGGCGCCGATATCCCGAGGGGATCGCCACGCGGCGCCCGTGGTCTCTGCAGGTCGATTCGGTTACCGGAGAGTAGTACTGCCGTACCGATAGTCGTTAAAGGGTCACTCTCCCCGTTATTTTCGGGTAGGGACTTTGGTCCCGCGGGGTGATCGTTGTGGACGTTCGTCCATATCTCGGGGCGGTCGAATCGGACGAACGCCCAACTCCTTCGGCCGTTCGTTTCAACTTTTGGCGGGCATTGGCCCGTGCTAGAACGATTCCGTACAGCGGAGGACGTCACGCGGTTTCGACGTCCGAAGCGCATCTACCTCAGGGGTGATCGAAAG
The DNA here is from genome assembly GCF_050955445.1 of Paraburkholderia sp. RHO2. Lineage (NCBI taxonomy): Bacteria > Pseudomonadati > Pseudomonadota > Betaproteobacteria > Burkholderiales > Burkholderiaceae > Paraburkholderia > Paraburkholderia sp. RHO2. Next base: position 4,655,245 of record NZ_CP162617.1, on the reverse strand, counting down.
CTTTGCGGGATGGAGGATCCCGCCGGAGCGAACGCGAACCCCAGCCGGTGTCGTCGCCTTCGTGCGCCGGGCCGGGGGGATTGGGGTAGGTGACACGGACGTCAGTCCGCTCTCGGAGCGCTGCCGTCCGGGCTCGACAGCAGATCGACCCGTCGGGGGTCATGTCATGTGAATGGTCGATGGAGGTGAAGGCGTGACGGCTTCGCGTTACCTGGAAACAGGTGCGGAAGTGGAGGAAGATGGGCTATCTCCGCTTCGCCTGGTGAATGAAGCTTCTCTGCAACAGAATTCGCGCAGTCTCTGGCAGCACTGCTATGTGAGCCGACTGCGGATCGTCGATACCGTGATCGTGGGGGCTGCGGTGGCTACCGCACAGGTCGCCCGGTTCGGTACGACACCGGAGGCCGTTACGGCCGGTATCTCCGGCTTGAGCTACACGATGACGTCGGTCGCATTGGCCGGCCTGTGGCTTGCCATGCTGGCCATTCACCGCACGCGTTCGACGCGCGTCATCGGTGCCGGTGCCGAGGAGTACCGCCGCATCGTGACCGCGACGTTCCAGTTGTTCGGGCTCATCGCAATTCTCAGCCTGCTCGTCCGCGCAGACCTTGCGCGGGGATACCTCGCGATCGCGTTTCCGCTCGGTCTCGCCGGACTACTCGGCGGTCGGTGGGTGATGCGCAAGGTCGTCACGCGGCGGCGGGCGAAGGGCGACTGCCACACGTCCGTGCTCGTGGTCGGCAGCCCTCAGTCGGTGCTCACGATGACCCGCAACTTCGAGCGCGACTCGGCGTCCGGCTACCGCGTCGTCGGTGTCTGCATGCCGGGCTACGGCTACCGCGAGGACGAGCACCTCGTGGTCGACGGACGCGAGATCCCCGTTCTCGGAAACGAGTACGACGTGATCCGCGCGCTGGGCGCCTGCGGCGCGGACACGGTGGTGGTCACCGCCACGGAGCAACTTGGCCACGACGGAATTCGTTCTCTCGTATGGGATCTCGAACCGCACAACGTCGATCTCGTCGTCGCGCCGGGTGTCGTCGACGTCGCCGGCCCGCGTCTCGTCATGCGTCCGGTGGCCGGATTCCCGCTCATTCATGTCGAAAAGCCCCGCTACCACGGTGCGAAGCGCTTCGGGAAGACCGCCTTCGACACGTGCTTCTCGCTGGCCGCGTTGATCCTCGTCTCCCCGGTTATGCTCGCGGCCGCGATCGCCGTCAAGACGACCAGCAGGGGACCGATCCTCTACAAGTCGGAACGAATCGGGATCAACGGCAGGCCGTTCCCGATGCTCAAGTTCCGCACCATGGTCGACGGCGCCGACAAGCAGGTCGCCGCTCTGCTCGGCCAGAACGAAGGCGCCGGCGTCCTGTTCAAGATGAAGGACGACCCCCGCATCACCCCGGTCGGAAAGTTCCTGCGCAAGTACAGCCTCGACGAGCTGCCGCAGTTCGTCAACGTCCTGCGCCGCGAGATGAGTGTGGTCGGACCGCGTCCGCCGCTGCGCCGCGAGGTGGAGGCCTACGACGGTACCGTCCGGCGACGCATGCTCGTCAAGCCCGGTCTCACCGGTCTCTGGCAGGTCAGCGGCCGCAGCGACCTTTCGTGGGACGAGACTGTGCGACTTGACCTTTCGTACGTCGAAAACTGGTCGATGATGCAGGACATCCTCATCGTCGGCAAGACCGTCCGCGCCGTCACCGCCGGCAGCGGAGCGTACTGACCGTCGCGCCCGGCGACGGCTACCCCGATCCATACGACAAGTGACAACTGCACCCCACGGTGCAGGAGTTCGTCGACCCCGAATTTCGAAGATGAGGCAGATCAATGAGTGCATCCGTTGCGGTGTTCGGTACCGGATACCTGGGCGCGACACACGCCGCGTGCATGGCGGAGCTCGGCCACCAGGTTCTGGGCGTGGACGTCGATGAGTCGAAGCTCGCCAAGCTCGCGGCCGGTGAGGTTCCGTTCTACGAACCCGGCCTCGACGAGGTCCTCCAGCGCAACATCGCCGCGGGCCGGCTTCGCTTCACGTCGTCCTACGAGGAGGCCGCGGAGTTCGCGGATATCCACTTCATCGGTGTCGGAACCCCCCAGAAGAAGGGCGAGTTCGCCGCGGACCTGACGTATGTCGACGCGGTGATCGACCGGCTCGCACCACTTCTCACCCGGCCGGCCGTGATCTTCGGCAAGTCGACCGTTCCGGTGGGCACCGCCGAGCGGCTGGGCGCGCGGGCGCGAGCACTCGCTCCGGCCGGTGACGACGTCGAGGTGGCCTGGAACCCGGAGTTCCTCAGGGAGGGCTTCGCCGTCCAGGACACCTTGCACCCGGATCGGCTCGTGCTCGGCGTGGATCGGGATCGCCCGGGGCGTGCCGAGGAGGTGGCCCGTGAGGTGTATGCGCGCCTCCTGGAAGAGGAGATCCCGTTCCTCGTGACCGACCTTGCTACGGCGGAGCTCGTGAAGACCTCTGCGAACGCGTTTCTGGCCACGAAGATTTCGTTCATCAACGCGATGGCGGAGGTCTGCGAGGCAGCGGGTGCGGATGTCACCACGCTGGCAGACGCGATCGGGCACGACGCCCGGATCGGTCGTCGGTTCCTCAACGCGGGCGTCGGATTCGGAGGCGGCTGCCTGCCGAAGGACATCCGTGCCTTCATGGCCCGTGCCGGTGAACTGGGCGCCGATCAGGCGCTGACGTTCCTGCGCGAAGTGGATGCAATCAACATGCGCCGCCGCACCCGCATGGTCGAGATGGCTCGCGAAGCCTGCGGGGGAACACTTCTCGGTACCCGTGTCGCGGTGCTCGGTGCCGCTTTCAAGCCCGAGTCGGACGACGTGCGCGATTCACCGGCACTCAACGTCGCCGGACAGATCCAGCTCCAGGGCGCGACCGTCACCGTGTACGACCCCAAGGCGATGGACAACTCCCGGCGGCTCTTCCCGACACTCGGTTACGCGACCAGCGTGGCAGAGGCGGTCGAAGGCGCCGACGTCGTACTGGTCCTGACGGAGTGGCGCGAATTCCGGGACATGCGGCCGGCTCGCATCAACGATGCGGTTCGACAGCGGAAGATCATCGACGGCCGCAACTGCCTCGATCCGGTGGCCTGGCGGAGTGCGGGTTGGGTCTATCGCGGGATGGGTCGATGAGGGCGTTCCGCGGGACCGTTGAGGTGTGCCGTGAAATGCCCATGGTAGGGGTCACGGGATGAGCCGAGAACCCTCGTTCCGCGACCTCGTTCCTTCCGGAGCGCGGGTGTTGTGGGTTGCGTCCTCTGGAGGACATCTCAACGAACTCACCAGAATCGCTCGCGCAACGTCAGCTGACGAGCGGTCCGAGTGGGTCACCTTCGACACCCCGCAGACCCGTGGCGCACTGCAGGGCCAGCGTTGTCACTTCGTCGACTACATCGCGCCGCGCGACGTCAAACGGGCTGTCAAGGCGGGGTCGTGGGCGATCCGGCACCTCCGTCGCGAGAAGTACGATGTTTGCATCAGTACGGGAGCAGCCCTTGCTGTTTCGGTTCTCCCCGTAGCGGCCGCGCACGGATGCGAGGCGCTCTACGTCGAGAGCATCTCACGGGTCGAGGGTCCCTCGTTGACCGGCCGGATGCTGAGGGCGACTCCTGGCGTGCGGACCTACACACAGCACGCCGGCTGGTCCTCACCCAGCTGGCGCTGGTCGGGTTCGATCCTCGACGGCTGGGTTGCCAAGCCGCGGGAGCGCGCGGACCGCCCTCGCAGGGTGTTCGTCACCCTCGGCACGATTCAACCGTACAGATTCGATCGTGCCGTCGATGCCGTCCTCGCGGTGATCGAACAGGGCGACGAGGTGGTGTGGCAGGTGGGTAGCACGGATAGAGCCGATCTTCCTGGAACGGTTCTCCGCGAGGTTTCTCAGAGCGAATTCCGCAGGCTCTCCACCGAATCGGACGTCACGGTCACGCACGCCGGTGTCGGCAGCATCCTCGAGCTGCTCGACCTGGGGCTCCTTCCGGTGCTTGCCGTGCGCAGCAGTGGATTCGACGAACACGTGGACGACCACCAACGGCAAATCGCAGACGAAATGGTCAGGAGGGGACTGGCTTTCGAGCTCGATCTGGACAGACCTTCCGGGGAGACTCTCGAGCGAGCCTGCTCCTTCGAGGTCCTTTCCGTTGACGGCGAAGATCATCGCCGTCCCGGTACATCTGCCGGCCACAACACCTTCCGCGGAGAATGAGATCACGATGACATCAGTTGAAGAGCGGCCTCGCATCACCGTGCTGCATTCGCTGGGAAAGCCCGACGGAACCACCCGATACGTCGATCACATGATCGACAGCGCTCCGGCGGAGCTGCAGGTCGAGACCTTGTCGTGGGCACATGCGCTTACCGGGCGGTACGACGTCTTCCACATCCACTGGCCGGAGAACCTCATCCGTGGAAAGAGCCGCGTGTCGGGAATTGTGAAGAAGGCAATGTTCGTAACCTTGCTCGGCAGGCTCCGACTGAGTCGACGACCCATTGTGCGGACGGTCCACAACGTTGCACCCCATGAAGAAGGCAGTGTCGTCGAGCGGTCCCTGCTGAAGCTGTGCGACCGGGCGACCACCCACTTCATCCGACTCAACGTGACCACGGAACTGCCGGCAGAAAAGGCTGGCAGCACGATTCTCCACGGACACTACCGGGATCGCCCGGAGTACCAGTGCTCGATCGAATCCGATCCGACACGGCTCCTCTACTTCGGGTTGATCCGCCCGTACAAGGGAATAGAGGATCTACTACCGGCATTCGCGGCGCTTCGGTCCGAAACGTTGACGCTCCGAATTGTCGGGAAGCCACAGGACGAGAAGCTGGCGGCAGACGTTCTCGCGGCGTGCGAGCGATCAGAATCCGTGACATGCAAATTGGCGTTCGTTCCCGATGCGGAACTCGCTGCAGAGATCGCACGCGCTTCGATGGTCGTGCTTCCCTACCGAGAGATGCACAACTCGGGCGCGGCGATTCTCGCGCTGTCCATGGACCGACCCGTACTGGTTCCCGCAACCCAGGCGAATCGCGCGCTTCAGGAAGAGGTCGGGAAGGACTGGGTTCATCTGTACGAGGGTTCGGTCATCACTGCCGAGGCAATCTCCGACGCCGTCGACCGTGTCGCGAATGACGCGCGTACGGCGCGCCCGGACCTCTCTCAGAGGGACTGGGATCGGATCGGCGAACGCCACTATCAGTTGTATGCTTCGTTGCTCGACCCGGCACCCACTCGTGTCCGTGAGACGGCTTGACCGTGTCTGTTCGAGCAGCATCCGAGCCGGCCGCGCCGCTCGGAACCGTCGCGGCACGAGGCGCCGCCGTGACGATGGTCGGCCAGGTTGCCAAGTTCGCGATCCAGTTCGGTGGAATCGCGATTCTGGCGCGGCTCTTGGACCCCGAGTCCTTCGGATTGGTCGCGATGGTCACAGCGGTGGTCGGCGTCGGTGAGGTTCTGCGCGACTTCGGCTTGTCGTCGGCGGCGGTTCAGGCAAAGTCCCTGACGAACGGACAGCGGAGCAATCTGTTCTGGATCAACACCTCGATCGGCGGCTTCCTGGCACTCGTGGTGCTGTGTTGTGCTCCACTGATCGCCTCGTTGTACGACGAGCCGCGCGTACGTGAGGTCGCGAGCCTTCTGGCCGTGACCTTCCTGATCAATGGTCTCTCCACCCAGTTCCGCGCCCATCTGACGCGGCAGATGAGATTTGGCAAGCTCGCCATCGCGGACGTGACGGCGCAGTCCGGCGGACTGCTCATCGGCATTGCGTTGGCTGTAGCAGGCTTCGGGTATTGGGCGATCGTCTGGCAGCAGATCGCGCAGGCGCTCCTCACGCTGCTGTTGACAGTGGTCTTCTGCCGGTGGTTGCCCGGGCTACCGACGCGGGCAGCGGATATGCGCGGGCTCCTGTCTTTCGGTTGGAACTTGATGGGCACCCAGCTGCTGCAGTACCTGAGCAAGAACATCGACTCCGTCCTCGTCGGCAACCGGTTCGGGGCCACCTCACTCGGGTACTACAACCGCGCGACTCAAGTCGTGAACGGCCCCCTGAACCAACTCAACGTCCCCGCTACCACCGTTGCGATCCCGGTTCTCTCGAGGCTGCAAGACGACAGGCCCCGATACGACAGGTTCATCATTCGCGGCCAGACCGCGCTCATGACTGTGGTAGTCGCCGGCTTCTTGTTCCTGGCCAGCCAGGCGGAGCCGTTCGTGGAGGTACTGCTCGGAGCCGGGTGGACGCAGTCCGCCGATCTCTTCCGGCTCATCGCGATCGGCGCGGCGTTCCAGGGCGCAGGCTACGCGACATACTGGGTCTTCCTTTCGAAAGGCCTGACGCCGTCGATGCTGCGGTACGCGATCGTTGCACGTACGCTGTCCATTTCGCTGTTGGTTGTCGGGTCCTTCTTCGGTGTGATCGGCGTGGCCGCGGGGTTCGCTCTGGGCGTGGCGTTGACGTGGCCCCTGGGACTCGCGTGGATCTCCCGGATATCGAACGCGCCCGTGAAGCTCATGTTCGTCAACGGCGCGAGAACGCTGCTCGTCTACGCGGTCTGTGCGCTGTGCGGGTTCTTCGTGACCGAACGCATCGGCGGTACTGCACTGCTCCACATCGGACTCGGCGCGTTGACCATGGTTCTGTGTGCCGGGATCGTGGCGGCGATCGTCCCGAGCTACCGTGCCGATCTCCGCTCGCTGGGAGGCATTGTGGCGCTGCTCCGTTCGCGTGGGGGGCGACCCGCGTGAATCATGTCGTTCGGATGTGGTCCCAGACCATACGAGAGGTGTTCTTGAAGTGATCTTCTATTGGTGTGCGGGCCAGGACGACAACATCGGTGATGTCATCCTCCGCCGGCGGATGTTGCGAGCCGTCCAGGACACGGGGCGTGTTTGCCATGTCTACGTCGGACGGGCGACGCCGGGATTCGTCGAAGGGCTATCGCTCCGACGCGACGACGTCGTCTACAGGAACTTTCTCTGGTTCGTGATGGTCGCGCTGCTCGCGAGTCTGCGTAGGGAATGGCTGTTCGCATTCAATCCCGGTGAGATCCGCTGTACTCGGCGACAGGGGATCATGCACGCGATCCTGATCCCGATGATGGTGGTCTCTCATCTGCGGGGTCGGCGGTGCGTGCGCCTGGGTGTAGGCGTCCACGAGTACGAATCGATGTGGAAACTGCCGATCCTCGTCACCGTGTGGCTCTCCAAGGAAAACGTCTGGCGCGACCGCGAATCGCGCGATCGGTTCGGCGTCGGCGCGGTGGCGCCGGACTGGGCCTTCGACGAGGGTGCGGAGTCGGGCGAGTCCGTAGACGTTCCGAGGCGTTGGCTGGCGATCTCGCTTCGATCCGACGGCCCGGAGCCAAGTGCCGAGTGGTTCTCCTCGATGCAGCAGATCAGCTCGGCGAAGGGCCTCGAGCCGATCGTGGTGGTGCAGGTTCGAAGGGACTCGCCGAGGGCGCGGGCAATCGCGGAACGGTTGCACTGCGGCGTCGTCGACTGGACCGAGGAAACACATCATGTTCAGGAGCGGCGGTTGCGAGACGTATATCGCCAGTCGGAGGCGGTGGTCAGCGACCGACTGCACGTCCTGATCATGGCGCTGACCGAAGGCGTGATACCGCTCGGTCTCATGGAGCACGAAGACACCAAGATCGGTCGTCATTTCCGAGCAGCGGGATTCGAGACCGTCAGCTGGGACGTCTCCGGTTGGACATCTGAGGAGATCGCGCAACAAGGACTGAGGATCCTCGACGATCGGCGAAGTGTAGAAACAGCGAGCCGGCTTGCGCGAGCCCGAGTAGACGCCATGGACATGATTGTGGGAGCGAAATGAACACTGCTGCGGCATACCGGACCCGGACGGATTCGACGCCGGAAGCCGCGTCGGATAACCGGCGCGTGGACTACCTGGTGGGTGGGTTCCGTATCTCTCTGGACCCCTCCACGGATACTCCCGGTCCGCGTACTCACATAGTGAACTTCCTTCGCGGTCTGGATCAGAACGGCGTGCAGTCGAAGCTCTTTCTCGCATCGTCCTTCCCGTTCATGGGAAGGTTCGCTGCGATCAGGCAGACCGACTACGCGGACGTGAGCAATGCACGAGTCTGGCTCGCGGACATCGTCCGTGTTGTAGCGGCGCTATGGTGCGGATTGAACGTCTTCGTACGCTCGGCGGCATCCCCGAAACCTGCGATGATCTACGAGCGACTGGCCGTTCTGCAGTCGCTGTCCAGTTTTCACTTCTGGAAGGGCCGGGCGTTCCGGGTCGTGGAAGCGAACGGGATCCTCTCTCGTGAGACTGCCCAGGACCGGAATGTGCTGAAATCCGAGCGCTTGGCTGCGTACCTCGAGCGTAGGGTGCTTCGCCGAGCCGACCTGGTGGTCGCCGTCAGCGCGCGACTGAAGGACGAACTCGTCACATTCGCATCGCTCGATCCGGACAAGATCATGGTCGTTCCGAACGGCGTACCCGATCAACTTCTCGACTACGACCGGAAGCCCCACACGGTTCGGGTGGCCGGCTTCGTCGGTTCAGTCGTGAAATGGCACGGCCTCGATCGGATCATCGAGGAGGTCGCCGAGGTGTCACGCAAAAGTGACGTCGCGCTCGCCTTCGAGGTCATCGGCGATGGAGCCGAACTCGCGTCGTTGCGCGCACTGGTCGACGAGCAGGGCCTGGAAGAGGTTGTCCGTCTGCGGGGGCGGATGGCGCAAGAGGACGCCTTCGAGCTCATGGCCGGATGGGACATCGGGATTGCGAGCCATCAGAAGTCGTCGAGTGATTCGATGTACCACAGCCCTTTGAAGTTGTACGAGTACGCCGCGCTCGGGCTCAGTATTCTCTGCACGGACTCGAATGACGCGCGCGCGCTCGCGTCGGCTGGAGCGGACGTCCGGCTGTTCGAGGACGCGACGCAATTCGCGGAACAGCTGCAGCGGATGCTGGTGGAACCTCCGCGCTCCGCCGAAGAGATCGAGGCCAGTCGTTCTGCCGTGCTCGCGGCGCACTCGTGGCGCAGTAGGGCGGCGGGTGTCCTCCGCCGAGCAGGCATGTGAGCACAGGTCGAGGGGCTGTCCAAGTTGACTGTCATTGCGCCGCCGCGGATCGAAGCGGCAATGGTGAACGGCTCCGCTCGTCACCGATCGCACCAGGGCGTGGCGGTAGCGGTGGGTGCACTGCTCGGACTCGCCGCCGCCGTTCCGGGTGTCGTCTCGTTCATTCCTGCGTTCGGGATACGTCCGTGGCACATCCTCGTATGTGGCGCATTGGCTCTGGCTCTCGCCTCGACGCCGGGCACGGTCCTCCGAAGAGTGAAGATCACGGCGCTCGACGTCGCGGTCGTGCTGTATGCATGCGCATACGTTCTCGTCGAGTACTCGAATTCGACCGAGTTGGGCTTTCGCCTCGATCTGGTTGCGGCGCTGAGCCCGTTCTTCTTCCTGATCGGGTTCTACGCGGCGCGCATCGCGGTCGACGGTGTCGAGAGTGCCCGGTGGCTCCTGACCGGGTTCGCTGCGCCGGCGGTTCCCGCTGCCGTCGTGGCGGTTCTCCAGCTCGGATCGCCCGCCTTCTCGGCTGTGGTGCTCCGCATTGCGCCCGGTCCGGGGCTTGAGGCCCGACTGGCGGACGGGCGCTTGATCCGTGCTACCGGATTGGTCGGACATTGGACGGGCTCGGGGTTCTATTTCTGTACGGCGCTGGCCGCGGCCTGTACTGCACTGGTCCTCTGCAAGCGGCAAGGATTCCGCGTCCCGCCGGTCACGATGATCTCGCTTGTGGCCGCTGTCTTCGGCGCAGTCTCGTCACTGACGATCACCGTCGTCCTCACTGCCCTCGTCGTGGTGATCATGACGCTCGTCGTGGTGGGAGTCCGCGCGGGGCGTATTGCGGCGTTGTTAGGACTGGTTGCCGTGGTGTACTTCCAGTTCGGCGACTACTTGTCGGAGCGGCTCGAGCAGCAAACCGCTCACCGCTCGGAATATGTGCCCGCATGGGTTCCGAACACGATTGCCTACCGATGGAAGATCTGGACCGAGCAGACGATTCCCATGATCCGCGAGCGCCCGTGGAGCGGATGGGGAACCAATGTCTACAACAGTGCGGACCGTCCGCGCCAGCTTGTCTGGGGCTCAGCCGAATCCCAGTGGTTCGGCGGTGCGATCTCCTCCGGGATCGTCGTGACGGCCATGCTGGCTGCCACGCTGTTGGCCGCCCTGATACTGGTGGCACGCGGTTCCACCAAGGAGAGCGGTCGATGGAAGCTACCGATGGTGGGACTGCTCGTTTCAGTACTACTGGCGTCGTTCACGGTTCCGCTGTTCACCAATCGGGGACTCCCGATCGGCGTCTGGGTTCTGTTCGGAGTCGTCCTTGCAGTGGACGCAGCTCTGTCCCGCGACATCGAGGACGTCGAGTCGGGTGAGCGATGAATCACGCCGAGACACAATAGCTTGCAGGAAGGAACACTGGTGGCCATCGACATCGTCCACTGGAATCCGCGGAAGCCGCGAGTTCGCGGTCCGCTGGGCCGGCTGCTTCCGAAACATCCACCCGTCAACAACTTCGGCGACCTGCTGGGCCCGCCGATCGTTCGCGAGATGCTTCGCCGCAGAGGTTTGGACTACGAACAGGACGCCTCCGAGGGTCGATTGGTGGCGGTCGGCTCGATCATGCGGATGGCGCGCGACGGTGACGTGGTGTGGGGGACCGGCGTCAACGGCAAGAGCACATCGCTCCCGCATCAGTTCTCGCAACTCGACGTTCGTGCCGTACGTGGTCCGCTCACCGCACAATTCTTGAGAGAGAAGGGCATAGAGGTCCCCGAAGTCTATGGTGATCCAGGTTTGCTCGTCGGTTGGCTTTGGCCCCGAGAGACATTCGAGGGAAGAATGGAGCGGAGCGCGCTCACGGTCATCCCGAATCTGCACGACGTGGAGCGATACAGAGAGCATCCCGGCTTCTGGCACCCGTGCAGTCCGTTGACGGAAACCATAGCGAGAATCGCCACCAGTGACTTCGTGGTCGGTAGCTCGCTGCATGCCGTGGTGCTCGCCGACTCGTTCGGGGTGGGGAGCAGGCTGATCCGGTCGGATCACGAGCCGCCGTTCAAATACGAGGACTACTATCGCGGCAGCGGCCGAGGGAGCTTCGAGGCTGCCTCCGGCATCGACGAGGCCATCGAGATGGGAAGTGAAGTGCCACCGGAGTGGTCGCCCGAGGATCTGGTCCGGGCGTTTCCGTGGGATCTCTGGTCATAAGCGAGTCCCCTTCGCCGCGCCGAGCGGCGAAGGGGACTCCGTGGGTCAGCAAGTGGGCACGTGTGTTTCGACGCTCGGACTGTCCACCAGCGGCTGAATCGGCACCACCGGAGCGCCCGACGCGGTCGGCTCGGTGAGCTGATAGACGACCTCGACGGTCTTTCCCTGCGGGATCGGGAACTGGAGATCGAAGACCGGATGCCCGAGTTCGGAACCCGTGAAGGCGAAACCGGGCTTGCCGTCGACGGTGACCTTGTCGAGCTTCGCGCCCCGGGTGGAGACGAGCGACAGATTGGTGAGGTTGGTGCCGACGGGAGCGCCCATCGGATTGTCGAACATGCCCGCGACATAGTTCGTGTAGTCGCCGGGCGGAAGCGTGTTCGTCAGGCGCACCTTGACGGTGGCGGCGCGGGTGTCGGCCGCACACGAGCCGGCCGTGTACTCGATCTCGCGGCGCAGGTAGTAGTCGAGCTTGTTGCCGCCGAGGTTGTTCACCACGACACCGGCGTAGGGGGCCCCGTCGTCCGGAACTGTGTGTCCGAGTGGGGTTCCGGCCAGAATGGACTGTTCGTCAGGTCGCGAGCTCCAGACCGCGATCCGCCCCTCGCCGGCAGCCCGGCCGAGTGCCTCCAGGAGCGCCTGCGGGTGCGAGATCCTGCCGGTCATCTTCTCGACCACCTTGGCCGCGACGGCCTGGAGGTAGTGCTTGCGCGCGGTGTTGTCGGTGCCGAAGCGGGAGTACGCCGTCGACTCGGTCAGTTCGACCACATTGTCCGCGGTGATCTTCTCGCCGTCCGGCATTGTCACGGGGCCGACCACCTCGAGGACGTAGCTGAGCGCGACGGGGTCGGTCGCGATGGCGCCGTCCACCGGCGTACCCGATTCCTGGCCCCACATCGAGCGCCAGATCTGCGCTGCGTACGGGAAGTGCGAACTGACATTGCTGTTGCGGAAATCGGTTGTCGGACGACTGTGCCCGTAGTGCTTGTCGAAGTCCGGTCCGAGATCGATAGGGGTGAACCCCGTCAGACTCAGTTCCTTGTTGCTGGCGAGTTCGTCCACGCGGACGGCACCATCGGTGGCACGCAGTTCGCCGAAACCGCCGAGCAGCCCGCCGGTTCCGCGTGCCTCCGCGTTCGTCTGGAAGCCGATGAAGTAGGAGCGGGGGCCATCGGCGCCGAGCATTTCGGGCACGATCTCGGCGGCGGTCGAGATGTTGCCGAGCATCTTCGACAGCTCGGATGTCTGCTGCCCGAGTTGTGTACGTGCATTGTCGACCGGGCCGAGAAACGACTCGTCGATCGTGGCCGCCTGCATCGCCCATGCCTGTGCCGCGGACGCTGCGTCCGCGAGCGTTGGGGATGCGTCTCGGAGGGCCTGGAGATTGACCCGCGCGCCGTCGAGGATCAGGTGTTGTGGTGCGACCGCGGATCCCGCGCTCACGGCCGAGGGTAGGACCTCCGACGTGAGTCCCTCGACTACGGCTGCGATCTGACGGGTCGTGTGAAACGGGTCACCCAAGCCGGGAAGGGCTGCGGCGGCACGCCAACCGAGCGATTCGGTGCGTTCCCGAGCGAGTCCGGCGTAGCGGTCTGCGTCGCTCGCTGCGACCACGGCGGCATCGGAGTTACCTGCGAGTAGTGAGTCTTTCGCCTGCTGCGAATAGTCCGCTGCTCGTTCAAGATTCAACTTGACCTGGGCGGCTTCGTATGCGGCGTAGCACGCCCAGGCCACCGCAGCAGTGGATGCGGCCGCGACGCCGATTGCGATGCGGCGGCGCCGCTTCCGACGTCGAGACGCAGGTTGCGAGCTTCTGCGGCGGCCGGTGCGGTGAACTGCCGTCGACGACTTGTCCTCGCTGGTCGGCGACGCCGGTTCCGTTCCGATCTGCTCCACGCCGGAGACCCCCTTCTGTCGTCGTGTCCTGGCAGGCTAACGCGAAACTCGATTGGTCGAGCGTTCAAGTGGTGAATCGTTCACTCGGACAGTAAGTTATTCCTGCCCGGTCCATGCAGGTTGGTTCGGGTGGGCTCCGGTGGACCTCAGGGTCGGCTTCACTCGGAGCTGTCGGGACACCTGTCGAAGGCGAGGGGGTACGGATTGCGTCCGTTCCCTCTTTCGCCTGCCCAGCGGGCGCTCGTGTTCGCGCAGCAATTGACTCCCGACGTGGCCCTGACGGTCGCCCAGTATCTGGATCTTCGCGGTCCTCTCGATGCCGGACTGATGCTGGCGGCATGCGATCGGGCGGCTCGCGACATCGGCTCGGGGACCGTGGTTCTCGTGGATGTCGATGGCGAGCCGCACCAGACGGATCTCCCGGACATCGACGACGCTCCACATTTCCTGGACCTCAGCGGCGCCGATGACCCGACGTCGGCTGCGATCGAGTGGATGACGCACCGTACTTCCCGACCGATCGACCCATTCTCCGATCGGCTCGCGGAGATGACTCTGATCCGCATCTCCGACGAACGTCATTTCCTCCATTGCTTCGCGCACCACGTCGTGATGGACGGGTACGCGGCGCAGGTGCTGACCGCCCGGATCGCCGAGCTGTACCGGGCTGCGGTCGCGGGCGAGGATCCTGCGCCGAACCGTGCCGCGTCGGTCGAGGAGATCGGGCGGATTGTCGAGGCATACGAGACCAGCACGCGGGCGGACAGCGACCGCGTCTACTGGCGTGAGAAGGTCGCAACACTGCCGCGCGGGGTGTCCCTCGCAGACCGCACCGGTCCCGCCGCCTCGCCGGCGCTCCGGTCGCTCGATGTTCTCTCCGGCGCCGCGACGAAATCGCTGTCCGATGCCTCCTTGCCTGAAGTGCCCTCGATCCTGGCAGCATTCGCGGTCTACCTGGCACGGTCCACCGGCGCCGACGCGGTTTCGCTGAGCCTGCCGGTCTCCGCCCGGACGTCCGCAGTGCTGCGCCGCTCCGCCGGGTCGGTATCGAACGTCGTGCCGGTCCGGATCCAGGTCGTCCACGAGCAGTCGGTCGGAGACCTGATCCGCGACGTCCAGGTGGAACTGACCGGCGCGCTCAGGCATCAGCGGTTCCGCTACGACGCGATGCTCCGCGAGTTCGGGCACGGCGAGCCGCGGTCCGGGGTCGGCGGAGTCTTCGGTCCGGTCGTCAACATCATGCAGTTCCCGCTGCGCTGGTCGTTCGGTGACGTCGACGGAGAGCTGCACATCCTGTCGACCGGACCGGTCGACGACCTGTCGGTGACGATCTACCCGGCCGGCGACAGTAGGGCGACACGTGTCGACTTCGAGGCCAACCCGTCGCGGTACTCGAAAGAGTCGCTGGGTCGGCACCATCGGCGATTCCTCGACTTCCTGTCCGACTTCGTGTCGGACGTGCAGCGGGGTGTGGGCGACGTCGACCTGGATCGCCCGGACGAGATCGTCCGATCGCCGACGACGATCGAGCCTGGTGCACTGCTCCTCCCGGATGTCCTCACTCGTCGTGCGGCCGCCGGGGGAGTCGCGGTGCGGAGCGGGCAGGGCGAGATCACCTACGCCGAACTGGATGCGCGATCATCCGCGCTCGCGCGCAAACTGATCGCCCACGGCGCCGGCCCTGAAGTCGGTGTCGGAGTGGTGCTCCCGCGCTCGGCGGGCTCGGTCCTCGCGTTGTGGGCCGTCGCCAAGACCGGCGCCATGTTCGTACCGGTCGACCCGGATCTTCCTCCCCGCAGGATGGCCCAGCACCTCGATGGCGTCGCGCTGGCGATTGCCGGTCCGGACATCGAACTTCCCGCCGGGACGGAACGGGTCGATCTCGTCACCGACGGTTGGGAATCCGCTCCGATCGCAGATTCGGACCGCTCGTGTCCACTCCGTCCGGACAACACGGCCTGGGTGATCCACACGTCAGGGTCGACCGGTCGACCCAAGCCGGTCGCCGTGACGCATCGTGGCGTCGCCGGCCTCGTCTCGACGCTACGGACCCGGTACGCGGCCGCGTCGGCCGAGCGAGTCCTGCACATGTCATCGCCGTCCTTCGACGCGTCGATCCAGGAGATCCTGCTCGCGGCCGATGCGGGCGCGACGCTGGTCGTCGCGGGGGAGACCGAGGTCGGCGGCGACGCGTTGGCTCGGCTCCTGCGGGTGGAGGAGATCACACACGTTGTGTCGGCGCCGGCGGTGCTCGCTGCGACGCCGGCCGGGGAACTCCCTTGTCTGCGGGTGCTCGACGCGGGTGGCGAGGTGCTTCCCGTCTCGGTGGCGAAGCGGTGGATGCCCGGTCGGACCATGCTCAACGCCTACGGTCCGACGGAAACCACCGTCCTTGCCGCGGTGAGCGATCCGATCGATATGGGAACGCTCGACGGCGCGCAGTCGGTGCCTGTCGGGCGTCCCGTGGACGGCACGACGCTCGCGGTCCTGGATCGCCGACTGCGGATCGTTCCGGTCGGGGTCGTCGGCGAACTCTACGTCGGCGGGCCGTCGTTGGCACGCGGGTACGGGGGTGACCCGGGAACCACGGCGAAACGGTTCGTCGCGTCGGTGTTCGGTCCGGGTCGGATGTATCGCACCGGTGACCTGGTGCGCCGCCGCTTCGACGGCCAACTCGAGTTCGTCGGTCGTGCCGACCGTCAGGTGCAGGTGCGGGGAATCCGAATCGAACTGGGGGACATCGAAACCGTCCTCGCCGAGCACCCGACCGTGACAGGTGCCGCGGTGATCCTCACTGCAGAGCGGATCGTCGCGTTCGTCACCGGTGCGGACGTCGACCGGAAGGCGCTGTGGCAGTGGGCGGTCGAGAGCCTACCCCGTCATATGGTGCCGGATCTCATCGTCGTCCTGGAGGCGTTTCCGCTGACTCCTGGCGGGAAGATCGATCGAGTCGCCCTGTCGTCGGTGGAGGTGACGCCCGATGACCACGACGACCCCGGGCGCCCCGCGTACGGGCAGCTCGAGATCCTGATCGCCGGTGTCGTCGCTCGCTTGTTGGACACGCGAGAGGTATCCGCGACCGCCGACTTCTTCGCCCTCGGAGGTGACTCGCTCGCCGCCTCGCAGCTCGCCGCACACATCTCCTCGTCCACGGGGCGCAGGATCTCGGTCAAGGACGTCTTCGAGCAACGAACCGTAGCGCGTCTGGCCGTCCTCGCGGTGAGCGGATCCGGGCTGCCCGCCCTGGATCGGGTCGCCGACGGCCCCGCTTTCCTCGCCCCGGCGCAGCAGCGGCTATGGCTCCACACGCAGTCCGATCCGGAGAGCACCGCCTATCACGTGCCGTTCGTGATCGAACTCGACGGCGATCTGTCCGCCGCGGCGCTGCGGGCGGCGCTCGGCGACATCGTCGAGCGTCACGGCCTGCTGCGCAGCGTCTTCCGGCGCTCCGGTGACGGCATCCAGCGCCATGTCCTCCCCGCGGCCGAGGCGATCACATCGTTTCGGGTCGACGAGTGCGCGACCCACGAGGAGTCGCAGTGCCGGGCCGAGGAGTTCGCTTCGCGACCGTTCCGGCTCGACGCGGAACCACCGATTCGATTCCGGCTCCACAGGCTCGGCGACGACCAGCACGAACTCGTGGTCGTGGCCCACCACATCGCGCTCGACGGGCTGTCCTTCGGGCCACTCGTGCGCGATCTCGGGTACGCGTACGCGGCTCGGAGCACGGGGACACCCCCGTCCTGGAGCCCGCTGCGGATCCGGTACGAGGACTACGCACACTGGCACTCGACCGTGCTCGCGACGGGGGTGCGGGACCGCGATGTCGAGTACTGGCGCACGGCACTCGACGGTGTCGACGAGGTGCTGCTGCTCCCGCTCGACCGACCGCGGGGCCGCGCGGCGGGCGGTGTCGGTCGTGTCGTCCGATCGCTCGACAAGCACGTGTCCCGGAATGTTCGCCGCATCGCACGCACCCACGACGTCACCGCGTTCATGGTCCTGCACGCGGCGATCGCCGCCGTCACGTCGGCGGTGACCGGAAGCCGCGAGACCGTCGTGGGCACCGTCGACTCGGGCCGCCGGCATCCGGATCTCGATCCGCTGGTCGGAATGTTCGTCGGGACGCTCGCGCTCCGCATACCGATCGACCTCAACGACCCGTTCTCCGACCTGTTGGCAGCCGTCCGAGCCGTCGACATCGAGGCCTTCGCGCACAGCGACACCCCGTTCGACGAGGTGGTCGACCACCTCGGCGGACGATTGCCGATACAGGTGATGTTCTCGTTCGAGAGTTTCGCCGCCCCTCCGATCGACCTGCCTGGGCTCCGGGTCCGCGCCCGGGAGTTGCCGGGCCGCGATGCCCGGTTCGATCTGGAGATCCAGGCGCGCGAGAGCGACGGCGGGTCTATCGCGTTCGAGTTCCGATTCGACGAGGGAGTCCTGGTCGAGGACACGGTGCGATCGTGGGCGTCCCTGGTCTGCGAGGCGCTCGCGCGCGCGGTCGCGGATCCCGGCGCCCCCCTCGTCGACATCCTGGGCGGTGGAACGATCGAGCGTGGGCCGGTAGCGCCGGCGGTCGCGACGCTGCCCGAGATCCTCGACGGCCCGGTGCGCATCGAGGACGCTGCCGGCGCGGCCGTCGACATCGCCCCCGCCGCCGCGGCGCTCGCCGCCCGACTGTCCCGATCGGGGGTTGGGCCGGAGGACTTCGTCGCCGTGCTCCTCCCGCGCTCGATCGATTCGATCGTGGCGTCCACCGCGGTCGCCCGCGTCGGCGCGGCCTTCGTCCCGCTCGACCCGGCGCAGCCGACAGCCCGCATTGCTGCGATCCTCGCCGACGTGGGCGCACGGTACGCCGTCGCAGGCGCGGACACCGAACTTCCTCCTGGGGTTCGTCGAGTCGATCCGGTTGCCGAAGAGGTGGTTCCGCTTCCCCCGATACGGCCGGTCCACCCGGACACCCCGGCCTATGTGATCTACACGTCCGGGTCCACGGGTGCGCCAAAGGGCGTGATAATCACCCATCGTGGTCTCGCGTCGCTGGCCGCGGCGGTGCGACGGGCGTTCGACGTCGGCCCCGACGCGCGGATCCTGCACGGCGTGTCACCGGCATTCGACGCCTCGATACTCGAGTACATGCTCGCGCTCGGGTCGGGTGCCACGATGGTCCTGCTTCCGGCCGAGATGTACAGCGGCCCGGAGCTTTCCGAGTTCCTCCGCGCGCGACGGATCACGCACTGGTTCTCGACACCGGCAATTCCCGCCCAGTTCGGGCCGGACGGTCTGGACGATCTGCGTGTGATCGGTCTCGGTGGCGAGGCGTGGTCGTCCGAAATAGCCGGGCGGTGGGCGGCTGGGCGCACGCTGTTGAACCTTTACGGACCCACCGAGGCATCGGTCGTGGCGACGATCAGCACGCCGATCCGGGCGGACCGGACCGTGCCGATCGGCAGACTCGTGGACGGCATGTCGGCGGCTGTGCTGGACGGCGGACTCCGCCCGGTCGCGGCCGGGACAGTCGGCGAGCTGTACCTCGCGGGCCCCGGTCTGGCCCGGGGATATCTCGGTGAACCGGGACTGACGGCGTCGCGCTTCGTCGCGTCGACCTTCGGGCCGGGACGGATGTATCGGACCGGTGACCTGGTGCGCCGCCGCGCCGACGGCCAGTACGAGTTCGTCGGTCGCACCGATCGCCAGGTGCAGATCCGTGGAATCCGCGTCGAGCTGGGAGAGATCGAAGGTGTGCTCGCCTCCCATCCGGCAGTGCGCACCGCGATCGCGGCGGTACAGGACGACGTGCTGGTCGCGTACGTGTACGGCCCGGACCGTGCCGAGGTCGATGCGCTGCGGGCGTATGCGTCGGAACGGTTGCCGCGACACATGGTTCCGAACACCGTCGACGTGCTCGACCACCTCCCGTTGACCGTCGGCGGCAAGATCGATCGATCGGCCCTGCCGAAGCGGAGCGGTGGCCCCGTCGTCGGCTCGGCCTTCCGGTCCCACAGCGAGGAGATCGTCGGTCGGCTCGTCGCGGACGTGCTCTCGGTCGACTCGATCGGTCGGGACTCCGACTTCTTTGCGCTCGGTGGAAACTCGTTGCTGGCAACCAAACTGGTTTCGCGCGTCCAGGGTGCGCTGGGCACACGTGTCGATGTCCGAGACGTTTTCGAGCATCCGACGGTGGACGCGCTCGCGCGTGCCATCGAGGGACGTGACCGCGACGACCGACCGTCGCTGACCGCAGTGGCGTCCGAGGACCCGGCGCCGCTCTCTCCGGCCCAACAGCGGATGTGGTTGCTGAACCGTGCCGATCGGTCCGCCGGCGACAACATCGCGTTCGCGGTGGAACTCCGGGGCGACCTGGATGTGGCTGCCTGCGTAGCGGCACTGCGCGACGTGGCCGCACGACACGCGATCCTGCGCACCGTCTTCGTCGAGGAGGCCGAGGGGGCGGTGCAGGTGGTACGACCGGTGCCACCGGCAGTGCCGATCGTCGACTGCGACGACGCCGACAGCCTGGACGCGGCGTTGGCTGCGATGGCGTCGGCAGGTTTCGACCTGGCGCAGGAGCCGCCGATCCGGGTCGCGCTGTACCGCTCGGAACCGCACCGGCACACGTTGGCGGTGGTCGCGCACCACATCGCGCTGGACGGCCTCTCCACCGTGCCCCTCACCCGGGACTTCGTGGAGGCCTACCGTGCCCGTCTCGGCGGTGTGGTCCCCGCTTGGACACCGCTCGCGGTGGAGTTCACCGATTACGCCCGCTGGCACCGTGCCGTTCTCGGTGATGCCGGCGTCCCGGGCAGCCGCGCCTGGACGGATCTTGCGTACTGGCGTTCCGTGCTCGATCCCGCACCTGCCCCGGTCGCACTGCCGACCGACCGGAGCAGGGGCGACGGCTACGGCGACGGGACAGCGGGCACCACCGAGTTCTCGATCCCCGTCGATCTCCATTCGGCGCTGGAGAAGTTGGCGCGCGAGTACGACGCGACGATCTTCATGGTGCTGCACGCCGCACTCGCGGTGCTGCTCCACAAACTCGGCGGATCCTCCGACGTGACGATCGGCACGCCGGTGTCCGGCCGTACCGAGCCCGCCCTCGACGAACTCGCCGGAATGTTCGTCGGTACGGTGGCGCTGCGCTGCGAGGTGGACCCTGGCCGGTCCTTCGCCGATCTTCTCACCCGCGTGCGCCACAACGACATCCACGCCTTCGCGCACGCCGAGTTGCCGTTCGACGAGATCGTCGCGTGCCTCGCACCGGAACGTTCGGGAGCGCAGCATCCGCTGTTCCAGGTGATGCTCGCCTACGAGAATTTCGTGCCCGCCGAGTTCACGCTCCCCGGTCTGGAGGCCCGCACTCGCGAACTGCACAGCGGACGGACACGGTTCGACCTGGAGGTGACGTTCCGGGAACGTGAGCCCGAAATGAGTGAGACAGCGGGACTGGACGGCGTGCTCACGTTCCCGTGCGACCTGTTCGACCGTTCGACGGTGTCGCGGTGGGGGTCGTGGCTGCTGCGGATTCTGGAGGTCGTGGCCGACGATCCGTATGCGACCCTCGGCGCGATCGATCTGGAGCCGTCGAGCGTCCTCGACGCCCGCGCCGGCGCGATCACGACGGCGGCGACCTCGCTCGGCGAGTTGTTCGTTCAGCGCGCCCGCGAGTGCCCGGACGCTACGGCGGTCGTGTTCGGCTCACGGTGCGTGAGCTACCGCGAACTCGACGATCGATCGCTCACCCTGACCGCGGCGATGATCGATGCCGGCATCGGGGGCGGGGACCTGGTGGCGATCGCGTTGCCGCGGTCGGTCGACCTGATCGCCGCGATGGTGGCGGTGGCCCGGCTCGGGGCGGCGTATCTGCCGCTCGACGTCACACAACCGGACCAGCGACTGGAAGCGGTTCTGGCGCAGTCCCGTCCCGGCCTCGTGCTCACCGACGGTACGGTCGCGACCGAGTTTCCCACGCTGCGGATCGAATCGCTCGATTCCGGTCGGGGCATCGATCGCACCGGCGTCGTCGACGCGCCGATTCGATCGGACCAGACCGCCTACGTGATCTTCACGAGCGGCTCGACCGGAACACCCAAAGGCGTGGCGGTGCCGCACGCAGCGGTGATCGCGCTGCTGACGAACACCCGCGCGGGCTTCGGCTTCGGCCCGGACGACGTGTGGACGATGTTCCACTCGCCGGCCTTCGACTTCTCGGTCTGGGAGGTGTGGGGGCCGCTCGCCACCGGAGGCCGGGTGGTGATCGTCGACCCGATGGTCGCGCGCAGTCCCCACGAGCTGCGGGAGTTGCTCGTTCGTGAACGGGTCACGGTCCTGAACCAGACCCCGACCGCGTTCACGCAACTCGCTGCGGTTCCGGGTGAGCCGGACGACCTGTCGGTGCGGTTGCTGATCTTCGGGGGTGAGCCACTCGCCGTCGGGCCGATCCGCGCCTGGCTTGCGCAGCACCCGAAGGTACGGGCGGTCAACATGTTCGGCATCACCGAGTCGACCGTCCACGCGACGTGGGCGGACGTGGGACCCGATACTCCCGGGCGCAGCGTGATCGGCGCGGCGCTCCCGGGCATCGGGGTCGAGTTGCTGGACGGGCGCCTGCGCCCGGTCCCGCAGGGGTCGATCGGCGAGATCTACCTCGGCGGCGCGCAGGTCGCGCGGGGGTACCTGCGCCGGCCGGGGCTCACCTCCGCCCGGTTCGTTGCATCCGACGACGGAACGATCCGCTACCGCACCGGTGACCTGGCGCGGATCCGCAACGACGGCACTCTCGAGTATCGCGGTCGGGCCGATGCACAGCTGCAGATCCGGGGGCACCGGGTCGAGCCGGGCGAGGTACGTGACGCCCTGCGGGGGATCGCACCCGTGACCGACGCCGCTGTACTGGTCCGGGACGGCCGCCTGATCGGGTACGCCGCGTCCCGGGAGTGCATCGACGAACGCACCGTCGTCCGGGCGTTGCGTCGACTGCTGCCGGACTACATGGTGCCGGCGGCCGTCGTGGCCGTACCCGAGCTCCCGCTGACTCCCAACGGAAAGCTCGACGTCGCGGCCCTTCCTGATCCTCGTCGGGTGCAGGAGGTCTCGACCACATCGCCGCGGAACCCGCTCGAGGACCTCGTGGTCGCCGTCTGCCGTGATCTGCTTGCGACCGATCGTGTCGGCGCCGACGACGACTTCTTCGACATCGGCGGCAACTCGTTGCTCGCTACTCAGCTCGCGGGCCGACTGCGCGCGGTGAGCGGGGTTCCGATCGATGTGCGCGACGTGTTCGAGAACCCGTCGGTGAACGAACTCGCACGACTTCTGGAACTACGCGCAGGGTCGCCGGCACCGGTCGTGGTGCCCACCGCGTCGACTCCGGCGAGCAGGCAGGGTCCGCTCTCCCCGGCCCAGCGACGGTTGTGGTTCCTGCAGCGCCTCGATCCTGACTCGGCCGCAATGAATCTCGCCTTCGTGATGAGGTTCGACGGGGCCTTGGACGTGACGGCTCTGCATGGTGCCCTACACGACGTGGTCGTCCGGCACCGGGTGCTGCGGACGGTGTACCCGGGTGACGATCCGATCCAGGTCGTCATGGACACCCCTGAGCTCGATCTGGGGATCGTCGACGTACCCGAGGACGCGGTCGACGAGTTCGTCCGCCAGCTGGCCGCGGTGCCGTTGCGTCTGGATTCGGAGCCTCCGATCCGGACTCGCCTGTACCGGACCTCGACGGACCGTCATCACCTCGCCGTGGTCGTCCACCACATCGCGGTCGACGACTGGTCGCTGACGCCGCTGTTGCGAGATCTCCTGCACGCTTACGGCTGTCGCGTCTCCGTCGAGCCGGCAGAATTGCCGCCCCCGGCGATCGAGTACGTCGACTACGCGCGTTGGCGCGCCGAAACGGCCGACGGCGGCCTCGGGTACTGGCTCGAGGCGCTCGCCGGAATCGACGAGCTGTGCACCCTCCCTCACGACCACCCGCGCACCTCGTCGGCACCAGGGCGCGCCGCAACCGTGCTACTGACCGTCGGCGCCGAACGGGCCGAGGCGTTCGCCGAAACCGCGCGGCGGCAGCGCGTGACCACCTTCATGCTCGTGCATGCCGCACTGGCAGCGGTCCTGGCCCGACACACCGGCCGTGCGGACATCGTCATCGGGACGGCAGTGGCCGGGCGAGGCGACCCGGCGCTCGACGCCACGGTCGGAATGTTCGCGTCGACCGTCGTGCTGCGCACGCACGTGGATCCCACGGCTTCGGTCACCGAGCTGCTCGACGACGTCCGCCGGCGTGACGTGGCGGCGTTCGCCCACGCCGACACACCGTTCGAGACGATCGTCGACAAGATCCTGCCCACCCGGGATGCCCTGTCTCATCCGCTGTTCCAGGTGGCGTTGTCCATGCGTCGGCCGACCCGAACACGGATGGAGATGCCCGGACTCACGGTATCCGTCTCACCGCGTCCCACTGAGACCGTCCAGTACGACCTGCAACTCACGGTGACGGAGCAGACTGAATCGTTCGAGTTCGAATTCACGTACGACCGAGACGTCTACGAGCACACCACCGTCGCGGATTTCGCGCAGCGAACAGTCGCATTCCTGGACGCGGTGGCCGGCGAGCCCACCGGCACCGTCGGCGACATCGACCTGCTGACCGACGCCGAGCGCGCGGAGCTGGTACCGGCCCGAGGTGGTCGATCCACTCCAAAATCCCTGTGGCAGTTGCTGTCGCGTGGCGCCGCGGCCAACCACGACGGTGTGGCGATCTCGGGTGCGGAGACCCTGACCTACCGGGAGTTGGTGCACCGGGCAGAGTCGCTCGCTGCCGTTCTGTGCGCGGGCGGTGCACGGCCGGGCGATCCGGTGGCCTGCGTGCTGGAGCGATCCGTTGAATCGGTTGTCGCGGTCTGGGCGGTCGCCCGAACCGGCGGCGCACCGGTGATGATCGATCCCGCCAACCCCGTGAGCCGTGTCGCACACATGTTGGAGGCGTCCCGGGCGCGGATCGGTATCACCTCCACGGCCCGCCTGCCGTATCTCCCCCCGCCCGTCAGCTGGGTCGATGTCACCGCGACCGCGTCCCGTGACCTTCCTGAACCGGAGGTACTGCCAGAGCATCCCGCCTATGTCGTGTTCACCTCCGGGACCACCGGACAGCCCAAGGGCGTGGTGCTCACCGCCGCCGGGCTCGGCGCGCTCGCCGCCGACCTCGTCGATGTGTTCGGCGCAGGTCCGGCCACGCGCGTCCTGCACGTGGCGTCTTCGGGTTTCGACATGGCACTGCTCGAGGTCGTCCTCGCAGGAGCGTCCGGCGCGACGCTGGTCGTCGCGGACGCCGACTCGTACGCCGGTATGCAATTGGCGGATGTGATCGGACGCGAGCAGGTTACCCACGCGTGCCTGACACCGTCGGTCCTCGCCACCCTCGAGCCGTGTGAGCTTCCGCGGCTCGGCACCGTCATGCTCGGCGGCGAATCCGTATCCCCGAAACTGGTGAGCGCATGGTCGCCCGGGCGCCGGCTGTTCAACGGTTACGGTCCGGCCGAGTCCACGGCCTTCGCGACTTACGCCGGGCCGCTGACGTCCGGGACGCGGGTGGTGATCGGCACTCCGGCACGGGGGGTCGAGGCGGTCGTGCTCGATTCGTGGCTGCACCCGGTCCCGCCCGGTGTGACGGGGGAGTTGTATCTTGCCGGGGATCGCATCGCCACCGGCTACATCGGTGATCCCGCCCGTACCGCAGAGCGGTTCGTCGCCGGGAACGGCGGCACTCGGTGGTACCGCACGGGTGACCTCGCCCGGTGGGTCGTCGGCGGCGACGCGCGTCCCGTCCTCGAGTTCCACGGCCGCAACGATGATCAGCTGAAGATCCGGGGGGTGCGGGTCGAGCCGGCCGAAATCGACGCGGTCCTCGCCGTCGGGCCGGGCGTCGTACGGGCGGCAACCGTGATGCGTGACAACGGTGCAGGAACCTTGGCTCTTGTGTCGTATGTCGCGCCCGCGGATGCCGACGTCACGGCGCTCCAACGACTTCTGGCCGCGCGTCTGCCGCGGTACATGGTGCCGACCGCGGTGGTTGCCGTCGAGTCCATCCCGCTGACCGTCAACGGCAAGATCGATGTCGGAAACCTGCCCGATCCGGCCTACGACGCATCGGTGCCCGCCGAGGACCCGTCCGAGGGACTCGTCGCGCGGGTGTTTTCCGACCTACTCGGTCACCCGGTGGGCCGATTCGACGACTTCTTCGCGTCTGGCGGCGACTCGTTGCTCGCGACGGCGGTGGTCGCAAGGATCCGCGAGTTGGTCGACCGGGACGTCCCACTGCGGTTGCTGTTCGCCGAGCCGACCGTCGCAGGCCTGGCACGGGCGATATCGGACGGGACACTGCCCGGTGTGGTCCCCGGTCCCGTTGCCCGGCAACGGCCGGCGCGAATCCCCCTGAGCCGAGCACAGAACCGGATGTGGGCGTTGCGGCGCACCCGGGATGACTCGGCCTACCGTCCGTCCGTCCGCATCGAGTTCCGCGGCCCGCTCGACGCCGATGCGTTGTGGGCGGCGTGCGGAGATGTCGTGGATCGGCACGAGGCGTTGCGCACCCGGATCGAGACCGATGCGGACGGACCACACGCGGTGGTCGGCGCCTGCGCTTCCGGGGTCGACGCGGTTCGGGTGTCGCTGCACACCGGGGACGACGACGTTCACCTTCTCGACCTGAGCCTCGATCACCTTGCCGTGGACGGTGGTTCGGTTGCCGTCCTGTTCCGCGATCTCGTGACCGCCTACGAGGCGCGACTGGGTGGCGCGGCGCCGGTGTGGGACCCTCTGCCCCTGCAGTACACCGACTTCGTCCTGTGGGAGCGCGACCGGAGCGCAGATGCACTGCTCGACCAGTGGCGGACCAGCCTGGCCGGCTTCGATCCGGCGGTTCTGCCGACCGGACGGGTCCCGGCGCCCGGCCGGGCTTCGGCGGCGACGATCGAGTTCCACGTGGATCCCGGAGTCGTGCGCAGGCTCGAGCAGATGGCCGTGCGGTCCCAGGCCACCGAGTTCATGGTGTTGCACGCGGTGCTGGCGGGAGTTCTCTCGAGGCTCACGGACCACCCGGACGTGGGGATCGCAGCCGTCGTCTCGACCCGCCGACACCCGCAGTTGGCTGATGTGGTCGGCCTGTTCGTCGAGACCGTGGTGCTGCGTTCGCGGCTCACGCCGACGATGACGTTCGGCGGACTCCTCGCCCAGGTGCGTGACTTCGACGTCTCGGCGCTCGACCGATCGGGCGTTCCGTTCGAGGACGTACTGCACGCAACGGGAACTGCGGCACCACAGGTAGCGCTCGCTTTCCAGGACTTCACCCCGCCGACGGTCCGCATCGGGGACCTCAACGTCAGCGCCCGTGAGTTGGGGAGCACTGCGGCCGATTTCGAGCTCGGGTTCGCGATCGCCCGCACTACGGAGGGCGGCTACAGCGTGATCCTGACGTTCGACGCATCGCGGGTCGACTCCGCGGTAGCCCGCATACTGGCCGACCACTTCGCCACGGCCCTGACGGCCGTCGATGCCGACATGCGGGTGTGTGACCTGCCGCTGGCGGCGACCGGACCGGCGAACGGCGGTGAGCCGCCGCGACCGGCCCGGCTCGCAGATCTGCTCCGCGTGACCGCGGCAACTCATCCCGATCGCATCGCGGTCGTCGACGGGGAGCACCAGTGGACGTACCGTCAGCTCGACGCTCGGTCCGACGAACTGGCACGACGGTCCGGCGGGGACGGCGCCCCCATCGCGGACATCGGTGCCACACGCTCGTTCGGACGTATCGAGAGGCTCTGGGCTGCGGCGAAGTCCGGCCGCGCCTTCGGCGCCGTGGGGTCCGCGGCTTCTGTGACGGCTCCCGACGGCCCGGAATGGTCGGTCGACTCCCTTGCCTACGTCATTGCGACGTCGGGTTCGACGGGCGAGCCGAAGTCGGTGGGCGTGACACATCGCGGGTTGTCGGCCCTCGCGGCCGAGGCGCGTTCCCGGTACCGCGTCGGACCAGGCGACCGTGTGCTGCACGGCTACAACCCGGCCTTCGACGCGGCGATGCTCGAGATCCTTCTGGCGCACACCTCCGGGGCGACCCTCGTGATCGCACCGGACGACGTGTTCGCGGGACCGGACCTCCACGCCCTACTGCGGGACGCGGAGGTCACCCATTTCCTGTCGACGCCCGCGGTGCTGTCAACCCTGAGCCCGGACGGGCTCCCCGTCCTCCGGGTGGTCGCCAGCGGTGGCGAGAGCCTGCCCGCCGAACTTGCCGCAACCTGGCGCGCAGGGCGACTGATGCTCGACGCGTACGGACCGACCGAATCCACCGTCGTCGCCACTGTCGGCGAGGTGGACGGGCGTGGCGGCGGCATCGGCTCGCCGATTGTCGGCACGACCGTCCTCGTGCTCGACCGACACCTGCGTCCGGTGCCGGTCGGCGGTGTCGGCGAGTTGTACCTGGCCGGAGCGGGACTCGCGCGTGGCTACCTGGGCGCGCCGGCGCAGACCGCCGCCCACTTCGTCGCGGGGCTGCACGGCGCCGGACGGATGTACCGCACGGGCGACCGGGTTCAGGTGTTGCCGGACGGGCACATGACCTTCCTGGGCCGGACCGACCGCCAGTTGAAGATCCGTGGAATGCGGGTCGAACCCGGACAGGTGGAGACCGTGCTGCTCCGCTGTGGGTCGGTTCGGCAAGCCGCCGTGACCGTACGTGGCGGTGCGTTGGTCGCCTTCGTGAGCGGTACCGACATCTCGGCCGCCGACGTGTCGGCGCATGCCGCGCGGGAATTGCCCCCGGCGCTGGTCCCCGCCAACGTGCATGTCCTCGAACGCATCCCGACCACCCCGAACGGCAAGATCGACGCAAGGCGTCTGGCGGACCTCGCGGACGAGTTCGCGGCGGCCGGATCCGCACGAGAGCTCACGGGATCCGAGGAGATTGTCGTCGGCTCGGTGCGGGACGTGCTCGGGCATGATGTCGACGTCGACGCGGGCTTCTTCACGGTCGGCGGTCACTCCCTGGCGGCCGTCGAGGTGGCAGCTCGCCTGACGGCGGTGCTCCGACGGGACGTCTCGCCCCGGTCGGTCCTGGAAGCTCCGACCCTGGCGGCCCTCGCACGGCGCCTCGACGAAGTGCCCGACTCCCGTCCCTTGCTGCGCGGCGGCACGCCGAGTCCGAGTCCGATGGCCCCCGCACAGCGTCGCCTGTGGCTGATGCAGGCCGTCGACCCGGAGTCGTCGGCGTACAACGTGCCGTTCGTGTCGAAACTGCGCGGGACTCTCGACGCGGACGCCTTCGTTACGGCGCTCACCGACGTGGTCGAACGTCATCGGCCGTTGCGGACGGTCCACCCCGACAGCGAGCGCGTGCAGATCGTGGATGCGGGAGCAGTCGAACTGCACGTGGAGACGGAACCGTCCACGGAGTACACGGTCGGTGTACGCGTACGTGAGCTCGTCGACCGACCGTTCGACCTCGCTGCCCGACCGCCGGTGCGGGTGGGCCTGTTCCGCACCGCGGACACCTCGTGGACGCTCGTGGTGGTGATCCACCACATCGCATTCGACGGCGGATCCGTTGCCCCGCTGCTCAGTGATCTCGAGAACGCATACGTGGCACGATTGCGTTCCGCGGCACCGCAATTCGAGCCGATCTCGCTGCACTACGGCGACTTCGCGTCGTGGCAGGCCGAGCTGCTGGGCAACCTTGACGATCCGTCGAGCGTCGGTGGCCGGCAGCTCGACTACTGGTCTCACGTGCTGGCAGACATGCCGGCCGGTCCTCTGGACCTGCCCACCGATCGGCCGCGTCCGGCGCGGCCGACACACCGTGGTGGCGTCGCGCTCACCCGCATCGGCCCCGATGTCCACGCCGCCCTGCTCGAACTCGCTCGCAGCCAGGGAGTCTCGTCTTTCATGGTCTTGCACGCCGCTCTGGCCGTCCTGCTGGCGCGGTTCGGCGACCGTAACGACATCACCGTGGGGACCGTCGTGGACGGGCGTCCCGACACCCGCCTGCGTGAGTTGGTGGGGATGTTCGTGGGCACGGTCGCCCTGCGGACACCGGTCGACCCGGCGGAGCGGTTCACCGGCCTGCTCCGGCGTGTCCGTGACGTCGACCTGGGAGCGTTCGCGAACGCGGACGTCCCGTTCGACGATGTGGTGGCCCGCGTCGCCCCGGATCGAAATCCGTCGCACCATCCCATCTTCCAGGTGCTGATTGCACACACTGCCACGGGACGGATGCCGCTCGGCCTGCCGGGCGTAGAGATCTCCGACCACAGCGACGGGGTACCGCCGGCCCAGTTCGACCTGGCCTGGGACGTCACCGAGCACCCCGACGGAACCGGCATCGACGTCCGAGTCGTCCATGCCCGGGACCTCTTCGAGGCGAAGACCGCCGAACGGCTCCTGGCCGTGTGGACCGATCTTCTCCAGCAGGTGTGCGCCGACCCGTCGATTCCTGTCGGAGACTTGCGGGTCGCCGAGCAACGTCCAGGGCATCCGGCGCTGCCCGCGGTCGAACCCAGGCGGCTGCCGCAGATCCTGATGGAGTCCGTGCGGCGCCACCCGGACCGTGTGGCGCTGCGTGCGGGGAACCGGCAGTGGACGTACGCGGAGCTCGACGCGGAAGCAGACCGCCGTGCGGCCGGATTCCTCGGACGGGGAGTCGACGTCGGTGATGTCGTACCCGTCGATGCGGTGCGCGGCCCGGACTGGGTGCTCGATGTGTGGGCGCTGACTCGGATCGGCGCCGCGTGGGTTCCGATCGATCCGCAACAACCGGCGGAGCGTCGCCGACGCCTGCTCGAGGATGCCATGGGTGCTGCTGCCGATCGGTGCCGCCGTTCGGGAGCAGACCTCGCGTACCTCCTCTTCACCTCGGGGACGACGGGCCACCCCAAGGGAGTAGCGGTGACCCACGCAGGATTGACGTCACTCGTGGATCTCCAGTCACGCACGCTGGGAGTCACTCACGAATCCGTCGTACTGCAGGTCGCTTCGCCCACCTTCGATGCGGCCGTCTTCGAGTTGCTCGCCGCACACGCGCACGGCGGCGAGTTGGTATGTGCGACCGGGAATGCGTACGCCGGAGCGGATCTGCAGATGCTCATCGAGAGCCGAGAGATCACGCACGCCAACTTGACGCCCAGTGTGCTGCGGACGCTGGATCCTCGCGACTTCTCTCGCACCTTGACCGTCGTTGCTGCGGGGGAGCCGTTGTCCCCGGACGTGTCGCGAGCATGGGCGGATCACCGACTTCACAACGGGTACGGGCCCACCGAGTGCACCGTCGGGGTCACTTGCAGTGATGTCGTCGGGCGCGGGCCGGTGACGATCGGCTCGCCCTTGGCCGGTGTGGTCGCGCGAGTACTCGACGGGCGGCTGCACTCGACGCCGGTGGGCGTGGTCGGCGAACTCTACGTCGGTGGTCCCGGGATCGCCCGGGGATACCATCGGCAACCGGGTCTGACGGCGGAGCGGTTCGTCGCGGATCCGTACGGCGCACCGGGAGCCCGGTTGTATCGGACCGGTGACGTGGTACGTGAGCGGGAAGACGGCACTTTCGACTACATCGGACGCGCCGACGAACAGGTGCAGATCAACGGGGTCCGGGTCGAGCCTGCCGAGGTGGACGCCGTGCTGTCGTCCGACGACGATGTCGACGCGTCCGTGACGGTGCCGGGCATGCGGCCGTCGGGGGACCCGGCGCTCGTATGCTACGTGGTGCCGAGGCCCGGGAGGTCGATCGACGTGGACCGGCTTCGACGCCGCGCGAGGACGTCCCTGCCGCGGCACCTCGTGCCGGCGGCGGTGTGCGTGATCGATCGAATTCCGTTGACACCGAGCGGAAAACTCGATCGGTCGGCGCTGCCGATGCCGTCGCTCGCGGTCACGACGGGAACCGGTGCTGCGCCCCACGGACCCGTCGAACGAGCGGTCGCGGAGGCGATGGCACACGTCGTCGGCTGCGACGAGGTGCCACGCGACGTCGGCTTCTTCGAACTCGGCGGGACGTCGATGGGGGCGGTTCGGTTCGTGAGTGCACTGCGCGACGAGCACGGCTACACGGCCTCGGTCGGCTGGCTGGTCGACGATGACACGGTGGCCGGCATCGCCCGACGGATCGTCACCGCGGGCGTGACCACAGACCCCCTGGCGACACTGGTACGGCTCGGTGAGGCAGGATCCGGCGCCCCGTTGTTCTGCATTCACCCGGTCGGCGGACTGGCCTGGTGCTACAGCGGACTTGCCGACCACATCGGGACGAGACCGCTGTACGGTATCCAGGCGACCGGTTTGCCATCGGTGCCGAAAACCTTGGCAGAGTTGGCAAGTCGATATGTCGAGCACGTGACGTCCGTCCAGTCGGACGGCCCGTACCACCTCCTGGGGTGGTCCCTGGGCGGCAATGTCGCTCACGAGATGGCTGTCCAGTTGCGGGCGGCTGGACACGAGGTCGCTTCCTTGGTGCTGCTCGACTCGCTGCCGCCGGACGCCGTTCCGGACGGCGTGCCGGAGGCCGGGATCCGACAACAAAGTCAGGACCTGCACGGTCTCGATCCCGAGACAGTGCGCCGTGTGCTGGACGTAGGCGCGGCCCTCGAGGCCGCCGCGCGCACGCATGTACCGCGCGTGTTCGACGGCGACGCTGTGCTGTTCGTCGCGGGCGCCGAGCAGGACCGGAGCGGGCTGGCGGATCTGTGGCGACGCCACGTCGCCGGTGAGGTCGTGGGAGTGAGCTTCCAGTGCTCGCACGAGGAGATGGTTTCCGGCGAGGTTATGCGGGCGGTCGGAAGAGTTCTCGACGAATCGAACGAAGGTGAGCCGTGAGACCGATTCGCGCATAGGGTGTTTGCAATCGTTACAGAAAGAGACGGGGATCGGGGATATGGAAGTTCAGGACTACCTACGTGTCGTGCAGACGCGCTGGAAGATCATTGCGCTGGCAACGCTCGTCGGGGTGCTCGTCGCGTTGGGGGCATCGCTGGTCGCGACGCCGATGTACCAGGCGTCGGCCCGACTCTTCGTCTCCACATCCTCGGGGGCGTCGGTCAACGAGGTCTACCAGGGCAACCTCTTCTCCCAGCAGCGTGTCGCGTCGTATACCAAGCTTTTGACCGGTACGACGCTCGCGCAGCGCACACTCGACAAGGTCGATGTCCCGGGCATGACCGCGGCGGAGCTGTCGAAGGAGGTCAAGGCGACGTCGACACCCGACACGGTGCTGATCGATCTGAAGCTCACCGATGCGTCTCCTGAGCGTGCCCGTGATCTGGCGAACGCCCTCGCGGACGAATTCGTGATCATGGCAGAGGAACTCGAGACTCTCGAGCCCGGTGCGCCTCCGACGGCGCGGGTGGTGGTCGAGCAGCACGCCGGGACGCCGACGGACCCGGTGAGCCCCCAGACCAAGCGCAACCTGCTGCTCGGGTTCGTCGTCGGCCTCCTGGGCGGGATCGCTCTCGCGATCCTCCGCGACCGCCTCGACAACACGGTCAAGAGCCGGGAGGTGCTCGACGAGCTCGCCGGCGTCGGCCTGGTGGGGACGGTGCCGTTCGACAAGGAGCGCGAACAGAAGCCTGCCATCGCCTTCCATGACGGGTACTCGGGCAGCGCCGAGGCGTTCCGGGAGCTGCGGACGAATCTGCAGTTCCTCGAGGTCGACAATCCGCCGAGGGTCATCTCGATCACGAGTTCGCTTCCGGGCGAGGGCAAGACGACCACGGCGATCAATCTGTCGCTGGCGATCGCCGAGGCCGGCTTCTCGGTGTGCCTGGTCGACGCCGATCTGCGGCGGCCTCGTGTTGCGAAGTACCTGGATCTGATCGGGTCGGTCGGTATGAGCACCGTCCTGGCGGGACAGGCGGACTTGGACGACGTCCTGCAGTCGACGTCGTTCACCAATGTGTCGGTGCTGGCGTCGGGTCCGTTGCCGCCGAACCCGAGCGAGCTGCTGGGTTCGACGCACGCGGAGAAGCTGCTCGCCGACCTGCGGTCGAAGTTCGATTTCGTCGTCATCGATGCGTCGCCGCTGTTGCCGGTGACGGACGCGGCGGTGCTGGCGGCCAAGGTCGACGGCTCGCTCGTGGTGGTGAGGCACGGTAAGACGAAGCGTGAGCAGGTGTCGCGTGCGATCGGCAATCTGCGGAGCGTCGGGGCCACCGTGCTCGGCACGATCCTGACCATGGCGCCGTCCAAGGGCAAGGGTAGGTACGAGTACCAGTACTACTACGAATCCGACGGCGGAAGCGTCGCTGACGTGCCGAAGACCGTGGAGCCCCCGACTCCCGTCCGCAGCTAGCCTGCAGTGATTCGGGACTCGACCCGTTCGGCGATCACTTCCCCGATCGCCGAGCGGGTCGATTCGTCGTAGTCGGCTCGAGTCGGCCTAGATCCCCATGGAACGGGCGATCATCGGCCAGGAGTTGTGCAGGTCGTCCTGCCAGTAGCCCCAGGTGTGGGTGCCTGTGGGCTTGAAGTCGAAGGTGGCGGGGATCTTCAGATCGGCGAGTCGGTACGCGAGGTTGTGGGTGCAGTAGTTGGTGACCAACTCGATCACACCGCCACCCATCACGCGGTCGGCGAGGACGTTCGGATCGCCGTCGATGCCCGGGCCGTCGAGTGTCTCGTGCGGGCCGGGTAGGCCGGAGGCGGAGGTGATGTAGAGCTCTGTGCCGCGGAGCTTTTCGGCGTTGACGACGGGGTCGTTCTGGGCCCAGCCGGGTCCGTCGAGTGGGCCCCACATGTTGGTGATGTCGGCACCTCCGCGGATGCCGGTGACCGCCTGGATGGCGCTCTGGCCGGCCCACGTGCTGGTCTCGGCGCAGCCGCTGTACGAGCCGACGCTCTTGTAGAAGCCGGGCTTCGCGATCGCCAGGTTCAGCACCGAGGTGGCGGTCATGGAGATCGCGGCTATGGACTGCACCCCGTTGGTGCCGAACTGGGCGTCGATGACGGGTGGGAGTTCCTCGAGGAGGAAGGTCTGCCACTTCTGCCGGCCGAGCGTGGGGTCGTCCTTCTGCCAGTCGGTGTAGTAGCTGAAGGCACCCTCGAGTGGGGTGACGACGTTGACGTTCTTGTCTGCGAAGAAGTCCATGACGTCGGTTCTGCGCTGCCAGGTGGCCGAGTCCTCGCCGCCGCCGGCACCGTTGAGGAGGTACAGCGTGGGGCGGGGCCGGCTGCGGTCGGCGGGGAGGATGACCTCGAGAGGGATGTTCCGGTCCATCGACGGCGAGTACACCGAGATGGTGACCTTGCGGTCGGAGTTCTTCGTGGTGCTCACCAGGTAGGCCTCGGAGGCGTTCGCCGCGGCGGTCACTCCGCTGTCGGCGGATGCCGTGGCAGGCGCCGTCAGCAGCGATGCTGCGGACACGGCCACGGCGGCGGCGACGACCCGGGCGCGGCCCATCCGCGAACTCCCCATCCGAAAATCCTCACTGTGAAACTCGAGACCTCACGCAATGCCGGAGGGGCATTGGCGGCAGCAGACTACCGGTCGAAGAAGTCGCAAATGTCCCGATTGGCACGTCGGGGGCGCCATTCACCCGCCGTTTCATCCTGCGTCGACGGCACGCCACGGGCGGCGTTGTCTCGGGGCCAGTGCGCCGCTAGCGGCGCAGGCGTGTGAGCAGCTCGTGGAGGGCGCTGTCGATCAGACCGCCCACGTCCTCGAACATGGTCGCGCTTCGCCCGATCGGATCGGGGACATCGACGCTTGCGGGGCGGGCGACGGTGCCGCGCGCGGCCGCCAGCTCGGCGACGGTGGCCGGACCGGTCGCCGATGCCAGGTGTGCGGCCTCGAGCAGGGTGAACGTCCGTTTGAGCTGGCGCGGAGCGATGCGCAGAACCGTGTCGCGATGCGACTCGGTCATCGTGAGGATCAGATCGGCGGCGCCCGCGATCGCCGGGGTGAGCTGACGTGCTGCGAACCCGTCGGGGTCACCACCGAGCGTCGAAAGGACATGTGCTGCAGTGGGTTCCAGTCCGGAGCTCGCGACGGCGCGAGTGCCGGCGCTGGATGCGGTCAGATCGGCGGTGCCGTTGCGGGCCGCCCAGGCGGTGGTGAGACGCTCGGCGGTGGGGGAACGGCAGATGTTGCCGGTGCACACGAACAGCAACTGCATAACGGTGAGTGTAGGCACTGCTGTATAGACTCGGCTGGTCCAGTACGCGACCGGTTCGAGCGTCGACCGGGAGTGCCCTCGATCGAAGGCGGCTCATGGGTGGTGTTCTAGGAGTTTCGGTCGGGTCCGGATTCGTGCGCTTGGTGCGATCCCGGGGAGCCGATACTGCGGGGAAACCAGCTGCGTTCGAGCGCCGGACAGTCGCCGTCGCGGGCCGGATCCCGGAGGAGGCCGCCGCGGACGCCGTGGGTGCGGCCCTCGCGGAGATGGCGGAGTCGGGGGCAGCTGTCGCCGTGAGCGTCGCATACGGCGACGAGGCGCAGGCCGCCGCGCTCGACGCGGCGATGCGCGGCGCGGGCATCGCCGGCTACCGGCTCATCCCCGAACCGGCCGCGGTGCTCGAGCGCCTGGACCGTGACGGCCGACTCTCGGGTGTGCGGACGATCGTGCTGTACGACCTGGGGAGCACGGGCCTGACGGTGAGCGTGGCCGACCGGTACACGGGCTCGGTCGCGGCGTCCGAGCGCAGTGAGATCCTGCGCTGCGATCGACTCGAACGAACACCACGTGAAACATTCGCCAGTGCCGTCGTTCCGGCGATCGAGGAATCGATCGACCTGATCGGTGACCTGGTGGCGCAGGTCGACCTGCTGCCCGAGGCCGTGGTGCTGCTCGGAGGAGGTGCCCGCATCCCCGAGGTGCAGGCCGTGCTCGCGGAGCGGTCGGCGGTGCCGATCGTGCTGCCGGAGCACCCCGAGTTCGTGGTGGCCGGCGGCGCGGCGTTCCTGGCGTCGGGGGTCGCGACACCGCGCCGGTCGACGCCTGCGGCCCATCGGGCGGTCTCCCGACGGCAGGTGAGCGGTGCCGGTCTGGCGGGCGCCGCGCTCGTGGTCATCGCGGTCACCGGATTCGGGCTCGGCTACGGCCGAACGGTTTTCGGGTCGGAAGCGGGGGCGTCCACGGAGACCTCGACCTCGACGGTTCCGTCGATCGGTGCGCGATCGTCGCAGCAGCCCACCACGCCACCTCCGCCGCCGCCGTCGTCGGAACCGCCCGTCACCACGACGGAGATTGCGCAGCAACCGGCATCGGATCCCGGATACCGTGCGGTGCCCGCCCCGACGCCCGCGCCCGCGCCGGCCCCGCTGTTCCCCGGCCTGGGAATCCAGCTGCCGCCACTGCCGCAGATCCAGCTGCCGCCGATGCCGGTCCTCCCCGGGATACCGCCACTGCCGAACCTGTGACCGCCCCGGTCAGCGGGAGTGGCGTCCGCCACGTCGTCGCTGCCGGGTGGGTGCCCCCGCACGCGGGCGGGCCAGCAGCGCCGCGATGGCGGTCGTGAGCGGAACCGAGAGGGCCAGCGCGATGCCACCCACGGACGAGCGCACGATCTCGATCGCGACGGCGTCGCCGGTCAGGACGTCGCCGATAGGGCCTCCCGCGACGCTGAAGAGGAGCAGCAGCGGAAGCGCGCCGCCGGCGTAGGCCAGCACGAGGGTGTAGACGGTGCTGGCGATGTGGTCGCGCCCCACCCGCATCGCCGACGTGAAGATGGTCCGGCGGGTGGCCGATTCGTCGATCGACGCCAGCTCGAACGCGGCCGACGCCTGGGTGATCGTGACGTCGTTGAGGACGCCCAAGGATCCGATGATGAAACCGGCCAGCAGGAGTCCGGTGATGCTCACGTGCTGGATGTACGCCTGCACATTTGTGTTCTGCTCCTCGGACAGTCCGGTGAGGTGTGTCATCCGAATCGCGATGGCGGACAGCGCCGCCGCCACGAGCATCGACGCGAGGGTTCCGAGCAGGGCGGAACTGGTCCGCAGGTTCACTCCGTGCGCCAGGTACAGCACCGCGAACAGGATCGCCGCGCCGGAGACGAGCGCGACGGGCATCGCGGGTTGGCCGTCCAGGAGCGCGGGCAGCGTGAACACGACCAGGACCGCGAACGCGATCCCGAGCCCCAGCAGTGCGCGCACGCCGCGCCATCGGGCGACGGCGATGATGGCCACCGCGAACGCCGCGACGATCAGTGCCAGCGGCACGCCCCGTGAATAGTCGTTGAACGAGTAGATCGGGGTGCCGGTCGAATCGGTCTGCCTGACAAGTCGAATGTGCTCGCCGAGGCCGAGCACCGGCTGCCCGGGGCCCGGGACGATCTCGAGCAGCGTCCGCGTCCCCGCGTTGGGCCCGGATTCGATGGCGACCAGGCTGCGGCGACAGTCGATCTCGCTGCCCGTCGACGAGGACGGGGCGGCCTCGCCCGAGAACGCCCGTCCCGCAGACGGACTGCCGCACGGGGCGATGTCCTGCGCGACGATCGTCCCCGCCTCGGTGGTGACGGCACCGCCGCCGGCATTCTGGAACGGCAGCGGGATCTCGATCTGCTGTTTGTTCGGCCAGAGAATGACGGCGCCGACGACGACGGCGGCGGCGATCGCGACGAGCAGACCCACGACGACCCGGGCAGCGGTGGGGCCTACCGGGGCGGGCCCCTCGAAATGCCCATGCCCGTGGCCATGTCCGTGGACTCGACTGGGGTTCTGCTCACGATCGGTCGACAACTCGGACGTCATCGGATGGCTCTCCGCACCGGATCAGATTAGACGGGCACGGACAGGTAAGCGACGGTGGCGGGGAGCAGGGGGGGTCGTCCCCGCCACCGATTACCTCGTCGCCCAGGGGGGGAGGGGCAGGACGAGGCGCTTACAGCACACAATGGTGCCAAACGGTGAATCTACCCATATCGGAGCGATCATGCTGGATTGGGGTCGATTCCGTGTCGCGCCTCGGCCGTGACGGCGGCGGCCGTCGTTACTGCTTGTAGCTCGACAGGAAGTTACCGAATCGCTCGATCGCGACCGCCAGATCACGCGCCCATGGCAGCGTCACGATGCGCAGGTGATCGTGGTCGGGCCAGTTGAAACCGGTGCCCTGGACCATGAGGATCTTCTCCTGCAGCAACAGGTCCTGCACCAGCTTCTCGTCGTCGTGGATCTCGTAGACGTTCGGATCCAGGCGGGGGAAGGCGTACAGCGCGCCGCGCGGCTTGACACACGAGAC
Source organism: Paraburkholderia sp. RHO2 (assembly GCF_050955445.1). Lineage (NCBI taxonomy): Bacteria > Pseudomonadati > Pseudomonadota > Betaproteobacteria > Burkholderiales > Burkholderiaceae > Paraburkholderia > Paraburkholderia sp. RHO2. Next base: position 4,616,854 of record NZ_CP162617.1, on the reverse strand, counting down.
ACCCGGAATCATGTTGAGCCGTTCCCACGCGACGTCACGCTGCTCGAGCAGGCGGCCGCCGGGCAGGACCAGATCGTCGATGCTCTGGTGTCCGCCGAGCGCCACCTGGATGGCGTGCTGGCCGGGGACGTTCGGGCAGAGGCGGGTGGACGCGAGCAGATCGAGTCCCTCGAGGAAGCCGGCCGCGTGATCCTTCGGTCCGGTGATGGCGACCCACCCGGAGCGGTAGCCGGCGACCCGGTACGCCTTCGACAGGCCGTTGAACGTGAGGCACAGCAGGTCGGGCGCGAGCGAGGCCAGCGAGATGTGCTTGGCGTCGTCGTAGAGGATCTTGTCGTAGATCTCGTCCGCGAGCAGCAGCAGGTGGTGCCTGCGGGCCAGGTCGACGAGCTGCGTGAGCACCTCGGCCGAGTACACGGCGCCCGTCGGGTTGTTCGGGTTGATGACCAGCAGCGCCTTGGTCTTGTCGGTGATCTTGGACTCGATGTCCGCGATGTCCGGGTTCCAGTCGTTCTGCTCGTCGCACAGGTAGTGCACCGGGGTGCCGCCCGACAGGCTCGTCATCGCCGTCCACAGCGGGTAGTCCGGCGCCGGGATGAGCACCTCGTCACCGTCGTCGAGCAGCGCCTGCATCGTCATCGTGATGAGCTCGGAGACGCCGTTGCCGAGGTAGATGTCGTCGACGTCGAGTTCGGGGAACCCGGGCACCAGTTCGTACCGGGTGACGATCGCGCGGCGCGCGGACAGGATGCCCTTGGACTCCGAATAGCCCTGCGCGTAGGGCAGAGCCGCGATCATGTCGCGCATGATCACGTCGGGCGCCTCGAACCCGAACGGGGCGGGGTTGCCGATGTTGAGCTTGAGGATCCGATGGCCCTCGGCCTCCAGGCGCGCCGCGTGCGCGTGCACCGGCCCCCGGATCTCGTACAGCACGTTCTGCAGTTTGGTGGACTGCTCGAGAGCGCGCTGCGGCCGATGATGGCGGACGGAATCTGGAGTGCTCACGCAACCATGATTCCACTCGGGCGCAAACGGAAATCGGCCGCCTTCGGGCGCGGGCCCCGGACAGGGCGCGGCCAGGTAGGCATCGGTCCAGGTAAGGCGCCGATTCGCGGGCGCCCCGGTGGGTCGTCGGCGCCGTGCCGCCGGAGGCGGATGTGACGCACGTCGCGCGGGTCAGGCGGCCGACCACCATCGACACCGGAGGTCGCGCACGGCGACCACCGGACCGGACGGACGCATCGCCCGGTACTGCGGATACTTCGCGACCAGCGCATCCACGGCGACTCTGCCCTCGTCGTCCTCCGGGGAGATCACCTGCGCCGACCCGTCCACCCGCACCCACCACAGTTGCGCCCAGTCGTCGTCGTAGTGGTCGACCAGCAGGCTCACGCGGCCCGTCGCGGCGATGTTCGCGAGACGTCGCAGACGCCGGGTGGTCTTGGGCTTGTCGTCGACGGCGGTGTAGATCGTGTCGTCGACGACCGCGAACACCACCGGCACCAGGTGCGGATCGCCGTCCGACGACACCGTCGCCATCCGCGCGACGGCGGCGTCGGCGAAGCGCTGCGGCACCTGCGCGGACATGGGGAAACACTACGTCGACGACCGGTGTCCGTGGCTAGGGTGTGCTGCATGACGAACGTTGCTCCGACCGTCGCGCCCCACGGGTCGTGGATCTCGCCGATCACCGCCACCCACCTCGCCGCGAGTGGGCACCCGGTGGAGGGTGCGCGGTTCGTCGACGGTCGGGTGTGGTGGTCCGAGCAGCGGCCCACCGAGGGCGGGCGGACGGCGATCCGGTGCCTCGGCCGCGGCGGCGAGCCCGTCGACGTGCTGCCGCTGCCGTGGAACGCGCGCACCCGCGTACAGGAGTACGGCGGCGGAGCATGGACCGTCGCCGACGACGCGGTGCTGGTGTTCGCGGAGTTCAGCGACCAGCGGTTGTACCGGTTCGACGCGTCGGTCGACATCGCACCCGTCCCGCTCACGCCGATCCCGTTGACGGCGGCCGCGATTCGCTACGCCGACCTCGTCGTCCTGGGACGGGACATGTGGTGCGTCCGCGAGCGTCACGCGGGTGGCGAGGTGGTCCGGGACATCTGCGTGGTCCCGCTCGACGGTTCGGGCGCCGACGACCCTTCCGCGATCCGCTCGGTGGTCGGCGGTTCCGACTTCCTGGCCTACCCGCGGCTCTCGCCGGACGGTGCCCGGGTCGCATGGATTGCGTGGAACCATCCGCAGATGCCGTGGGACGGAACCGAACTGCGGGTTCTCGACCTCCGGACGGGTGTCGTCGAGACGGTGCTCGGCGGCCCCGACGAGTCGGTGCTCCAACCCGATTGGATCGACGCGTCGACGCTGCACGTGATCACCGACCGCAGTGGCTGGTGGAATCTCCATCGTGTCTCGGTGGATGGCGGTCTCGTGCAACCGATCTGCCCGCTCAGCGCCGATTTCGGCGCGCCGCTGTGGCAGCTCGGGGCCGGCTGGTACGCGGCCCTCGGGGACGGCACGCTGCTGACCACGCGAACCGTCGGAACCGACACCCTGGCGGTCCTCGATCCGGGCACCGGCACGCTGCGGGACGTCGACCTCGCAGGCATCTCGTCGGTGCAGATCTGCGATGTGGACGACCGCCGGGTCCTGTTGCGCTGCGGCGGTGCTCGGGTTGCGTCCGGGCTGCGCATGCTCGACCTCGACACCGGAGCGCTCGCCGACGTGCGGCTGGCGGTCGACGACCTGCCCGACGTCGCGTACCTCCCCGAGGCGCGGGCCCTCACCTTCGACGGGCCGGAGCGCGAGGTGCACGCGATCGTCTATCCGCCCCGCAGTCCCGACTACCGTGCCCCCGACGGCGAACTGCCGCCGTACGTCGCGTTCGTGCACGGCGGCCCGACCGCGCACGTCGCACCCGCGGTGAACCTCGTGTACGCGTACTTCACGAGCCGCGGCATCGGCGTCGTCGACGTCAACTACGGCGGCTCGAGCGGATACGGTCGCGAGTACCGCAACCGGCTGCGCGGGCAGTGGGGCGTCGTGGACGTCGAGGACACCGTCGCCGCCGTGCGCGGACTCGCCGACGCCGGTCTCGCCGACCCCGATCGTCTTGCCATCGAGGGTGGTTCGGCCGGTGGCTGGACCGTGCTGTCGGCACTGACGACGTCGGACGTGTTCGCGTGCGGTGTCTCGTACTACGGCGTGGCCGAGCTGGTCGAGTTCGTCAAGGAGACACACGATTTCGAGTCCCGGTACATCGACGGATTGATCGGTCCGCTGCCCGAGGCTGCCGACCTGTACGCGCGGCGGGCACCGGTGAACAACGTCGACGGCCTGTCCTGCCCGGTGCTGCTGCTCCAGGGTCTGTCGGATCCGATCGTCCCGCCGTCGCAGGCGGAACGGTTCCGCGCCGCACTCGTGCAGAAACGGATCCCGCACGCCTACCTCGCCTACCAGGGCGAGGCCCACGGATTCCGCCGCGTCGAGACGATCGTCAGCGCCCGCGAGGCCGAACTGTCGTTCTACGGGCAGGTCCTGGGATTCGAGACGCCCGGCGTCCCGCAGCTGGAGCTGTCGCAGCCGTAACAGTTGCGCTGGAGTGCACTCCAGCGCCTACCGTCGGGACCCATGACGGCAAGGCTGGGAATCGCAGAGGTGTCCGTGACGACGGGCCTGACGCAGGACACGCTTCGCTGGTACGAGCGGGAGGGGCTCATCCCCCGCGTCGAGCGCGGCAGTGACGGGCGCCGAATCTACGACGACGCGTCGGTACGCATGATCGAACTCATCGTCCGGCTGCGCCGCACCGGGATGCCCGTCGCCGAGATCCGATCCTTCCTCGCGATGTACGAGGAGGGGGCCGCCAGCCACGGGCGGCGGATGACGCTGCTGCGCGAGCACCGCCAACGGGTGCTCGGTCAACTGGACCGACTCCGTCAGGACCTCGGCGCGCTCGACGCCAAGATCGAGCACTACCGCGACCTCGTCGAACGCGGACTCGATTGCGAGAACCGGCCGATCGGCGACGAGACGACCCGGCTGCGGCAACAGCAGACAGAGGAGAACTGACATGACGGTACCGACCATCGAACTCGGACACGGACTGCGCGTGAGCCGCATCGGCCTGGGCGGCATGGCCCTGAGCGACGTCTACGGACCCACCGACCACGAGGAGGCGGTGCGGACCCTGAACCATGCGATCGATGTGGGCGTCACGTTCATCGACACCGCCGACGTCTACGGCACACCGCGGCCGGGCACCCGCGGGCCCGCCGGCACCAACGAGGAACTCGTCGCGCAGGTGCTGCGCACCCGCCGCGGCGAGGTGCAGCTGGCCACCAAGTTCGGCATCACCGGCGTGATCGGCGACGATCGCGGCGGCACGCCGACCCGCGGCGACCGGGACTACGTCCGGTCGGCCTGCGAGGCGTCGCTGCGGCGGCTGGGGACCGACGTGATCGACCTCTACTACATGCACCGGCGAGAGATCGGCCGTCCGATCGAGGAGACCGTCGCGGCCATGGCCGAGTTGGTGCGCGCGGGCAAGGTGCGGCACCTCGGACTGTCGGAGGTGACCGGCGACGAGCTCAGGGCGGCAGCCGCGGTGCATCCGATCACTGCCGTCCAGAGCGAGTGGAGCCTCTGGTCGCGTGACGTCGAACGGCACGTCGTGCCCGCCGCGGTCGAGGTCGGGGCAGGATTCGTCCCGTACTCCCCGCTCGGGCGGGGGTTCCTGACCGGGACGCTCACCCGGGAGACGGTGTCGGGCTCGATCCTGCAGGGCCAGCACCGGTTCGACCAGCACTTCGACGCGAACCAGGTCGTGGTGGAATGCGTCCGGTCGGTGGCCGCGGAGGTGGCGGCCACCCCCGCGCAGGTGGCCCTCGCCTGGCTGCTCGCGCAGGGCGCGCGCCTGGGCGTGCCGGTCGCGCCGATTCCGGGAACCCGGCGCAGCACGCGAGTGGACGAGAACGCGGCGGCGGCGTCGCTGCAGCTGTCGGAACCTCAGCTCGAGCGGCTCGACGGCGTCGCCGACCTGGTCACCGGCGGGCGCAACCTGACCTTCAACGGCCCCGAATGGATCTCCTCCGGACGGGAGTGAGGGGCACGACGGCGGTGGGGCAGTCGTCGAGCCGGACGAGGGCTGCATGGCCCTACCGGATCGCGTCCGGAGACGGTTGACTTGCTCGTGTACGCCCGGCGAGTGTGCTTCGCCGGGAAGGGACGCGAGAGGAACTCGGACATGGACACGGAACAGTGGAGCGTGGACATCACCATCGACGAGCACGAGAGTCGGACTCGCTCGACCGCGCGCCTGCACACCAAGGAGACGACGCTGGTCGGCGTCGGACTGGCCCGACGCAACCCCGTGGACCGGAACGTTCCGATGATCGGTGACGAGCTTGCGACGGCGCGCGCCCTGGCAGATCTGGCGCATCAGCTGATCGACGCGACGGTCGGTGACATCGAGGGCGTCACCCACACCCCTGCACATCTGAGCGAGTAGGCGCCGGTGGCTCACCGAGCCGGGGACCCCGCCCGGGCGCTCACCTGTGCGCGGGAGCCGGACACCCCGCAACACGACAGCGCCCCCACCGCGGACGGTGGGGGCGCTGTCGTGTGTTCCTACTTCTTGCGGCCCGGTGCCTTGGCGCCGGCCTTGAAGCCCAGCGCGCCGGGCTTGGCCTGCGGCGGTGCCGGGGTCGACACTTCCTGCTGGGGCGCAGCAGGCGCCGGGGCCTCGGCCGGTGCGGCCTCGGCCTGCGGCTCGGCCGGCTTTTCGACCTCGGGTGCCGGGTCGGCAGGTGCCGGAGCGGCGGCAGCAGGGGCGGCCTTGCGTGCGCCCGGTGCCTTCGCGCCGGCCTTGAAGCCCAGGCCGCCGGCCTTGGGCTGCGGTGCCGGCTTGGCCTCGGCGGCGGGTGCGGCCGGAGCCGCCGGTGCCTCAGCAGCAGCTGCCGCCGGAGCTTCCGCCGCCGGTGCGGCCGGTGCGGCAGCCTTGGCGCCGGGAGCCTTCGCTCCGCCCTTCATCTGCAGGCCCTTGCCACCGGGCGCCTTCGCTCCACCCTTCATGGCGAGTCCGCCCGGCTTCGCCGCCGGTGCCTCGGCGGCGGGAGCGGCCGGTGCCTCGGCGGCCGGAGCCGCCTCAGCCTTGGCGCCCGGTGCCTTGGCGGCGCCCTTCATCTGCAGGCCCTTGCCGCCCGGCGCCTTTGCACCGGGTGCCTTGGCCAGCCCCTTCATCTGAAGACCCTTACCGGCGGGTGCCGTCTGGGCGGCCGGGGTGGCGGCGGCCTCCTCGACCTCCTGGACGCGCTCTGCCTCCTTGACCTCGGCGACGGCCTCGGCCGCGGCCGGTGCAGCGGCGACGGCGACCTTCTCGCGCGGCTCGACCTTCAGGTTCGCGGTCAGCTGCGCGGGATCGAGACGCGTGACGGTGTCGAGCATCATCTGCGCGACATCGACGACCTCGACGCCCTCGCCCTGGCCCTGCTCCTGACGAGCGGTGACGCCGTCGGTAAGCATGACGCGGCAGAACGGGCAGCCCGTCGCGATCTTCTTCGGCGAGGTCGTGAGGGCCTCGTCGACGCGATCGATGTTGATGCGCTTGCCGAGCTGCTCCTCCATCCACATGCGGGCACCACCGGCACCACAGCACATGGACCGCTCGCCGTGACGCGGCATCTCGTTGAGCTTGGCGCCCGACGCCTCCATGAGTTCACGCGGAGCGTCGTACACCTTGTTGTGACGGCCCAGGTAGCACGGGTCGTGGTAGGTGACGTCCTCCTCGAGCTTGGCCACCGGGACCAGCTTCTTGGCGCGCACGAGGCGGTTGAGCAGCTGAGTGTGGTGGACCACCTCGTAGACGCCGCCCACCTGGGGGTACTCGTTGCCGAGGGCGTTGAAGCAGTGCGCACACGTGACGACGATCTTGCGCTTGTTGTCCGGGGTGCCGTCGAACACCGTGTTCAGCAGCTCGATGTTCTGCATCGCCAGCTGCTGGAACAGGAACTCGTTGCCCGCGCGGCGAGCCGAGTCGCCGGTGCAGGTCTCCTCGGCGCCGAGGACCATGAACTTCACGCCGGCGGTCGCGAGCAGCTCGGCGACGGCCTTGGTGGTCTTCTTCGCGCGGTCCTCGTAGGCGCCGGCACAGCCGACCCAGAACAGGTACTCGTAGTCCTCGAAGGAGTCCGCATCCTGGCCGTAGACCGGGATGTCGAAGTCCATCTCGTTGATCCAGTTGAGCCGGTCCTTGGAGTTCTGGCCCCAGGGGTTGCCCTTGTTCTCGAGGTTCTTGAACAGACCCGCGAGCTCGGACGGGAACTCCGACTCGATGAGCACCTGGTAGCGGCGCATGTCGATGATGTGGTCGACGTGCTCGATGTCGACGGGGCACTGCTCGACACACGCGCCACACGTGGTGCACGACCACAGCGTCTCGGGGTCGATGATGCCGCCCAGCTCACCCTCGATGGACTCGCCGACGAGCGGACGCTCGGCCTCGGCGCGCGCGGCCTCCGGGATGGAAGCGAGCTTGTTCTCGAGAACGTTGCCCTCAGCGTCGACCAGGCCGACCTCGTCGCCGCCCATGTCCTTGCGGCCACCGGCCAACAGGTACGGCGCCTTGGCGTAGCCGTGGTCGCGCAGCGACATGATGAGCAGCTTCGGCGACAGCGGCTTGCCGGTGTTCCACGCGGGGCACTGCGACTGGCACCGGCCACACTCGGTACACGTGGTGAAGTCCAGCCAGCCCTTCCACGAGAAGTCCTCGATCCGGCCGGCACCGAGGGTGTCGGTGTCGGGGTCGACGTTCTCCATGTCGAGGGCGCGGCCCTTCGACATCATCGGCTTGGCGGCACCGAGGGCGACGCCGCCGTCGTCCTCACGCTTGAAGTAGATGTTCGGGAATGCCGAGAAGCGGTGCCACGCGACACCCCACGTGATGTTGCGGCCGACCACGTACAGCCAGATCATGCCGGACATCAGCTTGACGAACGCGAAGATCGAGACCATCACGGCGCTGGCCGGCAGCAGTTTGGCGACCTGCATGGTGAAGAAGTCGGTCCACGGGTTGGAGTGACCGGTCATCGCGATGCGGCCGGCCTTCACCATGATCATGCCGAGGCCCTCGACGAGGACGACGATCTCGACGAAGTACGCGGGGCCGAACTTGGAGCCGCCGAAGCGGGACAGCCGCTCGGGGATGCGCGGGTGGTTGAGCTGACGGATGACGATCAGCGTCAGGATGCCGACGACGGTGCCGATGCCCAGGATCTCGTCCCACAGGTGCCAGACCCACGTGTTACCGAACAGCGGCCAGTGGAACTCCGGGTTGAACGTCTGGCCGTAGGCCTCGAACCACAGCAGGAAACCGCCGAGGAAGCCGATCATGACGAGCCAGTGCGCCCAGCCCACGGTGCGGAACTTCTGCATCCGGGTGTGCGCGATGAACTCGACGATCATCTGCTTGAAGCGCGGGAAGAACGGGCGCCAGCGGTCGGGCGCGGACTGCCCGATCTGCACGGTCTTCGCCATCCGCCAGGCCCCACTGAGGAATGAGGCCCAACAGACAAGGCTCAGCAGTGCGCCGACGGTGCCCAACGTAATCGTCAGGGCATTCATGTCGAAGCCTTTCGTTTCGGGGCAGCACACGTGCCGCCTGTGGGTCAGCCCACAGATCCTAACCGCTCCTAAGTTACCGGCCGGTAACTTGGTAGTTCTACTAACCGGTAACATAGCGCGCAGCGCGGTTTCCTGCATCTTCGACTCTCGGATGCGAGGCGGTGGGCGTCGCGAGAGGCTCCGGCGAGGGGGTTGCGAGGAGGGCTGAACCTCGCGAGTCGGGTCGTATTCAGTTAACGGTATGCGGTGCCCGTGTGACTGCCGTCGCGTAGGTAGACCTAACTCCGCCCCGGCCGACGGGATGCATTCATTACTTGGACATTTGTCCATTAATCGCCCGAAATGCAATTGATGATGATTTCGAGTTCGGCTGGGTTATGCTTCGCCGCGAATCGGAGCTATTTTCGAGATCGTTCGCGCAGGTGAGGAGCCCTCGGAGCTTCGGATCATTCGGACAACATTCGGTCGGGGGGCCACGCGTGGCAGTCACAGAACGGAATGACAGCCTTATGAAGCTCAAGAAATTCGCCGTGACGTCGGCGCTCGTTATCGCAGCAGTGGGTGTCGCGGCCGGCACGGCGTCTGCAGCTCCGGCTCCGGGGTCCGTTGGTGCCCCGGTCGCAGCCGTACCACTCGACTTCAGTCCCGAAACCCTGGCCAAGCTCGCCGACGGTGTCGACGATGCGGTGACGATCGGCACGTTGATCGGCACCATCGCTGGCGCGATCATCGGCTGTGTTGCGGGCGGTTCCACGGGGCCGGGGTTGGCTGCGACATGTCCGGCCGGCATTGCCACGGGCGCCGGGATCGGGGGCGTGCTCGGCACGATCGTCGCAGGCGGTGCCGTGCTGACGAACAACGGTTCCCAGATGATGAACGCGCCTGCGTAGGCCGTCGCATCGGATCGACGAGAACGGGCCCAGCTTCCGGAAGGAAGCTGGGCCCGTTCTCGTGTGGGCCGTCGACGGGGTCTACGACGTCCGGAGCGCCAGTCCGGGGTTCTGCCGCAGGATCGTGTTGATCGGGGTGGCGAACAGTTCCGGGGCGCTGCCCGTGACGGATCCGACGAAGTTCGCAACCTCGCACATGCCGAGGTCGCCGACGTTGGATGCACTCGAGATGCCGAGGGCGAGCGTGCCGGTGACGATGGTGCCGCCGCTGTCGCCCTGCAGCGCGCACAGGTTGGTGGCGAAGCCGTCGGCGAGCACGCGCTGGCCGACGGGAACGGTTTGGCCGACGGCGGTCACGACACCGCAGTTGAAGCCCGACGTGTTGCCGGCCTTGCAGACGGGCGCGCCGACGACGGGGTCGGCGGTGCCGGTGATCCCGAGCGGTGCGGCGCCCGGCACCCGGATGCCGTTGTTCGCGAAGCGCGGCGCGGACTCGGGCGTGGGCCGGATGATCGAGTAGTCGTACCCGTCGAGGCTGGTCTTCTCGAAGGTGCCGATCATCGGCCCGGACAGCTCACCCACCATGGAGTACGCCTTGGAGGCGTTCTCGGTGCCGGCGAAGGTCCGGTTGGGGTCGCAGTGGCCCGCGCTGATATTGACCGGTGCGCCGTTGCCGTCGGTCGCGTTGAACCCGAGCGAGCAGCGTAGGCCGATGCCTCCGCCGACCGCGGCGTACGGGTCGCCACCGAGGAAGGCGTCGGCCGCGTAGTACGCGGACTCGGGGCCCTGGGCGACGGGCTGCAGCGGTGCGAGGGCGGGGCCGAGCACGAGGCGGGCCGCTCCCTGGAGGAACGGCGGCAGCAGCTCGAGCAGGTCGCCGGCGGCGTCGTCGGCCCGCAGGACCACGTTGTTGGTGGTGATGTCGATGGCGACCCCACGCACGAGCTTCCCGATCTCCGGCGGCAGGGTGCCGATCCAGTCGGTCAGCGCGGTGCGGGCGGACTCGAGCTGGCTCTGGCTCCGCTCGACGTCCTTGCTCGTGAACCCGGCCTGCTCGACGGCTGCCCGGGCGGCCTCGCGGTCGTTCCCGGCCAGCCCGACGATCGGCGTCCCGGACGGGTCGATCCACGCGCCCGCGAACGCGTCGGGGAACTGGACGCGTGCGATCTCCGCGAACTCCGCCAGCTTCTGGCCCAGTGCCGACCGTTCCAGGTACTGGTCCGGAGAGAGCTGCAGATCCCGCTGCAACGCGTCGACGAGCTCGATCGGCAGATGCGCCGCCTGGTCGGAGACACCCGACTCGGATACCGCGGGCGATTCGGCGGGTTCGGCCTGTGCGACGGCGGTCACGGGGCCGAGGAGCAGGAGCGCGGTCGAGCCGAATACCGCGGCACGACGTGCGAGCGAGCTTCGCATGAGGGCCTTTCTATTGTCCGCCCTGCGCCCATGGACCCCGAGGCGCGCAGAGAGGAGCACCCGGCATCGCGGGTGCTCCGAGTCGCGTTCGACTATATGGGTTCGGTACCCCGATGCCCACCCGTTCTGCGTAATTCCGCGTGAACGATCGGTCAGGCGCCGGCGGTGCCGGTGCGCACGGAGAGACCGGCACCGAGACCGCCTCCCGAGGACGCGTCGGCGGCGCCCAGGATGTTGCGGATCGGAATGCCCAGGTTGGAGGTTCCGCCGTCGAATGCGAGGACCACGTTGGCCTCGGCGCAGCTGGGCGCGTCGCTGCTGTTGGATCCGCTGGTGATGCCGAGGGCCAGCGTGCCGGTGACGATCGCACCTCCGCTGTCGCCCGCGAGAGTGCATGCGGTCCCGGCGAATCCGCGAACCGTGTGACTGGCGCCGTCGAACGTCACGAGCTGGGCCTCGACGCGGTCGGCGGACACGACACCGCACGTGAACGACGACGTCTGCCCGGACTTGCAGATCGGGGCTCCGACGACGGGGACGGCGGTGCCGGTCACGGTGAGGGTGCTGCCGCCGGCGCCACGGATCACGGGGCGGTCGAGTCCGACACGCAGGCCCGCATCGTTGATGCGGATCAGCGAGTAGTCGATGGTGTCGTCGCCGCCGATCTCCGAGCGTGCGAACCGGCCCACCTCGAGGCTGTCGCCGAGGTTGGCGCGGTTCGGCAGGTACACGCCCGCGTTCGCGCCGGGCGCGGGATCGCAGTGACCCGCACTGATGTTGACGGCGGTGCCGTTCCGGTCGACGCCGTTGAACCCGAAGGAGCAGACACCGACCTCGCTGCGGGGCGTGCCGGCCAGCGGCTGGGCCGACGTCACGTAGGTGTCGCCGCCCATCGGCGTCCCTTCCACGGGGGCCGGTCCGAGGTTCGAGAGCTGGACCTTGACGTTTGCGAGCAGGGTGGGCAGGTCGAGGGCGCGTCCGGCGGGGCTGTTCGCGATGTCGACGACGATCTGGTTGTTCAGGACGTCGATCGATGCGGACCCGACCTGCGACGCGATCTCGCGCGGCAGGTCCGACACCCAGCGGTTGAAGTCGGCGACGGACTGCTCGAGGCCCTCGAGGGAGACCGGTGCCATGTGGGTGCGGTATCCGTCGCGGGACGCGACCTGTGCCGCCTCCGTCGTCGTCACGGCGACGACGGGGTGACCGTCGAGACCCATCCACGCGCCGGCGAACTCCTCGGGACGTTCGGTCCTGAACTCCGCCGCGTACGAGCCGAGTTCCTGTGCGCGCGCGGCACGGTCCAGGTACTCCTGCGGGCTGATCTGCAGGTCCCGGGTGATCGCCTCGACCAGTTCGCCGGGCAGCTCGTCGGCCGAGAGCTGGGTGACGCCCGCTTCGGGCGCCGGGGCGGTCGGCTCGGCGTGCGCGGACGCGGTCAACGGTGCGGCGAGCAGGAGCGCCGACGATCCGACGACAGCGGCGCGGCGGGCGAACGACTGCACTGCGGCGCGCGGCGCCAGCGAGGTACGCATGGAGTTCCTTCGGTGTCTTCGGGATCGGCCACCAACAATAGGCCACGGTACCGACTCCGGCTCGGGGAATTTCGCCCGAAGTTCACGAGGCGGACGATTCGGTGCTTCCGTAGCCGAGCGCCCGCAGCATCGACAACAGCTCCGACCGGGAGTTGGCGCCTAGCCGCCGCCGGATCCGCGCCACGTGATGCTCGACGGTCTTGGGTGCGATGTAGAGGCGGGCGCCGATCTCGCGGTGGGTGAGCCCGAGGAGCAGCAGCCCGGCCACGTCGGCTTCGCGCTCGGTGAGGGTTCCTCCGCTCGGATCGGGTGCGGCGGATTCGCCGCCGGTGGGTTGCGGCACCGTTGTGTCGCGCAGCGACCGGGCGACCTGGAGAAGCGTCGTGGCTCCACGCGTGTCCGAGACGCGAAGCGCGGCTTCGCCGGCCAGCCGCGCGCCGTCCCACGGAAGGCCGATGCGCTCGAGTTCCCGTGCCGCGGACTCCACCTCCGACGCGTCCGCCTCCTCCCGGAGCACTCGCAACCAGACGCGTCCGGCGGCGGCCAGCCCGGCGGAGTACGCGCTCACCGCCGCGGCGGCGGCGAGCGCCCGGGCGTGTGGCAGCAGCTGCGCCGGGTTCTCGCCGAGGATCGCCGCCTGCACGCCGTACCAGTGCAACGACGCACCCCACAACGCCGGTTCGCCGAGCCGGGCCAGCAGGTCCTGCGCCTGCGCGACCAGGTGCGCGATCCGCGGGGCGTCGCCGACGCGCACCGCGGCCAGCCAGAGCTCCCCGAGCGGCAGCAGGCTGAACAGGTCCACCGAGTATCCGGCGACCACGGGTTGGGCGGCGGCCCACTCGCGTTGCAGCGCACCGACGTCGCCGTTACGCCGGGCCAGCCCCACCCGCAGCCCGTGGATGAACAGGGCTTCGCGGGCGTGCAGGGGACTGTCGGTGGGGAGGGTGTCGATGATCGCCGCCGTGGCGGTGAGGTCGCCGCCGATCATCGCGGTCCACGCCGACAGCACGAGGTGCCGGGTGCGGGCGATGCTCGACGGCGGATCGGACTCGAGGGCTCGGCGGAGCATCGAATCCGCGTGCGCGAGTTCGCCGGAGTGCAGACAGAGCAGTGCGGTGACCGCGGTGGCGCTGTCCGGTAGCAGGCGGACGTGCGCACTGGTGCTCAGCAGCGACATCGCGCGGGTGAGCGAGTTCATCGCGAGCGCACCGGAATCAGCGATCGACTGGGTGAGCCCCTCGGCCAGCAGTGCGACACCCGCCGCACCCGATGTCGGGGGGCCCTGTCGACCCGCCGCGAGGAATCCGGCGGCTGTGTCGGGCCGTCCGGCGGCGAGCAGGACGGTGGCGGCGATCGCGGCGTCCGCGCCGATGCGTTGGGGGCCGAGCCACTCGTACAGGTCGGCGCTGCGTTCGATCGCTCCCCGACATGCCGCGATGCAGGCCGAGATACGCACGGCGGACGCCAATTCCACGGATTCGAGGGCGGCGGCGCGGTCGAGTATCGAGTCGGTGAGCGCTTCGGCGGTGTCGAGGTCGCCGGCGAGCGCGCTCGCCTCGGACCGCCGTAGGGCGACGCAGTCGGCGTCGGCGCCGGCCCGTACCGCCGCGGCCAGGAGTTCGGCCGCGCGTACCGGGTTCTCCGATTCCGCGCACGTGCAGAGGAACCGGGCGAGCCGCGGATCCTCGAGCCCGGCATCGGCGAGCGCCAGCGCGGTCTGCGCGTCGAGTGTCCCGGCGTCGAGTCGGGCGGTGAGCACGCCCACCTGGAGTTCTCGCAGTCGCGTGACGCCGATCGCGGCGCCCACCAGTGGCCGCACCGCCGGCGCCGCGGTGTTCGCGCGCGGGACGAAGGCGCTCGCGCGGACCCGGTCGGTGAGGTCGCGCCCGGCCTCCGGGGTGAGCCCCAGGACGGTCGCCAGGTCGGTCGAGTCCATCCCGAACCCGTATGCGCACAACGACAGTGCCGCGAGCATGTCCGTGTCGAGGTGACGCAGTGTGTCGTGCAGATGCGATGCCACTGCGGCGTGGATCGCGCTCTCGTCGCTGTTCGAGGCCGCCGCGGCGTCGAGGCCGGCGTCGATGGACGCGAGCACGCCTGCGGTCGATTCGTGGAGCGTCCGAACGACGCCCGGCGTCAGCGCGATTCCGCGCCGACGTGCACGTTCGCCGACCTCGGTCGGGGTCAGGGGACGGAGATCGATCACCGGCCCGCGGGCCTGCATGCCCGCGACGAGGTCGCACAACGGTGTGCGGTGCGGTCGAGGTTCGGTGGCCACCACCACGGTGCGGTTCCCGCGCTGCACCAGTCGGTACAGGGCGGCGAGTTCGGCGTCGGCCAGGGCGTGCGCGCCGTCGAGGATCAGCGGACCGGAGTCGAGGAGCGCGGCGTCGACGGTGGCATGCACCCGACCTTCTCTCGTGCTCAACATGTTTCGTGCAGAGGTGAGCAGCAGCGATTTTCCGCTGCCGGAGTTGCCGCGTACCAGCACACAACCGTCGGCGCGTGAGGTGAGCGCCTCGACGAGCTCGCGGACGCCGGGCACGCCCGCAAGAGCGGGGTCCGGTGGTGAGTCGTCGAACGGTGCCGCCGACGCGCCTGTTCCTACGGTCCGCATCGACTACTTCCCGATCAGCAGTCCGGTCACCGGGTCGACCACCGCCCCGACGATGTTGCCGACGCCGGTCCCGATACCGGTGACCGCGGCACCGAGGCCGGCACCCACTCCAGTGGCGGCGTTGCCGATGCCCTCGCCGACATCCGCCGCGGAGGGACCGGGCGGCAACGGGTTCGGCGCGCCGGCGGCGGGGGCGGGCGGGGTGTACGCGGGCGGTGCGACCACGCCGCCGGGCGCCTCGGCTCCCGGGCCGGGCGCGGCTGGGGCCGTGGGGGCGCTCTCCGGGGTGACCGGCGCGGCGCCGGGTACGCCGGGCGCCGCACCCTGCGCGGTGGTGACGCGTCCGGAGCCGGCGGTCCGGACGAGTCCGCCGTCCACCGCCGTGGCCGTGCCGCCGCGTCCGACGGTGACCGTCTCCGCGGTCCCGACCGGTGCCGCCCCGCCATTCACCGAGCCGGCCGTCGTCGCATCGGTGGAAGGCGCCGGGGTGGTACCGGTGACGGATGGACTCGTCTGTGCCGGTTCGTTCCTCGACGCCGTTCCGATGGAGAGCCCGCCCGCCGTGAGCACGCCGATCGCGGCCGCGGCGGACACGACGATCGCGATTCGGCGGCGGGTCGTGGACTCGCTCCGTGGTGAGCGCATCCGCGACGGGAAGCTGGGTACGACGGGTGCGACGGCGGTGGTGCCGTCGTCGGTGTGCTCGTATTCCGGGAAGACGGTCGTGGCGGCGGTGGACGCCGGTTCGTCGACGGCCAGGTGGGCCGCCCCCGACGCGGCGGTGAGCGCCGGATCCGGTGCGGCCACCACCGTGAGGCCGAGTTCCGACGAGACGAGCTCGGCCACCAGAGGGATCGCCCCGCCGCCGCCCGCCAGCAGCACGCACCCGGCGTCGGACATCTCGATCTCGGCCGAACGCAACGCTTCTCGGACCAGTTCGAGCGAGTTCACGAGTCCCGGCCGGATCAGGTCCTCGAGTTCGGACCGGACGAGGCGCACGTCCGCGGCGTACCCGGGCAGGGCGACCGGGATGACGGTCTCGGTCTCGGTGGACAGCGACTCCTTGGCCGCCGCGCAGTTCCGGCGCAGGTCCGCGAGCGCGGTCGTCGTGGCGGTGTCGAAGGGATCGAGATCGCCGGTTCTGTCCGAGACGGTGTCGAGCACGTACCGGGTGACCAGGTGGTCGAAGTGCGCACCACCGAAGTCCTCGGAACGGATCGGCTTGCCGATGATCGACGGTTCGCCGCCGGTGCGGACCACGGTGACGTCGAGCCCGGAGGCGCCGAGGTCGTAGACGACCGCGACGCCGTCGCCCTGCAGGTCCCGAGACGATGCGAGCCAGCGCACGCACGCGACGGCCTCGGGCACGACCCGCGGCGTCGAGATCCCGGCACGAGTCAGTGCAGCTTCGAGGGCGTGGACGGTGTAGGCGTTCCATGCGGTCGGGTGGGTGACGACAACGGTGCCGGTGCTCGGTGCGGCGTCACGCAATCCGGCCGCGACGGTGGCGAACAGGTCCTCGCCGAGGTGGACGCGACCGGCGTCGTCGAGCAGGCCCACCGGATCCCCGACGCGTTCGACGAACCCCGCGAGGGGTGTGCCGACGGGGTCGGTGGACGCGTCGGGGAACGCGACGGATCCGTCGGGCGAAACGTACAGAACCGACGGGCGGGAAGTGGTGACGAATGCCGGCTCGTCGGTCGCCGATCCGGCCTCCGTCACGACCGCGGTGCGCGAATTGGCGGTTCCGACAGCAATTCCGAGCCCTGCGGTCATGCCCTTCTCCCGTCCGTTCTGGGGCGGGTTTGCGTGACCGCCGGTGGTATGGCGATTGTCGGTGTGTCGCCGTCGTGCGTTACGGGAACGGACGACGAGCGGTGCGGGTTTGGGGGCGATCCCCCTAATCGGGCCCGTTCCCCTATAGGGGAGGGCGAGAATCCCCCTGTCGGTTTTCGGGGGGATCCGCCCCGTTACCGCCGACGCCCCGGATTCGTAGCGTGGAAACCAATCTCGCCGCAGTGTCCCGGTCGGATCTTGCGGCAGCAGCCTCCAGACTGTCAGGAGCGTTCCCATGGCCAGCAACGCAGTTCTCGACTTCATCCTCCGGCTCCTCCGCGACGAGGACGCGGCCGCCGCGTACTGTGCGAACCCGCAGGCCGCGCTCGGTGCGGCCGGGCTGGGCGACGTCTGCCACGCCGACATCGTCGCGGTGGCACCGATGGTCGCCGAGTCCGGGTTGTTCGGATCCGCCGCGGGCGATCTGGGCGCGATCCTGGCGGCCGGCACCGGAGCGGCGGGATCGGTCGGCGCCGCCGGCGGTTTGGGCGGTGGCCTGGGGCTCGGTGGCGGTGTGGGCCTCGGGGGCAGCGCCGGCCTCGGTGCCGGTGCGGGCCTGGGGCTGGGCGCCGCCATAGGCGGCGGGCTCGGCGGCGGCTTCGACTTCGGTGGCGGTCTGGACGTCGGTGCGGATCTGGCGGCCGCTCTGGGAGCCGCCCTCGCGACCGGTGGTGCGATCGGCGCGCAGCTCGGCGCGGCCATCGGCGGCGCGATCGAGGCCGCGGTCGGACTCGGCGGCGGCCTCGATCTCGGCAGCCTGACCGACATCGGTGGCTCGCTCGATCTCGGTGGGGCGCTCGCCGCGGCGCTCGGCGGCGCGCTGGACGTCGACGGCTCCTTCGTCACCGACCTCGGTGCCGCGCTGAACGCCGCGTTCGCGGGCGTGAGCAGCCTCGACCTGGATGGACTGCTGTCGGTGGACGGCGGATTGACTGCTGCTCTGGAGAGCGCGTTCGGCATCGGCGGTGAGCTGGGAGCCGAGCTCGGCGCCGCGCTGGGTGCGCTCTTCGGTGCGGCGATCGAAGCCGGCGCCGGGCTCGATGGGGGGCTCGGCGCCGGCCTCGAGGGGCTGCTCGCGTCGGCCGGCTCGCTCGGTGCGGCGCTCGGCGGTGGTCTCGGGATCGGCACGGACCTCACCGCGGCACTGAGCGGCGCGCTCGAGTCCGCACTGTCGCTCGGCGGCAGCCTCGGGGGTGGACTGGACGCCGACATCCTCGGCCAGATCGGCACGAGCCTCAGCGGCCTGCTCGAATCGGCGCTGTCGATCGGTGGATCCGTCGGCGCCGATCTCGGTGCCGCGCTGGGGGGAGCCCTCGAACTCGGCGGTGCCTTGGACATCGCGAACCTGCTCGAGATCGACACCGCGCTGGATCTGGGGGCGTCGCTCGGCAGCCTGATCGGTGGCTCGCTCGGCGTCGACGGGGCGCTCACCGCACAGCTCGGTGCTGCGCTGGGGGCCGCGCTCGAGGGCGTGCACAGTCTCGATCTGGGTGGCCTGCTGCAGGCCGGTGGTGGTGTGACCGCGGCCCTGGAGAGCGCGTTCGGAATCGGCGGCGACCTGGGCGGCGCGTTGGGCGCCGCGTTCGGTGGCGTGCTCGACGGCGCCGTCGAGGCGGCCGGTGGACTGGGCGGCTCGCTCGAGGCGGTCCTCGCGGGTGCGCTGGGGGCGGGCGGTGACCTGTCGGCCGCGCTCACCGGTGCCCTCGAATCGGCGCTGGCCGTCGGCGGCAGCGTCGGCACGGATCTGGCCGGCAACGTCGATGCCGATCTGACGGCAGCGCTCAGCGGCGCCCTCGGGTCCGCTCTCGCGGCGGGGGGCTCGATCGGAGCCGAGCTGGGCGCGGCTCTCGGCGGGGCGCTGTCCGGCGGGCTCGGCGGCGGGCTGGACCTGGGCAGCATCGCCGGCGGCGATCTGGGCACCGTGGTCAGCGGCGCGCTCGGTGGTGCGCTCGACGTGGACGGCGCGCTCACCGCCGCGTTCGGCGCGGCCATCGACAACGCCCTCGCGCTCGCCGGCAGCGTCGAGGCGAGCGCCGACGCGAACCTCGGCGGGCTGCTCGAATCCGCGTTCGGTGTCGGTGGCTCGGCCGGAGTGGACCTCGGTACGGCCCTCGGCGGTGTCCTCGGTGGCGGCCTCGCATCGGACGGCTCGCTCGACCTCGGTGGCCTGCTCGCCGGTGACGGCGGATTCGGCGCCGAGCTCGGCGGTGCGCTCGGCGGTGTGCTGGGGGCGGGCAGCTCGGCCGGCGGTGACCTCGGTGCGGCGCTCGACGCGGCGCTCGGCGCCGGCGGCGGACTCGGTTCGGCGGGCGATCTCGGTGGTCAGCTGGGCGGCGGTCTCGGCTCGACCGGGGATCTCGGTGGTCAGCTCGGCGCAGACCTGACCGGTGCGCTCGGCGGCGTGGTCGATGCCGCGACGGCCGCCGCGGGCAGCCTGCAGACCGGTGCCGGATCGTCCGGATCGGTCGACGCAGGCGTGGGCGGGGAGCTCGGCGGCGGCTTCGGATCCAGCGGCAACATCGACGGCGGGCTCGGCGCCGGCGTCGCGGGAGCCGGCGACATCGCGGCCGACCTCACGAGCGGCCTGACCTCGGCGTGGCAGGGCGCGGTCGATGCGACCGCCGACCTCACCGGTGGGCTGACGGGCGGAAACGCCTGGTCGTCGATCGACGGCGACGCGTTCGGTTCCGCGCATTCGGATGCGGGTCTGTTCGCCGACGGCATCGCCGATGCCCTGGGGCAGGCGGGTTCGTCGATTCTCGATCCGGCCCCCACCCAGCCGGATCTCGGACACGACCTGCTGCCGTGACGACCCGGTCGAGCTTGTAACGAACGGGGCCCCGGGCGCGCTAATGCGAGCGGGGCCCCGATTCGTATCCAGCGGAGCGGCGGATCAGTCGGCGCGCGTAGGTGGATACGGGCGCAGGTCGGAACAGAGAAGCGGGGCAGCGGGACTCATGAACGACGCGATGACGGATCTGCTCGATCGAACGACGACGATCGCCACCTCGGCGGGCCGCGGCGATCTTTTGGAGCGGCTGGCCCTGGTCCGCACCCGGACGGTCGATCCCCGGTTCCGCGTCGTCGTGGTCGGCCAGCTCAAACAGGGCAAGAGCCAGTTCGTCAATTCCCTGCTCAACCTGGCGGTGTGCTCGGTCGGCGACGACGAGACCACCGCCGTTCCCACCGTGGTGCAGAACTCGGAGCGAGCCTTCGCGGAGCTGGTTCTCGCCGAGCCCGGTGGCGAGCCGCTCAGGGTGGACCTGCCGCTCGACGAACTCGATGCGGTGACGCCGAAGACGCCGCGTGCCGAGGGGCGCGAGGTAGTGCGGATCGAGGTCAACGTGCCGAGCGCCCTGCTCGCGGACGGTCTCGTGTTCGTCGACACGCCGGGTGTGGGCGGGCACGGAAATCCGCATGCGGCAGCCACTCTCGCCGTGCTCGCGGCCGCGGACGCGGTGTTGGTCGTGTCGGACGCCAGCCAGGAGTTCACCGAACCGGAACTCGCGTTCCTCCGGCAGGCGACGCTGTTGTGCCCCGCGGCAGGGTGTCTGATCACCAAGACCGACCTCTATCCGCACTGGCGGCAGATCGTCGACGCCGACCGAGAGCACTTGCATCGAGCCGGACTCGACGTTCCGCTGCTGCCGATCTCGTCGGTCCTGCGGTCGCACGCCCTGCGCCTCGACGACCGGGCACTGCACGAGGAATCCGGATTCGACGCGCTGTACGACTTCCTGCGCACCCGGGTGATCGAGTACGCGCGCGGCGGCCTCCGGCGGACGGTGTCGCTCGACGTCCACTCCGTCGTCGAGCATCTCCAGCTGGCGCTCGCCAGTGAGCTTGCCGCGCTGCGCGATCCGGAGAAGGGCGCGGCCGCGGTGGCCGAATTGCAGCGGGCCAAAGCGGTCACCGAAGAACTGCAGAAGAAGACCGCGCGCTGGCAGCAGACGCTGGCCGACGGCATCGCCGACCTGGCCTCCGACATCGATCACGATCTGCGTGACCGGCTGCGGCAGGTGACCCGGGAGGCCGAACACGCCGTCGACGAGGGCGATCCCGGCAAGGAGTGGGCCGAGCTGGGGGAGTGGCTCGAGCAGCAGATCGCGCAGTCGGTGGGCGACAACTTCGTGTGGGCGCACGACCGTGCGCTGTGGCTCGCCGAGGTGGTGGCCGAGCACTTCGCGGACGCCGGCTCGGTGGAGTTGCCGCAGCTCGACGTCGCCGACTTGGACGGCGTCCTCGAACCGGTCGCGGAGTTGGCCGATCTCGAGTCCGGCCGGATCGGCATCACACAGAAGGTGCTGGTCGGCATGCGCGGATCGTACGGCGGCGTGCTGATGTTCGGTCTGGTCACCACCCTGATGGGCATGGCGCTCGTCAACCCCATCTCGGTAGGTGCAGGGGTCCTGCTGGGCACCAAGGCATACCGCGACGACCGCGACGCGCGGGTCGTCAAGCGTCGGGCCGACGCCAAGGTCGCCATCCGACGCTTCACCGACGACGTCAGCTTCCAGGTCGGCAAGGAATCGAAGGACCGGCTCCGGCTGATCCAACGTCTGCTGCGCGATCACTTCACGACCATCGCCGAGCAGACGCTGCGGTCGCTCGCCGATTCGCTGCGGGCGGCGCAGGAGGCGGCCACGGTCGAGTCGACCGAACGGGCGCGCCGCGCCGCCGACGTGGAGCGGCAGCTGAATGCCCTCGCCGAGCTGAAGGAGCAGGCCGCGCAGCTTTTCCCGGTGGAGGCCGCCGCGAGCGAGGGAGCACCCGCATGACGGCATCACTCGATCGCGCCCGGGCGCTGATCGCCGCCGCGCGCGATGCCTATACGGGAAATGCTGCGGCACGAGCGCAACTCGCGGAGTGCGCGGCCCGGCTCGAGCAGCCACTCCGTGTAGCCCTGGCCGGCTCGCTCAAGGCCGGCAAGTCGACGCTGCTCAACGCGTTCGTGGGACAGGACATCGCGCCCACGGACGCGACCGAGTGCACCCGTGTCGTCACGTGGTACCGCAGCGGTTCCACCCCCACAGTCACCGCGCGGTACGACGGCGAGCGGTCGGCGAACGTCGCGGTGCAGCGCCGCGCCGGGCGTCTGACGTTCGACCTCGGCGACCTCACCGCGGACCGGGTCGACCGGTTGGACGTCGAGTGGCCCGCGAGTGCGCTCGCGCAGACGACCATCATCGACACCCCCGGCACGTCGTCGCTGTCGAAGGACGTCTCGGCGCGCACGTTCGAGATGCTGACGCCCGAGAACGCGGTGTCCGGTGCCGACGCGGTGGTGTACCTGCTGCGCAGCCTCGGCGCGTCGGACGTCCAGTTCCTCGGCCGCATCGGTGCGCATGTGGGCGGCGAGTCGGGGCCGCTCGGGGTGATCGGGGTGGTCTCCCGGGCCGACGAGGTCGGTGCCGGCCGGGCCGACGCGATGATGTCCGCGAAGGACATGGCCGCACGGTTCGCGTCGGAACTCGAGCTCACCGGGCTGTGCCAGGCCGTCGTGCCCGTCGCCGGTTTGCTGGCGTTGGGGGCGCGGACGTTGCGGCAGAGCGAGTTCGCGGCGTTCGAGGCGCTCGCCACGGTGTCGGCGGAGGATCTGCAGCTGGCCATGCTGTCGGCCGACCGCTTCGCGCGCGAGGACGTCTCGTTGCCGGTGGACGCCGCGACGCGCCGGCAGCTGGTGGAACGCTTCGGGCTCTTCGGGATTCGGCTCGCGGTCATGCTGATCCGTCTGGGCGTTCAGGATTCACCCACTCTCGCATCGGAGTTGGTGGCGCGCAGCGGGCTCGATGAGCTGCGTCAGGTGATCGACGTCCAGTTCGGGCAGCGTGCGGACCAGCTCAAGACCCACTCGGCGCTGGTCGCGCTCGAACGTGTCCTCGAGGCGCATCCCGGGTCGGAGACGCCGCGATTGCTGGGCGAGGTCCGGAGGCTGCTGGCCGACGTGCACGGGTTCCAGGAGTTGCGGATGCTGGGCCGGCTGCGTGGCACCGAGACCAGCCTGTCTCCCGGCGACCTGGCCGAATTGCAGAGGCTCATGGGCGGATTCGGGATCGGTATCGCCCAGCGGCTCGGACTGACGCCGGACTCGTCGGTCGAGGAGGGTCGGGCCGTGGCGTTGGGTGCGGTGCGGAAGTGGCGCGAACGCGCCGCGCATCCGCTGGTCGACCAGTTCACCGCGCGGGCCTGCCGGGTCGGCGCCCGCAGCGCCGAGGGTGTGCTCGCCGACCTGGGCGGCTCCGGTGGCACCGACGGGTTCGAGGGGGCCATGCGGCTGGACCTCGACACCGGGTCGGTCCGGGTGATCGTCCGGAATCGGGCATAATGCCCATCGCAACCACCCGAGACCAGGAGCGCCCCGGTGACCATCAATGACCTGCAGAACGAGTTCCACGGCCTCCCGGTTGTGGAGTTCCCCATCGACACCGATGCTGCCCCCGCCGTGCCCGGGCAGGGCCCGGTCGCCTGGCGTATCTCGGTTCCCACGTACGACGCCGAGATGTCGTGGCCGGAGGCGTTCGAGAAGTTCCGTGCCGCGGTGGACCCGTCGACCGTGCAGGCGATCGTCGTCGGAAGCTGGGCCGATCCGTACGAGGAGAGCTCCGCCGACGTCGTGAAGGCGCTCGTCGAGGCTGCCGGGGAACTGCCGGCGCTGCGGGCGCTGTTCCTCGGGGACATGACCTTCGAGGACTGCGAGATCTCGTGGATCGTGCAGTCGGACGTCACCGCCCTGCTGACCGCGTTTCCCCGGCTCGAGCATCTGGGGGTGCGCGGCGGCACCCAGCTGGCGCTGACCCCGGTCCGGCACGAGCACCTGCGCCGCCTGGTGATCGAAACCGGCGGCCTGTCCGCCGACGTGGTCCGGGCGGTGGCCGCGTCGGATCTCCCGGCGCTGACCGACCTGGAATTGTGGCTGGGCGACGAGAACTACGGCGCCGATTCGACCGTCGACGATCTCGCCCCGATCCTCGTCGGGGAGAAGCTGCCGCAGCTGACGCGCCTCGCACTCGCGAACAGCGAATACGAGGACGACATCGCGGCCGCTGTCGCGACCGCGGCGATCGTTCCGCGGCTGCGGGTCCTGGACCTGTCCAAGGGCGCGCTGTCGGATGCGGGCGTCGAGGCACTGCTCGCGGGGCAGTCGCTCACCCACCTCGAATCGCTCGACCTGCACCACAACTACCTGACGGGCGGTGTGCGCGAACGCGTCCGGGCGGTTCTCGAACCGGCCGGCGTGCAACTGAACCTCGACGGCGAGGACGCCGAGGAGGAGGAGTACGGCGGCACCATCTACCGGTCGGTCGCGGTCAGCGAATGATCCGTCCCCGCCTGGCGGTGGTGGGTAACCCGGACAACCGCCGCGTGACGATGCTGCTCGACGCCGCGGCCCGCTCCGGACTGCCCGCCCCGCGGGTGGTGTCCTGGCGCGAGGTACTCACCGGCGGCGGGGCCCGGTTCGACGCCGACGAATGGGTGCGCCTCGACTCGCCCGGCGAGGATCCCGAGGTGGACGCACTGCTGCGCGGGCCCGGGGACCCGACCCGGATCGCCGACGGCCCGCGGTGGTACGCGTCGCTGCTCGCCGCGGTCGGCACGCTGCGCGGCGGGCGCCGGCTGACCGATCCGGACGATCTGGCGGTGCTGTTCGACAAGCGGCGGTGTCACGCCGCCCTCGCGAGTAATGCTGTGCCGGTGCCGATCTCACCCACTTCGGGCGGCGACGCACCCGCGCCGCGGAGCTGGCCGGAGGTACGCGAGTTGGCCACGGCCGCCGGGTTGCGGCGGTTCTTCGTCAAACCCGCGCACGGATCGTCCGCGGCCGGGGTGGTTGCCGTCGAGACGGCTTCCGGTGGCCGGGTCCAGGCGCGCAGCAGCGTGGAGATCACGGCGGACGGGGTCTACAACTCGCTGCGCGTGCGCCGACTCACCGACGAGGCCGAGGTGGGCGCCCTGATCGACGCGCTGGCCGGCGAACGCCTGCACATCGAGGCCTGGTTGCCGAAGCCGTCGCGGCGGGGGCGCACCGCCGACCTGCGGGTGGTGGTGGTCGCCGGGCGGGCGACCCACGCGGTGCTGCGCACCAGCGCCCACCCCATGACCAACCTGCACCTCGGCGGGCAGCGCGGTGATCTGCAGACCGCGCGGGCTGCGTTCGACTCGGCCGGATTCGGCTGGGACAGGGCGCTCGCCGTGGCGGAACGGGCCGCCGCCTGCTTCCCGCGCACCCTGTGCGTCGGTGTGGACCTGCTGCCCGCCGCGAACTGGCGCGATGCCGCGGTCGGTGAGGTGAATGCGTTCGGCGACCTGCTCCCGGGCCTGACCGGACTTCCCGGCCGCGCCGACGGGCTCGACACCTACGCAGCGCAATTGGCCGCGATCGAAGGATGGGCCGATGCTGCAGCAGCCTGACATGAACACCGTTGTCGGCTTCGACGACATCCTGCTGATCACGCTCGACACCCTGCGCTACGACGTGGCCTGCGAACTCGCGGCCGCCGGTCGGATCCCGAACCTGGCGCGGCACCTGCCCGGCGGGCGGTGGGAGGAACGCCACGCCCCCGGCAGCTTCACCTACGCCTCGCACCAGGCGATGTTCGCCGGATTCCTGCCCACTCCGGTGGGGCAGGGGCCGCACCCGCGCCTGTTCGCGGCCGAGTTCGGTGGCAGCGAGTCCACCGCGGACGGCACCTTCGTGTTCGCGGAGCCGAATCTGGTCGCGGGCCTCGCGGCCGCCGGCTACCACACGGCGTGCATCGGCGGTGTCGGCTTCTTCAACCGCCGTGGCGCGCTGGGCTCGGTGCTGCCCGACCTGTTCGACGAGGCGCACTGGTCTCCCGAACTGGGGGTGACCTCGCCGACCTCGTTCGAGGCGCAGGTGGATCTGGCGGCGCGGGTGGTGTCCGAGCTACCCGCTGAGCGTCGGCTGTTCCTGTTCGTCAACGTCTCGGCGCTGCACCAACCGAACTGGTTCTTCGCCGAGGGCGCCACCGCGGATCACGGGGACAGTCGGGCGACGCACGCGGCGGCCCTGGAGTACGTGGACCGGCACATCGGGCGGCTGTTCGAGGCGGTGTCGCGCAGACGCCGCTGTTTCGCGATCGTGTGCTCCGACCACGGCACCGCGTACGGCGAGGACGGCTACACCGGACATCGACTGGGGCACCCCGTGGTGTGGACGGTGCCCTACGCCCACTTCTTCCTCGAGGGACCGCGATGACCGCCGTTGACCTGCCCCTGGCCGCGCGACCGGCCGCCGTCGCCGCGGATTACGTTGCGCCGTATCAGAACTACGTGTACGCGTATCCGCACAAGACCGCGTACCGCGCGCTGGATCCGCGCCCGGCCCTGACCGAGCTGTGGGCGGACGAACCGCAGGACGCGCTGTCGCTGTACCTGCACGTCCCGTTCTGCGAGGTGCGCTGCGGCTTCTGCAATCTGTTCACCCGCGTCGGCGCGCCGGACGAGCTGACCACCCGCTACCTCGACGCCCTCGAGCGGCAGTCCGAGGCGGTGCGTGAGGCGCTGGCACCGTCCGCCGGATTCGCGACGGCGGCGTTCGGCGGCGGGACCCCCACCTACCTGACCGCGGCCGAGCTGAACCGGTTGTGCAACATCGCCGAGAGCGGCATGGGCGCCGATTTGAAGGCGATCCCGCTGTCAGTGGAGGCGTCACCGGCCACCGCCACCGCCGATCGGCTCGCCGTGCTGGCCGAGCGCGGTGTCACCCGGCTCAGCCTCGGCGTGCAGAGCTTCGACGACACCGAGGCCCGGGCCGCGGTCCGGCCGCAACGGCGCGCGGACGTCGAGGCGGCCCTCGGCCGCATCCGGGACGCCGCGATCGAGGTCCTGAACATCGATCTGATCTACGGAATCGACGGCCAGACACCGGATTCCTGGATCGCCTCCCTCGACGCTGCGCTGGCCTGGCGTCCCGAGGAGCTGTACCTGTACCCGCTGTACGTGCGGCCGCTGACGGGTCTGGCCCGCCGCGGCGCCGGGCCCGATCCGGAATGGGATGCGCACCGACTGGACCTCTACCGCCGCGGGCGCGATCATCTGATCGCCTCGGGCTACGTCCAGGAGTCGATGCGCATGTTCCGCCGCGCCGACGCGCCCGATTGCGGTCCGAACGACTACGCGTGCCAGACCGACGGGATGATCGGCCTCGGTTGCGGCGCAAGGTCGTACACCCGGGAGTTGCACTACTCGTTCGACTACGCGGTCGGTGCGCACGAGGTGCGCGCCATCATCGACGACTACGTGGCGTGCACGGTCGAGGACTTCCGACACGCCGTCGTCGGTCACGCGATGACCGACGACGAGGCCCGACGCCGGCACCTGCTGCAGTCGGTGCTACAGGCCGCGGGAATGCCGGTGGCGGACTATCGTTCCCGCTTCGGTGCCGATCCGCACGAACATTTCGGCGTCGAGCTGCAGCGGTGGTCCGAGCGCGGATGGCTCCTCGCCGACAGCGGCCGAATGCGGCTGACCGAGCTGGGTCTGGCGTACTCCGACGCCCTCGGGCCGGAGCTCTTCTCGCCGCAGGTGCGGGCCGCCATGGCGGAGTACGAAGGCCGCTGACGATGCTGACCATCCTGTACCGGGGGCCGCTGGCGTCCTGCGACTACGACTGCCCGTACTGCCCGTTCGCCAAGCGCCGGGACACCCCCGAGCAGCTGCGCGCCGACCGGGCCGCGCTCGAGAGATTCTGTGCGTGGGCGGAGGACCAGGATCGGGAGCTGTCGATCCTGTTCACCCCCTGGGGGGAGGGACTGGTGCGGTCCTGGTACCGCCGGGCCCTGGTGACTCTCTCCCGGCTGCCGCACGTGCGCAGGGTGGCGATCCAGACCAACCTCAGCTGCCGCACCGGCTGGCTCGACGACGCCGACCGCGACGCGGTCGCGCTGTGGTGCACGTACCACCCCGGTCAGACGCCGCACGACCGGTTCCTGACCAAGACCGCCGAACTGACCGCGCTCGGCGTGCGGTTCAGCGTGGGTGTGGTCGGGCTGCCGGAGCATCTGGCGGCCGCCCGTCGGCTGCGCGCGGAACTCCCGGATTCGGTGTATCTCTGGGTCAACGCCGCCGAGGGGTACCGGTATACCGATGCAGACGCGGCCGACTGGATGGGGATCGATCCGCTCTTCGAGTACAGCCGGCATCCGCATCGGACGCGGGGGCGTGCATGCCGCACGGGGGACTCGGTGGTCTCCGTCGACGGTGCCGGCACGGTCCGACGCTGTCACTTCGTCCCCGAGGAGCTGGGCAACCTGTACGACGGCTCCTACCTCGAGGCACTGCGGCCGCGCCCCTGCCCGTTGGACGTGTGCGACTGCCACATCGGCTATGTGCACGCCGAGCAGCTTCCGCTGTACGACGTCTTCGCCGGCGGCGTGCTGGAACGGATTCCGGCGGAACCGGTCTGGCTGCCGCTCCCCGCGCGGCGACCGCGGCAGTCGCCGCCCGCCGCCGAGGCCACGGTCTAGCGCTCGAGCCGCCGCAGTGCCGAGCGGGCCGCGTTGTATCCGCCCATGCCGTGCACACCGCCGCCGGGCGGCGTCGAGGCGGAACAGATGTAGACGCCGGGGATGCCGGTCGAGTACGGGTCGAGCGCGATCCGCGGCCGGGTGAGCAGCTGCACGGGGTCGTTGGCGCCGGACGCGATGTCGCCGCCCACGTAGTTGGGGTTGTAGAGCGGCATCTCGGCCGCCGAGCGGCTGAAGCTGCCGACGATGCGTTCGCGCGTCCGCGGGGCGAAGCGCTCGATCTGGTTCAGGATCGCCTCCGTGGCGTCGCCCGTGTAGCCATGCGGCACATGGGCATACGCCCACACCGGATGCACGTTGCCCGCCGAGCGCGACGGATCGGCCAGGTACTGCTGGCCGAGCAGCACGAAGGGACGTGCCGGCATGCGGCCGCGGTGCAGATCCCGTTCGGATGCGGCGATCTCGTCGAGGGTGCCGCCCAGATGGACGGTGCCGGCTCGGCGGCACGCGTCGTCGCGCCACGGGATGCCGTCCTCGACGGCCAGGTCGAGCTTGAACGCGGCCGGGCCGTACCGGTATCGCCGGTATGCGCGGGACACCCCGGCCGGCAATCGGGTTCCGGCCAGGTCGGCGACGCCGGTCGGGGAGAGGTCGAGCATCGTGACGTCGGCGCGCGGGAGTTCCCCGAGCGATCGGACCCGGCGGCCGGTCTCGATCCGACCGCCGTGCGCGCGCAGCAGCGACGCGAGTGCATCGGTGATCGAACGAGAACCACCGCGCGCGACGGGCCATCCGTAACGGTGCCCTGCCGCGAGCATGAGCAGCCCCGCCGCCGAGGTCGTCGGTCTGGTCAACGGGTAGTAGCCGTGCGCCGCGACGCCGCCGAACAGGGCGCGTGCCTGCTCGGTTTGCCAGCGTCGCCCCGTCAGGGTCGCCGGCATCAGGGCGTCGACACCGAAGCGCGCCAGGGTGATCGGGTGTCCCGGTAGATGCGCGATGGGACGCAGCACCTCCTCGGCGAGGTCGTCGAAGTGCGCGGTGAGCGGTGCGAACAACCGTCGCCACGCCGGGCCGTCGGGGCCGAGTCGGTCGACTGTCAGCCCGAGCGACCGGGTGAACACGCCCGCGACGGCGTCGTCGAGCGGATGCGCGAGATCGACCTCGGGGTACCGCCATTCGAGTCCGTGTGTCGTCAGGTCGACCGATCGGAAGAACGGCGACGCCACGCCCATTGGGTGCACGGCGGAGCAGTCGTCGTGCAGCAGGCCCGGCAGGATCCGTTCGGTGGTCCGGGTGCCGCCACCGATGGTGTCGGTGGCCTCGTAAACGGTGACCGCGACGCCGCGGAGCGCGAGCGTCACCGCCGCGGCCAGTCCGTTGGGGCCGGCGCCGACGACGACGGCGTGGGTCACGAGATGCTCCGGTGGCGCAGCCACGCCGACACCGAGGGCGCGAACAGCAGCGCGGTGCCGGCGACCGCGAGGGCGGCCTGCAGCAGCGGCGCCCACGTGAGCGTCATGAACGAGACGTCCCCGGCATCGGCCAGCAGGTTCCACGCGGTCACGGATGCGATGGCCGTGAGCGCGCCGACGAGCGTGAGCCACACGCGGGCCCGGCCACGTCCGGTCCGCAGGCGCACCAGTGCGAACAGCGCCGCCAGCACGAGGAGCATGCCGATGCCGCCGACCGCCAGCATGCTGAGCGCCGCGGCCTGGTCCACCGCGGTGGGATCAGCCGTCGGGTTCCGGGCCGACAGACCCGCGGCGAGCGCGTCGGTCACCGCCCCGTAGTCGACGGCGAGGACACCGACGACGGCCGCGAACACCGCGAACGACGCCGCCCACGCGGTGAACGCCGCGGTGAGGGCGTGCGGTGCGGGCCCCGGGCCGATGCCGAGGGCGTGCAGAGGGGTGACGACGACGTCGGGGCGCGGTGGTTGTGGTGCCCGGGGGCGGGGCGGTGCCGACGCGCCCGGCGCCTCGGATGCCTCGGATTCGCCGGTGGTGTCCACGCCGCGATCGTATCGAGTGTGCGTGCCGCGGCCACGAGTTCCGGGGGATCGACGACTCGGGAACAAACTCGCATCCCGGCCCGTTGAGCCTTTCGAGAACCTGAGTGAGAGTGACTCAAGTTTGGAATTGACTTCGACCGGGGTCGGATGCAAACTTGAGCCGGATGCGCTCACCTGAGGTTCATCAGTTCAGCGTAGGGAAGTAAAACTGCAGCTCACGAAGCTGCAAAGAGGGAAGTGAGGATCACTATGGCTCGTGCGGTCGGAATCGACCTCGGGACCACCAACTCGGTCGTGTCTGTGCTCGAAGGCGGCGAGCCCGTAGTGGTCGCCAACTCCGAGGGCTCGCGCACCACCCCGTCGATCGTCGCCTTCGCCAAGAACGGTGAAGTGCTCGTCGGTCAGCCCGCCAAGAACCAGGCGGTCACCAACGTCGACCGCACCATCCGCTCGGTCAAGCGCCACATCGGCACCGACTGGACCGTGGAGATCGACGACAAGAAGTACACGCCGCAGGAGATCAGCGCCCGCACGCTGATGAAGCTCAAGCGTGACGCGGAGGCGTACCTGGGTGAGGAGATCACCGACGCCGTGATCACCGTGCCGGCGTACTTCGAGGATTCGCAGCGTCAGGCCACCAAGGAGGCCGGGCAGATCGCGGGTCTGAACGTGCTGCGCATCGTCAACGAGCCGACGGCGGCCGCGCTGGCGTACGGCCTGGACAAGGGCGAGAAGGAGCAGACCATCCTGGTCTTCGACCTCGGTGGTGGCACCTTCGACGTGTCGCTGCTCGAGATCGGTGACGGTGTCGTCGAGGTCCGTGCGACCTCGGGTGACAACCACCTCGGTGGCGACGACTGGGACGAGCGTGTCGTGTCGTGGCTGGTCGAGAAGTTCAAGGCGCAGAACGGCATCGACCTGACCAAGGACAAGATGGCCCTGCAGCGTCTGCGTGAGGCGGCGGAGAAGGCGAAGATCGAGCTGTCGAGCTCGCAGAGCACCTCGATCAACCTGCCCTACATCACGGTCGACGCGGACAAGAACCCGCTGTTCCTCGACGAGCAGCTCACCCGCAGCGAGTTCCAGAAGATCACCTCGGATCTGCTCGATCGCACCCGCAACCCGTTCCAGCAGGTCATCAAGGACGCCGGCATCAACGTCGGGGACATCGACCACGTCGTGCTCGTCGGTGGCTCGACCCGTATGCCCGCCGTTTCGGATCTGGTGCGTGAGCTGACCGGTGGCCGCGAGCCCAACAAGGGCGTGAACCCGGACGAGGTCGTCGCGGTCGGCGCCGCCCTGCAGGCCGGTGTCCTCAAGGGCGAGGTCAAGGACGTGCTGCTGCTCGACGTCACGCCGCTGTCCCTGGGTATCGAGACCAAGGGTGGTGTGATGACCAAGCTGATCGAGCGCAACACCACGATCCCGACCAAGCGCAGCGAGACGTTCACCACCGCCGACGACAACCAGCCGTCGGTGCAGATCCAGGTGTTCCAGGGTGAGCGCGAGATCGCCTCGCACAACAAGCTGCTCGGATCGTTCGAGCTGTCCGGTATCCCGCCGGCCCCGCGCGGTGTGCCGCAGATCGAGGTCACCTTCGACATCGACGCCAACGGCATCGTGCACGTCACCGCGAAGGACAAGGGCACCGGCAAGGAGAACACGATCAAGATCCAGGACGGCTCCGGCCTGTCCAAGGAGGAGATCGACCGGATGGTCAAGGACGCCGAGGCGCACGCCGAGGAGGACAAGGCCCGCCGCGAGGAGGCCGAGGTCCGCAACCAGGCCGATTCGCTGGTGCACCAGACCGAGAAGTTCATCAAGGACTCGGAGGACAAGGTTCCGGCCGACGTCAAGGAGAAGGTCGAGGCCGCGATCACCGAGGTCAAGACGGCACTGGCCGGCACCGACCTCGCCGCCGTCAAGGCCGCGGTCGAGAAGCTGTCGACCGAGTCGCAGGCCCTGGGCCAGGCGATCTACGACGCGCAGGCCGCCGACGCCGCCGCGTCCGGTAATGGCTCCGGCCCGGCCGACGACAACGTCGTCGACGCCGAGGTCGTCGACGAGCCGAGCGATCAGGACAAGAAGTGACCGCCGAGAACCCCGAGCGTGAACCGGTGACGGTCGACGATCAGGTCGCGGGCGCCACCGCCCAGGCCGCCTCACAGGAGGCGGCCGGGGCCGGCGCGGCCGAGACGCCGGAGACGGACGAGCTGACCGCGATCACCGCCGAACTCGAGAAGGCCAGCACCGAGCTGGGCTACGCGAAGGCGGAGATCGCCAACATCCGCCGCAACTCGCTGGCCCGGATCGACCGGGCCGTCGAGGACGAGCGAGCCTCTGTGGTGAGCAAGTTCCTCGACCTGGTCGACGACCTCGACCGCGCTCGCGCACACGGGGATCTCGAGACCGGACCGCTGAAGGCGCTGTCGGACAAGCTCTCCGGAGTCCTCGAAGGTCTCGGCCTCGCCGGCTTCGGCGAGGAGGGCGAGGCGTTCTCCCCGGATCTGCACGAGGCCGTGCAGATGGAGGGTGACGGCGACAACCCCGTCCTCGGTGCCGTGCTGCGTAAGGGTTACCGCCTCGGTGACCGGGTTCTCCGGACGGCGATGGTGACCGTCACGAACGGCGAGCCTGCGTCCGATGCGGTGGCCGAGTAGCTAGACAGGAAACGACGAAAGGAGGAGGCACCCAGTGAGCCAACGGGAGTGGATCGAGAAGGACTTCTACAAGGAGCTGGGTGTCTCTTCCGACGCCTCCGCCGACGAGATCAAGAAGGCGTACCGCAAGCTGGCCCGGGATCTGCATCCCGACGCCAACCCAGGTGACGCCAAGGCGGAGGAGCGTTTCAAGGCGGTCAGCGAGGCCAATGCGGTTCTCACCGATCCCGCGAAGCGCAAGGAGTACGACGAGGCCCGCCGCTTGTTCGCGAGCGGCGGCTTCGGCCCCGGCGCCGGATACTCCACCGGCGGTGGTGGATTCGGCGGCGGCAGCTTCGACATCAACGACCTGTTCGGTGGCGGTGTCGGCGGCGACGGCGGCCTGGGCGACATCTTCGGGGGCCTGTTCAACCGCGGTGGGGGTCGGACCACGGCGAGTTCGCGTCCCCGGCGGGGCAGCGACGTCGAGACCGAGACCACGCTCGAGTTCCGGGAGGCGGCGCAGGGCGTCACCGTCCCGCTGCGCCTGACCAGCCCGTCACCGTGCACGACGTGTCACGGCAGCGGCGCGAATCCCGGTACCAGCCCGCGGGTGTGCCCGCGCTGCAACGGAACCGGTGTGGTCAGCCGCAACCAGGGGGCGTTCGGGTTCAGCGAGCCGTGCGACGACTGTCGCGGCACCGGGTCGATCATCGACGATCCGTGCACCGACTGCCACGGCAACGGCGTCACGAACCGCACCCGGACCATCACCGTCCGCGTGCCGTCCGGCGTCAGCGATGGCACCAAGATCCGGCTCGCCGGCCAAGGCGAGGCCGGGCTGCGCGGTGCACCGTCGGGCGACCTGTACGTCACCGTGCACGTGCGCCCCGACAAGGTCTTCGGGCGCAACGGCGACGACCTGACGGTCGTCGTGCCCGTCAGCTACGGCGAACTCGTGCTCGGCACCACGGTGTCGGTGCCGACGCTGGAAGGCCATGTGGGCGTGAAGGTTCCGGCAGGAACGGCGGACGGACGTATTCTGAGGGTGCGAGGGCGCGGTGTGCCCAAGCGCGGCGGAGGATCCGGAGATCTGCTCGTCACCGTGAAGGTAGCGGTGCCGCAGAAGCTCGACGATCCCGCCAGAGAGGCGCTCCAGGCGTACCTGGAGGCGGAGAAGGCCAGTGGATTCGATCCGCGGGCAGGATGGGCCGGCGCCTGACGGGCGTCGAACCGATCGAACGGGTGAACCATCATGAGCGACAAGCCACGCAAGCAGTCGGAGGTCCCACCGGACCCCGATGCTCGGGTGTTCGTCATCTCGGTGGCCGCCGAATTGGCCGGCATGCACGCGCAGACTCTGCGCAACTACGACCGGCTCGGGCTGGTCATTCCGCACCGTACAACCGGTGGCGGACGCCGGTATTCGCCGCGGGACGTGGCGCTGCTGCGTGAGGTGCAGCGCCTGTCCCAGGACGAGGGCGTCAACCTCGCCGGCATCAAGCGCATCATCGAACTGACCAACCAGGTCGAGGCCCTGCAGAACCGTGTGGACGAACTCGCCGCCGAGATCGCACGCGTCCACGCCAGCTACCGACGCGACCTCGTCCCCATTCCGCGCAGCAACGCCATCGTCGTCTGGAAGCCGCGCAACGAGCGCTGACCGCGTCTCCACGGCCACGCCCGGTTGCCGGGCCCTCACCCGGATCACCCGCCACCTTTCCCACACCATGTCGACACGACCGACGAAGCGACCGCCGTCGCGGATCGTCCGTTGCGTGTCGGGGCGGGGCAGCCCGGCGCGGACGAGCGCCAGCCGGGTCCGCGTCTCCCACGGGGACTCAGCTCCCTCGTCGGAGTCCTCGATCACACTGCGCAGGTAGAGGGCATCGACGGCCTCCACGGCGCGGTCGAGTGATCCCGGGCGGTGGGCGCAGATGGTCGGTTGACGCGAGTACACCGGGCGCTGCGCCGTCGATCCATTCGGTGCCCCGCATAGCGGCGGCGGACGTGCCGGCGAGTACCCCGCGCCCGCCCGACCAGTGCCATACCGCGAGAGCGCGGATCCGGGCGTTGACCTCGACGTCGTTGTGCACGTAGGTGTCCGGGTAGACGCGGGTGTAGTGACGTCGGAGTCCGCGCCGGCTCACCAGTCCTCGATCGAGCGCTCGGGTGCCACGGAACGGTACGAGTAGTGCAGTCATGGCCTCACGCTCGTGCTGCCTCCCGACACGAACCGTCCCCGAAGCCTCGGGTCGAACGCACCTGTGGAAACCGCTCGCCTGTGGACAACTCGCGCGCACCAGCCGGTGAACGCGAGTTCATCGCACGCTTCGACGCCGAAAGTGTGCCGTGAACTCCCGTTCAGGGCTTCGCGGGTGCGGCGGGCGGCAAGTTAACAGCCGCGAAAAAGTTCCACCGAGTTTCCCGCCTCGCGGTATGCCCGTTTGACGTTATCTACGTCACACTCCTATGCTCCGATCGAGCAGGTGCTTGGTGAATCGAGCACTTGCTTGGTGAGATGTGCCCGGCAGGTCGGAACCTCAGGTTGCCGCACGTGGTCCGGGCCTTCTTGTGTCCGATCGAACCAAGCGAGCGCTTGGTTCGGTGTGTTTCGGGTGTCCTAGGAGGGCAGTCATGGGAAGTCGGCGTCCAGTTGTCGTTGCAGCGGTAGCCGCTACGTCCGTCCTGGCTCTTGCAGGTTGCAGCAGTGCGGACTCCGCCGAGGCCGGCGGCGCCGATCAGCCGTATCGGGTGCTCGTCACAGGCGGCATCAGCGCGCAGGGTGTGCTCGCGGCCAACGCGCAGACGTCGATCCTCGCGACCAAGGCCGGCGTCGAGGTGCAGAACCAGGTCGGCGGCATCGGCGGCCGACAGATCGAGCTGACGGTCGTCGACGACGCCGGTGACGCCACGATCGCGGTCACCAAGGTGCGCGAGGCCATCAACAAGCAGAAGCCCGACCTGGTCCTCAACTCCGGCCCGTCGTCCGTCGGTGCCGCGGTGCTGCCGATCCTGAAGCAGAACGACATTCTGTCGTTCAACGTCGCGCCGACTCCGGATTCGACGGACCCGTCGAAGTTCCCGCTCAACTTCGACCTCGCGCCCGGTGCCGCCGACAACGCCCGCGGCATCGTCGGATACGCGAAGGAGAAGGGCTACAACGACATCGGCGTCATCCACGGCAGCACCGCCTATGGCGAGCTGTTCGGCAAGGAGATGACCTCGGCGCTCGAGACGGCGGGCCTGAAGCAGGCCGGCAACGAGGAGTACGAGTCCACCGCGCTCGACATGACCGCGCAGCTGCAGTCGCTCAAGAACGCCGGCGCCAAGGCCCTCGCGCTCGACGCCTACGGCGCCCCGCTCGGGTACGTCCTGCAGAGCATGCAGCGTCTGGGGTGGGACGTGCCGCTGATCGGCAACACGTCGGTGTCGAGCACCAGCCTGGTCGCGAACGAGCCGCCGAACGGCGTTCTGGGCACCCCCGAGGTGAAGAACCTTGTCTCGCAGGTGTTCACGAGCACCGTCTACGACCCGAACAACGCGACGGTGAACAAGATGGTCGACACCATGGCGTCGCTGGGCACCATCTCGTCGACGCTGATCATCGCCGACAACTACGACGCTTTCCCGCTGGTCGCCGCGGCCGCCGAGAAGGCCGGCACCACCACCGACGCCGAGAAGCTGGCCGAGGCGCTCGAGACCGAAGAGGTCCAGAAGAACGCCCAGACGGCCTTCCTGTCGCGTTACAACTTCACCGCCGACAACCACGGCCCGAACCCGACGCAGGACGAGATGCAGTTCATCGCGCCCACCAAGGTCGTCAACGGGCAGTTCGGCAACCCGCAGGCATGACTTCCATGAACCTCGTTCCCCGGACTCGGAGGAGGGACCCGCGATGACCATTCTGTGGTCGGGGCTTGCCCTCGGCGCTGTGTATGTGCTCGTGGCCATCGGGTACAACATCGTGTTCGTCTCGTCGAACACGTTCAACTTCGCGCAGGCGCAGTTGATGATGGTCGGAACGTTCGTCGCGTACACGGGCCTGGTGACGTTGAAGCTCCCGGTGCTCGTGGTCGCCGTCATGGCGACGGTGACGGTGATGATCCTCGCTGCGGTCGAGGAACTGGTGGCGATCAGACCGGTCGCCGACCACCAGAACCAACTGGTCACGACCTTGGGTGCGGCGACGCTGCTCAACGGTGCGACCCAGCTGATCTGGGGCAGTGAGCCGCTCACGGTGCCGTTCTTCGGATCCAACGATCCGATCACGTTGCTCGGTGGCCGGACGTATCCGGTGGAGATCGCGCTGCTGGTGCTGTCGATCGTGCTCGTGATCGGGCTGGGTCAGCTCAGCAAGCGCACCATGACCGGTCTCGCGCTCATGGGTGTCTCGGAGGACCGCGAGGCCGCGATGCTGCGCGGCGTGAACGTGCGTCGAATCGCGATGGGCGCGTTCGCGTTCTCCGGTGCGCTCGCCGGCGTCCTCGGACTGTTCGTCGGCCCCAAGACGTTCGCGGTCGCGACGCTCGGTGCCGCGCTGGCCCTCAAGGGCTTCGTGGCGCTGGCCATCGGCGGCTTCGGTTCGCTGCCGGGCGCGCTGATCGGCGGTCTCACCGTCGGCCTGGTCGAATCGTTCACCGCGCTGTGGGCCGGTAGTCAGTACAGCAACATCGCGGTGTTCGTGGTGCTGATCGTCATCTTGATGGTCAAGCCGGCCGGACTGTTCGGCACGGTCAAGGAACGGGTGGTGTAGCCATGCAGCTCTGGCGAACTCTCCGCGCGATCCCCAGCTGGATCTTCGCGCTCGTGTTCGGCGCCGCGGTCTTCGTCGCGCCGATGCTCGGCCTGGACGCGGCCAACACGCGCCAACTCCAACTCGCGTGCATCCTGGCGCTCGTCGTCAGTGGTCTGAACCTCAGTCTCGGCTACGCGGGTGAACTCGCGCTGGGCCAGGCCGCGATGTATGCGGCCGGTGCCTACACCGCCGGCCTGATGTCGCAGGCCGGGCATACCGAGATCCTGCTGCAGTTGGTCGCGGCGGGCGCGGTTGCGCTCGTGGTCGGCATCGTCACCGGCATTCCCGGTCTGCGGCTGGGCAGTTGGTCGCTGGCCATGACGTCGTTCTTCCTGATCCTGTTGGTGCCCGACATCCTCGCCATCTTCGGTGGCAAGACCGGCGGCCGGAACGGACTGTCCGGCATGGAGCCGCCGACACTGTTCGGACAGGACATCGACAAGGACTTCTACTACGTCGTCGTCGCGGTCACGATCCTGTGGTTCGTGGTGATGCGTAACCTGGTGGTCTCCCGTCACGGCATCGCGTTCCGCACGCTCAAGCAGTCGCCGGTGCTCGCGCAGTCCCAGGGCGTGTCGGTGTTCCGGATGAAACTGCTGGGCTACGCGATCGGTGCACTGCCCGCCGGCCTCGCCGGCGCGCTGTTCGCGAACACCGACCTGTTCATCTCCCCGGAGGCGTTCGGGTTCACGTTCGCGACCGCGGTGCTGGCGGCGTCGATCCTCGGCGGTTCGGCGAGCGTCTACGGTGCGGTGATCGGTGCGGCCATCATGCAGTTCGGCCCGAACCAGTCCACCGCGTTCCAGGAGTACTCGCTGCTGTTCTACGGCGGCTTCCTCATCCTCGGCGGCGTCCTGCTCTCCGGCGGTCTGACGAAGGTGTTCCGCAACCTGGCGACCAAGCTGGACCGCAAGGCGGGCATCGGGGTGGCGCCGCGGCCGGCACCACGCGATCCGGGGGAGGTGCCCGTCGTGGCGCCGATCGCCGGCTCCGCGCTCGAGGTCGACGGCATCTCGAAGGCGTTCGGCGGCAACCAGGCCCTGAAGACGGCGACGCTGCGTGCCGAGGCGGGCAAGGTCACCGCGCTGATCGGACCCAACGGTTCCGGCAAGACGACGATGCTGAACATGATCTGCGGCTTCTACACCGCGGACGCGGGACGCATCGTCATCGGCGACACCGAGGTCCAGACGTTTTCGTCGCATCGGGTGGCGCGGGAGGGCGTGGCCCGCACGTTCCAGACGCCGAACATCCCCGACAACGTCACCGTGCTCGAAGCGGTCGCGTCGGGTCGGTACATGACCGACCGTGCCTCGATGCTCTCGGCGGTGCTGCGGCTGCCGGGCTTCCGTAGGGTCGCGAAGGCGGACATCGCCGAGGCCGAGCGGGTGCTCGAGCTGGTCGGGATGTCGCACCTGCGTAACGAGGTCGCGACGTCGCTGCCGCTGGGCATGCGGCGCATGCTCGAGGTCGCCCGCGCGGTGATCGCCGAGCCGCGGGTGCTGCTGCTCGACGAGATCGCCTCCGGTATGGACGAGGACGAACTCGTCCGGCTGTCGGTCCTGATCCGGGCGCTGCGCGACGCCGGGGCCACGGTCCTGTTGGTGGAGCACAATTTCCGTCTGGTCCTCTCGCTCGCCGACACCATCGTGGTGCTGGCACAGGGACAGGTCATCGCGTCCGGTCCACCGGAGGAGATCGAGCACCACCCGCGGGTACTGAGCGAGTACCTCGGAGTCGATCCCGACAGTGGTACGGCGGCCGAGCTGGAGAAGGTGGAGTGATGGAACCGGTTCTGAGCGTGAAGAATCTGCAGTCCGGTTACGGCGACCTGCGGGTGGTGTGGGACGTCTCGTTCGACGTCTACCCGGGCCAGGTCACGGCGCTGCTGGGCCGCAACGGCGCCGGCAAGACCAGCACGCTGCGCGCGATCTCCGGCCTGAACAAGGTCCACGGCGGCACCATCGAGATGGACGGCCAGGACATCTCCGGTGTCGCCGCCCACCAGCGGGTGCGTCGCGGGATGGCGTACGTGCAGGAGGGCAAGCGCGTCTTCCACAAGCAGACCATCGAGCAGAACCTGCTGCTCGGCGGTTACACCCGGAAGATGCGGCGCAGCGCGCTCGAGCCGGACGTCGAGCGCATCTACGAGATGTTCCCGATCCTCCGCGAGAAGCGGAACCTGTTGGCGGGCTCGATGTCCGGTGGCCAGCAGCAGATGCTGGCGATCGGCGCGGCGCTGATGTCGAACCCGACGCTGCTGCTGCTCGACGAACCGTCCGGCGGCCTGGCGCCGGTCATCGTCAACGAGGTGATGGAGCGGGTGCAGTTGCTCAAGGAGACCGGCCTGGCCGTCCTCCTCGTCGAGCAGGCCGTCGAGGCGGCGATGAGCGTCGCCGACCACGTCACCGTCCTCGACATCGGCAAGGTCGTCATGGACTCACCGGCATCGGAGATCGACGACATAGCAGTGCTCGAGGACGCGTACTTCGGTCGCGTCTGACCGGCAACCCTGAACGGGAGTTCACGGCACACTTCATTCGCGAACCCGTGCCGTGAACTCCCGTTCAGTGCTTTGTGGACAGGAAGAGAAGAGGGAAACGTGGGGATCGGACTGGACGTCTTCGGCGCCGAACGGTTCTACGGCGGCGACCACCGCGGGGTGCCGGACCTCGACGCGATGACCGCGTCGGCGAAGGTGGCGTGGGAGTGGCCCATCGTGAAGGCATCGCTGGAGGACGGATGACACGTTCGGTCGGAGACCGTGCAGGCAATGGCGTCAAGGATCTCCCCGCGTCGACGCTCGACCGGCTCTCGTTGCTGCTCGACAGTTTTCACGGCACCGCCCGGCTGACGTTGACCGAACTGTCGCGTCGCACAGGCATTCCGAGAACCAGCACACACAGGATGCTCGACCACCTGGTGAGAACGGGGTGGCTGAGCCGAATCGGCGCCGAGTACGAATTGGGATCCAGGCTCGTCGAGGTCGGTGTCCGGGCCCTGTATCGGAATCGGTTGGACCGTGCCGTTGACCCGCTTCTGCGCGAACTTCACCATGCCACCGGGCATGTCGTGCATTTGGGGGCACTCGACGGATCCGACGTCGTCTACATGGAGAAAGTGGGCGGCCGATCCGCGCCCGAACTCCCGACGCGGGTCGGAACGCGGATCCCGGCGCGGTCGTCGACGATCGGCAAGGCGCTCCTGACGACGGCTCCGCGAACGGCCCGCGGTCGGCTCGGTGTCGCGTTCGGTACCTGCCCGTCAGGGATGGGCTGCATAGGCGTCCGTGTCGGATCGCTCGACGGGGTCGAGATGGGGCTGTCGATCAGTGGTCCGCTGAGTCGTGTGAGATTCGATGACCGGGACGCCGCCCCGGTGCGATTGGCGGCTGTCGCCATCGGGCAGTTGCTGGATCTCATCGATGTGGTCCGCGAATCCGCCTGAACGGAATCATGGACTTCGGTCGAGGAGTTCGGGCCAAGGCCGGCGTCGGTGGATCGCCTCGCCTGAACGCAGCGGCGAAAGTGTGTGCAGGCGATCGCGATCCCGGCAAACCCGCCGGCGATTCACTCCAGGCGGCCGGGAACCGGGTAACTGCGCAGGGAGAGGCCGATCTGCCCGGACAGGATCAGGTCGTCGATCGACTCCTGCAGCTTGTGGCACGTGGGGACCCACGCGCGGCCGTCCTTGGTCCGCGCCTCGGCGAACTCCGGGCACGCGTTGTCGGCGTCGTCGAGCCACTGGATGCTGGTGTGGGCCTCGCTGTACTTCTCGACGAGGACTCGGTTGCCGCAGCTGTTGCAGCGCACGCTTTCCATCTTCGGACCTCCCTGATTCCACTGGTGACGGTAGTCACTCTCGGTCGCTCGCGCCCCCGACCTCCCACGGAGCGGGAGCTTCCCTCCCGGTGAGTGGACGTCTGCTACCGGACTGTAACCACCTTCTACCTGGGCTGTTAGGCTTCGGCCATGTCCGGAACCGAGCCCGTCACCGACGCCGACGACAACGGCTACCCGTCGCTCCCCGCCACCAGTTGGGCGGTTCTCGGCATGCTGACCCTCGGGGAGGGGCTCACCGGATACGACCTCAAGAAGTGGGCCGACTGGAGCATCGGGTTCTTCTACTGGAGCCCGTCGATCAGCCAGATCTACGCCGAACTCAAGAAGCTCGAGGCTGTCGGACTGGTCGAGTCGGAGATGGTGTCCGAGCCGGGGGAGCGCGGTCGCCGGGTGTACCGCATCACCGGCCGCGGAACCCGCGCGGTACGGAACTGGTCGCTGCACGCGCCGGTGGAGCAGCCCGTCCTCAAGCACGGACTGATGCTGCGGCTGTGGATGGGACACCTCAACGAGCCCCAACAGCTCAGGGAGCTCGTGCAGTCGCACATCGAGAACATGGAGTCGATGCGCGAGCGCGCGAAGCTGCACGCCGACCACGCGACACGTGAACCGGCGTGGGCGTTTTCGAAGATGAGCCTGATCTGGGCGGAGCGTTACTTCCAGGCGGAGATGGACCTGGCGCGGCAGATCCTCGACGACATCGACGTCGCGGCCGAGACGTTTTCCCATGTGCGGGAGCGTGACGAACTGGGCAACCCGATTCCGGAGGTGGCCGGTTCCTGGCGTGATGTCGAGGATTTCGTCGAAGGCCTCGAGCGGCGCGAGCGAAACTGAGCGCCTGACGCCGCTCGAGACCGGTCGAGTCAGCGAGCGTCGGTGCCGAGGAGCGCGGAGAGGTCCTCCCACAACTGCTTTCGTGCCACCTGCGTGATCGAGAGCGCCGCGATCGTCAGGAAGCCGTGGAAGAGTCCGTCGTAGCTGCGGTGGATGGTGGGCACCCCGTCCGACGCGAGCCGGACCGCGTAGGCGTCGCCCTCGGAACAGAGGGGATCGCAACCCGCGGTGACGACGACGGCCGGAGGTAGCCCGGCGAGGGTCTCGGCGCGGTTGGGGGAGACGAGCGGGCTGTCGGCTCCGCCCGGCGCGTACTGCCGCCAGTACCACCGCATCGCCGCACGGGTGTTGTAGTAGCCCTCCGAATAGGTGCGGTACGAATCGGTTTCGAAGTCGTCGTCGACGACGGGGTAGAGCAGGGCCTGTGCGGCGAGCGCCGGACCGTGCCGGTCCCGCGCGGCCAGCGCGACCGTCGCGGCGAGGTTGCCACCGGCGCTGTCTCCCGCCACGACGAGGCGGGATCGGTCGCCGCCCAGTTCGGGGCAGTTCGCGTCGGCCCACACCAGCGCGGCGTAGACGTCCTCGAGCGCGGCCGGGGCCCGGTGCTCGGGCGCGAGTCGGTAGTCGACGGAGACCACCACGGCGCCGACGCCGTTCGACATCGCCCGGCACAGCCCATCGTGTGTGTCGAGGTCGCAGAAGACGAAGCCGCCGCCGTGCGCGAACACCACCACGGGGCGCGCGGCGGTGGCGTCCGTCGCCGGTTCGTACACCCGGATCGGGATCGGCCCCGCGGGCCCCTCGATCTCGAGGTTCCGGACCGATGCCACCTGTTCGGGGTTCGCGACGGGCTGGAGTCGGGCCCGGATCGCGGCGCGGGCCTCGGGACCTGACATGTTCTCGACGCGCGGGAATCCCGCTTCGAGAATCTCGAGCATCGACTGGACCTCGGGATCGATCTGCATGGTGCTCCTCGGCGTGTGGGGGCTCAGGCGTACTGAAGGCGCGCGCGCGGCGTCGCGGTGGGCAGGCTCTGGAGTCGGTTGCGGTGCGCGATCGGGGCGGCGCCGCTGCCGCGTCCGGTGAGGGACTGCAGGATTGCGTTGGCGGCCATCCGGACCGGCGCGGCGTGGCGGTGATCGAACTTCAGGTGGCTGGTCGGGCCGGTGATGGACAGGCCTGCCACAACGCCACCGACCGGCCCGATCGGGACCGCGATCATACCGATGCCGCCGGAGATCTGGCTGACCTCGTAGGCGACGCCCATCTCACGAACCTTGTGCAGCTCGGGGGTGAACTCGGCGAGGTTGTCGGTGCCGTTCGGCGTGTACGCGAGCAGCGCCTTGCCGATCGCCGAATTGCGGGCCGGGTACCGGCTGCCGACGCGCGTCGGTAACTCGGCCGCGAGCCGGCCGCCGATCTTGTCGAGGTACAGCACGTCGGTTCCGTCCAGGACGCCGAGGTGCACGACGTACCCGGTGACGC
Organism: Paraburkholderia sp. RHO2; assembly: GCF_050955445.1. Taxonomy (NCBI): domain Bacteria; kingdom Pseudomonadati; phylum Pseudomonadota; class Betaproteobacteria; order Burkholderiales; family Burkholderiaceae; genus Paraburkholderia; species Paraburkholderia sp. RHO2. The sequence continues at coordinate 4,572,849 of NZ_CP162617.1, read as the reverse complement.
GGTGCAGTTCCTGCAGGATCGGGGCGGCGGCGCTGTGCAGGCGGTTCTGGTGGACCGCGAGCGAGCCGAGTTCCATCAGGCGGGTGCCGAGCTCGTAGTCACGGCCGTCGCGGCGCAGCCACCGCATCTCGACGAGGCGTTCGAGCATCCGATGCGCCGACGACCGCGGCAGCCCCGTCCGCTTGACGACCTGCGCGAGGGTGAGACGACCGGGGCCGTCGAAGGTGTCGAGAACCAGTGAAACCCGTTCGAGGATCGCGGTCGGGGTGGAGTCTGCTGCGGCTGGTGCAGTCATCGATGTCTCCCTCACTTCTGTCGAGCATCGCGGTGAGACCCATCTGACGTGGGTATTTCGATTAGAAATAATGACACACGGATCGACGTTTGTGAAGTAGGTCACCAAGATCGAGATATGCCGAAAGGGGGAACCCAACAGTCCTGGTAGGACGGGGTTCCCCCTGACGGGAGCGGAGAATTCGGTTGTGGAGTGCGTCGCTACATCGCGGCGAGCGGTTCGCTGCCGGACCAGTCGTGGCCCCAGTAGCTGTCGGCGGTGATCTCCTCGGACGTGTAGAACGTCTCGTCGACCAGATGCCCGTCGGTGCCGAACTCGACGTCCCAGCCGCCGGGGGCGCGGACGTAGAAGGACACCATCTTGTCGTTGGTGTGGCGGCCCAGCGTCGAGGACACCGAGAAGCCGTCCTTCACGACGCGGTCGAGAGCCTGGCCGACGGCGTCGAGCGTGTCGACCTCGACCATGATGTGGACCAGGCCGGGCGCACCGCCGTGCGGGGCCGGGCACAGCGCGAGGCTGTGGTGGCGCTGGTTGACCCCCAGGAAGCGCACCCGCAGCGGGCCGAACTCCGGCGGGGCCGGGATCCGGAAGGCGCCGCGCGGCAGGAAGCCGAGCACCTCGGTGTAGAAATCGAACGTGCCGTTCGGGTCCATCGTCGGCAGCACCACGTGGCCCAGGCCCTGTGCGCCGGTGACGAACTTGGCGCCGTGGGGCGTGACGACGGGGCTGTGGTCGAGGACCGCGCCGTGGAAGACCTCGAGGGTCGTGCCGGCCGGATCCTGGAAGGTCACGACCTCCTCGACGCGGCGGGCGTCCGCCTCCTCGAGCGAGAGCGGCTTGACCGGAATGCCGGCACGCTCGACGGCCTCGGTGACCCGCACCAGTGCGGCGTGGTCGCGGACCTCCCAGCCGACGGTGACGACCTCGTCGGTCTCACCGGGGACGACGACGATGCGGGCGGCACGCTCGTCCATGCGCAGGTACAGGGCGTCAGGGTCGGGGCCGGAGCCCTCCGCGAAACCGAGCACGTCGAACGCGAACGTGCGCCAGCGCTCGATGTCGTTGGTCTGGACCTTCACATAGCCCAGTGCGCGGATGTCGGTGCCGAAGCCACCGACATTGGGGTTCGTCATGGTTTGTCTCCGTTGTGGATTCGAAGGTGCGGGGATCCGGCGGATCAGATCATTGCGCGCAGCGGGCCCTGCGGGTCGACGCCCAGGCCGCTCAGCGTCGCGGCGTGGTACACGGTGCCGGGGACGTGGATCGCGTGGTGCAGGCCGGCGTGCGCGTCGCGCCAGAACCGCTGCATCGGCTTGTCCATCCGCAGCGCGTTGCCGCCGCAGCGGGCGTAGACCTGGTCGATCGCGGTGACGGCCTGCCAGGCGGCGTTGACCTGGGTCTCGCGACCGAGGGCGCGCTGCTCGAACGCCGGGGTCTTGCCCGCGTCGACCAGATCCCACATGCGATCGACGTTGGCCAGCAGCGAGTCCCGGGCCGCACGCAGCTTCGCGGTGGCCTCGCCGACCGCGAACATCGTGTACGGGTCGTCCTTGACCGCGGTGCCCTGCGGGTTGATCCGCTCACGCTGGTACTCGTTGGCGTGGTGCAGCACGCCCTCGCAGATGCCGATCGTGGCCGACGTGATGCCGAGCGGGAACATGTTGGACCACGGCATCAGGTACAGGGTCTCGGTGCGGCCGTACTTACGGACGGCGGTGCCGTCGATGACCTCGTCGCAGTCCATGACCCGGTAGTCCGGCACGAACGCGTCCTTGACGACGACGTCCTTGGAACCGGTGCCGCGCAGGCCGACGACATCCCACGAGTCCTCGATGATCTCGTAGTCGGTGCGCGGGATGATCACGTGCAGCATGCGGGGCGGCATCTCCATGCTGCCGTCCGGGTTGCACGCCATCGCGCCGAGGAACGCCCAGTCGCAGTGGTCGGTTCCGGACGAGAACGACCACTTGCCGGAGAACTTGTAGCCACCGTCCACCGGCACGCACATGCCGCCGGGCATGTACGGCGACGCGAGCCACGTGTCCTGGTCCTCGCCCCAGACCTCCTGCTGGACCTTGGGGTCGGCGAACGCCAGCTGCCACGGGTGCACGCCGACGATGCCGTGGACCCAGCCGGCCGACGGGTTCAGCGACGCCATGCGCATGACGGTCTCCGCGAACTCGCGCGGATGGACCTCGAGGCCGCCGTGCTCCTTGGGCTGGAGCATCCGGATGGAGCCGGCCTCCTTCATCCGCTTCGCGGTGGCATCGGCGACCTTGCCGATCCGCTCGGCCTCGATGCCCTCGACGAAGATCTCGTCGGCGGCGGCCTCGATGTGGCCAAGGACTTCGTAGCTCATTGTTGCTTCCTTCTCGTCGGGTGTGGTTCGCGGCTCAGGAGCCGGCCTCGACCGAGCCCTCGGTCCGGTTCGCGAGGTTCTCGGCCACTTCCTGCTGCCAGCTCGCGACCGCCCGCGTGGTGTCGATCTCGAACTCGAAGCGCTTGGTCATGTCCTCGGTGATGTCCTCGACGTCGACGTAGAACTGCTGGTACCAGCGGCGCAGCTGGTAGACAGGGCCGTCCTCCTCGGACAGCAGCGGGTTGTCGATGGGCGCCTTGTTCTTCCAGATCTCGACGTCCTGCTCGAAGCCCATCTCCACGCCCTCGGCGAACTGGGCGGCCATGCTCTCGGCATCCTCGTCCGACAGACCCGGCAGCTTCTTGACGATGGCCCCGTACTGCAGCACGAACTCGTTGTTGCTGACCGGGTAGTGGCAGTTGATGAGGACCGTCTCGATGGTCTGGCCGTTGGCGTCCGATTCGAGCCAGTCGATCATGTACGACGGGCCGAAGTACGAGGCCTCCGAACGCAGCTCGGCGTTGGGGTCGCCGTAGTTGGTGCCGGTGATGATGTCCTCGCGACCGGTGGACTTCATGAACTGGGTCGCGACGTGACCCTCGAAGACGTTCTTGAAGTAACGCGGGAACGAGTAGTGGATGTAGAAGAAGTGCGCCATGTCGACGACGTTGTCCACGATCTCGCGGCAGTGCGAACCCTTGATGCGCAGGGTCTTCCAGCTCCAGTCCGTCCACTCGTCCGAGCCGTAGCCGGCGATGTCCGGGATGGTCACGTCCGCCGGCGGCTTGTTGCCCTGCGGGTCGTTCCACACGTACAGCTGGCCGTTCTTCTCGAGCGTCGTCCATGCGCGCGTCTTCGCGAGCGGGGGCACGCGGCGGGCGTACGGGATGTCGGTGCACTTGCCGTTGCCGCCCCAGCGCCAGTCGTGGAACGGACACGCGATCGAGTCACCCTTGACCTCGCCCTGGCTCAGGTCGCCGCCCATGTGCCGGCAGTACGCGTCGAGGACGTTGAGCTTGCCCTTGCTGTCGGCGAACACGACGAGCTTGGTGCCGAAGGCCTCGATGGAGTGCGGCTTCCCGTCCTGGAAATCCCGGAGGAGTCCGATGCAGTGCCAGCCGCGCGCGAACCGAGTGGGTGCCGCTGCGGCCTCGATCTCGCGGATCTCGTCGGTGTCGTCCGATGAGCCGTTGGTGTGGGCGGTGTCGATTGACATGAATTCCTCCGTGCCATCAGGGGTGGGGGACCTGTGATGCGCCTCATAGAACTCGGCGGCGTGTCGCGTGTGAAGGGACTCTCCCGCTGGATGGAACACCCCGGAGTGTGTGGTATAGCCCCTGTTCGGCGCGGGGGCGCGACGTCCGGACCCGCCCCGACACCTGGCCGCCGACCGTCCCTCCCACCACGCGGGAAGATCACTCCCGGCGCCGTCTCCTGGCTGGCTAGCGTCGCGTCACGGTGAAAGCAATGACGATGGCGCGGATGACCGAGGGAAGACCATGACACGGATGACCGACAAGGCTGTGCTCATCACGGGCGCGGGTAAGGGCATGGGGCGCACGCACGCGGTCCGTCTCGCGGAGGAGGGCGCCGACATCCTCGCGATCGACCTGCCTGGGGAGCAGTCGGAGGCCGACCTGGCCGAGACCGCCCGCCTCGTGCGGGAGTTGGGCCGCCGCGCGGCGACCGGCACCGCCGATATCCGGGACTTCGACGCGCTCACCGCGGCGGTGCAGGCCGGCGTGCGCGAGTTGGGCCCGCTCGACACCGTCGTCGCCAACGCCGGCATCTGCGACAACCCCGGCCCGTCGTGGACCATCGACGACGACATCTGGAACCGGTCGATCGACGTGAACATCACCGGCACGTGGAACACGGTCAAGGCCGGTGTCGCCGAACTGAATCCGGCGGGCGGCTCGGTCGTCATCGTCAGCTCCACGGCCGCCATCAAGGCGGTGCCCGGGGCGTCGCACTACTCGGCGGCCAAGCACGCGATCACCGGACTGGCCAAGACCCTCGCGAACGAGCTCGGCAAGCAGTCGATCCGGGTCAACACGATCCATCCCGGCGCCGTCGCGACGCCGATGACGATCAACCCGACGACGTTCGCCCGCCTGCGGCCGGACCTGGAGAACCCCACCGAGGCTGACGTCGCGGAGGTGCTCTCGCAGCGGATGCTGCTGCCGGTGCCGTGGGTGGAATCGATCGATGTGAGCAATGCGGTGCTGTTCCTGGCATCGGACGAATCCCGGTACGTCACAGGCCTGCAGATGGTCATCGACGCCGGCCAGACCCAGAAGGTGGCGTGATGAGCGGGCGTCTCGAAGGCAAGGTTGCACTGATCACCGGCGCGGCCCGCGGCATGGGCCGGGCGCAGGCCGTGCGGTTCGCGCAGGAGGGCGCCGACGTCATCGCCGTCGACGTGTGCGCGCCCGTCGAACATTCGACCACGCCCGGGGCGTCGTCGGAGGACCTCGCGGAGACGGTGCACCAGGTGGAGGCGCTGGGCCGCAAGATCTGCGCGTTCGAGGCCGATGTCCGTGACCAGCAGGCGCTCTCGGCCGCCGTCGACGCCGGCGTCGAGGCGCTTGGGCGTCTCGACGTCATCTGTGCCACCGCCGGTATCAGTTCGTCGGGACCCGCGATCGAGATGGATGCCGATCGCTGGCAGACCATGCTCGACGTCAACCTCACCGGTGTGTGGCGCACGTGCAAAGCCGGCATCCCGCACATCGTCGACGGCGGCCGCGGCGGCTCGATCGTGTTGATCAGTTCCATCGCCGGCCTGCGCGGGCTGGTCAGCGTCGGGCACTACACGGCCGCCAAGCACGGGGTCGTCGGGCTGATGAAGTCCCTCGCCAACGAGCTTGCGCCGCACAGCGTGCGGGTGAACACCATCCATCCCGCGAACACGCGGACCCCGATGATCCAGAACCCGTCCACCATGCGGACGTTCTGCCCCGGTGTCGAGGAGCCGACGCAGGAGCAGTTCGAGACGGGAACCCGGTCGATGCACCTGCTGCCGGTCGCGATGATCGAACCCGAAGACATCGCGAACGCGAGCCTGTTCCTCGCGTCCGACGAATCCCGCTACATCACCGGCGTCACGTTGCCCGTCGACGCCGGCCACTGCGTCAAGTAGGAGGCACCGTGCGATTCGAGGATCTGACGGGCGGCACCGCCGTCGTGACCGGCGCCGGCAGCGGTATCGGGGAGGGCGCGGCCCGCCGCGCCGCCGAACTGGGTATGAACGTCGTGCTCGCCGACGTCTCCGCCGAGCGGATCGACGCCGTCGCCGCCGACCTGCGCGCGGGCGGCGGGTCGGTGCTCGCGGTGCCCACCGACGTCCGGGACGCGGCCGCGGTGGATGCGCTCGCCGACGCCGTGTACGCCGAGTTCGGTGCGGTGACGGTGCTGCTGAACAACGCCGGCCTCGAATTGCTCGGCCACACGTGGGAGGTGCCGGCCGACGAGTGGCGACGGGTGATCGACGTCAACCTGCTGGGCGTCTTCCACGGCATCCGGTCGTTCGTGCCGCGGATGGGCGCCGATCCGCGCCCGTCGCACATCGTCAACACGTGTTCGGTGGGCGGCATCGCGATCACGCCGCGGATGACGGCGTACGCAGCATCGAAGCACGGCGTCCAGGCGCTCACCGAGAGTCTCTACCTCGAATGCGCCGAGGTGTTCCCGCAGATCGCGGTGTCCGTCTTCAGCCCCGGCCAGGTCGCTACCCGCATCTTCGAGGACGCCCCCGTCCACGACGCGACCGCCGCCGATGCCGGGTTCTGGCGCGACCAGATCCGCGAAGGCATGACCCCCGACACGGCCGCGAAACTGCTGTTCGAGGGCATCGCACGCGACGACTTCTGGATCCTCACGCACCCGGACGCGTTCGAGCGCCTCGCATCCAAACGCGCCCGGGTCCTGAGCGAGAAGCTGCGCCCGGACACGCTGTTCGACGGGCGGAACTGACCGATCGCCTGGGTGTAACAGGTTCCAGTTCTGCGGAAATCCGGTTATCGTGTCGGTGACCCGGACCACACTGGCCGACCCGGCGCGACGGGCGCGCACAGCGTGCCTTCGCGTCCCGCGCACGCAGAAGGAACACACATGACCGACGCGCTCGACGACCTTCTCCACCGCCCGCGTTTCCTGGCGGACCTGCTGATCACCGCACTCGAACGCAACGCGGACCGGCCGGCGCTCTACCTCGGCGATGTGGTGCTCACCGGCGGTCAGATGCGCGACCAGATCAGCTGTTTCGGGCAGGCCCTCGAATCGCTCGGCGTCGGCAAGGGCTCGACCGTCGCGATGCTGTCGAAGAACCGCCCCGAGGTACTCATCAGCGTCGGCTCGCAGATGATCCTCGGCTGCCGCAACACCGCGTTGGCCCCGATGGGCTCGCTCGACGACCACAGCTACATCCTCGGGGACGCCGAGATCGAGACGCTGATCTTCGACCCGACCGCGTTCGAGGGCCGGGCCGCGGAACTGAAGGCCGCGGTGCCGACGCTGAAGAACCTGTTCTCGCTGGGCCCGTCCGAGGTGGGCGTCGACATCCTCGAACTGGCGCAGAAGTTCACCCCGGCGCGTCTGGTGGCCGCGGACGTCGATGGCGACGACCCGTCGAGCATGGTCTACACCGGCGGCACCACCGGCAAGCCGAAGGGCGTGGTCAACACCTTCCGCTCCGGCGTGACGCTGCCGCAGATCCAGATGGCCGAGTGGCAGTTCCCGGACGAGATGCGGTTCCTCGCCTGCACTCCGCTGTCACACGCGGGCATGGCGTTCTTCGTGCCGACGCTGATGCGCGGTGGCTCGCTGGTGGTGCTGCCGGCCTTCGAGCCTGGCGCCGTCCTCGAGGCGATCGAGAAGTACAAGATCACCTCGACCATGCTGGTGCCCACGATGATCTACATGCTGCTCGACCATCCGGACCTGAAGACCCGCGACGTGTCGAGCCTGCAGACGCTGTTCTACGGTGCGGCCGCGATGTCGCCCACGCGGCTGCAGGAGGGGATCGCCAAGCTCGGCCCGATCTTCTTCCAGTACTTCGGTCAGAGCGAGTGCGGCATGACCATCACCGTCATGCGCAAGGAGGAGCACGACCCGGAGAACGTCGAGCGGCTCGCGTCGTGCGGGCGCCCGGTGCCGTGGCTCGACGTGCGCCTGCTCGACGACGACCTGAACGAGGTGGCGCAGGGCGAACTCGGCGAGATCTGCGTCCGCGGCCCGCTCGTGATGAAGGAGTACTGGCGCAAGCCGCAGGAGACGGCCGAGGCGCTGCGCGGCGGCTGGCTGCACACCGGCGACATCGCCCGCGCCGACACGGACGGCTTCCTCTACATCGTCGACCGCAAGAAGGACATGATCGTCACCGGCGGCTTCAACGTGTTCCCCCGCGAGATCGAGGACGTCATCTCCGGGCACCCCGCGGTGGCGTCGGTCGCGGTCGTCGGTGTGCCCGACGAGAAGTGGGGCGAGGCCGTCAAGGCGTGCGTCGTGCTGCGCGACGGCCAGACCGTCGACGCCGCCGACCTCGTCGAACGTGTCCGTGCCGCAAAGGGTTCGGTGCACGCGCCCAAGTCCGTCGACTTCGTCGAGGCGCTGCCGCTCACGCCGCTCGGCAAGCTCGACAAGAAGGCCCTGCGCGCCCAGTTCTGGGAGGGCGCCGCCCGCTCGGTGTAGCCCGACGGTGTCAGCCGGACAGTGTCTCGGCGCGCACGACGGTTCGTAGGAACTCGTCGTGCGCGTCGAGTCGTTCCGGGCCTACGTTCTGCAGGTAGCCGTCGATCAGGTCCGCCATGCACGGGGCCACATCGACCGCTGTCCGGGGGAGTCCGAGGTCGGCGCACCGCAGCAGCGGGGGTTCGAGCGCCGCGAACGCGGCCGGCTGATCCCCGGCGGAGAACAGGCAGGCGGCGTGCAGCAGCTGGGCCCGCAGGTGCTGCAGCGGCCGGTGCTGGCGGGCGATGCGATCGACCCGTGCCCGTGCCAGCCGCACCGCTTCGTCCCGTGCATCGGACGTCTCCTGCGCCAGCAGATCGCGGATGGCCGTGTCCTCGAGGAGATCCGCGGTGATGATGGCGATTCCGTCGTCCTCGGGCCAGCGGAGATGTGCTGTCGTTTCGACCTTCTCGTGGGGGAGTCCGCACCGCGCCCGCTCGTTCTCGACCCGAGCCGCGAGCCGGGAGAGCCCGAGGGCGCGGGCGATCGCGGCGCCCTCGGACAGCCGGGCCGCGGCTCCGCGTGCGTCGCCCCGCAGAGCCTTGACGCGAGCGCCGGTCCCGTACGTGAGCAGCATGAAGTCCACCGCGCCGCCCTCCGCGCCGAGCAGGTGGCAGTCGTCGAACAGCTGATCGGCCTCATCGAGATGCCCCTGCTGGTAGAGGCGGTCGCCGGTGAGTGCGCCCACCAGTCGCGCCGCATACGAGTGCCGTCCTCCGTGTTCGCGGGCGAGCTTTCCGGCCCGCCGGTACAGGTCGTCGGCGGCCGCGTAGTCGAGTTGCTCCCCGGCAGCGATACCGGCGAAGCAGTGGCCGTAGATCGAGACGAACGGACCGGACTCCGAGATCGGGAAATTCACCGACTGATGTTCCTGCCAACGCAGGACCGAGTCGAAGTCGAAGCGGTACAAGGCAGCGAACTCCGCGAGATTCACGGCGCCGGCCAAGACGAACGGGCTCAGTGTGTCCCGACGGGTCAGGCACGCGTCCGCGTAGTCGGCCAGTCGATAGACGTGATCCGCGAACAGGTCGCACACTCCGTCGACGAGCGCGGTCTCGGCGAGCAGGTCGGCCGCCGCCGCGCTGGAATCGTGCGCCAGCAGCGAGCGGATCTGTTCCAGAAGCCGTCTCACGGATTTCGGGGAGTGGTGCAGCAGCACGTGCGCCCAGGCTTGGGTGAGCAGCAGGCGCGGCCGCGTGGTCGCGATCTGCGGCGGGAGCTTGTCGACCAGTCCGAGAACTGTCGCCATCAGGGAGTGCTCAACCAGACCCATGCCGTGGCGCTCGACGAGGTCGGTCGCCTGCTCCGTCTCTCCCGCCGCGAGGGCGTGGTCGACCGCCTCCCGGAACATGGCATGGTCGAGGAACCAGCTCGAGGCGCGGCGGTGCAGGTCGGCGACGCGGTCCGGATCGCGTTCGAGGCGTCGCCGCAGATAGTCGGCGAACAGTTGGTGATACCGGAACCACGAGCGGTCGGCGTCCTCGGCGCGCAGGAACAGATCACGTTCCTCGACCTCCTCGAGCAGCGACTGCCCGTCGGGTACGTCGGCCAGCCGTGACGCGAGGGGTCCCGACACCCGTTCGGGAACGGACGTGCACAGCAGGAAGTCGAGCAGGTGCGGGTCGAGCGCCCCGACCACGTTGTCGGCGAGGTACTCGCCGATGGCCCGGCTGCGGCCCGACAGCTGGGCGATGACGTCGACAGGATCCTCCCGGCCGCGAAGCGACAACGACGCGAGCTGCAGCGCGGCCGCCCACCCGTCCGTGGTGTCCCGCAACGACTGCACCGTCTGCCGGTCCAGATCCAGCGCTGCCCGGTCGACCAAGAACCTGCGCGACTCCTCGGTGTCGAAGCGGAGGTCGCACTCGTCGATCTCGACCAGTTCGTCGCGAACGCGCATCGATCCGAGCGGCAGACCCGACCGGGTCCGCGTCGTCACGACGAAACCGAGGTGGTGACAGGCGTTGTCGAGCAGGAAGTTCAACGCGGCGACGGTCGCGGCGTCGGTGACGAAATGCCAGTCGTCGATGACGACGACCAGCCGGGCGTCGCTGTCGTGCACCCGGTTGATGAGCGACGTCAGCACGAACCGCTCGGCCTCGGCCCCGAATTCCTCGATCGCCTGCCCCAGTTCGTCGGTCAGGTCGGGTCGCACCTGCCGCACCGACTCGATCAGATGCCCGAGGAACCAGGAGACGTTGTCGTCGTGGGAGTCCACGCTCAACCAGGCCACCGAGACGCCGTCGTGCACCAGGACGTCACGCCACTGTGCGGCGAGCACGGTCTTGCCGAATCCGGCCGGGGCGTGGATCACGCTCAACAGGCGTGGCCGGGAGTCGCCGAGCATCCGCACCAGCCGGGCCCGCTCGACGAACGTGTGTTCGGCGGTCGGCGGCCGGAACTTCGTCACCGGGGTGGGCGGTTGCGGTGGTCCCGTCCGCCGAACCGGCCCGCTCGGGCGCGGTGTCGGCATGTCGGCGGTCAGCTCGTGGCCGCGTTGGACGGCGCGAAGCTGGTCGGCGAGGTCGGCTGCGGTGGCGGGACGGTCGGCCGAATCCACGCTCATCGCCCGCTCGAGCACCGCACACAGGTCGTCCGGCACCCCGGCCGGTCGCAGGTCAGGAATCTTCTCGGTGGCGATCCGTCGCAACTGGGTGGACGGCTTCTCGCCACGCCGCAGTTGGAAGGCGGCATGGCCGGTGAGTAGATAGAAGATCGTTCCCGCCATGCTGTAGACGTCGGAGGCGGGCGTGGGAGCGGCGCCGACGAGGATCTCCGGTGCGGTGAAGTCCGGCGTCCCGGCCACGTCGCCGGCGCGGGACTCGAACGCGCCGGGCACGCGCGCGATCCCGAAGTCGCTCAGTTCCGTAGCGTCGTAGTCGGTGATCAGGATGTTCGCGGGCTTGATGTCGCGGTGCAGGATGCCGAGCCGATGTGCGGTGTCGAGGGCGTCCGTCAACTGGACGGCCAGGCGGACGGCCTCCTGCCACTGGAACGGACCGTCCCGCCGGATCGCCGTGTCGAGCGAGCCCAGGCGTCGGAACGGCATCACGATGTACGGACGTCCGGTGGTGGTGACCCCGACCTGCAGCACCTCGATGACGTGCGGGTGCCCCGTCAGTTTCCCGAGTGCGCGCTGTTCACGGAGGAACCGTTCGCGAGCCTCGCCGCCGACTTCGGTGCGTGCGATCTTGACCGCGACCGTCCGGTCGAGCGACGACTCCGTGCACCGGTAGACGACGCCGTACCCGCCACGGCCGATCTCGACCGCGTCGTCGAAGCCTTCCATCGCGAGTTCGGTCTCGATCGCGCCCGGTCCACCGCGCTGCGTCGGCCGGGGATCCCCAGTCGCCTGGGTCGGCTCGTCGTCCATGCCGAATCACCTCGGTAGTCCCACTGACCCGTGTCCGGTCTGCGACGGCATCGTGCCTGGCACGATGCGTTGCGCATCCAATACTAGGTCGGCGGTCGCAGACCGAACCGTCCGAAATCGGTGCTCACCCGAGCGGGTCGAACCGGATCGCCTCGGCGGGAGTTCCGGTTGCGACCAGTCGGTCTCGCGTGCTGCGCACCATGGCGGGTGACCCGCACACCAACACCTGATGGTCGACGAACGCGCCGTGGGCCGCGACGACGTCGCCGAGCGTGCCCTCGAGCAGGTAGTCGTCGTCGAACGCGGTGAGCGCATCGTCCCCGATCTCGGCGCGGATCCGCTCGTACCACTCGTCGGGCGCACCCGGGTCGGTGACGTCCTCGACGACGGGAATAGTTGTGAGCCAAGGCAACTGCTGCGTCAGGATCCACAGCATGTCCGCGGCGTACAGGTCCTGGACCGTCCGGCCGCCCACGAACAGGTACACCTGCGGCGGGTTCTCCACCCGGGTGAGGTCGAGGAGGATCGAACGCAGCGGGGCCAGACCCGTTCCGCCGGCGACCATCACGACCGTCGGCCCGTTCTCGTCGACGGCGAGTGCGCCGCGCGGCGACGAGATCCGCCACTGGTCACCGGGCAGGGTGTCGGCGACGATGCTGCCGCTCACCCAGCCGCCGGGTACCGCCCGCACGTGGAACTCCATCTTGCCGTCGAGCGACGGGGGCAGTGCCGGCGATAGGCGTCGTGGCAGCCGCGGGTGCCGGGGAACGGTGACGTCGACGTACTGGCCGGGGTGGAACGGGACTGGCTCTCCGATCAGGCGCACCACCGCGAGATCCCTACGTAGGCGGTGGTGTTCGACGACCGTCGCGGTCCAGGTCTGCTGCTCCATGCCGTCATTGTTACCGGTGGGCTGTTCCGCCGCTGTCACTGCCCCGATCCAGTCGGTGACGTCGGTGGATGCTTCCGCCCGACCGCGACCTCCCTGCGGTGAGCGATCCGCCATCCGTCGGGCGTACGGCGATGCCCGACGTGTCGTCCGCCCCTGCGATCAGGCGGCCGGATTGCCGTACTGGCCGTTGAGCAGCTTGCTCGGCGGCACGAACCGATACCCGTCGTCCGCGAGGTTGGGTGCGTGCGACTCCGCCGAGTAGTGGTAGCGGGGCAAGAACGCCGTCTGGGCGTTGTCGAGCACCTGCTGGTCCTCGAGCGCCTCGGCGAGCTTCTCCGGGTCCGACGTCGACCCCACCTTGTCGGCGGCGGCGGCGATCAGGCCGAACGGGTCGTAGTTGTCGGCCAGGATCAGCGTCGACGGGATCGAGCCCATCGACGCCATCGTGTTCACCATCGTGTTGACCGCCGAGTCGGCGGGATCGTAGACCGTGCTCGGGAACACCTGCATGACGAGGTTGGACGCGGCGCGGGTGCCGAGGGCGCCCTCCGGTGCCGGCTTCGCGATCAACGCGGTGCCCGAGACGGAGGTGTTGCCGATCAGCGGGATGTTCCAGTCGAGGCGCTCGAGGCTGCCGAGCAGGTAGCCCAGGGGTGCACCGTAGGCGTCGATGACGAGCGCCTGCGTGCCCTTGTTCTTCAGCGCCTGCAGCTGGGCGGTCATGTCCAGCGCGGCCACGTCGTACTCCTCGCTGCCGGACTTGCTGACGCCCTCGGCCGACAGGGCCGAGTCCATCGCCTTGCCGAACGCCTCGCCGTACGCGCTGCTGCCGTGGATGACGCCGACCTGCTGGTAGCCCTTGCTCTTCGCATACCGAGACAGGGAGACCGCGTACTCGGTCGGCGACGGCGACAGGTCGAAGTTCAGCGGGAACTGCTCCGGGTCGGACGAGTTGTCGGTGGGGCCGACGTTGAACGACAGGATGTCGTTCTGCTTCAGGATCGGCAGCGTCGCGGCCGAGACCGTCGACGGACCCGAGTTGAGGTACAGGTCCGGCTTCTTACCGGAGTTGATCGCGTCTCGCAGGTTCGAGACCGCCTTGGTGGCGTCGCCGCCGTCGTCGACGACCGTGAGTTCCACTTGGCGACCGCCGATTCCACCGTTCCTGTTGACCTCGTCGGCGCCCGCTTTCGCCGCGAGGATCGAGGTCTGGGCATTGGCTGCCAGCGAGCCCTGCCCGCTGATCGCGCCGGTGACGAGTACGCGGTACGGGCCGCTGTCCGAGCCTTCCTCGCCGGACGCCGATCCCGAACAGCCCGCGGCGGCGAGGGCGCACACGGCCAGTGACGTCACGAGCGCAGAATGCCGAATCTTCATGCCAGTTCCCTCCAACGGAGACGCGACGGATGACAAGCAGGTGCTTGGGTGCGCCGACACTATGGCCGTGACGCGGGTTACGTCAACGGTTTCGTTCGATTGCCCGCGTGTCGTGAATGAATCTGCGCGGCAAAGAAATTCGAAGCAATAGGCGGATTGTTCGCCGGAGTCCACAGCCGCTCCCGCTGAGCGGTCGGTTTTCGTCAGCGCAGGGGATCGTAGGAGATCGACTCGACCGGCGTGCCCGCCAGTTGCAGCGCGTACGCGGTGGTCTTCACCATCGACGGCGATCCGCAGATCTGCACCTGACGGTCGGCCCACGACCCGAACCGGCTCACCACCGTGCCGATCGGCCCGAGCAGTCGCTGATGCATGCCGTGCGGCGGTTCGAGCTCGGGATACGGGTGCCACCACGGGTTCTCGTCCTCGGTGGTGATCGGGACGACGGTGAGCCACGGATTGCTCAGCGACAGATGCCACAGGGTCTCGATGTCGTACAGGTCGCACGGGTACACGCCGCCGACGAACAGGTGGACCCGCGGGTTGATGCCGCGGTGGGCCATGTCCATCACCTGGGCGCGCAGCGGCGCCAGACCGGTGCCGCCCGCGATCATCAACACGTCCTTCCCGCTGTCGAGGTCCACGTGCAGGCCGCCGAGCGGCGAGCTGATCTGCCAGCGGTCGCCGACGGCGGTCTCGTTGACCATCGCCGGGCTGACCCATCCGCCGGAGACCCGGCGGACGTGGAACTCGAGCTGGCCGAACGGGTTGGTCGGGATCGCGGGAGACAGGTAGCGCCACATCTGCGGACGCTGCGGGATCTGCACGCTCACGTACTGGCCCGCGGCGTACGGGATGGGCGAGTCGCTCTCGAGGCGGATGACCGCGAGATCGCGCAACACCCGCTCGTGGCTGACGACCGTGGCCTCCCACAGCGCGGGGTAGTCGTCCGCCTCGGCGGCGTCGGACATCGTGGTGGTGACCAGCGCGACCAGTTCCCGCCACGCGGCGTCGGCCTGCGGGCTCCACGGTCCGTCGCTGTCGGCGTCCCGGAGCGCGTCGAGCAGAGCGTTTCCGGCGGCCGCGTAGTGGTCGCGCTCGACTCCGTACTTGCGGTGGTCCCGGCCGAGCTGGGCGAGGAACGGCAGCAGCCGGTCTATGTCGTCGAGCCCGCGCACGATGAACTCGACGGCGGCGACCAGCTTGGCGCGCTGGCTGTCCATGCCGGCCGGGAACAACGAACGGCACTGGGGCAGCCGCGCGAAGAACTGGGCGTAGAAGGTGTGGGCGAAGCGGTCGCGGTGGTCGTCCGACGCGGTGACGGCAGCGAAATGTGAGCGGATGAGCCTGATCTCGGCCGTGTCCACGACGTCCTCCCTCGCGTGTTCTGCAGTCCCCGGCCAGCGAATCGTGCCGGGGCCACCAACAAGTGTGCACCGAAAGTCCGACCGTCCTGTTCAGGGGTTGCCGGCGTGCGCAAGTCCGGGGGGCGTCGACCTCGGGCGTTGCGGTGCCCGCGGGATCGCTCGGGGTGGTGGGGATAACACTTGCCGGCCCAAGTTGAGTGGAACAGACTCAACCTTTCGTTCGTTATGGAGTACGACGCCCGCGCGGATCCGACCGTCGCGGCACAATACTTACGTTCGTTCGTCGCAAGGAAGGTGACCAGTGGACTCGTTCTCTCCCACCACCAAGACCCAGGCCGCGCTGACGGCTGCGCTGCAGTCGGCGTCCGCTGCGGGCAACCCCGACATCCGCCCCGCCCACCTGCTGGTTGCCCTGCTGGACCAGACCGACGGCATCGCCGCGCCGCTGCTCAAGGCAGTCGGGGTGGATCCCACCGTGGTGCGGCGGGAGGCGCAGGTCGTGGTCGACCGGCTGCCGCGTGCCACCGGCGCCACCACCCAGCCGCAGCTCGGCCGCGAGGCGATCGCCGCGATCACCGCGGCCCAGCACCTGGCCACCGAACTCGACGACGAGTACGTCTCCACCGAGCACGTCATGGTGGGTTTGGCGTCGGGCGACTCCGACGTCGCCAAGCTGCTCGTCGGCCACGGCGCCACCCCCGAGGCGCTGCGCGACGCGTTCACCGCGGTGCGCGGCAGCGCCCGCGTCACCAGCCCCGACCCGGAGGGCAGCTACCAGGCGCTCGAGAAGTACTCGACCGACCTCACCGCACGGGCCCGCGAGGGCAAGCTCGACCCGGTGATCGGTCGCGACACCGAGATCCGCCGGGTCGTGCAGGTGCTGAGCCGGCGCACCAAGAACAACCCGGTACTCATCGGCGAACCCGGCGTCGGCAAGACCGCCATCGTCGAGGGACTCGCGCAGCGCATCGTCGCCGGCGACGTCCCGGAGTCGCTGCGCGGCAAGAGCGTCATCTCGCTCGACCTCGGATCGATGGTGGCCGGCGCGAAGTACCGCGGCGAGTTCGAGGAACGCCTCAAGGCCGTGCTCGATGACATCAAGAACTCGGCCGGCCAGGTCATCACGTTCATCGACGAGCTGCACACCATCGTCGGTGCCGGTGCGACCGGTGAGTCGGCGATGGACGCCGGCAACATGATCAAGCCGATGCTCGCGCGCGGCGAGCTGCGGCTCGTCGGCGCCACCACGCTCGAGGAGTACCGCCAGTACATCGAGAAGGACGCCGCGCTCGAGCGTCGCTTCCAGCAGGTGCTCGTCGGCGAGCCGTCCGTCGAGGACACCGTCGGCATCCTCCGCGGCCTCAAGGAGCGGTACGAGGTGCACCACGGCGTGCGCATCACCGACTCCGCGCTCGTCGCCGCCGCGGCCCTGTCGGACCGCTACATCACCTCGCGCTTCCTGCCGGACAAGGCGATCGACCTCGTCGACGAGGCCGCGTCGCGCCTGCGGATGGAGATCGACTCGCGGCCCGTCGAGATCGACGAGGTGGAGCGCACCGTGCGTCGCCTCGAAATCGAGGAGATGGCGCTCGAGAAGGAGACCGACGCCGCATCCAAGGATCGGTTGGCGAAGCTGCGTGAGGAACTCGCCGACGACCGCGAGAAGCTGCGTCAGCTCACCGCCCGGTGGCAGAACGAGAAGAACGCCATCGACTCGGTACGCGAGGTCAAGGAGCAGCTCGAGACGCTGCGCGGCGAGGAGGAGCGCGCCGAACGCGACGGCGACCTCGGGAAGGTCGCCGAGCTGCGGTACGGCCGGATCCCCGAGCTGGAGAAGCAGCTCGAGGCCGCCGCGGCCGTGTCGGACGGCGCGTCCGACGGCGCCGTCATGCTCAAGGAGGAGGTCGGACCGGACGACGTCGCCGACGTCGTCGCCGCGTGGACCGGCATCCCCGCCGGCCGCATGATGGAGGGTGAGACCGCCAAGCTGCTGCGGATGGAGACCGAACTCGGCAAGCGGGTCGTCGGGCAGACCGAAGCCGTGCAGGCGGTGTCGGACGCGGTGCGCCGTGCGCGGGCCGGCGTCGCCGACCCCAACCGGCCCACCGGCTCGTTCCTGTTCCTCGGCCCCACCGGCGTCGGCAAGACCGAGCTCGCGAAGGGGTTGGCGGACTTCCTGTTCGACGACGAGCGCGCGATGGTGCGGATCGACATGTCCGAGTACAGCGAGAAGCACTCGGTGGCGCGGCTCGTCGGTGCCCCTCCGGGCTACGTCGGCTACGAGTCGGGCGGACAGCTCACCGAGGCGGTGCGGCGCCGGCCGTACACTGTCGTGCTGTTCGACGAGGTCGAGAAGGCGCACCCGGACGTGTTCGACATCCTGCTGCAGGTGCTCGACGACGGCCGGCTCACCGACGGGCAGGGCCGCACGGTCGACTTCCGGAACACGATCCTCATCCTCACCTCGAACCTCGGTTCGGGCGGCGATCGGGACCAGGTGATGGCGGCGGTGCGGGCGAAGTTCAAGCCGGAGTTCATCAACCGGCTCGACGACGTCGTCATCTTCGATCCGCTGTCGGAGGAGCAGCTCGAGTCGATCGTCGACATCCAGCTGGGCCAGCTGGCGACCCGGCTCGCGGCACGTCGCCTCACGCTGGAGGTGTCGGACTCGGCACGGTTCTGGCTCGCCGTGCGCGGCTACGACCCGCTGTACGGTGCGCGGCCGCTGCGTCGCCTCATCCAGCAGGCGATCGGGGACCAGCTGGCCAAGCTGCTGCTCGCGGGCACTGTCCGCGACGGCGACACCGTGCCGGTGACCGTCTCCGAGGACGGGGATCACCTGGTCCTCGGATAGGCGGCAGGGCCAGTGGTATCACCGTGCCCCGCACCGGATTTCCGGTGCGGGGCACGTTTCGTCTGCGTGGGGCTCCCTTCGGTACCCTGGCCTTTCAGTTGGCCCGCCCTATCGGCCCGAAACGAGGAATCCGATGTCCAGCACCCGGACGACGCCCCCCAACCTTTTCAAGCAGCGGCTCATGGCCGGCGAGCAACAGATAGGACTGTGGTCGGTTCTGGCGAACGGCTACACCGCAGAACTGTTGGCCGGCAGCGGCTACGACTGGCTGCTCATCGACGCCGAGCACGGACCGAACGACCTGCGCTCGGTTCTCGAGCAGCTGCAGGGCATCGCCGCCGCGGGGGCGGTGCTGGGCGCCGACATCGCGGAGCTGTCGCAGCCGGTCGTCCGGCTGCCGCACGGCGACACCGTGCTCATCAAGCAGTACCTCGAGATCGGGGTCCGCAACCTCATGATCCCGATGGTCGACACCCCGGAGCAGGCGGCCGCGCTGGTCCGGGCGGTCCGCTATCCCCCGCGCGGCGTACGCGGGATGGGCAGTGCCCTCGGTCGCTCGTCCCGCTGGGGACGGCTGACGGACTACGTCGAAATGTCCGACGACAACGTGTGTCTCATCCTGCAGGTCGAGACCCGGAAGGCGCTCGAGAACATCGAGGCCATCGCGGCGCTGGACGGCGTCGACGGCATCCTGCTCGGACCCGCCGACCTCGCCGCCGACCTCGGCCACCGGGACGAGCGGGACCACCCGGAGGTCACGCAGGCGCTCCGCCGCGCCGTCGACGCGATCCGCGCTGCCGGGAAACCTGCCGGGATCATGCTCACCGACGTCGAGGCCACCCAGCAGTGGCTGCGCCAGGGCGTCACCTTCGCCGGCGTCGGCGTCGACTCCTCGCTCCTGGTCCGCGCCGCGGACGACCTCCTGAGCCGGTTCCGTCCGGCCGGTGACGCAGGTCCGGCCGCCACCGCGTACTGAGGCGACATCGGCCCGGAGCCGCCGCGGCGGTACCGGGCCGACGTCACCTTGTGGCAGTTCAGGATTCGAGAATCGCGAATCCCTTGTAACCGGACTCGGCGACCTCTTCGAGGATCTCGCGGTAGGCCGCGAAGCCGCCGAGGAACGGCATGAAAACCCGTGGGCGGCCCGGGATGTTGGCGCCGAGGTACCACGAGTTCGCGGTGTTCAGCAGCGATGCCTCGGCGCGGGTGCGGCACTCGTCGACCCACTCCGCCACGGCGTTGGGGGTGCCCTCGATGGCGGCGGCGCCGCGGGCGTCGAGGTAGGCGATGGCGTCGGCCACCCAGTCGACGTGCAGTTCGGAGTGCAGCACCATGTTCGCCAGCACCGACGGGCTGCCGGGGCCGGTGAGGTTGAAGAAGTTGGGGAAGCCGTCGATGCCGAGGCCGAGGTAGGTCTCCGGGCCCGCGGCCCACTTGTCCTTGAGGCTCTGGCCGCCGCGTCCGACGATGTCGAGCTTCTCGAGTGAGCCGGTCATCGCGTCGAATCCGGTGGCGAGGACGATCGCGTCCAGATCGTAGTGCGCGGCGGTGGTGTTGATCCCGGCCTCGTCCATCCCGACGATCGGCGCGGCCTTGAGGTCGACCAGTTCGACGTTGTCGCGGTTGTAGGTCTCGTAGTAGCCGCTGTCGGTGACGATGCGCTTGGCGCCGATCGCGTGATCGGTCGGGATGAGCAGTTCGGCGATCGCCGGGTCGTCGATGACGGCCCGCACCTTCTCCTCCCAGAACTCGCGCGCGGTGTCGTTCGCCGCCTGATCGGTCAGCTGGTCGGGGAAGGCCTTGGAGTACAGGACGCCGCCGAGCTTCCAGCGCTCCTCGTACACGGCGCGCCGCTCCTCCTCGGACGCCTCGAGCGCGCTCTTGGGGTAGGCGCGGTGCGGGGAGCCGCCGCCGGACTCGCGCGAGAGGCGGCGCCGCTCGGCGTAGGTGGCCTTCTGCTCGGCGCGGGTCGCGTCGTCGAGCGGGGCGTTGCCGGCGGGGACGCTGTAGTTCGCGGACCGCTGGAAGACGAACAGCTTGTCGGCCTGCTCGGCGATGAACGGGATCGACTGGATGCCCGACGACCCCGTACCGATCACGCCGACGCGCTTGCCGGTGAAGTCGACGCCCTCGTGCGGCCACCGCGCGGTGTGGAAGACGTCGCCGGCGAAGGTGTCGAGACCGTCGAACGCGGGAGTGTTCGCGTTCGACAGCGGTCCCGCGGCGACGACGAAGAAGCGGGTGGAGACCACGTCGCCGCGGTCGGTGCGCACCGTCCACCGCAGCGCGTCCTCGTCGAGCGTCGCCGAGGTGACGCGGGTGTCGAACTGGATATCGCGGCGCAGGTCGAAGCGATCGGCGACGTGGTTGATGTAGCGGAGGATCTCCGGCTGCGTCGCGTACTTCTCGCTCCAGTCCCATTCCTGCTCGAGTTCGGGGGAGAAGGAGTACGAGTAGTCGACGGACTCGACGTCGCAGCGGGCACCCGGGTAGCGGTTCCAGTACCACACGCCGCCCACTCCGCTGGCGGCCTCGAACGCGCGGACCGTCAGCCCCTGCTGCCGAAACCGGTGCACTGCGTACACGCCGGCGATACCCGCGCCGACCACGACGACGTCGTACGAGGCGGTTGCAGCGGTGCTGTCGGGCGCCGAATCCTGTCCGTTCAACTTGATGTCCTTCCACGAGCGCGAGCGGTCCCGGTCTGGAATCGGACCGGACCGGACCTCACGGTTCTTGCGATGAATTCACGCTATGGCGGTGTGAACCGCGCGACAGCGGACCGTCCCGCCCAGCGGGTCGTTTCGGTGGACGAGGGACTTTCGGCGCGCGCCGAAACCGGGGACTTGCAGGGCGGATGGGTCCGCGACCGTCGCTCGGCGGGCTCCCACCACGAGGGACGATTCTGGACGCCGACGGCCTCGGTAGCCTGGGCGTCGTGCCAACCCCGACACCCGATCCGACGAGCGCCCGCCTCGACAGCTGGATGTGGGCCGTGCGCCTGTTCAAGACCCGCTCGCAGTCCGCGTCGGCGTGCCGGTCCGGTCACGTGCGGGTGAACGGTGCCGCCGCGAAGGCGTCGGTGCAGGTCAAGCCCGGCGACGAGGTCCGGGTGCGGGTGGCCGGGCTCGAACGAATCGTCGTGGTGGTGCGCCCGATCGCCAAGCGGGTCGGCGCACCGGTTGCGGCCGAGTGCATGCAGGACAACAGCCCGCCGCCTTCGCCCGAGTTGATGGCGTCGATCCCGCGGCGCGACCGAGGCGCCGGGCGTCCGACGAAGCGCGAGCGCCGCGAGATGGACAGGTTCCGCGCGCCGCAGGGGTAGGTCACCGGCCTCGGTGCCGGAAGCGTCCTGGGTGTCGTCCCCGTCGAGTACGTTCTCCCGACAGGACCAGGGGAGGGGCGTGGACGTGACGAAGGTGGAGGGCTTCGATCGTCGGATCGAGCCGTTCCGGGCGGAACTGTTGGCGTACTGCTACCGGATGCTCGGCTCGACGCACGACGCGGAAGACTTGGTCCAGGACACGTACCTGCGGGCGTGGCGGGCGCGGGACCAGTACGACGAGACCCGCAGCTCGCCGCGCACCTGGCTCTATCGGATCGCGACGAACGTCTGCCTGACCGCCCTGGAAGTTCGCGGCCGACGCCCGTTGCCGTCGGGCCTCGTGGCCGCGTCGGAACCGCTCGATCCGTTCGTCCAGCGAGAGCACGCCACATGGCTCCAGCCGTTTCCGGACGCGTCGACGAATGCCGGCGATCCGGCCGGGGAAGTGATCGATCGCAGCAGCCTGCGGTTGGCGTTCGCCGCATCCCTCCAGCACCTGTCGGCGCGTCAACGCGGTGCGCTGATCCTGCGTGACGTGCTCCGCTTCTCGGCGTCCGAGACCGCGGACATCCTCGGCACCACCGTCGCGGCGGTGAACAGTTCCCTGCAGCGGGCCCGTCTCCGGATGAAGGAGGTCGGCGTTCGGCAGGACGGGGTCGCCGAGCCGACCGCCGCCGAGCAGCGCGCCTGGGTCCAGCGCTACATGACGGCGTTCGAACTCGCCGACGTCGACGCCATCACGCGGCTGCTCACCGAGGACGTGCTGATGGAGATGCCGCCGATGCTCAACTGGTTCGCCGGTCGCAGCAACTACGGCGTGTTCATGGAGTGGGTCTTCGCGAATGCGGGGACGGACTGGCTGCTAGAGCAGGTTGCGGCCAACGGCGGCCAGCCCGGATTCGCCGCCTATCGACGCGTCGGCGACGGATACGAGCTGCACACGCTCCAGATCTTCACCGTCACGGCCGAGGGCATCAGCCGGAACTCGGTGTTCCAGGAACCCGACGTATTCGCGGCTTTCGGTCTGGCGGCCCGCCGGGCTCGATGAGGGCACGCCCCGAGATCTGCTCGCCGCCGGCGCGATGAGTTACGACCCCTCGGCCGGTATGTACTCGCGAGCTCGCCGGAATCCCCGGGCGGGCCGATGACGAGGGAGGATCTGATGTCGAACAATCGTGCGGACGATGTGGCCGCAATCCAGGCCGTGCTGGCCGATTCCTACAAGGCGTGGGCGGCCGGCGACGCCGACGGCATGGTCGCCGACTACACCCCGGACGCGACCGCGATCATGCCGGGTTCGCTCCGCGACGGCCGTGACGTGATCCGTCGGAACATGGCGCTGGGTTTCGAGGGGCCGCTCAGGGGCAGTTCGACCGTGAACAAGCAGCTCGGCATCCGCTTCGTCGGCCGGGACGGCGCGATCGTCATCAGCGAATCCGCCATCCTGTTCGCCGGTGAGACCGAGGTGCCGGACGACCGGCGCAAGGTCAACGCGACCTGGGTCTTCGAGAAGCGGGACGGCCGGTGGCTGATCGCGGCCTACCACAACAGCCCGGTGCTGCCGCCGAGCTGACGCCCGGCCCGCGGGTTCGGCTCGAGCACCGGTCCCCGTCCTGTCGGGCAGGACGGGGACCGGTGCTCCCGAATCGTTACCGCGTCGACCGTTGACGTCTCCGCAAAAGTGGAAGAAGCTGTCAAAAGGCATGAGGTATCAATTTGGAGGTTCTCTCATGATCTTGCCTCCTCGTACCGACGCGGCGACGGTGTCGACGACGTCCCGGCGCTGGTGGGCGCTGACCGCCCTGTCCATCGCGGTCTTCGCGATCGGCATCGACGTGATGGTGCTGACGGTCGCGCTGCCCACCCTCGCCCGCGACCTCGACGCGACGACGTCCGCGTTGCAGTGGTTCTCGACGTCCTACACCCTCGTGCTCGCCGCTGCGCTGCTGCCGGCCGGCAGCTTCGGCGACCGGATCGGCCGGCGCAGACTGCTGCTGACGGCGATGGCGCTGTTCGGGATCGCGTCGATCGCGTGTGCGTACTCGCAGACCGCCGCACAGTTGATCGGTGCCCGCGCCGTGCTGGGATTGGCTGCGGCCGCGATCATGCCGATGTCGATGGCCGTGCTCCCGATCCTGTTTCCCGAGCGCGGCGAGCAGCAGCGGGCGCTCACCATCTGGGTCACGGCGACCGCGCTCGGGCTACCCCTGGGGCCGATCCTCGGCGGCTGGCTGCTGGGCCACTTCTGGTGGGGCTCGGTGTTTCTCGTCAACGTTCCGCTCGTGTGCGCCGGGCTGATCGCGGTCGCGCTCCTGGTCCCCGAGTCCCGCAGCGACCATCCCGGGCGGTTCGACGTCCCGGGCGCCGTCCTCGCCTCGACCGGCCTGCTCGCGCTGACCTACGGCTTCATCGCCGCGGGCACCGACGGCTGGGGTGCCGCACACGTGCTGGCCTCGCTCGCGGCGGGCGTCGCGCTGCTCGCCGTTTTCCTGTTGTGGGAGAAGCGATCCGAGCATCCGCTCATCGACCTGGGGTTACTCGCCGATCGTGGCTACGCGTCGGGCGCCGGCCTGTCGACGCTGGTCAACCTCGTGATGTTCGGCCTGCTGTTCACGCTGCCGCTGTATCTCGGGGCGGTGCTCGGTGCGGATGCCCTCGGCATCGGGGTGCGACTGCTGCCGATGATCGCCGGCCTCGTCGTGGGGACGCGCCTCGCCGACGTGCTCGCGCGTGTGATCGGTCCTGGGGCGCTGATCGCGCTGGGGTTCTCGGCGATCGTGGCGGCGTGCCTGCTCGGGGTGACGATGACCGCCGACACCGGGTACGGCCTGCTCGCCACCTGGCTCATCATCGCCGGACTGGGGCTCGGGCTCGTGATGCCGACCGCGATGGCCGCCGCGATCGGCGCGCTCACCCCGGAGCGATCCGGTGCGGGATCCGCTCTGGTGCAAGCACTTCGGCAGGCCGGTGGAACGATCGGCGTCGCGGTGCTGGGGACGGTGCTGACCGCCGGCTACCACGCGCACCTGCCGAGCATGCAGCTGCCGGATCCCGCCGCGTCCGCCGTGTCCGACTCCGTGAGCAGCGGCGTCGCGGTGGCCCGACAACTCGGCCTGCCCGCGCTCGAGGACCAGTTGCAGTCGGCGTTCGTGCACGGCATGGTGTCGGCGCTGTGGGTCAGCGGGGCCCTCGCGGTCGTCGGCGCGGTGATCGCGGTCGTCGTCCTCCCGCTCCGGCGTCGCCCCGACCCTGCGGAGCCCGGTGCGGCCGAGTCCGGCGATGAGGAACACTGTGCCCATGAGCACGTCGACTGAGCCGATGGGCCTGCGGGAACGTAAGAAGCGGCGGACGCGGGCGCAGATCCGCGAACACGCGATGCGACTGTTCACCGAGCAGGGGTACGCGCAGACCACCGTCGAC
Source organism: Paraburkholderia sp. RHO2 (assembly GCF_050955445.1). Lineage (NCBI taxonomy): Bacteria > Pseudomonadati > Pseudomonadota > Betaproteobacteria > Burkholderiales > Burkholderiaceae > Paraburkholderia > Paraburkholderia sp. RHO2. Next base: position 4,547,857 of record NZ_CP162617.1, on the reverse strand, counting down.
CAGATCGCGGCCGCCGCGGACGTCTCACCGAGCACGTTCTTCCGCTACTTCCCGAGCAAGGAACAGCTCATCCTCATCGACGACCTCGACGCGCCGATGCTCGAGGCGATCGCCGCCCAGCCGCGCGACGTGCCGCCGCTGACCGCCTGCCGCCGCGCCTTCGAGGAGGTGCTGTCGTCGCTGACGCCCGCGGAGATCGAGGCCGAGCGCACCCGGCAGCGGTTGCTCTTCGGTGTCCCCGAACTGCGCTCGGCGATGCTGGGGGAGCTCACCCGGTCGGTCGGGATCCTGGCGGACGCGATCGGTGCGCGCGTCGGCCGCCCCGCCGACGACTTCGAGGTGCGCGTGTTCGCCGGCGTCCTCGCGGGGGCGGTCCTCGGCGCTGTCGGCGAGGACCCGCCGGAGCTCGCCACCTTCGTCAAGGCCATCGACTTCCTCGAGCGAGGGATGCCGCTCGGCTGACGATTTCAGACGGATCTCAGAATCCGGCTCTACCCTGAACTGTCGGCCCGACTGAACTGTCCGCACCGCCGACGGAGAGAGCAGGCTCGCATCATGACGAACCCCGACGATCCCCGCACCCCGCAGGAGCGCGCGTACGACCCTGCCGAGCAGGCGTCCGACGAGACCGTCCAGTGGGCTCGTCCTGCCGACGGCCCCACCGAGCAGATCCCCCCGGCCGCAGCGTCGAACCAGCCCACCGAGCAGTACTACACGGCCGACCCGTACCAGGCGTACGGTTCGCCGCCGCCCAACCCGACGCAGGCCTTCCCCACGTACGACCCGCGCTTCGATCCGCAGGTCACGCAGGCGAACCCGACGCAGGCCTATCCGACGTACTACGGCGCGGGCGGCTATCCGCCGCCCGGGCAGCCTCCGATCGGCGAGGCCCCGGCCATCGAGGACACGCCCGGGCACAAGCCCGCGCGCAAGGTGGGCCTGTGGGCGGCAGCCGCCGCGGGCATCCTGCTGTTGGCGCTGGGCCTGATCGTCGGTTTCATGTTGAACAGCGGCGGTCCGGACAACGCCACCACGGCCACGGCCCCGTCCACCCGCACCGCGGCCCCTGCGGTACCGCCGCGGACCAGCGCCCCTCCGTCGCAGACGGCCCCCGACGCGACGTCGCCGCTCGAGAGCATCCCGGGCGGTGTCGGGGATCTGATCGGCAAGGCCGGGACCGCGATGGGGACCATCACCACCAACGACGGCGGGACGCTGACCCTCGACGCTCTGGGCGGTTCCACGATCACCGTGCACACCACGCCGGACACCTCGTTCATCTCGCTGACCGCGCGCAGCGTCGCCGACCTGAAGCCCGGCGAGTCCGTCCTGGTCCAGGGCGACAAGGTCAAGAACGGGACAGTCACGGCAAAGCTGATCATCGGTACGTCGCTCCCCGACTTCGGTAACTGACGCGCGGCACCGGATGCCCGGATCGGGCCCGATAGTGGCTAGGCTGAGCCTCGATGACGGCTATGTGGTTCGGATTGGCAGTGATAGCGCTCGCGGGTGCTGTCGCCCTGCTCTATGTCGATCGCACGCGACGCGACCAGACGGGACGCGTCCGGCAGATCTGGGCGAAGGCGCAGGGATACACGTACAACACCGCGGACGAGCAGCTGCCGTCGCTGTGGCACCGGGCGGCCCTCGCCAAACAGGACTACCTGGGTGCGGTCGACGTCGTGCGAGGCGTCCGTCGTGGGGAGGAGTTCGTGCTCTTCGACCTCGAGGAGACCGCGACGATCGTCGCCGTCCACCGTGAGGTGGGGTCGGACGTCGACATCGACCTGCGGCTCAAGTCGACGCCGCCACCGCGTGACCCCGACCTGAACCTGCTCGGTGCGATCGGCCCGCGCGTGGTCTTCGCAACCGACCTGGAGATCGCCCGACGCGTGTGCGATCAGCGCATGGTCGCGTTCACCGAGTCGGTGCCGCCGCAGCTGCAGATGCTGTGGAGCGAGGGCGAGTGGACCCTCGGCTCGCTCCCCGTGGGCAGCGCCGGCCGAGACTGGGACGCCGCGATCGAGACGGTGGCCCGGCTGTCCGGCATGCTGCGGGTGCTGCCGCCCGCCACCGCGCCGGACGCGATGGAGCAGATCGCGCACGATCCCGGCCGCCCGATCGCGCACGGCCCCTACGACATGTACGACGAGCCGGAATCCGCCCGGTAGATCTGCGCACCGAGCGCCGCCGCGCACTCGAATAGCGGTGTCGGCGAGACCCCAGTAGATTCCGCAGCTGTGGTTGCTGTGTCGGGTGTTGTTTTTGTTCTTGTTGTGATTTTTGTGGCGTGTGCGGCCTGGGTGGCGTCGAGTATCCGGCGGTTGCGCGGGATCGCATCGAGCGTCGACTCCGCCCTCGCGCTCGTCCACGTGGAACTGGATCGCCGCTACGAATACGTGCCCGCTCTGGTGCTGGCCGCCTCCGAGACTGTCGGAAGCGACCTGGTGGCGCCCGTCACCGGGGCGCGGTCCCTCGCCATGCGCGTCCGCGAAGAGGACCTCGACCTGCGCCGACAGGCCGGTGCGGAGAAGGCGCTGTCCGAGGCCCTGCGTGCGGTCGTCGAGTCCGGCCGCTGCTACCCGCAACTCGCGCACGACTGGGCGTTCGTGCACCCGGCGCACGAAATCGAGGTCACCGAGCAGCGCCTCGCCGGTGCGGTCCGGGTGTACAACGAGCAGGCCCGAACCCTGAACCGCGCGATCCGGGCGTTTCCCGGGAGCGTCGTCGCGAGCCGCCTCGGCATCGGGAAGGCGCAACTCTTCGAGGCGACGATCCTGGCGGTGCCGTCGTCCGAGACAGCCGGCGACGGCGACATCGCCGACGCCGCCGCGTGAGGGTTGTGGGGGCGTGGACGCTGTGACCTGGCTTCCTCGCTAGGCTCGACATGACGAATTGTTGTCTGACTTGGTGATGGGAGAGCGGCCGATGACGGATCGCGACGAGCTTGCGGCGCTGGTGCGCGAGCTGGCGGTGGTGCACGGAAAGGTGACCTTGTCCTCGGGCAAGGAGGCCGACTACTACGTGGACCTGCGCCGCGCGACGCTGCACCACCGCGCCGGCCCGCTGATCGGCAAGCTGCTGCGCGAGCTGGTCGCCGACTGGGACTTCGACGCCGTCGGTGGACTCACCATGGGCGCCGACCCCGTCGCGATGGCCGTCATGCACGCCGAGGGCCGCCCCATCGACGCGTTCGTCGTCCGCAAGGCCGCCAAGGCGCACGGCATGCAGCGCCAGATCGAGGGTCCCGACGTCGTCGGCAAGCGCGTCCTCGTCGTCGAGGACACCACCACCACCGGCAACTCGCCGCTCACCGCCGTCAAGGCCCTGCGCGACGTGGGCGCCATCGTCGTCGGCGTCGCCACCGTCGTCGACCGCGCCACCGGCGCCGACGCCGTCATCGCCGCCGAGGGGCTCGAGTACCGCTCGCTGCTGGGGCTCGACGACCTCGGGCTGAACTGACCCGGGGGTCTTCTCCCCAGGTTTTCGAGCTGAAGGGACCGTTCATGCGCTGCCAGCGCATGAACGGTCCCTTCAGCTGTTGGAGCGTCCGGTCAGGGGACGAGGAAGTAGCCGATGACCGGGTAGGAGATCTGGGGGCGCACCTCGTTGTACCAGGGGCTGAGCCAGGTGGCAGCGACGTGCATCACTGCGACACCCGATCCGGGGTTGATCTCGGTACGAACGGTCTGCCCGGGTCCCTCCCCCGCGAGAAGTTCGACCTCGCGGACCTGACCGGCGGGGAAGCCGTACACGTCGAGATTCCACTTGATGGTGACCTTCACCTTGCAGACGGGGTTCTGGGCCCAGCCAGGGCCGATGCCGTGCATGCCGCGCGGTGTCAGCGCGATGGTCGCCAGGCCCGGCCGCGCGGGATCGGACTCGATTGCGGTGTCGATGATCCCGCTGCAGAAATCGTTCTGACCGACCGTCGGCATCGCTGGCCCATTGATGGTCGGGAACAGCGCCGGCGCCGGCGCAGGCGCGGCGCTCGCGGTGCCCGCAACGCCCGTGACGAGCGCGGTCGCGATGGCCGCGGCGCCGAATGCGCGCACGGCAAAGCTACGAAGCTTCATGTGAATCCCCCGTTGTTTTGATGTGTTTCGTACCCCCGGCCGTCGCGATTCCGGTGACGGAGCAACAGCCTCGAGCATGCTCACACAGAACGTCCGCCCGAACCAAACCGGGTGGTACCCGACGGATCCGGGTCGTCGCATATCGTGTTCCGATGCCGATCCGGAAGACGCGGACACACCTGTCCGACGGGCGCGAGTTGTTCTACTTCGACGACACCGAACCGTATGCGGGCGGTGCGGCGACGCGCGAACTGCACGATGGCCGCGACCTGGCGCCGGTCGAGGCGGCGTCGACGATGCGCTACGACGTCCTGACGGGGGAGTGGGTGACGCTGGCGGCGCACCGGATGAACCGCACCTTCCTTCCCGCGGCCGACGAGTGCCCGCTGTGCCCCACCCGGGCGGAACGACCCGCGACCGAGATACCCGCGGATGACTACGACGTCGCGGTGTTCGAGAACCGCTTCCCGTCGCTCGGGTCGGTTGACGGTGCGATCGCCGAACTCGTTGATGGTGAGGATCTTTGGCCGCAGCGCGCCGCCGACGGCCGGTGCGAGGTGGTGTGCTTCACCAGCGACCACGACCGCAGCTTCGCCCAGCTGTCGCCCACGCGGGTGCGGACGGTGCTCGAGGCGCTGCGGGACCGGACCCGCGAGCTGTCGGCGCTGCCGTCCGTGGCGCAGGTGTTCTGCTTCGAGAACCGCGGCGAGGAGATCGGGGTGACGCTGTCCCATCCGCACGGCCAGATCTACGCGTACCCGACGCTGCCGCCGCGCACCGCCGCGCTGCTGCGGCAGGCCGAACGGCACCGCGACCGCACCGGGCGCTCCCTCCTGCGTGACGTCCTCGACGCCGAGCGCCGCGCCGGCACCCGGGTGGTCGTCGAGGGCGAGCACTGGACGGCGTACGTGCCGGCGGCGGCCCGCTGGCCCGTCGAACTGCACGTCGCCCCGCACCGCGACGTCGCCGACCTCACGGAACTGGACGAGGCCGAACTCGACGAGCTGTCCCACCTGTACCTGGACGTGCTGGGGCGGCTGGACCGCTTCTTCGACGGCGTCGACCGGCTGCCGTACATCGCCGGCTGGCACCAGGCCCCGGTCGGGGACGGACGTGAACTGGGAAGGCTGTACCTGCAAGTGTTTTCGCTGATGCGCTCGCCGCACCGGATGAAGTTCCTGGCGGGGTCCGAGTCGGGGATGGGGGCGTGGATCGGCGACACCACACCGGAGCGGATCGCCGCGCGGTTCCGGGAGGTGGCGCCGTGACCGCGCAGTGGTTCCGGCCCGTGCCCGACGCCGACCTCGCGGACACCGCGGCCGACGTCTTCCGCCGCGCGTTCGACGCCGACCCCGACGGTGTGTGGGCGGCGCCCGGACGGGTCAACCTGATCGGCGAGCACGTCGACTACGCGGGTGGACTGTGCCTGCCGATCGCGTTGCCGCACAGCACGGTTGTCGCGGTGTCGCCGCGCACGGACGGACTGATCCGGCTGCGGTCGACGGACGGGACACCGTGGGACGGCCGCCTGGGCGACATCGGTCCCGGCCGGCCCGAGGGCTGGGCGTCGTACCCGGCCGGCGTGATCTGGGCGCTGCACGAGAACGGCTTGCTCGCGGACGATTTCGGGGGCGTCGACGCGGCGTTCGCGTCGACGGTGCCCATCGGGGCGGGGCTGTCGAGTTCGGCGGCGCTCGAGTGCTCGTTGGCGCTCGCGCTCGCCCCGGACGCGGACCGGACGGCGCTGGCCGCGGCGTGTGTGCGGGCCGAGAACGAGGTGGCACTCGCCCCCACCGGCGGCATGGATCAGGCGGCGTCACTGCGGGCGTCGGATGGTCATGCGCTGCTGCTGGATACGTCGTCCGGCGCGGTGACGCAGGTGCCGTTCGCGCCGGAGGGATTGTCGCTGCTGGTGATCGACACCCGCGCCCCGCACCGGCTGGTGGACGGGCAGTACGCGAAGCGGCGGGCCGCGGTGGAGCGCGCGGCCCGCCGGCTCGGTGTCGTGTCGCTGCGTGAACTCGCCGACCGCGGACGCGACGGCATGGATGCGGTGCGGTCGCTCAAGGACGACGTTCTGCGCCGCCGCGCGTGGCATGTGATCAGTGAGATCGCCCGCGTCCGGCTGGCGGTGCGGGCGTTGGAGTCCAGCAACTTCGCCGAGTTCGGCCGGCTGCTGTACGCGTCGCACATGTCGCTCAGCCGCGACTTCGAGGTCTCGTGCCCCGAACTCGACAACGCCGTCGAGGCCACGATGATCGCCGGGGCGCTGGGCGCCCGGATGACCGGCGGCGGCTTCGGCGGCTCGGCGATTGCGCTGGTCCCGGCCGGCCGGGTCGACGAGGCGATCGAGACCGCGCGCCGGCACGCGGCGGAGCGTCGTCTGCCCGAACCGGCTTTCGCCGTCGTCGCCGCGTCGGTCCCCGCCCGCCGCCTGCGCTGACTCTCGCGTTTCGCGCACTTATCGGTGCTGAGAGCGCCTCCGGGGGACCGATAAGTGCGCGAAACGCGGGGCGGGTTCCCGGGGATCGGGAGGGCGGGATTCCTTCCCGACGGCGTTGCGTCATCCTCGGAGGGCGACGAGGAACGGAGCCGCAATGAGCCAGGAGCGTGTGCGGATGTCGGAGCTGGGCTCCGACTCGGTCTCGGTGCTGCGGATCATCGCCTACTTCGACGAACTTGGGGAGTCGGCGGCCAACGCGGACACCGTCGTCCGCTCGGCGGCCCTGCTCGCGGAGTGCCCCGTGGGCGCGCGGTGGGCCGCGGGCCCGGTGATCCGGTACGACGCGCTGGGGGATCCGCTCGACGAGTCACGTCCGGTGGAGTCGGTCCGACGGGAACCGGAGGTGTGGCTCGAGCGGGGCGGTGCCGAACGCCCACTCGACTCGGTGCTGCTGGACCGCCTCCGCCACACGCTCCGGGTCGCGGCCGCGCGGTCCGGAGCGACCGACGGACCGCGCCTGGGCGACCCCGCGCTGCTCGAGGTGGTGCTCTCGGACAAGGAACGCCGCGAGGACCGGCTCCGCGCGGTAGGCCTGCTGGGGCTGGACCCGGCGCGGGAGATTCGGGTGCTGGCGGTCTCGTCGGCATCGAGTGTGTCTGCGGTCGAACTGATCTCGCGAACGTGTTCCGGGCGGCTGGTGCATTCGGTCGCCGTCGGCAACCTGACCGCGCTGCTCCTGCAGGACGGCTCGGGCGGTCGCGCGCTCGCCGAGCAACTGCACGCCGCGATCGTGGCCGAACACCCGCGGCCGACGAACCCGAGCGGCGATCGCGGCCCGTGGGTGGGGATCGGCGAGCGACTGAGCGTGTACGCGGCACCCACGTCGTGGAAGCAGGCCCGACGGGCGCTGCGCTTCGCGTCGTCGACCGGTTACGGGCGCCGCGCAGTCGCGTATGGGCGGCTCAGTTCGCTCGAGCTGCTGGCCGAGTTGCCGCTCGAACGCATCCTCCACGATCGAGACGTCGCGCGGATCAACGCGATCGCGACGTCGGCGACCGGAGCCCAGGAGGTGGCGACACTCGAGGCGTTCTGCGTGTTCGGGTCGCTGCGGCGAACCGCCGCCGAACTGCACGTCCACCACAGCACCGTCGCCGCCAGGCTGGCCCGCCTGGAGTCCGAGATGGGTTGGGACCTGGAGGATTCGATGGACCGGTTCATGGCGACGCTGGTGTTGATGATCCGTCGGATGGCGTTGTCGTCGACGGACCTGGCGTCGTCGGAGGTGTTCGGCCCCGGATACCGATGACCCGACACGCGTCGGGGACCCGGCCGGAACCGGCCGACGCTTGTCGGATGACCGAGCTGCCTGAGCTGGGACACCATCGTTGCGAAGCTCGTTTCACCGGAAAGGAATTCGCACATGGCCGTCATCGACCCCAGCCGCACGTGGGAACTGCTCGAGCAGCGCCTCGCCGCCACGACCAACGCCCGCCACCGCGTCGTCCTCGGCGCCGTGATCGAGCACATGAGGGCGGAGGCCGCACCGGATCTCGACCGCCTGATGGCCACCCTGAGCCCCACCCCCGACTACCACTTCTGGAACGGCGGCCAGGACGTCGGGCCCAAGGGCACCGAGGGCGTGAAGACCTACTACACGGACTTCCTCGCGACGCGCACCAACATCCTCGAGTACACCCTCGACCGGCTCGTCGTCGACGACCACTGCCTGGTCACCGAGGGCTTCCTGAAGCAGATCTACCCGGGCTCGTACGCCGCGCAGATCGGGATTCCGGTCGACGACGAGTCCGCCGACTACCTGGTCGTGTTCCGTCAGCTGATCCTGTGGCCGGTGGACGAGAACGGTCTGATCCAGGGCGAGGACTCGTACCACTCGGGGCCGTCGAGCGTCACCAGGCTGTCGTTCGAGGAGCTACCGCAGGAGTACATCGACCTGGTTCACACCCCCGCCCACTGATCTACGCCGAACAGCGATTTGCGCACTTGTCGGTGGTCGGACGCGGGGGAGATCACCGATAAGTGCGCAAAAAGGGAGGGGCTCAGTCGGCGTCGCCGACGGTGACGGCGACGGCCTCGTCGACGCTGTGCGGCTCCGGCTCGTGCTCGTCGACATGGGCGAGGATCCTGCGGCCGGACGCGAGCACGAGGATGCCGGCGACGGTGCACGCCGCGCCCACCCAGAACGGCAGGTGGACGTTGTGCTCGCCGAGCTTGCCGGCGACGTACGGGGCGGCGGCGCCGCCGACGAACCGGACGAAGCTGTAGGCGGCCGACGCCGTCGAACGCTCGACCGGCGCCGAGATCATCACGGTCTCGGTGATGAGCGTGTTGTTGACGCCCAGGAACAAGCCCGCGAGGACGACGCACACGATGAGCACCGGCTTGGACTCGGTGAACAACGCCATCGCGCCCAGGTCGAGGGCGAACAGCGTGAGCGCCGCGATCATCATCGGCAGGGTGCCGAAGGCGCGCTGCAGGCGCGGCGCGAGGAACACCGACGAGATCGCCAGCATCAGGCCCCAGCCGAAGAAGATGAAGCCGATCGAGTACGTGCCCAGGTCGAGCGGGAACGGGGTGTACGCGAGCAGCGTGAAAAAGCCGTAGTTGTAGAGCAGCGCGGTGATCGCGACCGTCAGCAGACCGCGGTGGCGCAGGGCCAGGAACGGGGCGGCCAGCGACGTGCGGTGCTGCGGCTTGGGCGCCTTCGGCAGCATCACCATGATGAGGATGAACGCGACGGCCATGAGCGTCGCGACGCCGAAGAACGGTGCACGCCAACTGATGTTGCCGAGGACGCCGCCGACGAGCGGGCCGACGGCGATGCCGATGCCGAGCGCTGCCTCGTACAGGATGATCGCGCGGGCCACACCGCCGCTGGCGGCGCCGACGATCGCGGCCAGCGCGGTCGCGATGAACAGCGCGTTGCCCAGGCCCCAGCCGGCGCGGAAGCCGACGATCTGGTCGATCGTGTTCGACGCGCCGGCGGCGGCCGCGAACACCACGATGATCGCCAGGCCCCACAGCAGCGTCTTCTTCGCGCCGATGCGGCTCGAGATCATGCCGGTGAACAGCATCGCCACGCCGGTGACCAGCATGTAGCTGGTGAACAGCAGCGACACCTGGGACGGGGTGGCGTCGAGCTGCTCGGCGATCGGCTTGAGGATCGGGTCGACGAGGCCGATGCCCATGAACGCGATGACGCTGGCGAAGGCGACGGCCCACACCGATTTCGGGTGATGCAGGATGCTTTGCTTCGCGCTCGTGTCGGTGGCGGTCGTGGTGCTCACGTATCCCTCCCTGAAGGTGTCGTGGTGATCAGTTGTCGGTGACGGCGGTCCGGATGATCGCCCGGAGTTCCCCGAGTCCCTCGGCGAGCAGGGCGATCTGCTCGGGTTCGAGGTGCGTGAAGAGCGGCGTGAGGACGTCGGCGAGGTTGCGTCGGCCCTCGGCGAGCCAGTCGCGGCCCTTGTCGGTGATGCCGACGAGGACGGCACGACAGTCGTCGGGGTCCGGTTCCCGCGTGACGAACCCCTCTCGGCCCAGCTTCTTGAGCAGTGCCGTCGCGGATGGCTGCGACGAGCTGTCGAGCCGGGCGAAGGTACTGACCCGCAGCGGGCCCTGCTCCTCGAGCAGCGAGAGCGCCCGCATCCACGACCGGGGGCGGTCGTCGGTGGCGAGCGTCGACGCGAGGCGGGTGAAGCGGTGGGCATTGCTCACCAGGTCGACGAGTAGGTCGCGGAACTGGGGATCGGTCGAACTCATGGCCAATAATTACATAAGCTAACTATCTATGTAAACCCTCGTTTTTTTGCGCACTTGTCGCGACGAAACGGTCGGTCCCGGACGCGCCAAGTGCGCAAAACGAGAGGAGGGGAGGGCGGCGGCGGTACGGTCGTGCCGAATCGGACGCCGGCAAGCGGCCGGGCCGAATCGGACACGAGGGAGTTGGGTATGGCATTCGCGAGCGGCAAGAAGTGGGGACTCGAGCACGCGGTGTTCCTCGGCGCGACGGCGGCGACCGTCTACGGCGCCGTCATCGGCAGCGAGCGGATCCAGCAGGTCGCCAAGCCGCTCATCGCACCGGCCCTCGCGACCCGCGTGCTCCGCCGCCGCGACGACCTCGACACCGCGGACACCGCACTGCTCGTCGCCGGCCTCGCGGCCGCCACCGTCGGCGACGTCTTCATGATCGACCCCGACGTCGACAGCCGGCTGAAGCGCGGCGCCACCTCCTTCGGCGTCATGCAGGTGGCGTACTCGTCGCTCCTCACCCGCCGCGGCGCGCGGCCCCGCCTCGCGGCGGCCCTGCCGCGGCTGGGGGCGTGGGCGGGGGCGTCGGGTCTGCTGCACGCCAAGGCGCCGACGGTCGCGAAGACGCTGACCGGGTACGGTGCGCTGCTCGGGACCACCGCGACGCTCGCGGCCGACCCGGCGCTCGCGCCCGGCGCGGCCGAGGTCGCCGGGCTGCCGATGCCGAACCGCCGCGACCGACGCAGCTGGCTCGGTCTGGGCGGGCTGCTGTTCACCGGATCGGACGGGACGATCGTGGTGCGCAAGCTGTTCCTGCGGGGGGAGAAGGCGCGCGCCGTGGCGGAGGGCGCCATCCTGGCGTCGTACGCCGCCGCGCAGCTGTTGCTGGTCGAGGGGATGATCGCGCTGGGAGGCGTCGCGAAGACGCGGAACGACTAGGGGCAGATCAGGATTCGGTCGCGGTTGCGCGGGTCGACGCGGATGGAGATGGTCTCGCCGACGATGAACCGCGACCGATTCTCCGGCAGCACCTCGTACAGGACCCGGCCCGAGTACGACTCCGACCCCGGCACCGTGAGCGCGAGGTCGAGTTCGGTGAGTTCGCCGTTGTCGACCGTCCGCCGGATCGGCTGGGCGTCCCGGATCGTCGCCCATCCCTCGATTCCGTGCTTGGCGAGTTTGCGTTCGGCGCGGGTGGGTCGGTCGGCCCACATCATGCCGAGCCCGAGCACGGAACCATAGGCGGCGAGCAGCCCGCCGATCTGGTACGGGATGGTGGCCTCGGGGGTGTGCTCGATCAACCAGCCGAGCCAGATCGACAGAACGATGACGTAGCCGACGCTGATGAAGCAGACGGTGCGAACGATGCGGGGATGATTCATGGCCTTCTTCTTGTGACGCCCCCAGCCTAGTCGTCCCGCGCCCGGTCGGACGGCATCGCTCCGGGACCTCGATCGACCTGGGCGGCGATGGAAGTTCCCATCCAACGTCGCAGGTAGGCGCGCAGTTCGTCCTCGCTGCGCGGCGGGTCCCCGGGCGAGACGAAGAAGGATTGCATCGTCCGCAGCAGGTACTCGACGAGTTCGCGCAGGGCTGCCTCGTCGTAGCCGTGTCGCTCCCAGTCGACGTCGAAGCGGCGGATCATCGTCATGCCGAAGACCAGTGCCTCGTCCGAGGTGATTCCTTCGGTGTGGGAATGCGCCCCCGAGAGCATGATGCCCAGGTGCGGGGTGCGGCGCACGTCGTCGAGCGTGTAGATCACGCCCTCGACCAGCGCCTCGGCGGGATCTTCCAGTCCCCGGACATGCTGCGTCAGACGGTCGAGGAACGCGCCGACCGACGCGATCGCGGACGCGCGCATCAGCGCGTCCGCGCTGGGGAAGTAGCGGTACACCGTCTGTCGGATCACGCCGAGGGAGTCGGCGACGTCCGCGATGCTGACCGCCGTTCCGGTGCGCGCGATCGCCTCGACCGCGGCGGCGACGATGCGTCGCGCGGCCTCTTCGTCGTCGACCGGCGGCTTGCCGCCCCATCCGCGTCTGCGTGCCACGGGCGGACCGTACCAGCAGCGCGGCCGCTCTCCGCGCAGGTGGCGGCGATTTCGTCGAAACCAATCATACAAACGAAAACTCGATCGTATGATTGCCGCGATCGTGGCCCCTTCCTGCCCGGACGGCCCCGGACCGACGACGAACGAGGTAAGTGCGCATGACCGATCTCAAGCCCCGGAAGATGGACTTCGGGTTCGACGACGGGGACGTCCCGTTCCTGTGGAACCCTGACAACCCGGCATGGTCGAGCATGTCGAACGCGGTGTCGTTCCTGGCCATCGGCTTCGAGAAGATGATCGTGAAGCTGATCCTGCAGGCCAAGCCCCTCATCACCGACCCCGAGGTCGCGGAGGAGGCGGTCGCGTTCATGCGGCAGGAGGGGCATCACTCGACCGCGCATCGCCAGCACGTGAACGGGCTGATCCGCAGCTACCCTGGCCTGCAGAACACCCTCGACGCGGTGGTCGGCGAGTTCGACTTGCTGACCGAGCGCACCTCGATCAACTACCGGCTGGCGTACACCGCCGACCTCGAGGCCACGTTCACACCGGTCTTCAAGCTCATGCTCGACAACGAGGCGACGTTGTTCGCGCCCGGCGACGACCGGGTCGCGTCCCTGTTCCTGTGGCACTTCGTCGAGGAGGTCGAGCACCGCAGTTCCGCGCTGGTCATCTACAACTCCGTGGTCGGCAACGAGCTGTACCGGATGCGGATGGCGCCGTCGGTCTTCGCGCACGTGCTGAAGTCGATCCGGATCGCGTGCGCCGGCTTCAACCAGCACGTTCCGCTGTCCGAGCGGAAGGTCGACTCGCTGTCGATGTTCGCGCGGCACCGGGCCAAGCAGCGGGTGCTCACCGCGTTCGCGCCGTACCTGACCAAGGGGCCGATGCCGCGTGCGTTCGACGGTCTCCCGATCGGCGAGCAGCTCACCGCGCTGCGCGGGGCCGTCCGCTCCCAGATGCCCGGGCACAATCCCACCCACGAGAAGCTGCCGGTGCTCGCCGACGAGTGGTTCACCCGCTACGACGACGGCTACGACTGCACCCGCTGGTACTCGGCCGAGCCGGTGTCGTCGGGGGTGAACTGATGTCGGATCTGTGCACCCCCACCTTCGAGGACCTCGCCACCCGGCTCGGCTTCTCGTGCGAGGAGGCCGGCGGATTCTTCGAACTGCGCAGTCCGACGGCGCTGGAGAACTGGACCCTGCCGGTCCTCGAGCTCACCATCGTGCTCGGCTCGGTGCTCGCGCTCGTGTACGCGATCCTGCGTCTGCGTCGGCACGGCGACCCCACCAACCTCGTGCTGTGGTTCGGCGCCACCGCGTTCCTGTTCGTGATCGAACCGCCCATCTACTTCCCGGCGACGTTCGGCACCGAGGAATACCTGGGCACGATGTTCGCGCACAACGTGTTCACCGTGGATTTCCTGTGGGGTCGTCTCCCGCTGTACATCATCGCGATCTACCCGCTGATGGCGACGCTGGCGTTCGGGATCGTCCGCATGCTCGGCGTGTTCCGGCGCTACGGGGTATTCCTCGGCGCGGTGTGCGTCGGCTTCGTCCACCACGCGTTCTACGAGATCTTCGACCAGCTCGGGCCGCAGTTGCGGTGGTGGGAGTGGACGCTCGACAACAAGGTCAACCAGCCGTTCTTCGACTCGGTGCCGCTGCCGAGTGTCGTGGTGTTCGCCGCGCTGTGGCCGATGTCGTTGGCGCTGTGCGTCCAGTTCTTCGTCGGACGTCACGTGGACGGGGGGCGCCACTTCTCCGGGTTCGAATTGGTCTGGCGCACCGTCGTGGTCGGGCTCACGGCGTCGGTCGGTGTGTTCGTTCTACCGCTCCCGGCGACGGTCCTCGGCATGGGCAGCGACACGGCCCGAGGATTCCTCTATGCGGCCGAACTCGTCGCCGTCACGGTGGTCGCGATCCCGCTCCTGGTCAAGCAGTGGTCCCGGCTGCGTGCGGGAACGTCCGACGTTCCGGCCTACTCGGACGACTTCGTCCGCTACTTCGGCGTGGTGTACCTGGCCGTGATGGCGGTGCTGTGGGCGAGCGCGCTGCCCGCCTTCCTCTCCGCCGCGGACGGGGTCACCGACAACGGTGATCCGATCGGCAATCTCTGGTACACGATCGCCTGCTTCGCGGTCGCGATCCTGTCGGTGGCCGCCACCTTCACCGTGCCGCGGGGACCGGAGGAGGGCCGCGAGCCGGTGTCCGGTGATCGTGCGGCAACCAACTCGGCCTGACGCCGTCTCGCCGAATGCCGCCGTCTGGATCGCCCGGCGCCTAGCCTGACCGACATGGCGCTGAGACCCGGATCCACTGTGTTCATCACCGGCGCGGCCGCGGGAATCGGCCGTGAGACCGCTCTGGCATTCGCCGCCCGCGGCTGTGTCGTCGGCGCCTACGACATCGAGGAGGAAGGCCTCGAGACGCTGCGCGAGGAGATCGTCGCCCGCGGCGGACGGGTCCGGACCGGCCTGCTCGACGTCACCGATCTCGGCCGATGGGAGGCCCGGTTGGCGGAGTTCACCGCCGGCGGCGGCCGACTCGACGTCCTGGTCAACAACGCCGGCGTGCTGTCGTCCGGGCGCTTCGAGGACATCCCGGCCGACGCCCACCGAAGGATGCTCGACATCAATGTGGGCGGCACCATCAACGGTCTGCTCGCGGCGTTCCCCTACCTGAAGGAGACGCCGGGGGCGCAGGTGGTGAACCTGGGGTCGGCGTCGGCGATCTACGGCCAACCGGAACTCGCGACGTACGGCGCCACCAAGTTCGCGGTGCGCGGACTCACCGAGGCGCTCGATCTCGAATGGAGCGTGCACGACATCCGGGTGATCGACATGTGGCCGCTGTTCGTGCGCACCGGGATGGTCCGGGGCATGTCGACCGGCAGCACCCGGTCGCTCGGTATCCGTCTCACCGCGCAGGACGTGGCGGCCGCGATCGTCGCGGCGACCGGGCACCGGGGCCGCATCCCGAAGGTGCACTTACCGGTGGGGGTGCAGGCGCGGGTGCTCGCGACGGTCGCAGGCGTCACCCCGGCGTGGCTCGCGCGAACCACGAACCGGCTGCTCAGCCGCAGCGGCAGGCGTGCCCCATAGGCTTCGGCAGTGGAGAAGACTGCAACCGTCGCCGCATTGCGGAGTGACTTCTATCCGCTGCTCAGGCGGGAAGGCTTCGTCAGACGAGGCGATGTCGCGCGCCGGGTGTCACATCCTGTGGCGCACGTCGTCGAGGTTGTCCACTCCGCCCGATCCCGTGAGTTCACGGTCCGACTCGGCGTACACCTCGCGATGCTCGGGGGACTTCTTCGGCCACCACATCGACCTCACCAAGATCCGTGAGCCCGACTGCGCGTGGACCGCGTCCATCGTCCCGGGATTCGTCAACGATCACACGAACGGCTGGCCCTATCTGGAAACCGCAGAGGCGACGGCCGAGCAGATCGACTTCCTCGTCTCGGAATGGCCGCGTCAGTCCGGCACGTTCTCGCCGACAAGGCCCTCCCGGACGTCCCCGAGCGCGCTACCTTGCTCCGCGCAGACCTCGACGCGATCAGTCGTGACCCCAGTACAGCGATCCCGATACTGACGTGACTTCCCACGCCCCAGGATTCGGCAGAGTCTGCGGCGACTAGAGTGCACACGTCGACCTGTCGACGTGTGATGTGGAGGAATGGGCTGTGGTGTCGGGACCGATGGACGACGTCGCCGATGTGGAGGACGCGGACGCCGTCGACGCCCCCGGACCCACCGAGTGGGGCGAGCACCCGTACGGCGCCGGGCCGTGGGCCGAGGAGCACGGCACGCCGCTGCCCGACGATCCCCGCTACGACCCGCAGCTCCTGGCGGAGGGGGACCGTCGCAACGTCGTCGACGCGTACCGCTACTGGACGCGCGAGGCGATCGTCGCCGACATCGACAGCCGCCGGCACCCGCTGCACGTCGCGATCGAGAACTTCGGCCACGACTCGAACATCGGCACGGTGGTGCGGACCGCGAACGCGTTCGCGGCGGCCGCGGTGCACATCGTGGGCCGGCGTCGATGGAACCGCCGCGGCGCCATGGTCACCGACCGCTACCAGCACCTGATGCACCACGCCGATCTCGACGAGCTCGCGGCGTTCGCGCGGGAGAATGCGCTGACGGTCGTCGCCGTCGACAACACGCCGGGGTCGGTCCCGATCGAGACCGTGGACCTGCCGCGCGACTGCCTCCTGCTGTTCGGGCAGGAGGGCCCGGGTGTGACCGAGCAGGGGCACGCGGTCGCGTCGATGACGGTGTCCATCGCCCAGTTCGGGTCCACCCGCAGCATCAACGCCGGTGTCGCGGCGGGGATCGCGATGCACGCGTGGGTGCGGCAACACGCCGATCTCGGCCGCGCCTGGTAGCGGAAGCACTCGCACCCAGGCAAGATCGGTAGGCATGCAGCGCGAATGGTCTGCCCGAGCGGATGCCGCCGAGAACGCGGTCATCACTCGGCACATTCGCCGCGTCTGGGGGGCGCCCGGCACTGCTCTGGCAGTTGTCGCCTGGCCCGCGGTGCGGCGGGAACGGGTGTTCCTGAACTGGCACTACTGGTGGCAGGCGAATCTCATCAACTGCACCGTCGACGCCGCCGAACGCAATCCCACCGCGAAACGGCGTCGCCGGCTCGTGAAACTCATTCGCGGCCATCGGTTCCGGAACATCTCGGGCTGGACCAACAGCTACTACGACGACATGGCATGGCTCGGTCTGGCTCTCGAGCGGGCCCAGCGGATGCAGCTGATCGGTAACCGTAAGGCGCTCGCGGCGCTCGAGGCCCAGCTGTTCGATGCGTGGTCGCCGGAGTCCGGTGGCGGCATCCCGTGGCGCAAGCACTCCGACTTCTTCAACACCCCTGCCAACGGCCCGGCCGGTCTCGTGCTGGCACGGATCGGGCGACTGTGGCGCGCACAGGCGATGGCGGACTGGATCGACGACACCCTCCGCGACCCGGACACCGGCCTCATCTTCGACGGCATCCGGCGGGACGGGACCATCGAGCGCAACATCTACTCGTACTGCCAGGGCGTCGTGCTCGCGCTCGAGACGGAACTTGCGGTCCGGATCGGTGACGAGCGGCATCGTCTGCGGGTCCATCGCCTGGTCGATGCCGTCGACGAGCGCCTCGCGAAGGGCGGCGTGATCCGCGGTGGCGGTGGCGGCGACGGCGGATTGTTCAACGGTCTGCTCGCCCGGCACCTCGCCCTCGTCGCGTTGATGCTGCCCGGCGACGCCCCGGAGGACGTCCGGGCGCGGCGGATCGCGGCGCAGCTGGTGCTCGGCTCGGCCGAGGCGGCGTGGGAGAACCGGCTGCAGGTCGAGGAGCTGCCGCTGTTCGGGCGGGACTGGAGCCTGCCGGCGCAGCTTCCGGGACTGGGCGGGGAGATCGCGACCGTCTCGGGAGGGTCGGTGCGCCCGTCCGAGATCGCCGAGCGGGACCTGTCGGTCCAGCTCAGCGGCTGGTGGCTGATGGAGTCGGCCTACCTGGTGTCGGCGGCGGGCTATCCGAAACGTCGGTGACGCGCGGTCAGTCGACGACCTCGTCGACGAGCATGTCCTGCGCCGGCCGCGCCATCTCGCGGCGGTAGCTCCGCATGCCCAGCAGCGTCCCGACCAGCAGCGCCGTCACCATGACCCCGAGCACGACGGGCAGCAGCCACGGCACGCGCTCGAGCAGTGAGCCGCAGTAGAAGCCGACGAGCAGCAGGACGGGCGCCCACACCACGGCGCCGACGGTGCTCGCGATCGTGAACCGGCGGTGGTTCATCTCCGCGGCACCGGCGACCATCGGACACAGCGTGCGGACCCACGGAATCCAGCGCGCCATGAGGACCGCCCAGAACCCGTGCCGGTCGAGCAGGACGTTGACCTTGTGGAGGTTCTCGGTGTTGACGTACTTGCCGTTGCGGCGGGCGACGAGGTGGTGCCCGCCGCGCTTGCCGATGGCGTAACCGACCTGGTTTCCCACGACGGCCGCGCCCATCGCGCCCGCGGAGAGCGCCCAGATGTGCCCCGGACCCGCCCCGTGGGCGGCCATCACGATCCCCGCGGTGACGAGCATCGAATCGCCGGGCAGGAACAGCCCGATGATCAGCGCGCACTCGAGGAACACGAAGGTGAGTACGACCAGCCACACCAGCGCGGGACCGGCGGACTCGAGTGGTCCGAAGGTGCCGGCCGCGAGGGTCATCGTCACACGGTCGGGTCGTGGGGCGTGGTGACCGGTTCGGCGTTGTCCGCGTTCGCGGTTCCGCTCGCCTTACGCGAGCTGAGGTACCGCTTGCCGACCTCGACGATGATCGGGATCACCGACACCAGGACGATGAGGATGAAGATCAGGTCGATGTTGTCGGCGATGAACTGGATCTGGCCGAGGAAGTAGCCGAGCAGCGTCACGCCGGCACCCCACACGATGCCGCCGATGATGTTGTAGGTGATGAAGACGGAGTACTTCATCTTCGACGCGCCCGCGACCAGTGGCGCGTACGTGCGCACGATCGGCACGAAGCGGGCCAGGAAGATCGTGATGGGGCCGTGCTTCGCGAAGAACGCCTGGGATTCGTCGATGTAGCTCTTCTTGAAGAGCTTGGCGTCGTCCGACTTGAACAGCGACGCACCACCCTTCGCGCCGATGAAGTAACCCACCTGGTCGCCGAGGACCGCGGCGATCGGGATGGTCACCATCAGCACCCAGAGCGGGGCGAACGGCTCGACCTCCGCGGACTTGGACGCCGCGATCAGACCGGCGGTGAACAGCAGCGAATCGCCCGGCAGGAGCGGGAACAACAGACCCGACTCGATGAAGACGACGACGAGGAGTCCGATCAGCATCCACGCGCCGAAAGAATTCAGCAGGTTGACTGGATCGAGAAATCCCGGCAGCAATGCCAGATTCGTGGTCACGGACTCCGAGGCTGCCAGCACATTCACGCGCACCAGAGTACCGGCGACTGCTGAGAGCCTGCTGAGTCCACCGGGTCCGGTGAGCCGACACCGAGCCGACACCAGGGGAGGCGGTGGCGCGTCCGGGTTGCCATACTGCATAGACAACCTGCGCGCCGCGACAGTCGGCCGCGCCCCGAACCCGTCACATGGAGGACAGCCGCCGTGCCTATCGCAACTCCCGAGGTCTACGCCGAGATGCTCGGTCGGGCCAAGGAGCACTCCTTCGCCTTCCCCGCCATCAACTGCACGTCGTCGGAGACGATCAACGCCGCGATCAAGGGTTTCGCGGACGCCGGCAGTGACGGCATCATCCAGTTCTCGACCGGCGGCGCGGAGTTCGGCTCGGGCCTGGGCGTCAAGGACATGGTGACCGGTGCGGTCGCGCTCGCCGAGTTCGCGCACGTCGTCGCCGCCAAGTACGACGTCACGATCGCGCTGCACACCGACCACTGCCCCAAGGACAAGCTGGACACCTTCGTCCGCCCGCTGCTGAAGATTTCGCGCGACCGTGTTGATGCCGGCCGGAACCCGCTGTTCCAGTCGCACATGTGGGACGGCTCGGCCGTGCCGATCGACGAGAACCTCGCGATCGCGCAGGAGCTGCTGAAGCTGTCGAAGGCCGCGAACATCATCCTCGAGGTCGAGATCGGCGTCGTCGGCGGTGAAGAGGACGGCGTCGAGGCCGAGATCAACGACAAGCTGTACACGTCGCGCGAGGACTTCGAGAAGACCGTCGACGCGCTCGGTGTCGGCGAGAACGGCAAGTACCTGCTGGCCGCGACGTTCGGCAACGTCCACGGCGTGTACAAGCCGGGCAACGTCGTCCTCAAGCCCGAGGTGCTCAAGGAGGGCCAGGAGGCCGCGACCGCCAAGCTCGGTCTGGCTGCCGGCTCCCAGCCGTTCGACTTCGTCTTCCACGGTGGTTCGGGCTCGCTGAAGTCGGAGATCGAGGACTCGCTGCGCTACGGCGTCGTCAAGATGAACGTCGACACCGACACGCAGTACGCGTTCTCGCGTCCGATCGCCGGCCACTTCTTCACCAACTACGACGGCGTCCTGAAGGTCGACGGCGAGGTCGGCAACAAGAAGGTCTACGACCCGCGCAGCTACCTCAAGAAGGCCGAGGCGGGCATGACCGCTCGCGTCATCGAGGCCTGCAACGACCTCAAGTCCGCGGGCCGCTCGGTCTCCGCCGGCTAGGCGAGGTCCGGCGAGGGTTTCCCTCACACGCACTCACGTTTTGCGCACTTGCCGCTGCGTCTCCCTATCCGGGGACAGCGGTAAGTGCGCAAAACGCGTTTCGGGGGCTAGTCGGGGTTGCACACCTTCCAGTCGCCGTCGATGCGCGACAGGTCGAACGTGCGCGGCGAGGCGTCCGACGGGTTCGCCTGCGTGTGCGCGGTGACCTGGGCGATCGCCGAGTCCCCGTCGATCTGGACGGCGTCGATGCTCGTGACGACGGGGACGCTGCCGTGAGTGACGGCGTCGCGGTGGACGTCGGCGAACTCGGCCGGCGGGATGTCGCGGTAGAAGTCGGCGAGGGTGCCGCACGTCGACGACTGGAGTGTCGTCAGGTCGCCCGACTCCAGGGCGGTCACGAACGAGTCGACGGCGTCGCGTACCTGCCGCTCGGCTGCGTTCTCGGCTCCGCCCCGGGCGATGACGAAGCCGGCGACACCGAGCGCCGCCAGGACACCGACCACCGCGACGGTCGACGCGATCACCCAGCCGCGCTTGGCGCCGCGCCGACCACCCGACTCGGTGGCCGGGGCGGCCGGTGCGATGCGCTGTGGACCGGCGGCGGTCGGCGTGGGACGGGGCTGGTTGTCGTCGGTGTCGGGCACGTGACGCCTCTCGGTGCGGGAGCGTGATCAACTCGTGGGCAGCCTATCGGCCCCTGCACGACGTCGGGCACCGTGGACGTAACCTGGACGGCATGACGTCTTTCGGTGATCTTCTCGGCCCGCAGCCCACCCTGCTTCCCGGTGACGACGAGGCGGAGTCGGCCCTGCTGAACCATGAGGACCCGGCGAAGGTCGCCGCCGAGCACCCCACCGCGTCGATCGCGTGGGCGTACCTGGCGGAGGCGGCGCTCGAGCAGGGGCAGACCATCACGGCGTACGCGTACGCCCGCACCGGTTACCACCGCGGTCTCGACCAGCTGCGCCGCAACGGATGGAAGGGCTTCGGCGCCGTCCCGTACAGCCACGAGCCCAACCGCGGCTTCCTGCGCTGCGTCGCGGTGCTCGCCAAGGCTGCCCAGGCGATCGGCGAGAACGACGAGTACGCGCGCTGCCTGGACCTGCTCGAGGACAGCGACCCGCGGGCCGCCGAAGCACTTGGTCTCGGCTAGCCGCTTCGTTCCACGACCGGCCGCGGGCCGGGACCGGGTCGCGGCGGGCATCCACCGCCTGAAGGTTTCGGCGCTGCCGGTGCTGCAGTGTGGTCTGGCGGCCGGCATCGCATGGTTCGTCGCGACGACGGTCGTCGGCCACCCCCGCCCGTTCTTCGCGCCCATCGCGGCGGTGGTCTCGCTCGGGCTGTCGCTGGGCGCCCGGCTGCGTCGCTCGGTGGAGCTGGTGTGCGGCGTGACCGTCGGCATCGGCGTCGGTGATCTGCTGATCTCCGTGATCGGCACCGGCGCCTGGCAGATCACGCTGGTCGTCACGTTGGCGATGGGGACGGCCGTCCTGATCGGTTCGGGGCCCATCTTCTCGATGCAGGCCGGCACGTCGGCGGTGCTGGTGGCGACGCTGCTGCCACCCGGGGACGCGGCCGGGTTCGAGCGGATGGTCGACGCGCTCGTCGGTGGTCTCGTCGGGATCGCGGTCGTCGCGATCGTCCCGACCCACCCCGTGCGCCGGGCCCGGCGTGACGCCGCCGGGATCCTCGCGACCGCGGGCGAGGTGCTGCAACTCGTGGCCGACGGGCTCATCGAGAACGATCCCAAGCCGATCGAGAAGGCGCTGCGCAAGGCGCGCGCGACGCAGTCGGCCATCGATTCCCTGCGCAGCAACCTCTCGGGCGGCAAGGAGATCAGCCGGATCTCGCCGCTGTACTGGGGCAGCCGTGCCCGGCTTGCCCGGCTCACCGCGACGGCCGATCCGATCGACAACGCGATGCGCAACATCCGCGTGCTGTCGCGCCGATCGCTCTCGCTGGTGCGGGACGACGAGATCCTCGATCCGCGCCTGGTCGACCAGATCGAGAAGCTCTCGCATGCGCTGGACGTGCTGCGGCGGATGATTCTCGCCGAACCGGGGCAGCAGCCGGATCAGGCCGAGGCGGCCCGGGTGCTGCGCACGGTCTCGTCCGGGATGAAGCCCGAATTGGTCGAGAGCGCCGGCATCTCCGCGACGGTCGTGTTCGCGCAGATTCGTTCCCTGATCGTGGATCTGTTGCAGGTCGCGGGGCTCGGTCGGATCTCGGCGATCGCGACGCTGCCCCCGACGGTTCCCAAGCCCGCCTACCGGCCCGACCTCTGATCACCTTTTCATATATGCGAATGTATGCATATGATGGGCCCGATCTACGAGGAGGGTGATCATGGGAGCAGGTCACGGGCACAGCCACGGCAACACTGCGAGCGCCGGCGGCGCCGGTCCGTCGCACGCGCGGATCCGGAAGATGGTGATCGCGCTCGGCATCCTGCTCGCGTTCCTGGTCCTCGAGGTGGTCGTCGGCCTGGCCATCGGATCCCTCGCGCTGCTCGCGGACGCCGGGCACATGCTCACCGACGTCGTCGGCATGTCGATGGGCCTCGTCGCGCTGCTGCTGGCCAAGCAGGGATCCAAGGCCGCCGCCCGCACCTTCGGCTGGCACCGCGCCGAGGTCCTGACCGCGATGGCCAACGCGGTCCTGCTGCTCGGTGTCGCCGCGTTCGTCATGTACGAGGCGATCGGCCGGATCGGCGACGCGCCCGAGATCCCCGGCCTCCCGCTGATGGCCACCGCGCTCGCCGGCCTTGCCGCCAACATCGTCGTGATGCTGATGCTGCGGGCCGACGCCAAGGACTCCATCGCGGTTCGCGGCGCCTACCTCGAGGTGCTGGCCGACGCCGTCGGGAGCGTCGGCGTGCTCTTCGCCGGTGCCGCCCTGGTCCTGTTCGATTGGACGTACGCCGACGTCGTCGTCGGTGTGCTGATCTCGCTGTGGGTGGTGCCCCGGGCGCTCAAGCTGGCCGGGTCGGCGCTGCGCATCCTCACGCAGGCCTCGCCGGCCAACGTCGACGTCGACGCCGTCCGCGCCGATCTGTCCGCGGTGCCCGGGGTGTCGGACGTGCACGACCTGCACGTGTGGACGCTGACCACCGGCATGGACGTCGCGACGGTCCACCTGACCATGGACAGCGAGGGCACCGACTCGCAGCAGGTGCTGGCGTCGGCCAAGACCGTGCTCGACGCGCACGGCCTGAGCCACGCCACCGTTCAGGTCGAGACCGGCGTCGAGGGCTCGCGGTGCCAGGAGGACCTCACGTGGTGAGGCACGCTCAGCGGTAGCCGTCGGTGTTCGCCGGCAGGTCGGGGTCCTGCACCTCGACGAGGTACCGCCAACAGTCGGGCCGGGAGCCGTCGACGTCGGTGACGCCGTACCGCTGCGCCAGTTGCCCGCTCGAGACGACCCGGCCGCTGAACTCGCCGGCATCCGGATCCCCGGCCAGCGCGGTCACCGCCCGCCCGACGAACGTCGGCGTCTCGGAGATCGCGAAGTGCGGCACCTTTTCGAGGGCGTCGCGCCAGTTGTCCTCGGTGACGCCGAAGGCGTCGAGCATGTTCTCCGACCGCAGCCAGCCCGGCGTCACCGCGACCGCCGCGCCGCCGTGCGGGGCCAGCTCGTACGCCTGCGCGGTGGTCATCCGCTGCACCGCCGCCTTGACGAGGTCGTAGTAGAAGCCGACCTGGTGCCGGTAGGCGACGTTGTATTCGGCGGTGCCGTCGGTCATCTCGACGACCAGTCCTCCCGGCCGGCGGATCAGCAGCGGCAGCGCGAAGTGACTCGTGATCACGTGGGTGTCGATCCCCATCCGTAGCATCCGCAGACCGCCGTCCAGGTCGTGCTCCCACAGCGTGGTGCCGAACTGGGCGTATCTGTCGCCGCCGAAGATGTCGTTGACCAGGATGTCGAGGCGGCCGCGGTCGGCGTCGATGCGGTCGATCAGGGCACGTACCTGATCGGGTTCGAGATGGTCGACGCGCAGCGCGACGCCGTTCCCGCCGGCGGCCGCGATGAGTTCGCCGGTCTCCTCGATGGTCTCGGGTCGGTCGATCTCGGACCGGCCGTCGACCCGGCTGCTGCGTCCCGTCGCGTAGACGGTGGCGCCCGCGCGTGCCAGTTCGACGGCGATGGCCCGGCCCGCGCCGCGTGTCGCGCCGGCGACCAGCGCGACCTTCCCGGTGAGATCCGGCGCGCTCATCGGCTGGTCCTCACGACGTCGGCGCCGGGGCGCCAGAGGTCGACGTGCAGGCGGTCGTCCGAGACGGTGGTGAGCACGACGTCGTCGATGCCTAGTTCGAAGATCTGTGCGTCGTTGCCGGGGTTCTCCGGATAGGAGTCGAGGATCGCTTGCTTCTCTTCGCCGGTCAGCTCGCGGGCCCGGCCGGAGATCTTGGCGTCGCCGCCCTCCATCGTGTGGTGGCCGGGATTCGAGTGCAGCGCGTACCGCGGATCTCGTTGCAGATCCCGGACCTTCCGCGCGCCGGGCATCGATCCGAGTACCAGCAGGCCGCGGAAGGTCTCGACCTCGGTGCCGCTCACGCGCGGCGAGCCGTCGGCGCGCAGCGTTGCCAGGACGTGGTGCTTGTGCGCGGTGAGCCGCGCGCGGACGGCGTCGGCCAGTGCCGGCGCCGCTTCGGTGAACTCCTGCCAGGTTGCCATGTCTTCAGTGTGCGGCCGCATCACTGACATCTAGTGTCAGTGATTTTCCGTAGGATCCGGACATGCGTTCGAGCCGGCTCCTCGACCTGATGCTGCGACTGCAGGGCGGCCCCGGCATGACGGCCACGCGTCTGGCCGACCGGTTGGGGGTCTCGGTGCGGACGATCTACCGGGACGTCGCCGCGCTGCAGGCGGCGGGCGTGCCGGTGTGGACCGAGAGCGGTCCGGGTGGTGGCATCCGCCTGCTCGACGGCTGGCAGTCCAAGCTCAGCGGCATGACCGGCGCGGAGACGTCGGCACTCATGCTGCTCGGTATCCCCGGGCTCGCCGACGACCTGGGCCTGGCCGACGTCACGGCGCGCGCGGAGTCGAAACTGCTGGGCGCGCTGCCGCTTCCGCTGCGGGCCGGTGCGTTGCTGTGGCGTGAGCGCCTGCACATCGACGCTCCGGGCTGGTTCGCGAAGCCGTCGGACACAGGCGAGTTGGCGTCGGTGGCGGCGGCGGTGCTCGAGGGCCGACGGCTGCGGATCCGCTACCGTCGGGGTGCGCGGGAGACGTCGCGCACCCTCGATCCGCTCGGCCTGGTCGCGAAGGCCGGAACCTGGTATCTCGTTGCGCGGCACCGGGACCGGACGCTGTCGTACCGGGTCTCGCGAATCGAGACCGCGCGCGTCCTGGACGAGCCGGCCCGGCGTCCGGACTCGTTCGACCTGGCCTCCTGGTGGGCCGCGTCGACGGCGGAGTTCGATCGCTCGCTGCTGCGCTTCCCGTGCCGGGTGCGGCTGTCGACGTACGCGTGGCGGCGGCTGCCGTCGGTGGTGGGGGAGGAGGCCGCGAAGGTGACACCGACCTCGATCGACGAACAGGGTTGGGTGACGGTCGATCTGATGCTCGAGGCCGAGGAGGTGGCGCTCGATCAGTTCTGCGCGCTGGGGCCGGGCATCGAGGTCCTGGAACCGTCGTCGTTGCGGGTCGCGCTGCGGGAGTCGGCGCTGCGGGTGGCGCGACTCAACGGGTGATCCCCGACCGGCGCTCGGGTCGGGTCATCCCGCGGTATGACGTCCGGTCGTCGAAACATCGCCCGCCGAGTGGATGTCGTGCACACCCCCGCGGTGGTGAACTCGTACCGTGCGTGAACAGGTCTTGTATTCGTTGCTCGTGGGGATCGCGGTGTCGTCCGCGATCTCGCTGCCGCTCGTGGTGTGGCACTACCGGCGGTTCGGGCGGGTGTCGGCGTCGCGGATGGTGCTCGTCGGCGCCGCGGTCACCTACGGTGCGGGCGTCGTCGCGTTCACGATGTTCCCGCTGCCGGATCTCACTCCGGCCTGGTGCGATGCGTTCGCCGCGAGCGATCCGGTGCTGCGTCCCTTGACGTTCGTCTCGGACATCCGCCGCGACACCGCGGGCATGAGCCTGGTCGCGACCCTCACCAGCACCGCCGTGATGCAGGTGGTGCTCAACGTGGTGCTGTTCGTGCCGTTCGGGGTCCTCGGACGGGTCCTGTTCGAGTGGTCGCGCACCGTGACCGTGGTGGCCGCGGCGGTGGTGTCGCTGGGGATCGAGCTCACGCAGTACACGGCGGTGTGGGGGATCTTCCCGTGCGCGTATCGGATCGCCGACGTGGACGACCTGATGCTCAACATCACCGGCGCCGCGCTCGGTGTCGTGGTGGCCGGGGTGGCTGTGCGACTGGTCCCCAGCCGTGAGCGGCTGGCGGCGGGGCGGAGCGTCCCGCGGCCGGTGACGGTGTGGCGCCGCTGGATCGGCATGATCGTCGACGTCGCCGCCGTGGGTTTCGCGTACGCGTCGACGGTGGTCGCGGTGCATGTCGTGCTCGACCTCCTGGGCGCGCGGTCCGACGGTTTCGTGGTCGGCAATCTCGCCGGCGTCCTGGTCTCGGGTGCGGTTGTGGTCGTGCCCGCGCTGATCGGGTCGGGCGCGTCGTTCGGGCAGCGGGCGGTGTGGCTGGAGCCGCGGTGGACGACCCCTCCCGGGGTTGCGCGGCGGCTGGCCCGCGCGCTCGCGGTTCCCGGGACGTGTGCGGTGCTGGTCGTGGTCGGCGCCGCACCATTGGCGGTGCTGTGGCTGTGGGCGGCCGGCGTATCCGTTCTGTTCACCGGGGACCGTCGTGGGCTGTCGGGCGTGTTGACCGGATCCGAAATCGTCGATGCACGAACGCCATCGGAGCGCGCCGCGACCGCTGCGGAGAAATCCGCTGTCCCCTCCGAGCATGCTTCTCTACGATCGCGCCATGGCTGATCCGCATCCCCACGTGTACTACCGCGACCGCATCGTCCCCGCGCACGAGGCGACGCTCGGCGTCGCGACGTCCGCCGTGCTGTACGGCCTGAGCGTGTACACGGTGTTCCCGGTCCACGTCGACGGCGGCACGCGCACGGCGTTCCGGCTGGCGGACCACTACCGCCGGCTCGTGGAGTCGTGCAAGATCATCGGCATCGACCGATTGGCCGACGAGTGGAGTTTCGATCGGTTCGTCTCGGCCGCAACCGAACTCGTGGACGCGAACGCGCCCGGTTCCGACGTCTTCGTGCGGGCCACCGTGCACGTCGACGAGTCGATCCCCGGGACCCGCGTCCGCGGCCTCCGCACCGCCGTGTCGATGTTCGTCTACGACGCGGTACCGATCGTCCCGCAGGACGGCATGCGGCTGAAGACCAGCACGTGGCGCCGCATCCCCGACTTCGCGATCCCGTCGCGGGCCAAGGTCAACGGCGCGTACGTCAACTCGGTACTGGCCAAGCAGGATGCGATCGACGCCGGCTACGACGACGCGATCTTCCTGGACGGCGCCGGGCACGTGTGCGAGTTGAGTGCCGCGAACATCTTCCTGGTGCGCGGCGGCGCACTGATCACCCCCGACGCGTCGTGCGACATCCTCGACGGCATCAATCGGCGCACACTGCTCACCCTCGCCGGGGAGGAAGGCATCCCGGTCGTCGAGCGGGCCGTGGACCTCACCGAGCTGTACATCGCCGACGAGGTATTCGTCACCGGCACGTCGGCGGGCGTCGCACCGGTGACGGAGGTCGACGGCCGGGTGGTCGGCGACGGGACACAGGGCCCGATATGCGAGGTTCTCCGTAAGCGGCACGCGTCTGCGCTGCGGTCCGACGAACTGCACGGCTGGGTCACCGACCTGGGGTGACGCAGATCGGGTAGTGAACTACCTACGCCCCCACGTAGCCGCCTACCTAGCGTTGAGGACATGGCCAGCGCACAGGTGACGAGCATGTCGACGAGACACGAGACCGACCGTCAACCGGACGTCGACATCGAGCAACTCCGTGGTGAGATCGACCGCCTGGATGGACAGATCCTCGCGGCGATCCAGCGGCGTACCGAGCTCTCCCGCCTGATCGGTGAGGTACGCATGCTCGGCGGCGGCACTCGTTTGGTGCACACCCGAGAAATGAGGGTGCTGTCGCGTTTCGACGACCTGGGGCCGGAGGGGCACACGCTTGCGTTGTTGCTGCTCAGGCTCGGGCGGGGGCGTCTAGGCCATACCATGTGATCGGTCGGCCCCGGCTGCACGACACGGCACCGGTCGGGGCCGGCGCGGTCACTTTTCGGTGCTCAGCGCCAGAACTGCATGAGGTAGTTGCCGAACGCCGCGTAGACGTCGGGGACGCCGGAGAGCCCGAAGATCCAGTAGATCGTGTCGAAGAACGCGGCGTTGATCTGCGGCACGAACAGCAGCGCGATCAGCAGCAGCAGCCCGTACGGCTTGATCTTGTCGAGTGATGCGCGCGTACTCGCCGTCAGGTGCGGCTCCAGCGCGCCGTAACCGTCGAGGCCGGGGACCGGAAGCAGATTCAAAATCGTGGCCATCACCTGCAGGAACGCCAGGAAGCTCAGGCCGTACCAGAACACCCGGTGGTCGCCCTCGACCCCGAACAGCCGGATCACCACGAGCAGGATCACGGCGGCGAGCGCGTTGACGGCGGGTCCGGCGAGCGCGACACGCGTCTGTACGCGCGGCGGCATCGCCCAGGTCCGCAGGTACACGGCCCCGCCCGGCAGGCCGATGCCACCGAGCGCGAGGAACAGCACGGGCAGCCCGATCGAGAGCAACGGTTGGGTGTACTTGCGCGGATCGAGCGTCAGGTATCCGCGGAGGACGACGTCGTGGTCTCCGTTCCGCCACGCCACTACTGCGTGCGCGAATTCGTGCAGGCACAGGGTGACGACCCAGCCCGCGACCACGAGCAGGAACACCCCGATCCGGCCCGACGTGGCCTCGCCGGTGGACCGCCACGCGAGCACCCCGCCCAGCACGGCGATCGCCACGATGCCGAGGAACACGGGGCTCGGCCGGACGGCCGACGCCCGGGTGCGCGAATCCGGATACATGAGTCCAGTATCCAGGCGTACCGGATTCAGGCCCCGTAGACGAGAAGCCAGTCCTGGTCGTGGCGGTAGAACGTGGAGCGCTTGACCGCGCGCGGCGTCCGGACGCCGTCACGGGTCAGAACGGCCGAGGGCGCACCGAGTTGGACCGCGCGGCCGGTCAGCCACCGATGGCCACCGAACCAGCGGCGCTTGTCGACGGTGGCACGCAGTCCCGGAAGTTCGGGAATCGGCACGATGCGCATGCCGGGAACCGTGCCCGAGAACAGGCGGTCGTTGTCGACGTACGCCTCACCGGTCAGTTCGCCCGCGTGCTCGGACCCGTAGATGCGGGCCTCGCCGACGAGGGCGATGCCGGCGTCGTCGCGGATCAGCGGCATCGGTCGGGCGACGCCCGAGACGGCGATCGCGGCGGCCTTGGAGCCGGTTCGGAGCCCGTACGCGTGGGTGGCGTCGGTTCGCTCCTCGGGGACGTACGCGAGTTCGATGTGCAGTCGTTCGGTGCGCATCAGCCGGGTCAGTGCGGCCGCGAACGCGGCGTCGTCGCCGACGACCACGAGCCGCGGCTTCTCGACGGTCTCGAGCTTGGCGAATGCCTCGTCGAAGTCGTCCTTCTCGGGGAGTGCGGGGACGTTGAAGAGGTCGAGCGACCGCAGCGCCAGCGGCAACGGGGCATCGCCGCACTTGAGCACTATCGGGGTCATGACACTCCTTGCTGATATCCGACGCTGCTGATCTCCGACGATCACGCTCGTCGCCACGCCATGCCACGGCACGGCGACATGAGCGCCGTCGCACGCAAGGGCAGTTCGATGTCTACCCGAACCCGGGTCGGCGTCGCAAACGGTCGACCGGTCGGATGTCCGTTTCGGGCGGGTTCGGAGGGCTGGGCGGCTGGACGACGGTCGGGCTCGGCTAGACTGTGCCTCCGGCCACTGCCTACACCACGGCAGGACCATGCAGTCGGATACGACTGCACGTCGACCGTAGGAGACAGGGACATGCCGGCAATCGTCCTCATCGGTGCCCAGTGGGGCGACGAAGGTAAGGGCAAAGCTACCGATCTACTGGGCGGAAGCCTGCAGTGGGTCGTTCGGTACCAGGGCGGCAACAACGCCGGACACACGGTGGTCCTGCCGAACGGTGACAAGTTTGCGCTGCACCTGATCCCGTCGGGCATCCTCACGCCCGGTGTCAAGAACGTGATCGGCAACGGTGTCGTGGTGGACCCGGGCGTGCTGCTCGACGAGCTGGCGGGCCTGGAGGCGCGGGACGTCGACACGACGGGCCTGCTGATCTCGGCCGACGCGCACCTGATCATGCCGTACCACGTGGCCATCGACAAGGTCACCGAACGCTTCCTGGGCGCCAAGAAGATCGGCACCACGGGTCGCGGCATCGGCCCCTGCTACCAGGACAAGATCGCGCGTGTCGGCGTCCGCGTGGCCGACGTCCTGGACGAGAAGATCCTCACCCAGAAGGTCGAGGCCGCCCTGGAGTTCAAGAACCAGGTGCTCGTCAAGATCTACAACCGCAAGGCCCTCGACCCGCAGCAGGTCGTCGACGAGGTGCTCACGCAGGCGGCGGGTTTCAAGCACCGCATCTCCGACACACGCCTCGAGCTCAACCTGGCGCTCGAGCGCGGCGAGACCGTCCTGCTCGAGGGTTCCCAGGGCACGTTGCTCGACGTCGACCACGGCACGTACCCGTACGTGACGTCGTCCAACCCGACGTCCGGCGGCGCCGCGGTCGGTTCGGGCATCGGCCCCACCAAGATCACGACGGTGCTCGGCATCCTCAAGGCCTACACCACCCGCGTCGGCTCGGGCCCGTTCCCGACGGAGCTGTTCGACAACCACGGCGAGTACCTGGCCAAGCAGGGCGGCGAGGTGGGCGTCACCACTGGTCGTGCCCGCCGCACCGGCTGGTTCGACGCCGTCATCGCCCGCTACGCGACCCGCGTCAACGGCATCACCGACTACTTCCTCACCAAGCTGGACGTGCTGTCGAGCCTGGACACCATCCCGATCTGCGTCGCCTACGAGGTGGACGGGGTGCGTGTCGACGAGATGCCGATGACGCAGACCGACATCCACCACGCCAAGCCGATCTACGAGGAGATGCCGGGCTGGTGGGAGGACATCTCGCACTGCCGCACGTTCGAGGAACTGCCGGTCAACGCGCAGAACTACGTGCTGCGGCTCGAGGAGCTGTCGGGCGCGTTCATGTCGTGCATCGGCGTCGGCCCGGGCCGTGACGAGACCATCGTCCGCCGCGACATCCTGGCCTGAGCCACCCGCAGTGTGACCGAATGTCACATGCGTTCAGTTCGACTGAACGCATGTGACATTCGGCGTTTCGGGGTCCCGTCAGTACCGGCCGAGCCACGGCCAGGCGGCATGACGGCCGGACTCGACGATCGGCAGCATGGCGAAGCAGGCGTCGGTCGGGCTCCCGAACGTGAATCGGTTCGATCCGTCGCCGGTACGCCCGACCGGATCGAAGGTGTGCACCGGAACATGCTCGGGGACAACGTCACCGGGAACATGTGGTGCCGAATCGGCTGCCCGCGCATCGGTCAGGATCACGACGCGGTCGTGACCGTCGAAGTACTCCGCGGCCGCCGACGCGGTGTTCGTGCCGCCGCGGACGTGTCCGGTCGTGTTCCAGCGGCCGACCGCACCCAGCAGGGATTCGCCCGGGCGCATCGGGAACAGCACTCCACCGGCCGTGCCGGTCGTGACGACGTCGGCGCGTTCGGCGCGGCGCGCGAGCGCGAGACCGAAGACAGTGGCCGTCGGCTCTGCCGTGTCGACGAGCACCAGGGTTCGCCCGGACAGTCGCGGGACACGGTCGAGCGACCACTCGACGGCCCGATCGAGGGCCGCGGACCAACGCGGGGACTCCACCGACTCGAGGGCGGAGAAGAAGCGCAGCGGCAGCTGGCGTGATCGGGCCACCTGCTCCGGATCCTGCAGCCGGTCGGCCACTTTCGCTGCCACAGCGTCCGAGACCCCGGTGTCGTCGAAGTTGCGGAGGTTGTTGAGCAGCCCCAGGTATCCCATCCGGGGGATGAGGGCTTCCCACGAGTGCCGGTCCAGGGGCGCCTGCAGCCAGTCCGCCACCGACTCCCACGTCATCGCCGCCGGTCCGAGGCGCGCGACGCCGTCGGGAGCGGTGAGTAGGAGCGGGCGTTCGGGCACCGGCACCGCCATCAGGTCGGCGCGCGCTCGCACCGACTCGAGACTCGGGGGAATCGGTCTGTCCCGCCTGTGCCGACGGTCCAGCGCGTGCTCGAACAGGTCGCCCTGACGTTCGGACCGCGGTGACGGGTGCACCAGGTCGAGGACGTCACCGAACCGATAGTCGAGGGACGGGGTGTCGTACTTGAGCAGCGCCCGCTCGGTGTACAGCCGCGCGACCGCGTCCGCCACGCCGCGCTTGATCGGTTGGGCGAGCTTGCGCCCGTAGGTGGCGCGCCAGTAGGCGAGCATCTCGCCCGGTTCGTCCGCGCGTTGCAGGACGCTGCTCACGACCTGACGGCTGTACCCGTGCTCGCCCGCGTCGAGCCGGGCACGGGTGAACTCGGCGGCGCCGACGAGGGCTGCCCAGCGCATCTTCGCGTCGGTCCGCAGCCAGCGGAGGAATCCGGCGGTCCACTCGGGGTCGCTGACGGCGAGCTGTCGGACGAGGCGGCGGTAGCGGTCGTCGCGAGCCCCACCGTGAACCAGGCTCGTGACGGCCAGCAGGAACAGTTCGGTCCTGGCGTCGCGTGCGCAGCCGGATCCGTGCTCGTCGGTGCGCTCACCGGGTGCCACCTCGGTCTGCAACCGAGCGAACCCCTGTGGTTGTGCGGTCTCCGTGTCGAACCTGCTCATCTCGTCCCCCCTCGGCAGGAAGGCGAATTCCGCACCGCGGCACCGGGATCGGAAGGCTCTACCGTCGAGTCGCACCCCACCCCGAGGGGAGGACAGAGGGCAGGGAACCCGCCGCCTCGTCGTTCGAAGGAGCCGCCGTCCGCGCATCGGCGCCGCGCTGAGAAGTGCCTTCCGAGTTCACTGACCCAGCCGGATGTTCGTCCAGGAGAACCACCCGTCTGCTCCGCACCGGAAGTGCTCGCTCAATGTAGAGGAGCCCCCGGCGATCCTCAGGCGAATCGAGCAGATTGCCCCGAAATCCGAAAGCGCCAGGGACGTCCAGTCCGGCGGCCGGGCGGGCGACGTTACGATCGGCCGCATGGCCATTCTGTATGCCGCGCAGTTGTCGCCCACCAAGCCCGAACTGATCGCGGACTGGCTGCCGCGGGCGCCCTATTGTGCGGGCGCGCCGGCGGCGGTGGACCGGGTCGGTGCGTACCGGTTCGACGACCCCGCTGGAGAGGTCGGCATCGAGACGCATCTGGTGCGCGACGCCGACGGCGAGATCTGTCAGGTTCCGCTGACCTACCGTTCGGCGCCACTCGACGCGGCCACGCTGGTCGGCGAGATGGAGCACTCGGTGCTCGGGCGCCGCTACGTCTACGACGCGACCACCGACCCCGTCTACGTGCAGCAACTGTTGGCGACGATCTACAACGGCGGCTGTGAGGTAGAACAGTTCGTCCACGTCGACGGCGGCGAACCGCAGCGGATCGAGAACACCGCGCGCGCTCGCGGGAGTGGGGTGACCGGCGTCGAGACGCCGGCCGTCACCGACGTTCGTGCGGTCGCGGACGGCACCGACACCGTGATCGCGGCCGGTGGGGTGACCGTCGTCTTACACCACCGTCCACTCGAGGGCGAGCCGCCCGGAGCCGTCCTCCGTGGTGAATGGGACGGTGGCCGAGGCGTTCTCGCCTCGATGCGCTGAACGGCCGAATGTCACACACGTTCGGTTGAACTGAACGCATGTGACATTCGGCCGAAGAGGGAATCAGTGCCCGCGGGCGATCCACTCCTCGAGGTGCGGTGCCTCGGTGCCCAGGGCGGTGTCGTCGCCGTGGCCGGTGTGGACGCGGGTCTCGGCCGGCAGCGCGAACAGCTTGTCGCGGATCGACCCGATGATCGTCGGGAAGTCCGAGAACGAGCGCCCGGTGGCGCCCGGGCCACCCGAGAAGAGGGTGTCGCCGGAGAACAGCTCACCCGCCTCGGGCAGGTACAGGCAGGTCGAGCCGGGGGAGTGGCCCGGGGTGTGGATGGCCTGGATGTCGGTGCCCGCCACCGAGATCCGCTGACCGTCCTCGAGCGCCTGGTGGCGGACGCCCGGGTGGGTCATCTGCCACAGCACGTCGTCGGCCGGGTTCAGGTAGATCGGGGCGTCCAGCTTCTCGGACAGCTCCGGTGCGACGGTGACGTGGTCGTTGTGGCCGTGCGTGCACACGATGCCGACCACCTTGCGGCCGCCGACGGCGTCGATGATCGGCTGCGCGGTGTGCGCGGCGTCGATCACCAGGACCTCGTCGTCGTCACCGACGAGCCAGATGTTGTTGTCGACGTCCCACGTGCCGCCGTCGAGCTCGAACGTGCCCGACGTGACGACCCGGTCGACTCTGAGGGCCCCGCTCACAGGACCACCACCGAGCGCAGCACCTCGCCGCGGTGCATGGTCTCGAACGCCTGCTCGACGTCCTCGAGCTTGATGCGCTCGGTCACGAACTTCTCGAGCGGCAGCCGGCCCTGCTGGTACAGGTCGACGAGCATCGGGAAGTCGCGCTCGGGCAGGCAGTCGCCGTACCACGACGACTTGAGCGAGCCACCGCGCGAGAAGAAGTCGACCAGCGGCATCTCCAGGGTCATGTCCGGGGTGGGGACGCCGACGAGGACCACGGTGCCGGCGAGGTCGCGGGCGTAGAACGCCTGCTTCCACGTCTCCGGGCGGCCCACGGCGTCGACCACGACGTCGGTGCCGAAGCCGTCGGTGAGCTCCTGGATCGCCTCGACGACGTCCTCGACCTTCGATGCGTCGATGGTGTGGGTGGCGCCCAGGTCGACGGCCCACTCGAGCTTCTTGGGGTCCCGGTCGATGGCGATGATCTTGTTGGCGCCGGCCAGGCGCGAGCCCATGATCGCGGCGTCGCCGACGCCGCCGCAGCCGATGACTGCGACCGAGTCGCCGCGGGTGACGTTGCCGGTGTTCATCGCGGCGCCCATGCCGGCCATGACGCCGCAGCCGAGCAGTCCGACGACGGCGGGATCGGCGGTGGGGTCGACCTTGGTGCACTGGCCGGCGGCGACCAGGGTCTTGTCGGCGAACGCGCCGATGCCCAGGGCAGGGGTCAGTTCGGTGCCGTCCTCGAGCGTCATCTTCTGCTTGGCGTTGTGGGTGTCGAAGCAGTACTGCGGGCGACCCCGCTTGCAGGCGCGGCACTTTCCGCACACCGCGCGCCAGTTGAGGACGACGAAGTCGCCGACCTCGACGGTGTCCACGCCCTCGCCGACGGCCTCGACGATGCCCGCGGCCTCGTGGCCCAGGAGGAACGGGAACTCGTCGTTGATGCCGCCGTCACGGTAGGTGAGGTCGGTGTGGCAGACGCCGCAGGCCGCGATCGCGACGACGGCCTCGCCCGGGCCCGGATCGGGGATGTTGATGGTGACCAGTTCGACGGGGGCGTCCTTCGAGCGGGCGATGACGCCCCGTACCTGCTGCGGCATGGTTTCTCCACTCCAATTCGGTCGACGTGAACGCACGGGCGCGCACACACATGGTGGGGTGCGCATCCGACTACGAGGCTAGTCACCGGCGGGCGCCGCAGGGACTGGTCGACCGGAGAGGTGGACCTGGCCGAACGGTCAGACGGTGGGGCGAATCCCGGCCTCGCTGCCCAGCGCCGCCGCCTCCGCGCGGGTCGCGACGTCCAGCTTGCGCAGTACGCCCGCGACGTGGAATTTCACGGTGCTCTCGCTGACCCCGAGCCGTTCGGCGATCGCGCGGTTGCGGCGGCCGGCGACCAGATGGCCCAGGACTTCGAGTTCGCGGGGGCCGAGGTCGGTGAGGGCGTGATGGGTGGTCGGCGCGGTCGGGGCCTGCAGCGGCAGGGTCGCGACGACGCGCGAGCCCCAGCCCGCCGTGGATTCGATTGCGACTGTGCCCGACAGTGTTTCGACGCGTGGTCGTAGCTGCTGGTCGAGGTCGGCGGCGTCGGCGAGGCCGCGGCCGTCGTCGCGGATGTCGACGACCAGCTCCCCTTCCGGGCAGGTCCAGGCGACGCGGATGCGGGTGACGTCGGGCCGCCCGCACAGCGCGAGCACAGCGCCGCGGACGACGGCCCGTGCGGCGTGCGCCACCTCGCCGGGCACCGCGCGTCCGGCCGCCGCGGGTTCGACGAGGTCCAGTTCGAGGTCGCGGTGCCGCAGCAGTCCGCGCAGTTCACCGCGCAGTCGCGCGAAGGCGGTCACCACGGACTCCTCGGCGAATTCGCGGTGCGTGTCGACTGCGGTGCGCAGTCCGATCAACGCGGCCGACGCGGTCTCGCGGGCCGCGGACCGGGCACGGGTGTCGTCGAGGTCTCCAGAACGCAGCGTCGACAGCAGCGTCTCGAGCGTCGTCGCGTGGACCTCGGTGAGCTCGGCGATGGTGCGCGCCCGCTCGGCGGATGCGGCACGGGACTCCGCGAGGTACGCCGGACTCGCGCCCTGCACCTGCAACTGGATGCCGGTAGCGACGATCCCGAACATCGACCGGACGGTGTCCAACGGGAGTGACCGCGACGTCGATCCCGCCGGAACGACCACGAGCAGGGTGTCGGTGTGGTCCAGAATCGCGTACACCTCACGCGGACGACCGGCGATCGCGGCGCGCCCGCGGAAGATCTGGCCGTGGGCGAGATCGGATCGGAGCGAATCCAGTTCGGCGATCGTCACGCGGTCGACGATGTCCGCGTCGCCCGCGACCTTGCGGGGCCGGCCCGTGCACTCGCGCGTGAAGATCACCAACGCGGTGTGCGGGACGGTGTCGGCGAGGAGAGCCGAGAAGCGCCGGCCGATGTCGGACAGTCGCCCCACGAGGACGTCGCGCAGTCCGTCCAGAAGCACCTCGGGTCCCGCGTCGTTCACGAGGTCACGATATCGGTACGACGACACGGCGGGTGGGTCGCCGTCGGTGATCTCGCCGGCGGCACCCGCCGTTCGCCGAACGCGTCGACCGGTTCCGCCCTTTCCTGTCGCGAGGCCGGGGCTGCGCTCGATCAGTCCAGCGCTTCGACACTGGACCGGTCGCTGGAGGGCGGCGTGTCGGGGTCGTCGACGGCGTCGACGGCGCCGCCTCGCCCCCGGTTCTCGTCGAGGATTCCGACCAAAGGTGCTGTCGGACGGAACTGTTCGAGCCGAAACCGCTTCCGTGGACGATCGCGGGGCATGTACCAGTACACGAATCCGGCCAGCGCGGCCATGCAGGCGAGGGTGATCACGGTGCTCATGACGGCCAGTCTGGCGAGCAAGTAGCCTTGAGATAAATGGCCAGAATCCGAATACTGGACCGCATGATGATGCATGCGATGGGAGCACGGGCGGTGTCGCGCGACCTCGGTGGGTGGCGAGACGACGCCGGGCGCCGCCCCGCGTACCGGGCGCTGGCCGACGGAATCCGCCTGCTCGTCCACGACGGCCGAATCCCGCTGGGCGCGGCACTGCCCGGCGAGCGGGAACTCGCGGCGGAGCTGAGCGTCAGCCGAACCACGGTCACGACCGCGTACTCGGTGCTGCGGGAGGAGGGCTTCCTGTCCAGTCGGCAGGGATCGCGCAGCACGGTCACGATTCCCGCGACGTCGCGCGGGCGCGGACACGTCACGGCTCCCCGGAGGGCGCCCTCGGCCGGCGACGTCGTCGACCTCAGCTACGCGGCGATGGTCGCGCCGGTCGTCGAGGTGCAGGACGCGTACGGTGCTGCACTGCAAGCACTCCCGCCGTTCCTCGACACGCACGGCATGGAACCGCACGGCATCGCGGTGCTGCGGGAGGCGATCGCCGAGCGATACCGGGCGCGTGGGCTCGAGACGTCGGCGGCGCAGATCATGGTCACCTCCGGCGCCCAGCATGCGCTCCGGTTGCTCCTCGGGGTCCTTGCGGCGCCCGGCGAGCGGGTACTCGTCGACCACCCGACCTACCCCAACGCACTCGCGGCGATCCGCCGCGTGGGTGGACGGCCGGTTCCCGTGCCGGTGCGGCCCGAAGGGGGTGCG
The DNA here is from genome assembly GCF_050955445.1 of Paraburkholderia sp. RHO2. NCBI lineage: Bacteria > Pseudomonadati > Pseudomonadota > Betaproteobacteria > Burkholderiales > Burkholderiaceae > Paraburkholderia > Paraburkholderia sp. RHO2. Next base: position 4,509,148 of record NZ_CP162617.1, on the reverse strand, counting down.
TCGCGTGCCTGGGATTTGGGTGGGATTCGCAGTGCGGCACGGCAGACCGCGGCCCGGATGGCGTACCTCATTCCGGACTTCCACAATCCGACGGGGCTGTGCCTGGACGAGTCGGGACGCGCCGAACTGGCGCGCATCGCACGCGACACCCGGATGACGCTCGTGGTCGACGAGACGATGGTCGACCTGTGGCTCGACGCACCGCCGCCGGCCCCGGTCGCTTCCCACGCGCGGGGCATCACCGACGCGGACGTCGTGACGATCGGCTCGGTGTCGAAGTCGCACTGGGGAGGTCTGCGCATCGGCTGGATCCGGGCCGATCCGGAGCTGATCACCCGTCTCGTCGGCTCCCGGTCCGCCAGCGACCTCGGGACCCCGGTGATGGACCAGTTGGCCGCTGTGCACCTGCTGAATGCCGGTGACGAACCGGTCGAGGAACGCCGTGCGCTGCTGCGCGCCCAGCGGTCCGTGCTGCTCGACGAGTTGTCCGCGCGGCTACCGGACTGGGTGCCCACCGTCGGGACCGGTGGCATGTCGCTGTGGCTGAAGATGCCGGCGCCGGTGTCGACGGCGCTGGCGGCGACCGCCCCCAGTCACGGTGTGGTGCTCGCGGCCGGCCCGCGGTTCGGCATCGAGGGGGCGTTCGAGCGGTACCTCCGGCTGCCGTATGCGCGGCCCGTGGACGAGCTGCGGCGGGCGGTCGCCGGAGTCGCCGCGGCGTACGACGCGCTCGGCGTCACCGTCGAACCGGCCCTCGTGGTGTAGGCGGCTGCGCCGCCCGTGCGCCTTTGCGGTGGCGGCAACCACCGCAAAGGCGCACGGGGCGCGGAGCGCCTAACGCCAGAGGGTGTCGACGTCGGTCGCGGTGTGCGCGGGCGGCTCGGGCGTCGCGGTGGGGGTGCGCGAGAAGCGCGGTGCCGGGGCGTGCTGCGGGACGCCCTCGAGCTCGATGATGCCGCCGCGGGCCGCGATGTGCGGGTCGTGCGGCGCCTCGGCGAACGTCAGGACGGGGGTGGTGCACGCGTCGGTGCCGTCGAAGATCTTGGTCCACTCGTCCCGCGTCTTGCTCAGGAACCGATCGGTGAGGATCTGGCGCAGCTCGGACCAGCGGGAGGCGTCATGCTGGCCGGGCAGCTCGGCCGGGTCGAGTTCGAGTCCCTTCAACAGTTCGGCGTAGAACTGGGGCTCGATCGCGCCGACCGCCATGTACTTGCCGTCGGACGTCTCGTAGGTGTCGTAGTAGGGCGCGCCGCCGTCGAGCATGTTCACGCCGCGCACGTCCGACCACATGCCGCTGCGACGGAAGTTCCAGATGATGTGCGACAGCGCGAGCGTGCCGTCGACCATCGCGGCGTCCACCACCTGGCCCCGGCCCGACGACTGCCGCTCGACGAGGGCCGCGAGCAGGCCGAACAGCAGGAACATCGATCCGCCGCCGAAGTCGCCGACCATGTTCAGCGGGGGCACCGGGCGCTCGCCCTTGCGGCCGATCGCGTGCAGCACGCCGGTCAGCGAGATGTAGTTGATGTCGTGGCCGGCGGAATGCGCGAGCGGCCCCTCCTGGCCCCACCCGGTCATGCGGCCGTACACCACGCGCGGGCAGCGCTCGAGGACGACGTCGGGGCCCAGGCCCATGCGTTCCATGACACCGGGGCGGAAGCCCTCGATGAGGATGTCGGCGCGGCCGAGCAGGTCGAGGATCTTCTCGACGTCGTCGGGACTCTTCAGGTCGGCCTCGACGATCCGCCGGTCGCGTGCGGTCTGGTCGCCCACCTTGCCCTCCGGCGGGATCTGTCCCGCGCGCTGGACCCGGACCACGTCCGCGCCCAGGTCGGCGAGCAGGGTCGCGGCGTGCGGGCCCGGTCCGATCCCGGCGAACTCGACGACACGGATACCCGCCAGCGGGCCCTTCCGTGCGGCACCTGCATCAGTCACGCTGTTTCCTCCTGGATGGTCGACCTCCGTTTCTGTGACGGTAACCCCTCCGGGCGCCCCGGTGTGGCCCGGGTCACGAGGAACCGACCACTTGTCTCGGACGGCGATCGGGGGGCACAGTGGATTGCATGGCCTTCCCCGGAGAACTCGTCGCGTTCCTGGCCAGCACCGATCTGGACGTGTCGTCGATGTTCTACGTCGACACCCTCGGCCTGGCGGTCACCGAGCGGACACCGTTCGCGCTCGTCGTCGACGGCGGGGGAGGCACCGAACTGAGGATCACGCTCGTCCAGTCGAAGGTCGACACCGGCTACACGGTGCTGGGCTGGCGTACGAAGGACCTGTCCGCCATGGTCGACGAGCTGCGTGGCAAGGGCGTGGAGTTCTTGCGCTACCAGGGGATGGACCAGGACGAGCACGCCGCGTGGACGGCGCCCGACGGCACCCGCGTCGCGTGGTTCCACGATCCGCACGGCAACGTGCTGTCGCTGCACCAGCCGCCGAGCTGAGCTGATGGGATTCGTCGACACGGGCGGGGCGCGCCTGCACTACGAGGTGTCCGGCGAGGGTGAACCGCTGGTCCTGCTCCACGGAAACAGTGAGAACCTCGGGTACTTCGCCGCCCAGGTGCCGGCCTTCGCCGAGCGCTACCGGGTGATCGCGCTCGACACCCGCGCGCACGGGGAGTCGACGCGCGGTGACGGACCGCTCGACTTCGCCCGTCTTGCCGACGACGTGTGCGCGGTGCTCGACGCGCTCGACGTCGACAGCGCCCACGTCCTCGGCTACAGCGACGGCGGCAACACAGCGCTGACGTTGGCGCTGCGCCGACCCGAGCGGGTGAGGTCGCTGATCGTCAACGGCGCCAACCTCGATCCCGGCGGGCTCGGTTGGAAGTTCCGGATCCCGGTCACTCTCGCGTGGCTCGTCGGCGCACCGTTCGCACTGGTGTCGGAGGCGCTCGCGCGCAAGCGGGAACTGCTCGGGCTCATGGTGCTGCACCCACACATTCCGCCCGCCGACCTGGCCGCGATCACGGTCCCGACGGTCGTGGTCGTGGGCGAGCACGACCCGATCCCGCGTCGGCACACCGAACTGATCGCCCGCTCCGTGCCCGGCGCGGAGCTCACGATCGTCCCGGACGCGGGGCATGCGTGTGCCGCGGAGCGCCCCGACGTCTTCAACGCCGTCGTGCTCGACTTCCTGGCCCGTGCGGAGACGCGCAGCTAGAGGAGCTGCGCCGACGCGAAGCCCGCGAGCAGCACCGCGAACGCCCCGATCTCGCCGACCACGAGTGCGATCATCGACACACGCAGCACCGCGTTCGGACGTTCGAACTGGTTCGTGGTGTCGCGCCGAGCGCCATGCACGATGTAGCTGCCGATGGCGACCACGAAGAAGAACACCAGGATCCCCGCGCACGTCGCGTTCACCGGGGTGGGCCAGTCGCTCAACTCGACGAACACCGAAACGAGAAGCGCCGCAAACGAGTACATCAACGCGGACCGGTGCGCGATGTCCACGTAGGGGTGCGCGAGATGATCGGGCGACGTCCGCATGCCGTGGTACTTCCACGCCCCGAGCACCAGGGCGAGCAGGAAGATCAGTCCGGCGGCGAGCAGGGTCAGGCGAGTGTCGATCCCCAGGGCCATCGTGACAGTATGCCGATCGGCGACCGCATATAGTCCGACGCATGCGCCCCGAGACTTCCGCAGACGTCCCTTCCCGGATCGGTACCCCCCTGAGCCCGAGCGCCACCCGCGTGATGCTGCTGGGCTCCGGCGAACTGGGCAAGGAGGTGATCATCGCGCTGCAGCGCCTCGGTGTCGAGGTGGTCGCGGTCGATCGCTACGCCGACGCCCCGGGACATCAGGTGGCCCACCGTGCGCACACCATCGACATGGGTGACCGCGAGCAGTTGCTGCGCCTGATCGAGGACGAGCGGCCGCACTTCGTGGTGCCCGAGATCGAGGCCATCGCCACCGAGGCGCTGGCCGAGGTCGAGGAGCGCGGTCTCGCCGTCGTCATCCCGACCGCGCGCGCGACGCAGCTGACGATGAACCGCGAGGGCATCCGCCGCCTCGCCGCCGAGGAACTGGGGCTGCCGACGTCGCCGTACGCGTTCGCCGACTCCCTCGACGAGGTCCGGGCCGCGGCCGAACGCATCGGGTTCCCGTGCGTCATCAAGCCGGTGATGTCGTCGTCCGGCAAGGGGCAGTCCGTGGCCCGCAGCGCCGACGACCTCGAAAAGTCTTGGGATTATGCGCTTTCCGGTGGTCGGGTGAACAAGGGGCGGGTGATCGTCGAGGGCTTCGTCGACTTCGACTACGAGATCACCCAGCTCACCGTCCGCGCCGTCGACGGCACGCACTTCTGCGAGCCGATCGGGCACCTGCAGGACGCCGGCGACTACATCGAGTCGTGGCAGCCGCAGCCGATGAGCCCGGCCGCGCTCGCCGCGGCCCGTGAGGTCGCCGAGAAGGTCACCACCGCGCTCGGTGGCCGCGGCATCTTCGGCGTCGAACTGTTCGTCAAGGGCGACGACGTGTACTTCTCCGAGGTCAGCCCCCGCCCGCACGACACCGGCCTGGTGACGCTGCGCTCGCAGCGGTTCTCGGAGTTCGAACTGCACGCCCGCGCGATCCTCGGCCTGCCCGTCGACACCACGCTCGCCGCACCGGGTGCATCCGCGGTGATCTACGGCGGCGTCGAGTCCGTCGGCGTCGCGTTCGAGGGCGTCGCCGACGCCCTGGCGGTGCCAGAGACCGACCTGCGCCTGTTCGGCAAGCCCGAGGCGTTCACCCGCCGTCGCATGGGTGTCGCGGTGTCCACCGGGCCGGACGTCGAGACCGCGCGCGAACGGGCCCGCGAGGCCGCCTCGCGGGTGCGCGTCGTCGTTCCGGAGTGAGCACCGGCGCCCTGGTCCTGCTCGGCCTGCTGATGCTGGTCGGGCTGGTCGGCATCGTGGTGCCGATCCTGCCCGGCACGCTGCTGATCGCCGGGGCGCTGCTGGTGTGGGCGATCCTCGACGCCACGGCCACCGGGTGGGTGGTGTTCGCGGTGGCCACGCTGCTGCTCGTGGCCTCGGGGGTCGTCAAGTACACCTGGCCGGGCCGGCGGATACGCGACGCTGGCGTCCCGAACCGGTCCATCGTGTTCGGTGGCCTGGTGGGGATCGTCGGCTTCTTCGTCGTCCCCGTCATCGGTCTCTTCCTCGGGTTCCTGCTCGGCACGTACGTCGCCGAGGCCGCGCGGCACCGCACCCACCGCGACGCGTGGGCCTCGACCGTGCACGCCACCAAGGCCGTCGGGCTGTCGATCCTCGTCGAACTGTTCGGGGCGCTGCTCGCCGTCGGGCTGTGGCTGGGAGCGGTGCTGTTCGCCTGACGGCCCGGTGGTGGCGCGTTACATGTCCAGTTCGCGAGCGAGCAGCGCGGCCTGGACCCGCGACGCCAGTCCGAGCTTGGACAGCACCCGCGACACGTGCGTCTTGACCGTGGGCGCTCCCACCCCCAGCGTCCGGGACAACTCGGCGTTGGACAGGCCCTGCCCCAACAGGCGCAGCACTTCCAGCTCCCGCTCGGTCAGTTCGGCGAGCGCCGTCGGTCGGGTGCGGCGCGCGGGGGCGCGAACGAACTGGTCGATCAACGCGGACGCGGCGCTGGGAGCGAGCACGGACTCGCCGGCCGCGACCGTGCGCACCGCCGAGGTCAGTTCGCCCGCGGACGCGGTCTTCACGAGAAACCCCGCCGCGCCGGCACGCAGCGCACCGAACACGTACTCGTCGAGGTCGAACGTGGTGAGTACAACGACCCGGCTGTCGGTGGTAGCGGTGATCTCCCGCGTCGCGGTGATGCCGTCCATGCCGGGCATGCGCACGTCCATCAAGACGACGTCCGGTCGATGGGTTCGGGCAAGTGTCACCGCCGATGTCCCCGAATCTGCTTCGGCCACCACGTCGATGTCGGGTTGGCCGTCGAGGATCATCGCGAGCCCGGCACGGATGGCTGCGTGGTCGTCCGCCAGCACTACCCGGATGGGCGCTCCGCTCCGCTCGTTCACTCGGCCGCTCTTCGCTCGAGCGGAAGGACGGAATCGACGATCCAGCCGTCCCGGGTGGCGCCGGCGTGGAGTCGGCCACCGAGGAGTAGGGCACGTTCTGTCATGTTGCGCAGGCCCTGGCTGCCGGATGCGGGCGAGGATGCGGTGCTCGGGCCGCGCCGGATCGGATTGTGCACGCGCAGTCGCACGGCGTCGGAGTCCTGCTGGATCGTGAGCGAGATCTGTTGACCAGGGGCATGTTTGACCGCATTGGTGATCGACTCCTGCACTATTCGGTAGGCGGCGTGGTCCACGACACTGGTCAGCGTGTCGGGATTCGTGGCGACGTGCGCGTCGACCGCGCTTCCGGCGGCGCGCGCACCGGCGATCAAGGAGTCGAGATCGCTCAGACGTGGTGGGGCGCCGCGGTCGTCCGGATCGGACTCGGCGCGGAGCAGGTCGATCATCGAGCGCATCTCGTCCAGCGCGGCCACACTGCCTGCCCGGATGGCGGTCAGAACGTTGTCGAGAGCCGGGTCGGTCGGTGTGGCCCGCCGTGACAGCGCGGCCTCCGACTGGATCGCGATCGCCGAGAGGTGACTCGCGATCACATCGTGCAGATCTCGAGCCATACGATTGCGTTCGTGGGCCACGGCGGCTGCCCGATCTGCTTCCGCGAGCGCCCGCACCGTCTCTGCCCGTTCCCGTTCGGCGGCCGCGACCTCCTGATGCCGACGGATCGCGAGCGCCCACCACACGGGCGTCGCGAAGAACAGCGCGAGGACGATCCCGGCCGTGGCAGCCGCTCGAATGTCCTTCCACGCGAGGTAGGCGGCGGCCGTCAGGACGACGGCCGCCGCCCCGGTGGAGTAGCAGACCGCCCGGCTGACACGGGGCCGCCCGTAGAGCACCGCGGCGTACACGAGGTCCGAGAGGACCAGCCACACCGGGAGAGTGGGATCGAGCGCGAGATCGATGGCGGCCAGCACCGCCCCCGCGGTCAGGGCGGACGCTGGATACGTCCGACGGAAGGTATCCGCGGCGGCGATCGCGACGAGCAATGCGACCCGTACACCTGTGGGAGTGGAACTCGGCCCGGCTCCGAGTTGGAAGACGCCGACGGCATACAGCACCAGTCCGATGACAAGCATCCCGCCTGCGAACAGGACGTCCTCCCAGCGGCGGGAACGGCCGGTGCACACGCGTCGACGCCACCACAGGCCGCCGCGCGTCTTCATCGGATGCCCCATCGCTCCATCACATCACAGCAGTGCGCCGGGCCCGTCATACCAAGTGATGACGTCGCTGCCGCCCGAAGGTGGATGTGTCGGGTCCATGGGCGCCAGCAGGATTCACGGCATGAAGTTACGGCTTGCGGCAGTGTTCGGAGTGCTCCTCGTCGTCGCGGGGGCAACATTGTGGTTGTTCGCGCGTGACACCGAGTTCTTCTGGTTCCGAGGCGGACCGCTCGGCGTCGTGCTCGTCGTGGTCGGGATGATCGACGTCGTCGGCGCGTGGAGGTCCGAGGGCAGTGACCGTTGACGTGAGTGTGGCGCTGCTCGCGTCGTTGGCGGGCCTGGCGCTCGTGGACAGCACGAGCATCGGAACGCTGGTGCTGCCGGTATGGATGCTGCTCGCGCCCGGACGCCCGCCCGTCGGACGCATCGTCCGCTACCTGGTCGCGATCGCCGCGTTCTACCTCATCGTCGGCGCGGGCCTGCTGGCTACGGCGCGCGCAGGTCTCGACGTCGGCGCCGGGATGCTGGATTTCCCCGCGGCAAAGGTGGTCCAGTTGGCCGCGGGAGGAGCGTTGTTTGCGCTGAGCTTCCGTTTCGACTCGAAGAAGCGCCGCGAACGCGGCCAGCCGAGCCGGGTCGTTCGCTGGCGTGATCGTGCCCTCTCCGGGGGCAGGTCAGGCGGTGTCACCACGTTGGCGCTCTCCGCGGGAATTCTCGAACTGGTGACGATGGTCCCCTACCTTGCCGCAATCGCGCTGCTCATCTCGGTGGGCGCGCCCACCGCCGTGTCGATTCCGTTGCTCGCTGTCTACTGCCTGGTGATGGTCCTCCCCGCCGTCGCCCTGCTGGGGCTGCGGATGCTGGTCGGGCGGCGGGCCGACGGCGTCCTGAACCGGATCGACGAGTTCTTCACCCGCAACGCGGACAGCGCAGTGGGGTGGGCGCTGAGCATCGCGGGCTTCCTGCTGGCAGCGGACGCCGCGAGTGCGCTGTTCGCGCTGTGATCCCGCTCAGGCCGGACAGCGGTACCACTCGCGCGCGTTGCCGCCGAGGACGGCCTCGAGGTCGTCCCCGACGGCGTCGGCGATGATGTCGACGTCCGCAGCCTCGAACGCGCGGCGGGCGCGGGTGCCGGGCAGATCGGTGCCGAACATGAGCGCCTTCGGGTTGACGGCGTGGATCTGGCGGACGACGTCGCCGACGTCGTCGATCGACGTGCGCCCGAAGCCGGTGGCCTTCACCTTGGCGCCGCGGTCGACGAGGTTGAGCAGGTACCGCAGCCCGCGCGTCGACATCCCGAGGTGGTCGATGCTGACGGCCGGCAGCTTCGCGAACACCGGTTCGAGCGACAGCAGCAGCGTCGCGTCCACGTAGAACTCGGCGTGCCAGCCCACCAGCTCGTGGGCGCGCAGCGCCTGCGTCGTCAGGATCCGCACATCGGTGGCGCTGCGCCGCAGGTTGAACCGCATCCCGCGCACCCCGGCCCGGTCCAGCGCGAGGATGTCCTCGTCGGTGGCGTCCGGGTCGAGGTGGGTGACGCCCACCCAGCCCTCGCCGAGTTCCTTCAGCGCGGCCAGCAGTTGGGGTCGGCCGAGGGCACCCTGGTACGACGCGGTCACCACGGCCCCGCCGTCCACCCCGAACCCCGCCATGCGGGCGCGGTAGTCGGTGATCGTGAACGGATCGGGCAGGTAGCCGTTGTTCTCCACCAGCGGGAACCGCGGGTCGATGATGTGCACGTGCGCGTCAAACACGTGTTCATCATGCCCCGCGAAAAGCTGAAAGGTCCCTTCATTGAACTGCTCCCCGGAAGTTGGACTGAGAAATTCGGTTCCGATGTCCGGGGAGCAGTTTTATGCGTGCACGAAGTTCACTGTCCGAGGATCAGCGGGTGGTGGCTGTAGCGTTGTTCGAGGTCGGTGTGGGTGACCGCACGGTCGCGACGAGGTTGGGCGTGGGTCGGCCAGCCGTCAGACGGTTGTATGACCGGTGGCGGGTTCGCGGAAGAGGAGTTCTGGTGGCCAAACCTCGGGACAGACGGTCGTTCTCGTTCGAGTTGAAACTCGACGTAGTGCGCCGCGCTATCGCCGGCGAGGCGAAGGTCGACCTCGCCCGCGAGTTCGACCTGTCCTCGCCGAAACTGATCGAGACGTGGGTGCGCAAGTACCGCAACGAGGGCGAGGACGGGCTGCGCCCGAAGCGGGCCGGGCGTCCCCCGAAACCCGCCGATCCCGGGCCGGACGAGGTCAGTGAGCTCGAGCAGCTGCGCCGCGAGAACGAGGTGCTGCGGGCGCAGGTCGCCTACCTGGGAAAATTACGGGCCTTGAGGGCGCAACAACGACGGTGAAGGTCGCTGCCGTCGTCTCCCTCAAGGCCGAACACCGCATCGATGTGCTGCTCGAGGCCACCGGGGTGGCCCGGTCGACGTTCTTCTATCACCAGGCGCGTCTGCGGGCACCGGACCCGAACGCCGAGTTGAAGGCCGCGATCACCGAGGCGTTCGTGCGCAGCCGCGGCCGCTACGGGCACCGTCGCATCCACCACGCACTGACCCGTGCCGGCTGGCGGGTGGCGAAGAAGACGGTGCTGACGCTGATGCGCACGCTCGGGCTGGCCTGCCGGGTCCGACGCAAGCGCAAGTACGTCGCCTATCAGGGCCAGGTCGGCACGATCGCGGCGAACCTGCTCGACCGCGACTTCACCGCCGACGCCCCGAACCGCAAGTGGGTCACCGACGTGACCGAGTTCCGCATCGGCGACGACAAGCTGTATCTGTCACCGGTCATGGACCTGTTCGACCGGCAGATCGTCGCCCACTCGATCGGCCCGTCACCGACGCTGCAACTGACCAACAGTTCGCTGCAAGCCGCGCTCGCGACCCTCGACGACGGGCAGGCCCCGCTCGTGCACTCGGATCAGGGATTCCAGTACCAGCACTCGTCCTGGCGACGGCTGCTCGCTGAAGCCGCTGCGACCCAATCGATGTCGCGCAAGGCCAACTGCTACGACAACGCCGTGATGGAGAACTTCTTCGGCCACCTCAAAGCCGAGCTCTTCGACCACACCCGATACCCCGACACCGAGGCGCTGACCACCGCGATCGACGACTACATCGACTGGTACAACACCGAACGGATCTCCACAAAACTCGAGGGCCTGAGCCCGGTGCAATACCGGACCCAGGCCCTCGCGGCTTAGGCTCCCACTTAGCCAGTCCAACAATCGGGGACCAGTTCACATACGCTGACAGCGCACGAAGGGACCCTTCAGCTGGAGGCCCGGAAGATCAGGCCTTGTGCGGCTCGCTGGCGCGGAGCATGTCTTCGCGCTCGACGACCTTGATGCGCTCGCGGCCCTCGGGCTCGCCGAGGGAACGCTCGTGGGCGTCGAGGCGGTACCAGCCCTGCCACGTGGTGTACGGGACACCCTTGCCCTCGAGGAACTCGATGACCGCGTCCTCGCCCGGCTCGGCGGCGCCCGCGAAGTTCGGGGCGTCCTCGAGCAGGCACGCGATGGTCTCGTTGGCGTCGCCCTTGGTGTGGCCGATCAGGCCGACCGGGCCGCGCTTGATCCAGCCGGTGACGTAGGTGGCGTCCATGTGCTTGCCGCTCTCGTCGAGGACACGTCCGGCCTCGTTGGGCACGGTGCCGGCCTGGTCGTCGAACGGGATCGACGGAATGTTCTGCGACAGGTAGCCGACAGCGCGGTAGACGGCCTGGACGTCCCAGTCGTTGAACTTGCCGGTGCCGCGGACGTTGCCGGTGCCGTCCAGCTCGGTGCGCTCGGTGCGCAGGCCGACGACCTTGCCGTCCTCGCCGAGCACCTCGTGGGGGGATTCGAAGAAGTGCAGGAACAGCTTGTGCGGGCGATCGCCCTGGTCGCGGATGGCCCAGTCCTGCAGGGTGTTCGCGACCATGTCGACCTGCTTGGAGCTGCGGCGCGCGATCTCGGAGCCCTCGTCGTAGTCGATGTCCTCGGGGTCGACGATGACCTCGATGGTGGGGGAGTGGTCCAGCTCGCGCAGCTCGAGCGGCGTGAACTTGGCCTGCGCGGGACCGCGGCGGCCGAACACGTGCACCTCGACGGCCTTGTTGTTCTTGAGGCCCTCGTAGACGTTCGCGGGGATCTCGGTGGGCAGCAGCTCGTCGCCGGTCTTGGCGAGCACGCGGGCGATGTCGAGCGCGACGTTGCCGACGCCCAGCACGGCCACCTTCTCCGCCTCGAGCGGCCACGTGCGCGGCACGTCCGGGTGGCCGTCGTACCAGGAGACGAAGTCCGCGGCGCCGTAGCTGCCGTCGAGATCGATGCCCGGGATGTTCAGGGCGCGGTCGGCATTGGCGCCGGTGGAGAAGATCACCGCGTCGTAGAAGCGGCGCAGGTCCTCGAGGGTGATGTCGGTGCCGTAGTCGATGTTGCCGAGCAGGCGGACGGCATCCTTGTCGAGGACCTTGTGCAGCGCGGTGATGATGCCCTTGATGCGCGGGTGGTCCGGTGCGACGCCGTACCGGATCAGGCCGAACGGTGCCGGCATCCGCTCGAACAGGTCGATGCTCACCTCGGTGTCGGACTTCATGAGCGCATCGGCGGCGTAGATACCGGCCGGGCCGGCGCCGACGATGGCCACGCGCAGTGGACGAGTCTGGTCAGTCATCTGAGGCGAACTACCTTTTCGATTGGACGGACGTGCATGTGCTTGTGTGACAGCGTACGTGCGGACCGGGGTCGAACTGAGCCCTACCTAACATCCGGTCGTGGCCCGGCTGTCGCGGGTGGCGGATTCCGCAGGGATACCGCGTCCCTGCCTTCATGCTAGAACCCGCGCTGCGGCGGCACCGCCGAGTCGAGGTGTGAGCTACCCCTGGGTACCACGCTCTCGTTTGGGGGGTCACAAACACGGTTTGTGCCTTCGGCTGTTCGGGACCCGGTCGAGGCCGACCCGCACGTACAGGAGAAAATCGCAGGTATGACCGACCAGCACGAACCCGTCGAAGACCCTTCGCGCACGACGATGAAGCCGTTCCTCCTCGCCGTGTCAATAGTCGCGATCGTGATGATCGGAATTATCGTCTCGGCGCTGGTCTCCCCGGCCGACGAGAACCGGACCGAGGCCGATCGGCTGAACGCGTCGGCCACCGACTTCGTCCGCGCGGCCAACAACGACGATGCCGAGGGCGTCGACCGGATGGTGTGCGACACCTTCGCCGACGACCGCTCGCCGCTCGCCGGCCGCGAGGGGGAGGTGACGGTCGAGGAGGTATCGAACGCCCAGGTCAACGGTAACAACGCCACCGCGGATGTGCGCATCAACGCGAACGACGGCAAGGGTGCGACGTCGTCGACGTGGCAGTTCGTCCAGGGCGACGACCGCTGGATCGTCTGCAACTGACGCGAACCGACGCGCCTGACGCGCCCGGGTTGCCCGGATCTCGCCTTTCCGGCCATCCACGTGCTACGCCCCTTCGCCCGCTGTGGAAAGCTGGAGCGGTGAGCTACGCAGGAGACATTACGCCGCAGCAAGCCTGGGAGCTGCTGCGCGAGCATCCGGACGCCGTGCTCGTGGATGTGCGGACCGACGCGGAATGGCGATATGTCGGTGTCCCCGACACGTCGTCGATCGACCGCCGGACCGTGCTCATCGAATGGGTGAGCTACCCCACGGGTGCACGCAACGAGTCCTTCGTCGACCAGCTCGTCGAGGCCGGCATCGTCGGTGGCGCCCAGGATGGAACTGTCGGCACCGCCGACGCGCGACCGGTGATCTTCCTGTGTCGCTCCGGCCAGCGCTCGATCGGGGCGGCCGAGGCCGCGACCGCCGCAGGCATCGGACCGTCCTACAACGTGCTCGACGGGTTCGAGGGCGCCCTCGGCGGCGACGGACGCCGCGGCACGTCGGGCTGGCGGGCCGTGGGCCTGCCCTGGACGCAGTCGTGAGCGCCATCCCGCAGGGCGGGGCCTTCCGTAAGCAGCTTCCCGCGTCCGCCCGCCCGGCCACGCTGGGCGTCCGCGGCGGCACGCTGCGCTCCGGCTTCGAGGAGACGTCCGAGGCGATCTACCTCAACTCGGGCTTCGTCTACGAGTCCGCGGAGGCCGCCGAGCAGGCGTTCACCGGCGAGGTCGACCACTTCGTCTACTCCCGCTACGGCAATCCCACCGTCAAGATGTTCGAGGAGCGGTTGCGGCTGCTCGACGGCGCCGAGGGCTGCTACGCCACCGCGTCCGGCATGTCCGCGGTGTTCACCGCCCTCGGCGCGCTGCTCGGCCAGGGCGACCGCCTGGTCGCCGCGCGCAGCCTGTTCGGTTCGTGCTTCGTGGTGTGCAACGAGATCCTGCCGCGCTGGGGCGTCGAGACCGTGTTCGTCGACGGTGAGGACCTCGACCAGTGGGAGCAGGCGCTGTCGGTGCCGACCACGGCCGTGTTCTTCGAGACCCCGTCCAACCCGATGCAGACCCTCGTCGACGTCCGCAAGGTGTCCGAGATGGCGCACGCGGCCGGCGCGAAGGTGGTGCTCGACAACGTCTTTGCCACCCCGCTGCTGCAGCGCAGCCTCGACCTCGGTGCCGACGTGATCGTCTACTCGGGCACCAAGCACATCGACGGGCAGGGCCGCGTCCTCGGCGGCGCGATCCTGGGCCCCAAGGACTACATCGACGGGCCGGTGCAGCAGCTGATCCGGCACACCGGTCCGGCGCTGAGCCCGTTCAACGCGCACACCCTGCTCAAGGGTCTCGAGACGATGCCGCTGCGCGTGCGTCACTCGGTGGACAGCGCGCTGCGGATCGCGCAGTTCCTCGAGGCCGATCCGTCGGTGCGCTGGGTCAAGTACCCGTACCTCGAGTCGCATCCGCAGCACGAACTGGCGAAGTCGCAGATGAGTGGTGGCGGCACCGTCGTCACGTTCGAGCTGGACTCGGCCGACGGTGAGGGCAAGAAGCGCGCCTTCGAGCTGCTGAACAAGCTGCAGGTCGTCGACATCTCCAACAACCTCGGCGACTCGAAGTCGCTCATCACGCACCCGGCCACCACCACGCACCGCGCGATGGGCCCGGAGGGGCGCGCCGCGATCGGCCTGTCCGACGGCGTCGTGCGCCTGTCGGTGGGCCTGGAGGATCCGGAGGACCTGCTCGAGGATCTGGCGCAGGCGCTGCGCTGACGCTCACGGGAGGGGTTGCGCCATCGACGTAGCACTGCTGGGCACCGGCAGCGCCGACGGATGGCCCAACCCCTTCTGCGTGTGCGCCTCGTGCCGCGCCGCCGCCGCACGCGGTGAGATCCGCGGTCAGACAGCCGCGCTGGTGGACGACGTGCTCCTCCTCGACTGCGGCCCGGAGGTCCCGCGGGCGGCCGTCCGCGCCGGGCGTCCCCTCGACGGCGTCCGGCACATCCTCTTCACCCATGCCCACCCCGACCACGTGGGCCCCGCGGCGCTGCTCTTCCGTGCCTGGGTGCAGCGCGAGCGGCCGCTCGACGTGATCGGCCCGCCCGAGGCCCTCGACCTGTGCCGCGACTGGGTGGGCCCCGACGACCCGGTGCGGTTCGTCCCGGTGGCCGCCGGTGACCGGATTGCCTTGAGCGGTTACACGATCCGTGTGCTCGAGGCGGCGCACACCGCGATCCGGGACGGCGACAGCGTGCTCTACGACATCTGCGCGTCCGACGGCGGAAGGCTGCTGTGGGCCACCGACACCGGTCCGCTGCCGTCGTCCACGCTCGACGCCGTCCGGGGTGCCCGCTACGACGCGGTGTTTCTCGAGGAGACGTTCGGTACCCGCACCGATCTCGGTGCCGGACACCACGACCTGACCACCTTTCCGCGCACCCTCGCCGCACTGCGCGACGGCGGTGCGATCATCGAGACCACCGACGTCGTCGCGGTGCACCTGAGCCACTACAACCCGCCGACGTCCGAACTCGCGGAGCGCCTGCGGCCGTGGGGCGCGCGGGTCGTCGACGACGGCGCGGTGGTGCGGGTCGGGGAAGCCGTGCCGCGCCGAGGGGCGTCGTCGCGCACCCTCGTCCTCGGCGGCGCCCGAGCCGGCAAGTCGACGTACGCCGAGGCCCTGCTGGCCGCCGAACCGCGCGTCACCTACCTCGCGACGGGCGGGGTGCAGGAGGGGGACCGGGAGTGGGCCGAACGGGTCGCGCTGCACCGCGCGCGGCGCCCATCGGGGTGGACCACCGTCGAGACCACCGACGCCGCGGCGGCGCTGGCGGACGCGCGCGAACCCGTGCTGCTGGACTGCCTCGGCACGTGGCTCACCGGCCGCCTCGACCACCACGGGGTGTGGAGCGGCGGCGACTGGGCCGCGGTCGACGCCGACATCGCCGATCTCGTCGCGGCGTGGCGATCCGCGCGTGTGCCGGTGGTGGCGGTGAGCAACGAGGTGGGCAGCGGGGTGGTGCCGCCGACGGCGGCGGGCCGGCGCTTCCGCGACCTGCTGGGGCGGGTGAACTCCGCGGTCGCGGCCGAGTGCGAGTCCGTCATGCTGGTGGTGGCCGGGGTGCCGACGCCGCTGCGGTCGTACTGATCGCCCATTCCTGCCGACCTCGCGCGGAATCCCGCGCGCACACTCGAGGAATGGGAGCTGAGGCCGATTCCCCGCACGCCCGGACCACGCGGCCTAGCCTTGCAGTCGGGACCACTCCGACGGCACGCCCGATTCGAGGTGTTCATGACATCTGTACAGGGTCATTGTGATTCGGCGTTCGACGGTGTCCGCGAGGTGTTCGAGGAGAGCTTCGGGGACGGGCAGAACCTGGGCGCCGCGGTGGCGGTGTTCGCCGACGGCCGCCCCGTCGTGGACCTGTGGGGCGGGGTCGCCGACCGGAAGACCGGACGTGAGTGGGCGTGGGACACCCCGTGCGTGGTGTTCTCGTGCACCAAGGCGGTGACGACGGCGGCGGCGCTGCTGCTGGCCGAGCGCGGCTACGTCACGCTCGACGAGCCCGTCGCCTGGTGGTGGCCGGAGTTCGCGGAGAACGGCAAGGCCGACGTCACCGTCGAGCATGTGCTCGCCCACCAAGCCGGGCTACCGGCGTTCGACGGTCCGGTGTCAGTGGCGGAGGCGGCCGATCCGGTGGCGATGGCGGAGCGGCTCGCCCGCCAGGCCCCGGAGTGGGAACCCGGGACGGCGCACGGGTATCACGCGCTCACATTCGGGTGGCTGGTAGGCGAACTGGTGCGGCGGCACACCGGGATGACGGTGGGACGGTTCGTGCGCCAGGAGTTCGGCTCGGACCTGTGGATCGGGGCGCCGCCCGGGACGATCGCGCGGGCGGCGCGGATCGCCGTCCCGCGGCGCGGGGAGCCGGCGTCGCCGCTCACCGACATCGCGACCCAGACTCGCATCGGTGCCGCGTACGCGCAGGCGGGTTCGCTGCTGTTCCGGGCGACCACCAATCCGGCTGCGTCATACAACGATCCGGCGCTGCTCGGTGGCGGCTGGCCGGCGGCGGGCATGGTCACGACGGCTCGCGGGCTGGCCCAGTTCTACCGTGACCTGGTGCACGGGGTGACGCTGCGAGGTGTGACGCTGCGCAGCGCGCTGCGCGAACGCGGCCGAGGGCCGGACCGGGTGCTGCTGACCGACAGCGCGTACGGCCTCGGATTCATGCTCCCCGCACAGAGTTTCGAGCTACCGGAGGTGGCCCGTGCGACCGCGTTCGGACATCCGGGTGCCGGTGGCGCCGTCGGATTGGGCGATCTGGCGCACGGCCTCGCGTTCGCGTTCGTCCCGAATCTCAAGCGCGACTACTTCGCCGGTGACCGTCGCGCCTATCGCCTGATCGAGGCGGCCTACGCCGCGATCGGGTGAAACGGCCTGTTTCAGAACGGGTTCGCGGCCCGTCCCACCAGGTCGGCGACCGACTCGAGCACGAGCGTCGGTCGGTAGGGAAACGTCTCGACGGTCTCGCGGGTGGAGATACCGCTGAGCACCAGGATGGTCTGCAGGCCGGCCTCGAGCCCCGACACGACGTCGGTGTCCATCCGGTCGCCGATCATCAGGGTGTTCTCCGAGTGCGCTCCGATCGCACGCAGCGCCGATCGCATCATCAGCGGGTTCGGCTTGCCCACGTAGTACGGTTCGCGGCCGGTGGCCCGGGTGATGAGTGCGGCAACCGAACCCGTGGCGGGCAACGACCCCTCACGGGACGGTCCGGTCGCGTCCGGGTTGGTGGCGATGAACCGCGCGCCCCGCTCGACCAGTCGGATCGCCGTGGTGATCGCCTCGAACGAGTAGGTGCGGGTCTCGCCGAGCACGACGTAGTCCGGGTCGTTGTCGGTGAGGACGTAGCCGATCTCGTGCAGCGCCGTCGTCAGGCCGGATTCGCCCACCACGTACGCACTTCCGCCGGGGCGCTGGTTCTTCAGGAACGTCGCGGTGGCGAGCGCCGACGTCCAGATCGCCTGTTCGGGGATGTCGAGACCGCTGCGCAGCAGTCGGGCGCGCAGGTCCCGCGGCGTGCGGATGGAGTTGTTCGTCAACACGATGAAGGGGGTGCCGGCCTCCTGCAATTCGGACAGGAAGGCGTCGGCGCCGGGAATGATGTGTTCCTCGTGGACCAGCACCCCGTCCATGTCCATGAGATAGGCCCAGCCGGGGTTCTGCGCGTCGGTACTCACGACCCCAGTATCCGTCACGCGCCGATCGCCGGCCCGATCACCGCCCACGAATCCCGCATCTCCGCCTCGAACAGGCCCCACGAGTGGCTGCCCTGATTGCGGTAGACGACCGTGGCGGGGATCCCGAGCGAGCGCAGGCGCGCGTCCATCACTGCGGTGCAGCCCTGCGTGATCGCCTCGACCACTCCGCCGCCGATCGCCTGCGGGATGGTCAGGAGCGGATTGTGGTCGTCGATCGGTCCGGGCACACCGGACGCAGCGGACAGGTACAACGCCTTGCCGCGCAACCGTTCCGCCTGCACGACCGGATCGTGCTGGACCCACAGCGGACCGCCGCCCGGCCCCCACATGTTGGCCGCGTTGGCCCCGCCGCGCAGTTCGACCATCGAGCGGACGATGGCCTGCCCGTTGGGGTCACTGGTCTGCGCGCACCCGCTGTACGAGCCGACGGCACGGTAGGCGTCGGGCGCCTGGATCGCGAGGTCGAGCACCGGCCCGGCGCCCATCGACACGCCGCCGATCGCGTTGACGCCGGTGGTGCCGAACTGCCGGTCGATCACGGGCGGCAGTTCGCGGGTGAGGAAGGTCTGCCACTTGTTGCGGCCCAGGACCGGGTCGTCGGCCACCCAGTCGGTGTACATCGAGAATCGGCCGCCCACCGGCAGTACCACGTTGACGTGCTTGTCCGCGAAGAACTGCGCGACCTTCGTGTTGTTGAACCACGAGATACCGTCCTCGCCGCCGCCGATCCCGGTGAGGAGGTAGAACGTGGGTGCGGGGCCCCCGCCTACCGGGTGGATGACGTCGCTGGTGACCACCCGATCCATGGACGGCGAGTACACCGATATCCGGGTCACGCGGTCGCTCACCTGGACGATGCCCGCGACGTTCGACGGTGCGGCATGCGCGGTGAGCGCGGTACCGACCATCGAGGCCACGGTCATCCCGACGAGGACGAGCGAACGGAGGATCCGGCGTGCCGCCCCACCGACCGTCGTTCCGGAGCTTCTCATCGCGCACCTCCGGCCGAGTTGGCCTGAATTGCTTTCCGGCTGAGTGAAGCTCAGCACAGCATATCCGCGGGCCGTTGGGCGGGGAGCGGATCGCGCACGCGGCGGCCCCGTGTGTCGACAATCCAGCCCGTTGAGTCTTGGATGTCTGTATGGATGGCAATCGAATCCCGGATCCGGTACGTGTGATGGCCGGATTCGTCGCGCTGCTCGGCGACGGCGCGCGGCTCGTGGCGACCACGACGCTGGACGTGGCGTCGCGGTTGCCCGTCGTCGGGGACGGCCTTGCGGCGCTCGATGCGCGAGGTGCCGAGACGCTGCGGGTGGCCGACGCCGTCACCGATCGGCTGCTGCGGGCGGTCGTTCGCCGCGTGGTGGCGGCCGCATTGGCGGAGGTCGACATCACGACGGTGGTGCGCGATCACGTCGACCTCGATGCGATTGCCGAGGGCATCGACGTCGAGCGGATCGTCGACCGGGTGGACGTCGAGCACATCGTCGACCGGGTCGACGTGGATGCGATCGCGGCCCGGGTGGACATCGCGCCGATCCTCGATCGCGTGGACGTCAACGACGTCGCCGGCCGAGTGGACGTCGAGCGGATCGTCGACCGGGTCGATATCGGGCGGATCGTCGACCGGGTCGATATCGACGCGATCGCCGCGAAGGTGGACGTGGACGCGGTAATCGAACGGATCGACCTGGTGGGGCTGTCCAACGAGGTCATCGACGGCGTCGATCTGCCCCGGATCATCCGGGAATCCACCAGTTCGATGTCGACCGAGGCGGTGCGAGGCGCGCGCACGCAGGGCATGGCGGCCGACGACGCCGTCGCGGGCTTCGTCGGGCGTCTGTTCGGTCGCGACGGCGGTGACTCATGACCGATCTTCGGCAGTCGCGCCCGGCTCGCCGTCCCGCCGGGATCGTCACCCGCGGTCTCGCGGCACTCATCGACATCGGTGTCGTGCTGTTCCTGATGGGCATGATCTACGCGGGGCTCGTCTTCGGTCGGTTGTTGTTCTCGCCGCAGGAGTTTCGCTTCCCGCACACGCAGCTTCTGCTGTCGGTCACCACCTTCCTCGGGCTGTCGGTGCTCTACCTGACGGTGTGCTGGGCCACCAGCGGACGATCGGTCGGCGCCGTCGCGATGGGGCTGCGTCTGGTCAGTCGCGACGGACGACTGGTCCGGCTGCCGCGGTGCGCGGTTCGTGCGGTGCTCTGTGTGCTCTTCGGATTCGGACTGTTCTGGGCCGCTGTCGATGCACGCCGCAGATCCCTGCAGGACATCCTGCTGCGAACGTCCGTCGTCTACGACTGGACTCCCGCCCCGGATCTCGTCGAACACGATCTCGTGCATCCCACCGACCTCGACCGCTGAGACGGGGCTACAGCCCGCGAGTGACGCGGGGCATACTCGAAGCCAATCGAATCAGGTAGACGATCGGAGAACCGGTGGTACAGGGACTGAAGTTGGGATTGAAGGCGTCCGCGGAGCAGTTCGGACCGCGCGACCTGGTCGAGCTGGGCGTGATGGCCGAGGAGCACGGCCTCGACAGCGTCACCGTCAGCGACCACTTCCAGCCCTGGCGGCACAACGGCGGCCACGCACCGTTCTCGATCGCGTGGATGACGGCGGTCGGGGAGCGCACCCAGCGGCTGCAGCTCGGCACGTCGGTGATGACCCCGACGTTCCGCTACAACCCGGCGGTGGTGGCGCAGGCGTTCGCGACGATGGGCTGCTTGTACCCGGGACGCGTCATGCTCGGTGTCGGCACCGGCGAGGCGCTCAACGAGATCGCGACCGGTTTCCAGGGCGAATGGCCGGAGTTCAAGGAGCGGTTCGCGCGGCTGCGCGAGTCGGTGCAGCTGATGCGTGACCTGTGGACCGGCGACCGGGTGGATTTCGAGGGCGAGTACTACAGCACCAAGGGCGCGTCGATCTACGACGTCCCCGAGGGCGGCATCCCGGTCTACATCGCAGCCGGCGGGCCCGTCGTCGCCCGCTACGCGGGCCGCGCGGGTGACGGCTTCATCTGCACGTCCGGCAAGGGCATGGACCTGTACACCGAGAAGCTGATCCCGGCGGTGAAGGAGGGCGCCGAGAAGACGGCGCGGAACTTCGCCGACATCGACCGGATGATCGAGATCAAGATCTCGTACGACACCGACCCCGAGGCGGCGCTGGAGAACACCCGGTTCTGGGCGCCGCTGTCGCTGACGCCTGAGCAGAAACACAGCATCGAGGACCCGATCGAGATGGAGGCCGCGGCCGACGCGTTGCCCATCGAGCAGGTCGCCAAGCGCTGGATCGTCTCGTCCGATCCGGACGAGGCCGTCGCGATGATCAAGCCGTACCTCGACGCGGGCCTCAACCACCTGGTGTTCCACGCGCCCGGTCACGACCAGAAGCGGTTCCTCGACCTCTTCGAGCGCGACCTCGCGCCGCGCCTGCGCGCGCTGGCCTGACGGCGGCCGACGCCTGTTCGCGCGGGACCTCCATCTAGGCTCGTTCCCATGGAAGCCAGCGAGGAAGTCCGGGCCGCGGCACGCCGAATCGGCGAGGTATTCGGTGTGCCGCCGCAGGTGTTGCGGTTCCGTGCGGCGGTCGACGCAGACGGGGACGGTGAGGAGCCGCACGAGGTGTCGATCGCGGTCGGCGACGGCTGCCCCGGCCCGGGCTACGCGTCCTACGCGACCCTGGACATGGCCCGGTTCCCGACGAACGTCACCACCGAGGACGGACGGCCGATCCGCACCGAGCTGATCACCGTCGGGCGGGCCGGCTACCGGCTGCTCTCCGACGTCCTGGCCCAGTGCGCGTTCCAGGTCGCGTCCGGATCGCTGCACGTCACCCCGAACACGATCGTTCCCAACGCCGTTCACGCGGTCGATCCGGGCCGGTCCACCCGGCACGTGCTGCTGGTGGTCCCGTTCATCTGGTCCACACTCGAGATCCTCGTCGAACGGGACGAGGACGTGAGCACCTGGTTGCAGGCGGTGCCGATCACCGACTCCGAGCTGCAGTTCGCTTCCCGGTTCGGCACCGACGAGCTGTTTACGCGACTCGAGTCGGCGGGCGCCGACGTGTCCGACATCGACCGCGCCTCGGTGGTCTGATCCGGCTCAGCGGCGGGCGAGCGCGAACATCCGGATCTCCCGGTCAGTGCGTCCCTGGTAGACGGCGTAGGCGCCGGCCAGCTCGACGAACTGCTTGTACAGCCGTTCCTTCTCCTCGCCGGTGACCTGGGTGGCCAGGACCGGGATGTCGCGTCCGGCCATCGTCACGCTCGCCTCGGGCTGCGCCAGCAGGTTCGACGTCCACGCCGGGTGATGATCCTGGCCGAAGTTGCTGCCCACGACCACCAGGCGATCCCCGTCGCGGAGGTACAGCAGCGGGCTGGTGCGACGCTGCCCGGACTTGCGGCCGACGGTGTTGAGCAGGACGGTCGGTGCCCCGATCGGGCCGAGCACCGTGAACCGGCCCTTGCTGCGCTCGAGGAGTCGCCGGTCCACGCCCGCGAGCCGGCGGATGGTCCACGAACCCAGCCTGGTCGACGCGAACGCGATGCCGGGCCGGCGCAGAACGCTGTTCTCCGAACCCCAGCGGACGTCCGGGAATGACGATTCGCTCATGGACGCCGATTATGCGCGATCGTCACTAGGCTGTCGCTCATGGTGGATTCGGGGAGCGTGTCGAGCGTCTACATCGCCTCACCCGAGGGGGACACCGGCAAGTCCACGGTGGCCCTGGGCGTGTTGCAGATGCTGTGCGCGTCGACCGCCCGGGTGGGGGTGTTCCGCCCCATCGCGCGGTCGACCGACGAGACCGACCACATCCTGGAACTGCTGATCGACCACACCACCGCCGACCTCAGCTACGACCAGTGCATGGGCGTGACGTACGAGCAGGTGCACGCCGACCCGGACGGGGCGCTCAGCGAGATCGTGTCCCGGTACCACCAGGTGGCCGAGGAGTGCGACGCCGTCGTCATCGTCGGCAGCGACTACACCGACGTTGCCAGCCCCAGCGAACTGGGCTACAACGCGCGCATCGCCGCCAACCTCGAGGCTCCGGTGCTGCTGACGTTGCGCGGCGCCCACCGCAGCCCCCGTGAGGTGACCCAGCTCGCGAACCTGTGCATCGCGGAACTCGCTGCGCAGCACGCACATCTGGTCGCGATCGTGGTGAACCGCTGTGATCCGGATCGGCTGGAGGAATACGCCGCCGCACCGGAAGCGGCCGGAGTGCCGGTATGGAGCCTGCCGGAGATCCCGCTGCTGATCGCGCCGACGATCGCCGAGTTGCTGGCGGCTGTCGACGGCGAACTGTACTGCGGTGACACGGCGTTGCTGCAGCGTGAGGCGCTGGACGTGACCGTCGGCGCGATGACCGCCGAGCACATCCTCGAACGGATCACCGAGGGGTCGCTCGTGATCGTGCCGGGAGACCGGTCCGACGTTCTGCTCGCCCTCGTCAACGCGCATGATGCGCAGGGCTTCCCGTCGCTGTCGGGCATCGTCATGAGCGGCGGGATCGAGCCGCACCGATCGGTGGCGCGTCTGATCGCCGGTCTGAGCCCGCGGCTGCCGATGCTGGCCACGCACTTCGATTCCTTCGACACCGCCAACATCGCGGCGCAGACTCGCGGCCGCCTCTCGGTGGGCTCGCTGCGCAAGATCGACACCGCGCTCGCTCTCATGGAGCGGAGGGTGCACGCGCCGACGCTCATCGAACGGCTGCGCGTGGAGTTGCCGTCGGTGGTCACGCCGCAGATGTTCGAGTACCAGTTGCTCGATCGGGCTCGGGCCGAACGCAAGCGGATCGTACTGCCGGAGGGGGACGACGACCGGATCCTGCGCGCGGCAGGGCGCCTGCTGCGTCGCCGGGTGGTCGACCTGACGATCCTCGGCGACGAGACCAGCGTCCGCGCCCGCGCCGCCGAGCTCGGTGTGGACCTGTCGTCGGCGACCGTCCTGGACCCGAAGCGGTCGGACTACCTGTCGGAGTTCGCGGCCGAGTACGCGAGGATCCGGGCCCATCGCGGCATGACGATCGAGCGGGCCCGCGAGATCATGGGCGACATCTCGTACTTCGGAACGATGATGGTGTTCAAGGGGATCGCGGACGGTATGGTGTCCGGAGCCGCGCACACCACCGCGCACACGATCCGGCCTTCGCTCGAGATCATCAAGACGCAGCCGGGGGTGTCGACCGTGTCGAGCGTGTTCCTGATGTGTCTCGCCGACCGCGTGCTGGCCTACGGGGACTGCGCGGTCGTACCGGATCCGTCGGCCGAGCAGCTCGCCGACATCGCGATCTCGTCGGCCGAGACCGCGGCCCGGTTCGGAATCGATCCGCGGATCGCGATGCTCTCCTACTCGACGGGTGACTCCGGCACGGGCATCGGTGTCGACAAGGTGCGCACCGCGACCGCGCTGGTGCACGAGCGACGACCGGATCTGTTGGTGGAAGGGCCGATCCAGTACGACGCGGCCGTCGAGCCGACGGTCGCGCACACCAAACTCCCGGACTCGCAGGTGGCGGGGCGGGCGACGGTGTTCGTGTTCCCAGACCTCAACACCGGCAACAACACGTACAAGGCGGTGCAGCGCAGCGCCGGCGCGGTCGCCGTCGGCCCGGTGCTCCAGGGGTTGAACAAACCGGTGAACGACCTGTCCCGCGGTGCGCTGGTGCAGGACATCGTCAACACCGTCGCCATCACCGCGATCCAGGCCCAGGACGTTCCCGTGAAGGTGGTCCAGAAGTGATCGAACCGGTTGTGCTGGTGATTAATTCGGGGTCGTCGTCGATCAAGTTCCAGCTGGTCCATCCGCGCGCGGGCGACGCTGTCGGGTCGGGGCTGGTCGAACGGATCGGAGAGTCGTCGGGCCGCATCGTCTACCACCATCCGGGCGGCGTCGTCGAGCGCGAACTGGTCATCCCCGATCACACGGCGGGCCTGCACGCCGCGGAGGACGTCATCGCCGAGGCCGGACGCTCCCTGAGCGAGTGGGGCGTTGCGGCGGTGGGCCACCGCGTCGTGCACGGCGGGCCGGTGTTCCGGGAGCCGACCGTCGTCGACGACGAGGTCGTCACCGAACTGCGCCGGCTGTCGCCGCTGGCCCCGCTGCACAATCCGCCGAACGTGGTGGGGATCGAGGTGGCGCGTCGACTGCTGCCGGACGTGCCGCACGTCGCGGTGTTCGACACCGCCTACTTCCACACGCTCCCGGAGGCTGCCGCGACCTACGCGATCGACGCGGAGGTGGCGCGCGCGAACGGTGTGCGCCGCTACGGTTTCCACGGCACGTCGCACGAGTACGTCAGCGAGCGGTCCGCCGCCTTCCTGGACCGCGACTACGCCGAGCTGAACCAGATCGTTCTCCACCTCGGGAACGGGGCGTCGGCCGCGGCGATCCGGGGCGGACGCGCCGTCGACACGTCGATGGGGATGACCCCGCTCGAGGGGCTGGTGATGGGCACCCGCAGCGGGGACCTGGATCCCGGCGTAATCCTGCACCTCAACCGCAACGCCGGCATGAAGGGCGACGACCTCGACGATCTCCTCAACCGGCACTCCGGGCTCAAGGGACTGTGCGGGGAGAACGACTTCCGGGCACTTCGGCAGATGGTCGCCGACGGGGACCCTGCGGCCAAGCTCGCGTACGACGTCTACGTGCACCGACTGCGGCGGTACATCGGTGCCTATCTGGTGGAGTTGGGCGGCGTGGACGTCATCACCTTCACCGGCGGGGTAGGGGAACACGATGTGGACCTGCGGCGCGATGCCCTTGCCGGACTGGGCCGTCTCGGTATCGTGGTCGACGACACACGCAACGCGTCGCCGGAGACCGGTGAGCGGCGGATCAGCGCCGACGATTCCACCGTGGAGGTCCTGGTGGTGCCGACCAACGAGGAGCTCGCCATAGCACGCAAGGCGATCGCTCTGGTCTGATTCGCGAAGAGGTGTCACTCGGCGCGGAGGGTCGGGACCTTAGGCCCTCGTCGCGGAACCCTCGGAAGTCCGACTATTCCGGGTATGGTTGCCAACCCCGAGATCGATCTCGCTCCACCAAGAACGCTGACGCCGTCGCGGCCGGCGCCCGCCCGCCGCGGCCTGAAGGGGTCGTTCATCTACAAGATGGTCACGACCACCGATCCCAAGGTGCTCGGGGTCATGTACCTGGTGACCGCGTTCGCGTTCTTCCTCATCGGCGGCCTCATGGCGCTGCTGATGCGGACCGAGTTGGCCATCCCGGGGCTGCAGTTCCTGTCGAACGAGCAGTTCAACCAGCTGTTCACGATGCACGGCACGATCATGCTGCTGCTGTACGCGACCCCGGTCGTGTTCGGCTTCGCGAACTTCCTGGTGCCGCTGCAGATCGGGGCGCCGGACGTCAGCTTCCCGCGGCTGAACTCCCTGAGCTACTGGATGTACCTGTTCGGTGGCCTCATCGCGACGGCCGGCTTCATCACCCCCGGTGGTGCCGCCGACTTCGGGTGGACCGCCTACGTGCCGTTGTCGAACAGCGTGCACGCCCCGGGCGTGGGTGCGGACCTCTGGATCATCGGGTTGGCGCTCGGCGGTGTCGGCACGATCCTCGGTGCGGTCAACTTCATCACCACCATCGTGTGCCTGCGTGCGCCCGGCATGACCATGTTCCGGATGCCGATCTTCACGTGGAACATCCTCATCACGTCGCTGTTGATCCTGCTGGTGTTCCCGCTGCTGGCTGCCGCGTTGATCGGTCTGTGGGTGGACCGACACCTGGGTGCGCACCTGTTCGACCCGGCGACCGGTGGAGTCATGTTGTGGCAGCACCTGTTCTGGTTCTTCGGTCACCCCGAGGTGTACGTCATCGCGCTGCCGTTCTTCGGCATCGTCTCGGAGATCTTCCCGGTCTTCTCGCGTAAGCCGATCTTCGGCTACAGCGGCCTGGTCTACGCCACCATGGGCATCGCGGCCCTGTCGATCGCCGTGTGGGCGCACCACATGTACGCCACCGGTGCGGTTCTGCTGCCGTTCTTCTCCTTCATGACGTTCCTCATCGCGGTCCCGACCGGTGTGAAGTTCTTCAACTGGATCGGCACGATGTGGCGCGGCCAGCTCACGTTCGAATCGCCGATGCTGTTCGCAGTCGGCTTCCTCGTGACGTTCCTCTTCGGCGGCCTGTCCGGTGTGCTGCTGGCGAGCCCGCCGCTCGACTTCCACGTCACCGACACCTATTTCGTGGTGGCGCACTTCCACTACGTGCTCTTCGGCACCATCGTGTTCGCCACCTACGCGGGCATCTACTTCTGGTTCCCGAAGATGACCGGACGCATGATGGACGAGCGCCTGGCGCGGTGGCACTTCTGGACCACGCTCATCGGCTTCCACATGACGTTCCTGGTCCAGCACTGGCTCGGTGCGTCGGGCATGCCGCGCCGGTACGCGGACTACCTGCCCACCGACGGGTTCACCACGCTGAACACGATCTCGACGGTCGGCTCGTTCCTGCTCGGTGCCTCGACGCTGCCGTTCCTGTGGAACGTCTTCAAGAGCTACCGCTACGGCGAGGTCGTCAAGGTCGACGACCCGTGGGGCTACGGCAACTCGCTCGAGTGGGCCACCAGCTGCCCGCCGCCGCGCCACAACTTCACCGAGCTGCCCCGGATCCGTTCGGAGCGTCCGGCATTCGAGCTGCACTACCCGCACATGGTCGAGCGCATGCGCGCCGAGGCGCACGTGGGCCTCGGACACCGCGACGCCAAGGCCGTCGAGCTCGAGCAGACCACCAAGGTGTGACGATGGACGACGGCACGCGGTACCGCGACTGGATGACCCACGCCCCGAGCGGGGCCGCCCGCCCCGAGCCTGGACGGATGCTGGCGCCACTGCTCACCGTGGCGCTGACGCTGGCGACACCGTTGGTGCTGTCGATCCCGGTGGCGGCCGTGTTGATCCTCGCGGCCCTCGCGTGGCTCGGAGCGCGAATCCAGGAGCCCGGCAGCGGGAGTCGTCGCGGTGCGACACTCAGAACAGGCTACGCGGACGCACCGCGTTCGCGAGGTCCACGAGCGTGTAGCGGTGGGTCGCGGTAGGCGCGCCGCGCGCCATCGCTCGTAGCGCGGACTCGGTGCCCGCGCGCAGGCCGCGCTCGGTGAAGGGGACACCGAGCAGCGGCTCGCGTGCAGTGGTGGGGGCGTGCCCGGCGAGTAGCCACTGCAGTGCCGTTCCGAGAACCACCGTCCGCATCTGCGGTCCGCGGATCTCGGTACGGGGCAGTGCTTCTACCCGCCGGGCACACTCGCGAATCGTCTCCTCGGTGATGTCGCCGATCGGCCGCACCGATAGGTACGTCAGGACCGCGGTCATGCGGGCGGCGGCGTAGCTGCGGGAGGCGACCGGGACCTGGTCCAGGGCGGCGACGGCGCCGTGGACGTCCCCGTCGGCGGCGAGCCGGCGGGCCAGCCCGAACGCGGCGCTCACGATGTTCCGGTCCATCCGCCACACCCGCCGGTAGAACTCGAGCGCCGGCAGGCGCCAACGGTCGATGCCGGGTTCCGTGCTGTGCTCGAGGAGCAGTTCGGCGGCGGCGGCCATCGCCAGCTGCGGGGAGACCTCGCCCGGCAGGGCCGTGTGGACGTTGTCGAACGACATGTAGGCGGCGGCCAACTCGTTGACGATCAGTGCGGCTATGCCCCGGTACCATTCGATTCGCCAGTCGTTCGGATTGGCCGCCGCCAACGGGCGCAGCAGTCGACGCGCAGCGTCCGCGTCTCCGAGATCGAGGTGCGCCCGTACCTCGGCGAGAAGCAGTTCCAGCGATTCCGGGGTGTCCTGGTCGCGACTCTCACGGGCCCGGTTGAGCACGTCGAGCATCAGCTGCGGGTCGCTGTGTGCGGCCGAGTTCACCACCGGCGCTCCGGGATCGTCCGGGTCGACCAGCGGCACCGCGAGGGCCAGGGCCACCTTCTGCGGATTCAGGGTCCGGTCGCGTTCGATACCGTCGGCGAAAACGTCGGTCTGCTCGACGAACTCGTCCGCTCCGAAGACCGCGCGTTGGCGGGTGAAGACGGTCGAGAGAATCGGGTGTTCCTCGTCGGTCTGGAGCGAAACGATCTCGCGCAGTACGCCACTGAGCTGTCCCGCCATCTCGGTTGCAGATCGGAACCGCCGGTCCGGGTCGGAGGCGGTGGCCCGAAGCAGCAGCCGGCGGTAGGAGTCGTACCGGGCGAGCAACGGCGCCTGCGCCGGCGTCGGCAGCCCGTCGACGTAGCGCCCGTTCGCGCTCGGCAGGTCGAGCGTGAGAACCGCGAGAGTTCTTCCGACGGTGTAGATGTCGGACGCGACGGTGGGACCGGTCTCGGTGATCTCCGGCGCCTGGAACCCGGGGGTGCCGTACAGGTAGCCGTAGCTCTCGAGCGGTGCCACGGCACCCAGGTCGATCAGCTTGAGTTGAACGTCGGTGACCATGATGTTGTCGGGCTTGAGGTCGTTGTAGGCCAGGCCCATCGAGTGCAGGTACTCCAGGGCGGGCAGGATCTCGAGAATGTAGGCGATGGCCTGTTCGACCGGCAGGCGCTCGGGACGCTTGTACGCGGCGAGGATGTCGCGCAGGGAGCTTCCGCCCACGTACTCCATCACCAGGTAGCCGGCGGCAGGGGAACCTTCCTTCTGGTACTCGACGAAGTTGTAGATCTCCACGATGCCCGGGTGGCGCACCTCGGCGAGGAACTGACGTTCCGCAGCAGCGATCGCCCGCGCCTCGGCGTCGCCGAGTTGCATCAGACCCTTGAGGACCACCCAGCGGTTGTCGACGTTGCGGTCGATCGCCAGGTAGATCCAGCCCAGACCCCCGTGCGCGATACACCCCTGCACCTCGTACTGGCCGGCGATCACCGTGCCGGGGGACAGCAGCGGGGAGAACTCGAACCGGGCCCCGCAGTGCGGGCAGATCCCCGAGGTGGCGCCGGGGCGGTCCTTCGTCGATCGGCCGACCGGCTTGTTGCACCTCCAGCAGAACCGCTTGCGTTCGGCTACCTGCGGATTCTCGAGAATGACCGACTGGGGGGACCGCACCGGAACCGGTGGCACCTCGACCAACCCGCCACCGAGCACACGGCGGGTGCGGATGCGCTGGGTGCGTGCACGGCGTCCGGTGGTGGGCGCGACCTCCTGGGCCGCGGTCGCCATCGGGTCGTCGTCCGGCGTCACGGCCCGGGTACGGGCGATGTCACCGCCGTCGGCAGGGTGGCGTTCCTCGGCGTCCTTACCCGTCATGCATCCTCCGTTCCATCCGCACGTCAGTCCCGATACGTCGCCGGCGGCGGTCCTGGTGAGGGGCCCAGTTCGGCGAGCCATCGGTCGTAGATCCTCTCCCACGTGCCGTCCCGACGGATCCGTTCGAGGGTGCCGTTCACGAACCGCACCAGATCGTCCTTGCCCTTGGTGATGCCGATTCCGTACGGTTCGGGTCCCAGGCTGGGGCCGACGATCCTCAGGTAGGGGTCCTGCGTGGTCATGCCCGCGAGCAGAGTGTCGTCGGCGCTGGTCGCGTCGACCTGGCGCTGCTGCAGCATCACGAGGCAGTCGGACCACGTGGGCACTGCGATCACCGTGGCGTCGGGAGCGAGCTCGAGGATGCGGTCGAGGGACCGCGTCCCCTTCGTCATGCACAGCTTCTTGCCGGCGAGGTCGTCGATGCCTTCGATGGGGGAGCCGGCCATGACCAGGATCCGCTGTCGCGCCTCGTAGTACTCGGTGGAGAAGTCCACGCGCTGCCGCCGCTCGCACGTGATGCTCATGGTGTGGGCGACGATGTCCACCTTCCCGTCCGCCAACGCCTGCTCGCGTTCCGCCGAGGTGAGGACCCGGTACTCCACCTTGTCGGGGCTGCCCAGCAGGTCGCGCGCGACTTCTCGGGCGATGTCGACGTCGAAGCCCTCGATGCCGCCGGTGGCCGGGTTCCGGAAGCTCATGAGATTGCTGCCGGTGTCCAGCCCGACGACGAGCCGACCACGAGACCGGATCGCGTCGAGTGACGCGCCGGTCGGCACCTCACCGGGCGGGAACGGGTGGAGACTGGCGGTGGGGTCACCGCAGTCCGGAGGTGCGGGGAGGGGTGCCGACGTCACGACCGACGCGCCCTGCGGCAGTGGCGCCACGCTGTACGTCTCGCTCGGCGGCAGCGTGTACGGCGCCGGCGGCTCCGTGCAGCCCGACACGGCTGCACCGACGGTGCCGACAGCCACCGCGGCCGTCGCGAGCAGCCGGCTTCCGATCACTGGTACTCCCGCAGCCGGGGCCACAGGCCCAGCGGGATGCCGACGGCGGCGACGATCGTGATCACCACCGCGCCGGGGCCGAGCGCGGACAGCACCCTGGACGATCGCGAGATATCGTCGCGCAGTTCGGTGCGAGCACTGTCGGAACCGTCGGACAGCGCCTGGTCGACGGCGTCGAACTGCGTCGCGCTCGAGTCGGCCTCGGAGCCCATCGTCGTCATCGCCGCCGCCATCCAGTCGCCGGTCTCGAGGGAGTCCGTCATCCGCTGATGCGACGCCGTCCACGCGTCCAGGGCCT
Source organism: Paraburkholderia sp. RHO2 (assembly GCF_050955445.1). Lineage (NCBI taxonomy): Bacteria > Pseudomonadati > Pseudomonadota > Betaproteobacteria > Burkholderiales > Burkholderiaceae > Paraburkholderia > Paraburkholderia sp. RHO2. Next base: position 4,477,733 of record NZ_CP162617.1, on the reverse strand, counting down.
GGGAGGCCTCGTGTGCGTCGTCCGCGCCGACGGTGCCCGAGTAGTCGTCGAGCAGGATGCGCAGCTGGTCGGTGTCGTCGAGGAAGACCTGCGCGTGCTGCTCCTTCTCGTCGCGTCGGACCAGCTGCAGGATCTCCTGGGTACGGGCCTGCTGCGCGAGAATGCGTGCCGACGCGAACGTCGACAACGGCGTCGACCCTTGCCGCACCGCACTGTGCGCCGACGTCGCCGACACGATGCCGGCCACGAGCATCCACACGAGCAGCGCGGTCATCGCGGCGGTCGTGAACAGCAGACCGGCGTTGAACGTGCGCCGGGTCCGTCTGGCCATCACCACCTGCGTCGCGACCAGCGCGATCAGCAGCGCCACGAGAAGTCCGATCGCGAACCACGGCGGCCGGGCGAACTCGGACTGCGGGGCGAGCGCGGCGGCGGAACGCTCGGTGTGCAGCGCCTGTGCGAGCGGCAACAGATTCGTCTGCATCAGCGACGACGCCTCGGCGAGGTAGGCGGACCCGACGGGGTTGCCGCTGCGGTTGTTGGCGCGTGCGGTCTCCACCAGGCCCGTGTACACCGGCAGCTGTGTCGCGATCTGGGTGATGAGCCGTCGTCCCTCGTCGTCACTGGGCAGCCCGTCGGACGTGGCGACCAGTTCGGCGGCCGCAGTCCCGATCGCCTGCGAGTAGCGGTCCCGGACCTCGTTCGGTTCGACGCCGCCGGACAGGAACGCGGTGGCGGCGGCGGCGTCGGCGACGGACAGCGACGAATACAGATTCTGGGACGACCGGGCGAGCGGTTCCGTCGTGGACAGCAGCACGTCGATCTCGTGCTTCCGGTCGCTCGCGACCGCCGACGTGATCAGGCCCGCGGCCAGCGTGCCGAGCAGCAGCGCGACACCCACCGCGAGCAGCCGCGCGGGTGTCGATCGCAGCAGGTCACGCGGGGCGATCTGCCGAGCACGGGCGACCCCGAACGGCGTTGCTGCCATCCCGCTGGTCCGCTCGGGTGCGCGCGCAGTGGTATCCCCCGACGTCTTCGTTTCCGGCACTGCCACGGCATGTCCTCGGTTCGCCGTCCGTGTGGTTCGCGGCCTCCGTACTGCCGAGCATAAGCCGCAGCGGCAGGTTGTTCCTCCGATTCGTGTTGTCGCGGGGAATACTGTGGGGACAGGTGAGCGGCTCGGCGGACAGGGCAGGTGAGAGGCACTCCATGCGCGGTGACGGAGACGGTTGGGCGACGACCCCCGACGGAGTTCGGCATTGGGGCCGGCACGGCGCGGCGGGTCTGTTGCTGCGCGCCCCGCTGGCGGACGGCTCGGCCGCGGTCCTGCTGCAGCATCGGGCCGCATGGAGCCACCAGGGTGGCACGTGGGCGCTGCCCGGTGGAGCGCGTGACAGCCACGAGACGACCGTCCACGCCGCGGTCCGCGAGGCCCAGGAGGAAACCGGAATCGACGCCGGTTCGGTGCACGTGCGCACGGAACGGGTGACGGCCACCGTCGCCGGCGGCTGGACCTACACGACCGTCGTCGCCGACGCCGACAAGCCGCTGGCGCTGGTCCCGAACGGGGAGAGCACCGAACTGCGCTGGGTACCCGAGACCGAGGTGGAGCACATGCCGCTGCATCCCGGGTTCGCGGCCGCGTGGCCCAGCCTGCGGACCACCGAGGTGCGGGTGCTGCTCGACACCGCCAACGTGCTCGGTTCGCGCCCCGACGGGTGGTGGCGCGATCGGGCGGGCGCGACGACGGAACTGCTGGACCGGCTCGCGCAGGTGCTGCCGCGGACCATCGAACTGCCGGACGGCGGATTCGGCTGGCTGCCGCGCATCGAGGCAGTGCTCGAGGGCCGGGCCCGCGACGCCCGGCACGGGGACGCGCGCGTCCCGGTGCACACCGCGTCCGGCAGCGGCGACGACGAGGTGGCCCGGCTGGCCGCGACCGACGGCGCCCTCACCGCCGTCGTGACCGCCGACCGCGGACTGCGTGCCCGGCTGCCGGAGTCGGTGCTGACGCTGTCGCCGTCGACGGTGCTGTGGTGGCTGGACTGAGGGCGGCCGGACCGAGCGTCGACCGGACCGAGCCGGAGGTCAGCCGCGTTCGAGGAGGAAGCGCCGGCCGATCACCTCGGTGGGCCGGATCTCCACGAAGTTGTACTTCTCGGTCGGTACCCACGACCGCAGGTCGAGTTCTTCGGCCGCGTTGATCTCGTCGAAGCGGACGAGCGTGCGTGCGATGCCGCGGACCAGGATGCTCCACGCGGACGTGGCGTCGGCGCGGTCCACCTGAAAGGTGACCATCGGCTTGAGCGTCAGTTCGGTGAGCTTGTCGCCCTCGGCGCTGCGGAAGTAGAGCTTGCCGTCGTTCACCGCGTAGTTGACGGGGTAGACGTCGGGCTGGTCGCCGGTGACGAGGATGAGCCGTCCGAGCCGCTCGGTCGCCAGCAGATCCAGCGCCTCCTGCTCGGTGAGCGCGGTGACGGGGGTGGTCCGGTCCGGCATGTCTCCTCCGATCGTCGGCGAGTGTTCACCTCCGACTCTGCCCCCTCTCGCATCCGAGTGCCAGGGCATCGTGATGTGAGCTGCATTGCATGCGAGAACTACTGCGCAGCAAAGCAATTTGCGCACTTATCGGTCTCGCTCGCGTGGGTCCGGGACCGATAAGTGCGCGAAACGCGATCAGGCGTCGGACTTCTTCCCGGAGTTGTTCTCCTCGCGCCGGTTGCGGAGGACGACCAGCGGCAGTAGTACGGTGGCGAGTGCGGTGACGAGCCACACCACGATGGTCGCGAGGATCCAGCTGCGCCAACCCGAAATCGACAGCCCGCCGAACGTGGAGGCGATGGCGAGGGAGACGAACGTGGACACCAGTCCGATGCCGCCCAGGAAGGCGGGCGCGTTGCGTTCGGCGAGTCGGGTGATGAACGGCGACAGTACGGTCTGGGCAACGGCGAACAGGACCACTGCGGTGATGAATCCGGCCGCGGTGACGGATACCTCGGGAATCAGCCACACCGCTGCGAGGATCCCGAGCGCGGCCGACCCCAGGAAGATCGCGCACCGTATGAGAAAGCGAATCATGTTCCGGCCCTTCCACGTAGACCGTCCCGGCGCGCGGTTGTACAACCCGCGAACCGGGTGGTCGATTTCGGGCGAGCTTACCCCTCGGAGTGGCGGGTGGCGCGTAACACCGCCGCGCGCGAGCGCGAACTCCCGGACAGGGGAGTGGTGCTCGGCGGTGCCCGTTCGGTGGGGATCGACATTGTTGCTTAGGCTTTGTATGTAGATCCGGCCGGGGACGATCGACAAGGGGGCTGGCAGGTGTTGCGCAGCGGTGAGGCACAAGAAAACGAAACGTCTTTCCGGGCAGGGCACCTCGTCGCGCTCGGATTGTGGGCGCTGACGTCGGCGATCCTCGTCCTCACGACGGTGCGCCCGTGGATGCCGGAAATCGGCCTCTTCGCCGGCGGCGCCGACCTCGACGTCTACCGCGACGGCGCGCGGCACGTCATGGAGGATCTGCCGCTCTACACCCAGCCCGTCATCCACGGCCTGCTGTACACGTACACGCCGTTCTCGACGCTGGTGTTCGTGCCGTTCGGTCTGCTACCGCTCGGCTACGACAAGTACATCTGGATGGCGGTCAACCTGGCGTTGCTGGTCGGGATCGTCGCACTGTGCTGGCGGATGCTCGGTTACCGGATCACGCCTCGCCTCGTCGGAATCTCGACCCTGCTGGCGGTGGTGTGCACGTTCCTCGAACCCGTCCGCACGACACTGTTCTACGGGCAGATCAACCTGGTCCTCATGGCGCTGGTGCTGTGGGACGTCTCCCGCGACGAGCGGAGCCGGATCAGGGGCATCGGCGTGGGGATCGCGGCCGGCATCAAGCTCACCCCCGCATACTTCGTGCTCTACTACCTGGTGCTTCGCCAGTGGCGGGCGGCCGCCGTGGCGATCGGGACGATCGTGGCCACGATCGGCGTGAGTTGGCTCGTGCTGCCGGACGATTCGCGGCAGTACTGGACCGACACCTTCTTCGAGTCCACGCGGATCGCGGAGGATCAGCACCCGTCGAACCAGTCGATCCGCGGGGTCGTCGCGCACCTGACCGGGCAGGCGACGCCGGTCGCGGTGTGGCTCGTGCTGGCCGCGCTCGTCGTGGCGGTGAGCATGTGGATCGTGGTGCGCCTGCACCGCGACGGCGAGCGCCTGCTCGCGATCACGGTGGCGGGTCTGAGCGCCGCGGCGGTGTCGCCGTTCTCGTGGAGCCACCACTGGGTGTGGTTCGTGCCGCTGCTGGTCTACATCGTGCACCGGGCGCTGACGAACCCCTGGTGGTGGCTCGGGGCGGCGGTGATCTACCTCGGGGCCGGCGCGTGGCCGTACCGGTGGGACGAGCGCGTCGTGGTGGTCGGTCTGTTCCTGTTCCCGCCGCAGTGGTCCGTCGCCGACATTCTGATGAACATCTATCTGTTGCTGTACGCGGTGGTTCTGACCGGGGCCGGGGTCGTCGCCTTCCGCGGCACGGAACCGTCTGGTCAGCACCCAGTGGCAGCGTGATCCGGGCATCCTGTCACCATTCCGGCATGAAACTTCGACACCTGATCGCCGCCGCACCCGTCGCTCTGCTCGTCCTCACCGGCTGCAGCGACAGCGACGCGGACACGGCCGCATCGCCCTCGACCGAGACCTCCGCCGCCACCGCAAACCTCGTCGACGCCGCCGTCAAGGAGATGTGCGGCCAGGTCGCGGTCTTCATCGACTCGTCCGAGCAGGCCGCCCAGGCCGCCGGGCAGCCCTTCGACCGCGCCGCGAAGGGCGAAGAGTTCCTGGGGCTGCTGAAGACGAGCTCGGGCGCGTGGGTGGGTGCCTACAACGCGCAGGCCGAGGCGGCGGGACAGCCGCTGTTGGACCCGGCGACCGCGACGTGGGAGGACATGCCCGCAGACAGCCGCGCCATGATCGAGAAGTCCGTGCAGTCGGGCGTCTCCGGCACCTGCTGATCCGAGGAGAGCGGCCGAGGTCAGCCGCGCAGGGTGTCGGACAGCGCCCGCGCGGCGGCCTCGGGGTCGTCGGCCTCGGTGATCGCACGCACGACGACGACGCGGGTGGCGCCGGCCTCGAGGATCTGCGGCAGCCGCTCCTGGTCGACGCCGCCGATCGCGAACCACGGGCGGGCGGGCGCGGCCTCGGCGGTGCTGCGCACCAGTTCGATGCCGGACGCCGTCCGCCCCGGCTTGGTGGGTGTGGCCCACACCGGACCGGTGCAGAAGTAATCGACGTCCTCCTCGATCGCCGCGAGGCTGGCCTGTGCGCGGTTGTTCGTGGAGCGGCCGATCACGACGTCGGGGCCGACGATCCGGCGGGCGTAGTGCACGGGCAGATCGTTCTGGCCCAGGTGCAGCACGTCCGCGCCCGCGGCGAGCGCGAGATCGGCCCGGTCGTTGACGGCGAGCAGCGCGCCGTGGCGGCGCGCGGCGGCACCCAGTACCGCGAGGGCAGCGAGCTCCTCCTTCACCTCGAGCGGCCCGAACTCCCGCTCGCCGGCCGAGCCCTTGTCGCGGAGCTGGACGATGTCGACGCCGCCGGCCAGTGCGGCCTCCACGAAGTGCGCCAGATCGCCCTTGTCCCGGCGGGCGTCGGTGCAGAGGTAGAGGCGCGCGTCGGCGAGGCGTTCGCGCGGTGTGGGGTGCTTGACGGTTTGGGAGGCGTGCACACTTGGAACGGTAGTCTCTACTGCGGACTAATCAACACGGGAGTCCCAGGAGCACAGCACTGTGCAAGGGGCTGAGAGGGGGCCTGCCGGCCCCGACCGTCATACCTGACCCGGATCATGCCGGCGCAGGGAGTGAGGTGGAAAAAGGTGACCCGATCGGTATCCGTCGTCGGAGGCGGTGTCATCGGCCTGTCCGTCGCGTGGCGCGCCGCACAGCGCGGTTGGACGGTTCGGTTGTACGACCCGGCGCCCGGTTCGGGCGCGTCGTGGGTCGCGGGCGGGATGCTCGCGCCGCTGTCGGAGGGCTGGCCCGGTGAGGAGAAGGCCCTCGCGCTCGGGGCGGCGTCGTTGCAGCGGTGGCCGGACTTCGGTGCCGAGCTCGAGCGCATCGCAGGCGTGACGCTGTTCACCTCGGACGACTCGCTGACCGTCGCGCTGGACGCCGCCGACGCCGCCGACCTGCACACGATCGCCGACTGGGTGGCCGAGCAGGGGCACGAGCTGCGCATCCTGAACCGCGCCCAGATCCGGGAACTCGAGCCGTCGCTCGGCCGCGGAATCCGACTGGCACTGCAGGCGCCCACCGAGCTGGCCGTCGACAACCGGCTCCTGGTGCGGGCGCTGCGGACCGCAGCGGTCGAGGCGGGCGTCGAGCTGATCGAGCAGGCGGTGACCGATCTGGACAAGCTCGCCACCGACCAGGTGGTGCTGGCGGCGGGATCGAACTCCGCGCAGCTGTGGCCGGATCTGCCGGTGCGGCCCGTCAAGGGTGAGATCCTGCGGCTGCGGGCGCGACCCGGGGTGACGCCCGCTCCGCTGCGCACCATCCGCGGCAGCGTGCACGGGCGGCCGTCGTACCTCGTCCCGCGCGCCGACGGAATCGTCGTCGGCGCAACGCAGTACGAGTCGGGACATGACACGCAGGTCACCGTCGCGGGCGTGCGGGACCTCATCGCCGACGCCGAGGCGTTGATGCCCGCGATCGGCGAGTACGAGCTGTACGAGGCGAAAGCCGGTCTGCGCCCGATGAGTCCGGACAACCTGCCGATCATCGGCCGCGTCTCGGACCGGGTGGTACTGGCGACCGGGCACGGGCGCAACGGCATCCTGATGACCCCGGTGACCGCGGACGCGACGGTCGCGATCCTGGACGGCACACCATTGGCCGAGGCGGAAAGTGCCACCGCCGAACGATTTTCACCCGCGAAGGCATGAGTGAGGTTTGGATGAGTGAGTTGATCGGGATCACCGTCAACGGTGAGGACCGCGAGTTCGACGGACCGCTGACGGTCACGCAGCTGCTCGAGCGGTTGGACCTGCCGCAGCGCGGCATCGCCGTCGCGGTCGACGGCGCGGTGTTCCCGCGCGGTCGTTGGTCCGAATCCGTGGGCCGCGGGTGGGAAATCGAGATCCTCACGGCGGTGCAGGGTGGCTGAGATGGACAAGCTGACGATCGCCGACCGGACCTTCGGCTCACGCCTGATCATGGGCACCGGAGGCGCCGCGAACCTCGCGGTGCTCGAGGAGGCTCTCGTCGCGTCGGGCACCGAACTGACCACCGTCGCGATGCGCCGGGTCGACGCCGCGGGCGGCACGGGTGTGCTGGACCTGCTGCGCAGGCTGGACATCGCCCCGCTGCCGAACACCGCCGGGTGCCGCGGTGCGGCGGAGGCGGTCCTCACCGCGCAGCTCGCGCGGGAGGCGCTCGAGACCGACTGGGTCAAGCTCGAGGTCATCGCGGACGAGCGCACACTGCTCCCCGACGCGATCGAATTGGTCAGCGCGGCAGAGCAGTTGGTGGACGATGGGTTCACCGTCCTGCCGTACACCACCGACGATCCGGTGCTCGCCAAGCGGCTCGAGGACGTCGGCTGCGCCGCGGTGATGCCGCTGGGTTCGCCGATCGGCACCGGCCTGGGCATCTCGAACCCGCACAACATCGAGATGATCGTCGACGCCGCGAACGTTCCCGTCATCCTCGACGCCGGCATCGGCACCGCGAGCGATGCGACGCTGGCGATGGAGTTGGGCTGCGACGCAGTGCTGCTCGCGACGGCCGTCACCCGCGCGAAGGACCCGGCGCTCATGGCGTCGGCGATGCGCGGCGCGGTGACCGCCGGCTTCGAGGCGCGGCACGCCGGGCGCATCCCGAAGCGGTTCTGGGCGCAGGCGTCGTCGCCGATGTGACGACGGTCCCCTGTGTCGCGCGGGCGCGCACCGCGCGTTTCGGGAGGTCCGTCCGCGCCACGCCGATAACGGAATGATCCAAAATCCCGGAGGTCCGGGCGTTGCGCCCTAGGCTGGGTGAGGCCAGGTCGGTTTCGCTGCTGCGATAGGACGTGCCATGTCGACGATGCTGAACGCAGATCTCCTCCGTCTCCTCCGCTCGGATGTCGTGGCGTGGAACGCCCGACGTGACGAGTTGCCCGATGCCCCGGACCTTCACGGTCTGGACCTGTCGGGAGCGGACCTCGCCGGGGCCAATCTCACCGGTGCGAATCTGGTCGGCGCCGACCTCTCGGGCGCGGACCTGACGGCTGCCGAGTTCGGCGGAGCCGACATGACCGGAGCCAACCTGTCCGGGGCGGTCGCCGCGGACGCCGACTTCAGCAAGGCGTACCTGACGAACGCGAAGCTGACCGGTGCGGTACTCACGTTGTCGTTCCTGACGTCGACCTACCTGGCGCACGCGAACCTGGCCGGGGCCGATCTGTCGGGTGCGTACATGACGGGTGCGCATCTCGAGGACGCCGACCTGACCGGGGCGCGGTTGGCGGGCGCGTACCTCGCACACGCCGATCTGACGGGCGCGTTGCTCTCGACGGCCGACGTGAGTGGTGCCGATCTGACCGATGTGACGATGCCGGACGGCGCCGTCCGGGCCTGACCGGGGTGATCCCCGACACTCTCTCGGGGTGTACGTCATCCCTGGGTATGACTCGGTTGTAGACCCGAGACCGATGCGCAGGTAGGGACGTTTCGGGCAGAGTGTTGCTCATGATTGAAGTGAGGGGACTGACGAAGACCTACGGGTCGACGAGAGCGGTGGACGATCTCACGTTCTCCGTGAAGCCCGGAATCGTCACGGGCTTCCTCGGCCCGAACGGTGCCGGCAAGTCGACGACCATGCGGATGATCCTCGGCCTCGACAAGCCGACGTCGGGCACCGCATTGATCGAAGGCGTGCCGTACCACCAGCTCAAGCAGCCGCTGCGCACGGTCGGCGCGCTGCTCGACGCCAAGTGGGTGCACCCGAACCGCTCGGCCAAGGCGCACCTGCAGTGGATGGCGGCGGCCAACTCGCTGCCCATGTCGCGCGTCGACGAGGTGCTGCGCCTCGTCGGCCTGACGGAGGTCGCGGGCAAGAAGGCCGGCGGTTTCTCGCTGGGCATGTCGCAGCGACTCGGCCTGGCCGGGGCGCTGCTGGGCGATCCCAAGGTGCTGCTGTTCGACGAGCCGGTCAACGGTCTCGATCCCGAGGGCATCGTATGGATCCGCAAATTCATGCAGAGCCTGGCCGCGGAGGGCCGCACGGTCCTGGTCTCGAGCCATCTGCTGTCGGAGATGTCGCTGACCGCAGAGCATCTCATCGTGATCGGTCGCGGCCGGTTGATTGCGGACACGAGCGTCAAGGACTTCGTCGACCGCGCGTCGGAGTCGTCGGTGCGGGTGCGTAGCCCCCAGCTCGACGCCCTGCGCAGCGTGCTCACCGCGCAGGGCTTCGCGGTCCGCGACGACGCGGGCACCGATCATCAGTCGGCACTGGTCGTGTCCGGCGTCAAGACCGACGACATCGGCGTGCTCGCCGGTGCCAACGGAATCGTGCTGCACGAGTTGTCGTCTCAGCGGGGCTCGCTCGAGGACGCGTTCATGAAGCTCACCGGTGACGACGTGCAGTACCACGCTCAGATCGCCGGCGCAGCCGGGCAGAACATGGGAGGTGCGCTCCGATGAGCGTGTTGAATGCAGAGCGCATCAAGCTCACGTCCACCAAGTCGCCGATGTGGTGCAGCCTGATCGCCGTCGGAGCCAGTGTCGGGCTCGCGGCTGTGATGGGTCTGTCCTACAAGTCGATGGTGTCGTCCGGCGACAACGTGATGGGCGAGTTCACGGCGGCGTACACCCAGCTCGGTGCCGTCCAGTTCGGGTCGATGCTCGTGATGATCATGTCGGCGCTCGCCGTGACCACCGAGTACCGCTTCGGCGTTATCCGCACGACGTTCCAGGCGATCCCCAACCGCAGCCAGGTGATCGCCGGTAAGGCGCTGCTCCTGGCGATCATCGGCGGCGTCCTCGGGCTGGTCATCGCGCTGGCGTCGTACTTCGTGGCGCAGGCGACGGCCGGTGTGACGCTGGACCTCGGCGCGGACAGCAACGCGCGTGAACTCTTCGGTATCCCGATCTACTACGCGCTCCTGGCGGTCCTCGCGGTCGGTGTCGGCACGCTGATCCGCCAGTCGGCGGGTGCGATCTCGCTGCTGCTGATGTGGCCGCTGGTCATCGAGGGCTTCGCGACGATGATCCCCAAGGTGGGCAAGTACATCGGCGAGTTCGGCCCCTTCAACAATGTGAGCCACTTCCTCGGGTCGGGCGCAGGCTTCGACTTCCACTGGGGTCCGTGGGGGTCGCTGCTCTACTTCGCGGCGTTCGTCGCGATCGTGTTCGGCGCCGCTCTGTTCGCGGTGAACAAGCGCGACGCCTGAGCGTCGTCCGCCTGTGAGGGTCCCGCACCGTATCGACGGTGCGGGACCCTCGGCGTTCTCGGTGTCCCGGTCACGGGGGCCGTGATCGGTTACGCTTCGGCACATGCGCATGACGGTGGGTTTCGTCACCGCGATCGCCGGGGCGCTGCTGCTGTCGGGGTGCAGTGATCCCGACGACGTCGGCCCGCCGGTGGACGGCCCGGGCCTGGCCGCGGCCATCGACACCGACGCCGTGATCGGCGACCTCGAGCAACTCGAGCGCATCGCGCACGACAACGGTGGCAACCGCGCGGCCGGCACCTCCGGCTACGACGCGAGCGTCGACTACGTGGTCGACCAGCTCGAGCAGGCCGGATTCGACGTCGACACACCGGAATTCGCGGTCGATCTCTTTCATGCGACGACGCAGACGCTGCGGGTGTCGGGGCACGAGGTGCCGGTGAAGGCGCTGACGTATTCGCCGTCCACGCCGGCGGGTGGGCTGACCGCTCCGCTGGTGCCGGTGCCGTCGGACGACACCCCGGGCTGCGACGACACCGACTACGACGGACTCGACGTGACCGGCGCGGTGGTGCTGGTCGATCGCGGCGTCTGCCCGTTCGCGCAGAAGCAGCGGGTGGCGGCCGATCACGGCGCCGCGGCGATCCTCGTCGCGAACAATGTGGACGAGGACCTGACCGGTGGCACGTTGGGCAGCAAGGACGACGCCCGGATCCCCACCGGGGGCGTCGGCAAGGCGGACGGGGCGGCGTTGCGGCAGGGGGGCGACGCGACGCTCACGTTCGACACGACCGTCGAATCGACGAAGTCCCGCAACGTGATTGCGCAGACACGGACGGGAGCATCGGACAACGTAGTCATGGTCGGCGCCCACCTCGACTCGGTGCCGGAGGGGCCGGGTGTCAACGACGACGGCTCGGGGGTGGCGACGCTGCTCGAGGCGGCCCGGCAACTCGGCGCGGCACCGAACGTGACCAACGCGGTGCGGTTCGCGTTCTGGGGCGCCGAGGAGGTGGGACTCGACGGTTCCGGGGCGTACGTGGACGGACTCGACGACGACGCCCGCGCCGACATCGCGATGTATCTGAACTTCGACATGGTCGGCTCGCACAACTCCGGCTACTTCGTCTACGACGGGGACGATTCGGACCGGGTGGGGGAGGGTCCAGGGCCGGAGGGGTCGGCGGGAATCGAGCGCACGTTCGACGCGATCCTGCTGCAACTGGGCGTCTCCCCGGACGGCACCGACTTCGACGGGCGTTCGGACTACGGGCCGTTCATCGCCCGCGGTATTCCGGCGGGCGGGCTGTTCACCGGCGCGGAGGAGATCAAAACCCCAGTTCAGGCCGGCAAGTGGGGCGGGGAAGCCGGCGCCGGGTTCGATCCGAATTACCACACCGCGCAGGACACCCTGGCGAACGTGGACCGCGCGGCGCTGGCGCTGAACGCCGAGGCGGTGGGGTACGGAATCGGGCATTACGCGCAGTCGATCGAGGGTCCCAACGGGGTGCCGGCGGCGGGTGACGCCCGCTCCGGGGCGCGCGCCGAAACCGGGAAGTAGGCGCGCACCGGCACTTCTGCGAGATACCGCACCCGCGATTACTCTTGCCGGGGTGAGTGACGACCCGCAGGGCGACGGCGCCACCCCGGAACTGCCTCAGGCGTGTTCCAGTGCCGAGAGTGCGCCTACCAAGGTCACGGGATCGGTCGCGAAGTGGATGCGCGACGCGGACCGCCAGCCGTACCTCGTCGACGCCGTTCGGCGCATCCGACGGGCACTGCCGGGGGATCCAGCGTTCGGTGATCCGCTGTCGACGACCGGCCCGGGCGGGGCGCGGGCGGCCGCACGCATGATCGACACCGGTTCGGGCGCCTCCCGCGAGGTGAGCATGGCAGCACTGCAGGTGCTGCAGGCGGTGCTCGAGAAGACGTGGGGGAGCCCCGCGAACGGCGAGGTCACGATCGTGTTCACCGATCTGGTGGGCTTCTCGAGCTGGTCGCTGCAGGTGGGCGACGGTCCGACCCTCGGCCTGCTGCGAGAGGTCGCGGCCACGATCGAGCCGCCGATGATCGAACGCGGCGGACAGGTGGTCAAGCGGCTGGGCGACGGGCTGATGGTGGTGTTCGACCACCCCGACAACGCGGCGGAGGCGGTGTTCGCGGCGCGCGCGGCGCTCGCCACCGTCGAGCACGACGGCTACCGCCCGCGCATGCGCGTCGGCCTGCACACCGGGGCGCCGCAGCCCATCGGGGCGGACTGGTTCGGCGTGGACGTCAACGTCGCCGCCCGGATGATGGAACTCGGCGGCAACGGTCACGTCGTGATGTCCGGCAACACACACGACGCGATCGGCGGGGAGCGGCTCGCGGAGCTGGGATTGGCGGCGAAGCGGTACCGGCGCGGGCTGCTGGCGGCGCCGCAGCGCGGTGTGCCCGAGGACCTGCGGATCTACCTGCTGCGGCCGGCACCCGCCCCGCGCTGACGGTCCGCGCGGACGAACGGACCAGTTCGGGCAACGGTTGCCGCGGCCGACGCGCGGCGCGCACACTGAGGACGTGGCCGAGTCCGAGCATCCACAACGCACGCCGTTCTACGGGGTGTTGATGATCATCGCGGCGCTGGCGGCGGCGATCGCGGTGAGCTACTACGGGCCCACGTGGTTTCGCGTCGCCGTCTACATCATCGCGGTCCCGGTGGTGGCCGTCGGCTTCGTTATGACGCTGCGCGACTATTCGCGCTGACCACGCCGGTTACGCGTTCTTCGGATCCAGTCGCCACAGCGGCGACACCGGGCCGTGACCGGCACCGAGGTCGTACGACGCCTCCAGGCAGCGGGTGACCCATTGCTTGCCGAACGCGACCGCGTCGGGCATCGCGTAGCCGTTGGCGAGCGCGCACGCGACGGCCGCGGCCAGGGTGTCGCCGCCGCCGTGATCGTTGCCGGTGTCGATACGCGGGCTGGTGAACTCGTGGAACGTGTCGCCGTCGAAGAGCAGGTCGGTGCTGGACGTGGACGAGCGCAGGTGCCCGCCCTTGACCAGCGACCACTGCGCGCCCAACGCGTGCAGGGCCTCGGCGGCGCGGCGGGCGCTGGCGTCGTCGACCACCTCGATGCCGGTGATCAGGCGCACCTCGTCGAGGTTCGGCGTCACCAGCGAGGCGATGGGGATGAGCGTGTTCCGGACGGCGTCGAGCGCCTCGGCGTGCAGCAGCGGATCGCCGTGCATCGACGCGCACACCGGATCCACCACGAGCGGCACCGCCTGGTCACGGCCGATCCCGACCTCGGTGCACACCTGCGCTACGGCCTCGATGATCGCGGTGGACGCGAGCATGCCGGTCTTGGCGGCCGACACACCGATGTCCTCGACCACACAGCGCACCTGCGCGGCCACCGTCTCCGGCGGGATCTCGTGGAATCCGCTGACGCCCACCGAGTTCTGCACCGTCACCGCGGCGACCGCGACGCACGCGTGCACACCGCACATCGCCATGGTGCGAGAATCGGCCTGGATGCCTGCGCCGCCACCGGAATCGGTGCCGGCGATGGTGAGCGCGCGGATCGGGGTCTGGCCGGTCGGCGTCAAGGGCAGGTAGTCCACGGCCTCGAGCCTACCCAGCCGTGGAAACTCGACTGTCGCCGCGCTCGGGTCGTGGTGTGCTCGCCTCATGAGCGACAGCGCCGCACCCGAGTACCACCTGCGCCCGGAACGACCCGACGACGCCGACGCGGTCCGGGCCGTCGTCCTCGCGGCGTTCCCGGAGCCGGACGAGGCCGACCTGGTGGCAACCTGCGCTCCGATCCGGCATGGATCGACGGACGACTGTCCTGGGTGGCCGTTCTGGGCGACGGCTCCGTGGTCGCGCACGCGCTGTGCACGCGCTGTCATGTCGACGGCGCGGCCTCGCTGGCGCTGGCGCCCGTGTCGGTGCTCCCCGCGTACCAGAACAGCGGACTGGGCGACGCCGATCTGCCGACGGGCACGGTGCGGTACGCGGAACCGTTCCGAGTATGAAGTCTCGACCCGAAATCGTCGCGGCCCCGGGTGATTCGGCTGCCGGGTGACCGGTCCACTTGTCGTTCGATTCTCGATCACTGCGGTGTGAAACGTGTGCTGCGGTAAGAGGCTTCGGGACATGGTTTCGAATCCAGCGGCATCGGAACGGTTTTGGGGGAGCTGAAGATTGGTGTATCGGTGTCCGGGAGGGTGTCGCCGGCGCGAACCGGTTGGTCGTCCCGTTTCGTCGTGCGGAAATCGAATGCAGAGCATTCGGTCAAATGCCTGACAGGCGACACTGGGCGCCTGTACTAATAGTGGCGTGGATCACATTGATGTAATGAGAGCGTCCCGAGGAGGTGTCGTGTTCGCCGATTCGCCCAGTGCAGACGTGACCGACAACACCGACCAGAACCGCTTCGAGCTGTGGCTCAACGGGGACCTGGTGGGAATCGTCGGCTACTACGACACCTCGCCGGCCACGAAGCGTGGCGCGCGGAAACCCGTCCCGGTCGTCTCCTTCATGCACACCGTCGTCGTCGAAGACTTCGGGCACCGCGGGCTCGCCGCGGTGATGGTGCGTCGTGCGCTCGATCAGGCGCGCGAGTACGGCTGGAAGGTCCGTCCCGTGTGCACCTACGTCCAGCGCTTCGTCGAGGCACACCCGGAGTATCTGGACCTCATGGCGCCGATCGAGCCGGCCGACGCGATATCGCTCAACTGATCGACGCGCGGCCACGCCGTGGTCAAGGATCGGCATCGAACCGCATCACCGGCCACGAATCCGGCCCCCGCCGGCGGTTCGCCCGGTTTCATGGGAAACGTGAACTCCGCATCCCCGGGAGCCTCCGGTTCGGTCGACGCCTCGGTCCGCGTCGTCGACAGCCCGCCCCACGAACGCTACGAACTGTGGGTTCGCGGCGAGCTCGTCGGCATCCTCGGCTATCGGCGCGACACCACCGGCGCGTTGGGTGACGTGCTGACACTGCTGCACACCGTGGTGCGGGAGGACCGTGGTGGCCGAGGGTGGGCCGCCGTGCTGGTCCGCGACGTCCTCGACCGGGCCCACCGCGAGGGCACCCGGATCCGTCCGGTCTGCACCTACGTCCAGCGCTACCTCGGCACCCACACCGAGTACCTGGACCTTCTCGGCGACTAGATCCGCTGCCGCTATGCCAGGTCGACGACCACCGGCGCGTGATCGCTCGCACCCTTGCCCTTGCGCTCGTCCCGGTCGATGTGCGCGGCCGTCACCCGTGCCGCGAACGCGGGCGAGCCCAGCACGTAGTCGATGCGCATGCCCTGCTTCTTGGGGAACCGCAGCTGCGTGTAGTCCCAGTAGGTGTAGACACCCGGACCCGGCGCGTGCGGGCGCACCACGTCGGCGAAACCGGCCTCGGCGAAGGCGTCGAACGCGTCCCGCTCCGGCTGCGACGTGTGCGTCTTGCCCTCGAAGAAGGACGGATCCCACACGTCCTCGTCGGTGGGTGCGACGTTCCAGTCACCCACCAGTGCGATCTGCGCGTCCGGGTTCCCGAGCAGCCAGCCCTCCGCGTCCGCGCGCAGCTTGGCCAGCCACTCCAGCTTGTAGACGTAGTGCGGATCCGTCAGCTCCCGGCCGTTGGGCACGTACAGGCTCCACACCCGCACCCCACCGACCGTCGCGCCGATCGCGCGGGCCTCCTGCTTGGCCTCCGCCTCCGGATCCTTGTCGAACCCAGGCTGGTCGGCGAACCCGACCTGCACGTCGTCGAGCCCGATGCGCGACGCGATCGCCACGCCGTTCCACTGGCTCAGGCCGACGTGCGCCACCTCGTACCCGGCCTCGGTGAACCGCTCGTACGGGAACTGCTCGTCCTTGCACTTGGTTTCCTGCATCGCCAACACGTCGGTGTCGGTGCGGGCCAGCCAGTCCAGGATCCGGTCGGTTCGGGCACGGACCGAGTTCACATTCCACGTCGCGAGTCGCACACCCGAGAGGGTAGTCAGCTACTCGGACAGTCACCGGACCCGGTACCGGCCCGGCGCACCGGCTTGGGGCCGAGCACCTTGAGCCGCACCACGTCGGCGCGCTCCACTTCGACGACCCGGCCGTCGGCGGTGCGGACCAGCACCGACGGCTCGAGCTGCTCGAGCGTGCCGATCACGTCGGTGAGCGGGTGGGAGCCACCGGGTGGCAGGCGATACCGCACCACCACCCGGTCGCCGAGCGTCGGCTCAGTCCTCGTCATCGTCCTCGTCGTGACCGAACGGGTCGTCGACCGTGCCCGGCGTCCAGCTCAAGCCCGGCACGCCCCAGCCCGACCGCTTGATCGTCTTCTTCGCGGCGCGCGCGTTGCGGCCGATCAGCACGTCCACGTACAGGAACCCGTCCAGGTGTCCCGTCTCGTGCTGCAGCATGCGCGCGAAGAAGCCGTGGCCCTCGATCTCGACCGGGTTGCCGTCCTCGTCCGTACCGGTGACCTTCGCCCAGTCGGCGCGGCCCGTCGGGAACTGCTCGCCGGGCACCGACAGGCAGCCCTCGACGTCGTCGTCCTCGTCCGGCATGGTCTCCGGGATCTCCGACGTCTCGAGCACCGGGTTGACCACGCAGCCGCGGCGGCGGACCGACTTGCCCTTCTCGTCGACGTCCGGGCAGTCGTAGACGAACAGGCGCTTCGCGACACCCACCTGGTTCGCTGCCAGACCGACACCGTTCGCGGCGTCCATCGTCTCGTACATGTCGCGGATCAGATCGGCGAGTTCGGCCGGTGACTCGGTCACCTGCTTGGTCGGCTCGTGCAGGACCGGGTCGCCGACGATCCGGATCGGAAGAATTGCCATGGTCACCAAGGATAATGGGCGTGATATTCGCGGCGCGCCCCGCCGGAACCCGGTGCCGAACCCCCGGATCGTGATTCAATGACCAGGAAGAACATCGGTGTAATTCGTGCTCGGTCCCGAGCGATGTCTCAGTGTCCGAGCACACCGCTCGGCCTGATCCTGTCGGGCCGTGGGTCCACTGGGGCGCGGAGGTTTCGCTGAGGTCGAGCGGGATCGAGAAATCATCGAGCAGTCGAGGAGTGAGATGGACGGCGCAGCAGCGCGGAACCAATCCGAACACAGCGACAGCGCGTCGGCGAACGAGGTAGGCCAGGACGGACTCACCCGCCGCGAGCACGACATCCTCTCCTTCGAGCGTCAGTGGTGGAAGTACGCCGGCGCGAAGGAAGAGGCCATCAAGGAACTGTTCTCCATGTCGGCCACTCGGTACTACCAGGTGTTGAACGCTCTCGTCGACCGACCCGAGGCGCTGGCCGCCGACCCGATGCTGGTCAAGCGGTTGCGTCGGCTGCGGGCCAGTCGGCAGAAGGCCCGCGCCGCGCGCCGACTCGGCTTCGACATCTCCACGTAGTCCGCTTCCCCAGCCGTCACCGAACCCCGGCCGTCGTCACCTCGTTACCGGAAGCGTCCGACGCGCCGATTAAGGTCGTAAGCCGTGACCACCCCGAATCCCGAGTCGTCTGGCCCCCCGTTGCGCGCGATCGCGATGGTGCTGATCGCCCTCGCGATCCTCTTCGCCGGACTGGGCGCGGCCTCGCTGGGCGGCTCGGATTCCAGCGAATCGGCGCCCGTCGCGGAGACCACCGCCGCGCCGACGACCACGGCCACCACCACGACGTCCGCGGCCGCGCAGGCCGCACGGACCACCACGACTGCAGCTCCGCCGGTGACGACCACCACCTCGGCCGCTGCGCCGACGACCACCACCGGCGCCGCCGCGGCCACGGGCGCGGGCGCGGTCGACAAGTCGGTGCCGGTGCGCGTGTTCAACAACAGCAACGTGTCGGGTCTCGCCGCCGAGACCGCGAACGAGCTGACCTCCAGCGGCTGGAACGTCTCCGAGACGGGCAACTACAGCTACGGTCTGATCCAGACCACCACCGTCTACTACGGCAACACCGCCGCCGAGAAGCAGGCCGCGCAGGCCATCGCGGCGGAACTGGGCGTCCCGGCCGAACCGCGCTTCACCGGCATCGCCAGCGCCTCGCCGGGAGTGATCGTGATCGTCACCTCCAAGTGAGTCCGCCGGACCTGCTCGTTATGATCATCGGCAGATTTCAACCACCTCGAAGGAGCGGTTCGATGGCCTCGCAATTCTCCCGTCGCAAGTCCTGGCGCGTCGTGACCCCGTTGGTCGCGATCGCCGCGCTGGGCCTCACCGCGTGCTCGAACAACGAGGAGCCCAGCGACCAGCCCGGCACCACCCCGCCGGTGTGGACCGGATCCCCGGCTCCCGCGGAAGGGCACGGCGAAAGTGGCTCGGAGCACGCCACCACGACCACCGCGGAATCCGTCTCGGTGCAGCTCAAGGATGCCCAGGGTGCGCAGGTCGGCACCGCGTCCCTCACGGAGACGGGCGGCTTCGTCCAGATCACCGTCAACGCACAGGGCCTGAAGCCCGGCTTCCACGGCCTGCACGTCCACTCCTTCGGCAAGTGCGAGCCCAACTCCGTCGCCCCCACCGGCGGCGAGCCCGGCAACTTCCTCTCCGCCGGCGGCCACTACCAGGTCGAGGGCCACACCGGGCACCCCTCGAGCGGCGACCTCACCTCCCTCGAGGTGCGCGAGGACGGCAAGGCCTACCTCGTCACCACCACCGACGCCTTCACCCTCGAGGACCTGAAGAACGGCGGCAAGGGCACCGCGCTGATGATCCACGCGGGCTCCGACAACTTCGCCAACATCCCCAACCGGTACACGCTGCCCGACAACGCGCCCGTGCCGGACCAGCAGACGCTGAGCACCGGCGACGCCGGCGGCCGCGTCGCCTGCGGCGTCATCGAGGGCTGACGACGTTACACAGCTGTACCGGAACGGCGGGGCCATCACGGCCCCGCCGTTCCGCGTTCTGCGGGCTTCCGGACGCTGTGCCGTCGGGCGTCCTGCGCGCGCTCGGACGCTGTGGTTGGATCGGAATCGTGGGAGTCCCGTTCGCCGGTTCACCGCGTCCGACCCTCGGGGTGGAATGGGAGATCGCGCTGGTCGACAGGACCACCCGCGATCTGTCCAACACTGCCGCCGCCGTCTTCGACGCGGTGGGTGAACTGGCCGACCAACCGCGGGTCACCAAGGAGTTGCTGCGCAACACCGTCGAGTTCGTCACCGGCATCTGCGACAACGTCGGCGAGGCCGTCGACGACCTCTCCGAGACGATGGCGCTGGTGCGTCGGGCCGCCGATCCGCTCGGTGTCGACCTCATGTGCGCGGGCACTCACCCGTTCGCGCAGTGGTCCACCCAGTTGCTCACCCGGACGCCGCACTACGACGAGCTGATCGAACGCACCCAGTGGTGGGGGCGGCAGATGCTCATCTGGGGTGTGCACGTGCATGTCGGGATCTCCGCCAAGGAGAAGGTGTTCCCGATCCTCAACGCTCTTTTGCTGAAATATCCTCACCTGCTTGCTCTTTCGGCATCGTCGCCGATGTGGGCGGGCGTCGACACCGGGTACGCCAGCAATCGCGCGCTGATGTTCCAGCAGTTGCCCACAGCCGGGCTGCCGTTCCAGTTCGAGAACTGGACGCAGTTCGAGGGGTATGTCCACGACCAGCTCACCACCGGCGTCATCGGGGATCTCGGTGGCCTGCACTGGGACATCCGCCCCGCACCCCGCTGGGGCACCATCGAGGTCCGCGTGTGCGACGGCATCTCCACCCGCAGCGAACTCAGCGCGCTTGTCGCCCTCGTCCACTGCCTCGTCGTCGACCTCGACACCCGGCTCGAGGCGGGGGAGACGCTGCCGTCCATGCCGCCGTGGCACGTGCAGGAGAACAAGTGGCGCGCAGCGCGATACGGGCTCGACGCCGAAGTCATCCTCGGCGCCGACAACAGCGAACGGCTCGTGACCGACGACCTCGACGACCTGCTCGACAAACTCACCCCCACCGCCGCGCGGCTCGGGTGCGCCGACGAACTGGCCCGTGTCGCAGACATTCCGCGGCGGGGGGCGTCGTACCAACGCCAACGCAAGGTCGCCGCCGCCACTGGCGGAGACGTGCGCGCCGTCGTCAACTCGCTCGTCGACGAACTCGACACGTAAGGTCACATTCACCCGCCGTTTACTATGGACGGCGTGTTGGTGGACGGTGGCGCGCGTACAGAGCCGGTGCGGCTCACCGGTCGAACCCGAAATGTCCTGCTCGGTGGCGCAGTTGCCGCCGTCGTCCTCGTCCTCACCGCGCTCCAGATCTTCGCGTCGTCCCGCGGTTTCCCAGGACCGCTCGAGAGCCTCCTCGACGATGTCGTCGGCACCCCCAAGTCGGCGTCCGTGCCGTGGGCCGGACTCGCCCTCGCGATGGTGGGTCTCACCAACCGGCAGCGCGTCATCGCGTTGTCGAGCGCGGCCGGAATCGACGTCGTCATCGCCGCGATCCGCTACCTCGCCGGCGGACCGCTGACCGTCGGCAACGGCGCCGTGATCGTCCTGACCTCGATCGGCGTGTACGCCGGCGTGAAATGGCAAGGCGAGCAGCGGCGCAGCGCGCTCATGGGCGTGGGGCTCGGTGCGCTCCTGATCGTCGCCACCAAGTTCGGCGACGTGTGGCTGCAGATCACCGTCATCACCCGGCCGATGGTCCTCGACCAGTACGTCCAGCTCGCCGACCACGCCCTCGGCAACCCGTCGTGGGTGATGGGGAACGTGGTCGACGCCCTCGGCTCCGTCGGCTACGGCGTCCTGCACTGGGTGTACATCGAACTGCCGGTCGCGGCGATCGTCGTCGCGCTGTACCAACTGCGCAAGGGCTGGCCCTCGCACCACCTTGTGCGCACCTTCCTCCTGATCGGGCTGATCGGGCCGGTCTTCTACATCCTGTTCCCGGTGGTCGGGCCGATCTTCGCGTTCGGCGCCGACGGCAACGGCTTCCAGGTCGGCGACTTCTGGCCCGATGTCGTGCCGTTCGACCCGACGCCGTCGGCGATGCCGTTCGACGACGCCACCCCCCGCAACTGCATGCCCAGCCTGCACACGGCGTGGTCGCTGGCCCTGTTCATCCACTCGCGGCAGGGGCCGTGGTGGCTGCGCTGGGGCGGCACGTTCTGGTTCGTGTGCACGCTGACGGCGACCCTCGGGTTCGGCTACCACTACGGTGTCGACCTGGTCGCGGGCGTCGTGCTGACGCTGACGCTCGAGTCGGCGCTGCGTGCCCCGGAGCGGGGCTGGGGCTGGTTCCGGATCCGGCTCGTCGCCGGCGGCGCCGTCCTGCTGGCCGCGCTGCTGCTGAGCTACCGCTACCTGGCCGTGCAGATCGCCGAGTATCCGATCGTGGCGACGCCGCTGCTCCTCGGCGTCCCGGCCCTGTTCGCGTACGCGTACTGGACCACGTTCTACCGCTCGAACGCTCCGCGATTTGCGCACTTGTCGGTGTCCGACGAGGTCCCGGAACACCGATAAGTGCGCGAAACGCGGCGACCTAGCGGAACGTGCCGGGGGTGTCGTCGTGCTGGTCCATGAGCAGCCCGTCGCGCCCGCGCTGTTCGCGGTAGGCGACGCGGCCGACGCTGTGCGCGATGACCGGCGCGGTCAGCAGCGTGAACAGGCCGATGAGCACGAGCATCCAGATGTCGACGTTGCCGTGCAGGCGGATCACCGCGCCCACCAGCACCAGCACCAGGCCGACGACCTGCGGCTTGGTGGCGGCGTGCATGCGGGAGAGGGTGTCGGGGAACCGGACGATGCCGATCGCGGCGGTCAGCGCCAGGAACGACCCGGTGAGGATGCAGATTGCGGCGAGGACGTCGAGGAAGGTGTTCACGAGTCGTCACTCACCCGGAATCGGGCCACGCTCACCGAGCCGACGAAGCCGACGAGGGCGAGCGCGACGATGGCGGGCACGATCGTCGTGTCGCCGCTGTAGGCGGCCCAGATGGACAGCCCACAGATCGCGGTCGCGACGAGGGTGTCCATCGCGACCAGTCGGTCGAGACTGCCGGGCCCGGCCAGCAGTCGGTAGGTGGTGAGCAGCGCCGCCACCACCAGCATCGCTCCGGCGATGATCATCACGGCTGTCATGCTCGGTCCTCCCTGCCCTCTTCGTGGTACTCGTAGTCGCGCAGATGCCACGGCGCCGGCTGCCACTCCGAATCGCGCTCGAACGACGCGATGAACAGCCGCTCCAGCTGCCGCACCGAACGGTAGAACTGGTCCACGGACTTGGTCGTCCCGACATCGAGGACGTGCACATACACCGCGCGCCGGGCCTGGTCGACCTCGAGCACCATGGTGCCGGGGATCAGGTTCAGCACGTCGATGCACAGGGTGAGCACCAGATCGGACTTGATGCCGAGCTTGCAACGCAGCACACCGGTGACCGGCGGCGGACCCGGACGGACCGCCAGCCACGCCACCTGGGCGCTCGACTGCGCGGCGTAGAAGATGATCATCCAGACGAGCTTGACCATCGAGAGCAGGTGCACCCGGCCCTCGACCGGGACCCGCGGCAGTGGCAGCAGCCACATGATCAGCACGCCGACCACCAGGCCGCCCGCGAGGTTCGCGAAGCTGAAGGTGCCCCACAGCAAGATCCACACCAGCGTCAGCCACGCGAGGACGCCGACGCGCAGTACGCGTTCGCGGGTCATCGGTCACCTCCCTCGCCCAGCACGGCGGTGATGTAGACGTCCCGATTCTGCAGGTCCTGAGCCGCGCGGTCACTGATCCCGATCATCGGGCCCGCGAAGATCGTCAGCGCCAGGCCGACGGCGACGAGGCCGATCGTCGGCAGCAGCATGAACACGGGCATCTTTCCGACGTCCTCGCGGTCGACGAACGCGATGTCCTCCTCGGATTCGTCGATCAGCGCCGACGGGCTCACGTCCGCGAGTTCGCCCTCGGGGGCGTCGGCACGGGCCCGCCAGAACGCCTTGGTCCAGACGCGGGCCACCACGTACAGCGTCAGCAGGCTCGTGACGGTGCCACCGGCGACGAGGATCCACGACAGTGCGCTGGGGTGCGCGACACCGGCCTGCAGCAGCGCGATCTTGCCGATGAACCCGGAGAACGGCGGGATGCCGCCGAGGTTCAGCGCCGGGACCAGGAACACGATCGCGAGCAGCGGGCTGGCCGCCGCGAGACCGCCGAGCCGGCGCAGCGACGACGACCCGGCCTGCCGCTCGATCAGGCCGACCACGAGGAACAGCGTCGTCTGCACGATGATGTGGTGCGCCACGTAGTACACGGCGCCGGAGAGACCGGACTGCGTCGACAACGCGACACCGAAGATCATGTAGCCGATGTGGCTGACCAGCGTGAACGACAGCAGTCGTTTGATGTCGCTCTGCGCGATCGCACCGAGGATGCCGACGATCATCGTCAGCAGGCCGCACACCATGAGGACGTTGTCGAGTTCGCCCTGCGGGAACAGCAGCGTGTGCGCGCGGATGATCGCGTACACGCCGACCTTGGTGAGCAGGCCCGCGAAGACCGCGGTGACCGGGGCCGGTGCGGTGGGGTAGGAGTCGGGCAGCCAGGTCGACAGCGGGAAGACCGCCGCCTTGATCCCGAACGCCACCAGCAGCACACCGAAGATCGCCATGCGGGTGCCGACGGGGACGTCGTCGAACCGCAGCGCCATCTGCGCGAGGTTGAGCGTGCCGGTCGCGGCGTACGCGAACGCGATGCCGCACAGGAAGATCAGCGACGACACCATCGACACCATGACGTACGAGACGCCGGCCCGGACCCGGTCGGCGCTCGCCCCCAGGGTGAGCAACACGAAGCTCGCGGCCAGCAGCACCTCGAACCCGACGTACAGGTTGAACAGGTCGCCGGCGAGGAACGCGTTGCACACGCCGGCCGTCAGCGCCAGGTACGTGGGCAGGAAGATCGACACCGGCTGGTGTTCCTGACCGTCGCGGATGCCTTGGCCTACGGCGTAGACCATGACGGCGAGCAGCACGGTCGACGACACCAGCAGCATCAGCGCCGACAGCCGGTCGACGACCAGGGTGATGCCGATCGGGGTGTCCCAGCCGCCCACCTGGATCGCGGTGGTGCCGTGCTGGTCTGCGAGGTACAGCAGCATCGCCGAGATGGCGGTGACGGCGACGAGCGCGACGAGGGTGATCCATCGCTGCACGGTGGGCCGGCGACCCACGAACAGCGTGACCGCTGCGGCGATCATCGGGATCAGGACGGGCAGCGGGGCGAGGGTGCCGATGAGATCGGGGGAGAGCGTCATCGTCGGCCTCCCGGCGTCTCGGACTCGATCTCCTCGTGTCCCTCGTGCAGGTCCTCGTAGGACTGGTAGTCCTCGGGGTCCTCGAGGAGGTCGACGGGGATCGGGTTGCCGGCGGAGTCGAAGGCGTCGCCGCTCTTGGACGGCGCACCGGTGATGGGGTCGTCGGACCGGTCGCGGTCCGGGGCCTCGGCGGCGGTGCGCCGCTTGTAGACCTTGGTGTCCTCCGTGTCGTCCTCGACCCGGTCCGCGGTGGTGATCTTGTAGGAGCGGTAGGCGAGGGCCAGCACGAACGCGGCGATGCCCATCGTGATCACGATCGCGGTGAGGATCATCGCCTGCGCCAGCGGATCGGCCATCTCCTCGTGCACCGATTCGCGGCCCACGATCGGCGGGTTGCCGGAGCGTCCGCCGACGGAGAGGATCAGCAGGTTGACGGCGTTACCGATGAGCAGCAGGCCCAGCAGCATCCGGGTGATGCTGCGTTCGATCAGCAGGTAGACACCCGCCGCGGTGAGTACTCCGATGAGGATCAGGGACGCGAGGTCGGCACTCATCAGGCGTTCACCTCCTCTTGTGCGTCGAGTCGGGCCCCGAGACTGCGGAGCACGTCGAGCACGAGGCCCACCACGATCAGGTACACCCCCAGGTCGAAGAACAGTGCGGTGACGACTTTGATGTGTCCGAGCAGCGGCAGCGTCACCTCGAACACCGCCGACGAGAGCGGCGGGGCGCCGAGGAACAACGACGTCACGGCGGTGCCCGCGGCGAGCAGCAGCCCCAGGCCGAGGATCTTGCCGGCGTCGATCGGGACGGCCTCGCCGAGTTCGTACCGGCCGCCGGCGAGATAGCGCAGCACCAGTGCCAGGCCGGCCGTGAGGCCGCCGGCGAAACCACCGCCGGGTGCGTTGTGGCCGGAGAAGAAGAAGTACACCGACAGCACCATCATGGTGGGGAAGATCAGCCGCGTGGTCACCTCGAGCACCAGCGACCGGTGCCGCGGGTCGATGAGGTCGCCGCCGCGCAGCCACGTAGTCTCCGTGCTCGACGACGCCGCGTCGAGCACGATGGCCGGCGCGTCGGCGACGCGCGGGGCGGTCCCGAACCGGCGGTGCCGGAAGACCAGGCTCGCGACACCGGTGGCCGCGACCAGCAGCACCGAGATCTCGCCGAGGGTGTCCCACGCGCGGATGTCGACGAGCAGGACGTTCACCACGTTGCGGCCGTTGCCGAGGACGTAGGCGGCCTCCGGTAGTTGGTGGTAGATCGGTGTCGTGGTGCGGGCGTTCATGGCGTACGCGGCGAGGGTGGTGACCGCCGCTCCGACGCCGACCGCGAGGATTGCGCGCGGCAGCTTGAACCCGATGGCCTGCCGCTCGTCCACCTCGGCGGGCAGCTTCCGCAGGACCAGCACGAAGATCACCAGGGTGAGTGTCTCGACGAGGAACTGGGTCAGTGCCAGGTCGGGGGCGCCGTGCAGCGCGAAGATGACACCGCAGCCGTATCCGCTGAGGCCGACGAGGATCACCGCGGCCAGGCGGTTGCGCATCACCGTGGCGGCCAGCGCGGACACGATCATCATCAGTCCCACCGTGAACTGCAGCGGCGACTCCCACAGCCGGATCTCGGCCCACACGTCGGTGCGCAGCGCCAGCAGGATCACCGGCAGCAGCACCAGTGTGGCGAGGATCGTCGACTGCGTCAGCGGCAGCGATCCGCGCTGGGTGAAACCCGTCAGGCGCATCGACAGCGTGTCCATCGCGCGCAGCGTGGCGTCGTAGGCGCGGTCGGCGTTGCCGAGCGGCGGGTTCTGGAAGCGCAGGCGCTGCACGGCCCAGCGGTGCGCGACGAACAGCAGCGTGCCGAGGCCGACGATCACGCCGGTGAGCAGCAGCGGCGTGTTGATCCCGTGCCACAGTGCCAGGTGGTAGTCGGGCTGCGGGCCGGCGGGCAGCGTCGTCGAGTACGGGGTGAGCAGCTTCTCGAGCTGCGGCGACAGCGGCCCGGCGACCAGGCCGCCGACCGCGAGCAGCGCCGGCGGGGCCAGGAACAGCACGCTCGGGGCGTGCATGTTCGCGACGGCGGCACTGGGGGTGCGCTGTCGCTTGCGGCCGAACGCGCCCCACACGAACCGGATGCTGTACGCGACGGTGAGAATCGAGCCGAGCGCGATGGCGGCGACGACGGTCCGTGCCCACGGCTCGAGCACGGTCGCGTCGAGGATCGATTCGAGCGCGGCCTCCTTGCCGACGAACCCGAGGAACGGCGGCAGGCCGGCCATCGACGCGGCCGCGAGCGCCGCGATCGTGGCCAACCACGGCGCATTGGGGCCGAGGCGCGCGAGCTTGCGGATGTCGCGGGTGCCGGTGCTGTGATCGATGATGCCGACCACCATGAATAGCGCGGCCTTGAACATCGCGTGCGCGACGATCATCGTCATGCCGGCGAGGGCGGCGTCGCGGGAGCCGACGCCGACGAGCACCATGAGGAACCCGAGCTGGCTGACGGTGCCGAACGCGAGGACGAGTTTGAGGTCGAACGAGCGGAGCGCGCGCCAGCCGGCGAGCAACATCGACGCCAGTCCGAGCGTGATGATCGTGACCCGCCAGGGTGGGGAGTCGGCGAAGCCGGGCGCCATCCGGGCGACGAGGTAGATGCCGGCTTTGACCATCGCGGCGGCGTGCAGGTAGCCGCTGACCGGGGTGGGGGCGGCCATCGCGCCAGGCAGCCAGAAGTGCAGCGGCACGATCGCCGACTTCGAGAGTGCGCCGATCAGTACCAGCACGATCGCGACGCTCGCGAGCCACCCGCTCGGCGGGTTCGCGACGACGTCCGACAGGTTGTAGCTGCCGACCAACTGGCCGAGCATGATGATGCCGACCAGCATCGCCAGGCCGCCGGCGGTGGTCACCAGCAGCGCCTGCGTCGCCGCGCGACGGCTGGTGGCGCGTTCGGCGTAGTGGCCCACGAGCAGGAACGACAGGATCGTCGTCAGTTCCCAGAACGTGTAGAGGATGATCATGTTGTCGCTGGTCACGAGGCCGAACATGGCGCCCGCGAACGCGACCATCTCGGCGGCGAAGATGCCGAGGCGGGGTTCGTCGTCGGTGAAGTACCGCGCGCAGTAGACGAGGATCAGCGTGCCGACGCCCAGGATCAGCACGGACATGATCGCGGCGAGCGAATCGAACCGCATGTCGATGTCCATCGACAGCCCCGGCGCCCACTGAATGTGCAGTTCCTGCTCGGTGCCCCAGTTCGCGATCACCCAGCCGAGGCTGGCGAGCGGCACGAGTGCGAGCGGGAAGAACGCGTTGCGCCCTATTGATCGCACGACGAGCGGGGCCATAACGGCGGCTATCGCGTGAGCGATCAATATGACAAGCAAATGGCACTCCGTCGGGTTGTGGGGCGGCGGGGTGACGAATCGGCGCGAAACCGAGAGTCGCGTAGACCCTTCGCTTAACTAGCAAACCGGACTACGGGCTACATCTTACTGAGTGCCTCGAAGCTGGTCTCAATCGGCGCAAACCGGACATTTGTGGTTGGCTCGGCGGCGCCGTGGCGGTGGGAGTACGTTTCGACGGGTGTCCGACGAGAACCCCATCGTGATCCGAACCGCCGCCCTCGCCCACATTCGCGACCGTCGCATGCTGCAGGCCCGGTCCGCCGGCAAGACCGCTTTCTACATGGCGGGCGGCAAGATCGATCCGGGCGAAACGCCTGAACAAGCGCTCCATCGGGAGATCCGCGAGGAACTCGACACCGACATCGCGCCGGGCAGCGTCCGCGAGCTCGGCATCTTCGAGGCACCGGCCTTCGGGCACCGCCCCGGCACCCGGCTGCACATGACGTGCTACCTCGCCGACCTCGTCGACGAGCCCCAGGCCACCAGCGAGGTCGCCGAGATCCGCTACTTCACCGAGGCCGAGTACGCCGCCATGCCCGAGACCGCTCCCGGGTCGCGGCTCGTCTTCGCACGGTTGCGAGAGTTGGACCTCGTGGACTGACACCGGCTGACGCCGCTCCCGTGCGGATCTCCCGCCGACGCGATCGCGCCGAGCCGGAGGTCAGTTCGGGCGCGGGACGGTGGGGCGGGGACGCACTCCGCGGACCGCGAGCGCGCAGAACGCCACGACCAGCAGCAGCGCGACGCCGGTGCCACGGTCGAAGGAGATGGGCGGCGGAAACGGAACGTCGACGACGTAGGCGATGACCTCGTCTGACGCGGCTGGCTCGGACGGCATGGCGAACGGGACGTCGGGCAGGGGTTCGTAGCTCCCGCTGTAGACCACGAACGACGTAGTCGCACCGACCAGCGCGGTGAACGCCAACGACAGCAACGGCACGACCAGTCCCAGTGCGGCGACGGCGCCGCTGTCGGGCAGGGTCGAGCCGAGGGCGAGTCCGATGCCCACGCCCAGCACCGCGAGCTGGACGAGCAGGACTGCACTACGGCCGCCGGCAGTCGGATCGATCGCGATCCACAGTGGCAGGGCGGCCAGCGCGGCGACGCCGACGACGGGCGACGGAAGCCGCAGCGCCGCGGCCAGTCCCACGGCGACCGCTGCGACGCCGACGGTGACCAGGATCCACGGCTCGAGTCGCAGGTGCTCCTGGGCGAGCAGTGGCCTCATGGGCGCTGCGGCCGCCGCCACCGCTGTCGCCGCGAGCAGGATCGGGGCGTCGAGGCGGCGAGCCCAGAACTCGGTGAGGGTGACGACGAGGACCAGGCACAGGCCGACGATCACCCACAGCCGGAACGTGGACCCGGTCTGACCGTCGATCCACGCGCCGAGCAGGCGGTGCGCGACGGCGAGCGTCAGCACGGCCGCGATCACCTCGCGCACCGTCCCGGCGTCGGCGCGCGTGGGTGCGCCGGTGTCGATCACGGCGCAGGCGGCCGCGAGGACGAGCGTGGGAACCAGCAACCACCAGAACGGCTCGCCGAGCGCGGAGGTGGTGGGTGCGACTCCGTGGGCGGTGTCGGCGACGACGAACGTCGCGGCAGCCGCGCCGACGAGGGCGAGGCGGGGGACGGCCCGCGACCACGCCGCGGCCACGGCCGCGCCGAGCAGGACGCCACCGGCCAAGCACTTGGCGTAGTGCAGCAGTGTCAGTTGTCCGATATCGCTCACGCCCGACACCGCCAGGCGGGCCGCGAGCAGGGCGGCGGTCGCGACGACCGCCGTGGTCCATGCGGGTCGAGCCGAAGCGGCGCGCTGGAGCGCTGCGTACGCGAGCACGGCAACGACGCCGCCGACGGCGACACCGGTCGGCAGGGCGGCATTCCAGTCGTCCAGCTGGCGCTCGGATGCGCTGAACAGCGGTTCCCATTGGGGGCGGCTGATGAGCACGAACGTACCGAGCGCGCCGGCGAACACGGCGGTGACGGTCGACAGGGCCGAGCGGTCGGTCGGGGTCACTGCACCGACGCTACCTGTCGCTGATCGTCTTTCGGCTCACGCCGTCCGGACCGGTGCGCAATCTGTGGACGGCCACGGCGCAGTAGAGCACGACGAGCAGGAGCGCGACTCCGGCGAGGTGGCTGACGGGTGCGTAGGGCTCGACGGCCCCGAACAGACCACCCTCGCTGGGCGGGGTGTGCGGGGGGCGCTCGTGCGCGCCGCCGTAGATGGCGATCGCTCCGTCCGATTGGGCGACGTACGTGAAGACCAGCGACAACATGGGCACCGCGAGGCCGAGCGATGCGAGCACACCGTCGTCGGGCAGGGTCGAACCGAACGTGAGGCCGATGCCGAGCCCGAGAACCGCGAGTCGTGCCAGGAGCCACGTGCGGCCGTCGCCGAGGTTCGGGTCGATCGCCGTGGTCAGGGGAATCAGCGCGAGCAGTGCGAACCCGAGCGGGGGCGACGGGCGTCGCACCGCGACCGACAGTCCGGCGGCGACCGCAGCGACGCCGACCGCGACCATCAGCCACGGCGCGAGCGCGAACTGGCGGGCGATTTGCGGTGTGACGAGCGCGGCGGCAGCGGCCACCGCAGTGGCCGCGGGCAGGAACGGGCTGTCGAGGCGTCGTGCCCAGAAGTCGGTGAGGGCCGTCACCAGCACCAGGCAGACGCCGATGAAGACCCACACCAGCAGTTCGGAGTCGGCGGTCTGTCCGTCGATCCACGCGCCCAGCGTCCGGTGGGCGAAAGCGAGGGTGGCGGCGGCCGCGATCGCCTGGAGCACGATCCGGTCGGGTGCGGCGGTCGTGACCTGCGCCGTATCGATCACCGCGCACACCGCGGCAAGCACCAGCGACGGGATCAACAACCACCAGAACGGCGGACCCAACGTCGACACGCTCGGTTCGTTACCGGCGTGCGCGGTGTGCGCGACGACGAACGTCGAGCCGACAGCGGTGACGAGGACGAATCGCGCGAACGGCCGCAGCCACACTGCAGCGACGGCCGCACCGAGCAGCACCCCGGCGGCCACGCACTTGGCGTAGTGCAGGGTGGTCACCTCGACCAGCCCGCGTACGCCCGGGACCGCGATCCGGGCCACGATCAGCACGCTCGACGCGACGACGGCCGCGATCCAGGCCGGCCGCAGCGAGGACGCACGTCGTAGCGCCACGCACGCCGGAACCGCGAGGGCCGCGCCGATCACGGATCCGGTGGGCAGGGCGTCCAACCACCACTCGAGCTGGCGGCCGGTCACGCTGATCGTCCCGCGCCACTCGGGCGGGTTGGCGAGCACGAACGTGGCCAGGGTGCCCGCGAACCAGGCGGCCGCGGTGTACACCGCCCCACGGACGGTCGGGGTCACTGCCCCGACGCTACCCGCCGATCACCGGTTCTCGGCATACGCCTTCAGGTGCGCCACCTGGTCGGGGTCCAGCGACGGTCGCACCTTCTCGCGCGCCGCGGCGACGTCTTCCGCGGTCACATCGGCGGCGTCGACGCTGCGGCGCATCGCCGCGAGCGCGGCCTCCCGGAGCAGGGCGGAGCAGTCGGCGGCGGAGTAGCCGTCCAAATCGGCCGCGAGGGCAGCGATGTCCACGTCCTCGGCAAGCGGCACCGACCTGCCCGACGTCCGCAGGACCTCCCTGCGGGCGTCCGCGTCCGGCGGCGGCACGAACACCAGGCGCTCGAGGCGGCCGGGCCGCAGCAGCGCGGGATCGATCAGGTCGGGCCGGTTGGTGGCGCCGAGCACGACGACGTCGCGCAGGGGTTCGACGCCGTCCAGTTCGGTGAGCAGCGCGGCCACGACCCGGTCGGAGACACCGGAGTCGGAACTCTGCCCGCGGCGCGGGGCGAGGGCGTCCACCTCGTCGAGGAAGATCAGTGACGGCGCCGAGTCGCGGGCGCGCTGGAACAGCTCGCGCACCGCCTTCTCGGACGCGCCCACCCACTTGTCCATCAGTTCGGCGCCCTTGACGGCGTGCACGCTGAGCTGACCGGAACTGGCCAGGGCACGAACGAGATAGGTCTTGCCGCAGCCGGGCGGACCGTACAGCAGGACGCCGCGCGGCGGATCGACGCCCAGGCGCGCAAACGAATCCGGGTGCTGCAGCGGCCACAGCACGGCCTCGGTGAGCGCCTGCTTGGTCTCGACCATGTCGCCGACGTCGTCGAGGGTGACGCTGCCGATGGCGAGTTCCTCGGTGCCCGAACGCGACAGCGGGCGGATCACCTCGAGCGCGCCCAGCAGGTCCTCCTGGGTGAGCTGCGGCTCCGACTTGGCGCTGCTCGCCCGCGACGCGGCCCGCAGCGCGGCCTCGCGGCACAGCGCCGCCAGGTCGGCGACGACGAATCCGGGCGTCCGCGAGGCGATCTCGCTGACGTCGAGATCCGCGGTGGGAACTTTGCGTAGCAGCAGTTCCAGCAGCTGACGCCGTCCGGCGCCGTCGGGCAGCGACAGCGACAGTTCGCGGTCGCACAGGTCCTGGCCGCGCAGGCGGTCGTCGAGCTCCTCGGGATGGGCGGTGGTCGCGACGAACGCCACCGATTCGGTGTCCACGGCACGACGCAGCTGGTCGAGGATGAGCGTCGAGACCGGTTCGCGGACGGCGGGCAGCAGCGCGTCGATGTCGGTGACGAGCAGCACCCCGCCGGAGCGGACGGTGTCGACGGCGGCGGTGACCCGCTCGAGCCGCGACTGCGCCTCGGACGCACCCACGCCCGGGCCGTCCAGTTCGACGACCCGACGCTGCGCGAGAACCGATCGGGCCAGCATCGACTTGCCGACGCCGGCCGGACCGGTGACGAGCACCCCCAGATGTGGTGAGGCGCCGAGCTTCTGCAGCAGCTCGGGTTCGTCGAGGGCGAGCGTGAGCCACTCCGAGAGCTTCGCGGCCTGCGCGTGCGCGCCCACCAGGTCCTCGACCGGGACCACATCGGACGTGCGCGGCTCGGTCACTGTCGGCGCGGTCACCGTCGGTGCGGGGCTGGCATGTGCCACACCGGATCCCCAGCTCACCGCGGAGTTCGGCTGCACGCTCACCGGCCCGTTCGACGGGTCGACGCCCGTGACGGTGAGCAACTCCGACGTCCACGTGACACCGAACGTCCGGGACAGTGCCTGCGTCGCCGATGCGGTGCTGGTGCCCGGGCCCAGGTCACGGGGCAGCAGGGACACCGCGTCGCCCACGGTGAGGACCTTGCCGAGCAGCGCCTGCCGCAGCGTCGTGTCCGAGATTGACTGCTGTGCCATCGCCGACCCGCTCACCGTGACTGCGCGGGCGCCGTACACGGTGACGGGTGTGATCACCACGGTCGCGTTCTCGCGCAGACCGGCGTTGGAGAGGGTGACGTCGTCGAGCAGGGCGGTGCCGGTGGGGGTGCCGACCGGTGCGAGACCCGCGACCGCAGCGGTGCGGCGGGCGCCGATCAGGGCAATCGCGTCCCACTCCCGCAGCCCCAGCGCCGCGAGCGCCTCGGGGTGCAGCCGCACGACTCCGCGTCGGGCATCCGCGGCGGACGTGTTGAGCCGGACCGTGAGCGTCAGTTCGGGTGAAGTCACGCCGCCAGCCTAGTGATGGGTGTCCCGCACCCACGTTTCGCGCACTTATCGGTCTTGGGTGGGCCCCGGGAACACCGGTAAGTGCGCAAATCGGGGTGGCCGAGGTTGTGGATAACTGACGCTGTCGGGGGATGCGGGTCCGATCCGTGCGGCATCGTGTCGGGACATGAGGAGACCGGAACTGCCCGAGGTGTTCCTGGGCGTGGACGCGGTCCGGGACGGCGCGCTGACGGCGATGGAGCTTCGCGGACCGCGGGTGCGCCGACTGTTCCGCGGCGTCTACTGCCCGAGCGTTGTGCGCGACAGCCACGAGTTGCGCTGCCGTGCGGCCGCACTCACCGGAGAAGGTGCATTGGTGCTCACCGGACGGTCGGCCGCGGTGGTGCGCGGGGTGCCGCTCGCATCGACGTCGGACGCCGTGGAGGTGATCGCCCGGCCCGGCCACCGCGTCAACCGCCGTCCCGGACTGCAGGTGCGCCGGGTCGCAATCGATCCGGCGGACCACGAACCGTGGGAGCGCATCGCGATCGCCCGGCCCGAGCGGATGACCTTCGACGTTCTCGCGACGGGCCCGCTCGTCCGGGCGGTGGCCGACGCCGACCGGATCCTGCGCGGCGGACTCACCACGCGCGCGAGCGTGGAGCGCTACCTCGAAGCACGACGCGACCACGGCGTCGTTCGGGCGCGTGCGGCGCTGGCGCTCGTCGACGCGCGGGCCGAATCACCCAAGGAATCGGAGTTGCGCGTCGTCCTGCATCTCGCTGGCCTCACCCCGACCCCGCAGGTGAACATTCACGTCGACGGCACGTTCGTCGCCCGCGTCGACCTCGGCTTCGAGGAGGAGCGGGTGGCCGTCGAGTACGACGGGCGCTGGCACGGCGAGACGTTCGCTCTCGCCCGCGATCGCGATCGTCAGAATCGTCTCCGCGCTGCGGGGTGGGAGATCGTTTTCGTCACGGCGGAGATGCTCGCCGATCCGCGAGCGGTCGTGGACCTCGTGGAGGGAGCGCTGCGCCGCGCGCGGCGGCGGCGCCGCTGATTGCCCGCGTTTCGCGCACTTATCGGTGGCGGGAAGGTCCCGGCGCCACCGATAAGTGCGCGAAACGGGGGAGTGGAATCAGTGCGGGCGGCGCAGGCCCAGCCGTGCCGCGGACGAGCGGCGGTTGCCGTTGGGGGAGCGGCGGATGGCGCGGCGCTCGGACGGCTTGATGTCCCAGGTTTCGGGGCGGGCCGCCACCCAGCGCTTCGACCGGATCGCGAAGGGGATGTGCGAGAGGTACGCGAACACCAGGACGATCAGCAGCACGTACGGGTAGGTGACGAGGGCCGCGGCCGCGAGGGCGACGAGCGCGAGCAGCGTGGCGGCCATGCGCGGCGGCACCGACACGGTCTTCATCGCGAAGGTGGGGATGCGGCTGACGATGAGCGCGGCCGAGAACAGGGTCCACGCGGTGACCACGGCCAGCGACGACCACCAGCCGTCACCCCACTGGACGTAGGCGGCGATCGGGATGAGCGCGATCAGGGCCCCGGCCGGTGCGGGCACGCCGACGAAGAAGTCCTTGGCGTACGCGGGGGCGGTGTCGTCGTCGAGCAGCGTGTTGAACCGCGCGAGCCGCAGCACGATGCTCACCGCGTACAGCAGCGCGATGATCCAGCCGAAGCTGCTGCCGTCGAGCAGTGTCACGTACAGCACGAGGGCCGGCGCGACGCCGAACGAGATGGCGTCGGCGAGCGAGTCGAGTTCGGCGCCCATCTTGCTGGTGGCGTCGAGCATCCGGGCGAGGCGGCCGTCGAGCGCGTCGAGGACGGCGGCCGCACCGATCATCGCGAGGGCGGTGCCGAGCTCGCCGTCGAGCGCGAACTTGACGGCGGACAGGCCACCGCACAGCGCGAGGATCGTGATCATGCTCGGCAGTAATCGGACCGCGTGCTGCCGGCTGGGGCGGGGCGGCCTCACGACAGCTGTGCGATGACGGTTTCGGCACCGATGGTGCGCTGGCCGCGCTCGACGAGCAGCGAGGTGCCGGCCGGGAAGTACGTGTCGACCCGGGAACCGAAGCGAATGAGGCCGTAGGTGTCGCCGATGGTGAGCTTGTCGCCTTCCTTGGCGTCGCACACGATGCGGCGCGCGAGGAGGCCGGCGATCTGCACGACGGCCACCTCGCGGCCGTCGGCGGTCTCGATGAGCATGCTGTTGCGCTCGTTGACCTCGCTGGCGTCGGCCAGGTCGGCGGACAGGAACTGCCCCGGCTGGTGCACGACCTGCCGGACCAGCCCGGCGACCGGGACGCGCTGGACGTGGACGTCGAGCACGGACAGGAAGATGCTCACGCGCGGCAGCGGCTGGTCGCCCATCCCGAGTTCGGCGGGCGGGACGGCGGTATCGACGAGCGCGACCTCACCGTCGGCGGGCGCCACGACGACGCCGGCGCGGTTCGGCGGCACCCGGTGGGGGTGGCGGAAGAACGTCGCGCAGGCGGCTGCGGACGCGAGCCCGGCCCGACGCACCCACTTGTGGTTGCGTCCCACGGCGGCGACCGCGAGCGGGGTCAGCACGAACGGCAGACCTGCGGGGTGCAGCGGCGGGACGGCAGCCTTGACGAGGCCGATGACGTGGCCGACGCCGGTGGGCTGGGGGGTACCAGGGGGTGTCGGTCGGCGTGCCACGAGCTCCTCTTACCGGTCGAATGGGGCGGCGGTGTTCGCCGCTCGAGCTATCACAGGCTACGTGACTGCCGAGAACCGTCGGGTCGCCATGTGCTACCGGGGGCCGACGGCGAGCGCTTCGGCCTCGCTCTTGATGCGCGTGAGGGTGGCGTTCATGCCGGCGATCATCTCGGTCTCGAAGGCGTCGGCGCCGCCGAGGACGGTCTTGATCAGGAACTGCGACAGCTGGCTGGTTCCGGTGGGGGCCTCGCGACGTTCGACGACGCGGGTGCCGGTCTCGGTCGGCTCGAGCGTGTACGACCAGATGGAGCGGTTCTCGTTGATGCGGAACGCGATCGCCTTGTTCGGTTCGAATCGGATGACCTTGGAGGTGGTGGGCCACACGAGCAGGCCCTTGCGGTTGATGTTGAAGGTCTTGGTGCCCTCGCGGACCTCACCGGAGACGCGCATCTTGCGGCACTGCGGGCTCCACTCGCCCATCCGCTCGAGGTCGGACACGATCGTCCACACGTCCTGCGGGGTGGCGGCGATCTCGATGCTGGCTTCGAGGGTGTTGGTCACGGGTCGGCTCTCCGGTTCGAATTAGGTGGTACAGGAGGTCACGCGTACCGGGTCATCGTAGGCCCGCGCGCCGGTTCCGTGTGCGGCAGGTCACGATTCGGCGCCGAAGGTCGACGCGTCGGGTCCGCCGAATGCGCCGGTGCTTCCGGTCGGATAGCCCAGCAGCGGCGGGTGACGGCGGATACCCTCGAATCCATGACCCGGGTCGAGGGCGTGCTGTTCGACATCGACGGGGTGCTGGTGACGTCGTGGCGGCCGGTCCCCGGGGCGGTGGAGGCCCTCGAGGAGATGCGCCGCCGCGGGGGTGTGCGGGCGTTTCTGACCAACACGACGTCCCGGACGTGCGGCGCGATCGCTTCGGCGCTCGAGGATGCGGGGTTCGACATCCGGCCCGAGGAGATCGTCACCGCGGTGCGACTCACCACCGAGTACCTGCGGTCGACGTATCCGGGCGCGCGGGTGATGCTGCTCAATCACGGCGACATCCGCGCCGACATGGATGGCATCGAGTTCGACGACGTCGACCCCGAGGTGGTGGTGATCGGGGGTGCGGGCCCGGAGTTCACGCACGACGCGCTCAGTCGGGTGCTGGATCTGATGGTCGCGGGCGTGCCCACGGTCGCGATGCACCGGGCGCTGATGTGGTCGGAGTCCGACGGCCTGCGTCTGGACACGGGCGCGTATCTGCCGGGTCTCGAGGACGCGTCGGGTTCGCGGATCGTGTCGGTCGGCAAGCCGTCGCTCGCGGGGTTCCTCACGGCGGCCGAGTTGATGGGTGTCGATCCGGCGGCGACGGTGATGGTCGGTGACGACTTCCGCAGCGACGTCCTGCCGGCGCAGCGGGTGGGCATGACGGGGGTGTTGGTGCGGACGGGAAAGTTCCGTCAGCCGATCCTCGATCTGGCGGTGGACCGGCCCGATCATGTGGTCGATTCGGTGGCCGATCTGCCCGGGTTGTTGGCCGATCGCGGGTGACGCGCCGAGCTACTTCGGGCCGCTATCGAAATGCCTCGCTCCGACGGGGTGAACGGGTACTCTCGCGGGCGCTTCTCCCTACTTCTCCCCTTTGTCCGTGAAGGAGTCCGAATGTCGACCTTTTCCCGTCTGCGTGCGATCTCGAGCCTCGGTCGACGAATGACACGGACTGCGATGGTTGCTGCTGCGGGAATCGGTGTGGCAGCAGGTGTTTCGCTGTTCGGCGCCGGCGCGGCGTCGGCCGCGCCGGTGATGTGCGTGTCGCCGACCGCGCCCAACGACATCCAGATCTCGGGGTACGCGAGCTGCGGTGCGCAGGCCTTCGAACAGGGTGTGTCGCGCTCGGCCGCGACGGACAGCGGCACGGCCGTGTCGGTCGCGCAGGGCTTCGGGTCGTCGAACAGCCTCGCGACGGGCTTCGGCACGGCGCTGAGCGCGTCGCGCGGCAACGGTCAGTCGCTCGCACTGGCGATCGGTGGCGGCATCGCGCACTCGTGGGCCGACGACGGAAATGCGACGTTCGCGATCGCCGGCTGGGGCTCGGGCGCGACGGCCGAGTCGGGCGGCGTCAACTGCATGGGTCCGCTGTCGTTCGCGTGGAATCTGAAGACCGGCCAGACCTGC
Organism: Paraburkholderia sp. RHO2; assembly: GCF_050955445.1. NCBI lineage: Bacteria > Pseudomonadati > Pseudomonadota > Betaproteobacteria > Burkholderiales > Burkholderiaceae > Paraburkholderia > Paraburkholderia sp. RHO2. The sequence continues at coordinate 4,439,297 of NZ_CP162617.1, read as the reverse complement.
CTCGGCTAGGAATCGAACAGGGCCGCGCGGCGGGGGTGTTCGCCATGGGCGGAGACCCCCGCCGCGACGTTGCACTCACCCCCCTCGAGTGCTAAGAATGCACTTGGCACTCGCGACTCGTGAGTGCCAGGTCGGGACGGTGAGACTGGGAACCTAGACACCCCTGGTCGTCCGTCGCGGGCACCGAGCCTGGCCGGAAGCGTAAATGGGGCGATCCGACAAGACGATCGCCTCCGTGTGTCACCCCCAATCCGGAGGATCACTTCGCAATGGCCAAGATCATCGCGTTCGACGAAGAGGCACGTCGCGGCCTCGAGCGTGGCCTGAACAGCCTCGCTGACGCCGTCAAGGTGACGCTGGGACCCAAGGGTCGCAACGTCGTGCTGGAGAAGAAGTGGGGCGCCCCCACGATCACCAACGACGGTGTTTCCATCGCCAAGGAGATCGAGCTCGAGGACCCCTACGAGAAGATCGGCGCCGAGCTGGTCAAGGAGGTCGCCAAGAAGACCGACGACGTCGCTGGTGACGGCACCACGACGGCTACGGTCCTGGCTCAGGCGCTCGTCCGTGAGGGCCTGCGCAACGTCGCTGCCGGCGCCAACCCGCTGGGTCTGAAGCGCGGCATCGAGAAGGCCGTCGAGGCCGTCACCGCCAAGCTGCTCGACACCGCCAAGGAGGTCGAGACCAAGGAGCAGATCGCTGCTACCGCCGGTATCTCGGCCGGTGACCCGACCATCGGTGAGCTCATCGCCGAGGCCATGGACAAGGTCGGCAAGGAAGGCGTCATCACCGTCGAGGAGTCCAACTCCTTCGGCCTGCAGCTCGAGCTCACCGAGGGTATGCGCTTCGACAAGGGCTACATCTCGCTGTACTTCGCCACCGACGCCGAGCGTCAGGAGGCCGTGCTCGAGGATCCGTACATCCTGCTGGTCAGCTCCAAGATCTCGACGGTCAAGGACCTGCTGCCGCTGCTGGAGAAGGTCATCCAGGCCGGCAAGCCGCTGCTGATCATCGCCGAGGACGTCGAGGGCGAGGCGCTGTCCACCCTGGTCGTCAACAAGATCCGTGGCACCTTCAAGTCCGTCGCCGTCAAGGCTCCGGGCTTCGGTGACCGCCGCAAGGCGCAGCTCGCCGACATCGCCATCCTCACCGGTGGCGAGGTCGTCAGCGAAGAGGTCGGCCTGTCCCTCGAGACCGCCGGCATCGAGCTGCTGGGCCGCGCCCGCAAGGTCGTCGTCACCAAGGACGAGACCACCATCGTCGAGGGTGCCGGCGACGCCGACGCCATCGCCGGTCGCGTCAACCAGATCCGCGCCGAGATCGAGGCGTCGGATTCGGACTACGACCGCGAGAAGCTGCAGGAGCGCCTGGCCAAGCTGGCCGGTGGCGTCGCCGTCATCAAGGCCGGCGCTGCGACCGAGGTCGAGCTCAAGGAGCGCAAGCACCGCATCGAGGACGCCGTCCGTAACGCGAAGGCTGCCGTCGAGGAGGGCATCGTCGCCGGTGGTGGCGTGGCTCTGCTGCAGTCCGCTCCGGTCCTGGACGACCTGAAGCTGGAGGGCGACGAGGCCACCGGTGCCAACATCGTCAAGGTTGCCCTCGAGGCTCCGCTCAAGCAGATCGCGTTCAACGCCGGCCTCGAGCCCGGCGTCGTCGCGGAGAAGGTTCGCAACCTGCCCGCCGGCAGCGGCCTGAACGCCGCCACCGGTGAGTACGAGGACCTGCTCGCTGCGGGCATCAACGACCCGGTCAAGGTCACCCGCTCGGCGCTGCAGAACGCTGCGTCCATCGCGGCTCTGTTCCTGACCACCGAGGCTGTCGTCGCCGACAAGCCGGAGAAGGCCGCTGCTCCGATGGGCGACCCGACCGGTGGCATGGGCGGCATGGACTTCTGATCTGACGATCGGAAAGCCTGAGCTCAGGTAAGACGAAGAAGCCCGGGACACCTTCGAGGTGTCCCGGGCTTCTTCGCATTGCGCCGTTGAGTACTTTACCGACCACCTGCCCTGTTATAGGCTTCAATCGTGGATGTTGCCCTCGCGTCATTGGTTTCGTCAAGCCTTTACCAAGTTGTCGATCTAACAATCAGAGCCCGCGAAAAGGGCGTGCATGCCAGACTTCAACGGAAGGCTGCGGATTGGCTCGGGCGGGTTCGAGATACTCAACGCGTCGTGCTCGTACGGGCCATCAATGAACTCGAATCTCAAATAGGTCATTCTGCGACCGGCAAAGTCTGCAGATTCATGGCCAATGAGACTGGGTTCGCGTTCACCAGACACCTATTCTGCGCAGTTCTGGCTGACGTTGCTGAGGCATATTACGAGGACTACGAGCTGGAACTTACCCAGCACTTCCTCCTCGAAGATGTAGGCGATTCTGACTCCCGAACGGCCGCGAAGATCATCCTCGCGGCACTGCAAGAAGAACTATCCTTCTGTGCCAAGAAGCTGGGTGATATTGATCCAGCAATAGTCTCAGGAATTTCGGGGCGGTTGATGCTCGAACGATCGAGCGGTCTTTTTGATTCATTCGAAAGAACCCGAAATTCTCTCTCGGGCTACAGTCCGGGAATGGTCAAGATTTCTGAGGACTTCTTGGCGAAATATCGAAGCGTACTACGGGAGAGGCTCTCTGATGTGACGCCTGCGTATGTTCAAGAAAGCAAACGGGTGAGCATCGAGTCGATCTATGTACCTCCTCGATTTAGTGAGGAGGATGACGGTCCGACTAGTGATCTGGATTACGTACTCGCGCGCGCCTACCGAAACGTAATTCTAGGAGATCCTGGAGCAGGTAAGTCTACGTTTTCTCGATGGATTTCTTACAGTGCATGTAGCCAGGATAACCACCGGATTTCGACCCCGTTCATCGTTGAATTGCGAAAGTTTGAATCCAAGAGAAAGTCGGGTTCATTCTCTGTCGTAGACTACATAAGTGAGTTCTGCAACGAGTCGCTTCAGCTTAGATGCCAGCCGGCCGTCATTGAATTTCTCCTTGTGACCGGACAGGCTTCTGTAATATTTGATGGATTGGACGAGCTGTCCACACTCGCGGATAGGCGAGATATTGTATCGGACGTAGAGTCGTTCTCGTCGGTTTACTCTCGAGCAATTATTATCGTGACTTCCCGGGTGGTGGGGTATACGGAGGCGCCACTTGCGACCGACTTTAAGAAAGCCTATTTGCGCCAGTTTACTGAGGATGATATTCGGAACTATGCTGGTAAGTGGTTTTCACTTCAGGTAGAGTTGGAGCCATTTGAATCCGCCAAACTTGCCAGTGACTTCTATAATGAATCTGCCGAAGTTCCCGACATCCGGGCGAACCCGTTGATGCTCAGCTTGTTGTGCACCGTGTACCGAGGGTCGAGAACCATTCCTCGTAGTCGAGCTGAGCTGTACGAGCAGTGTGCCAATTTGATGTTTGAGCGCTGGGACTCTATTCGCGGAATTACTCACGAGGGGCCGAAGCGATCAACGTTGCGTGGCGCAATTCGTGATATCGCACTGTGGATGTACACCACTGAGAGCCTCGCGAGCGGAGTCCCTGAACGCAAGCTTCGACGGAGGCTCTCGAACTTCTTTATGAAGAGAATTGACGATGAGGACGCTGCTGACAGTGAGGCGAACGATTTGTTGAATTTGTGTAGAGGGCGGGCATGGATCCTAACTGACGTAGGGGTCGATCATGCCATGGCGGAGCCTATTTATAAGTTTACTCACCAAACCTTCCTTGAGTACTTTGCCGCACTGGAATTGGTGCGCAAAAACAGCGATCCGGATGAGCTTTGGAAAGAACTACGTCCTCAAATCGAACTCGGAGGATGGGAGGTTGTCGCGCAGGTCGCGATTCAGGAGATTGAGGAGCGTACTGAAGGCGCGGCCGATCAGATCGTTTCGAGACTCTGCGATGCAGCCTCGACAACCGAAGCCGAAGAATCGTTAAACCTAATTCAGTTTGCCTCGAAGAATCTGGACACATTCGACCTTTCGGCAAGTTCTATTCGTGCGGTGGTGCGGATCTGTTCAGAGCTGTTCATCCGCGAGCTAGCAAGTCAGGTGCGGTTAGTGGTGGGCGAGGGCCCGGCGAGATGGCTAGATCTGGAGCTATTCGGTCCAGAGCTTGTTCCGTTGCAGGTGGTAGTCAGTCGTAGTGATGAGCGACATCTGTCTGTCGTGTTCCGCGAGATATTTGAAGTCGTCGAGCGGGAAATTTCATCCGCGGATGTCGAGCTTGCAGGAATCGCCGCCCTAATGGCTCTCGCAGTCGACGATTTTGTATCGTTTCTTTTTGGGGGAAGATCGTCCGAGGACTCTCTTGATCTAGCCCGAAAGCTGTGCGATGAACGGCGCGTATGGTCCTCCATTGGGTCTAGGTTCGAAGCTATATCAAAGGTAGTCGCTTGGGTTCCGCTCCTGGCGCATCGAGCTGGAATAATTCCTCTTTCGTCGGCTATCGGTTCTTTCTGCGTCGAATCATGGTTCTGCGAGGTTCACCCGTTCACCGGTAGCTTTTCCGGTACATCGATTGCGGAACTGGCTGTTCTTTCCACCTGTGATGTTGACGTTCCGACTGGTCTTGATGACGTCGATGCGGAAGAAATCATATCGCAAATCGGGCACCGTATGATCAATTCGGGGTCGGTGGATTTCAGTGTTTTTAGTGATGGTAGACATTCCCCATCGATAGCGACCGTTGCGCGGGAGTCTGCGGGGATGTCAAATATTGACTACTTGGAGGAGGATGCGAATCGGAAGTTCGATTCGGCTAAATCAGGTCAGCGGTCTTCAGATGGCACTACCGTCGGGTGCGTATTGATATGTTGTGTCCTTGCCGAGGCTCATGCGCTGCAGCTTGAATCTGGCGGGCGTTCTGAATTGAGGTTGGGTCGAAGATGGGATTTCGGCGCTATCGTGGCATGCCGAGGCAACGCGGACTGGTGGTATGGCGCCAATGCCGCGCTTCGGCAACTGCCACTAGAACCCCATATTGGTGTGTGGCTAGGAGACTGGATGAATGGTGAAGTGGACTTCATCTCGGACCTCCTTTCAAGCGTGGAGTTGTAGAGCAGCTCGACCGGTGGCATGGGCGGCATGGACTTCTGATCTGACGATCGGAAAGCCTGAGCTCAGGTAAGACGAAGAAGCCCGGGACACCTTCGAGGTGTCCCGGGCTTCTCGCTGTGCGGATCACTCGCTGGGCATGAGCATCCACGCCGCGAGGTAGATCAGCGCGACGGTGCCGAACGAGACGAACGCGCCGATCACGGCGGCGACGCGGACGAGGTTGACGTCGATGCCGAAGTACTCGGCGACGCCGCCGCACACCCCGGAGAGCATGCGCTGGTTGCGGGAACGGACGAACGGTCGGGGCGAGTCGCTGTAGGTCATGACATCGATTCTGGTTTCCGACGGCGCGGGAGACCATCGGGATTCCCCCGGATCTGCACCCTGATCTTTGCCCTCGGGGTCACCCCTCGAGCGTCCGAACTCTGGCGATGACCGGTGCGAACGCATCGGCGTGCGGTTCGTGGACGGTGTAGTGGGTGAAGCCGAAACGTGCACGGTTCACGAGGATCTGACGGGCCATCTCGTCGACCGTGCCGAGCAGGACGAACGGGGTGGCGAGCAGATCCTCCGCGGACATCACGCCCCCGAAGGTCGCGGAGAGTTCGACGGCGGACGCGCGGCGGTCGTCGGTCTCGATCACGGCCTGGACGAGGGCCTGCCATTCCAGATCGTCGGCACGCCCACCGGCCTCGGCGCGGGTGAACCTGATGCGTTCCTCCGTTTCGGCGGCGGTGGCCAGTCGCATGGTGCCGGGCGGCCGCCCGGGGAGTTGGACGGCGCCGGCGATCCCGACGATGTCGGCGACCCGGGCGGCGAGCCGCAGGACGCGTTCACCGGTGCCGCCGATCAACAGTGGGGGACCGGAGCCGTCGAACCCCGCGCGCTGCACCGGCCGCAGCACCGGCATCCCGAAGTTCTCCCGCAGCGCGGCCTGCTGCTGGAAGCCGTCGGAGCGGAACTGTCTCCGGAGTTCGTCGACGGTGGCGCCGAGCCGTCCCACGCGGGCCCCGAACGGCTCCCAGGCGATGCGGGCCTCGTCGAACTCCCACTTCATGTGGCCGGCCCCGAGCCCGATCTCGAGCCGGCCGTCGGTGAGGACGTCGGTGGTGGCGATCTCCCGCGCGAGCAGGGCCGGATTCCAGAAGCCGACATTGAGGACCAGCGTCCCCATCCGCAGCCGCTCGGTGGCGGCGGCGGCCGCGACGAGCAGCGGGAACGGTGACGCGGTGCCGAGATGATCGGCGGCGTAGACGGCGTCGTAGCCGGCCAGCTCGGCACGGCGACACGTCCGCGCGAAGCCGGCCGACGTCGTGATGCCGAAGATGTTGTGCGAAAACCGAAACCCGGTCATGACGTCAGGATGCCCCGTTCCATCGCGGTCGGAGTGTCGATTGCCGAGCCTCGTGGACTGTGTGGGCATAGGCTCGAAGTCGTGGTGGAGACGGTGCCGATCCAGATGCCCGACGGGACGACGACGCCGGTGCGGCTGTTTCCCGGACCGGAGGGCGCGCCGGTGGTGGTGACCGTCCCGGGGCTCGGGATTCCCGCCGCGTTCTACGACAGGTTTGCGAATTCGATTGTCGAGCACGGTTTCTGTGCTGCGACGTGCGAGCTGCGCGGACAGGGGGACAGCCGTCCCCGGCCGAGCGCGTCGAGCACGTTCGGCTACCAGGAGTTGGTGTCGGTCGACCTGCCCGCGATGTTCGAGGTGGTGCGCGAGCGGTTCGACGCGAGCACCCCGTTCCTGTTGGGGCACAGCATGGGTGGACAGCTCGGGGTGATGTACGCGGCGCGGATCCGGGGCCGGCTCGGTGGACTCGTCCTGGTGGCGTCCGGTTCGCCGTACTACCGAGGTTTCCCCGGCCCGCGGTCGCCGGGCGTGCTGCTGGGGTCGACGGCGATGTCGATCACGGCGAGCGTCGCGGGCTTCTGGCCCGGAGATCGCCTGGACGTGGGTGGGTTCGGCCGCCAGTCACGGGTTCTGATCTCCGACTGGTCACGGTTCGCCCGCAGCGGGCGCATCGAACCGTCGGGGGCCGACATCGACTACGAGGAACGCATCGGCCGGCTGAAGCTTCCGGTGCTGTCGGTCTCGATCGAGGGTGACGACCTCGCGCCGCGCAGCGCGGCGGGCAACCTTCTGGGTAAGTTGTCCGGGTCCGACGTGACGATGTGGCACCAGCCGGAGGCGTTGGGGCACAACGGCTGGATTCGGACACCCGACAGTACGGTCGACCGGATCGCCGACTGGATCCATGACCACGCGTGACATTCACCCTTGCTTTCATCCCGCCGTTCATCGCCAATCCGGTGCAGGGTCGTGTCCGCACCGTTATATTGACCGCAGGCGCTTTCGCTTCGGGGCGCTACACCACACCGAATACAGGGAGCTTTCCATGGGTTCTGCACAGATCCTCTCCGTCCTCAGCGCTCTTTCGTCCCTCGTCAATGCGCTCAACACCCTGGGTACCGCCAGCTCCGGCGCCTCCGACTCCGGCTCGCTGAGCTCGCTCAGCTGAGACGCCGCCTCGTAGCGTTCGAAGGGGCGGTGACGGTGCAATTGCACTGTCACCGCCCCTTTGTCATGTTCGGTGCGGTCCCGCTTCAGACGCCGAGGGACGCGGCAAGTGTCGGCCACGACTTGGGCAGTTCCTCGCGCCAGTACGCCCACGTGTGGACACCCACCGGGTTGTAGACGACGGTCGCCGGAATGCCGAGCGACCGCAGCCGGTCGTCGAGTTGGTGGGTGCAGTAGTTGGTGACGGCCTCGATCGGGCCGCCCTGTGTCACCAGCGGAATGAGGTCGGGGTTACCGAGGTGCTCGTTGGGGCCGGGCAGCCCGGTGGCCGTCGAGATGTACATCGCGGTGCCCCGGAGCTTCTCGGCTCCCAGGACGACGTCGTGCTCGGCCCACTGGGGATCGGTGAACGGGCCCCACATGTTCTCGATGTCGCCGCCGTAGCTCGAGACCACCACGTTCATCTGTGTCTGACCCAGCTCACCGGTGGTCTGGTAGCAGCCGCTGTAGGCGGCCACGCCGCGATACAGCCCGGGTGAGCGCATCGCGAGCATCATCGCCGACTGGGCGCCCATCGACAGGCCGGCGATGGACTGGATTCCGTTGCCGTCGAACCGGTCGTCGATCAACGGGGGAAGCTCCTCGGTCAGGAACGTCTCCCACTTGTAGTTGCCGAGCGTCGGGTCGGGGCGGTCCCAGTCGGTGAAGTAGCTGGCGCGGCCGCCGGTGGTCATGACGACGTTGACGGGCTTGTCCTCGAAGAACTCGACCGCACCGCCCTGGGTAGTCCAGTTGCTCATGCCCGGCGCCGCGGAGCGCCCGTCGAGCATGTACAGCGTGGGGCGCGGCGCGGAGGTGTCGCGGGGCAGCAGCACCTGCACCTCCTGCTCCGATCCCATTGCTGGGGAGTACACGAACACCCGCAGCCACCGGTCGGTGATGTTCTCGACCCGGGTGATGTGCGCGCCGTCGGACCGATCGGCGGAGACAGGGGCCGGGTGCGCCGGCGCACCCTGTGCCGAGTTCGGGATGCCCCCGGCCACCGCGGTCGGCGCGACGCTCAGCAGAGCGCCGACCGCGGTGGCGGTGACGAGGGCGCCGGCTCGCAGGCCGCGCACCGAACGGCGTGTGGTCGCATCGAATCTCATGGGGCAGCTCACTTCCGGTCGGTCGATTCCGGCGCATGGTAGCCCAGGAAGGTGACCTCCCGAGGTCATCCGGCCAGCTGATCCCACAGGAAGGTGTACGTGAGCGCCGACTTGAACGCGGCCTGCGCGTTGTCGGCCGCGCCGCCGTGGCCGCCTTCGATGTTCTCGTAGTAATAGACGGTGTGGCCCTCTTCCTCGAGCCGCGCCGTCATCTTGCGGGCATGGCCGGGATGGACGCGGTCGTCGCGGGTGGAGGTCGCGATGAGGATCGGCGGGTACGACCCGTCGGCGTCGGTGTTCTGATAGGGCGAGTACTCGGAGATGAACGCCCAGTCGTCGGGGTTGTCCGGATCGCCGTACTCGGCCATCCACGACGCCCCGGCGAGCAGTAGGTGGTAGCGCTTCATGTCGAGTAGCGGCACCTGGCAGACTATGGCGCCGAACAGGTCCGGGTACTTGGTGAGCATGATGCCCATCAGCAGGCCGCCGTTGCTCCCGCCCTGCGCGCCGAGTTGCGCCGGGGTGGTGATGCCGCGGGCGACGAGGTCGCGGGCCACGGCGGCGAAGTCCTCGTGCACCTTGTGCCGGCCGTCGCGGACCGCCTGGGTGTGCCACTGCGGTCCGTACTCCCCGCCGCCGCGGATGTTCGCCACGACGTACGTGCCGCCCCGCTGCAGCCACGCGGTGCCGTTGATGCCGCTGTAGGCGGGGGTGAGGGAATTCTCGAATCCGCCGTAGCCGTACAGCAGCGTCGGGCCGGCCGGCGCACCCTCGCGGCGCACCACGAAGTACGGGATGCGGGTGCCGTCGACGGACTCGGCGAAGTGCTGTGCGACGGCGAGTCCGGTGGTGTCGAAGAACGCCGGTGCGGACTTGAGCGCCTCGAGCGGGCCGCCGACCGTGCCGGAGAACAGGGTGGCGGGGGTGAGGTAGCCGCTGGAGTTGAGGAAGAAGTCGTCGCTCTCGCGCGGATCGGTGTCGATGATCTCGGTGGCCGTCAGCTCGGGGAGGCCCGCGAGCGGAGTGGTCTCCCAACCGTTGTCGCCCGGGGTGACGACGTACACGTGGGACCGGACATCGGAGAGCGTCACCATCAGCAGGTGATTGCGCGTCCACGAGTACTGCTCGAGCGACGTGTGCTCGTCGGGCTGGAACAGAGTGGTGAGCTCGCGTGAGCCGGCGAGGTAGTTGTCGTACCTGGCGGCCAGCAGCGCACCGGCCGGGTAGGTGGTGTCGCCGACGGTCCATGGCGAGCGGGGACGGATCAGCAGCCACTCCCGGTAGACGGAGATCCGCGCGTCCTCGGGGGTGTCGATGCGGACGAGCGTGTCGTCGCTCAGGAGCTGGAAGCGCTGCGAGGTGTAGAAGTCGACGGCGCGTTCGACGAAGCTGCGTTCGAAGCCCGGGGTGTCGTCGTGCCAGGCGGAGATCGCGACGTCGGTCTGCTCGCCCTCGAACACGGTGACGGCGTCGGTCAGCGGGGTGCCGCGACGCCACCGCTTGGCCAGGCGCGGGTAGCCGGAATCGGTGAGCGTTCCGTCGCCGAAATCTGTTCCGATGTAGACGCTTTCGGAGTCGATCCACCCGATGTCGGTCTTGGCCTCCTCGACGCGGAATCCGTCGGCAGAGTCCTTGAACGTGAGGGACCCGAGGTCGAACTCCCGGACCACGACGGCGTCCGCGCCGCCGCGGGAGAGGCTGATGAGTGCGAGGCCCTGCTCCGGACGCAGCACCTGCGCGCCGGACCACACCCAGTTCTCACCCTCCCGCTCGGCGAGCTCGTCGACGTCGACGAGGATCTCCCATTCCGTTGTGTCACTTCGGTATTCGTCCATCGTGGTACGGCGCCACAGGCCGCGGACGTGCTGGGCGTCACGCCAGAAGTTGTAGAGGTACTTCCCGCGTCGCCGCGAGTAGGGGATGCGCGCGTCGGTGTCGAGGATCGAGCGGATGGTCGCCTCGAGCTGGTCGAACGCGGTGGTGCCGGCGAACTCCGCGACCGTCTTGTCGTTGCGCTCACGGACCCAGGTGAGCGCCTCGTCGCCGGTGACGTCCTCGAGCCACAGGTTCGGGTCGTCGGCCGGCGTGGGGGAGGGGGAGGTGTGCGTCATGGGTTCATTGTGGTCGGTCGTGGCGGACGCCGCCGCTGCCCGTGCGGTGGTGATTCCTCGGTGCGGGTCCTGGGTGATGCTCGGGTGCGTTCGAGGGTGAGGGCCGGGGTGAATTTCTCGGCATCCTGGACAGCCGCCCAGTTTTGGTAACGAAACCGCTGACAAGTCGATGTGATCTGGACTACCTTTCGATCACGGTCGAATAACCCCGACCGACTTCCCGGCCAGGAGGCAGCGGGGTGGCACACCACGGTCACGCCGCAGCAAACGCCAAATGGCTGGGATGTACAGGGAGTAGACGAATCCGGGGTAGCGGGGTCCCCCGGTCGGCCACACTCCGGACCACGCTGCGGGAGAAATCACGCAGCAATCACAAGGCACCACTCAATCTCCCTCGAAAGGCAGAGAAAATGAACCTCGATCAGATCCTTGCCGCTCTGGTTGGCTTCATCGGCAACGTCTTCAACGCCGGCTCGGTCACCGACATCAGCTAGTTCGTCGCACTAGCTGTCACACAACCACCACCACCAAGAAGTTAGGAAACACAATGAACCTCGATCAGATCCTCGCCCTCCTGGTTGGCTTCATCGGCAACGTCTTCAACGCCGGCTCGGTCACCGACATCAGCTAGTTCGTCGCACTAGCTGTCACACAACCACCACGAAAGTAGGGAAGCGCAGTGAACCTCGATCAGATCATCTCGCTCATCACCCTCTACATCGGCAACGTCGTGAACTTCGGTTCGGTCACCGACATCTCCTGACCCCTGAAGTTCGGCGAGAGCTAAAGAAAGGCGACTGCTATGAATCTGGACGCCATCGACCTCGGCTCGCTGGCCGGGGCCGCAACGGGCTCCATGTCGGGCCTGCTCGACATCTTCCTCAGCCTCAGCCGGGGCAGCGTCTTCGGCGGAAGCACCATCGGGGATCTCGGGAGCACCATCTCGTTCAGCTAAAGCATTCGCACCTGGACCCCAGTCGCGCAGCGGCTGGGGTTACAGGTGTGTGCAGGGACGTTGTAGTACGCCGCGACGGCGCCTTGACCTTACTTTCGAGTAGGGACCAACCCGGGACACGAAATCGCGGCGGGACTAGGCTAGGCGCTCGTGACCTCACACTATGACGTCGTTGTCCTCGGAGCCGGTCCCGGTGGGTACGTCGCTGCTATCCGCGCGGCACAGCTGGGCCTCAAGACCGCCATCATCGAAGAGAAGTACTGGGGCGGTGTCTGCCTGAACGTGGGCTGCATCCCCTCGAAGGCGCTTCTCCGCAATGCCGAACTCGCGCACATCTTCCACAAGGAAGCCAAGGCGTTCGGCATGTCGGGAGACGTGTCCTTCGACTTCGGCGCAGCGTTCGACCGCAGCCGCAAGGTCGCGGACGGCCGCGTCAAGGGCGTGCACTTCCTCATGAAGAAGAACAAGATCACCGAGTACGACGGTCGGGGCACGTTCGTCGATGCCAAGACCATCTCGGTCGCCCTCACCTCCGGTGGGACCGACACGGTGACCTTCGACAACGTCATCATCGCGACCGGTTCGGTGACCAAGCTGCTGCCGGGTACCTCGCTCAGCCCGAACGTCGTCACCTACGAGGAGCAGATCCTCACCCGCGACCTGCCGGGCTCGATCGTCATCGTCGGCGCCGGCGCCATCGGCATGGAGTTCGGCTACGTCCTCTCCAACTACGGTGTCGACGTCACCATCGTCGAGTTCCTGGACCGCGCCCTCCCCAACGAGGACGAGGACGTCTCCAAGGAGATCGCCAAGCACTACAAGAAACTCGGCGTCAAGATCAAGACCGGTGCCGCGGTCCAGTCGATCGTCGACAACGGCTCCGACGTCACCGTCACCATCAAGGACAACAAGTCCGGCGAGATCGAGACGGTCACCGTCGACAAGGTTCTGCAGTCCGTCGGCTTCGCGCCGCGCGTCCAGGGCTACGGCCTGGAGAACACCGGTGTCGAGCTCGACCGTGGCGCCATCGCGATCGACGAGCGCATGCGCACCAACGTCCCCGGCATCTACGCCATCGGTGACGTCACCGCCAAGCTGCAGCTCGCGCACGTCGCCGAGGCGCAGGGCGTCGTCGCCGCCGAGACCATCGGTGGCGCCGAGACCATGGAGCTGGGCGACTACCGGATGATGCCGCGCGCCACGTTCTGCCAGCCGCAGGTCGCGAGCTTCGGTCTCACCGAGGCGCAGGCCAAGGCCGAGGGCTACGACGTGAAGGTCGCCACCTTCCCGTTCACCGCGAACGGCAAGGCCCACGGCCTGAACGACCCGAACGGCTTCGTCAAGCTGATCGCCGACAAGAAGTACGGTGAGCTGCTCGGCGGCCACCTCATCGGCCCCGACGTCTCCGAGCTGCTGCCCGAGCTGACTCTGGCCCAGAAGTGGGACCTCACCGTCAACGAGCTCGCGCGAAACGTCCACACGCACCCGACGCTCAGCGAGGCGCTGCAGGAGGCCATCCACGGCCTCGCCGGTCACATGATCAACTTCTGACGGTTCGCCGCCCGAAGCGCTAGTTCGCGAGAAGCCCGCACAGGTTTGTGCGGGCTTTCTTGCCTTCCGGGATCGGGAGCAGCGGGTAGACGTGGATCATGTCCGACTCCTCGTGGAAGTCGAGCGCCACTCCGGCGTCGGCGCGAGGGGGCGGAGGCGGTGGGCGTCGACGTTGAGGATGTCGCGGGTGCCGGCGAACAGGGTGATCGGGCCCGAGGCCGGTGAGGTTACCGTTCAGCGGGCTCACCCACGGATGCTCCCGATCCAGCTCACCGCGGTAGGCGTCCGCCGCGACTGCGAGGCCGCCCAGGTGCAGCCACGGATCCCGCGGGGCGCCACCGGATAGATCGGCACTGTCACCGACGCGCCCGCGGATGCCAACTGCCCCACCAGCTTCCAGTGATGACGCGTGATCTCCCGGATGTCGTCGGCGCTCGGTCGCCGTCGGCCCAACAGTGCGATCGCCAGCGGCATGGCCCGACTGTTCAGGCTCGGCATGGCCACCTCAGTCGTCTCGATCAGCGCGCGTCGTACCGATTCTGGGCCGCGGTGATGTCCGGCATGCGCGATTCGAGCAGATCGATCAGCCCGGTGAGGCGCTCGGCGATCTCCTCGCCGATCGGCGTGAGGCTGTACTCGACGTTCGGCGGGATGGTCTCGCGGACCTCGCGATGCACCAGGCCGTCCCGCTCGAGTTGCTGCAGCGTCTGCGCCAGCATGCGTTCGCTCACCCCATCCACGCGGCGGCGCAGCGCACCGAACCGGTACGGGCCCTCCGCGAGAGCCGCCAGCGCGAGCGTGCCCCACCGCCCGGTGATGTTGAGCAGCGCGCCCCGCGAATGGCAGTCGCGTGCGAAGACGTCGGCCTCGAGGGTCGGGTCGTCGAAGTGCCGGTCCGGGCTGCTCACGCACTCGAGGTTACTACCGACTGAACGATCAGTGCTGACTCGAACGCTTGCACTTACGAAAAATAAGTGCATCATGGAGGGTGAACGAAGTATTGAAGGTTCAACCTTGGGAGTACTCATGACCATCGCAGTCACCGGCGCCGCCGGCCACCTCGGCCGTCTGGCCGTCGACGCCCTGGTGCGCCGCGGCGTCCCCGCATCCGACGTCGTCGCCGTCGTCCGCAACCCCGAGAAGGCCGCCGACCTTGCGGAGCGGGGTGTCCAGGTCCGCACCGCCGACTACGCCGACCGCGCCGCGCTCGAGACCGCGCTCGCGGGCGTGGACAAGCTGCTGCTTATCTCGGGCAGCGAGGTGGGCGGCCGCGTGCCGCAGCACGCCAACATCATCGAGGCGGCGAAGTCCGCGGGCGTCGGGTTCGTCGCGTACACGTCCATCCCGGACGCGCCGAACAACACGCTCCAGCTGGCGCAGGAGCATCAGGTCACCGAGCGTCTGCTCGCCGAGTCCGGCATCGACCACGCGCTGCTCCGCAACGGCTGGTACTGGGAAAACTACACGGGCGACCTGGCCGGCACCGCCGAGCGCGGCGTCCTCGTCGGCAGCGCCGGCGAAGGCAGGGTCGCGGGCGCGGCGCGCGCCGACTACGCGGAGGCGGCCGCCGCGGTCCTCACCTCCGCCGAGGACCAGGCCGGCAGGGTGTACGAACTGGGCGGCGACGAGCACCTGACGTATCCCGAACTCGCCCAGGCTATCTCGAAGGTCACCGGCAAGACGGTCGAGTATCGGGATCTGCCCGTCGCGGAGTACCAGGGCGTGCTCGAGTCCGTCGGTCTGCCCGCCCCGGTCGCCGCGGTCCTCGCCGATGCCGACGCCGGCGTCGCGACCGGTGTCCTCGACGTCACCAGCGGGGATCTGCAGCGGCTCATCGGACGCCCGTCCACCCCGGTCGAGACGGTGCTGCGCGCCGCGCTCTGACGGCGTGGAGGCGGTCAGTGCATGCCGACCTCGCCTTCGTCGGGCAGATCGCCCTTCTCGGCATGGGCCAGAACCATCACTGTATGCGGTTCAACGTCTAACCGCGGCAATGGTATCCGGCGGTGTCGGAAGAGCAGTGACCATGACAACCACGAGAGCCGGCAGGGCCTCGGTGACCCGCCGGCGCATTCAGCTCGCGGATCCGGGGGAGCGGGGGCCGGCTGTTCGTCGTCGACTTCTGCGACGAGATTCAGTGGATCTAGCTCATGCTTAGCTAGATCGGTTGTGGCTGGCCGGGATCGAGAGTCGCGACGTAGTAGCCACGAAGTCTGCGGCGGTGGCTGAGGTGCCGCGCGGTGTCTGAGCATCACTCGTATCCCGGTCCGTGCATGCCGCTGGCCCGCGTCTTCCGAAGGGACGCCCCGTGTCAGTTCTCGCGGGGGCCGCGGCCACCGTAACCAGCACGGTGTCCGCGTCCCCGGTCGCGTCGTCGGTGCGGAACCACTGGAGGAAAATGGGCCACAAGGAGCCGATTATCCCCGGAGGAGGGAAAGCGAAATGGCCGCTAACGATTGGCTCCAAGCTGAACCCCGGTTCGCGCATTCTGCATTCGCCTCGTTGTCCTCGCGGTTAAAGTCCACTGTTTGCGGTCTGATACAAAGACAAAGCGCGGCTATCGAGGCTGGCGCCAATGATGTATTTATGAGTCGGATCGTCGTCACTGTGGGCGGAGACTGAGGTGACAGTTCGGATGTATCCATAACCACTTGTGGCATTCATGTCTGCTAGCCATGGACCTCCTGAGGCGCCGGGACCCCACGGACAATCACCCGTAGCCAATGTGTAGCCTTCTATTGTCGATTCCGTGGTGTTCACCGAGCACCTCTTCTGCACTGCACCGCCGTCCAAGTTGCTCGGATAGCCGAAGATGGTCGCTGAGAACGCAAGGGGGCCGGATGTGCGCAGGCCTTGCCCACCTACGCGGTCAACGAGCCTCTTGCCGCTGACTGGAAGGTTATTGGTTGCAACAAAAGCGATGTCCATATCGGCCAGGGCGGCGTTGGCGGTGGAGGTATTAGCGCTCGTTTCCCAGCCGTCGAGTATGTAAAACTTCTTGGCCTGGAATTGGTCGAGACCGATGCCCTGCAAATAGCCCGGAACAAATACCCAGTTCTGATAGAAGCTCTTCCCTTGCCCGCCGTGCACGCAGTGCGCAGCGGTGGCAACCAAATTCTTCGACGGACTGTTTACCGCCGTCCCACTGCATGACCCGTTCAGCCCGGTGTCTGGATCAGTGAAAAAGATCTTGCCGTTAGCTCGCGCCACCGAAGTGATGGACAAAGGAGCAGGGCTTGGTTCTACATCAGCTACCTGCCCTAATAGGTTTACCGGATTCGACGCGGCGGTCTCCGCGAGGCCGTCCAAGGCGGACCGCCTGGGTTGGGGGGCTGCAGTGGCTGGTTGTGTAGAAATGTCGATGGTCGGTGTATCCATCGGAATTGCATTTGCCATACGCTCCGGTGTCCAGTACTCGTCCAGTGCTGTGCTCACGCCAGTTGCATCTACCTGCGTCCCTACCGGGACATCGAGATCAGACATTTGAGCAGCCGCGTCCTCGGGGATGAAGATCTGCGGCAGGCCTGAAACGATGCCATCGGGGACGCTGTTCGCTGCCGGGCTCTGGGCGTTGACGGTCGACGGACCGAGTGTCACGGCAACGGAAGCGATCACCAGTCCCGATATGAGCGTCGTTATTTTTGTTCTGAACATCTGAAAACCCCCTGTTTCGGATTTGGACGGTCGCAACGTACCAGTTGATGACCGACTTGTCTCAATTTTCGAATGCACACAGTCCGTCTTGGTTTCTCGTCCCGCTGAAGCTGAATGGCATTCCCTTCCGAATGCTTGTTCCGCCATCCCTTCCGAATGTTGGACCGGTTGCGGGGGTGCGATGGTTCGCAATCCTGAACGTGCGTGACCATGGTGAAGGAGTGTGAGGGAGGGACGGCTGCCGATGGGTGACATTTGACCTGTGGTTCTGCAAGGCCCACTGGAGGAGGGAAGTTCCCCTTGGCGACGCCGTATCCCAAGGAATTCCGTGACAACGTCGTCCGTGTGGCACGAGGCTGTGAGCCGGTCCAGCAGCTGAAGCAGATTGCCGCGGGTTTCGGGATCAGCGAAGCCTGCCTGGCCAACTGGGTGAAGGTCGCCGACGGCATGCCCCGTCGCGCTGCGTCAACGCCGCCGTTCCGCGATCCGCGCCTGTCGTGTCGTGCGGATGCCCTACTCCGGCAGCCGCATCCGCAACGCGTCGAGCAGTTGCGGCGGGAGGGTCACCTCGGCGGCGTCGTCGGCCGTGCCCGGTCGCGCCTTGATCTTCGCGAACTCGTCGTTGAGCCGCTCCATCTTCACGTCCAGCCGGTGCGCGGTCTCCGCGGCCTCGGTGAGTTCGGCCAGCAGCTCGGCCGGCACCTCCCGGTTGAACTTGTAGTAGATCTTGTGCTCGAGGCTGGCCCAGAAATCCATTGCGATGGTGCGGATCTGGAGTTCGATCGGCACGCGCTGCACGCGGTCGCTCAGGTACACGGGCACCTCGACGATCAGGTGCAGGCTCTTGTAGCCGTTCGGCTTCGGGTTCGCGATGTAGTCCTCGACCTCGCGGACCTCGATGTCCGGCTGGCTCGTGATCATCTCGGCGATGCGGTAGGTGTCGGAGATGAAGCTGCACGTGATCCGCACCCCGGCGATGTCGAGGATCTGCTCGCTGACGTCGTCGAGCGTGAGCGGGCAGCCGATGCGGTGGGCCTTGCGGAGGATGCTCTCCGGCGACTTCAGTCGGGAGGCCACGTGCTCGATGGGGCTGTAGAGATTGATGTGCGTGAACTCGTCCTTGAGGATGTTCACCTTCGTCAGCAGCTGAGTGATTCCGAACCGGTACGACATCATGAAACGGGAGAAGTCGGTTCGAAGTTGCTCAGGATCCACGGCCTCCAGTGTGCCATCGCTTCCTGATCAGAAGTCGGACCGGATTCTCAGGGTCCCGATCGTGGTGGCCAAACCGTCGTACTGCGTGACCAGCAGACAGAACTCGACCAGGCGTCGATCGTCGAGGTGCGCCGCGAGTGTCGACCACGTCACATCGTCGATGTCGTCGGTCGTGACCAGCTGGTCCGTTGCCGCCATCATCGCGCGGTGCCGCGGGCTCCAGTCGGGGTGGTCGGGTCCGGTCAGCACGCGGTCGAGGATCTGCGCGGTCACGCCGGCGCGCCGGCCGAGCCGGACGTGGTGTTCCATCTCGTACCGGCACTCGCGCAGGTGCGCGACGCGCAGCACGACCAGTTCGATCTCGAAGCGGGACAGCTTGGTGCCCGGCAGCAGCATCAGCACACCGGCGTAGTGCAGCCAGCCGCGGAACAGGCCGCCGGTGCGGCCCAGGGTGCTGAACAGCTGGGCGTCCCTCGTGCGGGACCCGATCGACAGGACTCGCCACGTGGCCCAGTTGACCAGGCCGAGCTCCCGGAACCGTCCGGGGGCGATCCGTGGCTCGGTGCCGTTGCCCGTCTTCGCGTCGTATGCGGTCACCTCGGACTCCACCCATCCGTTCGTTCCGGTCATCGAGACTGCCCACCCTCGGCTACCGAGCGGTAGGAGGGACGCTAACATCGCCGGTCGGATCTGTCGGGGAAAGCGAGGGTCCGTGTAGCATACCGACCTCTAGCAATCGTTAGATTGGTTTCGGGTAGGCACGAGCAGGGGAGTTCCCGAGGTGGCATCGACCCGGCGAGAAGAGATTCTGTTCCACGCCGCCAAGCTGTTCAGCGAAAAGGGCGTCGCGGGGACCACCGTGCGGGACATCGCCGACGAGGTCGGCATCCTCTCCGGCAGCCTCTATCACTATTTCGGGTCCAAGGACGCGATCGTCTTCGAGATCGTGATCGCGTACGTCGACGACCTCAACGAGCGCTACGAGACCTCGCGGGTTCCGGGGGAATCCGGCCGCGAACGCCTCGACCGCATGGTCGCGGTCGCGTTCGACGCGGCCGTCGACCACCCCTTCGCGACCGAGATCTATCAGAACGAGAGTGCGCTCGGGGCTCAGTTCGGGGACGGGCGGATCGAGAAGGCGGTGCGCCGCGCCAACGACTACTGGGCCGACGCGATCGACGCCGGCATCGCCTCGGGCGAGTTCCGCGATGACCTCGATCCTCGGCAGTTCCATCGCATGCTCCGCGAGTCGGTGTGGTCCACCGTGCGCTTCAACCGTGCGACGCTCGCCGCCGACGCGGAACGCCTGCGTCACGACCTGATCGCCGTGTTCCTCGACGGCTGTGCGACGGGCCCGCGGGGGGCGTCGGCGCCGATCCCGGCGGCGGCGCCGTCCGGAGCGGACTCGGTCGACGAGGGGCTTGATGCCGTCGACGTTTCGGAGATCGGCGAGTTGCGCCGCGACGTCCGCGCACTCGAGGAGGCGATCCGCGAACTGCGGGCGCTCCGCGGGGGCGGCGGCTGATCGGCGCGTCCGGCGGTCCCCGGCCACCGCGTTGACCGGGCGTGTGACCGGGGGCATACTCTGGCCCGGCATCGTCGATCAAGCAATTGCTTGATCGCCCACGAGTCGGACGGTGCGGGACAGGAGTCGGTTGTGGGGAGCGGGAGCAACGCCGCGGCGGGGGCACTGGACATCGCTGTGGGCGACTTCGCCACCGCACCCGAGAAGTTCACCGACCTGAGCGTCAGCGAGATGGTGCGGCACTGGGCACTCACCGCGCCGGACCGGACCGCGTTCGTCACCCCCGACGCGCGGGTCTCGTGGGCCGAGTACGACGCTGCCGCCGACCGGATCGCGTCCGCACTGGACGCGCTGGGCGAGAGCGAGCCCGGCGCCGTCGCGCTGTACCTGCCGGACACGATGATCTTCCACGCCGCGCTGTGCGGCGCGTACCGCACGGGCCGCATCGCCGTCGGCATCGGATCCCGCTCGGGCGTACGGGAAGTGGCGCATCTGATGAACCGCGCCGGTGCCCGCACGCTGATCACCACGCGCAACCTCCGAGGCGAGGACACCGCCGCGGAGGTCGCGGAGCTGCGCGCCGGTGGCGGCGGACCCCGGTACGTGCTCTACGTCGACGACCGGGGCTCGGTGACCGTCGAGGACGCCGACGGCCGGCCGGTGCCCGTCGCCGAGCGCCGGTTCGACGCCACGAGTCCGCGCTTCGGCATCGACGACGTGTCGATGCTCAATTCCACGTCGGGCACCACCGGCCTGCCCAAGCTCGTGACCCAGACCGAGCACCGGTGGATCGCGTTCTCCGCGGTGGCCGTCCGCGCCGGACGCATCACCGGCGACGACGTCTTCCTCGGCGCGGTGCCGGCCCCGTTCGGCTTCGGGCTGTGGACCGCGCACTTTCTGCCCGCGTTCCTCGGTGCCCCCACCGTGGTGCTCGAACGGTTCAGCGCCGACACCATGATCGACCTGCTCGAGCGCGAGCGGGTGACCGTACTGCACTGCGTGAGCACACAGTTCAAGATGCTGCTGCGGTCCGAGCGCGCCCGCACCGCCGACCTGACCACCCTGCGTGCGATGTTCACCGGTGGCGAGGCCGTGCCGTACTCGGAGGCCCTCGAGTTCGAGCGGCGCACCGGCGCCGCCGTGCTGCAGTTCTACGGTTCCAACGAGACCGGCGCGGTGAGCGTCACCACCGTCGACGACGACCCCGACACCCGGCTGCAGACGTGTGGCCACCTTCTCGGGGACATGCGTGTGCGGGTGTTCGACGACGCCGGCGTCGAGGTTGTCGGCGACGAGCGCCGCGGTCAGCCGGGTGTCAACGGGCCGCTCATGTGTCACGGCTACTGGGACGACGAGAGCGCGAACGCCGAGTTGTACACCGACGACGGCTGGATGCTGCTGGGCGACATCGTCGAGATCGACGCCGCCGGACGGGTCCGCGTCGTGGGGCGTAAGGCGGACATCATCATTCGCGGCGGCAAGAACATCTCGGCCGTCGAGGTCGAGGAGTTCGTGCGCGCCCATCCGGCCGTCGCCATGGTGGCGGTCGTCGGCGTCCGCGACGAGCTGTTCGGCGAGAAGGTGTGTGCGGTCGTAGTGACGTCCGACGGCACCGAACTGGCCGCCGGCGAACTCTCCACGTGGCTCGCCGGGCAGGGCGTCACCCGCGAGTACATCCCCGAGCACGTCGTCACTGTCGACGAACTCCCCTTGGCGCCCGGCGGCAAGGTCGCCAAGGGGTCGGTCAAGGTGCTCGCCGAGGAGCGCCTCAGCCGATGACGGCCAGCGGAGTTCCGGGCGCGACCTTGGCGCCCGGCTCCGCGAGGACCCGGAGCACCGTCCCCGACTCGGGACACGGGACCGGCATCTCCAGCTTCATCGCCTCCAGGATCACCGCCGGGTCGCCGGCCGAGACCCGCTGTCCGGGTTCCAGTTCCACCCGCCACACGTTGCCGACCATCGGGGCCTCGATCACCACCGCACCCGGCGGGACGTCCAGGGACTCGGGGGCGAACTCCGGTTCCGGCTCGGCCTCGGCTCGGTCGAATTCGCCGGCCGCGTGCCACGCCCGCTTCTCCGCCTCGAACGCGGCGGTCTGCCGTTCCTCGAACGCCGCGATCGAGGCGGCGTTGTCGGCGAGGAACCGCAGGTGGTCGGCGAGCGCGAACGTCCCCGCGCTGATGTCGACGTCGAACCGGCCGGCACGGGACTGCGCCCGCGCTTCCTGGAGTTGCTCGGCAGTCACCGGTTCCCACACGATTCGGTCGAAGAACCGGAGCAGCCACGGCTTGCCCGCCTCGAACGGCGGTCGCTGTCGGTAGCCCGACCAGATCGGCACCGTGCGCCCGATCAACTGGTAGCCCCCGGGCGACTCCATTCCGTACACGCACAGGTACTTGCCGCCGATCCCCACCGCGTCGGACGGCGTCCACGTGCGCGCCGGGTTGTACTTCGTGGTGACCAGTCGGTGTCGTGGATCGAGCGGAACCGCCAGCGGGGCGCCGAGATACACGTCGCCCAGACCCAGGACGAGGTACTCGGCGTCGAACACCGTGTCGCGGACGTCGTCGATGCTGCCCAGTCCGTTGACGCGGCGGACGAACTCGATGTTCGACGGTAGCCACGGCGCGGTGTCCCGGACACCGCTGCGATAGCGGTCCAGGGCGTCGGAGATCGACGGGTCGTCGAACGACAGCGGCAGTCGGACGGTCCGGCTCGGAACGACGAGATCGTGCGTCGCGGGCAGGTCCTCCTCGAGTTCCAGCAGCAGTCCGAGCAGGCGCCGCTGGGGCAGGACATCCGGATCGAAGTGCAGGTGCAGCGACCGCACGCCGGGGGTGATGTCCACCAGGCCCGACACCTTCAGCTGCGCCAACGCCTCCGACAGCGCGTGCACCCGCATCCGCAGGCCCAGATCGAGCGCCATCGGCCCGTACTCGACGAGGATGTTGTCGTCGCCGCCGCGTAGGTAGGCCACCGCCGGTCGATCGTCGCCGGCCGGGACACGGCCCAGCACGCCGCCGTCTCCGCGTGAGACCCGCACCGCCGGAACGTCCTTCGCGCGGTCGATGTCGGATCGCCGCAGCGCGTCGGCGTCGGCGTCCGGCACGGGAACGAAGCGGACCGCGTCGCCGGGGCGGATCTGCCCCATCTTCCAACGGTGCGCGCTCACCACCGTCAGCGCGCACGCGAATCCGCCCAGGCTCGGCCCGTCCGGACCGAGCAGGATCGGGGTGTCGCCCGAGACGTTCAGCGCGCCCACGCTGTACGGGTTGTCGTGCAGGTTCGACGGGTGCAGTCCGGCCTCCCCGCCGTCGGGACGGGACCAGGCCGGCTTGGGTCCGTCGAGTCGGATACCGGTGCGGTTGGCGTGGCTCGCCGTGATCCAGGTGGTCTCGTAGAACTGCGCCATGTCGGCGTCGGTGAAGTACGAGGGCGCCGGTTGCGGCCCCTCCGCGACCGCGAGATGCCACGTGTGGGTGAACTCCGGGCGGGCGTCGACGGGGACCGGCGCGGGATCGCCCAGCGCCTCGGTCTCCGGCGCTATCCCGAGCACGTCACCGGTCGCGACGGCCCGGCCGGTGACGCCGCCGAACCCGCCGAGCGTGAACGTCGAAGCGCTGCCATGGAACAGCGGAACGTCCAGGCCGCCGCGCACCGCCAGATACGTGCGCAGGCCGGCGTCGGCGGGGGAGCCGATGTCGAGGACCGCGCCCGCGGCCACCTCGATCGGCTCCCACATCGGGGCGGCGAGACCGTCGACGGTGACCGGGACGGCGGCGCCCGTCACGCACACGACCGCGGGCGACGAGAACTCCAGCCGCGGACCCTGCAGCGTGCACTCGAGGCCCGGCGCCTCGACGGGATTGCCGACCGCGGTGTTGGCCAGCCGGAACGACAGGTCGTCCATCGGTCCGGACGGCGGAATGCCGACCTCCCACAGCCCGATCCGGCCCGGCAGATCCTGCACCGTCGTCATCGTGCCGGCGCGCAGCACGTCGATCTGCGGCCCGGTGGCCGGAATGTCGGCGAGCGACCCCGTCGTGTGCTCGGCGATCGGCTGCGCGCAGATGTGCCGGAGCTGAGGAAGATTGGTCTGCACCCCGTAGAGACGGGTCCCGGTGAGCGCCTCGCCCAGCCGCGCCAGGGCCTCCGCCCGGGTGGCGCCGCGCGTGACGATCTTCGCGAGCATCGGGTCGTAGTGGGCACTGACCTCGGTGCCGGTGTCCACCCACGTCTCCACCCGGGCGTCCGGCGGGAACTGCACGGCGGTGAGGGTGCCGGCGCTCGGCCGGTAGTCGCGGCCCGGATCCTCCGCGTACACGCGGGCCTCGACGGCGTGCCCGGTGATCGCGGGACCGGTGTCGGCCAGGCCGTCGAGCATCGACGCGTCCCCGCCCGCCAGGCGCAGCATCCACGCCACCAGGTCGACGCCCGTCACCTCCTCGGTCACCGGATGCTCCACCTGCAGGCGGGTGTTCATCTCAAGGAACGACGCCTCCGCACGGTCCACGTCGTACACGAACTCGACCGTGCCCGCCGACCGGTAGTCCACCGACGACGCCAGCCTCCTCGAGGCGCTCAGCAACTGCTCGACCACCGCGTCGGGGAGGCCGGACGCCGGCGCCTCCTCGACCACCTTCTGGTTACGCCGCTGTAGCGAACAGTCGCGGGTGCCGAGACTGACCGTGCGGCCGGTCCCGTCGCCGAACACCTGCACTTCGATGTGGCGGGCGCGGGCGACGAAGCGCTCCAGGAACACCCCGGACGAGGAGAAGTTGGCTGCCGCCAGTCGCTGCACGGTCTCGTACGCGCCGCGCAACGCGGCCGGGGTGAAGCACGCCTGCATGCCGATGCCGCCGCCCCCGCCGACCGCCTTGAGCATCACCGGGTAGCCGATGCGCTCGGCCTCGGCCGCCGCCGCCTCGACGGAGGCCAGCAGGCCGCTGCCGGGGACGAGCGGCACCCCCACCGCCCGCGCGGCCTCACGTGCGGTGTGCTTGTTGCCGAACACCCGCAACTGTTCCGCGGTGGGGCCGACGAACGCGATCCCGGCCCGCTCGGTAGCGGCCGCGAATTCGGCGTTCTCGGAGAGGAATCCGTATCCCGGGTGGATCGCACCCGCGCCGGTCGTGAGGGCGGCCTCGACGACCTTCTCGGCGCACAGGTACGACTCGGCCGCGGGTGCGGGACCCAGTCGGACGGCGGCGTCGGCCATCTCGACGTGCATGGCCGACGCGTCGGCGTCCGAGTACACCGCGACCGCCTTGAGGCCGAGCGCGCGGGCCGACCGCATGATGCGGCAGGCGATCTCGCCGCGATTGGCGACGAGGAGGGTGTCGAAACCAGTGTCGAAAGCGGGGGACACGGAGGTCTCCTTCGGTGGGAGGGTGTGTCGGACGGCCGGTCAGATGGTGAGGGCGGTCCGCACGACGGACTCGGCGTCGGCGCCACCGGACCCGGTGGAGGTGATCCGGCCCGACTCGAGGACGTAGTAGCGCTGCGCGGACTGGAGCGCGAAACCGATGTGCTGCTCCACCAGGAGCACCCCGAGATTGCCGCGTCGGGTGAGTTTCACGATCGCGGACTCGATCTCGGCCACGACGGACGGTTGGATGCCCTCCGTCGGTTCGTCGAGCACGAGCACCCGGGGCTCGGTGATCAGCGCTCGCGCGATCGCCAGCTGCTGGCGCTGGCCGCCGGACAGCAGACCCGCGCGGCGGTCGAGCAGTGACCCGAGGGCCGGGAACAGAGCGAGTTGCTCGTCGATGAGGGTCTTGCCGCGGCGGCGCCCGTCCGCGACCACCTGCAGGTTCTCGAGGCACGTGAGCTGCCCGAAGGACTGCTGGCCCTGCGGTACGTACGCGAGCCCCCGGGCCACGCGGGCGCTGGGCCGCAGCCGGGTGACGTCCTCCCCGTCGAGCAGGACGCTGCCCGACGTCGTCTTCGCCAGCCCGACGGCCGCACGCAGCAGCGTCGTCTTGCCGGCGCCGTTGTGTCCCATGACGGCGGCGACGCCGTCGGCGGGGACGACGACCGAGGCGCCGTGGATGATCTCGGTGCGGCCGTACCCGGTGTGGATGTCGACGAGTTCCAGCATGGTCAGTTCTCCTCGAGTACGTCTGCGGCGGCGGCGGTGCCCAGGTACACCTGCTGCACCGTCGGGTCGGCCTGTATCTCCTCGACGCTGCCGTCGGCGATCACCTTGCCGCGGGCCAGGACCGTCACCGACGTCGCGAACGCCCGCATGAAGTCCATGTCGTGCTCGACGACCACGACGGTGCGTTCGGCGCCGATGCGCCGCAGCAGGTTTCCGGTCTCCTCGCGCTCGTCGTGGCTCATGCCGGCCACCGGTTCGTCGAGCAGCAGCACGTCGGCGTCCTGCACCAGCAGCATCCCGATCTCGAGCCACTGCTTCTGGCCGTGCGCCAGGATCCCGGCCGGCCGGTCCCGCAGGTGCGCGAGCCCGGTGGTCTCGAGCGCCTCCTCGATCTGTGGCAGGACGCTCCGGCGGCGACGCAGCATCGTCAGCGGGGACCGGCCGGAGCCGGCCGCGATGTCGAGGTTCTGCAGGACCGTCAGTTCCTCGAACACCGACGCCGTCTGGAATGTGCGGCCCACGCCGGTCCGGGCGATCCGGTGGACCTTCTGCCCCAACAGTTCCACGCCGGACTTGGTGACCGATCCGGTGGCGGGGACCAGGCCCGTGACCGCGTCGACCAGCGTGGTCTTGCCGGCGCCGTTGGGGCCGATGAGGAAACGCAGATCGCCCTGGAACAGGGTGAGATCGACGCCGTCGACGGCGGTGAAGCCGTCGAACGTGACCCGCAGGTCGCGGATCTCGAGGTATTCGCTCGACATGCCGGCGTTGCCGCCGAGGGTCGGTTGCGTGTGGGCACCGTTCATCGCGCGACCTCCATTTCGCGGGCGGGTTCCGGTTCGCTTTCGAGGGGAGTGGCGCGTCGACGACGTCCGAAGAGCTTGGCCAGCCCCGCGATGCCGGCCGGGAAGAAGCCGATCACGACGATGAACAGCAGGCCCTGCGCGTACGTCCACGCCGACGGGAAGTTCTCCGACAGCGTCGTCTGCGCCCACGCGACACCGATGGCCCCCAGCACCGGGCCGAGCAGCGTCGTGCGACCGCCGATCGCCACCCCGATGAGGAACGCGATCGAGGGGACGATGCCGACGTCGGCGGGGGAGATGATGCCGACGATCGGGACGAACAGCGCACCGGCGATACCCGCGAAGAAGGCTGCCACCGTGTACGCGACGACCTTGACGGTGGCGGGATCGTAGCCGAGGAACCGGACCCGCTCCTCCTGGTCGCGTACCGCGACGAGCAGTTCGCCGTAGCGGGAGTTCATCAACTGCCGGGTCGCGGCGACCACCAGCAGCAGGACCGCCGCGGCGATGAAGAACAGCATCCGCTTGTTCGCCGGGTCGGACAGGTTGAACCCGAAGAACGTGCGGAACCGGTTGAGGCCGTTGGAACCGCCGATCGACTGCTGGCCGACGAGCAGGATCGCGAACGCCGCGGCGAGGGCCTGCGACAGGATCGCGAAGTACGCGCCCTTGACGCGGCGCTTGAAGACGCCGAGCCCCAGCAGGAACGCGACCAGCGCGGGGACGACGAGGATCGCGACGATGGTCGTGATCGGGTTGGCGAACGGCGTCCAGTAGGCGGGTAGTTCGCGGATCCCGGCGATCTGCATGAAGTCCGGCACCGCGTCGCCGCGGAGTTCCGCGTCGGCGATCTTGAGGTGCATCGCCATGATGTAGGCGCCGAGGCCGAAGAACACACCCTGTCCCAGCGTGAGCATCCCTCCACGGCCCCAAGCCAATCCGATGCCGACCGCGACGATCGCGAAGCACAGGAACTTCGCCAGGAGATTGAGTCGGAAGTCTGACAACAGGGCCGGGGCGATCCCGAACAACACGAGCGCGGCGACGGCGAAACCGGCCCAGGCCCGGTACCGACTGAGCACGGTCATGCCAGGCTCCTTGTCTTCGCGACGAACAGCCCCTGCGGGCGGACCTGCAGGAAAACGACGATGAGCACGAACACGATCACCTTCGCGATCGATGCGGTGGTCGAGTACTCGATGAACGAGTTGAGGATGCCGAGCGCGAACGCCGCGACCACCGCACCCGAGAGCCGGCCCAGGCCACCGACGACGACCACGAGGAACGCGTCGATCAGATACGACTGCCCGACGGTCGGGCTCGTGGACCCGATCAGAGTCAGCGCCACGCCGGCCACGCCGGCCAGGCCAGAGCCGATGAAGAACGTCATCACATCGGACCGCCGCGAGGAGATCCCGCTGGTCTCCGCGAGGTCTCGGTTCTGCACCACTGCCCGGATGCGGCGGCCCATCGGCGTCCTCGCGAGGGCGAACGACAGCACCGCGACCGCCGCGATCGCCAGGATCAGGATGAAGATGCGGGTCTTCGGCACGACGGCGCCGAGGATCTCCACGCCACCCGAGAGCCACGACGGTGCAACGACGTTGACGGCGGGGGCACCGAAGATGTCGCGGGCCAACTGCTGCAGCACCAGGCCCACGCCGAACGTCACCAGCAGGGTGTCGAGTGGCCGGTGGTACATCCGGCGGATCAGCGTGGACTCGAGCGCTGCGCCCATCAGGCCGCCCACCAGGAATCCCACCACCAGCGAGATCAGCAGTGACGCGCCGGCACTCGACACGACCTGCTGCACCACGTACGCGGTGTACGAACCGGCCATGATGAACTCGCCGTGGGCCATGTTGATCACACCCATCTGCCCGAACGTCAGCGACAGGCCCAGTGCCGCCAACAACAGGATCGACCCGATACTCAGGCCGGTGAACAGCTGCCCGACAACCACATCCATCGGTGCCCGCCCTTCCTCGTCGTAGGGGCTCGGGTCAGCTACCGGAGCCGGACAGGCCGTTCGCCCAGTCGTAGTTCTCGAGGTACGGGTCCGGCTGGATCGGGCCGTCGGACTCCCAGATCGTGTAGATCAGTCCGTCGCCGCGGATCTCGCCGATGCGGGCGGTCTTGGTGATGTGGTGGTTGTCGCCGTCGATCGTGACCAGGCCCTCTGGCGCCTGGAAGGAGACGCCGTCGGCCGCGGCCTGGATGTCCGAGACGGCGAACGAGTTCGCCTTCTCCACAGTGTTCTTCCACAGGTAGACCGAGGTGTAGGCGGCCTCCATCGGATCCGACGTCGGCTTGTCCGCGCCGTACTTCGCCTTGTACGCGTCGACGAACTTCCTGTTCTCCGGGTTGTCGACGGTCTCGTAGTAGTTCCATGCGGTGAGCTGGCCGGCGACGTTCTGCACGCCGATGCCACCCACCTCCTCCTCCGCGATCGACACCGAAACGACGGGCATGTCAGCGGCTTTCAGGCTCACGTTGGAGTACTCGCGGAAGAACGCGACGTTGGAGTCACCGTTGAGGGTGTTGAACACCGCGTCGGCGTCCGCAGTGCGGACCTTGTTGACGATGGTCGAGAAGTCGGTCGATCCGAGCGGGGTGTAGTCCTCGCCCTTGATCTCGATGCCGTTGGCCGCGGCGTACGCCTTGATGATGCGGTTCGCCGTCTGCGGGAACACGTAGTCGCTGCCCACCAGGTAGAGCGACTTGACGCCCTTCTCCTTCAGGTAGTCGAGCGCCGGGACGATCTGCTGGTTGGTGGTCGCGCCGGTGTAGAAGATGTTGGGCGAATCCTCGAGGCCCTCGTACTGGACGGGGTAGTACAGTAGCGCGCCCGCGTCCTCGAACACCGGCAGCATCGCCTTGCGGCTCGACGACGTCCAGCCGCCGAAAACCGCTGCGACACAGTCGCTGCTGATGAGCTTCTCGGCCTTCTCCGCGAAGACGGTCGGCTCCGATGCGCCGTCCTCGGCGACGATCTGGATCTTCTTGCCGAGCACGCCGCCGGCGTTGTTGATCTCCTCGACCGCCAGCGCGATCGAGTCGCGCACGGTGACCTCGCTGATCGCCATCGTGCCGGACAGCGAGTTGAGCGAGCCGACCTTGACGGTGTCTCCGGACGTGTCGACGCAGGAGGTCGCGGACGTCGTACCGGAGGCCGAGGTGTCCGACGCCTTGCTGCCGCAGGCGGTGAGGACCAGGCCGAGTGCGGCGAGTGCAGCCGGGGCGGTGAGAGCACGCTTCGAGAACGTGGGCATGGACGAGCCTTTCCGTCGAGAGGAATGACGCTGAGCTGCGGCGAGGTACGTATACGACGCTGTATCCGTGATCCGAGACAGTAGGCGGAAGTTGTTGCGCCGGAATGTCTGTGGGTCACGAGTTCGTGTCGCGCATTACGCACACGTGAACGGGAGCTCACACGACCTCGACGGACGAGGCTCGATCAGCGGGGAAGGCGCTGGTGGATCAGCGAATCGTGTAGGGCGACACCGAGCTGCGGTGCTCGTTGATGTCGAGATCCTTGCCCAAGGGCGGGAAGGCGCGCTGCGGACAGTTCATCCGCTCGCACACGCGGCAGCCGGCGCCGATCGGCGTGGCGGTGCTGCCGCCGAGGTCCAGACCGTCGGCGTACACGACGCGCGGTGCGTGCCGCAGTTCGCAACCGAGGCCGATCGCGAACGTCTTGCCCGGCTGGCCGTAGCGCTGAGCGCGGCGCTCCACGGTCCGTGCGACCCACAGATAGTTGCGGCCGTCGGGCATCTGCGCGATCTGCGTCATGATCTTGCCCGGGTACGCGAACGTCTCGTACACGTTCCACAGTGGGCACGTGCCGCCGCTCGACGAGAAGTGGAACCCGGTGGCGGACTGGCGCTTCGACATGTTGCCCGCGCGATCCACGCGGACGAACGACCACGGCACCCCGCGCTGCTTCGGACGCTGCAGCGTCGACAGGCGGTGGCAGATCGTCTCGTAACTGATCGCGTAGAACGCCGACAGTCGCTCGATGTCGTAGCGGAAGTCCTCGGCGATTTCGTGGAACTGGCCGTAGGGCAGCACCGTCGCGGCCGCGAAGTAGTTGGCGAGGCCGAGCATCGCGAGCGAGCGGGCCTCGTCGGAGGTGAAGTTGCCCTCGTCGACGAGCTTGCGCAACAGGTCCCCGCACTCGAGGTAGGCGAGTTCGGTGGCGAACTTGAACACCTGTTGCCCGCCCGACAGTGCCGGCGAGATCTCCAGTACCCGGGTCTCGGGGTCGTACCGGTGCAGGACGTTCTCGCCCAGATCGATGCGGCGCACGATCTGGACGTCGTGCAGGTTCTCCAGCCGTCGCGCGATGCCGTCCGCGATGTCACCGCGGTGGAAGCGCAGCCGCGCGGTGAGCTCCTCGGCCGCGGTGTCGAGATCGTGGATGTAGTTCTGCCGCTGATAGAAGTAGTCGCGAACCTCCTCGTGCGGCATCGTGATCGACCCGCTGCCGCTGCCGTCGCTGTACCGGTCCTCGGTGGCGGCGGCCAATTGCGCGGACGTGTTGCGGTAGCGGCGGTGCATGTTGACCATCGCCTTCGCCAGACCCGGATGCGACGACACCATCTCCGCGATCTCCTGCGCGTCGGCGTCGATGCCCATGTCCTTGTCGAGCGCGACCTCGCGCAGCTCGGCGATCAGCCGGGTGTCGTCCTGCGAGGAGAAGAACGTCGTGTCGACGCCGAACACCTCGCTGATCCGCAGCAGCACCGGCACCGTCAGCGGGCGGACGTCGTGCTCGATCTGGTTGAGGTAGCTGGCCGAGATCTCCAGCGTCTTCGCCAGGGCCGCCTGGCTGAGGCCGCGCTCCGTCCGCAGCTGTCGCAGCCGGGCGCCGACGAAGGTCTTGGACATGACGTCAGGGTACGAGCGTGTTGCTAACCGTGCAAAGGACTGCGTTAGCACTCGGCTGACAACGGGCTCCCGACCCGCGGATACAACCGAACTTGTCGGTACCTTTCCGCATACTGCGATGCTGGCCACCGGTCGGCGGCGTTCGGCCGGAACGTCCTTCACGCACCAGTTGGAGTTCGCATGACCAATCCGGATCTCACCCTCATCGCCGTGCTGCTGGACCGCTCGGGTTCGATGCATTCGATCAAATCGGACACCGAAGGCGGTTTCGACGCCTTCATCGCCGAGCAGCGCGCGCAGCCCGGTGCCGCGGAAGTCACGCTGGCGCAGTTCGACCGCGAGTACGAGCGCGTCTACACCGCCCGGCCCATCGCCGAGGTGCCGCCGCTCGAGCTGCGTCCGCGGGGGAGTACCGCACTACTCGACGGCATCGGCCGGTTCACGACGGAGATCGGGGAGGAGTTGGCGGCGCGAGCGGAGTCCGAACGGCCCGGGCACGTGATCATCGTCGTCGTCACCGACGGTCACGAGAACGCGAGCCGCGACTGGACTCTCCCGGCGGTGAAGGACGTGATCGCACGGCAGGAACAGGTCTACGGCTGGGACTACGTGTTCCTCGGCGCCAACATGGACGCCGTGTCCGTCGGCCGGCACATGGGGTTCGCGGCCGACAAGTCCATCACCTACGACGCGAAGGGCGAATACGTCGAGGCCGCGTACTTCGTGACCTCCGACTACGTGAGCCGGAAGCGCCGAGCGGATGCGGGGGTGCCCGTCCACGGTTTCACCGATGCGCAGCGCGCGGTGACGAGGGAATGAGCTCCTGGAAGGCGGAACCGCGAGGGCTACCAGACCGAACATGACGTTTTCGGAACAAGTCTTGACATCTCGTTGACGGTGGCAAAAGCTGGGCAACGGTCGATGCTCATATGTGTAAAGCATTGATGTCGAGACAGTTCGGGGCGCGCAGTGAGGGCCCGCGCGTCTCGAGCGAACAGACGTGGACGCTCGCCGACGGGCGGGTGTCTCCGGTCCACGCTCGCCCGCTGAACTGGGCGTGGTCCGTCCCCTGTCCCGGTGGTCGCCCGCGGCTGCGGCCGACTCTCGACCAGGTTCGTCAGAGGTCCCGATGATCTTCACGCGTCGCTCGCGGAGCGGGCTCCAGCCTCCCATGCTCTTTCCGTCCGCCCCGGCGGCGGACCACCCGGCCACAGGATCCGGCGTCGCGACGGCGGGCGCCGACGCCGACGGGTCCGTCGTCGAGGAGCCCAAGGATCTCGACGCGATATCCGTGACCGCACGCTGGCTGATCCTCACGACCGACATCAGCCGGCCCTTCAGCCGTGCGCTCCTGCCGGAGTCGTTCGAGGTGCCCGAACGTCCGAGCATCGCGGTGTGGATCGTCGAGCCGCTGTCTGCGGACTCCGACGAGGTGGGGGTGCCGCAAGGCCGGCTGTTCGCCGGGATGTCGTGCTCGTGCCTGTTGCCCGGCGAGCAGGACGAGAGCGCGTTCACGTCCGATCTACTGGTGGGCGCCCCGATCGAGGACGGGGACCGCAACCCCTTCGCGCTGCCGGAGCTGCCCCAGGCGGAGCTCAGCCTCGTCAACGGTGTCGGTGGGATGGGATTCTCGATCCCCCCGGCGGACGGCGGTGGACGGGGATTGGTGGGGCGAGTGGAGCTGTCGGAATCCGGATCCGAGCAGGTGCAGCTGACGCCGGACTGGCTCGCCTGCCAGTCGTGGCGGACGGACCTCGTCGAGCCTGTCGGTGTCGCGAGCACCCGGGACTACGGGGACATCGTCCACACCCAGTGGGAGCTCACCCGGCTGTCGCCGATCGTCACCGGCTCGGCCGTCGTCGAATGCGCCGAGTTCGGGCCGCGCGCGTACGACCTGTCGTCGGCCGCCTCGCTCGAGGCCCGCTACGGCTTCGCACGAGTCGCGATCCTCGGCCGACAGCAGCGCGCGTAGCTCTCGAACGGCCACTCGAAGGTGTCTGTAACCCGTGTTCGCGTCCGTTCCGTTGCGCGGAACGCTGTCCAATTTGTGTGATTGCCCTCACAGGCATGTCCACGGCGTGTGAAGGCGCGCCCCGTCGAGACCCTCGTCACGTGTCCGATTCACGTTCGGCGGGCGTGTCCGGATTTCACGCTAACCCCGAGGTAGAGGCCTACTTGCGGGTAACTTAACCGCCCTACTGATCAGTAGCCCAAGCAACTGCTTGGCTGTCAAATAATTTGCAAGCTTTGCAGATTGATCTGAAAACATAGCGAAGGTTGGCATTAGCTACAGGTAGACGCGGGTTTTCACGTGTGCCATTGTCGGCATGTACATCCGATCGGCCTGGCAACGGTGTGAAGCAGTACAGCCGTACCGGTCGAAGCAGCAGAGAAGAAGTGGAGCTTTCGATGTCGACCACCGGCACCCCGAGGACCGCAGAGCAGATCCAGAAGGATTGGGACACCAACCCGCGCTGGAAGGGCATCACCCGTAACTACACGGCCGAGCAGGTCGTCAAGCTGCAGGGCACCGTGGTCGAGGAAGCTACCCTCGCCCGCCGCGGCTCCGAGATCCTGTGGGATCTCGTGAACAACGAGGACTACATCAACTCGCTGGGCGCCCTCACCGGCAACCAGGCCGTGCAGCAGGTCCGCGCGGGCCTCAAGGCCATCTACCTGTCCGGCTGGCAGGTCGCCGGCGACGCGAACCTCTCCGGTCACACCTACCCGGACCAGAGCCTCTACCCGGCCAACTCGGTGCCGCAGGTCGTGCGCCGCATCAACAACGCGCTGCTGCGTGCCGACGAGATCGCCAAGGTCGAGGGCGACACCTCCGTCGACAACTGGCTCGCCCCGATCGTCGCCGACGGTGAGGCCGGCTTCGGTGGCGCGCTCAACGTCTACGAGCTGCAGAAGGCCATGATCGCGGCCGGCGTCGCCGGTTCGCACTGGGAGGACCAGCTCGCGTCGGAGAAGAAGTGCGGCCACCTCGGTGGCAAGGTGCTCATCCCCACCCAGCAGCACATCCGCACCCTGACCTCGGCTCGCCTCGCGGCCGACGTCGCCGACGTCCCGACGGTCGTCATCGCCCGCACCGACGCCGAGGCCGCCACGCTGCTGACCTCCGACGTCGACGAGCGTGACCGTGAGTTCCTCGACGGCACCCGCACCGCCGAGGGCTTCTACGGCGTCAAGAACGGCATCGAGCCCTGCATCGCCCGCGCCAAGGCCTACGCGCCGTACTCCGACCTCATCTGGATGGAGACCGGTGTGCCGGACCTCGAGGTCGCCAAGAAGTTCGCCGAGGCCGTCCGCAGCGAGTTCCCGGACCAGCTGCTGGCGTACAACTGCTCGCCGTCCTTCAACTGGAAGGCGCACCTGGACGACGCGACCATCGCGAAGTTCCAGAAGGAGCTCGGCGCGATGGGCTTCAAGTTCCAGTTCATCACCCTGGCCGGCTTCCACTCGCTCAACTACGGCATGTTCGACCTGGCGCACGGCTACGCCCGCGAGGGCATGACCGCCTTCGTCGACCTGCAGGAGCGCGAGTTCAAGGCTGCCGAGGAGCGCGGCTTCACCGCCATCAAGCACCAGCGTGAGGTCGGCGCCGGCTACTTCGACAGCATCGCCACCACCGTCGACCCCAACACCTCCACGGCTGCCCTCAAGGGCTCCACCGAAGAGGGCCAGTTCCACTAGTCCCCTCGACCTCTCGGGGAGGGATCGGCGGGGTGTCCTCCACGCTGATCCCTCCCGGGGATCCGACCTCCACTTCCGAAAAGGAGCTGACGTGACCAGCGAAAAGATTCAGCGCGTCGGCGTGATCGGCGCCGGCATCATGGGTTCGGGAATCGCCGAGGTGTGCGCTCGTGCACACGTCGACGTGCTGGTGTTCGAGCAGACCCGCGAGCTTGCGGCGGCGGGACGTTCGCGCATCCTCCGCTCGCTCGATCGCGGCGTGAGCAGCGGCAAGATCACCGAGCGTGAGCGGGAGCAGGCGGCCTGGCGGCTGCGCTTCACCTCCGATCTCGGCGACTTCGCAGACCGGCAGCTCGTAGTGGAGGCCGTCGTCGAGGACGAGAAGATCAAGAGTGAGATCTTCGCCGAACTCGACCAGATCGTGACGGATCCGGACGCGGTGCTCGCATCGAACACTTCGTCCATCCCGATCATGAAGTTGGGCATCGCCACCAAGGCGCCTGAGCGCGTGATCGGCATGCACTTCTTCAACCCGGTGCCCGTCCTCCCGCTCGTCGAGCTGGTCACCACTCTCAAGACCAGCCCGGCCGTGTCCGAGCGGGCGGAGACCTTCGCGAGCGAGGTGCTCGGCAAGCAGGTCGTGCGTTCGGCGGACCGTTCCGGTTTCGTCGTCAACGCCCTCCTGGTGCCGTACCTGCTCTCGGCGATTCGCATGGTGGAATCCGGGTTCGCCACCAAGGACGACATCGACAAGGCGATGGTGCTCGGATGTGCGCACCCGATGGGTCCGCTCGCGCTGACCGATCTGGTGGGACTTGACACCGTCAAGTCGATCGCCGACTCGATGTACGAGGAGTTCAAGGAGCCGCTGTACTCGGCGCCGCCACTGCTGCTGCGGATGGTCGAGGCAGGGCTCGTCGGCAAGAAGTCGGGTGCCGGCTTCTACGAATATGCCGACAACGGCCGTGTCACCAAGAAGGCAAGCTAGCCGGCACTTCACGGCAACACCAAGCCCGCTCCTCGGCGCCCGTGCGCCTTCTCCGCGCTCTCGGCTGCGGAAAAGGCGCACGGGCTCCAGGCGCTGAAGCGAAAGGTCGATCCGAATGTCCGCCGCAAACACCGCCGGGTACGGATCCAGCGTCCTCGGTTACCCGCGCATCGGGCCCCGTCGCGAACTCAAGCGGGCCCTCGAGGCCTACTGGCACGGGACGGGCACCAAGGCCGAACTCGTCTCCGTCGCACAGGAATTGCAGGAGCAGACCTGGAGCGAGCTGGCCGCCACCGGGTTGACACAGGTCCCCGGCAACACGTTTTCGTACTACGACCACGTCCTCGACAACGCGCTGCTGTTCGGCGCGGTCCCGGAGCGGTTCACCCCACTCGAGAGCGAGCTCGACCCGCTCGACTTCTACTTCACGATGGCTCGCGGCCGGCCCGACTTCCCGCCGCTCGAGCTGGTGCGGTTCTTCGGCACCAACTACTACTACCGCCAGCCCGAGCTGTCCGAGACCTCCACGTTCGAATTGTCTTCGGACACGCTGCTCGACGAGTTCGAGCGCGCGAAGGCGATGGGCATCGAACTGCGTCCGGTGGTGCTCGGACCGGTCTCGCTGCTGCTGCTGTCGAAGATCGCCCCCGGCTCCACACAGGAGGGATTCGCGACGCTCGACCTGCTCGACAAGCTGCTGCCGGAGTACGAGAAGCTGTTCGCGCAGCTCGCCAAGGCCGGCGCGACGTGCGTGCAGCTCGACGAGCCGTGCTTTACCGAGGACCGCGCCCCCGAGGAACTCGAGGCACTCGGGCGTGCGTACCAGAAGCTCGCACACGCCCCGTTGCGTCCGCGCATTCTCGTGACCGGGCCGTACGGCCATCTCGGCGAGGCGCTCCCGATCCTCGCCGCGACGCCGGTCGAGGCGCTGGGTCTGGACTTGGTCAACGGCCGCATCACGGCCGAGGAACTCGCGAAGATCCCCGGCATCAGGCGCAAGCGGATCTACGCCGGCATCGTCGACGGCCGCAACGTGTGGCGGGTGGACCGGTTCAACACGCTCACCTACCTGAACCAGATCAAGGACGTCACCCCCGACCTGGTCGTGTCGACGTCGTGCTCGCTGCTGCACGTCCCGTACGACGTGCTCATGGAGTACGACATGCCCGGCGACGTCGCCGACCGCCTCGCGTTCGCGAAGCAGAAGGTCGGCGAGGTGGTCTCGCTGGCGAAGGCGCTCACCGAGGGGCCGTCCGAGCGCTGGCGCAAGAAGCCGACGTCGGTGCATTTCAAGCAGAAGCACGACGTCCGGGCACGCGTCAACGCGATCACCCCATCCGATCGGGTCCGCGCACCGTACGAGGAGCGGCGCATCGCGCAGCAGGCGCGGCTGAACCTGCCTCCCGTGCCGGCGACCACGCTCGGATCGTTCCCGCAGACGAACGAGATCCGGCAGGCCCGTTACGATCTGGGCGAGGGGCGGCTCGACTGGGACGAGTACTACAAGCGCATCCAGGACGAGATCGCGAAGACCATTGCGCTGCAGGAGGACATCGGCCTCGACGTGTTCGTCCACGGCGAGCACGAGCGCAACGACATGGTGCAGTACTTCGCGGAACTGCTCGAGGGGTACGCGTTCACCCACAACGGCTGGGTGCAGGCGTACGGCTCGCGGTGCACGCGTCCGCCGGTGCTGTACGGCGACATCCGTCGTCCCAAGCCGATGACGGTCGAGTGGATCGCGTACGCGCAGTCGCTCACGGACAAGCCGGTCAAGGGCATGCTCACCGGTCCGGTGACGATGCTGGCGCGCTCGTTCGTGCGCCAGGATCAGCCGCTGCACGAGACCGCCGACCAGCTCGCGCTCGCGATCCGCGACGAGATCGCCGACCTCGAGGCCGCGGGCATCGCGATCATCCAGGTCGACGAGCCCGCGATCCGGGAACTGTTGCCGCTGCGCGAGACCGGGCACAAGGAATACCTGGACTGGGCGGTCGACGCGTTCCGACTGGCCACGGGCGGTGCGAAGCCGCAGACCCAGATCCACACGCATCTGACGTACTCGGGCAAGCGGTCGGTGGTCGACGCGATCGAGCGGCTCGACGCCGACGTCACGGCGATCGTCGCCACCCGATCGATCGGCTGGGTGCTCGACGCGATCAAGGAGAAGGCGCTCACCCACGGCGTCGGACCCGGTGTGTACGAGAGCCGTTCGGCGCGGATCCCCGACATCGACGAACTCGACGCCCTGCTGACCGAGGCCGCCGAATCGGTGGACCTCGACCGCCTGTGGGCGAACCCCGACGGTGGACTCAAGACCCGCCACTACTGGCAGCTCGAGCCGTCACTGCGCAACCTGGTCGCGGCGGCTCGGCGACTGCGGCGGCGTGCCGCGCAGGGGTAGGCACGCCGGTCGACCGGCTCACCGGGATCGGATCGTCTGCGGATCCGGTCCCGGTGAGCTGTTTTCAGGTGCGTCAGGACCCGAGAGACCCGGTGGACCCGGCGGCCGAGCCGGTGCCGATCGGCCCGTCGGGCACGTCGACTCCCGGTGATCCGGGCCGGTTGATCTTGAGGGTGACGGGATTGCTGCCGTCGGCGACGACCGTCACGATCCGGGCGCCCGGCGCCGACGTGATGTGGCCTCCCTCCACCCGCACCTCGTAGCCGTCCGGGTAGTGCAGGTCGGAGACGAAGATCTCGGTCGGCCTGGTCGCGGCCCGCGGCGTGTAGCGGTACGCGAAGTCTCCGTTGCCGGAATCGAAGATCATGCGCCCGGGCTGGCCCGCGGTGGCCTGCGGGAACGTGCGGACGAGTTGGCGGCCGACGTCGCCGAGGAAGGGATCCGATCCCGGCGTCGACGAGTAGTGCCAGTACTGCCAGCCGATGAAGCGCTCGTCGGCGCGGGCGAGGGTAGTGGCGAGGACGGTGGCGTCACCGTCGCCGAACTCGGTGACCAACGTGGGGATCCCGGCCCGCCCGGTGAACGAGTCGACATGGTCCCATGTGCGCGCCTGCTGCGCCGTGCACGAGGAGCGCAGTTCCCGGGGCAGGCCCAGGTAGATCGCGAGCTGGCTCGGGATGCAGTAGTCGTGCGGAGCGAAGCCGATGTTCGGGCCGGTGATCGCCGGGGTGCGCGGCGGCTGACCCAGGTGCGTCGGCATCGTCTCGTTCCACGTCACGTTCGGCTCCCAGAAGACCGGGATGTTCGGATCGGCCTGGCGGATGCGGTCGGTCAGCTTCTGCAGCGCCGCCTGGTACTTCGCGTCGAACTCGGGGCAGCCGTTCGGGAAGCACGACAAGAACATCGACCCGGGCCACGGCTCGTTCATCAGCTCGATGCCCAAGACGCCCGGCTTTCCCTCCACCCGCTCGGCCAGCGCCGCCAGCGCGGTGCCGAGGTAGTCGAGCGCGCCGTGCGTGTTGTCCCACACCTCGTCCCAGCCGGCGTTCATGCTCGGCACGAGGTAGTACATCGGGAACCCGGGATTCGGTTCCCACGACTGGGGTCGCGATTCGATCGCCCACGCCGGGAAACCGTTGCCGCCCCACGGCTTCGAGAGACCGTCCTGGTGATTGTCGAGCAGCACGTGGATGCCCCGGGCGGCCAGCACGTCGACGACGCCGGCGACCCGGTCGAGGTATGCGGTGTCGACGACGCCACGGTCCGGCATCAGGGCGTCGAACGAGACCCCGAGGCGGACGGTGTTGAAGCCGTGTCCTGCCAGCAGATCGGCGTCCGCCGCGGTGACCGTCAGCCCGTCTCCCGGTTGGAGATACGGCGGTTCCTTGTCGACGTTGTTCACCCCGTGCAGCAGCACCGTGCGGCCGTAGCCGTCGACGAGGCTGGTGCCATCGGCGCGCAGCGCCGTGATCGGGGCGGGCGGCGGTGCTGCTGCTGCGGTCGGCAGGGCAACGAGTGAGAACGCGGCAATCGCGGCGGCGAGCAAGACACGGTGTTGACACATTCGATCCCTCGGTTCGCGTCGTGTGAGCAAGATCCGGGCAGAAATGTGGACATGTGTTCAGTTGCGGCGATGTTAGGCGGACGAATCGAGCGGGCGGGCGATTTCGGGTGGAACGGTCCGATTCGTCCGTGGAGTTCGCGGCCCCTCCGTTGCGTGTGTTCCGGGGTACCGGGTAGGCATGGACGCATGCTTACCGCTTCCGCCTACGCGGCGACCTCCGCCGACGCACCCCTCGTGAAGACCACCATCGAACGCCGTGCAGTCCGCCCCCACGACGTGCTCATCGAGATCAAGTACGCGGGCATCTGCCACTCCGACATCCACACCGCCCGCAACGAGTGGGGCGGCACCTCGTATCCGGTGGTGCCGGGCCACGAGATCACCGGAATCGTCGCCGAGGTCGGCTCCGAGGTCACCCGGCACGCGGTAGGGGACCGGGTGGGCGTCGGCTGCTTCGTCGACTCGTGCCGCACCTGCCCGAGTTGCGAGGCCGGTGAGGAGCAGTACTGCGAGAACGGCGTCGTCGACACCTACAACACCGTCGGACGTGACGGAAAGCGCACGGCCGGTGGCTATTCCACGCACATCGTGGTGGACGAGGAATTCGTGCTGTCGGTGCCCGACGGCCTCGACCTCGACGTCGCGGCACCGCTGCTGTGCGCCGGCATCACCCTGTATTCGCCGCTCGCGCACTGGGGCGCCGGGCCCGGCAAGAAG
Organism: Paraburkholderia sp. RHO2; assembly: GCF_050955445.1. Lineage (NCBI taxonomy): Bacteria > Pseudomonadati > Pseudomonadota > Betaproteobacteria > Burkholderiales > Burkholderiaceae > Paraburkholderia > Paraburkholderia sp. RHO2. The sequence goes on along the minus strand of NZ_CP162617.1, from coordinate 4,398,383 downwards.
GTCGCGATCGTCGGGATGGGCGGCCTCGGCCACGTCGGCGTCAAGATCGCGCACGCGATGGGCGCCGAGGTGACCGTGCTGAGCCAGTCGCTGAGCAAGAAGGACGACGGCCTGCGCTTCGGCGCCGACCACTACTACGCCACCTCCGAGAAGGAGACATTCAAGGCGCTGCGCGGCGCGTTCGACCTGATCCTCAACACCGTCTCCGTCAACCTCGACATGGACCGGTACCTGTCGATGCTCGCCGTGAACGGCACCCTGGTGGAACTGGGCCTGCCCGAGAACCCCATCAGCGTGCGCGGATTCTCGCTGCTCAAGAACCGCCGCAGCCTCGCCGGATCGCTGGTCGGCGGCATCCCGCAGACCCAGGAGATGCTGGACTTCTGCGCCGAGCACGGCATCGGGGCCGAGATCGAACTGATCCCCGCGGACCGGATCAACGACGCCTACGACCGCGTCGTCGACAGCGACGTGCGCTACCGGTTCGTGATCGACGCCGCCACGTTCTGACCGGGCGGCCTCGACCGGTCGGTTTCTCGCGTACCAGGCATGTGCGGCGTAGCGTCAGGGCACGGACCTCTACGCGTCGCGTTCGAGGAGGGAGTCGCAATGACCGTCAACGACTTCGCCGGATGGGCCGGATACGGATTGGCCCTCGTCGGCATTACCACGCTCGGACTGTTCCTGGTGGCCGCCGGTGGCGGCTTCGCCGGCTGGGCGGTGATCGCCGGGCTCGTGTCGCTGGGCTCGTTCGCGTTGGCCGCAGCGATCTTCGGCGGCGTCACCCACCACGATCACAAGGTGCACCACAGCACGCCGCACATGCTCTGAGCCGCCGACGTCGAGGTCACGACCGGGCCAGGCGCTCCTTCTCGACCTCGATGTCGAACTCGGCCGGTGGCCAGTCCAGGTCGAGCTGCTCGAGCGCGTCGATCAACAGCTCCGTCACCGCGATTCGGCTGTACCACTTGCGATCACACGGCACGACGTACCACGGCGCATGCGTGGTGGACGTCTTGTCCAGCATGGCCTGATACGCCTCCTGGTACTGCGGCCACAGGGCCCGCTCCGAGACGTCGCCGGGGTTGTACTTCCAGAACTTGTCGCGACGCTCGAGCCGCTCCGCCAACCGCTGCTTCTGCTCGTCGAGCGAGACGAACATCGCGACCTTCACCAGGGTCGTCCCGTTGTTGACCAGTTCGCGCTCGAACTGGTTGATCTCCTCGTAGCGGCCGTTCCACACGTCCGGCGGCACCAGATTGTGCACCCGCACGACCAGGACGTCCTCGTAGTGCGACCGGTCGAAGACGCCGAGCTGGCCGCCGCGGGGCAGCGCCTTGTTGATGCGCCACAGGTAGTGGTGACGCTTCTCCTCGGGCGTCGGCACCCCGAACGCGGCGTGGTCGACGCCCTGCGGATCGACGTGTCCGATCACGTGCCGCACCATGCCGCCCTTGCCGGCGGTGTCCATGCCCTGCAGGATCAGCAGCACCGAACGCTTGTCGCCCGAGCGGCCGTTCGCGTAGAGCTTCTCCTGCAGCGCGGACAGCGCCGCGCCGCGCTCCTCGAGCAGACGCTCACCGTCGGCCTTGTTGCCGACGAATCCGGGCGTCGCCTTGGGATCGATCTTCGCGACCTTCGTGTGCGGTCCGGCGCGCAGTGCCTCGACCGCCGGCGTCTTCCACAGTTCGTCGTGCCCGTCCGCTGCCATGCACCGACTGTGCCACAGCGGTCGGGGGCCGGGAAGCATTCAGCGGGCGCGGCGCCAGTGTTCCTCGGCGACACCGAGTTCGGTCGCCGGCGGCTCTCCGTACACCCACTCCCGACCGATGCGGTGCCAGTTGGCGCCGGCGTCCAGTTGCCCCAGCACGCCGAACGTGAGGAAATCGGCCCGGCGGGAGAACAGATGCTCGGGCGGCAGGTTCTGGCCCTTCATGCCCGAGAAGTCCGACGCCCGCGGATCGATCGCGAGCAGGAATCCGGTGCTGGCCATGTCGGGGGTGATCGTGATCTCCTCGTCCACCAGATTCCACTCGGCCGCGGCGTAGACGTACTCCAGGCACTCGTCGGGTGTCACGTCGGCGTCGGGGGCGATGACGCCGCGCCGCACCATGAGCGCGTACAGGTCGTCCCGGCGCCCCTCGGTCGCCGCGCGCAGGCACAGCTTCTCGAACTCGACGTGCTGTGGGTCCATCCGGTTGAACAGCCCGAAGTCGACGAAGCCGACGCGGCCGTCGGCACCGAGCAGCACGTTGCCGGGGTGCGGATCCCCGCAGAACTCGTGGTATCGGTACAGCGACCCGATGTAGAAGCGGAAGATGATCTCGCCGATGCGGTTTCGCTCCGGCTGGGGGAGCGCGCGGATCCCGGCGAACCCGGTGCCGTCGAAGAACTCGCTCACCAGCACCCGCCGGGTGCTCAGCTGCGGGAGGCTGTCGGGGACCGCGATGAAGGGATGGTCGGCATACAGTCGCGCGATCTCGTGCTGGGTGCGGGCCTCGCGCTCGTAGTCGAGTTCGCCCTCGAAGTTCAGCCGCAGTTCGCCCAGTAGCGCCGGGGTGGACAGCGTCGGAACCGTCGACTTCCAGATCTTCAGGAACATTGTCAGGTTCTTCATGTCGGCGCGGATCGCGGCGTCGATGCCCGGGTACTGCACCTTGACCGCGACATCACGACCGTCGTGCAGCCGGGCCCGGTACACCTGGCCGATCGACGCGGCCGCGACAGCCTCGGGATCGAACTCCGCGAACACCTCCGAGAGCGGGCGTCCGTAGTCGGCCTCGATGACGCCGCGCATCGTGTCGAACGATGTCGTCGGCGCCTGGTCGCGCAGCGCGGCCAGCTTGCGCTGGAAGTCCTCTCGATGCTCGTCGGGCACCAGGTCGAGGTCGAGGATCGACAGCATCTGGCCCAGCTTCATCGCCACGCCCTTCATGCCGCCCAGGACGGTGACCAGTTGGTCGGCAGCGGCGATCGCCGATTTCTCCGCCAGCCGGGCCCGGACCTGTTCCGAGCGACCGATCATCGACACCCTGGTGCCGGCATTGCGGATGGCCCGGCCCGCGGCGACCTGTCCGAGCTTGGAACCGCGCACGAGGCGGGAGGTGGGAACCTTGTCGGCCAACGAGGACCTCCGGTGCGGGCAGTGACGACGACTGCGGCGTGGGCTGGGCTGCGGCTGCGTGCCGCGGGTCACACTAGATGAGCCCCAGGTCCTCTGGGTCCTCCAGCGTCCGGAACGGTGGACGGGTCACGCCGTCGACCATGTGGCTGCCCCACAGGTCGGTGCCGCTCACCCGTGCCACTCCGGAGCCGTGCGGGGTCGTGACGGTCAGTTCGGCGCCCGCGGTCGGGTCGACGCCACCGCCGAGGGCCCGGGTCAGCTCCCGTACTCGTCCGCGCCACACGAAACGGCCGCTGATCGGCTCGAAGTTGCCGGACAGTTCGACGTCGACGATCACCGGCGGCTGCTGCCCGACGGTGACGTGGGCGGGGCCCCGATATCCGTCCGGTTCGTCGCGCTCGTCGGTGAAGTCAGTCACACCACCAGAATACCTGTTACGAACAGTTACACAAGAGTTGTGCCGGTGGGTTCAGTCTGCGGTGGGCTGCTCGCGCAGCGGGTGCGGCACCGACTTGAACCGCGACGGCGAACCGTTGGAGGCTGCGATGCCGGAGATGCCGCCCCACGTCATCATCACCAGGTAGTCGATGAGGTCATCCGTGGACATCGACTGATTCGAGATCCACCAGTGCGTCGCCAACTGCACCGCGCCCACGACGCCGTACGCCCACGGCACCGAGCCGCCCGAGTCCATGTCCATGCCGCGCAGCCGCTCGCCGAGGACCGTCGCCAGTAGTTCGGCGATCATGCGCTCGGAGTCGGCGACCACGTCGCGGTTCGGGCCCGAACTGTTCGCCATCACGTACAGGTACACCTCGGGATCCGCCGCGACGGTCTCGACGTACGCGGAGATCGCGACGCGGGTGAGGTCGTACTCGTCGAGATCCTCGCCGATCGCCTCGTACATGCGTGGCGCCAGGATCGTCTCGACGTAGCGCATCATCGTCGCGCTCGTGAGGTCGTTCTTGTCGGTGAAGTACCGGTACAGCACCGTCTTGGAGACGCCGATCTCCGACGCGATGTCGTCCATTCCGACGTCGCGGCCACGCGCGCGGATGGCGGCGATGGTGCCATCGACGAGCTCCTCGCGGCGGGCGATCTTGTGCTCGCGCCAGCGACGCTTGCGGCCGTCGGGCTTCTCGCTCTTGGCGGTCGTCTCTTCGGTTGTCTGCTGCAGATCTGCGCTTTGCTTCGGCACTGTGTTTTCGCCACATCCGTTCGGTGTTGATCCAGAAGATCAGCTTAATCGGCGCGCCGGGCGGGAGTGAGGTCTATCTCCGCGGTCCGATCACGGATTTCGGCACAATGTCGGGTGTGCAGCCCGTGCAGTCCGAACAGTCACCCGTGCAGCCCACGCGCCGGACCCGGCCATGGTCGTCGGGGCCCGCCGGCCCCTCGGCGTTCGCCGGCGTCTTCGACGACGCCACCAAGCGCCGCGAGCTGCGGAGGATGAAGGCGGTCGCGACCGGATTCCTGGTCTTCGCGACCGTCGTCTACCTGTTCTGCCGGTGGCAGGAGACCCGCGGCGCCGGGGCGTGGGTGGGGTACGTCCGCGCCGCGTCGGAGGCCGGCATGGTCGGCGCGCTCGCCGACTGGTTCGCGGTCACCGCACTGTTTCGGCATCCGCTCGGGCTCAAGATCCCGCACACCGCAATCATCAAGCGCAAGAAGGACCAGCTGGGCGAGAGCCTGAGCAGCTTCGTCGGCGACAACTTCCTCGCCCCCGACGTCGTCTCGGCCAAGGTCGAGAACGCGCAGATCCCGCTGCGGGTGGGGACCTGGCTGGCCGAACCCGCACACGCGCAGCGCGTCGCCGCGGAAACCTCGACGCTGCTGCGGGGCGTCGTCGAGGTCCTCGAGGACGACGACATCACCGCGATCATCGACAACACCATCGTCCGGCGGATCGCGGAGCCGGACTGGGGTCCGCCGATCGGTAAGGTGCTGGCCGAACTGCTCCGCGAGAACCGTCAGCTGCCGCTGCTGGACCTGCTCGCCGAGCGCGCCCACCAGTGGGCCCTGAACAGCCAGGACACGATCGACCGCATCATCACCCGGGACTCGCCGTCGTGGTCGCCCAAGTTCGTCGACGCGATGCTGGGCGAGAAGATCTATCGCGAACTGGTCGAGTTCACGTGGAAGGTTCGGTCCAACCCCGAGCACGAGGTGCGGCTCGCCGCGAACCGGTTCCTGATCGATTTCGCCGACGACCTGCAGAACGATCCGGCGACCATCGCGAAGGCCGAGGCGATCAAGGCCGAGATCATGGGACGCGAGGAGATCACCGGGCTCGCCGCCGCGACGTGGCGGGTGGCCAAGCGGCTCATCATGGAATCGGTCGACGACCCGAGCAGCACGTTGCGCCGCAAGATCGCCGAGAACGTCGTGCACCTCGGGGTGCGGCTGCGTGACGACGCCGACCTGCGCGGCAAGGTCGACGGCTGGCTGCTGTCGGGCACGCGGTACGTCGCCGAGAACTACACCGACGAGATCACCGCGGTCATCACCGAGACGGTGCAGCGCTGGGACGCCGAGGAGGCGAGCCGCAAGATCGAGCTCCAGGTGGGTCGGGACCTGCAGTTCATCCGCATCAACGGCACCGTTGTGGGCGCCCTCGCCGGCCTGGCGATCTACACGATCTCGGAGCTGCTGTTCGCCTGATCGGGCCGGTTCCGCGTGGCCCCGGTCACGCGCTAACAAGAGTGCTTGCAATAGTTAGCACCCTGTTCTACCGTGGGATTTGCGTACAGAACAGGGAGTACTGATGGTCGACGAGCCCGACGACATGAGCGGTGCGGCACGAGTTGTCGCCGGCGCCGCCCAGGACATCGGCAGTTTCATTCGTTCCCAGCGGGAAGCGGCGCAGGTGTCACTGCGTCAGCTCGCTCAACTCGCCGGTGTCAGCAATCCCTACCTGAGTCAGATCGAACGGGGGCTGCGCAAGCCGTCCGCCGACGTCCTCGCGCAGATCGCGAAGGGGCTCCGGGTCTCGTCCGAGGTTCTGTACATGCAGGCCGGGATCCTCGAGAAGCGCCCGCACAGCCCGGTCCGGGACGCTCTGCTGGCCGACGGTGCCATCACCGAACGCCAGAAGCAGGTGCTGCTCGAGATCTACGAGTCGTTCCGTCGGGAGAACGACCCGAAACAGTCCGAAACCGCCGATCAGGCCCCGGGGGGTACGGCCGCCTCGGACGAAGAAGAGCACGAGATCACAGATCTACTCGACAGGAGATCCGAGAATGACTGATCCGAAGTTCATCGAGAACGTGAAAACCCCGTTCTACGCCGCCGTCGGCACCGGTGACCTGGTCGTCCAGGCCGTCGCCGACGTCGTCTCCCAGGTGCGGGCACGCACGGAGAGCGCCAACACCGACGTGTCCGGTCGCATCGACGAGGCCCGCGAGCGCTGGGCGAACCTGCCGGGCGAGGTGTCCGAGGGCGTCGAGCAGCTGCGCGAGCGGCTCGCCGCGCTGCCGTCCGAGCTTCCCGAGGAGCTCGCCGAGCTGCGTGAGCGGTTCACCGCCGAGGAGCTCCGCAAGGTCGCCGAGGCCTACCTCAAGGTCGCGTCCGACCTGTACGTCGCACTCGCCGAGCGCGGCGAGGAGGCCGTCGAGCGCATCCGCCGACAGCCCGCCGTCGAGGAGCAGATCGAGCGCGCCGAGGCCGCGTTCGGCGACGCCGTCGAGCTGACCGAGGAGGCCCTCGGCACCGTCGCGCGTCAGACGCGTGCCGTCGGGGAGCAGGCTGCGAAGCTCGCCGGTCGCGCCGCCGGCCGCATCAGCGACGTCGCCGACGAGGCCGCCGTCGTGCTGTCGGAGACCAGCGACAACGTCGCCGAGCGCCTGTCCGAGACCGGCGACACCGTCGCCAGCCGGGTCGAGGCCGCCGGCGAGCGGGCGGAGGCGACCTCCGAGGCCGCCGCCGGCCGCGTCGAAGCCGCCGCCCCCAAGGCCACGCCGGCCGCGAAGCCGGCCGCCAAGAAGGCCCCCGCGAAGAAGGCTGCACCCGCCGGTACGACCACGGCTGCGGCGGCCAAGAAGGCCCCCGCCGCGAAGAAGGCCCCGGCGAAGAAGGCCACCAGCTGATCGGGAACTGATCGCACGCACCCACCATCGGGGACAGGCCCCCGCGCACTCCGTTGCGCGGGGGCCTGCGCGTTCCGCCATCGGGTTCGTAGGATGGAGACGTGTTCAACGTTCACGGCATCACCGGTCTGATCATGTTCGCGCTGCAGCTGCTCGCACTCGCTGCGGCAGTGTTCGCGGTCTTCCATGCGGTGCGCCAGCGCAAGGACGCGTTCACGGCCGTGGACAAGCTGACCAAGCCGATCTGGCTCGGCATCCTCGTCGCGTCCCTGCTGGTGATCTTCCTGTTCGGGCCGGTCCACATGCTCGGGCTCATCGCGGTGGTGGCGGTGTGTGTCTACCTCGTCGACGTCCGCCCGCGGGTCGACGACATCCAGCGCGGACCGCGCTGGTAGCTAGCGCCGGTTGCCGAGGTCGAAGTAGAGGGTGTCGGACCAGTAGCCCAGGCCGAGTTCCCGGATGGGGGCCTCGATGCTCGCGGGTGCGGGCTTGAAGAGCCGTTGCCAGAAGTTCGGCTTGGCGGGTGCGAGGCAGGCCAGGGCCGCCTCGATCTCCGTGTCGATCTCGCCGAGCTTGTCGATCTCTCGCGCGTTCCTCTCGTCGAGAGGCTCGTCGTCCATGTCGAAGATCTCGGCGCACTCGAGGACGAAGTAGCCGTCGGGTTCGGCGTGGGCATGCAGGAAGGCGACGGCGTCGTCCGCCGCCGAGCCGAGCGCCGGGTGGTCGATGCGCGCCAGGAACTGCTCGAGCCGTGCGATCCCCGGGCCGCATCGTCCGCTGATCGCCATCGCGTCGGGGTGGTCCCAGATGAGCGACCGGCAGGGGCGCGGGTCCACCGAAACCAGAATCCGGAAGACCAACGGAATCGCGTAGGCCCACTCCGAGATGCCGGAGATGCGGTCGGTGGGGGTGCGCGCCGCATCGGAGTCCGGGGCGAAGGAAGTGGTGTAGAGGTAGCTGCGGTTGGCCACGTTCGTCTCTCCTGTCGAGGGGGCCGGGCTGACCCGGTCGTGACCGAGACTGCCATCGGTGCCGCCCGGATGCCGATCGGCCCTGTGGCGTGACGCGAAGTTACAGATAAACCTTGACAACGGTCATTGTGACAGTGTTATCGTCGATTCGGGCTTGGAACGGGCCCGATCTGCCTCCGATTTTCGGGCCTTGACCTGTGGTGAACGCGATACGTCGAGTGTCCGGCCGAGCAGGAGTTGACGATGTCGATCACGCATCCGAACGCCCATCGCGGGGAGCCCGGCGCGGCGCTCCGACCGTCTCGGCACACGCGGGTGGGCGACCGGCAGGACACCGCGTCGCGCCTGCTCGCCTCCGCGGCCCGCAAGTCGTACGACCCGCTCGTCGAGGTCGACTGGGAGGCCCCGATTCCCGAGGACCGGTACGGCATGACCCCGGAGTGGTGCAGCCTGTACGGAACCGAACTGTGGGATCGGATGACCGAGGAGCAGCGGATCACGCTCACCAAGCACGAGGCCGCGAGTATCGCCGGCACCGGCATCTGGTTCGAGATGATCCTCATGCAGATGCTGCTGCGCGACATCTACTCGCACGATCCGTCGACGCCGCATGTGCAGTTCGCGCTGACCGAGATCGCCGACGAGTGCCGGCACTCGACGATGTTCGCTCGCTCGGCGCAGCGGTTCGGGATCCCGTCATACCGGCCCAGGAAGTGGATCCTGAACGCCGCCCGCCTGTTCAAGGCCACCGCGTCGGGCTCCCTCGCATACGGCGGCACGCTGTTCGCCGAGGAGATCCTCGACATGATGCAGCGCGACTTCATGAAGGACGAGCGCGTCCAGCCGATCACCCGCACCGTCAGCAAGATCCACGTCCTCGAGGAGGCGCGGCACATCAAGTTCGCCCGCGAGGAGACGGTGCGCCGCGTGCAGAACCTCTCGCGGCGCAAGCTCGCCTACCAGCGGCTCGTCCTCGGATCGTCCGCGTACTTCATCGTCACGTGCCTGGTGAACGAGCAGGTCTACGCCGCCGCCGGCCTGGACGTCGAGGAGGCCAAGCGGGCGGCGAAGACCAACGAGCACTACCACGCGATGATCCGCGAAGGCTCCCGCAAGACGATCGAGTTCCTCGACGAGTGCGGCCTGATCGGCGGGCCGTCGAAGCTGCTGTTGCGCCGAGCGCACATCATCTAGTGCCCACCCTCACCGCGATAGAATTTCCCACGCCGTCGACCGCGCCGGAACCGCTGACGCCGGCGCGGTTCCAGTGGGGAAGGCGGAACATGAAGGAGTACCGCATCGACGACCTCGCACGCGAGGCCGGCGTCAGTGTGCGGAACGTGCGGGTCTACCAGGATCGGGGCCTGCTTCCGCCGCCGCGCCGAGAGGGCCGGGCCGGTTGGTACAACGAATCGCATCTCGCGCGGCTCAACCTGATCGGCCGGATGCTCGACCGCGGCTACACCTTCGCCACGATCAGTGAGCTGCTGACCGCCGCCCAGTACGGGCTGCAGGTGCGCGACGTCCTCGAAACCGACGACCCGGGCGGGCGCTGGAAGAAGTACCGCCGCGCCGCGAAGCTCACCCTGGCGGAGCTGCGCCGCATGTTCGGCGACCAGACCACCGAGGCCAACATCGCCCTCGGGACCCGGCTCGGAGTCCTCGCGAAGGCCGGTAAGGACTACTCGGTGGCCAATCCGCGGCTCATGGAGGCCGCGCAGGTGCTCGTCGACGCGGGCGTGCCGCTGTCCGACATCCTCGAGCAGACCGAGGCGGTGCGCCGCGATCTCGGTGACGTCGCCGCCCGCTTCGTCGAACTCGTGTCCGACCGTTACCTCGCCCCCGAGGGCGGAACCCTCGAACTCGACGAGGCGAAGGTGTCGGAGGTCGCGGCCCTGGTGAACCAGGTGCGCCCGCTCGCGCACGACGCGGTGCACGCCCTCTTCGCGGAGGCGATGGAGGAACAGATCTCGAAGGCGCTCAGGAAGGCCGCGAGTCAGCTGGAACAGGTTGCGCCCGAGACGGACTCGACGCGCGCCGGCTAGGAACAGGGGAGTGGAAGTGAGCGAACGGAAGTCTCGCAAGGGGCTGTGGACGTTGATCGGTGTCGCCGGTCTCGCCGGTGCGGCCGTGGTCGTGGCGCGGCGTCGATCCGCGGCCGGCACCGGGGTCACGCACGAGGACCAGTCCGAATCGTCTGCGGTGTTCGCGACCCCACGACTCGAGCCGGAGATCATCCCCGTCGCCTCGGCCGACGGCGCCGAGCTGCACGTGCGCGCCTACGGATCCCCCGACGCCCCGCCGATCGTGCTCAGCCACGGGTGGACGTGTTCGGCCGACTTCTGGAACCCGCAGGTCAACGCGCTCGCCGACAAGTACCGGGTCATCACCTACGATCAGCGTGGACACGGCCGCAGCGACATCGGCCCCACCACGCTGACCCCCGACGTCCTCGCCGACGACCTGGCCGCCGTCCTCGCCGCGACCCTGCGCGACGGGCGGAAGGCGGAGATCGTCGGCCACAGCATGGGTGGCATGAGCATCGTCGCGTGGGCTGGCCGGTACCCGGAACAGGTTCAGCAGTACGCGCAGTCGGTGCTGCTGGCGAGCACCGGCACCGACAACCTCGTCGCCGAGACGACGGTCATCCCACTGCCGCAACGCTTTCCGCGGGTTCCTGTGCCGGTGGGTCGAGCGATCCTCGGGTCCGCGATGCCGATGGTCGCGTCGCCGGTCACCACCCGCGCGATCAGGTACATCACGATGGCGCCCAGCGCGACACCTGCCGAGGTCGCGTTCTGTGAGCGCATTGTGATGGAGTGCCACCCGCGCACCCGCGGCGGCTGGGGCGCTGCGCTCAGCACCCTCGACATCAGAGACGGACTGAAGAACCTCACGGTGCCGACCACCGTGATGGTGGGTACCGCCGACCGCCTCACGCCGCCGTCGCACGCGCGCCGGCTCGCGCAGGTTCTCGACGACGCCGACAACCTGGAGCGGCTGATCGTGCTCCGCGGCATCGGCCACATGACTTCGGTCGAGGCGATCGACGACTTCAACGCCGAGGTCGAGCGGCTGCGCGGCCTGAACTGACGGGCGACTCCCGGCTCAGCTGAACACGACGGTCTTGCGGCCGTGCACCTGGACGCGGTCCTCCAGGTGCCACCGCAGGCCGCGCGCCAGCACCAGCTTCTCGATGTCCCGGCCCTGACGGACCATGTCGGCGACCTCGTCCGTGTGGTCGACGCGGATGACGTCCTGCTCGATGATCGGGCCGGCGTCGAGTTCGGCGGTCACGTAGTGGCACGTGGCGCCGATCAGCTTCACGCCGCGCGTGAACGCCTGGTGGTACGGGCGGGCGCCGACGAACGACGGCAGGAAACTGTGGTGGATGTTGATCGCCCGGCCGGCCCAGTGGTCGCACAGCTCGGGCGGCAGGACCTGCATGAAGCGGGCCAGCACCACGGCATGCGGATCGTGGGCGTCGACGAGCTTGCGGACCTGCTCGAACGCCGGGCCGCGCTCGGCCGGATCCTTCGGGAACGAGACGTAGTGGAAGTCGACGCCGTGGCGCTTCGTCACGCGCTCGAGGTCGGGATGGTTGCCGATGACGGCGGCGATCTCGCACTGCAGTTCGCCGGCGGCGACGCGGCCGAGGATGTCGTGCAGGCAGTGGCCTTCCTTGCTGACCAGCAGCACGACACGCTTGCGCTCGCCGGTGTCGGTGAGCGTCCACTCGGTCTCGGGGCCCAGCTCCTCCGCGACCGCCGCGAACCTCTCCCGCATCTCCTCGAGGCTCAGGCTGATCGACGACGCCCGCACCGCCTGCCGGGTGAAGAACCAGCCGGTGTCGGCGTCGGCGTGGTACGCGGCCTCGACGATCCAACCGCCGATCTCGGCGAGAAACGCGGAAATGCGGGCCACGATGCCGGTGCGGTCGGGGCAACCCAGAGACAGAACGTAACGACGGTCGTCGGTCGAGGCAGCGGAACTCATGCTCCTAGTCTCTCAGGTCACGGAAATCCGATGACCTTCGCCGTGCCGACGAGCGTCGTCGCGTCGACGGTGTGCAGCCCGCGGTCGGTGATCAGAGCCATGAAATCGGCCCGGACCCGTTCGACGACGTCCGGCCCCAGCCCCGACAGGGTCCCGCGCAAGCCGCTGCCCAGCACGAAGTTCCAGCAGAACTCCTCCGTCGCCGGGATCAGTAGCGGCAGTTCGCGCACCTCCACCGCCTCGGTGCCGGCCGCGCCGAGCCACGCGCGCAGCTTGTCGGGGGTGTCGATGCGCTGCGCCGGTTCCATCTCGTGGGTCCGGTCGGGCAGCGGCTGCGGCAGATGCGGGCCGACGGCGTCGAGGTACGTCGTCGCGTACTCGCGCAGCGCCGTCTGCTGCCACGCGGTGACCCCGACGGTGCCGCCGGGGCGGACCAGCCGCAGCAGACGCGCGAACGCGTCGTCCATCTCCGGCAGGAAGAACACCGCGTACGAGCTGATCAGCGCGTCGTAGCCGACGTCAGGCACGGTGCTGGGTGCCTCCCACGTGGTGGCGTCTGCGCACACGAACTCGATGTTGAGCAGCGCCCGGTCCGACGCCTTGACACGGCCGCGCTCGAGCATCGCGTCGGACAGGTCGATCGCGTGCACCAGACCGGTCGGACCGACCGCGGCCGCGGCGGGCAGCGCCGACGCCCCGGTCCCGCTGCCGACGTCGAGGACGGCGTCCCCGGGCCGCAGCCCCGCCTGGAACACCAGGCACTGACCGGTCGGGCCCCACACGTCGGCGGAGACCCGGTCGAAGTCGGCGGCTGCCGCGTCGAAGGTCGCGGCGATCTCCTCGGCGCTCGGGTCGGCCATGTGACCGATGCTAGTGAGCCGAGCTGGACCGTCGAGCCTGAACGCCCATTCCTCGACCCGATCCGCGGGATTCCGCGGAGATCGGCAAGGAATGGGCGCTCAGGCCGAACGTCACGCGCGGGCGATGACCGATTCTGCGTACCCCTCGAGCTTCGCCAGCTTCTCCTCCAGCGGCTCCAGGTCCGGCCCCTCGGCGTACGAGTTGCGGAACCCGACGACGACATCGGTGACGCCCTTGTCCTCGAGTCGTCGGATTCCGTCCGGTGTGTAGGCGTCCAGCGAGATCACGTGGATCTCGAATGGGCGATCCGCGGTTCCCGCTTCCTCCCGGTACCCCTGCAGCACGCCGAGCAGGCGGTCCAGTTCGTCGGGGTCGCCGCCCGCGTGCATCCAGCCGTCCCCGCGCACCGCCGCGCGGCGCAGTGCGGCGTCGCTGTGCCCGCCGACGAGAATCGGGATCGGCTCGGTCGGAACAGGGTTGATCTTGATCGACGGCACGTCGTAGAACTCGCCGTGGAATTCGAAGTAGTCGCCCCGGGTGAGACCGCGCACGATGTCGATCGCTTCGTCCATCCGCTTGCCGCGCTTGGCGAAAGGCACGCCCATCACCTCGAAGTCCTCGCGCCAGGGGCTGACACCGACGCCGAGACCGAGTCGGTTGTTCGTCATGTGCGCGATGGTCGCCGCCTGTTTGGCGACCAGCACCGGCGGGCGCACCGGAAGCTTGAGCACGAACGGCGTGAAGCGCAGTGTGCTCGTCACCGCACCCATTGCCGAGGTGAGGATGAATGCCTCCGGAAAGGCCTTGTCCTCGAGGAACTCTCGGCTGCCGTCCGCGTTGTAGGGGTAGACCGAATCGGATTCCTGCGGGTAGCAGATGCTGTCGGGGACGGTCATGCTGTGGAACCCGACCTTTTCCGCGGCGCGAGCCAGCGGGAGGTAGTAGTCGGGATTCGTCATCGCCTCGGCATAGGTGAATCGCATCGATCAGCTCCTGTCGGTCGGTGGACATCGGGGGACCGGACGGCACACCACCGCAGGGCGACGCGGAGTGACGCCGGTCACCTCGTTCGGGGTCATTCAAGTTCCCCGACGGCGGATCGCCCAGTCGGGCTTCCGCTCAGTGAGAAACGCGGCGCCGGCGATCTCCGCGCCGCCGCGCGAGCTGTGCCAAGCTTCGAGACATGCCCGACATCGCGCTCAGTCGTTCCCGCGTGGCCGCCATGATCGACCACACGCTGCTCGATCCGACCGCCTCGGACGCCGACGCCCGAGCCCTCGTCGACGAGGCCCGGGAGCTGGGCGTCTACGCGGTGTGCGTGTCGCCGTCGATGCTGCCGCTGCGGCTCGACGACCCGCGCGGACCGGTGCTCGCGACCGTCGTGGGCTTCCCGTCGGGCAAGCACCATTCGCTCGTCAAGGCCGCCGAGGCCCGGCTCGCCGTCGACCAGGGCGCCGCCGAGATCGACATGGTGATCGACATCGGCGCCGCCGTCGCCGGCGAGTACAACGCGGTACTCGCCGACGTCCTGACGGTGCGGGAGGCGATCGGGGCGAAGCCGGTGCTCAAGGTGATCATCGAGTCGGCGGCGCTCTCCGACGACGCGATCGTCGAAACGTGCCGTGCCGCCGACGGGGCCGGCGCGAACTTCGTGAAGACATCGACCGGCTTCCACCCGGCGGGCGGCGCGAGCACCCGGGCGGTGCGGCTGATGGCACAGGCCGTGGGCGGGCGCCTGGGGATCAAGGCCAGCGGCGGCATCCGCACCGCGGACGACGCACTGGCGATGATCGACGCCGGCGCCACCCGGCTGGGCCTGTCCCGCACGCGCGCCGTCCTGGACGAGCTCGCCGACCAGTCTTGACCGCTTCGTCCCACCCGGCGCGGTCGCGTCAGAGGAGGCTGCAGCCGGCCTGCGGCGCGTTCGGGTCCTGCGGCGGCATCACGTACTGACCGCCCTCGAGGTGCACCTCCAGCGCGTCGTCCGTGACGGTCAGCGTCGTCGGCGCCATGCCCAGCGGGTACTGCTGCAGGCTCTCGGTGAGGGTCTGGACGATGCCGTCGACCAGTGCCGTCGGCAAGCCGAGGCCGAGGATCTCGGCGCCCACGGTCTCGACCTTGATCTGACCGTCCTGCGCCGTCGGCCGAACCGTCAGGTCGGCCAGTCCCGCCGGGCCGACGGCGAACTTCAGCGTGCCGGCGGCAGGGTCGGGGGTCACCGAGCTCACGAGGTTGCCCATCGTCTGCGACTGCACCGTCGCGAGGATGCCGGCGGTCTTCCAGGTGGCGTCCGCCGTCGAACTGCCGATGGTGCCGCTGCTGTCGGGGGAATCGGTCACCGCGATGTCGTTGGCGCGGGCGTGGACCTGCATGCCCTGCGCCGGACCGAACGACGAGCCGGTGCTGTCGATCGTCACGTACGGGATCTTCTTGCTCGTCATCTGCAGCAGGACCGGCTTCCAGCTCAGACCCACGTCCACTGGGGAGCCGAGTTGGCTCTGCAGCTGCGACTCCATGCAGTTGGTCGCGCGCTGGCGGACGAAGAGCTCCCCGCCGATCGATGCGACGACGAGTGCCGCGACCACGAGCAGCGAGATCACGAGTGCCTTGCGCCGTGTGGGCTTCGGTGCCGCGGGCGTCTGGGGTGCGTTCACTGGTGCCGACATGGCACAGATTCTCCAGCAATACTCTGAGCGGTTTCTGTGAATGAGGACTCGGTATGGATACCTCGACACCCAAAAGTGTGATCGGCCGCACAGCGCGGCAGTAGGGTGGCTGCATGGCGGGCTGGACAGATCCGCGGCGCGAACCCACTCCGGCAGCGGGGGAGGACCTGCGCCGTCTTGCGCTCCGGCAAGCGGGGTATTTCACGACCGGGCAGGCGCTGCGTCTCGGTTGTACCGCCGAGGATATCGGCGGCCGCCTGGCCGAGGGGTCCTGGTTGCGGATCGAACGGGATCTGTTCCGCCTCGCCTCGTTCCCGCGCAGCGACCTCGAGGAGTACGCCAAGTGGTGCGCGTGGTTCGAAGGAGCCGCCGTGGTGTCCCACCAGAGCGCGGCCGAACTGCACGGACTCGGCCACCTGCATCCCAGCTTCGTGCACCTGTCGACGGCGGGATGCGCGCCCGCGCCCACCCGCCGCCTCGCGCTGCACCGCCGGGAGATCCGTGCCCAGGACTACGAGCTGGTCGGGACGTTCGGTATCACCACGCCGCTGTGCACCGCGGTGGATCTCGCGTCGGGCGGCATCGCGCAAGACCTGTTCGACGAGGTCGTCAGCGACGGCGTCGCGATCGGCCGCATCGACCCCGCAGAACTGCGCGCCCAGTGCGAGGGCCGACCGCAGCAGGTCGCCGAGCGCATCGAGCACGCGCTGGGGTCGTGCCGGTAGCCGCGGTCTAGCGCCCGGGCTCGACGTAACTCCACGGCACCGTCAGGACGCAGTCGCGGATGCGGCGCCGCTGCGGCGCGACCGGCACACCCTGCTCGGCGAGTTGCCGCAACGCCTCGCGCCAGCGGACACGCGGACCGAACGGGGCGAGCCCCGCCGCGGTCGCCCACGCCCGGTCGGCGGTCACCAGCAGGTCGTGGATGCGTTCGCCCGGCACGTTCCGGTGGATGAGGGCCTTGGGGAGCCGTTCGGCGATGTCGCTGGGCCGATCCGCGGCGAACGGATCCCACGCGAGCGTCAGCGACCGCGGTCCGTGGCGATCGAGCAGCACCCATGCGCACCGTCGACCGAGTTCGTCACACGTCCCGTCGACGATGAGACCACCGGGTGCAAGCCCGTCGCGGAGCCGTCCCCACGCGTGGTCGACGGCGTCCTCCGGGTACTGCCGCAGCACGTTGAACGCGCGGATCAGGGTGGGGCGCAGACCGGCGAGTTCGAAGCCGCCCCGCGCGAAGCTGACACCGTCGCGTCCCTCGACCACCCGGTCCGGATCGATCTCGAGGCCGACGACGCGGACGTCGCGGCGGACCGTGCGCAGCCGGGCGGCCAGCTCGTACGTCGTGACCGGCATCGCGCCGTAGCCGAGATCGACGATCAGCGGGTCGGGTGCATCGCGCAGGGTGCGCGCCACGACCGGGCTGTGGACGAGCCAGCGGTCGCTGCGGCGCAGTCGGTTGATGCCTGTGGTTCCGCGGGTGATGACGCCGTCGGGTTTGCCCTCACGCACGCCGGTTACTGCTGCGCGAGCCAGGCGGCGGTGACCTCGGCCTCGGTCCGGAACAGATCGACCAGGTTCACCAGCATGAGCTGCTCGAGCTTGCCCCCGACGAACGGGAGGAACACCTTCGCCTCCGACGACGTGCGCAGCGTGCACCCCGTGTCGGTGGTGAACAGCTCGATCGTCCCGGTGAGGCTGCCCGGCCCGGCCGGGATGGACGCCTCGTAGGTGCCGGTCACCGGTTCCCCGAACGACGTGTACTTCTCCTTACGGGTGATGATCAGGTCCTTCTTCAGCACGGTCTGCGCGATCTCCGGCAGGTCCTTGCGTGGCAGCACATGGTGCAGCACCAGATCGATCCCGTTGTCGGTGACATCGAACGAGGCGATGTTCCCTGCGTTCTCGCTGAACTTGCGCATCTCCGCCATCCGCGCCTCCCAGTAGTCCCGGTCGCGCAGCGCGGCGTACACCTTCTCGGCAGGGTGGTCGAACCTGGCGGAATAGTCGATGCGACGGGCCATGACCGGCAGATTACCGGTCGGTGGCCCGCCCGTTGTCGAAAGCGGCGACTACTTCGTCGCCGTCCACTGGCCGGTGAAGTCTTCCTCGGCGTCGAGCAGCTCGAGGACCTGCCCGGCGATGACGGACTCGACCTTGCCGCCGATCAGCGGCAGCTTGACCTCCACCTCACCCTCCATGACCAGCAGCGATCCGTCGCCGTCGGCGGTCAGGGTCATGGTCCCGCGCAGCTGCCCGGGGGCGCCCTCGACCTCCGCCGAGAACGTGCCCTCGGCGCGGTCGCCCTGTAGCGCACCCCACGATTCGGTGCGCTTGATGATCAGGTCACCCGGGCGGATCTTGGTGACCATCGCCGGCAGGTGCTCGGCGGGAACGGACTGCGTCATCGCGACGTCGACCGTGCCGTCGCCGAGGGTCACCTTGTCGAGCTTCGCGCCGGGCCCGCCGACTTCCTGCAGGCGGGCGTGCCAGTAGCGCTCGTCGGTGAGCGCGCCGTGCAGCGTCGCGACGGAATGGGGGTATTGCGCGGAATGCTCGATGTGTCGGGCCATGGACGGCACGCTACCGTTTGCACGTGTTGGATCCACTCATCCGGGGGCGCCTCGAGCAGGCCGGTGCACTGTTGTCCGAGCAGGTGCCGCTGGCGACCCTGACGACCCTGCGGCTCGGCGGCCCCGCCGCGGTACTGGCCGAATGCGCGTCCACCCCGGTCCTCGTCGATGTCGTCCGCCTCCTCGACGACGCCCGCGTCCCGACCCTGATCCTCGGCGGCGGATCCAACCTGGTGATCTCCGACGACGGCTTCGACGGCGTGGTGGTGCGGGTCGCCGACGCCGGCGTCGAACTCGGCGAGGACACCGTGCTGGCGCAGTCCGGGGCGGTGTGGGACGACGTCGTCGCCAAGACCGTCGCGGCCGGCCTCGGCGGCCTCGAGTGCCTGTCCGGGATTCCCGGCTCGACCGGTGCGACGCCGGTGCAGAACGTCGGCGCGTACGGCGTCGAGGTGGGATCGCTGCTGCGTCGGGTCCAGTTGCTCGACCGCACCACCGGCGAGGTGCGCTGGGTCGAGCCGTCCGAACTGGGCCTCGGATACCGCACCAGCGTCCTCAAGCACCGCAGCGATGCGCTGGTGCTGGCCGTGGAGATGACGGTGCGACCGGACGGGTCCAGTGCGCCGCTCGCGTACCGCGAGCTCGCGGCGGCGCTGGGTGCGCAGGAGGGTGAGCGTCGGCCCACCGCGGACGTGCGCGACACGGTCCTCGGGCTGCGCCGCGGCAAGGGCATGGTGCTCGACGCCGACGACCACGACACGTGGAGCGCGGGCTCGTTCTTCACCAATCCGGTGGTGGCGGACACGGACCTGCCCGCGATCCTCGACGCGATCCGGGCGAAGGTCGGTGCCGACGTGCGGATCCCGCAGTTCCCGGGCGAGGCCGGCACCAAGCTGTCGGCCGGCTGGCTCATCGAGCGCGCCGGGTTCGACAAGGGCTACCCGGGTGACGGGTCGCGGGTCAGCTTGTCCACCAAGCACACCCTGGCGCTGACCAATCGGGGACAGGCGAGTACGCAGGACCTGATCGAGCTGGCGCGCACCGTCCGCGACGGCGTCGCGGCGACGTTCGGGGTGCGGCTCGAACCGGAGCCGGTCACCGTCGGCTGCACTGTCTGAGCGGGCCCGATCGTTCCCTGATCGTTCCCCGATCGTCGCTGTGTGACGAAAGCCACTGTCGCACTGCGAGTACCGTGGTTTCCGTGCGTGAACAGGGGATTCGGGTAAATCGGACGCGGCTGCTGATGGTGGTGGCCGCGCTGCTGGGCATGTCCCTGCTGGCGGGGTGCACCATCGCAACCGGAGGCGCCGGTGACGGCAAGGCCGTCGCGGCGGAGCCCGTGGTGCAGGTGGTCCAGACGCCGGGTCCCGGGGCGGAGCACGTCAATCCGGTCGAACCGATCTCGGTCCGAGTGAGCCAGGGCACACTCGAGAACGTCGCGCTCACCAACGCCGCCGGCAAACCGGTCCAGGGTGAGCTGAGCCCCGACCGGACGTCGTTCACCGTCACCGAACCGCTCGGCTACGACGCGAAGTAC
Source organism: Paraburkholderia sp. RHO2 (assembly GCF_050955445.1). NCBI lineage: Bacteria > Pseudomonadati > Pseudomonadota > Betaproteobacteria > Burkholderiales > Burkholderiaceae > Paraburkholderia > Paraburkholderia sp. RHO2. The sequence continues at coordinate 4,378,570 of NZ_CP162617.1, read as the reverse complement.
ACGTGGTCGGGCAACGCCGTCGGCGCCGACGGCAAGTCCGTGCCTATCGCGGGCACATTCTCCACCGTCGACCCCGTCACCACGACGTCGGCGCGCACCAATATCGCCGACGGCCAGGTGGTCGGCATCGCGGCCCCGATCATCCTGCAGTTCGACGGACCGATCGCCGACAAGGCCGCCGTCGAGAAGGCGCTGACGGTCACGACGAACCCGCCGACGCCGGGGGCGTGGGCGTGGCTGCCCGACGACAACGGCGCCCGCGCGCACTGGCGGCCCCAGAACTACTGGGCGCCCGGCACAACCGTCGCCGTCGACGCCAAGCTGTACGGCGTCGACTTCGGTGACGGCGCCTACGGCGCGAGTGACGTGTCGCTGAACTTCACGATCGGACGCAGCCAGATCGTCAAGGCCAACGCCCCCAGCCACCGCATGCAGGTGGTCCGCGACGGTGTCACGATCATGGACATCCCCGTCAGCTACGGCGAGGGCAACGAGAACCGCAATGTCACCCGCAGCGGCATTCACGTCGTGTCCGAGAAGCACGAGGACTTCCTGATGTCGAACCCGCCGTACTACGAGAACGTGCGCGAGCGGTGGGCGGTCCGCATCTCCAACAACGGCGAGTTCATCCACGCCAACCCCGCGACGGTCGGAGTGCAGGGCGCGTCGAACGTGACGAACGGGTGCATCAACCTGTCGCTGTCGGACGCCGAGGAGTACTTCGGCACCGCGATCTATGGCGATCCGGTGGAGGTCACCGGCACCCGCATCGACCTGTCCGCGGCGGACGGCGACGTCTACGACTGGGCCGTCGACTGGCCGACGTGGCTGTCGATGTCGGCGCTCGCGTGAGTCTCGAGTGAGGCACAGCTGAGTCTCGACGGCCCCGAACGGAACTGACCCCTCGGGCCCGCGTGGGAGTATCCGAGGACTTCCGACGCGAGGAGCCCATCATGGGAATGCGCACGATTCGGACGTTGACGGCGATGTGCGTGCTCGCACTCGCAGCGGTGCTGTCGGTGGGAGTGTCGCCGGCCGCCGCGCAATCGATGCCGACGCTCGTGCTCGTGCACGGCGCGTTCGCCGACACCACCAGTTGGGACCCGGTGGCCGCCGAACTGCGTGGCCGCGGCTACGACGTCGTGGTGCCGTCGAATCCGTTGCGCGGACCGGCCTATGACTCGGCGGCGATCGAGAAGGTACTCGCCGACATCCCGGGGCCGGTGCTGCTGGTCGCGCATTCGTACGGCGGTGTCGTCATCACCAATACCCATGCGCCCAACGTGGTCGGCATGGTCTACGTTGCGTCGTTCGCGCCCGATCAGGGTGAGCCCGCGATGGCGGCGCTGAACCCGCTCACGTTCCCCGGCAGCCAGTTGGTGCCGCCGACACTGCAGGTGGCGGTCGTCGACGACCCGACCAATCCGGTCGGCAAGAACCTCGACGGCTACATCGAATCGAGCCGCTTCCATGCGGCGTTCTGCCAGGACGTCTCGGACGCGACGGCCGCCGAGATGCTCGCGCACCAGCGCTCGATCGCGGTGGTCGCGAACCTCGAACCGACGCAGGATCCGTCGTGGCGGAACCTACCGACGTGGGCGGTGATCCCCGGCGAGGACCGGGTGATCCCGCCGGCGTCGGAGCGGTTCATGGCCGAGCGGGCGGGCGCGCAGATCACCGACATTCCCGGCGCCTCGCACGCCGTCCTGGTGTCCCGTCCCGGGCCGGTCGCGGACGTGATCGGGCGGGCCGCGTCCGAGGTGGTGTGAGCCTGGGCGCCCATTCTTCTTCCGCGGCGGCGGAATCCCGCGTCGAGTTCGAAGGAATGGGCGCTCAGGCCGACGGAACCGTTCGCCGACTCGGCGCGTCTATTGTCAGTGGCCGATGTCGTGCACTCGGGGAGGAGTGATGGGGGATGAAGTGCGCCTTGACGGGATACCGCCGGTGATCGGGCGATGAGCGGCGCCAGCTGGCGGTTCACCGGACTCGAGTTCGAGGTCCTGTGGACCCGACTCGGCCGCGACCGCCTGCCGTACCCGCTGCGCTTCCGTCCGGTCGCGGACACGCAGGACGACCTGGACCGGCAGCGTCGGGCGGCGGCCGAGTCGTGGGTGCCGCGGATGACCGAGTCGCTGCACCGCCATCTCTCGGTCCTCGCCGAACCCGACGTCCGGATCGAGGTGTCCGGGTTGGTCGGCGCGGCGAGCGGCAGCATGATCCGCATGCACGCCGGAATCCGCGGAGCCACCGGGACACTCGCGATCCAGTTGTCGGGGCCCGACGTCGACACCGGAGGCGACGTGCTGGTACACGGCATGGATCCGGCGCGGATACCGAACGCGATCGCGGCCGCCCTACCCGTGGTGCCCGCCGGGGCGCGTCCCGCGATCCGGTTCCGTCGCAGCGATCTGGAGTCGGGCACCGGTCCGCTCCTCGTCTCCGCCGGCTCCACCCGCATCCGGGACGACGCACTGGGCCTGCTGCGGCGGCCGCGCACCGGAATCGGCGAGATCACCGCGTTCGCCGGCGTCGCGTACGACAGTCGGCCCACGACCGACGGCATCGGACTGCACTGGCTCGACTTCGACGGGGACGGCCGCTACTGCCTCCGCGAGACGGCCGGTGTCGTGGTGACGCCGGTATCCGGTTCCGAGCTCGCGGTCGAGATCTCGCGGCTCGTCGCTGGAATTCGTGCGCGCGAGAAGGCTTACTGACCCCTCGAATTCGATGGAACCGAATCCCTCCCGCCCGCGTCTACTCCAGCGAAGGGGACGAACGGGAGGGGGATCGATGACCGACAACGGCATTCGAGAGGAAGCGCGTCGGCAACTCCGGCACAGCAACTCCGCGCTGCGTGCGCAGGTGGACGCGATGCTCGAGGGGTTCCAGGCGCAGAGCGCGGCGCTCGCGGCGGCGCAGGGGGCCGTCGCGCACACCACGGCGGAGGCTGAATCTCCGGACGGTCTGGTCCGGGTGACGGTCGACGCGGCGGGCGCGGTCGTGTCGGTGCGGGTGGGGCCCGCCGCTTTCACCCGCACCACCCCCGACCGACTCGGCGAATCGTTCAGCGCGGCCGCGCGTGCGGCGACCGCCGATGTCCGTGCCCGGGTCGCGGAACTGATGGCACCGGTCACCGCGCTGGCCGCAGGCATCCCGGATCTTCCGGACCTGGTGCCCGGCTCCCCGAGCATCCGCCACCTCATGCCGACGGTCGCGACTCATTTCACCCCCGCCCCCACATCTCCGGAGGTGTCGGACTCCGACGACCTGCACGACTGGCGGGCTCCGATCATGCGGGAGGCGCATCGTGGGTGATTCGATGTGGATCGAGGTGGACCAGGTCCGTTCGGCAGCACCGCTATTCGATCGCGCTGTCGACGATCTCGTCGACCGGCAGCGTCAACTGGCGGCGGTCCTCGACGCGGAGGGTGCGAGTTGGGGATCCGACTCGACCGGAGCCACGTTCGCGGCCCAGTACCTCCCCGGCATGGACGGAGCCCTCGCCGCGATGCGGAACCTCACCGATGTCCTTGCCGGAATCGCCGGGGGACTGCGCAGTACCGCAACGGCTTTCGATATGACGGACAGCGGATTCTCCCGGACGCTCGGCGGCGGCCGCTGATGGGCATCGAGATTCCGGGTCCGCTGCGGACGGTCGCGTCCGTCGTGGTGGGGCAGGACTGGCCCGAAGCCGACGAGACGTCACTGCGTCGGCTCTCGGATGCCTGGGCGGTCACCGCGGTCGACGTCCAGCAGATCGGTGCCACCGGTTCCCATGCGATGGAACTGGCTCGTGCGGGCCTGGGCGGCGCGGTGAACGAGGCGATGGCCTCGCACTGGCAGACGGTCGGCGGCAGCGACGGTGTCGTAGAGCAGCTCGCCGAGGTGTGTCGACAGCTCGCCGACGCCTGCGAGGCGACAGCGGCCGAGGTGGAACACGCGAAGCTGATGATCATCGGCGCGCTCGTCAGCCTGGCCACGGAGATTGCGGCGCTGGCCGCGACGGCGGTGGCGACGTTCGGCACCAGCGCCGCCGCCATTCCGGCCGCCGAGTTGGCCACCCAGCTCGCGGTCCGGCAGATCCTGATGAAGCTCCTGCAGAACGTCGCCGAGGAGGTCCTGATCGGCGTCGTGAAGGAGGTGGCGATCGCGGGCGGTGTCCAGCTGCTGCAGGTCATGGAGGGGAACCGGGACGGCCTCGACCTCGGAGCGCTCGGGAAGGAAGCCTTGGGTGCCGCGGCCGAGGGCGCCGTCGGTGGACTGATCGGCAAGGACGGGGCGGGAGGACTGCTCCTCGACCGTATCGGGAACACCGGGGGCAAGGCCGCGGCCGGGGTGGCCGTGGATCTCGGCGTGGGCGGGATCGGCACCGCTGCCGGCGACGCCGCCAAGGGCGAGGACGTGACGGTGGAGGGTGTGCTGAAGGGGGCGGTCACCGAGGCCGTCGACGGCGCGCGGGACGGCGTCCGGCGCCCGGAACCGAGCGCCGCACCCCCCAGCTCGCTCAACATGAACTAGGAGGGATTCCCGTGATTCAGGCTGTCCTGCTCGTTTGCCTGCCCCTGTCCGTCGCGCTGGTCGGGCACTCGGTGTACCGGGTGCGTCAGGCGAACCGGGAGCACGCGGCGAAACTCGCCGGTGACCCCGAACCCACCTCCACCGTCCAGGAGTGGTGAGCCCGCCCGATCACCAGCGGTTGCGGACCTCCTCGGCGAACCCGAGGAGGTCGGTGACCGTGACCCGGCTGCCGTCGTCGAGGACCACGTGCCCGGTGAAGCGTCCGAACACCTGGTGCTGAATGGACCGCAGGACCGTGAAATCCACTGCGGCGCAACGATCTAGGATCGGCTCGAACGTCATCTCGAACCGGCCGTCGTTGCTGCTGAACTTCCACGGCGCGCCGTCGTAGGTCCCGTCGGGGAGGTGGAACGTCACCTGATCGAGCTTGTGCGCGACGCCGTCGACGAACACCGTGTTCTCGCTCGCCGCGGACGTGTCGCCGAACCCGTATCCGATGTTGAAGCCGAACGGCCGACCGTCGACGACACCCGACGCCGACCCCCAGTACCAGACGTTGTCGTACGTCCACACACCCCGACCCCAGTCGAATACCCCCGACGCGGAGTCCGGATCGAACGCGACAGTGTCCGTCCCGACGGTGATCTCGCCGCTCGCCGGAAGACAGTTGATCTTCTGGTTGTAGTAGAACGCCTTGGGGGCCTTCGGGAACGGAGTCGCGATCACCATGCGATCCGTCTGTGGCTGCGCGAGATGCAGTTCACCGCGCAGTCCGCGGCCGCCGTCGAAACCCGGGTAGTCGACTGTCAGGACACGGCCGCCGGCGACGTGCCGGAACGCGATTCGCACCTTCCGATGGTCGACGACGACGTCGCCGCGATCCGCACTGGAAGGCAGGCCCATCCGGCCCATCGGGAACGGCAGCAGCACGTTCTCGGTGACCTCCCGCCGGGACCCGAAGTCGAGCCACGAGACTCCCAGCAGACCCATGTAGCCGTTGTCCGCGACCGTCAGCGCCAGCCCGTGGTCCGGGGTGAGGACGCAGTAGTAGTCCCACTCCTTCACCCGCCACGACGGTGCCGCGATCGCTGCCCGGTCGTACCGGCGGACCTCGGCGGTCGCCCAACCGGCCTCGGCGAGGCGGCCGTTCGCGTCGAGGAGTTCTCCCGGCTGCAATCGGTGCTGCATGCCGCGAGGCTAGCCGGTGGTCCGGTGGAAACGTCCCGAATCGGCCTGATCGCGCGGCTTGACGATGATCTGGTCCAGGTTCACGTGCGGCGGGCGGGACGCGACGAAGCCGACGATCTCGGCGATGTCCTGCGCGAGCAGTGGCGTGATGCCCTCGTACACCTTCGCGGCCCGCTCCTCGTCGCCGTCGAAGCGCACCAGGGAGAACTCGGTCTCCACCGCGCCGGGGGCGATCTCGGTGAGGCGAACCGGCTTGCCGAGCAGTTCGCCGCGCAGCGTGCGGTGCAGCACCGCCTGTGCGTGCTTGGCGGAGGTGTAACCCGAGCCGTTGTCGTAGGCGGTGAACGCCGCGACCGACGTGACCGTGACGATCAGCCCGTCACCGGACTCGATGAGCTTGGGCAGCAGCGTCTTCGTCATCCGCAGGGTGCCGAGGACGTTGGTTTCCCACATCCACCGCCAGTCGTCGAGATCCGCCTCCAGGACCGGGGCCAGCCCCTTCGCGCCGCCGGCGTTGTTGACGAGCACGTCGACGCGGGGGAGGACCGCGCAGAACGCGTCCACCGAATCGTCGTCGGTCACGTCCAGCTCGAGTGCCGTCCCCCCGATCTCCGCGGCGATCTCCTCGAGGCGGTCGAGTCGGCGGGCGCCGAGAACGACGTGGAATCCCTGCGTGGCGAGGGTGCGGGCGGTGGCTTCCCCGATGCCGGAGCTGGCTCCGGTGACGACGGCGACGCGGGTGTCCGGTGACAGGCTCATGGGCTGATCGTAGTGCCGGCATGGCGGCCGTACGGGGGCCGACCCGGCCGCGTCACTGGGCGCGGGCTGGGTGGACGGGGCAAGCGGATGCTAGCTTGATCGACATGTCGTCCGGCGCCACCTCCGCCCCGCGGGTCACCTATGTGACCGCCGCGTTGGGTTCTCGGCTGCCGCACCCGCGGGAACTCTGTTGTCCCTGCCGTATCTCTCGCCGCTGATTCTGCGCTGCTCACACCCTGTATCACCCTGATCGCCCGATCTCCGCGTCGGAGTCGATCTCCCGTCGGCAGCGCGTCCCCCGACCGCGTCGACAGCCGTCCCCCAGCGGGACGAGGCAAGGACCATCGCATGCTCACCGCAGCACCCCACGCACCCCGAACGAGATCCGTGACCGCTCGTACCTCCACCGCGAGACCCGCGCGTCCCACCGTCCGACCGCGCATCGTCCCTCCCACCCTGGGCATCGCCGACGGCCCGGCCGCCGCGGTGTTCCGGGCAGCGGCCGCGGGCGGACCCATCTACCGCGACGACGCCACCCGGGCATCCGGGGCGAGCATCGCGACCGTCAACCGGCATGTGTCGGCGATGCTGTCCGCCGGGTTGCTGCGCGAACGTCCCGACCTGGCCGTCTCCGGGGCGATCGGCCGCCCCCGCATACCGTTCGAGGTCGACCACGAGCAGCACCTGACCGTCGGCATCCACATCGGGGCGATCGTCACCAGCGTGATCGCCTCCGACCTGCGGGGACGAGTCCTCGGTGCGGTGGAGATCCCGACCCCGCGCGGCGCGTCGGACGCGGCGCTCGCGACGATCACCGCCAGCGCGCGCGGCTTCGCGGCCCGCTGGCACCGTCGACGCCCCCTGTGGGTGGGTGTCGCGCTCGGCGGCCGGGTCGACCCCGACTCCGGTGTGGTCGACCACGCGCGCCTCGGGTGGACCGGGGCCCGTGTCGGTGACGTCGTCGGCGGCGGCTTCGGACTGCCGGTATCGGTGGCGGCGCACGTCGAGGCGATGGCCGCCTCCGAACTGCTGCTCACCCCGCAACGCGCCGACAACGCGGAGGCGCGCGGCAGTGGCCTGTACTTCTATGCGCGTGAAACGGTCGGTCTCGCACTGACACTCGACGGGAAGGTGCACACACCCGCGGCCGGTCCCGGCTCCGTCGCGCACCTGCCCACCGATTCGACGGTGCCGTGCGATTGCGGTGCCACGGGGTGCCTCGAGGCCGCGGTGAGCGACCGGGGTGTGCTGCGTGCGGCGCAGCGGGCGGGTGTGCTGCCGGCGGGCGACGATCTGCCGCCGATCGCCGCGCTGTACCGGGAAGCACGTGCGGGATCGGCTGCGGCACAGGACATCCTCGCTGACCGGGCGCGGACCCTGGGGCGGGCGGTGGCGATGCTGCGCGACCTGTTCAACCCCGACCGCGTGATCCTCGGCGGGCAGGCGTTCACCGACTACCCCGAGGCCGTTCCGCATGTGGCGCAGGCGTTGTCGAGCGCGTCCCGGGCGGGCAGCTCCGACGTGCGCATCACGGGGTTCGGCAACCGGGTTCAGGAGCACGCGGCCGCGGTCGTCTCGCTCAGCTCGCTGTACTCGAATCCGTTGGTGGCCATGCGGAAGGCGACCGTCCTGGTGTGAGCCCACGCGGCCGGGGCGGGCCTTCAGTTCTGCGCGCCCCCGCCGCGGGTCTCCCGCCGACGGAGTTCGTCGTGTGCCCGCGTAATCCCGCCCCACTCGAGCCCGGCCAGGTGGGATTCGCCGGACAGTACGCACCGGTCGTCGCGGCGCACCGTGACGCGTAGCGTCCCGGCGAGGTGCTCCAACGCGCCCGGAATGTTCCGGCGCTGCGCGGGCAGCGGCACCGGCAGGACGCGCGCACCGGACAGCGGGGCGTGGCCCTCGATGTCGACCGACCACCGGCGACTGCCGCCGCCGAGCCGCCAGGTCCCGTCTTCCACCCGCGCGCGGATCGGCGCGGTGATCGGGTTGGCCAGTCGCACCACGGTGCCGTCCGGCAGCGCGACGACCACCGAGGTGACCTCGGTTCTGAGCGGTCCCGCCGTGACGTCGCCGCCGGCGAACGCCACGCACACGCGGGGATCGTCGAAGCCCTGCGCCTGGCCCCACCACCACGAGTCCGGGAAACCGGCCTTGCCCCAGTTCTTTTCGCCGTACACCTGGGCGCCGTCGAGGTCCCACCGGTCACCGTCCACGTCGGCCCACCCCCGGGCGCGCCCGCCCAGCAGCCACGGATGCCAGTACTGGTTGAGTCCCGGCACGACGTGGAACAGGCCCGACCCGCCCAGGCGTCGCCGCGGCCACGGTGCGGGATCACTGATCTGCACCTCCAGCCGGGCACCCGGACCGAGGTCGACGCGCAGGTGGTCCGCGGTGCCGCGGAAGGCGTCGCCCGCGAACGCGCCGAGTCGGTCGGTGGCGGCGCCCGCGACCGGATGCGCTGCCGTGCGCAGGAATCCGCCGGGATGAGCGGCCAGTCCGAGCGTGGCCCAGCAGCCGTCGTCGGCGCGATTGATGCCCGCGAGTGCGATCAGCACGCGCCCCGTGTCGCGCTGCGTGAACCGCCAGAAGTACCCCTCCATCGCGACGCCGTGCGCCGCGAGCGGATCGCCGAACGGCAGGTCGGCGCCGGTCCGCCGGTAGCGGGCGAGGAGGCCGGGCATGTCGCGATGCTAGGCCCCCGCCCGACGAATCCGCAGGCGGTCGGTGGTAATCGGCTACAGCGGGAGCGTGGTCTCGGCCAGTCCGTCCGGGGCGCCGCGGCGCCGGAACCACTCCACCCCGAACGCCGCCTGCAACATCTCCTCGGGCATCTGCAGGAACGGGCCGAAATCGCCGATCTGCGTCTCGTGCGCGAACATCGCGGCGCGTTTGGCGGGGATCACGGCGCTGACGTCGATGATCGTGGTGATCTCCGCGTCCGACAGCCCGATCGAGTCGAGATCCGGCGGCGCGGCGTCCTCCGACCACTCGGGGTTGGCCTGCATCAGGCGGCGGATGTGGTCGCGGCTGAGCGCGGCCTCGTACACGTGCGGGGTTCCGGCCAGTTCGGCCGCCCGCACCCCGACGTGGTGGACCTGGACGTGATCGGGGTGCCCGTAGCCGCCGTTGGGGTCGTAGATGGTCAGCACGTCCGCGGCCTCCTCGCGCAGGACCGCCGCGAGCCGCTCCGCGGCGGCCTCGACGTCGGCGTTGCAGAACGCGGCCGGGTTCGCATTCTCCGGCGTCCCGGCCATGCCGGAGTCTGCGTAGTGCAGCATCACCACGCGGTGCGCGCCGAGCACGCTCGTCGACGCCTCGAGTTCGCGTCGACGGCGCTGCGCGAGGGTCTCGCCGTCGACGAGCAGGCCGTCGGGCACCTCGCCCAGAGCGCCGTCCGTGGCGGTGACCACGACGACGCGGTGTCCGGCGTCGGCGGCCTGACGCATCACCCCGCCCGTCACGAACACCTCGTCGTCGGGGTGGGCGTGGAAACAGACCAGAACGCTCATGAGCTGAATCCTTACACGCGGACACCGCCGTCGAGCAAGGGTGCGAAACTGTTCGCACATCTGGCCACAGGAGGACGGCATCCGCGCCCCTTCGAGGACGCGTGAGGAGTCTGGACCGCCGATGATCGGCACCTATCGGGAGATCTTCTCCGCCCGCGGCGCCGCCGCCTTCTCCGCGGCCGGCTTCGTCGCGCGCCTCCCGATCGCGATGGTCGGCATCGGCATCGTGACGATGCTGTCGCAGCTGCGCGGCGACTACGGGTTGGCCGGCGCGTTGTCGGCGGTGTTCGCGCTCGCGTACGCGGCGATCACCCCGATCGTCTCGCGGGCCGTCGACCGCTACGGCCAGCGCAGGGTCCTGCCGGCGGCGTCGGCGGTCAGCGCGTGCGCCCTGGCCGCACTGCTGCTGTGCGTGCGGCTCGGCACCCCCGATGTCGTGCTGTTCCTGCTCGCAATCCCAGCCGGGTGCATGCCGACGATCGGCGCGATGGTCCGCGCTCGCTGGACGGCGCTGTACCGCGGACAGCCGCAGTTGCGCACGGCGTTCGCGTTCGAGTCCGTGCTCGACGAGGTCTGCTTCATTGCCGGCCCCGTGATCTCGGTGGGCCTGTCGGTGTCGGTGTTCCCGGAGGCAGGACCGCTGCTGGCACTGATCCTCCTCGTGGTCGGCACCTTCGCGTTGGTCGCGCAGCGCGGCACCGAACCCGCCGTGCTCGACCGCACCGAACACAGCGGCGGATCCGTCGTCCGCATCCCGGCGATGTGGGTGCTGGTCGCGGTGATGCTCGCGATGGGCACGATCTTCGGCTCCGTCGACGTCACGAGCATCGCGTTCGCGACCGAGCGTGGCGCCGCGGCCGCCGCGACGATCGCGCTCGCGCTGTTCGCGAGTGCGTCCGCCGTCGCGGGCGTGGTGTTCGGTGCGCTGCGTCCGGGGGCGGCGCTGCGCCGCCAGTTGGTGTTCGCGACCGGCGCAGTCGCGGTCCTGCTCTGGCCGCTGCTGCTGGTCGACTCGATCCTCACCCTGACGGGGGTGCTCGCGCTCGCCGGCATCTCGGTGGCGCCGACGATGATCGTCGCGACGACGCTGGTGGAATCGGTGGTTCCGCACGCCAAGCTGACCGAGGGCATCACGTGGACCGTCACCGGGCTCGGGGTCGGCGTGGCCGTCGGGTCGGCGGTCGCGGGTCAGATGATCGACGCGTTCGGGACCCGCGCGGGCTTCGCCGTGGCCGTGGCCGCCGGGCTCACCGCGTGCATCGTCGCAGGCGGGGCGTACGTGGCGCACCGCTCGCGCGGTACCGAGTGACGGATCCCCCTAGGGTGACCGCATGGCGATTCGCGAAACCCCCAGTGCCGACGGCACCACCCTCGTCTATCGAACGTTCGGCAGTGCGCAGGCGCGTCCGCTCGTCCTGATCCACGGCTGGGCGCAGTCGTCGCGCTGCTGGGGTGAGGGCGTGCTCGCCGACCTGGCGGAGCACCACCGGGTGATCGCCGTCGACCTGCGCGGGCACGGCTACTCGGACGCCCCGGCGTCCGGCTACGACGATCCGGCGAACTGGGCCGCCGACGTCGACGCGGTCCTGGCGGCCGAGGGCGTCACCTCCGGGGCGGTCCTGCTGGGCTGGTCCTACGGCGGCCTGGTGATCTGCGACTACCTGGCCGCGCACGGCACGGCGGCGGTCGACGGCGTCGTGTTCGTCGGTGCCATCACGAGCATCGGCCGCGGCGAGGCGGGCGGCAAGGTGGGCTCGGCGATGCGGGCCGCCATCCCCGCCGCGATGGCCGAGGACCCGTCCACCGCGATCGCGGCGCTCGGAAGCTTCGGGTCCGCCCTCACCGGCCCGATCGACGACGCGTCCGGCAAGGGCGCGTGGTCGCAGGCGCTGTTAGGTGCCAGCCTGTCGACTCCGCCGCGGGTTCGGGCGGCACTGTTCTCCCGTGCCGCCAGCCACGACGACCTGCTGCGCTCGCTGGACGTCCCCACGCTGGTGCTGCACGGCACCGCCGACACCGTCGTCGACGTCGCCGCAGGTGAGCACGCTGCGGCGCTCGTCCCCGGCGCGACCGCGTCGTACTGGGAGGGGTGCGGGCACGGCCCGTTCGTCGAGGATCCGCAGCGGTTCGTCGGCGAGGTGCGGGCCTTCGTCGACGGGGTCGGGGCCGGCATCGGCGACGGTGTCCCGGTCGGCGAGAACGTGTCGGCCGCAATTACCCCCTGACCGAGCGACAGGGCAGTATGGACGCGTGACACCCAAGCACAGCGCGGGACCCCGACGGGTCGCCGTTCTCTCCGTACACACGTCGCCGCTGGCACAGCCTGGCACGGGTGACGCGGGCGGAATGAACGTGTACGTGCTGCAGACCGCGATCCAACTCGCGCGTCGTGGCGTGGAGGTCGACATCTTCACCCGGGCGACGTCGTCGGCCACCCCGGTGGTCCAGGAGGCGGCGCCGGGTGTCCGCGTCCGCAACATCGCCGCCGGCCCGTACGAGGGCCTCGACAAGCACGAATTGCCCACGCAGCTGTGCGCGTTCGCGGCGGGTGTGCTGCGCGAGGAGGTCCGGCACGAGCCCGGCTACTACGACCTCGTGCACTCGCACTACTGGCTGTCGGGTCAGGTCGGCTGGCTCGCCCGGGACCGGTGGGGCGTGCCGCTCGTCCACACCGCGCACACGCTCGCGGCCGTGAAGAACGCGTCCCTCGCCGACGGCGACACCCCGGAGCCGGCGGCCCGGCAGATCGGCGAGCAGCAGGTGGTCGCGGAGGCCGACCGGCTCACCGCCAACACCACCGACGAGGCCGCGCAGCTCACCTCCATCTACGGCGCCTCGCCGAGCAAGATCGACGTCGTCGCACCGGGCGCCGACCTCGCCCGGTACCGGCCCGGTGACCGGCTCGAGGCCCGCGCCGCGCTCGGTCTGGACCCGTCCGAGACCATCGTGACGTTCGTCGGCCGGATCCAGCCGCTCAAGGCCCCCGACGTCCTGCTGCGGGCGGCGGCGGAGGTGATGGCGCGGGAATCGGGGCTGCCGCTGCGCGTGCTGGTGGTCGGCGGCCCGTCCGGCACGGGCCTCGAGCGCCCCGAGTCGCTGATCGAACTGGCTGACACGCTCGGCATCCGTGCACGCGTGACGTTCCTGCCGCCGCAGCCGCCGGACCGGTTGGCCGACGTCTATCGGGCCTCCGATCTGGTCGCGGTGCCCAGCTACTCGGAATCCTTCGGCCTGGTCGCGATCGAGGCGCAGGCGTGCGGAACGCCGGTGATCGCCGCCGACGTGGGCGGGCTCGGCGTGGCCGTCCGGGACGGGCAGACCGGTCTGCTGGTGCAGGGCCACCGCACCGACGACTGGGCGTCGGCGCTGCAGTCCCTGGTGACGGCGCCGGATCGGCTCGACGAACTGGCGGCCCGGGCCACCCGGCACGCCGAGAACTTCTCGTGGGAACACACCGCGGACGCGCTGCTCGCCAGCTACCGGGCCGCCACCGCCAGGTACCAGCGGGTGTCGGGGGAGAGCGGCGAGTTCTCGCCGCGCAGGTCGCGCGGGCTGTGGAAGCTGCGCCGGACGAGCGGAGTGCGGGCATGAGCGAACCGGACCGGACCCCGAACGGCATCGCGGACGTCATCGACGCGGCGCTGAAGGAGCGGGAACTCGAGTACAGCCGCCGGGGCGAGAACCAGTTCGTCGTCGAGCTGCCGGGCGAGCACAAGCTCAAGACCTCGACGCTGCTCACGGTCGGCAATCACGGCGTCCGCGTCGAGGCGTTCGTGTGCCGCAAGCCCGACGAGAACTTCGAGGGCGTCTACAAGTACCTGCTGCGCCGCAACCGCAGGCTGTACGGCGTGCACTACACGATCGACAAGATCGGTGACATCTACCTGGTGGGGCGCATCTCCACGCACGCCGTGACCGGAGACGAGCTGGACCGTGTCCTCGGGCAGGTCCTCGAGGCCGCGGACGGCGACTTCAACGTGCTGCTCGAGCTCGGCTTCGCGACCGCCATCAAGCGGGAGTGGGCGTGGCGGGTCTCGCGCGGCGAGTCGCTGACGAATCTCGAGCCGTTCAAGCACCTCGTCGACGAGCTCGACGAGACTTCCGGCGCCCCGACGTGGGGTCCTCCCGCCGGGTCTCGCTGACGTCGCACGAGTCGGTAGCGGCGTTATCCGGCCGAGATTTCGTGAGCGCGTTCACTCATTCGGTGTGATCCGGGTCACGTAACGGATATGCAACGACGCGGGTAGCCTTCCGCGATTCATCACCACTGAGCTGCCGATTTTACCTGCTCATGGCCATTTTCGCGTACGGCCGTCTCAGAAAATCCACCCGTGACCTTTCCGTGATGGGCTCCTACGGTTGTAACCAGCCCGAGACACACGACATCGGGAGCAAGACACGTAAGACGCCGACCCGCCACCGCTGATCTGCCCCGCGGGATCGGAATTTGCAAGACCTATGAGGGGCAGAGGCGAGGCCCATCCAGAGCCCGGATCGACCGTCACGTCGTCCGCCGGCCGCCTCGTCGCCGACACGGAGAGGATCCATCCCCACATGGCCAAGTTCAACGTCAAGCGCACCATCGGTACCGTCGCCGCCACCGCCGCCCTCGTCGCCGCACCGCTCGCGCTGAGCACCGGCACCGCCAGCGCCGCGTCCGGCAACTGGGACGCCGTCGCGCAGTGCGAGAGCAGCGGCAACTGGGCCGCGAACACCGGCAACGGCTTCTACGGCGGTCTCCAGTTCACCGCCAGCACCTGGCAGGCCTACGGCGGCTCCGGCATGGCGCACGAGAACTCCCGCGCCGAGCAGATCCGCGTCGCCGAGAACGTGCTGGCCGGCCAGGGCCGCGGTGCGTGGCCGGTGTGTGGCCAGTACCTCTGAGCCTGACGGCCGGGCTCGGCTGAGCCCCCGTCGACAGCTGAAGGGACCCTTCGAGCGCTCCGAGCGCACGGAGGGTCCCTTCAGCTGTTCCGCCGGAGTTGTGCCGGGCACAGGGTCGGAGTGGGTGGACCGCGAGCGAGTCGCACATGCCAGGATTGACCCCATGAGTACCGGAACACTTGTGCTGCTCCGCCACGGCGAGAGCGAATGGAACGCGCTGAATCTGTTCACCGGCTGGGTGGACGTGCACCTGACCGACAAGGGCATGGCCGAGGGCAAGCGTGCCGGTGAACTGCTCGCCGAGCACAACCTGCTCCCGGACGTTCTCTACACCTCGCTGCTGCGTCGGGCGATCAGCACCGCGAACCTCGCCCTCGACGCGTGCGATCGGCACTGGATCCCGGTCGTGCGGGACTGGCGCCTCAACGAGCGTCACTACGGTGCGCTGCAGGGCAAGAACAAGGCCCAGACCAAGGCCGAGTTCGGTGAGGACCAGTTCATGCTGTGGCGTCGCAGCTACGACACCCCGCCGCCGCCGATCGAGGCCGGCAGCGAGTACAGCCAGGACCAGGACGCGCGCTACGCCGATCTGCCCGAGGTCCCGCTGACCGAGTGCCTGCTCGACGTCGTCAAGCGCCTCGTCCCGTACTGGGAGGACACCATCGCGGCCGATCTCAAGGCGGGCAAGACCGTCCTGGTCACCGCGCACGGCAACTCGCTGCGCGCACTGGTCAAGCACCTCGACGGCATCTCCGACGAGGACATCGCCGGCCTGAACATCCCGACGGGTATCCCGCTGCGCTACGACCTGGACGAGAACCTCAAGCCGCTGAACCCCGGTGGCACGTACCTGGACCCGGCGGCCGCCGCGGCCGGTGCCGCCGCCGTGGCGAACCAGGGCGCCAAGTAGTCCCTCGCCTGCGCGGCTCGAAGGCCGGTACGGATCGCCGATCCGTGCCGGCCTTCGCCGTTTCCGGGGGTTCGACGGATATCGCAAACAGATGGTGAACGAGCGGAAAACTCCAGTTCTCGGGCCTGTGACGTGCGGGAAAACGGTCACACCCGGCTTCGGGTCAGGGTTGGTCGAACGTACGATTCTCGTGTGACTGTTGTTCAGGCCGTGCTGTTGGCCGTCGCGACCGCTGTCGCCGGCCTCCTCGTCGGTGCGGTTCTCGTTCCCCGCCTCGTCGCCCGTCGGGCACGACGCCAGCAGTCCCAGGCCGGGTTGACCCTCTCGCAGGTCCTCGACCTGATCGTGCGCACCTCCGACAGCGGGATCGCCGTCGTCGACACGTTCAACGACGTCGTCCTGGTCAACCCGCGCGCGGAGGAACTGGGTCTGGTGCGCAACCGGATGATCGACGACCGGGCGTGGGTCGCGGCCACCGAGGTGTTCGAGACCGGTGAGCCGGTCGAGGTGGACCTCACGCTGCGCACGTCGCAGCGCGGGCGCGACAAGATGGCCGTCCGCGGCGTCGCGCGACTGCTGAGCGAGGAGGACCGCCGGTTCGTCGTGGTGTTCGCCGACGACGACTCCGAGCAGGTCCGCATGGAGGCCACGCGCCGCGACTTCGTCGCCAACGTCAGCCACGAACTCAAGACGCCGGTCGGGGCGATGGGCCTGCTCGCGGAGGCGCTGCTCGAGTCCGCCGACGACCCGGAGTCGGTGCGCTACTTCGGTCAGCGCGTGCTCAGCGAGTCGCACCGGCTGGGCAACATGGTCACCGAACTGATCGCGCTGTCGCGACTGCAGGGCGCGGAGAAGCTGCCGGACCTCGACGTGGTCGAGGTCGACGACGTCGTCGCCGAGGCGCTGCGCCGCTCCACGGTGGCCGCCGAGGCCGCCGAGATCACCGTCCACGCCGACGCCCCGAGCGGGCTCGAGGTGATGGGGGACCGCACGCTGCTGGTGACCGCGCTGTCGAATCTCGTCGAGAACGCGATCGCCTACTCGCCCAAGGGAACCGCGGTGTCGGTGAGCCGGACGGTCCGTGGCGACAACGTCGCCATCGCGGTCACCGACCGCGGCATCGGCATCGCCAAGGAAGACCAGGAGCGCGTGTTCGAGCGCTTCTTCCGGGTCGACAAGGCCCGCTCGCGGGCCACCGGCGGCACCGGCCTGGGGCTGGCGATCGTCAAACACGTCGCCGCCAACCACAACGGATCCATCGACCTGTGGAGCCGACCCGGCACCGGATCGACGTTCACACTGCAGGTTCCCGGGCACTTCGATGCGGTCGACGCCGCCCCGCCCGGTGCGACCCACCAACCCGCAAGCATCGAGAAGATCGAGAAGAAAGCCGCGTCGTGATGCGCCGCGGCACGAGTCTGGAGGCCAACCGTTGACGAGTGTGCTGATCGTGGAGGACGAGGAATCGCTGGCCGATCCGCTCGCGTTCCTGCTCCGCAAGGAGGGGTTCGAAACCACCATCGTCGGTGACGGGCCGTCCGCGCTGGCCGAGTTCGAACGCTCCGGCGCCGACATCGTCCTGCTCGACGTCATGCTTCCCGGGATGAGCGGCACCGACGTGTGCAAGCAGTTGCGTGCCAAGTCGTCGGTGCCGGTCATCATGGTCACGGCCCGCGACAGCGAGATCGACAAGGTCGTCGGCCTCGAACTGGGCGCCGACGACTATGTCACCAAGCCGTACTCGGCCCGCGAACTGATCGCCCGCATCCGGGCGGTGCTGCGCCGCGGCGCCGACGCCGACGCCGACCCGGGCGCCGACGACGGTATCCTCGCCGCCGGCCCGGTGCGGATGGACGTCGAACGCCACCTCGTCCACGTCGACGGCGAGCCGGTGTCGCTGCCGCTCAAGGAGTTCGACCTCCTCGAGTATCTGCTGCGCAACTCCGGACGGGTCCTCACGCGCGGGCAGCTCATCGACCGGGTGTGGGGCGCCGACTACGTGGGCGACACCAAGACCCTCGACGTCCACGTCAAGCGGCTGCGCGCCAAGATCGAGGCCGACCCCGGCAAGCCGAAGCACCTGGTGACGGTCCGCGGCCTCGGGTACAAGCTCGAGGAGTGAGCTGTCGGTCGAATGTCACACGCGTTCAGTCGGATCGAACGCGTGTGACATTCGGCCTTCCACGTCTCAGTCGTCGGACGGGGGCTGCTTCGCCTGCGCGGCGGTGGTCGCCGGATGCACCGCGATCAGTCCCAGCCCCTCGCGACGGCGGCACAGCGACGCCAGTTCGTCGTAGGCGGCCTTGCCGAGCAGTTCGGTCAGTTCCGGGGCGTACGACTGCCACACCGGCTTGCTGCCGACGTGCGCGTCCGGAGACCCGGAGCAGTACCACGCGAGGTCCTCGCCGCCCTCGCCCCAGCCGCGGCGGTCGTACTCGGTGATCGTCGTCTCGAGGATCTGCTCGCCGTCGGGGCGGTCCACCCACTCCTGCGTGCGGCGGATCGGCAACTGCCAGCACACGTCGGGCTTGACCTCGAGCGGCTCGATGCCCTTTCGTAGCGCCATCTTGTGCAGCGCGCACCCGATGCCGCCCTCGAAGCCCGGGCGGTTGAGGAAGATGCACGCGCCCTTGTACCTGCGGGTGCGCAGCGCCGGCTCGTCCTCGAGATCGTCCTCCTCGACGTAGTCCTTCTTGCCCCCCTTCTTGCCCAGGCCCTTCTCCATGAACTGCCAGTCCTCGGGTGTGAGCATCCTCACCGAGGCGTCGAGCTTCTCGAGGTCCTCCTCGTCGGAGAGGAACGCGCCGTGCGAACAGCAGCCGTCGTCGGGGCGACCGGCCACCGTGCCCTGGCACGCGGGCGTGCCGAACACGCAGGTCCAGCGCGAAAGAAGCCACGTCATGTCGGCTTTGATGGTGTGTTCGGAGTTCTCGGGGTCGACGAACTGGACCCACTCGCGCGGGAAGTCGAGATCCACTTCCGGCGTGGGCGCGATCTTGTGGGAGCCGCCGGTGCTGCCTGCTGTCACAGTGCCCGACGGTAGACCCAGTACCGTAGCCGTGTGCGCCTTGGGGTACTCGATGTCGGAAGCAACACCGTCCACCTGCTCGTGGTGGACGCTCATCGTGGTGGGCACCCCACGCCGATGAGTTCCACGAAAGCCACGCTCCGGCTGGCCGAGAACACGGACGAGCGGGGCGATATCACGCCGGTGGGCGCCGACCGCCTGGTCGCGACCGTGCGGGACTTCGCGGGGATCGCCCAGTCGTCCGGCTGCGGTGAGCTGATGGCCTTCGCGACATCGGCGGTGCGCGACGCCAAGAACTCCGAGGCCGTGCTGTCCCGCGTGCGCGCCGAGACGGGCGTGAACCTCGAGGTGCTGTCCGGAGTGGACGAGGCCCGGCTGACGTTCCTCGCGGTGCGCCGTTGGTACGGCTGGAGCGCCGGACGGATCCTCAACCTCGACATCGGTGGCGGCTCGCTGGAGTTGACGGCCGGCGGCGACGAGGACCCCGAGGTGGCGTTCTCGCTGCAGCTGGGCGCCGGACGCCTCACCCGGGACTGGCTGCAGGAGGACCCGCCCGGCAAGCGTCGCGTCGCGGTGCTGCGGGACTGGCTCGACGCCGAGCTGGTGGCCCCGGCCAAGCAACTGCGCGCGTCGGGCGAGGCGGACCTGCACGTCGGCACCTCCAAGACCTTCCGTTCGCTGGCCCGACTGACCGGCGCCGCACCGTCCGCCGCAGGTCCGCGCGTCAAGCGGACCCTCACGGCGAGCGGTTTGCGGCAGCTGATCGCGTTCATCTCACGGATGACCGCGTCGGACCGTGCAGAATTGGAGGGCGTGAGTTCCGACCGCTCTCAGCAGATCGTGGCCGGTGCTCTCGTTGCGGAGGCCAGCATGCGCGCGCTGGGAGTCGACACGCTCGAGATTTGCCCGTGGGCACTGCGTGAGGGTCTGATTCTTCGCAAGCTCGATACGGACATGGGTGGAGAACTGGTGGTGAGCGCTCGATGACTGAGCCCGAAGGTGACAGCCAAGCAATCTCGGTTGCGGAGCTGTTGGCCCGCAACGGCCAGCGTGTCGGCTCCGGTGCCGGTGGCCGACGACGCCGGGGCGTCAAAGGCGGCATCTCCGTCGCCGAACTGACCGGCGAGTTCCCGGCCGTCCGGAACGGGCGCGCCACCGCCGAGCCCGACACCTCCGCCGACGAGGCGCCGCGCCAGGCCGCGCCGAAGGTCGATCCGGCCCCGCCCGCGCCCGCCGCGCAGCCGACGGCGCGCCAGAACACGGCTCCGCCGGTCCAGGTCGCACCGAAGCCCACACCGCCCCCGGCCCCGGCCCCGGCCCCGGCCCCGGCACCGAAGCCGGCGCCGAAGCCCGAGGTGAAGGCGCAGCCCCAGAAGCCCGCCCAGCCGGCGCAGAAGCCGACGGTGCGGCCGGCCGCCGCGGACGAGCCGACCGTCATCGCTCCCACGGTGAAGGCCGAGGCGAAACGCTCCGAGCCGGTGGAGACCGGGTGGCGATCGGCCACGCCGTCCAACTCCACGACCACGACCACCGTCATCGCCCCGGTGCCCCCGCTCGCGCGCGGCGGTGAGCCCGAGCCGCGACTGCTGTCCGGGCAGTCCGTCGCGGGCGACCTGCTGCGCCAGGGCGGCGCCAAGCCTGCCGACGCCAAGCCCGCAGCCGGCAAGCCGACCGACACCAAGCCCGCGGACGCCGACTCGGTCGACGCGGACACGGACACCGACGACGCCGAGATCGACGAACTCGAACTCGAACCCGAGCCGAGCGGTGCCAAGCAGTGGGCCGTCCTGCTCGGTCAGGGTGCCGTCGCGGTCGTCGCCGGCGCGCTGATGTTCAAGGGTTTCGAGAAGCTGTGGGACATGCTGCCGATGGTCGCGCTGGTCCTGTCGGTCCTGGTGATCGTCGGGCTCGTCGCGATGGTGCGGATCCTGCGCCGCACCGACGACATCACCAGCCTGGTGATCGCCCTCGTCGCCGGCGTCTTCGTCACACTCGGTCCACTGGCCTTCCTACTCAGCACGAGCTGACCGGTCGGCGGCGGAGGGAAGGTCGTGGGGAGGGCACGCATGCCGGATCGGAAGATCCTCGTCGGACTGTCCACGGCCTCCGTCTACCCGGAGAACACGGAAGCGGCGTTTCGCTATGCCGCCGAGGTCGGCTACGACGGCGTCGAGCTGATGGTGTGGGCCGAGTCGGTCAGCCAGGATCTCTCGGCGGTCAAGCGGCTGGTCCGCAAGTACGCGGTGCCCGTGCGAGCCGTGCACGTGCCGTGCCTGCTGATCTCGCAGCGCGTGTGGGGCTCCGACCCGGTCGCGAAGCTGAACCGATCGGTCGAGGCCGCCGAGGTGCTGGGGGCGTCGAACGTGGTGGTCCATCCGCCGTTCCGCTGGCAGCGTCGATACGCCGACGGATTCGCCGATCAGGTGGCCGAGCTCGAGGAGAAGACCGGCGCCGTGGTCGCGGTCGAGAACATGTTCCCGATGCGGGCCGACAGCTTCTTCGGCGGGCGGGAGCGGACCGCCCAGCGCCTGCGCCGCCGCGGGGGCCCGGGTGCGGCGCTGTCGGCGTTCAGCCCGTCGTACGACCCCACCGACGCCGGGCACCGGCACTACACGCTGGACCTCTCGCACACCGCCACCGCCGGCATGGACGCGCTGGATCTGGCGCGCCGGATGGGCAGCGGGCTCTCGCATCTGCACCTCGCGGACGGCCGCGGCGCGTCGGTGGACGAACATCTCATCCCGGGTCATGGCACGCAGCCGTGCGTCGAGGTGTGCCGCCATCTGGTCGACAGCGGATTCGCCGGGCAGGTCGTCGTCGAGATCAACACGCAGAACGCGCGCACCCGGCCCGAACGCGCGTCGATGCTCGGCCAGGCGCTGAGCTTCGCCCGCGAGAACTTGCGCTGACGCCTACAGCGCTGAGACACCCGCGCCGATCACGGGGCCGGTGACTGCGGCATCCATGGTCTGCTCCGCGTGTGCGGTAGACTCGCCCGATATTGGATAGTTCTACTATCCAATAGGGATTCCGTGATCGCCCCGACGTTGTCGGGTGTCGAACGGGGTGAGGGGTCGGAATGCGGGTGTCGGAGCTGGTCGCCGCCAGTGGCGTGCCCCTCGCGACCGTCAAGTACTACCTGCGTGAGGGTCTGCTCATGCCCGGCGCCGCGAGCAGCGCGACGCAGGCCGAGTACGGCGAGCAGCACGTACGGCGTCTCGCGCTCATCAAGGCACTCGCCGGCGTCGGCCTGCCGCTGGGGAAGATCCGCACCATCGTCGGGCTCGTCGACCACCCCGCCGACACCGTCTTCGACACTCTCGGTCGCGCGCTGGCCGCGCTGCCGCCGTATCCGACTGCCCCCGACGACGACGCCGGCGACTATCCGCGGGCACGGGCGGTGCTCGAGCGGCTCGGCCAGGTGTACGAGCCGTCGTATCCCGTTGTGGCGCAACTGGAACGCGCACTCGCGGCCGCCGAGGACGTCGGCATCCCGATGACCGACGAACGCCTCGAGGTGTACGCGCGCCACATCCGCGGCATCGCCGAGATCGACCTCGAACTGATGCCCACCGATTCCGCCGAGTCCGCGATCGAGTACGCCGTGCTCGGTACCGCTATCTACGAACCCGTGCTCGCGGCGCTGCGTCGGCTGGCCCACCAGGACATCGGTGCCGCGGCCTTCGCGGAACGCACCTTCGACGACTTCGCCGACCCCGACAGACAGGACCAGTCGTGACCCTTCACCCCTTCCGGGACCTCACCACCGTCACCTCGCACGGGGGCGGCCGCTACACCGCCCACATCGACCCGATCTGGACGATCGGCCCCAAGGTGCACGGCGGCTGCATGATGGCCGTCTGCGCGGCCGCGGCTCGGCGTGAACTGACCGACACCGCGGCGCCCGACCTGCCGGTGGATCCGGCCGTCCAACCGCTGGCCGTCAGCGCCAACTACCTCGCCGCGCCGGATCCCGGGGAGGTGGACGTCGTCGCGACCGTCCGCAAGCGCGGACGTCAGGTGTCGCTCGTCGACGTGGAGCTGTCGCAGAACGGCCGCCCCGCCGTGCACGCCGCCGTCACGCTGGGGGTGCCCGATGCGGGGGAGCCGCACTACACGGGGGAACAGGCGCTCGCGCAGCTTCCTGTCGAGCCGCCGGCCGAGGCGCAGGCGCTGGCCGCCGATCACCCGATGGCGCAGATCGTGCACGTCTCGCAGGGCTGTCACCTGAGCGTGGACGGGTCGTCGGCGCACTTCCTGCGAGGGCAGCAGGGCGAGCCGCAGGTGCGGATGTGGGCGCGGCCGTGGGCCGCCGACGAACAGGACCCGGCCACCGCGGCGCTGTTCGGGATCATGACCGGCGACATCTGCGCGCCCGTGACGATGAACCGCGGCATCTTCGGGTGGGCGCCCACCGTCCAGCTGACGACGTACCTGCGCCGGCGGCCCGCCCCCGGATGGCTGCGCGTCATGGCCAGCTCGACGGTGCTCGGCGACACCTGGTTCGAGGAGGACCACACCGTCCTGGACTCCACCGGGGCGGTCGTCGTCCAGAGCCGTCAGCTCGCCATGATCCCGCGCTGATCCCGGACCGGCCCGGTACCGGGGGACGGCCCGGATTGCCCGTCGTGGCAGGCTGGAGGCCATGACGAGAATTGCGGTGATCGGTGGCGGCAAGATCGGTGAGGCCCTGATCTCTGGACTGTTGCAGGGCGGTCACCCCGCCCGGGATCTGGTGGTGGCCGAGCAGTACCCGGCCCGTGCCGAGGAACTGACGGCGACGTATTCGATCCGCGTCACCACGATCGAGGACGCCGCCGAGGGCGCCGACGTCATCGTCGTCGCGGTCAAGCCCGCGGACGTCGACGCCGTCCTGACCGCCCTGGGCAAGGCAGACCTCGACGGCGAGCAGGAGCAGATGCTGGTCTCGCTCGCCGCCGGTATCCCGACGGTGCGGTACGAGGTGAAGCTGCCCGCCGGGTTCCCCGTCGTCCGGGTCATGTCCAACACCCCGATGCTCGTCGGGCAGGGTGCGAGCGTCGTGGCGCCCGGTCGCCACGTCAAACCGGAGCACCTGGACCTGGTGCGCCGGATACTGGCGGCTGTCGGCACCGTCACCACGGTTCCGGAATCGCAGATCGACGCGGTGACCGCGGTGTCCGGCTCGGGTCCCGCGTACTTCTTCCTCGCGGTCGAGGCGATGATCGACGCGGGTGTCGCGCTCGGTCTGACCCGCGCGACCTCGAGCGAACTGGTGGTGCAGACGATGGTCGGTTCCGCGGCGATGCTCGCCGAGTCCGGCGAGAGCGCCCACGAGCTGCGGGCCGCCGTCACGTCGCCCGGCGGCACCACCGCCGCCGCGGTGCGTGCGCTCGAGCGTGGGGGCCTGCGGACCGCGTTCTACGACGCCCTCGCGGCCGCCAGGGATCGGTCCGCTGAACTCGGAGTTGCCCCCGAGTAGATCGAGATTGTCGATCTTGTTTGCAACACCCGTCGCATCAACCCCTCTGGCAACGCTAAGCTGCGTGTCAGCACGTGCGTGTCTGTTCCGCCGGAGGGGAAGCCGGCGGCGCGACATGTGCCGGAGGTATGTGGACAGATGGGATCCCCGGAAAACCCGGCAAACCCGGCAAAGTCAGACAAGACCGGTAAGCAAGACGGCCCCGGCGGCGCGAGCCTTGCCGGGACGCAGTTCCTCACCGTCGCGGAGGTCGCGACGCTGATGAGGGTTTCGAAGATGACCGTGTACCGCCTCGTTCACAGTGGTGAACTGCCCGCCGTTCGCGTCGGGCGTTCCTTCCGTGTCCATGCCAAGGCGGTCCACGATTATCTGGAGACCTCGTATTTCGACGCCGGCTGACGCGCCGGAATCGAAACGGTGAACCTCGGTTTTCGCCGAGCGGACCCGTCCCGGTACGATCGTGAGTCGTCGTACCAGCCAGCCGGTGTCGTCAGGCGCTGGGGTCGTGAGAGCGGCCAGTGGCAACGAGGCCTCAGCGCCAGAGGAAGACACAGGCGTACGTGACCGGCGTGCGCTGAACGCTATAGAAGACTGTGAGGGACACCCACCATGGGTTCAGTGATCAAGAAGCGCCGCAAGCGTATGTCGAAGAAGAAGCACCGCAAGCTGCTTCGTCGCACGCGAGTTCAGCGTCGGAAGCTCGGCAAGTAAGCCGTAGAGGCTCTTGCACACGGATGCCCGTCACCCCTTCGGTGGCGGGCATCCGCGTGTTCCGGGTGGCCTGTCCGGACCTGTCCGGGTGGCGTGTTGCCAAGGTGTAAAGCCTTGCGCCGAACCCTTCCCGGCGCCCGTGGATTGGCTAGGCTCGCCGGAGGGGCGAATGGACGGGGGTAGCGGTGAGTCCTGACGATCGCGGTGTGCAGCCACCGAAGGTGGTGCTGGTGACGGGCGCGAGCCGGTTCCCGGGCGGGTTCCTGGTGGCGCGACTCGCGCAGAACCCGCGTGTCGATCGCGTCATCGCGGTCGACGCCGTCTCCCCGAGCAAGGACATGATGCGCCGCATGGGCCGCGCCGAGTTCGTCCGAGCCGACATCCGGAACCCGCTCATCGGAAAGGTGATTCGCGGGGCCGAGGTCGACACCGTCGTCCACGCCGCAACGGTCGCGCAGGCGCCCAAGTCCGGCAGCCGGGCGGCGATGAAGGACATGAACGTCATCGGCGCGATGCAGCTGTTCGCGGTGTGCCAGAAGGCCCCGTCCGTGCGCAAGGTGGTGGTGCGGTCGGCGTCCGCTGTCTACGGCGGCAGCCCCAAGGACCCGGCCAAGTTCACCGAGGAGATGAGCGCCCGCCGCCCGCCCCAGGGGGCCTGGGCCCGCGACTGCATCGAGATCGAGGGCTATGCCCGCGGGCTCGGACGCCGCCGTCCCGACATCGCGGTGTCGATCCTGCGCCTGGCGCCCCTGATGGGTCCGCGGCGGCACGGCTGGGTGGCGCGGTACCTGTCGTCGCCGATCGTCCCGAGCATCCTCGGCCGCGACGCCCGCATGCAGTTGCTGCACGAGGAGGACGCGCTGGCGGCCCTCGAGCGGGCCACGGTCGCCGGTCCGGCCGGGACGTTCAACGTCGCGGGGGACGGGGCGGTGATGATGTCGCAGGCGATCCGTCGAGCGGGCCGGGTCGAAGTGCCGATGCCGTTCTCGCTGTTCCGCAGCGCCGGCCGAGCACTGATGGGCTCGCAGATGCGCTCGTTCACCCGGGAACAGCTCGACTACTTCCACTTCGGGTGCGGCCTCGACACCACCCGGATGCGCGCCGAACTGGGCTTCGAGCCGCGATGGACGACGCTCGAGGCGCTCGACGACTTCGTCCGCGGCACCGGCCTGACCCGCGTCATCGAGCCGGAATGGGTGGACCGGGCCGAATCGACGGCGCTCGCGCTCGCGGGCGCCCCGACTCCGCCCCGGGCCGGCAGATGAGCGGCGGACACAGAGCGCATGCAGTGCCGACAGAGACACACCGCACGTAGACACGAGGGCAGGTGGCGTTGGTGAACGAAGTGGCGAAGGTGATTCCCCTGCACGGCGGCGCGGGCGCCCGCCCGGCGCGTGACCGCGTCCCGAATCGACATTCGCCCTCCCCGGTGAATCGCCCGCGGGTCCCCGAGCCCGCGGCGGACCCCGGGAAGGCCGCCGCGCCCGCCGCGGAGCCGGCCCCTGCGAACGGCGCGGCGGAGGCCGGCGAGCACGGGGGCTCACCCCTCGACGGGCTCCGGTCCCGCGTCGTCGACCAGATCACCGGTGTCGCCGG
Organism: Paraburkholderia sp. RHO2; assembly: GCF_050955445.1. Lineage (NCBI taxonomy): Bacteria > Pseudomonadati > Pseudomonadota > Betaproteobacteria > Burkholderiales > Burkholderiaceae > Paraburkholderia > Paraburkholderia sp. RHO2. The sequence continues at coordinate 4,352,006 of NZ_CP162617.1, read as the reverse complement.
GTTCCTGCGCCGACGCATCGCCGGGGATTACGAGGTGGACGAGTTCGGCTACGACCCGCACTTCGCCGACGGTGTGTTCCTGCCGGCGCTGCGGCCGCTGTTCGAGAAGTGGTTCCGGGTCGAGGTCCGCGGCGTCGAGAACATCCCGGCGCAGGGCGGCGCGCTGGTCGTGGCCAACCACGCGGGTGTGGTCCCGATCGACGCCCTGATGACGTCGGTCGCGGTACACGACCATCACCCGCAGCACCGGGCCCTGCGGATGCTCGCCGCCGATCTGGCGTTCGAGATGCCGATCGTCGGGAACATCGCCCGCAAGGCCGGGCACACCCTGGCGTGCCACCCGGACGCCGAACGGTTACTGCGCGGTGGCGAGGTCGCGGCGGTGTTTCCCGAGGGCTACAAGGGCATCGGCAAGCCGTTCTCCGAGCGCTACAAGCTGCAACGGTTCGGCCGCGGCGGGTTCGTCTCGGCGGCGATGCGCGCCGGGGCGCCGATCATCCCGTGCTCGATCGTCGGATCCGAGGAGATCTATCCCAAGATCGGTGACATCGCGCCGCTCGCGCGACTGCTGGACATGCCGTACTTCCCGGTGACGCCGCTGTTCCCGCACCTCGGGCCGCTCGGCTTGGTGCCGCTGCCGTCCAAGTGGTTCATCGAGTTCGGCACGCCGATCGTCACCGACACCTACGCCGCCGCCGAGGCGGACGACCCGATGGTGCTGTTCGAGGTCACCGACCACGTCCGGGAGACGATCCAGCAGACCCTCTACCGCTTGTTGGCGCAGCGCCGCAACGTCTTCATGGGCTGAGCGCGGCCTGCCTCGGCGGCGGCCAGTTCCGCGAGCAGGACCCGTTCGCGCCGACGGCTCAGGATCGCGCCCACCGCGCCGCCGACCGCGCCGAGCAGCAGCGCGGTCGGGATGCCGACCTTCGCGGCCTTGCGTCCGGTGCGGAAGTCGCGCACCTCCCAGCCGCGGTTCTTGGCGAGCTCGCGCAGGTCCGCATCGGGATTGACGGCGACAGCGGTGCCGACCAGCGACAGCATCGGCACGTCGTTGTAGCTGTCGGAGTACGCCGTGCAGCGCTTGAGGTTCAGGCCCTCCCGGACCGCGAGGGTGCGCACCGCGTGGGCCTTGCCCAGTCCGTGCAGGATGTCGCCGACGAGGCGACCGGTGAACACGCCGTCCCGGCTCTCGGCGACGGTGCCCAACGCGCCGGTCAGGCCCAGACGCTTGGCGATCACCTGCGCCAACTCGACCGGGGTGGCCGTCACCAGCCACACCTGCTGACCCGCGTCGAGGTGCATCTGCGCGAGCGCGCGGGTCCCGGCCCAGATCTTGTCGGCGATGACCTCGTCGTAGATCTCCTCGCCGAGCCGGGCGAGTTCCGCGGTCGAGCGTCCGGCCACGAACGACAGCGCCTTCGCGCGGCCCTCGGCGACGTCGTCGCTGTTCTCCTTGCCGGTGATCCGGAACTTGACCTGCTTCCACGCGAAGTCGACCAGGTCCGACGTCCGCAGGTACTTGCGGGCGGCGAGGCCGCGAGCGAAGTGGATGATCGACGCGCCCTGCACCATCGTGTTGTCGACGTCGAAGAACGCCGCGGCGGTGAGGTCGAGGGGGACAGCCGGTTCGGCCGGCTCCGCCGGCGGTTCCGCCACCTCGGGGGCCGTCTCGAGGGCTTCCGCCTCGGCGGCTTCGAGCGCGGCCGCTTCCAGGGCCTCGGCCTCCTGCAGGGCGAGCGCGGCGTCGGCGCTGGCCTCACCGGCGAGATTGGCGCGCAGTTCGGCCTCGCTCGGACCGAGCAGATTCCGGATCCGGCGGCGTCCGGGGCGCAGGAACCCGGACAGGCCCATACCGGATCTCGCGCCGTTCGGCAGTGATCGCCCAGGCACACGCACCTCCCGCGTCGCAGACACCTCTGGCTCACCCTAGCCCGACCGCACGAGCGCATCCCGTCGGATCGATGCCGCGCCCGCGGCGTGTGATGTTCGTCTCGAAACGGAACGGTCCGGAACTCTCCGGGCCGGACGCCGTCGAACCGGCGTCCGAGGAGTCCGCGGCCTCGAGGAACACTGGTGCACATGGACCAGTCGCGAAACCGGATCACCCTCCTCACCCGCGCCGGCTGCGGGGCGTGCGTTCCCGCGCGCGACCTGCTCGAGGAGATCTGCCGGGAGTTCGATCTCGAACTGACCTGCGTCGACGTCGACGAGGCCGCGGCCGACAACCCCGATCTGCGCGCCGAGTACGGGGACCGGCTGCCCGTCGTCCTGCTCGACGGAAAGGAGCACAGCTACTGGGAGGTCGACGAGGACCGGCTGCGCGCCGATCTCCTGGCGGGCTGAATTCCGCTCGGCGGAGAGGGGGTCGACCGCGGAGTGGGAAGGGTCACCCCGCCTCGTCGGATCCGGTCGCTCTGCAGGTGAGAGCACGTCTCGGGGTGGTCGAGCAACTTTGTGCATGGCTTCACAAGCGGTTACCGTGGTGTGAACAAATCCCCCGGGACCTTCGTGTGAAGGCCGGGGTACACGGCCGACCGGACGAGGAGCCATCGACGTGACCGAACAGCACCAGGCGCAAGGGGCAGTGGCCCGCGGCGTCGCCGGGGCTGCTCCGTCCGCTCCCGGCGGGGGAACGGCTCCGGCACCGCAGCACCGTGACATCCCCCAGGCTACGGTGACGCGCCTCGCGACATACCTGCGGGTCCTCGGAGTGCTCGCCGACGAGGGTGCGCTCATCGTCTCCAGCGAGGAACTGGCCAGCGCATCCGGTGTCGGATCGGCCAAGCTCCGCAAGGATCTGTCGTTCCTGGGCCCCAACGGTGTTCGCGGCGTCGGCTACGACGTCGCGCGGTTGCGTGCCCGCATCGAATCCGCGCTCGGCCTGGACCAGGGGCACCGGGTCGTGCTGGTCGGCATCGGCAACCTCGGGCGCGCACTCGCCGGTTACGGCGGATTCGACCGGCGCGGCTTCTCGATGGTGGGACTGTTCGACAAGGATCCGGCGTGCGTCGGCTCCAGCGTCGGTGGGCTGACCGTCCGGGACGTCGCCGAGCTCGCCGACTCGTGCCGGGACCTCGAGGCCACGATCGGCGTCATCGCCACTCCCGACGCCGCCGCGCAGGACGTGTGCGACCAACTCGTCGGTGCCGGGCTGCGCTGCATCCTCAGCTTCTCCCCGCTCGCGCTGGAGATCCCCGACCACGTGGAGATGCGTCGGGTCGATCTCGCGATGGAGATGCAGGTGCTGTCGTTCAACATGGCCCGGAACACTCCTCCGGACGAGCAACGTAATCCCCAGGCCGCCGCCGCGTCCGCGGCGGTCGGCGCTTCGACCAGAAACGGATCGGTGATCAGGCCGTGAGTGTGCTTCTCGTCGGGATCTCGCACCGTAGCGCTCCCGTCTCCGTCCTCGAACGGATCGCGGTCACGGACACCGACCGTCCGAAGCTGACGGACAAGATGTTGGCCTCGGCCCACATTTCGGAGGCGATGATCGTCTCGACGTGCAACCGCATCGAGATCTACGCCGTGGTGGACGCGTTCCACGGAGCCCTCACCGACATCGGCGACCTCCTCGCCGAGCACGCCGAACTCGACCTCGCCGAGCTGCACAAGCACGCATACGTCCGCTACAGCGAGGCCGCCGCCGAGCACCTGTTCGCGGTCGCCAGCGGCCTGGATTCGATGGTGATCGGCGAGCAGCAGATCCTCGGACAGATCCGCGCCGCCTACGCCGCCTCCGATGCCCAGCAGGCCGCGGGGCGGGCGCTGCACGAGCTCGCGCAGCAGGCGCTGCGGGTCGGTAAGCGGGTGCACTCCGAGACGGGCATCGACGCCGCCGGCGCGTCCGTGGTGTCCGTCGCGCTCGACCGCGCCGCCGGGATCCTCGGCGACGGGGGACTGGTCGGACGCACCGCCGTCGTGGTCGGCGCCGGCGCGATGGGCAGCCTGTCGGTCGCGCACCTGACCCGCGCGGGCATCGGACGCATCCTCGTCGTCAACCGCACCCGCGAGCGCGCCGAGCACCTCGCCGCCACCGCGGTGGGCAACGGAATCGACGCCGTCGCAGTGGGATTCGACGATCTGTCCGACGCGATGGCGCAGTCCGACGTGCTCGTCACCTGTACCGGCGCGGTCGGTTCGGTCGTCACGCTCGCCGACACCCACCGGGCCCTGGCCCGGCCGGAGCGCGAGCCGAACCGCCCGCTCGTGATCTGCGACCTGGGTCTGCCCCGCGACGTGGAGCCCTCCGTCGCCGGGCTTCCCGAGGTGGTTGTGCTCGACATGGCTGCGCTGCAACGGGATCCGGGCGCCGGCGCCGCGGCGTCCGATGCCGACGCCGCCCGTGAGATCGTCGCCTCCGAGCTCTCCCAGTACCTGGCCGCGCAGCGTCAGGCCGAGGTCACCCCCACCGTCACCGCGCTGCGCCAGCGCGCCGCCGAGGTGGTCGAGGCCGAACTGCTGCGGCTCGACTCGCGCCTGCCGGGTCTGGACGACCCGCAGCGCGACGAGGTGGCCCGCACCGTGCGCCGCGTCGTCGACAAGCTGCTCCACGCGCCGACGGTGCGCGTCAAACAGCTCGCCTCCACTCCGGGCGGCGACACGTATGCGGCCGCGCTGCGCGAGCTCTTCGAACTGCGGCCGGGCTCGGCGGAGGCCGTGGCCGCACCGATCGACCTCGGCGAATTCGCCGCCGGCCCCGACGTAGCAGGAAAGGACGCGCAGGCATGAGCACGGACGCGGCATCGACAGCGACCGCCGGCCACGAATCCGATTCCCGCTCCGGCGCCCGCACCCTGCGGATCGGCACCCGCGGCAGCCTGCTCGCCACGACGCAGGCCGGCACCGTACGGGACGCGCTGATCGCGGCGGGGCACCCCGCCGAGCTGGTGATCATCAAGACCAAGGGCGACGTCACCTCCGGCCCGGTGCAGCGCATCGGCGTCGGCGTGTTCGTCGCGGAACTGCGCGAGGCACTGCTGGCCGGCGAGGTCGACGTCGCGGTGCACTCGTACAAGGATCTGCCCACCGCGCAGCCGGACGATCTGGTGATCGCCGCGGTCCCCACCCGCGAGGACCCGCGCGACGCCCTCGTCGCCCGCAACGGGCTGGTGCTCGGTGAGCTGCCGCCGGGATCCAGGATCGGCACGTCGGCTCCGCGCCGCCGCGCGCAGCTGCGCGCCCTCGGCCTGGGGCTGGAGATCGAGCCGCTGCGCGGCAACATCGACACCCGCCTGGGCAAGGTGGCGTCCGGCGAGCTCGACGCGATCGTGATCGCCCGCGCGGGCCTGTCCCGCATCGGTCGTGCCGCCGAGATCACCGAGACGCTCGAGCCGGTCCAGATGCTGCCGGCGCCGTCGCAGGGCGCGCTGGCCGTCGAGTGCCGCGCCGACAACCCACAGCTGATCGCGGCCCTGTCCGAGCTGGACGACGCGGCCGCGCGCGCCGCCGTCGTCGCCGAGCGCGCGCTGCTCGCCGAGCTCGAGGCCGGCTGCACCGCCCCGGTGGGCGCGATCGCCGAGGTCGTCGAGTCGATCGACGACGAGGGCCGTGTGTTCGAGGAACTGTCCGTGCGGGGCTGCGCCGCCGCGATCGACGGTTCCGACGTGATTCGGGCGTCCACCGTGGGGTCGCCCGAGCGTGCGGACGAGCTGGGGCGCGCGGTTGCGCGTGAACTCCTCGAGCTCGGCGCCCGAGATCTGATGACGATTGCCGAGGAAGGTGATGCGGATGCTTGACGTGCTTGACCTTTCGAGGCCTGATTTTGCACTTTCTTCCTATCGACATGAGACCGCACTGGAGAACTACCGATGAGCCGAGTCCGTAAGAACACCCCCGGACGGATCCTCTTTGTGGGATCGGGTCCCGGCGACCCGGCACTGCTCACCGTCCGCGCGCGGGACGTGCTCGCGTCGGCGGCGCTGGCCTTCACCGATCCCGACGTCGACAAGGGCGTGACGGCTCTGGTCGGCACCGCGCTCGGCCGCGACCCGGAGACCGACGAGCCGATCGCCGAGGTCCGTCCCGCGCTCGGCGAGCCCGCGGAGGTCGCCAAGACCCTCGTCGCCGAGGCCAAGAACGGCCACGACGTGGTCCGTCTCGTCGCGGGCGACCCGCTGACCACCGACTCCGTGATCGCGGAGGTCTCGGCCGTCGCCCGCACCCAGGTGGTGTTCGAGGTGCTGCCGGGTCTGCCGTCCGGGTCGGCGGTGCCGAGCTACGCCGGCATGGCGCTGGGTTCGGCGCACACCGAGGCCGACGTGCGCGGCGAGGTCGACTGGGCGGCGCTGGCTGCGGCCCCCGGCCCGCTGGTGCTGCACGCGAGCGCCGCGCACCTCGCCGAGACGGCGAGCGCGCTCGTCGAGCACGGCCTGGCCCCGCAGACCCCGGCCGCGATCACCGTCCGCGGCACCACGCGTCAGCAGCGCACCGTCGAGGCCACCCTCGCGACGCTCAACGACGCCGGCTCCGAACTGGTCGGCCCGCTGATCGTCACGGTCGGCAAGGTCGTCTCACAGCGCAACAAGATGTCGTGGTGGGAGTCGCGTGCCCTGTACGGCTGGACCGTCCTGGTGCCGCGCACCAAGGAGCAGGCCGCCGACATGAGCAACCGCCTCGTCACGCACGGCGCCATCCCGATCGAGGTCCCCACCATCGCGGTCGAGCCGCCGCGCAGCCCGGCCCAGATGGAGCGCGCCGTCAAGGGCCTGGTCGACGGCCGCTACCAGTGGGTCGTGTTCACCTCCACCAACGCGGTGCGTGCGGTGTGGGAGAAGTTCGAGGCGTTCGGCCTGGACGCGCGCGCGTTCTCCGGTGTGAAGATCGCGTGCGTCGGCGAGGCCACCGCGGAGAAGGTGCGCTCGTTCGGCATCACGCCGGAACTGCTGCCGTCGGGTGAGCAGTCGAGCGAGGGCCTGCTGGCCGACTTCCCGCCGTACGACGAGGTGTTCGATCCGGTCAACCGTGTCCTGCTGCCCCGCGCGGACATCGCCACCGAGACCCTCGCCGAGGGCCTGCGCGAGCGCGGCTGGGAGATCGACGACGTCACCGCGTACCGCACCGTGCGTGCGGCGCCGCCGCCGGCCGAGACCCGCGAGATGATCAAGACGGGCGGCTTCGACGCGGTGTGCTTCACGTCGTCGTCGACGGTGCGCAACCTCGTCGGCATCGCCGGCAAGCCGCACGCCCGGACGATCGTCGCGTGCATCGGACCGAAGACGGCCGAGACCGCCATCGAGTTCGGTCTGCGCGTCGACGTCCAGCCGGAGACGGCGCAGATGGGTCCGCTGGTCGAGGCACTCGCCGAGCATGCGGCCCGGCTGCGCGCCGAGGGTGCGCTGCCGCCTCCGCGCAAGAAGTCCCGCGCCCGCCGCTGACCCACCTTCGGGAGAACCGTGTTTCCAGTTCACCGTCCCCGTCGTCTGCGCGGTACCCCCGCGCTGCGCCGCCTGGTAGCCGAGACGTCGCTCGAGCCGCGTCATCTCGTGCTGCCGATGTTCGTCGCCGACGGCATCGACGAGCCGCGTCCGATCTCGTCGATGCCGGGCGTCGTCCAGCACACGCTGGACTCGCTCCGGAAGGCGGCGACCGACGCGGTCGCGGCCGGCGTGGGCGGGCTCATGCTGTTCGGCGTGCCACGCGAGGAGGACAAGGACCCTGTCGGGTCCGGCGCGACCGACCCGGACGGCATCCTCAACCGCGGTCTCGCCGCGCTGAAGGCGGAACTCGGGGATTCGACGGTCCTCATGGCCGACACGTGCCTCGACGAGTTCACCTCGCACGGGCACTGCGGGGTGCTGTCGGCGGACGGCCGCGTGGACAACGACGCGACGCTGGCCCGGTACGTCGACATGGCCGTCGCGCAGGCCGACGCCGGCGCACACCTGCTCGGTCCCAGCGGCATGATGGACGGCCAGGTCGCGGCGATCCGCAAGGGCCTCGACGCCGCCGGTCACGCCGAGGTGGGCCAGCTGGCCTACTCGGCGAAGTACGCGTCGGCGTTCTACGGGCCCTTCAGGGAGGCCGTCGGCTCGTCGCTCGAGGGCGACCGCCGCACCTACCAGCAGGATCCGGCGAACCGCCGCGAGTCGCGACTCGAGGTGGACCTCGACCTCGCCGAGGGCGCGGACCTGGTGATGGTCAAGCCCGCGATGTCGTACCTGGACGTGCTGCGCGAGGTCGCCGACCGCTCGACTGTCCCGGTGGCGGCGTACCAGATCTCCGGCGAGTACGCGATGATCACCGCGGCCGCGCAGAACGGGTGGATCGACCGCGACGCCGCCGTCCTCGAGTCGTTGCTGAGCATCCGTCGTGCCGGCGCGGACATCGTGCTGACTTACTGGGCCGCAGAGGCGGCGGGGTGGCTGTCGTGACCGGGCAGTGGCCGCCGCAGCAGCCGGGGCAGCCCGACTCCTGGCCGGGGACGCCGCAGTATCCGGCCGGTCCGCCGCAGACGCCGGGTCAGCCGGGACCGTACCCGGCGCCGCCGCCGGCGCAGGAGCACAAGCCGATCCCGGCCGACGTCCAGACCGCGTTCCAGTTGTGGTTCGTGGTCGCGGCGCTGGGCGTCGTGTATCTGGTCGCGGCGCTGCTGTTCGTCTACAGCGACCGGACCTCGTTCGTCGACCAGTTGATGGACGAGTTCGCCAAGCAGCCCGACGTCACCGTCACCCGGTCGCAGGCGGAGCAACTACTGGTGTTCGGCCTGGTGGCCACGGGCGTGTTCCTCACCCTTGTGCTGGGCGGATTGACGGTGCTGTTCGACTTCAAGATGCGCAAGGGCAAGAACTGGGCCCGGATGCTGTTGACGATGGCCGGGGTGTTCACCGTGTTCTCCGCGATCCCGACCGTCTTCGGTGCGGGTGCCGCGACCGGGACGGCCGCACTCGTGATGGGCGGCGCCGGGATCCTGCAGGCGGTGGTCGCCGTCGGCGCGATCGTGCTGATGCACCGCAAGGAATCCAACGACTACTTCCTGAACCTGCCCGCGGTGCGCTGAGCGGTTCGTCCGTGATTCGATCCTCCGAAGCCCCCGCTGTAGTGTGAGGGGAGTCACATGAACAGGGTGGTCGGAATCCGTTCAGGGGGTGGTGATGCACGTCGAGCATCGAACCGGCGGGCGACGGGAGCTGCTGTGGATCGCGCTGATCGCGCTGTTCGGCATCGGGACGCTCCTGCTCCTGCTCGTTCCGGGTGTCCTCGCCGGCTGAGGGGCCACCCCGGGGAGTGGTGCGCTACGCCTCGCGGGCCGCGATCCGCGCGAGCAGCCGATCGCCCCCGGCGCCGAAACGGTCACTGAAATCGCGGGCGAGTTCGGGGCCCTGCAGGGCGGCAAAGCTGCGCGCGTCGAGCTCGGGATCAGCGTCGTCCGCGGAGTGCAGCCAGATCCACACGTCGTTCCCCGCGGCATCGCGGAACTCGCCATCCGCCTGCATCCGCTGGATCGCACGCACGATCCGGTCCTCGTATTGCAGCCGGAGGGCATCGTAGGCATCAGCCTCGAGCGCTGTCCCTGTCCCCTCGATCACTGCCTGGGTGCCGGAGAGCGCCCAGATTGCGCTCGTTACCCGCCCCGGCGCGGCATCGTCCGGGTCTTCCGCGCCGAGCGGCCACTCCGACGGACTCCAGGCCCATTGCGCCTTGTCTGCGCTCGACCCTTCGAGCCCGGCGGCCCAGCGCGCACCGGCCCCGGCGACGAAGAACCCGGTGAGGTCTTCGACCATGCCGCAGGCCACCATCGCGAGCGAGTCGTCGGCATCGCGGAGTTCCGTGACGCACGCGCGGAGCGTCATGAGGATCGCCGCGTCGAGGCGGGCAAAGTCGAACACGGGGCTCACCGTAACACCGGGAGACGGCGCCGCCTCGCCGTCGACTGCGCTGGGAACCGCAGCAGCATGCGGCGAGAAGTCGCGCGCCCCGCTCGTCCGAGAGCGGTCGATGCCTCAGGATGATGGGGTGGTGAGTGAGTCGACCCCGCGCGTGGTTTCTGTTGCCTACTGGATCTGGGTGCTGTGTGCGGCCGTGATGGTTCTGCTCGGGTTGCTGGCGTTGACGACGTCCGCCGACGCGATCCGCGAGCAGCTCGGATCCGACGCCGATTCGTTCGTGTGGCTGCTGCGGGGGATCGGGGCCACATCGCTGGTGTTCGGTCTCGGCATCGGCTTCCTCGCGGCGCCGACGCGCGCGGGCAGCGCGCGGCTGCGGAACGTCGTCGTGGTGCTCTCGGCGGTGTTCGCGTCGGTGACGATCGCGCTCTCGGCGATCGGCGTGATCGCCCCGGTGCTGCTCGTCGTTCCGTTGATGCTGGTGGTGGCCGGCGTTCTGGTGTTCCGGGAGGGTGCGCGTGAGTGGTTCCGACGCGATCGGACCGAGTGAGCCGGACGTGCTGTTCGACGAGCCCGGTGCGCGCTGGCGGACCGTGGCCTACGGTCCCGTGTTCTGCGTGGTTGCGCTCGTGATCGAGTTGCTGACCGGACCGGTGGTGCACTGGTTCGCCCTGACGCTCTTTGCCGCCATCCTCGCCGGCATCGTGTACGTGCAGGTGGCGGCGGCTCGCCGGCACGTGAGCGTGTCGCTGACCGACACGACGCTGCGGCAGGGGGCCGAGGAGTTGCCGGTCGCCGAGATCGCGGCGGTGCTGCCGGAGGCCGACCCGTACGCGGACGAGCCGCAGCCATGGGAGAGCGCGCGAAGCCTCGGGGAACTGTCCGGGGTGCCGCGGCGGCGGAAGGCGATCGGATTGCGGCTCCGGGACGGCTCGCCGGTCCAGGCGTGGGCCCGCGACGACGAGGGCCTGCGCGAACAGCTGACCCGGGCGGTCGCGAGCGTGGACGGGACGTCGGCTTGACCCGGCCGGTGGTGGTCGCCGAGGCCGTCGGGGCCGTCGCGGCGCTCGTCGCGACGGTCCTGTGCTGGATGCGGGGCGTGAGCACCAGTGAGTTCGCCCCGATCGCCCCGGACACGCCGTCGTACACGAGCGTCCACTACTCGGGTCCGTGGATCGCGGTGGCGTTCGCGTCGGTGCTCGTCGCGGGGTTGCTCGCCCTCGACGTCCGGCGTCGACTCCGCTCCTGAGGTACCCGTAGGGGGTATGATATGGAGCATGAACGGATACAGCCCGCAGCAGGAGGACCTGCTCAAGCGTCTGCGGCGCATCGAGGGCCAGGTGCAGGGCATCTCGCGCATGATCGCCGACGACCGGTACTGCATCGACGTGCTCACCCAGGTGTCGGCGGCGACCTCGGCGCTGCAGTCGGTGTCGCTGAAGCTGCTCGAAGCGCACCTCGCGGGATGCGTCGTCGAGGCCGCGAAGAAGGGCGGACCCGAGGCCGACGCGAAGGTGAAGGAAGCGTCCGACGCGATCGCGCGTCTGGTGAAATCCTGAGGTAGAGGAGGCCCGGATGGAGCACACCTACATCGTCAAGGGCATGACCTGCCGGCACTGCGCGGCGGCGGTCACCGAGGAGATCAGCGAACTGTCCGGGGTCACGGGCGTCGAGGTCGACGTCGAGTCCGGACGCGTCGTGGTGACCAGTGACGCTCCGATGGACACGATCGCCGTCGCGGCGGCGGTCGCCGAGGCGGGCTACGAGCTGGTCCAGTGACCACCACCGGGCTGCGCACCGTCGAACTCGACATCGGCGGTATGACGTGCGCGTCGTGTGCGGCCCGGATCGAACGCAAACTCGGCAAACTCGACGGCGTCACCGCGACCGTCAACTACGCGACCGAGAAGGCCCGCGTCGAGTACCCGGATTCGATCGCCCTCCAGGACCTCGTGGACACGGTCGAGAAGGTCGGCTACTCGGCAGCGGTGACGGTGCCGGCGGAGCCCGTCGCCCCCGAGAGGGCCGGTGACCGCCTCGGCGCCCGCCTGATCGTCGCGACCGTCGCAACGGTCCCGGTGGTGCTCGTGTCGATGATGCCGCCGCTGCAGTTCGACTACTGGCAGTGGGTGGCGCTCGCGCTCACGACCGTCGTCGTCTTCTGGTGCGGCTATCCGTTCCATCGCGCCGCTCTCGTCACCGCCCGCCACGGCATGTCGACGATGGACACCCTCGTCTCGCTCGGCACTCTCGCCGCCTACGGGTGGTCGCTGTGGGCCCTGGTGTTCGGCACCGCCGGGGACATCGGCATGACGCACGAGTTCACGTTCCGGCCGGGTGCGCACGATCCGTCCGGGCAGATCTATCTGGAGGTGGCGGCGGGCGTCACCACGTTCCTGCTCGCCGGCCGATATGCGGAGTCGCGGGCAAAACGCCGATCGGGTGCCGCGCTGCGGGCACTGCTCGAGGTGGGCGCCAAGGACGTTTCGGTACTGCGCGACGGCGTCGAACGCCGCGTGCCGGTGTCGGCGCTGCGGGTCGGCGACGAGTTCGTGGTCCGGCCCGGCGAGAAGATCGCGACCGACGGCCGCGTGGTCCGCGGCGGTGCGGCCGTCGACACGTCGATGCTCACCGGGGAGTCGGTGCCGGTCGAGGTGACGGAGGGGGACGCCGTCGTCGGCGGCACCCTCGACACGGACGGCCTGCTCACCGTGCGGGCCGAACGCGTCGGATCCGACACACAACTGGCGCACATCGCGAAACTGGTGACCGAGGCGCAGAGCGGCAAGGCGCACGCGCAGCGCCTCGCGGACCGGGTCTCTGCTGTGTTCGTGCCGGTGGTGCTGGTGATCGCAGCGGCGACCCTCTCGGTGTGGCTGCTGCTGGGGCACGAGGCGACCGAGGCGTTCACCGCCGCGGTCGCGGTGCTCATCGTCGCGTGCCCGTGCGCGCTCGGACTGGCCACGCCCACCGCGCTGCTGGTCGGGACCGGGCGCGGCGCCCAACTCGGAATCCTCATCAAGGGGCCCGAGGTCCTCGAGCAGACCCGCCGCATCGGCACCGTCGTCCTCGACAAGACGGGCACGGTGACCACGGGGCAGATGGAACTCGACCGGGTGATCGCGGTGCCGGGCGAGGACCGGGACCGGGTGCTGGCGCTGGCCGCGGCCGTCGAGTCCGGCTCCGAACACCCTGTCGCGCGGGCGATCGTGCGGGCCGTGCCCTCGCTGCTGCCCGTCGACCGGTTCGGCAACCGCCCCGGCATCGGCGTCGAGGGCGTCGTCGAGGGGCGCACCGTGCGGGTGGGGCGGCCCCAGGGGGCGGTGCCGGACGACCTGCACGGGCTGCTGCCCGACGGGCGGACCGCGGTGATCGTGTCGTGGGACGGCCGGGTCCGCGGTGCACTGGTCGTGGCCGACGCCGTGAAACCGACCAGCGCCGAAGCGATTCGCGAGATCCGTGACCTCGGGATGACCCCGGTCCTGCTCACCGGTGACTCCGAGGCGGTGGCCACCGCCGTCGCGCGGGAGGTCGGCATCGACCGGGTGATCGCCGAGGTGCTCCCGGACCAGAAGGCCGAGACCGTCGCGCGCCTGCGGAAAGAGGGGGCCGTTGCGATGGTCGGTGACGGGGTCAACGACGCGGCGGCGCTCGCGACCGCCGACGTCGGCATCGCGATGGGCACCGGGACCGACGCCGCCATCGAGGCGAGCGACCTGACGCTCGTGCGCGGCGACCTGCGGTCGGTGCCCGACGCGATCCGGCTGTCGCGGCGCACGCTGGCGACCATCAAGGGAAACCTGTTCTGGGCGTTCGCCTACAACGTCGCGGCCATCCCGCTCGCCGCGACCGGTCTGCTCAACCCGATGATCGCGGGCGCCGCGATGGCACTGTCGTCGCTGTTCGTGGTGGGGAACAGCCTGCGGCTCAGGCGGTTCCGTTGACCGCGGCCTGACCGGGGTGCAGGGTCGCCTGCAGGGCACCGAGAGCGCCCGCGTCGATGACCACGTCGTGAAGGGTCGCTGCCCAGTCGAACTCCTCGGTCGACCAGCGGTGAGTCTCATTGTGCCAGAGGAGGTTCCATGGTTGGTTCGAGCGGGGCCGTCGGGCGAGCATTCCGGACACGAAGCCGCCAGTGACGGAGGCCTGGAAGGCGCCCGTCTCCGCGTCGAGCGAGTGAAGGTCCAAGACCCGCAGTGGAACCGGTATCTGGACGATCGGCAGGCGGTCGGAGACGTTGTCGCGGAACCACTCCAGCCGCCGCTCGTGCTCGGCGCGCTGCTCCGCAGCCTGCTCGCGGCGGACCTCTTCGTGATCTCGGGCGGGACCGCTCCACGTGAAGAGTCCGGTTTCCGTGGTGGCGCCGACCTCGAGTTCGACATAGGAGACGCGGAAACCGGAAGCGTCGTTACGCTGCTCGAGCACGGCGCCGCTCTCCCGATCGACGACGATCCGCAGGACGCCTGACTTATGAGGACCGGGTGCCAGATCCACTGCCCAGCAGTCGCGTCCGAGGAACCTGATCTCCTCGATCGGTCCCGCCGGGCGGGTGTGGTCGGCGCGCAGCCAGTCGTGCGCCGGCCGGTTGAACAGCAGGTCACTCCCCGTTCCGAGGTAGCAGACCCGATCGGCCGAGTTCCGGAGCGGCGGTTCGTCGGGCGGCCCGAACTGCCACGCCGTCTCGCCGTCGGTGACGAACAGCGGCTGGCCGTCGAGGGTTTCGACCCGCACGCTGCTGCGGTCGCGCCAGATGCGCACATCACCACTGCCGACGCCGACGATCATCGGCTCGCTCTCGCCGACGGTGGCGAAGTTGATCCGCTCGGGTGCATCCGGAGTCTTCCGGATCACGCCTCGAATCGGGAGGCTGGGTCCGTCGGCCATCGTCACGAGAACCTCGACCCACGCCGTCATCGTTCCCCTCCGAATCGTCCCGTTCGGCCGACACTACCGGCAGAGGTCAGGTCCGCACCGCGCGCGATCCGAGTCGGCTCGCCGGTGACAGACGCGTCGGACGCGCTCATACTTCGGAGATGGCATACCTGAAACCGCCGCTGCTGGTCCGCGAGGTGTTCAACCGTATCGCCCTCGCGACCGGTGTCAGTGGCACCGAGAAGATCACCGTCACCGGCCGGCGCAGTCACGAGCCCCGATCGGTGCCTGTCGTGCCCGTCGACGTCGACGGGGTCCGCTACCTCGTCTCGACGCGCGGCGAATCGGAGTGGGTGCGCAATCTCCGCGCCTCGCCCGAGGTGGACGTGAGCCGACGGGGTCGCACCGCGCACTACACCGCCACGGAGGTCCCGGTTCGCGACCGGGAACCCATCATCGCGGCGTATCGGGTGAAGGCGGGCAGGACGGTCCAGGGCTACTGGGACAAACTGCCGGATCCCGCCGACCACCCGGTGTTCGCGCTCACGACCGCAGGCTAGCGCCGTCGGAACCGCCCGCATCGGAGACGTTCTCGCCGAACGGATGTTCGGACTATCGGTACGTGGACCGTGGGAAAGTGGAGAGGACCATTCGTGCGTAAGTCGTTTACGGGGTCGGGAGCCGTCATCGTGGCGGCGGTCATCGGGCTGGGCACAGTACCGACGGCATGCGCGGAACCTCGAGAACCTCCCGCGCAGCAGTTTCCCGATCTCGAAGTCACCACGGTCATGGATGGTCTCACCCGGCCGTGGGATGTGGTGATCGCCCCGGACGGCACGATCCTCACAGGGGAGCGCACCGGCCGCTTCGTGGCCGAACATCCCGACGGGACCGCCGGCGAGGTGACTGCCGACCTGTCGGACCTGTACGCGCAGGGCGAGACCGGACTGATGGGCATCGCACTGGCCACCGACTTCGCGAGCAGTCGTACCGTCTACACCTGTCAGGGCCATCGCGACGCGTCCGGCACGGACATCCGAGTGGTGTCGTGGACGGTCGACCCGGGATGGGCCGCCCTCACCCGTACCGGAGACGTCGTGACGGGGATGCCGGTGGGCGCCGGCGGGCGGCACGGTGGATGCCGCATCCTGGCTCACCCGGACGGCACGCTGTACATCGGCACCGGCGACTCGGCGCGCCCGACGGTGCCGCAGGATCGGAATTCGTTGGGCGGCAAGGTGTTGCACGTCGATGCGGACGGATCGCCCGCGTCCGGCGACCCGGATCCGAACAGCCCCGTGTTCACGCTCGGGCACCGCAACGTGCAGGGTCTTGCGCTGCAGCCCGGAACCGGCCGGCTGTACGGCATCGAGCAGGGCACCGACCGCGACGACGAGGTGAACCTGCTGCGTGCAGGCGCCAATTACGGATATCGGCCGGACCGCGAGCCGGGCGTCTACGACGAGAGCGTGCCGATGACCGATCCCGACCGCGTCCCCGGCGCCGTCGCGGCCGTGTGGAGTTCGGGAAAGCCGACGATCGCGACGCCCGGCGGCACCTTCGTCGCCGGAACCGGCTGGGGCGAATGGGACGGCGCGCTCGCCGTCACGAGTCAGCAGGGGCAGGAGTTGCTGTTCCTGAAATTGTCCGACGCCGGTGAAAGCGTGAGGGATTCGCACCCCGCCCTCGTCGGTGACTACGGACGCCTGCGCTCGGCCACCCGGATGCCCGACGGCAGCGTGCTGGTCACCACCGACAACGGTGCCGACGACAAGGTGTTGCGCGTGGCCCCGGCGCCGCGTTAGTGTCGCACTGCTCGAACAGGAAAGTCGCTGTTCAGCAACGAGAACCGACCTAGGAGGTGAGACCCATTACTGCTCGGACAGGCAGGGTGCTCTCGCCTCGGGATCGAGCGGATATTTCCGCGTAACCGATCGTGAGGGCCCCTTCGGCATCCCGAAAGGCTCTTCGTGCGGACTCCTCAGGTTCCACAATCACCGTTCACTTTTCCGAAGATCGTCACCACTCTGCGCGCGGCCGGCTGCGTTTTCGCCGAGGACGAAGCACATCTGCTCATCGCCGAGGCCACGCACGCGGGCGAGCTCGCCCGCATGGTCGAACGACGCTCGGCCGGATCCCCCCTCGAACACGTCCTGGGCTGGGTCGAATTCTGCGGCAGGCGCATCGACGTCGACGCCGGGGTGTTCGTGCCGCGGCGCCGCAGCGAACTGCTGGTCCGGCAGGCTGCCGCGCTCACACGGCCGGGCGCCGTCGTCGTCGACCTGTGTTGTGGGTCAGGTGCGCTCGGCGTCGCCCTCGCCGGCGAGGTGGCGGGCATCGAACTCCACGCCGCCGACATCGACCCGGTCGCGGTCCGGTGCGCCGGCCGCAATGTCGAACCCCTCGGCGGGCGGGTTCACGAGGGCGACCTGTTCGGTGCACTGCCCGCGGGGCTGCGGGGTCGGATCGACGTCCTCGTGGCGAACGTCCCCTACGTCCCGAGTCACGCGATCGCGCTGATGCCGCCCGAGGCGCGGGACCACGAACCGCGGGTCGCGCTCGACGGTGGCCCCGACGGTCTCGACTGCCAGCGGGCCGTTGCGGCGGAGTCGTCGGCCTGGTTGCGTCGGGGTGGCCACGTGCTGGTCGAAACCGGGGCCCGGCAGGCGGCTACCTCAGCCGAGATCTTCACGCGGGCAGGGCTGCTCGCCAGAGTGGTCCGCTCGGACGACTTCGACGCGACCGTGGTGGTGGGCACCTCGGCGGCGGGCTAACGACCGTCGGTGGGAGCGTGGAGCATCGCCGCGCCCGCAAGTGCGTCCGGCACGCCCAGTCCGTCGACGAGCGTCGCGGCGTGCGGGCGCAGCGTGCGGCAGCGCTCGTTGATGCCGCGCCGGACGGCCTTGGCACGTTCGACGGAGAGGTGCCGGTGCTCCATGAACCACGCCTTGTCCTCGTCGATCACGGTGAGTGCGAACAGGTCGCACAGGTTGCTCAGCAGGTCGCGCGCGGTCTCGTCCGCGCACGCGTCGATGCCGGCGATGAACGCCTCGAGCACCACCCGGTCGATGTGCGCCCGCGCCGCGTGCAGCACGTGGTCCTGGACGAAGTTGAAGGCGTCGAACGGGTCGTCCTCGCGCTTGCGGGCACCCTGCAGGCGGCGCGCGGCCGTCGCGAGCAGGTACTCCTCGCGGTCCTCGAGCAATGTCAACTGGGTGCCGCGGTTGAAGAGGCTGCCGTCCTCCTCGTTGTCCTGCCGGGTGTCGAGGATCGTCTGGATGATCTGCTGCGCCGCGGTGCGCTTGCGGACCGCGTCGCCGAAGGCGTTGGCGGCGAAGGCCATCCACTCGACCGGGCTCATCCCGCGGACCTCGTCGGCGTACTGGGTGAGCAGTTCCTTCGCGACCAACTGGGTCAGCACCGTGTTGTCGCCCTCGAACGTGGTGAACACGTCGGTGTCGGCCTTGAGTGCCGTCAGCCGGTTCTCGGCGAGGTAGCCGGCGCCGCCGCACGCCTCGCGGCACTCCTGGATCGCGCGCGTCGCGTGCCACGTGTTGGCGGCCTTCAGTCCGGCCGCCCGGGACTCGAGTTCGCGCTGCTCGGCGGGGTCGACCGCGGCGGCGGTCTGGATGTCGTGCATCCTCGCGACCAGTTCGTTCTGCGCGAAGCCCAGCGCGTAGGCGCGGGCGATGTGCGGCAGCAGGCGCTGCTGGTGCACGAGGTAGTCCATGATCGGCACCTCCGGATCCGGCGTCGCACCGTCGCCGTTGGGTGCGCTGAACTGCTTGCGCTGCAACGCGTACCGGGTCGCGATGGTCAGCGCGACTCGGGCGGCGGCGGCCGCCGAGCCGCCCACCGTCACCCGCCCGCGCACCAGCGTGCCGAGCATCGTGAAGAAGCGGCGGTTCTTGTTCTCGATCGGCGACGAGTACACGCCGTCCGCATCCACCGACCCGTACCGGTCGAGCAGGTTGGTCCGCGGGACCCGGACGTGGTCGAACACGATCCGGCCGTTGTCGACACCGGGCAGTCCGCCCTTCCAGCCGCAGTCCGACGTCGTCACACCCGGCAGGTCGCTGCCGTCGGCGTCGCGGATCGGCACCAGGAGACAGTGCACACCGTGCGACTCGTCCCCGACGACCAACTGAGCGAACACCGCCGCCATGCGGGCGTGCTCGGCGGCGCCGCCGATGTAGTCCTTGCGGGACGACGGGGTGGGGGAGTGGACCACGAACTCGTCGGTGCTCGGGTCGTACGTCGCGGTCGTCTCGAGGCTCTGCACGTCGCTGCCGTGCCCGGTCTCGGTCATCGCGAAACAGCCCAGCAGGTCCAGGTCGATCATCGGGCGGAGGTACTCGGCGTGGTGGTGCTCGGTGCCGAGGTTCTCGATCGCGCCGCCGAACAGCCCCCACTGCACGCCGGCCTTGACCATGAGCGACAGGTCCGACATCGCCAGCATCTCGATCGCGGTCACCGCAGCACCGGGCTCCGCTCCGCTGCCGATCGCGACCCCGAAGCCGCGGTCGACGAACCCGCCGGCCGCGAGTACCCGCAGTTGCTCGAGCGTCTTGGCCCGCGCCCGGTCGAGGTCGGGGGTGTGGTGGGGCCGGAACTCGTCGGCCGAGAGGTCGATGCGGGCCTTCTCGCGCACCTCCGCCCACCGGCCGTCGAGAGTCGTCCGCAGGGAGTCCGCCGTCGTCGCCATGTTCCGAACGTAATGCGGGCCGTCGCGTCCCGCTGGGCAACGCTCCAGCGCCCCACCTGCGCGAACGGACACGCCGGCGCGATGTGATTCCGGCCACCTCCTACACCCTGTCGTTGGCAAATTCGACAGAACTGGGACACTGGAAGCCGTGACTGCTGCCTCCAGCGGGTCCGGCCTGGGACCCGATCTCCGCGACGCCCGTTCAGCCCAGCTCTTCGACCGGGCGTCCAAGGTCATTCCCGGTGGCGTCAACTCCCCGGTGCGCGCCTTCGGTTCGGTCGGCGGCGCCCCCCGCTTCATCGCGGAGGCGTCCGGCTACACCCTCACCGACGTGGACGGCAACGACTACATCGACCTGGTGTGCTCGTGGGGTCCGATGATCCTCGGTCACGCGCACCCCGCCGTCGTCGAGGCCGTGCAGAAGGCGGCCACGACCGGTCTGTCGTTCGGTGCCCCCACCGAGGGGGAGATCGCGCTCGCGGAGGAGATCGTCTCCCGCGTCGCGCCCGTCGAGCAGGTCCGCCTGGTCAACTCCGGGACCGAGGCCACGATGAGCGCCGTCCGCCTGGCCCGCGGCTTCACCGGCCGTTCCAAGATCGTCAAGTTCTCCGGCTGCTACCACGGCCACGTCGACGCACTGCTCGCCGACGCGGGCTCGGGCCTGGCCACGTTCGGCCTGCCCACCTCGCCCGGCGTGACCGGCGCACAGGCTGAGGACACCATCGTCGTGCCCTACAACGACCTCGAGGCGGTGCGCGCCGCGTTCGCCGCCAACCCCGGCGAGATCGCGTGCGTCATCACCGAGGCCGCCGCCGGCAACATGGGCGCGGTCGCACCGCTGCCCGGCTTCAACGAGGGCCTGCGTGCCCTCACCACCGAGCACGGCGCGCTGCTGATCATGGACGAGGTCATGACCGGCTTCCGCGTCAGCCGCTCCGGCTGGTACGGCCGCGACGGCGTCGCCGGCGACCTCTACACGTTCGGCAAGGTCATGAGCGGCGGCCTGCCCGCCGCCGCCTTCGGCGGCCGCGCCGACATCATGGCGAAGCTGGCGCCGTCCGGCCCCGTCTACCAGGCGGGCACGCTGTCCGGGAACCCCGTCGCCGTCGCCGCGGGCCTCGCCAACCTGCAGGCCGCCGACGACGCGGTCTACGCCGCGCTCGAGCGCAACGCCGCCACCCTGGGCGCGCTGCTGGGCGACGCTCTCACCGCCGAGGGCGTGCCGCACCGCGTCCAGTACGCGGGCACCCTGGTGAGCGTGTTCTTCTCCGAGAACCCGGTCACGAACTACGCCGAGGCCAAGGCCGCCGACACGTGGCGGTTCCCCGATTTCTTCCACGCCCTGCTCTCGCGCGGCATCTACGCGCCGCCGAGCGCGTTCGAGGCGTGGTTCGTGTCGTCCGCCCTCGACGACGACGCCTTCTCGAAGATCGCCGACGCCGCCCCGCATGCGGCCAAGGCTGCCGCCGCCGCCAAGCACTGAGCCACCGAACCACAGGGAACAGGGACGACCATCGTGACCGACGCCGACAACGCGAGCGCTGCCGACCATCCGCACTCCGACACCCGCACCATCGTTCACGTGCTCCGGCACGGTGAGGTGCACAACCCGGGCGGCATCCTCTACGGGCGCCTCCCGAACTTCCGGCTGTCGGTGACCGGTGAATCGCAGGCCCGCGCCGTCGCGTCGGCGCTCGCCGACCACGACATCACGCACGTCGTCGCGTCGCCGCTGCAGCGGGCGCAGGAGACGGCCGCGCCGATCGCGGAGAAGCACGGGCTGCAGATCGCGACCGACGCCAACCTCATCGAGGCCGCGAACGACTTCGAGGGCCTCAAGGTGGCCGTCGGCGACGGTGCGCTGCGCCGGCCGCGGCACTGGTGGAAGCTGCGCGACCCGTTCACCCCGTCGTGGGGCGAGCCCTACCTGCAGATCGCCCACCGCATGCTCGCCGCGGTCAACACCGCGCGCGTCGCCGCGGTGGGCCACGAGGCCGTGTGCGTGAGCCACCAGCTGCCGGTGTGGACGCTGCGCCGCTTCCTGCAGGGCGAGCGCCTCTGGCACGACCCCCGCAACCGTCAGTGCGGTCTCGCATCCCTGACGTCGCTGGTCTACGAGGGCGACACCCTCGTCGACATCGTCTACTCCGAGCCGGCCGGATCGTCGGACCCGAGGGTGACCGGCGCATGAAGTTCCCCTCCCTCCGGTTGGCGGCCGCGGCCTGCACACTGGTGGTCGCCGCGACCGTCGCGGGCTGCGCCGGCGGCGAGGACGCCGTAGCGCAGGGCGGCAGCTTCGTGTTCGTCTCGCCCGGCGGCCAGACCGAACTGTTCTACGATCCGCCGTCCGAGCGCGGCACCGTCGGCAACGTCTCCGGCCCCGACCTGATGACCGACGGTGAAACGACGTCCTTATCCGATTTTGCAGGCCAGGTCGTCGTGCTCAACGTGTGGGGCCAGTGGTGCGGCCCGTGCCGCGGTGAGGCCGACGATCTCGAGAAGGTCTACGAGAACACCAAGGACCTCGGCGTCCAGTTCCTCGGCATCAACGTCCGCGACCACACGCAGGACAAGGCCCAGGACTTCGTGATCGACAACAAGGTGAGCTACCCGTCGATCTACGATCCGGCGATGCGGAGCCTCGTCTCGCTCGGCAAGAACTACCCGACCAGCGTCATCCCGACGACCATCGTGCTCGATCGGCAGCATCGCGTCGCCGCCGTCTTCCTCAAGGAACTGCTGGCGGACGACCTGCAGCCCGTGGTGGAACGCGTCGCACAGGAGCCGCAGGACCAGGGATGACGACCGACACGATCCTGCTGGCCGACGTCGGCGAGACATTCCAGGCCACCGCCTCGACCGGGCCGCTGCTACTCGCGCTCGGCGCCTGCATGCTCGCCGGACTGGTGTCGTTCGCATCGCCGTGTGTGGTGCCGCTCGTCCCGGGCTACCTGTCGTACCTCGCCGGCGTGGTCGGCGCCGACGCGCCGGCCGTGACCGCGGGGGAGGCACAGACCCGGACGAAGACCCTGCGCGACGGTCGCCTGCGCGTCGCGGGCGCCGCGGGGCTGTTCGTCGCCGGTTTCACCGTCGTCTTCGTGCTCGCCACCGCCACGGTGTTCGGGGCCATCGAGGCGCTCACGATCAACCGGGAAGTACTCCAGCGGGTCGGCGGCGTCGTCACGATCGTGATGGGCCTGGCGTTCGTCGGGCTGATCCCGGCGCTGCAGAAGGACACCCGGTTCGCGCCGAAGCAGGTGTCCGGCCTGATCGGCGCGCCCCTGCTGGGCGGCGTGTTCGCGCTCGGCTGGACGCCCTGCCTGGGCCCGACGCTCGCCGGTGTGATGTCGGTGTCCGCGGGCACCGAGGGCGCGACCGCGGTCCGCGGCGTGGCGCTCATCGTCGCCTATTGCCTGGGCCTGGGGCTGCCCTTCGTCCTGGTGGCGCTCGGGTCGGCGCGGGCGCTGCGCGGCGTCGGCTGGCTGCGCCGCAACAGCCGAACGATCCAGATCTTCGGCGGAATCTTGTTGATTGTGGTCGGTATCGCACTGGTCACCGGCGCGTGGGACCAGTTCGTCGGCTGGATCCGCGACGCATTCGTCACGGAGGTGACTTTGCCGATATGACAGTTCGAGACACACTGAGCGCCGACGGGTCGCCGGCCGACACCGAGGCTCCGCGCCCGCCGCGGCAGTCCCCGGCCGGCCGCGCCCTCGCCGTCGTTCGCAACGCGTGGCGTGGCCTGACGTCGATGCGGACCGCCCTGGTGCTGCTGTTTCTGCTGGCGCTCGCCGCCATCCCCGGCGCACTGCTGCCGCAGCGCAGCCTCAACGAGGGCAAGGTCAACGAGTACATCGCGAACCGGCCGACGCTCGGTCCGATCATGGACAAGCTGGAACTGTTCGACGTGTTCGGCAGCTTCTGGTTCACCGCGATCTACGTGCTGCTGTTCATCTCCCTGGTCGGCTGCATCATCCCGCGCTGCGTCGAGTACGCGAAGGCGCTGCGCGCCAAGCCCGTCGCGGCGCCGCGCAACCTGGGCCGGCTCCCGCACCACCACGTCGCGACCGTCGAGGAGGACCCCGAGGTCCTGGCCGAGCGCGTGCGCAAGCAGCTTCGCGGCTGGCGCGTCGAGCAGCGCGTCGGTGGCGCGCGCGCCAAGCATCCGGACGAGATCACCCTCTCGGCGGAGAAGGGATTCCTGCGCGAGGCCGGCAACCTGGTCTTCCACCTGTCGCTGGTGGCGCTGCTCGTCTCCATCGCGGTCGGCAAGCTGTTCAGCTACGAGGGCAACGCGATCGTCATCGCCGACAACGGTGCCGGCCTGTGCACCACGTCGCCGGCGATCTTCGACGGGTTCCGTGCCGGCCTCAAGGAGGACGGCACCGGCATGACGCCGCTGTGCATCCGCGTCAAGGACTTCTCCGCCGACTACCTCGACAACGGCCAGGCCGAGATGTTCCGGTCGAACATCTCCTACCAGTCCGGCAAGGACCTGGAGACGGACACGTGGCGTGAGACGGAGTTGCGGGTCAACCATCCGCTGCGCGTCGCCGGCGACCGCGTCTACCTGCAGGGCCACGGGTACGCGCCCACGTTCACCGTGACGTTCCCGAACGGCGAGTCCCGCACCGAGACGCTGCAGTGGCAGCCCGACGATGCGACGACGTTCCTGTCCAGCGGCGCGATGCGGTTCGATCCGCCCGGCGGCCTCTACCCGAACGAGGACGAGCGGCGCAGGAACCAGATCGCGATCGAGGGACTGTTCGCGCCGACCGCGGTGTTCCACGGGAGTCTGCTGTCGTCGGGCTACCCGGCGATGACCGATCCGGCCGTCGCGATCGACATCTACAAGGGCGACACCGGCCTCGACACCGGGCTTCCGCAGAACCTGTTCTCCCTCAACAAGGAGCTGGTCAACCAGGGCCGGTTGGTCAAGCAGGAGCGGGTGAACCTGTTCCCCGGCGAGAGCAAGACCCTCGCCGACGGCACCCAGGTCCGCTTCGACGGCGCCGTCGACTTCGTCAACCTGCAGGTCTCGCACGACCCCGCGCAGCAGTGGGTGCTGGTATCGGCGCTGGTGATGATGGCGGGCCTGCTGACGTCGCTGGTGGTCAAGCGTCGCCGCGTCTGGGTGCGGATCTACCCCGCGAAGGATCCCGACACCGTGTCGGCTACATTGGCCGAGGGCGAACGACGTACTGTAGTAGAGCTCGGCGGGCTTGCCCGAACGGATCAGGCCGGCTGGGGCGACGAGTTCGATCGGCTGCGCACCCGCCTGTTGGGTGACGGCACGGCATAACGGACAACACGAGCGCGCATCGCGCAGGAGATGAATTCATGACGATCAACGAGACACTCGCTCGCTACAGCGACTGGTCGTTCGAGTCGGCGTTTGCGATCTACGTCCTGGCCACCGTGCTGCTCATCGCGCGGTACGCGTCGATGCGGGCACGCGAGGTGCAGGACCGCGAGCTCGTGACCGTCGGCGGCGGCCCGGTCGCCACCGAGTCGCAGGCGCCCGGCCGCGTGGTGGAACAGCCCGGCAAGACGTGGTCCGAGAAGTTCGGCGGCATGGGCTACGCCCTGCTGATCGTCGGCGTGGTGCTGCACATCGCGTCGATCGTGCTGCGCGGCCTGGCGACCGAGCGATTCCCGCTCGGCAACATGTACGAGTTCGTGACGATGGCGTGCGCGGCCGCGGTGATCGCGGGCATCGTCGCGCTGCGCAAGACCACGGACCTGTTCGTGTTCCTGCTGGTTCCGGTGCTGGTCCTGATGTTCCTCGCGGCCACCGTGCTGTACGCCGACGCGGCCCCGGTGGTTCCGGCGCTCAAGTCGTTCTGGCTGCCGATCCACGTCACGATCATCAGCGTCGGCAGCGGCATCTTCATGGTGTCCGGTGTGGCGAGCATCCTGTTCCTGTACCGGATCCGTTTCCCGAAGGGCGAGGAGAGCACCGGGTTCTTCGGCAAGCTGGCGCAGCGCCTGCCCGACGCGCAGACCCTCGACCGTCTCGCCTACAAGACGACGATCGTCGCGTTCCCGCTGTTCGGCGCCGGCATCATCCTCGGCGCGATCTGGGCCGAGGCGGCGTGGGGCCGGTTCTGGGGTTGGGACCCCAAGGAGACCGTCTCCTTCATCGCGTGGGTGATCTACGCGGCCTACCTGCATGCCCGTGCGACGTCGGGTTGGCGCGACACGAAAGCGGCGTGGATCAACGTCGCCGGCTTCGTGGCGATGCTGTTCAACCTGTTCATCATCAACATGGTGGTCTCGGGCCTGCACTCCTACGCCGGCCTGAACTGACAACCCGGACACAGCTGAAGGGACCCTTCGTGCGCTCCCAGCGCACGTGAACTGGTCCCCGATTGTTGGACTGGCTAAGTGGGAGCCTAAGCCGCGAGGGCCTGGGTCCGGTATTGCACCGGGCTCAGGCCCTCGAGTTTTGTGGAGATCCGTTCGGTGTTGTACCAGTCGATGTAGTCGTCGATCGCGGTGGTCAGCGCCTCGGTGTCGGGGTATCGGGTGTGGTCGAAGAGCTCGGCTTTGAGGTGGCCGAAGAAGTTCTCCATCACGGCGTTGTCGTAGCAGTTGGCCTTGCGCGACATCGATTGGGTCGCAGCGGCTTCAGCGAGCAGCCGTCGCCAGGACGAGTGCTGGTACTGGAATCCCTGATCCGAGTGCACGAGCGGGGCCTGCCCGTCGTCGAGGGTCGCGAGCGCGGCTTGCAGCGAACTGTTGGTCAGTTGCAGCGTCGGTGACGGGCCGATCGAGTGGGCGACGATCTGCCGGTCGAACAGGTCCATGACCGGTGACAGATACAGCTTGTCGTCGCCGATGCGGAACTCGGTCACGTCGGTGACCCACTTGCGGTTCGGGGCGTCGGCGGTGAAGTCGCGGTCGAGCAGGTTCGCCGCGATCGTGCCGACCTGGCCCTGATAGGCGACGTACTTGCGCTTGCGTCGGACCCGGCAGGCCAGCCCGAGCGTGCGCATCAGCGTCAGCACCGTCTTCTTCGCCACCCGCCAGCCGGCACGGGTCAGTGCGTGGTGGATGCGACGGTGCCCGTAGCGGCCGCGGCTGCGCACGAACGCCTCGGTGATCGCGGCCTTCAACTCGGCGTTCGGGTCCGGTGCCCGCAGACGCGCCTGGTGATAGAAGAACGTCGACCGGGCCACCCCGGTGGCCTCGAGCAGCACATCGATGCGGTGTTCGGCCTTGAGGGAGACGACGGCAGCGACCTTCACCGTCGTTGTTGCGCCCTCAAGGCCCGTAATTTTCCCAGGTAGGCGACCTGCGCCCGCAGCACCTCGTTCTCGCGGCGCAGCTGCTCGAGCTCACTGACCTCGTCCGGCCCGGGATCGGCGGGTTTCGGGGGACGCCCGGCCCGCTTCGGGCGCAGCCCGTCCTCGCCCTCGTTGCGGTACTTGCGCACCCACGTCTCGATCAGTTTCGGCGAGGACAGGTCGAACTCGCGGGCGAGGTCGACCTTCGCCTCGCCGGCGATAGCGCGGCGCACTACGTCGAGTTTCAACTCGAACGAGAACGACCGTCTGTCCCGAGGTTTGGCCACCAGAACTCCTCTTCCGCGAACCCGCCACCGGTCATACAACCGTCTGACGGCTGGCCGACCCACGCCCAACCTCGTCGCGACCGTGCGGTCACCCACACCGACCTCGAACAACGCTACAGCCACCACCCGCTGATCCTCGGACAGTGAACTTCGTGCACGCATAAAACTGCTCCCCGGACATCGGAACCGAATTTCTCAGTCCAACTTCCGGGGAGCAGTTCAACGAAGGGTCCCTTCAGCTGTCGAGTGTGAGAAAGACGCGCCCGGCGGGACGGGGGAGGGTAGACGAGAAACGGTCGCCGTGCATGCGCACGGCGACCGTTGTCGATTCCTGATGTCTGTTTCTGCTGCTGCCCGATCTCGTCCGACGGGAGGCCGCACGGGTGGCGTCGTTGCGACGTGCGCCCGGACACGGGCGCGGACCAGCGTCCGTCGTGACGCAGACGCCGATCAGCTCTCCGGGTCGGTGGGGGTGTCGGTCCCGGGACGCGGCCCCGACTGTCGACGGTGGTTCTCACGATCCACGCGCCACAGGAACTCGGGGTCGTCGTCCGGTCCGACGACTCGGCCGACCTTGCTGTCGCTACCGCCTCGAACTGCGGTGGTGGCGGTCGGGCCGAACGCCTTCCAGAACAGGACAGCGAGCGTAACCAGGCCGATGAACGCCAGTAGGTAGATCACGGTGCACCTCCTGTTACGAGGGTAGCCGTGTCCGGGTCGGCCGGGTATCCACCTGGCGGGCGCCCATGTGGGGCCTCACCGATTACGAATGATGCGCTTCGGTGGTCAGGGACGAGAGCAGCGCCATCACCTCGGCCTCGCGGAACCTCCGGTGTCCTCCGGGGGTGCGCAGAGATCCGAGCCGGCCGGCGTGCGCCCAACGCGTGACGGTCTTGGGGTCGACATGGAACAGTGCGGCGACCTGGCCCGGGGTCAGCAGGGCTTCCTTGGCGCCGTTGTAGGTGGGTGCGCTCATCGATCCTCCAGGTTTCGGGGCCTACCGCTGGGGTGGGCCGGGGAGATTCGGGACCGGTTCGTTTGTCGACCGGCTCCGACATAGTGGCACCACAACCCCCAGGTACTCGAACAATCTAAAGTTGGTAAAGGGGAGGTAATAGACAAATCGGACTAGTCGGACTGCGATGTTTCAGCTGGGAATACGAATCGGCAAACTCGGTACGAACTGGGCCGACTGGCTCTAGGGTGGCCCCGGTCGAGCGGGTCCGACCGTCCGCACCTCGGTCCCGGCTCCTGCCGCCGGTCTCCTGAGGCCCCCGCCCGGCGATCGGTACCCTGGTCGTGTGAGTGATGCAGCGCAGAATCGTCCTGACCAGGCCCGCAACGCGGGCAATGCGCCCGCCGGCGCCGTGACGACCGGGACCCTCGTCCGTGACGTCGCCCTGTACTCGGTGGCTCGTCTCGGCCTCGTGGTGCTTCTCGCGGTCGTCATCCTGTTCGGCGGCAAGCTGTTCGGGGTGGAGGTGCCGCTGATCGTCGCCGCCCTGTTCGCGGTTCTCATCGCGCTGCCGCTGTCGCTGGTTCTCTTCTCGAAGCTCCGCAAGAGGGTCAACTTGGACATCGCGGCCGTCGACGAGAAGCGCCGGACCGACAAGGCAGACCTGCACGCGAAGCTGCGGGGCGAGGACCGCCGGTGACGGCCGTCGTCGACCGTCGCGGTAGTCGGGCCTGGGTCGACAACGCCGTCCGCCTCATCGAGGCCGACGCCCAGCGCAGTGCGGACACGCACCTGCTCCGCTACCCGCTGCCGCCCGAGTGGGACGTCCAGCTGTATCTCAAGGACGAGTCCACCCACATCACCGGCAGCCTCAAGCACCGGCTGGCGCGCTCACTGTTCCTGTACTCGATCTGCAACGGCTGGGTCACCGAGCACACGACGGTCATCGAGGCCTCGTCCGGCTCGACCGCCGTCAGCGAGGCGTACTTCGCGAAGCTGCTGGGGCTCGAGTTCGTCGCGGTGATGCCCGCGAGCACGAGCCCGGCGAAGATCGCGCTGATCGAGGCGCAGGGTGGTCGCTGCCACTTCGTGACGGATCCGTCGAGCATCTACGCCGAGTCGCAGCGCCTGGCGGCCGAGACCGGCGGCCACTACATGGACCAGTTCACTCACGCGGAACGCGCCACCGACTGGCGCGGCAACAACAACATCGCCGAGTCGATCTTCACGCAACTCCAGCAGGAGGACCACCCGATCCCGGAGTGGATCGTCGTGGGCGCCGGCACCGGCGGCACCGGCGCCACGATCGGCCGGTTCCTGCGCTACCGCAAGCACGACACCGGGCTGTGCGTCGTGGACCCGGAGAACTCCGTGTTCTTCGACGCGTGGCAGTGCGACGACTGCACCGCCACCTCCAACTCGGACCGGGGCTCCCGGATCGAGGGCATCGGCCGTCCGCGCGTCGAACCGTCGTTCATCGGCCAGGTCGTCGACCGCATGGTCAAGGTGCCCGACGCGGGTTCGATCGCCGCGATGCGGCACGCCAGCGCCGTGCTCGGCCGCAAGGTGGGCGGTTCGACCGGAACGAACCTGTGGGGTGCGTTCGGCTTGGTCGCCGAGATGCTCGAACAGGGCCGCAGCGGCAGCATCGTGACGCTGCTGTGCGACGGCGGTGAACGGTACTCCGGGACGTACTTCGACGACGGTTGGGTGGCGTCCGAAGGGATCGACCTGACCGGGCCGACAGCCGTGCTCGACGAGTTCGCCCGCAGCGGGCGCTGGACGGCCTAGCTGCGGAAGCCTGCCCGGTCGATCGGGACGTGCCGGGTCATCGCGACCCCCGGGCCCCGCCCGCCGCCACCTCGATCTCCTGGAGACGAGGCAGGTCGGCGGGCTCGGCGAGGCGGATCATCGTCGGGCCGCGATCAGCCGCGGGTGACGACCTGCGACGCGATTGCGGTACCGGCGGCGACGACGCCGACGGACGGCCATGCGCCGATCTTCTTGGCCAGCGGGTGCGAGCCGCCGAACGCCGCGACGTAGGTGCCGAGCAGGGCTGCGGCGCGGCCCGGGCCCGAGCTCTTGGCCCAGTTGTAGGTGCAGACGCCGCCGACCGCCGCGAGCACCGCACCACCGAGCTGACGGTTTCCGGTCTGTCGGGCGACGGCGTAGCCACCGACAAGTCCGGCGGCGGCGAGGGCGGAGGTGGCGGTCTTGGTCAGCATGATGACTTCTCTCCCGTTCGAGTCGTGGGTCCTTCGGTTCGAGGCTAACCACGCGGACGCGGCGCGTGTCGGACGGCCCGCATGAGAATGCTCACGCGTCGTTTCTCGCTGGCCGGGAAATGCCGTGTGCGCGTGCGGCAGTGGGATCGATCATCGGTGGTGTCCCCGTACTTCGAGGAGGAGTCGTCGTGTCGTCAGTACCCGCGCAGTCCGCGCAGTCGTCCCGTCCAGCCTTTTGCCCCGGCCCGATGCTTCCGGGCAAACGGGCAGTCGTCACCGGGGGCGCGCACGGGATCGGCGCCGCGATCGCTCGCTCCTTCGCGGCGCACGGTGCCGCGGTCCTGGTCGCCGACGTCGACGCCGACGCGGCGCGCGCACTCGAATTCGATGCCGCCGCAGGCGGTTCGATCGAGGTCCTCGCGTACGACGTCCTCGGGTGGGCGGTGCCGGCGCGGATCGTGGAGTTCGCGCCCGACGTACTGGTGAACAACGTCGGTCACTTCCTGCGTCCGCCGCGCCCGTTCGCCGAGACGGAACCCGAGTTCTGGGCGGAGGTCGGCGGCATCAACCTCGACCACGTGCTCCGGCTCACGCACGCCGTACTGCCCGGCATGGCGGAGCGGGGGCGCGGGGGGTCGATCGTGAACCTCACGACGGTCGAGGCGCACCGCGCGATCCCCGGCCACAGCGTCTACGCGGCGTACAAGGCCGCGGTGACGCAGTTCAGCCGCAGCCTGGCGGTGGAGGTCGGCCGGATCGGCGTCCGGGTCAACGCGATTGCGCCGGACCTCATCGAGTCGGTCCAGGTGCCGTACACCGAGTGGCTGTCGGAGGAGGAGTGGGCCAAATGGCCCACGTGGGCGCCGCTGGGCGGGCCGGGGCAGCCGGACGACGTCGCCGGTGCGGCGTTGTTCCTCGCGTCCGATCTCGGGCGCTACACCACCGGCACCACGGTCCACGTCGACGGCGGCACCTATGCGGCCGGCGGTTGGTTCCCGAAGCCGGAGGGCGGGTGGACGAACCGTCCGCGCAATCCGTGACCGTCGCGACTCGCGGTGCCGACCTCGGTAGACAAGTTACGGTTCCGTAGGTTGTGTACCGTGGTCGTCGGGTGGGGTGATCCGAAGGAGACGCGACATGACCCGGCCCGAAGTCACGCTCGACAACTACGAGGACGTCTACAGCTTCTACCTCGATCACCAACAGAACCGGTTGCTCGCCAAGGCCGCCTACGCCGCGCTCAGTGCGCGGTACCGCCCGCGGGTCCGGTACGAGGCGGGGGCGCGGGACCGAATTCGGGAACTGCTCGCGTCCGGGACGCCGCTGATCGTCGTCGCGAACCACCTCTCCGACCGGGACCAGTACACGCTCGCCGCGACCGCGTGGCGGACGCCGCTGCGCCGGTCGATCGGACGGACGCGGGTGCTGGCGAAGGACGAACTGTTCGCCGAACCGGGACTGCGCCGCAAGGTCGACATGATGGGCTCGATCCCGGTGTTCCGCAGCAAGAACCACGGCCTGCGGGCCGTCGCCGAGGCCGGCCGCCGCATGATGGACATCTCGGCCGAGCGCCTCAGCCGCGGCGACGTCCTCGCGATCTTCCCGGAGGGCACGTGCAACGAGGGTGACCCGTCGCGTCTGCAGCAGATCAACAGCGGGGTCGGGCACATCGCGGTCAAGGCGCGCAAACTCGGGGCGCCGCCGGCGCTGCTGAGCATCGGCATCAGCTACGGGCCGAACGCGGACACCGGTCGATCGGCCGAGGTCTACGTCGGCGAACCCGTCCTGGATCTGCCGGCGAAGCCGATGGAGATCACGCGGGTGGTCGCGGATCGACTCCAGGCCGCGGTCGACGGGGCAGTGGCCGGCCGGACCGGTCAGCGGGTCGCGGCGCGGTAGGTCTCGAAACAACCCTCCGCGAAACGCTTCTGGTCGAGTTCCCCGACCTGGATGATGCCGCCCCGGTACCAGATCTGGGTGTTCGCGGACAGCTGTGCGCCGGTGCTGCACCACTGGAGGATCTGCTGATCGCTCGGGTCGCGCGTGGTGAACTGGTTGTACATCACGGCTTGACTCTCGCCGTACTCGCGGCCCGCGCTGGCCGATGCGTCCGCCAGGTGCGTGAGCTGCGAGGCCAGGAAACCGACGACGACGAGCAACATGGCGGCAGCGAGTGCCGTCCACCAGTTGACGCGGCAGGCGGTCATGTCGCGAGCGTAGTGGAGGGATGTGCGGATTGTCCTCGTTCTCCGCGTATTTCGCCGCAGGGTTTCGGACTGTCGGTGTCGGGTTACGTGGCAGGCTGGCAGCATGGACACGAACCTGGCGGTGTACTTCTCGGCCCTCGATAAGTTGGTCCGCACGACGCCGCTGCGGATCGATCGTCCCCGGGGCAGCGCCCATCCCCGGTACCCGGAGGTGGTCTACCCGGTCGACTACGGGTATCTCGAGGACACCGCCGGCGGGGACGGCGAGGGCGTGGACGTGTTCCGCGGTTCGGCCGACGGCGCGGGCGTCGTCGGAGTCGCGCTCACCGCGGACCTCACGAAGCGGGACGTCGAGGTGAAGGTCCTGCTCGCCTGTTCGGACGACGAGATCGATGTGATCGAGCACTTCCTGCACGAGCGCCTTCGACTGAACGCCGCCGTCGTTCGGCGGCCGTGACGGGCCGGACGGTGCCGACGCCCGCGCCGGGAGGGTTCGTGCCAGCATGAGTGCATGACATTCGTGATTCGCCTGGTGATCAACGCGATCGCCATCTGGCTCGCCTCGCAGTGGGTGAGCGGCATCGAAGTTGCCTCGTCGGGGCAGGGAACCGGCAGCGATGTGCTGATCATCCTCGGCATCGCCCTGCTCTTCACCGTCGTCAACGCGTTCGTGAAGCCGATCGTGCAGCTGCTGTCGCTGCCCCTGCTGATCCTCACGCTCGGCCTGTTCACGCTCGTCATCAACGCACTGATGCTGTTGCTGACGTCGTGGATCAGCTCGCAGACCGACTGGGGTCTGAGCGTCGACGGCTTCTGGACCGCGGTGTGGGGCGCGCTCATCATCTCGGTCGTCAACTTCGTGCTCAGCGCTCTCGTCCCGGACAAGAAGTGAGATGACGATCAGGCGGGTCGTGCCCGACATCCACGCACGTTCCCTCGACGACAGCCGGGACTTCTACGGCGCGCTCGGGTTGGTCGAGGTGATGAACCTGGGATGGGTCACGACGATGGCGTCCCCGTCGAACCCCACCGCCCAGGTGACGATCATGGGCGAGGATGCGACCGCGTCGGAGAACCCCGACATGAGCATCGAGGTGGACGACGTCGACGCCGTGTACGAGACGATGGTCGCGCGCGGCGCGACCATCGTCCACCCGCTCCGCGACGAGGAGTGGGGTGTGCGTCGGTTCTTCGTCCGCGACCCGGACGGCAACGTCGTCAACGTGCTCGGGCACCGTGCCTGAGCGACAGCGGGTTTCGCGGGCCTCCGCTCAGCCCAGGCCGAGCGCCAGCCCGGTGGCCGCGGCCCACACCAGCATGGTCTGACCGGTGATCGCGAGCGCCGGGATCAGCGCCGGACCGCGGCCCCCGGTGCGGACCGGGGCGTTCGCGCGCAGCGCGAGGGGCAGCGCGATCAGCCCGACCAGCGCCCACGGCGTCCGCGCGACGAGCGCCAACGTTGCCGCGAACGGCACGATCACCAGGACCAGGTGCAGGGTGCGGGTACGCGCGTCGCCGAGTTTGACTGCGAGCGTGATCTTCCCGGACTCGGTGTCGGTCGGGATGTCGCGGAGGTTGTTCGCGACGAGGACGGCGCTGGAGAACGAGCCGATCGCGACCGCGGCGAGTAGACCGGCCCAGTCGACGCGGCCGGCCTGGACGAACTCGGTCCCGAGCACCGCCACGAGCCCGAAGAACACGAACACCGCGATCTCGCCGAATCCGCTGTAGCCGTACGGCTTCTTGCCACCCGTGTAGTACCAGGCGCCCAGGATGCACAGTGCGCCCACCAGGATCAGCCACCACGCCGAGACCAGTGCCAGGACGACACCCGTCACCGCCGCCACCGCGAAGCAGCCCAGCGCGGCCGTCTTGACCGCCGCGGGGGAGGCCAGCTTGGAGCCGACGAGCCGGAGCGGACCGACTCGCTCGTCGTCGGTGCCGCGGATGCCGTCCGAGTAGTCGTTGGCGAAGTTCACGCCGACGATGAGCGCGAGCGAGACGACCAGTGCGAGCAGCGCCTTCCACCACACCGCACCGCCGAGCGACGCCGCGGCGCCGGTACCGGCGAGGACGGGAGCGATCGCGTTCGGGAGGGTGCGCGGACGGGCGCCCTCGATCCACTGGGACACAGAAGCCATGCGGCGATCCTTTCACCTCCGCCGAATCGGGTGGCCGCACGGTCGGCTCCTCCCATAGGCTGGGCGCCGGTGCAACCCGTGACGAGCGTCCCCGCAGACCCGGCACCCACGGCGCCGCCGGTCGTGGTGGCACTGCTGGGTGATGTCGCCACACGCCGGGACGGGGTGCTGGCGCCGCTGCCGGGCCCCCGCGCGCGCAGTCTGCTGGTCGCTCTCGCGCTGCGCCCGGGCCACAGTCGCAGCGCAGCGGCGCTGGTCGAGGACGTGTGGGGCGACGCTCCACCGAAATCGCCAGCCAACGCCCTGCACACGCAGATCTCCCGGCTGCGGTCGTCGCTGCCCGAGGGCGCCATAGAGGCGGGCCCGGCCGGCTACCGACTGGTCCTGGCGCCGGACCAGGTGGACCTGGCACGGGCGCGCGTGCTGGCGCGGCAGGCGGGGCAGTGTCATGCGGACGGAGATCCGACCGGGGCGTTGCGGGCGATCCGGCAGGCGCGGGCGCTGTGGCGCGGCGAGCCCGGCGCCGACCTGCCCGACGGCGACCTCGCCGACGATCTGGCGACGGAGGCTGCCGGACACCGGGGCGCGCTCGACGCCCTCGAACTCGCGGTGCTCGTCGCCGCCGGCAACTACGACGACGCGCTGCCGCTCGCGCGCGCCGCGGCAGGCGCGTCTCCGCTCGACGAGGCGGCGCACGTCCTGCTCATGCAGTGCCTGCACGGAGCGGGACGGTCCAGTGAGGCACTGGAAGTGTTCGCCGGCCTGCGGGGCCGGCTCGCCGACCGACTGGGCGTCGACCCGTCCGCCCGGCTCGTCGATCTCAACGCCGCCATCCTGCGCGGCGAGCAGGATCGGCACGCGATGTCCGGTGGCGGCGGTCCGGGCGGCGAGGCGGAACCGGCAACCTGGACGCTGCCCGGCACGATCGGGCTCCGGGCCGCACCCAATCCGCTGCTCGGCCGCGGGACCGACCTGGCCGCGCTCGCACTGTTGCTGGCGTCGGCGCGTGTCGTGACCGTCCTCGGCCCCGGCGGCACCGGCAAGACCCGCGTGGCGCACGCTCTCGGCGGCGAGGTCTCCACGCGGATGCCGGTGGCACTCGTCGAACTGGCCCCGCTGCGCAGCGGCGAGGACGTCGTCGCCGCGATCAGCGGCACTCTGGGCCTGAGCGAGGCCGATCTGGCCCCGGGCGGACTCACCCGCACCCGGATCCATGATGCGCGCCAGCGGTTGCGCGACGCGCTGGCGACCCGCCCGTCGCTGCTGATCCTCGACAACTGCGAGCACCTGATCGACGACGTCGCCGACGTCGTGTCCGACCTGGTCGCGGCCAGCCCGCACCTGACCGTCCTGGCGACCAGTCGCGCCCCGCTGGCGATCACCGCGGAATCGGTGTATCCGTTGCCGCCGTTGGCGATCGACGACGACGGCTCGCCCGCGATCGAACTGTTCCGGGCGCGAGCCCTCGCCGTGCGGCCGTCGGTGCGCCTGGACCGCGGCGAGGTCGAGCGGCTCTGCCGAACCCTCGACGGCCTACCGCTCGCGATCGAACTCGCCGCGGCGCGGGTCCGCACGCTGAGCGTCGAGGAGATCAACGCCCGACTGGTCGACCGCTTCGCGCTGCTGCGCTCGGGGGACCGCACGTCGCCGGAACGGCACCGCACCCTGCGGGCGGTCATCGACTGGAGCTGGAACCTGCTGGAGGGAACCGAGCGCGCGGCCCTGCGTCGATTGTGCCGACTCCCCGCCGGTTTCACGGCCGACGCGGCGGCGACCGTCGCGCAGTGGGGCGAGATCGTCGACGTGGCCGACGCGCTCGAGGGTCTGGCGAACCAGTCGATGCTGTCGGTGGTCGAACCGTCGGACGGCGCCGATGCGGTGGGACTGCGCTACCACATGCTCGAGACGGTCCGGGAGTTCGGCGAGGAACAGTCCGACGGTGACGAGACCGCGCAGGTCCACAGTCGGACGTGCGCATGGGCGGAGCGGTTCTCGCGGGAAGTGTTCCACGACTTCATGTCCGGTCGGCAGGTCGCGGCGGCCCATCGCGTCGAGGCCGAGCACGACAATCTGCTCGCGGTGCTGCGATACGCCCTCTCCGCGAAACTCGTCCGCACCGTCTACACGGTCTTCCCGGTGCTCGGTGGCCTGTGGGCCTCGCGAGGCGCCCACTCGGAGGTCTTCAACTGGGCACCACGCGTGCTCGAACTCGACGGTTCCGCGCTCACCCGCGAGGACGTCCCCGGTGACCATCTGGCGGCGGCGTACGTGCTGGCCGCCGCCCATACGGCGATGGGCGGTCACCTGCGCGCGGTCGCGGTGGCCCGCACGCGCCTGCGACGGCTGCTTGCCGAGCGCACCGACATCAGCGAGTCGTCGCGGGTCAACGCGGCCCTGCTGCTGGTGCCCGGGTCGGGGCGCGGCCTGGCGCGGGTGCTCGCGACGGCGGTGCGCTCGAGCGATCCCGGGGCGCGCAGTTCCGCCTTGGTGGCCCGCGCCAACCTCCGGGAGAACAACGGTGATCTGTTCGGCTCGGAGTCCGATGCGCGTCGGGCGCTCGTCCTGGCCGAGCAGTCGAAAGACAGTTGGGGCCTGGCGATGGTGTGTCAGCACCTCGGCAGCCTGTGCGCCCAGTCCACGCGCTACGACGAGGCGGTCGCGTTCTACTGGCGTTCGGCGGAGGGGCTGTGGGAGCTGCACCTGTACGACGAGAGCCTGCAGGTGCGGGGCTTCATGGTGGCGGCCCTGATCGGAGCCGGCCGGATCGCGGCCGCCCGGGCCGAACTCGCGACGCTCGTCCCGATGCACGCGGGCGCGCCGGGCACCGGCGCGAACAACGAGGACACACACAACCAGGCGACGCTGTCGGCGAGCGCCGCGGAGGCGGATCTGGCCGACGGCGTGGTCGACCGGGGGCTGGCCGAGTATCGGCGTGCGGTCGGGCACGCCGGTGGTCTCGCGGGAGACTTCCCGGTCGATCCGCTCGAGGTCATGGTGGCGTCGGCGGTCGTGGACGCACACGTGCTCGCGGGGCGTCCGGACCTGATCAGGGACGTGGCCGACCGGCTCGCGGCCGTGTCGATGCAGCGGTTCGGGCCCGGCGGGTACCCGGATCTTCCGCAGACCGGTGCGGTGGCGTGCGCCGTCGGCAGCTTCTGCATCGCAACCGGCCACGGCGCCGCGGAGCGGGCCTTGCGGCTCGTAGCGTTGGCGACGAGAGTGCGTGCCCGCCAGGACTATCCGTCGATGCGCCTGGATCGCCACCTCGACGCGGCGCGCGCCGTGCTCGGAGACGACACCGTCGCGGCGGCGCTGGCGTCCGTCCGGAACACGCCCCGCGCCGCCGCGCGTGTCGAGATACTCGACCTTCTCGCCACGCCGCAGGTGTGAGGCCGTCAGGCCTTGCGCATGTAGGTCCGCACCGTCAGCGGCGCCATGACCGCGACGATCACCGCGGCACCCAGCAGCGCCCACACCGCGTGGATGCCGAAGTGGCCGTCGTTGGCGAGCTCGCGGACCGCGGTCACCAGATGCGAGACCGGGTTGACGTTCACGAACGCCTGCATCCAACCGGGCATCGTGTCCGCGGGCACGAACGCATTGGACATGAACGTCAGCGGGAACAGGATCATCATCGAGACGCCCTGCACGGCAGAGGCTTTGCTCATCAGCACGCCCATGAGCGCGAAGATCCAGCTGATCGCGAACGCGCACACCATGATCAGCAGCGCGGCGCACACGACGCCGACGAACCCACCGCCCGGCCGGTAGCCCATCGCGACACCGACCACGATCGTGATGGTCGTCGCGATCAGATACCGGACGACGTCGGCGAGCAGCGCCCCGGACAGCGGTGCGATCCGCGCGATCGGCAGCGACTTGAACCGGTCGAACACGCCCTTGTCCATGTCCTCCCGCAGCTGGGTGCCCGTCACGATCGACGTCGTGATGACGGTCTGCACCAGGATGCCCGGGATGATGATCGGCAGGTACGACTGCACGTCCCCGGAGATCGCGCCTCCGAAGATGTACGTGAACATGAACGTGAAGATGATCGGCTGCACGACGACGTCGAACAGCTGCTCGGGGTTGTGCTTGATTTTCAAGATCCCCCGGTAGGCCATCGTGAAGCTGTGCGCGATCGAGTCCCGCAGGCTGATGCGGTCGACGGCCTCGATCGTGCGGGTATTCGCCTGCCGCGCGGGCGAGGTGAGGGTGGTCATGCGACGCTCCGTTCGGACTGGGCGGTGTCGTGCCCGGTGATGGTGAGGAACACCTCGTCGAGGCTCGGTTTTGAGACGGTGATCTCGTCCACGGCGATCGACAGATCCCGGAGGCGCACAAGCAGATCCGCGGTGATCGTCGGATCGGACAACGGCGCGGTGAGGCGGCCGGATTCGGGGGTGACGGTGGCCGGGACGCCCAGCATCGTCGAGATCACGTGGCAGGCCTCCTCGGTCTGCCCGCGGTCGGCGAGGGTCAGTTGCACGGCCGACACCCCGACCGACGCCTTCAACTCGTCGGACGTGCCGTCGGCGATCACCCGGCCGCGGTCGATGACCGCGATGCGGTCGGCCAGTTGGTCGGCCTCGTCGAGGTACTGCGTCGTGAGCAGCACCGTCGAGCCCTCGGCGACCAGGCGCCGGATGGTCTCCCACATCTGGGCGCGGGTGCGCGGATCGAGGCCGGTGGTGGGCTCGTCGAGGAACAGCAGCGGGGGGCGGGCGATCAGGCTGGCCGCCAGGTCGAGACGCCGACGCATGCCGCCGGAGAAGTTCTTCAGCGGCTTGGACGCCGCCTCGGTGAGGGCGAACTCGTCGAGGAGTTCGGCGGCCTTGCGCTTGGCGGCGGCGCGACCCAGACCGAGCAGGCGCGAGAAGATCACGAGATTCTCTGTGGCGGTGAGGTCCTCGTCGACCGAGGCGTACTGGCCGGTGACTCCGACGAGGGAGCGGACCGCCGTCGATTCGCGCACGACGTCGCGGCCGAAGATGCGGGCCTCGCCGCCGTCGG
This sequence comes from Paraburkholderia sp. RHO2, assembly GCF_050955445.1. Taxonomy (NCBI): domain Bacteria; kingdom Pseudomonadati; phylum Pseudomonadota; class Betaproteobacteria; order Burkholderiales; family Burkholderiaceae; genus Paraburkholderia; species Paraburkholderia sp. RHO2. The sequence continues at coordinate 4,312,485 of NZ_CP162617.1, read as the reverse complement.
GACGCAGCAGCGTCGCGAGCATCCGGACCGTCGTGGTCTTGCCCGCGCCGTTGGGGCCGAGCACGCCGTACACCGATCCGGTCGGCACGGTGAGGCTCACGCCGTCTACCGCGCGCTGCTGCCCGAACGTCTTGACGAGCCCGACGGCTTCGATCGCCGGGGGTGAGGTGTCGAGGTTCATGCCCCCACCCTGACGCGTCCCGCTTGCGTCGGGCTTGCAGCGCCCTTGCGCGCGGATCGGGTGTGCGCATGCGCCGGGGCCGTGGTGCGTGCACCGCGGCCCCGGGTCTTCAGGAGGTCGTGTTACTTCAGCAGGCCACCGACGAGGTCGCCGAGCAGATCGCCGAGGTTCGGGACGATGTCGCCGAGGCTGCCGGTGACGGTGCCGAGGCTGCCCAGCACCCCGCCGACGGGGACGATCTGGGGCTCACCGAGTACCGGCGTGGGGTTCGCCAGCGAGACGCACGCGCCGACGAACGCGTACACGCCGTCGGCGAGGGCGTCGGTCGTGTACGACTTGGTGGCACCGGCGGGAACGGCCTCGAGGCCGCTCGTCCACACGACGAAGCCGGGCTCGAGAAGCTTGGTCGGATCGTCCAGGGCCTGAGGGACTTTCGCGGAGTCCACGGCAACCGCGCCGCAGGTGCTGGTCGGATAGTCGACGTTCGGGTTCTCGACCGTGACGTCGACGACGTTGCCGTCGGCCGCGGTGGTCAGGACCGGTCCCGTGAACTCCTGGGCGGGGGTGGCCGACGCGACCGCCGGAACTGCGAACAGTGCGGCGGTGGCAACCGAGACGCCGGCCGCAGCACGAGTGAGAACGATGGTGGATCGTGCACGCATGGTCGTACCTTTCCGCGATGGGAGAGTGGTCGTACCGCCGTGGTTCGCGGGCGACATCGTCGGCCGGGATCACCCGCGGACGCATCGGCGGCCAGAGCGCTTCGTGCGACGCGAGATGCGCGAAGGGGAAGGATGCGCGGCGACCCGGACATCCCCGACCTACAGCCGGGCCGCCGCGCACGATCTGGGGGAGTTATGCGGGCTGCGAGGAGCCTGCCGAGATGGCCTTGATCAGGCCGTCGATGTTCCCACCGGTGATGAAGTCGACGAGGTTCTCCAGGGCGCCGTTCTCGAGGCTGCCGAACAGGCCGTTCTCGGGCAGGCTGAGGATCTCGGGCCGGCTCACGGCGGCCTGGCCGGAGGTGGACGTGCACTCGCCGAGGACGGCGTACATGCCGTCGTTGAAGGCGGGCGTGGTGAATTCCTTGGTGCTCGACGGTCCGACGCGGTCCGCCGTCTTGACCTTCCACGCCGCGAAGCCGGGCTCGAGGAGCTTCTCCGGGTGGTCCTTCAGTTCGGACAGCTTGGTGGCGACGATCGCGTAGGCGCCGCACGTCGTCCCGGCGTCGGTGTTGGGGTTCTGCACGGTGACCGTGATGGAACTGGCCTCGGCGGACGCGGTGATCTCGGGCGCCGACACCGTGGGGGCGGCGGTCGCGAGGGCGGGTACGGCGAGAGCCGACGCGGCGGCGATCGCGACACCACTCACCGTGCGGGCGAGTGTATTCCGAGTACGCGTATGCATGGAGAACCCCTCATTCGTGGAAAGTCTTCTGACGGATGAGTGATCGCGGTGTCTTGTCCCCGACAACCAAGATCACTTGCGTCAGCATCGGGGCTGGGTCAACTTCGCGCAAGGCGAACCTTCGCGAAAGGTAAGGTCCGAACTTCGCGGATGGACTCGGAACCGACATCCCTACCGGTCGGTAACGGAAGTGAACAGCGGAAACCCCTCGGCCTGCAACGGATCGGCTCGTTCTATAACGATTCCGTTTCGGAGGAGGCGGATCAAAGAATATTCAATTGCTTGTTCAACTACTTGTCGCGTCGGCCTGCCCGCCGCGCTCCGGCCACGATGCGCGCAGCGCGGTGCGGTCGGTCTTGCCCGGACCGCGCAGGGGGAGTGCGTCGACCAGTCGAACCTCGCGTGGTGCCGCAGTGGCGTCGAGCGCGGCGCGCACATGGTCACCGAGTTCCCGGGCGGTGGGCGCGCACCCGTCGGCGGGAACGATCGCGGCGACCACACGCTGGCCCAGGCGCTCGTCCGGCATCCCGAGGACGGCGCACTCACGCACCCCCGGGTGCTCGAGGAGCACCGCCTCCACCACCTGTGGCACGACGGTCAGTCCTCCGGTGGAGATCGCCTCGTCGAGCCTGCCGTGGATCGAGAGGACGCCGTCCGCCAGGGAGCCGGCATCGTCGGTGCGGAACCATCCGGGCTCGGCGAACGCCGGATGCCCGGGCAGTCCGCGATAGCCCGACGCGATCATCGCCCCACCCAGCAGCACCCGGGAGTCGTCGGCGATCCGGACCGTGGCGCCGTCCAGCGGGACGCCGTCGTAGACGCACCCACCGCAGGTCTCGCTCATCCCGTACGTCCGCACCACCGGGATGCCCGCCGCGACTGCGCGGCGAAGCAGCGGCGCCGGGGTGGCCGCGCCGCCGAGCAGGACCGCGTCGAGCGATGCCAGCGCCTCGGTCGCGCCCGCGTGGTCGAGCGCCTTCACCAACTGCGTCGGCACCAGCGACGTGTACCGACGCGGCCCGGTCATCGCGGCCACCGCCGCCGGCAGGTCGCCGGGATCGAAGCCGGCGGTGACGTCGACGACGACGGGTGTCCTGCCCGCGAGCAGGCTGCGCAGCAGCACCTGCATGCCGGCGATGTGGTGCGCGGGCAGCGCCAGCAACCACGCTCCGGGACCGCCGACGCGGCGATGCGTCGCCTCACCGCTCGCGCGCAGCGCACGCGAGGTGAGCATCGCGCCCTTGGGCACACCGGTGGTGCCCGACGTCGCCATCACCAGCGCCACGTCGTCGGCGTCGGCCACGGCGTCGATCGGTTCGTCCGGGCGCAGCGCGTCCGTGAGCCGGCCGATCTCCTTCGGATCGCCCTGCGGCACCGGCAGGAGCGGGGGGCCGCCGCCGTCCAGCACTCGTTCGAGCGTCGGCAGCACGGACGCCACCGCCGTGCCGGGAGGGATCGGAAGGGTGTGCAGGAGCGCGCTCACCCATCGATGGTTGCACGACCCGGAAGGCGACTCCGCGGCGGTCAGGGGAGGGGCGGGTCCGCAAGCGGCCACCCGCCGGAGGACAGGTGGGACTGCACCCGGTCGACGTCGGACTCGAGCGGCATCTCGTTCGTGATCTTGGTGATCAGGACCTGGATGTCGGTCTTCGAGATGGGCAGATCGCCGTCCTCGACGAGGGCCGCGGTGACGAGGTCCACCTCCTCCTCCGACAGCCGTCGGGTGAGGAGGGCGAACAGGGGGACGTAGTCCTGCTCCGGGACGCCGTTGGGGTACCCGGCGCGGAGCCAGTCGATGATCGAGGTGAGAAACGGAGGCAGGCTCAATGATGCTCCTGAACTCGGTCCGTCAGCTCTGGGCGTCCGGGGCTTCCTGGTCGTCACCGGCATCGGTGTCGTCGCCGGCAGCGGCGGCATCGGTGTCGTCGCCGACGACGGGCCAGCCGCCCGCGACGAGCCGTTCGGTGACGCGGGTGATGTCGTCCTCGGTGGGTTCCTCGTGGATGACCCCCGCGATGATGCTCTTGAGCGCGTCGTAGTCGACGTGCCGAGCGGGGTGCTCGTGTGCGGTCGCGATGGACAGGTCGACGATCTGGCCGATCTCCTCGTCGGTCAGTCGGCGTCCGAGCACGGCCAGCAGCGCGAAGTGGTCCTTGGCCGGAATCCCCTCCGGGTAGCCGGCGCGGAGCCAGTCGAGTACCGAACGGAGCGAGTACTTGCTGTTCACGGATGCGATCACTTTCACGAAGGGAGCGGGGGTGCGGGTCGGGTCGGGACCCCGCTCAGAAGACGTGGATGCCGAAGCTGCTGGCCAGGAAGTTCTGCATCAGCATCAGTATCCCGGCGATGATCGCGATCAGCACGACGGCGAAACAGACGGCGGCACCGATCTTGCCCGTCGTCGAGGCGGTGGACGTCCCGTCGGCGTTCGTCCGTGCACCGACGGACAGGCTCTTGAGGCCCAGGGCGAACACCGCCGGCAGGCCTGCGCCGAAGAGCAGTCCCACGAGGACGACCTGCCACAGCGAGTTGGCGGTCTGAGTCAGTAGATCCATCGGTCGTCTCCTCTCAGGTGTTGCTGGCGGTGGTGGCGGTGGTCTGGTCGGCGTCGGCCTCGACGTCGGCGGCCGGGGCGTTCTCCGTTGCCGGTGCCAGGCCGCCGTCCCACTCGGCGTTGACGTTGCTCGGGTCGATCGGCTGGCGGCGCGAGCGCAGGTACATGAAGACCGACAGCGCCACCAGCAGGGCGAACACGACGAGGACGCCGGGCAGTCCGCCGATCAGGTGGGCCAGCGCCCAGCAGATCGCGCCGACGATGCCCGCCGAGGGCAGCGTGATGAGCCAGGCGACGGCCATGCGGCCGGCCACACCCCAGCGGACCTCGGCGCCCTTGCGGCCCAGTCCGGTGCCCATGATCGATCCGGTGGCGACGTGCGTGGTCGACAGCGGCAGGCCCAGGTGGCTCGAGGTGAGGATGATCGCGGCCGACGACGACTCGGCGGCCATGCCCTGCGGCGCGGAGATCTCGACGAGGCCCTTGCCGAGCGTGCGGATGATGCGCCAACCGCCGAGGTAGGTGCCGAGCGCGATCGCGACGGCGCAGCTGAGCTTGACCCAGAACGGCATCTCGGCGTCCGCGGAGATCGATCCGTGTGCGACGAGCGCCAGGAAGATCACGCCCATCGTCTTCTGGGCGTCGTTGGTGCCGTGGGCAAGGGAGACGAGCGACGCCGTCCCGACCTGTCCGATGCGGAAGCCGTTGCTCTTCGTGTCGTCGGGAATGTCTCGGGTGATCCGGTAGATCAGCTTGGTGCCGACGGTCGCGACCAGCGCCGCGACGACGGGGGCCAGCAGCGCGGGCACGATCACCTTGCCGAGCACGCCGCCCCACTCGACGCCGTTCATGCCGATCGAAGCGATGGCGGCGCCGATCAGGCCGCCGAAGAGTGCGTGCGACGAGCTGGAAGGCATGCCGAACAGCCACGTCGCGAGATTCCACAGAATGCCGCCGACCAGGCCGGCGAACACGATCAGCAGCAGCGCTTCGCCGCTGACGGTCGAGAGGTTGACCACGCCCTTCGCGACGGTGGCTGCGACTTCGACGGAGAGGAAAGCGCCGATCAGGTTGAGGGTTGCAGAGAGTGCCACTGCGACCTTCGGTCGGAGTGCGCCGGTGGCGATGGAGGTGGCCATCGCGTTCCCGGTGTCGTGGAAGCCGTTCGTGAAATCGAAAGCGAGGGCAGTGACGACCACTACCAAGAGAACGACGAGCTCTGCGGTCACAACCGAATTGTGCGTATCGAACGCGTAAAAGTACAGCGAGCATCCGGTGAATCGACGGTGCTCTCGCTCTCATCTTTCCTATCACCTCGCACGACGGCGCCCTCGGTGTGTGAACACTCACGTTTTGCGGAGCCTGTGGCGACCGTCACTGGGTTGTCTCACTCACCGGGACCGACGTCCGGGGGCGGGTGTGATGCTCGTTACGGTCCTCGCCACCGGGAGCGCAGCCTCCCGGCGAGTGGAGCTCGGGAAGGTCGGTGGCGGGATGGCGGCAGCGGTCGGGGTTGTGCTGTCCCTCCTGTCCTTTACCTAAAAACGGCACTTGCTTTACCTAGTTTTTGCGCGACCTCCGGTTCGGCGCGCTGGCGTCGTCCATCGCCGCAGTTCCGGACAGGTTTTCGATCAGTTGGTTCGACCCCGGCCCGGTCTCGGGCACTGAGAAGGAGATACACCGACCGTGAAGACAAACAAGACTGCCAAGCTGGTCGTGGCGCTCGCCGCGACCGCGGCCCTGGTCTCGGCCTGCGCCGGCGACCGTGGCGGCGACGCCGTCGTGCCGGGCACCGGATCGAACGACGCGCAGGCGTCGTCGTCCAACTCCGTCGACAAGTTCGGCACCCTCGCCTCCCCGTGTGGCGAGGGCGACGCGAAGGGCGCCACCGATCAGGGCGTCTCCGACACCGAGATCAAGATCGGATACGGCGACGATCGCGGCTTCGCCAAGAGCCCGGGCCTCAACAAGGAGATGTCCGACGCCGTCTCGGCGATGATCGACTGGTGCAACGCTCAGGGCGGCATCAACGGCCGCAAGATCGTCGGCACCGACTACGACGCCGCGATGACGCAGGCCAACTCCGTCATGCAGGACGCGTGCCGCACCCAGTTCATGATGGTCGGCCACGGCTTCGCGATGGACCAGACGTCCGAGCAGACCCGCGTGGCCTGCAACATGGCCGCGGTCCCCGGCTTCACCGTCTCCCCGGACGCGGCCAACGGTCCCATGACCTACCAGGGTGTGCCGTTCCCCGTCGACATCGCGAACGCCTCGGTGTGGTTCCAGATGGGCGAGATGCACCCCGATCTGAAGAACGACTTCGCGCTCGTCGGGTCCACGATGCCGACCATCATCACGTCGCTCACCAAGACCAAGTCGATGGCCGAGGCCGCCGGCTTCACGCTCAAGGACTGCGGCGTCACCATCAACTACGAGGGTGAGGCCAGCTACGTCCCGTTCGCGGAGAAGGTCAAGGCCTGCGGCGCCAAGGGCCTGTGGACCTCCCGCTCGCCGGTCCCGGCCGAGTTCAATTTCTTCAAGGCCGTCGACCAGGTGGGCATCGATCCGATCATCCTCGGTGAGGCCACCTGGTACGGCAACGCGGTGCAGTCGTTCAACAAGGACACCGGCCTGCTCGACAACCTCAACGCCGGCATGACCTTCCAGATGCTCGAGAACGACGACAACGAGGCCGTCGCGCAGTACAAGGAGCTCGTCACGGCCAAGGGCGGCAAGACCGCGCTCCTCGGCATGCAGTCCACCTCCTCGTTCCTGCTGTGGGCCACCGCGGCCAAGGAGTGCGGCTCGGACCTGACCCGCCAGTGCATGATCGACGAGCTGTCCCAGATCCACGAGTGGGACGGCGGCGGACTCCACGCGCCGAGCGACCCGGGCAAGAACATTCCCGCGCAGTGCGGACTGATGGTGTCGATCAAGGGCGCCGACTACTCGCAGGCGTTCCCCGCCGAGGCCGGCGAGTTCAAGTGCGACCCGCAGTACCTGGTCAAGACGGATCCGTCGACGTGGGGTACGGAGCTCAATGCCGACCGGATCTCCACCAAGTACCTGAACCCCAACGTGATCACGCCGAAGGCCTGATCCAAGGCCGGGCGGTCGACACCCACAGGTTCCAGGCCGCGCGGCAGATTCGATCCGACCGATGACCGCGGCGCCCCCGGGCCACCCGCCCCGGGGCGCCGCGTCCATCCCGACTGGAGTTTTTCAGAGGGTTTCCAGATGGACACATTCGTGACGTTCACGATCCTGGGTCTGGTCCTGGGTTCGGTGTACGCAATCGCCGCCTCCGGGCTGGTGCTCACCTACAACACGTCCGGCATCTTCAACTTCGCGCACGGCGCGCAGGCGATGCTCGGCGCCTTCCTCTACTGGCAGCTGAAGTACGGCTGGGATCTGCCGACTCCGGTGGCGCTGATCATCACCGTCGGCGTGGCCGGTCCGCTGATGGGCCTGCTGCTGTACGCCCTGATCATGCGTGGTCTCCGTGACACCGCCGAGGTCACCAAGATCGTCGTCACGGTGTCGATCATGCTCGGCATGCTCGCGCTCTCCCAATGGTTCTGGCATCCCGAGGATCCCCGGACCATGAAGATGTTCTTCGGCGACGAGAGCCGGGTCTCGTTCCTCGGGGCCACGATCCACACGCACGAGATCATCTGCCTGGTCGCCGCGGTTCTCATCGCCGTCGGCCTGCGCTTCCTGTTCACCCGCACCCGCGTCGGCGTCTCGATGCGTGGTGTCGTCGACGACCCCGACCTGCTGCGCCTCAACGGCCACAATCCCGAACGCATCGCCGCGTTCTCGTGGGCGCTCGGTTCGACCCTGGCAGTCCTCGCGGGCATCCTCGTCACCCCGATCAGCGGTGGCACCCTCGAGGCGAACATGCTCACCCTGCTCGTGATCGACGCCTTCGCCGCCGCCATGTTCGGCCGCCTGCGGAGCATCCCGCGCACGTTCGTCGGCGCGATCGTCCTCGGCCTCGCCGGTACGTACGTGCTCGGCTACTTCCCGGCCGAATGGACGTGGACGTCGAACCTGCGCGTCTCGCTCCCGATGATCGCGCTGTTCGTCGTCCTCATCGTGCTGCCGCAGGACCGCCTGCGCGGCGCGGCCGTGCGCACCCGTGAGCGCTACTCGGTCCCGTCGGTCCGGAAGGCCGTCGCGTGGGGCGTCGCGCTGATCGTGATCGTCTACCTGATCCGCCTGCTCATGGTCGAGTCCGCGATCACCACCCTCACCCTGGGTGTTTCGTTCGCGATCATCGCGCTGTCGCTCACCCTGCTCACCGGGTACGCCGGCGAGATGAACCTGGCGTCGGTGTCCTTCGGCGCCATCTCCACGATCGTCGCGTTCCACTTCGGTATCTCCGGAACCGGACTTGCGGCCCGCTTGAACATCTGGGGCCTGATCTTCGGAACGCTCGCCGCCGCGATCATCGGCGGTCTGGTCGCCCTGCCGGCGCTACGGTTGCGCGGCCTGTACCTGGCGCTCGCGACGATGGCGTTCGGCGTGTTCCTCAGCAACATGGTGTTGCGCGACACCACCGAGCACGAACTGTTCGGCGTGAAGTTCTCGATCTTCACCGGCGGCTCGCTCGTGATTCCCCCGCTCGAGATCGGACCGCTGGACCTCAGCAACCAGACGGCCTTCCTGATGACGGCCACCTCGCTCTTCGTGGTGCTCGCCATCGGTGTCATCGCGCTGCGCAACAGCGGCTACGGCCGCCGCCTCGCCGCGATGAAGGACAGCCCCGCGGCGTCGGCGATGCTCGGACAGAACCTGGTCAAGCTCAAGCTCAGCGTGTTCATGCTCTCGGCCGGCATCGCCGGACTCGGCGGCATCCTGATGTCGAGCGCGATCGGCGCGGTCTCCAACGAGAACTTCTCGATCATGATCAGCCTCACGATCCTCATGCTCACCGTCGTCGCGGGCATCGGCTACGTCACCGGTGCGTTCTTCGGCGGCCTCATGGCAGGCGTCGGCTTCGCGGTGATCATGGTGTCGTTCAACAACCTGGCGTCGGCGCAGCCGGAACTCGAGGGGCTGTGGACGTTCCTGGGCCACCTCGCCGCCGTGAGCCCCGCCCTGATCGGCATGGGTGTCGGCAAGAACCCGTCCGGCTCGGTGCACGACGTCATCGAGGGCTACCGCCGCCTGCGAGGTGCCAAGCCCGTGCTCGTCGGGGGTGCCGTGGTCGTGGCGCTGGCCTACGTCCTCGCGCTGACCGGCGTCCTCGGCAACTGGTGGTTCGCGACGATCGCGATCGTCACCGTGTTCATGCTCCCGGTCGTCGGCCAGATGGTCATGCCGGAAGCGGTCCTGGGCGAGGACGCTGCGGCCGCCGCGAAGGGCGTCCCGCCCGAGGAGATCGGCATCGACCAGCCTTACACCGAGGAGAGCCTCGCCGCCCTCGACCGCGAACTCGGGCTGCCCGCCACCGTCACGGCCCACACCGCGGCCGCCACGGAGCAGTTCGCCGGTAAGTCCAAGGAGCTGAGTGTGCATGCCTGACACCCCCATCCTCGAAACACGCGGGATCACGGTCCGGTTCGGTGGCCACGTCGCTGTCGACGATGTGAGCATCACCGTCGAGCGCGGTGCCATCACCGGACTGATCGGACCGAACGGTGCCGGCAAGACGACGCTGTTCAACACCATCACCGGCCTCCAGAAGCCGGCGTCGGGGAAGATCCTGCTCGACGGCCAGGACGTCACACGGCTCTCGCCGGCCAAGCGCGCGAACAAGGGCCTGGCCCGCACGTTCCAGCGGCTCGAGCTGTTCCTGTCGCTGTCCGTGCGGGACAACATCCGCGTCGCCGGCGACATCCACCGGGCGAACACGCGCAGCAAGATCGACGTGGACGCCGAGACCGACCGGATCCTCGAGCTGACGAAGCTCACGGATGTCGCCGACAAGGACGTCTCGGAGATCCCGACCGGACGGGCCCGCGTCGTCGAGGCGGCCCGAGCCCTGATGACGTCGCCGCGGCTGTTGCTGCTCGACGAGCCCGCGTCCGGGCAGACCGAGCAGGAGACCGAGGACTTCGCCGAGCTGCTGCAGCAACTCGCCGCGGACGACCTCGCGATCTGCCTCGTCGAGCACGACATCCCGCTGGTGATGAAGCTGTGCAAGCACATTCACGTGCTCGACTACGGTGCTGTCCTCGCGTCGGGCGGCCCGGAGCAGGTCCGCGACGACCCGGCGGTGATCGCCGCCTACATCGGTACGGCAGAGGAGGCAGTGTGATGTCGTCGGTGACCACGAACGAGGTCGAGACGCCGGGCGCGGAGGGCGGGCCCACCCCGTTGCTCGAATTGGCCGGAGTCCGAGCGGGCTACGGGCCGATCGAGGTCCTGCACGGCGTCGATCTGGCGCTGCAGCCGGGCACCGTGATGGCGCTGCTCGGGCCCAACGGCGGCGGCAAGACCAGCACGCTGAAGATCTGCTCCGGCATCCTCCCGGTCGCCGACGGCGAGCTGCGGATGGCCGGCCGCTGCGTCAACGGGGCGGAGGCGTCGGATCTGGCGAAGCTCGGCGTGTGCTCGATCCCCGAGGGGCGCGGCATCTTCGCCAACCTCACCGTGCACGAGAACCTCTGGGTCGCCACCGGAACGGGATCGAGCCTCGCCGAGCTCGAGGAGATCGCGTACACCCGCTTCCCGATCCTCGGGAAGCGCAAGAACCAGCTCGCGGGCTCCATGTCCGGCGGCGAGCAGCAGATGCTGGCGCTGTCCCGGGCCCTCGGCACCGACCCGACCCTGCTGCTGCTCGACGAACTGTCGATGGGTCTGGCGCCGCGGATCGTCTCCCAGATGTACGACATCGTCGGCCAGCTGGTCGAGGAGGGGCTGACCATCCTGGTGGCCGAGCAGTTCGCCCGCGCCGTGCTGCCGATCGCCGATCGGGCGGCACTCATGCTCCACGGACGAGTGGTCCGCGTCGGGGCGCCCGACGAAATCGAGAACGACCTTTCCAACAGCTACCTAGGAGGATGACGATGACCACTCTCGCAGATGAGCGTCGCGCCCAGTTCAAGAACGACGTCGCCGAGCTCAAGCTCAAGACGGGCCAGTCCCGCGGCGACGGGGCCGCCCGCATCGCCGGTCTGATCCTGATGATCGTCGGTGCCGTCGCGGCCTTCGTCGTCTACATCTCGTCCCTGACCCTGAACGATCTGCGCGACATCACGTCGTACCAGATCCTCGCCACCGCGTTCCTCGCGGTGACGGTGATCGGTGCCGCGCTGTACCTCGCGGGCGCCGTCGCCAAGGTTCTGCGGCTGTGGCTGCTCCGTCAACTGCACGAGGGTCAGGCGCAGGCCGACCAGATCGCGGCCGCGCTCTCGAAGTAGGCGCTTCGCGCCCGTACGCCTTTCTGGTAGCTGGGGTTAGGCGGATTCATGCGGTCGTTGCAACGAGGGCCTCGTCGAGACGCTCGGCTGGAGTATGCCAGTCGAGCGTCTTGCGGGGCCGTTCGTTGAGTTCGTCGGCGACGAACTGCAGGCGCTCGGCGGTGTGAACGGCCAGGTCGGTGCCCTTGGGGAAGTACTGGCGCAGCAGTCCGTTGGTGTTCTCGTTCGAGCCGCGCTGCCAGGGTGAGCGGGGGTCGCAGAAGTAGACCTGGACGCCGGTGTCGACGGTGAACTGGGCGTGCCGGGTCATCTCGGTGCCCTGGTCCCAGGTGATCGAGCGGGCCAGTGCAGCGGGCAGTTCCCGGATCTTGGCGGCCATCGCGACGTTGACGTGTTCGGCGGAGTGACCGTCGGGCAGGTGCAGCAGCATCACGAACCGGGTGGAACGTTCGACCAGGGTGCCGATCGCGGACCGGTTGCCGGCACCCATGATCAGATCGCCCTCCCAGTGGCCGGGCACGGCCCGGTCCCCGGCCTCGGCGGGACGCTCGGAAATGTTGATCATGTCGGGGATCCGGCCCCGCCGCTCGTCGGGCTTGCGGCTACCCTGACGCAACACCCTTCCGGTCCGAAGATGCTGTGTCAGTTCCCGTTTGAGTCCTCCGCGGGCCTGGACATAGAGCGAGAGGTAGATCGTTTCGTGGGACACACGCATCTCCGGATCGTCGGGGAACTCACGCACCAAGGCGCGTGAGATCTGCTCCGGAGAATGATTCTTCCCGAGCCGGGACTGCACGAACGTCCGCAGCCGCTCGCACGAGTTCAGCTTCGCTGGTTTCGGTCGTTTCGCCCGCGCTTGGGCGGCCCGGTGCGCTGTGGAGGCGATGTAGTAGCCACGCTTGTTCGTGCCCCGGGCGATCTCTCGGCTGATCGTCGACGGGGACCGCCCCAACGCCGCGGCGATCTCGTGTTGCTTCTTTCCGGCCTGCAGCAGTTCGGAGAGCGTCTCACGATCCTCGAGGGACAGGTACCGGCCCGACGGTGGTGGCGTCCGGCGGGGACGAACCCCACCGGACGCCACCAGCCACCGCTGCGCCGTCGAATACGCCACCGATGCCGCACCCGCGGCCGCTGCCGTCGACGCGCCCTCGCTACGGCACTGCCAGAACTTCAGCCGAGCATGCGCCGGCGCCGGCGGCCGACCGATCCACACCATCTGCAACACCCTCCAGGATCAGGGATGTTGCAACGACCGATTGAACTCGCCTTACCGGAAAGGCGCACAGGCGTGTTCAGCGCAGGTCGCGGCGGATCGGATGGTCCTCCGGGATCTGCACCAACACGATCGGGACGTCGTCCGGATCCGCGATCCACATCTCGTGCAGCCCCCACGGTTCCTTGCGGGCCTCGCGCACGATCGGCACCTCGGCGCGGATCAGCTCGGCCTGGGCGTCCGCCAGGTTCCGCACCTGCAGCCACAGCGCACCCGAGAAGCGCGACTCCAGTTCGGTGCCGCCGTGCGCGGTCACCTCGATCAGCCCCTGTCCGGCGAAGAACACTGTGCCCCCGGGGTATTCGCGCGCAATCGCCAGGCCGAGAACGTCGCGGTAGAACGACAACGTCACCTCGTAGTCCCGGGGGCGCAGAATCGTCCTGCTGCTGAGTATCTCCACGTCTCGCTCTCCTCCGAATCGCCCGGCGACAGTCACTGTTCCGGGGCGGGCCGCGCCTCGTGGCCCGCGCGGCCCCGCGTGCGTCGCGCTTCCTTCATCTCGGCCTCGTACAGGTGCCGGCGCCCGCGGAGCAGTGTTTCGCGGACCGCCTTCTCGTGTTCGCGGAACTCGGACCAGTACCCGTCGTCGAACTCCTCGACGACCTGGAAGGTCCAGCGGCCCTCGAGCACGTTGCGGCCCACCATCGACGTCCTCAGCCGATCCGCGCTCGCCGGATGCCCGGACTCGATCAGCATCTCCGTCGCCTCGCCGAGTTGCCGATCGGCCCGCCCCATCAGCTGGTGGAACGCGTACAGGTGGCCGCGGGCCTGCTCGACCGTCTCCAGGGCCTCGGACAGTTTGCCGACGGCTTCGACGGTGGCATCCGTGACCCCCTCCGGGCGGCGATGCTCCGGTGCGGGCTGCTCGCGGTCGACGGTCATGGATCAAGTGTGCCTGGTCGTGGAGTGTCCTCGTCAGCTGATCGGGCGAAGCAGATCTGTGCCGTCGAGCGCTTCCAGTGACAGCGTCCGGTACCCGTGCTCGTCGAACAGGACGGTGATCCGGTCGGCCTCGGTGCGCATCACCACGCCGCCGCCCCACGCCCGGTGCGTCACCCGGGTGTCGACCGGGAACGGAATCTGCGCGGACGTTGTTGGCGCGCCGCGGTTGTCGTCGCAGCTGTCGCAGTTCCCGCAACGCCCGTCGGGGTACTCGCCGAAGTACTCGAGCAGGAAGCGTCGTCGGCACCCGCGGGTCTCGGCGTAGCCGCGCATCATCTCGACGCGGGAGCGGTCCATCCGGCGGTCCACCGTCGCGACGTGCAGGGCCGCGGCCACGGCGGCGTCGTCGGCGACACCGAGCGACGCGATGCCGGCCGAATCGTCACGGATGACGTCGGCGCGGGCCAGGAGGTTGACCGTGTTCGTCACGGTCCGGGACCGCAGGCCCGTCCGGGATCGCAACTCGCGCAGCGGGATCGGATCCGACGGGATTGCCCGATATATCCGGCGCAGCGCGTCCTCACGTGGGTGCGTCGCCGCGAAGAACGTGCGCAGCGCCAGATCCTCGGGACGGTAGAACAGCAGCGCCAGCGCGTCGGCGCCGTCGCGGCCCGCCCGGCCGATCTGCTGGTAGTAGTCGTCGAGCGAATCCGGCACCGACTCGTGCAACACGAACCGGACGTCGGGCTTGTCGATGCCGAGCCCGAACGCCGACGTCGCCACCACCACGTCGAACCGGCCGTCCAGGAAGCCCTCGTGCACGCGGCTGCGGTCGGTCCCGCGCATCCCGCCGTGGTAGGCCGCGGTGCGGAGCCCGGCCTCGGCCAGCCACCGCGCGTACTGCAGCGTCGCCGCGCGGGTGGACACGTACAGCAGGCCGGTGCCCGACATCCGCTGGACTCGGGTCAGCAGCGCGCGCCTCTTGTCGTCGGCGGTGATGCACCGCTGCACCTCGAGCCGGATGTTCGGGCGATCGAAGCCGCCCACCACCACGAGCGGGTCCCGCATCCGCAACTGTGTGACGATCTCCTCCCGCACCGGCGGCGACGCCGTCGCGGTCAGCGCCAGCACCGGGGGATGGCCCAGCCGGTCGATCGCGGCGCCCAGCCGGAGGTAGTCGGGCCGGAAGTCGTGGCCCCACGCGCTGATGCAGTGCGCCTCGTCCACCACGATCAGCGAGACGTCCGACGCCGCGAGCCGCTGCAGCGTCGTCTCGTTCGCGAGTTGCTCAGGGGAGAGGAACACATACTCCGCGCCGGCCTGTTCCACGATCCGCCAGGCCTCCGCGGTCCGGCGCGGTCCGAGCGTGGAGTTCACCGCCAGCGCGACAGGGGCGTCGTCGGCGGCCTCGATGCCCGACACCTGGTCGTGTTCGAGGGCGATGAGTGGCGAGATCACCAGCGTCATGCCCTCGCGTAGCGCGGCAGTCACCTGGTAGACCGCGGACTTGCCGTAGCCGGTGGGCATCGCCGCCACCACGTCGCGGCCGTCGAGGATGGGCGCCATCGCCTCGAGCTGCCCGGGCTTGAGTCGTTCCCAGCCGAAGTCCTCGCGCGCCACCCGGCGCAGGTCGTCGGTGCGGTCGCGATCCTGCAGGATTTCCGTCGGCAGCCGAGCGGAATCCGTCACGATCGGCGCCCGTGCGCGACGAACCAGTTCCGGGCGTGATCGGCGACGATGTCGAGGGTGCCGGGCTCCTCGAACAGGTGCGTCGCGCCCGGAACGATCACGAGTTCGTGCTCGCACTCGAGCAGCTCCGCGGCCTGCCGGTTCAGTTCGATCACCGCGGTATCGAGGGAACCGACCAGCAGCAGCGTCGGCGCCCGCACCGCCGACAGCCGCGACCCGGCCAGGTCGGGGCGTCCGCCGCGGGAGACGATCGCGGCGATGTCGGCGTCGCGCGCGGCGGCGGCGTGCAGGGCCGCGGCGGCACCCGTGCTCGCCCCGAAGTACGCGATCGACGGTGCCCGCTCCCGCAGCTGCGCAGTGACCTCGGTGAGCCGCGCCGACAGCAGCGGGATGTCGAACACCAGCCGACGGTCCCCCTCCTCATCGGGGGCGAGTAGGTCGAACAGCAGCGTGCCCAGGCCGACGTCCTGCAGGAGTTCGGCCACGAAGCGGTTGCGCGGACTGAACCGGCCGCTACCGCTGCCGTGCGCGAACACGACCACCGGCAGGTCTCCGGCCGGATCGGTCAGCGAGCCCGACAGGTGGACGCCGTCGACCGCGAACTTCGTCTCGGTGCTCACCTGTCCATTGCACACCCGATCGCGGGGTCGCCCAAGGGGAATCGGGCCCCGAGACCGATCTCGCGCCCAGGATCAGCCGCCGGCGAGGGCGCGGTCGGCGAGTGCGGCCACGACCGGTGAGAGCGCCTGGGCGTGCTCGATTGTGAGGTGGTTGTCGTCGCGGAACACCAGGTCGTTGCCGACGATCACCGGGCAGCGGTCGGCGGTGCAGAACAGGTCGGTGAGGTCGGCGTACTCCCCGCCGCCGGCCGACGTCGCCGCAGCCTCGGCCGCGATCCCGGACGCGTTCATCGCCACCGCCCGATCCGGCGAGTGCTTGCGCTCGCAGACCCCGACGAAGTGGGAACCTGCCTAGCCGATTCTCGAATCTCGGCGTAGGAACCTTTACCCGATGCGCGAGTAAAGGGGAGGTCAATAGTACCAGGGGTACGGCGACCAGTCCGGGTCGCGCTTCTGCAGGAACGAGTCGCGGCCCTCGACGGCCTCGTCGGTCATGTAGGCCAGGCGGGTGGCCTCGCCGGCGAACAGTTGCTGGCCCACCAGACCGTCATCCTGAAGGTTGAACGCGTACTTGAGCATGCGCTGCGCCTGAGGGGACTTACCGTTGATCTTGGTACCCCACTCGATCGCGACGTTCTCGAGTTCGTCGTGGTCGACGACCCGGTTGACCGCGCCCATCTGGTGCATCTCCTCGGCGGTGTAGGTGTCGCCGAGGAAGAAGATCTCGCGGGCGAACTTCTGGCCCACCATCTTTGCGAGGTACGCGCTGCCGTAGCCGCCGTCGAAGCTGCCCACGTCGGCGTCGGTCTGCTTGAAGCGGGCGTGCTCGCGGGAGGCGAGCGTCAGGTCGCACGTGACGTGCAGGCTGTGTCCGCCGCCCGCGGCCCAGCCGTTGACCAGGGCGATGACGACCTTCGGCATGAACCGGATCAGGCGCTGCACCTCGAGGATGTGCAGGCGGCCGGCGCGCGCCGGGTCCACCGTCTCGGCGGTCTCACCGGATGCGTACTGGTAGCCGCTGCGGCCGCGGATGCGCTGGTCGCCGCCCGAACAGAACGCCCAGCCGCCGTCCTTGGGGCTCGGGCCGTTGCCGGTGAGCAGCACGCACCCGACGTCGGAGGTCATGCGGGCGTGGTCGAGCGTGCGGTACAGCTCGTCGACGGTGTGCGGGCGGAACGCATTCCGCACCTCGGGGCGATCGAACGCGATGCGGACGATGCCCTCGGTGACATGTCGGTGGTACGTGATGTCGGTGAGGTCCTCGAAACCGGGGACGGGACGCCAGAGCTGCGGGTTGAAGGTCACGGAGCGAGGATAGGCCGCGGCCCCGGTGTGTCGGGGGAGCACCTCGCGTCGGAACCTCGTCACCCCGGCGTTACCGTGCAGGGATGAGCGATCAACTGCGGACCGAGGCGGTCACCGGGGACGACGTCCACGCACACCACGGCGGGTTCCCGGTGTTCACCCCTGTCGAGGCGGGTCCGAACTTCGAGCGGTTCGTCGAGTCGTTCCGGCGGTTACAGGACCTCGCGGTGTCGACGCATATCCCCGACGACGTCGCCGAGCAGGCGATCGCACAGGCCGAGGCGCTGGCCGCGCTCATCGAGCCGTACCGGGTTCCGGAGGGCAAGCAGCCCGCCGGCTTCAACTCGGATCTGCCCGGCCGCGGCAGCCTGCTGCTCCTGCCGTGGATCTTCGAGCGCAACGGCGTCGAAGGGGTCAGGGGCCGCGGGATGTTCCGCATGTTCCACCGCGGCGGCAACGGCGCCGCGCACGGCGGCACGATCGGGCTGCTGTTCGACGACCTGCTCGGCATGATCGTCCACGAGGCGGGCCACCCGATCGCCCGTACCGGGTACCTGCACGTCAACTACCGCAAGGTCACCCCGATCGAGACGGAACTGGTCATCGAGGGGCGCGTGGACCGGGTCGAGGGCCGCAAGATCTTCTGCACCGCGGAGTTGCGCGACCGAGACGGCACGGTGCTCGCCGACTGCGAGGCGCTCATGGTCCAGCTGCTGCCCGGCCAGCCGTGACGGTGACGTCCGGGTTCCCGCCCATCGACGAGGTGCTGGCGGGCGCCCGCGTGGTGAGCCTGCCCATGCGGGTTCGCTTCCGCGGCATCACCACTCGCGAGGCCGTCCTGCTCGAGGGCCCCGCCGGGTGGGGCGAGTTCGCGCCGTTCCCGGAGTACGACGACGCCGAGGCCGCGCACTGGCTGCGTGCCGGGCTCGAGGCCGCGTGGCTCGGTCCGCCTGCGCCGGTGCGGGATCGGGTGCCGGTCAACGCGACCGTGCCGGCGATCGGCCCCGAACAGGTGCCGGAGATCCTCACGCGGTTCCCCGGCGCCCGCACCGCGAAGGTCAAGGTCGCCGAGAAGGGACAGAGCCTCGCGCAGGACGTCGCACGGGTCAGCGCCGTGCGCGCCCTTGTCCCGAACGTGCGGATCGACGCCAACGGCGGCTGGGACGTCGAGGAAGCGGTCCGTGCACTGACGGCTCTCACGGCCGACGGCCCGCTCGAGTACGCCGAGCAACCCTGTGCGAGCGTGCCCGAACTCGTCGAGGTCCGCCGCCGCCTGCCCGGCGTCCCGATCGCGGCCGATGAGAGCATCCGTCGCGCCGAGGACCCGCTGAAGGTGGTGCGCGCGGGGGGCGCGGACGTCGCCGTGGTGAAGGTGCCGCCGCTCGGCGGCATGCGCCGCCTGCTCGCGCTCGCCGACGAACTCGCCGGGTACGGCGTGCCGGTCGTGGTGTCGAGCGCCCTGGACACGGCCGTCGGGATGGGCGCCGGACTGGCCGCGGCGGCCGCGCTGCCGAACCTGGAGCACGCGTGCGGGCTGGGTACCGGGGGCCTGTTCGCCGCCGACGTGACGGCCGAGCCGCGCGCGATGTCCGACGGCAGCCTGGACGCCTGTCCGGTCGTCCCGGACTCCGCCCGTGTCTCCCGACTGGCCGCCTCGGCCGAGCGCGCCGAGTGGTGGCTCGCCCGGCTGCGGCGCTGTTACGAACTGCTCGTGGTCGGCGGAGGTAACGGCCTCGTATAGTGTCGTGCCCGGCCAGATACGGACCAGTCGATACGGAGGCATTGGAAGTGGTTGCAGCGCTGAACGACACCCTGTTGGACGACGCACGGATGCCCGCGGTTCTCGCGGACGTCGAAGCGCTCGTCGACGCGGAGGTCTCTGACAAGAAGGGTGCGTCGGGGCTTGCGCTGAAGGGCGGCTACTCGGCGGTGAAGAAGGTCGGCCCGTCGATCGTGCCGGACGCCATCGAGGGACTGCTGCCGGCGTTCGTCGCGCGGCTCGAGCCGTTCTGGCAGGAGTTCGTCGCGAGTGGTGAGGGCAGCTTCTCGGCGTTCCTGACCGCGCGCAGCGATGCCGCGGCCGACGCCCTGCTGGGCGTGACGGACGAGCGCATCGAGGGCACCGACAAGGGCGCGATCAAGAAGGTCTACTCGACGCTGCGCCCGTCGGCGAAGAAGCATGTCATCGAGGCGCTGCCGCGTCTCGGCGACCTGGTGCAGAAGCACGCCGCCTAGTTCCTGGCGACACGGTGGGCCCGTCCGGTGATCCGGGCGGGCCCACTGTCGTTTTCGGGTTCAGTACGCGGCGTGTCCGCTGTATCGATACGCGGCTCGGCCGCCGTATCAGTACGCGGCTCGGCCGCGGCGCCAGTAGCCGGTGAACGCGATGTCGGACTTGGGCACGTGCCGGTCGGCGACGAGGTGCCGGCGCACGCCCGTCGCGAGATCGCTCTCGCCGGCGACGAACGTGTAGAACGGGCCCTCGGGCAGCTCGGCGGCCCGCACCGTCGCGAGCGCGAGTTCGCCGGGCTTCGCCGACGCGTCGTCACGCACCAGCCAGTGCAGTTCGACGTTGTCGCTCACGGCCACGCTCTGCGCGTCGTCGGCGTGCGGGATCTCGATGTACGCGCGCACCCGCAGACCCGGGTCGACGGACCGGAGGATGCCGACGATCGCGGGCAGCGCGCTCTCGTCGCCCACCAGCAGGTGCCAGCGGGCATCGGGGGTGGGGTTGTAGATCAGGCCCTCGTCCAGCAGGCCCAGCGGATCGCCCGCGGCGCAGGCGTCGGCCCACGCCGACGCCGGGCCGAGGTCGCCGTGCGACGCGAAGTCGATGTCGAGTTCCGGGCCGTCGCCGAAAATGCCTCCGGCGCGACGGAATTCGCGGACCGTGTAGTTCCGGAGCACCGGTCGGGCGTCCTTGGGGATCAGCTTGTACTGCGCGTACCACAGGCTGCCGGCGGAGTGCGGCAGCCGGACGTCGCTCTGTCCGGCCTCCGGAATGAACATCCGGAACCATTGGTCGAAACCCATCGGGGTGAACCCGTGCAGGCCGTCGCCGCCGATGGTGACGCGGACGAAGTTGGGGCTGATCCGCTTGCTGCCCAGCACGTGCGCCGAGACGATCTCGCGCTGTTCGGGTTTGACGAACTTGGAGCGTTTGGCCATGGCATTCCGTCCCGCGAATCCGGTGATAGTTTAGCCAACCCTAATACGAACGCGTTCCCGCTGGGTCAGCCAGGGCGGCCCGGACGGCGGAAGCGGCGGACCGGCGGCGTCATGCCCCATTCGTCGCGGCCCAGGCGGCTGAGCGGCGCCAGCGCCGCGAACGCGGGCAGGTCGTCGTCGGCGAGCGTCTCCGGCCGCACCGCGACCGCCAGCACGTCACCCATCACGACGAACGACTCGCCCACCTCGATCACCTGCCGCAGCCGGCACTCGATCGCCACGGGGGAGTCGGCGACCCGGGGCGGACGCACCCGCCCGCTCGGCTCGCTCGCGATGCCGAGCACCGCGAACTCGTCGGTGCCCGGCTCGTACGGCGCCGAACTGGCGTTGACCTGTTCGACCATCGGTTCGGTCGCGACGTTGAC
Source organism: Paraburkholderia sp. RHO2 (assembly GCF_050955445.1). Taxonomy (NCBI): domain Bacteria; kingdom Pseudomonadati; phylum Pseudomonadota; class Betaproteobacteria; order Burkholderiales; family Burkholderiaceae; genus Paraburkholderia; species Paraburkholderia sp. RHO2. Next base: position 4,291,608 of record NZ_CP162617.1, on the reverse strand, counting down.
CACGAACTCGCCGGTCGCCTCGATGTTCCGCAGGCTGTCCTTGCGGGTGACCGACGTGAACTGCACCACCGGGGGATTCGCGCTCGACACCGTGAAAAAGCTGTACGGCGCCAGATTGGGCACGCCGTCCGCCGACAGCGTCGACACCCACGCGATCGGCCGCGGCACCACCGACGCGGTCAGCACCTTGTAGAAGCGGCCGGGATCGATGTCGGCGGGGTCGAAGATCGTGCGCACCATGCCGACCATCGTGGCAGCCCCCTCGCGGCGCGGCGACCGCAGCGTCTGCCAATCTGGAAGGCGTGAATCCGTCCACTGCACAAGCCACCGCCGTCGTCGACGAACTGATCCGCGGCGGGGTACGTGAGGCCGTGCTCTGCCCGGGTTCGCGCAACGCGCCGCTGGCGTTCGCGCTGCAGGCCGCCGACACCGCGGGGCGGATTCGCCTGCACATGCGCATCGACGAGCGCACCGCCGGCTTCCTGGCCCTGGGTCTGTCGATCGCGGGCGGGCGCCCGGTCCCGGTCGTGATGACCTCCGGTACCGCGGTCGCGAACCTCGGCCCGGCCGTGCTCGAGGCGAACTACGCGCGGATTCCGCTCATCGTGCTCAGCGCCAACCGCCCGTACGAGTTGCTCGGCACCGGCGCCAACCAGACCGTCGAACAATTCGGACTGTTCGGCAGCCAGGTGCGCGCGGCGATCAGCCTCGGACTGGCCGAGGAGGCCGGCGACGAGTCGCTGCGTGGGATCCGCTTCGACGAACAGAACAGCCAGTGGCGCTCCGCGGTGTGCCGGGTGCTCGCCGCCGCCCGCGGCACCCGCTCCGGCAACGCCGGACCCGTCCACTTCGACATCCCGCTGCGCGAGCCGCTCGTGCCCGACGTCCACGCGCAGGGGCCGATGCCGGAGGGCCGCCCCGACGGCGCGCCGTGGACCACGACGACGCACGCCACCCTGGACGTGCCGATGGACCTCGACATCACGCCCGACACCGTCGTGATCTCCGGGCACGGTGCCGCCTACCGGCCCGAGCTTGCCGGGCTGCCGACCGTGGCCGAGCCGACAGCGCCGCTGCACGGGCTGCCGCTGCACCCGCTCGCGCTGCCGCAACTCAAGCCGCGTCAGGCGATCATCACCGGCCGGCCCACGCTGCACCGACCCGTCTCCAAGCTGCTCGCCGATCCCGCCGTCGCGGTGTACGCGCTCACCACCGGCCCGCGTTGGCCCGATGTCTCCGGCAACGTCCGCGCCACCGGCACCCGCGCCGTGGTGTCCGGCGAGCCCGACCCGGCGTGGATCGCGCGCTGCCGGCACCTGTCCGAGCACGCCGACAAGGCCGTCCGCTCGCAGCTCGCGGCGCACCCCAAGACCACCGGCCTGCATGTTGCGGCGGCGGTCATGGACGCGCTGTCCGACGGCGACCAGCTGCTGCTGGGCGCGTCCAACCCGGTGCGCGACGCGGCGCTCGTGAGCTACCCGCGCGCCGGGGTGCGGGTGCTGTCCAACCGCGGCGTCGCCGGCATCGACGGCACCGTCTCCAGCGCGGTCGGCGCGGCGCTCGCCTATGAGAACGAGGGCCGCACCGTGGCCCTGCTCGGCGACCTGACGTTCCTGCACGACGCGTCGGGCCTGCTCATCGGGACCGGTGAGCCGCGTCCGAAGGATCTGACGATCGTCGTCGCCAACGACGACGGTGGCGGCATCTTCGAGCTGCTCGAGCAGGGCGACCCGCAGTACGCGGGCGTGTTCGAGCGCGTCTTCGGGACGCCGCACGGGATGGACCTGGCCGCGCTGTGCGCCGCGTATCGGATCCCGCACGCACACGTCACGCTGTCGGGACTCGCCGCCGCACTGACCGAGCCGTCGGAGGGCATCCGGGTGCTCGAGGTGGCCACCGAACGGTCCGGCCTGCGCGAGTTGCACGCCGCCGTGCGGGCACAGCTGTGAGTCCCCGCGTCGCGCGCCGGACGTTCGTCGGGATCGTCGTCGCCGCGATCGGGATCTCGGTGCTGGCGGTCCTGCTCGTGCTGGCGGCGTGGCGCAACGACCGGACCATCGAGTCGGACATGGGCACCGCGACCGCGGAGGTGCTGTCGGCGGGTTCGCTGCGGTCGGCGGTCAGCTTCGTCACGCCCGACGGCGTCACCCACAACCCGAAACTCGGCGTGCTCTATCCGACCAATCTGACCGCCGGCCAGCGCATCGACGTCGAGTACTCACGCAGCGATCCGGACCTGGTCCGTGTCGCCGGGCGTGACGCGCGGGTCGCCATCGTGCCCGCCGGATCGGTGATCGTCGTGACGTGGCTCGTGGCCCTGCCGGTGCTCTTCGTGCTGCGCCGCCGGGCGCGAAGCGGCAATTCCGACAATTCCTGAGAAGTTCACTCAGGAACGGTTTCTATCCTCGGTCGAATGCGAACCAGTACGAGGAGTGCCGAACGCGCGGGGATGATGCTGATCGCCGCGTCGGTGGTCGTGGTGGCGCTGTACCTGCTGCGCGATGTGAGCGCAGCGATCTACCGCGCGATCGTCCCGCACACGGCGGACCTGCCCGGAGTCGGGCTCATCGCGGACGTCGGGCTGCTCGTGCTCGTGGCACTGTTCGCGGTGCTCGCCGTGCAGATGTGGCGCACCCGCTCCCCGTACCTCGGGGACCTGCTGATGGGCGGGGTCGGTGTCGTCGTCGCCTACGCGCTCAGCGAGATCGTCAAGTCGCTCGTCGGCGAGGACCGGCCGTGCCGCACCCAGGTGGCGCTGCCGGACTGCCCCGCGGTCGGGGACTGGTCCTTCCCGAGCAACCACACCGTCATCGCGGTCGGTCTCGCGACCGCCATCGTGCTGGCGTCGGAGCAGATGCTGTCGTCGGTGCAGCGGGGCCTGGTGATCGCGCTCGCCGTCCTCATCGCCGCGGCCCGCGTGGTGCAGGGCGTCCACTACCCGCACGACGTCCTCGCCGGCGCGGTTCTCGGCTCTTCCGTCACGATCGCGGTGGTGGTGATGCTCGTGCCGTGGGCCCGCGGCAAGGCCCGCGCCCTGACCCGGCGCACCCCGTCGGCGGATGCCCCGTCGCCGGACAGCCCGGCAGCGGACATCGAGGCGTGAGCCGGTTGGTAGCGTCTTCGAGCGTGGCAGAAACACACGGATCGCGGGCCTCGCTCGAGAAGGATCCGCACGAGGTCGCGTCCATGTTCGACGGGGTCGCCGAGCGATACGACCTGACGAACACAGTGCTCTCCTTCGGGCAGGACCGCAGTTGGCGCAAGGCCACGCGTGCTGCCCTCGACCTGAAGCCGGGGGAGCGGGTCCTCGACCTCGCCGCCGGCACCGGCGTCTCCACCGTCGAACTCGGCCGCTCCGGCGCCTGGGTGGTGGCCACCGACTTCTCCAAGGGCATGCTCCAGGCCGGTATCGGCCGCAACGTCCCGATGGTCGCCGGCGACGCCATGCACCTGCCGTACGCCGACGGCGTGTTCGACGCCGCCACCATCTCGTTCGGCCTGCGCAACGTCTCCGACTTCGACGCCGGCCTGCGCGAGATCGCCCGCGTCACCAAACCCGGCGGGCGCCTCGTGGTGAGCGAGTTCTCCACGCCGGTGTTCGGGCCGTTCCGCAAGATCTACATGGAATACCTGATGAAGGCGCTTCCGCAGGTCGCGCGCGCCGTCAGCAGCAACCCCGACGCGTACGTCTACCTCGCGGAGTCGATCCGCGCCTGGCCCGCGCAGGAGGACCTCGCCAAGCGGATCGAGGCTGCCGGCTGGAGGAACGTGCAGTGGCGGAACCTCACCGGTGGCATCGTCGCGCTGCACCGCGCCGTTCGCTGACGTCGCCCGCGATCCCGGCGGCGACGGGACCATCGCGGAGTAGCGTGGCAGAGCATTTCGCACAGATCGCGGCGTGGGTTGCCGAATCCGAGCGGTGAATGGGATCAGGCGAACGGTGGCCGCGTATCGAGTCGCAGGGACGCCGCCCCGGACGTGCGCCACGCGCGGGCGACGGCGTCGGCGTCCTCGTCGGTGACGAGGTTGCCCATCACCCGCACCGCGACCGCCATCATCGCGCGTGAGCGCATCGCCACCGGGCCCGACGCCGGCAGGAACCGCGCGAGCGTCAGCAGCCCCGCCAACCGGCGTGCGATCGAGAACGCGCGGCCGTAGCGGTCGCGCAGGATCCCCGGCCACACGTCGGTGAGGTCGGGCTCGTCGAGCACCCGCGCCACCAGGCGGCCGCCCTCGAGTCCGTAGTCGATGCCCTCGCCGTTGAGCGGATTCACACACGCGGCGGCGTCGCCGATCAGCGCCCAGTTGCGGCCCGCGATGTTCGACACGGCACCACCCATCGGCAGCAGCGCCGACGCCACCGCATGCACGTTGCCGTCGAGCTGCCACTCGGTGCGCCGCTGCGCGACGTACAGGTCGAGCAGCGGCCGCAGCGCACCCGGGGCCGGCCGCTTGGCGGTCGCGAGCGTGCCGACACCGATGTTCACCTCGCCGGTCCCGAGCGGGAACACCCAGCCGTAGCCGGGCTGCAGCGCGCCGGTGTCGTCGCGCAGCTCGAGGTGTGACGTGATCCACGGATCGTCGCTGCGACCCGACGACACGTACGCCCGGGCCGCGACGCCGTACGCGGTGTCGCGGTGCCACTCGCGGCCCAGTTGCTTGCCGAGCGTCGAGCGCACACCGTCGGCGACGATCAGCTTCTCGCACGTGACGGTGCGCGGGCCGGCGGCCGTCTTCAGCGTCACCGCATGCACCCGGTCGCCGTCGAGGTCGACGCCGACAGCCTTGGCGCCCTGGACCATTCGTGCGCCCGAGTCGACCGCCGTGAGACGCAGACGGTCGTCGAGTTCCGCACGCGGGACGGCGCTGCCGACCGCGGGCAGCGTCCCACCGGGCCACGGCAGCTGCAGTTCCCGGCCCCACCCGGTCAGTCGCAGGCCCCTGTTGACGGTGCGTTCGCGGATCCAGTCGCCCAGCCCCAGCTGGTCGAGTTCGGCGACCGCCCGCGGCGTCAGGCCGTCACCGCACGTCTTGTCCCGGGGAAACGTCGCCGCGTCGACGAGAAGGACGTCGCGGCCGTCGCGCGCCGCCCACGCCGCGGCCGAGGAACCCGCCGGACCGGCGCCGACGACCAGTACTTCCGTGCTCGAGGGGAGATTCGGGGCATCGCTGGACCCTGCGGTCGGGAAATTGTCGGCCACCACCCCAGTATCTTCTCAGGCTGAGGTAGGACAACGCGGCGAGGGCAGGTTCGGTACCGGCCGGTGATACCGCTAGGTTCACTACCGTGGTTACCGAGGCGTCACCGACTACAGGAATGAGTACTGACATCGTGAGCACTGAGGGGTCGAGCACTGTCGTCGCCGGAGTCGATCTCGGCGACCAGCAGCTCGCGGACGTCGTGCGCGACGGGCTCGCCCGCGTCGAGGAGCTTCTGGTCAGCGAGCTGTCCGACGGTGAGGACTTCCTCACCGAAGCGGCGCTGCACCTCGCCAAGGCCGGCGGCAAGCGGTTCCGTCCGCTGTTCACCGTCCTGACTGCGCAGCTGGGACCCAAGGGCTCCGACCCCGCCGTCGTGACCGCGGCCACCGTCGTCGAGCTCGTCCACCTGGCGACGCTGTACCACGACGACGTCATGGATGAGGCCGCGATGCGGCGCGGCGCCCCGAGTGCCAATGCCCGTTGGGGCAACAGCATCGCGATCCTGGCCGGCGACTACCTGTTCGCCCACGCCTCGCGTCTGGTGTCGACGCTCGGCCCCGAGGCGGTGCGGATCATCGCGGAGACGTTCGCGGAGCTGGTCACCGGGCAGATGCGGGAGACGATCGGTGCGCGCGAACACCAGGATCCGGTGGAGCACTACCTCAAGGTCGTGTGGGAGAAGACCGGCTCGCTGATCGCGGCCAGCGGACGCTTCGGCGGTACCTTCTCGGGCGCCGACGCCGACCAGATCGCCCGGCTCGAGCGCCTCGGCGACGCCGTCGGCACCGCGTTCCAGATCGCCGACGACATCATCGACATCTCGTCGGCGTCCGAGCAGTCCGGCAAGACCCCCGGGACCGACCTGCGCGAGGGTGTCCACACGCTGCCGGTGCTGTACGCGCTGCGCGAGGAGGGATCCGACGCGGATCGCCTCCGGGAACTGCTCGCCGGACCCGTCACGGACGACGCCGACCTCGCCGAGGCCCTGGCGCTGCTCGAGCGCTCGCCGGGCATGGCCGCGGCCAAGGCGAAGCTCGGCGAGTACGCCGATCGGGCGCGCGTCGAGCTCGCGCAGCTGCCGCAGGGCCCGGCCAACGAGGCGCTGGTGCGACTCGTCGGGTACACCGTCGAACGCGTCGGCTGACCACTCGCTGAAGTAGCCTTCACACCAGCCCGGGAACCGTGTTCCCGGGCTGGTTCGTTGTCTTGGCAGGAGCCGTCCCGGGTCCAGGGTGACGGCGGATAGGGAAGAGGCGAGTCGTGCACGGTTACGCAAACGGTGCCAAGACCTTCGGGCTGCTGGTCGGGATGTCGGCGCTGATCATCTTCATCGGCTCGTTGTTCGGCAACCGGAACATCCTGATCTTCTCGATCTTCCTGGCGGTGGCGACCAACGCGTGGGCGTACTTCAACAGCGACAAGCTCGCGTTGCGCGCGATGCATGCCCAGCCCATCACCGAGGTGCAGGCGCCGGTCATCTACAAGATCGTCCGCGAACTCGCGACCGCGGCGCACCAGCCGATGCCCCGGCTGTACATCAGCCCCACCGCGGCCCCCAATGCCTTCGCGACCGGCCGGAACCCCCGGCATGCGGCGGTGTGCTGCACGAGCGGCATCCTCGACATCCTCGACGAACGGGAACTGCGGGCCGTGCTCGGCCACGAACTGTCCCACGTCTACAACCGCGACATCCTGATCTCGTCGGTCGCCGGCGCGATGGCGGCCGTCGTCTCGGGCCTTGCGAACATGGCGTTGTATGCGAACATGTTCGGCGGCCGCGGCAACGGGCAGGGGGCCAATCCCATTGCGCTGCTTCTGGTCTCGCTGCTGGGGCCGATCGCGGCCACCGTCGTCAAGCTCGCGGTGTCGCGGTCGCGGGAGTACCAGGCCGATCAGTCCGGGGCCGAGCTGACGGGTGATCCGCTGGCGCTCGCGTCGGCGCTGCGCAAGCTCGAACGCGGCACGCAGGCCGCGCCGCTGCCGCCGGAACCGAAGATCGCGGCGCAGTCGCACATGATGATCGCCAACCCGTTCCGCGCCGGCGACCGGGTCAGCAAGATGTTCTCCACCCACCCGCCCATGGCCGACCGGATCGCCCGTCTGGAGAAGATGGCCGGGGGTGGCCCCTCCGACGGGGGTCTGCCCCCGACCTACCGGGAGCACTGAAGTTTCAGATGGCACAGGCCGCACACGTTCCCTACGGGAAGATGTGCGGCCTGTGCTTCGGCAGCGGGGGTGACGTCAGCGGTAGTTGACGAACTGCAGGGCGATCCCGAAGTCCTCGTTCTTCAGCAGCGAGATGACGGCCTGCAGGTCGTCGCGCTTCTTGCTGCTGACGCGCAGCTCCTCGCCCTGGATCTGCGCCTTGACGCCCTTGGGGCCCTCGTCGCGGATCTTCTTCGAGATCTTCTTGGCGTTCTCGCTGCTGATGCCCTGGACCAGGGACCCGCTCAGCTTGTAGATCTTGCCGGACTGCGACGGCTCGCCGGCGTCGAACGCCTTGAGCGAGATATCGCGGCGGATCAGCTTCTCCTTGAACACGTCGAGCGCGGCGACTAGGCGCTCCTCGGTGTCGGCGGTCAGCGTGATGGTCTCCTCGCCGGACCACTCGATGCTCGCCCCCGTGTTGCGGAAGTCGAACCGCGTGCCCAGCTCCTTCGCAGCCTGATGCAGAGCGTTGTCCACCTCTTGACGATCAACCTTGCTCACCACATCGAAGGACGAATCAGCCACTGCACACTCCTGAATTCATAGCGGTCGACCCCACCCCGACGGGGGTGGGTTGCCCTGACGCTATCGGGTCGCAACCCCCTGTATCCACCCGGTTTGCGTATCCGGGGGGACTTCGTTGTATTCTTCGATACGCGTCAGAGCGAGCTTCGGTTCTCTGAGCGCGACCAGGCAGGTTGCCCGAGCGGCCAATGGGAGCGGACTGTAAATCCGTCGGCTTACGCCTACGTAGGTTCGAATCCTACACCTGCCACCAGCTCAGCCCCGGCCCTGAAAGGGCCGGGGCTGAACTGTTTTCGGGGTCCTTCCCCTCTCCTCCGTGGCGGCGCGAGCGGACTGTGATCTGTCCGACTGGTCGAGACTGCGTGGTCTTTCGATACCGCGCCCTCTCTAACGTCCGGTGGAAGTGGTGTCCGTCACAGGTCGGGCGACGGACGCGCGAAGGCGTCGTTCCCCCGATGGCAGGTCTGATCAACGCGAACGAGTCGGTGAAGCACCCGGGAAGTCTGTTCCTAGGCGGTGAGTGGGTCGAGCCGTCGACGCCCGCGCGGTTCGACGTCGTCAACCCGGCGACCGAGGACGTGTTCCTCACCGTCGCCGAGGCCGGCGCACAGGACGTATCGCGTGCCGTCGACGCGGGCCGGGGAGCGTTCGACCGCGGCCCGTGGTCGCGTATGACGCACGCCGAGCGCGCCCCGTATGTCCGGGCGATCGGCGCCGCCATCCGCGAGCGCAGCGCCGAACTCGGCCGGATCTGGACCAGTGAGATGGGCATCCTCGCCGCGGCCTCCACGGACGCGTCGGCGCAGTCCGGCGATGTCTTCGACTTCTACGCGGGCCTCGCCCACAGCTACGAGTGGGTCGAGCAGCACCAGCCCAGCTCCAGCCGCGGTGTCGGCCTGCTGGTCCGCGAGCCGGTCGGGATGGTCGCCCCGATCATTCCGCGGAACAGCCCGCAGGGCCTCATCGCGAACAAGGTCGCCCCGGCGCTCATCGCGGGCTGCACCGTCGTCGTGAAGGCCTCGCCCAAGGCCCCGGGCGCCGCGTACGTGTTCGCGGAGATCGTCGAGGCGTGCGGGCTTCCCGCCGGCGTCGTCAACGTCGTGACGGCCGAGCGGGAGGTGTGGGCGGCACATCGCCTCGCTGTGCGGGGAGCGGATCGCCCGCTGCACGCTCGAGCTCGGTGGCGAGTCCGCCGGCGTCGTCCTCGACGAGTTCGTCGAGGCCCTGGGCGTCGCGATGTCCGCGATCCGGGTCGGCGACCCGTTCGACCCGGAGACCGAGATGGGCCCGCTCGCGATGGCGCGGCAGCTCGACAAGGTCGAGGGTCTCGGTCGTGAGCGTCATCGCGGCCGACAACGACGCCGTCGGCATCGCGAACGACACCATCTACGGCCTCAACGCGTCGGTGTTCACGCACGACGTCGAGCGCGCCTGGGCGGTGTCGCGGCAGCTGCGATCCGGCACCGTCGGGCACAACGGGTTCCGGACCGACTTCGGCATCGCGTTCGGCGGCTTCAAGCAATCCGGCATGGGGCGTGATGGCGGCCGCGACGGCCTTCGGCCGTGTACCTGGAGGCCAAGACGGTGCTCCTGGACTCGATGCCGTCGGGCGTGCGGTGAGCCGCGTCAGCCACGCCTGAGGGCCCCGCTCCGCGGCCGGCCACGCCGTTCGACGGGTGATCGAACGGCGTGGCCGGCGCTCCCGGACACGCCCATCGGCGTGCGCGGCTGCGCATCGGTGCCTGAGAACGACGGGGAGTGCGCGGCGCAGTCACGATTTACCGGCTCTGACCTGCCAATTTGTTTCTCGGGCGAAGGTCTGTGTAATCTTCTGGAGGCTTCAGCGCGCAGAGATGCGCAGGACAGCCACGCCCCCTTAGCTCAGTCGGCAGAGCGTTTCCATGGTAAGGAAAAGGTCGACGGTTCGATTCCGTCAGGGGGCTCGCTGGATTGTGGTGCCGCCGGTTTCGCGCGACACTCGACACCGAGGCGGTGTAGCTCAGTTGGTAGAGCAAACGACTCATAATCGTTGCGTCGCCGGTTCAAGTCCGGTCACCGCTACACAAGATGAATGATCCACCCTGATCGTTTTCTGATCAGATTCACGCGAAAGAAGGCATCCAGTGGCCTCCTCGACTGACGTTCGGCCGAAGATCACCTTGGCCTGTGAGGTGTGCAAGCACCGCAACTACATCACCAAGAAGAACCGCCGCAACGATCCCGATCGCCTCGAGCTGAAGAAGTTCTGCCCGAACTGCGGAACTCACCAGGCGCATCGCGAGTCCAAGTAAGTTTCTTCTCGGAGTCGACGCTCGCGCGTTAGGTTCACTGTCACACTGCCCTAACGGAAGTTGTTGCGTCTAGCAGGGCAGGGGAGTTTCGCTGTGACAGAAACAGTCGTGAGAGAGGCCGAGTTGGTCTCCGACCCCGCCGCGCATGCGGCCGAGATGGTCGGGCACCACTATCGCGTGACCGACTTCTACGAGATCGGCCGGGAGAAGATCCGCGAGTACGCCCGTGCGGTGCTCGATGATCACCCCGCTCATCACGACGAGAATGCGGCTGAGGGCCTCGGTTACGACGGCCTCATCGCACCCCTGACCTTCGTGTCGATCGTCGGCATGCTCGCGCAGCGGAAGCTGTTCGAGGAGGTCGTAACCGGTTACGACCTCAGTCAGATCATGCAGACCGATCAGCGGCTCGTGTTCCACAGGCCGCTGAAGGCCGGTGACCGATTGATCTGCGACGTGTACCTGGAATCGTTCCGCCAGGTAGCAGGCAGCGACATCATCGTCACCAAAAACATCATCTCCGACGTGAACGGCGAACTGGTCCAGACCACCTGGACCACGCTCGTCGCGCGCTCCGGGGGTGAAGTGGACGAGAACATCGCACACGCGGTCAAGGATGTGATGATGCATGTCGCTCCGTAAGTTCGAGGACGTCGCCGTCGGCGAGGAACTGCCCGAGCGCATCGTCACCCTGACCCGTGGCAATCTCGTCAACTACGCCGGCGTGTCGGGTGATCCCAACCCCATCCACTGGAGCGACCACGTGGCCCGACTGGCCGGCTTGCCGGATGTCGTCGCGCACGGGATGCTCACGATGGGTCTGGGTGGCGGGTTCGTCTCGTCCTGGCTCGGCGATCCGGGTGCCGTGACCGAATACAACGTTCGGTTCACCAGCCCGGTGTATGTGGCGGCCGACAAGGCTGCCGAAGTGGAGTTCACCGGCAAGGTCAAGTCGGTGGACGCCGAAAGCAAGACCGCAGTAGTCGCGATCGTGGCACGATCGGAGGGTCGCAAGATCTTCGGGCGGGCCACCGCAACGGTCCGTTTGGCCTGAGTGCCGAGCGGATTGGGTTTGATCCGGGCATTGAAGTACACTAGAGTTTCTGGGGTTACTCAGGCGCTGCGCGCTGCCCTACGGTGCTGGTAACAGTCCGCACAGGGGTGGCGCGCATGTCATGTGAACCCAGATAGGTCGACCAGTTCGATCGGTCGACAAAGGGGCGTAGCTCAACTGGCAGAGCAGCGGTCTCCAAAACCGCAGGTTGCAGGTTCAAGTCCTGTCGCCCCTGCACCCGGACCGGCCAGCGACTGAGAGGAACGACGGTGAGCGAGGAGCGCGGTAAGCGCGACGACGGCACTCCCGAGTCTGCGGACTCCGGCCCTGTCGACGGATCGGCCGTTCCCGACCAGCCCGCGAACGGCGAGGTCACTGCTGAAGAGAGCCCCAAGAGTGCGGCCCCAGCAGGAAAGCCCAGCGGCAAGCGCACCGCGCGCCGCGCCGGCACCGATATCGCAGAGCCCGTCGAGGCGGTCAAGCCGGCGGTCGCCGCGTCTTCCGTCAAGTCGACCAAGTCTCGCTCCGCGTCCTCTGCGGTGTCGAAGTCGGTCGCCAGTAAGTCTCGCAAGGCGGACAAGCCCCGCACGGAGAACATCTTCAAGCGGATTCGTCGCTTCCTGCGGGAAGTGATTGCCGAGCTCCGTAAGGTCATCTGGCCCAATCGTAAGCAGATGATCACCTACACCAGTGTTGTGCTCGTGTTCGTCGCCTTCATGGTGACGTTCATCAGCCTCCTCGACGTCGGATTCATCAAGGGCGTCAGCTGGTTGTTCGGCTAACTCGGGCGCGCCCGTCGGCGTTCCCGAACGATGTGATTGACGAGAGGAAGAGTGCCTCCAGTGAGCACCCCCGAGAACGACTACGAGGCCCTGGCCGAGGAGCGCGTTTCGGCCGAGGCGGTAACCGAAGACACCGACGACGCTGTGTCTGTCGACGAGACGGTCGAGGACGACACTGCTGACGCTGCCGACGTGCAGCTCGAGGACGGTGCCGTCGCGGAACAGGCTCCCGAGGAAGCAGTCGATCCCGTCGCCGAGTTCAAGGCAGCGCTGCGCCGCGCGCCCGGCGACTGGTACGTCATCCACTCGTACGCCGGCTACGAGAACAAGGTGAAGGCCAACCTCGAGACCCGCGTCCAGAACCTCGACGTCGGCGACTACATCTTCCAGGTGGAGGTTCCCACCGAAGAGGTCACCGAGATCAAGAACGGCCAGCGCAAGCAGGTCAACCGCAAGATCCTTCCTGGCTACATCCTCGTGCGCATGGAGCTGAACGACGAGTCGTGGGGCGCGGTCCGCAACACCCCCGGCGTCACCGGTTTCGTCGGTGCCACCTCGCGCCCGTCGCCGCTCACGCTGAACGAGGTCGTCAAGTTCCTCATGCCGCAGGAGGGCCAGAAGAAGCCTGCCGCGGCTGCCGCCGCTGCCGGTGGCGAGGTCGCCGCACCGACCGTCGCGAAGCCGGTCATCGAGGTCGACTTCGAGGTCGGCGAGTCGGTCACCGTCATGGACGGCCCGTTCGCGACCCTCCCGGCGAGCATCAGCGAGGTCAACGCCGAGCAGCAGAAGCTCAAGGTCCTCGTCTCGATCTTCGGTCGCGAGACCCCGGTGGAGCTGTCCTTCAATCAGGTCTCGAAGATCTAGCACCGTCCCCAGTGGCCGTCCGGTGCCGGACAGCCTGCACCGGACACCCAGGGACCCACACACTTGCACGCAGTACGCAAGAAACACACCCAGTAAGAACAAGGAACGAAGATGCCCCCCAAGAAGAAGAAGCTCGCAGGGCTGATCAAGCTTCAGATCCAGGCCGGTCAGGCCAACCCTGCACCGCCCGTGGGTCCCGCGCTCGGTCAGCACGGCGTGAACATCATGGAGTTCTGCAAGGCTTACAACGCGGCGACTGAGTCCCAGCGCGGCAACGTGATCCCTGTCGAGATCTCCGTCTACGAAGACCGGACCTTCGACTTCAAGCTGAAGACCCCGCCGGCCGCCAAGCTGCTGCTCAAGGCTGCTGGTGTCCAGAAGGGCTCCGGCGAGCCGCACAAGACCAAGGTCGCGACCGTGACCATGGATCAGGTGCGCGAGATCGCGAAGACCAAGCAGGAAGACCTCAACGCGAACGACATCGACGCGGCCGCGAAGATCATCGCCGGCACCGCGCGCTCGATGGGTATCACCGTCGAGGGCTGAGCGTAGCGAGGCCCCGCACTCACACTGCAGGGTCGAACCTCCACTGTGGGAGGGCCGGCCAGGCCCGTAACCACAACTGAACCATTCACCCGGGTCGAGGCCCAGGGTGAGAAGTAAGGACAGAAGAAATGGCAAAGCGCAGCAAGGCGTACCTCGCCGCCGCTGAGAAGATCGACGCGGACAAGCTCTACAGCCCCCTGCAGGCTGCGAAGCTGGCCAAGGAGACCTCGTCGGCCAAGATGGACGCGACCGTCGAGGTCGCCGTCCGCCTGGGCGTCGACCCCCGCAAGGCGGACCAGATGGTTCGCGGCACGGTCAACCTGCCGCACGGCACCGGTAAGACCGCCCGCGTCGTCGTCTTCGCCGTGGGCGAGAAGGCCGCCGAGGCCGAGGCCGCCGGTGCGGACGCCGTCGGCTCCGAGGATCTGATCGAGCGCATCCAGGGCGGTTGGACCGACTTCGACGCCGCGATCGCCACCCCTGACCAGATGGCCAAGGTCGGCCGCATCGCCCGCGTCCTCGGACCGCGTGGCCTGATGCCGAACCCGAAGACCGGCACCGTTACGCCGGACGTCGCGAAGGCTGTCGCCGACATCAAGGGCGGCAAGATCAACTTCCGCGTCGACAAGCAGGCCAACCTGCACTTCGTGATCGGCAAGGCGTCGTTCGACGAGGCCAAGCTGGTCGAGAACTACGGCGCGGCGCTGGACGAGATCCTGCGTGCCAAGCCGTCGTCGGCGAAGGGCCGTTACGTCAAGAAGGTCACGGTTTCGACCACCACCGGACCGGGCATCCCGGTGGACCCGAACCGTACCCGCAACCTCCTCGAGGATGCCGAGTAAGTCGCGGCTTCACGCGATCTGATCGACACCGCAGGCCGGCGCAGAAACATCTGCGCCGGCCTTCGGCGTCTCCAGGGGACCGGCCGCGTCCATCCCGGCCGGTCCGGGCTCGTACGGGCGCTGTGATGGTGGGCACAATCCGGCAGTCCGGGGCGTATCCGCTTTGCGCTCGACCCCCGACTTCGTTAGGCTGCTCGTTGGAATTCGGTGCTCGATGCGATTTCCGCCCCGAAAACTGTTCTACCCAAGACCGTTGGTCACCGTGCCCAGTTATGGAATCGGTTGAAGGTCCGGGATTGCCCGGCGGCCCACGCAGGAGGACGAGGTGGGGGATGTTTGTCTGCGCCCGGCTCCGGCCGGATGGATGGATCTCCTCGTGTACGCCCCGTGTGCCCTGCACCGGGGCGTTTTGCATGTCACGGCCCGAAGTGGAACAACGACTGTCACGAGAGGAGGCGAAGTATGGCAAAGCCTGAGAAGGTTTCCGCAGTTGCGGAGATCACCGAGCAGTTCAAGGACTCGACCGCCGCCGTGATCACGGAATACCGTGGTCTGTCGGTCACGAGTCTGACGCAGCTGCGACGCGCTCTCGGAGAGGGTGCCACCTACTCCGTCGCCAAGAACACCCTGGTCAAGCGTGCCGCCGCTGAGGCGGGCGTCGAGGGCCTTGACGACCTGTTCGTCGGACCGACCGCCATTGCATTCATCAAGGGCGAGCCGGTCGACGCTGCCAAGGCCATCAAGGCCTTCGCTAAGGACAACAAGGCACTCGTCATCAAGGGCGGGTACATGGACGGCGCTGCGCTGTCCGTGGAGCAGGTCAACCAGATCGCGGACCTCGAGTCCCGCGAGATCCTGTTGGCCAAGCTCGCCGGCGCGATGAAGGGCAACTTGGCAAAGGCCGCTGGCCTGTTCAACGCTCCCGCTTCGCAGGTGGCCCGTCTGGCCGCCGCGCTGCAGGAGAAGAAGGCTGCGGAGGGTGGGGCCGAGGCTCCCGCCGACGCCGCTGCCGAATAGCTGATCCGCACCTGCGCATCACAACCATCACCACCTGTCCGGTCGCGGATCAGCGACACAGGACTTAAGAGGAAGGACCGCCACCATGGCGAAGCTCACCACCGAAGAGTTGCTGGACCAGTTCAAGGAGCTGACCCTGCTCGAGCTCTCGGAGTTCGTGAAGGCGTTCGAGGAGACCTTCGAGGTCACCGCTGCTGCTCCGGTTGCCGTTGCCGCTGCCGGCGCTCCGGCCGCTGCCGCTGAGGCCGAGTCCGAGCAGGACGAGTTCGACGTCATCCTGGAGTCGGCTGGCGACAAGAAGATCCAGGTCATCAAGGTCGTCCGTGAGGTCGTCTCCGGCCTGGGCCTGAAGGAAGCCAAGGACCTCGTCGAGGGTGCTCCGAAGCCGATCCTGGAGAAGGTCGCCAAGGACGCAGCTGACGCTGCCAAGGAGAAGCTCGAGGCTGCCGGCGCGAAGATCACCGTCAAGTAAGACGTTTTTCTGCGCTGCTTCCTGACGAAGCATCGAGAAGAGGGCCGTCCCCGTTCGGGGGCGGCCCTCTTCGTCGTCGCCCGACCTGTCCCAGTCGTCGGGACTGTCGGGTCTTGTCGGCTTACTTACTCATAAGTAATATGCGGTGTCACGGATAACACTTCGATGCGATAGAGTGACGCAACCCACAGTGGATCACAGTGGGGGGACGTGCCTGAACGCAGGAGGTAATGGTGGGAGTCGAGGTAGCAGTCGAAGGACTCACGAAGTCTTTCGGCTCGCAGAAGATCTGGCAGGACGTGACGCTCACGCTGCCGGCCGGAGAGGTCAGCGCGCTGCTGGGCCCGTCCGGTACCGGCAAGTCGGTGTTCCTCAAGTCCCTGATCGGTCTGCTGCGGCCCGAGGAGGGGTCGATCGTCATCGACGGGACCGACATCCTGCAGTGCTCCTCGAAGGAGTTGTACGAGATCCGGAAGCTGTTCGGCGTCCTGTTCCAGGACGGCGCACTGTTCGGCTCGATGAACCTGTACGACAATGTGGCCTTCCCGCTGCGTGAGCACACCAAGAAGTCCGAGTCCGAGATCCGCAAGATCGTCATGGAGAAGCTCGAGCTCAACGGCCTCGTCGGGGCCGAGGGCAAGCTCCCCGGCGAGATCTCCGGCGGTATGCGCAAGCGCGCCGGACTCGCTCGCGCCCTGGTGCTCGATCCCCAGATCATCCTCGTCGACGAGCCGGACTCGGGCCTCGACCCGGTCCGCACGACGTACCTCAGCCAGCTGCTGATCGACATCAACGCGCAGATCGACGCGACGATCCTCATCGTGACGCACAACATCAACCTGGCCCGCACCGTGCCCGACAACCTGGGCATGCTGTTCCGCAAGCAGCTCGTCATGTTCGGTCCGCGTGAGGTGCTGCTCACCAGCGACGAACCCGTGGTGCACCAGTTCCTCAACGGGTCCAAGATCGGCCCGATCGGCATGTCGGAGGAGAAGGACGAGGCCCAGATGGCGCACGAGCAGGCGCTCGTCGACGCCGGTCACCATCACGGCGGCACCGACGACGTCTACGGTGTGGTGCCGCAGATGCAGGCCACGCCCGGACTGCCGTTCCGTCAGGCGGTCGCTCGCCGTCAGGCCCGCGTCCGCCAGATCCTGCACACGCTGCCGTACGAGGCCCAGCAGAGCATCCTTGCGAGCATGAACGACGACCAGGCGACCCAGGTGATTCCCACGTACGACGACGGGGGACTCGGACAGTCCACCTTCGGGCGCGGTTAAGGACCGCGTATGGGGGGCGCGCGCGCTTCGATGATGAAGCCGGTCACCGGGGCGTTGACCCAGGCCGGCAACATCGTCCAACTGTTCGTCGACGTCGTTCGCAACACGTTCAAGCGGCCGTTCCAGTTCAAGGAGTTCATCGAACAGGCGTGGTTCATCGCGAGCGTGACGATCCTCCCGACAGCGCTCGTCGCGATTCCGTTCGGTGCGGTCGTGTCGTTGCAGACCGGCTCGCTGATCAAACAGTTGGGTGCCGAAGCCTTCACAGGCGCCGCCAGTGTTCTCGCCGTGATCCAGCAGGGCAGTCCGATCGTGACGGCTCTGCTGATCGCCGGCGCGGCGGGTTCGGCCGTCACCGCCGATCTGGGTTCGCGGACGATCCGGGAGGAGATCGACGCGATGGAGGTGCTCGGCATCAACCCGGTCCAGCGCCTGGTCGTTCCGCGGGTCCTCGCGATGGTGTTGGTCGCGGTGTTGCTCAACGGTCTGGTCTCGGTCGTCGGCATCGCGGGTGGCTACTTCTTCAACGTCATCCTCCAGGGCGGTACCCCCGGCGCCTACCTCGCATCGTTCTCGGCGCTCGCACAGCTGCCCGACCTGTACATCGCCGAGGTCAAGGCGGCGATCTTCGGCGTCATCGCGGGTGTCATCGCGGCCTACAAGGGACTCACGCCCAAGGGAGGGCCCAAGGGCGTCGGGGAGGCGGTGAACCAGGCCGTCGTCATCACGTTCCTGGTGTTGTTCTTTGCGAACCTGATCCTCACCACCGTGTACCTGCAGATCGTCCCGGCGAAGGGGGCATGAGTCGATGACGATCGCACGGGGTCGCGGCGACTACGCACTGATCCGGGCGCGACGCTGGGCGCGCAAGCCGCTCGACGTGCTCGACAACGCCGGCGAGCAGATGTCGTTCTACTCCCGGGCCATCGCGTGGACGCCGCGGACGCTGCGCCGCTACCGCAAGGAGATGCTGCGACTGCTCGCCGAGGTGACCTTCGGCAGCGGCGCGCTCGCGGTGATCGGCGGCACCATCGGCGTCATCGTGATGATGTCCGGGTTCACCGGCGTCGTCGTCGGTCTGCAGGGTTTCGCGGCCCTCGATCAGATCGGCAGCTCCGTGCTGACCGGCTTCTTGTCGGCGTACGTCAACACCCGGGAGATCGCGCCGGTCGTCGCGGCGCTCGCGCTGTCGGCCACGGTCGGCTGTGGTTTCACCGCCCAGCTCGGTGCGATGCGGATTTCGGAGGAGATCGACGCGCTCGAGGTGATGGCGGTGCCCAGCGTGCCGTTCCTCGTCACGACCCGGATGATCGCCGGCTTCGTCGCGGTGATCCCGCTGTACATCGTCGGCCTGCTCGCTGCGTACCTAGCGTCGCGTGTCGTGAGCACCGTGTTCAACGGCCAGTCCACGGGGTCGTACGACCACTACTTCAACCTGTTCCTGCCGCCCGAGGACGTGTTGTGGTCCTTCGGCAAGGTGCTGGTGTTCGCGTTCGTCCTGATCCTCGTCCACTGCTACTACGGGTTCCACGCCCGCGGCGGCCCGGCCGGCGTCGGTGTCGCGGTCGGCCACGCCGTGCGCACCGCCATCGTCACCATCGCCGTCCTGGACTTCTTCCTGAGCCTTGCGATCTGGGGCACGACGACCACGGTGCGGGTGGCCGGATGATCGAGACACCGTCGAAGCTGCGCCGCCGCATCCTGGGAGTCGCGTTCTTCCTGGTCCTGGCCCTGTTCGTGGGCGGGACGATCGCCAGCTACACCAAGACGTTCAAGCCCGTCGTCAAGGTCGATCTCGTGACCGACACCGTCGGCAACGCGCTGCCGCGCAACGCGGACGTCAAGGTCCGCGGCCTCATCGTCGGTGAGGTGCGGGGCGCGTCGACCGAGAACGGCAAGGTCACCTCGGTCATGGCGATCGAGCCCGACAAGGCCGAGCTGATCCCGTCGAACGCCACCGCGCGCCTCCTCCCGAAGACGCTGTTCGGCGAGCGGTACGTCGACCTGGTGATCCCCGAAAATCCGAGCCCGAACCCGATCGAGGCCGGCGGCACCATCTACCAGGACAAGAGCGGCAACGCTGTCGAACTCGGCAAGATGCTCGACGGCCTGCTGCCGCTGCTGCAGGCCATCCCGCCGGAGAGTCTGGCGTCGACGCTGGGGGCACTGTCGCAGGCGCTCGACGGCCGCGGCGAACAGCTCGGGGTCACGCTCGACCAGCTCGACACGATCTTCGCCGGCGTCAACACGCGGATGCCGGACCTGAAGGCCGGGCTGCAGAGCTTCGCGACGTTTACCCAGACGTACTCCGATGCCGCGCCGCAGCTGATCAACGCGCTCGACAGCCTGCGCACCACGAACGCCACCGTCGTGCAGGAGCGGAGCTCGATCGACGCGCTCATGGCGTCGGTGACCTCGACCGGTGCGAGCACCGCCGATCTGCTCACCGCCAACCGTGATTCGCTCGTCTCGATCGCGGCGGACTCGCGGGAGGCGCTCGAGATCCTCGCGCGGTTCTCCGGGACGTTCGGCTGCACGTTCGCCAACTTCGCGGACGTGATGGCGCGGTCCGGTGCGATCACCGGCGAGGGCACAGACCTGCCGGGTGCACGGGCGACCATCGAACTCGTCAATCCCCGCGGCCGCTACCTGCCCAACCAGGACGAGCCCCGGCTGATCGACACCCGCGGGCCGCGCTGCTACGAGGCGCCTTCGCTGGGCACCGACATCGGCCAGTACCCGGGCGGCTCGATCCACGACGGTTCGTACCAGGTCCCGACCCGGAACGCGGGCGACCAGAACATCCCGGACGTCCCGGCTCCGCAGTACTCGGTGATGCCGTCGGCGACCGCGCCCGTGACGTACGTGGGCTCGCAACTCGAGCGCGACACCCTGGCCGTCGTGTACGGCGAGGCGACCGGCATCGCTCCGGAGGACGTGCCGTCGTGGACCACCAGGATCGGTGCCCCGGCACTGCGCGGAAAGGAGGTGAGCGTCAAGTGAAGCGACAGCTGCGAGGGGTGGCTGCGCCGCTCACCAAACTGCTGATCTTCGCGGTGGTCACCATCGTCGCGACGGGCTTTCTCGCTCTCACGATCGCGAACACCAGTTCCGCGGGGGGAACGAAGTTCAATGCGCGGTTCACCGACGTGACGTCGCTCAACAAGGGTGACGAGGTCCGCATCGCCGGTGTCCGGGTGGGCCAGGTGACCAAGATCGAGATCGTCGACGACCGGGAAGCGCAGGTCGAGTTCGCGCTCACCGACCGGGACTGGCTGCCCGCCAGCACGACGGCGACGATCCGGTTCCGCAACCTCGTCGGGCAGCGATACATCGCGCTCGAGCAGGGGACCGGTCAACAGGGGTACAAGATGAACGCGGGGGAGACGATCCCACTCGACCGGACCAAGCCGGCCGTGAACCTCACGACGCTGTTCAACGGGTTCCGGCCGCTGTTCCAGACGCTCAGCGCCGACGACGTCAACAAGCTGTCGTACCAGATCATCCAGGTGTTCCAGGGGGAGGGCGGAACGATCGAGGAACTCGTGGCGAACACCGCGTCCCTGACCAACACGATCGCCGACAAGGACAAGGTGATCGGCGAGCTGATCACCAATCTCAACCACGTCCTCGACACCGTCAACAAGCGTGACGAGCAGGTCGACCAGCTGATCGTGAACACCGAGCGCCTGGTGAGCGGGCTGAACGCCGACCGCGGTGTGATCGGCCGGTCGGTGCAGTCGCTGTCCGAGCTGACCGACGCGACCGCCGATCTCCTGGTGCCGACCCGGCCGTCGATCCAGGGTTCGATCGCGGGTCTCAACGCGCTGGCCGGGCACGTCAACGAGCGATCCGACGACGTGAACCAGGTGCTCGCGAACCTGCCGGTGAAGATGGAGAAGCTGGGGCGCGCGGGCAGCTACGGGTCGTGGTTCCAGTTCTACCTGTGCGGCATCGACATCGTCGCCGGGCCGGGAACGGCGCCGCAGCTCAACTTGCCGACGAACCTTCCGACGATCAACCAGCCCATCTACACGAACGCGGCTCCTCGTTGCTACGCGGACGGTGGCCAGTGACGAGTCACGCGACGAAGAAGCGCAATCCGGCGGTCACCGGTGGCCTCGGCATCCTGGTGATCCTGCTCGCGACCATGTCGGCGTTCTTCCTCGACAGCCTGCCGATCGTCGGCGCCGCCAATCGGTACACCGCCGAGTTCTCGGAGGCCGCCGGTCTCAAGCCCGGCAACGAGGTGCGGGTGGCCGGTGTGAAGATCGGCAAGGTCACCGACATCGACCTGGCCGGTGACCGTGTCCTGGTGACGTTCCAGACCAAGGACGCGTGGGTGGGCGACCAGTCCACGGCGTCGATCCAGATCAAGACGATCCTGGGGCAGAAGTACCTGGCCCTCGACCCGCGCGGCACCGAGGTGCTCGACCCGGGAACACCGATCCCGCTCGAGCGGACCACGTCGCCGTACGACGTCATCGACGCCTTCGGCGACGCCGCGACGACGCTCGCGGAGATCGACACGACGCAACTGGCGTCGAGCTTCGAGGTGCTGTCGCAGTCGTTCGCCGGAACCCCCGACGAGATCCGGGGTTCGCTCGACGGCGTCGCCCGGCTGTCCGAGACCATCGCCAAGCGCGACCAGGAACTCGGAAAGCTGTTCGAGGCGACCAAGCAGACCTCGCAGATTCTCGCCGACCGGAACGAGCAGTTCGAGAAGATCCTCGCGAACGGCGGCACGCTGCTCGCGGAGCTCAACACCCGCCAGCAGGCGATCGGTCAGCTGCTCGTCAGCACCCAGACGCTGTCGCGGGAGCTCACCGGCCTGGTCGCGGACAACGAGGCCCAGATCACCCCGGCGCTCACGCAGCTGCAGGGCGTCATCGACATCCTCAACGCGAACCAACAGAACGTGAGCAAGGCGCTCGAGTACGCGGCGCCGTTCTACCGCATCTACGCCAATGTCCTCGGGAACGGCCGCTGGTTCGACACAGTCGTGACCAACCTGACCCCGCCCGGGCTGCCGGACATCCCCGGATACCGCGAGCCCTTCCGCACCCTGGGGGGTAACTGATGAGCGAGATTCGGGCAGGCGCCCGCAGGTGGATTCCCGTGGCGCTGATCACGGCCCTCGCGGTCGTGGCGGCCGGCGTTCTGTGGTGGGCGTTCCAGAACGCGGGCACCACCAGGATCACCGCATACTTCGACAAGTCGGTGGGCATCTACGAGGGCTCCGACGTGCGCGTCCTCGGTGTGAAGGTCGGCAGGGTCGATTCGGTGGTTCCGCAGGGCGAACAGGTGCAGGTGACGATGACCGTCGAGCGCGGCGTCGACATCCCGGCCGACGCGAGGGCCGCGCAGATCACGCCGTCGGTCGTCTCCGACCGCTACATCCAGCTCACGCCGGCCTACACGGGCGGCGAGAAGATGAGCCGGGACGCGACGATCCCGCGGGACCGCACGGCCACACCGGTCGAGGTCGACGAGCTGTACGCCAGCGTCACCGAGCTGTCGGAGGCACTCGGCCCGAACGGGGCCAACAAGGACGGTGCGCTGTCCGACCTCGTCGACACCGCCGCCGCGAACCTCGACGGCAACGGCGACGCGCTGGGCAACACGTTCACACAGCTGTCCGCGGCGGCGCGCACGCTGTCGGACTCGCGCGCCGACATCTTCGACACCGTCAAGAACCTGCAGGTGTTCGTCGGCGCGCTCGCCGCGAACGACGCGCAGGTGCGCCAGTTCAACACCCAGCTGGCCGACTTGAGTGGATTCCTGGCGGGGGAGAAGGAGAATCTGGGGCTGGCGCTGAACCAGCTGTCGCTCGCGCTCGGCGACGTCGCCCGGTTCGTCGAGAACAACCGGGACCTGCTCGCGCAGAATCTCGACGGGCTCACCACCGTCACCCAGACGGTCGCCGACCAGCGCGACGCGCTCGCGGAGGCGCTGGTGACGATTCCGCTGGCGATCAGCAATCTGGTCAACGCGCACGACGCCGAGTCGGGCACGCTGCAGATGCGCGTCGACCTGCCGGACCTGCAGGATCCGTTCGGCCTGGGCTGCAAGCTCATCGACGTCGCGAAGCTGATGCCGGGGGATCCGCGGTTCGAGGCGCTGGGGCGGCAGATGAAGCCGCTCATCGACAACTGCAAGGTCGTCACGGATCAGCTGACGGCCGGTGTGAAGACGCCGACGTTGAACCTGCCGCTCGGCATCCTGAGCGGCGACAACCTGCAGCGCGGGACTGTGCCGGGCACTGTCCCGGGCACGCCGTCGCCGCGGTTGGGCGGAACCCCGGGGGGCACGCCGTGAGGACTGTGCGGACGAGGGCCGCAGCGATGGCCGCGGGAATGTGCGTGCTCGCGGTGGCCGCGACCGGGTGCTCGTCGGGTGGCATCTACTCGGTCCCGCTGCCCGGCGGCGCCGACATCGGTAACGATCCGATGCACGTGAAGATCGAGTTCGACGACGTGCTCGATCTGGTACCCCAGTCGACCGTCAAGGTCGACGGTGTTCCGGTGGGCCGGGTCGAGACCATCGAGGTGGCGTCCGACGGCTGGACCGCGCAGGTCGACACGCTGGTCAACAGTTCGGTCGACCTGCCGGCCAACGCGGTCGCGGAGGTGCAGCAGTCGAACCTGCTGGGCGAGAAGTTCATCGCGATCTCGGCGCCGGACGTGAATCCGTCGACCGAGCGGCTGGCGAGCGGCGACACCATCCCGGTGGACCGCACCCGCCACGCCACCGACATCGAGCAGGTACTCGGTGCGCTGTCTCTGCTGCTCAATGGTGGTGGCGTCGCACAGCTGCAGCCGATCGTCTCGGAACTCGAGAAGGCACTCGACGGTCGCGAGACGAAGGTCCGCGGCCTGCTCGAGCAGGCGAACACTCTCATCGCGGGACTCGACGAGCAGCGCGACTCGATCACCCGCGCGCTGGACGGCCTCGACACGCTCAGCGTGCGCGTCGGCGACCAGACGTCCAAACTCGAGAAGATCCTCGACGAGCTGCCGGAGGGCGTGAACATCCTCGCCGAGCAGCGTCCGCAGCTGGTGCAGATGCTTGCGCAGGTGGATCGGCTCGGGCAGGTCGGCAGCGACGTCATCAACGAGTCGAAGGACGATCTGATCGCGGATCTGCGGGCGCTGCGGCCCACACTGCAGCAGCTCGCGGAGGCCACCCCGGACATCATTGCGTCGGCGCCGATCGTGCCCACGTTCCCGTTCCCGGACTCGATCATCCCCTCGATCCACGGCGGCATGTCCAACGTGTTCCTGTCCATCGACCTGCAGATCGGGGACACTCTGTCGAACCTCGGCGTCGGCAAGCCCGACCCGGTGTACTACCCGCCGAAGTACGGTCCGCCGGTGCCCGTGAACCCGAGCAACCCGTACTACAACGGCAACGGCGCGCGCCCGGGCTGGCCGACGGTGTCGCTGCTGCCGCTGCCGCCGATCGTGCCCGACCCGGTTCCCGCGCCAGGCACCGCGCCGGTGTCCGCGCAGCAGAACCCGTTCGATGCGTTCTTGAAGCAGCTGGGGGTGGGTGGGTAATGGTCTCGCGTCTCGCCAGGTGGCAGTTGGTGGCGTTCGTCGTCGTCGCGGTGCTCGGCATCAGCTACGTCGGCGCCAAGTACGTGCGTCTGGACACGCTGCTGGGATTCGGCGAGTACCAGGTGGACGCGCAGCTCGCGAACTCCGGCGGCATCTTCACCAACGCCGAGGTGACGTACCGCGGTGTGCCCGTCGGGCGGGTCGGTGACCTCACCCTGACCGAGGACGGCGTGTCCGTCGCGCTCATGATCAGCGACGGTGCGCCTCAGATCCCGGCGTCGGCCAAGGCCGTGGTCGCCAACCGGTCGGCGATCGGTGAGCAGTACGTGGATCTGCAGCCGGACACCGACGAGGGCCCCTACCTCACCGACGGATCGGTGATCACCGAACCGAACACGGCCACGCCGATTCCGGTCGAGGACCTGATCGGGAGCGTGGACAGGCTCGCCCGGTCGGTCCCGACCGACGCGCTGCACACCACCGTCGTGGAACTGGGCAGAGCGCTGACCGGCAAGGGGGACGACCTGCAGGTGCTGGTCGATTCGCTCGGCCGTTTCACCGAGACCGCGAACGAGGCGCTGCCGCAGACGCTCGCGCTCATCAGCGACGGCCGGACGGTGCTCGACACCCAGGCCGAACAGTCCGGCGCGATCCGCCAGTTCAGCGACGGCCTCGAGCAGGTCGCGGCCCAGCTGAAGTCGAGCGACCCCGACGTCCGCCGACTGATCGGAACCGGAACGGACGCCAGCGACTCCCTCGGCAAGGTCGTGGCGAACAGCGGCGACGCCCTCACCGCGAATCTGACGAACCTGGACACGACGCTGACGACTCTCGCGCCGCGGTCGATCGCGCTGCAGCCGCTGTTCCAGTTCCTGCCGGCACTGTCGGCGGGTGCGTCGGCCGTCGCGCCCGGCGACGGGACCATCCACTTCGGGCTCGTCCTCGAGACCAACAACCCGGTCCCGTGCACGCAGGGCTACGAGGGCACGCAGGAGATCCTCGCGCAGATGAAGGCCCAGAACCCGAACTTCGACGACACCGTCGACGACTTCCCGTTCAACACGAACGTGCGGTGCGCGGTCGAGCAGGGCAACCCGACCGGTGTCCGCAGTGCCGAACGTATCGTCTACGCCGATCCGCGGACCCCGCAGCCGTGGGACAGCAACCCCAAGACCGATCCCGACAAGTTGAACCTGAACCCGATCGCCACCCAGCTCGCGACCCTGATGGGCGTCGTGCCGGTCCGGTAGCGTCGGGCGAACATTCGTTACCCGAGAGTAAGGTTGCCGTGTGACGGACACCACGACCAAGAACAACAAGATCCTCGTCGCGGCGACCGTTGCGGTGGTCGTTCTCCTCGTCGGCGCCGTCGTGGCGGCCGGATGGTTCGGTGTCGGGTGGGCGCGGGCCGCGTTCGTGGAGAAGCCCGAGGCGGACGCGCGCGAGTCGGCGCTGTCCGACGCCCGGCAGGCCGCGATCAACCTCAACTCGTTCGACGCCGCGAACCTCGACACGTCGTTCGCGAACATCGAGTCGTCGATCACGGGCGGCCTGGTCGACGACCTGAACGCGACGAAGGACCAGCTCACCCAGCAGACGGCACAGACCGGGGCCCGCAGTACCGCCGAGGTGCTCGGTGCGACCCTGACGGCGCTGAACACCGACGACGGGACCGCCGATGCGCTCGTCGTCCTCGCCTCGACGACGACGTGGCCCGACCAGTCGTCACGCAAGGTGCGCGTGACGATGCGGTTGACCATGGACGAGGGCGACGACGGCGTATGGCGTGCGTCGAAGTCCGTGAATCTCGGCAACGCCGCGGTGCTCGACGAGTCTCCCGCACCGGCGCCCGCCCCGGCGCCGCCCGCGGATCCGAACGCCGGACCGGCCACGCCCGCCCCCGACGCCGGTGGCCAGTAGCGCCTGCCCTGCCCTGCCCGATCCGGGTCGACGTCCCGCGTGGTGTCGTCGCTGCCCGTCAAAGGAGTTCTCCAGTGCCTCCCATCCGTCGTAACACCAGGTTGAACACGCCGCAGCGGCGACCCAAGGTCGCCGGTACGGCGGGGCGTTCCGCCGGCCCGGCGTCGGGCGTCGCCGACGATTCGTCCCCGGTCGACTCCGTGCCCGTCGAGGCGCCGGAGTCGGGGGCCACGGTCGTCGAGCGGAGCCCCGGCGTAGAGCAAGGCCCGGTCGTCGAGCAGGGTTCCGCGGCGGAGGACGGCCCGGGTTCCGCGGGGGTGCCCGCGGAACCGGAGGGGCCGGCGGGGGGCGGGCGGCTCGGCTGGCGGCTGGTCGCGGTCCTGGGTGCGGTGGCGGCCGTGGCCGCGGTCTTCGCGGTGGTCGCCGCGTTTCGGCCGGGAGCGCAGGTGAGCAATACCGCGTACGTCGACGTCGCCGCGACGTCGGAGGTGGCGGAGGCGGCCCGCTCCGCCCTGACCACACTGTCCGAGTACGCGCCCGACTCCATCGACCAGTACCCGGACCGGGCGCGGGGCGTGCTGACGGAGAAGATGCGCGCCGAGTTCGACCAGACGGTCGACACGACGGTGTCGGCGGTTCGGCAGTCGGGCACGAGCACGACCGCCGAGGTGAGTGATGTCGGGGTGAAAGTCCTGGACGGTGACCGGGCCGAATTGATCGTGAACATGACGGTCAGTGCCGAGATGAACGGTGTCGCGCAGGACGGGGTCGCCGGCCCGGTGATCGTTCGGATGGAAAAAGTCGACGGCGTGTGGCTATTGTCTGACATTGCGGATCAGTAGTCGGGCGCTCGACAGATCGGTCAGCGCCTTCCTGTCGCCCGACGCCCACTGTCCGGAATCTTCCCGGTGCTCCCGACGAGCATGGCAAGTCGAAACACCGGGACTAGGCTTGACGCGGCGGTGATCACGCGTCACTCTATGCGTGAACATTCACGCGGATTCCCGCGTGCGGCACCCATCCGGGGTGTCCTTTCTGCTGCCCGGCTCGACATCTACTGAGTTTGGGTGTACTTTTGGACGTTGCGCTGGCTGCCTCCTGTCCACCTCTCGACCTCACTGCGGCGAAGTGATCCGCTTCCTGCTCCTGTGGCGAGGATTCGTTCGGGTTGTGACCAGCGAATTCGCCCCACATGAAGAAGCAGATACAGCGGCGGTCGCACCAGCAAGAGCGGCCCGCGTGAGGTGCTGGAAGGACGCATCTTGGCAGTCTCTAGCCAGACCAAGGCAGTTGCCGGAATCCCCGGAGCCCCCAAGAGGGTTTCGTTCGCGAAGATTCGCGAACCCCTCGAGGTGCCAGGGCTCCTCGATCTACAGACTGATTCGTTCGAATGGTTGATCGGCTCGCAGGGCTGGCGTGAGCGCGCAGCCGCGCGTGGCGACGGAGCGGTCCAGGGTGGTCTCGACGAGATCCTGGCCGAGCTCTCGCCGATCGAGGACTTCTCGGGGTCGATGTCCCTGTCCTTCTCCGACCCTCGCTTCGACGAGGTCAAGGCCTCGGTCGACGAGTGCAAAGACAAGGACATGACGTACGCGGCGCCGCTGTTCGTCACCGCGGAGTTCATCAACAACAACACCGGTGAGATCAAGAGCCAGACGGTCTTCATGGGTGATTTCCCGATGATGACTGACAAGGGCACGTTCATCATCAATGGCACCGAGCGCGTCGTCGTCTCGCAGCTGGTCCGTTCGCCGGGCGTGTACTTCGACGAGTCGATCGACAAGAGCACCGAGAAGACCCTGCACAGCGTCAAGGTCATCCCGGGACGTGGTGCGTGGCTCGAGTTCGACGTCGACAAGCGCGACACCGTGGGCGTCCGCATCGACCGCAAGCGCCGTCAGCCGGTCACCGTGCTGCTCAAGGCGCTCGGTTGGACCACCGAGCAGATCACTCAGCGTTTCGGTTTCTCCGAGATCATGATGTCGACGCTCGAGAAGGACAACACCGCCGGCACCGACGAGGCGCTGCTCGACATCTACCGCAAGCTGCGTCCCGGCGAGCCGCCGACGAAGGAGAGCGCGCAGACCCTCCTGGAGAACCTGTTCTTCAAGGACAAGCGCTACGACCTCGCACGCGTGGGCCGCTACAAGATCAACAAGAAGCTGGGCCTGAACACCGGCCTGCCGATCGAGGCGTCGACCCTCACCGAGGAAGACATCGTCGCGACGATCGAGTACCTGGTGCGTCTGCACGCCGGCGACACCACGATGACCGCTCCGGAGGGCGTCGAGGTCCCCGTCGAGGTCGACGACATCGACCACTTCGGTAACCGTCGTCTGCGCACTGTGGGCGAGCTCATCCAGAATCAGATCCGCGTGGGCCTGTCCCGCATGGAGCGCGTCGTCCGCGAGCGCATGACGACTCAGGACGTCGAGGCGATCACGCCGCAGACCCTGATCAACATCCGCCCGGTCGTCGCCGCGATCAAGGAGTTCTTCGGAACCTCCCAGCTGTCGCAGTTCATGGACCAGAACAACCCGCTGTCGGGCCTGACCCACAAGCGTCGTCTGTCGGCGCTGGGCCCCGGCGGTCTGTCGCGTGAGCGCGCCGGCCTCGAGGTGCGAGACGTCCACTCGTCGCACTACGGCCGCATGTGCCCCATCGAGACCCCTGAAGGCCCGAACATCGGCCTGATCGGATCGCTGTCGGTGTACGCGCGGGTCAACCCGTTCGGTTTCATCGAGACCCCGTACCGCAAGGTCGTCGACGGCCAGGTCACCGACCAGGTCGACTACCTGACCGCGGACGAGGAGGACCGCCACGTCGTGGCGCAGGCCAACTCGCCGGTCGATTCCGCCGGGCACTTCGCCGAGGACCGCGTCCTGGTCCGCCGTAAGGGTGGCGAGGTCGAGTTCGTCTCGTCCTCGGACGTCGACTACATGGACGTCTCGCCGCGACAGATGGTCTCCGTCGCGACCGCGATGATTCCGTTCCTCGAGCACGACGACGCCAACCGTGCCCTCATGGGTGCGAACATGCAGCGTCAGGCGGTGCCGCTGGTCCGCAGCGAGTCCCCGCTGGTCGGTACCGGCATGGAGCTGCGTGCCGCGGTCGACGCCGGCGACGTCATCGTCACCGAGAAGAGCGGTGTCGTCGAGGAGGTCTCCTCCGACTACGTCACCGTCATGGCCGACGACGCGAGCCGCAAGACGTACCGTCTGCGCAAGTTCGCGCGCTCCAACCAGGGCACCTGCGCCAACCAGCGTCCGATCGTGGACGAGGGCCAGCGCGTCGAGGCCGGTCAGGTCCTCGCCGACGGCCCCTGCACCGAGAACGGCGAGATGGCGCTCGGCAAGAACCTGCTCGTGGCGATCATGCCGTGGGAGGGCCACAACTACGAGGACGCGATCATCCTGTCGCAGCGCCTCGTGGAGGAGGACGTGCTCACCTCGATCCACATCGAGGAGCACGAGATCGACGCCCGCGACACCAAGCTCGGTGCCGAGGAGATCACCCGGGACATCCCGAACGTCTCCGACGAGGTGCTGGCCGATCTCGACGAGCGCGGCATCGTCCGCATCGGTGCCGAGGTCCGCGACGGCGACATCCTGGTCGGCAAGGTCACCCCGAAGGGCGAGACCGAGCTGACCCCGGAGGAGCGACTGCTGCGCGCGATCTTCGGTGAGAAGGCCCGCGAGGTTCGCGACACGTCCCTCAAGGTTCCGCACGGTGAGTCCGGCAAGGTCATCGGCATCCGCGTGTTCTCGCGCGAGGACGACGACGATCTGCCTCCGGGCGTCAACGAGCTGGTCCGCGTCTACGTGGCCCAGAAGCGCAAGATCCAGGACGGCGACAAGCTCGCCGGCCGCCACGGCAACAAGGGCGTCATCGGCAAGATCCTCCCGCAGGAGGACATGCCGTTCCTGCCCGACGGCACCCCGGTCGACATCATCCTGAACACCCACGGTGTTCCGCGTCGTATGAACATCGGTCAGGTCCTGGAGACGCACCTCGGCTGGATCGGCAAGACCGGCTGGAACGTGCAGATCGCTGCCGACGGCACCCGTCCCGAATGGGCGCAGAACCTGCCCGAGGAGATGCTGTCCGCGCCGGCCGACTCGAACATCGCGACGCCGGTGTTCGACGGTGCCAAGGAGGACGAGCTCACCGGTCTGCTCGGTTCGACGCTGCCGAACCGTGACGGTGAGCAGATGGTCGGGTCGGACGGCAAGGCGACGCTGTTCGACGGTCGCTCCGGCGAGCCGTTCCCGTACCCGGTGTCGGTCGGCTACATGTACATCATCAAGCTGCACCACCTGGTCGACGACAAGATCCACGCGCGTTCGACTGGTCCGTACTCGATGATCACCCAGCAGCCGCTCGGCGGTAAGGCCCAGTTCGGTGGCCAGCGCTTCGGTGAGATGGAGTGCTGGGCGATGCAGGCGTACGGCGCCGCCTACACCCTGCAGGAGCTGCTCACCATCAAGTCGGACGACGTGGTCGGCCGCGTGAAGGTGTACGAGGCCATCGTCAAGGGCGAGAACATCCCCGAGCCGGGCATCCCCGAGTCCTTCAAGGTGCTCCTCAAGGAGCTCCAGTCGCTCTGCCTCAACGTGGAGGTGCTGTCCTCGGACGGCGCGGCCATCGCGATGGCGGACGGCGACGACGAGGACCTCGAGCGTGCCGCCGCGAACCTGGGCATCAACCTGTCCCGGAACGAGGCCGCGACCGTGGACGATCTCGCGAACTAGTTTTCGGTCCCCGGGCCGTGCGCGCACCAACTGCGCGGCCCGGGGGCGCTAGAGCACATTTGAATTGGCAGTCAGGAGAAGCGGACCTCACCCGCTGATCCACAATCCCTCTGGGGAAAGGAAGTTACGTGCTCGACGTCAACTTCTTCGATGAACTCCGCATCGGTCTCGCGACCGCGGAAGACATCCGCAACTGGTCCTACGGCGAGGTCAAGAAGCCGGAGACCATCAACTACCGCACGCTCAAGCCCGAGAAGGACGGCCTCTTCTGCGAGAAGATCTTCGGCCCCACCCGGGACTGGGAGTGCTACTGCGGTAAGTACAAGCGTGTCCGCTTCAAGGGCATCATCTGTGAGCGCTGCGGCGTCGAGGTGACGCGCGCGAAGGTGCGTCGTGAGCGTATGGGCCACATCGAGCTCGCGGCTCCCGTGACCCACATCTGGTACTTCAAGGGTGTGCCGAGCCGCCTCGGTTACCTGCTCGACCTGGCTCCGAAGGATCTCGAGAAGATCATCTACTTCGCCGCCTACGTCATCGTCGGTGTCGACGAGGAGCTGCGTCACAACGAGCTCTCCACGCTCGAGGCCGAGATGGAGGTCGAGAAGAAGACCGTCGCCGATCAGCGCGACGCCGATCTCGAGGCCCGCGCCCAGAAGCTCGAAGCCGACATCGCCGAGCTCGAGGCCGAGGGTGCCAAGTCCGACGTCCGCCGCAAGGTCAAGGACGGCGGCGAGCGCGAGATGCGCCAGCTCCGTGACCGTGCCCAGCGTGAGCTGGACCGGCTCGACGAGATCTGGAACACCTTCACCAAGCTGAGCGTCAAGCAGCTCATCGTCGACGAGTCGCTGTACCGCGAGCTGGTCGACCGCTACGGCGAGTACTTCACGGGCGCGATGGGCGCGGAGTCCATCCAGAAGCTCATGGAGAACTTCGACATCGAGGCCGAGGCCGAGTCGCTGCGCGAGACCATCCGCAGCGGCAAGGGCCAGAAGAAGCTGCGCGCTCTCAAGCGTCTCAAGGTCGTGGCTGCCTTCCAGCAGTCGGGGAACTCGCCCATGGGCATGGTTCTCGACGCCGTCCCGGTGATCCCGCCGGAGCTGCGTCCGATGGTCCAGCTCGACGGTGGCCGTTTCGCGACGTCCGACCTCAACGACCTGTACCGCCGTGTCATCAACCGCAACAACCGCCTCAAGCGACTGATCGACCTCGGTGCCCCCGAGATCATCGTCAACAACGAGAAGCGGATGCTGCAGGAGTCCGTCGACGCGCTGTTCGACAACGGTCGTCGTGGCCGGCCCGTCACGGGCCCGGGTAACCGTCCGCTGAAGTCGCTGTCCGATCTGCTCAAGGGCAAGCAGGGCCGCTTCCGTCAGAACCTGCTCGGTAAGCGCGTCGACTACTCGGGCCGTTCCGTCATCGTCGTCGGTCCGCAGCTCAAGCTGCACCAGTGCGGTCTGCCGAAGCTCATGGCGCTCGAGCTGTTCAAGCCGTTCGTCATGAAGCGGCTGGTCGACCTCAACCACGCGCAGAACATCAAGTCCGCGAAGCGCATGGTCGAGCGTCAGCGCCCGCAGGTGTGGGACGTCCTCGAAGAGGTCATCAACGAGCACCCGGTGCTGCTCAACCGTGCACCTACGCTGCACCGCCTCGGCATCCAGGCCTTCGAGCCGCAGCTCGTCGAGGGCAAGGCCATCCAGCTGCACCCGCTCGTGTGTGAGGCGTTCAACGCCGACTTCGACGGTGACCAGATGGCCGTGCACCTGCCGCTGTCCGCGGAGGCGCAGGCCGAGGCCCGCATCCTGATGCTGTCGTCGAACAACATCCTGTCGCCGGCGTCGGGTCGCCCGCTCGCCATGCCGCGTCTGGACATGGTGACGGGTCTGTTCCACCTGACCCGTCAGGTCGACGGCGCGATCGGCGAGTACAAGCCGGCCACCGACGGTCAGGCGGAGCACGGCGTGTACTCGTCGCCGGCCGAGGCGCAGATGGCTGTCGACCGTGGCGTGCTGTCGGTGCAGGCGGGTATCAAGGTGCGTCTGACGCATCAGCGTCCGCCGCGCGAGGTCGAGGCGGAGCTGTTCCCCGAGGGCTGGAACTACGGCGACGCCTGGATCACCGAGACCACCCTCGGCCGCGTCATGTTCAACGATCTGCTCCCGGCGGACTACCCGTTCATCAACGAGCAGATGCCGAAGAAGCGTCAGGCGACGATCATCAACGATCTCGCCGAGCGTTACCCGATGATCGTGGTCGCGCAGACCGTCGACAAGCTCAAGGACACCGGCTTCTACTGGGCCACCCGTTCCGGCGTGACGGTCTCGATCTCCGACGTCCTCGTGCCGCCGGAGAAGTCCCAGATCATGGAGCAGTTCGAGGCGCAGGCCGACCAGATCGAGAAGAAGTACCAGCGCGGTGCTCTCAACCACGCCGAGCGCAACAGCGCCCTCGTGAAGATCTGGTCCGAGGCCACCGACGAGGTCGGCAAGGCCATGGAGGCCCACTTCCCCGACGACAACCCGATCCCGATGATCGTGAAGTCCGGCGCGGCCGGCAACATGACTCAGGTTCGCTCGCTCGCCGGTATGAAGGGCCTGGTGACGAACCCGAAGGGTGAGTTCATCCCGCGTCCGATCAAGTCCTCCTTCAAGGAGGGCCTGACGGTTCTCGAGTACTTCATCAACACGCACGGTGCTCGTAAGGGTCTGGCCGATACCGCTCTGCGTACCGCCGACTCGGGTTACCTGACCCGTCGTCTGGTGGACGTCTCGCAGGACGTCATCGTCCGCGAGGTCGACTGTGGCACCGAGCGCGGCATCATCACGCACATCGCGGAGAAGCAGGCCGACGGCTCGATCATCCGCGACGCGCACGTCGAGACCTCGACGTACGCCCGCACCCTCGCCGCGGACGCGGTCGACGAGAACGGCAACGTCATCGTCGAGCGTGGCCACGACCTGGGCGATCCGGCGATCGATGCGCTGCTCGCTGCGGGTGTCACGCAGGTCAAGGTCCGCTCGGTGCTCACCTGCACCACGGCGACCGGTGTGTGTGCCACGTGCTACGGCCGCTCGATGGCCACCGGCAAGCTCGTCGACATCGGTGAGGCCGTCGGTATCGTCGCCGCCCAGTCGATCGGTGAGCCCGGTACCCAGCTGACGATGCGTACGTTCCACCAGGGTGGTGCGGCCGGCGCGGCCGACATCACCGGTGGTCTGCCTCGTGTCCAGGAGCTGTTCGAGGCCCGCGTCCCGAAGGGCAAGGCGCCCATCGCGGACGTCTCCGGCCGGGTGCAGCTCGAGGACGGCGAGCGCTTCTACAAGATCACCATCGTCCCGGACGACGGTGGCGAAGAGGTTGTCTACGACAAGCTCTCGAAGCGTCAGCGTCTGCGCGTGTTCAAGCACGACGACGGCTCCGAGCGCCTGCTGGCGGACGGTGACCACGTCGACGTCGGTCAGCAGCTCATGGAAGGCGCTGCCGACCCGCACGAGGTGCTGCGTGTCATGGGCCCCCGTCAGGTGCAGATCCACCTCGTCAACGAGGTTCAGGAGGTGTACCGGAGCCAGGGTGTGTCGATCCACGACAAGCACATCGAGGTCATCGTGCGCCAGATGCTGCGTCGCGTCACGATCATCGACTCGGGTGCGACGGAGTTCCTGCCCGGTTCGCTGGTCGAGCGCGCGGAGTTCGAGGCGTCCAACCGTCGCGTCGTCGCCGAGGGCGGCGAGCCCGCGGCCGGCCGTCCGGTGCTGATGGGTATCACCAAGGCGTCGCTGGCGACCGACTCGTGGCTGTCGGCCGCGTCGTTCCAGGAGACCACTCGAGTGCTGACCGATGCGGCGATCAACTGCCGCTCGGACAAGCTGATCGGTCTCAAGGAGAACGTGATCATCGGCAAGCTGATCCCGGCCGGCACCGGCATCAACCGGTACCGGAACATCCAGGTTCAGCCCACCGAGGAGGCTCGTGCGGCTGCGTACGCGGTTCCGTCCTACGACGACCAGTACTACAGCCCGGAGGGCTTCGGCACCGGCACCGGCGCCGCTGTTCCGCTGGACGACTACGGTTTCGGCAGCGACTACCGCTAGTCGGGACTACCGGTAATCGGTAGGAATGTCCGACACGAAGGTCCCGTCCCCACCCGGGGGCGGGACCTTCGTGCATTCTGGATGGAGTAGCACTGCGTATCCTGAAGCCGAGTCGGACTAATCGGGCAAGCCGGGCGAGATGAGGGGAACCGAGATGGCGGGAAAGAAGATCGACCGGGTCAAGGCCGAAAGCGCGCTCGAGGTGGTGCGGGAGAGCCCGACGATCGCACTGATCGTCGCCGCGCCCGCCATCGTCGTGTTCGGCGTCCTGTGGTGGCTCACCGGCTTCGGGACGGCGCTGCTGGTGACGCTGGTCCTCGCCGGCCTCGCGGTGGTTGCGAAGAAGGTGTTCTAGCTACAGCGTCTCGACGCGCGCGACCGCCCGCACGTCGTCCTCGACGAGGAACCAGAGCAGCAGGGACGTGTCGTCGGCGCTGGTGCGGATCCGGACGTGGTCGCGGGCGAAGACCGGGCTCAGGTGTTCGACGACGGCCCGGTGCGGTACGTCGCGCAGGTCGGGCCGGTCGGTCAGGTATTCCTCGACCGCGTGCCAGTAGGTGGCGTTGTTGACGTGGTTGAACGGGTCGATGTCCGTGGTCCGCAGGTGGAACGTGCGGTCCCCGGCGTCGCGGTCCTCCCTGTCGTCCGTCTCGGGTGGGGCCGCCGGCAGCCACGGCTTCCAGCGGAGTCGGTGCTCGGCGGTGGTGCTCCCCAGGCTCTCCAGCAGACCGTCGCTGATCCGGGCCGGCATGCCGGTGTCGGTGCCGATGTTGATCCAGAATCCCTCGGTCTCGATCAGGCCGTCCGCGTCGCTCGTCAGTTGCACCCGCATCGCCGACCACCGCGTCGAATGCGCGGAGCACCAGCGGCGTAGGCGGATCCGTCCCGGCCAGACGGCGGGCCGGAGCACGTCGATCACGGTGCGCCGCACGACCCACAGCGGATCGGTGTCGTCGAATCCGAAGGCGGCGAGGTTGTCGCTGCCGATGTCCTGCAGGTAGCGGGCGACGCCGTCGAGTCGCAGACGGTACGCGCTGTCGACGTCCGCGGTGCGGATGGGCCGGGTGGCCTCGAAGCAGCGTTCGGGGGGCGGCGCCGGGGCCAGCACGTGCGCTGCTGTGACGATCTGCGTTGCGGGGACGATCTGCTCGGAAGCCACGGTGATCCCTCGGTTCGGCGGTTGTCGCCAGCGATTGTGGCAGGTCGCCGGCGAGGCGTCACCCGATTCCGCGGACGATGCTTGTTTCGCCCTCCGGGGCCGCGTACAGTCCTGTAGCTGTAACTCATTGTTACATGAAATCTGTCACACAAGGGCTGTCACATCGGCGCGGTGACCGGGCGTGCAGCACGCCCGAGCGCGTGAAGGGCGGGAATCGAAATGGCCTACGTCATCACCCAGGCGTGCTGCAACGACGCCAGTTGTGTCTCGGCGTGCCCCGTGAACTGCATCCACCCGACGCCGGAGGAGGCGGGGTTCGCGACCACGGAGATGCTCTACATCGAGCCGCAGGCGTGCATCGACTGCGGCGCGTGCGTCGACGCCTGTCCCGTGAACGCGATCTTCCCCGAGGACCAGCTGACCGCGTCGCTCGAGCGGTACCGGGACATCAACGCCGACTACTACACGCGGCACCCGCTGCAGCCGGGTTGGACCCCGCTGACCCCGGCCGCCCCGCCGGTGCGCGACCTCGGCACGCTCCGTGTCGCGATCGTCGGCGCCGGACCGGCCGCGTGCTACGCCGCCGAGGAGTTGCTGCGGCGCTCCGACGTCGAGGTCGAGATGTTCGAGAAGCTGCCGACGCCGTGGGGGCTGGTTCGCGCGGGTGTCGCGCCGGACCACCCCGGTACCAAGGCGGTGACCGAGATGTTCGACTGGTCCCTGGGGCGGGACGCGTTCCAGTTCCACCTCAACGTCGAGGCCGGCAGGCACGTCAGCCACGCCGAGCTGCTGGACCATCACCACGCGGTGATCTACGCGGTCGGTGCGTCGAGTGACCGTGCGCTCGGGATTCCCGGCGAGAGCCTGCCCGGCAGCCACGCCGCGACCGAGTTCGTGGCCTGGTACAACGGGCACCCCGACTACGCGGATCGCGCATTCGACCTGTCCGGCGAGCGGGCCGTCGTCGTCGGCAACGGCAACGTCGCCCTCGACGTCGCCCGCATCCTCACGGCGGACCCGGACGATCTCGCCGAGACGGACATCGCCGACCATGCGCTCACAGCGTTGCGGCACAGCCGTATTCGCGAGGTGGTGCTGCTCGGTCGGCGCGGTCCCGCGCAGGCCGCGTACACCAATCCCGAGTTCCTGGCCCTCGGCGACCTGCCGGGTGTCGACGTCGTGATCGAGCCGGCGGAGGCGGAACTCGACCCCGCGTCGCAGGCGCTCCTCGACAGCGGCGCCGTCGAGCCGGCGGTGGGGATGAAGGTGCGCCTGGCGCAGGAGTTCTCGCAGCGCACGTCGACGGTGGGCAACAAGCGGATCGTGTTCCGGTATCTGGCGTCGCCGACCGAGATCCTCGGCGACAACCGGGTGGCCGGACTGACGGTGGTCGCCAACGAGCTGGTCGAGGACGCGTCCGGTGCGCTGACGGCTCGGCCCACCCGGCGCACCGAACGGATCGACGCGTCGCTGGTGCTGCGCTCGATCGGCTACCGCGGGCGACCGCTCGCGGGCGTCCCGTTCGACGACCGCCGGGGCGTGATCCCGAACGATCGGGGCCGCGTGGTCGACGGTGCCGGCGAGCCGCTCGCCGGGGTGTACGTGACCGGGTGGATCAAGCGCGGTCCCAACGGCGTCATCGGCACCAACAAGGCGTGCGCCAAGGAGACGGTGGCGCGGATCGTCGAGGACTTCGAGGCGCGGCGCCTGCCGGCCCCGGCCGGGGGGCGCCGGGAACTCGGCAAGCTGCTCGCCCGTCGGCAGCCCGAGCGGATCTCCCGGCGCGGCTGGGACGCGATCGACCGCGCGGAACGAACCCGCGGTCTGGCTGCGGGGCGGCCGCGGGTGAAGATGACCGAAACGGCCGAGATGGTGGCGGTCGGGCGCAGGCGTCGGGGCCTGTTCGCCGGGTAGCGTCACGGGCAGGGCATCCTGGCCCAGCGGATTCGGAGGTGGGAAGTGCGCGCAGTGGTGGTCACGGAACTGGCGGGGCCGGCGTCGATGGTGGTGCAGGACGTCCCCGAACCGGACGCGGCCGGCCTGGTCCTGATCGACGTCAAGGCCAGCGGCGTGTGCTTCCCCGACCTGCTGATCAGCTACGGCAAGTACCAGTTGCGGCCGGAACCGCCGTTCGTGCCCGGCACCGAGGTCGCCGGTGTCGTCGTCAGCGCCCCGGAGGACAGCGGATTCGCGCCGGGGCAGCGGGTGCTCGCGGTGTCGAGTCTCGGTGGGTACGCCGAGCAGGTCGCGGTCCAGCCGGCGCTGGTGCTGCCGATTCCGGACGAGTTGTCCTTCGACGAGGCCGCGTCGCTGATCATCAACTACCAGACGATGGAGTTCGCGCTCGGGCGCCGGGCCAGGCTGCAGCCGGGGGAGACCGTCGCGATCCTCGGCGCGGCGGGCGGTGTCGGGACGTCGGCGATCCAGTTGGCGAAGGCGCACGGCGCGCGGGTGATCGCGGTGGTGCGTCGCGAGGGCGCCGACAACTTCCTGCGCGAGATCGGCGCGGACGACGTCGTGCGACTCACCGACGGGTGGGCGACGCGGGTGGGCGAGCTCACCGGCGGGCGCGGTGCCGATGTGGTGGTCGATCCGGTCGGCGGTGACGCGTTCGACGACGCGGTGCGCGCCCTCGCGCCGGAGGGACGGTTGCTCGTGATCGGTTTCGCGGGCGGTGGCATCCCGTCCGTCAAGGTCAACCGGGTGCTGTTCCGGAACATCAGCATCGTCGGCGCCGCGTGGGGCGAATTCCTGCGGCACGAGCCGTCGGCGCTCGCGGAAACGCATGCGGCCCTGGTGAAGCACGTCCGGGCGGGGTTGCGTCCGATCGTCAAGGCGCGGTACCCGCTGGCCTCGGCCGCCGAGGCGCTCGCCGACCTCGAGGCCGGCCGGGTCCTCGGGAAGGCCGTCCTCGTGCAGGAATGAGTGTGTTCCTCATCACCTGAGGCCCTCCTGCGCGGAAAATCTGTTGCTGCAGGTCCGGGGCTCATGGTGTCGTGGACGGGTCGCGGATTGGGTGGGGACCCAGCATCCTTGCGTTGTTGCAATAGTTGCGCAGTCGCTACTATTTCCGTTCGTGGCAGATGTGACTCCAGATGAGGTCTACGACGCGCTCGAGGAGTTCATCATGCGTCTTCTGGGCATGGGGGAGTCCGAGTCGATGGACACCCTTGTCGCGATGGACCTGTCGTTTTCTCAGGTTCGCGCGCTCTTCGTGCTGGCGCAGCACGGGGAGCCGATCGCGATCAACGAGGTCGCCGAGTGTCTTCGGATGTCGGTGGCCGCTGCCGGTCGGAACCTCGACCAGTTGGTGTGCCAGGAATTGGTACTGCGCCGTGAGGACCCCGAAGATCGCCGGATCAAACGGGTCTCGCTGACGGAGTCCGGGCGAACCCTGGTCTCCCGTCATCTCGAAGACAAGCGTGACGAGCTCCGTGCCTTCGCGGGACGGCTGGACCAGCCGGATCGCAGGCGGTTGCTCGAGGCCCTTCAACCGATACTCGCAGGCCACGCCCTGCGGGCCCGAAGTCAGGAATTCTGTACATGACGACGCCCAACTCGACGACCGGACCCCAACCCGGGGCCCCCGAGTCGGACAAGATCGACGGCGCGGTCCTCAAGATCGCCTCCGTGGTGGTGCTCGGCGCCATCATGTCCATCCTCGACGTCACCGTGGTCAGTGTCGCGGTGCCGACGTTCATCGAAACGTTCGATACGACCTATGCGGTCGTCGCCTGGACGATGACCGCGTACACGCTGGCGCTGGCCACCGTCATCCCGATCACCGGCTGGGCGGCCGACCGGTTCGGCACCAAACGGCTCTACATCAGCGCGCTGATCCTCTTCGTTGCCGGCTCCGTGGCGTGCGCGTTCGCGTGGGACATCACCTCGCTCATCGCATTCCGTGTGGTGCAGGGTTTCGGTGGCGGCATGCTCATGCCGCTCGGCATGACGATCATGACCCGCGCGGCGGGCCCGGAGCGTGTCGGCCGGGTCATGGCGGTGCTCGGCATCCCGATGCTTCTCGGCCCGATCTGTGGCCCGATCCTGGGTGGCTGGCTGATCGACGCCGCCAGCTGGCACTGGATCTTCCTCATCAACCTGCCCGTCGGCATCGTCGCGTTGGCGGCCGCGTTCAAGTTGCTGCCCAAGGACACGCCGAGCCCGTCGCAGGCGTTCGACTTCGTCGGCATGGTGCTGCTCTCACCGGGTCTGGCGTTGTTCCTGTTCGGTGTGTCCTCGATCCCGGAGACCGGCACGATCGCCTCGGCCCGGGTTCTCGTCTCGGCCGGCATCGGGCTGGTTCTGATCGTCGGGTTCGTGTTCCACGCGCTGCGCAAGGACCACCCGCTGATCGACCTGCGTCTGTTCCGGAACCGTCAGCTGACCGTCGCGGTGCTCACGACGTCGACGTTCATCGTCGCGTTCATGGGTGCAGGTCTGTTGTTCCCGAGCTACTTCATCCAGGTGCGCGGTGAGTCCACCCTGGCCGCGGGCTTGCTGCTCGCGCCGCAGGGCATCGGCGCGATGGTGACGATGCCGATCGCCGGCCGACTGGTCGACAAGATCGGTCCCGGCAAGATCGTGCTGACGGGTCTTCCGCTGATTGCACTGGGCATGTTCGCCTTCACCCAGCTGTCGTCGGACTCGCCGTACTGGCTGCTGCTCGGCTCGCTCTTCGTGCAGGGCCTCGGCATGGGCTGCACCATGATGCCGCTGATGACGGCCGCCATGGTCACGCTGAAGAACGAGATGATCGCCCGTGGTTCGACGCTGATGAACATCGTCCAGCAGACCGCCGGCTCGATCGGCACCGCGACGATGTCCGTGATCCTGACGAACCAGCTCCTCGACCGTGGTCTCACGAACGAGAATGTCATGGCGCAGCACTTCGACCAGGTCGTGGCCTCCGAGCCCCCCGGCATGCCGGAACAGATCCTGGGTGCGGCGGCCGACGCGTTCGGCAACACGTTCACCGTCGCGTTCGTGCTGGTGCTCTGCACGCTGATCCCCGCGTTCTTCCTGCCGCGCCGGCGCACCACGCCGACGACCGAGGAAGTCCAGCCGGTGATGATGCACTGACATTCGGTACTCTCCGGAGTTCTCGGGCAAAGGGCCCCTGTGCGATTCGTTTCGCACGGGGGTCCTTGTGCATCGTTCGAGGTCGCGTCGGCGCGTCGCCCCGATCCTGTCGGGGGTCGGTTCTATCGTCGCGTCAGGAGCCTCGAGTAGGGAAGGGGCGATCATGGCTGTCGAGCCTGACGTCGCGCACAACCCGGACAACACTTCGCACTGGCACTACTACGCGGTGGTCGGCACCACGGTCGACGGCGGTCACACGCTGGCCGAGTTCGGCCCGCACGACACCGCGCTCACGGCGCTCCAGGTCGCCGTCCAATCGGTCAACCACACTGCGTTCTCGATGTTCGAGCAGGGGGTGGTGGGGAACATGTTGGCCGATTCCGGTCTGGTGGAGCGCCTCCCGGTCACGAACTTCGCGATCGAGCGGCAGCATGCCGTGAC
The DNA here is from genome assembly GCF_050955445.1 of Paraburkholderia sp. RHO2. NCBI lineage: Bacteria > Pseudomonadati > Pseudomonadota > Betaproteobacteria > Burkholderiales > Burkholderiaceae > Paraburkholderia > Paraburkholderia sp. RHO2. The sequence continues at coordinate 4,249,525 of NZ_CP162617.1, read as the reverse complement.
CCGCGCGCCCGATTTCGCGTGGTCGCTGAGCGGCGGTCGGCGGGACTGGGGCGCGGAAGCCGATCTGAGCGCCTGATCACTCTCTGACCTGCGCCGACGCGGGCTTTCGGTCACACACACCCGCATAAACAATCACTCGTGCTTGATTTATGCGCCCCTCGATGTGATGCTGGTCTCATCATCCGAGGAGGGGTATGTGGCTGACTTGACCAAGATCGTCGACGACCTTCGCGCAGAGGGGGCAGCGCTCGACGCGCTCGTCGCGGATCTGCCCGACGATCGGTGGGCGACGCCGACACCGGCCGCCGGCTGGACCGTCGCGCACCAGATCGGTCACCTCGCGTGGACCGACCGGGCGGCGCTCATGGCGGCCACCGACGCGGACGAGTTCGCGCGACAGCTCACCGAGGCCTGGAAGAACCCGCACGGGTTCGTCGACCAGGGCGCAGAGTCGGAGGCGCGGCGTCCGCCGCGGGAACTGCTGACCGACTGGCGGGCGACGCGCGACCGGCTCGCCGAGGTGTTGCTCTCGGTCCCGTCCGGCGCGAAGCTGCCGTGGTACGGGCCGCCGATGAGCGCCGCCTCGATGGCGACCGCCCGACTGATGGAGACGTGGGCGCACGGACGGGACGTCGCCGACGCGCTCGGTGTGTCGACCGACGCGACCGACCGCCTGAAGCACGTTGCGCGCCTGGGCGTCCGCACCCGCGACTTCGCGTACAGCGTCAACGAGCTCACGCCTCCGGCCGAGGAGTTCCGGGTGGAGCTCGTCGCGCCGGACGGCGCCGTGTGGGCATGGGGTCCGGAGGGCGCGTCGCAGCGGGTGACGGGTCCGGCGGAGGACTTCTGTCTCCTTGTCACGCAGCGCCTGCATCGCGCGGACACCGCAGTGCGGGCGACGGGCGACGACGCCGAGCGGTGGCTCGACATCGCGCAGGCGTTCGCCGGGCCGCCCGGCGCGGGCCGGGATCCCGCCGAATCGACCCGGACGGAGGCGACCCGATGACCGCATCACCGACGCCCGTCCGCATCGGCAACTGCTCGGGGTTCTACGGCGACCGGATCTCGGCCATGCGCGAGATGCTCGAGGGCGGTGAACTCGACTATCTCACCGGCGACTATCTCGCCGAGCTGACGATGCTCATCCTCGGGCGGGACCGCATGAAGGATCCGTCGCGCGGCTACGCGAAGACGTTCCTGCGCCAGGCCGAGGACTGTCTCGGTCTGGCGCTCGACCGGGGCGTGAAGATCGTGGCGAACGCCGGCGGACTCAATCCGGCCGGACTCGCTGACGCACTGCGCGAGGTGAACGACCGGCTGGGGCTCAGCGCGAGGATCGCGCACGTCGAGGGCGACGACCTGATCGCGCGGGTCGCCGAACTCGGGCTCGACCGTGAGACCACGCCCCTGACCGCCAACGCGTACCTGGGGGCGTGGGGCATCGTCGAGTGCCTGAACGCCGGCGCCGACGTCGTCGTCACCGGCCGCGTCACCGACGCGTCGGTGATCGTCGGACCGGCCGCGGCGCACTTCGGCTGGGCGCGCGACGATTTCGACAAGCTGGCGGGTGCGGTGGTCGCCGGGCACGTGATCGAGTGCGGCACGCAGGCCACCGGCGGCAACTACTCGTGGTTCACCGAGATCCCCGATCTGGGCCGACCCGGCTTCCCGATCGCCGAGATCGCCGCCGACGGCTCGTCGGTCATCACCAAGCACGCCGGTACCGGGGGCGCGGTGACCGTCGACACCGTCACCGCGCAGCTGCTGTACGAGATCACCGGCGGCCGCTACGCGAACCCGGACGCGACCGCCCGCATGGACTCGATCCAGATCTCCGCCGCCGGACCCGACCGCGTCCGCATCGCGGGCGTGACCGGCGAGGCGCCGCCGCCGCAGTACAAGGTCTCGCTCAACGCGCTCGCCGGATTCCGTAACGAGGCGACGTTCGTGCTCACCGGTCTCGACATCGAGGCCAAGGCCGAACTGGTTCGGCGGCAGCTGGATTCGTGGCTGACGGTCAAGCCGCAGGAACTGGAGTGGACGCTTGCGCGCACCGACCACCCGGACGCCGACACCGAGGAGTCCGCGAGCGCGCTGCTGCGGTGCACGGTCCGCGACACCGACCCGAACGTCGTCGGACGCGCGTTCTCGTCGGTCGCGGTCGAACTCGCGCTGGCCAGCTACCCCGGATTCGCGCTCACCGCGCCGCCGTCGAACGGCCAGCCGTACGCGGTGTTCACACCCGGCTACGTCGACGTGGATCAGGTGCCGCACGTCGCGGTCCTGCCCGACGGCACGCGTCTGGACATCGCGCCCGGCACGCAGACTCGGGTTCTCGAGGAGGTGGCCGCGCCGTCGCTGCCGGATCCGCTGGACTCGGACGACACGGTGACCGCGCCGCTGGGCGCCGTCGCGGCCGCCCGCAGCGGCGACAAGGGCGGTAACGCCAACGTCGGGGTGTGGGTGCGCACCGACGAGCAGTGGCGGTGGCTGGTCCACGCGCTCACCGTCGACGAACTGAAAAGGATGTTGCCCGAGGCGAAGTCGCTCGAGGTGACGCGGCACGTGCTGCCGAATCTGCGGGCCGTCAACTTCGTCATCGAGGGCATCCTCGGCCGCGGGGTCGCCTCGCAGGCCCGGTTCGACCCGCAGGCCAAGGGACTCGGGGAGTGGTTGCGCTCGCGGCACATCGAGATCCCCACCGTCCTGGTCCCCAGTTACGCCGACGAACTCCAGGAAGGACACGCATGAGTGTGTGGGACACCCCCGAGCGGCAGCAGCTGCGCAAAACCGTCCGCGGCTTCGTCGAGCACGAGATCCTCCCGCACCTCGGCGACTGGGAGCGCGGCGGCGAGATCCCGCGCGAGCTGCACCGTAAGGCCGCCGCGCTGGGCCTGCTCGGCGCCGGCTTACCGGAGGAGGTCGGCGGCGACGGCGGTGACCTGGTCGACGCGGTGCTGATCTGTGAGGAGATGCACCAGGCCGGGGCGTCGGGTGGACTGTTCGCGTCGCTGTTCACGTGCGGTATCGCGCTGCCGCACCTGATCGCGGCGGGCGATCCGGACCAGATCGACCGGTGGGTCCGGCCCACCCTCGCGGGCGAGAAGATCGGTTCGCTCGCGATCACCGAACCGGGCGGCGGTTCCGACGTCGGGCACCTGCGGACCACGGCGGTGCGCGACGGCGACCACTACGTCGTCAACGGCGCCAAGACGTTCATCACCTCCGCGGTCCGGGCCGACTTCGTCGTCACCGCGGTGCGCACCGGCGGTCCGGGAGCCGGCGGGGTGTCGCTGCTCGTGATCGAGAGGGGCACACCGGGATTCGAGGTGGCGCGCAAGCTCGACAAAATGGGCTGGCGTGCGTCGGACACCGCGGAGCTGTCGTTCGTCGACGTGCGGGTCCCGGTGGAGAACCTGGTGGGCGACGAGAACTCGGGGTTCGTGCAGATCGCGCAGGCGTTCCTCACCGAACGCATCGCGCTGGCGGCGCAGGCGTACTCCAGTGCACAACGGTGCCTGGACCTGACGCTGCAGTGGTGCCGCGATCGCGAGACGTTCGGCCGGCCGCTGATCTCGCGGCAGGCCGTGCAGAACACCCTCACCGAGATGACGCGGCGCATCGACGTCGCCCGCGTCTACACCCGCACCCTCGTCGAACGCTCGCTCACGTCGAGTGAGGACTTCGTCGCCGAGGTGTGCTTTGCGAAGAACACCGCGGTCGAGGCCGGCGAGTGGGTCGCGAACCAGGCCGTGCAGTTGTTCGGCGGCATGGGCTACATGGCGGAAAGCGAAGTGGAGAGGCAGTACCGGGACATGCGAATTCTGGGCATCGGGGGCGGGACCACGGAGATCCTGACCTCCCTGGCGGCCAAGCGATTGGGGTATCAGTCGTGACGATCCTGAAGTCGACACTGGACACGAACTCGGCCGAGTACACGTCGGCGGTGGAGTCGATGACCGCCAAGCTCGGCGAACTCGAGGTCGAGCACGCGAAGGCCCTCGCCGGGGGCGGCGAGAAGTACGTCGAGCGGCACCACAAGCGGGGCAAGCTGCTGGCCCGCGAGCGCATCGAACTGCTGCTCGATCCGGACTCGCCGTTCCTCGAGCTGTCCCCGCTCGCCGCATGGGGCACCGAGTTCCCGGTGGGCGCGTCGACGATCGTCGGAATCGGCGTCGTCAGCGGCGTCGAGTGCCTCATCGTCGCGAACGACCCGACGGTCCGCGGCGGGACCAGCAACCCGTGGACGCTCAAGAAGGGCTTCCGCGCCAACGACATCGCGGTGCAGAACCGCCTCCCGGTGATCTCGCTCGTCGAATCCGGCGGCGCCGACCTGCCGACGCAGAAGGAGGTGTTCATCCCCGGCGGGCGGATGTTCCGTGACCTCACCCAGCTGTCGGCGGCCGGCATCCCGACGATCGCGCTGGTGTTCGGCAACTCCACCGCGGGCGGCGCCTACATCCCCGGCATGTCCGACCACGTCGTGATGATCAAGGAACGGTCCAAGGTGTTCCTGGCGGGGCCGCCGCTGGTGAAGATGGCCACCGGTGAGGAGTCGGACGACGAATCCCTCGGCGGCGCCGAGATGCACGCGCGCAAGTCCGGCCTGGCCGACTACTTCGCCCACGACGAGCAGGACGCGATCCGCATCGGCCGCAGCATCGTCCGGCGACTCAACTGGAAGAAGCAGGGGCCGGCGCCGCGGACCGAGGTGATCGAGCCGCTCGAGGACCCCGAGGAACTGCTCGGCATCGTGCCGTCGGATCTGAAGATCCCGTTCGATCCCCGCGAGGTGATCGCGCGCATCGTCGACGGATCCGACTTCGACGAGTTCAAGCCGCTCTACGGCTCGTCGCTCGTCACGGGCTGGGCCGAACTGCACGGCTACCCGATCGGCATCCTCGCCAACGCGCGCGGCGTGCTCTTCAGCGAGGAATCGCAGAAGGCCACCCAGTTCATCCAGCTGGCGAACCGCTCGAACACCCCTCTTCTGTTCCTGCACAACACCACCGGCTACATGGTGGGCAAGGAATACGAGGAGGGCGGCATGATCAAGCACGGATCGATGATGATCAACGCGGTCGCCAACTCGAAGGTCCCGCACATCTCGATCCTGCTCGGCGCCTCGTACGGTGCCGGCCACTACGGCATGTGCGGGCGCGCGTTCGATCCGCGGTTCCTGTTCGCGTGGCCCAGTTCCAAGTCCGCGGTCATGGGTGGCGCCCAGCTCGCGGGCGTCATCTCGATCGTCGGTCGCGCCGCCGCCGAGGCCCGCGGCCAGGTCTTCGACGAGCAGGCCGATGCCGGCATGCGGGCCATGATCGAGAACCAGATCGAGGCCGAATCGCTGCCGATGTTCCTGTCCGGGCGCCTGTACGACGACGGCGTGATCGACCCCCGCGACACCCGCACGGTGGTGGGGATGTGCCTGTCGGCCATCGCCACCGCCCCGATCGAGGGCACCGAGAACTTCGGCGTCTTCCGGATGTGAGTGAGGAACGTTTGATGACAACTGCGAGTAACCCCACCATCACGTCCGTGCTGGTCGCCAACCGCGGCGAGATTGCCCGCCGGGTCTTCGCGACGTGCCGGCGTTCCGGCATCGGCACCGTGGCGGTGTTCTCCGACCCGGACGCTGCGAGCCCGCACGTCGCCGAGGCCGACGCCGCGGTCCGGCTGCCGGGAGCGACGCCCGCCCAGACGTACCTGCGGGCCGACGCGATCATCGCCGCGGCACGAGCCGCGGGCGCCGACGCGATCCACCCTGGCTACGGATTCCTCTCGGAGAACGCCGATTTCGCGCTGGCCGTCGAGGCGGCCGGGCTGACATGGATCGGCCCGCCCGCCAAGTCGATCGAGCTGATGGGCTCGAAGGTCGAATCCAAGCGGATCATGGCCGAGGCCGGGGTACCGGTCCTCGCCGAACTCGACCCCGACGCGGTGACCGAGGCCGACCTGCCGGTCCTGGTCAAGGCATCGGCCGGCGGCGGTGGACGCGGCATGCGGGTGGTGCGCGAACTGTCGGCGCTGTCCGGTGAGATCGAGGCGGCCCGCCGCGAGGCGGAGTCCGCGTTCGGCGATCCGACGGTGTTCTGCGAGCGTTACCTCGAGACCGGACGCCACATCGAGGTGCAGGTGATGGCCGACCGGCACGGCACCGTGTGGGCGGTCGGCGAGCGCGAATGCTCGATCCAGCGCCGCCACCAGAAGGTGGTCGAGGAGGCGCCGTCGCCGCTCGTCCAACGCATTCCGGCGATGCGCGCCAAGCTGTTCGACGCCGCGCGGCTCGCCGCGAACGCGATCGGCTACGAAGGCGCCGGCACCGTCGAGTTCCTGGCCGACGAGCAGGGCGACTTCTTCTTCCTGGAGATGAACACCCGCCTGCAGGTGGAGCACCCGGTCACCGAGTGCACCACCGGGCTCGACCTGGTGGACCTGCAGCTGCAGGTCGCCGGCGGCGCCGAACTGCCGGCGGAGCCGCCCGCGCTCCGCGGACACTCGATCGAGGTCCGGCTCTACGCCGAGGATCCCGCGCACGGATGGCGTCCGCAGAGCGGCGTCGTCGAGCGCATCGAACTGCCCGGCAGCACAGCAGAGTTCGACGTTCTCGAGCGGACCGGCGTGCGTCTGGACTCGGGTGTGGAGAACGGCTCGGTGGTGAGCGTCTTCTACGATCCGATGCTCGCCAAGGTCATCTCGTACGCGCCCACCCGCGCCCAGGCCGCACAGGTGCTCGCGTCGGCGCTGGCGAGCGCTCGCCTGCACGGGCTGCAGACCAACCGCGACCTGCTCGTCAATGTCCTGCGTCACCCGGCGTTCCTCGCGGGCGACACCGACACCGCGTTCTTCGACACCCACGGGCTCGACGCGCTGGCGCGTCCGCTCGCCGACGACAACGCGGAGAGCCTGTCGGCACTGGCGGCCGCCGTCGCGGACGCCGCGGCCAACCGGGCCGCCGCGCCGGTGCTCGGCGGACTGCCGAGTGGCTGGCGGAACCTGCCGTCGCAGCCGCAGAGCAAGCGATACAACGGCATTCACGGCGACCACGACGTCCGCTACCTGCTGACCCGGTCGGGTCTGCACGCCGAGGACTTCGACGACGTCACGCTCGCGGCATCCAGCCCCGACCACGTGGTGCTCGACGTCGCCGGCCTACAGCGGCGGTTCGATGTCGCACGCTACGGCGACCGGGTGTGCGTCGACTCGCCGCTCGGGCCGGTGACGCTGACGGCGCTCCCGCGATTCGTCGACCCGTCGACCGTCGTCGCGGAGGGCTCGCTGCTGGCGCCCATGCCCGGCGCGGTGATCCGCCTGGGAGCGGCCGTCGGGGACCGGGTCGCGGCCGGGCAGCCGATCCTGTGGCTCGAGGCCATGAAGATGGAGCACACCGTCAAGGCGCCCACCTCGGGTGTGCTCACCGAACTGTCCGTCGACGTCGGCCACCAGGTCGACGTCGGATCGATCCTGGCAATCGTGGAAGCAGAAGTCGCAGAAGGAGAAACCGCATGAGCAGCTTCATCGAGACGGAGGAGCAGAAGGAGTTGCGGGCGGCGGTGTCCAAGCTCGCGCAGCGCTTCAACTACGTCGACTACGTGCTGCCGAAGGCGCGCAAGGGCGAGCCGCTCACCGAACTGTGGAACGAGGCCGGCAAGCTCGGTTTCCTCGGCGTGAACCTGCCCGAGGAGTACGGCGGTGGGGGAGCCGGCATCTACGAGCTCGCGCTGGTCCAGGAGGAACTCGCGGCGCAGGGCGCCGGGCTGCTCCTCGTCGTGGTCTCGCCCGCGATCTGCGGCACCATCATCGGCAAGTACGGCACCGACGCGCAGAAGCAGGAGTGGCTCACCGCGCTCGCCGACGGCTCGAAGATCATGGCGTTCGGCATCACCGAACCCGACGCCGGTTCCAACTCGCACCAGATCACCACGACCGCGCGGCGGGACGGCGAGGACTGGATCCTCAAGGGCAACAAAGTCTTCATCTCCGGGGTCGACCAGGCCGACGCTGTTCTGATCGTCGCGCGCACCGAGGATCACAAGACCGGCAAGCTCAAGCCGGCACTGTTCATCGTGCCCACCGACGCCGAGAACTTCGTCGCGACGCCGATGGAGATGGACGTCATCGAACCGGACCGCCAGTTCACGCTGTTCCTCGACGACGTGAGACTGCCCGCGGACGCGCTCGTCGGCTCCGAGGACGCGGCGCTCATGCAGCTGTTCGCCGGCCTGAACCCCGAGCGAATCCTCGGTGCGGCCATGGCGATCGGGATGGGGCGGTGGGCGCTCGAGGCCGGCGTGAAGTTCGCGAAGGAACGCACGGTGTGGAAGACGCCGATCGGTGCCCACCAGGGTCTCGCGCATCCCCTCGCGCAGTGCAAGATCGAGCTCGAGCTGGCGAAGCTGATGATGCAGAAGGCCGCGGTGCTCTACGACGGCGGCGACGACTTCGGTGCCGCCGAGGCCGCGAACATGGCCAAGTACGCGGCTGCCGAGGCCAGCATCAAGACCCTCGACCAAGCGATCCAGACACACGGCGGTGCCGGGCTCACCAAGGAGTACGGCCTGTCCGCGATGCTGGGCGCGGCCCGGATCGCACGGGTGGCACCGGTGAGCCGCGAGATGATCCTCAACTTCGTCGCCCAGCACTCGCTGGGCCTGCCCAAGTCCTACTGACGGTGGCCGACATGACGAACACGACGGATCTCCTCGTCCGCTACGACGTCGCCGACGGCGTCGCGACGCTGACGCTGGACTCGCCGCACAACCGCAATGCCATCTCGGGCAGACTGGTCGACCAGTTGCGGCGGGGCCTGGCCGACGCAGCCGCCGACGATGCGGTGCGCGCCGTCGTGCTCACCCACACGGGCGGCACCTTCTGCGCGGGCGCGGACTTGTCGGAGGCGAGTGGGGCCGCGGACTCGGACCCGGCGGAACTGGCGGCCGGACGCACCCGACAGATGACGGCGCTGCTGCGGGCGATCGTCGAACTGCCGAAGCCCGTGATCGGTCGGATCGACGGACACGTCCGGGCCGGGGGCATGGGACTGGTCGGCGCCTGCGACATCGTGGTCGCCGGACCGGAGAGCACCTTCGCGCTCACCGAGGCACGGCTGGGTCTGGCCGCGTCGATCATCTCGCTGACGGTGGTCCCGAGACTGACCTCGCGCGCGGCCGGACGCTACTTCCTCACCGGGGAGAAGTTCGGTTCGCACGAGGCCGAGGCGATCGGTCTGATCAGCGAGGCCGTCCAGGATCCGGCGGCGGTGGTGCGTGAGCTGGGGGCAGCACTGCGGCAGTGTTCGCCGCAGGGGCTGGCCGAGTCCAAGAAGCTCACGACGATGCGGATGCTGGCCGACTTCGATCGCTACGCAGAGGACCTGGCGGCGCAGTCGGCCAGGCTGTTCGGCTCGGAGGAGGCCGTCGAGGGGATGACGGCGTTCCTGCAGAAGCGACCGCCGAAGTGGGCCGTCGACGGCTGAGACAGCTGTGGGGTCCGTTCCGTCGTGGAACGGACCCCACTGTCGTCGGGGCGTCGGATCAGCCGAAGATGATGACGGAAAGGAAGGGCACCCTTCTTTGCAGAATCAGTAACGTGTGCGAGGCCGCCCTGCAATGACTCCGTGATGTAACCCTTCCTGATTGTGGTCGTTGTCGGAGCGCCGCACATGTCGCCCACAAGGCGGCGTAGCCACTGCACACGACGACCGGAAGACACCGGAGAGGACGAAATCGGATGCGCGCACCACAACAGGACAGGAGCCGCCTCACCAGGCACCGTCTCCTCGAAGCGACCGTCGACAGTCTGGCCGAGTTCGGTTGGTCCGCGACCACGGTCGCCGTCGTCGCGCAGCGCGCGGGTGTCTCGCGGGGAGCGACGCAGCATCACTTCCCGACGCGTGAGGACCTCATCACCGCTGCACTCGAGTTCATGTTCGACAGCCGGATGGAGCAGGCGCACCGAGAGGTCACCGAGTTGCCCGCCGGCGCCGGTCGCACCGAGGCGGTCGTCGCCCGGCTCGTCGACTACTACACGAGCACGCTGTTCAAGGCGGCGCTGCAGGTGTGGACCGCGGCGGCCGCCGACCCGGAACTGCGGGCCCGCGTCCTCCCGCTCGAGGAGCGATTCGGCCGCGTCGCCCACCGCACCGCCGTCGAGAGCCTCGGCGTCGACGACTCGGACCCCGCCGTTCGCGGACTCGTCCAGGCCACCCTCGACCTGGCGCGCGGGCTCGGCCTCGCCGACGTCCTGACCGACGACTCCCGGCGGCGCGCCGAGATCGTGCGGTGCTGGGCGGCCCAGCTCGATGCTGCGTTGGGTTCGATCGCGGCGGCGCCGTCGTCGCCCACGGCCTCGCTGTCGTAGCCGGTACAGTTCCGCTCCATGCCGAAGAAGCTGGTGGGTGCCCTGCTGGCGGCGGCGGTGCTGCTCGCCGGCTGTGGCGGCGCCGGATCCGATGAGGGGGCACCCGGTGCCGCGCCGGCGTCGAGCGCGGGGGCGCCCGGCCCGTTCTTCGGGGAGTGCGGATCCGTGACCGACGACGAGGTCGCGACGGTGTTCGGCGTCCCCGGCTTCGGAACCGTCGTCCGCAATTCCGTGGGCTGCGAGTGGCAGTTGTCCGCGCAGGACGGCCAGAGTTCCCCGCACGTGTCGTTCTCCTGGTACCGCGGCAGCCCGATCGGGCGCGAGCGCGCGGGCAGTGAACTGATCGGGCGCCCCGCCACCGACATCGAGATCGGCGGCAATCCCGGATTCGTGGCCTCGCTCTCGAGTCGGCTGTGTGAGCTGGGCGTGCAGTTCGGCGACGACTTCGTGCACTGGTCGATCGCCTACGCCGACGCCACGCCGACGGCGGATCCGTGCGGGGTGGCCCGACAGCTCGCCGAGCTGACGGTCGAGAGGGCCCGGAGGTGAGGCGCCGGGTGCTCCCGGCCGCTGCGGTCGTCGGTGTTCTCGTGCTCTCGGGATGCGGCGCCACCGTCGACGGCACACCCGTGCCGCAGGGTGCGACCGCGCCGGGCTCGTCGTCCGAGTACGCGGCGCTGCTCACCGAGTGCGACGTCGTCGAACCGGAGCAGATCGCCGACGCCGTGGGCGGCGGCGGCATCGAGCGCGGCTTCTTCGGTGCGATCTGCCGGTGGTCCGTCGCCGGCCCGGCCGGGCCGGTGCGGGTGACGTTCGACTGGTTCGAGACCGGGTCGCTCGACGTCGAGCGCGAGACGGCGCAGCGCCTGGGATACGCGGTCGAGGACGCGAGCGTCGACGGCCGACGTGCGGTGCTTGCGCGGCAGCCGCGCGATCCCGGCGCGTGCGGGATCTCCACCGGCAGCCCCGTCTCGGGTGTCGTCGGTTGGTGGGTGCAGTACCGGGACGCGGGGCATCCTGACCCGTGTGAGGCCGCGGCCACGCTGGCGAAACTCACTTTGAACCTGAGCGCTTGACAAACGGCTCGGCGCTCGGGCCCGCTTTGACCTCGAACGGAGCCGCCAGGTATCGTTGGGGGTCGTGTCCGACCGCTGGGGTCGCTCCGCAGGCTTTGCTCCGGCGTGCTCGGGCTCGATCTGTGTGCCTATGCGAGGCGTTGGCGTGCGCGTGTTTCTGGAGTTTCCGTGAGGTTTCTGCAGGTACGAGCATCCGGTTGCCTGTGTGGGGGTACGCGACACGCCCGACCTCGTGTGCACGCGCGGGGTGGGTGCGGGGCAGCAGCTTTCTTGCCCCAACCGATGGATCCCTAATTTCAGAACAGCCAGTGTTGCTCGTCTGAGCAGTCTGGAACCAACGTAGAAAGCCGATACATGCCAACCATCAACCAGCTGGTCCGTAAGGGCCGCCGCGACAAGGCCGCCAAGGTCAAGACCGCGGCCCTGAAGGGCAGCCCGCAGCGTCGTGGCGTGTGCACTCGCGTGTACACCACCACCCCGAAGAAGCCGAACTCCGCGCTGCGGAAGGTCGCCCGTGTGCGCCTGACCAGCTCCGTCGAGGTCACCGCTTACATCCCGGGTGAGGGCCACAACCTGCAGGAGCACTCGATGGTGCTCGTCCGCGGCGGTCGTGTGAAGGACCTCCCCGGTGTGCGCTACAAGATCATCCGCGGCTCGCTCGACACCCAGGGTGTCAAGAACCGCAAGCAGGCTCGCAGCCGTTACGGCGCCAAGAAGGAGAAGAGCTAATGCCACGTAAGGGCCCCGCTCCCAAGCGCCCGCTCGTCGCCGACCCGGTCTACGGCTCGCCGCTGGTCACCCAGCTGGTGAACAAGATCCTGCTGGACGGCAAGAAGTCCACCGCCGAGCGCATCGTCTACGGTGCCCTCGAGCAGGCTCGCGAGAAGACCGGCACCGATCCGGTCGTCACCCTCAAGCGCGCGCTCGACAACGTCAAGCCCGCCCTCGAGGTCCGCAGCCGTCGCGTCGGTGGCGCCACCTACCAGGTGCCGGTCGAGGTTCGTCCGGGTCGCTCCACCACGCTGGCCCTGCGCTGGCTGGTCACCTTCTCGCGCGCTCGTCGTGAGAAGACCATGGTCGAGCGTCTCGCCAACGAGCTTCTCGATGCGAGCAACGGCCTGGGCGCTTCGGTGAAGCGTCGCGAGGACACCCACAAGATGGCTGAAGCCAACAAGGCGTTCGCGCACTACCGCTGGTGACACCGCGCCAGGCCGAGGGAGCCTCACGGGCACCAAATCCCTCGGCCTGGCGTTGTCACTACTGTGTCGGTTCCGTCACCGGGCCGGCTGACAAGAAAAAGAGACGTGGCCCCAGAAGGGCCGACACGATCAACGAGCGGGGAAGAATCCTGTGGCACAGGAAGTGCTGACCGACCTGAACAAGGTCCGCAATATCGGCATCATGGCGCACATCGATGCCGGCAAGACCACCACGACCGAGCGCATCCTCTTCTACACCGGTGTGAACTACAAGATCGGTGAGACCCACGACGGTGCGTCGACCACCGACTGGATGGAGCAGGAGAAGGAGCGTGGTATCACCATCACCTCCGCCGCCGTCACCTGCTTCTGGAACAAGAACCAGATCAACATCATCGACACCCCCGGCCACGTCGACTTCACGGTGGAAGTTGAGCGCTCCCTCCGTGTTCTTGATGGCGCCGTTGCCGTGTTCGACGGCAAGGAGGGCGTCGAGCCCCAGTCCGAGCAGGTCTGGCGCCAGGCTGCCAAGTACGACGTTCCGCGCATCTGCTTCGTCAACAAGATGGACAAGATGGGCGCGGACTTCTACTTCACCGTGCAGACCATCATCGATCGCCTCGGCGCGAAGCCGCTGGTCCTGCAGCTGCCGATCGGCGCTGAGGACGACTTCGACGGTGTCGTCGACCTCGTCGAGATGAAGGCCATCACCTGGCGCGGCGTCGTCGAGATCGGCGCCGAGCCGACCATCGAGGAGATCCCCGCGGATCTGGCCGACAAGGCTGCCGAGTACCGCGAGAAGCTGCTCGAGACGGTCGCCGAGTCCGACGAAGCTCTCATGGAGAAGTACTTCGGCGGCGAGGAGCTCACGGTCGAGGAGATCAAGGGCGCCATCCGCAAGCTGACGGTCAACTCCGAGCTGTACCCGGTGCTGTGTGGCTCCGCGTTCAAGAACAAGGGCGTTCAGCCCATGCTCGACGCGGTCATCGACTACCTGCCGAACCCGCTGGACATCGGCGAGGTCCACGGCCACGCCGTGAACAACGAGGAAGAGGAGCTGGTCCGCAAGCCCAGCAAGGACGAGCCGTTCTCGGCTCTCGCCTTCAAGATTGCGGCGCACCCGTTCTTCGGCAAGCTCACCTTCGTGCGCGTCTACTCGGGTCGTGTCGAGCCGGGTGCCCAGGTGCTCAACGCCACCAAGGGCAAGAAGGAGCGCATCGGCAAGCTCTTCCAGATGCACGCCAACAAGGAGAACCCGGTCGACGAGGCCGTCGCGGGCCACATCTACGCGATGATCGGCCTGAAGGACACCACGACCGGTGACACCCTGTGCGACCAGGCGAACCCGATCGTCCTCGAGTCGATGACGTTCCCGGACCCGGTCATCCAGGTCTCGATCGAGCCCAAGACCAAGTCCGACCAGGAGAAGCTGGGCACCGCGATCCAGAAGCTCGCGGAAGAGGACCCGACCTTCTCGGTCGAGCTGGACGAGGAGACCGGTCAGACCGTCATCGGCGGTATGGGCGAGCTCCACCTCGACATCCTCGTCGACCGTATGCGTCGCGAGTTCAAGGTCGAGGCCAACGTCGGTAAGCCGCAGGTTGCGTACCGTGAGACCATCACCAAGCCGGTCGAGAAGCACGAGTTCACGCACAAGAAGCAGACCGGTGGTTCGGGCCAGTTCGCAAAGGTCATCATCGCCCTCGAGCCCTTCGTCGGCGAGGACGGCGCGAGCTACGAGTTCGAGAACAAGGTCACGGGTGGCCGCGTTCCGCGCGAGTACATCCCCTCGGTCGACGCCGGTGCCCAGGACGCGATGCAGTACGGTGTTCTCGCCGGTTACCCGCTCGTGAACCTGAAGCTGACCCTGCTCGACGGCGCTTACCACGACGTCGACTCCTCGGAAATGGCCTTCAAGGTCGCCGGTTCGCAGGCGCTCAAGGAAGCTGCCCGCAAGGCCGGCCCGGTCATTCTCGAGCCCCTCATGGCTGTCGAGGTCACCACGCCCGAGGACTACATGGGTGAAGTGATCGGCGACCTCAACTCCCGCCGTGGCCAGATCCAGGCCATGGAGGAACGCAGTGGTGCCCGTGTCGTGAAGGCGCTGGTTCCGCTCTCGGAGATGTTCGGCTACATCGGTGACCTGCGGTCGAAGACCCAGGGCCGTGCGAACTTCTCCATGGTGTTCGATTCCTACGCAGAGGTTCCCGCGAACGTCTCGAAGGAAATCATCGCCAAGGCGACCGGCGAGTAACCTCGGTTTCGTCGGCCGAAGCACGACCAACGTAATAACCAACCGCACTGCTGCATACCGCAAGCACAATCAGTCCAGGAGGACATCCAGTGGCGAAGGCGAAGTTCGAGCGGACCAAGCCGCACGTGAACATCGGCACCATCGGTCACGTCGACCACGGCAAGACCACGACCACCGCGGCCATCACCAAGGTGCTCGCCGACAAGTACCCGGATCTCAACGAGAGCTTCGCGTTCGACCAGATCGACAAGGCTCCCGAG
The DNA here is from genome assembly GCF_050955445.1 of Paraburkholderia sp. RHO2. Classification (NCBI taxonomy): domain Bacteria; kingdom Pseudomonadati; phylum Pseudomonadota; class Betaproteobacteria; order Burkholderiales; family Burkholderiaceae; genus Paraburkholderia; species Paraburkholderia sp. RHO2. The sequence goes on along the minus strand of NZ_CP162617.1, from coordinate 4,234,377 downwards.
GAGAAGGCTCGCGGCATCACGATCAACATCTCGCATGTTGAGTACCAGACGGAGAAGCGTCACTACGCTCACGTCGATGCCCCCGGTCACGCCGACTACATCAAGAACATGATCACCGGCGCTGCCCAGATGGACGGCGCGATCCTGGTCGTGGCGGCTACCGACGGCCCGATGCCGCAGACCCGTGAGCACGTGCTGCTCGCCCGCCAGGTCGGCGTTCCCTACATCCTCGTCGCCCTGAACAAGGCCGACATGGTCGACGACGAGGAAATCCTCGAGCTCGTCGAGATGGAGGTCCGCGAGCTGCTGGCCGGCCAGGAGTTCGACGAGAACGCTCCGGTCATCCCGATCTCGGCTCTGAAGGCACTCGAGGGCGACGCCAAGTGGGTCAAGTCCATCGAGGACCTGATGGCTGCTGTCGACGAGTCGATCCCGGACCCGGTTCGTGAGACCGACAAGCCGTTCCTGATGCCGGTCGAGGACGTCTTCACGATCACCGGTCGTGGCACCGTCGTCACCGGTCGTATCGAGCGCGGCGTGATCAACGTGAACGAGGAAGTCGAGATCGTCGGCATCCGTCCCGATGTCACCAAGACCACGGTCACGGGCATCGAGATGTTCCGCAAGCTGCTCGACCAGGGCCAGGCGGGCGACAACGTCGGTCTGCTGGTTCGTGGCATCAAGCGCGAGGACGTCGAGCGTGGCCAGGTTGTCGTCAAGCCCGGCACCACCACCCCGCACACCGAGTTCGAGGGCCAGGCGTACATCCTGTCCAAGGACGAGGGCGGCCGCCACACGCCGTTCTTCAACAACTACCGTCCGCAGTTCTACTTCCGTACGACTGACGTGACGGGCGTTGTGACCCTGCCCGAGGGCACCGAGATGGTCATGCCCGGTGACAACACCGAGATGTCCGTCGTGCTGATCCAGCCGGTCGCCATGGACGAGGGCCTGCGCTTCGCGATCCGTGAGGGTGGCCGCACCGTCGGTGCCGGTCGCGTCACGAAGATCATCAAGTGAGCTAGTTCTCACTGACGCCAAGGGCGCTCACTCCTTCGGGAGTGGGCGCCCTTCGGCGTTTCGGTGGCCGGAATCGGTCCGGGTGGGGATGCGGCGGACTTGTTCGCGGGACCTGGGTTCAGGCTCGCCCTAGGCTGGACGGAAACCGGTACCGAGAACGCGCCGGCTTCCGGCGTCGGACAAAGGAGCGGCGATGCCCTCTCGTGAATCCGTCGCCAGGCACGAGACCGAGGTGCTGGTGGTCGGGGGAGGACCCACCGGGATGACTGTCGCGGGGGATCTCGCTCGTGCCGGCCGTCAGGTCGTGGTTCTGGAGCGGTGGCCGTCGATCAATCCGTCCAGCCGGGCCTTCGTCACCATGCCCCGCACCCTCGAGGTGCTGGACAGCCGCGGTCTGGCCGACGACTTGCTGGCGGACGCCGGCACTGCTTCGCGTATCAACCTGTTCGCCGACGCGGCGCTCGATCTGAGCAACCTGCCGTCGCGGTACCGGTTCGTGTTGATCACCCCGCAGACCGACGTCGACCGAGCCCTCACGCGCTACGCCGAAGCCCAAGGGGCGATGGTGCTGCGTGGTTCGGAGGTGTCGGGTCTGGCGCAGGATCGGAGCGGCGTGACGGTCACGTCGCGCCCGAAGGGCGGCGTCGACAGCGACGTGTGGCGAGCCGAGTACGTCGTGGGCGCGGACGGCGCCCACAGCACGGTCCGCCGACTCCTCGGGGTCGATTTTCCCGGCAGGACGGTGCTGTCGTCGGTGGCGCTGGCCGATGTCCGGCTGAGCGCGGGACCCGACGGCGCCGGCCTCACACTCGGCACCACCGGGGATTGCTTCGGCTTCCTGGCGCCCTACGGCAAGGCCCGGCCCGGATGGTTCAGATCGATGACCTGGGACCGGGCCCGACCCCTTCCCGACACCGACCCGGTGGAGGAGGACGAGGTGATCGCCGTCCTCGGTCGCGCGATGGGGCGTGACGTCGGAGTGGAGGAATTCTCGTGGTCGTCCCGCTTCCACTGCGACGAGCGGCAGGTGAGCGACTACCGGCACGGGCGCGTGTTCCTGGCGGGCGACGCCGCGCACGTGCACTCCCCGATGGGAGGCCAGGGGATGAACACCGGCATCCAGGACGCCGCCAACCTTGCCTGGAAGCTCGACGCCGTGCTGTCGGGCGCGGACCCCGCAGTCCTGAGTTCGTACCAGCGGGAGCGGCATCCCGTGGGGAAGCGGGTCGTCCTGCAGAGCGGCCTCATGATGCGCGCTGTCACCCTGGAACCCGCCCCCGCCCGGGCCTTGCGCGACACTCTCGCGCCGCTGCTCTCGCGGTTCGCGCCGGCGCGGGACATGATCGCGGGCAGCTTCTCCGGTGTGACCCTGCGCTATCCCCGGGGCCGAGATCAGCACCGCCTGGTCGGCAGGCGTGCCACCGAGGTACCGCTGCACGAGGGGCGGCTGACGGCGGTCCAGAGAGAGCACCCGGGCTTCGTGCTGGTCCGTGAGAACGGCGCCGCCCCCGCGCCCACCGGTGTGCCGGACCAGGTCGTGCAGACCCGACGCCGGGACAGCGGCCCGGCGCTGCTCGTCCGCCCCGACGGATACATCGCATGGGCCGGTCCGAGTCTGCAGGACCGAGGCCCGTCGGGCTGGGAGACCGCATACCGTTCTTGGACAGGCGCCCCGTGACCGTCGGGCCACACCGGAACCTGCCTCCCGGGGACGACGTCACGAGGAGGCGCGGTGCTCCCCGAACGCGCGCCGGGTGTGCGTGAGGAGTTCGCGCAGCGCGGGCGAGGGTTCCTGCTTCCACACGAGTGCCAGCACGGCGTCGACGGGGACGTCGGTGATCACCCGCGAGTCCAGGTTCGGGTACGCCGCCGCCATGGACTCGCTCAGGATTGCGACGCCCAGCCCGCGGGCCGCGAGGTCGGCCACGGCATCGGGGGCGCTGGCCTGCAGCGCGACGTCGGCCCGGCAGCGCAGTTCCGCGCACCCCTGCTCGAGAACGGTGCGGATGCCGGTGCCCGACGGCAGCGCGACCAGAGGATGAGCGCACACGTCGGCCAGCGTCGCCGACGACAGCCGGGTCAGGGGATGACCGGCGGGCACCGCGGCGACCAACCGCTCACGCACCAGCGTGAACGAGTCCAAATCGGTGGGCGTGTCACCCGCGACCCCGACGAGAGCCAGGTCGATGGTCCCGCCGCGTACGCCGTCGACGAGTCGATCGGAGTTGTCCTCCGTCAGGCTCACGTCGACGCCCGGATGCGCGTGATGAAACGCGGACAGGGCGTCGAACAGTGGCGTCACGGTGCAGGCCGTGACCATGCCGACCTCGAGCCGACCCCGGACCAGCTGGTTGACGTCGTCGACGGCATCACGGACGGCGCGGGCTGCGGCCAGCGCGGCGCGGGCGTGCGTCACGGCGGCCTCGCCGGCCACCGTGAGTGTGGCGATGCGGGTCGAGCGGTCGAACAGGGGTGCTCCCAGGTCGTTCTCGAGCTGGCGGATCTGTGCGCTGATGCCCGACTGGCTGACGTGTACGCGCGCGGCGGCACGGGTGAAGTTGGCTTCCTCGGCGACTGCCACGAAGTACTCGAGCTGACGAAGTTCCATAACTGTAGATTCTAGTTTCGAGAAGAACTATCTGTTGGATTTCTTATTCGAGATGGCCGACGCTCGTAGTGACGGATCGGACGCACACGAGAGGACACAACGATGACGAAGGCACACGTCGAGCAGGCGATGACCCCCGAGGACCTCACCCGGTTGTTCGTGGAGCGCTCGAACGCCGGCGACGCGGACGGCGTCGCCGCGCTGTACGAGGAGGATGCGGTGATGGCCTACCCGCCGGGATCGTTCACGGTCGGCCGCGCGGCGATCCGGGACCTGTGGGCGCAGGTGCTCAGCCATGCGCCGCGCTTCGAACCCGAACCCCCGCTCCCGACGCTGGTGAGCGGTGACCTCGCGCTGACGTCGACGCCACCGCGGGACGGCGCGGGCGCCCGGGCACAGGTGGTCCGGCGGCAGGCCGACGGCAGTTGGCTGCGGGTGCTCGATCAGCCGGAGTTCGTCACGCCCGGCGACGGCCGCTAGTAGCCGACCGCGACGCGCAACCCGTGTGCCGCAGCGAAACTCACGGCCTGCGTCAGTTCGATGGCAGCGCCGCTGAGTGTCGCGGACGTCCACAGGGACGGGTCGACCTGGGCGCCCTCGAGGTCGGCGTCGTCGAGGCGGAGATCGGCGGTGCGGGCGCCGGTCAGGTCGGCGCCGCGCAGGATCGCCTTGCGCAGGTCGGCGCCGACGAGGTTGGCCTCGCGTAGCCGACACCCGGACAGGTCGACGCCGCGGAGGTCGATCTCGCCGAGCGAGGCGAGTGTGAAGTCCACTTCCTCGAGGGTGAGTGGGCGGATCCGGGATTCCCGGATCACCGAGCCCATGAAGCTCGAGTGCTGGAACGTACTGTCCCACATGCGCGTGTACTCGAAATGGCAGTTCCGGAACGCGCTGCCGCTGTGCCGGGATCCGGTGAGATCGGTGCCGGTGAAGTAGCAGTCGGTGAACGTGACGCTCTCGGTGACGAGTCCGGACAGGTCCGCGTCCCGGAAGTCGCACCCGATGTAGGTGCGGCGACGCCACGTCTCCCCGGCGAAGCACGCGTCGGCGAAGTCCTCGCGCTCGTATTCGGTGTCGTCGGCGGTCACGTCGGGCGGCATGTCACTCACCTGGGTCAGTCTCCTCCCTCGGTGGGCGTCGACTGCGCCGCGGGGGTTGGGGCGGGTGGATGGTCGGCACGATCGAGGTGCAGCAGGACGCGGACGGCGACGTCGGCGACGGCGGTTCCACCGAGAGCGGACGTGGTCGTCGCCGCGACGCGTTCGGCGTCGCGGACCAGTGCGGCGATGTCGGAGTGCGGGTCGGCGTCCAGCGTGATCTGGAGTGTCGCCAGTCCGCGGTCGGACACGGCCCGCCCACGGGCCCGCCGAACGCCGGGCAGCCGTTGCAGTTCGGCGGCGACGCCGCCCGCGATGGGACCGAGGTCGATCGCGACGGGGGTGTCGGTGCTCGTCTCGAGCATCGTGCTGGGGGCGGCGCGTCGCCGGGTGAGGTCGACCGCGAGCACGACGATCCCCAGGACCACACCGACGGCGACCGTGACGCCGAGTGCCCAGTGCCACCACGTCTGTTCGGGTACTGCGGCGATCCGGTCACGGTCGATGCGGGACACGGCGTTTCGGACCGTCTCCACGTCGCGGTCCCAGGCGAGCGCGGCCGCGCCGACCGCGGCCAGCGCGAGTCCGACGGTCAGGACCAGCAGGCGGTTGAGGGCCGCCGCACCGCGCTTCACGACTCGCTCCGCGACCGCTTGATTCGCACCCGCAGCTTCAGTGGCCGGTCGAGTACCGCGAGCTGCTCCCGGACGGCGTCCGTCACGGCGTCGCGCAGTTCGCCGGCGGGCAGATCGGGCACGGTGACCACGTGCACGGTCGCGCGTCGACGGTCCACCGTGGTGTGCGCGGTGAGCACCCCGGCCAGCGTGCCGGCGCGGGCACTGCACATTCGCGCGACGTCGACCGGTCGCAGCCAGACGGCGGGGGCCTCGGCCCCGATCCGCGCCGGGACGTGCGTGCGGGTGCGTGGTGCGAGCGCGAGCAGCACCAACAGGATCCCGACGGCGAGGGCGGCGATCGATGCGGGGACGAGCCACTGTTCCCAGTGCAGGCGCCCGACCCACTCGAAGGTGTTCCGCAGCCACGGCGCACCGGAGATCGCCCCGCGGGCGATGAGTAGTTCGCGTGCCGCGACCGCGGCGAGCGCGAGAAGTCCGACGGCGATCGCGACGGCCGCCGGGACGGCGGCGGGCGCCGCCGTCGGGGTCCGGGGAGGTGTGACGGTCGGCGCGGGCACGGGGGTGGGGCACTCGCCGCCGTCGCCGTCGCCCGGCGCCGCGCAGTCGGTGCCGGCGACGAGCACCCCCAGTTGGTGCAGCGGCATACCGGTGAGGTTCTCGACCTGATCGCCCACCTCGCGGTGGACCCGCCGGGTCAGTTCGGCGACGTCGCACGGCCAGCGCACCCCGAGGTACAGACTCACCGCGACCGATCGGGCGCCGGTGGAGACGTCCGCCCGGGGCAGATCGCGACCGGTGAACCGGGTCAGCCCGCCGCCCTGCTGCACGACGCCGGGCACCTGCAGGGCCGCGGTGGTCGCGATCTTCTCGATCGCGCGGTCCTTGATGATCAGCCGTCCGCGCGAGCCCGGTTCGTCGGTCGTGTCGGGCGACGCGGTGATGGAATCGAACTCAGCCACGGCCGCGGGACCGTAGCAGGGCTCCGAGGTCCAGGTGGCCGTCGCGGTGCGCACCGATCGCCATCCCGACCGCGCCGAGCAACACTGCGAAGACGAAACCGCTGAAGCCGCCGAGGATTCCGGCGAGCGCGAGGAGCAGTCCCGCGATCAGTCCCATGCCCGTGCTGGTCATTGTCCAGGTCCTCTCTGGTCGGCTGTGGAGTCGGCGCCGTCGGGGCTGTCCGCGAGGTCCTCGATCGTCACGTCGACCGGCACCGCCACGACCGCGCGGACCGCGGCGCGGATGCCTTCGGCGGTAGCGAACAGGTCGGCCGGATAGCGCACGGTCACGTGGACCGCGCAGGTGTCGTCGTCGATCCGGATGCCGGTGACGCGTCGACCGGGGAGGTACGTGGCGACCGTGCCGAACTCGCCGCCGTGCAGGCCCGCCACCCCCGGCACAGCCAGTGCTGCCGCGGCGGCGCGTTCGGCCACCGAAAGTGGTTGTGACGCAGGACCGGTCACTGTACGCGCGGCTTGGCGTCGTCGACGCCGGGCTCGTTCTCGTCGAACAGGACGACGTCGAAGACGGTGATGTTCACTTCGGTCACCTCGAGACCTGTCATGTTCTCGACCGCCGCGATGACGTTGCGCCGGATCCCGGCCGCGAGTTCGTGGAGGGCGACGCCGTACTCGGCGACGATGCCGATGTCGATCGCGGCCTGCTTCTCGCCGACCTCGACCGCGACGCCCTGACCGTGGTTGACCCGGGCGCCGGGGATGCGGTCGCGCAGCGCGCCCACGACGCGGGCGGTGCCGCCTCCGACGTCGTAGACGCCGCTGATCTCCCGCGTAGCGATGCCCGCGATCTTTGCGACGACCGCGTCCGCGATGATCGTCCTGCCCTGTGAATCGATCAGTTCGGGGGTGGACCCGCCGAACCGGATTCGTCCACCCGTAGAGCCTCCAGTGCCCGAAACACCTGCACCCGGATCAGTGGTCATCGTCGCTCCTCGTCCGGTGCCGTTCCCGCGTCGGCCCGGTTCCCGTCCAACTGTAGTGAGTGCGGCCGGCACTTGGGGCACGACGCGCAGCGGTACGCCGGGCCCGGCCCCGGCGGGTACCCGATACCCCTCCAATTTGGTAGAACATGTTCCAGCTGCGGCGTACTCGCGTGGAACGCCCGGATGACGTGTCGTGTGTGGTGACGGAGGGGTTGGCAGGGATGACCAGTAGTGACAAGGCCGTCGGTCCGGTCGTGATCGTCGGGGCCGGGCTGGCCGCCGTCCGCGCCGCCGAGGAGCTGCGCCAGTCGGGGTACGACGGTGAACTCGTCGTCGTCGGTGACGAGCGGCACCTGCCGTACGACCGGCCGCCGCTGTCGAAGGAGGTCGTCCGCGGGGAGCACGACGACACGACGCTGCGCCCGCAGGAGTTCTACGACGAGCATCGCGTCGAGTTGCGTCTCGGCACGGCCGCCACCGGAGTGGACCGCGAGCGCCGGGTACTGCAGCTCGCCGACGGCAGCGAGATGGCGTACGGCGAGCTGATCATCGCGACCGGGCTGAGCCCGCGCCGCATCCCCAGCCTGCCCGACCTGGACGGCGTTCACGTGCTGCGTTCCGTCGACGAGAGTCGCGCGCTGCGCGCCGACCTGCGTGAGGGGGCCCGTGCGCTCGTCGTCGGCGCCGGCTTCATCGGATGTGAGCTCGCGGCCAGCATGCGTGCGCTGGGGCTCGACGTGGTGCTCCTCGAGCCGCAGCCGGCGCCGCTGGCATCGGTGCTGGGCGAGCAGATCGGCAAGCTGGTCGGGCGCCTGCACACCGAGGAGGGCGTCGACGTGCGCGCCGGCGTCGGGCTCGCGGCCCTCACCGGCGACGGGCGGGTGAGCGGTGCCGTGCTGTCCGACGGCACCGAGATCGCCGTCGACGTGGTAGCGATCGGTATCGGCTCGGTGCCGGTCACGGGCTGGCTCGAGGGTTCGGGCATCGAGCTCGGCAACGGGGTGCTGTGCGACGAGGTGGGCCGCACGAACGACCCGCACGTGTGGGCCATCGGCGACGTCGCGGCGTGGCGGCACGAGTCGGGCGGACACAAGCGCGTCGAGCACTGGAGCAACGCCGGTGATCAGGCGAAGATCCTGGCGGGTGCGCTCACCGGGACGGGTGATCCGAGCGCGCCGGCGCAGGTCCCGTACTTCTGGAGCGATCAGTACGGACTCAAGATCCAGGCCCTGGGCACGGTGTCGGCCGAGGACGAGGTCCACATGGTCAAGGACGACGGTCGCAAGTTCGTCGCCTACTACTCGCGTGACGGCCTGCTCACCGCGGTGGTCGGCCTGGGCTCGGCCGGTGCGGTGATGAAGATGCGCGCGAAGATCGCGGCGGGTGCGCCGATCGCGGAACTGCTGGCACCGACGTCCGCGTGACCTGGCTGCCCGTTCCGGTCCGAACCGGTCGGGCTAGATTTGTCGGGTGATCGTTGCGCTCATCGACTCGGGTCTCGGACTTCTCCCGACGTCTGCGTGGTTGCGCCGGTTGCGTCCGGACCTCGACCTGATGCTGTCCCTCGACCCGGAGGGCGCCCCGTGGGGCCCGCGTGACGAGCAGTGGGTGATCGAGCGCGTCGTCGGCACGGCCCGCCGGGCCGTCGACCGCGGGGCCGAGGTCGTGGTGTTGCCGTGCAACACCGCGAGCGTCACGGCCCTCGAGCACGTGCGCGCCGACCTGGGCTCCGGCATCCCCGTCATCGGCACGGTCCCGGCGATCAAGCCGGCCGCGGCGATGTGCGATTCGGTCGCAATCTGGGCGACGGCCGCCACCACGGCGAGCGCGTACCAGGCGAACCTCGTCGCGCAGTTCGCCAACGGGAGCTCGGTCGTGGGGGTGGCCGCCCACGGCCTCGCCGACGCCATCGACCGCGGCGACATCGATGCGGTCGGGGCGGCGATCGCGTCGGCGGCGGCCCGCACGCCCGGCGACGTCACCGGCGTGGTGCTCGGCTGCACGCACTACCCGCTGGTGGCGGACGAGATCGCGGCCCACCTGCCCGACGGTGTCGTGCTGTTCGACAGCGCCGAGGCCGTCGCGACGCAGACGCTGCGGCGCATCGACGCCCTGGGACGTGATTCGACCGGCGACGGCACGGTCGAAGTCCTGCTGAGCGGGACCCGCGGTGAGCTGCCGGTCAGCGCCGCCAGCTTCGACGCCGGACGGCTGCTGCTCGCGGCGCCGTCCCGCTGAGTTCTCGTCCCGGCGTCATCCGAGCTGGGCCATCCCCGCGGCCACGACCTGCGCGACAGTGTCGAGCTCGTCGTGGTGCAGTCGCGGGATGTCGTCGAGGTCGCGCATCCGGTCGTTGCTGGCGGCCGAGAACATCGCGGCGACCCACGCGTTGGCGCATGCCCGCAGCGTGCCCGGACGCACGGGGACGACCGCGCTGGCCTGCAGGACCCGGACCGTCGCGTCGTGCAGGTACGAGCGGAACCGCCGCAGGTAGTCGCGGACGTCGGGGTGCGTCTCCGCCTCGCGCCAGATGATCACCCGCATCACCGACGAGTCGTGGTCGCGCAGGTTGAGCGCGTCGTCGAGGTTCACCAGGCTTCTCGCCGGATCACCGGGGGCGACGAGATGCGCGATGTCGTCGAGGGGTTCGGTGGGGAGGCGTTCGGCGAGCAGCGCCGTGAGGATGTCGGTCTTGGTGGGGAAGTAGTAGAAGACGAGGCCTTTCGGCACCTCGGCGGCCGCGGCGACCGCGGCTGTCGAGGTGGCGTCGAAGCCGCGGTCGGCGATGAGGGTCTCGGCGGCGTCGAGGATCTTCGCGCGAGCGTCCCCGTCGATCCTCGCGCTGCGCCGACGGTGCGGCATGGTGTGGTTCTCTGTCTGTCGGTTCGCTGCCGGTGGCGGTCAGTGCGCCGCGATGCCTCCGTGTCCGTGCATTCGTGCGCTCATCGCGGGCATGCCGGCGACGGAGACCACCACGGTCAGCGCGCCGACGACCCAGGCTGTCCACGCCGCCCCGGTCATCGTGTGGAAGTTCATGACCCACGGGGAGATGAACAGCAGCACGCCCAGCACGCCCATCGCGTAGTCCGCCGCCGCCATCCCGGGCCGTGCCATGTGTGCCAGGCCGGCGAGGGCGACGAGCACGCCCAGCACGATCAGCGACCACCGTGCGCCGGTGTTCGTCGAGAGCCACAGCGGCGAGAGCGCCGCGAACGCGCCGATGATGACGGCCGCGTAGTCCTGCCAACGAGTTGATGCCTTCATGACCCGCCTCCTGGAGATAGGCCTGGGAAAAGGGGAGAGGATCGTGTCCTCGGCTTCAGTGTCACGCTGACTGACCGGCCGATCAATATGTCCGGGTTGCACTTCGATGACGGATTCGTGCAGTTCAGGCCACGGCGCTGTTGCGCACGTGCGAAAAGGGCCCGACCCCACCGGAGGTGGAGTCGGGCCCTTGACGAGCGGTGCCGAGTGTCAGAACTCGATCTTGAGGTGATCGCTCACCGGCTTGGCCTGGCAGCCCAGGATGTAGCCGTTGGCGATGTCCTCCTCGTCGAGGACGCCGGCGTGCTCCATCGAGACCTCGCCCTCGAGCACGGTGCAGGCGCACGAGCCGCACTCGCCCTCCTGGCAGGAGTAGGGCACGTCCAGGCCCTTCGCCAGCATGATGTCGACCAGGGTCTGCTTGCGCGGCCAGCTCAGGTTGTGGGTCTCGCCGTCGAGTTCGACCTCGACGCTCGCGGCGTCGGCGGCCTCTTCCGCGGTGACTTCCTCGAGCTCGACGTCCTGGAACGGGTCGCCGCTCAGGGAGTTGAAGACCTCGGCGTGGACCTGGGACCGCGGCATGCCGGCCTGGGCCAGGGCGTCGTGGATGGTGTCCATGAAGGGGCCGGGGCCACACATGAACGCCTCGTGCGACGTGAACGGCGCCGCGAGGGTCGCGATCTGGGCGGCCGTGGGCAGGCCCTGCAGCGACTCGATCCAGTGGACGATCGTCAGGCGGTCGGCGTACTTGGCGGCCAGCTCGCGCAGCTCGGCGGCGAAGATCACCGAGTTCTCGTCGCGGTTGGCGTAGACCAGGACGACCTTGCCCTTGCCCTCGGTCAGCGCCGACTTGAGGATCGACATGACGGGCGTGATGCCGCTGCCCGCGCCGAACAGCAGGAAGTCGTGGTCGAGGGACTTCGGCGTGAAGATGCCGGACGGGGGAAGCACCTCGATCTGGTCGCCCACCGAGACGTTGTCGCACAGCCAGTTGGAGCCGTAGCCCTCGGCAGTGCGCTTGACGGTGACCTTGGGGGCGTCGTCGGTGAACGGCGAGCTCGCGAGCGAGTAGCAGCGGGCAACCGAACCGGTCAGGTCGCTCGGGATGCGCAGCGTCAGGAACTGGCCGGGCTTGTACTGGAACTTGCTCTTCATGTCCGCGGGGACGTCGAAGACCAGCGACCGCGAGTCGGGGGTCTCCTCGATCACCCCGGACACGGTGAGCACCGCGGATCGAGAGCTGTGCGGCACATCGATAGTGGTCATGCGAACTCTGGTCCTCTCGTGGATCAGTCTAGAACGTTTAGAACGTGTTCTAGTTTCAGCGTAGCAGCGTAGCGACGCTACCGGCAGGATGGTAATTCTCCGATTTCGGCTCCCGCTGATCGGGAGCGTTCTCGAGGCCCGAATCGGACACTCGAGACATCAGGCCTCGAGGACGAGCCAGCCGCCGTGATGATCGAAGACCTCGAACGGTCGACCGGTCGAGACACCGAGTGCCCGCAGCGCGTCGGCGTCGAATGTACGCACGTGGCCGTGGCATGCGGTGGCCACGTCCTCGTAGGGCACCGCGATCACGACGCGCTCGCGGGCGATCCGCAGCGCCTCCGCGACGACGGCGGCGCCGATCCGGGGGGCGACGTGCTCGAGGAGGTGGATGGCGGTGACGGTGTCGGCGCTGTCGTCGGGCACCGGCACGTTCGCGGCGTCGCACACGAGGGTGTCGACGGACAACCCGAGGGTCGGCGCGACGGCGTCGAGCAGCGTCATCGTGCCCGGCAGGATGTCGGTCGCGGTGACCGGGACGCCGGCGCCCGCGAGGCGCAGCGGCAGGAAGCCGAAGCAGGAGCCCAGGTCGAGCACGCTGCCGCGGACCAGTTCGGCGGCCTTGTCGTGGATCGGCGCGAAGTCGGCGGTGCCGTCCAGTAGTTCGTCCAGGGAATTGCGGTAGTAGACGGTCCACGACTCGAGGGCGTCCGGCACTGTCGAGCGCACCAGTCCCACCATGGTCAATTCGAACTCGGTCTGCCCGAAGTCGGCGTCGCCGATGGACGCGGTCACCCCCGCCACCAGGCGCTCGCTGAGCGACTCCGGTCCCAGCGAGTGGCGCACGTGCAGCGCGTCGCCGGTGCGGGTGAGCGTGATGGGGCCGCTCGGGACGCGCTCGACGGTGACGTGGTCGTGCGACCACAGGCCGGGTGGGCAGGGGGCGAGTGAGTCAAGCGTCATGGTGGGCGGTCCCGTTCGGCAGAGGTTCGTCGATGTCGTTCAGGCTGGTGTAGAGGATCCGGCTGCCCTCGGTGAGCAGGTCGATCAGGTCGAGCGAGTCGTCCGTCAGCCACGTCTCGTACGCCGCGAGGGCGACGCCGAGCATCATGTACCCGACGGTGCGGGGGAGTTGGTCGCCGGGATCGAGCCGCATCCGCCGCGCGACGTATTCGGCGATCACCTTGCGCCAGCCGTCGTACATCACCACCGAGTACGCCTGCAGCGCCGGTACCACGAAGATCAGCCTCATGCGTTCGCGGTGGGCCTCGGCGACCTCGGGTGGAAACGTGTTGAACGCCAACAGCGCCGAGATCATGCCGTCGAGAAGCGGTACGTCGTCGGGTATCTCGGCGAGCAGGGTCCGCATCTCGGTGAGGTGCGCGTCGAAGTCGCCCCACGGCACCGCGTTCTTGGACGGGAAGTACCGGAAGAACGTGCGGCGTGCGATTCCCGCGGCCTCGGCGATGTCGTCGACGCTGGTGTCGTCGAATCCGCGTGCGGCGAACAGGTCGATCCCGACCGCGGCGATGCGGTCGCGAGTGGTCGTCGGCCGCCGGCCGATTCGCGACGACGGGTTCCTACGGGTTCGCACCTCTGTGACCTCCTTCACTAGTCATTGTGCACCCGATGCCATTACAGTGGTGAACCGAGTCACAGTGAACGGTCACTGTGGGCTCCGACTCCGATCCCGGGGTCCGATGTGGAGGAGGAATCGATGTCCGATCGCCAGAGCGTCACCGAGAGCCAGCTCGTCGAGGAGTCCCTCGTCGAAGAGGTTTCCATCGACGGCATGTGCGGCGTGTACTGATCGTGTCCGAACAAGTCGCCGACGGCAGTTCGTCGGTCGGCACGATCGATCTCGACGCGGCGTGGAAGCTTCACCCGCAGGTGGCGCTGCGCCCCGAACCGTTCGGGGCGCTGCTCTACCACTTCGGAACGCGCAAGCTGTCGTTCCTGAAGAACCGGACCATCGTCGCGATCGTCGAATCCCTGCCCGAGCACCGGAACGTCCGGGCAGCTCTCCAGGCCAACGACATCGAGGGGGATGCGGCACGACCGTATCTGCGCGCCCTCGAGACCCTGGCCGACTCGCACATGATCGTGCCGTCCTGATCCGCGTCTCTTCTTCACGTCCTGCACCCAACCAGACATCCCTGAATTTCCAGACCTTTTGTTCCGAGGATTCAGCCTGATTCGAGGATTTCAGCCATGACCTCAGTTCTCGAGCCTCCTGCTCCCACAGTGGGGCGACTGGTCGACCAGTTCGAACTCGGCCTCGATGCTCCGATCTGCCTCACGTGGGAACTCACCTACGCGTGCAACCTGTCCTGCGTGCACTGCCTGTCGTCCTCCGGGCGACGGGATCCGCGCGAGCTGTCGACCGAGCAGTGCAAGTCGATCATCGACGAGCTGCAGCGCATGCAGGTCTTCTACGTCAACATCGGTGGCGGCGAGCCGACCGTGCGCTCGGACTTCTGGGAGCTCGTGGACTACGCCACGGCGCACCAGGTGGGCGTGAAGTTCTCCACCAACGGCGTCAAGATCGACAAGAAGGTGGCCGAGCGACTCGCGGCGAGCGACTACGTCGACGTCCAGATCTCGCTCGACGGCGCGACCGCCGAAGTGAACGATGCTGTGCGCGGGCCGGGTTCGTTCGCGATGGCGATCCGGGCGCTCGAGAATCTCTCCGAGGCCGGTTTCCGGGATGCCAAGATCTCGGTCGTCGTCACCCGCGAGAACGTGAGCCAGCTCGACGAGTTCAAGGCGCTCGCCGACAAGTACGGTGCGACGCTACGCATCACGCGCCTGCGTCCGTCCGGTCGCGGCGCCGACGTGTGGGACGAACTGCACCCCACGCAGGAGCAGCAGCGCGAGCTGTACGACTGGCTGGTCGCCAACGGTGAGGGCGTGCTCACGGGTGACTCGTTCTTCCACCTGTCCGCGTACGGGGACGCGCTGCCCGGCCTGAACCTGTGCGGCGCCGGACGCGTCGTGTGCCTGATCGATCCGATCGGCGACGTGTACGCCTGCCCGTTCGCGATCCACGACCAGTTCCTCGCCGGAAACATCGTCGCCGACGGTGGATTCCAGCAGGTGTGGCAGCACTCGGACCTGTTCCAGGATCTGCGCTCGCCGCAGACCGGCGGCGCCTGCAGCAAGTGCAACCACTACGACGCGTGCCGCGGTGGCTGCATGGCGGCCAAGTTCTTCACGGGCCTGCCGATGGACGGTCCGGACCCGGAGTGCGTGCAGGGCTACGGTGCGTCGGCGCTCGAGGCCGAGCGCACGGTGCCCAAGTCCAGCCAGGACCACTCCCGCACCGGCAAGCGGGCCGAGCGCCGCACGCCGCAGGCGCCGGTGCCGCTGACCCTGCTGACCCGTCCGCCGGCCAAGATCTGCGACGAAAACCCGCTTGCCGGGATGTAGTTCCCGATGGCCGAATGTCACATGCGTTCAGTCCAGTTGAACGCATGTGACATTCGGCCACACCCCCTGATCGAAGGAAGAGTGTGTTATGGCCAAGAGCGCGTGGTTCGAGACCGTCGCCGAGGCGCAGCGTCGCGCGAAGAAGCGTCTGCCCAAGTCGGTGTACGCGGCCCTGGTTGCGGGATCCGAGAAGGGCCTGACGGTCGACGACAACATCGCGGCGTTCTCCGAGCTCGGGTTCGCTCCGCACGTGGCGGGCCTGTGCGGCGAGCGTGATCTGTCGACCACTGTGATGGGCCAGCCCATCTCCATGCCGGTGATGATCTCGCCGACCGGTGTGCAGGCCGTGCACCCCGACGGCGAGGTCGCCGTCGCTCGCGCCGCCGCCGCGCGCGGCACCGCGATCGGGCTGAGCTCGTTCGCGAGCAAGTCGATCGAGGAGGTGGCTGCGGCCAATCCGCAGACCTTCTTCCAGATGTACTGGGTGGGCGACCGCGACACGCTGCTGCAGCGCATGGAACGCGCCCGAGCCGCCGGCGCGACGGGCCTGATCATCACCCTCGACTGGTCCTTCTCCAACGGACGCGACTGGGGCAGCCCGGCTATCCCGGAGAAGATGGACCTCAAGGCGATGTTCCAGTTCGCCCCCGAGGGCATCACGCGCCCGAAGTGGTTGTGGGAGTTCGCCAAGACCGGCAAGGTACCGGACCTGACGACGCCGAACCTGGCCGCGCCCGGCCAGGACGCGCCCACGTTCTTCGGCGCGTACGGGCAGTGGATGGGCACCCCGCTGCCGACGTGGGAGGACGTCGCGTGGCTGCGTGAGCAGTGGGGCGGGCCGTTCATGCTCAAGGGCGTCATGCGGGTCGACGACGCCAAGCGAGCCCTCGACGCCGGTTGCTCGGCGATCTCGGTGTCGAACCACGGCGGCAACAACCTCGACGGCACTCCCGCGCCGATCCGGGCGCTGCCGGCCATCGCCGAGGCCGTCGGCGATCAGCTCGAGGTCCTGCTCGACGGCGGCATCCGCCGCGGCAGCGACGTCGTCAAGGCGCTCGCGCTCGGCGCCCGGGCCGTCATGATCGGCCGCGCGTACCTGTGGGGTCTGTCCGCGAACGGTCAGGCCGGTGTCGAGAACGTCCTCGACATTCTGCGCGGCGGCATCGATTCGGCGGTTCTGGGTCTGGGTCACAAGTCGATTCACGACCTGAGCCCCAACGACCTGGTGATTCCGGAGGGATTCCGCCGAGACCTGGGCGTCGGCTAGAACCGCACGCGTCGAACGAGGCGCGATGCGCACCACGCTCACCGAGCAGATCACCCTGGCCGGGTGCACCGCCCCGGCCAGGGTGCTGTTCGGTCCGCACGAGACCAACCTCGGCAACGGGCGTGCGCTCTCGCCGCGGCATGTCGCGTACTACGCACGCCGCGCCCGCGGCGGTGCCGGGCTGATCGTCACCGAGACCGCATCGGTCCATCCCAGCGACTGGCCGTACGAGCGGGCGCCGCTGGCCGCGGACTGCTGGGCGGGGTGGCGGGACGTCGTCGCGGCGTGTCGCCCGCACGGAACGCTGGTGCTCGCCAGCCTGGGGCACAACGGATTCCAGGGTTCGAGCGCGTGGTCGCAGGCCGCGCTGTGGGCGCCGTCCCGGTTCGCCGACCCGGTGTCCCGCGAGCTGCCGATGGAGATGGAGCGCGCCGAGATCACGTCGCTGGTCGACGGCTTCCGCGGCGCGGCCGCGCTCGCGGTGGCGTCGGGCGTGGACGGTGTCGAGATCGACGCGGGTGCGTCGTCGTTGCTGCGGCAGTTCCACTCCGGCCTGACGAACCGTCGCGCCGACGAGTACGGGGTCGACCGACTGCGTCTCACGCGTGAGGTGCTCGACGCGGTCCGCGCCGAACTCGGCGACGACCGCATCCTGTCGCTGCGGTTGAGCTGCGACGAGCAGGCGCCGTGGGCGGGGGTGACCCCGGAGACGGCCGCCGACCAGGTTCGAGCACTGGCCGATTCGCTGGACCTGGTCGTGGTGGTCCGCGGCGGACCGTACTCGGCGGCGTCCTACCGGCCGGACGGGCACACCGAACCCGGATTCAACGTCGACCTGTGCCGGGGCATCCGCGCGGCCGCCGGTGGGCGGGTGCCGGTGGTGCTGCAGGGCAGCGTCGTCGACGCCGATGCCGCGCAGCGTGCACTCGACGACGGCGTCGCCGACGCCGTCGAGATGACCCGCGCGCAGATCGCCGACCCCGACCTCGTGACGAGGGTGCGGGCCGGCGTTGTGCCTCGGCCGTGCGTGCTGTGCAACCAGACGTGTCTGGTGCGCGATCCGCGCAACCCGGTCGTCACGTGCATCGGGAACCCGTCGGCCGGGCACGAGACCGTCGATCCCGAACCCGTGTGCGGCGGCGACCTCGGCCCCGCCCTCGTGGTCGGCGCCGGCCCTGCGGGCCTCGAGACCGCGCGAGTGCTGGCGCTCCGCGGATTCCGGGTTGCCCTGTGCGACAGGCGTAATCGTCCGGGCGGCATGGTTCGGACGGCCGCCGCCGGATCGGGTCGCGCGCGGCTGGCGAACCTCGTCGACTGGCTGGAGCGCGAGTGCCGGCGACTCGGGGTGCAGATTCGCACCGGCGTCGAGGTCACGGCCGCCGACATCGGCGCGGTCGCGGCCACCACCGTCGTGCTCGCAACGGGCAGCACCCACCGTCCGTCCCCCTGTCCGGTGGGCGCGGGTGTGCAGGCCACCACGGCCGCGGAGGTGCTGGCCGGCGGCGTGCTGGAGTCGGGACCGGTACTGGTGGTCGACCCGGTCGGCGGGCCGGTGGCGGTGTCGGTGGCGTCGTGGCTGGCGGCCCGGGGCCGGACGGTCTCGATCGTGACGCCGGACCAGATCGTGGGCTCCCGGCTGGGCCCCACCGGCGATCTCGTCGGGGCCAACACGCGGGTGCGCCGGGCCGGAATCGGGCGGCATCTCGCCTCGGTTCCGGTGTCGGCGGGCGCGGAGGAAGCGGTGCTGCGCAACCGGTTCACAGGCGAGTTGACGCGGGTGCCGTGTGCGGTGCTGGTGGACTGCGCGCACCCGCTGCCCGACGAGGGGATCGAGGTACAGGATGCGTTGCGGGTCGGCGACTGCGTCGCACCTCGCACCGTCCTCGAAGCTGTCCGCGAGGGACGTCTCGCGGCGATGTCGGCGGTGCCGACGAGTTCCAATCCGTCGGCTCGTCCGACGCGTTCGACAGATCAGTGCACGAGGTAGTCAACGGGACAGGAGATCACTGTGGGACAGTTCGACGGCAAGGTCGCCTTCATCACCGGTGCGGCGCGCGGCCAGGGCCGCTCGCATGCGGTGCGCTTGGCGCGGGAGGGTGCCGCGATCATCGCGGTGGATGTGTGCAAGAGCGTCACGGACGACAACACGTACGACGCGGCGACCGCGGACGACTTCGCGGAGACCGTCCGCCTCGTCGAGGCCGAGGGCGCGAAGATCTACGCCCGCGAGGCCGACGTCCGCGACAGCGCCGCGTTGAAGGCCGTCGTCGACGCGGGTGTGGAGCAGTTCGGTCGGCTCGACATCGTCATCGCCAACGCCGGCATCTGCAACTGGAACCGCTTCTGGGAGATGTCGGACGAGCAGTGGGAGACCCTGATCGACATCAACCTCACCGGCGCGTTCAAGACCCTCAAGGCGGCGGTGCCGACGATGATCGAGGGCGGCCGCGGAGGATCGATCATCCTCGTCAGCTCGGTGGCCGGCATGAAGGGTCTGCCGGGCCAGGCGCACTACGCGGCATCGAAGTTCGGTCTGGTCGGTCTCACGCAGGCGGCGGCGAAGGAGTTGGGCGAGTTCAACATCCGCGTCAACTCGATCCACCCGTACGGCGTCAACACGCCCATGGGCACCGATCAGGGCAGCCTGGTGATCCTGCAGAAGCACCCGCACTACGGTGCGAGCTTCGCACCGATCCTCACCGAGAAGCCGATCGCCGATCCCGACGACATCACCGATGCGGTGATGTGGCTGGCCGGTGACGGCTCCAAGACGGTGACGGCGAGCCAGGTCGCGCTGGACCAGGGCAACACCAAGGTCTGACCGAGCACCGTTCATGCGTCATCCTCTGCTGTTCTCCCCGCTCCGCCTGGGCGCGCACACGCTGCGCAACCGGGTGGTGTTCACCGCGCACCTGACGAACTACGCGCGCGGTGGACTGCCCACCGAGCAGCACACCGCGTACTACGCGGCGCGCGCCGCGGGCGGGGCGGGGATGATCATCACCGAGGAACAGTGCGTCCATCCGTCGGACTGGCCGTACGAGAAGGTGATTCACGGGTATCGACCCGAGGTGGTGGACGGCTACCGCGAGATCACCGCGGCCGCGCACAGCCACGGCGCGGTGATCCTCGCGCAGCTCAACCACAACGGGGGGCAGGGCTCGGGCCTGTACTCGCGGCGTCCGCTGTGGGCGCCGAGCCCGGTCCCGGATCCGCTGTTCCGGGAGGTGCCCAAGGCGCTCGTTCCCGGCGAGATCGCCGAACTGGTCGCGGGATACGCGACGGTCGCGCGGCACTGCCGGGACGGCGGATTCGACGGCGTCGAACTGCAGGGTTCGCAGTCGTCGCTGATCCGCGGCTTCCTCGCGTCCGGCACCAACGTGCGCACCGACGAGTACGGCGGTCCCATCGAGAATCGGGCGCGGTTCCTGCTCGAGGTGATCAAAGCGGTGCGGGAGGTGATCGGCCCGGATCTGCTCCTGGGAGTGCGACTCTCAGGTGACGAGCGGGTGGCCGGTGGCATCGTGCTCGACGAGGCGGTCGCAGTCGCGCGGCTGGTCGAGGCGACCGGTGCCGTCGACTACATGAACACCACGATGGGCATGGCCACCGAGACGCTGCACCTGGTGGAGCCGTCGATGGCGACACCGCGCGGGTACGCGCTGCACATCTCCGACGTGATCCGGCGGGCGGTGCGGCTGCCGGTGATCGGCGTGGGGCGGCTGAAGGAACCGGCGGAGGCCGAGCGCGCGCTCGCGCACGGCCGGTGCGACCTGGTGGGCGTGGTGCGCGGTCAGATCGCCGACCCGGAGTTCGTCGACAAGGCCCGTCGCGGCGCCGACGACGAGATCCGCACGTGCCTGTCGTGCAATCAGGAGTGCGTCGGACGCATGGGGCTGGGCCGCTGGCTCGGCTGCGTCGCGAATCCGCGTGCCGGTCGGGAATCGGTGGCGCTGCCGATGCCCGCGGCGTCGGGGCGTCGGGTGGTCGTGGTGGGCGGCGGCCCGGCGGGGCTGTCGGCCGCGGCGACCGCGGCCGAGCGCGGGCACCGTGTGACGCTGTTCGAGCGCGCGGACGTCGTGGGCGGGCAGATCAGGGTGGCGGCGTCGGCGTCCGGTCGCGGCGAGTTGGGCGATCTGGTGCGGAATCTCGAGCGCGAGTGCGTGCGCCGGGGTGTACGGATCGTGACGGGCGCCGAGGGGACGGTCGAGTCGTTGCTCGCGGCGGTGCCCGATGTCGTGGTGGTCGCGACCGGTGCGCGTCCGGTGCGACCCGGGTGGGCGGGGGAGTGCCCGCGGGTGGTCCATGCCCGAGAGGTGCTCGAGAGCACCGTTTGTCCCACCGGCCGGGTGCTGGTCGTGGACGAACTCGGATTCCAGCAGGGGCCGTCGGTGGCGGAGACGTTGGCGTCGCGCGGGTGCGCGGTGACGATCGCGGCGGCGGGGATGATCGTCGGCCAGGACCTCGGCATCACGTTGGACATGGAGGGCTGGCAGCAGCGCGCGCACCGGGCGGGGATCGAGCAGTGGACCGATCTGTCGGTGACCGCGGCGGTCACGGTGGGTGAGCGCGTTCGGGTCACGTCGGTCAATCACCTGGCCGGCACGGAGGTCTCGGCGGTGTTCGACTGGGTGGTGTGCGCGATCCACCAGGAACCCGAGGACGGGTTGTGGAAGGCGTTGTCGCGCAACGAGTCGCTGCCGTTCGAGGTGCACCGCATCGGCGACGCGGTCACGCCCCGACGCTCGCACGCCGCGGTGCTGGAGGGGCACCGGGTGGCGGTGTCGCTGTAGGTCGACTCGATGGCCGGGTAGAGCTAGATCAGATCCAGCGTCTCCCCGAACCGGTGGTAGTAGACCTCGTAGGCGAGCCCGCCGAGGTTGGCCGGATCAAAGACGTCGATGTGTGACGGCATCCGGCTCGGCTCGTCGAGAACGGCTTCGTACGTCGCGCGCCCCTGGCTGACGACCCAGTTCGCTGCATCTTCCAGGCCGTCTTCGGACTCGTCAGGTCCGAGATGGGACAGATACGGTTCGTCCTGTAGCTCGGCGGCGAAGTCCAGGAACAGATCTTGGAACCTGTACACGGCGCCCTTCGGCAGTTGTCCGAGAATTTCCCCGAGGCGATCACGGCTTCGCGAAGCCTCCTCGATGACGTCCCAGAACCAGTCGACGTCCGGATCGTCGTCGTGACGAACAGCGTCAGCCAAAGCGTCTCCCAATCTTCCAGGCGAGCAGACGTACCGGCATCCTGTCAGTGATGAGGCCGGCCGCCCCACAACACGCGCGGTTATCTCATATCAGCACATCGAGTCAGGACGGACCTTCGTGTGGGCCCCCAACCCGGACCTGGTGAACGCCCGCGAAGCACGGCTCCACGGATGCGCTCATGGTCATTGCGCAGACCGCACACGTTGGAGGCCGTGCTTGCCGGACGCACCCTAGGCCACCCGGGGTCCGGCGCGATTGTGTCCCGGGATCGGTCGTCGGTGTGGATCCACCGACGTGGGTGGGGTGAACCACGGCTTTCGGTCGGTGCCTATCTCGACTTGCCAATGCGAGTGATGGAGTAGGCGGTGGTGGTACCGGCAGAGCAGCACCAGGTTGTCCAGGTCGGTTGGGCCACCGTCGATCCAGTGTTTCACGTGGTGCCCTTCGCAGTGGGCGGGCGGCGCACCGCATCTGGGAAACGCGCAGCCGTGGTCGCGCGCGACGAGGGCGCGGCGCTGCTTCTTCGACACGGTCCTGCTGGTGCGGCCGAGGTCGAGGGGGATGCCGTCCTCCATGACGACAGGGGTGAGGTGGCAGTCGCAGGCGAGGCGGCGCGCCGACGCAATGGTCAGCGGACCGGTCCAAGGCATGTGCGCGACGTCGGCATCACCGAACAGGTCGAGGGCGTCACCGTGCTCGGCCGCGGTGCGGGCGAGGTCTCGCGCATTCACGTGGAGCGATACGTGTGGACGCTCGCCGCCTTCGACGGGCGCGGCTCCGGAGTTCAGGTACTGGTGGAGGATTACGCCGAAGGCCTCGGCTCGACGCCGGCCGGGAGTGTGGGAAGTTGCGGGGTCGTCGGCGGGGTTGCGTGGCTTGGTGAGCGCCGACAGTGCGGTGAGCAGCATTTCACCGGTCTCGCTGTCGAGGTCGCCTTTGACCGCGACGCGACCGTTGAGTGTCTTCGAGGCGTGGAACTCGTTGCGGTCGGTGTCCTCGCTGGGTGGGAGTTCGTCGGATTCGAAGATGTGCTCGAGGCGTCCGATGCAGCCACGCACCGCGGCGGTGGTCGCGTGTGGCCTGGTGGCACAGTCCAGCAAGAGGTTTCGGCATGGTTCGAGTGCTTCGTCCGGCATCCCGCGCGGTGGCTGTTCGCAGAACTTGGCGATCAGTGCGGCGTGATCGGCGGAGATCCGGCCGTTCTCGAACGCGTCGGCGATCTCCGGTTCGCGGCGCAATGCCTTGGCGAGCGACAGGATGCGCGCGGCCGCGGGGATCTCCATCAACGTATTCGACGCCAGCCACAGCTTCACGCTGCGGAATCCGAGAACGTCGAATGATACTGTGCGATGGTCTATCTCGCCGACCGCGGCGACGCGGAGAGCTTCGAGTCGTTCGATCCCACAGGAGATGTCGACCGCCGCTGCCAGTAACTCGGATTCGGGGAGGGCGCGCACCTCGTCGGGCTGCAGCGCTGTGGCTGCGACGCCGGTTTCGTTGAGTCCCCCCCGGATTCATAACGTCAGTTTAGTTAGAACATGTGTTCGAGTCAAGGGTTCTCTGGTGCGTCAACTTTCTGGCAGCCTCTGGGCGTTTACGATGCGGGCACAGGCGGAAGGGGATGCCGCGGACTCCCGAATCCGGCTCTTGGGCAGCCAGTTTCTTGACGCAAGACAGGTAGGCGACTCTCCAGGTCGCAACTCAGCGGGGGCCGCAGTAGCCTCCCCATTCGCACGGCAGTATCAACATGAGCGACCACCTCCACTCGGGAGGCAAGGGGAATTAGTAGATCCACGAGTCCATTTTCGACTCACGCCCCGCCCCACCAAAGTCCAGGCGCTACGGAAGCTATCCAGTCGCGCACGCCGACAGGCAGGTCCTTCACGTACCACCAGAGGCCAGGCATGGCCCGCCGTCCTTTCGGTTGCTACCGGCCCGCCGTCGTCGTCGCCCTGATCGCCCCGAAGAAGCCGAGCGACTTGATCACCTCCTGCCGTCGCTCAATCGCGGCAGCGTTCCGTTGCTCAGCCACGCGCGGTGCAGGTCGATGAGCGTCCCGATGGGGCCCGAGTAGAGGCCGTACAGATCCATATGCACCCCCTCTGCGCGTATTCCAACAACGCCTCAGCGAGCGACCGCCCGTCAAACGCGTGATGATCACCTGTGCGCCGGGCTCGGCCTCCGGCCACTCCTATCGTGCGCCTGTGCCGACCGGCCGGGCAAGAGTTCCCCTGAACGCCCTGATTTCGTCCGGTGCGCTTACCTGCGCGGATGTCTTCGTTGACCCTCGGGATCCGACCCTGACCGCCCGCCCTCAACCCTGTTCGGAATCGAACTCGTCCGGTACTGCGACGCGTCCGTTCGGCATCTTGGGGGCGTGCGGCCTCACAGTCGCGCGTCGACTGTTCGCGGAATTGGGCGGTCAGTCCAGCGCCGCGGCGGGTTGCCCCTCGAGAGCAATGGAAAGGCGCTCGCCCAGGTCGGAAATCGTGTCCTTGTTGCCCGGCGTCCCCGGCACCCAGGGCAGCACGAGTCGGTCCCTGGTCTTGTCGACATACCGTGGGATCACATGCAGGTGGAAATGGAACACTGTCTGCCACGCATCCGCACCGCAGCAGTTGAGCAAGTTGACTCCGTCGGCGCCGAACTCCTCGACTGCCGCCTTCGCGACACGTTGTGCAGCCAGGGTCACGGCGGTCAGATCATCGGCCGGGATCGCCAACAGGTCGTTGCTGTGTCGCTTGGGAATGACCAGTATGTGACCGTCCGAACCGGGATTGATGTCCATGAACGCGTACGTCGTGTCATCCTCCGCCACCCGGACACTGGGCACGCTCCCGGACACGATGCCGCAGAACAGACACTGATCACTCATGACTTCTCACGTTAGCTCGAAGCGCCGTCAGCGCCCGAAAGGCCGTCCCTTCGAGTCGTCCCTTCGAGTTACGCGGCGCGACCTGGCGTGACGATGCGCCTGTCGGAAACGTAAGGCGAGACAGCCCTTGTCGGACTTGCGACCGGGCGTCAGGCCGTACCCGGCGCCTAGGATCGCGTCCATGGCTCTCGGCGCTGAACTCGTCGCTCGTATCGAACGCGCGGTGCGGATGTACGGTCTCGGACGGCCCATTCCCTCCGGCGAGCTCCGCGATCGACTGGCGACCGTGGGTCTGGTGCCGGACGGGGAGTACGAGGAGTTCGTGGGCCGGTGGGGCGGCTGCTTCGTGGGCGTGCCCGTCCATGCGTGGAACAACGCCTCGATCCTGGGTCGGGAGAGCTGCATCGAGTTGACCACCTGGGCGCGTGAGGCGTACGGGTCTCTGATCGACGGTGTCGTGATCGCCGACGACGGGTCCGGGAACCCGATCTGGATCGCGGCCGACGGAACGGTCCGCCTCGTCGACCACGACAACGGCAACGCGGTCGTGCAACTCGCCCGTGACTTCCGATCGCTGCTCGAGGACAACGTCCACGACTGAGACGGACGATGTCCGAGGGGTGCGCTACCTTCCGGCCATGGCACAGACACAGGTCGATCTACCGGATCCGGAGGCCGTTCGTCGAATTCTCGCCGGGTGGGCGGCGGTACACGCGGCCGTCTTCTCGTATCCCGACCTCGAGTGCGCGTTCTCGATCGAGACCGATCGAGTCACCTACCACGACGGTGGCGGATCGTACTTCCGCTTCGTCCGGCTACCGGAGGGGAGGGCGGCGATCTTCGGTTTCGATCGCGACTGTCCCGAGCCGGACTTCGACGGTGACCGCAAGGTGCTGGAGGCGCACGGAGCCGAACGCTGGTGGCTCGCGCCGGCCGCCGCCGACGACACGCTCAACTTCGCGTACGGGTACGAGGGCGGGCGGTGGTCCGCGGTCGGCCACGATCCGATGCGTATCGCGCCGATGATGCTGGCACCTGGCTCGTCTCGGGAACCGTCGTCGGCGCTCTCCACGCTGGCGGACTTCCTCGAAGAGGCCTCGGACGACCTGCTGGGCTCCGCGGTGCGTGGAAGCGACGCGGCGCTCGAATCGCTGCTCGCCGCCGGACCGGGCATGGACGAGGCCGTCCTTCGAGCGGCGATGGTCGGAGATTACGAGCACCTGCGCGACGGGCTCGCGGCCGCGGCCCTCTTCCGCCGCTGATTCCGTGCACCGACGCGGCGAACCGCACTGTGCCAGTGCTGCGTTCGCTGCGACGGCCTGCTCCTCGCATACGATCGACCGATGCATCTCGCCCGCACCCCCTGGCCGGACGTGCCGCGCGACTACCTCACCGTCGCCGTCCCGGTCGGCTCGCTCGAGCAGCACGGCCCGCACCTGCCGCTGGACACCGACACCCGGATCGCGTCGGCGGTCGCACGTGCCCTGCCGGGGGTCACGTGCGCACCGGCGATCGAGTACGGCGCGAGCGGCGAGCACGAGGGGTTCGCCGGCACCATCTCACTCGGCACCGCCGCGCTCGAGCTGCTGCTCGTCGAGTACGGCCGGTCGGCGTGCCGGTGGGCGCGGCGGGTCGTGTTCGTCAACGGGCACGGCGGCAACGGTCCGGCGCTGGTGAAGGCGGTAGAGCTGCTGCGATACGAGGGCCGCGACGTCGCCTGGCTGCCGTGTGCGGTGCCCGGTGCCGATGCGCATGCCGGTCGGACCGAAACATCCCTGCTGCTCCACCTTTCACCCGACGACGTCGCGATGGACCGGGCCGAGCGGGGCAACACGACGCCGATCGCGGAGTTGATGCCGCAGCTGCGGGCCGGCGGCATGCTCGCGGCCACCGCGAACGGGATCCTCGGCGATCCCACGGATGCGTCGGCCGAGGAGGGCCGCACGTTGTTCGATGCCCTGGTGGAACGCTCCCGGAAGGCGGTCTCCGGCTGGACGCCGCGGCCCGACGGGCGACTCCTGTGACGTCTGTGGTGAAACGTCCGGGTTTTTTGGGGCAAGTTCTGCCCAACGCCCGATTCGCCCTTACCATCGTCTGATGCACGAGCCGCGACTGCCCGACGGGTTCGGGATCCGCATCGATCCCACGGTGCGCGCCTACTCCGGCGGCCGGGTCCTCATCGGTGGCTCGCCCATGCGGATGCTCAAACTTGCTCCGGCCGCGGCCGAGATGATCGGCGACGGCTACCTCGAGGTGGTGGATTCCCAGACGGCCGTCGTCGCGCGCCGACTGCTCGACTCCGGGATCGCGAATCCGCGGCCGATGAGCACGCCGTCCCCGAGTGACGTCACGGTGGTGGTGCCGCTCCGCGACAACGTCGCGGGCATCGCGCGACTGGTCCCCGCGCTGCGCGGTCTCCAGGTCATCGTCGTCGACGACGGATCGACCGTCCCGCTCGAGCTGCCCGACCTGTCCGGCGCCGCCGCGCACGTGACGCTCCTGCGACACGAGCGGTCCCGTGGCCCCGCCGCGGCCCGTAACACCGGATTCCGTGCTGCGAAAACACCTTTCGTTGCGTTCCTGGACTCGGACGTGGTTCCGCGGACGGGATGGCTCGAACGGATGCTCGGGCATTTCAGCGACCCGGCGGTGGCGCTGGTGGCGCCGCGCATCGTCGCCCTCGAACCGGAGGGTGCCGCGCTCGCCCGCTACGAGCACACCCGGTCGTCACTCGACCTCGGCCGCAAGGAGGCCGCGGTCCGTTCGGGCAGCCCGGTGTCGTACGTGCCGAGCGCGGCGATGCTGCTGCGCCGCGACGTGCTGGTGGAGACCGGGGGATTCGACGAGTCGATGCACGTCGCCGAGGACGTCGACCTGTGCTGGCGGCTGCAGGAGGCGGGCTGGCGTCTGCGCTACGAGCCGGTCGCCCACGTCGCGCACGACCATCGCGTCTCGTTCGGCAAGTGGTTCACCCGCAAGATGTTCTACGGCACCGGGGCGGCCCCGCTCGCGGCCCGGCACGACGGCATGGTCCCGCCCGTCGCGATGTCGAAGTGGACGCTGATGGCCGTCCTCGCCGCCGCGAGCTGCACGCGGATCGGCCTCCTGTCGAGCCTCGCGACGTTCCTGGTCACGGTGCTGCGCCTGCGCCGCACGTTCGCCGACCTCGACCAGCCGACCCGGATCGCCACGGCCCTGGCTGCGCGCGGTTTCGGCAACGGCGCCTGGCAGCTCGCGTCGGCCATGTGCCGCTCGTACTGGCCGATCACGCTGCTCGTGATGCTGGTGTCCCGTCGTATCAGAAGGCTCCTGCTGGCGATCGCGGTCGCCGAGGGCGTCGTCGACTGGGCGACGCACCGGGAGCCGGGCGGTCTGGGGCCGGTGCGGCACACCGCGTTCAAGCGCCTCGACGACGTCGCGTACGGGGCGGGCCTGTGGCAGGGCGCGATCCGCGCCCGGGATCTGCGGGCACTCGAACCGCGCATCGGTAACTGACCGTGGCGTCGGCCGCGGGGACACCGGAGTTCCCGGAATCCGCCGATGTCGTCGTGGTGGGCGGCGGCTCGTGCGGGAGCGTCCTGGCCGGGCGACTCAGTGAGGACCCGAACCGGGACGTCGTGCTCGTCGAATCCGGGCCTGGGCATCGAATTCCGGCGGAGTTCCCGCCCGAACTGGTCGACGCGGGTGTCCTGCCGGTGGGGCCGGACAGCCGCTGGATCTGGCCCTACCCGGTGGAGCTGACGAGCGGCCGGGCCGGGTGGATCGCCCGGGGCCGCGTGCTCGGCGGGTCGGGCGCCGTCAACGGCGGCTACTTCGTACGGGCGCAGGTGGAGGATTTCGACCACTGGCCGGCGGCGTGGTCGTACGAGCATGTGCTGCCGTTCTTCCGGGAGATCGAGACCGACGCGGACTTCACCGGACCGTGGCACGGGGCGAACGGCCCGATTCCGGTCCGGCGCGATCCGCCGGACCGGTGGCATCCCGTCAGTGCCGCGTTCGCCGATGTCGCGCACGCCGCCGGGCATCCCGACGACCCGGACAAGAATGCCCCCGGCTCGCACGGCATCGGGCCCGTGCCGTTGAACATCCGGGACGGTGCCCGGGTGGGACCCGCGTCGGCCTACCTGCTGCCGAACCTCGGCCGCCGGAATCTCACCGTCCGGTCCGACACCACCGTCACCCGCGTCCTCTTCTCCGGTGCGCGGGTGGTGGGACTCGAGGTGGCTACCGATTCCGACGTGCGCATGATCCGCACGTCGACGGTGGTCCTCACCGCCGGTGCCGTCGCGACGCCGCACCTGCTGATGCTCTCCGGTGTCGGCGACGCCGGGCACCTGTCGCAGTTGGGCATCCCGGTGGTCGCGGACCTGCCGGCGGTGGGCGCGGAGTTTTCCGATCACCCGGAAGTCGTGGTGCCGTACGAGTATCGCCAGTCGGTCGCCCGCACCCGGCAGACGCCGGCGCTGCAGGTGACACTCAACACCGACGACATCGAGATGCGTCCCTACACAGCGTCGTTCGGAGACCTCATCCCCGGATCGGGCATCGGAAAGCCGTGCCTGGGGGTCGTCCTGATGAAGCCGCGAAGCCGCGGGGAGATCCGACTCGTCTCGGCCGACCCGGCCGACGCGCCGCAGGTGTCGTATCGCTACCTCGAGTCGGCCGAGGACCGCCAGGCGCTGCGCGAGGCGGTGACGCATGCCGCCGACCTCATGCACATGGGACCGATGCGCCGACTGCTCGAGCCGGAGCCGATCGAGATGTCCGACGGCTGGCTGGCCGATCACCTCGGCACCTCGCTGCACCTGTCGGGCAGTTGCCGGATGGGTTCCGACGCGGACTCGTCGGTGGTCGACGACCGGTGCCGAGTGCACGGTCTCGACGGGCTGTTCGTCGTGGACACATCGATCCTGCCGTCCGTTCCCAGTCGCGGACCGCACGCCACGGCAGTCATGGTGGCTGAACGTGCCAGTACCTTCCTCTGAAAGCGTTACAGTTGGCGCGACTTTGAGGTGACAGGCGGGATTGGTGCGGGATGGAGGCGCCGATGGCACAGCGTGAACCCGGACCGCCGCGCAATCCGTGGATTGCGGTGCGTCCGGGCGATGACGTCGGTGTGCTCGCCGAGCGCACCTCCTGGGCCCATCAGCGATTCGTCGAGTCGGCGCAGACCGACACGGAGACGGTGCGCGACGTCGTCCACGCATCGTGGGTGCGCAGTCGCGGAAACGGGGTGAGCCCCGACCTCGTCGACGACGAGGTGGTGCTCGACGGCAGGGCGCTCGAAGAGTACCGCGCCGCGCATCCGCTCGCAGCGATCCGCCCGGTCGTCCGGAAGCTGCTCGTCGAGGACGCGGCCGACACCGGTCTGCTCGTCGCGATGAGCGACGCCAACGGTCGATTGTTGTGGATCGAGGGCGACTCCTCCGCCAAGGACCGTGCCCTGGACATCAACTTCGTCGAGGGGTCGGACTGGAGCGAGGACCGCGTGGGCACCAACGCCCCCGGCACTGCGCTCGCGCTCGACCACAGCGTCCAGATCTTCGCGGCCGAGCACTTCAATCGCGCCATGCACGCGTGGAGTTGTTCGGCGGCGCCGGTGCACGATCCGACCACCGGGCGGATTATCGGCGCTCTCGACATCACCGGCGGACCCCGAGTCGCGGTGCCCGAGGCGCTCGCCCTCGTCCGGGCGACGGCCGTCGCCGTCGAGACGGAACTCCGACTGCAGGCGCTCGCGTCCCCCCGGCCGGTGACGACGTCGACCCCGCGTCTCGAGGTCCTGGGATCGCAGCGCCCGGCGTTGGTGGTCGACGGCGAGCGGCACGAACTGCCGCGGCGGCACGCGGAAATCCTGTTGCTGCTGGCGGAGCACCCGGAGGGGCTGGGGGCGGACCATCTCGCGGTGCTGCTCGACGAGGTGGAACTCGACGCGGTCACGGTCCGCGCCGAGATGTCGAGGTTGCGCAAGGTGTTCGGGGCGCACCGGCTGGGGTCGCGGCCGTACCGGCTGCTCACCCCGCTCGACTCCGACGTCGGCGAGGTGCGGTCGTACCTCGACCGCGGGGATGTCTCGTCGGCGCTGCGGATGTACGACGGGCCGGTCCTGGCCGGGTCGGAGGCGCCCGGTGTCGCGGAGGTCCGAGACGATCTCCGCGCGCGCATGCGGGCGACGGTGCTGCGGGCCGGGGACACGCGTCTGCTGGCGACGTGGACCAACTCCATCCACGGCCGCCAGGACCTGGCGGCGTGGGCGGCGTACCTGCTGACACTCGACCCGGCCTCGGCGCTGCACGCGCAGGTCGAGGCGCACGTGCGCCTGCTCGACCGCCGCTTCGGCGGGGGCGCGTGGCGTTAGCTGGCGTCCCCGGCCCGGATCGCCGAGCTGTAGGTTCTCGAGGGACACGTTTCGAGAACACGAGGAGTACACGATGGCCTTCGCGGGCAACGTCGACGAACTGGCACTGCTGCAGACGATCCGTTTGAAGGGGCAGGTGACGACCGACGTCCTCGCCGCCCAGCTCGGGGTGGCCGCCGCGTCCGCCGAGGCGGCACGCGACGCGCTGCTCGCGCAGGGCAAGGCGGAGGCGACCGGCGACGGCTCTTTCGCGCTCACCGACGCCGGGATCGCCGAACTCGGTGACCAGCTCGACGCCGAGCGCGTCTCGATCGACGAGGACTCGATCGCCGAGATCCACGAGCGCTTCCTCGAGCTCGACGGTCCGGTGCGGGACCTCGTCGCCGGCGGTGACGTCGACGCGGACGCGCTCGCCGCCCTCGACAAGCGGGCCCAGGATGTGCTCGACGACGTCTCCGCGTTCGTCCCGCGCCTGTCGCGCTACCAGGACCTGTTCGCGGAGGCGTTGCGGAAGGTGAAGGCAGGTGAGGCGGAGTGGGCCGCCGCTCCCGGGATCGCGTCGTACGCCACCGTGTGGGGCGAGATCGCGCGCGAACTGAGCGGCGCCTGCGGCCTCGACGAGGAATAGCCCGCGGCCTGTCACGGTGAGCACCCGCCACCGGTTCGCGGTGGTGGGTGCTCGCAGGACTATCGTCCAGACATGGTGCTCCACTATCCCAGACGCATCGCGGTCGTTGCCGTATTCCTTTCCGCCCTGGCGGGATTCGTCGACGCGATGGGGTTCATCACGCTCGGTGGATACTTCGTGTCCTTCATGAGTGGAAACTCCACGAAGCTTGCGGTCTCGGTGGCCGACGGGCTCGTCGGGACGGCGTTTACCGGTGCCGGGATCGTCGCGCTGTTCGTGGTGGGTGTGATGGCTGGATCCTTCACCGGCCGCACCACAGGACGCCACCATCGTCCGGCGGTCCTGGCGCTGGTCACGGCACTCCTCGTCCTCGCCGCGGCGGGCCACCTGCTGGGTGCCACCCCCGTCGCCATCGCGCTGATGGTGCTCGCGATGGGCGCGGAGAACTCCACCTTCGAGCGGGAGGGCGAAGTCAGTATCAGCCTCACCTACATGACCGGCACCCTCGTGAAGATGGGGCAGCGCCTGGTCACCGCGCTCACCGGTGGTGAGCGCTGGGGATGGGTCCGACACTTCCTGTTGTGGCTGGCGATGATCGTGGGCGCCGCTCTCGGGGCGACCGCCTACCGATTCCTCGGGTTGAACGCGCTGTGGCCGGCCGCGCTCTGGGGCGCGGTACTCGCAGTGGTCCTCGCCCGGACACCACCCCCCGTCCTGACGGGATGGGGGTGACCGGCATCACCTTCACCCCCATCCGGGGGTAGCTGGCACGTGAGCCAGGTCACTACCTTTCCTCGCAGTCGCTGACGCCAATCGGGGCGTCACGCACGGCTCGAGAAGAGGGATCCATGACGACTGTGTCGCCATCGTTCGACTCGGCGACCGCCACCTCCCCGCGCACCAGCGTGCGCAGGGTGGCCATCGCGAGTTGTATCGGAACGACGATCGAGTTCTACGACTTCTTCATCTACGGAACCGCCGCCGCACTGGTCTTCCCGACGGTCTTCTTCCCGGCGCTCGGTTCCACCGCCGGCACCGTCGCGTCCTTCGCGACCTTCGCGGTGGCATTCATCGCGCGGCCGGTAGGCGCAATGTTGTTCGGGCACTACGGCGACCGGATCGGTCGTAAGAAGACCCTCGTCTCGACCCTCCTGTTGATGGGCATCTCGACCCTCCTCATCGGACTGCTCCCGGGTGCGGAGACGATCGGGGTCGCGGCGCCGATCATCCTCGTGCTGCTCCGCTTCGGCCAAGGCTTCGCCGTCGGCGGCGAATGGGCGGGCGCGACCCTGCTCACCGCCGAGTACGCGCCGCCGGGCAAGCGCGGGCTCTACGCGATGTTCCCGCAGTTGGGACCGGCCATCGCGTTCGTGCTGTCGAGTAGCACGTTCATCATCACGGGTGCGATCTTCGGTGACGCCAACGAGACGTTCCTCAGCTGGGGCTGGCGAGTGCCGTTCGTGTTCTCCATCGTCCTCGTCGCCATCGGGCTGTACATGCGCCTGGCCATCGAGGAAACCCCGGTGTTCCGGGCGCAGCAGGCCGACGCCGCCGCATCCGGTCCCCGCACGCTGCCGTTCCTCGACGCGTGGCGGTACCAGACCAAGGAGATCCTGCTCTCGGGCGGCGCACTCGCGACGCTGTTCGCGCTCTTCTACATGGGCACCGCGTTCCTCACCAGCTACGGCACCAAGACCCTCGGCTTCAGTCGCCCGTTCGTGCTGGCAGTCGGCATCGTCGCGGCAGTCGTCTTCGGCGGCGCCATCGTCGTCTCGGCGCTGTACTCCGACCGGATCGGCCGCCGCCGCGTCATCATGATCTCCTGTGTCCTCGCGGTGGGATGGGCCCTCGTGCTGTTCCCGCTGCTCGACACCGGTTCCGCGGTCGCCTTCGTGGTCGGGATGTGCATCACGCTCGCCATCTTCGGTATGGCCTACGGGCCGTGCGGGGCGCTCCTGCCGGAGATGTTCCACACCCGCTACCGCTACACCGGCGCCGGGCTCGGCTACAACCTCGCCGGCGTTCTCGGCGGCGCGATCCCGCCGCTGATCGCGGCACCGCTGGCCTCGTCCTACGGCAGCTTCGCGATCGGCCTGATGCTCGCGGCGCTCGGTGTCGTCAGCTTCGTGTGCACCAAGGCGCTGGTCGAGACGAAGGACCGCGCGCTCTGATTCCGTTCCCGTCCGGGTGGGGGTGTTCGAACACTGAACAGTTGTCGACACCCCCGACCGGCGACTATGTCCTACATCACACTCGTGCGAGTACGTTGGGGAGGCCCGCACCGACGGGTTTCTCCCATGGGTGCCGGGGTCGGCGCCTGGAGAGGAAACGCGATGACCACAACCGCTTCGCTGCACGGATCCCTACCGAGCTACGCCTCGGGAACGTGGGATGCGCCCATGCTGGGCGACACCATCGGTGACAACTTCGACCGGACGGTCGCCGCGCACGGTGCGCGGGACGCGTTGATCGATCGGGGTTCGGGGCGTCGGTGGACCTACAGCGAGTTGGCCGCGGACGTCGATGCGGTCGCGGCCGGGTTGCTCGGGGTCGGGATCGGCAAGGGTGACCGGGTCGGGATCTGGGCGCCGAACTGCGCGGAGTGGACGATGGTCCAGTACGCGACGGCGAAGATCGGCGCGATCCTGGTCAACATCAACCCCGCGTACCGGTCGCACGAGTTGCAGTACGTGCTCGATCAGGCCGGGATCGGGATGCTGATCGCCGCGCCGTCGTTCAAGACGTCCGACTACGCGGCGATGATCGAGCAGGTGCGGCCCGAGTGCGCCGCCCTCGAGCACGTGCTGCTGCTGGGCACGCCGGGGTGGGACGCGTTGGTCGCCGACGGCCGCGCGGCGCTGGCGGACGACCGTGCGCCGCTGGCGCGGGCGCAGGCCGCGCTCTCGGCGGACGATCCGATCAACATCCAGTACACGTCGGGGACAACGGGTTTCCCGAAGGGTGCGACGCTCAGTCACCACAACATCCTCAACAACGGCTATTTCGTCGGCGAGTTGTGCGGATACACCGAGCGCGACCGGGTGTGTATTCCGGTGCCGTTCTACCACTGCTTCGGGATGGTGATGGGCAACCTCGCGTGTACCAGTCACGGGGCGGCGATGGTGATTCCCGGACCGGCGTTCGACCCGGCCGCGACCCTGGCGGCGGTGCAGGCCGAGCGGTGCACGTCGCTGTACGGGGTGCCGACGATGTTCATCGCGGAGCTGGCCGACCCGGGTTTCGAGACGTACGACCTGTCGAGTCTGCGGACCGGGATCATGGCCGGCTCCCCGTGTCCGGTGGAGGTGATGAAGCAGGTCATCGAGCGGATGGGGATGGCGGAGGTGTCGATCTGTTACGGGATGACCGAGACGTCGCCGGTGTCGCTGCAGACCCGCCGCGACGACAGCATCGACCAGCGCGTGTCGACGGTCGGTCAGGTCGGCCCGCACCTCGAGGTGAAGATCGTCGATCCCGCGACCGGGTTGACGGTGCCGCGCGGGGAGCCCGGCGAGCTGTGCACCCGCGGGTACTCGGTGATGCTCGGCTACTGGGACAACCCGGACAAGACGGCCGAGGCGATCGATGCGGCGCGGTGGATGCACACCGGTGACATCGGGGTGATGGACGGCGACGGGTACGTCGCGATCACCGGCCGGATCAAGGACATGGTGATCCGCGGCGGCGAGAACGTCTACCCACGCGAGATCGAGGAGTTCCTCTACACCCACCCCGACGTCCTCGACGCCCAGGTGATCGGCGTCCCGGACGCGAAGTACGGGGAGGAACTGATGGTGTGGATCCGGCTGCGCGAGGGCGCGCAGCCACTCGATGCGGATTCGTTGCGCGCGTTCTGCACCGGAAAGCTGGCGCACTACAAGATCCCCCGCTACGTCCACCTGGTCGACGAGTTCCCGATGACGGTCACCGGCAAGATCCGCAAGGTCGACATGCGGGAGATGTCGCTCGAACTGATCGATCGCGCCTGATCGGAGGGAGTAGTGGCGGTGGTGCACGCGTTGCGGCCGGAAATCGAATTGTCCTGGAGGCGTTCACAGCTCAGCGGCATCGACCCGGCGCGCGTGCCGGAGCCGACGCTGCTCGATCCGTCGGACTCGGCCGGGCGGCTGCTCAGGGCCGCCCGGCCGGTGCTCGACGAGTTGCGGGTACAGCTGTCCGGTACCGGGTGCGGCATCCTGCTCGTCGACCGTGACTGTCGCGTCGTGTCACGGGTGTTCGATTCCGCTGCCATGAAGGCTGCGATGGAAGGCGTCGGCGTGCTGCCCGGTGTCGCGCTCTCCGAGGAGACGTACGGCACCAACGCCCTCGGAACGCCGCTCGAGGTGCGTCAGGGCATCGTCGTCCATCGCGACGAGCACTTCCTCGAGTCGTTCCGGCAGTTCAGCTGTTACGGCCAACCGATCGTGCACCCGGTCACGCGCCGGATCGAGGGCATCCTCGACATCACAGCGACGGAGAAGACGGCGAATCCGCTGTTCGTGCCCTTCCTCGCGCGGGCGGTCCGGGACATCGAGGCTCGACTTCTCGAGGGCGCGCGGGAATCGGACCGACGCGTGGTGGATGCCTTCCAGATCGCCGCCCGGCAGCGTGGTGTCGCCGTG
Organism: Paraburkholderia sp. RHO2; assembly: GCF_050955445.1. Taxonomy (NCBI): domain Bacteria; kingdom Pseudomonadati; phylum Pseudomonadota; class Betaproteobacteria; order Burkholderiales; family Burkholderiaceae; genus Paraburkholderia; species Paraburkholderia sp. RHO2. Next base: position 4,198,153 of record NZ_CP162617.1, on the reverse strand, counting down.
GCCGCGATGGGTCAGGACATCATGCTCACGAACAAGGCGGCGGTGGAACTGCTCGACCCGAGCGATCATGTGGCGTTGCGCGCGCTCGCGGCCGACGTCCCCGCCGGCGAGTCGCGCAGCCTGGACTTCGCGCTGTCCGGTGGCGGGTGCACCGGGCTGCGCATCGACCGGGTGGCCGGCGCCGAGAGTGGTGCGCTTTTCCTGCTGGACGTCGACGAGACTCGGCCCCCCGTGCGGCGCAGGGCCACGCCGCAGGACGCGACCTCGCGGCTACGTGCCCGGCTGCACGAGTTGCGCTCCAGTCCGGGCGCCCTCGCGATCGTCGGGGAACCGGGCAGCGGGCGAAGCTGGGCCGCAAGGGAGTTCGCGGCGGGGGCGATCGTGGTGGTGGACGCCGCGCACATTGTGGCGGAGGGGGAGCGGGACTGGTGTGCCCGGTTGCTCGCGCACGCCGAGACCCAACCCGAGCATGTCCTGATCGAACACGTCCATCTCGCTCCGGAACCGGTGGTCGCGCTGTTGGCGTCGTTCGCCGCGCGCGCCGACGGACCCCGGCCGGTGTTCACCTCCGACCCGCTCGACGCGGTCCGACCGGCCGTGCGGGACCTGCTCGCGCGCTGCGGCGCACAGGTCACGGTTCCCGCTCTGCGGCAGCGGATCCGGGAGCTTCCGGCGCTCGCCGACGCCCTCGCCGCGGAGGTCGGCCGGGGTGGACTGCGGATCGGCCCCAGTGCACTGACCGCGCTGTCCGAGCACACGTGGCCGGGTAATCTCGTCGAACTGCGCGCGGTGCTCGCCGGCCTTCCCGACCGGGGCGGGGCGGCAATCCGGGTCGAGGACCTGCCCGAGGAGTACCGCGCGCCCGGGCGGGTGGCCCGACTGGGCGGCCGTGAACGCGCGGAGCGGGACGCGATCATCGAGGCACTTCAGGAGAGTCGCGGCAACAAGGTGCACGCCGCGGCGCGACTCGGCATCAGTCGCACCACGCTGTACAGCCGGATCCGGGCCCTCGACATCACCGTGTGAGCAGTCGGGTGCGGCCGGCGGACTGAACCGCCGACCGCACGCGGCTCGCGAAACCTGCAGGCTAGCTGCCGAACTGGCTGAGCACGCCGTTCAGAGCGTCACGGAAGAAGTCCTCGATGCTACCGAGCCCGGGAACCACGGCCGCATCCTCGGTGATTGCCACCCGCACGGGCTGGCCGACGACCTGGTAGGCGGTGTCGCCGATCTCCTTGCACTTGGTGAACACCCAGTACTCGCCCCGGGCCAGCGCCGCCGAGGTTCCCGTACCCGAGGCGCCGGTGAGAACCTGGTCCTTCGCCATGTCCGGGCCCGTGAGGGCGTATTCGCCGACCTTGGTGGTCCTGTCGAAGACGTTGGCGTCGCCGCGGTACACGTAGCCCTCGCAGTAGTTTGGACACCTCGCTGCCCCAGGTGTGGCGGCGGTGTGCTGTTCGCGGGCATTTCGGCCAGCTGTCCAGAGCTTGAACAGTTGACGACCGCCAGCCCGGAGCACGATGGCTGTGTTGCACATCACACGTCGTCTCCAGGAGGTTCGGGCATGACTCTCGTTGCCGAGCAGTCCATTTCGCCGCGGGTTCGCGAGTTTCTCACCGGCACGAAGCAGCTGTACATCGGGGGTGAGTTCGTCGACGCGGCTTCCGGTCGCACGTTCGTCACGCATGATCCGGCGACCGGCGATCGCCTCGCCGACGTCGCGCACGGCGAGGCCGTCGACATCGACCGCGCCGTCCAGGCCGCGCGCCGTGCGTTCGACGAGGGCCCGTGGGCCACGATGAAGCCGAACGAGCGTGAGCGCCTCATCTGGAAGGTCGGTGACCTGCTCACCGAGCGTGCCGCCGAGTTCGGTCAGCTCGAGGCGCTCGACAACGGTAAGTCTGCGGCCATCGCGTCCGCCGTCGACGTCGCGTGGGCGGCCGACGTCTTCCGCTACTACGCCGGGTGGGCCACCAAGATCGAGGGCAGCACCGTCAACGTGTCGATGCCGTTCGCGCCGGGCGGCGAATTCCACGCCTACACGCTCCGCGAGCCCATCGGGGTGTGCGGGCTGATCGTGCCGTGGAACTTCCCGCTGCTCATGGCGTCCTGGAAGCTCGCGCCAGCCCTCGCTGCCGGTAACACCGTCATCCTCAAGCCGGCCGAGCAGACGCCGCTCACCGCGATCATGCTCGCCGAGATCTTCGAGGAGGCAGGGTTCCCGCCCGGCGTGGTCAACATCGTGCCCGGCTTCGGCGACGCCGGTGCCGCGCTGTCCGGGCACGACGACGTCGACAAGGTCGCGTTCACCGGTTCCACCGAGGTCGGCAAGAAGATCGTCGACGCCGCCAGGGGCAATCTGAAGAAGGTCAGCCTCGAGCTGGGCGGCAAGAGCCCCAACATCGTGTTCGCGGACGCCGATTTCGATGCGGCCGTGCAGGGTTCGCTCAACGCCTGGCTTTTCAACCACGGTCAGTGCTGTGTCGCCGGCACCCGCCTGTACGTCGAGAACAGCATCTTCGAGCGCTTCACGGAGGCGGTCGCCGATGCCGCGAGCAAGGTCAAGATCGGCCCCGGGCTGGACCCGACAACCGAACTCGGCCCGCTCGTGTCGCAGGAACAGTTCGACCGGGTCACGGGGTATCTGCGCGACGGACTTGCCGACGGAGCCCGGGCGCTCACCGGCGGCAAGCGCTGGGGCGAGACGGGCTACTTCGTCGAGCCGACCGTGCTGGTCGACGTCAAGCCCGACTTCAGCGTTGTCCGCGAGGAGATCTTCGGTCCCGTCGTCGCGGCCCTGCCGTTCGACGCGGACGAGGGCATCGTCACCGCCGCCAACGACTCCATCTACGGTCTGGCCGCCGGTGTCTGGACCCGGGACATCTCCAAGGCGCACCGCACGGCCCGTCGGCTGAAGGCCGGTTCGGTGTGGGTCAACCAGTACAACGGCTTCGACACCGCAATGCCGTTCGGCGGCTACAAGCAGTCCGGCTGGGGTCGCGAACTCGGTGCCTCCGGCATCGACGCGTTCACCCAGACCAAGGCCGTCAACGTCGCCCTCTGACATTCCCGCTCGCACTCTCGAACCCCGAAGGAGAACCCATGAAGACCAAGGCTGCTGTTCTGCTCGAGCCCGGAAAGCCGTTCGAGATCATGGAACTCGACCTGGACGGTCCAGGCCCCGGCGAGGTGCTGATCAAGTACACCGCGGCGGGACTGTGCCACTCGGATCTGCATCTGACGGACGGTGATCTGCCGCCCCGCTATCCGATCGTCGGCGGACACGAGGGCTCCGGCATCATCGAGGAGGTCGGCCCCGGCGTCACCAAGGTGAAGCCCGGCGACCACGTCGTGTGCAGTTTCATCCCCAACTGTGGAACGTGCCGGTACTGCGCCACCGGCCGACAGAACCTGTGCGACATGGGCGCGACCATCCTGGAGGGCTCGATGCCCGACGGGACGTTCCGATTCCATTCCGGGGGAACCGACTTCGGTGCCATGTGCATGCTCGGCACGTTCGCCGAGCGGGCGACGATCTCGCAGCACTCCGTCGTCAAGGTCGACGACTGGCTTCCCCTCGAGACCGCGGTGCTCGTCGGCTGCGGTGTCCCGTCGGGCTGGGGGACCGCGGTCTACTCCGGTGGGGTCCGTGCCGGCGACATCACCGTCATCTACGGCATCGGCGGGCTGGGTATCAATGCCGTGCAGGGTGCGGTGCAGGCCGGCGCCCGGTACGTGGTCGTGGTCGACCCGGTGGCGTTCAAGCGCGAGACCGCGCTGAAGTTCGGTGCCACCCACGCCTACGCCACGGCGGAGGAGGCCGCGGTGAAGGTCAACGAGCTGAGCTGGGGTCAGGGCGCCGATCAGGCCCTCATTCTGGTCGGCACCGTCGACGAGGAGGTGGTCGCGGCGGCGACCGCCGTGATCGGCAAGGGCGGCACCGTCGTCATCACCGGCCTCGCCGATCCGGCGAAGCTGACCGTGCACGTGTCGGGCGCCGACCTGACGCTCAACGAGAAGACCATCAAGGGCACGCTGTTCGGATCGGCCAACCCGCAGTACGACATCGTCCGACTGCTGCGCATGTACGACCAGGGCGAGCTGAAGCTCGACGAGCTCGTCACCACCCGCTACTCCCTCGAGGATGTCAACCAGGGTTACGAGGACCTGCGCAACGGCACGAACATCCGCGGCGTCATCGTGCACGGAGGATGACGGACTCGCTCCCGCAACGATCTGCGTGATATTCCGCCCTGGTTCGACGGAAACCGTACCGTCGAACCAGGGCGGAAGTGTCTCCGCGCCGACGGGGGCGGACGGAAGGAGCCCCGCATGGGCGAGATCATCGGCACGATCATCTTCGGCGCCGTCATCGGCGTGATCGCGCGCCTGGTGATTCCGGGCAAACAGGCGATGGGGTGGATCATCACCGTCGTCATCGGCATCATCGGCGCCCTCCTGGGCTACTGGATCTGGGGCCTCATCAGCGACAAGGGCGACACTCCCGGTATCGACTGGTGGCGGTGGATCATCAGCATCGCGGTCGCGGCCGTGCTGACGCTCGCCTACACGTCGATCACCAGTCGGCGCACCTGACGCAGGAACCGGGCAGCGTCACCACGTCGTGCCCGGCGGCAGCGCGGCCAGTGCCATGCGCCGCAGCACCGCGCGGGTCGGATCCCCGTCCGCCTTCCCCTCGGCGGACGGGGACACCGCGCTGTACGGGGTGGAGTTGATGAGGCCGAAAGTCGCGTGCGCCGCGATCCGCGCGCGAGTCGCGTCCAGCGTCGGGTCCATCCGGCGCAGCACGTCCACCCAGATCTCGACGTACCGACGCTGGGTCTGCCGGACGCGGTGGCGCGCGTCGTCGGGCAGCGAGTGCAGGTCGCGGTCCTGGACGCGGATCAGGTCCGGCTCCCCGAGCGCGAAGTCGAGGTGGAAGTCGACGAGTTCCTCGAGCGCTGCGCCGGGGTCGGCGACCCGCTCCACCACGTCCGTGCCGCCGGCCAACAGGCGTTCACTGATGTCGGTGAGCAGTTCCACCAGCAGCGCGTCCTTGTTGGGGAAGTGCCGGTAGACGGCGGGCCCGCTGATGCCCACCGCGGCGCCGAGATCCTCGAGCCGCACTCCGGGGAAGCCGCGCTCGGCGACCAGACGTGCCGCGGCGCGCAGCAACTCCTGCCGCCGGTCGGCCTTCGCGCGGCTGCGGCGGCTGGCGGGCCGGTCGTCGTCGAGTCTCTGATCGCCCGGTCGGGCTCCGAGATCGGTCATGTGTCACGTTCCTGTGCAATGTGGTCTGGACAACTCAGTTAATCACAGATAACCTAACCTTCAGTTAGTCGAGATTAACTCACTCACCTCAGCGTATCGGGAACCTCCGGAAGGACGGTGCCGTGACAACCCCCAGCACCATCTCGTCGACCCCGCCGAAGTCTGCGAATCGGGAACAACACGTCGAACTCGTGGCAGACCTGCGCGAGCGGCTCGCGGCCGCGGCGCGTGGCGGCAGTGAACGCTCGCGTGAACGCCACGTCGCCCGCGGCAAACTGCTGCCGCGTGACCGCGTGAACGCGCTGCTCGACCCGGGCAGCCCGTTCCTCGAACTGGCGCCGCTCGCCGCCAACGGCATGTACGACGACGAATGCCCCGGCGCCGGCGTGATCGGTGGTGTCGGACGCGTCTCCGGGCGCGAGTGCGTGATCGTCGCCAACGACGCCACCGTCAAGGGCGGCACCTACTACCCGATGACGGTCAAGAAGCACCTGCGGGCGCAGGAGATCGCGCTGCAGAACAACCTGCCGTGCCTCTACCTGGTCGATTCCGGCGGCGCGTTCCTGCCGATGCAGGACGAGGTCTTCCCGGACCGCGAGCACTTCGGCCGTATCTTCTACAACCAGGCGACCATGAGCGCCAAGGGGATTCCGCAGATCGCCGCGGTCCTCGGCTCGTGCACCGCTGGCGGCGCGTACGTGCCGGCGATGAGCGACGAGGCCGTGATCGTCCGCAACCAGGGCACGATCTTCCTCGGCGGTCCGCCGCTGGTGAAGGCCGCGACCGGCGAGGTCGTCACGGCCGAGGAACTCGGTGGCGGCGACCTGCATTCGAAGGTCTCCGGTGTCACCGATCATCTCGCCGAGGACGACCGCGACGCGCTGCGCATCGTCCGGAACATCGTGTCGACCTTCGGTCCGCGGGCACCCCGGCCGTGGGACGTGGTCGAGACGGTGGCTCCGGCCGCGGACCAGGACGAGTTGTACGACATCGTCCCGACCGACCCGCGCATCCCGTACGACGTGCGTGAGGTGATTACGCGCTTGGTCGACGGGGGCGCCGGCGGTGCCCGCGATGGTTCCAGCTTCCAGGAGTTCAAGGCCGAGTACGGCAAGACGCTCGTCACCGGGTTCGCCCGCATCCACGGGCACCCGGTCGGCATCGTCGCCAACAACGGCGTGCTGTTCGCCGAGTCGGCGATGAAGGGCGCTCACTTCATCGAACTGTGCGACAAGCGCAGCATCCCGCTGCTGTTCCTGCAGAACATCACTGGCTTCATGGTCGGCCGTGAGTACGAGGCCGGCGGCATCGCCAAGCACGGCGCCAAGATGGTCACCGCCGTTGCGTGCGCCCGGGTGCCGAAGCTGACGGTCGTGATCGGCGGCTCGTACGGTGCGGGCAACTACTCGATGTGCGGCCGCGCCTACTCGCCGCGGTTCCTGTGGATGTGGCCCAACGCGCGTATCTCCGTCATGGGCGGCGAGCAGGCCGCGTCGGTGCTCGGCGCGGTCGGGTCCGGGAAGGATCCCGATGCGATCCGTGCGCAGTACGAGGCGCAGGGCAATCCGTACTACTCGACCGCTCGGCTGTGGGACGACGGTGTGATCGACCCCGCCGACACCAGAACCGTTGTCGGACTGGCCCTGTCGGCGTGCGCGAACGCGCCGCTCGAGCCGGTCTCCTACGGCGTCTTCCGGATGTGAGGGCATACATGACTACGCAGTTCGATACCGTCCTCGTCGCCAACCGCGGCGAGATCGCGGTCCGCGTCATCCGCACGTTGCGCACCATGGGCATCCGCTCGGTCGCGGTCTACAGCGAGGCCGACGCCGGCGCCCGCCACGTTCGCGAGGCCGACACCGCGGTGCTGCTCGGTCCCGCCGCCGCGCGGGAGAGCTACCTCGACATCGACCGGGTCCTCGATGCCGCGAAGCGCACGGGCGCGCAGGCTATCCACCCCGGCTACGGATTCCTCTCCGAGAACACCGCGTTCGCGGCCGCCTGCGCGGCCGCCGGCGTCGTCTTCCTGGGCCCGTCCGCGCGGGCCATCGAGGTGATGGGCGACAAGATCACCGCGAAGAACGCGGTCGCCGCGTTCGACGTCCCGGTGGTGCCGGGCATCGCGAAGCCGGGGCTGTCGGATGCCGAACTGATCGCCGCGGCCGACGAGATCGGCTACCCGGTGCTCGTCAAGCCGTCCGCCGGTGGCGGCGGCAAGGGCATGCGGCTGGTCGAGGATCCGGCGGACCTGCCGGGCGCGTTGGTCAGTGCGCGCCGCGAGGCCGGGTCGGCCTTCGGTGACGACACCCTGTTCCTCGAGCGGTTCGTGCTGCGGCCCCGGCACATCGAGGTGCAGATCCTCGCCGACGGCCACGGCAACGTCGTGCATCTCGGCGAACGTGAGTGCAGCCTGCAGCGCCGGCACCAGAAGGTGATCGAGGAGGCGCCGTCGCCGCTGCTCGACGCCGCGACCCGGGCACGGATCGGTGCCGCCGCGTGCGATACCGCCCGCAGCGTCGACTACACCGGCGCCGGCACCGTCGAGTTCATCGTGTCCGCGGATCGGCCCGACGAGTTCTTCTTCATGGAGATGAACACCCGCCTGCAGGTGGAGCACCCGGTCACCGAGATGGTGACGGGACTCGACCTCGTCGAGTGGCAGGTGCGGATCGCGGCCGGGGAGCCGCTCGGTTTCACCCAGGACGACATCACACTCACCGGGCACGCGATCGAGGCCCGCGTGTACGCCGAGGATCCGGCCCGCGGCTTCCTGCCGACCGGCGGTCGGGTGCTCGGTCTCACCGACCCGGCCGGGGTCGGGGTGCGGGTCGACTCGGGCCTGCACGACGGCACGGTGGTCGGCAGCGACTACGACCCGATGCTGGCGAAGGTGATCGCGCACGGCGACGACCGTGCGGAGGCGCTGCGGCGCCTCGACCGCGCGCTCGCGGACACCGCTGTCCTCGGTGTCGTGACCAACGTCGACTTCCTCCGGTTCCTGCTCGCCGACGAGGACGTCCGCGCCGGACGCCTCGACACCGGCCTGCTGGACCGTCGGGTCTCCGACTTCCACGCGCCGGTGGTCGACGACGACGTGCTGATCGCCGCGGCCGCCCAGCACTGGCTCGGGTTGTGGCGCAGCGGTACCGGGAGCGGGGCCGACCCGTGGGACGTCCCCAGCGGATGGCGCGTCGGCGGCCGGGAACCGATCTCGCTGCGACTGCGCTGCGGCGACCGCACCGAGCACGTGCTCGTCACCGGCACCCCCGACGACGGTCTCGCCCGCATCGAGGGCGGCGAGAACCGCACGCTCACGGCGCGGCTCGACGCCGGCACCCTGACCGTCGTGGTCGACGGCCGGCACGACACCTTCCGTGTTGCGGAGGACGACGGAACGCTGTGGCTGGCCGGGGGTGGCGGCACGTGGATCGTCTCGCAGCTACGCGAGGCCAGCGTGCGCGGCGACGACGCCCACGCGGGTGACGCCGCGCTCACCAGCCCCATGCCCGGCACCGTCATCGCGGTGGCCGCGGCGTCCGGCGACACCGTCGACGCCGGGACCGCCGTCGTGGTCGTCGAGGCCATGAAGATGGAGCACACCCTGTCCGCACCGATCGCCGGCGTCGTCGAGGTCCTCGTCGCCGTCGGCGACCAGGTCAAGGTCGATCAACCCCTCGCGCGGGTCAGTCCCGCCACCGAATCCGAGCAGTCTTCCGAACTCGCACCGAAGGATGTCGCGTCATGACCGAGTACCTGTCCACCGCATCGCTGCCCGACGAGTACCAGCAGCTCGCAAAGACCGTCCGGGACTTCGCGCAGACCGTGGTCGCGCCGGTGTCCGCGGAACACGACGCCAACCACACGTTCCCGTACGAGGTGGTCGACGGCATGGCCGACATGGGCCTGTTCGGTCTGCCGTTCCCCGAGGAGTACGGCGGCATGGGCGGCGACTACTTCGCGCTGTGCCTCGCGCTCGAGGAACTGGGCAAGGTCGACCAGTCCGTCGCCATCACTCTCGAGGCCGGTGTCTCGCTCGGTGCGATGCCGGTGTACCGCTTCGGCAACGAGGAGCAGAAGCAGGAGTGGCTGCCACAGCTCACGAGCGGAAAGTCGTTGGCGGCGTTCGGTCTCACCGAACCCGGGGCCGGCAGCGACGCGGGCGGCACCCGCACCACCGCAAAGCTCGCCGACGGCGAGTGGGTCATCAACGGCAACAAGCAGTTCATCACCAACTCCGGCACGAACATCACCAAGCTCGTCACCGTCACCGCGGTCACCGGCGTCAAGGACAACGGCAAGAAGGAGATCTCCACGATCCTGGTGCCGACCTCCACCCCCGGGTTCACCGCCGAGCCGGCGTACAACAAGGTCGGCTGGAACGCCTCCGACACCCACCCGCTGACGTTCCAGGACGTGCGGGTCCCCGAGGCGAACCTGCTCGGCGAACGCGGCCGCGGCTACGCGAACTTCCTGCGCATCCTCGACGAGGGCCGCATCGCGATCGCGGCGCTGTCGGTTGGTGCCGCGCAGGGCTGCGTCGACGAGTCCGTCCGCTACGCGAAGGAACGCGAGGCGTTCGGACGCCCCATCGGGGCCAACCAGGCCATCGAATTCAAGATCGCGCGCATGGAGGCGCGGGCGCACGTCGCACGGACCGCGTACTACGACGCCGCCGCACTGATGCTGTCCGGCAAGCCGTTCAAGAAGCAGGCATCCATCGCGAAGCTCGTCGCCAGCGAGGCCGCGATGGACAATGCGCGCGATGCCACCCAGATCTTCGGTGGATACGGTTTCATGAACGAGTACCCGGTGGCCCGCCACTACCGCGACAGCAAGATCCTCGAGGTCGGTGAGGGCACCACCGAGGTCCAGTTGATGCTGATCGCCAGGGAACTGGGGGTGTCGGTGTGACGATGCGCAAGATCGTCCAGCGCGGGCTGTGGTTCGAGGAGTTCGAGACCGGGGTGGTGTACGCGCACCGGCCCGGGCGCACCATCACCGAGGCCGACAACGTCCTGTTCACGACGCTCACGATGAACACCCAGGCGCTGCACCTCGACGCCGCGTTCGCCGCCGAGACGCAGTTCGGGGAGCGGCTGGTGAATTCGATGTTCACGCTGTCCACCCTCGTCGGTCTGTCGGTGGCGCAACTGACGCAGGGCACCATCGTCGCGAATCTCGGCTTCTCCGAGATCGCGTTCCCCAAGCCGCTCTTCCACGGTGACACGCTGTACGCCGAGACGGTCGTGACCGACCTGCGCGAGTCCCGCAGTCGACCGGGGGAGGGCATCGTGACCTTCGAACACACCGGCCGCAACCAGCACGGCGACGTCGTGGCGACCGCAGTTCGCAAGACCCTGGTGCGGAAGAAGCCGGCATGAGCGACGCGCTGAACACCGAGAGCATCTGGGCCGGAACGGTTCCCGGATCGGCGTGGCTGTTCTGCCCGGCCGACCGCCCCGAACGCTTCGCGAAAGCCGCGGCGGCGGCCGACGTCGTCATCCTCGACCTCGAAGACGGCGTCGCGCCGGCGGACAAGGAGGCGGCCCGCCGGGCGCTGGTCGACGTCCCGCTGGACCCGGACCGCACGGTGGTGCGGGTGAACGCGCACGGCACCGACGACTATGCACTCGACTGCGCGGTGCTGGACCGCACGCCCTACACCGCGGTGATGCTGCCCAAGTGTGAATCCGTGGACCAGGTCCTCGATCTCGCGCCGCTGTCGGTGATCGCGCTCGTCGAGTCACCGCTCGGCGCACTGGCGATCGAGCAGGCGGTGCGCGCCGAGAACGCGGTCGGCGTCATGTGGGGCGCCGAGGACCTCGTCGCGGCCCTCGGCGGAGCGTCGAGCCGCCGCGCCGACGGCGGCTACCGGGACGTCGCCCGGCACGTCCGGTCGACCGCCCTGCTTGCCGCGAAGGCCCACGGCAGATTCGCGCTCGACTCGGTGTTCCTCGACATTCCGGATCTGACCGGGCTCGGTGAGGAATGCGAGGACGCCGTCGCGGTCGGGTTCGACGCCAAGGTCGCGATCCACCCGAGTCAGATCGATGTCATCCGGCGGGCGTATGCACCCACCGCGGAGCAGTTGGGTTGGGCCGAGCGGGTTCTCGCTGCGGCGACCCGAGAGCGCGGCGTCTTCGCGTTCGAGGGTCGCATGGTGGATTCACCGGTATTGCGACATGCGGAGGAGATAGTGCGGCGCAGCGGCGTCCGCAGCGAGGAGCGTGAGTAGATGAGCAAGCTGTGGAATTCGGCGGCGGAGGCCGTCGCGGACATTGCAGACGGATCGTCGTTGACGGTGGGCGGTTTCGGTCTGTGCGGCATCCCCACGGAGTTGATCGGCGCGTTGGCCGAGCGGGGTGTGTCGGGGCTCGAGGTGTTCTCCAACAACTGCGGTGTCGACGAGTGGGGTTTGGGGATCCTGTTGGCGGCCGGGCAGATCCGTCGGGTCACCGCGTCGTACGTGGGTGAGAACAAGGAGTTCGCGCGCCAGTACCTGTCGGGTGAGCTGGAGGTGGAGTTGACGCCGCAGGGCACCCTGGCCGAGCGGATGCGGGCCGGTGGTGCCGGGATCCCCGCGTTCTACACGCCGGCCGGTGTGGGGACCCCGGTCTCCGACGGCGGGCTGCCGTGGCGTTACCACGCGGACGGGTCGGTCGCGGTCGCGTCGCCGGCGAAGGAGACCCGCGAGTTCGGCGGCAAGACGTACGTGCTCGAGGAGTCGATCGTCGCCGACTTCGCGCTGGTGCACGCCGAGGTCGGGGACACCGAGGGCAATCTGGTGTTCAACAAGACCGCGATGAACTTCAACCCGCTCGCCGCGATGGCGGGGCGGGTGACGATCGCGCAGGTCGAGCAGTTGGTGGAGCCGGGCGAGATCGATCCGGGGCAGGTGCATCTGCCGGGGGTGTTCGTCCAGCGTGTGGTGCATACCGGGGTGCAGGAGAAGCGAATCGAGAAGCGGACGGTGTCGGCATGAGCTGGTCACGTGAGCAGATGGCCGCGCGCGCCGCGGCGGAGATGATCGACGGCGAGTACGTCAACCTGGGGATCGGGCTGCCGACCTTGATCCCGAACTACCTGCCCGAGGGGGTGAAGGTGGTGCTGCACTCGGAGAACGGCATCCTGGGCACCGGCCCCTACCCGAGCGACGATGCGGTCGATCCCGACCTGATCAACGCGGGCAAGGAGACGGTGACGGTGAACCCGGGTGCGGCGTTCTTCGATTCGGCGTTGTCGTTCGGCATGATTCGCGGCGGCCACATCGACACCGCGGTCCTCGGGGGCATGCAGGTCTCCCGGACCGGGGACCTGGCGAACTGGATGGTGCCGGGCAAGATGGTCAAGGGCATGGGCGGCGCCATGGATCTGGTGCACGGTGCCCGGCGCGTCATCGTGGTCATGGAACACACCGACCGCGATGGCGGCGCCAAGATCGTCGAGCAGTGCACGCTGCCCCTGACCGGTCAGGCCGTCGTGCAGCGGATCATCACCAACCTGGCCGTCATCGACGTCACCGACAGCGGGCTGGTGCTGCGGGAACTCGCACCCGACGTCACCGTCGAGCAGGTGCAGGCCGCGACCGGCGCCGAATTGATCGTCGACTTGGAGGAGCAAGCAAATGTCTAGTGCACCAACCTCTGTCATCGTTGCCGGGGCCCGGACCCCGGTCGGGCGACTGCTGGGAACCTTGAAGGATCTGTCGGGTTCGGACCTCGGCGGGGTCGCGATCAAGGGTGCGCTCGAGAAGGCCGGTGTCGCGCCGGAGCAGGTCGAGTACGTGATCATGGGGCAGGTCCTGACCGCCGGCGCGGGCCAGATGCCGGCCCGGCAGGCCGCGGTGGCGGCGGGCATCCCGATGAGCGTTCCCGCGCTCACGGTGAACAAGGTGTGCCTGTCGGGTATCGACGCGATCGCGCTGGCGGACCAGTTGATCCGGGCGGGCGAGTTCGACATCGTCGTCGCCGGCGGCCAGGAGTCGATGTCGCGGGCCCCGCACCTGCTCGAGAAGAGCCGCGAGGGCTTCAAGTACGGCGACGTCACCCTGCGCGACCACATGGCCTACGACGGGCTGCACGACATCTTCACCGATCAGCCGATGGGCAACCTCACCGAGTCCGAGAACAGGGACGCGCGGTTCGTCAGTCGCGAGGACCAGGACGCGTTCGCGGCGGCCTCGCATCAGCGGGCGGCCCGCGCGTGGAAGGACGGGCTGTTCGCCGACGAGGTGGTGCCGGTGACGATCCCGCAGCGCCGCGGCGAGCCCGTCGTCGTCGACACCGACGAGGGCGTGCGCGCGGACACCACCGTCGAGTCGCTGGCGAAGCTGCGTCCGGCGTTCGCGAAGGACGGTGCGATCACCGCCGGCACCGCGTCGCAGATCTCCGACGGCGCGGCCGCGGTCGTGGTGATGAGCAAGGCCAAGGCCGAGGCGTTGGGTCTCGAGTGGATCGCCGAGATCGGTGCCCACGGTGTGGTCGCCGGACCGGACTCGACGCTGCAGTCCCAGCCGGCGCGGGCGATCGCCCGTGCCTGCGAGCGTGAGGGGATCGACCCGACGGATCTGGACCTGGTCGAGATCAACGAGGCGTTCGCCGCCGTCGGCATCGTGTCGACCCGCGAGCTCGGCATCGACCCGGCGAAGGTCAACGTCAACGGCGGCGCCATCGCGATCGGGCACCCGCTCGGGATGTCCGGTGCCCGCATCGCGCTGCACCTGGCGCTCGAGCTGCGCCGTCGCGGCGGCGGTGTCGGCGCGGCCGCGCTGTGCGGCGGCGGCGGCCAGGGCGACGCACTCATCCTGCGGGTGCGGTGAGCCGGTCGTCTCACGAAGCCCGCACCTGCGCCGGCTTCGGGCCCACATCCGTGGGGGCTCGAAGCCGGCACCAGCGTCCCATTGACGCTGACGTCGCCCATCGCGATGCGACGTGCAGGCGCTGTCATCGGGCACGTTCAACTGCACAGCGACAGCCACTCGCTACCGGCCGGTAACATCGTTTCCGCTCGGGGGTGACGGTTGCCACCGACGGAATGGCCGTCGGAAGGGGAGGAAACAACTAAACCCTTGTACCCTTCATCGGTACGAGTCCGGGCGATCGTCGGGACCGGAGGCGAGGAGAGGGACAACGTGACGGTCGGATCGAAATCGACTGTGGTGCGGGTGCCCAAGGCCGGCGAGCTCGTGGCCGCGAACCTGCGTCGCCGGATCATCACCGGTGAACTCGGTGCCGGGGATCCCCTGCCGAACGAATCGGTCCTGATGGAACAGTTCGGGGTGTCGCGTCCCACGCTGCGCGAGGCGTTCCGGATCCTCGAGTCGGAGTCGATCATCACGGTGCTGCGCGGTGCGCGCGGCGGCGCCCGGGTGATGGCGCCGGACCCGTCGGTCGCGGCCCGGTACACCGGCCTGCTGCTGCAGTACAAGGGGACGCCGCTGGTCGACGTCTACCGTGCCCGCGCGTCGCTCGAGGTGACCGCGGTCGGTGTGCTCGCTGGACCGGGGCACTCCGAACAGCTGGACAAGCTCGCGGAGTCGATCGCGCGGGGCGCCGACCTGGTCGGCGACGCGGCCGCGTTCGCGCACCACGACGTCCAGCTGCACCAGAGCCTGGTCGACCTGGCCGGCAACGAGACGCTCTCGGTGCTCGCCGGGATGCTCGCGCACATCATCGACGCCCACAACTCGCTCTTCATCGCCTCTCACGGCGACGACCACGACCGACCGGCGGCTCGCGCCGCGCAGCGCGCCTACACGAAGCTGCTGGCCTACCTGCGCAGCGGCGACGCGGTCGAGGCGCAGAACTTCTGGCACAAGAATCTGGACGGGATCGAGAAGTACATGGTGGGGGACTCGGCGACGACACTCGTCGAAATTCTCTCCTGAGAGACGATCCTTCGAACCCGGCAGGCGGCCGCTGGTAGCGCCGATCTCGAGGAGCCCCCGTACGCCTTCGTGCAGATTCAGGGTGACGCCGTCCTGTCCACGGACCCCGACGAACTGGTGCGGGTGGCGACCGAGATCGGGCGCCGGTACATGGGCGACGAGCGGTCGGCCGAGTTCGGTCGGCGCAACGGAGTGCCCGGCGAGCTCGTGGTGAGGGTGCGTCCGACCAAGGTGATCGCGGCGCTCGACGTCACCGGATGAGTGCCCACTGCACCGGACGTAAATGGGTTCTGGCGGAACGACCCTGTAGATTGTTGCGGGTGCTCAGCCCAGGAAAACCGGTGATCGACCGCCGCACGTGACCGCCTCGGACAGACCGGGGCGCGGCGAGTGTGTTCGATCACGGTCCTCGTGGTTGACCGACTCTCCCTCATCTCGGTGACCGGCGTCAGCCGGTGTTCCCTGCTGTAACGAACCAGGTCCGATCAGCAGATATAACCCCGAGCGCGGGCCGTTCCGGTCGTTTGTTCCGGTCCTGCGGCGGGCTCGGCTGGACAGATGTGCTCGGTGTCCGCCGCGGGTCGATCCTTCGACGCGCGCGGGGGCGTGTGACGGTGGGTAGAAAGGCTAGGGTTTGGACTCGCTAGGCGTCGGTGGACTAGAGGGTGACAGCTCGTTCGGGGGCGACACGCACGACGGTGCGTCGCGACCGTTCCCGCTCTCCCAGGCACAGCTCGGCATGTGGTTCGCGCAACATGTCGACCCCTCTGTGCCGGCCAACATCGCGCAGTACGTCGAGCTCCACGGCGACCTCGACATCGCCCGCCTGCATCGGGCCACGTCCCGTGCGGCGGCGGAGACCGGTTCCGCCTACGTCCGGCTGCTCGAGATCGACGCCGAACCGCACCAGGTCGTCGACACCACCCTCGACGACACACCCCGCTACGTCGATCTGCGCGGGGAGATCGATCCGCGTGCGGCGGCCCTCGCCTGGATGCGCGCCGACTACAGCGCGCCGGTCGACCTGCTGCGCGACCGCCTCGTCGTCGGGGCCGTCCTGCATCTCGAGGATGACGTCTACTTCTGGTACAACCGCGCGCACCACGTCGTCCTGGACGGCTTCGGCGCCACGACGTTCGTCAACCGGGTGGCCGAGTGGTACAGCGCCGAGACGGCGGAGACGGAGCCGTCTGTCTGCCTGGCGTCGCCGCTCGAGAAGGTGTGCGACGCCGATCGCACCTACCGTGCCTCGACTCGCTTCACGTCCGATCGCGAGTACTGGCTCGAACGGCTGTCCGGCGTCGAGGAGTCGACGAGCCTCGCCGGCCGCGCGGCGCCGCCCGCGCCGCTGAGCCGGATCGACAGCGCCGCCCTGACGGTGGGGACCGCCGGCCGGATGGACGCCTTCCTCGATCGTGAGGACACGACGATCGCGACGGTCGTCATCGCGGCGTTCGCGGCGTACCTCGCGCAGATGACCGGGCGGGAGGACGTCGTCCTCAGCCTGCCCGTCACCGGACGCACCACGGCCGTGCTGCGGCGCTCGGGTGGCATGACATCGAACGTCGTGCCGCTGCGTCTGACGGTCTCCCCGGGCACGACAGTGTCGGAACTGCTCGGTCGCGTCGCCACCGAGGTCTCGGGCGCCCTGCGCCATCAGCGTTACCGGCACGAGGACATCCGGCGCGACGTCACCGGCGCGGCCGGGCAGGCGTCGTTCTTCGGTCCCTGGGTGAACATCATGATGTTCCACACCGAACTCCGGTTCGGCGACATGGTCGGTGAGCAGCACATCCTCTCGACCGGTCTGATCGAGGACCTCGGCGTCAACGTCTACCAGGGCATCGCGGGCACCACGACACACGTGGACTTCGAGTCCAACCCCAACCTGTACGGCGACGACGAGGCCCGGCGCAACCACGATCGCTTCGTCGAGTTCCTCGACCGGTACGTCGCGTCGGCGTCCGATCGGCCCGTGTGGGAGATCCCGCTCGGCACCGATCTCGAGCAGCGGGTCGTCCTGAACGACTGGGTCCGGACCGACCACAGCGTCCCGCGGCGCAACCTCGCGGAGGCGTTCGACGAGCAGGTGGCCCGCACCCCGGACGCGACCGCGCTCGTCTACGAGGGCAGCTCACTCACGTACGCGGAGCTCGACGCTCGGGCCACAGGTCTCGCGCGCCTCCTGATCGACCGGGGCGTGGGGCCGGAATCCCTTGTGGGCCTGTCCATCCGGCGATCGCTCGATCTGATCGTGGGCCTGTACGCGATCGTCAAGGCGGGCGGCGCCTGGGTCCCGATCGACCCGGACCATCCCGTCGATCGCACGTCGTACATCCTCGAGTCGGCGCGGCCGGCCTGTGTCCTGACCACCGCCCGTGACCAGGTCGACCTGCCCGCCGGGACCGTCACCATCGAGATCGACGCGGTCGACCCCGCCGGGCTCGACACCCGACCCGTGACCGATGCGGACCGGCTCGCGCCGCTGCACCCGGACAACACGGCGTACGTGATCTACACGTCCGGCTCGACCGGCCGGCCCAAGGGCGTCGCCGTCTCGCACGCGGCAATCGACAACCAGCTCGAGTGGATGCTGCACGAGTATCCGATGGCCGGGTCGGACGTCTACCTGCAGAAGACCGCGACCACGTTCGACGTGTCGCTGTGGGGCTTCTTCATGCCGCTGCGGGTCGGCGCCGCGATGGTCGTGGCCACCCCCGACGGACACCGCGACCCGGTGTACGTGGCGAACAAGATCGCCGAGCACTCGGTGACCGTCACCGACTTCGTGCCGTCGATGCTGACGGTGTTCGTCGCGAATGCTCCTGCCGGATCCTGTGATTCGCTGCGCGACGTGTTCGTCATCGGCGAGGCGCTGCCGCCGGAGACCGCCGCCGAGTTCCGGCAGCTCTGCGGGGCCGGCCTGCACAACCTGTACGGCCCCACCGAGGCGGCGGTGTCGGTGACCTACTACGAGTCCGGCCCGCAGGACACCACGACGGTGCCGATCGGTGTGGCCGAGTGGAACACCCGCGCCTACGTGCTCGACCACCGGCTGCGCCCCGCGCCGATCGGGCAGCCCGGTGAGCTGTACCTCGCGGGCGACCAGCTGGCCCGTGGCTACGTCGGCCGACCCGACATCACGTCGGATCGCTTCGTCGCCAACCCGTTCGGCGGCGTCGACGGCATCGGTCACGCCGGTGAGCGGATGTACCGCACCGGTGACCTCGTCCGGTGGCGTGCCGACGGCACCCTCGACTACATCGGGCGCACCGACTTCCAGGTGAAGTTCCGCGGCCAGCGCATCGAGCTGGGCGAGATCGAGACGGTGCTGCTGGCGCACGACGACGTGTCGCAGACCGTGGTGCTCGTGGTGGCGACCGCGACAGGCGACCAGCTGGTGGCGTACGTCGTACCCGCACCCGGACGCACGATCGTGCCGTCGGAGCTGGCCGAGTTCGCCGGCCGGTCCCTGCCGGCGTACATGGTGCCGGCATCGGTCACGGTGCTCGAGGCCTTCCCGCTGAACACCAGCGGCAAGCTCGACCGCAAGGCCCTGCCCGAGCCGATGTTCCTCAGCAACAAGGAATTCCGATCGCCCCGCAGCGACGCCGAGAAGACCGTCGCCGCCGTGTACGCCGAGGTCCTCGGCATCGAGAAGGTCGGACTCGACGACGACTTCTTCGAGCTCGGCGGCAACTCCCTGGTCGCGACGCAGGTCGTGACCCGCGTCGGCGCCGCCCTCGGGGTGCGGCTCGGCGTGCGTGAGCTGTTCGAGGCGTCGACCGTCGCGGCGCTGGCCGCACGTGCCGGCGCGACGGTGGTGCGCGGCACCGGAACGCCCGCGCTCGGCTCCGTCCCGCGTCCCGAGCGGATCCCGCTGTCGCTCGCGCAGCAGCGGATGTGGTTCCTCAACCGGTTCGACTCCTCGACCGCGGTCTACAACCTGCCGTTCGCGGTCCGGCTGTCCGGGACGGTCGACCCGCAGGCGTTCTCCGCCGCCTTCGCCGACGTGGTCGAGCGCCACGAGTCGCTGCGCACCGTCTACCCCGAGGTCGACGGCGTCGCCAGGCAGATGATCCTCCCCGCGCGTGACGTCGTGCGTGAACTCGAACCGGTCGCGACCACGCCGGACGACCTCGAGGCGACCCTGCTCCGTCTCGCGTCGCGCGGCTTCGACGTGACGACCGAGCCCCCGTTCCGGATCGAGCTGCTGCGCCTGTCCGATGGCGAGTACGTGGTCGCGATGGTCCTGCACCACATCGCGGCCGACGGATCCTCGTTCGGCCCGCTCGCCCGTGACCTGATGATCGCGTACGCCGCGCGCGCCGAGGGTTCGGCTCCGGTGTGGGCGCCGCTGCCCGTGCAGTACGCCGACTACGCGGTGTGGCAGCACGAGATGCTCGGATCGGAGTCCGACGCCAACTCGATTGCCGGACAGCAGCTCGCGTACTGGACGCGCGCGCTCGCCGGCCTGCCGGACCAGCTCGACCTGCCGTCCGATCGTCCGCGTCCCGCGGTGGCGTCCAACGCCGGCGCCAAGTTCCGTTTCGACATCGACGCCGGGACGCACGCACGCCTGCTGGAGGTGGCCCGCGAACACGGCGCGACGTTGTTCATGGTCGTGCACGCGGCGTACGCGGTGCTGCTGTCCCGGCTCAGCGGGACGTCCGACATCGCGATCGGTACCCCCGTCGCGGGCCGCGGCGACGAGGCGCTCGACGGGCTGATCGGCATGTTCGTCAACACGCTTGTGTTGCGGACGCAGGTGGATCCGGCGATCTCGTTCGCCGACCTGCTGAGCGAGGTCAAGGACAACGACCTCGAGGCGTACGGCAACGCGGACGTCCCGTTCGAGTGGCTGGTCGACGCGCTCGAACCGACGCGCTCGCCCGCTCGCCACCCGCTGTTCCAGGCCATGCTGTCGGCCGAGGTGTCCGGCGTGCGCGACCTGAGCTTCGCCGGGGTTCGGGCCGGCGCCGCCGAACTGGACGTGCCGATCTCGAAGTTCGATCTCCAGCTGCAGATTTCGGAGGCATTCGACGATGCCGGCGCCCCCGCGGCGATCGGTGCCGTCCTCGAGTACGCCACGGACCTGTTCGACGAGTCGACCGTCGCCACGTTCGCGGAGCGGTTCGTGCGCATCCTGGATGCGATCGTCACCGACACCGCGCTCACCGTGGGTGACGTGTCTCTGCTGGACGAGACCGAGCAGTGGCAGGTCGTCGACGAGTGGAACCGGACCGCCCACGACGTCCCCGCCGTGACGCTGCCCGAACTGTTCGAGCGGCAGGCCGCGACGACGCCGTCCGCGCCCGCCGTGATCTTCGAGTCGGGTTCGTGGACGTACGAGGAGTTCGCGGGCCGCGTCAACCGCCTCGCGCGGCACCTGATCGGGCTGGGTGTGGGACCGGAGACCGTGGTCGCGGTGGCGATGGAGCGATCGCCCGAACTGCTCACGGCCCTGCACGCGGTGCTCGCTGCCGGTGGCGCCTACGTGCCGATCGATCCGCAGCAGCCCATCGAACGCAACACGCACATCCTCGACACGGCGGCACCGGCGTGTGTCCTGACCGCGGCCGGTGACGACGTCGACCTGCCGCAGCACCTCCGCCGGGTGGATGTCGACACCCTCGACCTGTCGACGGTGTCGCCGGCGCCCTTGACCGACGACGACCGGCGGAGCCCGCTGCGCCCGGCCAACGCCGCCTACGTCCTCTTCACGTCCGGATCGACCGGTCGGCCCAAGGGCGTCACGGTTTCCCACGCGGCGGTGGTCAACCAGCTGCTGTCGATGCAGGAGGAGTACGGTCTCGGCGCCGACGACTCGGTGCTGTTCAAGACCCCGGTCACCTTCGACGCGTCGGTGTGGGAGCTGTTCTGGCCGTTGGAAACCGGCGCACGAATCGTCGTCGCCGCGCCCGACGGTCACCGCGATCCCGCCTATCTCGCGAGGATTCTCGCCGAGCAGTCGATCACGGTGGTGCAGTTCGTTCCGACGGTGCTCGACGCCGTCGCCGACCACCTCGAACGACAGGGCTGCGTGTCGCTGTCACACGTGTTCTGTGGTGGCGAACCACTCACCGCCGCAGTGGTTTCCCGGGTCCGCAGCATCTGCGATGCCGCGATCCACAACCTGTACGGCCCCACCGAGACCGCGGTCCAGGTGACCCGTCGCACCGTCACCGAGACGGCGTCGACGGCGGTGCCGATCGGTGCTCCGGTCTGGAACAGCAGGGCCCGCGTGCTCGATTCGCGGTTGAACCCCGTCCCGGCCGGCGTGGTCGGGGAGCTGTACGTGTCCGGTGCCCAGTTGGCACGCGGATACCGTCGCCGGCCCGATCTCACGTCGGATCGCTTCGTCGCCGACCCGTGGGCGCCGGGCGAGCGGATGTACCGCACCGGTGACCTCGTGCGGTGGATCGTCACGCCCAGCGGTGTCGGCGAGCTCGAGTATGTGGGGCGCAGCGACTTCCAGGTGAAGCTGCGCGGTCTCCGCATCGAGCTCGGTGACGTGGAAATGGCCGTCCTCGAGCATGTTTCGGTGTCCCAGGCCGTGGTGGCGCTGCACCACGACCCGCGCGCGGGCGACCAGTTGGTCGCCTACGTCGTCCCCTCGACCGAGGCCGGCGACCCGGTCGATCCGGCGGATCTGCGGGACCACCTGTCGTCGCGGCTGCCGTCGTACATGGTGCCGACGCTGTTCCTGCCGGTCGACGCACTGCCGCGGACCACGTCGGGCAAGATCGACCGGCGTGCGCTGCCCGCACCCGTGTTCGAGGCGAAGTCGTTCCGGGCTCCGCGGACGCCGGTCGAGGAGATCGTGGCCGACGTCCTCGCGGACGTTCTCGGCGCCGAGAACGTCGGGTTGGACGACGAGTTCTTCGCGCTCGGCGGCAACTCGCTGATCGCCACGCAGGTGGTCGCTCGCCTGGGGGCGGCGCTGGACACGTCGGTGCCGGTGCGGGTGCTGTTCGAGTCGTCCACCGTCGAGCAGTTGGCGGTGCGGGTGGAACAGCACGCGGGCGCGGGTCGCCGTGCGCCGCTGGTGGCGCAGGACCGCCCGGCCCGGGTTCCGCTGTCGTTGGCGCAGCAGCGGATGTGGTTCCTCAACCGTCTCGAGCCCGAGTCGGCGACCTACAACCTCTCGTTCGGTCTGCGGTTGACGGGCGATCTGGATGTCGTGGCACTGCAGGTCGCGCTCGTCGACATGCTGGACCGGCACGAGTCGCTCCGGACGATCTTCCCCGACTCGCAGGACGGTCCGCACCAGGTGGTGCTCGACGCCGTGCGTGTCGTCCCGAACCTCAGCCCGATCGACGTCGACGGCGACGAACTGGACCGTGCGATGGCGGTTTTCGCGTCCACCGGGTTCGACGTCACGACGCACGCGCCGGTGCGGGCCACGCTGTTCCGGGTCGACCCCTTCCACCACGTCCTCGCGATCGTCGTCCACCACATCAGTGCCGACGGGTGGTCGATGGGGCCGCTCGCCCGCGACGTCATGGCGTCGTACGAGGCGCGGATCCGGTGGGGACAGCCGGTGTGGGAGACGCTGCCCGTCCAGTACGCCGATTACGCGCTGTGGCAGCAGCAGATCCTCGGGTCGGAGGACGACGAGGACTCGATCGTCGCGAAGCAGGCGCGCTACTGGTCCGCACACCTCGACGGACTGCCCGACCAACTCGACGTGCCGACGGACCGCCCTCGCCCGGCGCGGCAGTCCTACCGCGGCGCGAAGATCGACTTCACGGTGCCGGCGAACGTGCACCGTGCGCTCATCGCGCTCGCGCACGAACGCAACGCGTCGCTGTTCATGGTCGTGCACGCTGCGCTGACCGTGCTGCTGTCCCGATCTGCCGCCACCGATGACGTCGCCATCGGCACCCCGGTGGCCGGGCGCGGTGAGCAGGCGCTCGACGACCTGGTCGGCATGTTCGTCAACACGCTCGTGCTGCGTACCCACGTCGACGGCGGCGCACGGTTCGCCGACCTCCTGTCCCACGCGCGGGACGTCGCGCTGGGCGCGTTCGCGCACTCCGACATCCCGTTCGAGCGGCTCGTCGAGATCCTCAACCCGGCGCGTTCGACGGCCCGGCATCCGCTGATCCAGGTGATGCTCTCGTTCGAGAACCTGGGCCCGACCCATCTCGAGCTGCCCGGCCTCACGATCGACAAGGTGGAACTCGACGCCGAGGTCGCGAAGTTCGATCTGCAGTTCACGTTCCGGGAATCGATCGGCGAGAACGGTCTCGCCGACGGAATGTCGGGTGAGTTCACCTACGCGACAGACCTGTTCGACGAGTCGACGGTGCGGGCGTTGGCGGATCGATTCCTCCGGGTTCTCGACGCGGTCGTCGCCTCGCCCGACGTCGTCGTCGGCGACATCGACCTGCTCGGCGACGACGAGTTCGCGCAGCTGACCGGCCCGGTCGCCCCCGCCGCTCCCGAACCGGCGGTGCTGCCGGATCTGCTGGCCGCTGCAACGGATATCGACCCCGACGCGCTCGCCCTGGTCTCCGGGACCGACGAGGTCACCTATCGCGTGCTCGACGAGCGGTCCACCCGGTTGGCGCGGTTGCTGGTGTCGCGCGGCGCGGGACCCGAGGACGTCATCGCGGTGGCGCTGACCCGGTCCGTCGAATCGGTGACCGCGGTGTGGGCGGTCGCCAAGTCCGGTGCCGCGTTCGTGCCGGTCGACCCGAACTACCCGGGTGATCGGGTGGCGCACATGGTGTCGGACTCGGGTGCCGTGCTGGGCGTGACCACGTCCGAGCACGCCGCCGGCCTCCCGGACGGTATTCCCTGGTTGGTCCTCGACGACGCCGCGGTGTCCGCCGCGCTCGACGAGCAGTCGGTGGTCCGGCCGTCGAACGCCGATCGGGTGCGCCCGTTGCGCGTCGCCGATCCGGCGTACGTCATCTACACGTCGGGGTCGACGGGTGTGCCGAAGGGTGTCGTGGTGACGCACGCCGGTCTGGCGGCGTTCGCGGCGGAGCAGGTGGAGCGGTACGGCATCGGATCGGGTTCGCGGACATTGCATTTCGCGTCGCCGAGTTTCGATGCGTCGATTCTCGAGCTGCTGATGGCGTTCGGGGCGGGGGCGACCATGGTGGTCGCGCCGACGTCGATCTACGGCGGCCAGGAACTCACGGACGTTCTGGCCGTCCATCGGGTGACGCACGCGTTCGTGACGCCGGCGGCGCTGGCGTCGGTGGATCCGTCCGGCCTGGACGCGCTCGGTGTGGTCGTGGTCGGTGGCGAGGCGTGTTCGGCGGATCTGGTGGCCCGGTGGGCGACCGGTGGTCGGCGGATGTTCAACGCGTACGGGCCCACCGAGGCGACCGTGGCCTCCAACATCTCCGACCCGCTCGTGCCGGGCGAGCCCGTGACGATCGGGCGCGCGATCCGCGGGGCGAACGCCTACGTGCTGGACGCGCGCCTGCGCCCGGTCCCGGCCGGGGTGACGGGTGAGCTGTACCTCGAGGGGCCGGGCCTGGCCCGCGGATACCACGAGCGCGCCGGGCTCACCGCGGAACGGTTCGTCGCGAACCCGTACGGGGAGCGCGGCTCGCGCCTGTACCGCACCGGTGACGTCGTACGGACCGGCGCGGATCGGGTGATCGAGTACGTCGGCCGCGCCGACGATCAGGTGAAGCTGCGCGGCTTCCGCATCGAACTCGGCGAGATCGAGGCCGTTCTGCACCGGCTGGACGTCGTCGCACAGGCGGTGGTCGTGGTCAAGCACGAGCAGCTGGTGGCGTATCTCGTTGCCGCGGGGGGTGCCTCGATCGACTCGGTCGCCGTGAAGGATGCGGTGGGACGAGCCCTGCCGTCGTACATGATCCCCTCAGCCGTCGTCGTGCTCGACGAGCTGCCGATCAGCGGAAGCGGCAAGCTCGACCGTCGGGCACTGCCCGAACCCGAGTTCGAGGCCCGCGAATTCCGGGCCCCCGAGACGCCGATCGAGGAGATCGTCGCCGACGTGTTCACCGATCTGCTCGGTGTCGCCCGGGTGGGACGCGACGACGACTTCTTCGAACTCGGCGGCAACTCGCTCGTCGCGACGCGTGCGGTGGCCCGCCTCGGTGAGGCGCTCGAGACCTCGGTCCCGGTCCGCACGCTGTTCGAGGCCTCCAGCGTCCGTGCCCTCGCGGCACGGATCGAGCAGGTCGCCGGCAGCGGCGGCCGAACCCGACTGGTCGCGCGCACCCGACCCGATGTCGTGCCGCTGTCGTACGCGCAGCAGCGCATGTGGTTCCTCAATCGCTTCGACACCTCGTCGGCGGGCAACAACATCCCCGTCGCCGTCCGGCTGTCCGGCCTGCTCGACCGCACCGCGATGCGGGCGGCGGTCGCAGACGTGATCGCCCGGCACGAGTCGCTGCGCACCGTGTACCCGGAGGTCGACGGAGTCGGCAGCCAGGTGATTCTCCCGCCGTCCCGGGCCGCGATCGCGCTCGAGCCGATCGCGATCGCCGCCGACGAACTGGCCTCCGCGCTGGACGATCTCGCGCGGTCGGCGTTCGACGTGACGCGCGACGTGCCGCTGCGGGCGGCACTGTACGAGCTGAGCCCCACCGAGCACGTGCTCGCGCTGGTCGTCCATCACATCGCGGCCGACGGCTTCTCGATGGGACCGCTTACCCGCGACATCATGGTCGCCTACACCGCGCGCTGCGCGGGGAGCGCCCCGGCGTGGGCGCCGCTCACGGTGCAGTACGCCGACTTCGCGCTGTGGCAGCGGGCCGTGCTCGGCAGCGAGGACGACCCGGATTCGCTGATCTCCCAGCAGATTTCGTACTGGGCGGACCGGCTCGCCGGGCTGCCCGAGCAGCTCGACGTCCCTGCGGACCGGCCGCGGCCCGTGGTCGCATCCGGACGGGGCGCGACCCACCGCTTCACCATCGACGATGCGACACATCAGGCGATCGTGGCGCTGGCGCAGCGCACCAACACGACGCCGTTCATGGTGGTGCACGCGGCGCTGGCGGCGCTGTTGGCGCGGCTGAGCGGGACGTCGGACATCGCGATCGGCACGCCGATCGCCGGTCGCGGAGAGCAGGCACTCGACGACGTCATCGGCATGTTCGTCGGCACCCTCGTCTTGCGCACCGACGTGGACGGCGGCAGTTCGTTCGAGGACCTGCTGGCCCGGACGCGCGAGATCGACCTCGCCGCGTTCGCGCACGCGGATGTCCCGTTCGAGCGCCTCGTCGAGGTCCTCGATCCGGCTCGGTCGCAGGCCCGACATCCGCTGTTCCAAGTGATGCTGACGTTCCAGAACCTGGGCCCGCTGGCGCTCGAACTGCAGGGGCTGTCGGTGTCCGCGATCGATCTCGACGCCGCCGCAGCGAAGTTCGACCTGCAGGTGACGGTCGCCGAATCGATCGAGGAGTCCGGGTCAGCCGCGGGGCTCTCCGTCGAACTGACCTACGCCACCGACCTGTTCGACGCGTCGACGATTCGGGTGTTCGGGGAACGGTTCGTGCGCGTGCTCGAGGCCGCGACCGCGGACCCGTCCATCGCGGTCGGCGATGTCGACCTCGTGGACGCGTCGGAGCGTGTGCTGGTCCTCGAGCGCTGGAACGACACCCGTCACGCCGTCGAGGGCGCGACGCTCGTGGAGTTGTTCGAGGCGCAGGTGGCCCGGACACCGGATGCGGCGGCCCTCGTGTTCGAGGGTGAGTCGCTGACCTACGGCGAGTTCGCGTCCCGGGTGCACCGGACGGCCCGCTTCCTGATCGCGGAGGGTGTCGGCCCGGATTCCCTGGTGGGTCTGGGGATGCGCCGTTCGCTGGATCTGTTGGTGGGCATGTACGCGGTGCTGGCTGCCGGTGGTGGGTATGTGCCGGTGGATCCGGATCAGCCGGCGGAGCGCAACGGCTACATCCTGGAGACCGCGAATCCGGTTCTGCTGCTCAGTACCTCGCGGGACCGTACGGGTCTGCCCGTCTCCGGGACGGTCGTGGACATCGACACCGTCGACGTCTCGATGTATTCGGATGCGCCCATCACGGACGGGGAACGCCGCGCGTTGCTGCGACCGGACAACGCGGCGTACGTGATCTTCACGTCGGGTTCGACGGGTCGCCCGAAGGGGGTGGCGGTGTCGCATGCGGCGATCGTGAATCGTCTGGTGTGGATGCAGGCCGAGTACGGTCTGGGTTCGGCGGACACGGTGCTGCAGAAGACGCCGTTCACGTTCGATGTGTCGGTGTGGGAGTTCTTCTGGCCGTTGCAGGTGGGTGCGCGTCTGGTGATCGCCGCCCCGGACGGTCATCGGGATCCGGCGTATCTGGCGCGGGTGATGGTGGAGGAGTCGGTGACGACGGCGCATTTCGTGCCGTCGATGCTGTCGGTGTTCGTGGCCGACCCTGCGGTGGCCGGGGTGGATTCGCTTCGCCTGGTGTTCGCGTCGGGTGAGGCGTTGCCCGCGCAGACCGCGGCACGCGTGCGTGACGTGGTGCCGGGTGCGGTGCTGCACAACCTCTACGGTCCGACCGAGGCCGCGGTGGATGTGACGTTCCACGAGGTGACTGAGGCCGACGTGGCGAGCGTGCCGATCGGTGCGCCGGTGTGGAACACGCAGGTGTTCGTCCTCGATGGTCGGCTGTCGCCGGTGCCGGTGGGTGTTCCGGGTGAGTTGTATCTGGCGGGTGCGCAGTTGGCGCGCGGGTACGTCGGTCGCAGTGATTTGACGGCGGATCGGTTCGTGGCCAACCCGTTCGGTGCCGCCGGGGAGCGGATGTACCGCACGGGTGACCTGGTGCGGTGGACCGCCTCGGGTGAGTTGGACTACATCGGTCGCACCGACTTCCAGGTCAAGCTGCGGGGTCTGCGGATCGAGTTGGGGGAGATCGAGACGGCGCTGCTCGAACTGCCGTCGATCGCGCAGTCCGTGGTGTTGGTGAAGTCGGACCAGTTGGTTGCCTACGTGGTGGCGGACGGGCCGTTCGATGCCGAGGTCGCGAAGGCCGAGTTGGCGAAGGCGTTGGCGTCGTACATGGTGCCGGCGGTGTTCGTGGTGCTGGACGCGTTCCCGTTGAACGCGTCGGGCAAGTTGGATCGGAAGGCGCTGCCGGAGCCGGTGTTCGAGGCCAAGACCTTCCGTGCGCCGACGACGCCGGTGGAGGAGATCATCGCGGGTGTGTTCGCGGACGTTCTCGACCTCGACCGGGTCGGTCTGGACGACGACTTCTTCGCGCTCGGCGGCAATTCGCTGGTCGCGACGCAGGTGGTCTCGCGCCTCGGTGCGGCGTTTGATGCGCGGGTGCCAGTGCGGGTGCTTTTCGAGGCGTCGACAGTGGAAGTCCTTGCCGGGCAGGTGCAGTCCCTCATCGGTGGGGGAGCGCGGAAGGCGCTCACGGCCGGGCCGCGCCCGGAGCGGATTCCGTTGTCGCTGGCGCAGCAGCGCATGTGGTTCCTCAACCGGTTCGAGCCCGATTCGGCCGTGAACAACATTCCGGTCGCGATCCGGCTCACCGGGGCGCTCGACGTAGAGGCTCTGCGGACCGCGCTCGCCGACGTCGTCGCACGTCACGAGTCGCTGCGCACGGTGTTCCCGGATGTCGACGGTGTCGGCACGCAGACCATCCTGCCCGCCGAGCAGGCCGCGATCGACTGCGTGTCCGAGTCGGTGACCGAGGCCGAACTTGTCGCGTGCATCGACGAGCTGGCGTCGGCCGGATTCGACCTGACGTCCGAGATCCCGCTGCGCACCAAGCTGTTCCGGCTCGCATCCGACCAGCACGTGCTGGTCCTCGTGGTGCACCACATCGCGGCGGACGGTTTCTCGATGGGACCGCTGACCCGCGACATCATCGGTGCCTACGCGGTGCGGTCGACCGGTGACGTCCCCTCGTGGGCACCGCTCGACGTGCAGTACGCCGATTACGCGCTGTGGCAGCGCGAGGTCCTCGGCGGCGAGGACGATCCGGAGTCGCTGATCTCGGCGCAGGTCTCGTACTGGACCGAGCGGCTCGCCGACCTGCCGGAGCAGCTGGATCTGCCGTCCGACCGTCCGCGTCCGGTGATCGCGTCGAATCGTGGGGCGTCATATCGGTTCTCGATCGACACGGAGCTGCACACTGCGATCGAGTCGGTGGCCCGTGCACACGGTGCGACACCGTTCATGGTGGTGCACGCGGCGCTGTCGGTGCTGCTGGCGCGGCTGAGCGGCACCTCCGACATCGTGATCGGCACCCCGGTCGCGGGCCGCGGCGAGGCAGCACTCGACCACCTGATCGGCATGTTCGTCGGCACGCTGGTCCTGCGGGCCGAGGTCGACGGCGGACAGTCGTTCGCCGACCTCCTGGGACAGGTCCGCGGCACCGATCTCGCGGCGTTCGAGCACGCCGACCTGCCGTTCGAGCGGCTCGTCGAGATCCTCGACCCGGAGCGGTCGCAGGGGCGCCACCCGCTGTTCCAGGTGATGCTGGCGTTCCAGAACCTGGACCGCGCATCGCTCGAGCTGCCCGGTCTGAGCGTCTCCGCCGTCGAATTCGACGCGGCTGTCTCGAAGTTCGACCTGCAGGTGACCGTCGAGCCTTCCGCGACCGGATACGTGGTCGACCTCACCTATGCGACCGATCTCTTCGACGAGTCGTCGGTGCGGGCGTTCGGGGACCGTTTCGTGCGCCTGCTCGAGTCGGTGACGGCGGATCCTGCGGCGATCGTCGGCGACGTCGAGTTGCTGGACGGTGCGGAGCAGTCGCGGGTCCTCGAGGGCTGGAACGCGACCGGGCACGCGGTCGAGGGGTCGACCCTGGTCGACGTGTTCGAGGAACAGGTGGCCCGGACGCCGGAAGCGACGGCCCTCGTCTTCGAGGGCGTGTCGCTGACCTACGGCGAGTTCGCGTCCCGGGTGCACCGGACGGCCCGCTTCCTGATCGAAGCCGGTGTCGGCCCGGATTCCCTGGTGGGTCTGGGGATGCGCCGTTCGCTGGATCTGTTGGTGGGCATGTACGCGGTGCTGGCTGCCGGTGGTGGATACGTTCCGGTGGATCCGGATCAGCCGGCGGACCGCAACGGGTACATCCTCGAGACGGCGAACCCGGTGCTGCTGCTGAGCACCTCGCGTGACAGTGCCGACCTGCCCGCCACCGAGCGGATCGTGAACCTCGATGCCGTCGACGTGGCGGCGTTCTCGGATGCCCCGGTGACCGATGCCGAGCGGCGCTCGCCGCTGCGGCCCGACAACGCCGCGTACGTGATCTTCACGTCCGGTTCGACGGGTCGTCCCAAGGGTGTCGCGGTCGGGCATGCGGCGATCGTCAACCAGGTGCGCTGGCTGTGCGCCGAGTACGGGTTGTCCGCGGCCGATGTGGTGCTGCAGAAGACGCCGTTCACGTTCGACGTGTCGCTGTGGGAGCTGTTCGGCACCCTCGCGGTCGGTGGCCGCCTGGTGATCGCCGCCCCGGACGGGCACCGCGATCCCGCGTACCTGAAGCGCGTGATCGAGCAGCAGGCGGTGACGACGACGTCGTTCGTGCCGTCGATGCTGTCGGCGTTCACGGCGGAACTGGCCGAGGGCGACTGCCGGACGCTGCGTGCGGTGCTGGTGGCCGGTGAGGCGTTCCCGACCGCGGCGGCCGAGGCCTTCGCCGCGGTGAACGGTGCCGAGTTGCACAACCTGTACGGCCCGACCGAGTTTGCCGTGCACGCCACGGCGCGGCCGGTCGCGGGCACCATCGGTTCGAGCGTCCCGATGGGATCGCCCGTGTGGAACAGTCGGGCATACGTGCTCGACGCCCGTCTGCGCCCGGTACCCGCCGGTGTGGCCGGTGAGTTGTACCTGGCCGGAACTCAGTTGGCGCGCGGCTACTTCGGCCGCGGCGATCTGACGGCGGACCGTTTCGTGGCGAACCCGTTCGGGACCGCCGGTGAGCGGATGTACCGCACGGGTGACCTCGTCAGGTGGACGGCCGCGGGTGAGCTGGAGTACCTGGGCCGCACCGACTTCCAGGTGAAGCTGCGTGGTCTGCGGATCGAGCTGGGTGAGGTCGAGGCGGCGCTGGTGGCGCTGCCGGAGATCACCCAGTCGGTGGTGTTGGTGAAGTCGGAACAGCTGGTTGCCTATGTGGTGGCGGACGCGTCGCTCGACACGGATGCGGTCAAGGCGGAGCTGTCGCGGACTCTGGCGTCGTACATGGTGCCGGCGGTGTTCGTGGTGTTGGACGCGTTCCCGTTGAACGCGTCGGGCAAGTTGGATCGGCGGGCGTTGCCGGAGCCGGTGTTCGAGGTGCGCGAGTTCCGTGCGCCGACGTCGCCGGTGGAGGAGATCGTCGCGGGTGTGTTCGCGGACGTTCTCGACCTCGGCCGGGTCGGGTTGGACGACGATTTCTTCGCGCTCGGCGGTAATTCGCTGGTCGCGACGCAGGTCGTGGCGCGTCTGGGTGCGGCGCTGGATGCGCGGGTGCCGGTGCGGGAGCTGTTCGAGGCGTCGACGGTGGAGACGCTCGCGGCGCGGCTGGCGGAGCAGTCCGGTGGCGGCCGTGAGGAACTGGTCGCGCGGACCCGTCCGGAGCGGATTCCGCTGTCGCTCGCGCAGCAGCGCATGTGGTTCCTCAACCGCTTCGACACCGAATCGACCGCGTACAACATCCCGATGGCCCTGCGACTGTCCGGCGACCTCGACGTGGCGGCGCTGGAACAGGCCGTGGCCGACGTCACTGCCCGCCACGAGTCGCTGCGCACGGTGTTCCCGGCTACGGACGACGGCCCGCAGCAAGTGATCCTGCCTGCCGACCGGGCCGTGCTCGCGCTCGCGGCGATCGACGTCGACCCGAGCGACGTGCCCGCGCGGCTGCGCGGCCTCGCGTCGACCCGCTTCGACGTGACGACGGACGTCCCGATCCGGGTAGAGCTGTACCGAACCGGTGCCGGCCAGTACGTGCTCGGCATGGTCGTGCACCACATCAGTGCCGACGGCGCGTCCCTCGCGCCATTGACGCGGGACGTCATGACCGCGTACGCCGCGCGCTCGACCGGGCACGCACCCGGCTGGGCGCCGCTGACGGTGCAGTATGCCGACTACGCGCTGTGGCAGCGCGAGGTTCTCGGTGACGAGGACGATCCGGAATCGCTGTCGGCGCAGCAGCTCTCGTACTGGACCCAGCGTCTCGCGGATCTGCCGGATCAGCTGAACCTGCCGACCGATCACCCGCGTCCGGCGGTGCAGTCGTTCCGCGGCGGGCTGGTCGAGTTCGAGATCGACGCCCCGACCCACCGTGGTCTGCGCGACCTGGCCCGCAGCCGGAACGCGACGGTCTTCATGGCGGTGCACTCGGCGTTCGCGGTGCTGCTGTCGCGGCTCTCGGGCAGCGACGACATTGCCGTCGGCACCCCGATCGCGGGGCGCGGCGAGTCCGCGCTCGACGACCTCGTCGGCATGTTCGTCAACACGCTCGTGTTCCGAACCCGGATCGACGGCGGACGCTCGTTCGTCGACACACTCGCGGCCGTCCGCGAGGGTGACCTGCAGGCGTTCGCGAACGCGGACGTTCCGTTCGAACGCCTGGTCGAGGTCCTCAACCCGGCACGGTCCACCGCCCGGCATCCGCTGTTCCAGGTGGGCTTCTCGTTCCAGAACCACGATCGCGGCAGCCTCGAACTGCCGGGGCTCACCGTGGACGTGGCCGAGGTGGAATCCGGTGTGGCGCAGTTCGATCTGCACCTCATTGTGGAGGACCGCTACGACGACAGCGGCGATCCGGTCGGGATGAAGGCGTCCATGACGTACGCGACCGACCTCTTCGACGAGCCGACCGTCCGTGCCTTCGCGGACCGGTTCGCGCGGCTGCTCGCGACCGTCGTCGTCAAGCCGACGCTCCCGGTGGGCGATGTCGACCTGCTCGGCGCCGACGAGCGTGCGCAGCTGCTGACCGGCTGGAACGCCACCGCCCGACGGTCCGAGGCGGCGACGCTGGTCGACCTGTTCGACGCGCAGGTCGCCGCCACACCCGCCGCCGTCGCGCTGGTCGCGGGTGACGAGAGCCTCACGTACGCAGAGTTCGACGCGCGCGTGAACCGTCTCGCGCGGCACTTGATCGGGCGCGGTGTCGGTCCGGAATCGTCGGTGGCCCTGGCGATCCGCCGATCCGTGGACCTGCTGGTCGCCATGTACGCGGTCACCAAGACCGGCTGCGCCTACGTTCCGGTGGACCCGGACCAGCCCGCCGAGCGGACCGGCTACATCCTGGACGCGGCCCGGCCGGTGTGCGTCCTGACGACCTCGCGCGACGGCGTCACCGCGACCGCGTGGCCGATCGTCGAGATCGACACGCTGGACCTCGGCGCGGTATCCGACGCGCCGATCGCGGCCGCCGAACGTCGTGCACCGCTGCGGCCGGACAACACCGCGTACGTGATCTTCACGTCCGGTTCGACGGGCCGGCCCAAGGGCGTCGCCGTCCCGCACGCCGCGATCGTCAACCAGTTGCGCTGGATGCGGGACGAATACGACCTGGGTGCGTCGGACGCGGCTCTACTCAAGACCGCGGCCACGTTCGACCTCTCGGTCTGGGAGTTCTGGTCGATGACGACGTGCGGTGGTCGCCTCGTCATCGCGACACCGGACGGGCACCGCGACCCCGGCTACCTGCTGGAGGTGCTGCGCGACGAGCAGGTGACCGCGTTCCACGTCGTGCCGTCGATGCTCTCGATGCTGCTGACCACCGCGGACGGGGTGCTGCCGTCGTCGTTGCGGCACATCTTCGCGATCGGCGAGGCGCTGCCGGCGGCCACCGCCCAGGCGTTCCGGGAGCGGAACGGTGCGACGCTGCACAACCTGTACGGCCCCACCGAGGCCGCGGTGTCGGTGACCCACCACGAGGTGACCGCCGCCGACACCACCGTCGTCCCGATCGGTGTCCCCGAGTGGAACACCCAGGTGTACGTGCTGGATTCGCGGCTGAGTCCGGTGCCCGCGGGCGTGACCGGCGAGCTGTACCTCGCCGGTGCGCAGTTGGCGTGCGGCTACTTCGGCCGGGCCGACCTGACCGCGGACCGGTTCGTCGCGAACCCGTGGGGCACCGGCGAGCGGATGTACCGCACCGGTGACGTGGTCCGATGGAAGCTCTCGGGAGAACTCGAGTACGTCGAGCGCGCCGACTTCCAGGTGAAGGTCCGCGGTTTCCGCATCGAGCTCGGCGAGATCGAGGCCGCGCTGCGGGAGTTGCCGGTGGTGGCGGCCGCCGCGGTCACGGCACACAGCGACGACCGCACCGGCGACCGTCTGGTCGCCTACCTGGTGCCCGCGGCCGGCGTGGACCTCGACATCGAGGACGTCCGGGCGGAGCTGACGCGGACCCTGCCGTCGTACATGGTGCCGTCAGCGTTCGTGGCCCTCGAGGCGTTGCCGCTCAACGCGAACGGCAAGCTCGACCGTAAGGCGCTCCCGGCGCCGGTTTTCGAGGCCCGGGACTTCCGGGCCGCGAACACGGCGCTCGAGGAGATCGTCGCGGGCGCGTTCGCGGACGTGCTCGGGGTGGAGCAGGTCGGCCTGGACGACGACTTCTTCGCGCTCGGCGGCAACTCGCTCGTCGCGACGCAGCTGGTGGCCCGACTCGGCGCCGCACTCGACACCCAGGTGCCGGTGCGCGTGGTGTTCGAGGACTCCACGGTGGCCGGGGTCGTCGCCGCGGTGACACCGCTCGTGGGCCGCGGGGCACGGGCCCCTCTCACGGCGCGGCCACGCCCCGACCGGGTTCCGCTGTCGCTGGCGCAGCAGCGGATGTGGACGCTGAACCAGGTAAATCCGGCGTCGTCGGCCTACAACATTCCGGTGGCGGTCCGGCTGTCCGGCGCGCTCGACGTCGATGTCCTGCGGGGCGCGGTCGCCGACGTGATCGCTCGGCACGAGGTGCTGCGCACGATGTACCCGGACACTGCCGACGGCCCTGTCCAACACGTGGTTCCGGTCGAGCAGGCGGTGCCGCGGCTGGATCCGGTCACGGTCACCGAGGCCGAGGTCGTCGACCGGCTCACCGACTTCGTCGGACGTGGCTTCGACGTCACGGCCGAGGTGCCGGTGCGTGCCGCGCTGTTCGCGTTGGCCGCGGGTGAGCACGTCCTCGCGTTCGTGGCGCACCACATCAGCGCCGACGGCTTCTCGATGGGACCGCTCATCCGGGACGTGATGCTCGCGTACGTGGCGCGCGTCGACGGCGGTGCACCGCAGTGGCAGCCGCTGGCTGTGCAGTACGCCGACTTCAGCCTGTGGCAGCGGGAGGTGCTCGGTGACGAGTCCGACCCGGATGCGGCGGTGTCGCGTCAGATCGCGTACTGGGCGGACGAACTGAAGGATGCTCCCGAGCTGTCGGCGCTGCCGACGGACCGCCCGCGCCCGGCCCGGCCGTCGATGGCCGGCGCCTCCGTCGACATCGACATCGACGCGGAGCTGGCTGCGCGCGTGGAGAACACGGCTCGCGAGCAGGGGGCGACGACGTTCATGGTGTTCCATGCGGCGCTCGCGGTGCTGCTGTCGCGGCTCGGCGGTTCGAACGACGTCACGATCGGCACGCCGGTCGCCGGTCGCGGTGAGGCCGCGACGGACGACCTGATCGGCATGTTCGTCAACACGCTGGCGCTGCGTACCCGCGTCGAACCGGCGTCGTCGTTCGTGGACCTGCTGGCGCACGCGCGGACGCAGGACCTCGCCGCATTCGGCAACGCCGACGTGCCGTTCGAGCAGGTGGTCGAGGCGGCCGGCGTCCGGCGGTCCAGCGCGTACACCCCGCTGTTCCAGGTGATGCTGACGTTCCAGAACATGGACACCGGCACGTTCGCCCTGCCGGGCCTCGAGGTGTCGGCGCTCGACCTCGGCGACGACCAGGCCAAGTTCGATCTGCAGCTCACCGCTGTGGAACAGTTCGGCGCCGACGGTGCGCTCACCGGGTTCCGGGCGATGTTCACGTACGCGACGGACCTGTTCGACAAGGAGACGGTGGCCGCGTTCGGTGAGCGGTTCGTGAGGATCCTCGACGCGGTGACCGACAACCCGGCGATCGTGCTGCGGGCCATCGACGTCACCACCGACGCCGAGCGCGAGGCGCTCGCGCCGAAGAGGGAGCTGACGGTCGAGGACCTGCCCGAACTGGTGGCAAGCGCCGCCCGGGTCGCGCCCGACACGGTGGCCGTCTCGCACGCAGGCACCGACGTCACGTTCGGCGACCTGCACGCCAAGATCGACACGACGGCGAAGGCGACGGGCGGCGCGCTCAAGCCCGAGGCGCTGATGACCGTGGCGCTGTCGGGTCTGCTGCCGGGAATCCTGCCGGCGCTCGGTGCCGAGGGCTACGGCGCGGTGATCGGCAAGATGATCGTCGACGCCGCGGCGCTGGCCGACGGTGAGGGCGGAATCGAGTGATCGCGTTCGGATGAACCGGGGGAGTCGACAGGTCGGCTCCCCCGAGTCACGCGGTCGTAGTCGAGGTAGATGTCGGGAGGACGAAAACACATGGCGGCGAACGACGCTGGAGCCGGTGCGATGACGGTGGAGGACCTGCCCCGGTTGCTTGCCGGGGTGACCTCGGTCGAACCCGATCGAGTCGCACTCGAACTCGGCGATACGTCGGTCACGTACGCCCACCTGAGGTCCGAGATCGAGACCCTCGACGCCGCGATGGGCGGGGTACTCGGCATCGACTCGCTGGTGCCTGTCGTGCTCTCCAACCTCGTTCCGGGCCTGCTCGAGTCGGCCGAACACGGGGGCCTGCAGGGGGTGCTCGCCCGCCTGTTCGCCGACGCCGCCGAGGTCCTCGGCGACAGTGCGCCCGCCCCGACACCGACCGCCGACACGCTCGCGTCGCTGTTCGACCGCCAGGTCGCCGCCACCCCCGACGCCGTGGCCCTCGAGTTCGACGGCGAGTGCCTGACCTATGCCGAGTTCGACTCCCGCGCCAACCGTCTCGCCCGGCACCTGATCTCGCTCGGTGTCGGCCCGGATTCGATGGTGGGCCTCGGCATCCGCCGTTCGTTCGACCTCCTGATCGGCATGTACGCGATCGTCAAGGCCGGCGGCGCGTACGTCCCGCTCGACCCCGACCACCCGGCCGACCGCCTCGGCTATGTGCTCGACATCGCCTGCCCGACGGTGATCCTCACGACCACGAGGGACGGATTGACGGTCGATACGGCGACGCCGGTCCTGGCGATCGACACCCGCGACGTCGACGGACTCTCGGCCGACCCGGTCACCGACGACGACCGACTCGCGCCGCTGTCGGAGGACAACCTCGCCTACGTGATCTTCACGTCCGGCTCCACCGGCCGCCCCAAGGGCGTGGCCGTCGGACACGGTGCGATCGTCGCCAACCTGCGGTGGCGGCAGAGCATGTACCCGATGACCGCCGACGACGTGGTGCTGCAGAAGACGCCGTTCACGTTCGACGTGTCGGTGTGGGAGTTCTTCTGGCCGTTGCAGGCCGGCGCGCGCCTGGTGATCGCCGCCCCGGACGGGCACCGCGACCCGGCGTACCTCGCACGGATCATGGTCGATCGCGGCGTGACCGTCGCACACTTCGTGCCGTCGATGCTGTCGGTGTTCGTGGCGTTCCTGGCGAGCGGAGCGACGGGGGATCCGGCACAGTCGACCGCGACACCCGTCACCACCCTGCGCAACGTGTTCGCGTCGGGTGAGGCGCTGCCGCCGCAGACCGCGGCGCGGTTCCGTGACATCACTGACATCTCGACGACGGCGCTGCACAACCTGTACGGCCCCACCGAGGCCGCCGTCGACGTCACCTACCACGAGGCAACGGCCGCCGACACCACGACGGTGCCGATCGGTCGCGCCGTCGCCGACACCGACCTGTACGTCCTCGACGAGGGCCTGCGCCGCACACCCGTCGGCTCCGAGGGCGAGCTGTATCTCGCGGGCGTCCAGCTCGCGCGCGGCTACCTGCAACGCCCCGACCTGACGGCCGACCGGTTCGTCGCCGACCCGTACGGCGCGCCCGGCGACCGCATGTACCGAACCGGCGACCTCGTGAAGATCGGGGCATCCGGCGAGCTGGAGTACGTGGGCCGCACCGACTTCCAGGTCAAGCTGCGCGGCCTGCGCATCGAACTCGGCGAGATCGAGTCGGCGCTGCTCGACCACGATGCGGTGTCGCAGTCCGTCGTGATCGTGCACTCGGACCCCGACCTGGGCGACCACCTGGTGGCGTACGTCGTCACCGACGGCGGCGCGCCGGTCGACCGGGACGAGCTCGCGGCCGCGGTGGGTGCCCGCTTGCCGGAATACATGATTCCGTCGCTGTTCGTGGCGCTGGCCGAGTTCCCGCTGAACGCCAGCGGCAAGCTCGACCGCAAGGCCCTTCCCGCGCCGGACTTCTCGTCGCTCGCCCGCGAGTACCGGGCCCCGAGCACGCCGACCGAGGAGATGCTCGCGGCGACCTTCGCGGAGGTCCTCGGCGCCGAGCGCATCGGCGTCGACGACGACTACTTCGCGCTCGGCGGCAACTCGCTCAGCGCCACCCGCGTCCTCGCCCGGGTCAGCGCCGACCTCGGCATCCGCATCGACGTCCGCGACTTCTTCGACGCACCGACCGTCGCGCAGCTGGCGTCGCTGGTCGACTCCCTCGTCGCCGCGGGTGGGGACACCCGCGCGCCGCTGGTCCCGCAGAACCGTCCCGCCACGGTCCCGCTGTCGCTCGCGCAGCAGCGGATGTGGTTCCTCAACCGGTTCGACACCTCGTCCGCGGTGAACAACATCGTCGTCGCGATCCGCCTGTCCGGGGCCCTGGACGTCGATGCGCTGCGCGGCGCCGTCGCCGACGTCGTCGAGCGCCACGAGGCACTGCGGACCGTCTTCCCCGAGCACGACGGCGAGGCTCACCAGGTGATCCTGCCGGCCGATCGGGCCGTCGTGGATCTCGACCCGGCCCCGGTGGCCGAGTCCGACATCGCCACCGCCGTCACCGAGACGATCTCGCGGGGATTCGACGTCACCGCCGAGGTGCCGCTGCGGGTGCGCCTGCTCGAGGTGTCGCCCACCGAGCACGTGCTCGTGGTCGTCGTCCACCACATCAGCGCCGACGGCTTCTCGATGGGCCCGCTCACCCGCGACATCGTCACCGCGTACGCGGCCCGCTCGGCCGGTGCCGCCCCGACGTGGGCGCCGCTCGCCGTGCAGTACGCCGACTTCGCGCTGTGGCAGCGCGAGGTCCTCGGCAGCGAGGACGACCCCGAATCGCTCATCACCCGCCAGGTGGACTACTGGCGCGGGGCGCTCGCGGACCTGCCCGACCGTCTCGACCTGCCCGCGGATCGCCCGCGGCCGACGGTGGCGACGAACGCTGGTGCGTCGTACCGGTTCTCGATCGATGCGGAGCTGTCGTCTCGACTCGACGCCGTCGCGCGCGAGCACGGCGCCACCACGTTCATGGTGGTGCACGCGGCGCTGTCGGTGCTGCTGGCCCGGCTGAGCGGCACGTCGGACATCGCGATCGGCACACCGGTCGCGGGCCGTGGTGAGGCCGCGCTCGACGACCTGATCGGCATGTTCGTCAACACCCTCGTCCTGCGCGCCGAGGTGTCGGGCGAGCGCTCGTTCGCCGACCTGCTGACGGCGGTCCGGGCCTCCGACCTCGAGGCATTCGCGCACGCCGACGTGCCCTTCGAGCGCCTCGTCGAGGTTCTGAGCCCTGCGCGGTCCCAGGCGCGGCACCCGCTGTTCCAGGTGGTGCTGTCGTTCCAGAACATGGACCGGACCGAACTCGTGCTGGGTGACCTGACCGTCGCGGGTGTCGACTTCGATGCCGCCGTCGCGAAGTTCGACCTGGCGGTCACGCTCGCGGAGTCGGCCGGGGCCGGTCTGGACGTGGATCTCACGTACGCGACCGACCTCTTCGACGAATCGACGATGCGCCTCTTCGCCGACCGGTTCGTGCGCGTGCTGGCGGCGGTGGCCGCCGACGCCGACGTGGTCGTCGGCGACATCGACATCCTGGGCGCCGCCGAAGCGTCCGCGCTGATCGCGGCGACCGACGGCAACGGCCCGGAACCGATACTGCTGCCGCAGATCCTCGCGGCCGCCGCGAGCGCGGATCCGTCGAAGGTCGCGCTCGTCTCGGGCGAGCAGACGGTGACCTACCGCGAACTCGACGAGCGTTCGTCGCGACTCGCACGGGCCCTCATCGCCCGCGGTGCCGGACCCGAGGACGTCGTCGCGATCGCGCTCACCCGGTCGATCGAATCCGTCGTCGCCGTATGGGCCGTCGCGAAGACCGGTGCCGCGTTCGTGCCGGTCGACCCGAACTACCCGGCGGACCGGGTGGCACACATGGTGTCGGATTCGCGTGCAGTTCTGGGCGTCACGCTCGGCGAGCACGCTGCCGGCCTGCCGGCCGCACTGCCGTGGCTGGTGCTCGACGACGGGTCGACGGTGGCGGACATCGCCTCGGCGTCGGCCGCTCCGGTGGCCGACACGGACCGGGTGCGCCCGTTGCGCGTCGCCGATCCGGCGTACGTCATCTACACGTCGGGGTCGACGGGTGTGCCGAAGGGCGTCGTGGTGACGCACACCGGTCTGGCGGCGTTCGCGGCCGAGCAGGTGGAGCGGTACGGCATCGGGTCGGGCTCGCGGACATTGCATTTCGCGTCACCGAGTTTCGATGCGTCGATTCTCGAGCTGCTGATGGCGTTCGGGGCGGCGGCGACCATGGTGGTCGCGCCGACGACGATCTACGGCGGTGCCGAGCTGGCCGCGCTGCTGCGCTCGCAACGCGTCACCCACGCGTTCGTGACGCCGGCCGCCCTGGCGTCGGTGGATCCGTCCGGCCTGGACGCGCTCGGCGTGGTCGTGGTCGGCGGCGAGGCGTGCCCGGCGGACCTGGTGGCCCGCTGGGCGACCGGCGGTCGGCGGATGTTCAACGCGTACGGGCCCACCGAGGCGACTGTCGCCTCCAACATCTCCGACGCGCTCGTCCCGGGCGAGCCCGTGACCATCGGGCGCGCGATCCGCGGGGCCACCGCATTGGTGCTCGACTCCCGCATGCGGCCCGTTCCCGCGGGCGTGCCCGGCGAGCTGTACCTCGACGGCGCCGGGGTGGCGCGCGGCTACCTCGGTCGCCCCGCGCTCACCGCGGAACGGTTCGTGGCCAACCCGTACGGGGCGCCCGGCTCCCGCCTGTACCGCACCGGTGACGTGGTTCGCGCGAGCGCGGACCGCGTGATCGAGTACGTCGGCCGCGCCGACGATCAGGTGAAGCTGCGCGGCTTCCGCATCGAACTCGGCGAGATCGAGACGGTCCTCTCCGCCCACGACGCCGTGGCCCAGGTGGCCGTCCTGGTGGTGCGTGAGCAGTTGGTGGCGTACGTCGTGGCGGCCGCCGGCCGGTCGCTCGACGCCGCGGAACTCAAGGAGTTCGCGGGCCGCTCGCTCACCGCGTACATGGTGCCCGCGGCGGTGCTGACACTCGACCGCCTCCCGCTCACGGGCAGCGGCAAGCTCGACCGGAAGGCACTGCCGGAGCCGGTGTTCGAAGCGGCGGAGTTCCGTGCCCCCACCACGCCGGTGGAGCAGGCGGTGGCGTCGGTGTTCGCCGACGTCCTGGGCGCCGAACGGGTGGGACGCGGCGACGACTTCTTCGCGCTCGGAGGCAACTCGCTCCTGGCCACGCAGGTGGCGGCGCGACTGGGCGCCGCGCTGGACACCACCGTTCCGGTTCGGGTGCTGTTCGACGCGTCGACCGTCGCAGCACTCGCGGCCCGCGTGTCCGCGTCGACCGGCGACCGGGTGAAGGCGCTCGTGGCCGGTCCGCGGCCCGACCGGATCCCGCTGTCGCTCGCGCAGCAGCGGATGTGGTTCCTGAACCGCTTCGAACCGGAGTCGGCGGTGAACAACATCCCGCTGGCGATCCGCCTGTCCGGTGCGCTGGACGTCGAATCCCTCTCGGCGGCAATCGGTGACGTCCTGGACCGCCACGAGTCGCTGCGCACCGTCTTCCCCGAGGTCGACGGCGTCGGCTACCAGGCGATCCGTCCGGCGTCCGACGTCGCGGCGGTTGTCACGGCGGAACCCGTCGTCGAGGCCGAGTTGCCGGCGCGCATCGGGGAGATGGTCACCGCCGGGTTCGACCTGACCAACGAGATCCCGGTGCGGATCCGCCTGTTCGCCGTGACGCCCACCGAGCACGTCCTGATCCTCGTCGTGCATCACATTGCGGCGGACGGCTTCTCGATGGGACCGCTGACCCGCGACGTGATGACCGCGTACGCGGCTCGGGCGGCCGGCCACCTTCCGGCCTGGGCGCCGCTGACCGTGCAGTACGCCGACTACACGCTGTGGCAGCGCGACGTGCTCGGTTCGGAGGACGACCCCGAGTCGGCGGTGTCGCGGCAGATCGACTACTGGACGACGACGCTGGCCGGTCTGCCC
Source organism: Paraburkholderia sp. RHO2 (assembly GCF_050955445.1). Taxonomy (NCBI): domain Bacteria; kingdom Pseudomonadati; phylum Pseudomonadota; class Betaproteobacteria; order Burkholderiales; family Burkholderiaceae; genus Paraburkholderia; species Paraburkholderia sp. RHO2. The sequence continues at coordinate 4,155,611 of NZ_CP162617.1, read as the reverse complement.
GGTCAGCTCGACCTGCCGTCCGACCGGCCCCGTCCGGCCGTGGCATCGCACCGCGGCGCCTCGCACCGATTCACGATCGGATCCGAACTGCGTGCCGCGATCGAGACGGTTGCCGCGGCACACGGTGCGACCCCGTTCATGGTGGTCCACGCGGCGCTGTCGGTGCTGCTCGCACGGCTGAGTGGCACGTCGGACATCGCGGTCGGTACCCCGGTCGCGGGCCGTGGCGAGGCGGCGCTCGACGATCTGATCGGCATGTTCGTCGGCACCCTCGTGCTGCGGTCCGACGTCCGGCCGGATCTCACGTTCACGCAGTTGCTCACCGACGTCCGTGCCGCGGACCTCGCGGCGTTCGATCACGCCGACCTGCCGTTCGAGCGACTGGTCGAGATCCTCGCCGTGGAGCGCTCGCAGTCGCGGCACCCGCTGTTCCAGGTGATGCTGACGCTGCAGAACCTCGGGCAGACGACCCTCGAGCTTCCCGGCCTGACCGTGTCCGGGGTCGAGATGGACACCCCGGCCGCGAAGTTCGACCTGCAGGTGACCCTGTCGGAGGCGACGGACGGCCTGTCCGTGGACCTGACGTACGCCACGGATCTGTTCGACGAGCCCACGATGCGTTCGTTCGGCGAGCGGTTTGTGCGGGTGCTGGAATCGGTGACGGCGGATCCGGACGTGGTGGTCGGCGACGTGGAGTTGCTCGACGGCGGGGAGTGGACGCAGGTTCTGGGCGAGTGGAACGCGACCGCACATGCGGTGGGGGACGCGACGCTGGTCGATCTGTTCGAGGCGCAGGTCGCGGCCGCGCCGGACGCGACCGCCGTGGTGTCCGCGGCGGAGACACTGACCTACGGCGAATTCGCCGCCCGGGTGAGGCGCCTGGCCCGTCATCTGATCGATCTCGGAGTGGGCCCCGAATCGCTGGTGGCCGTGGCGATGGGGCGCTCGGTGGACCTGCTCGTCGCGGTTCACGCCGTGCTGGCCGCTGGTGGCGGTTACGTTCCGCTCGATCCCGACCAGCCCGCGGAGCGCAACGGGTACGTGCTCGAGGTCGCGCGTCCGGTGCTGGTGCTGAGCACGACCGGCGACGCGGGCGTCGAGGCCGGCGCGGCCCCGGTGGTCGACGTGGACACGCTCGATCTGTCCGCGCATTCCGATGCTCCGATCGTCGACGCCGACCGTGCGGCGCCGCTGCGCGGTGCCTCGACGGCGTACGTGCTGTTCACGTCGGGCTCGACCGGGCGGCCGAAGGGCGTGTCCGTGCCCCATGCGGCGGTGGTGAATCTGTCGTCGTGGATGCAGGCGGAGTACCCGCTCGGGGCGCTCGACCGGGTGCTGCTGAAGACGCCGTTCACGTTCGACGCGTCGGTGTGGGAGTTGTTCTGGCCGTTGCAGACCGGTGCGAGCGTGGCGGTGGCGTCGCGGGATGCGCATCGGGATCCGGCCGCCCTGGCCCGGGCGATCGGTGAGCAGGCGGTGACGGTGGCGCAGTTCGTGCCGTCGGTCCTGGACGCCACGATCGACCATCTCGACGCGGACAAGGCAGCGTCGCTCACACGCGTGTTCTGCGGTGGTGAGGCGTTGTCGCCGCGCACGGTGGCGCGGCTGGGCCGGGTGACCGGAGCGTCGATGCACAACGTGTACGGGCCGACCGAGGTGACGGTGCAGGCCACGTTCCACGAGGTGACCGGGGCCGATGTGGCGTCGGTGCCGATCGGTGCGCCGGCATGGAACACGTGTGCGTACGTGCTCGATGCCCGGTTGCATCCGGTTGCCGTGGGTGTGCCGGGTGAGCTGTACCTGGCGGGTGCGCAGTTGGCGCGCGGCTATGTGGGTCGCAGTGATTTGACGGCGGATCGGTTCGTGGCGAACCCGTTCGGGGCCGCCGGTGAGCGGATGTATCGCACGGGTGACCTCGTCAGGTGGACGGCCGCGGGTGAGCTGGAGTACCTGGGTCGCACGGACTTCCAGGTGAAGTTGCGTGGTCTGCGGATCGAGTTGGGTGAGGTCGAGGCGGCGCTGGTGGCGCTGCCGGAGATCACCCAGTCGGTGGTGTCGGTGAAGTCGGAACAGTTGGTTGCCTATGTGGTGGCGGACGTGTCGCTCGACGTCGCCGCGGTCAAGGCGGAGCTGTCGCGGACTCTGGCGTCGTACATGGTGCCGGCGGTGTTCGTGGTGTTGGACGCGTTCCCGTTGAACGCGTCGGGCAAGTTGGATCGGCGGGCGTTGCCGGAGCCGGTGTTCGAGGTGCGCGAGTTCCGGGCGCCGACGTCGCCGGTGGAGGAGATCGTCGCGGGTGTGTTCGCGGACGTTCTCGACCTCGACCGGGTCGGTCTGGACGACGACTTCTTCGCGCTCGGCGGTAATTCGCTGGTCGCGACGCAGGTGGTCTCGCGCCTGGGTGCGGCGCTGGATGCGCGGGTGCCGGTGCGGGTGCTGTTCGAGGCGTCGACGGTGGAGGCGCTCGCCGCACGCATCGCGCGTCTCGGATCCGGCGGCCGGACACCGCTCGCTCCGCAGGACCGTCCGGAGCGGATTCCGCTGTCGCTGGCTCAGCAGCGCATGTGGTTCCTGAGCCGGCTGGATCCGGACTCGGCGGTCAACAACGTCCCGGTCGCCATCCGCCTCACAGGAGACCTCGACACCGCCGCGCTGCAGGACGCGCTGCGTGACGTCCTCGGGCGGCACGAGTCGCTGCGCACGGTGTACCCGGACGTGGACGGTGTGGGCACGCAGGTGATCCTGCCGGTCGACGCCGTCGCGCTTGACCTCACACCGGTGCCGGTGCCCGAGGCCGAACTGGTCTCGCGGATCGGGGCCCTCGCCACCGCCGGCTTCGACCTGTCCGCCGACGTGCCGGTGCGTGCCGCGCTGTACCGGGTGCAGCCCGACGAGCACGTGCTGGTCCTCGTGGTGCACCACATCGCGGCGGACGGCTTCTCGATGGGGCCGCTGACCCGCGACGTCGTCGTCGCGTACGCGGCGCGGACAACCGGTGCGGCGCCGGGATGGGCGCCGCTGGACGTGCAGTACGCCGACTACGCGCTGTGGCAGCGGGAGATCCTCGGCAGCGAGGACGACCCGGAGTCGCTGATCGCGCAGCAGGCGGCGTTCTGGACGTCTGCGCTAGCCGGTCTGCCCGAGCAACTGGATCTGCCGTCGGATCGGCCGCGTCCGGTGGTCGCGTCGAATCGCGGTGCGTCGTACCGATTCTCGATCGACGCCGAGCTGCATGCTGCGATCGAGTCGGCGGCCCGCGCGCACGGGGCGACGCCGTTCATGGTGGTGCACGCGGCGCTGTCGGTGCTGCTGGCGCGGCTGAGCGGGACCTCCGACATCGCCATCGGTACCCCGGTCGCCGGTCGCGGAGAGGCCGCGCTCGACGACATCGTCGGCATGTTCGTCAACACACTGGTGCTGCGCACCGAAGTCGACGGCGCACTGTCGTTCGCCGACCTGCTCGGCGCCGTCCGGTCCGTCGACCTCGACGCGTTCGAGCACGCCGACATCCCGTTCGAGCGTCTGGTCGAGATCCTCGACCCGGAGCGCTCGCAGGCGCGGCACCCGCTGTTCCAGGTGGCGCTCGCGTTCCAGCGGGGCATGGGTTCCGGGCACCGGACGCTGCCGGGACTCACGGTCTCCGGCGTCGACGTCGACATGGCGCTGGCGAAGTTCGACCTGCAGGTCACCGTCGCCGACGATCCGGTGGAACCGGGCCTGACGGTCGAATTGACCTATGCGACGGACCTGTTCGACGAGCCGACCGTGCGCACGTTCGGGACGCGGTTCGTCCGCCTCCTCACGGCGCTGACAGCGGACCCGGCGCTGCCGGTCGGTGATGCCGAGATCCTCGACGACGACGAGTACGCGCGACTGACCTCCCTCGACGGTGGGGCGGTGCCGCCGCTGCGCACCCTGGCCGAGATCCTCGTCGGTGGTGTCGCATCGGACCCGGCCGCACCTGCGGTGAGTTGCGACGCGACGACGCTCACCTACCGGGACCTCGACGAACGCTCCAGCGCGCTGGCGCGTGAACTGATCGGCCGCGGTGTCGGTCCGGAAACGGTGGTGGCGCTGTCCTTCCCGCGCTCGTGGGAGATGGTGCTGTGCGTGTGGGCGGTCGCCAAGACCGGTGCGGCCTACGTGCCGGTGGACCCCACCTACCCGGCCGACCGGATCGCCCACATGGTGACCGACTCGGCGGCGGTGCTCGGCATCGCGGCGGACGTGGACGCGCTGCCCGATGCGGTCTCGTGGTGCACGCTGACCACACTCGAGCAGGCGGCGTCGGCGGCCGGACGGTCGATCGCTGCCGTTCGTGATGCCGACCGCTTGCGGCCGCTGCATCTCGACCACGTGGCGTACGTGATCTACACGTCGGGTTCGACCGGCAAGCCGAAGGGCGTCGAGGTCACCCACCGCGGGCTGTCGGGCCTGGTGAACCAGTCCGCCGAGCTGTACGAGGTGACCGCGTCCGACCGGGTGCTGCACGTCTGCTCGCCGAGCTTCGACCCGTCGGTGCTCGAGTGGACGCTGGCGGCGTCCGCCGGTGCCGAGCTGGTCGTCGTGCCGCCGTCGATCCTCGGCGGCGACGAGCTGCATGCGCTGCTCGCGGAGCGTGCGGTGACTGTCGCGCTCATCACCCCGGCCGTGCTCGGGTCGATGGACGTCGACGGGCTCGACGACCTGCGGCTGCTGTCGGTCGGTGGTGACGCCTCGACCACCGAACTGGTCGGCCGATGGGCGCCCGGTCGCCGATTCTTCAACGCGTACGGTCCCACCGAGACGACGATCATCTCCACACGCGGAGAACTCTTCGCGGGCAAGCCGATCACGATCGGTGGCCCCACCCCGGGTGTCGGCGCGCTGATCCTCGACGCCCGGCTGCGGCCGGTCCCGGTGGGCGTCGCTGGTGAGCTGTACCTCTCGGGCGAGGCACTGGCTCGCGGCTACCACGGTCGCGCGGAACTGACGGCGGATCGCTTCGTCGCGAACCCGTTCGGCGGGGCAGGGGAGCGGATGTACCGCACCGGTGACGTCGTCCGGTGGACCGAGGATCCGTCCGGGGACCCGGCCATCGAGTACGTGGGACGCTCCGACTTCCAGGTGAAGGTCCGCGGCTTCCGCATCGAACTCGGCGAGATCGACGCGGCGCTCACCGACCATCCGGCGGTGTCGTTCGCGACCACCGTCGGCCACACGCTGCCGTCCGGGCAGACGGCGCTGGTGTCGTACGTGCAGGCCGACGCCGTGGAGCCCGCGGTGCTGACGGCGCATGTCGCGTCGCTGCTGCCGTCGTACATGGTGCCGGCGTCGATCGTCGTGCTGGACGCGATCCCGCTCACCCCGGTCGGCAAGCTGGACCGGCAGGCGCTGCCGGCGCCGGTGTTCGAGGCCAAGGCGTTCCGGGCCCCCGGCACCGCCACCGAGGAACTGGTCGCGTCGGTGTTCGCGGACGTCCTCGACGCCCCGCTGGTGGGGCTGGACGACGACTTCTTCGACCTCGGTGGCAACTCGCTGATCGCGACGCGGGTCGCGTCCCGACTCGGAGCGGCGCTGGGCGCGCGGGTGCCCGTGCGGGAGCTGTTCGAGGCCTCGACCGTCGAGGCGCTCGCGGCGCGGCTCACCGCGCTCTCCGGCGACGGTCGGCCCGCGCTGGTGCCGCAGCCGCGTCCCGAGCGGATTCCGTTGTCGCTGGCGCAGCAGCGGATGTGGTTCCTGAACCGACTCGACCCCGAGTCGGTGGTCGACAACATTCCGCTCGTGCTCCGGCTCACGGGCACGCTCGATGTGGGGGCGCTGCAGGCCGCGGTCGCCGACGTCGTCGACCGGCACGAGTCGCTCCGCACCGTGTTCGTCGACGTCGACGGCGTCGGATACCAGGACGTGCGCGCGAGCGGGTGGGGTGATCTGCTGCCGGTGGACGACATTGCGGCGGACGCTCTGCCCCGCCGGGTCGCCGAACTCGCCGGGACGGGATTCGACCTGACGCGGGACCTGCCGATGCGGGCGCGGCTGTTCGCGGTGTCGGCCACCGAGCACATCCTCGTTCTCGTCGTGCATCACATTGCCGCGGACGGCTTCTCGGTGGCACCGCTGGCCCGCGACGTGATGACGGCGTACGCCGCCCGCGCCAACGGCGCGGCTCCCGTATGGGCGCCGCTCGCGGTGCAGTACGCGGACTTCACGCTGTGGCAGCGGAACGCACTCGGTGCGGACGACGATCCGCAGTCGGTGATCGCTCGCCAGGCCGAGTACTGGAAGACCTCGCTGGCCGGGCTGCCCGAACAGCTGGATCTGCCCACCGACCGACCCCGGCCCGCGGTGGCATCGAACCGCGGTAGCGCTCACCGGTTCTCGATCGGCGCGGACCTGCGGGCCGCTGTCGATCGGATCGCGCGGGCGCACGGCGCGACCCCGTTCATGGTGGTGCACGCGGCGCTGTCGGCGCTGTTGGCGCGGCTGAGCGGGACGTCGGACATCGCGATCGGCACCCCGGTCGCGGGTCGCGGCGACGCGGCGCTCGACGATCTGGTGGGCATGTTCGTCAACACGCTGGTGCTGCGCACCGAGGTCGACGGCGGACGCGCGTTCGCCGACCTGCTCGGCGATGTGCGCGCCACCGACCTGGCGGCGTTCGGCCACGCCGACCTGCCGTTCGAGCGTCTGGTCGAGATCCTCGACCCCGCGCGGTCCCAGGGACGGCATCCGCTGTTCCAGGTGATGCTCACGTTCCAGAACCTGGCACGCGCCGAATTCGCGCTCGGCGACCTCACCGTCACCGAGTTCGAACACGACGACGCGACCGCCAAGTTCGACCTCCAGGTGACGGTCCAGGAAGACACCGCCGACGGGTACGCGGTGACGCTCACCTACGCCACCGACCTGTTCGACGCGCCCACGATGCACTCGTTCGGGGAGCGGTTCGTGCGGGTGCTGGAGTCGGTGACGGCGGATCCGGGCGTGGTGGTCGGTGACGTGGAGCTGCTGGACCGCGCCGAGCGGACGCGGCTCCTGGGCGAGTGGAACGCGACCGCGCATGCGGTGTCGGACGCGACGCTGGTGGATCTGTTCGAGTCGCAGGTGGCCCGGACACCGGATGCGGCGGCGCTCGTGTTCGAGGGTGAGTCGCTGACCTACGGCGAGTTCGCGGCGCGGGTGCATCGGACGGCGCGGTATCTGATCGAAGCCGGGGTCGGCCCGGATTCGCTGGTGGGTCTGGGGATGCGGCGTTCGCTGGATCTGCTGGTCGGCATGTACGCGGTGCTGACGGCGGGTGGCGGGTATGTGCCGGTGGATCCGGATCAGCCAGCCGAGCGCAACGGCTACATCCTCGACACCGCGGCGCCGACCCTGGTGCTGTCGACGTCGCGAGACGGTTTCGAGGTTGCGGGGGAGAGGTCTGTCTCCGTCGTGAATCTCGACGAGGCGGATGTCACCGGGTTCTCGGACGCGCCGCCGTCGGATGCGGATCGTGCTGCCCCGCTGCGTGGTTCGCACACCGCGTATGTGATCTTCACGTCGGGTTCGACGGGTCGCCCGAAGGGGGTGGCGGTGTCGCATGCGGCGATCGTGAATCGTCTGGTGTGGATGCAGGCCGAGTACGGTTTGTCGGCTGGCGATGTGGTGTTGCAGAAGACGCCGTTCACGTTCGATGTGTCGGTGTGGGAGTTCTTCTGGCCGTTACAGGTGGGTGCGCGTCTGGTGGTGGCGGCTCCGGACGGGCACCGGGATCCGGGGTATCTGGCGCGGACCATGGTCGATCACGGCGTGACCGTCGCGCACTTCGTGCCGTCGATGCTGTCGGTGTTCGTGGCCGAGCCGGCCGCGGAGAACGTGACCACGCTGCGGAACGTCTTCGCCTCGGGTGAGGCGTTGCCGGCGCAGACGGCGGCGCGGTTCCGGGCGATCTCGGGTGCGCGACTGCACAACCTCTACGGTCCGACCGAGGCCGCGGTGGATGTGACGTTCCACGAGGTGGCCGAGGCCGATGTGGCGAGTGTGCCGATCGGTGCGCCGGTGTGGAACACGCAGGTGTTCGTGCTCGATGCTCGGCTGTCGCCGGTGCCGGTGGGGGCTCCGGGTGAGTTGTATCTGGCGGGTGCGCAGTTGGCGCGCGGCTACGTGGGCCGCAGTGATTTGACGGCGGACCGGTTCGTGGCGAACCCCTTCGGTGCCACCGGGGAGCGGATGTACCGCACGGGTGACCTCGTCAGGTGGACGGCCGCGGGCGAGCTGGAGTACCTGGGCCGCACCGACTTCCAGGTGAAGCTGCGTGGTCTGCGGATCGAACTCGGCGAGATCGAGGCGGCGCTGCTGGCGCTGCCGGAGATCACCCAGTCGGTGGTGTCGGTGAAGTCGGAACAGCTGGTTGCCTACGTGGTGGCGGACGCGTCGCTCGACGTCGCCGCGGTCAAGGCCGAGTTGGCGCGGACCCTGGCGTCGTACATGGTGCCGGCGGTGTTCGTGGTGCTGGATGCGTTCCCGTTGAACGCGTCGGGCAAGTTGGATCGGAAGGCGCTGCCGGAGCCGGTGTTCGAGGTGCGCGAGTTCCGGGCGCCGACGACGCCGGTGGAGGAGATCGTCGCGGGTGTGTTCGCGGACGTTCTCGACCTCGACCGGGTCGGGTTGGACGACGATTTCTTCGCGCTCGGCGGTAATTCGCTGGTCGCGACGCAGGTGGTCTCGCGCCTGGGTGCGGCGCTGGATGCGCGGGTGCCGGTGCGGGTGCTGTTCGAGGCGTCGACCGTCGAAGGCGTCGCCGGGCAGGTGCAGTCCCTCATCGGTGGGGGAGCGCGGAAGGCGCTCACGGCCGGTCCGCGCCCCGACCGGATTCCGTTGTCGCTGGCACAGCAGCGCATGTGGTTCCTGAGCCGCCTCGACGCGGAGTCGGCGGCGTACAACATCCCACTGGCGATGCAGCTCACGGGCATCCTCGACACCGAGGCGCTGCGGGCCGCGTTGCGGGACGTGCTGGCGCGGCACGAGGTGCTGCGCACGTACTACCCGGAGGGGCCGGAGGGTGCATACCAGGCGATCCTCCCCGTCGACGGCGTCGACGTGGACCTCGAGCCGGTAGCCGTCGAGGACGAGGCCGATGTGCAGGCTCGGGTGACCGGACTGCTCGGCCGCGGCTTCGACGTCACCGCGGGAGTTCCGCTGCGCGCCGCACTGTTCCGGCTCTCGGACGAAGTCCACGTATTCGCGTTCGTGATCCACCACATCAGCGCGGACGGCATCTCGATGGCGCCCATGGCGCGGGACCTGATGACGGCCTATGCCGCACGCAGCCAGGGGCAGGCGCCGCAGTGGGCGCCGCTCGCGGTGCAGTACGCCGACTACTCGCTGTGGCAGCACGACGTCCTCGGTTCGGCCGACGAGCCGGGCACCGTGGCCGCCGAACAGCTCGAATTCTGGGTCCGCGTCCTGTCCGGGGCGCCCGATCTGCTCGAGCTCCCGACGGACCGCCCGCGTCCACCGGTGCAGTCCATGCGGGGCGCCGAGGTCGGATTCACGATCCCGGCGGGTCTGCACACCGCGCTCGAATCGATTGCGCGTGAGCAGGGTTCGTCGCTGTTCATGGTCACGCACAGCGCGTTGGCGGTGCTGTTGGCCCGGCTCGGCGGAACCTGGGACGTCACCGTCGGCACGCCGGTCGCGGGTCGCGGCGAGGCCGCCCTGGACGACCTGGTCGGCATGTTCGTCAACACGCTGGCGCTGCGCACCGAGCTGACGTCATCGATGACGTTCGCGGAGGTCGTGGCGCGGGCACGGGAGACGGACCTGTCGGCGTTCGCCCATGCGGACGTGCCGTTCGAGCGGGTCGTCGAGGCCGTCGCGCCGGCCCGCTCGACGGCCCGGCATCCGTTGTTCCAGACGGTGCTGTCGTTCCAGAACCAGCAGCAGGCGGCCCTCGAGCTGCCGGGGCTGACGGTCGCCGGCGTCCCCGGCGTCGAGTCGGCGGCGAAGTTCGACCTGCAGTTCACGCTGGTCCCGATGCCGTCGGGCGAGCTCGAGGCGCTGCTGACGTACGCCACCGACCTGTTCGACGAGTCGACCGCGCACCTGATCGGACAGCGATTCGTGCGCGTCCTCGAGGCCGTCGCCGCCGATCCACGGACGGTGGTGGGCGACATCGAGATCGCGTCCGCCGACGAACGCGCTCAGCTGCTCGGCGGGTCGGCGGCCGGTCGCGCGGCAGCCGAGGCGGACACCGGTGCGGTGGTGCCGAGCGACACCACGGTGCCGCAGGCGCTGGCCGCGGTGGTCGAGGCGGATCCCGAGGCCCCCGCCGTCTCGGACGACGGGGAGGAGACCACCTACAGCGAACTCGCCGCCCGGGCCGCGCGCCTGGCTCGGGTGCTGATCGCCGAAGGCGTCGGCCCCGGCCACCGGGTACCGGTCGCGCTGCCGCGGTCCGTCGACGCGGTGGTCGCGGCGTGGGCGGTGCTCGAGTCCGGTGCGGCGCTCACCCCGGTCGACGTCCGGGACATGAGCGTCGACGCGGGCGCGGATGTGTCCGATTCGGCCATGAAGGTCGGCATCACGACGTCGGCGCACGTCGCGACACTGCCGGACACGGTGGAGTGGATCGTGCTGGACGACAACCGTGCCCGCATCGACGCGCAGTCCGGCCGGCCCGTCACGTACGCCGAGCGGATCCGACGCCTCACGCCCGAGGATCCGGCAGTCGTCGCGGCGGACGGCACGCTCACGCTCACCCACGGGCATGTCGTCGCGCTCGCCGAGCGTGACCGCGAGCGGTACGGCATCACCTACGAATCGCGGACGCTGTGCAGCGAACCCATGACCAGCGTGTGGGCCGTGACGGAACTACTCGTGTCGGCGACCGCAGGTGCCGTGACGGTCGTCACCGAGCTGTCGGACGGTAACGCCACCGACGTTCTGGCCGACGAATGGGTGACCCACGCCTTCCTGTCGGGCGCCCGTGCGCAGGACCTCGACGTGGAGGAACTCGAGGATCTCGAGGTTCTGGTGCTGACCGGCGGACGGCCGGCGGGACAGCTGCCGGAGATCCGGCGGGTTGTTGCCGACGCGGAGGCGTGGTCGGTGTGAGGCGATAATGATGGTTCGTTTGCCCGGCGATGTAGGTGTGAGGGAAAGAGTCACTGTGGTGCGTTGTGAGATGCCGACGAGCGGTACGTGGGGTGTTCGGAACGCATGAGCGAGCGGAGTCGGGAGCTGAGCGCAGAGGACACGGGCAGTAGCGAGGGCAAGCGGGCGAGGCGTCCGCGGCCCGAACGCAGGGAACGACCGGCGCGCCGGAGCCGCTCCCGCTCGACGACACTGCCACAGCTGCTGGCGGCCGCCGTCGAGCGCGACCCGTCGGCCACCGCCCTCGTCTGCGGCGACCGTTCCCGCTCGTACGAAGACCTCGACGCGTGGTCCTCGCGACTCGCCCGCATCCTGATCGAACGCGGCGTCGGGCCGGGCGATCTCGTCGCCGTCGCCGTGCCCCGCTCGATCGAGTCGGTGTCCTCGGTGTGGGGTGTCGCGAAGTCGGGCGCCGCGTTCGTGCCCGTCGACCCGAACTACCCCGCCGACCGGGTCGCCCACATGGTGACCGATTCCGGTGTCGTCGTGGGCCTGACGACCGCCGACGCGCGGGACTCGCTCCCGGACACCGTCGAATGGCTCGTCCTCGGCGCCGACTTCGACCGCGTCCTGGCCGGGCGCTCCGCGGACCCGATCACATTCGCCGACCGCACCCGCACGCTGACGGACGCCGACCCGGCGTACGTGATCTACACCTCCGGTTCGACCGGCAAGCCCAAGGGCGTCGTGGTCACGCAGGCCGGCCTGGGTGACTTCTGCGCCGAGCAGGTCCGGCGATACCAGCTCACCCCGCAGTCCCGCACCCTGCACTTCGCGTCGCCGAGCTTCGACGCCTCCGTGCTCGAACTGCTCCTCGCGGTCGGCGCCGGATCGACGATGGTGATCGCACCGCCCACCGTCTACGGCGGTGACGATCTCGCCGAACTCATTGCGGCGCAACGCGTCACCCACGGATTCGTGACTCCCGCCGCGCTCGCGTCCGTCGATCCGATCGGGCTCGACACCTTCGGCGACGTGGTCGTCGGCGGCGAGGCGTGCCCGCCCGACCTCGTGACGCGCTGGGCCGCACCGGGCCGCCGCTTCTTCAACGGCTACGGACCTACCGAGACGACGATCATGACGGCGATCTCGGATCCGCTGGTTCCCGGCGAGCCCGTCACGATCGGGGCCGGCACGCAGGGCATGTCGCTGGCGGTGCTCGACGACCGCCTGCGCCCCGCCCCAGTCGGCGTGGCCGGCGAACTGTACGTGTGGGGGCCGGGTGTCGCCCGCGGCTACCACGACCGGTTCGCCCTCACCGCCGAGCGGTTCGTCGCCTGCCCGTTCGGAGAACCCGGACAGCGCATGTACCGCACCGGTGACGTGGTGCGGTGGAAGGGCAGCGGGCTCGAGTCCGTGTTGGAATACGTGGGACGCTCCGACTTCCAAGTCAAGATCCGCGGCTTCCGCATCGAACTCGGCGAGATCGACGCCGCGTTCGCCGATCACGACGATGTCGACTTCGCTGCCACCGTGGCGCACGAATCCGCCACGGGGAGTAAGGTTCTGGTCTCCTACGTGCACGCCGTCGCCGGTCGCCGCGTCGACACCGCCGCGCTGACCGAGTTCGTCGGCCGCTCCCTGCCGCGGCACATGGTGCCCGCGACGGTGATGGTGCTCGACGAGATCCCGCTGACCCCCGTCGGCAAGCTCGACCGGCAGGCGCTGCCGGCGCCGGTGTTCGAGGCCAAGGCGTTCCGGGCCCCAAACACCGCCACCGAGGAACTGGTCGCGTCGGTGTTCGCGGACGTCCTCGACGCCGCGCGGGTGGGGCTGGACGACGACTTCTTCGAACTCGGCGGCAACTCGCTGATCGCCACACAGGTCGTCTCGCGCCTGTCCGCGGCCGTCGGCGCCCAGATCCCCGTCCGCGCGGTGTTCGAGGCGTCCACCGTCGAGGCCCTTGCAGCGCAGGTCGCCGACGCCTCCGACGGCGCCGCCCGGCCGGCCCTCGTCGCGGGCGCACGGCCCGAACGGATCCCGTTGTCGCTGGCGCAGCAGCGGATGTGGTTCCTCAACCGCCTCGAGCCCGAATCCGCCGTGAACAACATCCCGCTCGCGGTCCGGTTGTCCGGACAACTCGACGTGGCCGCACTGCGAGCCGCCGTGCTCGACCTGATCGCACGGCACGAATCGCTCCGCACCGTCTACCCCGACCAGGCCGGTGTCGGGCAGCAGGTGATCCTTCCGGTCGGGGAGCCCCTGCCGGGCGTCGACCTCGAACCGGTCACCGTTCCCGCCGCCGACGTCGCCGCCCGCGTCGGAGAGGTCGCGACGAGCCGGTTCGACGTCTCCGACGAGGTGCCGCTGCGGGTGCGCCTGTTCGCGGTGTCGCCCACCGAACATGTGCTCGCGCTGTCCGTCCACCACATCGCGGCCGACGGTGTGTCGATGGGTCCGCTGGTCCGCGACGTCATCACGGCGTACACGGCGCGCGCCGCAGGGGCGGCACCGCAGTGGGCGCCGCTGCCCGTGCAGTACGCCGACTACGCACTGTGGCAGCGCAACGTGCTCGGTGCCGAGACCGACCCGCAATCGCTGCTGTCGCGCCAGATCGCCTTCTGGCGGGAGCGTTTGGCCGGGATCCCGGACCAGCTCGATCTGCCCACGGACCATCCGCGACCGGCGCACCAGTCGTACGCGGGCGCGACCGTCGGGGCCGAGGTGGACGCGGCGACGCACCGGGCGCTGGTCGAACTCGGCCACGCCCAGGGCGCGAGCCCGTTCATGGTCATGCACGCGGCACTCGCGGTCCTGCTGGCCCGACTGTCCCGGTCGGACGACATCGTCGTCGGCACCCCCATCGCGGGCCGCGGCGACGCCGCCCTCGACGACCTCGTCGGCATGTTCGTCAACACCCTCGCCCTGCGGGCCCGGATCGATCCGGCCGAGCCGTTCACCGACCTCCTCGCGCGGGTGCGGGCCGCCGACCTCGACGCCTTCGCCAACGACGATGTGCCGTTCGAGCGTCTCGTCGAGGTCCTCAACCCGGTGCGCTCGACGTCGCGGCACCCGCTCTTCCAGGTCGGATTCTCCTTCCAGAACATGCGGATCGGCGCGCTCGCGCTGCCCGGGCTCGAGGTCGCGCCGCTCGACATCGACCTCGACCTCGCAAAGTTCGACCTGCACGCGACGATCGCCGACAACATGGACGACGAGGGGAACCCCGCGGACTTCGCGGTCAACTTCACGTACGCCACCGACCTGTTCACCGAGGCGACCGTGCGGCGGATCGCGCAGATGTACGTGCGGATCCTGCGGGCCGTGGTCGAGGAACCGTCCACCCCCGTCGGTGACCTCGACATGATCGACCCGGCCGAACGCGAACGCGCACTGGTCGATTGGAATGCGACGGACCGCCCGCTGGACGCGGCCGTGACACTCGTCGACCTGTTCGACGCGAGCGTCGCGGCGGCACCACATGCGCCGGCACTGGTGGCCGAGACCGAGCGCCTGACGTACTCCGAGTTCGACGCCCGGGTCAACCGCCTCGCCCGCTGTCTGATCGGGATGGGCGTCGGACCCGAGACCCGGGTCGCGCTCGCGATGCGCCGCTCCGTCGAGTTGCTGGTCGGCATGTACGCGGTGGCGAAGGCCGGCGGCGCCTACGTCCCGATCGATCCGGATCATCCCGCCGACCGCACCGGCTACATCCTCGAGACGGCGCAGCCGCTCTGCGTACTGACCACGGCGCGCGACGGTTTCGAGGCCGACGAACACACCCCCGTGCTGCACCTGGACACCTTCGACGGCAGCCGGTTCGACGCCGCACCCGTCGCGGGCCACGAGCGCACCGCGCCGCTGCGCGCCGACAACACCGCCTACGTCATCTTCACGTCCGGTTCGACGGGGCGGCCGAAGGGCGTCGCCGTCAGCCACGCGGCAGTCGTCAACCAGCTCGAGTGGAAGCGCGCCGAGTACGGCCTGGACGCGTCCGACGCGGCCCTCCTCAAGACGGCCGCGACGTTCGACCTGTCGGTGTGGGAGTTCTGGTCCGCGCTGACGTCCGGCGGACGACTCGTCGTCGCCGCCGCGGACGGGCACCGGGATCCCGGCTACCTCAACGCGCTGATGCGCCGCGAGCAGGTGACCACCCTGCACGTGGTGCCGTCGATGCTCCAGGCGCTGCTGGTCGAGTCGGGGGACCGGCTGCCCGAGTCGCTGCGCCGGGTCCTGGCGATCGGCGAGGTCCTGCCGGCCGACACCGCGGCGCGGTTCGCCGCCGCGGGCACCGCCGAACTGGTCAACCTCTACGGCCCCACCGAGGCCGCGGTGTCGGTGACCGCGCAGCGCGTCGGTGGAATCGACACCGCGGCGGTCCCCATCGGCGGCCCCGAATGGAACACCCGCCTGCTCGTCCTCGACGACCGGCTGCGTCCGGTGCCCGTCGGTGTGCCCGGCGAGCTGTACCTGGCCGGCGCGCAGCTGGCCCGGGGATACCACGGTCGCCCGGCCCTCACCGCGGACCGCTTCGTCGCGGATCCGTACGGGCCGGCCGGTACCCGGATGTACCGCACCGGCGACGTCGTCGCATGGCGCGCCGACGGCACCCTCGGCTACATCGGGCGCGCCGACTTCCAGGTGAAGCTGCGCGGTTTCCGGATCGAGCTCGGCGAGATCGAGGCCGCACTGCGGTCCCGTGCCGACCTCGCCGAGGCGGCCGTCACCGTGCGGAGCGACGACAGGTCCGGCGACCGGCTGGTGGCGTACGTCGTGTCCGCCGACACCGAGCCCCTCGACACCGCCGAACTCGCCGCGGACCTCGCGGCGAGCCTGCCGTCGTACATGGTGCCGTCGGTGTTCGTCGAACTCGACGCCCTCCCACTGAACGTCAACGGCAAGATCGACCGCAAGGCGCTACCGGCGCCCGCGGTCGAACCGCGACAGTTCCGTGCCCCGGTGACGCCGCTCGAGATTGCGGTGGCCGGAGCCTTCGCCGACGCGCTCGGGGTCGACAAGGTCGGGCTGGACGACGACTTCTTCGACCTCGGCGGCAATTCGCTCGTCGCGGTGACCGTCGTGTCCGCGCTGCGCGACGCGCTCGGTGTCCCGGTGCCGCTGCAGTGGATGTTCGTCGACCCCACGGTCGAGAGCATCGCCGCGCGGATCGGATCCGGTGCGCCGTCCACCGCAGGCACGTACGAGGACGCCGGCCTCGGCGTGGTGCTGCCGGTGCGGACCTCGGGAACCGCGGACCCCCTGTTCTGCATCCACCCGGTCACCGGGCTGTCGTGGGGCTTCGCCGGTCTGGCCGGGCACGTGAGCGAGGACCGTCCGATCTACGGCATCCAGTCGCCCGCCCTGAGCGAGGACGCCGAGCTGCCGACCACCATCGAGGACTGGGCCGCCCTGTACGTCGATCGGATCCGCCGGATCCAGCCGAGCGGCCCTTACCACCTCGCCGGTTGGTCCCTCGGTGGGTCGATTGCGCACGCCATGGCGGTACAGCTGCGCGGCATGGGGGAAACGGTGCGGACCCTCGCGATGCTCGACAGCCACGTGCTCGATCCGGAGGTGGGCCTCGTCGAGTACGAGGACCCGTCGCTCGCCGACCTGCTCGGTGAGTTCGCGGCCGAACTCGCCGGCGGGGATGTCGCGCTCCGACAGCTGGATCCCGAGCGCGTCGACACCATCCTGCGCGGGCTGCCGGCGCCGTTCGACCGGATCACGGGCCGGGGCTGGGAACGCATTCTCGAGGGCATCGCGCATTCGTACGCGCTGCTCGAGCGTTACCGGCCGGGCGACTTCGACGGCGATCTGCTCTACTTCGGCGCCGGCATGGGCGAAGCCGACGGCGTGGACGGCTGGCGGGCGTCCGTCCGCGGCTCGATCGAGGTGGTCCCGGTCGCGGCCGGACACCGGCAGATGACCTCGCCGCAGGCACTCGAGGTGATCGGACCCGAACTCGATCGCTACCTGAATCGCGCGAACTGACGCCCGAGCGAACGAACGAACGACCACTGTGGCCGGTCCTCTCCAGGGGGAGGACCGGCCACAGCGTTTCCACTGCTCGATCAGCAGGGGACGGCGCCGGGGGTGCTCGGGTCGAGCGCGCGCCGCACCAGGAAGGTCGCACTCGGATCCACGGTGAGCCCCACGTGCGAGATCGTCGCGCCGGGGCAGCTGTCCTGGACCCACTCGTTGCGTACCGACGACCCGGGGGCCGGAACGAGGAACGACCCCTCGGGCGGGGTCACGACCGCATCGGTCCGTGACGCGATGACCGTGTAGATGATCCCCGGCATCGTCTCGCGGCCGGCGTTGAGGTCGGCCAGGAACCGGGACCCGATCAGCTGCTGATAGGAGGCGAGTCCGATGCTCATCCCGGCGAGCACTTCGTTCGTGCGTTCGTCGGTGATCCGCAGCGACGTGAACGCGTCGATGAGACGTTGCTGCCCGTTGAACGTGGTGCCGTGCGTGGTGGGCCCCAGCATCACCAGGCGGTGCACCTTGTTGCGTGCCGGATCGGCCGCGTCGGCCCCGCCCTCGAACCGCAGGTACTGGCGTGCCATCGTGCCGCCCTGGGAGTGGCCGACGATGTCGACCTGCGCGGCGCCGGTGCGGGCGCGCACCGTCTCGACGAATCCCGCCAGCTCACGGGCGGAGTTGCGGATGTCGCCGGTGCCCCACGACTGCGCTGCGATGCCGTAGTTCAAGGCGAACACGCAGTACCCCTCGCTGCTCAGGCTCGGGGAGATCGCGCCCCAGGTCTCCTGCATGCTCATGCCGGTGCCGTGGACGAGGACCACCGGCCGCGGGTGCTGCGGGGACGGGCGGCAGGACCAGTCGTTGGCGCCCGCGGGGGCGCCGGCGGGATCGGCGGCCGCGGTCGCCGGCTGGAGGCCGACCGCGCAGAACAGGACCGCGGCTGCAGTTGCGAGCAGACTCGCCAGCCGACGGCGTCGAAGGACCATTCGGGGTGCTCCTGAAAAGGGAGGAAAGGGGAGATTCGCTGAGATTGATATCAGACGAAAAGGGCAGACCTACCCCAAAGAGCAGGTGAAAATCAGGATGATTCGGAGTGACAGATCGATTCGGGCATCGACGAGGCCCGCCGCGTCGCGCGCGGCGGTCGTCTACGCCGAACGAACCCTGCTCAGCCGGTCTCGGCGGCGCGCCGGTACCCACGGATGGCGGGGTAGAGGAAGGCCGCGATCATCCCGATCGACCAGGCGAGGGTCTGCAGCACCGGCACCAGCGTCGGTCCGCCCAGCGCGAGCGCCCGCATCGCGTCGATTGCGCACGACATCGGCTGCGCCGCGACGACCGGTTGCAGCCATGTCGGGTACGCCATGACCGGCACGAAGCCGGAATTGAAGAACATCAGGAGCGTGCAGCTGATCGAGACGAGTTCGACCAGAGGCGCGTCCCCGGCGACGGTGGCCAACGCCGTCACCATCATCGCGAAGCCCATGCCGAACACGATCGGCAGCACCAGCAGCAGAATGCTCGGCAGGATCCCCTGCGTCAGGCGGAAACCGAGGACGAAGCCGACCGCCAGGATCACGAGGGTCGTCAGGAAGACACGCACCGCCTCCGCCATCATGCGGCCGACGAGGCCCGCCGCGCGATGGACCGGCAGCGTCCAGAACCGGGAGAGCAGACCAGTCTTCCGTTCGGCCCGCAATCCGACGGCACTGACGATCGAGCCGAACATCGCGCCGACGAGGATGATCATCGGAACCTGGCCGTAGACGGCGGGCTGGCCCGTCGCCGCGGTGACGGTGTTACCGATGACGATCCGGAACATCACCAGCGTCAGGGCCGGGTACAGCAGCGCCTGGATCATCGTGGACGGATCGCGGGACCAGCGCATCAGCAGGCGCTTGCACTGGATGAGGCTGTGGGTCCACAACGCCTTGGCGGAGGACTCGGGCCATGTCTCGGTCGGCAGCGGAAACGCGAACATGCCGTCGGCGGACTGTGTCGGCGTCATGGTCGTGAACTTCGAGGGGTTGCTCATTTACGCCTCACGCTTGCCCACCAGGCCAGGGGAGCGAAGACCACCATCAGCCCGACGCACCACGCGACAGCGGGGAACAGGACCGACGCGGTCACCCCGCCCTCGGCCATGTCGCGCATGGCGAAGGAGAACTGGGAGATCGGCTGGTTACGCACGAATGGACGGATCCACTCGGGAAACCCGGATTCGGGAACGAAGCCGCTCGACAGCATGCCCAGGATCAGCTGGGGCAGTGCGAGTGCCTGCGCCGTCGCCTCGGGTGATTTCGCGAGCGTGCCGATCGCGTCGGCGCCGAGCGACAACGTGAGGCTGATCGTGAGCGCCAACAGGCAGAACAGCGCGGCCTGCGCCGCCCCGGCACTGAACCGGAACCCGATGGCATAGCCGTAGACGAGCGCCGCCGTCAGCGTGATCGTGGACCGCACCAGGCTGCTGGTCATGCGCGATATCAGTGGCACCGGACCGGCCACCGGCATCGTCTTCAGCCGCGTGGTCAAGCCGTGCAGGGCTTCGACCGACGCCAACTGGGACGCCGAGATCGCGGTGAACGCCATCGCCTGCAGCACGATGATCGGCATCAGGAACTGGGCGTAGTCGATGCCCTGCAGCTTCATCACGAACCGCAGCGGGAGATAGAAGCCGATGGTGAAGATCAGCGGCGCGATGACTGCGACCGCGAGCTCGCCGGTCTTCACCATCGACTTGAGCGAGCGCCCGGTCAGCGCGAGCCACTGCTGGAAGCCGTTGGGATCAGGGCGCCGGTGCGAGCCGATCCGTCTCGTCGGCACCGCCACCGCAGCTCGCTCCGCGGCCGCGGAGACCGATAGGCCCTGGGCGGCGCTGTTCGCGTGCGTGCTCATCGCTGGGTCTCCGGCGCGGAATGACCCGTCAGCGACAGGAAGACGTCGTCCAGCGACGGACGGCGCAGCGCGATGTCCGCCAGTTCGATGCCCGCGGCGTCGAGTCGGCGCAGCGCCTCCGACAGCGTCGCCGCGCCGTCGGGTGCCGGGAGCGAGACCCGGTCGATGCCCTCACCCGCCTCGGCGACCTCGGCCCGCACCTCCGGGGGGACCAGGTTGCCCAGCGCGTGGACGGCCCACGGCAGCTTCTGCGGATCGAGAGGCACCACCTCGCAGTAGCTGCCGCCGGTACGCGCCTTCAACTGGTCCGCGGTGCCCTCCGCGATCACGGTGCCGCGGTCGATGACGATGATGTTGTCGCTGAGCAGGTCGGCCTCCTCGAGGTACTGCGTGGTCAGCAGCACGGTGATGCCCTGCTCCTTCAGCGACGTGACCAGGGACCACACGCCCTGACGGCTGCGCGGGTCGAGGCCGGTGGTCGGCTCGTCCAGGAACACGACCTCGGGGCGGACGACCAGTCCGCACGCGATGTCGATCCGTCGCCGCATACCTCCGGAATAGTTGCGGACGGCACGCTTACCGGCGTCGAGAAGATCGAACTCCGTGAGCAGCGCCTGCGCCCGCTGCTTGGCGGATGCGCGGTCGAGACCCATCAGCCGGCCGAACAGCTCGATGTTCTCGCGGCCTGAGAGCGTCTCGTCGAGCGCCGCGTACTGGCCGGTCATCATGATCGAACGCCGCACATCGGCGGCTTGGGTGACGACGTCGTGCCCGGCGACCATCGCGCGTCCGCTGTCGGGCCGCAGGAGCGTCGACAGCACCTTCACCGTCGTCGTCTTGCCGGCGCCGTTGGGCCCGAGGATCCCCAGGACCGAGCCGCGCTTGGCTTCGAAACTGACGCCCTGCAAGGCCTTCACGTCGCCGAAGGATTTGTGGACGTCGTCGACCAGCACAGCTGCGTCCTGGAATATGGGCATCGACACTCCGCTAGTTCACCTGGGTTGGATGGGTGACCGCCTCTCAGGGTCCACTCGTCCATCCGTCGACGTGTATTCCCTCCGCTTCGGGGAAATGTTACCCGGCGGAGGCGCCGCGCCGGTCCTTTCAGCCACCGGCGTCGGGCCGCCCAGGTCGTGCGAGGAGCTCGCGATCGCGTGCGTTCCGCCGCGTTGTCAGTCCCAGATCCCCGCCGACTCCAGGTGCCGCACCAGGCGCTTTGCGCCGTCGTCGAAGTGGGCTCTCGTCTCGGCGGCGACCGCCGCGTGGTCCCGTGCCAGGAGCGCGGAGAGCAGGCGTGTGTGACTCGCCACCGCGTCGTCGCCCCACTCCCGATCCGACGAATAGAAGTGCACGGGCGTGTAGCGGGTGGCACCGAGCAGGAACCAGGAGAGCTTGCGCGCGCCCACCAGGTGGTTGAGGTACCGATGGAAGCCGAACTCGAACTCCTCGATGCGGGCCGCGTCCCCGACATCGACGGCATGCCGCAGTCGCTCGTTGAGGTCGGTCAGTTCCGCGGCGGTCTCGTCGTCGACGCGTTCGACTGCCCGGACCGCCAATTCCTCGGCGATCTGTCCCTGCAACCAGAAGATGTCGTGGACGTCGTCCCGGCTCAGCGGTGCCACGACGTACCCGCGGTGGGGGACCAGTTCGACGAGTCCCTCGCCGCGCAGCGTCAGCAGCGCCTCCCGGACCGGCGTGACACTGACACCGAGATCCGCCGCCGTCTCGTCCAGGCGGATGAACTCGCCGGGCCGCACGCCGCCCGACATGATCAGGTTCCGCACGTGCACCGCGACATCGTCGGACAGCTGGGGACGACGGCGCAGCGTGCGGGTCGATGCGGAACGAGAGGCGGCGGACAGGGCCATCGAGTACTCCTTCGCGGGACGTCACGTGCCCCGCCGTCGTCGGCATCGGCGACCGGCAGTGACGTGTCCGGTTCCGGACCCGCTGGTGTGATGCGTGCAACAATCAGATCCGGTCGAATATATCGGGTGGCTCGCGCGCGGAATCTGCGCGCCGGAGGTCGGGGGGCGCTGGTGGGTGTCGTCGTATCCGCAGGGGACCGGGGTGGCGTGGCGCGGATCGACCGGTCGCGGTTGCCCGAGCCGATTCTCGAGGGAGCGCCGCGGCGCTTCATGCTCTCGCCCGAGTGGGCCCGCCGCGCGGGCGCTCCCATCCGCCGGTTCATTCGGATCGACCCCGAGCCGACGCCGGACGATCTGGCCTTCGTCGCCGAGGCCCTGACGCGGTGCGACGACGCCGGTGACGCACTCGCCGCGGCAATCACGCAGGACCACACGGTGACGATGAAGCAGTTCCGAGTGGCTCTCGGCGGTGGGATCGGGGCGGTACCCGACGCACCCGCTGCGCTGCGGACGTTCTTCGACGTGATCGGACGGCGGCCAGGCTGGGTCGACGACGCCCTGCTGCGGCGGGGAGCCGAGGTTTGCCGGCGCGGGGGGATCAACAGCCTCGACGTGCTCGGCTCCGCGTTGCTGACCGGGTATCGGAGTTCGGCCACGACCGATCTGCTGGTCCGCACCGGGCGGCTGAACGGGGAGGGCGCCCGGCGCCGTGTGGGGGAGACCGTCAAGTGGTGGTACGAGTGCGTGCAGCCGGGCGGCATGGAACGCGGCGGTCAGGGCTGGCAACTGACCGTCCACGTGCGGGTCATGCACGCGATGATCAATCGGCACTACGCCCGCGACGACGACTGGAGCGTCGACGACTGGGGCCTGCCGATCAACCAGGCCGATCAGTCGGCCACCTACGAGCTGTTCTGCTCCTTCTACCTGATGGGCATGCGCAGCCTCGGGATGCCGATCGGTCGCGCCGATGGCCACGCCGTCATGCACCTGTGGCGGTACATCGGCTGGTTGATGGGCGTCGACGACCGCTTCCTCGCCGTCGACGAGCAGGACGGGCGGCGCAAGCTCTACCACGTGCTGCTCACGTCGCCGGGCCCCGACGAACACACGGTGACCTTGGCGCGCGCGCTCGTCGACTCGCGGCTGTCGCTGGACTTCGGGCGGCTGCGTGCCCTGCGCCGGCGATTCCAGTATCAGAAGATCCGTTCGGTCGCGGCCGCTCACGTCGGACGCGTCGGCCTGGCCGAACTCGGGCTCGGCTTCGCGTTGCCGTGGTACGTGGCTCTCAGGATCCCGGCGAACTTCGTCAAGCACACCGCGGCGCGGGTCGTGCCCGGCGGACGAGCCTGGCTCCTGCGGCGCGGAGAGCGGGAACAGTATCGGGGGATGATGCAGCATTTCCCGGGGGAGCGTGCCGAGGTCGGCCGTCAGCCCTGACCCCGACGGGCCTCAGGCGGGGGTGACCCAGACCGTGATGTCGGCGTGCACGACCTCGGTGCCCGCACGGTCGGTGATCGCGACGGGGATGGTCAGTTCCGTGCCCTCGGTCGTCGAGCCGAAGTCGGGGACGTCGTCGAGCCTGGCGGCCGCCCGGAGCCGGGACTCGGCCTTCGCGACGTAACGCACGTTCATCGCCTTGGGGATCCACCGATGGGTCGACGGCACGGTTGCCTCGGCGAGCATGCCCATCGCGATCTCGGCGAGATTGCATGCGGCGATCGCGTGGAAGGTCCCGATGTGGTTGTGGACGCCCCACCATTTGGGGGCGGTGACCTCGCAACGTCCGGGCGCCAGGTGCTCGACGGTCGGCAGCACCGTCGCGAAGAAGGGGACCCGCGCGCACATGCCGATGGAGAACAGTGCACGGCCGAATCTGTTGGCGGGCAACCTCTGCCAGCTTCGGTAGGTCGCGGTCGCGGGTGTCGTCATGAACGCGATCTTACTCTCGAGTAAGTTAGACGGGCCGGAAATGCGGTGCGCATGCCCGCTGACCTCGAAGATCTCCCGGGGTGCGATTTGAACTCTCGGGTCCGCTACGGCATACTGATCGGGTTGCCTTGACTGGGACGCCATCCGTTGCGACCCAAGTCGGGCTGGATGAACGTCGAGTATCGGGCCGAAATGCCTGGTCACGGCGATGCAAGACGGAAGCAGTACCCAACGTTTGCGCCCCCTCGCGGGCGCATCCGGTGCGGTTCTCGCGGCTCCCGGGAAGGGATTTCCGGGGCCCGGGAATGAGCGGCCAGGCGACACGCCCGACCGCGTGGACCGGAGAACCATGACACATGAACAGCGGCAGCGGATCGAGTGATGTCTCGGTCGCCAGTGTTGTTCGTGTCGTGTTTCAGCCCCGGGGCTGTGCAGACGAGGTAGTCCCCGGCTCGTTCGGGTTCTACGAAACGCGGCAAGAAAAGGACACTAAGCGTGGCGGGACAGAAGATCCGCATCAGGCTCAAGGCCTATGACCATGAGGCGATCGACGCGTCAGCGCGCAAGATCGTCGAGACGGTGACCCGGACCGGGGCCCGCGTGGTCGGCCCGGTGCCGTTGCCCACCGAGAAGAACGTGTACTGCGTCATCCGCTCGCCGCACAAGTACAAGGACTCGCGCGAGCACTTCGAGATGCGTACTCACAAGCGGCTGATCGACATCCTCGACCCGACGCCGAAGACGGTCGACGCGCTCATGCGCATCGACCTTCCGGCCAGCGTCGACGTGAACATCCAGTGAGCTTGGGAAGACGCAGCGGAGATATCAAATGACTAATCAGATCAAGGGAATCCTGGGCACCAAGCTCGGCATGACCCAGGTCTTCGACGAGAACAACCGGGTCGTCCCGGTCACCGTCGTGAAGGCTGGGCCGAACGTCGTCACCCAGATCCGTACCGAAGAGCGTGACGGCTACAGCGCCGTGCAGCTGGCGTTCGGCGCCATCGACCCGCGCAAGGTGAACAAGCCGACCTCCGGTCAGTTCGCCAAGGCCGGCGTCACCCCGCGTCGCCACGTCGTCGAGCTCCGCGTTGCCGACACCTCCGCGTACGAGGTCGGCCAGGAGCTCACGGCCGAGGTCTTCGAGGACGGCGCATACGTCGACGTCACCGGCACCAGCAAGGGCAAGGGCTTCGCCGGCACCATGAAGCGTCACGGCTTCGCCGGTCAGGGCGCCTCCCACGGTGCGCAGGCTGTTCACCGTCGCCCGGGTTCCATCGGTGGCTGCGCCACCCCCGGCCGCGTGTTCAAGGGCATGCGCATGTCGGGCCGCATGGGCTCCGACCGCATCACGACGCAGAACCTCTCGGTCCACAAGGTGGACGCCGAGAACGGTCTGCTGCTGATCAAGGGTGCGATCCCCGGCCGCAAGGGTGGCCTCGTGATCGTCAAGACCGCAGTGAAGGGTGGTGCTTCGGCATGACCGAGACCGCAACCAAGCTGACCCTCGACGTCAAGGTTGCCGGTGGCAAGACCAACGGCACCGTCGATCTCCCCTCCGAGATCTTCGACGCGACCGCGAACATCGCTCTGATGCACCAGGTCGTCGTCGCGCAGCTCGCTGCGGCACGTCAGGGCACTCACGCCACCAAGACCCGCGGCGAGGTCCGCGGCGGTGGCAAGAAGCC
The DNA here is from genome assembly GCF_050955445.1 of Paraburkholderia sp. RHO2. Lineage (NCBI taxonomy): Bacteria > Pseudomonadati > Pseudomonadota > Betaproteobacteria > Burkholderiales > Burkholderiaceae > Paraburkholderia > Paraburkholderia sp. RHO2. Next base: position 4,130,185 of record NZ_CP162617.1, on the reverse strand, counting down.
GTACCGCCAGAAGGGCACCGGCCGCGCACGTCAGGGCTCGACCCGTGCGCCGCAGTTCGCCGGCGGTGGCACCGTCCACGGCCCGCAGCCGCGTGACTACACCCAGCGCACCCCCAAGAAGATGAAGGCCGCTGCTCTCCGTGGCGCCCTCTCCGATCGGGCCCGCAACGAGCGCATCCACGTCATCACCGAGCTGGTCGCCGGGCAGGTCCCGTCCACCAAGACGGCGAAGTCGTTCCTGGGCGAGCTGTCCGACCGCAAGAAGTTCCTGCTGGTCGTCGGCCGCGAGGACATCGCAGCGTGGAAGAGCGTGCAGAACCTGGAAGGCGTGCACCCCATCGCACCCGACCAGCTCAACACCTACGACGTGCTCAACAGCGATGACGTCGTGTTCAGCCTCGAGGCTCTGAACACCTTCATCGCGGGCCCGGCCAAGAATGAGGAGGAGAGCAAGTGAGCACCATCGCCGACCCCCGCGACATCTTGCTGGCTCCGGTCATCTCGGAGAAGTCCTACGGTCTGATCGAGGAAGGCACCTACACCTTCCTGGTGCACCCGGACTCGAACAAGACGCAGATCAAGATCGCCGTGGAGAAGATCTTCGGTGTGACCGTGACCAGCGTCAACACCGCCAACCGTCAGGGCAAGCGCAAGCGGACCCGCTTCGGTTACGGCAAGCGCAAGGACACCAAGCGCGCGCTCGTGACCCTCTCGGCCGACAGCAAGCCCATCGAGATCTTCGGAGGCCCGGTCGCGTAAGCGCCTGGGACTTGACGAGATATAGAGGACGAGAAGACTCATGGCAATCCGTAAGTACAAGCCGACTACCCCGGGCCGTCGCGGCTCGAGCGTCTCGGACTTCGCCGAGATCACTCGGTCGACGCCCGAGAAGTCGCTGGTTCGCCCGCTGCACGGTCGCGGTGGTCGTAACGCCCACGGTCGCATCACCACCCGTCACAAGGGTGGCGGTCACAAGCGCGCCTACCGGTTGATCGACTTCCGTCGCAACGACAAGGACGGCGTGCCGGCCAAGGTCGCTCACATCGAGTACGACCCCAACCGCACCGCTCGGATCGCGCTGCTGCACTACGCGGACGGCGAGAAGCGCTACATCATCGCCCCCAAGGGCCTGGTGCAGGGCGCCCCGATCGAGTCCGGCGCAGGCGCCGACATCAAGCCGGGCAACAACCTGCCGCTGCGCAACATCCCCACCGGTACCACCATCCACGCTGTGGAGCTGCGTCCGGGCGGCGGCGCCAAGATGGCCCGCTCCGCCGGTGCCAGCATCCAGCTGCTGGGTAAGGAAGGCACCTACGCCACGCTGCGTATGCCGTCCGGTGAGATCCGTCGCGTCGACGTGCGCTGCCGCGCCACCGTCGGCGAGGTCGGCAACGCCGAGCAGTCGAACATCAACTGGGGCAAGGCCGGCCGCATGCGTTGGAAGGGCGTTCGCCCGACCGTCCGCGGTGTGGTCATGAACCCTGTCGACCACCCGCACGGTGGTGGTGAGGGTAAGACCTCCGGTGGTCGCCACCCGGTCAGCCCCTGGGGCAAGCCCGAGGGCCGCACCCGCAAGAACAAGGCGAGCGACAAGCTCATCGTCCGTCGTCGCCGTACCGGCAAGAAGCGCTAGTCAAGGAGGGAGTGAAGGATGCCACGCAGCCTGAAGAAGGGCCCGTTCGTCGATGACCACCTCCTTGCGAAGGTGGACGTGCAGAACGAGAAGGGCACCAAGCAGGTCATCAAGACCTGGAGCCGTCGTTCCACGATCATTCCGGACTTCATCGGTCACACGTTTGCCGTCCACGACGGACGCAAGCACGTTCCGGTGTTCGTTTCGGATTCGATGGTTGGCCACAAGCTCGGAGAGTTTGCACCGACCAGGACGTTCAAGGGCCACATCAAGGACGACCGGAAGAGCAAGCGTCGATGAGTACTGAAACCCAGAACCCCACCGCCAAGGCGGTCGCGCGCCACGTGCGCGTGACCCCCATGAAGGCGCGCCGTGTCGTGGACATCGTCCGCGGCAAGTCGGTTGACGAGGCTCTCGCGATCCTGAAGTTCGCGCCGCAGTCCGCGGCCGAGCCGGTCGCGAAGGTGATCGCCAGCGCAGCTGCCAACGCGCAGAACAACCTGAACCTCGATCCGTCGACGCTCGTCGTCGCGACGGCGTTCGTGGACGAGGGCGCGACCCTCAAGCGGTTCCAGCCGCGCGCACAGGGCCGGGCCTTCCGGATCCGTAAGCGTTCGAGCCACATCACCGTCATCGTGGAGAGTGTGGCCAGCCGGGGCTCCGCCTCGGGTCGTAACCGCCGGAAGGGAAGTGGTCAGTAGTGGGCCAGAAGATCAACCCGCACGGCTTCCGTCTCGGCATCACGACCGACTGGAAGTCGCGCTGGTACGCAGACAAGCAGTACGCGGAGTACGTCAAGGAAGACGTCGCGATCCGTAAGCTCCTCGCCACCGGCATGGAGCGCGCGGGCATCGCGAAGGTCGAGATCGAGCGCACCCGTGACCGTGTGCGTGTGGACATCCACACCGCGCGTCCGGGCATCGTCATCGGTCGACGTGGCGCCGAGGCGGATCGCATCCGCGCCGAGCTCGAGAAGCTGACCGGCAAGCAGGTCCAGCTGAACATCCTCGAGGTCAAGAACGCCGAGGCCGAGGCCCAGCTGGTGGCACAGGGTGTCGCCGAGCAGCTCTCGAACCGTGTCGCGTTCCGTCGTGCGATGCGCAAGGCCATCCAGTCGGCCATGCGTCAGCCGAACGTCAAGGGCATCCGCGTGCAGTGCTCGGGCCGCCTCGGCGGCGCCGAGATGAGCCGCTCGGAGTTCTACCGCGAGGGTCGTGTCCCGCTGCACACGCTGCGTGCCGACATCGACTACGGCCTGTACGAGGCCAAGACCACCTTCGGTCGCATCGGCGTGAAGGTCTGGATCTACAAGGGCGACATCGTCGGCGGCAAGCGTGAGCTGGCTGCTGCTGCGCCGGCCGAGCGCCCGCGTCGCGAGCGTCCGAGCCGTCCGCGTCGCTCCGGTGCCGCCGGCACCACCGCGACCAGCACCGAGGCCGGTCGCGCTGCGACTGCAACCGCCGATGCACCCGCTTCGACCGAGCAGAAGGAGGGCTGACGCATGTTGATCCCACGTCGGGTCAAGCACCGCAAGCAGCACCACCCGAGCCGTTCGGGTGCCGCCAAGGGCGGGACCCAGGTGGCCTTCGGTGAGTACGGCATCCAGGCTCTCGAGCCCGCCTACATCACCAACCGGCAGATCGAGTCCGCTCGTATCGCCATGACCCGGCACATCAAGCGTGGCGGCAAGATCTGGATCAACATCTTCCCGGATCGCCCGCTCACCAAGAAGCCTGCCGAGACCCGCATGGGTTCCGGTAAGGGTTCGCCGGAGTGGTGGGTCGCGAACGTCAAGCCCGGACGGGTGATGTTCGAGATGAGCTACCCGAACGAGGAGATCGCCCGCGAGGCTCTGCGTCGCGCGATGCACAAGCTCCCGTGCAAGTGCCGGATCGTGACGAGGGAGGAGCAGTTCTGATGGCAACCACCAGCCCTGCTGCAGAGCTCCGCGAGCTGACCGACGACGAGTTGGTCACCAAGCTCCGTGAGTCGAAGGAAGAACTGTTCAACCTTCGTTTCCAGATGGCCACCGGTCAGCTGGACAACAACCGCCGGCTGCGCACGGTCCGTCACGAGATTGCGCGCATCTACACCGTCCTGCGCGAGCGCGAGCTCGGCCTGGCCTCCGGTCCGGACGCAGGTGACGCGGCATGAGTGAGGATAAGGCAGTGAGCACCAACAGCACCGAAGAGCGCGGCAGCCGCAAGGTCCGCATCGGCTACGTGGTCTCGGACAAGATGGAGAAGACCATCGTGGTCGAGCTGGAGGACCGGGTGAAGCACCCGCTCTACGGCAAGATCATCCGACGCACCTCGAAGGTCAAGGCGCACGACGAGAACGGCCTCGCCGGCATCGGCGACCGCGTCCAGCTCATGGAGACCCGACCGCTGTCGGCGACCAAGCGCTGGCGTCTGGTCGAGGTCCTCGAGAAGGCCAAGTAAGAGCCGAAGAGTGTATCCAGTACGATGGTGGGGTTGCCCTGTGAATGCAGTGGCAGCCCCACCATCGGCGGGTACGGACCGCGCGCGTCGGGTCGGAAATCTGCCGCGCAAGATTTGGTGACTCGCGTGCGAGCCGCCGGATCGAAACAAGCCAGGTCAAGGAGAAGTTAGTGATTCAGCAGGAGTCGCGACTGCGCGTCGCCGACAACACGGGTGCCAAGGAGATTCTCTGCATCCGCGTTCTCGGTGGCTCGTCTCGTCGCTACGCCGGGATCGGCGACATCATCGTCGCCACCGTCAAGGACGCGACCCCGGGTGGAAACGTGAAGAAGGGCGAGGTCGTCAAGGCCGTCGTCGTCCGCACCACCAAGGAGCGTCGCCGTCCGGACGGCTCGTACATCAAGTTCGACGAGAACGCTGCCGTCATCATCAAGGCGGACAACGATCCGCGCGGCACCCGTATCTTCGGACCCGTCGGTCGTGAGCTGCGCGACAAGCGCTTCATGAAGATCGTCTCGCTCGCCCCGGAGGTGCTGTGATGAAGGTGCACAAGGGTGACACCGTGCTGGTCGTCTCCGGCAAGGACAAGGGCGCGAAGGGCAAGGTCATCCAGGCCTACCCCGCGACCGACAAGGTCCTCGTCGAGGGCGTGAACCGCATCAAGAAGCACACCGCGGTTTCCGCGAACGAGCGTGGCGCCTCCTCCGGCGGCATCGTGACGCAGGAAGCTCCGATCCACGTTTCCAACGTGATGGTCGTCGACTCGGACGGCAACCCCACCCGCGTGGGTTACCGCACCGACGAGGAGACCGGCAAGCGCGTTCGGATTTCCCGGAAGAACGGGAAGGACATCTGACATGACCTCCACTGAGAACAAGACCCAGCCGCGTCTGAAGGCTCGCTACCGCGCGGAGATCCGTGACGCGCTGAACGCCGAGTTCGACTACGCGAACGTCATGCAGATCCCCGGCGTCGTCAAGGTCGTCGTCAACATGGGTGTCGGCGACGCCGCCCGCGACGCGAAGCTGATCAACGGCGCGGTTGCCGATCTCGCTCTGATCACCGGTCAGAAGCCCGAGATCCGCAAGGCCCGCAAGTCCATCGCGCAGTTCAAGCTGCGTGAGGGCATGCCGATCGGCGCACGCGTCACGCTGCGTGGCGACCGCATGTGGGAGTTCCTGGACCGTCTCGTGTCCATCGCGCTGCCCCGTATCCGCGACTTCCGCGGCCTGTCGGGTAACCAGTTCGACGGCAACGGCAACTACACGTTCGGCCTCAACGAGCAGTCGATGTTCCACGAGATCGACGTGGACAAGATCGATCGTCCGCGTGGTATGGACATCACCGTCGTGACCACCGCCACCAACAACGAAGAAGGCCGTGCGCTGCTCAAGCACCTCGGCTTCCCGTTCAAGGAGAACTGAGCCCATGGCTAAGAAGGCACTGGTCAACAAGGCCAACAAGAAGCCGAAGTTCGCGGTGCGCGCGTACACCCGTTGCCAGAAGTGCGGCCGTCCGCACTCGGTGTTCCGCAAGTTCGGTCTGTGCCGTATCTGCGTTCGCGAGATGGCACACGCCGGCGAGCTGCCGGGCGTTCACAAGAGCTCCTGGTAAGCAGCCAACGACAAGACTTCCGCTCCGCATCCGCGGAACGGTGAAGGTAAGAACCACTTCGTTGTAGGCCCACGATCGGGCCGGCCCCGCTCCTTCCGATACACCGGGGGAGCGGGGCCGGCACCGGTGTTGCATGGGAACCCCAACGAGAAAGGTGCACAGGTCAACTCATGACCATGACTGATCCGATCGCAGACTTCTTGACGCGTCTGCGTAACGCCAACTCGGCGTACCACGACGAGGTGAAGCTGCCGCACTCGAAGATCAAGGCGAACATCGCCGAGATCCTCAAGCGCGAGGGCTACATCGCGGACTTCCGCACCGAGGATGCCGAGGTCGGCAAGACGCTGATCGTCGACCTCAAGTACGGCCCGAGCCGCGAGCGTAGCCTCGCCGGCGTTCGCCGTGTTTCCAAGCCGGGTCTGCGCGTGTACGCGAAGTCCACTAACCTGCCCAAGGTCCTGGGCGGCCTCGGCGTGGCGATCATCTCCACGTCTTCCGGTCTGCTCACCGATCGTCAGGCGGCCAATCAGGGAGTGGGCGGGGAAGTCCTCGCCTACGTCTGGTAAGGGAGGCCACCAGAATGTCGCGTATTGGAAAGATTCCGGTCGCCGTCCCCGCGGGCGTCGACGTGACCATCGCCGGACAGGACGTCGCGGTCAAGGGCCCCAAGGGTTCGCTGTCGCTGACCGTCTCCGAGCCGATCTCGGTCGTCAAGGGTGAGGACGGTGCCCTGCAGGTCACCCGTCCCGACGACGAGCGTCGCAGCCGCGCGCTGCACGGTCTGTCGCGCACCCTCGTGCAGAACATGATCGTCGGTGTGACCACGGGTTACACCACCAAGATGGAGATCCACGGCGTTGGTTACCGTGTGGCGCTGAAGGGCCAGGACCTCGAGTTCGCGCTCGGCTACAGCCACCCGGTCCCGATCGAGGCTCCGGAGGGCATCACCTTCGCTGTCGAGTCGCCGACCAAGTTCTCGATCTCCGGCATCGACAAGCAGAAGGTCGGCCAGATCGCGGCCAACATCCGCCGCCTGCGTAAGTCCGACCCGTACAAGGGCAAGGGCATCCGTTACGAGGGTGAGCAGGTCCGTCGCAAGGTCGGAAAGACGGGTAAGTGATATGAGCCAGACTGCAAATCAGAAGGCCAAGCGGATTCCGCTGGGCAAGGACGCGTCCACGACGCGTCGTCTGTCGAAGGCGCGTCGTCACTTCCGTCTCCGCAAGAAGGTCTCCGGCACCCCGGAGCGTCCCCGTCTCGTGGTGAACCGCTCCGCGCGGCACATCCACGTGCAGCTGGTGGACGATCTGGCCGGCAAGACCCTCGCCGCTGCGTCGACCATCGAGGCCGACGTGCGTGCGCTGGAGGGCGACAAGAGCGCCCGTGGTGCCAAGGTCGGTCAGCTGATCGCCGAGCGCGCCAAGGCAGCCGGCGTGGAGACCGTGGTCTTCGACCGCGGTGGCCACACCTACAGCGGCCGCATCGCGGCCCTGGCAGACGCTGCTCGCGAAGGCGGGTTGAAGTTCTGATGACCAACATTACTAACGGAAGGAATGCCTGATGCCGGGACGTCAAAGGCGTGACGGCGGAAGCGGACCCGCCGGACAGGGTGGCCCCCAGGGCGACAACCGCGGTGGTCGCGATCGTCGCGACAACCGTCGTGACAACGCTGCCGAGAAGTCGAACCACATCGAGCGCGTTGTCTCCATCAACCGCGTGTCGAAGGTCGTCAAGGGCGGTCGTCGCTTCAGCTTCACCGCTCTCGTGATCGTGGGCGACGGCAACGGACTCGTCGGCGTCGGCTACGGCAAGGCCAAGGAAGTTCCTGCGGCCATCCAGAAGGGCGTCGAGGAGGCTCGCAAGAGCTTCTTCCGTGTGCCGCTCATCGGCAGCACCATCACCCACCCGGTTCAGGGCGAGGCGGCGGCCGGTGTCGTCATGCTGCGTCCGGCCAGCCCGGGTACCGGTGTGATCGCCGGTGGCGCGGTGCGTGCCGTGCTCGAGTGCGCGGGCGTCTCCGACATCCTCGCCAAGTCGCTCGGTAGCGACAACGCGATCAACGTCGTGCACGCGACGGTTGCCGCCCTCAAGGGTCTGCAGCGTCCGGAAGAGGTTGCAGCCCGTCGTGGCCTGCCCCTCGAGGACGTGGCCCCGGCCGGCATGCTGCGCGCTCGTGCACAGGCTGGGAGCGTGAAGTAATGGCACAGCTCAAGGTCACCCAGGTCAAGAGCACCATCGGTTCGAAGCAGAACCAGCGGGACAGCATGCGCACCCTCGGACTGAAGGGCATCCGTCAGTCCGTCGTCCGCGAGGACAACGCGCAGAACCGTGGTCTGATCAACGTGGTGCGCCACCTCGTCACGGTTGAGGAGGTCTAACCATGACCATCAAGTTGCACCACCTGCGCCCCGCGCCCGGCGCCAAGACCGACAAGACTCGCGTCGGTCGCGGTGAGGGCTCGAAGGGTAAGACCGCTGGTCGCGGCACCAAGGGCACCAAGGCACGTAAGAACGTGTCGGCCGCCTTCGAGGGTGGACAGATGCCGCTGCACATGCGTCTGCCCAAGCTCAAGGGCTTCAAGAACGCGTTCCGCACCGAGTACCAGGTTGTGAACGTGGGCGACATCGCCCGTCTGTTCCCCGAGGGTGGACAGATCGGCGTTGCCGAGCTCGTCGCTGCGGGCGCGGTTCGCAAGAACCAGCTCGTGAAGGTTCTCGGCGAGGGCGAGCTCACGGTGGCCGTCCAGGTCACCGCGAACAAGTTCTCGGGCGCTGCGAAGGAGAAGATCGCCGCTGCCGGTGGTACCACCACCGAGCTGTGATCTCGCTCAGCTAGCTGTCGAATGGCCGCAACTCCTCCCCACGGGGACGAGTTGCGGCCATTCGTCGCTCCAGGGTGCGCGAACGGGCATACTGGAGAGCGTCCAGCCCGTGCAACCGGGCTGTGTTTTCATGTGTCACTGCTAGAGTTCTAGAGTTCTTCAATTCACGGGGCGGGTCATTCAGATCGGCTCTCCGTATGTCGTGCGCCAGGAGGATCTTTGCTTTCCGCCTTTGTCTCGGCCCTCAGGACGCCTGACCTGAGGCGGAAGATCCTCTTCACGTTGGGTCTGGTCGCCCTGTACAGGCTGGGGGCGACGTTGCCGTCGCCGGGTGTCGACTACGGCAACGTCCGTGCATGTATCGATCAGGTGTCCGGTGGCGAATCGGCCGGCATCTACTCGCTGATCAATCTGTTCTCCGGCGGCGCGCTGTTGCAGCTGTCGGTGTTTGCGATCGGCATCATGCCGTACATCACGGCCAGCATCATCATCCAGTTGCTGACCGTCGTCATCCCGAAGTTCGAGGAGCTCCGCAAGGAGGGCCAGTCGGGCCAGGCGAAGATGACGCAGTACACGCGCTACCTGTCGGTCGCGCTGGCAGTCCTGCAGGCGACCGGCATCGTCGCCCTCGCGGCGCGGGGGCAGCTGCTACAGGGCTGTACGGAGCCGATCCTCGCCGACGACAGCGTCTTCGGGCTGGTCATCATCGTCCTGGTCATGACGGCCGGCGCGTGCCTCGTGATGTGGTTCGGTGAGCTGATCACCGAGCGCGGTATCGGCAACGGCATGTCGCTGCTGATCTTCGCGGGCATCGCGTCGCGCATCCCGTCGGAGGGCAAGGCGATCCTCGACAGCCGTGGCGGTCTGATCTTTGCGCTCGTGTGTGTCGCGGCGCTCGCGATCATCGCCGGTGTCGTCTTCGTCGAGCAGGGCCAGCGCCGCATCCCGGTGCAGTACGCCAAGAGGATGGTCGGCCGGAAGATGTACGGCGGCTCGTCCACGTACCTGCCGCTCAAGGTCAACCAGGCCGGCGTCATCCCGGTGATCTTCGCGTCGTCGTTGCTGTACCTGCCGAACCTCATCGTCCAGCTCACCGGTGCCAACACCGACCCGGATCCGAGCTGGTGGCAGAAGTGGATCAACGAGTACCTCGTGAACCCGGCGAACCCGGTCTACATCCTGATCTACTTCGGCATGATCGTCTTCTTCACCTACTTCTACGTCGCGATCACCTTCAACCCGGAGGAACGCGCCGACGAGATGAAGAAGTTCGGCGGTTTCATCCCGGGCATTCGTCCCGGACGGCCGACCGCCGACTACCTGAACTACGTGCTGAGCCGTATCACTCTGCCGGGCGCGATCTACCTCGGCACCATCGCGGTGCTGCCGAATCTCTTCCTCGAGATCGGCAACTCGGGTGGCGCGACCAACCTGCCGTTCGGCGGCACCGCGGTGCTGATTATGGTCAGTGTGGGCCTCGATACGGTTAAGCAGATCGAGAGCCAGCTCATGCAGCGAAACTATGAAGGGTTCCTCAAGTGAGACTTGTCCTCCTTGGTCCTCCCGGTGCCGGTAAGGGCACCCAGGCCGCGATCCTGTCCGAAAAGCTGGGCGTTCCCCACATCTCCACCGGAGATCTGTTCCGCGCGAACATCGGGCAGTCGACCCCCCTCGGACTCGAGGCCAAGAAGTACCTCGATGCGGGCAACCTGGTCCCGAGCGAGATCACGAACAACATGGTGAAGGCGCGCGTCGCCGAGCCGGATGCGGCCAACGGCTTCCTGCTCGACGGCTTCCCCCGCACGGTCGACCAGGCGAAGGCACTGGAGGACATTCTCGAGGGCCTCGGCGCCAAGCTCGACGGTGTGCTCGCGTTCGATGTCGACGACGAGGTCGTCGTCGAGCGGATGCTCGCCCGCGGTCGCGCCGACGACACCGAGGACGTCATCCGCAACCGCATGCGCGTCTACCGCGAGGAGACGGCGCCGCTGCTCGACTACTACGCCGGCCAGATCGTCACCGTCGACGCTGTCGGTGCTGTCGAAGAGGTCAACGCCCGCGCTCTCTCCGCGCTGGGGAAGTAATGGCGTTCGGCCGCAAGCGCAAGGTCGTTCCGTTCCGCACGGCGGGTGAGCTCGACGCCATGGCGGCGGCGGGTGCGATCGTCGGGGCCGCCCTCGTGGCGGTGCGAGACGCGGCCAAGCCGGGAGTCAGCACGCTGGAGCTCGACCAGGTCGCCGAAGCGGTCATCCGCGACGCCGGCGCGGTCCCGTCGTTCCTCGGCTACCACGGGTTCACGGGATCCATTTGCGCCTCGGTCAACGATCGCGTCGTGCACGGCATCCCGTCCGCGGACGAGCTCCTGGTCGAGGGCGACCTCGTGTCGATCGACTGCGGTGCCATCCTCGATGGGTGGCACGGCGACTCGGCGTGGACGTTCGGCGTCGGTGAACTCAGCGAGGCCGACGCCCAGCTGAGCGAGGCGACGCGCCTGTCGATGGAGGCCGGCATCGTCGCGATGGTGGAGGGCAACCGGCTGACCGACGTCTCGCACGCGATCGAACTGGGAACGCGTGCCGCGGAGTCGGCGCACGGTCGTCACTACGGGATCGTCGACGGCTACGGCGGTCACGCGATCGGGCGCGAGATGCACATGGATCCGTTCCTGCCGAACGAGGGCGCCCCCGGCAAGGGGCCGCATCTGGTGATCGGGTCGGTCCTGGCGATCGAGCCGATGCTCACCCTCGGGACGTACGAGACCGAGGTGCTCGACGACGAGTGGACGGTGGTGACCACCGACGGCAGTCGTGCCGCGCACTGGGAGCACACGGTCGCCGTCACGGAGGACGGTCCGCGGATCCTCACGTTGCGCCCCGGCGACAACTGAGATCGAACAACGCCGGGCGGGCAGTGAGAGTTCACTGCCCGCCCGGCGTTTGTGTGTCCGGAGGTGTCGTCAGCTTTCGAGCAGCACGGTGACCGGGCCGTCGTTGACGAGGCTCACTTCCATGTGCTCGCCGAACCGGCCGACTTCGACCGTGGCGCCCAGGTCGCGCAGTGCGGCGCCGAACGCGTCGACGAGCGGTTCGGCGACGGCACGGGGTGCGGCGGGGGACCACGACGGCCGGCGGCTCTTGCGGGTGTCGGCCATGAGGGTGAACTGGCTGACGACGAGGATCGGGGCGTCGACGTCGGAGGCGGACTTCTCGTCGTCGAGGATCCGCAGGCGCCACACGCGCCGGGCGAGGTTCGATGCGGCGACCGGGTCGTCGTCGTGCCCGACCCCGAGGAGCACGAGCAGTCCCTGCCCGCCGGCGGGCGGCGCGATCCGGCCGACCTCCTCGCCGTCGACCGTGACGGCTGCCGATGTGACCCGCTGGACGAGCGCGCGCATGTAGATCTTCTTCCTTCGGATGGGGGAGCCGGGGCGACTCGAGGCCGCATTTGGCCTGGTTGGGAATTACCGGTAGGATGGAACAACGGTGCGCCCTGCGTATCGGTTGTCAGCGTGTCCGGCCTCGTGTCGGAGTGGCTCATCGGCCGACAGGACCACCGTTGTAGCGGATACCGGTGACGGTAGCCGATGCACCCATACGCCACTCAACGGATCGCGGAGGACATGGCTAAGAAGGACGGGGCCATCGAGGTCGAAGGACGAGTTGTCGAGCCGCTGCCCAATGCGATGTTCCGCATTGAGCTGGAGAACGGCCACAAGGTCCTGGCACACATCAGCGGCAAGATGCGTCAGCACTACATTCGCATTCTTCCCGAGGACCGCGTCGTCGTGGAGCTGTCGCCCTACGACCTGTCGCGTGGGCGCATCGTTTACCGCTACAAGTAATAGCTTCCCCGGCCAGATCCGGCCGGGGAGAACTATGTCTGCCCTCGGGTGGACAGACAACAGGAGATCAGACGCACGTGAAGGTTCAGCCTAGCGTCAAGAAGATCTGCGAGAAGTGCAAGGTGATTCGCCGTAACGGGCGCGTCATGGTGATCTGCGACAACCTGCGCCACAAGCAGCGTCAGGGCTAGTCCCGCAGTTCACGGCCTTTTCGAGGTCGGCTTGGCAACAAGCGCAAAGAAGACCTCTCAGCACCAACCGCAACCCCGGGCCCGGCGAGCAATCGAGGGCAGGTAGCGGTCCACCCCCGGCACGGAGGCCGGGGCCCCACTGCGAGTGTGAACCGCAGAGTTTGTAGACGCAGGGGACGGACTGGGAGCAGACCTCCGCACACCGATAGGAATGCCACATGGCACGTCTCGCAGGTGTTGATCTTCCCCGCGAAAAGCGCATGGAGATCGCACTGACCTACATCTACGGCATCGGCCGTACCACCTCCAAGGAGATCCTTGCTGCCACGGGTGTCAACCCGGACCTGCGCAGCAAGGACCTGTCCGACGAGGACCTCGCCAAGCTCCGCGAGTACATCGAGGAGTCGGTGAAGGTCGAGGGTGACCTGCGCCGCGAGGTGCAGGCGGACATCCGCCGCAAGATCGAGATCGGCTGCTACCAGGGCCTGCGCCACCGTCGTGGTCTGCCCGTGCGTGGACAGCGCACCAAGACCAACGCTCGCACCCGTAAGGGTCCGAAGCGCACCGTCGCAGGAAAGAAGAAGTAATGCCTCCCAAGTCACGTAGCACCGGTCCGAAGAAGACCCAGAAGGCGCGTCGCAGGGACAAGAAGAACGTCCCGCACGGTGCCGCTCACATCAAGAGCACCTTCAACAACACGATCGTGTCGATCACCGACCCGGCCGGCAACGTCATCTCCTGGGCGTCGTCGGGCCACGTGGGCTTCAAGGGCTCGCGTAAGTCGACGCCGTTCGCTGCTCAGCTCGCTGCGGAGAACGCTGCCCGCAAGGCGCAGGAGCACGGCGTCAAGAAGGTCGACGTCTTCGTGAAGGGCCCGGGCTCGGGCCGCGAGACCGCGATCCGCTCGCTGCAGGCTGCAGGCCTCGAGGTCGGCACCATCTCCGATGTCACCCCCCAGCCGCACAACGGCTGCCGTCCGCCCAAGCGGCGTCGGGTTTAAGTAGCGGGAAGGATAGGTAAAAGAACATGGCACGTTATACCGGACCCATCACCCGCAAGTCGCGTCGTCTGCGCGTCGACCTCGTCGGAGGCGACCAGGCATTCGAGCGGCGTCCTTACCCGCCGGGCCAGCACGGCCGCGCGCGCATCAAGGAGAGCGAGTACCTGCTCCAGCTGCAGGAGAAGCAGAAGGCCCGCTTCACCTACGGCGTCATGGAGAAGCAGTTCCGTCGCTACTACCAGGAGGCGGTCAACCGCCCCGGTAAGACCGGTGAGAACCTGCTCCAGATCCTGGAGTCGCGTCTCGACAACGTCGTGTACCGCGCTGGTCTGGCTCGCACCCGCCGTCAGGCGCGTCAGCTGGTCACGCACGGCCACCTTCTCGTGAACAACAAGAAGGTCGACATCCCCAGCTACCGCGTCTCGCAGTACGACATCATCGATGTCCGCGAGAAGTCGCTGGCGACCCTGCCGTTCCAGATCGCCCGTGAGACCCAGGGCGATCGCCCGATCCCGGGTTGGCTGCAGGTCGTCGGTGGACGCCTCCGCATCCTGGTGCACCAGCTCCCCGAGCGTGCGCAGATCGAGGTTCCGCTGCAGGAACAGCTGATCGTCGAGTACTACTCGAAGTAAGGCGTAATGCCCGGGAGCGGCCGGTTTCGGTCGCTCCCGGGCCCCAAGCCTTTCCCATCGTGGGCGTCATATGGCGGACGCCCGTACAGGAGGAAATCCAATGCTCATTTCTCAGCGACCCACGCTGACCGAAGAGGTCATCGCTGAAAACCGCTCGAAGTTCGTGATCGAGCCCCTCGAGCCAGGCTTCGGGTACACCCTCGGCAATTCGCTGCGCCGCACGCTGCTGTCGTCGATTCCCGGCGCTGCTGTCACCAGCATCCGCATCGACGGCGTTCTCCACGAGTTCACCACGGTTCCGGGCGTGAAGGAGGATGTCACCGACATCATCCTGAACCTCAAGGGCCTGGTCGTGAGCTCCGAAGAGGACGAGCCGGTCACCATGTATGTCCGCAAGCAGGGCCCTGGGGTCGTGACTGCGGGTGACATCGTTCCGCCGGCAGGCGTCACGGTCAACAACCCGGATCTGCACATCGCCACCCTGAACGACAAGGGCAAGCTGGAGATCGAGCTCGTGGTCGAGCGCGGTCGCGGTTACGTCCCCGCCGTCCAGAACAAGGCGTCCGGCGCCGAGATCGGCCGTATCCCGGTCGACTCGATCTACTCGCCGGTGCTCAAGGTCACCTACAAGGTGGAGGCGACCCGCGTCGAGCAGCGCACCGACTTCGATCGGCTGATTCTCGACGTGGAGACCAAGAACTCCATCACCGCTCGGGACGCGCTCGCTTCGGCGGGCAAGACCCTGGTTGAGCTCTTCGGCCTGGCCCGTGAGCTGAACGTCGAGGCAGAAGGCATCGAGATCGGACCCTCGCCCGCCGAGGCCGATCACATCGCGTCCTTCGGACTCCCCATCGAGGATCTGGATCTGACGGTCCGCTCCTACAACTGCCTCAAGCGCGAGGGTGTTCACACCGTCGGTGAGCTCGTGGCACGCACGGAGTCCGATCTGCTCGACATCCGCAATTTCGGACAGAAGTCCATCGACGAGGTCAAGGTCAAGCTGCATTCGCTCGGCCTCGCCCTCAAGGACAGCCCTGCGTCGTTCGATCCGACGACCGTTGCCGGCTACGACGCCGCCACCGGTACGTGGAGCGACACCGACGCCGGTTCCTTCAGCGACGCTGACGGCACCGACCAGGACTACGCCGAGACCGAACAGCTGTAACCCGTATCACCCGGCACATGGGCAAATGTGCTGGGCGAGCCCAAGAGGAGCTCCAATGCCCAAGCCCAAGAAGGGTGCCCGCTTCGGCGGGTCGGCGTCGCACCAGAAGGCGATCTTCGCCAACCTGGCGACTGCTCTCTTCGAGCACGGCCGAATCACCACCACGGAGGCCAAGGCCAAGGCCCTGCGTCCGTACGCCGAGAAGATCGTGACCAAGGCCAAGGGTGGATCCCTGGCCGACCGTCGCGAGGTTCTGAAGGTCATCCGTAACAAGGATGTCGTTCACACCCTGTTCGCGGAGATCGGCCCGTTCTACGCCGACCGCGACGGTGGTTACACCCGCATCATCAAGACCGTCCCCCGCAAGGGTGACAACGCTCCCATGGCGATCATCGAGCTCGTCCAGGAGAAGACGGTCACCTCCGAGGCGGACCGCGCTCGTCGTGTCGCTGCTTCGCAGGCTGCTCCGGCTGCCGAGGAGGCCGAGGCCCCCGAGGCCGAGGTCGTCGAGGCCGCAGCCGATGCCGACGAGGCCAAGAAGGACTAGTCCACTTGGTTTCGGCACATGCTGAATCGAACGAACCCGTCGTTCCCGTTGGGGACGGCGGGTTCGTTCGATTGCGGCTCGATATCTCGTACGACGGCACCGACTTCTCCGGCTGGGCGCGCCAGCCCGGTCGCCGCACGGTGTGCGGTGAGATCGAAGAGAAACTGAGCGCGATCGTCCGCACCCCGGTGCTGCTGACGGTGGCGGGCCGCACCGACGCCGGTGTGCACGCGAGCGGTCAGGTCGCGCACGTCGACGTCCCGGCCGACATGATCCCGGACGAGCCGTCGCGTCTGGTGCGCCGGCTGGCCCGATTTCTGCCGAAAGACGTTCGGGTCAAGGACGTCTCGTTCGCTCCCGAACACTTCGATGCCCGGTTCTCGGCGATCCGTCGGCACTACGAGTACCGGTTGACCACGGCACCGTACGGCGCGGATCCGCTGCGTGCCCGCGACACGGTGGCGTGGCCGAAGGACGTCGACGTCGATGCGATGCGCGAGGCGTCGTCGCGGTTGCTGGGTCTGCACGACTTCGCCGCGTTCTGCAAGCGCCGTGAGGGTGCGACGACGGTCCGCGAACTGCAGCGCTTCGACTGGGAGCGGTCAGGCCACGAACTCACCGCCTTCGTCAGCGCCGACGCGTTCTGCTGGTCGATGGTGCGCAGCCTTGTCGGGGCCGCACTCGCGGTCGGTGAGGGACGTCGCACGATCGAATGGATGGCCGGTCTGCTGGCCGAGCGCGAGCGGGCGAGCGCTGTCGCCGTCGCTCCCGCGCACGGGCTTTCGCTGGTTCGCGTCGATTACCCGGCGGACGAGGATCTCGCCGCCCGCAACGAGGCCACCCGGGAGATGCGCACGGCGATCGAGCCGGGCGGGGCGGGTTGCTGCGGGGAGTAGCCCGACGATCGGGTTGGGCATCGGTCGACGTGTCTTCCGCGCGTTGAACATTGCGGAGATCGTGGTGCTGGTCGTGCTGTGGGCCGCGGCGCTCGAGTCCGACGAGCCGCCGAGCGCCGGCTGTTCGAAGTCGTCACGGTGATTCTGTCGGTCTGGTTGGCCGTCGTCACCGTCACCGCTCACCTCTGAACGCGCGGGCACACGACCGGACCGCCCTGCGGCCATCGGCCGCAACCGTCCGAGTCTGCCCGCTGCCGGTCCGCAGGCTGATACCGTCCCAGCCCGTCAGGAACATCGTGTTCTGCTGATGGGAGCTACGCATGCGTCCGTCTCTCGCTACCGCGCTCGTCCTCGTAGCCGCCTCTGTTCTCGCAGCGTTTGCGGCGCCCGCTGGGGCCGAGCCACTCCCGGTCCCGTACAACTTCTATGACGGCATCGGGGCGGAGGTGGCACACCCAGGTGGGTCGCTCCCCGGTTCGAACGACTGGTCCTGCACACCCACGGCGGAGCATCCCCGCCCGGTGATCCTGGTCCACGGGACCGGGGCGAATCGGCAGACCAACTGGACGACGTACGTTCCGTTGCTGAAGAACAACGGCTACTGCGTGTTCGCACCCACCTACGGTGTGCGCCCCGGTGCCTCCTGGCCGGGCAGTGCCTTCGGTGCGCTGGCGCCACTCGAGGAGAGTGCCCGCGAACTCGCCGGATTCGTCGACGAGGTGCTCGCGGCCACCGGCGCGGACAAGGTCGACCTCGTCGGGCACTCCCAGGGCACCCTGATGCCGAACTACTACGTGAAATTTCTCGGTGGCGCCGCGAAGGTCGACAAGTACGTGTCGCTCGCCCCGCTGTGGCTGGGCGCCGGCGCGTTATGGGCGGGCGAGATCACCGCATTCGCGAAGCAATACGGTCTCGGGCCGCTACAGCAGCAGACGTTCGGACAGTTGTGCATGGCCTGCCTGGACATGGCGCCCGGAACCGACTTCGTGAACAAGGTGAACGAAGGTGGCGGCCCGTACGCCCCCGGCGTCGCGTACACCAACATCGCCACTCGGTACGACGAGTTGGTCGTCCCGTACACCAACGGACTCGTGCCGGGACCGAACACGGTCAACGTCGTCGTCCAGGACCAGTGTCCGCAGGACTACTCCGAGCACGCGGCGATGGGCGCGTCACCCATCGCCGCGGCGCACGTGCTGAACGCACTCGATCCGGAGCATCCGCGTCCGGTGCCCTGCATGCCGATCTCACCGTTGACGGGGACGCCCATCGGCTGAGCCCCTCGGACGCTCCGGCCCGATCAGCCCGCGAGCTGGCGTGCGATGACCAGTCGCTGAATCTGGTTGGTGCCCTCGAAGATCTGGGTGATCTTCGCTTCGCGCATGTACCGCTCGACGGGGAAGTCCTGGGTGTACCCGTAACCGCCGAACACCTGCACCGCGTCGGTGGTGACCTTCATCGCGGCGTCGGTCGCGACGAGCTTCGCGACGGAGGCGTTGCGGGAGTATGGGAGTCCGGCGTCGCGTCGGCGGGCGGCGTCGATGTAGGTGGCGCGGGCGGAGTCGACGGCGGCGGCCATGTCGGCGAGGACGAAGCCGAGACCCTGGTGGTCGATGATGCGCTTACCGAATGCCTTGCGCTCCTTGGCGTATGCGACGGCGTCGTCGAGTGCGCCCTGCGCCAGGCCGACCGCGACGGCTGCGATGCCGAGGCGTCCGGAGTCGAGTGCGCTGAAGGCGATCGGCAGACCCTGCCCGGTCTTGCCGATGAGGCGCTCGGCAGGGACGAAGGCGTCGTCGTAGTGGGCGGCCGTGGTGGGGACGGCGCGCAGGCCCATCTTCTCCTCGGGCTTGCCGAAGCTCAGGCCCTCGGTGTCCTTGGGCACCAGGAAGCACGAGATGCCGCGGGAGCCGTCGTCGCTCGTGCGGGCGAACAGCGTGTAGAAGTCGGCGCGGCCGCCGTTGGTGATCCACGCCTTGCTGCCGTTGATGCGGAAGCCGCCGTCCACCTCGGTGGCCCGGCACATCAGTGCGGCGGCGTCGGAGCCGGCCTGCGGCTCGGACAGGCTGTAGGCGCCGATGGTCTCGCCACCGAGCATGTCGGGCAGCCACGTCGCCTTCTGCTCGTCGGTGCCGTGGGTGGCGAGCGCGAAGCAGGACAGGCTGTGCACGCTGGTGGCGACGGCGACGGCCGCCCAGCGCGCCGCGATCTCCTCGAGGACCTGCAGGTACACCTCGTAGGGCTGGTTGCCGCCGCCGAACTCCTCCGGGTACGGCAGGCTCAGCAGCCCGGCGCGGCCGAGTGCGGGGAAGACGCCGTCGGGGAACTTCTCGGTCTTCTCGCACTCGTCGACGATCGGCGCCAGCACCTTGTCGGCGACGTCGCGGGTGAGGTCGATGAGGTCGTGGGCTTCCTGGGTGGGCAGCAGGCGTTCGACGGGCACGGCGGTCTCCTCGCGGATTGACGAGATTCGAAAAGTGGTACTGGAAGCGATACTGCAGTACCGTTTCGCGTATGGCAACCCCGGTGAAGATGACGGCTCGACGCATCGCGCTGTTCGATGCGCTCGTGGCCCTGATCCTCGACGAGGGGTTCGCGCACCTCACCCTCGACGACCTGGCCGCCCGCCTGCACTGCTCGAAGTCCACGCTGTACCGTCTCGCCGACAGCAAGGAGCAGTTGGTTCGCGCGGCCACGGTGCACTTCTTCCGTGGTGCGACCGAGAAGGTGGAGGCGAGCCTGGCCGGTGCGGTGGGCGCCCGCGAGCGCATCCGCATGTATCTCGAGGCGGTGGGCGAGCAGTTGCGGCCGGCGTCGGCGCAGTTCATGGAGGATCTGTCCGCCGACTCGGGGGTGCGTGAGGTGTACGAGCGCAACACCCGATTCGCGTCGCGTCGGGTCCAGGAACTCATCACCGAAGGGGTCGCGGCGGGTGAGCTGCGGGACGCGCACGCGGCGTTCGTCGGCGACGTCGCGGCCGCGGCGATGGTGCGGATCCAGCAACGGCAGGTCGCGGCCTCGACCGGCCTGGGAGACGCCGAGGCGTACCAGGAGTTGGCGATCCTGCTGACCCGCGGACTCTGATCGGGCGCTCTACGATCGGACCGGAAGGGAGCGTGCCGATGGAGCTGGATCGACCGTTGCGACTCGAGGTGATCGTCGGCAGTGTCCGCGCCAAGCGGTTCGCGCCCGTGGTCGTCGACTGGTTCCTCGAACGGGCCCGCGCCCGCGACGGGTTCGACACCGCCGTTCTCGACCTCGCCGACATGTCACTGCCACAGGATCTTTCGCAGGGTTCGGACGTGGAGGCGTTCACCGAGCGGATCGGCAACGCGGACGCGTTCGTCGTCGTCACGAGCGAGTACAACCACGGCTACCCGGCCGCGCTCAAGACGGCGCTCGACACGGTCAAGTACGAGTGGCGCGCCAAGCCGATCGGGTTCGTCGCGTACGGCGGGATGTCGGGAGGGCTACGCGCGGTCGAGCAGTTGCGCCAGGTGGTGGCCGAACTGCACATGGTCTCGGTACGTGAGGCGGTCAGTTTCCATCAGGCCCGCAAGCACTTCGACCCGGACGACGGCCCCGCGAACGACGCCGCCCAGCGGATGCTCACGCAGTTGGCGTGGTGGGCGGATGCGCTCCGGACGCAGCGCGAGCGCACCCCGTATCGGGGCTGACCCGGTCAGCGCACCGCGGCGAGCCTCGCAGACGGGCCGATCGGGCGTCCGACGAACGCGGTCTCGGACGCGATCGTCACGAGCGTGAGGTCGACGCGCTGATCACCGACGGACAGGACGACCCGATCGCCCGACGCCCCCGGCTGCACGATCGCGATGTCCGGTGCGGGTTGTGGCCACATGCGCGGATCCTGGTGCACGTGAACGGTCGTCACCCCGGCCCGCGCGGGCGGAACGGGGACGCCGTCGACGACCACCGTGTCGAATCCCGTTTCCGACCGGGATGATTCGTGCGCCGTGCGTAACCGCATCGGTGTCGCGACGGACTCGACCAGCACCCGCCAGGCATGCGGGCGGTCGGTACGGACGAGGACGCGAGCACCCGTCGCGACTGCACGGAAGACCAACTGCTGCACCAGGTAGAGCTCGCCTGCGACGTACACGTTCGTGACACCGGGCCCGGTGATGCGGGCGGTCACCGCGTGCCCGTACGGGTCGGATCCCACCAGCTGACCGCATCCGGCCACCGGCAGCCGCAACGCGTCCAGCTGCTCGGGGGTGACCGCGCCCATCGGCGTGAGGGCGTCGAGGTCCGGCGACGACGCGGGCAGGTGCGCCAACAACGCGTCCCGGTGCCGGCCCTGCGCGGAGATCAACCCGGGAACCTGCAGCCGTTCGGGTTCTGCTCGGACCGACCGGCGAAAGGCCGCACCGACCTGGACGGTGCCCGGGCTCTGTGCCGGGCGCAGCCGCAGCGCGACGGTCGTGCCCAGGCTCGGCGCCGACCACACGCTCGTCAGCACCTCCCGCGAGAGCCGGCGCGGGTCCACCGCGTTCCCGACGTTCCGCACGCCGGCCAGCGGCACGTGGTCCCACTCCTGACCCATCGCGTCCGGATGCACCCCGCGGCAGATCCGCGCGCAGGCCGATTCGATCTCGGCCGCCGACAGGATCCGTGAGCGATATCCCGACTCGGCGAGCGTGCGGACCACCCGGCGTGCCGCCACGGCGAGCGTGCGTGAGGCGCCGTCGACGCCGCCGCCGCGACGGGCCACGGACGCCTCGTTGGCTGACGCGTCGAACCGCAGCACCACCCACACGATGCGCTGCGCGGCCGCCGGAAGCGGGCCGACGAGTGCGTCGTAGACATCGGCCGCCGGTGTGCCCGCGACCGCGCGGCTGCCGTGGCTGACCACGTCGATGCCGCTGAGGGCGACGTCGTTCTGCTCGAGGCAGGTCGCGAGTGCCGCGAGCGGCAGCTGCTCGGGGGACTCGCAGGTGTCGCGGGTCATCCGGGTCCAACTCCGCGACGGTGGCAACAGCTCGACCACGGCCAGGACCTGACCGTCGACCCAGTGCAGCCCGACGGTCTCCCCGGGCGAATGGAAATCCTTCCCCCGACCGAGGCCGGGGCGGCGGCCGAGGACGAAATGCCATGCGGCCTCGGCCCACGAGACGGGCAGTCGTCCGCCGGTGCGGACAAACAGCGCGGCGCACGGGATCGCCGCGATCACGACCGCGGCCCACAGCGGCAGACCCGCCCACAGCCCGAGTAGACAGATCGCGACCGCGAGAAGCTGCGCGACGACAACCGTCGTCACTGTGACTGCCGCCGTGTGCGGACGGCGTCCGGCACGGAATTGGTCCACGGTTCCTCCCCGATACCTGAACCAGACGGACATCGCCCGCCGAAGTGTGCTTGCAGGCGAACTGTACTGTGTGGGTCCGTAGCGTGCGCCTGATGGGGGAGGGAACATGGCGGCACAGCCGACTACGCGATGGCAGGTCAGCGGATATCGATTCCTCGTTCGCCGGATGGAGCATGCGCTCGTCCGGCGCGACGTGCGGATGTTGCACGACCCGATGCGGGCGCAGTCGCGGGCCCTCGCGGTGGGGGTGGTCGTCGCGTGCATCGGTCTCGCGGCGTGTGCGGCGCTCGCGCTGATCCGCCCCCAGGACAAGATCGGCAATGCGTCGATCGTTGTCGGAAAGGACTCGGGCGCAATGTTCGTCGTCATGGACGGCACCCTGCACCCGGTCCTGAACCTTGCGTCCGCGCGGCTCGTCGTCGGGGAGTCGGCGAAGCCCGTCATGATCAAGGAATCCGAGATCGACAGCCGGCCTCGCGGCGCACTCGTCGGCATCCCCGGTGCGCCGTCGGCGCTCCCCGCGGGCGGCGATCCGGACGGGCAGCCGTGGACGGTGTGCGACACCGTCTCGCCGGACGGACGTCGCTCGGTGACAACGACAGTCGTCGTCGGCGAGCCCACGTGGGGCGACCGCGTCGGGCAGTTCGATTCGGGGCAGGCTCTGCTGGTGTCGCAGTCGGACGCGACGTTCCTGGTGTACGACGGCCACCGCGCCCCCATCGATCTCGACGACCAGGCGGTCACCCGCGCGCTGGGACTCGAAGGGGCACAACCGCGCCCGATCAGTCGCGGCATGCTCAACGCGATCCCGGAGACGCTGCCGATCGCGGCGCCCGACATCGACGGGGCCGGGTCTGCACCGGGCTACGACATCGCCGGAAGAACGGTGGGATCCGTCGTAAAGGTCAAGAGGGGAGACGACGCCCGCTACTACGTGGTGCTGCGCGACGGCGTCCAGGAGGTCAGCGAGGCTACCGCGGTGCTCATCCACTTCTCGGACTCGCAGGGGCAATCCGAGGTACCGACCGTCGCGCCCGACGCCCTCGCCAAGGCGCCCACCTCGCACGGACTCGACGTCGCGACGTTCCCGAGCGCCCCGCCGCGGCTCGTCGACGACGCCGACGAACCCGTCAGCTGCCTGACCTGGACCCCGCAGGGATCCGTCGCGGGCGACGACTCCGGGCGCGTCGACGCCACACTGGCCGTGTCGGCCGGCCGTGCGCTGCCCATCCCCGACGACGCGCGCACCGTCCGACTGGCGCAGGCGGACGGACCCGGCGACAACGCCGACGCCGTCTACGTGCGTCCCGGCAGCAGCGGATTCGTCCAGGCGACGGGTCTCGAGTCCGGCAGCTCCCGCAAGGGCGGGATGTTCTTCGTCGCCGACACCGGCGTCCGCTACGGCGTCAAGAACGCCGACGCCGCCAAGGCCCTCGGATTCGACGTGCCCGGCCCGCCGGCGCCGTGGCGGATCGTCGAACTCCTCGCTCCCGGACCGACACTCGGCCGTGAAGAGGCGCTCGTCGCCCACGACGGCGTCGCACCGGACGACAACGCCGCCCCGGTCGCTGCGGGCAACTGACCCCGCCACCGTCCCGTATTGCGGCGCCGCCGCAGTCACATGGTGCGGCGCCGCCGCAGTCACATGGTGCGGCGCCGCCGCAGTCACATGGTGCGGCGCCGCCGCAGTGGATACGACGCGAGGACACCGAGCACCACCACCACGGCGATCGCGCCCGTCGCGGCCAGTGCTACCGTGCGCGGTCGGGTGTCCGGGGTCGGAGCCGGTGCGGGCGCCGCGACGGGCGTCGAGCGCGCCGCGTCGACGGCGACGCCCTCCAGGGGCAGGTCCGCGCTCACCGCGGCCGCCGGGTCGACCACGCCGTGTCCGACGAACGGATTCCAGCCCTCGGCCGGGGCCTGTGCCGTGGACTCGATGCGCGCGATCACCTGCTGTGCCGTGAGCTGCGGGTGGCGGGCGCGCACCAGTGCGGCGGTTGCGGCGACGAGCGGTGCGGCGAAACTCGTTCCGTCGAAGGGCTGCTGCTCTCCCTGCGCTGTCAGCCACTGCTGTGTCTGACCGCGACCGTCGGGGTTCAGCGACACGATCCCGGTCCCCGGCGCCGCGACGTCGACCCACGGCCCGCCGAGGCTGAACTCCGACGCCGACCCGTCCGGATTCACCGAACCGACGGTCAGCACGTAGTCGTCGTACCAGGCGGGCGTCGCGATCATCGACACCGAGTCCCATTGATTCGCACTCGGGTTCAGCGGATCGAGCGGCGGATTCTGTGTGGCGCACCCACCCGAGCCGTAGTTCCCGGCGGCCGCAACCACCACCGCGTTCTTGACCGTCGCTGCGTACTGGACGGCGGCGCCGAGCGACTGGTCGCCGATGCCCTCGGCAGCGGACCGGCACGCCACCTCCGAGATGTTGATGACCGTCGCGCCCATGTCGGCCGCCTGCCGCACCGCCATCGCCATCGTCTGGGTGTTGCCGTAGCCGCTGGAATTCTGCACGTCGTTCGGGTCGTCGCGCCGCCGTGCCTCGGAGAAGTTCGCGCTCGACTGTCGGATCGTGATGATCCGCGCGTCGGGAGCGCCGCCGGAAAATCCCGACCCGGCGACCGGCGCGGCCGCGATGAGCCCGGCGACGATGGTGCCGTGCGCGTCGCAGTCCCCGGTGCCGTCGCCGTTCGAGACGTAGTCGCCCCCCGGGACCAGGTCGGGAAGACGCGGGTGCCGGGCCACGCCGGTGTCGATCACCGCCACGGTCTGTCCCTGGCCACGGGTCAGCGGCCAGACCGATGCGAAATCCATGGTGCGCTGAGGCCGCGGCACATCCGGGCTGTCACCCATCGGCAGTGCCACCGCGCACGCATTGCGCTGCTCGGTGGGCACGAGCGGTGCCGGACGCGATGGCGGCGGAAGCTTGCCCGGATCGACCGGCGCGGGAAGGACCGCACCCGCGACGCCCGGTCCCACCGAGGTGGTCAACGCGATCAGGGCCGTGACGGCCGACGTCCGGAGCAGTCGGGATCGTGCGGTGCCTGCCACGATCGCGCTCACAATCCTCTGATCGCGGCGAAGAGTCCGGACACCCAACACGCCAGCGGGACGACGGCCGCGATCGCGGCGTAGTCGAGTAGTTCGGTGGCGCGCCGTTGTACGGGTGAGAAGCTCTTGCGCGGGGCCAGGATCCCGAGTGCCAGTGCTGCGAGCACGACCAGCGCCGCGGTCGCGAACACCCCGAGCGCGGCGTCCGGAACGGCTACCGCCGTCGCGGCGCACAGGAGCACGAGGATCGCGCCCCCGCCCCCGATCAGCGGGACGGCCTGCTCCGCCGCACTGAACGTCCGGCCGCGGAACATCAGAACGGTCGCGGCGGCGACGGCGAGTGCGGTTCCCGGCCAGTAGATCCCGGAGCCGGACGTCGGGACGGCGGCCGCCAGCACCCCGAATCCGGTGAGCAGAGTCATCGCGCAGACCAGTCCGGTGAGGAACCGCCGCGCCCGGTCCGCGCGTGCCGCGACGAACTCGAACGACGGCACGCTGCGGGTGTCGTCGGGATCGTCCTCGGCCGGATCGACCGACGTACCCGGGGCCGGGACCGGCGGCAGCGGCAACTTCGCGAGCAGCAGCGCGACGCGGGGCGCGCCCACCAGTCCGACCAGCGCGGCGCCGGCGAGCAGCGCGCCGACGGTACGCAGGGATTGGTCGGTGAGGGTCGCCGCGAGAGCCGCCACGGACCCGAAGAGGGAGACGGCTGCGGCGGCGGTGAACACGGTGTGTCCCACGCCGCCCGCGCGCAGCGCGAGAACCGCTGTGGCCCCGACCATCACGAGCCCCAACAGGGCGTGCGGTGCCCCACGGTCGCCGGGCACCAGCAGCATTCCGGACGCGAAGGCCAGGGGCAACGCGGCCGTGCCGAGGGTGACGGCGGCTCCCGAATCCCCGTAGACCCGGCTTCCGACGGCTCCCGCGACCAGGAACAACACGAGTGTCAGCAGCGCGCACCCGGCGCCGACGAGGGACTGGACGGAACCGTCGACCTGCAACAGGGCGAAGGCACCCGCCACGGTGGCCGCAACCGCGATCGCGGAACCGGTGAGACGTGCGATTCGGGGTGTCCAGGGGTGCGTGTGGCCCGTGTCCGCCACGGCGACGTTGTACATGATGTCGTCGAAAAGCGGAGGGGGAGGGCTGGCCTCGGCGCTGTCGAACACCAGCAGTTCACCGTCGAGGACGCCGTGCTCCTGCAGACTCAACGCCGGCGACAGCGGCGGTGTCCCGACCCTGGACAGCGTCCACCGAACCGGTTCGGTGCGCTCCTCGGCGGCGTCGAAGTCGTTGGCGGCGCTGTGTTTCCGGACGAGATCAGCGATACCCGGGATCAGGAGCTCGACCGGGACCGCGTTCGGGAGCGCGAGGTCGATCTGGGTGTGCGGAGCGAGAATCGTGAGTCGACACAGGTCGGCCGGCCCTCGCGGCCGCGTGCCTCCGCCGACGGCGTACTCGGCAGGCAGAACTGTCACGATCATCCCCCGGATCCCGCGATCCGGATCCCCATCCGAACCGCTCGCTTCGAAACCATCGGCACCATACCTGGTTACGGTCCCCGCACTCCACGGTGTGCACCGTCGGTGCGGTGCTGTAGTTTCTCAGTTCGCGAGTCCGCAGCCCGTGGGGGGTGACTCGGTGCGGTCGAGGGGACCGGCCGGGCGGGGACTGGCCTTGTTCTGGGGGTGGAAACATGGGCACCGTGCACTTCGTGCGCCGGGCACGTCGGGAGGCTCCGCGTACGCCGGGCGGGGAGGTGAGCCTGCAGACGCCCCCCGAGATTCCCCGGATGACGCCCGGCAACCTGATGACCAAGTTGCTGCCGCTCGTCATGGTCGCCGCCATGGTCGGCATGACCGCACTGATGTTCACCTCCGGCATGGCCGCCAACCCGATGGCACTGATGTTCCCGGTGATGATGCTGGTGTCGATGGTCGGCATGCTCGCGGGCGGGGGCCGGGGCGGTGGACCGAAGGCGGCCGAGGCGAACGAGGACCGCAAGGACTACCTGCGCTATCTCGACCAGCTGCGACGCGACGCCCTCGACACCGGGATGCAACAGCGCAAGGCGCTCGAGTGGAGCCATCCGGATCCCGCGACGCTGTGGACGCTGACCGGAACGGTGCGCATGTGGGAGCGCCGCACCACCGACCCCGACTACGGCCACGTGCGCGTCGGTCGGGGCAGTCAGAGGCTCGCAACCCGGCTGATCCCGCCGGAGACCGGGCCGGTCGAGGATCTCGAGCCGGTGTCCGCGGTATCGCTGCGCCGGTTCGTGCGGGCCCACTCGGTGGTCGCGGACCTGCCGACGGCGGTGTCGTTGCGCGGGTTCGCGGCGATCTCCGTCGACGGTGACAGGGACGGTGCGCGCGGACTTGTCCGCGCGATGCTGGTCCAACTGTGCACGTTCCACGGACCCGATCAGCTCCAGATCGCAGTGGTGTGCGGACCCGACACGGCTGCGGAGTGGGACTGGGTCAAGTGGCTTCCCCATGCGCAGCATCCGGACGTGTTCGACGGCGCGGGGTCCGCGCGGATGATGTACGGATCGGTTATCGAGCTCGAATCGTCTCTGGGGCAGCAGTTCTCGATGCGGGGGCGATTCTCGCGGAGCGCGCCCCCGACACCCGGGGTGCCGCAGATCGTGGTCGTGATCGACGGGGGAATCCTCGACGGTGACAGCGGTGCCGTCACGGACGGCGGACTGGATTCGGTGACGCTGCTGGACCTGAGCGGGTACTGCCCGCGACTCACGGCCACCCGCGGCCTGCAGCTCGTGACAACCGACGGTGGACTCGGCGCCCGGAGCGGCGCCGGGGTCGAGAGGTTCGCGACCGCGGACGCGTTGACGCCGCAGGAGGCGCTGTCCGCGGCCCGGCGACTCGCCCCCTTCCGGATCGCTGTCCGCACCGCCGCCGACACCGGCGACGACGACGGCGCCCCCGTGGCCGCAGGATGGAGTCGCCTGCTCGGGATCGGCGACGTCGGCCGGTTCGATCCCGTCCAGGGGTGGGCGCCGAGGCACGGCCGCGATCGGCTCCGCGTCCCCATCGGCGTCGGGGTCGACGGCAGCCCCGTCGAACTCGACCTCAAGGAGGCAGCCGAGAACGGTATGGGCCCCCACGGTCTGTGCATCGGCGCCACCGGATCCGGCAAGTCGGAGTTCCTGCGCACCCTGGTGCTGGGTCTGCTCGCGACCCACTCGCCCGACGCGCTCAACCTGGTCCTGGTCGACTTCAAGGGCGGTGCGACGTTCCTCGGCCTCGAGGATGCGCCGCACGTCGCCGCGGTCATCACCAACCTCGCCGAGGAACTGGCGATGGTGGACCGCATGAAGGACGCGCTCGCCGGCGAGATGAACCGGCGGCAGGAACTGCTGCGCGCCGCCGGCAACTTCGCGAACGTCACGGACTACGAGAAGGCACGCAGCGCCGGTGCGGACCTCGCGCCGTTGCCGGCGCTGTTCATCGTCGTCGACGAGTTCTCCGAACTGCTCAGCCAGCAGCCCGAGTTCGCGGACCTGTTCGTCGCGATCGGTCGCCTCGGCCGCTCGCTGCACATGCACCTGTTGCTCGCGAGCCAGCGGCTCGAGGAGGGCAAGCTGCGTGGCCTCGACAGTCACCTCTCCTACCGGATCGGTCTGAAGACTTTCTCGGCCAACGAGTCCCGCACGGTGCTCGGCGTGCCCGACGCCTACCACTTGCCCGCGTCGCCGGGCGCCGGTTACCTCAAGTGCGACTCCGCGGAGATCGTGCGCTTCCAGGCGTCGTACGTCTCCGGCCCCTACGAAACCGAGCGGATCCGTCGATCGACGGGTGGGAACGTGCCGAGCGTCGACCTCCACGCGCGCCCGTTCACCGCCGCGCCGGTTGCGTTGCCGGTGTTCGAGGAACCGGCGGTCCCGATCGAACCCGATCCGGTGCCCGACGGGGACGGCGACCAGCGGTCCGTCCTCGAGGTCCTCGTCGATCGCCTTCGCGGACGCGGGCCGGCGGCGCACGAGGTGTGGCTGCCGCCGCTCGACGTCGCGCCGACGCTCGACCAGATCCTGCCGCCCTCCGCCGTGACGGAAGCCGTTCCCGCGGTGAGTTCGCTGCGGGCGCCGATCGGCGTGATCGACCGGCCGTTCGACCAGCGTCGGGACCTGCTGGTGACCGACCTGTCGGGCGCGACCGGCAACGTCGCCGTCGTCGGCGGGCCGCAGTCCGGCAAGTCGACGCTGCTGCGGACGCTCATCATGTCGATGGCGGCCACGCATTCGCCGCGGCAGGTGCAGTTCTACTGCCTCGACTTCGGCGGCGGCACGCTCTCGGGTCTGGCGGGCCTACCGCACGTCGGATCGGTCGCGAATCGACTCGACGTCGACCTGGTGCGGCGCACGGTGGCCGAGATGGCCACCCTGGTGCGTCAGCGGGAGCGGCGCTTCCGGGAACTCGGCATCGAGTCGATGGCCGAGTTCCGGAACCTGCGCGGCGGCGGGGTCGAGGGGACGGCGGCGGCGGGCGCGGCCGAGGATCCCTTCGGGGACGCATTCCTCGTCATCGACGGCTGGCCGAGTATCCGGCAGGATTTCGAGGCGCTCGAAGCGCAGATCAGTGCCCTTGCCGGGCAGGGTCTCTCGTTCGGTGTGCACGTGGTCCTGGCCACCCCACGCTGGGCCGACATCCGGCCCGCGCTCAAGGATCAGCTCGGCACCAGAATCGAGTTGCGGTTGGGTGACCCGACGGACTCCGATGTGGGCCGCGCGAAGGCGATGCTGGTTCCGGCCGGGCGACCCGGCCGCGGCATCACCCGGGAGGGACTGCATCTGCTCGCCGCGCTGCCACGGTTGGACGGGGCCTGCCGCAGCCAGGATCTCGGCGCCGGGGTCGCCGACGCCGTCGCCCGTCTCGGGGCAGTGCGCTCCGGTCCGGGGGCCCCGCCGGTACGGATGCTGCCCGATCGCGTTCCGCGGGAGAACCTGCTCGCGGCCGCCGCGGGGAACTGGCCGGCCCCGGTCGCTCCGGGGGGAGCGTGCCTGTCGGTGCCGATCGGTATCGACGAGGCCGAACTCGCGCCGGTGTACCTCGATTTCGCGGATCAGGCGCACTTCCTCGTGTTCGGCGACAGTGCGTGCGGCAAGACGACGCTGCTGCGCGGAATCTGCCTCGGCCTGATGGAGTCGAACACGCCGCAGCAGGCGAAGCTGATCATCGGTGACTACCGACGCACCATGCTCGGTGTGGTCGAGGGTGATCACCTCGCCGGCTACGCGGCCTCGGCAACGACGTTCACGACCATGATGAACGATCTGGCGGGCATTCTCGCGAGCCGTATGCCCGGACCGGACACCACCCAGCAGCAGTTGCGGGAGCGGTCGTGGTGGTCGGGCCCCGAAATCTACGTCGTCGTCGACGACTACGACCTTGTCGCGACGTCGAGTGGCAACCCGTTGACCCCGCTGCTCGACTACCTCGCGCACGCGAAGGATCTGGGCCTGCACCTGATCGTTGCCAGACGGTCCGGTGGCGCGTCACGTGCGCTCTACGAGCCGGTGATCGCACGGATGCGCGACCTCGTGCCGGCCGGAATGGTGATGAGCGGCAGCCGGGACGAGGGCAACCTCATCGGTACGGTCCGGCCCAGCGAGCAGCCACCAGGGCGCGGCACCTTCGTCGCGCGGAGTGGAACCGCGCTGGTTCAGGTCGCGTGGTTGCCGCCGTTGTGACCGGAGCGGTCCTGCACCTCGCCGACGACGCGGTCTGGGTGGCGTCCCCGTCCGGGGTCGTCAGGGTGCCGGACGAGTCCATCCGGGACTGGGGCGCGTGCATCGATGACCGGTACGTCCTCGTCGGGGCACAGCCGGTCGCGTTCGTCGACGTCCTTGCGGCGTCGCTCCATCGTGCACTCGGAACAGCCACGAGGGGAGCAGGATTCGCGGCCCGCGTGACCGTGACCTACCCGTCGCACTGGGGATCGTTCCGGCGTGGTGTGCTCGAGTCGGCCGCGCGGCGGTCCGCCCACGAGGTGACGCTGTTGCCGGTGGCGCTCGCGGCACCGGCGCCGAAGGACGGTACGCGTTGGGTGGTGCTCGAGTGCACGCCGCTGTCGACCACCGCCAGCCTGGTCGAGCGAGGGGATCGCGGTGAGCCGGCCCTCGTGGCGTGCGAACTCGCCTCGGACACCGGCAATCTCGATCTTCGTGACCATCCCGACCGCGTC
This sequence comes from Paraburkholderia sp. RHO2, assembly GCF_050955445.1. Taxonomy (NCBI): domain Bacteria; kingdom Pseudomonadati; phylum Pseudomonadota; class Betaproteobacteria; order Burkholderiales; family Burkholderiaceae; genus Paraburkholderia; species Paraburkholderia sp. RHO2. The sequence continues at coordinate 4,098,814 of NZ_CP162617.1, read as the reverse complement.
GCGCTGCTCGACCGGCTGGTGCGCACGGTTGCCGGTGAGCGGCCGGTCGAGACCGTGCTGGTGGCGGGGGCGGACCCCGAGGTAGCGGGACCTCTCACCGCCGGAATCGAACCGACGGTCGTGGTCGTAGCGGATGCGGATCTGGTGCGAATGCCCGCGGTGGAGACCCCGGCGGACGATCGCGGCGGGTCGCCCACCGCATGGCTCGAGCACGGCCCGGCCGCTCCGCGGCGCCGGTCCGGGCGCGCCGTCCTCGCGGCGGTCGGTGGCCTCGTCGTGGCGGCGGCCGTCGGCACCGCCCTCGTGCTCTGGCAGCCGTGGACCCGGGCGGGCAGCACGGATCTCGCCGAACCGTTGCAGCGCTTCGAGATCGGTCCGGTGAGCGTCCAGCTGCCGGACCGGTGGCGTCCGGAGATCAAACCGGGTCGCCTCGACCTGACGCCCACGGGGGTCGGCGGGCGCCGCATCGTTCTCGTTCCCACCGACGTCGCCGCGGGCTCGGACCAGGCCGAGGTGGCGCGTGCGCTCGCGCGTCGGATCGGCGACCGCGGTCCCGATGGTCCCTTCTCGCAGTTCGATCCGAACGCCGAGTTCGCCGGCCGGCCAGCTATCTCGTACCTGGAGTCTCCGGACGACCGATCACGCGTCCGCTGGTACGTCCTCGTCGAGGAGGGCGTACAGGTGAGCGTGGGCTGCCAGTTTCGGGATGGGGAGTGGGACGCGTTGGCTTTGGATTGCGAGCAGGCCGTCCGCAGTGTCGAGGTGGGTGCGGCCTGAGAATGCCGTCCCTGGAAAAAGTTCCGGGATGGATGGAACCGAATCGGCGCATGCGTGCGTCCAACCAAATGTAGGCGCGAACTGGCTGCGACGAGTCCCTGGGGGGATCGGTGGCGGGACGCGGAAGTGGGACGACGATGCCGAGCGCATCCGAGTGCATCCGAAGGAGTCGAAGTGAGCGATCAGATGAAGACCACCGTCGAGACTATGGAGGCGACCTCGCGTCGCGTCAGCGACGTGCGGAGCGAGATCCAGGGTCTGCTGAGCACCCTCAAGGGCGAGGTCGACGCTATCCGTGGTGGCTGGGAGGGCTCCGCGGCGATCGCGTTCCAGAACCTCATGGAGGGGTGGGACGCCAACGCGTCCAGCCTCAATCAGGCGCTCCAGGACATCAGCGAGAACATCAAGTCGAACAGCGTCTCGTACGACGCCGCGCAGCAGGATCACACGAGCTCGCTCAACAACGTCGCGAGCAGCCTGAACATCTGATCTCGATCGCCTGAATTTCCAGACCAGTACCGACAGGAGCAGTCAATCATGACCATGCGTTACTCATTCGCGCAGATCGAAGCTCTCAAGGCTCGGATCGATCAGATCCAGGCCGAGATGAACGGCAAGCTCGACGATCTCAAGGCCCACATCGCGCCGATGGTCGCGGAGTGGGAGGGCTCGGCCTCCGAGGCCTACCAGGCGGCGCAGTCGCGGTGGGACTCCTCGGCGCAAGAGCTCAATCAGATCCTCGACGCCGTCGGTCGCGTCGTCGGCCAGGGCAATGCGGACATGCAGCAGGTGAACAGCGCCGCCGCCAACAGCTGGGGGTAGTCCTACTACCTCAGGTTGCGTGTGCCCCGACGGAGGAGAGCCGTCGGGGCACACGTGTATCCACCTCCGAGAACGATTGCCGCCGAGTGCCCGTCGGCGGATACTGGCCTGACCCGAAAGCAGTGGCGCGCGGCGCCCGGGCCGGGAGGTGGGCGATATGACGGCGGGACATCACCTCGATGGCGAACGCGTGCTGGTCACGGCCGAGACCGCGGCGGAACTCGCCCGTGCGGACGAGCACAGCGCACACAACTACAGTCCGCTCCCGATCGTGATCACGTCGGGCTCCGGCGCCTGGGTACGTGGCATCGACGGCGTCGACTATCTCGACGTGCTCGCCGGCTACTCAGCGCTGAACTTCGGCCACTCCCACCCCGAACTGGTCGAGATCGCGCGCGTGCAGATCGGTCGGCTCGCGCTCACCAGCCGCGCATTCCAGCACGACCGGTTCGCCGAGTTCTGTGCCGACGTCGCCCGGCTGTGCCGCAAGGACGCGGTGCTGCCGATGAACACCGGCGCGGAGGCCGTGGAGACCGCGCTCAAGCTCGCGCGCAAATGGGGCTACGACGTCAAGGGCGTGCCCGACGACCGGGCGGAGATCGTCACGTGCGCCGGCAACTTCCACGGGCGCACGATCGGGATCGTCGGCTTCTCGTCGGATCCGGACGCGCGCGGCGGCTTCGGCCCCTTCGCACCGGGATTCCCGTCGGTCGAGTACGGCAGCCTCGCCGCGATGGCGGACGCGATCAACGAGAACACCGTCGCGGTCCTGGTCGAACCGATCCAGGGCGAGGCGGGTGTCCTGGTGCCCCCGGACGGTTACCTCGCGGGAGTGCGGAGGCTGTGCGACGACCACGGCATCCTGATGCTCGCCGACGAGATCCAGAGTGGACTGGGGCGGACCGGGGACACGTTCGCCTGCGACCGCGAGGGTGTCGTCCCCGACGTTTACATCCTGGGGAAGGCGCTGGGTGGCGGGATCGTCCCGGTCTCCGCCGTGGTCGCCGATCGTGAGGTCATGAACGTCATTCACCCCGGCGAGCACGGCAGCACGTTCGGTGGCAACCCGCTGGCATGCGCGGTCGGCAGCGGCGTCGTCCGACTTCTCGAGACCGGCATCTACCAGCGGCGCAGCCGGGAACTCGGCGAATACCTGCACGAGTTGCTGGGGCAGTTGCCCGCCGACCGGGTAGCGCAGGTGCGCGGTCGGGGCCTGTGGGCGGGCCTCCAGTTGGCGCCCGGGCAGCCGCCCGCTCGCGTGATCTGCGAGCGTCTGCTCAACCGGCGGGTGCTCGCGAAGGACGCGCACGAGGGCACGGTCCGGATCGCGCCGCCGCTGGTGATCAGTCGGGACGACCTGACGTGGGCCGTCGAACGCCTCGCGGACGCCCTCTCCGGATAGCGGTGTTTTTGACCCTGGTCGGCCCCAGCCGGTATCGTTCTACGTCGGCGTGCCGTCTCTCGCCTCGCTCTCGTGCGCGGTGGGACGTCGTTCCCGGGTCTCAACTGGCCGCCGGGGACGGATGGTGCTGCACGCTCGGCCAGCAGCAGAAACGAACAGACGAGGAAGTTCTGTGCCTACGTATTCCCCGAAGGCCGGAGACGTGACCCGTACCTGGCACGTCATCGACGCCACTGACGTGGTGCTCGGTCGCCTTGCCGTGCAGGCAGCCAACCTGCTCCGCGGCAAGCACAAGCCCACCTTTGCACCGCACGTTGACGGCGGCGACTTCGTCGTCATCATCAACGCCGACAAGGTTGCCATCAGCGGCAACAAGCGTACGGACAAGTTCCTGTACCACCACTCCGGACATCCGGGTGGCCTGAAGTCCCGTTCGGTCGGCGAGGTTCTCGAGAAGAACCCGGATCGCCTCGTGGAGAAGGCCGTCGTCGGCATGCTCCCCAAGAACAAGCTGGGCCGCGCCATCGCGGGCAAGCTGAAGGTCTACGCAGGCCCGACCCACCCCCACGCCGCGCAGCAGCCGGTTCCGTTCGAGATCAAGCAGGTCGCCCAGTGAGCAACGAAGACTTCAACGAGGCCGTCGAGGCTGCGGCAGACGAGCTCTCGGAGTACAGCACCGAGACCGAGGTCACCGAGGTGTACGAGGAGGCTGCTCCGCAGGCTCCGATCGTCATCGACCGCCCGGTCCAGACCGTCGGTCGTCGCAAGGAGGCGGTCGTCCGCGTCCGCCTGACCCCCGGCACCGGTGAGTTCAAGCTCAACGGCCGCACCCTCGAGGATTACTTCCCGAACAAGGTGCACCAGCAGCTCATCAAGGCTCCGCTGGTCACGGTCGAGCGCACCGAGTCGTTCGACATCACCGCGCTGCTGACCGGTGGCGGCCCGTCGGGCCAGGCCGGCGCTCTGCGTCTCGCCATCGCCCGCGCTCTGGTCGAGGTCACCGCCGAGGATCGCCCCGCGCTCAAGCGCGCCGGCTTCCTGACGCGTGACGCCCGCGCCGTCGAGCGTAAGAAGTACGGCCTGAAGAAGGCCCGCAAGGCATCTCAGTACTCCAAGCGCTGATGTGTCGCCGGAGCCGACATCCGTGTCGGCTCCGGCACCTGTTCTTCCACGAGAGCAGGCGTTCGTAGAGCTCTTCGCTACCGGACGCCTGCTTTCGTGCTTTACCTGGATGCTCACGGATCGACTACCCGGATTGCGAGGGATCGGATTCACATGGGTCGTATGTTCGGCACGGACGGCGTGCGGGGCTTGGCGAATGCCGAGTTGACCGCCGAGCTGGCCTTGAAGGTGGCCGCGGCGGCGGCCGAGGTGCTCGCGCAAGAGGGCTCCGGGACGGAGCGGCCCCTCGCGGTCGTCGGCCGGGATCCGAGGGCGAGCGGCGAGATGCTCGAGGCCGCCGTCACCGCCGGGTTGACCGCGTCCGGTGTCGACGTGATTCTCGTCGGTATCCTGCCCACGCCGGCGGTTGCCTACCTGACCGGTGCATACGGCGCCGCGCTGGGCGTGATGATCTCCGCCTCGCACAACCCCATGCCCGACAACGGCATCAAGATCTTCGCGGCGGGCGGGCACAAGCTCGACGACGACGTCGAGAACCGCATCGAGGCTGCGATCGCGGCCGGCCCGACGCGTCGCCCGACCGGCGCGGGCATCGGCCGGGTCGACGTCGCGTTCGACGCAACCAGCCGGTACCTGGCGCACCTCGCGAACGCGCAGGACAGGAGCCTGGGCGGGCTCACCGTGGTGGTCGACTGCGCGCACGGCGCCGCGTCGACCGTTGCGCCCGACGCCTACCGGGCCGCCGGCGCGACGGTGATCGCGATCAACGCGGAACCGGACGGCCTCAACATCAACGACGACTGCGGGTCGACGCACCTCGGGGCGCTGCAGCGTGCGGTCGTCGAACACGGCGCCGACATCGGCCTGGCGCACGACGGTGACGCCGATCGCTGCCTCGCGGTGGATGCGACGGGCGCCGTCGTCGACGGCGACGCGATCATGACCGTCCTCGCGATCGGCATGCGCGATTCCGGCGAGTTGGTCGACAACACGCTCGTCGCGACGGTGATGAGCAATCTGGGGTTGCACATCGCGATGCGGGAGGCCGGGATCACGGTCCGGACCACCGCGGTCGGTGACCGATACGTGCTCGAGGAACTGCGCGCGGGCGGGTTCAGCCTGGGCGGTGAGCAGTCAGGTCACGTGGTGCTGCCGGGTCACGGAACGACCGGTGACGGCGTGCTCACGGGCCTGCGGCTGATGGGCCGTATGGCGACGACCGGATGCTCGCTCGCGGAGTTGGCCGGTGCGATGACGTCGCTGCCGCAGGTGCTGATCAACGTCCGCGTCGCGGACAAGGCGGCGGTCGCGACGGCGCCGCACGTCCAGGCTGCGATCGGTGCGGCGGAGTCCGAACTGGGCGACACCGGACGGGTCCTGTTGCGCCCGTCGGGAACCGAGCAGCTCGTGCGGGTGATGGTCGAGGCAGCGGATTCCGGGACTGCCCAGCGCATCGCCGAGACACTCGCGGAGAAGGTGGCGTCCGCGTAGCGGAGGGTCGGCCGAATCCCGAACCGAACCAACGGAACCGCGGGGCAGCCGCGTGCGTCGAACAGGACGAAGGAGCCGAATCGACAGCGCGAAGGGGCGGAACCGATGGCAGACGTGGTCTCGATCGATGTCGCGAGGGTGCGGGCAGCGGCACGTGCGTTGCAGGCGGATGCCGTACCCCTCGGGGAGGCGGCGCGGACGGTGACCGAGTGTGGGTTCGCGCCGGTGGTCGCCGGGAGCGCGGCACGCGAGCGCGCCATTCGCGAGGGTTACCTGCGGTTGGCCCGCGCGATCGGGGCGTGGGCGGCCGCGTCCGACGCAACCGGCCGGGCGCTCGCGGCCACCGCCGACGCCTACGACCGGCAGGACGCCGTCACGGCGCGGAACGTCGTCGTACTCGGCGGCCGGTAGTGGAGGCGATCCTCGACGCCGGCGCGGCCGGCCTGCAGTACTTCGCACTCTTCCTGCCCCGCGCCGCCGTCGTCGCGGACCGGTTGGCGACCGGCGACCGACTGCCCACCTACCTGGAGGTGGAGGCCCGCTATTTCGAGCAGCGGGACATCCACCTCGGTGCCCTGGACGCGGACATCGAGGTGCTGACGAGGGTCGTCGCGGATCTCGGCGAGCGGTTCGACGACCAGGACGCGGTGGTCCCGGCTCTCGAGCAGGCGTGGGCCGGGGCCGATGCGGATCTCGCCCGTGAGCATCTGGGCGCGCATCTCGAGCGGGCAGATCGGGTGCGCCGGAGCGTCGCCGACGTGCGGTGCGCGCTCGTCGAGGCCTCCGGTGCGATTACCGAGGCTGTGACGCGGAAATCGGAGTGGGTGGGTGCCCGCGACGCCTGCCGGGCCGGGGGGCTCACACCGGAACAGATCGACACCGCGATCTCGGGCTGGGTGTGTGTGGACTGGCTCGCGGACCTGTTCCTCCCGCACGTGCGGGACGCGGTGAGCCGGTTCACGGCCCTGTGCGACGCCACCACGACGGCGGTCGACGACGCCTACCGTAACCTCGCTTGCGCGTTTGCGCAGATCGACGACAGCGCGTTTCCGGTTCCCGGACGGCTCGCGGGTGCGGATTGTGGCAGCCCCGCTGCCGCCCCGCCTGCCCGGTGCCGCGAATCGCCGGTGGCACCGGCCACCGTCGTTCCCGGCCGCGAAACGGGGCCGACGTCGTCGGCGGGATCGACGAGCCTCACCGGCCTCGGCACGCTGACCGGTGCCCGGCCGGTGTCGCCGGCGCCCGGTTCGACGGCGGGCTGCGGATCGCTCGCTCTCGACGGACTCGTCGTCGACGGCACCGTGCGTGCGGTCGGTGCGATCGTCGGTGTGGTGGCCGACGTCGCGCTCGCCGTGGTCGACACGGTCGGCGACATCGTCCGCGAGGCGGTCGAGGCCACTGAGGCCACTGAGGCCACTGAGCCGACCGATGCTTCGGAGTCGACCGAGCAGACCGGCGTCAAGTGCAGCCTGAACCTCGACCCGGAGCCCTGTTGCGACAACGTTGCGGCGACCGCGCCACCGGTGCCCGCGGAGGAACCAGCCGTTCCCGACGACTGTCCCGAGCCCGAGCCCGAGCCCGAGTCCGAGCCCGAGCCCGAAATGCCTTCGCCAACAGTCGAACTCCCTGCCGCGGAAACTACGTCGGCGCAACCCCCGCCGCCGGAACCGGTGGAAATCCAGCCGACGGCGCCGCCACCGTCGGACCCGCCGCAAGCGCCCGTCGAATCGTGCGTGCCCGCGGCGCCCCCGCCGGCGCACCCGGCGCTGGGTGCGCGTACGGCGCCCGGCAACCGCACGGCGGCGGAACCGGCGTTGGCGGAGTTGGGGTCGGAGCCGCCGGCCCCCGAGGGGCCGGAGGTCGAGATCGCCGAAGCGGGACCGCTGTGAGTTAGTGGCCCAGGAGGTGGCTGATCTGGGCACCCGCGTGGTGCGCGGCGGCGTCCCGCGGGTCGGTCGGGCCCTTCGAGTCCTCCTCGTCCTCCCGGGTGACCGGGTGGGTGCCGGGGAAGTGGGCGTCGGGGTCCGAGAAGGCGGCGTACGTCTTGTCGTCGGTGAGGTGTCGCAGCAGGAAACCGGTGAGAAGCGCGCGGGTGACGTGCTGCGTCCGGCGCTCGGCGCCGCCGACACCGAGGAAACCGAGTAGCCGTCGACCCTCGACGAGCCCCGTGTTGGAGCCCTTGTCGACGACGCGGAGCAGGCTCTCGCCCTTCCACGCATCGGCGAGTGCGAGCGCATCGCTGGTCATCGAATCGGCGTCCTTCGCGCCGGCGAGGATCAGTCCCGGCACCTCGACCCGGGCCGCCGCGGTGACCGCCGACGGTGCCGTCGGGGCCGGGAACAGTGCGGCGACGGCCTTCACGCGGCCCTGCTGGGCGGCGGCGAGGACGGCGACTCCGGCGCCCATGCCGTGACCGGCGAAGGCGACGCGGTCGGGATGGACGCTGATCCGGCCCGGGCCGAGGCGCACGCCGGTGCAGATGTCGAGGGCCGTGCCGAGGTCCGCGGCCAGGCCGAGGTGCGACGGGACGGGACCGCGCTCGGTGCTCGGTGCGGCGACGACGATGCCCCACGACGCGAGGTGCTCGAACGTGGCGGCATAGTTCGCGGCGCCGGCGAGCCAGTCGTGGGCGAAGGCGACGGCGGGCAGGTTGAAGCCCTCTGCGGGGGTGTAGACCACGCCCGGCTGGCCCGCGAGCGCGAGGTCACCGCGCAGCACCCGGTGCGGGCCACGCTTGGACAGCTTGGATACCAGGGACTTCGGTGTCTGCGCCACGCGTGTGACGTTATCCGATAGCGGACCGAGTTCGCTCCGCACGGTCGTCCAAGTACCCTGGTGAACCATGTGCGGAATCGTGGGTTACGTGGGCCACCGCCAGGCTCTGGACGTCGTGGAGAAGGCGCTGCAGCGGATGGAATACCGCGGCTACGACTCCGCGGGCATTGCCGTGCTCGACGGTGCGGGTGGTCTCGCCACGGAACGTAAGGCCGGACGTCTGGCCAACCTCCAGGCCGAGCTCGACGACGTGGGCCGCGCGACGTTCGCAGGCACCACCGGCATGGGGCACACCCGCTGGGCGACGCACGGCAAGCCGACCGACCGCAACGCGCATCCGCACCGCGACGCGAGCGGCAGGTTCGCCGTGGTCCACAACGGCATCATCGAGAACTTCGCGCCGCTGCGCGCCGAACTCGAGGCCGCCGGGGTCGATCTGCTGAGCGACACAGACTCCGAGGTCGCGGTCCACCTGATGGCCCGCGCGTTCGAGGAAGGACCCACGAAGGGCGACTTCCTGGAGAGCACGCTGTCGGTGCTCCGTCGTCTCGAGGGCGCGTTCACGCTGGTGTTCACGCACGCCGACCATCCGGACATGATCATCGCGGCCCGCCGGTCGACGCCGCTGGTCGTCGGAGTCGGCGAGGGCGAGATGTTCGTCGGCTCGGACGTCGCCGCGTTCATCGAGCACACCCGCGACGCGATCGAACTGGGCCAGGATCAGGTGGTCGTCATCACCGCGGACGGCTACTCGGTGACCGACTTCTTCGGAAACGCGGATGTCCCGACTCGGCCTTTCACGATCGACTGGGACCTGCAGGCCGCCGAGAAGGGTGGCCACGACTACTTCATGCTCAAGGAGATCCAGGAGCAGCCGGACGCGGTCGCCGACACCCTGCGCGGGCACTTCGTCGACCGGCGCATCGTGCTCGACGAGCAGCGCCTGTCGGATCAGGAGCTGCGCGACGTCGACAAGGTCTTCGTCGTCGCGTGCGGCAGCGCCTACCACTCGGGTCTGCTCGCCAAGTACGCGATCGAGCACTGGACGCGGCTGCCCGTCGAGGTGGAGCTCGCGAGCGAGTTCCGCTACCGCGACCCGGTTCTGGACCGGTCGACGCTCGTCGTCGCCATCTCGCAGTCCGGTGAAACCGCGGACACGCTCGAGGCGGTCAAGCACGCGAAGGACCAGAAGGCGCGCGTGCTCGCGATCTGCAACACCAACGGCGCGCAGATCCCACGCGAGGCCGACGCGGTTCTCTACACGCGGGCCGGTCCGGAGATCGCCGTCGCCTCGACCAAGGCCTTCCTCGCCCAGGTGACCGCGAACTACCTGGTGGGACTGGCCTTGGCGCAGGCGCGGGGTACCAAGTACCCCGACGAGGTCGCGCGGGAGTACGCCGACCTGGCCGCGATGCCGGATCTGGTGGCGCGGGTGCTCGAGACAGTGGAGTCGGTGCGGGAACTCGCGCGCACGTTCGCGCAGTCGCCGGCGGTGCTCTTCCTCGGTCGTCACGTGGGCTACCCGGTGGCGCTCGAGGGTGCGCTCAAGCTCAAGGAGCTCGCGTACATGCACGCCGAGGGCTTCGCGGCGGGCGAGCTCAAGCACGGTCCGATCGCGCTGATCCAGGAGGGCCTGCCGGTCATCGTGATCATGCCGTCGCCCAAGGGGCGCGCGGTGCTGCACTCGAAGCTGGTCTCGAACATCCAGGAGATCAAGGCGCGCGGGGCGACGACGATCGTGATCGCCGAGGAGGGCGACGAGGCGGTGCGGGCGCACGCCGATCACCTCATCGAGATCCCGGCCGCGCCGACGCTGCTGCAGCCACTGCTGTCGACGGTGCCGCTGCAGGTGTTCGCGGCCGAGGTCGCGCAGGCGCGCGGTCTGGACGTCGACAAGCCGCGGAACCTCGCGAAGTCCGTCACCGTCGAATAGGGCGTCGTCTCGGTGCGGTCGTGGTGGTCGGATCACCACGACCGCACCCGGCGTGTCACGGTCGCCGAACCGTCGGAAACGATTGTGGTCGAAGCGATTCCGGCAATCCGCGCGCTCGCACCTGTCCTCGGGGCTTTCGGCGTAGTCTGAGCACGAGTGTGCCCTTCCCGACCTCGAACCGTGCGAGGAGTTGTCATGCCCACCCGTGATTCGGCGCCTTTCGGCGCACCGTGCTGGATCGATCTGCAGTCCTCCGACGTCGACCGTGCCGCCGCGTTCTACGACGATCTCTTCGGTTGGACCCACGAGTCGTCCGGTGAGGAGTACGGCGGCTACGTGATGTTCTTCTCGGGCGGCAAGCCCGTCGCCGGGTTGATGGCGGGACAGCCGGGCACCCCGTACGTCGACGTGTGGACCACGTATCTGGCCACGGCCGACGTCGACGCCACCGCGAAGGCGGTCACAAGGGCGGGCGGTCAGGTGATGATGGAGCCGATGACGGTGCCCGCGCAGGGACGGATGGCGCTGTTCCGCGACCCGTCGGGTGGCGCGGTCGGTGCCTGGCAGCCGGCCGAGCACAAGGGGTTCGGGGTGATCGGCGAGACCGGTGCACCGGCCTGGTTCGAGCTGGTGACCAAGGACTACGACGCGGCCCTGCCGTTCTATCGGGACGTCTTCGGCTGGGAGCTGGCGACGCTGAGCGACACCGACGAATTCCGTTACTCGACAGGCCGGTTCGACGGCGACGATCTGGCCGGCATCTTCGATGCGAGCAAGGCGTTGGCGGCCGAGGTGCCGTCGCACTGGCAAATGTTCGTTCAGGTGGACAGTACCGACGACGCCGTCGCCCGGGTCGTCGAGCTCGGCGGCACGGTGGTGCGCGAACCGTGGGACTCCGAATACGGGCGGATGGCCCAGGTCGCGGATCCGAACGGTGCCCTGTTCATGATCGCGGGACCGGTGGCGGCCGAGTAGACATGCGGAACTTCTACACGACGGCGGAGGTCAAGGCGGCCGAGGCGCCGTTGCTCGCGAGCCTGCCCGAGGGAACGTTGATGCGGCGCGCGGCGTACGGGTTGGCGCGGGTCGCGGCCGACGAGTTGCGAGCGCGCACCGGGGGAGTCGTCGGTCGGGACGTCACGCTGCTGGTGGGCTCCGGGGACAACGGCGGCGACGCGCTGTGGGCCGGGGCAATGCTGCGCCGGCGCGGGGCGGCGGTCACCGCCGTGCTGCTCGATCCGTCTCGCGCGCACGCTGCGGGGCTCGCGGCACTGAAGGCCGCGGGTGGACGCGTGTCACCGGACCCGGGCGATCCGGACCTGGTGCTCGACGGCATCGTCGGGATCTCCGGGAAGGGGGCACTGCGCCCCACCGCGGCCGCGATCGTGGCGCAGTTGGACGCACCGATCGTCGCGGTGGATCTGCCCAGCGGTGTCGACCCCGACACGGGTGCGGTGGACGGCCCGGCGGTGACGGCTGCGGTGACGGTGGCGTTCGGCGCGCTCAAGCCGGTCCACGTGTTGGCCGCCGCCAGGTGCGGACGGGTCGAGTTGGTGCCGATCGGCCTGGAGCTGCCGGAAACAGAGATGACCGCGCTCGATCCGGCGGAGGTGGGCCGGCTGTGGCCGGTTCCCCGCGCCGCCGACGACAAGTACACGCAGGGTGTGGTGGGGGTCGTCGCCGGCAGCGGGCACTATCCCGGCGCGGCGGTGTTGACGTCGGGCGCGGCGGTGACGGCGACGGCGGGCATGGTCCGGTACGCGGGCCGGGCGGCCACCGAGGTCCTCGGGCACTGGCCGGAGGTGGTGACGGCGATGTCGCCCGCCGACGCGGGACGGGTGCAGGCGTGGGTCGTCGGCCCGGGAATCGGCACCGACCACGCTGCCGTGGCCGAGCTGCGCACGGTCCTCGAGACGGAGGTGCCGGTCCTCGTCGACGCCGACGGCCTGAACCTGCTGGCCGAGCATTCCGATCTGGTCCACCAGTTGCGCGCGCGTCGCGCCCCGACCCTGCTCACCCCGCATGCGGGGGAGTTCCAGCGGCTCACCCGCGTCGCACCGGTCCCGGACCGGGTTGCGGCGACGCGGGAGTTGGCGGCGGAGTGGGGTGTCACGGTCCTGCTCAAGGGGCGGGCCACGGTCATCGCCGACCCACACGGACGCGTCCACGTCAATGACGCGGGCAGTTCGTGGGCGGCCACCGCCGGTTCGGGCGACGTGCTGTCGGGCATCATCGGGGCCCTGATGGCGACGGGGCTCGCGCCGGCGCTCGCCGCCGCGGCGGGCACCCGGGCGCACTCGCTGGCCGCCAACCTCGGTGCGCGCGAGGGCGCCGAGGAGGTCGGCGAGGCGGGGCTCGCGCCGATCTCCGCGTCGACGCTGCTCGCACACCTCCGGTCCGCGATCCGGATTCTGCGCGTGTTCCCGAACTCACATGTGCCCGAATCGTGACTGGTCGGGTTGTACCCGCGGGACTGTTTCGTCCTGATGAGTGGCAGGATCGAATTCCGTGACCACTACCGCGCAGGAGCCTGACACCGAACCGAAGACCACGAGCGCCGCCGCAGCGGATACCCCGCCCCCGGCAGCGGCGCCCCAGGCCGAAGCGGTGATCGATCTCGACGCGGTGGCGCACAACATCGGCATCCTGCGCGAGCACGCCGGTGCCGCCGCGGTGATGGCCGTGGTCAAGGCCGACGCGTACAACCACGGCGCCGTCCCGGTGGCGCGGGCCGCGCTGGCGGCGGGCGCCCGCGAACTGGGTGTCACGACGCTCGCCGAGGGCCTCGAACTCAAGAACGCCGGGATCACCGCGCCCGTGCTGTCGTGGCTGCACACGGCCGACTCCGACTTCGCCCCGGCGATCGCGGCGGGGGTCGAACTGGGGTTGTCGTCGCCGCGGCACCTCGCGGCCGTCGTCGCGGCGGCCCGGCGAGTGGGCACCACGGCGACCGTGACGGTCAAGGTCGACACGGGCCTGAACCGGAACGGCGTCTCCCGCGAGGAGTGGACGGACTTCCTGAAGGACCTCGCCCGCGTCGAGGCGGAGGGCGCGGTCCGGTTCAGGGGCGTCTTCTCGCATCTTGCGCACGCCGACGAGCCACACCACCCGGTCATCGACGAGCAGCGCGCACGGTTCACCGGCGCGCTGGCCGACGCGAAGCGCCTCGGTCTGGTTCCGGAGGCCGCGCACCTGTCGAACTCGGCGGCCACCCTCACCCGCGCCGACCTGCGATTCGACATGGTTCGGCCGGGAATCGCGATATACGGACTGTCCCCGGTTCCGGATCTGGGGACGTTCGGCCTGCGGCCGGTCATGACGTTCCGATCGAGGGTGGCCTTGGTGAAGAAGTTGGCAGCCGGTGACGGTGTGTCCTACGGGCACACGTGGGTCGCGCCGCGCGACACGACGGTGGCGCTGCTGCCGGTCGGGTACGCGGACGGTATCCCGCGTGCCCTGGGCGGGCGCTTCGACGTGTGGCTCGGCGACGACCGCCGTCCGGGCATCGGCCGGGTCTGCATGGACCAGGTGGTCGTGGATCTGGGACCGGACGGCGCGGCGGTCCGCGAGGGCGACACCGCGGTGTTCTTCGGTAACGGCGAACACGGCGAACCGCACGCACAGGAGTGGGCGGACGCCCTCGACACCATCCACTACGAGGTGGTGACGTCGGTGCGGGGACGGACGGTTCGTACATACGTCGGAGGACCGGGCGGTACGTCGTGAACCCCCTGAACAGGCTCGGCCTGTTCGGAGGAGTGGCGGGGGTCGCCGCGATCGGCACGCTTGCGGGACTGAACGTGGTGAAGGCTGTCACGACGCGCCGCGGACCCGAGGTGTACGGGTCCGAGGACTTCGACCTGATGAGCCGCGACCGGAGCCGGGTCGTCCCGACGGAGGACGACGTGCCGCTGATGGTCCGCGAGGTGGGTCCTGCGGACGCGCCGCTGACCGTGATCTTCGTGCACGGGTACTGCCTGCGGATGGAGTCGTGGCATTTCCAGCGCACGCAGCTCACGCAGGTGTGGGGCGACTCGGCGCGGCTGGTGTTCTACGACCAGCGCGGTCACGGCGAGTCCGGCATGCCGGCTCCCGACAGCTGCACCATCGCGCAGTTGGGCCGCGACCTCGCGGCGGTGGTCGACGCCGTCGCGCCGTCGGGTCCGGTCGTCCTGGTGGGGCATTCGATGGGCGGCATGACGATCCTCGCCATGGCCCGACAGTTCCCGGAGTTGTTCGACGACAAGGTGATCGGCGTCGGCCTGCTCGCCACGACGGCGGCCGGCCTGAACAAGTCGGGGCTCGGCCGCAATCTGAACAATCCGGTGATCGACGCGTTCCGGCTCGCGGTGCGCACCGCGCCGGGCCTGGTGCAGCAGGCACGCGGCGCGGCGCGGGCGATCATCTCGCCGATCCTGCGCGCCGCGTCGTACGGCACCGAGGTGAGCCCGCGGCTGGTCGAGTTCTCCGACGGCATGCTGAACGACGTCTCGGTGGTCACGATCGTCAACTTCCTCGAATCTCTGGAACTGCACGACGAATCCGAGGCACTGCCGGTGCTGGCCGACACGCCGGCGCTGGTGCTGTGCGGGGACACCGACATGATCATCCCGTTCCCGGGTTCGAGGTCGCTTGCGGCGGCGCTGCCCCGGGCCGAGCTGGTGCGGGTCCGCGGCGCGGGCCATCTCGTGGAGCTCGAGTTCCCGCAGGTAACCTCCGATGCGATCGATCGGCTGGTCCGGCGCGCCGTGTCGAGCCGCGAGAATCGCGAGAATGCAGCGCCGGCGGGTGAACTGGAGCAGACCGATGTCGGCTGACACACGTACCGGGGGCAGCGCGACGCTGCCCACCACGGAGGACACCGAGGCGCTGGGCCGTGCGCTGGCCCGTGGCCTGGTAGCCGGCGATCTCGTCGTGCTCGACGGCCCGCTCGGGGCCGGCAAGACCGCACTGACCCGCGGCATCGCGGCCGGGCTGGGCGTCGAGGGCCGGGTGACGTCGCCGACGTTCATCATCGCCCGCGAGCACCGGCCGGGCACCCGGCCCGACGGGGGCGATCCCGTCGCCCTGGTCCACGTCGACGCCTACCGGTTGAACGAGGCGGTGGCCTCCGATGCTGTGGACATGCACGATCAGCTCGACGCGCTCGACCTCGACACCGATCTCGCGAGTGCGGTCGTGGTCGTCGAGTGGGGGGAGGGAGTCGTCGAGCATCTGGCGGATCGGCACCTGCGGGTGCGGCTGCGTCGTGAACCCGAATCCGACGTCCGCACCGCCAGTTGGGAGTGGGTGTCCAGCCCGTAAGGGCCGGACGAGTAGCCTGGACTACCGTGCTTGTGCTTGCGATCGACACCTCCACTCCCGCGGTCACCGCGGGTGTCGTGCGCTTCGACCGGGAATCCGACACCGGTTCCCCGCGGGCGCTGGCGACCCGGGTCACCGTCGACGCCCGCGCGCATGCGGAGGTCCTGACGCCGCAGATCCTCGAATGTCTCGCCGAGTCCGGCCATACCCCTGCGGATCTCGAGGCCGTGGTCGTCGGGGTGGGGCCGGGACCGTTCACCGGTCTGCGCGTCGGCATGGCGACCGGCGCCGCGTTCGGTGACGCGCTCGGCATCCCGGTGCACGGCGTGTGCAGCCTCGACGCGATCGCGGCGGATGTCCCGGGTGACCGGAACCTGTTGGTGGTCACCGATGCCCGTCGCCGTGAGGTGTACTGGGCGCGATACGCGGGCGGCACGCGGGTCGCGGGCCCCGAGGTGGTCAAGCCGTCCGAACTCGAGGCGGCACCGTCGGAGGTGATCGCCGGGTCGGCGTCGCACGTGGACATGTTCGACCTGCCGGTCGAGCCGGTGGAGACGCCGTCGCCGGCCGGTCTGGTGTCGGTTGCGGCGCTGGCACTGCGCGTCGGCGTCGAGCCGGAGCCGCTGGTGCCCCTGTACCTGCGTCGGCCCGATGCGGTGGAGCTCGCGGACCGTCGGAAATGAGCACGGGCATGAGCATTCGGATCGTCCCGATGACCGACGCGGACGCCGACCGGTGCGCCGAGCTCGAGCAGATCCTCTTCCCCGGTGACGACCCGTGGAGCGCGCACGCGTTCCGGTCTGAGCTGGCGGGTGGTCACAACCACTACTTCGCGGCGCGCGACGACGCCGACGCACTGATCGGCTACGCCGGGGTGGCATTGCTGGGCACGAGTGTGACCCCGGAGGCCGAAGTCCACACGATCGGTGTCGATCCGGCGGTGCAGCGTGGCGGCATCGGCGGCGCACTACTCACGGAACTGCTGCGAGTGGCGGACAAGTGGGGTGGACCGGTGTTCCTCGAGGTCCGCACCGACAACGAACCGGCGATCGCGCTGTACCGGCGGGAGGGGTTCGAGATCGTCGGCACCAGGAAGCGGTACTACCAGCCGAGCGGCGCGGACGCATTCACGATGCGTCGTCCGGCATCGGGCAAGGAGTGACGGCCATGATCGTGATGGGTATCGAGAGTTCGTGCGACGAGACCGGTGTCGGCATCGTCCGCTGGCTCGGTGACGGCCGCTGCGAACTGCTGGCGGACGAGGTGGCGTCGAGCGTCGACCAGCATGCCCGCTACGGCGGCGTGGTGCCGGAGGTGGCGTCGCGTGCGCATCTCGAGGCGATGGTGCCGACCATGAAGCGCGCACTCGCGGCCGCGGGAATCGACAAGCCCGACGCGGTCTGCGTGACGATCGGGCCGGGCCTGGCCGGCGCGCTCCTGGTCGGTGTCGCGGCGGCCAAGGCGTATGCGGCCGCGTGGGGGGTGCCGTTCTACGCGATCAACCACCTCGGCGGCCATGTCGCGGTCGACACCATCGAGCACGGGCCGATGCCCGCGTGTGTCGCGCTGCTCGTCTCGGGCGGACACACGCACCTGCTGCACGTCGAAGAACTGGGACGCACGCCGATCGTCGAGCTGGGTACCACCGTCGACGACGCGGCCGGTGAGGCGTTCGACAAGGTCGCCCGGCTGCTCGATCTCGGCTTCCCGGGCGGCCCCGCGCTCGATCGCCTTGCCCAGCGGGGCGATCGGGACGCCATCACGTTCCCGCGCGGCATGACCGGCCCGCGAGACGCGCGCCACGACTTCTCGTTCTCCGGCCTCAAGACCGCGGTCGCGCGGTTCGTCGAGGCGAAGCAGCGTGCGGGCGAACCGGTTCCGGTCGCCGACGTGGCCGCGGGCTTCCAGGAGTCGGTCGCGGACGTGCTGACGATGAAGGCCGTGCGCGCGGCTCAGGACGTGGGTGTGGACACCCTGGTGCTCGGTGGTGGCGCAACCGCGAACTCGCGGATCCGTTCCCTCGCGGAGGAGCGCTGCGCGGCAGCGGGTCTGACGCTGCGCGTGCCGAGCCCCCGGTTGTGCACCGACAATGGCGTGATGATCGCCGCGCTCGGTGCCCATCTCATCGCGGGCGGGGCGCAGCCGTCGCAGCTCACCTCGGCGACGAATCCGGGACTTCCGGTGTCGGTGAGCCAGGTTCGGGGCTGATCGCCGAACGGCGCTCGGGTACCTGCGGTCCACCGAATCCCGGCACCGAATCCGGTAACCGGGGCGGCGCGAACCCGGGTGCCATACCGGGCCGCCCCTGCGGCCGGTGGTCGTGGTCGTGGTCGTCGTCGAAGTCCGGTGGGCTGAAGCCCGGCACCTCGAAGCTCGGTAGTCGCGGCGGCGTCGCGTTGTCGGGGAGCCAACTCGGCTCTTCCGGCCACTGAGGTGGGATCCACGGCCGTGTCTGCTTCGTGGTCTTCGGCGGTTCGGGCGTGGTGCTGGTCGGTGTCGGAGGCGCCGGTGCGGTGGTCGTGACGGTCGGCGTGGTGGTCTCGGACGTGGACGACGGCATCTCGGCGGCGGGCACCGGGACCGTCGACGTCGGTGTCGGGTCGACCGACGGGATCCCGGTTTCCTCGGGTTGCACGACGGTCGACGTCGGGTGGTCGGTGGACGTCGGGGCCTCACTCGGGGTCTCGACCAGACTGCCTGCGGGCGAGTAGTTCTCCGCGCTCTTCGGAATCATCTGTTGGACGCCGTAACCGATGATCAGTGCGCCCAGCACGAAGGCCGCGATCAGTGGAGCGGACAGCCGACCGCGGGACCCAGTGACCACCGGGAACTGCTGTCGGGCATTCGATCCGGCCAGCAGTGCCGCGCCCTTCGCGGTCGCGGCCTCGGGTTCGGGCACGACGATGACGGCGCAGTCGAACGCCGTGTCGAGTCCTTTGCCGACGTCGGGGATGTTTCCACCGCCGCCGACCAGGACGACGGCGGCAGGCTGGCGCTCGGAATGGTTGATGGAGTCGGCGACGAACTTCGCCACCCGGGAACCGATCCCGGCTGCGAACCCGGACGGTGCGGTCTCCGCGCGGACCCGGGAGGTGCGGTCGCAGAACGTGACAGTGCCGTCGGCCGGGTCGAGGACCGTGACGGTGAGCCCGGAGGCGCCGAGATCCGCGAGCGCGATGCAGTCGTACCGATCGACGAGTCCGGTGCTCCGCAGGTAGGCGAGGGTGGCATGGGTCTCGGGTACCAGGCGAATCGCCTTGCGCTGCGTCCTGGCCGCGGATCGCACGGCCGCGGCCTGGCGATCGGTGCGGTACGCGACGGCGATCGCGTCGGGTTCGATTCTGCAGTCGGGAACCTGGGTGGTCATGAGCCCGATGGCGGACAGTGCCAGGTCGCCGACATCGGCGTGGCTGTCCAGGTCTGCGGAGATCGTCCGATACTCGACGGATTGGCTGCCCGCGTCGTCGGTGGTGACGAGTGCGCTGCACACGCCCGCCGAGCCCGTGGAAATTCCGAGCGAGTTGCGCACTGTTCACCTCCCGTTTCGGTCTCGAGAAACTGTTCGGGGTCTGGCTTCGGGCGCAGCGGAAAGCTGCGCTTCCTCCCCTCCAGCCATCGGCGTCGTTATCTGAATGTTACAGATCCTCGTCCAGCGTCGCTCGGTACCGTGTGTCGTCGCAGGTCACGTAGAGTGTTCGCGGTAGAAAGGGCTCACCGCTGCGCAAGCGGGACGGCGGAAGTGAGGGTCCATGTCCGACCGCGACCGGCTGCGAGAGCTGGACCGGCACGAGCGGCGTCGACTGCTGCGGCTCGCGCTGCTGCGTCCACTGTTCACCGTCGTGCTTCTGGTGTCCGCGTACTTCGTGTTGCCGATGGATCGTCTGTCGAATGCGGGCGCCGTCGTGCTCCTCGTCGGCGGGCTGTTACTCGTCGCCGCGTTGTGCGTCTGGCAGGTGCTGCAGATCGTTCGCTCGCCCACGCCGGCGCTCCGCGCGGCGGAGGCGCTCGCCGTCACGCTGCCGGTGTACCTGCTGGGCTCGGCCACCACGACATTCCTGCTGGCGCAGATGGATCCGAACGCGTTCAGCGAACCGATGAGCCGGGTCGACGCGCTCTACTTCACGCTCACGGTCTTCGCGACAGTCGGGTTCGGTGACATCGTCGCGGTCGACGAGACGGCACGTCTGATCGTGAGCGTGATGATGGTCGGCAATCTGGTGATGCTGGCCGTGGTCGTGAAACTGCTGGTCGAGGCGGTCAAGTGGGGCAAGGCCCGCCGTGACGCGTCCGACGAGGACGAGTGACGACGGGCCCGGCGCAGCCTCCCGCGGTGACCTAGCGCAGCGTCGCGAGAACCAGTTCGACGTTGTGGTCCGGCGATCCGCCGAGCAGTTTCGGATCGGCGTGGATGTCGTTGAAGGAGAACTCCCGGTACATCGAGGCCAGACCCGCGGGCGAGAAGTCGTCGTAGTCGACCTGGTACGGGCTGTCGGCCTCGATCAGCGTCGTCAGCAGCGAGACGGTTCCGTCCTCGTTGTCGACGACCTCGATGATGCGGCCCTGCTGCGGGAAGTCGATGTGCGACGCGGTGTTGATCTCCCAGAACCCCTGCTCGGGAGTCCGGCCGACCTGCGGCGTGATCCGGTTCTCGTGGGTGTGGCCGTTGACCCAGGCGAGGACGTTCGGGAAGCGGTGCAGCAGATCCACCAGTTGCGCGCCCTTGATGCGAGGCTCGAGCGGGCGCTCGGGATCCGGGAGCGTGTTCGCCATCGTCGTGCTGGTGTGGTGGCTGAACAGCACGAAGTAGGTGTCGGTGCGGCTCTGC
This sequence comes from Paraburkholderia sp. RHO2, assembly GCF_050955445.1. Lineage (NCBI taxonomy): Bacteria > Pseudomonadati > Pseudomonadota > Betaproteobacteria > Burkholderiales > Burkholderiaceae > Paraburkholderia > Paraburkholderia sp. RHO2. The sequence goes on along the minus strand of NZ_CP162617.1, from coordinate 4,078,363 downwards.
GTGATCAGGGCACCGTTGGTGTCGTAGTACTTGCTGCTGCCGGCCAGCAGGGTCTGCTCGATCCACCTGAACTGTTCCTCGCCGAGCGAGCCGTCGACCAGGCCGGCGCGGTTGGTCGAGTCCATGCTGATGCCGATCACGCCGGGCGCGATCTCGAAGGTGTAGTAGCCGATTCCGCTCTCGTCGGCGTCGGGGGCGAAGCCGTGGCCGACCGGGCCGGGCCCGGTGGCGGCGGGGTCGAGGTGCGCGGCGATGAACTCGCGTGGCGTGAACGGCTTGCGGGCCGCGTCCGGGGTGACGGTGCGCGGAGGCGTGGTGATGGCCGACAGCAGGTTGAGCAGGGCCGTCGGGTCGGAACTCAGGGCGCTCGAGATGCGTGCCGCCTGGTCGGCGGAGTCGGGCACCTCGAACTTCTTGTCGCCCGTGTACATCTGCTCGAGGAACGGGATACCGCTCGGGAGCGTTCCCTCGACGGAGTCGTCGTGATTGCCGAAGACGCAGTACCACTTGGTGTTCAGTCCCGGGCTGGTGACGGGCTGCAGCGCCGCGCTCAGCAGGCCGGGAATCTCCGGGAAGCCGGCCTTCTTGTAGATGTCCTGGATCGACGACTCGGGGTTCCAGTACAGGTCGGCACCCGAGTTCTGGACGCCCTCGTAGCGGGCCGGGTCGCCGGTGTTCGGCGTGATGGTGCCGCCGTTGAGGGCCGTGAGGAACCAGCCCAGCTCGACGAATTCCTTGTTGTCGGTGTTGTCGCCGGTCGTGATCACGGCATCGAACTCACGTTGGGTGTGCGGACCGATCCGCAGCGCGTTCACGCGATCGATCAGGGAGACCAGACCCTGGGCGGTCATGGTCTCCTGCGGCCGGAATGCGGCGCCCTGGTAGGGGTGGACGTACTCGAATCGAACGGGTGACTGGGCGTCGAGCACGTGGACGTCCGTGAGCTGGACCATGGACGCGAGCGCGGTTCGCCGATCCTCGCGGCCGGACTTGGCCTCCGCGAGGTCGTTCCGGACGACCAGCGGCCAGCCGGGACCGGCGGTGAGCCGACGGTACCCGCTGGTGCCGAGGGGGACCGCGACCGACTCGAGTGTGGTGCCGGCGATCGATGCCGGTAGCGGCGCGGCGAGCGCGCGGCCCACGAGCGGATTCCACGACGGGCTGCCGACGAGCGGTAGTCCTGCGATTCCGAGGGCGCCGACGCCCGCGGCTCCGAAGAAGGTCCGCCGATTCATGCCGTTCACCTGATGTTCACCCACGCGGACACTGTAGGCGACGGATCGCCCACAGCGTCCCGTTGGGCGAAACGGGGTGGGTCGTGTCACGCCGGCGCTCCTGCCGGCGTTCGATCACCCTGTGGGGGACCGGCGGTGGACGGATTGCGGCGTGAGGTAGGCGTTCAGGCCCTCGATCCCGAACTCGACACCGAGCCCGGAGTCTCCGCGTCCGCCGAACGGCGCGCTGTGGTTCGAGGCGAAGAAGTTGATCCCGACCGATCCGGTGTCGATGCGGCGCGCCACCTCCACGGCCCGATCCTCGTCCGCGGAGAAGACGATTCCGCCCAGACCGAATTCGGTGCCGTTGGCGATCCGGACGGCGTCGTCGACGGTGTCGTAGCGCAGGATCGTTACCACCGGGCCGAAGACTTCCTCGCGGGCGATCGCCATGTCCTCGGTGACGTCGGCGAAGACGGTGGGCTGGACGAAGTACCCGCGGTCCGTGGCGGCGCGGTCGCCGCCGGTGGTGATCCGCGCCCCCTCGGCCCGGGCTCCCTCGATGTACCCGAGGACCTTCGCGTACTGCTCCTTCGTCGCCGACGGTCCGAAGGCGGTGTCGCCGTCGAAGGGATCGCCTTGCTTCGCGGCGGCGACGGTGCGGGTGACGGTGTCGACCACCTCGTCGTAGCGCGACGCGGGTGCGAGGATCCTGGTCGCGATGTAGCAGGTCTGGCCGGTGTTGCGCATGCAGGAGCGAATGAGCACCTGCGAGAAGGCGTCCAGGTCGGCGTCCTCGAGCACGATCGCCGACGACTTCCCGCCCAGTTCGAGAGTGACCGGCCGCAGCAGCTCGCCGCAGGCCGCGGCGATCCTCCGGCCGACGCCCGTCGATCCCGTGAAGGCGACCTTGCGGACCAGGGGGTGGCGCACCAGTCGATCGCCCACGGCACCGGCCCCGGTCACCAGGTTCACCACTCCGGCGGGGACACCGGCCGCCGCGACGGCCTCGACGACGAACCGGATCGACAGCGGCGTGGACTCGGCGGGTTTGATCACCGCCGTGCAGCCGGCGAGCAGTGCCGGTGCCAGCTTGGCGACCACGAGGTTGATCGGAAAGTTCCACGGCGCGATGAGGGCACAGACGCCCACGGGATCACGGAACACGGCGGTGGTTCCCTGGCCGTTGGGATACGGCCGCACATCGCTGCTCTCGAGGTACGGCGCCAGCGACGCGAAGTAGCGGAAGATGCCGGCGGCATTCGCTGCGCTGCCCGCGGTTTCGGCGATCGGGCTGCCGTTCTCCCGGGTCGTGGTCCAGGACATGGGCTCGGCCCGCTTCTCGATCTCCTCCGCGATCCGCAGCAGGTACTGCGCGCGGTCGGACGGACTCCGATCCGACCACCCCGGTTCGCGGAAGGCGCGGTCGGCGGCGTCGACCGCCGCATCGACGTCGCGAGCGGAGGCGTTCGGTACCGAACCCCACACCTCCTCGGTGGCCGGGTCGACGACGTCGATGCTCTCGTCGCTCGTGGACGCGATCCAGGTGCCGTCGACGAAGAGATCGTCGACGTGCGTGTAGGGAAGCTCGAGCCGGGACCGAGCCGGCGCTGCCGGTGTCATCGGAGCACGTCCGTCTTCAACAGTGCGCGTGACCGATCGAGGTCCGCGACGGCGATCCGGTATCCGGCTTCGGTTTTCAGCTCGGGCAGGATCTCGCTCTCGAGTCGGTCGCAGTACACCGACGGGGTCATGCCGAACCAGGACGAGGCGAGTGCGATGCCGACGGGCGCGAAACGCCACAGCCGGTCGGCGTCGCGGACGAGTTCGTCCTCGAGCGACTTGGCGTCGGGGCGCGTGTCGTGGCCGTCGATGATCTCGCAGACGCGCTCGACGAACTCGTCGTCGTAGCCCAGCGGAGGGAGTACCTCGCGCGCGATGATGCAGCCTTGACGCTCGTGCTCGTAGCGGATCGCGGCCTTGCGCCAGTCGCCGCTGAAGCCCTCCGAGATGATCCGTGATTCGTCGACTCGACCCCATCCGGTGTCGTGCAACAGGATCGAGACGCGGACGATGAGCGAGTCCGCCTCCGGGTAGCAGTCGCACAGGCGCTCGGCGTACGCGAACGACGTGGGCAGGTGGATGTCGTTGCCGCGGGCCCGGGACTCGGGCACCACCGACTTCCAGATCGGATCCAGGTCGGTATCGGCGTCGGGCGCCACGACGATCGGCGAGGTGTCGACGGGAAGGGCGGTAGGGGTACGCATTGCGCACTACCTCGATTCGGATGAAGTCGGGGCCGAGAGCGTGTCCGGGCTCTCGGCGGTGATCGTCTTGAGGGCCGTCGCGGGGTCGGCCGCGAGATCGGCGGGGATGTGGGCACCCTTCACGAGGGCGCTTCGCACGGCCATGAAGTCGAGCGGGTTGTTGACGCAGTCCGCAGCGATGACTCGTCCCCGGCGGTAGTACAGGACCGTGAACTTGCCTTTCGCGTCGTCCCGGCGCACGACCGTGGTGTCGTATCCGGTCGACAGGCCCGCGATCTGCAGTTTCAGGTCGCCCTGGTTCGACCAGAACCACGGAATGCTGGTGTATTCGGTGCGGCGGCCGGTCAGCGAGTAGGCGGCGATCTTGGCGTGTTCGATCGCGTTGTTGACGCTTTCGACACGGATCCGATCGCCGGGGTCAGCACCGGGCACGGGATTGGGCATGTTCGCGCAGTCACCCACCGCGACCGTGGTGCCGTCCGAGGCCAGCGCATACTCGTCGACACGGATGCCGTCGTCGCAGACGAGCCCCATCGACCGGGCCAGTTCGACATTGGGCACGACGCCGATGCCGACGAGCACGATCTGCGCGGGCAGGACGCGCCCGTCGGCGAGCTCGACGCCCGTCACGGCACCGTTTGCTCCCACGATCCGGGTGACGTTGGCGTCCAACTCGATTCGCATCCCGCGCTCGCGGTGTGCCGCGAGCAGATACTCCGACGTCTCCGGTCCGACGGCCCGGCCGACCAGACGCGGCCCGGCCTCGAGAACGGTCGCGTTCTTACCCATCTTCAGTGCACTCGCGGCCGCCTCGATCCCGATGAACCCGCCGCCGACGACGACGATGTCGGTGGCGTCCGGCATGCGCCGCTTGAGTTCGAGGGCGTCGTCGGCGTTGCGCAGGTACAGGACCCCGTCCAGGTCGTGGCCCGGGACGTCGATCGTTCGTGCGCGGGCGCCGACGGTCAGTGCCAGACGATCGAACGGGAACCTCGTGCCGGACGCCGCGACGGCGACCCCCGATCCGTCGGGCCCGCGTTCGACGCTGGTGATGCGCTCACCCTTGACGAGCGAAATACGGTGTTCGTCCCAGTATTCCGTGCTGCGGAAGATCAGCGATTCGGCGGACACCAGGCCCTGCAGGAACTCCTTGGACAGTGCCGGCCGCTGGTAGGGACGGTGGTTCTCGTCGCCCAGTAACGTGATCGGCGCGGCGTACCCGAGCGCCCGGAGCGAGCCGGCCAGCTGGACGCCGGCCTGGCTCGATCCGATGATGAGCAGCCCACTGCCGGCAGTGCCGGTGGCTGGGGCGTAGTCGGAAGGCACTGTCACACCTGCGTTTCCGGGGTGTGTACGTGCAGATCCATGCCGTCCGTGAGCTTGACCTGGCAGGACAGGCGGGAGTTGTCCCGGCGGTCCACCGCCGTGCCGTAGAGCATCTCGTCCTCCATGTCGTCCATCTCCGGCAGGCCGTCGAACTGGTCCGGCCGGACGAAGACATGGCACGTGGCGCACGACAGCGAGCCGCCACACTCGGCGACAATTCCCGCGACGCCGTTGCGCATCGCGACCTCCATGACGGAATCGCCGACACTGCCGTCGACGGCGCGGGTGTTGCCGTCGTGATCGGTGTAGGTGACTGTGGGCATTGCTGCGCCTCCTAGATGAACTGCCGGCCGCCGTCGACGACGAGTGTCTGGCCGGTGATGTACTTGCTGTCCGGACCGGCCAGGAACAGTGCGGCTCCGACGATGTCGTCGGGCCGACTGGCCCGCTTGATCGCGCCGCGGTCGACGCCGTAGTTCTCGGCGTCGTCCATCAGTCCGTAGCTCGCCTCGGTGAGGGTGAAGCCCGGCGCGATCGCGTTGACGGTGATCGATCGCGAACCCAACTCCTTGGCCATCACCCGGGTCAGTGCGACCACGCCGCCCTTGGACGCGACGTAGTGCATCCAGTGCGCCGATCCGCTGAGAATCGTTGCGGAGGAGAGGTTCACGACCGATCCGCCCTCCGCCAGGTACGGGCTGCAGGCCCGCGCACACATCCACGGCCCCTTGAGGTTCACCGCCATGACGCGGTCCCATTCGCCCGGGTCGATCTCCTCGAAGGGCGACCGGGTCACGCCGGCGTAGATCGCCGCGTTGTTGACGAGGACGTCGATGTGGCCGCCCCCGAACTCGGCGACCGCGGACGCCATTGCGTCGGTCGATTCCACCGAGGTCACGTCCACCGCGAGCGCCGTCGCCTCGGCCCCGCCTTCGCGGAGCTGTCGTGCGGTCTCCTCGGCCCCGGCGGCGTCGATGTCGGCGACCGCCACCCGGTAGCCACGCTCGGCGAACCCCTCGGCGAATGCGCGGCCGAGTCCTCCTGCGCCGCCGGTGATCAGAACGGTGCGCATGTCACTCGCCCAGAACCGTGACGACACCCTTGGTGCCGTCGACGTGGAGGCGCTGCCCGGTCTTGATCTGGGTCGACGCGGAACCGGTGCCGGTCACGGCCGGCAGGCCGTACTCGCGGCACACGATCGCGGCGTGACTCATCATGCCGCCGATGTCGGTCACGGTCGCCTTGATCTTCCCGAAGATCGGCCCCCACGACGGAGCGGTCACCGGGGCGACGAGGATCTCACCGTCCTGGACAAGCGACAGCTCGTCGGAACTCGTGACGACGCGGGCGATGCCTTCCACGACACCCGGCGACGCCGCCATGCCGCGGAGATTGTCGCCGGACTCGTCGTCGTCGCTGAGCCACTGCTGGACCTGCTCGGTGGTGATGCCGTAGAGCATGCTCGTGAACGGCTCGGTGATGAACTCCGGCGGAGTGTTGAGCGCCGGCTCCGGACGGCGGGTCTTCAGCGCGTCGATGATGCCCCGACGGCGTTCGATCTCGGCGGGCCAGTAGTGCGGTCCGGTCGGCTCGGCGCCGACGGCCCACGCGGTCGCCAGGTCGAACAGGGCTTCGCGCACCTCGCTGCGCTTGAGGTACAGCAGGTCGTCCGCCTCGGGCCAGAACTCTTCCTCGTGCAGCATGCGGGAGAGTTCGCGGACCTTGCGCCAGAACACGCCCATCGTCCAGTGCTCGATGTAGAAGTTGTGGTTCTCGACGTACGGGTAGGCAGTGCGGGCCAGTCCGAGCTTGGCGTCGAACGTCTCTCGCGTGTCGTCGTCGAGCAGATCGCGGTACTCCTCGGCGATCCGGTCGCGCTCGGCCGCGAGTTCGGCGACCGGACGCATGATCTCCTGTCCCTCGCCGAGACGCCGGATGTAGTCGGCGATGTAGCCGAGCGGCAGTTCCTGATGCTCGATCCAGTACTTGTCGTGGCCGTAGAAGCCGTTGCCGACGGTGAAGTTGAACCATGGATCCTGCGCACCCTCGTACTGCGCGATCCACTGGGCGCCGTTCTGTGCCTTCGCGATCCGGGCCAGGGTGCCGTCCGGGTCGTCCGTGTCGTCGAACAGCCCGGTGAGCCCCAGTTCGACGGCCAACTTCGCGAGGTGCTTGAGTTCGTCGTCGGGCCGGAACAGTTCCATGTCGACACCCTGCACCATCGTCGCGATCGACTGGTCGGGGATGTTCGGGAACACCTCCTTGCAGAAGCCGAAGAAGTCGAGGTACGCGATGTACCCGAGGTTGAGGAACTCGAAGTGGTACTGCCAGTTCTGGTAGCAGAGCTGGATCAGCCGGTCGTAGTTCTCGAGCAGGACCTCGGTACCGTCCTTCGCCGTACCCGAGCGGATGTCCTCGATCGACACCATGTCGGGCAGCTTCGCGAACGACAGCGCGTTCATCTCGTCGATCGTCTGACGAACCTTCTTGTGCCACTTCTCGAGCAGCGAGTCCCAGTTCGCGTAGTAGTATGCCGCACGCTCCTCGAACAGCGGTGCGCGCGTGTCGAACTCCTCCTCCGGAGCCGGGATGGGCGACATGTACAGGTAGCCGAGGTGCATCTTGAATTCGATGCCGTTGGAGTTCGGGATCAGCAGGTGCCGGGTGTTGTACTGGCCCAGACACTTGACGGCGAACTCGCCGCCGATGGTCTCGAACGGCTTGAACACCGTGGGCCAGTGCTGGCTGTCGCAGAACCAGAACTTGGCGTCGTCGACGTCTTGGCGATTGGGCTGGAAGACCATGTTGTACGGGTAGAGCTCCTGCCAGCCCTCGGCGCCGGCTGGGACATCGAGATCGAAGGGGCTCGGGAAGGACTTCATCGTCATGGGAGTTCCTCTGGAAGGAAAACGGGGCGGGGGTGGGTGCTGGATGCGTATGCGGTGGGCGCGGTCGGGTCAGGCGGAGCGCGGCTTGGTCATGGCCCGGCTGATCGAACTCAGGTCGAGACCGCGGCGGGCCGGTGTGGGGGAGTCGGGTGTCTTGTCCTGCACGGCTTTTGCGGACCAGACGGTCTCGGGGCGGGATTGCAGGAGCAGGAGGTTCTCGCCGTCGGGGAGGTCGGCGTCGAGCGCCCACTCGATGTCCTGGGGGCATCCGTAGTGCTTCTCGGCACGCTTGGCGATCGCGGCGACGGCCTTCAGTTCGTCGTCGTTCAGGCTGCGGCAGGCGCGGCGGTCGGCGTCGACCTCACGCTCGACGAGGCGGTGCGAGACCGGATCGGGGACCAGTTCGGCGTGCTTGTCGCCGATCGTCTCGGACACCACGGTCAGCATCACCTTGTCGAGCACGATGTTGTCCGGGGTGACCTGACCCGAGACGACCATCTCACCGACACCGTACGACGCATCGACGGTGATCTTCGAGCGGTCCCCGTTGGTGGGGTCCATCGTCATCGCGACACCGGCGACCTTGGCGCTGACCATCTTCTGGACCGCGACGGCCATCGAGAGCCCCTCGTCGGGGATGTTGTTCTTCAGCCGGTAGGTGATCGCGCGGCTGGTGTAGAGCGACGCCCAGCAGCACCGGATGTGCTCGAGCACCTCGTCGATCCCGTTGAGCCACAGGTAGGTGTCCTGCTGGCCGGCGAAGCTGGCGTCGGGCAGGTCCTCTGCGGTGGCGGACGAGCGCACCGCTACCGGCACCGGCTGTTCGAACCGGGACTGCAGACGCTCGTACGCGTCGATAGTCAAGCGGCGCAGCGGCTCCGGGACAGGTCGGGAGGTGATCGCGTCCCGGATCCGGGCGGAGACCGCATCCACACGGGCGACGTCCTCGGGATCGAGGCCGGCGAGCAGCTCACGGATCTCGTCGGCGATGCCGGCCGAGGCGATGAAGTCGTCGTAGAGCATCGTGGTCAGCGCGAACCCCGGCGGCACCGGCATGCCGGCCGCCGTCAGCGACACCAGCGAGGCGCACTTGCCGCCCAACCGGTCGTGCTCCGGCTCCTGCGCGCCGTCGAAGAACTGGATGTACCGGGCCGGCGAGATCTCGAGCGCCCCGGCCGCGTCCGCCGCGTCCTCGCCGGGAGCGTCCCACCGTACCGGCACCGACCTCGGTGCCCGGAACGACAGGTTCTCGCCGAAGGTGATCGCGTCGGGATCGACGAGTTCGAGGAACGGTGCCGTCTTCAGCACCTCCTCGACGACAACGCGGGTCTGGAGCTTGGCGAGCATGTTGCCCAGGCAGTAGTGCAGGCCGAAGCCGAAGGCGAGGTGCTCGCGCGCGTTGTCCCGCGTGATGTCGAAGGTCTCGGGATCGGTGAACTGCGACTCGTCCCGGTTGGCGGAGCCCATCACCAGCAGGATCTCGGCGCCCGCGGGAATCGGGGTCCCACCGATCGTCGTGTCCTCGAGCGCCTTTCGGCGCCAGGCGACGATCGAGGGGGAGTAGCGGAGCACCTCCTCGACGGCCTTCGGGATCTTCTTCGGATCCTCGCGCAGTGCCTCCCACTGATCCCGGTGCGCCAGCAGCAGCCGTAGCGTGTTGGAGATCAGCGTCGTCGTCGTCTCGTGTCCCGCGAACAGCAGGCTGTAGCAGACCGACGCGATCTCGTGGTCGGTGATCTCCGTGCCCTCCTGCTGGGCGCGCACCAGGTCGGCGACGAGGTTGTCGCCGCCGTGCGCGTGGGCGTGGGCGACCAGCCGCTGGCACTCCTGCCAGTACTCGACGAGGTTGTGCGCGTGCGGGATCTGCTGCTCGTCGCTCAGGTTGCCCCAGGTCATCGCGGCGCGGGAATCGGACCAGCGCTTGTACTGGTCGACCTGACTCGTGTCGGCGCCGATCAGGGTCAGGATCGTCACGGTCGGCACGTCGTAGGCGAGGTCGCGCAGCAGGTCGCCGCGTCGGTCCTTGTGCGCGAGCAGGGCCCGCAGCTGCTGATCGACGTTCGCCCGGATGAACGGCTCGAGCGCCTTGTAGCGACGCGGCGTGAACGCCTTCGAGGTCGCCTTGCGGATGCGGGTGTGCTCCGGCGGCCTCCGGGCGGACAGGCCGGAGTAGGCGGTGAACCCGCCGTCGTTCATGATCTGCTTCGCCTGCGGTCCACGCTCGCGCACCGGTGCCTGGGCGTTCTCGCTGCTGAAGATCTCCCAGTTGTCGAAGACGGCCTTGATGTCGTCGTAGCGGGTGACCACCCAGCAGCCGATCCGCTCGTCGAACATGACCGGTTCCGCGGAGCGGAGGCGGGCGTAGGCCGAGAACGGGTCGTTCATGTCGAACGGTTCGTAGCCATGATGGTCGACGGGGCAACCACCCGTGGAGACGGTGGCGGTCGTCTTCTGCGTCGGCGCGGACATGTTCACTCCTGGACTCGGGGTGTCGGGTGCTCGTAGAGCGCGGTATCTGGGGTATTCGGTGTTGCAGAGCACAATTCGTGAAATTGCGGTGACACGTCGGTCGACGCGATCGCGGCGAACCCGCGAGCCATCAGTCGGGCCGGCTCGGTGCACAGGTGGGCGTGGGTGCGGGACCAGACCAGCCGGAGCGTCTCGCGCGCGGAGAGCCCGAACCATCGGCCGACGGTGGCCAGCCCGTGCGGGGTGATTCGCCAGAGCTTGTCGGCGTCCTTGACGACCGCGTCGCTGGGGCTGATGGCCTCGCGGCGACTGTCGTGACCGTCGATGATCGCGGCGATCTCGTCGATGTCGGCGTCGGCTGTGCCGAGGTCGGCGAGGATCGACCGTGCGATCGCGGCGCCCTCGATCTCGTGGACGCGGACCAGTTCCGGATGCCGCGGCTGTGGTGCGATCGCCTCCAGCACCAGTTCCTTCGGGACCGTCGACCAACCGACGTCGTGGAGCAGGATCGCCGGCAGGGCGATCTCAGGCCGCGCCCCCGGCACCTGGTCGATCAGGGCGCGGGCGATACCGAACGCGTACAGCGTGTGAGAGTCGTTGTCCCGCACCCGAAGATGCGGTGCTGCTCTGCGCCAGATGCGGTCGTGTGCCGGGTCCATTCCGATCAGGTGGGGTACATCCGCGGCGCTCGGAACGTGACTCCGGACGTCCCGGCCGAGGAGCCCTGTGCTGTTGGTCTCCATGTCGTCCTCCTTGTGACACGGAACACTCTGACCGGTTGCGTCGGTGGGGCCAAGCGAATCCTTCCGATGAACGGAATCAGCTCAACCAGAAGCTGCGTATTGCCTGTTCGACGGGCTGTGGCAGCGCCTTGAACATCTTTTCGAGACGGGCTCCGGTGCCGCGTAGCGGTGGCAGGAATCGGGTCATGTCCGTCGAACGGTTGCTCGGCAGGACCACGCCGATCGCGGCGACCACTTCGTCGTTCGGTGCGCGGACCGGGATCGCGACCGAGCACGATCCGAGGGCCATCTCCTCCTGGGTCTTCGCGTAGCCCACTTCACGGATGGTGTCGAGTTCGCGCGCGAGCCGCGCCGGCTCGGTGATCGTGAACCGGGAGCGGCGCTCGAGGGTGTTCGAGAGGTACGTCTCCCGGAACCAGGGATCCTGGTATGCCAGGAGCACTTTCCCGACCGCGGTGGGGTGCAGCGGCAGTCGGCTGCCGACACGCGCGAGGCGGGGAACGCGCCGGCTGCCGTAGATGCGGTCGACGTAGATCACCTCGGTCCCGCGGCGCACGACGAAGTGGACGGTCTCGTGGGTGAGGTCGAACAGATCCTGGAGCGGAGGGTGGACGATGTCGCGCAGGCGGACGCCCGCGTTCTGGCCGATCTCCCACAGGCGGATGCCGACCTGGTATCGCCCGTCCGGTACGCGGAGCAGCGCGCCCCAGCGCTCGAGTTCGCCGACCAGGCGGTGCACCGTCGTCAGCGGCATGCCGGTCTCGGCCGCGATGTTGCTCAGCGCGATCGGTCCGGGATCGTTCTCGAACACCTCCAGGATCGCGAGCACCCGCGACGTGGTGGTCCGGCCGGCTTCCCTGGGAGTACCTGCCATGTGGAACCGCCTTCCGACTCTATGGGTCCCCCTCGTCCCCAGATCCTGCTCCAGTCGGCCCGCCGTCTCCACATCGCGGCGGCGGGTTCGGCGGAATCGCGTCGGTCGGGTTGCTCAGGCGTTCTCGTTGCTGAGCGGCCCGAACTGCGGAACCTGCGGCATCGTCGTGACGACGTGCACGGTGGCCTCGGCGGAGAGGGACTCGAGCACCCACGGGACGTCGCTGGGGAACTGCACGAAGTCGCCGGCGCCGAGATCGGTGAGCTCGTTGGCCGGGCCGAGCCGAACCTTGCCGCTGACGACGTATGCGTGCACGAGGGTGCCGGCGGAGTCGGGCGGCCGAACGAGGGAGTCGACGTCGTCGGTTCCGGCGTTCTGCAGCCGGGTCAGGCTCGTGCGCACGTAGCCGGAGCCGTAGATCTGGTCGAGGACCTTGGTGGACCCGGTTCCCGGCTTGTCGACCCAGGAGCCTTCTGCGGCGCGGACGACGAACACCCGGGTTCCCCACTCGGTGACGAGTCGTCGCAGCGGGACGTCCAGGGCCTCGGCGATCGCGTCAATGGTTTCGACTGTGGGATTGCCGACACCCTGCTCGATCTTCGAGAGGGTCTGTTTCGACAGATTCGCGCGCTTGGCGAGGTCGCCCATGCTCATCTGGCGTTCGTTGCGGAACCGCTGCACGTTGCGTGCTATCAGGCCGTTGCTGTCCACGGGTCCTCCTCTCGACGGGTGTGCACGGTGCCGCGCGGCTCCTTCCAATGAGCTCAATGCTCCACACGATTAAAGCGGAGCCGGAGCGAGTGTCACTTTTAGTATCACTATCGTCACTCTTGACATGCAAATGCCAGGTGGGCAGACTCGGGTACGGCGCCGGGTAGCGCCGGAGATGTCCGTTTCGCAGAGTGAAGTGGTAGGGGTCATGGGTGTGCAGGAGCTGACCGATCTGTCGCAGCCGAGCTCGGCGCGGGACGGCCGCGCGGCCGTGGACAAGGCGATGAGCCTGCTCACCAGCTTCGGCCAGGAAGCGCATTCCGGTGTCGGCGTGAGCGAACTCGCCCGGCGGTCCGGGCTGAGCAAGTCGACGGCCTTCCGGATTCTCGGGATGCTCGAGCGTAACCACGCCGTCGAGCGGGTCGGCAGCGACTACCGCCTTGGTGCCGAGCTCCACAATCTCGGCGGACGGGTGTACGCGCCGCAGCATTCCGTGGTCCGCGACGTCCTCACCCCGTTCCTGGCCGACCTGTACGAGGCCACCCGCCAGACAGTTCATCTCGCGGTGCTCCACGGCGCCGACATCCTCTACATCAACAAGCTCTACGGTCACCGGTCCGTCGCGTCGCCGTCCCGCGTCGGCGGCCGCGCGCCGGCGCACTGCACTGCGGTCGGCAAGGCGCTGCTCGCGTACTCCGGCCAGGACGCCGAAGGGTTGATCGGGTCGCAGCTGGCGGCGCGGACGACGCACACGATCACCGACATCGGCCGGCTGCGCGTCGAGCTGTCCCAGGTGCGCCGGACGGGAGTGGCCTTCGACCGCGAGGAGACCCGTGAGGGACTCGTGTGTGTGGGCGGCGTCGTGACGGGCGCCGGTGCGCGGCCGATCGCGGCGTTCTCCGTCTCGGGGCAGGCCTCCCGCTACTCGCCGGCGAGCGCGGAACCCGCGCTGCGCCGGGTGTGTCTGGCTGCGTCGCGTGCGCTGTCCGCGTCTCAGGTCGCACTCGCGTCGTAGGTGCCGACACCCCATCTTCCGGGAAGAACCTGTCCCGGAAACAGATTCAGGCCGAAGGAGCCGTTCATGCCAGTCGCGCTGGTTGCGCTGTCCCACTCACCGCTGATCGGGCTCAACGATCCCGCGCAGCAGGTGCTCGACGAGGTCGATCACGCCGTTGCCGGGGCGCGGAAGTTCATCGAGGAGTTCGATCCCGAGGTGGTCGTGCTGTTCGCACCCGACCACTACAACGGATTCTTCTACGAGAAGATGCCTCCGTTCGCGATCGCCACGGGCGCGATCGCGGTGGGCGACTTCGGGTCTGCGGAGGGTGAGATCCTCGTCGACGCCGAGACGGCCAACCGGATCGCGGAGGGTGTGCTCGAGCGTGACATCGACCTGACGATCTCGGCCCGCATGGTGGTCGACCACGGCTTCGTGCAGCCACTGGAGATGCTGTTCGGCGGCATCCAGTCGGTGCCCACCATCCCGGTGTTCGTCAACGGTGTGGCCGCGCCGCTCGGCCCTGTGCGCCGGATCCGGCAGTTCGGCAAGGCGCTCGGCGAGGCGGCGTCGCTGCTCGACAAGCGGGTGCTGTTCCTGGCGTCGGGCGGGCTGTCGCACGATCCGCCGGTGCCGATCCTCGCGGGAGCCCCGCCGCGCGTCGCGGAGGCGCTCATTCTCGGTAACCCGCCCACCCCGGAGCAGCGTGCCCGCGGTGAGCAGCGCGTCGTGCAGTCCGGCATCGACTTGGCAGCGGGCACGTCGACCCGCAAGCCGCTGAACCCCGAGTGGGACAACGATGTTCTCGACATCGTCGCGTCCGGTGACCTCGAGCAGTTCGACGGCTGGTCCAACGAGTTCTTCGAGGAGCACGGCGGCGGATCGTCGCACGAGGTGCGCACATGGATCGCTGCCTACGCGGCGCTCGCGGCGTCCGGCTCGTACGAACTGCAGTCGCGCTACTACCGGGCGATTCCGGAGTGGGTCGCGGGCTTCGCGGTGACGACGGCGAAGTAGCCGGCAGCAAGGCCACGAGGCCGGGATTCCCTTCACGGGAACCCGGCCTCCGTCGTCTTTGTGGTGCTCGACAACGCTGCGGCGGAGTGCTAGCCATGAGAACAGGACTTCCAGGGGAGGGGGCGTCATGGTGACTTCAAGGCACCGCGCAGGGTCGGGCGAACCGGTCCTGCTGCTCCACGGCTTCACACTCTCGCATCACGTGTGGCATCGCGTACTCGACGATCTGGCCACGGACTACGACGTACTCGCGCTGACGATGCCCGGGCACTGGGGCGGGCCGCGACTGCGGTGGCGCGATCTGGGGATTGCCGGGATCGCCGACGGCATCGAACGCGAACTGGACGCAATCGGTTGGCGCACATGCCACGTGGTTGGCAACTCGCTGGGGGGCCAGGTTGCGTTCGAACTCGAGCGACGGGGGCGCGTGCGATCGCTCGCCGGTATCAACCCCGGTGGCGGGTGGAAGCGATTCTCCCGCACCGAATTCCGGACAGGTTTCGGGTTCGCAGCGCAGTTCCCGCTCATGACGCTCGCCCGCGTGCTCGGTGACCGCGCCGCTTCGAGTCGGTTCTTCCAGCGTCCCGTCATCGCGAACTGCAGCCACGATGTCTCCCGTGTCGATCCCGGCGACGCGACCGATGTCGTTCGCGCCGTGTCGCGCTGCACTGTCTACATGCCGATCCTGCTCGCCTTCCTGCGCGACGGGCCGCACACCGGCCTCGACCGGGTGACCGCACCGACGTCGTTGATCCTGGCGGAGTTCGACACGTTCCTGACCCGGGACACATGCATTCAGCGCTTCCTCGACGAACTCCCCGGAGATGTAGAAGAGATCGTCCTTCCCGGTGTCGGACACATTCCGATGCTCGAGGATCCGGATGCAGTGGCGGGCGCGGTACGCGTTCACCTCGAGAGGGTTGCGAGGTGTCGCGACGTGGGGTGATGCCGCGCTCGGAGCGCGGTAATCCCGCGTCAGGGCGAAGTGGACGTCAGAGCGACGACGACAGCCGACAGCGTCGCCACTGCGACCGCGCCGAGCACTACAAGTCCTGCGGCAGCGGTGACCTGGTTCCAGCCGGCGGCCAGTAGCACCATCGCGAGGACGGTGACGAGTGCGTCGAGCGCTACCGCAACGATCACGGCGATGCCGCTGTCGGTGAGGGTTCTCGCCAGCGCTGTCGTGGCGATGCCCTGGATGACGAATTCGACTCCTAAGATCGCGAGTGCCGCGATCGCGACAGCGGTACCTGCTGCGAATCCGTTGGCCAGGAGCGCCAGCGGGAGGATGCCGTAGAGGATCCGAGCGACGCCGACACAACTGAGCGTCCATTCCGCGCCGGTCGAATACGCCTGCTCACGGGTGGCCGAATATGCGTGCATGGTGGTGATCGGTGTTGTGCTTGTCATGGGTCTCACCTCGTGGGGCGTGGTCATCTGGATGTGCGTCGCCGAACCGGCTTGGGGGCGAGGCGCGTTCGGCCGGTCGTTTCAATTGTGATTTCCCTCACAATTTCGGGGCGTTCTCGTCGATGCCTTTTCCGGAAATCGGATGTCGTCGGGTTCGTGGTCGAACGCCCACAACCAGAACATCACGCACAGCTGAATTCGACCTCGTACAAACAGACGAAATCGGCGATAATCGAGGGAATACAGGGTGCCGTGCACCCGACCTCCGCACCCGACTTCCGTAAGGGGCGGTCGATGATCAGCGTCGACGAATTTTCCCGCCTCGTGTCCGCGATTTATGCGACGGCCGTTGTTCCCGAGCAGTGGGATTCGGTACTCCACGGTCTCGTGCGTGCCTTCGGCGGGCACGGTTCCGGCCTGCTGACGTCGGCGATCAGTGCGCGACGAGCCGACTGGCAGGTCGGTGGTGAGCTGTCCGCGCGTGCGACCTACAACGAGTACTACGGTCGACTCGACTACGTGGCAGAAGCCGTGGAACGGGCGCCGATCGGCCGCATCCACACCGGGGCAGAATTGATCTACCCCCACATGAAGACGGAGTTCTATGTCGACTGGTGTCGGCCCAACCGTTTCGAGGACGGGCTGTTCGTCCGGTTGACCAGCGGTAGCAGTACCGCGTGGCTGGGAGTTGCGGCGCAGCGTGGCTCGGAATCGTTCGGAACTGCCGATCGACTGTCGTTGCTCGGACAGTTGGTTCCCCACCTACAACAGGCGATTCGCACCCGAGCGAAACTCGCGGACCTTGCGCGGAGCGAGCGCGACCTGGCTGCGGCGATCGAGCTGATGTCGCGTGGCATCGTGATCATCGGCCCGGACACGCGGATTCTGCACCTCAATTCCGCGGCGGAGAGAATCTTCGTTTCCGACGACGGCCTTCACCTCGATGCGCAGGGATCTGTCGCAGCGTCCCTCCTGCGTTCCGATCGAGAGCTTCGCGGTCTCATGTACCGCGCTGTGAACGCACCCGGCGACGGTGTTCCCGCCGGAGGCTCGGTCTCCTGTCCTCGCCCCTCCGGACGAAGCGAATACGCAGTCCATGTGGTGCCGCTCAGTGCGGAGACCGTCGGAGCAGGCGCCGTCGGACTGGACGCATCGGGTGCCACCGCACTCGTCGTGATCGACGATCCCGATCGGGTCCCCAAACTGGATACCGGCATGTTGCGCCGGCTGTATGCGCTCACCAGCACGGAGGCGGAGGTCGCGCGGCGCGTCGCCCAGGGCGATGGGTTGAGGCCGATCGCCCAGGAGTTCTCCGTCTCGACCACCACGATCAGAACGCATCTTCAGCACATCTTCGAGAAGACCGCCACGCACCGCCAGGCTGAACTCGTCCGACTACTTCTGTCTGTCGGCCCGGTGGCGAATCCCGGGCAATAGCTGCGCCTTCGAACAACTGATATCGCCGCTCAGTGCACCGGACGAACCCCAAGACGCCCGTCGTTGCTGGAAGGCGTTCCGCAGCTGTGTGTTTCAGAAGGTGGCAGGGTCTGGTGGCGGTTCGGCGCTGAGGCGGCCGATTTCGGTGTCGGCTCCTCACCGCCGCAACAGGAGTTCCGCTCCCGGCGCCGTTAGAGAAGTCCGCGGCGTGCAGCCTCCAGGACGGCGCTACGGCGGGAGTTCACACCGAGCTTCCGGTACAGGCTCTGGCGCTGGGATTTGACGGTGTTCGGGGAGACGAACAGGGACTCGGCGATCTGCGCAACGCTGCCGCCGCGGGCGAGGCCGTCGAGCACGACGGCCTCGCGCTCGGTCAGGGTTACCGGGGGTGCGGGACGCGGGTACGGTCCGTCGCCCCACTCGGCAAGTTTGTCCGCGAAGGGAATCGCGTCTCCGCCCGCGGTCAGCGCCTCGCGGATCGCGGGCGGCACGGTCAATAGCGGCCGCACCAGCCCACTGTCGCGAGACGTCGCCGTTGCTCGGTTCCATGCGATCCGGGAGTCGTCGTCGCTGCCCTGCTCGTGCGCGAGCGTGGCGGTGATCAACAACGCCTCGAGGCGGACCCGGGTCTCGCTGACCTGGCGCCCGGTCAGAGGCGTGCAGAACGCGGTCGCGGCCGCATGGTCGCCGGCGCACATGGCGGCCCTCGCCGCGGCCAGCCGCATCATCGGGTGCATCGGTCCGTCTGCCCGTCGGGCATGGTCGAGCACCCGCGTCGCCTGACCCGCCGCCGTGTGTAGGTCCATCGACGCCGCGGTCAACAGTGGGCGCGCAGCGGCGGTCGGCCCGAGCCGGCGCGCGAGCCGGTGGCGGCTCCTGTCCACCCGGTCGAGGCCGACCTCGGAACGGCCCTGGATCAGGTCGAGTTGACTGCGCACGTACACGACGAACGCCCAGAGCTCGTCGAGCTCTTCGTCGAGTTCGTCCAGCTCGTCCATTGCGGCTTCGGCAGCGGGGACTTCCAGTCGATCGAGTTGTTCCAGTGCCCGCGCAACGATCCCCGGACGTTCGACCAGCGCTCGGATCCAGCCCGCCCGCTCCCCGAACCTCGCCTCCTGCCGGAGCCAGTGTGCCGCCCGCTCGGACTCGCCCCGCACCGCGTAGTGCAGCGCCAGATGACCGGCGGCCTGACGGGCCGCGAAGTTGCCGGGATCGTCGATGCCGCAGTCGACGGCTCGGGTGAGAAGTTCCACGGTCCGCTTGTCCCCGGCGCGGAGCTGGCTGGCCAGCCCGAAGTGCATCCAGGCCGAGGAGAGCCAGCGCCGGTCCAGGCCACCGGACTCGCCTACCCGGTTCGCGAGTGTCACCAGTGCGTCGCGGTCACGCACGGCCTCGTCGTAGTCGCCGTTCCAGCGTTGAATGCACAGGCGCAGTGTCCCGGTCAGGAGCGCCCGTTCGGCCGAGTCGCGATCAGCGGTCTCGGTAACGGAGATCTCCGGCAGCGGCCCGCGCACGTGGCCCGGACTTCCCGCCGTCAGGCCGACTCCGGCGACGATGAGGCGCGCGTACCGGACGGCCGGGTTCGCCTGTGCCTCCGATTCCGGCAGTGCGTGCAACGCCCGGACCAGTACTCCCAGTCCGGTCGTGACGATAGTGGGCCACTCGGTGGCGAGGATGGCGATCATCAGATCCCAGTCCTGACCGTCGGTCGCGTGCCGGAGTGCCTCGACAGGCTCGCCGCGGTCGGCGAACCAGCGTGCGAGGGTCGCCGAGGCGACGCGAGAGGGCACCACAGCGTCCCGCTCCACGCTCCGCAGTACGGATCTGCGGAGCGCTGGGGGCCACGTCCAGTACGGGTCCGGTGCCGCTGGCATCCGTCGCAACAGGCCAGCGCGTTCGAGGCCGCCGAGGGTCCCTGCGATGTCGTCGACCCCCAACAGTTCCAGCGCATCGGGGAACGGCCGCCGCAGCACCGCGATCGTGCGCGCCATGCCACCGATGCCCGGCTCCTCCAGCAGCATGTCCTCGACATACCTGTCGATCTGTACCCGTACTGCCAGATAGGCACGTTCCCGCTCGAAATCCAGGTCGCTGCCGAAGGCTCGGACCACGTCCTCGGCGATCGCAACCAGCGCCGGATGGCCTCCGGTGACCCGCCACAGGTCTCGGGCCGTCCGATCCGGGGACGACACGGCGTGGTGTGCGAGCAGGTCGGCGACCTCCGCCTCGGTGAACTCCAGTTCCGCCGCGGTGACAACCGTCAGGTTCGGGTCGGGTAAGCGTAGGGACTCCAGCAAGGTGCTCTCGCGAATCGACACCACGACGCACAACCCGCGATGCGCCGCGCGGATCGTGTGCAGCCGTTCCCAGATGGTCACGTCGCACAGCCGATCCGGGCGGTCGAGGACGAGCACGTCGGTGTCCACGGTCACCCTCTCCGTGAGATCCGACCAGTACTGTTCCGTGGCCGTGCCGGGATCGGGAACCTCGACTCGGATCACGGTGGTGTCCGGTTGCGCCGCCAGCCACGTCTCCACGAGTGTCGTCTTCCCGTACCCACGGGGACCCCACAGCACGGTCTGCGGTGCCTCGTCGAGCCTGGTGAGCAGCCGGGATCGTCCCCACGGCAAACGTGCAGATGCCATCCTCACACCCCTCTGGACCCCATGCTGTCCGAATCCGGCTGCAGATATCTTGTACCAAGCGGTCTCCGCCGACCGCGAGAACGGTCACCCGACCGGCTCGATACGGATCACTCCTCGAGGGTGCCGCGAGTACCGCGGCGAACGCGAAGCGGGGGAGGACCGGAGCCTCACCGCATCGAGTCTCACTGCGGCGCCGAACCGCCACCGTTCTGACCGACACCGAGTTGCACGTCCGCGACCAGTCCGTGGTGATCCGAGCCGACGACGTCGATACGGTCGAGGGACGTCGCCTGCGCGCCCTTCGTCAGGATGTGATCGATCCCGACAACGGCGGGATAGCGCTTGTCGGTCGGGTACGTCGGCAGAATGCCGGCGCCCAACTGGTCCGCCGCATCCACGTACCCACCGCGTCGCAGATCGCGGAACTTGCGGTGCGCGTACGTGGCGTTGAAGTCGCCGCTGACGATCACGTTGCGGTGTGTCGCAGCCGAATCCAGTTCGTCGCGCAACCGATCGAAGTCCTCGGTCCAGTCAGCGGCCGGTGCGATGTACGCGGGCACCGGGTGCACGTCGTACACCACCACCGGTTCGGCCAGCCCGGCGTCCACCTCGGCAACCAGATTCGTCAGCGCCATCCCGTCCACCCTGCGGCCGTTCGACAGGGGGAGCCGACTGTAGATTCCGCCGCCGCCACCACCGGTCACGTGCGGCACCAGGAAGGTGTGCGGAAGGAGTTCCTCCAGCCCCGCCGCCCGCAACGCCTCCACGGCCGGCTCCGTCAGCTCCTGAATCGTCAGCACGTCGACACGCTGCTCGCGCACCGACCGCACCAGCGCCGCGGGGTCCGCGGAACCCACCATGATGTTGGACTGCATCACGCGGATCGACGGCCCCGTCGGTTCGGGATGCTCACCGGCCGCGCCGCCCATCCACAACGGTCCGAACGCCCAGGCCCCCAACGCCAGCACGACCGCGGAGATCCCGAGCAGGATCCACTGCCGCGCGGCGGCGGTGACGAGCGCGCCGACGATCGTCACCACCAACAGCAACGGCGCGAACGAGGCCGCCACGATGACGACGTTGCTCGAGGCGCCCGAGTGGAACGCGATGAGGGCGGCGAGGCCCGACGCGATTCCGGCGCCCCCGACGACCGCCGCCGCGCGGCGAAGTGTCAGCACACGTCTCATCGGATTCCCCCAGGTGTCGCCGAGCCGGACGCCGGGAGTTTATCCGTTTCGTTCGGTGCGCGGCGTCGACGACAGCGTGGCGTGGGTGAGGCGGACCAGGTCCATGGGCTGCAGGGCATCCGAGCGATCCCAGAAGCCTGCGGGGACCGATTCGGATTCACACAGGGACTCGACAGTCGACCATCCGGTCGCCTCCAGCGAGCCGTGTAGCGCGGAGAGCGACGGTGTGCACCGCCACGGTTCACCCTGCGCCCCCACCGCGGCGGCCACCGCACGGGCGTAGTCGGCGCCCGCGTCGTCGCGGTCGGCAGGGGGCATGATGTGGTCGAACACCAACTCGGATCCCGGCGCGAGCCGACCGAGCGATGCGAAGGTCCGCTGCACCGCGTCTCCGTCGAGGTACATCGACACCCCGAGCCACGAGACGAAGGCCGGTTCGCCGCCGCGCAGCCCCGCCTGCGCAAGCGCCGGAACCGGATCGCTGGTGGACCGATCCACGGGCACCGGCACGCCCCGATCCGGGACACCGGCCGTCTCCAGGAGCGCCGAACGCCAGGCGAGCACACCCGGGAGATCGACGTGCCAGACGTCGCAGGACTCGGGAGTGCGCGACACCGATGTGTCGAGGCCGGCACCCAGGACAACGTACTGACGGATGCCGGAAGAACGCAGCAGCCGTTCGGCGTACGCGCTGCGGGCGGCGGCCGACAGCCGGGCCGCGGCGAGGATCGGTTCGCCAGGGTGGGCGAGGTGGAAGTCGAGGGGCGATGGGCTGCCTGCGGCCGCACAGAGCCGTCGCGCGGTCACGTCGACGATCAGATGCGGGGGCGAGTCCACCATCGCGTGGGCGGCGCCGGCGGCGGCGGACATGAGAGCCGAAGGGCTGATAGTTGGATTCACCTCAACCAAGTACCAGACGCGGGGCATCCGGTGGGGAGGCGCGCCGGACCCGGGTCCGAAAACGACTGAAGGGCGGCCGGATTCGGGCGAATCCGGCCGCCCCTCAGGCTGGCCCGGTCAGAGCGGAAGATCGTTGACCGCGGTCGGCGCGTCGGCCACCCAAGCGGGTTCCATGACCAGGAGCGAGAGCTCCGTGATCTCGCCGCGGTCGCCCGGCACGTCGACGTCGACGACATACCGGAACCCGGCGTCCTCGGCGAAGCCGATCGCGTCCAGGTCGCCCGCCGGAACCGGCATCACGACCCGTCGACATTCCGGGCTTTCGCGCAGGATCCGCTCACCGAGGCCGCGCAGCGCGTCGGCGTCACGCAGCCCGTCGACGTCGAGTTCCAGGTCGGCGACACCGGCGGGATAGGCGTTCCCGAGGGGCCCGCGCACGGCGAACCGTGCGCGCACCTCGACCGGGGTGCCGCCGTCGTGCACCGCGTACGTCAGCGGCCAGCCCGGGGTGCTCATCGGTTCAGCGAACCGCGGCCGTCGGCGGCGAGCTTGCGGAGCTCCACCTTGTCGAGCTTCCCGGAACCGTTGCGCGGCAACGAGTCCAGAACCAAGATCTCCTTCGGGAGCTTGTAGCGGGCGAGTCGCTCGCTGGTGAAGTCCCGAATCTCCTCGAGCGTCGGATCGGTGTCGGTCGAGACGACCAACACGGCGACGACGATCTCGCCCCACTTGGGATCCGGCGCGCCGACGACCGCCGCGTCCGTGACCCCCGGGAACTCGACGAGCACCCGCTCGACCTCGGCCGGGTAGACGTTCTCGCCGCCCGAGATGATCATGTCCTTGATCCGGTCGACGATGTAGAGGAAGCCCTCCTCGTCGAGGCAGCCCAGGTCGCCCGAGTGGAACCAGTTCTCGGCGTCGAACGCCGCGGCCGTCGCGTCCTGGTTGGCCCAGTAGCCGGGGGTGACGTTCGGGCCGCGGACGCAGATCTCGCCGGCGGCGTTCGGCTCGGTCACGGTCGCGCCGGTCACCGGGTCGACGATCTTGATCTCGGTGAACGGCATCGGCAGACCCGCCGACGACGCCCGCTCGAGTGTCCGCTCGGGCGGCAGCGAGGTCGCGAACGGTGCGGTCTCGGTCAGGCCCCAGGCCTGCTGCAGCGCGACACCGTGGTGGCCGTACTCCTTGACCAGGCTCGGCGGCACCGGGGCGCCCGCGACGATGGCCGACCGCAACTGCGACAGGTCCGCGTCCGCGAACTGCGGCAGTTGGGCGATCGCCGAGAACATCGCCGGCACTGCGAAGATCGTGTTGACCTTGTACTCGACGAGGTCGGCGAGCGTGCGGGCCGGGTCGAATGTGCGGCGCACCAGCGTGGCACCGCCGCGGGCGAGGCTGCGCAGCGTGAACGAGTTGAGGCAGCCGATGTGGAACAGCGGCGCCACCGCGAGGTTGACGTCGCTGCGGCTGGTCTCGACCACCGAGTCCACGTTGAACGAGTTCCACCAGATGTTGCCGTGCGTGAGCATGACGCCCTTGGGGCGTCCGGTCGTGCCCGACGTGTACATCAGCGCGGCCAGATCGTCCGCGAAGCGGGGGAGCGGGGTCAGTTCGACGCCCTGGGCCGCGCCGCGTGCGAGGGCTGCCGTCAGGCGTTCCCAGCGCTCGGACGGCTCGTCGGTCAGCGGCACCGCGTCGTCGTTGTCGACCGCGAACATGCGCGCCGGCAGGACGGCCGGATCGATCTCGTCGACGACATCCATGTGACCGGGCTCGACAATCAGGACGCGGGGTCCGAAATCGCCCAGCTGGTAGGCGATCTCGGCGGCGGCCAGGCGGAAATTGACCGGCACGAACACCGCACCCACCCACGCCGAGGCGAGGTAGGTCACGAGGAACGTCGGGCTGTTGAGGCCGAGGTAGGCCACCCGGTCGCCCTTGCGGACTCCCGACGCGTGTAGGGCCACCGCCATCGCGTGCACACGCTCGGTGAGCGCGCGGTAGTCGATCGTGTGGTCCTCGTAGATCAGCGCCGTGCGGGCGCCGTGCAGGCGGCCCAGCGACCGGAGTGCGCGGGCCGGGCTGATGTCCACAGGTGTCTTCTCGGTGCTCACAGATCGTCTCCGCCCGCTGCGGTGCGGAACCCGCGGGCGGCGATACCGCCGTCGACGGGGATCACCGCACCGGTGATGTTGGAGCTGTTGGCCGACGAGGCCAGCAGCACGTACGGCGCCGTGAAGTCGGCAGGGTCGACGCTGGCGTCGTGCAGCGGCAGCAGCGGGTTGGCGCCCGTCGTGGTGCTGCGCGCGAACGATGCCTCGATCGACCGGTCGGCCAGACCGATCGACTCGGGTCCGCGCAGGTCGGTGCGCATGCCGCCGGCGGCGACGCCGTTGACCCGCACCTTCGGGGCCAGCTCGTAGGCCAGTTCCAGCACCAGTCCGCGGCAGGCGTGCTTGCTCGCGGTGTACAGCGGACCGCCTCCGTTCGGGTAGAAGGCCGAGTTCGACAGCGTCATCACGATGCTGCCGCGGGTCTTGACCAGCTCGCGCCACGCAGCCTCGACGGCCAGCAGGTAGCCCTTGACGTTGATGGCGAAAAGCTCGTCGAACGCCGCGGACAGTTCCTCGCCGCCCAGGCGGGTGATGCTGCGCTGGTAATCCCAGATACCCGCATTCGGCACCAGGGTGTCGAGTTTACCGAAGCGCGCGACAGCCTCCGCGACCGCGCGATGCTGGTCGGCGGTCGATCGCACGTCGGCCTCGACGACGTGAACGCGGTCCGCGCGGTCTCCTGCCGATTCGACGAGATCACTCAGCTTGGCGGGATCACGATCGGCGACGACGACCGACGCGCCCTCGTCGAGGAACCGCTCGGCGACGGCCCGGCCCAGTCCGGAGCCGCCGCCGGTGATGAGGGCGACGTTGCCCTCGAGCCACCCGGTCACTGATCCTCCAAGAAGTCCACCACGAGCCGCTCGAACTCCTTCTGACGCTCGACCTGCACCCAGTGGCCGCACTTGCTGAACGCGTGCAGCTGCACGTTCGGGATCTGCTTGAGCATCAGCTGCGAGCCCTCGAACGTGATGGTGCGGTCCTCGGTGCCCCACAGCAGGAGCGTCGGCGCCTTGATCTTGTGGGCGTCCCGCCACAGCGGATCCATGCCGTGGCGCCGCGCGAACGCGGCGTTGTAGCGGTGGTAGAACTCGATGTGGCTCTCGTCCAGCGACGCCTCGTAGCGGGCCTGGATGTTCGCGTCGTCGAACTGCTTCGGGTCGGCGACCATGGTGCGGACGAAGTCCTTCATCTTCTTCACGGTCGGGCCGCCGCCGTTGTAGTAGCGGAACATCGCCTTCTGGCCCTCGGTCGGCGTCGGGCCGAACGGCAGCCAGCCGCCGCCCGGAGCCATCAGCACCAGCCGCGTGACCCGCTGCGGGATCGCCAGCGCGAGCGCGATCGCGGCGGCGCCACCGAGGCTGTTGCCCATCAGGTGGAACTCGTCGATGCCCATCGCGTCGAGCGTCTGGATCAGCGCGTCGACGGTGATCTGCGTGATGCTGCGCTCCTGGAGGTCTTCCTCCGTGGGGCGGTAGCTGCCGCCGAAGCCGGGCTGGTCCGGCAGCACGACGCGGAAATGCGGCGTCAGCGCCGGCAGGTTCTGGCTGTAGTTGGCGATCGCGGACGCGCCCGGGCCGCCGCCGTGCAGCATCACCAGGACGGGGCCGCTGCCGGCCTCGCTCACCTTGATCGTGCCGAGCGAGGTCTGCACCTCGCGAGTGGTCAGGGCTGTCTCCGCCGCTGCGTTCGTGGTCACTTGTTCACGCGCTCCTGTGTCTGGGAAGAGTCGGTGGCTGGGGGCGATCAGAAGAACGTGCTGATGTTCTTGGCCAGCAATACGTTCTGATCGAGCAGGATCGTGCGGCGGGCGACCACCAGGTCGCCGCTCTCGGTCTCGCGGAGGATGTCCTCGCGGCCGCCGGAGTAGATGTCGACCTCGCGCTCGAGCCGGTTGCGGTAGACGATGAAGTTCGATCGCGCGTACCACTGACCGATCTCACGCTCGTCCTCGTCGGTGTGCCGAACGACGACGTTGCTCACCAGGTGCCGGGTGCGAGACGGCGGATCCTCCGCCCACGCCATGCCGGAGTCGAAGCGGCGGATGCGCCACGCCAGGCTGGCCCGGGTCTCGTCGAAGAACGCGGCCTCGCCGCGGGCGGCCACCGCGAGCGACTGCTGGCGGCGCAGCCGGTTGGTGCGGGTGGGCGCCCAGTAGTGCAGGTCCTCGGCGAGCAGGTCGAGCCAGTCGGTGAACCGGCCGTCGTCGATCAGTTCGGCTTCGTGGAAGTACAGCTGCTGCACCCGGAAGTGGGTGTCGGCGTCGGCGGCCTGCCGCTGGGCGGAGACGGTCGCCGAGGTGGTGTCGGTTGCCATGAGTCGGTCATCCTTTGGCGAGCTTGCGCAGATTCACGGTCGGGTCGGCCAGGGCGGCCGGGTCGACGGGAAGAGCGCGGTCGATGATGATGCGCGCGGCCCGCACTGCCGGGCCGCCGTCGATGAACGCGGCGCCGACCAGGGTGTTGCCCCGGACACGGAACGCCATCTGCGGGCGGGCGGCGTCGTCGGGGCGAGGCCGGATCACGGTCTCGCCCTCGGCGGTCATCGATCCGACGCCCTGCACGTGGATGCCGTGCCGGTCGGACCAGAACCATCCGGCGCACTCGGGCTCGGGTTCCTGCCCCAGGACGCGGGCGGCAACCGCACGTCCGTTCAGTTGTGCTGCCTCCCAGTGCTCTTCGCGCCGGTGCAGCGTGCCGTCGGCGGCGCGCATCCGCGCGACGTCGCCGGCCGCGAACACGGCCGGATGGCTCGTGCGGAAGTTCTCGTCGACGAGCACACCGCCGTCGACGTCGAGGCCCGCGCCCTCCGCGAGTTCGGTGGACGGGATGGACCCGATGCCGACGAGAACCGCGTCGGCGGGCAGCTCCTCACCGGTCGTGAGGACCACGGTGACGGCCCCGCCGCTCTCGCGGATCTCGGTCACGCCCGCGGTGTGCACCGCGATGCCGTGCTCGGTGTGCTGGTCGTGCAGGTACCGTGCCATCTCCGGGCCGACCGCGGGCACGATCGGCGGATCGAGCGGATCCACCAGCGTGACGGTCGCACCGAGCTGCAATGCGGCCGAGGCGGTTTCGGCGCCGATCAGGCCGGCGCCGATCACGACCAGTCGCGCGCCCGGGACCAACCGCGCCTTGAGGGCGCGGGCGTCGTCGATCGTGCGGAGCAGGTGCACCTGCGGCAGATCGCCGCCGGGAACCGGCAGGGGCCGCGCGCCGGCGCCGGTGGTCAGGATCGTCACGTCCGCGTCCAGGCGGGTGCCGTCCGCGAGCTCGACGACGCCCTCGTCCGGTTTCAGCGCCGTGACCGGGACGCCGGTGCGCAGCGTGATCTGCTGCTCGACATACCAATCCGGCTTGGCCAGGGCGAGATCGGACTCGTCGGCCGTGCCGAACATGAACGCCTTGGACAGTGGCGGACGGTCGTACGGCGTGGGTCCGCCGTCGACCAGCGTGATCTCACCCTCGAAGCCGCGGGAGCGGAGCTCACCGGCGGCACTGACGCCGGCGAGTCCGCCTCCGACGACGACGATGCGCTCAGGAGTGCGCTCGCGTGTGCTCATGGACGCGTCACTCCGCGGCCGCGGACTGGCCGGGGTACAGCCAGATTTCGTCGCCCTCGACCTCGACCTTGTGGGCCGCGACGTCCTCGGTGGCCGGCATGGAGAGCACCGAGCCGGTG
Source organism: Paraburkholderia sp. RHO2 (assembly GCF_050955445.1). Classification (NCBI taxonomy): domain Bacteria; kingdom Pseudomonadati; phylum Pseudomonadota; class Betaproteobacteria; order Burkholderiales; family Burkholderiaceae; genus Paraburkholderia; species Paraburkholderia sp. RHO2. Next base: position 4,050,483 of record NZ_CP162617.1, on the reverse strand, counting down.
CGCAGGCAGAACTTGCCCGCGTGCAGCGGGCACTCCACCTGACCGCCCTCGATCCAACCGTCCGCGAGGGATGCCTCGCCGTGGCTGCAGCGGTCGTTGAGCGCGAAGTACTCGCCTTCGTCGTGGAAGACCGCGATGGGCTCGCCGGTGCCGGTCTGCTCGGCGTCGACGACCAGCGCCTCGCCGTCCTCGATGTCGCCGACTGCGCCGACCTTGATCCTGGTGATGGTCTCGCTCACTTCGCGCCCTTTTCGTGCCATGCCGGTGTGTTCATCAGTTCCGCCCAGCGTCGGTAGAAGCCGCGGCCCGCGGCGTCGCTGTACAACTCGCTCGTCTTGCCGGGGTAGACGCCGTCCTCACGCTCGCTGCCCAGGCCCATCTGGTAGTTCAGCGGCACACTGTTGGTGATGAAACCGCCTGCGATGGACTGGCACTCGCTCCAGTTCTCTCCGTCGTCCTGCTCGAAGATGCCGCTGGGGCCGAAGGTGCGCAGGTTGTAGAGACGCTGCGCCTCGCGCACGTCCTCAGGCATCGACTTGTCGACGATGGTCCAGGCCCAGACCTCCATCTTGTCCGGTCCCTTCGGGTGCCAGACGCGGATGCTGCCGTTGACCGGCAGGTACGAGAAGTTCGGGAAGACGGTCGCGTGACCGGTTGTCAGCGGGCCCTCGACGCGCTCGTCGCCGAGACGCTCACGGAGCGCGTCGTAGTCGTAGTACTCGTGCACCGGCTGGGCGTCGAAGCGGCTGCGCGGGTGCGTAGGGAACCCGGCGCCGTGACCCAGCGGATCGGAGAACTGGCGGCCGGGGGTGTTGGCGATCTCCGCCTTCGGTCCGCGGCCGGTGGGGGAGAGCACCATCAGCGCCGACGCGTGCGACATGTTGACGTGGTACCAGTCGGTGGCGAACTGCTCGGCCGCCAGCTTCCAGTTGCCGTCCAGCACCCACTTGTGGATGCCGCCGACTGCGACCGTGCCCTCGGGATCGCGATCGAGCATCGCGTCCATGTAGTAGGTCATGCCGCCGAGCGCTTCCTTCAGCGGCGGCGCAGCGGGATTCCAGGTCGCGAAGATCAGGCCGTGGTAGGTGTCGAGCTGCGCGACCTCGACCAGGCCCCAGTCCTTCTTGTCGAAGCTCTCCGGGTAGCCGGCCTCGTTGGGGACGCTCACCAGCTGGCCGGCGGTGTCGAAGCTCCAGCCGTGGTACGTGCAGGTGAAGTTCTTGGTGGCACCGAAGTCGGCGCGGCACACCCGGGCACCGCGGTGGCGGCACGAGTTGAGGAACGCGCGGATCGTGCGGTCCTTGCCCATCGTCACGATGACCGGGTCCTCACCCATGTAGGTGGTGAGGAACTCTCCGGGCTTCGCGATCTGCGAGGTGTGCCCCAGGAACAGCCAGCTCGGCGCGAAGATGCGGCGCAGCTCCTGCTGGTAGATCGACTGGTCGGTGAAGACCGCGCGATCGACGTAGCCGTTGTCGCTGTCCACCATCGTCGACACGTCGACGAACCTGGTGAGGGCGGCCGGCCTCTTGATCGAGCCCGTGGTCGGGCTGCCTCCGTCGGAGGTACACATGTGTCGTCTCCCTTGATCTAGACGATGCGGACGGTGACGTCGGGCAGGCCCGGCGAGCTGACACCGAAGGTGGAGCCGGCGGCCAGCGGGACCGCGGCGTGCACAGCGCCGGCCAGGACGAGGTCCCCGGCGCGCAGATGGTCGCCGTACTCGGCGAGCGAATTAGCCAGCCAGACAATGGCATTGAGTGGATGACCGAGGACGGCCGAACCGGGGCCCTCGGTGACGTTCTCGCCGTCACGGGTGAGCGTGAGGATCATGTCCGGAAGGGCGTCGAGGAGCTCCCGGGTGGCGGGCACTCCCGGGCCCGCGACCAGACGGGCGCTGGACGCGTTGTCCGCGACGGTGTCGACGAGGCCGATCTTCCAGTCGGCGATCCGGCTGTCGATCAGTTCGAGGCTCAGCATGACCTCGCCGATCGCGTCCCGGACCTGTTCGAACGTGAACGGGGCGTCGCCGGGAACCAGGTCGTGGCTGAGTCGGAACGTGAACTCCGCCTCGGCGCGCGGCGCCACCAGGTCGTCGGCGGCCTGTTCGCCCTCGTGGGCCACCACCATCGTGTCGAGGATCGCGCCGAAGTCCGGCTGGTCGACACCGAGCTGTTGCTGCATCGCGAGCGAGGTGAGCCCGATCTTGCGACCCACGATCCGCTCGCCGGCCTCGATCCGCCGCGCGATGTTGCGGCGCTGGATCTCGTAGGCGTCGGCGACCGTCAGGTCGGGGTGCGACGAGGTGGGTTGCGCGACCGGCTGCCGAGTGCGCTCCGCCTCGGCCAGCTGCGCGGCGAGGGAAGGGACCGCCGCGTGCAGCGCGCCCGTGGTGTCAGTTGCCATGCGTACAGGAGAACGCCCCCGACAGTTCCGGGGCCAGCGGTCGTGCCGAGGTACGGAACGCGCCCTCGCGCGAGACGGGTCGCCGCGCCGAACATGGCTATCCGAACACGTATTTCACGGCCACTGCACCCGGTGGCTGTGTCCGACAGCACAGGAGAATCCATGCTCGCAGCCGTCGCCGTCGCCCAGAATTCGGCCGATCCGCTGAGCGGACTCGAGCTCCGCGAGGTTCCCGACCCGATCGTCCCCGACGGCTGGGCCAAGGTGGCAGTGCGTTCGTCCGCCCTCAACATGCACGACGTGTGGACGCTGCGTGGCGTCGGGCACCCGGCCGACCGGATTCCGATGATCCTCGGCTGCGACGCCGCCGGCGTCGACGAGGACGGCAACGAGGTGATCGTCTACCCGGTGATCGCCGACGCCGACGGCGGCATGGGCGACGAGACGCTCGACCCGAACCGGGCGCTGCTGTCGGAGCAGCACGACGGAGCCTTCGCCGAGTACCTGGTGGTGCCCAAGCGCAACCTGATCCCCAAGCCGGACTGGCTGTCGTTCGACGAGGCCGCGTGTCTGCCCGTCGCGTGGACCACCGCGTACCGGATGCTGTTCACGCAGGCGCAGATCAAGGCCGGCGACCGTGTTCTGGTGCAGGGGGCCGGCGGCGGTGTCGCGACCGCCGCGATCAGCCTGGCAGCCGCCGCGGGTGCCAAGGTCTACGCCGCGAGCCGCAGCGCCGAGAAGCGTGCGAGCGCGCTCGAACTCGGTGCACACACCGCGATCGAGGCCGGCGCCCGGTTGCCCGAGAAGGTGGATGTCGTCATCGAGACCGTCGGTGAGGCGACGTGGGCGCACTCGATGCGGTCCCTGCGTCCGGGCGGCACGATCGTGATCGCCGGCGCGACGTCCGGCTCCAACCCGCCGGCGGACCTCACCCGCATCTTCTACCTGCAGCAGCGAATCCTGGGGTCGACGGGTTGCACCCGCGCCGAGCTGGTGTCGATGCTGCGCATGATGGAGGCCACCGGACTGCGGCCCAGGATCGACCGGGTGATCCCGTTGCAGGACATTCACGCTGGGTTCCAGGCCATGATTGACGGTGACGTCAACGGGAAGGTCGTGGTGAAGGTCTCATGAGCATCTGGATCGGCGATCCGACAATCGAGAGCGCCAACGCGAAGGGCGCAGACACCCTCAATCGGAATCTCGGCATCGAGGTGACCGAGATGACCGAGAACTCGCTCAAGGGCCGGATGCCGGTCGACGAGCGGACCAGGCAACCTGCCGGCGTCCTGCACGGCGGCGCGTCGATCGCGTTGGCCGAGACCCTCGCGAGCTGGGCGGCGACCTTCGCGGTGGACCGCACCAAGTTCCACTGCGTCGGCATGGAGATCAACGCCAACCATGTGCGGCCCGTGGGTTCGGGATGGGTGTACGGCGAGGCGACGCCGCTCGCGCTGGGACGGCGTTCGCACGTCTGGGAGATCAGGATCGTGAACGACGAGGACAAGCTGGTGTGCGTCTCGCGCTGCACGATGGCCGTGCTGGAGACGCCGTCGCAGTACTGACATTCGTCCGCGGAAGCGCACGCCGCCCTTGAGTGCTGGCACTCTCATGTATAGAGTGCTAGTCGACGCTGAGCGAGTCCCGGCACCCGCGACGACGGGGCCCGCGAGGAGTCACCGTGGTGACTGAACTGATCGTGGTCCGAGGAACAGCCTCGGGCCCAACGAACCCCTGAAAGTGGAGGGCTCATCGTGGCGAGCGTGAACATCAAGCCGCTCGAGGACAAGATCCTCGTCCAGGCCAACGAGGCCGAGACGACGACTGCCTCCGGCCTGGTCATCCCCGACACGGCGAAGGAGAAGCCCCAGGAGGGCACCGTCGTCGCCGTTGGCCCCGGCCGCTGGGACGAGGACGGCGAGAAGCGCATTCCGCTGGACGTCCAGGAAGGCGACACCGTCATCTACAGCAAGTACGGCGGAACCGAGATCAAGTACGCCGGCCAGGAGTACCTGATCCTGTCGGCTCGCGACGTTCTGGCTGTCGTCGCCAAGTAAGCCTCACGCCTCCCGCCCCGGAGTTCCGCATCGGACCCGGGGCGGAGTGCGTTCCGGCCGAAGCCCTGAAATCCAGGAGAAGCTGAATCAATGTCCAAGCAAATTGAATTCAACGAGAAGGCCCGGCGCGCGCTCGAACGCGGCGTCGACCAGCTCGCCGACGCCGTCAAGGTCACCATCGGCCCGCGCGGCCGGCACGTCGTGCTCGCCAAGGCGTTCGGCGGCCCCACCGTCACCAACGACGGTGTGAGCATCGCGCGCGAGATCGAGCTCGAGGATCCGTTCGAAAACCTCGGCGCACAGCTCGTCAAGAGCGTCGCCACCAAGACCAACGACGTCGCGGGTGACGGCACCACCACCGCCACCGTGCTCGCGCAGGCGCTGGTCAAGGCCGGCCTGAAGAACGTTGCGGCAGGCGCGAATCCGATCGCGCTCGGCGTCGGCATCAGCAAGGCCGCCGACGCCGTGTCCGAGGCTCTGCTCGCGGCCGCGACTCCGGTCGAGGGCAAGAACGCCATCGCGCAGGTCGCCACCGTCTCGTCGCGCGACGAGGAGATCGGTGAGATGGTCGGCGAGGCCATGACCCGCGTCGGCGTCGACGGCGTCGTCACGGTCGAGGAGTCCTCGACCCTGCACACCGAACTCGTCGTCACCGAGGGCGTGCAGTTCGACAAGGGCTTCCTGTCGCCGTACTTCATCACCGACATCGACGCGCAGCAGGCCGTCCTCGAGGACGCGCTGATCCTGCTCTACCGCGAGAAGATCAGCTCGCTGCCCGAGTTCCTGCCGCTGCTCGAGAAGATCGCCGAGTCCGGCAAGCCGGTCCTGATCATCGCCGAGGACATCGAGGGCGAGTCCCTGTCGACCCTCGTGGTGAACTCGATCCGCAAGACCCTCAAGGCCGTTGCCGTCAAGGCTCCGTTCTTCGGTGACCGCCGCAAGGCGTTCCTCGAGGATCTGGCCGTCGTCACCGCCGGTACCGTGATCACCGCCGACATGGGTGTCACGCTCAAGGACGCCGGCCTGGACCTGCTGGGCAGCGCCCGTCGAGTCGTCGTCACCAAGGACGAGACCACGATCGTCGACGGCGCCGGCACCGAGGCCGACATCGAGACCCGCGTCGGGCAGCTCAAGCGCGAGATCGAGAACACCGACTCCGACTGGGATCGCGAGAAGCTCGAGGAGCGCCTCGCGAAGCTGGCCGGCGGCGTCGCCGTCATCAAGGTCGGCGCGGCCACCGAGACCGACCTCAAGGAGCGCAAGTTCCGTGTCGAGGACGCGGTCAACGCTGCCAAGGCTGCGGTCGAGGAGGGCATCGTCCCCGGCGGTGGTTCCGCCATCGTGCAGGCGGGTCAGGTCCTCACCGACCTCGCCGCGTCGCTCTCCGGCGACGAGGCCACCGGTGTCGAGGTCGTGCGCACCGCGCTCGAGGCCCCGCTCTACTGGATCGCCACCAACGCCGGTCTCGACGGTGCCGTCGTGGTCAGCAAGGTCGCCGAGGCGCCTAAGGGCCACGGCTTCAACGCCGCGACCCTCACCTACGGCGACCTGCTCGCCGACGGTGTCGTGGACCCGGTCAAGGTGACCCGTTCCGCGGTCGTCAATGCGGCGTCGGTCGCGCGCATGGTGCTCACCACCGAGAGCGCCGTCGTCGAGAAGCCCACCGAGGAAGCAGCGGACACCGGCCACGGCCACGCTCACTGATCGCCTCGGCGCTCGCCGAAAACGCGAAGGTCCCCGGACGAATTCGTCCGGGGACCTTCGCGTTTCGTGTCCTCGTCACCTAGCGGCGACTACACGATCCCCTCAAGCGATCCGGCGGCGGGACTGCCTGGTCAGCATCTCCCGCTCGGACTCCGACATCCCTCCCCAGATCCCGTACGGCTCACAGACCGCCAGGGCGTGGTTGCGGCACTGGGTCAGTACCGGACACCGCCGGCACATCTCCTTGGCACGGCTCTCCCGCTGCGCCCGGGCGCGGCCACGTTCGCCGTCCGGGTGGAAGAACACCGAGGAATCGAGGCCACGACACAGCCCGCGCATCTGCCAGTCCCAGATGTCGGCGTTGGGGCCGGGAAGGTGATTAGGAACAGGCATCAGGACTCCTCTGTCAGCAGGCTCGCGATGAAGCTGCGAGCGGCCCGCCACCCCCCGTGGATGACGGGACCAATGAAAATGGTCACGCACAGGCAACCGTAAAGGGGTGTACGAAATCACGTCAACACTTTCGTCGAGTGGCGATTTACATATCGGCGGAGCGAAGAATTAACGGCCTGGTCATTTACATCGACAAGCGGGTGTGATTGCGTGGCGGTACGCGGGCCGTCGACGTCGGTGCTGGTTGGTGTGGGCCCCACCTGGACGATCGTCCGGCATCGATGTCCGATTTTGCTACTCCGGAGTATTGTGCGGCGATTCCCGTTAACCTCCTGGCCACATATTCTTCAACATTGAAGCAAATCGAGTGGGTCGTGCCAGCACTGGCACGGTTCGGATAAATAACAGGTCGTCCAGTTGGAATATGGTCCGAATTCCGCGGCCAGCGGACCCATATCGGTTTCGGGATGACGGGCGCATCGGTGGGATGATCTTCGGATGCTTCGTGACGTTGCGTTCGGCCCGGATCCCGGGCGAAACCCACTGTCCGCGCCGGACGATGCCGTCGGACGCTGGCTCCGCGCCGTGGCGCTCGGTGGCCAAGGGCGGTACGCCCAGGCGCGCGCCGAGCTCGACGCGGTGCGACGGTCGGCCGCACCGCCGGCGGTCGTGTCGCTCGCTGCCAGCACGCAGGCGTCGCTGTTGCGGCAACTCGGCGGCCACGCCCTGGCCGCCGAGTGCGATGGTGCCGCGCTGGCGCTGGTCGGGACGAGCCGGGCGGGCGACGCCCTGTCGGACTCGGACGACACGCTCCGACACGAGGCGCGATGCGACGCACTGACCGGACTCGCGGCCGACGCCCTCGGCTGCGGTCGGCTGGCACTGGGGCATCGCCTGCTCGACCGTTGCGGCGCCTACCTCGACGAAATCGGGAACACGGAAGCGCTGTGGCGCCAGCATGTGCGACTGCACTGGGTGACCGCCGAGATCGCGCTCGCGTCCGGCGACTTCGAGACCGCGACGACGCACGCGCAGGCAGCCGTCGACCGGTCCGCGGACGGCCCGTCCGTCAGGCACCGCATCAAGTCGGCGCTGTTGTTCGCTGCCGCCGCAACGGGTCGACCCGAGCCGGACCTGGCGCTCGAAACCGCCGAACGGGTGGAAGCCGAGAGCCGGGCCCACGGGCTCCTGCCGCTCCGGTGGGCGGCGGCGATGCTCATCGACGGCGTACGTCCCAGCGCGGCCGCCCGAGCCGTCCGCGACGAATGTGCAGATGCGATCGCCCACCGGGGCGGCAGGTTCGCCGAATGAGCGCCGGAAATCCGAACGATGCACTGACCGGTCGGACTGTGTCGTTACTCTTACAGACGTTCCGCCGCGAGGCGGAAGCACACCCGGCTGGGGGGACGTGCCACTGTAACGCCAGGATTCGCTCAGACGATGTCTAACACGGGTGAGGAGTTGAACTCCGCCGTCGCCGCTGCGGCACAGGGCGACCGGAACGCTCTGTCCCAGGTCTTGCAGACAATTCGCCCGCTTGTCGTGCGGTACTGCCGGGCCCGGGTCGGAGCCGCGGAGCGGGGGAATCTGTCCCCTGACGACGTCGCGCAGGAGGTGTGCCTGGCCGTCATGACAGCGCTGCCGCGCTACCAGGACCAGGGTCGTCCGTTCATGGCGTTCGTCTACGGCATCGCCGCTCACAAGGTCGCCGATGCGCACCGAAACGCGGCGCGTAACAAATCCGATCCAGTTGCTGAAGTACCAGATGTCGTTTCCTCCGAAGACGGTCCCGAAGACCGGGCACTGAGTTCGGAGACGAGCCGACAGGTGAACGCGCTGCTGGAAACGCTTCCGGAGAAGCACCGCGAGATCCTGGTCCTCCGGCTCGTCGTCGGCCTGTCCGCCGAGGAGACGGCCGCGGCGGTCGGAAGCACCGCCGGTGCAGTGCGCGTGGCTCAGCACCGAGCCATCGCGAAGTTGAAGAAGGAAGTGACGAGAGCAGGTGAGAGACATGGGTAGGGGACACAATGGTGAGCCGGGCGATCCCTACGCCGATCTCGCCGGGAACGGCAATCCGGTCGACGTGTCGGCGGTGCGCCGCGACGACGCGCTGATCGACGCGATCGCCGGTGGCGGTCCCGTCGCGACCGACAGCCCCGAGGAATACCAGGTCGCGGCATTGCTCTCGAACTGGCGGACCGAGATCCTCGCGCAGCCGATGCCCGCCGAGCCGGACCTCGACGAGATCGTCGAGCGGGTCCACCGTGAGCTCGAGGCTCGAGGGTCCCTCTCGACCCGGACCCGTTCGGGCCGCGGTCAACTCCGGTTGCTTCGTCCCATCGCGGCCGCGGCGGCGGTCGTCGCGATCGCCATGGGCGGGATGACGATCTTCTCGTACAACGCCGAACCCGGCGATCCGCTGTGGGGCGTCAAGCAGGTCGTCTTCACCGAGCGTGCCGCCTCGACCGTCGCGAAGATCGACACGACGTCGAACCTCGAGGAGGCCGAGCGGCTGATCGCCTCCGGCGACGCCGCCGGCGCCAAGGCCAAGCTCGACTCCGCCGCTGCTCGGGCGAGTGACGTCAACGAGGCGAGCACCCGCGACCAGTTGAACGGCTGGCGGGACCGGCTGCTGGTGGAGCTGCAGAAGGCAACGACACCGCCGCCCCCGCCGCCCCCGGAGCCGTCGCCGGCGTCGACGGTTGCCGAGCACTCCTCGTCGGTGACGGACTCGGTGACGATGTCGGAGATGTCGACGGGACCGGGAACGACGTCGAACCCGGAGCTGCCGATGACCAATCCGGGTACGAGCGCGCCTGCGACGTCCGCGCCCGTGACGTCGACGACGCAACCGCCGTCGTCGTCCGCGTCGGCGACACCGTCGCCGACCACTACCACGACGTCTGCGCCTGCGACGTCGACCACACGGGCGACGGGCGGATCGGTCGGCGGGACGCCGACCTCGCCGACGGGCTGAGCCCCACCGGTAGCGAGACCACGCGAAACGACCACGGCCCGGCAAGTTTCCTTGCCGGGCCGTGGTCGTCTGTGTGTCTGTGCGAGCTACCTCAGAGGTCGAAGCTGTCGCCGTGGAGCGCGTCGTTCATCGAGGCGTCCGCGTACCCGCGGCAGTAGTCCCACGTCACGTACGCGTCGGGTGACGGATCGTACGCCGGCTCGTGCGGGCGGACCGTGCCGTCGACCAACAGCTGAAGCAGGTTCGCGCGCAGCATGTCCCAGTCGTGGTAGTGGTCCTGCTGGCAGTCCTCGCAGCACACGACCAGCCCGCGGATTCCGCGGTGGCTGAGCAGTGCCTCGTACACGGCGAGGTCGGCGAGGTCCTCCTCCACGGCGAGACGCTCGTGGGGATCCAGCGGCTGTCCCGGCTCGATCGCGTCGAGCGCAGCCGACGGGTCGGCGGGGTCACCGGCAAAGGGGTCCGGCGGAAGGCCGGGAGGCAGTTGATCGCGCACAAGACCACGGTACGCAGGTCAGCCCGGTCTGCGCTAGCTGATAGCGCCCGGTGAGTCGCCGGGAGCGCTCGTGTGCCCGTTCGAGCGAGCCGATATCATGGTCTCGGGACGGGTGGACGTCACCGCCTGACGGTCGTACCGCCCGCCGCTTCTTCCTTTACTCGATCGACGCTTCATGGAGGGCCCGAGCCGCATGAGTAGTTCCGCAGGGCACGTTCACACCGGGGGAGACGACCCGAACAAGGTTGCGATGCTGGGTCTCACCTTCGACGACGTGCTGCTGCTGCCGGCGGCATCGGACGTCGTTCCCAACCAGGTCGACACCTCGAGTCAACTGACCCGCGAGATCCGTCTCAACGTCCCGCTCGTCAGCTCCGCGATGGACACCGTGACCGAGGCACGCATGGCCATCGCCATGGCGCGCGCCGGCGGCATGGGTGTCCTGCACCGCAACTCGTCCATCGAGGCGCAGGCCGGGTGGGTCGAGACCGTCAAGCGGTCCGAGGCCGGCATGGTCACCGACCCGGTGACGTGCAAGCCGACGAACACGCTCGCCGAGGTCGACGCGATGTGCGCGCGCTTCCGCATCTCCGGTCTGCCCGTCACGGACGACGCCGGCCAGCTCGTCGGCATCATCACCAACCGCGACATGCGGTTCGAGGTCGACCAGAACCGTCAGGTCGCGGAGGTGATGACCAAGGCGCCGCTGATCACCGCGCGCGAGGGCGTCACCGCCGAGGTCGCGCTCGGACTGCTGCGTCGCCACAAGATCGAGAAGCTGCCGATCGTCGACGGCCACGGCCGGCTCACCGGTCTGATCACCGTCAAGGACTTCGTCAAGACCGAGCAGCATCCGAACGCCACCAAGGACCGCGACGGCCGCCTGCTCGTCGGTGCCGCCGTCGGCGTCGGCGACGAGGCCTGGACCCGCGCCATGACGCTCGCGGACGCCGGTGTCGACGTCCTCGTGGTCGACAGCGCGCACGGCCACTCCCGTGGCGTGCTCGACATGATCACCAAGCTCAAGGGCGAGATCGGCGACCGCGTCCAGCTCATCGGCGGCAACGTCGCCACCCGCTCCGGCGCCCTCGCGCTCGTCGAGGCCGGCGCGGACGCCGTCAAGGTCGGTGTCGGCCCCGGCTCCATCTGCACCACGCGTGTCATCGCCGGTGTCGGTGCCCCGCAGATCACCGCGATCCTGGAAGCCACTGCGGCCGCCTCCGCGCACGGCGTCCCGGTCATCGCCGACGGTGGCCTCCAGTTCTCCGGTGACGTCGCCAAGGCGCTCGCCGCCGGCGCGTCCACCGCGATGCTCGGCTCGCTCCTCGCCGGCACCGCCGAGTCCCCGGGCGAACTGATCCTGGTCGGCGGCAAGCAGTTCAAGAGCTACCGCGGCATGGGCTCGCTCGGCGCGATGCAGGGTCGCGGCCAGGGCAAGTCGTACTCCAAGGACCGCTACTTCCAGGACGACGTCCTCGCTGAGGACAAGCTCGTCCCGGAGGGCATCGAGGGACGCGTCCCGTTCCGCGGTCCGCTGTCGCAGGTGATCCACCAGCTCACCGGTGGTCTCCGCGCGGCCATGGGCTACACCGGATCCTCCAGCATCGAGCAGTTGCAGCAGGCGCAGTTCGTCCAGATCACCGCGGCCGGCCTCAAGGAGAGCCATCCGCACGACATCACGATGACGGTCGAAGCGCCCAACTACGCAGCCCGCTAGCACCACACAACACAATCGAGAAAGGGGCGCGCGTGCGCGACCTCGTCGAAATCGGCATGGGCAGGACTGCCCGACGCACCTACGAGTTGGACGACATCAACATCGTTCCCTCTCGCCGGACCCGCTCCTCCAAGGAGGTGTCGACGGCCTGGCAGATCGATGCGTACCGCTTCGACATCCCGGTGCTGGCGCATCCGACCGACGCGCTGGTGTCGCCGTCGTTCGCGATCGAGCTCGGCAAGGCCGGCGGTCTCGGTGTGATCAACGGCGAGGGCCTGTGGGGTCGGCACGCCGATGTCGAAGCCAAGCTTGCCGAACTCGCGGAGCTGGCGGAGAAGGAGGTCGATCCGGACGCTGCCGTCGCGCGCCTGCAGGAACTGCACGCCGCGCCGCTGCAGCCGGGTCTGCTGGCCGCCGCCGTCGCGCAGGTCCGCGACGCCGGCGTCACGACCGCCGTCCGGGTCAGCCCGCAGAACGCCCGCGCGCTCACCCCCGAGCTGGTCAAGGCCGGTATCGACCTGCTCGTCGTCCACGGCACGATCATCTCGGCCGAGCACGTCGCGCACGGCGAGAGCGAGCCGCTGAACCTCAAGACGTTCATCTCCGAGCTGGACGTCCCGGTCATCGCGGGCGGCGTGAGCGACCACCGCACCGCGCTGCACCTGATGCGGACCGGTGCGGCCGGTGTGATCGTCGGCTACGGCTCCACCGAGGGGGCCACCACCACCAACGAGGTGCTGGGCATCGGCGTGCCGATGGCGACCGCTATCGCCGACGCCGCCGCAGCCCGCCGCGACTACCTCGACGAGACCGGCGGCCGGTACGTGCACGTCATCGCCGACGGCGACATCACGACGTCGGGCGACTTCGCGAAGGCCATCGCGTGCGGTGCCGACGCGGCGGTCCTCGGGGCGCCCCTCGCGGTCGCGCAGGAGGCACCCGGCGGCGGCTGGTACTGGCCGTCCGCGGCTGCGCACCCGTCGATGCCGCGCGGCTCGCTGATGCCGGTCTCGTACGGCGAGCGTCCGGGCCTGTCGCAGGTGCTGAACGGGCCGTCGGACGACCCGTACGGTTCGCTCAACTTCGTCGGCGGCCTGCGTCGCTCGATGGCGAAGTCGGGCTACTCCGACCTCAAGGAGTTCCAGAAGGTCGGGCTGAGCGTCCGGGCCTGATCCCAGCCTGACCCCGTCTCGTCCCTGTGGCCGAATGTCGCATCCGTTCAGTTGGACTGAACCGGTGTGACATTCGGTCACAGGCGTTTCGGGGAACCGCCACCATTTGTGCGACCGGTGGTTACAGTTAGGGCACCCTTGTGGCTCGAGTCACAGGTAGACGGGTGCATACTGGCGAGTAACTAATCTGGTTCTCCGGTGGAGGTATCACATGGGTAAGCAGCGTGCGACCGACTACGACGTGCTCGTCGTCGGCTCGGGATTCGGTGGCAGCGTCACCGCGCTCCGGCTGGTCGAGAAGGGCTACAAGGTCGGTGTGCTCGAGGCGGGGCGGCGCTACGCCGATTCGGACTTCGCGAAGACGAGCTGGGATCTCAAGCGGTTCCTCTGGGCGCCGGCCCTGGGCTGCTACGGGATCCAGCGGGTCCATCTGCTGCGCGACGTGATGATCCTCGCGGGTGCGGGCGTGGGCGGCGGCTCGCTCAACTACGCGAACACCCTGTACAAGCCGCCGGCGTCGTTCTTCCAGGACCGGCAGTGGCGCGACATCACCGACTGGGACGCCGAACTCACGCCGCACTACGAGCAGGCGCGCAAGATGCTCGGCGTCGTACAGAACCCGCACATGACGCCCGCCGACGAGGTGATCAAGTCGGTCGCCGAGGACATGGGCGTCGGTGACACCTTCATCCAGACCCCGGTCGGAGTGTTCTTCGGCGAGCCCGGCAAGACCGTCGAGGACCCGTACTTCGGCGGCGCCGGTCCAGCCCGCACCGGCTGCATCGAATGCGGCGAGTGCATGACCGGCTGCCGTCACGGCGCCAAGAACACACTGATCAAGAACTACCTCGGGCTCGCGGAGAAGGCGGGTGCCACGATCGTCCCGATGACGACCGTCGAGTCGCTGCACGAGGCGTCCGACGGCACGTGGGACGTCGTGACCCGCCGCACCGGCGCGAAGATCCGCAGGAACCACAAGACGTACACCGCGAAGTACGTCGTCGTGGCGGCCGGCACGTGGGGCACCCAGCACCTGCTGCACAAGATGAAGGACACCGGCACGCTGCCCCGGCTGTCGGACCGGCTGGGCGAGCTGACACGTACCAACTCCGAGGCGCTGCTCGGCGCGGCCAAGCCGAAGGTGGACCCGAACCTCGACCTCACCCGCGGTGTGGCGATCACGTCGTCGTTCCATCCGGCGTCGGACACGCACATCGAGCCGGTGCGCTACGGCAAGGGCTCGAACGCGATGGCGCTGCTGCAGACACTGATGACGGAGGGCGGCGGCACAACTCCGCGGTGGATCAAGCTGCTCGGCACCATCGCCCGGAATCCGGTGCAATTGCTGCGGATGCTGTCGGTGAAGAACTGGAGCGAGCGCACGATCATCGCGCTCGTCATGCAGAACCTCGACAACTCGATCACCACGTACACCAAGCGCGGGATCTTCGGCCGCCGCAAGGTCACCAGCAAGCAGGGCTACGGCGAGCCGAACCCCAGCTGGATCCCGGTCGGACACGAGGCCACCCGCCGGATCGCCGACAAGATCGGAGGTATCGCCGGCGGCACGTGGGGCGAGGTGTTCAACATCCCGCTCACCGCGCATTTCCTCGGGGGCTGCACGATCGGTGCCGACGCCGACCACGGCGTGATCGACCCGTACCACCGGGTCTACGGCTACCCGACGCTCAGCGTCGTCGACGGCGCCGCAGTCTCGGCGAACCTTGGGGTGAACCCCTCGCTCACGATCAGCGCGCAGGCCGAGCGGGCGGCGTCGCTGTGGCCGAACAAGGGCGAGCAGGACACCCGGCCCGAGCAGGGCGCGCCCTACCGGCGCGTCGCGGCGGTGGCGCCGAAGAACCCGGTGGTCCCGGCGGGTGCCCCGGCGGCCCTGACACTGCCGATCGTCGAGATCCGGGGTGTTCAGACGGACGACGCGGAAGCCGGATCCGGGGTCGCATAGGCCGGGGACGCCGCCGGAGCTGGGCATATTAGACTGTGCAGGTGTCAGAAACCCAGCAGGACAGGCCGGTTCTCGTCGTCGACTTCGGAGCCCAGTACGCGCAGCTGATCGCTCGCCGCGTGCGTGAGGCGAAGGTCTACTCGGAAGTGGTGCCGCATACGGCCACCGTCGAGGAGATCGCGGCGAAGAAGCCGCTCGCGGTCGTCCTGTCCGGTGGCCCGTCGAGTGTGTACGAGGAGGGCGCGCCGCAGCTCGACGCCGCGCTCTTCGACCTGGGCGTTCCGGTCTTCGGTATCTGCTACGGCTTCCAGGCGATGGCCAAGGCGCTCGGCGGCACCGTCGCGCACACCGGCGGACGCGAGTACGGCCGCACCGAGATGACCGTCACGGGCGGCGTCCTGCACGACGGCCTGCCCGCGACGCAGCCGGTGTGGATGAGCCACGGCGACGGCGTCACGGCCGCGCCCGAGGGCTTCGAGGTCACCGCGTCGAGCGCCGGCGCGCCGGTCGCCGCGTTCGAGGACCGCGCCCGCAAGCTCGCCGGGGTCCAGTACCACCCCGAGGTGCTGCACTCGCCGCACGGCCAGCAGGTGCTCAGCCGCTTCCTGCACGAGATCGCCGAGATTCCCGGCGCGTGGACGGCCGCGAACATCGCCGACGCGCTCGTCGAGCAGGTCCGTGAGCAGGTCGGCGACGGCAAGGCCATCTGCGGTCTGTCCGGTGGCGTCGACTCCGCCGTCGCGGCGGCGCTGGTGCAGCGTGCGATCGGTGACCGCCTCACGTGTGTGTTCGTCGATCACGGCCTGATGCGTGCCGGTGAGCGTCAGCAGGTCGAGAAGGACTTCGTCGCCGCGACCGGCGCCCGCCTGGTGACGGTCGACGCGTCCGAGACGTTCCTGCGTGAGCTGGCCGGAGTGTCCGAGCCGGAGACCAAGCGCAAGATCATCGGCCGCGAGTTCATCCGCAGCTTCGAGGGTGCGGTGTCCGAGGTGCTCGGCGAGAGCGCTGCACACGGCGAGACCGTCGACTTCCTCGTCCAGGGCACCCTGTACCCGGACGTCGTCGAGTCCGGTGGCGGCACCGGCACCGCGAACATCAAGAGCCACCACAACGTCGGTGGCCTGCCCGAGGACCTGCAGTTCAAGCTGGTCGAGCCGCTGCGCCTGCTGTTCAAGGACGAGGTGCGTGCCGTCGGCCGCGAGCTGGGTCTGCCCGAGGAGATCGTCGGACGTCAGCCGTTCCCGGGTCCGGGTCTGGGTATCCGCATCATCGGCGAGGTCACGCAGGAGCGTCTCGAGATCCTGCGTCACGCGGATTCCATAGCGCGCGAGGAACTCACCGCCGCCGGCCTGGACGGCCAGATCTGGCAGTGCCCCGTCGTGCTGCTCGCGGACGTCCGCAGCGTCGGCGTCCAGGGCGACGGCCGCACGTACGGTCACCCGATCGTGCTGCGCCCGGTCTCGAGCGAGGACGCGATGACCGCCGACTGGACCCGCCTGCCCTACGAGGTGCTCGAGCGCATCTCCACGCGCATCACCAACGAGGTCGCGGACGTCAACCGCGTCGTGCTCGACGTCACCAGCAAGCCGCCGGGAACGATCGAGTGGGAGTGATCCCCACCTGAACGCACGACAGCGCCCCGGCCACCACACAGGCCGGGGCGCTGTCGTTCGTGCGGCTAGCGCCGCCGTCCGGGGGAGAACACCAGGACCGCGCCGACGGCCACGGCCACGATCACGAACAGCCAGTGGAACTCGACGTTCGCGAGGGGTTCGAGCGAGAAGGGGCCGATCAGGGCCCATGCGCTGACGAGCAGTGCGGCCAGGCCGGCGAGCAGCAACCCGACCGCCGGGCGGCGGGACGGCTTCGCGGTGGACTGTTCGTCGGTGCCGTCGGCACCGGTGTCAGGGATATCGGCGAAATCAGCCACGGTCGACCCTCACCTCTCCGAGCTTGTTGTCGATCTTCACTGTCAGGACCGGTCCGGCGGTGCCGTCGGCGCCGCCGTCGACGTAGCCCTCTCCGATGCACCTCTTGTCGCCGACGGTCACCGAGCATTCGGACTGGACGTTCATGTTCTGCGGCACGATCACCGTGTAGTTGCCGAGCTTGCCCTCGATCCGAACCTCGCGGTTCGTCGTCAGGTCGAGGTGCGTGAGGTCGAGGGTGAAGTCGCCGGCGGTGCCCTCGTAGACGGGCGCGAGTTCGGCCAGCGACGTCGGGGTCCACACGTGGTCGCCGACCTTGGTCTCGTCCCAGTGCAGCGGTCCGACGATCGATGCGAGGACGACGAACCCGAGGAGCGGGAACGCGACCACGAGCAACCCGTACCCGCGACGCAGGAACGAGCCGAGGACCAGTCCGACGCCGATCACCGCGAGCGAGATCGCGCCGATCCGGCCGGGGGACAACCAGTCCGGGCCGACCACGGCCGACAGCGCCGCTGCGGCTGCCGCCGCCAGGACCGCGAGACCGAGGACCACGGACGTGAACCGTGTGCGTTGCCGGGGCAGTTCCGCGGGCAGTGCGGGCGGGCTCGCCGGTTCGGGCAGGTCCCACGCGAACGGTGCGACGCCCAGCGGATCCCAGGCGGGCGGCGTCGGATCGTTCGCGGCCGGGCGGTCGTCGCCGCCCGTCTCCTGCCGAGGGGCGGGAATGGGTTCGGTGGGTTCATAGTGGTCGGGCAGTCGCGTGTAGGGGCCGTACATGGGCGGCGTGTACGCGGCGGCCTGAGTGGTCTGGAACGCGGTGACCGGGTAGCCGACCGTCGGCTGCGCGACGTTCGGCGGTAGCGCCGGGGGCACCGGCTC
Source organism: Paraburkholderia sp. RHO2 (assembly GCF_050955445.1). Taxonomy (NCBI): domain Bacteria; kingdom Pseudomonadati; phylum Pseudomonadota; class Betaproteobacteria; order Burkholderiales; family Burkholderiaceae; genus Paraburkholderia; species Paraburkholderia sp. RHO2. The sequence continues at coordinate 4,032,788 of NZ_CP162617.1, read as the reverse complement.
CCGCTGGTACAGCAGCCACAGGCCACCGAGCATCAGCGCGAAGCTCAGGAGCACCGAGCCCCCCATGCCGAACCCGATCGGCCCGATCGTGCTCAGCGCGATGGCGAGGGCGACGATCAGCACCACCGTCTTGGTGCCGGACTGGGAGCTGCGGCCCCGCCCCAGCAGCGATTCGGCGGGCGACACCTGGTCGCCGGGCTTGCTGAGCAGCAGCCAGCCCGCGAGGTACAGGATGATGCCGGCCCCGCCGAAGAGCGTGGACACGACGAACGCGACCCGTACCAGCACAGGGTCGACGCGGTATCGGTGGCCGATCCCGGCCGCGACACCGGCGATGTGTCCCTGCTGCGGCAGCCGTATCGGGCGGGTCCGCCAGAGGTCGTGAAGCTGATCCGAGAAGCTCCCAGTCGTCATGGATCAATCCTGGCGTGGACGGTGCCGTTCGTACCATCGGGAACTACCCTGATCTTTCCCTGAACCGCAGGCCCCAGGGCCGGCGATCTCAGGGTCGGGCCCTGATGTCACGCCGACGCAACCGTGCCAGGATCGGGACTGTGCACCCTCTGGTCGACCCGAACGAGCCCGTGAATCCGGCGGTGAGCCCCGCGCTGTCGGCGGTTCCTGCTCCCGTCGTGGACGAAGCCCTCTACCCGAAGCTGCAGCGCCGCGTCGGGGGTCGGATCGTCGGCGGTGTCGCCGGCGGGATCGCCGATCATCTGGGCGTCGACGTGTTCAAGGTGCGGGTCGCGTTCACCCTGCTCGCGTCGCTGGCGGGCGCAGGCATCATGGCCTACGGACTGCTCTGGATCTTCACGCCGCCCGGCACCGACACCGAGCGGCCGAGTGCCGCCGAGCGGCGTCGGGCCATGGGCCTCGCCGTCATCGGCCTCGCCGTCGCCGCGAGCCTGAGTTGGCTGATCAACGGCACCGCCGCATCCGTGGTCACCCCGTTCATCGTGGTCGCGGTGGGTGCCGCACTGGTGTGGCGCGAGTTCGACACCGACGGCTCCCGTTCGGTCCTCGGACTGCCGCACCGTCCGACCGTACTCACGTGGGCCCGCGTGCTCGGCGGTGTCACGCTCATCGTCACTGGCCTCGGTGTGGTGATCCTCGCGCAGGTCGACATCGAGGCACTGCGGTCGTCGCTGCTGGCCGTCGTCGTGACGCTGGTGGGCGCGGGCCTGCTCACGGTGCCGCTGTGGCTCAAGCTGTGGCGGGCGCTCGGCGAGGAGCGCGCCGCGCGCATCCGCAACGAGGAACGCGAGGAGATCGCCTCGCACCTGCACGACTCCGTCCTCCAGACGCTCGCGTTGATCCAGAAGCAGGCGGATTCCCCGCACGAGGTGGCGCGGCTGGCGCGCGGTCAGGAGCGCGAGCTGCGCCGGTGGCTGTTCGGCGGCGGGGAGACGGCGCACACGAGCCTGGCGGAGGCGTTGCAGACGATCGCCGGTGAGGTCGAGGACCAGCACGGTGTCACGGTGCGCCCGGTCACGGTCGGCGATGTCGCACTCGCCGTGGAGGGCAAGGAGGGCCCCGGGCTGTCGCGGGAGTGCTTCACCGCGTTGCTCGGCGCCACCCGGGAATCTCTCGTCAACGCCGCCAAGCACTCGGGGGTGTCGAGCATCGACCTGTACGCCGAGACCGAACGCGACCAGGTGAGCATCTTCGTGCGCGACCGCGGCGTCGGGTTCGATCCCGATGCGGTGCCCGAGGACCGACAGGGGCTGGCGAAGTCGATCCGCGCCCGCATCGAGCGCCGCGGCGGTCGCGTCGAGGTCCGGTCGACTCCGGGAAAGGGCACCGAGGTGCGGATCCACATGCCGCGTCCCGTCTGCGCCGACGACTCGGCTCCGGAGGAGGCCGCGAGCGAGCCGGAGTCGATGTCCTAATCTGGGGGCCGTGACGCCCCTCGACTCCACAGCCTCCGCTTCCGACAAGTTCCGTGTCTTCCTCGTGGACGATCACGCGGTGTTCCGGGCGGGGGTGCGCGCGGAACTCGGCCGGGAGTCCGACATGGAGGTCGTCGGTGAGGCCGGCGGCGTCGCCGAGGCAATCGCCGGCATCAACGCGCTGCGCCCGCAGGTGGTGCTGCTCGACGTCCACATGCCCGACGGCGGTGGCGTCGCGGTGCTGAACGGGATCGACTCGGGCCCGGTGTGTCTGGCGCTCAGCGTGTCCGACGCCGCAGAGGACGTGATCGCGGTCATCCGGGCCGGCGCCCGCGGATACGTGACGAAGACGATCTCCGGTGCCGAACTCGCGGACGGGGTGCGCCGGGTGGCCGGCGGCGACGCGGTGTTCAGCCCGCGCCTCGCGGGATTCGTGCTGGACTCGTTCACCGGACGGTCGAGTGTGCCGGAGCCGCCGCTGGATCCGGAGCTGGACTCGCTCACCCCGCGGGAACTCGAGGTGCTGCGCCTGCTCGCCCGCGGCTACACCTACCGGGAGATCGCGGAGGAGTTGGTGATCTCGGTGAAGACCGTCGAGACCCACGCCTCGAACGTGCTGCGAAAGACGCAGCAGTCCAATCGGAATGCGCTCACGCGGTGGGCGCACCGGCGGCGGATCGACTGAGGCGGCCGGCGCGGATCAGAGTGCCAGCGACACGATCAGCGCCACGACGAGCGCCAGCACGATGATGCCGACCATGACCGCCATGGCGAGCGGTGCGGCCGCGACGATCCTGCCGCGCAGGTCGGTCGGGGCCTGCGGTCCGGTCAGTCCCTCGGTGAGCTGCCGCAGCCAGGCCCGCCCGGCGGGGCGCGGAACCGAGCCGAGCGGGGTGTTCGGTTGCACCGCAGGAAGATCCGTCGCCGTTGTGGAACCGAGGCGGCGACGGGGAATTGCCGCCGGCGCCGAGCGGTGGGCCCAGTGCGGGACGGTGCCGTCGGCGGTCTTGACGGGCTCGCCCATCAGCAGGGCGGCGTGCCCGGCTCCGGCGGTGTCGGATCCGAGCGCGACGGCGGCGAGCGCGTCCCGCGCCTGCGCCATCGTGGGGCGGCGGGTCGGATCGGGTTCGAGCATGTGCAGCAGCGTGTCGGTGAGCGGCCCACTGAGGCTGGGTCGGTAGATCTCCGCCTTCGCGACCCGGTGCAGCAGCGCGATCGGGTCGCTGTCGAGTCCGAACGGCGGCTGCCCCTCGACCACCGTGTACAGCGTGGCGCCGAGGGAGAAGACGTCGCTGGCCTCGGTGGGGTCGTCGCCGCGGGCCACCTCGGGGGCGAAGTAGGCGGGCGTGCCGGTGATGACGCCGGCCTTGCCGCTGGGCGCGTCGCCCTTCGCGCGCGCGATCCCGAAGTCGCTGATCTTGACGATGCCGAGCGCGTCACCGCGGTCGGCGACGAGGATGTTGCCCGGCTTGATGTCGCGGTGCAGAATCCCGGCGGCGTGCGCGTCGGTGAGGGCGGCAGCGATCTGCGCGCCGATCTGTGCGACCTCGCGCGGGGGCAGGGTATCGACGAGGTTCATCGCCTCGGCCAGGCTGCGGGACGGCAGGTACTCCATCACGAGCCACGGCTCGTCGGACTCGACGGCGACGTCGTACATCGCGATCGCGTGCTCGTGGGACAACTGCGCGGCGTTGCGTCCCTCACGCAGCGCGCGCTGCCGGACCTCACGGGCCGCGGCGTCGTCCATGCCGGTGGTGGAGGTGACCTGTTTCACGGCGACCTCGCGGTCGAGGAGCGTGTCGTGCGCGAGCCACACCGCGCCCATGCCGCCCCCACCGAGCTTGGAGCGCAGCCGGTACCTGCCTGCCATCAGGTAGTCCGGCCCGACGACCGCTCTGCTTCGTCGGTCGGATCGGGTGCGTTCCTGCTCAGTCACGCATTCGAGGTTAGTGGATCGGCGGGATTCGGCTTGACGAGCTGACCCTGGGAGAGCTTTACTGGAAGTGTTCGAAAGAATGTTCGAACGTGTGCGTCCGCGTCTTCCCCGCGCGCCGAACCACTTCGGGACCGAAACGTCCCGAGACCAGCATGTGTGATCCGGGGAGCCGATATGACCGAACCCGCCCAGCTGTCCGCACCGTCACCGCCGGCGCTGTCCGGGCTGAGCCGTCAGCAGCGTCTGGAGTATCTGCGCCGACGGATCGCGGCGGTGCCGGCGCGGGGTGAGGCGGTTGCCCGGGGCGAGGCGGGGGCCGAGAATGTCGCGGAGCGGACGCTGCCCGTCCCCGGGCCGCTGGCCCCGCTCCTGCCGCGGGGCGGGCTGCCCCGGGGCTCCGTGGTCGCGGTCTCCGGCGCGACGTCGCTGCTGCTCGGACTGTTGGCCGCGGTGACCGAGGCGGGTGGGCATGCCGCGGTCATCGGGCATCCGAAGCTCGGGGTGCTCGCGGCCACCGAGATGGGTGCCCAGTTGCGAAGACTGGCGTTCGTGCCGGATCCCGGGCCGGACCCGGTGGAGGTCGCGGCGGTGCTGCTCGACGGCATGGATCTGGTGGTGCTGGGGCTGGGCGGGATCTCGGTTCCGCCGTCGCGGGCCCGGGCCGTGGTCGCGCGGGCGCGCAGCAAACAGTCGACGTTGGTGGTGACCGGCGGGCACTGGGGCGGTGCCGAGGTCCGGCTGGACGCCCGGGTGCGCGGCTACGACGGGGTGGGCCGCGGCGCCGACGCCGGCCGCGGTCGGTTGTGTTCGGTCCGGTTGTCGGTGCGGGCGCAGGGCCGGGCGTTCCAGCCACGGACCGCGCGCCTGGACGTGCGGTCGGGCTGCGGGCGGGTCGAGTGGGTTCCCGAAGCCGTCGCGCTGATCCCGGAGGCGGTGGCCCGATGAGTGCGCGGGTGCTGGCGGTGTGGTGTCCGGACTGGCCGGCGGTGGCGGCGGCCGCGGCGGCGGACCTGCCGGCCACGGAGTCGGTTGCGGTGCTGCATGCCAATCGGGTGGTCGCATGCTCGGCGACGGCGCGGTCGCAGGGGGTGCGGCGCGGGCTGCGGCGTCGGGAGGCGCAGGCGAGGTGCCCGGAACTGCATGTGGCGCAGTCCGATCCGGAGCGGGACGCGCGACTGTTCGAGGCTGTGGTGACCGCCGTCGACGAGGTGGCTCCGGGGGTGGAGATCCTGCGTCCGGGACTGCTGGTGCTGGCGGCGCGCGGCGCAATCCGCTACTTCGGCTCGGAGGAGGCCGCGGCTGAGAAGCTCGTCGACGCGGTGGCCGCGGCGGGGGCGGAGTGCCGGATCGGCGTCGCCGACGAACTGTCCACCGCCGTGATCGCGGCCCGATACGCGGCGCTCGTTCCCGCTGGTGAGGGAGCGCGGTTCCTGGCGCCGCTGCCGATCGCCGAACTCGCGGCCGAATCCAGCCTCGCCGCGCCGGAGCGCGGTGACCTGGTCGGTCTGCTGCGCCGGCTGGGGCTGCGGACCGTCGGGTCCTTCGCGGCGTTGTCGCCGGTGGACGTGGCGTCCAGGTTCGGCAGCGACGCGGTGCTCGCGCACCGGGCCGCCCGCGGGGAGCCGGAGCGACCGCCGTCGGCCCGTGTCGTGCCCCCGGACCTGGAGGTGGAACAGCAGTGTGATCCGCCGATCGAGCGGGTCGACGCAGCGGCCTTCGCGGGCCGGGCCATGGCCGAGCGACTGCACGCGAACCTGTCCGGTGCGGGCGTGGCGTGCACCCGGCTGCAGGTGTCGGCGAGCACCGGGAACGGCGAGCACCTGGTCCGGACGTGGCGGTGCGCCGAGCCGCTGACGCCGGAGGGCACCGCGGATCGGGTGCGGTGGCAGTTGGACGGCTGGCTCACGGGCCGCAGCGAGTCCCGGCCCACGGCCGGGATCACGGTGTTGCGCCTCGAACCGGTGGAAGTGGTCACGGCGGGGGCTCTGCAGCTGGGGCTGTGGGGCGGTGTCGGCGAGGAGGACGAGCGGGCCCGGCGGGCGTTGGTTCGGGTGCAGGGTCTGCTCGGCGGGGAGTCCGTCCGGGTGGGCGTGCTCAGCGGTGGGCGTGGCCCGATGGAGCGAATCACGTTGGTGCCCTTGGGGGACGAGCTGGTTCCGGATGCGGACCCGGCAGCGCCGTGGCCGGGTCGGCTGCCCGAACCGGCGCCGTCGACGGTGTTGCCGAACATCCCCGCGGTGACGCTGCAGGATCGTTCCGGTGGCCCGGTGTACGTCACCGAGCGGGGGGAGTTCACCGCCGCGCCTGCGAGGCTCCGGTGGGGGAGCCGGGAATGGGACGTGCAGGGTTGGGCGGGGCCGTGGCCGGTGGACGAGCGGTGGTGGGACGCCGCGGCGGCGCGGGACGCCGCCCGTGCGCAGGTGCTGCTCGCCGAGTCACGGGCGTTGCTTCTGATTTGTGAGGGAGGAAGGTGGGGAGTGGAGGGCATCTACGAATAACTCTTGCCGTATACCCATAGGGGGTATACGTTCCATGGGTATGAACCCACACGGCGAAGCACTTCACGACCACCACGTGGCGGACGCTCCCGATCACGAGGGTGAACACTCGGTCGGTCATTCCGGCCATCCCGAGCATTCGGGCCGACATTCGGGCCGACATTCGAGCCATGGAGGGCACGGCGATCACGTCGCCCAGTTCCGGCGGCTCTTCTGGATCATGCTGTTCCTGGCGATCCCGGTGGTCGGTGCGAACATGATGTTCGCCGACCTCGTCGGCTACACGCCGCCTGACAACCCTGCGGTGGAATGGATTTCGCCGCTGCTCGGCACCGCGATGTTCGTGTGGGGTGGGCGTCCGTTCCTCACCGGCGCGGTGAGCGAGATCCGGGCGCGTCAGCCCGGCATGATGCTGTTGATCTCGCTCGCGATCACGGTCGCGTTCGTCTCGTCGTGGGGGGCGAGTCTGGGGGTGCTCGGCCACGATCTCGACTTCTGGTGGGAACTGGCGCTCCTCATCGTGATCATGCTGCTCGGACACTGGATCGAGATGCGATCGCTGGGGCAGGCGTCGAGCGCGCTGGACTCCCTCGCGGCGCTGCTGCCGGATGAGGCCGAACGCATCGGCGGCGACGGCTCCGTCACCACCGTCTCGACCGTCGACCTGGTGACCGGCGACATCGTGATGGTTCGCCCCGGTGGACGTATTCCCGCCGACGGCCGGATCGTCGAGGGCGCCGGTGACCTCGACGAATCGATGATCACGGGGGAGTCGCGCACTGTGCGCCGCGAAGTCGGAGACCCGGTGGTGGCCGGTACGGTCTCGACCGACTCGGCACTGCGCGTCGAGATCACCGCGGTCGGCGACGACACCGCCCTCGCCGGGATCCAGCGGTTGGTCGCGGAGGCGCAGAACTCGTCGTCCCGCGCCCAGGTGCTGGCCGACCGGGCCGCGGCGATGCTGTTCTGGTTCGCGCTGGTCGCGGCGGTGATCACGCTGGCGGTGTGGTCGATGTTCGGTACCCCCGAGGAGGCCGTCACCCGGACCATCACGGTTCTGGTCATCGCGTGCCCGCACGCCCTGGGTCTGGCGATCCCGCTCGTCGTGTCGATCGCCACGGAGCGCGCCGCCCGCGCGGGCGTGCTGGTCACCGACCGGCGGGCCCTCGAGGCGATGCGCACCGTCGACACCGTCCTGTTCGACAAGACCGGCACCCTCACCAAGGGCGAGCCCGCTCTCGTCGCGGCCGGCGCTGTGCCCGGAGTCGACGAGGACACCCTCGTCGCGCTCGCGGCGGCGGTCGAGCGGGACAGCGAGCACCCGCTCGGACGCGCGATCGTCGCGGCGGCCGAGCAGCGCGGGCTGCGGATCCCGCAGGCCACCCGGTTCGAGGCCCGCAACGGGGTCGGCGTCACCGCCGCCGTCGACGGCGCCGAGGTCAGCGTCGGTGGACCCGGCATGCTCGGCAGTCATCGGGCCTCCGCACTGCCGGTGTCGGAGAAGTGGGCGGCGCAGGGGTCGACGGTGCTGCACGTCCTGCGCGATGGCCGGGTGATCGGCGCGCTCGGGCTGGCCGACGAGATCCGCCCCGAATCCCGCGACGCGATCGAGGCGCTGCACGCCCGCGGCGTGAAGGTCGTGATGCTGACCGGCGACGCGTACGCCGTCGCGCGGGCGGTGGGCGACGACCTCGGTATCGACGACGTGATCGCGGGCGTCCTGCCGCAGGACAAGGGGGCGAAGGTCAAGGAGTTGCAGGCGTCGGGCCGCCGGGTCGCGATGGTGGGCGACGGCGTCAACGACGCGCCCGCGCTCGCGCAGGCCGACGTCGGCATCGCGATCGGTGCGGGCACCGACGTCGCGATCGCGTCGGCCGGGGTCGTGCTGGTGAGCGACGATCCGCGCGCCGTGGTCTCGGTGATCGAGTTGTCGCACGCGACATACCGGAAGATGGTGCAGAACCTCGCCTGGGCGGCGGGCTACAACGTGATCTCGGTGCCGCTCGCGGCGGGTGTGCTGGCCCCGGTCGGCTTTGTGCTGCCGATGGAGGTGGGCGCGATCCTGATGTCGGCGTCGACCGTCGTGGTCGCGGCCAATGCGCAGTTGCTGCGCCGGTTGAACCTGACCCCGCAGCGGCTGACCCGGTCGGTTCCCGAGCGGGAGCACGACTACGCTCGGTGACCGTGCAGCCTACCGAGACGACAGTCAGCCGCAGCGGTCACACGATCGCCTACCGCGACAGTGACGGCACCGGTTCGGTTGCGGCGCATCCCGTTCCGGTGATCCTGGTGCACGGTATGGGTGGCGACAGCCGCACGTGGGATCGGTTCGCGCGGGCGGTGACGGCGCAGGGACGACGGGTGCTCGCCGTGGACCTGCGCGGGCACGGGCGCAGCGCCCGTGCGGAGTCGTACCTGTTCGGCGAGTTCGGCGACGACATCCTCGGCCTGTGCGAGGACCTCGGCTTCGACAGCGTGGACCTGGTGGGGCACTCGCTCGGTGGGCACGCGGTCTCGCTGGTCGCGCAGCAGCGGCCCACGCTGGTGCGCCGACTCGTGCTCGAGGAGGCGCCGCTGCCGCTGCGCCCCGGTGACCCGGTCCCGAACTTCGGCGGCCGGCTGCCGTCGCCGGTGGAACTGTGGCACGCCACCACCAGCATGCTGCGCAGTCCGCGCGCGGTGTGGGCATTCGACCGGTCGATGACCGCGTCGGCGCTCACCCAGTTCCACGCGCCGAATCCGCTGTGGTGGGAGCGCCTCGCCGACATCGAGGCCGAGACGCTGATCCTGCGGGGCGGCCCGACCGGCATGGTGGATCCGGTGCTGCTCGCGGCCGCGGTCGACGCGATCGGGGACTGCGAGGTGGTGTCGTTCGCGTGCGGGCACAGCATCCACCGCGACCGGTACCGCGACTTCGAATCCGCGGTGCTGCCGTTCCTGATGGCGCCCTGAATCCGCTCCCGCGTGGCATCATGCGGGACATGGGTTTCCGGGGTGGTTCACTTCGTGCAAACGGCAAACTGATCGGCTGGTCCGCTGCCTTCGTGGTGTCGCAGGCCAATATCCTGCGCCTGCTCGGGCCGGTGGGGTCGAAGTTGCTGCAGACGCAGACGGCACCGTCGGCGCGCGCCTACACCGCGGTGCTGGACGGCATGGACGCCGCCGAGACCGAGCGCTACCGCAGTCACTTCTACCCGGACTTCGTCCACCCCGTGATCTACGCGACGGCGCTGCGGGCCGGAGTTCGACGACTCGACGAACTGGCGCCGCTGTCGCCGACGACCAAGCGCGTGCTCCTGGCCGCGCCGGTGGTGGCGGCCGCGGGCGACTACATCGAGAACGTCGCGGGCCTGTACCTGCTCGACCACCGCGACCGGATCACCGACGGCGCCATCCGCGCCACGACGTCGGTCAGCACCACGAAATGGGTGCTGGGACTCGGTACCTTCGCCTACCTGGCGCGCGGCTTCATCCGGGTGTGGGCGGGGCGCTGACATGGCCGCCACGGAGTTGCCCGTCGAGTCCTTTGCCGATCAGGCCGCGTTCCGGGACTGGTTGCGCGACAACGTCTCCACGGCTCCCGGTGTGTGGGTGAAGATCGCGAAGAAGGGCTCGGCGCACACATCTGTGACCTACGCCGAGGCGGTGGAGGTGGCGCTGTGTTTCGGCTGGATCGACAGCCAGGCCCGCAGGCTGGACGACGACTTCCGAGTCCAGCGCTTCACGCCCCGCCGCGCCCGCAGTCCGTGGTCCAAGCGGAACCGGGAGGCCGTCGAGGCACTGATCGAACGCGGACTGATGGAGCCCGCGGGACTGGCCGCGGTGGAGGCGGCGAAGGCCGACGGCCGCTGGGCGCGCGCCTACGACGGCTCGAAGGATGCGCAGGTACCGGAGGACTTCGCCGCCGCGCTGGCCGCGAACCCGGCGGCGGAGGCGTTCTTCGCGACCCTCGACAGCCGCAACCGGTACGCGGCGCTGTACCGGATCCAGGACGCCAAGCGACCGGAGACGCGGGCCCGCCGGATCGCCGCGTTCGTCGAGCAACTGGCCGAGGGCCGCACGTTCCACGGCTGAGCGCCGGTACACAATGGCGGGGTGAGCGAATCGGTTCCCCAGACTGGCCCCGTCCCGTGCTCCGTGCTGTCCGCGGACGAACCCCTGCCCGGCACCGCGGCACACGTCACCGGTTGGGTCTGCGTCGAGTACCCGGGCGCGTGGGGCCGCGACGTGCTCGACGGCACGGCGCTCGGGAAGGACCTCGCGGACGAGATGTCCCGGCGCGCCGACGCGGCCGGCGTCCGGGTGATGTTCATCCGCCGGCCGGGGCGCAGCGAGTACGCCCGCGACGGGCGGACGGTGCTGCTGGCGAACTCTGATCCGGACAACTCGTGGTGCGAGCGGGTCACGATCGGGGACACCGCCGATCTGCTGGACATCGACCTGACCGTGGTGTCCGGTTCCGCCCCGGGGCTCGGTGAGCGCGTCACCGAGCCCGTCGTGCTGGTGTGCGCGCACGGCAAACGTGACCAGTGTTGCGCGGTGCTGGGCCGTCCGGTCGCGGCCGCGCTGGCCGCGGAGTTCGGTGACGCCGTGTGGGAGTGCTCGCACACGGGCGGGCACCGATTCGCGCCGTCGATGATCCTGCTGCCCAGCGGCAACACGTACGGTCGGCTCACCCCGGAACAGAGCGCGGCGGCGGTGCGGGCGGCCGCGGCGGACGAGGTGTACCTGCCGGGCCTGCGCGGCCGCAGCTACTGGGGGCCGCGCGGGCAGGCCGCGGAGGTTCTGGTCCGTCAGGACGTGGCCGCGGATGTGGACGATCTCACGGTGGACGAGGACGGTGACGAGGTCGTCGTGACGCACCGCGACGGCCGCCGGTGGCGGGTGATCACCGAGCAACGTGAGCTCGCGGCCCGGCCGGCGAGTTGCGGTGCGGCGGCCAAGCCGGTGCATCCCGTGGTCGCGGTGGACATGCGCGAACTCCCCGCCGGTGTCCCGGCGGGGAGTTCGTGATCGCTTCGCCGACCCGGGCGGATCAGCCCGAGAGTTCGGACGACCGCTCGGACCGCGTGGGGTGCGGGCGCGAGAAGCGCGGGCCGATCGGCGTCACCTTCCGCGGAGCCGCGGTATCCGCAGTTCCGAAATCGTTGTTGAGGAACGATTCCGCGGAATCGTCGAGGATATTTATCCATTCATCGTGCAGCGAGGGGGCGACGGTACCGGTCAGCGTCGAGGTGTAGCTGCAATTCCGGTAGCCCATGATGTCGCTCTTCTTATCCTTCTTCCACTGCTTGAAGAGCTCACCCTGCTTTTCGACATGAAATTCGGGGTAGTCGGTTCGATCCACCAGATCGCGAATGTAGGCGGCCTGGAAATCGATCTCCTCGACCGCCGTGACCAAGTTTTCCTCGCGTGCGCGCCACTCGTCGATATCGCGCTCGCGGGTTTCGTGGTCCGGCAATTCGATACGGCCCAGAATGACGTCGCGCACGTACCACGCCTGGGCGTCGAACATGTTGAACGTGAAGTACTGGTCCTGCATGCCGAGGAAGAACAGCTGCGAATTGGCCTGTGAGACGACGCCCTTGTAGATGTCGCGCGGGTAGAGGCGGTTGTTCGTCCTCAGGGTCAGTTCGTCGGGCAGGAACGGGAAGTGGTGGCGGTACCCGGTGCACAGGACGATCGCGTCCACCTCGCGGGTGCTCCCGTCCTGGAATCGCACGGTGTGACCGTCGATCTCGGTCAGCAGCGGCACCTCGGAGAAGCCCTCGGGCCAGTCGTGACCCATCGGGTTCGAGCGGTAGCTGAAGGTGACCTCGGCGGCGCCGTACTTGAAGCACTGCGTGCCGATGTCCTCCGCCGAGTAACTGCTGCCGACGAGCAGAAGCCGCTTACCTGTGAATTCTCGCGCGTCACGGAAGTCGTGGGCGTGCAGCACGCGCCCGGGGAAGTCCTCGATGCCGTCGAAATGTGGCACGTTCGGCGTCGAGAAATGTCCGGTCGCGACCACCACGTGGTCGAACAACTCGGTTTCGAGCACGTCGTTGCGGTGGTCGGCGACGGTCACCGCGAACTGTCCCGCCTCGCCCTCGCCGGTGGGCGGAACGTACTCCACCCACCGGACGGCGGTGTCGAAGCGGATGTACTTGCGCACGTCGTCCTGGTCGACCCGGCCCATGATGTAGTCGTGCAGCACGGCACGGGGCGGGTACGACGGAATCGGTCGGCCGAAATGTTCCTCGAAAGAATAGTCGGCGAACTCGAGGCACTCCTTGGGTCCGTTGGACCACAGGAAGCGGTACATGCTTCCGTGCACCGGTTCGCCATGTTGATCGAGCCCCGTGCGCCACGTGTAGTTCCACATGCCGCCCAGGTCGCTCTGCTTTTCGTAACAAACAATTTCGGGCATCGACCCAAGACCTGATTTCCGTGCAGACTCGAATGCCCTCAGCTGTGCGAGGCCACTCGGACCGGCTCCCAAAATCGCGATCCTTGGCGTCAAAGTTTTCTCCCTATTTTCGTTGGTCCCCTATCCTGCTTAGCACAGCGAAAGATGGTTTGGCCAACTTTCGGGGCCCCTCGGAGTCGAAATTCTGTGCGATTTTCGGGGGACGTTACATGGGTTTACCAGCGCGTTCGCGTCACCAGTGCGCGCCCGGGATCAGTCGGGCGAGACGCCGCGCGAACCGGGCCGCCGACGCGGTCGGACCGGTCGGTCGGGCGGCGGCCGGGGGCGCCTCGGGCACCGGTTCCGGGTCCGGTCCGGCCTCCCCGCGCGCGGCCGGCGAATCGGGGAACGCGTGATAAAGCGCGGAGAGCGCACGGTCCTTGAGACGCGGCGCGAAGATGGCGCCGAACTCGGCCAGGGTGCCGACCGGGACGTCGATGCGCTTGGGCCTGTCGATCAGGGCGCGGACCACCATCGCCGCGGCCTTCTCGGGACTGGCCGCCGGGCCCGCGTTGTACTGGCCCGTCGGGGTGATCATCGGCGTCCGCACGAGGGGCATGTGGATGGTGGTGAACGTGATGCCGTCCGACAGGGTCTCGGCGGCGGCCACGTCCGCGAACGCGTCGAGCGCGGACTTGCTCGCGATGTACGCGGCGAACCGCGGGGTGCGGGCCTGCACCCCGGCCGTGCTGACGTCGACGATGTGCCCGAACCGTCGCTCGCGCATGTGCGGCAGCAAGGCGAGCACCATCCGCACCGCGCCGAAGTAGTTGACCGCCATGGTCCGTTCGAAGTCGTGCAGGCGGTCCGTCGACCGGTACAGCCCGCGCCGGATGGAGCGGCCCGCGTTGTTGACGAGCATGTCCACGTGATCGTGCTCGGCCAGAACGGATTTGACGGTGTTCTCGACGGCCTCGCTGTCGGTGACGTCGCACGGGTACGCGTAGGCGGAGCCGCCCGCCTCGCGAATCTGCGACACCACGGCGTCGAGTTCGTCGGCGCGGCGGGCGAGCAGCAGCACCGTCGCGCCCTTCGCCGCCGCCGCGATCGCGGTCGCGCGTCCGATCCCCGACGACGCCCCGGTGATGACGACGTGTCGGTTCACCAGCGGTCCCGCCGGGTCGTCGCGGCGAGCGCGGTCCGGGTCGAGGTGCTCGCGCCAGTACGTCCACAGCTCGCCGGCGTACGACCCGAAGTCGGGTACCTCGATGCCGCTGCCGCGCAGTGCCTCCCGTGTGCTGTCGGTCGTGAACCGGGTGGGCAGGGTGAGGTGGTCGATCATGACCGGCGGAATGCCCATCCGGCGCAGGGTGACGTCACGGATGCCCCGGGTCCGGGCCGGCGGCGACAGCAGGGGAGCGGCCACCGCTCGCGGGAGGTCGGCGACCGGGGTCGGCGCGTGGGCGGCCTTCGCGAGGGCCGCATAGATCTGCCGGACCGGTTGGGCGTCGGGGGAGACCAGGTGGAACGTCCGGCCGTCGAGGTCCGGTCGCAGCATCAACTCCACGATCGCGGCCGCGACGAAGTCCACCGGAACGACGTTGGTGTAGCCCAGCTTCGGAACAGCGACCGGTAGCGCGGACGGCAGCCTCGCGAGTGCGGCCAGCGCGGGGAAGAAGTAGTAGGGGCCGTCGATCTTGTCCATCTCGCCGGTGACCGAACTCCCGACCACCGCCGCGGGTCGGTAGACCCGCCACGGCACGTCGGCGGAGCGCACCAGGCGCTCGGCCTCGAACTTGGTGCGGTGGTACGGCGTCGGGAAGTGCTGGCCCAGGTCGAAGTCGTCCTCGGTGAAGCGCCCGCGATGGTCGCCCGCCACCGCGATCGACGAGACGTGGTGCAGCGTCGCGCCCAGCCCGGCGGCCAGGTCGATCACCGACCGGGTGCCGTCGATGTTCGTCGCCGCCTGCTCCTCGCCGGCCGTCATGTCGTAGATCGCGCCGAGGTGCACGACGTGGTCGGCGGCCGGTGGCGGGGCGTCGAGTCCGAGGCCCGGTTCGGTCAGATCGCCGACGAGCGCGTGGACGCGGTCACCGCCCGCCCAGCGGTGCGCCAGGTGCTCGAGCTTCGACACCGATCCGGGGCGGACCAGGACGTGGACCTGCGCCGACGGGTCGCGTTCGAGCAGCCGCTCGATCGTGTGCCTGCCGAGGAACCCCGTGCCGCCCGTGACGATGTACGTGGCCATACCCGGAACTTACTCCGAAGTAATAACTGGTGCCAGGGGTTCCCGAACTCGGTGCCGTCAGTGCCCGAGGCCGACGCGTTCGTGCACGCGCCGCATCCACGCCGGCGCCCACCAGTTGGCCTCGCCCATCAAGGTGACCAGCGACGGCACCAACAGCATCCGCACGACCGTCGCGTCGATGATCAGCGCGAGGATCATGCCGACCCCGAGGAAGCGCATGATCGACAGGCCCGACACCGTGAACGCGCCGGTGACGACGATCAGCAGCATCGCCGCCGCGGTGACCACCCGGCCCGTGCGCTCGGCACCGATCCGCACCGCGTCCTCCGTGGTCGCCCCCGCCGCCCGCGCCTCGACCATGCGCGACATCAGGAAGACCTCGTAGTCGGTGGACAGGCCGAACACCACCGCGAGGATCAGCACAACGAACGTCGCCTCGAGCGGGGCCGGTGTGACCCCGAGCAGCTCCGCACCGTGACCCTCTTGGAACACCCACGTGAGGACGCCGAAGGTGGCGGCGAGGCTCAGTCCGGCCATCGCGACGGCCTTGACAGGCAGCACCACCGACCCGAACGCCAGGAACATCAGCACCAGCGTCGAGCCCACCATGATCGCAATCATCGCGGGCAGCCACTGCACGATCGCGGTGTTGCCGTCGTCGACCGTCGCCCGGCCGCCGCCGACGAGGACGTCGGTGCCCGGAGGCGCATCGATCGCCCGCAACCCCTGCACGGCGTCGCCCGCCGCGGCGCCCTCGACCCCCTGCGCGTACAGGGCCTGGATCGCGGTGACGTCGTTCTGCGTCGCGAGCACGACCGCCTGCCCGATCCCGTCGACCTGCTTGGCGGCCGCGACGACCCGGGACAGATCGCCCGGTGACGGCGGCGCCCCATCGGGGCCACGCACGATGAGGGTCGCACCTTCGCCGGTCGACGGAAACTCCGTCGCCAGCGTCTCGGTCGCGACGCGCGCCGGATCGTCGGCGGGTAGTGCGGTGTAGGTGATCTCGCCGAGTGTCGCCTTCGTCAGCGGAGCGGCCAGCACCAGCAGTCCGGCGGTGATGCCGACCGCGACGACCGCCGGGCGGCGCATCACCCGGGTGACGACACCACCCCAGAAGCGTCGGGCGCGTTCCTCGCCGCGCTGCGCCGCACCCTTGCGCCACGACAGCGCGTCGATGCGATGCCCGAGGATCGCCAGCAGCGCCGGCACCACCGTCAGCGACAGCACCGCCGCGCCTGTCACGGCCGCGATCGCGCCGAAGCCGAGCGAGCGGATCACCGCCTGTGGGAACACGAGCATGCCCGCGAACGCGCACACGAGCAGCAGGCCCGAGAACATCACGGTGCGCCCCGCCGTCAGCACGGTGCGGCGCGTCGCGTCGGCGGAAGTGGCGCCGCCCGCCAGTTCCTCACGGAATCGGCTCACGATGAACAGGCCGTAGTCGATCGCCAGCCCCAGCCCGATCAGCGACGCGACGTTGAGCGCGAACGAACTGATCTCGGTGACCTCGGTGAGCAGGCGGAGGATGCCGAGTGAACTGAGCACCGCGAGCAGGCCAACGAACACCGGCACCGCGGCCGCGACCAGACCGCCGAAGACGAACACCAGCAGCACCAGTGTGACCGGCAGCGCGATCGCCTCGGCGCGGACCAGGTCGGCCTGCAGCCGGCTGCTGAGCGACACGCCGACGACGGATCCGCCTGCGAATTCGGATTCCACGCCGTCGATTTCGAGCTTCGGTAGCAGATCCGCGAAGGTGGCGACCGTGACGTGCGAGTCGGGAGAGAGGACGACGGTCGCCGCCACCTTGGTCCCGTCCTCCGACAGCAGCAGCTGTTTCGCCGGCGGCGCCGCGGACCAGTACGACGTCACCGACTCTGTCGGCACCTCGGCCCGGAATCGGTCGAGAGTGTCGGTGACCGCGGGTTCGAGGTCCGAGAGCGTCTTGCCGCCGGGCACCGTGTAGATCGCGACGATGTCGGGATCTTGCCGGCCGAAGTTGTCCTCGACGATCCGCGACACCTCGGCCGACTCGCTCCCCGGGTCGATGTATCCGCCCTGGCTGAGTTTCGAGAACACCCCCGAGCCCCAGATACCGGCCACGATCGCGGCGATCAGCACCACGGTCAGCACCCACCACTTGCGCGTAACGACGATCGAGGCCCAGCGTGTCATGCTCGAGGTTCTCCGAATCCGGGGACGGCGGGGCCGCATCCGAATCGGATGCGGCCCCGCGACTCTAGCGACTGCTGCGTCTGCCCAGGTGGGGCCCGGTCACTTCAGGCCTGAGCGGACGAACGCGTCGACCACATGCCGCTGCAGGAAGATGTAGATGAGGAAGATCGGCAGGCAGGCGATGCCGGCCGCCGCCATCACCGCACCCCAGTTGTTGCCCTCGGCGCCGAGGAAGCTGCGGATACCGATCTGCACCAGTGCATCCGAGTTCCGCAGGATCAACGACGGCCACAGGTATTCGTTCCATGCCGAGATGAACAGCATGATCCCGAGTGCCGCGAGCGCCGGTCGCATATTGGGCACGATCACCTTCCACAGTGCGGCCCATGCGCCCTGGCCGTCCATCTCGCTCGCATCGAGCAACTCGCGCGGGAAGGCCTCCAAGTGCTGTCGGAGCAGCATCACGCCGAACGCCGAGCACAGGTTCGGGACCACCACGCCCGCGACCGTGTCGAGCAGACCCATCTGTGAGATCAGCAGGTAGTTGGGGATCATCGTGACCTGGAACGGAACCAGCCACGACCCGACGAACAACAGGAACAGCAGTTGCTTGCCGGCGAAGTTCCAGCGCGCGAACCCGTACGACGCGAGCAGCGCGACGAAGAGCTGGCTGACCGCGACGACGATGGCCATCGCGAACGTGTTGACGAGCATCGACAGCATCGGGATGGTGTCGAAGACGTACCGAAAGTTCTCCGTACTCAGCGGCCACGGAAGGAGGTTGCCCGAGAGCGAGTCCTCCGGGCGGCGCAGCGCCGTCGCGAACATCCAGTACACCGGGAAGACACTGAACACCGCGAGAGCGGCGAGGACGATGTGACCGATCGCGATCCGCCGTCGTCCGCCGCGCGGTGCCGCCGGCGGTTCGACCGGTGCCGGGACGTCCGGCCGTGTGGTGGGGTTCGCCCCGGGGGCGTCGAGGATGACGAAAGCCATGATGGGTTCCTTGGTGCCGGTTCAGTTGTCGTAGAAGCTCAATCGCTCGGACAGCCGCACGAACACGAATGCGATCAGGCCGAAGCCGAGGAAGAACAGCGTGCCCGCGGCCGCCGAGAGTCCGGCGTCGAAGTTGCGGAAACCGAACTCGTACAACAGGTAGTAGATGTTGGTCGTCGATCCGCTGGGGCCGCCCTGGGTGAGGACGTCGATCACCGGATACGTCCACTGGGCGCTGAGCAGGATGGTCATGAGGGCCAGGAACACCAACGTGGGGGACAGCAGTGGCAGCGTGATGCGCCGTGTGATCGTCGACGGTGTGGCTCCGTCGAGGGAGGCGGCGTGACCGTAGTCGGGGTTGATGCCGGCCATTCCCGCGGAGATGACGAGGACGCCGAATCCGAGCATCTGCCAGCCGACGATCACGACCACACCGATCAGCGCGAGCTTCGGATCCCGGAACACGTTGCCGAGGTCGTAGCCCATCGTCGCCGAGACGCGGGGGATCATGCCGTTGTCGGGATTGAACAGCCAACGCCAGATCGCGCTGCTCGCAACCGGTGTCACGAGGAAGGGCACGAAGATCAGTGCCTGGTAGAACGTGCGGGCGCGTCCGCTCACCCGGGTGCTCAGCACTGCGATCGCGAGGGGGAGCACCAGCGAGAACACCATGAACGCGGCGATGTACGCCAACGTGTTCCACAGAGCCTGGTGAAGTTCCGGCAGCGACAGCACGGCGGTGTAGTTGTCGAGTCCCACCGGCTTCTTCGGGCTGGTCGGAATCATGTTCCACTTGTAGAACGAGAGCCCGACCGTCTCGGCGAGCGGCTTGTATGTCCACAGGACGAGCAGCGCCACGGCCGGCAGCAGGAACAGGTAGGGAACGGCGCGGCGCGACACCCGCGACCGCCACCCCGCCCCGGCCCGTACGGGCAGGGGCGAAGCGACGGTCTGCGGTTCGACGCTCGCCGGAACTTCGACGAACATTGGATTCTCGCAATCAGTTTCGGGTGTGCGTCAGTGACTCGACGACTCGGCCATCACCGCGAGCTGCTCCTCGGGGGACAGCGACTGGTAGTAACGCATCTGTTCCATCGTCACCTCGTACAGCGTCGGGCCCTCCTCGACCGGCACGACGGTGTGCAGGATCCGGTCGGAGTACACGTGCACCAGGTTGAACGACTGTCCGCTGTCCTGGCCACGCATGCCGCCGCCGGCGGGGAACAGGTCCTGGGTGTAGCAGGTGGCCGACGCGACGGACACCGGGATGCCTCCGAAGGTGCAGGTGGTCGAGTAGTGCAGGTGGCCGCCGAGAATGCCGCGGACGTCGGTGCCGCGCAGCGCGTCCTCGAGTCGGCGCTGGTCGCGGAGCTCGACGGACTCGAGCAGCTCGAGCGCGCTCGGCACCGGCGGGTGGTGCAGCGCGAGCAGTGTGCCGTGCGCCGCCGGAGTCGCGAGAACATCACGGAGCCAATCGATCTGCTCGTCGGTGATCTCACCGTGGTGGTGTCCCGGAACGGTGCTGTCGAGCGCGATGACCCGCAGCCCGCCGATGTCGTGGACCATGTCCACCGACTCCTGTGTGGGCTCGGCGTCGAGCAGTCCGGCGCGGAACTCGGGCCGGCTGTCGTGGTTGCCCATCACCCAGATCACCTCGGCGCCCAGCTTCGCCGCCGCCGGCTCGACCAGATCCCGCAGGCGGGCGTACGCCTGCGGATTGCCGGCATCGGCGAGGTCTCCGGTGAACACGATCGCCTCGGGTCGCTGCCCGGCGCGGTCCAGGCGGTCGAACAGGCGACCCAGGTTGGCGTCGCTGTCGACGCTGCCGTGGAGCAGTTCGCCGTCTCCGACGAAGTGGGTGTCGCTCACGTGCAGGATGTAGTGGTCGGGCTTTCCGTACTCGCTCATGGTTCTGTCCTCGAAAGTCGTTGTCGTGTATCGCGGCACGTCAGGCCAGCAGGGCGGCGTGCAGATCGGTGAGTTCGGCCTCGGTCATGCCGTGGTCGCGCAGGAAGGGCCGGGCGCCGCCGTGGTCGGCGTCGATCCGCGCGAGTGTCGTGCGCATCACCGCTGCGGGGCTCGCCGCGACGATGCTCTCGATGTCGAAGTCCTCGGGCAGTTCTCGGTCCCGGAACGAGGCGACCATCGCGTCGACCCATTCGCCGTGGAGCATCGTCTCGGAGAGCGAGTAGTCGGCGATGACGTCACGGGCGTCGACGCCGACCGCAGCCAGCGCCAGTGCGATCACGAGACCGGTGCGGTCCTTGCCTGCGGTGCAGTGCACGAGCACCGGTTCGTCGCCGGACGCGGCGATCAGCCGGACGGCCTCGGTGAGCCGGGCGGCGTGGTCGGTGAGCATCCACCCGTACAGCGTGCCGAGGTCGAACGTCGCGCCGGTCGGGTTGTGGTCGAGTGGGCCGTCGTAGACGGGCAGGTGCACCTCACGGTGTCCGACCCCGGCGAGGGCGTTCGGCGCCGCCGAGAGTTCGTCCTTCTCGCGCAGGTCGATCACCAGGCCGAGGCCGATCTCGGCGAGGGCGTCGCGTCCGCTCTGATCGAGCGTGTGCAGGGCGTCGGAGCGCAGCAGCTTGCGCCACCGGGTCGAGCGACTGCCTGCGGCGTAGCCGCCGACGTCACGCAGGTTGTAGGTGCCGGACAGGGCAAGCCGGCGGGTGGCGGCGTGCGGCGGCAGGATGGTCGTCATCAGTGGATCGCTTTCGTCGGTCAGGGGAGCAGGGCCTGTGCCCGCTCCTGGGCGGCGGACATCGTGGCGGCGGGGTCCTTGCCGTAGAAGACGGACTCCTCGATGGCCGTGGCGAGGATGGAGTCGATCTGGACGTAGCTGTTGCCGGGGTACGACACCCACGGCTCGAGCCGGTCCAGCTGCTCGAGGTTGGGCGCGAGGAGAGGGTTGCCGTCGGCCCACGGCTTCAGCGCCGCCGGGTCGGTGGTGAGCGACGTACGCAGTGGCAGGTAGCCGATCTTCGAGGAGATCTCGGTGTAGGCGTGATCGCTCGTCATGAACTTGACGAGCTCCCACGAGGCCCGCTGCTTCGCCGGGTCCTGGGAGAACACGAACAGCGCCGAACCGGAGTTCGTGGGCACCGCCTCGCGTCCCTCGAAGGCGGGCATCGCCGCGGCGCGCAGCTCCCAGCCTCCGGCCTTCGCCGAGCCGAGCAGCATGCCCTGGACGGACGACGACTGGAGCTGGATCGCCGTGTCGCCCTTCATGAAACCCTCCATCTGGCCCGCGGCGTCCTGGTTGGCGAGCACGCCCTGGTCGTACAGGCCGCGCAGCATCTCCACCGCATCGACCGACTCGTCGCTCGCGAACTCGACGGTGCTGCGGTCCTCGGACAGGACGTTGCCGCCGGCCGACCGGAACAGGCCCTGCATGCACCAGTTGCCGCCCTTGACCGCGCAGGTGATCGTCAGCGACGGCTTGCCGGTCGTCGCGGTGATCTTCTTCGCAGCCTCGGCGACCTTGGGCCACGTCGACAGGTCGGTGTCGGCGGGCAGCCCGGCCTTCTGGAACAGGCTGGCGTTGTAGTAGAGCACCGGGGTGGAGAACACGTACGGCATCCCGTACGTCTCACCCTCCCAGTCGCCCAGGGTCGCGGCCCGAGGGTGATAGGGATTCGCGCCGCCCAGGTGCTCCTGCACGGCGTCCTTGCCGACCAGCGAGTCGAGCGACTGAGCGCCGAGCTGGTTGACGGCGAAGTCGAGGCTGTCGAACGTCAACTGCGCCACGTCCGGCGGGTTGCCTGCCAGCAGCTGCGTCTGCACGCTGCTGGCGGTGCCGCTGCCCGCTGCCGACAATCCCTGCGGCGGCTGGGGTGTGACATCGATGTTGGGATGCTCGGTCTCGAAGTCGGCGATCAGTCCGTTGATGGTGTCGGTCCAGGGGCCGGCCTGGGTGAGGTTGTAGGACTCGAAGGTGATCTCGACCTTCTGGTTCGGGTCGAGTTCGGGGACGAGGCCGTCCGACGACGAACTCGACGCGGCGGTGCCGGTGGCACATCCGGCCACCGTGAGGGCGGTGGCGAGTGACAGCAGCGCCAGGCCGGTGGTGCGTCTACGCATGGGTCAGGCTCCTAGCGGAAGAGGCGGGGTAGTCGTAGGGCTGAGAGGTGTCGATCCACTCGAGTCGTCGGCCGCTCGCGCGGTCGAACAGGTGCACGTGCTCGGGATCGGTCGTGAGGGACAGGGTCTGGCCGACGTGCATCGCGATCGGCCGGGGGGAGCGGACGCAGACGGTGGCGTCGCCGACGGTGCAGTACGCGATCTCCTCGCTGCCGAGATTCTCGATGGAATCGACCGTGGCGGTGAGGGATACCGCATCGGAACGGGCGCCGACGCGCAGGTGCTCCGGGCGGATCCCGAGTACCACGTCGAGGTCCTCGGTCGTACCGGAGAAGAGTTCGGCGCGCAGCCCGGGCGCCTCGGCGCGGACCGTGCCGTGGACGCCGAGAACCGTCGCGTCGAGCAGATTCATGGCCGGGCTGCCGAGGAAGCCGGCGACGAAGACGGAGGCGGGCCGGTCGTAGACCTCCTCGGGTGTGCCGATCTGCTCGACGGATCCGCCGTTGAGCAGCGCGATCCGCGTCGCCATCGTCATGGCCTCGACCTGGTCGTGGGTGACGTACACGAACGTCGCGCCGAGGCGCCGGTGGAGGTCGGTGAGCTCGCGACGGGTCGCGGTCCGCAGTTTGGCGTCCAGGTTCGACAGCGGCTCGTCCATCAGGAATGCCTTGGGGTTACGGACGATCGCGCGTCCGACCGCGACCCGCTGACGCTGGCCGCCCGACAGCTCCTTCGGCTTGCGCTCGAGCAGGTGTGCGATGTCGAGCTGGCGCGCGACCTCGTCGACCCGGGTGGCCGCCTCGTCCTTCGCGACCTTCCGGACACGCAGGGGGAAACCGAGATTGCGCGCCACCGACAGGTGCGGATACAGCGCGTAGTTCTGGAAGACCATCGCGACGTCGCGTTTGCGTGCCGGCGCGGTGGTGATGTCCTCGCCGTCGAGGACGATGCGGCCGCTGGTCGGCTCGAGGAGCCCGGCGATCATCCGCAGAAGCGTCGTCTTGCCGCAGCCCGAGGGGCCCAGGAGGACGAGGAAGTCGCCGTCGCGGATCTCCATCGAGATGTCGTCGACGGCGGTCACGCCGCCGAAGGTTCTGCCCAGGCCCTCGATACGAATACTGCCCATGACCCTCTCCGATGAAACGTGATTACCCGAATCGGATCGATTCGGAATTCTCATTACATGGAGTAGTCAGCCAGCCGAAGGTGAACGAGTACTGAATGGTCGTCCAACGAGTCGTGAGCGTTGGAGGGCTAGTTGCGATCCTTCGGGTCGAGGAAATCAGGGGTCGGATTCATCAGGGCGACAAGATGTTCCACGTCTCGTTCAGTGGAATTGGAGGTTGCGCCGTCCACTTCCGACACGGCGACCTGCAGGCCCAGCAGGAAGGTCATCTGAATGATCGTCGCCGACACCCCGTGCGCCGCGTAGGGTCCCGACCCACTGCCGACCACCAGCGCCGTGGTCGACAGGTCGACGAGCGCCGACCGCGCGTGCGCGGTGACACCGACGACGTGCGCGCCGGCGTCACGGGCGGCGCGCGCGGCGTCGATCGTGTACGCGTTCATGCCCGAGTCGCTGACCGCGACGCACACATCGTCACCGGACAGGGTCCGTGCGGTGAGAGCCTGCAGGACCGTGTCGGTCGGCGCCTCCGCGGCCCGGCCGCGAAGCAGGAAGCGGACGGCGAACGCCGTTGCGGCCGTCGATGACCCTCCGTTGGCGACGACCAGGATTCGCCGCGCGTTCGCGAGCGCGCGGACCGCGTCGTCGAACGCGTCCTCCGACAGCGGTGCCAGGCCGCCGGCCAGATCCGTGCCGACCTCCGAGACGATCGTCCGCAGAATGCCGACGCCACCGGGAGGCGTGGTCGCGTCGGACGCGGTCGAGGACTCGGCGCCCAGATCGCGCAGCAGCAGCATCCGCACATGCTGGAATCCTGAGAAGCCGAGGTTCTGGCAGGCCCGCACCACCGTCGCGGTCGACGTCGATGCCGCCGCCGCCAGATCCGCCGCCGACCACCAGGCGACGTCGCGGGGCCGTTCGACGCACACGTCGGCCACCCGGCGCTCGCTCGGTGCGAGCCCTGCGGCCAGGGCACGGATGGTTGCCGTCGTCGTACCGATCGGTGGTTGCGTTCCGAGAGAGTCAGCACACATGTCGTCTGGATAACACACGTTCGTGAACGGGTCGGCGCGCGCGAGGCCGGCTACGTCGTGCCGGCGAGTTTCCCGGCGATCGTCACCACCCGGGTCGCGAGGTGTTCGAGAGCCGCGATCGTGGTGTCGTCCAGGGGGTTCTGGTTGTCCGGTCCGGTCACCTTGCTGACGCCGTACGGGTTCCCGTCCGCGAACTTCACCGGGTCGGTGTAACCGGGCGGAACGAGGATGCCGCCCCAATGCATGAGCGACGTGTACAGCGAGGTCAAGGTGGTCTCCTGGCCGCCGTGCAGGGTCTGGCTCGAGGTGAAGGCCGCGTAGACCTTGTCGGCGAGCTGCCCCTGCATCCACAGGCCGCCGAGGGTGTCGACGAAGGTCTGGAAGGGGCTCGCGGTGCTGCCGAACCGGGTCGGGGACCCGAAGATCACCGCGTCGGCCCAGACGATGTCGTCCCCGGTGGCCGCAGGGAGGTCCTTGGTGAGTTCGTAGTTGGCGGACCATGCCGGGTTGCCTGCGAACGTCGCAGGATCGCGGGTCTCGGCGATATGTCGCACCCGCACGTCCGCGCCTGCGGACTGCGCGGCCGTGGACACCCGATCGGCCATCGCGGTGCCGTGGCCGGTGGCGGAGTAGTAGATGACGGACAACGTGGTCATCGGGACGTCCCTTCGGTGCGTCGGCCCCCATCCCATGAGACCGCGCATCCGGATCGGACGCACGGCTTCGGACACATCGGCCGGTTATGTGTGGTAGGCGATGCGTGGTGAGCAGGGCGAGTGATGTCCGGTGTGTCTCGTCGGCAGGAGTATTTTCCACTCATGATTTCGCGTGAGCACGTACTGGAACGTTCGGCTGCCGGCGGCGACCGGTATCCGTTGGTGACGGTCCCGGAGTTCTTCCACGGGAACGTGTTCGTGGATTCCATCGCTCCCAATCAGTACGGGTACGGGCGTCCGGACCTCGCCGAGATCACTCGACGCCTCGACGTGCTGGCCGAAGATCCGGCGGTGGCGTGGGTGCGTGTCCAGTTGCACGAGGAGATGTTCGACGACGGCTACGAGGGACTGTCCGCCGAGGCCGTCGCCATCTGCACGACGCTGGCCGTCGAGGACGTCGATGCCCGCCTCGACGTGGCGAGCCTGCAGGCGGAGTCGCTGTGGGAGGGCTTCGTCTACGACGCCGCCGATTTCTGCGACGTACCGCCCATCCCGGACGGGCACCGGGTGCTCTCCCTCGTGTGGGACTGAGTGGTGGAGCTGCGAGCGGAGAGCACCTGCGGCGGGGATAGGGTGTAGCGCGCGACGTCTCAATCGGGCGACCGATCGTCGTGCAAGCCCACATTCTCAGGGGGAGAGCCATGCCCGCGCTCGCAATGTTGTTCCAGGACCGACTCGATGCCGAAATCACCGCGGAAGCGCTGGCCGCGCAGCTGAAGCGAGACTGGCCGGATGCCGACTTCTCCGGCCTCTCCGTCGGTGACGACGAGTCCGGCGACGGGCCGGTGCGCCTCGACCTGGGCGACAGCATGATCGCGCTGCTCACCGTGCCTGCCCGGGTGGGGGACGATGTCGCCGACATCGCCCAGCACAGCCGCCTGTGGCCGAAGGATGTTCCGGCACCGGTCGACTACGCCGCGCACACCATCGTCACGGTCTTCCGTACAGGGGGTGGGCACGAGGACGCGATCGCGGACGCGGTGCTGCTGTCGCGTGTCATCGCGTCGATCGTCGAACTCTCCGACACCGTCCGCGCCGTCTACTTCGGTAGTGCGGATCACGTCATCCTGCCCGCGTTGTTCCGAGACCTGATGAAGGAGACGCTGCCCGAGCCGCCGCTGCTCGCATGGGTCGCGATCAACATCGGTGAGCGACCGGACGGCGTGATGACCGGCCACACACGAGGTCTCGACATGCTCGGCCTCCCGGACATCGAAATCCCGGAGACCCCCGAATCCGCCGCTGACACCTTCGAGCGCCTCACCGGCATCGCCTCGTACCTGGTCGGACAAGGACCCGTCATCGGCGACGGCGACACGATCGGATCGACCGAGGCCGCCGAGATCGTCGTCGACCACGCCCCGAGCGCCTTCGACCCCGAGCGCACCGTTCTTCGCCTGACGTTCGATATCGGCCAGAGCAAGCGCAAGCGGGGTTGGTTCCGTCGTCGACGCTGATCATGTCGCCCGCTCTTTTTTCGAGAACGACCAGACGTCGCCAACGGCGCGCGTCTGGGAACGGCGGTGCTGTCTGCGCCGGACTACAAGGAGCGGTGACGCGAGGTCCTCGTGGGGACCTTTACCAACTCATCGAGGGCCTCAGTCGTCGTTGAGCAGTTCGTCGACAAACTTTCTCGCCGCGACAGAGTCTCGATCGTGGGTGAATGGGCGCGCGACCTCCCCTACTCTCTGAGTAACTTCCGCCTGTGCTTTCTGGATCGTGTCCCGCAACAGGTTGCTCAGCTGGATGTCGCCGAGGCGTAGTGCCTGCGGCGTAAGACGAACGTCGGTGACTCTGGCGTCGGCATCGACCACGATGCTGAGTTCGCTGTTGCGAGAACTGGTTCGAACAATCACCATGCCCAGCGCTTCACGTAGCTGTGTGTTCTTCCGCCGCCAGCTGGCCACAGCTTCTCGTTGCACGGCGTTCCATTCGTCTAAGCACTCCATTGCGATCCTTCTCGAAAAAAATAGCCATGCCCCTCGACCGGCCCTCTACTCGCGGAAGAATCCGACCTGGTAGTCGTAGGATTCGTCCACGATCACGGGCTCTTCGGTGTACTTACCCAACTCCGGAACGAGCGAGGCTGGAACGTCGTACCCATATATTTCAACCTGTAGGTCGATGCCGAGCAGTCGTTTCAGGTCCACGAGATCTATGCCGTTCAAGCGGTATTCGCGCACCAAAAAACCGGATTCCCTGTCGTAGGCCTCTAGATAGTTCATCTTCATCTCCCTGGTTTACGGCCTGGGTCAGGTGGCTTTGTCTGCGTGCCCGTGTTCGGATCATATTCGCCGAGATGTTTGCCGCTCTTGTTGTATTTCTCCACTGCGCCGTGCTGGTAATCCCACTCGTACGTGGTCCCGTCGGCGTCTTCCCACCGCTGCCGGTACCGCGGGGCCAACTTCTTCACGGGCCGTGCGTTCGGGAATCCTGGCAGGTTCTTCGGCGGCGTGACGTAGTTGTGTGAGCTTCCGCCTCCGCCGCTGGTGTTCGCGTTGAACACGGTGGGGTTTGCTTCGAGCAGGGGTTGTAGGTCGGTGGCCACTCCGCCGACCGCGACACCGGCGGCGACCGTGGCTCCGACCGCGACTGCGGCCGCGGTATCGAAGGCGACGAGGACTGTGACGATGGATGCTCCGGCGGCGCTGCCAGCCGCGCCTGCGGCGGCCGCCGCCCCGGTCCCTGCGGTGAAGAAGCCCGCGATGCCCCCGATGATGAGGCCCGCGCCCAGGGCGCCGGCGAGGATCGCGAGGATTTTGTGGTGGGCGTCCTCGATGGTGTCGGCCCAGTCCCGGCATGACGAGGCGAGGCTCTCGTATTGGGTCGCCACCTGCTCGGTGTCGCTGAACACCAGATCCATCTGCGCCAGAGCCTGGGGTATCTCACCTGAGACGATGTCCTCGAGGAGAGGGAAAGCAGATCCGGTCCCGTCTGCTGTGCTGCGGAGTCCTGTCGCGGCGGCTCGCCACGCGTCGCCGAGGGCGCGGAGCTTGTCGGGGTCTCCGTTGGGCCAGGTGTGGCCTTGTAACCAGCTGCTGACCAGGCCCCATCCGAAAGGTTCGTCGGTGTCACCGCCGAACGCTCCCTTGAAGGTCGGCGACGTGCTGGTCGGGAGTTGCGGCGGTGGTCCGTCCGGGGGTTCGGGAGGATTCTTGTTGGCCTTCTCGGTGTTTGCGTGGTTGAGGGCGGTGAAGGCGAGGAGGTCGTGCATCTTTCCGTAGGCGTTGACGAGGGCGGTTCCCGCGGCGACGGCGTCGAATGCCGCCGGGTCGTAGCTCGCCGCCCAGGTGGCGCCCGCGCTGTCGCTCCCGGCGCATCCCCAGTGCGCGTCGAGCGCCGCGGCGAGGGTGTTGATCACTTCCTGCCCGGTGGCCTGAGCTCGTCTGTATAGTTCCGCCGCGTCGGTCACCAGCGTGGAGTCCATGGTGATCGGGGTCGTCAAGGCCACATCCCCATATTGTGTTCGACATTTGCGACGTACCCGTCATGCGCACCCTGTGCGGCGATCTCGAGTCCAGCCAGGGCGGTCTGCATATCCGTCATCTCGCGATGCCAAGTTGTGGCCTGGCCTCGGTGCGCTTCGGCGGCGTCGCCTTCCCAATCGATATGTAGCGCAGCGATTTCACGTTCAACCTCGGCGATGCGCTGCTCGAATTGTCCACCGATTCGGCGGGCTTTCTCGACAAGCGCGAGGATATGTTCGGTGTTCGCGACGTAGCGTGCCATCAGGAGTCGATCTCCAGCCGGATAGTCGACGTCGACCTCGCGTTTTGCTCGTCAGTGCTTGTGTACGCGTTCGCTGCCTGGTGCAGCAAACCGGCGTCGTCGCTCAGGGCCATGGACACGCGTCGCGCCGAATCGACCCATACCGCCCACAGGGCCGCATGGGTGTCGGCCGCATCGCCAGCCCAGTCGTCCGTCATGAGGTTCTCGGCCTCCCGTCGGAGATTCTCGACGTCGTCCCAGAATTCGTCGGCCAATGCGGCCACCCGATTCGCGGTCGAATGCATCCGCTCCGGGTCAGCTCTCATCGTCCCCCCTGGCATTGCGTAACGGGTGACCCCCACCCCTGTCGCGAGATTACCAGGGGCCGTCCTGAGCTCAGTTGACGACTTCGCCACGCTGTCGCCGCACGTCCTGATCGAGGGGCGTCGTCCCAATCACGCTGCGGTGCAGGACCACTACGTCATTGGCCGCGTGGGTGGAGAAGCCCAGCAGCCGGACAGCGGCGGCCACCGGGCGTTCGCGGAGTGGGTGCGGCCTGATCCGCTATCGGTGCGTCGAGGTCGAGATGCTTCCGGCCGAGGACACGGCTGCCTATGCTCCCGGTGTGCCGCCGACCTTCGACCCCCGGACCTGTCGTGAGCGTGCCGCCGGGCCCGTCACCGATTGGGACGAGATCAAGCAGTGGTCGGACTCGGTGTACATGCCGTACGACGTCCGGCCGGTCGGCCGTTCGCTCGCACCGTCCTCGAGCATGTTCGCGACGAAGATCGGTGAGATGACCCTCACCCGGTTCAGCTACGGGATTCCGGTCGCGCTGGGCGAATTCGAGCCCGAGGCGGGCAATATCCTGGTGCTCACCACCCTGAACGGACGGACGCGGCACGAGGTGGCTCCGAAGTCCAGCGTCGACCTGACGACCGGACAGACGTTCGTCGTCGACTGCAGTCGGGTCGATTACAGGTTCGATGCCGACGCGGACCATCTTCAGCTCAACCTCACGATCCCGCACCGGTTGTTGGCCGATCTGGCGCTGCGGTGGTGGGGGCGGGCTCCGGACGACCGGTTGTGGCGGCACAAGTGTGTCATCGGCGGCCCGGACAGCCCGTGGCCGGCGTTGTTGGACTACGTTTCGCGGACCCTGGCGACGGACCGGGATGTGATCGCGCACGGCCGCATCGGGATCAATCTGCAGGAACTCATCGCGGCGCAGGTGCTCGAGGAATGGGCGGCGAGAGCCGGCGTCGACCTGGCGTCGGCCACGGCGGTCCCCGCCCCGGGCTACGTGAGGCGGGCGGTGCGCTACATCGACGACAACGCGCGCGACATCCCGACAGTGGCCGAGGTGGCGCAGGAGGTCGGTGTGAGCGTCCGGGCGCTGTCCGGCGCCTTCCGCGAGTATCTCGGGATCACTCCACGGGACTGTCTCCGCGAGCATCGGCTCGAGGGAGTGCGGCGAGAGTTGTCGTCCCAGGCGGCGACCACTGTCGCGGCCGCTGCCGGTGCGTGGGGGTACGTCAACATGGGTGTCTTCGCCGCGGCCTATCGGCAACGGTTCGGCGAGAACCCGTCCGACACCCTGCGTCGCGCCGGAGGGTGACGCCGATCACCGATACCTGCCGGTTCGAGACGGTGGATGCCGATCGGGGACGTGGGCGCCTCGGAAATTCCCATAGCTTGCTCTCCGTACGAGGCCGACACTTGGCGGGAGAGATACTGTGGAACAACGTGATTCGAAGCTGAACTCCGTGCTCGACGGCGTGACCGGTGCCGGGGCCGGCAAGGTGCCCGGTGTGGTCGCGATGCTGACCGACCGCAGCGGGACCGTGTACGAGGGCTCGGCCGGAGTTCGGTCGATAGGCGACGCCCAGCCGATGACACCCGACACCGTCTTCGCCATGTTCTCGACGACGAAGGCGATCACCGGCGCCGCCGTGCTGCAGTGCGTGGAGGACGGGCTCCTCGATCTCGACGCCCCGGCGTCGAACTACCTGCCGGAGATCGGGAAGCTCGAGGTGATCGACGGGTTCGATGCGCAGGGGGTGCCGGTACTGCGGGCGCCCAAACGCGCGATCACGACGCGCATGCTGCTGCTGCACACCGCCGGATTGGGATACTCGTTCTTCGACGAGACCTATCACCGGTTGACGGTCGAGCACGGCCAGCCGAGCGTCATCACCGGCACGAAGGCCGCGCTGACGACGCCGCTGCTGTTCGATCCGGGCGAGCGCTGGCAGTACGGGTCGAACATCGACTGGGCGGGGCTGGTCGTCGAGGCTGTGCGGGGCGAGCGTCTGGGCGACGTGATGTCCGAGCGCATCTTCGCCCCCTTGGGGATGTCGGACACGGCCTTCACGCTCGACGACGCGATGGAGCGGCGGCGGGCGACGATCCATCAGCGGCGGCCGGACGGCGTGCTCGAGCCGCTCGACCTGGTGCTGCCGCAGGACCCCGAGGTGCACATGGGCGGCCACGGCCTGTACTCGACGGTGGGCGACTACACCAGGTTCCTGCGCATGTGGCTGAACGACGGGGCAGGTGAACACGGTCGCGTCCTTGCGCCCGAAACGGTGGAGCAAGCGGTCGTGAGCGGGTTGGACGGTCAGCGCGTGACGATGCTGCCCGGGGTCGAACCGGAGCTGTCGAACGATGCCGAGTTCTTCCCCGGGAAGCCGAAGTCCTGGGCGTACACGTTCATGGTCAACGACGAGCCGGCGCCGACCGGACGGCCGGCGGGCGCGCTCGCCTGGGCCGGGCTCGCCAACCTCTACTACTGGATCGACCGGCGCAACGGCATCGCGGGCATGTGGGCCGCGCAGGTGCTGCCCTTCGCCGACTCCGCATCGCTCGGGGGCTACCTCGAGTTCGAGGCGACTGCCTATCGCACTCTGTGGCAGTAGGGCCACCGCCCGGCAGGGATGCTCTCGTTGACCCTGCCGGGCGCGCGTGGCACACTCGAACATGAGTTCGAAAGATGCGTCTTCCCCTCCGCGTCTTCCCGTGCGTGCAGGTCCAGGCTCCGCCGGACCTGCGGGAAGGTTGCAGCTGGATGGGTTGGGGCAACGGTCCGCCGACGTGGGCGGAGATGGAACGGGTGCTGTCGGGGCGCCCGGGTGGCCGACGTGACGGGCAGTTCCCGGGCGACGGCAGCGACAGTCCGGCCTGGTCCCGCAAGCGTGGCGCGTACCTGGCGGAGGATCCCGCACGCCCGGTCGGCGCCACCGTGCCGTACGCCGAACTGCACGCCCACTCGGCCTTCAGCTTCCTCGACGGCGCCAGCGCGCCCGAGGAACTCGTGGAGGAAGCCGTGCGGCTCGGTCTGGACGCCATCGCCCTGACCGACCACGACGGGATGTACGGCGTGGTCCGGTTCGCCGAGGCCGCGAAGGAACTGGGCATGCGGACGGTGTTCGGGGCCGAACTGTCCCTGGATGCCACCCCGCGCACCGGTACTCCCGACCCGGACGGCACACACCTGCTGGTGCTGGCCCGCGGGCAGGAGGGGTATCGGCGGCTGTCCCGGCAGATCGCGGCCGCGCACCTGGCCGGCGGGGAGAAGGGCAAGCCCCGTTACGACTACGACGCGCTCACCGAGGCGGCGGGCGGGCACTGGCAGATCCTCACCGGCTGCCGCAAGGGGCACGTGCGCAGCGCCCTCGCCGCGGGCGGCCTCGACGCAGCCGAGGCGGCGCTGGCCGATCTCGTCGACCGCTTCGGCGTCGACCGGGTCACCGTCGAACTCACTCATCGCGGGTTGCCCGAGGACGACGAGATCAATGCGCAGCTCGCGGAACTCGCGGCGCGCCAGGGTCTTCCCGTGATCGCCTCCACCGCCGCACACTTCGCCGACCCGTCCCGCCGCCGGCTCGCGATGGCGATGGCCGCGGTGCGGGCCCGGCAGAGCCTCGACGAGGCTGCGGGTTGGCTCGCCCCCACCGGGGGTGCGCACCTGCGGTCCGGGGCCGAGATGGCGCGGCTGTTCGCGCACTGCCCGCAGGCCGTCGCGGCGGCCGCCGAGTTGGGGCTCGAGTGCGCGTTCGATCTGCGGCTCATCGCGCCGAAACTCCCGCCGTTCGACGTCCCGGACGGGCACACGGAAGCGAGCTGGCTGCGCGAGCTGACCATGCAGGGCGCCCGCCGGCGCTACGGTCCGCCGTCCGGAAACCCCGCCGCGTACGCGCAGATCGAACACGAACTCGGGATCATCGAACGGCTCACCTTCCCGGGCTACTTCCTTGTGGTCCACGACATCGTCTCGTTCTGCAAGAACAACGACATCCTCTGCCAGGGAAGGGGATCGGCCGCCAACTCGGCGGTCTGCTACGCGATCGGCATCACCAACGTCGACCCCGTCCGCAACCAGTTGCTGTTCGAACGGTTCCTCTCGCCCGAACGCGACGGCCCGCCCGACATCGACGTCGACATCGAATCCGACCGCCGCGAGGAGGCCATCCAGCACGTCTACGCCAAGTACGGCCGCGAGTACGCCGCGCAGGTCGCCAATGTCATCACCTACCGCGGCAAGTCGTCGGTGCGGGACATGGCGCGGGCGCTCGGGTTCTCCCAGGGCCAGCAGGACGCGTGGAGCAAACAGGTCAGCCGGTGGACCGGCGTCGGTCAGGAGACCGGCACCGACATCCCGCGCGCGGTGCTGGAGTTGGCCGCGCAGATCGAGGGCTTTCCCCGGCACCTCGGTATCCACTCCGGCGGCATGGTGATCTGCGACCGTCCCATCGCCGACGTGTGCCCGGTCGAGTGGGCGCGCATGGAGAACCGCAGCGTCCTCCAGTGGGACAAGGACGACTGTGCCGCAGTGGGATTGGTGAAGTTCGACCTGCTCGGCCTCGGCATGCTCTCGGCGTTGCACTACATGATCGACCTGGTCGCCGAGCACAAGGGAATGGTGGTGGACCTGGCGCAGCTCGACCTGTCCGAGCAGGCGGTCTACGAGATGCTGCAGCGGGCCGACTCGGTGGGCGTGTTCCAGGTGGAGTCGCGGGCCCAGATGGCGACGCTGCCGCGCCTGAAGCCCCGCAACTTCTACGACCTCGTCGTCGAGGTGGCGCTCATCCGGCCCGGCCCGATCCAGGGCGGGTCGGTGCACCCCTACATCCGTCGCCGCAACGGGCGTGAACCGGTCGTCTACGACCATCCGTGCCTCGAGAGGGCGCTGAGCCGCACGCTGGGCGTGCCCCTGTTCCAGGAACAGCTCATGCAGATGGCCGTCGACGCCGCCGGTTTCACCGCCGCCGAGGCGGACCAGTTGCGGCGGGCGATGGGTTCCAAGCGGTCGCCCGAGAAGATGGAGCGGCTGCGTGGACGGCTCTACGACGGCATGCGGGAGTTGCACGGCATCACCGGCGACGTGGCCGACCGCATCTACGAGAAGCTGTACGCGTTCGCGAATTTCGGTTTCCCCGAAAGTCATTCGCAGTCCTTCGCCTCGCTCGTCTTCTACTCGTCGTGGTTCAAGCTGCACCACCCGGCGGCGTTCTGCGCCGGGCTGCTGCGCGCCCAGCCGATGGGCTTCTACTCGCCGCAATCCCTCGTCGCCGACGCCCGCCGACACGGGGTGCGGGTGCACGGGGCGGATGTCAACGCGAGTCTCGCGCACGCCACGCTCGAGGCCCACGGCACCGAGGTGCGGTTGGGGCTGGGGGACGTCCGGGGGATCGGAACCGCACTGGCCGAACGCATCGCCGCCGCGCGAGCGGAGGACGGCCCGTACCGGTCGATCCTGGACCTGACCGGCCGGATCGAACTGACCACCGCGCAGGTCGAGTCCCTTGCGACGTCCGGTGCGCTGGGCTGCTTCGGGCTTTCCCGGCGCGAGGCGCTGTGGGCGGCCGGCGCGGCCGCGGGGGAGCGCCCGGACCGGCTCCCCGGCACGGGCGCGTCTACCCGCGCACCCACTCTGCCCGGCATGAGCGACGTCGAACTCGCCGCCGCCGACGTGTGGGCCACCGGGATCTCGCCCGACAGCTACCCGACGGAGTTCCTGCGCCCCCAACTCGAGGCGTTGGGTGTGCTCCCCGCGTCGCGGCTGCTGGACGTACCGGACGGGGACCGGGTGCTGGTCGGGGGAGCGGTGACGCATCGGCAGCGGCCCGCGACCGCCGCCGGCGTGACCTTCCTCAACCTCGAGGACGAGACCGGAATGGTCAACGTCGTGTGCTCGGTCGGTCTGTGGGCGAAGTACCGCAAGCTCGCCACCAGCGCCCCGGCGCTCCTGGTGCGCGGGAAGGTGCAGAACGCGGAAGGCGCGGTGACCGTCGTCGCGGATCACCTCCAACTCATGGACCTGCGGATGTCGACCAGGTCGCGGGACTTCCGCTGAGAGCAGCTTCACACCCTGTGAGATACCCCCTGGGGTATAGTCGGTCGCAACATCGAGGAGGTAGATCGTGAAGGTTGTCATCGTCGGAGGTGTCGCCGGCGGAATGTCCGCGGCCACCCGCATGCGTCGTCTGGACGAGTCGGCGGAGATCGTCGTCTTCGAGCGCGGCGCGCACGTGTCGTTCGCGAACTGCGGTCTGCCCTACTACGCCGGCGGCGTCATCGAGGACCGCGACGAGCTGCTGCTGCAGACGCCCGAGAGTCTCGGCGCCCGCTTCCGGCTCGACGTCCGCGTCCGCAGCGAGGTCGCCGCGATCGATCCCGACGCCCGCACCGTCACCGTCCACGACCTCGCGTCTGGCGACACCTACGTCGAGAGCTACGACGAACTGGTGCTCAGCACCGGCGCGAGCCCCATCGTGCCGCCGCTGCCCGGCGTCGAACGCGCGCTGATCCTGCGCGACGTCGAGGACGTCGACCGCCTGGTCGAGCAGATCGAGTCGGCGCAGATGTCCGGGGCGCCCAGCGCGGTCATCGTCGGGGCCGGTTTCATCGGCGTCGAACTGGCCGAGAACCTGCGCCACCGCGGACTCGACGTCACCGTCGTGGAGCTCGCCGACCAGGTGCTCGCGCCGCTCGACCCGGAGATGGCCGCCCCGGTCGCCGACCGGATGCGCGAGAACGGCGTGCGCCTCGAGCTCGGCACCCAGCTGACCTCGATCGGGGCGACCACCGCCGACCTCGCGGACGGGCGCACCGTCCCGGCCGACGTCGTCGTCATGGCGATCGGCGTCCGGCCCGAGAACGCGCTCGCGAAGATGGCGGGCGCCGACCTGGGCGAGCGCGGTGGCGTCGTGGTCGACGATCAGATGCGCACCTCCGTCCCGCACATCTTCGCGGTCGGCGACGCCGTCGAGAAGCGTGACGCGGTGGGCGGTGGCGTCGCGATGATCCCGCTCGCCAACCCGGCCAACCGGCAGGGCCGCCTGGTGGCCGACGTCATCGCCGGCCGTGCGGTGCGCGCCACGGCGTCGTCGGGCACCGCGGTGGTCGGCGTGTTCGGGCTGATCGTCACGGCGACCGGCTGGAACGAGAAGCGACTGCGTGCCGCGGGTCGTCCGTACCAGGCGATTCACACGCATCCGCAATCGCACGCCGGCTACTACCCGGGTGCGCAGCAGATGGCGATCAAGCTGCTGGTCGATCCCGAGACCGACGCCATCCTCGGCGCCCAGGCCGTGGGCGGCGAGGGAGTCGACAAGCGGATCGACATCATCGCGACCGCGATGGCCGGCGGGATCACCGCGTCGGAGCTCGCGGACCTCGAACTGGCCTACGCGCCGCAGTTCGGTTCGGCCAAGGATCCGGTGAACATGCTCGGCTACATCGCCGACAACATGCGCTCCGGCGACACCCGCACCGTCCAGTGGCACGAACTCGATACCCTGATCGCCGGCGGCGCGTCGCTGGTGGACGTCCGCACCGCCGACGAGTTCGCGGCCGGCGCCATCCCCGGCGCCGTCAACGTCCCGCTCGACGAGCTCAGGGATCGGGCCGGCGACCTGCCGGCCGGAGACCTGATCGTGCACTGCCAGGTGGGTCAGCGCGGCCACACCGCGGTGCGCCTGCTCGCAGGGCTGGGTCGGCCCGCGGCCAACCTCGACGGCGGATACAAGACGTGGGACGCGGGGCGGCACGCGAACGTGCCGGCCGGCGTGGCATGACACAGTCGCCTGAACCATCGAACACATCCGGAAGGAACCCCATGCGCGAAATTGACGTGACCGAACTCGAATCGGTGCTGGCGACCGGCGCCCCCCT
Source organism: Paraburkholderia sp. RHO2 (assembly GCF_050955445.1). Classification (NCBI taxonomy): domain Bacteria; kingdom Pseudomonadati; phylum Pseudomonadota; class Betaproteobacteria; order Burkholderiales; family Burkholderiaceae; genus Paraburkholderia; species Paraburkholderia sp. RHO2. The sequence continues at coordinate 3,995,813 of NZ_CP162617.1, read as the reverse complement.
CATCGACGTCCGGGAGTCGGACGAGTTCGCCGAGGTACACGTCCCGGGCGCCGTCTCGATTCCGCTGAGCGAGTTCGTCGCGCGTGTCGACGAGGTTCCCGCCGACGGCACCGTCTACATGATCTGCGCGGTCGGTGGGCGCAGCGGCCAGGCCGCCGAGTACCTCGCGGCCCGCGGTGTCGATGCTGTGAACGTCGTAGGCGGCACCATGGCGTGGATGCAGTCCGGCCGCGCCGTCGAGTCCGGCAAGTAGTTCCACCCGAACCCGGTCGAAACCGAGTGGTTGTCGACCGGGTTCTCTTTGGCCCCTTCATATACCCCCACCCGTATTTTCCTCATCTGATTCCCGAGTCCGATCCAGAACCGAAAGGCATCCCCATGACCACCACCGGACAGCGGCGGGACATCCCGCCGCCATCCACCGAGTCCGTCGGCGGACCGCTCGCCCGGCTCGGTGCCGCGATGGCCGACAACTTCACATGGGTGATCACCGCGTGGCTCGTCCTGGTCGTCGCCCTCGGTGCCGCAGCGCCGTCGGTGTTCAGCTCGCTGGCCGGCGCCGGCTGGCAGGCCAACGGCTCCGAGTCGGTCAAGGTCCGCGAGCTCGCGCAGGAGCACTTCGGCGGCAACGCATCGTCGGCCGTCCAGGTCGTCGTCCACTCCGACGACAAGCCGCTCGCCGACCCGGCCGTCCAGCAGGTGCTGGGCGAGGCGACGTCGGTGCTGAAGGCCGACGCCCGCATCGGCGAGGTGATCCCGCCCCAGCCCGGCATGACGATCAGCCCCGACGGGCACACCGGCATCCTGGTCGCCGGCGCGAACGCGAACACCGACGACATGGTGCGCGCGGTCGACGATCTCGGTGGTGACCTGAAGGCGCTCTCCGGCGACGGCATCGACGTCTACCCGACCGGTGCCTCGGCGTTGTGGAGTGACTTCAACAAGGCCAACCACGACGCGATGATCAAGGCCGAGATGTTCTCGTGGCCGGTCACTCTCGCGATCATGGTGCTCGCGTTCGGCTCGCTCGTCGCCGCCGGCCTGCCGCTGCTGCTGACGATGGCCGGTCTGGTCGCGTCCGCCGGTGCGCTGGTGCTGCTCAACGAGATCACTCCGATCTCGGTGTGGGCCATGAACTTCGCGATGATGTTCGCCCTGGCGCTGGGCATCGACTACGCGCTGTTCCTCGTCGTGCGCTTCCGGGACGCACTGCGCAAGAACGCCAACTCCCGCCTGGCGGTCGCGGAGACGATGGACACCGCCGGCAAGGCCGTGCTGCTGTCGGGCTTGACGGTGCTGGTGAGCCTGTCGGCCGTGCTGCTGGTGCCTGCCCCCGCCGTGCGGACGATGGCAGTCGGCATCATGCTCGCGGTCGTGTTCGTGCTGGCCGCGACGCTGACACTGCTGCCCGCGGTGCTGGGCAAGCTCGGCCGCAGAGTCAACGCCGGTTCGCTGCCCTACGCCAAGAAGCAACAGAACCAGACGGACGGCTCGCCGCTGTTCCGCAAGTGGGGCCAGCTGCTGGACCGGCACCCGTGGCCGTTCGCGGTAGCGTCGGTCGCCATCCTGATCGGTATCGCCATCCCGATCGGCGGCCTGAAGGTCGCGATGCCGTCGATCCAGGTCGTCCCCGAGGACGCGGCCGTGCGTCAGGGCTACGAACTGGTGCAGGAGCAGATGGGCGTCGGCGCGCCCGGCGCGCTGCAGATCGTGGTCCCCGAGGCCGACGCGCCCGCTGCGGCCCAGGCGGCGGCAACCGTCAACGGTGTGGCCGCGGTGACGCCCGCGATGCCGGCGTCGGACGGGTCCGGTCTGGTGATGATGCAGGCGCTGCCGACCGTCGATCCGTCGGATCCCGCGCTCGGCGGCACGCTCGACACGCTGCGGGCGCAGCTGCCCGACAGCGCCCTGGTCGGCGGTGCGCCGGCGGAGAACCTCGACCTGCAGCAGGCGCTGAACGACTACCTGCCGATCGTGATCGGCGTGATCCTGGTGCTGGGCTTCCTGCTGCTGCTCGTGGCGCTGCAGGCCCCGCTGGTCTCGCTGATCGGCACCGTCGTGAGCCTGCTGTCGACCGCTGCGGCGTTCGGTGCGTCGAAGCTGATCTTCCAGGACGGGCACCTGTCCAGCCTGCTCGGCTTCACCCCGCAGGGCTTCCTCGACGGCTGGGGGCCGGTGTTCTTCTTCGCAATGATCTTCGCGATCGCGATGGACTACACGGTGTTCCTGCTGTCGACCGTCAAGGAACAGTACGAGACGACCGGCGACGCGCGCGGTGCCCAGATCTCGGGCATGGCGCACTCGGGACGGGTCATCTTCGCGGCCGCGGCGGTCATGGTGGGCGTGTTCTTCAGCTTCGCGCTGGCCGAACCGCTGCCGCCGAAGGAGATGGGCATCCTGCTCGGCATCGCCGTCCTGCTCGACGCCGTCCTGATCCGGTTGGTGCTGCTGCCGGTGCTGCTGCGGCTGACCGGCAACGCGGCCTGGTGGTCGCCGAACTGGCTGCGCAAGGCCCTGCCGAACATCACGTTCTCCCACGGGTGATTCCGGGACCGGATCCGGCTGATGATCGTGGTCACAGCCGGATCCGGTCGGATACCCCTGTGGGTAATCTGGACGTAGAACGAGGAGGTCTCATGACCGGAGACGAAGAGAGCATCGCGTTGGTGCTCAACCGCCTGCGCCGCGCGCAGGGACAGTTGGCCGGAGTCATCTCGATGATCGAGAGCGGTCGCGACTGCAAGGACGTCGTCACGCAGTTGGCGGCGGTGTCCCGGGCACTCGACCGGGCCGGATTCAAGATCGTCGCGACGGGACTGCGTGAATGCCTGGCCGGTGACGGCAAGGCGTCCGAGCCGCTCACCGAGGCCGAGCTGGAGAAGCTGTTCCTGGCACTGGCGTGATTGCCGGGGACTGGCAACGGGCACCCGAACCGACAACCGTGAGGAGTCAGTGATGGATCTGGGAATCTCGACCCGCTTGAACGCCGAGTTCGACGACGCGATCGCCAAGACGCGGGCAGCGCTGCAGGAGCAGGGTTTCGGTGTCCTCACCGAGATCGACATGCAGGCGACGCTGAAGGCGAAGATCGGCGCCGAGATGGAGCAGTATGTCATCCTCGGCGCCTGCAACCCGCAGCTCGCGCACCGCGCGGTCGGCGTCGACCGTCAGATCGGCCTGCTGCTGCCGTGCAACGTCGTCGTCCGTGCCGACGGCGACGACGTGATCGTCGAGGCCATGAACCCGGCGCTCATGGTCGAGGTGACCGGGGAGCCCGAGCTCGAGTCCGTGGCCGCCGAGGCGACGACCCGGCTGCAGGCCGCGATCGACGCCCTGGCCTGACCCCTCGCGGTCCGGCTCAGGCCGGCGCCGGCAGCGCCCTGGTCCGAACCCGGTGTGCGGTGTGCACTGCCACCACACACCAGGCGACGACCAGGGCGCACAGAAGGACCACCGACAGCAGTCGCGGAATGTCGAAGTCGCCCGCGACACCGAACGCCCCCATGCCGACGGCGCACGCGCCGACCGGGAAGATGAAGCTCCACCAGCTCATGGTGAAGGTCAGGCCCTGACGGAAAGCGCGGGCGGTCACGACGCAGACCGCGGCGATAGCGACGATCATGACCGTCCCCATGAACAGCCCGTAGCCCAGACCGAACAGGTGCAGTGCGTTGGCCGCGTCGTGACCGACGGCATGCTCGGCCGCGGTGCCCAGGTTGTTGGCGGCCGCGATCGACTGCCCGACGATGCCGAGCGGGATCCACATGGTCGGCAGCGCCTGCAGCGGCGGCAACCCGCGCTCGCGGAACTCGCGTCCGACCATCGCGACGATGAACAGGGCGAAGACCAGCGCCAGCGTGAACAGCGCGTAGCAGCCCGCCAGCATTGCGACCCGAGGCCACCCCGCGGGCAGGTGATTCACCAACGCGGCACCCGTCGCGGCCGACACCATCGGCGGCACCACCGGCATCAGCCAGGCCGGGACCGGGGTGCCGCGGTCGGCGACCCCCTGCAACCGCATCGCCATCACCGCGCTCGTCACCAGTCCGCCGACGGTGCCGATGGCCCACAACGTGCCCGCGATGGCGAAGGCGACGTCGGCCGGCAGCACGGTCGACCCGACCGCCGCGGTGCCGGCGCCCACGGTGAGCACGGCCATCGGCAGTGCGCCGTAGAACGGGAACATCGTGGCGCTGCGGGCATAACCGCGGGCGTGCTCGGTGTGCCGGACCCAGTGCACGACGAAGGCGGTCACCAGCACCGCCAGCAGGGCCGTGGCCAGCAGCCAGAAGGCGAGCGCGATGCCGCGTCGTCCGGGCAGGTTCACCGGCAGCGACGACGTGGCGACGGCGATGATTCCCGTGCCCATCACCATGGCGAACCAGTTGGGGGTCAGGTGTGCCAGACGCGGAGCAGTAAGCATGAAAACAACTGTGGTGTCCAGACGTTGTTCCCGGTAGAAGCCTCGGGGTGGACGGGATACAAACGCCGTTTGTGGGTCTAGCCTTGGGGGTATGCCGCTTTCGAACCGTGTTCCCGAACTCGCCGCACTGGACGTGCTGGTCGCGGTGGGTCGACTCGGGAGCATGGGTGCGGCCGGACGCGAGCACGGCCTCAGTCAGCAGGCCGTCAGCGCGCGTGTGCGCTCCGCGGAGCGTCAGCTAGGGCTACGGGTGTTCGATCGCGGCGCGGGCGGAGTCCAGCCCACCGCCGAGGGCGCGCTCGTCCTCGAATGGGCGTCGGCGATTCTCGACTCCGCCGAGGAACTCGCATCCGGCGTCGCGGCCCTGCGTGGCGAACGGGACGCCAACCTCACCGTCGCCGCCAGCATGACCATCGCCGAATACCTCGTCCCCGGATGGACGGTGACGATGCGGCGCAAGTACCCGAACGTCGTGACGTCGGTGCGGCTGCTGAACTCCACCGAGGTCGCCACACAGGTGCGGGCGGGGGAGGCCGACCTCGGATTCGTCGAGGGCCCCGTCGCCCCGGACGGGCTGCGCTCGGTCGAGGTGGCCCGGGACGAACTCGTCGTCATCGTCCCGCCCGGACACAAGTGGACCCGCCGGGCACCGATCGCCATGACCGAACTCGCGACCACACCACTCATCCAGCGCGAATCCGGATCCGGCACCCGCACGACACTCGAGCACGCGGTGCCCGGCTGCGTCGATCCGCTCCTCGAACTCACGTCGTGCACCGCGGTGAAGGCGGCCGTCGTCGCCGGCAACGCGCCCGCAGTGGTGTCGTCACTGGCAGTCGAGGCCGACCTGGGCGACGGCCGGCTCGCGTCCGTCGAGGTCGACGGACTGCGCATGCCGCGCCGGCTGCTCGCCGTGTGGGACGAGACGCGCGGACTCCGCGGCGCCGCCCGCGACTTCCTCGACATCGCCCGCGCGGGAAGCTAGACGCCGCCGGCGCCGAGCCACCTATTCGCCTCCGGCGCTGGAGCCGTCTATTCGCCTCCGGCGCTGGAGCCGTCTATTCGCCTCCGGCGCTGGAGCCGTCTATTCGCCTCCGGCGAAGCCATGCTGTCGCCAGGCCTCGTACGTGACGACCGCCGCGGCGTTCGACAGGTTCAGCGACCGCCGGCCCGGGACCATCGGGATCCGCACCTGCGCGGTCACGTGCGGGTCCTCGAGTACATCCTGCGACAGTCCGGTCGGTTCCGGCCCGAACAACAGGATGTCGCCCGGCTGGTAGGCGATGTCGGCGTACGACGTGGACGCGTGCGCCGTGAACGCGAACACCCGCTCCGGCTGCAGGGCGGCCCAGGCCGCGTCGAGGTTCTCGTGCACCGTCACCGACGCCAGGTCGTGGTAGTCGAGTCCCGCCCGGCGGAGCTTCGGTTCGGACAGGTCGAACCCGAGCGGTCCCACGAGGTGCAGTTCGCACCCCGTGCCGGCGACCATACGGATCGCGTTGCCGGTGTTGGGTGGGATGCGGGGCTCGTGGAACATCACTCGGAACACCACGGGAATGTATCAATCCGGGTATGCGTGATCCGTTCGCGAACTCGAATGGATCGTGAACCGGCCACCGTCTCGGCGCCGCCGGGGATCAGCCGAATGCGATCGCGCCCGCCCGAAGGCCGCGGCGCCGCATCGGTCGTAATTGTCGGTGTTCGGGGGCAGCATGGGTCACATGGCCGAACTCGTCGAGATCGTCGGAGAAGACTTCTCCGACGCGCGCCTGCCGCAGCAGACCTGGAGCCGGCAGCACTACACGCGGTGCTCGTTCCGGGACGCCGACTTGAGCGAGCTCCGGACCGAGTTCTCCGTGTTCACCGAATGCGACTTCACCGGCACGGATCTCACCGACTCGCACCACTTCTCGAGCGCGTTCCGGTCGTGCACGTTCACCCGGACCACCCTGTGGCACAGCAGTTTCCGCGCATCGAGCCTGCTGGGATCGGTGTTCGTCGACTGTCAGCTGCGGCCGCTGCTGGTCGACGAGGTGGACTTCACCCTGGTGTCGATGGGCGGTGCCGATCTCCGCGGCATCGACTTCACCGACTCCGGGTTCCGGGAGGCCAACCTCGTGCAGGCCGACATGCGCGGCGCCGTCCTGCGGTCGGTCGACATGCTCGGCGCCCGGGTCGAGGGGCTCCGGCTGGAGGGGGCCGACCTGCGGGGCGCCCACCTCGATCCCGGCCTGTGGACCGCTGCGAAACTCGGCGGCACCCAGGTGGAGCTCACCCAGGCGGTGGCGTACGCGACCGCGATGGGTCTCGTCGTCGAACCGTGGTGACCCGTCGGGTCACCGAACCAGTTCGCGGGCCAGCAGATCCATCAGCAGCCCGTCCCGCCACGCCCCGTCGGCGCCCCGGCTGTACTCGCGCATGATGCCGACGTCGCGGAAGCCCACCTTCCGGTAGCAGGCGATCGCGGCAGCATTCGACGCCTCGGGGTCGATGACGATGCGGTGGAAGCCGCGCTCGTCCACGAGGTGGGCGCACATCACCCGGACCACCTCGGTGCCCAGCCCCCGGCCGTGGACGGACGGGTCGAGGAACAGGTCGAGCCCCGCGTGCCGGAAGTCGGGGTCCGACTCCTGGTACCACTGGGCGAATCCCACGACGCGGTCGTCCTCCAGCACCGCATACGCAACGGTGTCCGGTTCGGGGACCGGCCAGTCGTCACCCGGTTCCTTCCACCAGCGAGCGACTCCGGGGAGCCGATGAATCTCGCGCAGCCGCTCGCGATGCGCGGGTCGGACGGAAGTCAACAGGACGCGTGGACCGCGTAGATCCGGAGCCGGTGTCACGCAGCGACCCTAGCCTGGAACAATGGTCGCCGTGACTGCAACGATCCTGGATGGCAAAGCAACCCGCGACGAGATTTTCGAGGACCTCGAGACCAGGGTGGCAGCCCTGAAGGAGAAGGGCATCACGCCCGGTCTGGGCACCATCCTCGTCGGCGACGACCCCGGTTCGGCCGCCTACGTGCGTGGCAAGCACAACGACTGCGCCAAGGTCGGGATCACCTCGATCCGCCGCGACCTGCCCGCCGACATCACGCAGGAAGAGCTCGAGGCCACGATCGACGAGCTCAACGCCAACCCCGAGTGCACCGGCTACATCGTGCAGCTCCCGCTGCCCAAGCACCTCGACGAGAACGCTGCGCTCGAGCGGATCGACCCCGACAAGGACGCCGACGGCCTGCACCCGGTGAACCTGGGCCGCCTCGTCCTCGGCAAGGAAGCGCCGCTGCCGTGCACCCCGCGCGGCATCGTCCACCTGCTGCGCCGCTACGAGGTTCCGATCGCGGGCGCGCACGTCGCCGTCGTCGGCCGAGGTGTCACCGTCGGTCGCCCGATCGGCCTGCTGCTGACCCGCCGCACCGAGAATGCGACGGTCACGCTGTGCCACACCGGAACCCGTGACCTGGCCGCGCAGGTGCGCCAGGCCGACATCGTGATCGCCGCCGCCGGCGTGCCGGGATTGATCACCGCAGACATGGTCAAGCCGGGTGCCGCGGTGCTCGACGTGGGCGTCAGCCGCACCGAGGCCGGGCTCCGGGGTGACGTCGCCGACGACGTCCGCGAGGTCGCCGGATTCATCTCGCCGAACCCGGGTGGCGTCGGACCGCTCACCCGTGCCTTCCTGCTCACCAACGTCGTCGAGCGGGCCGAGCAGCTCGCCGGTGCGCGTGGCTAGACTGCGCCCGTGACGCAGTTCGTACGCCGAAACCTGCCGATGCTGGCCGTCCTCGTTGTGGTGGCGGCCGCATTCGTCCTGGTTCTGGCCGACCGTTGGCGGCGTGGTGCCCTCGTTCTCGGGGGCGCCATGCTGCTCGCGGCGGTGCTGCGCGCCGTGGTGTCCCCCGATCAGGTGGGACTGCTCGCCGTGCGCGGCAAGGGATTCGACGTCGCGGCCATGACCGTCGTCGGCGCTGCGATCATCGCGTTGGCGGCATCGATCGATCCGCTGGGCACCGACTGATCCGCGCCGGGCCCAGCGCGACGACAACTAGGGGCGACGGGTGGCGCGCGCCAGCTCCATCGTCTCCTTCAACATCTCGGCCACCGCGTCCGCCTCGGTGAGGAAACCGTCGTGGCCGTCCTTCGACTCGAGCACGCGCAACCGGTCGCAGCCGGGCAGGCCGTCCGCGAGTTCCTGCTGCAACCGCAGCGGGTACAGCCGATCCGAGTCGACACCGCCGACGATCACCGGGACGTTCGTCGACGCGAGGGCCGCCGCGACGCCGCCGCGGCCGCGGCCCACGTCGTGCCGGTTCATCGCCTCGGTCAGGAGCACGTACGTGCTCGGGTCGAACCGGGCAACCAGCTTGTCGGCCTGATGGTCGAGGTAGCTCTGGACCGCGTAACGGCCGCCGGCCCAAGGGTTCTCGCCGTCCTGGTTGTCGTTGGCGAAGCGCGAGTCCAGTTCGTTCTCGGTGCGGTACGTCAGGTGCGCGATCCGGCGGGCGAGCCCCAGCCCGCCCCGCGGGACGCGTCCGGTGCCGTGGTAGTCGCCGCCCTGCCAGTCGGGGTCGCTCTTGATGATCTGGATCTGCGTGGTCTGGGTGCCGATCTGGTCGGCCGTGGCCCGGGCGCCGGTCGCGAGGATCAGCGCCGCGTCGACCCGGTCGGGATGCCCGACGATCCACTCGAGTGTCCGCATTCCGCCCATCGACCCGCCGATGACGGCCGCGAGGCGCTCGACGCCAAGCAGGTCCGCGAGCGCGACCTCGGCGGTCACCTGGTCGCGGATCGAGATCTCCGGGAATCGCGATCCCCAGGGTGCACCGTCGGCCGCGAGCGAGCCCGGGCCCGTGGTGCCGCGGCAGCCGCCGAGCACGTTCACGGCGAGCACGCACCACTCGTCGGTGTCGATCGGGGCGCCGGGGCCGACCATGCCGTCCCACCACCCGGGCGACGGATGCTCCTCGTCGGCCGGGCCGGTCACGTGCGAGTCGCCGGTGAGGGCGTGCTCGACGAGAACCACGTTGTCCAGGTTGGGGGAGAGCTCTCCCCACCGCTGGACAGCGAGGGTGACGTCGGGAACCACCGCGCCGCTCTCGAGCTCGATCGAGCCGAGGTGGACAAAGCCCAACTGCCCGTCCGGCGGGGGGAATCCCGCTGGACGGGCGTTGCGAACCGAACTGACGGTCAAGACGCCGCCGCCGCAAACCCGGCTTCGAGGTCGGCGATGATGTCGTCGATGCCCTCGATACCGACGGCGAGGCGCACCAGACCGGGCGTGACACCCGACGCGAGCTGCTCCTCGGGGGTCAGCTGCGAGTGCGTGGTCGAGGCCGGGTGGATCACCAGCGAGCGCACGTCACCGATGTTGGCGACGTGGCTGTGCAGCGTCAGCGCGTTGACGAACTTCTTGCCCGCGTCGACGCCGCCGGCCAGCTCGAACGCGACGATCGCACCCGTGCCGCGCGGTGCCAGCGTCTTGCCGCGCTCGTGCCACGGCGAGGACTCCAGGCCCGCGTACGCCACGGACTTCACGTCGGGGCGAGCCTCGAGGTACTCGGCGACGGCCTTCGCGTTGGCGACGTGGCGCTCCATGCGCAGGCTCAGCGTCTCGATGCCCTGTGAGATGAGGAACGCGTTGAACGGCGAGATCGCGGCACCGAGGTCGCGCAGCAGCTGCACGCGGGCCTTCAGCGCGAACGCCGGGGCGCCGAGGTCGGCGTACACGACACCGTGGTAGCTCGGATCGGCCGTCGTGAAGTTGGTGTGGCGGCCCTGCGTCCAGTCGAACTTGCCGCCGTCGACGATCACGCCGGCGACCGCGGTGCCGTGGCCACCGAGGTACTTGGTGGCCGAGTGGACGACGATGTCGGCGCCGTGCTCGAGCGGGCGGATCAGGTAAGGCGTCGCGACGGTGTTGTCGACGATTAGCGGGATGCCGTTCTCGTGCGCGACCTTCGAGATGCCCGGGATGTCGAGCACGTCGTTGCGCGGGTTCGAGATCGACTCGCCGTAGAACGCCTTGGTGTTCGGGCGGACCGCGGCACGCCACTGCTCGATGTCGTCGGGATCCTCGACGAACGAGACCTCGATGCCCAGCTTGCGCAGCGAGTAGTGGAACAGGTTGTACGTGCCGCCGTACAGGCGCGGGCTCGACACGATGTGGTCGCCGGCCTCGGCGAGGTTGAGGATCGCGAACGTCTCGGCGGCCTGGCCGGACGCGAGCAGCAGCGCGGCGACGCCACCCTCGAGCGCGGCGATCCGCTGCTCGACGGCGTCCTGCGTCGGGTTCATGATGCGGGTGTAGATGTTGCCCGGCTCGGCCAGGCCGAACAGCGCGGCCGCATGATCGGTGCTGTTGAACGTGTACGACGTGGTCTGGTAGATCGGCAGCGCACGCGCGTTGGTGGTGCCGTCGGGCAGCTGACCAGCGTGGATCTGCTTGGTCTCGAAGCTCCAGATGGCCGAGGGATCCGTGATTTCGGTCATGAGTCGTTCTACTCCAGGTTCGGGAGGTGAAGTCTGCAGATGGGGTCGGCGCAGCATCGTCTGCGCGCCTGGAAACCGGCTACTCGGGACAACAACACATGATGAACCTCCGGTGGGGCATGGCCCGGTCAGTGGGTCCGTCCCAGCGGACCCGCGCTTGTTTCCCGACTTGCGTCGGCAAACCTGGTCATCACCCGGGGCACCCCACCGCGGTTGGAGGGTTGCCGGCCAGCGAGCCGGGGCTTGGCGCTGGCGCTCATGACCTGCCGCCGATAGTAGCGGTATCGACCGCACGGTTGGAAGGAGGGCGGGCAAGTGCGTCGAAACGAGTGTGGCGAACTCCACTTGACTTAGATGTATATACAGGACTATACATGTCCGGCAGGTTGTGACGCAGGACACAAAAGTCGCACAAAACTCGGGTGTCGATCCCGGGCTGCGCCAGCCGACAACCCCACCTTCCAGGGAGTTCGATTGTGAAAGATACCGCCGCGGCGCTGACCCGAGGTCTCACGGCCCGCCACATCCGCTTCATCGCCCTCGGTTCCGCCATAGGCACCGGCCTCTTCTACGGCTCCGCCGAGGTGATACAAAAGGCGGGGCCATCCGTCCTGCTGGCGTACCTCATCGGTGGCGCGGTGATCTACATCGTGCTCCGTGCGCTCGGCGAGATGGCGGTGAGCAACCCGGTGTCGGGTTCGTTCGGCGAGTACGCGAGCAAGCACCTCGGTCCGCTCGCGGGATTCGCCACCGGCTGGACCTACACGTTCGAGATGATCGTGGTCTGTCTGGCCGACGTCACAGCCTTCGGTGTCTACATGGGCTTCTGGTTTCCGGATGTGCCACGGTGGATCTGGGTGCTGGCGATCATCTTCTTCATCGGCGCGATCAACATGCTCAGCGTGAAGGTCTTCGGTGAGGTGGAGTTCTGGTTCACGATCGTCAAGATCGTGGCGATCGTGGCGATGATCGCCGGTGGTATCGCGGTCCTGGTGTTCGGCTTCGGTCTCCACGACACCAGCGAGGGCGTGTCGAACCTGTGGAACGAGGGGGGATTCTTCGCGACCGGGATCGGCGGATTCCTCGGGTGCTTCGCGATCGTGATGTTCGCGTTCGGTGGTACGGAGATCATCGGCATCACGGCCGGGGAGGCCGAGGACCCGGAGCGCACCATTCCCCGAGCGATCAACACGGTGCCGATCCGGATCATCGTCTTCTATGTCCTCACGCTGGCCGTGATCATGGCGATCACCCCGTGGCAGAGCATCGGGGCAGAGGGCAGCCCCTTCGTGCAGATCTTCCAGGGGCTCGGCATCGGTCCGGCCGCTACCGTCCTCAACGTCGTGGTGATCACTGCCGCGCTGTCCGCGATCAACAGTGACATCTTCGGCGCCGGTCGCATGATGTACGGGATGGCCCAGCGTGGCCAGGCCCCGGCGGTGATGCGTCGGGTCTCCCGCAACGGAGTCCCGTGGATGACGGTCGTCGTCATGGTCGTCGCGCTCCTGGTCGGGGTGCTCCTCAACTACGCGATGCCGGACCGGGTCTTCCTCGTCATCGCCTCGATCGCGACCTTCGCGACGATCTTCGTCTGGCTGATGATCCTGCTGGCCCAGTACCGCTCGCGGAAGAAGATGAGCGCGGAAGAGGCGGCCGCCCTGAAGTTCCCGGTGCCGTTCTGGCCGTACGGGCAGCTGATCGCGATCGGGTTCCTCGTCTTTGTCATCGCGCTACTCGCGTTCGACGCCGACAGCCGGGTGGCGCTCGTCGTGGGCGCGGTGTGGCTGGTGCTGCTCGCCCTGGCCTACCGCCGCTGGGTCGAGCCGGAGCGCGCACCCGAGGAAGAGATCGTCGTCGATCCCGTCTGACGCCGCCGACGACCTCGAGCAAGACACCTTCTTACTTTTCACTGTCGAAACGGAGTACAAGCAATGAGCACGAACACCCTCCCGCGCACGGACCGGGCAGCGGGCGAGATCGCACCGGTGGTTGTCGGTGTCGGTGCGGTGACACCGGAGGAAGTGGTGCGCGTCGCACGATTCGGCGCGGCGGTGCAGTTGTCCGAGGACGCGCTGTCGGCGATCGGTGAGAGCCGGGCCCGCATCCGGGCACTCGCCGAGGATCCGAAGCCTGTCTACGGAGTGTCCACCGGCTTCGGTGCGCTGGCCACCCGGCACATCCCGCTGGAGTTGCGGGCCCAGTTGCAGCGCAGCCTGATCCGCTCGCACGCCGCCGGATCCGGTCCGGAGGTAGAGCGCGAGGTGGTTCGAGCGCTGATGCTGCTGCGCCTGTCCACGCTCGCGACCGGCCGCACCGGGGTTCGCCCGGAGGTGGCGCAGGTCTACGCGGCGCTGCTGTCGTCCGGGATCACCCCGGTAGTCCACGAGTACGGCAGCCTGGGCTGCTCCGGCGACCTCGCGCCGCTGGCACACGTGGCGCTCGCCGTCATCGGCGAGGGCACCGTGCGGAACACAGACGGTGAGCTGATGCCCGCGGCCGAGGCGCTGGCCGCGGCCGGGATCGAGCCGGTCGAGCTCGAGGAGAAGGAGGGCCTCGCCCTCATCAACGGCACCGACGGCATGCTGGGCCAGCTGGTTCTCGCCTGCCACGACCTGCACCGGCTGCTGTCGCTCGCCGACATCACCGCGGCGATGAGCGTCGAGGGGCTGATGGGCACGGACAAGGTGTTCGCCGCCGACCTCCAGGCGCTGCGGCCGCAGCCCGGGCAGGCGGTGGCGGCCGCGAACATGACCCGGCTCCTCGCCGGCTCCGAGATCGTCGCCAGCCATGCCACTCCCGACTGCACGGTCGTCCAGGACGCCTACTCGCTGCGCTGCGCACCGCAGGTGGCCGGCGGCGCGCGCGACACCCTCGCCCACGCCGAGCGGGTCGCGTCGTACGAGTTGGCGAGCGCGGTCGACAACCCGGTCGTCACCCTCGACGGTCGCGTGGAGTCGAACGGCAACTTCCACGGCGCGCCCGTGGCGTACGTGCTGGACTTCCTGGCAATCGTCGTCGCCGACGTGGCGAGCATGAGCGAGCGCCGGACGGACCGGTTCCTGGACAAGGCACGCAACCACGGATTGCCGCCGTTCCTGGCCGACGATCCGGGCGTCGACAGCGGGCACATGATCGCCCAGTACACGCAGGCGGCGATCGTCTCCGAGCTCAAGCGCCTGGCGGCCCCGTCGAGCGTCGATTCGATTCCTTCGTCGGCGATGCAGGAGGACCACGTGTCGATGGGCTGGTCGGCGGCGCGCAAGCTGCGTCGTGCGATCGACGGACTCACCCGGGTGCTGGCCATCGAGGCCCTCACCGCGGCGCGCGGCCTGGACCTGCGGGCGCCCCTGCAGCCGTCCCCGGCGACCGGTGCGGTGCGCGACACCCTCCGCGAGCACGTCGAGGGGCCCGGCACGGACCGCTACCTGGCCCCGGAGATCGAGGCGGCGGTGCAGCTGGCCGCGTCCGGCGCGCTGCTCGGCAGCGCCGAGGCCGTCGTCGGCGAGCTCGGCTGATCCGAGTGACGGAGGGTCGCCGCGTGGTCGCGGCGACCCTCCGCGGAAGTCTGGTTACCGGACGGTAGGGTGTGCGGATTTCGGCCCAGTGGTTGCCTTCCGTGCGGATAGCAGTACGCTCGTCATGTTTGGGTCGGCCCTGACGCGGGCGATCCGGACCGGATACGTTTGATAACTGAACCGTTGGCGGGCGCACTCACAAAGTGGTCCGCGCGCACCCGATACCCAGGGAACGGAACCAGGGAAACTTCCTAGGAGGACGCGAAGCCCCCATGTCCAAGATCAAGGTCGAAGGCAAGGTCGTCGAACTCGACGGCGACGAGATGACCCGCATCATCTGGCAGTTCATCAAAGACAAGCTGATCCATCCCTACCTGGATGTCGATCTCGAGTACTACGACCTGGGGATCGAGCATCGCGATGCCACCGACGACCAGGTCACCATCGACGCTGCGGAAGCGATCAAGAAGCACGGCGTCGGCGTCAAGTGCGCCACGATCACCCCGGACGAGGCTCGGGTCGAGGAATTCGGCCTGAAGAAGATGTGGCGTTCCCCGAACGGCACCATCCGTAACATCCTGGGCGGCACCATCTTCCGCGCGCCGATCCTGATCTCGAACGTTCCGCGCCTGGTCCCCGGCTGGACCAAGCCGGTCATCGTCGGCCGTCACGCGTTCGGTGACCAGTACCGCGCCACCGACTTCAAGGCTCCCGGCGCCGGCACCGTCACCATCACCTACACCCCGGACGACGGCTCCGAGCCGATCCAGCACGAGGTGTGCCGCCTGCCCGAGGACGGCGGCGTGGTCATGGGTATGTACAACTACAAGAAGTCCATCCAGGACTTCGCGCGGGCCTCGCTGTCCTACGGCCTGCAGCAGAACTACCCGGTCTACCTCTCCACGAAGAACACGATCCTGAAGGCCTACGACGGCATGTTCAAGGACGAGTTCCAGCGGATCTACGAGGAGGAGTTCAAGGCCGAGTTCGACGCGGCGGGCCTGCACTACGAGCACCGCCTGATCGACGACATGGTCGCCTCGTCCCTCAAGTGGGAGGGTGGCTACGTCTGGGCCTGCAAGAACTACGACGGTGACGTCCAGTCCGACACCGTTGCGCAGGGCTACGGCTCGCTGGGCCTGATGACCTCCGTGCTGATGACCCCGGACGGCCGCACGGTCGAGGCCGAGGCCGCGCACGGCACCGTCACGCGCCACTACCGTCAGCACCAGCAGGGCAAGCCGACCTCGACGAACCCGATCGCGTCGATCTTCGCCTGGACCCGGGGCCTCGAGCACCGCGGCAAGCTGGACAACAACCCGGAGCTGATCGAGTTCGCGCAGCAGCTCGAGGACGTCGTCATCAAGACCGTCGAGAACGGTCAGATGACCAAGGACCTCGCACTGCTGGTGGGTCCGGACCAGGCCTGGCAGACCACCGAGGAGTTCCTCGCGACCCTCGACGAGAACCTGCAGAAGGCGCGCGCGTAATCGCGTAACCCCTCCGCCGAAACGGGACGTTCCCCTCGTGGGAACGTCCCGTTTCCATTCTGCCGATAACGTCGTTCGTCAGCTGTTCCTCCTGTTCGGAAGGTCTCGTTTCTTGACCACCTCGGCGACCGCACCTGCGTCCTCGAGCACACTTCTCTCGCCAGCCGGGCGGCGCCGGGCGATGCTCGCGCTCGCCATGGGCGGCTTCGGCATCGGCACCACCGAGTTCGTGGCGATGGGGCTGCTGCCCCAGATCGCGGGCGGGCTGGGTGTCTCCGAGCCGACGGCCGGGCACGTCATCACGGCGTACGCACTGGGCGTGGTGGTGGGGGCGCCGGTGATCGCGGCCCTGACGGCCCGGATGCCCCGCAAGACGCTGCTGATCGCGCTCATGGTCGCCTTCACCGTGGGTAACGCGGCCACGATCGTGGCGCCGAACTACGGCGGGCTGATCGTGGCGCGCTTCGTGGCTGGGCTGCCGCACGGCGCCTACTTCGGTGTCGCGTCTCTCGTCGCCGCATACCTCGCCGGGCCCGGACACCGCGCCAAGGCCGTGGCGACGGTCATGAGCGGCCTCGCGGTCGCCAACGTCGTCGGCGTGCCCGCCGCCACCTGGATCGGACAGGGCCTGGGCTGGCGCAGCGCGTTCGCGCTGGTCGCCCTGATCGGTGCCCTCACAGTTGCGGCGATCTCGGCGTGGGTGCCCCCGCTGCAGGGTGTCCGCACCACCGATCCGCGGACCGAGCTCGCGGCGCTGCGGCGCGGGCAGGTGTGGCTCACGCTGGTGGTCGCCACCGTGGGATTCGGCGGGATGTTCGCCGTCTACACGTACATCGGCTGGACGATGACGGACGTCGCCGGACTGCCGGTCGGGCTGGTACCACTGGCACTGATGGTCTACGGACTCGGCATGGTGGTGGGCAACGTAGTCGGTGGCCGTCTCGCGGACCGGGCGCTGACCCGGGGACTGTTCGCGATGCTCGGTGCCCTCGTGGCGCTCCTCGCGCTCTTCGCCGTCGCCGCGCACAACCCCTACACCGCGATGATCGTGCTGTTCTTCGTCGCCGCGGCCGGCTCGGCCCTCGTGCCGGGCCTGCAGACCCGGCTCATGGACGTCGCCGCCGACGCGCAGACCCTCGCCGCCGCCCTCAACCACTCCGCGCTCAACATCGCGAACGCGTTCGGCGCGTGGATCGGCGGCGTCGTGATCGCGGCCGGTTTCGGCTACACCGCGCCGGCCCTCGTGGGGGCGGGCCTGGCCGCGGCGGGCCTGGCGGTGCTCGCCGTCGCGGTGGTGACGGCCCGGCGCTGACGGGCGGGCGGGAGCGTCACCGGTCTCGGCTACGGTTCTGTCGTGCCCCACATCATCACCACGGTCAATGTCAACGGTGTCCGCGCGGCGGCCCGCAAGGGTCTGCTCGAGTGGCTCACGGGATCGCAGGCGGACGTCGTGTGCCTGCAGGAGACGCGCGCGTCGGACGAGCAGCTACGCGATACCCTCGCGCCCGCTCTCGACGCCGGCTGGCACGTGGCCTCGGCGGAGCCGTCCGCGAAGGGCCGCAACGGCGTGGCCGTGCTGTCGCGCCGCCCCGCGGACGCTGTGCGCATCGGGTTCGGCGACGACGAGTTCGCCGACGCCGGGCGCTACATCGAGGCCGACTTCGACGCGCTGACCGTCGGCAGCCTCTACCTGCCGACCGGTGAGGCCGAGACCCCCAAGCAGGAGCAGAAGGAACGGTTCATGGCGTCGTTCGCCGCGCACCTGGCGCGCAGCGCCGAAGCGGCGGCCGCGGCCGGCCGTGAGGTTCTCGTGTGCGGCGACTGGAACATCGCGCACACCGAGCGGGACATCAAGAACTGGAAGGGCAACGTCAAGAAGTCGGGCTTCCTCCCCGGCGAGCGGGCGTGGGTCGAGGAACTGCTGACCGACGGAGCGTGGGTGGACGTCGTCCGCAGGCTGCATCCCGAGGTCGACGGACCGTACTCGTGGTGGTCGTACCGCGGCAAGGCGTTCGACACCGACGCGGGCTGGCGCATCGACTACCACCTCACCACCCCGGGGCTGGCGGAGCGGGCGAAGGAGGCCCGCGTCGAGCGGGCCGCGACGTACGCCGAGCGCTGGTCGGATCACGCGCCCGTGACGGTGCAGTTCCGCTGATGGCCGCGCCCCGATCCAAGAATCCGATCATCGCGCTGCTGGTGGCCCTCGTGGGTCTCGCCGTGGCGGTGTTCGTCGGGACGCAGAGCGGCGGCGACGATGCGGCCCCCGTCGCGTCGTCCGCGTCGTCCTCCGTCTCGGCTACCGGCAGCGCTCCCGCGACGACCACCACCGCGAAGACGACCACCGCGAAGGCCTCGGCCACGACGACCGTCGCGCAGCAGGCGAGCGCCGTTCCGCAGGCTGCGTGGGCCACACTCGCCGCGATCGATGCCGGCCGGTGGCCGCCCGCCGACGCCCCCGGCACCGAGGGCGGCCGGACGTTCGGAAACCACGAGGGCCGGCTGCCCGCGACCGCTGGCGGGCAGCGCGTTCGCTACCAGGAGTGGGACGTCAACCGGAAGCAGAGCGGGCGCGGGCGCGACGCGCAGCGCATCGTCACCGGCAGCGACGGATCCGCGTGGTACACCGACGATCACTACGAGACCTTCGCGAGGATGCGCTGATGACCACGCCGACGTTCCCGCGCGGGCTGTCGCTGCTGGTTGCGGGGCCGGCTCGGGCCGCGGGCATCGAGGAGGACCTCCGCGGTGTCCGTCCGGTGCGGCACGTGCGCGGCCGGCGCATGCCGACCGTCGCGGCGCTGTTCGACGAGTTCGCGGCCGCCCTGCAATTCCCGTACTACTTCGGGCGCAACAAGGACGCGTTCGACGAGTGCTTCGGCGAGATCGGCGACACCGTCGGCGACGATGCGGTGGTACTGGTGCTGGACGCACATGTCCTGTTGGACGAACAGCCGACCCAGCTGTCCTGGTTCGCGGCGGCCGTCGGTCACACTGCGGCCGCAATCGTGTTGCAGGTGCGCCCCGGACACGAGGACACTGTCGTCGACCGTTTCGCATCCGCCGGCGTGCACCTGCCTCGCATCGCCGATCCCGGTGCGTGAAAGTATCGAGGATTATGTCGAGCACTACAGAGAATCCCACCACTCAACCGACCGCGAAGCCTCGCGTCCTGTCGGGTATCCAGCCCACCGCCGATTCGTTCCATCTCGGCAACTTCCTCGGTGCGCTGCAGCAGTGGGTGCCTCTGCAGGACGACTTCGACGCCTTCTACTTCATCCCCGACCTCCACGCCATCACGGTGCCGCAGGATCCCAAGGAGCTGCGTCAACGCACCCTGCGGGCCGTCGCGCAGCTGCTGGCCCTCGGCATCGATCCCGAGCGGTCGACGCTGTTCGTGCAGAGCCAGGTACCCGAGCACGCGGAGCTGGCGTGGGTCCTCAACTGCATCACCGGTTTCGGTGAGGCCAGCCGCATGACGCAGTTCAAGGACAAGGCCGCGCGTCAGGGCAGCGAGCACGCCAGCGTCGGCCTGTTCACCTACCCGGTGCTGATGGCCGCCGACATCCTGCTCTACCGCCCGCAGCGCGTGCCGGTGGGCGAGGACCAGCGCCAGCACCTCGAGCTGGCCCGCGACCTGGCCGGCCGGTTCAACACGCGTTTCGGTAAGACGTTCGTGGTTCCCGAGCCGCAGATCATCAAGGGCACCGCCAAGATCTACGACCTGCAGGATCCGACGTCGAAGATGAGCAAGTCGGGCCCGACGCCGGCCGGTCTGATCAACCTGCTCGACGATCCCAAGGTCTCGGCGAAGAAGATCAAGTCCGCGGTGACCGACAACGAGCGCGAGATCCGGTTCGACCCGGAGAACAAGCCCGGGGTCAGCAACCTGCTCACCATCCAGTCGGCGCTGTCCGGCAAGAGCGTCGACGACCTGGTCGCGGGCTACACGGGCAAGGGCTACGGCGACCTCAAGACCGACACCGCCGAGGTGCTCGCCGAGTTCGTCACCCCGCTGCGGGAGAAGGTCGACGGCTACCTCTCCGATCGCGCCGAACTCGACCGGATCCTCGCGGCCGGTGCCGACCGCGCCCGGGAGGTCGCCGGCCGGACATTGGGTCAGGTCTATGAGAAGGTGGGATTCCTGACCAGTAGGGGGTAATCCGTATATGGCCGACGCCGCACCCAGCTTTCTCGACAAGCAGCGTGCGGCGCGGCCGTGGCTCGATCACCTCGTCCGCGCGGGCGGCCGCTACCAGCAGCAGAAGGGCGACCACTACGCCGCGGGCATCACCTACTTCACGATCCTCGCGATCGTGCCCATCCTGATGGTGGCGTTCGCGATCGCCGGTTTCGTGCTGGCGGGCCGCCCCGACTGGATCACCGAGATCCAGGACCAGGTCAGCAAGAACATGCCCGGCGGCCTCGGCGAGACCGTCAACGGTCTCATCGATTCCGCGATCGCCTCGCGCGCCGGGATCGGTGTGCTCGGTCTGCTCGTTGCCGCCTACGCCGGGCTCGGCTGGATGGCGAACCTGCGTGACGCGCTGACCGCGATGTGGGAACACAAGCACGAGCCGCGGGGCTTCGTGGCCACCAAACTCCGCGACCTCGCCGCGTTCGTCGGCCTCGGTCTGGCGATGATCGTCACTTTCGGCCTGTCGGCGCTCAGCAACGGGCCGATCGCGCAGTGGGTCGTCGAATGGCTCGGCCTCGAGGACGTCACCGGAATCGGGGTGGCGCTGCGGATCGCCACGCTGACGGTCAGCGTGCTCGCGACCTGGGCCCTGCTCACGTGGGTGATCGCGCGGCTGCCCCGGGAGCCGGTGACGCTGCGCAGCGCCGTCCGGGCCGCCTTCGGGGCCGCGATCGTGTTCGAGATCTTCCGGCAGGTGGGCGCTATCTATCTGGGCGTCATCAGCCAGGGCCCGGCCGGTGTCGCGTTCGGCCCGATCCTCGGTCTGCTCGTGTTCAGCAACCTCACCGCGCGGCTGATCCTGTTCGCGACGGCGTGGGCCGCGACCGCGCGGGAGAACCTCGCGAACGCGTACGTGCCGCCGCCGGACTCGGCCGTCATCCGTCCGCGGGTGCAGTTGCGCGAGGGCCCGTCGGTCCGCGAGGCGCTCGCGCTCACTGGGGCGGGGGCCCTCGCCGCGATCGGCCTCGCCGGCCTGTGGCGTCGCCGCGGCGACTGAGCCTCGGTCGCGCTCGCGTCAGCGGCGTCGGCGACGGGTCAGTGCACGCGCCCAGCCGAGCAGACCCACGACCACGCCGGACCCGACGATGCCGATCGCGACACGGCCCGCGGCACTCTTGTTCGGCAGGTCCGAACCGGACGCCAGATCCATCCCGCCCGGGCCGTGCGTATCCGGTCCCGCGACCTCCACGGCGGGCTCGTCCGACGACGCGGCGGCCGGGTCCACGAGCACGCCCACCGACGTGGTGGGGGCGACGGCCCAGCCGTAGTCGAGGAGCCTGGCCACCTGCTCCCACGGGCGGATCGGCAGGACGTCGGCCGCCATGAGGGTCACCGCCAGTCGCCGGCCGTCACGTTCGGCACCGCCCACGAAAGTCTGCCGGGCGTCGTCGGTGTAACCGGTCTTGCCGCCGAGGGCTCCGGGGTAGTTGGCGAGCAGCATGTTGTCGTTGTAGATCGGGTGCGGCTCGACCGGCTTGTCCTCGGGCTTGGTCGGATCGGCCGGATGGCCCGGGAACTCCACCGACTCGGTCGAGATGAGCTGTGCGAACGTCGGATTCTGCATCGCCGCCCGGAAGAACAGCGCGAGGTCATACGCCGAGGTCGACATGCCGGGCCCGTCGAGGCCCGAGACCGACGCCGTCCGGGTGTCCAGCGCACCCAGGGAGCGGGCCTTCGCGTTCATCTTCTCCACGGTGGCCTCGTCGCCGCCGAGCTGCGTGGCGAGCGCGTGGGCGGCGTCGTTGCCCGAGCGCATCACGAGACCCTGCATCAGCTGCAGGTTGGTGTACGTGCCGCCGGCGCCGAGACCGACGGAGCTGCCCTCCATGGCGGCGTCGGCGGCGTCGGCGACATACGCCTTGTCCAGATCGAGTTCCTCGAGCGCGACCAGCGACAGCAGCACCTTGATGGTGCTGGCGGGCCGGTAGCGGCCGTGCGGGTCCTTCGCGGCGAGGATCTGACCGGAGTCGAGATCGGCGAGCACCCATCCGGTGGCGGAGATGTCGGCCGGCAGCGGCGGGGTGCCGGGGGCGGTGACGGTTCCGCAATTGCCGAGGCCCTCGCCGCCGACCGGGCTGTCGGGCACCGGCACCGGCGCCGGCGCGGCCTGACCGGGTTGCGGAACCTCCGACAGGTCGATCGCGGGCGGCGGTGAATCCCGGTGCGGACAGGCGTCGGTGTTCGGCGTGCTGAACGGGGGAGTGGTCGTGGGCGCGACGCCCACGTCGGCGGTCAGCGGCAACTGCGCTGCCATCGGGACCGCGGCCGCCGGAGCGACCCCGGCACCGAGTGCGAGTGCAGAGGCGGTGGCGGTCAGGAGGATTCGCCGCCGAGCGGACTTCGGGAGTGCAGTCATAACGTCAGTCCAGGGTAGGGAAGCAGACCCGGCGTGTCGCTGTGGGCCCGGTCACGGGTGTATTGCAACGCGCTCACGTGACCCCCTGAAACGCGTTTTGCGCACTTGCCGCTGTCCCGAACCGGTCGGGAGCAGCGCCAAGTGCGCAAAACGGAGGTGTTGCGTCAGCTTACGAAGACGTCACTTGCGGGCGAACAGCAGCGCGCGCTTGACTTCCTGGATCGCCTTCGTCACCTGGATGCCGCGGGGGCACGCGTCGGTGCAGTTGAAGGTCGTGCGGCAGCGCCACACGCCGTCCTTGTCGTTCAGGATGTCGAGACGCTCGGCGGCGCCCTCGTCACGGCTGTCGAAGATGAAGCGGTGTGCGTTCACGATCGCGGCCGGGCCGAAGTAGCTGCCGTCGCTCCAGTACACCGGGCACGACGTGGTGCAGCACGCGCACAGGATGCACTTGGTGGTGTCGTCGAACCGAGCGCGGTCCGCCTGCGACTGGATGCGCTCACGGGTCGGCTCGTTGCCGGTCGTGATGAGGAACGGCTTCACGGCGCGGAACGCGTCGAAGAAGGGCTCCATGTTGACCAGCAGATCCTTCTCGACCGGCAAGCCCTTGATGGGCTCGACGGTGATGGTGATCGGCTTGCCGTCCTTGGGCAGCATGTCGCGCATCAGGACCTTGCAGGCCAGACGGTTGACGCCGTTGATGCGCATCGCGTCCGAACCACACACGCCGTGCGCGCAGGAGCGACGGAACGTCAGCGTGCCGTCCAGGTAGCCCTTCACGTACAGCAGCAGGTTCAGCAGACGGTCGGTCGGCAGGGTGGGAACCTGGAAGCTCTCCCAGCGCTGGCCCTCGCCGTCCTCCGGATTGAACCGGGCGATCTTGAGGGTGACCATGACGGCGCCCTCGGGCACGGGCGGCAGCGCGGGTGCGTCCTTGTCCATGACAGGTGCGGACATCAGTACTTACGCTCCATCGGCTCGTAGCGGGTCTGGACAACCGGCTTGTAGTCCAGACGGATCGGGGAGATGAGCTCCGATCCCTCCTTGTACGCCATCGTGTGCTGCATGTACTCGGCGTCGTTGCGATCCGGGTAGTCCTCGCGGGCGTGGCCGCCGCGCGACTCCTTGCGGTTGAGCGCACCGACGACCGTGACCTCGGCCATCTCGAGGAGGAAGCCCAGCTCGACGGCCTCGAGCAGGTCGCTGTTGTAGCGCTTGCCCTTGTCCTGGACCGTGATGTGGTTGTAGCGCTCCTTGAGGGCGTGGATGTCCTTGAGCGCCTGCGTCAGGGTCTCCTCGGTGCGGAACACCGACGCGTTGTTGTCCATCGACTGCTGCAGCTCGGTGCGGATGTCCGCGACACGCTCGTGGCCGTGGTCGGAGAGGATGACCTCGAGCCACTTCTCGACCTTCTCGGCCGGGTTCTCGGGCAGGTCGACGAACTCGGACTTCTCGGCGTGCTCCGCGGCGGCAATGCCGGCGCGGCGCCCGAAGACGTTGATGTCGAGCAGCGAGTTGGTGCCGAGGCGGTTCGCGCCGTGCACCGAGACGCACGCGCACTCGCCGGCGGCGTACAGGCCGGGAACGTGGTCCTCGTTGTTGCGCAGCACCTCACCGTTGATCTTGGTGGGGATGCCGCCCATCACGTAGTGGCAGGTCGGGTAGACCGGGACCAGCTCGGTGACCGGGTCGACGCCCAGGTAGGTACGGGCGAACTCGGTGATGTCGGGGAGCTTCTCCTCGAGCACGTCCTCGCCGAGGTGCGTGACGTCGATGTAGACGTAGTCCTTGTTCGGACCGGCACCGCGACCCTCGAGCACCTCGAGCACCATCGAGCGGGCGACGATGTCGCGCGGCGCGAGGTCCTTGATGGTGGGGGCGTAGCGCTCCATGAAACGCTCGCCGTCGACGTTGCGGAGGATGCCACCCTCGCCTCGCACGGCCTCGGAGATGAGGATGCCCAGACCGGCCAGTCCCGTCGGATGGAACTGGTGGAACTCCATGTCCTCGAGCGGGAGGCCCTTGCGGAAGATGATGCCCATGCCGTCACCGGTGAGGGTGTGCGCGTTGGACGTCGTCTTGTACATGCGGCCCGAGCCACCCGTGGCGAACACGATCGACTTCGCGTGGAAGACGTGGAGCTCACCGGTTGCCAGCTCGTAGGCGATGACACCGGTGGCGACGGGACCCTCGGGGGTCTCGGTCAGCGCGATGTCGAGCGCGTAGAACTCGTTGAAGAACTCGACGTCGTGCTTGACGCAGTTCTGGTAGAGCGTCTGCAGGATCATGTGGCCGGTGCGGTCGGCGGCGTAGCACGCGCGGCGAACCGGTGCCTTGCCGTGATCACGGGTGTGACCACCGAAACGACGCTGGTCGATCTTGCCCTCGGGGGTGCGGTTGAAGGGGAGGCCCATCTTCTCGAGGTCCAGCACCGCGTCGATGGCTTCCTTGGCCATGATCTCGACGGCGTCCTGGTCGGCGAGGTAGTCGCCACCCTTGACGGTGTCGAAGGTGTGCCACTCCCAGTTGTCTTCCTCGACGTTGGCGAGAGCCGCGCACATACCGCCCTGGGCGGCGCCGGTGTGGCTGCGAGTGGGGTACAGCTTGGTCAGAACCGCGGTGCGGGCGCGGGGCCCGGCCTCGATGGCTGCGCGCATGCCAGCGCCACCGGCGCCGACGATGACGACGTCATAACGATGTTCCTGCATGAAGTCTCTGCTCCCCTAGCTCGCCGAGATGTTGGGGTCGAAGGTGAAGATGACGTAGGTACCCAGGCCCATGATCAGGATCATCGACACGACCAGGATCGTGTTGAGCCAGAACCGGGTGGAGTCCTTACGCGAGTAGTCCGCGATGACCGTGCGCAGGCCGTTACCGCCGTGCAGCTGGGCGAGCCAGAGCATGGTGAGGTCCCAGAACTGCCAGAACGGGCTGGACCAGCGACCCGCGACGAACGCGAAGTTGATGCGGTGCACGCCGTCGTCGAGCATCAGCATGATGAACAGGTGACCCAGGACGAGGATGATCAGCGCCAGGCCCGAGAAACGCATGAACAGCCACGCGTAGAGCTCGAAGTTGTTCTTCGCCGGCCGACGCGGCGAGCGGGGGTTGTCCAGGCTGGCGGGGCGGTCGAACGCCTTGCCGAGAGTCTTGGCTTCTGTCGTCATGTCAGTGCCCCGCAAACATGTTGTAGAAGATGCGACCGGCGCCCGGGATCATGACCACGAACCAGATCGCAATGATGATCCAGAGCATGAGGCGCTGGTACTGCGGGCCCTTCGACCAGAAGTCGACCAGCATCACGCGCAGGCCGTTGAGTGCGTGGTAGAGCACCATGGCCACGAGCGCGAGTTCCATGAGTCCGACGACCGGGTTCTTGTAGGTCTCGATGACCCGGTCGTAGGTGTCCGGGTTGACACGCACGAGTGCGGTGTCCAGGACGTGGACGAAAAGGAAGAAGAATGTTGCGACGCCGGTGATCCGGTGTAGAACCCAGGACCACATGCCGGGGTCGCCCCGGTAAAGCGACCGGGTGCGCTCCTTCGCGGGAGCGGCTTCAGTCGTGCTGCTCATCGAGTGCTGTGCCTCCAACGTCTTTGGTGGGCGCGTCGAGCCTGCACAGCTTTTCGGATATACCGCAGCTCGGGCTCGACGAGAACCTAAACCGACTTCTGTGAACTCTAAACCCAACCGAATCCGGGAACTAATTCCCTCTGTGGTTCGTACGGGACCGAAAATGCTTGTTAGGTTTGCCTTCCCATATGGCGGAGGTGGCGGCGGGGGTATCGTCTGCATCAATTCAGGACGTGCGGTCGGATCGGGACCTATGGCCCTGGCTGACTGGAAGTTGTTGCGCGACAATGTTCGTCGAGCACCGTGTCGGGCCCGCAACCTCCGCTGCGGGGGCCCGTCGAGGCTGCGGCACGCACAGATGATGGTCATATCGTGGCCGGATGCAATGTGGAAAATGTCTCATACGGTCTCGACTCGGCACGGAGTAAGTACTCGTCGGTAACTTCATTTCCGGTGGTGGTCGCCCGATCGGCGGCGCTCACCTGCTGTGACAGGAGTGACCAGAGTTCGCTGCCGGCGGCACCGCGGCGGATGCCGACCCGATGTCGAACGGGCCTGTACACCAGACCGTCGTCCGGGATTCCGACACCCGGAACCCGCGTGACACGCTTTCGACGGGTTCCGCGGCTACCGTCGACCCATGACAGCGCCGTTGGATCTCGAGTACCTCCGCCGGGCACCGAAGGTTCTGCTGCACGACCACCTCGACGGGGGACTGCGCCCGGCCACCGTCGCCGAACTGGCCGACCAGTGCGGGTACACCGGACTGCCCGTCGAGGCCCCCGACGAGCTGGCCCGGTGGTTCCGTGACGCCGCCGACAGCGGATCCCTCGAGCGGTACCTGGAGACCTTCGCGCACACCGTCGCGGTGATGCAGACGCCGGCCGGTCTGCGCCGGGTGGCGCGCGAGTGTGCCGAGGACCTCGCGGCCGACGGCGTCGTCTACGCCGAGGTGCGCTTCGCCCCCGAGCAGCACCTCGAGGCGGGGCTCGGCCTGGACGAGGTGGTCGATCACGTCCTCGAAGGGTTCCGGGAGGGCGAGGCCGCGGCGCGCGAGGCCGGACACGAGATCCGCATCGGCTGTCTGCTCACCGCGATGCGTCACGCCGCGCGCTCCCGGGAGATCGCCGAACTCGCGGTGCGCTTCCGCTACCGCGGCGTGGTCGGATTCGACATCGCCGGCGCCGAGGCCGGTTACCCGCCGAGCCGTCACCTCGACGCGTTCGAGTACATGAGGAACTGCAACGCGCATTTCACCATCCACGCCGGGGAGGCGTTCGGTCTGCCGTCGATCCACGAGGCCATCGCGTTCTGCGGTACCGACCGGCTGGGGCACGGGGTGCGCATCACCGACGACATCGTTGTCGGCCCGGACGGCGACGTCACCCTGGGGTTGCTCGCGAACTACGTGCGCGACAAGCGGATTCCGCTCGAGTTGTGCCCCAGTTCGAATGTGCAGACCGGCGCGGTCGCGAACCTCGAGGAGCATCCGTTCGATCTGCTCGCCCGGCAGCGGTTCCGCGTCACCGTCAACACCGACAACCGCCTGATGAGCGACACCACGATGAGTCGCGAGATGCTGGCGCTCGTCGAGACGTTCGGGTACGGCTGGAGCGACCTGGAACGCTTCACCATCAACGCGATGAAGTCGGCGTTCATCCCGTTCGATCAGCGGCTCGCACTGATCGACGACGTCATCAAGCCCGGCTACGCGGTCCTGATCGGTTGACCTACTCCGGTCGCAACCGGGCCTCGAACTCGGCCTCGATCGCCCGCCACGCCTCGGCCTCGGCCTGGAAGGGCGGGTTCGGCGTCATCCGGCCGGGGGTGGGCTCGAGAATGTAGGAGACGTACCAGCCCAGGGGGGTCGACGACGCCAGCGCGGCGTCGGTGGAGTCGTCCTTTGCGAAGTCCGCTGCATCGGTGAACAATTCGACGGCCAGCTCCAACTGGTCGGCGTCGACGGAGTCGGGTCCCTCGGCGAGATCGTCGGCCAGGCCGGGCAGGACGTAGACGTTCTCGTCGGTGACCTCGATATCGAGCGAGCCATCCACGGCCGCGTTCTGCACGCGCTCGTATGTGCTGACTCGGGCCAGGTCGTGGTCGTGGTTGTCGGCGAGGTAGCGCGCGAGTGCGCGTTCGGAGCCGAAAACCGAGATCCTTCCGCCGCGTCCGAGGAACACCGCGTGCTCGTCGAGGTAGCAGCGCAGTGAGTAGTACGTGGCCCCCGCCGTGATGATCTTGATGGGGTCGATCCCGACGCTGGTCCAGAAGGTCTCCTCCTGGTCCTCGTCGCCCTCCGCTGCCCGGGTCTCGCCGGTGTCGTACTCCTCGTAGTCCTCGTCGGCCTCGGCGTCGTCGTCGGCGTCGACGACGTTCTCCTCGGCCGCGAGGATCTCGGCTTCGGCGACGGAGAGCGCGTCCGCGTCGACGTCGGGCGTCGCGACGATCGAGTCGACGGCGTCGATGACGGCGTCCCAGTCTTCGGCGATGGCGGTGCCGATGCGGTCCCACAGCGCCTCGCCGTCGCGGCCGACGAACTGGTCCACACCGCCACGCAGGTAGGCGATTTCGGGGTGGTTCTCGAAGAACTTCACCACCGGTTCGAGGTCGCAGACCTCCCCGATGTTGCGGACCATGTCGAGGGTGCTCTCGAGCTCCGCGAGGACGAGCGCCTCCGGGTCGCCGGCCGCGAGTTCGGGGACACCGATCAGGTCGAAGGTGAAGTTCTCCTCCGGCTCGAGTTCCGGTGCGGCGAGCTTGGAGATGACGGGCCAGGCCGGGTGCTCGACGAGGTCGTTGTCGTCGTCGGTGCGGATGAACGCGGCGAGCGCAGCGACCGAGGTGAACCCGTAGAGGTCCTCCTCGTGGCCGAGGAACGCCTCCCACTCGTCGTCGCCTTCGCGCCACCGCGGCGCCCACAGCGTGACGAGGTCGCCTCGGGTCAGACCGAGTTCGATCGGGACGATGTCTCCAGCCATGGCCGGAAGCCTAGCCAGGTCGGGGCCGAAGTTGTAGCCGGACACCGATCAGCCCGCGCCGTATGTGTCGAACAACGCGCTCGTGATCCGGTTCCGTTCCACGGCGGCGGCCGCCGCCGCCCGGTGCGCGGTGTCGGTGATCGTGCCCGCCAGCGCTCGGGCGTCGAGATCGTGGAGCGAATCGCTGAGCCACAGTCCGATCGGGCTGCCGTTGCCGTCGACTTCCACGCGCACGCGCCCGTCCTCGCTCACGGCCTCGGCCCGGATCGCGTGCAGCGACCCCAGCGCGTCGTCGAGCAGGTCCAGTTGTGCCGTTGCGCGCTGGACGAGCGCGTCCATCTCGTTCGCGCTCATACGCCACGCATCCAGCTCAGCGGTGTGTCGAGGTTCTCGTCCTCGGCCTGCTCCGCGGCCGCGACGTCGTCGCGGGTCGGCAGCCCGAGCCGGTCGAGCACGTCGCGGGGCATGCCCTCGCGGGCGAGCTCGTCGCGACGGCGGGCGCCGGCTTCGCGGCCCGCCTCCCGGCACAGCCGCAGGATCTCCCGGGCGAGGTGTTCGCCGCCGTAGCGCAGCTCGCTGCGGTCGATGCGGATGTCGACCGGCAGCCCGGCCTCGGTGGCGCGGACCGCGACGGTGCGGGCCCGGTTGATCGCCGACGCCACGGTGGCGGGCGGCGGGGACGGTTCGATCGTCATGATTCTCCGATCACTCGGTGGGGCGGTAGAAGCCGTAGAAGCCCATGCCGCTGTTGGTGGTTCGAATGCCGCTGACGCTCACCGGATCCCCGGCCTCGACCATCTGGCCGTTGCCGATCACCATCGCGACGTGGCCGTCCCACACTGCGAGGTCGCCCGGCATGAGGTTCTCCTGGTCGACGGGCGTGCCGATGTTCTGTTCCTGCGCGAGGCGTGGCAGTTCCACTCCGGCTTCGCCGTACGCCCACTGTGTCAACCCGCTGCAGTCCAGGCCCTGGCCCGGGGTGGTGCCGCCCCACTGGTACGGCACACCCTGCTGGGTGAGTGCGTTGCGAACGGCGTCGGCGGCCTCCTTGTTGGGTGCGACGGCGGTACTGCCGTCGGGCAGCAGGATCTCGACACCGCTGCCGCCGAAACGGGGGTCGTACGAGCTCGAGCCGCCGGCGCTACCGGTCTCGACCGAGGCGCGGCTCGAACCGGTGTCGTACGACGCCGTGCGGGCGGAGGATGCACCGTCGAACGACGACATGGACGACCCGCCGGAGGAACCCGCGAACGCCGACACGAAACGGCTCGCGGCGTCGGCCTGCGGCGTGACCGCGCCCGGCACGGCGGCGGCCGCGCTGGTGGGCGCGGGCGCGCTCGCCGACGCGGCGACGGTGCGGGCGTCGGTAGGGACGGGATCCGGCGCGGTGAGTTCGACCATCTTCGCGGTGTGGACGGCGAGTTCGCCGCGCACCCTCTCGACGACGGTGAGGGCCCGGCCGAGGTGCTCGACCGCCGCGCCGATCAGCATCGTCAGACCCGCCGGGGTCGCCAACAAGGGCAGCGCCGACGATGCGATCGACAGGAAGGAATCGAGGATCGCCTGTAGTTCGGTTGTCCCCGCCCGCACGGTCTCCGACGCCGCCTCGACGACGACCGCGATCTCCCGACCGCGGTCGGACAGCTGCACCGACGCGGACTGGGTGGCCTCGGCCTTGTCGAGCGCGGCGTCGGCGGCGACACCGGTCCACACCCCGCCCAGGTCGGCGATCCCGACCCGGCCCAGCGCGTGCACGGCGTCGATCGCGTCGGACGCCGCGCGCATGGCGTCCGCGGGTGATCCGCCGGGCAGGGTGCCCGTGCCGAAGGCCCCGAGCAGGTCGACGACGGGGCGGGCGAGTGCGTCGATCACAGCGCCACCCCCGTCGCGCCCAGCGCGGCGCCGGTGCCGGCGTCGGTTGTGTCGTACGCCGCCGCGGTGGTGAGCGCGGCGTCACCCATCGACGCCCACGCGGACGCGAGCCGGCCGAGTTGCGCCGCGTGCGCCGTCTGCGCGCCGGTGAACGCCGCGACGAAGTCGCCGCCGATCAGGCCGAACACCGGACCGAGCAGCGCCGGTCCGGCGGCCGCAGCCCCCACCCCGGCCGCCTCGGCCTGTGTGGCCAGCGTGGCCGCGGTGGCGCCGAACGCGGCAATTCCCGCCGTGGTCGCTGAGAATTCAGTCATCGCATCCCCCATCGAAACTGTTCGTCGCAGTGTTCGACGCAGCGCGCGGCGATTCGGTTCCATCCGGTTCGGGCCGTTTCCGGGGACGGGCGCGGTCCAACTATCGTGTGCAGTCATGGATACGCAGGTGGTCGACCATCCTCTGGCAGCAGCACTCCTGACGAGGATGCGGGACGAGCGCAGCGACAACGCCACGTTCCGGTCCGCGCTCCGCCAGCTGACCCAGATGCTGATCTACGAGGCCATACGCGATGCGCCGACCGCACAGTTCGAGGTCAAGACGCCGGTTGCGGTCACGACGGGCGTTCGACTGGCGCAGCCGCCGCTGCTGGTCCCGGTCCTGCGGGCGGGGCTCGGCATGATCGAGCAGGCCAGCTCGCTGATCCCGCAGTCGCAGGTCGGCTTCGTCGGCATGGCCCGTGACGAGGAGACCCACCAGCCGGTGCCGTACCTCGAGTCGCTGCCGGCGGACCTGTCCGGCATCCCGGTGTACGTGCTCGACCCGATGCTCGCGACCGGCGGCTCGATGGTCCACACGATCGACCTGCTCGTCGCCCGGGGCGCCACCGACATCACCGCCGTGTGCGTCGTCGCCGCCCCGCAGGGCGTCGAGGCGCTCGCGAACTCCGGCCACCCGGTGCGCCTGATCACCGCGACGGTCGACGAGGGTCTCGACGAGAACGCCTTCATCGTGCCGGGTCTCGGCGACGCCGGCGACCGTCAGTTCGGCCCCCGTTAGAGGTTCTGCGCGAACCTCCGCACGGCGTCCAGGCGCGCCCCCGCCGCGGCCCGCGCCGCCGGCAGGGTCGCGCGTCCGGACACGGGTTCGACCACCTCGAAGTAGCACTTGAGCTTCGGTTCGGTGCCCGACGGCCGGACCGTCACGCGCAGTCCCCGTCCGGCGAACACGAGGGCGTCGGTGCGCAGCGGGCCGCGGACCGCGGCGAGGTCGGTTGCCTCGATATCGATTCCGGCGATCACGGTCGGTGGGTGGGCGCGCAGTCGGTCCATCGTGCGAGCGATCTCGTCCAGGTCGACGAAGCGGCGCGACACCTGGGCCGTCGCGTGGAGCCCGAATTCGACGGCGAGGTCGTCCAGCGCGTCGAGCAGCGTCCGCCCCTCGCCCGCGAGATCGGCCACGAGGTCGGCCACCAGCACGGCGGCCGAGATGCCGTCCTTGTCGCGCACGACATCCGGGTCGACGCAGTGCCCGACGGCCTCCTCGTACGCGTACACGAGATCGGCGCCGGCGCGCACCAGCCATTTGAATCCGGTGAGGGTGCGGGCCGACCGGTGACCGCGGGCGTCGGCGATCCGCCCCAGCAGCGTCGACGACACGATCGTGGTCGCGACCAGGGCCTCGGTGGGTGCGTGCGCGAGTATCCGGTTGCCGAGCAGCGCGCCGGTCTCGTCGCCGGTGAGCATCCGCCAGCCCGCGGGGCCGGGAACGCCGACGGCGCAGCGGTCCGCGTCCGGGTCGAGCGCGATCGCGACGTCGGCGCCGACGGATTCGGCGAGGGCCAGCACCCGGTCCGTCGCCCCGGGCTCCTCGGGATTCGGGAACGCGACCGTCGGGAAGTTCGGGTCGGGTTCGAATTGTGCTGCGACGGTGTGGATGTCGGTGAATCCGGCGGCGCGCAGCGCGGCGGTCGCGACGGCGCCGCCGACGCCGTGCAGGGGAGTGAGAGCGATGCGGATGTCGCGGCGGGCGCCGAACGGCAGCGTCGCCACCCGGTCGAGGTACGCCGTGACCAGCGCGTCGTCGACCGGGGTGACGGGGCTGCGCCGGATCTGCCCGACGCGGGCGATCGCGTCCTCGATCTCGCGGTCGGCCGGCGCCGCGAGCGGTGCGCCGCCGTGCACGTACACCTTGTAGCCGTTGTCGGCCGGCGGGTTGTGCGACGCCGTGATCTGGACCCCGGCAACCGCGCCGAGTCGGCGCACCGCGAACGGGACGAGGGGAGTGGGCAGCGGTCGCGGCAGCAGCACGACGTCGAAGCCGTCCGCGGCCAGCACCTCGGCGGCGGCGCGGGCGAACTCCTCGGACCCGTGCCGGGCGTCGCGCCCCACGACCACGGCACCGCCGCCGGGGCACGTGTCGCGCAGCCACGCCGCGAGCCCCGCGGTGGTGCGTTCGACGACGCCGACGTTCATGCAGTCGGGCCCGTCGCCGACCGGTCCGCGCAGGCCGGCGGTGCCGAATCGGAGGGTCACAACCGGGCCAGCAGGTCGCGCAGCAACTCGCCCATGCGGGCGGCGGAGGCCTGCCCGGCGGCGAGGACCTCGGCGTGGTCGAGGTGTTCGCCGGTGATGCCGGCCGCGAGGTTCGTCACGAGGGACACGCCGAGGACCTCGGCGCCGAGCGCCCGGGCCGCGATGGTCTCGTGCACCGTCGACATCCCGACCAGATCGGCGCCGAGGGTGCGCAGCATGCGGATCTCGGCGGGCGTCTCGTAGTGCGGGCCGGGCAGTCCCGCGTACACCCCCTCGGTGAGCGACGGGTCGATCGCCCGGGCCAGCTCGCGCAGGCGCGGGCTGTAGGCGTCGACCAGGTCGACGAACTGCGCGCCGACGAGCGGGGAACGCGCGGTGAGGTTGAGGTGGTCGCTGATGAGGACGGGTTGGCCGACGCTCAGGCCCTCCCGGATGCCGCCTGCCGCGTTGGTGAGGATCACGGTTCGTGCGCCGGCCGCGATCGCGGTTCGGACCGGGTGCACCACGCGTGACAGGTCGTGACCCTCGTACGCGTGCGCCCGCCCCAGCAGCACCAGCACTGGGGTGTCGCCCACCCGCACCGATCGCACCGTCCCGGCGTGGCCGACCGCGGACGGGGTCGCGAAGCCGGGTAGTTCGGCCATCGGCACGACCGTGGCCGGCTCGCCGAGCGCGTCGGCGGCGGCCTGCCAGCCCGACCCGAGGACCACGACCGCGGAGTGCTTCGGGATTCCGGTGCGGTCCGCGAGGACGTCGGCGGCCTGGTGCTCGAGTGTGCCCATGAACGGACACAGTAGTGCCGCCACGCGATGTTACCGACGGGTAGTATCACGGCCATGCCATACCTGAATCGTCAAGGCGACGTCTTCGTCCTGTACCTCGGCAACGAGGGCGAGACGGACAACGAGAATCGGTTCCACCCTGACTGGATCGACGCGACACACGCACTGCTCGACGAGGTCGAGGCGCACGAGGGGCCCGCGGCGCTGGTCACGACTGCGACCGGGAAGTTCTACACCAACGGCCTCGACACCGACTGGATCTTCGGCAACCTCGACAAGCTCACCGGCTATCTGGACCGGGTCCACACGATCTACACGCGCCTCCTGACGTTCCCGATGGCGACGATCGCGGCCGTGCAGGGGCACGCTTTCGGCGCCGGTGCGATGCTGGCGAGCGCCCACGACTTCCGTGTGATGCGCAGCGACCGCGGCTACTACTGCCTGCCCGAGGTCAACCTGAACATGCCGTTCACGCTGGGCATGTCCGCGCTGCTCACGTCCCGGCTGGCGCGCCAGACGGCGGTCGAGGCGATGACGACCGGTCGTCGTTACGGCGGCGGCGACGCGCTCGCCGCCGGGATCGTCGATGACGTTGTCGACGGCGATCTGGTGCTCGATGCCGCGGTTGCGCGGGCGTCGGCGCTGGTCTCGACCCGCGGCGCGAACCTGTCGGGTATCAAGCGGAGCATCCACCGCGACACGCTCGAGGCGCTGGACACCAAGACCGACGAGAGCAACTTCAAGTTCGGATAGCACGGACCGGGCCCGCCGGAGTGAGAGACTGGGGACTGTGAGGTCAGGATCTCCGGCGGCGTCTCCGTCGGCTTCTGTGTCGGATGTCGTGTCGGCGGCGCGATCCGACCTGATCGCGCTGTCGCACTCCGTCCACGCCCACGCGGAACTAGCGTTCGACGAGCATCGCAGCGCCGCCGAGTTGGTCGAGTTCCTGCGCGGACGCGGCTTCGAGGTGCGCGCTGGTATCGCGGATCTGCCCACGGCGTTCGACGCCCGCTTCGGTAGCGGCGAACTCGTCGTCGGCATTCTCGCCGAGTACGACGCACTGCCCGAGATCGGGCATGCGTGCGGGCACAACATCATTGCCGCGTCCGCGGTCGGTGCGGGCCTCGCGCTCGCTCCCCTCGCGGACGCGCTGGGGATCACCGTCCGCGTCATCGGCACCCCCGCGGAGGAGACCGGTGGTGGCAAGGTCCTGATGCTCGAGCGCGGCGTCTTCGACGACGTGGCGGCGGCGTTGATGGTGCATCCGGGGCCGTTCGACATCGTGGGGGCGACGTCGCTCGCGCTCGCGGACATCGCGGTCACGTTCACCGGCCGGGAGGCGCACGCCTCGGCCGCACCGGAGTTCGGACGCAACGCCGCCGACGCGGTCACCGTCGCGCAGGTGGGGCTGGCCCTGCTGCGTCAGCATCTCGCACCCGGACAACAGTTACACGGCATCGTCAGTGACGGCGGGACGGCGCCGAACATCATCCCGGCCCGCGCCGAGATGCTGTACTACCTGCGCGCCCAGACCGCGGCGTCGCTCGACGAACTGGCCGCCCGCGCCGAGGCGTGCTTCGCGGCGGGTGCGCTGGCGACCGGGTGCACGCACGACGTGCGAACGGTGTCGCCCACCTACACCGAACTGCGGCCGGATCCATGGCTCGTCGACGTGTTCCGGGAGGAGATCGTCGACCTGGGCCGCACGCCGCTGCCGGTGGAACTGGAATCGTCTCGCCCGCTGGGCAGTACGGACATGGGCAATGTGACGCACGTCGTCCCCGGCATCCACCCGGTGGTCGGCCTCGACTCCGGCGGTGCGGTCACCCATCAGCCGGAGTTCGCCGCGGCGGCGGTCACGGAATCGGCGGACCAGGCCGTGATCGACGGTGCGATGGCCTTGGCACGCACCGCGATTCGCGCCGCGGTCGACCCGGACCAGAGGGCGCGGTTGCTCGAGGGGGTGGAGCGTCGGTGAACGAGGACGTCGAGAAGTGGCTCGCCGAGCACGCGATGGAACTGTCGCGGTGGCGTCGGCACATCCACGCGAACCCGGAACTGGCCCGACACGAGTTCTCGACCACCGCGTTCGTCGCCAGCCACCTGTCGGCGGCCGGCATGTCGCCGCTGCTCCTGCCGGGCGGTACGGGTGTCGTCTGCGACATCGGTCCCGGCGGGATGCGGATCGGTCTGCGCGGCGACATGGACGCGCTGCCGTTACAGGAGGCGACCGGCGCGCCCTACGCGTCGACGGTGCCCGGTGTCGCACACGCGTGCGGGCACGACGCGCACACCGCGATCCTGCTCGGCACCGCTCTCGCGTTGAACTCGCTGCCGCAGTTGCCGATCGGTGTGCGGCTCATCTTCCAGCCCGCCGAGGAGGTGATGCCCGGCGGCGCGATCGACGTCGTCTCCGCCGGCGGGATGCAGGGAGTGTCGCGGATCTTCGCGCTGCACTGCGACCCGCGCCTGGAGGCGGGACGGGTCGGCGTCCGGGTGGGGGCGATCACGTCGGCCGCGGACACCGTCGAGCTGGTGCTCGACTCGCCGGGCGGGCACACCTCCCGGCCGCACCTGACCACCGATCTGGTGTACGCGATCGGAACCGTCATCACCGGGCTACCCGGGATGCTCAGTCGACGCATCGACCCGCGCAGCGGCACGGTGATGGTGTGGGGCGCGGTGAGCGCGGGGCAGGCTCCCAACGCCATCCCGCGCAGCGGCATCCTCACCGGTACCGTCCGCACCGGCGACCACGACACGTGGGCGTTGCTCGAGCCGACCGTCCGCGAGATCGTGCACGGACTGCTGGCGCCGACGGGGGTGCGCTACGAGCTCAACTACCGCCGCGGCGTGCCGCCGGTCGTCAACGACGAGGTGTCGGCGCGGATGCTCGAGGACGCGGTGCGGGCGATCGGCCCCGACGCGCTCGCGGACACCCCGCAGTCCGGCGGGGGCGAGGACTTCTCGTGGTACCTGGAGGAGGCGCCGGGCGCGATGGCGCGGCTGGGCGTCTGGTCCGGGCACGGCCCGCAACTGGACATCCACCAGCCGACGTTCGACATCGACGAGCGCGCCCTCGCGACGGGCGTGCGGGTGCTGACCAACCTGGTGTTGCAGTCCTGAACCGCCTGAACCGGCGGCGGGGCGGTTACGGCGTGCCCGGCCCCACGTTGCGGCTGTTGCGGGTGCGTAGGTTGCGGACGTAGTCGGCCGGTGCGCCCGCGATCTCCGCGGCCTCGGCGATCACCCCGAGATACCGAGCGGACGGCAGTCCGCCCTCGTACGCGTCGAGCACGTACAGCCACGCCAGGACCGGGCCGTCGGCGGTGTCGACACGGAGCCGGATCTTGCGGTGCAGGCCCAGCTCGGAGCCCTCCCAGCGGTCCAGGCGCTCCTCGTCCTCGGGCGGGACGTCGTAGAGCACGACGAAGACCTTGGCGTCCGGATCGTCCGGATCCTCGACGACGGTGGCCAGCGCGCCCTCCCAGCCGATGTCGTCGCCGCTGAACGTCAGTCGCCAGCCGGGGAGCCAGCCGGTGCCCGCCATGGGCGAATGCGGGCAGCGTTCGAGCATCTGTTCCGGGTGCATGTTGGACCCGTACGCGGCGTAGATCGGCACGCGAAAAGCCTAATCGGTGTGGCGCGCACTCGGGTAACGACCGGACCGTCCGGCGCAGCGACATGCGCGTTCGGCGCGTCGGGGTCCGACGGCAGGGGTCACTGCCAGCGTGTTCCCGGTCACTGGAATAGCGTTGTACCCGGGCCTGCCGGAGATCCCGGTCGGGCGCGGCGAGCTTGGAGGACGCATGACCCGGATCGTGATCATCGGTGGTGGACCCGCCGGATACGAAGCAGCCCTGGTGGCTGCCCAGCACGGGGCGTCGGTGTCACTGGTCGACTCGGATGGCGTCGGTGGTGCGTGCGTGCTGTTCGACTGCGTCCCGTCGAAGACCTTCATCGCGTCCACCGGCATCCGCACGGACATGCGCCGGGCCACCGATCTGGGCATCTCGCTCGACCCGTCGAGCGCCACCATCTCGCTGCCGCAGATCAACTCGCGCGTCAAGAATCTCGCGCAGGTCCAGTCCTCCGACATCCGCGCTCGCCTCCAGAGCGTCGGCGTCCAGCTGCTGTCCGGCAAGGCCGAGCTGATCGACCCGCAGATCGGCATGGCGTCCCACCAGGTCCGCGCCACTCTGACCACGGGCGAGGAGAAGACGCTCGAGGCCGACGTCGTCCTCATCGCCACCGGTGCCAGCCCGCGCGTGCTGCCGGGTGCCCAGCCGGACGGCGACCGCATCCTCACGTGGCGTGAGCTGTACGACCTCGAGGAACTGCCCACGCACCTCGTGGTGGTCGGATCGGGCGTCACCGGCGCCGAGTTCGTCTCCGCGTACACCGAGATGGGCGTCAAGGTGACGCTCGTATCCAGCCGTGACCGGGTGATGCCGCACGAGGATGCCGACGCGGCCCTCGTCCTCGAGGACGTGCTCGCCGAACGCGGCGTGACGCTGGTCAAGCACGCGCGCGCCGACGCCGTCGAGCGCACGGAGGACGGCGGCGTCGTCGTGAAGCTCTCGGACGGCCGCACCGTGTACGGCAGCCACGCGCTCATGGCGGTCGGCTCCACGCCCAACACCGAGGGCCTCGGCCTCGAGAAGGTCGGCATCGACCTCGACAAGGGCGGCTACCTGCGCGTCGACCGGGTGTCGCGGACGTCGGTGTCGGGCATCTACGCCGCCGGAGACTGCACCGGCCTGCTGCCGCTGGCCTCGGTCGCCGCGATGCAGGGCCGGATCGCGATGTACCACGCGCTCGGCGAGGGCGTCAGCCCGATCAAGCTCAAGACGGTCGCGTCGGCGGTGTTCACGCGCCCGGAGATCGCGAACGTCGGCGTCAGCCAGGCCGCGATCGACAACGGTGAGGTGCCGGCGCGCACGGTCATGCTGCCGCTCAACACCAACCCGCGTGCCAAGATGTCCGGTCTGCGCCGCGGTTTCGTGAAGATCTTCTGCCGCCCTGCGACCGGTGTGGTCATCGGCGGTGTGGTGGTCGCGGCGACGGCGTCGGAGCTGATCCTGCCGATCGCGATCGCGGTGCAGAACAACCTCACCGTGAACGATCTGGCGCAGACCTTCTCGGTGTACCCGTCGCTGTCGGGGTCGATCACCGAGGCGTCGCGTCAGCTGATGCGGCACGACGACCTCGACTGATCCCGAGATGTGAGAAAGTGATTTCACATCGTGGTGCCGGGTGTGGAATGATGCGATAGGTCGGCCGAGAACCATCGGCCCACCAACTTCGCTCTCCGCCCCGTGGATCCGGGACGACCTGGGTGTTTCTGCCTTCGTCCTTCGCCGTCGTGCGCGACGGCAGTACCTCCGCCACGGGAGTCGCCTCATGTCACTCGATTCGTCGTCGCTCGATTCGTCCCTCCGGCTGTCGTCGCGGATGGCCGGCCTGCGTAGTTCGGCCATCCGCGATCTGCTCACCCTCACCGCCCGGCCCGACGTCATCAGCCTGGCGGGTGGACTGCCGGCCACGGAACTCGTTCCGCGCGAACGCATCGCGCAGGCGGCGGAGCGGGCGCTCACCGATCCGCGGTCGGTGCAGTACGGCGAAACATCCGGGTGGGCGCCGTTGCGGGAGACCGTTGCCGCCCGCGAGAGTGAGAAGGTGGGCCGACGGATCGACCCGGCCGAGGTCGTCGTCACCCACGGCTCGCAGCAGGCGCTGAGTCTCCTCGCGCAGGTCCTGCTCGACCCCGGCGACACCGTCGTCGTCGAGGAGCCCGGCTACACCGGTGCGCTGCAGGTCTTCCGGACTGCGCAGGCCGCGCTGGTGCCCGTCGCCCTCGACGCCGACGGCATGGACACCGACACTCTCGAACGCTCGCTGCGAGACGGTCTGCGCCCCAAGGTCGTCCACACGGTCAGCAACTTTCACAACCCCCGCGGCGTCGTGCTGTCCGCGTCGCGGCGGGCGCACCTCGCGGCGCTCGCGGACCGGTACGGATTCTGGGTCATCGAGGACGATCCGTACGGGGAACTGTGGTTCGACGCGCCGGCCCCCGCGCCCGTCGCGGCGCACTCGGATCGCGTGCTGCGACTGTCGAGCGGATCCAAGACGCTCGCGCCCGCGCTGCGCATCGGCTGGTTGCACGGCGACCGCCGGGTGTGCGAGGCGGTCGAACTTCTCAAGCAGGGCGCCGACCTGTGCGGGTCCTCGCTCACGCAGCAGATCGCGACCGAACTGCTGGGCGACCACGCGTGGCTGGATGCCCACCTGACCACCGTCCGCGGTGCATACGCGGCGCGGGCGGGAGCGCTGGTCGACGCGCTGGACAGCTCTTTCGGGGACCGCATCTCGCACGCCGCGGTGCACGGCGGCATGTTCTGCTGGATCGAATTCACCGGCGGCGTCGACACGACCGCGATGCTCCAGACCGCCGTCGAACACGACGTCGCATACGTGCCGGGCGGCGCCTTCGGCGTCGCGAGCGC
This sequence comes from Paraburkholderia sp. RHO2, assembly GCF_050955445.1. Taxonomy (NCBI): domain Bacteria; kingdom Pseudomonadati; phylum Pseudomonadota; class Betaproteobacteria; order Burkholderiales; family Burkholderiaceae; genus Paraburkholderia; species Paraburkholderia sp. RHO2. Next base: position 3,955,098 of record NZ_CP162617.1, on the reverse strand, counting down.
CCACCCGCACGCGGCGCGCCTGTGCTTCGCGACGTACGACGGCGCGGTGCTGGCCGAGGGCGTCGACCGACTCCGCGAGGCGTTCGAGGACCACTCCGGTCCGGAGGCCGTGGACCGTCGCTGAGCGAAAATGTACAGATTCCGTTGATCTGTACATTTCGAGTTCGCCGAGGCGTGTGTTTCGGCCGCTCGCGGTCGACAGCGGGGTTGCTTGTCGGTCCCTCCTCCTAGGCTCCGGGCATGCGTACGACAAGGGTTCCGTTCGGTGAGGCGCGAGCTCAACTGCGTGAGATGGTGTGCCGCGCCGCATACGCGGGAGAGCGGATCACGATCACCCGCAACGGGTCTCCGGCGGCCGCACTGGTCTCACTCGAAGACCTGCAGTTACTGGAGTCCCTTGCTGAATCGCACACCGATTCGGAGGAACGAGATCGGCGGCGGGTCGTCGACGAGGAAACGGTGATCGGCGGGTCGCTCCCAGCCGTATGGGGAGCGTTTGCCCACTACCGATTCCGAACCGCCTGGTGGTCGGACCTGATGGTCGACGCCTGGGTCGGGGGCGAGGTGATCGTCTCTTGGGACGAGGGGATCGGCCGGGTCGTGGATTGCGCCGAGGGTGAGACGATCACGATGGCGTGGGGCGGGAATCGGAAGTCGTCCGGACCGACGGTCGAGGTGCGGGTCGACTTCGTGATCGGCGCCGACCCGGACAGCGGCGTCGTGGTGCGAATTCGGCAGGACGGTCCGGGGCCGAGTGCGGACTACTGGCGCAACCGACTCGGCGCGTGGAAGGGCTACGTCGAAGCGCCGTCCTCGTCGATCCAGCCGTAGGTCCGCTCGACCGCGCGGTTCCACCCGGCGTAGAGGCGCTCGCGCTCGGACTCGTCCATCTTGGGCTCCCAGGTCTTGTCCTCGGCCCAGTTGTCACGGATGTCGTTCTCGCTCTTCCAGAATCCGACGGCCAGGCCCGCCGCGTAGGCGGCGCCGAGGGCGGTGGTCTCGTTCACGACCGGGCGGGTGACGGGGACGTCGAGGATGTCGGACTGGAATTGCATGAGCGTCTCGTTGACGACCATGCCGCCGTCCACCTTGAGAGAGCTCAGCTCGACGCCGGAATCGGCGCGCATCGCCTCGATGACCTCGCGGGTCTGGTATGCGGTGGCCTCGAGGGCGGCCCGGGCGAGATGGCCCTTGTTCACGAACCGCGTCAGGCCGGCGATCACGCCGCGCGCGTCGGGCCGCCACCGCGGCGCGAACAGCCCCGAGAACGCGGGCACGAAGTACGCGCCGCCGTTGTCGTCGACGGTCTTCGCGAGGGGCTCGATGTCCTTGGCCGACTGAATGATTCCGAGGTTGTCGCGCAGCCACTGCACGAGGGATCCGGTGACCGCGACCGAGCCCTCCAGGGCGTACACGGCGGGCTGGTCACCGAGCTTGTAACAGACGGTGGTGAGCAGTCCGTGTTCGCTGTGGACCGGTGTCGTTCCGGTGTTGAGCAGCAGAAAGTTCCCGGTGCCGTAGGTGTTTTTGGCCTCGCCCTCCGACAGGCACGCCTGCCCGAACGTCGCGGCCTGCTGGTCGCCGAGAATCCCGGCGACGGGAATCCCGGCGGAGATCCCGGGCAGGGCGAGGTCGCCGTAGACCTCGGAGGAGCTGCGGATCTGCGGCAGCATCGACACCGGGACGCCGATCGCCTCACAGATGTCGTGATCCCAGTCGAGGGTCTCGAGATTCATCAGCAGCGTGCGGGACGCGTTGGTGACATCGGTGATGTGCAGGCCTCCCGTGAGGTTCCAGATGATCCACGAGTCGATGGTCCCGAAACAAAGCTCCCCGGCTTCCGCCCGCTCGCGGGCGCCGTCGACGTTGTCGAGGATCCACCGGACCTTGGGGCCCGAGAAGTACGTCGACAGCGGCAGACCGGTGGTGGCGCGGAACCGCTCGGGTCCCTCGGCGCCGCCGATCTCGGTGCACAGACGGTCGGTGCGGGTGTCCTGCCACACGATCGCGTTGTAGACGGGCTTGCCGGTCTCGCGGTCCCACACGACCGTGGTCTCGCGTTGGTTCGTGATACCGATCGCGGCGATGTCCTGCGCCGTGAGATCCGTCTTGGCGAGCACGCTGCCGACCATCTCCCGGGTGTTGTTCCACAACTGTTCGGGATCGTGCTCCACCCAGCCCGGTTTCGGGAAGATCTGGTCGTGCTCCTTCTGTGCAACGCCGACGACCCGACCGCCGTGGTCGAAGATCATGCATCGGCTCGAGGTGGTTCCCTGGTCGATGGCGGCGATGTACTTGGTCACGGTCGTCCTCGTCTCTCGGGCAGTCTGCGCACGAAGCTACTAGCCTGAGAGCAGATTCGCCGACAACCACGGGAGACCGAGTTGGACAAGCAGCCTGGAGTGCAGTTCCTGGGCCCGCGACAGCGGGAGCAGGCCTGGGAGAAGTTGGGATCCGAGCAATTCGACGTGGTGGTCGTCGGCGGCGGTGTCGTCGGCGCCGGCGCCGCGCTCGACGCCGCGACCCGCGGGCTGAGGGTGGCGCTCGTCGAGGCCCGGGACTTCGCGTCCGGCACGTCGTCGCGATCGTCGAAGATGTTCCACGGTGGGCTGCGCTACCTCGAACAGCTCGAGTTCGGTCTGGTCGCGGAGGCGCTGCACGAGCGCGAGCTGTCGATGTCCACGCTCGCGCCGCACCTCGTCAAGCCGCTGAAGTTCCTCTTCCCGCTGACCCACCGCGTGTGGGAGCGCCCGTACATGGCCGCGGGCTTCATGCTGTACGACCGGATGGGCGGCGCGAAGTCCGTTCCGGCGCAGAAGCATCTGACCCGCGCGGGTGCGCTGCGCATGGCGCCGGGGCTCAAGCGCAGCGCGTTGATCGGCGGAATCCGCTACTTCGACACAGTCGTCGACGACGCCCGCCACACGATGACGGTGGCGCGCACGGCCGCGCACTACGGCGCGGTGGTGCGCACCTCCACACAGGTGGTGGGCTTCCTCCGCGAGGCCGACCGGGTGTCGGGCGTGCGCGTGCGAGATTCGGAGACCGGTGCGACGACGGAGGTCCAGGGCCACGTCGTCATCAACGCGACCGGCGTGTGGACCGACGAGATCCAGGCACTCTCGCGGCAGCGTGGCCGGTTCCGGGTGCGGGCGTCCAAGGGCGTCCACATCGTGGTCCCGCGCGATCGCATCGTGAGTGACTCCGCGATCATTCTCCGCACCGAGAAGTCCGTCCTGTTCGTCATCCCGTGGGGCAACCACTGGATCATCGGCACCACCGACACCGACTGGAACCTCGACCTCGCCCACCCGGCGGCGACGAAGGCCGACATCGACTACATCCTCGGCCACGTCAACAACGTACTGGTCACCCCGCTCACACACGACGACATCGACGGCGTCTACGCGGGCCTGCGCCCGCTGCTGGCAGGGGAGAGCGACGAGACGTCCAAGCTCTCGCGCGAGCACGCGGTCGCCCGCGTCGCACCGGGCCTGGTCGCGATCGCCGGCGGCAAGTACACCACCTATCGGGTGATGGGCGAGGACGCCGTCGACCTCGCCGCCGAGGACATCCCGGCGCGGGTGGCGCCGTCGATCACCGAGAAGGTGCCGCTGGTCGGCGCCGACGGTTACTTCGCGCTCGTCAACCAGGCGGTGCACCTCGGGCAGCTGTACGGGCTGCACCCGTACCGGATCAAGCACCTGCTGGACCGGTACGGGTCCCTCATCGAGGAGGTCCTCGAACTCGCCGCCGAGTCGCCGGAACTGCGCGAGCCGATCACCGATGCACCCGACTACCTGCAGGTGGAGGCCGTCTACGCGGCCGCGGCGGAAGGGGCGCTGCACCTCGAGGACATCCTCGCCCGGCGCACCCGCATCTCGATCGAGTACACGCACCGGGGCGTCAGCTGCGCCGAGCAGGTGGCCCGGCTCGTGGCACCGGTCCTGGGCTGGGACGAGGCCGCCATCGATCGCGAGGTCGAGACGTACCGGGCGCGCGTCGAGGCCGAGATCATGTCGCAGGCCCAGCCGGACGACGCCTCCGCCGACGCGCTGCGGGCGGCGGCTCCCGAGGCTCGGGCGGAGATCCTCGAGCCGGTGCCGGGTGCCGTCAGTGGGTCAGCACGATCTTGACGACGACGATCGCGGTGGCGGCGATGGCCAGCAACCCCGCCGCGATCAGGGTGTCGCGGGAGGGCCGCTCGTTGCGTAGTCGTGCGATGACGAAGACCATCGACGCGATGCGGATGAGAATCGTCACCTCGGCGATCACCTGAGCGGTGAACGGCTCGAGCCAGCCGAACACCGCCGTCGCCAGCACGATGATCGGCAGGACCGCCGAGCTGAGCACCGGCACCGAGTCGCGCAGCTCGGCCAGGCGGTCGGCGGTCGTCAGCTGGCGACCGGAGCGCACCGATTTGCCGACGCCTTCCGCGAAGGCATGGGCGATGAACGTCGAGAGCGCGGTTCCCGCCACGACGGCGATCGTGCGGGAGTCGCTGCGGGAGACGGTCTCCGGGATCAGCGCGGCGAGGATCAGGATGTTGCCGTACACGTACGCGCTGATCCGGCTGGCGGCGTTCTCCCGATCGAGTGGAACCGAGCGGCTCAGAAGGGGGCGGTGCAGCAGCGAGCGAAGATCCGATTCCATGCCTGAAAGCGTCGCATACCTCAGTTCAGCGGTGGAACGTAGTGGCTCGGATCGCCGCGATGAGCGAGCGGCGGCAAATTGCGGGTCGGCGTGTGCACCAGCGGCGCGTCGGCCGGCACGCGGCCGCTGACCCGATCCAGGCCGCCGCGGGCACGCGGATGCTTGCGGCGGCGTTCGGGGACGAGCCGGAAGGCCGCGTTCACCATTCGGCCCACCCGGCGGTGCGCCCACTCGTCGAGGGGCCTCCACCGGTAACCCAGCAGGTCCCGCACGGGTTGGTCGTACAGGCCGACGGTCAGCCACACGAATCCCCTCGCCACCGGGATGCTGGCGATGCGCCAGATCGGTTCGGGCATCCACATCAGGAACGGGGGACGCCCGATGCCGGACAGCTCGAGCACGTCGCGGGTGGCCTTGTTGTCCTCGAGGACGTTGCGGCACATGTGCTCCCAGTACTGCTGGAAGTCCTCCCACGTCTGCGGTACCGGGCGCATGCTCATCCCGTACAGCCGGTACCACTGGACGTGCTCGGTGAACAGCTGCCGCTTCTGGGTCTCGGTGACGCCGCCCATGAAGTGCTCGGCGGTGAGAATCGTGCCCATGAAGAAGGTGGCGTGCGCCCAGTAGAAGGTGTCCGGATCGAGGGCGTGGTAGCGGCGTCCCTTCGCGTCCACGCCCTTGATGGTGCGGTGGTAGTCGCGGACCTCCTCGGCCGTCATCCGGGCGCGGTCGCCGTCGAAGACGACACCACCGATCGGGTAGAGCGACCGGAACAGTCGTTCCCACCGCTCCTCGAAGAAGCGGGAGTGCTGCTCGACGCCCGCGCCGAGACCGGGATGCATGTTCTGCATCGATCCGGCCCACAGGCCCTGCAGCATGCCGCGCCAGTCGCCGAAGTAGCGCCAGGTGAGCGAGTCCGGACCGAGGGGGATCGGTGCCGGGGTGTCGGTTCGTGCCACGAGCAACCGCCTTCCACGCAGGGGAGTGACTACACCCGTTGTCAGACTAGGCCCGCGAGAAGTTCGTGGCGCACTGCGTCGGGTTGCTCGACGGTGCCGGTCAGCGTTGCGGCTGACAGTTCGGGCAGTAGAAGATCGAGCGCTCCCGGCCCGACTGCTCACCGAACTCGGCCGCGACGATCAGGGTCCCGCACCGCAGGCACGGCTTGCCGCCGCGCCCGTACACCCAGTCGCGGCGGCCGGGCCGTCGATCACCGGTGGTGACGCGGACGAGGCGGTCGCGATTCGCCCGCAGCAGCCGGTGCGCCAGGTCGACGACCTTCGGCAGGTCGGGAACGCGGTCGGTGGGGGTTCGCGGGTCGATGCCGCGCAGGAAGCAGATCTCGTTGCGGTACACGTTGCCGATGCCGGCCATGATGCGCTGATCGAGCAGAGCCTCACCGATCGGACGGTCCCCGGCCGAGGCGAGGTTGGCGGCCGCGGCCCCGGCGTCCCAATCCGGGCCGAGCAGGTCGGGCCCGAGATGACCGACGACGGTGTCCTCGTCGGTCCGTGCGATCACCTCGGTGATGCCGAGTGAGAATCCGACGGCGACAGTGTCATCGGTGCCCAGGACGATCCGAGCCTGATGTACCGGGCGCTTCCACCGGGCGCCGCGCGGGTACACGTGCCACGCGCCGTCCATCTTCAGATGGGTGTGGATCGTGTGGTCCCCGACGCGGATGAGCAGGTGCTTGCCGCGGGCGATCACCGATGCGACGGGCAGACCCGACAGGTCGACGGTCGCGTACCGCGGCACTCGGACGTCGCATTCGGTGAGCGTGTGTCCGGCGAGTGCCGCGTCCAGTCGGTGCGCGGTCTGCCAGACGGTGTCTCCCTCGGGCATGGCTCACGCCCGCAGGCGGTAGCCGCGCGGTGTGGCCGAGAAACCGACCTCCGCGAGCAACTGGCCGAAATCGTTGCCGTGGATGGTCAGCCCGTCCACCTTCTCGACGACGACCTTGTCGATGCCGCCGCGCTTGACGGTGGCGGCGAGCGACTCGGCGGCCGTGCGCAGGGCGTCGATGTCGTCGGTGAACGTGAGCACCGTGCGCCCGCCGCGTTCGACGAACAGCACCAGCTCGCCGTCGACGAGCACCACGAGACCGCCCGCCTTGCGGCCCGGGCGGTGCTTCGGGGCGTCTGGATCCTTGCCGGCGGCCATCGAGGCCGGCCACGGCAGCGCGGCGCCGTACGGATTCGCCGGGTCGCACGCGGCGAGCGTGACCGCGGGCGAGGTCGAGTGTCGGCCCTCGATCGAATCGCTGTGGGTGCGCAGCCGATCGACGACGTCGGACGTCGAGAACTGGGCACCACCGAGGGTGTCGACGAAGTAGCCGCGGCGGGCGCGTCCCCCGTCCTCGAAGCCGCGCAGCACCTTGTACATCGATGCGAATCCGCCGGGGACGTTCTCGCTGACCACCGACCCTCGAGTGACGACGCCGTACCGTTCGAGCAGCAGGTCCGCGGTCGCGTGGGCGCGCAGGGTGGGGTCGGGTTCGGGTTCCGGCAGCAGCGACCAGCGTCCGCCCGCGGTCGGCGGCCCGGACCGGGTGGGCATCGCGGGACGGCCGAGACGACGGTAGGCGTGCGCTCGGGGAGGCCGGCGGGGCGTGCGGTGGCTCGGGGTGGCGCGCGAGGTGTCCGACAGCAGTGCCCGCAGCGGTGCGAGGGTGTCGTTACCGATGTACCCGGCCCACACCAGATCCCACAGTGCGGAGGTGAGCGCCGGATCGTCCACGCCGTGGGACGCGGCCATGCCTGTCGCGCCGAGCGCGTCGGACAGTTGCCGGAAGAAGTAGGCACCGCCCCCGGCGAGGGTGTCGAGGATGCTGCGGTGGACGTCGGTGAGGTCGATCTCGGCGGGCGTGGCGAGCGTCAGCGGCGACGACTCGGCCAGGTGCAGGCTCACCCAGCCGTCCTTTCCGGAGATCTGCCCCGAACCCGACCACAGCACCTCGCCGGTGGCGGTGAGTTCGTCGAGCATCGCGGGGGAGTAGTCGCGCACCCGGGCGCCGAGGATCAGCGATTCGAGCGCCGACGCGGGAACCGGCACGCCCGCAAGCTGTTCCACGACGGTCACGACACCGTCGAGTCCGCGCAATGGTCCGCCGACGTGCTGCCAGCTGGGCAGGAACCGGCCAAGGGTCGCGGTGCTGACCGGTTCGACCTCCTCCCGGGCGGCCGCCAGGGAGCGGCGGCGCAGGCGGCGCAGCACCTCGGCGTCGCACCATTCGCTGCCGGAGGCGCCGGGCCGGAACTCGCCCTCGACCACCCGCTTCTCGTTCGCGAGACGGACGAGGACGTCGCGCGCGACTGCGGATCCGATGCCGAAGCGCTCCGCCGCCTCGGACACGGTGAACGGACCGTGCGTGCGCGCGTAGCGACCGAGCAGGTCGCCGAGTGGATTGTCGACGGGTTCGATGAAGGCGGCCGGCGTACCGATGGGCAGCGGCACCCCGAGACCGTCGCGCAGTCGGGCGGCGTCCTCGACGGCCGTCCACCAGTGCTGTCCGGCGAACGACACACGAAGGGCGCGGCGGTGGTCGACGAGTTCGGCGAGCCACGGCGTCGGATCGGACGTCGATCGGGCCGCGGCCTCCTTGGTGGTGAGCGGTCCGAGCAGTCGCAGCAGATCGGCCATGCCCTCCATGTCCCTGGCCTTGCGGTCCGGTTCCAGCCGCTGCAGTTCCCGCTCGGCCTTCGCGATGACGTCGGCGTCGAGCAACTCGCGCAACTCCACCCGGCCGAGTAGTTCGGCGAGCAGCGTCGAATCGAGGGACAGTGCGGCGGCGCGGCGTTCGGCGAGCGGGCTGTCGCCCTCGTACATGAACGCGCCCACGTAGTCGAACAGCAGCGCGTTCGCGAACGGCGACGGGGTCGCGGTCTCGACCTCGACGATCCGGATCTGCCGGCGGGCGATGCGGCCGAACAGGTCGCGCAGCGCGGGCAGGTCGTAGACGTCCTGCAGGCATTCGCGCACGGTCTCGAGCAGGATCGGGAAGGTCGGGAACTTGCGCGCGACGTCGAGCAGTTGGGCGGAGCGTTGCCGCTGCTGCCACAGCGGTGCCCGCTTGCCGGGGGTGCGGCGCGGCAACAGCAGTGCGCGCGCGGCACATTCGCGGAAGCGGGACGCGAACAGCGCCGAGCCGCCCACCTCGTCGGTGACGATGTCCTCGATCTCGTCCCGCTCGAACGCGAACAGTTCGGCGCCCGGCGGGGTGTCCTCGGTGTCGGGCAATCGGACGATGATGCCGTCGTCGGACGCGGTGGGCGCGGCGTCGACGCCGAACCGTTCGCGCAGCCGGGCACCGACCGCGAGCGCCCACGGCGCGTGCACCCGGAGGCCGTACGGCGAGTGCAGGACCAGGCGCCAGTCGCCGAGCTCGTCGCGGAAGCGCTCGACCACCAGCGTTCGGTCGGTGGGCACGCGGCCGGTGGCCTGCTGCTGGTCGGTGACCAGGGCGGCGAGGTTGGAGGTGGCGTTGGTGTCGAGCCCGGACGCGACGCAGCGCGCGGTCACCTCGTCCGGCGTGCTGGACGACAACTCGCGCAGGAACCCGCCGAGGGCCTCACCGAGTTCGGCGGGGCGGCCCAGCCCGTCGCCGTGCCAGAACGGGAGTCGTCCGGGCAGGCCGTACGCGGGGCTGACGAGCACCCGGTCGAACGTGATCTCCTCGATCCGCCAACTGGTCGCGCCGAGCGCGAACACGTCGCCGACCCGGGACTCGTAGACCATCTCCTCGTCGAGTTCGCCGACGCGAGAAGACTTCTCACCGACCATGTACACCGCGAACAGGCCGCGGTCGGGGATCGCGCCGCCAGACGTCACAGCCAGGCGTTGCGATCCGGGACGGCCGGTGAGGGTGCCGCCGTCGCGGTCCCACACCAGGCGCGGGCGCAGTTCGGCGAACTCGTCGGACGGATAGCGGCCGGCCAGCAGGTCGAGGGTCGACTCGTACGCCGAGCGTGGCAGTGTCGCGAACGACCCGCTGCGACGGACCACGTCGTACCACTGCTCGACGTCCAGCGGTTCGAGTGCGGTGGCCGCGACGGTCTGCTGCGCGAGGATGTCGAGCGGATTGGCGGGGATCTCGAGGGCCTCGATCTTCCCGGAGGTCATGCGTTCGACGGTCACGGCGCAGTGGATCAGGTCGGTGCGGTGTTTGGGGAACAGGACGCCGCGGGAGATCTCACCCACCTGGTGTCCGGCGCGGCCGACGCGCTGCAGGCCGCTCGCGACCGACGGCGGGGCCTCCACCTGGATGACGAGATCGACTGCACCCATGTCGATTCCGAGCTCGAGGCTGCTGGTGGCGACGACACAGCGCAGGCGGCCCGACTTGAGGTCGTCCTCGATGATCGCGCGCTGGTCCTTGCTGACCGAGCCGTGGTGGGCCCGGGCGAGCAGTGGATCGGCGCCGTAGTTGACCTCCGTGGGCGCCCCGATCTGTGACGGAGGCCTGCCCTGCTTCTCGACGGCGGTGCCGAGGCGTTCGGCGTAGATCTCGTTGAGCCGCGCGGTGAGCTTTTCGGCGAGACGCCGCGAGTTCGCGAACACGATCGACGAACGGTGCTCGAGGATCAGGTCGACGATCTGCTCCTCGACGTGCGGCCAGATCGATCCGGCCTGCGGGGTGGGGGAGGCCGAGTCCGGATCGGGTTCGGCGACACCGAGTTCGGTCATGTCCTCGACGGGAACCCGGACGGTGAGATCGAACGTCTTGGCCGCGGGCGGTGCGACGATACGGATCGGCGCCGCGCCCGCGAGGAACCGGCCCACCTCCTCGTGCGGGCGCACGGTCGCCGAGAGGCCGATGCGCTGCACCGGCCGCTCGCGCAGCATGTCGAGGCGTTCGAGCGACAGGGCCAGGTGTGCGCCACGCTTGGTGCCCGCGACCGCGTGGACCTCGTCGACGATGACCGTCTCCACCCCGGTCAGGGTGTCCCGGGCCGCCGACGTCAGCATCAGGAACAGTGATTCGGGGGTGGTGATGAGGATGTCCGGGGGCGTCTTGATCAGCTTGCGACGCTCACCGGTGGGGGTGTCGCCGGACCGGACGCCGACGCGGATCTCCGGCGGGTCGAATCCGCGGCGCTTGGCGGTCTGGGTGATGCCGACCAGCGGCGCCCGCAGGTTGCGTTCGACGTCCACGCCGAGCGCCTTGAGCGGCGAGATGTAGAGGACCCGCGTCGTCCGCTCCGATCCGTCATGGGCCGTCGACGCCAACCGGTCGAGGGCCCACAGGAACGCCGACAGCGTCTTGCCGGAGCCGGTCGGGGCGACGACGAGGGTGTGCGATCCGCTCGCGATGGAGTCCCACGCGCCGAGCTGCGCGGCGGTGGGGGCATCGAAGGCACCGTCGAACCACTCCCGGGTGGGCGCGGAGAAACGGTCGAGGACGGCGTCCATGCGCTCCATCTTGCCCGGACTCACCGACACACATCGCTATACGGCGTCACGCCCGCACCCGTAGTAATTTCCTGATCAAACGATCGGTCCTCCTTTCCGACGGGCGGGATGTCATGGAGACAGTGAAGTTTGTGCTCGAGCTCGCGGTGGTGCTCGGTGCGATCGTGATGGGCACCCGATCGAGCGGTGTCGCCCTCGGTCTGTGGGGCGGCGCGGGCGTCGCGGTCCTCGTCTTCGTCTTCCGGGAACCGGTCGGCACCCCACCGGTCGACGCGCTGCTGATCGTGCTGTCGGTCGTGCTCGCGTCGTCGATGATGCAGGTCGCGGGCGGCATCGACTGGATGGTGACGATCGCGGCGAAGTTGATCTCGCGGCGGCCGAAGCAGATCACGCTCATCGCGCCGCTGGTGGCGTTCCTGTTCTCGGTCGGTGCGGGAACGTCGAACATCCTGTACCCGCTGCTCCCGGTGATCTACGACCTCTCGTACCGCAACGGGGTGCGGCCGTCCCGTCCGCTCTCGTTGTCGGTGGTGTCGACCGGCGTCGCGCTCGCGTGCAGTCCGGTGTCGGCCGCGATGGCCGCCATGGTGACGCTCACCGACGTCGCGCCGTACAACTTCGAGTTGGTCGACATCCTCATGGTCACGCTGCCCGCCGCGATCATCGGCATCGTGCTGTCGTCGTTCGTCGTCAACAAGCTCGGCAAGGAACTGCGGGACGATCCCGAGGTCCAGGCGAAGATCAAGTCCGGTGAGCTCGAGGCCGTCGGTGCCGGCGGCCCGGGTGCGCTCGAGCTCGAGTCGACCGTCCAGGGCCGTAACGCCGCGCTGATCTTCCTCAGCGGTGTCGCCGCGATCGTCGTGTTCGGCCTCTTCAAGGACATCCGCCCGGTGGGGTCCGACGGCAGCCCGCTGTCGATGACACCGATCATCGAGATGATCATGTTCGTCGTCGGCACCCTGATCCTGCTGGTGGCTCGCCCGAACGTGACCGAGGTGCCCGCCTCGACCGTCTTCCGGGCCGGCATGGTGTCGGCGATCGCGCTGTTCGGCCTGGCCTGGCTCACCGACACCTTCATCAGCGCACACAGCGACACCATCACGAACACGGTGGGCGACTGGGTCGATGCCGCCCCGTGGATCTTCGCGCTCGGCGTGTTCCTGGTGTGCGTGCTCACCACCAGCCAGTCGACCGCGACCCGGACGATCGTGCCGATCGGCCTCGCCTCCGGAATCGCCCCGGGCGTCCTCAGTGGCATGTGGGCCGGCGCGTTCGCGGGCATCTACCTGTTGCCCACCAACGGATCCCAGATCGCCGCCGCCAACTTCGACCTGTCCGGCACCACCAAGCTCGGGTCCAAGCTCGTCGACCACTCGTTCTTCGTGCCGACCCTCGTCCTGGCGGTCACCACGATCGCGGCGGGTGCCGGGATCGGGGTGCTGCTGGGCTGACGTCGTGTAGGAGGACGATCCGAGTCTGACCCGCTCAGCGGTGTCGGTAGGCGTCCCAGCTCGCCTTGCAGGCGTGGGCCAGGCGGTCGATCCGATCCGGGTCGGCCGCCGGCCAGTCGACGCCGGGCGCCATGAGTTCCGACGTCGCCGTCTCACCGAGAAGGAACTCGCGGCGGAACTCCGCCTGCACCGCGCCGAGCACCGTCCCGGCGGCCTCCGCCCGGGGACGCAGCGCGGCGAAACGGGCTCCCGCGGAGATGATCTCCTGACTGCCGAGGTAGGGCTGGTTGAGCAGCACGGCCTCGGGGTCCGTCGAGAACCCCGTGAACCCCTTCCGGTGGGCGTCGCCGAGTGCACGGATGCGCTCGGGGTCCATCGTGACCGGATTGTCGCCTCTCGGATCACCGTGGTGGTCTCCGCGATTCGACAGCGCGACGATGTCCGGCAGCAGGTCGGCCGCGGCGCGCGGCACGGTCACGGCGCCGTCGCGTCGGGTCGTGTGGTTCATCGTGTCGTGGAACGACAGCGTCGTGAAGTCGGTGCCGCGCTGCAGCGCCAGGTCGGCCATGCGGTCGACCAGGCCGTCCCGCGTGCGTTCGTAGACACCGAGACCGCGCTCGGCAACCTCGGTGAACGTGTCGGCCAGGCGCTTCCACCCGGCGTCGTCGGCGGGTTCGAGCAGCAGCGGGTAGAAGGAGAACGTCACCGGCCGGACCGCGTCGACGCCGGTGAGGTCGGCCTTGTTGCCGCGCCCGGCCTGGCGCACCCGGGCGAACGCCTCCCGGAGCGTCGCCTCGAGATCGGCGGGACGGGCCCGGTTGGGGTCGCGGATCATTCGTGGATGCGGGTTCTCCACGTACACGATCCGCGGGTCGATCTCGGCCCAGCGCCGCACGATCGGCCCGGTGGACATATCGGTGAAATCGAACTGCAGGCGCCGGGTGAACTGGGGTGCGAGGAACGGTGCCAGCTCCTCGGGGATCGCGTAGCCCGAATGTGGGCAGCTCACCAGGAGATCCGCGTCGGCGACGGCCTGGTCGAGCGTTCGGCTGTCGCGGTCGGCGAAGAAGGTCAGATCGTCGGCCGTGAATTCCGTTCCGGCAGCGAGGAAGAGCGGGTCGCCAGTCATGGCTCGACGATAGCGGCTGGGAATGCCGCTGGCGCGGTAAGGAAATGCGGTCGAATCGGACATCGTCGGACGCCGCGCGGTGGGCGACGGGGCGCGTCGTCGAAGTAGCTCGAGATTCGATGTCGAATCTCGGTTAGGCCGTACAGACCGGCCTCCACTCATTAGTCTAGTGGATGTTCCGGACGGTCTTTGACCAGGTCGGGGCCGTCTTCCTGCGAGGAGGGGAGCTCCCCGTGAAACTCCACAAGACTGCGGCGGTATCTGTACTCGCAATCGCGGCGCTGGGCGTGGCCAGCGGTACCGCCTATGCCGAACCCGGCGCACCACCGACGCCCAGCCCGATCCACTATCGAACCCAGATCGGCGCGAACGGAACCTCGCTCGAGACCGTTCTCGACGCGGGCACCTTCCGCGTCGCCGGCGACACGGTCGACGTCGTCGACCCCACCGGGGCCACGGTCGGCACCATCCCGCTGACCTATCCGGTGGCCGGAACGACCGTGCCGCTCGTGCCGTCGATCGACGGCGGCAGGCTCACCCTCACTCCGGAGATCCCGGCGCAGGGAGTCGGTGCGCTGAACGACGTGGACGCCCGTCAGGACGCTTACGACAATATGGTGCGCCAGATCGAGCAGGGCTGGTTCAACGGTGGCGCAATGAACGCGCAGATCGGCGCCGGCGTCGGTGCGGTCGTCGGATGCGTGTTGTTCCTGTTCGTCGGCTGCATTCCGGGCGCGGCGATCGGTGGCGCGATCGGTGCGGCGACGGGCATCACCAACGCCAATCCCGCGGTTCAGCCCGCCATCTTCGATTTCATCGCCACCCTCAACTGAACCGCCCGTCGGGGCGCGTCACCGGGATCCTGCCTCCGAGTCGGGGAGAGGCGGGCTCCGGCGGAGCAACGCGCGCAGGTTGTCGGTGACGATCCGCGCCGAGATGGTGGGGTCGATGGCGCGCTGGATGCCCAGTCCCACTCCGAGACTGAGGATGCTGCGGGCTGCGTCCTCCGGAGGGAGCGGCAGTCGGACCCCGGTCGTGGCCGTGAGCGAATTCAGCAGCGCCAGAACTGTTCCGTGAGCCATCGCCAGGGTGGACGCCAGCGCTGCTCGCACCTCGGGATCGTGACGGGACGCGGCGATGAACTCGAACTCGAGCATCGTCCAGCCGACGTCGCCGAGCGTCCGCTCCGCCCAGTCCTGGAAGCGGGTCAGCGTCGCGTCGAGATCCGTCGTCTCGTCCAGCGCCAGTACCGTCGCGACCTCCTCGAACTTAGACGAGTGGATCAGGTCCAGGACCTCGAGGCACAACTCCTTCTTACCGCGGAAGTTGGAGTACACCGCGCCCTTCGAATACCCCGCGGCGTCCGCCACCTTCTCCAGCGACGTCGCGGCGTAGCCGTCGGCGAGGAACAGGTCGCGCGCGGTCGCGAGCAACTCGGCCCGGGTCCGGGCCTGGCTCTCCGATCTGGTCAAACGTGGCATCCGGTCATTCTCTCCGAAATTTGGGGTACCGACGGTATCTGAATTCTGTTAGCTTCTGACTATGACGTCGAGTGACACACATCTCAGTCGGGGCGTGGTGATCGGATGCGGGGGCACGCTCGGGGCGGCGTGGACCGTCGCGGCGCTGGTGGCGGTGCGCGACGTGCTCGGCTGGGACCCGCGCGACGCCGACGTCCTGATCGGCACGTCCGCCGGTGCGGAGCTGGTGACGATGCTCGGCGGCGGCATCGGCATCGACGAGATCCTCGCGATGCAGCTGGGGGAGTCGACGCATCCGGTGCTGTCCAGGCATCTGGCCGGGGCGCCGGGGCGCTTCCCGCCGCTGCCGCGACCGCGCCTCGGCTCGCCCGGACTGGTGCGGCGGGGTCTGCCCACCGTGACCGGGCTGAGCGGGCTGCTCCCCGAGGGCGGCGGCGACGCGGGCTGGCTGGACCGGCTCGCAGCCGGTGTCACGGACACCCGCGGCTGGGTGCAGCACCCCGAGACCTGGTTGATCGCCATGGATTACGCCACCGGCGAGCGGGTGGCGTTCGGCGCGCAGGGGGCGCCGAACGCGACGCTGTCGCAGGCGCTGCGGGCGTCGTGGGCGATACCCGGCTGGATGCCCCCGGTGGAGATCGGCGGCCGGCGGTTCGTCGACGGCGGCGCGGCGTCCACCGCCTCCGCGGACCTGCTCGCCGGACGGGGGCTCGACGAGGTGATCGTCCTGGCGCCCATGGCCTCCCGCGGGCGAATCCCCGGCCGCGGGCCCGCCTTCTTCGAACGGACGATTCTGCGGAACTGGATGAGCGCCGGACTCGACGCCGAGATCGCGGCGCTGGGCGCGTCGGGCACCCGGGTGATCCGGATTGACGCGACCGCCGAGGATCTCGCCGTGATGGGGGCCAACTTCATGGACGACCGCCGCCGACTCGCGACCCTCGAGCACGCGCTGCGCAGCACCCGGGCCGCGGCCGAGCGTGCCCTCACCACGACAGGAGAGCATGCATGAGCCGTCATCACGAGGTGATCGTCGTCGGCGCCGGAATTTCGGGCATCGGGGCGGTGATCCGGTTGCAGCAAATGGGAATCGCCGACGTCGTGGTCCTCGAGAAGGGCGACTCGCTGGGCGGCACCTGGCGCGACAACACGTACCCGGGATGTGCCTGCGACGTGCCGTCGGCGCTGTACTCGTACTCGTTCGCGCCCAACGGTGACTGGAGTCGACTGTTCGCGGGCCAGAACGAGATTCGGGAGTACATCGAACGGACCGCGGACGCACACGGGGTCCACGCGCGGGTCCGGTTCGGCACCGAGATGCTCCGCGCGCAGTGGGACGAGGCGACGCGGCGGTGGACGCTGGAGACGTCGAACGGCACGTACACGGCGGACGCGGTGATCGCCGCGGCCGGGCCGTGGAACCAGCCGCTGATCCCCGACATCCCCGGGCTCGACGGGTTCACCGGCGAGGTGTTCCACTCGTCGCGCTGGAACCACGACTACGACCTCACCGGCAAGCGTGTCGCCGTCGTCGGAACCGGGGCGTCCGCGGTGCAGTTCGTCCCGGAGATCGCCCCGCGCGTGGGCAGGCTGCACCTGTACCAGCGGACCGCGCAGTGGGTGCTGCCCAAGCCCGACACCGCGTTGCCCGCCGCGGTACGAACCACACTGACTGCGCTGCCCGGCGCGCTGAAGGCCTTGCGGCGCATCGAGTACGGGATCATGGAGGCGCTCGGCGTGGGTTTCCGCAACCCGTGGATGCTGCGGGTGATCCAGCAGATCGGCCGCCTCCAACTGCGCACCCAGGTGCGCGATCCGGAACTCCGCCGGGCGCTCACACCGGACTACACGCTCGGCTGCAAGCGCCTGCTGATGTCCAACACGTACTACCCGGCGCTGGGCCGTCCCAACGTCGAGGTGCACGACAACGCGGTGCGGTCGGTGCGCGGCAACGTCGTGGTCGGTGCCGACGGCGTGGAACGCGAGGTGGACGCCATCATCTTCGGCACCGGCTTCCACATCCTCGACATGCCGATCGCCGGGCGGGTGTTCGACGGGCAGGGCCGCAGCCTCGACGACCACTGGAAGGGCAGCCCGCAGGCGTACCTCGGCACCACCGTCGCCGGATTCCCCAACGCGTTCGTGCTGCTCGGTCCGGCGCTCGGCACCGGGCACACGTCGGCGTTCATGATCCTCGAGGCGCAACTGAACTACCTGACCGCCGCGATCGCCGCGGCGCGCGCGGCGGGATGGACACGGATGGAGCCCCGCCCCGAGGTGCAGGCCGCGTTCAACGCCGAGGTGCAGGAGGCGCTCGCGACCACCGTCTACAACGCCGGCGGTTGCCACAGCTACTTCCTGGACGTCAACGGCCGCAACAGCTTCAACTGGCCGTGGTCGACCGGACGGATGCGGGAACGCCTGCGGCACTTCGACGAAGCCGCCTACCTGACGTCGACGGGATCGGCGGTGCCGTCGTGACCGGGTATCCCGAGATCGCGGTGTCCGGTGCGCGGGTGCTCGTGACCGGCGCCGGCCGGGGCATCGGCCGGGCCACCGCGCAGGCGTTCGCGGCACGCGGGGCGACGGTGGCCCTGGCCGACATCGACCGGGTCGCCGTGACGGACGCGGCCGCGGGCATCGGGACCGCGCACGTGCTCGACGTGCGGTCCCGCCCGTCGTGGGACGCGTGCGTCGCCGAGGTCGGGCCGATCGACATCCTCGTCAACAACGCCGGCGTCATGCCGGTCGGCGCGTTCCTCGACGAGTCCGACGCCACGGGGGAGATGACGCTCGACGTCAACGTGTGGGGTCCGATCCACGGGATGAGGGCCGTGGTGCCCGGCATGCTCGGACGCGGACGCGGGCACGTGGTGAACGTCGCGTCGCTCGCCGGCAAGATCGCCATCCCCGGGCTCGCCGTGTACAACGCGAGCAAGTATGCGGCCGTGGGACTCTCGGCGGCGGCCCGGCTGGAGTTCGCCGACGGCGGCATCAGTGTGTCCACCGTCCTGCCCAGCGCCGTCCGCACCACGCTCACGTCGGGCATCCCACTGGGGAAGGGCCTGCCCACCGTCGACGCCGAGGACATCGCCGCCGCCGTCCTGCGTACCGTCCGCACCCGCCGCGCCGAGACCCCGGTCCCCGGCTACCTCGCGGCACTGGACCTCGGGCTGGCGGTGGCGCCGGAGCGGCTGATGAGACTGATTCGGCGGGTCGTCGGCGGTGAACGGGCGCTGACGAGCGTCGACCCCACAGCGCGGGCCGACTACGACGCGCGGTTGCGGCGGACCGAAGGGGGCTGACCTCTGCTCCGCGGTACGCCGAACCTGACGACCTCGAAAAAAGAAGTGAAGTCACTTCTTGACGTGAGGGACGCCACATGATTTCGTATGGGCATGACGCAAGCACCGGAATTCGAAACGATCCTCTACAAGACCGAGGGCAAGATCGCGACCATCACGCTCAATCGACCCGAGCAGCTGAATACGATCGTCCCGCCGATGCCGGACGAGGTGGAGAAGGCGGTGGCCATGGCCACCCTCGACGAGAACGTCTCGGTCATCGTGCTCCGCGGCGCGGGACGTTCCTTCTGCGGTGGATACAACTTCGGTGGCGGCTTCCACCACTGGGACTCCCACATGAACACCGACGGTCAGTGGGATCCGGGTAAGGACTTCGCCTTCTCGACCGCGCCGCAGGTGGCGCCGACCCAGAAGTTCCTCTCGGTGTGGCGGACTTCCAAGCCGGTGATCGCCCAGGTGCACGGCTGGTGCGTTGGCGGTGGCAGCGACTTCGCGCTGTCCGCTGACCTGATCGTCGCCAGTGACGACGCGATGATCGGCACGCCGTACAGCCGTATGTGGGGCTGCTACCTCTCCGGCATGTGGCTCTACCGACTCGGCCTGACCAAGGCCAAGGAGTACGCACTGACCGGTAAGCCCCTCAGCGGCGCAGAGGCCGCAGAGGTCGGCCTGATCAACAAGGCGGTTCCGTTCGCCGAGCTCGAGTCGACCGTGGCGACGCTGGCCGAGCAGCTGTCCAACATCCCGCTCTCGCAGTTGTCGGCGATGAAGCTGATCGTGAACCAGGCATACGACAACATGGGCCTCGCTTCCACTCAGACGCTCGGACCGATCCTGGACGGCCTCATGCGCAACACCCCGGATGCGAAGCGGTTCATCGATCTGGCGCAGACGGACGGTGTTCGTGCCGTCGTCACCGAGCGCGACGGACTGTTCGGCGACTACAGCCAGGGCCCCGCGGAACGGCAGCCCAACCCGGAGCACGTGATCATTCCCTAACGTTCTCGTCTATGAACGCTGCAACCAACTCCTCCCCGAGCGACCGGACCGGGTCCGCTCCCCGTCCGATCACTGCCAAGGGTCGCGCGACCCGCAAGCGGCTGATCGAGGCGGCGCAGGACGAACTCCGCAGGAACGGAACCCTGGAGATCGCCGACGTCGCTGCCGCGGCCGGGGTCGCGCAGAGCGTGATCCACCGCTACTTCGGCAGCAAGGCCGGCCTGGTCGAGACCGTCGTGGCCGAGTTCTACGACGACTACGACAACGCGGTCTTCCTCGCACCACTGGCGCCCGAGGCCACGTGGATGGAACGGGAGACGTTGCGTATCGAGTTGGAGGTCGCGTTCCTCTACGAACATCCCCTCGGCCGGCGGGTCGCGGCAGGTCTCCTGCAGGAGGCGGCCGCGACCCGCATCGATGCCGAACGGCAGCGCCGGCACGCGGGCATGGCCGCCCGCAACATCCGGCACGGCCAGCACACCGGCGAACTCCCGACCGACATCAACGCAGATCTGGCGGGCGCAGCGATCATCGGCGCGCTCCGCTCGGTCCTCGCCGCCGCGCTCAGTCTCGACGTACCACCCTCGCGTTCCGAGGTCGCGACCACAGTGACCCGACTCTCGCGAGCGCTTCTGCACTCCCCACCACACCCCGCCTAGGACCCCTAGTCTCCGAGAGCGAGTTCAAGCATGCGCACACTCCTCGACCTGTTATCTCCCCACGGCAGCTCCGACGAGGACGGTCCCCGCCTGGTCTGGCGAGACGCCGATCTGACGCTCCCCGCCGGCCGGGCTTGGGACGCACCGGTGCCCGGCCCCGATGGTTGGTCCGCGCTCGATGCCGACGCCGTCCGCACACAGGTCGCCAGGCTTGCCGCCGGGCTCATCGCGCTGGGGGTCGGGCCCGGCGAGCGTATTGCGCTGATGATGCCCAACCGCCCCGAGCACTGGATGGCCGACCTCGCGACGCTCCACGCGAATGCCGTCCCCACCAGCTTCTATCACACACTCGCCCCGGCTCAGGTCGCCGATCAGGCCGAACGCGCCGACGTGCGCACCGTGATCATCGAGGGGGCGACTCAGCTCGAGCAGTGGTCGCCGGCGCTGGAGGCCGGCCGGATCGAGCGTCTGATCCTCCTCGACGAGACCCTCGTCGACAACGTTGCCGGTCCTTCCACGGTGACGTCCTACCGCGACGTCCTCGAGCAGGGGCGCGGCCTGCTGTCCAGGAAACCGCACGCGCTCGCCGAACGCACCCGAGAGGTGGCCGGGGACACGCCGGCGACTGTCATCTTCACCTCGGGCACCACGTCGGCGCCCAAGGCGGTGGTGCTGACGCACGACAACGTGATCTCCCACGCCGCTGCCCTCGTCGATGCGGCCGGACTCGGTCACCCGTACATCACGCTGTGTCATCTCCCGTTCGCGCACATCGCGGACCGCGCCATCAGCTACTACCTCGCGCTCTTTCTGCGCGGGACGGTGTACTTCAACCCCGACCCCAGCTGTCTGCCCGCCACCATCCGGGCTGCGCGGCCGACCGTTCTGTTCGGGGTGCCGCGCCTGTGGGAGAAGATCGCCGCCCTCTTGTCGGCACGAGCAACAGACGCCGACACCGAGACCGTCCTCGCGCAGGCAGGACTGGACCGTGTTGTCTGGGCTCCCAGCGCCGGCGCGCCTCTCGCGGCCCACCTGTCCGAAGCCCTCCGCGTAATGGGCCTGCCGCTCGCGGACGTGTGGGGTATGTCGGAAGTGTCCGGCCTGGTCACTACCGTCAAGTTCAGCGAGTCCCGCGTCGGCACCGTGGGCAAAGCGCTTCCCTGCATGGACATCCGGGTCGCCGATGACGGCGAGCTACTGGTTCGCGGTCCGAACGTCACTCCCGGTTTCCTGTGTCCCGACGGCACGATCGCCCCGGTGGTCGACGCCGACGGGTACCTGTCCACGGGCGACATCGGCTCCATCGACGCCGACGGCTACGTCCGGGTCGTGGACCGCAAGAAGGAGTTGATCATCACCAGCGGTGGGAAGAACATCAGTCCGGTGGCCATCGAGTCCGCCCTCTGCTCCTCACCTCTGGTTTCCCAGGCTCTCGCGTACGGCAGCAATCGGCCCTACGTTGTCGCCCTGTTGACACTCGATCCCGACGCCGCACGCGCGCTGATTCTCGGGTCGGACCCGAGTTCGCCGGCGGATTCGGTCGACGTCGGCAGTCACCCGCTGGTCCGTGACGCGATCGGGGCGCACGTCGCCGCTGTGAACGCGCAACTTTCGCGGCCCGAGCAGGTCAAGGCCTGGGCACTGCTCGGCGATCAGTGGACCACTGAATCCGGTCACCTCACACCGAGTTTGAAGATGAAGCGCAGAGTCGTCGAGCGAGCCCACGTCGATGACCTCGACGCCCTCTACCAGGCTCCCCGCACTGGCGCGTGAGCCGATGAACACCGATATCGACACGGCCGACCCCGCCCAGCCGACACGCCTTCCAGGGCTCGACCTGGACAGATTCCGTGCCTGGCTCGCCGAGGCCACCACGATCGACGGTCCGCTGCGTGCCGAGCTCATCGCCGGTGGACGCTCCAACCTGACTTACCGGGTGTGTGACGGGCGCTCGGCGTGGATCCTGCGCCGTCCGCCGCTGGGGCACGTGCTCTCGACCGCACACGACATGGGCCGGGAAGCGACCGCCATGCGATCCCTGGCCGGCACGGACATCCCGGTCCCGACGATCGTGGCAGAATGCCGCGACGACGCGGTGCTCGGCGCACCCTTCTACGTGATGGACGAGGTCACCGGCACCCCCTTCCGGTCGGCCGCGCAGCTTGCCCAGCTCGGACCCCAGCGCACCCGCCGCATCAGCACCGAGATGGTCGAAACGCTGGCCGCGCTCCACCGGGTGGATTTCACAGCCGTCGGGCTCGAAGACTTCGGGCGGCCAGAAGGATTCCTCGGTCGCCAGGTGCGTCGCTGGACCGCCCAGCTCGACGCGTCACGGTCACGCGAACTCGCCGGCGTCGACGAGCTGATCGACATGCTGACCGACACCGCGCCGCCGCAAGTGGACCCGGGCGTCGTCCACGGCGACTATCGCCTCGACAACCTGCTCGTCGACGACAACGACGAAATCCGCGCGGTGATCGACTGGGAGATGTCCACACTCGGCGACCCGATCACCGACCTGGCGCTGCTGCTCGTCTACCACCGGCTCGCCGAGATCTGCGAATCGGACATCGTCGCGGACGCCTCCAACGCGCCCGGATTCCTCACCCGTGACGAGATTCTCGACGTCTACGTCCGTGCCGGTGGCCCCGAACCGCGCGACGGATTCGGCTTCCACCTCGGACTCGCATACTTCAAGCTCGCCGTGATCCTCGAAGGGATCCACTACCGCTACATCAACGGGCACACCGTCGGTGACGGATTCTCGGCCGTCGGCGACGTCGTCGGCCCCCTCATCGAAGCCGGCATCGGTGAGATGACCGCATACCGATCGACGCAGCACTGAGTGCGTGCCCTGTCCCGCGCAAATCCACCCGTCAGGAGTTTCCATGTCCCTGTTCGATCTCTCCGAACGCGCCCGGACGTTGCAGGCCGACCTGCTCGAATTCATGGACGCCCACGTGTATCCGGCCGAGGCGGTGTACGAACACCAGATGCGCGAATCCGGGGACCCGCATTTTCATCCGCCGATCATGGAAGAGCTCAAGGCGGAGGCGCGCAGACGAGGACTGTGGAATCTCTTCCACCCCCATCCCGGCACCGGGGCGGGGCTGACGAACCTCGAGTACGCCCCGCTTGCCGAGATCATGGGCCGCAGCCACCTGGCTCCCGAAGCCTGCAACTGCAACGCCCCCGACACCGGCAACATGGAGGTGCTCGAGCTCTTCGGGACCGACGAGCACAAGCAGAAGTACCTCAGGCCGCTGCTCGACGGGACCATCCGATCGGCGTTCGCGATGACCGAACCCGGCGTGGCCAGCTCCGACGCCACGAACGTGGAGCTGTCCATGCACCGCGAGGGTGACGAGTACGTGCTCGACGGACGAAAGTGGTTCGCCTCCAACGCGTTGCACCAGAACTGCACGGTGTTGATCGTGATGGGGAAGACCGACCCCCACGCGCCGAAACACCGGCAGCAGTCGATGATGGTGGTGCCGATCGATGCACCCGGTGTCACCGTGGTGCGAAACCTCCCCGTGTTCGGTTACCACGACCGCGAGGGTCACGCCGAGATCGTGTTCGACAGCGTGCGCGTCCCGGCCCAGGACGTCCTGAAGGGTGAAGGGGAGGGCTTCGCGATCAGTCAGGCCCGCCTCGGTCCCGGCCGGATCCACCACAGCATGCGGGCCATCGGTATGGCGGAACGCTCGCTGGAGCTGTTGTGCAAGCGTGCCCAGTCCCGTGTCACGTTCGGCAAGCCGATCGCAGACAACGCCAACATCCAGGACTGGATCGCAGAAGCACGCATCGACATCGAGATGATCCGACTGCTCACCCTCAAGACCGCCCATTTGATGGACACCGTCGGAAACAAGCAGGCCCAGACCGAGATCGCCGCTATCAAGGTGGCCGCGCCGGCCATTGCGCTCGGTATCGTCGACCGCGCCATCCAGGTGCACGGCGGTGCCGGCGTCACGGACGACTTCCCGCTGGCGATGACGTACGCGCACCTGCGTGCCATGCGTCTCGCGGACGGCCCGGACGAGGTGCACAAGCGTGCCATCGCGAGGCGGGAACTACGCCGCTACAGTGGTTTTCGGCCCGAGGGGCACTGAGCGGTCCGCGGCCACCCGTCCCCGAAGGTCGGGATGTCCGGCGCGGCGCGCATGGCGTGGTGGGCGCCCCCGTCGCCTCAGCTCGAACCCGAGCTCGACGAGGTCGAACCGGTCCCGTCCGTGATGAACGCGACGCCGGCTGCGGGGCCGCCGTCGGGCAACTGCACCAGTGGGCTGTTGGTGAACGTCAGCTGTGTGTTGTCCCACCGCATCAGGGGGAAGGCGACGTTCTCCTGCCACGTCTCGTGGAGGTTGACGACGATCGAGTTCGCGACGGCGCGGCCCTGCAGGACCCAGAAGGTGTCCGGGGCGACCGCTCCCACGCCGACGAACTTCACCGTGGGGGAACCCAGCACGTTGATGTCGTACACCCGCCGATATTCGGTGAGCGTCGCCATCGACTTCGGGAAGGGGTAGTCGTGGGTCACGATCGCCTCGTAGATCGGGAATCCCGCGTTTCGTGCTGCGATCAGAGTCTGCGTCGTGAGCCCCTGCGGCGCCGCAACGTTCCCGAGGGCGGCACCCGCCGCGACAGCCGTGAGCGGCGCCAGCGGATCCGGTACCGCACCCGCCGGTGCGGTCGCGGCGCCACCGATCGCGACCGCCGCAATGGTCCCCACCAGTGCGCGTCTCGCTGCTGTGTTCATGCTCATGTTCCCCTCCTGATCGACATCCCCTGTGCCGAGATCCGCTGACGCGGCCCCGCTACGTCAGGACTGTCGGGAAAAGGAGTGTGGGCATTACACGGTCAGCCGAACTCCACGCCCTGGGCGAGGGGGAGTTCGTCCGAGTAGTTGACCGTGTTGGTGGCGCGGCGCATGTACGACTTCCATGCGTCCGAACCGGATTCGCGTCCGCCACCGGTCTCCTTCTCGCCGCCGAACGCGCCGCCGATCTCCGCGCCGGACGTGCCGATGTTGACGTTCGCGATGCCGCAGTCGGAGCCGTCGGCGGCGAGAAACCGCTCGGCCTCGCGCTGGTCGGTGGTGAAGATCGCCGACGACAGCCCCTGTGGGACACCGTTGTGCAGCGCGATTGCCTCGTCGAGCGTGTCGTACGTCAGCACGTAGAGGATCGGCGCGAACGTCTCGGCCCGCACGATCGAGGTCTGCGCCGGCATCCGCACGAGCGCCGGCGTCACGTAGAACGACGCGCCGGAGCCGACCCGACTGCCGCCGGTCACGACGACTCCGCCGTCGCCGCGCGCGGTGTCCAGCGCGGCGTGCATGGCGTGGTACGCGGCCCCGGAGATCAGCGGACCCACCAGGACTCCATCGTCGAACGGGTCGCCCACCGCCAGTTGCCGATACGCGTCGGCGATCCGGTCCGTCACCTCGTCGACGATCGAGCGGTGCACGATCAGGCGCCGCAACGTCGTACACCGCTGGCCCGCGGTGCCGGCGGCCGCGAAGACCACGGCGCGCACGGTGAGATCCACATCCGCGGACGGGGTCACCACCGCGCCGTTGTTGCCGCCGAGCTCGAGCAGGCACCGGCCGAAGCGGGCCGCCACCCGCGGGGCGACGGCCCGGCCCATCCGCACCGATCCGGTGGCGCTCACCAGCGCGATCCGTGGATCGTCCACGAGCTGCTCGCCGACGATCGCGCTCCCGAGCACCACGTGGTGCAGACCGCCCGGTGCATCGTGCTCGGCAGCGGCCCGGCGCAGCAGCGCGTCGCACGCCAGCGCGGTGAGCGGCGTCGTCTCCGACGGCTTCCACACCACCGGATCCCCGCACACCAGCGCCAGCGCGGTGTTCCACGCCCACACCGCCACCGGGAAGTTGAACGCCGAGATCACCGCCACCACCCCGAGCGGGTGCCATGTCTCCGACAGCCGGTGTCCGGGCCGCTCCGACGCCATCGTGCGGCCGTACAGCTGCCGCGACAGGCCCACCGCGAACTCGCAGACGTCGATCATCTCCTGCACCTCGCCGAGGGCCTCGGACCGGATCTTGCCCGCCTCGAGCGTCACCAGGTCGGCGAGATCCGACTTGTGCTCGGCGAGCAGGTCCCCGAGCCGGCGCACCATCGCGCCACGTCGGGGCGCGGGCACCGTGCGCCAGACCGCGAACGCGTCGTGCGCGCGTCCCACCGCCGCGTCGATGTCGGCGTACGTGCTGGGGTGCAGGAACGCCAGCACCGAGCCGTCGATCGGGGTCCGCGCCGTCAACGGCGCCGGGCCGGCGTCACCGGCGATCTCGGGAAGTGTTGCGCCGCAACGGTCGAGGGCCGCCATGGCGCGTCCCGCCAGCGTGCCGGTGCCGGGCAGTGTCATGATCCGATTCCTCCTGAGCGTTCCTGCTGCCGTCCGTACAGCTCGTACGGGTCGTGCACCTCGCGTCCGACGACGTCGGCCAGGGTGCCCAGGTCGTACGCCGTTCCGGATTCGCCGGCCGTGGCGGTGGTGTCGGTGTCCAGATTCGACCGGAAGATCCCCGCGGCCGACTTCGGCAGGAAGTCCTCGTAGACGATCGGCTCGCGCACCCCGCCGTGGTACGTGAAGTACGCCGCACCGCGCGTCTCGAGTTCGTCCTCGGACGTCGGGAACTTCTTGTCCCACAACCCGTGCGCGTTCGACGGATCGCTGCCCTGCAGCTCGTCGTACAGCGCGCGGCCGGACGGTGTGAGCGCGATCCCGCGGGCCTCCACCTCGCCGAACCGCACCCGCAGTTCGCCGTCGGTGATCGACCCGTCCAGTTCGACGAAGCTGCGCGGCTCGGCCAACGCCCGGAACGACGTCTGTCGCAGCAGCACCGCCGGCCCGGACCAGCGCGGCGGCCCCTGGATCCGGTCGATCATCGCGATCCCGCGCGCCGACATCCGGGCGTACAGGTCGTCGATGTCGAGCACCCGCGGAGTGAGGTGGTTGATGTGCGTGCTCGACACGCCGCCGATGTCCGCGGCCACCGCCGACACCGCCTCGAGTTCCCGGTACCACGCGCGGTCCACCGGTTCCCCGGACAGCTCGAACACCGCCGTCGCGAGCGAGACGAACCGCTCGGCCTGCGGCTCGTCGAGACCGCCGTCGTCCGCGGCTCGCCGGGCCAGGGCCAGCAACACGTCGGGGAACAGTCGGCGGCGGTGCAGGAACGACTCGAGCCGGTGCTGCAGGTCCGCGTCGAAGAAGCGGCGGTCCGCGGTGGTGAGCATCGAAGTGAACACCCGGAACGGGTTGCGGGCCAGCTCGTCGGGATCGATGGGGCGGAAGGCCGTCGACACCACCGGCACCGGTGGGGTGGCCTCGCGCAGGTCGTAGAAGCCGACCGGGTACATCCCGAAACCGGCGAACAGCACCGCCACGTCGTGCATCTCCGACGGCGTGCCCACCCGGATCGCGCCGTGCCGTTCCGCGGTCACCCGGGCGATGCTGCCGAGCCGCTGCGCGGTGTCCGGATTCGCCGCCAGGAAGTCCGCATTGACCTGTTCGGTGACCTCCACCAGCGTCGTGTAGGCGGGCACCTCGCGGCCGTACATGCGAGACAGCGCCGCAGCGAATCTCGACCGTAGCTCGTGGATTTCGGCCATCGCTCCTCGATCGTACGAGCCTCGATGCCCGGACGGGGGCCGGAATGCTGACGTAGCCTTTGGATATGAGCACCGCGGTCCGCCCCGCGGCCGGTGACTCGGACCTGCCGGCCGGGCGCGTTCACGACGTCCTGCGAGCACACATGCTCACGGACGGGTTCGACCTCGTCCTCGACCTCGAGTCCTCCCGCGGTGTCCACGTGGTCGACCTGCGCGACGGCACCACCTATCTCGACATGTTCGGCTTCTTCGCGTCGTCGGCGCTCGGCATGAACCACCCGGCCCTCGCCGACGACGGCCAGTTCCGCCACGAACTCGCGACCGTCGCGATCAACAAGCCCAGCAACTCCGATGTCTACACCGTGCCGATGGCCCGGTTCGTCGAGACGTTCGCCCGCGTCCTCGGTGACCCGGCGCTGCCGCACCTGTTCTTCGTCGACGGCGGCACCCTCGCCGTGGAGAACGCGCTCAAGGTTGCGTTCGACTGGAAGAGCCGCCGCAACGAGGTGGCGGGGCATGACCCGGCGCTCGGCACCCGCGTGCTGCACCTGACCGAGGCGTTCCACGGCCGCAGCGGGTACACGCTCTCGCTCACCAACACCGACCCCGCCAAGATCGCGCGGTTCCCCAAGTTCGCGTGGCCCCGGATCGACGCGCCCCACCTCGCCGACGGCCGCGACGTCGCGGCCGCGGAGGACCGGGCGCTCGGGCAGGCGCGGCGCGCGTTCGCCGAGCACCCGCACGACATCGCGTGCTTCGTCGCCGAGCCGATCCAGGGGGAGGGCGGTGACCACCACTTCCGGCCCGAGTTCTTCGCCCGCATGCGCGAGCTCTGCGTCGAGCACGACGCGTTGCTGATCTTCGACGAGGTCCAGACCGGCTGTGGGCTCACCGGCACCGCGTGGGCCTACCAGCAGCTGGGCGTCACCCCCGACGTCGTCGCGTTCGGCAAGAAGACCCAGGTGTGCGGGATCATGGCCGGCGGTCGCGTCGACGAGGTCCACGACAACGTCTTCGAGGTGAGCTCGCGGATCAACTCGACGTGGGGCGGCAACCTCACCGACATGGTCCGCGCCCGGCGCATCCTCGAGGTGATCGAGGAGGACCGGCTGATCGACCGCGCCCGGCTGTGCGGGATACACCTGCTCGGCCGGCTCGAGGAACTCGCGGCCGCCCACGACACCGTCACCGAACCCCGCGGACGCGGGCTCATGTGCGCGATCACCCTGCCGACGCCCGGGTACCGGGACCGGGTGGTGACCGCACTGCGGGAGGACGAACACGTGCTGTTCCTCGCGACCGGCGAGCGCGGAATCCGCTTCCGTCCACCCCTGACGGTCACCATCGCCGAACTCGACGCGGCCGTCGACGCGCTCGACCGGGTACTCGCCGCGCTGCGGCCGTAGGGCATCAAGTCCCGAATACCAGGTGTTTCGGCCCACATCCGTAGTGCGAGGCGCGGGTGCGGCGTCAGCTCTCGTTACGATTGTCGCGGTCTATCGAGGAGGCAGACGAGTGCAGATCACCAGCGTCGGACACGCCGGATTCCACATCCAGACCGAAGCGGGGTCGATTCTCTGCGACCCGTGGGTGAACCCCGCGTACTTCGCGTCGTGGTTCCCCTTCCCGGACAACACCGGACTGGACTGGGACGCGCTCGGCAACGTCGACTACCTGTACGTCTCGCACCTGCACAAGGATCACTTCGATCCCGAGACGCTGGTCCGGCACGTCAACAAGGACGCGACCGTCCTGCTGCCCGACTACCCGGTGCCGGACCTCGAGCGGGAGCTCCGGGGGCTCGGCTTCACCAAGTTCTTCGAGACCCAGGACTCCGTCAAGCACACGGTGAGCGGTCCCAAGGGTGACCTGGACGTCATGATCATCGCGCTGCGCGCCCCCGCGGACGGCCCGATCGGCGACTCCGGCCTGGTCGTCTCCGACGGCGAGACCGTGTGCTTCAACATGAACGACGCCCGCCCCGTCGACATGGATCCGATGCTCGAGGCATTCGGCAAGGTCGACATCCACCTGCTGCAGTACTCGGGCGCCATCTGGTACCCGATGGTCTACGACATCCCGGCCGGCACCAAGCGCAACTTCGGCAAGCAGAAGCGCCAGCGCGGCATGGACCGCTGCCGCAGCTACATCGAGCAGGTCGGCGCCACGTGGGTCGTGCCGTCCGCCGGCCCGCCGGTGTTCCTCGACGACGCACTGCGTTCGCTCAATGACGACCACGGCGACGAGGGCAACATCTTCCCCGACCAGATCGTGTTCCTCGAGCAGATGCGGATCCACGGTCACGACGGCGGGCTGCTGATGATCCCCGGCTCGACGGTGGACATCCACGGCGAGAAGGTGACGCTCGCGCACCCGATCCCGGACGCCGACGTCGAGAAGATCTTCTCCGACAAGGCCGCCTACATCGAGGACATGGCGCAGCGGATGGCGCCGGTCATCGCGGCCGAGAAGGCCACGTGGGCGCCCGCCGAGGGCGAGCCCCTGCTCGGGCCCCTCAAGGCCAAGTTCGAGCCGATCATGGCGCAGTCCGACCTGATCTGCGACGGCATCGGCTACCCCGTCGGGCTGGTGATGGGGGACGAGACCGTCGTCCTCGACTTCCCGAACCGCACAGTGCGTGAGCCGAAGGAGGGTGACGGCAAGTACCGCTACGGCTTCCGCATCGCGCCCGAACTGGTACGCACCGTCCTGCGCGACGACGAGCCGGACTGGGTCAACACGATCTTCCTGTCCACCCGCTTCGAGGCGTGGCGCGTCGGCGGCTACAACGAGTTCCTCTACACGTTCTTCAAGTGCCTCACCGACGAGCGCATCGCGTACGCCGACGGCTGGTTTGCCGAGGCCCACGACGACAGCGCCTCGATCGAGCTGGGTGGCTACGAGATCCAGCGCCGCTGCCCGCACCTCAAGGCCGACCTGAGCAAGTTCGGTGTCGTCGACGGCTCCAACCTCACGTGCAACCTGCACGGCTGGCAGTGGGACCTCGAGACCGGGCGTTGCAAGACGTCCAAGGGCCACGAACTGCGGTCGAAGAAGCTGGGCTGACAGGACCCCGCCGACGACACGAACCCGGCACCGAGGAGCGGGAAGAGCCTCGGTCGCCGGGTTCGTCTAGATTCGGGCGCATGACCACTGCGCCTGGCACGAGCATCCCGATCCTGTCCGTCCCGAACCTGCGCGAGATCGGTGGCTACCGCACGCGCGACGGCGCGACGGTGCGCTTCGGCCGCTTCTACCGGTCGACCGATTTGAGCAAGGTCACGGTGGACGACGCGGTGCGTCTCGCCGACCTGGGTCTCGTGACCGTGTTCGATCTTCGGACCGTGTCCGAGCGCGACGCCGCCCCGGACCGGACGCCGGCGTCGGCGCGGGAGGTCCCGCTCGACGTGCTGGCCGACAAGGTGCGCGGCTCGATGGCCGCCCAGCTGCAGTCCGTGTTGGACGATCCGACGATCCTGCAGAAGTTCCTCGGCGACCAGCACGCGATGGATCTCTTCCTGCAGACCTACCGCGACCTGATCACGCTGCCGAGCGCGCTCGCGTCCTATCGCGGGATGTTCACCGACCTTGCCGCGTCGGACGCCCTCCCGGCCCTCGTCCACTGCACGACCGGCAAGGACCGCACCGGTTGGGCCACGGCGTCGCTGCTCCTCCTGCTGGGCGTCGACGAAGACGACGTCTTCCACGACTACCTGCTCACCAACGAGCAGTTGCTGCCGTCGTTCAAGCAGGTCTTCGACAAGTTCGCCGCGGGGGGTGGCGATCCCACCCTGCTCGAACTGGTCCTCGGCGTCCGCGCCGAATACCTCCAGACCGCGCTCGCGCAGATGCGCGAGAGCTTCGGCTCGATCGAGGGCTACTTCGGCGACGGCCTCGGCATCGACGCCGCCGGGCAGGACGCGATCCGCACCCACCTGCTCGAGGGCTGACGCGCGCCCCGGGTGCTCACACCGGAATCCGCAGCGGACGGGCGAGCACCCGGGCGGCCACCAGGCCGATCATGATCCCGACGGCGTCGGCCGCCGCGTCCCAGATCGAACAGCTCCGCTGGATCGGCAGTGCGCCCTGCAGCACCTCCGAGACCGCCGCGAACACCAACAGCGACGCGGCGGTCCACGCGGCACCGATCCGCGCGTAACGCGACGTCAGGGCGAGCGCAGCGAACATCAGGGCATGGGTGACCTTGTCGCTGTTCTCCGGCCCGCTCGGGACGGTGGACCCAGGGGAGAACAGCATCACGAGTACGACGACCGTCGCGATGACGAGCGGCACGTAGCGCTTGTCGAACCTGTCGCGCACGGCGCGCCGCTCAGTGCTCGGCGAGGGTCAGCCCGAGGGCACCCTCCGCGAAGCGTCGAACGGAGTCGATGGCGGTCTCGAGGGCGTCGTCGTGGCCGGGGCGTGCCCAGCCGCTCACGACACCGTCGGATCCGTTCGGGGTCAGGCCCACCTCGGCGAGCAGTTCACCCGTCGTCGGCTCGCACACGGCCCAGGAACAGTGCTCGTCGGCCGCCCACTGGCGGGCGCGCTCGGGGACATAGCCGGGGTCGTCGATCCCGCCTTCCCGGAGCGCGGGGCGGTCGTCGACACGCTCGTCGGCGCGCAGCGCGCGCAGGTACCAGGCCCCGGCATTGATCTCGATCGGCTCCATCAGCAGCCGCCACGTCCCTTCTTGCCGCCGAAGAGGATGGCGGCCGTTGCCGGAATGAGTAGGAAGAAAAGCCAACTGTGGTCGATGGGGACCAGGAAGAACAGCGCGAGCGCCACGAACGGGATCACCGCCATGACGGTGTTGCGCCAGCTCTTCTCGTCCTCGGTCTCGTCCGCCTCGGGTGACACCTTCGCAGGGGCCGGCGGAGCGAGCGCCGGCAGGTCCGCAAAGACCTTGTCGAGCTGGCCGCGCGTCGTGGCCGCGGTGATCTGTCCGCTGCGCTCGTCGAACTCGGTGATCGTGAGCCGGCCGTCGCTGAAATGCCGCGACAACGCCTCGAGTGCGTGCTCGCGTTCGGCGGTGCCGATACGAATCTCCGGAAGGTCGGACATGCCGTAAAGCCTACTGCCCGAACAGCACTGTGCGCGCCCCGCGAATCCGCGGGGCGCGCACAGTGTGAAGCAGTTATCCCTGCCCGAACGTCACTTCAGCTCGGCCAGAACCGTGCCCTGGGTGATCGCGGCGCCGGCCTCGACCGCCAGGCCCGTCACGACACCGGCCTTGTGCGCGGTGACCGGGTTCTCCATCTTCATGGCCTCGAGGACGACGATCAGATCGCCCTCGGCGACCTCCTGGCCCTCCTCGACGGCGACCTTGACGACGGTGCCCTGCATCGGGGCGGTCACAGCGTCACCCGACGCCGCACCCGCGCCGGCACCGCCACGCTTGCGCGCCTTCGGCTTCTTGCGGATCGCGCCGGCCGGAGCGCCGCTCGTGCCGATCGAGAACGAACCGGGCAGCGAGACCTCGACGCGACGGCCGCCGACCTCGACGACGACCGACTGACGGGGGAGGTTCTCCTCGTCGTCAGCGGCAGCGCCCGAACCGGCGAACGGCTCGATCGGGTTCTCCCACTCGGTCTCGATCCACTTGGTGTAGACGTCGAAGCTCTCGCCGTTGCCGACGAACGCCGGGTTCTCGACGATGTGGCGGTGGAATGGGATGACGGTGGCCAGGCCGTCGACCTCGAACTCGGCGAGTGCGCGGGCGGCACGCTGCAGCGCCTGCTCACGGTTCTCGCCGGTGACGATCAGCTTGGCGAGCATCGAGTCGAACTGGCCGCCGATGACGTCGCCCTGGACGACACCGGAGTCGACGCGGACGCCGGGGCCCGTCGGCTCCTTGTAGACGGTGATGGGGCCGGGAGCGGGCATGAAGCCACGGCCGGCGTCCTCGCCGTTGATGCGGAACTCGAAGGAGTGGCCACGCGGAGTGGGATCCTCCTTGATGGTGAGCTCTTCACCGTTGGCGATCAGGAACTGCTGGCGAACCAGGTCGATGCCGGCGGTCTCCTCGGTGACCGGGTGCTCGACCTGCAGGCGGGTGTTGACCTCGAGGAACGAGACCGTGTCGCCCTGGACCAGGTACTCGACGGTGCCGGCACCGTAGTAGCCGGCTTCCTTGCAGATCGCCTTGGCGGACGCGTGGATGCGGGCGCGCTGCTCGTCCGTCAGGAACGGCGCCGGGGCCTCCTCGACGAGCTTCTGGAAGCGGCGCTGCAGCGAGCAGTCACGGGTGCCGGCGACGACGACGTTGCCGTGCTGGTCGGCGATGACCTGGGCCTCGACGTGGCGGGCCTTGTCCAGGTACTGCTCGACGAAGCACTCACCACGACCGAAGGCCGCGATGGCCTCACGGGTGGCCGACTCGAACAGCTCGGGGATCTCCTCGATGGTCTGCGCGACCTTCATGCCGCGGCCACCGCCACCGAAGGCGGCCTTGATCGCGACGGGGACGCCGTACTGCTGGGCGAACTCGACGACCTCGTCGGCGTTCTTGACCGGATCCTTGGTGCCCGCAGCCATCGGCGCGTTGGCGCGCTCGGCGATGTGGCGGGCGGTGACCTTGTCACCCAGGTCGCGGATGGACTGCGGCGAGGGGCCGATCCAGATCAGGCCCGCGTCGATGACGGCCTGCGCGAAATCGGCGTTCTCGGACAGGAAGCCGTAGCCGGGGTGGATCGCGTCGGCGCCGGACTTCTTGGCGGCGTCGAGGATCTTGTCGAACACCAGGTAGGACTCGGCGGAGGTCTGGCCGCCGAGGGCGAAAGCCTCGTCCGCCAGCTTCACGAACTGTGCGTCCGCATCGGGCTCGGCGTAGACAGCGACGCTGCCGTAGCCGGCATCCTTCGCGGCTCGGATGACCCGCACAGCGATCTCGCCGCGGTTGGCGACGAGCACCTTCGTGATCTGCGCGCTGGCATGAGTGGGCACTGAGCCTCCTGTGTTTCGCATGGTCTGTCCCCGTGGTTCACCTGTGGGGTCACCGGCGGGTATCTGTTGGCATCTCATCGGAGTGTATGCATCAATCCGATAGACGATGTAACCGGATAGCGCTTACACATTAAGTGCTCGATTCGGTGCCGCAACCCTACTGACCAGTAGAGGTGCAGTTTGCCCGCTGACGACGCGGCCCGTGTTCAGGCCCCGACGGCCTGTGTGACCGGAACGACATCGGACAGTGCCTGTCGGGCCCGTGCCAGGAAGCGCAGCACGTTCTCTGTCGCGGTCGGCGTCCCCGGGAACCGCGCGGCGATGTTGACGCCGTGCGGGGTTCGGTTCACCCAGACGTAGACGTCGTGCGTGTAGTGGCGGCTGCGCAGAGCGCGCGCCTGGACGTCGGGCCACTGCTGCGCCATCGGCACGAACCGGACGTCCATGAACGACACCACGAACCGCGGGCGGATCCGAGTCGCCAGGACCTCCTCCACCCGGGCGAAGGGAACCTTCGCGGCCGACTTGGTCGACGCCACCGCCTCCGCCGCCCGGCCGGCTGCCTCCGCGAAGTCGGCCGCCCCGGCGATGTCGAACTCGATCGGGGACAGCCCCACGAACCAGCCGAGCGACGTCGCCCAGTGCGGGTCGTTGCGGGTGTGAACGGGAGTCACGGTGCGGAAGACGGTGCTTCCGGTGAGCTCTGCCGACGCCTCCGCGAAACAGGCCAGCACGCCGGCGAAGAAGTTCTGGCCCGCGCGGTGGCACACCGTGTTGAAGGCGGCGGCCTGGGCGGCGTCGAACACCCACTCCGAGACCGCGCGCTGCGCCACCCGCTCCACCGGGCGCGGACCGAGATCGAGTGGGAAGTCGGACAGTCGGCCCTTGCTGCGGACGAAGGCCGAACGCCAACACTCGACCGCGGGATGCCGGTGGTCGACCGTGGACGCGGCGGCCCGCTCCTCGGCCCCGAAGTCGATGTAGCTGCCCGCGGGGACGAGTAGCGCCGGCGGCCCCGCCATCGCTTCGGTGTAGAGGCTCGTGATCTCGTGGGCCACCAGCACCACCGACAGTCCGTCGATGATCGAGTGGTCGGCGGCGAAGAAGACGGTGCACTCGGGTTCCGGATCGGAGTGTTCGAGCGTGACGAACAGATACGCGGGCCAGCGGTGCGGGGAGGTGAGCTCGTCGAACAGGTCGTGGACCCGTTCGTACACCGTGTCGGCGTCGAACTCGTACTCGTGCCGCACCTCGTTGAGTTCGATGCCGGCGGGGTCGATCGTGCGGCGGGTGATGCGGCCGTCGTGGCCGAGTGCGGCGTGGCTCCGCAACGGCTCGTGGCGTTCGATCCACATACCGATCGCGGCACGGAACGCGTCGTGGTCGAGCTGCCCGGGCAGCCGGAACGCCGCGCCCAGCCAGGACTCGCGGCCGTCGTCGTGGGTGCCGTCGGCGGTCCGGCGCAGGTGGGCTTCGTGGATGTACGACGCGGGGCGGCCGTCGTCGACCCAGCCCGTCGTGGCCTCGGGTAACCACTCGGTGAGCATGCCGGGGGAGATCGCGTAGTCCGCGAGCTCGGTGAATTCCATCGTGGAGAATCCAGTCTCTTGTTCCGCCGCGGGTAGCGGCGGTGAACATCGTCACATGAAGGTGCCGGGGAGGGTCGCTCCCCGGCTCAGTCTCGGTTCTGAGGGTGCGCGCTCAGCGGAGGTGCCGCTTGATGCGCGCGAGCATCGCGCTCATGCCCCGCAGGCGCAGCGGGCTCACCGCGTCGGCGAGGCCGAGCGCTGAATAGAAGTCGTCGGGAACCGCGAGAATCGTTGCGGCGCTGTGCCCGTCGAGTCCCTGATGGAGAATCGACGCGAAGCCCCGGGTCGTCGGCGCCTCGGCGGGCGCGCTGAAATGCAGACGCACCTTGTCCAGGTCGCTGCTGTCGACGGCCAGGAACAGCGGCGACTGGCACTCGGGCACCGGCTCCATCGCGCCCTGCTCGAGCTCCGGGGGCAGCGGCGCCAGCTCGCGGCTGAACTCGAGCAACAGCTGCAGCTTGTCCTGACCGTCGACGGCGGCGAAATCGTCGACGATCTCGGCAAGGCTCTCCGGCAGGCTCACGATGCGGCTTCCGGGGTGGAATCGGATGCGGAACCGGGGACGGCCCCCGGCTGATCGCCCTTGACGATCGGAACCCGCACGACATTGCCCCACTCGGTCCACGAGCCGTCGTAGTTGCGGACGTGCGGGTATCCGAGCAGGTGGGTCAGGACGAACCACGTGTGGCTCGACCGCTCGCCGATCCGGCAGTACGCGATCACGTCGTCCTCGCGCGAGAAGTCCGTGTAGATCTCCTCGAGTTCGGGGCGGGTACGGAAACGCCCGTCCGGGGCCGCCGCCCGCGCCCACGGGATCGAGACCGCGGTCGGGATGTGGCCGCCCCGCAGGGCGCCCTCCTCCGGGTAGTCCGGCATGTGGGTGCGCTCGCCCGTGTACTCCTGCGGCGACCGCACGTCCACCAGCGGGCCGTTGCCGAGATGCGCGAGCACGTCGTCCCGGAACGCGCGGATCGTGCTGTCGTCGCGCGCCACCACCGGGTACTGCGTCGGCGCCGGACTGGGCACGTCGAGCGTGGTGTCCCGGTTCTCCGACAGCCACGCGTCCCGCCCGCCGTCGAGCAGGCGGACGTCCTCGTGGCCGAACAGCGTGAACACCCACAGGGCGTACGCCGCCCACCAGTTGCTCTTGTCGCCGTAGATGACGACGGTGTCGTCGCGTTCGATGCCCTTGCGGCTCATGAGGTCGGCGAACGCGGCGCCGTCGATGTAGTCGCGGGTGACCGGGTCGTTGAGATCCACGTGCCAGTCGATCTTCACCGCGCCGGGGATGTGGCCGATGTCGTAGAGCAGCACGTCCTCGTCCGACTCCACCACCTTCACGCCCGGGGCGCCCAGGTTGACTGACAGCCACTCGGTCGAGACGAGTCGCTCCGGATGGGTGTACGCAGCGAACGCGGGATTGGGATCGGGTGCGACGGGCACGGGTGGGCTCCTGAGGCAGGTGTGGGTGGAGGGTGTCCACCACCGATTCTATGTGGTCGCTCGTTCGGTAGCGTGACCGATCTCGCGCGAGCTACCGGCGGGTACTGTCGGGCCTCGTGACGAGCCTCGACGACCGCCGCGGCGACCTGGCCACCCGTGCCGACGTCGATCTCCTGCTGCGCCGGTTCTACGAGCGGGCGCTGGTCGACCCGCTCCTCGCCCCCGCTTTCGAGACGCTCGTGGTCGTCGGCCTGGACGAGCACCTGCCGGTGGTCGGCGACTTCTGGGAGCAGATCCTCTTCCGGACCACCCGCTATCAAGGCCACGTCGTGCTCGTGCACGAGGCCCTGCACCGGCAGCACGGGCTCACCGACGAGCGGTTTCGCCGGTGGCTGGAATTGTGGTGCGAAACCGTGGACGAATCGTTCGTGGGCACCGACGCGGAACGGGCCAAGTCCAAGGCGCACGCGATGGCCGCGGCGCTGCAGCGCGGCCGGGATCAGTAGACCCGGTCTAGCGGACCAGCGAGTTCGCGGCCCACAGCTGGGCCACCGAGACCCCGACCTCGCCGAGCAGGCGCCGCACCAGCGGCAGCCCGATGCCGATGACACTGGACGGGTCGCCCTCGAGTCGTTCGACGAACCAGCCGCCGAGGCTGTCGAGAGTGAACGCGCCGGCGACCTTCAACGGTTCACCCGACGCGAGGTAGGCCTCGAGGTCCTCCGCCGAGGGGGTGCCGAAATGCACCACGGTCCCGCTGTGGTCGGCGACGTCGGCGGTGACGGCGCCGTCGGTGATCCGCAGGACGCTGTGGCCCGTGAGGAGGGTGGCGCTGCGTCCGGCCATGGATCGCCATCTGTCGCGGGCGACGTCGACGGTGTGGGGTTTGCCCTGCAGTTCGCCGTCGATCAGCAGCATCGAGTCGCAGCCGATCACGACGGCATCGCTACATCCCTCGGCGACGAGCGAGGGGACCACGTCGCGGGCCTTGGCCTCCGCGAGCGCGGTGACGACCAGTTCGGGGGCCGCGGACGGACCCAGCCGGTCGATGACGGCGTCCTCGTCGACGCCGGAAACACGGACGGTGGGTTCGACCCCGGCGCCCCGCAGCACGGCAAGCCGAGCCGGGGACGCCGAGGCGAGAACCAATCGGATCACGGGCGCGGCGCGACCGGGGTGCTGAACGAGTACGGGGAGAACGGCGCGTGCCCGCGGTGCATGCGGGTGGGCGCGCCCCACGTCTCGGGCGGCAGACCGTCGCCGACGGGCTCGCCGGCAGCGGCAGCCGCGGACAACACCGCGACGAGCACGGCGACGTCCTCGTCGGTCGGGTTGCCCTTGACGACCCTGATCAGCGGAGACTGCGGGCTCGACGTGACGTCGGGCTCGAGTCCGGCGACAGCTTCGGCCAACGCGGCTCCTTCGAGCGAGGACGCATCCAGCAGCTCGGCGTCGGTGAGAGCTTCTTCCCGGGTGGTCGCTGTCATAGGGGGATGTTCCCATGCTTCTTGGGCGGAAGCGAAACCATCTTGCGCTCGAGCAGACGCAGAGCGGAGACGATCTGTCCGCGGGTGTGCGAGGGCGGGATGACGGCGTCGATGTAACCACGCTCGGCCGCAACGTACGGGTTCACCAGGGTGTCCTCGTACTCCTGCTGCAGCTTCAGGCGCAGCGCGTCGACGTCCTCACCGTTCTTGGCAGCCTCGAGAAGCTGCTTGCGGTAGACGAAGCCGACGGCGCCGGACGCGCCCATGACCGCGATCTGCGCGGTCGGCCACGCCAGGTTCACGTCCGCGCCCATGTGCTTGGAGCCCATGACGTCGTACGCGCCGCCGTACGCCTTGCGGGTGATGACGGTGATCTTGCCGACCGTGGCCTCACCGTACGCGTACAGCAGCTTCGCGCCGCGGCGGATGATGCCGTTGTACTCCTGCTCGGTGCCGGGGAGGAAGCCCGGGACGTCGACCAGGGTGATGATCGGGACGTTGAACGCGTCGCAGGTGCGGACGAAGCGCGCGGCCTTCTCGGACGCGTCGATGTCCAGGCAGCCCGCGAACTGCGTGGGCTGGTTCGCGACGATGCCGACGCTGCGGCCGTCGACGCGACCGAAGCCGACGATGACGTTCATGGCGCGGCCGGCCTGCACCTCGAGGAACTCGTCGTCGTCGAGGATGCGACGGATGACCTCGTGCATGTCGTACGGCTGGTTCGCCGAGTCCGGGATCAGCGTGTCGAGCTCGCGGTCCTCGTCGGTGAGCGAGTCCTCGATGGCGCCGACGATCGGGTCGGACGGCGCCAGGCGCGGAGCCGCGGCCTGGTTGTTGCTCGGCAGGTACGACAGCAGGTCCTTGACGTAGTCGAGGGCGTCCTGCTCGCCGGAAGCGACGTAGTGCGCGACACCGGACTTGGCCATGTGGGTCCGGGCGCCGCCCAGATCCTCCATGGTGACGTCCTCGCCGGTGACGGTCTTGATGACGTCGGGGCCGGTGACGAACATCTGGCTGGCCTCGTCGACCATGACCACGAAGTCGGTCAGCGCGGGGGAGTAGACGTGGCCGCCGGCGGCCGGGCCCATGATCAGGGAGATCTGCGGGATGACACCCGAGGCCTGGACGTTGCGGTGGAAGATCTCGCCGTACAGGCCGAGCGAGACGACGCCCTCCTGGATGCGCGCGCCGGCGCCCTCGTTGATGCCGATCAGCGGACGGCCGGTCTTGAGCGCCAGGTCCATCACCTTGACGATCTTCTCGCCGTAGATCTCGCCGAGGCTGCCGCCGAACACGGTGGCGTCCTGGCTGAACACACAGAC
Source organism: Paraburkholderia sp. RHO2 (assembly GCF_050955445.1). NCBI lineage: Bacteria > Pseudomonadati > Pseudomonadota > Betaproteobacteria > Burkholderiales > Burkholderiaceae > Paraburkholderia > Paraburkholderia sp. RHO2. The sequence goes on along the minus strand of NZ_CP162617.1, from coordinate 3,914,581 downwards.
GTCGCGGCCGTCGATGGTGCCGTAGCCGGTGACGACGCCGTCGCCGACGGGACGGTTGTCGGCGAGGCCGAAGTTGGTGCTGCGGTGCCGAGCCAGGGCGTCGAGCTCGACGAAGGAGCCCTCGTCCAGGAGCGCGTGAATGCGCTCGCGGGCCGTCAGCTTGCCCTTGGCGTGAACCTTCTCGACGGCTGCTTCGCCCATGGGCAGCATTGCCTGCGCCTGGCGGCTGCGCAGGTCAGCGAGCTTTCCCGCCGTCGTGTGGATATCCGGGGTGTTCGCCGCCTCCGCCGCGGCTGGCTCCTGCACACTGGTCATGGGAAGTGAGCTTAACCAGGTCTCGGGGGCCTGCGTCGAGCGAGGTCGGGTTGCGTTGAATTATTCAACCTAAGCTACTGACGAGTCACTTTCCAAGCGCATCCTAGGCTGGACGGATGTGGACCGATCTGAACCGCCCCCCGCTCGATGTCGACGCGCTGCGACGCGCTCTGGTTCGTGACGCGGGCGGTGATCCGGACGCGTTCTGGTCCCGCCTCGACGTGGTGTCGGAGACCGGGTCCACCAATGCCGACCTGCTGGCCCGTCCGCAGGGTGCGGACTATGCGCGCAGCGTCCTGATCGCCGAGCACCAGACCGGTGGACGTGGCCGGCACGCGCGGCCGTGGGTGAGCGCCCCGCGTGCCCTGGTCACCATGTCCGCGGTCCTCGACATGCCCGGGATGGACCTGGCGGACATCGGGTGGCTGCCGCTGCTGTCGGGCATCGCGGTGGTCGACGCGCTACGCAAGGTCGCCGAGGTCGACGCGGAACTGAAGTGGCCCAACGACGTTCTGATCGGTGGGCGGAAGGTCGCGGGAATCCTCGCCGAGGTCGCCTCGACGGCGCCGGTTCCGACAATCGTCGTGGGCGTCGGGCTGAACGTGAGCCTGGACGAGAACGAGCTGCCGGTGCCTACGGCGACGTCGCTCGCCCTGGAGGGGGCGACCGTCACCGACCGCACCGTCCTGGCGCGCGCGATGCTCCGCGAACTGGCGAGGCGGTGGCGCGAGTGGGAGAGCGCCGGTTGGAGCGTCGACGACCTCGCGGCCGCGTACCGGGAGCGGTGCGGAACCCTCGGTCGCCTGGTACGCGCCGAGCTGCCGGGGGACCGGGAGCTCGTGGGTGTTGCGACCGACGTCGACGTCGAGGGCCGCATCGTGATCAAGGCAGAGGGTGAGTCACCGGTCGCGGTGTCGGCCGGTGACATCACCCATCTGCGTGCTGTGTGAGTTCTCAGGCCTTCGCGGTGTCCCACGTGGAGACGGCCCAGATCACCACGATGTCGAGCGCGATGATCAGGATCGACCACATCGGGTACCACGGGATCCACAGGAAGTTCGCGATGAGCGACAGCGCCGCGATGATGATCGCGCACACACGCGCCCACGTCGCGCCGGTCAACAGCGCCAGACCGACGAGGACGACCACGATGCCGATGATCAGGTGGATCCAGCCCCACGTCGTGAGGTCGAACTGATACACGTACTCGGGGCCGACGACGAAGACGTCATCGTTGGCCAGCGCGGAAATTCCCTGGAAGATCTGCAGAATTCCGACGGTCATGAGAACGATCGCGGCGGCGATCGATGCACCCGCCGCGAAACCCTGTTTTGCGCCACCGCCCGAAGCGTGCGTCGTCGTGGTTGTGGTCATTGCAGTTCCCCTCTCGATGGGTCGCGAAAACCTCGCTGGAGAAGCCAATTCATCGGGTGGAGTTTCCGACGTTCCCGTCGAAGATTCCTCACCCCTCGCGGGTGAAACGCGTTCGCGGTCGAGGTGGGCTCGCAATCCCTCCTCGAGCGTCGTTTGCTGTTACTTTGACGCTGATCCACGAAATCTCGTGCGGCGGAGGGGTAGCGATGAATGCTCAACAGGGAATGTCCGAAGGGGCCGGCGGCGCGTGGGTGGTCGACGGTTCCCGTGATCTGGAGACGGCCGGCCGGTTCCTGACCGGGCTGACGGTCGTGTTCGGACTGCTCACGCTCGGTCTCGGAATTGCGATGCTCGTGTGGCCCGACGCGACGTTGGTCGTCGCTGCCGTGCTCATCGCGATCCAGGTGTTCGCCTTCGGCATCATCCAGATCGTCCGGTCCTTCGCCGAAGTGAACGCGCCGACCGCGGCGCGTACGTTGACCGGTCTGTCGGGTGCGCTGGCGATCCTGCTCGGGTTTCTCGTCCTCCGCAGCCCGCTCCAGACGCTGGTGATCATCGCCCTCGTCATCGGTGCATGGTGGGTGTTCCGCGGCGTGCTCGACATCGTCGCGGGTGCGTCGGAGGTCCGCGGCCACCGCGCCGCCAGCATCGTCCTCGGACTGATCAGCGTCGTCGCGGGTGCCATCGTGCTGCTGCAGCCGGAACTGTCGCTCGGGGTGTTCGTCATCGTCGTCGGCGTCTGGATGATCCTCTACGGCATCATCGTCGTCGCCGCACCGTTCCTGGCGCGCCGGGTGAGCTGACGGGCATCCGCGTCGGAAGGCGGCCTGCTCGAACCTGTCACACTCTTGTCATGGGATACCCACAGGACGCCCTGGCGGCGGACGAGGAACTGGTGCTGCACCGGCATCCGCACTGGAAGATGCTCGTCATTCCGTCGGCGATCTTCATCCTCGCCACCGCGATCGCGGGTTTTCTGGTGGGGCTCGCGGAATCGCAGTTGACCGGCGGCGCAGTGACGGCGGCGTCGCTCGTGATCGCCGTCGCGTGGGTCGCCATCGTGGTGTGGAAGGTCCTGGTTCCGGCGCTGCGGTGGAAGTCGACGCATTTCATCGTCACCGACCGAAGGGTGATGATCCGACACGGCGTGCTGACCCACACCGGCATCGACATCCCGATGAACCGGATCAGCAATGTGCAGTTCCGGCACGGACTCGTCGACCGAATGCTGCGCACCGGGACGCTCATGATCGTCGCGTCGTCGGACGATCCCCTCGAATTCGACGACATCCCCGAGGTCCAGCAGGTGCATTCGCTGCTGTACCACCAGGTCTTCGATTCCACGAGTACTCACCGCGACCACCCGGACCATTACTACGACGATCGTTTCTCACGGCCGGACCAGTGGCCGGGCGCGGCCGGTGAAGATGGTCGGAATCACCGGAAAGGCTGGTAATAGATCCGCGCGGGCGGAACCGACCGTAGGCTGTCGTCGTGACCGCCGTACTGCTTGCCGAAGATGACGAGGCCATCGCTGCTCCGCTGTCGCGTGCACTCGGCCGCGAGGGCTACACCGTCACGATCGAACAGACCGGACCCACCGCCCTCGAGCGGGCGCTGACCGGCGAGTTCGAACTCCTGATCCTCGATCTGGGCCTGCCCGGGATGGACGGACTCGAGGTATGCCGCCAGTTGCGCGCGCACAGCCTGGATCTGGCGGTACTGATGCTCACCGCGCGCACCGACGAGGTTGACTTCGTCGTTGGACTGGACGCGGGCGCCGACGACTACGTCGGCAAACCGTTCCGGCTGGCCGAACTCATGGCGCGGGTGCGGGCGCTGCTGCGACGCAGCGGGGGCGGGGAGGACGTCGTCGTCGAGGTGGCCGGGATCCGGCTCGAGCCCGCGGCGCGCCGCGTCCTGGTCAACGGGTCCGAGGTGGCGCTGGCCAACAAGGAGTACGAGCTGCTGCGGGTGCTTCTCGAGCACGCCGGTCAGGTCGTCTCGCGGGACACGATCCTGCGTGAGGTCTGGGGCGACGTCGAGTTGCGGGGGTCGAAGACCCTCGACATGCATATGTCCTGGCTGCGGCGGAAGATCGGCGACGAGGGCGCGGGCGCGGATCGGCGGATCGCCACCGTGCGCGGCGTCGGATTCCGCATCAATACCGACTAGGTCCCGTTCGCCGTGCGTCGCAGAATTCTGCTGTCGATCCTCGCGGTCGTCATCTTCACCGGTGTGCTGCTGGGTGTCCCACTGGTCTACACGGCGTGGCAGTGGGTGGAGGACTTCACCCGCAGCGATCTCCAGGCCAGGCTCGACCGGATGGCGGCGGAGATCATCGTGCAGGAGGGCAGCGCCGGCGTCGTCGAGGACGGGCTGGACACCACCTCGCTGCGCCTCGTCGTCCCGGAGGGAGGCAAGCTGGTCGTCGTCTATCCGACGCCGGAGGAGGGCGCCGCGCGCCTCGACATCGGTGCCGAGAGGGTGGATTCACCGCTGGTCGAGTCGCTGTCGATGGGAACGTCCGGTTCGCTGCGCCTGGAGGCGCCGTCGGACCGGATGCGGACCCTGCAGCGGCAGGCGGTCGGCGCGGTGACTCTGCTGGTTCTCGCGTCGATGGGTGCCGGTGCGGGCGTCGCGGTGGTCACCGCGAAGCGTCTCGCCGACCCGCTCAAGGACGTCGCCGAGCGGGCGGCGCGGCTCGCCGAGGGCGACTTCCGGCCCGATTCGCGCCGCCACGGCATCCCCGAACTGGATCGTGTGTCCGACGTGCTGGACTCGGCGACCGTCGAGATCTCGGGGCGCCTGCAACGCGAACACGCGCTCGTTGCGGACGTGTCGCACCAACTGCGCAGTCGTCTCACCGCGGTCCGGCTGCGACTCGACGAACTGTCGGGTCACCCGGATCCGGACGTGGTGCACGAGGCGGAGGAGGCGATGGCGCAGGTCGACCGGCTCACCGTCGCCGTCGACGACCTGGTGCGATCGTCGCGCGACAGCGGCGCCGCCAACCGGGAGCCGGTGTCGGTGGTGGGGGAGCTCGCGAGCGTCGTCGCGGACTGGCAGGGCCCGTACAAGGACGCGGGCCGGGTACTGCGGCTGCGAGGCGAGCCGCGGCTGACGTCGAAGGCGACCGGAACGCGGCTACGGGAGGCGGTGTCGGTGCTGATCGACAACTCGCTGCAGCACGGGGCCGGCACGTGCACGGTGTCGGTGCGACTGGTGTCGGGTCCGGCGGGGCGAGGGTCCGCCACAGGATCACGCGTGTGCGTGGAAGTGTCCGACGAGGGGGAGGGCGTGAGCGACGAGCTGGCGCCGCACATCTTCGACCGGGGATTCTCGGGTGCCGGGTCGACGGGTGTCGGGCTGGCGTTGGCGCGGGCGCTCGTCGAGGCCGATGGGGGCCGACTGGAACTGCAGCGGCGACGCCCGGCGCTGTTCGCGGTGTTCCTCGCGCCCGTCCGGGACGATGTGCCGACCCGGGTGACCGGCATCCACGAGCCGCGCTAGATGTGCCCGGGTTCCTCGCCCGTGAGCTCGGCGGCGGGCTCCGGCTGTGCGATCACCTCGTGGCCGGTCTCCTCCGGGAACACCCACCGGCGGAAGGACCAGAACCGGAAGACCATCTGCAGCAGGTTGCCGATGATGTAGTTCAGGATGAAGTCGACGACCACGAGCGCCGTGAGGCTCACCGACGAGCGGATGTCGAAGATGTTGTTCGCGATGAACAGCGGCGCCGCCGCGATGCCGACGCCGATGCCGCTGATCGTGAAGAAGAGCAGTGCCTCGTGATGCCGCTCGCGGCCACCGCGGTGCTTGAACGACCACTCGCGGTTGAGGATGTAGCTCAGGATGGTGGCGACCACACCCGAGAAGATCTTGGCGACGACGGGCTTCTGCTCGAGGATCGTCAGGCTCAGGGAGTAGAAGATGGCCAGGTCGACCACCATCGTCGTTCCGCCGACGATTGCGAACTTGATCAATTCGTGGTGGCGGAGGACGACGGCCCGGAGGGGCTGAGGAACTCGGCTCAACGCCGCGTCGACGAAAGACACAACGAAGTATTGTACGAACCCGCGGTCTCGATCGATGCAGTGGATTGCTACTTATCAGCTTCTCCACAGGTCGAGACGCCGGATGACCTCGGCAGAACTGCGCTCGAGCGAACGTGACACCATGGTGTGTCGTGACCGGCAAATCTGATTCCGAATCTCGCCCCACCCCTCCGCGTGATCTCCCGAGCGGGATGCCCGTGGTGACGATGATCGGCGGCGGTCAGCTCGCGCGCATGACGCACCAGGCCGCGATCGAGCTGGGCCAGACCCTGCGGGTGCTCGCGGGCAGCATCGACGAGCCCGCCGCGCAGGTCAGCCCCGACGTCGTGCTGGGCAGCCATACGGACCTTGCCGCGTTGCGCAAGGCCGCCCTCGGCTCGAACGCGCTGACGTTCGACCACGAACACGTTCCCACCGAGCACCTCGACGTGTTGGTCTCGGAGGGTGTCAACGTGCAGCCGCCGCCGCAGGCCCTCGTGTACGCGCAGGACAAGCTCGCAATGCGCCGGAAGCTCAGCGAGATGGGTGCACCGGTCCCAGCCTTCGCCGAGGTCACCTGGGCCGAGGACGTCGTCAGGTTCGGCGCCGAACACGGCTGGCCCGTCGTTCTCAAGGCTGTGCGTGGCGGCTACGACGGCCGCGGTGTGTGGATCACCGACGACTCCGACGAGGCCGAGGCCATCGTCACCGAGCAGCTCGACAAGGGCGTCACGTTGATGGTCGAGCAGGCCATCGACTTCACCCGCGAACTCTCCGCGATGGTCGCGCGTTCGCCGTTCGGGCAGGGCGCGTCGTGGCCGGTCGTCGAGACGGTGCAGCGCAGCGGCCAGTGCGCGGTCGTGCTCGCGCCGGCCCCGCAGCTGTCCGCCGAGCTCGCGGTCGAGGCCGAGCAGCTGGCGCTGCGGGTGGCGTCCGAACTCGGTGTCGTGGGCGCGATGGCCGTCGAGCTGTTCGAGACCACCGACGGCACGCTGGTCGTGAACGAGCTGGCGATGCGTCCGCACAACTCCGGTCACTGGACGCAGGACGGCGCGCGCACCTCGCAGTTCGAGCAGCACCTGCGCGCCGTCCTCGACTACCCGCTCGGCGACCCGTCGCCCCTCGCCCCGGTCACGGTGATGGCGAACGTGCTCGGGGCCGCGGAAGCGCCTGCCATGAGCATGGACGAGCGGCTGCACCACCTGTTCGCGCGCATGCCCGACGTCAAGGTCCACCTGTACGGCAAGGGTGAGCGCAAGGACCGCAAGATCGGGCACGTGAACGTGCTGGGCGGCGCCCAGGGTTCTCTGGACGACCCGGCGTACGTCGCGGCCGTGCGCGAGCGAGCGGAGCGGGCGGCGCACTGGATGTCGCACGCCGAATGGACTGACGGGTGGGATGTACATGGGCGGGAATGACACTGTTTGGAACGAGCACACGGGAGCAGACGCGAAGTGACTGAATCGAACGGGCCCCTCGTCGGGCTGATCATGGGCAGCGACTCGGACTGGCCGACGATGGAGGCCGCCGCCGAGGCACTCGCCGAGTTCGGCATCCGGTTCGAGGTGGGCGTCGTGTCGGCGCACCGCACCCCGCAGCGCATGCTCGACTACGCGCGTGACGCGGCCGGACGCGGAATCAAGGTCATCATCGCCGGTGCCGGCGGCGCCGCCCACCTGCCCGGTATGGTCGCGTCGGCGACGCCGCTGCCGGTGATCGGCGTCCCGGTTCCGCTCAAGTACCTCGACGGCATGGATTCGCTGCTGTCGATCGTGCAGATGCCGGCCGGTGTGCCGGTCGCGACGGTGTCGATCGGCGGCGCCCGCAACGCGGGTCTGCTCGCCGCCCGCATCCTCGGCGCGTCGGATCCGGCCCTGCAGCAGCGGATGGCCGACTTCCAGGCCGGGCTCGAGCAGATGGTGCTCGAGAAGGACGAGGCTCTGCGCGCCAAGCTGCTGGGCTGAGCAGTACCGGTCGGGCTCTAGGCTGGGGGCATGGCGCGTTCCCCGGCCCGATCTCGACTGAGCGAGCGTCTGTATCGCTGGAGCGCCGTCCACGCGGTCGGCATCGACCGCGTCGAGGCGGCGCTCCTGACGTTGGTCTGTATCCCGACCGCGATCGGCTTCGGCCCGGCCGCGGTCGTCGTCTCCCTCGGCATGACGGTGCCGCTGGCGTGGCGGCGCTCGAAGACCGTCGTGTCCGGGTTCGTGGTGGCGGCGTTCGCAATCCTGCACCTGCTCGTCGTCGACCAGATGCTGATGCCGAGCGTGGTCGCGGTGCCGGTCGCGCTCTACGCGTTCGCGGCCTACGCACCCCGGTGGAGCAGTTACACCGCCCTCGGCATCGCCATCCTCGGAGCGACGGCGGCCGGGTTCCGGTACTTCGCGAACAAGGAAGTCGGGCTGGAGGCCGCGGCGGTCTCCGCGGTCTTCCTCACGGTGTTCGTGCTCGCGGTGTGGGCGTTCGGCGACCTGCGCCGGGTGCGCATCCAGGAACTCGAGGGTCTGGCCGAGCGGGCCCGGCTGCTCGAACTCGAGCGTGCGCAAGAGGCGGAGTTGGCGGCGGTCAACGAGCGCACCCGCATCGCCCGCGAGATGCACGACATCGTCGCGCACTCGCTGACGGTCGTCATCGCGCAGGCCGACGGCGGCCGATACAGCGCGGCGCAGGACCCGCAGGCCGCGATCACCGCGCTCGAGACCATCGCCTCGACGGGCCGGCAGGCCCTGACGGACATGCGGGCGCTGCTGTCGGTGCTCCGCGAGGACCGGCCGCGCGAGTTCGCGGCAATGCCCGGCGCCGACGACATCGAGAGCCTGGTTTCCGAGCTGCGACGCGGCGGCTTGGACGTTGGCATGACGGTGACCGGTGAGCGGCACGAGCTGTCCACGGGCGCGGGGCTGACAGCGTATCGCATCGTGCAGGAGTCGCTGACCAACGTCCTCAAGCACGCCGGCCCCGGGGCGCAGGCGCGCGTCGCGGTGAACTGGGGATCGGACGACGTCGAACTGGTTGTCGCCGACGACGGCCGTGGCGGTGCGGCGGCACTGATCGAGCCGTCGCCGGGCGGGCAGGGCGTGATCGGCATGACCGAGCGGGCCAAGCTGCACGGCGGAAAGCTCACCGCCGGACCGGTGCCGGGCGGCGGCTACCGGGTGCGGGGCAGGCTCCCGTACGTCGCACCCTAGGCTGGACGCCATGATTCGCGTGGCCCTCGTCGACGACCAGCAGCTGGTGCGGGCCGGGTTCCGCATGGTGATCGACTCGCAGCCGGACCTCACCGTGGTTCTCGAGGCGTCGGACGGCGCCCGCGGAGTCGAGGAGTTGTCCCGCACGCCCGCCGACGTCGTGCTGATGGACGTCCAGATGCCGAACATGGACGGCATCGAGGCGACCCGCCGGCTCACCGCCCGTGACGATTCGCCGAAGGTGGTGGTGCTCACCACGTTCGAGAACGACGAGTACGTGATGTCGGCGATCAGCGCCGGTGCCAGTGGCTTCCTGCTCAAGGACGTCCCGCCCGAGCAGTTGCTCGACGCGATCCGCACCGTGCACCGCGGCGACGCCGTCATCGAGGCCCGCTCGACCCGCAAGCTGCTGCAGCACGTGGGCCCGATGCTGGGCAACTCGGTGCAGCCGTCACTGCCCGAGGACCTGACGCCGCGCGAGGTGGAGGTGCTCGAGGCGATGGCCCACGGGCTGTCGAACGCGGAGATCGCCGAGAAGTTCGTGGTCTCCGAGGCCACGGTGAAAACCCATGTGGGACGGGTGCTCTCGAAGACCGGCTCGCGGGACCGTGTGCAGGCGGTGCTGTACGCGTTCCAGATCGGTCTCGTCCGGCCGCAGGACCTGCTGGGCTCCGACTGACGTCGGCTCAGGCGCCCATTCTTTCGGAAGCGGCGCGGAAACCCGCGCGATCAGGCGAAGAATGGGCGCTCAGGACGATCGGCGTCGCGCGTGTCGGCGGCGCCGCACCACCGCGACGATCTCGTCCGCCACGGCGTCCGGATCGGTCAGGACGTCGTAGGCGGCGTAGCGCAGCACCAGCCAGCCCTGTCGGACCAGCCAGTTCTGGCGTCGTCTGTCGCGGCGGAACACGTCCGGCGCGCTGTGGAACTCGCGGCCGTCCACCTCGACGACGAGTTCGGCTCGGGCATCGACGAAGTCGCACACGTACGGGCCGACGGGTTCGTTCACGGCCATCGGACAACGCCGCCGGTTGAGCGCCCGCGCGAGCAGACGTTCCGGTTCCGACGCGGCCCGCACGGCGGCGGTGCGGAACTGCCCCCTGGATGACGTGTTGCCCCACCTGCCGGGACAGTTGTCGAGCAAGTCTCGCAACTGCTGCGGGGCGACCGACCTGGTCAGTTGATTGTCCACGAGGCGTTCGAATTCGTCCGCGGACATGACGGCGGCGCAGTCCACCAGTGCCTGCGGGGCCGACACCGTCGGCAGCGACCAGGCTTCGCCGACCTGGGCGTCGGCGAGGTTACGGCGATGCAGGAGAAGCCACTTCGGCGTTCGTGCCCGAACGTGGGCGGGCACCGTGGCCTCCACGATGTCCGGTTCACCGGTCCATCCGTGCAGCCAGGCCGCGGTCCGGTGGCTGAGCACGGCGGTCGGCTGCCAGCGTGTCACTGCGTGGCAGAGCGCAAGCGTCGTCGGCTCGGTCATCGCATAGATCCGCGGTAGCACTCGGTGGTATCGGCCGCTGCGGCATCGGCTGCCGATCGTGCTGCGCGGGATACCGGCGGCGAGCAGTTCGTCGTAGGTGTGGATTCCGAAGGCGTTCACGATCGCAGACTCGGGGCCGATGCCGACATCGAGTGCCCGTGATTCGAGGCCGGCAGGAAATCTGGGGATGACGGCTGCCCTGTGGACAGTCGGCCTCACCGCCCATTCCTTCGACGTAGCGGCGGGAACCTGCGCCGATCGCGAAGGAATGGGCGCCCAGGCTGATGCCGGGTCCTACCGAGGTATGACGCCGGCGTCCGCGGAGATCGCCCCGCGCTCCGATGTGGAAGGACCCTGACCAGCCATAACGTCGACAGCATGAGAAATGGTGACCAGAAGGTGCAGGCGCGGGCCCTGACCAAGACGTACGGCGGCGGCGAGACCGCGGTCCACGCCCTGCGTGGTGTGGATGTGGACTTCGAGGCCGGCGCCTTCACCGCGATCATGGGTCCGTCCGGCTCGGGCAAGTCGACGTTGATGCACTGCCTGGCCGGACTGGACGTGGCGACGTCGGGCACGGTGCACGTGGGCGGCACCGAGATCACCGCGCTGGGCGACCGTGAGCTGACCGAACTGCGCCGCGAGCGGATCGGGTTCGTGTTCCAGGCGTTCAACCTGCTGCCGGTGCTCTCGGCGGAGGAGAACATGCTGCTGCCGATGCGGCTGGCCGGACGGGTCCCCGAGCGCGGCTGGCGCGACGAGGTGGTGCGGCGCCTGGGCCTGACCGACCGGCTCGGACACCGCCCCCACGAGCTGTCCGGTGGACAGCAGCAGCGGGTCGCCGTCGCGCGGGCGCTGTTGCCGCAGCCCGACGTGATCTTCGCGGACGAGCCCACCGGCAACCTGGACTCGCGCACCGGTGCCGAGGTGCTCGACCTGCTGCGGTCGAGCGTCCGCGAGACCGGGCAGACCGTCGTGATGGTGACCCACGACCCGGTCGCCGCGTCGTATGCCGATCGCGTAGTGCTGATCGCCGACGGCACCATCGCCGGCGAGATCGACCGTCCTACCACCGATTCGGTGATCGAGACGATGCGTTCGCTCGGCGCCGACGACCTGAGCAGGACCCGCTGATGCGTGGCTTGGCGTGGGCACAGATGCGCGCGCATGCGGGACGGTATGTCGCGTCGATCCTGGCGGTCGTGATCTCGGTGGCGTTCATCGTGGCGACGCTGACGTTGAACGCGACGCTCAAGGCCGGCGTGACGGGTTCGCTTGCCGGGCAGTACGCGACGACGGACGTGGTCGTCACCGGCACCGTCGACCCCGCGACGGTCGCGGCGATCCCGGGCGTGCGGGCGGTCGCCGAGGACAGCTCGGCCAGTGTGAAGGTGCGGCGCGACGGTGAGGGCTCGTCGTACGGGTCGGCGGTGTCGCTGTCGCAGGACCCCGGGTTGCGTTGGCAGAAGTTGCAGGACGGCCGGTTCCCGGAGGCGTTGGGGGAGGTCGCGGTCGGGTCCGGGTCGGATATCCCGGTCGGGACCGACCTGACGGTGACGGTGCTGGGCAGCGACTCCCAGACGGAGACCGCGAAGGTTGTCGGCACCGTCGATCTGGCGGGCACGGCGCAGAGCATGAACGGCACGACCATCTACGCGACGCCGGCGCAGCTGGGGCAGTGGGCGTCGGGCGCGACGGTGCGGGAGATCCGCGTGGCCGGTGACGGCACCCTGTCGCAGGAACAGTTGGCCCAGCGGATGGGGTCGATGCTGCCCGCCGACGTCACGGTGGTGACCGGTGTCCGGCAGGCGGAGTTGGCGTCGCAGCAGTTCCTCGGCGACTCCGACGTCCTGGCGAGCGTGCTGCTCGCGTTCGGCGCCATCGCAGTGGTGGTCGCGGGGCTCGTTATCGCCAACACGTTCGCGGTCCTGCTCGCCGCCCGCACCCAGGAGTTGGCGCTGCTGCGCTGCGTGGGCGCCACGGCGGCACAGGTCCGCGGCAGTGTGCGGGTCGAGGCGGCCGGGGTCGGCGCGGTCGCGTCGGTGCTGGGCGTCGGCCTCGGTGTGGCCGCGGCCTGGTTGGTGGCGCAAATCGCTTCGGCGGCCGACGTGCCGATCCCGTTGCAGAGCTTGAGTGTGACACCGGTGACGGTGGTCGTCGGCCTCGCCGTCGGCGTCGTGATGACGATGGTTGCAGCATCGGCCCCGGGCCGGGCCGCAACCAGGGTGTCGCCGCTCGCGGCGCTGCAGCCGCTCGAATCGAAGCCGGAATCGGTCGTGGTGTCGCGGACCCGTCGAGTGGTGGGGACTCTCGGGCTGCTCGCCGGCGTCGGCATTCTCGGCGTCGGTGCCGGGACCGCGCAGGTGCTGATCGCGTGCGTCGGCGGGCTGCTGACCTTCGTCTCGATCGTGATCCTCGGACAGCGGATCATTCCCGCGGTGATCTCACAGGTGGGTGCGGTGGTGTCCCGCCTGGGCGGCCCCGTGGGCCAGCTCGCGGCCGGCAACGCCGGCCGTAATCCGCGCCGCACCGCGGCGACCGCGACGGCGCTGCTGATCGGCGTCACGCTCACCAGCACGCTCGTCGTCGGGATCGCGGTGACCAAGGCCAGCGCGCCCGGCGCTGTCGACGACCAATTCCCGGTGGACGTGAGCGTCGTCACCGAGGAAGCGGCGGGACTGCCGGTCGATCTCGTCGACCGGGTGCAGGGCCTGCAGGGTGTGGCCGCGGTCGCGCCGATCGGGACCGCCGACGTCGCCCTGTCCGACGGGCGCACGATCCGGGTCACGGGCGTCGACCTGGGCGCGGTTCGTGCGACGCTGCGTTCCGACGTCGAGCTGCCGGTCGCGGACCAGCTGCTGCTGCCGTCGGCCGATATGCAGTACTACGGACTTCATGCGGGCGACAAGGTCGCGCTGGCCGGCAACGTGGGTCGTGCCGAGGTGACGGTGGGCAGCGCGGACGGCCGGACCTCGTTGACCGAGGCGCGGATTCTGACGGCGCTGTCGTCTCAGGTGGTGCAGGACCAGATGTGGATCCGGCTCGACGACGGACTGAGCGACGCCGACAGCCGTGCCGTGCAGGACGAGATTACTTCGCTCGCAGAGCAGTTGGCTCCGGGCAGCGATGTCGGCGGCTCGCTCGTGATGCGCGCGACGCTCGACAGCGTGCTGGACACGCTGCTGCTGATCGTCGCCGGGTTGCTGTCGGTCGCGGTGGTGATCGCGCTGATCGGTGTCGGTAACACGATGGCGCTGTCGGTGCTCGAACGGCGCCGCGAATCCGGGCTGCTGAGGGCGCTGGGCCTGACCCGGTCGGGCCTGCGGTCACTGCTGCTGTGGGAGGCGCTGCTGATCGCCGGCGTGGCCTCGGCGCTCGGCGTGGCGCTGGGTCTGGTGTTCGGCATCAGCGGATCGGCGTCGGTGTTCGGTTTCGACGACCTCGTGCTGAACACCCTGCCCTGGGCGACGCTTGCGCTGATCGCGGTGGGCGGTGGCGTCGCCGGCGTCGTCGCGGCAGTGCTGCCGGCGCGGCGGGCGGCCGGTACCGCGCCGGTGGCGGCGCTGGCCGGCTGAGCAGCGACGAGACGACGCAGGGCCCGGGATCACCGTGATCCCGGGCCCTGCCGTGTCGATCGACCCCTATCCGCCGAGTAGGGCGGTGACCTTCTCGGAGTCGACGCGGCGGGCGAGCGCTGCGTCGTCGGGGTTGGAGACCTGCACCAGCGAGGCGCCGACCGCGAGGACCGAGACCAGTCCCGCGATCAACTCGTCGGCGGTGGCCCACGTACGCGTGGAGAGCGCCCGGTCGGCTCCGGTCACGTGCTGCTCGGCGGCGACGGCCCGGGCCGCCGCGACGACCTCGTCGACGCCGCGCCCGTCGAGTGCGGCGGGGCCGGAGCCGACGGCGCGGAACTGGTCGCCGTGCACGCGCACGGCCGTCGCGTAGTCGGTGATCCCGACGGGCAGGTCGGGCACCGGGCGGCCGAACGCGTCGAGCGAGAGCACCGCGACCTCGGGGACGTCGGCGACGTCGTCGAGTCGATCGACGGTGACGAGGGCGGCCTCCGCGTCGGGATCGGCGTCGAGCGTCACCTCGAGGCCCGCCCACCAGGCACCGAGCAGGACGGCGGCGGTCTGCCAGTGCGCGGGCAGCAGCACCGACACGCGCGCACCCGGCATCAGCGCGAATTCGTCGCACAGGAAGTTCGCGGTCTTCGCGGCCCAGTTGGCGAGGGTTACCGCCGACAACTCGATGCGCTCACCGGTGGCGTCGTCGTAGTAGGTGATTCGCGGGCCGGCCGGGTCGGCGGCGAGGATCGGATCGAGTAGCGCGGTGGTCAGGTTGGGCACGGGGCCAATCTACTTCGACGGATTCGGATCGTGTCGGCAGGTTCCCGTGCGCAGGCGGGACACGGCGGTGTGTGCCCCGCCTGCGTGGACCGCGGCGTCAGGAGGCCGCGGGTACCGGAGTCGGTCCGACGTCAGGATCCGAAGTTGAACCCGCCGTTGGCGCCACCGTTGGCGCCGCCGCCGGCCTGAGCGCTGGAGCCGACGGAACCGCCGTCCGAGCCGAGTCCGAAATCGGCGCCGAACATCGCGGACAGCAGTGCCGAGAAGAGAGCGGAGAAGGACATGATGTGCTCCTGTGTGTCACTCGATCCAGGTCGACACCGGCTGGTGTCGAGAGTGATTGGACCGTGCGCCGTGCCGTCGACGGGCGGGATCGGCGGCAGATTAGGGGGCGATTAGGGGGAGGTGGGGGGTCCCTATCGGCGATAGGGGAAGGCGCGGCCCCTCAACGGTTTTCGCTCTGCGTGTCGGACGCGATTGCTGATCGCTCCCTAGTTCACCGGTGTAGCCGCTGTCAGATCCCATCGGTTCGAATGCGGCGCCAGTCCGACGCAGCGTCCGGAAGGCGCGCCGACACGTCGTTCCATCCGATCCAGCGGGTGCCGGTGATCTCGGCCAGGAGAAACGGTCCGGACTGCCAGAAACTGTGGGTGGGTTCGTCGAACACGTACCAGCCGTGTAGCCACAGCGGCGTGGCCCGATCGGTCAGGCCCGACACGGCTGGTGCCGCCTCGTCGTCGGCGACGACCAGGTTGCGGCAGCCCATCACGGTCTCCTGCAGGACGAACGATGTCAGGAAATGTTCCAGAGTCGGGGCGAGCTCGACATAGTCGTCCATGTCGACGTCATCCCACATCCAGTGCGCGTTGCTGAACACCGCCGACGAATCCGCGCTCGCCGCCACTCGACAGGTCCAGCTGTCCTGGTTCTCACGCAGGAAGTCGATCGTGCCGCCGCTCGCCGACAGGTCGGCCGCGCGCACGAGCACATCTTGGTGCTGGAAGATCATCGGTGAGGCGGGCAGGTGCTCTTCGGGATCTCGACACGGCCACCGTCCCGCGAAGGCGTACAGATCCCGCAAGGCGGACGGCAGGGACGCCGGCAGGTCGGCGTCGGGGCAGCCGTACCCGGCACTCCGGCCGCCGTACCAGTCGACCAGGAAGTCCTTCAGCCACTTCACGGTTCCGTCCGAGAGCCGGCTCCCGTCAGTTGACACAGTGCGGACCCTTGTTACCCGCGTCGATCGGCGGGCCGGGTTCGACTGGCGTGGGCGAGGTGCCGGCGCTCGAGATGCCGCCGGAGGCCGACGACGCCGAGGACGAGGATCCGGTGGGGCCCTTGTAGTCACCGGCGAGGACGACGCGGACCTCGCCCGACGGCAGGGACGTGTCGGTCTCGACGGGCAGGCCGCCGAGCGTGACGGACACGGCCTGCGCGGCCTTGCTGTCGGACTTGTTCGCGAACACCGTGGTCCGCGAAACGGACTTTCCGGTGTTGTTGCCGACGTCGCCGAGGCCGAATCCCTTGTTCTCGAGCGTGGTGGCGACGGTCGCCGCGAGGCCACCGATGCTGCTGTCGTTGGCGACGTCGACGGTGACGGAGGAGACGTCGATCTCGGGCATCGTGGTCGGGACGGCCGAGGTGGTCGTCTCGCTGTCGTCCTCCTGGGGTTCCTCGCCGACGAGTCCGGCGACGTACGCGCGGACCGCCTTGGGATCGACCTGGACGATCGACTCGCCGTAGTCGGTCATGGCATTGATGTCGACGACCGGGATGGTCTCGAACTTGACCTCGCCGCCGGCGAGATCCTGCAACTGGGTGGCGAAATCGATGATGTCCCAGTCGGAGTCGAGCACCACGGACCGCTGGACGGCGGCGGTCAGCTGGTTCAGCTTGCCCGGGTTGGTGAGCGTCTTCGCGCTCAGCACCTGCTGGACGAGGGACGCCATGAAAACCTGCTGCCGGACGATGCGATCGAGGTCGCCGCGGGGCAGGTCGTGCCGCTGGCGGACGAAGCTGAGGGCGTCGGAGCCGCTCAGTGTCTGCTCGCCGGCCGGGAACTTCGCGCCCGAGAGCGGTTCGTCGACAGGCGCGTTGAGACACACGTCGACGCCTCCGACGGCATCGGTGAGCAGGACGAATCCGAGCAGGCCGATCTCCGCGTAGTGGTCGACGGTGATGCCGGTGAGCTTCGCGACCGATTCGATGAGCGCCTCACGGCCCGCCTGGGTGGATTCCTTGTCGACCGTGGATTCCGATTCGCCCTCCTCGATCAGCTTCTGGCGTTCCATCTCCTTGGTGGCGCCGTACGCCGCGTTGATCTTCGACTTCCCGATCCCGGGCACGTCGACGTACGCGTCGCGGGGG
Organism: Paraburkholderia sp. RHO2; assembly: GCF_050955445.1. Taxonomy (NCBI): domain Bacteria; kingdom Pseudomonadati; phylum Pseudomonadota; class Betaproteobacteria; order Burkholderiales; family Burkholderiaceae; genus Paraburkholderia; species Paraburkholderia sp. RHO2. The sequence continues at coordinate 3,897,462 of NZ_CP162617.1, read as the reverse complement.
ATGGAGATCGCGGTGGCGGAACTGCCGTCGTTGGGGACCCGGACGAGGACGATCGTGTCGGTGTTGGACGCGACCTCCTCACCGGCGCGCAGTGCGGCGAGTTCGGACTGGCTGAGCGGATTTCCGTGTGCGTCGGTGCGGCTGTCGGTGCCGACGAGGAGGATGTCGATGGCGCCGTCCTTGCCGCCGCCCAAACCGAGTCCGCCGGCCGTGGCGAGGCTCGAGCGCAGCGAATCGACACTGCGCCAAGCGAATCCGGTGACCACGAGCACGAGGACCGCCGCAATCGCGATGGCGATCTGGATGCGCGAGACCGGAGCTGGCGGTCTCGGCACCTCCCGTGTGGTGGGCTCCTGCGGCACGTGTGCGCCTCCATGACGGTCGGTTCTCATACTGTCGTCAAGGCTACTGGTCTTCTCCGCTCGGCACGCGATACAGCTGTCCGGCGTGCCAGACTCGGCAGCTGTGACGACTCTTCTCGTGACCGGTGCCCGTGGGCAGCTGGGAAGCCAATTGCTGCGGCGCGCGGAGGCCGCCGACGTCCCCGTTTCCGGTGTGGGCTCGGCCGAACTCGACATCACCGATCGCGGTGCGGTGGATTCGTGGGTGCGGCCGAATGCGGTGGTCGTCAACTGCGCGGCGTACACGGCGGTGGACGCGGCCGAGTCCGACGAGGAGGCCGCCGCGGCGGTCAACGAGATCGGGGTGCGGAATCTCGCGTCGGCGTGTGCGCGGGCCGGTGCGCGGTTGGTGCACGTCTCGACCGACTACGTGTTCGCCGGTGACGCGACCACCCCGTACGAGCCGGATGCGCCGACCGGTCCGCGGACGGCGTACGGACGGACCAAGCTGGCCGGCGAGCAAGCGATCCGCGAGGTGTCGCCCGACGCGCAGATCGTCCGGACGGCATGGGTGTACACCGGCACCGGCAACGACTTCGTCGCGACGATGCTGCGGCTCGAACGCGAGCGCGAGACGGTCCAGGTCGTGAACGACCAGACGGGGTCGCCCACGTTCTCGGCGGACCTGGCGGCCGGGCTGCTCGAACTGGCCCGCACCGGGGGCGACTGCGCCGCGGGGGTCACGACACTGCACGCGACCAACACCGGTGCCGCGACCTGGTTCGACCTGGCCCGTGCGGTGTTCGAGGGGGTCGGAGCCGACCCCGACCGTGTGTTGCCGTGCACCAGTGCGGAGTTCGTGCGCCCGGCGCCGAGGCCGTCGTACTCGGTGCTCTCGCCGGCGGCGTGGGCGGCCGCCGGACTCACGCCGTTGCGGCCCTGGCGGGACGCTCTGGCCGACGCGCTGGCGCGGCTCGAGTGAGGACGAAGCGGGCTTTCGGGCTACGCTTGCCCGCGTGAGTTCGAAGCTGGCCGTGGTGACGGTGACCTACTCGCCCGGCGAGCATCTGGAGCATTTCCTGAGCACGCTGGTCGATGCGACGGTCGAGAAACCGCAGGTCATCCTGGCAGACAACGGGTCCACCGACGGTGCGCCCGAGGCTGCCGCGGCGGCTCACGAGCATGTCCGGCTGCTGCACACCGGCGGGAACATCGGCTACGGCGGCGCGATCAACCGCGCCGTCGCCGAGGTCGACCCCGACATCGAGTTCGTCGTCGTCGTCAACCCCGACGTGCGCTGGTCGCCGGGTTCCATCGACCAACTGCTGGCCGCGGCGGAGCGGTGGCCGCGGGCCGGTGCGCTCGGCCCGATGGTCCGCGAGCCCGACGGCAGCGTGTATCCGTCGGCGCGGCGGGTGCCCGATCTGGTCTCCGGCGCCGGGCACGCCGTCCTCGGCTCGGTGTGGCCGTCCAATCCGTGGACGCGGGCGTACCGCCAGGAGAACGAGACGATCACCGAGCGCCCGGCGGGCTGGCTGTCGGGTTCGTGCCTGCTGCTGCGCCGGGTCGCCTTCGACTCGATCGACGGGTTCGACTCGCGCTACTTCATGTACATGGAGGACGTCGACCTGGGGGACCGGCTCGGCAAGGCGGGCTGGCTCAACGTCTTCGTGCCGTCGGCCGAGGTGACCCATGCGAAGGGGCACGCTGCGGGCCGGCATCCCGAGTTGATGCTGCCCGCTCATCATCAGAGCGCCTATCGCTTCCAGGCCGACCGGCATCCCGCGTGGTGGCAGGCGCCACTGCGGTGGGCGCTGCGGGGCGGACTCGCCCTGCGTTCAAAGCTCGCGGTCGCCGCAGCCGTTCGTCGGCGCAGCGCGGACGACCGTCGAGAAATCGAGATTGAGGGGAAAGCATGACAACTGCTTCGGCCACCGATGCCGTCATTCTGGTGGGAGGCCAGGGCACCCGGCTGCGTCCGCTGACGCTGTCCGCGCCCAAGCCGATGCTCCCCACCGCGGGCGTCCCCTTCCTGACGCACCTGCTCGCTCGCATCAAGCAGGCCGGCATCACCCACGTCGTCCTCGGTACCTCGTTCAAGGCCGAGGTCTTCGAGGAGCACTTCGGCGACGGCAGTGATCTGGGCCTCGAGATCGAGTACGTCACCGAGGTCGAGCCGATGGGCACCGGTGGCGGTATCCGCAACGTGCTGCCCAGCCTGCGGGCCGACAACATCATGGTCTTCAACGGCGACGTCCTGGGCGGCACCGACCTGGGCGCGGTCCTCGAGACGCACCACCGGACCAACGCCGACGTCACCCTGCACCTCGTCCGGGTCGGTGATCCTCGTGCCTTCGGCTGCGTGCCCACCGACGACGACGGCCGCGTGAAGGCGTTCCTCGAGAAGACGCAGGATCCGCCGACCGACCAGATCAACGCGGGCTGCTACGTCTTCCGGCGCGAGATCATCGAGAAGATCCCGTCGGATCGCCCGGTGTCGGTCGAGCGCGAGGTGTTCCCCGCGCTGCTCACCGACGGGGCCCGCGTGTTCGGTCACGTCGACAGTTCCTACTGGCGCGACATGGGCACCCCCGACGACTTCGTGCGCGGCTCCGCGGATCTGGTGCGCGGCATCGCGCCGTCGCCCGCCCTCGATGGTCCGCGCGGCGAGTCGCTCGTCCACCCGGGTGCCGGTGTGGCGCCGGGTGCGCTGCTGATCGGCGGCACCGTCGTCGGCCGCGGCGCGGAGGTCGGTGCCGGCGCCCGCCTCGACGGTGCGGTGCTGTTCGACGGTGCACAGGTGGAGGCCGGTGCGGTGGTCGAGCGGTCGATCATCGGCTTCGGTGCCCGCATCGGCCCGCGTGCGCTGGTGCGCGACGCGGTGATCGGCGACGGTGCCGACATCGGTGCCCGGTGTGAGCTCATCAGCGGTGCCCGGGTGTGGCCCGGCGTCGCCCTGCCGGACGGTGGAGTGCGGTTCAGCACCGACGTGTGATTGCGCACGGATCGGGCTTCCTTAGCTCCGCTACTGAAATACTGGGGGCATGATGTCGCAGGAACCCGTCTTCCACCGGTACGTCGCCCTGGGTGACTCGTTCACCGAGGGCGTCGGCGACCCCGACGCGACCCGACCGAACGGCCTACGCGGCTGGGCGGACCGGGTGGCCGAGGAGCTTGCCCAGCGCACCGCGGATTTCGGGTACGCCAACCTCGCCGTCCGGGGCCGGCTACTGGGCCCGATCATCGACGAGCAACTCGACGCCGCGATCGCGCTCGAACCGGACCTGGTGACCATCTACGCCGGTGGCAACGACTTCATGCGGCCCAAGATCGACATCGACGAACTGGTCGCGCGGTACGACGAGGCGATCGGCAAGCTCACCGCCACCGGTGCCACCGTGCTGGTGTGGACCGCGTACGACGCCGGGTGGGCGACGGTGTTCGGCAAGCTCCGGGGCCGCTCGGCGATCTACAACGAACTGGTCCGCGAGGTCGCCGACCGGCACGGCGCGAAGATCGTCGACTTCTGGCGGTTCGACGAGTACGAGGACCTGCGCATGTGGGACTGGGATCGGCTGCACATGTCGACCCCGGGGCATCAGAACATGGCGATCCGCGTCCTCGAGACGCTCGGCGTCGAGCACCACATCGTGATGGATTCGCTGGGCCCGGATCTGCCCACCGACACGGCGTCGCGGCGCCGTGCCGACCTGAAGTGGACCCGCGAATTCCTCATCCCGTGGATCGGGCGCCGGGTGCGGGGCACGTCGTCGGGCGACGGCATCACCGCCAAGCGCCCCACCCTCGCGCCCATTCGCTGACCCCGCGGGTCGACGACGAAGGCCGACCGGAGACGTCCGGTCGGCCTTCGTCGTGGTTGCGGGTCGTCAGTCGGTGCTGATAGTGCGGGTCGAGGAGATCGCGACCAGGCCGACCAGGCCGACGAGCGCAAAAGCGTAGAAGCCCCACGGCACCGCGTAGCCGGCGCCGAGCAGCGCGCCGCCGAGGATCGGGCCGCAGATCGCACCCACGCGGCCGACGCCCGCCGACCAGCCCAGGGCGGTGGCGCGAATGTTCGCGGGATGGTTGGCGCTGGTGAAGGCGTACACGAGCACCTGCGCGCTGAAGACGAAGCAGCCGGCCAGGAAGACCATGACGTAGATGCCGGCCGAGATCTTGATGCTGAGCAGCGCGAGGAACAGGGCCGCACCGGCGAACCACACGATGGCGGCGGTGCGCGGGCCGACCTTGTCGGCGACACGACCGGCGATCAGGAGTCCGACGACGGCGCCCGCGTTGAGGACGAGCAGGAAGGTCAGCGCGGCGCCGAGTTCGTAGCCGGCCTCGCGCATGATCGTCGGCAGCCACGTGTTGATGCCGTAGACCAGCAGCAGGCCCATGAACGAGGTGACCCAGATGGCGATGCTGTTGCGCAGGTACTTCGAGGAGAACAGCGTGCGCACCGGGTCCGCGGCCGTCGCGACGGGGGCGTCGACTGCCGGGGTCGCCTCGAGTTCGAGGCCGTACTGCGCGGCGATGCTCTCGGCCTCCTCGCGGCGGCCCTTGGAGAGCAGGTACGACGGCGATTCGGGCAGGTACTTGATCATCAGCGGGATCAGCACGAGCGCGGGCGCCGCACCGACGACGAACATGGAGTGCCAGCCGAACGGGTCGATCAGGACGAGAGCCAGGGCGGCGGTCGCCACAGCACCGACGTGGTAGCCGGTCATGAGCATCGTCGACGCCGATCCGCCGCCCTGCTTCTTCGAAAACTCGTTGACCAGCGCCAGCGCAGTCGGTAGGCAGCCGCCGAGGCCGATGCCCGCGAGGAAGCGCAGCAGGCCGAAGACGAACGGGTTGGGCGCGACCGCGCACAGCAGCGTCAGCACCGAGAACGCGGCGACCGCGTAGATCAGCGCCCGGCGGCGGCCGATGACGTCGGTGAGTGTGCCGATGATGAGGGCGCCGATCGTCATGCCGATCAGGCCGAAGGTCGAGATCGTGGTGATCGCGCTGGTGCTGAGGTTCCAGTCGCCGTACTCGCGCAACGACGGGATGACCGCACCCAGGACGACGAGATCGAATCCGTCGAGGAGGACGGCGATCCAACACAGCGGGGCCACCCACATCGCGGCTCGACCGCGTGTCGCGGGTCGTTCGATGGTGCTCATTCGATCTCCAGAAGCCGAGGTGTTCGCAATACGAACTACCGTTCAATTTTGGAACGCGGCAATTGTTGGTTGGATCACACGCGAAAGTCAAACCGCGAACCTGCCGGTCTGATAAGCCCACGCGTTTCGTGCCAGCGGGCGCCGGGCGGCGACACTGGACGGGTGAGTGACGCGAACGAAGCCGGCCGCAGCATGCTCGGAAGGGCCTTTCATCTGCTCGATTCCTTCTCCGCCGAGCGGCCGCGGCTGACGCAGTCGGAGTTGAGCCGCCGCACCGGGCTTCCGCTCCCGACCGTGCACCGGCTGTGTGCGCAGCTGGTGGAGCGCGGAGCCCTCGAGCGCGACGGCGAGGGCCGGTACGAGATCGGGGTCCGGCTGTGGGAGCTGGGGGCGCTCGCGCCGCGCGCGCACGGCCTGCGGCAGGTCGCGATGCCGTACCTCGAAGACCTCTACGAGGCGACCCGCGAGAACGTGCAGTTGATCGTCCGGGAGGGGCTCGAGGCCCTCTACGTGGAACGGCTCTCCGCGCGGGGCGCGGTCGCCGTCGTCGGCCGCGCCGGTGGCCGCCTGCCGCTGCACGCGTCGAGCGGCGGTCTCGTGCTCCTCGCGCACGGCGGTCCGGGCCTGCTCGAGGAGGTGCTGGCCGCGGGTCTCGAGCGGTTCACGCCCAACACCATCACCACCGAGCATCGGCTGCGGCAGACGCTCGACGAGATCCGCCGGACCGGGTTCATCGTCTGCCGCGAGCACCTGAACATCGGCACGCTCGCGGTCGCGGCCCCGATTCTCAGGCCCGGCGGCGAGGTGGTCGCGTCGATCTCCGTCGTCGTCGGCGCGGCAGCGGATCCGGCTCCGCTGATCCCCGCGCTGCGGGCCGCCGCCCGGGGAATCTCACGAAATATCGCGTGACGCACGTCTCGTTCCCGGATTCGTCTTTCACTGAGTGAAAGTCCGTCTGTCGCCTCGGGCCGTGCGCCGGGACAGTGTTGGCGATCACGATCTACCGAGGAGATGACGCATGACCATTTCGAGCACCCAGGTCGGCATCGTCGGCGCCGGCCCCGCCGGACTGATGCTGTCCCACCTGCTGCACTTGCGGGGCATCGAGTCCGTCGTCCTCGAGGCCCGGACCCGGGACGAGGTGGAAGGCACCATCCGGGCCGGTGTGCTCGAGCAGAACACCGTCGACCTCATGACCTCGACCGGCCTCGGTGACCGGGTCAAGGCCGAGGGTCTCGAGCACCACGGCATCGAACTGCGCTTCGGCGGCCGCGGGCATCGCATCGCGTTCGACGAGCTGACGAACGGCCGCGCCGTCACGGTCTACCCGCAGCACGAGGTTCTCAAGGACCTCATCGCCAAGCGCCTCGCCGACGGCGGCGACATCCGGTTCGGCGTCTCCGACGTCGAGGTGCACGACCACACCACCGACAACCCGTACATCACCTACACCGACGCCGACGGCAACACCCAGACGCTGAAGTGCGCGCTGGTCGGCGGTTGCGACGGCTCTCGCACCCAGACACGGAAGCTGATCCCGGAGCCGTCCATCCGGCAGGACCACTTCCGCCAGTACCCGTTCGCATGGTTCGGCATCCTCGCGGAGGCGCCGCCGTCGTCCGACGAGCTGATCTACGCCAACCACCCGCGCGGCTTCGCGCTCATCAGCACCCGCACGCAGGAGGTGCAGCGGCACTACCTGCAGGTGGACCCGAACGACTCGGTGGACAACTGGTCCGACGACCGGATCTGGTCCGAACTCCACGCTCGGGTGGACGGCGAGGGCGCCGAGATCAAGGACGGCAGGATCTTCGAGAAGTCGATCCTGCAGTTCCGCAGCTTCGTGTGCGAGCCGATGCAGCACGGCAATCTGTTCCTGGCCGGCGACGCCGCACACACCGTTCCGCCGACCGGTGCCAAGGGTCTCAACCTCGCTGTCGCCGACGTCTACGTGCTCTCGAAGGGCATGGCCGAGTTCTTCGAGACCGGCAACCGTGGTCGGCTCGACGCCTACACCGAGACGGTGCTGCCGCGGATCTGGCGCACGCAGCACTTCTCGTGGTGGATGTCGTCGATGCTGCACCGCCTGCCCGACGCCTCCGGCTTCGACCACAAGCGTCAGGTCGCGGAGCTCGACATGGTGACCCGATCGGTCGCCGGTCGCACCCTGATCGCCGAGAACTACGTCGGTACGCCGCTCGGCTGACCCGCGGGGACGGGTTCGGCCGGCCCCCGCGTCGGGGCGGGGCCGGCCGAAGCGCGTCGTCTATTCGGGTTTGCCGACGAAGTCGTAGGGGGCGAGGGGGCCTACCAGGCGGACGGCGACCCGGTCCCGCCACCGCTCGACCAGGTCGCCGACCTTCTCCTCGAGTTCGTGCTGTCTGGCGACCTCGAGGAGGACCGCGATCCGGAAGGCGTCTTCGTCGTGCGTGGGCTCGCGGACGGTGATCGTGTCGGTCAGTGCGAGCAGGGCATCGAATGCGACGCGCGTGTCGATCTCGCGTTTGGCGTCGAGGGTTCCGCTGATGAACTTCCCGAGCTCGATCCGAGCGTCGCGGCCGAGTTCGTCGGGCTCTTCGCGAATCCGATCGAGCAGGGCGGAGGCTCGTGGATTCTCGGCAATGATCTCGCGGATGATCGTCTCCTCGATGTAGCGACCCTGCACGAGATACTCGGCGTGGCCCTCGAGCTCGTCGAGGGCGGCGGCGAACTCGTCGACGTGCGCGGCGAGCAGTTCCTCTGCCACCGCGGCGCGATCGGACACGACGGCCCCGAACCGCAGCGGAAGCACCGGTGCCACCCGCGAGGTGCCGTCGAGGATGCGGGCGTGGGCCCGTAGATCCTCGGGCGTGCCGAGGTCGCGGGTCGGGTCGATTTCGCTGACCAGGGCCGCGATGTCACCGAGCAGGACGGTATCGAGTGGGGCGTCGTGCACGCCGGTGGCGTCGTCCGCAGCTTCGACGTCGGCGGGCACGATGCCGTACACGTAGATCCCGCCCGGCGAGGACTGGTTCTCGGTGGTGTCGTCGTCGGCGGTCATTCCCGCCTCCGTGAGCGCCGACGCGCGGGTTGGTGTTCGTGTTCGTCGTGCGGTTCGCTGAGCAGCTCGCCGATGGTCTCGCCCACCGCATCGAGGACGCCCTTGGTCTTGGATTTCGTGCTGCCACTGCCTTTCACATCGGAGACCAGGTCCGTCAGACCCATGGGTTCGCTGCCGAGCGCGAGTCGATTGGCGGCCTCGGCGAAGCGCAGGTAGGTGTCGACGCTGGCGACGACGATGCGCGCGTCGATGGTCAGCAGTTCGATGCCGACCAGCGAGACCCGCACGTAGGCGTCGATGACCAGACCCTTGTCGAGGATCGTGTCGACGACGTCGGCCAGACCACTCGAAGTGGGCCCGGTTCCTGTTGTCATCGCTGGTGCTCCTTCGCTGCGGCCTCGGAATGTTGCCGTCCGGTCCCGTGTGTAACCGGCCGCCGCCCCGAAGGACTACCCCGAAGCGGGGGGAGTCAAGCGGTCTCCGAGATCCGATACGGCTGATTTCTCGCTCGGTGAGAAACGGGGGATACGTTCGGGGATGGCGCCCCTAGGTTCGTGAGTGCTGTACCGCTCCACCTACAGAAGAGGCATTCCATGAAGATCCTGATCGTCGGCGGCACCGGCATGATCGGTGCCCACACGGCCATCCACCTGCGTGAGGCCGGTAACGACGTCACCGTCGCCGCGCGCAACCCGCTCGCCGACGATTCCCCGGTGCGGGACTTCCCGGTGCTGCTCGGCGACTACACGGAGCAGACGTTCACGGCCGAGCAGCTGGCACCGTTCGACGCCGTCGTGTTCGCGGCCGGCCAGGACATCCGCCACATGGGCCGCGGTATAGATGCCGCCGCCGAGGCGGAGTTCTGGGAGAAGACGCAGTCGGGCGGCGTGCCCCGCTTCGCGGCACTCGCCAAGCAGGCCGGTGTCTCCCGCTTCGTCCAGGTCGGCAGCTACTACCACCACCTGCGGCCGGAGTACGCGGAGACGATGCCGTACGTCGCGGCCCGCAAGGCGGCCGACGAGGGCGCTCGCGCCCTGGCCGACGACACGTTCAACGTCTCGACCTTGAATCCGCCGTCGATCCTCGGCGCGATCAGCGGCGTATCCGCCAAGCGCTACCGCAAGCTGTTCTCGTGGGCCGCGGGCAACGAGCCGCAGATCCCGGACTTCGCCCCGGCCGGCGGCACGAACTACATGTCGGCGCACTCGCTGGCCGAGGCGATCTGGGGTGCGCTGCAGCGCGCCGAGTCCGGCAAGGCGTACCTGATCGGCGATCAGAACCTCACGTTCGCCGAGTACTTCCAGTTGCTCGTCGACGCCACCGGCGGCAATCGCACCATCGAGGCGCGTGACGAGGAGCACCCGCTGCTGCCCGACAGCTTCATCGTGCAGGGCCGCGGCAACGTCATCTCGTACGAGACCGATCCGGACGAGACTGCTCTGCTCGGCTACACCAAGGGCGACTGCGCACGCGCACTCGCCGAGATGTACGAGATCGTGCAGGCGGCCACGGCTCGCTGACGGCGCACCGTTCCCGATCGAGAAGGCCGGTCCCGCGGATCATTCCGCGGGACCGGCCTGCTTGTGATGTTCGGGGTCAGGCGATGCGCTCGAACACCGCGGCCAGGCCCTGGCCGCCGCCGATGCACATCGTCTCGAGGCCGTAGCGGGCCTCGCGGCGGTCCATCTCGCGCAGCAGCGTCGCGAGGATGCGGGCACCGGTCGCCCCGACGGGGTGGCCGAGCGAGATGCCCGAGCCGTGGGGGTTCAGGCGCGCATCGTCGGGTTCGAGGCCCCACGTGCGGGTCACCGCGAGGGCTTGGGCGGCGAACGCCTCGTTGAGTTCGATGACGTCCATGTCGGCGAGTGTGAGACCCAGGCGGGTAAGGGCCTTCTCGCTCGACGGCACCGGGCCGATGCCCATCGTGCGCGGCGGGACACCGGCCACGGCCCAGCTCGCGAGCCGGGCGAGCGGACGCAGGCCGAGCGCCTTCGCCTTCTCGGCGGTGGTGACGATCGCGATGGCGGCGCCGTCATTCTGGCCGCTGGCGTTGCCGGCCGTCACCGTGGAGTCGGGGTCGATCTTCGAGCGGATGGCCCGCAGCGTGGCGAGGGACTCGAGGTTCGTGTCCGCGCGGGGGTGCTCGTCGGTGTCGACGATCAGCGGATCGCCCTTGCGTTGCGGGACCGTCACCGGGACGATCTCCTCGGCGAAGACGCCGCTGCGCTGCGCGGCGACGGCGCGCTGGTGCGACTGGACGGCCAGGGTGTCCTGGTCCTCGCGGCTGATGGAGAACTCGGCGCGCAGATTCTCGGCGGTCTCGATCATGCCGCCGGGCACCGGGTAGTTGCGGCCGCCGGCGGTCACGCGGGCGCGGGCGAGGCGGTCGTTGAGGGCGAGCGACTCGCCGCGGACGCCGTAACGCATCCCGGTGGCGTAGAACTCGGCCTGGCTCATCGACTCGACGCCGCCGGCGAGGACGAGGTCGCTGCCACCGGACTGGACCTGCATCACGGCCTGGATGATCGCCTGCAGGCCGGAACCGCAGCGGCGGTCGACCTGGAGGCCCGGGACGTCGACGCCCAGTCCGGCGTTGAGGGCGGCGATGCGGCCGATCGCCGGGGCTTCGCCGCCGGGGGATGCCTGGCCGAGGATGACGTCGTCGATGTCGGCTCCGGAAATGCCGGTGCGCGTGACGAGTTCGGTGATGACGGTGGCCGCGAGGTCCTCGGGCGCGATGTCCCGGAAGACGCCGCCGAAGCGGCCGACTGGGGTGCGGAGCGGTTCGCAAATGACGGCGTCAGGCATGTCTGTTCCCTTGGTGCGAAGGCGATTGTGTCTGGGTGCGGGCGAGGTCCGCCGAGATGGCGTCCGCGGTCGCGACGGCCGCGGGGACGAGCGTGTCGTAGACGGCCTCGGTCGTGTAGCGGGCGGACTGCGTCGAGATGTTCACTGCCGCGACGACGGCGCCGTCCCGATCGCGGATGGGCGCGGCCAGCGAGCGCAGCCCCTCCTCGAGTTCCTGGTCGACGACGCAGAATCCGTCGGAACGGATCTTGTCGAGTTCGGCGCGCAGCGCGTCGGGTGTCGCGATGGTGCGTCCGGTGAGCGGGGTCAGTTCCACGCTCGCCAGGTAGGCGTCCAGGTCGGCGGGGCCGAGCCCGGCCAGCAGCACGCGGCCCATCGACGTCGCGAACGCGGGGAAGCGGGTGCCGATCGTGATGGAGACCGTCATGATCCGCCGGACCGGGACGCGGGCGACGTACACGACGTCACCGTCGTCGAGGATCGACACCGACGTCGACTCGTTGACCCGTTCGGACAGTTCCTCGAGGTGCGGTGCGGCGATGTCGGGCAGCGACAGGCTCGACAGGTAGCTGTAGCCGAGTTCGAGCACGCGCGGCGTGAGCCAGAACGCGGAGCCGTCGGTGCGGACATAGCCGAGTTCGGTGAGGGTGAGCAGGAACCGACGGGCGGTCGCGCGGGTGAGGTCGGTGGCGCGTGCCACGTCGCTGAGCGTGCGGCGCGGGGTCTCGGCATCGAACGCCTTGATGACGGACAGCCCGCGGGCGAGGGACTGCACGTAGTCGGTCGAGGCCCCGGTCGGTTCGGTCCCACTCGTATTCGTCACGGTCACGTACTCCCATCGGTGGCGCCCGCCAGGTCGGCGAGGGCCTGCTTGCCGAGCGCGAACGCCCGGTTGCTGTTCGGCACACCCGCGTACACCGCGGTGTGCAGGAATACTTCCACGAGCAGGTTCGGGTCCATCCCGGCGCGCAGCGCGGCCCGGATGTGCATGTCGAGTTCGTGCTCGTTGCCGACCGCGGTGAGGATCGCGAGGGTGAGCAGGCGGCGGGTGGGATGGTCGAGGCCGTCGCGGGCCCAGATGTCGCCCCACGCGGTGCGGGTGATGAAGTCCTGGAACGGCTCGGTGAACGGCGTGCTGCCCGCGATCGCCCGGTCCACGTGCGCGTCGCCGAGTACCGAGCGGCGCACCGACATTCCGACGTCGTGCACCGCGCGGCGGGCGACGCCGACCGGGGTGGCCGCGGCGACGTGACGTTCGATCAGGCGGGTGATCGCACCGGCCTGCTCGACGTTCGCGAGGTGTGCGCCGGGGGAGACGACGTGGAACTCGGCGCCGGCGATGCCGTCGGCGATCGCGCGCAGCGCGGGCGGTGGGGTGGGGCCGTCCTGCTCGGCGGCGATCACCAGCGTGGGTGCGACGATGCGGGCGAGGTCGGCGCGCCCGTCCCACTGCGACAGGGCCTCGCAGCACGCGGCGTACCCCTCGTCGGAGGTGCCCGACACCATCGCGACGTGGCGGGTCACCAGCTCCGGATCCCGCTGCGCCAGTTCGGGCGTGAACCAGCGGCCGACCACGGTCTCGGCGATCGAGGCGACGCCGTCGGCGCGGACGGTCGCGGCGCGGTCGAGCCACGGCTGCGCCGGCGCGAACTGCGCCGACGTGCACATCACCGTCAGGGTCCGCACCCGCGACGGGTGGTGCGCCGCGAGCCACTGCCCGACGGCGCCGCCGAGCGAGAGACCCACGAAGTGCACCGCGTCCAGACCGAGCCGGTCGAGCAGCGCGATCACGTCGCCGCCCAGGTCGGCCATCGTGTACGGACCGGCGGGGGCGGGCGAGCCACCGTGGCCACGGTGGTCGACGGCGATGACGTGGTGGCCGCTCGACAGCGCGTGGATTTGCGGATCCCACATGTACAGGTCCGAGCCCAGCGAGCCGAGCAGCAGGACCGCGGGCGCGGCGGGGTCGCCGTGCGTCTGGAAATGCAGGTCCACTGTCATGGATGTCCTCCGGTGGTGCGGGCGGGCCGTGCCGCCCGGTTGGCGAGGGCACGGTCGACGAGGTCGACGGCGTGGCCGAGATAGTGGGACGGGTCCAGCAGGTCACGGAGCCTGTCGGCGGACAGGTGCGCGGTGATGTCGGGCGCCTGGTCCAGCGGGACGCCCGACGCGGCTGCGGCGGTGACGATGTCGCGGGCCGAATCGGTGTGCTCGGAGAGCGCTCCGGTCACCCGTTCGGCGAGGATCAGTCCGCCCGTGATCCCGAGGTTGCGGGCCAGGGCGTCGGCGTCGACGCGCAGCCCGCCGATGCTCGACGCGAGTCGGTGCGTCGCGCCACCGGTGAGCCGGAGCAGATCGGTGACCGTCTCCCATTCGGCGTGCCACGCACCGGCCGCGCGGGCGAACTCGTGGTCCATCGACGACAGCGCCGTCGCGACCAGTCCTGGAACCCGGCGCGCGGCGGCGCGCGCGGTGATGGCGGCGACGGGATTCTGCTTGTGCGGCATGGCCGACGAGCCGCCCGGGGCGTCCTCGGCCACCTCACCGAACTCGGTGGACGCCATCAGCGTGATGTCGGTGGCCGGCTTCGACACCGCTCCCGCGGCGACGCCCAGTGCCGTGGCCAGCGCCGCGACGGGGATGCGGGTGGTGTGCCAGGGAACCACCTGTCGGGCCAGTCCGAGTTCGTCCGCCAACGCGTCGGCCAGGTCGAGTCCGCGGGGTGCGGTCGCGGCCAGAGTGCCTGCCGCGCCGCCGAACTGGACCGGTAGCGCCGACAGCGCCCGGTCGAGCGTGCGGGCGGCGTCGTCGAGCCCGGTGAACCACGACACCGCGAGGGCGCCGAAGGTGGTGGGCAGTGCCTGCTGCCCGAGCGTGCGCGCCACCATCGGGGTGCTCCGGTGCCGGGCCGCGAGGTCGGCGGCGGCGTCGGCCGCGGTCCGCAGGTCGGCGAGGACCTTTCGGCCCGCCCGGCGTGACATCAGCATCAGGGCCGAGTCCATGACGTCCTGGCTGGTGGCGCCCACGTGCACTGCGGCGGCGGGCACACCGTCCTCGGCGCACGCGGACCGCAGGATCCGCACGAGCGGGATCACCGGGTTGCCGCCGGACGCGGACCGGTGGCCGAGGTCGGCGATGTCGATCGCGCCGGGCTCGGCGAGCCGGGCGGCCACCGCGGTCACGGTCGCCGCGTGCTCGGCGGTCACCAGGCCGACGTCGGCGGCCGCGCGGGTCAGGGCGGCCTCCACCTCGAGCAGGGCCCGCACCCACGCGAGATCCGAGATGTCTTCGGCGAGAGCGTCTGCGCCGAAGACGGGATCGAACAGTTCGCCGCGGGTGTAGGTCACGAGAGGCTCCTGATCACAGCTCGAAGAACGGCGTCTCGACACCGTCGGGATCGCTGTCCTGAACATAGACCGTGAGGCTGTAGCCGTCGTCGGTCTTGCGCGCGATCAGCTTGGGACGCTGCGACTCGGGCAGCGACGTCAGCACCGGGTCGGTGGCGTGCGCATCCGTGTCCTCGGGGAAGTACAGCCGCGTGTACAGGCGCTCGAGCATGCCGCGGGCGAAGATGCCCACGTTCACGTGCGGAGCCTCGACGGCGTCGTTCTCGGCGGGCAGCGCACCCGGCTTGACCGTATGGATCACCGCGGTGCCGGTGTCGTCGGCGCCGGCGCGCCCGAAACCCCGAAATCCCGCAGGAACCGGTTCGGCTGCGCGGCGCGGGTCGTCCGGATGCGCGAAGCGGCCCGCCGCGTCGGCCTGCCACGTCTCGACCATCGCGTCCGCGACCGGCACGCGGTCCCCGTCGATCACGGTGACGTACAGGGCGATCCGGCCCGGAGTGCCCTCGGGTGCCGCGTCGGGTCCGTCCGGCCACGGCAGGCCGATGTGCCAGTAGGGGCCCACGGTCTGCGAGGGGGTGACACCGAACGCGGCGGTGGTGAAGTCGCCCGGCGTGACCGGGTACGTGGGTGCGGTGTTCTGCGGTCCGGCGGTCTGCGGGGCAATGTCAGTCATCGTGATCCTCGTCCTCGAACGGGGTGGCGTCGCGTCCGCGCAGGACGATGTCGAAACGGAAGCCCAGGGCCCAGTCGGCCACGGTCGCGTCGTAGTCGAAGACGCTGACCATCCGGTGCCGCGCCTCGGCGGGGACCGCGTTGTAGATCGGGTCCTGGAAGAACAGCGGGTCGTCCGGGAAGTACATCTGCGTCACCAGTCGCTGCGTGAACGATCGTCCGAACAGCGAGAAATGGATGTGCGACGGCCGCCACGCGTTGTCGTGGTTGCGCCACGGGTACGCGCCCGGCTTGATCGTGGTGAACGTGTAGTGGCCGTCCGCGTCGGTGACGCATCGGCCGACGCCGTCGAAGTGCGGATCCAGGGGAGCGGGCCAGTTGTCGCCGGTATGGCGGTAGCGGCCGCCGGCGTTGGCCTGCCACACCTCGAGCAGCGTGTTCGGGACGGGCTTGCCGTTCGCATCGAGGACCCGGCCGTGGACGATGATCCGCTGTCCCTGCGCCTCGCCGCCGCGGACGACCGTCAGATCGGCGTCGCCGGGCTGGACGCGGTCCTCACCGAACACCGGTCCGGTGATCTCACCGAGCCGTTGCGGGAGCAGCCTCAGGGGCTGGCGCGGGCTGCGCAGCCGGGTGGTCTTGTAGTCGGCGAAGTCCGGCGGCGCGTTCACGCCGTCGCCGGCGGGCCGGTACTGCGGGGGCAGATGAAGCATGTGAGACCTCATGGGGGGAACCGTGGAACAGGTGCGGGGGGCTGAATCGAGGCTGTTCGCAATGTGGACGATGTGACGCTATACGAACAACGTAGTGGGTGCGGGCGCGGCAATCAATGACCGCGCGCCAGTATGTTCGCCATGCGGACGAGGGTTCACAATACGCACAGACCGTCGTATGCTGGCCGTCATGATGGACAAAGTCATTGCCACAGCGGCCGAGGCCGTCGCCGACATCCCGGACGGCGCGACCATCGCGGTCGGCGGATTCGGCCTGGTCGGGGTGCCCGAGATCCTGATCAACGCGCTCCTCGACCAGGGCGCCACGGACCTGGAGACGGTGAGCAACAACTGCGGCACCGACGGCTTCGGGCTCGGCGTGCTGCTCGAGAAGGGCCGCATTCGCCGCACCATCAGTTCGTATGTGGGTGACAACAAGGAGTTCGCGCGGCAGTACCTGTCGGGCGAACTCGAGGTGGAGTTGACGCCGCAGGGCACGCTCGCCGAGCGTCTGCGCGCCGGCGGCGCCGGCATCCCGGCCTTCTTCACCCCGGCCGGTGTCGGGACCCAGGTCGCCGAGGGCGGGCTGCCGCGTCGCTACGACGGCAACGGCGGCGTCGCGGTCGCGAGCCCGGTCAAGGAGACCCGCGAGTTCGACGGGACGACGTACGTCATGGAGCGCGGCATCGCCGCCGACTACGCGCTCGTGCACGCGTGGAAGGGCGACCGCCACGGCAACCTCGTGTACCGGCGCAGTGCCCGCAACTTCAACCCGCCCGCGGCCGCGTCCGGTCGCATCACCATCGCGCAGGTCGAGCATCTCGTCGAACCCGGGGAGCTGGATCCGGACCAGATCCACACCCCGGGCATCCACGTGCAGCGCGTCGTGCACGTCGGCAAGGTCACTGTCGGAATCGAGAAGCGAACGGTACGAGCATGACTCAGGTTGTTGCACAGAAGCTGACGCGCGAGCAGATGGCCGCGCGCGTCGCGCAGGAACTGTCCGACGGGCAGTACGTCAACCTCGGCATCGGCATGCCCACCCTGGTGCCGAACTACATCCCCGACGACATCACGGTGGTGCTGCACTCGGAGAACGGCGTCCTGGGCGTGGGCCCGTACCCCACCGAGGACGAACTCGACCCCGAACTCATCAACGCCGGCAAGGAGACCATCACGGTCCTGCCCGGAGCGTCGTACTTCGACTCGTCGCAGTCTTTCGGGATGATCCGCGGCGGCCAGGTGGACGTCGCGGTGCTCGGGGCGATGCAGGTGAGCGCCACGGGTGACCTCGCCAACTGGATGATTCCCGGCCACATGGTCAAGGGCATGGGCGGCGCGATGGACCTCGTCCACGGCGCCAAGCGGGTCATCGTGATGATGGAGCACGTCTCCAAGAAGGGTGAGCCCAAGATCCTCGACGAGTGCACGCTGCCGCTCACCGGCAAGGCCTGCGTGCAGCGGATCATCACCGACATGGCCGTGCTCGACGTCACCGACGAGGGCCTGCGACTGGTCGAGACGGCCCCCGGTATCAGCGTCGACGATGTCGTCGCGGCCACCGCGGCCGAGCTGGTGGTGTAGGCGGCTCCGCCGCCCGTGCGCCTTTCCGGTAGCTCCCGCTAGGCGGATTCATGCGGTCGTTGCAACGAGGGCCTCGTCGAGACGCTCGGCTGGAGTATGCCAGTCGAGCGTCTTGCGGGGCCGTTCGTTGAGTTCGTCGGCGACGAACTGCAGGCGCTCGGCGGTGTGAACGGCCAGGTCGGTGCCCTTGGGGAAGTACTGGCGCAGCAGTCCGTTGGTGTTCTCGTTCGAGCCGCGCTGCCAGGGTGAGCGGGGGTCGCAGAAGTAGACCTGGACGCCGGTGTCGACGGTGAACTGGGCGTGCCGGGTCATCTCGGTGCCCTGGTCCCAGGTGATCGAGCGGGCCAGTGCAGCGGGCAGTTCCCGGATCTTGGCGGCCATCGCGACGTTGACGTGTTCGGCGGAGTGACCGTCGGGCAGGTGCAGCAGCATCACGAACCGGGTGGAACGTTCGACCAGGGTGCCGATCGCGGACCGGTTGCCGGCACCCATGATCAGATCGCCCTCCCAGTGGCCGGGCACGGCCCGGTCCCCGGCCTCGGCGGGACGCTCGGAAATGTTGATCATGTCGGGGATCCGGCCCCGCCGCTCGTCGGGCTTGCGGCTACCCTGACGCAACACCCTTCCGGTCCGAAGATGCTGTGTCAGTTCCCGTTTGAGTCCTCCGCGGGCCTGGACATAGAGCGAGAGGTAGATCGTTTCGTGGGACACACGCATCTCCGGATCGTCGGGGAACTCACGCACCAAGGCGCGTGAGATCTGCTCCGGAGAATGATTCTTCCCGAGCCGGGACTGCACGAACGTCCGCAGCCGCTCGCACGAGTTCAGCTTCGCTGGTTTCGGTCGTTTCGCCCGCGCTTGGGCGGCCCGGTGCGCTGTGGAGGCGATGTAGTAGCCACGCTTGTTCGTGCCCCGGGCGATCTCTCGGCTGATCGTCGACGGGGACCGCCCCAACGCCGCGGCGATCTCGTGTTGCTTCTTTCCGGCCTGCAGCAGTTCGGAGAGCGTCTCACGATCCTCGAGGGACAGGTACCGGCCCGACGGTGGTGGCGTCCGGCGGGGACGAACCCCACCGGACGCCACCAGCCACCGCTGCGCCGTCGAATACGCCACCGATGCCGCACCCGCGGCCGCTGCCGTCGACGCGCCCTCGCTACGGCACTGCCAGAACTTCAGCCGAGCATGCGCCGGCGCCGGCGGCCGACCGATCCACACCATCTGCAACACCCTCCAGGATCAGGGATGTTGCAACGACCGATTGAACTCGCCCTACCGAAAGTGCGCACGGGCGCGCAGCGCCAGATGATCGATCGTCTGCTTCTCCGCCCCGTCGGGCAGCGCGTCCAGCGGGAACCAGCGCAGGTCCTGAGACTCGTCGCTGATCGTGATCGGCACCTCCGACGCCGGTCCGGGCGCGATGACGAGGAAACGCAGATCCAGGTGGCGGGTGGGCACGCCCAATGAGCACGTGATCGGGTGAGTGTGCGCCGACAGCATCCGCGGCTCGATGCGCAGCCCCTCGATGCCCGACTCCTCCCGCGCCTCCCGCAGCGCCGCCGCGACGACGGTGTCGTCACCCTCCTCGCAGTGTCCGCCCAGCTGGATCCACCGGCCCACCCGCGGATGCAGCGTGAGCAGCACGTGATCGCCGCCCTCGTCGAGGACCAGCGACGACGCCGTGATGTGCCCGGCCGCGTGCGAGCGCAGGCAGCCGTCCGGCGCCGAGTCCAGGAACGCGAGCATCGTGTGCCGCAACGACTCCGCGTCGTCCGAATCGGTGTCCCAGTTCACCAGGGCCTCACGCGCGGATGCGTGCAGTGATCGCGCCGACATTCACAGCTCCAGCAGGGCGTCGCCCGGAACTCGTGGTTCGCGTGGCGTCAGCGGTTCCGTGGGATGTCCGACGGCGATCGCCCCGAGCGGCTGCCAGTCCGCCGGCAGCTCGAGCTCGGCCCGGACCGTGTCGGCGGCGAAGATCGTCGACCCGATCCAGCAGCTCCCGATGCCCCGCGTGGCGAGCGACACCAACAGTGCCTGGACCGCGGCGCCCACCGCGACCGTGAACATCGTCGACTCGGCCCGCGTGCGACGTTCGTCCGCATACTCGTGCGCGCCGTCCGGCACGCAGAACGGGATCACGATCTCGGGGGCGCGGAAGAGGATGTCGCCGCGGGCAACTCGCCGCTCGATCCGCTCCTCGCTCATCCCGTCCGCGGCGAGATCCTCACGCCACCGCTGCTGCATCGTGTCGAGCAGACGCTTGCGGACGTCGGGGCTGCGCAGCCACACGAAGCGCACCGGGCGGGTGTGGTGCGGGGCCGGCGCGGTGAGCGCCTCCGCGATGGCAGCGCGCAGTGCATCTTCGTCGACGGGCTCATCGGAGAACTCGCGGACCGAACGTCGCAGCAGCAGTGCCTCGCGCCGGCCCAGCTCGAACGACTCCGCGGTGCCGAGCCAGAACAGGTCCTCGGGCCCGCGACGGATCAGCTTCTGGGCGGCCGATCCGTCGTCGTCGAGACCGAGCCCACGGACGACGGCCACCGGCATGCCGCCCAGCTTGCCCTTCACGAGGTCGCCCGCGGCAGCGATCTCGTCGGCGACGGCGATCTCCGTGACGAACAGTTCGTTGCCCTGGCTGTCGACCGCACCCGCGTACGCGTGCAGGACCGGGACGCCCGACGCTCCGATCGCCGCGTCGATCTGGCCGATGCGCCAGGCACGTCCCATCGTGTCTGTCACGACGACCGCGACGTCGACGCCGAGTCGAGACTTGATGTCGGCGCGCAGTTTCCGTGCGCTGGCGTCAGGATCCTCGGGCAGCAGAGCCAGTTCGGCGCCGTCGACGTTCGAGCCGTCGATCCCCGACGCTGCTTGCACGATGCCGAGCTTGTTCTCGGTGATGAGGGTGCGTCCCTTGCGCGCCACCACCCGGACCGCCTCCTGGTCGACCAGGACACGGCGTGCGGCGTCGCGCTCGTCGGGATCGGTGGGGGACTGCACGATCCGCCCCTCCACCTTCGAGAACACCTTGCTCGTGACGACGAGCACGTCGCCGTCGGCGAGCCAGGGTGCCGCGTCGGTGATCGCCGATGCCAGGTCGTCGCCCGGTCGGAACTCGGGAAGGCCCGGGACGGGCAGGATCTCGATCGCCCGTCCGGCACCGTGATCGCGGACACTCACAAGCTCACTCCGGCAACGTCGAATGCGGCGCGGACCATCTCGGCGGTGGCCTCGGGATCGGTCATCAGCAGCGGCACGCTACGGACCTCGACGCCGGGGACGTCGGCCTCGTCGGTCGAGTGGATCAGCCAGCCGTCGAGGATGCCGGTGCCCGACCGCGCACCGTAGTGGCGGCCGATCGCCTCCGCGGACGTCTCGACGCCGATCACCTCGAGGCACTCGTCGGCCATGCCGCGCAACGGCTTTCCGCCGATGATGGGGGACAGGCCCACGATCTTCGCCTTGGTGGTCCGCAGTGCGCCGCGGATGCCGGGAACCGCGAGGATCGCGCCGATGCTGACCACCGGATTCGACGGTGCCAGCAGGATGATGTCGGCGGACTCGATCGCCTCGAGCACGCCCGGCGCCGGCTTCGCCTGCTCCGCACCGATGTACGCGAAGCTGTGCGTCGGGATCTGCGCTCGGTAGCGGACCCACCATTCCTGGAAGTGGATCGCCTTCTGCTGCTCACCCGCCGGATCCGCCTCGGCCTCGGGATCGGTGACGACGACGTGGGTTTCGCTGCGATCGTCGGTGACCGGAAGCAGTGCGACACCGGGCTTCCAGCGGTTGCACAGTGCCTCGGTGACGGCGGAGAGCGGGTATCCGGCGCGCAGCATCTGGCTGCGGATCAGATGTGTCGCGATGTCGCGGTCACCGAGTCCGAACCAGTCGGGCTGGGCGCCGTACGCCGCGAGTTCCTCTTTGGCATTCCAGGTTTCGCCGATGTGACCCCAGCCGCGCTCCGGGTCGATGCCCCCGCCCAGGGTGTACATGCAGGTGTCGAGGTCCGGGCAGATGCGCAGGCCGTGCATCCACACGTCGTCGCCGACGTTGACGACGGCGGTGATTCGATGGTCGGTCTCCGCGGGGGAGTTCGGGTCCCCGGGGGCGCCGTCACCGACCGCGCCGCCGAGCAGACTTCGAACTCCTTGGAGGAAACGGGCCCCTCCGACGCCGCCAACCAATACAGTCACATTCACAACTCGAAGCCTATGCGGTGGTGTCGCATGCCACTCGGCGCAGTCTCTTCGGCCGAGTTGTACCACGCTGCTCGGGGGGTGTGGGATGGTAGACGACTTTCCGTTTCAGCTTGACCCGACACGCCAGGGCATGTCTAATCACATGTATGTCATTCCAGGTTCGAGGGGCGAGTTCACTTGGAGCGACCCTCGGCTCGACCGATCGTTCGGGCGAGAGCCAGGACGATCGTCGGGGTGGGAGCGGCAGAACGCGATTCGAGAAGAATTCACATTTTCTGCGCTAAATACAGGTGAGGAGGCGGAGCGATGATGCCCTACCAGCACTACGAGTTCGAAACTCCTCTGAGCGTGGTCGGCAACGAACCGACCGATTCTGATGCCGGTGCAACGGGAGGCGCCGGCTTCGAAGACTTCGAGCTCGGGGTCACGGTTCCCCAGCTGAGTCTGATCCCAGGTTTCGACGCGATGTTCGAGGCCGAGGAGGAGCAGTGGCAGGACCGCGCGCTGTGCGCGCAGACCGACCCCGAGGCCTTCTTCCCGGAGAAGGGCGGGTCCACTCGCGAGGCCAAGCGCATCTGCATGGGCTGCGAGGTCCGGGGCGAGTGCCTCGAGTACGCGCTCTCGAACGACGAGCGATTCGGCATCTGGGGCGGGCTCTCCGAGCGTGAGCGCCGGCGCCTCAAGCGCGGAATCATCTGACGGGCGCAGTCGCCCGCAGTTTCTAGTCGTCGGCCCCGGGCAGATCGGGGTCGATCACCTCGGGGTCCACCCCGAGATACGTCGACACCTGCTCCACGAGCACGTCGTGGACGAGGTCCTCGAGATCGTGAGGATCCTTGGCGCGCAATTCGATTGGGCGACGGAACAATACGATACGGGCGCGTGTCGCGGTCCCGTGTCGGTCGATGCCGGCCGGGATGAGCCGCGACAGTGGTACCGGTCCGTCGGCGACCACTTCGGGCGGCCAGTTCACCGAATCGGGGTCGATCGCCCGGATCCGGGGAACGTCGTCCACCGCGATGTCGAGTTTGGTGAGGCGGTCGTGCCATCGCGCGTCGATCGGCTCGAATGCGCCCAGAACCAGGTGATCGAACTTCTCCGCGCGTGTCCGCGCCGCCGGCAGGTCCGGTGGGAAGAGCGGGCCGCGGATGCCTCGGCCTCGCCGCGCGACCGATCGTGAAGTCAGCGGGCGGGGGCGACGAGATCTAGCCATGTAGGCGAGATTACAGCGGCTGTCCAACACCCCCGTCGCGTCACCGGTCCCGTCGGCTCGGGCGCTCTCCCGTCCGTCGTTCGGACGCCGTGTATCGGTGTGTCCGAGTAGGTCAACTTGAAACTTGGGGTTAGTCTCCTTGCTTGTGAGATCACTGCGTCGATGCTGCCGACCTGGGTGCAAGAACCCTGCTGTCGCGACCTTGACGTACGTGTATTCGGATTCCACTGCAGTCGTCGGCCCCCTGGCCACGGTCGCGGAACCGCACTCGTGGGACCTGTGTGAGACCCACGCCTCGAGGATCACCGCGCCCAAGGGGTGGGAACTCGTGCGGTACGAGGGCGGCTTCTCGTCCAGCACGCCCGACGAGGACGATCTCACCGCGCTTGCCGAGGCTGTCCGTGAGGCGGGACTGGGTGAGCGCCCCCGCACCGACGCCGGTTCCTCCGAGTCGCGGCCCGGTGCGGTGTCACCGTCGGCTCCGCCCACCGCGCGCACCGGTCGTCGCGGTCACCTCCGGGTCCTGCCCGATCCCGCGAACTGAGCGGCTCGTAACTTCCCGTGCCCTGACCGGTGCGTCGCGTCCGTGTCGTTTTTCCTGGTCGAACCATGTCTCCAGAACCAGACAATTCGCTCAGGAAGCGCAGTCGGGGCACTCCCCACTAGGCTCGGTGGAACGACTCGGCCGGGCAACCGGCCGAGTCGATCAATCGGTGGGACGAACAACGTCTGTCGCATCAACGAACAGCAGGAGAAACCAGCAGTGGCTCGATCCGTCGAATCCGTGAGTGCCGTGATCAAGGCTTACGACGTGCGTGGTGTCGTGGGCGAACAGATCGATGCCGACTTCGTCCGCGACGTGGGCGCGTCGTTCGCCCGGCTCGTGCGGGACGAGCAGACCGGTGGCGAGCGTGTGACGCGGATCGCGATCGGCCACGACATGCGGGACTCGTCGCCCGAGCTGTCACGGGCCTTCGCCGAGGGCGTGACCACGCAGGGCCTCGACGTGGTGCACATCGGCCTGGCGTCCACCGACCAGCTGTACTTCGCGTCGGGAGTGCTCGACTGCCCGGGTGCGATGTTCACTGCGAGCCACAACCCGGCCAAGTACAACGGCATCAAGCTCTGCCGGGCCGGCGCCAAGCCCGTCGGGCAGGACACCGGCCTCGCCGTGATCGCCCGCGAGGTCGCCGACGGGGTCCCGGCGTACGACGGCGCGGCCGGGACCGTCAGCGAGGACGACGTGCTCGAGCAGTACGCCAGCTTCGTGCGCGGGCTCGTGAACCTGTCCGAACTGCGGCCGCTGAAGATCGCCGTCGACGCCGGCAACGGCATGGGCGGACACACCGTGCCCGCGGTGTTCGGCCCGATGCCGGTGACCGTCCTGCCGCTCTACTTCGAGCTCGACGGCAGCTTCCCGAACCACGAGGCGAACCCGCTCGATCCGGCCAACCTGGTGGACCTGCAGAACTTCGTGCGCGAAACCGGCGCCGACATCGGCCTGGCCTTCGATGGTGACGCCGACCGCTGCTTCGTCGTCGACGAGAAGGGCAACCCGGTCTCGCCCTCGGCGGTGACCGCGCTCGTCGCCGACCGTGAGCTCGCGAAGGAGCCCGGCGGCACGATCATCCACAACCTGATCACGTCCCGTTTCGTCCCCGAACTGGTCGAGAAGCTCGGCGGCACCGCGGTGCGTACCCGCGTCGGCCATTCGTTCATCAAGCAGCAGATGGCCGAGACCGGCGCGGTGTTCGGCGGTGAGCACTCCGCGCACTACTACTTCCGTGACTTCTGGGGTGCCGACTCGGGCATGCTCGCGGCGCTGCACGTGCTGGCGGCGCTCGGCGAGCAGGATCGTCCGCTGTCGGAGTTGATGCAGTCGTACGAGGGTTACGCGGCGTCCGGCGAGATCAACTCGACCGTCGCGGATGCCGCCGAGCGCACGGCCGCGGTCGTCGATCTCTTCGCGGACCGGGCGGTGTCCGTCGACCGCCTCGACGGCGTCACCGTCGACCTCGCGGATGGCGCGTGGTTCAACCTGCGCGCGTCCAACACCGAACCCCTGCTGCGCCTGAACGTCGAGGCGCGCACGCCGGCGGACGTCGACGCACTCGTCACCGAGATCCTCGCTGCTGTGCGCGCCTAGTCGGTGAATTGCTGGGATACTCGAGTCACCTGAACTCGTCGGGGGGACAGGGAGTGGGAGAAAGGGAGGTGTGTCCGTCATGACAGCTCCGTCGTCTCTGCTCGATCTCGATGACGCCGATGCACTGCTGGCCGCGGACGTCGACGGCTCGCTCCGATTCGCCGCGCTCGGCGGCGCGCAGATCCGTGCCACCCAGGCGGCGGTGGAGGAAGAGGACGGCCTCGCGCGGCTGCGCGGTCTGCAACCGCGCAGCGTGGTGCTCGTCACCGGTGAGGGCCCGGCCTCCCGCGCCGCGGGCCTGGTCACCGCCGCGATCGGTAGCCGGATCGGCATCCCCCTGGTCGAGAGCGTGGACACCCCGCTGTGGGTCGGGCCCCTGGACGTCGTGGTGGTGGCGGGGGACGACGCCGGTGACCCGCGGCTGGTCGAGTCCGTCGACCGTGCGCTGCGGCGCGGCGCGGAGGTGGTCGTCGCCGCCCCCGACGAAGGTCCGCTGCGGGCTGCGGGCGCGGGTCGAGCAACGGTACTGCCGCCCCGTGTGGCGGTTCCCGACCATCACGGGTTGCTGCGGTACCTCGCGGCCTTCCTCGCGGTCCTGGTCGCGATCGAGTCCGAGCGGGCCGCGAAGGTGTGTCCCGACCTGGGTCGCCTCGCGGACGCCCTGGACGAGGAGTCGTTGCGCGATCACCCGCGCAACGAGGTCTTCCACAATCCGGCGAAGTCGCTCGCGGCACGGATGCAGGGCCGGCGCGTCGTCCTCTCCGGCGACACCCGCGCCACCACGCACCTGGCACGCCACGGCGGCGAGATCCTGCTGCGTAGCGGCGCCGCCGTCGCCGCGGCGACGGACCTGTCGGGCGTTCTCGCCGGTGTGCCCCGCTTCGGATCGGTGGCGACCGCGATGCCACCCGATTACGACCCGTTCTTCCACGACGAGGAACTCGACGGCCCCGTGCCCGGCATGCCGCTGCGGGTGTTCGTCTTCGCTGCAGAGGCGGACCGGCCCGTCGTCGAGCGCCGGGTCGCCGCCCTGCCGGACGCCGACGTCGTCGTCGCGGCATCGGAGCAGGCGGGTCCGCCGGGACCTCAGGGGCCGCAGGGTCCTCCGGGATCGTCCACCGCGGCTCCAGCCGCCACGCGGACGGAGATCGAACAGCTTGCAGTTCTCGTCGGCCGCCTCGAGATGAGCGCGGCATACCTACGTTTGATCGGTGGTAACTAGTGCGCCAACTCGAAGGTGCGCTCCGGTCCTATGCATGGGGGTCGCGGACCGCGCTCGCGGAGCTGTGCGGACGTCCGAGCCCCAGCGCGCATCCGGAAGCGGAACTGTGGTTGGGGGCCCATCCGGGTGATCCCGCGCGGGTGATCGAGGACGGTGGGGACCGGTCCCTGCGCGACGTCGTCGACGCCGCCCCGGCCCGCGAACTCGGCGAGCGGTGCGTCGCCGAGTTCGGTGAGCGCCTGCCGTTCCTCCTGAAGGTCCTCGCGGCCGAGGAGCCGTTGTCGTTGCAGGCACACCCGAGCGCGGAGCAGGCGCGGGAAGGCTTCGCCCGCGAGGAGGCGTCGGGGATCCCGGTCGACTCGGCCGAGCGGAACTACCGTGACGCCAGCCACAAGCCGGAGCTGGTGGTGGCGCTCACCCGATTCGAGGCGCTCGCGGGATTCCGGGATCCGCACCGGACGGTGCGGTTGCTCGGCGCCCTGCAGGTGCCCGAACTCGAACCGTACGTCGGTCTGCTTGCGGGACAACCCGATTCGGGCGGACTCCGGGCACTGTTCACCACGTGGATCACGTTGCCGGCGCAGGCTCTCGCGACGTTGCTCCCGGCGGTCCTGGACGGCTGCGTCGCCTACCTGTCGAACGCCGAGCCCGGTGGGATCGAGTTCGCACAGGAGGTGCGGACCGCCCTCGAACTCAGCGAGGGCTATCCGGGTGACGCCGGCGTCCTGGCGTCGTTGCTCCTCAACCGGGTCACGCTCGAGCCGGGGCAGGGGCTGTTCCTCGACGCCGGAAACCTGCACGCGTACCTCCACGGTACGGCCGTGGAGATCATGGCGAACTCGGACAACGTCCTACGCGGCGGGCTCACCCCGAAGCACGTCGACGTCCCGGAGTTGTTGCGCGTCCTCGACTTCGACACCGTGGACGTTCCGGTCCTGACGCCCGCCGCGACCGATCGTGACGGCGAGGTCGCGTACCGGACCCCGGCGCCGGAGTTCCGGCTGTCCCGCATCGATCTCGACGCCTCCGGCGGCGGAGCGGGCGCGGCGACGAGCTTCGAACCGGACGGCCCCCAGATCGTGCTGTGTACGTCGGGCGCGGCCAAGTTGGGGTGCGGACCGCAGTCGTTGATGCTCGAACGCGGCGCAGCGGCCTGGATCTCCGCCTCGGACAACGAGGTTCACATCCAGGCCTGCGCCGAGGACACTCAGCTGTTCCGGGCCGGTGTGGGGATCGTCGAGGCGTGACCGAGCGGTTCGCGGCTTTCCGGGGTGATCACGTAGCCTGTGAGCCGCTCGAATTCGACGAGAGGAGTGGCCGGTGTCGGCAAACGGCGGTAAGAAGGCGATTTTCGCGGCGCTGACCGCGAACGCGGGAATCGCGGTGGCCAAGTTCACCGGCTTCCTGATCACCGGATCGTCGTCGATGCTCGCGGAATCGGTTCACTCGGTGGCCGACACGTCCAACCAGGGACTGCTGCTGTTCGGGCAGAACCGCGCCGAGAAGCAGGCCGACAAGCTCCACCAGTTCGGTTACGGGCGCAACCGCTACTTCTACTCGTTCGTGGTGGCCCTGGTGCTGTTCACCTTGGGCTCGCTGTTCGCGATCTACGAGGGTGTGCACAAGATCCAGCACCCCGAGGAACTGTCGTCGCCGATCGTGGCCGTCGTGATCCTGCTGGTCGCGATCGCGCTCGAGACGTACAGCTTCGTCACCGCGATCGGCGAATCGCGTCCACTCAAGGGCAACGCGAGCTGGTGGGGCTTCATCCGCACGTCCCGCACCCCCGAACTTCCCGTCGTCCTGTTGGAGGACACCGGTGCACTGATCGGTCTCGTGCTCGCGCTCGGTGGCGTGGGGCTCACGATGATCACCGGGGACCCGGTGTGGGACGGCATCGGCACCCTCTGCATCGGCGCGCTGCTGGGCATCATCGCCATCGTCCTCATCGTCGAGATGAAGAGCCTGCTGATCGGTGAAGGGGCGACCCAGGACGAGGAGGACCGGATCCTGACCGCCCTCGTCGACGGTGTCCGGATCGATCGAGTGATCCACTGCCGCACCCAGTACCTCGGCCCCGAGGAGATCCTGGTGGCGGCGAAGGTGGGGATCGCGCCGGGTTCCGGAATCGAGGACGTCGCGTCGGCGATCGACGAGGCCGAGGTCCGCATTCGCACCGCCGTTCCGGCCGCACGGCTGATCTACATCGAGCCCGATCTGTACCGCGTCATGGCGGACTAGCCGTTTCGGAAACCGTGCTGATGCGGTTCTCCGGGCATAGGCTGTCGACCATCCCCACCTCCCGAGGAGGCAGTGATGGCGACACCGGACCGGAAGGCTGTGCCGGGACGTTCCCGGAATGCTCGCTCAGGGCTGTTCCGCACCAAGTCGGTCGAGCAATCGATTCTCGAAACGGACGAGCCCGAGACCAAGCTCCGTAAGGACCTCACGGCGTGGGATCTGACGGTGTTCGGTGTCGCGGTCGTGATCGGTGCGGGCATCTTCACCCTCACTGCCCGGACTGCGGGCAACGTCGCCGGACCGTCGGTATCGCTCGCGTTCGTGTTCGCGGCGATCGCGTGTGCGCTGGCCGCGCTGTGCTACGCGGAGTTCGCGTCCACGGTCCCGGTCGCGGGCAGCGCCTACACGTTCTCGTACGCCACGTTCGGCGAGTTCGTCGCGTGGATCATCGGCTGGGACCTCATCCTCGAGTTCGCGCTCGCGGCATCGGTGGTGGCGAAGGGCTGGTCGCTGTATCTCGGTGAGGTACTGGGCAGTTCGAGTCCGGTGTTTCACATCGGATCCCACGAGGTCGACTGGGGCGCCGTGCTGATCATCGCGATCATCACGGTGCTCCTGGCGACCGGTACCAAGCTCTCTTCGCGGGTCTCGGCCGTGATCACCGCGATCAAGGTCGCCGTCGTCCTCTTCGTCGTGGTGGTCGGCGCGTTCTACATCAAGGGCGAGAACTACTCGCCGTACATCCCGCCCTCGGAATCCGGGTCGACGGGGGAGGGCATCCACCAGTCGCTGTTCTCGTTCATCACCGGTGCCGGCGGGAGCACCTTCGGCTGGTACGGCCTGCTCGCCGCGGCGAGCCTGGTGTTCTTCGCGTTCATCGGTTTCGATGTGGTCGCCACCACCGCCGAGGAGACGAGGAACCCGCAGACGGCGTTGCCCCGAGGCATTCTCGGCTCGCTCGCGATAGTGACCGTGCTGTACGTCGCGGTCTCCCTTGTCCTCACCGGCATGGTGAACTACACCGAGCTGGCCGGCGACGACTCGACGCTCGCCACGGCGTTCGCGCTCAACGGGATGGACTGGGCGAAGAACCTCATCTCGTTCGGTGCGCTCGCCGGCCTCACCACCGTCGTCATGGTGCTGATGCTGGGACAGACCCGCGTGCTGTTCGCGATGTCACGTGACGGGCTGATGCCGAGGTCGCTGGCGCCGACCGGCAAGCACGGCACACCGGTGCGGATCACCGTCCTGGTCGGTGTGGTCGTCGGCCTCCTCGCCGCGTTCTTCCCGATCGGAACGCTCGAGGAGATGGTCAACATCGGCACCCTGTTCGCGTTCGTGCTGGTGTCGATCGGTGTCGTCGTCCTGCGGCGTACCCGACCCGACCTGCCTCGCGGATTCCGGGTGCCGCTCGTGCCGCTCGTGCCGATTCTCGCGGTCCTCGCCTGCCTGTGGCTGATGCTCAACCTCTCGGTCGAGACGTGGCTGCGCTTCGTCGTGTGGATGGCGATCGGTGTCGTCGTCTACTTCTCCTACAGCCGCAGGCACTCGATGCTGGCGGTTCGGGCTCGGGCAGTGGCCCACGACGAGACCTGACTTTACAAATCGATCTATTTGTCTAGACGGAATACATCCAGCCGCGTATCGTCCATTCCATGGTGATGCCGCTCATAGTCGAGCGGTCGTGTGGAAGGGGAGAGCGATGGCGAGTGATGTGGGGCAGCCAACCCCCGCGGCGCCGGTGTGGCGGGACAAGAAGCGGTACCTGTGGCTGCTGGGGCTGATCCCTCCCACCGCGATCTTCGTCGCGATGGGCCTGGTGTGGCTCACGAATCGGGCGGGGCTGGACGCCGTCGCTCCCGTGTGGTGGTGGATCGGACCGCTGCTCGTCTACGGGCTGCTGCCGATCCTCGACCTCTGGTTCGGCGCCGACGGGCAGAACCCGCCCGACGAGGTGATGGAGCAGCTCGAGAACGACCGCTACTACCGCTGGTGCACCTACGCCTACATTCCCTTTCAGATCCTGACCGTCGTCGTCGCCTGCTACCTGTGGTCGGCCGACGACCTGGGTTGGCTCGGGATCGACGGGGGGCTCGGTGTGGTGTCGAAGATCGGGCTCGCGATCAGTGTCGGCTGCGTCGCCGGGATCGGCATCAACACCGCGCACGAACTGGGGCACAAGAAGGACGACCTCGAGCGCTGGCTGTCGAAGATCACGTTGGCGCAGTCGTTCTACGGGCACTTCTACATCGAGCACAACCGCGGACACCACGTGCGGGTCGCGACGCCCGAGGACCCGGCGAGTTCACGTTTCGGAGAGAGCTTCTGGGCGTTCCTGCCCCGCAGTGTGTGGGGGAGTCTGCGCTCGTCGTGGAACCTCGAGAAGGCGCGGCTCGAACGGCTGGGCAAGGGGCCGTGGACGATTCGCAACGACGTGCTGAACGCGTGGGCGATGTCGGTGGTGTTGTTCGGCGTGTTGATCGCGGTGTTCGGGTGGGAGGTGGCGCCGTATCTGGTGCTGCAGGCGGTGTTCGGCTTCACGCTCCTCGAGACCGTCAACTACCTCGAGCACTACGGGCTGCTCCGGCAACGGACGGATCGGGGGCGCTACGAGCGCTGCACGCCCGCGCACAGCTGGAACAGCGACCACATCTGCACCAACATCTTCCTGTACCACCTGCAACGGCACAGCGATCACCACGCGAACCCGACGCGGCGCTACCAGACGTTGCGCAGCATGGACATTGCGCCGAATCTGCCGAGCGGCTACGCCAGCATGATCATGCTCGCCTACGTGCCGCCGCTGTGGCGCGCCGTCATGGACAAGCGCGTGCTCGACCACTACGAAGGCGACATCACGAAGGTGAACCTGCAGCCGAGCAAACGCGAGAAGCTGCTGGCGGCACACGGAGCGCGTGGGGGTGCGGCATGAGTGCGTACCGGTGCCCGGTGTGCGAGTACGTGTTCGACGAGGCGGTCGGGGCGCCACGCGAAGGATTCCCCGCCGGCACGGCGTGGGAGTCGGTGCCCGACGACTGGTGCTGCCCCGACTGCGGGGTCAGGGAGAAAGTCGATTTCGAACCCGTGTGACGGGGGAACTGGATTGGTGATCATGAAGGACTACAAGCTCTATCAGTGTGCGCAGTGCGGATTCGAGTACGACGAGGAACTCGGCTGGCCGGAAGAGGGCATCGCACCCGGCACCCGGTGGGAGGACATTCCCGACGACTGGCGGTGTCCGGACTGCGGTGCCGCCAAGGAGGACTTCTTCATGGTCGAAGTCGAACGAAGCTGAGGGCAGTCTCTAGGCTCGACGCCATGAGCGAGTCACAACCCCGGACGCCGTATCCGGAGGCCTCCCGGCTGCTGCTGCGGGAGTCGATCCTCGGTGCGGTCCGCGATCTCCTGCTCGAGCGGGACTGGTCGGCCGTGACGATGTCGGACGTCGCAGCGGCGGTGGGGGTCAGCCGGCAGACGCTGTACAACGAGTTCGGTAACCGGCAGGGGCTCGCCGAGGGGTATGCGTTGCGCCTCGTCGACCAGTTCGTCGACGCCGTCGCGGCGGCGGTCTACGCGCACGTCGGCGACGCGCGCGCCGCCCTCGTCGACGGTTTCACGGTGTTCTTCCAGGCCAGCGGCGCCGATCCGCTGGTCGGGTCGCTGCGCAGCGGCGCGGCGAAACCGGATCTGCTGCGGATCGTCACGACCGACAGCGCTCCGCTCGTCGAACGCGCGTCGGAGCGGTTGGCGGAGACGTTCCGGCGGAGCTGGGTTCAGGCCTCGGAGGCGGATGCCATGGTCCTGAGCCGCGGTGTCGTCCGGGTCGCGCTCAGCTACATCTCGATGCCGCCGACATCGGATCGTGACGATGCGCAGGAGTTGGCGTCACTGCTGTCGCCGTTCGTGGACGTCGTGACACGCGTGTGAGGAACTTCTGAGGTACTGCCCGTCCCCGGGGCCGGCCGTCACCCGATAGCCTGGGTGTCATTCAAGACGGCTAACAGGAGAGGCAGTATGACGACCTCAGTTTCATCGGGTCCGGTGGCAGAGCACCGCAACGGTATCGACTTCAAGGTGGCGGATCTGTCGCTCGCGGAGTTCGGTCGCAAGGAGATCCGCCTCGCGGAGCACGAGATGCCCGGCCTGATGGAGCTGCGCCGTGAGTACGCGGACGTTCTGCCGCTCAAGGGTGCTCGCGTCTCGGGCTCGCTCCACATGACGATCCAGACGGCGGTCCTGATCGAGACCCTCGTCGCGCTCGGCGCTGAGGTTCGCTGGGCCTCGTGCAACATCTTCTCGACGCAGGATCACGCGGCCGCGGCCGTCGTCGTCGGTCCGCACGGCACCGTCGACGAGCCCAAGGGTGTCCCCGTGTTCGCGTGGAAGGGCGAGACCCTCGAGGAGTACTGGTGGGCCGCCGAGCAGATGCTCACGTGGCCGGGTACCACCGCGAACATGATCCTCGACGACGGCGGCGACGCCACCATGCTGGTGCTGCGCGGCGCGCAGTACGAGAAGGCCGGCGTCGTCCCGCCCACCGACGACGAGCACGACTCGGACGAGTACAAGGTGTTCCTGGCGCTGCTGCGCAAGTCGCTCGAGGCAGACGCCGGCAAGTGGACCGCGATCGCCGAGTCCGTCAAGGGCGTCACCGAGGAGACCACCACGGGCGTGCTGCGCCTGTACCAGTTCGCCGCCGCCGGCGAGTTGGCCTTCCCGGCGATCAACGTCAACGACTCGGTCACCAAGAGCAAGTTCGACAACAAGTACGGCACCCGCCACTCGCTGCTCGACGGCATCAACCGCGGCACCGACGTGCTGATCGGCGGCAAGGCCGCGCTGGTGTGCGGCTACGGCGACGTCGGCAAGGGCTGCGCCGAGGCGCTGCGCGGGCAGGGCGCGCGTGTCACCGTCACCGAGATCGACCCGATCAACGCGCTGCAGGCGATGATGGACGGCTTCGACGTCAAGACCGTCGAGGAGTTCATCGGCCAGGCCGACATCGTGGTGACCGCGACCGGCAACAAGGACATCATCTCCTTCGAGCACATGAAGCAGATGAAGCACCAGGCGATCCTGGGCAACATCGGCCACTTCGACAACGAGATCGACATGGCGAACCTCGAGCGTTCGTCCGAGGTCACGCGGATCAACATCAAGCCGCAGGTCGACGAGTTCCGCTTCGCCGACGGCCACTCGATCATCGTGCTGTCCGAGGGTCGCCTGCTGAACCTCGGCAACGCGACCGGACACCCGTCGTTCGTGATGTCGAACTCGTTCGCGAACCAGACGATCGCGCAGATCGAGCTGTGGACCAAGCCGGACGAGTACGACAACGAGGTCTACCGTCTGCCCAAGCACCTCGACGAGAAGGTCGCGAAGATCCACGTCGAGGCGCTCGGTGGCTCGATCACCAAGCTGACGAAGGATCAGGCCGAGTACATCGGCGTCGACGTCGAGGGCCCGTACAAGCCCGAGCACTACCGGTACTGATCCGTACCGGACATCGTCGGTCGCGGCCGGGGACGGGCATCGCCGTCCCCGGCCGCGGCCGTCTCCGGCGCGGACGGCCGGCTGTCGTGGCGCGGACCGCACTGTGACGGCCCTCCCACGATGTGGTGCCGCGGTCGCGTGACGGACACCGATAGGCTCGGCGATCGTGGGAACTCTGATCGCCCTGGAAGGGCTCGACGGCGCCGGGAAGCGCACGCTCGTCGGCAAGGTCGTCGCCCGACTCGAGCAGCGGGGCCTGCGGGTCGCGACGCTCGACTTCCCGCGCTACGGCGTGTCGATCCACGCGGATATCGCGTCGGAGGCGCTCAAGGGCGCCCATGGCGACCTCGCCGAATCGGTCCACGCGATGGCCGTGATGTTCGCACTCGACCGGGCGGGCGCGGCCGAGCAGTTGCGCAGCCTGGTCGCCGCACACGATCTGGTGATCCTGGACCGGTACGTCGCCTCCAACGCGGCCTACGGCGCGGCGCGGCTGCACCAGCACGGCGACGGCGCGTTCGCGGCGTGGATCGAGCACCTCGAGTTCGACCGGCTCGGGCTGCCGCGCCCGGACCTCCAGATGTACCTGGACGTGCCCGTCGCGCTCGCGGAGGAGCGTGCCCGTCGGCGCGAGGCCGAGGACAGCGCGCGGTCGCTCGACGCGTACGAGAAGGACAGCGGACTGCAGGCCCGCACCGGTGCCGTCTACCGGGAGCTGGCCGCCGCGGACTGGAACTCGCCGTGGTGGACGATCGCTCCGGACGCCGATCCGGGCATTCTGGCCGATAAACTGGCACTCTTGCAGCAGCGGGACGGCACGCCGCAGCAACATTGAGCGGTACGCCGCCGGAATTGCGCGGCACGCCGCAGGAGTACACGCTCCTTTCCACATTTCGCAGCCTCGAAGATGTAACGATAGGGATATGAAGCCAAGGATTCTGGTTGTCGACGATGACACGGCGCTCGCGGAGATGCTCACCATCGTGCTCCGCGGTGAGGGATTCGAGCCTTACGTGGTGGGCGACGGCAGCCAGGCGTTGACGGCCGTCCGTGAGACCCGGCCCGACCTGGTTCTCCTGGACCTCATGCTTCCCGGGATGAACGGCATCGACGTGTGCCGCGTGCTGCGCGCCGAATCGGGTGTCCCGATCGTCATGCTCACCGCGAAGACGGACACCGTCGACGTGGTCCTGGGCCTCGAGTCCGGTGCCGACGACTACATCATGAAGCCGTTCAAGCCGAAGGAGCTGGTGGCGCGAGTGCGGGCGCGGCTGCGCCGCACCGAGGAGGAGCCCGCCGAGGTCCTCAGCATCGGCGACATCATGATCGACGTGCCGGCGCACAAGGTGACGCGTGACAACGCGCTCATCTCGCTCACGCCCCTCGAGTTCGATCTGCTGGTCGCGCTCGCGCGTAAGCCGCGTCAGGTGTTCACCCGCGAGGTGCTTCTCGAGCAGGTGTGGGGATACCGGCACGCCGCCGATACCCGCCTGGTCAACGTGCACGTGCAGCGACTGCGCGCCAAGGTCGAGAAGGATCCTGAGAACCCCGAGGTGGTGCTGACGGTCAGGGGCGTCGGCTACAAGGCCGGACCGCCGTGATCGGTGCCGGCCGGAAGCGGCGGCGAGTCAACAGACTGTTTGCGCCGCTGATCCGCTGGTGCCGGGCGTGGAGCAACTGGCTTGCCCACGCTTGGCGTCGGTCTCTCCAGCTTCGGGTCGTCGTGTCGACCCTGTCGCTGTCCTTGATCGTGATCACGATTCTGGGTGTGGTGCTCACGAGCCAGATCACCGATCGGCTGCTCGAGGCGAAGATCACCGCTGCCACCGAGGAGATGGACCGTGCCCGCAGCACGGTCGAGGCGCAGCTTGCCGGCGCCGACGACAGCGGGTCCCTCAAGGTGCGGCTGGACGCTGCGCGGTTGGCGCTGACCAACCGGGAGTCCGACGGCGGTCAGACGTCCGGTTCGGCAGGCACGTTCGACCCGGTGCTCATCGTGCCTGGTGACGGTCCGCGCGAACCCACTGCGAGCGGGCCGTCGGATCAGATCCCCGCGAGCCTGCGGGACTTCGTGCGTGCGGACCAGATCAGCTACCAGTTCGCGACGGTCGCCGACCCCAACGGGTACTCGGGTCCGGCGCTGATCATCGGCAGTCCCACGTCCTCGGACATTTCCACGCTCGAGCTGTACCTGGTATTCCCGCTGGCCAGCGAGGACCGCAGCCTGTCGCTCGTGCGGGGCACGATGCTGATCGGCGGCGCGGTGCTGGCGGTGCTGCTGGCCGCGATCTCGATGCTGGTCGCGCGCCAGGTGGTGCTGCCGATCCGGTCGGCGTCGCGGATCGCGGTGCGGTTCGCCGACGGCCGGCTCAAGGAACGCATGCCGGTGCGCGGCGAGGACGACATGGCGCGCCTGGCGATGTCGTTCAACGAGATGGCCGAGAGCCTGTCGAAGCAGATCACGCAGCTCGAGGAGTTCGGCAACCTGCAGAAGCGGTTCACCTCCGACGTGAGCCACGAGCTCAGGACGCCGCTCACGACCGTCCGCATGGCCGCCGACCTGATCCACGACAGCAGTGACGACCTCGACCCGGTGCTCAAGCGCTCGTCCGAACTGCTGGTCGCGGAGCTGGACCGGTTCGAGAGCCTGCTGGGCGACCTGCTCGAGATCTCCCGGCACGACGCCGGCGTCGCCGAACTGGCCGCCGAGCAGCTGGACCTGCGGATGTGTGCGCGTGCCGCGGTCTCGACGGTCCGCCACCTGGCCAAGGAGACGTCGACGGAGCTCATCGTCGATCTGCCCGAGGATCCGGTGGTGGCCGAGGTCGATCCGCGGCGCGTCGAACGCATCCTGCGCAACCTGCTCGCGAACGCGATAGACCACGGCGAGGGCAAGCCCGTGCTGTTGCGGTTGCGGGCGGACGACGAGGCGGCGGCCTTCATCGTGCGCGACCAGGGAGTGGGTCTGCGTCCGGGGGAGGAGAAGCTGGTGTTCAACCGGTTCTGGCGGTCGGATCCCTCCCGCGTGCGCCGGTCCGGTGGCACCGGACTGGGCCTGGCGATCAGCGTCGAGGACGCGAATCTGCACAACGGAACGCTCGAGGCGTGGGGCGAGCCCGGTCAGGGCGCGTGCTTCCGGTTGACGCTGCCGCGGGTGCGTGGCCGCAAGGTCACCCGCAGTCCGCTTCCCCTCAAGCCGGGCGCCGGCAAACTGGTGCAGGGTAGGCCGCTGCCCGGAACGCGGGCCGAGGTCGCGATGCGGGCCGAGCCCGGCGTTCCCGAGCCGGCGGCCGAGAAGGCCGAGCCGTCCGTGCCGGCGCCCGAACCGGTCGAGGCGGCGACGGTGTCCACGCAACCGGCGGCGCAACCGGATCCCGACGACAGCCCGACCGTGCCGAGGGTGCGGGAGCGCGAGTCGTGAGGCGCGTGCGGGTGGGGGCGACGGCGGTGCTGTCGTCCCTCGCGCTCCTGGCCGCCGGCTGCGCGAACCTGCCGGACTCGTCGGCGCCACAGGCGATCGGCAGAGTCGAGCGGGCGCCGGCGAGCACCAGTGTCGAGGCCCCGGCACCGGGACGTGAGCCGGATCTGCTGTTGCGGGACTTCGTCAAGGCGAGCACAGACCCGGCGAACCGGCATCTCGCGGCCCGCCAGTACCTCACCAAGGACATGTCGGCACGGTGGGACGACGCCGCGAGCGCGACGATCGTCGACAAGATCGACCTCATCACCGAGTCGCGCAACGCGAACCGCGCCGTGTACACCATCCGGGCCAACCGGGTGGGGCAGCTCGAACCGGGTGGGCTGTACCAGGCCCAGGAAGGGCAGTACGAGGCCAAGTTCAGTTGGGTGAAGGTCGACGGCGAGTGGCGGATCGACGAACTGCCGAACGGCGTGATCATGGACCGCCCGCAGTTCCTCAACTCGTACCAACGCAAATCGCTGTACTTCCTCGATCCGTCGGCGCAGACGGTGGTGCCGGATCCCCGGTGGATCTCGTCGAGCCAGGACCAGATGGTGACCCAGCTGATCGGACTCCTCATCGACGGGCCGAAGCCGTCGCTGTCGGGGGCGGTCCGCAACGAGCTCGGTTCCGGGGTCTCGGTGCTCGGCCCCATCACGAAGGCCGACGGCCGGCAATCCCAGGTCGGGGTCGGCCTCGGGGGAGTCCGGGTGGACTTCCAGGGGCTCGGTCGGATGACCCCGCAGTCGCGGGAACTCCTTGCCGCGCAAGTGATCTGGACGCTGGCGAACGCCGAAATCTCGGGCCCGTACGTCCTGCTGGCCGACGGTCAGCCGCTCGACGAGCGCTACCCGAACGGATGGACCATCGCCGACGTGGGCTCGCTCAATCCGCTCGCGACGTCGAGCGCGTCGGTGGGCATGCACGCCCTGCGCGGCGGCGGGCTGGTCAGCGTCGGCGACGCCACCGCGACCCCCGTGCCGGGTTACTTCGGGGCGTCGGACAATCTGCGTTCGGTCGCGCTGTCGCAGAACGGCACGCTCGCGGCGGCGGTGGCGGAGACGCGGCGCCCGGCGCCGGAGCCGCAGACGGCGCTCGTCGTGGGGACGTACGACGGCAACGTGGCGACGGCGCTGGAGGCGCAGACCCTCACCCGCCCCACGTGGGCCCTCGACGGGTCCACCGTGTGGGCGGTGGTGAACGATTCCTCGGTGGTGCGCGTGGTCCGGGAGACCGGTACCGGCAAGCTCTCCACGATGCCCGTCGAGAGCGGCGCCATCGCCGCGCTGGGCGGTCCGATCACCGAGCTGCGCCTGTCCCGGGACGGGGTGCGCGCCGCGCTGATCGTGGACGGCAAGGTCTACGTCGCGACGGTGTCGCGGCTGCCGGACGGTGAGTACTCGCTCACCAGTCCGCGCGCGATCGCACACGGGCTGGGCGGGCCCGCGGTGTCGCTCGACTGGAGCACCGCCGACACCGTCGTCGTCGTCCGAGAGGGGTCCGACGTCCCGGTGGTGCAGTTGGCGGTGGACGGGTCGCGGATGGATCCGCTGCCCAGCCGGAACCTCACGTCGCCGGTCAGGGCGGTCGACGCCACATTGACCACCGAGTACGTCGCCGATGCGCGCACGGTCTTCCAACTCAACAACAACGACCCGGCCGGCGATCGGTACTGGCGTGAGGTGCCCGGCCTGACCGGCTCGCAGGCCGTCCCGGTCGTGCCGGGCTGAGCCGCCGGGACTTGTCGGCGGCGGCGGGCACACTGGCCGCCGTGCGCGCGCTCCTCGACCTCGTCTTGCCCGCCGAGTGCGGTGGCTGTGGTGATCCCGGCTCCGCATGGTGCGAGCGGTGTCGCCGTTCGCTGGCCGACGTCCCCGTCGCGGTGAGCCCCCGCGTGGATCCCCGCGTGCCGGTGTGGGCGCTCGGACCGTACTCGGGGCCGCGGCGGGGTGCGGTCATCGCGGGAAAGGAACGCGGCCGGAGGGATCTGGCCACCCCGATCGGGCTCGCCCTGGCCGGTGCGATCGTGACCCTGCGGCGGTGGGGGGAGTTGTCACCGCCCGGGGCGGCACCGGTGTGTCTGGTGCCGGCCCCCACCCGCGCCCGCGCCGCCCGCAGCCGGGGCGGTGACCCGGTGCTGCGTTCGGTGCGTGTCGCGGCCGGTGCCCTCGGCGACGACTGTCGGGTGTGCCCCGCGCTCTCGATGCGTCGGGGAGCGCGCGACTCCGTAGGGCTGTCCGCGGCGCAGCGCCAGGAGAACCTGTCGGGGCGGATCCGGGTGTCGGCATCGGCCGCGCGGGACCTCCTCGCGGTGGGGCGCCGAGGCGCCGAGGTGATTCTGGTCGACGATGTCGTCACCACCGGGGCCACTGCCACCGAATCCGTTCGGGCTTTCGGCGCGGTGGGTGTGCCGGTGGCGGCGGTCCTCGTTGTCGCCTCCGCGTGAGCGGCGATTCGGGGCCGACGGCCGCAGAGCCCGTGTCCTGCGGATTCGGGCGATCCGGACGGATGTCTCGGACGACACACCCGTGAATTACGGCCGAACAGTGGCACACGGGGCGGTTACGTACTAGCGTCGCGTTCACACCCGAAGTCACAGGTGGGAGGTGATATTTCACGTTCTGATGCCGGGTGGTTCCCCGCCCGGTCGAGATCGAACTCGCCGGTCTCACAAGGTGAGCCGGCCGTTAATCGGGAGGTACGAGTGACGACCCCTGCAAAGGCCTCGGTTTTCGTTGCAGAAGACACCGCAGAGGCTCAAGTTCCATCGGGCGCCAACAACGCCGAAATCGTCGTCAAAGGACGGAACGTCGAGGTTCCGGATCACTTCCGGGTCTACGTCTCCGAGAAGCTCGCACGACTCGAGCGCTTCGATCCCACCATCTACCACTTCGATGTGGAACTCCAGCACGAACGCAATCGCCGACAGGCCAAGAGTTGCCAGCGGGTCGAGATCACGGCTCGCGGCAAGGGACCCGTCGTCCGCGCCGAAGCGAGCGCGGACAGTTTCTACGCGGCATTCGAATCCGTGACTGCCAAGCTGGAAAGTCGATTGCGTCGGACGAAGGATCGTCGCAAGGTCCACTACGGCGAGAAGACCCCGGTCTCCGTTGCGCAGGCCACCGCCACACTGGCGCAGGACGACACGTTGGCGATCGATCAAGGACTCTCCCTGGACGGCGAGGCTCCGCCCGGTCCGGGACAGATCGTGCGCACGAAGGTGCACTCGGCCGAACCGATGACCGTCGACGACGCGCTTTACGAGATGGAACTGGTCGGACACGACTTCTACCTGTTCCACGACAAGGAGACAGACCGGCCTTCTGTCGTGTACCGGCGCCACGCGTTCGACTACGGATTGATACGCCTGGCGTGACATCGTCGGCGGTCGGTCTACTCGTCCGACCGTGATTACGCATACCATGGGATCCGGCTGGGGTCGCCCGACCTCGGCCGGATTCCGTTTGTCAGGTTTCCGACACCGGATTCCGCCACCTGGATTGAGGACAAAGAGGACCGTGCCGTCACTGTCGCTATCGAAGCTGCTCCGTGTAGGTGAAGGTCGCATGGTCAAGCGGCTCAAGCACATCGCCGACCATGTCTCTTCCCTCTCTCCCGAGGTGGAGGCGCTGTCCGATGAGCAGCTCCGGGCCAAGACCGACGAGTTCAAGAAGCGCTACGCCGACGGCGAGACGCTCGACGAGATGCTGCCCGAGGCGTTCGCGGTGGCCCGCGAGGCCGCCAGCCGCGTTCT
The DNA here is from genome assembly GCF_050955445.1 of Paraburkholderia sp. RHO2. Classification (NCBI taxonomy): domain Bacteria; kingdom Pseudomonadati; phylum Pseudomonadota; class Betaproteobacteria; order Burkholderiales; family Burkholderiaceae; genus Paraburkholderia; species Paraburkholderia sp. RHO2. Next base: position 3,856,055 of record NZ_CP162617.1, on the reverse strand, counting down.
GAGCCAGCGGCACTTCGACGTCCAGATCATGGGCGGCGCGGCGCTGCACTTCGGCAACGTTGCCGAGATGAAGACCGGTGAGGGCAAGACCCTGACCTGTGTCCTCCCGGCGTACCTCAACGCGATCTCCGGTGACGGCGTGCACGTGGTCACCGTCAACGACTACCTCGCCCGACGCGACTCGGAGTGGATGGGCCGTGTCCACCGCTTCCTCGGGCTCGAGGTGGACGTGATCCTGTCCGGCATGACGCCCGCGCAGCGGCGCAAGGCGTACGCGGCCGACATCACGTACGGCACGAACAACGAGTTCGGCTTCGATTACCTGCGCGACAACATGACGCACACCCTCGACGATCTGGTGCAGCGCGGCCACAACTTCGCCGTCGTGGACGAGGTCGACTCGATCCTCATCGACGAGGCCCGGACCCCGCTGATCATCTCGGGTCCGGCCGACGCGTCCAGCAAGTGGTACAGCGAGTTCGCGCGCATCGCGCCGCTGCTCAAGCAGGACGTCCACTACGAGGTCGACATCAAGAAGCGCACGATCGGCGTGCACGAGGCCGGCGTCGAGTTCGTCGAGGACCAGCTCGGCATCGACAACTTGTACGAGGCGGCGAACTCGCCGCTGGTGAGCTACCTGAACAACGCGATCAAGGCGAAGGAGCTCTACCAGCGCGACAAGGACTACATCGTCCGCGACGGCGAGGTCATCATTGTCGACGAGTTCACCGGACGCATCCTCGTCGGCCGTCGCTACAACGAGGGCATGCACCAGGCGATCGAGGCCAAGGAACGGGTCGAGATCAAGGCCGAGAACCAGACCCTCGCGACCATCACGTTGCAGAACTACTTCCGCCTGTACGACAAGCTGTCGGGCATGACGGGTACGGCCGAGACGGAGGCCGCCGAGCTGCACCAGACCTACGGTCTGGGCGTCATCCCGATCCCGACGAACCGGCCGCTGGTCCGCGTCGACAACGGCGACCTGATCTACAAGACCGAAGAGGCCAAGTTCAACGCGGTGGTCGACGACGTCGTCGAGCGGCACGAGAAGGGCCAGCCGGTCCTGATCGGCACCACGAGCGTCGAGCGCTCGGAGTACCTGTCGCGGCAGTTCACCAAGCGCGGTGTCGCGCACAACGTGCTCAACGCGAAGTTCCACGAGCAGGAGGCGACCATCGTCGCCGAGGCGGGACGCTCCGGTGCCGTCACCGTCGCGACCAACATGGCCGGTCGTGGCACCGACGTCGTGCTCGGCGGCAACCCCGACATCATCGCGGACATCGTGCTGCGCAAGCAGGGTCTCGACCCGGTGCACAATCCGGAGGAGTACGAGGCGGCCTGGGACGAGGTCCTCGACAAGGTGAAGTCCGAGGTCAAGGCCGACGCCGTCAAGGTCCGGGACGCGGGCGGTCTGTACGTGCTGGGCACCGAGCGGCACGAGTCCCGCCGGATCGACAACCAGTTGCGCGGTCGTTCCGGCCGTCAGGGCGATCCGGGTGAGTCCCGCTTCTACCTGTCGCTCGGTGACGAGTTGATGCGGCGGTTCAACGGTGCCGCGCTCGAGTCGATCATGACGCGCCTGAACCTGCCCGACGACGTCCCGATCGAGGCCAAGATGGTCTCGAAGGCGATCAAGAGCGCGCAGACGCAGGTCGAGCAGCAGAACTTCGAGATCCGCAAGAACGTCCTCAAGTACGACGAGGTGATGAACCAGCAGCGCACCGTCATCTACGACGAGCGCCGCCGCATCCTCGAGGGCGAAAATCTCGAGGGCCAGGTCGAGGCGATGATCACGGACGTGGTCACCGCGTACGTCAACGGTGCCACTGCCGAGGGCTACGTCGAGGACTGGGATCTCGAGCAGCTGTGGACGGCGCTGAAGACGCTGTACCCGGTCGGCATCGACCACAACGAACTCGTCGCTTCGGCCGAGGCCGGCGAGTCGGATCTGGGCCGGGAGGAACTGCTCGAGGCGCTCCTGCAGGACGCGCGCGATGCGTACGCGAAGCGGGAGCAGCAGATCAACGAGATCGCCGGTGAGGGCGGTATGCGTGAGCTCGAGCGCCGCGTGCTGCTGTCGGTGCTGGACCGCAAGTGGCGTGAGCATCTTTACGAGATGGACTACCTCAAGGAGGGCATCGGCCTGCGGGCGATGGCGCAGCGCGACCCGCTGGTCGAGTACCAGCGCGAGGGCTTCGACATGTTCACCGCGATGCTCGACGGCCTCAAGGAGGAGTCGGTCGGCTTCCTGTTCAATCTGCAGGTCGAGGCCGGCACCCCGCAGGGCGGCGGGGCTCCGGTGAGTGTGACGGCCGCGTCCGCTGCCGCGGCCGCGGCCGGCGGTCCGGCGCTCGCCCAGCAGTCGTCGCCGCTGCCGTCGGAGCAGGCTGCCGCCGAGTCGAAGGCGCCGGTCGCGCTCCGGGCCAAGGGGCTGGAGGAGGCCCAGCAGCGCGGACTCACGCTGTCGGGTCCCGCCGAGGACGGCACCGCGCACGTCAGCAGGGTCGCGGGCGACTCCGACGCCCCGGCGGGAACGCGCCGGGAGCGCCGGGAGGCCGCCCGGGCGGACGCCAAGAGGAATGCGCCCAAGTCCAAGCGCAGGCGCTGACCGCTGAACCTAGGCGATCCGCAGTGACGTGATCGCCCATCCGGCCGGGTGTGTGCCGACGCCGCGTTCGATACGCGCGGCGACGGCGAACACCCGGTCGGCGCGTTTGTAGGTGCCGAACACCTCGGCGGCGTCGGGGCGCACCGGTCGCACGCGGACGCGCTCGAGGGCGGCCGTCCCGAGTCGGCTTCCGGCAACGCCCGCGCGGGCCAGGGAGTGCACCACGTCGACCACCGCGGGGGTGGCCACCGTGCGCAGTTGCGTCGGTGTGCGGCGCCGGTCCATCACTTCGAGTGTCAGACGCAGGGCCTGCTCGGCGAATCGGCGGGCTTCGGGTGGCGCCGCGTCGTCGGGGAACGCGGATCGTCTGGGCGAACGGCCGCTGTGTGGGGATCGGCGTGCAGACGGCGACGTCGCCGACGTCGGGGCGGTGCGGCACGGTGCCGACCCGGCGGCGTCGCCCGCGGGTGGTTCGAATTGCGGTGCCCGGGAAAGGAACCGGTGCGCAGTGTTCATTCTCTGACCTCTCCGTACCGCGGTCGCTGTGCGGCGGTACCCATGTCGACGTGTGCTGTCGCGCGGCGACAGCGGTGGGGGCCGACTCCGCGGAGAGGACGGAATCTGGCGCACAGCATCGCACGTCGGACGACGAAAAGCGAGGGGGACGCACCGGTGGATCGGCTCGTCTCGCCATCGTGATCAGGGGGTCCTAGGGTGAGGGCGTGCGCGGATTGGTGCTGGACTTCGGTGGGGTGCTCGGCGGACCGGGTTCGGATCCGGCCCTGATGGCCCGGGCCGTCGCGGACGCGCGTCGCCACGGGATCCGCACCGCGATCCTGAGCAACGACCCCGGGGGCCCGGCGGGGCAGGGACTGCGGGACCTCGCCGGCCCGTTCGTCGACGAGGTGGTGCTGTCGGGTGACGTCGGGATGGCCAAGCCGGATCCGCGGATCTACGCGCTGACCGCTGCCCGTCTCGGGCTCGACCCGGGGGAGTGCATCTTCGTCGATGATCTGGCGAGCAACGTGCACGCGGCCGCCGAGGCGGGCATGGTGGGTGTACATCACTCCGATCCGTCGGCTGCGGTGGAAGAGATTGCGATCCTTCTCGATTCGGGCACGGCGGACGAATCGGGTGACGGCGGTTCGGACGGCAGGGGGCGATAATGGCGAAGGCGACCAGGCTGACGACGCAGGACGCGTCGTTCTACTTCCTCGACGCGAGCAACACGCCCATGCACATGGGTTCCCTCGCGATCCTGCAACTACCCGAGTCGGGGCTCGACTTCGAGGCCGTGCTGCGGCTGATCGAGAGTCGGCTGCACCTGGTTCCACGGTATCGGCAGAAGGTTCGGGAGATCGCATTCGGTCTCGCGCGCCCGGTGTGGGTGGACGACCCCGACTTCGACATCACGTATCACGTTCGCCGGTCCGCGGTTCCGTCGCCGGGCACCGACGAACAGTTGCACGACCTGGTGGCGCGGTTGACGTCCCGGCCGCTGGACACCACCCGACCGTTGTGGGAGATATACGTCGTCGAGGGCTTGGCGGACAACCGTTGTGCGATCTTCACCAAGTCGCACTCGGCGCTCGTCGACGGGGAACAGGCGCTCGAGATCAGTCAGGTGATCCTCGACGAGGACGACGAACTACCGCCCGCTACCGACGACCTGTGGATGCCCGAACCGGCACCGAGCGAGGTGGCCCTCGTCGCCGGCTCGCTGGCGCAACTGGTGTCGCAGCCGCGAGAGGGGCTCGAGACGCTTCGGATGACGCTGGGGGACATGTCGTCGGTGATCGACGGGGCGGCCGACGCGGTCGGCAAGGTCGCGGCTCTGGTCCGTACCGCGGCGCAGCCGGCCCCGTCGAGCCCGCTCAACGCGACCATCTCCCGCAACCGGCGGTTCACCGTGGCGCGGACCGACCTCGACCGGTACCGCAAGATCCGTGCCCGCTACGGCTGCTCGATCAACGACGTCGTCCTGACCGTGGTGGCGGGCGCGCTTCGGACGTGGCTGCTCTCGCGCGGGGAGCCGGTATCGGAGGCGACGACCGTGCGGGCTCTGGTGCCGATGTCGATCTGCGAGGCCCAGCCGGGGACGAACGGCGCGACCGTCGTCGATGTGTGCGGCGACGACGAGGTGGGCCTGCCGCACGGGCGTACGTCGTCGTTCCTGGTGGATCTGCCTGTGGGCGAGCCGAATCCGGTGGTGCGGCTCTCGCATGTGGCGCACGCGACGGAAGCGTTCGCGCGGCAGAGCCGGCAGGTGACGGCAAGGACGATGATCCGGTTGTCGGGGTTCGCGCCGGCGTCGTTGCACGCGCGGGCGGCGCGCGTCGCCGGCAACCTGTCGCAGCGCATGTTCAACGTGATGGTGACCAATGCGCCCGGCCCGCAGATCCCGCTGTACCTGGCGGGCATGCGGATGGTCGAGATGTACCCGGTGTCGCCGCTGCTGAAGAATCAGACGATCAGCATTGCGCTGACGTCGTACGACGGTTACGTCCACTACGGTTTGAATGCGGATCGCGACGCCATGACCGATGTGGACGTGGTCGCCGCGTCGTTGCACGAGTCTCTCGAGGAGTTGGTGGATGCCAGTGGCTGAGTCGGTGTACCCGTCGGTGTGGGTGCGGGTTTCCGGGGGTCGCGCGTGAGGGTCTACGTTCCCGCGACCATCGCGATGCTGCGGCAGCTGGTCGACGAGCGTGAGTTGTCACCGGTGAGCCGGACCGCTTTCGCCGTCACCCCGGCGCTGCGCGAGGCGTACCACTCCGGCGACGACGACGAACTGTCCGAGGTTGCGATGGCGGAGGCCGCGCGCGCGTCGCTGCGCCTGATCGCGGCCGCCACCCCGGAGGACGGCGGCGACGGCGCTGCGCCGCACTACCGGCGCGCGGTGATCGCGGCCGACGTCGACGAGGCGAAACCGCGCCCGGATCTCGACGACGCGGTCGTCCGGCTCGGTGACGTCGTCCGGCTCGCCCAGGTCGCGTCGGTGCACGTCGACCTCGCCGAGGCCGAGGCCGACATCGAGAAGGCCGTCCAGGTGGTCGATGCGGCGGATCTCGGGGACGAGGACGCGGAGTTCGTCCTGGGAGACGCCGAGGATCACGAGCTCGCGTGGTACGCGACCCAGGAGCTGCCGTTCCTGCTCGAGCTGCTCTGAGTCCTCGACCGGCGGATCCTTACTCGGGCTCACTACCGGGCGCAACTTACGCGACCGTAGCCCATGCCCTACGCTGGCCCTACTCACACGAGATGGAGGTCGGATGGGACTGAAGAGCTGGATCGAGGCGCCTGCGGCGAGGGTCGCGGGTTCGAACCGGTCCGTGGCCAACCTGGTGCGCGGTGCCGTCACCCGGTTGACGACGCCGCTGCTTCCCGACGACTACCTCCATCTCGTCAACCCGCTGTGGTCGGCGCGCGAGTTGCGCGGGCGGATTGTCGAGGTCCGGCCGGTGACGGCCGACTCGGCGACCCTCGTGATCAAGCCGGGCTGGGGATTCGACTTCGACTATCAGCCGGGCCAGTACGTGGGCATCGGCATTCTGGTCGACGGTCGGTGGCACTGGCGCTCGTACTCGCTCACGTCGGCGCCCAACGTCGACCACAAGCTGATCTCCATCACGGTCAAGGCGATGCCGGAGGGTTTCCTGTCGAGCCACCTCGTCACGGGCGTGCCGTCGGGCACGATCGTGCGGCTCGCGGCCCCCACCGGCAACTTCGCGCTGCCGGAGCCGCCGCCGCGGAAGATTCTGTTCCTCACCGCCGGCAGCGGTATCACTCCGGTGATGTCGATGCTGCGGACGATGGATCGTCGCGGCGACGTGCCCGACATCGTGCACGTCCATTCGGCACCCACCGAGGACGCCGTCATGTTCGGTGACGAGCTCACCCGACTGCACGAGACCCACGACTCGTTCCGTCGCCACGTCCGGTGCACCCGTTCGGAGGGCAAGTTCACGCTGCCCGAACTCGACGAGGTGTGCCCGGACTGGCGGGAGCGTCAGACGTGGGCGTGCGGCCCGCTGCCGATGCTCGACGAGATCGAGAAGACGTGGGAGCGCGAGGGCATCGCGCCGCAGTTGCACCTGGAGCGGTTCGCGGTGCCGCGCGCCGACCTGTCCGGCGAGGGCGGCACCGTCACGTTCGGGCGGTCCGGCAAGGAGGTCCGGGCCGACGGCGCGACGACGCTGCTCGAGGCCGGCGAGAAGGCGGGCGTGCTGATGCCGTTCGGCTGCCGTATGGGCATCTGCCAGACGTGTGTGGTGCCGCTCGCGTCGGGGCACGCAGTGGATCTGCGCAACGGTAAGGAGCACGCCGAGGGGGAGCGCATCCAGACGTGCATCTCCGCCGCGGCGGGCGACTGCACTCTCGACGTGTGATCCTCGGCTGATGTCGGGTCCGGCGTGTCGCCGGATGTCCGATTTCCCGTATCGTTGCACGTAACGCCTTGCGTCGGTGGGTCGACGCCGGTGAACTGATCTACCCCAACGGAGGACCCTCGGTGGCTATCACCGATATCAAAGAGTTCGCCCACCTCACCGACGTCGACATCGAAGCCCTCGGGCGCGAATTGGATGCAATTCGTCGCGATGTCGAGGAGTCTCGGGGCGTGCGGGATGCGCGCTACATTCGGCGCACCATCCGGCTGCAGCGTTCGCTCGAGCTGGGCGGACGGGTGGTGTTGTTCGGAAGCCGCCATCGGCCGGCGTGGGTGGTGGGCACGACGCTGCTCACGCTCGCCAAGTGCATCGAGAACATGGAGCTCGGGCACAACGTCACCCACGGCCAGTGGGACTGGATGAACGATCCGGAGATCCACTCCACGACGTGGGAGTGGGACATGACGGGGCCGTCCGAGCACTGGAAGCGCGCGCACAACTACACGCACCACACGTACACCAACATCGTCGGCATGGACGACGACGTGGGATTCGGGATCCTGCGCATGACCCGCGACGAGAAGTGGCGGCCGATCAACCTGCTGCAGCCGATCGCGAACGTGATCCTCGCGGCCACGTTCGAGTGGGGCATCGCGCTGCACGACCTCGCGGCGCAGAAGAAGCTCGAGGGCGTCGACCCCGGCCAGTGGAACTCGGGGCCCAACAAGCAGTTCGCGGTCAAGATCGTCCGTCAGGTCGGCAAGGACTTCGTGCTGTTCCCCGCGCTGACGGGTCGGGCGTGGAAGCACACCCTCGCCGCGAACACGACCGCGAACTTCCTGCGCAATCTGTGGGCGTACGCGGTGATCTTCTGCGGGCACTTCCCGGACGGTGCCGAGAAGTTCACGATCGAGCAGTTCGAGACCGAGACGCGCGCCCAGTGGTACCTGCGACAGATGCTCGGCAGTGCCAACATCGACGCCGGCCCGGTGATGGCGTTCATGACCGGCAACCTCAGCTACCAGATCGAGCACCACCTGTTCCCGGATCTGCCGTCGAACCGGTACGCCGAGATCGCGGTGCGGGTGCGGGGGCTGTGCGAGAAGTACGACCTGCCCTACACGACGGGCCCGCTGAGCAAGCAGTACCTGCTCGCGCTGCGGACCATCCACAAGCTGGCGCTGCCGGATCGCTTTCTCAAGCGGACCTCGGACGATGCGCCGGAGACTTCGTCGGAGCACAAGTTCCGGCTCGGCGGATCCCGGATCGCGGAGGCGCTGCATGTCGACGCCGAGACGGGCCAGCATCGCGGCCTGCTGTCGGCGCTGCGCGCGCATGCCGAAGCGCGGGTGGGAAAGCGTCGTGCACGACGCCGAAACTAGGCTAAAGTGAGCTGCCTCACAGTCACACGATCTTAACCTACGGTGTCGTAACTTACGGTACGGTAGGCGCGTGGCGATTACGGACATCAAGGAGTATGCGCATCTGACGGATGCCGACGTCGAGGCGCTCGGGCGCGAACTCGACGCCATCCGTCGGGATGTCGAGGAGTCGCGCGGCGAGCGCGACGCGCGCTACATCCGCAACACCATCCGGCTGCAGCGCGGGCTCGAGATCGGTGGCCGCGCCGTGCTGTTCGGTAGCCGCAAGCGGCCCCTGTGGCTGCTCGGTACCGGCATGCTGGGCGTCGCGAAGATCATCGAGAACATGGAGCTCGGGCACAATGTGATGCACGGGCAGTGGGACTGGATGAACGATCCCGAGATCCACTCCGCGAACTGGGAGTGGGACAACGTCGACCCGTCGGCCCACTGGAAGCAGACCCACAACCATCTGCACCACAAGTACACGAACATCCTGGGCATGGACGACGACGTGGGATACGGCCTGCTGCGCGTCACCCGCGACCAGAAGTGGCGGCCGTTCAACTACGGCAACCTCGCGTACAACGCCATCCTGGCGCTGCTGTTCGAGTACGGCATCGCGATCCAGCTGCTCGAGCTCGGCAGGGTGGCGGCCGGCCGCGACGACCGCGAGTACACCAAGCGGAACGCCAAGGAGGTCGGCCGCAAGATCGCGAAGCAGACCCTCAAGGACTACGTGGTCTACCCGGCCCTCACCGGCAAGGCGTGGAAGACCACGCTCACGGCGAACCTCACCGCCGGCGTCATCCGAAACCTGTGGACCAACGCGGTCATCTTCTGCGGTCACTTCCCGGACGGGGCCGAGAAGTTCACCAAGGCGGACGTCGACAAGGAAACACACGCCGAGTGGTACCTGCGTCAGATGCTCGGCAGTGCGAACATCTCCGGCGGTCGGGTCATGGACTTCATGACCGGCAACCTCAGCTACCAGATCGAGCACCACATCTACCCGGATCTGCCATCCAACCGGTACGCCGAGATCGCGGTCAAGGTGCGGGCGCTGTGCGACAAGTACGACCTGCCGTACACCACCGGACCGCTGCCGGTGCAGTACGCCAAGGCGTGGCGCACCATCGCCAAGCTGTCGCTGCCGAACAAGTACCTCAAGGACACGTCCGACGATGCCCCCGAGACGGCCTCGGAGCGCAAGTTCGGTGGCAACACCACCGCGACCATCGACCCCGCGACGGGTCGCCGCAGCGGACTGCTCTCGGCGATCAAGGCGTCGAAGAAGCGCCGCGGCCTCCGGGCGCTGGTGGCGCGCTAGAACGACCGACACCCGGGTTCCCGGTGTGGCACATACCATTCGGTGCGTGCTCTACCGGGGATCCGGGCGCACTCGTCTGCGATGGTGGGCCGCCGACTACCGCGATCTCGTGACCCCGGCGGGGCCGGGGGTGGGGCAGTACAGTTGACGGACAACGTCTGGTCGACTTTGGTCTGGGAACGGAGCGGACGATGGACTCGTTCTGGGATTTCTTCTGGCTCGTCTTCGCGTTCTTCGCGTTCGCGGCCTACGTGATGGTGCTCTTCTCGATCCTCACCGATCTGTTCCGGGACCACCGGACCCCCGGCTGGGGGAAGGCGGTGTGGGTCTTCTTCCTGTTCGTCCTTCCCGTCATCGGCGAGGTCGTGTACCTCATCACGCGCGGACACGGCATGGTCGACCGGGCGGCAGCCGCGGACCGGCACTTCCGGCAGGCGGAGGACGCATACATCCGGCGGGCCGCCGGAACGTCGGCCGAGCAGGAGCTCGCGACCGCGAAGTCGCTCCTCGACTCCGGGGCGATCAGCGACGAGGAGTACCGCGTCCTCGCGGCGCGCGCCCGCGGCGCCGACTGACCGCGCGGTGTCGATCCGGACTGTCGGCCCATTGGCACGGACGCCGTATCGACCCCGCGGTGGCTCCCGCGAATCGTGCGCAACCGCATCATCACGCCGCCGAGGTCGGGCGACGTCACCAGCCGGCGGTACCGACCACCGGGACGTTGACGAAACTCGGATTTGCGGGGTCGATCAGCAGGCGCTGCGGCTTCAGCCCCGTCGCCTCGAGGTCCGGCAGCATCGGAAGGTAACGCGGGAAGCTTGCGGCCGAGATGTCCACGCGCAGTCGGTGACCCGGTGCCAGTTTCGCCTCGGTGCCGTTCAGTCCGATGTCGAGGACGAGCGGTTCGCCCGGAGTGACCACGCGCTTGGTGTCGGCGCCCAGATCGGCGACGGGGACCGTGTACGCGCCGGACGGGTCCTTCTCGCTCTTCGCCTCGTCGAGCACCCTGCGTGACGACAACAGCGCCCCATTGGTGAGGACCGTCGAACGGCCGTCGGGGGCCACGTCGTTGACGGTGACCGCCCAGAAGCCGTCGGTGGCATCGGTGGTGGTGAGCAGGTGCACCGCGATCGGGCCGGAGATCTCGGTCGTCTCGGTGACCGGCGCGGTGGTGAACGTCAGCGCCTCGGCCTCGGCGAAGCGGGCGTCCTCGGTGCACGCCGAACCGAGGATCGCGCCGGCTCCCGCCGTGCCTTGCGCGGTGTCGCGCGAGCACGCCGCACGCAGTCCCGGTGCGACGGTGTGCATGCTGGACGTGGTCGGCGCGGCGGCGGTCAGCGAGCCGTCGACCACCGCGTGCGGTGCGGAACCGGACGGGGCGCCGCTCAGATACATCCGCTGGTATTCGGCACCGGCGCGCGGGAACTGCGCGGCGGTGATCCACCCGCCGCCCTGCTGGTACAGCGTGGCCGGGCCGTACCGGTCGATGCCGTTGTCGACGCCCTTGAGCCACTTGTCGAACCACGCTCGCTCGAGCACGTCGAGGCGCGGCGGTGCGCCCGCCTCGCCGTGGCCGCGGCCCGGATTGATGTGGTAGCCGTTCCCCATCAGCAGCTGCTTCTGCCCGGCCGGCAACTGCAGCCGGTCGAAGATCCGCGGCTCGCCGCGGCCGAAGATATCGTGCCAGCCGCCGGTGACGAACGTCGGTACCTGGATCCGCTCGACATCGGCGTTGCGGACGTCGTAGAACGCGCCGTCGTTCGACGCCTCGCCCCGGCCGCTCAACACCGCGTCGAACATCTGCGGGAACATCACCGCGGGATCCGCCAGTCGGTCGGCCAGCCACTGCGGGTCGAAGTCGCCGCGCAGCAGCGAATCGATCGGGACGAACTTGAGCCCGTTGACGGCCACCAGCCATGCCGGCATGAAGCCGGCCCCGAAAGCTCCACCGGTGGCGACGATTTCGCGTGCCAGGTCCTCGGACGGTTCCACCGGGAAGATCGCCTTCAGCCCCTCCGGTCTCTTGTCGGCGGCGTGCAGGCTGTTGATCGCGGAGTACGAGACACCGGCCATGCCGAGCGTGCCGTCCGACCACGGTTGCGATCGGGCCCACTCGAACACCTCGACGGTGTCCTGCTGCTCGCGGTCGCCCAGGACGTCCCAGACGCCTTCCGAGTAGCCGGTGCCGCGAACGTCGACCACCACCTGGACGTAGCCGTTCTGCACGAGGTTGCGGTTGACGCCGAACGTGCGCAGCAACCCGCCGCCGAGACCGCCGGTCAGCTCGGTGAGCCCGTCGAACGGTGTGCCGGACAGGTCGGCCGCGCCGAGTTGGTCGAGGGCCTGCCCGAGCACCGGATGGGCGCTCGCGGCGTCCGCCAGGGCCGGGACCAGACGCGTGTACGGCGTGATGTTGAAGATCGTCGGCAGCGCGGTGTCGATCGCCGTGCCGGAGGCGTCGGCCGGGCGGTAGACGCTCGCGCGGAGCACGACGCCGTCACTCATCCGGATCGGCACGTCCTCCACGACGGCGATGGCCGGGTACCGGTTCGGCCCGTCGGTCGCCGCGACCCACGCCTGCCCGTCGGGTCCGCCGGTGGGATCGGCGGACCCGACGGGGGCGCTCGCGGTCATGCCGACCGCGACGGCCGTCGCGGCGGCGAGCGCGGACACGGCGTATCTCGAGCAGGCGTGGCGCAGAAGACTTCGCACGGTGATCCCCCCGGTCGGATGGCTTCGGATCGTGATCCTGGGCACACCCTAACGGTTGCCGGCGGGAAATTGGTACTGCGGGTATCAGATACCGGGGTTACGTCCAGGCCTCGTTCGACATCAGCGCGACGAGCAATCGGCGCACCGCCTCGACACGGCCCGCGGACTTGCCGGTGAGCTTGTCGAGGGCGCATTCGGGGTCCGCCGGCGGGCCCAGGTGGGTGCACCCGCGCGGGCAGTCCTCGGCGGCCGCGGCCAGATCGGTGAACGCGTCGACGACGTTCTCGGGGGAGATGTGCGCCAACCCGAACGAGCGGATGCCGGGCGTGTCGACCACCCAGCCGCTGCCGGGCAGCGGCAGCGCCACCGACTGCGTGGACGTGTGACGTCCCTTGCCGACACCGGACACGACGCCCGTCGCTCGATCGGCATCGGGCACGAGGCGATTGACCATGGTCGACTTGCCGACCCCCGAGTGCCCGATGAGCGCGGTCAGGCGACCGGTGAGGATCTCGGTGACCGGCTCGATCGGGTCGTCGCGGCCCGCGACCACGACGGGGATGTCGAGATCGGCGAACGTCGCGGCGAACTCGTCCGGCGTCGCCAGATCGCTCTTCGTCAGGCACAGAATCGGTTTCAGACCGCCCACGTAGGCGGCGACGAGGGCGCGCTCGACGAACCCGGTGCGCGGCGGCGGATCGGCCAGTGCGACGACGATGAGCAGTTGTTCCGCGTTGGCGACCACGATCCGCTCGAACGGATCGGTGTCGTCGGCGGTGCGGCGCAGCACGGTCTCCCGATCCGCGACCCGCACGATGCGCGCGAGGGTGTCGGGCTTGCCGGACAGGTCCCCGACGACGCTCACCTTGTCGCCCACCACGATCGGAGTGCGGCCGAGTTCCCGGGCCCGCATCGTGACGACGGGCCGGTCCGGGTCGCCGCCCAGCACCACGCCCCAGCGGCCCCGGTCCTTCGAGACGACCATGCCCTCCGCGGCGTCGGCGTGCTCAGGCCGGTTCTTGGTCCGCGGCCGCGATCCCTTGCCCGGGCGGATCCGGACGTCGGACTCGTCGTACTGCCGGCGGCTCAGGACAGCGCCCCCTGCTCGGCGGATGCGGACTCGTCCAGCATTGCAGCCCACAGGTTCTCGAACCCGGGCAGCGTCTTGGCGGTGGTGCCGACATCCTCGATGTCGACGCCGTCGACGACCAGTCCGATGATCGCGCCGGCGGTCGCCATGCGGTGATCGGCGTACGAGTGCCACCGACCGCCGTGCAGCGGGCGCGGCTCGACGCGCAGGCCGTCGTCGGTCTCGGTGACCGTGCCGCCGAGCTTGTTGATCTCGGTGGCGAGCGCGGCCAGGCGGTCGGTCTCATGACCGCGCAGGTGCGCGATGCCGCGCAGCACCGACGGACCGTCCGCCAGCGCCGCCAGCGCGGCCACGGTGGGGGTCAGTTCGCCGACGTCGTGCAGGTCGATGTCGATGCCGCGCAGCGACTCCGGTCCGGTCACCGACAGGAGACCGCCCTCCAGGGCCACCCGGGCGCCCATGTCGGTGAGGATCCCGCGGATCGCGTCACCCGGCTGCGTCGTGCGCGACGGCCACAGCGGCACCCGCACTGTGCCCCCGGTGACGGCGGCGGCGGCCAGGAACGGCGTCGCGTTCGACAGGTCGGGCTCGACCACCCAGTCCACCGGATCGATCCTGCCCGGCAACACCTTCCAGGTATCGGCGTCGCCGCTCTCGCCGGGGGTGTGGACGGTGACGCCGGCCTCGCGCAGCATCTCGACGGTCATGTCGATGTGCGGCATCGACGGCAGCGAGCCGCCCTGGTGCCGGACGGTGACGCCCTCGTCGAAGCGGGCCGCCGACAGCAGCAGACCGGACACGAACTGCGACGATCCCGACGCGTCGATCGTGACGGTCCCGCCGCGCAGGCCACCGTGACCGTGCACGGTGAACGGCAGCGCGTCGCCGTCGATGTCGGCGCCGAGCCCGCGCAGCGCGTCGAGAATCGTGCCCAGCGGCCGGGTGCGGGCCTGCTCGTCGCCGTCGACGGCGACGGTGCCCTCGGCCAGGGCGGCGGCGGGCGGCAGGAACCGCATCACGGTGCCGGCGAGCCCGCAGTCCACCGCGGCGCCGGTCATCGGGCCGGGCACGACATGCAGCGTAGTGCCGGTCGCGGCGTCGGGGGTGGCGGTGATGGCGACGCCCAGCGCGCGCAGGCCCTGGATCATCAGATCGGTGTCGCGGCTGCGCAGAGCGCCGGTGATGGTGGACGGGCCGGACGCGAGGGCCGCGAGGACGAGGGCCCGGTTGGTGATCGACTTCGATCCGGGCAGCGTCACGGACGCGTTCACGGGGGCTACGGCACGGGGCGCTCTCCACAGGCTCTCACGACTCACCCATCCATCTTCGCTCATGGCCGACTGTGTCGGTCATCCGTGCCAGCATGGAGGCATGTGCGGCAGGTATGCGACGACGGCCGACCCGGCGACACTCGCGGTCGAACTGGACGCGGTGAACGAAACGGGGGAGTCCGGTCCGGAAACGGCGGACTACAACGTCGCGCCCACGACGCAGGTGCTCACCGTCGTCGCGCGCCACGACCGCGGCAACGACGACAGCCCGGTGCGCCGCCGGATCCGCCGCATGCGGTGGGGCCTGGTGCCGTCGTACGCGACCGAGCCGGGCAAGGGCGCGCCTCTGTTCAACGCGCGCTCCGAGACCGTCGCCACCAAGGCGGCGTTCAAGACGTCGCTGCGGTTCAAGCGCTGCCTGGTCCCAATGGACGGCTGGTACGAGTGGCAGACCGAGCCGACCGCCGACGGTAAGGCGCTCAAGGTGCCGTACTACATGTCCCGCGGCGACGGGCAGCGGATGTTCATGGCCGGGCTGTGGGCCGTGTGGCGCGACCCCAAGGCCCCCGCGTCGCCGCCGCTGCTGAGCACCACGATCCTCACGACCGACGCGGTGGACCAGCTCGCGAACGTCCACGACCGGATGCCGCTGATCCTGCCGCCCGAGCGTTGGGACGCCTGGCTCGACCCCGACAGCCTCGGTCACCCGGACCTGATCCGGCCGAGCCTCGACTCCGTCGCCGCCGTCGACATCCGGCGCGTGTCGCCCAAGGTCAACAGCGTCCGCAACAACGGTCCCGACCTGCTCGCGCCCGACCACGGCGAACGCGAGGGCGAGCAGATCAGCCTGCTGTGACCGCCGACCGCGACGCGAGCCCGGTGACGTCGGCGACCAGTTCGAGGGACCGCATCCATGCCGTCCGCTCGGTCGCCGAGGACACGACCATCAGCTCGTCCGCCCCGGTCTGCTCGGCGAACCGGTCCAGGTAGTCCCGCACCACCGTCGGGGTGCCGACGGCCGTGTACCGCACCATCGCGAGCACTTGCCGGCCCGCGGGCGACTCGAGGATCTGGTCCGCCTCCTCCGGCGTGAACGTCCGGCCGCGGCCCACGAACAGGCCCACCCGCTTGCGCTTGGTCTCGAGGAACTGCCGCTCCGCCTCCTCGTCGGTGTCCGCGGCGATCACGTTGACCGCCGCGATCACGTACGGCTCGGCCAGCTGCGCCGACGGCCGGAACTCGCGGCGGTAGATCTCGATCGCGTCGAGCAGCGCGCCCGGGGCGAAGTGCGACGCGAACGCGTACGGCAGACCCAGCGCCGCGGCCAGTCGGGCGCCGAACAGCGACGAGCCCAGGACATAGAGGGGGACGTTCGTGCCCTTGCCCGGCGTCGCCTCGATCCCCGGGACACGCGACGGCCCGGTCAGATAGCCCTGCAGCTCGAGCACGTCCTGCGGGAACGAGTCCGCCGAACTCGGGTCGCGCCGCAGTGCCCGCATGGTCTGCTGGTCGCTGCCCGGTGCGCGTCCCAGCCCCAGGTCGATACGGCCCGGGTGCAGCTCGGCGAGCGTGCCGAACTGCTCGGCGATGGTCAGCGGAGCGTGGTTGGGCAGCATGATGCCGCCCGCTCCCAGCCGGATCGTCTCGGTATGCGCGGCGACGTGCGCGATCAGCACGCTCGTCGCCGACGACGCGATCGCAGGCATGTTGTGGTGCTCGGCGTACCAGATTCGGTGATAGCCCCACCGTTCCGCGTTCCGCGCCATCGCCACGCTGGCCCGGAAGCTGTCCGCCGGGGTTTCGTCCGCGCCGACGTGGGCCAGGTCGAGGATGGAGAGAGGCAGGGAGAGGCCGGACACTGCGGGCACCGTCTTTCGTTCGTCGAAGATTCTTCTCAGTGGGCAACAGCGGCGCCCGTGCGCCGATTCCTCGCCGAATTGCCGGCCCCGCCGGCGGCGGCGGAATTGCCGGCTCAGCCGGCGGCGGCCGAATTGCCGGCTCAGCCGGCGGCGGCCGAATTGCCGGCTCAGCCGGCGGTGATCTCGGCGACCGCAGCGCCCGTCAGCCGCACCAACTCCTGCGGCGCCACCTCGATCTCGAGACCCCGGCGTCCGGCGCTGCACAGCACCCGGTCCCACGTCAGCGCGGACGCGTCGATCACCGTCGGCAGTCGCTTGCGCTGACCCAGCGGCGAAATGCCGCCCAGCACGTACCCGGTGGACCGTTCCGCATCGGCCTGCTCGGCCATGACCGCCTTGCTCGCGCCCACCGCCGCGGCCGCCGCCTTGAGCGACAGCTTCGACGGCACCGGCAGCACCGCAACCGCGAGCTTGCCCGAGTCCGTCTTGATCACGAGCGTCTTGAAGATCTGGGCCGGCTCCACCCCGACGTGACCTGCCAGCGAATCGACGGCCTCGTCGCCGTACGACGCCGCGCGCGCATCGTGGTCGTAGCTGTGGATTCGGTGCGCCACCTTCTCCTTGTCGAGCAGCTTCGTTGCGGGAGTCGAGGTTCCGGCCATGACGACGACTCTAGGACGAGCCCGAACGGTCACTGCGCGCACCTCGTCGTCACATGTGGGAACAGACGGCGCAGGTCCGCTGTTGAATCCTGCCGAAACCTGCATCAGCGAAGGGAGTGGTTCGTGCCGGTGTTGTGCGCAGAACGTGTTCGTCCGGCGATCCAGGCCGAGACGCATCCGGCTCCGGTGCCCGCCATGGCGGTAGCCTTGACCCCTACGGCAAGCGAAGGGATCACCGTGCGAGGGGACCACGAACCGGGGAACCGCCCTGAGGGTGACAGGCCGGAGCCCGACGACCAGCTCACCGAGCGGTTCGAGCGCGACGCGTTGCCGCTGCTCGACCAGCTGTACGGCGCGGCGCTGCGCATGACGCGTAACCCGGCCGACGCGGAGGATCTGGTCCAGGAGACGTACGTCAAGGCGTACTCGGCGTTCCGTTCCTTCAAGGAGGGAACCAACCTCAAGGCCTGGCTCTACCGCATCCTCACCAACACGTACATCAACTCCTACCGCAAGAAGCAGCGGCAGCCGGCGCAGTACCCGACCGACGAGATTACCGACTGGCAGCTCGCCGCGACGGCCGAGCACACCTCGACGGGCCTGCGTTCGGCGGAGGTCGAGGCACTCGACGCACTGCCCGACGACGACATCAAGGCGGCGTTGCAGGAGCTCCCCGAGGAGTTCCGGATGGCGGTCTACTACGCCGACGTCGAGGGATTCCCGTACAAGGAGATCGCCGAGATCATGGGCACGCCCATCGGCACCGTCATGTCGCGGCTCCATCGCGGGCGCAAGCAGCTGCGGGGTCTGCTCGCCGACGTCGCCCGGGAACGTGGATTCAACCGCACGCCGGCGGGGAAGGCCGGCAACACGGCAGCGGAGCAGGAGGTTACCCGGTGAGCGGGGAGAACGAATTCGAGCAGTTGGACTGCTCTGCAGTGCTCGCCGACGTGTGGTTGCTGCTGGACCACGAGTGCGACGAGCACTCCCGCGCGCGGATCGAACGGCACCTGGAGGACTGCGGTGCGTGCTTCGCGGCGTACGGCATCGAGGAGAAGATCAAGAGCCTCATCGGCCGCAAGTGCGGTGGCGAGCACGCGCCGGCCGGGCTGCGTGAGCGGCTGTCGATCGAGATCCGGCGCACGGTGATCCTCACCGAGACCGAGTTGGTCGCCGACCGCGACTCGGACGACTAGACGCGCCGATCGGAACGGTTGTGAACGAGATCAGGGGCCGGTGAGCTGCATGCTCACCGGCCCCTGATTCCGTCTGGACGCGCCTCAGGCGTTGGGACGCTTGCCGTGGTTGGCGGCGTTGCCCTTGCGGCTGCGCTTCTTACGACCACGCTTACCCATGAGTAGCTCCCTTCTCTGTTCGAACTCTGGTTCGTCCTAGTGTTTCACGTGTGGTTGGCTGTGGTTCCATTGGCTGGTCCGCGACCGTCCGCGAAGAGTGAGGTGCCAGGTGGCAGAAGATGTGCGCGCCGAGATGGTTTCGACCGTCTACCAGGTCGTTGTGAGTGAGGGCGAAGAGGTGAACGAGGGCGACACCCTGGTTATCCTCGAGTCGATGAAGATGGAGATCCCGGTTCTCGCGGAGGTCGCGGGGAAGGTCACGTCCGTGGACGTGAAGGTCGGCGACGTCATCCAGCAGGGCGACCTGATCGCCACCATCAGCTGATACCGAGAAGCGATTCGGAGCCTGGCACATGTCGACACTGAGCGACCTGCTCGCCGAGCACACCGACCTCCCCGGAAACGCGGTCGACCACCTACAGCAGGTGGTCGGTGAATGGCAGCTGCTCGCGGACCTGTCCTTCGCCGACGTCCTGCTGTGGGTGGCGACCGAGCGACACGACGACGCGAGGGGCACCGCCGGCGCGGAGCCCCTCACCGTCGTGTGCGTCGCGCAGTGTCGCCCCACGACGGCGTCCACGGCGTTCCCCGACGACGCCGTCGGCTCCGTGGTCTCCGAGTCGGAACATCCGCAGGTTCTCAAGGCGCTCCTCGAGGGCGAGATCGTCACCGAGGTCGACCATGCGTGGCGCGGCGGGACACCGCTGCGCCGGGAGGCGGTCCCGGTGCGGTGCGACGGCGAGGTGATCGCCGTGCTGAGCCGCGACACCAACCTGGCGCAGCAGCGGGCCCAGAGCCCGCTCGAGGTCGCGTACCTCGACTGCGCAGCCGACCTGTGCCAGATGATCAGCGAGGGAACGTTCCCCAACCCCGATTCCCGCTCCGACACCAATTCCAGTCCACGCGCCGGCGACGGATTCATCCGCCTCGATCCCGAGGGGCGTGTCGTGTATTCGAGCCCCAATGCGCTGTCGGCGTATCACCGGATGGGGCTCAACACTGATCTGGTCGGTCAGGACCTCGCGTCCACGACCCGGTCGCTCATCACCGACCCGTTCGAGTCGAAGGAAGTCGCCGACTACATCAGCGGCACCCTGGCCGGCCGGCTGGGGCACCGTATGGAGGTCGAGGCACGCGGGGCGATCGTGCTGCTCCGGGCCCTCGTGCTCAAGCCTCACGGCAAGGTCGTCGGCGCCGCCGTGGTCATCCGCGACGTCACCGAGGTCAAGCGCCGCGACCGTGCCCTGCTGAGCAAGGACGCGACGATCCGCGAAATTCACCATCGGGTGAAGAACAACCTCCAGACGGTCGCCGCGCTGCTGCGCCTGCAGGCACGCCGCACCGACAACGAGGAAGCGCGTCAGGCGCTCAGCGAGTCGGTCCGACGCGTCACGTCGATCGCACTGGTCCACGAGACACTGTCGATGTCGGTGGACGAGGAGGTGGATCTCGACGAGGTGGTGGATCGCCTGGTCCCGATCCTGGCCGACGTCGCGTCGGTCAACATGCCCATCAAGATCAAGCGGGAGGGCAGCCTCGGGGTGTTCTCCGCGGAGCGTGCGACCCCGCTGGTCATGGTGCTCACCGAATTGGTGCAGAACGCGATCGAGCACGCCTTCGAGCCCGGCCGGCCGGGCACGGTGTACCTGCGGGCCGATCGCTCCGCACGCTGGCTCGACGTCGTGATCCACGACGACGGCCGGGGATTGCCCGAGGGTTTCAGCCTGGAGAAGTCCGATCGCCTCGGTCTGCAGATCGTGCGCACGCTCGTCGGCGCCGAACTGGGGGGATCGCTGGGCCTGCACCCGTCCTCGGACGGCGGTACCGACGCGGTGCTGCGCGTCCCGTTGGGTCGGCGCTCACGGCCCTGACCTCGACCATCACGGTTGTTCGACGCGCGAGACGACGAAGGCCCGGCACCTCGTGGTGCCGGGCCTTCGTCGTGGTCTGTGGAGACTCAGACTGCGGTGCGCGCGCGGGTGCGGGCGTTGCGGCGCTTGAGGGCGCGGCGCTCGTCCTCGCTCATGCCGCCCCAGACACCGGCGTCCTGACCGGACTCGAGAGCCCACGACAGGCACTCCGCGGTCACGGGGCACCGGTTGCACACCACCTTGGCATCAGCGATCTGCGCGAGAGCCGGGCCGCTGTTTCCCACGGGGAAGAACAGTTCGGGGTCCTCGTCGCGGCAGATTGCCTTGTGGCGCCAGTCCATCCTTCTACTCCTTAACTGGGTGCGCCGTGCACCGTTATGTATTCGCAAGTTCAGAGGTGCTTACTCGGAAGTTTCAGCACTGTTACTTGTGAATGCTTTCACGAACCAGAGGGAAGTCAATAGGAATCGACTGCACCGTGGGGAAGCTCACTCGGTTAGGTTGCCCTATGTGGTCCGTCGTCCTTTCTACACCCACCTGGGGATTTGCGCACCCCATCTGGGCAAATTGGTCACCGTTCGTTGTCGAACGAGCGCTCGGACGGCACCAACTGGACGTTCGGTCAGTGGGATCTCGGGGATCTGGCGGGTGGTGCGCTCACGGCGCGGGTGGCGCGACGACGGTTAGGGCGTCGGGAACGGCGGTGAATGTCACATCGGTTCGGAGGCCTATATAGTCGCCGTCCATTTGAAGTCCGATCGGTGCACTCGCGTGTATACGGATTTGGGGAACATCGTCGAATCGAATCAATGAATGTGATTTCGGCGATAATCCGGCTGAAAGTAGTTGACGGACGACCCGCAAGCTGGCAAAGACGCGCATGGTCCGCATCGCGAAGAGTCCCAGCCCGGTGTCGAAGCTGGTGGCCGGATTCGTGTGCACCTCACGCTTGTTCAGATAGGTCCACGGCGTCGAGTTGGACACGAAGGCGTAGTGCACGCCGTCGATGGGTTCCTGATCGGGGAGTTCGATCGTCAGCGTCGGCTCCTCGCGCTTGGCGCGGAAAAAGGCGCGCACGGCGTGCCGGACGTAGCGTCCGGGGGTGACCGCCTCGCCGTTCCTGCGGCCGTGGTCCACCGCCTCGCACACCTGGGCGTCGAGGCCCATTCCGGCGTTGAACGTGAACCAGCGGTTGTCGCAGTGGCCCAGTCCGATCGTTCGACTCCGGCGCCGCGCGAGCAGTTCGATCAGCTGATTCGTGGCATCGATGGGGTCCGGTTCGATTCCCAGTGACCGGGCGAACACGTTCGCCGAACCACCCGGCACCACCGCGATCAGCGGGATCGGCCCGGCAGGGACGGACCGCATCGACTTCGGGTGCGGTGCGCCGAGCAGGCCGTTGATCACCTCGTTCACCGTGCCGTCGCCGCCGTGGACGATGATCAGCGCGACGCCGTCGACGCGTGCCTGCGCGGCCAGTTCCGCGGCGTGCCCGCGGTGCGTCGTGTGCGCCACGGTCAACCGCACCCGGCTCGACAGCGCATGTGCGAGGAGGTCACGACCTGCGGGAGTGGTCGAGGTGGCGTTGGGGTTGACGATCAGCAGCGCGCGCACGGGGCATCAGCCTAGCCGGGTCCGGTCGGTGTATAGGCTGGCTGCGTGTCGAACCAGCCTGCATCCGCCCCGACTCCCAGCACGGTCCGGCGAGCCGGCGCACTCGTGACTCTCGAAGGTGCGGCTGCCGTCGGCTTCGCGATCTTCCTGGTGGTGCGGGGCCTGCTCGGTTACGACCAGAGTGTGACCAGCGGCTACGGCACGGCCCTCTGGTTCGTGATCCTCGGCGGTGCCGTGCTGGCTGCGGGCATCGGTCTCCTGCTCGGGCAGCGGTGGGGACGCACCATCGCGCTCATGGCGCAGCTGCTGCTGCTCCCCGTCACGTGGTACGTGCTCACGTCCCACCGGTGGGTCTGGGGCGTCGTGCTCGGCGTGGTGGTCGTCGCCGCGCTGGTGATGTTGTTCGCGGGCAGCACCTCTCGCTGGATGGCCGAGGGCTACGCCGCCCCCGACGCCTCCGACGACGAGTGAACTCCGCGGCCCGTCACGGCACGCGGGTGGCGAGCGCCGCCAGCGCGTCTCCACTGAGCCGGTAGGTCGTCCACTCGTCCTGCGCGACCGCGTCGAGCGATTCGTAGAAACCGATGGACGGCGTGTTCCAGTTCAATACCGACCACGCCAGCCGCGTGTACCCCTTCGTGACGCACTCCTCGGCGAGGGTCGCCAGCAGCGCCGTGCCGTAGCCGGCGCCGCGGTGCTCGGGTGTGACGTACAGGTCCTCGAGGTAGATGCCGTGCACGCCGTCCCACGTCGAGAAGTTGCGGAACCAGATCGCCGTCCCGACGATCCGTGCCGGCTCGTCCGGTGTCGTGACCTCGACCACGTGCGCGAAGACCGCGGGCTCGGGACCGAACAGCGCGGCCTCGATCTGCTCGGGCAGCACCGTGCACTCGTGCCGCGCCTTCTCGTATTCGGCGAGTTCGTAGATCAGGCCGGTGATGGCGGCGGCGTCGGCGGGGGTCGCGCGGCGGATGGTCGCGGTCTTCGCGGAAGCGGAATTCACTGCATACCTACTTTCGGGCTCACATTGTGGGTGACGATCGTGCGGAACCCGTGCTCGTAGCTCAGGACCGTGTGGGCGGCGGGGGAGAGGAGGACGCGTCGGCCCTCGGACACCGGCTGTCCGATCCACCGGGCGATCAGGGCACGGGAGAAATGGCCGTGACCCACCAGCACGACGTCCCGATCCACGAGGGCGGCCTCGCACGTGTGCACCACCATGTCGGCACGGGAGGTGACCATGTCGTGGGTCTCGCCACCCGGGCACGGATGCGTCCACACGGTCCAGTGCGGAATCTGTTTCTGGATCTCGGGCGTGGTCATTCCCTCGAGTTCGCCGTAGTCCCACTCCGTCAGGGCATCCCACCGGTGATCACCGGCCAGCCCGGCGAGCGCCGCGGTGACGTGGGCCCGTCGACGGGGGCTGGTCACCACGAGCGGGTCGCGCAGGTTCAGCGCCGACAACAGTTCACCGGCCGCGCGGGCCTGCTCGGCACCGCGTTCCGTGAGCGGGACCTCGGTGGCGCTGGTGTGCCGACCGAGACGGGCCCACTCGGTCTCCCCATGTCGCAGCAGGACGAGTCGGCGGTCGGGTGAGGTCATGAATTCATCATGCCGGGCCTCGCGGAACCCTCGCGCTCGGGCCTCGAGTACGCAAGGATCTAGGCCGTGACGACGGTACTGGCTGTAGCGAATCAAAAGGGTGGGGTGGCCAAGACCACGACGGTCGCGTCGCTGGGGGCGGCGCTCGTGGACCTCGGTCAGCGTGTGCTGGTGGTGGACCTCGATCCGCAGGGGTGTCTGACATTCTCGTTGGGGCACAACCCCGATCGGCTCGAGCGGTCCGTGCACGACGTGCTGGCGGGGGACGTTCCGGCGAAGGACGTGCTGCTCGAGACGGACGAGGGCGTGACACTGCTGCCCGCGACGATCGACCTCGCGGGCTCGGAGGCGCTGCTGCTGATGCGACCGGGTCGGGAGTTCGCGCTCAAGCGGGCCCTCGCGCCGTTGCTCGACGACTTCGACGTCGTGGTCATCGACTGTCCGCCGTCGCTGGGCGTGCTGACGCTCAACGGGTTGACCGCGGCACAACAGGTGCTGGTGCCGCTGCAGTGCGAGACGCTGGCGCACCGCGGCGTCGGTCAACTGCTCCGCACCGTCTCGGAGGTCCAGCAGATCACCAACCCCGGCCTCGTGCTGCTGGGTGCGCTGCCGACGCTGTACGACGCGCGGACCACGCACAGCCGCGACGTCCTGTCCGACGTGTCGGACCGCTACGACCTTCCCGTTCTGGCCCCGCCCATCCCGCGGACCGTCCGCTTCGCCGAGGCCTCGGCGTCGGGCGCCACCGTGCTGGCGGGCCGCAAGAACAAGGGAGCCGAGGCGTATCGCGAACTGGCGCACCATCTTTCGGCCCACTGGAGCGGGAAGGCTGACCTGGTCACGTTCTCGCCCTACGAGGGCACGGCCTGACCGAGGCCACGGCCCCGAAGTAGTTGACCGACAAGGGCTTTCCGCTGCATTCCGTGTCAGTGCAGGGCAACCGCCTCGTCGCCGCGCTGCTCGAGCACGACGTCGCCGACGACCGACGTCGCGATCGGTGTGTCAGCGGTGTCGCGGGTGACGGGAATGCGGCGGTGCTCGACGCCGGTCGCGGGGTCGAGCACCGCGACGCCGTCGGGCACCGGAACCAGCAGTGATCCCGCCATGATCGCACCGGGACCGAGTGCCCCCGACATCGTCCAGCGCGGCGCGAGTTCGCTCGTGGACAGCGCGATCAGCTCGGTGCCGGTCCACCACGTGAACACGCCACCGTTGCGGGCGGCCGTGGCGTCGGGGCTGACCGGGCCGGCCAGCGGATACGAGGCGATCTCGCCGGCGGTGCCGTCGTAGACGGCGATGCGTGGTCCGGATGTCGGGCCGGGCGGCAGATACACCGCCGTGCGGTCGCCGGACGCCGCGATGAGTCGGGCGCCGGGCGCGCCGGCCGCACCGATGAGGTTCGAGCCGAACTCCTTCGGCTCCTGGTTGTCCTTGGGGACGGCATCGAGGACGCTCAGGCGGTCACCCGCCTCGCCGGGGCAGCGCATCAGCACCGACAGCCGGGTGCCGCCGGCGGCCGCGGACGACAGTTCACATCCGGTGCGCGGCTGCTTGCCCGGATTGATCGGCGCGTCCACCCGACCGAACTCCAGGGTGCGTACCAGGTCCGAGCGCCACATCTCCATGCGCTCCGGCCCTCGGGAGACGACGTACGTGCCGTCGTACGACAGCGTCACCTCCTCGTCGGCGTCGCTCGAGCGTTGTGCTTTCCGTTCGCCCGTCGCCCCGTCGAGTTGGGTGACCTGGCTGCATCCGCGCTGGTCGCGGTAGACGGTGACCACCGTGTTCCACGCGCCGATGGCCCCGCACAGCGGCATGTCCCGCTGGTAGCGCCACAGTTCGTCGCCGGTGAGCGGGTCGTGACCGGTGACGGTGCCGCCATCGGCGGTCACGACGGCCCCACCGGCGACGATGGGGGCGGTCGTGACGGGACTGTCGGCGCGCCAGACCTGGTCGAGGGTCTCCGGCACCGAGGCAGCTGTACCCGCTTCCCGCGCAGGGGTATCGGCGGTCACGGAGGTGGTGCCCCGAGCGTCGCTGCGAATCCAGATCACGGTCACGGCGACCGCGACGACGATCGTGATGATCGCGGCGACCGCGACGTCCAGACGGGTACGACGCTCGGGGGCCAGCACAGGTGGCAGATTACCCGGACCGACTCGGCTCTACTCGGCTGCGGCCGCGACGCTCACCGGCTCGGCGTCGGCCTGGCCGGCCGTGCCCGCTCCGGAACGACGACGCCGGCGACGGCGACGAGGTGCGCTCGGCTGGTCCTCGGACGCCGGCCCCGTGGCGGAGGCAGCGGGCGCGGCCTCGGTGACGGCCTGCTCGTCCGATGCGACGGTGGCGCCGTCGGTGGCCTTCGCGGCCGCGTCGGCGGACTTGCCGCCACGCGTGCGGCGGCGGACCCGGTCGCGCTTCGGTGCCGACTTCTCGCCGGCCTCCGGCGACGCGGCGCCGTCCTTGGCGGGGCGCTCGGCGCGGGGCTTGCGGATCGAGCCCTTCGCGTCGGTGGGAATGCCCAGTTCCTCGTACAGGTGCGGCGAGCTCGAGTACGTCTCGACCGGATCCGCCACACCGAGCTCGAGGGCCTTGTCGATGAGCTGCCAGCGCGGGACGTCGTCCCAGTCCACCAGCGTGACGGCGGTGCCGGTGCGGCCCGCGCGACCCGTGCGGCCGATGCGGTGCACGTAGGTCTTCTCGTCCTCGGGGCACTGGTAGTTGATGACGTGCGTGACGTCGTCGATGTCGATGCCGCGGGCCGCGACGTCGGTGGCGACCAGGACGTCGACCTTGCCGTTGCGGAACCCGGCGAGGGCCTTCTCGCGCGCGATCTGGCCGAGGTCGCCGTGCACGGCGCCGACCTTGAAGCCGCGCTCGTTCAGGTCGTCGGCGACCTTCTGCGCGGTGCGCTTGGTGCGGGTGAAGATCATCGTCGCGCCGCGACCGTCGGCCTGGAGGATGCGCGCGACCATCTCGGCCTTGTCCAGGGCGTGTGCCCGGTAGATGTGCTGGCTGGTGCGCTCGTGCACGGCCGACGACTCCGGCTCCTCGGCGCGGATGTGTGTGGGCTGCGTCAGGAACGTGCGGGCCAGCGTGATGATCGGGCCCGGCATGGTCGCGGAGAAGAGCATGGTCTGGCGTTTGTCGGGGACCATGCCGAGGATGCGCTCGATGTCGGGCAGGAAGCCCAGGTCGAGCATCTCGTCGGCCTCGTCGAGGACCAGGACGCCGATCTTGCCCAGGATCAGGTGGCCCTGGTTGGCGAGGTCGAGGAGGCGGCCCGGGGTGCCGACGATGACGTCGACGCCCTTGCGGAGCGCGTCGATCTGCTGCTCGTAGGGGCGGCCGCCGTAGATCGACAGGACTTCGAGCTTCTTCTTGCCGGACTTCAGGTACTTCGACGCGTTCTCGAGGTCCTGCGTCACCTGGATGCACAGCTCGCGCGTCGGCACGATCACCAGGGCGCGGGGAGTGCCGTCGAGCGCGGCCGTGCCGGAGTCCGTGGTGGACACGCGGTGGAGCAGCGGGATGCCGAAGCCGAACGTCTTGCCCATGCCGGTGCGGGCCTGACCGATGAGGTCGTCGCCGGCGAGCGCCAGCGGGAGCGTCAACTCCTGGATGGCGAAGGTGCGTTCGATACCGATCTCGGCGAGAGCCTTGACGATCTCGTCGCGGACGCCGAGTTCGGCGAAAGTGGGGGCGGTGTGCGTCTCGTCCAGCTGGGCGGACAGCGTGGTTTCAGTTGCGTCGTCTTCGTGGTCGATCGTGATCTTGCTCAGGGAACTGGCCTTCCTCGTATCGGCACGCACGCACGAGGTAAGGGGCCAGGCCGTAAGTCGGCCGATGTCGGTGCCCTCTTGTGCGGTGGCCCAGCCTCCGTCTCAGCGCGGAAATCGTGTGGATCTCGGCGAGACGCGGCGGGCGCCGTCGATCAGGTGCGCGCACATTATCTTCGGGATTCCGAATCCGTTTCGCGCCCGAATCGTTCGAATTCAACCTCGAATTCGTCACTCCGGATTCATGCTCCGGGTCCGGGACCAGCGTGGAAATAACGGTCTCCCGACGCAATTGTAGCGGTCGAATGGTGGGAACTTCGCACACCCATGGCGCAGATCACGATTCTCGCCGTGTCCGGTCGATCGCGACCACCGGACCGCGGATTAGGCTGTGGCTTCATGGGAGCCGATTCGCCAACGTCGTCCGTGCCGACCATTGCCGCCGATCACCCCGGTGTGGCAGAGCTGTTCGCGGTTCTCGCCTACGGCGAGATCTCGGCGTTCTACCGGCTGGCGGAGGACGCCCAGATGGCTCCCACGCTGCAGGGACGCGTCGCGTTCGCGAGCATGGCGGCGGCCGAGATGTCGCACTTCGAGACGCTGCAGAAGGCGCTGACCGACCGGGGGGTGGAGATCTACTCCGCGATGGACCCGTTCGTGCGGGCCCTCGACGCCTACCACGCGTCCACCGACCCGTCGACGTGGCTCGAGTCCCTCGTCAAGGCGTACGTCGGCGACGGTATCGCCGCCGACTTCTATCGCGAGATCGCCCACTCGCTCGATCCTGCTGTCGGCGGAATCGTCCGCGAGGTGCTCGCCGAGGTCGGCCACTCGGAATTCGTCGTCCAGGAAGTGCGCGCGGCGGTGACCGCGAGCAAGAAGGACAAGGACCGGCTGATGCTGTGGGGCCGTCGGCTGCTCGGAGAGGCCATCACCCAGGCGCAGTTCGTGCTGGCGCAGCGGGAGGACCTCACCGACCTGGTGATGAACGCGACGGGCAGCCTCAACGGCGTCGCCGCGCTGTTCGACAACATGCAGGCCAAGCACGCCGAGCGGATGGCGGTGCTCGGTCTGGACTGACGCCGGTGCCGCTGTTCGCTCTCAGCACAGCGGTCGGACGGGCTGGCGGGCCGGATGCTGCATTAACCTGGCCGGGACAGCTGAAAGCGCTCGGAGAGTTCGGAGGTTGGCCGTGGAGGTCAAGATCGGTGTTACTGACAGCCCGCGTGAGCTCGTTGTCAACAGCGCACAGTCGCCCGACGAGGTGGAGACGCTCGTGACGAACGCGCTCAGCGGCAAGGCGGACGGTGTTCTGTCGCTCGTCGACGAGAAGGGACGCAAGTTCCTCGTCCAGGCGAGCCGGATCACGTACGTCGAGCTCGGCCCGTCCGACGGCCGCAAGGTCGGTTTCACGAGCTAGAGCCGAGACGCCGAAAGGGCGCGCAGTCCAGGTTTCCCTGGACTGCGCGCCCTTTCTCGTGGTCTCGGCGCGTCTCGTATCTGCGAACCGCCAGGAGCGACTCGGCCGGCTACTTGGATTCGGCGTGCAGCGGCACGTGCGACAGACCGCCCCACGCGAGGGCCACCGTCGTGTCGACGGCCTCCTCCTTGGGGATGGGACGCGCAGCCTCGAGCCAGTACCGGGCCGTGAACTGGCTGGCGCCGACGAGGCCGACGGCGAGGATGCGGGCACGGTACGGGTCGAGACCCGAGTCGTGCGCCACCAGGTCGAAGACGGCGTCGACGCACGCCTCGGTGGCCTGCTCGACGCGGCGCGCCACCTGCGGCTCACCCATCAGGTCGGACTCGAACACCAGGCGGAAGCCCTGGGTGTCGTTGTCGACGAAATCGAAGAACGCCTGCACGGCGGCCCGGACACGCTGCCTGTTGTCCGTCGTGGACCGCAGCGCCTGACGCACGCCCGAGATCAGGCTGTCCACATAGCTCTGCAGCACCGCGACGTACAGTTCGAGCTTGCCGGGGAAGTGCTGATAGAGCACCGGCTTGCTCACCCCGGCGCACTCGGCGATCTCGTCCATGCCGGCGGCGTGGTAGCCGCGGCTGACGAAGACCTCGCTGGCTGCCGCGAGCAACTGAAGGCGCCGCGCGTCCCGGGGTAGCCGGGTGCTGCGGCGGGTGCCCTGACCGTTTGCGGTCGTGGCGGCGCGATCGGAGTGTGTCCGATCCGCGAGTTCAGTCATGTCGCTCCCAATCTGCACAAGAGCCCCGCTTCGTTCGGTGTCCGACCTCTCGCGAACGCCTCGGGGCAAGATAAATCATTTGCACGATACCCGGGCGGTTCTCGGCCCTATTCGTTGAACTGGCCCGTCCCAGCCGAGGGCATGTCGCAGGACACGCTGCTGGACACGTCGCTGATACCGAGTATTCCAGCATCCCATCCCGAGCACCCGCGCGCGAGGCGAGCGCGGCATGAGCGGGGCACATTTCCGGCGTGCCGGGTGAAGGCCGAACCGGACTGTGAGATTCTGGCGGGGTGACTGACCGAGGAGGACCGCGCCTGGGGGGCACAGTTCCCGAGATGTCCGAGGACGACCCGTACGAAGCACGGAACAACGGCTTCGACCCGGGCCGGGTACCCGATCCGCACGAGCCGCTGCGAGCGTCGTGGGATCCGACACGTCGCAACGCCGGTCGTCCTCGCGTGCCACGCCCCGATCGGGGTGTGAAGAAGCAGAGCCGCCTCGGCAAGTTCGTCTCGATGTACGGCTGGCGTGCCTACGCGATCCCAGTTCTGTTGATCGTGACCGTACTGGTCCTGGTGGACGCCGTCCGCGGCATCGGCGACTCCGACTCGGCCGCCCCGAAGGATCCGGGATTCGGCGAACTCAGCCACTCCGACGGCACGGACGTCATCGGTGTCCCGCCGCTCGCGGACGGGAACTTCGCCGACACCATCCCGGCCGGTGTGCTGCCGGACGGCGGCCCGTTCACGGAGAAGGGGACCGGTACCTGGCACGTGGTCCCGGGCACCACCGCGCAGGTCGGTGCGGGCACCGACGGCGTGCTGACCTACACCATCGAGGTGGAGGACGGGGTCGACACCGCCGGGTTCGGTGGCGACGAGTCGTTCGGTCGGATGGTCGACCAGACCCTCGCCAACCCCAAGGGCTGGACGAAGGATCCCCGGTTCGCATTCCGCCGTATCGACCAGAGCGATCCCGCCGTGGCGAACGGGGACGGTCCCAACTTCCGGATCTCCCTGACGTCGCAGATGACGATCCGGGAAGCGTGCGGCTACGACATCCAGCTCGAGGTCTCCTGCTACAACCCCGGCATCGATCGTGTCGTGCTCAACGAACCCCGCTGGGTGCGCGGGGCCATCGGGTTCCAGGGCGACATCGGCTCGTACCGCCAGTACCAGATCAACCACGAGGTCGGCCACGCCATCGGCTACCGAGAACACCAGCCGTGCGAGACGGACGGCGGACTGGCGCCGGTGATGATGCAGCAGACCTTCGGCACCGCGAACAACGACATCGCCAAGCTCGATCCGGAGGGTGTCGTCCCGATGGACGGCAAGGTGTGCCGGTTCAATCCGTGGCCGTACCCGCGGGGCTGAGAAGGCGCAGCCCGTGACCGCCGAGAGCCTCGCAGTCGCCCACATCGGTGACGCCTCGTGCTCCGGCTTCCTGTTCGACATGGACGGCGTCGTCACCGACACCGCGCGGGTGCATGCCCGCGCGTGGACCCGCCTGTTCGACGGGTTCCTCGACGAGCGTGGGAAGGGCGAGGCGCCGTTCACGTCCGACGACTACCTGAACTACGTCGACGGGCGGCCCCGCGTCGACGGGGTGGCGTCTTTCCTGGCGTCGCGCTCGATCGAGATTCCGTACGGCGATCCGTCGGATCCGCCGACCGCGCACACCGTGTGCGGGCTCGCGGCCCGCAAGGACGCGATGTTCCTGCACGAGCTCGACGAACACGGGGTCGAGGCGTTCCCCGGCACCGTGACGCTGATCCGGCGGTTGCGGTCCGAGCGCGTCTCCGTCGCGCTGGTGACTGCGAGCCGCAACGCGGTGGTGGTGCTGCACGCCGCCGGGCTGACGGACCTGTTCGACGCCCGCGTCGACGGCATCGACGTCGACCGCTTGTCGCTCGCCGGCAAACCCGCGCCGGACACATACCTCGAGGGTGCGCGGCGACTGGGCCTGCCGGCGGACCGGTGCGTGGTGCTCGAGGATGCGCTCGCGGGCGTCGCGGCGGGCCGTCGCGGCGCGTTCGGGGTGGTCGTGGGCGTCGATCGGACCCATCACGCGGACGCGCTGCGCGCCGCCGGCGCCGACATCGTGGTGTCGGACCTGAGCGATCTCGAGGTGCGATTCGGGACGGCATAGGCTGGACGCGAGCGTTGACCGGTCGATGTCAGGAGCGTGTGTGTCCGCGAAGAGTCCGCTTCCGCCGTTGGTGGAGCCGGCGGCAGAACTGAGCCGCGACGAGGTGGCGCGTTACAGCCGCCACCTGATCATCCCCGACGTCGGGACGACGGGGCAGCGGCGGTTGAAGAACGCCCGCGTCCTGGTGATCGGCGCCGGTGGCCTGGGCTCGCCTACGCTGATGTATCTCGCGGCCGCCGGGGTCGGCACGATCGGCATCGTCGACTTCGACGTGGTCGACGAGTCGAACCTGCAGCGTCAGGTGATCCACGGGACGGCGGACGTCGGGCGGTCCAAGGCGCAGAGCGCGCGGGAGTCCATCCGCGAGATCAACCCGCACGTCGCCGTGCGCCTGCACGAGTTCCGGCTCGACGCGTCCAACGCGGTCGAGTTGTTCGAGCAGTACGACCTGATCCTCGACGGCGCCGACAACTTCGCTACCCGGTACCTGGTGAACGACGCCGCGGTGCTGGCGGGTCGGCCGTACGTGTGGGGATCGATCTACCGGTTCCAGGGCCAGGTGTCGCTGTTCTGGGAGGACGCCCCCGACGGTCGTGGCATCACGCTGCGGGACCTGTACCCGGAGGCGCCGCCGCCCGGGACCGTGCCGTCGTGCGCGGAGGGCGGCGTCCTCGGTGTGCTGTGCGCATCGGTCGGCTCGATCATGGCGACCGAGGCGGTCAAGCTGATCACCGGCATCGGCGACTCGCTGCTCGGTCGGCTGATGATCTACGACGCGCTCGCGATGAACTACCGGACGGTCACGCTCAGCCGCGACCCCGACCGGGTGCCGATCACCGAACTGGTCGACTACGAGGCGTTCTGCGGCGTGGAACCGGTGGCCGACACGGACCGGGACTCGACGATCACACCGCACGAGCTGCGGGAGCTGATCGACGCGGGCGCCGACATCGCGATCGTCGACGTCCGGGAGCCGGTCGAGTGGGACATCGTGCACCTGCCCGGGGCCACGCTGATCCCGAAGGGACGGATCCTGTCGGGCGAGGCGCTCGCGGAGCTGCCGCAGGACAAGCGGATCGTGCTGCACTGCAAGACCGGCATCCGCTCGGCGGAGGCGCTGGAGGCGGTACACAAGGCCGGTTTCGCCGACGCGGTGCACCTGCAGGGCGGCGTGATCGCGTGGGCGCACCAGGTCGATCCGTCGCTGCCCGTCTACTGAGCGTGCCCTACGGAGCGCCTCACCGATCTCGGCGTCGGGCGGCGGTAGCCTGACGCCCGTGAGCTCTGCACAACCGCCCCAACACGTCTGCTCGACCTTCGGCCTCCGCGAGATCGAACCGGTGGCGCTGGGGTCGGACTGGGAGGGTGGCTGGCGTCTCGGCGACGTCGTGCTCTCCCCGGTCGCGGACCACGCCCGCGCCGCCTGGTCCGCGAAGGTGCGCGAGACGCTCGCCGTGGACGCGGTCCGTCTGGCCCGACCGGTGCGCGCCACCGATGGCCGCTACGTCGTCTCGGGCTGGCGGGCGGACACCTATCTCGTCGGTACCCCGGAACCGCGGCACGACGAGGTGGTGTCGTTGTCGCTGCGGCTGCACGCCGCGACGGCGCAGCTCGAGCGGCCCCGGTTCCTGGCGCAGCCGCCGGTCGCGCCGTGGGCCGACGTGGATGTCTTCGTCGCCGCCGACCGGGCGGCGTGGGAGACGGTGCCGCTGCGGACGGCGCGTGCGGCCGGCGCCCTCGAGGACCTGGCCGACGACGGCGCCCGGAGCGTCGAACTCATCGGCCAGCTCGCGACGCTGCGCAAGCCGGTGCGCTCACCCGATCAGCTGGTTCACGGCGACCTGTTCGGGACGGTCCTGTTCTCGGGCAGCACCGCCCCGGCCGTCACCGACATCACGCCGTACTGGCGGCCCGCGGCCTGGGCGGCCGGTGTGGTCGTCGTCGACGCGCTGTCGTGGGGCGGTGCGGACGAGGGACTGATCGACCGCTGGGAGGATCTGCCGGAGTGGCCGCAGATGCTGCTGCGCGCCCTGCTGTTCCGGCTCGCGGTGCACGCGCTGCACCCGCGCTCCACCCCCGAGGCGCTGCCCGGTCTCGTCCGGACCGCCGAACTGGTGCGGTTGATTCTCTAGCCGGCTGGCTGCCTCGACGCGTCGTCGGGCTTTCTGGAAGTGCGGGGAAGGTCCCCGTGAGCTCGAGTACAGCGCACCGAGTAGGGGTGCGATCTGGGTTGGCATCTTCCTGCCAGACCGCGGGATCGATGCCTGGATCCGGATAGAACGGCTTTCACAGCAATCGTTCGGATTCAGGGAGCCACGCGTGGATTTCACACCCAATGATGTGCAACGAGAAGTCGCAGACCTCGCCGCGAGTGTGCTGGACCGAGAGCGCGATCAGAGGCAGAGCGAACTGGATCCGAATATCGGATTCGACGCACCGGTATGGGCCGCGCTGGCCAAGGCCGGGCTCCTGTCGTTGGCGCTGCCGACCAGGCTGGGCGGTGATGAGCTCGGGATCGCCGAAGTTTCGGCTGTGCTGCGACAGGTGGCGGCAAGCGGCGCGCGGGTACCTGCGCTCGCGACACTGGCGCTGGGTGTTCTCCCTCTGGTCGCCGTGGGAACCGCTGCCCAGCAGGCGGAGCTCCTGCCCTCGGTCGCGGCGGGAACGCGCTTGCTCACCGGTGCGCCGAACGAGTTCGGGAGGGCGCTCGTCGGCACGCCGGCCACCACCGCAGTTCACACCTCCGACGGATGGGAGCTGAACGGTCGGAAGATCGCGGTGCCGTACGCTGCGCAATCCATTCGGATCCTGGTGCCGGCGAAGACAACCGGCGGCGATGCGGTATTCCTGATCGATCCCGCGGGCTCGGGCGTGGAGCTGACCGCGACCCCCACCGCAACGGGTCAGCCCGAGTACACGGTGACTTTGTCGGGCGTGCGGGTGGCGGAGTCGGAGGTGCTCGGCGGCGACTTCAGCGGCGCATCCGTGGCCGCGCTCCGCTACTGCGCTCTGGCGGGTGCGGTCGCTCTCGGCGACGGAGCATTGGCGGACGCCTTGGCGTTGACCACCGAGCACATCCGAAACAGGCAGCAGTTCGGGAAGCCGCTGGCGACCTTCCAAGCGGTGTCGCAGCAGATCGCCGACGTCTATATCGTCGCGCGCACACTTCATCTCGCGACGGTCTCCGGCGTGTGGGACCTATCCAGCGGGCGCGACGCGACACAGAGCTTGGCATTGGCCGGGTACTGGCTGGCTACCGAGGCGATGTCCGCGGTGCGGACCTGCCATCACCTGCACGGCGGCATCGGCGCGGACATCACCTATCCGCTGCACCGACACTATTCGACGATCAAGGACATGATCCGAATCCTGGGCGGTTCGGGGCGGGTGCTGGAGATCCTGGGCGTCGATCCAGTCGACAGCGTCTCGGCTGTCGTCGGCGAGGGCAACTCGATCGCACTGACGCCGTCGCAGATCGCCTTGCAGACCGAACTGCGCGAGTACTTCTCGCAGCTGATGACCGAGGAAGAACGCGCGATCACACTGTCTGATCGACACGGCCCGATCTACCGTGATGTGGTGCGGCGCATGGGCAGGGCCGGCTGGCTCGGGGTCGGCTGGCCTACGGAGTACGGCGGGCGTGGTTTCGGCCCGATCGAGCAGCACATATTCGTGAACGAGGCACACCGCGCCGACGTCCAGCTGCCGTCGGTTACCCTCCAAACGGTTGGTCCCACACTGCAGACCTTCGGAACGAATGAACAGAAGAAGTTCTTCCTCCCCAAGATCCTTTCCGGCGAACTGCATTTCGCCATAGGGTATTCCGAGCCGGACAACGGCACCGATCTCGCGTCCTTGCGCACTACCGCGGTTCGCGATGGCGATCACTACATCGTCAACGGCCAGAAGACATTCACCACGGGTGGCCACGCCGCCGACTACATCTGGTTGGCGGTGCGCACCGATCCGGCCGCACCGAAGCACAACGGCATCTCGATCCTCATCGTCGACACCCGTGATCCGGGGTTCAGCTGGACCCCGATCATCACGGCCGACAGCGCGCACCACGTGGACGCCACCTACTTCTCCGACGTCCGGGTACCCGTGAGCATGCTCGTGGGTGAGGAGAATCGAGGCTGGCAGTTGATCGTCACCCAGCTCAACCACGAGCGGGTCATGCTGGGTCCGGCCGGCCGCATCGGCGGCGTGTACGAGCAGGTGTACGCCTGGGCGAAGCCCCGCGGTCTCCTCGCCGCTCCCGACGTCCGTGCCGTGCTGATCGACGCTCGCGCGACCGAACGAATCAACGAACTACTCAACTGGCAGGTTGCGGCGGCAGAATCGAACGGGCCGGTCGGCGCTGCTGACGCATCGGCTACGAAAGTTTTCGGCTCCGAACGCATCCAGAGCCTCTACGAACGGATGGACGAGGTTGTGGCCCGCCACGGCGACTTGGCGGATCCCGCGACCGCGGCCCTGGCAAGCTGGCTGAATGTCCAGGCGAAACGGAATCTGGTCCTCACCTTCGGCGGCGGCGTCAACGAGATTCAACGCGAACTGATCGCCGTGAACGGTCTCGGGCTGCCGCGCGTGTCCCGCTGACCCTGCCGTGGGGTTCCTTTCACCCACCGCGGCGCGGTCGGACGGGGATATCGGCGATCGATCCTGGACGCTCGAGGTGACTGTTCACCGATGCCGTGAGCAGACCGAGTTCCGCCGCGCGAGCACCGATTTGGAACCTGGTGGTGACTCCAAGTCGGGCCATGATGTCGGCGACATACCGGCGGTAGGTTCGTAGCGACACGCCGAGTCGGCGCGCGGCCGGCTCATCCTTCAATCCGAGGTCGAGTGCACGCAACACTGCGAGCGCCGATTGGTCGAATTCAGGTTGAGGCAGTGTGAGGTTCCTGGACAGCCGTGGGGCGGCTTCCCAGAGAACCACCGCGAATTGATGGAGCGCGCGAAGCAGATCGGGATCGCGTATTACGAATCCATAGGGCAGTCGCGCACCGGTCCCGCCCCAAATCGCTCCGACCTGGCGGTCGATGATGACCATGTTGTGGAAGTCGGCATCGGAAACCCGGATCCGGTCATACAGTTCCGGCTGATCCCGCAACGATTCGTAATTGCGCGTCTCGGCATAGTGCTGGGTGTAGAGCAGCCGAACCTCCCTGCCGGCCGAGAGATGGTCGGCGACCAGTCGTTGACCTGGCCGGTAATGCGGCTGGATCCGCAGCGGGCTCGCGACCGTGAGCATTGCTTCTTTGCGAACACTTTGTAGCAGTTGCTGCAGACTGCCTTCCCACCCCTCACC
This sequence comes from Paraburkholderia sp. RHO2, assembly GCF_050955445.1. Taxonomy (NCBI): domain Bacteria; kingdom Pseudomonadati; phylum Pseudomonadota; class Betaproteobacteria; order Burkholderiales; family Burkholderiaceae; genus Paraburkholderia; species Paraburkholderia sp. RHO2. Next base: position 3,818,881 of record NZ_CP162617.1, on the reverse strand, counting down.
AGGGCGCAAACGGACGACGTCTCCGTTCTCGCCGCGGACACTGCGATGTTCGGCTATCGCGTGATCGAGCAGGCGGCGCGACTCCGCGAGCAGCCAACCCACATCCGCACGTCCGCGATTTGGTTGCTTTGTTCCAATTTCAAAGTGCTGGTTATCGTCTGGATGCATAGCCATTCGGACCCCCACCTTTCCGCCCGCCCGGAATCAGATTCGCCAGCACTCGACAGGCTGTCAATCGAAGTGATGCAGATCACCGAAGTGCTCCACTCGTGTGGCAGCTTGCTGCCACGGAGACGGGCAACTTCCTGCTGCTCGACGGGGCCGGCGCGATGCGACGTGTTTGATCCGGGGAAAAGCTCGAGCTTTCGAATCCAAGGAATGCGATGTACATCGACTTCACCGACGAGCAGCAGCAACTGCGCAACCAGTTGCGCTCCTACTTTGCCGACCTGATGACGCCCGAAATTCGCGAGGCATTGTCCGGATCCGGCGGCGAATACGGCGATCCCGACGCCTACCGGGAGGTCGTTCGCACCCTCGGCCACGACGGCTGGCTGCCCCTGGGCTGGCCTGAGGAGTTCGGCGGCCGGAACCGACCGACTATGGACCAGCTGATCTTCAATGACGAGGCTGCCGCCGCGGGTGTTCCTTTCCCGTTCCTGACCGTGAATACGGTGGGACCGACGATCATGCGTTTCGGTACCGCCGAGCAGAAGTCCTTCTTCCTACCCCGAATCGCCAAGGGCGAGCTCCACTTCTCGGTCGGTTACTCCGAGCCCGAGGCGGGCACCGATCTGGCGTCGCTGCGCACCCGAGCGGTGCGCGAGGGCGACGGGTTCGTCATCAACGGCGAGAAGGCATGGACCAGCCTCATCGAATACGCCGACTACGTCTGGCTGGCGGCCCGAACCGATCCGGACGCGACCAAGCACCGCGGCGTCTCTGTTCTGATCGTGCCGACCACGGCACCGGGATTCTCCTGGAGCAAGATTCACACCATGGCCGGTCCGGGCACCAGCGCGACGTTCTACAACGACGTGCGGGTGCCTGTGACCAATGTCGTCGGCGACCTGAACGCCGGCTGGTCGCTGATCACCAACCAGCTCAATCACGAACGAGTCGCGCTGACTTCGGCCGCACCACTTCAGGAATCGCTTCGCCAGGTCTGGGAGTGGGCCGAGACCGCCACCCGCGCCGACGGCTCTCGGGTCATCGACTCCGAGTGGGCACGGCTGCATCTCGCCCGCGTGCACGCCCACATCGAGTGCCTGAAGCTGCGCAACTGGCGCATTGCCTGGGCTGCAGACTCGGGCGAACTCCGCCCCGCGGATGCCTCGGCGACCAAGGTCTTCGGCACCGAATTCGCCACGGAAGCTTATCGACTGCTCATGGAGGTGCTGGGCGCCTCATCGGTCGTCCGGCAGAACTCCGCCGGTGCACTGCTCCGCGGCCGGATCGAGCGCTTCCACCGATCATCGCTCATCCTGACCTTCGGCGGCGGAACCAATGAGGTCCAGCGCGACATCATCGCCAAGACCGCGCTCGGCCTACCCGTCACCCGCTGAACCTATCTCGAGGACTTCTCATGGACTTCACTCTCACCGAGGCCCAGCACGATCTCGCGGGACTGGCGCGCACCGTGCTCACCGACTGGACCGCAAAGAACGAACCGGACGTAACCGGTCTCGACTCCAAGCTGTGGTCGGACTTCGCCCGCTCCGGACTGCTGGAGGCCGCGCTGCCTGCCGCGGTCGGCGGCGGGCTGAGCGTGCTCGAACAGTGCAGCGTGCTGATCGAGATCGGTCGCACGGTCGCGCCGGCCCCGTACCTGACCAGCGTGGCGATCGCCGCCACCGCGATCGCGCAGTTCGGCGACGAGGAGCAGCGGACGCGGTGGGCCGCTCCGATCGCGGCGGGCACCGCCACCTGCGCCGTGGCACTCTCCACGGAGGACGACCGATTCACCGCCCAGCGCACCGACGCCGGCTGGCGCGTCCGTGGCTCTCACAGCGCCGTTCCCGCGGGCGCATTCGCGGATGCATTCCTCGTCGAGGCGGTCACCGCGGACGGGCGGCTGCTATTGGTGTTCGATCGCGCTACGCCGGGACTACGCATCACCGACCAGCATGTCGTCGACGGCTCCGACGCCGCGCTGGTGGAACTGGACACAGTGGTAGGGCATGCCGCTGCGATTGGCACGCCCGGCGACGGTTCAGCGCAGTGGGCACATCGCCGTGCGGTCATCGCCGCGTGCGCGTACCAACTCGGCGTCGTCGAGCGCGGCCTGGAACTCACCAGCGAGTATGCAATCACGCGCCGGCAATTCGACAAGCCGATCGGCGAGTTCCAGGCGGTCAGGCAGCGCCTCGCGGATGCCTACCTCGACGTCGAGGCGGTACGGCTGACCCTTTGGCAGGCGGCCTGGCGCGAATCCGAAGGCCTTCCGGCGGATGCCGAAGTCGCCACCGCGAAGTTCTGGGCGGCCGAGGCCGGCCACCGGGTGGCGCACACCATCGTTCATGTGCACGCCAGCATCGGCATCTTCCTGGAGTACCAGGTTCATCGCTATTTCACGGCCGCCAAACGCACCGAGTTTCTCTTTGGCGCGGCCACCGAACAACTTCGCACGCTGGCGGACGTTCTCGCCGTGGACTCTGCCTGGCAGCCGTCGCGGACAGCGGGTTCAGTCGATGGTTCCAGAACCGCTGGTGGAGTGGTAGCCGGCGAGTAGCTCATTGAAGAAGCACCGCGCCGCACCGAGCGCGCGGTCGCCGTCGCCGTCGATGATGGCCTGCACGAGCGCGCGGTGCTCGTCGTGGAAGCCGGCGCCGGTCGCGGAGGCGTGCTTGAAGACGGTTGCCTCGATCGCTGGAAGCAGGGAGTCGTAGAACTCCAGGTACACCTGGTTGTGGCTGGCGGCGACGATGCCGCGGTGCAGCGCGATGTCGGCGGCGATCGCGTCGTGCAGCTCCGCGGTTTCCCACGCCGTGAATCGCGCGTCCAGCAGGGCGGTCAGCTCGCGGATGTCGTCGGCGTCGCGTCGGGCCGCGGCCAGGCCCGCCGCGGTGACGTCGAGCGACTGGCGCAACTCGAGGACGTCGCGCTCGTGGGCGCCGGCGAAGTACTTGCCCAGGGTGCCGGTGACCTCCGAGTTGGCGAGCACGAACGTGCCCGATCCCTGGCGTCGTTCGAGCAGCCCGGAATGGACCAGCGCCTGCACCGCCTCGCGGACGGTGTTTCGTCCGGTGCCGGTGAGCTCGGCGAGTGCGGGCTCGGTGGGGATCCGGGAACCCACCGGCCACCTTCCGGAACGGATCTCGTCGCGGAGCTGATCGGTGACCTGGGTGATCAGGGTGCTGCGGCGTACGGGTTGCACGGTGCTCCTGGGGTCGGGTGAGGGCCTTCGCACTTTAATGCTTTGCCTCTATCATCCGGTCATCCTATGATTTCTCGGGTCGAGTGCATAGACCGTTCCGGTGCGCACGTCCGACGGCACATCTCTCCCGGCTTTCGAGATCGAGGCACTACATGACGGCGACCGCGTCCACGACAGTGACCACCCGAGGCCCGCAGCCCTTGCTGCGGGGGCGGCTCCTGGTATTCGCGGCCATCGCGATGTCGGCGCTCACGCTGCGGCTCGCGGTCACGTCGTTCACTCCGCTCGCCTCGCAGATCAGCGACGATCTCGGGTTCTCGTCCACCGTCGTCGGAGTGTTCGGCATGGTGCCCACCGCGATGTTTGCGGTGTTCGGTCTTCTCACGCCCGCCATCGCGCGGCGTCTCGGGCTCGAGTGGACCGCGCTGCTCGCGATGCTCATGGCGGGGATCGGCATGCTCGCCCGCGCGATGGTCGGCGACACGTGGTCGCTGCTGGGGCTGTCGGCGCTCGCGCTCGGCGGTATGGGCATCGGCAACGTCGTCATCCCGCCGCTGGTCAAGCGCTATTTCGGGGACCGATTGGCGCAGATGAGCACGATCTACATCGTGGGTGTGCAGGTTGGCACGATCCTCCCGGCGATGGTCGCGGTGCCGCTCGCGGACGCGTTCGACTGGCGGATCTCGCTGGGCGTGTGGTCGCTGCTGGGATTCGCCGCGGCCGGCCCGTGGCTGATGGTGCTCGGCCGCGGCCGCAAGACCGACACGGGCTCCGATGCGGCGGTGTCCACCGAGTCGCACGCGCCCGGGCGGCCGTGGCGCTCGCCTGTCGGCTGGGGCATGGCCGGCATGTTCGGCATGACGTCGCTCATCACGTACTCGATGTTCACGTGGATTCCGAAGATCCTCACCGAGGCCGGGGCGAGTGAATCGTTCGGCGGCAGCATGGTCGCGCTGTTCTCGCTCATGGGCCTGGTCGCCGCGTTCACCGCCCCGACGGTGTGCGCGCGGATGCGGAACCCGTTCCCGATCGTCGTCGGCTGCGCCGTCTGCTACGCGATCGGCTTCACCGGCCTGCTCGTCGCGCCGATGTCGGTGCCGATCCTCTGGGTGATCGTGATCGGCCTCGGCCCGAGCACCTTCCCGATGGCGCTGACGCTGATCAACCTGCGCACCCGCACCCACGCCGGGTCGGCGGCGCTGTCCGGCTTCACCCAGGGCGTCGGCTACACGGTGGCATGCCTGGGCCCACTCCTGTTCGGTGTGCTGCACGAGGCGACCGACGGCTGGGGCGCGCCGTTCGCGCTGCTTGCGGTGGCCGTCGTCATCGTCCTCATCTCGGCGTGGGCGGCGTGCAAGCCGCGGATGCTCGAGGACAGCTGGGGAGCCGAAACCGTCTGACCGGGGGTTTCGTCCACCTCACGGGCTCGGTCCCCGCGGGTGAGCGAGAGTTGACGGACGGGTCACCGGGGGCAGCACCGACGCAACACCGGCCTCCTACCTTGGGGTTTCCCACACAGGTAGGAGGCCCAGGTGACCACTCTCTCCGATCGGCCCGCACAGGGCCCAGAGGCGCATCCCGGTTCGGCGCCGGTGGTGCGCGGGCACTACATCGAACACTGGGACGCCGAGGACGTCGACGCCTGGGAGGCCGGCGGCAAGGAGATCGCCCGCCGGAATCTGGTGTGGTCGGTGATCGCCGAACATGTCGGTTTCTCGATCTGGTCGATCTGGTCGGTGATGGTGCTGTTCATGCCGACCGACGTGTTCGGCATCGACGCGGCCGGCAAGTTCTTCCTCGTCGCGGTCCCGACCCTCGTCGGGTCGGTGCTGCGCATCCCGTACACGGTCGCGACCGCCCGGTTCGGCGGCCGTAACTGGACGGTCTTCAGCGCGCTGGTGCTGCTGATCCCGACCCTACTGACGTTGTGGTTCGTGATGCACCCGGGTGCGTCGTACACGACGTTCCTGCTGGTCGCGGCGACGGCGGGCGTCGGTGGCGGCAACTTCGCGTCGTCGATGACCAACATCAACGCCTTCTATCCGCAGCGGCTCAAGGGATGGGCGCTCGGGCTGAACGCGGGCGGCGGCAACATCGGGGTGCCGGTCATCCAGCTGGTCGGTCTGCTCGTCATCGCCACCGTGGGCAACACCGCGCCGTACCTGGTGTGCGCCGTCTACCTGGTGCTCATCGCGGTCGCGGCGGTCGGCGCCGCACTGTTCATGGACAACCTCGTCAACCAGAAAGCCGACCTGCGGTCGATGGCCCTCGCGCTGCGGGTGCGCGACTCGTGGATCGTCAGCTTCCTCTACATCGGCACGTTCGGCTCGTTCATCGGCTTCAGCTTCGCGTTCGGGCAGGTCCTGCAGATCAACTTCCTCGCCGGCGGCGACACCCCCGCGCAGGCCGCGCTGCACGCCGCGCAGATCGCCTTCCTCGGACCGCTGCTCGGGTCGATCGCTCGTCCGCTCGGTGGCCGTCTCGCCGACCGGATAGGAGGCGGCCGGATCACCCTCTACACGTTCGCGGCGATGGTGCTGGCGGCCACGGTCCTGGTCGCCGCCGGCACCGTCGACGACGCCGCCCCCGGCGCCGCGTCTGGTGCCACCATGACGGCGCTGGTGATCGGCTTCGTGGCGCTGTTCGTGCTCTCCGGTCTCGGCAACGGCTCGGTGTACAAGATGATCCCGTCGATCTTCGAGGCGCGGTCCCGATCGCTGGACGGGCTGGACGCGGCGGGGCAGGCCGCGTGGTCGCGCAACATGTCCGGCGCGCTCATCGGGTTCGCGGGCGCGATCGGCGGCCTCGGCGGTGTGGGCATCAACCTGGTGCTACGGGCGTCGTACAGCAGTCCCGCCAAGTCGGCGACCATGGCGTTCTGGGTGTTCCTCGGCTTCTACGTGGTGTGCGCGATCGTCACCTGGTTCGTGTTCGTGCGACGCGCCTCCGCCACGAAGGAGACTGCGGCACAGGCGATTGCGATGGCATCGTGACGGCGTCGACGACGCTGCCGCCCGGGGCGCACACCCACTGCCCGTACTGCGGCCTGCAGTGCGCGATGACGCTCTCGGCGGACGAGTCGACCGGAGTGCGGGTGGCGGGCCGGCAGTTCCCGACCAATCGCGGCGGGTTGTGCCAGAAGGGCTGGACGAGTGCGGAACTGCTGCGCCACCCCGACCGGCTGACGACGCCGCTGGTTCGAGTCGGCGGCCGACTGATTCCCTCGACGTGGGACGACGCGCTGGACCGGGTGGCCGACGGATTCCGCGCGGCGCAGGCCGCCGGCGGGCGCGATGCGGTCGCGGTCTTCGGCGGTGGCGGACTGACCAATGAGAAGGCTTACCAGCTGGGCAAGTTCGCGCGGGTGGCCCTCGGCACGTCGAACATCGACTACAACGGCCGGTTCTGCATGTCGTCGGCGGCCGCGGCCGGCATCCGGGCGTTCGGGCTCGACCGCGGGCTGCCGTTCCCGGTCGCGGACCTGACCGCGGCACGGGCCATCCTGTTGGTCGGCGGCAACGTCGCCGAGACGATGCCGCCGTTTCTGGGGCACCTCGCCGCGGCGGCCGACGCCGGCGGGCTGATCGTCGCCGATCCCCGCCGGACCGCCACCGCCGAGCGGGCGCTGGCCGGCGGCGGTGTGCACCTGCAGCTCGCGCCGGGCACGGATCTGCCGCTGGCGCTGGCGATGCTGCACCTCGCGGTCACCGAGGGGCACCTCGATCGCGAGTACGTCGACGCCCGGACCGCCGGATTCGACGAGGCGTGGCTCGCGGCGGCGCAGTGGTGGCCCGAACGCGCCGAGCGTGTCACCGGCGTGCCCGTGGCGTCGCTGCGCCGGGCGGTGGAAATCCTGTCCCGCTCACGCCGCTGCGACACCGGCGCCTACGTGCTGACCGCGCGCGGCACCGAGCAGCACGCGACCGGCACCGACACCGTCTCCGCGTGGATAGCGCTCGCGCTGGCGCTGGGCCTGCCCGGACGTCGGGGCAGCGGCTACGGCGCCGTCACGGGCCAGGGCAACGGGCAGGGCGGACGCGAGCACGGCCAGAAGGCCGACCAGCTTCCCGGCTACCGCAAGATCACCGATCCCGCTGCACGCGAACACGTCGCGCGGGTGTGGGGCATCGATCCGGAGGACCTGCCGGGTCCGGGGCGCAGCGCGTACGAGCTGCTCGACGCGCTGGGTCGCCCCGACGGTCCGCGGGCGCTGATGGTGCACGGGGCCAACCTGGCGGTGTCGGCGCCGCGGGCCGGGCACGTCGTCGAGCGGTTGCGGTCGCTGGACCTGCTGGTGGTGTGCGACTTCCTCCTGTCGGAGACCGCGGCGACGGCCGACGTGGTGCTGCCGGTGCTGCAGTGGGCCGAGGAGGAGGGCACCATGACGAGCCTCGAGGGACGCGTGCTGCGCCGACGGCGCGGCGTCGACCGGCCGGAGGGGACCCGCAGCGAGCTGGAGGTCCTGCGGGAGTTGGCCGTTCGGCTGGGCCAGCCCGCCGGACGGTTCCCGGTGGATCCCGAGGTGGTCTTCGACGAGCTCCGGCGCGCGTCCGCGGGCGGGGTCGCCGACTACGCCGGCGTCACGTACGACCGACTGGACGCGGGGGAGGCGCTGCACTGGCCGTGCCCCGACGTCGCGCATCCCGGGACCCCGCGGCTGTTCCTGGACCGGTTCGCGACCGACGACGGGCGTGCCCGGTTCACGGCCGTCGAACACCGCGGTCCCAGCGAGTCGCCGGACGCCGACTTCCCGCTCGTCGCCACGACCGGACGTGTTCTGGCGCACTACCAGTCGGGTGCGCAGACCCGTCGGGTGTCCGAGCTCGCGGCCGCGGCCGGGCCGATGTTCGTCCAGGTGCACTCGGACACGGCGACGCGGGCGGGGGTGCGCGACGGCGACGACGCGGTGGTGGTGGGGCGGCGCGGCCGGGTCGACGTCGCGGTGCAGTGCGACGACTCGATGCGGCTCGACACGGTCTTCTTGCCGTTCCACTTCGCCGGTGACGCACGCGCGAACCTGCTGACCAACCCGGCGCTGGACCCGACGAGCCGGATGCCCGAGTTCAAGGTGTGCGCGGTCCGGCTCGAGCCGGGCCCGGCGGTGCCTGGAGACCGGACACGGGTGGGGGTTCGGCCATGACCCGACGCGTGGTGATCGTCGGCAACGGGATGGCCGGCGCCCGGTTGGCGGAGGAACTGCGGCGGCGTGAGCGGGATCCGGCCCAGCTGGAGGTGGTGGTGTTCGGGGCCGAACCGCGCGCGGCGTACAACCGGATCCTGCTGTCGAACGTGTTGGCGGGCAGCATCACTGCGCGCGACACCCGGCTGCGGCCGGACGACTGGTGGGAACGCAACCACGTCGATGTCCGCGTCGGCGTGCGGGTGACGGCGATCGACACGGCGGCGCGGAGCGTGCGCTGCGACGACGGGACGACCCTGGGCTACGACGAACTGGTGCTCGCGACGGGCAGCACCCCGTTCGTGCCGCGGATCGACGGCATGGCGTCCGGCGACGAGCGGGTCGCCGCGTTCCGCACGGCCCTGGACTGCGACCGGATCGCCGCCGCGGCCGGGCCTGGGTGCCGTGCGGTGGTCCTCGGCGGCGGGCTGCTGGGGCTCGAGGCGGCCCGGGGACTGCTGCTGCGGGGCGCGGACGTCACCGTCGTGCACCCCAAGGCGGTGCCGATGGAACGGCAGCTGGACGACGGGGGCGGACGGGTCCTCACCCGCGTCCTGACCGGGTTGGGTGTGCGGATGGTCCTGGAGCGTCGCGTGGTGGCGTTGCGCCGCACCGACACCGCCAGGACGCTCGTCCTCGACGACGGATCCGAGGTGCCCGCCGACCTGGTCGTGCTCAGCGCCGGCATCCGGCCGGCCACCGACCTGGCGACCGCGGCCGGGCTGGCCGTGGACCGCGGCGTCGTCGTCGACGACGCGCTCGGCGCCGGTGCCCCGCACGTCTGGGCGATCGGGGAGTGCGCCCAGCACCGCGGGGAGGTGTACGGGTTGGTGCAGCCCGGCTGGGAGCAGGCGGCGGTGGTGGCCGACCGGATCACCGGGGCGAACCCCGACGCCCAGTACCACGGCACCCCGCCGGTGACCCGGCTCAAGGCCCACGACATCGACCTGGCGTCGATGGGCGACGTGAGCGCGGAGCTGCACGACGAGCACCTCGACGTGCTCACCGTCGCGGACCCGGCCCGCGGTCGCTACGCCAAGCTCGTCGTCGCGGGCGAGAGGATCGTCGGCGCGGTGCTGCTGGGCTCGCCCGACGTGGTGGGCACCATCACCCAGCTGTTCGACGCGGAACTGCCGGTGCCGCAGGACCGTATGGCGCTGCTGACGGGTCGCGGCACCGCGACGGTGGAGTCCGTCAGTCCCGCGGGCATGCCGGGCAGCGCGGTGATCTGCCGCTGCAACTCGGTCACCAAAGCGAATCTCACGGGTGCGTGGCGTGCGGGAGCACGTTCGGTGACCGCGCTCGCCACCGCCACCCGTGCGACGACGGGTTGCGGGGGCTGCAGTTCGGCGGTGGAGGGCATCTGCGAATGGCTGCGGACGGCCGATCCGCAGCACGAGAGCGACAGCGACAACGTAGCCAACACACAACCGGCCCGGGAGGAAGGTGCGGCATGAGCGGACGGACCGCGATCGTGATCGGACACGGCATGGTGGGACACCGGTTCGTCGAGGCGCTGCGGGCGCGCGACGACGCCGACACCTGGAAGGTGACGGTGCTGTGCGAGGAGGCCGTCCCCGCGTACGACCGGGTGGCGTTGTCGTCGTATGTCGGCACGTGGGACGTGAAGGAACTCGCCCTGGCGGGCAACGACTTCGACGGCGACTCCGCCGTGGACCTGCGGGTGGGGGTGCGCGCCGAGTCGATCGACCGCGCCGCTCGTACCGTCACCACCTCGCAGGGGGACGTCCTGGGATACGACGCGCTCGTCCTCGCCACCGGGTCGTATCCGTTCGTCCCGCCGGTGCCCGGACACGAGCACGACCTGTGCTTCGTCTACCGCACCCCGTCGGATCTGGACGGCATCCGGGCCCGGGTCGAGGCGGTCGGTCCCGGCGCCGCCGGTGTCGTGGTCGGCGGCGGCCTGCTCGGGCTCGAGGCGGCCAACGCGTTGCGCCGACTGGGGTTGGCGCCGCACGTGGTGGAGCACAACGCGCGGCTCATGCCGCTGCAGGTCGACGAGGGCGGCGGCGCGGTCCTGGCCCGCCTGGTCACCGACCTCGGGCTGACCGTCCACACCGGAACGGGGATCACGTCGATCGGCGAGGGGCCTGCCGGGGTGCGGGTCGAACTGTCCGACGGCTCCGTGGTCGACGCGGCGCTGCTGGTGTTCTCGGCCGGTATCCGCCCGCAGGACCGGCTGGCCCGCGACGCCGGCCTGGACATCGCCGAGCAGGGCGGCATCGTCACCGACAGTGGTTGTGTGACATCCGATCCCGCCATCTACGCGGTCGGCGAGTGCGCCGCCGTCGAGGGCCGCTGCTACGGCCTGGTGGCGCCGGGATACACGACGGCCGAGGTGGTGGCGGACCGGCTCCTCGGTGGGGACGCGGTGTTCCCCGGCGCGGACCTGTCCACCAAGCTCAAGCTCCTCGGCGTCGACGTGGCGAGCTTCGGCGACGTGCACGCCGCCACGCCGGGCGCCCTCGAGGTGGTCCTGAGCGACGCCGCGAAGGGCACGTACGCCAAGCTCGTCGTCTCCGACGATGCCAGGACCCTGCTCGGCGGCATCCTCGTCGGCGATGCGACGTCGTACGGGTCGCTGCGCCCGCTCGTGGGGCGCGAACTGCCCGGCGATCCGGCCGCACTCATCTCGCCGGCGGGTGAGAAGCCCGGCACGGGAGCGCTTCCCGACGACGCGCAGGTGTGCTCGTGCAACGCGGTCACCAAAGGCGAGATCTGCGCGGCGATCGCGGACGGCGCGTGCGACATCGCCGCGGTCAAGGCGTGCACCAACGCCGGCACCACGTGCGGCGGCTGTCTGCCCACCGTCAAGTCGCTGCTCGCGTCGTCGGGGGTGGAGCTGTCGAAGGCGCTGTGCGAGCACTTCACCCAGTCCCGCGCCGAGCTCTTCGAGATCGTCCGCGCCACCGGCACCCGGACGTTCTCGGGACTGATCGCGCAGTACGGCACCGGGACCGGCTGCGACATCTGCAAGCCCGTCGTCGCGTCCGTTCTCGCGTCGACGTCCTCCGACCACGTCCTCGACGGCGAGCAGGCGTCGCTGCAGGACACCAACGATCACTTCCTCGCGAACATCCAGCGCAACGGCACGTACTCGGTGGTGCCGCGGATGCCCGGCGGCGAGTGCACCCCCGAGCAGCTCATCACGATCGGCGAGATCGCCCGCGACTTCGGGCTGTACCTCAAGGTGACCGGCGGTCAGCGCATCGACCTGTTCGGGGCGCGGGTCGAGCAGCTACCCGAGATCTGGCGGCGGCTGGTCGACGTCGGTATGGAGTCCGGCCAGGCGTACGGCAAGTCGCTGCGCACCGTGAAGAGCTGCGTCGGATCCACGTGGTGCCGCTACGGCGTCCAGGACTCGGTGGGCATGGCCGTGCGGCTCGAGAACCGCTACCGCGGCCTGCGGGCGCCGCACAAGATCAAGTTCGGGGTGTCGGGTTGTGCCCGGGAGTGCGCCGAGGCGCGCGGCAAGGACGTCGGCGTGATCGCGACGGAGAACGGCTGGAACCTGTACGTCGGCGGCAACGGCGGCCAGTCGCCCAAGCACGCGCAGTTGCTCGCCGGCGGCCTCGACGACGCGACCCTCGTCCGCTACATCGACCGCTACCTGATGTTCTATGTGCGCACCGCGGACCGATTGCAGCGCACCGCGCCGTGGACGGAAGCCCTGGAGGGCGGACTCGAGCACCTGAAGGCCGTGGTGTGCGACGACAGCCTGGGCATCGCCGCCGACCTCGAGGCGGCGATGGCGCGGCACGTCGCCGGCTACCGCGACGAGTGGGCCGGGGTGCTCGACGATCCGGAGAAGCTGTCGCGGTTCGTGTCGTTCGTCAACGCCCCCGGCGTGCCCGACCCGACGGTCGCTTTCGACGAGTCCGGACCGCGCAAGGTGCCCGTCCTGATGGGCATTCCGGACTTTCCGGACCGGGCGTCGGAAAGCTCCTCGAGCCGGTAATCGCTGAGTAACGCCGCGGAAACAACCCGACTTTTCAATGAATCTCGAACGAGCACAGTGTGCAGGAGGTCTGCGATGACGGTGATGGAGACCTGGGTGCACGGCGACGCCGGCACTCACGAGACGCCCATTGTGGCGGGGGGACGCGACTGGACGTCCGCGTGTGCGCGGAGCCATCTGATCCCGGGACGCGGGGTGGCCGTGCTGCTCCGGGGCGGAACCCAGGCGGCGCTCTTCCGGCTCGCCGACGGGAGCCTGCGCGCGGTCGGCAACATCGATCCGTTCGGGCGCGCCGCGGTGATGTCGCGGGGGCTGGTCGGGGATCGCCACGGTGAGCCCACCGTCGCGTCGCCGCTGCTCAAGCAGGTGTTCTCGCTCGTCGACGGCCGCTGCCTCGAGGACGAGTCGGTGCGCCTGCCGGTGTATCCGGTGCGGGTCGTCGAGGGACGCGGCGACGACGTGGTGCAGGTGTGCGCGATCGCGGTCGGGTCTCCGTGACGGCGGGCGGGCCGTCGGGCGACGGGGACCTCACGGGGTTCACGGTCGGGATCACGGCGTCGCGGCGGGCGGATGAGCTGGCGACGCTGCTCGCCCGGCGCGGCGCCGGCGTCGTGTGCGCGCCGGCGATCCGGATCGTCCCGCTCGCCGACGACGCGGAACTGGCGCGGGTCACCGACGCGGTGATCGCGGACCCGCCCGACGTGACGGTCGCGACGACGGGGATCGGATTCCGCGGCTGGATGGGCGCGGCCGAGGGCTGGGGCCGGGCCGAGCACCTGCTGGCCGCGCTGGGCGCGACCCGCATCCTGGCGCGCGGTCCGAAGGCGAAGGGGGCCGTGCGCGCCGCCGATCTGCGGGAGGAATGGTCGCCGGATTCGGAATCGTCGGCAGAGGTGTTGGATTACCTCCTGGCGGAGGGAGTTTCGGGGCAACGCATCGCGGTGCAGCTGCACGGGGCGACGACGGAGTGGGAACCGATCCCGGACTTCTGTGCCGTGCTGCGCGCCGCCGGTGCCGAGGTGATCGCGGTGCCCGTGTACCGCTGGACGCCGCCCGACGACTGCGGCGCGCTCGACCGGCTGATCGAGTCCATCGCGAGTGGCGGCCTCGACGCGGTCAGCTTCACCAGCGCGCCGGCGGTCGCGTCGATTCTGGGGCGCGCCAAGACGACCGGCGTTCTCGATCCGCTGCTGCAGGCGCTTGACGGTCGGGTGCTCGCGGCCTGCGTCGGACCCGTCACGGCGGCGCCGCTGACAGCGCTGGGGGTGCCGACCACGGCGCCGTCGCGCTCGCGACTCGGGTCGCTGGCCCGGCACATCGCGGACGAGTTGCCGCGCCGCACCGCCCAGGTCCGGGCGGGCGGCCACGAGCTGAGTGTGCGGGGGAGTTGCGTGGTCGTGGACGGGGAGGTCAAGGCGCTGTCGCCCGCGGGGATGGCGCTGGTCCGCCGGCTGGCCGAGCGGCCCGGCGTGGTGGTCTCCCGCGCCGACCTGCTGGCGGCCCTGCCCGGGCGCAGCGACGACCCGCACGCGGTCGAGACCGCCATCGCGCGGTTGCGCGGTCATCTGGGGGCGCCGAAGGTCGTGCAGACCGTCGTCAAGCGCGGCTACCGATTGGCGCTCGATCCGGCGGAGTACGACCGCCTGCTCGAGGCGAGCCGGTCGTGAGCCGGGCGGAGCTGGTACTCGTCGCGCACGGCACTCGCAGCCGTGTCGGAGTCGAAACCGTTGCGGCCCTGTCGAATGCGCTCGCCGAGCGGGTCGGGGTGGTGCGCACGGCGTTCGTCGACGTGCTGGGGCCGTCGCCGGCCGAGGTGTTGCGCGACCTGGGCGACCCGGCCCGGCCTGTCGTGCTGGTTCCCGCGTTCCTGGCGTCGGGGTGCCACGTCCACACCGACGTGCCGCGCGGTGTGATCGAGAGCGGACATCCCCGGGTGACGGTCACGCGGGCACTCGGGCCGCACCCCGACCTGGCGTGGGTGCTGGAGCAGCGGCTGCGTGAATCGGGTTGGCGGCCGGGCGATGCCGTCATCCTGGCGGCGGCGGGATCCTCGGACCCTCGGGCCCGCCACGACGTCCGGCGCGCCGCGGCGATGCTGTCGGCACGGGTCCGGTGCGAGGTCCCGGTCGCCTACATCGCGACCGGGACACCGACCGTGCCCGAGACCGTGGAGCGGCTACGCGCGACGGGGAAGCGGTGCGTGTTCGTCGCGGCGTACCTCCTCGCGCCCGGGCTGTTCCACACCCGCCTCGAGCAGGCCGGCGCCGACGGTGTCGCCGCGCCGCTCGGGGTGCACCCGGCGATCGTCGACCTGGTGGCCGCACGGTATCTGCTGGCCGCCCCGTCGTCGCGGATCAGTTCGCGAAGTCGAGTTGCCGTGCCGCGTTCGACAGTGCGCTGACGACGCAGGTGCCGATGGGCCCGAGTCGGTCGAACATGGTGGTGGTGCCGACGGAGATGCCGTCGGTACTGATGTGGTTGTCCGCCTCGAGTCCGATCTCGGGTCCCTCCGGCAGGCGGGAGAGCACCAGCGTCAGGTCGGCGTTGATGAATCCGATGCCCTCGGTGCCCCAGTTCGTCATCAGACTCGTGGTCTCGCCCACCATCGCCGCGCGCACGAAGGGTGACGGCTCCTCGCCCGCGACGACGGGAACCTGATACTGCCACATGCGCTTTCGGCTCGCGGTCTGGTGATCGCCGAGCGACGACGACCATCCGACGGGGTGGCCGTCGCTGTTGATCCACGGCGGAGACGGGGCCTGCAGCGGAGGCAGCACGTCCACCGGTGGAGGCTGCGGGCTCTCGGGTCGCGTCCACAGCTCGCCCGGCGGCTGCACCGAACGGCGCAGGAACACGACCGTCGCGCGGGCGACGGACTGCCCGTTCTGCAGTACGTCGGCGTCGGCGACGCGGATCCGGTTGCCCTCGCGCACGATGCGGGTGACCACGTCGATCCGCGCCGCGCGCGCCGGGGCGAACAGGTCGACGGTGAGCCGGGCGGGCACGAAACCTTCGGCGCCGTGTTCGTCCTCGATGGCGCGGGCCAGGATTCCGCACAGCGCCGGGCCGATGATCATGTCCGACGACCACCGGCTGATCCCCAGCGGCAGCGGTGTGAATCCGTTGCCGTCACGAGTGAGGAACCCGATCGAATCGGTCATCCGCACCTACCCCCTTGGTCACGTCGCTCGTCACGACTACTTACCGGAACATACGACATCGTGCGTGACGGGCCGCACACGGAGGTCCGCGCGGGGTCACGGTCCCTGCGCATCGGTGTGCAAGAACCGGTCCGATCGTGCCGGCACCGGACTACCGTGAGGAGGGACCGGGCACGCTCGGCCGACCGACACATCCAGGCCGGGGCCTGCGAGCGTGCGAGGGCGGACGTCGGCGCACGCCGGGAAGAAGGTTCTCGAGATGACTGCGACATCAGTCGACAGGCAGGGCTTCAATTCACTACGCCGGGGCGGGCTCAACTGGGACGCGTTTCCCCTCCGACTGTTCGTGAAGGGCAACGCCAAGTTCTGGAATCCCGCCGACCTCGACTTCACACAGGACGCCGAGGATTGGGCGGCGCTGAGCAGCGAGGAGCAGCGCAGCGCGACGTACCTGTGCACCCAGTTCATCGCCGGTGAGGAGGCCGTGACGGAGGACATCCAGCCGTTCATGAAGGCCATGGCCGCCGAGGGCCGGTTCGGCGACGAGATGTATCTGACACAGTTCTGCTTCGAGGAAGCCAAGCACGTCCAGGGGTTCCGGCGGTGGATGG
The DNA here is from genome assembly GCF_050955445.1 of Paraburkholderia sp. RHO2. Lineage (NCBI taxonomy): Bacteria > Pseudomonadati > Pseudomonadota > Betaproteobacteria > Burkholderiales > Burkholderiaceae > Paraburkholderia > Paraburkholderia sp. RHO2. The sequence continues at coordinate 3,802,575 of NZ_CP162617.1, read as the reverse complement.
ACGCGGTGGGCCTCGACGGCGACCTGCACCCATTCGTGGCCGAGAACCCTCACTACCGAACCCTCTTCTACGAGGAGTTGCCGCGCTCGCTGCGGGTTCTCGAGACCGATCCGAGCCCGGCGAACCAGATCCGGGCCAGCGTCACTTACAACCACGTCATCGAGGGGTGCCTCGCGCTCACCGGCTACTACGCGTGGCAGCGGGTGTGTACCGAACGCGGAATCTTCCCCGGCGTGCAGGAACTGGTCCGCCGGATCGGGGACGACGAGCGGCGGCACATGGCGTGGGGCACCTTCACGTGTCGACGGCACGTCGCCGCCGACGACAGCAACTGGGACCTTGTCCAGCAACGAATGGGTGAGCTGCTTCCGCACGCCCTGAACATGATCCAGTGGGTGAACGACCAGTTCGAGGAACCCCCGTTCGGTATCGCACCGGAGGTTTATCTCGAGTACGCCGCGGACCGCGCGCAGCGTCGCCTCGGTGCCATCGAGTCGGCACGAGGCCGGCCCGTCGAGGAGATCGACCTGGACTACTCGCCTGAAGCGCTCGAGGACACGTTCGGTGAGGAGGACGCCGCGGCCATCGCGGACGTCACGGACGAGTCGGCCGTGTGAGCGGCGTCTCCGTCTCAGAGATCGCTTAATCGCCGCGACTACCGTTCGCGGATCTATGAGCGAACACGACACCACCGCCCGCCGTCGGCTCTCCACCCGGCAGGTCGCAGCCCTCTTCGCCTTCGTCGCCGTCGCCGTGACGGGCGTGGTCCTGTGGCTCACCCTGGGCCGGACCGATGCGGCACCGGTCTCGGCGCCGCCGCCCGCGTCCGAGACCACGACCCCAGCCGTCGACGACGGCGCTGCGATCGCGAAGGCACGCAGCAGCCTCCAGCAGGCCAGCCTTCCGCTGTCGATGCTGAGCGGCGGCGTCGGACAGCTGGTGGACGGCGGACGACAGCTCGACGACGGCGCCAACCAGCTCTCCGACGGACTCGGGCAGGCCCGCGACGGGGCGCGGCAGCTGTCCGACGGCCTGACCGAGCTGAGCGGCGGCGTCGGCCTGCTCGGCGACGGTGCGCGGCAGGTGAGCGGCGGCGTGGACGAGGTGGTGGACACGCTCACCGGGCTGGGCGCCAAGCAGGCCGAGGTCACCGGGTCGCTGCGGCAGGTCGCGGCGGTGTTGTCGGCGTCGCCGGACCCGGTGTCCCAGGGCGCCGCCGCCAAGGTCACGGACCTCGTAGGGCAACTGGACACCCAGGGGCTGGGGCCGCACACGCTCGCCCAGCTCGATCTGCTGAAGAACGGTGCGCGACAGCTTTCGTACGAGCTGAATGATCCGTCGGCACAGTTCGTCAGCGGTGTCGGCCAGATCGCAGCCGGTGCCGGCCAGCTCAGCGACGGGCTGATCCTCCTCGACGACGGGGGCCGGGCCCTCGCCGACGGCACCGGGCAGCTGGTGGACGGCACGGCCCCGATCAGCGGCGTGGTCAAGGGGCTCTCGACCAACGTCGCCGACGCGTCGAAGGCGTTGCCGGCGAAGGCTCCGACATCGGGCGACACGGACCAGCCGCAGGCGGTGGTGGAAACCGAGCACAGCGGGATTCCCGCGTGGGCCTATGCGGTTGCGGCACTTGCGGTTCTGCTCGCGACGGCTCTCGTGTGGGGTGCCTTCGTCCTGGGCCGTCGGTCGGCGACGAAACCCTGAGTGCCCACAGGCTCCGCCCCGACGCAGATGGGCGGCTCGACCTGGCGGCCGACGACGAGATTCCGACTTCGTGTGGGGAGATACCGCGGACAGGGCTGGGCGGGCCGGGCCGCCGGGCCGGGGCGTAGGGCTCGGCGACTAGCGTGGAGCAATAGGAAACCTACCGGCCGGTAAGTGGCTGGTGCGTCAGGAGGGGAAGCGCGATGTCTCGTGTTCGTAGGATTGCTACTGCACTGATTCCCGCCGCTGCTGCGGCAGGGCTGATGGTCGGTGCAACCGGTACTGCGGCGGCCGCGCACTCATATTCGGGGGAGGGTTACCAGGGGATCTCGTTCGACCGGAATGAGACACGGGTCCTGCGTGATCTGGGAGCTGGCAACGCGATCGACGCTGTCGTCCCCGCGGAGTGGTCCGGCGTGTACCTCGATGATGGATCCGTCTATGGCACTCCGCTGCCGTACGTCGATGCCACGACCCAGCAGTTGATCGACAAGACCGTCGCCCGCGGCGGCTTCATGCAGTTCAGCGTGAACGATCCGGCTATCTGGGGTAGCCGCTTCGACGTCATCCAGCAGTGGTGAGCGAATGTCCTGGTCAGTGTACGTGGTGCGGTTCTCCGACGGTCGTGATGTTCCGATGGACCGGGCCGCAGTGGAGAAGGTGCTGAACCAGCACACGGTCGAGGGGACGATGGAGTCCGGGGCTGTGGACCTGCTTCTCGAGTCGCAGTGCCACAACCATGTCTTCGTTGATCTGACCGACGACGAGCAGTCGATTGCGGCGATCAGTTTCCAGCGTCCCTCGGGTGACGAGATATGGAACGTCATCCACCAGATTCTGCAGGCGACCGGTGCTGTGCTCATCGCCCCGGAAGGCGAGATCGTGGTCAGTTCCCCCGATGCTCTCGTGGGCTTGCCGGATCCGTTCGACGAGTACCCGTACACCGTTGCGGGATCTCGCGCCGAGATGCCTTGGGGCTGAACTCCTCTGGGCAGGTAGGCGAGGCGTGGGCCGGCCCGGGTCGGCGGGGTCGGTCCCACGTTGGTGGGTTCAGTGGATCGTGAGCCCTGGAATCACTGGCCGCGTGGGCCAATGCTCACCTCCGAATCGGCAATTCGCCGAAGGGTCTGGGTGAAGCGGCTACATTTCATGACGTCAGTCAGTAGGGGTACGCCAGACGAGCTAGGGGTGGGGAAATGGCAGTCAAGTTGTTCAACCCGGAGGGGCTTCCGAAACCCGATGTGTACCGTCAGCTTTCGATTGCGGAGGGCTCGAGGATCGTCTTTCTCGCCGGTCAGGTGGCCCGCGACGCCGACGGTAACCCCGTCGGTACCGGCGACTTCGCAGCCCAGGTCGAGCAGGCATACCTGAATATCGGTCGAGCACTGGCCGAGATCGGCGGGTCGTTCGATGACGTCGCCAAGCTGACGATCTACGTCGTCGACTGGAGCCCGGAGAAGTACCCGCTACTGGGCGAAGGTGTTTCCCGTGCTGCGGCCAAGCTGGGCGTCGATCCGACCAAGCCCATCACGCTGCTCGGCGTCGCCGCACTGGGGGAACCGGACATCATGGTCGAGGTCGAGGCAACTGCCGTCCTCGACTGAAGGGCAGGTGATCATCCCGCTCGGCGTGGGGCACCATGGTCGGGTGACGGACTCCAAGAGCACGTTCGTTCGCGCGACCGGCGCCGTTGCTGTCGCGACTGCCGCAAGTCGGGCAACGGGATTCGTGCGCACCCTCGCGCTGGCTGCGGTGTTGGGCACGGCCGCGGTCGGGGACGCCTACAACGGTGCGAACAGCCTGCCGAACATGGTGTACGAGCTCCTTCTCGGGGGCGTGATGAGCAGCGTCCTCATTCCGGTCCTCGCGCGTGCACGGCTGCGTGGTCGGACATATTCGCGTGTGCTCACCCAGCGTCTGCTGCTGGCGACGGTTCTCGGTGCCGCAGTCGTCACCGCGGCCGCGGTGGTGACCGCCCCACTCCTCGTCGCCGCACTGGTCAAGGATGCCGAGCAGTCACGGTTGGCGACCACGATGGCCTACCTGCTGTTGCCGGAGATCTTCTTCTACGCCGTCGCGGCGACCGTGACGGCCGTGTCGAACGTGCGTGAGAGCTACGCGCCGGCCGCGTGGGCACCGGTGGCCAACAATCTGATCGTCCTCGCAACGGTCGGTGCGTTCGCGCTGACGCCGGGCCCGGTGACGTTGACGCCGTCGTCGATGACCACCGCCCAGGTGCTCGTCCTCGGTGTCGGCACCACCGCCGGAATCGTGGGCCAGGCCGCGTGGACGGTGGCGGCGTTGCGCCGCACCGGGTTCCGGTGGAGTTGGCGGGTGCGGCCGGTGCCGTACACGTGGCGGCCGGTCCGTGTCGGAGGGCGGCTGCTCGGCTGGGTGGTGCTGTACGTCGCGATCAGTCAGGTGGGTGTCGCCTTCGTGCTCAGGGTGGCGTTCAGCCACGGCGGCGTCTCGACCTACACGTACGCCGATCTGCTGTTCCAGGTCCCGTACGGCGTCCTCGGCGTCTCCCTGCTGACCGTCCTCATGCCGCGCATCGCCCGCGCGGTCGCGGTCGGTGAGCACGATGCGCTGGTGGCCGACATGGGCCGTGCCGCCCGGTATTCGGTGGTCGCGCTGGTTCCCGCCGCCGTCGCGATGACCCTCCTCGGGCCGCTGCTGACCACAGTGGTGTTCGTCGGCCGTGTGGACGTGGACGCGGCCCGGCTCATCGGGTTCGCGCTCGCGTTGTCGGCGTTCGGGCTGCCTCCGTTCGCTCTCGTCATGCTGCAGCTGCGTGTCTTCTACGCGGGCAACGACATGCGCACGCCGACGCTGATCAACGCCGCGATGGTGGCCACCAAGGTCTGCGTCGTCGCCCTCGGAGTAAGCGTCCTCCCCAGCGAGACGATCGCGGTGATGCTGCCCGTCGCGAGCTCCCTGTCGTACTTCGTGGGCGCCGTCGTCGGCCACCTGGTCCTGCGCCACCGCTACGGGCTTCTCGGCTTCCACACGGTTCTCGCGACGTTGTCGCGCGTGCTGTGGGCGTCCGTTGTCGCCGGGATGGTGTGCGTCGCGGCCGTCGGACTGTCACATCACCTCGTCGCCGACCCCAGGCAAGCCGCGGCGACCGCGCTGCTGGCGGCCGTCGCCCTCGGTGCCCCGACCTTCCTGTTCGCCGCCGGCCGGATCGGGATCCCGGAGGTCCGTAATGCCCGGGCGCTGTTGGTCGGTTGAGGGGCGCGGCCGGCGTCAGTTCAGTTCGAGGCGGCGTCCCATGTCGGACAGGAACACCCCGTTCGGATCGATTCGTCGGCGCACTTCGGTCCACTCGTCGATGCGGGGGTACATCGCGCGGAAGGTCTCGGCGGTGGTGCGCGAGTCCTTGGCCGTGTACAGCCGACCGCCGATCGCGAGCACTCGTCGGTCGAGTTCGCGCACGAGGTCGTCGACACCCCTCCTGATCGGGAAGTCCAGGCAGACGTTCCAGCCTTCGGTCGGGAAGGACAGCGGCGCCCGGTTGCCCTCGCCGAACATCTTGAGGACGTTGAGGAAGCTGACGTGCCCGGACGCCTGCACGTACCGGATGATCTGCTTGAACTCGCCGATCCGTCCGGGCGGAACCACGAACTGGTACTGCAGGAAACCCTTGGGGCCGTAGGCGCGATTCCACTGACCGAACCCGTCGAGGGGATGCAGGAACGTGGTGATGTTCTGGATCCGGCCGGTGTACGTCGCACCGGTGCGGTAGTAGCCCTCGCTGAGCGCGGAGAACGTGAGTTTGTTGCCCAGGCCGCTCGGGAAGATGTCCGGCAGCGTAAGCAGCTGCGGCGCATCGAACTTCAGTGGTGCTCGGCGCAACTCGCGTGGGAGTTCGTCGACCGTCGCCAGGCGTCCCCGCGTGAAGTAGCCGCGCCCGAGGCGGGGCGGTGCGGAGATCGAGTCGAACCAGCCCGCGCTGAAGTCCTGTCCGTCCTCCCAGCCGTCGAGGTGCAGGTCCACCGTCTCGTCCAGGGACCTCGTCCGAGCGCCGTCCACGAGGAAGTACGCCGTCTCGGTGCGTTGCAGGCGCAGTTTCGCCCGCAGGATGATCCCGGTCAATCCGATACCCGCGACGGTGGCCCAGAACAGCGCGCCGTCCGGGTCGTCGGGCCCGCCGTCCGGGGTCAGGGTCAGCACCCGACCGTCCGCGACGAGCAGGCTCATCTCGGCGACCTGATTGCCGAAGCTGCCGGTGGAATGGTGACTCTTGCCGTGGATGTCGTGGGCGATCGCACCGCCGACCGTGACCTGCCGGGTGCCGGGCAGGACCGGAACCCACAGGCCGAAGGGCAGGCAGGCCTTGATGAGGGTCTCGAGGCTGACACCGGCGTCGACGTCCGCGACGAGCGTTCGATCGTCGATCGAATGGATCCTGTCGATCCCGGTCATGTCTACGGTCAATCCGCCACTGTTCTGGGCGGATTCGTTGTACGACCGGCCCAGCCCGCGTGCGATGACACCGCGCCGCAGATACGCGGGCTTGTCCGAATTCGCGTCGGCGACCGATGCCACCGCGTCGGCGAGAACGGCGACATCGTTCGTCGCGAGTACCTGTCCGTCGATCGGCGTCGTGCGTGTCCACCCCGTCAGCCGGCGGCGTTCCACCGGCAGGCTCGTAGCCGTAGTCGTCCCCATGGCGGACAACGTACCGGCGTCCGTCCGGCAACCGGGGTGGGTACGAAGTTCCGGGTGAATTTCGAGCGGGTGGCGTCGAACGGGACATCCCGCGACGTTTCAGTCGGTATGGTCCTCAACCGATGCCGGTGCTCAGGGGTGCTCGGCGCAGATCTACGACCGGCCGTGGGCACGTGGGGTGCAGGCCGCACATGGGGAGGGTGTTCGCATGAGGAATTCCGAGATCGGGCGCGCCCGGGTTCTCGCGGCCGCGGTGGTCGTGGCAGCCGCGTCGCTGCTCGCGGTGCCGGCCACCGCGTCCGCCGACAACGGCGTCCCCGCCGCCTTCGACGCCTCCGGCGCTCACCTGGTGAAGTCGACGACGAACTCCGACCGCAAGGTCACCATCTCGGTGTACTCGCCGTCGATGGACCGCGACATCCCCCTCGAGGTCATCCTGCCGGCCGACCGCAGCCAGCCGCGTCCGACGCTGTACCTGATCAACGGCGCCGGCGGCGGCGAGGACTCGGCCACCTGGCAGCGCAACGCCGACGTCATGGACTTCTTCAAGGACAAGAACGTCAACGTCGTCACCCCGCTCGAGGGCGCGTTCAGCTACTACACCGACTGGCAGAAGGACGACCCGAAGCTGGGCCGCCAGAAGTGGCAGACCTTCCTCCTCGAGGAACTTCCGCCGGTCATCGACAAAGAGTTCGGCACCAACAAGGTCCAGTCCGTCGCGGCGATCTCCATGACCGCCACCTCGGTGCTGAACCTGGCGATCGCCAAGCCCGGCTTCTACAAGAGCGTCGGCTCGTACAGCGGCTGCGCCGAGACCAGCACGTGGGCCGGCCAGAACGCGATCAAGGTGGTGACGGGCCTGCGCGGCGGCGTCGACGTCACCAACATGTGGGGACCGTTCGACGGACCCGGCTGGGTGCAGAACGATCCGGTCGTGAACGCCGAGAAGCTGCGCGGCACCCAGCTCTACATCACCTCCGGTTCCGGACTGCCCGGCCCGCACGAGCGGCTCGACGATCCCGGGATCGACGGGCGACCGTTCGCGCTCGCCAACCAGGCCGTCGTCGGCGGTGTGATCGAGGCGGCCACCAACTACTGCACGCACAACCTCGCCAACCGCCTCGCCGAACTGAAGATCCCCGCCACGTTCGACTTCCGTCCCGGTGGCACCCACTCGTGGGGCTACTGGAAGGACGACCTGCACAACTCCTGGGACATGATCGCCCGGTCGATGGGGATCTGAGCGGCCGACCCGTTCCGCGGCGGTTCCTGTCGGGCGCGGCCGTAGCGACCGCCGGGCTTCCGCGTCGCGCGATCCGATAGTTGCGCTACGTACCTTCGGGTTGGTTTCATCGTCGGGCACACGTGGTCGGGGAAGGCACTGTGGTCGGGGAGGAAACGGGGAGGTTCGGCAGTCGTGCCGTATCTGGGTTTGATCGTGATGATCCTGTGGATCGTCTGTCTGGTGGACGTGATCGTCGCCGACGAGTACGCGGTTCGGAACATTCCGAAGGTCGGCTGGGTGATCGTCGTCCTGCTGCTGCCGTTGATCGGGTCGGTGCTGTGGCTCGTGGCCGGACGACCCGAGGGCGGCTTCGCCGCGCCGCGCCGTCCGGCGCCGTCATCGGCGTACCCGGAGTACGAGCGGCCGGGCCGGCACATCGCGCAGGACACGGCGGCCGACGAGGAGTTCCTGCGCCGCTGCCGCGAACGCGCCGAGGAACAGCGCCGCATCGGGCGTGAACAGCGTCGGGCGCAATCGGGGGAGTGACCGTTTCGCGCGGTTCCGCTCCGTCGTGTGATTACCCGGGGAGGGAAACCAGTTCGACGGTCTGACCGTCGACGGGGTCGGGCGGGAGGAGTGCGAGCGCCTCCCGCCCGATCAGTCCCGCCAGGTGCGCGGTGCGGACCACGGTGTCGGCGCGCCACGTCCCGTCCACCTGCCGGGTGACGGGCACGATCCGGGTGACGGACGTGCTCGCGTCCGCCGCATTCGACACCGACCCCGACATCGGAACCGTCGGCGTCCGCGCCGTCAGTCCGTCGACGATCGCGGGCAGCATCGTCAGCGCCGTCGCCACCGCGGCCACCGGGTTGCCGGGCAGCCCCAGCACCACCCGCCCGTCCGGAAGCAGCGCCGTCAGCTGCGATCCGCCGGGCCGGCATCGCACCCGCCCCACCAGCGTGCGCGCCCCGACCCGTGACAGGGCGCCGCGAAGCTGATCGGCCGCGCCGCCACCGGTCGCACCCACCACCACGATCACGTCGGTGTCGCGGGCGTCGTGCAGCAGCGCGTCGAAGCCGTCCGCGGTGTCCCGCAGGTGGGTGTTCGCGACGGTCCGAACACCGCAGTGGCGCAGCATCTCCGGCAGGACCGGTCCCACGGAGTCGCGGGTCTGTCCGGCGCGCAGCGGGCCGTCGCGGCGGATCTCGTCGCCGGTCACCACGACGTGCGCGCGCACCGGTCCGCGCACCGTCGCCGCGGTCACCTCGCCGCTGGACGCCGCCGACGCGACCGCCGGCGTCACCGTCATGCCCGCCTCCGCCAGATGGTGACCTGGCTGCCAGTCCTCGCCCCGCCGCCGGGTGTCGTCCCGGACGGGAGCGTCGGACCGTCGCCGCAGCGTGCCGTCGGGATCGGGTGCCGCCTCGACGTGTTCGTCGCGGATCACCGCGGTCGCCCCGGGCGGGACCTGTGCGCCCGTCGCGATTCGGACCGCCTCGCCGTCGGCGACGGTGAGGTCGGCCGAGGAACCGGCGTACCGGATCTCGCTGCGCAGCCGCCACGGTCCCGGCCCGGCCACGGCGTACCCGTCCATCGCGGAGACGTCGAAGCGGGGCAGCGCCTCCGCCGCGACCAGGGGAGCGGCCAGCGTCGCCCCGAACGCCTCGGCGGGAGCGACTTCGCGAACAGGCAAGGGCACCAAGGAATCCCGAATGAGCGCCCGTGCGCTGTCGATATCCATCGGTTCCGGCGGCTGCGCGGCCCGGGCGCGCTCGACATCGGCGGGTGTGTCGCAGTCGGCGGCCCCGGCAACCGCGAGGGTGACGTGGCGGTCCGGCATCAGCGCCTTCATCGGCTGGTTCTCGCGGCCGGCGAGCGCATCCAGCCGGTCGGTGAGCGCCGGACGCCGCCACGCGGACAGCAAGAACTGCACGTGACCGGACTCGTCCACCGCGAACGAGGCCTCGGCATCGGGATGTTCGACGAGCGCCGCCACCAGTTCCGTGACGGTCCGCTGCTCGAGGGCGGGCAGATCGGCCGCGAGGACGACGACGATGCCGTCGGGAGTCCCGTCGAGCGCGGCCAGCCCGGCGGCCAGCGCTGCGACCGGACCGGCACCCGCGGGGGATTCCTGCGTCTGCACGATCCGCGCAGGCAACTCGTCCCGACGCGGACCGACGACCGCGATCCGGTCACAATCGTCGACGGCACCCAGTGCGGTGTCCAGCATGCGGCGTCCGCCCACGACGATCGCCGGTTTGTCGATGCCGCCCATGCGGGTTGCTCGCCCGCCGGCGAGGACGATCGCGGCAGTCGGCTGGCGGGGTTGGCCGATGGTCGTCATGGGTCAATGCTGCCGCATGTATCGCACGCGCGCGGAACGCCCGCTCAGAACCGGTGGCGCGCCGCCGCGAGATCCACCCGCCCGTCGCGGATCGGCACACCCTCGAGTTCGAGCTTCGCCAGCTGTCGGTGCGCCAGGTGCGGAGCGGGCCGACCCGACGCGCCCAGCACCCGGTGCCATGGCAGGTCGGCGGCGTCGGTGCGCATGATCCACCCGACGGTGCGGGGGCTGGACAGTCCTGCCGCGGAGGCGATGTCGCCGTAGGTGGCCACACGGCCCGGTGGGATCGACGCGACCAGTTCCCGGACGCGCTCGATCTGTTCCTCGGTGGTGGCCGCCACGGCTGCGCCTACAGGAGCTTGCGGACGTACGTCGCGACGTCGTCGGGCTTGGCGTGCGCGACCATGTGGTCGCAGTCCAGGTCGGCGATCGTGAGGTCGGGGCCGAGGTGCTCGGCCAGCGCGGCGCGGAACTCCGCCGTGACGTACGGCGGCTGCACCCGCAGCGCCTGCACGAGCACGGTCGGGATGCCCTTCGGGGGGAGGACGAAGTCACGCGCCATCTCGCCCCAGGACGCGACGACGGCCGGGATCGACATGCGCCAGCCGACGCGGCCGTTGTCGAGGTCGATCAGGTGCTCGGCGAGGTCGGCGTCGAGGACGTCGGCCGGAACGTCCGCCCACGCCCCGTGCACCTTCTCGGAGCGGGCCTCCGCGGCGTCGGTGTAGTCGGGGTGCGCGGCGACCAGTCCGGCGATCCGGCCCATGGTCTCCGGGTCGAGGCCGATGGCCGGGTCGAGCAGGACGATGCCGCGAATCCGGTCGGGCACGGCCTGGGCGAGGTGCAGCGCGATCGCGCCGCCGTACGAGTGGGCCACCACGACGACCGGGCCGGTGGCGTGCTCGTCGAGCACCTCGACGAGGTCGCCGACGTGCGTGTCGAGGCCCCACGGCGGGGTCCACGGCGACCGGCCGTGACCGCGCAGGTCGGGGGCGATGACGCGGGTGTCGCTCAGTTGGTCCGAGCCGAGGGCCTCCCACCGTCGGCCGTGCCCCGTGAGTCCGTGGAGGGCGAGCACCTCGGGTGCCCCGGGGGTGCCGAACAGGTAGGTGTGGAGACCGCGCATGGCGTTCATGATGCCGGATGCGATCGGTGTCGGACGCGTCTGGTGAGATTCTTCGCATGACCGATTCCGGCGCACGCACCAGGCCGTCGGCTCCGTCCGCGCGCCTCGTGGGCCGCACGGTCGCGGAGCCGGCCGCGCGGACGTGGGCGCCCGGCCCGGCACGGGTGCTGACCGGCGCGCCTCCCGGCCGCGGCTGGCACCCGTGGCAGATCCTCGGCGGCCCCGGGACCGGCAAGACGTCGCTGATCGTGGACGCCGCGGTGGCCCGGATCACCGCCGGAGCCGACCCGGAATCGGTGCTGGTGCTGACGCAGTCGCGGCGCGCGGCCAACGCCGTGCGCGAGCAGATCACCTCGAGCCTGCTCGCCGCGGAAGCCGCGTCCGGCCCCGACGGGCGTCCGCGGGCGACCAGGGAGCCGCTCGTGCGCACGGTGCACTCGTACGCGTTCGCGGTGCTGCGCCTGCAGGCCGCCGCGCACGGCAACCCGCCGCCGCGATTGATCACCGGCTCCGAGCAGGACTCGGTGCTGCGCGAGCTGCTGCGCGGCGACATCGCCGACGGCGCCGCGACGTGGCCCGAACGGTTGCGGCCGGCCCTCGGCATGACGGGGTTCGCGGTGGAATTGCGCAACCTCATGCTGCGGGCCAACGAGCGCGGGCTCGGGCCCGAGGACCTGATGGAACTCGGGCACGCGCACGACAAGCCCGAGTGGGTGGCGGCCGGCCGCTTCGCGATGCACTACGAGCAGGGCATGCTGCTGCGCGGGTCGGTCGGTATGGAGGCGCCCGAGGCCACCGCGCCCGCCCTCGACGCCGCCGAACTGATCAGCGCCGCGCTCACCGCGTTCGCGACCGACCCGGACCTGTTGCACCGGGAGCGGGCCCGGGTGCGGCACCTGCTGGTCGACGACGCGCAGCACCTCGATCCGCAGGCCGCGCAGCTGGTCCGGCTGATCGGGACGGGCACCGCGATGACCGCGGTCGCGGGCGACCCCGACCAGTCGATCTTCGCGTTCCGGGGAGCCGACGCGCGGTTCCTCACCGAGCTGGCCGACCGCGACGACCCGGCGCAGGTGGTCCTCGACACGAACTTCCGGTCGGCGCCCGACGTCGCGGCCACCGCGGCGCGGGTGGCGGCGCGGCTGCCCGGCAATCCGCCGCACCGCGGGGCGAGCGTGCCGGTGCCGGACGACGACGCGCGCGGCCGGTCCGTGGTGCGGGTGCTCACCTCGCCTGCCAAGGAGGCCGCGCTCGTCGCGGACACGCTGCGGCGCGCCCACCTGATCGACGGCGTGCCGTGGTCCGAGATGGCGATCGTCGCGCGCTCGGTGCCGCGGGTGCTGCCGCCGCTGCGCCGGGCGCTGCTCGCCGCGGGGGTCCCGGTCACGACGGCGGCGAGTGAGCTGCCCCTCGCGAAGCAGCACGGTGTCGCTGGTCTGCTGGCGGTGCTGCGGGCGCTCTCCGGCGGCGAGTTCACCGGCGAGGACGCACTCGCGCTGCTGTCGGGGCCGATCGGCGGGGCCGACCCGGTGAGCCTGCGGCGACTGCGCCGCGGCCTGCGCCGCGCGGAGCTCGCGTCGGGCGGCGACCGGGACTCGGCAGAGCTGCTGCGGGCGCTTCTCGTCGACGGCCCCGACGCCGACGGGGTCGCACACCTGCTGCCCGGCCTCACCGACGTCGAATCCCTCGCCCTGCGAAAGGTGCTCAAGGTGTTGCGCCGGGCGCGCGTGCCGCTGGACCGCGGGCGCGGCATCGAGGAGGTGCTGTGGGCGGCCTGGCAGGCGACCGGTCTCGAGCGGCGCTGGGCGGCCGCGTCGGCGTTCGGTGGGCCGATCGGTGCGCAGGCCGATCGTGACCTCGACGCCGTCGTCGCCCTGTTCGACGCCGCCGCCGACTACGTCGACCGACTGCCCCGCGCCCAGCTGTCGGGATTCGTGGACTACCTGGTGGAGCAGGAGATCCCGGGCACCGCCCGCGCCCGCGCCGTGGCAGCGCAGGAGACCGTCACGATCCTGAGCGCCCACTCGGCCGCGGGCCGGCAGTGGCGGGTGGTCGCGGTGGTGGGCGTGCAGGAGGGCCTGTGGCCGAGCCTCGGCGCCCGGGGAACCCTGCTCGGCACCGAGGAACTCATCGACCTCACCAGCGGGGTGGGGCACGTCGACAAGACGTTGTCGAGGACGGCGCCGTTGCTCGCCGAGGAACGCCGACTGTTCCTCGTCGCGTGCAGCCGAGCGCAGTCGTCGCTGCTGGTGACGGCCGTGGACTCGTCGAGCGGGGACACCGATCTGGTCCGCTCGCGATTCGTCGACGACCTACTCGGGGCCGACGAGTCCGACGCCGACGACACCGACGTCGCGCCGGTCCAGGACGAGAACCCGCGCGTGCTGGCGCTGCCCGCACTGGTCGCGGAACTGCGCAGCGTCGTGTGCGACCCGGACGTCCCCGCCTCCGACCCGGAGCGGCAGCGCCGGGCCGCGCACCAGTTGGCGCGGCTGGCGGACGCCGGCGTCCGGGGCGCGCACCCGGACCAGTGGTACGGCATTGCCGAGCCGAGTTCGGATGCGGCGCTGTGGGATCCGGAAGACGGACCCGTGCCGCTGTCGCCGTCGACCATCGAGCTCATCAACAACTGCCCGCTGCGCTGGATGCTCGAACGGCACGGCGGCAGCGACGGGGACAACACGCACGCGATCGCCGGCACGCTCGTGCACACGCTGGTGCAGGCCCTCGCCGGGCACATCCCGCCCGATCAGGTCGACCACGCGCTGGAGACGGCGTGGGACTCGGTGGACCTGGGATCCGAGTGGTATTCGCGGCGCGAACTCGAACGCACCCGCGGCATGCTCGACACCTTCGCGAACTGGCTGCGCGGCACGCGGTCCGAACTCACCGAGATCGGCGTCGAGGTCGCGGTCGACGGCGTGCTCGAGCCACGGGCCGAGGGCGACGCGACGGTGCGCATCCGCGGCCGCATCGACCGCCTCGAGCGCGACACCGAGGGTCGCCCCGTGATCATCGACGTCAAGACCGCCAAGAACGCGGTGACGAAGGAACAGGCGCAGGAACACGCGCAGCTCGCGGCCTACCAGGTCGCGGCGGCGCGGGGCCTGATCGAGGGCGAGCCGGCGTCGACGCCGGGCGGGGCGCGGCTGGTGTTCGTCGCCAAGCCGCACACCAAGGAGGGCGCGACGCAGCGGGTGCAGCTCGCGCTCGACGACGAGGGAGTCGGGCTGTGGGAGAACGTGATCCACGACGCGGCCGCGGCGACGCAGGGGCCGACGTTCACGGCGCGGGTCAACGACGGCTGCCGGCACTGTCCGGTGCTCTCGAGTTGCCCGGCACACGACGAGGGACGGCAGGTGACCGCCGAGTGAATTCAGCAGTGAGCACGCCGGAGGGCCGGCGCCGGGTCGGCCCCGCCGAGCTGGCCGAGGCGCTGGGGCAGAAGTTCGCGCCGACGGCCGAGCAGGCCGCGGTCATCGAGGCACCTGTCGGGCCCACACTCGTCGTGGCCGGTGCGGGCGCGGGCAAGACGGAGACGATGGCGGCCCGCGTGGTGTGGCTGGTCGCCAACGGGCTCGTCGCTCCCGAACAGGTCCTCGGCCTGACGTTCACACGCAAGGCCGCGCAGCAGCTCACCGCCCGGATCCGGAAGCGCCTCGCCACGCTCGCCGGGTCGTCGCTGGTGCGCGACCTCGACCCCAGCGGGGGGCTGCGGGCCCGGATCCTCGGCAGCGAACCCGAGGTCAGCACCTACCACTCGTACGCCGGACGGCTGCTGTCCGAGCACGGTCTGCTGCTGCCGATCGAGCCGTCGGCGACGCTGCTGTCCGAGACCGAGCTGTGGCAGCTCGCCTACCGGGTGGTGAGCGCCTGGGACGGCGACCTCGACACCGACCGCAACCCGGCGTCGATCACCGAGTCGGTGCTGGCGCTGTCGGGGCAGCTCGCCGAGCACCTCGTCGAACCCGAGGATCTGCGCGAGGCGCACACCGAACTCGACAAGCTGATCCACACGCTGCCCGCCGGCC
The DNA here is from genome assembly GCF_050955445.1 of Paraburkholderia sp. RHO2. Classification (NCBI taxonomy): domain Bacteria; kingdom Pseudomonadati; phylum Pseudomonadota; class Betaproteobacteria; order Burkholderiales; family Burkholderiaceae; genus Paraburkholderia; species Paraburkholderia sp. RHO2. The sequence goes on along the minus strand of NZ_CP162617.1, from coordinate 3,787,471 downwards.
CGAGGCAGAAGGGCGGGCCGTCCAAGAAGCTGCTCGACCTGCTGGAGGTCCAGCACCAGCGGCTCGACCTGCTGCCGCTGGTGCAGCGCCTGGCCGACACCCTGCGCCGCGAGGGTGCGCTCGACTTCGGCAGCCAGATGTCGCTCGCGGCGCGGGTGGCGTCCGAGCACCCGGAGGTGGGCCGCAGCGAACGCGCGCGCTTCCGCGTGGTGCTGCTCGACGAATACCAGGACACCGGTCACGCGCAGCGGGTGCTGCTGTCGTCGCTGTTCGGCGGCGGCGAGGACGCCGGGCTCGCGCTCACCGCCGTCGGTGACCCCATGCAGTCCATCTATGGTTGGCGCGGCGCCTCGGCGGCCAACCTGCCGCGCTTCGCCACCGACTTCCCGCTCGCCGACGGCACCCCGGCCCCCAAGCTCGAGTTGCTCACCAGCTGGCGCAACCCGCCGGAGGCGCTCGAGCTGGCCAACATGGTCTCCGACCCGCTGCGCGACCGGGGCGTCGACGTCAGCATGCTGCGGGCGCGGCCCGGCGCGGTCCCGGGCGACGTCCGCCTGGCGCTGCACGACACCGTCGAGTCCGAGCGCGCCTGGGTGGCCGACCGGATCGCCGAGCAGTACGAGGCGGCCCGCGTCGACGGCGGGAAGCCGCCCACCGCGGCGGTGCTGGTGCGGCGCAACGCCGATGCCGCGCCCATCGCCGAGGAATTGCGGGCCCGCGGACTGGCGGTGGAGGTCGTCGGCCTGGGCGGTCTGCTGCACACGCCCGAGGTCGCGGACGTCGTCGCGATGCTGCGCCTGGTCGCCGATCCCATGGCCGGCAGTGCCGCGGTCCGCGTCCTCACCGGTGCCCGGTGGCAGATCGGTGCCGCCGACCTGCGCGCGCTGTGGAAGCGCGCCGGCGACCTCGGTATCCGGTCGGGCCACGGCACGGCGGGCGCCGTCACCGACGCCGCCGCACTCGACGAGGCGCTCGACAGTGCCTTGCCGGGGGAGCATTCCGAGCAGGCCGGCCTGGCCGACGCGCTCGCCGACCCCGGACCGGCACAGCGCTATTCGGAGTCCGGATACGTTCGGATCTGTGCGCTCGCGGCCGAACTGGCGTCACTGCGCGAGCGGCTGGGACAGCCGCTGACGGAGCTGGTGGCCGAGGTCGAGCGGGTGATCGGCATCGGAATCGAGGCGCAGGCCCGCACCCGGCAGTCCGACGTCGGCGGAGCCGGCCGCGAGCATCTCGACGCGTTCGCCGACGTCGTCTCGGGATACGCGAGCCGCACCTCGGCGACCCTGACGGGCCTGCTGTCGTTCCTCGCGGCCGCCGAGCACGTCGAGAACGGCCTGGCGCCGGGCGAGATCGAGGTCGCGCCCGACCGGGTCCAGGTGCTGACGGTGCACTCGGCGAAGGGCCTCGAGTGGGAGGTCGTGGCGGTGCCGCACCTCACCGAGGGCGTGTTCCCGTCGACGCAGGCATCCGCCACGTGGCTCGGTTCGGTGGCCGAACTGCCGCCGACGCTGCGCGGCGACCGTGCCCTCTCCGACGAATCCGCCGACGGTGTCCCGGTTCTCGACCTCGAGAACGTGTACGACCGCAAGGATCTCGAGAACGAGGTCGACGCGCACAAGAAGGCGCTGGCGACCCGGCGGCTCGACGAGGACCGGCGGCTGTTCTACGTCGCGCTCACCCGCACCGAACGGGCGCTGTTCGTCTCCGGTCACCACTGGACCGAGTCGGGCCCCAAACCGAAGGGACCGTCGCCGTTCCTCCTGGAGCTGCACGACCTGGTCTCGACGTGGGAGGGCGCGCCGCTCGGTGTGATCGACGTGTGGGCACCCGCTCCCGACGACGGCAGCGAGAACCCCCTCACCGCCAGGCCGCGCGAGGCAGCGTGGCCGCGCGACCCGCTGGGGCGGCGCCGGCCCGACGTCGAGCGTGGTGCCCAGCTCGTCCGCGACGCGCTCGGGGCGCTCGACGATCTCCCCTCCGAAGCCGAAGAGCCGGAGGACGATCCGGACGACTGGGCGGCCGACGTGGACGCGCTGCTGGCTGAACGCAGCGCCCGGGTGGCGGGGACGACCGACGTGGAGCTGCCCGCGCAGATGTCGGTGAGTCAGCTGGTGGACCTGGCCGCCGATCCCGACGAGCTGGCCGCGCGGCTGCGTCGACCGCTGCCTTTCCCGCCGAACCCGTTGGCGCGCCGCGGAACCGCGTTCCACGCGTGGGTGGAGCAGCGGTTCGGGGCGACGCGGCTGCTGGACTTCGACGAGCTGCCCGGCGCCGCCGACACCGGTGTCGGCACCGAGACCGAACTCGCCCTGCTGCAGGACGCGTTCCTGCGGTCGCCGTGGGCCGACCGCAACCCGGTCGAGGTCGAGGTGCCGTTCGAGACCTCGGTCGCCGGCACCGTGCTCCGCGGCCGGATCGACGCCGTGTTCGCCGACCCCGACGGCGGCTGGACCGTCATCGACTGGAAGACCGGTGCCGAGCCGTCCGCCGCGAACGAGCGGGCCGTCGTCATGCAGCTCGCGGCCTACCGGCTGGCGTGGGCGGAGCTGATGGCGGCGCGGCAGTCGCACGTCTCCGGGCTCCCTGTCGCGCCGCCGCTGGACAAGGTGCGTGCGGCGTTCCACTACGTGCGCACCGGGCGGACCATCGCCCCACCGGATCTGCCCGACGCGGAGCGCCTCGCGCAGCTGATCCGCAACGCGGGGGCCGAGGCCGAGCCGGACGTGTGACCGGGACCGGGGTCACCGTTCGGTCCCGTTTGCCCGTGCCGTTCCGCGAATTCCGAATCCGGGGCTAGGCTGCGATCCGATGTTGCACGCGAGAAGAAGACAGGGACAAGTGAATGCCCGGTAGGTTGAGAGGGCGGTTCCGGAATTCGGACACGCTGACGGATCGGCCGGATTTCGCCCTCGTCGGCGTGCTCAAGGTTCCGGAGATGCAGACCAGCCCGGCCCGCGCGATCGCGCGGCGGGTGTCGTACGCGCTGGCCGCTCTCGCGCTCGCCGTGGTGGTCGTCTACATCGACCGGGACGGCTACAAGGACGCGCAGGAGAACCAGCTGTCGCTGCTGGACTGCATCTACTACGCCACCGTGTCCCTGTCCACCACGGGATACGGCGACATCACCCCCATCACCCCGACGGCGCGGTTGGTCAACGTCCTGATCATCACGCCGCTGCGGATCTTCTTCCTCATCGTCCTGGTCGGTACGACCCTCTCGGCGCTCACCGAGAGCTCCCGCCAGACGTTCAAGATTCAGCGCTGGAGGCATCGCGTGCGCAACCACACCGTCGTCGTCGGATTCGGCACCAAGGGGCGCACCGCCGTCGACGCCATGCTCGGCGACGGCATCTCGCCGTCGGACATCGTCGTCGTCGACACCGACCAGGTGGTGCTGGACGCGGCCGCGAGCCTGGGCCTGGTCACCGTGCTCGGATCGGCGACCAAGTCGGACGTGCTGCGCCTGGCGGGCGTGCAGAACGCGGCGTCGATCATCGTCGCCGCCAACCGGGACGACACGGCGGTGCTGGTGACGCTCACCGCGCGCGAGCTCGCACCCAAGGCGAAGATCGTCGCCGCGATCCGCGAGACCGACAACTCGCACCTGCTGCGCCAGTCCGGCGCCGACTCCGTCGTCGTCTCGTCGGAGACCGCGGGCCGGCTGCTCGGCATCGCGCGGACCACGCCGAGCGTCGTCGAGATGATCGAGGACCTGCTCACCCCCGAGGCGGGCTTCGCCATCGCCGAACGCGAGGTCGAGCCGGAGGAGGTCGGCGGCTCGCCGCGCCACCTGTCGGACATCGTCCTCGGCGTGGTGCGCGACGGCCGGCTCCTGCGGGTGGGCTCGCCGGAGGTCGACGCCGTCGAGGCCGACGACCTCCTGCTGTACATCAAGCGCGTCAGCAACTGACCGTCCGCGCCGCTGCCCGGCCACCGCAGTAGGGTCGTTCCGTGTCCGACTTCACAGCGCCCGTATTCACGCTGACCGAAACGCCTCTGCTGTCGCGTGCCGCCGTCGACCGTGCCGAGCAATTGCGTTCGGACACGGACGCATTGCGAGCCGGATGGGCCGACGCGTTGCTGCTGCGGGTCAACCACCGCGGGCAGTTCCGCGTCACCGATCGCGAACTGGTCCTCGAACCGGCGACGTCGCTCGGTGCGGAGCCGGTGTCCGGGGCGGTGTTCCTCGGGTTGCGCGGCGAGCGTCACGTGTGGGCGGTCCGGGTGCCGGCGATGACCGGGGAACTGGGCGATCTGCGCATGCTCGGCCACCGACTCGACGAGGCGAGTGCGGGCCTGGTGACGACGGCGGTGGCGCTGCTGAACTGGCACGACCACGCCGGGTTCAGTGCCATCGACGGCGCCCCGACCGAACAGACCATGTCGGGATGGTCGCGGATCAGCACGACCACCGGGCACGAGGAGTTCCCGCGGACCGACCCGGCGGTGATCTGCCTGGTGCACGACGGCGGCGACCGGGTGCTGCTGGCGCGTCAGCCGTCGTGGCCGCCGCGGATGTTCTCGGTGCTGGCCGGCTTCGTGGAGGCGGGGGAGTCGCTCGAGACGTGCGTGGTGCGGGAGATCCGCGAAGAAGTGGGCGTGGACGTCTCCGACGTTCGATACCTGGGCAGCCAGCCGTGGCCGTTCCCGCGGTCGATCATGCTCGGCTTCGCGGCCGTCGGCGACCCCGCCGCCGCGCTCGAGTTCGCGGACGGCGAGATCGCCGAGGCCCACTGGTTCACCCGCGATCAGGTACGTGCAGCGCTCGGCGCGGGCGACTGGACCACGTCGTCGGATGCCGAGCTGTTGCTGCCCGGCTCGATCTCCATCGCGCGGGTGATGGTCGAGTCCTGGGCGAAGGCCGACTGACTAGACGCCGAGCGCCTGCTTGACCTGAGCGAGCGTCGGGTTGGTGGCGGTGCTGCCGTCCGCGTACTTGACGGTGGGCACGACGTGGTTGCCGCCGTTGACACTGCCGACGAATTCGGCGGACGCGGGATCGTGCTCGATGTCGATCTCGACGTACGAGATGCCGTTCTCGTCGAGCTGCTTCTTGAGTCGACGGCAGTAGCCGCACCAGGTGGTCGAATACATGGTCAGGGCAGGAGCTTCGGTAGTCACGGCGCCTATAACACCACGATCGGTCCGGACTGTTCCCGAACGGGCACACGTCACACCCGCGACGGGCGCAGCAGCTGGTGTCGGTGGGCCCTGAGAGTATGGACGGCATGTCAGTGGATGCCACCCCGGAGAACACTGGAACCCGGCCCGACGAGGGATTGGATCCGCAGCAGTCTGCCGCGGTCCTCGCCCCGCGCGGGCCGGTCTGCGTGCTCGCCGGCGCCGGGACCGGTAAGACCCGGACCATCACGCGCCGCATCGCGCACCTCGTCGCGAACGGTCACGTCTCGGCGGGGCAGGTGCTGGCGGTCACGTTCACGGCCCGCGCCGCCGGCGAGATGCGGGGACGGCTCCGCGGCCTCGGCATCGGAGGCGGTGGCCCGCAGGTACAGGCCCGAACCTTCCACGCCGCCGCGCTGCGGCAGCTCAAGTACTTCTGGCCGCAGGTGATCGGGGACACCGAGTGGCGCCTGCTCGACCGCAAGTTCGCGCTCGTCGGGCAGGCTGCCGGACGGCTGGGCCTGTCGACCAGCACGGAGAGCATCCGCGACCTCGCGAGTGAGATCGAGTGGGCCAAGGGCTCCCTCGTCGCGCCCGAGGACTACCCGGCCGCTGCCGCGCGTGCCCGCCGGGACATCCCCGCCGACGCCGCGCAGGTCGCCGCCGTCTACACCGGTTACGAGACCCTCAAGACGCGCGGCGGCGACGGCATCCTGCTCGACTTCGACGACCTGCTGCTGCACACCGCGATCGCGCTCGAGGACAACGCGGCGGTCGCGGAGGAGTTCCGGGACCGCTACCGCTGCTTCGTCGTCGACGAGTACCAGGACGTGACGCCGCTGCAGCAGCGGGTGCTCGACTCGTGGCTCGGCGACCGCGACGATCTCACCGTCGTCGGTGACGCCAACCAGACCATCTATTCGTTCACCGGCGCCACCCCGAAGTACCTGCTGGACTTCTCGCGCCGGTTCCCGGACGCGACCGTCGTCCGGCTCGAGCGCGACTACCGGTCCACCCCGGAGGTCGTGTCGCTGGCCAACCGGGTCATCGGCGCCGCCCGCGGTCGTATCGCCGGCACCAGGCTGCAGCTGATCGGTCAGCGGCCGCCCGGACCCGAGCCGACGTTCGCCGAGTACGACGACGAGCCCGCGGAGGCCGCGGCCGTCGCCAAGCAGATCAAGAAGCTGATCGATGACGGGGTCGAACCGGCCGAGATCGCGGTGCTGTACCGCATCAACGCACAGTCCGAGGTGCACGAGCAGGCGCTGACCGAGGCGGGCATCCCGTACCAGGTGCGCGGCGGCGAGGGCTTCTTCACGCGTCAGGAGGTCCGGCAGGCCATCACCGCGCTCCGTCAGGTCGCCGGTCGCGACGACCTGCCCGACGGCGCCGACACCGGCAGCGCCCTGGTCACACTCGTGCGCGCGGTGCTGGTTCCGTTGGGGCTCACGGACACCGAGCCCGCCGGTGCGCAGGCACGCGAGCGGTGGGGCTCGCTCACCGCGCTGGTCGCCCTCACCGAGGAACTGCTGGCGCACGACTCGAATCTGACGCTGGGCGGGCTGCTGAACGAACTGGCCGCGAGGTCCGAGGCGCGGCACCCACCGGTCGTGCAGGGCGTCACGCTCGCGTCACTGCACGCCGCGAAGGGCCTCGAGTGGGACGCGGTGTTCCTCGTCGGCCTCACCGAGGGGACGCTGCCGATCGCGCACGTGCTCGGCGATGCCAACTCGCCCGGCGACGAGGCCGGGATCGAGGAGGAACGACGCCTGCTCTACGTCGGCGTCACCCGCGCCCGCGAGCACCTGGCGTTGTCGTGGGCGTTGGCCCGCAACGAGGGCGGACGCCGGTCCCGGCGCCGGTCCCGATTCCTGAACGGGCTGATCCCGGACGACTCCCCGGCGTCGCGTATCGCGAAGCCCGCGCAGTCCAAGCGGCAGCGTCCGCGGTGCCGGATGTGCGGCAAGCAGCTGATGGGATCGACGGCGACCATGCTCGGCCGCTGCGAGCAGTGCCCGTCGAACCTCGACATCGAACTGTTCGAGGCGCTCAAGGAGTGGCGTCGGGAGAAGTCCCGGGAGATGAAGGTGCCCGCGTACGTGGTGTTCAGCGACAACACGTTGACCGCGATCGCGGAGCAGCAACCGCAGGACGAGCGGGCGCTCGTGGCGATCCCGGGGATCGGTCCGAAGAAGCTCGAGCAGTACGGCGCCGACGTCCTCGCGGTGGTCCGCGGTGACCGTTCGGCGCCGGCACTGGATCTGACGTGACGGGCGCTCGGCGGTAAAACCGCAGGTCAAAAATAACTTGCTCGGTCTGTTCGGGTCCCATACCCTGGACAGCACGCCACGGGGAAACTCGTGTGCGGTGACCGTGTCCAGCACACGGAGCCCCGGAGACGGGGTCCGTGACGACGTGAAAGGGAGGTGGCAACGATGAACGGTTGGAACGCAACTGCGGCACACGTGTCGGTGCCCGCGTTCGCATGCGCATACCTCCCTGCGGCCGAAGTGGCCGCCGCGAGCGTCGCGGCGACAGCACCGCACGCAATCCGTCAGCGCGCAGCAGCAGCACCGGCAGCAGCCCGCGCATCCGTGGCCAGGAGCCGACACCGAGTCATCTCTCGGTAACACTCCGCCCGTCCTCCCGAGGCCACGGATCGCAATCGCGAACCGTGGCCTTCGTGTTTCGAGCTCATCGTTTCGAGTTCGGATCCGAGCCGCCGACCACGGTTCGTCCGAAACCCGAAAACCCGCACGAGCCCCGAGCCGATCGCTCGAAACGACAAGGAGAAGACGTGTCTACCGTGACATGCCGAGTACGAACCACGAACCACACCGTTTCCAACGGACTGGGAGTCGTCCGCTCGGCACGCCGGGAGCTGCCCTGCCGGGTCGACGACAACCCCGACCTGTGGTTCGCCGAGACCCCGGCCGACCTCGAACGCGCCAAGACCCTGTGCGGTGGATGCCCGGTCCGCAGCCGGTGCCTGAACGCGGCCCTCGACCGCGCGGAGCCGTGGGGTGTGTGGGGCGGCGAGATCTTCGACCAGGGCGTCGTCATCGCCCGCAAGCGGCCGCGAGGCCGACCCCGGAAGAACCCGGAGCAACAGAAGACGCTGGTGTGTGTATAGCAGCGGCGGCGCCGCATCAATCCCCTTGCGGGCTCTCCAACCACCGGGAGCCCGCAAGGGGCCTGCGCAGCAACGGCATACGACGGCGAATGCGGGTTCCTCGCCGACGAGAACCTAGACATCCAGTCGATCAGAAGCGTTCTGCGGGTGGTCGGTCGAACAGGACACAGGAACCGACCAAGGCACAGAAAGGCCTCGTCGGACCGACCTGCTCAGCCGCACCTACACCGGAGCCTTGAGCGAGTACCGCCACAATGAACTGTGATGTCAGGGGGCACCGAGGCCATACGTATAGGTTCCCGCAGTCCAATTGACGGTCGCGTGGTACTTGTAGCCCCGCATCTTGCCATCGCCGGCGTCTTCGTTGGCGGCGAAGCACTCGAACACTGTCGTGGTTTCGGTCAGGTCATCTGTCGAGCCTCCACCGACTGGAGAGCACGACACATCAAGAATCGGGCCATCGAGTATCGACTTCGAAACGTGTTCTTCAGCGAGGGTCTTTACACTGCCTTCGAGTTGGACCACGGTCAGTGCTCGTTTGGTGCGCTCGCCATCGTCTGTCTTCTTCTGTGCGGCCGCTGCTGCGGCTGCACGATCGGCTTCTTCTTGTGCCGCAGCTGCGGCCACTTGACGTTCCTCTTCGACCTTCGAGTCGTGGGACATCTTGATAGCGATCGCCACTCCAAGGCCGCTGAGAACGACCACGCCGAGGATGGTGAGCGCGATTGGTCGCTTCAGAAAGCGCTTGACCGCCTCTAACTTCGATGCGGCGCGGGAGCTTCCGTCGTCCGGCGATACCGTTGAAGGCTCGGGGAGATCGAGCCATTGCTTTCCGTCCCAATATCTCTGCCCGCCTTCTGGCGATGGATACCAGCCAGGAGTAGCTGTTGTTGTCTCGTTGGACATGTTTTGGTCCTCTCTGCTCGCGACGCTATTGTCGTCGCGAGACAGTCCCCCTGCGTTCCTGCAACCTGCCCGGCGTGGAACAGTATTACTCATGCAAAGATGAACAGGCATTTGTCTTCACGGAACGCGTTGCAACGGTTTACTCAGTCGAGCGACCCGACTCTAATGCCCGCTATTCCTGAATGTCGCTGAATCGTGATAATCCGCAGATGGGCGCCGTTCCTATGCGCCGTCGAGGCTCTCGAGATCCACGGCGCCGGCGGACTCGTCCGAGAATCCGGGCAGCCACCTCGTGAGAATGGCCATGTACGGCGCGTAGGCGTCGAGCTGGGCGCAGATGCCAACTGACCCGAGGAGCACACGGAAGATCATGAGGTACTCGGGTGGCAGGTTGAGCGCACGCGCCGTCCGGAAATGGGTACCCGACAAGTCGGTCGCCGTCCCGGCGGCCTTCTGCAGCCACGCTCGGGTGAAGTGGAACGACTCGGTGCGGATGGGGTCGGTGAACGGACGCAGGTAGTCGGCGATCTCCTGATCGGTGACCGTGCGGCCGGGCAGCACGAAACCGTTGGCGCGCAACAGTTCCGCGAGCTCGTCGAACCGCTCCTCGAGGCTCAGTCGGACCATCCGGCCCAGCACCGGCGGCAGCCCGTCCGGCATCGGGGCGGCGGCGCCGAAGTCGATGATCCCGAGGCGACCGTCGTCGTGGAGCATGAAGTTGCCCGGGTGCGGATCGCAGTGCAGCAGCCCGACGCGGGCGGGGGAGACGAAGTGGAACTCCGCGAGCAGGGCGCCGGCGGTGTTGCGTTGCTCGGGGGTACCGCCGGCGATGATCGCCGACAGCGGCGTCGCCGACATCCATTCGGTGACGACGACCTTGGGTGCGCTCGCCACGACGCGTGGCACCACGAACCGTGCATCGCCCTCGAAGGCCTTCGCGAACGCGCGCTGGTTGTCGGCCTCGATGCGGTAGTCCAATTCCTCCTCGGTCCGCGCGCTGAGCTCGTCGAGGATCGGCTTGATGTCGGTGCCCGGCATCACGGACGCGAACATGCCGGCGAACCGCGACAGCGTCTTCAGGTCGGCCCGCAGGGCCTCGTCGGCGCCGGGGTACTGCACCTTGACCGCGACCTCGCGGCCGTCGGCCCACACGGCGCGGTGCACCTGCCCGATGCTGGCGGACGCAGTGGGGATGTCGTCGAACTCGGCGAACCGGGTCCGCCATTTGGTGCCGAGTTGTTGGTCGAGCACCCGATGCACGGCCTTCGCGGGGAGCGGGGGCGCCTCGGCCTGCAGCTTGGTCAACGCCTCCCGGTACGGTTCGGCGAACTCCTCGGGTATCGCGGCCTCCATCACGCTGAGCGCCTGCCCGAGCTTCATCGCGCCGCCCTTGAGCTCACCGAGCACGGTGAACAACTGTTCGGCGGCCTTCGACGTCAACTGCGCGTCGATCGCGTCCCTGTCGCCGCCGGCGAGTTTCCGGCCGAACCCCATCGCGGCCCGCCCGGCGATGCCCAGCGGAATGCTCGCGAGCTTGGCGGTGCGGGCAGTGCTTCGGCGGGGAATTTCGGACACCAAACCATCATGGCGGAAGATCTGCGGGTTCGTCCAAGAACATCGTCGATCGTGAGCATCCACACCGTGGGTTGCGGGGCCACGGCCGGACCGCGAGACGGTGCGTGTCCAGGTCGAGTTCCAGCGTCGCGTCGAGGCTGGCGGGTGCCGGTCGCGCCACCCCGGACAGCACCTTCTCGAGCTGCCCCAGCGCGACCGCCGCGGTGGCCATGATGGTGGCCGGGCCGGCATGGCCCACCCGACCGAGCAGTTGCGCGGCCACGTGCGGCCACTCGTCGTCCGCCGCGCATCGGGTCAGATCGGCGCACCGCAGGCAGCTGGTGCGACCGGGCAACACGAGCGGTCCGACGACGCCGCGGCCGTCGCGCAGCCGGACCTGCAGGTGCGGTGTTCCCGCGGTGAACAACGCGTCGACCAGGCGCGGATCCGCGACGAGGTCGTCGGTGAGGAGCACGCACAGACAGTTCCACCGCGTGACGTCGGTGTCGGCGGTGAAGTGGGTGGACCGCGTGACCCGCACCGGCGCACCGACGAGACCGGCGGCGATCGCGTCGGCGAGTGGTCCGCGGCCGTGGATGCGGATGACCGGCATCGGATCCGGCATTGCCGCCGCCGGCCGCAGCAACCCGGCCTCGTCGAGTTCGCTCAGCAGCGTCGACATGTCGGTGGGAGTGATGCCGTGGGCGACGGCCCGCCACACCACGGCGGGGCGGGACATCCGGCCGTCGAGCAGCTGTAGGACCGACGCGAGCGCGTCGGCGTCCACGCCGGCCGGCGGCGTGAGCATCAGGGCCGTGTCCGGATCCCAGCCGATCTGGACGCGGCCGCTGGGCCGGACCACGACGGGGCGGCGCGGATCGAGCGCGGGGCGGTGGACGCGCCGGGCGGATGACTGGGTCATGTCGTCGACCATCGCACCTCGCGAGCGTCGCGGACGCCCGCCGGACGGGGTTGTCCACAGGCCCGGGTGCCGTGTGACGTGCGGTTTCGGGTCGCTGCGCGGATTCGTCGGAAATCCGGGTCCGGCGCCGTCGGAGCGGGCCGCTAGCGTGGGGGTCCGTGACTGGCTCCGGAACCTCCGACAGTGGCCATCTCGGGCGCCCCGACGTGGAGATCCGCCGCAGCGCGCGGCGCCGGCGCACCGTCAGCGCGCGCCGCGAGGGCGACAGGGTGGTCGTGCTGATGCCGGCCGGTCTGTCGAAGGCCGCGGAGGCCGACCTGGTCGCCGAGATGATCGGGAAGCTCGAGCGCGCGGACCGCCGGGCCGCGGCCGCCGCCGAACGCAGCGACGTCGAACTCGCCGAGCGGGCCGCCAGGCTGTCGGCGCGGTGGCTCGGCGGTGCTGCCGCACCGGTATCGGTGCGCTGGGTGCCGTCGATGCGGACCCGCTGGGCGTCCTGCACGCCGAACGACGGCACCATCCGGGTCAGCGAACTGCTGCGGACGGTGCCGTCGTACGTGCTGGACTACGTGCTGGTCCACGAACTCGTGCACCTGTACGTCGCCGGCGGTCACAACGACCGCTTCTGGCGGGAGGTGCGACGCTATCCGAAGACGGAGCGGGCGATGGGCTACCTGGAGGCCTACTCCGTGGTGACGCGGCATCCGGCGCTGCTCGACGTCGTCGACGACTGTGCCGCCGCCGACGACGACCGGACCTCTACCGGCTAGATGAGCTCCCACTCTGGAGAAGGCCGATCCAGGCCCCATGCCAGACTCGACTCCGTCGTGCGGCACATGACGCCGACACGATAGGTGTCGTCGCCGGACTGCAGTTCGCCGAGCGCCAACCCCGCTCCGGCCAGTGCGCCATCCACTGCGCGCAGGATCGCCGGCACGTGTTCACCGCGCTCGAGGTCGGCCCCGGCCGCTTCCCTGGCGGCGGACTCGACGGCAGCGACAACCGCGCGGTCCTTCCCGAAAGCTTCCACCCGACGCGCCACGAACTGCGATATCTGTCCGGGCCACTCCTCGCCGGACCAGTCGACCGGCAAGAGAATCCCGTCCTGGATCAACGCATCCACCACATCGTCCACATCGGGCAGGATCCCCAGCTCAGCCGGCGAAAGAAAGTACGCCATATCGCTCACGCGGTCAGCATACGTATGGGCATCCGAGCCGCCGGCGGCTGCGCAAAGGAAACTTCACGCAACCAACACGACAATCGTCGCCACCCACCGAACCGAGTCCGGGCCTGGCCGGCAAACCTCGTGATCGTCCACCGCGCCGCCGTGGTCTTGAACGCCCCACACCTGGACTCGACCATTGTCAGACAGGCTCTAGGCGTCACCCTCGTCGTTGCCGCTCTCGCGGTTCTTCTCTTCGCGTTCGCGGGCCTCGGTCTGCTCGAGCTGCGCGATCGGGTCGTGGAACGTGCCCGAGTCGTCGCCGCCCAGGATGCGGTCGACGAACGCGGCCGGGCTGTCGAGATCCGAGGAGTCGGGCAGCAGGTCGGGGTGCGCCCACACGCCGTCGCGGACGTCGACGCCGGTGTCGGTGGTGAGCCGGCGCCACAACTGCGCGGCCTCGCGGACCTTGCGCGGCCGCAGTTCAAGTCCGACGAGGGTGGCGAAGGTCTGCTCAGCGGGTCCGCCGGTGGCGCGACGACGTCGCAGCGTCTCGGTGAGGGCCGCGACACCGGGAAGCCGCTCGCCGAGCGCCTCCGAGACGACGGTCTCCACCCAGCCCTCGACCAGCGCGAGCATCGTCTCGAGTCGCTCGAGCGCCTGCTTCTGCTCGGGTGTGGTCTGCGGTTCGAACGCGCCCTGCTGCAGGATCTTCTCGATCTGCGACGGGTCGGTCAGCGCCGACGGGTCGAGACCCTGTGCCGCCTCCTCGATCGCGGAGAAGTCCATCTTGATACCGCGTGCATAGTCCTCGACGGTGGACAGCAGTCGCTGGCGCAGCCACGGTACGTGGCTGTAGAGGCGCTGGTAGGCGGCCTCGCGGGCCGCAATGAACACGAGCACCTCGCGGTGCGGCTGCTCGAGTCCCTCGCTGAACGCCTCGATCGCGGCGGGCAGCAGCGCGGCGGTCCCGGCGGGGCCGAGCGGCAGCCCGATGTCGGTGGAGGTGAGGACCTCCTTCGACAGCTGGCCGAGGGCCTGGCCGAGCTGGGAGCCGAACGTGAGACCGCCCATCTGGGTGAGCATGCCCGCCATCGGGCCGATCATGCTGCGGGCTTCCTCGGGCAGGCCCTCCACCCACATGCCGGACACCTGCTGGGCGACGGGGTCGCACAGGCGCTTCCACGTGTCGAGCGTGCCGTCGAGCCAGTCGTTGGGGGTCCAGGCGAGCGTGCGGGTGGCGCCGGCGGGGAGCGTCGTCGCGCCGTCGAGCCACAGCTCAGCGAGCCGGGCGGCGTCCGCGACCGCGGACGCGGTGCCCTCGGTGATCGGGGTCACCGAACCGATCTGCTGCCGGGCGAGGTTCTTCGCCACGTCGTAGTTGACGGGGCCGGACTGGCCGCCCTGGCCCATCGCGTTGCCCATGCCGCTCAGCATCTGGCCGAACTGGGTGAGCATCTGTCCGAGTGCCGCCGGGTCGAAGCCCGCACCACCCGCGGCGCCGAGGCCGAACGCGTTGGGATCGAAGCCGAACGGCTGACCGGCGCCTTGCCCCCCGCCCTGTTCGCCGCCCGAGTCCTTCTTGTGGTCCGGGTCGTCGTCGGAGTTGGAGAAACCAAAGGGCAGATCGCTCATAGTTCAACGGTACAAGGCGAGACGGCCCGTGGCCCGTGCGGAGATCACGCTGACGGCGAACACCCGGTAGGGGGACGGGGAGCACCCCGGTCGGCGCTCTATCCTGGGCCTGGTGAACCGACGGATGGTGACCCTGCTGGCAGCGTTGGCCCCGGTCGTGGTGCTCGGAGTCCTCGGGACGACGGTCCGCGTGCCCTTCGTAGCGCTCGGTCCCGGTCCCACGTTCAACACCCTCGGCGAGGTCGACGGCAAGCCCGTCGTGGAGATCGACGGCACCCCGGTCGATCCGACGAGCGGCAATCTCAACATGACGACGGTCGCGGTGCGCGACAAGCTGACGCTGTTCGACGCCCTCGGGCTGTGGGCGAGCGGCCGGCAGGGCCTGGTGCCCCGCGAGGAGGTGTATCCGCCGCAGAAGTCGAAGGACGAGGTGCAGGAGGAGAACACCGCCCAGTTCGAGAAGTCCGAGAACAGCGCCGAACTGGCGGCTCTGCGTTATCTCGGGCTGCCGGTGGCCCTCGAACTGACCACCGTCAGCGCCGACGGTCCGGCCGCATCGGTGCTGAAGGACGGGGACCTGCTGCTGCGGATCGACGGAACCCCGGTGGACACGCTGACCGGTCTGCAGGACGTGGTCGGTGCGACGGCTCCCGGCACCACCGTGCAGGTCACGTACCAGCGGGACGGCGTCGAGTCGACCGCCCCGATCACGCTCGGTTCCCGCCCGGACACCGACGGCTCGGACGAGGCGAACAAGGGCTACCTCGGCGTCAACGCCAAGCAGGTGCCGAACGTGCCGTTCACGATCGACTTCAACCTCGCCGACATCGGTGGTCCGTCGGCCGGCCTGATGTTCAGCCTCGCGGTGGTCGACAAGCTCAGCCCCGGCGAGATCAACGGCGGCGACTTCGTCGCGGGCACCGGCACGATCGACCCGGACGGTGACGTGGGGCCTATCGGCGGCATTCCGTACAAGATGATCGCCGCGCAGGAGGCGGGCGCGACCACGTTCCTGGTCCCCGCGAAGAACTGCGACGAGGCCAAGGCGAACCAGCCGGGCGGCCTCGACCTGGTGAAGGTCGAGACCCTCGGTGGTGCGGTCGACGCCCTCACCACCATCAACTCCGGCGGCACCGCACCCAGCTGCTAGGCGCTACTCCTCGTCGGCGTCGAGCGTCGCGTACAGCGCGGCGACGACGCCGGGCGCGAGGTTGTCGTAGGTGCGCAGCTCGATGCCGGCGAACGGATCGTCGTTGTCGGTGGGGCGGAGCTGCAGCAGCGCGATCGAGGGTCCGTCCCGCAGCACCGCCGCGATCAGCCGTGCCTCCCGGCGCTCGGGGTGTTCCTCGGCGGCCGCGCGCGCAGCCTCGTCGGCCGCGTGCCGGTCGGAGAGCAGCGGGGCAAGCGCGTCGTCGAGGTCGGATTCGGCCTCCGGCGGCAGGACCACGATCTCCTGCACCAGCGCGCAGCCGACCACCTCGGACGGCCAGCTGGTGGTGGCGAGGAACTCGTCGAGGGCGGGGGAGCCGCCCTCGACGTCGTCGGGTAGGGCGCCCTGTTCGATCGGTGTGAGTTCGGCGCCGTCGTCCAGCTGATCGAGGAGGGACGGATCGGCCGCGGCGACCAGTGCGGTCGGGACGATCGCGAACATCGTGGGAGGTTGACCCCATCCACCGGCGTCGACGAAGTCGATCACTTCGTGCACACATCGGCGCAGGGACTCGTCGGACAGGCTCACGTTCGGGTTGCCGCTGAACGGGTCATCCCCGCGGAACACGCCATCGCTATCGATCACGTACTTATCCTTGCACCAGGGGGTCGCACCGGTACTCGTCGGTCGTGGCACTCCCGACGTCCGCTCGTTACGTAGAGTAGGACGAAACGGTCACTCTCACGTGACGCTGGACGGTGCATTGGCTGCGGCGCGAAGGCGTCGCCGGATTGTTGGGAGTGGCAAGTGGGCATGCGGCCCCCCGCCGGTTTACCTTCGTTGTCGAAACGCACACGCGTGCTGCTGATCCTGGCGTTGATCGCCGCGGCACTGCTGCTGATCGGCCCTCGATTCATCGACATCTACACCGACTGGTTGTGGTTCGGTGAGGTCGACTTCCGTGGCGTGTTCAGCAAGGTGATCGTCACCCGATTGGCGCTGTTCCTGATCGTCGGGTTGGTCGTCGGCGCGATCGTCTGGCTGGCGTTGCTGCTGGCCTATCGGTCGCGGCCGATGTTCCTGCCGTCGCCGGGCGCGAACGATCCGGTGGCGCGGTACCGCACCGCCGTGATGACGCGCCAGAAGCTGTTCGGGATCGGCATCCCCGTCGTGATCGGCTTGTTCGCCGGCCTGGTCGGTCAGGCCAGCTGGGCGACGGTGCAGATGTTCTTCAACGGCGACTCGTTCGGCATCACGGATCCGCAGTTCGGCAAGGACATCGGGTTCTACGCGTTCGATCTGCCCTTCTACCAGTTCGTGCTGAACTGGCTCTTCGTGGCGGTCGTCATCGCGTTCTTCGCGAGCCTGATCACGCACTACATCTTCGGTGGCCTGCGGCTCAGCGGCCGGCAGGGGGCGTTGACCCGGTCGGCGCGCGTGCAGCTGGCGGTCCTGGCCGGCACGTTCGTGCTGCTCAAGGCCGTCTCCTACTGGTTCGACCGGTACGCCCTGCTGTTCAGCAGCCGCAAGGAGCCCACGTTCACCGGCGCCGGCTACACCGACATCAATGCGGTCCTGCCGGCCAAGCTGATCCTGATGGCCATCGCGATCATCTGCGCCATCGCGTTCTTCGCGGCGATCTTCCTGCGCGATCTGCGGATCCCCGCGATGGCGGTGGTCCTGCTGGTGTTCTCGTCGATCCTCGTCGGCGCGGTGTACCCGCTGATCGTCGAGCAGTTCTCGGTCAAGCCCAACGCGGCCGACAAGGAGCGCACGTACATCGAGCGCAATATCGCGGCGACGCGGCAGGCGTACGGGATCACCGACGAGAATGTCGAGTACGTGCCCTACCCGGGTTCTACGAAGAAGCAGCCCAAGGACGTGCCTGCGGACGTCACGACGATCGCGAACACCCGGTTGCTCGATCCGAACATCCTCTCGCCAACCTTCACCGCGCAGCAGCAGCTCAAGAACTTCTACGCGTTCCCCAAGTCGCTCAACATCGACCGTTACGACATGAACGGCGAACTGCGCGACTTCGTCGTCGCAGCGCGTGAGCTGTCGCCGTCGAGCCTGCAGGGCAACCAGACGGACTGGATCAACAAGCACACGGTCTACACGCACGGCAACGGGTTCGTGGCCGCGTACGCCAACCAGGTGACGGCGGTGAGCGGTGACGTCCAGAACAACACCGGCGGCTACCCGATCTACAGCGTCAGCGATCTGACGACCAAGCCGGCGGACCCGGCGCTCGAGGTGGAAAATCCGCGCATCTACTACGGCCCGGTGATCGCGGCGTCCGATGCCGACTACGCGATCGTCGGTGGCGAGCCGGGGAGCGCGCCGCGCGAGTACGACACCGACGAGAAGAAGTACACGTACGACGGTGACGGTGGCGTGGGGATCGGCAACTGGTTCAACCGGTTGATGTTCGCGGCCAAGTACACCGAGCGCAACATCCTGTTCTCGGGCGCGATCGGCTCGGATTCGAAGATCATCTACAACCGCGATCCGGCGGAGCGCGTCAACAAGGTGGCGCCGTGGCTCACCACGGACGGCACCGTGTACCCGGCCGTGGTGGACGGGCGCCTGCAGTGGATCGTCGACGCGTACACCACGCTCGACAACTACCCGTACGCGCAGCGCTCGTCGCTCGAGGGCCTGGTGCAGGACAGCACCAATCAGGCGACGGGCCGAATGCTGCCGAAGAAGGAGGTGTCGTACATCCGGAACTCGGTGAAGGCGACCGTCGACGCGTACGACGGCACCGTCACGCTGTACCAGGTGGACGACAAGGACCCGGTGCTCAAGGCGTGGATGGGTGTCTTCCCGGACACCGTCAAGCCGAAGTCGGACGTCTCGGCCGACCTGCAGGCGCACTTCCGGTACCCGGAGGATCTGTTCAAGGTGCAGCGCGAGATGCTTGCGAAGTACCACGTGGACGACCCGGGCGAGTTCTTCACCAACAACGCGTTCTGGTCGGTGCCGAGCGACCCGACGGTCGACACGGACAAGAACCAGCCGCCCTACTACGTGCTGTCCGGTAACCCGGAGACGGCGAAGCCGCAGTTCGTGCTCACCAGCCCGATGGTCGGGTTCAACCGTGAGCTGCTGTCGGCGTACATCTCGGTGCAGTCGGATCCGGGGAACTACGGCAAGTTCCGGGTGCTGCAGTTGCCGACGAACACGCAGACGCAGGGTCCGCAGCAGGCGCAGAGCGCGATGACATCGAATACCAAGGTCGCGAGCGAGCTGTCGCTCCTGAAACAGTCCAACAAGATCCTGTACGGCAACCTGCTGACCCTGCCGATTGCCGACGGCGGCATCCTGTACGTCGAGCCGATCTACACGCAGCGGAATTCGCCGAACGCGTTCCCGCAGCTGGCGCGTGTCATGGTGAGCTTCACCGACACCAACGGCATCAGGGTCGGCTACGCGCCGACGTTGGCGGAGGCGCTGGATCAGGTGTTCGGCTCGGGGACCGGCAACGTCGCGACCGCGCCGAGCGGTGAGACCGCACCCGCGCCGGAGCAGAACGCCGGTCAGACGACGTCGCCGACGTCGCCGACGGCGCCCGCGCCGCCAGCCCCCGGTCAGACACCAGACAAGGCTGCAGCGGTCGCGCAGCTGGACGCGGCCCTGGCGAATCTGCAGTCGGCGCAGCAGGGCGGCGATTTCAAGGCCTACGGTGACGCGCTTGCGCAGCTGCAGAAGGCGGTCGAGGCGTACCAGAAGGCCGGTGGTTAGACGGTTCGCGGCCGGGAGCTGAATCCCGGCGAGAGCTGAAGGGACCCTTCATTGAACTGGTCCCCGATTGTTGGACTGGCTAAGTGGGAGCCTAAGCCGCGAGGGCCTGGGTCCGGTATTGCACCGGGCTCAGGCCCTCGAGTTTTGTGGAGATCCGTTCGGTGTTGTACCAGTCGATGTAGTCGTCGATCGCGGTGGTCAGCGCCTCGGTGTCGGGGTATCGGGTGTGGTCGAAGAGCTCGGCTTTGAGGTGGCCGAAGAAGTTCTCCATCACGGCGTTGTCGTAGCAGTTGGCCTTGCGCGACATCGATTGGGTCGCAGCGGCTTCAGCGAGCAGCCGTCGCCAGGACGAGTGCTGGTACTGGAATCCCTGATCCGAGTGCACGAGCGGGGCCTGCCCGTCGTCGAGGGTCGCGAGCGCGGCTTGCAGCGAACTGTTGGTCAGTTGCAGCGTCGGTGACGGGCCGATCGAGTGGGCGACGATCTGCCGGTCGAACAGGTCCATGACCGGTGACAGATACAGCTTGTCGTCGCCGATGCGGAACTCGGTCACGTCGGTGACCCACTTGCGGTTCGGGGCGTCGGCGGTGAAGTCGCGGTCGAGCAGGTTCGCCGCGATCGTGCCGACCTGGCCCTGATAGGCGACGTACTTGCGCTTGCGTCGGACCCGGCAGGCCAGCCCGAGCGTGCGCATCAGCGTCAGCACCGTCTTCTTCGCCACCCGCCAGCCGGCACGGGTCAGTGCGTGGTGGATGCGACGGTGCCCGTAGCGGCCGCGGCTGCGCACGAACGCCTCGGTGATCGCGGCCTTCAACTCGGCGTTCGGGTCCGGTGCCCGCAGACGCGCCTGGTGATAGAAGAACGTCGACCGGGCCACCCCGGTGGCCTCGAGCAGCACATCGATGCGGTGTTCGGCCTTGAGGGAGACGACGGCAGCGACCTTCACCGTCGTTGTTGCGCCCTCAAGGCCCGTAATTTTCCCAGGTAGGCGACCTGCGCCCGCAGCACCTCGTTCTCGCGGCGCAGCTGCTCGAGCTCACTGACCTCGTCCGGCCCGGGATCGGCGGGTTTCGGGGGACGCCCGGCCCGCTTCGGGCGCAGCCCGTCCTCGCCCTCGTTGCGGTACTTGCGCACCCACGTCTCGATCAGTTTCGGCGAGGACAGGTCGAACTCGCGGGCGAGGTCGACCTTCGCCTCGCCGGCGATAGCGCGGCGCACTACGTCGAGTTTCAACTCGAACGAGAACGACCGTCTGTCCCGAGGTTTGGCCACCAGAACTCCTCTTCCGCGAACCCGCCACCGGTCATACAACCGTCTGACGGCTGGCCGACCCACGCCCAACCTCGTCGCGACCGTGCGGTCACCCACACCGACCTCGAACAACGCTACAGCCACCACCCGCTGATCCTCGGACAGTGAACTTCGTGCACGCATAAAACTGCTCCCCGGACATCGGAACCGAATTTCTCAGTCCAACTTCCGGGGAGCAGTTCACATGCGCTGCGAGCGCATGAAGGGTCCCTTCAGCTGTGGGGCTAGTTGGCGAAGCCGGCCTTGATGTCGGCGAGCACGTTGCCGTGGGTGCCGAGCACCTGCTGGAACTGGTCGCCGTAGCCGTGCTGCGCGGCGACGTCGCCGGCAGCCTTGACCGCCTGGTCGATGTACTCGGCCGCGGTGGCCTGCATCGGGGCGGGCTGCGGGGCCACGACGGCCGGGGCCGGGGTGGGCTCGACGGGCGCCGGCGCCGGCGCCGGCGCCGGAGCGGGCGCGGCCTCGGTGAGGTACTGACCGCACACGGGCCACGCGCCGGGGCCCTGCGACGCGAGGGTGTTCTCGGCGACGCGGATCTGCTCTTCCTTCGATGCGGTGTGCGGCGAGCCGGTGCCGCCGTTGGCCGTCCACGTGCTCTGCGAGAACTGCAGGCCGCCGTAGTAGCCGTTGCCGGTGTTGATGGACCAGTTTCCGCCGCTCTCGCACTGTGCGACGCCGTCCCAGTTGTGGGTCGCGGCGGAGGCGGTGCCGGTGGCCAGGCCGAACGGGACGGCGACGAGGGCGCCGGTCACTGCTGCCATGCCGAGGGCACGCTTGCTGATGCTGATGGTCATGCGGGATGGATCCTCTCGTGCGCCGACGCGAGCGGCCGGCGGGCGACGATGCGTCGTCCCGGGCGTGCGATCTTCGCGTCCCTGCCCCTCGAAGGGTTTGTCGTGTCCGTCCCGCGGGGGCAGAGCTGGCAGCGGCGGGGCGGTCGGTCGATGCGCTCGATCATCACGAGCCGGTAACGAACGTAGACAGAGATTCGGCGGGCGTCATCCCGCGGAAACGGACCGGTCGACCCGTTCGATTTCGCTACGGCTCGGTAAACGTGCAGGTGAGGGCTGGTCGTTGCCGAGCCGAATCCGGAGCGTTACATGCTCGTTATGTGAGATGGATTACCAGAATTTCGTGAACTGCGTCACGCCGACGGGGCGGTCGGGTCCGGCGTGTGTGCGGATTTGGTCCCGCTGCAGGCGATTTGCCTTCGGTTCGCCTGCTCGTGTAACTTCGTTCATGCATCGCGGGGTGGAGCAGCTCGGTAGCTCGCTGGGCTCATAACCCAGAGGTCGCAGGTTCAAATCCTGTCCCCGCTACTAAGGAAGGCCCGGAAATCCAGAAGGATTTCCGGGCCTTCGTGCATGTGGGGGTCAGCCTCTCCTGCTGCATTTCCGGCGCGATCGAGATTCAGTCCGGCTCGACCTCCATCTCGATCAGCACCCGCCGCAGCACCTTGCCGGTCGTGTTGCGGGGAATCTCCTCGAGGAAGACGACGTCGCGCGGCACCTTGTAGCGGGCCAGGCTCGTCTTCACGTGCGCACGTATCTCGTCCGCGTCCCGGGCGGACGTCGGTGCGGGCACGACGAACGCCCGCAGTCGCTGCCCGAACTCGTCGTCCGCCACGCCGACCACCGCGACCTCGAGGACGTCGGGGCGTTCGGCGATGAGGTTCTCCACCTCGAGCGGGTACACGTTCTCGCCGCCCGAGACGATCATGTCGTCGTCGCGGCCGTCGACGAACAGCAGGCCGTCGTGGTTGAAGTGGCCGACGTCGCCGGTGGCGAGCATCCCGTCGATGTGCTCCTTGTCGCGGCCGTCGGTGTAGCCCTCGAAGCTCAGCCCGCTCTTGGCGAAGATTCGTCCGACGACGTCCGGTTCGGTGATGCGTTTGCCGGCGTCGTCGAACAGGGCGATGTGGCACGTGGCCGGGACGCGTCCGGCGGTGCCGGGGGCGCGTTCGAGGTCGTCTGGGGTGGCGATGGTGACGGCGGCCACCTCCGTGGAGCCGTAGAAGTTGTAGAGCACCTTCCCGAACGCCTGCTGGGTGCGGATGCTCAGGTCGGGCGGGATGGCCGAGCCGGCGGCGAAGATCACCTTCAGGCTCGAGGTGTCGTACCGCGACAGCACGTCGGGGCCGAGGTCGATGATCCGCTGCAGCATCGTCGGCACCAAGACGAGCGTGTTGGCGCGGTGCTCCGCGAGCAGGCGGACGGTGCCCTCCGGGTCGAAGCGGCGCTGCATCACGACGGTGTTCTCGAGTGCGAATCCCAGGACGAGTTGGGAGACGCCGGTGCCGTGGAACGCGGGCGCGGGCACGAGCATGGTCTGCTGGGGGCGCAGGGGGATCCGGTCGAGGAACTGGGCGGAGGCGAACGGGGAGGTGTGGCCGCGCGGGGCGCCCTTCGGGGTGCCGGTGGTCCCGCTGGTGAGGAGGATGAATGTGCCCGGTTCCTCGGGCGCAGGCACGGTGTCGGTGGGCTGCCCGGCGATGAGTTCATCGAGTGTGCGAGGCGGTGTCTCGGCCGGTGGCGTGCGGACGGGCTCGTCCACCCAGGACAGGAATCGCGTGACGTCGGTGGGCAGGGCGTCGGCGACGTCGGCGAACTCGCTGTCGAACACGAAGTGGCGGACATTTTCCCGCGCCGCCACCTCGGCGAGCTGGGGGCGGCCGAAGCCGGTGTTCATGAGTACCAGGCGGGCGCCGCCCTTCGTTGCGGCGAGCATCGTCAGCACCAGGCCGCGGTGGTTGCGGCACATGGCGCCGATGCAAGAACCGGCGCCGATGCTCTCGGCCTGCCAGGCGCGGACCAGGGCGTTGGACTGCTGCTCGAGGTCGCGGTAGGTGAGTGGCCCGCGTTCGTCGACGAGGGCGACGCGGTTGTGTCCGTGCGCGGCGTGGGCGTGCACCGATCCGGCGAACGGCCCGTACTTGTCGATGCCGATAAGAATACGAATGCCCTCGTCGACGCGCGGGAAGGGGATCAGGCCGGAGCGCTGCAGCACTCGTACGGCGCTGAGCGTGTCGGTGATCTTCGTCAGAACGTCCTGCATGGTGGCTCCCATCGGAGACGTCGGCAGCCCCCAGCCTAATGGTGATGTGCATCACAATGGGTGAATTGCTCCTGGTCCGAGGGCTGCGGGATGTACTAGGGGGCGTAGTAGGCGCTACTCTCTCGGGGTGAATTCCCGAGCCGACGCCGTCGCGCAGCTGCGCGGCATGTTCGTCGGTTCGCTGTCCGGGGCGATCAGCATCGCCGCGCACGGACTCGGCGGTGGGAACGCCGCGCCGAGCGAGGAGGCGATCGTGCTCCTCGTCGCGGCCGCCGCAGTGGTCGGGGCCGCCGTCGCGTCCCTGCGCAGCCGGTGCAACCCGTTGCTGCTCCTCGTCGCGGTCCTCGCGGTGGGGCAGGGGATCGGGCACGTCACGCTGACACTGGCGTCCGATCACGCCCACGGCCTGAACCTGCCCCCGCAGATGATTGCGGCACACGCGGCGGCCACCGCTGTCGGCGCGGTATTGGTCCGGGCCGCGGAGATCGCACTGCTCGGCGTGATCGCCTCGGTGGTGCACGTCGTCGTCGCGGTGCTGTCGACGCCCCCGGTGCCCGACGTCCGACGCTGGACGCCCACTGTCGTCCGCCGCGTCGATCCCACGGCCTCCCGGGTCGCCCGAGCCGCGGGCGGAACTCGCGGACCTCCCGCTCTTTCCTGGTAGACGTCCGGTCACGCGCTCGCGTGCCCGGCATCTGCTGCTGCCGTCACCGTCGACGCCGGCGCGGTTACTCGCGCGCCGGTCTGCGTCGACGTGTTATTCGCGGCGCCCGCGCGTCTCGCGCGCGCCGATCCGAAACTTCAGGAAAGAGCTGTGTCATGCACGCTTCCGAAGGCGTGGGGACCGCCCCTGCGCACCTTCCGGACGACCCGAAAGTCGGCCCCGAATCGAATGATTCGCCCCCGCCGGGGGCCCTCCGCAGGCTGGTCCTCCGACTGCACTTCTACGCCGGCATCTTCGTCGCCCCGTTCCTGCTGATCGCCGCGATCAGCGGCGGGCTCTACGCGATCGCCCCCACCATCGAACAGTTCGTCTACCGCGACTACCTGCACGTCGAGTCGACGGGGCCGACCGCTCCGGTGAGCGCGCAGATCGCGGCCGCGCAGGCCGAGCGCCCGGACCTGACGGTGTCGGCGGTGCGGCCGTCCGCCGAGCCGGGCCAGACCACGAGGGTGCTGTTCACCGATCCGACGCTCGGTGAATCGGAGCGGCTCTCGGTATTCGTCGACCCGGTGACCGCGCAGCCGGTCGGCGAACTCGTCGTCTACGGCAGCAGCAGCGCGCTGCCCGTCCGGACGTGGATCTCCCAGCTGCACCGGCACCTGCACCTCGGTGAACCCGGGCGGATCTACAGCGAACTCGCAGCGTCGTGGCTGTGGGTGATCGCGCTCGGCGGCGTCTACCTGTGGGTGCGTCGCTACCGGACCGCGAAGGCGCGCAACGGGTCCGCGGCCCCGCGGTTGTGGACGGTCAAGCGCGGGGTCCGCGGGCGCAACGGGGCGCTCGGCTGGCACGGCGCGCTCGGACTGTGGATCGCGCTCGGCCTGGTGTTCCTCTCGGCGACGGGCCTGACCTGGTCGAAGTACGCGGGCGAGAACATCGGCGACCTGCGCGCCGACCTCGGTTGGGGCACGCCGTCGGTGTCCAAGTCGCTCGACGGTGCGCAGGCCGCGCCGTCGGGTGGCCACGACGGCCACGGCGGCGGGCACACCGCCCCGGCGGCCGGGACGGGCATCCTCGACACCAACGTCGCGCGCATCGACGACGTCCTCGCGGTCGCGGCGAACGCGGGGGTGACCGGTGTGGTGGAGGCGTCGATTCCGGCGAAGCCCGACACCGCGTTCACGGTGGCGCAGACGCGGCAGCCGTTCCAGTTCGCGACCGATTCGGTGGCGATCGACGGCGCAACCGGGCAGATCACCGATACCGTGCGGTTCGCGGACTGGCCGTTCGCGGCGAAGCTCACGTTCTGGGCCATCGGCCTGCACATGGGCATCCTGTTCGGCCTGGTCAACCAGATCGCGCTGTTGGCGTTGGCCGCGGCGCTGCTGGTGATGATCGTCCTCGGTTTCATCATGTGGTGGCGGCGCCGCCCGACCCGCGGCACGCGGCGCTGGGGTCGCCCCCCGGCACGGGGCGCGCTGCGCGGCCTGCACCCGGCGGCGATCGCGGCGATTGTGATCGGGTCCGTACTGGTCGGATGGTTCGTGCCGCTGCTGGGGCTGACCCTGCTCGGGTTCGTCGCCGTCGATATGGTTTTCGGTGTGTTTCAGCGCAGACGAGCATCGACCGGCACGAGCAGATGAGTGACGACCTGTCGCTGCTGCGGCGCGAACTGGCGATGATCGAGGAGCGGGTGGCTCGTGAGGTCGACCCGCGTGGACGCGGTCCGTTCATCGCGGCCACCGTGATGATCCTGCTGATCGCGCTGGCCGCCCCGCAGGTCGACGGCCTGCGCGCGTGGCAGGTCCTCGCCGGCGGGCACCACGAGGTGGCGTCGCTGGCCCGGCTGTTCACGTGGTTCGTGGTCGTGTTCGGGATCGGTGTGTCCGCGCTCGCCGCGTGGACGCGGCGCTGGGTGTTCGCGTGGGTCGCGATGGCCGGCGTCACCGTCGGCACGGTCCTGGGGCTGCTCACGTACTGGTCGCAGCACAGCGTCCGCGGCGTCCACGCCGGCAGCATCGGCTACGGCCTGCTCGTCGAGTGGGCGGCGATGGCGTTGCTCGCGGTGCTGTGGATCCCGGTGGTCGCCGGGCGTTCCAACGTCATGCAGCGCTGACAATCTCGGATGGAGGGCCCCGTCGCCGGTGTGCGACGGGGCCCTCTGTGTTCCGGAATCCGGCCGCGATCCACTTTCGAACTGGGACACTGCCTTCGACGTCGTCGGAAGGGGTGGTCGGTGATGGAGATCGGTCGGATGGTGTGGCCGGCGGCACGGCTCGACGAGGTGGTCGAGCGCGTGGCGGAGGTTGAGGCCGATGGATTCACCGCGGCGTGGGTGCCGCAGATCTTTGGGTGGGACGCGCTGACGGTGCTGGCGCTGGCGGGGGAGCGGACGACGTCGATCCGGTTGGGAACCGCGGTACTGCCCACCCATCCGACGCATCCGCTGCTGTTGGCCGCGTCGGCGCTGACCACGCAGGCCGCTGTCGGTGGACGCCTGCAACTCGGGATCGGCGTTTCGCACCGATTCATCGTCGAGGACGTGTGGGGCCTGAGCTTCGAGCGGCCGGTGCAGTGGGCGCGGGACTATCTGGCGGCCCTTGTGCCGACGTTGCACGGGGAGCGGACACATATCGACGGTGCGCGATTGCGGGCCGAGTTGCCCCGTCCGCTGGACACTTTCGACACCCCAGCCCCGCCGGTGCTCGTGGCCGCGCTGGGTCCGGCGATGCTGCGGCTGGCCGGCGAGCACGCCGACGGCACGGTCACCCTCATGGCGGGCGTCCGCACTGTCGCCGAACACATCGTCCCGACCATCCGCGTCGCCGCTGCGGCCTCCGGTCGTCCCGCGCCGCGGATCGTGGTGGGCCTGCCGATCTGCGTGACGTCCGACGTCGAGGCCGCGCGCGAGCAGTGCCGGGAGGAGTTCGCAGCATACACCAACACGCCGTCGTATCGGGCGATGCTAGACAAGGAGGGGGCCGCCGACCCGGCCGACGTCGCGCTGATCGGTACGCGCGGGGAGGTGCTCGAGCGACTCGACGGGCTGCGCGACGCCGGGGCCACCGAGTACATGGCGTGGGTGTTCGGGAGCGACGAGGAGCAGGCCGCGACAGTGGAGTGCCTGCAGGGGTACGCCCGGCGCTGACAGGCGCTTCCCAGTTCGAACGCTGGATCGCCGGGGTCGCCGTCGGACGAAACCGTCCCCGCCGCTCCGGGAGCGGCGGGGACGGATCGTGAGAGGTGTTTCTGCTCGGGCTACTTGAGCTCGGCCGACGTCTTGCCGAGCAGGCGTCGGGCGATGATGAGCTGCTGGATCTGCTGGGTTCCCTCGAAGATGTCGAGGATCTTGCTGTCGCGGGCCCACTTCTCGAGCAGCGGACGCTGGGAGTAACCGAACGTGCCGGCCAGTTCGACGGCCTTGAGGGACACCGCGGTTCCGGTGCGGCCGGCCTTGGCCTTCGACATCGACGCCTCGAGCGAGTTGGGCTTCTTGTTGTCGGCCATCCACGCCGCCCGCAGCGCCAGCAGGTACGACGCCTCCCAGTCGGCCTCGAGCGCGAGGAACTCGGCCGCGGCGGCGTGCTGGTTGTATGCCGGGATGTCGTACGAGATCTCGACGCCGGCCTCCTCCAGGATGCCGCGCAGTTCCTCGAGGACGGCGCGGCCCAGGCCGACCGCCATGCCGGCGACGATGGGGCGGGTGTTGTCGAACGTCTGCATGACTCCGGCGAAACCCTTCTCCACGTTCACTTCCGGGCTGCCGAGCAGGTTGTCCTTCGGGATGCGGCAGTCCTGCAGGAGTAGTACCGCGGTGTCGGACGCCTTGATGCCGAGCTTGTGCTCGAGGCGGGCCACGCTCAGTCCGGGTGCCTCGCGGGGGACGACGAACGACTTGATCGCCGCGCGACCTTTGCTCTTGTCGACCGTCGCCCACACCACGACGTGCGTGGAGCGCTCACCGGCGGTGACGAAGATCTTCTCGCCGTTGAGCACCCACTCGTCGCCGTCGAGCACGGCGGTGGCGGTGACGGCCGCCGAGTCGGAGCCGAAGCTGGGTTCGGTGATGGCCATCGAGGCCCACACCTTGCCGAAGCGCTCGAGCTGCTCGTCGGTGGCGACCGCGGCGATCGCCGAGTTTCCGAGGCCCTGGTAGGGGATCGACAGGGTCAGACCCACGTCACCCCAACAGGTCTCGATGACGTTCATCAGCGACGCCATGTTGCCGCCGTTGGCGTTACCGATGACCTTGGGCTCGTCGCTGCGGCCCAGGGCCGCGCCGGACGCGCCCTGCCCCGAGTCGTTGAGACCCTCGACCATGGCCGCCATGGTGTCGAGTTCCTTGGGGTATTCGTGCTCGGCGAGGTCGTACTTGCGGGAGATGGGGCGGAAAATTTGCGCTGCGACCTGATGTGCCTGGTTCGCAGAGAACTTCAGCTTCTTGGGAAGTTCGAGATTGATCATCGAAAGGGTCTCCTGTGAACGGACTGGTCGGCGTCAGATGAGGACGATGCCTTCGGCAACGCCGATGGCTCGCAGGTCGCGGTACCAGCGTTCGACCGGGTGTTCCTTGGTGTAACCGTGGCCGCCGAGCAGCTGGACACCGTCCAGGCCGATCTGCATGCCCTTGTCCGACGCGAGCTTTCGGGCCAGCGCGGCCTCGCGGGCGAACGACAGCCCCTGTTCCGCGCGGGATGCGCCGCGCAGCGTCACCAGCCGCATGCTGTCGAGTTCGATCGCGATGTTCGAGACCATGAACGCCACAGCCTGCCGGTGGCTGACCGGCTCGCCGAACGCCTCGCGCTCGTTGACGTAGGGGATGACGTAGTCGAGGACGGCCTGGCAGGTGCCCACGCCGAGTGACGCCCAGCCCAGACGCGCCAGGCGGATCGCGTCGGCGTACTCACGCGCACGCTGGTCGGCGTCGCCGTCGCCGAGGATCGCCGACTCGGGCACCGCGACATCGGTGAGGATCAGTCGGCCCAGGCCGGCGGCGCGCAGACCCATGCTCGGATCGGCCTCCACGACAAGGCCCTTGGTGTTGGATTCGACGATGAAGAACGCCGGACGGCCGTCGAGTTCGGCCGCGACGACGAACAGCTCGGCGGACCCCGCCGCCGGGACGAGGCTCTTGACGCCGTTGAGCTTGTAGCCGCTGGGGGAGCGGACGGCCTTGGTCTGCAGCGCGAACGGGTCGAACAGGGCGCGCGGCTCGCTCACCACGACGGCCGCGGCCGGGACGTTCTCGCCGGCGAACGCGGGCAGGTAGGTCTGCTGCTGCGCGTCGGTGCCCCACTGGGTGAGTGCGACGGCCACGCCGCTGGGCGCGAGGATCGGCAGCGCCAGGCCCATGTCGCCGTGCGCGAGGGCCTCGGCCACCAGTGCGTTGGTGACGGCGCCGCGTTCGGACGCCACCCCCTCGAGCTCCTCGGGAATGTTGATCAGCGTGATGCCGAGTTCGGCGGAGCGCTTCAGCAGGTCGGCGGGCGCGGCGGCGGCCTCGTCGGCGTCGTGCGCGGCCGGACGCAGGATCTCGGCCGAGAACTCGCGGACCGTCTCGACGATCATCTTCTGCTCGTCGTTCGGCGTCAGGTCGAAGTAGTCGGCGTTCTTGGTGGCGCCGTCGGGCAGGCGCTTGGGCGCACCGCCGCCGGAGACGCGGTTGAACGTGCGGGTCGCCGCCCCGAGGGTCTTGAAACCGGTCTTGGTGCCCTCGTAGGTGACGCGGTCGATGACCTGTCGCAGGTTGTACTTCTCGGCCAGGTCCGACCCGGTGATCCGGGTCAGCACGCGCATCGCGGCGCCCATCGCGTCGCGCTTGACCGGGTTCAAGCCGACCGCCGAGGTGTCGCGTGGCTCACGCTTGGCACCGTTCGTCTTCACAACGTCTTGCTTGCTCATGATCACCATTTCTCGGTGTTCGGTCTCGGACGCCCCTACCTTACTCCGGAGTAAGAAACGAAGTCGAGTCAAACTGAAAAGTGACGAGCATCACGATTCGGGCACGCTCGGGGTGGTCCGGGGCGGGTCGAAACCTGCACACAACCTTCACAACTCCTCCCGGGCATCCCCACAACCGCGCAATACAGTCGATCCCGTGACCATCCGCGAACCGGGTAACCAGCGAAAAGTGCTCGTCGTCGACGACGAACGCACGATCTCCGATGCGATCGCCGCGCGCCTGCGCGCCGAGGGCTACGACATCCGGATCGCGTCCGACGGACCCGGCGCGGTCGCGGAGTGCGAGGCGTTCGGCCCCGATCTGGTGGTGCTCGACGTCATGCTGCCGGGCTTCGACGGACTCGAGGTGTGCCGGCGCATCCAGGCGTCGCGCGCGGTTCCGGTGCTGATGCTGACGGCCCGCGCCGACGAGACCGACATGGTGATCGGACTCGGGGTGGGTGCCGACGACTACCTGAGCAAGCCGTTCAGCATGCGCGTGCTGGTCGCGCGGATCGCGGCACTGTTGCGTCGCGCCGACCGCGCGGCGGAGTCCGAGGTGCTGGTGTTCGGTGACGTGGCGATTGACCTCAGCGCGCGCCTGGTCCGGTCCGCCGGTGTCGAGGTCCATCTCACCCGCACCGAATTCGACCTGCTGGCGCATCTCGCGTCACGCCCGCGCGCGGCGATCGCCCGCGAGACGCTACTCGCGCAGGTGTGGGGCTGGGGCGACGCCGCGAGCAGTCGCACGGTCGACAGCCACGTGAAGGCGTTGCGCCGCAAGCTCGGCGGCGACGTGATCCGCACGGTGCACGGCGTCGGCTACGCGCTCGAGGCACCGCGATGAACTGGCCGCGACCGCTGGACCCGCTGCGTTCGTTCAAGGCCAAGACCGGGCTGCTGGTGGTCGCGTCGCTGCTCCTCGCGTCGGTGACGTTCTGGATCACCTCGCAATGGCAGTTCCGTTTCGCGCTTCTCGCCGCGCTTCTCGCCGCTCTCGTGGTGACGCAGGTGCTCGCGCACGGGATGACGTCCCCGCTGCGGGAGATGACCGCCGCCGCGAAGGCGATGGCGACCGGCGACTACTCGCGTAGGGTCCGCGCGACCTCGCGGGACGAGATCGGCCAATTGGCCGCGGCGTTCAACCAGATGGCCGAGGACCTCGAGGCGCACGACCGGTACCGCCGGGAACTGATCGGCAACGTCTCGCACGAGTTGCGCACCCCGATCACGGCCCTGCAGGCGGTGCTCGAGAACGTGGTCGACGGTGTCGAGGTGCCCGACGAGTCGACGATGCGGTCGGCGCTCGCGCAGACCGAGCGACTGGGCAGCCTGGTCGCCGACCTGCTGGACCTCTCGCGCCTCGAGGGCGGCGCCGTGCCATTGCGCCGCAACACCTTCGAGATCGAACCGTTCCTCGACGACGTGATCCGGCAGGCGTCCAGCCCCGCGCGGCCGCTGCGGGTGGACGTCGACGTCGCGCCGGCCGGCCTGCGCGCCGTCGCGGACACCGCTCGGCTGCACCAGGTCGTCACCAACCTCGTCGACAACGCGGCGCGCCACGGGTCGCCGGATTCGCCGGTGCGCATCCGGGTTCGCGCCGACCCGCACACGGGAGAGCTGATCCTGGACGTGCACGACGACGGTCCGGGCATCCCCGTCGCGGACCGGTCCCGGGTGTTCGAACGTTTCGCCCGCGGCGGCGCCCAGGACGGCGGGACCGGGTTGGGGCTCGCGATCGCCCGGTGGGCGGTGGACCTGCACGCCGGCCGCATCGAGGTGCTCGACACGACCTCCGGTTGCTGCATCCGGGTGGCGCTGCCCCAGACGTAAACCCACATCACGACCGAATTCTGTTCGGGGTGACACCTTTTCCGGTCATCCCGCGATGACGCCTGCCCATCGGCGGCCGGCGTGGACGAGGAGGACACCATGACCGCACCGACGACCCTGGCACCCGAGGTCGCCGACGATGTCGGACTGACGCTGTGGCCGCGCGCCGTGTGGCGCCCGGACCGGACGTCGCTGGCGCCGCGCGCGACGATGGCGGCCGCGCTGGGCGCGGGTGCGCTCGCCGCCCTGACCGTGCAGACGGCCGCGGCGAGCATCGCCTACCTCCTGACCGGAGCGGCGGTGGCGGCGACCGCTCTCGCGACGGTGCGCCCACGCCCGACACCGCTCCAGGTCGGCACCGTCCTCGGCGCGCTCGCGCTGCTCGCGGTGAGCGCGGTCCGCGGCGCCGACTGGCTGGTCGCGCTGTGCGTGGTGGCGAGCTGGGCCGTCGGATCGATTGCGCTGGTGGGAGGTTGGACGTGGACGGGGCTGGCGTTCGGGTCCCTCGCGTTCTGGTTCACCCCACCGCGGGTGGCCGGTTGGGTACGGCGCGGGCGCGCCCGGACGCGCACCGGGCGCGGTGTGAAGCCCGGTCGGGTGGTCGCGGTGACGGCGATCAGCGTCGCGCTCCTGGCGTTGTTCGGCTCGTTGTTCGTGAGCGCGGATCCGGAGTTCGGCAGGTTGTTCGACTCCGTGCTGCCCGATGTCCGCGTGACGAATCCGGTCGGCCGCCTGCTCCTCGGGTTCCTCGTCGCGCTGACCGCGCTGGCGGCCACCTATCTGCGGCGGCGCACCCCGAGTTTCGACGCCCTGGCGCCCGGGCCGGGTCGGTCGGTCGCGCGCTGGGAGTGGGCGGTGCCGCTCGCGCTGCTGAACGTGTTGTTCGCCGGCTTCGTCGCGGTGCAGTTGCGGGTGCTGTTCGGCGGGCAGCGGCACGTGCGGGACACCGACGGCCTGACCTACGCGAACTACGCGCGACAGGGGTTCTGGCAGCTCGCCGCGGTCACCGTCCTCACGTTGGCCGTCGTCGCGATCGCAGTGCGCAAGGTCGACCGGGGGAGCGTGGTGGACCGGGTCCTGGCGCGGGTGCTGCTGGGCCTGCTCTGCGGCCTGAGCCTCGTGATCGTCGCGTCGGCAGTGCATCGGATGTCGCTGTACGAGAACGAGTTCGGATTCACCCGGCTGCGACTCGGCGTGATGGCCACCGAGTTGTGGCTGGGCGTCGTCTTCGTCCTGCTGCTCGGCGCGGGGATCCGGTTCTCGGGGCGGTGGCTGCCCCGGGCGGTGCTGGCGTCGGCCGCGATCGGCCTGCTCGGGTTCGCGGCACTGAACCCGGACGGCTACATCGCCGACCGGAACGTCCAGCGGTACGCCGACACCG
Source organism: Paraburkholderia sp. RHO2 (assembly GCF_050955445.1). Classification (NCBI taxonomy): domain Bacteria; kingdom Pseudomonadati; phylum Pseudomonadota; class Betaproteobacteria; order Burkholderiales; family Burkholderiaceae; genus Paraburkholderia; species Paraburkholderia sp. RHO2. Next base: position 3,753,952 of record NZ_CP162617.1, on the reverse strand, counting down.
GCAGACTCGACGTTGCCTATCTGCAGCGGTTGTCCGTCGACGCGGTGCCCGCGCTGGACTGGCTGCCCGAGCCGGCCCGCTCGTGCGCACTGCTCGGTGTCGACGTCGGGGGCAGCGCAGCGGGATTCGACTACAACGCGGCGCGCGCCCGGGCGCACGAGATCCTCGAGGCCCGGCCGATCGGACCGTGCGAGGTCAGTTCCACGGGGCGATGGGTGGCTTGACCCACATGATCTTCTCGTCGGCGTGCCGGGGGACGGCTCGCGGATCGTCCGGATGGCCCTGCGCCCAGCGTGTCTTCTCGTCGATCAACTGTGCCGCGACCGTCCACGTCTCGCGCGTGCTTGGCGGATTCGCGTCGGCGGCGCGGGCCAGCTTGCGGAGCCGATCGTCGGGCAGATCGAGTAGTTCGGCGCCGGTGATGCCGCGCTCCCACGCGAACCGCGCCAGCCCCAGCGCCTTCTCCCGACGCTTGCGGCTCGCCTGATCGGTGTGGGCGAAGTCGACCTCGTCGGCGTCCATGCGTGTCACTCCCGTGTGTTCTGCGGCGTGTTCTGCGGCCGCGATTGTGCCGCGGCGGTCGTGTCGAGTGTGACACCGTGGACGGATGCCGGTGATCGCGCAGGTCTTCGCAGCTCTGGCGGCCGCCCTGCACGCGGGGATCTTCGTGATGGAGAGCGTGCTGTGGCAGCGGCCTCAGGTGTGGCGGCGCTTCGGGCCGGCCAACCAGCGCGACGCCGACGTCACCCGCCCGCTCGCCTACAACCAGGGCTTCTACAACCTCTTCCTGGCGCTCGGCATCGTCGCCGTCCTCTGACCGCGTTTTGCGCACTTATCGGTGGGCGAGTTCAATCGGTCGTTGCAACATCCCTGATCCTGGAGGGTGTTGCAGATGGTGTGGATCGGTCGGCCGCCGGCGCCGGCGCATGCTCGGCTGAAGTTCTGGCAGTGCCGTAGCGAGGGCGCGTCGACGGCAGCGGCCGCGGGTGCGGCATCGGTGGCGTATTCGACGGCGCAGCGGTGGCTGGTGGCGTCCGGTGGGGTTCGTCCCCGCCGGACGCCACCACCGTCGGGCCGGTACCTGTCCCTCGAGGATCGTGAGACGCTCTCCGAACTGCTGCAGGCCGGAAAGAAGCAACACGAGATCGCCGCGGCGTTGGGGCGGTCCCCGTCGACGATCAGCCGAGAGATCGCCCGGGGCACGAACAAGCGTGGCTACTACATCGCCTCCACAGCGCACCGGGCCGCCCAAGCGCGGGCGAAACGACCGAAACCAGCGAAGCTGAACTCGTGCGAGCGGCTGCGGACGTTCGTGCAGTCCCGGCTCGGGAAGAATCATTCTCCGGAGCAGATCTCACGCGCCTTGGTGCGTGAGTTCCCCGACGATCCGGAGATGCGTGTGTCCCACGAAACGATCTACCTCTCGCTCTATGTCCAGGCCCGCGGAGGACTCAAACGGGAACTGACACAGCATCTTCGGACCGGAAGGGTGTTGCGTCAGGGTAGCCGCAAGCCCGACGAGCGGCGGGGCCGGATCCCCGACATGATCAACATTTCCGAGCGTCCCGCCGAGGCCGGGGACCGGGCCGTGCCCGGCCACTGGGAGGGCGATCTGATCATGGGTGCCGGCAACCGGTCCGCGATCGGCACCCTGGTCGAACGTTCCACCCGGTTCGTGATGCTGCTGCACCTGCCCGACGGTCACTCCGCCGAACACGTCAACGTCGCGATGGCCGCCAAGATCCGGGAACTGCCCGCTGCACTGGCCCGCTCGATCACCTGGGACCAGGGCACCGAGATGACCCGGCACGCCCAGTTCACCGTCGACACCGGCGTCCAGGTCTACTTCTGCGACCCCCGCTCACCCTGGCAGCGCGGCTCGAACGAGAACACCAACGGACTGCTGCGCCAGTACTTCCCCAAGGGCACCGACCTGGCCGTTCACACCGCCGAGCGCCTGCAGTTCGTCGCCGACGAACTCAACGAACGGCCCCGCAAGACGCTCGACTGGCATACTCCAGCCGAGCGTCTCGACGAGGCCCTCGTTGCAACGACCGCATGAATCCGCCGTGTCCCGGGAGCCCGAAACACAACGATAAGTGCGCAAAACGCGGGTGGCGATTCAGCGGAGCCGGGCGAGCACCTCGTCGTGCAGCGGCCCGTTGGTGGCGACGGCGCTGCCGCCGTGCGGGCCGTCGACGCCCTCGAGGTTGGTGAACCGTCCGCCGGCCTCGCGGACCAGCAGATCCAGCGGCGCGAGATCCCACAACGACACCTCGGGTTCGGCCGCGATCTCGAGCGTGCCCTCGGCCAGGAGACAGTAGGAGAGGAAGTCGCCGTAACCGCGGATGCGCCACACGTCGTCGGTGAGGGCGACGAACTGGTCTCGGATGCCGCGGTCCTTCCAGCCGGACAGTGACGAGAACGCCAGACTCGACGACGCCAGGTCGCGCACCCCGGACACCGACAGTCGGCGCGCGTCGCCGCCGTCGTACGACGCCCACGCGCCCCCGCCGGTCGACGCCCACCAGCGGCGGTTCAGGGCCGGCGCGCTCACCACACCCACGACCGGCACGCCGTCCTCGAGCAGCGCGATCAGGCTCGCCCACACCGGCACGCCGCGGACGAAGTTCTTGGTGCCGTCGATCGGGTCGATCACCCACTGCCGGCCCTCGAACTTCGCGTCGCCACCGAACTCCTCGCCGAGTACTGCGTCGGCGGGACGTTCCGCCGCCAGCATCGCGCGCACGGCCCGCTCCACCGCGAGGTCTGCGTCCGACACCGGGGTGAGATCCGGCTTGGAGTCCACCTTCAGGTCGAGCGCACCGAACCGGGCGCGGGTGATGGCGTCGGCTTCATCGGCGATGCGGCGGGCGAGAGTCAGATCGGTGGCGTGTGCAGTCACGACCCCAGAGCCTACCGGCGCCCGCGGTGCCGCCGCCGGTACGGCCTGCAGGCGGATATGGACACCGAACCGCCAGTGGATGACGAATATGAACTACCAATTGCCGAACTGTGGCGGATATGACAGTCTTGACGGCAAATCGTGGCGGAAGCCACACTTCCCGATCGTCGAAGGGACGGTGACATGTCGCTCAGCTCCACCGCGCGGGGCGTGATTCAGGACATCGAGCGGCTCGAGGGCGCCTACGTCGGCGGGCAGCTCGTGTCGTTCGACGGTGTCGAACGCATCCCCGTCGTCTCGCCCCGGGACGGCCGACCGATCGGGGCGCTGCATGCGGCCGACGAGACGCAGGTGGATCTCGCGGTCCACGTCGCCCGAACGGCCTTCCGGATGTCGGGCTGGGCCACGGCCCCCGCCCGCGAGCGGGGCGACGTCCTGAAGAGATGGGCACTGCTCATCGGCGAGCACGCCCAGGAGCTGGCCACCCTGATCTCGCTGGAGATGGGCAAGCCGGTGTCCCAGGCGCTCGACGTGGAGCTCGCGGCAGTCGAGAAGTGCATCAGGTGGTACGGCGAGCTCGCCGACAAGGTGCCCGACAAGCTGATCGCGCACGAGCAGTCGGTGCTGGCGTACTCCGTCGAGGCCCCGGCCGGTGTGGTCGCGGCTGTGGTGCCGTGGAACTTCCCCCTCACCATGACGGCCTGGAAACTCGCTCCCGCGCTGCTCGCGGGCAACTCGGTGGTGGTGAAACCGTCCGAGCAGACCCCCTTCTCGGCGCTGCGTCTGGCGGAGCTGGCGGGGCAGGCCGGGCTGCCGCCCGGAGTGCTGAACGTGGTGAACGGCCTGGGTCGGGTCGCCGGTCAGGCGCTGGGCCGACACCCCGACGTCGACGTCTTGACGTTCACCGGCTCGCCCGTCACCGGCCGCGCCTTCATGAAGTACAGCGCGGAATCGAACGGTAAGAGGGTGTGGCCGGAGCTGGGCGGGAAGTCCGCGACGATCGCGCTGCCGGACGCCGACATCCGGGCTGCAGCCACCAGTGCGGCGGCGAACGCTTTCTTCAATCAGGGTCAGATGTGCAGTGCCTCGTCCCGGTTGATCGTGTTCGAGGAGAACGCCGACGAGGCGGTGGCCGCGGCCCGCGAGGTCGCAGAGGCGCTGCAGCCGGCAGATCCGCTCGACGCCGGCACCGAGTTCGGGGCCGTCGTCAGCGCGGCCGCGGCGACGGGGATCGAGGCGAAGGTTGCGGACGCGCTGGACCAGGGGGCCACCCTGGCCGCAGGCAGCCCGCGGCGCACCGTCGTCGCCGGGCTCGAGGACGGCTCGTACTTCGCTCCGGTTGTTCTCGATCGCGTCGACCCGGATTCGCGGATTGCGCAGGAAGAGGTGTTCGGACCGGTCCTGTCGATCATCCGCGTCGGCAGCGAGGCCGAGGCGATCCGCGTTGCCAACGACACCCGGTACGGGCTCGCCGCATCGGTCTGGGGCCGTGACGTTTCCGCGATCCACCGCGTGACGAGCGCCGTGAAGGCCGGGGTCATCTGGGTGAACTGCTACGAGGAGGGCGACATGCGTCTGCCGTTCGGTGGCGTGAAGGAGAGCGGCTTCGGGCGCGACAAGGGCGCCGACGCACTGCACAAGTACACCGACACCACCGCGGTCTGGATGAAGCTCGATGGCTGACCGTCCCCTGATCGCGCTCACGACGTGGCGACGCGATCTGCCCACCTATCTCGGCGAGCGCACGGACTTGTTCACGGTGGGCACCGAGTACGTGCGGTTCTTCTCTGCCCGCGGTCTGTCCGTGATCCTGGTCCCGGAATGCGCCGACGACGAGGCGACCGCGTTGCTCTCGCACGTCAGTGGGTTGGTCGTGTCCGGGGGAGAGGACGTGGGCGAGTGGATCGCCCGCGGCGAGAACGCGGACGCTCCGCCCGACGCCACCACCCGCGACGTGACCGAGCGGGCGCTCGTTCTGGCCGCGCGGAAGAGGGGATTGCCCGTCTTCGGCATCTGCCGGGGCATGCAACTGCTCGCGGCGCTCCACGGCAGCCGGGTGGTCGACCTGCCGGCGGATCGTGAACTGCACTCGTACGGACTCGAACCTGACGCTCAACTCGGCTACCGGCACGAGATAGAACTCGCGACCTGGTCCGCGACGTCCCCGGCAGGCGTCGCGGTGGCGTCGAGGACGATCGTCAATTCTATTCACCAGCAGGCGATCTCGCACTGTCCCGAAGGCTTCGCGGTGACGGCGACGGCGGCGGACGGGACGATCGAGGCGATCGAGTCGATCGAGTCGACCACCGAGTGGTACGCCGCGGGTGTGCAGTGGCATCCCGAGAAGATGTGCGGCGCGGACGAACTCGCCGCGCAGGAACGATTCGTCGCGCCGTTTCTCGACGCAGTCGAGAGATACCGACAAGCCCCCTGATCGTGCACGACCGAACAGTGCAGTCAAGAGAAAGAGAACCCCAGTGACCGAGCAGAAGCTCTTCTTCGAGTACGAGAACGGCCCCCGCGCCCTGGCGACCATGCACCTCGATCTGGCGCCGAAGACGTGCGAGGCGTTGTGGAACGCACTCGCGAAGCCGGTGACCGTCGACGCCATGCACGCGATGTACGCCGGCCCCGAGGTGATGACCGGTCTGCCCGAGGAGGCGCAGAACTTCGACCCCGAGGCCGTACCCTTCGAGAACCAGCAGGTCATCCCCGGCGTGGGAGACGTGCTCTGGTACTACCAGCGTCCGATGCAGATGGGCGGCCTGCCGTTCGAGTGGTACGAGGTCGGCGTCTGCTACGCCCCCGGAGTGCGCACGTTCGGCCCGCTCGGGTGGACCCCCGTCAACGTGTTCGCCACCGTCACCGAGGGACTCGCCGAGTTCGCGAAGGCCTCGGCCGACATCCGCATCACCGGCATCAAGAAGCTCACCATCGGCCGCATCGAATAGCGTTCGGACGCACCGATAAACCGGGACCCTGCCCGTCGCCGACGTTGCCGGCGGGCAGGGTCCCGTTCGCGCGCGCCGACCACGCGAGCTCGGTGGCAGGGGTGGGACATGCACAAGCGCCGCACCACCTTTCGTGTGGTGCGGCGCCGGGATGTCTGCGGGCGGTGGTCGAGGTCAGGCCACGACGTCGTCGACGGACAGCGGGCCGCGTCGAACGGCCTTGAGGACGACCCGCGATTCCGCGATCTCCACGGTGGGGAGCGATCCGATGACGCCGTTCTGGAAGTCGAACAGCGCCTCCTCGTCGACGAACAGACCGTCGACCAGCAGGCCGGCGTGCCCGGTGAGCGCCGCGCAGTATCGGACGGACGGGTGTGTGGCCAGGAAATTGCCGATGCTCTCGATGTCGCCGTTGCGGATGTGCAGCCACAGCATGGCCTCGACCTTGTAGCCGAAGAACGTCGGCGCCACCTCGGTCCGGACCCGGAGCACGCCGACACCGAACAGCGTGTCGAGTCGGCGGCGCACGGTCTGCGCGTTGATGCCGGCCTCCTGTGCGAGCACCGAGATAGTTGCCCGCCCGTCGTGGCTCAACTGGTCGATCAGGTTCTGGTCCACGGAATCGAGAACGACGGGCGTGGAACTGCTCGACGGTGCGTGCCACGGTGCGGATGCCCGGAGCGCGTCGACCTGTTCGGCGGGGAGTATTCCCGCGTGCCAGTCGAGGCCCATCCGGTACGAACGCAGCACGGTGCTGACCTCGAACGACCGCAGGCCGGGGATCGCCGGAAGCGTCTGCAGCAACAGCATCTGGTGTGCCTCGGCGTTCTCCACGAGAACGAGGGCGACGATGTCGCCGGACCCCTCGAGGATCGACACCGACGACGCACCCGGAAGCGCGGCGACGCCACGGGCCACCTGCGCCACCTGGTCGATCTCGGTCCCGAGGCGGATCAGCACGCCGCGGGCGTGCAGCAGCTTGTTCGCGTCGACGAACGTGGACACGCGCACGCATCCCGTGTCGATCAGGTGCTGTCCGCGCCGCATGACGGTCCGCGACGGGAGATCGATGACGCGGCTGATGGCCTCCCACGAGGCGCGCCCGTTGACCTGGAGGGCGCTCGCGATGAGCCGATCGGTGTCGTCCGTGTCATTACCCTTCTGACTCATCGTCTGCAGCCTTCATGTGAGAATTTGTGTGCGGGAAGAGAATTACAGAGTGTAACGGCAACGTCGTCGTCACTTCGGGAGGATCCGGCTGTCCGCGCTGCGCCACGACACCGTCACCTCACTGTCGGGGAACACCGTCGTCGCGGTCGGGGCGACCACCCGAAGCTCCTGTCCGGACACGTCCAGGACGAGCAACAACTCGCTGCCGCGGAACACCCGCGACCTGACCGTCGCGGTCAGGTGCGCGTCGCAGCCGTCCGGTGCGTCGATCCGGATGTCCTCCTGCCGGATCATCAGCAGCGCTTCGCCGCCGAAGTCCTCCGGAGACGGCACGGTCGCATCGCCCACCGAGGCCCGGCTGTCCGGGGCACCGGTGACGGCGAGCAGGTTCGCCGCGCCCAGGAAGTCGGCCGCGAAACGCGTGCTCGGGTTCGCGTAGAGGTCCTCCGGTGTTCCGGCCTGCTCGACGACACCGCTGTGCATCAGTACCACCTGGTCGGACATGCTGAGGGCCTCGTCCTGGTCGTGCGTGACGAAGACGGTGGTCACGCCCAGACTCCGTTGCAGCGAGACGAGTTCCACCTGCATGTCCTCCCGAAGGCGGGCATCCAGGTTCGACAGCGGCTCGTCGAGCAGGATGAGTCGGGGGCCACCGACGATCGCACGGGCCAGCGCCACACGCTGTTGCTGGCCGCCGGACAGTTGCCGGGGCATGCGCGACGCCAGGTGGTCCATCTGGACCTGCTCGAGCGCTCGAACCGCGAGGTCCCGCTGCGCGGCACGGTTTCCGTACGTCTTGCCGCGCATCCGAAGGGGGAAGCGAACGTTCTCGAGCACACTCATGTGCGGAAGGAGCGCGTAGCTCTGGAACATCATGCTCAACTTGCGGTGTTCCGGCGCGAGGTTCGTGACGTCCTCGCCGCCCACCGAGATCGTTCCGGAATCGACCGTCTCGAGGCCCGCGATGCAGCGGAGCAGTGTCGACTTGCCGCACCCGCTGGACCCCAGCAGCGATACGAAGCTGCCCGACTTCGCGTGGATGTCGACGCCCTCGAGCACCGTCACATCCCCGAATGTCTTGTGAACGTCGGCGATGGTGAGATCGGCCATTAGCTGAAGACCTTTCCGAGACCGACGATCTTCTCGATCGCCAGGATTGCTATCGCAGTGAGTGCCATCGACAGTGTCGAGACGGCCGCAACCGTCGGCGAGGCGCTGAACTCGAGCTGCCCGTAGATGGCCAGGGGGAGGGTTTGGAGCTGCGGGGTGCGCAGGAACAGCGCGATGACCGCGTCGTCGAAGGAGACGATGAACGCCAGGAACGCGCCGGCGATGATTCCAGGGCGACACATCGGCAGCAGCACGTGCCAATAGCGTTGCCACCAGTTGGCTCCCATGACGCGGACGGCTTCTTCTGTGGAGACGTCCGACCGGGCGATCACGCCCAGAACCGTTCGGACCACGTACGGGACGGTGATCACGATGTGCGCCAGCATCAGGATCCACGGCGAGGACCCACCGAGCAGCTGGGACACCGTCTGAAGGATGCCGATTGCGAAGATGATGCTCGGCATCGTCAAGGGGGAGAGCGCGAACGATTGCAGCGCACCCGAACCCGGAACCTTGTGTCGTGCGATGCCGATGGCGAACAGCGTCCCGATCGCGGCCGAACCCACTGCCGCGATCACAGCGATCTGAAGGCTGAACAGGAACGGATACGTGTAGGTGGTGTCGGCCAGTGCGTCCGCGAACCACTCGAAGCTGAGGCCCTCGGGCGGGAAGGCGAGGAACTGGTCGGCGTTGAACGCGGCTCCCACCACCACCGCGAGCGGTGCCAGCATGAACAGCGCGATCACGACGAGGAACACCTTGCCGGCGATCCTCAACGGAAGCGGAGTTGATCGAACCACTATTTCATCCTCGCGTTCGCAATTCGATTGGTCGCCGCGATCGTGATGACGACGACAGCCAGGATCAGCACCGCCTGCGTCGCGGCGAAGGGGATGTCGTTGCTGACCGTCGCGTCGTGGTAGATGAACCCGGCGATGACCGGAAGCTGAGCTCCGCCAATGAGATTCGGGGTGATGAAGGAGCTGATCGACAGCGCGAAGCACAGGGTGGCGCCGGAGACGATGCCCGGCAGTGCCAGCGGAAGCACCACGTGCCGGAAGGTACCGAGGAAGCTTGCACCCATCGTCCGCGACGCCTCCCGCAGCCGCCCGTCGATCCCGTTGATGACACCGAGCACGGAGAGGACGGCGAACGGCACCAGGACCTGGACCATCGCGATGTTCACGCCGAGTTCGGTGCCCAGTAGGCCCTGACGCGCCTGGCTCAGTTCCAGGAAGCCCGGAATCCCGGCCAGCGGGCCGGACGGGCCCATGAGGATGACCCAGCCGAACGTGCGGATGACGACGCTGGTCATCAGCGGCAGGATCGTCGCGATCATCATGAACGCCCGGGCCTTCGCGGACAGCCCGGCCATGATGTACGCGAGTGGAACGGCGATCACGATCGAAGCGATCGTCTGGATGAACGCCATCCGCAGCGACCGCTCCGACGCGCCGAGAGAGACCGACGATCCGAAGAACCTGGCGAAGTTGTCGAGCGTGAACCCCGAGGAGTCCGTGGTGAAGCTCGCCAGAAGCGTTCTGGCAACCGGGATCACGAATGCGATCAGCAGCAGCGCAATCAGCGGCAGTACCAACAGCCAGGGTTCTACGGAGCGCTTCTTCATCGCGTGATCTGTTCCTGCCACTGCTTCTGCCACGCCGCGGCGCTACCCGTGATCTGCTCCGGAGCGAAGCGGACCAGCGTCTCCAGCGTCGGGCCGGCGAGGATCTTGGACTGCATGTCGGCGGGAACGACCGCCTTGGTGTTCACCGGCGAGTACGCCATACCGGTGACGAACTTCTCCTGGGCTCCGGCGCTGAGCGCGTAGTCGATGAACTTCGTCGCGAGTTCGGTGTTGGAGCGTCCGGCAACGAGATTGGCCGTGATGAACGATCCCGTCGTCCCCTCCTTCGGGATCGCGAAGCCGACGGGCTGGCCCGCCTTGCGCAGCGTCTCCGCGTAGTCCTGCGAGTAGGGGGCAATCCAGATGTCGCGTGCCGCGAAGGCCTGCTGCAGGTCGGAGGACGTTTTGGTGATGATGGCGTCACCGGCGCGGGTGGACTGGCCGATCGCGTCGATTCCGGGGGTGACGTTGTCGATCGTCCCGCCGCGGGTCTGGTTGATCATCAGCATGCCGAGGGTGCCGTAGCTGTTCGACAGGTCGGTGAACGCGACGTGCTGCCGGTAGTCGGGGTTGAACGGGTCGTTCCACGACGTGGGCTCGCTGACCTTGTCGGTGCGGTAGAGCAGGCCCATCGGCGTGATCTGGACGACGGGCCCCTGCCCGCCCGCCAGCCCGGCGGTCGCCTGGCCGATCAGGTCGGGGGCGTTGGTGAGCGCGGCCGGATCGATGGGGGCGAGGAGCCCGTCCGCGGCCGCCACCGTCTCCTGGCCGCCGGAGAAGAAGACGACGTCCATCTGGGGACTCGACTTCTGGGCCTGGAGCTGGGCGAGCGCGTCGGAGCTGTACAGCGTCACCTGCTTGACCGTGACGTTGTTCTCCTTCTCGAACGGCTTCACCACGGCCTCGGTGAAGTTCTTCTGCCACTCCCCACCGAACGTCGTGACAACGAGCTCGGTGCCCGCTGCCGACCCGGGCGAGCAGGCGGACAAGGACGCGGCGGCGCCCACGGCGAGGGCGATTGCGGTGAGTGCAAGGCGACGTTTCATCTGACTTCCTGGATGTGGGTTGGGGCGCCGGGACGAATCGGCGCGGCCGACGCGCGGCTCTGCGGGTGTGTGACCCGCGCCACGAGGTGGAGTGAGTGTTACATATTCGCCACATAGCCGCAATAGAGTGGAGAATCCAGACAATCGTATTGCTGATTGTTGTCGATATTCGCCTCATGGGGCCTCTGACGTGAGCGTGCACCGTTCCGACCCGTCGGCGCTGCGGGGGCCGCGTCGGTCGGCGGTGCGGTGTGATCCTGGTCGCACGGAGGGCATCGGGGTGGACCCGGTAGCCTGGATAACTGTGCATCCTGATGTTTCCGCTGACCTCGCCGAGCTCGACACCACCCTGACCACGGTCGAGAAGGTCCTCGATGTCGAGGAGCTGCGCCGCCGCATCGACGAACTCGAGCACCAGGCGTCCGATCCCGATCTGTGGAACGACCAGGAGCACGCGCAGAAGGTGACGAGCCAGCTGTCGCACGCGCAGGCCGAGCTGCGCCGCGTCGAGGAGCTGCGCTCGCGGCTCGACGACATGACGGTTCTCTACGAGCTCGCCGAGGAGGAGGGGCCGGACGCGGTCGCCGACGTCCACGCCGAGCGCGCCGCCCTGCGCACGGACATCGAGGCGATGGAAGTCAAGACGATGCTCTCGGGCGAGTACGACGCGCGCGACGCGCTCGTCAACATCCGCGCCGGCGCGGGTGGTGTCGACGCCGCGGACTGGGCCGAGATGCTCATGCGCATGTACATCCGCTGGGCCGAGAAGCGCGGCTACGGCGTCGAGGTCTACGACACCTCCTACGCGGAAGAAGCCGGCATCAAGAGCGCCACCTTCGCCGTCAAGGCCCCCTACAGCTACGGCACGCTGTCGATCGAGATGGGCACGCACCGCCTGGTGCGCATCAGCCCCTTCGACAACCAGGGCCGCCGCCAGACCTCGTTCGCCGAGGTCGAGGTCCTGCCGGTCGTGGAGACCACCGACCACATCGACATCGACGAGAACGACGTCCGCGTCGACGTCTACCGCTCGTCCGGTCCGGGCGGACAGTCCGTCAACACCACCGACTCGGCGGTGCGCCTGACGCACATCCCCACCGGCATCGTCGTCACCTGTCAGAACGAGAAGTCGCAGCTGCAGAACAAGGTGTCCGCGATGCGGGTCCTGCAGGCCAAGCTGCTCGAGCGCAAGCGCCAGGAGGAGCGCGCCGAGATGGATGCGCTCAAGGGCGACGGCGGCAGCTCGTGGGGCAACCAGATGCGCTCGTACGTGCTGCACCCGTACCAGATGGTCAAGGATCTGCGCACCGACTACGAGGTCAACAACCCGTCGGCGGTGCTCGACGGTGAGCTCGACGGATTCATCGAGGCCGGCATCCGCTGGCGGATGAGCGAAGCGCAGGAAGCCCAAGCCTAGGCCGTATGCAGACCACCGATCTCGCCCTGTCCATCGTCCCACTGACCCGACTGCAGGACTGGCTGCAGACCACCGGACTCCAGATCGCGCTGACGGTCCTCGGTGCGCTGATCGTTGCCCGCTTCGTCAGCTGGGCGGGCGGCCGCATCACCCAGCGCATCGACGACAACTACCAGCAGGGTGATGCCCTGGTCCGCTCCGAGGCGACAAAGCATCGGCACTCGGTGGCGCAGGTCGTCACCTGGGTCATCATCACGATGGTCTATGTGATCGCGGTGGTGAAGGTGCTCGCCCAACTCGGCCTGCCCATCGGCAGTCTCGTGGCCCCCGCAACGGTCCTCGGTGCCGCGCTCGGTTTCGGCGCGCAGCGCGTGGTCCAGGACATACTGGCCGGGTTCTTCATCATCACGGAGCGCCAGTACGGGTTCGGTGACACCGTCCAGATCGCGGTGACCGGTTCCTCCAAGGACGCCGAGGGTGTCATCGAGGACGTCACCCTGCGCGTGACCCGGATGCGGAACGCGGACGGCGAGGTCATCACGGTCCCGAACGGCCAGATCGTCAAGGCCGTCAACCTGTCCAAGGACTGGGCGCGGGCCGTGGTCGACGTGCCGATCCCGGCGACCGCGGACATCAACCACGTCAACGACATCCTGCACCGCGTCGGCGTCGACGCCTACGAGGACAAGGCGTTGCGTCCGCTGCTGCTCGACACCCCGACAGTGATGGGTGTCGAGAGCCTCGAGATGGACCAGGTGAGCGTCCGGTTGGTCGCACGGACGTTGCCGGGCAAGCAGTTCCAGGTGGGCCGCGCGCTACGCGTCCGCGTCGTAACCGCGCTGCGCCGGGCGGGCATCACGGTCTCGGCCGAACTCGAGAACGAAGCGGTGGAAGAGGACGCCTCATGAGCCCGCAGGAGAAGATGTCGCAGCTGTGGGGACGGATTCCCCGCAGGATGTTCGGCGGGCGGATGCGGACCTCCACTGTCGTCATGTGTGTGCTGTGGCTGGCGCTGGCGACCCTCAACTCGTATCTGATCGATCAGACGAGCGCCTCGAAGGACAGTTCGCAGGGGACCGGGGTCGAGCAGAGTCAGCCGTACGACCCGCCACCCGCCATGAGTCGGCAGACCTCGTCGTCCACCACCACGACGACATCGATGCCGCCGTCCGCCCATAGCAGCACGTCGTCCACCCCGCCGTCGCAGTCGGAGACGAGTCGTACGGACCGCCAGCCGGGTGCGACGACGACCACCCCGGGCGCCGGGCCCGGCACGACGACCCGGCAGGAGACGTCGGGTCAGTCGACGACAACAACGGAGTCTGTACAGCAGCCGCAGGAACCGGCCGGGACCACCGCCGGTGCGGAGACAACCACCGTTCCGAGCCCGGAAGGCTGACGTCACCGGGCGGGGCGCGTCGTTGCCCTAGATCACTGTTCGATAACGGCTAGACTGACTCCTCGTGATCAGCGTCAAGGATGTCTCGAAGTTCTACAAGGCCTCCACTCGGCCGGCACTGGACAAGGTGAACCTCGAGATCGACAAGGGCGAATTCGTGTTCCTGATCGGGCCGTCGGGCTCGGGCAAGAGCACGTTCATGCAGCTCCTGCTCAAGGAGGAGACGCCCACCTCCGGGGACATCCACGTCGCGGACTTCCACGTCAACAAGCTGTCCGGTCGGCGCGTGCCGAAGCTGCGGCAGAGCGTCGGATACGTGTTCCAGGACTTCCGGCTGCTGCCCAACAAGACGGTGTCGCAGAACGTCGCGTTCGCGCTCGAGGTGATCGGCAAGTCCCGATCGGTGATCGAGCGCACCGTCCCGGAGGTGCTCGAACTCGTCGGCCTCTCCGGTAAGTCCGACCGCATGCCCAACGAGCTGTCGGGCGGCGAGCAGCAGCGCGTCGCGATCGCCCGCGCGTTCGTGAACCGCCCGCTGGTCCTGCTCGCCGACGAGCCCACCGGCAACCTCGACCCCGATACCAGCGCCGACATCATGTTGCTGCTCGAGCGGATCAACCGCACCGGCACCACGGTGCTGATGGCGACGCACGACCACCACATCGTCGACTCGATGCGCCGGCGCGTCGTCGAACTCGACCTCGGTCGCGTGGTGCGTGACGAAGCGAGAGGCGTGTACGCCGTCGGCCGCTAGGCCCCGGCACACGTCCACCGACACCGCGCCAGACATCCGCCATCGAACAGACGACACAAGGACTGCGATTCCCCGATGCGTGCCAGCTTCATCTTCAGCGAGGTCGTGACCGGCCTGCGCCGCAACATCTCGATGACCATCGCGATGATCCTCACGACCGCGATCTCGCTGGGGCTGTTCGGCGGTGGCCTGCTGGTCGTGCAGATGGCCGACAAGACACAGCAGATCTTCCTGGATCGTGTCGAGGTGCAGCTGTTCCTCACCGAGGACATCTCCGCGTCCGACCCGGACTGCGTGCAGGACATCTGCCGCGGCCTGCGCAACGACCTGGAGAACACCGACTCGGTGGTCTCCGTGCAGTACCTCAACCGCGACGACGCCGTCGTCGACGCCACCGACCGGGTCTTCAAGGACCAGCCCGAGTTGGCGTCGCTGGTGAGCCCGGAGAGCTTCCCGGCCTCGTTCAAGATCAAGCTCAGCGACCCCGAGCGGTTCGGCGTCATCAATGCCGAGTTCGGCGAGCGACCCGGCATCGACAGCATCCTCAACCAGCGTGAGCTGGTCGATCGTCTGTTCAGCGTGCTCGGCGGCATCCGCAACGCGGCGTTCGCGATCGCGATCGTGCAGGCGATCGCCGCGATCTTCCTGATCGCCAACATGGTTCAGGTGGCCGCGCTCACCCGCCGGACCGAGGTCGGCATCATGCGCCTGGTCGGTGCCACCCGCTGGTACACACAGCTTCCGTTCCTACTCGAGGCCGTCGTCGCATCGTTGATCGGAGCGGCGCTCGCCATCGTGGGCCTGTTCACCGCGAAGAACCTGTTCATCGACGACGTCCTCGCCGACATCTACGACGCGAACATCGTGGCCCGGATCTCCAACAGCGACGTGCTGCTGGTCTCGCCGTTCATCGCGATCGTCGGCGCCGGCATGGCCGCGATCACCGCGTACATCGCGCTGCGCCTGTACGTGCGGGACTGACGACGACGCGGCGGCAAAATCGGGTTGCCGCGGGCCCTATGCTGGTAGTCGTACCAACCCAGGTCACAGCAGAACTGACGGCGGATCGAGGACAGTGAGGGCCCGCACGTGAAAGAGAAGGGCCGCAAGGTCATCGCGACCAATCGCAAGGCGCGCCACAACTACACCATCATCGACACCTACGAGGCTGGTGTCGCATTGCTCGGCACCGAGGTGAAGAGCCTGCGCGACGGCAAGGCGTCGCTGGTCGACGCGTTCGCGACCGTCGACGACGGCGAGGTGTGGCTGCGCGGACTGCACATCCCCGAGTACGCGCAGGGCACGTGGACCAACCACGCGCCGCGGCGGACCCGCAAACTGCTGCTGCACAAGCGTGAGATCGAGCACCTCGTCGGCAAGACCCGTGAGGGCAACCAGACGCTGGTGCCGCTGTCGATGTACTTCTCCGACGGCAAGGTCAAGGTCGAACTCGCCCTCGCGAAGGGCAAGCAGGACTACGACAAGCGCCAGGATCTGGCGCGACGAACCGCGGAGCGGGAGGTCACCCGCGAACTCGGGCGACGCGTCAAGGGCATGCGCTGACCCCAGTCCTCCTCGCGCTCGTGGCCGCGATCGGCTACGGCGTCAGCGACTTCGTCGGGGGCGTTGCGTCCCGGCGGGTCGCCGCCCTGCGGGTGGTGATCGTCTCCTACCCGCTCTCACTCCTGTTGGTGCTCGCGCTCGCCCCGTTCCTCGGGGGAGAGATCAACGGCGAGGCACTCCTGTGGGGCGCAGCGTCCGGTGTCGGCTCGGGTCTCGCGGTGTGGTGGTTCTACCTGGCGCTCGCGTCCGGCCCGATGGCCGTCGTCTCGCCGCTCACCGCGGTGCTGGTGGCCGGTCTGCCCGCGATCGTGGGCATCCTCCTCGGCGAGCGGCCCGGCGCTGTCGCGTATCTCGGGATCGTCGTCGCGCTCGTCGCGGTCGTGCTGGTGTCCCGGGAGTCGCCCGACGAGGTGGCCGGCGAGGTCGCCGGGGGCCGCGAGCTGCGGTTCACCCGGACCGTCGCGTGGCTCACCGTCGGGTCGGGTGTGGCGTTCGCGTTCGCCTTCGTCGGCCTGCACGAGATCCCCGACGGCACCGGCCTGTGGCCGCTCGCCGCCGCCCGCGCCACGGCGGCCGGCGTCGTGTGGGCGGTTGCGCTGGCGTCACGGCAGTGCCGCCCGCCGCACGGCGAGGTGCTGCGCCTGACGGCCTACATCGCGGTGCTCGACGTAGTCGCCAATGCCGCGATGATGTACGCGTTCCAGGGCGGTCTGCTGTCGCTGGTGAGCGTCATCGGCGCGCTGTATCCGGCCGCGACGGTGCTGTTGGCGATGGTGATGCTCGGCGAACGCGTCAGCCGGGTCCAGCAGGCCGGGATGCTGTTGGCGCTCGCGTCGGTCGCGATGATCGCGGTGGCCGCCACGTAAGGGGAAGATGCGGCGGCCACCGCCGCCCTACTCGGCGACCCGCTCCCACATCTGCAGGTACGCCTCCGCGCCACGGGACATGTCGTCCAGGAACTGCTGCCCGTCGTCACCGGCGGACTTGCGCATGCCCTCGATCCAGTCGGGGATCATCCCGTACTGGGCGAGGCCGTCGGTGTTGAAGTCGAACACTCGGGTGCCGGCGCGCTGCCGGTCCATCACGGTGCCGCCGTCGAACGTCGTGAACGGATACTCGACGCGCGGCTGACCGTCCTTCGGCGGGGCGGGCTGGGAACCGAAACCGTTGGTGTCGGCGCCGTATCCGTAGCCGAAGTAGAACTTCTCGTCGCGGTTCTCGCGGGCATCGCGCCACTCGCTGAGAAGCGTCTCGGGCGGGCCCGCGTACGACGCGACGAAGCCGCCGAGCTTGTAGATGCGTTGGTAGTTCGACGTATCGGTCCAGCTGTGACTCGACACGACACCCGAGTAGTGCGCGTCCTCCAGGATCTTCAGCGCCGCATCGGCGGTCTTGACGCCCATGTGGTCGACGTCGAGGATCATCCCGCGCTGCATCACCCCGCGGACCGCGTACTCCCCGAGCGGGGTCAGGCCACGGGCGTTGCACACGTCGCCCGGCGGGTAGACCGGGAGCGTGACACCGGGCGGCAGCGACTTGGTCAGTTCCGCGGTGCCGCCGTCGACGTTGCCGATCGGGTTGTCGGCGGCCACGCCGGTGCACGGTTCGACCTTCCAGAACTCGCCGGTGCCGAGGAAGTTGCCGATGTTGACGGCGGTTCCGGTGAGGCCCTCGTCGAAGCGCACGCCGCCGAGGGCGTTGTCGAACTTGTGGGTCAGGATCACCTGCCGCACACCCATCGAGTACAGCTCGTCGAGGCCGGCGTCGATGTCCTGCTCGGTGCACTGGGGTACGCCGCTGCGCACACCGCAGCCGAACGGCTCCGAGATTTCCACCCCGAGCGTCACCGCGAGCTTGCCCGACGCGGCCACCCGGCGTGCGTCCGCGGGGGAGCTGACGATGCGGAACCAGCCGCGACCCGGACCGCCGTACTGGGCGTCGACATAGTCCTGGATCTCGTGTGCCTGCCGGGCCTCGATGCGGATGGTCTCCGTCTCGTCGCACGGATTGCTGCGCAGCGGGTACAGCTCGCACAGCACACGATTCGACACGAGCAGGTTGGTGAAGATGCGCAGGCCGCCGCGCCACGCGCGCTCGACCCAGCGGTAGTACGTCTGCTCGTGCGTCATGGAGTCGTACGACGGGACGTCGGCGAAGCTCGGCCACATCGTGGTGTCGTGCGACTCGAACGGGTTGCCGTGCGAGAGGACGTTCTCGAGCAGGGCGGGCATGCCGTTCGGCTGGTGGTCTGCGCAGTCCTGCAGCGCGTCGGTGATCCCGAGCGGCGAGTACGGCTCGCCGCAGCGGATCTCGCCGCCGATGAACTCGTTGGCGTTCATGTGGACGTGCGCGTCGATGAAGCCCCGAACCTCGCCGGACGGGGTTGCCCCGACCGGGGTACCGGTCGCGTTCACCTCGGCCTCGGGGAAGTCGGCGCAGCCGTCGGCGGCGGTGAGCCGGAACCGGCCGGCCTCGGGATCGGTGCCCGGATCGGTGACCGTGAGCCGTCCGTCGGAACGGTTCACGCTCAACTGTTTTCCGGTCACGGTGCCTGTCGCCGTGTAGACGCCGTCGGTGAACGTCAGCATCCAGTCGGACGCCGGTGTCGCCTGCGGCGACGCGGTCACCTTGCCCGACTCGCCGGCGATCATGGTGGAGTCGTTGCCGTAGAACAGGAATCGGCCGAGCTGCGCGGCCTGCATCCGGAACCGGGTGGCCGACGCGGCGTCGGCGCCGCTCCGGAAGCCGTCACCGTCGCGGGCGACGAACCCCGGTGCGACGTCGGACGTCAGCGTGTAACAACCACCGGCGAGCCCGTAGACGGGGTCGGCGGGTGGACCGGGATCGGTGGGGTTCGGCGAGAGGGGTGCCGACACCGCGCTGGCGGTCGCGGCGACCACGAGGGTCAGGGTGGCGCCGACGAGCGCCAAAGCCCGTCGTCGAACGGATCTGGATGCACGGGTCATCGACGGCCATCTCCTGCAGGGAGCCGAAAGGTCATTGTCTGGCAGCAGGGTAGGTCAATTTGGACGCGCGTCCAGGTGCTTTCGCGCACGGGTCTCGAGGTGTGGACATATACGATTCCCGCGTCGACGTAAACGCTGGTCGGGGGATCAGCAGGTGGTCGGTGCGGGCATCCCGGCGAACCGATCCTTCAGATACTGGAAGGCCTCGGGCAGGCCCACCGCCGCGTTCGTCATGTGCTCGGCGATGGGGTAGCCGCGGAACATCAGGGTGGCACCGGCCTTGCAATACCGGTCGGCGGTCGCCGCGACCGACTGGTACGGCGTCAGCTGGTCGGTGGTGCCCTGCCACATGAAGACCGGCGCGGTCGGGATGCCGGGGAAATCGACCAGGCTGTTCTCGCGCATGACGGCGCGAATACCCGCGTCCTGCATCAGGCTCGTGGACTGGGCGACCTCGTTGACGCTGTGCAACAGACCTTTCGCGATGATCATGGTCCGGCACTCGTCCCTGAGCTCGTCGCGCAGCGCCAGACCGGCCGGGCTGAGCTGCGAGCTCACCGGCAGGCGATCCGGGTACTCGCGTTCGAGCCCCATCGCCGCCGCGAATCCGAGGCCGAAACCGGGATGCCGATCCGCGAGCCCGAGACCGATCGCCATCTCCTCGATGTCGGCCGGGACGCCGCCCTGCGCGACGCCGACGAGCTTCACGTCGGGCGCGTAGGTGGGGTTGAGGGCCGCCGCCCACGCGGTGGCCATGCCGCCGCCCGAGTAGCCGGCCAACGCGACCGGGCTCTCCGACAGCCGCAGCTCGGGGAGTCGCTTGACCGCGCGGACGCCGTCGAGCGTGATCATCCCGCCGAGCCTCGCGGCGCCGTACGCGCTGTTGGGGCCGAGGTGATCCGGGATCGCGACCGCCCACCCTTGCGCGAGCGCGAGCGGCAACCCGAAGACGTCCTTGATCTCGCCGGTGAAGAGGGCCGCCGACGGGGCGCACCGCATGCCGAGCGAGTTGACGATCGCCTGGTACGACAGCACCGGCATGTCGGACGGCGCGCCCACCGGCTTGATGACCGTCGTGACCGCCGGGATCGGGTCGCCGGCCGAATTGGTGGACCGGTACTTGATCTGCCACACCTCGTTGCCGGGCGCCAGCCACGTGTCGGCGCGCCGGACCGCGAGCACGTCGCCGGGGGCCTTCGACGCGATGTCGGGGGGCGCGGCATAGAAGGGGTCCGGTAGCGGCGTGGGATACGCGGGGGTGGCCGTCGCTGCGGGCGCTGCGAGGATCCACGCCGTCACGGTGACGACGGCGAGCGATGCCATGATCGTGAGCCGACGCGCCAACGAACTCATGCGTTTGTTCCCCCAACGGTGGATGTCGAACGGTGGATGTCGAGTGACCAAGGTCACCGAATCGTGGGTCTCGGGGCACGACCCTAACGGAACCGGTTACCCCACTGACGGTAAACGCGCAGATAGCGGGGACGCGGTACGGCGTTCGTGGTTCTCGTCCGGATCGTCGGCGAATAATAGGGATGATTCCCGCGGGCGCGCGGGTTACAGTAGGTAGCCCCACGAGAGACGTGGGGACGTACGGGGCTGAACGGTTTCGACTGCGTACGTTGAGTTAGGGGAAGCGTGTCGGTGCAGGCAAGAGACCACCGTGAGCGTCGCTGCAAACCAATAAGCGCCGATTCCAATCAGCGCGACTACGCCCTCGCTGCCTAAGTAGCGACTGCGTGTCTGTCAGCCCGGGTTCGCCCTCGACCCGGATCCTGGCATCAGCTAGAGGGCTCTACCGTTCCACTCGGTCGCGGAGTGGGGCGGGACAACCAACAGCGACTGGGATCGTCATCACGGCTTGTTCGCGAGACCGGGAGATCCAAGTAGAGGCATAGCGAACTGCACACGGAGAAGCCCTGGCAAAGCGGCGGAGGACCCGGGTTCGATTCCCGGCAGCTCCACCAAGGGGCCTGATCGGACAGTGTTTCGACACTCTCGGATCAGGCCCTTTTTGCTGTCCGGGTGGCGGAATCCGTGTGAAGTGCGTTGCCGCGCCGCGCGGCGTGCCATGATCGTTCGCGTTCGAATCCGGTGCGGGGGAAACGCCGGATCTGTCGGTTGTGCCAGGGGTTGCGGCGCGTCCCGACACCGGGGCGGGTCGTCACAGGGAGGGATGCTGCGATGACGGATGTGCAAGACACCACGAGCGAGCGGCGAGCGGGGAGTGTCGACGAACTCTCGGGCGGGCGGGTTGCGCTCTCGGACGGGCGCTACGCGTGGGAACTGCCGGTCTCGACGGTGTCGAGCTTCGACGACGTCGTCACTGCTGTTGCAGCTCAAGTATTTCCGAACGCCAGTGTCACCGCGGTCAGCACGCATGCCGACCTGCCGACGACGGGTTCCCTCAACGTGGCCGTGCAGCCGCACCTCGGTGGGGCCTCGGTTCAGATTCACTGTCGAGATCATCTGACGACGTCGCCCGTCGTCAATCCGGCCGGGTTCGCGCTGCTGTTCGAGGCTGTCGTGTCGTCCGGCGAGACCGTGCCGGACCCGAACCCGTTGGTGTCCGGGTCGGCGCAGTCGGTTCCGCGCCCCGAGCCCGCGGTGGCCGCGGTCGAGTCCGCAGGCCCCGACGTGCCGCCGCGTGATGCGGCCGAGCGTCTGACGTTCGCGACGTGGGCGGTGGTGACCGGTAAGTCGGCGAAGAGCATCTTCGCGACGCTGCCGATCCTCGACGACGCGACCGCCGCGAGGATGGCGGTGCGGCTGACGGATCGAGCCGGTGGGGAGATCAGCGTCGACGACGTGCTGGATGCGGAGACGATCGAGCAGCTGGCCGAGACGGTGCGTCAGCATCTCGAGGACGGGCTGAAGATCGACGGCCTGGTGCGGACGCTGCGTCCGCGGGCCGAGGGGTCGGATGCGGTGCCGGTGTTCGTGTTCCACCCGGCCGGAGGATCGACGGTGGCGTACGAGCCGCTGCTCAAGCGGCTGCCCGCGCACACCCCGATGTTCGGTCTCGAGCGCGTCGAGGGCCCGCTGCAGGAACGCGCCGCCGCGTACGTGCCGCTGCTGCGGGAGATCCAGGGCGACGGCCCGTACGTGCTGGCCGGCTGGTCCTTCGGCGGGGCCCTCGCGTACGCGGTGGCGAAGCAACTGCGGCGGGACGGCGCCGACGTCCGGATCGTCGGGCTGATCGACACCGTCATGCCCGGCGAGAAGGTGGAGGACACCCCGGACGAGATCCGGGCCCGCTGGCAGCGCTACGCGGCCTTCGCGAAGAAGACGTACAACCTCGACGCGCCCCTGCCGTACGACAGGCTGGCCGCGGCGGGGAGCGACGAGGAGCAGATCCGGATCCTCATGGACCTGCTCGAACTCAGCGGCGCCCAGATCCCCGGCGGGATCATCGAGCACCAGCGCACGTCGTGGCTCGACAACCGGGCCATACCCACCACCGACCTCGAAACCTACGACGGCGACGTCGTGCTCTACATGGCCGACACCTACCTCGACGACCAGATCGCGCTCGAGCCCGCGTTCGGAACGCGTCAGCCGGACGGCGGTTGGGGCGAGGCGGTGGAGAAACTGGAGATCGTCCGTATCCCGTGCGATCACATCCAGATCATCGACGAACCGTATGTGGCCAGCGTGGGAGCACACTTGAGTGGGAAACTGGCCACCATCGACGGTGGCGTGCAACGGGTCTGAACCCGTCGAGTGGAGGGAGCACGTCGTGCAGGTCGTGGACCGGGCGGCGACGACCATTCTCGGGATCGAGGTGGTGGCGCCGTTCGCCGAGCTCGCCGTCGTGGTGCCGCAGGCGTGGGCGCGTGTCTTCGCCCGCCGCAGCGATCTGCTGACCGGTCCCGACGACGTGTTCGTGGAGTTCAGCACGGACCTGGGTGACGGCGACTACCGCGAAATCCTCGGTGTCGTCGTCGACGCGCTGCCTTCGTCGTTGCCGGAGGGGTGGAGCATCGCGAAGGCGCCGGCCGGTCGATATCTGCATCATCGGCATCTCGGGGAGGAGGCCGCGATCGCCGACACGTTCGGCGCGATGTACCGCTGGGCCGAGGTGAACGACCTGCAGGCCGGCGCGCACAAGCTCGACGTCGGGTACCGACCCGGCCGTGCCGGGGCCCACGACCTCTACCTGAGTGTGGGTCAGGGCCCCGCCGCGACCCACATGGCTGCGGACGCTCGTCGCCGGTGACACTGCTGCGATGATCAAGCGGGCGAGGACGCCGGGATCGCGCGCTCGGTCGCGACCGGCACGTCTGGATCGGTGACGGCGACGGACGGGAGCGACGCGATGGTGGAGGCTCGGGCGCTGGTCGTGGTGGCACTAGGCGGCGCGATAGGCGCGAGTGTCCGCTTCCTCCTCTCCCAGCAGTTCCCCGGGATCTGGACGATCGCTGTGATCAACATCGTCGGGTCCCTGCTGCTCGGTGTGCTCGCGGCGATGCTGGGTCCCGACCGGTTGTGGCGACTGTTCCTCGGTGTCGGTGTCCTGGGTGGCTTCACGACGTACTCCACGTTCGCCGTCGACGTCGTGCAGAACCCGGGGTCGGCGGTGCTCTACGTGCTCGCGACCCTGGTGCCCGCGCTGGTCGCGGCGCGCATCGGGATGGGCGTCGGCGAGTACCTGCACGCGCGCCGACGGGGGGAGACAGCGTGACGGTGCTGTGGGTCGCTCTCGGTGGCGGCGCCGGGGCGTCGGTCCGCTACCTGGCGGGTCGTCACTTGCACTCGTACGGCAGCTTTCCCGTCCCGACGTTCGTGGTGAACGTGATCGGCTGCCTGATCCTCGGACTGCTCGCCGGGGCGACACTGCCGGCCGCAGTGTTCGCGTTGGTCGGCAGCGGATTCTGCGGTGGTCTGACGACGTACTCGACGTTCGCGAACGAGGCCACCGGTCTGGTCCGGGTGCGTCGATCACTCACGTCTGTGTTGTATGTCACCGCCAGCCTCGTCGTCGGTATCGGTTTCGCCTGGTTGGGGTTTCGGATCACCGGCTGAGTCCGATGAACCGGCAGGTAGCCTCCGCTCCTGGCACGATGGAACCGAAGCAGTTCCAGCATGACGGAGGCGGAGGGGTAGATGGTGCACGAACGTGCGGGACAGGTGGCACTGCCGGAGGATCTCGAGGATCTGGCACACCTGGTGTCTGCGTACTACACGCGCACACCCGATCCGTCGGACCCGCAGCAGCAGGTGGTGTTCGGGACGTCGGGACACCGCGGATCGAGCCTCGACTCCGCGTTCAACGAGGCCCACATCCTCGCGACCACGCAGGCCATCGTGGAATACCGCACCGCACAGGGCATCACGGGGCCGCTGTTCCTCGGCCGTGACACGCACGCGCTGTCCGAGCCGGCGTGGGCCACCGCGCTCGAGGTGTTGGTCGCGAACGGTGTTGCGGTGGTGATCGATTCGCGCGACGGCTACACGCCCACTCCCGCGGTGAGCCATGCGATCCTGCGGCACAACGCTTCCGGATCGGCCGGGCAGGCCGACGGCATCGTCGTCACGCCGTCCCACAACCCGCCCCGCGACGGTGGCTTCAAGTACAACCCGCCGCACGGCGGCCCCGCCGACAGCGACGCCACCACCGTCATCGCCGACCGGGCCAACGACCTGCTGCGGTCGGGGCTGTCCGGCATCGCCCGGGTGCCGCTCGCGCGCGCGCTCGAGGCCGCCGGCCGCTACGACTTCCTCGCCGCCTACGTCGACGACCTCCCCAGCGTGCTCGACCTCGACGCGATCCGGGCGTCCGGGCTGCGCATCGGCGCCGACCCGCTCGGCGGCGCGTCCGTCGACTACTGGGCGGCCATCGCCGAACGGCACCGCCTCGACCTCACCGTCGTCACCCCGCTCGTCGATGCGACGTGGCGGTTCATGACCCTGGACGGCGACGGCAAGATCCGCATGGACTGCTCGTCCCCGTACGCGATGGCCTCGCTCATCGCCGCCCGCGACCGGTTCGACCTCGCCACCGGCAACGACGCGGACGCCGACCGGCACGGCATCGTCACCCCGGACGGCGGCCTGATGAACCCGAACCACTACCTGGCCGTCGCGATCGACTACCTCTACACGTACCGCGCCGGGTGGTCGCCGACGACGAAGGTCGGCAAGACCCTCGTCAGCTCGTCGATGATCGACCGCGTCGCCGGCGGCCTGGGACGCCCCGTCGTGGAGGTGCCAGTCGGCTTCAAGTGGTTCGTACCGGGGTTGCGCGACGGCACTCTCGGCTTCGGCGGCGAGGAGAGCGCCGGGGCGTCGTTCCTGCGGCACGACGGCAGCGTGTGGACCACCGACAAGGACGGCATCCTGCTGGCGCTGCTGGCCGCCGAGATCACCGCGGTCACCGGGCAGAGCCCGTCCCAGCGGTACCGCGAGCTCACCCGGCAGCACGGCGATCCCGCGTACGCGCGGATCGACGCGCCGGCCACGCGCGAGCAGAAGGCGATCCTGTCGAAGCTCTCGCCCGAACAGGTGACCGCCACCGAGCTGGCCGGCGAACCGGTCACCGCGACGCTCACGGCGGCGCCGGGCAACGGCGCCGCGATCGGCGGCCTCAAGGTCGTCACCGAGAACGCGTGGTTCGCGGCGCGGCCGTCCGGCACCGAGGACGTCTACAAGATCTACGCCGAATCCTTCCGCGGCCCTGAGCATCTCGCCGAGGTCCAGTCCGCCGCGCAGGACGTCGTCTCCCGCGCACTGGGACTTGCCTGATTCGGTCCCGCACGTCGCCGATAGATTCGTCGGCGATGAGAAACTCGACTGAGTCCGCGACGAGCACCGACACGAAGCTGCCCAAGGAGATCTGGGTCCTGGTCGTATCGGCGTTCATCGTCGCCGTCGGGTTCGGCATCGTCGCCCCGGCACTGCCGCAGTTCGCGCGCAGCTTCGACGTCGGTTTGACCGCAGCCAGCGCCGTGATCAGTGCATTCGCGCTCATGCGCCTGATCTTTGCGCCGATGAGCGGCGCCCTCGTGCAGAGGCTGGGGGAGCGACCCACCTACCTGTCCGGACTGCTGATCACGGCGGGGTCGACGGGCGCGTGCGCGTTCGCCCAGGACTACTGGCAGTTGCTGGTCTTCCGGGCGCTCGGCGGCATCGGGTCCACGATGTTCACCGTCTCGGCTCTCGGTCTGCTGATCCGGATGTCACCGCCGGAAGGGCGCGGCCGCGTGTCCGGCGTGTACTCGGGGGCGTTCCTGATCGGCACCATCACCGGCCCGCTGTTCGGGGGCGCGCTCTCGCAGTTCGGGCTCCGGGTCCCGTTCGTCATCTACGCGGTGGCGCTGCTGGTGGCGGCATCCGTCGTGTACTTCGCGCTCCGGAAGTCGCATCTCGCCGAGCCCGAGGGCGAGAGCGGACTGCGCACGATGACGCTGCTCGAAGGTCTGCGGTCGTCGATGTTCCGGGCGTCGCTCGGCTCGAATCTCGTGACCGGGTGGGTGATCTTCGGTGTCCGGATCTCGCTCGTGCCGCTGTTCGTCGTCGAGGTCCTGGGCGGTGACGAGGCGACAGCGGCGATCGCGCTGACGGTGTTCGCGCTCGGCAACGCCGCGGTCCTGATGCGGTCCGGCCGGATGTCCGACCGGATCGGCCGCAAGCCCTTCGTGGTGACCGGACTGGTCATCTGCGGGACGGCCACCATTGCGATGGGGCAGACCGACAACATCGTCCTCTTCTATCTCGCGACGGCGGTGTGCGGCGTCGGCTCGGGCTTGATGGGACCGGCGCAACAGGCCGCCGTGGCCGACGTGGTCGGCTCCGAGCGGCGTGGCGGCCCGGTCCTGGCCGCGTTCCAGATGACGAACGACATCGGTGCGTTCGCCGGACCGCTCGTTGCCGGCGTCGTCGCACAGAAGTGGTCCTTCGAGGCGGCTTGGGCCGTGACCGGCGTGATCATGCTGCTGCCGATACTGCTGTGGATCCTCGTGCCCAAGGGGCGTGTCGCGGACGACGCGGACGGCGGGGAGACTCCGCCGACGCCGACGGCTCAGCCGGGCACGCCGACGCCGATGAGCGGGCCCACCAGGTAGGTGGCGCCGACCGCGACCGCACCGAACAGCAGTTGCCGAACGGCCCCACGGATCTGGGACTGGGCGGTGAAATGCGCCGCGAGCGCGCCCGCGAGCAGTAGACCGCATGAGTGTTCCGTTGTAGATGTCGGGAAGCAGGAATTTCTGACTTTCGCTGTGCTGGGGAGAACGCTTATTTAGCGTGCCGCGCATCGAGATCCGGTGTCGGTCGGCGGCGCCGGAGACGCGCAGACTGGGGGATCGGGAGTGAATCGGCGTTTTATGGCAGGCCTCATGTTCGTCACTGCGGGAATCCTGACGGTGCCGGCGGCCGGAACCGCCGCCGCGGAGGAGATCAACTCGGATGGCATCATCATCTGTCCCCTGATCTACCCCGCGCCTGAGGGTTGTGGAGGGGACTACACCTCCAGCATCGGCAACATCGACCTCGCGACGCTGCTGGGGTCGCTCAGCGCGAGCATGTAAGTTCCTGGCCGTACGTCCGGCCGACGTCAGCCCAGGTCGGTGGCCTGTCCCGTCGCCCCGTCGTGAAAGGTCCTGTTCGGTAGCGTGTGGGGCGTGTGGATACGCATTGTCAGCCTGCTCGCACGCTTCGGCCTGGCCGCCGTGTGGTTGATCTCCGGGTGGATCAAGTTCATCGATCCCACGCAGACTGTGGTCGCGGTCCGGGCCTATCAGTTGCTGCCCGAGGACCTGGTGCGACCGGTCGCGTACTCGATGCCGATGTTCGAGATTGCCCTCGGCCTG
Source organism: Paraburkholderia sp. RHO2 (assembly GCF_050955445.1). Classification (NCBI taxonomy): domain Bacteria; kingdom Pseudomonadati; phylum Pseudomonadota; class Betaproteobacteria; order Burkholderiales; family Burkholderiaceae; genus Paraburkholderia; species Paraburkholderia sp. RHO2. Next base: position 3,726,234 of record NZ_CP162617.1, on the reverse strand, counting down.
TTCCTGGTGATCGGTCTCGGGGTGCGCGCGGTGGCTGTCGCGTCGAGCGCGATGCTGCTCGTCCTCATCGGCGTGATCATCTCGGCGTGGGCGCGCGGGCTGTCGATCGACTGCGGATGCTTCGGCGGCGGCGGCGCGGCGGACGTCGACTCCTGGGACTATGCGCGGGAGATCGCCCGAGATGTCGGATTCCTGGCGTTGGCGGTGTGGCTCGTGGTCTTCCCGCGCAGCCCCCTATCCCTAGGGCCGCGGTCGCGCGCGCCGTTCTCAGTGCCTGCTCAGGCTGCGGTGGCAGAGTAGGGGCCGAGTAGTGCCTGTCGCACGTTCCCGTGGCGGGCGCTCCGGTCAGTTCCGAACGGATCTCACACCCATGACGAAGGACGCGAAGTGAGTTCGAAGAAACCGAAGTCGGTCAAGTACAACCCGCAGCCGACATCCAGCAAGGCCACGTACATCATCGGCGGTCTCGCGATCGTGGTGATCGCGGCCCTGGTGATCGGCGGCATCCTGCTGACGAAGAGCAGCGACGAGCCGCGTAACGCAGGCTACGGCGCGGTACAGAACTCGGCCGTCCAGGTGACGATGGAGGACGCGGGCGTGGTGCGCCTCGGACTTCCCGACGTGACGAACACCATCGACATGTTCGAGGACCCGATGTGCCCGTTCTGCGCGCAGCTCGAGGAGAAGCACGGCCAGGAGGTGGCGCAGGCCATCGACGAGGGCAAGCTCGCGGTTCGCTACCACATCCTGAACTTCCTCAACCGGCTCTCGGCGAGCGGCGACTACTCGACCCGCGCTGTCGCCGCGTCGCAGTGCGTCGCGACGACCGGCGACGCGATGGCCTACTCCAAGTTCCACGGCGAGCTGTTCTCCCCGGCCAACCAGCCGCCCGAGAACGGCAAGTCGGACCTGTCGAACGAGGATCTCGCAAAGCTGGCGAAGGACGCCGGCGCCAACGAGGCGGCCGTCAACTGCATCACCAGCGGTGAGCGCATGCAGCAGGCGGCGGCGGACGCCGAGACCGGCCGTGCGGCCCTCGCCGCGTCGGGCGCGACCGGCACCCCGGCCGTCATCCACAACGGCCAGGACGTGGACGCGCTCGGCAACCCGGACTGGGTTTCCCAGGTTTCGCAGTAGAACGTGCCCGGTGGCCGGCTCGTCCGGGCCGGCCACCGGCGGGCATCTTGCCTCTGACCAGGCGATTTGTAGCCCGCGACGGCGATGGTGTAACTTTCTTTCAGCGCGAGGGAGTCACTCCGGAAGCGCAGAGAACAACTCAACACGGGGCTATGGCGCAGCTGGTAGCGCACCACACTGGCAGTGTGGGGGTCAGGGGTTCGAGTCCCCTTAGCTCCACTCCGAAACTCCGGGCCACGATCATCCGATCGTGGCCCGGAGTTTTTGCATGTCCGGGCCGCGGTCGTGTCGCTCGGGTTTTGGTCGTGCCGCGCCGCCGATCGGGAGCGCGGCACGACCAACGGAGGAGCGGCGCGCTTCAGGCCGAGTCGACGTCCGCGTAGTGCTCGACGGTGGGGAACGGGTCGTAGAAGTGGTGTAGCAGTCGACGCCACTCCTGGTATTCGGGCGAGCCCCGGAATCCGTCGGTGTGTGCCTCGAGGCTGTCCCATTCGACGAGGAGTAGGTACGCGTCGGGGCGTTCAATGCAGCGGGACAGGTGGAGGCTTCGGAATCCGGGCATCCCGGCGACGATCTGCTTCGCCCGACCGAACGCCGACTCGAACTCGGCGGTGTGTCCGGGCTTCACCTGCAGGGGCGCGTGCTCGAGGATCATCGGGGCATCCTCGCAGACGGTGCCAGGTGGTGGCGTGGAGTTGTCTCACACGCCACCACCCGACGGCTCACCCGGGCAGGGGGGGGAATCGCCGGGTGAGCGCCGTTGCTGCCCAGGGGGGAGGGGCAACTTTTTGAACTGTAGTGCAATTTGTGGTGTGAAGCACGTCGAAAGCAGGTCGATCGACAGAGTGTGTCCCAGGTCGCACGGAGGATCTCTGCGTGGGACGGCTCACTCGCGGTGGGGTAGCGGGCAGTCGCCGCAGTAACCCGAGACCGCGGTCCGATAGAACAGGCAACAGCTCCGGCGCCGATAGCCGGACGGTCCCCGTTCGAGGGTCGGCACCAATCGTGGGTCGTGCAGGACCTGGTCGGCGACGGTGATCGCGTCGGAGCCCGTTTCGCCGTCGAGCACGTGGGCGGTGCCGACGAGGGCCGACGCGACGTTGCCCCACAGCAAGTGTGCGGACATCGGCTCGGCGGCCCGGATCGCGGCGATCAGCGGTTGCAGGTGCCGGTCGAGCACCGTCTCCCGCGCTGACGCGACGAGATCCCCGCCGTCCCGGCCGCGCGGCTCGCGCACGTGCAGGCGGATCTGCCCGCGGTTCTCGTGCCACAGCAGTTCCTCGGGATCGAGCGCCAGGACCAGCCGGCCCCGCACGACCGCGCCGAGAGCGAGCGACCACAGGCGCGCGGCGTAGCCCATCAAGAGCGTCGACGCGGCCACCCGCCGCTCGTCGGCGCCGATCTGTTCGCCCACGTGGGTGACGACGGCGGCGAGGGTTGCGGGGTCGTCGTACAGGCGTCCGACGGGGCGCCACGGCCCCGGGCCGGGTTCCCCGGTGGTGACGGTGAAGTATGGGCCGACGGTCGCCAGATCGGCCAGGGTCCCGGCGACGGCGGTCGGCGAGGATCGGCGCCAGTCGTGTGGCTGTAGGTCCATCGCCTCCCTCGATCCCGGGGTGGTGGATCCCGCAATCCCGTCACATCGTCCAGGCCCCGAGGCTAGTACGATGGCCGGTCGATGTTGTCGGCGACGCGGAGGGTCGGGGTGGCGAAGAAGCGGAGTACGCGGTCGATCCCGGTCGTCGTGGTGGCCGGATTCCTCGGTTCGGGGAAGACGACCCTGCTCAACCACCTGCTGCGCAACAACGGCGGCACCCGGATCGGCGTGATCGTCAACGACTTCGGGTCGGTGAACATCGACGCGATGATGGTTGCGGGCCAGGTCGATTCGATGATGGCGCTCAGCAACGGCTGCATGTGCTGCGCCGTGGACGTCAGCGACATGGACGCGATGCTCGACCGGCTCGCGCACCGCACGTCGGAGATCGACGTCATCGTCGTCGAGGCGAGTGGTCTCGCCGAGCCGCGCAACATGATTCGGCTGGTCCTGGGCAGTGAGAACCCGTACATCACCTACGGCGGACTGATCATGCTCGTCGACGGGGCCGAGTACCAGAGCAGCCGGGAGCGGCATCCCGAACTCGACCAGCACGTCGCGATCGCGGACCTGGTGGTGCTCAACAAGACCGACCGCATCGGCGCGGACGACCACGACGCGCTCCTCAGCGACGTGTGCCGGATCAATCCGCGTGCCGCGGTGGTCTCCACCGTGCGGGGGCGGGTCGACCCGGGCCTGCTGTTCGATCCCCGGCCGCGCCGCGCGCCGCAGCCGGGCGAGCAGCTGACGTTCGACGAGTTGCTCGCCGCCGCCGACGACACGTGCAGCGAGTGCGGCGGGCACCACGACGACCACATCCACTCGATGTACCAGAGCGTGACGTTCACCTCGGAGCTGCCGATGCACCCGCGGCGGCTCGTCCAGTTCCTCGAGAAGCAGCCCGCCGGCGTCTACCGGATCAAGGGGTATGTGTACTTCGGTGTCCCGGGACACCAGCAGAAGTATCTGCTGCAGGTGGTGGGCGACCACATCGCGTTCCACCCGCAGCGGTGGGAGGCGGGGGAGGGCCGGCGCACCGAACTCGTCGTCATCGGCACCGACCTCGACCCCGAGTCGATCGACGCGCTGCTCGGCGCCTGCACCGAGCCCCAGGCGGAGAGCCTCGACGCCGACACGATGATGGGCGTGCACCGCTACACCGTCGACGCCTGACGGACCCCGACAGGTCGTACTTCCGCGGCGACTACCGTGGAGTGGTGACCGAATCTCTCGTTTCCGTGTACGAAGCCATCCGCCGACGCCGTGACGTCCGCGCCGAGTTCAGCGGTGAACTGATCCCGGACGAAACCTTGCAGCGCGTGCTCGGCGCGGCGCATGCGGCGCCGAGCGTCGGCAACACCCAGCCGTGGGACTTCATCGTCGTGCGTAACCCCGACACCCTCGACACCTTCGCCCAGCACGTCGCCGGCCGCCGCAAGGCGTTCGCGGACTCGTTACCGGAGGATCGCCGGAAGACGTTCGACCCCATCAAGATCGAGGGCATCCGGGAGAGCGGCACGGGCATCGTCGTCACGTATGACCCGGCGCGCGGCGGCCAGAACATCCTCGGCCGGCACACCATCGACGACACCGGCATCTTCTCGGCGGTGCTGGCGATCCAGAACCTGTGGCTCGCGGCGGCGGCCGAGAACATCGGCGTCGGCTGGGTGTCGTTCTACGAGGAGGAGTACCTCACCGAACTGCTCGGCATCCCCACGCCGGTGCGGCCGATCGCGTGGCTGTGCGTCGGCAAGGTCGACAAGTTCCAGGATGTCCCCGACCTCGAGCGCTTCGGCTGGCGGAACCGTCGGAACCTGGCCGACGCGATCCACTGGGAACGCTTCTGACACACACGCGGGTGCGGTGACAGAAGCAACCTCGCGCAAGCCTCCGCATCCCGTCTCTCACTCGTGGAGTTCGGGACTCGTGCCGTGCCGATCGAATCGAAGGCGAGGTTCGGGATAGTCGCCGTAGGCGGCCGCGACTTCGTCGAGGTGGACGAGGGTGGGGAAGTCGATGACGGGTTGGTGTTCGGCGAGGAAGGCCGCTGACGAAGGCGGCAACCAGATCTGTGATCGGGCGCTACGCTGTCGCCATCCCCTTCCGGGGCGAGAGGCGCTGCGACGGAACCGGTCCGCCACGCTCAACTTCGGACGACACGACCAAGGGCGCCTCCTGCTTCAGGAGGATGACAGTGAGCAGCCCGATGACGACGTGGGGCCTCGGAGACTACCCACTGATGGGCCGTTGCCTGCAGTCCGCGGCCGTGGCAGCCGTCGATGCGGCGGCGGTCGGGCCGGGCGACCGGGTGGTCGACGTCGCCACCGGCACAGGCAATGCTGCACTGCTCGCGGCCGCGCGCGGGGGCAGAGTTGTCGGCATCGACGTCGAGACGAAGCTGCTGCGGTTGGCTGAGGTGCGTGCCCGCGCCACCCGCTCCGACGTCGAGTGGCGGTGGGGTGATCTGGAAGCGCTACCCTTCCCGGATCGATCGGCCGATGTCGTGCTCTCGGTGTTCGGTGTGATGTACGCGGCCGATCATGCGATCGCAGCACGCGAACTCGCGCGAGTCGCTGCGCCCGGCGCCAGGGTGGTGCTCGCGTCGTGGGTGCCGGGCAGCGTGCTGCCGGCGATGGGGCAGGTACTGAACGTTTACCTGCCGCCACCGCCCATCGGCAGCGGCCCTCCCAGTCGCTGGGGTGACCCCGCCGCGCTGGCCGAGATGCTCGAACCTCACCGGCTGCGGCTCACCGCCACCTCATCCGGTCGGGTCACCTTGCGCTTCTCCTCATCCGAGGAGGCGGGTGACTTCCTGGTTCGCACGGCGGGCCACGTTGTGAGCGAACAGGAAAGGCTGACCGCAGAGGGGCGCTGGGGCGAGTTGCACCGGGATCTGCGCCGATTCGTCGAGCAACGGGGAGAACGCCGCGGCAACGAACTCGTCCTGCCGCTCGATTACCTGCTTGCCTCGGCGGTCAAGGCGCCGGAGCACGTCGGTGACAGCGTCACAAGGCTGTGAACCCCGTCGGTTCGAACACGAAGCGGCCCCGGAAGAGTCGGAAACTCACCCACGGCGGCGGCGTGAGCCGCCCGTCGACCCGCCCGCGCCGGACCCGTTGCCACCGGTCGAACCGGGGCGTCCACCCGAGCGGCGGCGACCACCGCCGGCCGCGGCACCCGCGCTCTCGGTCCGGGGACCGCGCCCGCGGCCCTGCCCCTGGCGCTGCGACTGTCCGCCCTGTCCGCCGCCGCGACGGGCCGGCCGCTGGCCGCCACCGGTCGGCTTCTCCGCCTTCGGGGCCGGCGGCACGTGCGGTGCGGGCTCGCCGACGAGCCGGATCACGTGCTCCGACTCGGCGGTCACCTGGACCGGTGTGACCTTGATCGCGGCCTTGCGCATGAGCACCGACAGATCCTTGCGCTGATCCGGCAGCACGATCGTGACGACATCACCGGCGCTGCCGGCCCGCGCGGTGCGGCCCGAGCGGTGCAGGTACGCCTTGTGTTCGGCGGGCGGATCGACGTGCACGACGAGTTCGACCTCGTCGACGTGGACGCCGCGCGCCGCCACGTCGGTGGCGACCAGGACGCGGGCCGAGCCCTCGGAGAAGGCGGCCAGGTTCCGGTCGCGCGCGTTCTGGGACAGGTTGCCGTGCAGATCCACCGACGGGATCCCGGCCTCGGTGAGCTGGCGGGCGAGCTTGCGGGCCTGATGTTTGGTGCGCATGAACAGGATTCGCCGGCCCTGGCCCGACGCCAGTTTGTGGACGAGGGCCTTCTTGACGTCCACGCCGGTCACGTCGAACACGTGGTGGGTCATCGCCGCGACCGGCGAATTCGCCTCGTCCACCGAATGCAGCACCTCGTTCTGCAGGAAGCGCTTGACCAGCTTGTCGACGCCGTTGTCCAGCGTCGCCGAGAACAGCAGCCGCTGACCGCCCTTCGGTGTCGCGGAGAGGATGCGGGTGACGCCCGGCAGGAATCCGAGGTCGGCCATATGGTCGGCCTCGTCGAGGATCGTGATCTCGACGTTGTCGAGCGTGACGAAGCCCTGCTTCATCAGGTCCTCGAGCCGGCCCGGGCAGGCGACGACGATGTCGACGCCGGACTCGAGCGCGTTCACCTGCCGGTGCTGGGAGACGCCGCCGAAGATCGTGGTCACCCGCAGGCCGAGGGCCTTCGCGAGCGGTTCGAGCGTCGCGGTGATCTGCGTGGCCAGCTCGCGGGTCGGCGCGAGGACCAGTCCGCGGGGCCGACGCGGACGCCGCTTGCCGCCGGCCAGACGGGCCGCGAGGGGAATCGAGAAGGCGAGGGTCTTGCCGCTGCCGGTCTTGCCGCGGCCGAGGACGTCCCGGCCCGCGAGGGTGTCGGGCAGGGTGTCGACCTGGATGGGGAACGGCGCGGTGATCCCGCCGTCGGCCAGTGCGGCGACGATGGGGGCCGGAACACCCAGGGACGTGAAGGAGGCGGACTCGCCTGAGGGGGAGGTGACGCTGGTGGACAAGTTCCTCGGTGCCTTTCGGGCATTCGTCATGCACGCCCGCGGCCGGAGATGTCCCGGATGCACGGCGGCCTGCACAAGGTGGCGACTTTGCCGGTGGGCAAGATCGAGCGCCGCAAGACATGCTCGAGAAATGAAGCGTTCTACGACGCTGGACGCCCCTCGCGAGGCGTCCAGTTCCTGCCACCATACCGGGCCGCGGCCCCGCGGTCGGCTAGAGGCCCACCCACTCGGAGACCCCGGTGGTGAACCGTTGGCGCTTCCAGATCGGCACCTCGGCCTTGATCCGTTCGACCAGTTCGGCGCACGCCGCGAACGCCTCCGCGCGATGCGGTGCGGCAACCGCCGCGACCAGCGCCGGATCCCCGATTGTGAGCTGGCCCACGCGATGTACGGCGGCGACGGGCAGCCCGGTCCGCTCGGACACCTGCTCGCAGCACTGGCGGAGGAACCGCTCGGCGTCCGGGTGAGCCTGGTACTCGAGGGCCGACACCGACCGGCCGCCGTCGTGGTCGCGGACCACCCCGGTGAAGACGACCACGGCCCCGTGTTCGGGCCCGGACACGGCGGCGTCGACGGCCGCCGGATCGAGCGGTTCGGCCGAGATGCGGGCCAGCAGTTCACGCATCGTGCGCACCTCCGCCGGCGATCTGCGCGAGCAGGTGCTCGAGGATCGGATCCAGCACCGACAGTCCGTCCTTCACCCCGCCCGGCGAGCCTGGCAGGTTCACGATCAGCGTGCGGCCCGACAGCCCCGCCACCCCGCGGCTGAGCGACGCGTGCGGGGTCACCTTCGTCCCGCGTCGGCGCATCTCCTCGGAGATCCCGGGCAGCTCCCGGTCCAGCACCGCGCGCGTCGCTTCCGGTGTCGCATCGGTGGGGGAGGCGCCCGTCCCGCCCGTCGTGATCACCAGGGCGGGGGCGTCGGACAGGGCGTCGGCGAGCCCGGCGGCGATGTCGGCGTCGGCGTAGACCAGCGGGCCGCGGACGGCGTGCCCGCGGGCGGTGAGCCACTCGGCGATGGCCGGACCGGTGGTGTCCGGGCGGGTGCCGCGGGCGCCGCCGGTCGACGCGACGAGCACCGTGGCCGCACCGAGGCGGACCTCGGCGCCGTGAGTCGTGGGCGCCTCGGCAGCGGGCGCTTCCTCGCGCCGCCACCGGCCCCGCTTGCCGCCCTCCTTGGTGAGCAGTCGGACGCCGTCGAGCGTCGCGGCCGGGTCGACGGCCTTGACCATGTCGTGCAGGGTGAGTCCGGCCACGGCGACGGCGGTCAGCGCCTCCATCTCGACACCGGTGGGGCCCTTGGTTTTCGCGGTCGCCTCGATCGTGATCGACGACTCCGTGAAGCCGAACTCGACCTTCACCGAGGACAGCGCCAACTGGTGGCACAGGGGGATCAGCTCGGACGTCTTCTTCGCGCCGGAGATGCCGGCGATCCGGGCGGTCGCCAGGACGTCCGCCTTGGGCATGTCGTCGGCGCGCACCAGCGCCACCACCGCGGGCGTGGTGACCAGCTCGCCGGCGGCCACCGCGATCCGCGTGGTGTCCGCCTTGGCGCTCACGTCGACCATCCGGGCGCGGCCTTCGCCGTCGAGGTGGCTCAGTTCGCTCGTGTTGTGCTCGGTCACTACAGGGGCCACACCTTCACTCGTTCGCCCGCCGCCAGGGAGGTGACGTCGGCGGGCACATCAATCAGGACGTCGGCCCACGCGAGCGCCGCCACGAGGTGCGAGCCCGGACCGGAGACCACCTCGACGCCGGTGTCGGTGCGGCGGCCGCGCAGGAACTGGCGTTTGCCCGCCACCGAGGTGACGTCGTGGTCGAGGACGGCGTTCTCGCGGGGGACCGCGGGCAGGCCGGCCGCCCGGCGCAGCAGCGGACGCAGGAACACCTCGAACGAGACCATCGTGCTGACCGGGTTCCCGGGGAAGGTCAGCACCGGGATCTCGTCGACCGACGCCAGGCCCTGGGGCCCGCCCGGCTGCATCGCGACCGGACCGAACCGTGCGCCGAGTTCGGTGAGGACGTCCTTGACCACCTCGTAGTCGCCCATCGACACCCCACCGGACGTGATCACCAGCTCCGCGCGGGCGACCGCGCGCCGCAGCGCCGTGCGGAAGGCGTCCGGTTCATCGCTGCTGCGGTCCACCACCGCGACCTCGGCGCCGTTGGCGCGCAGGCTCGACGCGAGCGCGGGCCCGTTGGAGTCGTAGATCTGACCGGGACCCGGGGTGGCGCCGGTGTCGACCAGTTCGGCTCCCGTCGTGATCACCGCGACGCGGGGGCGGGTCCGCACCGCCACCGAACCGAGCCCGACCGCCGCGAGCACCCCGAGATGGCGGGGCCCCAGCACGGTGCCGGCGGGCAGCAGCAGCATGCCAGTGCGCACATCGCTGCCGCGTTCACGGACGAAGTCGCCGACGCCGCGCGACCGCTGCACCGTCACCTTCCCGTCCGAGACCTCCGTGTCCTCCACGGGCACAACGGCATCCGCGCCGTCGGGCATCACCGCCCCGGTCATGATCCGCACCGCGGTGCCGGGCACGTGCGGGGCGGGTTCGGCCGGGCCGGCGGGCACCGTCGCGGCGATCGGCAGGGTTGTCGGGACATCCGCGACCGACGCGGCATCGACTGCGAATCCGTCCATCTGCGAGTTCCGGAACAGCGGCAGGTCGACGGGGGAGGTGACGTCGTACGACAGGGCCCGGCCCAACGCGTCGTCGAGTCGGACGGTCTCGGACGGCCGGGTCAGGAGCGGTCCGAGCAGTTCGGCCACGTCGGCGGCGTGGTCCTCGACGGATCGTGCGGTGCCTGCGGTGCGTCTCTGGCCTGAGTGCCGCTGCGCCTGTGCCATGAGTGCCAATCCTAGGCATCTTCGTCGCACTCCGGAGCGGGGACGGCGGCATACTGGTGGGATGACGACGGCGACACGAGCGCGGACCGCGGTGGACGTGGGGATTCCCACGGTGCCGTCGGCGTCGAACGCCCCGGCCGTGCCCCCCATGGACGGGCGCCCCGACGTGCCCGAACTGGTGGACGGTTTCGGGCGGACCGCCCGCGATCTGCGGGTCTCGATCACCGAGAAGTGCTCGCTGCGTTGCACGTACTGCATGCCGGCCGAGGGGCTGCCGGCGATTCCGCCGCAGCAGCTGCTGAGCGCCGACGAGATCGTCCGACTGGTCGGCATCGCCGTGCACCGGCTGGGGGTGCGGGAGGTGCGGTTCACCGGCGGCGAACCGCTGATGCGCCGCGACCTCGAGACCATCGTCGCCGGCTGCGCCGCGGCGGCACCGGGGGTCCCACTGTCGATGACCACCAACGCCGTCGGCCTCGAACACCGCGCCGCCGCCCTCGCCCGCGCGGGCCTGTCCCGGATCAACGTCTCGTTGGACACGATCGACCGGCACCATTTCGCCGAACTCACCCGCCGCGACCGGCTGGAGTCGGTGATCGCCGGTATCCGCGCCGCGCAGGGCGCCGGACTCGCCCCGCTGAAGATCAACGCCGTGCTGATGTCCGAAACCCTCGACGGGGCCGCCGATCTGTTGCAGTGGTGCCTCGAGTCGGGCTGCGCGCTGCGGTTCATCGAGCAGATGCCGCTCGACGCCGACCACGAGTGGGCCCGCGAGAACATGGTGGACGCGCAGAGCCTGCTCGACGTGCTCGGCGAGCGCTTCGACCTGCGCGAGGTGGGCCGGGAGGACCCGTCGGCGCCCGCCGAGGAGTGGCTGGTGAACGGCGGTCCCGCGACGGTGGGGATCATCGCGTCGGTGACCCGCTCGTTCTGTGCGGACTGCGATCGCACCCGCCTCACCGCGGAGGGGACCGTCCGGTCGTGCCTGTTCAGTGACCGCGAGGTGGATCTGCGGGGCGCGCTGCGCACCGGCGCCGACGACGAAGAAGTCGCGCAGCTGTGGCGGGCCGCGATGTGGAACAAGTGGGCCGGGCACGGCATCAACGCGGCGGGATTCGTTCCCCCGCAACGCAGCATGGGGGCGATCGGTGGCTGAGACGGTGGATCCGGTGCGGGTGGCGACGCGCACCGTCGATGTCCGGTACTTCGCGGCGGCCGCCGAGGCCGCGGACCGGACGGAGGAGACGCTGTCGTTGCCGGACGGCGCCGCGCTCGCGGACCTGCGGGCGGCGCTGATCGACCGCTACGGCGAACGCATGGAGAAGATCCTCGGCGTCGCGGCCTACCTCGTCGGCTCCGACCTCACCCGCGACCTGGCCCGTCCGGTCGGCGCGCAGGTGGACGTCCTGCCGCCGTTCGCGGGCGGGTGAGCGGCCTCAGCGCCGCGCCAACCACTGATCGACTGTGACGGTGCCGAACTTGTTGTCCGGCACCAGGTTCCAGCCGTTCCGCCAGAACTCGCCCATGCCGCCGGGCATGTGGAGGTTCGTCACCCGTCCGCGCGTGCCCGTGGCGGCCTTCCACGCGAGCACCATCTCGCGCATCGTGAGCACCTCGGGACCGCCCACCACGGTCGGCTCGGCGGACGCCGGCCGTTCCGCGGTGGCGGCGTCGACGAGCGCCCGGGCCACGTCGGAGGTGTCGATCGACTGGAAGCGGGTGTGGGTGAAGGCGGGGATCACCCCGATCCGGGCGGTGGGCGCGCAGATCATGGGGACGAATTCGTGGAACTGCGTGGACCGCACGACGCGCGTCGGCAGCGCCGAGTCCCGGTACAACTGCTCCTGGCGGGTCTTGGCCCGGTAGTAGGCGAACCGCCCGCGGTCGACGCCCACGATGGACAGCAGCACCGCGCGGGAGACGCCCGCCGCCTCGGCCGCCGACAGCAGGTTCGCCGCACCGGTACTGAAAACGCCACGGGCGCTTCGGGTCTTGCCGTCCGTCGTGTCGACGACCACGTCCACGCCGTCCAGTGCGGCGGCGAGTCCGTCGCCGCTCACCAGGTCGCCGACCATGTGCCGGACGCCGTTGCTCGTTCCGCCGCGCCGGCTGAGGACGCGCACCGCCGCGCCGCGCCCCACCAGTTCGGCCACCACGGCCCGGCCGGCGACCCCCGTCCCGCCCGCCACCAGATACGTCGTCACCGTGTCCCCCGTCCGTCCGGACCTCGTCAGTGCTGTTCGCGCCACCACGTGTCGAGCGGCGTCACCGGCACCGTTCGCTTGTGCCGGGTGTTGCGGTACATCCACTCGAGCTTGTCGGCGACGTCGCTGGTGACGTCCACGCCCTCGAGGTAGTCGTCGATCTGCTGGTACGTCACCCCGAGCGCCACCTCGTCCGGCAGCGACGGCCGGTTGTCCTCGAGGTCCGCCGTCGGCACCTTCTGCCACGTGCTGTCCGGCGCCCCCAGCTCACGCAGCAGCGCGGCGCCCTGCCGCTTTGTCAGACCCGTCAGCGGGGTGACGTCCACGCCGCCGTCGCCGTACTTGGTGAAGAACCCGGTGAGCGCCTCCGCCGCGTGGTCGGTGCCGACCACGAGGTAGCCGAGCTCGCCGGCAATCGCGTACTGGATCATCATGCGTTCGCGCGCCTTGATGTTGCCGCGCACGAAGTCCCGCAACCGGTCACCGTCCTCGAGGAGATCGTGCATCGCCTGCGACGCCTCGGCGATGGTCGCATCGGCGCCCGGCTTGACGTTGACGGTCAGGGAGCGGTCGGGCGCGATGAACTTCAGCGCCGCCTGCGCGTCGTCCTCGTCGAACTGGGTACCGTACGGCAGTCGCACCGCGACGAACTCGGCGGTGTGCCCCTCGGCGCGCAGCTTCTCGGCGGCCAGCTGGGTCAGGCGTCCGGCGAGCGTGCTGTCCTGCCCGCCACTGATCCCGAGCACGAAGCCCCGGGCCGGGGTGGACCGCAGGTAGTCCGCGAGGAAATCCACGCGCCGTCGAATCTCGGTGGCAGGGTCGATCGTCGCCTGGACTCCGAGTTCCTCGATGATCTGTGCACGTGGAATCGCCATGGCAGAACTGTAGCGTCGGGTGCGCGCAGCCGTGAACCGTCACGGCAGGATGTGCGCGCGGCGCCCGATCGGCGCCGGACCAGGAACTCGGGAGACCTTTCATGAACAGCACCGGCATCCTCGTGGTGAGCGCCACCCGGGAGGAGGCGGCGCACGTGCCGGCCGGCCTCGACGTCGTCGTCACCGGCATCGGCAAGGTGGCGTCCGCGGTGGCGGTCACCCGTGCCCTCGCGCAGTACCCGCCGGAGCGGCTGCCGCTCGTGGTCAACATCGGAACCGCCGGCGCCCTGCACGCCCACCACGGCGGCCTCTACCTGCCGTCGGCGGTGCTCAACCACGACATCAGCAGCGAGGTGCTGCGGTCGCTCGGTCACCCCGTGCGCGATGTGATCGACCTCGACGACGGGGATGGCTCGGTCCTCGCGACAGGTGACTCGTTCGTCTCCGACGCCGAGGTGCGGGACGCTCTCGCGGCGCGGGCCGATCTGGTCGACATGGAGGGTTTCGCCGTCGCGTTCGCGTGCACGCAACTGGGCGCGCGGTGCCGACTCGTCAAGCACGTCAGCGACCACGCCGACGACTCCGCGATGGACTGGCCCGCGCAGGTGGACGCCAGCGCCCGCGTGCTCGCCGACTGGCTGCGCGACGCGCTGTAGCGCCGTCTCAGTTTCCGCGCAGTTGCAGACCGGTGCCGTCGGCCTGCGTCAGCTTCATGGTGGGGCCGTCGACGGTGTAGGTGACCTCACCGTCGAGGACGTGCAACACCGCTCGCTCGACGACGGCGACGTCGTCCGGACACGCGACCCGGGTGGTCGCGAGCTTCCCGAACGTGATGGTGCTGTCGCCCACGCGGACCGGGCCGCTGAAGCGGTTGCACCCGGTCGAGCCGGTGGCCTGGCCGTCCTGGCCGATCGTCAGCGTCGGGGCTGACGCCTCGATCGCGGCCGAGGTGACGACCGCATCCGGTTTGATCAGTGCGTCGACCGCCCAGGTGGTCCCGATGACGGGGCGATCAGGTTCGGTGGTCTTCTTGTCGGTGAGTATCACGGTGATGTCCTGCGACGCCAGCGTGAGGGCGTCGTCGGCCAGCGTCCACGACGGCTGCGTGGCGAACAGGTCCGTCATCCACTTGTCCGCGCCGGCCAACTCGCCGGGGCAGGTCATCATCGTGGTCGCGATCGGACCGGTCTTCACGGTTCCGTCGGAGAGGTCGACGCTGCTCACGCCCCGGTTGCAGCCCGCGCTCATGGCGATGTGATCCGGCTCCGGAAACGCGACCTCGAGCGGGCCGCCGCCGGGGATCGTCGATCCGGTCACGGAGGTCGACAGGAACGTCCGGCCCCACAGCGCGTCCGCGGGCGAGGCGGGTGTCGACACCGCCGGCGTTTCGGCCGTGGAATTGGTGTCGGCTCCGTCGGCCGTGCTGCCACACGCGCTCAGCGTGGCGGCACACAGCAAGGCGAGAGCGACCGGAAGCGTGCGCATGGCCACACCCTAGCGGGAAGCGGGGCCCGCTCCGGTGATCCTGCGCGCCAAGTCCTCCCAGGCGTCGGCGATGCGTCGGTGCGGCATCCCGGCGACCCGCAGCTGGTGCAGGACCAGGCTCGCCTCCAGCGGGGCGAGCAGTGCGGACCCCAGCAGTTCGACGTCCCCGTCGACACCGGCGTCGGTGAGCAGAGTCACGATGTGCCGCAGACTCACCGCGCGGGCCGGACTCGAGTAGCGGAACTCGGGGGAGTCCTCGGCCGCCCGAAGCACGTCGCCCTGGACCGTCACCATGTCGAGCCGCGCGCGTCCGAACGCGATCAGCCGGACGATCGGGTCCGCGCCGGGGCCGAGGGGTGGGGGACCGAACATGAACGCGTGCTGCAGCTCGCGTTCGGTGTGGTCGAGCAGCGCGTTCATCAGGCCCGACCGGCTACCGAACCGCCGGAACACGGTGCCCTTGCCGACACCGGCCTTCGCGGCGACGGCTTCCATCGTCACCGCGTCCACGCCCCGTTCCGCGACGAGTTGGGCCGCCGCGTCCAGGAGCAGTTTCCGATTGCGGGCAGCGTCACATCGCTCGGGGATCTCGGCATCCACCAGCGGAAGCAGCGGGCTGTTCACGTCACGCATCGTAGCCCAGCGGGAACATAAGTGGACCGCGGTCCGTTTGTGGTGCTATACCTGTTGCAGCTTCAACGATCGCACCACGAAGGAATCCGTCATGTCTGACACCCGCGTTCTCGTCCTGGTCGGCAGCCTGCGCGCCGGCTCCGTCAACCGTCAGGTCGCCGAGACTGCCGCAGCCGTCGCCCCCGAGGGCGTCGAGCTGACGATCTTCGAGGGCCTCGGCGCCCTGCCCTTCTACAACGAGGACGTCGACGTCCCCGGCGCCGCGATCGCCGGTGTCGACGAACTGCGTGCCGCGGCCGCCCAGGCCGACGCCCTGCTCCTGGTCACCCCGGAGTACAACGGCACCGTTCCCGCAGTCCTGAAGAACGCCATCGACTGGCTGTCGCGTCCGTACGGCGCCGGTGCCGTCAAGGACAAGCCGGTCGCCGTCATCAGCGCATCCCCGAGCCCCAACGCCGCCAAGTGGGCGCACGACGACGCCCGCAAGGCCCTCGGCGTCGCCGGCGGCAACGTCCTCGACGCCGAACTGTCCATCGGCGGCACCATCCAGAAGTTCGGCGACCTGCACCCGCGTGAGAACGCCGAGGTCGCGCAGCAGGTCGGTGGCGTCGTCGCCGCTCTGGTCGAGGCTTCCAAGGATCTCGTCAGCGCCTGACGTCCCTGTCGTCTCCAACAGCTGAAGGGTTCCTTCATGCGCTCAGAGCGCATGAAGGAACCCTTCAGCTGTATCGGGGGCCTAGGAGTCCGGCGTCCTCCATTGCCGTGTCGACGGCGGCGCGCACCGCGTCGAAGTCACCGCCCGCCGCCAGCGCCGCGGTCCGGGCCGCCTTGATCCGGTCGCGCACCTGCCCGTAGTGGGCGGTCCACGCCTCTTTGTCGGCGCGCCAGTAGCCGATGACGTGTTCGGTCAGCAGACCCAGTTCATGGCGCACCCAGCGGCGCACCTCACGCGAACAGCCCGCCTCACCGGCGAACCAGATGTACCCGGCGCCGCCGGTTGGGGCCGCAGTCATATCCGCGACGAGTAGTCGCCACGCGGTCCCGACGGGCGGGAGGTACCAGCCCGACGCGGTCGTGACGCCCAGAACCTGACCCGGTCGCGTCGGCCGGGCCCAGCGCGCGGCCGCACCGCCGTCGTGGACTGCGAAGTCGATGTCCATCTCGCACGTCTCGCAGTCCCAGCGCCGCACCGTGTATCTGCGCATCTCGGGCCGCGGGCCGTCCGCGGGGTAGTCCCACGTGTCGCCGATCGGCTGCGGCGGCCAGTCCGCGCCCTCGTCCGGAAACACCACGAGAAGGCGCTCGTCGGGGTCGCCGCTCGAGACAAATCCCGTCAGGTCGCCACCGTAGAGGGTGATTCGCTGCATGTTGGGCGTGACGCGTGCGACGTGCGACACCGCCGCGAAGCGGTAGGGACTCGGACTCGAGGGCGCGGGCAACCCTGACACAGATCGGTGGCCGCAATTCCGTCGGACGGTCGATGGTTACTTTTCAGTTAACGAACGGCCGGGTGTGCCGAGGGGCATCGTCGTGCGGGTTCCGTGCGCGGTTCCGCGTGTCGCGCCCCGGCGTGTCGTTTGCGGGCGGGCGACCTCGACGTGCGCGACGTGTGCCGGCACCCCGGTGGCGCCCGGAACGACACGCGGGGAGTGTCGCGGACCGGCTGGACCGGGCGCGCGGGGCCGACCTGCGTTCCCCGGCTGTACGGCGTGGTGGATGTGCCGGAAATCACCGCCGAACCTGTGACCCGCGACACGCCGAAGGTCTCCTGAATCGATCCCTCTGCGGGGTTTCGACCTGGGAATTTCACGAGTGCAACTCACAAGATCTCGCGCTGTGCGTATCTGTCGGCCACAAGGTGTAGTGTCTACACAGCCGAGAGGGCACAACGGGAACCAATCGAATCCCGGGCACGAAGTGGGGCCTCATCCTCGGCGCGAAGACTGCACAACCCAAGCTCGCAAGGCCATTGGAAAGAGAGACCAATATGAGCATCACCGTCTACACCAAGCCCGCCTGCGTTCAGTGCAATGCCACCTACCGCGCCCTCGACAAGGCCGGTCTCGAATACGACGTCGTCGACATCTCCGAGAACCCCGAAGCACGCGACTACGTGATGGCCCTCGGATACCTGCAGGCACCCGTTGTGGTCGCAGGCGACGACCACTGGTCGGGCTTCCGTCCGGACCGCATCAAGGACCTCACCGCAAACGCTGCGTGAGGCGCCGCGCGGCAGTGCCGCGGGGCTGATCCACGAATGAAATGGTGAACGCCGATGGCTTCGCTGGTGTACTTCTCCAGCGTGTCGGAGAACACACACCGATTCGTTCAGCGACTCGGTGTCCCCGCTACGCGGATTCCAATTCATGACCGTGAAGGCACGTTCGAAGTCGACGAACCGTACGTTCTGATCCTGCCCACCTACGGTGGCGGGACCACTGCGATGGGTCGCGACACGAGTTACGTGCCCAAGCAGGTCATCCGATTCCTCAACAACACGCACAATCGCGACCTCATTCGAGGGGTGATTGCTGCCGGCAACACGAACTTCGGCGAGTCCTACTGCTACGCGGGAAACATCGTTTCCCAGAAGTGCCGGGTCCCGTACCTGTACCGCTTCGAACTGATGGGGACAGCCGAGGATGTCCAGGCTGTCCGCGACGGCCTCGAACTATTCATGGAGAGTGAACAGTGGCACCGACAATCACAGATTCAGCCCCGGCTGGGAGTGTAGAGCGCACTGCGGCACGACCCGACGCGTCGGCGGGCGAGTTGGACTACCACGCGCTCAACGCGATGCTGAACCTGTACGGTCCCAACGGCGAGATCCAGTTCGACAAGGACGTCGCGGCCGCGAGGCAGTACTTCCTTCAGCACGTCAACCAGAACACGGTCTTCTTCCACAACCTGGACGAGAAGCTCGACTATCTGGTCGAGGAGAACTACTACGAGCCCGAGGTGCTCGACCAGTACTCCCGTGAGTTCGTGAAGTCGCTGATCGACCGCGCGTACGCCAAGAAGTTCCGGTTCCCGACCTTCCTCGGCGCCTTCAAGTACTACACCTCGTACACCCTCAAGACGTTCGACGGCAAGCGGTACCTCGAGCGCTTCGAGGACCGCGTCTGCATGGTGGCGCTGACCCTCGCCGCGGGCGACGAGACCCTCGCGACCGAACTGGTCGATGAGATCATCGCCGGTCGCTTCCAGCCGGCCACCCCGACGTTCCTCAACTCCGGCAAGAAGCAGCGCGGCGAGCCCGTCTCGTGCTTCCTGCTGCGCATCGAGGACAACATGGAGTCCATCGGTCGCTCCATCAACTCGGCCCTGCAGCTGTCCAAGCGCGGTGGCGGAGTTGCGTTGCTGCTCAGCAACGTTCGTGAGCACGGCGCCCCGATCAAGAAGATCGAGAACCAGAGCTCCGGCGTCATCCCGATCATGAAGCTGCTCGAGGACTCGTTCTCGTACGCCAACCAGCTCGGTGCCCGTCAGGGCGCGGGCGCGGTGTACCTGCACGCGCACCACCCGGACATCTACCGCTTCCTCGACACCAAGCGCGAGAACGCGGACGAGAAGATCCGCATCAAGACGCTGTCGCTGGGTGTCGTGATCCCGGACATCACGTTCGAGCTCGCGAAGAAGAACGAGGACATGTACCTGTTCTCGCCGTACGACGTCGAGCGCATCTACGGTGTGCCGTTCGCGGACATCAACGTCACCGAGAAGTACCACGAGATGGTCGACGACAAGCGGATCCGCAAGTCGAAGATCAAGGCGCGCGAGTTCTTCCAGACCCTCGCCGAGCTGCAGTTCGAGTCGGGCTACCCGTACATCATGTTCGAGGACACGGTGAACCGGGCCAACCCGATCGACGGCAAGATCACGCACTCGAACCTGTGCTCGGAGATCCTGCAGGTCTCGACGCCGTCGACGTTCAACGACGACCTGTCCTACAGCCATGTCGGCAAGGACATCTCGTGCAACCTCGGCTCGCTCAACATCGCGCTGACGATGGACTCGCCGGACTTCGCGAAGACCATCGAGACCTCGATCCGCGCGCTCACCGCCGTCTCGGACCAGACGCACATCTACTCGGTTCCGTCGATCGAGCAGGGCAACAACGACTCTCACGCGATCGGCCTGGGGCAGATGAACCTGCACGGCTACCTCGCGCGTGAGCGGATCTTCTACGGCTCCGAAGAGGGCATCGACTTCACGAACATCTACTTCTACTCGGTCGTGTACCACGCGATCCGGGCGTCGAACCTGATCGCGAAGGAGCGCGGCACCCACTTCAAGGGCTTCCCGCAGTCCGACTACGCGTCCGGCAAGTACTTCGACAAGTACACCGACCAGGTGTGGGAGCCCAAGACCGAGAAGGTACGGCAGCTGTTCGCGGACGCCGGCATCCACATCCCCACGCAGGACGACTGGCGCGAGCTGAAGGCGTCGGTGCAGCAGTACGGCATCTACAACCAGAACCTGCAGGCCGTCCCGCCGACCGGATCGATCTCGTACATCAACAACTCCACCAGCTCCATCCACCCGGTGGCCGCGAAGATCGAGATCCGCAAGGAAGGCAAGATCGGTCGCGTCTACTACCCGGCGCCCTACCTGACGAACGACAACCTGGAGTACTACCAGGACGCGTACGAGATCGGGTACGAGAAGATCATCGACACCTACGCCGCAGCCACGCAGCACGTCGACCAGGGCCTGTCGCTGACGCTGTTCTTCAAGGACACCGCCACCACGCGTGACGTCAACCGCGCGCAGATCTACGCGTGGCGCAAGGGAATCAAGACGCTGTACTACATCCGCCTGCGTCAGATGGCGCTCGAGGGGACTGAGGTGGAGGGTTGCGTCTCGTGCATGTTGTGATTGCCAATTCTCAAGCCCTGCAACGAAACTCGAAGAGGGAAGAACGATGACCTCCGCTCCCAACGTGCATTCTCCGGCCGACGGCACGCGCATCAAGCTGATCGACCGCGTCTCGGCGATCAACTGGAACCGCGTCCCCGACGAGAAGGACTCGGAGGTGTGGGACCGCCTCACGGGCAACTTCTGGCTGCCGGAGAAGGTGCCGGTGTCCAACGACATCCAGTCGTGGGCCACGCTCACCCCGAACGAGCAGCAGCTCACGATGCGCGTGTTCACCGGCCTCACGCTGCTGGACACGATCCAGGGCACCGTCGGCGCCGTGAGCCTCATCCCCGACGCGGTCACCCCGCACGAGGAGGCGGTGCTCACCAACATCGCGTTCATGGAGTCCGTGCACGCCAAGAGCTACTCGCAGATCTTCTCGACGCTGTGCACCACGCGGGAGATCGACGATGCGTTCCGCTGGTCGGAGGAGAACCCGAACCTGCAGCGCAAGGCGCAGATCGTCCTCGACTACTACAAGGGTGACGACCCGCTCAAGCGCAAGGTCGCCTCGACGCTGCTCGAGTCGTTCCTGTTCTACTCGGGCTTCTACCTGCCGATGTACTGGTCGTCGCGGGCCAAGCTCACCAACACGGCCGACATGATCCGCCTGATCATCCGCGACGAGGCGGTGCACGGCTACTACATCGGCTACAAGTACCAGCGCGGGCTCGAGCAGCTCAGCCAGGCCGAGCGCGACGACCTCAAGAACTACACGTTCGAGCTGCTGTTCGAGCTGTACGACAACGAGGTGGAGTACACCCAGGACCTGTACGACGAGGTCGGGCTCACCGAGGACGTCAAGAAGTTCCTGCGCTACAACGCCAACAAGGCGCTGATGAACCTCGGCTACGAGGGCCTGTTCCCGAAGGACGAGACGGACGTCAACCCGGCGATCCTGTCGGCCCTGTCGCCGAACGCGGACGAGAACCACGACTTCTTCTCGGGGTCGGGTTCGAGCTACGTCATCGGCAAGGCCGTCAACACCGAGGACGAGGACTGGGACTTCTAGCTTCCCGCCACCCGCTGTGGCCGAATGTCACATTCGTTCAGCACAACTGAACCGATGTGACATTCGGCCATCGGCGTTTCAGGGCGCGGCGTGAAGGGCGGCGACGTCCCGGCGCCGGACGACAGCCGGCGAGCCGTCGTAATCGCCCAGCCACGGACTGTCGGAGAAGGTCGCGACCGCGTCGAGCGCCCCGAGCAGCCACCACTTCAGCAGGTAGCCGAGCGTCGGCCACGAACCGTCGGACGGACGGATCACGCACAGGCCGAACAATGCCTTGCCGACGGTCGCGTGGACGATGCGCTGCAGCACGACGCGATCCGCGAGCGACGCCGCGATCCAGCCGATGGGCAGCGCGAGCGCGGCCCAGTCCCCGATGTCCGGTATGTCCATGCACACGGCCATGGCAGCCAGGCCCACCGCTACGTGCAGGACCCAGTCGACGACGAACGCGATCGCCTGACGCAGATCGCGTGGCGACGGATACCGCGGGTCGCCCGACTCGCCGTGCTTGTCCGGACTTTCCACCGGCGCCGCCGCCGTGTCCGGGGGAGTGGTCGCGTCGAACCCAGATGTGGTCACCGGAGAAGGGTGACGGATGGAGCGGCGAAAGGCAATGGCGGGAGCGGGTTTCGATCGACCCGTTGTGGCGGTCGGTGCGGCGCGCCTACTGTCGAAAGGGTAGGACTCGCAACCGACGACAGCGCCCGACGTCAATCGAGGAGACGGCAATGAGTGGTCGAGTAGTGCATTTCGAGGTCCCGTTCGACGACGGTGACCGGGCCCGCAACTTCTACCGGCAGGCGTTCGACTGGAACCTCATCGAGATGCCCGAACTGAACTACACCGGCGTGGCGACCGGACCGGCCGCCGAATCGGGGATGCCGGCCGAGCCCGGGTACATCGGGGGTGGCATGTTCGAGCGTTCCGAGCAGTCCCCGACCGGCCCGGTCATCACCATCAACGTCGAGGACATCGATGCCGCGCTGGCCAAGATCGAGTCGTTGGGCGGTGCGACGGTGTCGGCGAAACAACCGGTGGGGGACATGGGGTTCGCCGCCTACTTCCGGGACACCGAGGGCAACGTCATGGGGCTGTGGGAGACGGCGCAGGGCTGAGCTCTCAACCCTGCGCGAACCACGCGTGTTCGTCGTCGCGCAGGGCCGTGGCGATGCGCCGCTTCGACGACGAGGTCATGTCGGGCGGCAGGGCGTCGGGGGAGAACCAGCGCACGTCGAGGTTCTCGTCGTCCGCGACGCGAGCCTCACCCGACACCGCCCGGGCGAGGAAGCACACGTCGAGGTAGCTGGCGATGTCGCCGTTGGGGTACGTGACGGGGCCGGCGGCGCCGACGCTGATGACACGCACCAGTTCCGCCTCGAGTCCGGTCTCCTCGCGGATCTCCCGGAGCACCGCCGGTCCGGGGTCCTCGCCGGGTTCGAGGATCCCGGAGACCACGGCCCACAGGCCGTTGTCGGCGCGCCGGGTGAGCAGAAGTCGGCCGTCGTCGTCGAGCAAGACGACGCTGACCCCCGGCAGCCACAGCGGGTCGTGTCCGACGTGTTCCCGCAGCGCCGCAACGAATTCCGGTACCGGCATCGGTGGCTCCTAGCTGACGTACCCGTTGAGGCTTTCCTGGAGGTCGGTGAGAACCGCGCGGGCCGCGACCACGCCGTTGCCGGCGTTCCACACCTCGTCGTCGACGGCGAAGACACGGCTGTCGGTGACCGCACCGAGGTTGTACCAGGCGTCCGACTCCATCACCGACGTGCCGTATTCGAGGCCGCCCGGCCCGTCGAAACTGACGTAGATCAGGTCGCCCTCGGCCGCCGACAGACCGCCGAGGTCGTCGATGTCCTTCGACGCCACCTCGATTCGCTGGTAGGGCGGACGCTGGACGTTCGCGTCGGCGAGCACCTGGCCGGAGAACGACCCGGGGCCCTCGATCGCGGCCGCGTCGGACCTGAACCGGATCACCGATGCCTGCGTCTGGCGCGCGTTGATCTCGGTGCCGATCCGCGCGGCGTCCGCGGTGTACGCGTCGAGTGCCTGCCGCGCCGCACCGGACCGTCCGAGCGCCTTGCCGGCCGCGAGGAACCGCGACTTCCACTGGACCGGATCGTCGCCGACGAAGACGGTGGGCGCGACGGTCTTCAGGCGGTCGGCGAGCTCGGGGGACGCCGGTGCCGATCCGAGGATCAGGTCCGGCGCCGCCTCCGCGATCCGGTCGACGTCCGGTGCCGACTCCGGGCCGACGCTGGGCAGCAACGAGATTCCGGTACCGAGGTACGCCGGCTGCGGGGTCTCGCCGTCCGACGTCGCCGCGCCGACCACGCGCTCCCACAGGCCCAGTGCGCACACCGAATCCATTGCGGCGCCGTCGAGGACGACGATGCGTCGCGGATCGGTGGCGCCGGGGTCGGCCGGGGTGGGCGTCGCGCAGGCGGCGCGGGTGTCGCGTTCGACGCTGACGACACCCGCGCCCGCGATCTTGGTGGTGGTCCGCACGATGGTGCTCGCGTCGTCGTCCGCCGAGTCACCGCACCCGGTGAGTCCCAGGAGAACCGCCGACGCTGCGATCACGGCGACGGCGGCGCGGCGGACGGTGCGAACGGGCTGGGAACTGGACAATGCGACGACTTCCTGTTCGGCGAGCGCGGCGTGTGCGGGCCGATCCAGGTTAGCTGTTGTGCGGGTCCACCCCGAACGCCTCCGCGAGGTCGTCGAGGATCTCGTGCGCGCCCTGGATGCTGACCGGCGTCATCCACATCGCGTCGTCGACGTTCACGATCCGGCCCTTCAGCGTTCCCCACAGCGGGTTCTGCAGGAAGGCCTGCGCCGCTTCGAGCGACTTGCCGGCGGGATCCTCGTACGTCGCGACGAAGATGACGTCGGCGTCGGCCTCGTTGATCCGCTCCGGGCTGATCGCGTTCATGATGCTGCCGGCGTCCGCGGGATCCGGTCCCTGGCTGGCCGGACGGGCCAGTCCGGCGTCGGCGAGGACGATGCCGCTGAACGACGTCGTCCGGTAGAGGCGGGCGGTCGGCTCACCGGCGAAGCGGACGACCGAGACCGCCGGGTTGTTCGCCTTGGCGTTGATCTCGTCGCCGATCGCCTTCGCGCGGGCCTCGTACTCGCCGATCTTCTGCTCCGCGAGGTCCTCCTTGCCGAGGGCCCGTGCGACGAGTCGGATGTTGTCCTTCCACGTGGGTCCGGTCGACTGAGAGAACACCGTCGGCGCGAGCGCGGAGAGCGCCTCGTAGTTCTTTCCGTCGCGCACCTCGGCCGAGAGGATCAGGTCGGGCTGCAACTCGGCGACCTTCTCGAGGCTGGCGTTCGACACCTTGCCGACCGAGACGGCGTCGGCGGCGTACTCCGTACGGGCGTCGCCGAGGTAGTCGGGCAGGCCCTGCTCGCGATAGTCGACGTAGCCGACGAGCGGCGACTCGAGGAGGAGGACGGCGTCGGCGTAGCTGTTGTCGAGGGTGACGATGCGCTGCGGCTGCGCGTCGATGTTCGCCGCACCGCGGAAGTGCTCGACGGTCCGCGGGAACTCGGTCGAGGCCGTGGTCGTTGTCTCGTCGGTGTCTGCGGTGGTGTCGGAGGACGAGCAGCCGGTGAGGGTCAGGCTGACCGCCACTCCCGCAGCGGCAAGTGAGGTGAGGACGCGTCGGGGCGATCTGAACACGAGTGGAGCTCCAGGAAGATAAGGTGAGGCTTGGTTAAGTAAGGGGTACCTTAACAGCATCCTGAATGTTGTCCGGTGCTGTCGCCGGCGACGTGCTCACGTCTTCCCGAGTCGGACATGCTCGACACGCCCATCGCGGCGGGTTGCGTGGGCGATCGAGGACTAAAGTCCTGCTCGCGGCCCTATCAGGTGGTGGTGGAAGGGCCCGTGTACGACAGGGAGTAGGACCCGGTCCGCGAGGCGCGAAAGCACCGTCTACGATTCGATGAGCGCAAGCCAGAGAACGTCTGCCTCGAGCATGGGGTGGGGGTTCGGAGCGAGCCTGCGGAGCGACCAAGGGCACATTCAGGAGGATCAGTGACTGCCGTAGCGCCCCAGCCAGTCCCAGAGATAGCAGCGAGGCCGTACCCGCCGCGGCAGGGACCCAAGGGCTCGTTCATTTACAAGATGGTGACGACCACTGATCCCAAGGTGCTCGGGATCATGTACCTGGTCACCTCTTTCGCGTTCTTCCTCATCGGCGGCCTGATGGCGCTGCTGATGCGCACCGAGCTCGCAGTTCCTGGCCTGCAGTTCCTGTCGAACGAGCAGTTCAACCAGCTGTTCACGATGCACGGCACGATCATGCTGCTGCTGTACGCGACCCCGGTCGTGTTCGGCTTCGCGAACTACATCGTCCCGCTGCAGATCGGCGCTCCCGACGTGGCGTTCCCGCGTCTGAACGCGTTCAGCTACTGGCTGTACCTCTTCGGCGCGATCATCACCACGGCCGGCTTCATCACCCCGGGTGGTGCCGCCGACTTCGGTTGGACCGCCTACACCCCGCTGACCAGCTCGCTGCACTCGCCGGGCATGGGCGCCGACCTGTGGATCATGGGTCTCGCCGTCGCCGGCCTGGGCACCATCCTCGGTGGCGTCAACTTCATCACCACCATCGCGTGCCTGCGCGCCCCCGGCATGACCATGTTCCGCATGCCGATCTTCACGTGGAACATCCTCATCACCAGCGTCCTCATCCTGCTGGCGTTCCCGCTGCTGACCGCCGCCTTCATGGGTCTGTTCGTCGACCGTCACCTCGGTGGCCACATCTTCGATCCGGCCACCGGTGGCGTCCTGCTGTGGCAGCACCTGTTCTGGTTCTTCGGTCACCCCGAGGTGTACATCATCGCGCTGCCGTTCTTCGGCATCGTCTCGGAGATCTTCCCGGTCTTCTCGCGTAAGCCGATCTTCGGCTACAGCGGCCTGGTCTACGCCACCATGGGCATCGCGGCCCTGTCGATCGCCGTGTGGGCGCACCACATGTACGCCACCGGCGCGGTTCTGCTGCCGTTCTTCTCCTTCATGACGTTCCTCATCGCGGTCCCGACCGGTGTGAAGTTCTTCAACTGGATCGGCACGATGTGGAAGGGACAGCTCACGTTCGAGACGCCGATGCTGTTCTCCGTCGGCTTCCTCGTGACCTTCCTCTTCGGTGGCCTGTCGGGCGTTCTGCTCGCGAGCCCGCCGATCGACTTCCACGTCACCGACTCGTACTTCGTGATCGCGCACTTCCACTACGTGCTCTTCGGCACCATCGTGTTCGCCACCTACGCGGGCATCTACTTCTGGTTCCCGAAGATGACCGGCCGCATGATGGACGAGCGCCTCGGCAAGTGGCACTTCTGGACCACCTTCGTCGGCTTCCACACCACCTTCCTGGTCCAGCACTGGCTGGGCAACGAGGGCATGCCGCGTCGTTACGCCGACTACCTGCCGTCCGACGGCTTCACCACGCTGAACACCGTCTCCACGATCGGCTCGTTCATCCTCGGTGCCTCGACGCTGCCGTTCCTGTGGAACGTCTTCAAGAGCTACCGCTACGGCGAGGTCGTCAAGGTCGACGACCCGTGGGGCTACGGCAACTCGCTCGAGTGGGCCACCAGCTGCCCGCCGCCGCGCCACAACTTCACCGAGCTGCCCCGGATCCGTTCGGAGCGTCCGGCATTCGAGCTGCACTACCCGCACATGGTCGACCGCATGCGCGCCGAGGCCCATGTCGGACCGGGCCACGGCGGCAAGCACGCCACCGCAGTGCTCGAGGACAGCAAGTCCTGACGGACCGCAGGGTCCCTGCTCTACCGGAAGGCCCCGCCCGAATCTCGGGCGGGGCCTTTCCGTTGCTGCCGCCCCCACTTGGCAGAATGGGGAGCGGCATTTCTTCCACGTTGTTCGAGCCCAAACGAACGGAGTTACTCGGTGGGTGCGTCAGACGCCACTGTTCTGGTGACGGTTACTGGTCCGGACAGGCCCGGCGTGACGTCGGTGCTCTTCGCGGCGTTGTCGCGTCACGATGTGAGCCTCCTCGACGTCGAACAGGTGGTGATCCGCGGACGGCTCACCCTCGGCGTCCTCGTGCAGTGCCCCACCGACCCCGAGTCCCTCCAGGAGGAGCTCGAGGAGGCCATGGACACCGTCGGCATGAACGTCGACGTCGAGATCGGTGCCGACCCGGCCGGGCGCCAGCAGGTGTCGACCCACGCGGTCGTCGTCCTCGGCAGCCCCGTCAGTGCGCGGGCGTTCCGCTCGCTGTCGCGTGAACTGGCCCGACAGGGCGCCAACATCGATTCGATCCGCGGCATCGCCGACTACCCGGTCACCGGGCTCGAGCTGATGGTCACGGCGTCGGGGACCGGTGCCGAGGCCGACGCGCAGCTGCGGGCGGGCCTCGCGGAGGTCGCGGCAGGGGAGAACGTCGATGTCGCCGTCGAGCGCGGCGGCCTGGCCCGGCGCGCCAAGCGGCTGATCGTCTTCGACGTCGACTCGACGCTCGTGCAGGGCGAGGTCATCGAGATGCTCGCGGCCCGGGCCGGCGTCGAGGACGAGGTCCGCGCCGTCACGGAGGCGGCGATGCGCGGCGAGATCGACTTCACCGAATCGCTCAACCAGCGCGTGGCCACCCTCGCCGGACTCGACGCGTCCGTCATCGACGACGTCGCCGCGGACCTGCAGCTGACCCCGGGCGCGCGCACCACGATCCGGACCCTGCGTCGGCTCGGCTACCACTGCGGTGTCGTGTCGGGCGGCTTCCGCCAGGTGATCGAGGGTCTCGCGCACGAACTCGAACTCGACTTCGTCCAGGCCAACACGCTCGAGATCGTCGACGGCAAGCTCACCGGCCGGGTGGTCGGCGACGTCGTCGACCGCGCCGCCAAGGCCACCGCCCTGCGCAAGTTCGCGGCCGAGGTCGGCGTTCCGATGGAGCAGACCGTCGCGGTGGGCGACGGCGCCAACGACATCGACATGCTCACCGCCGCCGGTCTCGGTGTCGCGTTCAACGCGAAGCCGGCGCTGCGCGAGGTGGCCGACACCGCGCTGTCGCACCCGTTCCTCGACGCGGTGCTGTTCGTGCTCGGCGTCACCCGCGACGAGGTCGAGGCCGCCGACGCGGTCGACGGTGTCGTGCGGCGCGTGCCGATCCCATGACACCGGCCGTGGACCGCCACGTGACACAGACGGGCGACGGCTTCGCGGCCCGTCACGCCGTGCTGGCCGCCGGGTACGGCAGCCGCCCGGACCCGGCGGACCCCGCGCAGGTGCTGGCGATGCCGATCGTGCTGCACATCCCCAAGACCGACCCGCCCGCGCGCAGCGCACTGCTCGCCGCGGCGGCGTCGGCGACCGTCGCGCTGTGCCTCGACGACCGTGTCGGACCGGACCCGGACGGGACACCCGGACCGTGGCAGCACGCGCTGCGGGAATGGACCGACGCCCGCATCCGCAAGGTGGCCCGTCGGGCCCGCGGCGCGCAGTGGCTCGCTGCTCAGGACGTCGACGGGGTGACCGTCGACGCCGACGGTGCCCAGGCGCGGGCGCTGGTGCCGGGACGGGTCGGAGACCTGGACGCGCGGATCAAGAAGCTGCAGATCGGTGGCACGGATCTCGACCACGACCAGCCGGGAGCGGTGCCGGACGCGCTGCCCACGCTGTGGGTGAACGCCTCGCTCGGGATGACCGTCGGCAAGGCCGCCGCGCAGGTCGGGCACGCGTCGATGCTCCTGGCCGGCGCGATGTCCGTGGACCGCGCCCTCGCGTGGGCGGCCGACGACTATCGCTGTGCCGTTCGGGACGCCGACGAGAAGGCCTGGGCCGCACTGTGTGACGAGGTCGCCGCCGGCCGCGCGATCGCGGTGCGCGACGCTGGGTTCACCGAGGTGGCACCCGGTTCGATGACGGTGATCGCCCCGGTTCGCTGAGCCGGCAGGCGACACGCAGGTCCGGTCCAGTCGGAGCCGTCGAAAGTCGGTGCGGGAAGATGGTCGCTGTGTCGGAACCAGATCCTGATCTCCTCATCGATTTCGAAGATGTCCTGATTCGCCGGGGCGGAGCGACCCTCGTCGGTCCGGTTTCCTGGAAGGTGGAGCTCGACGAGAAGTGGGTCGTGCTCGGCCCCAATGGCGCGGGCAAGACGTCGCTGCTGCGCATCGCCGCGGCCGAGGTTCACCCCACCGCCGGTGTCGCCCGGCTGCTCGGCGAGACCCTCGGTCGCGTCGACGTCACCGAGCTGCGTCCGCGGATCGGCCTGTCGTCGTCGGCTCTCGCGCACCGGGTTCCGGCCGACGAGGTGGTGAAGGATCTGGTGGTCTCGGCCGGGTACGCGGTGCTCGGCCGGTGGCGTGAGCAGTACGAGAACATGGACACCGAGCGCGCGGTCGAGATGCTCGAGAGCCTCGGTGCCGAGCACCTGGCCGACCGCACCTACGGGACGCTGTCCGAGGGCGAGCGCAAGCGTGTGCTCATCGCCCGTGCCCTGATGACCGATCCCGAACTGTTGCTGCTGGACGAGCCGGCCGCGGGCCTCGACCTCGGCGGCCGCGAGGAACTCGTCGCGCGCCTGGGCGATCTCGCCGCCGATCCCGATTCGCCGGCGACCGTGCTCATCACGCACCACGTCGAGGAGATCCCGCCGGGATTCACGCACGCGCTGCTGCTGTCCGAGGGGCGGGTCGTCTCGCAGGGCCTGCTCGACGACGTCATCACCGCCGAGAATCTCAGCGAGGCGTTCAGCCAGTCGATCAGCCTCGACCGGGTCGACGGCCGGTACTTCGCGCGCCGCACCCGCCACCCCGGTCTGCATCGGGCCTGACATCCGCCGGAGACGATCCGCGACACGCGGAGCCTCTCCGCGCGATGGGACTGGTGGTGAGGCGTCCGTCACTCGGGGCGTAAGTTCCCGGTATGGGAACTACTCGAGAGTCGGGCGCCTCTTCCTCCGGCGCCGCGCAGCAGGCCGGAATGTTCGACGAGACGCAGACCGCGTCCACCGCTCCCGCGCCCAAGGACGCCTCGACGGTGATGCTCGTCCGCGATGCGGAGTCGGGTGTCGAGGTGTTCCTGCTCCGTCGGGTCGCCGGGATGGCCTTCGCCGGCGGGATGACGGTGTTTCCGGGCGGCGGGGTCGACCCGAGCGACAGTGTTGCCGACGTGCGTTGGGCGGGTCCGTCGCTGTCGTGGTGGGCCGAGCGGTTCGGCGTGGACGCGCCGCGTGCCAAGGCGCTCGTGTGCGCGGCCGTGCGGGAGACCTTCGAGGAGTGCGGGGTTCTGCTCGCCGGGCCCACCGAGGACACCGTCGTGGCCGACACCAGTGGCTACGCGGAGGCGCGTCGCCAGCTGGAGTCCCGGGAGTTGTCGTTCGCGGACTTTCTCGCGCGCGAGAATCTGGTCCTGCGCACGGATCTGTTGCGCCCGTGGGCCAACTGGATCACCCCCGTCCAGGAGGGGCGTCGTTACGACACCCGCTTCTTCGTGGCGGTGCTGCCGGAGGGGCAGCGGGCCGACGGGGAGACGTCGGAGGCCGCGGAGGTCGCGTGGCGGACGCCGGCCGCGGCCGTCGAGGACTGGCGAGAGCGCCGCAGTGTCCTGTTGCCGCCCACCTGGAGCCAGCTGGCCGCATTGGGCCAGTTCGACAGCGTCGACGCGATTCTCGCTGCGGAGCCGGAGATCTCGCCGATCCTGCCGGAACTGAGCTTCGTGGACGGCAAGCCGCGGGTGGCGTTCCCGGGCGACGCGGGCTACTACGACACCGGGGCGCTGCCCTGGGGATGACGCCCAGTAGCCTGAGCCGCATGGCTGAGTTTGTGACCCTCGAGGTTTCCGAAGGTATCGGCACGATCCGTCTGGCACGTCCCCCGATGAACGCCCTGAACCGTCAGGTGCAGGAGGAGATTCGGGAGGCGGCGCGTCAGGCGACCGTCGATCCGGAGGTCAAGGCCGTCGTCGTGTACGGCGGCGAGAAGGTGTTCGCCGCGGGCGCCGACATCAAGGAGATGATCGAGCTCGACTTCGTCCAGATGAGCGAGATCGTCGCCGAGCTGCAGTCGGCGCTGGGCGCGATCGCGGACATCCCGAAGCCGACGGTCGCCGCGATCACCGGCTACGCGCTCGGCGGCGGCCTCGAGGTCGTGCTCGGTGCGGACCGTCGTATCGCCGGCGACAACGTCAAGCTCGGCGTCCCGGAGATCCTGCTGGGCATCATCCCCGGCGGCGGCGGCACGCAGCGCCTGGCCCGCCTCGTCGGCCCGGCCAAGGCGAAGGACATGGTCTTCACGGGCCGCTTCGTCGGCGCGGAGGAGGCCCTGCAGATGGGTCTGATCGACGAGATGGTCGCCCCGGACGAGGTGTACAACGCCGCCCGCACGTGGGCGTCGCAGTTCACGGGTGCGGCGAGCCGTGCGCTCGCGGCCGCGAAGGCCGCCATCGACGAGGGTCTCGACACGGATCTCGCGACGGGTCTGAAGATCGAGCAGCACCTGTTCGCGTCGCTGTTCGCGACCGAGGACCGCACCATCGGCATGCAGTCGTTCGTCGAGAACGGCCCCGGCAAGGCGAAGTTCACCGGTAAGTAGCTGCTCCCGCGTTTTGCGCACTTGTCGCTGTCTGCGGGACCCCGAGAGCATCGACAAGTGCGCAAAACGCGCCTCCGAGAGAGTGAAAACTAGAACTTGTTCATTCCTTACCTTTCGGTAGGATTCCCTGCATGAGTGCAAGCCCGACAGATCCCGCGCCGAACCCGCACGCCACCGCCGAACAGGTCGAGGCCGCGCTGCAGGACACCAAGCTCGCCCAGGTCCTCTACCACGACTGGGAAGCGGAGACCTACGACGACAAGTGGTCGATCTCATACGACGAGCGCTGCATCGACTACGCGCGCGGCCGGTTCGACGCCGTCGCCGGCGATCAGCCGTTGCCGTACGAGCGGGCACTCGAACTGGGCTGTGGAACGGGCTTCTTCCTGCTCAACCTGATGCAGGGCGGCGTCGCGAAGACGGGTTCGGTCACGGACCTGTCGCCGGGCATGGTGAAGGTCGCGCTGCGCAACGCCGAGCACCTGGGGCTCCCGGTCGACGGCCGCGTCGCCGACGCCGAGACGATCCCCTACGAGGACAACACGTTCGACCTCGTGGTCGGGCACGCGGTGCTGCATCACATCCCGGACGTCGAGCAGTCGCTGCGCGAGGTCCTGCGGGTCCTCAAGCCGGGCGGGCGCTTCGTGTTCGCCGGTGAGCCGACGACGATCGGCAACTTCTACGCGCGCTGGCTCGGCCGCGCGACGTGGGCCGCGACGACGACCGTCACCAAGCTGCCGTTCCTGTCGGACTGGCGCCGCCCGCAGACCGAGCTGGACGAGTCGTCCCGCGCCGCCGCGCTCGAGGCGGTCGTCGACCTGCACACGTTCGATCCGACGGACCTCGAGAACATCGCCAAGTCGGCCGGCGCGGTCGAGGTGAAGGCCAAGACGGAGGAGTTCGCTGCGGCGCTCCTGGGGTGGCCGGTGCGCACCTTCGAGGCGGCGGTGCCGCCGGAGAAGCTCGGTTGGGGCTGGGGCAGGTTCGCGTTCGGCGGCTGGAAGACCCTCAGCTGGGTGGACGAGAAGGTGCTCCAGCACGTCGTCCCGCGCGGCTTCTTCTACAACGTCATGATCACCGGTGTGAAGCCCGGCGCCACCGACTGAACGATTCGTACGAGCTTTGGGATACGACTTCACGATCGACGACGTCGACTACCTGCGCAGCGCGGAAGGCATCACGGCGCTGGCGGAGACGGCGGAGTCGGAGCTGTCCACGCGCACGCGCCTGGCCGACATCGGCCGGGCGCGTGCGCGTTTCGGTGACCGGGCCGCGCTGCTGATCGAGACGGTGCTGCTGCGGCGCAAGGCGGAGGCGAAACTGCACGGCGCCGCGTCGTGGCTGTTCACCGACGACGCGTTGCAGCAGGCGACGCCGTTGGCCGTCGCGCGGCACCGCGGCGCCCGGTTGGCGGGCCGACGTGTCCACGACGTCACCTGTTCGATCGGCGCCGAGCTGTCGGCGCTGGTCCCGTTGGCGGACACTGTGATCGGCAGCGATCTCGATCCGGTGCGGCTCGCGATGGCCACGTACAATGTGCCCGGCGCGACGCTCGTGCGGGCCGACGCACTGCGTCCGTGCACGCGCGAGACCGTCGTGATCGCCGACCCGGCGCGCCGGTCCGGCGGCAAGCGCACGTACGACCCGGCGGCGTTGATGCCGCCGCTGCCGGACCTGCTCGACGTCTACGCGGGGCGCGATCTCGCGGTGAAATGCGCGCCGGGACTCGACTTCGACCGTCTCGACTGGGACGGCGAGGTGGAGATCGTCTCGCTCGACGGCGGGGTGCGCGAGGCGTGCCTGTGGTCGCCGGGACTGTCCGGCGCCGGAGTGCGTCGACGCGCGAGCGTGTTGCGCTCGGACGGGTCCGCGTGGGAGATCACCGACGCCGAGTCGGACGACATCCCCGAACAGGAACCGGGGGAGTGGATCGTCGACCCGGACGGTGCGGTCGTGCGCGCGGG
This sequence comes from Paraburkholderia sp. RHO2, assembly GCF_050955445.1. NCBI lineage: Bacteria > Pseudomonadati > Pseudomonadota > Betaproteobacteria > Burkholderiales > Burkholderiaceae > Paraburkholderia > Paraburkholderia sp. RHO2. The sequence goes on along the minus strand of NZ_CP162617.1, from coordinate 3,692,486 downwards.
CCTGGTGCGCCACTACGCGGCCCGGCACGGGCTCTGGCAACTCGACCCCCGGATCGCCTACCTGACCGGTGACAGCGTCCCTGAGGGGGTGCGCGGGTTCCGGGTGCTGGCGCGGCTCAAGTACACCGAGAAGGCGCTGCGGCAGGAACTCGCGGCGCGGGACTGCGGTTCGGCCGAGATCCTGGTGCGGGGCCTCGACGTGGACCCGGCCGTGCTGCGGCCGCGCCTGAAGCTGCGGGGCACCACACCGCTGTCGGTGGTGCTCACCCGGATCGGGCGCACTCCTGTCGCGTTCGTGTGCGCGGCACGGGACTGACCGGCCTCCGGTCTACTTCAGCACGAACAGTTCGCCGATCAGGGTCGGGGTGAGGACCTCGCCGTCCGGCCCGATCGACGTGCCCGCGGTGAAGCCGGTGGCACCGGGGAGCGCGTCCTGGTCGAGGGTTTCGCCGGTCTTCGTGTCGAACGTGAGCAGCGCGGTCCCGCTGTCGCCGTCGCGCACCACCGTGTACCCGGTCGCGCCGGCCGTCTGTGCCGGCGCGCCGACCTGCCGCAGATCGCCGCGCTCCCACGCCACTTCGGCGTGGTCCCCGCGGTCCCGCAGGGCCAGCAGTCGTCCGTTCTCGCCGCCGGCCGGGACGATCAGTCCGTCCGCCGAGACGGACGGGCCGCCCAGCGACCGGTAACCGAGGTCGTGGCTCCACCGGGGGGTGCCGGATTCGGCGTCCACCGCCCACAAATGCCCGGCATTGTCGTTGCCGTACACAGTCTTTCCGTCGGCGGACAGGACCGGGCTGGACGGGCTGCCGCCGGGCAGGGTGCTCGTGGACCAGCCCTGCTCGATTCTCGGGTCGCTTCCGCCGGTGTAGCGCATCGCGACGAGGTCGGCCTGCGCCGCACCGGGCCGCCAGAACGTGAAGACGAAACGGCCGCTGCTCAGGTCGAGCGCGGGGGAGCTCGAGACCGGGCACGGGGACGCGCCGTCGAAGCACTGGTCGAGACCGAGTCCGTTGGGCACCGGTTCGACGTTCGAGCCCTGGGTCCACGACGCCGGCGGAATCAGGTCGTACGACGGGAGCACCTTGAAGCCGGTCTGCGGGTCGAGCACGTTGATCTGACCGAGCTGGGTGACGAACAGCAGGTTGCCGTCGCCGGTGAACTGGGCAGAAAGCGGAGTCCCGGTGACCGGTGTGCGCCAGCGCAACTGGCCGTGCTCGTTGAACGAGCTCATCGCGCCTTCCTCGCCGACGTAGACGTTGGTGGCAGCGTCCACGACCGGCGACGAGGCGGCGGCGCCGGGGCCGACACGGTTGCACCAGCGCTTGCGGCCGGACTCGATCTGGAACGACAGGAGATTGCAGCCCTGCTCGGCTTGGGAGGTGAGGAAGACCTGACCGCTGGCGGCGACGGTCGCCCGAGTGGGCGTCGGGCCCCCGATCGGACGCGACCACGAGAAGTCGAGCGAGCGTGAGCCCGTCACTGCACTGGTGTCGCTGTTGCGGGCGTCGGAGTGCATCCCCGGCCAGCCGCCCGCGCCGAAGACGTTCTCGGTGCCGGAATCCCCGCCGCATCCTGAGAGAAGGAGGGCCGAGATCGCCGTCAGCGCTGCCGCCGACGACCTGAGGGCACGCCGCATTGGATCTCCTCGAGTCGGAATCTGGTCGGACCAGAGACTATCCCGGCCACGATTCGGCGTCGGCGAACCGCCCCGGCGCATTTCGTGGGACCCTCGATGAAAGGCCCTCCGTCAGTCGTCGCGGCGGGTCCCACGGATCCGTTCCGGCGGAGGAGACATCATGAGAATTGGTGTGCCGAAGGAGATCAAGAACGGGGAGCTACGCGTCGCGCTCACGCCGCTCGCGGTGAACGAGTTGCGCGTGCAGGGACACGAGGTGCTCGTCGAACGTGGGGCCGGGGTGGGCTCGTCGATGCCCGACGGCGAATTCGTCGCGGCCGGCGCCCGGATCCTCGATCGCGCCGAGGACGTGTGGGCCGAGGCCGATCTGGTGGTGAAGGTCAAGGAACCGCTCGCGCCGGAGTATGGGTTGATGCGACGCGGGCAGGTCCTGTTCACCTACCTCCATCTCGCCGCGTCGCTCGAGTGCACGGAGGCGCTGCTGTCGAGCGGTGTCACCGCGATCGCGTACGAGACGGTGGAACGGTCCGACGGTTCGCTTCCGCTGCTCGCCCCGATGAGTGAAGTCGCCGGCCGCCTGGCGACCCAGGTGGGCGCGCATGCCCTGCAGGCGACGGCGTCGGGGCACGGCTCCGGGCACGGCTCCGGGCGCGGCATCCTGCTCGGCGGCGTGCCCGGCGTCCAGCCGGCCCGGGTCGTCGTCATCGGCGCGGGCAGCGCCGGGACGCACGCGACGGCGGTCGCCGTCGGCATGGGCGCCCGGGTGACGGTGCTCGACCGTGACGTCGAGCGCCTGCGGGCCGCGCACGTGCGGTTCGGGTCCCGGATCTCGACGGCGATCTCGACGCGCACGGAACTCGAGCTGACTCTGACCGACGCGGACCTGGTGATCGGCGCGGTCCTGGTGCACGGCGCCCGCGCACCGCATCTCGTGTCGTCCGAGCAGGTGTCCCGGATGCTGCCGGGGAGTGTGCTCGTGGACGTGGCGATCGATCAGGGCGGGTGCTTCGAGGATTCGCAGCCCACCACGCACGATCAACCGACCTATGTAGTTCACAATTCTATTATTTATGCGGTTCCCAATATGCCGAGCGTTGTTCCCCACACGTCCACCCACGCTTTGGTAAATGTCACCCTGCCGTTCGTGTCGGCGCTCGCCGGAAAGGGTTGGCGCGCAGCGATGCGCGACGACTCCGCGCTCGCGGAGGGGCTCAATACCTGGTCCGGGCAGGTGACACATGCGCCGGTCGCGCTGGCGCACGCGCTGCCGCACGTGTCGGTGGAAAATGCACTGCGTGGTTGAACTGTCCGATTGGTGTGAACGTCAACCGTGTAATTCGCGTGTCCGGTGATTGTTGCCGATCGTTTATCTAATTTCCCTGCGACACGACACCCGTGATTGTGTCTAATGGTTTCATGCAGCCGGGATCGGGGATGGAATCCGAAGAGCAAGCGCATCAACCCGTTACGAGTAAGGCCGTCGACCCGGCGGCGCCCCCCACTCGCGAGAAATCGTCCGTCGCGGCCGACCCGCAGGACGACTATCTCCTCGGATCCCCTTCGGCGGGTCGCGTCGTCGCCGCTCTCCTCGTCGCCGGGATCGCCGGTGCGGTGGGTCTCTTCATGGCGTCGATCGTCGCCATGCTCGTGACCGCTGTCGTCGGGGCCGCCACCGCCTTTCTGGTCGCGCACGACGACGACTGGCTGGTGCGCCGGCGTCGGCAGCGGGCGCGGCGGCGTCACGTCACCGTCATCCCGAGTTGGGCGAGCCGGTCCTGGAGCGGAGAGGCGTGGGGTGATCACGGCGTCGGACGACGCGCTGCGTAACCGACACCGAGGGCACGTGACGAGACACACAGTCGCGGTCCGTAGGCTTGTGTGTCATGACGAGCATGTGGGGCGCACCGTTGCGCTCGAGGTGGCGCGGATCTCGACGTCGGGACAGTGAGCAGGCCCGATTCCTGACGCTGGCCTCGCTGAAGTGGGTCATCGCGAACAAGGCGTACACGCCGTGGTACCTGGTCCGCTACTACCGCCTGGCCAAGTTCAAACTCGCGAATCCGCACATCATCACGCGCGGCATGGTGTTCCTCGGTAAGAACGTCGAGATCCACTCCACCCCCGGTCTGTCGCGGATGGAGATCGGCAAGTGGGTCCACATCGGTGACGGCAACGCCCTACGCTGCCACGAGGGTTCGCTCCGGATCGGCGACAAGGTCGTGTTCGGCAAGGACAACGTCGTCAACACCTACATCGACATCGAGATCGGCGCGTCGACCCTCGTCGCGGACTGGTGCTACATCTGCGACTTCGACCACCGGACCGAGGATGTGACGGTCCCGATCAAGGACCAGGGCATCGTCAAGGGGCCGGTCCGGATCGGACCCGACACGTGGATCGCCGCGAAAGTCACGGTCCTGCGCAACACACGCGTCGGCCGCGGCTGTGTGCTCGGTGCGCACGCCGTGGTCAAGGGCGACATCCCCGACTTCAGCATCGCGGTCGGTTCCCCGGCCAAGGCCGTCAAGAACCGCCGCGTCGACTGGGAGTCCGGTGCCGAGGAGCGGGCGAAGTACATCGCCGCCCTCGAGGACATCGCCCGCAAGAAGGCCGCGGCGAACGGTGACGCCGCTCCCGCGGTGAACGGCAACGGGGCGGCCGCCCCGAAGTGAGCCGGGCCGGGTGCCCGCTACCGACCGGGTAGCGGGCGCTCGGGAATTTCCGGCCGTGCCAACGGGTGCCGGACCCGGCGCTTGGCCGCCGAGTACACCTGCACGGTCTCCTCGGCCACCTTGCCCCAGTCGAAATCGGCGGTCAGCCGATCGCGGGCCGCCTGCGCCCGGATCTGCGCCGCGTCCGGATCGTCGAGCGTCTCCCGGACCGCGGAGGTGAGACCCTCCACGTCGCCCGGCGCGAACGACAGTCCGGTCGCGCCGTCGACGACGGCCTCACCGAGTCCGCCGGCGGTCGACGCGATCAGCGGCGTGCCCGCGGCCGCTGCCTCGAGCGCGATGATCCCGAACGGCTCGTACCGGCTGGGCAGCACGATCGCGTCGGCGCCGTGCAGCCAGCCGAGCAACTCCTCGTGGTCGAGGTTGCCGAGGAACGTCACCGACCGGGCGACGCGGTGCGCCCGGGCCTGCTGCTGCAGCCACTCGAACTGGGTGCCTTCACCGGCGACGGCGAGGGTCGTGCCGGGATGGCTGCGCCGGATCCGCGGCAGTGCCGCGATCGCGTCCTGCACGCCCTTCTCGTACTCGAGTCGTCCCACGTACAGCAGCGTTGCCGGGCCCGATCGCGGTGCGCGCGGGCGGTAGCTCCACGTGGTGACGTCGATGCCGTTGCGGATCACGGTGATCGGCGGCAGCTCCGGGCCGTACAGCGCCGTGACCTCGTCCTCCATGGACGCCGAGCACGTGATGATCGAGTCGGACTCGTTGGCCAGCCACCACTCCACCGAGTGCACCTGGCGGTTCACCCGGCCCGACAGCCAGCCGCTGTGCCGGCCCGCCTCCGACGCGTGCAGCGTGGAGACCAGGGGGACGTCGTAGAACTCGGCGAGTGCGATCGCCGGGTGCGCCACCAGCCAGTCGTGCGCGTGCACGACGTCGGGTTGCCAGCCCTCGCCGATGCCCTCCTTCGACAGGGCCACTCCCGCGCGAACCATCGCGTGCCCCATCGCCAGCGTCCACGCCAGCATGTCCTCGCCGAACACGAAGTGCGGCGGATCCTCGGCCACGGCGACCACCAGCACGCCGTCGGCGATCTCCGTCGTCGTGGGATGCGTGGACGGATCGGTGCCCGACGGTCGCCGCGCGAGCACGACCACCTCGTGGCCGGCCGCGGCCAGTTCGGTCGCGAGATGGTGGACGTGTCGTCCCAACCCGCCCACGACGACGGGCGGGTACTCCCACGACACGATCAGAACTCTCATCACATGCTCCCAGCGAATGCGGCTGTTGCGGCCCCGCGACCGGGCAGGCGCCGTGCGTCGAGTGCGGGGAACAGACCGTCGGCGGCGTTCCAGCCGGCGGCGAGACGTCGTGCGACGTCGTCCCGCCCGGACGCGACGGCGTCGGCGATCTCCCGCAACGCGTGTGCGTGCTTGTGGGCCCGGTCCCGGGCGTACCCGGCCGCCGAGTCCTTGCTGACCATGAAGGCCCAGTCGCTCGAGACTGCCATCAGCGTCTCACGCAACATCTGGTCGTGGACCCGATTGCGAAGTTCGGGGTGTTCCGGATTCGCGTCGCGGGACTTGTCGATGGTGTCCAGCGCGGTCTGCACCACCTCGGCGTTGAGCCGGACCAGGTCCTGCACCTGGTCGCCGGCCCACACCCGCCAGTCCTTGCCCGAACCCCACGACGAGTCCTGCAGTTCCACCGGTTGTCCCACGTAGCCGCGGGCGCGGGCGTCGGCGAGGGTGCCGACCTCGATGCCCGCCTCCGGCAGCGCGCGCAGCACCTTCTCGAGCCACTGCGGTCCCTCGTACCACCAGTGTCCGAACAGTTCGGTGTCGAACGCGGCCACCACCAGCGCGTCCCGGCCCACCCGCTCGGACTCGCTGCGTAGGCGTCGGCGCACGGTCTCGACGAAGTCGTCGACGTGCTTGTCGATGGCGACCGCGGCCAGCGCCGGGTCGTACGGGGCCTTCTTCTCGGACGGCACCGTGCGGCCGGTGACCCGGGCGGGCTTGAGCCCGGTGTCGTGGTCGTAGGTATGGAAGTCGCGGTACGCGGCGTGGCCCGGGTAGCCGGTCTTCGGCGACCACACGCGGTAGCTCACCTCGAGGTCGCGACCGAACGCGACGACGTCGGAGTCCCACACCGGCCGGCCCGCCGACGTGTCGCCGCGCAGCGCGGGGCCGTCGACCATGAAGTGAGACACACCGGCGGTCGCGTAGCCGGTCTCCATGCCGGGGGTGAACCCGCATTCCGGCGCCCAGATCCCGGACGGGGTGTGGTTCCAGCGGGCCCGCGCGTCGGCGAGTCCCTCGGTGAGCGAGAACGCGCGCAGACGCTCGTGGAGCAGCGGCTGAAACGGGTGCGCGAGCGGGCCGCCGAGCAGTTCGATCGTCTCGGCGTCGATCAGTTCGCGCAGGACGGCGGATCCGCCGTGACGCCAGCGGGTCTCGAAGTCCTCCAGCGCCGCGGCCGACGCGCGGTGCTCGCGCGCCCCCAGTTCGCGCTGCGACGCTGACCGCATCCCGGCGGCCTCGTGCGCGCGGATCTGCCAGTTGCCGAGCCAGTGGTGCATGCCGTCGAGGCAGTGCGGGTCGTCGAGCTGCGCCGCGAGCACCGGGGTGATGCCCAGCGTGAGCTGCCGCGTGCGGCCCTCCGCCGCGAGCCGGCGCAGCACGGCCGTCACCGGCAGGTACGTCGCCGCCCACGACTGGTACAGCCACTCCTCGCCGACGGGCCAGCGGCCGTGGTTCGCGAGCCACGGCAGGTGCGAGTGCAGGACCAGGCAGAACATGCCCGGTTCACGCGAAGTCACGGCGTCCCCCTCGGTTCGTGTCACGTCACGGGATCCTTGATCGCGACCGCGACGAGGTCGAGGCTGTCGTCGATGTCGGCCTCGCGGAGCGTGAAGTCGTCGACGCCGATGCGCTCGACGTCGCGCGCGAGATCCTCCGGCCACGGCTCGCCGGCGAGCGCGCGCTCGATCTGGGCGTCGATGAACGACCCGCCGTGCTTGGCGTCGAGTTCGCGCAGGCGCGGACCGTGGTGGACACCGGTCATCAGCGCCACCCGGAACCCGGCCTCGACCAACAGTTCGGTCAGTTCGGCCGCGTTGAGCTCGCGGGTGTGGAACGGGTTGAGCGGGGTGTCGCGGCCGGGCGAGAACGTGATCCGGTTGGGGGTGCTCACGAGCAGTTCGCCTCCGGGGCGCAGGACGCGGTGGCACTCGCGCAGGAACTGCGCCTGGTCCCACAGGTGTTCGATCACCTGGAAGTTGACGACGGTGTCGACGGACTCGTCCGCGAGCGGCAGCTCGGCGAGGTTGCCGTGCAGCATCTCGACGCGGGGGTAGCGGGCGCGGACGTGCTCGACGGCCGAGGTGTCGTAGTCGAGTCCCGTGACCTTCGTTGCCACGTCGGCAATCATGTTGGCGCCGTAGCCTTCTCCCGACCCGGCCTCGAGTACGACGCGGTCGGCGCAGCGGGGGAGGAGGTCGCGGTAGACCACCTCGTGGCGCCGGAACCAGTAGTTCTCCTCGGGGATTCCGGGCACCGTGCGTTCGCCGGTCAACGGCAGCGTGGACGCCTCGTTCGATGCGTCGGCGCGCTCGGTCGTGGAACCAACTGTGGATTCGCTCACCTCAGCGAGGTTAGTGGCACCGGACGAGGCAACCGTCGAGGTGGTCCACATCACAGCCGTGAAAGCGCTCGTCGGCGGTTATGGTGAGACCGGATTCCGCCTAAGTTACCGGCTGGTAACTTGCCGTGGGGTAATCTGTCGCACAGCCAACGTGCAACCGAAATTGCTTACGAGAGCTCGGCATGTCGCGGAGTTGCTCGCGATCATCAGCTAGCTACAAACAGGAGGTCGACGAAGACCCATGACGAACATCGTCGTTTTGATCAAGCAGGTCCCCGACACGTGGTCCGAGCGCAAGCTCACCGACGGCGACTTCACGCTTGACCGCGAGGCCGCCGATGCCGTGCTCGACGAGATCAACGAGCGCGCCGTCGAGGAAGCTCTCCTCATCAAGGAGGCCCAGGGCGGAGAGGTGATCGTGCTGTGCGCCGGCCCCGACCGCGCCACCGACGCCATCCGCAAGGCGCTGTCCATGGGCGCCGACAAGGCCGTCCACGTCAACGACCCGGCTCTGCACGGCTCCGACGCGATCCAGACCGGCTGGACCCTGGCTGCCGCTCTCGGACAGATCAGCTTCGAGAACGGTGAGGCCGCCGACCTGGTCATCGCCGGCAACGAGGCCACCGACGGCCGCATCGGCGCCGTCCCGGCCATCATCGCCGAGTACCTGGGCCTGCCGCAGCTGACCCAGCTGCGCAAGCTGACGGTCGCCGACGGCAAGGTCACCGGCGAGCGCGAGACCGACGAGGGCGTCTTCGGCCTCGAGGCCGGCCTGCCGGCCATCGTCTCGGTCACCGAGAAGATCAACGAGCCGCGCTTCCCGTCCTTCAAGGGCATCATGGCCGCCAAGAAGAAGGAAGTTCAGGTCCTGACCCTGGCCGACCTCGGTGTCGACCCGGAGACCGTCGGTGTCGCCAATGCGGGCACCACCGTCACCGCCTCCACCCCCAAGCCCCCGCGTACCGCTGGCGAGCGCGTCACCGACGAGGGCGACGGCGGCTCCAAGATCGCCGCGTACCTCGTGGGCCAGAAGATCATCTGATCCAGCCCCCTCGAGACCAGCAGACAAGACAGGGAGAAGTAAGCAATGGCAGAAGTACTGGTGCTCGTCGAGCACGCCGAGGGTGCGCTCAAGAAGGTCACCACCGAACTCCTCACCGCCGCTCGCGTGCTCGGTGAGCCGTCCGCCGTCGTCGCCGGCCCGGCCGGTACCGCCGGCAAGCTGGCCGACGCGCTGGCCGCCGCCGGTGCCGCGAAGATCTACGTCGCCGAGTCCGACGACATCGAGGGCTACCTCGTGACCCCCAAGGTCGACGTCCTCGCCGGCCTGGTCGAGACCGCCAGCCCGGCCGCCGTCGTCGTGGCCGCCAGCACCGAGGGCAAGGAGGTCGCCGGTCGCCTGGCGGCTCGCATCGGCTCCGGCCTGCTGTCCGACGTCGTCGACATCAAGGCCGACGGCAGCGCCGTCCACTCGATCTTCGGTGGCGCGTTCACCGTCGACGCCAAGGCCAACGGCGAGGTTCCGGTCATCTCGGTCCGCCCGGGTGCCGTCGAGGCCCAGCCGCAGGCCGCTGCCGGCGAGCAGGTCGTCGTCGAGGTTCCGGCGCAGGACGAGAGCGCCGTGAAGATCGTCTCGCGTGAGCCGATCGTCGGTGGCGACCGTCCCGAGCTCACCGAGGCGTCCGTGGTCGTCTCCGGTGGCCGCGGCGTCGGCTCGGCCGACAAGTTCTCGGTCGTCGAGGAGCTCGCCGACTCGCTCGGTGCCGCCGTCGGTGCCTCGCGTGCCGCCGTCGACTCGGGCTACTACCCGGGCCAGTTCCAGGTCGGTCAGACCGGCAAGACGGTCTCGCCGCAGTTGTATATCGCGCTCGGCATCTCCGGTGCCATCCAGCACCGCGCCGGCATGCAGACCTCGAAGACCATCGTCGCGGTCAACAAGGACGAAGAGGCCCCGATCTTCGAGATCGCGGACTTCGGCGTCGTGGGCGACCTGTTCAACGTCGCGCCGCAGCTGACCGAGGCCGTCAAGGCTCACAAGGGCTGATACCGCTCGAGGCTCTCGAAACCCCCGTCACCGGAACCGGTGGCGGGGGTTTCGTGTTCGTTCGGTCTCCGCCGCGCGCGGATGCGTCTCCCGCGCGGGCAATCGTGCGCGCGGGGCGTCAATTCGCGCGCAGCACCGCGCCGGGCGGTCCAGGTCCTGCCACGTCCACCGCACCACGTCCCAGCCGGCGTCGCGGATCCGGTCCTCGCGCTGCTTCTCCGCGAACACCGCGTCGCCCGGATCCTGGCCGGCGCGAAGGTACTTGCCGTACTTGACCTTTCCGTCGAACTCCCCGACCACGCCGGTGTCGGCGAACAGGAAGTCGACGCGTCCGACCGGCAGGCCGTCCGGATCGAGCAGCGAAGCCTGCAGTTCGGGTGCCGGCAGGCCGAGCGCGGCCAGCGCGATCCGACTGCGTGACTCGCCCACGCTCTCGCTGCGGCCGTCGAGAAAGGCGAGTGCGCGCAACGCGGCGGGATGACCGGGCCTCCCCACGGCATACGACAGTGCTTCGGCCACGGCGGCCCGTCGCAGTCCTGCGGAACGCAGGGCCGAGTCGCCCACGGCGACGGCCGACTCGAGCGGCGCGGTCCGGCACAGGTCAGCGACGGTCCGAGCCGCGGACGTGAGCCGGATGCCGTCCAGCACGCCCACGTCCCCGTCCCCGAGCGGTGCGCAGTGCACGTGCAGGTGCCGGGTGCGTCGTCCGCCTCCGGCCCGGTCCCGCGTGACGTGGACGCGGTCGAGTGGGATGTCCCACAGCGAGAAGCCGTGCAGTACCGCCGCGGACTGGTGGCTGACGACCGCGCCGGCGGCCACACCCGGCAGGGTCGCCCGGATCAGTTCCCGGTGTCGTTGCGACGGTTCGAGTCCCGAGTGGGCCGCGTTGCTGAGATACGTGCCCGGACGTAGGCGCCGCAGATCCCCGTTCGTGCAGAGAGTGCGGATCTCGGCGTCGGTGTACCCGCGGGCGATCGCGTCGCGTCGGCGCAGCACCGGCGGTGTCGGCTCGGTCATGGCATCGATGGTCGTCGGTGGTGGGTGCGGAGGGGAGGCCGCGGCGCGGCACGTTCACCGAACCTGCACCGACGCGACACGGAGCCGACGCCCCAGCGCTGCCCACGGTCGATAAACCTGCGCCATGACAACTTCGCCGCTAGTCGAGACCGTCTGTTCCGCGCCGGCGCCCGAGATCTCGGGGCCCCGCTACTCCCTCCTCGTCTCCTCCGACCGTGAACACCGCGAGGCCGCGCAGCGCCTGCGCTACCGCGTGTTTGCCACCGAACCCGGCTTCGTGATCCCGCGGTCGCCCGACGCCCGCGACGTCGACCGGTTCGACGACTTCTGCGACCACCTGCTGGTCCGGGACAACGTCTCGGACGAGTTCGTCGGCTGCTACCGCATGCTGCCGCCGGACGGCGCCCGCGCGGCGGGCGGCTACTACACCGCCACCGAATTCGATCTTTCCGCGCTCGATCCGGCCGCGCACCGGGTCGTCGAGATGGGGCGCGCGTGCGTCGACACGGCGCACCGTTCGGGTTCGGTGCTCGCGCTGATGTGGTCGGGCATCCTCCACTACCTCCAGTTGACGGGCCACGACACGGTCATGGGCTGCGTCTCGGTGCCGATGCAGGATCGGCCGGACGCGGTGGCGGGCGCGAACGTGCGCGCCGTGCGCGACTTCCTGCTCGACCGGCACGCCGCGGACCGTTCGCGGTGGGTGCGGCCGCTGCGCCCGGTCCGGGTGGACGGGCGGTCGCTCGACGACATCGCCGCACCCGCACGTCCGGCGGTGCCGCCGCTGCTGCGCGGCTACCTGCGGCTGGGCGCGAAGATCTGCGGCGAACCCGCCCACGATCCGGACTTCGGGGTGGCGGATTTCGTGGCGTTGCAGAGTCTGCACGGCGCCGACGTCCGCTACCTGGAGCGGCTGCGGCGGGCATCGGCCACCATCGAGGCCGCGGCGTGAGCCACCCTTGGGTGCCGGTCAGCCCGTGTGGAGCGGGGTGTCTGCCGCAGCGGCCCGCGCGGGTGTCGATCCCCGCGGCGTGCGGTCGCTGGATTGCGCTGGTCGCGGTGGCGTCGTGCTCGCTGCTGCTGCCAGTGGTGCGGCTGCTGCCGGCCCGGCGGCGGTGCGCCGTGCACCGGCTGCTCGCGCGGACGGCACTGCGCGGCATCGGGATCCGACTCGACGTGACGGGGCGCGTGGGTGCGGTCGACGGGGGAGTGCTCGTCGTGGCCGGGCACGTGTCGTGGCTGGACGTGCTGGTGCTCGCGGCCGTGCTGCCCGGCCGGTTCGTGGCCCGCGCCGATCTGGTGTCGTGGCCGCTGCTGGGCGTGGTCGCCCGCCGGGCCGGCGTCATCCCCATCGTGCGCGACAGCCTGCGCCGGCTGCCGGCGACGGTCGCGGTGGTGCGGGACCGGCTGATCGCGGGCGAGACGGTGATCGCGTTCCCCGAGGGCACCACGTGGTGCGGTCGGTCGTTCGGTAGGTTCCGGCCGGCGCTGTTCCAGGCCGCCGTGGACGCGGGCCGCCCGGTCCTGCCGCTGTCGGTCGACTACGTCGACGCCTCCGGCGGCCGGACGACCGGTCCGGGATTCGTCGGCGACGAGGGCATCGTGTCCGCGATGCGGCGGGTCCTGCGCAGTCGGGGACTGCGGGCCCGGGTGGTCGTCGGGGCACGTCAGGATCCGGGATCGTGCCGCCGCGAACTCGCGCAGCGGTGTGAGCAGCACGTGCGGCGCACCACCGACCTCGGTGCCCGTCGCCTCCTCGCCGACCTGGAGGGCGGTCGCAGCGAGCACGCCGCGTGATGCGGATGTCCGCCGACGTGCCGGTTCCGGGCGAAGGGCTATCCTTGACGGGCCATGATCTCGTCTGCCCACAGCTCTGCGGTCTACCTCGACCATGCCGCGACCACACCCATGTATCCGGCCACGATCGAGGCGATGACCGAGATCTTCGCCACGGTGGGTAATGCCTCGTCGCTGCACGGTTCGGGCCGCGCGGCCCGGCGCCGGATCGAGGAGTCCCGCGAGTCCATCGCGGCGTGCCTCGGTGCCCGGCCGTCCGAGGTGATCTTCACCTCCGGCGGCACCGAGAGCGACAACCTCGCCGTCAAGGGCATCTTCTGGGCGCGGCGCGACGCCGATCCCAGGCGCACCCGCATCCTCGCGAGCGCCGTCGAACACCACGCGGTGCTCGACGCCGTCGAGTGGCTCGTCGCGCACGAGGGCGCGCAGGTGACGTGGCTGCCGGTGGACGCGAGCGGTGCGGTGGACCCCGAGGTCGTGCGCGCCGAGCTGGCGGTGCACGCGGCGGAGACGGCGCTCGTCACCGTCATGTGGGCCAACAACGAGATCGGCACGATCAACCCGATCGCGCAGATCGCGGCCGTCGCGGCCGAGTACGACGTCCCGGTGCACAGCGACGCGGTCCAGGCCGCGGCGCACCTGCCCGTCGACTTCGCGGCCAGCGGGCTGTCCGCGCTCAGCATCGCCGGGCACAAGCTCGGCGGTCCGCAGGGCGTCGGTGCGCTGCTGCTCGGCCGTCAGGTGCCCTGCGTGCCGCTGTCGCACGGTGGCGGTCACGAGCGGGACCTGCGCTCCGGCACCCAGGACACCGCGTCGATCGTCGGGCTCGCTTCGGCGCTGCGGATCACGACATCGGAGATGGAAGCGCGCGGCGCCGAGCTGATCTCGTTGCGCGACAGCCTGATCGAGGGCGTGCAGCGCATCGCGCCGGACGCGGTCCTCAACGGTCCGGTTGGCGCCGGCAGACTTCCGGGCAACGCGCACTTCACCTTCCCCGGCTGCGAGGGCGACTCGCTGCTGATGCTCCTCGACGTCGCGGGCATCGAGTGCTCGACGGGCTCGGCGTGCACGGCCGGTGTCGCGAGCGCGAGTCATGTGCTGATCGCGATGGGGGTAGACCCCGCCGTCGCGCGCGGATCGCTGCGTTTCTCGTTGGGGCACACGTCAACCGAGCGGGACGTCGAGGCCCTGCTGTCCGCGTTGCCGCAGGTGATCGAACGCGCCCGCGCCGCCGGACTGGCCAGTGCCGGCGCCCGGGGAACCAACGGAGGGGATCGTTAGATGCGAGTTCTGGCAGCGATGAGCGGCGGCGTGGACTCCGCAGTGGCCGCGGCACGCGCGGTGGCGGCCGGCCACGACGTCGTCGGCGTGCACCTGGCGTTGTCGACGGCCCCGGGAACCCTGCGCACGGGCTCGCGCGGATGCTGTTCCAAGGAGGACGCGGGCGACGCCAAGCGGGCGGCCGACGTCCTCGGAATCCCGTTCTACGTCTGGGATTTCGCGGATCGCTTCAAGGAAGACGTGATCGACGACTTCGTCGAGTCGTACGCGGCGGGCGAGACGCCCAATCCGTGCCTGCGGTGCAACGAGAAGATCAAGTTCTCGGCGCTGGCGGACCGGGCGATCGCGCTCGGCTTCGACGCCGTCGCGACGGGCCACTACGCGCGGCTCGAGGACGGCGTGCTGCGGCGCGCGGTCGACGCCGACAAGGACCAGTCCTACGTGCTCGCGGTCCTCACGTCGGACCAGCTGTCGCGGGCGATGTTCCCGGTCGGGGACACCCCCAAGGAGCAGATCCGCGCCGAGGCCGCCGAGCGCGGGCTCGCGGTCGCGAACAAGCCCGACAGCCACGACATCTGCTTCATCCCGTCCGGCGACACCCGCGCGTTCCTGGGCGCCAAGATCGGGATCCGTCCCGGCGCTGTGGTCGACGCCGACACCGGCGAGGTCCTCGCGCAGCACGAGGGCGTGCACGGCTTCACGATCGGCCAGCGCAAGGGCCTCGGTGTGCAGGGCCCGGCGGCGGACGGTCAGCCGCGGTACGTGACCGCGATCGAACCGGAGACGGGCACCGTGCGGGTCGGCTCGGCGGAGCGCCTCAAGGTGTGGACCATCACCGCTGACCGCGCGATCTGGACGTCCGGGCAGTCGCCCGTCGGCCCGGTCGAGTGCGTCGTGCAGGTGCGCGCGCACGGGGGCACCGCCCGCGCGGTCGCCGAGGCAGTCCGGGGCGAGCGAAGCGACGGGGAATGTCACGACGGCGGCATCGTGGTCGAGTTGTCGGAGCCGCTGACCGGCGTCGCGAAGGGGCAGGCCGTCGTGCTGTACCGCCCGGACGAGGCCGGCGACGTCGTGATCGGCAGCGGCACCATCTCGGGCACGGGCACCGGCTCGCCGTCGGATCGGCCGTGACGGACGCGCGGATCCCCGTCGGTGTCGCGACGGGTGTCGGATCCTGGCCGGGCACCGATCCCCGTGCGGCCGCCGAGATCGTCGTCGGCGAACTGCCGGCGCTGCCGCACCTGGTGGAGCTGCCGGCGCGGGGCATCGGCGCGGACATGATCGGCAGGGCGGCGGCGCTGCTGGTCGACATGCCGCTCGACACCTCCACCACCGGGTACCGCCTGGCCCAGCGGGTCGGCGCGGCCACCCGCACGGCGCGGGACCTGCTGGCCCGCGACCTCGACGCGTTCGAAGAGGCGTGGGAGCTGGCCGGACGGCGCGGCACCGACCAGCCCGTGAAGGTGCAGGCCGTCGGCCCGCTGACCGTCGCGGCGCAGGTGGAACTGTTCGGTGGTCACCGGGTTCTGACCGATCGCGGCGCGCTGCGCGACGTCGCGGAGTCGCTGGCCGAGGGGATCGCGACGCACGTCGCCGACGCCGCCCGACGGCTCGAGTCGCCCGTCGTGGTCCAGCTCGACGAGCCCGCGCTGCCGGCGGTTCTCGCCGGTTCGCTGCCCGGCGTGTCGATCCTGCAGGCGCCGCCCGCACTGCCGGAGCCCGAGGCCCTGCACCTACTGCAACAGGCGATCGAACGCATCGGTGCACCGGTCCTGGTGCACTGCTGCGGGGCCGACGTACCGTGGGATCTGCTGCGCCGCAGCGGTGCCGCGATGGTCGGCTTCGATGTGAGCGCACTGCGCACGTCGGATCTGGACGGCGTCGGGGAACTGCTCGACGCGGGTGTCGACCTGGCCCTCGGTCTGGTCCCCACGACCGCGCCGGACCGCGCGCCGGGGTGGCGGGAACTGGCCGAACCGGCGACCCGACTGCTGGACCGGCTCGGATTCGACCGCACCCTGCTGTCGTCGCGGGTGACCGTGACGCCGAACTGCGGCCTGGCGGGGGCGGGAATCGAGTGGGCCCGTGCGGCGCTGCGCGCGGCGAACGAACTGACCCGCGCGTTCGCTGACGGTGCGGACCCGTCCGCGATGCCCTGAACGGGTGTTCGCGGCCGCGAAAACTGTCGCCAGGCTGCGATAACCTTCCCAGGTGGACCAGAACGAAGCCGTCACCGCCATGACCAACCCGTCCGACGCCGTGGTGGAGCCCGCGAGCGCCGAGGATCGCGAACGCTGGCTGGAACTGGCCGAGATCGTGCGCAATCACCAGTTCCGGTACTACGTGCTCGATTCGCCGATCATCTCCGACGGCGAATTCGACCAGCTTCTCGGTGAACTGAACGCCCTCGAGGAGCGCCACCCGGATCTGCGGACGCCGGACTCGCCGACGCAGCTCGTCGGCGGTGGGTTCTCGACCGAGTTCACCGCGGTCGATCATCTCGAGCGAATGCTCAGTCTCGACAACGTCTTCGACTACGACGAACTGCGCACCTGGGCGAGTCGCGTCGAGGTCGAAACGGGTCCCGACCTGCACTACCTGTGCGAGGTCAAGATCGACGGCGTCGCGCTCAACCTCGTGTACGAGAACGGCAAGCTGGTCCGCGCCGCGACGCGTGGTGACGGGCGCACCGGCGAGGACGTGACGCTCAACGCGCGCACCATCGCCGACATCCCCGAAACCCTCACGCCCAGTGGCGAATACCCCATCCCGGCGTTGCTCGAGGTGCGCGGCGAGGTGTTCTTCCGGCTCGAGGACTTCGCGGCCCTGAACGCCTCGCTCGTTCAGGACGGCAAGGCGCCCTTCGCGAATCCGCGCAACTCCGCGGCCGGCTCACTGCGACAGAAGAACCCGGCCGTGACGGCCCGCCGCCGGCTCGGCATGATCTGCCACGGCCTCGGCCGCACCGAGGGATTCGACCCCGTCGGGCAGTACGACGCGTACACCGCCCTCGCGGCGTGGGGGCTGCCGGTGTCGACGCACACGTCACGGGTCGTCGGAATCGATGCCGTGGTCGACAAGGTCAAGTACTGGGACGAGCACCGTCACGACGTCGAGCACGAGATCGACGGCCTGGTGGTCAAGGTCGACGAGATGTCGCTGCACCGGCGTCTCGGTTCCACGTCCCGGGCCCCGCGCTGGGCGGTCGCGTTCAAGTACCCGCCGGAGGAGGCCACCACCAAACTGCTCGACATCCGCGTCAGCGTCGGCCGCACCGGACGCGTCACGCCGTTCGCGTACATGGAGCCGGTGCTGGTGGCGGGCTCGACGGTGTCACTCGCGACGCTGCACAACGCGTCCGAGGTGAAGCGCAAGGGTGTGCTGATCGGCGACACCGTGGTGATCCGCAAGGCCGGCGAGGTGATCCCCGAGGTGCTCGGCCCCGTCGTCGACGTCCGCGACGGCAGCGAGACCGAGTTCGTGATGCCCACCGAGTGCCCGGAGTGCGGCACCACCCTCGCGCCTGCCAAGGAGGGCGACGCCGACATCCGCTGCCCCAACCAGCGCTCGTGCCCGGCGCAGTTGCGCGAGCGGGTGTTCCACGTCGCGGGCCGTGGCGCGTTCGACATCGAGGTGCTCGGCTACGAGGCGGCCACCGCGCTGCTGCAGGCCGGGGTGATCCGCGACGAGGGCGATCTCTTCTCGCTCACCGAGGACGACCTGCTCGAGGCGCCGCTGTTCCGGACCAAGGCCGGAAACCTGTCCGCCAACGGCCGTCGACTGCTCGACAACCTGGGTGCGGCCAAGCAGCAGCCGCTGTGGCGGGTGCTGGTCGCGCTCTCGATCCGGCACGTGGGCCCCACGGCGGCGCGGGCCCTCGCGAGCGAGTTCGGCAGCCTCGAGCGGATCGAGAATGCGGGCGTCGAGGAGTTGGCGGCGGTGGACGGCGTCGGCGGCACCATCGCCGCCGCGGTCGTCGACTGGTTCGGCGTCGACTGGCATCGCGACATCGTCGAGAAGTGGCGGGCCGCGGGCGTGACGATGGAGGACGAGCGCGACGAGTCGATCGTGCGCAACCTCGAGGGCCTGTCCATCGTGGTCACGGGTTCGCTCGAGGGCTTCACCCGCGACGAGGCGAAGGAGGCGATCCTGATCCGCGGCGGCAAGGCGGCCGGGTCGGTGTCGAAGAAGACGGCGTTCGTCGTGATCGGTGACGCCCCGGGCTCGAAGGCGGCCAAGGCGGAGGAACTCGGCGTGCCGATCCTGGACGAGGCGGGTTTCCGTCGTCTTCTGGAAAACGGACCGGACGGAATCTGAGAAAACCACCGGCACGGTGCAGAAGCACAGTGCGACAGCAACATTCACACTGTCGCGCGGCGCTTGTCTACGTGATGAACGCCACGTCTACGACGGCCGGTCGTTGACGACTGGTCCCGGTGGCCGGAAATCGGGCCCCGCGGGCCCTGGGGTCGAATGTGGCGCCGAGTCGCGTCGACGCTGGTGGGGGTCGGTGCGGGCACGGTTGCGCCGGCGCGGCGGCGGTCCGGGTCGGTGGCGATGTGGCCGACGATCGTATTCGCCGGAAATGTGGCGCGAGTCTCAAATCGGCTTCTGAATCGGTTTTCCGGCCGGGGCCAGCGGCTGACATAGTGACGCCATGATCGATATCCGACCCGCTACCCCTGCCGACTACGAGATCGTCGGCGAACTGACCGCCGACGTCTACATCGGTGGCGGCTTCGTATCGGTGACGGACACGTACGCCGACAGCCTGCGCGACACCGCATCCCGTGCCGAGCAGGCCGATGTCGTGGTGGCCGAGGTCGACGGCGAGATCGTCGGTTCGGTGACCATCGCCGAGCCGGCGTCACCGTTCGCCGACGTCGCCGAGAAGGGCGAACTCGAGTTCCGCATGCTCGCCGTTTCGGAGACGGCGCGCGGCAAGGGCGTCGGATCGGCGCTGGTGCGCCACGTGCTCGACGTCGCCTACGAGCGCGGCGACCGTGCCGTCGTCATCTCGACGCAGTCCGACATGGTCGACGCCCGCCGGATCTACGACCGTAACGGCTTCGTGCCGGTCCCGGAGCGTAACTGGGAGCCCGTGCCCGGTGTGGAGCTCACGGCGCTGGTGCGCGAACTCGTCTGAGAAGGACTCTCCCGACTGTCGGACCGTTACCCGAGGACGGTGGCGAGGATGCCGGTCAGGTAGCCGAGCCGCGCCACCTCCGAGGGGCGGAAGTCGGGGCCGCCGGGCCGGCCCAGCAGCAGCGCCCGGCCGGTGGAGCCGAGCGGCGCCGCGGCGAGGGTGGTGTCCATGTCCCGCCACGTCTGCGGCACCCAGTCCTCGTCGCCGTGGAGCACCGTCGCCTTCTTCAGCGGCATCCACGGCGCGTCGCCGGCGTGGGTCTCCGGGGCGCCGGGGCTGCCGACCACCCGGAAGGCGCCGTGGGGGCCGGTGTCCATCACCGTGCACCACCCCACCCGCAGCACGCGCGGCGCGTTGTCGACCAGCACCTGGAGCCGGTCGGAGCGCGCGGTCGCGACGTGGTCGATGAGCTCGAGCTCGCGGTGGGTGTCGAGGATGCCGGAGTAGGGGCGGATCGAGTCGACGTGGACGTCCGCCAGCTTCTCGGCCGCCGTGATGAGCGTGTCCGGCAGCGATCCGGCCTCGACGTCGACCACCAGATCGTCCACCGCGTATCCCGCACCCCGCTCGACGACGTCCAGCGAGAGGATGTCGGCGCCGACGGAACCGAGCGCGACGGCGAGTGCGCCGAGGCTGCCGGGCCGGTCGGGAAGCTGGACGCGGAGCAGGTAGGACACGGGTGACCTTTCCAGTCGTTCGAAGCCTCGGGTTCGATGCCGAGTTCGGTGCCGAAGAAGGGACACGGTGCGGGCCCCCGCCTCCTCCATCCTTTCACTCCCGGTCTGCGCCCGCTGGGGTGACGGGCTGCACGACCGATCCGGCCACGCTCTAGGCTGGTCGGGAACGAACACTTCCGACCTGAAAGGGGTCACCGAAGGTGCCTGCCATCTCCCGTGACGAGGTCGCCCACCTCGCCCGGCTGTCCCGGCTCGCCCTGACCGACGCCGAACTCGACGAGTTCGCCGGTCAGCTGGATTCGATTCTCAGCCACGTGAAGGCGGTGTCGGAGGTCGCGGCAGATGATGTCCCGCCCACCGCGAACCCCAACCCGATCTCGAACGTGACCCGGCCGGACGTCATCGTCCCGGGCCTCACGCCGGAGCAGGCGCTGTCGGGCGCCCCGGCCGTCGAAGAGGATCGGTTCGCCGTTCCGCAGATCCTGGGAGAGGGCGAATGAGCACCGATCTGACTCGTCTCGACGCGTCCGAACTGGCGTCGAAGATCCACTCCCGCGAGGTCTCCTCGGTGGAGGTCACGCAGGCGCACCTCGACCGGATCGCGAAGGTCGACGGCGAGCTGCACGCCTTCCTGCACGTCGCGGGCGAGCAGGCGCTGGTCGCCGCCAGGGAGGTCGACTCCGCGATCGCTGCCGGTGAGAAGCCGGCGTCGGCACTCGCGGGCGTGCCGATCGCGCTCAAGGACGTCTTCACGACCACCGACATGCCGACGACGTGCGCGTCGAAGATCCTCGAGAACTGGGTGTCGCCCTACGACGCGACGCTCACCACCAAGCTGCGCGAGGCGGGCATCCCGATCCTCGGCAAGACCAACATGGACGAGTTCGCGATGGGCTCCTCCACGGAGAACTCCGCGTACGGCCCCACCCGCAATCCGTGGGACCCCACCCGTATTCCGGGCGGTTCCGGCGGCGGCTCCGCGGCCGCGCTCGCGTCGTACGAGGCGCCGCTCGCGATCGGCACCGACACCGGCGGGTCGATCCGTCAGCCCGCCGCGGTCACCGCGACCGTCGGCACCAAGCCCACCTACGGCACGGTCTCGCGCTTCGGTCTGGTCGCGTGCGCGTCGTCGCTCGACCAGGGCGGCCCGTGCGGTCGCACCGTGCTCGACACGGCGCTGCTGCACGAGGTCGTCGCCGGCTACGACCCGCGCGACTCCACGTCGGTGAACGAGCCGGTCCGCCCGGTCGTCGAGGCGGCCCGTCAGGGTGCGACCGGTGACCTCGAGGGCGTACGCGTCGGCGTCGTCAAGGAGCTGCGATCGGACAGCTACCAGCCCGGCGTCATTGCGTCGTTCGACGCCGCGGTCGAGCAGCTGACCGCGCTCGGCGCCGAGGTGGTCGAGGTCTCGTGCCCCAACTTCGAGTACGCCCTCGCGTCGTACTACCTGATCCTGCCCAGCGAGGTGTCCTCGAACCTCGCGCGCTTCGACGCCATGCGTTACGGCCTGCGCGTCGACGACGGCGACATGAGCGCCGAGCAGGTCATGGCCGCGACGCGCGCCGCCGGCTTCGGCAAGGAAGTCAAGCGCCGCATCATGATCGGCACCTACGCGCTGTCGTCGGGCTACTACGACGCCTACTACGGTTCGGCGCTCAAGGTTCGCACGCTGATCGCGCGCGACTTCGACGCCGCATACGAGAAGGTCGACGTCCTGGTGTCGCCGACGAGCCCGTTCACGCCGTGGAAGCTGGGCGAGAAGGTGAACGACCCGCTGGCGATGTACCTCTCCGACCTGTGCACGCTGCCGACCAACCTGGCCGGCCACTGCGCGATGTCGGTGCCGTCGGGTGTGTCCGCGGACGACGGCCTGCCCGTCGGCCTGCAGATCATGGCCCCCGCCCTGGCGGACGAGCGCCTGTACCGCGTGGGCGCCGCCTACGAGGCCGCGCGCGGCCCGATCGCCTCGCCCGTCGCCTAGAGCCCGAGCGTTCGACAGCCCGGATCCGGACATCGGATCCGGGCTGTCGCGCGTTCGGCGGGACTACGCTGCGTGGCATCGGCAAGTGGCACAGGACGCGGACGCACGAGGAGGCCCCGGTTGGCACAACCGTCGATCACGATCATCGGCGCCGGGTTCGGTGGGCTGACGATGGCGCTCGAACTGCGCCGCGCCGGACTCACCGACATCACCCTCCTCGAGCAGGGCGACGACGTCGGCGGGGTGTGGCGTGACAACACGTATCCCGGTGCGGCGTGCGACGTGCCGTCGCCGCTGTACTCGATCTCGTCCGAGCCCAATCCCGAGTGGGCGCGCCGGTTCGCGGAGCAGCCCGACATCCTGGCGTATCTGCGCGGCATCGCCGACCGGCACCGCCTGCGGTCGCTGATCCGGTTCGGGGTCGCGGTCACCGCGGCGGAGTTCGACGAGCACACGAACCGATGGTCGGTGCACACGGCCGACGGTGAGGTGATCGAGTCCGACGTCCTGGTCACCGCGGTGGGACAGTTGTCGCGGCCGGCGCTGCCCGACATCGCCGGCCGGGAGACGTTCGCCGGCCCGGCGTTCCACTCCGCCGAGTGGGACCACGACGTCGACCTCGCGGGCAAGCGTGTCGCGGTGATCGGCACCGGGGCCAGCGCGATCCAGTTCGTGCCGGCGATCGCCCCGGACGCGGGCCGGCTGACCCTGTTCCAGCGCTCGGCGCCGTGGGTCCTCCCGAAACCCGACCGCGTGTACCACGACTGGCACCACCGGATCTTCCGGTCGGTGCCCGCGACGTTGCGCGGTGAACGCTTCCTCACCTGGGGGATCTTCGAAGTGCTGACCGTCGGTCTGCTCCATACCCCGCAGCGCGGGGGATTCGCCGGTGCGCTGGCCCGGCGGCACCTCGAGAAGCAGGTCACGGACCCCGTGCTGCGCGCCGCGCTGACACCCGACTACGAGCCCGGCTGCAAGCGGATGCTGCTGTCCGACGACTACTACCCGGCGCTCACTCGCGACAACGTCGACCTCGTCGTCGACGGCATCGACCGCATCGAACCCGACGGCGTGCGGACGGCCGACGGGACCCTCCATCGGGCCGACGTCATCGTCTACGGAACCGGTTTCGCCGCAACGGATTTCCTCGCCCCGATGACCATCCGGGGCCGCGGTGGCCGGACCCTGGGCGAGGCCTGGTCGGACGGGGCCCGGGCCTACCTCGGGATCACCACGGCCGGGTTCCCCAACTTCTTCATGCTGTACGGACCCAACACCAATCTCGGTTCGGGATCGATCGTGTACATGCTCGAATCGCAGGCCCGGCACATTGCCGGTCTCGTCGGGTGGCTCGTCGAGCAACCGGGCTGTGCCGTCGAAGTCGACGCCGGCGTCGAGCGTCGGTTCGACGAGCGCATCCAGCGCAGGCTCGGGGATTCGGTGTGGAGCCTGTGCAACAGTTGGTACCGCACCGCGTCGGGCCGGATCACCACCAACTGGCCCGGCACCGTCACCGCCTATCGGCGGCGCACGCGACGACCGGACCGTCGCGACTACCGGCTGCGGACCGTCACGCTTCGGGCCCGAACCAGCGGCGACGTCGTATGATCGCGAAATCCGCTTTCTCCTTTGCGAATTCGGTGGACGGCCCGTAGAGCGGTGCCACCGGTTCGGGGCCGGAGAGGAAGTCCGCATCCACCTTGCCGACGAGGCCGCCGCCGAACTCGATGTAGCACGATCCCTGGCCGCGGAACTTCTCCGGCGGGTCCGTGCCGCGCAGTCGGGCGATGATGCCCTCGGCGACGGTGCGGGCGGCGTTCTCGGCGAACACGCCGGCCCGCGGGGTGGGGGCGTCGGCGCAGTCACCGACGGCGTAGACGCCGGGATACGGCGTGGCCAGGGTCTCCGGATCGACGTGCACCCAGCCGTCGGCGCCGCCTTCGGTGAGCCCGGACTCCTCGACGACGTCCGGTACTCGGTGCCGGGGAATCCCGATGAACAGGTCGTAACCGAGCTCGCCGTCACGCGTGGTCGCTACGTGCCGGTTCGGGTCCAGTTCGTGGACACGTATGCCGGGCGAGTGCTCGATTCCGCGCTCGGTGAGTGCGCCGACGATCGCCTCGGACGTGGGTACCGACACCGGGATCGGTGCGGGCATCGGTGTGACCACATGGATGCTCGTGTCCGACCGCACGCCCCGCCGGGTCAGGGTGTCGTGCAGCATCAGCGCGCCCTCGTAGGGCGCCGGGGGGCACTTGAACGGCACACTCAGGACGCCGATCAGGACCGTTCCGCCGGTGAACCCGTCGAGCCGGTCACGCAGGCGGCATGCGCCGTCGATGGAGTAGTACTCGTGACCGTCCTCGACGAAACCTGGTGTCGCGGCGAAGTCGTAGTCGGCGCCGAGTGCCACCACCAATGTGTCGGGCCGGTATTCGGTGCGGTCGGTGCGGACGCTCCGAGTCGACGGGGCGATCGACGTGACCCGCTCCTGGTGGAACTCCACGCCCGGATGATCGATCGCGGAATACGGGATCTTGACGGACCCTGGGTCGGTGCCGCGAAACAGCACATCGATCTTGGAGAAGCCGAATGCGAAGGAAGGACTCTGATCGACGAGGTCGACCCGGACCTCCCCGGCGAGCGACTCGGACAGATTCGCAGCCAGCTCCAGCCCTCCGAAACCGGCCCCGAGGATGAGTACGGAGTGCATGTCCTCAGTATCGGCGCGCTCAACGGCGCGAACAAGGCGGGCGGGTCGTTTCACCCCGCTTGGTACAGCCCCCGCACGTATGCCGCCTGCCCCAGGTGCTGGAGGCAGTCACCGATCACACTGACCAGTCGAACCGAGACCGTGACGGGGGGATCCCATCGGCGGTCCACGATCCGTTCGAGCTCGTCGGTGGTGAGTTCGTCGATGTACTCGAGGGTCGCGAGGTGCACGTCGCCGTGGTAGTCGGCGAGCAGTTCCGCATCGGCGTGCACGGCGCCGACATCGGTGCTGCTGTGCCCGTACCCGACGTCCGCGGCCGGGAACGGGAACGCGAACCGCTCCTGCCAACCACGCGACGTCCACGCCTGCTCTACGTCGGCGGCATCGCTCACGTGGTCGTCCTGCACGCGGGTGAGATGCCAGATCAGCCAGGCGATCGAATTTGCCTGTGGCGCCGGACGATAGTCGGACATCTCGGGCGTCAGCCCGTCGGTGACCGAGACGACCAGTTCGCGGATGCGTTCGAAGTTGTCCCGCAGGACCGCGCGTGCCGCGTCCGCCTCCGTGTTTCGGCTCATGCCTCCACCGTAGGCGCAGACCCGCGTCGCCGCGGACGATCGCTCAGCAGCCGGGCATGAGCAGGCCCTGGTCGGCTCCGTAACGGTGTCCGTGCCCGGTCGGTGCGTCCAGCGAGAACATCAGGTCGACGGTGGTCTGGACAAAGCTCACGAACGGAATCCATTGCGGCACCGGGGCGTCGACACGCGCTCGGGTGAGGTCGGGCGCGCGGGTCAACAGGGCGGGGGACCACCACACCACCGGGTCGGAGCTGTTGGCGAGCACCGTCGCGCCGCCGAGACGCACGGCCCCGGCCGGAGGTCCGGCCCACAGCGCGCTGCACACCGCGGGCCCGGTGGCGTCGTCGAGGATCGCGCTGCCACCGACCGAGCCCAGGCTCTGGCCGTACACGTGCACAATCGGACGCGCCTGCGGCGGCAGTGTGGCAACGTGCGCCGACACGGCCGCGAACAGGGCGCGGGCCGACTCCTGCGCGTCGGTGCGGCCGAACAGGAACGTGACCCAACTGGGGGCGTACGAGTACTGCTGCCCGACGGTGGCGACGTCGCCGCCGAACCGGCGCTCGATCCCGCGTGCCGCCTCACCGTCGATCCACCCCGAGCCGGTCGGGACGGCCACCACTATGTGGCCCCGGGTGAACCCGCCCGCTCGGTCGAGTTCCCGCACGGCGAGGGCGGCGCGGGCGTCGACGGTGGGCGCGGAGTCGAGCCCCACGTACGTGCGGATGCTGCGGGGGTCAGACGTGCCGGCGACGAACCGGCGTCCCTCCGCACCCAGCGTCGTCCACGGCACCAGCGGATCACCCACAGGTGCAACGAGATCCGGGTCGACCACCGCACTTGAGGCGCGGAAGTGCTGCGCCGCAGCCGAAGTCGCTCCGGGTACCGCGACGAACCAGGCGAGCGCGGCGACGGTGGCGGCCAGTGCCGTCGATCGCGCGGGGCCCAGTCGCCGCGCCGCCGCCGCGAGTCCCCGCCCGATTCCCGCCGCAACCAGGCACACCGCGGCGGCCCAGAGTCCCGCCTGGGCCCAGTGCGTGGCGCCGACCGAGGGCAGGGCCATCATCGCGCGGAGCGAGTTCTGCCAGCTGTCGGCGCAGGCCACGGCCCATGCGGCGGCAACGGTGGCCGCCCCGAGGGCGGCCAGTCGTGCGGTCGAACCCTGTCGGTTGTTCGGCCGCAACCGGCCGATCAGTGCCGCCGATCCCCACAGTGCCGCGACGAGCACGCCGGTCAGCACGCCCTGGACGGGTGCGGACCGGGGGAGCAGCGACGGCGCCAGCGACACCACCGTCCCGGCCGAGACCGCCAGGGACGTGCCCACCCGGGGGAGTGCGGCGGTGGCGGCGAGCTGACGCGCCCGGACACCCGGGCTCAGGAGTGCGCTCATGCCGGCACCGCCCAACGGATCCGCCCGACCCGGCGGACCACCGCCGTCACCGCCAGCAGTCCCAGCGCGGCGAGGGTCGCGCCGACGGAGTACCGGATCCACGGCTCGTCGATCGGGACGCCGTAGCCCTGCCGCATGGAGTTCACGGCCACCGCCGTCGTCGCGGTGTTCGCCATCGCGAAACAGGATGTGCGGTCCCGTTCCCGGGCCTCGCAGGCCTCGTGCATCCGACGGTCGAGTTGGGCGTCGAGCGCGTTGCGTGCCCACCCGCCCAGGTCACCGTCGGCCAGGTGCGCGTAGCGCAGGAGGTCGTAGCCGAGATCGTGTGCCTTGCAGGGGACGTCGAACTCGGTGGGCAGGGGCACCGGCGACGAGCACGCGCCGTTCGGATTCACCAGCAGGCCGTCCTCGAGGCGCGGCCGATAGCCGATGACGGCCGCGAAGTCGTCGGGCACGGCGGACGTGTCCGCGGCGACATCGCTCGCGGTCAGCTCGCTCACCGCCCGTGCGGCGCCCGAGTGCTCCCGCACGGGTGTGCCCGCGTCCGCCTGCGGGGCGGCCAGGGTGGCGGTCACGATCGCGGCGCCGGCCAGGACCGTGCCGGTCCATCTTCTCGCATCCATGACAACTGACGCTAGAAATGGCCGGTACGCTGCGGCATCACTCCGCGGAGTGGAATCGGGGCGGCCCCGGCGAGGGGGTGGTGCGGGCACTCTCGTACCGGGGAGCGAGCCCGATCTCACTCCCAGGTATGACGCCCGACGACGTCCGGGTTCCTAGAGTCGACACCTGTGAGTGGCAACGGACCGGTACGACGACTGAACACGCGGCTGCGCGGACACCGCCTGTCGATCCTCATCGCGCTCGTCACGGTGACCCTGTACGCGGTGGCGTGGCCGACGCTGCATCTCACCCACGAGGTGCCGCCGCCGGTGCAGCCGATCGTCGCCGCGCTCGCCGCGTGGCCCTTCGTTCTGATCCGGGCCAATCCGGCTCTGGGATGGGCGGTCTCGGCGGTGTCGGCGCTCGTGATCCCGTGGGTGTTCGACCTTGTCCCCGACTCCGGGTACACCTACCCCTGGCAGGTCGTGCACATCATCGTGATCATGGCACTGCTGCTGGCGGTCAGCCTCACCGCCGGCCCGCCGACCGTGGTGGTGGCCTGGGTCTCGACCGTGCTGCTGTTCCTCGCGGACACCCCCGGAGACGACGGCGTCGGGTGGGCGGTCGGGTTGAGCGCGATGGTCGTGTTCGGTCTGCTGATCCGCTGGCTGGTGCTCTCGCGCCGGCAGTTGGCCGCGGAGGAACAGGCCAGCGAACTCGAACGTGCGCGTCGGGCGATCCTCGAGGAGAAGGCGCGCATCGCCCGCGACCTGCACGACGTCGTCGCACATCACATGTCGATGGTCGTGGTGCAGGCGCAGAGTGCGCCGTACCGGCTCGCCACGGTGTCCGACGAGGCCAAGGCCGAGTTCGAATCCATCGGAGCCACCGCGCGCGAGGCGCTCAACGAGATCCGCGGGCTGCTCGGCGTGCTGCGCAGCGATGCCGAGACGCTCGAGCGGGCGCCGCAGCCCGGTGTCGGGCAGGTCCAGGAACTGCTCGACGGCAGCCGCCGCGCCGGTATCGCCTTGTCGTGGAACGTGACCGGAGATCCGGCGTCGCTGTCCGAGCTGTCGGGGCTCACCGTGTACCGGATCCTGCAGGAGTCGCTCGCGAACGCGGCCCGGCACTGCCCGGGCGCGCCCGTGACGGTGACGCTGGACTACGGCTCGCCCGTCGCGTCCCTCGTGGTGGTCAACGGCCCCGCCGTCGTCGCGGTGGGTGCGCCGGCGCGGTCGGAGTCCTCGGGCGGCAGCGGCATCGGCGGCATGCGCGAGCGCGCCGCGGCGGTCGGCGGCACCCTGGATACCCGGGCGCTGCCCGACGGCGGTTTCGAGGTGCGGGCCAACATCCCCGTCGCGCCGCTCGCCTAGGCTGTCCGGGTGGCGATCACGGTCTTCATTGCGGACGATCAGGCGATGGTGCGGCAGGGCTTCGGGGCGCTGCTGGCCGCGCAGCCCGACATCAGCGTGATCGGCGACGCGCCGAACGGCCGCGTCGCCGTCTCGGAGGTCAAGCGACTGCGCCCCGACGTCGTCCTGATGGACGTGCGGATGCCCGAGCTCAACGGTCTCGACGCCGCACGTGAGATCCTTTCCGCCGCAATCGATCCACCGGTTCGGGTGCTGATGCTCACCACGTTCGACATCGACGAGTACGTGTACGAGGCACTCGGGATCGGCGCGAGCGGCTTCATGCTCAAGGACGCGCCGGCCGAGGAGCTGATCCGCGCGGTGCGGGTCGTCGCGGAAGGCGAGGCGTTGCTGGCGCCCAGCGTCACCCGACGGCTCATCGCCGACGTCACCCGGCGCCGGTCGGCCCCGCGCTCGCCGCACCCGCGACTGGACGCGCTCACCCCGCGTGAGCGCGAGGTGCTCGAGCTCATCGCCGCCGGCCTGTCGAACATGGAGATCGCCGAGCGCCTGTTCGTCGCGGAGCAGACCGTCAAGACGCACGTGGGCAAGGTGCTGTCGAAGCTGGCGTTGCGCGACCGGGCCCAGGCCGTGGTGCTCGCGTACGAATCGGGCCTCGTCACGCCCGGCTGATCGAGTCGGCGTGCCCGATCGGCACGGGAGCGGCAAGATGAGAGGGGACCGCTCTGCTACCCGAACGCCCTGGGGGCCGTGATGCGCATCGGAATCCTGACCGGAGGCGGCGACTGTCCCGGTCTCAACGCCGTGATCCGCGCCGTCGTGCGAACCGCGGACGGCCGCTACGGCAGCACCGTCGTCGGCTTCCAGGACGGCTGGCGCGGACTTCTCGAAGACCGCAAGGTCCAGATGCGCAACGAGGACCGCATCGACCGCATACTCGCGCGCGGCGGCACCATCCTCGGTACCGCCCGGGTCAACCCGCAGAAGCTGCACGACGGGCTAGACCGGATCAAGCAGACACTCGACGACAACGGCATCGAGGTCCTCATCCCGATCGGGGGCGAGGGCACGCTGACGGCCGGCAGCTGGCTCGCCGACAGCGGGGTTCCCATCGTCGGGGTCCCCAAGACCATCGACAACGACATCGACTGCACGGACGTCACCTTCGGGTTCGACACCGCCCTCACGATCGCGACCGACGCGATCGACCGCCTGCACACCACCGCGGAGTCGCACCAGCGCGTCATGCTCGTCGAGGTGATGGGCCGGCACGCCGGCTGGATCGCGCTGCAGTCCGGGATGGCGTCGGGAGCGCACCTGATCCTCGTCCCCGAGCAACCGTTCGACGTGGACGAGGTGTGCGCCATGGTCAAGAAGCGCTTCCAACGCGGCGACTCCCACTTCATCTGCGTCGTGGCCGAAGGTGCGTCACCCGACCCGGACTCCATGACGTTGCGGGAAGGCGGGATCGACGAGTTCGGGCACAAGATCTTCACCGGTGTCGCGCAGCAACTCGCCGTCGAGATCGAACGGCGGATCGGGAAGGAGGTCCGCACGACGGTGCTCGGACACGTGCAGCGCGGCGGCACACCCACGCCCTACGACCGGGTCCTGGCCACCCGGTTCGGGGTGCACGCCACGGACGCGGCGCACGGCGGACAGTTCGGTCAGATGGTGGCACTGCACGGCACCGAGATCGAGCTCGTGCCGCTGTCGGAGGCGACCAAGCAGCTCAAGACGGTGCCCCTGGATCGTTACCGGGAGGCGGCCGCGTTCTTCGGCTGACGAGGCGCATAAACTCATGGGCATGACTGCCGCCGTGTCCGCTGACCTTCTCGACTATGACGCCGTCCTCGCGAAGTTCGAGCCCGTACTGGGCATGGAAGTGCACGTCGAGTTGCACACCGCCACCAAGATGTTCTGCCCGTGCCCGACGGCGTTCGGCGCCGATCCCAACACGCAGGTGTGCCCCGTGTGCCTCGGTATGCCGGGCGCGCTGCCGGTGGTCAACCAGGCCGCCGTCGAGTCGGCGATCCGCATCGGCCTGGCGCTGAACTGCTCCATCACCCCGTGGGGCCGGTTCGCGCGGAAGAACTACTTCTACCCGGACCAGCCGAAGAACTACCAGATCTCCCAGTACGACGAGCCCATCGCGACCGAGGGCTACCTCGACGTCGTGCTCGACGACGGCACCACGTGGCGCGTCGAGATCGAGCGCGCCCACATGGAGGAGGACACCGGCAAGTCGCTCCACGTCGGCGGTGCCACCGGTCGCATCCACGGCGCGAGCCACTCGCTGCTCGACTACAACCGGGCCGGCGTGCCGCTCGTCGAGATCGTCACCAAGCCCATCACCGGCGCCGGCGAGCGTGCCCCCGAGGTCGCCCGCGCGTACGTGAGCGCGCTGCGTGACCTGCTCAAGGCACTCGACGTCTCCGACGTCCGCATGGATCAGGGTTCGCTGCGCTGCGACGCCAACGTCTCGCTCATGCCGATCGGCGCCAAGGAGTTCGGCACCCGCACCGAGACCAAGAACGTCAACTCGCTCAAGAGCGTCGAGACCGCCGTCCGCTACGAGATGCGCCGTCAGGGTGCGGTGCTCGTCTCCGGCGGCGAGGTCATTCAGGAGACCCGGCACTTCCAGGAGGCCGACGGCACCACATCCGCCGGTCGCCGCAAGGAGACCGCCGAGGACTACCGCTACTTCCCCGAGCCCGACCTCGAGCCGGTCGCCCCGAGCGCCGAGTGGGTCGAGGAACTGCGCGCGACGCTGCCCGAGCTGCCGTGGATCCGTCGTGCCCGCATCCAGGAGCAGTGGGGCGTCTCGGACGAGGTCATGCGCGACCTCGTCAACGCCGGCGCCCTCGAGTTGGTGATCGCCACCACCGAGGCCGGCGCGTCGGCCGACGCGGCGCGGTCGTGGTGGGTGTCCTACCTCGCGCAGCAGGCCAACACGCGTGGTGTCGAGCTCGCCGAACTGCCCATCACGCCGGTGCAGGTCGCCAAGGTGGTCGAGCTCGTCGACAGCGGCAAGCTCAACAACAAGGTCGCCCGCCAGGTCGTGGACTTCGTGCTCGACGGCGAGGGCGAGCCTGAGCAGATCGTGGAGGCGCGCGGCCTGGTCGTCGAGCGCGACGACACCAAGCTGCAGGCCGCGGTCGACGAGGCGCTGGCCGCCAATCCCGACATCGCCGAAAAGATCCGCAGCGGCAAGGTCGCCGCGGCGGGCAAGATCGTCGGCGACGTAATGAAGGCCACCCGTGGCCAGGCCGACCCCGCGCGTGTCAAGGAGCTCGTCATCGCCGCGTGCAGCTAACGTAGCGGCACATGGACGCCGCCGTTGCCACATCACTGTTCTGGATCACGGTCGCGGCGGCGATCGCGCCACTCATCGCGGGGTCGCTGCGGCGCAAGCTGATTCCCGAGGTCGTGCTGCTGCTCGTGGGCGGCATCGTCATCGGTCCCTACGTGCTCGATCTGGCGAACGTCGATTCCGAGATCGAACTGCTGCGTGAACTCGGGCTCGGCATGCTGTTCCTGCTCGCCGGATACGAGATCGACAAGGACGAGTTGACCGGCCGCGGCGGCCGTCGCGCTCTGGTGACCTGGCTGGCCTGCCTGGCGCTGGCGTTCGCCGTCGTCGGCGCGCTGGCGGCGGCGGGTCTGGTGCATTCGGAGATCGCCGTCGCGATCGCGCTCACGTCGACCGCGCTGGGCACGCTGCTGCCGATCCTCAAGGACCGCGGTCTCTTGGCGACGCCGGTCGGGCGCTCGGTCCTCAACCACGGCGCGATCGGTGAGATCGGCCCGGTCCTGGCGATGGCCATCCTGTTGGGCGCGCGCGGCGCGGTGCTCTCGCTCGTCGTGCTGGCCGCCTTCGCCGCGGTCGCGGTCGTCGTCGCGATGCTGCCCGCCCGGATCCTCCGCGAGGGCACCGAGTTGCTGGCCGTGATCCGGCGCGGCTCCGACACCACCGCACAGACGACCGTGCGGTTGGTGATGCTGCTGCTGGTGGCACTTATCGCGGTCGCCGCAGTGTTCGACCTCGACATCATCCTGGGCGCGTTCGCGGCCGGATTCATCCTGCGCCGCACGGTCCCGGACGGTGACGAACTGCTCGAGGGAAAGCTCGAGGGGCTCGCGTTCGGTCTGCTCATCCCGATCTTCTTCGTCACCTCCGGGATGGCGATCGACGTATCGGCGGTGGCCGGCGAACCCCTCGTGCTGATGGCCTTCTTCGTGCTTCTCCTCGTCGTCCGCGGTCTGCCCGTGTTCGTCGCGTCGCGCTACGACCGCGGCCCGGCCGGCGCGAACTTCGATACCCGCGAGCAACTCCAGGTCGCGCTGTACTCGACCACCGGCCTGCCGCTCATCGTCGCCGTCACGGGAGTCGCGGTCGCCGCCGGGCAGATGTCCAACGCGACCGCATCGATCCTCGTGGCCGCCGGCGCCATCACGGTCCTGGTGCTGCCGCTGCTCGCGAGCGCGCTCGCGTCCGAGACACCCAGCGAGCCGCGCGACCAGCTCCCGGCGTGAGCATCAGTCGACGCCGCCGGCGCCCGACGGCAACGGGAGCCTGACCACCCGATCGTCGGTGGGGCCGGGGGCGCCGCCCGACTTGTTCACCGTGGCCGCCCAGATCTGCCCGTCCCCGCTGATGACGGTTCCACCGAGACGGCCGTAGAGGTTCTGCGCCAGCAGCGCCGGCGCCGTCGAAACGCCACCGGTCTCGCGGTCGGTCGCGAAGACCGCCACCGCACGCCCGTCGCTGAGCGCCACCACCACCGCGTTCTGCGTGGCCGCACAGCCGGCGACACCGGGCTTGTCGGGCCACGTCCACGCTGGCGCGCCGACGGCGCCGCCGGCGTCGACGCGCTGCAGCCGGTCCTCGACGACCGTGCGGTCGGTCACCCAGACGGCCCCGCTCGGGTCCGTGCAGACGTCTCCCGCCCGGCCGATGCCGGACAGCGCCACCGCCGGACGCGGCGGGTTCGGCGTCGACGCGAGCACCGTGACGCGCAACAGTTTTCCGGCGAGCGACGCCGGATCGGCAGCGGCAGCAGGACTCCCGGTGTCGCCGGTGAGGACCATCAGCTCACTGGGCGTCGCGAACGCCAGCGCGCCCGCGTTTCCGGTGGCGCCGCGCGGAATACCCGTCAGCACGTCCTTGGGTGCGTCGCCGGGCGCGATCCGCACGACACGGTTGTCGCTCGGCGTCGTGATGTACGCGTAGAGCAGGTTGTCCTCTTCGAAGGTGGGGGACAGCGCGATGTCGAGCAGTCCGCCGTCCGAGCCGGAATCGACCGGAATCCTTGCGAACTCGGAGGGCGTCTGGCCCGGCGCCACGCGCAGGATGCGACCGGTGCGGCGCTCGGTGACGAGCGCGGAGGCGCCGTCGGGGAGCATCACCATCCCGCCGGTGGTGTCCAGGCAGGTCGCGATGACGTTGGGGTCGCGGTCGAAGCACGGATCGTTCGGCACGGATGGCTCGGGCACTCCCGACGGCGGCGTGGACGGCTCCTTCGGCTGCACCTCGGCACCGGAGCCGAACGTCGGCTCCGGGGTGAACGGAGAGGACGCGGAGTCGTCGAACCGGGCGCATCCGGCGATCGTGAGCACCGACACCGACAGGAGTACGGTCGCGGCGGTGCGCCGGACCGTCCGGCTCCGTTGACCAATCGTCATGCTGCAGACGTTACGGAAGGTCCGCCGGTCGCCGCCACGCGGTGTTGTGTGACCGGCGCGCCGGGCTTCGGTACCCGGGCAACTCCGGCGAGCGCACCTAGGCTGCAGGGCGTGACTGACAAGCCGAGAGATCACACCGAGTCCGCCGGCGGGGCGTCCGCCCCCAGCCCGTTCGACCAGCCGACCGAGCGGTTCCCGGTCCAGTCGACCCGGCCGTCGAATCCGACGAAGCCGCTCCTGCCGCAGACCGACGAGGACCTCGACTTCGGCGCCCCGCACGCCGACAGTCTCCCGACCGAGCAGATCCCCACCTTCCGTCCGGTGTCCTCGCCGACGGCCCCGATACCGATCCCGGTCGAGGACCAGCCCACCGTGGTGATCGACCGCGGCGAGCCCCCGGTGTCCGAGCCGACAGTGTCCACCCGCTCCGCGACCGAAACACTGGTGTCGGAGCCGGTTGCGTCGGAGCCGATCGTGTCCGAGCCGATCGTGTCCGAGCCGATCGTGTCTCCGCCGGCCGCCGGGCCGGTCGTCGTCCCGCCCGCGTCGTCGGACGACTCGCGTCGCGGCACCCTCGACGTCGGTTTGCTCGTTCTGCGTCTCGCGGTCGGCGGCACGCTGCTGGCGCACGGCCTGCAGAAGCTGACGGGCTGGTGGAACGGGCCCGGGCTCTCCGGGTACCGCGACCAGTTGATCGACTCCGGATTCGACCACGCGCGGGCGCTGGCCGCGGCGGGCGCGGTCGGCGAGGTGGCCGGCGGCGCACTCCTGATCCTGGGCCTGATCACGCCGGTGGCCGCGGCTACGGTGCTCGCGGTGATGATCAACGCGTGGTGCTTGAAGCAGTCGATGGTCCCCGGACTCGAGTACTTCGCGCCCGACGGCATCGAATACGAGACGCTGCTGGGAGCGGCCGCCGGAGCGATCATCCTGACCGGTCCCGGGCGTATCTCCCTGGACGGTCGCCGCAACTGGGCGACCCGCCCGTACGTGGGTTCGGCGGTGATCCTGATCCTGGGCGCCGCGGTCGGTGTCGGCGTGTGGTTCCTCCTCAACGGCGCCAACCCCGTCATCTGACGGCGCCGCGCCGGTCTTCGTCGTGCCGCGCCTGCGATCGGGGGCGCGGCGTCGCCACTGTGGGCGCGGCGGCCGCGGAAGCGATCGCGCGTCGGATGCGCCGGACCACCTCCTCCGGCGAACCGAGCTCACGCCAGCCCCAACGGGCGACTATGTAGCCGGCAGCACAGATGCGGTCTTCGCGTCGTTTCTCCTCGATCACGGCCTGCTCGCTGCTCTGCCCGGGCCGGAGGTGTTCGGTGTACTTGCCGAGACCGTCGAACTCGCCCACGACATGCTCGTCCTCGAAGAGGAAGTCGACCCGCCCGATCGAGCCCTTCTCGTCGGCGATCTCGCGCTGGAGGTCCGGTGCGGGAAGGCGCATGCGGTGGATCAGCACGCGGCTGCGTGACTCGCCGACGCTCTCGCTCCGCGAATCCATGCAGGCGACCGCTCGTGCTGCCTGCGCCGCCCCGCGTCGGCCGCGGCACCGTTCGAGGGCGTCGGCGAGATCCCGGTGTGTCACGAGCCCCGTCGCCAGCGCGTGGTCCCCCGAGGTGACGGCGGACTCGAACGGCAACGTCCGCGCGAGGTCGACGACTGTCCGCGCCGGTGTGGTGACGGTCAGACAGTCCACGACGACGACGTCCTCGGCGGGCAGCTGCCCCACGTGAACGTGCCGGCGGGTGGTGACCTTGCCGCCGGAAGGGCGGTCGAGGGTGGAGTGCACCAGCCGTAGCGGCACGTTCCACAGATCGATCCCGTGCATCACGGCCGCCGACACGTGGCTGACCACGGTGTCGCGGCATGCAGACGCCGTGGCGAGGACCGCCAGCCGGTGTTGCGCGACGGAGTCGAGCCGGGCCAGATCGGCCGCGCGGACGTACGCCCCGGGCCGGACGGCGAGCAACTCCCGCGACCGTCGCGCCGCGCGCAGTTCGTGGTCCGTGAAGCCGCGACCGAGCGCGTCGGACCTGAATACCAGTGGCGTGCCGTCGAATTCCATGTGCCGAGCCTGCCGCGCCGGAGTGTACCGACGGCGCCTACGTCGCGATCTGTGGATGGATTTCTCGGTATCCACAGATCTGCCGCTCCGGAAACGGTTGTGCCGCGCCCCCGATCGGGGACGCGGCACAGCGAAAAGCGGAGCGGCAGGCGGTTACGGCACCTGGCGGACGGCGCCCTTGTCGGCCGAGGTGGCCAGCGCGGCGTAGGCGCGCAGGGCGGTGGTGACCGGACGCTGACGGTCCACCGGCTGCCACGGGCGCTCGGACGCCTCCATCTTGGCGCGGCGCTGCGCCAGGGTCTCGTCGTCGACGAGGACCTCGAGGGTGCGGGTCGCGACGTCGATGCGGATCTGGTCACCGTCCTCGACGAGGCCGATCACACCGCCGGACGCGGCCTCGGGGGAGATGTGGCCGATCGACAGGCCGGACGTGCCGCCGGAGAAGCGGCCATCGGTGATCAGCGCGCACACCTTGCCGAGACCGGCGCCCTTGAGGAACGCGGTGGGGTGCAGCATTTCCTGCATGCCCGGGCCGCCCTTGGGGCCCTCGTAGCGGACCACGATGACGTCGCCCGGCTTGATCTGCTTCTGCAGGATCACCGAGACGGCCGCCTCCTGGGACTCGACGACGACGGCCGGGCCCTGGAAGGAGAACAGGTCCTCGTCGATGCCGGCGGTCTTGAGGATCGCGCCGTCGACGGCGATGTTGCCGCGCAGCACGCACAGGCCACCCTCGACGGTGTAGGCGTGCTCGATGTCGCGAATGCAGCCGCCCTCGGCGTCGGTGTCGAGTGCCGACCAGCGGTTGTCGGTCGAGAACGGCTCGGTGGTGCGCACGCCCCCCGGTGCGGCGTGGAACAGCTCGATCGCCTCGTCACTCGCCTTGCCGGAGCGGATGTCCCACGTGTCGAGCCACTCGTCGAAGCTCGCCGTGTGGACGGTGGAGACGTCGGTCTCCAACAGGCCCGCGCGGCGCAGCTCACCGAGGATGGCGGGGATGCCACCGGCGCGGTGGACGTCCTCCATGTGGTAGTCCGAGTTGGGGGAGACCTTCGACAGGCACGGCACCCGACGGCTGATCTCGTCGATCGTGGTCAGGTCGAAGTCGACCTCGCCCTCCTGCGCCGCCGCGAGGGTGTGCAGGACGGTGTTGGTGGAGCCGCCCATCGCGACGTCGAGCGCCATCGCGTTGCGGAACGCCTTGGGGGAGGCGATGTTCCGCGGCAGGACCGACTCGTCCTCGTCGCGGTAGTACCGCAGCGCGGCCTCGACGACGGTGGTGCCGGCGCGGCTGAACAGGGCGCGACGGGCCTCGTGGGTGGCCAGCGTGGAGCCGTTACCGGGCAGGGCCAGGCCCAGTGCCTCGGTGAGGCAGTTCATCGAGTTGGCGGTGAACATGCCCGAGCAGGAACCGCACGTCGGGCACGCGCTGCGCTCGACCTCCTCGAGTCCTTCCTCGGACACGGAGTCGTTGGCGCTCGCCGAGATCGCGGTGATCAGGTCGGTGGGGGCCTGCGCGACGCCGCCCACGACGACGGCCTTGCCGGCCTCCATCGGGCCGCCCGACACGAACACCGTCGGGATGTTCAGGCGCATTGCGGCATTGAGCATGCCGGGGGTGATCTTGTCGCAGTTCGAGATGCACACCAGCGCGTCGGCGGTGTGGGCGTTGACCATGTACTCGACGGAGTCGGCGATGATCTCGCGGCTCGGGAGGGAGTACAGCATGCCCCCGTGGCCCATCGCGATGCCGTCGTCGACCGCGATCGTGTGGAACTCGCGGGGCACGCCGCCGGCGGCGCGCACTGCCTCGGCGACGATCTCGCCCACGTTCTTCAGGTGGACGTGGCCGGGCACGAACTGCGTGTAGGAGTTCGCGATCGCGACGATCGGCTTACCGAAGTCGGAGTCCGTCATGCCGGTAGCGCGCCACAGCGAGCGGGCTCCGGCAGCGTTGCGTCCGACGGTGGTGGTGCGTGACCTGAGCGGGGGCATGGGCGATTCCTTCGTCGATCAGCGGTTCTCGGCGGCGGGCTGTGCACACCGAGCGCGGCGTATTCGTAACAGGCGTAATTCGTAAACGGGTGGGCCCGTGAAGGTGCTGGTCGGCTGGACCCGATTTCGGCTGGTGTGGCCGTCTCGTCATCTCCGGTGGGAGCGGGAGACGTCCTGGTGAGACGCTACTCCCGCGCACGGATCAGTCGGTATTCGGCTCCGCGTCGGTGGACACGTCGGTGCCAGGGGATTCGGCCGTCTCCGGGGACTCCGTGCGGACCTTCTGTGCCTCTGCCTCGCGGGCCGCGGCGTACGGGTCGGTGACGCGCCCACCACTCGCCGAGGCCAACTGGGGGAGCCGTCCGAATGTCACGGTCGGCAGCGACACCTCGGTGCCGTCGACGAGGTCGGCCCGGGCCCATCCACGCTTGGGGAAACGGAACCCCTTGATCTGATCCCACGATATGGACTGCGAGGAGAAGGCGCGGCGCAGCTCGAGCCCGTCGGGCGTGACCGTGGTACGCACGCGCAGCACCCAGGCGCCGACGAGGAACGGGATGACCAGCATCCAGCCGAAGGCTGCAGGCCACCCGAGTACCGGGAAGCTGATGCAGAACAGCAGGAAGATGCACGCGATCAGCGCGAGCGGGGAAATCCGGATGACCTGTCGGCTGTCGTCGGGCATGTGGGATGATGGCTGCGGTGGCACGGGCTGCTGAGGAGATGACACCTCTACATCTTCGCACTGCAGCCGAGGCATCTTACATTCTGGGACAGCGCACTCACCAAAGTTGACTGTCTACCATTAGCGCGCCTACCGTCGAGCGCGTGAAGCAGAATGAGTTGCTCGTAATCGGCCGGCGCGTCGTCGCCTGAGCCGGTTCCTACAACTCGCCAGATAACGACGCGCCACCCTCGTACAGCTGATGCTGACGAGGGTTTTTTGTTGCCCGGAGCCAGAATCAAAGAGGATTTCCAGTGAGCGCACCAACCGCACGGCCTCAACCCACGCCGCGCAAGTCGGGAGCTACAGGCCCGACCCCCGGAGACAGCAGGGCCGCTGCTACGCAGCCCGGTAACCGTCGTCAGGTCGCCCCCGAGCGGGTCACCGGCGCTCAGTCCGTGGTCCGCGCCCTCGAGGAGCTCGAGGTCGACACGGTGTTCGGTATCCCGGGCGGTGCCGTTCTGCCGGTCTACGACCCGCTCTTCGATTCGCAGAAGGTTCGGCACGTCCTGGTGCGTCACGAGCAGGGCGCGGGTCACGCCGCGACCGGTTACGCACAGGCCACGGGCAAGGTCGGCGTCTGCATGGCGACGTCCGGGCCGGGTGCGACCAACCTGGTGACGCCGCTCGCCGACGCGCAGATGGACTCGGTCCCGGTCGTCGCGATCACCGGACAGGTCGGCCGCGGGCTGATCGGCACCGACGCGTTCCAGGAAGCCGACATCTCCGGCATCACGATGCCGATCACCAAGCACAACTTCCTCATCACCGACGGGATCGACATCCCGCGGATCCTGGCGGAGGCGTTCTACCTCGCGTCGAGCGGCCGCCCGGGCGCGGTCCTCGTCGACATCCCCAAGGACATCCTGCAGGCGCAGACCACGTTCTCGTGGCCGCCGGAGATGCACCTGCCCGGCTACCGTCCGGTGACCAAGCCGCACGGTAAGCAGGTGCGTGAGGCCGCGCGTCTGATCGCCGACGCGAAGTCCCCGGTGCTGTACGTCGGCGGCGGCGTCATCAAGGCAGACGCCTCGCCCGAGCTGCTCGAACTCGCCGAGCTGACCGGTATCCCCGTCGTCACGACGTTGATGGCGCGCGGAGCGTTCCCGGACAGTCACCAGCTCAACTGCGGCATGCCGGGCATGCACGGCACGGTCGCAGCCGTCGCCGCGCTGCAGAAGAGCGACCTGCTGATCACCCTCGGTGCACGCTTCGACGACCGTGTCACCGGTCAGCTCGACTCGTTCGCGCCGGACGCGAAGGTGATCCACGCGGACATCGATCCCGCGGAGATCGGCAAGAACCGCCACGCGGACGTCCCGATCGTGGGCGACTGCAAGGAGGTCATCACCGAGCTGATCGAGGCGATCCGTGCCGATCAGGCGACGGGCACGACCCTCGATCTCACCGAGTGGTGGGCGTACCTCGACGGGATCCGTCGTACCTACCCGCTGGCATACGACCGTCCCTCGGACGGCGCGCTGTCGCCCGAGTTCGTGATCCAGGCCGTCGGCCGGCTCGCGGGCCCGGACGCGATCTACTGCGCCGGTGTCGGTCAGCACCAGATGTGGGCGGCGCAGTTCGTCAACTACGAGAAGCCGCGCACGTGGCTGAACTCGGGTGGCCTCGGCACGATGGGCTACGCCGTGCCGGCCGCGATGGGCGCGAAGATGGGCCTGCCGGACCGTGAGGTCTGGGCCATCGACGGTGACGGCTGCTTCCAGATGACCAACCAGGAACTGGCCACGTGTGCCGTCGAGGGCGTGCCGATCAAGGTCGCGCTCATCAACAACGGCAACCTGGGCATGGTTCGTCAGTGGCAGACGCTGTTCTACGACGAGCGTTACTCCAACACGAACTTGGGAACGCACGGCGCCGTGCGCATCCCGGACTTCGTCAAGCTCGCCGAGGCGCTGGGCTGCGTCGGCATCCGTGTCGAGCGCGAGGAGGACGTCGAGGACGCCATCCGCACCGCGCAGTCGATCAACGACAAGCCCGTCGTCATCGACTTCATCGTCGGCAAGGACGCGCAGGTGTGGCCGATGGTCGCCGCCGGCACGAGCAACGACGAGATCATGGCGGCGCGGGGCATCCGACCGCTGTTCGACGAAGACGAGGCTGCGGACG
Organism: Paraburkholderia sp. RHO2; assembly: GCF_050955445.1. Lineage (NCBI taxonomy): Bacteria > Pseudomonadati > Pseudomonadota > Betaproteobacteria > Burkholderiales > Burkholderiaceae > Paraburkholderia > Paraburkholderia sp. RHO2. The sequence goes on along the minus strand of NZ_CP162617.1, from coordinate 3,651,340 downwards.
AGCCCGCAACCATCCACGAGGCCATGGAACGTGAGCAGCGTGCAGGCGCCGCCACGGAAACGGAGGACACCAAGTGAGCACCAGCCACACCCTCAGTGTTCTCGTCGAGGACAAGCCGGGCGTGCTGGCCCGTGTCGCTGCACTTTTCTCCCGCCGTGGATTCAACATCGAGTCCCTCGCCGTCGGCGGCACCGAGGTCCCGGACATCTCGCGCATGACGATCGTCGTCACGGTCGACGAGTTCCCGCTCGAGCAGGTGACCAAGCAGCTCAACAAGCTCGTCAACGTCATCAAGATCGTGGAGCAGGACAACGAGGCTTCGGTCGCCCGTGAGCTGGTCCTGATCAAGGTCCGGGCCGACGCGAGCGTTCGCACGCAGGTGATCGAGACCGTGAACCTGTTCCGCGCCAAGGTGATCGACGTCTCGCCGGAGGCCGTCACGATCGAGGCGACGGGCACCCGTTCCAAGCTCGACGCGCTCCTGCGCATGCTCGATCCGTTCGGCATCCGCGAGATCGTGCAGTCCGGTGTGGTGGCGGTCGGCCGTGGGCCGAAGTCCATCACGGCCACCCGCTAGAACCGTCCATTCACCGACAACAGACAATCAAGCGTTCATAGAACCCAGAGGAGAGGTAAGAACTGTGGCAGTCGAGATGTTCTACGACGACGATGCAGACCTGTCGATCATCCAGGGCCGCAAGGTCGCGGTCATCGGCTACGGCAGCCAGGGCCACGCGCACTCGCTGAGCCTGCGCGATTCCGGTGTCGATGTGCGCATCGGTCTCCAGGAGGGTTCGAAGTCCCGCGCCAAGGCCGAGGAGCAGGGCCTGACCGTGGGCACGCCGGCAGAGGTCGCCGAGTGGGCCGACGTCATCATGGTGCTCGCTCCCGACACCGCTCAGGCGTCGATCTTCAAGAACGACATCGAGCCGAACCTGAAGGACGGCGACGCGCTGTTCTTCGGACACGGCCTCAACATCCACTTCGACCTGATCACGCCCCCGGCGAACGTCACGGTCGGCATGGTCGCGCCGAAGGGCCCGGGCCACCTGGTGCGTCGTCAGTTCGTCGACGGCAAGGGCGTTCCGGCCCTGATCGCCGTTCACCAGGACCCGAAGGGCGAGGGCCAGGCCCTGGCGCTCTCCTACGCGAAGGGCATCGGCGGCACCCGCGCCGGCGTCATCAAGACCACGTTCAAGGAAGAGACCGAGACGGACCTCTTCGGCGAGCAGGCCGTGCTGTGCGGCGGCACCGAGGAACTGGTCAAGACCGGTTTCGAGGTCATGGTCGAGGCCGGCTACGCGCCCGAGATGGCGTACTTCGAGGTGCTGCACGAGCTCAAGCTGATCGTCGACCTCATGTACGAGGGTGGCATCGCCCGCATGAACTACTCGGTGTCCGACACCGCGGAGTTCGGTGGCTACCTGAGCGGCCCGCGCGTCATCGACGCCGGCACCAAGGAGCGCATGAAGGAGATCCTGGCGGACATCCAGTCGGGTGAGTTCACCCGTCGCCTGGTTGCCAACGTCGAGAACGGCAACAAGGAGCTCGAGGCGCTCCGCAAGGAGAACGCCGAGCACCCGATCGAGGTCACCGGCAAGAAGCTGCGCGACCTGATGAGCTGGGTCGATCGTCCGATCACCGAGACGGCCTGATCCACTGCTGACAGCTTCGGCCCGGGGGTCGCGCGTCCTTGCGCGTGGCCCTCGGGCCGAAGTGGTTTCGGGGTGTGGCGCGAATCTCCGATTTCTCCACCGGGGTGTCCACTATCTGGTAATGGATACCCGCCCTGCGGAATCGCTCGGTCCGCCCCACTAAACTGATTCCCGACTACGGCCCTTCGCGCGCGCCTTCGCGGTGCCCGGCCGTGGACATCCCGCTCGACCTTCGAAGACGATCTGCGAAGACCTCTCCGAAGACACTGACGAAGACATTGACACAGCCCGACACCGAACTAGGGAGTTGACTCGTGAGCCAGAATGGCCGCCCCGTTGTCCTGATCGCCGACAAGCTCGCACAATCGACCGTCGATGCGCTCGGTGACGGTGTCGAGGTGCGCTGGGTCGACGGCCCCGACCGTCCCGCGCTGCTCGCGGCCGTGCCCGAGGCCGACGCCCTGCTCGTCCGCTCCGCCACCACGGTCGACGCCGAGGTACTCGCCGCCGCGACCAAGCTGAAGATCGTCGGCCGCGCCGGTGTCGGCCTCGACAACGTCGACATCCCGGCCGCCACCGAGCGTGGCGTCATGGTCGTGAACGCGCCGACCTCCAACATCCACTCGGCTGCCGAGCACGCCGTCTCGCTGCTGCTGTCGACCGCCCGCCAGATTCCGGCCGCCGACCGCACGCTTCGTGAGAAGACCTGGAAGCGGTCGAGCTTCAACGGCACCGAGATCCTCGGCAAGACGGTCGGCGTCGTCGGCCTGGGCCGCATCGGCCAGCTGTTCGCGCAGCGCCTGGCCGCGTTCGAGACCAACGTCATCGCGTACGACCCCTACCTGCCGGCCGCTCGCGCCGCGCAGCTGGGCATCGAGCTGGTCGACATCGACGAGCTGGTCGAGCGCGCCGACTTCATCTCCGTCCACCTGCCCAAGACCAAGGAGACGGCGGGCCTCATCAACGCCGAGCGCCTGGCCAAGGCCAAGGACGGCGTCATCATCGTCAACGCCGCCCGCGGTGGCCTGATCGACGAGGACGCGCTGTACGACGCGCTCGTGAACGGCAAGGTCCGCGCCGCCGGCCTCGACGTGTTCAACACCGAGCCGTGCACCGACTCCAAGCTGTTCGACCTCGACAACGTCGTCGTCACCCCGCACCTGGGCGCCTCCACGGCGGAGGCCCAGGACCGCGCCGGCACCGACGTCGCCAAGAGCGTCCTGCTGGCCCTGGCCGGCGAGTTCGTGCCGGACGCCGTGAACGTCTCCGGCGGCCCGGTCGGCGAAGAGGTCGCCCCGTGGCTCGAGCTGGTCCGCAAGCTGGGTCTGCTCGCCGGCACCCTGTCGACCGAGGCCGTCCAGAACGTCCAGGTCGTCGCGAGCGGCGAGCTGTCGGCCGAGAACGTCGACATCCTGGGTCTGGCCGCGCTGCGTGGCCTGTTCTCCGCGAGCAGCGACGAGGCCGTCACGTTCGTCAACGCCCCGCAGCTCGCCGAGCAGCGCGGTGTGAGCGTCGAGGTCGAGAAGCACAGCGAGGCGCAGACCCACCGCAGCGCCGTCGAGGTCCGCGCGGTCGCCGCCGACGGCACCGTCACCACCGTCGCGGGTGCGCTCACCGGCCTGCAGCAGGTCGAGAAGATCGTCAACATCAACGGCCGCAGCTTCGACCTGCGCGCCGAGGGCCACAACATCGTGGTCCACTACGCGGATCGTCCGGGCGTGCTCGGTGTTCTCGGCACCGTTCTCGGCACCGCCGGCATCGACATCCAGGCCGCCGCGCTGAGCCAGGACGTCGAGGGCGAGGGCGCCACCGTCATCCTGCGTGTCGATCGTGTCGTCGGTGACGCCGAGGTCGCGCAGATCGTGGAGAAGCTCGACGCGCGCGTCGCGCAGGTCGACCTGTCCTGATCCTCCCCATCCCTACCCGGTGGCCGCGATCGTCGAGGACGGTCGCGGCCACCGTCGGATTCTCAGTCGAAAGAGAGTGTGCCCCATGAAGCTTGCGGTCATCCCCGGTGACGGCATCGGTGTCGAGGTCACGGCGGAAGCGCTGAAGGTGCTGCGGAAGCTGGTGCCCGACGTGGAGACCACCGAGTTCGACCTCGGCGCCAAGCGCTACAACGAGACCGGCGACCTGCTGCCGGAGTCCGAGCTGGATGCGATCCGTCAGCATGATGCGATCCTGCTCGGCGCCATCGGCGATCCGCGTTACGTCGCGCCGGGCATTCTCGAGCGTGGCCTGCTGCTGAACATGCGGTTCCTGCTCGATCACCACGTGAACCTGCGCCCGGCCCGCACGTACCCGGGTTCGAGCTCGCCGCTGGCCGCGAACCCGGACATCGACTTCATCGTGGTTCGCGAGGGCACCGAGGGGCCGTACACCGGCAACGGTGGTTCGATCCGCGTCGGCACCCCGCACGAGGTCGCCACCGAGGTCTCGGTCAACACGTGGTTCGGCGCCGAGCGTGTCGTGCGTGCCGCGTACGAGCTGGCGCAGACCCGCCGCAAGCACCTGACGCTGATCCACAAGACCAACGTGCTCTCCAACGCGGGCCGCATCTGGACCCGCGCGATGGAGACCATCGGCGCCGAGTACCCGGACGTCGAGACGGCGTACTGCCACATCGATGCGGCGACCATCTACATGGTCACCGATCCGGCGCGCTTCGACGTGATCGTCACCGACAACCTGTTCGGCGACATCATCACTGACCTCGCGGGCGCGGTCACCGGTGGTATCGGCCTGGCCGCGAGCGGCAACATCGACGCGTCGGGCACCAACCCGTCGATGTTCGAGCCCGTCCACGGTTCGGCACCGGACATCGCCGGCCAGGGCATCGCCGACCCGACCGCCGCGATCCTGTCGGCCGCCATGCTGCTGCGTCACCTCGGTCGCGAGGACGACGCTGCGCGCATCGAGGCTGCGGTCGAGGCGGATCTGGCGTCGCGTGGCGACGCCCCGATCGTCACCGCCGAGGTCGGGGACCGTATCGCGGCTGCCGTCTAGGCGCTCCGAGCCCCGAAATACGCGACCGCCACCCGGAATCCGGGTGGCGGTCGCGGTCGTTTCAGCGTCGTTCGGGATGGTCGTCGGGCGCCAGCGGTACGCCCACGAGCGGGAACAGGGCAGTGATCGCGAAGGCCAGCGGGAAGCCGACGGTGGCGATGAGCGCACCGAACACCGGCGGGACCACGGACGCGGCCAGGTACTGGCTGGTGTTCTGGGCGCCGAGTGCACGGCCGCTCCAGTACGGTCCGGCGATCTCGGCGACGGCCGTGAACGCCAACCCGTTGTCCGCCACCGTGATCACCGACGCGATCATCAGGAGGGCGACGGAGGCGGGGGAGTCGAGCCAGTCCGTCAGTGCCAGCGCTCCCATGGACACCGCTGCCGCGGCCGCCACCCAGCGCAGCGGTCCCATTCGGCTGCCGACCCGGTCGGACCAGGCGCCGGCGGCGATCCGGCCTGCAGCACCGAGCAATTGGGTGACCGTGATGAGGATGCCCGCGGAGGTGGCGGACCAATCCCGGTCCGTCATCAGCCACAACAGGCCGAAGGTCCACACCAGGTATTGCGGGACCACGAGCAGCATGGAAACGCCGTGAATCCGCCACAGCACACTGGATCCCCGGTACGGATTGTCCAGCAGGCCGGTTTCCTCGGCGGCGGCGTGCGCCGGCCGAGGTGGGTCGACCACGAACAGGCACGCCACCGCTGCGACGAACGTCACAGCGGTCGGCAGGGCCAACGCCCAACCGACACCGTGGGTTTCGGCGACCCGGGGAACGGTCAGCGCGGCGACCGCCACGCCCAGGGGCAGTGCCATCTGGCGGATACCCATCGCGAGGCCGCGGCGCTCGGGAGGGAACCATCCGACCACGACCCGTCCGCTGGCGGCGTTCGCGCTCGATGCGGCCATGCCGCCGATCAGCAGGAACACGCCCAGCATGACGAACGACGAGCTGAACGCGGCGCCGGCACCGGCGAGCGCCGTGGTCGCCATGCCGATCACCAGGACGCGACGCTCGCCGATGCGGTCGACGACGGCACCCCACGCCATGAGGCTGACGAGGAAGCCGACGGTCGGTGTGGCGACGACGAGTCCGGCGCGCGACAGGTCCATGCCCTGGGCGTGCTGCAGGGTGGGCAGCAGGAAGGCCGGCGCGTTCGAAAACACGGCCCCCGCAGCCTGCGCGAGCACGCCGAGTCCCAGCATCGACCAGCGGTGCAGCGCGTTCGTCTGCAATTCCCGAGTTCTCGTCTCGCTCACGATGCCATCCCAGAATGTGAAATGAATGTCTTAAAATGTGGATACGTCTCGGAGTGTAGACCTTCGGGCGACCGGCGCGCGACGGGTCCGCCGGTTCGGTGTGGCGTGACTCGATAGACTCGGCCCCATGCGCCTAGGTCGAATTGCCAGTCCCGACGGAGTTGCCTTCGTGTCCATCGAGGGGGAGGGCGACGCGCAGACTGCGAAGGAGATCGCCGAACATCCCTTCGGTACACCGACTTTCACCGGGCGTAGCTGGCCGCTCGCGGACGTCCGCCTGCTGGCGCCGATCCTCGCGAGCAAGGTGATCTGCATCGGCAAGAACTACGCTGCGCACGCTGCCGAGATGGGCGGCGAGGCGCCGGAGGATCCGGTCATCTTCATCAAGCCGAACACCTCGATCGTCGGGCCGGGCGCCCCGATCGTGCTGCCGCCGTCGTCCAACGAGGTGCACTACGAGGGCGAACTGGCCGTCGTCATCGGTCGCCCCTGCAAGGACGTTCCCGCAGCCAAGGCGCGCGACGTCATCCTCGGTTACACCGTCGCGAACGACGTCACCGCTCGCGATCAGCAGCGTCACGACGGCCAGTGGACGCGGGCCAAGGGTTACGACACGTTCTGCCCGCTCGGTCCGTGGATCGAGACGAACCTCGACGTCTCCGACGTCGAGGTCAGGACCGAAGTCAACGGCGAGGTCAAGCAGCGCAGCCGTACTTCGCTTCTGCTGCACGACATCCCGAAGGTCATCGAGTGGGTGTCCACGGTTATGACGCTGCTGCCGGGTGACGTCATTCTCACCGGCACGCCCGAGGGGGTCGGCCCGATCGTCGACGGTCAGTCGGTGAGCGTCACGGTCGAGGGGATCGGCACGTTGACCAATCCGGTTGCCGCCAAGCGCTGATCGGATACCGCTCACGGTGGGCGCGGACTAGCCTGTAAGGGTCCGTTCCCGTAGATGACCACGCCCGGCAGCGCCTGGCAGTGTCGACCCGAAGTGAGCCATGACCACCAGCGAAGTACGCGTCCGTTTCTGTCCGTCACCCACCGGCACCCCGCACGTCGGGCTCGTCCGAACCGCCCTGTTCAACTGGGCGTTCGCACGTCACCACGGTGGCACGTTCGTGTTCCGCATCGAGGACACGGACGCCGCCCGTGACACGGAGGAGTCGTACCAGGCGATCCTGGACGCACTGCGCTGGCTCGGACTGAGCTGGGACGAGGGCCCGGAGGTGGGCGGGCCGTACGAGCCGTACCGGCAGTCGCAGCGGCGTGACCTGCACCTCGACGTGGTTCGTCGCCTCGTCGAGGCGGGCGAGGCGTACGAGTCCTTCTCGACCCCCGAGGAGGTGGAGGCGCGGCACAAGGCCGCCGGCCGCGATCCCAAGCTGGGTTACGACAACTTCGATCGCGACCTGACGCCCGAGCAGGTTCAGGCGTACCTCGACGAGGGGCGCAAGCCCGTCGTGCGCCTGCGGATGCCGGACCACGATCTGACGTGGAACGACCTGGTGCGCGGCGAGACGACGTTCAAGGCCGGCTCGGTGCCGGACTTCGCGCTCACCCGCGGCAACGGTATTCCGCTCTACACGCTCGTCAACCCGGTCGACGACGCTCTGATGAAGATCACGCACGTCCTGCGCGGCGAGGATCTGCTGTCGTCGACGCCGCGTCAGCTCGCGCTGTACGAGGCGCTCCAGCGCATCGGTGTCGCCGATTTCACACCGGAATTCGGCCATCTGCCGTTCGTGATGGGGCAGGGCAACAAGAAGCTGTCCAAGCGTGATCCCGAGTCGAATCTCTTCATCCATCGCGATCGCGGTTTCATTCCGGAGGGCCTGCTGAACTACCTGGCCCTGCTGGGATGGAGCATCGCCGACGACCACGACGTCTTCTCCCTGGACGAGATGGTCGCCGCGTTCGACATCTCCAAGGTCAACTCCAATCCCGCGCGCTTCGACCAGAAGAAGGCCGACGCGATCAACGCCGAGCACATCCGCCTGCTCGAGCCGGCCGACTTCTCGGCGCGGCTGCGGTCGTACCTGACCACGCACGGTCACCCCGTCGACGCTCTGACGGCTGAACAGTTCGACGTCGCGGCCGATCTGGTGCAGACCCGCATCGTCGTGCTCTCGGATGCCTGGGACCTGCTGAAGTTCCTGCTGGTCGACGAGTCGGAGTTCGCGATCGATCCGGCGGCCGCGGCCAAGAACCTGGGTGCCGACGCCGCGCCGGTGCTCGACGAGACCATCGCTGCGCTCGATTCACTGCCCACCTGGGCGACCGCGGATCTCGAGGAGGCGCTCAAGGCCGCGCTGATCGAGAAGCTCGAACTCAAGCCGCGCAAGGCCTTCGCTCCCGTACGCGTGGCGCTCACCGGATCGCACATCAGCCCGCCGCTGTACGAGTCGATGGAGTTGCTGGGACGCGAGACGACCCTGGCGCGGTTGCGTTCGGCTCGCGCGCAGATCGCCTGACGGGATCTGCGAATCTCGGCCCGCGCCGGTACCCCCGGCGCGGGCCGAGCGCGTCTTCGATGCGATTTACCGGCCCTGACCTGCCGATTTGTAGTTCGGCGAGGGGTTGGTGCTAATCTTCTTCTCGGTTCGGAACGGAGGCCACAACGCCCGCAGGGCGGGCCGAAGGAACAAACCATTGGGGTATGGTGTAATTGGCAACACAGCTGATTCTGGTTCAGCCATTCTAGGTTCGAGTCCTGGTACCCCAGCGGAAGTCCCGAGGTGAAAGCCTCAGGATTTCGGTGAGCCTCGGATTTCCGGGTCTTCCAGCCACGGCGCCTCGCTTGCAAGGTGTTGCGGTACAGATACTGCGATTTGCTCGCGAGAGTTGCGCAGTCATACAGTGTTCGATGCAAGTTCTCGGCCCCGTCGTCTAGCGGCCTAGGACGCCGCCCTCTCAAGGCGGTAGCGCGGGTTCAAATCCCGTCGGGGCTACCACGGAGATCTTGCAGAAAACACAGTCCTGGCCCCGTCGTCTAGCGGCCTAGGACGCCGCCCTCTCAAGGCGGTAGCGCGGGTTCAAATCCCGTCGGGGCTACAAGGAGAACACCCTCCGATCATGCGATCGGAGGGTGTTCTCGTTCGTGCGACCTTCTTCGAGTGGCCGCTCGACCCGTTACCCGCTCTTGCGGCGGAACTCGCGCTTGTGATCGGCACTGGCGTGGGCGTCGTGCACCTTCGACTGTCCGTCCAAGTGTGCCGTCGTGTTCGACTGCCGGTGATTCTTGCGATCGAGTGCCTCACGGAACTTGCGTTTGATGTCGTCGGTCCCTGCTTCGGTCACGTCGTCCTCCTCCCGCTCGTGGGTACTCCGAAATGTACCGCCGAGGGAAGGAGGAGTCGCGTGATTAATCGCGGCCTAGAGGTAGGCAGCGGTCGAGCCACCGACCGGCATCTCGGGCAGCCCGAGCTTGCGGTGATCCCACGACCGGACCCGGTCCGGGACCACCCGGACCGCGACCCGCTTGTGCAGCATCATCTCGACGGCGGGCTTGACGTCCTCCGAGTACGGGCCCGTGTAGCGCTCCCAGATGCTGATGCCCACCTTGAACAGCGCCTCGGGGTCGTCGACGATCTCGCCGCGGCCCTCGATCGAGACGCCGCGCAATGTGTCGTAGGTGTCGCCGTCCTCGATCATCATCGTGAGCCGGCCGTCGCGGCGGAGGTTGACGGCCTTCTGGGACTTCGCCTTGGTCTCGAACCACAGCTCACCGTCGATCACGGCGTACCACATGGCGACGAGATGCGGCGTGCCGCTCGGTCCGATCGTCGCCATCGTCGCGACCCGACTCCGTTCGACGAACTCGGTGATCTCGGCGTCCGTCATCGTGATCTGGCCGCGCTGGTTTGTTCCCACAGCAGTTCCTCCACTCGACTGAATTTCGCTCCTGCGAAAGACTGTGCCACGAATCACTTTCCTGGACGTCGAGTGGGTCCGCCGCGGCCGCTACAGGCGCTTGTGGAGGGCGTCGGCTGCGGCCAGCAGGTCGGCGGCCCATCGGGCGCCCGGGCGTCGGCCCATCCGGTCGATCGGACCCGACACCGAGATCGCGGCGACGACGTTGCCGGCCGCGTCGCGCACCGGTGCCGCGACACTGGCCACGCCCGGTTCGCGCTCGGCGGCGCTCTGGGCCCAGCCACGGCGTCGGACCTCGACGAGCACCCGTTCGCCGAACGAGGCGTCGGGCAGGATGGCGCGCTGCGTCTGGGGATCGGCCCACGCCAGGAGAACCTTGGCTCCGGATCCCGCCGTCATCGGCAGTCGGGCACCCACGAGGACGGTGTCCCGTAGCCCGGCCGGTGGTTCCATGGAGGCGACGCACACGCGTTGCGTGCCTTCGCGCCGGTACAGCTGAACGCTCTCGCCGGTGATCTCGCGGAGGCGCGGCAGGACGAGGGCGGCGGCGTCGACGAGAGGATCGCTCGCGCTCGCGGCGAGTTCGCTCAATCCGGGACCGGGGCACCAGAGGCCGTCCGCGTCACGGGTGAGGAGTCGGTGGACCTCGAGGCCCACCGCGAGCCGGTGTGCGGTGGCGCGAGGGAGACCGGTCCGATTGCACAGTTCGGTGAGGCTGCACGGCTGTTCGGCCACTGCGTGCAGTACGCCCATTGCTTTGTCAAGGACTCCGATACCGCTATGCTGTCTCATAGGTCGATACTCTGTTCTCGCATATTGGGATCATAACCGAATGCGGCGGCGGATGGTTCGACACATCACGCGACACGGGTCGGCCCTGAAACCCGGCGACGCGACATCCTGATCACAGAGGTGGAGAAGATGGCTCACAGAGGACGCACTCTGGCCGAGAAGGTGTGGGACGAGCACGTAGTCGTGCGCGGCGAGGGTGAGGGTGCGGCGCGGCAGCCGGACCTGATCTACATCGACCTGCACCTTGTGCACGAGGTCACCAGCCCGCAGGCATTCGACGGACTCCGGCTCGCCGGTCGCAAGCTGCGCCGCCCGGACCTCACGATCGCCACCGAGGACCACAACGTCCCGACGGTCGACATCGACAAGCCGATCGCGGACCCGGTCTCGCGGACCCAGGTCGACACTCTGCGGAAGAACTGTGAGGAGTTCGGGGTTCGCCTGCACCCCATGGGCGATCTGGACCAGGGCATCGTCCACGTGGTCGGCCCGCAGCTCGGCCTGACCCAGCCCGGCACGACCGTCGTCTGTGGTGACAGCCACACGTCCACGCACGGCGCATTCGGTGCTCTCGCAATGGGAATCGGCACCAGCGAGGTCGAACACGTGATGGCGACCCAGACGCTGTCGCTGCGGCCGTTCAAGACCATGGCGATCACGGTCGACGGCGAACTGCCGCCCGGTGTCACGAGCAAGGACCTGATCCTCGCCGTGATCGCGAAGATCGGTACCGGTGGAGGACAGGGGTATGTCCTCGAATATCGCGGCGAGGCCATCCGGAAGCTGTCCATGGAAGCCCGGATGACGATCTGCAACATGTCGATCGAGGCGGGCGCACGCGCCGGCATGATCGCCCCGGACGAGATCACCTACGAGTTCATCAAGGGTCGTCCGCACGCACCGCAGGGCGCCGATTGGGATGCGGCCGTTGCTGCCTGGAATCAGCTCAGGACCGACGACGACGCCGTCTTCGATGCCGAGGTCCACATCGACGCGGCGTCGCTGACGCCGTTCGTTACCTGGGGTACCAACCCCGGTCAGGGTGCTCCGCTGGGTGATTCGGTGCCGAACCCGGCCGATATCGCCGACGAGAGCGAGCGCCTAGCGGCGGAGAAGGCTCTGGCCTACATGGGATTGGAGCCCGGTACGCCGCTGCGCGAGGTGCCCGTCGACACCGTCTTCGTCGGATCGTGCACCAACGGCCGTATCGAGGACCTGCGCGCCGTCGCCGACGTCCTGAAGGGGCGTCGTGTCGCAGAGGGCGTCCGGATGCTGATCGTCCCCGGATCGATGCGGGTGCGGGCCCAGGCGGAGGAGGAGGGTCTCGGTGAGATCTTCACCACGGCAGGTGCGGAATGGCGTCAGGCGGGGTGCTCGATGTGTCTGGGCATGAACCCGGACCAGTTGGCCCCGGGGGAGCGTTCGGCGTCGACGTCCAACCGCAATTTCGAAGGCCGCCAAGGTAAGGGTGGTCGCACGCATCTCGTGTCTCCCGCGGTCGCCGCGGCGACCGCGGTCCGGGGAACGCTCTCGGCACCGGCAGACCTGGCATAGGGCGCAAGGGAACTAGGAGAAAATCGATGGAAGCCTTTACCACTCATAAGGGAATCGGTGTTCCTCTGCGCCGGTCCAACGTGGACACCGACCAGATCATCCCCGCGGTGTACCTGAAGCGCGTGACTCGCAGCGGTTTCGAGGACGGTCTGTTCGCCGCCTGGCGTACGGACCCCGGGTTCATTCTCAACGTCGCGCCGTACGACAAGGGCTCCGTTCTGGTCGCCGGCCCCGACTTCGGCACCGGCTCGTCCCGTGAGCACGCCGTCTGGGCGCTGTCGGACTACGGTTTCCGCGTCGTCATCGCGTCGCGCTTCGCCGACATCTTCCGCGGCAACGCCGGCAAGGCCGGTCTGCTCGCCGCTCAGGTCGATCAGAGTGACGTCGAGATGCTGTGGAAGCTCCTCGAGGAGGAGCCGGGTCTCGAGCTCGTCGTGAACCTCGAGGACAAGACGGTGACCGCCGGAACGACGGTGGTGCGCTTCGAAATTGACGACTACACGCGGTGGCGCCTGCTCGAGGGTCTCGACGACATCGGACTCACGTTGCGCCAGGTAGACGCGATTTCGGAGTTCGAAAAGTCAAGGCCGTCATGGAAACCTGCGACGCTTCCCGCGCGCGTTGCAGACGACAATTGACGCAATCGGAAAGCTGACGCGGCCCCCCGATCTACCACAGATCGGGGGGCCGCGCTTGATGAGAATTGGCGTGCCACATAGACTCTTGCCGATTTCGGGTTTACCGTAGTTCGTAGTCGGTCCGACGGTGGACCATTAGTTTGCGGAGGAATTTCCATGAACAAGGCAGAGCTCATCGATGTTCTGACCGAGAAACTGGGCACGGATCGGCGCACCGCCACCGAGGCTGTCGAGCATGTCGTCGACACCATCGTGCGGGCCGTCCACGCCGGGGACAGTGTCACCATCACCGGATTCGGTGTCTTCGAGCAGCGTCGCCGCGCGGCTCGCGTCGCACGCAACCCGCGCACCGGTGAGACGGTCAAGGTCAAGCCGACGTCGGTTCCGGCTTTCCGCCCGGGCGCGCAGTTCAAGGCGCTCATCGCCGGCGGCCAGAAGCTGCCGTCCAGCGGCCCGGCCGTCAAGCGTGGTGCGGCTGAGCCGGTGAAGAAGGCTGCAGCCAAGAAGACGGCGGCCAAGAAGACCGCCGCGAAGAAGACGGCGGCCAAGAAGACCGCGGCCAAGGCTCCGGCCAAGACCGTGGCGAAGAAGACCGCGGCCAAGGCTCCGGCCAAGACCGTGGCGAAGAAGACCGCGGCCAAGGCTCCCGCCAAGAAGGTCGTTGCGAAGAAGACCGTCGCGAAGAAGACCGCGGCCAAGGCTCCGGCCAAGACCGCGGCGAAGAAGACCGCGGCCAAGGCTCCCGCCAAGAAGGTCGTTGCGAAGAAGACCGTCGCGAAGAAGACCGCGGCCAAGGCTCCCGCCAAGACCGCAGCGAAGAAGACCGCGGCCAAGAAGGCTCCGGCCAAGCGCACCGCCCGCAAGTAGAACTGCGGCGTCACAGCGTCAACGGAACACTCCGTAACTGACTCGGCGGCCACGGGATTTCTCCCGTGGCCGCCGAGTTGTCTTGGTGTGGCGAATCAATTCGCCTTGCGTACGACCGGAAGTGGGCTGTCGATATGGTCGGCGGCCACGAGTCGGCCACCGGACAGGGACAGCACCCAGGTACTCGCCTTGCGATTTCGTGCCGGCGGTAACTGGATACCGTCACGTTCGGCCCACCATTGCATCAGATCGGGAATGACGCCGCCCTGACTGCAGATCACCTGGACGCCGCCCATCGCCGCGATCTTGCGTGCGCGGGCCCGCGCGCCTGACGGATCGGCCGCGTAGCCCTCCTCCGACAGCAGCGGCTCGAGCCGGATGGGGACGCCGATTTCCGCAGCGAGAGGTTCGACCGTTTCGACGCAGCGGGTGCGGTCGGCCGAGCAGATCTCGCTCGCTCCGAACGCCCGCAGTTGTGGCACAAGCGCTTTCGCCTGAACTCGACCCTTCTCGTCGAGGGGACGCAGGGTGTCGTCGCCGGCGTAGTTCTTGCTGCTTCCAGCTTTGGCGTGCCGGACGAGCAGCACCGTCGTCGTGTCGGGCGGGAGCGCTGCGAATCGTCTCAGGATCGTGCGATCCATCGGATAGGACAATTGTTCGGCGACGCGGTCCGGAGCGAGCCACCGCAGCTCGTCGACCTCGTCGTTGGGCGTGAACTCTCCGGATACCCCCTCGGCGGCCCAGTATTCGACGCGCTTGAGTTTGCGGTGCCCAGGTATCGGATATGTCACACCTGACAGGTGTCGACCCAATTGGGCGTTGATCCCGGTTTCTTCCTGGATCTCGCGCACAGCCGCCACAATCGCCGTTTCGCCGGGATCGAGTTTTCCCTTGGGAAATGACCAGTCGTCATACCGTGGACGGTGAATGACGGCGATTTCGATCTCGTACGGGTTCGAAGGAGACTTCCGCCACAGGACTGCGCCCGCCGCGAAGATATTTGCTTTGACCGGTTTGTCGGTTGTCGGTTTGTCGGGACGCGGCTTCTCAGGACTCAAGGGCTTCGTTCCTTCCCTCGACCACGTGTTCGCGGTGCTAGGCAGGCGGCAGGGCTGGGTGTCGGTCAGGCGGTGACGGACCGTCGGCGGCGCATCATCTCCTCCTGGTGTTCACGGACCTTCTCGCCGCGGGCCGGCGATGCCAGCCAACTGCTGTCGGGCTGCAGTACCCAGCAGCGAGTGGTTGGATCGAGGGCCGATTCGAAGATCTCGTCGAGCTGTCGGGTGAGCCGGGGATCTTTGACCTGGGCCATCACTTCGACGCGCCGATCGAGGTTGCGGTGCATCATGTCCGCGCTTCCGATCCAGAACTCGTTCGCCGCACGGAAATGCATGATGCGGGAGTGCTCGAGGAACCGGCCGAGGATGGACCGGACCTCGATGTTTTCGCTCAGGCCGGGAACACCCGGCTTGAGGGCGCAGATGCCGCGGACGACGACCTGGACCGGCACGCCGGCACGCGACGCGCGGTACAGCGCGTCGATCACCTGCTCGTCGACGAGGGCGTTGGCCTTGAGCCGGATCCCGGCTTCGCGCCCCGCCTTCTTGTGCTCGATCTCGCGCTCGATGCGGGCGATGATTCCGGCGCGCACGCCGTACGGCGCGACGAGCAGGTTGCGGTACTGCGATTTCCGCGAGTAACCGGTGAGCGAGTTGAACAGATCGGTCAGGTCGGCGCCGATCTCGGGAGCGGCGGTCAGCAGACCGACGTCCTCGTACAGTCGCGCGGTCTTCGGGTTGTAGTTGCCGGTTCCGATGTGGCAGTAGCGGCGGATCGTCGAACCCTCGCGGCGAACCACGAGGCATGTCTTGCAGTGGGTCTTCAGTCCCACGAGACCGTAGACGACGTGGACGCCGGCCTGTTCGAGCTTGCGCGCCCATTTGATGTTCGCCTGTTCGTCGAACCGAGCCTTGATCTCGACGAGCGCGACCACCTGCTTACCGGCCTCGGCAGCGGCGACGAGGGCGTTGACGATCGGTGAGTCACCGGAGGTCCGGTACAGCGTCTGTTTGATCGCCAGGACCTGCGGGTCGGCCGCCGCCTGCTCGATGAACCGCTGCACGCTCGTCGAGAACGAGTCGTACGGATGCTGGACGAGGACATCGCCGTCACGCAACGTCGAGAAGACGCTCTTGGGGGTTTCCCGCTCGCCGAACGCCGGGTGGGTCGCGGGGACGAACGGGGCATCCTTGAGGTTCGGCCGATCGACGCCGTACACCTGCCAGAGCGACGAAAGATCAAGTAGGCCAGGAACTTGGATGACGTCGTTCGGATCGACGTCGAGTTCGCGCAACAGCAGGTCGAGCATGTGCTCGGTCATGTCGTCGGCGACTTCCAGCCGGACCGGAGACCCGAACCGCCGTCGGGCGAGTTCGCGTTCGAGTGCCTGGAGGAGGTCCTCGTCCCGATCCTCCTCGACCTCGAAGTCGGCGTTGCGGGTGATTCGGAAGGCATGGTGCTCGACGACCTCCATGCCGGGGAACAGCACGTCGAGGTGCGCGGCGATGAGGTCCTCGGTCGGCAGGAACGCGGGAATGGACCCCGTGGAATCGCCGGTGCGCGTGACGCGTACGAAGCGGTCGACGTTGTCGGGAACCTTTACGCGGGCGAAGTGCTCACCCCCGGTGGTCGCGTCCTTCACCGTGACGGCGAGGTTCAGGCTCAGCCCGCTGATGTAGGGGAACGGGTGCGCCGGATCGACGGCGAGCGGTGTCAGGACCGGGAAGACCTGCTCGTGGAAGTAACTCGACAGCCGGCGACGTTCCTCGGTGTCGAGCTCGGGCCAGCCGATGATCGAGATTCCCTCGGCGGCAAGCGCGGGACGCACGGAGTCGAGAAAGACCCGGGCGTGCTTGTACGAGATCTCCTGGGTCCGGGATCCGATCAACGCCAATTGCTCACGGGGCGAGAGTCCGTCGGCGGACCGGACGGACAGGCCGGTTTCGTCGCGACGCTTGAGGCCCGCCACCCGGACCATGTAGAACTCGTCGAGGTTCGAGGCGAAGATCGCGAGGAACTTCGCGCGCTCGAGGAGCGGCAGCGACGTGTCCTCGGCGAGCGCGAGTACGCGCGAGTTGAAGTCGAGCCAACTCAGTTCGCGGTTCAGGTAGCGGGCGGCGGGCAGCCCGCCGTCCTCCGTCCCGGTCGGTGTCGCCGCCGGCGGCGCGGTCGGGATGCTGGGCGAGTGACCGCCGTCGGAACTGCTTACCGGAACCTTCCGGTCGGTCCCGGAGGCGTTCTCCTCGGGTCGGTCGGAATCCGTGCGTCGCTCGAGTGCTCTCCCGTTGCTCACGCCTCGATCATCCCTCGAGAATTGCAGGCACGACAATCGATCACGAGCAGTTCACGGCAACAGGGGGCGTCGGACACCGGATGTACACGCGATGCGCTCGAGCACTGCGAGAGTCGTCGGTCCGAGACCGAGTCGAGTCGCGGCGGTGAGATCGGCGACAGTGTCCACGTCCTGACGCAGCCCTGGCCAGTCGCCGTCGAGCGCGTGCGCGCCCGATGCGATGTGGCGGGCAGCGGAATTCGAGCCGAACCGTGGATCGAGGGTGGTGCCCGGCCCGCACGCGAACAGTGCGGCGGTTCCGCTGCCCGTGTGGTCGACGACGATTGCACGCCCGACCCGCCGGGCCGCCGCGAGCGCGTCGAGTAGTTCGCCGGCGCGCAAGGCGGGGAGATCCGCCTGCAGCGCGACGAGGTCGGTCTCGTCGGGATCCACGCCCAGTCCGGCCTCGGCGGCGACGAGGGCGGCATTGAGGCCCGATGCGTCGGCGCGCGCTCGCGGAGGGTCGGGCCAGTGCCGCACGCCGTATTCGTCCGCGATCGCGGTCACTGCTGGATCGGGCGTGACAACGGTGATCCCCGAGCGCGGGCCGGTCCCGATCGCGGCGCCGACGAGGGTGGCCAGCGTGTCGCGGAGCATCGCCGCGACCAGATCGGTGCGGTCGGCGGCGGACAGTGATTCGGCGAGCCGCGACTTCGCGAGGCGCAGTTCCTTGACGGCGATCAGGACATGGGTGTGCGCCGCTCGCTCCGGTCGGTGCTGCGCCTCCATGCGCGCAATCTTGCCAGCAGCGTCGCGGCGGGCTCGCGACCGGCGACCCGACCGCCCGGGGGAGATATCGTGTTCTCGAGCAGTCATCGAAGCGGGCAGGTCGGCGGCGGGACGGTGTGGGCAGTGAACGACACGAGTGGTGAGCGCGGATCGGAGGGGACGGCGTGAGCAAAGCCGCGGTGTTGGGGGCGGGTTCGTGGGGGACGGCATTCGCGAAGGTGCTCGCGGACGCAGGTACCGATGTCACGTTGTGGGCGAGGCGGACCGAGGTGGCGGACGCCGTCGTCTCGCGTCACGAGAACCCCGACTACCTGCCCGGGATCGTGCTGCCGTCCTCGGTGACGGCGACCGCCGACCACGAGGAGGCCCTCGCCGGCGCCGATCTGGTGGTGCTCGCGGTGCCGTCCCAGTCGCTGCGCGGAAATCTCGAGCGCTGGGCGGGTGCCATCGGTCCGGACGCGACGCTGCTGAGTCTGGCCAAGGGAATCGAGAGCGTCACGCTGCTGCGGATGAGTGAGGTGATTTCCCAGGTCGCTTCGGTCGACCCGTCCCGGGTCGCGGTCTTGTCGGGGCCGAACCTCGCCCGGGAGATCGCGCTGGAACAGCCCGCTGCCACCGTCGTGGCGTGCACCGATGAAGCACGTGCGATGGCGATCCAGAAGTCTTGTGCAACAGGATATTTCCGGCCTTACACGAACACCGACGTGATCGGGTGCGAGATCGGCGGCGCGTGCAAGAACGTCATCGCGCTGGCGTGCGGCATGGCGTCGGGGATCGGTCTGGGCGAGAACACCATTGCCAGCCTCATCACCCGGGGGCTTGCCGAGATCATCCGACTCGGTGTCGCGTTGGGCGCGCACGCGGCGACGCTGGCGGGACTCGCCGGTGTCGGCGATCTGGTCGCGACGTGCACGTCACCGCTCTCGCGCAACCGCTCGTTCGGCGAGCGGCTCGGGCTCGGCGGGTCGCTCGAGAGCGCACAGGCGGCCACGCACGGGCAGATCGCGGAGGGAGTCAAGTCCTGCACGTCCATCCGGGCACTGGCCGCGGCGAACGGCGTCGAGATGCCGCTCACCGACGCCGTCCACCGGGTGTGCCACGAGGGCATGTCCGTGCACGACGCGGTCGGCATGCTCCTCGGTCGCCGGATCAAGCCCGAGTAGCCCCCGGGCGGACGAATCGGCATACTCGGTCGGTTCGGTGCGAGGCCCCCGGCAACGGTACGGTTTGGGGCGTGAACAATCCGCGTACCAGGGTCGCCGTCGTCTTCGGTGGCCGCAGCAACGAGCATTCGGTGTCCTGTGTGTCCGCCGGCAGCGTCCTGAGGAACCTCGATCCCGAACGCTACGAGGTGGTACCGATCGGCATCACGACGGACGGCGCATGGGTGCTGGGTTCGACCGACCCGGCCACGCTCGCCATCCAGGACCGGTCGATGCCGACGGTCGACGCGGACGGCACGTCCCTGGCGCTCACCGCGGACCCCACTCGGTCGGGTGCGCTGGTCGCCCTCGACCAGGCGCGTGCGGGCGAGATCCTCGCGTCGGTCGACGTCGTGTTCCCGGTGCTGCACGGTGCGTACGGCGAGGACGGCACCATCCAGGGCCTGCTCGAACTCGCCGGGATCCCGTACGTCGGCCCCGGTGTGCTGGCCAGCGCGGCGGGCATGGACAAGGAGTTCACCAAGAAGCTCCTCGCGGCCGAGGGCCTTCCGGTGGGATTTCAGGTCGTGTTGCGACCGGGCGTCCCGACGCTCACCGAGGCGCAGAAGGAGCGTCTGGGTCTGCCGGTGTTCGTCAAGCCCGCGCGCGGCGGCTCGTCGATCGGCATCACCCGGGTCGCGGATTGGGACCGACTCGACGACGCGGTGGCCCACGCCCGGAAGCACGACCCCAAGGTGATCGTCGAATCCGGCATCGTGGGACGCGAGGTCGAGTGCGGCGTCCTCGAGTTCCCGGACGGCGACGTCCGGGCGAGCGTGGTGGCCGAGATCCGGATGCCCGAGGCGGACGGTGACGAGTCCGCGTTCTACGACTTCGACACCAAGTACCTGGACGACGTCTGCGAGTTCGACGTCCCGGCCAAGCTGGACGACGACATCAGTGAGCAGATCCGCGAACTCGCCGTGCGTGCGTTCCGTGCGCTCGACTGCCAGGGCCTGGCGCGCGTCGACTTCTTCGTCACCGAGCGGGGACCGGTGATCAACGAGATCAACACGATGCCCGGATTCACGTCGATCTCGATGTACCCGCGCATGTGGCAGGCGGTGGGCGTCGAGTACGGCGATCTCGTCTCGACGCTCGTCGACACGGCACTCGCCCGGGGAACAGGGCTGCGCTGACGCGGTCCCGAGGGACCGGTGGTACCGGGCTCCGGTGGAACCGGAGCCCGGGGCTCACGGGTTGGGGACCGGCGCCGGATCGAGCGGCTGCTGCGGCAGCGCCTGGGTGATCGCGGCGGACGCGTCCTGCAGCGGCGTCGGGCCCGACCCGTTCGGCACGGTCAACGCGACGTAGACGCCGCGGTCGACGGTGTACCACGTGCTGGCCTCGATGCCCTGCGGGGCGCCGGAGATCTCGAACCACTGGACGCCGTCCACGACGGTGAGCGGTGACGCCTGGTTGAACTCCGGTGGCCGGGGCAGGCCGCACCGCATGACGACGGGTTCGCCCTCGGTCGGCTGCCACGCGGCAGTGGCCTCGGGTGCCGGATCCCGGAGTTCGGCGCGGGTGAAGTCGCCGAGGTTCTCGGGCAGGCTCCCCATGAGTTCGGTGCACTCGGCGGACTGGGCGGCCGGCGCCTCGACCGGGCCGAGGCCCACGGACTCCTTCACCGGGGTCCGGTTCGCGATGGCGGCGGCGGCGATCACGCCGACGACGAGAGCCACAGGGAGTGCGACGGCCGTCGCGATCAGTGCGGGGTGGCGCTTCTCCGTCGAGTGTTCTTCGGTCTGTTCGGGTGCGGGGTGTTCGGGTTCGGACATCTCAGTTCTCGGTCGGTGCGGCCGGCGCCGCGATCTGGCAGGTCAGGATCCGGGTGATGCCCTGAACCTTCTTCATGTCGTCGACGACATCGGACAGACCCGATTCGACGGGTGCGCCCACTCGGGCGATCACGTCGTACGGTCCCAGCACGTCCTCGGCCGAGTCGACACCCGGTATCCGGGAGAGCGTCGCCGCGACCGCCGCGGCCTTACCGACCTCTGTCTGGATCAGTACGAAAGCCTGCACCACGGGTCCATCCCTTCCCGTCGTCGTGCGCCGTCATCTCGGTAGAGTCTCGAACGTCCCCGAGGACTCCCCGCGAAACGCCTGCCGGCGTCCGCACCGGGATGCCCGGCCGCAAACTAAAAGGTACCGCAGTCGCGGCACGCCAACGTGTGACCTGTGACCGCCGGTCGGAACGACCACCCGAAACGACTTCGGGGCCGCACCGGCAACCGACATCGAAACTGGAGGACGGACCATCGACACGTCGCGACCGAAGCAGGACGACGCCGATCGCACCGTCGCCGAACTCGGCGAGTTCGCGGTGATCGGGCGGGCCGTCGCGGGCCGCAGTCAGCCGGCGACGACGCTTCTCGGGCCCGGCGACGACGCCGCTGTGGTGCGGGCGTCGGACGGGCGCGTCGCGGTGTCGGCCGACATGCTCGTCGAGGGCCGGCACTTTCGCCTCGATTGGTCGACACCCGAGCAGGTCGGGCGAAAGGCCGTGGCACAGAACGGCGCGGACATCGCCGCGATGGGGGCCCGGCCGACCGCGTTCCTGGTGTCGTTGGGCTGCCCACCCGACACCGCGGTGTCCGTCGCGGCCGGGATCTCCGAGGGCATCGGTCTCGCCGCGGAGGCGATCGGGGCCGGTGTCGTCGGGGGAGATCTGGTGCAGGCCGACCACGTGGTGGTCTCGGTGACGGTGTTGGGCGACCTCGAGGGCCGGGCTCCGGTGCTCCGGTCGGGTGCGCGCGCCGGGGACGTCGTGGCGGTCGTGGGCAGGCTCGGGTGGTCGGCGGCCGGCCTCGCGCTGCTGTCGGCCGGACTCACCGGCCCGGATGCGTCGGCCGACGCGCTCGCTGCGCTGGTCGACGCCCACCGTGTGCCGACCCCCCCGTACCGTGCGGGTGTCGAGGCGGCCCGGGCGGGCGCGCGGGCCATGACCGACATCTCGGACGGCCTCGTCGCGGACCTGGGCCACATCGCCGACGCGTCGAGCGTTCGGATCCGGCTCGACCGTACTCGGATCGGTCTCGAGCCGGTGCTCGCGGCCGCCGCCGAGCGGGTCGGCGCGGACCCGTGGGAGTGGATCCTGACCGGTGGCGAGGACCACGCCCTGGCCGCGACATTCGCGCCGGACGTGGACCTCCCGGCCGGGTGGACGGTGATCGGCGACGTCGCACCGGTCGACACGGGTGCGGCCGTGCTGGTCGACGGACGCGACTGGACGGCCTCCGGCGGTTGGCAGAGCTTCGACGCGGGATAGGTTGCACGCATGGCTATCTATGCACTCGGTGATCGCGAACCGGACATCGCGCCGGACGCCTACGTCCACCCCGACGCCGTCGTCATCGGCGCCGTCACGCTGGGGCCGGGCGCCTCGGTCTGGCCGCAGGCGGTCCTGCGTGGTGACTACGGCACCATCAGCGTCGGCGCCGGCACCAACATCCAGGACGGCACGATCATCCACTGCACGTCGGTCGACGCCACGATCATCGGTGCCGGGTGCGTGGTCGGCCACAACGCTCACATCGAGGGCGCGACGATCGGCGACAACTGCCTCATCGCGTCCGGGTCGGTCGTGCTCAACGGGTCCGTCGTCGGCGCCGGTTCGGTCGTCGGCGCGGGCGCGGTGGTCCCGTTCAGGTTCGAGGTTCCGCCCCGCAGCATGGCACTCGGGGTGCCGGCGAAGGTCCGTGAGGGCTACGAGGTTCCGGAGGGGCACCTCGACCTGAACGTCAAGCTGTACCAGGCGAACGCCGCGTACTACCGCGACTCGCTGCGCAGGCTCGACTGATGGCGGCCAAGCCTCTCGCCGACCTGATCGATCCCGGGTGGGCGAAGGCGCTCACGCCCGTCGAGGGCCGGATCAGTGAGATGGGCGACTTCCTGCGGGCCGAGATCGCGGCCGGGCGCCAGTACCTGCCGGCCGGCGACAACGTCTTGCGTGCGTTCACGCATCCGTTCGAGGACGTGCGGGTGCTCATCGTCGGACAGGATCCCTACCCGACACCGGGTCACGCTGTGGGGCTGAGCTTCTCGGTGGCCCCCGACGTCCGGCCGGTGCCGCGGAGCCTGAACAACATCTTTTCCGAGTACAGCCAGGACCTCGGGTACCCGACGCCGTCGAACGGTGACCTGACGCCGTGGACGGAGAACGGTGTGCTGCTGCTGAACAGGGTGCTCACCGTCGCGCCCGGCGACGCCGGATCGCATCGGCGCAAGGGCTGGGAAGCGGTGACGGAGCAGGCGATTCGCGCGCTCGTCGAGCGGGAGAGTCCGATGGTGGCGATCCTGTGGGGACGCGACGCGGCGACGCTCAAGCCGATGCTCGGCGACGTCCCGACGATCGAATCGGCGCACCCGTCACCGTTGTCGGCCTCGCGCGGATTCTTCGGTTCGCGGCCGTTCAGCCGTGCCAACACGCTGCTCGCGGAACTTGGCGCGGAGCCGGTGGATTGGCGTCTGCCCTGAGGTCCGGTTTGTCGCTGGAGTGCCGATCATGAGCACACCTTCCGGTTCCGTCCGCGTCCTCGACACCGACGATGGGCAGGTTCTCGAGATCGGCAGGCTGTCGCGCCCGGTTCCCCGCCGGTTCCGGGTCGCGACGGTCACTCACGAGGCGAACCGAGTGCACCTGCACTCCGACGACGGCAGGGTGCTCGTCGCGTCGCCGGGGCAGTTGTCCGTCGTCCCGTATCTCCTACCGGCCGAGCACAATCCGCACTACGAGGCGCAGGACGAGCGGGCCTTCCTGGATGCGTCGAACCTTCCCGCCGCCGACATCGTGGGGTCGGTTCCGGACGTTCCCTTGAGCGACCCGGTGTTGGGTGAGATCGTCGTGCGCGTGCCGTCGGCCATGGGCTACACCGCCGAGGTTCCGGAGGCCGGCACGTTCGGCGGCGGGCCGGTCGGAGTGCTGTTCGACGGTGTGAGCCGCGCGCGGATCGAGGAGCTCCTACCGGTGGTGCGCGACATCCTGGCGGATCTGCCGGCGGTCCACGATGCGGCCGTCGGCTACCTGTGGGAGTGGGGGCGCGACGACAGCGACACCGACGACGATCGCGCGCGGTTCGTCGCCGGGTTCGGGATCGAGGCCGTCACCGTCTACCACTCGGGAGACTTCGGGATCGATCTGACCGACGACGAGGGCCTGTTCGAGCAGGCATTCATGGACGGCTACTGGCCGAAGGTGCACTGTCGCGCGGACCGGACCCCGGTGGCCGTGACCGTGGAGGCCTGACGACCGACCGGGGCCCGCACGACTGACCTACCCGTTGCGGACCGACGAGAAGTCGGGTCGGCGCTTCTCGACGAACGCGTCGACACCCTCACGGCCCGTGGGACCGTCGGCGGCCGCGGAGATCGACGCGGTCTCGGCGTCGAGTTGCTCCGACAGCGTGTTGGTCCGGCTGCTCGTGAACAGCGTCTTGATGCCCGCGTACGACGCGGTGGGGCCGGCGGCGAGCGTCCGCGCGACGCGCAGCGCCTCGTCCTGCACCTGGTCATCCTCGACGAGGCGGCTCAACAGGCCCAACCGCACGGCTTCCTCGCCGCCCACGACGGCGTCGGTGAGGAGGATCTCCCGTGCCCGGGCCGCGCCGACGATGCGCGGCAGCGTCCACGACATGCCGCCGTCCGGGGTGAACCCGATCGAGGGATACGCCGGACGCAGCTTCGTGGAGGTGCCGCCGATCGCGATGTCGGCCAGGCACACGATGCTCATGCCGGCGCCGGCCGCCCAACCGTGGACAGCGGCGACCACCGGAACCGCGGTGGCGTCGAGGGCGCGGACGAATTCGTGGAAACCGGTGGCGACCTCGCCGACGAACTCGCCGCGGCGCTCGGCGGACGCGAACGCCCGCACGTTGCCGCCGGCACAGAAGTTCGCGCCGTCGCCGACCAGTAGTACCGCTCCTACATCGCTGCCGAGTTCGCGCAGTGCAGTGGTGGCCTGGGTGATTCCGTCGATGTCGAGAGAAGTTCCGTTGGCGGTGGTGGACACGGCCACCCGCAGAACGCCGTCCTCGATCCGGACGTAGCTGGGTGCATCAGTTGCAGTCACGTGAGCACAGTAACTGTCCGCACCGAGGAGATCGGAACTTCGGTCCCACCCACCGCAACGGGGCCCGGTGCCGGACTGGACGGCGGACCCGGGTGCGGAGACGACCGCACCCCCCGACACCGATGGTGTCGAGGGGTGCGGTGAGAACTGTCCGAGTGGGCTGTATCAGCCGCGGACGACCTTGCCGGCCTTCAGGCAGGAGGTGCAGACGTTCAGCTTCTTGGTGTTGCCGGGGGCAACCTGAGCGCGAACGGTCTGGATGTTCGGGTTCCAGCGACGATTGGTACGCCGGTGCGAGTGCGAGACCGACTTACCGAAGCCGGGGCCCTTGGCGCAAACGTCGCAGACGGCAGCCATAGTCGCGAACTCCTTGTGATAGTCAAACATTGTCTTGTATGCGCCTTCGAACACGCGCAGCAGAGCCACCCGTGCGAGGCAACCCGACTAGAATAACCGCTTCCGCCTCGATTGGCCAAATCACCGATCCAGTGACGGAAATGGGTTCCTCGGCGCGCACCGAAGGACTCGATCGACCCTACCTTCCGGTCGCGGTGCGGAGACGGCGGGCTGTCCGGCCGTCCCGCTAGGCTTGCCTGGCCGGGATCGGCGGACCTCTCCGAGGTCCCGGTCCGGTGGTCGTGTGGGGTCGGCGCAGGAGAGGACAGGCGAGTGCTCGAGGTCCCGGAGACGGTGGACGGCCAGACGCTGCACCGGTGGGCCCTCGCGTGCGTCGCCGGCCTCGAGAAGCACTGCGACGAGATCAACGACCTCAATGTCTTTCCCGTGCCGGACGCCGACACCGGTACGAATCTCCTCGCGACCATGCGGTCCGCGGTCCGGGCGGTGCGAGACCGTGAGGGAGCCGTGGTCTCCTCGGCGTCGGCTGTCGCCCAGGCCCTCGCGCGTGGCGCGGTGTCGGGTGCCCGCGGAAACTCCGGGGCGATCCTGTCCCAGGTGTTGCGCGGGTTCGCGCACGGGATCGCCGACTCCGCCGACACCGACGTCCTCCACGCGGCGACTCTGCGTTCGGCGTTGCGGCACGCGTCGGATCTGGCGCTCGAGGCGGTGAGCGTTCCGATGGAGGGGACCATCGTCACGGTCCTGGCGGAGGCGGCCGGTGCCGCCGACACGAGCGCGCCGGACGCGTCACTCGGTGACCTCGTGCAGGTGGTGGCGGACGCGGCATCGGCTGCACTGCTGCGGACTCCGGCACAGCTCGACGTGCTGGGGGCGGCCGGTGTGGTCGACGCGGGCGGTCGCGGGCTGGTCGTCATCCTCGACGCCTTGGTGGAGGTCGTCACCGGTCGCGCCCTCGAACGCGCACCGGTGCCGACGGCGCGGGGGGAGTCTGCGGAGTCGGCGAACCACCTGTGCGCGGCGCCGCACACCGTGCACGAGGTGCCCGGCCAGGACTACGAGGTGATGTATCTGGTCGCGGACAGCGACGACGCCCGCATCGCATCGCTGCGGTCGCGCCTGTGCGATCTGGGCGACTCGGTCGTCATCGTCAGCGACGGCGGCGACTACTCCGACGACCCCGACGGTCCCGCGGGGGCGTCCGTCACGTGGTCGGTTCACGTGCACTGTGCAGACGCGGGCGCCGCGGTCGAGGCCGGACTGGCCGCCGGGCGGTTGTCCGACGTGCGGATCACCTGCTTCGTGCTCGACGCGGCGCGGACCGCGGCGGTCTCCGGGGGCGGCCCGCGCGCGGTCCTGTCGGTGGTCGAGGGTGAGGGCGCGGCCGAGTTGTTCGCACAGGAAGGGGCGCACGTGCTGCGCTCCGACGGCGAGATCACCCCGGCCCACCTGCTCGCGGCGATCCGGGGCACCGGCAGGCGCGAGGTGATGGTGCTGCCCAACGGCGCCCTGCCCGCGCAGGATCTGGTCGCGGTGGGCGCGCAGGCGCGTGCCGACGACCGCGAGGTGGTGTTCCTGCCGAGTTCGTCGATGGTGCAGGCGTTGTCCGCGATCGCGGTGCACGACGCCGACCGCATCGCGGTGGACGACGCCTTCTCGATGTCGGAGGCGGCCGCCGCCACCCGGTGGGGATCGCTGCGGATCGCGGACGAACGCGCACTGACGTATGTGGGAACGTGCGAACCGGGGGACGGGCTGGGTCTCGTCGGTCACGAGGTGGTGGTGATCGAACGGGACGCCGCGGCGGCGGGCGGCCGCCTCGTGGACCTCGTGTTGAGGTCCGGTGGTGAGCTGGTGACGATACTGCTGGGCGCGAAGGCCACCGACGATCTGGGGGAGCGGGTGTCCTCGTACATCGCGTCGCGGCACCCCGGCGTCGAGGTGATGGTCTACCGCGGCGGGCAGAGCCGCGACCTGTTGCAGTTCGGAGTCGAGTAGAGGGCGGATGGATGGCGACAGTATCGACGGGACGCGTGACGGGATCACTGACATGGCGACGCTGAACGACCGACTCGACCACCTGCTGGGTGCGAAGACGGCCGACGCGCTGGTGGACGCGTTCGACATCCACACGGTCGAGGATCTGCTGCGGCACTACCCGCACCGGTACGCGGCGCAGGGCCGCGAGCTCACCGAGAAGGAGCCCGAGGAGGGCTCGCACATCACGATCATCGCGCGGGTCGTCAAGGCCGACGTGGTGAACATGAAGAGCCGCCGCGGACAGATGCTCAAGGTGGTGCTCGCTGCCGAGTCGCAGAGCGTCGACGTCACATTCTTCAACCCGCACAAGGTCAAGCACGCAGTCCGTAAGGGCGTCCGGGCGATGTTCTCGGGCACGGTCAAGTACTTCCGCGGCAAGTGGAGCCTGACCCACCCGAGCTATCTGATCCTGCCGGAGCCCGCCGAGGGCGAGGACCCGGTCGTGTCGATGGCGCACGTGCAGGGTGCGGGGGATCTCGCCGGAATGGCGCGGGCCACACAGGAGTCCGGGTCCGGGGTCGACATGTCGATCTTCGATCGCGAGCTGATCCCTCTGTATCCGGCGACCCGCGAGGTCGAGAGCTGGACCCTGCTGCGCTGCGTCCGACAGGTGCTCGACCAGCTCGATACCGTCGACGACCCGTTGCCGCGCGAGGTGCGCGACGAGCACGGCTTCATCGGTCTGGACGAGGCGCTGCGCACGGTGCACCTGCCCGACACCCGGGACGACATCGGCCGCGCGCAGGAGCGGCTGCGTTTCGACGAGGCCGCAGCGCTGCAGTTGGTGCTCGCCAAGCGGCGCCGGGACGTCGCGGCCCGCACGGCACCGCAGTGTCCGCCGAAGCCGGACGGGCTGGCCGCCGCGTTCGACCGTCGGTTGCCGTTCGAGCTGACCGACGGCCAGAAGGACGTGGCCGCGGAGATCGCGAACGATCTCTCCGAACCCCACCCGATGAACCGGCTGCTGCAGGGTGAGGTCGGGTCGGGCAAGACGATCGTGGCGCTGCGGGCGATGCTCCAGGCCATCGACGCCGGATACCAGTGCGCGCTCCTCGCGCCCACGGAAGTGCTTGCGGCGCAGCATGCCCGGTCGCTGCGGGAGATGCTGGGCCCGCTCGGGATCGCGGGGGAGCTCGGCGCCGACGACGTGGCGACGAAGGTGACGTTGCTGACCGGCTCGATGGCGACCGCGGCCAGACGGGCCGCACTGCTCGACATCGTGACCGGCGAGGCCGGCATCGTGATCGGCACGCACGCGCTCATCCAGGACAAGGTGGAGTTCTTCGATCTCGGGTTCGTCGTCATCGACGAGCAGCACCGGTTCGGTGTCGAACAGCGCGACGAGCTGCGCTCGCGGGCCCGCGAGGGATTGAGCCCGCACGTTCTCGTCATGACCGCCACGCCGATTCCGCGGACGATCGCGATGACGGTGCTCGGCGACCTGGAGACGTCGACGCTGCGGCAGCTGCCGCAGGGGCGTGCACCGATCGTGAGCAAGGTCGTGGCGGCCCGGCAGACCCCGCAGTGGGTGGCGCGGGCATGGGAGCGGATTCGCGAGGAGGTCGCCGCCGGCCGGCAGGCGTACGTGGTGTGTTCGCGGATCGGCGACGGCGAGAGCGAGGCGGACCTGATCAAGGCCGGCAAGGAGCCGCCGGAGACCACGTCCGCCGTCGACCTCTTCGACGAGCTGCGGTCGGGTCCGATGCGGGATCTGAGGCTGGGCCTGCTGCACGGCCGGCTGCCGGCCGACGAGAAGGACGCGGTGATGCGTGACTTCACGGCCGGCGCGATCGACGTGGTCGTGTGCACCACCGTTGTCGAGGTGGGCGTGAACGTCCCGAACGCCACCGTCATGGTGCTCGTCGACGCGGACCGCTTCGGCGTGAGCCAACTTCACCAGCTGCGCGGGCGGGTGGGTCGCGGCAGCCACCAGGGGCTGTGCATCCTCATCACCGACATGATGCCGGGCTCGACGGCGTTCGAACGTCTGACCGCGGTCGCGGGCACCAACGACGGATTCGAGCTGGCGCAGCTGGATCTGCGCCAGCGGCGCGAGGGGGACGTCCTCGGGTCGGCGCAGTCCGGCAGCACCACGACCCTGCGGTTGCTGTCGCTCCTCGAGCACGAGGACGTGATCGCGGCGGCGCAGGAGTTCGCCCGCGGCGTCACCGACGCCGATCCGGATCTGACCGAGCACCCCGGACTGGCGGCGATGGTGGCCGCCGCGTTGGACTCCGAGAGGATCGAATTCCTGGAGAAGTCCTAGCGCCCGATCCGGCGTCCCGGAACCGGCCCGAATGCCGTCCGTACGGTCTGTGCAGGGCACTTCTTCCCCGGTTTGCAAACTTGCCAATTTCGCATGTCAGAGCGGCTGTTTGTGAAGCTTGCGAAGCGTTCCGTATCGTGGGACGGTGCTGTCACGGTGGGCCGCGCGGCAAGGTACTTTGCTTCCCATGTTCACCAAAGTCCTCGTCGCCAACCGCGGCGAAATCGCCATCCGCGCGTTCCGTGCCGCCTACGAACTGGGCGCCGGAACGGTTGCGGTGTTCCCGTACGAAGACCGCAACTCGGTGCACCGGCTCAAGGCCGACGAGTCCTACCAGATCGGTGAGATCGGGCATCCGGTGCGCGCGTACCTGTCGGTCGAGGAGATCGTGGCCGCCGCGGAGCGCGCCGGCGCCGACGCCATCTACCCCGGCTACGGATTCCTGTCGGAGAACCCGGATCTGGCCGCGGCGTGCGAGGCGAAGGGCATCACCTTCGTCGGACCGTCGGCCGACGTCCTCGAGCTGACCGGGAACAAGGCGCGGGCGATCGCCGCCGCGAAGGCGGCGGGGCTGCCGGTGCTGGCGTCGTCGGAGCCGTCGTCGAACGTCGACGAACTGCTCGCCGCCGCGGAGGACATGGAGTTCCCCGTCTTCGTCAAGGCGGTCGCCGGCGGCGGCGGTCGCGGCATGCGCCGTGTCGCGGAGCGGTCGGCGCTGCGGGAGTCGATCGAGGCGGCGTCGCGCGAGGCGGAGTCGGCCTTCGGTGACCCGACGGTGTTCCTCGAGCAGGCCGTGGTCGATCCGCGGCACATCGAGGTGCAGATCCTCGCCGACGGCGAGGGCAACGTGATCCACCTGTTCGAGCGGGACTGCTCGGTGCAGCGCCGTCACCAGAAGGTGATCGAGCTCGCGCCGGCGCCCAACCTCGACCCGGAACTGCGCGACCGGATCTGCGCCGACGCCGTGGCGTTCGCCAAGCAGATCGGTTACCGGTGCGCGGGCACGGTCGAGTTCCTCCTCGACACCCGCGGCAACCACGTCTTCATCGAGATGAACCCGCGAATCCAGGTGGAGCACACGGTGACCGAGGAGATCACCGACGTCGACCTGGTGCAGGCGCAGCTGCGCATCGCGTCGGGCGAGACCCTCGCCGATCTCGGCCTGAGCCAGGACGCGATCACGATCCGCGGTGCCGCACTGCAGTGCCGCATCACCACCGAGGATCCGGCCAACGGCTTCCGTCCCGACACCGGCCGGATCACCGCCTACCGCACCCCGGGCGGCGCGGGCGTGCGACTCGACGGCGGCGCGAATCTCGGTGCCGAGGTCGGCGCCCACTTCGACTCGATGCTCGTCAAGCTCACGTGTCGCGGTCGCGATCTCGAGGCGGCCGTCGCCCGCGCGCGCCGCGCGGTGACCGAGTTCCGCATCCGCGGTGTCGCCACGAACATCCCGTTCCTGCAGGCGGTTCTGGACGACCCCGACTTCCGCGCGGGACGCGTGACGACGTCGTTCATCGAGCAGCGCCCCGAGCTGCTGACGCTGCGCAGCTCGGCCGACCGTGGCACCAAGATTCTCAACTACCTCGCGGACGTCACGGTCAACAAGCCGCACGGCGAGCGGCCGACCGCGGTGTACCCGCACGACAAGCTGCCGAAGATCGACCTGGACGTGGCCCCGCCGGACGGGTCCCGCCAGCGACTGCTCGCGCTCGGGCCCGACGGCTTCGCCAAGGCGTTGCGGGAGCAGAAGGCGCTCGCGGTCACCGACACCACGTTCCGCGACGCGCATCAGTCGCTGCTCGCCACCCGGGTGCGCACGTCCGGACTGCTCGACGTCGCGGGACACGTCGCGCGGATGACGCCCGAGCTGCTGTCGATCGAGGCGTGGGGCGGCGCGACCTACGACGTGGCGTTGCGCTTCCTGCACGAGGATCCCTGGTACCGGCTCGCGGCTCTGCGTGAGGCCGTACCGAACATCAACCTGCAGATGCTGCTGCGCGGCCGCAACACCGTCGGCTACACGCCGTACCCGGAGAAGGTGACCCGAGCGTTCGTCGAGGAGGCCGCGGCGACGGGTATCGACATCTTCCGCATCTTCGACGCCCTCAACAACGTTGACCAGATGCGTCCGGCGATCGAGGCGGTCCGCGAGACCGGCACCACGATCGCCGAGGTCGCGATGTCGTACACCGGCGACCTGGCGAACCCGAACGAGAAGCTCTACACGCTCGACTACTACCTGCGTCTGGCGGAGGAGATCGTCGAGGCCGGTGCGCACGTCCTCGCGATCAAGGACATGGCCGGTCTGCTGCGGGCGCCCGCGGCGGCGAAGCTGGTTTCCGCGCTGCGGAGCAACTTCGACCTGCCCGTGCACGTGCACACCCACGACACCCCCGGCGGGCAGCTGGCCACCTACCTGGCCGCGTGGCACGCGGGCGCGGACGCGGTCGACGGCGCGGCGGCGCCGTTGGCGGGCACCACCAGTCAGCCGGCGCTGTCGGCGATCGTCGCCGCGGCGGCGCACAGCGAGTTCGACACCGGCATCGACCTGCAGGCCGTGTGCGACCTCGAGCCGTACTGGGAGGCACTACGGAAGGTCTACGCGCCGTTCGAGTCCGGGCTGCCTGCCCCGACCGGACGCGTCTACACCCACGAGATCCCGGGCGGTCAGCTCTCGAACCTGCGGCAGCAGGCCATCGCGCTCGGCCTCGGTGACCGGTTCGAGGAGGTCGAGGCCAAGTACGCCGCCGCCGACCGCATGCTCGGACGCCTCGTCAAGGTCACGCCGTCGTCGAAGGTCGTCGGCGACCTGGCGCTGCACATGGTGGGCTCCGACGTCGCGGCGGACGAGTTCGCGGCCGACCCGGCCAAGTTCGACATCCCCGACTCCGTCGTCGGCTTCCTGCGCGGCGAGCTCGGCACCCCGGCCGGCGGATGGCCGGAGCCCTTCCGCAGCAAGGCCCTCGAGGGCCGCGGCCCGGCCAAACCGGAGACTCCGCTGACCGCCGAGGACGAGAAGGGGCTGTCGGGCACGGCGAAGGAACGCCAGGCCACGCTCAACCGGCTGCTCTTCCCCGGCCCCACAAGGGAATTCGAGGAGCACCGGGAGAAGTACGGCGACACCTCGCAGCTGTCGGCCAACCAGTTCTTCTACGGTCTGCGCCGCAGCGAGGAGCACCGGGTCAAGCTCGGCAAGGGCGTCGAGCTGCTCATCGGTCTCGAGGCGATCTCCGAGCCCGACGAACGCGGCTACCGGACCGTGATGTGCATCCTCAACGGCCAACTGCGTCCGGTGTCGGTGCGCGACCGCTCGATCGCGAGCGAGGTGCCGGCGGCCGAGAAGGCGGACAAGAACAACCCCGCGCACATCCCGGCGCCGTTCGCCGGTGTCGTCACGCTCGTCGTCACCGAGGGCCAGCACGTTTCGGCGGGCGACACCGTCGCGACCATCGAGGCCATGAAGATGGAGGCGGCGATCACAGCACCGCGCAGCGGTATCGTCACGCGCGTTGCCATCGGCGGTACCTCGCAGGTCGAGGGCGGCGATCTCCTGGCCGTCGTGTCGACGAGGGAGACCGCCGGCAACGAGTGAGAACCAGCGAGTGACAGGACTGACAGCGTGACAAGAATCGTCGCCGGCCGAGCCGGAGGCAGGCGTTTGAAGGTGCCCGCGAGCGGGACCCGACCGACGTCCGAACGAGTCCGCGAGGCCCTGTTCAGCTCGCTCGACAGCCGCATCGACCTCGAAGGCGCCGCAGTGCTCGACCTGTACGCAGGTTCCGGCGCCCTCGGGCTCGAGGCCCTGTCCCGGGGCGCCGAGCACGTGCTCCTCGTCGAATCCGACGCCAAGGCCGCCGCCGTCATCAAGCAGAACGTGACGGCGGTCGGCCTGCCCGGGGCGAGCGTGCGCACGGCCCCCGTCGCGGCGGTCGTGGGCGGCGTCGCCGAACGCGAATTCGACGTCGTGCTCGCCGATCCGCCGTACGCGGTCACCGAGGAGTCGGTCACCGCCGCGCTCACCGCGCTCCTGGCCAACGGCTGGGTGGGGGAGGGGTCGGTCGTCGTGGTGGAACGCTCGTCGCGCTCACCCGAGACCTCGTGGCCCGACGGCATGCGGGCCGAGCGGGTGAAGCGCTACGGCGAGACCAGAATCGAGGTCGCCACCTGCTACGGTCTGGAGCCATGACTGGCGCCGTCTGCCCCGGATCCTTCGACCCCGTGACCAACGGTCACCTCGACGTGATCGGACGCGCCGCGGCGCTGTTCGACGAGGTCGTCGTGACCGTGATGATCAACAAGAACAAGCGCGGTCTGTTCACTGTCGACGAGCGCATCGAGATGCTCGAGGACGCCACGAGTCACCTGTCCAACGTGCGTGTCGCCGCCTGGCACGGGCTGCTCGTGGATTACGCCAAGTCCCAAGGGATCACGGCGATCGTGAAGGGCCTGCGCGGCGCCAACGACTTCGACTACGAGCTGCAGATGGCGCAGATGAACCAGAAGCTCTCGGGTGTCGACACCCTCTTCATCCCCACGAATCCTACCTACAGCTTCCTGTCCAGCTCGCTGGTCAAGGAGGTCGCCACGTTCGGCGGCGACGTCGCGGACATGGTGCCCGAGAAGGTCCATGCCCGGCTGACGGCGCGGCTCGCCGAGCGCGCGGCAGAGAACGCCTGAGTCGACACACCGGCCGCCGCGACGGCCGGGCCGCGGCGGCTGGGGCAGACTGGACGTCAGCACCGACGATGGCAACTGACGATTGGGGTTGTGCGTGTACCGGGTATTCGAGGCACTCGACGAGCTTGTCGCGATAGTCGAGGAGGCGCGTGGGGTTCCGATGACCGCTGGGTGCGTCGTGCCACGCGGCGACGTCCTCGAGCTTCTCGACGATGTGCGGGACGCGATTCCGGGTGAGTTGGACGATGCGCAGGACGTGCTGGACCACCGCGACAAGCTGGTGGGCGATGCGCGTCAGAACGCGGAACAGACGATCTCGCGCGCGAACGCGGAGGCGCACGAGACGATCACCAACTCGCGAGAGGACGCCGACCGCCTGCTGGCCGACGCGAAGGCGCAGGCCGACCGCATGGTCGCCGAGGCGCGCTCGCATGCGGAGCAGTTGGTTCGCGATGCGCGCGAAGAGGCGGACGCGACCGTCGCGGACGGGCAGCGGGAGTACGACGCGGTGACGTCGCGTGCTCGCGCCGAATCGGAGCGGATGATCGAGTCGGGCAAGGCGTCGTACGAGCGATCCGTCGCGGACGGTGTCGCCGAGCAGGAGCGGCTGGTGTCGCAGGCCGAGGTCGTCCAGGCCGCGCACGCGGAGTCGGCCCGGGTCATCGACGCCGCGCACGCCGAGTCCGACCGCCTGCGCTCGGAGTGCGACCTGTACGTCGACACCAAGCTCGCGGAGTTCGAGGAGTTCCTGAACGGCACCATCCGATCGGTAGGCCGGGGTCGTCAGCAGCTGCGGACGGGCGCCGGGGTCCCCGACTACGACGCCGGCTACGGCGACCGTCGCCGGTAGATCCACCGGGCGTAGCCGCTTCCGATTTCCATCCGGGCCCGTCCATCGCGTACCGTGGAGTGGTTGCCCGTTCCATGTCTTCTGAAAGAGAACACCCGTGTCATCGCATCGCCACAAGTCCTCGCGTCCGACGCGCGACGAGGGGTTCGTGCTGGACACGCTCTCGCTGGGGCGGCGTCCCGGCTCGATGCGCACAGTGTCGCGGGTGGTTCCGGCTCCCTCGCGGATCGGTCTCGACCTCGTCGCGATCGAAGAGGGTACGGATGTGGAATTCGATCTTCGGCTCGAGGCCGTGTCCGAGGGTGTCCTCGTGACCGGTTCCGTTCGTGCGGACACGGTGGGCGAGTGCTCGCGGTGCCTCGAACCGTTCGACGACTCGGTGAGTCTTCACCTCACGGAACTGTTCGCCTACCCGGACAGCGCTACCGAGGAGACCACCGAGGAGGACGAGATCTACCGGGTCGTGGACGACGAGATCGACCTCGAACCGGTGATCGTCGATGCCGTCGGACTGGAGCTTCCACTCCAGCCGCTCTGCAGCGACGACTGTGAGGGACTGTGCCCCGAATGCGGTATTCGCCTGGCGATTGCGGAATCCGGGCACGGTCATGAGACAATGGATCCTCGCTGGGCTGGGCTCGCAGCCAAATTCGGTGCAGGATCCGACGCCAGCAATGCAACTGCTGATGCCAGCAAGATCAACGAGGAGAAGTAGACGTGGCTGTTCCCAAGCGCAGAATGTCGCGGTCCAACACGAGGTCGCGACGGAGCCAGTGGAAGACCACTGCGCCCACCCTCATCACCTGCCCGAACCGTGGCTGCGGCGAGAAGACGCTGCCCCACGTCGCGTGCCCGTCCTGCGGCACCTACAAGGGCCGTCAGGTTACCGCTGCGGTCTAGTCTGCTCAGTGGCGCTGTGACCAGCAAAAAAAGCAATACAGCACTCGCCGGCGGCGAGGGGGATCACGGATCGCTCCTCGCCGCTCTTGGCGTTCCTCTCGAGGAGTCGCTGCTGACGTTGGCGCTGACCCACCGCTCGTACGCGTACGAGCACGGTGGGCTGCCGACCAACGAGCGACTCGAGTTCCTCGGTGACTCGGTTCTCGGACTGACCATCACCGAGCGGCTCTACCTCGCACATCCGGAGAAGTCCGAGGGTGAACTCGCGAAGATCCGCGCCAGCATCGTGAACATGCACGCGCTGGCCGAGGTGGCTCGCGGTCTCGGCCCGGGTGGTCTCGGTGCGCACCTGCTGCTCGGAAAGGGTGAGGAGATGACCGGTGGGCGCGACAAGCCCAGCATCCTCGCCGACGGCATGGAGTCGCTCCTCGGTGCGATCCACCTCCAGCACGGCATCGACACCGCACGCACGGTGGTGCTCGACCTGTTCGCCGATCTGCTCTCGCGCGCGCCGAAGCTCGGTGCTGGCCTGGACTGGAAGACCAGTCTCCAGGAGCTGACCGCCGAGCGCGGTGCCGGAGTGCCGGTATACGAGATCACCGCGACCGGACCCGACCACGACAAGGAGTTCACCGCGACGGTCCTCGTCGGCGGTAACGCCTTCGGCGTCGGTGTGGGCCGCTCCAAGAAGGAAGCCGAGCAGAAGGCGGCCAGCACGGCCTGGAGCGCGCTGTCGGAGGCCGCGGAGGCCACCGAGACCGCAGCCCCGGTCGTCGAGCAGTAGGACCCGGCGGAGCGAGACGTACCGTGCCCGAGCTTCCCGAGGTCGAGGTCGTCCGGCGTGGCCTCGAGGCGCACGTCGTCGGCCGTGTGATCGACACGGTCGACGTCCTGCATCCGCGTGCGGTACGTCGGCACCTGCTCGGCTCGATCGACCTGTCCCGACGGCTCGCGGGCCGGACGATCGCGTCCGCCGAGCGTCGTGGCAAGTATCTCTGGCTCGTCCTCGAACCGGACGACGTCGCGCTCGTCGTTCACCTGGGGATGAGCGGCCAGATGCTCGTGCAGGATCCGACGGTCGCCGACGAGAAGCATCTGCGGATCCGGACGCGGCTCGACTCGGGGACCGACCTGCGCTTCGTCGACCAGCGGACGTTCGGCGGATGGGCCCTCGCGGACCTCGTGACCGTGGACGGCACGGTGGTTCCCGATTCCGTCGCGCACATCGCCCGTGATCCGCTCGATCCGCGATTCGATCCCGACGCGGTCGTGAAAACGTTGCGCGGCAAGCAGACCGAGATCAAGCGGGCCCTCCTCGATCAGACCGTGGTCTCGGGTGTGGGCAACATCTACGCCGACGAGGCGTTGTGGCGCGCCGAGATTCACGGCAATCGGCCGACGGACAAGCTCAGCGGACCGCGCCTGCGCCGACTGCTGGTGTCCGTCGAGGCCGTCATGCAGGAGGCCCTCGCGCAGGGCGGCACCTCGTTCGATGCGTTGTACGTCAACGTCAACGGCCAGTCCGGCTACTTCGACCGGTCGCTGGCCGCGTACGGGCAGGAGGACCTGCCGTGCCGGCGGTGCGGGGCGCCGATCCGCCGGGAGAAGTTCATGAACCGCTCGTCGTTCAGCTGCCCCAAGTGCCAGCCGCGGCCCCGCCTCGTCCGGGGATGAGCATGCCCCTGACCGAGTCCCAGCTTTCCGAATTGCCCGCAGGTTGGTGCGCAACCGACCGGCCCAGTGGAGATTGCGACGTCTCGCACACCGCGATCGCCGAGGAAGTCGCTGTGGAAGTGTCGGCCGGGCATCCGTTGTTCGGGGTGGCTGTCGAAGTGGTAGCGCACGATGTCGCGTTCGACGACGTACTCTGCCGGCATCTGGCCGATCCGGAACGCTTCACCGAGGTGCATCTGACCTGGGCCGGGCGAGCGGAGAGCTTCGGGCTGCCCTCGATCGAATGCGACGGAAACTGGGCGGATTTCCTCCGCCTGCAACGGGCGATATCTGCCGCGATCGATTCTGCTGCCGAGCAGGAGCGGCTAGGTCTGCGGGAGCCGATGACGGAAGCGGGCACACCGTCGCCACCGATCATCGTGCGAGCCCCCAGCACGCGGACCCGACTCCGAGTCGGGCGAGTGACTACGCAGGCACCGTAGGCGCGCGATGAGTTCGGGCGGCGAATCGGGTCTGCCTTGGCATGACTCGCATTGTTGCCGACATCCCCGTCTCTCCCGACGGCTTCGCCACCGGGCCCCGACCCCAGCCCGGACCACCTACGACGTCTTCGGGTGATCCGATGACCACTGTCGACGTCAATGGGATCGCCTTGGGCGTCGAGTCGTTCGGTGACGACGACGCGCCACTCGTTCTGCTCGCGGGCGGAACGACGATGCTCTCCTGGCCAGACGCGCTGTGCGAGCGCCTCGCCGCCGGCAGGCGCCGTGTGGTGCGCTACGACCTGCGCGATAGCGGAGAGTCGACGACGACGGATCCGGAGGCGCCCGCTTACACACTGCGCGGCCTCGCCGCCGACGCGGCGGCCCTTGCTGACGCGCTCGGCGGTGGGCCCGCGCACCTCGCGGGGATCGGCGTCGGCGGGATGGTCGCCCAGGTGGCCGTGCTCGACCATCCGGGCGCCTTCTCGGCGCTCACCGTGGTGGGCACCCGCCCGGTTGCCCCTGGCCCGCCCGACGATGACCTCCCCGACCATGACGAGGCGACGATGAGCCGACTGTTCGCGCGTCCGATGCCCGAGTGGACCGACCGCGAGGCGGTCGCGGAGTTCGCCGCGGCCGGCGCGGAGATCCTCGGCGACGACCCCGTCGCCGCGCGCACAATCGCTGCGCGCATCTGGGACCGCACGCCCGGCACCGCACCCCCGGTCCACATGGCCAACCAGATCGGCATGGTGTTCTCCAGGCTCGACTGCAGACCCCGCTGGCGCGAGCGCCTGCCCGAGATCGGGGTCCCCACGCTCGTGGTCCACGGCCGCCGCAACCGGTTCTTCCCCCTCGGCAACGGCGAGGCGATCGCGCGCGAGATCCCCAGGGCACGGCTGCTCGTCCTCGAAGAGGCCGCCACAGCGATCCCCGATGCGGCGGTCGGCGAGGTCACCGAGGCGATGCTCATGCTCGGATAGCGGACGACGCCGCCTCTTCGGGTACCGCCACGATGCACGGTGAAAGGCGCGAGCGGTCAAGTGCGGGCCGCGTCCCCGCCTCGGTCACGGATGACGTCGGCGATCAGCCGGGCGGCGGCGTCGGCCTGCGATTCGGGCAGTCGCGCGTAGCCGCACAGCAATCCGCGGGGGCCCGGTTCGCCGACGCGGTAGGCGTCGAGGCCCCGGACCAGGACCCCGCGTCGGCCGATCTCGCGTGCGATCTCCGTGTCGTCGGCCCCGTCCGGCAATCGCACCGCCACGTGGAGGCCCGCTTCGATCCCCGCGAGATTGACGTCCGGGTGATGCCGGCGCAGCGCATCGACGAACGCCTGCCGCCGGGCCGTGTAGGTCCGTGCCGCCCGCGCCAGATGCCGAGTCAGCGAACCGGATTCGACGAATCGGGCGAACGCGTCCGCGGTGACCGCGGACACGGTTTCGCCGCTGATCTCGAGTGCCTCGCGCACCCGCGCCAGGAGCGGCGCCGGCGGAACCATCCACGCCAGCCGGAGCGACGGCGACACGATCTTGGACGCCGTGCCCAGGTAGGCCACCGTGTCGCGGCCGCCGTCTATCGACCGCAGCGCCGGCAGCGCGGCCACGCCGTAACGGAACTCGCCGTCGTAGTCGTCCTCGATGACGAGACGTCCGGTGTCGGCCGACGTGGCGATCAGCCGGGCCCGGCGGGCGACCGACATGCGTCCACCCATCGGATACTGGTGCGCCGGGGTGCAGTACACGGCCGCGTCCGCGGGACTCAGACTGTCCGGATCGAGACCGTCGACGTCCACCGGCACCGGCCGGACCACGACCCCTGCCGCGTCGAGCGCACGTCGGGCCTTGGTGTAGCCGGGATCCTCGAATGCGACCGGGCGTCCGGCCAGATCGGCTGCGGCGGCGAGTGTCCGCAGCGCCGAGAGGACACCGGGCACGACCACGATCTCGTCGGCGGACGCGATGATCCCACGGGTGCGCCGGAGATGGTCGGCCAGCGCCTCACGAACTCGAAGGTGAAGGTCCGGGCTCGGGGCGTCGTTCGGAACGGCACCGGAAATGGTTGCCCGCCAGGCCGATCGCCAGTCCCGCGGTGAGACGAGCGTGGTGTCGGGGTAGCCGGGGGACAGGTCGAACACCGCGCGGCGTGCCGCGGCCGGCGCGCTCGGCGGCAGAGCGGTGGGTGACCCGACGTGTGGGCGGACACCCGCCCGGGCGGCGGCGTCGGCGCCCGGTGCGACACTCGTGCCCGCCCCGGGGCGTGTGACGACGTAGCCGGCCGCGGCCAGTTCGTCGTACGCGTCGACCACCGCGCCGCGCCCGACGCCGAGTTCGGTTGCCAGGGCCCGGGTGGCGGGCAGGTGGTCCCCGGCGTCCAGGTGTCCGTCGCGCAGGGCGGCCACGATCGCCGACGCGATCCGTCGGCGCAGCGGTTCCCCATCGTCGGGAAGGTGCAGCTGCAGGTGCAGTGTCGACACGGGCCGCGTCCGAGGCATCCCGTGACAATACTGGTCTGCCGGTTTCGTCGATTCCGGATCTGGTTGCATCTCCGCAATCGCGCCACAGTGACAGCATGAGCACCGCATACGACCTCGATCGGATCAAGCGACTGCCCGAACGTTCCCGCGCCGACCGCGCCGACCTGGACGCCGTGCTGGACGCGGCGGCCGTCGGAACCCTCGCGACAGTGGTCGACGGGCTGCCGTGGGCGGTACCGATGCTGTACGCCCGCGTCGGGGACCGGATCCTGCTGCACGGATCGACCGGCGCCGGGGCGCTCCGGCAGGTCGCGGCGGGTGCACCCGCGGCCCTCTGCGTGACGCACCTCGACGCGATCGTGGTGGCGGACAACCTCTTCAACTCGTCGGCGAACTATCGCTCGGCCGTGGTGCGCGGACAGCTCGAGCCGATCTCGGGCGCCGAGGCGGAATCGGCGCTGGCCGCGCTCTCGGATGCGTTGATTCCGGGCCGCAGCAGCGAGGTGCGGGCGTCGACGAGGAAGGAGCTGGCGGCCACGCTCACCATCGCGCTGCCGATCGCTCCCGGACAGTGGACGGTCAAGGTCCGGTCCGCGCCGCCGAGCGAGGGGGATCGCAATCCCGGCGTGTGGGCGGGGCTGGTGCCGCTGCGAACGGTTGTGGGAGAGCCGGTCCCGGCTCCGTGGGTTCCCGACAACGTCCCGGTGCCGGCGTCTGTGCGCGCCCTCACAACGAACGGGGAGGGCGCGTAAAGATCGCATCAATGCGCGCTGCTGGTGGTGTCAGCAGAGTGTCAGGACGACGTTCGCGCGCTCGAAACGGGTGCACGCTCCAGGAGGCGCCGAGATGCGGCGCCCACACGTCGCGCCGTCGTCCGGCGCGCGCCCTACTGAGGAAGTCGGAAGAGGAACGTCATGGCTGATTTGGCCTACGTCGGGTTGATCATCGGAGTGTTCACCGTCTGTGCGCTGGTGCTGCGTGGTCTGCAGGCGAGGAGCGTCCGGTGACCGTAGCCGGGGCGGTCAGTGTCGCCGTCGTCGTGATCGCCGCAGCCCTGGTGATCTACCTGCTCATCGCGCTCCTGAACCCCGAGCGGTTCTAGTCCTCGAGAGGTCCCTCGCACATGAATCCCGCTCTCGCAGCGGGACTGCAGATAGCACTGGTCGTTGCCGTGCTAGCGATTCTGTACGTCCCCGTCGGTGACTACATGGCCAAGGTCTACACCACCGACACCGATCTCCGGTCCGGCGATCTGCGCATCGAATCCCTGCTCTACCGGATCTGCCGGGTCGACCCCCGCGCCGAACAGACCTGGTACGGATACGCCGGAAGCCTGCTCGGCTTCTCGGCCGCCAGCGTGCTGTTCCTCCACTTCCTGCAACGCGTCCAGGGCGTGCTGCCGCTCAGCGGCGGCCTCGAGGGCGTGAGCCCCGCCGTCGCGTTCAACACCGCCGCGTCGTTCGTCGCCAACACGAACTGGCAGTCGTACGTCCCCGAGACGACGATGAGCCACGTGACGCAGGCCGCCGGTCTGGCGGTCCAGAACTTCGTGTCCGCCGCGGTCGGCATGGCGGTGGCCGCCGCGCTGATCCGCGGGTTCGTCCGCGTCTCGCGGGGCGGCGAGATCGGCAACTTCTGGGTCGATCTCACCCGCGGCTGCCTGCGCATCCTGCTGCCCATCGCGTTCGTCATCGCGCTGATCCTGCTGAGCCAGGGCGTCGTCCAGTCGTTCCGCACCGGCTTCGCCTCGACGGGTCTCGACGGCAGCGCCGTCACCAACGCGCTCGCGCCGGTCGCCTCCCAGGAGGCCATCAAGGAGCTCGGCACCAATGGCGGCGGCATCCTCGCGGCCAACTCCGCGCATCCGTTCGAGAATCCGACGCCGCTCACCAACATCGTGGAGATCCTCGCGATCCTGCTCATCCCGGTCTCCCTGACCCGCACGTTCGGCACGATGGTCGGTGACCGCCGGCAGGGCCTGACCCTGCTCGCCGTGATGTCGACGCTGTACTTCGGTCTGCTCGCGGTCACGCTGGCCGCGGAGTCCGGAGCGCGGGGCGTCGCCGCCACCGCGGCCGGATCGATGATGGAGGGCAAGGAGGTTCGATTCGGGATCCCCGGTTCGGCCCTGTTCGCCGTCACCACCACCGGCACCAGCACCGGCGCCGTCAACTCCGCCCACGACAGCATGTCGCCCCTCGGCGGTGGCGCGGTGCTGCTCAACATGCTGCTCGGTGAGATCGCTCCCGGTGGCGTGGGAACCGGTCTGTACGGGATCCTGGTGCTCGCGCTGATCGCGGTGTTCGTCGGCGGACTGCTCGTCGGCCGCACACCGGAATACCTGGGAAAGAAGCTGGGACAGCGCGAGATCACCCTCGCCGCCCTGTCGGTGCTCGTGATGCCGGCACTGGTGCTGATCGGCACCGGCATCACGGTGATCCTCGGGTCCACCGTCGGATACCTCGGCAACAGCGGCGATCCCGGCACCCCGGGCTCGATCCACGGGTTCACCGAGGTGCTGTACGCGTTCGCCTCGGCCGCGAACAACAACGGCAGCGCGTTCGGCGGCCTCACCGTCACCAGCGACTGGTTCCAGTCGGCGCTCGGCGTCTGCATGCTGCTGGGACGCTTCCTGCCGATCGTGTTCGTGCTCGCGCTCGCCGGATCGCTGTCGGCGCAGCGCAGGACGCCGGCCGGTGCGGGCACCCTGCCCACCTCCGGCCCGATGTTCACGGGTCTGCTCACCGGCACCGTGGTGCTGGTCGCGGCCCTCACCTTCTTCCCGGCCCTCGCACTCGGGCCCATCTCGGAGGCCCTGCAATGAGTCTGCGGACCGAAACCACAGTGAACCCCACCGACACCCTCGCCGACCTGCCCGTGGAGGAGTCTGCGCACGGTCACTCGCACGTCCAGGCCGGAATCTTCAGCCCACGACAGCTGATCACGTCGTTCCCGGGCGCGGTGCGCAAGCTCGACCCGCGCCACCAGGCGCGCAACCCGGTCATGTTCGTCGTGCTGGTCGGCTCGATCGTGACGACGGTGATGGCCGTCGCGCAGCCCACGGTGTTCTCGTGGCTCATCGCCGCGTGGCTCTGGTTCACCGTCCTGTTCGCGAACCTCGCCGAGTCGGTCGCCGAGGGGCGCGGCAAGGCGCAGGCTGCGAGCCTGCGGAAAGTGAAGCAGGACACCGTCGCCCGACGCCTCACCGCGTCCGGCGCGATCGAGGAGGTGTCGGCCACCCAGCTCGCGATCGGCGACACC
Organism: Paraburkholderia sp. RHO2; assembly: GCF_050955445.1. Classification (NCBI taxonomy): domain Bacteria; kingdom Pseudomonadati; phylum Pseudomonadota; class Betaproteobacteria; order Burkholderiales; family Burkholderiaceae; genus Paraburkholderia; species Paraburkholderia sp. RHO2. The sequence goes on along the minus strand of NZ_CP162617.1, from coordinate 3,607,313 downwards.
GTGGTGGTCGAGGCGGGACAGGTGATCCCCGGTGACGGCGACGTCATCGATGGCATCGCGACCGTCGACGAGTCCGCGATCACCGGCGAGTCAGCCCCCGTCGTACGCGAATCCGGCGGCGACCGCTGTGCCGTCACCGGCGGCACGACCGTGCTGTCGGACCGGATCGTCGTGCAGATCACGTGCGCTCCGGGGCAGTCGTTCGTCGACCGGATGATCGCACTCGTCGAGGGGGCGTCGCGCAAGAAGACGCCCAACGAGATCGCGCTGAACATCCTGCTGGCGTCGCTCACGATCATCTTCCTGCTCGCCGTCGTGGCGATCGGCCCCATGGGGCAGTACGCGGGGCAGGAACAGGATCCGATCAAGCTCATCGCGCTGCTGGTGTGCCTGATCCCCACCACGATCGGTGCGCTGTTGTCCGCCATCGGTATCGCGGGCATGGACCGGTTGGTGCAGCGCAACGTCTTGGCGATGTCGGGCCGCGCGGTCGAGGCGGCGGGCGACATCGACACGCTGCTGATGGACAAGACCGGCACCATCACGTTCGGCAACCGCCGCGCGACGGCGCTGTACCCCGCCCCGGGCCGCTCGGAGGACGAACTGGCTGCCGCCGCACGGCTGTCCAGCCTCGCCGACGGAACCCCCGAGGGACGCAGCATCGTCGAACTGTGCGCCGAACGGTTCGGCCTCTCCACCGACGCCACCGACCACGAACGTGCCGCCGAGTTCGTCCCGTTCACGGCGCAGACGCGCATGAGCGGACTCGACATCGCGACCGAGACCGGCCCGCAGCAGATCCGCAAGGGCGCCGGTGACGCCGTGCTGGCATGGGTGTCCGGGTACGGCGCCGCCGTCGATCCGGCCGTGTCGGATTCCGTCGAGAAGGTCGCGCTCGCGGGCGGCACGCCGCTCGTCGTGGCGGTCGCCGAGCGCGGCACCGCGACGGTGCTCGGGGTGATCGCACTGACCGACGTCGTCAAGCCCGGGATCGCGGAGCGCTTCGCGGAACTGCGGGCGATGGGTATCCGGACGATCATGGTGACCGGCGACAATCCGCTCACCGCGCGGGCCATCGCGGAGGAGGCCGGCGTCGACGACTTCATGGCCGAGGCCACGCCCGAGGACAAGCTCGAGCGGATCCGCGCCGAGCAGGAGGGCGGACGCCTGGTCGCGATGACCGGCGACGGCACCAACGACGCACCCGCACTGGCGCAGGCCGACGTGGGCGTGGCGATGAACACCGGAACGTCGGCGGCGAAGGAGGCCGGCAACATGGTGGACCTCGACTCGGATCCCACCAAGCTCATCGAGGTCGTCGAGATCGGCAAGCAGTTGCTCATCACGCGCGGCGCCCTCACCACGTTCTCGCTCGCCAACGACCTCGCGAAGTACTTCGCGATCCTGCCGGCGCTGTTCAGTGCCATCTATCCTCAGCTCGCCGTGCTGAACATCATGCACCTGGCCACGCCCCAGTCGGCGATCCTGTCCGCGGTCATCTTCAACGCGCTCGTCATCATCGGGTTGATCCCGTTGGCGCTCAGGGGAGTGCGCTACCGGCCCGCGGCGGCGTCGAAGCTGCTCGGCCGGAACCTGTTGATCTACGGTGTGGGCGGTGTCGTCACCCCCTTCATCGGCATCTGGCTGATCGACCTCGTCGTCCGCCTCATTCCTGGAATCGGGTGAAATGTCAATGAGATTCGGAATCGGATTTCTCAAGCAGGTGTGGGCCGGGCTGCTGGTGCTCCTCGCGCTCACCGCGATCCTCGGTGTGCTGTATCCGGCCGCCGTGTGGGGTGTGGGGCGCATCGCCTCCGGAACGGCGGAGGGCTCGCCCGTGACCGACGCCGCGGGCTGCGTGGTGGGCAGTCGCTGGATCGGGGTCGACCCTCGGGTGGAGGAGGGCGAGCCGGACCCGTTCTTCCACAACCGGGTCGTCGGCTCGGTCGCGGACGGCGACCCCTTCGCCGCGGGCGACCCGGCCGCGGCACTGCCGTCCAACCAGGGCCCCAGCAGCGAGGTGCTTGCCGGATTCGTGGCGGAACGTCGGGCGGTGATCGCCGATCGGGAAGGCGTCTCTCCGCAGGACGTGCCGGTCGACGCCGTCACGGGCTCCGGCTCCGGTGTGGATCCGCACATCTCGCCTGAGTACGCGGCACTGCAGGTGCGTCGGGTCGCGGCCGTGAACGGATTGAGCGAGGCCCGCGTTCGTGAACTCGTCGCCGAGCACACCGAGGGTCGTCAGCTCGGGTTCCTCGGCGCCGAGCGGGTGAACGTGCTCGAACTCAATCTCGCACTGGGGTTGACCGCACCTGCGTGCGGTGCAGCACCGTCGGGTGAATGATGGCGGTGTGACGATTCCGGAGATTCAGCGAGCGCGTCGCCGCGGTGAGCTGCGGATCTACCTGGGCGCGGCACCCGGCGTCGGCAAGACGTACGCGATGCTCGGGGAGGCGCACCGACGGCGTGAACGCGGTGGTGACGTGGTCGCGGCCGTGGTGGAGACCCACGGCCGCGCCCGCACCGCGGAGCAGCTCGAGGGGCTCGAGCTGATCCCGCCCAAGTACATCCAGTACCGGGGGACCTCGATGCCCGAGCTCGACGTCGAGGCGGTGCTGGCCCGGCGGCCGGCCGTGGTGCTCGTCGACGAACTCGCGCACACCAACACCCCGGGCAGCCACAACGAGAAGCGCTGGCAGGACGTCTACGAGCTGCTCGACGCCGGCATCGACGTCCTCTCGACGCTCAACGTCCAGCACCTCGAGAGCCTCAACGACGTGGTGCAGCAGATCACCGGCGTGGCGCAGCAGGAGACCGTGCCGGACGAGGTGGTGCGCGCCGCCACCCAGGTCGAGCTCGTGGACATCACGCCGGAAGCATTGCGGCGCAGGCTCTCCCACGGAAACGTGTACTCGGCCGACAAGGTCGACGCGGCACTCGGGAACTACTTCCGGCGTGGGAACCTCACGGCCCTGCGCGAACTCGCCCTGCTGTGGGTGGCCGATCAGGTGGACGCCGCGCTCGCGAAGTACCGCGCCGAGAACAAGATCACCGACACGTGGGAGGCCCGCGAACGGGTCGTCGTGGCCGTCACCGGCGGTCCGGAGTCCGAGACCCTCGTCCGGCGGGCCAGCCGCATCGCGAGCAAGGCCAGCGCCGAGCTCATGGTGGTGCACGTCGTGCGCGGCGACGGGCTCGAGGGAGTATCCGCCGGCGACATGGGCAAGGTGCGCAAGCTCGCCGCCAGCATCGGTGCGAGCCTGCACAGCGTCGTCGGCGACGACGTCCCGACGACGCTGCTCGAGTTCGCCCGCGAGGTCAACGCCACCCAGCTGGTGATCGGCACGTCCCGGCGGTCGCGGTGGGCGCGGATCCTCGACGAGGGTATCGGGGCGTCGATCGTCCAGCAGTCCGGGAAGATCGACGTCCACATGGTCACCCATGACGAGGCCGCGACCCGGCACCGCATCTCCATCCTGGGGCGCGGCGAGCGCCGGCTCGTGTCGTGGCTCGCCGCGGTGGTCGTGCCGTCGCTGGCCGCGGTGCTGATGGGTCTGGTCGACCGGGTCGCCGGCGTCGGCGGTCAGAACGCCCTGTTCTTCGTCGTCGTGCTCGCGGTCGCGCTGCTCGGCGGCGTCGGGCCGGCGATCCTGTCGGCGCTGATCTCCGGTCTGCTGCTCAACTACTTCTTCACGGCACCGCTCTACAGCTTCACGATCGCGCAGCCCGACAACTTCATCACCACCGTGGTGCTGCTGGTGGTCGCGGTGGCGGTCGCAGTGCTCGTCGACGCCGCCGCCAAACGCGCGCGCGAGGCCCGGCGGGCATCGCAGGAGGCGGAACTGCTGGCGCTGTTCGCCGGGTCCGTGCTGCGCGGCGCCGACCTGCCGGCGCTGCTCGAGAAGGTGCGCGAGACGTACGCGCAGACGGGGGTCAGCGTCGTCCGCCGCGGCGAGGGCGTCATCAGCGCCGCCGGCGCCTCGCCGCCGCGCACCGTCGACGAGGCGGGGACGGCGTGCGAGGTGGGCGACGGCGAGTACACGCTGCTGCTCGCGGGCAGCGAACTCGGCGCCCGGGACCGCAAGGTTCTCAACGCGGTCGCGAACCAGGCCGTCGGGCTGATCCGGCAGCGGCAGTTGGCGGAGGAAGCCAGCAGGGCGAACGCCCTCGCGGAGGCGGACCGGCTGCGGCGGTCGCTGCTCTCGGCGGTCAGCCACGACCTGCGCACCCCGCTGGCCGCGGTCAAGGCGGCGGTGTCGAGCCTGCGCAGCGACGACATCGAGTTCTCGCCCGAGGACACCGCCGAACTGCTCGCGACCGTCGAGGAGTCGGCGGACCAGCTGACCGCGCTGGTCGGCAACCTCCTCGACTCGTCGCGGCTCGCCGCGGGCGTCGTCAAGCCGACCCTGCGGCGGGTGTACCTGGAGGAAGTGGTGCACCGGGCTCTCGTCGGCGCCGGCTTCGGCGGACCCGGATCGGCGCGACGCGTGCGGGACCAGGTCAAGGTCGAGGTGGGCGACGCCGCGGTGATGGCCGACGCCGGGCTCCTCGAGCGGGTCCTGGCGAACCTGGTGGACAACGCGTTGCGGTACGCGCCGGACGAGCCCGTCCGGATCGGCGCCGCGCGGGTGGGGGACCGGATGACGATCACCGTCGCCGACACCGGCCCCGGCCTGGCCCGCGGCACCCACGACCAGGTGTTCGACGCCTTCCAGAGGCTCGGCGACCGGGACAACACGATCGGCGTGGGGCTGGGGCTGTCGGTGGTCAAGGGATTCGTGGAAGCAATGGGTGGAACCGTCAGCGCGACGGATACGCCGGGGGGCGGTTTGACGATGGTCGTCGAGTTGGCAGCCTGCCCGGTGGGAGACAGAACCGGAGACACGCCGGCGGGGCCGGCCGATGAGACGGAAGGAGCCCGATGACCCGGGTGTTGGTGGTCGACGACGAGCCGCAGATCCTGCGCGCGCTGCGAATCAACCTGAGCGTGCGTGGCTACGAGGTCACGACGGCGTCGACCGGCGCGGCGGCGCTGCGGGCGGCGGCCGAGAAGCACCCCGAGGTGGTGGTGCTGGACCTCGGCCTGCCCGACATGGACGGCATCGAGGTGCTCGCCGGACTGCGGGGCTGGTGCACCGCTCCGGTGATCGTGCTGTCGGCGCGCACGGACTCGTCGGACAAGGTCGAGGCGCTCGACGCCGGCGCGGACGACTACGTCACCAAGCCGTTCGGGATGGACGAGTTTCTCGCGCGGCTGCGGGCGGCCGTGCGTCGTGGCGCGGCCGCGGCGGAGACGAGTGAACCGGTGGTCATCACCGACTCGTTCACGGTCGATCTGGCCGCGAAGAAGGTCACTCGGGACGGGACCGAGGTGCACCTCACACCCACCGAGTGGGGGATGCTCGAGATGCTCGTGCGCAACAAGGGCAAACTCGTCGGACAGAAGGAACTGCTGCGCGAGGTTTGGGGTCCGGCGTACGCCACCGAGACGCACTACCTGCGGGTCTACCTCGCGCAACTGCGCCGCAAGCTGGAGGTGGATCCGTCGAAGCCGCGGCACCTGCTGACCGAGACCGGCATGGGATACCGCTTCCAGGTTTGACGTCCGGAGGCTTACCGTCTTTCCGTAGGCGTTTCTCACGCGGATCAGGCAGCCGGCCGTCGCCGCAGGGCACGCTCCGGCGCTCGTCGATCAGCTCAGTGGTCATTCGCTGCGGGTCGGGTCTATGCCCGCGAACACTCCCCGCCGGTCGGCAATGCCGTCACCAGCATCGGGCTGTGACCACCACACCAGCGCGACGTCGCCGCGATCTGACGCTCGGCGTGCCGCCCGTATCCGGCATGGGTGGGGGCTGTGCTGGTCCGGTTGATGCGGGCGCGGGCTGGCGGTGGCATCGCATTCGGCGACTTCTGGGACGGGCGTCGTCGTCGCCGGCGGCGGCGGCGCGATCGGCTCCGCTCGGGAAGGGGGAGTCGTTGTAGCTGTCGGCGGTCGCGATGCGCGTGCGGCCGTGACGCAATCGTTCCGTCGCCGCCGTTTTTGAGGGCGCGGGTCCGGGTACTCGCCGTCCGCAACATCGTTCCCCGGATTCGAGGTGATGACATGAGCGATCGATCCGCCCCAACAGTGCGGCAGCTGACACCGGTGCAGTGGGCCGCTCTTCTCGTCGGCGCTGTCTTCCTCGTCGTCGGCATCGCCGGATTCATCCCCGGCATCACAACGAACTACGACACGCTCGCATGGGCGGGGCAAGACTCCGACGCGAAACTCATCGGACTTTTCGAAGTGTCGATTCTCCACAACATCGTCCACCTCATCTTCGGTGTGGCAGGTCTCGCGCTGGCCCGCGCAGTCACCACGGCACGGTGGTACCTGATCGTCGGCGGGATCGTCTACCTGGTGCTGTGGCTGTACGGGCTGTTCATCGACCAGAACAGCGACGCCAACTTCGTTCCTCTCAATACCGCCGACAACTGGCTCCACCTCGTTCTCGGGATTGTGATGGTTGCCGCCGGAGTTCTTCTCACCAGCGGGGCGCGCTCATACTCGCCGAATCCCCGCTGAGCCCCCATCTCAATTCGCGGCGGGTGGAGTAGTTCCGCGAACACTGTTCGAGGCTGTGCCCGCGCAGGCGATCGCCCCGCGGGGCGGGGCGATCGGGTGGGTTTTCGAATGAAGAAGGTGTGCACCGTTCGTTTGCTGCGTCATGTTCCTGTGACACCACCACCTTCCGTATCGGGTTCGAGGAAAGCCCACGGCAGAGAAGGGCTGCGGGTCAGGCGTCGATAGCCTTGGCTTCGCTCGAGCCGGTGATCTCGATTCTGCGGGGCTTGGCCTTCTCCGCGATGGGGATGGCCACTCGCAGCACGCCGTCGTTGTAGCCGGCCTCGATCCCGTCGGTGTCCAGGGTCTCGCCGAGGAACAGCTGTCGACTGAACACGCCACGCGGCCGCTCTGCCGACACCAGTTCTCGGTCGGGGTCGAGCTCCGGACGTTCGGCGTGGACGGTGAGCACGTTCTGCTCGACGTCGAGCGCGATCGAGTCGGCAGCGACGCCAGGCAGGTCGAACTCCGCGACGAACTTGTCACCTTCGCGCCATGCATCCAGCGGCATCACTGCGGGCCGCGCGACGGTGCCGAACACCTGCTGGGCGAGGCGATCGAAGTCGCGGAACGGATCGGTACGCATCAACATCATCGTCACCTCCAGGTTCTTCTCGTTCTAGGCATGTGGGGAAACTCCGCCAGAAGATCTGTTATTCCTCACACAGGATTAATGGTGTCACTCCTGCTAGATTGGGGCAAGAAGTGATCCGGTCAGGAGGCGTCATGGCGCACGAGTCCACCCCCCGATCCCGCCTGGGGGTCTACGGCATCTCGGTGGCGGCCCAATTGTCGGGAATCGACCCGCAGACGCTGCGACTGTACGAGCGGCGTGGTCTGCTCACGCCGGCACGCACCCAAGGGGGAAACCGCCGCTACAGCGACGACGATCTGGTTGCCCTGCAGCACATCGGAGAGTTGGCCGCCGCCGGGGTCAACATCGCCGGCATCGCCCACATCCTCGAACTCGAGGCCGACAAGCACAGGCTCGAGATCGACAACCGCAGACTCGTCCTCGACAACGCGCTGCTCCGTGAGGAACTCGCCGCTGCCACCGCCACATGACCGGACCGTCCCCGGGTTGCCGAATAGCGAGCGTTCATCGCCGAGCTAGATAGCCTTTCTATGTCACCTGATATAGATGTGCAATACACGATCCAGAGGTGTGTGGCGATTCGGCGTTGCGGTGGCGGTGCGCGGTGGGCCGCGCCCACACGCGGTGGGTGCGCTGTCGACAGCGAGGTGGGAAGCTGAGCGCCGCCCAAACCAAGACACGTCATCTTGCCGGGATTCTCGCAGGGGTCGAGCCCCCCCTGCCCTCTCGGTGGTAGAGGAGCCGATTCGGTGGCTACCGCAACAAAGACGTCCAAAGCTGTTGTTGCAGTGATGATTGCAGTCACCTCAGAGGGTTCTTGGAGGTGGACATGATGTTGATGCGCACTGATCCGTTCCGCGAGCTCGACCACTGGACTCCACACATGAAGGGGACATCCGCCCGCCCGGTGGCGATGCGCCGATGGACGCGTGGCGTGAAGGCGACTTTCGTCATCGAGTTCGACCTGCCGGGCGCATCGGTGGACTCACTGAACCTCGATGTCGAACGTAACGTTCTGACGGTTCGCTCCGAGCGTCCCGAACGCGATGGCGATGTCGACATGCTCGCCGCCGAGCGGCCCCGCGGGGTATTCAGCCGACAGTTGTTCCTCGGGGAGACCCTCGACACCGAGCGGATCGACGCTCACTATGCCGACGGCATCCTGCGGTTGACGATCCCGGTGGCGGAGAAGGCCAAGCCTCGCAAGATCGAGGTCAATACCGCCGCCGGCCGGGCAGCCATCGCCGTCGAGCACCGGCCGCTTCATTGCCGAGGAGGTGATACCCCTTCGTGATCGCATCCGATGAGTGTCTGCGGGGGCGGTTCGTACCACTTCCCCGTCACGGCGCGAACGGGAACACCCGCGGATTGCGCATCGCGCCTGCGCTATTGCCGCGTCACCAGCCCTTCCAACTGCGGTGCCGCAGGCTCCCGCCGCACGCGTAGCGGCGCGCTGCCGCTGGCCGGTGGCGTCGTCGCGGCCACGGTCGCGGTCCTCTCGGAGCCCATTCGTCCTCGTGCCGGGCTTCTCTTGAGCCGCAACCGGGAGGCAGGCGCGGAGCCCGACAGACCGGCTCGTGTCAGGACGCGCTACGTGCGCACGCCGTCGCTGGCACCGTCGACGCCCAGTCGGTTCTTGCGCTCGCCGTAGGCAACGAACTCGGCGGCGGTGGTGGCCGTTGCTCGGCGAAGTCGGGATCTGAACAGTTGTCCGCCGGCGAGGAGTCCAACGATCCCCCACGAGGCTGCGTCACCGCCCTTGTGCAGTTCGATGCTTCCGAGGACTCCGAAGGTGCCCATCACGGCAAAGGTCCATGCGGTGACGGTGATGACACCGGCCGGGTTACTCGACCGCTTGTGATGGACTCTGGACATTGCCTCCTCCCTTCCGCAACATGACCGGGGCGTCCGATGATCAGGTCAGCCCGGCGGCCGTGCATCCCGCGCATCCCGGACGGACGTAGGCCGCCCACCCACATCGCTCCGCTGAACAAACCCTCGCGTGGGAGGGCGAGGACCCGCACATCCAGCGACGACTACGGAGTGGCGCCGCGTGATGGGCGAGACCCGTGGCGCCCTCCGGAAGTAGGTAGCGTTGAGTGCTGCGATGAGGCCGAACACGAGTGTGCTCATCGCGAAGCGTGGCTGGCGCCGCCGGGAGGGCGTTACGGGCAGAGCGCGTGTGCCAGCATCTTCTCGAGATCGGGTCGAGTTTCGGGCGCCTGTGTCAGCACGATCGTCACGGCCCGGTCCCTCGTCGCTCCGGAGGTCGTGTAATACCCGGGTATTCCACCGCTGTGGCCGACGTAGCGGGTTCGGCACGGCAGATCGGTCGTTCCAACACCCAGCCCGTAACCGCGTCCCTCTTCCTCGCTCGCGCCGGACTGCGCCGCCGTCATCTCGGCGAATTGTGCTGCCGGGACGAGCTTTCCGTCCAGCAAGGCGCGCCAGAACGTGTTGAGGTCGTGTCCCGTCGACACCAGTGCTCCGGCCGACCAGGGAATCGACGGTTCGATACGGGAGACGTCGACGACACCGTCTTGTGTGGACTCGTAGCCGTGCGGGTGGTCGCCACGAATCTCTGTCTCTCCGGGACCCGGCAGGTATGTGTCGGACAGTCCCAGCGGGCCGATGATACGTGAGGTGAGCTCGTCGGAATAAGAACGGCCAGTGACTCGTTCGATGAGCATCCCCAACACGATGTAGTTGGTGTTGGTGTAGGCGAAGCGCGTGCCGGGCTCGAACTGCGGTGGCTGTCGGAGCGCGATCGCGACGGCCTCGGCCGGCGAGAGCGTTGTGTTCTGGGACGCCGCCACCAGCTCGTCGGCACCGGGTTGACCGGCGAACTCAGGAATTCCACTGCGATGCTGCAGGAGTTGACGAACAGTGATCACTCGGCCGTCGGTTCCGTTCGCGTTCAGTGCTCCCGGTAGGTACGTGTCGATCGGCGAGTCCAGCTGTACCCGGCCTTCGGAGACGAGCTGCAGCACGATCGTGGAGGTGAACGGCTTGGTGACACTGCCGATCCGGATCTGGCCCGCGTTGGGCATCGGTGCCCCGGTTGCGCGGTCGCCGACGCCGCTGGTGACGACGATCGTCGTGTGGTCGCCTTCGACGGTGGCCGCGGCACCGGCGACACCCGAGCCGGTGAGGGCGTTGAGGTCGTCCTGGAGGGCGTCGATGCGGGCGAACGCCGAACAGCCCGCGACCAGCAGCACGGTTCCGACAGCGAGGCCCGACAGGAGAAGTGGTGAGCGCATGCCGTCAAACGTATGGCGGCCGCTGGCGACGGACCATCGGTGAACACCCGGATCTCTACCCCATCTGTCCCCGAGGCAACTGTTTGCGTGTCATGCCGTTGTAGGCATCCGTTGCTCGGGAAAGCCCTTGCCGCTGGCCGGTGCCCAACCACTCCAACTCCGGTCGATTCAGCCCTGCCTGTACGCCGAAGGGGACTGCCCCGAGTTCAATTGACTCGGAGTCATTAGCAAACTGGCGGTCGGTTTCCGACTGGCGTGTGGGACCGTCGTCCCGCATAGTCCCTGGTGTGGACTCGCTCGTGGAACTGGTCACCGACGTCAACGACTTCTACTGGTACGGCGTCATCGTGCTGCTCGTCGGCCTGGGCTTGTACTTCACAGTGCGCTCCCGGTTCGTGCAGCTGCGACTGCTGCCGGACATGCTGCGGTCGGTCACCGAGCCCGCCGAGCAGTTGCCGGACGGAACCAAGGGCATCTCGGCGTTCCGTGCGTTCTCGATCTCCGCGGCGTCGCGGGTCGGGACGGGCAACATCGCCGGTGTCGCCATCGCGATCAGCGTCGGCGGACCCGGCGCGGTCTTCTGGATGTGGGTCATGGCGATCATCGGTGCGGCCAGCGCGTTCATCGAGTCCACGCTCGCCCAGGTCTACAAGATTCGAGACAAGGACGGCGGGTTCCGCGGCGGCCCGGCCTACTACATGCTGCACGGACTCCGCCGTCGCTGGATGGGTGTGATCTTCGCGGTCGTCATCACCGTGACGTACGGATTCGTATTCAATGCGGTCCAGACCAACTCGATCGTCGACGCGGTGTCCACCTCCCTCGAGACGGACGACCGCGGCGTGGCCATCGCGGTGGGAGTTGTCGTCGCAGGCCTCACGGCGGCGGTGATCTTCGGTGGCGTCCGCCGGATCTCTGCGGTCTCGCAGATCGTGGTGCCGGTGGTTGCGGGCGCATACCTGGCACTCGCGTTGCTGGTCGTGGTGCTCAACATCACCGAGGTGCCGGGCATGGTCACGCTGATCCTCGAGAACGCCTTCGGTATCCGGGAGGTTGTGAGCGGCGGCTTCGCGGCGGCGTTCATGAACGGCATCCGACGCGGCCTGTTCTCGAACGAGGCCGGCATGGGTTCGGCGCCCAACGCCGGTGCAACGGCCGCGGTTTCGCATCCCGTGAAGCAGGGCCTGGTGCAGAGCCTCGGCGTCTACTTCGACACGCTGCTGGTGTGCAGCGCGACGGCGTTCGTCATCCTGCTCTCGGATCCGGAGTACGGCACCAAAGCCGGGGCGTCGCTCACCCAGAACGCGCTCGGCGCGGAACTCGGCGGGTGGACGGTGCACTTCCTGACCGTCACGATCTTCTTCCTGGCGTTCACGTCGGTGATCGGCAACTACTACTACGGCGAGACCAACATCGAATTCCTCACCGAGTCCAAGCGGGTGCGGACGGGCTTCCGTGCCCTGGTGGTGGTGTGCGTGTTCGCCGGCGCGATCGGGTCGGTGCCTCTGGTGTGGGCGCTGGCCGACCTCGTGATGGGCGTGATGGTGACGGTGAATCTGCTGGCGCTGCTGCCGCTGTCGGGGGTCGCGTTCGTGCTGTTCCGTCACTACAGCCGACAGCGGGCCGACGGCAAGGATCCCACCTTCCATCGGGACGAGTTGCCGGAGATCGACGGCATCCAGGTGTGGGAGCAGACGACACCGGAGTCGGGGCAGGATGGCAGGATCTCTACTCATGGCTGAACAGACTCCTGCACCCGCGCCCACCGAACTGTGGGTCGAGCGCACCGGCACCCGTCTCTATACCGGCCGTAGCTCCCGCGGCGCCGAGGTACGCATCGGATCGGAATCGGTGGAGGGCGTCTTCACCCCCGGTGAGCTCCTCAAGATCGCCCTGGCCGCGTGCTCGGGCATGAGCTCGGACTTCCCGCTCTCGCGCCGGCTCGGCGACGACTACGACGCGACCATCCGCGTCTCGGGTGCGGCCGACCGCGAGAACGAGGTGTATCCGCACCTCGAGGAGACCCTCGAACTCGACCTCAGCGAACTCGAGCCGGAGGCCCAGGAACGGTTGGTCGCGCTCGTGGAGCGTTCGGTCGACAAGGTGTGCACCGTCGGCCGCACCCTCGAGGCGGGCACCACCGTCACCCTGAAGATCACGCGGGGCTAGGGCGTTCGGAGCCGTCCGTGACGGGTGTTGCGGGCGGCTCCGTCGTCGAATTGCCGACGGGTGCTCCCGGGCGGCGTGGCCCCAACGGGCAGGCCCGGACGGCGCTTCGTCGCGACGATCGGCGCGAGCGCTGCCAGACCGAGACCGCCGGTGAGCGCGACGTACAACCTGTTGACGCCGAACGACGACTCCGCGGCGGGTGCGGGGAACATTCTGAACAGCACCACGTTCGGGAAGGCGTCCATCGAAGGGTGGGCAACCACGGCGATCAAGGTGCTGGGGAAACCCGAAGATGGCCACCATCCGCCATCCGCCATCCGACACCGACACGCCACAACACGATTCGCTTCGCAAAGGCGACGAATAAGTCGTAGGTGGAGTGGAACGGAAACCACCGAGTGCGCTCCTCGGACAGCATGAACTGGGACCAGACGACCCGCGTGATGCCCTATGCGAGAACGAAATACGACGAGACGGGGTGGCGCGCGACTATTCCGGTCAACCCGGTCCGTGCCTCGGGTGGGGTGATCGCAGTCGTCATGGAAGTGTGCCCTTCGTCGGGAGATCCACGAACCGAAAGAATGTACGCCTCAGCGGGGCAACGCATCCGGGTTTCGTCGCTCGACCGACCATCTGTTTGGAAGAATCCCGTACCCTGCGGGGTCGGCTGTCGAAAGGGAGGACATCGTGCGGATACGGCGGACAGGACGATTCGGGGGCCTCGCGCTTGCAGGCGCCGTGGTGGCCGGGCTCGTGGCGGCCGGGCCGGCCGCGGCCGAGATGTCGAGCGCCCCGAGCACCTGCCCGCAGTGGAACGTCCGCACCGTCGCCTCCGGGTACGGGATGCTCGAGAACCTCGCATTCGACGGCACCGGCACGATGCTGCTGTCGGATTCGGCGCTCCTCGCGCCCGGTGCGATTCGCACGCTCGACGCGTCGGGGACGCGCGGCACGCTCGTCGAGCGCGTGCACGGTCCCGGTGGGCTCGTCGTCGCGGGTGACGACGCCTACTTCACCACCGGGAACGCCACGCTCTCCGGCGTGTTCGGGATCCCGGACGGCACCGTGGACGCCGTGAATCTGCGCACCCGGGAGCGGACGACCGTCGCGTCGGGCCTGGTGATGCCGAACGGCCTGACCCAGCTGGCCGACGGGGACCTGCTGACCACCCGCAACGTCGGGGCGCCCGGACTCACCCGGATTCCCGCCGACCGCCCCGGCTCGCCCGAGCTCGTGCGCACCGATCTGGGCACCGTCAACGGCATCGCCACCGCCGGTGACCGAGTGTTCCTCACCACCTCGTTCGATCCGGTGAACGGACTCGAGATCCTCGCCGCGGACGACCTGGACGGTCCGGTCCGGACGATTCCGTTGCCGGGCATCGGGCCGCTCGACGTCGCCGACGACCTCACCGTCGGCCCGGACGGCGCCGTCTACCTGGCGTACAACGTCGCGGGCAAGGTGCTGCGGGTGGAACCCGACAGCGGTGCCGCCTGCGTGATCGCGTCGGGCCTGACGCTCACATCCGCCGTGAAGTTCGGATCGGGACCGGGGTGGGATCCATACGCGCTGTACGCGACCGGATTCGACGGCACCGTACGCGAGCTGACCCCGCCCGTCCGATAATGGCAGCCATGGACGACTCCGATGCGACCGAACGCCTCACCGCCTGGGTCCACGGCTACGTCCAGGGTGTCGGGTTCCGGTGGTGGACACGCTCGCGCGCCCTCGAATTGAGGCTCGTCGGCCACGCCACCAACCACGCCGACGGCCGGGTGCTTGTGATCGCCGAGGGCCCGCGCGACGCGCTGGAACGGCTCCTGGCGCTGCTGCGATCAGGGCAGACGCCCGGCAGTGTCACCCTGGTCGTCGAGCACTTCGGTGCGGCACGCGGGGGTCTTTCCGGATTCGTCGAGCGCTGATCCGCCGGTAGAGTCCACCGTCATGCACCTGAAGAGTCTGACGTTGAAGGGATTCAAATCCTTCGCGTCCGCGACGACTCTGCGGTTCGAGCCCGGGATCACGTGCGTCGTCGGCCCGAACGGGTCGGGCAAGTCCAACGTCGTCGACGCACTCACGTGGGTGATGGGGGAGCAGGGCGCCAAGGCGCTGCGCGGCGGGAAGATGCAGGACGTCATCTTCGCCGGCACGGCGGGCCGGGCCCCGCTCGGCCGCGCCGAGGTCACGCTCACGATCGACAACTCCGACGGCGCATTGCCGATCGACTACTCCGAGGTCTCGATCACCCGCCGGATGTTCCGCGACGGCGCCGGCGAGTACGAGATCAACGGCAACTCGTGCCGGCTGATGGACGTGCAGGAACTGCTCAGCGACTCCGGCATCGGCCGCGAGATGCACGTCATCGTCGGGCAGGGACAACTCGCGGCGATCCTCGAATCGCGGCCCGAGGACCGGCGCGCGTTCATCGAGGAGGCCGCCGGCGTCCTCAAGCACCGCCGTCGCAAGGAGAAGGCGGTCCGCAAGCTCGACGCGATGCAGGCCAACCTCGCCCGGCTCACCGACCTCACCGCCGAACTGCGCCGCCAGCTCAAGCCGCTCGGCCGCCAGGCCGAGGTGGCCCGTCGGGCCCAGACCGTGCAGGCGGATCTGCGCGACGCGCGGCTGCGTCTGGCGGCCGACGACCTCGTCACCCGCCGCGCCGAGCTCGCGAACCAGACGCACGACGAGAAGCAGGCCCGGGAGCAGCAGGAGGCGGTCCAGGCCGCACTCGACGCGGCCACCGGCGGGCTCGGCGGACACGAGCAGGCCCTGGCCCGGCTCGCCCCGCAGGCCGAGGCCGCGGGACAGACGTGGTTCCAGCTGTCGGCGCTCGCCGAACGCGTCAGCGCGACCATCCGGATCGCGAGCGAACGCGCGCGGCACCTCGAGACCGAGCCGGTCGCCGGGCGCGGCCAGGACCCGGACGAGATGGAGGCCCGCGCCGAGCGGATCGCGCAGGAGGAGGCCGAACTCGTCGGGGCTGTCGAGGTGGCCCGCGCGACCCTCGAAGCGGCGCGTGAACAGCTCGCCGACCGGGAGGAGGCCGCCGCGGAGGCCGAGCGCGCGCATCTGGCCGCGGTCCGCGCGGTCGCGGACCGGCGGGAGGGGCTGGCCCGGCTCGCCGGGCAGGTGGAGACGCTGCGTACCCGCGCCGAATCCGTGGACGCCGAGGTGGCGCGCCTGGACCTTGCGATCGGGGAGGCGCGGCAACGCGGCGACGCGGCGCAGCTGGAGTTCGAGGCCGTCGAGGCCACGGTCGACGACCTCGACGCCGGTGAGGTCGGCCTGGACGGGCAGCACGAACGCGCCGTCGCGGCACTGGATCTCGTCACCGCACGCGTCGCCGAACTGCGGACCGCAGAGCGTGACGCCGGTCAGGAGGTGGCGTCGCTGAAGGCCCGGATCGACGCTCTCGCGATGGGGCTCGAACGCAAGGACGGCGGTGCGTGGCTGCTCGAACACCACCGCGACCGCGGGCTCACCGGCTCGGTGACCGAACTGCTCCGTGTCGAGCCCGGCTTCGAGGCCGCCGTCGCGGCCGTGCTCGGTCCCGCGTCCGACGCGATCGCCGCCGAGTCCGCGGCGGCTGCGGAGGCGGCCGTGCAGGCGCTCGCAGACGGCGACGGCGGTCGCGCCTCGATCGTCTTCCCGCTCGAACTGGCGACACCGGCACCGCCGCCGGCGCTTCCGGACGGGGCGCGATGGCTGGCCGGGGTCGTCGAGGTCCCCGACGGGGTACGCGCCGGCATCACGGCGCTCCTCGGCGGCGTCGCCGTGGTCGACTCACGTGCCGACGGCGTCGCACTGGTGCGCGAGGTGCCCTCGGCCCGGGCCGTCACCCGCGACGGCGACCTCGTCGGACCCGGCTGGATCACCGGCGGATCCGACCGTCGGCCCAGCACCCTCGAGGTACAGGCCGCGATCGATGCGTCGGTGACCGCGCTCGAGGCCGCCGAACGCCGCGCGCAGGAACTCACGGCGGCGCTCGCCGGGGCCGTCGCCGAGCAGGGCGACCGCGCCGAAGTGGCCGAGCAGACCCTCGCGGCGCTCCACGAATCCGACGCGACCATGGCCGCGGTCTACGAGCAGCTGGGGCGGCTGGGGCACGTCGTGCGCGGCGCCCGGGCCGAGTCCGAGCGGCTCGTCGCGCAGCGCGCCGAGGCCGAGGCCGGCCGGGGGGAGACGCTCGCGTCGCTCGCCGAACTCGAGGAGCGGTTGCGCCGCGCCGAGGACGAACAGGCCGGCGGCGACTCGTCGGATGTCGCGGCCGGTGACACCACCGACGTCGAGCGGGAGATGGCGGCCGCCGCGCTCGCGGAGGTTCGAGCCGTCGAGGTCGAGGCCCGGCTCGCGGTCCGGACCGCCGAGGAACGCGCGGAATCCGTTCGCGGCAAAGCGGATTCGTTGCGCCGGGCGGCGCAGGCCGAGCGGGAGGCGCGGGCCCGCGCGGAGCGGGCGCTGCGGGCGCGGCAGCAGGCGGCCGCGGTGGCGGCCGCGGTGGCGGAGGCCGGACGGAAGGTGGCCGCTCGGCTGGAGACTGTGGTCGCGGCGGCGGAGGCGCACCGCGACGAGCTCACCCGGCTGCGGTCCGCGCACACCGAGCAGGTCGAGACGCTCAAGGAGCAGGTCCGTCACCTCACCGCGCAGATGTCGGCGCTCACCGACGCCGTGCACCGCGACGAGGTGGCCCGCGCGCAGGCGGCGCTGCGGATCGAGCAGCTCGAGGAGACGATCCTCGAGCAGTACGCGATCGCGCCCGACGACCTGATCGCCGAATACGGCCCGGACGTCCCGCTGCCGCCGTCGGAGTTGGAGATCGCCGAGTACGAGCAGGCGCGCGAGCGTGGTGAGCAGGTGGTGGCCCCCACCCCGCAGCCGTACGACCGGGCGACGCAGGAACGTCGGGCCAAGCGCGCGGAGAAGGACCTCGCGACGCTCGGCAAGGTCAACCCGCTCGCACTCGAGGAGTTCGCGGCCCTCGAGGAGCGGTACAACTTCCTGTCCACCCAGCTCGAGGATGTCAAGAACGCCCGCAAGGACCTGCTCGGGGTGGTCGCCGACGTCGACGCCCGCATCCTGCAGATGTTCACCGACGCCTACGCCGACGTCGAGCGGGAGTTCGTCGAGGTGTTCGCGACCCTGTTCCCGGGTGGCGAGGGCCGGCTGGTCCTCACCGACCCGTCGGACATGCTCGCCACCGGCATCGACGTCGAAGCGCGGCCGCCCGGGAAGAAGGTCAAGCGGTTGTCGCTGCTGTCCGGCGGCGAGAAGTCGCTGACCGCCGTCGCGATGCTGGTGGCGATCTTCCGGGCCCGCCCGTCCCCGTTCTACGTGATGGACGAGGTGGAGGCCGCGCTCGACGACACGAACCTGCGGCGCCTGATCGGTCTGTTCGAACAGTTGCGGGAGAAGTCCCAACTGATCGTGATCACCCACCAGAAGCCGACGATGGAGGTCGCCGACGCGCTCTACGGCGTCAGCATGCGCGGCGACGGCATCACCACCGTCATCTCGCAGCGACTGCGCGGCCAGGACCTGGTTGCCGGGTGAACCCGGCACCGTCACCACGTGCGTGCACCCCGCACGTCCACACCCGAACTACATGGGAGAACCGATGAACGCCTACAACTTCCCCGTCCAGGCCGCCGACGGGACCACCGAGGACCTGAGCGCGTACAAGGGCAAGCTGCTGCTGATCGTCAACGTGGCGAGCAAGTGCGGACTCACGCCGCAGTACGAGGGCCTGGAAGCGCTGTACCAGGCGAACAAGGACCGTGGGCTGCAGATCGTCGGGTTCCCGTGCAACCAGTTCGGGGAGCAGGAGCCCGGCGACAATGCCGAGATCCAGCAGTTCTGCAGCCTCAACTACAACGTCACCTTCCCGGTGTACGCGAAGCTCGAGGTCAACGGGGAGGGCGCACACCCGCTGTACCAGTACCTGCGTGCCGCGGCCCCCGGCGACTTCGGCCCCGACCACGGCTTCCTCTTCGAGCACGTCAGCAAGACCCGCCCCGAGGCGATCGGCACCGACGAGGTGAAGTGGAACTTCACGAAGTTCCTCGTCGACCGGGACGGCGAGGTCGTTCGCCGCTTCGAACCCACCGTCACCCCCGAGCAGATCGCCGAGGAGATCGCCGAACTGCTTCGGTGAAAGAGCTGAAAGGCTCAGGCGGCCGGTTACACATCTCACGTTCTAGTCGCAACCGGACTGCATAATTCGAGGTGCTGCCGTGTGAGGGGGTCACATATGTTGCCTTGCACATAGTTCCCAACTCCTCATGGTAAAAACGACGGTCGCAGGTCCACCACTGACGCGATGTGGTGGTGGACCTGCGATCGCGGATTACAATCCGCGTCGGCGTTCATGCTCGTTCAATCAGGGATACAAGGAGATCGGCGTTGCCCCTAATTTACCTGCCGACGACGGGGTTTTGCGCCGAGGGCGCTAGTCCGTTGGACTCGTCACCTGCCGACTGGATAGCTTGGCACTTCACTGACGTGCAGAACATCCAGTCAATAGCAGATCGAGGTTCTCTCGTGTGCCATAACGCTGGCCTCCAACATGTCGATCTTGCCGACGCCGGAATCAAGCACAGTCGGCTGTCGCGGACGGTTGATCTCGCCCCGCCTTATCCGCCTGCAACAGTCGGGCAGCACGTGCCCTTTTACTTCGCTCCTCGCAGCCCAATGCTGTATCGCATAATGATGGAGCGGTCCGGCCAAGAATCGTTGGTCTTCTTTGGAGTACGCGTGGGCGGGATCGCGGGAGGCGGTCACTTGTGGTGTGCAGCCAACGGTAACGCGCGTTCCATGTTGACCGAATTTTCGAATGATCTAGGTGCTCTTGGTAGCTTCGTAGACACTCGCGCGTTGTCCGTGAGCTCTTGGAAGGATGAGGACGATTCTGATCTCGGAAGACGCAGGCAGGCGGAGCTGCTGGTTCATGACAGCGTACCGTTGAGCGCAGTCGCTTATGTTGTGTGCAAGTCCGGCAGCAGGCTGTCGGAGGTACACGGGACACTGAGTGCGCAGGCTGTGAATGCGTCCTTCATGGTTCTGTCGTCGAACTACTTCTGAGGAGGGTTTCTGTTGATCATTGAGTCGTCAGGTGACCTTCTCAACGCACAGACCGACGCGATCGTGAACACAGTGAACTGTGTTGGGGTGATGGGGAAAGGGATTGCCCTGCAGGTAAAGCGCCGGTATCCCGCTGTATTCAAGGCTTACGAGCAGGCGTGCAAAGCAGGTGACGTGCGTATCGGCACGATGCTTCCGGTTCCCACAGGTGAGTTGGGGACACCCCAGTGGGTCGTGAACTTCCCGACTAAGACGCACTGGAGGTCGGCATCGAAGCTGTCATACATCTCTGAGGGACTTGAGGATCTGAAGCTTGTCATCGAACGACTCGGGCTGCGGTCGATCGCCGTGCCTCCTCTCGGAGCGGGTAACGGTGGTCTCGATTGGTCCCACGTGGAGCCGTTGATCCGGACCGCGTTCGAGGGGTTGCCAGTGGAAGTCCATCTTTACTCTCCTTCGGGGGCCCCGCGACCTTTGCGTAGTACCGCCAAGCGGTTAAACATGACACGTGGGCGGGCTACCGTTCTTGCACTAATGGATAACTACTGTGAGCGCCGCGGTGCAATCGAGCCGCTTGCGGATAAGGCTCTGTCGCACCTAGAACTCCAGAAACTTCTCTATTTCGCGGACTACTTCGATCCATCCCTCCGTCTGAGGTTCGCTCCGGGCCGCTATGGTCCGTACAGCGACGTACTGCGGATCGTCATTCGTGACATGGAAGGGGAGTTCGTCTCCGGGTTTGGTGATGGAACAGACAAAGTTCTCAATCTATCGCCGATCAGTCTCACGGACGAAGGTAGAAACCGTCTTGTCGACTATCTTGACCGACCGGATTCTAGGAAAGTAACTGACCTCGTTGATCGGGTAATGCGAGTAGTCGGTGGTTTCGAGGAACCCTACGGGGTCGAACTTCTCGCCAGCACTCACTGGGTGGCCGCCCACGAGGGCGCCCGAACCCTGGAGGCTGCAAGTGCAGCGGTTCGCACGTGGACCCAACGTAAGGGACGGATCTTCACTGACCGCCATGTCTCGATCGCGTTAGGTCATCTGCAGAAGGTGGACAACCTGAGCTAGCTCCAAACTGCGTCAGCCAGCCGCGCGCGAAGATTCCCGGACGTCAGTGCAAGGCGTTGAATGTTGCGCATGCCACCATAGGCTGGGACCTCTGCTGGGCGTCCGATGAAGGACGTGGCCCAGTTTCCCCGACAACGAAGCATGGTCTAGCGAACTTGCACGCTCGCGTTGCGCTCTGTCGGGGTGACAGACGTCGAATGACTTGCCCGGAGACGTCACGAACCCGGGCAGCCTGACAGGATGGCGGTGTGACTACCGGAGCCTGGATAGCAATAGCGGCCGTACTGGCCGTCCTCGTCGTGGCGCTCGTCGTCGGCCTGACCATCGCGCGGCGCCGCCGCATCAGCCTCACCGCGGCGCCCGAGAAGCCCGAGCTGACGGAGAAGCCGAAGGACCGTTCGGGCGGATACCAAGCCGGTGGCGGCTTCAACTTCAGTCAGGGGCCGACGGCCACCGCACCGCCCAAGGTGCCCCCGGCCGCGCCCAAGACGCCCCCGGCCCCGCCGGTTCCTCCGGTTGCGCCCCCGGTCCCGCCGGCTGCGCCGGAGCCCGCCCCCGAGGCGAAGCCCGCGGTCGCGCCCGAGCCGAAGCCCGCGGTCGCGCCCGAGCCGGTCGTCGAGGAGCCGAAGCCGGTCGTGGAGCCCGAGGCGCCCGTCGCCGACACCGAGGCCCCCGTTGCGGAGCCCGAGGCACCGGTCGCCCCGGCCGAGCCCACGGTTGCGCCCGAGCCCGTCGTCGAGGAACCGGCGGCCGTCGAGCCCGAAGCACCCGTCGCGGAGCCGGAACCGGTCGCCCCGGCGGAACCCGTCGCAGAGCCCGTCGCGGAGCCCGTCGCCCCGGCCGAGCCGGAGGCGGCACCCGCCCCGGTCATCGAGGAGATCGCACCGACCGCGGGCCGGCTCGATCGCCTGCGCGGTCGGCTGTCGCGGTCTCAGAACGCGGTCGGCAAGAGCCTGTTGGGCCTGCTCGGCGGCGGCGACCTCGACGAGGATTCGTGGGAAGAGGTCGAGGACACGCTGCTGATCGCTGACCTCGGCACCGCGACCACCACCAAGGTCGTCGAGCGGCTGCGCGCGGAGATGGCGTCGCGCGGCGTGCGCACCGAGGCCGAGGCCCGGGCGCTGCTGCGTGAAGTCCTCGTCGACGAGCTGCATCCCGAGATGGATCGCTCCATCCACGCCCTGCCGCACGGTGACCACCCGGCCGTGCTGCTGGTCGTCGGCGTCAACGGCACCGGCAAGACCACCACCACCGGCAAGCTGGCGCGCGTCCTCGTCGCGGACGGCCGCCGTGTCCTGCTCGGCGCCGCCGACACGTTCCGCGCCGCCGCGGCCGATCAGCTGCAGACGTGGGCCGAACGGGTGGGCGCCGGAGTCGTCCGCGGCAAGGAGGGCGGCGACCCGGCCGCGATCGCGTTCGACTCGGTCGCCAAGGGCATCGAGGACGGCGTCGACGTCGTCGTCATCGACACCGCCGGACGTCTGCACACCAAGACCGGCCTGATGGACGAGCTCGGCAAGGTCAAGCGTGTGGTGGAGAAGAAGGCCGCCGTCGACGACGTCCTGCTGGTGCTCGACGCCACCGTCGGTCAGAACGGCCTGATGCAGGCCCGCGTGTTCGCCGAGGTCGTCGACATCACCGGCGTCGCGCTCACCAAGCTCGACGGGACCGCGAAGGGCGGCATCGTCTTCCAGGTCCAGAACGAGCTCGGTGTGCCGGTCAAGCTCGTCGGACTCGGCGAGGGCGCCGACGACCTGGCCCCCTTCGAGCCGGAGGCCTTCGTCGACGCGCTGCTCGGCTGAGATTCCTTCACACACCGCTGCCCGGTCCCGTGTTTCGGGGCCGGGCAGTGGCGTTTTCGGTGGTTTCGAACGCTTCGGTCGGATTCGGTGACGTCGCGAAACCCGACTGCAACACAACCCGCCGATCCGTTCACCTATCCGAAACTCAGCGAAACCACGAATGAAACACCATGTGAGCACTCTTTCTCTTCAGTACGGCACGACTGTCACGACATGAATGACGAGGAGGCTCACCGTGGACTTTCCCACCATCGGAGCCCCGGACACCGGGGACACCGCGTGGATGCTCACCAGCGCCGCGCTGGTGCTCTTGATGACGCCGGGCGTCGCGTTCTTCTACGGCGGCATGGTCCGCGCGAAGAGCGTGCTGAACATGATCATGATGAGCGTCGGCGCGATGGGGGTCGTCGGCATTCTCTGGGTGCTGTTCGGCTACTCCATGGCTTTCGGTGACGACAAGGGCGGGGTCGTCGGGGATCCGACCGAGTTCTTCGGACTCAAGGGCTTGTTCGGCGGGCAGTACCTCGCCGACGCGCATACGGGCGCGGAAGTGTCCATCCCGTTGGTCGGCACCATCCCGGCTCTCGTGTTCGTCGCCTTCCAGGCGATGTTCGCGATCATCACCGTCGCCCTCATCTCGGGCGCGGTGGCCGATCGCATGAAGTTCGGGGCCTGGCTGCTGTTCGCCGGCCTGTGGGCGACGATCGTGTACTTCCCGGTCGCTCACTGGGTGTTCTCCTTCGACGGCGTGACCGCCGAGAACGGCGGCTGGATCGCCAACAAGCTGAAGGTCATCGACTTCGCCGGCGGAACCGCGGTGCACATCAACGCCGGTGTCGCGGGTCTGGTCCTGGCGCTGATGCTCGGCAAGCGTCGCGGCTGGCCCAAGACGCCGTTCCGGCCGCACAACCTGCCGTTCGTGATGCTCGGCGCCGCGCTGCTGTGGTTCGGCTGGTTCGGCTTCAACGCGGGCTCCGCGCTCGGCGCGAACGGGGTCGCCGGCGCCGCGTTCGTCACCACCGTCGTCGCCACCTGCGCCGCGATGCTCGCGTGGCTGCTGGTGGAGAAGCTCCGCGACGGTCACGCCACCACCCTCGGCGGCGCGTCCGGCATCGTTGCGGGCCTGGTCGCCATCACCCCGGCCTGCTCGTCGGTCGACATCATCGGCGCGATCGTCGTCGGTGTCGCCGCCGGTGCGCTGTGCGCCCTCGCGGTCGGCCTCAAGTACCGCTTCGGGTACGACGACTCGCTCGACGTGGTCGGCGTCCACCTGGTCGGTGGTCTCGTCGGCACGCTGCTGGTCGGAGTGGTCGCAACCGATGCCGCACCGGCCGGTGTGAACGGGCTGTTCTACGGCGGTGGATTCGACCAGTTGTGGCGTCAGGCGGTCGGCGCGGGCGCCGTGCTCATCTACTCCTTCATCGCTACAGGCGTCATCGCGCTTATCGTGAAGGCCACGATCGGACTGCGAGTACGTGCCGAGGCCGAGGCTCGCGGCGTGGACGAGAGCGAACACGCCGAGAGTGCCTACGACTTCGTCGCGCTCGCCGGAAGCCCGGTCCAGGGACGCACGCCGGCGCCCATCACCGTTGCTGCCAGGGAGGCATAGGACATGAAGCTGATCACCGCAATCGTCAAGCCGTTCACTCTCGAGGACGTGAAGACCGGACTCGAACAGGCCGGCGTACTCGGCATGACGGTCAGCGAGGTCCAGGGGTACGGACGACAGAAGGGCCACACCGAGGTCTACCGCGGTGCCGAGTACTCGGTCGATTTCGTGCCGAAGGTGCGCGTCGAGGTAGTCGTCGAGGACTCCACCGTCGACAAGGTCGTCGAGGTCATCGTGGAGGCCGCCCGCACCGGCAAGATCGGTGACGGAAAGGTCTGGGTCACACCGGTCGAATCGGTCGTCAGGGTTCGCACCGGGGAACGAGGTGGCGATGCGATCTGACCCTCAGGGGTCCGGATTCGACGGCCCTGATCCTGTCGCCCTCACGGCGACCGGGTCGGGGCCGTCCGGGTCTGACGGACCCGATACGAGCCGGCCGGGCGAGGCGCGTGATCTCGCACGGGCCCGCGAACAGCTGCTCGCGGGAAGCGCCCGGCAGCACCGCCTCGACGCCGCATCGCTGCGACACGTCCTGGTCGATCTGCACGAATTCTGGCTCACCACAAAAGGAAACGAACTCGGCATCCGGCCGGACTCCGGCTTCGCGATCGTCGCGGTCGGCGGTCTCGGCCGACGGGAGATGCTGCCCTACTCGGACCTCGACCTCATCCTGCTGCACGACGACGTCGACCCCGCTCGCGTCTCCCAGGTGGCCGATCAGCTGTGGTACCCGTTGTGGGACGCGCACATCAAGCTCGACCACAGTGTGCGAACCGTGCCGCAGGCGCTCCAGGTGGCGGCGGCCGACCTCACCGCCACTCTCGGCATGCTCGAGGCGCGGCACATCGTCGGCGACGTCGAGCTCAGCCACCTGCTGATCGGTGGCGTGCGCCGACAGTGGCGCACCGGAATCCGTTCGCGTTTCGACGAACTCGTCGATCAGGCACAGGCGCGATGGGCCCGCAGTGGTCAGATCGCGCACCGGGCCGAACCGGACATCAAGAACGGTCGCGGCGGCCTGCGCGATGTCCAACTCCTCAACGCCCTGTCCATTGCGCAACTCACCGACGGGATGCCGGGCCTCGGACCGGACACGCCCGGTGGCGGCCTGGCGCTGGCGCACCGTCGGCTCCTCGACGTCCGCACGGAACTGCACCGGGTGGCCGGACGCTCCCGAGACCAGTTGCGCGCCCAGGACGCCGACGAGATCGGGGCCGCGTTGCGGATCGGCGATCGGTTCGATCTGGCCCGCACGCTCAGCGACTGCGCCCGCACGATCGGCTATTCCGTTGACGTGGGACTGCGGACCGCGAACAACTCGCTGCCGCGGCGGGGCCTGTCGAAGCTGCGCCGGGTGCCGATGCGCCGACCCGTCGACGAGGGGGTCGTCGAGCAGTCGGGCGAACTCGTGCTGGCGCGTGATGCCCGGCCGAAGCGGGATCCGGGACTGGTGGTGCGGGTCGCGGCGGCGTCGGCCGTGAGCGGGCTGCCGATCTCGGCGTCGACGCTGGGCCGGTTGTCCGACAGCGCGCCCGAACTGCGTGAACCGTGGCCGAAGGGGGCGCTGAGCGACTTCCTGGTACTGCTGGGCTCCGGGCACCGGGCGGTCCCGACGATCGAGGCCCTCGATCGCACGGGCCTGTGGGGGCGGCTGATCCCCGAATGGGGGGCGGTGCGCGACCTGCCGCCGCGCGACGCCGTGCACACGTGGACGGTCGACCGGCACCTCGTCGAGACGGTGGCGCAGGCCGGGGCCCTGACGACCCGCGTCGCGCGCCCCGACCTGCTGATGCTCGGTGCGCTGCTGCACGACATCGGCAAGGGCCGCGGCGGCGACCACAGCGAGGTGGGGGCCGAACTGGCCGCGCAGATCGGGGCGCGGTTGGGGCTGTGGCCGTCCGACACCGCGCTGCTGACCGGGATGGTGCGCCACCATCTGCTGCTGCAGCAGACGGCGACCCGCCGCGACCTCGACGATCCCACGACCGTGCAGATGGTGGTGGACAAGCTCGGCGGCGACCCGGCACTGCTCGAACTGCTGCACGTGCTGGCCGAGGCGGATTCGCTCGCGACGGGTCCGGGCGTGTGGGGCGACTGGAAGTCGTCGCTCATCGGTGAGCTGGTGCGGCGTTGCCGGCTCGCGATGGCGGGGGAGCCGTTGCCGGTGCCCGATCCGATCGACCCGGAGCTGGTCGCACTGGCCGACGAGGGTGGGGTGCACGTCGCGCTCGTCCCGGGGAGCTCCGCGCACACGTACGTCGTGACGGTCGTCGCGCCCGACACGCCCGGCCTGCTGTCGCACGAGGCGGGGGTGCTGGCGCTGAACTCGCTGCGGGTGCTCTCGGCGTCGCTCGGTCACCACGGCGAGGCGGCGATCAACTCGTTCGTCGTGGCCCCGCGATTCGGCGCCCCGCCCCAGGCCGGTCTGCTGCGGCAGGAACTCATCCGGGCTGTCGGCGGCGAGGTCGACGTGCTCGACCAGCTCGACACCAAGGAACGGGAGGCCCGCGAGAACCAGGCGCTCGAGGACCGCACCGCCGCGGCCGTGCCCGTCCAGTACGCGCAGGCACCGCCGCGCGTGATCTGGTTCGACGCCGACACCTGTGCCACCGAACCGGGCCAGGCGATCGTGGAGGTGCGTGCCGAGGACCGGCTGGGCCTGCTCAGTCGACTGGCACGAGTCTTCGAGCGGCACGGCGCGGACGTGCGCTGGGCGAAGGTGAGCACGCTCGGCTCGTCGGTGGTGGACGCGTTCTGCATCCAACTGGCCGACGTCGACACCCGCGCGCAGCGGGAGCGCCTCGAACGGGCGATCCTGGCCGTCGTGCCGGCGCCGGAGCCGAAGAAGAAGGAGAGGGAGGCGTCTTCGGTCGACTCGACCGCCTGACGGCCGGTCTGTAAGTCCTCCGGCCAGGGTTGCCGCGCGGTCTCTCCCGATCGAACGGTTACCCTGGTCGGAGAATATTCATGGCCCGCAGCCAGACCGACAACAGAGCTCAGGAGCGCATTCGGTGTTCGAATCCCTTTCCGACCGGTTGACCGGAGCCCTCAAGGATCTGCGTGGCAAGGGTCGACTCTCCGGAGCCGACATCGACGCCACGTGCCGCGAGATCCGTCTCGCCCTCCTCGAGGCGGACGTTGCGCTCCCCGTCGTCCGCACCTTCATCGCGAAGATCAAGGAGCGCGCGAAGGGTGCCGAGGTCTCGGCTGCGCTCAACCCGGCGCAGCAGGTCGTCAAGATCGTCAACGAGGAGCTCGTCGGCATCCTCGGCGGTGAGACGCGGCGCCTGCAGTTCGCGAAGACGCCGCCGACCGTGATCATGCTGGCCGGTCTGCAGGGTTCCGGTAAGACCACCCTGGCCGGCAAGCTGGCCAAGTGGCTGAAGGACCAGGGCCACACCCCGCTGCTCGTCGCGTGCGACCTCCAGCGTCCGGGAGCCGTCAGTCAGCTGCAGATCGTCGGTGAGCGCGCGGGCGCCGCCGTGTTCGCGCCGCACCCCGGCACCTCCATCGGTGGCGGCGAGAACCCGCTCGGCATCTCGGCCGCCGACCCGGTCGACGTCGCGCGCGCCGGCGTCGAGGAGGCACGGAACAAGCAGTACGACGTGGTCATCGTCGACACCGCCGGCCGCCTCGGCATCGACGAGGAGCTGATGGCTCAGGCCGCGGGCATCCGCGACGCCGTCCAGCCCGACGAGACGATCTTCGTGCTCGACGCCATGATCGGTCAGGACGCGGTGCACACCGCGGAGGCGTTCAAGTCGGGTGTCGGCTTCACCGGCGTGGTGCTCACCAAGCTCGACGGCGACGCCCGCGGTGGTGCCGCGCTGAGCGTCCGTGAGATCACCGGTGAGCCGATCCTGTTCGCGTCGACCGGTGAGAAGCTCGAGGACTTCGACGTCTTCCACCCCGACCGCATGTCCAGCCGCATCCTCGGCATGGGCGACGTGCTCACGCTCATCGAGCAGGCCGAGCAGGTGTTCGACGCCCAGCAGGCCGAGGCCACCGCGGCGAAGATCGGCTCGGGCGAGCTGACCCTCGAGGACTTCCTCGAGCAGATGATGGCCGTGCGCAAGATGGGCCCGATCGGCAACCTGCTCGGCATGCTGCCGGGCGCCGGTCAGATGAAGGACGCGCTCGCCAACGTCGACGAGAAGCAGCTCGACCGCATCCAGGCGATCATCCGCGGCATGACGCCGGCGGAGCGTGAGAACCCGAAGATCATCAACGCGTCGCGCCGCCTGCGCATCGCGAACGGCTCGGGCGTCAAGGTCTCCGACGTCAACCAGCTCGTCGACCGCTTCTTCGAGGCCCGCAAGATGATGGCCGCGATGGCCGGCCGCATGGGCATGCCGGGCGCGCGCAAGCAGCTGCGCGGCAAGAAGGGCAAGAAGGGCAAGAAGGGCGGCAAGGGCCCGACGCAGCCGAAGATCAAGGGCGGTTTCCCCGGCGGCTTCCCCGGGATGCCCGGTGGCATGCCCGCCGGGTTCCCGGACTTGTCGAGCATGCCGAAGGGCCTCGACCAGCTACCTCCGGGACTCGAGGGCATCGACCTGTCGCAGCTCAAGCTCCCCAAGAAGTAGGCCGGAGTGACGTCCTTCCACCTGCGGGGCACCGGCCTGCCCGACGAGCAGCCGTTCGAGCTGTGGATCGTCGACGGGAAGATCTCCCACGAGCCGGTGCCCGGTGCGCAGACACTGTGCACCGAGGGCTGGATCCTGCCCGGCCTCGTCGACGCGCACTGTCACATCGGGATTCGCTACGGCGGCGGCGCCGAGGACCTCGACGGGGCGCTGGCGCAGGCCCGGATCGAGCGCGACGCCGGCGTCCTGCTGGTCCGTGACGCCGGGTCGCCGGTCGACACCCGCTCGCTCGACGCCGTTGCGGGCCTGCCTCGGATCATCCGCGCCGGTCGGCACATTGCCGCACCCAAGCGCTACATCCGCGGGCTGCCGGTGGATCTCGAGGACGAGTCGCAGCTGCCCGACGAGGTGGTACGCCAGGCGCGCGCCGGTGACGGCTGGGTGAAGCTGGTGGGGGACTGGATCGACCGCGAGGTCGGCGACCTCGCGCCGCTGTGGAGCGACGGAATCCTGGTCGACGCGATCGAGGCGGCGCACCGTGAGGGCGCCCGTGTGACCGCGCACGTGTTCGGCGAGGACGCGCTGCCCGGGCTCATCGCCGCCGGCATCGACTGCATCGAACACGGCACCGGTCTGACCGACACCACCATCGCGATGATGGCCGAGCGCGGTACCGCACTGGTGCCGACGCTGATCAACATCGACAACTTCCCGGAGATCGCCGACGGCGCCACCCGGTTCCCGGTGTACGCGGCGCACATGCGTGACCTGTACGCGCGGGTGAACGACACCATCGGCGCCGCCCGCGACGCCGGCATCCCGATCTACGCGGGCACCGACGCCGGCGGCCACGTCCGGCACGGCCGGATCGCCGACGAGGTCGCGTCGCTCGGCAAGGTCGGCATGACGCCCACCGAGGCCCTCGGCGCCGCGTGCTGGAACGCGCAGACCTGGCTCGGTGGCGGCGGCCTCGCGGCCGGTGCCTCGCCGGATCTCGTTGTGTACGAACAGGATCCGCGTACCGGTCCCGGAGTGCTTGCGGAGCCGTCGCTGGTGATGGTGGGCGGCCAGGTCGTCACGGCCCGGGGCTCGTTCGCCTGACGGGGCGCGGCGTCAGTCGCCGAGTTGCTGCATGAGCGACAGCAGGTTCGCCACGCCCCAGTGCTCCACGATCCTGCCGGCGCGCACCCGCATCGCGTCGACGGTCTCGAACTCGACCGCGCGCCCGGTGGGGGCGACGCCCATGAACGCGCCCCGGTGCGTGCCGCGGTACGTCGTGTAGGTCGTCACGAGGTCGCCGTCCACCGACTGCCAGTGGATCTCGGCGTGGAAGTCCGGGAACGCGGCCCGCAGCGACTGGTACAGCAGCCTGGTGCCGGCCTTGTCGGGTGCGATGCCGGGCTGGGGTGTGTGATCGACGTAGTCGTCGGCGAACAGCTCGTCGAACACGGCGAAGTCGCCGCCGTCCTGCACCTCCTCGGCAGTCCGGCGCACCACAGCCTTCGCGGCCTCGCCGTCCGCCGGGGACGTCTCGCGTCGAATGGTCACGGCGGCAACGGGCGTTATCGAGTGTCGCCCGTTCGATGACGACGCCCGGCGGGCGATGCTCGCTGCGAGCAGCGGGATCTCGCGCCGGTTGTGGTCGCTGCACGCGGCGTGGCACGCCGCCGCCGCGTCCTCGAAGGTGATGCCGTGGTGGTCGAGGAAGGCGAAGTAGTCCCCGGTGGGAATCACCGCGATCCGGTCGGTGACCGTGCAGCGGCCGTCGTCGGTGGGCTCGGCCCGCAGTTCCCAGATCACCTCGACCGTTGTCCGGCCCTCGGCAGCGACGGCCTCCGACGTCGAGACCAGCCGGCAATGGTGCGGTTCGGTGACCTCACCGACGAAGCGGTGGATCAGCACGGCGTCGCCGAACGTCTCCACACCGATCGCCAGGGGGTGCCCGTCCTCGCCGGTGCCGACACCGGCCGTGATGTGGTCCGGGGGACAGCACCGTCGGTACTCCGCCTCGGAGAGCGAGAATAACCACTCGCCGATATCGACCCTGTCGGCGGCCACGTCGACGACATGGGTGTAGGTCGAGTCCGAGAGAACACGTGTGGACACCGTCGTCCCCCTGCCTGCCGCGGAATCGGGGTCACGGCGGTGTAGCGGCCGCGACACTCCCGAACGCTATCCGGACGAACGGATCGGCCGTTCGCAAGTGGCAGGAATGGTTGCAGCATCGACACCAGGCGGCGTGCCCTGCTGCAGGGCTGCACGGCCCGCGTCGGCGGTCGGTGCCGGTTTCTCTGTACGCTGCCTGTCATGGCACGGATCCGGTCGATGCTCGCGGGGAAGCTGAATGTTGTTCAGCTCACGTGGGTCGCCGTGCTGACATTGGTGATCGCGACGACGTCCGCCGGTGACGGTCCGGCCGCGATCGCCGGCACCGCGGTCGCGATCGCCGTGGTTCTGGCTGTCGGCGGGCGCGGTTCGCTGTCCCAGCTGCACCTGCTGACGGCACCCGCAGTCGGACCACCTCGCGAGGAACGGCATCTGCGCGGCGCGTTCCGCCGCCAGAGCGCTCCGAATACTCCCGGCCGTCCCCGTCGCCCCCGCGCACCCGGACAGGTGTCGACCGCCGCGTAGCTCCCCGCTGTGCGGCGCGCCCGTCACCCCTGTCCACCTGCGCCCCTAGCGACTGACCGTCGCGGCGCATTCACCATCCGCACGATGCGTGTCGTCGCGTCGTGCGTCGAAGAGGTGCTCGATGCTCGATTTCATCTACTACCCGGTGTCCGCGATCCTGTGGTTCTGGCACAAGGCGTTCGGCTCGATATTCGGTCCGGACAACGGCTTCGCGTGGGCGCTGGCGGTGGTGTTCTTGGTGTTCACCCTGCGCCTGCTGCTGCTCGGGCCCGCGATCCGGCAGATACGCACAAGCCTCCAGATGCGGGAACTGCAACCGCAGATCAAGTCCTTGCAGAAGAAGTACGCCGGCGACCGCCAACGCATGGCGCTCGAGATGCAGAAGCTTCAGAAGGAACATGGCTTCAACCCGCTGATGGGCTGCCTGCCGATGCTGGTGCAGACGCCGGTGTTCATCGGTCTTTACCACGTCCTGCGGTCGTTCAACCGCACCGGAACCGGTGCGGGCCAACTCGGAATGACCCCTGAAGCCAACGCGCACACCGCGAACTATGTCTTCAGCGCCGCCGACGTGCAGTCGTTCCTCAACGCGCGATTGTTCGGTGCGCCGATCTCGGCAGCGATCACCACACCGGAAAGCACGCTGGCGTCGTTCGCGGCCCACGGAGGTGTCCCGACCGTTGCCACGATCGCGGCTGTGGCGATCCCGTTGATGGTGGTCGCCGCCGTCGCCACCCACTTCAACGCACGAGCGTCGGTGGCGCGGCAGAGTCCGGACGCGGCAGCGGGCCCTCAGGCGGCGATGATGAACAAGCTCATGCTGTGGGTCTTCCCGCTGGGAGTCCTCGTCGGTGGACCGTTCCTGATGATCGCGATCCTGCTGTACTGGGTCAGCAACAACGTCTGGACGTACGTGCAGCAGCACGTCGTGTTCGCCCGCATCGACCGCGAAGTGGCCGCCAAGGAACTCGTACTCGCGCAGCACCGGCAAGCCCGCGCGCCCAAGCCCGGTGCCCGGCCCACGGTGAACCGGAAGATGCCCGGACCGAGATCCTGATCCGCCCGCGGCAACGCAGAGAAACAAGCACGCATGCTTGCTTAGTCGGGTCGGTCCGCTTACAGTGACGCAAGCTCGACGGATGTGACCCCCGTCACGACGCCTGTCTCGGACGGTCGTCCGTCGCTCTCCCGACGACTGATCGGAATACGTGATGGACACAGGAATTGGCACGGGATCGACGATTCCCGCGACGCTCGCCGCCCGGGTCGCGGCCGCACCCGAATCGACGTTCGTCCACTTCGGTGGCGCGGCGATCAGCTATGCCGAGATCGACGAGCGGTCGGACCGCGTCGCCACCGGCTGGTTGCGTCTGGGTCTCGGCCACGGCGACCGCATCGCGATCGCCGCGACGAACTCGCCGGACTGGATCGTCGCGCACCTTGCTGCCGCGAAGATCGGGGCGGTGCTGGTCACCCTCAACGTCGTCTACCGTGAGCGCGAGTTCGTCCACATGCTCACGCAGTCGGGCGCCCGGGCCCTGATCTGCGATGCCGAGTCGAACGGATTCGAGTTCGGCCCCTTTCTCGACCGGCTTCGCCCCGACATCCCGACGGTCGAGCATCTGGTCTTCCTCGACGGCGACGGGTCCTCGGGGCAGTCGCGGTGGACGGACCTCGCGGCCACCGAGCCCGAACCGGCGTTGCTGGCCCGCGCCGCCGAGGCCGTCCGGCCCACCGATCCGGCGGTGATCCTCTACACCTCCGGAACTACCGGGACTCCCAAGGGGGCCACCATCACTCACGCCAGCCTGCTTGCGTCGGCTGCCGCGCAGGCGGACCGGTTCGAGCAGTCGGCCACGGACGTGATCCTCGGCGTCATGCCGTTCAACCACGTCGGGGGATTGACCTGCACGTTGGGGTCGACCCTCGTCACCGGGGGCGCGATCGCGCTGCTGCCGAGGTTCCATCCGGACCTGGTGGTGGACGTGATGGCGGGCACCGGGGTGACGATGTTCGTCGGCGTCCCGACCATGTACAAGATGGTGCTCGGTGCGGACGCCATCGCGGGCGTGGACATGTCGAGCGTGCGCCTGTGCGTGGTCGGTGGGTCCAACCTCGAACCGGCCCTGGCCGAGCAGGTCGCGGCGAGATTCGACGGCGTCCGGATCGCGAATCTCTACGGTATGTCCGAGACGTCCGGTGCCTGCGTCATCTCGCCGTTGGGTGACTCTCTGGAGACGGTCGGTCGCAGCATCGGGACCACGACCGGCGACTTCGAGGGCCGCATCGTCGACGACAGGAACACCCCGCTCGCCCCGCGGGAGGTCGGTGAGCTGCAGGTCCGCGGCCGGTGCGTAGCCGCGGGCTACTGGAGGCTGCCCGACGAGTCGGCCGCGACCTTCCTCGCCGACGGCTGGCTCGCGACGGGCGACGTCGCGTCCATGTCCGAGGATGGGCACGTCACCCTGCTCGGCCGCCGGAAGGAGATGTACGTGCGCGGCGGATACAACGTCTACCCGGCGGAGGTCGAGAACGTGCTTGCCGCGGACCCGACGGTCGCGCTGTGCGCGGTGATCGGGGTGCCGGACGAGACCTTCGGTGAGACCGGGTACGCCTTCGTGGTGCCCGCGCCCGGTGCCGCTCTCGACCCCGAGCGGCTGCTCGAGCGGTGTCGGCGCACCCTGGCGGAGTACAAGGTG
This sequence comes from Paraburkholderia sp. RHO2, assembly GCF_050955445.1. Classification (NCBI taxonomy): domain Bacteria; kingdom Pseudomonadati; phylum Pseudomonadota; class Betaproteobacteria; order Burkholderiales; family Burkholderiaceae; genus Paraburkholderia; species Paraburkholderia sp. RHO2. The sequence goes on along the minus strand of NZ_CP162617.1, from coordinate 3,573,210 downwards.
CCCGACCGGGTCGAGGTCGTCGACGGCCTGCCGATGACTCCGGCCGGCAAGATCCGGAAGGTCGCGCTGACGCCGCGGACCTGACCGGGCAGGGTCCCCCCAGCCCGAACTTCCGCGTCCGGCCGGCTCCGCACGCCGTCCAGGTAGAGGATCGGTATTCGGCTGAAACATGTTGTGCCGCCGACGATGTCGTGGCCGACTCCAGATCAGCCCCATCGAATTGTTCTGGGTCTCGTCAACGTCGGGCTGCAAGCGACCTCACGTGCGATGGTGGTCTGACGCAGGGGACCCGCTCGGCCGGGACCGCACCCCTCCGAGTTCCTCGAGCCCAGCCCGCCGTCGGGCGAAAGTGGTCCGGTCGCTGGCGAACAAGCTGGGGCTGCGTGTGAGAACGCATTCGTGACCGCCGAGAACGAGAGAGCCTGATCCATCGCGGCCTCTCGACGAACTCTAGCGATCGAGCGGTGCTTCGAGCGCGACGTGGGGTTCCCAGCGATAGCACCACGCGGACAGTGGTTGGCCGGATTCGTCGAGCTCGGGGCCGACCCGGGCATAGACCTCGTTCGCGGAGGTCGTGATTGTCGGCGGCAGAGGAATCGAAACGTCCTTGGAGTCGCCATGGTGCGGTCCGCCGTAGAGCCATACCGTGACGACAGTTCGAGCGGAACGTGGCTGGTCATCCACGGGCTCGATGGTATCGGAGACCTGCATCTGCCCGGACAAGACCCGAGATGCTCGCGGGATCGAGGTCACGCCCTCGTCCGAGTTCGTGACCTCGATCGCCGCAGTTCATGGCACTGCCACTGGTGCGCGAGGGGGGACTTGAACCCCCACGTCCTGAGACACTGGAACCTAAATCCAGCGCGTCTGCCAATTCCGCCACTCGCGCGAGCGATGCCAGCCTACGCCACCGGTGGCCGGTCCGGATCCGCAGGATCGGCCACCGGGGAACGTGGGGTGATTCGACTACGCGGACAACGACTTCGGTGCCCGATCGCGGGTGCGGTGGTACCGCCAGACCGCGCCCAGCAATGCGGCCGGATCGACGCCGGCGGTGTCGGCCGCGGCGCCGAGCAGATCCAGGGCCTCCGTCTCCATCGTCGCCGAGTCCCCCAGGTCGAGGGCGTCCGCGACGAACTCGTGCACCGCGTCGAGGGCTCTGGGGCCGACCAGTCCCAGGCGCAGCACGAACGTCTCCCAGGTGGCGGCACCGAGTCCCGGTACCGCGGTGATCGCGTCCCACGCGGTGCGGCCGTCGCCGATCCGGTTGCTGCCCCCGATCCCGGCCTCGACGAGCGTCGCGGCGGCACGGGCCGCGGCCTCGGCCTTGGTGGTGTAGTTGCCCGGCACACGTTGACGGTTGTCGAGGATCGTGGCGAGCCGGTCGGGCGCGTCGACGAAGGTGGCCAGCGTCGTCAGGTCGTCCAATGGCGTGTCGCGGTGCGTGCGCCAATTCCCCACCACGCGACGGACGCCGGACGTCGGCGTGCCGTAGGTGGCTCGGGCCGAGAAGACAGCGTCGAGCAGGGCTGCTTCTGCCTCACCCGGCCACCCCGGCGGCCAGTGGGACCGATCGTGTGGCAGGACGTCGTCGACGAACGCGGCGAGTGTGCGGACCTCCGGTGTACTCATGGTTCCCCCCAGTTGTGCGGTTGTCGGGCGCACGCTAACCGGCAGCTACGACAACGCGTTCCGACCGGACCGCACGTCTGGACCCCGTCGTCAAGTGGGTCACGAAATGATAACAATCAACGTGAGGGTTTCCTCAGGTTTGTGGACGTCCACGCATGGCGTGTGACCCGCGGATACGTGGTCTACTCGCGAGTCACTTGAGCGGCATCCTGTGGCCAATGTCACTCGATACTCGCTGGTAGGAAAGGTGGGTGTAACCAAACGTGAGGCTTCCCTCATGATTTTGTGCCAACCTTGACGAGCCCGAATCCGCTGTATTCCCAGCGCGTTCGAGGGGTGCCGTGGATGTCGAGGGACATTGCGCGTCAACTCTGCCGAGGGCGGCCGACCACGACCTACCTCCCGTCAGGGAACCAGGAGAGGACTCAACTCCAGTGACGATTGACGACACTGCAGGAAACGGACGAACCTCGAAGGAGCGCAGCCGGTTCGGTGCCGATCGGTCTCCGGCCCGATCCGCCGCGCAGGGACCGCTCGTGGACCGCCTCCGCGCCGGCGAGCCGTACGCGCTGGCCTTCGGCGGCCAGGGCGCGCCGTGGCTGAGCGCACTCGCCGAGCTCACCCGGGACAGCGGCCTCGAGCCGACCCTCACGGAACTGGTGAACGAGGCTTCCGCGATTCTCGAACCGGTGGCCCAGGACCTGCTCGTCGTGCGCCCGGTCGGCTTCGACCCGATCGCATGGATCCTCGAGCAGGAACTCGCGGAGGACGAAGACAGTGCCAAGGCGGCCGGCCCGTCCGCGGCCGCGCTGACCTCCGCCGCGGTCTCGCTGCCCGGCGTGTTCCTCACCCAGCTCGCCGCACTGCGTGCGCTGCAGCAGCAGGGCCTCGATCCCGCCGTCACCGCGCCGGTCGCGACGATCGGTCACTCGCAGGGCCTGATCGCCGCCGCCGCGGTCGCCGGGGCCGGCGCCGCCGACGGCGCGCTGCTCGCGACCGCCCAGCTCATCGGTGCGGCCGCCGGACTGGTGGGGCGCCGACGCGGCATCCTCGCCACCGCCGACCGCTCGCCGATGCTCGCCGTCTCCAACGTCGACCCCGAGCGCCTCGCGGCGATCGTGGCCGAGCTGGCCGAGGGCATCGACGCGGACCGCTCGGCCGTCATGGCGATCCGCAACGGCCGCCGTCGTGTCGTGCTGTCCGGTCCGCCCGCCCAGCTGGCTCGCGTGCAGCAGCGCTGCGAGCAGATCGCGGCCGACGAGGCCCGTGCCCGTGACGCCAAGACCCGTGGCGGCGCGGTGTTCTCGCCCGTCTTCGAGTCGCTGTCCGTCGAGGTCGGGTTCCACCACCCGGCCCTGAACGAGGCCGTCGAGATCATCGGCGGCTGGGCCGCCCGCTGTGGCCTCGACGCCGACCAGGTGCGCGAGCTCGCGCAGGCCGTGCTCGTCGATCCCGTCGACTGGGTCGAGGAGGTCGAGGGCGCGATCTCCTCCGGCGCCGCCTGGATCCTCGACCTGGGCCCCGGTGACCTGCTCACCCGCATGACCTCCACCGGCCTGCGCGGTCAGGGCGTCGGCATCGTCGCCGCCTCCACCCGCGCCGGCCACCGCAACCTGCTCACCCCCGGTGCCGCACCCGAGGTGCCGCGCGCGTGGACCGAGTTCGCGCCCAAGGCGGTTGCGCTGCCCGACGGCCGCGTCGCCGTCGAGACCGCGTTCACGCGACTGACCGGACGTTCGCCGATCCTGCTCGCGGGCATGACCCCCACGACCGTCGATCCCAAGATCGTCGCCGCAGCGGCCAACGCCGGCCACTGGGCCGAGCTGGCCGGTGGCGGTCAGGTCACCGAGCAGATCTTCGCCGACCACGTCGAGGAGCTGAAGGGCCTGCTCGAGCCGGGTCGCGCCGTCCAGTTCAACTCGATGTTCCTCGATCCGTACCTGTGGAAGCTGCACGTGGGTGGCAAGCGCCTGGTGCCGCGTGCGCGTGCCGCGGGCGCCCCGTTCGACGGCGTCGTCGTCACCGCCGGCATCCCCGAGCTCGAGGAAGCCGTCACGATCATCGACGAGCTGACCGAGGCCGGCTTCAGCTACGTCGCGTTCAAGCCGGGCACCGTCGCGCAGATCCGTTCCGTGATCCGCATCGCGAACGAGGTGCCGGACTACCCGGTCATCGTGCACATCGAGGGCGGCCGCGCCGGCGGTCACCACTCGTGGGAGGACCTCGACGACCTGCTGCTCGACACCTACGCCGAGCTGCGCACCCGCGAGAACCTGGTGCTGTGCGTCGGCGGCGGCATCGGCACCCCGGAGCGGGCCGCCGACTACCTGACCGGCCGCTGGTCCACCGCGTACGGCTTCCCGGCGATGCCGCTCGACGGCATCCTCGTCGGCACCGCCGCGATGGCGACGCTCGAGGCCACCACCTCGGCCGACGTCAAGCAGATGCTCGTCGACACCCCCGGCACCCCCGACTGGGTCGGGGCGGGCACCGCGGAGGGTGGCATGGCCTCCGGCCGCAGCCAGCTGGGCGCCGACATCCACGAGATCGACAACGCGGCGTCGCGCACCGGCCGCCTGCTCGACGAGGTCGCCGGTGACGCGGAGGCCGTCGCGGCCCGCCGCGACGAGATCATCGCCGCGCTCGACGTGACCGCCAAGCCGTACTTCGGCGACGTCGCGACCATGACCTACCAGCAGTGGCTGCGCCGCTACCTGGAACTGGCCGTGGGGGTCGACTCCCCGCAGGCGTTCGACTGCGGTGGCGACGTGCAGGACGCGATTGCCGATGCGACGCAGTCGGTGTGGCTGGACGTCTCGTGGCGAGACCGCTTCGGCGAGATGCTGCAGCGCGCCGAGGCCCGCCTGCACCGCAACGACCGCGGCCCCATCCAGACCCTGTTCGCCGACCCGGCGACGCTCGACCGGCCGTTCGCGGCGCTATGCGCGCTCGAGGCCGCGTACCCCGACTACGCCACCACCGTCCTGCACCCGGCCGACGTGCCGTTCTTCGTCGCGCTGTGCAAGATGCCCGGCAAGCCGGTGAACTTCGTACCCGTCGTCGACGGCGACGTGCGCCGCTGGTGGCGCTCCGACTCGCTGTGGCAGGCGCACGATCCGCGCTACACGGCCGACCAGGTGTGCATCATCCCCGGCACCGTCGCGGTCGCCGGCATCACCCGCGTCGACGAGCCCGTCGGCGAGCTGCTGGACCGTTTCGAGAAGGCCACCGCCGACGAACTGGTCGCGGCCGGCGCCACCCCGACGCCCGTCGCGGGTCGTCGCCACGGCGGCTTCGGCACCGGACTGCTCGACGCCGTCCTCACCGCCCCCGACGTGCGCTGGGCCGCCCGCCTGACGCAGAACCCGGTCCGTCGTCTCGGTGCCGTCGCCGAGTGGACCATCGAGTCCGACACCGTCGCGAGCCACGACAAGACCGGCGCACGCCTGGTCGTCGCCGATGCCGAGCACGTCGACCTCACGGTGCCGCTCGCGCTGGGCAAGGCCGTCGAGATCCGGATCACCGTGCCCGCCACCGTCCGTGACGGCGGCGCGCCGGTCATCACCGAGGCCGACGCCGAGGCGTCGATGTCGGCCCTGCTCGGTGTCGCTGCCGGACAGGAGCTTCCGCCGGTCAAGAACGGTGCCGCGCACGTCAACCTGGCGTGGACCCCGGACCTGATCGCCGATCACGCCGGTGTCACCGGTGTCGGCCTGCCCGAGACCGTGAGCACCAGCGGCAAGGCCGTGCCCGACGTCGTCGTCGGCGCCTGCTGGCCCGCCGTTTTCGCGGTGCTCGGCGCCGCGACCACCACCGAGGGCGTCCACGTCATCGAGGGCATGCTCGACCTGGTCCACCTCGACCACGCCGTCGAGTTGGTCGGCGAACTGCCCACGGAGACCAGCATTCTCGTGGTCCGTGCCGAGGCCGGCGAGGTCGTCGACACCGACATGGGTCGCGTCGTCGAGGTGCGCGTCCAGCTGGGCGCGATGCTCGGCGAGGGCCTCGAGGCTCCCGCCGTCGCGACGCTCACCGAGCGCTTCGCGATCCGCGGTCGCACCGGCAAGGGCGAGCTGGCGGATCCGGCCCGGGCCGGCGGCTCGCTGAGCGCCGATGTCGCCGAGACCCCGCGTCGTCGTCGCCGTGACCTGAAGATGGTCGCGCCGCGCAACATGGCCGCGTTCGCCCGCGTCTCGGGCGACCACAACCCGATCCACACCTCCGACGCCGCGGCGTTGCTCGCGGGCCTCGGCAGCCCGATCGTCCACGGCATGTGGCTGTCGGCCGCGGCCCAGCAGGCCGTGATCGCGATCGATCCCGAGTCGAAGACCCCGGCACGCCGACTGACCGCGTGGACCGCGCGCTTCCTCGGCATGGTCCGCCCCGGCGCCGAGATCGACGTCCGCGTCGACCGCGTCGCCACCGATCGCGGTGACGAGATCGTCGAGGTCGGCTGCCGCGTCGACGGCGACCTGGTGATGGTCGCGACGGGTCGCACCGCCGCCCCGAAGACCGTCTACGCCTTCCCGGGCCAGGGCATCCAGCGTCCGGGCATGGGCCTCGACGCCCGCTCGCGCAGCAAGGCCGCCCGCGAGATCTGGGAGCGCGCCGACAAGCACACCCGCGAGGCGCTCGGCTTCTCGATCCTCGCGGTCGTCCGCGACAACCCGACGCTGGTCAAGGCGCGGGGCGTCGAGCACCGGCACCCGGACGGTGTGCTGCACCTGACCCAGTTCACCCAGGTCGCGATGGCGACCCTCGGTGTCGCTCAGGTCGCCGAACTCCGCGAGGCCGGCGCCTTCGTCGAGGGCTCCTACCTGGCCGGTCACTCGGTCGGCGAGTACAACGCCCTCACCGCGGTCGCCGGCGTGCTGCCGCTCGAGGCGCTGCTCGAGGTCGTCTTCCAGCGTGGTTCGGCGATGCACGAGCTGGTGCCGCGTGACGGTGCGGGCCGCAGCGACTACCGCATGGCCGCGATCCGTCCGTCGCAGATCGGCGTCGCCGACGACGAGCTGCAGGCGTTCGTGGGTGGCGTCGCCGACGCGACCGGGGAATTCCTCCAGATCGTCAACCTCAACCTCAAGGGTTCGCAGTACGCGATCGCCGGCACGGTCAAGGGCCTCGAGGCGCTCGAGCGTGAGATCGACATCCGCCGTGAGGCTTTCGGCGGCAAGCGCGCGTTCATCCTGGTGCCGGGCATCGACGTCCCGTTCCACTCGACGGTGCTGCGCGGCGGCGTCGACGACTTCCGTGCCAAGCTCGACGAGCTGCTGCCGCACGACATCGACCCGTCGCTGCTGATCGGGCGTTACATCCCGAACCTGGTGCCCAAGCTGTTCAACCTGGGCCGCGACTTCGTCCAGGAGATCGCCGACCTGGTGCCGTCCGAGCAGCTGCAGGCCGTGCTCGCCGACTTCGACGGTTGGAGCGAGCGTCCCGTCGCGCTGACCCGCGTCGTGCTCATCGAGCTGCTGGCCTGGCAGTTCGCGAGCCCGGTCCGCTGGATCGAGACGCAGGACCTGCTGTTCACGGACGAGGACCACGGCGGACTGGGTGTCGAGCGCTTCGTCGAGATCGGTCTGGGCGCCACCCCGACCGTCGCGAACCTCGCGGCGCAGACGCTGAAGCTGGACGAGCACGCGAATACCAAGGTCGAGGTGCTCAACATCGAGCGCGAGGCGTCGGTCGTCTACAGCACCGACGTCGACCCGGCGCCCGTCGAAGAAGATCCTGCGGACGACTCCGCTGAGGCACCCGCCGCACCGGTTGCGGCCGCGCCCGCACCCGCTGCCGCCCCGGCCGCGCCGGCCGGTGGCCCGCGCCCGGACGACATCGCGTTCAAGGCCGCCGACGCCACCAAGGTGCTCATCGCGCTGTGGACGAAGCTGCGCCCGGACCAGATCGGCCCCGCCGACACCATCGAGGCGCTGTGCGACGGCGTGTCGTCGCGCCGCAACCAGCTCCTCGTCGACCTCGGCGCCGAGCTGTCCCTCGGTGCGATCGACGGTGCCGCCGACGCCGACATGGGCTCGCTGGCCGTCACGGTCGACCGCCTGGCTCGCACCTACAAGCCGTTCGGCCCGGTGCTGACCGATTCGATCAACGACCACCTTCGCAAGGTGTTCGGTCCGTCCGGCAAGCGTCCGGCCGCCATCGCGGATCGCGTCAAGAAGGTCTGGGAACTCGGCGACGGCTGGGCCCACCACGTGACCGCCGAGGTCGCGCTCGGCACCCGTGACGGCTCCAGCGTCCGCGGTGGCGCCATGGGCGGGCTGCACGAGGGCACGATCGCCGACGGTGCCGCGGTCGACGCGCTCGTCGACGCCGCCGTCCAGTCCGTCGCGTCGCGTCGCGGGGTCACAGTCTCGATGCCGGCGGCCGGTGGCGGTGCCGGTGGCACCGTCGACGCGGCCGCGCTCGGTGAGTTCACCGAGCACATCACCGGACGCAACGGCGTGCTGGCTTCGGCTGCGCGCCTGGTGCTCGAGCAGCTCGGCTTCAGCGAGTCCGCTGCTGCCGCCGTCGCTGCCGAGGACACCGCCCTCGTCGACCTCGTCTCGGCCGAGCTGGGCTCCGACTGGCCGCGCCTGGTCGCTCCCGCGTTCGATGCCAAGAAGGCCGTCCTGGTCGACGACCGCTGGGCCACCGCACGCGAGGACCTGGCCCGCGCCTGGACCGGCGAGGTCGACATCACCGTCGAGCGTTTCGACGGCGCCGGCGCCGCCGTGGCCGCCCACGCGCAGTGGTGGCAGCAGCGGGCGACCGAGTCCGGACGCATCACCCTCGCCGAGGTCTACGGCCGCATCGCGCAGGTCGCGGTCGCGCCGATCGACGAGACCGGCCAGTACACCGGTGAGATCGCGGTCGTCACGGGCGCCAGCAAGGGCTCGATCGCCGCGTCCGTGGCGGGCAAGCTCCTCGGCGGCGGCGCGACGGTCGTCGTGACCACGTCGCGTCTGGACAGCGAGCGCCTCGGCTTCTACCGCAAGCTCTACAGCGAGAACGCGCGCGCCGGTGCGGCCCTGTGGGTCGTGCCCGCCAACATGGCGTCGTACGCCGATGTGGACGCGCTCATCGACTGGGTCGGCTCGGTGCAGACCGAGACCGCCGGCGGTGCGAAGAAGCTGATCAAGGAGGCGATGACGCCGACGATGCTGTTCCCGTTCGCCGCGCCGCGCGTGGCCGGCGAGCTCTCCGACGCCGGCGCCCGCGCCGAGATGGAGATGCGGGTGCTGCTGTGGTCGGTGGAGCGCCTGATCGGCGGCCTGTCGAAGATCGGCTACGACAGCGACGTCGACACCCACCTGCACGTCGTGCTGCCCGGCTCCCCGAACCGTGGTCTGTTCGGCGGTGACGGCGCCTACGGCGAGTCCAAGGCCGCGCTCGACGCGATCGTCGGCCGCTGGTCGGCCGAGCGCACGTGGGCCGAGCGGGTCACCCTCGTCCACGCGCTGATCGGTTGGGTGCGCGGCACCGGCCTCATGGGCGGCAACGACCCGATGGTCGAGGCGGTCGAGGCCAAGGGCGTGCGCACGTGGTCCACCGACGAGATGGCCACCGAGCTGCTGACCTCGTGCACCGCCGACGCCAAGCGCGCCGCCGCGCAGGCTCCGCGTCTGGTGGATCTCACCGGCGGTCTCGCCGAGGTCGACCTGGACCTTCCGGCGCTCGCGAAGGAGGCGGCCGAGGCCGCCGAGAACGCGGCCAAGGCCGGGGACGAGTCGGCGAAGGACGCGAATTCCATTGCGGCCCTGCCCGCCCCGCCGCGTCCTGTGGTCGCCCCGGCGGTGTCCTCCTGGCCCGAACTGGACGTCGATCCGGCCGACCTGGTCGTCATCGTCGGCGCCGGCGAGCTCGGACCGTACGGCTCCGCGCGGACCCGCTTCGAGATGGAGGTCGACGAGCAGCTCTCGGCGGCCGGCGTGCTCGAGCTGGCGTGGAACACCGGGCTGGTCGTGTGGGAGAACGACCCCAAGCCGGGCTGGTACGACGCCGAGACCGGTGAGCTGGTGCCGGAGGAGGAGATCGCCGACCGCTACCACGACACCGTCGTCGAGCGCTGCGGCATCCGCACCTACGGCGACGAGGGCGCCATGGTCGACAACACGGCGCCGCTGCTGACGTCGGTGTTCATCGACAAGGACCTGTCCTTCGTCGTCGGCTCCGAGGCCGAGGCCCGCGCGTTCGTGGACTCGGACCCGGAGAACACGGTCGCCGCGGTCGACCCGGAGAGCGGCGACTGGACCGTCACCCGCAAGGCCGGCACCGAGATCCGCGTGCCGCGCAAGGTGAAGCTGACCCGCACGGTCGGCGGCCAGATCCCGACCGGATTCGACGTCACCAAGTGGGGCATCCCCGCCGACATGGCCGGCTCCGTGGACCGGGTGGGCCTGTGGAACATCGTCACCACCGTCGACGCGTTCCTCACCGGTGGCTTCACCCCGTCCGAGCTGCTGCGTTGGGTGCACCCGGCGTTCGTCGCCAACACCCAGGGCACCGGCATGGGCGGCATGACGTCGATGCGCTCGCTCTACATCGACACGCTGCTCGGCGAGTCCCGCGCGAACGACATCCTGCAGGAGGCCCTGCCGAACGTCATCGCCGCACACGTTGTGCAGTCGTACGTCGGTGGCTACGGCGCGATGGTGCACCCGGTCGCGGCGTGCGCCACGGCCGCGGTCTCCGTCGAGGAAGGCGTCGACAAGATCAAGCTCGGCAAGGCCAAGCTGGTCGTCTCCGGCGGCTTCGACGACCTCGGCATCGAGGGCATCGTCGGCTTCGGTGACATGTCGGCGACCGCGAAGTCGGACGAGATGTCCGCCAAGGGCATCGACGACAGGCGCTTCTCGCGGGCCAACGACCGTCGTCGCGGCGGCTTCGTCGAGTCGGCCGGTGGCGGCACCATCCTGCTGGCGCGCGGCGACCTGGCCCTCGAGATGGGCCTGCCGGTCCTCGGTGTGGTCGCGTGGGCGGGTTCGTTCGCCGACGGCGTGCACACCTCGATCCCGGCTCCCGGCATCGGTGCCCTCGGCGCCGGACGCGGTGGCCAGGACTCGCAGCTGGCGCTGTCGCTCAACGCGCTCGGCATCACCGCCGACGACATCTCGGTCGTCTCCAAGCACGACACCTCGACCGCGGCGAACGACCCGAACGAGGCCGAGCTGCACGAGCGTCTGGCCGCGTCGCTGGGCCGCAGCGACGGCGCCCCGCTGTTCGTGATCTCGCAGAAGTCGCTCACCGGTCACGCCAAGGGCGGTGCGGCGGCGTTCCAGCTGATCGGCCTGTGCCAGGTCCTCAGCCAGGGCGTGATCCCGCCGAACCGCAGCCTCGACTGCGTCGACGACAAGATGGCGGAGTTCTCGCACCTCGTGTGGCCGCGCACGCCGCTGCGCTTCGGCGAGCAGTTCCCGCTCAAGGCCGGCCTGCTGACCAGCCTCGGCTTCGGTCACGTGTCGGGCCTGATCGCGATCGTGCACCCGCAGGCGTTCGTCGAGTCGATCCCGGCCGAGCAGCGCGAGGCCTACCTGGCGCAGGCGCAGCAGCGCACCGTCGACGGTCAGCGTCGACTGGCCGCGGCGATGTGCGGCGGCGACAGCCTCTACGAGCGTCCGGCCGACCGCCGCTTCGGCGGAGATTCGGTGCCGGCCAAGGCTGCCCGCCAGCTCGAGGCCGACATGCTCCTCACCGAGGATGCGCGCCTGGGCACCGACGACGTGTACCGCACCGGAAAGCCGGGGTGCCAGTAGTGGCAGTTCTCGGAATCGGCTTCGATGTCGTCACGATCTCGGAGTTCGCGGAGCAGATGAAGCGTCCCGGCACGGCGATGCTGTCGAGCTTCCGGCCTGCCGAGCGTCGGTACTGCGAGTCCCGCAGCACCGACCCGGCGCGGCACTACGCGGTCCGGTGGGCCGCGAAGGAAGCGGTGATCAAGGCGTGGGCGGCCTCGCGGTTCGCCCGGCCGCCGGCCGTGGGCGACAACGCCTACGTGCTGGTCGAGGTGGTCAACGACGCGTGGGGGCGCCCCACCATCAAGCTGCACGGCGAGGCCGCCGAGTTCCTGCCGAGCGCGAAGATCCACCTGTCGCTGACCCACGACGGCGACGTCGCGGGCGCGATGGTGGTGATCGAAGAACCTGACCCGATCCAGCCCATCGGCTGATCGAGCACGGAAAAAACACGAGGCCGGTCGACGGACACAATCCGTCGGCCGGCCTCGTTCGTTCGTGCGGTGCCGCGTATCCCGCCGAAGGTGACGTCACCGACCCCGAATCGGCGTAGAACAGTGAGAGGGGTTGGTACTGCGTTGCCAGACGCCGCCCGAAGACGTTCGAGAGCCGTTCGACATCCGCGAGACGACGACGGAAGGGGACGTGACATGCGCGATTCGACACCGAGGAGCCGAAAGGGTGGCCCGGGCGGCGTGGTCAGAGCCGCCGTCGCGCTGGCGTTCGGCGCAGTTCTACTCGTGGCAGCGGCGGGCTGCGGTTCGTCGGACGACAACTCGTCGGGCACATCCACACCGACGACCACGATGTCGGGAACGGCCGCGATGTCCGGTGACGAGAAGGCGGCAGGCGACGCGTTCGTCGCGTTCTTCTCGGGCAGCACGCCCGGTGACCAGAAGGTCATGCTTGTCCAGAACGGCCAGGAGTTCGCCGACGTCATCAACGCGCAGGCGGCGTCGCCCCTCGCGCAGGGTACGACCGCGACGGTCACGAAGGTCGACCTCGACGCGCCCGGCCACGCCACCGTCGTCTACACGGTGTCGGCGAACGGACAACCGGTCCTCGCCGACCAGATGGGGGAGGCGGTGAACGTGGACGGTCAGTGGAAGGTGGCCCAGGCGACGTTCTGCGACCTGCTGACCCTCCAGGGCAACCCGCCGCCGGTGTGCGGACAGCCCACGACATCGCCCGCCGCCCCCAGCTGAGTTCGCCATGGGGCCCGGCGTCGCTGCACGTTCGGGCACGGCGCCGGGACAGCGCGCCGCGCTCGCCACCGTGTGCGCGGTGCTGTTCCTGACGTTCCTCGACACCACGATCGTCAGCGTCACCCTGGGCAGCGTGCAGTCCGACCTGCACGCCGGCGTGGTGTCGCTGCAGTGGGTCGTCAACGCGTACACACTGGTGTTCGCGAGTCTGATGCTCACGGCCGGCTCGCTCGGCGACCGGTGGGGCCGAAAACGCGTCATGGTCGCCGGCATCGCGATCTTCTGCGTCGGCTCGGTGGTCTCCGCAGCCGCCGGGACGGTGGCCCTGCTCATCGTGGGGCGGGCGGTCATGGGCGTCGGCGCGGCTGCGTCGGAGCCGGGCACCCTGTCGGTGATCCGGCACGTGTTCCCCGACCGGAGCGAGCGGGCACGGGCTCTCGGTGTGTGGTCGGGGGTATCGGGGCTCGCGCTGGCGCTCGGTCCGGTCGTCGGAGGAATCCTGGTCGGCACCTACAACTGGCGCGCGGTCTTCTGGTTCAACCTCGTCCTCGGCGTCGTGTTGCTGGTCGCGGCCGTGCGTTTCGTCCCCGAGAGCGCCGACCCGCAGCCCGGTCCCCTCGATCTCGCCGGCTTCGTGCTGGGCTCGACCTTCCTGGGATGCGTGATCTACGCCGGGATCTCGGGCGAGAACGTCGGCTACGACGCGCCGTCGGTCGTGGCTCTGTTCGTCGTCGGCGCGGTGGCACTCGTCGCGTTCGTCGTCGTGGAGTTGCGCGTGCGGAACCCGATGCTCGACTTCCGCTATCTGCGCCCGCCGATGGTGCGCAGCGCGCTCATCGTGGCGTTCACGGTGTATTTCGGGGTGTTCTCGATCTTCTTCTTCACGGCGCTGTATCTCGAAGAGGTGTACGCGTACTCGGGGCTGCACGCGGCCGCGATGTTCGCGCCGATGGCCGTGGCGATCGTGGTGGGTTCGGTGCTGTGCGGATTGTGGGTGGCGCGCAGTTCGGCCGCCGTGCCGATGCTCGTCGGCTGCGTGGTCGGGGCAATCGGCATCCTGCTCACCCGCGCGGCACTGAGCGGTGACCCCTCCTTCCTGCCGCTTGCGACGGCGCTCGCCGTCGCGGGCATTGGGTTCGGGGTCGCGGTGGTGCCGTTGACGTCTGCCGTCCTGTCCGGTGTCCCGGCCGCGCACTCGGGCATGGCGGCAGCGGCGACCAACACGATGCGCCAGATCGGCGCGGTCGTCGGTGTCGCCGCGCTGGGATCACTCGTCAACGCGCACATGACATCCGATCTCACCGGCCGGCTCAACGACCTGAACATCCCGGCGAACTTCCAGGCCATCGTCATCGACGCCATCAAGACCGGTGCGGTGCCGGCCGGCGGCGACCAGCAGGCGTCGTCGGCCTACGGGCCGATCGTCGACCAGGTCATCGACGCCACCTACCGGGCGTTCCACGCGGGACTCGACACCGCGCTGCTGGTCTCGGCGATCATGATCTTCGTCGCGGCCGGGATCACGGCCGTGGCGGCGGTACGGGCCCGCGGCACCACCCGCGGCGGCTACGACGACGTCGCGGAGGTGCCGGTCCGCGGCCGCTGATCCCGCCGTGGTCGAATCGTCCTCACTTGGAACGGGATTCCTTCTCCGCCACCAGCAGGTAGGCGACCATGAGCCGCTTGAGTTCGGCGACCGCGTCGTCGTGGCTCTGGCCGTCCTGGACCGAGAAGTTGAGCATCGAGTACACGACGTGGACGAGGACCTCTGCCATCATCTTGCGACGCTCGCGCGGCGTGTGCGGGGTGAGCGGCGCCAGCATGCGGGAGACCTGCTCGGCGAACTCCTTCTCGTGGATCACCCCGGTCGCGCGGGTGGACGGCGTCGACTGCATCGCCAGCCACACCTCGCGCCGGGACGGATCCGACGTCCACAGCCCGGCCATGTGGTCGACGAACTTGTTGAGGAAGCGCAGCCAGTCCAACGACGGCACCTCGCCGTCGAACGCCTCGAGTTCCTGCTGCACCCCGACCAGGTCCTGGCGGTTGAGTTCGCACACGATCACGTACTTGTTGGCGAAGAACTGGTACAGGGTGCCGATCGGGACGTCGGCGCGGGCCGCGACCTCCTCGCACGTGAACGATTCGAAGCCGACGTCGACCAGCAGTTCGCGGGACGCGGCGAGAAGCGCGTCGAACTTGCGACGGCTCCGTTCCTGTGTCGGGCGCCGCCGGGGCATCAGCTCCTGGGGGTCGCTATCGACCTCCAGCGCGGGGTCCGCCCTGCGGGGCAGACGGCGGCTGGTAGTGGACTCCACGAGCACAGGTTATAGGTCTTTCGCGCCGGATTCGACGAAGTTCCCGTTCTGGTGTTTCTCTCGGTACCGCTAACGAGAGGTCCGCCGGCGATAGAGCGTGGTCGCGGCCGCGTACCCGGCCACGGCGATGACGACGCACCACGCGACCGCATGCCAGGCGCTGTCACCGATCGGCGTGTCCATGAGCAGGCCCCGGACCGTCTCGATGATCGGCGTTACGGGCTGGTTCTCCGCGAACCACCGCAACCACGTCGGCATCGTCTCGGCGGGCACGAAGGCGCTGCTCACGTACGGGAGGAACAGGATCCCGAACGTGAATCCGCTGGCGGCCTCCGGATTCCGGGCGAGGAGTCCGAGCGCCGTCGACAGGTACGACAGCGCGAAGACGAACAGCGCGAGGACGCCGACCACGCCGAGCCAGCGCAGTGGGTCGGCCGTCGGCCGGAACCCCATCAACAGGGCGACGCCCACGACGATGGCACCGGTGATCAGATTGCGGACGACGCTCGCGAGTACGTGGCCGTTGAGTACGGCGGAGCGGGCGATCGGGAGCGTGCGGAAGCGGTCGATGATGCCGTCCGTCATGTCGGCGGACACGCTCACTGCGGTGGTGGACGACCCGAAGGCGGCGCACAGCAGGACGATGCCGGGCACGACGTAGTCGATGTACGCGGTGCCGGTGTCGATGGCGCCGCCGAACACGTACACGAACAGCAACATCAGCATGACCGGCAGCGCCACGGCCGTGATCATCGTGTCGGGACTCCGAGTGATGTGGGTGAGATTGCGTCGCAACATCGCCCACGAATCCGCGACGACGGTCGGGGTGTCGCGTCCGGTGGTGGGAGTCGTCATCGGGCTTCTTCCTTCCGTTCGGCGCCGGTCAGCGCGAAGAACACGTCGTCGAGGTCGGGGGTGTGCAGGGCGAACCGTTCGACGGACAGCGTCGGGTCGTCGAGACGGTCCAGGAGCGCCCCGAGGGACCGGATGCTGCCGTCGGTCGGGATCGTCAGCGTCGCCGTGTCGGGGTCGACCGCGGCCTCGGGCAGGGCCGCGCGCGCCCGGGCCAGTTGAGCGGCATCATGGAGCCTGAGCTCGACGTGGCCGCCGGGGACGAGGCGTTTGAGTTCGTCCACGGACCCCTCGGCCACGATCCGTCCGCCGTCGAGCACGGCGATACGGTCCGCCAATTCGTCGGCCTCGTCGAGGTACTGGGTCGTGAGGAGGATGGTGGTGCCTTCACGGACCAGTTCGCGGACCATTTCCCACATGTCCCGGCGACTGCGCGGATCGAGTCCGGTGGTCGGCTCGTCGAGGAACAGGACCTTGGGTCGGGCGACGAGGCTCATGGCGAGGTCCAGTCGTCGGCGCATCCCGCCGGAGTAGGTGTCGGCCCGCCGATCCGCGGCGTCGACCAGATCGAACCGGTGCAGCAGTTCGTCGGCGCGGAGTCGGGCGGCGCGTCGACCGAGGTGATGCAGCACGCCCATCAGGACGAGGTTCTCGCGCCCGGTCAGGAGCTTGTCGACGGACGCGTACTGCCCGGTGACGCTGATGTCGGCGCGGACCGCGCGGGCGTCGGACGGCAGAGAGTGGCCGGCGACCTCGACCTCTCCCGCGTCGAACGGCAGCAGCGTGGACAGCACGCGGACCGTGGTGGTCTTGCCGACCCCGTTGGCGCCGAGCAGCGCGAACACGGTGCCGGCAGGCACGCGCAGATCCACCCCGTCGAGCACGGTTCGGCCGTCGAAGGTCTTGCGCAGGCCGGTCACGGACACGGCGTGAGTGGGCTGTGGTCGATTCATCGAGCTCTCCTCCCAGAAACTGTGTATGCGATACACAACTGTTTAGAACATACACAGTTTTAGGATGAGCGCAAGAGTTGACCGGAGTGGCAGGCAGGAGCGATGACGCGGATGGACACCACGGAGGGTGCGGCCCTGCCTCGGTTCGTGGAGTTGGCGTGGGGGCTGGGCGCGGCCGGCAAACGTGGGCCCAAGCGGGGCCTGAGTCTCGACGAAATCCTCGACACCGCAATCGAACTCGCAGACGAAGAAGGCGTGGCCGCGCTGTCGATGGCCCGCGTCGCGAAGCGGCTTGGGTTCACCACGATGTCGTTGTACCGCTACGTCGAGAGCAAGGACGAACTGCTCGAGCTGATCTCCGATCGTGTCGTCGGTGCGCCCCCCGAGATTCCCTCGGACCTGTCGTGGCGGGAGGGGCTCGAGATGTGGGCGCGCGCCGAGTACGACGCCCTCATGCGACACCGGTGGTGGCTGCGTCTGCCGATCGTCGGCGCGCCCCTGGGGCCGAACAACATGGCCTGGCTCGAGGCCGCGCTCGGGTGCCTTGCGTCGACCGGGCTGCCCGAGGCGCTCAAGGTGCAGGTTGCCCTCAACGTCTCGGTTCACGTCATCGGCCGGGCGCGATTCACCGTCGATCTCGTCCCGGACGCGGAACCCGACAACTACGCGAGCATCCTCCCGCGCGTCCTCGATCCTGCGCGGTTTCCCGCGCTCACGTCGGCTCTCGAGAGCGGGGCATTCGCCGAGGACGACGTGGACTGGGCGGACGCGGACTTCCGGTTCGCGCTCGGCCTCCTCCTCGACGGCGTGGAGCGGATCGTCGCCCGCTACCAGGATCCGGCGCAGGCCTAGCGCGCCGTACCCGGACGCCGACGCGTTCCGACTCGTAGGCTCGACAGGACATGTCGAGAACGCTGGAGGTGGCCGTGGTGACGAGGCATTCGGACGAGATTCGGGACCGGGTCGCGGCATTGATGCCGACCGCCCGCGAGGAACTCGCCGCACTGGTGGCCTTCCGGTCGATCGCGGACGCGCGCCAGGCCCCGCCGGAGCAGTGCGAGGGCGCGGCGAACTGGGTCGCCGACGCGTTCCGAGCGGCCGGCATCGGGCACATGGAACTGGTCGAGACGTCCGACGGATCGAAGGCGGTCGTCGGGCACCAGCCCGGCCCGGACGGCGCACCGACCGTTCTGCTGTACAGCCACTACGACGTACAGCCCGCGGGCGACGAGGAGTTGTGGGCGACCCCGCCGTTCGAGCTGACCGAGCGCGACGGGCGCTGGTACGGGCGCGGCGCCGCCGACTGCAAGGGCAACCTCGTCATGCACCTGGTGGCGCTGCGGGCGCTGGCCACGGCGGGCGATCCGCTGCCCGTCGGGGTCCGCATCGTCTCGGAGGGATCGGAGGAGGCCGGGACCGGTGGGCTCGAGAAGCTCGTCCAGGACCGGCCGGACCTGTTTGCGGCCGACGTCGTCGTGATCGCCGACACCGGGAACGTCGCGGTGGGTGTCCCCACCCTCACGACGAGCCTGCGCGGGATCGCGAATGTCGTCGTGCGTGTGGAAACCCTCGCCGGTGAACTGCATTCGGGGATGTACGGGGGATCGGCACCGGACGCGCTCGCCGCGCTCGTGCAGATGCTCTCTACGCTGCGCGACCACGGCGGCAACACGGTCGTCGACGGACTCGACACCGCGCAGGACTGGGACGGCGTCGACTACCCGGAGGAGCAGTTCCGGAAGGACGCCGGCGTGCTCGACGGGGTGCGGCTGACCGGGTCGGGGTCGGTCGCCGACGCGGTGTGGGCGCGTCCGGCCCTGACGATCCTCGGGATCGACGCACCGCCGGTGGTGGGGTCCGCGGCGGCGATCCAACCCCGGGCGGCGGCGCGCCTGAACCTCCGGGTGCCGCCCGGGATGGATCCGCAGCGCGCCCAGGATGCACTCGTCGCGCACCTGGAGAAGGCGGCGCCGTGGGGCGCGCACGTGACCGTCGAACGGGAGTCCGTCGGCGCGCCGTTCCGGGCGCGCACCTCCGGACCCGGCTACGCGGCGCTGACGTCGGCGCTGAAGTCCGCGTACGGCACGGCGGTCGCGGTGGCGGGGCAGGGCGGCACCATCCCGTTGTGCAACGTGCTCGCCGAGCAGTTCCCGGACGCCGAGATCGTGCTCATGGGAGTCGAGGAACCGCGCGCGCTGATCCACGCACCGAACGAGAGCGTGGACCCGTCGGAGATCGAGAACCTGGCCGTCGCCGAGGCCCTGTTCCTGCAGGGCCTCGGCGAGCGGAAGTGATCGCCGCGGCCGGTCAGACCGACAGGTCGCGGCGGAGCTTCGCCACGTGGCCGGTGGCGCGCACGTTGTACTGCGCCACCTCGATCCTGCCGTCCTCGTCGACGAGGAACGTCGAACGGATCACGCCCTGGACGACCTTGCCGTACATCTTCTTCTCGCCGAACGCGCCCCACGCGGTGAGCGTCGTCTTCTCGGGATCCGACAGCAGCGGAAAGTTCAGCCCCTCGTTGTCGCGGAACTTCGCCAGCTTGGCGGGCTTGTCGGGGGAGACGCCGACGACGTCGAGGCCGGCCTCGTTCAGCTCGGCGAGGCTGTCACGGAAGTCGCACGCCTGCTTGGTGCAACCCGGCGTGCTGGCGGCGGGGTAGAAGTACACGATCACCTTGCGGCCGCGGTAGTCAGCGAGCGATACCTCGTTGCCGTCGGCGTCGGGCAGCGTGAAGTCGGGGGCGATGTCTCCGGGGGCGAGCCTGTTGTCCGTCACAGCGACTGAGGCTACCGAAGGCGTACGACGGTACGGACGGAGCCGCGTTCGCCCTTCTGTTCTACGGTTGTGTCCAGTGTTGCCGGTAGCGTGACCGGCACAGCAGCATCACAGCCGCACTTATTCGACAGTTGGAGGACACGTGCCCAGGGACACCGAGAGCATCGAGCGGGACATCGAGAACGCCCGCAATCAACTCGCGCAGACACTCGACGTGCTCGCTGTCCGCACCAATCCCAAGCGTCTGGTCGAGTCGACGAAGCACACCGTGCTCGCCAAGCTGAACGAGCCCGCGGTGAAGGCGGCGCTCATCGGCGCCGGCGCCGTCGTCGGGCTCCTGGTGCTGCGCAAGATCTTCCGCTGACGAGCGGCGACCGACCCCGACGGGACATCGGCACACACGTTCCGCGTGATCGTGTGAGGCGATGTCCCGTTCGTCGTTCGGGCGGCGTCCGGCACGACCCGGCCCGACACGAAAAAGGCCCCCCGCACGATGTGCGGGGGGCCTTTCCGGTGCGCCCACAGGGACTCGAACCCCGGACCCAGTGATTAAGAGTCACTTGCTCTACCAACTGAGCTATAGGCGCTAGCTCTGCTAGAAACACTAGCGTGCGCCGCCAGGGACTCGAACCCCGAACCCAGTGATTAAGAGTCACTTGCTCTGCCAGTTGAGCTAGCGGCGCATTGCCTTCGCGAGGTGTCCCTCGCTCGGTGCGAAGAGAACATTAACGGACCGCTTCGAGCGAAAGCAAATCCGTCCCGCTGTAACCCTCCAGCCGCAGGTAGCGATTGGTATTCGACCGTTATTCACCGCTGCGGCACGTCGGAGTGGGGTGGGTGCGCGACCTGGCATCATGCAAGTGCGCGGAGCGTCGGGAAGAGACGACGGTTCGTGAGCGGGCGTGCGTCCGAAGGGTCGCGCCGTGTGGTCTGTGCAGTGTGAAGTGGGGTTTTGATGAACATCTGGGGCGGTCGCGAGTGTCGTGACGGGGGCGGCGCAACAAGTCAGAGGTGGCCGGCCCTGATCGTGGCCGGCGCCGCCGCTCTCGGCATGGTGATGCTCGTCACGGGGTGCACGATCTCGACCAGCGGCGCCTCGACCTCGGACTCCGGGCCGGTCGACTCCAATCCTCTCGTGGCGGTGATCCAGCCCAAGCTCACGACATCCGTGGTCGACGGCGCGGTCGGCTTCTCGCCCGGCGATCCCGTCACGGTCCGCGTCGCCGACGGCAGGCTGTCCGACGTGACCCTGCGCAACCCCGACGGAAAGGTCGTCGCGGGGGCTGTCGCATCCGACGGGCTGTCGTGGACCAACACCGAACCGCTCGGCTACAACCGCAAGTACACGCTGCAGGCCGACGCGTACGGGCTCGGTGGTTCGACGTCGACCACCATGTCGTTCACGACCAGCGCGCCCGGGAACCTCACCAAGCCGTACGTCATGCCGGGAGACGGCAGCGTCGTCGGGATCGGGCAGCCGGTCGCGGTGCAGTTCGACGAGAACATCCCGGACCGCAAGGCCGCCGAGGCGGCCATCGAGATCGTCACGGTTCCGCCGGTCGAGGGCGCGTTCTACTGGCTGAACAACCGTGAGGTGCGCTGGCGGCCGCAGAACTACTGGGCGCCGGGCACCCAGGTCACGGTCGACGTCAAGGCGTACGGCCGGGACCTCGGCAAGGGGATGTTCGGGCAGGAGGACGTCCACTCGTCGTTCACGATCGGCGACGCCGTCGTCATCACGGCCGACGACGACACCAAGCAGGTGACCGTCAACGTGTCGGGCCGGGACGTGAAGACGATGCCGACGTCGATGGGCAAGGACAGCACCCCCACCGACAACGGCGTCTACATCATCGGTGATCGGTTCGATCATCTCGTGATGGATTCGTCCACCTACGGCGTGCCGGTGACCTCGCCCGACGGCTACCGCACCCCCGTCGACTGGGCAACGCGAATGTCGTACAGCGGCATCTTCTTCCACTCGGCCCCGTGGTCGGTGGGCGAACAGGGCTACACCAACACCAGCCACGGCTGTCTGAACCTGAGCCCGTCGAACGCGAAGTGGATCTACGACAACACCAAGCGCGGCGACATCGTGATCGTGAAGAACACCGTGGGCGGCACCCTGTCGGGTACGGAGGGCCTCGGCGACTGGAACATTCCCTGGGAGACCTGGCGCGCCGGCAACGCGTAGCAGCGGATTATCCTGGGGGCGATCGAGTTGTCCGAGGGAACGGGAGCGCAGCGGTGGAAACTGTGGGAGTCGGGGATCTCGTCCAGGCCGCGGGGCATGCGGGCCCGTGGACGGTGCTCGAGGTCCGGCACGGCATGGCCCTGCTCGAGCATGCGGACGGGCATCGGTTGTC
This sequence comes from Paraburkholderia sp. RHO2, assembly GCF_050955445.1. Lineage (NCBI taxonomy): Bacteria > Pseudomonadati > Pseudomonadota > Betaproteobacteria > Burkholderiales > Burkholderiaceae > Paraburkholderia > Paraburkholderia sp. RHO2. The sequence goes on along the minus strand of NZ_CP162617.1, from coordinate 3,551,381 downwards.
GCGTCGCACGACGACGCTGACCGTGGTCCGTAAGGCGGAGCCCGGAACGCGCACGGCGCATCCGGCGCACGACTCCGACAACGGCGAAGCGCCCACCCTGTTCGACTGACCGGTTACCGGGCGTGCGGGAGCCGTCCGGTGAATTCGGGTGCACATACAGCAGAGCGGCCGACACCTGTGAGGTGTCGGCCGCTCGGCTGAGAACCGTGCTAGTGCTCGGTGTGGCTCAGAGGAAGGCGTTGATCGCGCCGATGAGGCCCAGGATGGCGCCAGCGCCGGCGATCACGCCGCCGATGCCGGTGACGACCGGCTGGATCTGCTTGATCAGGGCGAGGTCGGCGTCGGAAGAACCCATGGGGATGCTCCTTCAATGTGATGCGGGTGGGGGGTGTGGCATGCGTCATGCCGTGCATCGGAGATGCTGTAGGTCACAGTAGGGGGCGGATTAACAAACGGTTAATTGGAAGTCTCGCTGAGTGGGACTGGATGAACATCCTGTTCAGGGCCATTTGTCTGTGTCGCGGAGTATCCGAAAAGTGAGCTGGCCCAGGTTCCTCCCGCCTTTGCGATTCGCGCACTTACCGGTGTCCGGGAGGCCTTCCCGGCATCGATAAGTGCGCAAATCGGGGGTGGCGCGACAAACGAAAAACACCCCCCGGCGATGCCGGGGGGTGTTTCTTCGGGGTGACTGACGGGACTCGAACCCGCGACAGCCAGGATCACAACCTGGTGCTCTACCAACTGAACTACAGTCACCATCGCTGTCGCTTCCGGTGGAACCGGTTGCTGCAGCGAGATGAATATTAGCCTGTCGATCGCGGAAAGTGCCAATCGCCTGGTCAGGCGGGTCCCAGCTCCTTCGCGACGGCCGCGATCTCGGCGGTCGACGGTCCCGGATCCGCGACGAATGCGGTCCGCCGGTAGTACTGAAGTTCGCGGATCGACTCCTTGATGTCCGCGAGCGCGCGGTGCGACAGGCCCTTCTCTGGCTGGCCGAAGTAGATCCGCGGGTACCAGCGTCGGCACAGCTCCTTGATCGAACTGACGTCGATCATCCGGTAGTGCAGATGCGCGTCCAGTGCGGGCATGTCGCGGGCGATGAAGCCACGGTCGGTGGCGATCGAGTTGCCGGCGAGCGGCACGGTGCCGGCGACGGGCACGTGCTCGCGAATGTAGGCGAGCACCATCTGCTCGGCCTCGGCCACCGTCACCGTCGATGCGCGCACCTCCTCGGTGAGGCCCGAGCGCGCGTGCATCTCGGTGACGACGTCGGGCATCGAGGCCAACGCGTCGTCGTCGGCGTGGATCACGATGTCCACGCCGTCGCCGAGGATGTTCAGGTCGCTGTCGGTCACCAGGGCGGCGATCTCGATGAGCTTGTCCGAACCGAGCCGAAGGCCCGTCATTTCACAATCGATCCATACCAATTTGTCCTGCACGAGAAACACAGTAGTCAGGCGAGGTCGGGATATTGTCCACGGTGGAGAACTTCCCGCACGCTTCTGCTTCGAGGAGGACGCTTCATGACGGTTGATTCGGGCGCGGGGGACGACGCCCAGTCGCTGGCGGAGAAGGCCAGGATCGCGAAGGCCGCGGCGGAGGAGGCGGCTCGGGTCGCGGCCGAGGCGGCGGCTGCCGCAGAGGCCGCAGAGCGTGAGATGGCGGCCGCCCGGAACGCGCCGGTGGCGGCGGCCGCAGCTGAGCCGGGCGGCCCCACTGCCGAGATCGCGTCCGGCTACCGATCGGCCGGGGCTGCACTCGAACTCGGCACGGTCGTAGTCGACGACGTCGTCGATCCGGCTGCGCGGGTGCGTATTCCGCTGGCCACCGTCAATCGGCACGGGCTGATCGCGGGAGCGACCGGCACCGGTAAGACGAAGACGCTGCAGGGCATCGCCGAACAGCTCTCGGCGGCCGGCGTCCCCGTCGTGATGGCGGACATCAAGGGCGATCTGGCGGGGCTGTCGAGGCCGGGGGAGCCGAACGAGAAGGTCGCCGCCCGCGCTGTCGAGACAGGTGAGTCCGACTGGGCGCCTACCGCATTCCCGGTGGAGTTCGTCTCGCTCGGCACCGACGGCATCGGGATTCCCGTGCGTGCCACCGTCACGAGCTTCGGGCCGATCCTGCTCAGCAAGGTTCTGGGGCTCAACGAGACCCAGGAATCCACCCTCGGCCTGATCTTCCACTGGGCGGACACGCAGGGTCTGACGCTGCTGGATCTGAAGGACCTGCGGTCGGTGATCGCACACCTGACCTCCGACGAGGGCAAGGCGGATCTGAAGGGCATCGGGGGCGTGTCCGCCTCCACTGCAGGTGTCATCCTGCGGGCGCTGGTCAATCTCGAGGCCGACGGCGGCGACACCTTCTTCGGTGAACCCGAGTTCGAGACCGAGGATCTGCTGCGGGTGGGACCGGACGGGCGGGGAATCGTCACGCTCGTCGAGCTCGGGGCGCAGGCGGCGCGGCCGGCGATGTTCTCGACGTTCCTGATGTGGGTGTTGGCCGACCTGTTCCAGGCGCTGCCGGAGGAGGGCGACCTCGACAAGCCGAAGCTGGTCTTCATCTTCGACGAAGCTCACCTGCTCTTCGCCGAGGCCTCGAAGGCCTTCCTCGCGCAGGTCGAGCAGACGGTGAAACTGATCCGGTCGAAGGGTGTCGGTGTGTTCTTCTGCACCCAGCTGCCCACCGACGTCCCCAACGCTGTGCTGTCGCAGTTGGGTGCCCGCGTCCAGCACGCGCTGCGCGCGTTCACGCCCGACGATCAGAAGGCGCTCAACAGGACCGTCAAGACCTACCCGAAGACCGCGCACTACGACCTCGAGAAGGCGCTCACCTCGCTGGGGACCGGCGAGGCGGTGGTGACGGTGCTGTCGGAGAAGGGGGCGCCGACGCCGGTCGCGTGGACCAGGATCCGTCCGCCCCGCTCGCTCATGGATGCGATCGGAGACGACGCGATCAGGGCCGCCTCGGAGGCGAGTTCGCTCCGCGTCAAGTACGGGCAGACGATCGACCGGGAGTCGGCCTACGAGAAGCTCACCGCGAAGGTGGTGGCGGCGCCGGACGTCGATCCGACGCTGGAGGTGCCGCCGCTACCGGACCTTCCGGACCTTCCTCCGCCGCCGCCCCCGGCGCCCGAGGGGCCGAGTGTCGCGGAACAGATCCTCGGCAACTCGGCGGTCAAGAGCTTCCTGCGGTCGGCGGCGTCGGCCGCTGGGCGGGAGATCTCGCGGAGCATCTTCGGGACCGGGCGCCGGCGACGGCGTTGAGGTGGCGCTGCCGGCGCCGGGCCCGGCGGGGTCAGTCGAACAGGACGACACCGCGGATGTTCTTGCCCTCGTGCATGTCGACGAAACCCTGGGCGATGTCGTCGAGCTGGTAGGTGGTGGTGATGAGCTTGTCGAGTTCGAGCTTGCCGCTGCGGTACAGCTCCACCATCCACGGGATGTCGGCGCTCGGGGCCGACGCGCCGAACAGCGAGCCCTGGATGCGCTTCTGGTAGAGCGTCAGCTCGAGGAGGCTGATCGGCAGGCCGACGTCCTCCATCTTGCCCAGACCGGTCACCACGCACGTCCCGGCCTTGCGGATCGCCGAGAAGGCCTGTGCCACATGCTCGCCCGTCGTGACGCCGACGGTGACGATCGCCGAGTCGGCCCCCTGGCCGTTGGTGCACGAGCGGGCGATCTCGGTGGCCTCCGCCATCGTGGCGACCGCGTGGGTGGCGCCGAACTCGAGGGCGATAGTGCGCTTGAACGCGACCGGGTCGACGGCGATGATGTGGGCCGCGCCGGCGTGTGCCGCGCCCTGGACGGCGTTGATGCCGATGCCGCCGACGCCCATCACGATGACCGTGTGGCCGGGGTACACCTGCGCGGAGTTCACGGCGGCGCCCCAGCCGGTACCCACACCGCAGCCGAGCAGGCACAGGGTTTCGAGCGGCAGCTCTTTGTCGACCTTGACGGCGGAATCGATACTCACCGTGGTGTATTCGCTGAACGTGCCGAGACCGCAGGTCTGCGCGACAGGCGCGCCGTCGAGCGACAGTCGGTAGCTGTCCGGATCGTCGGGGCGACCGCCGGTCATGATGGCCGCGCCGCGGTCGCAGAGGTTTTGCAGACCCTTGGCGCACCAGCGACAGCGACCGCAGCCGGCGAGGAACGAGAAGATGACGTGGTCGCCCACCTCCCAGCCGACGGTGTGCGGACCGACCTCGACGACGATGCCGGCACCCTCGTGGCCGCCGCAGATCGGGTAACGGCCCACCGCGTGGTCGCCCTTGGCGATGTGGTCGTCGGAGTGGCACAGGCCCGAGGCGACCATCTTGACGGTGATCTCGTTCTGGCGGGGGCCTTGGAGTTCGAGGTCGACCACCTTGTAGGTGCCGGGCGCTTCGGTGATGACGGCGGCGCGGGTCTTCACAGGGTTCCTCCTGGTTGGATAGCGACGATGTGGTGCGCATCACTATCGGTCCGGGTGGCCCGCTTCCGTGTGAGCGTTCTCGCTCACCGTAACCCGGTTACAGCCCCACGTCGCGAGCGAGCAGGTCCGCGACCGTCTCCCTCCGGATCAGCTCTCGCGTGTTTCCGTCCTGCACCGCCACCACCGGGGGTCGGCCGACGGAGTTGTACGACGACGCCAGGCTGTGGTGGTAGGCGCCCGTGCACGGCACCGCGAGCACGTCACCGGGATGCAGGTCGGCCGGGAGCATGACGTCGCCCGCGACGACGTCACCCGCCTCGCAGAAGCGCCCGACGACGGTCATCGGGACGTGGGCGCCGGACGGGTGGCGGTTGGCGACCGCGACGTCGTAGTGCGCGCCGTACAGCGCGACGCGCGGATTGTCGCTCATGCCGCCGTCCACCGCGGCGAAGATCCGGCCACTCGGCGCCGCCTTGATCGACACGACGCGGTACAGCGTCACCCCGGCCCGTGCGACGATCGCGCGGCCCGGTTCGAGGGTGAGCTGCGGTCGCGGGAAGCGGTTGCGGGCGCACGCGTCGTCGAGGGCGTCGTCGATGGTGCGCGCGAGCTCGGTGAGGTCGATCTGCGGGTCCCCGGGCCGGTAGGGCACGGCGTGACCGCCGCCGAGATCGAGGTCGGTCAGGATCAGGCCGTGGTCGCGCCGGACCTGGTCCATCTGCCCGATCAGCCGTTGCACGGCGGCACCGAAGACGTCGGGGTCGGTGATCTGGGAGCCGAGGTGGCAATGCAACCCGACCAGTTCGAGGTTCGGTTGCTCGAGCACGAGCCGCACCGCCGCATCGGCGTGTCCGCCGGTGATCGGGAACCCGAACTTCTGGTCGTCGACGCCGGTCGTGACTGCGGGGTGGCCGTGGATGTCGATGCCCGGGGTGACCCGCACCAGCACCTTCTGCCGTGCCGGGGCGACGGACGCGAGCAGTCGGATCTCGGTGTGCGAGTCGACGACGATCCGTCCGACCCCGGCGTCGGCGGCGGTCCGCAGCTCCGAGGCCGTCTTCGCGTTGCCGTGCAGGATGATCCGACGCGGATCGACGCCCGCGGCCAGGGCGATCGCGAGCTCGCCGGACGAGCAGACGTCCAGAGACAGGCCTTCGCGGGTGACCCGGGCCGCGACACGCCGGGTGATCAGTGCCTTTGCGGCGTACGCGATCTCGGCCTCGGGGAAGATCGAGCGGTAGGTGCGGCAGCGGTGGCGGACGTCGTCCTCGTCGAGCACGTACGTCGGGGTGCCGTACTGGTCGGCGATGTCGTCGAGCGCCACGCCACCGACACGGATGCGGCCACGGTCGTCGTGGCTGGTGCTCACCGGCCACAGCGCGGGGTCGAGCCGCGGCGCCATCGCGGCGCGGAGCGACGGGAAGATGTCGAGCAGGGTCACCGGCGTACTCCTCGGGGTGCCCGCAATCCGGTCGGAGCGGGTTCACCCTTCAGGAGTACGCCGGTGCGGCGCCCGGTGGTCGGTTCTTGACGCCCGCTTGACGCCCACCGGGGGAGTCCTGACGCGCGGTTGGCGCGGTGGGCCTCAGCCGCCCAGCTTCTTGTAGAACGTGCCGACGATGGGGGCGATCGCGGCGCGCGGGCTGTACTGTCCGGCCACGGACATGCCCTTGCTCAGGATGCCGGGAACGATCCGCATCTTGTTGTCGGCCAGGGCGTCCAGGGAGACCTTGGCGACGTACTCGCTCGAGATCCACAGGAAGTCCGGGACCAGCTTGTCGACGATCGACGCGTCGGCCGGGTCCGGGGTCTCGGTGCGGACCGGGCCCGGGGCGAGCAGCGTGACGTTGACGCCGCTGCCCTTCAGCTCGCCGCGCAGCGACTCGGAGAACGTGTTGACGAACGCCTTGGTCGCCGCGTAGGTCGCGTTGTTCGGGATGGGCATGTTGCCCGCCGCGGAGCCGACCATGAGGATCGCACCCGACTTGCGGCCGACCATGCCCGGCAGCACGGCCAGCGTCAGGTCGTGCACCGCGACAGCGTTGAGCTCGACCTGGTCGCGCTCGTAGCTCGGGTCGAGCTCGATCACCGGGCCGAATGTCGCGATGCCGGCGTTGTTGCACAGGATCGAGATCTCGCGCTCGGCCAGCTCGGCGACCAGCGGGGCGCGGCCGTCGCGGTCGGACAGGTCCACGGCGCGGACCTCGGCCTCCACGCCGTACTTCTCGCGCAGCTGGGCGGCGAGCTTCTCCATCACGTCGCCGCGGCGGGCGACGAGGATCAGCGAGTGCCCGCGCGCGGCCAGTTCGGCGGCGAGGGCCTCGCCGATACCGGAGGAAGCGCCGGTCACGACCGCGCGGGCGTCAGGGTTGGGATTCGGCAGGCTCACGAGAGTGCAGCGTAGCGGGTCCACGGAAACACGGTGCTCACGCGCTCAGATGCCCGCGGCCAGTCGCGTGCCCTGCTCGATCGCGCGTTTGGCGTCGAGCTCCGCGGCGACGTCGGCGCCGCCGATGACGTGGGTCGTCACGCCCGCGACCGTCAGGTCGTCGATCAGGTCGCGCACCGATTCCTGCCCCGCGCAGATCACCACGGTGTCCACCGCGAGGGTGCGCGGGCGCTCCCGCTTCTCGCCGAAGGTGATGTGCAGGCCGGCGTCGTCGATGCGCTCGTAGTTGACGCCGGCGATCTCGTGGACGCCCTTGGCTTTCAGCGCGGCCCGGTGCACCCAGCCGGTGGTCTTCGCGAGGCCGGCGCCGATCCGTCCGGGCTTGCGCTGCAGCAGAAACACCTCACGCGGCGAGGGCGACGGCTGCGGTGTCGTGAGCGCGCCCGGTGCCGCCTCGGGTTCGGTGACGCCCCATTCCTGCTTCCACTCCTTCAGGTCGAGCGTGGGGGAGTGCTCGTGCGTCAGGAACTCGCTGACGTCGACGCCGATTCCGCCCGCCCCGATGACCGCGACGGTCGTGCCGACCGGCTTTCCGTCGCGGACCACCTCGGCGTAGGAGAGCACCTTGGGGTGGTCGATGCCGGGAATGTCGGGCACCCGCGGGACGACTCCGGTGGCGATCACCACCTCGTCGTAGCCGGCGTCGATCAGCTCGGCCGCCTCGACGCGCGTGCCGAGCCGGACGTCGACGCCGGCGAGGACGAGTTGGCGGCGGTAGTACCGGATGGTCTCGGCGAACTCCTCCTTGCCGGGGATCTTCTGCGCGATCCCGAACTGGCCGCCGATCTCGTCCCGGGCCTCGAACAGCGTGACGGCGTGGCCGCGCTGGGCGAGATTGAGGGCCGCGGACAGGCCCGCGGGCCCGGCACCGACGACGGCCAGGTTCTTCTTCCGCCGGGTGGGCAGCAGCGTCAGTTCCGTCTCGCGACCCGCGCGGGGGTTGAGCAGACACGAAACGTGCTTGTTCACGAACGCGTGGTCGAGACAGGCCTGGTTGCATGCGATGCACGTGTTGATCTCGTCGGGTGTGCCGGCCTCGGCCTTGCGCACCCACATCGGGTCGGCGAGCATCGGTCGGGCCATCGAGATCAGTTGCACCTCACCGCGGGTGAGGATCTCCTCGGCCACCTCGGGCATGTTGATCCGGTTCGACGCGACGACGGGGATCGACACGTGCCGGGCGAGCTTCTCAGTGATGTCGACGAACGCCGCCCGCGGCACCGAGGTCACGATCGTCGGCACCCGGGACTCGTGCCAGCCGATGTCGGTGTTGATGATCGTTGCCCCGGCAGACTCGACTTCCTGTGCCAGCGCGACGATTTCGTCCCAGGTCTGCCCGCCCTCGACGAGATCGGCCATGGACAGCCGGAACAGGAGGACGAAGTTCGGTCCCACCGCTGCGCGGGTCCGCCGCACGATCTCGACAGCCATGCGACGGCGCTTCTCCGGCGTGCCACCCCACTCGTCGGTGCGCTTGTTGGTGCGCTCGCACAGGAACTGGTTGACGAAGTAGCCCTCGCCGCCCATGATCTCGACGCCGTCGTAGCCCGCCTCGTGGGCCAGTCGCGCGCAGCGGACGAAGTTGCGGATCTGCCACCGCACGCCGCGACTCGTCAGCCGACGGGGCCGGAACGGGTTGATGGGGGCCTTGATCGACGACGCGCTGACGCTGAGCGGCTGGTAGCTGTAGCGGCCCGCGTGCAGGATCTGCAGCGCGATCGTGCCCCCCGCGTCGTGCACGGCCCGGGTGATGGTGCGATGCCGTCGGGCCTCGAACCGGTTGGTGAGCTTGGCGCCGAACGGCAGCAGCCACCCGGTGCGGTTGGGGGCGTAGCCGCCGGTGACGATGAGGCCGACGCCGCCGCGGGCCCGTTCGGCGTAGAACTCGGCCAGGCGCGCAGTGCTCTTCGCGCGGTCCTCGAGTCCGGTGTGCATCGACCCCATGATCACGCGGTTCTTCAACGTCGTGAAGCCGAGGTCCAACGGCTCGAGCAGGTGCGGGAAAGGTGAAGTCATGCTGGGCCTTCCGGTCGGGTCAGGACAGTTCCGAGTCCGCGTCGGTCCCGAGCGCGTCGAGCACCTCGGTGCACCAGTCGACAAACCCCTCCTCGACGCGGATGCCGCCGCGCAGGACGAGGTACTGGTGCAGGGCACGGCCGCTGCGGGGACGGGACTCGGGGAAGTCGTGTTGTTGGATGCGGCGGTACAGGTCCAGGCGGGCGACGTGCTCATCGCGGTGCCGGTGCACCTCGGCGAGCAGTGATGCCATGTCCCCGTACGAGGCGCCGCGGATCTTCACGGCGAGTTCGTTGCGCAGGTGCCCCGGTTCGGTGGGCTCGGCGATCCAGCGGGCCAGTTCGGCCCGGCCGGAGCTCGACACCCGGTACACCTTCTTGTCCGGGCGACCGTCCTGTGCGATCGATTCGCCCGTGACCCAGCCGGCGTCGTCCATCCGCTTGAGTACGCGGTAGATCTGCTGGTGGGTGGCGTTCCAGAAGAAGCCGATCGACTTGTCGAACCGGCGCGCGAGTTCGTACCCCGAGCCGGACTGCTCACTGAGGGACACGAGGATCGCGTGTTCGAGTGCCACGCCGCAATTGTCTATGCAACGGGGTGAGTATGCAACTAGGCGAATAGACCGTTCGGTGTGTTGTCGTAGCGGAAACGCACCCCGCCGCGATTAGGCTCGCGGCCATGAGCAGCGGCGTGGCTGGCGAGGCGGGCATCGGTCAGGCAGCGACGCGACGACAGATCGTCGCGTGGGGGCTGTGGGACTGGGGCGGGGCGGCGTTCAACGCCGTCATCCTCACGTTCGTGTTCTCGGTGTATCTCACCGACGCCGTCGGCGAGGACCTGCCCGGATCGGTGTCGGCGAGCACGTGGCTCGGCTGGTCGCTGGGCATCGCGGGCTTCTTCATCGCGGTGCTGGCGCCCGTGAGTGGTCAGCGATTCGACGCGACGGGTCGACGCAAACGTTCGCTCGCGGTCCTGACCTTCCTGACCGTCGCGGCGATGGTGGGGATGTTCTTCGTCGTCGACGACTACCGATACCTGTGGCTCGGGCTGGTGTTGCTGGGGTTCGCGTCGGTGATCTTCGAACTCGCGGGCGTGCCGTACAACGCGATGATGCGGCAGGTGTCGACGCCGGAGAACATCGGGAGGGTCTCCGGGTTCGGTTGGGCGATGGGCTATTTCGGTGGCATCGTGCTGCTGCTCGTCTGCTATCTGGGGTTCATCGCCGGCGCCGGCGACACCCGCGGATTCCTGGACGTGTCCACCGAGGGCGGGCTCAACATTCGCCTGGTCGCACTCCTGGCCGCGGGGTGGCTCGCGGTGTTCGCGATCCCCGTGCTGTTGATGGTCCCGGAAGCGCCGCGCACCTCCGCCGACCCCGGCGCGGCGAAGGCCGGTTTCGTCGACTCGTACCGGGTGCTGTGGAGGGACGTGCGCGAGCTGTGGGCCGCCGACCGGCGCACGGTCGGCTTCCTGGTCGCCAGTGCGCTCTTCCGTGACGGGCTGGCCGGGGTGTTCACCTTCGGTGCCGTGCTGGCGGTCAACGTGTACGGACTCGCCTCCGACAGCGTCCTACTGTTCGGCATCGCCGCGAACGTCGTTGCCGCGCTGGGCGCGATCGTCGCCGGTCGCTTCGACGACCGCGTGGGACCCAAGGCGGTCATCGTCGGTTCGCTGGCCGCGATGATCGCCGTCGGCGTCGTGCTGCTGGCGATCTCCGGGACACTGCTCTTCTGGGTCTTCGGGCTGCTGCTGTGCCTGTTCGTCGGCCCCGCACAGTCGTCGGCCCGGACGTTCCTGGCCCGGATCACCCCGCCCGGACGGGAAGGTCAGCTGTTCGGGCTGTATGCCACCACGGGCCGGGCGGTGTCCTTCCTGGCGCCGACCCTGTTCGGGTTCTTCGCGTGGTGGTTCGGCGCCGACCGGGCCGGCATCGTCGGACTGCTGGTGGTGCTGGGCGTCGGACTCGTCGCGCTGCTCCCGGTGCGGGCGCCGGAGCGGGAGGTCGCGAGCCGGCTCCCGGGTTGATGGCCGAATGTCACATCGGTTCGGTTGAACTGAACGCGTGTGACATTCGGCCACGCGGGAGTCAGTCCTTGAAGTAGACCAACTGGTGTGTCGTGGCGAGTAGGGCGCCGTCGCGGCCCCAGATCTCGCCGGACTGGTCGAAGTAGCCGTTGCCGAACCGCTGTGCGCGGGCGGTGCCGAGGACGGCGTCGTCGGCCTGGGCCGCGAGCATGGTCGCGTCGGCGTGGAAGTACACCGTGAGCGACACGGTGCCCGCCGGCAGGTACCGGCCCAGGCGCAGGAAGGCGCGGGGATAGAAGACGTCGCACAGCGACGTCAGCGCCGGGAAGTCCAGCGGCCGCGGCGGGTTGTCGCGCACCCACAGCGTGCTCGTCGAGTTGGGTTGGGCGCCGTCCTCGGGCGCGGGGACCGCACCCTCGACGAAGCGCAGTTCGTAGTTGCGCGCCCACGCGATGAACTCGGGGAAGCCCTGGGCGGCAACGTCACCGACGGGCGGCACCGCCGGCGCCGCGATCTCGGTGGACGCCCACGTCTCACGGCGGAGGCCGAACACGGCGGTGGCGGTGGTGGTGATGACGCCGTCCTGCGCGAGCTCGATGTTCCAGTGCTGGGTCGACCGATTGGTGCGGGTGGGACGCGCCGAGATTTCGAACTCGCCGTCGGCGATCGGGCCCGCGAAGTTCACCGTCAGCGACAGCGGATCGCCGAGGCGCTCGGGATGCTGCAGGACCGCGCGCAGCAGGGTGGCGGCGGTGATGCCACCGAACGGGCCCACCATGTTCGCGTACGCCGGGGAGGTGTGCCCCAGGAAGACGCCGGGCGCGCCCAACTCGGGAGAGAGCTCGACGGCCGCGTCGAACGGGTGCGTGGGTGCAACGATCTGGGTCACGACGACTCCTGACGGGTGACGATCCGGTTCTAAGTATGACAACATACATAGCACCGGTCGACAACCGTGCGAGAGAAGGGCGAGGGGATGGCGAGACGGCAGGATCCCGCGGGTGGTCCGCGCGCGGCGATGATCGACAGTGCCGTCGCGTTGATTCGCGAGCAGGGCGTGGCGGCGACGTCGTTCGCCGACGTGCTCGCCCACAGCGGTGCCCCGCGCGGCTCGATCTATCACCACTTCCCCGAGGGCAAGTCCCAGCTCGTGGAGGAGGCCACCAGGTCCGCCGCCGCCTATCTCGGCCGGGGTGTGGCGCGGGTCCTGCAGTCCGGCGACACGGTGTCCGCGTTGCGGGAACTCGTCGACCTGTGGCGGCGCGGCCTCGAGGCCACCGACTATGCGGCGGGTTGCCCGATCGTCGCGGCCGCGCTGGGCACGGAGCGCGGTGCCCGCGAGGTCGCGGGGACCACGTTCACCGAGTGGTGCGACCTGATCGCGGCGAGTCTCGTCGACGACGGCATCTCCCAGGTCCGCGCGGCCGCGTTGTCGGTGCTGATCGTCAGTGCGCTCGAGGGTGCGCTGGTGATGGCGCAGGCGCAGGGCACCTCGCGTCCGCTCGACGCGGTGGTCGACGAACTCGAGGTGCTGCTGGCGTGAGCCTCAGCTCTGCGACACCCTCGCGAGTATCGCGTCCGCGAGGTCGTCCGGGTTCTCCTCGGGAATCCAGTGATTCGCGCCGTCGAGGACGATGAACCGGTAGGGCGCGTCGACGAACTCGCTGCACCGCCGCGCCGCCGCGGGGCCGAGGGTGGGATCCGCGGTGCCCCAGACGTACGTGGTCGGCACCCGCACCGGCGCCAGGTCCCCGAAGGCGCGGACCAGGGCCCGGTACCAGTTGAGCGTCGCGGTCAACGCGCCCGGCTGCGACAGCAGACGCACGTGCTCCTCGATCAGGTCGGGGTCGGTGCCGTCGCCGTACGCGCCGCGTAGCCGTCGCGAATCGTCCTCGAGCAGAAACGTTTCGGCTGTTCCCTCCTGCCGGAGCAGACCGACGTACGCGGACCGGCGCTGCTGGTCGGCGTCCTGGCGCAGGGCCCAGCCGATCGCCCCCGCGTGCGGCACCGACACCGCGGTAAGGCTGCGGATCCGATCCGGGTGCCGTCCCGCGACCTGCCACGCGATGGCCGCGCCCCAGTCGTGCCCCACCAGGTGCGCGGAGGGCAGGCCGTAGGCGTCGAGGAGTCCGAGGACGTCGTCGACCAGATGGTCGAAGCGGTAGTCCTCGACCGCCCGCGGGCGGGCGTCGGGGGAGTAGCCGCGCTGATTCGGTGCGATGACGCGCATGCCCGCGGCCACCAGAAGCGGGGTGATCGGCCGCCACTCCGCCGCACTCTCGGGGAATCCGTGCAGTAGAACGATCGGGGTACCGTCGTCCGGTCCGGCGAGGGTGACGTCGAATGTCAGGTCGCCCAGGCGAACTCGATCTGTCCGTGAGTCGGCGGTCATGGAGCCACGGTAGCGGAATCGTTACGGGTGCGTGGGCTTCCAACCGCCGATGCCGATCATGATCAGGCGGAGCTGCTTCTCGGCGCGGTCGATCACCGCGCGTTCGTCGGCCGAACCCGGACGGTCCGACTCGAGCAGGTCGACGACCGCCGCGAGCATCGCCTGCACGATCAGGTCGGCCGCCATCTCGAGGTCGTCGACCGCCCAGTCCACCAGCGCCGGCATGCGTCCGAGGTCGATGGTGAGTTCGCTGGCGAACAGGCGCAGTTCCATGGCGATCGCGCGCCGGACCTCCGGCACGCCGCCGTATCGCTCGCGGGCGACGAATCGGAACTCGGCCTCGTGGGCGCGCACCTGGCGCACGAGAATGTCGAGGGAGTCGCGGGCGTTCTTCGTGCTCGGGGTCCGCCGGGCGTCGCGCAGCATCCGCCGCAGCACGCGCATGCTGTCCTCGGCCAGCGCGACGCCGAGTTCGTCCATCGAGGCGAAGTGTCGATAGAAGGCCGTGGGCACGATGCCCGCGGCGCGCGCGACCTCGCGCAGGCTCACGCTCGCGAAACTGCGGTCGGCGTGGAGTTCGAGGGCCCGGTCCAGCAACGCCTGACGCGTGCGCTCCTTGCGCTGCGCGCGCGTCTCCACCGCTTCGGTCACGGCGTCGAGTCTAGGCACTGTGACCCACACCCCGGACGACCGTTGCGGTGACCGGTGTCACGTTTCTCCGGGATTGACAGGTAGGGGGTAACCGCGCTCACACTAGTCAGTGTACGAGTGTGCACTGAAAATCTCTCGTGAGGAGATGATCATGACGACGCGTTCCTCCCTCCGCTCGAGGTGTCGACCGCTTCTGCCCCTGTTCGAAGCGCTCGCGACACCCCATGCGGTGGACCGCTATCTCGAACTCCTGGACCCGATGGCCACGGCGCGTGAGATGCGGGCCCGCGTCGTGCGGGTCACGCGGCCCACGCCGGACTCGGTGGTGCTGGAGCTGCGTCCCACCCGGCACTGGCGGGGCTTCCGGGCGGGCCAGTTCGTGCAGGTCGACGTCGTCATCGGCGGCGTGCGGCACACGCGGTGCTACTCGCCGATCGGGGCCGAGGATGGTTCGCGGGACTCGATCCGGCTGATCGTGCGGGCCCACCCCGGCGGGCTGGTCTCGCAGTATCTGGTCGGGCAAGCCGCCGTCGGCATGGTGGTCGATCTGTCCACGGCGGCAGGAGACTTCGCACTGCCTGCGCCGCGGCCGGCGGACGTCGTCCTGGTCAGCGGCGGCAGCGGCATCACCCCGGTGCTGTCGATGCTGCACACCCTCGTCGACGAGGGGTTCGCCGGATCGATCGCCTTTCTGCACTACACCCGCACGCTGGACGACGTTCCGGTCCTGGGCGAACTGCGGGCGATCGGGGAGGCGCGTAAGAACGTGACGGTACGCGTCGTCGAAACCTCGGTCGAGGGGCGCTTCCAGCGTGAACATCTCGACGCGGTCGCCCCGTGGTTCGGGTCGGAATCCGAGGTGTTCGTGTGCGGACCCGACGCGCTCGAGACGTCGGTCCGGGAGCTTCTCGATGCCGGCGGATTCGGTGCACATATGCACACCGAGAGGTTCCGGATCGACCCGCCGACGCCGACGGGGCCCGCGGAGGGCGTGGTGTCGTTCGCGTGCAGCGGTGTCTCCGCCGAGAACACCGGGGCGAGTCTGCTCGAGCAGGCCGAGGCGGCGGGTCTGCAACCGGAGTACGGCTGCCGGATGGGGATCTGCTTCTCGTGCACCGCGGTCAAGCGGTCCGGGCGCACCCGCAACCTGCGCACCGGCGACACCCACGACGACCCGGGGCAATCGATCCAGCTGTGCATCTCGGCACCCGTCGGGGACGTCGAGATCGACGTCTGACCACACCGGTCCACCACGATCAGAGGAGAAACCCATGTTCGGAATCGGTCTTCCCGGGTTCCTGGCCCTGCCCGGGTTCCTGAGATTCGGTGCTCGCGACCCGGAATCGGAGGTGACGGTCATCGGGTATGACGACGTCGAGGCGCTCGGGCGCGAACTCGACGCGCTGCGGGACGAGGTCGTCGCCGATCTCGGCGCCGCCGACCGCGAGTACATCTATCGGATCATCAAGGCGCAGCGTGGTTTCGAGGTGGCCGGCCGCGGCCTGATGTACCTGGGCTTCCTGCCGCCGTTCTGGTTGGCCGGTGTGGGGGCGCTGTCGATCTCGAAGATCCTCGACAACATGGAGATCGGGCACAACGTCATGCACGGCCAGTACGACTGGATGCGTGAGCCCGGCCTGAACTCGCGGGTGTTCGAGTGGGACACCGTGTGCCCGGCGGATCAGTGGAAGCACTCGCACAACTACCTGCACCACACGTACACCAACATCGTCGGACGCGACCGGGACATCGGCTACGGCATCCTGCGGATGGACGAGGCGCAGCGCTGGAACGCCTACTACCTCGGTAATCCGCTGTACGCGACCGCGCTGATGTTCGTGTTCGAGTGGGGTGTGATGCTGCACGACCTCGAGGCCGAGAACGTGATCCAGGGCAAACGCAGTTGGGCGGACGTCGCACCGCTGGTGCGGGGGTGGTGGCGGAAGGCCGGCCGCCAGGTGCTCAAGGACTACGTGCTGTTCCCGGCGCTCACCGGCCCGCTGTTCGTCTCGACGCTGCTCGGGAATGCGACCGCCAACGTGGTCCGCAATGTGTGGGCGTACTCGATCATCTTCTGTGGCCACTTCCCGTCGGGCGTGCAGAGTTTCACCGAGGAGGAGACGGCCGACGAGACCCGCGGCCAGTGGTACGTGCGGCAGATGCTCGGCAGCGCGAACATTACGGGAAGCCCGCTGTTCCACGTCATGTCCGGCAATCTGTCGCACCAGATCGAGCACCACCTGTTCCCGGACATCCCGGCGCACCGGTACCCGGAGATGGCGCCGCGGGTGCGGGAACTGTGCGAACGCTACGGCCTGCCGTACAACACCGGCGGCTTCTTCCGGCAGATCGGCACCGTATGGGCCAAGATCTTCCGGCTGGCGCTGCCGCCGTCGCTCGTCGGCCCGGCGCCGGTGCGCGGTGTTATCGTCGAGCGTCGGAAGACCGCCGCATGAGAGGCACGTCGAACATGGTGGGGAAGTTCGAGCGAGGCAAGGACACGGTGCAGGAGCTCACCGAGTCCGCCGCCACACACGTCGGCGCGATCGCGGTGATCATCGCCGGGGCCGTCCGGGACGTCACCCGGGAGGTGGGGGACTGGATCACCGATGGAATCGAGATGCGCGAGGCCGCACGGAAGGCGCGCGAAGACGGGGAACGGTCGGAAGTCGACGAGAGCTGAATCCGGACAAAGAAATCGGGCCCGGCACCTCTGACAGGTGCCGGGCCGATTCCGTGCGTGGGTCGATCAGATGACGCCCATGGCGAACATCGCGTCGGCGACCTTGACGAAGCCGGCGATGTTGGCACCCAGGACGTAGTCGCCCGGCTTGCCGTACTCCTCGGCGGTGGTGGAGCAGCGCTCGTGGATGCCGCGCATGATCTTCGACAGGCGCTCGTCCGTGTAGGAGAAGCTCCAGGAGTCACGCGACGCGTTCTGCTGCATCTCCAGCGCGGAGGTCGCGACGCCACCGGCGTTGGCGGCCTTGCCCGGCGCGAAGGCGATGCCGGCCTCGCGGAACACCGCGATGCCGCCCGGGGTGGTGGGCATGTTGGCGCCCTCGGCGACGGCCTTGACGCCGTTGTTCACCAGGACCTTCGCGGAGACGTCGTCCAGCTCGTTCTGCGTGGCACACGGCAGCGCAATGTCACACGGCACGTTCCAGATGTTGCCGCCCGGGAAGTACTGGGCGTCGGGACGCTCGTCGACGTACTCGGAGATGCGGCCGCGACGGACCTCCTTGATCTCCTTGAGCAGGTCGAGGTCGATGCCGTTGTTGTCGACGATGTAGCCCGACGAGTCGGAGCAGGCGATGGCCGTGCCGCCGAGCTGGTGGAGCTTTTCCATAGCGTAGATCGCGACGTTGCCCGAACCGGAGACGACGGCCTTCTTGCCTTCGATGGAATCGCCCTTGGCGGCCATCATCTCGGCGACGAAGTAGGCGGCACCGTAACCGGTGGCCTCCTTGCGGACCATCGAGCCGCCCCAGGTGAGGCCCTTGCCGGTGAGGACGCCCGACTCGTACGAGTTGTTGAGGCGCTTGTACTGGCCGAACAGGTAGCCGATCTCGCGGCCGCCGACGCCGATGTCACCCGCGGGGACGTCGGTGTACTCGCCGATGTGGCGCTGCAGCTCGGTCATGAACGACTGGCAGAAGCGCATGATCTCGGCTTCGGACTTGCCCTTGGGGTCGAAGTCCGAACCGCCCTTGCCGCCGCCGATGGGCAGGCCGGTGAGGGAGTTCTTGAAGATCTGCTCGAAGCCGAGGAACTTGACGATGCCGAGGTTGACGCTCGGGTGGAATCGCAGGCCGCCCTTGTAGGGGCCGAGCACGCTGTTGTACTGCACGCGGAAACCGCGGTTGACGTGGATGTTTCCGTTGTCGTCCTGCCACGGAACGCGGAAGATGATCTGCCGCTCGGGCTCGCATAGACGCTCGATCAGGGCACCGTCGGCATAGTTCGGGTGCCGATCGAGAACCACGGTGAGCGACTCGAAGACCTCGGCGACCGCCTGGTGGAACTCCGGCTCGCCAGCATTGCGAAGGAGTACCTGCTTGTAGATCTCCTCAACGCGGTCGCGTACAGACAACTTTCACCTACCTGATTCCGTGAGAACTTTTTAATCTTTCTGTTACAGGCTAGTCCGCAAAGTGGGGCGAATTCGACGGTAACCAGGGGAAAGTGAGATTAGCCACGTGTAAACATCACGTTACCGAGTGCTCACACCTGGGCAAATGGCGTACGGAATCCCGTCGGCGCTCCCTCTGCCGGGCGGGGAGCGGCACGCGCGGCAAGTCTCAATTTTCACATCAATCACATTGGTAACGCGAACGTCTTGGGTGTGACATGGTTTGCTGTTGATCAATGCACATCTTCGGGGGGAGAGCGCGATGGGCTGCGCACGGATTGCCTCCCGCTACCTGGAAGGAAGCGGTCTGTGAGAGCAGTGAATCGGGGGTGGACCGCCGCGCTGTCGGCGGCCGCACTGACGGTCGGTCTGTCGGTAGGCATGGCGACCCCGGCCGGCGCGGTCGGCGGACCGTGCGGGCAGAACGGCAACGGCAGCGGAAGTCTCGGCAGCTCGGGCAGTTCCGGTAGTTCGGGGAGCGTCGGCAGTTCCGGCAGTCTCGGCAGCCTGAGCTCGGGCAGCCTGGGCAGCGCGACGGGTTCGCTGATGAACTCCCTCCCGTGGATCACCGGCGCGCCCAACGGTGCACTGCCGGTCCTCTCCGGTCGCACCAAGGCACTCGAGATGGTCACCGGGCCGGGCAGTCCCAACGACAGCATCAACCGATTCAGCGTCTCGGGCACCGACCTCGGGATCATGTGGGACAACGGCAGGACCGGCGACCGCAAGAACGTCATGATGCTCTTCGGCGACACGGTCGGAGACTGTGGCATCGAGGGCGACCAGTGGCGCAGCAACGTCCTGTTCCGCAGCACCGACGAGAGCCTCGGTGACGGCATGAGGATCCTCAACTCGCCCCTCGCTCCGCCGCCGGCGGAGAACTTCTCGAAGCAGGTCATCAAGGGTCTGCTCTCCAATGGACCCGGCGAGCTGGGCAATCCCGAGTTCACCGTCATCCCCACCGGCGGTGTGGCGGTCGACGGTACCCAGTACGTGCGGTGGATGTCCGTCCGGTCCTGGGACACGCCGGGCGAGTGGACCACGAACTACTCCGGGCTTGCGGTCTCCGAAGACAACGGCAACACCTGGACCACCGATCTGCGGACTGTGCGGATCAATCGCGAAGGCGTCTTCGACACGCCGATTCCGATCCCCGGCGTCGACGACATTCCGGCGTTCTCGACGAACAACGCGAACTGGCAGATGAGCGCGTTCGTGCCCAACCGCGGAGACGGATTCGTCTACGAATTCGGCACCCCCTCAGGGCGTTCCGGTTCCGCGCGCCTGGCCCGTGTGCCGGCGAACACCACGGACATCGTCGATCCGGACAAATACGAGTACTGGACTGGCTCTGCCTGGGTATCGGACATCACCCAGGCGACGCCGGTGATCAAGGCGCCGGTCAGCGAACTGTCGGTGCAGTGGAACGACTATCTGCAGAAGTACGTCGCGATGTACTCGGACGTGGAAGGTCTCAAGATCCGGCAGGCCGACGATCCGCAGGGGCCGTGGAGCGGTAGCCAGACGCTCATCGGCTCGGCCACGCTGCCGGGTCTGTACGGCGGGTTCATGCACCCGTGGTCGACGGGCGCGGACCTGTACTTCGTGCTGACGACGTGGGACCGCTACAACGTGATCTACATGCGGACCGACCTGCGGCGGATCTCCATGTCGGCGACCGATCAGCTCGACCGCCCGGACCCGGCCGCCACCGGCGAGCAGCGTCTCGAGGGCTTCGATACGCCCGAGGGATTCGTCGAGACCGTCGACGGCGAGTGAACGCACGCAGTTCGTGACGACGCGGCCCGTTCCCGGTTCGGGGGCGGGCCGCGTTCGTATTCGAATACGCCCCCGGTTCCGGCCGCCGTGCAGTAGGTTGCGCGCTATGGGGAGGCTCGGAAGATCGACTCGGGGGTTGGTGATTTCGGCGGCGGTTGCGGCGGTGAGCACCGTGATGGCAACGCCGGCAACGGGTTCGCCCATCGCTGCGGGGTGTGGCGGCTGGCGGGTCGAGACCGTGGCGCAGGGGTTGGAACAGCTCGAGAACCTCGAACCGGACGCCCGGGGTGGCGTCTATCTGGCCGGCGACTCGAAGGTCTATCACGTCGACGCCGACGGCCGGGTGAGCACGGTCGTCGAGCACATGGCGGCCCCCGGCGGGCTGCAACTCGACGGATCCGACCTCTACTTCCTGACCCGCCAGGACGGCAAACTGTGGCAATTGGACACCACGACAGGACAATTGACCGACCGCGGCGCGCTCGGCGGGAACGGGCTGCTGCGCCTTCCTGGTGGGGACCTGCTGACAACCTGGGTGGGCACCGAAGGCGGACCGCCGATGGGTGTGACTCGTTACCGATCCGACTCCGGGCACGTCGAACCGAACTGGTCGCCGGTGCCCCGTGGGGAGGGCTTGGCCGCGAGCCCTGATGGGCGCGTCGTCTACACCGACGATTTGTTCACCGGACAGATCTACCGCGTGCCGCTGGTCGATCCGGCGCGGTGGTCGGTCGTCACGCGGATTCCCGGCTTGTTGCCGGGCGCGGACGATCTGACGATGTCGCGGTCCGGGGTGCTCTATGTCGCGGCGCACATCGAGGGCGCGATCTACGCCGTGGATCCGGAGACCGGTGCGAGTTGTGTCGTCGCGTCGGGCCTGTCGAACGGGTGGCAGGGTCCGAGTTCGGTGCGCATCGGGCGGGCCGGCGACGGTTGGGCGCTCTACGTCACATCGTTCGACGGCACGCTACGGCGCATGCACCCGCCGAGCGGCGTCGATCTCGCGCCCAGTGCATGACCGTGGAGTACGGAGCCGCGACCTCAGTCCCGCCATACGGATGTGTACTCGTACCAAGGCCCACCGAGGTGCGTCGACGAGAAGTCGTCGAACCCGGCGGGGTCCCCGTCGGGTGAGTAGACCCAACCGCTGCCGGCTCCGAACGGAAACCAGGACGCTTCTTCGAAGTAGACCTCGCCGTCGCACCCCTCGAACACCGCGGAGATGTCGAACCGGCCGATCTCCAGGTTCTCGCGAGAGTGGTCGCCACTGGCGAGCAGTTCCCGAGCAGCCCGTTCGAACTCCGGTCGCATCTCGTCGAACGGCGTCGGTTGCACCAGGACGCCGATCACGATGCCGCCCAGCACGACCGCCGGGGCCGGGAGAATCCACCACGACCAGCGACGTTCCTCGACGACGAACACCAGTGTGCGGATCGCCCAGACCAGCCCCACGACGCCGAGCGCCAGAACCGCGCCGGCGCAGACGAGGAGCGGCTCGGCCCAGTGCAGGGCGCCGAATCGTGAAGGCCACCAACCGTAGCGGAGGCAGAGCAACACGCCGACGGCGAGCGCGGTGAGCGCGGGGACGACCGGGCCGGGTGGTCGATATCGTCTGCGCCTGATCACAAACCCTTGACCGCGGTGCCGTCCCACCGTGGATCGGCCAACAGTTCCGGTGCCGGACCGACGAAGGCGCGCGCGGCGTCGGCGTCGTCGGTGAGGGTGAAGCGCAGCCACGCGGTGAGATATCCGCGGAATCCGCCGCCGTCGGTGGGCCAGTTGTGGCCCACCCCCAGCAGGCGGCCGCGGGCCGCGGGTCCCGGGCTCACGGCGTGGAAGGCGGCCTGCGGTATGGCCGTCGAGACCGGATCCTCGGCGCCCGTCATGTAGAACACCGGACCTGTCAGTCGGGTCACGTCGAACACGTCGACGGGACGACTGGCCCACCAGGGATCGGGCAGGTCGAGCACGGCGGTGGAGGTGATGAGTCCGTCGGAGTGGGTGCTGGCATTGATCGATCCGCCGGCGCCCTGCGAATGTCCGACGGCCGCGACGTGAGCGACGTCGATGCGATCGTGAAAGACGCTGTCCGGGTTGTCGTTCTGCGCCAGGATGTAGCGTGCTGCCGCCAGGATCTCGGTCCCGTCGCCGGTGACGCTGCTGTCGGCGACCACGACGACGAAGCCCCACGAGGCCAGGTGACGCAGCAACTCCTCGTACTGCTCGTACGTCGCGTAGCTGCCGTTGCCGAAGGTGACCACCGGATGGCGGTCGGGGCTGGTGGCGATGTCGGCGGGGTGGAAGATCTGGTACCCGGGCACCGCAACCGAGGTGACGTCGTGGACGCCGGTGGCCGCGTACCGCTCGCTGACGGATTGCCCTGCCGGAGCGGCGGGATCGGCCGGCGCCGTGGGACCCGGCGCGGGAACCGATGCGAGGGCCGGTGCCGAGAATCCGGACGCGATCGGCATTGCGAGGATCGCGGCGAGGAGCAGTGTCCGGGTGCGTCGGGTGGTGGGCAGCAGAGGTCGTCGTAACGTCACGGACGCAGCCTAACTAGATCATCGCGGCGATTCTCGTCATGAGCGTGCGTTCTTGATCTTCTGGCGCCAGCGCTGCGCGAAGGTGCACCACGGAAGGCGCGCCGCCAGCCTACGCCTCGGACCTGCGATTATGGTGCCCCCGGCAGGAATCGAACCTGCGACCTAGAGATTAGAAGGCTCTTGCTCTATCCAACTGAGCTACGGAGGCGCGGCCAAGAGCATACCCGCTGAACCGCGGTGCCTTGTGCATCCGGGTGGCCGGTGGTGTCAGCTCCAGAGCGTCACGTGCACCTTGGGCTTGAAGTGGGTGACCTCGACGCCGGTGCCGCGGATCATCGCCTGGATGCAGCGGGGGGTGCTGACGAAGTGCAGCAGTTCGGACGCGGCGGGCTGCAGGTGCTGGTGGTGCAGCGTCGTGGCGCACCATTCGCCGGCGGCGCGTAGGTCCGGTCCCTCGACGAGCCCGAGGGCGCCGCCGGACAGTTCGTCGCTGACGGCGAAGCCGAGCGCCAGGGTCAGGGCGGACGATCGGCGGACGGCTTCGACGGCCGCGGCGTCGCTCTGGAAGATCCGCTGCCGGTCCCGCGGGATGTCGAGGATGCGCAGCAAGTGGCGCATCACCCCGTCGCCGCCGGCGGCGGACGGCCCGAGGAACCACGGCTGTTCCCGCAGTCGCTGCAGCGCGGGGCGGGTGTGGGCCATGGGGTGTTCCGGTGCGCACACCGTCAGCACCTCGTAGTGCAGGAACGGATGCACGCACAGCGGTTGGTGATTGCCGAGCACCCGGGGGCCCAGCGCGACGTCGACGGCGCGCGACGAGATGAGGCTCCCGAACTGCCGGACGGGGTGGACGCTCAGTTCCACCGAAAGGTCCTTCGCGCGCCCGGCGAACAGGTCGATGAGACCGGGCGCGGCGTGCTCGGCGAACAGCGGCGACGCGGCGATCCGGAGCAGGCGTCGCCCGTGCCCGGCCTGACTGACCTCGAGCGCCGTCTGTCGTTGCAGTCCGAGGATCTCGACGGCGCGGCTCGCGAGGCGCAGCCCGCCGGGGGTGAAGGCCAGACCGGACGGTCGGCGACTGTAGAGCGGGTCGTCGAGTTCCTTGCGGAGCTGGGCGATATGCATCGAGACGCCCGAATCCGTCATGCCCAATTCCCGCGCCGCCGCTCGAACCGATCCGAGCCGCACCACCGCGGAATAGGCTCGCAGTTGAGCGGGAGTCACGCTGTCGAGCCTACGACGGCGTCCCCGCCCGCAACCCGCGAATGACCCGGTCTCACCAGCGGCGACGGCCGGGGCTGGAGGCTGACGCGATGCGCGACGTCTTGTCCGATCTGCTCGCAATCTGGCGGGCCGGCGACACCGCAGGGCTGGGCACCGTCGTCGCGACATTCCGGTCCGCGCCGCGGGATCCGGGGGCGGCGATGGTGGTCGCCCCGGACGGTCGGGTCGCCGGATCGGTCTCGGGCGGGTGCGTCGAGGGCGCGGTGTACGAGCTGGCGTCGGAGGTCGTGGCGACCGGCGAACCGGTCCTCGAGCGGTACGGCGTGAGCGACGAGGACGCGTTCGCGGTCGGGCTCACGTGCGGCGGCATCCTGGACGTGTTCGTCGAACCGGTGTCGCGCCGCACGTTTCCCGACCTCGACGTCGTCGCCGCGGACATCGCGGCCCGCCGACCGGTCGCGGTGGCCACCGTCATCGGGGACACCGCTCGCGTGGATGGCGGCCGGGTCGGTCGTCGCCTCGTCATCCGCCCGGACACGACGAGCGGAACCCTCGGCTCGGCTCGCGCCGACCAGGCCGTCACCGACGACGGGCGGGGGCTTCTCGCGGCCGGACGCACCGCGGTGCTCGAGTACGGGCCGGACGGTCAGCGTCGCGGTGAGGGCCTGCGGGTGTTCGTCGCGAGCTATGCGCCGCCGCCGCGGATGCTGGTGTTCGGGGCGATCGACTTCGCGGCCGCGGTCGCGCGGCAGGGCGCGTTCCTCGGCTATCGCGTCACCGTGTGCGACGCGCGCGAGGTGTTCGCGACCGCGAGTCGGTTCCCGACCGCCGACGAGGTGATCGTCGACTGGCCGCACCGCTACCTCGCGGCGCAGGCCGAGGCCGGCGCGATCGACGGCCGCACCGTGATCTGCGTGCTCACGCATGATCCCAAGTTCGACGTCCCGCTGCTCGAGGTCGCGCTGCGGCTGCCCCGGGTGGGGTACGTGGGGGCGATGGGGTCCGAGCGCACCCACCTCGATCGGCTTGCCCGGCTGCGCGAGGCCGGTCTCACAGACGACGAACTGTCCGGATTGTCGAGCCCGATCGGGCTCGATCTCGGTGCGCGGACCCCGGAGGAGACCGCGGTCTCGATCGCGGCCGAGATCATCGCGCGCCGGTGGGGCGGGCACGGTCGACCCCTGCGTGACCTGCACGGACGTATCCACCACGAACAATCCGGATGATCGCGACGGGCGAGTCGGCACCGTGATCCAGCGATGGCTTAACCGGCCTTGACGCCACCTCCCGCGGGGCACACGCTGGAAGCATCCCGCACTGTGAGGAGTGCCACATGCAGGTCCCGGGACTGTTCGAATACGAGCGCGCCACCGACGTCGAGAACGCGATCGCGCTGCTCGACCGTCTGGGGGACGAGGCGCGGGTCGTCGCGGGAGGGCACAGCCTGCTGCCGATGATGAAGCTGCGCCTGGCCAACCCCGAGTACCTCATCGACATCAACGACCTCGTCGGCGAACTCGGCCACATCGCGGCGGACGGGGATCCGGTACGCATCGGCGCGATGGTGCGGCACCGCCAGATCCTCGAGTCCGACGACCTGGCGGCGGCGTTCCCAATCTTTCGGGACGCCGAGCGGGTGATCGCCGACCCGGTGGTCCGAAACCGCGGCACCATCGGCGGCTCGCTGTGCCAGGCCGATCCGGCCGAGGACCTGACCACCGTGTGCTCGGTGGTCGGCGCCGTGTGCGTGATCCGCGGGCCGACCGGCGTGCGAGAGGTGCCGATGACCGAGTTCCTGGTCGGGCCGTACGAGACCGCGGTACGTGGCAACGAGATTCTGATCGAGGTCCGGATACCTCGGGACCGCTCGGGATCGAGCGCGTACACGAAAGCGAAACGGCGCGTTGGAGACTGGGCCATCGCCGCCGCCGGGGCGGCCCTGTGGCTGGACGGCGACCGGATCGGCGGGGCATCCGTCGGGCTCACCGCCGTGGAACCGGACGCCAACCGGGTGGCGGCCATCGGCGAGTTCCTGAGCGGGCAGCCCGCGACGGAGGAGACGTTCCGGCGGGCCGGTCGGCTCGCCGGGCAGGCGTGCGAGCCGGTCACCGACCCGCGTGGCACCGCCGCCTACAAGCGTCACCTCGCCGACGAACTGACCGTCCGCTCGCTGCGCACCGCCGCCGAACGGGCCGCAGCCACACGATCGGAGACGTGAGATGCAGGTGACGATGACGGTCAACGGCACCGAGGTGACCGAGGACGTCGAGCCGCGCATGCTGCTGGTGCACTTCCTGCGAGACCGGTTGGGGCTCACCGGGACCCACTGGGGCTGCGACACCAGCAACTGCGGCACGTGCGTGGTGTCGGTGGACGGCGAACCGGTGAAGTCGTGCACCATGCTCGCGGTCATGGCCGGGGGCCGCGCCGTGCGCACCGTCGAGGGTCTGGCACAGGACGGGGTCCTGGACCCCGTGCAGGAGGGCTTCATGCAGTGCCACGGGCTGCAATGCGGGTTCTGCACGCCCGGGATGATGATCACCGCCCGCGCCCTGCTCGACCGCGACCCGGACCCCGACGAGCAGACCATCCGCGAGGCCATCTCCGGCCAGATCTGCCGCTGCACCGGCTACACCACGATCGTCCGCTCGGTCCGCTGGGCCGCCGAGCACAGCGGGGCGACCACCGACACCGTCACGACGGGAGGAACGACGTGACCACACTCGAGCCCGAGACGACGGAGCCAGCGGGAATCGCCGATCCCGACAGCACCGCCAACGACGGCAAGCCGTGCGGACACGGCCGGATGCTGCGCAAGGAGGACCCGCGGTTCATCCGCGGACAGGGGCGCTACGTCGACGACGTCCAGCTGCCCGGCATGCTGCACCTGGCGATCCTCCGCTCGCCGGTCGCGCACGCGCGCGTGGTGCGGGTGGACACCACTGCCGCGCAGGCGCATCCGAAGGTCGCGGCGGTCGTCACCGGCGCCGACCTCGCGGAGAAGGGGCTGGCGTGGATGCCGACGCTGTCCAACGACGTGCAGGCGGTGCTCGCCACCGACAAGGTGCGCTTCCAGGGTCAGGAGGTGGCGTTCGTCGTCGCCGAGGACCGGTATTCGGCCCGCGACGCGCTCGAACTCATCGACGTCGAGTACGAACTCCTCGACCCGGTGATCGACGCGCGGACCGCGCTCTCGCCGGACGCCCCGGTGATCCGCACCGACCTGGACGGCAAGACCGACAACCACTGCTTCGACTGGGAGACGGGCGATTCCGACGCCACCGAGGCCGTGTTCGCGAAGGCCGACGTCGTAGTGCGGCAGGAGATCGTCTATCCGCGTGTGCATCCCGCGCCGATGGAGACCTGCGGTGCGGTCGCCGACTACGACGCCGTCGACGGCAAGCTCACGCTGTGGTCCACCAGTCAGGCCCCGCACGCGCACCGCACGCTGTACGCGCTGGTGGCGGGCCTGCCCGAGCACAAGATCCGGGTCATCTCGCCGGACATCGGCGGCGGGTTCGGCAACAAGGTGCCGATCTATCCGGGCTACGTGTGCGCGATCGTCGGGTCGCTGCTCACCGGCAAGCCCGTCAAGTGGATGGAGGACCGCAGCGAGAACCTCACCAGCACCGGCTTCGCGCGCGACTACATCATGGTCGGCGAGATCGCCGCGACCGCCGAGGGGAGGATCCTCGCGATCCGCACCGACGTCCTCGCCGACCACGGTGCGTTCAACGGCACGGCGGCACCGGTGAAGTACCCCGCCGGCTTCTTCGGCGTGTTCACCGGCAGCTACGACCTCGAGGCCGCCTACTGCAAGATGACCGCCGTCTACACGAACAAGGCGCCCGGCGGTGTCGCGTACGCGTGCTCGTTCCGGATCACCGAAGCCGTGTACCTCGTCGAGCGACTCGTCGACTGCCTGGCGTTCGACCTCGGCATGGATCCCGCCGAGTTGCGGCTGAAGAACCTGCTGCGCCCCGACCAGTTCCCGTACACGTCGAAGACCGGATGGAAGTACGACTCCGGTGACTACACGACGACGATGCGCAAGGCCATGGAGATGATCGGCTACGACGACCTGCGCCGCGAGCAGGCCGAGCGGCGCGAGCGCGGCGAACTGATGGGCATCGGGATGTCGTTCTTCACCGAGGCCGTCGGCGCCGGCCCGCGCAAGGACATGGACATCCTCGGCCTGGGCATGGCCGACGGCTGCGAGCTCACCGTGCACCCGACCGGCAAGGCTGTCGTCCGCCTGTCGGTGCAGACGCAGGGCCAGGGCCACGAGACGACGTTCGCGCAGATCGTCGCCGAGGAACTCGGTATCCCGCCCGAGGACATCGACGTGGTGCACGGCGACACCGACAACACCCCGTTCGGGCTCGGCACGTACGGCAGCCGGTCCACCCCGGTGTCCGGAGCCGCGGCCGCGCTGGTGGCCCGCAAGGTCCGCGACAAGGCGCGGATCATCGCGTCCGGCATGCTCGAGGTGTCCGTCGCCGACCTGGAATGGGTGAAGGACGACGACCACGGCGGCGCCTTCCAGGTGAAGGGCGACCCGTCGGCGGCGGTGACGATCCAGGACATCGCGATGCGCTCGTACGGCGCCGGGGACCTGCCGGAGGGCATCGAGGGCGGACTCGAGGCCCAGATCTGTTACAACCCGGAGAATCTCACGTACCCGTACGGCGCCTACTTCTGCGTCGTCGACGTCGATCCGGGCACCGGCGAGGTGGAGGTGCGCCGCTTCCTCGCCGTGGACGACTGCGGCACCCGGATCAACCCGATGATCATCGAGGGGCAGGTGCACGGCGGCATCACCGACGGAATCGGCATGGCGCTCATGGAGATCGTCGCGTTCGACGAGGACGGCAACTGCCTCGGCGGCTCGCTCATGGACTACCTGATCCCCACCGCGGTCGAGGTGCCGCACCTCGAGACCGGGTACACGGTCACCCCGTCCCCGCACCACCCGATCGGGGCCAAGGGAATCGGGGAGAGCGCGACCGTCGGATCGCCGCCGGCGGTGGTGAACGCCGTCGTCGACGCGTTGAAGCCGTTCGGGGTGCGTCACGCGGACATGCCGCTGACGCCGTCACGGGTATGGGAGGCGATGCAGGGTCGGGCGACCCCGCCGATCTGACAAGGAGATGCAAATGGACCTCGCCGCGCGCGCCGCCCAGTTGACCGACGAGCGGCGTCCCTACGTGCGCGCGACGGTGGTCCGTGCCCAGCAGCCGACGTCGTCGTCGCCCGGCGACGGCGCGATCGTGTTGCCGGACGGCACGATCGAGGGCTTTGTCGGCGGCCACTGCACGCGGAACTCGGTGCGGCAGGCCGCGACCGACGCACTCGAGGCGGGGGAGAGCCTGCTGCTGCGGATCCTGCCCGACGGCGGACCCGAATACCCCGACGTGCCCGGTGCGCGGGTCGTCGTCAACCCCTGCCTGTCCGGCGGGGCGATGGAGATCTTCCTGCAGCCGTGCCTGCCGGCGCCGATCGTCCGGGTGGTGGGGGAGAGCCCGGTCGCCGACGCCGTTGCGCACCTGGCCGGCGCGCTCGACCTCGACGTCCGGCGCGGCGGCGCGCCGAGCGAGGGCGAGTCCGCCGTGATCGTCGCCAGCCTCGGCGGTGACGAGCCGAGTGCCATCCGGGAGGCGCTGGACGCGGGCGCCGGGTACATCGGGCTCGTCGCCAGTCGGGTCCGTGGCTCGGCGATCCTCGACGAACTCGCGCTCGGCGCCACCGAACGCGGCGTCGTGCACACCCCGGCTGGGCTCGCGATCGGTGCGCGCACTCCCGGCGAGATCGCGCTCGCGATCCTCGCGGAACTGGTCCGTGAGATCCGCGTCGAGCGACTGGTGGAGCGAACATCCACCGGCACAACCGAATCGGATACCGGACGGTTGACGGTGATCGACCCGGTGTGCGGGATGACGGTCACCGTCGACGACGACACCCCGCACCTGCAGATCGACGGCGAGGACTACTGGTTCTGCGCACCCGGGTGCCGCCGCACCTACGAGAAGGAGCGTGCGCGATGTTCGTGACCGGTCTGGTGCTGGCCGCGGGCGGGTCCCGGCGCCTGGGGCGGCCCAAGCAACTGCTGCCGTATCGCGGCGCGACGCTGCTCGACGCGACGCTGACGGTGGCCCGGGCCTGCCGGTTCCACCAACTGCTGGTGACCGTGCCCGGATCCGCCGAGGCGATCGAGGACCTCGTCGACCTCCGCGACTGCACCGTCGTCCACTGCGCCGACGCCGGCAGCGGGTGTTCGGCGTCGGTGCGGGCGGCGCTGCGCGAGGTGGACCCGCTCGCCGCGGGCATCGTGTTGCTGCTGGGGGACCAGCCGGGGGTGACGCCGTGGACGGTGCGGGACCTGGTGGCCCGCGGCGCCATGGAGAACATCGGGATGTGCCGCTACACGGACGGGCCCGGGCATCCGCTGTGGTTGGGGCGCAGCGTGTTCGGTGACCTGGACGAGCTCGCCGGCGACAAGGCGGTGTGGAAGCTCTTCGACCGGGAGGACCTGGACGGGTTCGAGATTCCCGTCGACGAACGCATCCCGCTCGACGTCGACACGTGGGACGGGTACCGTGCCCTGCTCGACCAGGACCGGGACGCGTCGTGATCGGAACCGCCGTGGATGCGTACTTCGCCGACGTCGAGGAGCTGACCCGACGGTTCGACGCGCAGGACTACCTGCTCGACGAGGGCACGGCCACGGCGCTGTTCCTGGCGCTGCGGCTGGGGCGGCCGCTGCTGCTCGAGGGCGAGCCCGGGGTGGGGAAGACGACGGCCGCGAAGGCGCTCGCCGCGGCGCTCGGCACCGAACTCGTGCGGTTGCAGTGCTACGAGGGCCTCGGCGCGGACGAGGCCCTGTACGACTGGAACTACCAGCGCCAGCTTCTCGCCGTCCGGCTGTCCGAGGCCCGCGGCGAGCGGTTGCAGGAGGCGGACTTGTTCACCGAACAGTTCCTGCAGGAACGTCCGATCCTGCGGTGCGTGCGGCACCGCGGCCCCCTGCCACCGGTGCTCCTGATCGACGAGATCGACCGTGCCGACGACGAATTCGAGGCGCTCCTGCTCGAATTCCTCGGCGAGTCGTCGGTGACTGTGCCCGAACTCGGCACGTTCGTCGCCGAGCGCGCCCCGATCGTGGTCCTCACGTCCAACCGCAGCCGCGACCTGCACGACGCGCTGCGCCGGCGCTGCCTCTACCACTGGATCGACTACCCGGCGCCCGAGCGTGCCGCCGCGATCCTGCGCCGGACCGTGCCCGGCGCCGCCGGCCCCCTCGTCGCGAGTGTCACCGGGTTCGTGGCGTCGGCCCGGACGCTCGATCTGGACAAGCCGGCCGGGCTCGCGGAGGCGATCGACTGGGTGTCGGCGCTGGCGGCGCTCGGCGCCGCCGAGCTGGTGTCGGCCGACGCGCTCGCGAGCCTCGGCGCCATCGCGAAGACCCCCGACGACCGCACCGTGCTGGCGGAGGCCGTCGGCGACTACCTGGCGAGCGGGGCAACCTGATGAGAGGACGACGATGAAGATCGCAGACGAGTTCACGGTCGACGCGCCCATCGATCGGGCGTGGGAGGTGCTCACGGACCTCGAAGGGATCGCGCCGCTGCTGCCGGGGGCGCAGATGACCGGGCGCGAGGGCGACGACTACCTCGGCACCGTGAAGATCAAGGTGGGGCCGGTGACCAGCGAGTTCGCCGGGCGGGCCTCGTTCGTGGAGAAGGACGAGCAGTCGCGCACGGCGGTGATCGACGCCCGCGGTCGCGAGAAGCGCGGCAGCGGGAACGCGTCGGCGACGATCACCGCCCGCCTCCACGAGTCCGGCCGCGGCACCCGGGTGACCGTCGACACCGACATGAAGGTCGTCGGCAAGCTGGCCCAGTTCGGCAGCGGGATGATCCAGCAGGTCTCCACCAAGCTCATGGGGCAGTTCGCCGCGTCCCTCGAGGACCGGCTGGCGACCGGATCGTCGGCCGCACAGGCCGCTGCGCCGACGGCGCCGACGGCGCCGACGGCGGAGACCGTGGAGCCCACGGTGCTCGCCGTCGTGCCGGCGCAGCAGGCGGGAGCCGTCCCCGAACCCGAGCCGATCGATCTCATCGAACTCGCGGGTGCCCCGCTCGCCCGGCGGGCGGCGCCGTTGCTCGCGGCGATCGTCGCCGCCGTCGTCGTGTTCGTCGTGCTGCGGTCCCGGCGCCGGTGACCGTCCCGGCCGTGGCGCTGCTGCGCGGCGTCGACCTCGCGGCGTTCGCGGTCGCGCTCGTCACGCGGGCCCGCGCATCCGGCGTCGCGGTGTCGGCCAGCGGCGCGACCCGGTTCACCGAGGCGCTGCGCGTGTTGCCCCCGACCGGGCGCAGTCGGCTGTACTGGGCGGCGCGCATCACCCTCCTCGGGCGGCGCGGCGACCTCGAGCGGTTCGACGCGGTCTTCGCGTCGGTGTTCGACGACGCGGTGCTGCCGCTCGATCCGGCCGCCCGGGCGACGGGACCACCGGCACGCGTCGACCGGCGCGGGTCCGACGACGCGGCCGCGCCGGCGGGATCCGGCGGCGAACGGACGGCCCCGCCGTGGGTGACGCGGGACGTGGACGCGGCCGGGCCCGACGAGGCGGGAGGCTCGGGGAGCGACGGCGAGGCGATCGGCGTCACGCTGCGGTTGCCGAGCCCGCTCGAGGCGATCGCGGACCAGTCCTTCGGGGAGTTCCGCGACGAGGACCTGCGGCTGCTCGGGCGATGGCTCGAGCAGGCCCGGCCGCACTGGCCGACGCGGCGCAGCCGCCGGCGCGAACCGCACCGGCACGGCCGGGTGGATCTGCGCGCCACGATGCGCCGGGCCCGGGGGACGGGGCTCGAACCGATCCGGTTGGTGCGGTGCCGGCCGCGGGTGCGGCGACGGCGGATCGTCCTGGTGTGCGACGTGAGCCGTTCGATGCGCGGGTACGCGGACGTCTACCTCCACCTCATGCGCGCCGCGGTGGTCCGCGGCACCGGTAACGACGCGGAGGTCTTCGCGTTCTCGACCCGGCTGACGCGCCTGACGTCGGTGCTCGCACACCGCAGCGCCGACGTCGCGGTGGCGCGCGCCAACGAGCGTGTCGTGGACCGATTCGGCGGCACCCACATCGCGGGCAGCCTCACGGCACTGTTGTCCTCGCCACACGGCACCGTGCTGCGCGGCGCCGTGGTGATCATCGCGTCCGACGGCTGGGACAGCGACCCGCCGGCCGACCTCGCCCGCGCGGTCGCCCGCGTCCGCCGTCGGGCCCACCGGCTGGTGTGGCTCAATCCCCGCGCGGCCGCACCGGGATTCGAGCCGGTCGCCGGGTCCATGTCGGCGGCCCTGCCGTACTGCGACGACCTCCTGCCCGCGCACTCGGTGGCGACCCTCGGCGAGATGCTCACGATCGTGGGGCGCGGCGCCCGGGCCGCGGAGCGGTCGGACTGGGTGAGGCCCGAGTCCGACACGTTGTCGTAGGTCCTACGCTGGTGGGCATGGCAACACCCCTGCGAGAGCAGTCCGAGCGCGCTCCCGTTCCGTCCCCCCGCGCCGGATCCGGCGCCGTCTTCGCGGTCAGCGGCGTCCTCGCGGGACTGGTCGCCGCGCTGGTCGTGGCCCTGTCGGCGTCCCAGGCGCTGGTGCTCATGGGCATCCCCGACCCCGGCCCGTTCACCACGTACGGACTGCCGGCGATTCGGGCGGTCAGCGAGATCGCGGCCGTCATCGCGATCGGCTCGCTGCTGTTCGCGGCGTTCATGGTGCCGCCGCAGAAGAGCGGCGTGCTCGACGTGGACGGCTACCGCGCGGTCCGCACCGCGTCGCATGCCGCGTTCGTGTGGGCGCTGTGCGCGGCGCTCCTGGTGCCGCTGACGCTGTCCGACACGTCCGGTCAGCCGTTCACGGAGGCGATCAAGCCGGACAACTTGTGGTCGGCGATCGGGCAGGTCGAGAACGCCGTCGCGTGGGCGTGGACCGCGGGTCTCGCGCTCCTCCTCGCGGTGGTCACCCGCCTGGCGCTGCGGTGGTCGTGGACGCCGTTCCTGCTGCTGCTCGGCATCGTGACGATGATGCCGATCGCGCTGACGGGGCACTCGTCGTCGGGCGGCTCCCACGACGTCGCGACCAACAGCCTGATCTGGCACCTGGTCGGTGCGGCGTTCTGGGCCGGCGGCCTGTTCGCCCTGCTCGCGCACGCCCGCCGGCGCGGCGCCTACACCGACGTCGCGGCCAAGCGGTTCTCCTTCGTCGCCACGATCTGCTTCGTCGCGATGGCACTGAGCGGCGTGATCAACGCCCTCGTCCGGATGCCGCTCGACGAGCTGTTCACCACCACCTACGGACGCCTGATCGTCGCGAAGGTGGTCGCCCTCGTCGTGCTCGGCGTGTTCGGCTTCTTCCAGCGCCGTCGGGCGCTGCCCGCCCTCGCCGCGAATCCCGAGTCCCGCGGGGCGCTCATCCGGTTCGCCGGTGTCGAGGCGCTGGTGTTCGCGGCCACGATCGGCATCGCGGTCGGCCTGGGACGGACCCCGCCCCCGCCGCCGGCGTCGCTCCCGACGCTCACCGAGGTGGAAATCGGGTACAACCTCGACGGGCCGCCCACCTTCGCGCGCCTGGTCCTGGACTGGCGGTTCGACCTCATCTTCGGCACCGCGGCGATCGTTCTCGCCGTCCTGTACATCGCGGGTCTGCGCACGCTCCGCAAGCGCGGCGACGCGTGGCCGATCGGACGCTCCATCGCGTGGTTCTCCGGCTGCTTCGTCCTGCTCATCGCCACGTCGTCCGGTGTGGGGCGGTACGCCCCCGCGGTGTTCAGCGTCCACATGGGCGCGCACATGGCGCTGTCGATGCTGGCGCCGGTGCTGCTGGTGCTCGGCGGTCCGTTCACCCTCGCGCTGCGGGCGCTGCGGCCCGCCGGCAAGGACGGCGTCCCGGGCCCGCGCGAATGGCTGCTCAGCTTCCTGCACAGCCCGATCTCCCGCTTCCTCACCCATCCGCTCGTGGCGGCGGTGCTCTTCGTCGGCGGCTTCTACGCGCTGTACCTGGGCGGCATCTTCAGTGCCTCCGTCGACAGCCACGCGGCCCACCTGCTGATGAATGTGCACTTCATCCTCAGCGGTTACCTGTTCTACTGGGTCGTCATCGGAGTCGATCCCTCGCCGCGGAACCTGCAGCCCATCACCAAGCTGGGCGTGGTCTTCGGGTCGCTGCCGTTCCACGCCTTCTTCGGCATCGCGCTGATGAGCATGGGCGAGGTCATGGGCGCCACGTTCTACCGGTCGCTCGGGCTGGGCTGGAACGACGACCTGCTACGCGATCAGCAGCTGGGCGGATCCATCGCGTGGGCCACCGGCGAGATGCCGCTCGTGATCATCATGCTCGCCCTGCTGGTCCAGTGGTCGCGCAGCGACGAGAAGACCGCGAAACGAGTGGACCGCGCCGCCGAACGCGACGACGACGCCGACCTCGCCGCGCACAACGCGATGTTCGCCGAACTCGCGCGCCGCGACCGGGAGACCGGCCTCTAGTCCGTCTCGATTCCTCGATTTGCTCGGGTAGCTCGTTCATGCGGCAAGTCAACCCAATCGCGATCCGCCCTCCAGCTGTCGAGCGCACGGTCGGTCAGTAGAGTCCACCCGCATGGCAGCAGCAGCGCTTCGGGCGGTCGACGCGGACGGGACGACCTGGGACGACCCGTCCGAGGAACAGCTACACGACCTTGTGGCGAGCCTCAGTCTCGCGTGCCGGTTCATCGTCCTGCGGCGGCTCGATTCGGAACCCGCCGGCCAGCACTACATGCAGGTCTATCTCAACGACGACTTCAGCTGTGACGTGGAGTACCGCGAGGGCGGGGCGG
This sequence comes from Paraburkholderia sp. RHO2, assembly GCF_050955445.1. Lineage (NCBI taxonomy): Bacteria > Pseudomonadati > Pseudomonadota > Betaproteobacteria > Burkholderiales > Burkholderiaceae > Paraburkholderia > Paraburkholderia sp. RHO2. The sequence goes on along the minus strand of NZ_CP162617.1, from coordinate 3,515,885 downwards.
ACCGGCACTTCCAGGCATCGGTACCCCACGACGACGGGGCGCCGGCGGTAGAACCCGTGGCGGAGGTGCTCGACGCATGGGCCTTCGGGCGGCTCGGTTGGCGTGACGCGCTGTCCTGGGTCCCGTGGTCGCCGTGAAAGCCGGTCGCCGACCACCTCTCACTGACGACGCCACAACGCACTAGCAGGCACCGCCGACGGAATCCGTTCGTGGCGGGCCCGCCGGGCGCGTCTGTGGATACGACCTCGATTCATCCACAATCGCCCTCGGAGCCCGCAGTGCGTCACCGATTCGGGGCATCGTCGAACGCGCCGCCCCGTTCGGGCGGTGCGTTCGCCGTTTCGGCGGGCGTCGGATTCGGGGTCGAAGGGGAAGTCGATGTACGAGACACAGGCCGCAGTGGTCGGCACGGTCATCACCGATCCGGTGAAGCGGGAGACCGCGGCCGGCGAGGAGGTGATGAGCTTCCGCATGGCGAGCAACGTCCGGCGTCGCGACCGGGAGAGCGGCGAATGGGTGGACGGCGGCACGCTGTACCTGACCGTGAGCTGCTGGCGTCGGCTGGTGCAGGGCGTGGGTGCGTCGCTGATGAAGGGAGATCCGATCATCGCGTACGGCGAGCTGCGCACCAACGAGTACCGCACGCGCGACGGCGAACCGCGCTCCGACCTCGAGATGCGCGCCAGCGCCGTCGGCCCGGACCTGGCGCGGTGCAGCGTCCGGCTCGACAGGTCGGCGCGGCTGCGTGTCGCGTCGTCGGAGGATGCCGCGCAGCCGCCTGCGGTCGATACCGCTGTCGACGACGACCCGCACGAGGGCGCCGACCAGGGGGCCGCGGCCCTCGCCGGATGACCCACGATCGGTCGACGAAATCCGTTGGATCGTCACGCGAGAAGACCGACGGTCTGCGAGAGTGTTCGCACGTCTGTACCGGGCGTTGGCGACCATCGGGGAGCGAACATGCGTCGATCGACCAGCAGGTGTCTTCGTCGAGTGACAGCGGTGGGCGCGGTGCTCGCGCTCGCCGCTCTCGTACCGGCCACGGCGTCGGCGGGCGCGGTCTCCACCGACACCGCGCCCGGGACGGTGCAATCCGTCGAGGCACTGCCCGCCGAACTCGGACTGCCGGGGACGGCGCGCGAGTACCGGATCACCTACGCGACGCGGGACGCAGCCGGCCGTCCCGCGTCGAGTTCCGGTGTCGTGTTCGTGCCCCGGGGCACGCCGCCCGAGGGCGGGTGGCCGGTGGTGTCGTGGGCCCACGGCACCGTCGGCCTGGGGGACGGGTGCGCGCCCTCGCGGAATCCGCGGTCGGTGCGGGACGCGAACTATCTGGGGCACTGGCTGTCCCAGGGGTACGCGATCGTCGCGTCGGACTACATCGGGCTCGGCACGCCCGGCGTGCACCCCTATCTGCAGGGTGCCTCCGAGGCGACCGCCGTCGTCGATATGGTGCGGGCCGGGCGGGCGGTGGTACCGGAACTGTCGTCGCGCTGGATGGCGATCGGACAGTCGCAGGGCGGGCACGCCGCGCTGTTCACCGCGCACGAGGCGACGCGTTACGCGCCCGATCTCGACTTCCGTGGCGCGGTCACCACCGGTGCGCCGTCGAATCTCGAGAACGTCTACCCGTTCGGCGGACCGTGGATCCCGGACCTCGGACTCGACGGGCTGACGGTCTTCACGACCTACATCCTGGCCGGCATGCGCGCGACGATGCCGGGCGTCGACGTCGACAGCTACCTGACGCCCGTCGGCCGGCAGTTCGTCGACTCGGCGGAGGCCCTCTGCTACGACGCGCAGGCAGAGGCCGTCACGGGTGTCTCGGTGGGGGCGCTGCTGAGTCGGTCATTGGACGACCCGCCGTTCCGGGCGGCGCTCACGGAGTACCTCGCGGTTCCGACCACGGGCTACGACCGTTCCCTGTTCATCGCCCAGGGGCTGCTCGACACGGTGGTGCCGGCGCCGCTGTCGTTCAAACTCATCGCCGACCTGCGACTGGCCGGAGTGGACGCCACGTACATGAACTACCCGACGGGCCACGACGGCACCATGGCGGCGTCGCTGCCCGACTCGACGCCGTTCGTGCGCGCGCGACTCTGATGTGACGGCGCGTCCGATCCGACCGAGCGTGGCGCCCAAGATCATCTTTCGTGACCGCACCCGGCCATTCTCGGACAGACGCGGCGTCACCCCGGGGCTCGAGCCGCTCGCGCGGGAGAGGCGCGGGACCGGCGCGGTAGGCTGGCAGCCGAGTCGTACGTTCTCGCAGCCGGTGAGCTGCACTTTTCCAGTCCAGATGGGAGCCTTTGGGTGGCTGAGTTCATTTACACGATGAAAAAGGTGCGCAAGGCGCATGGCGACAAGGTCATTCTCGACGACGTCACCATGAGCTTCTACCCGGGCGCCAAGATCGGTGTGGTGGGCCCGAACGGCGCCGGCAAGTCGAGCATCCTGAAGATCATGGCCGGACTGGACCAGCCGTCCAACGGTGAGGCGTTCCTCGATCCCGAGGCGACCGTCGGCATCCTGCTGCAGGAGCCGCCGCTCAACGAGGAGAAGACGGTAAAGCAGAACGTCGAGGAGGGCCTCGGCGACATCAAGATCAAGCTCGACCGCTTCAACGAGATCGCCGAGCTCATGGCGACCGACTACTCGGACGAGCTCATGGAGGAGATGGGCAAGCTCCAGGAGGAGCTCGACCACGCCGATGCGTGGGATCTCGACTCCCAGCTCGAGCAGGCCATGGACGCGCTCCGCTGCCCGCCGGCCGACGAGCCCGTCACCCACCTCTCCGGTGGTGAGCGCCGCCGCGTCGCGCTGTGCAAGCTGCTGCTGAGCAAGCCCGACCTGCTGCTGCTCGACGAGCCGACCAACCACCTCGACGCCGAGTCGGTGCTGTGGCTCGAGCAGTTCCTCGCGAACTACCCGGGCGCCGTCCTCGCCGTCACCCACGACCGCTACTTCCTCGACCACGTCGCGCAGTGGATCTGTGAGGTCGACCGCGGCAAGCTGCACCCGTACGAGGGCAACTACTCCACCTACCTGGAGAAGAAGGCCGAGCGTCTCGAGGTCCAGGGCAAGAAGGACCAGAAGCTGCAGAAGCGCCTCAAGGAGGAGCTCGCCTGGGTCCGCTCCGGCGCCAAGGCTCGCCAGACCAAGAACAAGGCCCGCCTCGACCGCTACGAGGAGATGGCCGCCGAGGCCGAGAAGCACCGCAAGCTCGACTTCGAGGAGATCCAGATCCCGACGCCGCCGCGTCTCGGCAACGTCGTGGTCGAGGTCGATCACCTCGACAAGGGCTTCGAGGGCCGCGTCCTGATCAAGGACCTGTCCTTCACGCTGCCGCGCAACGGCATCGTCGGCGTCATCGGCCCCAACGGTGTCGGTAAGACCACGCTGTTCAAGACCATCGTCGGCCTCGAGAACCCGGATTCGGGCAACGTGCGGGTCGGTGAGACGGTCAAGCTCAGCTACGTCGACCAGACTCGCGCCAACATCGACCCCAAGAAGACGGTGTGGGAGGTCGTCTCGGGCGGCAACGACTACATCGAGGTCGGCCAGAACGAGATGCCCTCGCGCGCATACGTCAGCGCGTTCGGCTTCAAGGGCCCGGACCAGCAGAAGCCGTCGGAGGTGCTCTCCGGTGGTGAGCGCAACCGCCTCAACCTGGCGCTGACCCTCAAGGAGGGCGGCAACCTGATCCTCCTCGACGAGCCGACCAACGACCTCGACGTCGAGACCCTGAGCTCGCTCGAGAATGCCCTGCAGCAGTTCCCCGGCTGCGCCGTCGTGATTTCCCACGACCGCTGGTTCCTCGACCGGACCTGCACCCACATCCTCGCGTGGGAGGGCAATGTCGAAGAGGGCAAGTGGTTCTGGTTCGAGGGCAACTTCGAGGCCTACGAGGCCAACAAGGTCGAGCGTCTCGGAGCCGAGGCCGCTCGTCCGCACCGGGTCACGCACCGCAAGCTGACCCGCGACTGACCTGCGGCCGACCCGTGTCCACGGATTCGTCCCAGGTCTACAGCTGCGACATCCAGGTCCGTTGGGGTGACTCCGACCGGCTCGGTCACGTCAACAACGCCCGCGTCGTGGAGTACATGCAGGAGGCGCGTTCGCTCTTCCTGATCGAGGGTGCGGCGTCGGTCGGCGCCGCACCCCGGGCGGTCGTCGTCCGCAAGATGGACGCCGAGTTCCTCCGTCCCATCACCGACGCGTCCGGCCCGGTGCGCGTCGATATCTCGGTCGTGAAAGTCGGCACGACGTCGTTCACGGTCCGACACGTCGTCAAGGACGTCGCCGGCAACGTGTGCGCTACCGGCGACGCCGTGATGGTGGGCTTCGACGTCCATGCCGAGCGCGCCCGCCCGCTCGCCGACGTCGAGCGCGAGGTGCTGACGCGTTACCTGTCGGCAACGGCACCCGCGTAGCGCCGGACGCCCGGGGACGCACCCGGTCACGCCCCGAGTTCTGCACGACTCGAGGTCACCGCGGTTAGGCTCGCCAGTGAGCCGACCCGCGGTGACCTCGAACAGGGACGGAGCGTGGCGATGACGGATTCTGTGGATGCCGACCGGTCTCTCGAGCTGCCCGCCGAGCTGCGGGCCTGCCTGCCGGAGGTGGCGGCGGTCTACTTCCGGCACACCTCTGCCGGTGAACCCGACAGCGTCCTGGACCGGTGTTCGGGCGCGATCATCCGTGAGCACCTGTTGCTCGCTCACCATCGCACGCCGGGCAGCGCGGTCACGCGTGTCCACCGTCCCGCCGACGGCACCGGTGTCGGCGCCGCTCTGCAGATCGTCACCGACGACATGCCGCTGCTCGTCGAATCCGTGACCGCGCTGCTGGGCCGGCTCGACGCCTCCATCAGCGAGGTGGTCCACCCGGTTCTGGGTGTACGCAGGAGCGCCGACGGCACGCTCGAGCAGGTCCTGTCCGACATCCCGGTCCACGACCTACCGGTCGGTGCCCTCGCGGAGTCGTGGATGCACGTGCAGTTCCACCCCGCAACCGAGAACGAGGTGCTCGATTCCCTCGAATCGTCCATCGCCGATGTGCTGTCCGACGTCGGCCAGGTCGTGGCGGACACCGATGCCATGCGTGCACTGCAGCGCGATCTCGCCACCGAACTCGATGGGCGAGCGGACAATCCGCCGCCCGGGCGGTCGGTCGACGAGTTGCGGGACTGCGCGAACCTGTTGCGTTGGCTCGCCGACGGCCACTACACGGTGCTCGGTTACCGCCGCTACGAATGTACGGACGGTCAGCGCACCCGGCGGATGCCGGAGAGCGGACTTGGTGTGTTGCGATCGGACGCCCACGCCGACGAGCACATCAAAATTCCACTGGCAGTGGATATTCCGGATCACCCGCTGTTGGTTCTGACGCAGGGTTCGGTTCCCGCGACCGTGCACAGGTCGGTGTATCCCTACTTCGTGGGCGTGAGCATCCTCGCCGACGACGGTGCGATCGTCGGCGAGCACCGCTTCCTCGGGGTGTTCACGGTGACGGCGCTGCACGAGAACGTCCTCGACATCCCGGTGATCGCGCGGCGGGTGCGGACCGCGATCGAGCGCGCCGGTTTCGGCATCGACTCGTTCTCGGGCCAGGCGATGCTCGAGGTGATGCAGTCTTTCCCTCGCACCGAGCTGTTCTCGATCGACACCGACGCGCTGCTCGAGACGATGACCGCGGTTCTCAACATCGGATTGCGCCGACAGGTCCGATTGTTCATGCGCGAGGACAGCTTCGAACGATTCGTGTCGTGTCTGGTGTACCTGCCGCGGGACCGATACACGACGCGGGTGCGGTTGGCGATGCAGCAGATCCTGCTCGACGAGCTGGGCGGTGGGTCGCTCGACTACACGGCCCGGGTCACCGAGGGCGACCTCGCGATGCTGCACGTGACGATCCGGAAGCCGCCCGGCGCGCGTGACGGTCACGTGGACACCTCGGAACCCAATCGGCTGCGCATCCAGGGGTTGCTGGCCGAGGCGAGCCGCAGTTGGGACGATCGCTTCGCGGATGCCGCGGCCGCCGATCCCACCGTGGACCCGGTTGTCGCGGCGAAGTACGCGGTCGAGCTTCCCGACGGTTACAAGGAGGACTTCGACGCTGTCGAGGCGCTCGTCGACATCGATCGGTTCGCCGGCCTCGACGTCGACTCGATCGACCTGCGGATCCACCACGACCAGCCCGATCCGCCGTGGAAGTGGCAGTTCGCGCTCTACTTCGCGGGCAAGGGCATCTCGCTGTCCCACGTCCTGCCGGTGCTGCACAGTCTGGGCGTCGAGGTGCTCGACGAGCGGCCGTATTCGGTCCGGCGCCCGGACGGGCTGCAGTGCTGGCTGTACGAGTTCGGGATCGCCGTCCCCGCGAAGTTGTTGCGGGATGCCGCTGCCGACGTGAGCGAGGGCGGCCCCGGCGCACAGTTGCGCGATCGGTTCACCGAGACGTTCACCGCGATCTGGCACGGCCGGTGCGAGGCCGACCGCTTCAACGAATTGGTGCTGCGTGCGGGCCTGGACTGGCGGCAGGTGTCGGTGCTGCGGGCGTACGTGAAGTACCTGCGGCAGGCCGGATTCGCCTACAGCCAGGTCCACATCGAGTCGGTCGTGCTCGATCACCCGGAGATCGCGCGCCTGCTGGTCGAGTTGTTCGAGGCGCTGTTCGATCCCGACCGCGTGTCGGCCGACGCCCCGCAGCGGTCGCGGGGTCTCGAGCGGGCGCTGCGGGCCGCCATCGGCGAGGTGGTCAGCCTCGACGTCGACCGCATCCTGCGGGCCCTGTTCGGTCTGGTGCAGGCGACGTTGCGCACCAACCACTTCGTGCGCGGCGCCGACGGCGAGTTCCGCGAGTTCCTCTCGCTGAAGTTCGAGCCCGGCCGGATCTCCGAGTTGCCCAAGCCGCGGCCGCGGTTCGAGGTGTTCGTGTACTCGCCCGACGTCGAGGGCGTGCACCTGCGCTTCGGTCACGTCGCGCGTGGTGGGCTGCGGTGGTCGGATCGACGCGACGACTTCCGCACCGAGATCCTCGGACTGGCCAAGGCTCAGGCCGTCAAGAACGCGGTGATCGTCCCGGTCGGCGCGAAGGGCGGCTTCGTCGTCAAGCAACCGGTTCCGGCGACGGGCGATCCGATCGTCGACCGGCAGGCCGTTCGCGATCAGGGCATCACGTGCTACCGAACCTTCATCTCGGGTCTGCTCGACGTGACCGACAACGTCGATCGGGTGACCGGCGCGGTGGTGCCGCCCGCGCGGGTGGTGCGCCGCGACGGCGACGACACGTACCTCGTCGTCGCCGCGGACAAGGGCACGGCCACGTTCTCCGACATCGCCAACGACGTCGCGGCCGGGTACGGATTCTGGCTCGGCGACGCGTTCGCGTCCGGCGGGTCCGCGGGATACGACCACAAGGAGATGGGGATCACCGCCCGCGGTGCGTGGGAGAGCGTCAAACGGCACTTCCGCGAGCTGGAGGTCGATGTCGCGGCAGACGATTTCACGGTCGTCGGGATCGGCGACATGAGTGGCGACGTGTTCGGCAACGGGATGCTGCTCAGTGAACACATCCGACTGGTCGCGGCGTTCGACCACCGGCACGTCTTCCTGGATCCGGACCCGGACGCGGCGCGCTCGTTCGCCGAGCGCCGCCGGATGTTCGCGCTGCCGCGGTCGTCGTGGGCGGACTACGACGCGACGCTGATCAGCGAGGGCGGCGGCGTGTACGCGCGCACCGCCAAGTCGGTGCCGATCAGCCCGCAGGTGCGCGGGGCGCTCGGGCTGCCCGCGGACGTCAGCGAGATGGCGCCCCCGGACCTCGTCAAGGCGATCCTGACCGCGCCTGTCGACCTGCTGTGGAACGGCGGCATCGGCACGTACGTCAAGGCGGCGGGGGAGTCCGACGCCGCGGTGGGGGACAAGAGTAACGACCCGGTTCGCGTGCACGGCGCCGACGTCCGCGCCCGCGTGATCGGCGAGGGCGGCAACCTCGGCGTCACGCAACTCGGGCGGATCGAGTACGCCCTGCACGGCGGCAAGATCAACACCGACGCCATCGACAACTCGGCCGGCGTGGACTGCTCGGACCACGAGGTGAACATCAAGATCCTGCTCGACTCGCTGGTCAGCGGCGGAGACCTGGCACCGGCCGAACGGGACCCGCTGCTCGCCTCGATGACCGACGAGGTCGCGCGATTGGTGCTGGCGGACAACATCTCCCAGAACGACCAGCTGGGCATGTCGCGCGCGAGCGCGCCGCAGATGCTCGGCGTCCACCGCCGGCTGATCGCCACCCTCATCTCGCACCACGGCCTCGACCGCAAGCTCGAGGCATTGCCGACCGAGGCCGAGTTCGACAAGCGGGCCGTGTCCGGTGGCGGTCTGACCTCCCCGGAGCTCGCGACCGTCATGGCGCACGTCAAGCTGGCGTTCGAGCAGGACCTGCTGGCGACCGAGCTGCCCGACAGCGAGTTCTTCGCCGCCCGGCTGCCCGGCTACTTCCCGGCGCAGCTGCGCGCTCGGTTCCGGTCGGCGATCCGATCGCACCCGCTGCGCCGCGAGATCGTCGCGACGATGCTCGCGAACGAGACGATCGACAACGGCGGCATCACGTACGCCTACCGGCTGGCGGAGGACGCGGGGGCGTCGAGCACCGACGCGATCCGCGCGTACGCCGCCGTCACCGCGATCTTCGAACTGCACGACGTGTGGGAGCGCGTCCGCTCCGCCGACATGCCGTCGGAGGTCTCGGACACGCTGATGCTGCAGTCGCGCCGGGTCCTCGACCGGGCATCGCGCTGGTTCCTGTCGAACCGGCCGCAGCCGATCCCGGTGGGGGCGGAGATCAGCCGGTACTCCTCGGAGTTCCGCAAGCTCGCCCCCAAGGTCCCGGGCTGGCTGCGCGGTCACCACGTGACCGATCTCGAGAAGCGGTCGCGCTCGGCCATCGCGGACGGCGCCCCGAAGGAACTCGCGCTCGAGGTGTACCGGCTGCTGGACCTGTTCTGCCTGCTCGACATCATCGACATCGCCGACATCTGCGAGCGGGACGGCGAGGAGGTGGCCGAGCTGTACTTCGCGCTCGACGCGCACCTCGGCATCGACTGGCTGCTCACCGCGGTGTCCGACCTCGCGCGGGGCGACCGGTGGCATTCGCTGGCCCGGCTGGCGTTGCGTGACGACCTGTACGGGTCGCTGCGTTCGCTCACGCTCGAGGTCCTGGTCGGCGGGGAGCCGTCCGAATCGTCGCAGGAGAAGATCGATTACTGGGAGTCGACCAACGCCTCGCGGCTCGCCAGGGCCAGGTCCGCGCTCGCGGAGATCTTCGAGTCTGGAACGCTGGACCTCGCGACGCTCTCGGTGGCGGCGCGTCAGGTACGCAGCATGGTGCGGGGTGTGGGCACCAGATCGGAGGTCGGAAGGTGAGCGGGTCGCAGGAAGCCGTGCGGAACGGGGCTGCCATTGAGGGGAAGCTGGCCGGGCAACAGGAGGGGCGCCCGGTGGGATTCCACACGAAGGTCGTGGTCCGCTGGTCCGACATGGACGCGTTCCAGCACATCAACCACGCACGGATGGTGACGTTGCTCGAGGAGGCACGGATCCCGTGGCTCTTCGAGGACGGCGCCCCGACGGTGACGCTGCGCGACGGTGCGGTGATCGCCGACCTGCACGTGCGCTACCGCGGACAGTTGCGTCACGACGACAGCCCGCTCGACGTCCTGATGTGGGTGGAGCAGATCCGCGCCGTGGACTTCACCATCGCGTACGAGGTGCGGCCCGGGGGCGCGGCCTCCACGACGGCGCCGTCGATCGTCGCGTCGACGCAGATCGCGGCGTTCGACATCGGCACGCAGCGGCTGCGCCGCCTGACCGCGTCCGAGCGTGGATACCTGGAGCTGTGGAAGCGTGCTTGAACGCGTCCTGATGGTGCCCGACCCCGCCGACCGGGCGAATCTCGCGATGTTCGTCGGCCGCGCGGTCCGGCTCGACGAGTCGGCGGTCGTCCGGCTGCGACGCCGCGGGGACGGACGAGTATCGGCTTGGACGACAACGGGATTCGATGCCCTCGCGACCCGCGTCGTCGCCGGCGACGTGCGCCCGCAGGACACGACGGCTGCCGGTGACGCGCTGCTGCGCGCGCTGGCCGACAGCGCCGCCGGCCCGGAGATCGACCCGGGTTTCGCTATGGACTCCGCGTGGCGCGGCGCACTGCCGCCCGAGTCCGGGTTCGTCCACGTCGACGATGTCCCCGCCCGCGTCCTGATCGGGTTGGCCCGGCGCGGCGCCGCGCTGGCGAAGGAACACGGCAGCGCGCAGGGGCCGCCGACGTCGCTGCTCGAGCAGACGGTCCTCGAGGTCGACGGCGGCGGGACCGAGGTGGCGGTGTCCATGCGCACGGTATTCGCCCTCACCGGAATGGGATTCGTGCCACTCGCCGACGGCCGCCCTGCCACCGCCGAGACCGACGAGGGCGCCATCGGAGAGGACGAGATCGTGCGGGTGCGGGCCACGCCGTCGTGGCTGCGCCTGGACGCGCGGTTCGGTTCGGTCTACGCCCGCCGGGCCGGCGCGATCCCGCTGTTCACGGCGTAGGTGCCGAGCAGGCGAAGCGTCGCCCGGTGCAGACCTCAGCCGAAATAGTGGGTGTCGGTCGGCGGAACACGAACTCGCCGACCGACACCGCGATATTCAAGATCAGATCCGCTCGATGATGGTGCCGGTGGCGAGTGCGCCGCCCGCGCACATCGTGATCAGTGCGGTCGAGGCGTCGCGACGCTCGAGCTCGTGCAGCGCGGTGGTGATGAGGCGAGAACCGGTGCTGCCCACGGGATGTCCGAGCGCGAGGGCGCCGCCGTTGACGTTGACCTTGTTCATACTGAATGGCGCAGTAGTCGCGGGCCGGCGCCGGCCCGCCGGCGCCGTGGCAGTTCCATTAACTTGCTAAGATTCGCAAGTAGAACGGGCTGTGTGGGATGATGGCCGTGCGCTGCCAAGCCGGCTACCACGCACGCGCGGACTGGGGTCGGCTGCGCGACTCAACGGAGAAAGACGGGAGGCGCCATGGTTGCGAACTCGCACCAACCGCTCTATCGGATGAAGGCGGACTTCTTCAAAACTCTCGGGCATCCCGCTCGTATTCGTATCCTCGAGTTGCTGAGTGAGCGCGATCATGCGGTCTCGGAGATGCTTCCCGAGGTTGGAATCGAACCGGCAAACCTGTCTCAGCAGTTGTCGATCCTGCGCAGAGCTGGGCTGGTGACGGGCAGGCGTGAGGGGCTGTCGGTCACCTACGCGCTGACCTCGCCGCAGGTCGCCGATCTGTTGAGAATCGCCCGAGGGATCCTCACCGGTGTTGTTGCCAGTCAGGCCGAGCTACTCGAGGATCTGCCGGATACCGCACTGGTCGGCGACGCCGCCCGCTGACCGATGATGCCCTGTCGAGTAATGCAGTGTTACCCACTAGTTGCAGAATTTCTAACATTCATACTTTAGAGGAACGGATGACGAGGGTGGCCGACGAGGGCAACGACCACGACACCAGTGGGCTCGATGCCGACGCAAACGTGCAGCTACAGGGGATCAACGCCGTCGTGGTGACGGTCTGTGCGTCACGCCGCGGCCGTTCCGACGTCGCTCCGCGCCGCTCACCGTGGACCGCGATGGAGCAGTACGCGGATCTGATCAGCAATCACACGCCGATTCGTGTGCTGCGTCTTCCTCTCGCAACGGGAGAAATGCCGCTCGTGGCCGCGCGGATCGTCTCCACCGCACCGCGGGTATCGGTTGCGTTCGTCACCGGCGTCGGAGCTGGCGAGTCCTCGCAGATCAAACGCGACGTGGCCGCCGATCGTGGGCCGTTGATCCTCACGGAACTCGACGCGGTCACCGCTGTGTTGGCAGCGGCCACGATCTCCGTCCTTCGCCGTGGCGGTGCTGCACCTCGCTCAGGCCGGGTGGTGGTCAACAGCCCCGGACGCTCGCCCCTGCTGGGCCCGATCTTGATGAAGTGCGGAATCGGTGAGGTAGTCAACTGGAACAGCGGCGATGCCCACGCTTTTCCGCTGCGGCGGTTGATGGAGCGACACGACGTTCTGGTCGATCTCACCGGTACTGCGGACGACACGGACGCGCCCGGTCGTACCGTGCACTTTCCCGTTGATCCGTTCAGGCTCGGGCGCCTGGTCGTACCGGGGCTGATCAGTGCCGTGTGTGGGCACGATACGAGCGAGGTCACCGCCGAGGTGCTCGCTGCCGCCGCGCGGGCTGTGGCGCTGACCACGCCACCCGGGCAGGTGCTGCCGGAGCCCGGTGACGGACTTGTCACCCGTGCCATCGCCCGCGAGGTCGGCCGCGTCATCACTCATCCCGCCGACACGTAGCCACAGAGCTTTCGCGCACCGCATTCGACGACTTCCGTGAGGAGAACACCATGACCACATCCCGCGCGACCGGCATCGAGGCCGCCCCGACCACGCACGAGAAGATCGTGTCCTGGGTCGCCGACATTGCCGACCTCGCTAGCCCCGACGCCGTCGTGTGGTGCGACGGATCCGCCGACGAATGGGACCGGCTGACGACCCAGCTGGTCGACAAGGGCACCTTCGTCCGCCTCGAGGGTAAACCGAACTCGTTCTGGTGCGCCTCGGACCCCCAGGACGTCGCCCGGGTCGAAGACCGCACGTTCATCTGCTCGGCATCGCAGTCCGATGCGGGACCGACGAACAACTGGATGGACCCTGTCGACATGAAGACAGTGATGACCGAGCACTACCGCGGCGCGATGGTCGGCCGCACGATGTACGTCATCGCCTTCTGCATGGGACCCCTCGATGCTGCCGAGCCCAAGTTCGGAGTCCAGATCACCGATTCGGAGTACGTCGCCGTCTCGATGCAGATCATGACCCGATCCGGCGCGAGTGTGTGGGAAAAGCTCACCCCCGGAGTTGAATTCGTCAAATGCCTCCACTCGGTCGGGTCTCCTTTGTACCCGGGGCAGGCCGATTCCACGTGGCCGTGCGATCACACCAAGTACATCTCCCACTTTCCCGAGGAGCGGATGATCTGGAGCTACGGCTCCGGTTACGGCGGCAACGCGCTACTCGGCAAGAAGTGCTACTCGCTGCGCATCGCGTCGAAGATGGCCAAGGACGAGGGCTGGCTCGCCGAGCACATGCTCATCCTCAAGCTCACGTCCCCCGAGAAGAAGACCCACTACATCGCGGCGGCATTCCCGTCCTCGTGCGGTAAGACGAACCTCGCGATGCTCGAACCCACGCTCGACGGGTGGACCGCGGAGACCATCGGCGACGACATCGCCTGGATGCGGTTCGGCGAGGATGGTCGCCTGTATGCGGTCAACCCCGAGGCCGGCTTCTTCGGTGTCGCACCGGGCACGGGGGCGCACACCAATCCCCACGCGATGGCCACCATCGAGCAAGGCAACTCGATCTTCACGAACGTGGCCCTCACCGACGACGGCGACGTGTGGTGGGAGGGCATGACGGATCAGCCGCCCGCGCATCTCACGGACTGGCGACGCCAGAGCTGGACTCCCGATGCGGAACGGCCTGCCGCGCATCCGAACTCCCGCTACTGCACACCTATCGCGCAGTGTCCGACCGTCGCCCCGGAGTGGAACGATCCCGCCGGCGTGCCGATCTCGGCGATCTTCTTCGGTGGCCGCCGCGCCACCACGATTCCCCTGATCACCGAAGCCTCGAGCTGGCAGCACGGGGTGTTCCTCGCCTCCACCCTGTCGTCGGAGACCACCGCCGCCGCGACGGGCAAGGTGGGTGTGGTGCGCCGCGATCCCATGGCCATGCTTCCGTTCCTCGGCTACCACGTCGGCGACTACTTCGCGCACTGGCTCGACATCGGTACCAAGTCCGATCCTGACAAACTCCCGAAGATCTTCTACGTCAACTGGTTCCGGCGTAGTGACGACGGCGCGTTCCTGTGGCCCGGGTTCGGCGAGAACTCCCGCATCCTCAAATGGGCACTGCAGCGGATCGATGGCACTGCTCACGCCGATGTGACGCCGGTCGGGAACGTCCCCTCCGTAGACGATCTCGACCTGACAGGCCTGCCTGTCGATCCCGCTGCAGTGTCGGCAGCACTGGCGGTCGACCCCGACGAGTGGATCGCCGAAACCCGCCTGATCGACGAGTGGTTCGCCACCATCGGTGGCAACACGCTTCCCGACGTCCTGCGGGAGGAACTCGCGGCCCTCAAACTGCGCATGACCGCCTCGGATCTGCTCGGCGATCCGATTCCGTTGCGCGACGAGGGTTTCCATCGTGTTCGCCGCGCCACGCCGTGAACCCTGCCGTCGGGGCAGAAACGCCCCGCCCATGACGAGGCGTGGAACGTGTCACGTCGATCCCCACGTTCCACGCCTTCGTGGTCTGGCCTGAGCCGAACCGATCTCGACTCGGGCCAGACCACACCCCTCCGCAGCCTGGCCCGCACTTCCTCTTCAGCAGGTGTGGCTGGCGGAACGGAACGGCTTGCCGGTGATCACGACGACCAGTGCGCCCTCGCCGCAGCGGGGACAGCTGCCCACACCCGCGGGTATCGCCGACGTTCGGCACACGAGAGAGCAGTCTGCGCACCGCAACATTGGTCCGCGAAGTCGACTGAACGGTGTAACACGCATCATCTAACCTTCCATCGTCACTAATTGCTAACATTAGCAACTAGTTGTCTAGGGTATTTGTCGGCACACTGAGGAACCTGCACATGTCTGAACTGGGAAACCCGAGCGGACCCTCGAATACGATCGGCTCTGCCGGGGGACGCGTCGCCGGTGCCCTTCGGGCGGTCGTCGAGCTTCTACCTCGGTGGGGTGACTGGAGCCCGGCAGTCCGCGCTCCCGGCGCGGACCTGTTGTCCGGTCTCATCGTCGCGCTGGTGGCTCTGCCGCTGGCGTTGGGTTTCGGTGTCAGCACCGGGCTCGGCGCCGCAGCGGGCTTGACGACGGCAGTCATCGCCGGCGCCGTCGCCGCAGTGTTCGGTGGTTCCCGCTTTCAGGTGTCCGGTCCGACTGGCGCGATGACGGTGATTCTGGTGCCCATCGTGGCCCAGCACGGACCGTCCGGGGTCCTGGCGGTCGGCCTGATCGCCGGCGTGCTGCTGGTCGTGCTGGCGTTCGCGGGTGTCGGGCGGGCGGTGCGGTACATGCCGGCCCCGGTGATCGAGGGGTTCACCGCGGGCATCGCCGTCGTCATCGCCCTCCAACAGGTCCCGGCTGCCCTGGGAATCCAAGGCGCCGAGGGCGAGAAGGTGTGGCAGAGCGCGTTCGACGCGGGGCGCCGGTTCGTGGAGAGCCCGACGATCCTCACGCCGACGGTCGCGCTGGTGGTTGCCGCGGCGATCCTCATTGGCGGACGCTACCTGCCGAGAGTCCCGTTTTCTCTCGTGGCGGTCGCTGCAGCGACTGTGGTCGCGCAGCTGTTCCACCTCGATCTCGCGACGATCGGCACCATTCCGTCCGGGTTCTCGGCGCCGACACTGAGTTTCCTGCACCTGGGGGATCTCACATCGTTGATCGGGCCGGCCCTCGCGGTGGCCGCGTTGGCGGCGCTGGAATCGCTCTTGTCGGCGACCGCCGCGGATTCGATGGCCGTCGGCGCCAGACACAATCCCGACCGCGAGCTGTTCGGTCAGGGTCTGGCGAACATCGCCGCGCCTCTGTTCGGTGGGGTCCCCGCCACTGGCGCCATCGCACGCACTGCGGTCAACGTCCGCTCTGGTGCCCGCACCAGGCTCGCGGCCCTGACCCACGCGCTCATCCTCGCCGCGATCGTGTATCTGGCTGCCGGCCTGGTGGCGGAAATCCCGCTGGCGGCACTCGCCGGCGTCCTGCTCGCCACCACCGTTCGGATGGTCGAAACCGCTTCGATTCTCGCGATTGCCCGCGCCACCCGAGCCGACACCATCGTGATGATCGCAACGTTCCTGGTCACCGTTGTCTTCGATCTGGTGACCGCGGTCGCGGTCGGTGTCGGATTCGCTGCGATCCTCGCGCTGCGGGCTGTGGCCAAGTCCGCGCGAATCGAGCAAGTACCCCTCGAGAGTGATGACCACATGACCGAAGAGCATGAACTTCTACGCGAACACATCGTCGCCTACCGCATCGACGGTGCCCTCTTCTTTGCCGCCGCTCACCGATTCCTCCTGGAACTCGCCGAGGTCTCCGATGTGAGGGTGGTTATTCTGCGGATGTCGCGTGTCACCGCCCTCGACGCCACAGGCGCCATCCTTCTCAAGGATGCCATCACCAAACTCGAGCACCGCCATGTCACCGTGCTCATTTCCGGAGTCAAGCCCGAGCACGTGCGCCCCTTGGAAGCTGTCGGTGTGTTCACCACCACCGACAGCAAGGAGCGGCATGTCTTCGAGACCACCCCACGCGCGATCAGCTACGCGCGGACGCTTGTTCTTCCCGACAGCCACTACGTCTCCACCACCACCGAGGACTGAACCAATGCCAGCCACCCCCACCGTCGCACCGACGACGCGCCAGCATCTCGGTTACCTAGCCGGCCGAACTCTCCCAGCAGACCTTCACGAGTGGGTGGTCAACGACATCACCGGTCCCGGCGCCACCCGCCGCTACGTGGTCCGTTGCCTCGTACCACTCATTCCCGTTCTCGCAGCCTTACTGCTGATTCCCGGACCGTGGCTCATCCGAATCGGCATGGTCCTCCTGCTCTGCCTGCCGTTTGTGTATTTCCTGATCGGGCTGAAGAGCATCTACCTGCGTCACCGTCTCGTCAGCCACGGCCTCGATCCGCACCTCCTCAACCAGCACCAGCAGGCGCGCATCGACACGGAACGCGTCGACTATGAGACCCGGTACCGGCGCGCTCCCTAGAAGTGCCCCGGGTGAACGCGGGATCGCACCCCCAACCCCGGCGGACGGGGAGTCGATCTCGGCGCAGCCGCTGTCGACGAGTCTCCGGTCGGCCGGCGAGTGCGGTCCGATCTCGTCCCGGTAGACCCTGGAACCGCGCATCGATTCGATCGTCGTCGAAGACCGGGACACCGTAGCTGACCGCGCTCGGGTCACCCCGACGGTCACGTCGAAGTGCGCGGCCAACTGTGCGGTCAATTGTCCTGTGCCGCAGCCGACGTCGACCGCCATTCTCCGGGACGGCGCCATCGCGGCGAGACCGGCCGACAGCTCGTCCGGATGCTCGGGCCGGAAACGCGCGTAGGCCTGGCCGCCGTGTTCGAACCAGCTTCGTGGTCTCTGCTCCGGCCGCCGTCGCTGCTCTCCTTCTTTCTCTCCCGTGGCCCCTGGCCGATCACTTCCACTATGGCGCACGCCACATTCGCTGGACCTCAACTGCGGTTGAGGCCCTAGGTTTCGCCTCCCAGGCCCAGGAGTCCACCGACCCATGTCGGTGACCCATCGCGGATCGAAAGGCAGACACTCACAACCATGGTCAATGTCGACGACCTGAACATGCTCGCCCAGCGGCTGTCGCCGGGTGCGATGATCACTGATCCGGATCTACTCGCGTCCTACCGACAGGACTGGAGTTTCGACCCCGGCGCCGGCGTGCCGGCCGCCGTCGTACGTGCGTCGACGGCATCGGACGTCCAAGAGGTCCTGCGGTTCGCCAATGCTCGACGCGTTCCGGTCATCCCACGCGGCGCCGGGACCAGCGTGGTCGGTGGGTCCACCGCTGTCGACGGCGCGATCACGCTGAGCCTCGAACGCATGAGATCGATTCGGATCGACGCGTCGTCCCGAACCGCCATCGTCCAACCCGGGGCCGTCACCAACGATGTCAAAGCTGCAGCTGCTCGCGAAGGCCTGCACTATCCGCCCGATCCGTCGTCGTCCGAAATGTGCTCCATCGGCGGCAATGCTGCAACCAACGCCGGTGGCCCCTGTTGCGTGAAGTACGGCGTCACCAGCGACTACATCCTGGGAATGACCGTGGTACTGCCCGACGGATCGATCGCCGACCTCGGCGGAAATCGAATCAAGGACACCCCCGGCCTCGCGTTGACGAAGCTCTTCGTGGGCAGCGAGGGCACGCTCGGGGTTATCACCGAGCTGACGCTACGGCTCATCCCGCAACCACCGACGCCCCACACGCTGGCCGCCTTCTTTCCGCTGATGTCCGACGCGGTGGCGGCAGCCCGAGCCATCACCGACCTGACGCGACCCTCGGAACTCGAAATCCTCGACGGCGCGGCCATCAAGGTGGCCGAGGAGTTCCTCGACATGGATCTGGACACCGATGCCGGTGCGCTCCTCGTCGGGCGGTCCGACGCCGGTAGCGGCGCGGAGGCGGAGATGGACCTGATGCGCGTTCACTGCGAAAAGCGCGGAGCCACGGACGTGTTCATCACGGATGATCCCGGAGAAGGTGAACTGTTCATTCGTCCGCGCTACGCGGTCTACGAGGCCTTCGAGCAGAAGGGTGTGGTCATCGGCGACGATGTCGCGGTGCCCATCGACAGGCTGCCGGCACTGACCGACGGGCTGGCCGACATCGCGCGTCGTCACGGCACCACCATCGTGAGCTACACCCACGCAGCTGACGAGCTCACCCACCCCGTCCTCTGCTATCCCTCCGGAGACGACGACGCCGCCGAGTCCGCCTCCGCAGCACGACGGGAGATCTACGAGCTCGTCGGAACGCTGGGCGGCACCGTGACGACCGAATACGGTGTGGGACAGCACAAGCGCGACACCCTGTCGCATGCGCTCGATCCCGTCGTGATCGAGTTGAACAGGACCATCAAGAACGCCTTGGATCCGAACCAGATCTTGAACCCGCGCGTTCTGATCCCGTAGTTCGTTCGAAAGGGCGTAAGGACATAGGAGGCTTCTTGCCTACACCCCACGCCCGACGGCTACGGCCATGTCGACGGCGCGGTCACCGGTGTTCACGGCACCCGCCTTCCTGGACTGTTCGTCACCGGGTGGATCAAGCGCGGTTCGGTCGGGCTGATCGGATCCACCAAGCCCGACGCCCGACACACCATCGAGACACTTCTCGACCACACGACCCGGCACCGGCCACAAGCGCGGTGCCATCGACAGAATCCTCCGTGAACGCGGCAGAAGGTGCATCGACTGGGACAGTTGGCTGCGTATCGACAGGGCCGAGCAGCAGCTCGGCGCAGCGCGGGGTCGAGACCGAATCAAGATCATCAATCGAACGGAACTGACGACTATCGGCCTTCCGCAATCCTCGGGCAGCGACGTCGCCCACGCGACGCCTCACGTCCGGCGCTGATCGTCGGGGATGCGGATCAGCGCGCCCCGACCGACTCCGGTTCGGGGCGCGCGGACTCGCCGTTCGGGGCGAACAGGATCGACGACACCACCGTGGACCGCGGCTCGCCCGCAGCGGTGCGGAGGCGGGTCTCGGTGTCGAGGAACACCGCGCCGCTGCGCTCGGTGACGGCGGTGACCGTCAGCGCCGCGGTGAGGGCGTCGCCGGCGAGAATCGGTGCGGCGACGGTGATCTTCTCGTTCACGTGGATCGGAGTGTGCGTACTCATGTCGAGTGCCGAATCCGCAGCGGTCAGCATGTCGCGGATCAGCGTCGCCGTCACCACCGCGCTGAAGGTGGGCGGGGCGACGATGTCCGCGTACCCGGCCTCCCGCGCGGCGTCGACGTCGTGGTGGCCCGGATCCGCAGCGAGGATCACGCGGGCGAACTCGCGTATCTTCTCCCGTCCGACGAGGTAGGTGTCATCGGACCGGAACACGAGACCGGGGCGGAGACCGGGTAGGCCGGGTTCGGGTGGCAGCTCGGGAACGATGCGCATGTCGATGCTTCGCTCCGCGGTCATCGCCCGGGCACCACCGAGATCGTTCCCCGGCAGACGGCGTTCTGGGGATTGACGAACCACCATGCGGCGCCGGTCTGGACGCTGACGGTGAAATCCACCGTGCCGGTGCCCGTCCAGGTGCGGTTGATCGGGATTCCGGGCTTCTGCTGCCAGGCCGCCTCGTCGCTGACGCTGCGGCCGGAGGCTCCCGTCGTCGTGTTGTGCCAATCGACGGACACGCGGGTGCCGTACCAGTTGGGGCCGATGCTCGGCAGGAGTCCGCCGGGCGGTGCCGGCAGTTCGTTCCCGCCGCTCAGCAGGATTGCCGGCTCCAACGCGGCTCCACCGGGGCGCAGTGATTCGCCCGACGCGGCGGTGACGGTCCAGGTGAACGCCGGCGCCCAGAAGAGAGGGTTCGCACTCGAGCACGTCATCGTCGTCGACGTCGGTGGCGCGGGTTGAGCACTCGCGACAGCGCCGCCTCCGGTCACGATGGCGGTACCCAGGCCGACGGCAGCCATTGCCGCCGCACCCGCCCGGCGGGCCGACTGGTTGCTCATGATCACTCCCCACTGATCCGGTACTGCGACGTTCGCCGCACACGTGTATCCGCAGGCGCGGCGCGTTCTGTTACAACGCGCGGAGATTGGGAAAGTGCAGGGCCCGATACCAATTCGGGCGAGGGCGGCATACCGGGATCACCGGGTGTCGGCCCACCTCGGCTCGGGAGGTAGCACCGCCGGCACCAGGAACTGTTCGACCATTGCGCGCTCGTCGTCGGCGTCGATGCCCGGAACGGTGAGAAGCGAGACGATCGCGCGCACCAACCACCGTGCACGCCGGGTGATCTCGACGTCGTCGACGTCCGATATGTCGGCGAGGAACGCGGCGCCGAGGACCTCGATCACCTCCGACGTGCTCGCCAGTTCCGACGCCAGGCCCGCGTCGCCGAGGCCGAACCACGCGGCCAGCGTCGGTGTCGCGCGGACCTCACGGAGCGCCATGAGGACGGCGCCGGTGACCCTGTCTCGGGGGTCGGTGATCGATGCCACGGTGGCCGCGATCCGCTCGCCGAGCCTGCGCGCCTCGCGGTGCACGAACGCGCGGTGAAGGGCGCGGCGGTTCTCGAAGTAGCGGTACAGCGTTGCACGCGAACAGCCGGCCGCCTTCGCGACCTCGGCCATCCCGGTCGCCGAGACGCCGCGTTGGACGAACAGCGCGGCGGCGGCATCGAGGATCTTCTCGGCCGCCACCTCGCTGCGTTCGTCGCTCAACCACGAACCGGATGTGTTGGGTGTCATGGTCATCCGGCGCGGAACGGCACGTGGACGGGGCGTCGGACGTAGTTGCCCGCGGCGTACTCGACCCCGTCGATGTCGACGTCGAAGTCCGGGCAGCGGGCCAGCAGCTCCTCGAGCGCCACCCGGGCCTGCATGCGGGCGGCGGCCGCGCCGAGGCAGTGGTGGTTGCCGTTGCTGAACGTCATGATCTGCCGCGGATTTCGGAGCACGTCGAGCTCTTCGGCATCGGCCCCGAACATTCGCGGGTCGCGGTTCGCCGAGCCGTACACCAGCAGCACCTTGCGGCCGGCCGGGATCGTCACGTCCTCGATGGTGACGTCGCGGGTCGTGGTGCGGGCCAGGCCCTGGACGGGGGAGGTGAGCCGCAGCAGTTCCTCGACCGCGCCGGGGATCAGCGCGGGGTCGCCCTGCAGCAGCTGCCGCTGGTCGCGGCGCTGGGTCAGCAGCTGCACGGCGCCGCCGAGCATTCCGGTGGTGGTGTCGTTACCGCCGGTGACCATCGTGAACGCGAAACCGAGAATGGACAGCAGCCCGGAGACGTCGCCGTCGGCGCCCATCCCCGCGGCGACGAGATGCGAGATGGTGTCGTCGCCCGCGTTGCCGGCGGCGGCGTCGGCCTTGCGGCGTTCGATCAGGCCGCCGAAGTAGGTCATGAGTTCGACCACCGCGGTCTGAGCCGCGAGCGGGTCGCCGCTCGCGTTGGCCGCCACGATGACCTCCGTCCAGCCGTCGAACCGGCCGCGGTCCTCCGGCGGGACACCCAGATAGTGCGCGACCACCATGCTCGGCAGCGGCTTGAACAGTTCGGTCACGATGTCGCCGGTCCCGGCGGCGCGCAGCCGCTCGAGCCGTTCGATCACGAAGCCGCGCACCTCGGGCTCGACGGCCTCCACCTGGCGGGGCGTGAAGCCCCGCGCGACGAGTCGGCGGAACTGGGTGTGCACCGGCGGATCGAGCATCACGAGCGGGGGATTGTCGCGCAGGCCGATCTTGTCGAGCTCGCCGTAGGTCATCGTCAGGCCCTCGGCCGAGGAGAAGGTGTCCGCGTCGCGCGCGGCGGCGTAGACGTCGGCGTGCCGGGTGAGCACCCAGTAGTCGTCCGCGGGTGACGCCTCGGGCACCACCCGATGCACGGGGTCGTGGTCGCGCAGCGCGGCGTACATGGGCCACGGATCCCGCCACGAGTCGCCGGAACGGGGAACGTAGGCCGCACTGCCGGACATGGTCGTGGTCATGCCTCAAAGGTGAGACAGATCACTACTTTTGTCAATGGCCCCAGCAGGGCGCCCTACGACGTCGGGCGGATCCGGATCGCGTCGAGCGTCTCGCGCAGGTAGCCCCCGAACACCGCCGCCATGTCGACCGCCTCGGCGTCGAGCAGCCACTGCTGTTGAAGGCCGTCCATGAGGGCGACCAGGCGGAAGGCGTGCGCCTCGGGGTCGATGTCGGATCGGAATTCGCCGGACGTGATCCCGGTTCGGACGGCGTCCGCGATGAACGCCCGAATGCGCCGGTAGCGGGTGCGCGCCCAGGCGTGCGCGGGGTGATCGGCGGTGACGGACTCGGCGCTGAGGACGGTGAAGAGCTGGACGAGTCCGGGGATGCGCTGGTTGCGCTCGACCAGGTCGACCAGGGCCTTCAGGGCGGCGACGCCGGTCAGTGGCGCACCGTCGGTGTCGGTGAAGCGCTCGGCGTCCATCCCGTCACGCAGGTCCAGCGTGGCGGCCAGCAGTTCTTCCTTGGTGTGGAAGTGGTGCAGCAGGCCGGGCTGGGAGATCTCGGCCCGCTCGGCGATCCGGGCGAGAGAGGCTCCGCGGTAGCCGTTCTCGGCGAACTCCTCCATCGCGATGTGCAGTATCCGGGCTCGCCTGGCCCTGCCGACGGCGTAACTGCCGCCTCGTCGTGGGCGGACGGCGGCATCGCTGCCATGTGCGGGGGTGGTCACCATCTCACTGTAAGAGGTCGAAAATAACGACGAGGTAACAAACTTACTACCCACTCGGTATTCGGGGTTAGCCTCGATGCCAGGCGGCCGAACAGGCCCGACCGGCGTGACGGTGCGAAGGAGTGTTGGTTGTGGGCAACCCCCGAGACGATGTGGCTGCGGTGGACGAGGAGAAGCTGGAAAAGCTCCTCACGGAACTGACGCTCGAGGAGAAGGTCGGTCTCCTGACCGGCGCGGACTTCTGGTCTCTCGACCCGATCGAGAAGATTGGTCTGCGGAAGCTGCTTCTCTCGGACGGCCCCAACGGCGTCCGCGGCACCACCTGGGACGAGCGCGACACCAGCCTGCTGTTCCCGAACCCGTCCGCGCTGTCCGCAACGTGGGACCCGGCGCAGGTCGAGCGCGCGGGAGCGCTCATGGGCGCCCAGGCCCGGGACAAGGGCGTCGCGTGGCTCCTCGCCCCGAACATCAACATTCACCGCTCGCCGCTCGGTGGACGGCATTTCGAGTGCTATTCCGAGGACCCCGTGCTGACCTCCGCGATCGTGGCGGGCTTCGTCTCGGGTGTTCAGGCCAACGGGGTGGCGGTGACGGTCAAGCACTACATCGGGAACGAGTCCGAGACCGAGCGCATGACCTACGACGCGCGGATCTCCGAGAAGGCGCTGCGCGAGGTCTACCTGGTGCCCTTCGAGGCCGGGGTCCGCGCGGGCGCCTGGTCCGTGATGGCCTCGTACAACTCGGTCAACGGCGCGAGCCTGACCGACAACCGGCGACTGCTCACCGACATCCTCAAGGACGAATGGGGATTCGACGGCGCGGTCGTGTCCGACTGGTTCGCGACCCGCTCCACCGCCGCGTCGGCGAACGCGGGCCTCGACGTCGCCATGCCCGGGCCGCAGAGCCCGTGGAACGAGGCGCTCGTCGCCGCGGTCCGCGCCGGCGAGGTCCCCGAAAGCACCGTCGACGACAAGGTGCTGCGCGTGCTTCGGCTCGCCGCCCGCACCGGCTACCTGGACGGCTTCGAGGGGC
Organism: Paraburkholderia sp. RHO2; assembly: GCF_050955445.1. Classification (NCBI taxonomy): domain Bacteria; kingdom Pseudomonadati; phylum Pseudomonadota; class Betaproteobacteria; order Burkholderiales; family Burkholderiaceae; genus Paraburkholderia; species Paraburkholderia sp. RHO2. Next base: position 3,491,802 of record NZ_CP162617.1, on the reverse strand, counting down.
CCGCCCCGTCGACGACGCCGGACGACGCGGACGAGCAGCTCCGGGACATCGCGGCGCGCGCCATGGTCGTGCTGCGCAACGAGGGCGGCGTCCTGCCGCTGGTCCCGTCGTCGTGCGGCCGCGTCGCCGTGCTCGGCCCGAATGCCGCGCTGCTCACCGCACAGGGTGGAGGTTCGGCCCACGTCAACCCCGCGCACGTGGTCAGTCCGCTGGCCGGGCTGCGTGCCGCGTTCGGCGACTCGGTCGAGATCGACTACCAGGAAGGCGTTTCGACGCAGCGCATCCTTCCGGCCATCCCGGCGGATGTCGCCCGCGACCCGGAGACCGGTGAGCCGGGATTCCGCGTCGACTTCGTGTCGGCGGACGGCGCCGTTCTGGGCACCGAGCGTCGGCTCACGTCCCGACTGGTGTTCATGGGCACCCTCCCGCCGGACACCGCCGAGGTCCGGGTGCGGACCGACCTGACCGTCACTGAGGCCGGCACCCACCAGTTCTCGGTGTCCGGGGCCGGGAAGTACTCCCTGAGGATCGGCGCGACCGACCCCCACGAGATCGAGCTCACCAGCGCCGACAACGACCTGATCGAGAATCTGGTCAAGCCGCCGGAGCGCCGCGTCTCGGCGGAACTCGCGGTCGGGACGGTCGGCGTCGAGATGCGTGCAGCCGTACCGGCCTTCCCGATGGTGATGTGCGGGCTGAATCACGATGCGCCCCGAGTGAATCCGGACGCCGCGTTCGCCGCCGCCGTCGAGGCCGCGCGGAGCGCCGACGTGGCACTGGTGTTCGTCGGCACCACCGACGAGGTGGAGAGCGAGGGCTTCGACCGTACCGATCTGCTGCTGCCCGGTCGGCAGGACGAGCTGGTGTCGGCGGTGGCCGCGGTCAATCCGCGGACGGTCGTGATCGTCAACGCCGGTGCGCCGGTGGAGATGCCCTGGCGGGACGAGGTTGCGGCGGTGCTGTGGGCGTGGCTGCCGGGCCAGGAGGGTGGCCACGCGATCGCCGACGCGCTGACCGGCGTCGTCGAGCCCGGTGGCCGACTGCCCACGACGTTCCCCGCTGTCGGTGCCGACGCGCCGGTGCTGTCGACGCAGCCCGTCGACGGCGTCGTCGACTACGCCGAGGGCTCCACGTTCGGGTACCGCGCCTACGAGCAGGCCTCGACTGTCCCGGCCTACCCGTTCGGGCACGGCCTCGGCTACACCACCTGGGCCTACGAGGGAATCACTGCGGCGGAGACCGATTCGGGTGGGGTGACTGTCGAGGTGGTCGTCCGCAACACCGGTGGGCGCACCGGACGCGAGGTCGTCCAGCTCTACGTCGGCGGCGAGGGCCCCGACGGGACCGACCCGTTGCGGTTGGTCGGCTTCGCATCGGTGACCGCCGACGCAGGGCAGACGGCGACCGCGCGGATCACCGTGGACCGCAGGACCCTGGCTCGCTGGGACGAGTCGGCGTCGGCGTGGCGAGTCGTCGGCGGTTCGCGGACGCTGGTCGCGGCGCGCTCGGCCACCGACCGTCGGCTGACGACTCGGATCGAGCTGACGGACTCGACCGACTGCGCCTGGGGCCTCTGACGGCTCCCACCTCTCGACCGAAGACCCTGTGAAACCTCGACCAGGAGAACCCGACATGACCGTAAACCTGTCCCGCATCGCGATCTCGCGCGGCGAGCTGTCCTACTTCGAGGCGACGCCCGAGGCAGGCGCCGAGGTGAAGGGCACCGTCGTCATGGTGCCCGGCTTCACCGGTTCCCGGGAGGACTTCCTCCCGATGGCGCCGTTCGTCACCGCGGCCGGCTACCGCCTGATCTCGTATTCCCAGCTCGGGCAGTACGACTCGGACGGGCCGGACGGTCAGGACGCGGTCGGGGAGTACACGATCGCGAAGTTCGCCCTGGACCTCGCCGAGGTGCTCGACGCGGTGGCGCCCGACGAGAAGGTCCACCTTCTCGGTCACAGCTTCGGCGGCCTCGTCACCCGGGCCGCCGTGCTGAACGACCCGACGCGTTTCCTGGACTACGTGATTCTCGACTCGCCGCCGAGTGGGCGAAACCTGGGTATGGCCGTGGACATGGGGCAGATCCCGGAACTGCTGTGGGCGGGTGGCAACGAGGTGCTGTGGAAGGCCATGTTCGGCGCCTTCGAGGAGATCTTCCCGGCGCCGGTCAAGGAGTTCCTGCACCACCGGATCATGGTCACCAAGACCGCGAACATCGCCGGCATCGCCCTCACCATGAGCGCCGAGCCGGACCGCGTCGCGGAGTTGGCCGCGACCGGCCTGCCGATCCTGGTCGTCGCCGGCGAGAACGACGTCATTCCGGTGGACGTCCAGGCCGACGCCGCGGCGCGGCTCGGTGTGAAGTTCGAGATCATCGCGGGGGCCGCGCACACCCCCAACGAGGAGAAGCCCGAGGAGCTGACGAGGGTGCTCGCGGCCTTCTGGAGCGGGGTTGCCTGACGCCGCCTGTCACCCCACAGTCAGCTGTCGGTGTCGATAGTGCCGACGAATCGGTGAGCGACGTAGGCGTCGGCGCCATCGACCGGGCCGCTGTCGACCCATCGAGGCAGAGGGGAGGCGTCGGCGCATCCCGCGGACAGGGCCTGCCACATGTCGCGGGCGAGTCGTTCGATCTCACTGGTGCTCACCTCGCCTCGCTCGACGACGTCGAAGGAGAGAACTGTGTATGCCATGGCGTGATCATTCCTCCTCGGTTGCAGGTGCCCGCTGGTCGACGTGTCGGCGCATGAGCTGGTATCCGTGGGCTGTGTCCGGGCCCGGGTCGATGACGGCGATGTCGGCACGAGACCCGTTGCGTCCGTATACGCGCATTACTCTGCGCGGTTGATCGGGTTCGAGCCCCGAGACGGTCAGTCCATCGTCGGGGTCGATCTGACGCTGACGGGAACTGACCGCGTTCCACTCGAAATGGATGCGGGCAACGGGACCGAGTCTGCCGGTCAGGGCGACAACGAGGTCGTGGAGTTCGACGGTGATGTTCTGGGTGCGAGGCCACCATGCGCCGTTCACATCGCGGTCGCACCGGGCGGCAAGCAACAGTCTGGTGGTGCGAGTAGGTGCCGAGAAAGGCTGGCCGCCGTCCGGGGATCGGTTCTCCCGGCGAAGGCTGAAGTGAGCAGGAGTGCGCGTCATGCAGAGACGCTCCTTAGAGGGCCGCGAATCGGCCTGGATTTCCAAACGAGGCCCGTACGGTCACACCCGCACGTGAAGAACCTGCGATGGCCTCCACGCTACACGCGTCGGCGTGCATACGCGGGTACCAACCGACCTCCCCGCAATGAACGCCGAACGGCGTGGAGCTCGCGAACTGCCTCCGCAACTCGTGCCGACGTCAGCCGCAGAGGCCATCGTCCGCAGCCGGTACCGGAGGGCGAGCGCCACGCCGCCTTGCGGTTCTCTCCCGTCCTCGAGTTCTACTGTCCCATAACGTATTTGACGGTCGGTCCGGCGGTCCACCCGCCGTCGACGGCGATCTCCGCCCCGGTGACGTACGACGCGGCGTCCGAGAGCAGGTAGGTCACCGCGCCGGCGATCTCGTCGGCCTCGCCGACCCGGCCCATCGGAGTGTTGGGGTAGTTACCCTCGCCCTGCTGGATTCCGACGCCCGCCGTCATCGGGGTGTACGTCATGCCGGGATGGACGGAGTTCACCCGGATCCGGTCGGTGCCGAGTTCGACGGCCGCGATCTTGCTCAGCCCGCGCACGCCCCATTTCGACGCGCCGTAGCCGGCGGTGAGCGCGAGCCCCATCAGGCCGGCCGCCGACGAAATGTTCACGATCGAGCCGCCGCCCGCGGCCCGCATCGGGGCGATGACGGCCTGGATGCCGTTGAAGACGCCCACCAGGTTGATGTCGAGCACCTGCCGGAAGTGTTCGAGCGGTTCGTGCTCGATGTACTGGCCCGTCGAGACGCCCGCGTTGTTCACCAGGCCCGTCAGGGTGCCGAATTCGGCGAGGGTGAACGCGACGGCGGCCCGCCACGCGCCGGCGTCGGTGACGTCCAGGTGGATGTAGCGTGCGGCGTCACCCAGGTCGGCAGCGGTGGCGTGGCCGTCGTCGTCGAGGACGTCGGCGATCACCACCTTCCCGCCGCCGTCGACGATCCGGCGCGCGAACGCCGCGCCCAGGCCACGGGCACCGCCCGTGACCAGAACGACCTTGTCGGACAGCATTTCCGATTCACTCATGTCGCGTATCCTCCAGGGATTTCCGATGTCACTTGCCGCGGGCGGCGTGCCGGGCGCCGATGTAACCGAAGACCATCGCGGGTCCGATGGTGGCGCCCGCTCCGGCGTAGTCGTTGCCCATGACCGAGGCCGACGTGTTGCCGGTGGCGTACAGGCCGTCGATCACCGAGCCGTCCGCGCGCAGGACCTGTCCGTTCTCGTTGTACACCAGTCCGCCCTTGGTGCCCAGGTCGCCGGCCCGCATCCGCAGCGCGTAGTACGGGGCGGTGTCGATGGCGTCGAGCGTGGGATGCGGCAGGCTCGGGTCACCGTAGTAGTTGTCGTAGGCGCTCTCGCCCCGGTGGAAGTCCTCGTCCCGCCCGTTCCGGGCGAATCCGTTGAAACGGGAGAGGGTTTCGGTGAGTCCGGCGACCGGGACGTCGATCTTGCGCGCGAGTTCCTCGATGGTGTCGGCGACGACGATCAGGCCGCCGTCGATCCACGCCTGGGGGAACTTCTGGCCGGGCATGATCCCGCCGATCGGGTAGCGCTTCTTGGCACGCTCGTCGAAGACGAACCACGTGGGCTCGTGACCGCCCGCCAGTTGATCGTGCACGAACGTGACGTACGGCGCCGCCTCGTTGGTGAACCGTCTGCCGTGCTGGTCGACGATGATCGACCGGGGGACGGACCGCTCGGCGACCATCACCTGGACGATGCCATCGGGGCGCTGGAACGACGGCATCCACCACGCGTCGTCCATGAGATCGACTGCGCCGCCGACCTTCTGGCCCGCGACGATGCCGTCGCCGGTGTTGTGCCGCGACGCCGCGCTGAAGTTGTCCCGGCCGCCCTCGGGGAGGTACGCCTTGCGCATGTCCTCGTTGAACTCGAAGCCCCCGGTCGCGAGGATGACGCCGCGCCGGGCGCCGATCCGTACCGCATGTCCGTCACGCTCGGCGACGAGCCCGATCACGGCGCCGGACCCGTCGGTGACGAGCGACTGCATCGGCGTGTTCAGCCAGAGCGGGACGCCGGCATCCTTGAGCGCCAGCCGAAGCCGGGCGATCAGTGCCCGACCGAGGGTGTCCATGTGGCGGCGCAGCAGGATCGCCTTGACGGCGTTGAGACCGGTCTTGAGTGCGGCACGCTTGGCCTTCCACGTGCGCATCACCATGTTCAGCTGCACGAAGTCCTTCGACGTGATGAACAGGCCGGGGGGAGTGGCGAGCGCTGCCGGGCGCAGCAGGCTCTCGTCGGCGCCCAGCTTTCTGAGGTCCACGGGCAGCGGCTCGATGGTGCGGCCCGCGGGGCGGCCGCCCGGCTGCTCCGGGTGGTAGTCGGAGTAGCCGGTGCACCACTGGAATCGCATGTGCGGGCTGGACGTTTCGAGGAATTCGAGCGTCTTGGGCCCCTCGTCGATGAAGGCGTCGAGGTTCGCCGACGGGACCCGGTCGCCGAGCACCGCGTCGAGGTAGCGGCGGACGTCCTCGCGGGAGTCGCCCAGGCCCTCACGGACCAGCAGGGGATTGTTCGGTACCCACACGCCGCCGCCGGACAGAGCCGTGGCGCCGCCGTAGACGTCGGCCTTCTCGATGAGCAGGGTGTCGATGCCCTCCGCTGCGCCGGCGAGGGCGGCGGTGAATCCGCCTGCGCCACTGCCGACCACCAGCAGGTCCACCTCGTGATCCCAGTGGGTTGCGGTGGACTGGTCGGTCTGTTGGGAATCGGTCGGCATTGGCAGATCTCCTGGGGTGCGTGGGGCAGGCGGCGACCCGAGGCGTGTACGCCCGGTCGCGTCGCGTCCACGACCCTAGGAAGGGTGCGAAGGGCGGCGAAATCGTTTCTCCCGCTGTGCGGGAGGGCGGTCGATCAGATCAGCCAGGCCGCCGAGTCGGCCGGCAACAGCCCGTCGGCGAGCGGACGGCTGGTGATGACGACCGTGCCGGACGGCAGCTCGATCGGTCCGTCAGTCGCGTTCAGCACGCAGATCAGCCCGCCCGAACGGCGGAACGCGAAGCATCCGGGAGGGCTTCCGTACCAAGCGATGTCGTCGCCCGAGCACTCCGGCAGCGTCGCGCGCAGTTCCAGGGCCGAGCGGTACAGCGACAGCGTCGAACCGACGTCCTCGAGCTGTGCCTCGACGGTCAGCGGCGCCCACTCCGGGGGCATCGGCAGCCACGTGTCGGGCGTCGTCGAGAAGCCGAACGGCGGGTGCATCCCCTCCCACGGCAGCGGCACGCGGCAGCCGTCCCGGCCGCGTTCGGTGTGTCCCGACCGCTCCCACACCGGGTCCTGAAGGACCGCGTCCGGCAGGACCACGTTCGGCAGCCCCAGCTCGGCGCCGTTGTAGATGAACGCAGCCCCCGGCAGCGCGAGTTCGACGAGCGCCATCGCCCGGGCGCGGGCGACACCGCGGTCGCCGCCGCCGTACCGGGTCACCTCCCGCTCGACGTCGTGATTCGACAGCGTCCACGTGGGGGTGCCGCCGACCCGCGCGACGGCATCGAGGGAGTTCTCGATGGCCGCACGCACCGCATCGGCGTCGAAAGTGGTCTCGGCGAGGCGGAAGTTGAAGCCCAGGTGCAGCTCGTCGGGGCGGATGTACTCGCCGAACCGCTCGTTGTCGCGCACCCAGATCTCGCCGACCGACATCGCGTGCGGGTGCTCGTTCATGATCTTGCGGATGCCGCGATGGATCTCGTGGACGCCGGGATTGTTGAACCGGGGATCGTGGTCGTCGTTGCGGAGCAGGGCGTTGGTGTCCCAGTCGTGGTCGGGCAGGCCCGCGGGTTTGGCCATCCCGTGTGCGACGTCGATCCGGAATCCGTCGATGCCGCGGTGCAGCCAGAACCGCAGCGTCTGCTCGAGGTCGGCGAACACCTCGGTGTTGTCCCAGTTCAGGTCGGGCTGCTCGGCCGCGAAGATGTGCAGGTACCACTGCCCGGGGGTGCCGTCCGGCTCGGTCACCCGGGTCCAGGCGGGCCCACCGAACACGCTCGGCCAGTTGTTGGGCGGCTGTGAACCGTCCGGTCCGCGCCCGTCCCGGAAGATGTACCGGTCGCGGGCGTGGCTGCCCGGGCCGGCCGCGAGGGCCTCCTGGAACCAGGGGTGCTCGTTGCTGGTGTGGTTCGGGACCAGATCCATCGTCACCCGAATCCCGCGCGCATGTGCCGCGGCGATCAACGCGTCCATCGTCGCCAGATCGCCGAACAGGGGGTCGATGTCGCGCGGGTCGGACACGTCGTAACCGTGATCGGCCATCGGTGACCGCATGACCGGACTGAGCCACAGCGCGTCCACCCCGAGCAGTTCTAGGTAACCGAGACGATCGATCACCCCACCGAGGTCGCCCACGCCGTCGCCGCCCGCATCCGAGAACGACCGTGGATAGATCTGGTAGAAGACGGCGTCCAACCACCACGGACGCGCGTCGGCCGGCGTGGTGGCGGACTGCTCCTCACGGCTGGTCACAGTCACTCATAGTGCCGCATCGAGGACGTCCGGAGAGGTGTATGGCGCCGTGTCGGCTACACCGGCGAGTTGACCATCGACGCCGCTGCCATCTCCATGTAGTCGATCAGCGCGCGCCGGTGCGGTTCGTCGAGGGTCTGCTCGTCGATCGACGCGATCGCGGTGTGCATGCACCGCAGCCACGCGTCCCGCTCGATCGGCCCGATCTTGAACGGGTTGTGCCGCATCCGCAGGCGCGGGTGTCCGCGCTCCTCGGAGTAGGTACGAGGTCCGCCCCAGTACTGCTCGAGGAACATGCGCATGCGCCGCTCCGCCGGGCCGAGGTCCTCTTCGGGGTACAGCGGCCGGACCACCTCGTCCTTCGCCACTTCCTCGTAGAACCGCGCGGTGAGCTTGTGGAACGTCTCGGCTCCGCCCACTGCCTCGTAGAAGGTCTGCTGCGTCGTGTGGTTCGTTTCAGTCATGTCGTGCTCCATTGTGCCCGTGTCCGACAACTGTGCGTCGTCCACCGGGCCCGCGTGCCGCCCGGTGTTCACCCGATGTGCGCCGATTTTTTCGCCGAAATGGGTGTGCGCGACCCGATCATCCGTGGTCAACTTGGGGCAGTCTTCGCGGAGGTGGCATGACACACCGAAAGAACGTGCGCTCGCACCGACAACTCGTGCCCACTGATGTGCGCGATAACCGCATGTCGGGGGCCTTTCCGCTGCATGTCATCCCCGAGCCGCAACCGTCCGGGTTCGTCTCGTCTCCGGGCGGCGTGCCGACGACCTGGAACAAGCGCCGGGTCCTGCTGCTCAATGCCACGTTCGAACCCCTCACCGCCCTGCCCGCCCGCCGCGCGGTGGTCCTGATGGTCTGTGACAAGGCCGACGCCGTCCACGAGGATCCGCTGGGGCCGGTCATCCACTCCGAGGGCTACGCGCTCCAGGTTCCGTCCGTCATTCGGCTCCGCAACTACGTGCGGGTGCCGTATCGGACCCGAATACCGATGACCCGCGCCGCACTGATGCACCGTGACCGCTTCCGGTGCGGTTACTGCGGCGACAAGGCCGAGACCATCGATCACGTCATTCCGCGAAGCCGCGGCGGGGGGCACAGCTGGGAGAACTGCGTCGCCTGCTGCGCGCCGTGCAACCACCGCAAAGCGGACAAACTGCTCGCCGAACTGGGGTGGACGCTCCGCACGGCGCTCGTGCCACCGTCGGGCCCACACTGGCGGCTGCTGGCGACCACCACCGAGGTGCACCCGACGTGGCTTCCGTATCTCGGCGAGGGCGCGGCCTGAATCGGCCCCGGCGCTTCCATTTCGGCAGGACTGGGCTACGGTTTGCGTCGTGAGCATTCTCGAGACAGTGCTGATATTCGTAGGGATTCCAGTCCTGGTGATCGCGGTCCTCGGCCTCATGACCATCACGGTCCGCAGGTCGCCGAACGCCCTCCCGGCGGAGTACCGCCTCGGCGAGCGGTGGACGTACGGCCCGGTCCTGTGGAGCGCCACCGACGAGGCGACCACCCACAGTCACCACTCGGCGCATGCCGCGGCAGGTGCAGATCTGATCGGAGGTTCGGCAAGTGGCAAGTGGTGACGTTCTCCAGTCCTCGGCGGTCGCGCCCGCGGATCTGCCGGTCGGCACGGTTGTGACCACCAGCGGTCGCATCTCCGGTGTGCACCGCGTCGGCGAGCTCGTCGACCTGCCGCCGTTCACGACGGACGAGCTGGTGCGCCTCGACGACGCGCTCACCGATGCGACCCGCCTGACCCAGGTGCGGTTCAACGTCTTCATCGGCGATCTCGGCGACAACCCGGCCGCCGGCGCGGACGCCGTCTTCCCGACCACCCCCGAGGCCGAGCGTTCGGTCCTCATCGCGGTGTCCCCGAACCAGCGGGCCATCGAGGTCCGCGGTGGCCGTCGGATCGGCAACCGCGTCACGGACCGCGTCGCGCAGCTCGGCGTCACCGCCGCTGTCGCGTCGTTCGGCGAGGGCAACCTCATCGACGGTCTCGTCTCGGCCCTGCGCGTGATGAGCTCGGCGATCGCCCCGAAGTAATCCCTGTACTCAGCGCTCCACCCCCGGTGACCCGATGTCACAGCGGTTCAGTTCGATTGAACGCATGTGACACCGGGTCATCGGCATTCGGGGGTCAGGTGGCGTCGAACGCGCGGGCCTTCAACGAACGCACGATCCCGGCCCTGCCCTCGACCACCAGACGACGCAGCGCCGGCGGATGCTCGCCGGCGAGGAATTCGTCGGCCGCCGCCACCGATTCCTCACTGATCGACCACGACGGGTACAGCCCGACGACGACGGTCTGCGCGACCTCGCTCGACCGCCTCTCCCACACCGCGGGGATCTCCGCGAAGTAGCGGGCGACGTACGGCTCGAGCAGCTGCGACTGTCCTGGCGCGACGATGCCGCCGATGATGGCGCGCGCGGTGATGTTCGGGACGGTGTCGTCGTCGAACACCGTCGTCCACGCCGTCTCCTTGACCACGGCCTGCGGGCGCGCGGCCGCCGCCGACGCCGCCTGCCGTGCCCCCGCCGCGGTGGGATCGCGCTCGGCCTCCGCGTCGATGAACGGGGTCTCCGGTCCGTCAGCGTCCACCTCGCCGGCCGCCGCGAGCGCATGCACGAGCCGCCAGCGCAGGTCCGTGTCGACGACCAGCCCGGCCAGCCCGACAGTCGCCGGATCGGTCGTGTCGAGCAGTTCCTGCAGGATCTCGGTGTGCCACGCCGACAGCTGCGACCCGGCGAGCGCGTTGACGAACGCCAACTGGTGGTCCGAGCCGCCTTCGGCCTCACGGGCCAGCTCGAGCAGCCGGTCCGCGAACGCCGGCCAACCGAACGCGTCGGCCCACCCGGGCTCGGCGTACGCCGACAGCGCCGTCTGCGCCTGCAGCAGCAGCCGCTGCACCACACCGACCTCCGTCTCGGCGCCGATGCCGCGCTGGACGAGGCTGACGAAGTCGCGGGCCCGCATCTCGGCCTGCCGGGTCATTTCCCACGCCGCCGACCACGCCAGCGTGCGGGGGAGCGGCTCGGCAATGTCGCCGATCCGCCCGACGAGGGTGTCGAGCGAGTCCCGGTCCAGCCGCAGCGAGCAGTAGGTGAGGTCGTCGTCGTTGACGAGGACGAGCTTGCCGCGCGGCACGCCCACCAGTTCGGGGACGTCGGTGCTGGGGCCCTCGACGTCGAGCTCGACGCGATGGGTCCGGACGAGCTTGCCGGTGGCCGGGTCGTCGTCGTAGACGCCGACCGCGAGGCGGTGCACGCGGGTCTCGCCGGCACCGGGCTCGGCGCCGTCCTGCAACACCGCGAACCGGGAGAACGTGCCGTCGGGCTCGATCTGGAAGTCGGGCCGCAGGATGTTCAGGCCCGTGGTCTTGAGCCACTGCGCGCCCCAGCTCGACAGGTCGCGACCGGACGCCTTCTCGAGCGCCCGCAGCAGGTCGTCGAACGTGGCGTTTCCGAACGCGTGCTCGGCGAAGTAGTCCCGCAGGCCGGCCATGAACGGCTCCTGGCCCACGTACGCGACGAGCTGCTTGAGCACACTCGCACCCTTGGCATACGTGATGCCGTCGAAGTTGACCTCCACCGCGGCCAGATCCGGGATGTCCGCGGCGATCGGGTGCGTCGACGGCAGCTGGTCCTGCCGATAGGCCCACGACTTCTCGACGTTCGCGAACGTGGTCCATGCGTTGGTGTACTCGGTGGCCTCCGTCTGGCAGAGCACCGACGCGAACGTCGCGAACGACTCGTTGAGCCACAAATCGTCCCACCACTGCATCGTGACGAGGTCGCCGAACCACATGTGCGCCATCTCGTGCAGCACCGTCTCGGCGCGCCGCTCGTACGAGTAGCGGGTCACCTTGGACCGGAACACGTAGTCCTCGAGGAACGTCACCGCGCCCGCGTTCTCCATCGCGCCCGCGTTGAACTCCGGCACGAACAGCTGGTCGTACTTGCCGAACGCGTAGGGGATCCCGAAGTTGCGGTGGTAGAAGCCGAAACCCTGCTTGGTCTCGGTGAACAGCCGCTCCGCGTCCATGTACCCGGCGAGCGAGGCGCGGCAGTAGATGCCGAGCGGGATGGTGCCGTGCTCGTCGGTGTAGCTGTCGGCCCACTCGGCGTACGGGCCGGCGATCAGCGCGACGAGGTACGTGCTCATGCGCGGGGTGGTGCGGAAGACGTGCCGGCCCGGTGTCGCCGCCAGCGTCTGGACGGTCTCGGCGTTGGAGATCACCTTCCACTCGTCCGGTGCGGTGACGGCGATGTCGAAGGTGGCCTTGAGATCCGGCTGGTCGAAGCACGCGAACATGCGCTTGGCGTCGGCGGTCTCGAACTGCGAGTACAGGTACACCGCGTCGTCCGTCGGGTCGACGAACCGATGCAGGCCCTCACCGGTGTTGGTGTACAGGCAGTCGGCGTCGACGACCAGCTCGTTGGACTCGGCCAGTCCGTCGAGCGTGATCCCGGTGGACTCGTCGTACGACGACACGTCGACCGGTGTGCCATTGAGCACCGCGGAATGCACTGTGGCGGCGATGATGTCGATGAACGTCGACGATCCGGCGGTGGCGCCGAAGGTGACGGTGGTGCGTGAGCGGAAGGTCTTCTCGCCCGGACGGCCGGAGCCGTCGGTGAGGTCCAGGTCGATGCTGTAGTTGTCGACCGACACCAGCGCCGACCGATCGGCAGCCTGTTCGCGGGTCAGATTCGGTGGGGCCACGGAGATCTCCTCGTCAAGGATGGACATTCGACTCACTGCTATCCCACCACGTGTCACCCTTCTCCCGCGACGTGCGCACTTGTCGCGGTGTTTTCGGGGTCCGGGGCGACAAGTGCGCAGACGCGAGGGTCAGGGGAGGAGATCGGGGAGGGGGACGGCGGGGTCCGCGAGACGCGCGGGGTCGACCGGACCGGAGAACGCGACGAGCGCCTTGATCTCGTCGGTGACGTCCCAGATGTTGACGTTCATCCCGGCCAGGACGTGGTTCTCCTCGTCGAGCCAGAACGCCAGGAACTCTCGCCGCGTGACGTCGCCGCGGGTGACGACCTTCGAGTACTTCGGCGCCCAGCCCACGTACTCCATGCCGAGGTCGTATTGGTCGGTGAAGAAGTACGGCAGATTCGTGTACTCCTCGGGATGCCCGAGCATCGTCGCGGCCGCGACCGCCGGCTGGTTGAGCGCGTTGGCCCAGTGTTCGACGCGGACCCGGGTCGCCAGCAGGGGATGCTGCTGCGCGGCGATGTCCCCGACGGCGACGATGTCGGGATCGCTGGTCGTGAGGTTTCCGTTGACGAGCACCCCGCCGTGGTCGTCGACGGAAAGCCCCGCGTCCTCGGCGATCTCGATGTTCGGCTGCGCGCCCACCGCGACCAGGACCGCGTCGGCGGGCAGCACCGTGCCGTCGCGGAGCCGGACACCGTCGGCGCGGCCGTCGGCGACCGTGATCTCCTCCACCCTCGCGCCGAACCGGAAGTCGACGCCGTGTTCGCGGTGCAGATCGGCGAACACCGCACCCATCTCCTTGCCGAGCGCGGCGAGCAGCGGCACCTCCGACGCTTCGACGATCGAGACCGACACGTCCCGGTTCCGCGCGCCCGACGCGATCTCCAGGCCGATCCACCCCGCACCCACGATCACCAACCGTGACCCAGCCTCCAGTGCCGCGATGAGGGCGTCCGACTCGTCGATGGTGCGTAGGTAGTGCACGCCCGTGGCGTCCGCGCCGGGAATCGGGGGACGGCGCGACCGCGAACCCGTCGCGAGGGCCAGCTTGTCGTAGGCGACGGTGGAGCCGTCGGGCAGGACCACGTGCTTGCGGTCGCGGTCGATCGCCGTCGCCGTGGTGCCCAGCCGCACGTCCACGTGGTGATCGCGGTACCAGTCACCGTGCTGCACGGTGAAATCGGGCAAATCCTTCTTGCCCGCGACGTGTTCCTTGGACAGCGGCGGCCGCTCGTACGGGAGGTGGTCCTCCGCGCAGAGGAGCACGATCGATCCGTCGAAGTCCCTGGCCCTCAACGATTCTGCGATCTTGGCGCCGGCCAGGCCGCCGCCGACGACGACGAATGTGCGAGTGGATGGCTCGTGGAGTGTCACGGGAGGCTCCGTCCCCGAGTCGCCGACGACCGTCCCTGTCGACCGTCGCGTCGACCCTCGCTGGTGGCTGTCCTCCACCGACACTATCCGGCGTCGGGGGCGCGCGGGAAGGATTCCCGCGGGGCCGTGGTTGTCTTGAACCGAGAGGTGCGACGGGTGTCGCGCCACAGGACGAGGGAGACAGGCGTGAGTGCACAGACCGGCAGCGGGAACGGCAAGGACACAGTCGACTTCTGGTTCGATCCGCTGTGCCCGTGGTGCTGGATCACGTCGCGCTGGATCCTGGAGGTCACCGAGGTCCGCGACATCGAGGCGAACTTCCACGTCATGAGCCTCGCCGTGCTCAACGAGGGGCGCGACGTGCCCGAGGAATACCGCGAGCGGATGGTCCAGGCGTGGGGGCCGGTGCGCGTGCTGATCGCGGCCGCGCAGCAGCGCGGCGACGAGATCCTGCTGCCGCTCTACACCGCGATGGGCACCCGCATCCACAACGAGGGCAACCACGACCTTCGCGAGGTGATCGTCAAGTCGCTGGCCGAGCTGGAGCTGCCGGCGGAACTGGCCGCGGCCGCCGACACCGACGAGTTCGACGCCGAGCTGCGCCGCAGCCACCACGCCGGCATGGACAAGGTGGGCGACGACGTCGGCACCCCGACGATCCACGTCAACGGGACCGCGTTCTTCGGCCCGGTCCTCTCGCGCATCCCGCGCGGCGAGGACGCCGGCAAGGTGTGGGACGGCACCGTCGCGCTGGCGTCGTACCCGCACTTCTTCGAGCTCAAGCGCACCCGCACCGAGGACCCCTCCTTCGAGTAGGCGCTACGCACTGCGCACGGTGCCGTGGGGCGAGGGCCCCGCGGCACCGTGCGCGTGCGGTTGACCTAGTCCTGCGGCAGCACCAGGATCTTCACGTGCTCGTCGGGATCGCGGAGGGCGGTGAAGGCGTCCGCCACGCCGCCCAGGCCGACCCGGCCGGTGATGATGGCCTCGGCGTCGATCTCGCCGTCGGCCAGCCGCTGCAGGGTGATGTCGTAGGCGTTCTCGTACGGGCCGTGACCGAAGTTGATCGCGATCCGGCGGAACTGCCCCACGACCGGAATGATCGCCTCGTCCCCGAACGGCGCGGCCAGGACCTGGATCCGTGAGTTGAACGGCATCGTGTGCATCAGGGTGCCCAGGATCCCGGCACGGCCGCTGCACTCGTATGCGATGAGGATGCCCGCGCCCGCCTGGCCCACGAGGGTGTTGCCCTCGGTGACAATCTGGTTCCACAGCTCGATGGGGTCCTGCTCGTTCGGGTCGACGACGATGTCGGCGCCCATCTTCGCGGCCAGCTCGCGACGTTTCGGCGACGGCTCGGACGCGATCACCAGCTTCGCCCCGCGAGCCTTGGCCGCCACGATCGCGCCGAGGCCGATGGTGCCGCAACCGATCACCAGCGCCGCGTCGGCGGAGGTGAGGCCGGACTGTTGCATATGCGTCTCACCGACGTGCAACGGTTCGGCAAGCGTCGCGTGTTCGAGCGACAGTCCCTCAGGGACGTGCCGGACCCAGAATGCGTCGACGACGATGTGCTCGCCGAAGGCCCCGTGGTAATCGTTCGAGTACCCGATGATCTTCGGGATGCCGGTGGCGGTGTCGGTCGCGAGTCCGATTCCGGCGACCCGGTCGCCGACGGCGAAATCGGTGACGGCCGAACCCACCTCGGACACGATGCCCGCGTACTCGTGTCCGAGGACGACGGGCCGATCGGTGTCGAAGGTTGCCAGCGGGTAGCCCGCTTGCTCGGCGACGTGCACGAACCGGCAGGGGTCCTTCGACATGCTCAGGTCGCTGCCGCAGATGCCGCATGCCACCACGTCGATGCGCACCTGCGCGGGGCCGAGTGCCGGCGCGTCGGGGACCTCGCCGATCGAGAAGGCGCCGTCGGAGAACCGTGCGGCCCTCATACCTGTGCTCCTGCCGTCTCGGCGGACCGACCGTAGTAGTCGGTGTGCGCCTTGGTGATCGCTCCCGCCAGGCCTCCGATCAGGTACTCGCTGTTGTCGGCCGCGAACTGCAAGCTGGCCTCGCGTCCGATGTTTCGTCGCTTGAAGTGCGGAATCACTTCGGAGGCGAACAACTCGTAGCTGCGCTTTGTGTCCTCCCAGTTCGCCATGTCGACGTGCAGGATCAGAAGGGTGCCGAAGCCGCCGGTCTTCTCGATGAGCCGATCGATCTGATCGATCGCGTCTGCGGGGGTGCCGATGATCGCCTGACCGAATTCGCCGAGAGTGTCGTTCCGCCACTGGTCGACGATTCCGGCGGGAGTGTCCGCCCACGCCGGATTCTCTCCGGTCTGCCGGTTGACATAGGCCGCCATCGAGCCGATCCGTCGGCTCACCGCCCGCTCGGCGTCCGCCCTCGTCTCGGCGAGGAACATGGGGTTCACGATCCTCCATGTCGATCGGTCTGCGACGTGTCCGTTCTCCCGCGCGACCTTCTCGTAGACCCCCCAGTTGCGATCGAGCGATTCGAATCCGGATGGCGAGCTGGCTGCGAGTGACAGCAGCGAGAGCCCGTGTGTGCCCGCGAGCACCGAACCGTTGGGCGAGATCGTGGAAGCTGTCGCGATCTCGATGCTGCCCGCGTATAGCGGCAGCTGAGCGCGTGCGTCCCGCAAGGTGAACCAGTCGGTCTCCATGTCGACGACCTCGCCGCGAAGCAACGGCAGGATCGCCTCGAGCGCCTCGCCCTGGCGGCGTCGCTGGTCGGACGGGTTGATTCCCATCATGTGCGCGTCGAGCGGGATCTTGCCGGGGCCGGTGCCGAAGATCAGTCGACCACGAGTCTGCAAGTCGAGTTGGGTGATGCGGTCCGCGGTCACGAGCGGGTGGTGGTAGGGCAGCGACATCACGCCTGTGCCGAACCGGATCCGCTCCGTCCGCTCGGCTGCGGCGGCGATGAACACGTCGGGGGCCGGAACGATCTCGGCGCCGGTCGAATGGTGTTCACCCATCCACGCCTCGTCGAAGCCGAGGTGGTCGAGGTGCGTCATGAGGTCGATGTCGCGCCGCAGCTGCAGTGCCGGGTCGGCGTCGAGCGGGTGGTACGGGGCAAGGAAGGCGCCGAACTTGATCGAATCCGGTGTCCACATGAGCGTCGTCTCCTGACAGGTCGAGGGTGAGCGGAATCACATCCGCCTCGCCTGTTGGTCTACCACAGAAATGGAACAGTTGATCCAAAAGTTTCCCGCTGGGTGGGCGCGCTGCGTGTCGGGCTGGCCGGCCGGGCCGGGTCAGGCGGCGAGTAGTCGCTCGACCCCGCCGACGACGAACTGCACGAGGTCCTCGTGGAACGCAGCGAGCTCGTCCGGATCGACGGTCCGGCCGTCGCGGGCCCAGTCGTCGGCGCGACTGAGCGCCTCGAGGTAGCCGGCGATCGCGATCGCCCACCGCATTTCGAGGCGGTGAGGGTCGCTGTCAGGGAACGCGCGCCGGACCTGGTCCAGCAAGGAGTTCGCCACGTCGTGGCCCGTCGCGGTGAGCGCGGGATGTCCCTCGGGGGACAGTTGGGCGACAATCTTCACCCAGCGCATCCCTCGCGTGCGGTGTCGCAGAACAAGATTCAGGTACGGATCGGTGAGTGCGCGGACCAGGGTCTCCGCCGACGGGGGCCGCGGGTTCGAAGCCAGACTCGCCACGTTGGTGATGATCTGGTCGCGCACCTGTACGCCCATGTCCAACAGAACGGCGGCGAGCAGATCGTCCTTACTGCCGAAGTGGTAGTGCACCGATGCGGGACCCAGTCCGGCGGCCGCGTTGACCGCGCGGACCGATACCGCGTCGACGCCCTGTGCGGCGAAGAGTCGTTCCGCGGTCTTGATCAGGCGTATCCGTGTCGCGCTTCCCTGCCGATTTCCAGGTGGAGTGACCATGTGGCAGAGCATCGCACATCTTGACGGGGGCGAGCTGATGGAGTGGAATCAACGTAAGTATTCGATCGAGTGATCCAGATTGCTCGGAGTGTCGAAGTGTGTTCGGAGTGTTCGGAGGGTGTCGGAGAATGCAACTCGAGATCGATCTCGCAGGAAGTGGTGTCCCTGTCCTCACCGGTGTCGACGACTTCCGGCGCCTGGCGGTCGTCATCGACAATGGACCGGATCCCGATCGGTTGGCTGCGGCACTGTCCTCCTGGGGTGAGCCGGACGGTCCGCACGTATGGCTCGACATCGATCGTCTCGGGAAGGCGATCGGCGAACATCCACAGCGCCCGATCGACTGGTCGGCCGGTTTCGCGGCGATGATCGACTTCGCTGCGTCCCGGGGCTGGGTGGACGGCGAACGGCAGCGGGTTCGCGCCCACTGCGAGGAGATAGTGGAGGAGGCGGAAGCGGGGGAGGTTGCAGACTCGCCCCTTCCGTCATCGCGGTGACGTCACCTGTCAGAATTGGGGTCATGCGCGTATACCTGGGTGCCGACCACGCCGGCTTCGAACGCAAGAACCAGATCATCGATCACCTCACCGCCAACGGCCATGAGGCCATCGACTGCGGTGCGCACGAATACGACGCCCTCGACGACTACCCGGCCTTCTGCATCGAGGCGGCCCGCCGCGTCGTCGCCGACCCGGGCAGCCTGGGGCTGGTGCTCGGTGGCAGCGGCAACGGTGAGCAGATCGCCGCGAACAAGGTGCCCGGCGCCCGCTGCGCGTTGGCGTGGAGCGTCGAGACCGCGCAGCTCGCGCGTCAGCACAACAACGCTCAGCTGATCGGCATCGGTGGCCGCATGCACACGCTCGAGGAGACCCTCGCGATCGTCGACGCGTTCCTGTCGACCCCGTGGTCGGAGGAGGAGCGTCACCAGCGTCGCATCGACATCCTCGCCGAGTACGAGAAGACGGGTGTGGCTCCCGCCGTCCCCGCAGCTCCCGAAGCCTGACAAAGACCAGGTAGACCACCTTGCCCGAGGGTCACACCCTGCACCGACTCGCGCGACTGCACCAGCGGCGCTTCGCGGGATCGGCGGTCCGGGTGTCGAGCCCGCAAGGCAGATTCGCAGAGGACGCGGCCCTCATCGACGGCCGCGTCCTCGTCCGTTCCGACGCCTGGGGCAAACACCTGTGGCACCACTACGAGAACGGTCTCGTGGTGCACGTCCACCTGGGTCTGTACGGGAAGTTCACCGAGTCCGCGGTGCCGCTCGACGCGCCCGTCGGGCAGGTTCGGATGCGGATGATCGGCGCCGAGTACGGCGCCGACCTGCGCGGGCCCACCGCGTGCGAGGTGCTGCACGCGCCGCAGGTCGCGGCCATCGAAGCCCGGCTGGGCCCGGACCCGCTGCGTCAGGACGCCGACCCCGAACGTGCGTGGGCCCGGATCTCCAAGTCGCAGACCCCGATCGGCGCACTGCTGATGGACCAGGCCGTGCTGGCCGGTGTCGGCAACGTCTATCGCGCCGAGATCCTGTTCCGGCACAACATCCACCCGGAGCGGCCCGGCAAGCGCGTGAGCCGAGCCGAGTTCGACGCGATGTGGGCCGACCTCGTCGACCTCATGAAGGTCGGTGTGCGCCGCGGGAAGATGCACGTCGTGCGCCCCGAGGACGATCACGGCGAGCCGTCGTACGCCAAGGACCGGCCGCGCACCTACACCTACCGCAGAGCAGGATCGGCGTGCCGCATCTGCGGCACGCCGATCGCTCACGCTGTCATGAAGGGGCGCAACCTGTTCTGGTGCCCCGGGTGTCAGGCCGACTAGAAGTCGAAGCCGCCGAAGTCGCCTCCGCCGAAGTCTCCGCCTCCGAAGTCTCCGCCTCCGAAGTCTCCGCCGCCCCAGTCGCCGCCACCGTCGCCCATGGCGCCGTAGTCGGTGTCGCCGCCCATGTCACCGCCGGCGTCACCACCCATGTCACCGCCGTCGCCGCCCGCGTCCTGACCGGCCTCGAGGCCGTCCTGGTAGCCGTCGCCGTAGCCGTTCTCGAACGCCTGGGCGTCGTAGGGGACACCCGACATGCCGGAGAACATGGCCGAGAACAGGAACATCGAGCCGACGCCCCATGCGCCGGCGACGAGGGCCGACTTCCACCACGGCTCGGAGTACCAGCCGGCCGGAACCGGTCGGCCGGCGACGCGGCCGCCGGGGTAGTAGTTGGGCGTGCGTGCCGACGGGTTCGGCGACGCGGACACCTGACGGCCCTCGAACTCGATCTCGCGATCCTCGGTGACCGAGCCGGCCGACTTCTGGCCGTCGATGCTCGGGACCTCCGGGCCGGGATCCATGCCCATCGCCGTGCGCGCGGCGCGGATGTAGTACAGGCCCTCGAGTGCGGTCTGCTTGGCCAGGCGGGCCTGCACCGGCGTGGTGGCCTGCTCGATCTGTGAACCGGCCGCGGTGTAGCGCTCGGACGCGTCCGCGAGCGCCTGCTTGGAGGCGTCGTCGGAGCCGACGAGGTTGTAGACCTGGCCACCCAGTCGCTCGATCGCCTGGCGTGCATCCGCCTTGGCGTCTTCGAGTTGGTTCGCCGAGTGGCCCTTGTTCTTGTTCTGGCTCTTCATGACCAGAAAGACGACGGCGCCGAGAACGGCGACGATGAGAAGGAGTTCCACGGGGTGCCTTCCGGAGGCGACAAATCGGACAACCTCCAGGATACCGGGACCGGGTTGGCGGCGACTCGGACTCGAGGGACTGTCGGTGGTCGATGCGAACATATGTTCGTGTCCATCGATCGCGCCGAGTCCGGTTCCGGGGCCCCGACGGTTGCCGAGGCGACGATCCTGCACGCCGACCTTGACGCGTTCTACGCATCGGTCGAGCAGCGCGACGATCCGAGCCTGCGCGGCCGGCCGGTGATCGTCGGTGGGGGAGTCGTCCTCGCGGCCAGCTACGAAGCCAAGGCGTTCGGGGTGCGGACCGCGTCCAGCGGGGCGCAGGCGTTGCGCTTGTGCCCGCAGGCAATCGTCGTGCGCCCGCGGATGTCGGCCTACGCGGAGGCCAGCCGGGACGTCTTCGACGTCTTTCGCGAGACGACGCCGCTCGTCGAGGGCATCTCCATCGACGAGGCCTTTCTCGACGTGGGCGGCCTGCGGCGCATCGCCGGCAGCCCGCTCGGGATCGCGGAGCGGTTGCGCCGCGACGTGCGGGACCGTGTCGGGCTCCCGATCACGGTCGGGATCGCGCGGACGAAGTTCCTGGCCAAGGTCGCAAGTGCGGTCGGCAAGCCCGACGGGTTGTTGCTGGTGCCGCCCGACCGTGAACTCGACTTCCTGCACCCGCTGCCGGTGGAGCGGCTGTGGGGCGTCGGTGCGGTCACCTCCCGGAAGCTGCACGACTACGGTGTGCGGACCGTCGGCGAGTTGGCGACGCTCGCCGAGCGGGAACTGTCCACGGTGGTGGGCTCCGCGTCGGCGCGGCACCTGCATGCCCTCGCCTGGGCCCGCGACCCCAGGCGGGTGCAGACGGGACGGAGGCGCAGGTCCGTCGGGGCGCAGCACGCGCTCGGGCGGCGCGCTCGAAGCTTCGAGGAGATAGAGACGACGGCCGCCGCGCTGGTGGATCGGGTGGCGCGGCGCCTGCGTGGGGCGGGCTGGGTGTCTCGCACGGTGGTGCTGCGGATGCGGTTCGCCGACTTCGATCGAGCCACCCGTTCGGTGACGCTCGCCGAGGCGTCGGCGCGCACCGAAACCATCCTCGCCGCGGTCCGGTCGCTGCTCGAACAATCGCGGCCGCTGATCGCCGACCGGGGTCTGACCCTGGTCGGGGTGGCGCTGTCGAACCTGGACCGAGAGGGGGCCGAGCAGCTGGCCCTGCCGTTCGAGCCGGACACCGGGACTCCGGTCACGGAGTCCGACGGCGTCCGGCTCGACGGTGCACTCGACGCGGTCCGGGCGAAGTTCGGGTCGGTCGCGGTCACGCGCGCGGCGCTGCTCGGCCGCGACCGCGGCGAGAGCGTCCCGATCCTGCCCGACGAGTGATCGCGGGTCAGGCGACGGTCAGGCGTCGGCGGCGGCGTTCAGCTGCTCGAGGGTGCCGGTGGCCTCCAGGTACTCCTGCACCCACCGCTCGATGACCGCGGAGGTCTTCTCTACCTTGGACAACTGGCCCACGACCTGGCCCACCGGGTTGAACGCGACGTCGACGGTCTCGTCCGGGTACTTGTGGGTGGCGGCGACGGCCATGCCGGACACCATGTACTGCAGCGGCATGCCGAGCGGCTCCGGGTTGCCTTCCTTCTCCCACGCCTCGGTCCAGTCGTTGCGCAGCATCCGGCACGGCTTACCGGTGAACGAGCGGCTGCGGACGGTGTCGCGGCTGGTCGCGTTGGCGTACGCGGCCTGCTGGACGGCGGTGTTCTCGGCCTCCTCGACCATCAGCCACTGCGAGCCCGACCAGGCGCCCTGCGCGCCCATCGCCAGCGCGGCCGCGATCTGCTGGCCGCTGCCGATGCCGCCCGCGGCGAGCACCGGAATGGGGGCGACTTCCTTGACGACCTGCGGCCACAGCACGATCGAGCCGACCTCGCCGCAGTGACCGCCGCCCTCGCCGCCCTGCGCGATGATGATGTCCACGCCGGCGTCCGCGTGCTTGCGGGCCTGGTAGGGCGAGCCGCACAGCGCGGCGACCTTCCGGCCGGCGGCGTGGATGTGCTCGATCATGTCCCTGGGTGGGGTGCCGAGGGCGTTCGCGATCAGCGTGACCTTCGGGTGCTGGAGGGCGACCTCGACCTGCGGGGTGGCGGTGGCCTCGGTCCAGCCCAGCAGCTGCAACGCGTTCTCGTTGGGATCCTCGGGCACCGGGACCCCGTGGTCGGTGAGGATGCCGCGCGCGAAGTCCAGCGTCTCCTGCGGCACCATCGACTGCAGCATCTTCGTCAGCTCGTCGGCGGACAGGTTCGAATCCATGCCCTCGTACTTGTTGGGGATCACGATGTCGACGCCGTACGGGTGGTCGCCGATGTGCTCGTCGATCCACTTGAGCTCGATCTCGAGCTCCTCTGGGGTGAATCCCACGGCACCGAGAACGCCGAACCCGCCGGCTTTGCTGACGGCGACCACGACGTCGCGGCAATGGGTGAACGCAAAGATCGGGAACTCGATGCCGAGTTCGTCGCAGAGAGGGGTGTGCATTCGGCACTCCTTCGTGGGGCAGGGGAATCCTGTGAAATCCGTACCAAACTTGTAACAGGTTCCAGTGTGGGTTGGGAAGGGTTGGCCGAGGTGGTCGGTGCGTCGACGGGGCGGCGGCAGCGAACCCGTCCGATGTGAGACATGTCACGGACCGTGTCGGTGCCGGACGTCGGGACGGCGCCAGTCGGGGCGATTTCCTTGCCGCCGTTCGCGAGGTGGGCCGCGCGGAACCGGAGCGGGTGCGGTGACGGTCGCGCCGGCGGTGCCCGGCCGCGACAAGTCTCGAGGCGTCCTCGGAAACGACAAAACCCCGGTCCTTCCGCGTCTCCGCAGATGAACCGGGGTTTCCCTCGTGAGAGGGGATGACGGGAATCGAACCCGCGTAATCAGTTTGGAAGACTGAGGCTCTACCATTGAGCTACATCCCCGTGCATACGACATTAGTGGGATCGCCAGTGATGCCGTGTGCGAGATGGAACTGTACCGACCTCGCTTTGGATTTCATAATCGGGGGGCCGTAGGATTCTGCCTCGGGTCCTCGCGAGGTTCGCGAAGTCCTGTTCGGACGGGGTGTGGCGCAGCTTGGTAGCGCATCCGCTTTGGGAGCGGAGGGTCGCAGGTTCAAATCCTGTCACCCCGACCAATCGCGCGACGGGGCCGCGTATGCGGCGCTGGCGCGCGAGAAACGACATAACGAACTAAGAGCATCACCACTACGAAGGAGCCAGATCCGTGAAGAGCACCGTCGAGCAGCTCAGCCCGACGCGAGTCCGTATCAACGTTGAGGTGCCCTTCGAGGAGCTCAAGCCTGATTTCGACAAGGCCTACAAGGCGCTCGCGCAGCAGATCCGTCTCCCCGGCTTCCGCCCGGGCAAGGCTCCGGCCAAGCTGCTCGAGGCTCGCGTCGGCCGTGGCGCCGTGCTGGAGCAGGTCGTCAACGACGCTCTGCCGTCGCGCTACTCCGAGGCGGTCTCGGCCAGCGACGTGAAGGTCATCGGTCAGCCGGAGATCGACATCACCAAGCTCGAGGACGGCCAGGAGCTCGTCTTCACCGCCGAGGTCGACGTCCGCCCCGAGATCACCCTCCCGGACTTCGCCACCATCGCCGTCGAGGTCGACCCGATCGAGGTCACCGACGAGGCCGTGGCCGAGCAGCTGCTGTCGCTGCGTCAGCGATTCGGCACCCTCAAGGGCGTCGAGCGTGCCGTGCAGGACGGCGACTTCGTCTCCATCGACCTGTCCGCCACCGTCGACGGTGAGGCCGTTCCGGAGGCCACCGCGTCGGGTCTGTCCCACGAGGTCGGCTCGGGCCAGCTGATCGAGGGCCTGGACGAGGCCGTGGTCGGCGTCGAGGCCGGCGGCTCCAAGGAGTTCACCTCCAAGCTGGTCGCCGGTGAGCACGCCGGCAAGGAAGCCGTCATCACCGTCACCGTCAACACGGTCAAGGAGCGCGAGCTGCCCGAGGCTGACGACGAGTTCGCCCAGATGGCAAGCGAGTTCGACACCCTCGCCGACCTGGAGGCCGACCTGCGTGAGCGTGTCGGACGCGTCCGCAAGGTCGAGCAGGCCGGTCAGATCCGCGACAAGGTTCTGGAGACCCTCCTCGAGACCGTCGAGGTTCCGCTGCCCGAGGCCGTCGTCCAGGCCGAGGTCGACGCGGCCCTGCACGACGCCATCCACGGTCTGGAGCACGACGAGGAGAAGCTGAACGAGCTCCTCGAGGCCCAGGGCACCACGCGTGAGCAGTTCGACGCGGACGCCAAGGAGGCCGCCGAGCGTTCGGTGAAGACCCAGCTGCTGCTCGACGCGATCGCCGACGCTGCCGGCACCACCGTCGGCCAGGACGAGCTCACCGAGCGCATCCTGTTCCAGGCGCAGCGCTACGGCATGGCCCCGGAGCAGTTCATCCAGCAGATCCAGCAGGCCAACCAGCTCGGCGCGGTCTTCGCGGACGTGCGTCGCGGCAAGGCGCTCGCGGGTGTCGTCGACGCCGCGACCGTCACCGACACCACCGGCGCGGCGATCGACACCGCCGAGATGTTCGGCACCGCCGAGCCGGCGTCCGAGGATGCGGCAGAGGACAACGAGGGCGACGAGCAGAAGTAATCCCGGCGGCGTATTCCACGCCTTCCAGGGAAAGACTTTTCCGCTTTCAGCGAAGTAGGGCGGCACCGGGACTCCGGTGCCGCCCTACTTCGTTAGTGTCTGTGTGAGGAACCAACGACTTATCGAGAAGGCAGGTACCGTGACTTACCAGAATCCCGCCATGACTTCGGCCACGTCCGGTCTGAATCTCAGCGACTCGGTGTACGAACGCCTGCTTCGCGAACGCATCATCTTCCTCGGCACGCAGGTGGACGACGACATCGCGAACAAGCTGTGCGCCCAGATCCTGCTGCTGTCGGCAGAGGACCCGACGCGGGACATCAACCTGTACATCAACTCGCCCGGCGGTTCGGTCACGGCGGGCATGGCGATCTACGACACCATGCAGTTCGCCGAGTGCGACGTCGCCACCTTCGGTATGGGCCTGGCCGCCTCGATGGGACAGTTCCTGCTCTCGGCCGGCACGAAGGGCAAGCGGTACGCCCTGCCTCACGCGCGGATCATGATGCACCAGCCGTCGGCGGGCATCGGCGGTACCGCGTCGGACATCGCGATCATGGCCGAGCAGTTCGCGCACACCAAGCGCGAGATGGCCGAGCTCATCGCCGAGCACACCGGTCAGACGGTCGAGCAGATCACCGCGGACTCGGACCGTGACCGTTGGTTCACCGCCCAGGAGGCGCTCGAGTACGGCTTCGTCGACCACGTCGTCACCCGCGCGCGGCAGGCCGGTGGCGCAGGCAACTAGGCCCGCGCCCGCATCCGCCCTTCTGCTCAGACCATCCTTGGAGAACTGATGACCAACATGTTCGATCCCCGCGCGCTCGGCGGCGGTGCCGCCAATTCACTCGGTGGACAGGCTCCGGCCGGTGCGCAGTCCCGTTACATCCTGCCGTCGTTCATCGAGCACTCCAGCTACGGCGTCAAGGAGTCCAACCCGTACAACAAGCTGTTCGAGGAGCGCATCATCTTCCTCGGCACGCAGGTCGACGACGCGTCGGCGAACGACATCATGGCCCAGCTGCTGGTCCTCGAGTCGCTCGATCCCGACCGCGACATCACGATGTACATCAACTCGCCCGGCGGTTCGTTCACGTCGCTGATGGCGATCTACGACACGATGCAGTACGTCCGCGCCGACATCACGACCGTGTGCCTCGGCCAGGCGGCGTCGGCGGCGGCGGTGCTGCTCGCGGCGGGCACCCCCGGCAAGCGTCTGGCGCTGCCGAACGCCCGCGTGCTGATCCACCAGCCGGCCACCGGCGGCATCCAGGGTCAGGTTTCCGACCTCGAGATCCAGGCGGCGGAGATCGAGCGCATGCGTCGCCTCATGGAGACCACGCTGTCGAAGCACACCGGCAAGGATCCCGACGTGATCCGCAAGGACACCGATCGCGACAAGATCCTCACGGCCGAGGAGGCCAAGGAGTACGGCATCATCGACAACGTGCTCGAGTACCGGAAGTTGTCCGCCCAGAAGTGATGTCGGGCATCCCGGCCCACCGACACGCCGAGTGAACGGAGTGCGGTGGGCCGGGATGTACACGCGTCAAGCTTGGGCATTCCGCGTTGACCACGCGGGTGTGATTCAGGTGTCGGAATCGTGTTCACCGTGCGGGAATCACCGGCTTTCGGTCGACCTCGTTCCCGATCTGCGGGTACGGTCACACCATGAGCCCTCGATCCTGAGCCGAGGAAGCGGAGCCGCCGTCGAGCGGGCCGTGTGAGTCGGGTGGGGACGCTCGCACGTAGACAAGGAAGTAGGGACCTTACGAGATGGCACGCATCGGTGACGGCGGCGATCTGCTCAAGTGCTCGTTCTGCGGTAAGAGCCAGAAGCAGGTCAAGAAGCTCATTGCGGGACCTGGGGTCTACATCTGCGACGAATGCATCGATCTGTGCAACGAGATCATCGAGGAGGAACTCGCCGAGTCGAGTGAGGTCAAGCTCGACGAGCTGCCCAAGCCGGCGGAGATCCGCGAGTTCCTCGAAAACTACGTCATCGGCCAGGACGCAGCCAAGCGGACGCTGGCGGTGGCCGTGTACAACCACTACAAGCGGATCCAGGCCGGCGACCGCAGCCGCGACGCCCGCGGCGAAACCGTGGAACTGGCGAAGTCGAACATCCTGATGCTCGGCCCCACCGGCTGCGGCAAAACCTACCTGGCGCAGACGCTCGCGAAGATGCTCAACGTGCCGTTCGCGATCGCCGACGCCACGGCGCTGACCGAGGCCGGGTACGTCGGCGAGGATGTCGAGAACATCCTGCTGAAGCTGATCCAGGCGGCCGACTACGACGTCAAGCGGGCCGAGACCGGCATCATCTACATCGACGAGGTCGACAAGATCGCTCGCAAGAGCGAGAACCCGTCGATCACGCGCGACGTCTCCGGCGAGGGCGTGCAGCAGGCACTGCTGAAGATCCTCGAGGGCACGCAGGCGAGCGTTCCCCCGCAGGGTGGCCGCAAGCATCCGCACCAGGAGTTCATCCAGATCGATACCACGAACGTGCTGTTCATCGTCGCCGGTGCGTTCGCGGGGCTCGAGAAGATCGTTTCCGACCGTGTGGGCAAGCGCGGCATCGGTTTCGGCGCCGAGGTGCGGTCCAAGGCGGAGATCGACACGCAGGATCACTTCGCCGAGGTGATGCCCGAGGATCTGATCAAGTTCGGTCTGATCCCAGAGTTCATCGGCCGACTCCCGATCGTGGCGTCGGTGACGAACCTCGACAAGGACTCGCTGGTCAAGATCCTGTCGGAGCCCAAGAACGCGCTCGTCAAGCAGTACACCCGGCTGTTCGAGATGGACGGCGTCGAGCTCGAGTTCACGGTCGACGCGCTCGAGGCGATCGCCGACCAGGCCATTCACCGTGGCACCGGTGCGCGTGGCCTGCGGGCCATCATGGAGGAGGTCCTGCTCCCGGTGATGTACGACATCCCGAGCCGTGACGACGTCGCCAAGGTGGTCGTCACCGCCGAGACCGTCAACGACAACGTGCTGCCGACCATCGTGCCGCGCAAGCCGGAGCGCGAGCGACGCGACAAGTCGGCCTAGCCGCACCCTGCACGAACGACACTGCCGCCCGATCTCCGTGAGGAGGTCGGGCGGCAGTGTCGTTCACGGGCATCTCGTCCCAGCCGCCGAACGCACCCGCGCCTACCGCCGAACGACGAAGGCCGGACCCGTGGGAACGGGTCCGACCTTCGTCGGTAGCTGAGACGGTCAGCGCATCACGCCGAGGCGCCGTCCTTGTTCAGCAGGTCGAGCGCGATGTCGACGATCATGTCCTCCTGACCACCGACGAGGGCGCGCTTGCCGACCTCGAGCAGGATGGTGCGGGCGTCCAGGCCGTAGTCGGCGGCGGCCTTCTCCGCGTGGCGCAGGAAGCTCGAGTACACGCCGGCGTAGCCGAGGGTCAGGGTCTCGCGGTCGACGCGGACCGGACGATCCTGCAGCGGGCGCACGATGTCGTCGGCCGCGTCCATCAGCTTGAACACGTCGCAGCCGTGCTCCCAGCCGTACAGGTCGGCGACACCGATGAACGCCTCGATCGGGCAGTTGCCGGCACCGGCGCCCTGGCCCGCGAGGGACGCGTCGACGCGGTACACGCCGTTCTCGACGGCGACGACACTGTTGGCCACCGACAGCGACAGGTTCTCGTGCGCGTGGATACCGATCTGGGTGTCGGCGTCGAGCACGTCCCGGTACGCCCTGATGCGGGCGCGAACGTCGTCCATGGTCAGGCGTCCGCCCGAGTCGGTGACGTACACGCAGTGCGCGCCGTACGACTCCATGAGTTTGGCCTGCTGGGCCAGCAGCTCCGGCGGGGCCATGTGGCTCATCATGAGGAAGCCGGACACGTCCATGCCCAGCTCGCGGGCCTTCGCGATGTGCTGCGCGGAGACGTCGGCCTCGGTGCAGTGCGTGGCGATGCGGATCGACTGCACACCCAGCTTGTGGGCGTGCTCGAGTTCCTCGATGGTGCCGATGCCCGGCAGCAGCAGCGTCGTGAGCTTCGCGTTCTTGACGACGTCGGCGGCGGCCTCGATCCACTCCCAGTCGGTGTTCGAGCCGGGTCCGTAGTTGAGCGAGCCGCCGGCGATGCCGTCACCGTGCGAGACCTCGATGGCGTCGACGCCGGCCTCGTCGACCGCCTTGGCGATCCGGGCCACGTTCTCCGGGGTCATCCGGTGCCGGACGGCGTGCATGCCGTCGCGCAGGGTGACGTCCTGGATGTAGATCTTGGTGGACACGCTCAGACCTCCGCGGGGGTGTTGGTGCGCGCGGCGATGAGGCGGCGCGCGATGGACTCGGCGGTGCGCTGGGCGGCCGAGGTCATGATGTCGAGGTTGCCGGCGTACGCGGGCAGGTAGTCGGCCGCGCCCTCGACCTCGAGGAACACGGTGACCTTCGTGGTGACCGGGCCCGCGCCCTCGGGCAGCAGGGTGTGGACCGGCTCGTCGGCGCCGACCGGCGTGAACTGGACCTCCTGCTTGAGGCGGTAGCCGGGCACGTACTCGGCGACCCGCTCGGCCATTTCCTTGACGGAGGCGCGGATGGCCTCGTGGTCGGCGTCGCCGACGAGCGCGAGGACGGTGTCACGCATGAGCATGGGCGGCTCGGCCGGGTTCAGGATGATGATCGCCTTGCCGCGGCCGGCGCCGCCGACCTGCTGGATGGCGTTCGACGTGGTCTCGGTGAACTCGTCGATGTTCGCGCGGGTGCCGGGGCCGGCCGACTTCGAGGAGATCGACGCGACGATCTCGGCGTAGGGGACCGGGGTGACGGCGGAGATGGCGGCGACCATCGGGATGGTGGCCTGCCCGCCGCAGGTGACCATGTTGAGGTTGTCGAGATCCTCGTCGAGGTGCTCCTCGAGGTTCACCGGCGGGACCACGAACGGGCCGATCGCGGCCGGGGTGAGGTCGATGATCTTCTTGCCGAACGGCGCGAGCTTCTCGCAGTTGGCGACGTGCGCCTTGGCGGACGTCGCGTCGAGGACGATGTCGATCTGGTCGAAGCCGTCGAGGGCGATGAGGCCGTCGACGCCCTCCGACGTGGTGGGCACGCCGAGGCGCTCCGCGCGGGCGAGGCCGTCGGACGTGGGATCGATGCCGACCATGGCACCCATCTCGAGCACGTCGGACTTGTTCAGGACCTTGATCATCAGGTCGGTGCCGATGTTGCCTGGCCCGATGATGGCGACCCGAATCTTCTTCGAATCAGCGTTGTTCGTCACGATTGTCACGATTCCTTCCGGGAGAAAACTGCGGTCACGGAGCCGAGGGTGGACAGCTCGGCGCGGATGGTCACCCCCGGCGCGGCGGGAACCATGGGGCCCAACGCTCCGGAGAGCACGACCTGGCCGGCGCGGAGGGGTTCTCCGTATTCACGGGCGGTGCGGGCGAGCCACTGCAGGGCGACCAGCGGATCACCCAGGCAGGCTTCGCCATTGCCTTCCGAGACGAGTTCGTCGTCGGCGTACATCTTCATCACGACATCCTTGGGCTCGAACTCGTCGAGCGTGACCCAGTTGTCGCCGAGCACGTACAGGCCGGACGACGCGTTGTCGGCGACGGTGTCGGTGATGAGGATCTTCCAGTTCTCGATGCGGCTGTCGACCAGCTCGAGCGCCGCGACGGCACCGGTGACGGCGGCACGAATCTGGTCGAGATCGAGATCGCCCTCGGCGAGATCGGTGCCGAGTCGGAACGCCACCTCGGCCTCCGCCTTGGGCTGGAGCATCCGCTCGGTCGGTACCTCGGGCAGGTCGGAGACGTCCATGTCGGCGAACAGGACACCGAAGTCGGGCTGGTCGACTCCGAGCTGGGTCTGCACGGCCAGCGAGGTCGCGCCGATCTTGCGGCCGACGACGACGGCACCGTCTGCGATCTGCCAGTCGATCAGCTGCTGCTGAACGCGGTAGGCGACGCCGATGTCGGAGGGGCCGATGAGGTCGTTGATCGGTGCGCAGGCGACGCCGGTCTTGGCCGCGGTCGCCAGCCGCTTCGCGGCCTGGGTGATCGCCTCTTCGGAGATCGTAGGTTCGGTGTCAGGCATGGATGTCCTTGTCGTGGGTTGTGCTTGTAAGGACTGTGCGGGACGGTCCCCGTCCAGGGCGAGCATTCAGTTTCGCTGAGCGAAACTTACCTGCTGAGGCCTAGTCCTGCCGCAGGTTGTCCCGCCGAGCGAGAGTGGCCGCGATTCCCGCGGCGGCGGCGCGGACCTGGTTCGCGTGAGCCTCGGGACGGAAGCGGGTGGCGGGCCCCGTCACGCTGACGCCGGCGAGGGGGCGGTCGTCGGCGTCGAGGATCGCGGCGGCGACGCAGACGATCCCGACGGCCGACTCCTCGTACTCGTACGACACCCCGGTCTCGGCGATAGTCTCGAGTTGTCGGGCGAGCAGTCCCGGGGTGGTGATGGTGCGCGGCGTGCGGCGGGGGAGCGGTCCCTTGAGTGCGTCGACCTTCAACTCGTTCGGTGCGTGCGCGAGCATCACCTTGCCGATCGCGGTGCAGTACAACGGCATCCGCCCGCCGATCCGTGAGGGCGACGGGGCCTGCCCGTGCCCGCCGATTTTGGCGACGTACACGACCTCGTCGCCCTCGAGCACGCCCAGGTGCACGGTTTCGCGGGTCCGCTCGCGGAGATCCTCGAGGAACGGGGTGGCCACCTCGATCAGGCCGCGTTCGACCGATGCCCGCATGCCCAGCTCGAACAGGTGACGGCCGAGGCGGTATCCGGCCGGGGAGCGGTCGATCAGCCGGGTCTCGACCAGTTCGGCGAGGA
This sequence comes from Paraburkholderia sp. RHO2, assembly GCF_050955445.1. Lineage (NCBI taxonomy): Bacteria > Pseudomonadati > Pseudomonadota > Betaproteobacteria > Burkholderiales > Burkholderiaceae > Paraburkholderia > Paraburkholderia sp. RHO2. The sequence goes on along the minus strand of NZ_CP162617.1, from coordinate 3,460,035 downwards.
GGCGGTGGAGGGTGGTCTTGTTCAGGCCGGTGCGGCGGACGAGCTCGGTGAAACCCACCCAGTGGTCGTCGGCGGTGAACGCGTCGAGGGCGATGACCACCTTGCCCAGCACGGTGTTCGGGATCTGCCGGTCCGAGGGCGACGGGTCGGTCATGGGATCACGGGGCGCGCAGCAGCGCGATCGAGAGGGACGTCAGTTCGTTCTCGAACGACTCGAGATCGACGGTGGTGCCGGTCGTGGCCTCGCGTTCCCACGACGCCATCCCGCCGACCACGAATCGGGCCATGAGCGCGACACGGCGGGCGCGCAGGCCCTCGTCGATGTGGGTGAGCTCTCCGCCGATGTCCGCGAGGAGGTCCTTGAGCATCGTCATACCGCCGACCCGCGGATACCTCGGGTCGTCGGGCATGAGCGACGTCGGTCGGGTGACGAAGTCCATGTGGACGCCGGTGAGCCACTGTTCGTTGAATCGTGCCCAGTAGGACGGGGAGTGCGCCGCGATCTCGGCGACGAAGGGGTGGATGTAGGCGCCGACGAGTGCGGCGAGCCGGTCCGGGGCGTCGGCGTCGATTGTGTCGAGCATCTCCGCCCGCACCGTGTTGACGGTCCCCATGTGTGCCAGCCACACCGCCTCGAGGAGGCCGTTCCATGATCCGAAGTGGTAGGTGATGGCCGAATTGTTCCGCTGCCCAGCGGTTCTCACGATCTCCCTGGCCGAGACCCCGTGCAGCCCGCGCTCGGCGATGAGGCGCTCGGCAACGTGGAGGATCGTCTCGCGACCGTTCGGGGAGTTCATGTCGGCAAGGGTACTGAATGCGCTATGTTCTCCGGTTTGAGACATGTATCTTAATTTTCGGAGGTGTTCAGTGTTCTCGCTGACGAACAACGGCGGTGCTCGGCGCGCGGGTGTCGTCGCCGCCGTTGCGGCCACGACGGTCGCGTTGGTGGCCGCCGGCTGCAGCAGCGGTGAGTCCGAGACGGATCGGGCCGACTCACTCGAGCCGGGTCGGCTGCTGTCGAGCCAGGAACTGCGCGGCGCCCCGGTGCTGCCGAGCGCCGGGCGCAGCGAACTCGTCACATACGTGTCGCAGAACGCGCAGGGTGATCCCGTCGTCGTGTCCGGCACGGTGTCGGTTCCCCGGACGTCCGCCCCCGAGGGCGGTTGGCCGGTGATCAGCTGGGCGCACGGCACGACCGGCGTCTCCGACATCTGCGCGCCGTCGAACGACACCGCGGACGGGCCGGCGCACGACTACCTCGGCGGGGTCGATCTCACGCTGGACCGCTACGTCGCCGCCGGCTACGTCGTGGTGCAGACCGACTACGTCGGCCTGGGCACGCCGGGCGGTCACCCGTACATGGACGGCGGGACGGAGGCGAACGCGGTGGTCGACATCGTGCGCGCGAGTCGGGCGCTCGACGACTCGATCGGCGACCAGTGGTACGCGATGGGGCACAGCCAGGGTGGTCACGCAGCCTTGTTCACAGCGGCGCAGGGCGCCGAGCGTGCCCCCGAACTCGATCTGCGTGGCGCGGTCGCGATCGCGCCGGGCAACGATACGAGCGCGACGCCGCAGTACCTCGCGTCCGGCAATCCGGCGGTGGCTCCGGCGCTCGCGTTCCTGCCGTTGATCCTGCTGGGTGCCGAGGCGGCGGACCCGTCGATCGACGCCGACTCGTACGTCACCCCCGAGTCGAGCCCGTTGCTCACCGCGGCCCGCAACGGGTGCGTCGCGCAGGTCCGCGACGCGGTCCCGGCCGTCCCGGTCGACAAGGCGTTCGCGCCCGGAGCCGACATCGACAAGCTCGTGACGTATCTGAGGAAGCAGGCGCCCGGGCAGCTGACGTTGACGGTCCCGACGCTGGTGCTGCAGGGCACCGCCGACACGCTCATCGCCGAGTCCGGCAGCAAGGCGCTGGTGCAGTCGCTGTGCAGCAACGGGTCCGAGGTCGCCTACAAGACGTACGACGGTGCCGATCACCGGTCGGCGGTGCCGCAGGCGTACGACGACGCCGAGCAGTTCTTCCGGTCGTTGCAGGCGGGGGAGAAGCCGGCCGGGATCTGCTAGAACGGCGCAGCAACCCCCGCCCCGGCCGAGGACGGATGATCAGACCTTGATGCGGTGCTCGCCGGCGTAGACGTTCATGGTCTCGCCGCGCAGGAACCCGACGAGCGTCATCCCGCGGTCGCGGGCGAGGTCGACCGCCAGCGACGACGGCGCGGACACCGCCCCGAGGACCGGTATCCCGGCCATCGCGGCCTTCTGCGCCAGCTCGAACGACGCTCGGCCGCTGACGACGAGGACCGCGTCGGACAGCGGGATCCGGCGCTGGGTGAGCGCCCAGCCGAGCACCTTGTCGACCGCGTTGTGCCGCCCGACGTCCTCCCGCAGCGCGAGCAGGGCGCCGTCGGCGGTGAACAGCCCGGCCGCGTGGAGGCCGCCGGTCGCCTCGAACACCCGCTGGCCGCGGCGCAGGGTCGGCGGCATCGCCGACAGCGCCGCGGCCGTGACCTCGAGCGCGCTGTCGGACAGCGAGAACCTGCTGCGCACCGCGACCTCGTCGAGCGACGCCTTGCCGCACACGCCGCACGCCGACGTGGTCAGGAACTCGCGCCGGCCGCGATTTCCCGGATCGGGTACGCCGGCGGCGAGTTCGACGTCGAGGACGTTGTACGTGTTGGCGCCCTCGCTGTCGACGCCGTCGCAGTACCGGACGACGGTGACGTCGTCCGGGTCGCGGATGATGCCCTCGGTCAGCAGGAATCCGTGGACCAGGTCGACGTCGTTTCCCGGGGTGCGCATCGTGACGGTGAGGGAGCGGCCACGCAGCCGGATCTCGAGTGGTTCCTCCACGGCGAGCGTGTCGGGGCGACGGCGGGTGCCGTCCGGGGTGATCCGCAGGACGGGGCGGCGTGCGGTGACCCGGCCCATCAGCGGTCCCCGGCCGGTTCCAGTCGCACGACGATCGCCTTCGACACCGGCGTGTTCGACTTGGCGGCAACGTGATCGAGGGGCACCAGCGGATTGGTCTCCGGGTAGTAGGCGGCCGCGTTCCCGCGGGGCGTGTTGTACTCGACCACCCGGAAGTCGTGCACCCGGCGTTCCTCGACGCGGCCGTCGGCGGTGCGCCACTCGGACACGACGTCGACGAGCTGGCCGTCGCGCAGGTGCAGGTCGGCGATGTCGGCCGCGTTGACGAACACCACCTTGCGACCGTTCTTGACACCGCGGTAGCGGTCGTCGAGGCCGTAGATGGTGGTGTTGTACTGGTCGTGGCTGCGCAGCGTCTGCAGGATCAGCCGGCCGGGCGGGGTCGGCACCCACTCGAGCGGGTTGACCGCGAAGTTGGCCTTGCCGGTGTGCGTGCGGAACTCCCGTGAGTCGCGCGGGGGATGCGGCAGCTGGAAGCCGTCGGGCTGCCGGACGCGGGCGTTGTAGTTCTCGCAGCCGGGCACGACGCGCGAGATCGAGTCCCGGATCAGGTCGTAGTTGCCCTCGAAAGCGGTCCACGGCACCGAGTGGTCGGTGCCGAGCAACTCCCGCGCGAGCTGGCAGATGATCGCGACCTCGCTACGCAGGTGCTCGCTGACGGGCGTCAACCGACCCCGCGACAGATGCACCATGGACATCGAATCCTCTACCGACACAAGCTGTTTTCCGGTGGCCTGGACGTCGAGGTCGGTGCGGCCGAGGGTCGGCAGGATGAGGGCGGTGCGCCCGTGCACGACGTGGCTGCGGTTGAGTTTGGTCGAGACCTGAACGGTCAGCTCGCAGTTGCGCAGCGCCTGCTCGGTCGCGGCGGTGTCGGGGGTCGCGGACACGAAGTTCCCGCCCATCGCCATGAACACCCGCGCGCGACCGTCGCGCATCGCGCGGATCGCGTCGACGGTGTCCCATCCGTGGCGGCGGGGACTCGCGATGGAGAACTCGGTGTCGAGGGCGGCGAGGAACTCCTCGGGCATCTTCTCCCAGATGCCCATCGTCCGATCGCCCTGGACGTTGGAGTGGCCGCGGACCGGGCACACGCCGGCGCCAGGCTTGCCGATCATGCCCCGCATCAGCAGCAGGTTCACCGCTTCCTGGATGGTCGCGACGGCGTGCGCCTGCTGGGTCAGGCCCATCGCCCAGCACGTGACGGTCCGCTCCGACTCGATCAGGGCGCGGGCGGTGTCCTCGAGTTGCCGCAGCGACAGGCCGGTGGCCGCTACGACGGTGTCGAGGTCGACTCGGCGCACGTGCGCGGCGTACTCGTCGAAGCCGGCGCAGTGCGCATCGACGAAGTCGCGGTCGACGACGGTGCCCGGTGCCCGGTCCTCGGCCTCGAGCAGCAGTCGCCCCAGCCCCTGGAACAGTGCCATGTCGCCGCCGAGCCGGATCTGCAGGAACTCGTCGGCGATCTCGACGCCGCCGCCGACGACGCCGTGGACCTTCTGCGGGTCCTTGAACCGGCGCAACCCGGCCTCGGGGAGCGGGTTGATCGCGATGATCCGCGCCCCGTTCGCCTTGGCCTTCTCGAGCGTCGAGAGCATCCGCGGGTGGTTCGTGCCCGGGTTCTGGCCTGCGATGAGGATCAGGTCGGCCTGCTCGAGGTCGGGCACCGAGACCGACCCCTTGCCGATGCCGATGGCCTCGGTCAGTGCGCTGCCCGACGACTCGTGGCACATGTTGGAGCAGTCCGGCATGTTGTTGGTGCCGAAGCTGCGAATCATCAACTGGTACAGGAACGCCGCCTCGTTGCTGGTCCGTCCCGACGTGTAGAAGACGGCCTCGTCGGGAGTCCCGAGTGCGCGGAGGTGGTCGGCGATCAGTCGGTACGCGTCGTCCCAGTCGATCGGCTCGTAGCGGTCGCTGCCCGGACGCACCACCATGGGGTGCGTGAGCCGGCCCTGCTGACCCAGCCAGTAGTCGGTGTGGCCGGCCAGTTCCGAGATCGGGTGCGTCGCGAAGAACTCCGGCGTCACGGTCCGCAGCGTGGCCTCCTCGGCGACGGCCTTGGCGCCGTTCTCGCAGAACTCGGCGGGCTTGCGGTGGCCGGGGGTCTCGGGCCACGCGCATCCGGGGCAGTCGAACCCGTGCCGCTGGTTGAGGCGGGTGAGCGTGCGGGCGGTGCGGGCGAGTCCCATCTGCTCGACCGCTCTCTCGAGGGACACGAGTACCGCCGGAACGCCGGCCGCGTAGTCCTTGGCGGGGGTGACGACGAGGCCGTTCTCGTCGATGTCTGCGCGGGGACCCTGACGTGTCATGACCCCATACTGGCCCGGCCAGGACCGGTATGCACGGTCCGACGCTCCGAACGTCCGGGTAAGGTCGGCTAGCCTTACCTTCTCTGTCTGACGTCACCACCAAACGAAGGGTCCTCCGATGGGTGATCTCCAGTCGCGAGCCGGCGAATTCTCGCGCCGCGGATTCCTGATCGGTAGCGCGGGCGCGCTGCTGGCATTCGCGGCCGCATGCAGCAGCGACTCGAGCGCCGGCGGTTCCGGTGGGGACGGCGCGACGATCGCGCACAAGTACGGGCAGACCACCGTGTCCGCCGCCCCCCAGCGGGTCGTGAGCGTCGGATACAACGACCAGGACGCCCTGCTCGCACTCGGCGCGGTTCCTGTCGGCGTCTTCGACTGGTACGGCGACTACCCGAATGCGGTGTGGCCGTGGGCACGGGATCTGCTCGGCGACGCGCAGCCGGCGATCATCGGCAGCGCGAGCACCGGAATCGACATCGAGAAGGTGGCCGCCGCGGGCCCCGAGCTGATCGTGGGCACCTACTCGGGCCTGACCCAGTCACAGTACGACAAGCTCGCGGCGCTGGCGCCGACCGTCGCGCAGCCCGCCGGCGTCGCGGACTACGGCGTGCGCTGGCAGGACCAGACGACCATCCTCGGTGAGGCGCTCGGCGCGCAGGACCGGGCCGCGGAACTGGTGTCGAGTGTGGAGAAGCAGTTCACCGACACCGCGGCGGCCAATCCGGTGTTCGCCGGCAAGACGGTGCTGGTGGGCGCGCTCAAGGGCCCCGGACAGTTCGGCGTCTACGGCCCCGAGGATCCCAAGGTGCGGTTCTTCACCGAGCTCGGTTTCGTGAACCCGCCTGTCGCGGAACAGCTCCGGTCGACGAACTTCGCGGAGATCAGCACCGAGCAGCTCTCGCTCGCGGACGTCGACCTGCTGGTCTGGTACGCGGGCGGCGGGTTCGGCGACAAGCTGCGTGCCGAGCTCGACAAGACTCCCGTCTACCAGACGCTCGACGTCGTCAAGGACGGCCGCGCGATCATCCTCGAGGACGAGGCGGCCGAGGCCATGACGTGGAGCACGGTGCTGAGCCTGCCGTACGCGTTGCAGCAGATCCCGCCGCGTATCGCGCCTCTGCTGACCTGATCGATCGGTACGCTCGCGGCATGGGAGTTGTCGTGCGACCAGTGACCCGATCGGACATCCCCGCGCTCGCGCGGGCGCTCGCGGAGGCCTTCGACGACGATCCCGTGATGAGCTGGATTCTGCCGGACGCGGCGAAGCGGCCGGCCCGCTTGGCGAGGACGTTTGCCGCCGAGATCCGCTACCACCACCTCGCCGGCGGCGGGGCGGAGTTGGCGGAGTCGGACGCCGGCGTCATTGTCGGTGGGGCCCTGTGGGATCCGCCGGGGCGGTGGAAGCAGTCGGCGCTGAGTTCGTACCTGAGCCTGCCGGTGTTCGCGTTCGCGCTCGGCCGGCAGCTTCGCGTGGGGGCCGACGTCGATCATGCGCTCGAATCCGCGCATCCGGTCGAGCCGCACTGGTATCTGGCGACGATCGGAACATCCGCCGCGGGCCGCGGCGGCGGGTACGGGAAGGCGCTGCTGAACTCGCGGCTGTCGCGGTGCGACGCCGAGGGGACCCCCGCCTACCTCGAATCGAGCAAGGAAGCGAACATCCCGTACTACGAGCGGTTCGGGTTCGAGGTCACCGGCGAGATCGTGATCCCGAACGGCGGACCCAAGCTGTGGCAGATGTGGCGCAACCCGCGCTGAACCGACTGCCGCCGGTCACGTGACGCCGGTCATGACGGGTGGCCGCGTGATACCAATCAGGGGTGACCTCCAGCCAGCAGCACCCCGCCACGCCGTTCCACGATCTCGACGACTACCTGGCGCTGCCGCGGCTGTCCGGGCTCGAGCTGTCCCCGGACGGCACACGGCTCGTCGTCACGCAAGCCACGCTCGACGACACCGCCACCAAGTACGTGTCGGCGGTGTGGGAGCTGGATCCGGCCGGTGGGCGGGCCGCGCGGCGGCTGACGTGGGGCACGAAGGGGGAGTCGGGGGCGACGTTCACCGACAGCGGCGACCTGCTGTTCACCGCATCCCGGCCCGCGCCGGACGAGCCGGACGACGCCCCGAGCTCGCTGTGGCGGCTGCCGGCGGACGGCGGCGAGGCCTGCCGGGTGGCCGGGCGCGGCGGGGGGATCGCGGGTGTGCGGGCCGCGCGATCGGCGCCGCGCGTCGTCGTGTCGACGGGTGTGCTGGGGGCATCGGGCACCGCCGAGGACGACCAACGAATCCGCGGCGAGCGCAAGGACAAGAAGGTCACGGCGATCCTGCACGCCGGATACCCGGTGCGGCACTGGGATCACGACCTGGGCCCCGACGTCCCACACCTGCTGGCCGGCGCCACCGACGGCGCGGCGATCGAGCTCGACGACCTGACGCCCGCTCCCGGCGGCGCGCTGCGGGACGCCGACTACGACCTGGCGGCCGACGGATCGTTCGTCGTCACCACGTGGATCGTGCCCGGTGTGCTCGGTACGCGCCGGACCGTCCTGGTGCGGATCGACACCGCGACGGGGGAGCGGACCGTGCTGGTCGACGACGACTCGGCCGATCTGTCGCGTCCCGCGATCGCGCCCGACGGCGCCAGCATGGTGTACCTGCGTGAGGCGTACGGCGACCCCGAGCACGCGCCGCGAATCACACTGCACCGCTTCACCTTCGAGACGTCCGGCAGCGAGGATATCGCGCCCGGGTGGGACCGCTGGCCCACCGCCGTCGCGTGGCTGCCCGACAGCGACGGGCTGCTGCTCACGGCCGACGACCACGGCCGCGGCCCGGTCTTCGTGCTGGGCGGGGACCGGCCCTGGGACCAGCCTGCTGCGCTCACCACCGACGACGGCGCCTACACCGACCTGCGTGTCGCGCCCGACGGCGCGGCGGTGTACGCGCTGCGGGCGTCGTACGCGCAGCCGCCGCGCCCGGTGCGGATCGCGCTCACCGGGGACGACGCCGGCACCGTCACCGAACTGCGCGCCCCGTCGGAGTCGCCACGGCTGCCGGGCCGGCTCACCGAGGTCGTCGGGCAGGCCGCGGACGGCACCCCGCTGCGCGCGTGGCTGGCGCTGCCCGACGCCGCGTCGGCCGAGGCGCCGGCGCCGCTGCTGCTGTGGGTGCACGGCGGCCCACTGGGCTCGTGGAACACGTGGTCGTGGCGGTGGAACCCGTGGCTGCTGGTCGCGAAGGGGTACGCGGTGCTGCTGCCCGACCCCGCGCTGTCGACCGGCTACGGGCAAGACTTCGTCCAGCGCGGGTGGGGACAGTGGGGCAAGGCGCCCTACACGGATCTGATGGCGATCACCGACGCCGCCGTCGCGCTGCCGGAGGTCGACGCGAAGCGCACCGCCGCGATGGGTGGCTCGTTCGGTGGCTACATGGCCAACTGGATCGCCGGGCACACCGACCGCTTCCGGGCGATCGTCACGCACGCGAGCCTGTGGGCGCTCGACCAGTTCGCGCCGACCACCGACGCGGCCTGGTACTGGCAGCGCGAGATGACCCCCGAGATGGCGTTCGAGAACTCGCCGCACCTGTACGTCGCCGACATCGTCACCCCCATGCTGGTGATCCACGGCGACAAGGACTACCGCGTGCCCATCGGCGAGGGCCTGCGCCTGTGGTACGAACTGCTGTCCGAGTCGGGGCTGCCCGCCGACGCGGACGGGAAGACCGATCATCGGTTCCTGTACTTCCCCGACGAGAACCACTGGGTGCTCAGCCCGCAGCACGCCAAGGTCTGGTACCAGGTCGTCGAGTCGTTCCTGGCCGAGCACGTCCTCGAGGAGGACGTCCCACTGCCCGACGTCCTCGGCTGACTCCGAGAGGCGGGGAGAGCTCTTCCGAGCCGGGTCCGGGCGATTCGCCGCCACTGATTACGATTGGGGGGTGACCAGTGCGCCAGATACTCCCCGCAGCCCCGCAGACGCCCTCCCCAAGAGCTGGGATCCCAGCGCGGTAGAGGCCGAGTTGTATCAGGGCTGGGTAGACGCCGGTTACTTCACCGCCGACCCGACCAGCGACAAGCCGGGCTACTCGATCGTGCTGCCGCCGCCGAACGTGACCGGCTCGCTGCACATGGGCCACGCGCTCGACCACACCCTCATGGACGCGCTCACCCGCCGCAAGCGGATGCAGGGCTACGAGGTGCTGTGGCTGCCCGGCATGGACCACGCCGGCATCGCGACGCAGACGATCGTCGAGAAGCAGCTCGCAGCCGACGGCAAGAAGAAGGAAGACTTCGGCCGCGAGGCCTTCATCGAGAAGGTCTGGGACTGGAAGCGCGAGTCCGGCGGCACCATCCAGGGCCAGATGCGTCGCATCGGCGATGGCGTCGACTGGAGCCGCGACCGCTTCACGATGGACGAGGGCCTCTCGCGCGCCGTCCAGACCATCTTCAAGCGCCTGTACGACGAGGGCCTGATCTACCGCGCCGAGCGCCTGGTCAACTGGTCGCCGGTGCTGCAGACCGCGATCTCCGACATCGAGGTCAAGTTCGAGGAGGTCGAGGGCGAGCTCGTCTCGCTGCGCTACGGCTCCCTGAACGACGACGAGCCGCACGTGATCGTCGCCACCACCCGTGTCGAGACGATGCTCGGCGACACCGCCGTCGCCGTGCACCCGGACGACGAGCGCTACAAGCACCTGGTCGGCACCACGCTCGAGCACCCGTTCACCGGGCGGCAGATCCCGATCATCGCCGACGAGTACGTCGATCCCGAGTTCGGCACCGGCGCCGTGAAGATCACGCCCGCACACGACCCCAACGACTTCGAGATGGGTGTGCGGCACAACCTGCCGATGCCCACGATCATGGACAAGACCGGCAAGATCGCCGACACCGGAACGCGGTTCGACGGCATGGATCGCTTCGAGGCCCGTGTCAAGGTGCGCGAGGCGCTCGCCGAGCAGGGTCGCGTCGTCGCCGAGAAGCGTCCGTACCTGCACAGCGTCGGCCACTCCGAGCGCTCGGGCGAGACCATCGAACCCCGGCTGTCGATGCAGTGGTGGGTCAAGGTCGACTCCCTCGCCAAGACCGCGGGTGACGCGGTACGCAACGGCGACACCGTGATTCACCCGGCCAGCCAGGAGCCGCGCTGGTTCGGCTGGGTCGACAACATGCACGACTGGTGCATCTCGCGTCAGCTGTGGTGGGGTCACCGCATCCCGATCTGGTACGGCCCGAACGGCGAGGTGCAGTGCTTCGGCCCGGACGAGACGGCTCCCGAGGGTTGGGAGCAGGACCCCGACGTCCTCGACACGTGGTTCTCGTCGGCGCTGTGGCCCTTCTCGACGATGGGCTGGCCCGACAAGACTCCCGAGCTCGAGAAGTTCTATCCGACAAGCGTTCTCGTCACCGGCTACGACATCCTGTTCTTCTGGGTGGCCCGGATGATGATGTTCGGCACCTACGTCGCCGGCGACGACGTGGTCGGCGGCAAGGTCCCGTTCGAGGACCTGTTCCTGCACGGCCTGGTTCGCGACCAGTACGGCAAGAAGATGTCGAAGTCCCGCGGCAATGGCATCGACCCGCTCGACTGGGTCGACCGCTTCGGCGCGGACGCGCTGCGCTTCACGCTCGCCCGCGGCGCCAACCCGGGTAGCGACCTCGCGGTCGGCGAGGACCACGCGCAGTCGTCGCGCAACTTCGCGAACAAACTGTTCAACGCCACCAAGTTCGCGCTCATGAACGGTGCCGTCGTCGCGGACCTGCCGGCCCGCGACCAGCTCACCGACGCGGACCGCTGGATCCTCGACCGGCTCGAGCAGGTCCGCACCGAGGTCGACGAGGCGTTCGAGAAGTTCGAGTTCTCCAAGGCGTGCGAGGCCCTGTACCACTTCGCGTGGGACGAGGTGTGCGACTGGTACCTCGAGCTCGCCAAGGTCCAGCTCGCCGACGGCTCCGTGTACGCCAACGGCACCAAGGCAGTCCTCGGCAACGTGCTCGACACCCTGCTGCGCATGCTGCACCCGGTCATCCCGTTCGTCACCGAGACGCTGTGGAAGGTGCTCACCGGCGGCGAGTCGGTCGTCATCGCCGAGTGGCCGCACGCGAGCGGAGTCGAGGCGGATCCCGTTGCGGCCCAGCGTGTCGAGGACATGCAGAAGCTCGTGACCGAGGTTCGACGCTTCCGCAGCGACCAGGGCCTCAAGCCGTCGCAGAAGGTGGCCGCCCGCCTGTCCGGTGCCGCCGAGGCGGACATCGAGAGCCAGCTGGCGTCGGTCGCGTCGCTCGCCAAGCTCACCGAGCCGGCCGACGGCTTCGCCGCGACCGCGTCGGTGGAGGTGCGCCTGAGCAAGGCCACCGTGACCGTCGAGCTCGACACGTCCGGCGCCGTCGACCTGGGCGCCGAGAAGAAGCGCCTCGAGAAGGACCTCGCGGTCGCCGAGAAGGAGCTGGCGGGCACCACCGCCAAGCTGTCCAACGAGGCGTTCCTGGCGAAGGCCCCCGACGCGGTCGTCGACAAGATCCGCACCCGCCAGCAGGTGGCGCAGGAGGAGATCGCCCGCATGAGCGCACGTCTGAAGGAGCTGGGCGGAGCGTGACCACCGAACGCCCGGGCGAACCCACCCCGGTCGATCTCGCCGAACTCGCACTCGTCGAGGCGGAGCTGGATCAGCGCTGGCCCGAGACCAAGATCGAGCCGTCGCTGACCCGCATCTCCGCGCTGATGGACCTGCTCGGTTCGCCGCAGCACAGCTACCCGGCCATCCACGTCGCCGGCACCAACGGCAAGACATCGGTGACGCGGATGATCGACGCCCTGCTCACCCAGCTGCACCGGCGGACCGGACGGACGACCAGCCCGCACCTGCAGCTGGCGACGGAGCGGATCAGCATCGACGGCAAACCGATCCCGGTGCGGACGTACATCGACACGTACCGCGAGATCGAGCCGTACATCCGGATGATCGACCAGCAGTCCGAGGCCGCGGGCGGTCCCGCGATGAGCAAGTTCGAGGTGACCACCGCGATGGCGTACGCCGCGTTCGCGGAGGCGCCGGTGGACGTCGCCGTCGTGGAGACCGGTCTCGGCGGCAAGTGGGACGCCACCAACGTCATCGACGCGCAGGTCGCGGTGATCACCCCGATCGGGCTCGACCACGTCGACTACCTCGGCCCCGACCTCGAGTCGATTGCGGGGGAGAAGGCCGGGATCATCAAGAAGGGCCGCGACAGCGGGATCGAGGGCGTCGCCCCGGTCGACACCGTCGCGATCATCGCCGAGCAGGCGCCCGAGGTGATGGACGTGCTGCTGCGGCGCGCCGTCGAGGTCGACGCGGCCGTCGCCCGTGAGGGATCCGAGTTCAAGGTGCTGCGCCGCCAGATCGCGATCGGTGGTCAGCAGCTCGAGCTGCAGGGGCTCGGTGGCGTGTACGAGGACATCTTCCTGCCGCTGCACGGTGAGCACCAGGCGCGCAACGCGTCGCTCGCCCTCGCCGCGGTGGAGGCGTTCTTCGGCGCCGGGCCGGACCGCCAGCTCGAGGCCGATGCGATCCGCGCCGGCTTCGCCTCGGTGGTCAACCCGGGCCGACTCGAGCGGGTGCGCAGCGCACCGACGGTGTTCCTCGACGCCGCACACAATCCGCACGGAGCGCAGGCGCTCGCCGCCGCGCTGTCGGCGGAGTTCGACTTCCGCAAGCTCGTCGGCGTCGTCAGCGTCATGGGCGACAAGGACGTCGACGGCATCCTCGATGCTCTCGAACCGGTCTTCGACGAGCTGGTCGTCACCCACAACGGCTCGCCGCGGGCGATGGACGTCGAGGACCTGGCCAATCGTGCGGTCGCCCGCTTCGGCGACGAACGGGTCGTGGTGGCCCCCACGCTGGCCGACGCCCTCGAGACGGCGATCGGGCTGGCGGAGGAGGTCGCCGAACCCGGCGAGGCAGTGTCGGGAGCGGGTGTCGTGGTCACCGGTTCGGTCGTGACCGCGGGCGTCGCCCGATCCCTGTTCGGAAAGGACCCCGCGTGAGCGAGACCCCGGATACCCCAGAGAACCCCGAGTTCCGCCCGCCGGCGACCGATCCGTGGAAGGGCTTCCGCGGTGTGATGGCGGGGACTCTCGTCCTCGAGGCGATCGTGGTGCTGCTGGCGCTGCCGGTGGTGGCCGTCGTCAACGCGTCGGGACTCACGTGGTTCTCCGGCACCTACATCTGCGTGCTGGCGGTGCTCATGATCGTCGGCTCCGGCATGCAGGGGCGGCCGTGGGCGATGAAGTTCAACCTGACGCTGCAGGTCTTCACGATCCTCGGGTTCTTCGTGGACACGGCGCTCGGCGTCATCGGTCTGCTCTTCGGGGCGGTGTGGCTGTACATCCTGTACCTCCGCAAGGACATAGCTCGCCGGATCGAGCAGGGTCTGCTGCCTGGGCAACGAGACTGACCGTCTAGGCTGCTTTCCGTGAACGAGCGCACCCTGGTACTGATCAAGCCCGACGGCGTGGCTCGCGGCTACGTCGGCGAGATCCTCTCCCGCATCGAACGCAAGGGTCTGACCATCGCGGCGATGGAGCTGCAGACCGCGTCGAACGACGTCGCAGCGACGCACTACGCCGAGCACGAAGGCAAGCCGTTCTACCCCGGGCTGCTCGAGTTCATCACGTCCGGGCCGCTCGTGGCCGCAGTCCTCGAAGGGCCGCGCGCCATCGCGGCGTTCCGGCAGATCGCTGGTGGCACCGACCCGGTCGAGAAGGCCGTCCCCGGCACCATTCGTGCGGACCTGGCGCTCGACGGCGGTCAGAATCTGGTGCACGGTTCCGACTCCGTCGAATCCGCCGAGCGTGAGATCGCGCTCTGGTTTCCCCAGCTCGCTCGGGCCTGAGCCCCTCGACTACCGACGCTCCTCGGGCCGCGTGCCCGGGGAGCGTCTTTTGTTTTGTGGATTGTTTTGCCACCTACCGGTGCGCCGATGAGGGGACACCGCGCGCAGGTGTGGGATACTTGAGTCGGTCGGACCGCAAATTGTGCTCCACGCGGATCCGATCGGATGACACCACGGTGCGAAGCCCGTCATCGCTGCCTCGCAGGCGCAGGTAATCCCTGCTACGCGCGGCACGCTGGATGATCAGGCGCTCACGTCGTGAACGGTCAGGCGTCCGCGCCGTGGATCGCCGCCATCCTGCCAGGCACCGCGCGATTTCGCAGTGATAACGGACACTGCGAAGCACGTGGAGCGAGACCAGACAATCTCGTACCCCGGTGCGAGTACACAACCATCGCCCCCGCGCGGCCGCGTCACATCCGATCTCCAGACGGATGGACGCGCCCGGGGGCTCGAGGAGAATACGTGGCCGATCAAGCGCCGCCCGAAAGTGTGCAGGAACCGATCGCGGAAGCGACGGTCGAGCCGAGTACCACCCCGGTACTTCCTGAGAAGATTCGCGTCCACGCGTTGGCGAAACTGCTGGGCGTCACCAGCAAGCAGGTTCTCGCCGAGGCAGCCGCGCTGGGTACCGAGCTGCGCAGTGCGCAGTCCAGCCTGCAGCGCGAGATCGCCGAGCGCATCCACGCGACGATGTCCAGCGCCGGCGAGCCGAGCCCGGAACCGGAGACCCCGGTAGTCGAGGCTCCGGCGGCCGAATCCGTCGTCGAGCCTGTCCCCGCGGAGGGGGCGGCCGAGAAGCCGGAGACGACTGAGAAGTCGGAGAAGCCGGCGCCCCGCAAGCGCGTCCGCAAGAAGGCCGCGCCCAAGGCGAAGGCGGCGGTCGCGGAGGCCGTCACCGAGCCGGAGCTCGAGCCGGAGCCGACTCCTGCTGCCGACGAGACCGCCGCAACCGGCGCCGGACTGTTCACCGACACCGAGTCGGGTGTCGAGCGCGAGGCGGAGCAGTCCGCCGCACCCGAACCGACCGTGCAGGCGCCGCTGTTCCTCCAGCCCGAGGCCGTGGTCGCGGAGGCCGCTCCGCGCCGTCGTCGCAGCCGTCGAGCGGCCGCCGCTCCCGAGGTGAGCGACGAGCCGGCGGTCCCGACCGCCGAACCGGCCGCCGAACCGTCCGACACGGCCGAGTCAATCGCAGCGCCCGAGGCGGCCGAAGCCGCTGAGACCGCCGAGACCGAAGGCGGCGATCAGCAGCGTCGGCGCCGGCGTGGCCGTCGCGGCCGTGGCCGTGGCCGCGGCGAGCAGGCCACCGAGGGCACCGAGTCGGACGAGACCGAGGAGAAGGTGGCCGCCGAGGGCGACACCGCGACCGAGTCGCAGCAGCCCGCGGACGCGGGCACCGAGCCGGCCGAGGACGAAGGTGCCGAGTCGGCCGAGGACGAGGGTGCCGAGGGCTCGAGTCGTCGTCGCCGCCGCCGTCGCCGCCGCAAGGGTGGCGCCGACGGCGACATCACGGCGGAGGACGATCCGCCGAACACCGTCGTCCACGAGCGCG
The DNA here is from genome assembly GCF_050955445.1 of Paraburkholderia sp. RHO2. NCBI lineage: Bacteria > Pseudomonadati > Pseudomonadota > Betaproteobacteria > Burkholderiales > Burkholderiaceae > Paraburkholderia > Paraburkholderia sp. RHO2. Next base: position 3,444,365 of record NZ_CP162617.1, on the reverse strand, counting down.
AGCCGCGGAACAAGGCGCGCGCCAAGGACGAGGTGCAGGGCATCAGCGGCTCCACTCGCCTCGAGGCGAAGCGTCAGCGCCGCCGCGACGGCCGTGACGCGGGCCGTCGTCGTCCGCCGATCCTGAGCGAGTCGGAGTTCCTGGCCCGCCGTGAAGCGGTCGACCGGGTGATGGTCGTGCGAGAGAAGGTCGGCGGGTCGAACCCGGCGGCGTCGACCCAGGTGGCGGTCCTCGAGGACGGCGTCCTGGTCGAGCACTTCGTGACGGGTTCGTCGTCGTCGTCGATGGTCGGCAACGTCTACCTCGGCCGCGTGCAGAACGTGCTGCCCAGCATGGAGGCGGCGTTCATCGACATCGGACGTGGCCGCAACGGTGTGCTGTACGCCGGCGAGGTCAACTGGGAAGCGGCCGGTCTCGGCGGCAGGGAACGCAAGATCGAACAGGCCCTCAAGCCGGGCGACCAGGTGCTGGTACAGGTCAGCAAGGATCCGGTGGGCCACAAGGGTGCCCGCCTGACCACGCAGATCAGCCTGGCCGGACGCTTCCTCGTGTACGTGCCCGGTGGCACGTCCACCGGCATCAGCCGCAAGCTGCCCGACACCGAGCGCAAGCGCCTCAAGGAGATCCTCCGCGAGATCGTGCCGGCCGATGCCGGTGTGATCATCCGGACGGCGTCCGAGGGCGTCAGCGAGGAGGAGCTGTCGCGCGACGTCACCCGGCTGCAGAGCCAGTGGGCGACCATCGAGGAGCAGGCCGCGAAGGCGAAGGACGGCAAGTCCGGTACCCCGCAGGCGCTGTACGAGGAGCCCGACCTGCTGGTCAAGGTCGTGCGGGACCTGTTCAACGAGGACTTCTCGAAGCTCGTGATCGAGGGCGAGAAGGCCTGGAACACGGTCGAGTCGTACATCAAGACCGTGGCCCCGGACCTGCTGCCGCGCGTCGAGCAGCACGATCCGGAGCCGGGCACGCCCGACGTGTTCGAGACGCACCGCATCGACGAGCAGCTGGCGAAGGCACTGGACCGCAAGGTGTGGCTGCCGTCGGGCGGCACGCTGGTGATCGATCGCACCGAGGCGATGACCGTCATCGACGTCAACACCGGCAAGTTCACCGGCTCGGGTGGCAACCTCGAGGAGACCGTCACGCGGAACAACCTCGAGGCGGCCGAGGAGATCGTGCGGCAGATGCGCCTGCGCGATATCGGCGGCATGATCGTGGTCGACTTCATCGACATGGTCCTCGAGTCCAACCGCGACCTCGTGCTGCGACGCCTGACGGAGTCTCTCGGTCGCGACCGCACCCGCCATCAGGTGTCGGAGGTCACGTCGCTGGGCCTGGTTCAGATGACGCGCAAGAAGCTCGGCACGGGGTTGGTCGAGGCGTTCTCCACCACGTGTGAGCACTGCCACGGCCGGGGCATCGTCGTCCACAGCGAGCCCGTCGAGGTGAAGTCCGGCGACGAGGGCCGCGGTCAGGCCAAGGAGTCGGGCGGACGGAAGAAGCGGGGACGCGACCGCGCGGCGGCGGCAGCGCAGGAGCCGCAGCCGGCGAACGGGCAGCACGCTCACCCGACGGCGGAGGAGGCGGCCGCCGACGCGACCGTCAAGCGGGCACACCCGGTGGCGCTCGCGATGGCCTCGCACCACCCGGACGCGCCCGACACGGACACCGCATCGGCCGAGAAGCCCGAAGCCGAATCGCCGGCGCCGGAGCCGGAGCCGGAGCCCGAGAAGGCGGAGCAGGCACCGATCGAGCCCGCGAAGGCGGAGTCGGAGACGGTTGAGCCGGAGACGGTCGAGCCGGAGGCCGAGGCTCCGGCGGCACCGCGAGCCCGGCGGCGGAGCCGCCGCGTCTCGCGGGCGGCGGCCGCACCGGCAGGCGAGACGCCCGAGGCGGGCACGGTGTTCGTGATCCCGACGTCGCAGCCGTCGCCGGAAGCCTCCCCGGAGCCCGCTGCTGCACCGGAGACGGTGTCGGCGGGCCCCGCCGCGTCGGACGTGGCCGGGGACGGCGAGGCTCAGGTCTCGCGTCGACCGCGTCGGCGCCGTGCCGCGGCGCGTCCCGCCGGTCCGCCGGTGGACGCCGAGGCCTGACGGATTCGTGGTGACTCGCCGCCCCGCGCGCATCGCGGGGCGGCGAAGCACCGCACCGGGATCGGGTGACACGCCAGTTTGACCCTGGCGGCCCGCTTCCCGTAATCTTGACCGGTCGCTACCCGGCGATACCGCTCTGCTGCGCCCGCTTCGGGCCTTACGGGCGCGTAAGGGGTAGCCGCCACACCAGACCAGTCGCGCAGCACTGAAAGCCTTCACGGCAGCGGCGCGAGCACGTTCGAAGTAGCAAGGGGTAGCCGTCCGATGGCAACGTACGCGATCGTCAAGACCGGCGGAAAGCAGTACAAGGTCGCTGTTGGTGACCTCGTCAAGGTCGAGAAGATCGAGGGTGAGCCCGGCACCGCTGTCTCGCTTGCCCCGGTCCTCGTGGTCGATGGGTCCGAGCTGACCACCGACGCCGACAAGCTGGCGAAGATCTCCGTGACCGGTGAGGTCGTCGAGCACACCAAGGGCCCGAAGATCCGGATCCACAAGTTCAAGAACAAGACCGGCTACCACAAGCGCCAGGGTCACCGTCAGAAGCTGACGGTCCTCAAGGTCACCGGCATCAAGTAACTCGAACTTTCACCGATTCCTGGAGGGATTCGACATGGCACATAAGAAGGGTGCATCCAGCTCCCGTAACGGTCGCGATTCAAACGCACAGCGACTCGGCGTGAAGCGCTTCGGCGGCCAGTCCGTCAGCGCCGGCGAGATCCTCGTGCGTCAGCGCGGAACCCACTTCCACCCCGGCGTCAACGTCGGCCGTGGCGGTGACGACACCCTGTTCGCTCTCGCTGCGGGCGCCGTCGAGTTCGGCACCAAGCGCGGGCGCAAGACCGTGAACATCGTTCCGGTCGCGGCAGAGGCCTAGGTCTGCTGCCACCTACGGTTCGGGCTCCCATCGTTTCGATGCGCTGACGAGTTCGATTCCGTTCCGATCTCCCAGTAGGGGCGGGCCAGGGTCTCACAACCCTGCCCGCCCCTACTGTTGTTTCAGCCACAGTGCGTCTACTGCGTCACACTGTGAATCCAGAAGTAGCCCAGAAGTATTGACTGAGGAAGGATCCGGCAGTCATGTCCCGATTCATTGACCGCGTGGTGCTGCACGTCAGCGCCGGTAAGGGCGGCAATGGTTGCGCCTCTGTCCACCGCGAGAAGTTCAAGCCGCTCGGCGGCCCGGACGGCGGCAACGGTGGGCGCGGTGGGGATGTCGTGCTCGAGGTGGACGGCAACGTCCACACCCTCCTCGACTTCCACTTCCACCCGCGGGCCAAGGCCACCAACGGAACCCAGGGAATGGGCGGCAACCGGGAAGGCGCCAACGGCTCCGACCTGATCCTGAAGGTGCCCGACGGCACCGTCGTCGTCGACAAGCACGGGGAGGTCCTGGCGGACCTCATCGGGATCGGCACCCGGTTCGTGGCGGCCCGCGGCGGCCGCGGCGGCCTCGGTAACGCGTCGCTGGCGTCCAAGGCGCGCAAGGCCCCCGGCTTCGCGCTGCTCGGCGAGGAGGGCGAGGCGGGCGACCTGATCCTCGAACTCAAGTCCGTGGCCGACGTCGGGCTGGTCGGCTTCCCGTCCGCCGGTAAGTCGTCGCTGGTGTCGGTGCTGTCAGCCGCGAAGCCGAAGATCGGCGACTACCCGTTCACGACCCTGCAGCCCAACCTGGGCGTCGTCTCCAGCGGTGACACGACGTTCACGGTCGCCGACGTGCCGGGCCTCATTCCGGGCGCCAGCGAGGGACGCGGTCTCGGGCTGGACTTCTTGCGCCACCTCGAGCGCTGCGCGGTGCTCGCGCACGTCGTGGACTGCGCCACCCTCGAGCCGGGACGGGACCCGATCTCCGACGTCGACGCCCTCGAGGCGGAGTTGGCGGCCTATCAGCCCGCGCTCAAGGGCGATGCCGGGCTCGGGGACCTCGCCGACCGTCCGCGCATCGTGATCCTCAACAAGGCCGACGTTCCCGAGGCGGCCGAACTCGCCGAGATGGTGACGCCCGACTTCGAGGCGCGTGGCTGGCCGGTGTTCACGATCTCCGCGGTGAGCCGGGACGGACTGCGGCCCTTGACTTTCGCGCTCGCGAAGATGGTGGCCGACTACCGCGAGGCGCATCCGCCGGCGGAGCCGAAGCGTCAGGTGATCCGTCCGATCGCGGCCAAGGAGACCGGGTTCGACGTCATCGCCGATCCGGACAATCCGGGCGGCTTCATCGTGCGCGGCGTCCAGCCGGAGCGCTGGGTGCGGCAGACGGCGTTCGACAACGACGAGGCCGTCGGTTACCTCGCGGACCGCCTCGCCCGACTCGGCGTGGAGGACGAACTCGTCAAGCAGGGTGCCGAACCCGGGGCGTTCGTCACGATCGGCGACGTCGGATTCGAGTGGGAGCCGCAGACTGCGGCCGGTGTCGACATCGTGCGCACCGGTCGTGGCACCGACGCCCGTCTCGACCAGGTCGAGCGCATCGGCGCGGCCGAGCGCAAGCACGCGCGTCGGGTCCGCCGAGGACTCGACAGCGAGGATCCCAAAGACAAGTGAGCGAGACCAGAGCGGCCATCGCGTCCGCACGCAGCATCGTCGTCAAGATCGGATCCTCGGCGCTGACGAGTCTCGTCGGCGGACTCGACGTCGGCCGGTTGAATCTGCTCGCGGACGCCCTCGAGGCGCGCATGCGGGCGGGGTCCGACGTCGTCGTGGTGTCCTCAGGGGCCGTGGGTGCAGGTCTGGCGCCGCTCGGATTGACCCGTCGCCCAAGGGATCTCGCAACCAAGCAGGCCGCGGCAAGTGTCGGCCAGTTGGCGTTGGCGCACGCGTGGGGCACGTCGTTCGCACGGTACGGCCGCACCGTCGGCCAGGTGCTGCTCACCGCCGACGACATCGCCCGCCGCACCCAGCACCGCAACGCGCAGCGCACCCTGGACCGGCTGCGGGCGCTGCACGCGGTCGCGATCGTCAACGAGAACGACACCGTCGCAACCACCGAGCTGCGGTTCGGTGACAACGATCGCCTCGCCGCGCTCGTCTCGCACCTGGTGGGTGCCGACGCGCTGGTGCTGCTGTCCGACGTCGACGGCCTCTACGACGGTGATCCTCGAAAGGGCGGGGCCACACTGATTCCCGAGGTGAACAGCCCCGAGGACCTGGACGGCGTGGTCGCCGGTTCCGGCGGAGCGCTCGGCACCGGCGGCATGGCGTCCAAGCTGTCGGCCGCGCGGCTGGCGGCCGACTCGGGTGTGCCGGTGCTGCTGGCGGCTGCATCGGATGCCGCAACCGCGCTCACGACGGCGGACGTCGGCACCGTGTTCGCGGCGCGGCCACACCGGATGTCGGCGCGCAAGTTCTGGGTTCGGCACGCCGCCGACACGCAGGGTGCGATCCACCTGGACGCGGGTGCGGTGCGGGCGGTGGTGGAGCGGCGGCGCTCGCTGCTGCCGGCCGGTATCACCGCGGTGGCGGGCCGCTTCTACGGCGGCGACGTGATCTCCCTCGTCGGACCGGACGAGCGTGTCGTGGCCCGGGGTGTGGTCGCGTACGACTCGTCGGAGATCGAGGACATGCTCGGCCACTCGACGACGGAGCTGCCGGTGGACATGCAGCGCCCCGTCGTTCACGCGGACGATCTGGTTCCGCTGTAGGTGCCGAAGGCGCCTGCGAGGTGGGTGAGGACCTCGGAGCTGCCCAGCTCGGCCTTGATCGCCGCGAACTCGTCGCCGCGGGTGGTGCCGCGGTTGACGATGACGATCGGCATCCCGTCGCGGGCGGCGCGGCGGACGAACCGCAGGCCGGACATCACGGTCAGCGAGGAGCCGACGACCAGTAGCGCGTCGGCGCTGGCGACCATGTCGAACGCCGCCGCGACCCGCGGCTTCGGGACACTCTCGCCGAAGTAGACGATGTCGGGCTTGAGCATGCCCCCGCACCGGTCGCAGTCGACCATCCGGAAGTGGTCGGTGGTCTCGACGACGGCGTCGGCGTCCGGCGCGATCTCGACGCCCGTGGCCGCGGCGACGGTGTCTGCGAAGCCGGGGTTCGCGGCGTCGAGGCGCTCGGCGAGCGTCATCCGGGAGATACGGTGCCCGCAGTCGAGGCAGCGCACCTGGGCGTAGCTGCCGTGCAGGTCGATGACGCGGCGGCTGCCCGCCTTGGTGTGCAGCAGGTCGACGTTCTGGGTGATCACCCCGTGCACGACGTCGGCGCGTTCCAGCGCGGCGAGGGCGCGGTGCCCGGCGTTGGGGCGGGCGGCGTCCATGTACCGCCAGCCGAGGTGGTTCCGGGCCCAGTAGTGCCGGCGGAAGGAGGCGTCGCCGACGAACTGCTGGTAGGTCATCGGATTACGGGGTGGTGAGTCGGGGCCGCGATAGTCGGGGATGCCCGAGTCGGTGGAGATACCGGCGCCGGTCAGCACGCAGACGCGCCGACCGCCGAGCAGTTCGAGTATCCGGTCGATCACCCGATCCAGGGTAGGCGCGTGTCCGATCCGTTCAATCCTCGGTGCCGCCTCGCGACCGACACTGGACGACATGACTACAGTGAACCCCATTCCCGACGGATACCGGACCCTCACGCCGTACCTGGCGGTCCCGGACGGCGCCGCGGCGCTGGACTTCTACGTCGCGGGTCTCGGCGCGGTCGTCGTCGACCGCATGGACGCGCCCGACGGCACCGTCATGCACGCCGAGATCCGGATCGGCGACTCGATGCTGCAGCTGTCGAACGAGATGCCCGACTTCGGCCTCAAGGCGCCCGAGCGCGGCTGGGTGCACTCCTCCCTCGTCGTCTACGTCGAGGACACCGACGCGTTCGTCGCCCGGGCGGTCGACGCCGGGGCGACGTTGGTGACGCCGGTCGCGGACACCTTCTCCGGGGACCGGCACGGGGTGTTCCTCGATCCGTTCGGCCACCGTTGGGCCGTCTGCACCAAGATCGAGGACGTCCCGCCGGCGGAGGTGGCGCGACGTGCGCGAGAGCTGTTCTTCCCCGATCCCGTGTCCTGACGGCCGGCCGCTGGGCCTCTCCGCCGAAGTTTGTGGCAAAACCCTCACGGTGAGGACCGGCACTCTCTATCGTGACCAAGTTGGACCTACGTCCAGCTCTGGTGGCGGCGTCTCGTGCGCCGACCGCGCTCCGGTCCCCGACGAGAGAGCTCTTCATGGTGCCCACAACCGCTTCCGGTGGGTCCGGCGCATCCACGCGCCGCGCCCACGTCGTCCGCACGATCCTCGCCGTGCTGGTCATCGCGCCACTCGCGATCGCCGCCTTCTACATGTGGGCGCTGTGGAATCCCGGCGACACCGTCAACCGGCTGCCCGTGGCGATCGTGAACTCGGACGCCGGGGCGGACGTCGACGGCACCCGGATCGAGGCGGGTGACGAGGTGGTCGCGGCGCTGGTCGAGAGCGGGGACGTGAACTGGAAGGTGGTCACGCCCGAACAGGCCCGCGACGGCGTCGACGACGGCACCTACTACTTCTCGGTGGTGATCCCGGAGACGTTCAGCGCCGACGTCGCCAGCGCCGCGAGCGGGGCGGGCCGCAAGGCTCAACTCGACGTCGTCTACAACGACTACAACAGCCTGGTGGCGACGCCGGTCGGCGAGAGCGTCGTCGCGCAGGTGCGCTCGGCGGTCTCGGAGTCCATCGGCGAGCAGTCCGTCGACCAGGTGCTCGTCGGGCTCGGCGACCTCGGGAAGGGCATGGGCGAGGCCGCCACCGGCGCCCAGCAGCTCTCGAACGGCACGAAGGAGGCCCGCACCGGCACCGACCAGCTCTACGCGGGCAGCCAGGAGCTCTCGACCGGGCTCGGCGACGCCAACCGTGGCGGCCAGGAACTCGCGGCGGGTGCGGGGGAGCTGGCCACCGGTGCGGACCAGGCCGTGGCCGGCTCGGGCGAGCTGAGTGCCGGAATGAACCAGCTCGTCGGCGGCACCGACCAGCTCGCGGACGGCGCCCGGCAGATCAGCGAGGTCGTCGACATGGTGACCGGCCCGGTGCTGAGCATCATCGGCGAGCAGGGAGACATCGCGTCCCAGCTCGTCCAGCTGCGTGACGGTGCGCGCGAGCTCGCCCGTCAGCTCACCGACCCGACCGCCGACTACCGGGGCGGTCTGCTGGCCGCGACCGCCGGTGCGGCCGAACTGAACACCGGCCTCGGGCAGCTGTCCCAGGGCGCGCACCAGCTGAGCGCGGGCGCGAACGAGCTGTCGTCGGGTCTCGGTCAGCTCGACGCCGGCGGCATCCAGCTCCGCAACGGTCTGGGCGAGCTCGCCACCGGCATGGGGCAGCTCGACACCGGCAGCACCGAACTCGCGACCGGGTTGACCGAGGGCGCCGCGCAGGTTCCGCAGTTCGACGAGACCCAGCGGGCCACCACCGCGGGCCTGCTGGCGGCGCCCGTCGCGGTCGACGAGAAGTACGACTACCCGGCCGCCGGGTTCGGTCCGGGCGCCGTCCCCGCCGTCATGTCGGTGCTGCTGTTCCTGTGCGGCATCCTGATCTGGTTCATCGTCCGCCCGCGTCGCGGCCGACCCCAGCGTGTGCACGGCAACGTCGTCCGGGAGGGCGTGCGCCGCTACCGGATTCCCACGGCGGTGACACTGGTCGCCGCGCTAGTGGCATCGGCGGTGTCGCTCGTCGTCGCCGACGCCGACCCGCCGAGCGCGCTGGCGATGACCGCGGTCATGATCCTCGTCGGCGCCGCCGCGGTGGCCCTCGGCCGCCTCTTCACCGTCGTCTTCGGTCCGGTCAACGGCACGTTCCTGGCGTTGGGCGCGTTGATGATCCAGATCTTCGCGTTCGGTGCCGTGTACCCGATCGAGCAGATGCCGGCACCGCTGCAGTGGTTGCACGACCTCATGCCCCTGACGTGGGCCCGCAACGCGATGCGGATGGTCCTCGTCGGTTACTACGGGCCGCGCTTCTGGACCGCGGTCGCGGCGCTCGCCGCGCTGACCGTCGTCGCGGTCGGGTTCACCATCTGGTGGCGGCGCCGGCAGGAGCCCGCGGCCGACACCCCGCCGCCGTTGGACGATCAGCCAACCATCGAGATGCAGCCCGTCGGCTGACCGCAGCAGCATCAGGGCCCGGCCGAAGGAACGACCGGGCCCTGACGCTGTTCGGACCTACGAGGCGGCGCGCTCGGAGTCGTCGAGCGTGATCAGCGGGTAGACGCCGTTCTCGTCGTGGACCTCGCGGCCGGTCACCGGGGGATTGAACACGCACAGCATGCGCATCGGGGTGACCGGCTCCACCCGGTGGCGCTCGTGCCCGTTCAGCAGGTACATCGTGCCCGGCCGCAGTTGGTGCACCTCGCCGCTGTCGAGGTCGGTGAGGATGCCGTCACCCTCGACGAGCCACACCGCCTCGACGTGGTTCGCGTAGTGGAACTCGTTGACCGACCCGGCGCGGATCGTGGTCTCGTGGAACGAGAACCCGACGCCGTCGCCGGCGAGAACGATCCGCTTGCTGCGCCAGTTGCCGTCCTCACTGGTGATGTCGCGGTCGGTGTCGGTGATCTCGTCGGTGGTGCGAACGATCATGCTGTGTCTCCTCGGATCGTGGGTGCGGACGGCCGAGCGTCAGGCGAAGACCTTGGCGGTCGCCTCCGCCAGGATGCTCAGGCCGTGGTCGAGTTCGGCGTCGGTGATGGTCAGCGGCGGCAGCAGCTTGACCACCTCGTCGGAGGGGCCGGCCGTCTCGGCGAGCAAGCCGTCGTCGAACGCGAGCCCGCACACCTTCACCGCCATGCCGGGATCGTCGAACACGAGACCCTGCACCATGCCCCGGCCGCGGGTGCTCACACCCTCGAACGTGTCCGCGAGGTTGGCGAAGATCTGGTTGATCCGCTCGCCCTTCGCGAGCGTGGATCGGTGGAGAACGTCGTCGGACCAGTAGTGGTCGAGTGCCGCGGTCGCGGTCACGAAGGCCGGGTTGTTGCCGCGGAAGGTGCCGTTGTGCTCGCCTGGCGCCCACAGGTCCAGTTCCGGCTTGAACAGGGTCAGTGCCATCGGCAGGCCGTAACCGCCGATCGACTTGGACAGCGTCACGATGTCGGGGGTGATCCCGGCGACCTCGAACGAGAAGAAGGGACCCGTACGGCCGCAACCCATCTGGACGTCGTCGACGATCAGCAGGATGTCGTGCCGGGTGCACAGTTCGGACAGCGCGCGCAGCCATTCCGGACGCGCCACGTTGACCCCGCCCTCGCCCTGCACGGTCTCCACGATGACGGCGGCGGGGCGGTTGAGGCCGCTGCCGGAATCGTCGAGCACGCGCTCGAACCACTGGAAGTCGTCGGTGGCGCCGCCGAAGTAGTTGTCGAACGGCATCGGGGTGGCGTGCACGAGCGGCACACCGGCGCCGGCGCGCTTGAGCGAGTTGCCGGTGACTGACAGCGAGCCCAGCGTCATGCCGTGAAATGCGTTGGTGAAGTTGATGATCGATTCCCGGCCCGTGGCCTTGCGGGCCAGCTTGAGGGCGGCCTCGACGGCGTTGGTGCCCGTCGGACCGGGAAACTGGACCTTGTAGTCGAGGCCGCGCGGCTCGAGGACGGTGCGCTGGAAGCTCTGCAGGAACTCGCGTTTGGCAACGGTGGACATGTCCAGGCCGTGGGTGATGCCGTCGCCGGCGAGGTACTCGAGGAGCGCGCTCTTCATCACCGGATTGTTGTGTCCGTAGTTGAGGGCACCGGCGCCGGCGAAGAAGTCCAGGTACTCGCGGCCGGACTCGTCCCGCATCCAGGCGCCCGACGCCGACTCGAAGACGGTGGGCCAGTTCCGGCAGTAACTGCGGACCCCCGACTCGAGGGACTCGAAAATGCTGGTCTCGACAGTGGTCATGCGTGGTCCTTCCTCAGGAAACGGGCAGCGGCGAGATGGTGTAGAGATCCTCGGCCGTATGCCCGTCGGGAAAGTCGTTCGGATCGAACAGGTTTCGTCTCGTGATGGTGGATCCTCGCCGTCCCGCCACCGAGGTGAACAGGGCGATGGACGCGGTGTTGTCCGGGCTGATCGTGGTTTCGAGATTCCAAACGCCTTGGAGCGCAAGGCGGTCGAGGAGGGCGTTGAGCATCCTCCCGGCCATTCCCTGGCCTCGCTGCTCGATGTCCACCGCGACCTGCCACACGAACAGCGTGTTCGGGGCGTCGGGGCGGACGTATCCGGTCACGAATCCGACGACGTGGCCGTCGGCGGCGGCGACGATCGAGGTGTCCTGAAAGTCTCTGCACCACAGTAGGTATGAGTAGCTCGAATTGAGGTCGAGCACCTGTGAATCCTTGGCGATCTCCCAGAGCCGGACTCCGTCTGAGACCTGGGGCTTACGTAACTCCACCGCGTCCGGCGCGGTGGTTGGGGTAGTTCTCGTTTGTGTTGGCGTCATTGTTGTTGCCGTTCTTCGTGACTCGAACGTAACAACCACGTCGCCCGATTTCACGGATCGGTGGAAATCGGGCAGAGGAGACCCGGTAGCCGTGCAGGTGAGACGGTGAATGTGAGGCTGGTCACATCGTGTATCACTTGGGTGTGGCTAGAGCGAAGGGAAGGACAGAGGGCGCCCCTGCCCGACGCAGAGTCCGGGCCGCCATCGTCAGCGTCCAACCGGTGTCGGTGACCGCGTCGAGCAGCAGCACCGGACGGTCGATCCCGGACAGGTCCGGCTCCTCCCAGGCATCGGCCAGGCCCGCGACCCGGTACGCGGAGTTCGCGGCGGAGACCGGGGGATGGCCGGGGCGCTCGTGGAGAACACCCAGGTCGGACAGCCGCCCCACCTGTGCGAGTCGACCGGTGAGCGACCGCATCAGGAGCGGATGGGTGGGCGACTCCACGCACATGACCGCGCCCGGGCGTTCGGCCCAGTCCCACGCCGCGAGCACCGAGATGCAGGCGTCGACGATCGCATCCGGCACAGTGGCGTCGGGGCCGTCGAGCAGTGCGCGCAGGCGTTGTCCCCAACCCAGATCCGACAGTCGACCCAGCACGCGTCCGGGCTCCGGCCCGTCGGTGATCTTGCCGGACAGGCTGATTCCGAGCTTCGCCATGCCCGTCGGCCACTGCTTGCGCGGCGGCAGGTCGACTCCGGGTCGCTCGAGCCGGCGGCGGGTGTCGGCGACGGCGTCGGCGGCGACATCGGCGCTGTACTTCGGGCCGGCGCAGTTGTCGCAGCGTCCGCAGCGGCTGTCGCCGTCGAGTCCGGGATCGTCGAGTTGGCGGCGCAGGAACGTCATCCGGCACTCGTCGGTGCGCTCGTACTCGAGCATCGCCTGCTGTTCCGCCTCCCGCGCAACCTCGAGTCGGCCGTAGCGGTCGGCGTCGTACGTCCACGGCTGCCCGGTGGCGACCCAGCCGCCGCGAACGCGCCGGACGGCGCCGTCCACGTCGAGCACCTTCAGCACCAGTTCGAGGCGGGTGCGGTTCAGTTCGACGAGTGGTTCGAGCGCCATCGTCGACTGCGGACGTTCGGTGTCGAGGACGTCGATGACCTTGCGGACGATGTGCTCGCGCGGGAACGACACCGACGCGAAGTAGCTCCAGATCTGCCGGTCCTCGTGACCGGGGAGGAGCACCACCTCGGCACTGTCGGTGGATCGTCCGGCGCGACCGACCTGCTGGTAGTAGGAGATGGGCGACGACGGGGCGCCCAGGTGCACGACGAACCCGAGGTCGGGCTTGTCGAAGCCCATCCCGAGAGCGGAGGTCGCGACCAGCGCCTTGACCCGGTTGTTCAGCAGGTCGTTCTCGAGCACCTCGCGCTCGGCGGCGTCGGTCTGACCGGTGTAGGCGGCCACCTGGTGTCCACGGTCGGCGAGCAGGCTCGCGAGGTCGCGGGCGGCGGAGACGGTGAGCGTGTAGATGATGCCGGAGCCCGGGAGTTCGTCGAGATGCTCCGCGAGCCACGCCGCGCGCTGCGTCGCCTCCGCGATCCGTACGACCGACATGCTCAGCGAGTCGCGCTCGAGGGTGCCGCGCAGCACCAGCGTCTCGGCGCCGCCCACCCCCAGCTGGGTGGCGACGTCGGAGACCACGCGGTCGTTCGCCGTCGCCGTGGTCGCGAGCACCGGGATGCCCTCGCCGAGATCCTCGACGAGGGTGCGGATCCGGCGGTAGTCGGGACGGAAGTCGTGCCCCCAGTCGGAGACGCAGTGGGCCTCGTCGACCACGACGAGGCCGGCATCGGCGGCGAGGGACGGCAGCACCTGGTCCCTGAAGTCGGGATTGTTGAGCCGTTCGGGGCTCACCAGCAGCACATCCAGCTCGCGGGCCGCCACGCGCTGGTGGATCTCGTCCCACTCGGTGACGTTGCCCGAGTTGATGGTGGCCGCGCGGACGCCGGCCCGCTCGGCCGACGCCACCTGGTTGCGCATCAACGCCAGCAGCGGCGACACGATCACGGTGGGGCCGTGTCCGTGCGCCCGCAGCAGCTTCGCGGCGATGAAATACACGGCGGACTTGCCCCAGCCCGTGCGCTGCACGACGAGTGCCCGCCGCCGGCCCACGACCAGCGCCTCGATCGCCGTCCACTGGTCCTCACGCAGCCGGGCGTCCGGCCCCGCGAGTTCCCGGAGCAACCGTTCGGCCTCGTCGCGGAGATCTGCTGTGGTGGCGGTCGTCATGGGGTCCATCGTGCCCGAGGGGGCCGACAGGTCGGGCGGCGGTGGCCCGGGTCAGTGTGCGGGCGAGGTGTGGGTCCCGGCCGTCGTGCGGCCCATGTGCAGGATCGGGTACGGCCGCCCGTCGGCGTCGGTGGCCGAGCGGCCCAGGACGACGAATCCGTGGCGCTCGTAGAACCCGACGGCCTGCGGATTCTGCTCGTTGACGTCGAGGCGCAGATCCGGGTAGTCGGCGACCGCCCGACGCAGGAGCGCGGATCCCACGCCGTGACCGCGGTGCGTGTCGGCGACGAACAGCATCTCGAGGGAACTGCCCACCAGGCCTGAGAAGCCGGCGGGGGTGCCGTCGACCTCCGCCACGGTCACCTCGACTGCCGGCAGATAGTCGCTGACCATTCGGGACTCGTAGAAGACGACGTCCTCGGCGGTGAGGAAGTCGTGGGTGGCGTCGACCGCGCTGCGCCAGATACGGACGAGCGCCGGCCAGTCCTCCCTGCCACGGCACGCGCGCAGGACGGGGTCCGTCGATGAGCTCATGCAGTGGACCGTACGGATGGGTGCGGGTGGGTGCCAACCGGTTTTCGGCGTCAGCGGTCTGCCGTCAGCAGGGCGTCGATCTCGCTGCGCGTCGGCGAGGCGGCACTCGCGCCGGGCCGCGTCGTGGTGAGCGCGCCGGCCGCGCAGGCGAACGTCAGCGCCTCCCGGCGGCCGCGACTCCACGCCGAAGCGAGCGCGCCCGCGAAGGCGTCGCCCGCCCCGGTGGTATCGACCGCGTCGACGGTCGGGGAGTCGACGCTCAGCCGTTCGCCGTCCGGTCCGCGGTAGCGCGCGCCGGCGGCGCCCAGCGTCGTCACGACGTGCGGGACCGCCGCCAGCGCGTCCTCGCCGAGTTGCCGCTCCTCGGTCTCGTTGACGATCAGGACGTCGATCGATTCGAGCAGGTCGGACGGAAGTATCTGTGCCGGTGACGGATTGAGAATCACCGTCGTGCCCGAGCGAGACGCGTGCCGGGCCGCGGAGGTGACGGTGTCGAGGGGAATCTCCAGCTGGCACAGCAGGGCGTCGGCGTCGGCGATCGCCCGGAGTTCGTCGTCGGTGAGCGAGGTGACGCGGGCATTGGCGCCCGAGACGACGATGATCGAGTTCTGCCCGTCCCCGTCGACGGTGATCGCCGCAATCCCGCTGGGGCCGGACACTTCACGTAGCCGCTCGGCGTCGACCTCCGCGTCCACGAGCGCCTGCCGCAGGTCCAGCGCGAACGTGTCGTCGCCGACGGCGCCGACGAACACGACCTCCGCGCCGGCCTTCGCGGCCGCGATCGCCTGATTGGCACCCTTGCCGCCCGGCGTCGTGGTGAACGACGTCCCGAGGATCGTCTCGCCGGGAGCCGGCAGGCGCGGCGCGAAGGCGACCAGATCCATGTTGATGCTGCCGACGACGACCACACTGTTCTCCGCCATGCGCCGAGGGTAGTCGTTTCGACCGAATGTCACATCGGGTCAGTCCGACTGAAAGGATGTGACATTCGGCCGGGCCGCTCCGGCGTTCCGTTGGACACGTCGCAGCACCGCAACCGCCTCGGCTCGGGTCGAGACCGCCGGTGGGCTGCCCGCGAGGGGTCGGCGGGCGGTCTCCGGGACGAGGAGCACGGCGACACCGCCGAAGACCGCGGCGACCATCATGTACATCGGCGCGACGAGGTTGCTGCCGGTGGCGTCCTGCAGCGCGGTCAGCACCAGCGGTGTCGTGCCGCCGAAGAGTGAGACCGCGACGTTGTAGCCGATCGCCAGGCCGCCGTACCGGACGCGGGTGGGGAAGAGCGCCGGGAGCACCGACGGGAACACGCCGACGAACAGCAGCAGGAGCGACCCGAGGATCGCCAGACCGAGGAAGACAGTGACGTACTCGCCGACTCCGATGAGCAGGTAGGCGGGCAGCGATAGCAGGAAGAATCCCACGAACCCGGTGAGCAGCAACGGTTTCCGTCCCACCCGGTCGGACAGGCGGCCGACGTACGTGACGGCGACCATCATCAGCACCATCACCACGATCATCAGCACCAGGCCGTGCTTCTCGTCGTAGCCGAGGGTCGTCGACAGGTACGTCGGCATGTAGCTGAGCAGGCCGTAGTGCGCGATGTTGTACGTCGCGACGAGCACGATGCACAGCACAAGGGGGCGCCAGTTCGTCACGAGCGTGTCCCGCAGTCGCCCCGCGAGCGACTCGGACGACTCGACCCGTCGTTCCGACGCCTCGTGCTGTTGGAACGCCGGTGTCTCCTCCAGTCGGACCCGCAGGTACAGCCCGATCAGCCCGAGGGGCCCGGCGATCAGGAACGGGATGCGCCACGCCCAGTCGACGAGCGCCTCGGGGGTGACGACCGCCGAGATGAGCGTCACCAGGCCGGCCGCCGCGACGTACCCGGCCAGCGTGCCGAACTCGAGGAAGCTCGACAGGAATCCGCGCCGCTTGTCGGGCGCGTACTCCGCGACGAACGTGCTGGCGCCGCCGTACTCGCCGCCCGTCGAGAAGCCTTGCAGCAGCCGGAAGACGACGAGCAGGATCGGTGCGGCGATGCCGATCGCCCCGTAGCTCGGGATCAGCCCGATCGCGAAGGTGCTGCCCGCCATCAGGATCATCGTGGTGGCGAGGACCTTCTTACGTCCGACCCGGTCCCCGAGGGGCCCGAAGAGCAGGCCGCCGAGCGGTCGGACGACGAACGCCGCCGCGAAGATCGTGAACGTCGACAGCAATTGCGCCGTCCCGCTCGCCTCCGGGAAGAAGACCTTGCCGATCGTCGTCGCGAGGTAGGCGTACACGCCGAAGTCGAACCACTCCATCGCATTTCCGAGCATCGTGGCCTGGACTGCCCGCCGGACGGCGGCGTCGTCGGTCACGGTCACCTCGGAGGACGTGAGCACCGGATCGGTGACGGGGGTCGACGCGGGGTCCGTAGATGTCATCTCATGCGCTCCCCAGCGCGGTGCCGTCCGGGCGGGGCGCGTACCGGATGCACGCCACTTGTCGTCGCCCGCCCATCAGGCGTGCTGGTCGGGAACACTGTCCGCGGCCCTCTGGCTCTGTTCGGCCCCCACCGAACGGCTCTGGCACGCGGCACGCCCGATACGGGCAACCAGCGATAGCGTCGCCAACGTAACAGAGCTCCGGCGGCGTTGCCGGGGAACGAATGTCAGTACCGCGACGACGCCCGCCCGAGCATCGTGTAATAGCCGAGGCCGACCATGGCACCGAACACCGCACCCACCGCGAGGGCGATCCGGCCGGCGTCGGTGAAGAAGAGCAGCACGACGACGAGCGCCAGGAACGCCAACGCGATCCAGTTCGTGTAGGGCGCGCCGGGCAGTCGGTAGTCGGACGCCGGCAGTGCGCCGCGGTTGACGAAACGGCGGTACCGCAGGTGGCAGAGCAGGATGACGCCCCACACGAAGATGATGCCGATCGTCGACACCGAGGTGATGTAGACGAAGGCGCGGTCCGGCGACAGCACGTTGACGACCACGCCGATCACCATGACCGCCGCCGACATGGTGATGCCCGCGTACGGGACCTGGCGTCCGCTCAGCTTTCCCAGCGCGGCCGGTGCCTGGCGGCGCAGCGACAGGCTGCGCAGCATCCGGCCTGTCGAGTAGATGCCCGAGTTGCACGACGACAGCGCCGCGGTGAGCAGGACGAAGTTCATGATCCCGGCGGCGGCGGGAATGCCGATCTGCTCGAGCACCTCGACGAAGGGGCTCTTGCCGGCGTGGAAGTCCTGCCAGCTGGCTACCGACATGATCACGACCAGCGAGCCGATGTAGAAGAGGCCGATGCGGAACGGCAGGGTGTTGATCGCCTTGCGGAGCGTCTGTTTGGGATCCTCGGCCTCGCCCGCGGTGACGCCGACCAGTTCGACGCCCACATAGGCGAACATCACCACCTGCAGGGTCATCAGGGCGCTGCCGAAGCCGTTCGGGAACACACCGCCGTCATCCCACAGGTTCGTCACGGTGGGATCGGTGGCGTGACCGAAGCCGAGGGTGAGCACGCCGATGCCGATCAGGATCATGCCGAGGATCGCGGTGATCTTGACGGCCGAGAACCAGAACTCCGCCTCGCCGAACAGTTTCACCGAGATGAGGTTGGCGCTGAAGAGGACGACCAGGACGACGAGCGCGGTCAGCCACGCCGGCACGCTCGGCCACCAGTACTCGACGTACTTACCGGCGACGGTGATCTCGGCCATGCACGTGGCGGCCCACACCGCCCAGTACGCCCACCCCGTCGCGAAACCGAAGAACCGCCCGAGGAACTCCTCCGCGTACTCGGCGAAACTGCCGGAGATCGGCCGGTACGTGAGCAGTTCGCCGAGCGCCCGCATGATGACGAAGATCACCAGGCCGGCCGCCAGATAGACGAGGATGAGCGACGGCCCAGCCTCCTCGATGGCGCCGCCGGCACCGTAGAAGAGGCCGGTACCGATCGCGCCACCGAGCGCGATCATCTGCACGGTGCGGGCGTTGAGGCCGCGACTGTATCCCTCGGAGGGGGCTTGATAAATCGTCTCGCGTTGCGACACTGACTATTCCTTCGGCCGACGGCGCGTGGGCAGAACGATTATGCGCGCCCACCGGTCGCTAATCTGTAGATATGACTGCCGCGACGCACACCACACCGGCCGCCAGCGACTCCGGGGACACCCGCCAGGAGGTGCATGAGGCGGCCCGTCGCGCGCGCGTCGCATCGCGTGTCCTGGCGCTGCTGACCACCGCGCAGAAGGACGCTGCGCTGCACGCGGCGGCCGACGCGGTCGTCGCCGCCACCGACGCGGTCCTCGCGGCCAACGCGGAGGACATCGAGGCGGCCCGCGCCACCGGTACCGAGGAGTCCCTGCTCGACCGACTGCGGTTGACGGCCGCGCGTGTCGAGGGCATCGCGTCGGGTCTGCGTCAGGTCGCCGGCCTCGCCGACCCGGTCGGCGAGATCGTCCGCGGCTCGACGCTGCCCAACGGGCTCGAGATCCGGCAGGTCCGGGTCCCGCTCGGCGTGGTCGGCATGGTGTACGAGGCGCGTCCCAACGTCACGGTCGACGCCTTCGGCCTGGCCCTGAAGTCCGGCAACGCGGCCCTGCTGCGCGGATCGTCGTCGGCCGCCCGCTCCAACGCCGCGCTGGTGACCGTGCTCCGTGCCTCGTTGGCCGAGCAGGGTCTGCCCGAGGATGCCGTCCAGCTGTTGCCGAGCGCGGACCGCTCCAGCGTCACCCACCTGATCCAGGCCCGCGGGCTGGTCGACGTCGTCATCCCGCGCGGTGGCGCAGGCCTCATCAACGCGGTGGTGCGCGACGCGACGGTGCCGACCATCGAGACCGGTGTCGGCAACTGCCACGTCTACGTGCACGCCGCGGCGGACCTCGAGATGGCCGAGAAGATCGTCATCAACGCCAAGACCCGCCGGCCCAGCGTGTGCAACACCGCCGAGACGCTGCTGGTGGACGCCGCGATCGCCGAGACCGCGGTCCCCAAGCTGCTGGCCGCGCTGCAGATGCACAGCGTCACCGTCCACGGCGACCTCCCCGGCCTGGTCCCGGCCACCGAGGACGACTGGTCGGAGGAGTACCTGACCCTCGACATCGCGCTCAAGGTCGTCGACGGCATCGACGCCGCGGTCGAGCACATCGACCGCTACGGCACCGGCCACACCGAGGCGATCGTGACGTCGGATCTGTCCGCTGCGCGCGAGTTCACCGCGCGGGTCGATGCGGCCGCGGTTATGGTCAACGCCTCGACTGCGTTCACCGACGGTGAGCAGTTCGGGTTCGGTGCGGAGATCGGGATCTCCACGCAGAAGCTGCACGCCCGCGGCCCGATGGGCCTGGGCGAGCTCACCTCGACCAAGTGGACTGTCTGGGGAGACGGTCATACCCGACCGGCCTAGACGGCCCGAAAGGAGCGAGTGTGGACCGGGCACTGCCGACTGCACCGCCGCTGTTCGCGAGCGTCGACGACGTCGCCGAGCGTCTCGCCGCAACCGGATACCTCGCCGACAAGGCGACCGCGACCGCGGTGTTCCTCGCCGACAGGCTGGGCAAGCCGCTGCTGATCGAGGGTCCGGCCGGCGTCGGCAAGACCGAGCTGGCGCGCGCCGTCGCGCAGACCTCGGACGCCGAGTTGGTGCGGTTGCAGTGCTACGAGGGGGTCGACGAGTCCCGCGCGCTGTACGAGTGGAACCACGCCAAGCAGATCCTGCGTATCCAGACCGGGGCGAGCGGAGCGACGGGGAATGGACACGGCAGTGATCACGGCTGGGACGCGACCAAGCAGGACGTGTTCTCGGAGGAGTTCCTGCTGTCGCGTCCGCTGCTGACCGCGATCCGCCGCGAGGATCCGACGGTGCTGCTGGTCGACGAGGTCGACAAGGCCGACGTCGAGATCGAGGGTCTGCTGCTCGAGGTGCTCAGCGACTTCGCGGTGACGATTCCCGAGCTCGGCACCGTCACCGCGACCCGCAAGCCGTTCGCGGTGCTCACCTCGAACGCCACCCGGGAGCTGTCGGAGGCGCTCAAGCGTCGCTGCCTGTTCCTGCACCTGGACTTCCCGGACGCCGAACTCGAGCGCCGAATCCTCGCCAGCCGGGTCCCGGAGCTGCCCGAGGCGATCGCCGAGCAGCTCGTCCGGACCGTCAACGTGCTGCGCGCGATGCAGCTCAAGAAGGTGCCGTCGGTGTCGGAGACGATCGACTGGGGCCGCACGCTCCTCGCCCTGGGCCTCGACACCCTCGACGACGACGCGGTCCGCGCCACGATGGGTGTGGTGCTCAAGCATCGGGCCGATCAGCAGCGCGCCGCCGCCGAGCTGCGCCTCAACTGAGGGGACCGAGTCGATGGTCACCTCGCCCGCGCACCGTCGTGGAGGCCCGCCCGCGCCGTACGGCCTGCCCGGGCATCTCGTCGACTTCGTCGAGGCGTTGCGTCGACGCGGCATCGCCGTCGGCCCGTCCGAGACGGTCGACGCCGGTCAGGTGATGTCCGTGCTCGACCTGCTCGACCGTGAGGCGCTGCGCGAGGGGCTCGCGTGCGCGCTGCTGCGCCGCCCCACGCATCGCGCCACGTTCGACGCGCTGTTCGATCTGTGGTTCCCGGCCGGAGTGGGCCTGCGCGCTCAGAGCGCGGACGACGCCCCGACGATCCCTCGGACCCCGGACGGCGAGATCGACTTCGACGCGCTGCAGGAGTTGCTCGCCGAGCTGCTCTCCGACGACTCGCCGGAGGCGCTCGAACAGCTCGAGGCGGTCGTCGCGCAGATGGTCGAGGAGATCGGCCGGTACGACTCGGCCAACGGGCCGTCGTTCTCGGCGTACCAGGCGCTGCGCAACGTGGCGCCGGACAAGCTGCTCGAGAAGATCCTCTCCGGACTGCTCGGCAACCAGTCGCGCGAGGGCAAGCCCGGCGGCGACTACGCGTCCGAGGTGGCCAAGCGGGCTGCCCTGCAGCGGATCATGGACTTCCGGAAGATGGTCGACTCCGAGACGCGGCGTCGGTCGGCGGAGCAGATCGGCAAGGAACGCGTCGCGAACTACGGGGTGCCGAGGCTCGCCGAGGAGGTCGACTTCCTGCGGGCGTCCGACTCCGAACTCGTGGCCTTGCGGCGCAGCGTGACGCCGCTGGCACGGTTGCTCGCGAGCCGGCTGGCGGTGCGCCGCAGCCGCGCCCGTGCGGGCGCGATCGACCTGCGCCGGACCCTGCGCAAATCCATGTCCACGGGCGGGGTGCCGATCGATCTGGTGCAGCGCAAGCCGCGACCGGCCCGTCCCGAACTGGTCCTGCTGTGCGATGTCTCCGGATCGGTCGCCGGGTTCTCGCACTTCACGCTGCTGCTGGTGCATGCGCTGCGGGAACAGTTCTCGCGGGTGCGGGTGTTCGCGTTCATCGACACGACCGACGAGGTGACCCGTTTCTTCGACAGCGGATCGGATCTCGGCGTCGCCATGTCGCGGATGATCCGGGAGGCCGAGCTGATCACCTACGACGGCCACTCGGACTACGGGCACTCGCTGGGCGTGTTCGCCGAACGGTACGCGCACAGCCTCACCAGCCGCAGCTCGCTGCTGGTGCTCGGCGACGCGCGCAACAACTACCGCGATGCGGGGCTGCCGGCCCTCGAACATCTCGTCTCGGTCGCCAAGCACGCGCACTGGCTCAACCCGGAGCCCCGCGGCCAGTGGGGAACCGGGGACTCGGCCGCGCTCGTCTACAACGAGGTGATCGACATGCACGAGTGTCGATCGGCCCAGCAGCTCGCCGCGGTCGTCGCCGGTTTGCTGCCTGTGTGAATCGGCGCCCTGCGCCAGCCCGTAAGCTGGACTCTCGTGCAGCAGCGGACATCGAACACCCACCGGCGCCGCCTGGGCGTGATGGGTGGCACCTTCGACCCGATCCACCACGGGCACCTCGTCGCCGCCAGTGAGGTCGCGGATCGGTTCGACCTCGACGAGGTGATCTTCGTCCCCACCGGTCAGCCGTGGCAGAAGGATGACCGCGAGGTCAGCCCGGCCGAGGACCGCTACCTGATGACGGTGATCGCCACCGCGTCGAATCCGCGGTTCGCGGTGAGCCGCGTCGACATCGACCGCGGCAAGGTCACTTACACGGTGGACACGCTGCGCGACCTGCGCGCCCAGCACCCCGACGCGGAGCTGTACTTCATCACGGGCGCCGACGCGCTCGAGAGCATCCTGTCGTGGCAGGACTGGGAGGAGCTGTTCGCACTCGCGAAGTTCGTCGGCGTCTCCCGCCCCGGGTACGAGCTGCACACCGAGCATCTCTCGTCCCACCTCGACCGGCTCCCGCTCGACGCCGTGACGCTGATCGAGATCCCGGCCCTGGCGATCTCGTCGACCGAGTGCCGCCTGCGGGCGGCCGAACACCGGCCGGTCTGGTACCTCGTGCCGGACGGCGTGGTGCAGTACATCAGCAAGCGCAACCTGTACCGGCCGCACGGGACGGCGCGGCTCGACGGTGAGGCGACGATGTCCGAGCCGGTCCCGGCGCGACAGGCGCCGACCGAACCTTCACAATCTTCAGTACAAGCAGAACCGGGAGAACACTGAGTGAGCGCATCGAACGAGGCCATCGCCATGGCACGCACCGCCGCACTGGCGGCCGACGAGAAGTTGGCCTCCGACGTGGTGGTGTTGGACGTCTCGGAGCAGCTCGTGATCACGGACTGCTTCGTCATCGCGTCCGCGCCCAACGAGCGTCAGGTCAACGCGATCGTCGAGAACATCGAGGACAAGCTGCGCGAGACCGGGCACAAGCCGGTGCGTCGTGAGGGCACCCGTGAGGGGCGGTGGGCGCTGCTCGACTACGTCGACATCGTCGTCCACGTCCAGCACACCGACGAGCGCAACTTCTACGCGCTGGACCGGCTGTGGAAGGACTGCCCGGAGGTCCCGGTGGAGGGCATCGAGCCGCGGCAGCTGCCGATCGATACGGACCCGGTCGACGACGCGGGGGAGCCGGAGCTGTGACGGCGGCCGCGGCGCTGCCCGCGGTCCGGCGTCTGATCCTGCTGCGGCACGGGCAGACCGAGTACAACGCGACGGATCGGATGCAGGGTCAGCTCGACACCGACCTGTCCGATCTGGGCCGTACGCAGGCCAAGAATGTCGCGCAGGCCCTGGCCGACAAGCGGCCGTTCGCGATCGTGTCGTCCGATCTGCGGCGCGCGTACGACACGGCGCTCGCGCTCGGCGACCACGTCGGGTTGTCGGTGGAGACGGACAGCCGGCTGCGCGAGACGCACCTCGGGGAGTGGCAGGGTCTCACCCACGGCGACGTGGACGTGCTGTCGCCCGGCGCGCGGGTCCGATGGCGCACCGACGCCGAATGGGCGCCGCCGGCCGGGGAGAGCCGCATCGACGTGGCCGAGCGCAGCCTGCCGGTCGTGCAGGAACTGCTCGCGCGGCACGAGAACTGGGGCTCGGATCCGTTGGTGCTCGTCGCACACGGCGGCCTCATCGCCGCGCTCACCGCGCGGCTGCTCGACCTGCCGGTGGATCGGTGGCCGGTGCTCGGAGGACTCGGGAACACCAGCTGGGTGCAGCTCAGCGGACATGGGGAGGGACCAGAACCGGTATGGCGATTGGATGTGTGGAACGCGTCGTCGAGCGTAGCGAGCGACGTGCTCTGACGGTGGTGCCGTCGTGACGTCCCCCGACGGCGAGGCCGTCGCGACGTCCGCCGAAACGCAGCAGCCCGTCCTGCTCGTGGTCGCGGATTCGCTGGCGTACTACGGGCCCAAGGGTGGGCTCCCGGCCGACCATCCGCGGATCTGGCCGAGCCTCGTGGCGAAGGAACTGGGCTGGCGCGTGGAACTCGTCGCGCGCATCGGCTGGACCAGTCGGGACGCGTGGTGGGCGATCACCCAGGACCCGCGGGTGTGGGCGGCGGTGCCGCAGGCCGGTGCCGTGGTGTTCGCGGTCGGCGGCATGGATTCTCTGCCGTCCCCGCTGCCGACGGCGCTGCGTGAGCAGCTGCGCTACATCCGTCCGCCGGCGCTGCGGCGCGTGGTGCGCTCCGGCTACCAGTGGCTGCAGCCGCGGCTGTCGAAGCTCGGCCGTCCGGTGGCGCTGCCGCCGAAACTGTCGGTCGAGTACCTCGAGAGTTGCCGGGACGCACTCGCCGCGATCCGGCCGGACCTGCCGGTGATCGGCACGTATCCCTCGGTGCACCGCTGCGACGCGTACGCACAGGTACACACCGGGCGCGGCCCGGCGGTGCGCGCGCTCGAGGCGTGGTCGGCCGAGAAGGGCGTTCCGATGGTCGATCTCGCGGCCGCGGTGCGCGAGAACATCTTCTCCGACCGCGCCAACCCGGACGGCATCCACTGGGGCTGGGACGCGCACGAGGAGGTCGCGGCGGCGATGATCGACGCGATCAAGAACGTCCGTCGCACTGCAGCCCCCGCCGAGAGCGAAATAGGGTAGGGGCGTGCCTGTCGTCGTCGTCACCGACTCCTCCGCCTGCCTGTCACCCGAGCTGGTGGACAGGCTCGGCATCCGCGTCGTGCCACTGCACGTGCTCCACGACGGGCACGACTATCGAGACGGTGTCGACGACGTCCCGGACGGGCTGTCCGGGGTGACCACGTCGGGGGCGTCGCCCGGTGAGCTCGGCGATGCCTACGCGGCCGCGCTGGCCGACAGCGGCGGTGACGGTGTCGTCGCCGTGCACATCTCCCGGCAGCTGTCGGGGACGTGGGAGGCCGGTCGTCGGGCGGCGGAGACGTTGGGGGAGAAGGTGCGCGTCGTCGACTCCGCGTCGACCGGCATGGGCCTCGGTTTTCCGGCGCTCGCCGCGGCCCGGGTTGCGCGTGCCGGGGGCCGGCTCGAGGCGGTGTACCAGAAGGCCGTCGAGGTGGCCGCCCGCGGGCGCACCCTGATCGTCGTCGACCGACTGGACCATCTGCGGCGTGGCGGGCGGATCGGCACGGCCGCGGCGCTGCTCGGCACGGCGCTGGCGATGAAGCCGGTGCTGCACCTGGTCGACGGCAAGCTGGTGCTGCGGGAGAAGACCCGCACGTCGACGAAGGCCCTGGCCAAGTTGGTCGACGCGGCCGTCGAACAGGTCGGCGCGGAACCGACGGCCGTCGCCGTGCAGCACCTGGACGCGCCCCAGCGCGCGGAAGAGGTTGCCGCGCAATTGAAAGAACGCATCCCCGCGGTCACCGAGATGGTCGTCACCGGGATCGGCAGCGTGCTCGGCGTGCACGTCGGCCCGGGCGCGGTCGGTGTCGTGGTGTGCCCGGGCGGTGCGGATGCCCAGGACCCGTCCGGGGATTCATCCACAGCCCGCGATTGATCCACAGACTTCTTCCCTGACGCGCTCGCGGGCGGTCCTGCGTCGTCCTCGGCCCCTACGGTCGGCGCCATGGGTACCGATCAGGATCGAGCGAGGGTGCGGAGCCGGCTCGCGGCGGCGTCCACCATGCCGACGCCGATGCGTCCCGGCGTTCGCGACGCCGTCGATGACGACGACACTCCGACGTGGGCGCCGGGATGGCTGTCCGATCAGGACGATTCACGGGACGACCCGGACGGCCTGCGGGATTCGCCGCGGCGGTGGGGGACACGACTGAACCCGGGACGACGCGGGGCGGCCGCCCTCGTCGTGGTCGGGGTGGTCGCGGCCGGCATCGCGGCGGTGTCGGTGTGGCGGGATCGCCCCACCGCGCAGGCGGTTCCGCCGCTGCCGGCCGTGGAGGTCCGGGAGCAGGACGCCGGGGCGGTGGATCCCTCCGCGCCGCCGGCTCCTCGAGGGGTGCCTGCAGAACCTGACACGCAACTCGTCGTCAGTGTCGTGGGACTGGTCAACCAGGCGGGGCTGGTGCGCCTGCCGGCCGGGTCTCGGATCGCCGACGCGCTCGCGGCCGCGGGCGGTCCGCGGCCCGGCGCCGATGTGCTGGGGCTCAACATGGCCGAGAAGGTCGACGACGGTGACCAGATCCTCGTCGGGGTGGTGCCGCCCGACGGCGGGCCCACCACCGTCGGCAGCGCCCGCGTGGGATCGGGGACGGGGGTGCCCGACGGCGCCGGTGCCCCCGCGAAGGCGGCGGGGAAGGTGGACCTGAACACCGCCGCGGAGGCGGACCTGGACGCGCTGCCCGGTGTCGGGCCGGTCACGGCGGCCGCCATCGTGGCGTGGCGGCAGACCAACGGCAAGTTCACCGACGTCGAGCAGTTGGGCGAGGTGGACGGCATCGGACCCGCCCGGCTCGCGAAACTGCGCGACCTGGTGACGGTGTGACGCGGTGAGCCCACCCGTGACCGACAGGGATCGTCCGCGCGATCTGCGTCTCGTGCCGTCGGCGGCGATGTGTTGGGCGGCGACGACGGTCGGGATGCTCGCCGGATCGCGGGCCGCCGCGGTCCTCGGCGTCGGGCTGGTCGGGCTGGGCATGGCGTCCGGGGTCGCCGTGGTGTGGGGACGCCGCCGCGCTGCGTCGCCGATCGTGATCGGGGTCGGTGCGGCGGCTGTGGCGGCCGCCTTCCTCGGTGCGGGATTCGCCGCGGCCATCGCCGTGCGCGCCCACGCCCTCGCCGTCCACCCGCTCGCCGAGAAAGTCACCACGGGCTCCTCGGCCACGCTGACCGTGGTCCTCGACGATGGTCCGAAGCCGTTGCGCAGTACCGGTTTCGGAGGCGGTCGGCAGCTGATGATCCGAGCGTCGCTGCGGTCCGTGACGGACGCCGGGGGCACGACCGACGTGGGCGGCTCGGTGCTGGTGTTCGCCGATGCGCCGCAGTGGGAAAACCTGCTGCCCGGCCAGCAGGTGACGCTGCGCGGACGACTCGCGGCGCCCGAGCGCAGCGATCTCACGGTCGCGGTGGTGCGGGCCACGGGCCCGCCGGGCCGCGTCGACCCACCCCCCACGATCCAACGCTGGGCCGGCGTTCTCCGCGAGCGGTTGGCGTCCGCGGCCGCCTCGGCATTGCCGCCCGACCAGGCTGGGCTGCTGCCCGGTCTCGTCGTCGGCGACACGTCCGGGCTGCCGCAGGAGACGAAGGACGCGTTCACCGCGGCCGGACTCTCGCACCTCACTGCCGTGTCCGGCGCGAACGTCTCGATCGTGCTCGGGGCCGTCTTGCTGCTGGTCCGCGGAGCCGGGATCGGTCCCCGCACCGGGGCTGCACTGGCCGGGGTGGCCCTGGCCGCCTTCGTCGTCGTCGCCCGGCCGTCGCCCAGCGTGCTGCGCGCCGCCGCGATGGGAAGCGTCGCCCTGCTGGCATTGGTGACCGGTCGTCGCAGACAGGCGATCCCCGCGCTGGCCGGTTCCGTGATCGTGCTCCTTGCGTTGTTCCCGTCGCTTGCGGTCGATTTCGGATTCGCGCTGTCGGTGGCCGCGACCGCCGGGCTGGTCGTGGTCTCGCCGGTCCTGGTGGACCGGTTGCGCGCGCGGGGCTGGCCGCGGTGGCTGGCGGAGATGTGCGCCGTGGCCGTCGCGGCGTTCGTCGTCACGGCGCCGCTGGTGGCAGCCATGTCGGGCACCGTCAGCGTCGTGTCGATCGTCGCGAACATCGTCGTCGCCCCGGTCGTCGCGCCGATCACGGTCGTCGGCGCCGTGACCGCGGTCCTCGCCGCGGTGTGGGCGCCGGCCGCAGCGCTTGTCGTGCGGATCGCGGGTCCGCCGCTGTGGTGGCTGCTCGAGGTCGCCGACCGGGCGGCGGCCGTCCCGGGCGCGACGGTGGCGGTCGGCAACGGGCTGGCGGGCGCGGTTCTGGTCGCGGTGGGTCTGGCGGTCGTGGCGGTCGCGGCGCGGTATCGGTGGTCGCGCCGGATCCTGCTGGCAGTCGTGATCGGTGCGGCCGCAGTCTGGGTGCCGACCCGGGTGTACTCGCCGGGGTGGCCGGCCGACGGTTGGTCGTTCGTCGCGTGCGACGTCGGGCAGGGCGACGGCCTGGTCCTGTCGACCGGCGACGGCCGTGCCGTGGTGGTGGATGCGGGTCCCGATCCAGGACCGATGGACCGCTGCCTCCGACGCCTCGGCGTCGCCGAGATCGCGCTGGTGATCGTGACGCACCTGCACGCGGATCACTACGGGGGGCTCGACGGTGTGCTCGGCGGCCGTGCGGTGGGCGCGATCGCGATCGGCCCATCCGATCTGCCCGGCGGCGGGTCCCGGTTCGTGTCGTCAGCGGCGGCGCGCGCCGACGTCGCGTTGGTGCGTCTGGCGCCGGGGCGTGAGCTGACCATGGGACGACTGCGTCTGCAGGTGCTGGGTCCGCTGCTGCCGCCGCCGCGCACCGAGGAGGCGGCCGACGACGCAGCCAACGACACCTCACTGGTGATCAAGGCGCACACACCGGCCGGCACCATTCTCCTGACCGGTGACGTGGAGGAGGCTGGTCAGCGTGCGCTGCTCCGGTCGGGGGTGTCGTTGCGGGCCGACGTACTGAAGTTGCCGCACCACGGATCACGCACGACGGCACCGGAATTCATCGCCGCCGTGCGGCCGCGCCTCGCGGTGATCAGCGTCGGCGCCGACAACCCGTTCGGCCATCCCAATCCCGGCATCGTCGACCGCGTCACTGCGCTGGGGGCCGTGACGATGCGTACCGACACGGACGGCGACGTCGCGGTGATCCGATCCGGGTCCGGGGCACTTGCGGTGGTAGGGCGTTCGCATGGCACCATCGTCCGGTGAGCACCTCTACGCGACCCGATCCGCTCCACCTCGTCCTCGGCGACGAGGAGTTGTTGGTCGAGCGCGCGGTCGCGTCGGTGATCGGCACGGTGCGTGCCGCGGCCGGCCCGGCCGGCGAGGACATCCCCGTCTCGCGGCTGCGCGCCGGCGACGCGAGCGCCCCCGAGCTGGCCGAGCTGCTCAGTCCGTCGCTGTTCGCGGAGGACCGGGTGATCGTGCTCGAGGCGGCCGCGGAGGCCGGCAAGGACGCGGTCACCCTGGTGCAGGACGCCGCCGCGGACCTGCCCGAGGGTGTGGTGCTGGTCGTGCTGCACTCCGGTGCTGGCCGCGCCAAGGCGATGGCGGGTGTCCTGCAGAAGTCCGGCGCCACCGTGCACCAGTGCGCCAAGCTGAAGCCGGGCGAACGCGTGGACTTCGTGCGCGGCGAGTTCCGGGCCGCGGGCGTGCGCGTGTCCCCGGAGGTGATCGAACTGGTCGTCGAGGCCGTCGGATCCGACCTGCGTGAACTCGCGGCGGCCTGCTCGCAGTTGGTCGCCGACACCGGCGGGAAGATCGACGCCGGGGCGGTGCAGCGGTACTACTCCGGCAAGGCCGAGGTGTCGGGTTTCGACGTGGCGGACAAGGCGGTCGCTGGCGACCGGCGCGGTGCGATGGAAGCCCTCCGGTGGGCGATGCACCGCGGGGTGCCGCACGTTCTGCTCGCCGACGCGCTCGCCGACGCCGTGCACACGATCGCCCGGGTCGGTTCGGCCGGCCGCGGCGACCCGTTCCGGATGGCGTCCGAACTGGGCATGCCGCCGTGGAAGATCAAGAAGGCGCAGGGGCAGGCCCGGGGCTGGGATCCCGCGTCGATCGGCGAGGCCCTGCAGGTCGTCGCCAAGCTCAACGCCGATGTGAAGGGCCAGGCCGCGGACGCGGATTACGCCGTCGAGTGGGCGGTGCAGCGCGTCGCGTCGCTCCACGCCGGTCGCTGACCGCTGCACCGACGTCGGGCGACGGCCTCGCCTGTTTGGCTCGACCACCGGACCGCGACAAGAACTAGCCCCCCGATCGTGGATCGGGGGGCTAGTTCTACAGAGCTTGCGACGGTGGAACCGTCAGAAACTTGTCAGAGAGAGTTGGCGACCTTCGCGAGCGCCGACTTCTTGTTGGCAGCCTGGTTGGCGTGGATGACGCCCTTGCTGGCTGCCTTGTCGAGCTTGCGGCTGGTGGTGACGAGGAGCTCGCTGGCCTTGTCCTTGTCACCGGCTGCCGCGGCCTCGCGGAAGGAACGGATCGCCGTACGCAGCGAGGACTTGACCGACTGGTTGCGGAGTCGGTTGCGCTCGTTGGTGCGGATCCGCTTCACCTGGGACTTGATGTTGGCCACGCGTAAAATCCTGTCGTCTTTGCTGGTTTCTGTCGAAAAGCTCTGGGCACACGTATGTACCGACCGACGACACTACCAGCACCGGTGTCGCGATCTCAAACCGGCGGCCGACCGCTGCGCGGCGCGCGCCGTCGACGATCCGCCGCTCGGGCGCCGAGTCTGCAGCCTGCGGGCCGTTTTCGATCGGCGATCTACTCGGCCCACGGAACCGAAACTCGGACATACCGATTCGGAAGCCGACACGCTCCAAATCGCGCAAACAGACCAGCTTGTACGTAAAGTCCCGACCGACAGTGCACACAACAGCGGGTTCAGGAGGTGGATGTATGTCGACAGCACAGGAAATTGCGGAAAAGGAAGAGATTTCGGATCTCAAGAAGTACTTGGCGGAAGGTATCGGCACTTTCGTCCTGGTCTTCTCTGCGATCGGAACGGCGGTCTTCGCCGGGGCCAAGGTCGGACAGCTCGGGATCGCGCTCGCGTTCGGTCTGACGCTGATGTTCCTGGTGTACTCGATCGGTCCCATCTCGGGCTGCCACGTGAACCCGGCAGTGACCCTCGGCCACTTCATTCTCGGCCGGATCTCGGGCGCCAAGGCGGGCATCTACATGGGTGCCCAGGTGGTCGGCGGTCTCGTCGCCGGTCTGGCGGTGTACACGATCGCCCAGAGCCTGCCCACCTACAACCGTGCCGAGGACGGCCTCGCCGCCAACGGCTGGGGTGTGCACAGCCCCTCGGCGGAGACCGGCCCGCTGGGCCAGCTCGTGTTGCCGGGCTACGGCATCGGTGCCGCGATGACGGTGGAGATCCTGCTGACGGCGCTGCTGGTCTTCGTGGTGCTGGCATCGACCGACCAGCTGTCGGACGTTCCGCTCGCGGGTGTCTCGATCGGTTTCACGCTCGCGGTGATCCACCTGATCTCGATCCCGATCGACAACACGTCGGTCAACCCGGCCCGCAGCTTCGCGGTCGCGCCCTACCAGGACGGCGCGATGGCGCAGGTGTGGTTGTTCATCGTCTTCCCGTTGATCGGCGGCGCGTTGGGTGCGGTCATCTACCGCGCCCTCTTCGGACGCTTCAACCGACTCAACGACTGACGCGGCCAACGCGAGGGGCCCGGCACACGATCATCCGTGTGCCGGGCCCCTCGCGTTGTGCGGGTGCCGCTGTCAAGTCCAGCTGTACTGGGAGCGCAGGCGGTCGGCGACCGCGGTGAAGCGGTCGCGGTCGAGGATGGCGCCCTCGCGGCGGATGCCGGCCTCGGGGACGTCGAGCACCCGGTCCAGTCGCACCCAGCTGGGGCGGTTCTCGGCGTCCCAGGAACCGGCGCCCAGCGGCAGCCAGTTGCGGTCGTCGTCCCGCCCGCTCTTCGACGACAACATCAACCCCAGCAGCGTGTGCCCGTCGCGGCCGACGACCAGGACGGGGCGGTCCTTGCCCTGGCTCGGGTCGTCCTCGTAGGCGACCCACGTCCACACGATCTCGCCCGGATCGGCCTGACCGTCCAGGCTGGGCGCGTACTCGATCCGACGCGCGCGGTGGGCGGTGGGAGCGGAGCTGCGCGAGACCGGCCGGCCGGGCGCGACCGTGGGAGGCGGCGGCCCGGCCAGCGCTTCGGTCGCGCGTTTGACCGGCCCGGTGTTCTGAAGCTGCCGAAGCAGTTTCGGGCCCTGCTGGACGGCGAAGGTGCCGAGCTTCCTGCCGATACTGCCCCACGTGCTCGCCATGGCATCCGAGCTTAGTTGCGATGCGGGGTCCGGTTCGGGACGCCGATGCGGCGGGTGTCACAGCGATGTAACTCACGCGCCGGGAAATAGCGATGAATCGGAGACGGACTCGGTTCGACCGGGTCGTCGCGGAGGATTCCGAATCTCGGGGAGGATGGACTGAAATGCTTCATGAGGAAGGCGCTGCCGTACTTCTCGACGACCCGGCCCGATCGGATGGTCTTCCACGTCTTCGCTGACTGCCCGCGGGGAAGTCGCATCCCCGCGTTCGATCGTCGGTCGGGGCGAGGCCCGTCCGAGGTTCCGTACTCGCTGTGCGCATTGTGTCGGGTACTCGACGATTCGGTCGACGGGTGGGCATGCCGAGCCTGAGGTCGTAGTCGCCCGCGCGACCCTGGATGTGTACGCACTGCTCTGTCCAGGGGATGATGGGAGGGCACGGGACGCGGTCGATGCGATCATGGTGCGGGACCAGTGCGGGACGGGCGACCGGACCGGGTCGATGTCAGTGCGCGAGTGAGACGAGGGAATTGGGCTTGAGCAGCAACTTTGCGGAGAAGACGTTCACGGATCCATCGAAGATCCGGAACTTCTGCATCATCGCGCACATCGACCACGGCAAGTCGACGCTGGCCGACCGGATGCTGCAGCTCACCGGTGTCGTCGAGGAGCGTGCGATGCGCGCGCAGTACCTCGACCGCATGGACATCGAGCGCGAGCGCGGCATCACCATCAAGGCGCAGAATGTGCGGCTGCCGTGGACGGTCGAGAACGAGGACGGCACCACCGAAGAGATCGTCCTGCACCTGATCGACACGCCCGGCCACGTCGACTTCACGTACGAGGTGTCCCGCGCGCTCGAGGCCTGCGAGGGTGCGATCCTGCTCGTCGACGCCGCCCAGGGCATCGAGGCGCAGACCCTGGCCAACCTGTACCTGGCGATGGAGAAGGACCTCACCATCATCCCGGTGCTCAACAAGATCGACCTGCCCGCCGCCGACCCCGAGCGGTATGCCGCCGAGATCGCGCACATCGTGGGGTGCGAGCCCGAGGACGTGCTGAAGGTCTCCGGCAAGACCGGTGTCGGTGTGAAGGAACTGCTCGACGAGGTCGTCAAGCAGGTGCCCGCCCCGGAGGGCGACGCGGACGGTCCGGCGCGCGCGATGATCTTCGACTCCGTGTACGACGCGTACCGCGGCGTCGTCACCTACGTGCGTGTGGTCGACGGCAAGATCCGTCCCCGCGAGAAGATCACGATGATGTCGACCGGCACCACGCACGAACTGCTCGAGGTGGGAATCATCTCGCCCGAGCCCAAGGCCACCGCCGGCCTCGGTGTCGGGGAGGTCGGCTATCTGATCACCGGCGTCAAGGACGTGCGGCAGTCGAGGGTCGGCGACACGGTCACCACCGCGCGCAACGGCGCGTCCGAGCCGTTGACCGGATACCGCGACCCCAAGCCGATGGTCTACTCCGGCCTGTACCCGATGGACGGCTCTGACTATCCGGTGCTGCGCGACGCCCTGGACAAGCTGCGGCTCAACGATGCGGCGCTGGCCTACGAGCCGGAAACCTCGGTGGCCCTCGGCTTCGGCTTCCGTTGTGGCTTCCTGGGCCTGCTGCACATGGAGATCACCCGGGACCGGCTCGAGCGGGAGTTCGGCCTCGACCTGATCTCCACCGCCCCGAACGTGGTGTACCGAGTGGTGATGGAGGACGGCTCCGAGCACGAGGTCACCAACCCGTCGTACTGGCCGGAGGGCAAGGTGCGCGAGGTGTACGAGCCGATGGCCAAGTGCACCGTCATCGCGCCGAGCGAGTTCACCGGCGCGATCATGGAGCTGTGTCAGTCCCGACGCGGTGAGCTCGGTGGCATGGACTATCTCTCGGAGACTCGCGTCGAGCTGCGCTAC
The DNA here is from genome assembly GCF_050955445.1 of Paraburkholderia sp. RHO2. NCBI lineage: Bacteria > Pseudomonadati > Pseudomonadota > Betaproteobacteria > Burkholderiales > Burkholderiaceae > Paraburkholderia > Paraburkholderia sp. RHO2. The sequence continues at coordinate 3,410,465 of NZ_CP162617.1, read as the reverse complement.
ACGCTGCCGATGGGCGAGATCATGTTCGACTTCTTCGACGCCCTCAAGTCGCGGACCAAGGGCTATGCGAGCCTCGACTACGAGGAGTCGGGTGAGCAGCAGGCCGCGCTGGTGAAGGTGGACATCCTGCTGCAGGGCGAGACCGTCGACGCGTTCAGTGCGATCGTGCACAAGGACGCCGCGTTCGCCTATGGCAACAAGATGACCACCAAGCTGCGCGAGCTGATCCCGCGTCAGCAGTTCGAGGTGCCGATCCAGGCCGCGATCGGCTCGAAGATCATTGCGCGCGAGAACATCCGCGCGATCCGTAAGGACGTCCTCGCCAAGTGCTACGGCGGCGACATCAGCCGTAAGCGCAAGCTGCTCGAGAAGCAGAAGGAGGGCAAGAAGCGGATGAAGACGATCGGTCGTGTCGAGGTCCCGCAGGAGGCGTTCGTCGCGGCGCTGTCGAACGAGTCGGTGGCGGACAAGCCCAAGGGCAAGTAGGAGGACACTCGATGATCGGCACCTGGTTGACCCGTGAGCTCGGGCTGGATGTGCCGATCTTCGGTGCCCCCATGGGTGGGCGCGCCGGCGGCCAGCTCGCCGGAGAGGTGACCCGGGCCGGCGGCCTGGGTCTGCTCGGTGCCGCCCGCTACGCCACCCCCGACTGGATCGCCGAGGAGTCCGCGATCGCCCGCGAGATCGGCGGCGGACTGCTCGGCATCGGGTTGATGACGTGGTCCCTCGATGTCGACGACACCCTGCTCGACGCAGCGCTCGCCGAGAAGCCGCGCGTGGTGTCGCTGTCGTTCGGGGACCCCGCGCCGTACATCGAGCGGGTCCACGCGGCCGGGGCGTTGGCCGTCTCACAGGTCAACACGGTCGACGACCTGCGGGTGGTCGAGCGGGCCGGGGTCGACTTCGTCATCGCGCAGGGCGGTGAGGCGGGCGGCCACACCGGACGCATCGGCATGCTGCCGCTGCTGCAGGAAGTGCTCGACGCGACGAGCCTGCCGGTGCTCGCGGCCGGCGGCATCGGCACCGGTCGTGGGTTGGCCGCCGTCATCGCCGCCGGCGCCGAGGGCGCGATGATCGGCACAGCGCTGCTCGCCAGCCCTGAGACGATCGGCCCCGCGTACGCGCGTGCCAAGCTGATCGAGGCCGGCAGCGCCGACACCGTCTACACGTCGGTGTTCGATCAGGCCCGCGATCAGCCGTGGCCCGCCCGCTGGGGCGGTCGCGCCCTCGCCAACGACTACACCGCGAAGTGGCACGCGCAGGGTGCCGACAACGAAACCCTCTCGGCTGCATACGATCCCGCCGACCCGAACCAGGGGGTCGTGTACGCGGGCGAGGTGGCCGGTCTGGTGACGTCGGAGCGCCCCGCCGGTGACGTGGTGCGGTCCATCGCTGTCGACGCGGAGCGCTTGCTCCGGCGGAGCTACTGACGACGGACTACACGGGGTGGTGGCAGACCGCCTCGACGTTGTTGCCGTCGGGATCACGGACGAACGCGCCGTAGTAGCCGGGGTGGTATTCCGGCCACTCGCGTGGCTCGTGCAGCACCTCGGCCCCCGCCTCGACGGCCGCGGCGAAGAACGCGTCGACCGCGGCCCGGGTCTCGGTGCGGAACGCGATGTGGTTCTCGCGGAATCCCGCGTCGGCCGGCACCCGCGGGCTGATCCAGAAGTCCGGGTGCGGCGGAACGCCGAAGCCGATGATCGGCCCGTACTCCTTGATCCGGACCCCGCCGAGCGGCGCGAGGACCCTGTCGTAGAACGCCGCGCTCGCGGCGGTGTCGGTGCATTGGATTCCCAGATGATCCAGCATGTGCCGATCGTGACACAGACCGCCGACATTCGCGCGTGTTCGCGGATGCGTCAGGACGGGCCGTGCGCGGGCTGGAAGGTCCCGGTGTGGCCGGACTCCTCGGCGCGGATGACGTGCACGACGGCGTTGATCAGCGCCAGGTGGGTGAACGCCTGTGGGAAGTTGCCGAGGTGTCGGCCCGTCTTGGGATCGATCTCCTCGCCGTAGAGCTTGAGGGGGCTCGCGAACGCGAGGAGCCGCTCGCACAGGTCCCTGGCCCGCTTCACCTCCCCGATCTCGACGAGCGCGGACACCAGCCAGAACGAGCAGATCGTGAACGTGCCCTCCTTGCCGGACAAGCCGTCGTCGGTGGACTCGACTCGGTAGCGGAGCACGAGTCCGTCCTCGGTGAGCTCGTCGGCGATCGCGAGGACGGTGGCGCGGATCCGAGGGTCGTCGGCGGGCAGGAACCGCAGCAGTGGGGCCAATAGCAGCGATGCGTCGAGGGACGGGTGTCCGTAGCGCTGCGTGAGCACGCCCCGCTCGTCGACACCGTGCTCGAGGATGTCGGCCTTGATGTCCTCGGCGATCTGCGCCCAGTGCGCCGCATAGGCCTTCTCGCCGTGCAGCACAGCGAGTTTGACCCCGCGGTCGAGCGCCACCCAGCACATGATCTTCGACGACGTGAAGTGCTGCGGTTCGCCGCGCACCTCCCAGATCCCGCGGTCGGGCTCGCGCCAGTGCTCGATGACCTCCTCGATCTGCCGTTCGAGCAGCGGCCACAACGTCTCGGGGACCTGGTCGCGGGAGCGCACGTGCAGGTACACCGAGTCGAGCAGGGTGCCCCAGATATCGTGCTGGTTCTGGTTGTAGGCGCCGTTGCCGATCCGCACGGGCAGGGCCCCGTCGTACCCCTTCAGATGACCGAGCTCCTCCTCGACGAGGGTGTGCTCGCCGCCGACGCCGTACATCACCTGCAGGGGGGCCGGATCGCCGTTGTCGGACTGCGCGGAGTCGAAGATGAACGAGAAGAAGTCGTTGGCCTCCCGATCGAGCCCGAGGGTGTACAGGCCCCAGAGCGCGAACGTCGAATCCCGCACCCAGGCGTATCGGTAGTCCCAGTTGCGTTCGCCGCCGGGGGTTTCCGGGAGCGACGTGGTGGGCGCGGCGAGCAGGGCGCCGGTCGGTGCGTAGGTCAGACCCTTGAGCGTCAGCGCACTGCTCTGCAGGTGGCTCCGCCACGGATGGTCGGGGAAACGCCCGATCGTCACCCATTGTCGCCAGCACTCGGTGGTCTGCCACATCTTGTCGGCGGCCTCGGCGAACGTCCGTGGTGCAGCCAGCTCCGACCACGACAGCGCCACGAAGGCGTTGTCCCCCTCCACCATGCGGGTTCGGGCCCGGGCTTCGCGCCCCTCGAGCCCGAGGCGCAGGTTCGACGTCAAGCGGAGTGTCGGATGGTCGCCGTCCGACGCGCAGCGGCACGTGGCCGTCGCCTCCTCGTACACCTTGCCGGTGTACCGCCAGTCGGCCGGGGCGCGGTGGTAGTCGAACGCCGGCTCGCAACTCATCTCCAACTCGACGGTGCCGCTCACACACTTCACGGTCCGCAACAGGATGTGCTCGGCGTCCCAGTCGGACGGGGTGCGCCGGCGGGTGGGGGAGCGCTGTTCGTTGGCGTGCCACGGGCCCATCACCAGCGCGTCGCGAACGATCAGCCAGCCGGTCTGGGTCTGCCACGTGGTTTCGAGGATCAGCCCACCGGGCAGGTAGCGGCGCGCGGACGGCACGTTCTGGCCGTACGGCCCGATCCGGAAGTGCCCGGCGCTCCGGTCGAGGATCGCGCCGAACACGCTGGGGGAGTCCGGGCGCGGGACGCACATCCACTCGACGGCGCCGTTGCGGGCGACCAGACAGTTCGTCTCGCAATCGGAGAGGAATGCGTAGTCGTCGATCGGCGGGAAGACGCTGCGACGCCTCGGTGCCACCTCGTCGGAGTCCCCTGCCGGCGTCGTGACGGGCTGCTCGGTCGTGGACGTCATCACCTCATCATCGACCCGTGCCTTGCTCACCGTCCACAGTTCGCCAACTTGCGACGGTCGCCCTGTTCGGTGCCGGTCGCGGCAGCGGCTAGGGTGGTCGGGTGGATCAACTCGCGAGCTGGTGGGACGGCGCCGAACTGTGGGTGGCCGGCCTGCCGTTCATCCCCCAGGTCGTCCTGGTTCTCGCGGTGATGATCCCGTGCTGTTTCGGTATCGCGTGGCTGCTCGATCGCGCCCTGTCGGCAGTGTTCGCGCTGCTGGGGCGCGCCGAGGTCGTCGATTCCGGCGGCCACCCGGACGGGCAAACGAAGGTGGAGGGTTCTTAGATGCCGCGCTCACGCGTGACCATTGCGCTGATTGCACTGATCATCCTGGTCGTCATCGCCTGGTACTTCACCCGCTGAGCCCGACGATCGGGTTTCCCGACGATCGTCCGATCGTCTGCTAGCATCTGCCGCGTGTCTCCAGTCACCGCGCCCCGGATCCGCCATGAATTGGCGTTGATCGCTGTCGGTGGTCTGGCAGTTGCCGACATTCACTGTTGCTGAATCGCACTTCGGCGTTCGTTCTCTCCTGAGCCCGGTATCCGCATACCGGTCGTCGTATCGTCGTCCCATGTCGACGGCGGACCTCTCCTGTGCTCGATCCTTCCGAACGCCACGTCATCCCGGCACTCGCCGTGAGTTCCGTCTTCCGATGCCCGGCTGTGCGCCGGGTCGATTCCGTATGTGATCTGCACTTGCCAGACCTGTAGGAAGGTAGTCCGACATCATGAAGCATCGTTCCCGTTTGTTCCTGACCGCACTCGCCGCGATCGGCGCAGTGGCGCTGACCGCGTGCAGCGGCGGCTCGAGCGACGTCGCGGGCGGCGCCGAAACCGCCGCCGACGGAAGCGGCGGCACCATCAACCTGTTCGCGTACGCGGTCCCGAAGCCGGGATTCGACAAGGTGACGGCGGCGTTCGCCCAGACCGAGGAGGGCGAGGGTGTCACCTTCAACCCGTCCTACGGCGCCTCGGGTGACCAGTCGCGCAAGGTCAAGGACGGTGCCCAGGCCGACTTCGTGAACTTCTCGGTCGAGCCCGACATCACTCGACTGGTCGACGCCGGCCTCGTGGACGAGGACTGGAACACCGGCGCCTACAACGGGATTCCGTTCGGCTCGGTGGTCACGATCGTGGTCCGCGAGGGCAACCCGAAGAACATCCGGGATTGGGACGACCTGCTCCAGCCCGGACTCGAGGTCGTCACCCCCAATCCGTTCAGCTCCGGCTCGGCCAAGTGGAACCTGCTGGCACCGTACGCCGCCAAGAGCGAGGGTGGGAAGAATCCGCAGGCAGGCCTGGACTACCTCGACAAGCTGGTCGGCGAGCACGTGAAGGTGCAGCCCAAGTCGGGCCGCGAGGCGACGGAGACGTTCCTACAGGGCACCGGCGACGTGCTGCTGAGCTACGAGAACGAGGCGCTGTTCACCGAGCGCAACGGCGACCCGGTCGAGCACGTCACCCCGCCGGTGACGTTCAAGATCGAGAACCCGGCTGCGGTCATCTCGAACAGCCCGAACATCGCTCAGGCCACCGCCTTCCGTGACTACCTGTACACGACCGAGGCGCAGCGTCTGTGGGCCGAGGCCGGCTTCCGTCCCGTCGATCCCGCGGTCGCGGCGGAGTTCGCCGCCGACTTCCCGCAGCCGCAGAAGCTGTGGACCATCGCCGACCTCGGCGGCTGGAAGACCGTCGACGCCGAACTGTTCAAGCAGGGCAGCGGCAGCATCGCCGTCATCTACGACAACGCGACCAAGTAGCGGCACGTCGACGATCCCGCAGGGCGGAGCGCCCTGCGGGATCGTTGCTGTCGTGGGTGGGACTGCTCCCGGCGGCGGCGCTCAGCTTTCGTGGTGAACGGTGACGCTGCCGTTCCGATCCCACGCGGCGACGAGCAACTGGTCGGTGGGCTTGTCGGCGCCGATCGCGAAGTCGAGTGCGAGGACACGGTCCGTCGCCGCCGGATTGATCGCGATGCCGACGAGAACGAGATGGTCGAAGAAGATCTTGTCGGTCACCACCTCGCGGGTGTCCACGTCGAACAAGGCACACACCATCTCTTCGGGGATGTCGTCGAGATGGAACTCGCGGAAGAATGACGTCGTCGACTGATGATCGGTCAGCTCGGCGGCGAAGGCGGCGAAGGCCGCAGCGACCAGGGTCCGTATCTCGCGGAGAGCGGCTTCTGCTGTGTCGAGTTCGCTCTGGGTCAGAGTCTCACCACCGTGAACCCAATACCACGCACCCTGTCCGAAGCCGTCCACTCCCTCCGGTAGCACGGCTCCCGCCATCGAGTCGTCGCCGAAATCGAGCTGCCCCGCGAACCGGCTGGTCAGATGAGTCATGGTCCGATCGTGCCATCCGTCGGGGACATCGCCGCACGCCGCCACACCCCATATCCGATCTTGCAATTCGGGGCGCCGGCGGGCCTCTGCTAAAGTCTGCCGCGTGTCGTTAGTCGCCGCTCACCAGGTCCGCCATGAACTGGCGTTGATCGCTGTCGGCCGACTTGCAGTCGCAGACATTCACTGTTGTTGATTCGAATCTCGGCGTTCGCGCTCGCATAGCCGGGGCACCCGGCTGTCTCGATTTCCAGGGGACCGGTCGGTCGCGCACCGCGCGCTTCTTCCGAACGCCGCTTCGCCCCGGAACTCCGCGCGAGTTCCACACGCGTAGACCCGATGTTGCCGGGTTGATTCCGTATGTGATCCTCTGCACTTGCCAGCCCGGTAGGAAGGTAATCAGTAATGAAGCACCGCTCTCGATTGTTTCTGACCGCACTCGCCACGATCGGCGCAGTGGCGCTGACCGCGTGCAGCGGCGGTTCGAGCGATGTCGTGGGTGGCTCCGACACCGGTGCGGGTGGTGGAGCCGGCGCCGTCAACATGTTCGCGTTCGGTGTTCCCAAGCCCGGCTACGACAAGGTGACCGCGGGTTTCGCCGCGACCGAGGAGGGCGAGGGGGTCACCTTCAACCCGTCCTACGGGGCTTCGGGTGACCAGTCGCGCAAGGTCAAGGACGGTGCCCAGGCCGACTTCGTGAGCTTCTCGGTCGAGCCCGAGATCACTCGACTGGTCGACGCGGGTCTGGTGGACGAGGACTGGAACAGCGGCGCCTACAACGGGATTCCGTTCGGCTCGGTGGTCACGATCGTGGTCCGCGAGGGCAACCCGAAGAACATCCGGGATTGGGACGACCTGCTCCAGCCCGGACTCGAGGTGGTCACCCCCAATCCGTTCAGCTCCGGCTCGGCCAAGTGGAACCTGTTGGCGCCGTATGCCGCCAAGAGCGAGGGCGGGAAGAATCCGCAGGCAGGCCTGGACTACCTCGACAAGCTGGTCGGCGAGCATGTGAAGGTGCAGCCCAAGTCGGGTCGCGAGGCGACGGAGACGTTCCTGCAGGGTACCGGCGACGTGCTGCTGAGCTACGAGAACGAGGCGCTGTTCACCGAGCGCAAGGGCGATCCGGTGGAGCACGTCACCCCGCCGGTGACGTTCAAGATCGAGAACCCGGTGGCGGTGGTCTCCACCGGACGGAATGTCGCGGCGGCCACCGCCTTCCGTGACTACCTGTACACGACCGAGGCGCAGCGTCTGTGGGCCGAGGCCGGGTTCCGTCCGGTCGATCCCGCGGTCGCGGCGGAGTTCGCCGCCGACTTCCCGCAGCCGCAGAAGCTGTGGACCGTCGCGGATCTGGGCGGCTGGACCGGGGTCGACGAGGAACTGTTCACCCAGGGCAGCGGCAGTATTGCCGCGATCTACGACAACGCGACCAAGTAAATGGCAACGACACTGACTCGCCGGAAGAACTGGCTCGCCGTCACCGGAACCGTCGGCCCGCTGGGGATCGGCATCGCGGCGCTGTGGCTCAGCATCATCGTGTTGCTGCCGCTCGCGGCGCTCACCGTCACCTCCCTCGAGGACGGCGTCAGCGGCTTCTGGGACGCGATCACCGCGCCCGGTGCGCTCGCGTCCCTGCGGGTGACGATCACGGTGTCGGTGATCGTCGCGCTCATCAACGTCGTGATGGGCACGATGATCGCCTGGGTGCTGGTGCGGGACGAGTTCCCGGGCAAGCGGATCGTCAACGCGCTCATCGACCTTCCGTTCGCGCTGCCGACGATCGTCGCCAGCATCGTGATGCTGTCGCTGTACGGACCGCAGAGCCCGATCGACGTGCACCTCAACGCGACCCAGCCGGGGCTGATCGTGGCGCTCGCATTCGTCACGCTGCCCTTCGTGGTCCGGTCGGTACAGCCGGTGCTGATGGAGGCCGACCGAGAGGTCGAGGAGGCGGCGGCGTCGCTGGGCGCGAGCAACTGGACGATCTTCCGCCAGGTGGTGCTCCCGACCCTGAGTCCGGCGATCATCAGCGGCGCCGGACTGGCCTTCGCCCGGGCGATCGGCGAGTACGGCTCGGTGGTCCTCATCGGCGGCAACATTCCCCGCGAGACGCAGGTGGCTTCGCAGTACATCCAGCAGCAGATCGAGATCGACCGACCGGTCAGCGCGGCCGCGGTGTCGGTGACGCTGTTGGCGATCGCGTTCGTGACGCTGTTCGTCCTGCGCATCTTCGCGGCTCGCAACCAGCGTCGAGAGGAGCAGGCGCAGTGAAGGTTTCCCCGTGGGCGCGGATCAGCATCCGCACCGTCGTCCTCGCCTACCTGTTCGTGCTGCTGATCGTCCCGATCGGCGTGATCCTGTATCGCACGTTCGAGGACGGGTTCGTCGCGTTCTACGAGGCGATCAGCACCCCGGCGGCGATCTCGGCGCTCAACCTGTCGCTGCTCATCGTCGCGATCGTGGTGCCGATCAACGTCGTGTTCGGCATCGTCACCGCGCTCGCGCTCGTGCGTGGGCGCTTCCCCGGGCGGGGCCTGCTGCAGTCGGTCGTGGACCTGCCGTTCGCGGTGTCGCCCATCGTCGTCGGCGTTTCGTTGATCCTGCTGTGGGGTGCCAACGGCTGGTTCGGCGGGGTCGAATCGCTCGGATTCAAGGTGATCTTCGGGTTGCCGGGCATGGTGCTCGCGACGATCTTCGTGACACTGCCGTTCGTGGTGCGCGAGGTGGAGCCGGTGCTGCACGAGATCGGCGACGAGCAGGAGCAGGCCGCGGCCACGCTGGGCGCGTCCAAGTGGCAGACGTTCTCGCGCATCACGTTGCCCGCCATCCGCTGGGGTCTGACGTACGGAGTCGTCCTCACCGTCGCCCGCGCGCTCGGTGAGTTCGGGGCGGTCATCATGGTCTCGTCCGGCATTCCCGGCCAGTCGCAGACCCTGACGTTGCTCGTGCACTCCCGATACATCGACGACCACAACACTTTCGGGGCCTACGCCGCGGCGACACTGCTGATGTCGATCGCGCTCGTGACCCTGCTGCTGATGACTCTGCTCGACCGCAAGAGGAGCACGACATGATTACCGTGACCGGGGCACGCAAGAACTACGGCGATTTCGCCGCGCTCGACGACGTCACCCTCGACATCCCGTCCGGGTCGCTGACGGCGCTGCTGGGGCCCAGCGGCTCGGGCAAGTCGACGCTGTTGCGATCCATCGCCGGGCTCGAGCAGCCCGACTCGGGGACCATCACGATCGCCGGCAAGGACGTCACCGGCGTGCCGCCGCAGAAGCGCGACATCGGGTTCGTGTTCCAGCACTACGCGGCGTTCAAGCACATGACGGTGCGCGACAACGTCGCGTTCGGGCTCAAGATCCGCAAGCGTCCCAAGGCCGAGATTGCCAAGAAGGTCGACGACCTCCTCGAGATCGTGGGACTCGACGGCTTCCAGCACCGCTACCCGGCCCAGCTGTCGGGTGGTCAGCGTCAGCGCATGGCCCTCGCGCGGGCCCTCGCGGTGGATCCGCAGGTGCTCCTGCTCGACGAGCCTTTCGGCGCCCTCGACGCGAAGGTGCGCGACGACCTGCGGACCTGGCTGCGTCGGCTGCACGACGAGGTCCACGTGACGACGGTGCTCGTCACGCACGATCAGGAGGAGGCGCTCGACGTCGCCGACCGGATCGCGGTGCTCAACAAGGGGCGGATCGAGCAGGTCGGCACCCCGCAGGAGCTGTACGACACCCCGGCCAACGACTTCGTGATGTCGTTCCTCGGCCCGGTCGCCCGACTCAACGGGCAGCTGGTGCGCCCGCACGACCTGCGACTGGATCGCAACCAGCTCCCGCAGTCGTTCGCGGCCACGGTGTCCCGGGTCGTGCACCTCGGATTCGAGGTCCGGGTGGAGCTGCGGCCCAAGACCGGTGCGCAGGAACTGTCGGCACAGATCACGCGCAGCGATGCCGAGGCGTTGGGGCTGCGCGAGGGCGAGACGGTGTACGTCCGTCCGGCCCACGTCACCGGGTAGCTCGTACCCCGACATTCGTGTGCCGATCCCGACCGGAGCGGAAGCGAATGTTCAGTCGAGCGCGGTCCAGGGGCTCACACAGTGGTACCGGCGATCCTGGTAGACGAGCGGGTCGGCCAGCGATTCGGAGGCCAGCACGGCGTCGACCGCCGCGGTCACGACCAGCGCGGGTCCGGCCGCGACCGTCGCCAACGGGGTGCAGCGCAGCACTGCGCCGGTGCCGTGCACGAAGGGCTCGCCGGTCGGCAGCGTCGACCAGAGCGTGCTCGGCCCGAACCGCCCGTCGGTGCCGGGTGCCGCGAACCGGCTCGCGAGGGCGACATTCTCCGCGGTGAGCAGATGGACCAACAGGCTGGACGCGTCCGCGATCGCGGCGGCGGATCCGCGCAGCGACTGGAGTGAGAAGCACAGGATCGGCGGGTCGGCGGACACCGACGACACGGACGACGACGTGATACCGACCGGGCCGGAGCGGCTGTGCGCCGTGATGATCGTGACTCCGGCCGGGTGGCTGCGGAAGGCTCGACGGAAGTCGTCGCCGAGATGCGTCGTCGGTGCTGCGGTGGTCAACACGGGATCCTTCGTCGGTGCGTCGGGTGCACCCCCGACGCTAGAACCTCGAGTTAACTCGAGGTGAAGGAGTTGTGGTCGACGTCATGGTCGCGGACCCCTACGATCTGCCCCATGACGACGCTCCGTCAAATACGCAACGCCGCCACGTCCCTGCCCGAGGGCGCCGCTGCCTGCGGAGGCACTCGGGGAGCGCGGGTCGGCGTTCCGGGCCTGACCCCGGCATCCGCCGTCCGAGGGGCGTGTCAGCGCGGTGGTGACTCGGGTTCCAGCGGCATCGAGTCGGTATCCCCTTCGCGCGCCGCGCGCACGTAGCGGTCGAGGTAATCACGCTCGAGTTCCTCGGCTTGCGCCCGGCCCGTCCAACCGTCGGGCAGGGGAGAGCCGTCGCGCGTGCACCGGACGAGCCGTGCGATGCCCAGGTCCGGCAGGGCGCCCCGGAAGTCGCACCGGTCGAACATCGTCAGCGCGGAGAGCGCGACATCGTCGAACGTGCAGTCCACGAATCGGCCGCCGGTGAGCCTCGCGTCGGCGAGGTCCGCCCCGTCGAACACACATCGCTCGAACACGGTGTTCTCGCCGAGCGTGAGTTTGCGCAGCGACGCGCCGGTGAAGTCGCAGTCGACGATCCGCCGGCCGATCCGCGCCCGCGTGAGGCGCGCGGAGCGAAAGCTACACCGCACGAACAGGCGGTCGAGCACGCTGTTCGCCGCGGAGATCTTGTCGAAGCGACTGTCGGACACCTCGGTCTCGAAGATGTGGAGCGGGCCTCGCGCGTGGCTCAGGTCGAGCCGCTCCAGCGTCAGATACTTGACAGAGAGCGATTGTCCGCGACCCGTCTCCAACCCACGCAGGTCGACGTGACCGTCCTCGGTGGCCCCCTGCGAAGACGTGATCACGTGAGTGCGGCCGACGAACCGGGCCTGGTCGACCGCCTGTCGACCGATGCCGGTCACGTCCTCCGGTCTCCACCTGCGTCGCAGTGACGCAGCACTTTCCGTACGTTTTCTGGCGGCCCTGCCACTGGTCACGCGCCCACTATAGGGTCAGGCGGACAGCCTCCACCGCGTCGCCGCGACGAGGGCCGCGCGGTACCGGTCGACCGCGACGTCGGCGAGGTGCCGGTGCGCGCCGATCGTGTCGGCGAGGACCGCGTCGGGGGCGACGTCGAGTGCCGCCGCACCGAGGCGGTCGGTCAGACGTCCCGGCGCCAGAAACCACGGTGCGATCACGATGCGCTCGACCCCTCGCGACCGCAGCAGTGAGATGGCGTGTCCCACGGACGGTTCGGCGGACGTTGCGAAACAGGTGGTCGTGTCCGCCCACCTGGTGCCCGCGGCGAGGACGGCGGCGAGACCACGGGTGCGTTCGTTCGCCCGCGCGTCGGACGATCCGACGGCGGCGAGCACGACACCGGTTGCGGGATCATCGGTGTCGACGCCGGTCGCCTCGATCCGCTCCCGGACCGCGTCGACGAGTCGGTGGTCGTGGCCCAGGACGTCGGACTGGACGAGCGTCAGCCGTGGGTGGCGCGCGCGGGCGGCGGCGAGGATGCCGGGGAGATCGACCCGGGCGTGGAAGGCGCTGCCGAGCAACAGCGGCACCACGACCGCCGCGGAGTGACCCTCGGCGGCAACGGCGTCGACGACCTGATCCACCGACGGCGTGTTCAGGTCGAGGAAGCACAGCCGGACGTCGACGTCCGGCCGCTGCGCGCGGATCGCCGCCACGGCAGCCGTGACCACCCGAGCGGATCGGGGATCACGACTGCCGTGTGCGACGGCGATCAGCGGAGTCACGGTCTCAGACCCGCTCACCGAGCTCGACGGCGGCGATCGCATCACCGACCAGACCGGCCGCGAGCGTGTTGCCGCCCGCCGGGTCGATCAGCAGGAAGCTGCCGGTGTGCCGGTTGACGGTGTAGTCGTCGGCCACGATCGGCTCCGCGACGCGCACCGAGATCTTGCCGATCTCGTTGAGCTCGAGGGTTTCCGGCGACAGCTCGGACGTCAGCTCCTGCTCGTCGAGACGCTCGACCAGCGCGCCGACGATCGCCTGCGTGGTGCGGGTGCCGTGCTTGAGCAGCAGACGGGCACCCGGGCGCAGCGGCTTCTCGGCGAGCCAGCACACGGTGGCGTCGAACTGGTCGATCGGCTCCGGGGCGCCCGACGGCGCGGCGATGGTGTCACCGCGGGAGACGTCGACGTCGTCGGCGAGCACCAGCGTCACGCTGCGGCCCGCGTGAGCGACGTCGAGTTCGCCGTCGGCGGTGTCGATGCGGGACACCGTCGTCCGGGTGCCGGACGGCAGGATGACCACCTCGTCGCCGGGCACCACCGACCCGGCCGCCACCTGACCGGCGTAGCCGCGGTAGTCGGGGAACTCGGCGGTGCGCGGGCGGATCACGTACTGCACCGGGAACCGCAGGCCCACAGCGTGCTTGCCTTCGTTATCGCTGTCCACGGGCACCGATTCGAGATGCTCGATCAGCGTCGGCCCGTCGTAGTACGGCGTGTTGTCCGACGCCACCGCGACGTTGTCGCCGTGCAGCGCGGACACCGGGATGGCTTGGACGTCGGCGTCGTCCCAGCCCAGCGATCCGGTCAGCGACCGGAACTCGGCCGAGATGTCGGCGAACACCTGCCCCGGATCCTCGACGAGGTCGATCTTGTTGACCGCCAGCACCAGTCGCGGCACCCCGAGCAGCGCCAACACCGCGGCGTGCTTACGCGTCTGCGAGATGACGCCCTTGCGCGCGTCCACCAGCAGGATCACCAACTGGGCGGTGGACGCGCCCGAGACGGTGTTGCGGGTGTACTGCACGTGGCCCGGGGTGTCGGCGAGCACGAACGAGCGGCGCGGGGTCGCGAAGTAGCGATACGCGACGTCGATCGTGATGCCCTGCTCGCGTTCGGCGCGCAGGCCGTCGACGAGCAGCGACAGGTCCGGGGTGGACAGGCCCTTGTCGACCGACGCGCGCGTGACGGCGTCGATCTGATCGGCCAGAACGGATTTAGTGTCGTACAGCAGCCGGCCCACGAGGGTGGACTTGCCGTCGTCGACGCTGCCGGCCGTAGCCAGGCGCAACAGGTCGCTCATGATCAGAAGTAGCCCTCTCGCTTGCGGTCTTCCATGGCCGCCTCGGACACGCGGTCGTCGCCACGGGTGGCGCCGCGCTCGGTCAGTCGGGACGCCGCGACCTCGGCCAGGATGGCGTCGTTGTCGGCGGCGTCGGACAGGATCGCGCCGGTGGTGGAGCCGTCGCCGACGGTGCGGTAGCGCACCGACCGGACCTCGAGCTCCTCGCCCGCGGCCGGGCCGCCCCACACGCCCGGCGTCATCCACATGCCGTCGCGCCGGTACACCGGACGCTGGTGCGCGTAGTAGATGCTGGCGAGCTCGACGTTGTCGCGGGCGATGTAGCGCCAGATGTCGAGCTCGGTGAAGTTGCTCAACGGGAACACGCGCACGTGCTCGCCCGGCGCGTGCCGGCCGTTGTAGAGGTTCCACAGCTCGGGGCGCTGTCGCTTGGGATCCCACTGCCCGAAGGCGTTGCGCAGCGAGAAGATCCGCTCCTTGGCGCGGGAACGCTCCTCGTCGCGGCGACCGCCGCCGAACACCGCGTCGAAGCGGTTCTCGGAGATCGCGTCCAGCAGCGGCACCGTCTGCAGCGGATTCCGGATGCCGTCCGGGCGCTCGGTGAGCCGGCCGTCGGCGAGGTAGTCCTCGACCTTGGCGACGTGCAGGCGCAGGTCGTACTTCGCGACGACGTGGTCGCGGAAGTCCAGCACCTCCTGCAGGTTGTGACCGGTGTCCACGTGCAGCAGCGCGAACGGCAGCGGGGCCGGCCAGAAGGCCTTGATCGCCAGGTGTAGCAGCACCGTCGAGTCCTTGCCGCCCGAGAACAGGATCACGGGCCGCTCGAACTCGCCGGCCACCTCACGGAAGACGTGGATGGCCTCGGACTCGAGGGCGTCGAGGGTGTCGAACTTGGTGCCGTCCAGCTGAAGCCGCGGCTCGGAGAGTGAGATGTCGATTGTCATGACGCGTGCAACCCGCATTCTGTCTTGGCCGAACCGGCCCACCGACCGCTACGCGGATCGGCGCCGGGGAGTGGTTTGACGGTGCATGGAGCGCACCCGATGGACGGATACCCCTCGTCGACGAGCGGATTCACCAGGATCGAGTGCTCGTCGATGTACGCCTGCATGTCGTCGTCCGACCACGCGGCGATGGGGTTGATCTTCACCAGCCCGAACGCCTCGTCGAACGAGATGAGCGGGGCGTTCGCCCGGGTGGGGGCCTCGACCCGGCGGATGCCGGTGACCCAGGCCCGGTAGTTCTTCAGCGTGGCCTTCAGCGGCGCGACCTTGCGCAGCGCGCAGCAGCGGTTGGGCTCGCGGGCGAACAGATCCTTGCCCTCGGCCGCGTCCTGCTCGGCGACGGAGGCCTCGGCCTGCGCGTTGATGACGTTGACCCCGTACACCTGCTCCACCGCGTCGCGGGTACCGATGGTCTCGGGGAAGTGGTAGCCGGTCTCGAGGAACAGTACGTCCACGCCGGGATGTACCTGCGCCACAAGATGGACCAGGACCCCGTCCTGCATGTTCGACGCCACGATGTAGTCGGATCCGAAGGTGTCCTCGGTCCACCGCAGCAACTCCTGCGCGGACGCGCCGTCCAGGTCGGCCGCTCCCTGTGCCGCGATCGCGCGGAGTTCGTCCTCGGTCGCCGTCGTCAGATCAACCGTCATCGCAAATCCCCCTCGTCTGCTCGAACTGCCCACTGTGCAAAACGTTCACCCTCGTTGCGGTGCTTCACGAAGTTCCGCACCACCCGGTCGATGTAGTCGCCGAGTTCGTCGCTGGTCACCTTGTGCTGACGCAGCTTCCGGCCGAAGGCGCTGTCGAGACCGAGGCTGCCGCCCAGGTGCACCTGGAAACCCTCGACCTGGTTGCCCTCGCCGTCGTCGACCAACTGGCCCTTGAAGCCGATGTCGGCGATCTGGGACCGGCCGCACGAGTTGGGGCAGCCGTTGATGTTGATCGTGATCGGCACGTCGAGCTGCGCGTTGATGTCCGCGAGTCGCTCCTCGAGCTCCGGTGCCAGCACCTGGGACCGCTTGCGGGTCTCCACGAACGACAGCTTGCAGAACTCGATGCCGCTGCACGCCAGGAGGTTCCGGCGCCAGTGCGACGGCCGGGCGTGCAGGCCCAGCGGCTGCAGTTCGGCGATCAGCTCCTCGACCTTGTCGTCGGGCACGTCGAGCACGATCAGCTTCTGGTACGGCGTGAAGCGGATGCGGTCGGAGCCGACGGCTTCCGCCGCGTCGGCGACCTTGGTCAGGATGGTGCCCGACACGCGACCGGCGATGGGAGAGAAGCCGATTGCGTTGAGGCCGTTGCGCAGCTTCTGGACTCCGATGTGGTCGATCGGGCGCTCCGGCTTCTCCGGTGCGGGGCCGTCGATGAGCTTGCGCTTCAGGTACTCGGTTTCGAGAACTTCCCTGAACTTCTCGATGCCCCAGTCCTTGATCAGGAACTTCAGCCGCGCCTTGGCGCGCAGCCGGCGGTAGCCGTAGTCGCGGAAGATCGACACCACGGCCTCCCACACGTCCGGGACCTCGTCGAGCGGCACCCACACGCCGACGCGCTGCGCCAGCATCGGATTCGTCGACAGGCCACCACCGACCCACAGGTCCAGACCCGGGCCGTGCTCGGGGTGGTTCACGCCGACGAACGCGACGTCGTTGATCTCGTGCACCACGTCCTGCTGCCCGGAGATCGCGGTCTTGAACTTGCGCGGCAGGTTCGAGTACTCGGGATCGCCGATGTAGCGGCGGACGATCTCGTCGATCGCCGGCGTCGGGTCGAGGATCTCGTCGAACGACTCACCGGCCAGTGGCGAGCCGAGCACGACGCGCGGGCAGTCGCCGCACGCCTCGGTGGTCTTGAGGCCGACGGCCTCGAGTCGCTGCCAGATCTCGGGGACGTTCTCGATCTCGATCCAGTGGTACTGGACGTTCTCACGGTCCGAGAGGTCGGCGGTGTCGCGGCCGAACTCGGTGGAGAGTTGGCCGATCGTGCGCAGCTGCTGGGCGTTCAGGGCGCCGGCGTCGCAGCGCACCCGCATCATGAAGTACTTGGCCTCGAGCAGATCGATGTTCTCGTCGCCGGTGAAGGTGCCGTCGTAGCCCTCTTCACGCTGCGTGTACAGGCCCCACCAGCGCATCCGCCCGCGCAGGTCGGCCTTGTCGATGCTGTCGAAACCCTGCTTCGAGTAGATGTTCTCGATGCGGGCGCGGACGTTGAGCGGGTTGTCGTCCTTCTTGATCTGCTCGTTCGCGTTGAGCGGCTCGCGGTAGCCGAGGGCCCACTGTCCCTCGGAGACACGCTTCTTCGGGCGCGCGGCACGCGCCGGCGGGCTCACAGCAGATTCGGCGTCGGTGGTCGACGTCATGGGTGCTCCTGAATTTCGTGAATCTCACGGTGCACCGGTCGAAGACAGGGGAGAGGAGGGCTGCTTCCTCGCGGGGTCGTCCTCGGCCGGCCGGTTTACGGGCCTAACGGGGGGAGACGAACGCAGGCGAGCGCCGCTGCACTCAGGGCAGGGAAACGCTGGCCGCTACACGCCGCAGGGCAGACAACAACAGCTACAGACACGCTTGAGGTCGACGTGGCGCCGCGCCACCAATCGCACCCCGGTATCTGTCATGCGGGCCATTCTGCCATGCGATTCCCGCTCTGCCGACCATCGGGAGCATATTTCCCCCGAAATCCCGGGAAATCTCCTGATCGGCGAGGGGATCGTGGCGTGAACTCGGGCGACTGGGACACTGGAGTCGTGAGTGGATCCGCCGCCTCGACCCCTGCCGTCGCCTCGACGCCGTTCGAACTTCCCGCCTCGGCCCTGGCCGGGGTGGGCGCGCGTCCGTTCGGCATCTACGTCCACGTCCCGTTCTGCGCGACGCGGTGCGGATACTGCGACTTCAACACGTACACCGCGGGCGAGTTGGGCACGTCCGCGTCCCCGCAGTCGTGGCTCGAGGCGCTGAAGCGTGAGCTCGCGCGGGCCGCCCAGATCACCGGCGCGCCGGCGGTCGACAGCGTCTTCGTCGGCGGCGGCACGCCGTCGCTCCTCGGCGGCGACGGGCTCGCCGAGGTCATCGGCGCGGTGCGGTCGAGCTTCGGGCTCGCCGAGGGCGCCGAGGTCACGACGGAGTCGAACCCGGAGTCGACGTCGCCGAAGTTCTTCGCGACGCTGCGGGACGCGGGGTTCACCCGGATCTCGCTCGGCATGCAGTCCGCGGCCGAACACGTCCTGAAGGTACTCGACCGCACCCACACCCCCGGCCGGGCCGTCGCGGCGGCGCGGGAGGCGCGTGCCGCCGGATTCGACCACGTCAATCTCGACCTCATCTACGGCACGCCCGGCGAGAGCGATGCCGACCTGGACCAGTCCCTCGACGCGGTGCTGGACGCCGGCGTGGACCACGTCTCCGCGTACGCGCTGATCGTCGAGGACGGCACCGCGCTGGCCCGCAAGGTGCGCCGCGGCGAACTGCCCGCACCCGACGACGACGTCCTCGCGTCCCGCTACGAGCGGATCGACGCGCGCCTCGCCGACGCCGGGCTGCGCTGGTACGAGGTGTCGAACTGGGCGGCGAACGACGACGCCCGCTGCCGGCACAACCTCGGCTACTGGGACGGCGGCGACTGGTGGGGCGCCGGACCGGGCGCGCACAGCCACGTCGGCGGCGTGCGGTGGTGGAACGTCAAGCACCCGGCGCGGTACGCCGACCGCCTGTCCGCCGGTGAGCTTCCCGTCGGCGGGTCCGAGACGCTCACCGCCGAGGACGTCCACGTCGAGCGGGTCATGCTGACGGTTCGGTTGCGGACCGGTCTGCCGCTCGCGGACCTGCGGGACGGCGAACGCGCGGCCGCCGCGCGCGTCGTCGAGGACGGTCTCGCGGTGCTGGCGGCCGACCACCTGGTGCTGACCGATCGTGGACGCCTGCTCGCCGACGCTGTCGTTCGGGACATCCTCGACTGACGATGCCCGACGTCAGTCGGTCGGGCTGCCCGATTCGGCCGCGTCGTAGTCGTAGACCCGTGCGTGCAGCACGACGCGATTGCGCAGCGCCGACCGGACCGCGTGGTGCACGCCGTCCTCGAGGTAGATCACGCCCTGCCACAGCACCGCGTGCGGGAACAGGTCGCCGTAGAAGGTGGAGTCCTCGGAGAGCAGGCGATCCAGTTCGAGGACCTTCGTGGTGGTCACGATCTCGTCCAGGCGCACCTGGCGCGGGGGAATCTGGGACCAGTCCCGCAGTGTCAATCCGTGATCCGGGTACGGCTTGCCGTCCCGGACACCCTTGAAGATCATCCTGTGTTCCGCCTGTGTTCCTCGTCGGTGGTCGGGCCGGCACGCCGACCCGGCGACAACCCTACGGCCTGACCGGGCTGTCCGGCTCGACCGAATGCCTGGCGCGGCCTGCGGAGTTGGTCGCAGGACCGGCCATTAGACTGGGTATCCAGGTGGGCGCCGTCCTCGGGGTGCACTGCCCCGGGGGTGAGAGCGAGAAATCCCGGTCTCGTGGCGAAGTGGAGGTGGACAGTGGTGTCGAGTACGGAGGAACGGCGGTTCGAGGTACTCCGCGCGATCGTCGCCGACTATGTCGCCACGCAGGAGCCGATCGGGTCGAAGGCACTGGTCGAGCGCCACAATCTCGGTGTCTCCAGCGCGACGATCCGCAACGACATGGCCGTTCTCGAGGCCGAGGGCTACATCGCCCAGCCCCACACGAGTTCGGGGCGGGTGCCCACCGACAAGGGGTACCGCCAGTTCGTCGACCGGATCGCCGACGTCAAACCGCTGTCGTCGGCCGAACGTCGCGCGATCCTCGAGTTCCTCGAGTCCGGGGTGGACCTGGACGACGTCCTGCGGCGCGGGGTGCGCCTGCTGGCGCAGCTGACCCGTCAGGTCGCGATCGTGCAGTACCCGACCCTGTCGGCGTCGTCGGTACGCCATCTCGAGGTGGTGGCGCTCACGCCGGCCCGCCTGCTGCTGGTCCTGATCACGGATTCCGGTCGGGTCGACCAGCGGATCGTCGAACTCGGCGACGTCGTCGACGACGACGATCTGTCGCGGCTGCGCGCGCTGTTGGGTGGTGCGCTCGAGGGCAAGCGCCTGGCCGCGGCGTCCATCGCGGTTTCCGAACTCGCGGAGGATGCGCCGGAGAGCATCCGCGACGCGGTCGTCCGCTCGGCGACGGTGCTGGTCGAGACGCTCGTCGAACATCCCGAGGATCGACTCGTGCTGGGCGGTACCGCGAACCTGACCCGCAACGCGGGCGACTTCACGACCCAGGCCGGGCTACCCGGCTCACTACGCTCAGTTCTCGAGGCTCTCGAGGAGCAGGTGGTGGTCCTCAAACTGCTGGCGGCGACTCAGGACGCCGGTCGGGTCACCGTCCGGATCGGCGAGGAGACGCAGGTCGAGGAGATGCGGGGCACGTCGGTGATTTCCACCGGCTACGGCACCGCCGGGACGGTGTTCGGTGGTGTGGGGGTCCTCGGGCCCACCCGGATGGACTATCCGGGAACAATTGCCTCGGTGGCTGCCGTTGCCAGGTACATCGGCGAGGTGCTCGCCGAGCGATAACGTGTGGCCGGGCGGCCGCGCCGGAGAGGGTGCAGGACCCGGCCGTCGCGGCGTCGGAGCGGTTCACCGCGTGGTGCGAACGAAGTAGAGAAGGACGAGATACCCAAAGTGGCACGGGATTACTACGGCACACTCGGCGTCGGGCCGAAGGCGACCGATCAGGAGATCAAGCGGGCGTACCGCAAGCTGGCCCGGGAGTTGCACCCGGACGTCAACCCGGACGAGACCGCGCAGGCCCGTTTCCGTGAGGTCTCCACCGCGTACGAGGTGCTGTCGGATCCGGAGAAGCGGCGCATCGTCGACCTCGGGGGCGATCCGATGGAGTCCGGTGGCGGCGGTGCCGGCGGCGGATTCGCGGGCGCCGGCTTCGGTGGCCTCGGTGACGTCTTCGAGGCGTTCTTCGGCGGCGGTGGCGGCGGGGCGCGCGGGCCGAAGGGCCGCGTGCAGCCGGGCGCCGACTCGCTGCTGCGCACCAAGCTCACGCTCGACGAGTGCGCGACCGGTGTCACCAAGACCATCACCGTCGACACCGCGATCCTGTGCGACGGCTGCGCCGGAGCGGGCACGCACGGCGACTCCAAGCCGATGCGCTGCGAGACCTGTGGCGGCGCCGGCGAGGTCCAGTCGGTGCAGCGCTCCTTCCTCGGCCAGGTCATGACGTCGCGCCCGTGTCCGACGTGCCGCGGTGCCGGCGAGACCATCCCCGACCCGTGCCACAAGTGCGGCGGCGACGGCCGTGTCCGCGCCCGCCGCGACATCAACGTCAAGGTGCCCGCCGGTGTCAGCAACGGCATGCGCATTCGGCTGGCCTCCCAGGGCGAGGTCGGTCCGGGCGGCGGTCACCCCGGCGATCTCTACGTCGAGATCCTGGAGCAGCCGCACCCGGTCTTCGTGCGCGACGGCGACGACCTGCACTGCACGATCCGGGTGCCGATGGTCGACGCCGCCCTCGGCACCACGGTCACGCTCGACACGATCATCGACGGACCCACCGAGATCACGGTCGACCCCGGCACCCAGCCCGGCTCGGTGTCCGTGTTGCGCGGCCACGGCATGCCGAAGCTGCGATCGAGCGTCCGCGGCGACGTGCACGCGCACCTCGAGGTGGTCATCCCCACCCGACTCGACGGCAAGCAGAGCAAGCTGCTGCAGGAGTTCAAGAACCACCGCGACCGCGACCAGGCCGAGGTCGTGTCGACCGGTTCGCACAACACCGGGGGGCTGTTCTCCCGGCTTCGTGACGCGTTCAGTGGCCGCTGACGGGCGCCGGGCGCACTGATGGCCGCGACGGTCTTCTATCTGGATCCTCTGCCCGACGTCGGACAGCCGGCCGTGCTCGACGGCCCCGAGGGCCGGCACGCCGCGACGGTGCGCCGCATCAAACCGGGTGAACGTCTGCTGCTCGCCGACGGCCGCGGTGGCATCGCGGACGCGACGGTGACCGCGGCGGCCAAGGACCGACTCGACCTCGAGGTCACGGCCCGCCGCGACCAGCAGCGGCCGACGCCGGCGGTGACGCTGGTGCAGGCCCTGCCCAAGGCCGAGCGATCCGAACTGGCCGTGGAACTCGCCACCGAGGCGGGTGTCGACGCGGTGGTGCCGTGGCAGTCGGCGCGGTGCGTCGCGCGGTGGGAGGGCGCCAAGACCCAGAAGGGCGTGGCGCGCTGGCGCAACGCCGCGATCGCGGCGGCCAAGCAGTCGCGACGCTCGTTCGTGCCCGACGTCGCCGACCTGCACCACACCGCGCAGGTGCTCGACCTGGTCCGAGACGTCGTCGGCCGCGGCGGTGTCGTGGGCGTGCTGCACGAGTCGGCGCAGGCTCCGCTGGCGTCGCTGCCGCTGCGGGACGTCTCCGAGGTGGTGCTGGTGGTCGGCCCCGAGGGCGGACTGTCCGACGACGAGGTCGGCGCGCTCACCGAGGTCGGCGCGACCGCGGTGCTGCTGGGGCCGACGGTGCTGCGGACGTCGACGGCGGCCGCGGTGGCGCTCGGCGCCATCGGCGTGCTCACCGACCGCTGGTCCGCGGCCCCCCTCGACTGACTCAGGAGCGATGGATATGCCCAGGACACGTATCGAATACGGTCCCGAGTCGCAACAGTTCGGCCACTTCTACGCCCCGGAAAACCCTGCGGGCGAGCCGGTTCCGGTCGTCATGGTCATTCACG
This sequence comes from Paraburkholderia sp. RHO2, assembly GCF_050955445.1. Lineage (NCBI taxonomy): Bacteria > Pseudomonadati > Pseudomonadota > Betaproteobacteria > Burkholderiales > Burkholderiaceae > Paraburkholderia > Paraburkholderia sp. RHO2. The sequence continues at coordinate 3,387,831 of NZ_CP162617.1, read as the reverse complement.
GCGGTTACTGGAGCGGGCAGTACCACCTCAACCTCGGGACGTCGTTCTCGCTCGAACTGGCCCGCAGCGGGGTCGCGGTGTGGAACGTCGAGTACCGACGCATCGGCGCGGGCGGGCGGTGGCCGGAGATGTCGGCGGACGTCGTCGCCGCACTCGAGGCGATCGCCGGACCGGTGGCTGCGGCGTCGCCGGTACCGCTGGACCTGGACCGGGTGCGTGTCGTCGGGCACTCGGCCGGCGGGCAGCTCGCGGTGTGGTTGGCCGGGCAACGGGACACGACCGTCCGCCCGGAGCTGGTGGTGTCGCAGGCGGGCGCGCTCGACCTGGCGTCGGCGGCCGAGCGGGGACGTCGGGTCAGCTACATCGAGGACCTGTTCGGGGTCCGGTTCGAGGACGATCCCGACCTGTACCGCTCGGCGTCGCCGCAGCATCGGCTTCCGATCGGGGTTCCCGTCGTGGTCCTGCACGGTACCGAGGACGTCCAGGTGCCGGCCAAGGTCGCGTCCCGATACCGGGATGCGGCCCGGGCCGCCGGGGATCCGGTGGAACTGCACCTGATCGAGGGCGAGGACCACTTCGCGTTCCTCGACCCGAACACGCGCAGCTGGAAGCTCTCGCGCGAGGCCCTCGTCGCCGGTCAGTCCTGACCGGATCCGCCGCTGGGCAGGACGACCGCGACGACCACCGCGCCGACTGCGAGGGCCAGCCCACCCACCAGGCTGGCGCGCGAGATCGCGTCGGCGAACGCGACGGTGGCCGCGTCCATCAGCGGCTGTGCCTGCGCGGCGGCGAGCATGTTCTTCGACATCTCGTCGGCCACGATCGCGGCGCCGCCGACCGACTCGCCCGAAGCCTGTAGCCCCTGCGCCACCAGATCGGCCTGCGGCCCGGTCAGTTTCGGGATCGGCAGTGACGCGAGGAAGCCGGCGATCCCGTCCTTGTAGGCCGACGCGAGGACCGAGCCGAGGATCGCGATGCCGAGGGAACCGCCGAGTTCGATCGCAGTGTCGTTGAGTCCGCCGGCCGCGCCCAGGTCCTTGTCCGGGAAGCTGCCCATGATCGCGTCGGTGGCGGGGGAGACGGCCAGTCCGACCCCGATCCCGAGGAGTACGAGGGTCGGAACGAAGTCGAGGTAGCTCGAGCCGCCGTCGACACGGACGAGCAGCAGGATGCCCGCCGCAGCAACCAGCATCCCGCCGGCGACGATCGCCCGGGTGCCGATGCGCGGGGCGAGGCGCGCGCTCGCGGCGGCACCCACCGACACGGCGGCCGCGAGCGGCAGCAGTCGGACGCCGGTGTCGAGCGGGCCGAATCCCAGCACGAACTGGAACTGCTGGGCGATGAAGAACATCGCCCCGAACGCCGCGAGGAACACGAGCATCACCGCGAGCGACGCACCGCCCACCGCGCGCTCGCCGAGCTTGCGCACGTTCAGCAGGGGCTGCGGATGCCGCAGTTCCCACGCCACGAACAGGGCGAGCCCGACCACGGAGACCGCGGCCGCGGTGAGCGCAGTTGTGCCCCAGCCGAAGTGGAAGCCGTCGATGATCGCGAACACCAGGCACCCGATCGTGACGACGGACAGCAGCCCACCGAGCCAGTCGATGCGGCCCAGCCCGTGCGCCTTCGACGGTGGCACGAGCACCAGCGCGGCGACGATCGCGAGTGCAGCGATCGGCACGTTGATGAGGAAAGTGGAGTGCCACGAACGACTTTCGAGCAGCCATCCGGCCAGCAACGGGCCGAGGGCGATCGCGAGACCGGAGGTGGCGGCCCACGCCGCGATGGCGCGGGCGCGTTCGGCGGCGGGGAACGTGGCGACGAGCAGCGACAGGGTCGCGGGCATGATGATCGCCGCGCCGACGCCCATGACCATGCGGGCCGCGACGACGGCGGTGGTGGTGTCGGCGAGGCTGCCGAACACGGCGCCGGCGCCGAAGACGACCAGGCCGGCGAACAGCGCTCCGCGACGGCTGTACTTGTCGCCGACGACGCCGAACAGCAGCATCAGCGCCGCATACGGGACGGTGTAGCCGTCGATGACCCACTGCAGGTCCGAACTGGTCAGCCGCAGATCCCGCGTCATGTCGGGCGCGGCCACGATGAGTGCGGTGTTCGCCATGACGACGATCAGCAGACTCAGGCACAGCACCCCGAGGGCTGCCCACCGGCGCGGGTACGGCCGATCCATCCGGTCGACGGGGGTATTGGCGATCCCCGGTAGTTGCGACTGCGTCATGGTCATGGTCTCGAGCCCTCCCCGCGGCCCGGTGGACTCCACCGGGGATCTTGCACATTGATGTGCAAGTTAGTTACCTGCACATCGGTGTGCAAGGACGGCATGACGTAGATCACATCCCAGGTCCGGGGGAGGATGTACCGGTGACTCCCGAGACACGTCCTCCTCTGCCCCCGCTCCGCGCCCAGGCACGCGCTAACCGCGCCCGCATTCTCGAGGCCGCGATTTCGGCGTTCGCTGCCGACCCGGACGCGAGCATGGACGACGTGGCGCGGGCGGCCGGCGTGGTGCGGCGCACCGTGTATTCGCACTTCCCGAACCGCGACGCGCTGATCGAGGGTCTGGTCACAGAGGCGTCGACCGCGATTGCCGAGACGCTCGCGGCCGGTCCGCCTGCGCCCGAGGCGCCGGAGCTCGGTGTGGCGGTGCTGGCCCTTCGGACGTGGCCGATCGGTGACCGGTTCCGGGTCCTGCTCTCGTTCGCCCGCCGTGAACTCGGCGACGAGCGGATCCACGACCTCCTCACGCCGCTGCGGGCCACGAGCGTCGACAACGTCGAGCGGGGGCAGCGCGAGGGCGTCTTCTCGGACTACCTACCGGCGGATCTGCTGGTGGCGATGTTCGAGGGTATGACGTTGACGCTGCTCGAGCACGCGAACCGGGGTGCGATCGTCGACCGTGGCGAGACGTTCGCCACCGCCGGGCTCGTTTTGCTCGGTCTGCCCCCTGCGCGGGCCGGCGAGGTGGTCGAGCGGGCCGGGCAGTGGCTGGCCGATTCGGGCAAATCGAACACGGGTTCGGCTGGGTAACTCGGTGGGCGGTGTCGCTGTCGGGCGCTAGACTTTGGGCACGCGACAACCCCGTCGCGGACACGTCGGACCTGGAAGTAGGCCATAGCCCTCACGTGAGTGAACAAGTCGAGAACGGCTCGCCGCGGTACCGCGGCGCCCCGCAGGATCCCGCACAGCCGGCCGAGCGCACTGTCCGCTCGAGTATGGAACTCCCACCCGAGGTGGTGCCGCCCCTGCTCGGGTCCTCCGACGAGAATCTGACCGCTCTCGAACAGGTCCTCGACGCCGATATCCACGTGCGCGGGAACGCGGTCACGCTGACCGGCACTCCGGCCGACGTCGCGCTGGCCGAGCGGGTCTTCGAGCAGCTGGCCGCGCTGGTGCGCCGCAATCAGCCGATCACCCCCGACGCGGTCCGGCGGACCGTCGGCATGCTCACGCAGGGACTCTCCGAGTCGCCGGCCGACGTGCTGAGTCTCGACATCCTGTCCCGGCGCGGAAAGACGATCCGCCCCAAGACGCTCAACCAGAAGCGCTACGTCGACGCGATCGACGAGAACACCATCGTGTTCGGCGTCGGCCCGGCCGGTACCGGCAAGACGTACCTGGCGATGGCCAAGGCCGTGCAGGCGCTGCAGAGCAAGCAGGTGACTCGGATCATCCTGACCCGTCCGGCCGTCGAGGCGGGCGAGCGGCTGGGCTTCCTCCCGGGCACGTTGCACGAGAAGATCGACCCGTATCTGCGTCCGCTGCACGACGCCCTGCACGACATGATGGATCCGGAGGCGATCCCGAAGCTCATGCAGGCCGGCGTGATCGAGGTCGCCCCGCTCGCCTACATGCGCGGCCGCACCCTCAACGACGCGTTCATCATCCTCGACGAGGCGCAGAACACCACGGCCGAGCAGATGAAGATGTTCCTCACCCGTCTGGGGTTCGGCTCCAAGATCGTCGTCACCGGCGACGTCACCCAGGTGGATCTGCCCGGCGGCGCGCGTTCGGGTCTGCGGGCCGCCACCGAGATCCTCGACGCCATCGACGGCATCCACTTCGCGATCCTCGACAGCAGCGACGTCGTGCGGCACCGGTTGGTCTCCGACATCGTCGACGCGTACGACCGGTTCGAGGCGTCGCGGACCGGCGAGGTGCCGCTCGGGAACCGTGCACAGCGGCGGGCGGTCCAGTCGCGTTCGCACCGGCGGTAGGGTTGTTCCCGCCCCACAGTTCCCGCACGACAGCGTGCACGGCTCCGGCCACGTGCCGGCGCGCGACCGACGAAAGAGCGACGTAGATGAGCATCGAGATCTCCAACGAATCGGGGATGGAAGTCTCCGACGAGGACCTGATCAGCGTCGCCCGATTCGTGATCGCCCGCATGGACGTCCATCCCGCGGCGGAACTGTCGATGGTGCTGGTCGATTCGGCGACCATGGCAGACCTGCACATGCGGTGGATGGACCTGCCCGGACCCACGGACGTCATGTCGTTCCCGATGGACGAGCTCGAGCCGGGTGGGCGCCCCGACGCGCCGGAGCCGGGACCGTCGATGCTCGGCGACATCGTGCTGTGCCCGTCGTTCGCGGCCGATCAGGCGCAGAAGGCGGGTCACTCGCTCGACCACGAGCTGGCGCTGCTGACCGTGCACGGTGTCCTGCACCTCCTCGGCTACGACCACGCCGAGCCGGAGGAGGAGAAGGAGATGTTCGGCCTGCAGAACCAGCTGCTGGCCGACTGGTACGAGAACCTGCGGCGCGCGGAGCGCGAGGCCGAGCTCGCGGCGCGTGACCAGCGGCTGCTCGGCAAGACCGGCTTCGTCGATGGCGCCGAACAGTGACACCCGGCGGACGGTGATCGGCCGGTGAGTGACCCCGTCGTCCTCATAGTTCTCGCGGTCGTCCTGGTGCCACTGGGCGGCCTGTTCGCGGCCCTCGATTCGGCGCTCAACACGCTCTCGCCCGCGCGGGTGGAGGAGCTGGCGAAGGACGAACGCCCCGGCGCGGCGCGGCTGGTGCGGATCGTCTCCGACCGTCCCCGCTACGTCAATCTCATGGTCCTGCTGCGAATCCTGTGCGAGATCGCGGCGGCGGTCCTGCTCGCCGGGGCGCTGATCGAACTGATCGGCCCCGTGTGGGGTGTCGTCGTCACGATCGTGGTGATGGTGCTCGTCGACTACGTCGCGATCGGCGTCGGCCCGCGCACCCTGGGCCGCCAGCACGCGTACCCGATCGCGCTCGCGGCCGCGGTGCCGTTGGTCGCGCTGGGCGCCCTGCTCAGCCCGGTCAGCCGCCTGCTGATCCTGGTCGGCAACGCGCTCACGCCGGGTCGCGGCTTCCGGGCCGGGCCGTTCGCGTCGGAGATCGAGCTGCGCGAGCTGGTCGATCTGGCGCAGGAACGCGGCGTGGTGGCCGACGAGGAACGCCGGATGATCCAGTCCGTGTTCGAGCTCGGTGACACGTCCGCCCGCGAGGTGATGGTGCCGCGCCCGGAGATGGTGTGGATCGAGGCCGACAAGACCGCCGGCCAGGCCACGTCGCTCGCGGTGCGCAGTGGACACTCGCGCATTCCCGTAATCGGCGAGAACGTCGACGACGTGCTGGGCGTCGTCTACCTCAAGGACCTCGTGCAGCAGACCTACTACTCGTCGGACGGCGGTCGGAGCGTCACGGTGTCGCAGGTGATGCGCCCGGCGGTGTTCGTGCCCGACTCGAAGCCGCTCGACAGCCTGCTCGCCGAGATGCAGCGTGACCGCAACCACATGGCGGTCCTCGTCGACGAGTACGGCGGCATCGCCGGGCTGGTGACCATCGAGGACGTGATCGAGGAGATCGTCGGGGAGATCGCCGACGAGTACGACACCGACGAGACCCCGCCGGTAGAGGATCTCGGCGACGGCAGCTACCGCGTCTCGGCGCGGTTGCCGGTCGAGGACCTCGGCGAACTGTTCGACGTGGAGATCGAGAACGACGAGGTCGAGACGGTCGGCGGACTGCTCGGCTACGAACTCGGACGTGTACCGCTGCCCGGGTCGGAGGTCGTCACCGCGGGCCTGCTGCTGCGCGGCGAGGGCGGTGCCGACGTGCGCGGCCGCGTGCGGATCAGCACGGTATACGTCGAGCGCGTGCTCGGCGAGGAGTCGGCCGCCGCCGACGACACGAACGCAGACGGAAACGTGAACCAGGAGTGAATATGACCGACAACGAATTCCGTTCCGGCTTCGTCTGTTTCGTCGGACGGCCCAACACGGGCAAGTCGACGCTGACGAACGCGCTGGTCGGCGAGAAGATCGCGATCACGTCGTCGCGGCCGCAGACGACCCGGCACACGATCCGCGGCATCGTGCACCGCGACTTCGCCCAGCTGATCCTGGTCGACACCCCCGGCCTGCACCGGCCGCGCACGCTGCTCGGCCAGCGCCTCAACGACCTGGTTCGCGACACGTACTCCGAGGTCGACGTCATCTGCCTGTGCATCCCGGCGGACGAGAAGATCGGCCCCGGCGACCGGTGGATTTTCGAGCAGGTGCGTCAGATGGCGCCCAAGACCAAGCTCGTCGGCATCGTCACCAAGATCGACAAGGTGAGCAAGGACGCGCTCGTCTCGCAGCTCATGGCGGTCTCCAAGCTCCTCGGCCCCGAGGCCGAGGTGATCCCGGTGTCCGCCGTCTCCGGCGAGCAGGTGGAGTTGCTGGTGAAGGTCCTGGCCGGCCTGATGGAGCCCGGCCCGGCGTTCTACCCGGACGGCGAGCTCACCGACGAGCCCGAGGAGACGCTCATGGCCGAGCTGATCCGCGAGGCCGCGCTCGAGGGCCTCGGCGACGAGCTGCCGCACTCGCTCGCCGTCGTCATCGAGGAGATCCGCGAACGCGAGGGCCGCACGGAGAAGCAGGGCGAGATGCTCGACGTCCACGCGTTGCTGTACGTCGAGCGTCCCAGCCAGAAGGGCATCGTGATCGGCAAGGGCGGCGCCCGGCTGCGTGAGGTCGGCACCGTGGCCCGCAAGCAGATCGAGAAGCTGCTCGGCGTCAAGATCTTCCTGGACCTGCACGTCAAGGTCGCCAAGGACTGGCAGCGCGACCCGAAGCAGTTGGGCCGCTTGGGCTTCTAGGGTCCGTCGCTCCGGTTCTCGTCGTGCCGCTTCTCCGATCGGGGGAGCGGCACGACCGTTTTCGGTGCGACGGCGTGGTCCGCATGCCACGATTGACCTCTCGACACGTGGGAGCCTCTCGGACCGAGAAGGTGATGTCATGGGGTATTTCCTGACCCAGTGGGCCGTTCTCCTCGTCGGCGCGGCGGCGCACATCGCGCTGGACCGGCACCCGGACCGGCGCACCCTCCTCACCGACTTCCTGCAGCCGCTGGTGGCGCTGGTGTTCCTGGTGCTGTTCCGGCGGACCTCGCGGGCCGCGACCGGTCGGCGGCTCGCGCCGGCCTGGGACTGACGGCTCGTCCGGAAGGAAACGATCATGGCGCAGGCACGAACGTATCGTCAGGCCAACCCGATTCAGCGTGGAATGCGGTCGGTGGGCGGCCTGGCACCGGTGTCGTGGGTGTTCGCGCGCACCCTGCACCACATCGACCGTCCGGTCTTCCGGATCACCAGGCGGCGGCGGACCCTGACGAGCATGCTCTCGGGTCTGCCGGTGGTGATGCTCACGACGACCGGCGCGCGCAGCGGTGTCCGCCGCGTCGTCCCGCTGCTCGGCTTGCCCGACGACGGTCGGATCGTGCTCATCGCCTCCAACTACGGCCAGGCGGAGAACCCGTCGTGGTACTACAACCTGCGTGCCCACCCGCGGGCCGAGATCTCGGTGGCCGGCGGTGCGGCGCAGCAAGTGCGGGCGCACGAGGTGGACGGCGCGGAGCGCGAGCGGCTGTGGCGGCTCGGGTTGTCGATCTATCCGGCGTGGGCGGCCTACGAGAAGCGGGCCACCGGTCGACGGATCCCGGTGCTGGTCCTCGAACCCGACCGGGACTGACCGCGTCGTCAGGCGTCGACCTGGGCCGACACCGTCATCAGGACCGCTTCGAGGAGCGCGAGGGCCTCGGTGGCCTCGTCCGCGGTGACCGTCATCGGGGGCGTGACGCGCAGGACGTTGCCGTGCAGTCCGCCCCGCCCGATGAGCAGACCTGCCGCCCGCGCCTCCTCGAGGACGGCGGTGGTCGCGGACACGGCGGGGGTCTTGGTGCCGGGCAGCACGAGTTCGACGCCGATCATCAGCCCGACGCCGCGGACCTCACCGACCAGCGGGCAACGCGCGGCGATGGCCCGCAGACCGCCGGCGAGGAGGGCGCCGATCCGGTCCGCGTTGGATTGCAGGTCGTGGTCTGCGATGTAGTCCAGCACCGCATTCCCGGCGGCCATCGCCATGGGGTTGCCGCCGGCGGTGGAGATCGAGTTCGCGGTCAGCGAGTTCATGAGGGACTCCTCGGCCACCACTCCGCCGATGCTCATCCCGTTCGCCAGGCCCTTGGCGAAGGTGAGCGCCTGAGGCCGGACGCCGTAGTGCTCGATCCCGAACCAGCTTCTGCCCGTTCGTCCCCAGCCCGACTGCACCTCGTCGGAGACGAACGGAATCTCGTACTCTCGCAACACCTCCTGCATCGCCAGGAAGAATCCGTCCGGGGGAGTGGCGAATCCGCCCGCCCCCTGCACCGGTTCGGCGATGAAGCAGGCGACGTTCCCGGACGTGGCCGTCTCGATCATCGTGCGGAGTTCGTCGGCGCACGCGGCGGTGTAGGCGTCGTCGTCCAGATGCCCGAACGGGCTCCGATACTTGTAGCCGCTGTGCGCGTACGTCACCTGCAGAGGGCTCAGAGACGTTGCCGACCAACCACGAATGCCGGTGGCCGCGACGGTGCCGAACGAGCGACCGTGGTAGCTGCCGCGCAGTGCGATGACCTGATTCGAGGACCGGGCGCAACTGGTGAGGAGGAACGCCGTCTCCACGGCTTCCGAGCCCGAGTTGACGAAGAACACGCGCGGATCGTCGACCGGTGCGCGCGCGGCGATCTTCTCGGCGAGCTCGACCTGCGCGCGGATGAGGTAGAGCGTCGACGAGTGCATGATGCGGCCGGCCTGGGCACGGACCGCCTCGGTGATCTCGGGGATGTCGTGGCCGACCATGGTTGCCAGGAGACCGCCGAAGAAATCGAGATAGGTGCGTCCGTCCCCGCCTGTGACGCGACGTCCGTTCCCCGACACGAGTTCGAGGGGATCGGGGTAGTACAGCGACATCCAGTCGGGCATCACGGATCGGTGCCGGTCGAACAGCGTGGCCTCCGTCATTCTGAAGCTCCTGCCATGGGTCTCGTCGGGGGGCCGCGGACCGGTGCATCCCGCGGCACGGTTGTCCAGGTGCGTCACGATAGGTGCGATCGGCGTCGGCATCGAGATCGCACGGTCCCGAGTCCGGGTATCTGAAATTCCGCGAGAGCGTTCTCGACAGACCTTCTGTACTGACCGGTACGTATGCGCCTACGGCAGGGGCTTCCACGTCCGCCCGGGTAGTCCGGCCAGCCGAAAGTTCATATAGTGACACTCGATCGGCGTCCTCGTTGCCCAACCATTGCTCGGAGTTCATCGTGGGTCCACCGAACGAACGGATGACCGAACGAGGTGTTGCGATGACCCGGACGACCGAAACCACCGAACAGGCGGTGGGCCGGCTGCACGAGACGGTCGAGGAACTGAGGGAGCCGATGCTCGAGTTCCTCTCCGGCAGTGTGCGATGCCCCAGCGTCAGCGGCGACGAGGACACGATCCACGGGTTTCTCACAGCGTGGTTCGACGCGAACGACTGGACCCACGAGACCCAGCAATTGCACCTCACCGCCGCCGGTCGCGCGGCGGATCCGGCCACGGAGCCGCGGCTCGAGCACCGGCGCAACATCGTCGCGTGGCCCCGGCCGCCGCGCGAGGGCGTGCCGACCGTCGTGCTGAACGGGCACATCGACGTCGTCCCACCCGGCGATGTCGATTCGTGGACGTTGTCCCCGTTCAGCGGTGCGCGCCGCGGCGGACGCGTGCACGGGCGCGGATCGGTCGACACGAAGGGGCCCATCGCGTCCGGGATCTTCGCATTGCATGCGCTGCGAAAGCTGGACGTGGACTTGCCTTTCGACGTTGCCGTCCAGTTGGTCGTCGCGGAGGAGACGACGGGTATCGGCACCCGCGCGGCTTTCGAGCGGATCGAGCGACCGGCGGCCGCGGTCGTCCTGGAACCGACGGGCGGAATTGCCGCGCCGGCGGGAACCGGGTTGCTGTTCTTCCGCATCGAGATCGACGGGGTGTCGGCCCACACGTCGGCACCGTGGCGTGGCCAGGATGCCTTCCTGCATCTGATGCGCGTCCACACCGCGCTCACCGACCTCGCGGACTCGAGGGCCGAGGAGCACCGAAGCGAGTACTTCGCGGACATCCCGACCCCTGTTCCGTTCGTCATGGGAACGGTGCGCGCGGGGACGTGGCGGGCGGCAGTGCCCGATACGGCCGAGATGGCCGGTCGCTGGGGAGTGGCCGCGGGCGAGGATCTCGACGAGATGCGTGCGCGGATCGAGTCGCTGGTGGCGAAGGTCGACGCCGATGCCGGCTGGGGGGCGCGACCGAGCCGGGTCGTCTGGCAGCACGAGTTGCCGGGATGGCAGACCGATGCCGCGGAGCCTCTCGTGCGGGCGGTCCAGCAGAGCATCGATGCGGTGCGTGGATCGGCGACCCCTCTGGTGGGTCTGACGGCCGCCACCGACGCCGCACAGTACGGTCCCCGCGGCATCCCTACGATCATCTACGGTCCCGGGGACACGGCACTGGCGCACAGCCCGGACGAGTCGATCGAGGAGGACGAGGTCGTCGCGTCGGCACAGGTGTTGGCACGGACCGTGCTCGCTCTCGCGTCGCGGACGACGTCGTGACTTCCTCGAATACGGGAACGACGCTGCGGACCCTGTCGCGGGGTTTGGAAGTGCTCGAGGCCATCGCGGCAGCGGACGGCACCGCATCCGCGAAAAGCCTTGCGCGACAGCTCGATCTCAATCGAAGCACCTGCTACCACATCCTGCGGACGCTGCAGGAGGACGGCTTCGTCACCCGGCTGCCGAAAGGCACCTACATCGTGGGCAGTCGTGCCGCACGACTGAGCAAGACGGTCGCCGATCACACTCGGCCCGACCCGACGCTGTCGGCGCTGCTGTCCCGGCTGCATCGACTGACCCGGGAGACGGTGTACATCTCCGGCTGGTATCACGGCACCGTGACGCTCCAGGAGTGGATCGCCGGACTGCACATGCTGAACGTCGGGAACCTCGACGTCGGCTACACCGGCAACATGCACGCCCGTGCGTCGTGCAAGGCGATCCTTGCGCACCTGCCGGCGCGCGACGTCGAGGCGATGCTGCCCGACGACAGCTTCACCCGGCTGACCCCGAACACGATCCCGAACCACGACACACTGGCTACCGAGCTCAAGTTGGTTGCCCAGAGGGGCTACGCGATCGACGCCGAGGAGTACGAGATCGGCGTGTCGTGCGTGGCCGCACCGTTCTTCGGTGTGGACGGCAGGCCGTCGGGCGCCTACGCCGTGTCGGCGCCGACCGCCCGATTCACCCGTGACCTGGGCTCGCTCAGCACACACGTGCGCGACGTCGCGCACCGGGCCACGGCCCACCTTCGCACCACCTCGCCCACACCGCTGCGCGCGGTGGGCGACGGCCGCTGACGCCGCGCTGCCGTCAGCACACTCACGTTTCATCACCAGACTGTGGAGGACACATGTCTCGAGTTCTGCTCCGATATTTCCGCGAGATGCACAGAATCCGCGCGACCGAGAACGAGATTCTCCGGTTGCGCAAGGCGGGTGACGTCGTGGGATCGGTCCACCTGTGCAACGGGCAGGAGGCCATCTACGTCGGTGGCGCTGCCGGACTGGACCTTTCACGGGACGCGGTGTTTCCGACCTACCGTGGTCACGGCTGGGCGCTCGCGCTCGGCGCCTCGGTGCACGAAGTGCTCGCCGAGCTCCTCGGCCGGAGCACCGGCGCCAACGGTGGTCGCGGCGGGTCGGCCTACTTCTCCACACCGGCACATGCGATGTACGGCGAGAACTCGATCGTCGGGGCGGGCGCGCCGATCGCCGCAGGTGCCGCTCTCGCCGCTACCTTCGACGGGTCGGGCCGGGTCGCGGTGGCGGCCTTCGGGGACGGCGCCCTGAATCAGGGCGCCGTCCACGAGGCGATGAACTTCGCGTCCATCCGCAACCTTCCGGTGATCTTCGTGGTCGAGAACAACCACTACTCGGAGATGACGCCGATCGTCGACATGGTCAAGAACGAGGTCCTGTTCAAGCGGGCCGGCATCTACGGCTTCACCGGCGCGCGGATCGACGGGAACGACCCCGAAAAGGTGGCCGAAGCCATGTCCCGCGCCGCGGAGCATGCGCGAGAAGGCAAGGGGCCCGTCCTTCTGGAGGCGATGACGCACCGCCTCGTCGGCCACTACATCGGGGACGCCCAGCAGTACCGGCCCGACGGTGAGGTCGAGGAGGTCACCCCCGACGAGCCGCTGGTGCGCGCCGCGCGGGCGCTCCTCGAGTCCGGGGTGACGCAGGCAGATCTCGACGCGGTGGTGGCCGACGTCGCCCGCGAGGTCGCCGACGCGTCCGCACGGGCGCTGCAGGATCCGATTGCCGACCCCGACACCGCACTGGAGCACCTCTATGCCTGACATCAAGAACCTGACCTATGCCGGCGCCGTCAACGAGGCGCTGCGCCGCGCCCTCGCCGAGGACCCGACCACTCTGGTCTTCGGTGAGGACGTCGCCGCCCCCGGCGGGGTGTTCGGGGTCACCAAGGGTCTGCGGAAAGCCTTCGGCGACAGGGTGTTCGACACCCCGATCTCGGAGTCGGCGATTCTGGGCGGCGCGATCGGTTCGGCGCTGTTCGGTCGACGGCCCGTCGTCGAGATCATGTGGGCGGACTTCTCCCTGGTCGCGCTCGACCAGTTGGTGAACCAGGCTGCCAACGTCCGGTACGTGTCCGAGGGCGTGCTGTCCGCGCCGATCACGGTGCGGACGCAGCAGGGGAGTGCTCCGGGAGCGTGTGCACAGCACTCGCAGAGCCTCGAGGCGCTCTTCGCGCACGTGCCGGGACTCCAGGTGTGCATGCCCGCCACGGCGCAGGACGCCCACGATCTTCTGCTGACCGCGATCCGATCCGACGATCCCACCATCGTCATCGAGAACCGGACGCTCTACCACGGTGCCAAGGTGCCCGTCACCCTGGGCGGTCCGGTCCTGCCGCTCGGCGGCGCCGTGACCCGTCGGCCCGGAACCACGATGACGGTGGTCACCTGGGGCTCGATGCAGTTCCGTGTGCTCGAGGCGGCGGACGCCCTGGCGGCCAAGGGGATCGACCTCGAGGTCATCGACGCCCGATGGCTGCGTCCCCTCGACACCGGAGCGATCAAGCGATCCGTGCAGCGCACCGGTCGTCTCGCGGTGGTGCACGAGGCGCACACCTTCGCCGGTCTCGGTGCGGAAGTCGTTGCGGACGTGGTGTGCTCGGGTGTCGAGCTCCGGAACCCGCCGGTGCGCATCGGCGCTCGGCCGGCCCGAATCCCGGCCGCACCCAGCCTCGTCGACGCCATCGTTCCCACCGTCGAGCGGATCGTCGCCGAGATCGAAGCCGCGCTGATCGTCGAGAATTCGGGCGTGTACGCATGACGCCCCCGCGCACGTCGGCCGCCACCGCCATGCCGGCCTTCGCGCCCCTGTTCGCGGCGGGAACCGAATCGGTCCGCGTTCGCTGGCTGTCGCTGGTGTACGAGACGGACGGCGAGGTGCTCGACGCGGTCCTGCCGGCGCCGCTCCGCCCGGGCGGTCGCCCGCAGGTCGCGGTGTGGATCGCGGAGTTCATCGGGGCGGAGTTCTCCGCTGCGGACGGAGCGAAGGAGGTGCGCCCCGCCTACATGCAGGGTGGCATCTCGGTCCGGTGCCGTCACGCCGACGGTGCCGACGGCGCCTATGCCGTCGGCACCTACGTCGAGGGGTTGAACCACGGAATACTCGGTCGCGAGCTGTTCGGGTTGCCCAAGAAGCAGGCGCGTCGGGTGCGGCTCGACGAGACCCCGGGCGGCATCGAGTACTCGATGACGAACGCCGCCGGGATCGACCTGGTCGCGGGACGGGTGACGCTCGACGGCGCCCGCGTGGCAACCGAACTGGTGCCGGAGTGGTTCTCCACCCACTACACCCTCAAGCTCATCCCGAGCGCGGAGGGACACGGATTCGACATCAGCCGTCTCGTCCGGATTCCGTTCGAGTTCGACGTCGAACGCTCCCCGCACGCGGGCGCGGCGACGCTGGCGCACCAACCGTGCCGCAGCGATCCGGTGCAGCTGTTCACCGTCGCGAGCGATGTCCGGGCCGCGTACGGATTCGCCCGCCTCGACATCGACTACGGCACCTACCTCGATCACGTCACCGACATCCCGACGTTCGGCTCTCCCGTCTGGTAGTCGCGGCTCTCGGTCACCGTGTTCACACCGATCGCACCCCTACGTCTTCTCCCATCCCCGCGTCGTCCCCGACCCAGGAGTGACCCATGTCCCAACTTGCCGCCCCCTCCGTCGCACAACCGGATCCGGAGGTTCTGTCCCCGGCCAAACGCAAGGCGATCGTCGCCGCCTGCATCGGCAACTTCCTCGAGTGGTACGAGTTCGTCCTCTACGGCTACTTCGCGGCTACGTTCTCGGTCCTGTTCTTCGACAAGGGCGATCCCGCGGTCTCGTTGATGCTCACGTTCCTCGTCTTCGGCATCAGCTTCGTCGTTCGCCCCCTCGGCGGTATCTTCTTCGGCTACATCGGCGATCGGTTCGGCCGGAAGGTGACGCTGTCCGCGATCATCCTGATGATCTCGTGCGCCACCGCGCTCATGGCGGTCGTGCCCTCCTACGCGAGCATCGGTGTCGCGGCGCCGCTGCTGATCCTGATCTTGCGATGCATCCAGGGCATCTCGGCCGGTGGCGAATGGATGGGCGCCGCGGCGTACGTCGTAGAATCCGCTCCCGCACACCGCCGCGCCTACTACGGCAGTTGGCAGACGATCACCATCTCGCTCGGCATGTTCACCGCCGCGTTGAGTTCGTTGATCCTCACGGCGAGCCTCAGCGCCGACGACCTGCAGTCCTGGGGTTGGCGGATCCCGTTCCTGCTCGCGCTGCCGCTCGGCATGATCGGGCTGTACATGCGCCTCAAGCTCGAGGAGTCCGAGGAATACACCGAGATGGCGGCCGGCGGCACCCAGGAGCGGTCGCCTCTCCTGAGCGCGCTCCGGGAGAACTGGCGCTCGATCCTGCTGGTGTGCGGCCTCGTGTGCGCGCCCACGATGTGCACCTACGTCCTGCTGGTGTACGGTCCCACCTTCTTCATCGCCGAGCTGGACATCGAATCGTCGACGGCCCGGGGCGCCTGCCTGGTGGCCATGCTCTTCCTGGTCGTCATGGTCGTCACCTTCGCGCGAGTATGTGATCGCGTGGGCCGCAGGCCTTTCCTGCTCTGGGGTGCAGCCTGGGTGGTCGTCACCACTCCGATCGGCTTCCTTCTGATCCACCAGCGTTCGTTCGTGACGATCCTCGTCGGCGTCGTCCTGATCCTGATCGGCGATGCGATGATGCTCGCGCCCCAGCCGGCGCTGTTCTCGGAACTGTTCCCGACCTCCCGGCGCTACAGCGGCCTCGCCATCGGCTACAACCTCGGCGTCGTCCTGTTCGGCGGCGCCGGGCCCCTCATCGCGACGGCTCTGGTCAACTACACCGATTCCACGTATGCGCCGGCCGCGTATCTCGCCGCGGGTGCGCTCATCAGCTTGCTTGCAGCGCTCGTCACACCCGAGACGCTCGGCGTCTCGCTCCGCACCGGCAAGGTGCCCGAGGACGTGACGGCATGATCGCCGTCACCCACGCCGGACGGCCCGGCGTCGCCGGGCTGTCCGTCACCGAACTGCCGACTCCGAGCCCGGGTGACGGGGAGGTGCGGGTGGCGCTCGCGGCGGCCGGACTCAACCGGCACGAGTTGTTCCTGATCGATCGGCGCGAAGAGGGATCCGAGCCGCTCGTCATCGGTGCCGACGGTGTGGGGAGGGTCGACGCGGTCGGGGCCGGCGTCGACGACCGCTTCCGGGGACGTTCCGTGCTGATCAACCCGTGCCTCGGCTGGCCCCGCACCGACGAGGTCCCGGAGGTTCCGGAGATTCTCGGGGGCCCACGACCCGGAACGTTCGCGGAGTACGTGTGCGTGCCGGAGCGGAACGTCCATCCGGTGCCGCCGCACCTGTCCGTGCCCGAAGCGGCGGCGCTCGGGCTGGCGGCGCTGACGGCCTACCGTGGACTCTTCTCGCGGGCGCGCCTGCGCGCCGGCGACCACGTCGTCGTCACCGGGATCAGCGGTGGCGTCGCTCCCATCGCGCTGGCGATGGCGGTCGCCGCGGGCGCCGAGGTGACGGTGACCAGCCGCAGCCGTGCCGCCGCGGATCGTGCGCTGGAACTGGGCGCCGCCCACGCCGTGGTCGGCAACGAGCACTTCGACTCGGCGCTGAGTCGGTCGGCCGATGTCGTGTTCGACAGCGTCGGTGCCGCCGCCTTCCCGGCAGCGGTGCGCGCCCTGCGTCCGGGCGGGCGGCTCGTCACGTTCGGCGCCACCACCGGGGCCCACGTGCCGGTGTCGTTGCGGGAGATCTTCTTCCGTCAAATCGAGATCATCGGTACCTCGATGGGGAGCGAGGAGGAGTTCGCGGACATGCTCGACTTCGTCGTGCGGCATTCGATCCGCCCGGTCGTCGATTCGGTCCGACCACTCACGGATGCGCCTGCAGTCCTCGCCGAGATGGCGCACGCCGCGGGCTTCGGCAAGGTTGTCTTCTCCACCGAAAGGAATATCGGCTCGTGAACTACTTCAATCCGCCGAACGTGGCACCTCCGATGGGCAAGTTCAGCCACGTCGCCGTCGTGCCCGCCGGGCATCGGCTGGCGTTCGTCTCCGGGCAGGTCGGCGCCGACGCGACCGGCGCGATCGTGCCGGGCGGATGCCGGGCACAGGCCGCTCGGACGTTCGAGAATCTCGAGGCGATCCTCGGGTCCCTCGGGGTGGGGCCGGACAAGATCGTGAAGATGCTCACCGTCCTCGTCGGCGAGGACTCGTTCCGCGAGTTCGCGCTCGCCCGCGACGAGGTGTTCGCCCGGTGGTACCCGGACGGTGTCTACCCGGCGCACTCCGCTGCGGTGGTCGCCGCGCTCGCGGCACCGGAACTCGCCGTGGAGATCGAGGCAGTGGTGGCGATCCCGGAATGAACCACTCGGAGTTCAGGGCACTGTTTCCCGCACTGGGCGAACGGATCTGGCTGGACACACCGGGAGCGCCGCCCGCGGCGCTCCCGGTGACCGCGGCCCTCACCCGGGCGCTCGAGGACTGGTCCTCGGGGACGTTCGACTGGCTGCACTGGGACGGTGCCGCGGCCCGCGCCCGCGAGCAGTTTGCGGATTACCTCGGCGTGGCGGCCGGAACGGTCGCCACGCTCGGGTCGCTCTCGGAGGCGGCCGCAACGGTGGCCCACACGATCACCGTCGGGGAGATCGTGGTGGCCGAGGACGAGTTCCGGAGCAACCTGTACCCGTGGATGCGGTTTCTCGGTGACGACGTCCGGGTCCGCGTCGCGCCGCGGGTGGCCGGACGGTCGCGCACCGACGTCCTGCTCGACGCGATCGGGCCCGACACCGCTCTCGTCGCGGCGAGCGAGGTCATCACGCTGGACGGCGAACGCGTCGACCTGCTGGCGCTGCGGCGGGCGACGGACGCCGTCGGTGCACGCCTGTTCGTGAACGTCACGCAGACACTGGGCGTGCTCGACAGCCGACTCGACGAGCTCGCGGCGGACTACGTCGCGGTCCACGGGTACAAGTGGATGTTCTGTCCGCGCGGCACCGCGTGGCTGGCGGTGCGGCCGGATCGGCTCGCGGAGTTGCGTCCGTTGGCGCCGAGCTGGAAGAGCACCGGCTCTCCTCAGGGGTACTTCGGGGGCGGCTACCGGGAGGCGTCCGACGCCTCCCGATGCGACACGTCGCCCGCGTGGCTGTCGTGGATCGGAGCCGAAGCGGCGCTGGCGGTCTTGTCGGGTCTCGACCGCGCCGGGACGCAGGCGCATTGTCTCGGGCTCGCGCAGCGGTTCCGGGACGGGGCGGCGGCGCTCGGGTGCGTCGACGCGAACGCGGGCGCGCCGTCGCACATCGTGGCCGTCGATACGCCGAACGGCGACCACGTCGTCGCGTCGTTGCACCGGCACCGCATCGCGGCGACGGTGACCGGCAACAGGCTGAGGGTCGGGTTCCACTTCTTCAACGACGAATCGGACGTCGATACAACCCTCGAGGCGCTGCGGGGGGCGATCGACGGGCCTGTCGTGCATCGGTGAGGGTTGCCCGACGCCGTCGGTGCGACGTGGGAGACTGGGCACGTGAGGTTGTACCGGGACTATGCGGTGGTGCTGCGCCAGCACAAGCTGGGCGAGGCCGATCGCATCGTGACCCTGCTGACCCGGCAGCACGGGCTGGTGCGCGCGGTCGCCAAGGGCGTGCGGCGGACCAAGTCGAAGTTCGGGGCCCGGCTCGAGCCGTTCGCGCACATCGACGTGCAGTTGTATCCCGGACGCAGCCTCGACGTGGTCACCCAGGTCCACACGGTCGACGCGTTCGGGGCGGACATCGTCGACGACTACGGTCGCTACACCACCGCGTGCGCGATCCTCGAGACCGCCGAGCGCCTGGCCGGTGAGGAGCGGGCCCCCGCGCCGCGGCTGCACAGCCTCACCGTCGGGGCGCTGCGGGCGGTGGGAGAGCAGACCCGTCCGGCCGAACTGATCCTCGACGCCTACCTGCTCCGGGCGATGGGCTACGCCGGTTGGGCGCCGGCCCTGACCGAGTGCGCGCGGTGCGCGGCGCCGGGCCCGCACCGCGCGTTCCACGTCGCCGCAGGTGGCGCGGTGTGCGTGCACTGCCGTCCGCCCGGCGCGGCCACGCCGTCGCCCGGTGTACTCGACTTCATGGACGCGCTCGCGCACGGGCTGTGGAAGGACGCCGAGACCGCGACCCCCGCGATGCGCGGCCAGGCCAGCGGACTCATCGCCGCGCACCTGCAGTGGCACCTCGAACGGCAGCTTCGCACGTTGCCCCTGATCGAACGATCCCGACCGCATGCGGCGGTGGGGGACACCGAGGCGGTCAGGCAGGATGGGGAGCGTGATTCGACGACGCGAACCGCAAGCTCAGCCTGACCGGGAGATCCGCCCGCCCTTCCCGCACCCGTCCGGTGCCCGTCCGCCGATCCTGCAGCCCGAGTTGATCCCCAACCACGTGGCGCTGGTGATGGACGGGAACGGCCGGTGGGCGCAGGAGCGCGGACTGCCCCGCACCGCGGGCCACGAGCGCGGCGAGGACGTCCTGATGGACACTGTCGCCGGTTGCATCGAGATCGGCGTGAAGTGGCTGTCCGCGTACGCATTCTCCACCGAGAACTGGAAGCGCAGCCCCGACGAGGTGAAGTTTCTGATGGGCTTCAACCGCGACGTCATCCGTCGTCGTCGTGACGAGATGCACGAGATGGGTGTGCGGGTCCGGTGGGCGGGGCGCCGACCTCGCCTGTGGCGCAGCGTCATCAAGGAGCTCGAGATCGCCGAGGAGCTCACCAAGGACAACACCGTGATGACGCTGACGATGTGCGTCAACTACGGTGGCCGGGCCGAAATCGCCGACGCTGCAAGGGAAATCGCTCGCCGCGCGGCCGCCGGGGAGATCGACCCCGAGAAGGTCTCGGAGGCCACGTTCGCGAAGTACCTCGACGAGCCCGACATGCCGGACGTCGACCTGTTCCTGCGGCCCTCCGGTGAGCTGCGGACGTCGAACTTCCTGATCTGGCAGGCCGCCTACGCGGAGATGGTGTTCCAGGAGAAGCTGTTTCCCGACTTCGACCGCCGCGACCTGTGGGCCGCGTGCGTGGAGTACGCGTCGCGGGATCGTCGCTTTGGCGGAGTCAAATGATCCAACACAGTGGCGGGGTGAAGTACCAGTGAGCGCTGACGTGGACCCCGCCGAGGCGCTGCAGGCCCGGACGCGTGCGGCCCTCGAGGGATTCGTGGCCGTCGCCGCCGACGACGACGGCTCTCTGCGGTTCGAGTACGGCGGCGCGCTGTGTTCGATGCGGGCGGTCACCCTCGCCGACGGCCTGGACGTGCTGTCGCTGACCGGTGTGCTGGCATGGGACCGGACGTTGAAGCCGGCGCTGCACAAGCGGGTGGCGGAGCGCAACGCGCAGGCGCAGTTCGGCACGATCAGCGTGATCGCCCGGGGCAAGCTCGCGGACGTCGTGCTGCGGTACACCTTCCCGGCCACCGGACTGGCCGACGCCCCGCTCGCGACGATGCTGCTGCTGGTGCTGTCCGGTGCGGAGGAGGCCCGGAAGGGCCTGCTGGCGTAGGGCGCCGCTACTGCGCCTTCGCGCAGTCGCGGCAGTTGCCGAAGATTTCGACGGTGTGGCTGACGTCGGTGAAGCCGTTGGTGTCGGCGATGGTCTGCGACCACTGCTCGACGGCGGGACCGTCGACCTCGACGGTGTAGCCGCAACCGCGGCACACCAGGTGGTGGTGGTGTCCGGACGAGCAGCGGCGGTAGACCGACTCGCCGGTGTCGGTGCGGAGAACGTCGACAGTGCCGGCGTCGGCGAGCGTCTGCAGCGTCCGATACACGGTGGTCAGGCCGATGCCCTCGCCGCGCTTGCGGAGTTCGTCGTGCAGTTCCTGGGCGGACCGGAACTCGCTGATCTCGTCGAGCAGGGCCGAGATGGCGCTGCGCTGCTTGGTGGAGCGCACGCCGACGACGGCGCGGGCGCCTCGGGTGGTGCTGTCCGTCACGTTCTCGGTCATCCTTCCTCGGCGTGGGCGACGGCATCGATGACGATGTGCGCGAGGTGGTCGTCGACGAGTCGGTACATCACCTCGCGGCCGATGCGTTCGCCGTGGACGACGCCGGCCGACTTGAGTACCCGCAGGTGCTGGCTGATCAGTGGCTGCGTGACGCCGAGCGCGCCGACGAGTTCGTGCACGCAGCGCTGCGACTCGCGCAGTTGGAGCACGATCGCGATGCGCACCGGCGCGGCGAGGGCGCGCAGGATCTCACCGGCCGCGACGAGGGTGTCCTTCGACGGCATGGGGGCCGCGGGGGTCTCGGCGCACGGCCCGTGGTCGTGCGTCCCGGCTCGCAGGTCGCCCGCGTCGGCAACACTCACTGTGCAGCTCCTCACATGCGGTCGAACGGGTCGGACCGCTCCGCCTTATTGCAAATCAATTCCATTTTGATATGCACGAATATGCATGTCAACCGGGCGCGTGGGACGCGGCCGCGGCTACCGATAGGCTGGACGGGCGAATTCCGCACGTGAACCACGCATCTATTACCCAGATGGAGAGCAGCCAAGTGGCACCCAAGTCCATGATCGATACCGTCGCCAACCTCGCCAAGCGCCGTGGCCTCGTCTACCCATGCGGTGAGATCTACGGCGGTACCAAGTCGGCCTGGGACTACGGTCCGCTCGGCGTTGAACTCAAGGAGAACATCAAGAAGCAGTGGTGGCGCAACATGGTCACCAGCCGCGAGGACGTCGTCGGCCTCGACTCGTCGGTGATCCTGCCCCGCCAGGTGTGGGAGGCGTCGGGCCACGTCGAGGTGTTCACCGATCCGCTCGTCGAGTGCCTCAACTGCCACAAGCGCCACCGTCAGGACCACCTGCAGGAGGCGTACGCCGAGAAGAACAAGCTCGACGACCCGGACGCCGTTCCGATGACCGAGATCGTGTGCCCGGACTGCGGCACCAAGGGCCAGTGGACCGAGCCCAAGGCCTTCTCCGGCCTGCTCAAGACGTTCCTCGGCCCCGTCGACAGCGAGACCGGCCTGCACTACCTGCGTCCGGAGACCGCGCAGGGCATCTTCGTGAACTTCGCGAACGTGCTCACCACGTCGCGCAAGAAGCCGCCGTTCGGCATCGGCCAGATCGGCAAGAGCTTCCGCAACGAGATCACCCCGGGCAACTTCATCTTCCGCACCCGCGAGTTCGAGCAGATGGAGATGGAGTTCTTCGTCAAGCCGGGTGAGGACGAGGAGTGGCACCAGTACTGGATCGACTACCGGATGGACTGGTACACCGGCCTCGGCATCAACAAGGACAACCTGCGCCTGTACGAGCACGCGCAGGAGAAGCTGTCCCACTACTCGAAGCGCACCGTCGACATCGAGTACCGCTTCCAGTTCCAGGGCAGCGAGTGGGGTGAGCTCGAGGGCATCGCCAACCGCACCGACTACGACCTCGCGACGCACGCGAAGGCGTCCGGCACGGACCTGAGCTACTTCGACCAGACCTCCGGTGAGCGCTACACCCCGTACGTCATCGAGCCCGCGGCCGGCCTGACCCGCTCGCTGATGGCCTTCCTGGTCGACGCGTACACCGAGGACGAGGCGCCCAACGCCAAGGGCGGCGTCGACAAGCGCACCGTCCTCAAGCTGGACCGTCGACTGGCACCGGTCAAGGCCGCGGTGCTGCCGCTCAGCCGCAACGCCGACCTCTCGCCCAAGGCGAAGGATCTGGCCACCACGCTGCGTCAGCACTGGAACATCGAGTTCGACGACGCCGGCGCCATCGGCCGCCGCTACCGTCGCCAGGACGAGATCGGCACCCCGTTCTGCATCACGGTCGACTTCGACACCCTCGAGGACCACGCGGTCACCGTCCGTGAGCGCGACACCATGGCGCAGGAGCGCGTCGCCCTCGACCAGGTGGAGGGCTACCTCGCCCAGCGTCTGATCGGCGCCTGATTTCCCGGCCGAATGTCACATGCGTTCACACTGACTGAACGCATGTGACATTCGGCCCTTCGGGGGGAGTGCCTCAGAAGCGGCCGCCGCCGCCCCGGCCGATGCGGTCCGAACTGCTCGGTCCGCCGAACGAGCCCGGGCCGGGGCCGCCCCATCCGCCACCGCCGCGTCCGCCCCAGTTGCCCCCGCGCCCCATGCCGCCGCGGAGCATGCTGTCGATGAGGATGCCGCCGAGGATCGCGCCGGCCGCATTGCCGCCGCTGCCGGACACGCCGCCGCTCGGCGGGCGCTGGTTGTCCTGGTAGCGGTTGACGTCCGCCTGCGCCGCCCACAGCGCCCGCGAACCCAGCTGAGTCGCCGCCTGCGCGTGCTGCAGGGCCTGCGACGGATCCGCGTCGGCCAGTTGCTGTGCCGCCTGCAGGTGGCGCTGCGCCTCCGACAGTCGCGTGCGAGCCTCCGCGCCGACCGCGCCGCGGCGGGTGGAGATGAAGTCCGCCGCGGCGGTCACCTGCGACTGGGCTGCCGTGAGGTCCTGGTCGAGTCGGGCCCGGGCACGGTCGGCCTGCTGCTTGGCCTCCTGCGCCTCGGCGAGCACGGCGTCGAGCTTCGCGTCGGCCTCCACGACCTTGCTGAAGCTGCCGAGCGGATCGGTGTCCTTGGTGGCCTGGGCGTTCCGCAGCGCCTCCTCCGCCGCGGCCTTCGCGTCCGCGAGCTTCTGCCCACCCTGCGCCGCGAGCGTGGCCGCCGTCGAGATTCCCTGCTGCACGTCCGCCATCGCCTCCGGCAGCGTCGCGATGGCGTGCCGGATGTCGGCGTCGGCACGGTCGACCGCGTCGAGGAGGGTGCGGGCCTGGTCCAGCGCGCCCTCCGCCGCACGGATCGCGGCCACCGCGGGACCCTGCTTGCCCGCGGGCAGCGCGACCGCGTCACGCCCGGCCGCAATGTTCTGTTCGGCGAACGTGATCCGTTCGCGCGCCATGTCGGGGTTGTGCTCGATCGTGGCGAGCACGGACGCTGGGAACTCCGCGCGGAGGGCGGTCAACGTCGCCTCCGCCTGGGGTACCCGGACCGTCGCCGCGACGACGGCCTGGGTGAGCGCGTCGAGCCGAGCCGGGGCGTCGAGCAGCAGGTCGCGCATCGAGTCGAACTCGGCCACACGGGCATTGAGTTCCTTGTCGGCGCGGGCGCACGTCGTGACGAGTTCCACGAGCATCTGCCGCTGCTGCTGCGGCGTCTCGGGGATGTCGTCGTCGAGCCGCTGACGGATCGTGAACGCCGACGCGAGCGTCGCGCGGGCCTGCTCGAACGCCGCGGTGAACGGGGCGGTGTTGTCGGCGCCGAACTCGCCGACCGCGAGGTTCAGTTCCTCCTCGCTGGTGCGGATCGCGTTGTCCATGTCGACCAGCGCGTCCTTCGCGAGCGTGTCCAGTGCCGGAATGGGCAGCGCGGCAAGCGCGTCGGCGTCGGTGGGGTCGACCTCGCGGGCGGTGGCCACGGACTGCTCGAGCCGGTCGCCACGCTTCTTGCGTGAATAGAGGAAGACGCCGAGACCCACGACGACCAGCACGGCCGCGCCGATGCCGAGCACCTTCAGCGACGTGTGGGTGGCGGCCATCGCGTCCCCGAGTCCGCCCGCCGCGGCGATCGCCGCTCCCGGCCAGTCCTCCTCGCGCAGGGCGGGTTCCACCGAGTCCTGATTGATCGAATCGATCTCCGCGTTGGTGACCTCCGACAGCGCCTGGGGCACGTCGAAGTAGTAGGACCGGTCCGTGGTCGCGACCGCCAGCAGTGCGTCGCGGTTGCCGAGGCCGCTCGCCTTGGCCGTGTTCTGGGCCCACGCGTCGGGGGAGAGACCGTCGAAATCGGCCACGTACACCACCCACAGCGACACCTTGTGCTCGTCGTAGAGGGTGTCGAGAGCGTCCTGGACGTCGGCGCGCTGCCCGGCGTCGAGGACGCCGGACAGATCGGTGATGTGCTCGGGCAGCCGCATCGGCGTCTCGGCCGACGCGGCTGCGGGAGCGAAGATAAGGATCACCAGTGAGAGCAGTGCGCCGACGACCGTGGCGGTCAGCGAGCGGCGTGCGCGGTCGTGCCTGGCGTGTTGAGGCTGTGCCGGAGTCGAAGCGAGGGCCATGCGACGAATCTATCGGGTGTGGCGCGACGTCGACGCAGGCTCGGGTGGCCGCGACTGTTTCTCAAACTGGACACTCGTTCAGGAAATCTGGCTATAGTTCTGCCCGGGCTTTCACGATCTGTACAACCCAACGAACGGAGTTCTACATGTCACGCCGCTCACTCCGCCACGCCGTGGCCGCAACCGCCTCTCTGGCCGTTCTCACGGCCGGTGTCACCGTTGGGCTCGGAGCCTCGGTGGCGCAAGCTGCGCCCGCGTGCGCGCTCAACCAGTCAGTCACTTCCAAGTGGGCTGGCTCCCTCTGGACGCCGTACACCGTGAGCAAGGAAGTGATCGGCGACGGCAAGGTCGCACCCGGACAAACCGTCACCTACGTCACCAAGGTGTCCGGTTCGGGAGCGCTCGTCAACGAGATCCGTGACTTCCACCCGGCAGGTTTCCAGTTGGTGAAGGCTCGTCTGAACGTCAAATGGCTTATCGGGGATCAGAAGTGGGAGGACGTCACCGGTACCGCCGTCGTCGGCAACAACTCCGTCATTGTCAAGGGCGGTGGGTGGACCACGGCAGGCGGCGGAATCATCGCCCTGGAAACCACCTACAAGGTCCCGGACAACGCCACGGTCGGCGCGCAACTCGACAGCGGCGCCGGCACCAATATCGTGCTCGCGGCTGGCAACTGGAACATCAACCCGATGGGTGTGTGCGTCACCATCCGTCAGCCGAACCCTGTCGAGGCTGGCTCGGGCAGCCTCGAGGATCTGGGCTTCGGATCGGTGAACACCGGATCCGGTCAGGTCTTCGGATCTGTCACCGACCCGCAGGGTTCGATCACCAACGTGGTCGGCGGAATCCTGAACAATGTGATCGGCAACCTGAGCTGACCCAGCTCAGGAGAGAATGCGGGCAGAGCCACCAGCGCACGCTGGTCGCTCTGCCCGCTTCGGCATTGTCGACGAACCCCGACGTGCAGCCTCGCCACCGCGAGAGCCGCCCCCAGGGCCCCGCCCAATGGGTGCGGGCTCTTCGCTGTGCTGAGCTGCGGCGACGGCACGTCCCGCGGTCCGTGCGCACCTCCCGGCCCGGGGGCTGCGTTCATGCCCTGGCAGGCAACGGTGGCTGGTCCGGTCGGGCGGCGCTGAGGCCGTAGGGGAGTGCGGCTACGATGCGAACCGCAAAGGGAACTGACCGGCCGGTAAATCGGCTGGTGTCTAGAGGGGAATTCTTGATGTCTCGTACTCGCATGATCGCTGCTGCACTGATTCCGGCTGCTGCTGCGGCGGGGCTGATGGTGGGTGCTACCGGCACCGCATCGGCCGCTTCCCTGCGCTCGGGGGAGGGCTACCAGGGGATCTCGTTCGACCGGAACGAGACTCGGGTACTGCGTGATCTGGGTGTCGGCAACGCGATCGAGGCTGTCGTGCCCGAGGATCAGATCGCCGTCTATCTCGGCGAGGGGTCGCTCTACGACTCTCCGCTGCCGTACGTGTATGCCACGACTCAGCAGTTGATCGACGAGGCCGTGGCTCGTGGGGGCTACGTGCAGTTCGACGTGAACGATCCCGCGATCTGGGGCAGCCGCTTCGACGTTATCCAGCAGTGGTGATCTGCTGAGCTGCCCACTGCCCCTGCACCCGGTTCGGGTGCGGGGGCAGTTGTCTGAGGTCTTCGGTACTGTCGGGCTGTCGGTGGAGGTGCTCGAACACCGTTCGACGCCGACCGATCGGGCCGTGGTGCGGTCTTGCGAGTAGCCCGCGCGCAGTGGCCCATGGCGTATACGTGTCGGGAGCGCGCCGCACCCCGCGTACGGGGAGGGGTGTAGTGCAGAATCGGGGAGTGAGCACCGCGCCCAGCTACGACCCGCCGGAGCTGTACCCGCGTCCCGCGCCGCGCCGTTCGTTCGGTGCCGCGCTAGGGCGGTGGGTCAGCCGACTGGTGCTGGGCACGATCCTGATCGGCGTCGTGCTCGTCGGTGGAACCGCGGTCCGGGTGTGGCAGGTGGCGCGCATCACCGACACCACCCCGGCCGACGCGATCGTCGTACTCGGGGCCGCGCAGTACGCCGGGACGCCGTCGTCGGTGTTCGAGGCCCGGCTGGACCAGGCCCGCAAGCTGTACGAGCAGGGCGTTGCCCCGGCCATCATCACGGTCGGCGGTAAGCAGGAGGGCGACGAGTACACCGAGGCCGCGTCGGGCAAGAACTTCCTGATCGACGAGGGGGTGCCCGCGGACGCGATCTTCGCGGTCGAGGAGGGCTCGGACACCCTGCTCAGCGTCGAGGCCGTCAGCCGCGAGATGGGGCAGCAGGGGATGCGCTCGGCGGTGCTCGTCAGTGACCCGTGGCATTCGCTGCGGACCCGGACGATGGCCCGCGACGCCGGCATCGAGGCGTGGACGGCGCCGACCCGGCAGGGGCCGGCGGTCATCACGCGCGAATCGCAGCTGCACGGAATCACCAGGGAGACAGGTGCTTTGCTGTGGTACCAGCTCACTCATTTCTCCGCGGACTTCCCGTACACGGCGGGACAGTGAACGATCCGGCGGCACGCGCGGGCTACACCGCGCACGATCTGGAACGACAGGTGCCGGAGGCACCCAAGACCGCGGGGCTGGTGCCGGCGGCGGAGGCCTTCCAGCACCGGTCGGCGTTCTCCCGCGACCGGGCGCGTGTGCAGCACTCCGCGGCGCTGCGGCGACTGGCCGACAAGACGCAGGTCGTCGGTCCGCGTGACGGCGACACCCCACGCACCCGGCTGACCCACTCGATCGAGGTGGCGCAGATCGGCCGCGGCATCGCCGACGGGCTGGGCCTCGACCCGGATCTCGTCGACCTCGCCGGCCTGGCCCACGACATCGGGCACCCGCCGTACGGGCACAACGGGGAGAAGGCGCTCGACGAGGTCGCCGAGAAGTGTGGCGGCTTCGAGGGCAACGCGCAGAACCTGCGCATCCTCACCAGCCTCGAACCCAAGGTGCTCGACGCCCAAGGCCGGAGCGTCGGGCTCAACCTGACCCGAGCGTCGCTCGACGCCGCGATCAAGTACCCGTGGACGCGTCCCGCGCCGGGCGCCAAGTTCGGGGCGTACGACGACGACGCGGAGGTGCTGGCGTGGGTGCGCGACGGTGCCCCCGAGGGGCGGCAGTGCCTGGAGGCGCAGGTGATGGACTGGGCCGACGACGTCGCCTACTCGGTCCACGACGTCGAGGACGGCGTGATCGTCGGCCGCATCGACCTGCGCGTCCTGGCCGACCCCGTCGAGGTGCGTGCGCTCGCCGAACTGGGGGCCGCCCAGTTCCGGGGCCTGATCGTCGACGAGCTGGTCGAGGCGGCCGCGCGGCTGTCGCAGCTGCCGGTCGTGGCCGCGGTCGGGGACTACGACGGCACTCTCACCAGTTCGGTGGCGCTGAAGAATCTCACCAGCGAGCTCGTCGGCCGATTCGCGTCCGCCGCGGTGAGTGGCACCCGCGCCGTCACCGGACCCGGCCCGCTCGCGCGCTACCAGGCGGATCTCGAGGTGCCGCCGATCGTGGCGGCCGAGGTGGCGCTGCTCAAGACGGTGGCGTTGCACTACGTGATGTCCGACGCCGGTCACAAGAATCGTCAGGACCGGCAGCGGGACCGGGTCCACCGGGTGGCGGAGTGGCTGCTGCGGACGGCACCGGCCGGTCTGGATCCGCTCTTCCTGCCGGCCTGGAACGCGGCGGACGACGACGCCGCCCGGGTTCGGGTGATCGTCGACCAGATCGCGTCGTGCACCGAGAGCCGGCTCGAGCGGATCGACAAGCAGAGCCTCGGGGCCCAGGCCAGCTGGGGGTAGGGGACGGTGCCGCGTCAGCAGGGGATCGACGTCGTGGGATTCGACGTCGCGTCGAGCCACTTCCCGTACGAGTCACCGCCGGCCGAGCGCACCGCTGCGCACACTTCCGTCGGTGTACGTCCGGCGACCCGGTAGACGGTGTAGATCGGGTTGCCTGCCTCCGTCGCCTGACGCAGCGACGAGCACGACCGGTCGGTCCGCAGATAACTCGCGCCCGGATACGCGGCCAGGTACTGCGCGATCTCCGCGCGGTACGACGTCGGTTCGGTGGCGTTGGCGAGGACGACGATCCCGGTGCCGTCGCAGGCCGGCACCGTCATCGGCGTGGCCAAACCGAGGTCACCGTCCGCCGTCGCCTGCGGGACGGGCGATCGGTCCACGGCCGGTCGCGCGACGATCCGGATACCGCTCTCGGGGTTCTCGCACACTCCGGCGTTGCCTGTCTCCTGGGCCCGCGCCGCGGTCGGGCTCGAGCACCCCCAGCCGTCGAAGGACGCGAACCACGTGTTGCCGCCGTGTACGAGGTTCGGGTCGTGCAGGTACCGGTCGAAGACGGTGAACGCGTTCGCACAGGTCATGCTGCCGCTGTCGACGAAAACAATGACGGCACTGCCGGTCTGCGGGTAGGTGGCGGTGCCGCATGCTTCTCCGGGAAGGGCGGGCTTGGCCAACGGCTCGGCCGCGGGAGTCTCCCTCGCCGCGGACGGTGTCGGGGGCTGTGGTGGCGTGGTGGCCGGTGTGCCGGTCTCGGTCGCGGCGACAGCCGCACCGACCTCGGTGCGGTCCAGCGCGGAACAGCCGGTGGCCGCGAGTGCGACCGCGATCAGGCCCGTCGGCAACAGGCGAGCCGAGCGGCTCCGCGTACGGTCGGCCGGGCGTCGGATGGTGTCACGCATGTCTTGCTCCCCCTCGAGTGGATCCTCCCGCCGGCATCCTTGCACGGTCGGTCGCCGACCGGCGGGCGTGCCGCGCGGCCGAAGCGAATAAGCTGTCGTCGTGGCCGGCCGAATCCCTGACAGAGACATCGCGGCCGTTCGCGAGCGCACCCGGATCGAAGACATCGTCGGCGAGTACGTCTCACTCAAGCGCGCGGGCGGCGATTCCATGAAGGGGCTGTGCCCCTTCCACGACGAGAAGTCCCCGTCGTTCCACGTGCGGCCCAATCACGGCCACTTCCACTGCTTCGGCTGCGGCGAGGGCGGCGACGTCTACTCGTTCCTGCAGAAGATCGAGCACGTCAGCTTCGTCGAGGCCGTCGAGCAACTGGCCGACCGGATCGGCTACCAGATCTCCTACGAGGGCGGCGGCCCGTCGGTCCAACGCGATCGCGGCACCCGGGCGCGGCTCGTGGCCGCGAACGCCGCCGCGCAGGAGTTCTACGCGGCCCGGCTGAAGGAGCCCGACGCGCAGGCCGCCCGCGACTACCTGACCGAACGGAACTTCGACGCCGCCGCGGCCGCCCACTTCGGCTGCGGGTACGCTCCCGACGGCTGGGACACCCTCACCAAGCACCTGATGGCGAAGGGTTTCGACGCGAAGGAGCTCGAGGCTGCGGGACTGTCGAAGGAGGGTCGGCGCGGACCGATCGACCGGTTCCATCGGCGGCTGCTGTGGCCCATCCGCAATCTCGCGGGCGACGTCATCGGGTTCGGTGCTCGCAAGCTCTTCGACGACGACACCATGCCCGGCAAATACGTCAACACGCCCGAGACCATCCTGTACAAGAAGTCGAACGTGCTGTTCGGGCTGGACCTCGCCAAGCGTGAGATCGCCAAGGGACACCAGGCCGTGGTCGTCGAGGGCTACACCGACGTCATGGCCATGCACCTGGCCGGGGTGAAGACCGCGGTCGCGTCGTGCGGCACCGCGTTCGGTGACGAACATCTCGCGATGCTGCGTCGACTCCTCATGGACGACAGTTACTTCCGCGGCGAAGTGATCTACACCTTCGACGGCGATGCCGCCGGCCAGGCGGCCGCGATGAAAGCGTTCGAGGGCGACCAGAAACTCGCCGGGCAGACCTTCGTGGCGATCGCGCCCGACGGGATGGATCCGTGCGAGCTGCGCCAGAAGTCGGGTGACGCGGCCGTCCGTGACCTCGTCGCCAGGCGCACGCCGATGTTCGAGTTCGTTGTCAAATCGCTTCTGGCCGAACATGATCTGGACACCGCGGAGGGGCGCGTCGAAGCCCTGCGGCGCACGGTCCCGGTGGTGGCCCGGATCAAGGAGTCGACACTGCGCGATCAGTACGCCGTGCAGCTGTCCGGGTGGGTCGGATGGGACGACATCCCGACGGTGCGCCGCCGGGTCCGGGACGAGGCGCGCAAGTTCGCGCGCGGCGGCAGCGCG
Source organism: Paraburkholderia sp. RHO2 (assembly GCF_050955445.1). Classification (NCBI taxonomy): domain Bacteria; kingdom Pseudomonadati; phylum Pseudomonadota; class Betaproteobacteria; order Burkholderiales; family Burkholderiaceae; genus Paraburkholderia; species Paraburkholderia sp. RHO2. Next base: position 3,356,604 of record NZ_CP162617.1, on the reverse strand, counting down.
CCCACCAGGCGTCGCCCCGTCGAGGCCGCGCCCGCGGCTTCGACGCCGACGCCGGCTCCGGGCGTGTCACGGCCGCGGCCGAACGACCCGGCGCTGTGGCCGCAGCGTGACGCGCTCAAGGCGGCACTGCAGTATCCCGCGATCGCCGGCACCGTCTTCGATTCGTTGCCGACCGAGACCTTCACCCACCCCGCGTACGCCGCGGTGCGCGAAGCGGTCGGTGCCGCCGGCGGAACGTCGGCGGGGCTCGGCGGGGCCGAATGGGTCGACGCCGTCGGCCGCGCCGCCGGCGACCTCGTCGTGCAGTCGATCGTGATGGAACTCGCGGTGGAACCGCTGCCCGCCGACGACGACACCGCACCCCGCTACATCCGCGGCGTGCTGGCACGGCTGCAGGAGGTGTGGGTCGGTGAGCAGGTGGCCGAGCTCAAGTCCAAGCTGCAGCGCGTCTCGCCGACCACGGACTCCGACGAGTTCCATTCCCTGCTGGGCGATCTCGTGGCTCTCGAACAGTACCGGCGCAGCCTGCTCGACCAGGCGATCGGCGACACCAGCGGCGAGGGCATCGCGTGACCCCGCCGCGGTGACCCGCTAGTTTCGCCGCAACTGGTCCTGCGGGACCAGGATCGTGGTCTTCTCGTCGATCGGCTTCATCGGCTCGAGCTTCGGCTGCGTGCTGAGCGAATCGGAGAGCTTCTGCCGACCCACCTCGATCGCCTTCTTGGTGGCAGGGCTCGTTGCCACGGCCTTGGCTGCCTTGCTGATCTGTTCGTACCGGGCACGCCCGGCTCGGGTGCCCAGGACGTAGCCCGCCGCAACGCCTACCAACAACCGCAACATTTCCGGATTCCTCCCGTCGAAGTGCCTGCGTACATCCTGCCCGATCGGCCATTGTTCAGGCGATTTGGTACTTGGGTGGGGGTATGGGCTACAGTTTCTCAGGCGCCGCCGGAAAGGGCAGCGCCGAGCAGGACAATCCCCTGTAGCTCAATTGGCAGAGCATTCGACTGTTAATCGAACGGTTGCTGGTTCGAGTCCAGCCGGGGGAGCTCCCAAGGAAGGCCCCCACCCTCGCGGGTGGGGGCCTTCCTTTGTTTTCTGCCCACGTTCCGGTCGGTCCTCGCCCGCTGCATCCGCGCAGCGGGCGAGGACCGACCGGTCTCTCAAGCCGCGCTGCGGATCGGCCACCTGCCGTCGACGTCGGACGTGTCCCGGCCCTCGCGTCGCAGATACTCGAGGAAATCGCGTTGCCGCTCGGCATGCCACGTCGTCTGACTGGCCATCATGTCGTCGAGATCCGCGAGTTGGGGGAACCGTTGGGGGAGTAGGCGCGCCAACTCGGCCGCGGCGAGCGCATCCGCCTCCGCCTGGTGCGCGGAAGCCAGATCGATCCCGTAGTGCTCACACAGGGCACCGAGCGTGCGCTTGCCGCGGCGGTCGCGGTCCACCTCGCGGTCGATCACGTACGGGTCCAGGACGAGGCCGTAGTCGTCGAGCGGAGGGAAGCCGAGGCGGCGCCCCTCGGCGTCCATCACGGTGAGGTCGTAGGCGGCGTTGAACGCGACGACGGCGTAACCGGCCGCCCACGCGTCCGTGAGGGCCGCCCGGATCTCCCGGTAACCCGACAGGTAGTTCTGGCCGTACTCGCGCGCGTGGGCCGTGGAGATGCCGTGCACGGCGCTCGCGCCCGCGGGGATGTCGACCCCCGGATCCACCATCCAGTTCCGCGGACGACGCCGGTCGCCGTCGACGGTGACTACGCACGCGGTCACGATCCGTGCCGAGAGCGGGTCTCGGCCAGTGGTTTCCAGATCGAACGCGCAGATCGGTCGGGTGGTCCAGTTACTCATTCACGGTCCTTCGGCTGTCGCCGGAGATCGGTGCTCGCCGGCGCTGCCCGTCAGTCTGCTGCGAGCCACCGACAGTCCGGACTCCCGTGCGGCATACGCCACCCCGCGGGCGAGGACTGTCGAATGTGGGCGGTACGATTCCGCTGTCGGCGGTAGCCCGCCGTGGCAGGGGGCGGTAGCTCAGTCGGTTAGAGCCGTGGACTCATAATCCATTGGTCGCGGGTTCGAGCCCCGCCCGCCCCACGTCGATGCCCCTTCCTCGCAGTCGAGAAAGGGGCATTCATCGTTGTGTTCATTGTCGACGGCGACGGTGCTGTCGAGCCGGTCGTCGGGCGTGGCCGGGTCCGTTCTCGTCACGATCGGGCCGACAGCGGAAAGAAGGTCGCAAACCGCGTTCCTTCGGGATGCTCCCGAAATTGAACCCTCAGCCCCGGCACGATGTCGCGACAGCCGTGGACCCACGCGAACGCCCACTGGCCGCTGTCCAGAGCAAGGATGGCCATCCTTCGCGGCGCCGGCTCCCACGAGTGCGGTACGTCTCGGACGGGTCGAAGGGCCACGACAGTGCCGGTCCTCGACGGATCACGCGTGGTGCATGAGTCGGCCACCGGCCGAAGGTTCTCGCCAAGCATGTGAACAGCTCCCGAAAGTGGACTGACTCGAGCACGTCCACACTGACGCCCGGGCACACCGGGCCGCGACGGTACAAATACCTGGTTGCCTACCTGTGTCCTGTGTCGACACGTGACGGCGGGGCGCAGGAGGACGCCGCGGTGGGGCGGGATGTTGTACTCGTCGTGGACCCGAATCCCGCCCCACCAGTGCCGCATCCCCCAGTGGCATTCCGCCGATGCGGCGAGCCTGACGGTAATCGGGCGCCCGCATGCCCACGTCGCGGACACGACGGTTTCACCCCACCAATCAACCCATGTCGCCGACCGCCGGAACGAAACCGGTCGCGGTCGCCGGGGCCGGACCGTCCCAGGGTTTCTATATCTGCGGGCCAACACCTTTCGGCGCCACCTGGAGCCTCGGCGGCGTCGACGCTCGTCGATCCGGCGCAGGCGTTCAGGCGGGAGGACCCTCGTTGGCGACCGGGCCCAGGCCGGATTCGGTGGTGGTGAAGGTCGGATAAGTCTCCCCGGCGTCGCGCCTGACGAATCGCACTCGCGCGCCTGAATCGCTGCTGTGGCCGATGATCCACGCGTAGCACCACGGACCGCTGTCCAAGGCGACGATGGCCATCCTCCGTGCGGCCTGACTCCAGGCCTGGAGTCCGTGGGGCACCGGGCGGAGCGCGACGATCGATCCCATGCTCGACGGCGCGAGCGTCGGTGGGAAAGCACTGCTGTGGCGTCTTCGGCGGCGAAACAACCGATACCTCCCAGCGTCGGATAGGTATGACATCGAGAAGTATGCGCTGCTCCAGAAGCGGTCGCCACGGGAGAACTACGCGGGTAGCTACCCGTTACGGAAACGCTGCGGCATCGGGGGTTCAGGCCGTTCGCGGGCCGCGTAGGCAGTCAGAACTGATCGCCCCGCCTGGTCACAGCGGCGGCGGGGCGATCAGTCGTGTACGGGTGGCGCCACCCGGGTGGCCCACGGAGGGGGAATGGGGCCACCGGTGTTGTCGTCCCGGGGGAGGGCGACCCCGTGAGCGTAGTCGGTGAAAGCAGTGGAAGTCACGTTCGAGTTGCGGGAACTTTGGCGTGTAACTGCAGGTAGACGCTAATTTCAAACGGTTGACCAAACGATCGGCTTGCGCTTCCCGATTATTCGACTCGAAAGACGCAAGACCGAAGAGAGCAGCGCAGCGTGGTCGGAAACGAATTTCAGAAGATCCATCTCGGCTGGTGGAGCGCCGTGCCCTGGGCTCCCGTGCCGGTAATTATCGGCCAATTGTCCCGTTCTCGGGCTTGGGGGACACTCGGGTGATGACGCGTAGACGTCGGTTGCGGCCGAGTCTCTTCGGTGGCGCCGGATCGTGACGGATCACGCCGGTGATGGTCGATGACGCCGCAGGACCGAGTCTGGGACCTCGGGTACGCGGCCGGCTGGCGGCTGGTACGCGTCCTGCCGCAGCGTTGGGCGGTGCGGATGTTCGAGATGGCGGCCGATCATGCGGCCCGAAACGGCGGGCCCGACCAGCTCCGGCGCAACCTGGCGCGGGTTCTCTCCACCACACCAGCGCACGTGTCCGACGACGTTGTGCGCGCGAGTCTGCGCTCGTACGCCCGCTACTGGTGCGAGGCCTTTCGGCTGCCGTCGATGGATCCTGTGCAGCTGGCTCGGAGTGTCGAATCGTCGGCGACTGGGCTCGAGCACATATACGAGGCGGTCGGACACGGCAAAGGGGCGGTGTTGGCCCTGCCGCACAGTGGGAACTGGGACCTGGCTGGTGTCTGGCTGGCGCAGCGAGTGGGCTGCCCGGTCGTCGTCGCTGAGCGGCTCAGGCCGGAGGCGCTGTTCCGGCGCTTCGTACGATTCCGCGAGAGTCTGGGTTTCGAGATCATTCCGCTCACCGGCGCCGCGAATCCGCCATTCGAGCAGCTGGCTGCGCGACTTCGGGAGGGACGGATGGTGGGGCTGCTCGCCGAACGTGACATGACCGGGACGGGAGTGCCGGTCACCTTCTTCGGCGAATCGGCACGCATGCCCGCCGGTCCGGCCCGCCTGGCAATCGAGACCGGTGCGCCACTGCTGCCGGTGAACTGCTGGTTCATCCCCGACGGTTGGGGCTTCGAGGTCGACTCACCGATCGACACGGTGGGCGGAGTGCAGCACACGACTCAAACGTTGGCCGACCGGTTCGCCGCCGGCATAGCCGCGCACCCGTCCGACTGGCACATGCTCCAGCGGGTGTGGACCGTCGATTTCGACGCCGACCGGCGGCCCGGGGACGTCGCCGACGCCGGCTGACAGACCCGTCCTCGGTGGAACCGGCGGACTCGGAGCGCTACCGGCGCTCCGCTCGACCGGTGACAGCACCTGGAACAACTGTCTGGACGGCAGTCCGAACGGTCGACTGTCCAAGCAGTATCCGAGCGTTACAGCGCGGCGACCTGCGTAAACCCGGGGTCGACGCGGGCGGCTGATTACCGGGCACCTAGAACATGTTTCAATTTGGAAGATTTGTGGCTATCGTCACAGCCACCGGTAGTCAGGTATGGAAGGGCGGTTGCAATGAAGACCAAGGGCGCGTTGCTGTGGGGTATCAACGAGAAGTGGTCGATCGAAGAGATCGAGCTCGGTGACCCGGTCGCCGGCGAGGTGCAGATCCGCATGGAAGCCGCCGGCATGTGCCACTCGGACCACCACATCGTCACCGGTGCGACGCCGATGCCGTCTTACCCCGCGATGGGTGGCCACGAGGGCGCCGGCGTGATCACCAAGGTCGGTGAGGGCGTCAAGGATCTCGAGGTCGGCGACCACGTCGTACTCTCGTTCATCCCGGCGTGTGGACGCTGTCCGTCCTGCTCCTCGGGTCACTCGAACCTGTGCGACCTCGGCATGGGTCTGCTCAGCGGTCAGGCCATCGCCGACGGCACCTACCGCATCCAGGCACGCGGCCAGAACGTGATCCCGATGTGCCTGCTCGGCACGTTCGCGCCCTACATGACGGTGCACGAGTCCTCCGTCGTCAAGATCGAGAAGGACATCCCGTTCGAGCTCGCGGCCCTCGTCGGCTGCGGTGTCCCGACCGGGTGGGGTTCGGCGACGAACATCGCCGAGGTCAAGCCGGGCGACTCGGTCGCCATCATCGGCGTCGGCGGCGTCGGCATGAGCGCACTGCAGGGCGCGGTGGCGTCGGGCGCGCGCCACGTGTTCGCGATCGACCCGTCGCAGTTCAAGCGCGAGCAGGCGCTCAAGTTCGGTGCCACGCACGCCTTCCCGTCGATGGAAGAGGCGATCGCGCCGATCATGGAGATCACGTGGGGTCGGATGTGCCAGAAGACGATCATCACGGTCGGTGAGATGAAGGGCGAGTACGTCGACCCCGCTCTCACGCTCACCGCGAAGAACGGCCGCTGCGTCGTCACCGCCATGGGCCACATGGCCGACATGGACGTCAAGCTCAACTCGTTCCTGTTCTCGATGCTGCAGAAGGAGCTGCGGGGCAACATCTTCGGTGGCTTCAACGCCCGCGCGGACATCCCGAACCTGCTGAACCTGTACCGTGCCGGTCTGCTCAACCTCGAGGACATGGTCACCAACACCTACTCGCTCGAGCAGGTCAACGAGGGTTACCAGGACATGCTCGACAACAAGAACATCCGTGGTGTCATCCGCTACACCGAAGCGGACTGGTGAACTCCTGACCCAGCCGCCCTCGTAGTCTGATCGGATGCAGACTCTCGATCGGATCGGGCAATGGCCGGTGGACAACGCCTCGGCCGCCGTCGTCTACGACGGTGGCCGAGGCGTCGCGCATTTCGGGGATCGGCGGCGCGTGTATCCGCTGGCGTCGGTGACGAAGCTGCTGTGCGCGTACGCCGCCCTCGTCGCGGTCGAGGAGGGGGCGATCGACCTCGACCAGTCTGCAGGTCCCCCCGGTTCGACCGTGCGGCACCTGCTGGCGCACGCGTCGGGCCTCGCGTTCGGTGAACGCACGGTGCAGGCCGAGCCGGGCGCCAAGCGCATCTACTCGAGCGCCGGCTTCGAGGTGCTGGCCGACGTCGTCGAGGCCGAGAGCGGCATTCCCTTCGCCGACTACGTCGCCGAGGCCGTGTTCGCGCCGCTGGGGATGGCGACGGCCGCGCTCGTCGGGCCGGCCGGCCACGGTGCGCAGGCCAGTGCCGACGACCTGGCTCGATTCGCCGCCGAGCTGCTGAGGCCCACGCTGATCTCGCCGCAGACCCTCGCCGGGGCCACCACCGTGCAGTTCCCGGGCTTGCCGGGCTTGCTTCCCGGCTACGGCCCGCAGCGCCCCAACGACTGGGGTCTCGGCTTCGAGATCCGTGACGGCAAGAGCCCTCACTGGACCGGGGCCGGCAACTCGTCGGACACCTACGGACACTTCGGCCAGTCCGGCACATTCCTCTGGGTCGATCCGCAGGTCGACGCGGCGTGCGTGGTGCTCACCGACCGGGCCTTCGGTGACTGGGCCAAGCCCCTGTGGCCCGAGGTCAGTGACGCCGTGCTGGGGGAGCTGCGGGCGCGCGGCTAGATCAATTTACTGCTATCACTGGCGTAACAGCGGCATCACAGGGCACACTGATGCACTGTGTGTCGCGTTGCGGCACACGCGGCTCCGGTTCCCGGGCGAGGTCGTTGGGGAAGACGTCCCTCGTCGAGGCTGGAGGTGTTGCAGTGCGCTCGTTGAACCAGTTCGCGGACGCGACGACCGGAGTGATCTACGTCCACTCGTCGCCGGCCGCCGTGTGTCCACACGTCGAGTGGGCGCTCGCCTCGATCCTCGACGCCCGCCCCAACCTGCGCTGGACCGCGCAGCCAGCGTCGGACGGCACACTCCGGGCAACCTGTGACTGGGTCGGTCCGGTGGGTACCGGGGCCCGACTCGCCGGCGCCCTGCGGGCGTGGCCGCTGCTGTACTTCGAGGTGACGGAGAACCCGAGCGACGGCGTCGACGGCGAACGATTCGGGCACGCACCAGGACTGGGACTGTGGCGAGGAGCCATGAGCGCGAACGGCGACGTCGTCGTCGGCGAGATGCAACTGCGCGCACTGCTGACGAAGTGCCGAGACGACTTCGCCACCGCCGTCGAACACGCGCTGGGCACTCCCTGGGACGAAGTCCTCGAGCCGTACCGCAGCGGCGGCGAAGGGGCGGAAGTGACCTGGCTGCACCGCAACGTGGGGTAGGCCGGCCGCGAAGAACGTTGTCGCACCCTGCGATTCGGGAGCATCTGTCGAAAGTCGTTGACAGACGGAGGATCCGCGCACGTCCAGCGCTCTGTCCACGAGATCAGCGAAGGGCCCCGCGGCGCGCCGCGGGGCCCTTCGAATCGTTGCAGGCTTACAGCGGAATGTTCTTGTGCTGTCCGCGGTTCGCGGGGGCAGCGGCGAGTGCAGCGGTGATGACGCTGCGGGTCTTGGCCGGATCGATCGTCTCGTCGACGACGCCGATCGAGATGGCCCGGCCGACACCGCCGGCGATGGCCTCGTGCTCGGCGGCCAGGCGCTCGTGCAGCGCCTCGCGCTCCTCCTCCGGAGCGGCTGCGAGAGCGCGCTTGTGGAGGATGCCGACGGCGGCCTTCGCGCCCATGACCGCCACCTCGGAATCGGGCCACGCATACACGGCGGTCGCGCCGAGCGCACGCGAGTTCATCGCGATGTAGGCGCCGCCGTAGATCTTGCGGGTGACCAGCGTGACGCGCGGGACCGTGGCCTCGGCGAACGCGTGCAGCAGCTTCGCGCCGCGGCGCACCACGCCCTCCCACTCCTGGCTGACACCGGGCAGGTAACCGGGGACGTCGACGATGACGACGAGCGGAATGCCGAACGCGTTGCACAGGCGGACGAAGCGGGCGGACTTCTCCGCGCTCTCCGAGTTGAGGCAACCGCCCAGGCGCAGCGGGTTGTTCGCGATCACGCCGACCGTGCGGCCACCGAGACGACCCACACCGGTGACGATGCTGCGGGCCCAGTTGCCCTGCAGCTCTTCGAAGCTCGACTCGCCCTCGACGTTGTCGAGGAACTCGTGAACGATCGGGCGGACGTCGTAGGCGCGCTTGGCGGATTCCGGCATCAGTGCGCGCAGGTCGGTGTCACCGTGCTCGGCGGTGGCGAGATCGAACTCGCCCTGCTCGCAGAACATCGACACCAGACGGCGTGCGCGGTGGTAGGCGTCGTCCTCGTCGTGCGCGGCGATGTGCGCGACACCGGACTTCTTGCTGTGCGTGTCGGGTCCGCCGAGCGTGGCCATGTCGACCTGCTCACCGGTGACGCTCTTGACGACGTCCGGGCCGGTGACGAAGACGCGTCCCTCGGGGGCCATGATCACGACGTCGGTGAGTGCGGGGCCGTAGGCGGCGCCGCCGGCGGCGAAGCCCAGCACGACCGAAATCTGCGGGACCAGACCCGACGCGCGCACCATGGCCTCGAAGACCAGGCCGACGGCGTGCAGGGCCTCGACGCCCTCGGCGAGCCGAGCGCCGCCCGAGTGCCACAGGCCGACGACCGGTGCCTTCTCAGCGATGGCGGTGTCGATCGCGGTGACGATGTGCTTGCAGCCTTCGACACCCATCGCACCGCCCATGACGGTGGCGTCGGAGCAGTAGGCGATGGTGCGGACACCGTCGATCTCGCCGGCTGCGGCGAGCACACCGGACTTGTCACGGTCGTGTAGGGGAGCGACGGTGCCGGCATCGAACAGCTTGGCGAGACGCGCGAGCGGATCGCGCGGATCGGTCGATGCTTCGGACTGCGTCGCGGGAGCCAAGACGGTCATCGTTCCTCCTGAGCGAGCCCCACATGGGGCGAAGGTTCGGGGTGGGGACCCCGGGTGCGGGGCCCCCACCTGGCGATCCAGCGAGTTCGGCTGGGTTATGCCCGGCCGAAGGCGAGCGCGACGTTGTGCCCACCGAAACCGAACGAGTTGTTGATCGCGAAATCGATGTCGCCGTAGCGGGGTTCACCCTTCACGACGTCGAGATCGATCTCCGGATCCTGGTTGTCGAGATTGAGCGTGGGGGGAATGACGCCCTCACGCACACTCAGGACCGTGAGCACAGCCTCGAGGGCGCCGACGGCGCCGATCGAGTGGCCCAGAGCCGACTTGGGCGCATACACCGCAGCGTGCGTACCGACCGCGGCCTTGATGGCGAGACTCTCGGCGATGTCGCCGATCGGAGTCGCGGTGGCGTGTGCGTTGATGTGCTTGATGTCGGACTTGGTGAGACCTGCGGTCTCGATGGCCCGGGTCATGGCGCGCGCCGCCCCGGTGCCTTCCGGATCGGGTGCCACGATGTGGTAGCCGTCGGAGGTGATTCCGGCGCCCAGCAGTCGAGCGTGGATCGTCGCCCCACGTGCCTTGGCATGCTCCTCGGTCTCGAGGACCATCATGGCGCCGGCCTCACCGAAGACGAATCCGTCCCGGTCCTTGTCGAAGGGGCGCGAGGCCGCCTTCGGGTCGTCGTTGCGGGTGCTGAGCGCGCGCATCATTGCGAAGCTTGCGATCGGCACGGAGTCGATACTGCCCTCGACCCCACCCGTGACGACGATGTCCGCGTCGCCCATCGCGATCATGCGGAACGCATGCGCGATGGCCTCCGACCCGGACGAGCACGCCGATACCGGCGTGATGACACCGGCGCGCGCGCCGAGTTCGAGTCCGACGGTGGCCGACGGTCCGTTCGGCATCACCATCTGAACCGCGAACGGCGACACCTTGCGGTAGCCGCCCGTTCGCAGCTTGTCCACGGCGTCGACGAGAGCCTCGCCGCCACCGAGTCCGGTGCCTATGACAACCCCGAGTCGATCCTTGTCGACCTCGGGGCTGCCGGCGTTCTGCCAGACCTGCCGACCGAGCACCAGAGCGAGACGCTCGACGAAACTCATCCGGCGGATCTCGACCCGGCTCAGTGCGTCGTCGAACGGGACCTTCAATTGGCCACCGAAACGCACAGGTAGGTCGAATTCCTCCACGAACGAGCCCTCGAGCACGTCGATGCCGCTCTCACCGGCCAGCAGGCCCTTCCACGTGCCATCCACATCTCCGGCAACCGACGTCGTAGCCGCGAGGCTGGTGACGACGATGTTGGGGAAATTCCCTCGGGTAGAAGCGGAAGTCACGGTTGGCTCACTCGTCGTCGTTCTTAGTGGCCTCGAGCTTGGCCTTGACGGTCTGAGCTGCCTCGCCGCCCTCGGCTTCGAGCTTCTGGATGTAGGAGACCGCGTCACCGACGGTGCGCAGGCTGGCCAGATCCTCGTCCGGGATCTTCACGCCGTACTTGTCCTCGGTCTGGACGGCGATCTCGACCATGGACAGCGAGTCGATGTCGAGGTCGTCGACGAAGGACTTGTCGATGGTGACCTCGGACGGCTCGATGCCGGTGACCTCTTCGATGATCTCGGCGAGGCCGGCGATGATGTCTTCCTGGTTGGTGGCCACTAGGTGGCTCCCTTCTTCATTCGATGTTTCGTGTCTTCGGTGTTCGGGTCGGCCGGGGCCGACCCGGCACGCGCATCGTGAGCGCGCGGCGAACTAACCGTCTTCGGTGAATTCGGTCAGTGCGGAAAGATCTCCGGGCTCCTTGAGCGGCACGGTCGGTGTGCCGCGCATCTCGCGCTTGGCGATCCCGATGAGGGTGCCTGCCGGAGGAAGTTCCGCGATCGCCGAGACCTGAGCGGCCCGCAGACTCGCGGTACACAGGTCCCAACGCACAGGTCGGGTCACCTGCGCGGCCAGCTTAGCCAGGGCGTCGGCGCCGGAGGCCACCGGCGCGCCGTCCGAATTGGAGAGCAGGGTGCGGACGGGATCGCTGGGTGCGATCCGCGACGCGGCCTCGGCGACGGCGTCCTGCGCGGGTGCCATGAACCGAGTGTGGAACGCCCCCGCAACCGGCAGGGCGCGGACGCGGGCCTTCTCCGGAGGATTCGCTGCGAGCTGCTCGAGAGCGTCCAGACGGCCCGCCGCCACGATCTGCCCGGCCGCGTTGCGATTGGCCGGCGTCAGGTCGAGTTCCTCGAGCCGGGACAGGACTGCGTCCTCGTCCCCGCCGAGGACCGCGGACATTCCGGTGGGCTCGAGCGCGCACGCCTTCGCCATCTCGCCACCGCGGATCGCGGCGAGCATCACCGCGTCGTCGGCGGAGAGGACTCCGGCGACAGCAGCGGCGGCGAGTTCACCGACGGAATGACCGGCGACCACGGTGTCCGCCGGGACGAGTCCGCGGCGTTCGAGTTCCTCGTACGCGAGGAGAGCGGCGGCCACCACGAGCGGCTGAGTCACGGCGGTGTCCGTGATCTCCTCGGCCGACGCGGTGGTACCGAGGCGCGCGAGGTCGAGACCGGAAGCCTTCGACCACAACGCCACGCGATCGTGTGCGCCCGGCAGCTCGAGCCATGGGCTGAGCATGCCGGGTGTCTGGGAGCCCTGACCCGGGGCTAGCAACGAAATCACGCCTACAAGAGAACACCGTCACGGCGTCCCTGCGAGATGTTGTCGGGGATGAACTCTGGACAGGTGTTTTGTAGGTTCCCCACAAAAAGGCACGTCGGCGCGCCCTATCGAATTCGGACGCTCCAGCGTTACGTCCCGACGTTCCGGAATGTGAAATTTGTGACGGATGCGTCCGAAGTCGCGGATTGAACGCGCGTTTGGGCAAGTCGGCCGACTGTCGCTGCGACGCGAAGCACATAGGCATCGCGCGGGTTGGTCGGATCCCGTCGCGTGATCTCCGAGATACGCTTCAATCGATACCGAACCGTATTTGGATGAACAAACAGCTGCCGCGCACAGGCCTCCACGGCTCCACCGGAGTCCAGATAGGCGTCGAGAGTCTCCGAGAGTGCGGTGCCGGCGGTCGACAGTGGCTGTATCAAACGCTCATTGAGGGCCGCGACGGCAGCGGTATCTCCGAGCAGGGCACGTTCGGGTAACAGCTCGGCGGCGAACACAGGTCGAGGTGCTCCCCGCCAGCCCACGACGGCCTCGATTCCGGCCAGCGCCTCGACCGCGCTGAAGTGTGCTGCGCCCAGTGTCGGGGTGGTCGGACCGATCACCACCGGGTCGTCCGAGAAACTCTGCATCAACTCGACCATGAATTCGTGGCCGCCCCGGCTGCCGTGCAACTGGCCGCTCACCACCATGACCAGTCGCTCGCCCTGGACGACCGCGAGCGCGGCTCGCCCGTGCTTCCGGGCGGTGGTGTGGACCGTGCCGATCACCGAGACGCTCTCCTCGGGCGGCGGGGTGCCCACGATCACCGTCGCCGGTGCGGTCGCGTCCCAGTTCAGGGTCGCGGCGCGCGACTGCAGGTCGGACCCTGTGTCGCCGCGGACCACCGCGTCGACCACCAGGGCCTCGAGCCGGGTGTCCCACGCGCCGCGGGACTCGGCCGCGCTCGCGTACACCGACGCCGCCGCGAAGCCGAGCTCGCGGCCGTACCGCAGGATCGACTCGGTGAGTGCGACCAGCTGCCGATCGTTTCGGGCGAGAGCCGGCAGTCGCTGCTCGAAGAACTCCATCGCCACCCGCACCATGTCGACGGTCTGCCGCAGGGTGAGTCGGCGGGCGAGGTCCTGCGGGATCACCTGGAACGCGTCGATCGTGAACCGGATGTCGCTGTCGGAGTCGGTGAGCCATTCGAGGAAGTTGACCACCGACCGCTGGACGATCATCTGGACGCTCGCCCGCTGTTCGGCGTCGAGGTCGGCGAAGAACGGCAGCTGGTCCTGCATCGAGGCGATCGCCTCGGTGGACAGCCGACCGGAGAACTGCTTGACGCGGCGCAGTAGCGCGTCGGGCAGGGAGTCGCGGCTCGGCCTGCCCGTCGGGTTCGGGGTCGGCGGCTGGTAGCGCGCGCGTCGGGGCTGCGGCGGGCTCGGCTGCTCCGCGCGCGCGGGAGGGGAAGAGTTCGACGTCTCGGGCAGATCCGCGGCCATGAAAAGGAACTTACGCCCGCCGCCGACACGAGGTCCCGAGGACGCTCGCACCGGCGACGGGCGCGTTCAGCGTGTTCCGTGTCTATCGCGGCCGATCAGTTCGATCGGCGTGGCGTCACGCGACGCCGGGATCCGACGTCTGCTCCGGCGCGGCGAGCACGTCGTCGATCCGGTAGCGGGCGGCCGCCTCGACGGCCTTGGACCGGTCCAGCTCGCCGGACTTCCCGAGCGACGAGAGCACCGCGACCGCGATGGACTCGGCGTCGACGTTGAAGAACCGGCGCGCGGCCGGGCGGGTGTCGGAGAATCCGAATCCGTCGGTGCCGAGCGTGGTGTACGAGCCGGGGACCCACTGGCGGATCTGGTCCGGCACCGCCCGCATCCAGTCCGACGCCGCGACGAACGGGCCCTGTGCCTGCGAGAGGACCTGGGTGACGTACGGCTGCGGCGCGTCGACGCCCGGGTTGTGCAGCGCCTCGCGCTCGCACTCGATCCCCTCGCGGCGCAGTTCGCCCCACGACGTCACCGACCACACGTCCGCGGCCACGCCCCACTCGTCGGCGAGCAGCTGCTGCGCGCGCAGACCCTCGGGCATGGTGACGCCCGAGACGAGGATCTGGGCGCGCGGTGCGGAGCCTGCGGAGCGCCCCTCCGGGCCGCCCGAGTTCTCGGCCTGCTTGTACAGGTAGATGCCCTTGAGCAGGCCGTCGACGTCCAGGTTCTCCGGCTCGGCGGGCTGCTGGTACGGCTCGTTGTAGACGGTGAGGTAGTAGAAGATGTTCTCGCCGCCGAAGCCGTCCACGCCGGGCGTTCCGCCGTACATGCGGCGCAGGCCGTCCTTGACGATGTGCGCGATCTCGAACGAGAACGCCGGATCGTACGAGACGGCGGCGGGGTTGGTCGAGGCCAGCAGCAGCGAGTGGCCGTCCGCGTGCTGCAGACCCTCGCCGGTGAGCGTGGTGCGACCGGCGGTGGCGCCGAGCACGAAGCCGCGGGCCATCTGGTCCGCCGCCGCCCACAGGCCGTCACCGGTCCGCTGGAAACCGAACATCGAGTAGAAGATGTAGACCGGGATCATCGGCTCGCCGTGCGTGGCGTACGACGTGCCCACCGCGGTGAACGACGACGTCGAGCCGGCCTCATTGATGCCCTCGTGGAGGATCTGACCGACGCTGCTCTCCTTGTAGGCGAGCATCAGTTCGGCATCGACCGACGTGTACAGCTGTCCGTTGCGGTTGTAGATCTTCAGCGACGGGAACCACGAGTCCATGCCGAACGTGCGGGCCTCGTCCGGAATGATCGGGACGATGCGCTTGCCGATCTCCTTGTCGCGCAACAGTTCCTTGAGGATGCGCACGACGGCCATCGTCGTCGCGACCTCCTGCTTGCCCGAGCCCTTGAGGACCGGCGCGTACGTCTTGTCGTCCGGCTGGGCGAGCGGCGCGGCGTCGGTGCGGCGGGACGGCAGGAAACCGCCGAGCGCCTTGCGGCGCTGCAGCATGTACTGGATCTCCGGCGAATCCGGCCCCGGGTGGTAGTACGGAGGCAGGTACGGATCCTTCTCGAGTTCCGCGTCGGAGATCGGGATGCGCTGGATGTCGCGGAAACGCTTGAGGTCGTCGAGCGTCAGCTTCTTCATCTGGTGCGTCGCGTTGCGACCCTCGAAGTGCTTGCCGAGGGTGTAGCCCTTGATGGTGTGGGCCAGGATCACCGTCGGCTGGCCCTTGTGCGCCATCGCCGCCGCGTACGCCGCATAGATCTTGCGGTAGTCGTGGCCGCCGCGCTTGAGGTTCCAGATCTCCTGGTCGCTCATGTCCGCGACGAGGGCCTTGGTGCGCGGGTCCCGTCCGAAGAAGTGCTCGCGGACGAAGGCTCCGTCGTTGGCCTTGTACGTCTGGTAGTCGCCGTCCGGCGTCTCGTTCATCAGGTTGACGAGCGCGCCGTCCTTGTCGGCGTGCAGCAGCGAGTCCCACTCGCGGCCCCATACGACCTTGATGACGTTCCAGCCGGCGCCACGGAAGAACGACTCCAGCTCCTGGATGATCTTGCCGTTACCGCGAACCGGGCCGTCGAGACGCTGCAGGTTGCAGTTGACGACGAACGTCAGGTTGTCGAGGCCCTCGGTGGCCGCGACGTGTGCGAGACCACGCGACTCCGGCTCGTCCATCTCACCGTCGCCGAGGAACGCCCACACGTGCTGGTCGGCGGTGTCCTTGATGCCGCGGTCGTGCAGGTAGTGGTTGAAACGCGCCTGGTAGATGGCGTTCATGGGCCCGAGACCCATCGACACCGTCGGGAACTCCCAGAAGTCGGGCAGCAGGCGCGGGTGCGGGTACGACGGCAGGCCGCCGCCGGACTGCGCGTGGCTGGCCTCCTGGCGGAACCCGTCCAGCTGCTCGGCCGGGATGCGGCCCTCGAGGAATGCGCGGGCGTAGATGCCCGGCGAGGCGTGCCCCTGGACGAAGATGTGGTCGCCGCCGCCGGGATGATCCTTGCCGCGGAAGAAGTGGTTGAAGCCGACCTCGTACAGCGCCGCGGACGACGCGTAGGTCGAGATGTGACCGCCCACGCCGATGCCCGGGCGCTGGGCGCGATGCACCATGATCGCGGCGTTCCAGCGGATCCAGGCGCGGTACCGTCGCTCGACCTCTTCGTCGCCGGGGAACCACGGCTCGTTCTCGGTCGGGATGGTGTTGACGTAGTCGGTCGAGGTGAGCGCGGGGATCGCGACATGCTTCTCGCCGGCGCGCTCGAGCAGCCGCAGCATCAGGTACCGGGCGCGGGCGTGGCCCGCGCGGTCGAGCAGGCCGTCGAACGATTCGAGCCACTCGTTGGTCTCGTCCGGATCGATGTCCGGCAGATAGGAGGCCACCCCTTCGCGGATGACGCGGACCCGGCCGTCGGTGCCGGGCTGCGCGTTCGCAGCGGGTGACGAGGCCCCTCCGGAGACGCCTGGTGTGTCGGCGTTCGGTTGAGACGCGGGCCCCTGGATCAGGTCTGACAAGGTGTGCTCCTCATTGTGGTGGGACGCGCGGTGTCGCGTCCGCTCCATCCGGTCGGTCCTTGTTAGGACCTACCGAGTTTCCATATGAATATGGCGCAGCACTCATCTTTCACCATCCAGACGAAGTGAGCACCCCCGCTCCTGATGTTCGGTACCCGGCGCGTCGCGACTGCGGGTTCGGTCGGGGATTTGCCCTGATAGGGGCCGTACGGGCGGTCCTGCGGGGACTTTCTCGAGATTTTCTGGTTCGTCGGCTTGCGCGAAAGGCTTCGACCATGTTCGCTTTCCACTATTGATCGACACACGCTCGATCCCGACCGGGGTGCGCAAACTTCGTGCCCCACCGAACAGAGGAGGACACCACCGTGGTCGCCGCGGAGGACGCTCAGAACTACGCTCAGAAACTCGGCGTTATCCACGACATGGTGGTTCAGGAACTGGGCTGGGACGAGGACACCGACGACGAACTGCGCATGTCGGTGGAAGAGGCCATCGGTGGCGAGATGGTCGACGAGGACTCGGACGAGGTTGTCGACGTCGTGCTGATGTGGTGGCGCGACGGTGACGGCGACCTGGTCGACGCGCTGATGGACGCCATCGGCCCGCTGTCGGACGACGGTTTCGTGTGGGTCCTCACCCCCAAGACGGGTCGCCCCGGCCACGTCGAGCCCAGCGAGATCGCCGAATCCGCACCCACCGCCGGCCTGACGCAGACGTCGGCTGCGAACCTCGGGTCCTGGAGCGGTAGCCGGTTGGTCCAGCCGAAGGCACGCGCACCCAAGCGCTGATCGCTCCCCGTAATTCCAGTTCCGTTCATCCGCGCGGCGTAGGTTTGTCGTGGCGGATGCGCCGACGTACCCGACGTTAGGACCAGGCATGCCTCTCGAGGTGGGCGCCACCGCGCCCGATTTCACGCTCAAGGACCAGAACAACCAGGAAGTCACGCTGTCCGACTTCCGTGGCAAGAAGAACGTCCTCCTCGTCTTCTACCCGCTCGCGTTCACGGGCGTGTGCCAGGGCGAACTGTGCCGCGTGCGCGACGAGTTGCCGAAGTACCAGAACGACGATGCGGAGATCCTCGCGATCTCCGTCGGACCGTCGCCGACCCACAAGATCTGGGCCGCCGAGCAGGGCTACACGTTCCCGCTGCTGTCGGACTTCTGGCCGCACGGCGCCGTCGCTGAGGCGTACGGGGTGTTCAACGACAAGCTCGGCTTCGCCAATCGCGGCACCTTCGCGATCGACAAGGACGGCATCATCCGCTTCGCGGAGATGAACGGCCCCGGCGAACCCCGTGACCAGGCAGCTTGGGAGAAAGCGCTCACCGCGCTAAAGTCCTGAAGCGATTCCGGCGGCAGTCGTCGCCGGATTTCGGGCGTGTAGCTCAGTGGTAGAGCTCTGGTTTTACACACCAGCGGTCGGGGGTTCGAAACCCTCCGCGCCCACCGGAACGATCCCCCTGGACTGAGAACCTGCAGTCCAGGGGGATTTTCATTGCCCAGCGCCGCCCGATCGGGGAGCAATACGATGAGCGCATTCCGGACCTTTCGTGAGAGCGAGGACGTGATTCGATCCGCGCTGCCCCTGGATGACCCCGCCTGGACGTCGTTGCAGACGCGGGAGGGCGACGGTTCCTGGGTGCCGCAGTGGCTGACGGAGCTTGTCCGGGATCCCGCGGACGCGACTCGCTTCGCGGACGGCTGGCCTGCGCTGTGCTCGGAAGGCACGACCTGGCCGGCGGCGATCGCGGCCTTCCCGTACCTCGTGCGCATCGCCGAATCGCTTCCGCCCGGCGCGCGCTTCGAGTACGTCACCGTGTTCGGTCTCATCGCGGCGGACTGGGAGGCCGAATCGGATCCGTCGTTCGATGAATCTCGCCGCATCGAGTCCGCCTATCGCGCCGCCCTCGTCCGGGCGCTCGAACTGACCGCCGAAGAGTCGACGTTTCCGATCGGGAACGAACGTGACCTTCGGTATCTGCTGATGTCCTTCGCCGCCCTGCACCATGTGCCGGAGCTGTCGAAGTGTCTCGATGATCTGGACGACGACGAGACCTGCCCGCGATACGCGGCGTACATCTGGGGTGAGGACGCGTAGAGCTGACGCTTTCCGCTGCCTCGCCGCGGTGAAACCGGAGATACTGGAATTCTCAGGAACTCTTGGCCGCGAACCGAACGGACCCGAGCGTGAACGACGACCTGGTCGATCCCACCGCGATCGACATCCGGATCGACCCGATGCGCCAGCACCTGGTCGGCATCACCGCGCACGGGCACATCCCGTTCGACGTCCCGGTCATCAGCGAGATCGCCCCGAACCTGTGGCAGGGCGGCTGCCGGGACGGACTGGTCCTGCCGGACTTCGTCGTCCATGTCGTCTCGCTGTACCCGTGGGAGCAGTACGACGTGCGGCACAACATCGATTCCGAGGTCTACGTCCGGATGTACGACAGCGGTGAGCAGGGATTCGAGCAGGTCGACGCGCTCGCGGCGTGGGTGAACGTGTGCCGCGAGACCGGTCCGGTCCTGGTGCACTGCCAGGTGGGCCTCAACCGCTCGAGCCTGGTGGCGGCCCGGGCTCTGGTGCTGTCCGGTGAGGCGGACCCGGCCGGAGCGGTGGCGCTGCTGCGGGCGCGGCGCTCGTCGGCCTGCCTGTGCAACGAGGCCTTCGAGGGCTGGCTGTTGGGGGCGCCGGCGGTGCCCCTGTCAGACGCCGGCGACGCCGAGTAGCTGCCCGATCCCGTACGTGACGGCCATCGCGAGTGCGCCTCCGGTCACCACCCGCAGGACCGCGCGGGGCCGGCTGGCCCCGCCGAGGCGCGCACTGAGGCTGCCGGTGATCGCGAGCGCCGCCAGCATTGCCACGAACGTCACCGGAATCCGGGCGCTGGCCGGCGGCAGCAGGATCGCGAGCATCGGCAGGATCGCGCCCACTGTGAACGCGATCGCCGACGCGATCGCGGCCTGCCACGGGTTGGTGAGCTCGTCGGGGTCGATGCCCAGCTCGGCCTCGGCGTGCGCGGCGAACGCGTCGTGCGCGGTGAGCTCCTCGGCGACCTTCCGTGCCGTCGCCGGCGACAGCCCCTTGTCCTCGTAGAGCGAGGCCAGCTCCTCGAGTTCGGCCTCGGGAATGGTCGACAGCTCGTGCCGTTCCTTCGCCAGCAGCGCCCGCTCGGTGTCGCGCTGGGTGCTGACCGACACGTACTCGCCGAGGGCCATCGACACCGCACCGGCGGCCAAACCCGCCAGCCCGGCGGTGAGGATCGGCCCGCGGTCGGTGGTGGCCGCCGCGACACCGACCACCAGGCCGGCGACCGAGACGATGCCGTCGTTGGCGCCCAGCACGCCGGCCCGCAGCCAGTTCAGGCGCGACGAGAGCCCGCCGACGTGGGGCTCGGCGGGGTGCAGTCCGTTGCCGGTGTCGTTGGTTGCATCGGGTGATTCCTGGTTCGCGGTCACAACCCGAAGGTTATTGCGAGCGAGTTCGATCCACCAGCAATGCAAGGCTGGCCGAAGCTGCGGTGCGCGCGGGGCCGAGTGGCCGTCCGAGGCCGCGCGCCGGTAGGGTCTGGCGGCGCAACGAGTCGACTACGGGGGGAATACTGTCCGGATGGCCGTCCTGATTCTTCTGATTGTCCTGCTGATCCTGGTTCTCATCGCGGGGATCGTCGTATTCGTCTGGCGCACAAGGACTCCCGCCGTATCGGCGCGGGTTGATCCGCTCGCCGACTACCCGGAGGTCTACGACCCGCACCGGATCGGCGTCGGCGACATCGTCACCTACGCCGGTATCGACCACGTCGTGCGCGGCACCATCACGCTCGACGAGGAGGGCTACCAGTGGCGCGAGCACCTGCTCGACGGTTCCACCGGGCGTCGCTGGCTCACCGTCGAGGACGACGAAGGCGAACTCGAGATGACGCTGTGGATGCGGCGCGAGGCGACCGGCCTCGAACCCGGCGGCGACGTGATCCTCGACGACCGCGTGTACCGGAAGATCGAGTCGGGCGCGGCCCGATTCACCGCCGAGGGCACCACCGGCACGGCGCCGTCCGGTGCGATGGACTACGCGGACTACGCGACCGCGGACAAGACCGGCCTGCTCGCGTTCGAGCGGTGGGCGAAGACCGCGTCGTGGGAGGTCTCGACGGGCCGCGCCGTCACCCGTAGCGAGCTGACGGTGATCCACGCCGGGCCTGCCACGTGAGCGTGCACCTGCTCGACGTCGCACCGTCCGACGTCGACGCGGACGCCCTCGGGCTGGTGGTCGATGCCCCGGCCCCGAAGGCGCTCGCGGAACTTCACCTGCGCGACGCCGAGGCCGGAGCGCTCACGCTCGGTGTGCTCGGCGCGTCGCACGTCGTGATCGCCTCCGCGCCGGGCCGGCGCTTCACCGAGCAGGTCTCGTGTGACGCGCGGCGGGCCGGCGGCCGCGACCTCCCGGAACTCGACGAGCGGGCCGGCTACCGGTTCGTCTCGCGGGTCGAGCGGGTGTCGGCCGACGAGTTGGCACGACGGGCCGCGCGGCTGCGCGTCCAGGCCGGCGGCGACGACTGGATCTGCGGGGCCTTCCCCGGCGACCGTGACGCCCTCACCGCGCTGACGGCGACCGCGAACGACGGCGAATGGCGCTGGCGGACGTGGCATCTGTATCCCGGTCCGGTGACCGGCACGGTGGTCGAGACCGAGAGCCGGTGGCGGCCGTGAGGCACCGGGTGGTCGTCGCCCTGGCGATCGCCACGATGCTGTTGACCGCCGGATGCGGTGGGGGAGTGCGCGATCACATCGCCGACAAGTTCTCACATCGCGGCACCCAGGGCGACATCGCCACCTACTACTCGCCGGATCCGGTGGGCACCACCGTCGAGCGGATTGTCCGCGACGACGTGCCGGCGGCGCGCAAGGCCGACGGCAACAACGAATACCTGCGGTACAACGACGACATCGTCACCGTCGGACCCGCGCCCGGCGGCGGCAGCACGATCGACGTCGAGGACCTCGACGGCCGTTACCGCAGCGGCCATTTCACCTACCTGGGCACCGGGTTCACCCCCGGCTCACCGGCCGCCGGCAACACCTCGGGCGGATCGGGATCCGCGAAATGACCGCCATCACACACCTAGCGGAGAGCGCGAACATGACCGTCACGAATCTGGCCGCCGCCACCGAGATCGGAACCGTCGAGTTCCTTCCCATCGTGGGCGGTGTCCTCGGCACGCTCGCCTACTTCGCAGTCGGGATCGGCGTGCTGGCCGCCGGATTCGCAATGCTCGACGCCCTGACACCGGGCAACCTCCGGCACCAGGTGTACATCGAGAAGAATCCCAACGCGGCGCTGCTGCTCGGCGCCAACCATCTGTCGCTGGCAGTCATCGTGGTCACCGCGATCCTGACCAGTTCCGACGGATTCGCCCAGGGCATCACCGATTCGCTGGTCTACGGCGTCGTCGGTGTCGTGCTGCAGGCCGCCGCGCTGGCGATCATGAACGTGCTGCTGCCCGGGCGCCTGGTCACGCTGGTGGGCGAGCCGCGCATGTGCGGCGCCGCGTGGGCCGTTGCGGTGACACTGTTCTCGGTGGGCCTGGTCAACGCCGCCGCACTGTCGTGACAGTGACCGAGCCCGCGGCGCCCCCCGCGTCGCCGCCCGCGCTGGGACGCCGGTCGCGGGTGGTGCTGCTCGCCGCCGTAGCGGCGTGCGCGGCGTGCGGGCTCGTGTACGAACTGGCGCTGCTGACGCTCTCGACCAGCCTCACCGGTGGTGGCATCACCGAAACCTCGCTCATCGTGGCGGGTTTCGTCGCGGCGCTCGGCCTCGGTGCGCTCGCCGCCAAACCCCTGCTGGGGCATGCCGCGCCGTCGTTCGTCGCCGTCGAGGTGGTGCTCGGCCTCGTCGGCGGCGTCAGCGCTGCCGCGCTGTATGTGGCGTTCACGTTCCTGGGCTCGTCGACGTGGGTGCTGGTCCTCGCGACCGGGGCGATCGGCATGCTCGTCGGCGCCGAGGTCCCGCTGCTGATGACGCTGCTGCAGACGGGCCGCGACGGCGACGCCGCCGACACCGGGAAGGTGCTCGCCAATCTCAACGCGGCCGACTACGCCGGCGCGTTGATCGGCGGGCTGGCGTGGCCGTTCGTGCTGCTCCCGGCGGCGGGACTGATCCGCGGCACGGCGCTCACCGGCATGGTGAATCTGGTGGCGGCGGCCGTCGCGGCACTGTTCCTGCTGCGTGGACACCTGCGTCCGACGGTCCGGGCTGCGGCGATGCTCGCGCTGCTGCTGGCCGCCGCGCTGCTCGGCGGGCTGCTGGTGCGGGCGTCGGACATCGAGACGACGTCCCGTCAGCGTCTGTACCCCGACCCGGTCGTGTACGCACAGCGGTCGCAGTACCAGGAGATCGTCGTCACTGAACGCGGCGACGACGTGCGCCTCTACCTCGACGGCGACCTGCAGTTCTCGAGCCGGGACGAGCACCGGTACACCGAGGCGCTGGTATACCCGGTCCTCGCCCGCAACCCCGCGCGGGTGCTGATCCTCGGTGGCGGCGACGGACTCGCGGCCCGGGAGGTGCTGCGCAACCCCGGCGTCCGGGAGATCGTCCAGGTGGAACTGGATCCGGCGGTGCTCGACCTGGCGAACACTCGGTTGCGGGCGCTGAACGGCGGTGCGCTCGAGGACGAGCGGGTGACCGTCGTCGTCGACGACGCGTTCCGGTGGCTGCGGGAGGGGGCCGGCGGCCAGTTCGATGCGGTGATCGTGGACCTGCCCGACCCGGACACCCCGACCCTTGGCCGGCTGTACTCGACCGAGTTCTACGGGGTGGCGTCCACCGCCCTCACGCCGGGCGGGCTGATGGTGGTGCAGTCCGGCAGCCCGTATTCCACCGCCGACGCGTATTGGCGCACCGTCGCCACCGTCGGATCGGTGGGACTGGGCGTGACGCCCTACCACGTGTACGTGCCCAGCTTCGGGGACTGGGGATACGTCCTCGCGCAGGTGGGACCCGCGCCCGCGCTGGCGCTCTCGCCGGACGCCGCCCCGCGCCGGTTCCTCGACCCGGCGACGCTCGCGTCGGCGGCGGTGTTCCCACTCGACCGCCAGCGCCGCGACCTCGAACCGTCGACGCTGGACCGGCCGCACATCGTCGACGACATGCGCCGCGGCTTCGAGCGGTGACGGCTGGGCGCGGTCACCGCGACTGCGCGCTCGGCGCCTCGTCCGCGGTGTCGGATCCGCTCCACACCGCGGCCGCGCCGCTGTCGCCGATCCGATAGACCTGCACGACCGAACCGACGGATACGGCGATCGCGACGACGGCCAACGCGATCGCCACGGCCCGGGCCGTCTGCCCGCGCGACGACCCGCCCCGCGACTCCCGCCACGTGCACACACGCGGATCGTGGATCGCCCACCACGCCAGGGCGACCAGGAAGACGCCGGCCGACCAGAAGATCAGTTGGTCGCCGAGTTCGGCGTGGACCCGCACCAGCGGGTCGCTGGGCGTCCGCTCCTCGAGCCACTCGCCCGCGTGGGTGGTGAGGGGAACCAGGATCAGCGTGACCAGCGCCACCACGGGGGAGAGGATGCCGATTCGCCGCCGCGCGGCGGGCCAGCAGACCGACAACAGCACCAGCAGTGCGGATATCGGCACCAGGACCGCCACGAAGTGCACGAACAGCGGGTGGATCGGCATGCCGTTGAATGTCGTGGGGCCCATGATGACTCGCCTCCGTCGGGATGTGTGCGACCGGTGGCCACGCTAGGCGCGATTTCTTGGAGGCTTCTGGGAACCGCGCGGCAGGACGATCGTGAACGTGGTCCCCACGCCCTCGGTCGACTCCACCAGTACGTCGCCGGCGTGGGCGCGGGTGATCTCCCGGACCAGGGCCAGCCCGATTCCGTACCGCCGGCCCCCGGCGGGCTGGTCGGGGCCGTGCGCGAAGCGGGTGAACAATCGCGGCAGCTGCTGGGGCGCGATGCCGACGCCGGTGTCGGTCACGGCGATTCGGGCGTCCTCGTCGTCGTGGTCGACCCGGACGGTCACGCGTCCGCCCGGGCGCACGTGGGTGACGGCGTTGTCGACCAGTCCGTGGACGGCGCGCCGGAGCGCCGGCCGGGCGCCGGTCACGAGCAGTGACTCGGAGTCCCGCTCGACGTCGACGGTGACTCCGACGGATTCGGCATGTGCCTCGACGCTGTCACGAACCTGCTCGCACAGGGCCACCAGATCCACCGGCTCACGCGTGTCCGGTCCCGTCTCCAGCGCCGCGGACAGCAGGAGATCCTCGACCAGTTCGCTCAGCGCACGGGTGTCGTCCACGATCCCGTCGAGCTGGCGTGTGACCTCGGCCGGCTCGAGCCGGTCCGCCCGCCGGGCGAGCAGCTGCGCGCGCGTGTGCAGGACCGTCAGCGGGGCACGCAGTTCGTGCGACGCGTCGGCGACGAATCGTCGCTGCAACGACAACGCCAGCGTCAGCGGGCGGATCGAGCTGCGGGACAACAGGACGATGACGAGGGCCGAGGCGGCCATCCCCGCGATCTCGGCGAGCACGAGGGCCGACAGCAGGCGATCCCGTCCGGCCTCGAACGGCTCGAGGTCGAGGAGGGCGGCGGCGCGGCCGTGGACGGTGTCGGAGACGAAGACGCGGTAGTGCCGGTCGCCGTCGTCGACGGTGGAGAAGCCCGAGGGTTCGTTCAGCAGCGCCGCGGCCTGCGGTGGCGCGCCCGCGCTGACCTCCGTCGTGCCGGCGGGTGTCCGCAGCGCGAGCGTCGTGCCGGGCGGGGGATCGTCGACGTCCTCGGTGGTCTCGACGACCGACCGCAGCGTCGCGTCGATCTGCCGCGACTGGGCGCGCGTGTCCACGACGAACACCACCAGCCCCACCACGAACAGCACCACGGCGAGCGCGACCGACGCTTGGAGCGCGGCGACGCGTCCGGCGCGCCGCAGCAGGTGCTCGTCGCCGATCACTGCCGCCGGCCGGGTGGACAGGCTCGGGCGGCGACGGAACGTCCGGGCCGTCATCGCGAACCGAGCCGGTAACCGATCCCGCGGACCGTCTGGACGACGTCGCGGCCGAGTTTGCGACGGAGATAGTGGACGTACGTGTCGACCGTGCCCGGGGTGTCGGCGGCGCCGAACGCGGCATCGAGGAGCTGCCCTCGGGTGAACACCTGCCCGGGGGACCGGGCCAGGGCCGCGAGCAGGGCGCATTCGCTGGCCGACAGCTCGACGGCGCCGTCGGTGCCGGTCACCGTCCGGCTCGCGAGGTCGAGTACGCGGCCCGCCACCGGCAGGGACTCCGCCGCCTCGAGCCGCCGCCGTCGCAGCGCCCGCAGCCGCGCCAGCAGTTCGGGTATCTCGAACGGCTTGACCAGGTAGTCCTCGGCGCCCGCGTCGAGTCCCTCGACCCGGTCGTCCAGTGTTCCGCGCGCGGTGAGCACGAGCACCGGGGTGTCGACCGCGCGCCGCCGCAGCGCGCGGAGCACCTCGATGCCATCGCACGCCGGGAGCCCCCGGTCCAGGACGATGACGTCGTATCGGTGGGTCAGGCCCCGGTGCAGGCCGGCCTGGCCGTCCCGGGCCACGTCGACGCGATATCCCTCCTCCGACAGCAGGTCGCCGAGCAGGTCGGCGAGACGGTCGTCGTCCTCGACGAGCAGGACGGTCGGAGCTTCGGGACTCGTCGGCATGGTGTCGAGGGTGCCACTGCCCGGCGACTCCGTGGGCGCCGAGTGACGGACGATTGGTAGAAATACGGTCGTGTTGCGCTCTGCCCGCCGAGTCCCGGCCCGACGTTCCCGTTCCACCGCCCGGGCGGCCGGTCTTCTTCTCGGCTACGCCGCCGACCGCGTCGTCGGCGATCCGCGACGGTGGCACCCGGTGGCCGGATTCGGTCTTGCCGCAATGGGATTGGAGCAGCGGATATATGCGGACCGTCGACTGTCGGGCGCCGTGCACACCGCGGTGCTCGTCGGCGTGACAGCGGCTGGCGGCGCGGTGGCACACCGCCTCGGCGCGCGACTGGGCTGGTTGGGCGAGACGACGGTGACCGCGGCGGCCACCTGGACGGTCCTCGGCGGCACCTCGCTGGCGGGGACCGGGCGGGCGATGGCGCGGCACCTCGAGGCCGGTGACCTGGCGTCGGCGCGGGCGCTGCTGCCGTCGCTGTGCGGCCGCGACCCGAGCGTCCTGGACACCGACGGACTCGCCCGCGCCAGCCTGGAATCGGTCGCCGAGAACACCTCCGACGCCACCGTCGGTGCGCTGTTCTGGGGCGCCGTCCTCGGCGTGCCGGGGTTGCTCGGGTACCGCGCCTCCAACACGCTCGACGCGATGATCGGCTACCGGTCGGCGAAGTACTCGCGATTCGGCTGGGCGGCGGCGCGCTGGGACGACCTCGTCAACCTCGTGCCGGCCCGCGTCACCGGTGCGCTCACCGTAGCCGTGGCGCCCGTCGTCGGCGGGTCCGCGCGCGGCGCGCTGGACGCGTGGCGGCGGGACGCGGCGAGGCATCCGAGCCCCAACGCCGGGGTGGCGGAGGCGTCCGCCGCGGGCGCGCTGGGCGTGCAGTTGGGTGGCCGCACCGAGTACGCGCACGGCGTCGAGCTACGGCCGACGCTGGGCTCCGGGCCGGCGCCGGTCGTCGCGGATCTCGAGCGGGCGGCGCGGCTGTCGTCGGCGGTGCAGGTGGGGGCCGCCGTCGCGGCCGCTGCCCTCGCCCTCGCCCTCCCGGCGGCCCGGCTACGTCAACGCTGATCGCGGAGGCGGGCCAGTCGGTCGTTGTAGGCGAGCAGGCGCATCGCCTCGGGATCGTCGAGGTCGTCGAGGTCGATCCGCGGGGTCCTGGCAGGGGCCGGGATCTGATCGAGCACGCGCGCGTCGTCGTCGCGGCGTGCCTGCGCGAGCGCCTCGGCGGCCTCGGTCACCGCGGTGCGCCGCAACACCCGGAATGCGACCACCGCGACGAACGATCCGTAGAGCATCCACAGCAGAACCAGCGGCCAGGCCTGGAGGTCCCTGCCCTGCTGCGCTGCCCGCACAGCGACCGTGACGCCGATGCCGAGCGGGAGAAGCACCACTGCGATCGCGGCGGTGGCGGAGACGACCCGGGCAGCGTTCATGCCGCGAGCATATGGCGTCCCGACGGCGGGACTGTGCTCAGCGGTTCCTGCCGTAGCGGTCGGCAAGCTTGGCCTGCGACTCGCTGAGCGGAGCGTCCTGTGCCTTGGACTTCTTGAGCAGTCCCTTGCGGGCGGGAAGCCGGAAGTCGTCGCTCGGCGTCGTCGCGTCGAGTTCCGCCGGCGCGGTGACCCTCGCCGTGGGAGTCGCAGGCTCCGGATCGGGCCCGGGCGCAGGCTCGGGAGGTGCCGCGGCGGCCCCGGCTGCGGCTGCGGTGGCGTCCCGCGCCTTCCGTCGCTCGCGGAGTTCGGCGCGAACGAAGTAGGCCAGGCCCAGCGGCGCCATGATGCCGAACGCGAGCCACTGCAGGCCGTACGACAGGTACGGTCCGGCGTCGAGCTGGGGCAGCGGGATGGTGCCGAGCCCGCCCGGCTGGTCTTCGTCGAGCTGCAGGTATCCGTTGACCAGGTCGGTCCCGATGAACTGGCCGATCTGGCCCGAGTCGATGAAGTACACCTGGTTGGCGCCGGCCTCGTTGATCGGTTCCTTGCCGACGACCGTTCCCTCGGACATGCGGATGCGGCCCTGGAGCGTCACCTCACCGGCCGGCGCGGCCGGGATCGACGGTGCCGTGGTGCCCTCGACCGGGCGCACGTAGCCGCGGTTGACGAGCATGGTCTGCCCGTCGCCGAGCCGTATCGGCGTGAGCACCTCGTAGGCAGGAGCGTCCTCGACCGAACGCAGGCGCACGAGCAGATCGCTGTCGGGAACGTAGGTGCCCGTCGCGACGACCTTCCGCCACTCGTCCTGGGGTGTGGGACCGGTGCCGACGATCAGGTCGTCGATGGGGACCGCGTCGGCGTTGATGGACTGCTCGAGCAGCCCGTTCCGCTCGGACGTCTTGGTGTTCTTACCCAGCTGCCACGGCGCCAGCACCGTGAAGCACATGAAGGCGAAACCGGCCACGACGGCTGCCAACGCCAGCCAGCCGGGTCGCAACAGAAACGTCAGCCTTCGCACGACTACCACGGTACTGGCTCGCCGGCAGCTCAGTTCTCGCGCACCCAGGTCAGCAGGCCCGGCACGGCGGCCTCGATCTGGTCGCGCACCAACTCGAAGTCGGTGATGTCGCCGTAGTAGGGATCGGGCACCGAATCGCCGTCCGCGTCCGGGTCGAAGCTGCGCAGCAGCCGACGGCGCTCGGCGGGCACGCCGAGCCGGGCGAGGATCCGGTCGTGCCCGCGGTCCAGTGGAACCACCAGGTCGGCGGCCAGGTGGTCGTCGTCGACCTGTGCCGCACGGTGGCCGGTCGGATAGCCGGCGGCCTCGAGTACCTTGTCGGTCCGCCGGTCGGCGCCGTCGCCGATGTGGTAGCCGTGGGTGCCGGCACTCGTCACGCGGACCCGGTCGCCGAGACCGGCGCGGAGCACATGCGCGGCGAAGATCCGCTCCGCCATCGGGGACCGGCAGATGTTGCCGGTGCAGACGAACGTGACGTGAATCATGTCCATCTCAGGCCGGCCCCGTCAGGATCCGTGCGAGTTCCGCGACCGTCGGCGCCGACCAGCGGGCGCCCTGGGCCTCCGCCGTGGTGCCGTAACCCCACTCGACGAACACCGTCGGGATGCCCCAACGGGCCGCGCCGTGGACGTCGTGTTCGCGGTCGCCGATCATCACGACGTCGGCGACCGCGCCCGCGGCAGCCGGGATGCCGAGACCGCCGAGCACATGCTCGATCACGTCGGCCTTCGCGCGCCGCGAGCCGTCGGAGCTGGCCCCGCCGATGACCTCGAAGTACCCGGCGAGGTCGAAGTGCTCGAGGATGCGGATCGCGAACTTCTCGGTCTTGGACGTCGCGACCGCGAGGCGTGCCCCGGTGTCCCGGGCGAGCGCCAGCATCGGCTCGATGCCGTCGTACACCTCGTTCTCCGACCAGCCCACCGCGTCGTACCGCTCGAAGTACGCCGCCAGCGCTGCCGTCGTCGTCGCCTCGTCCAGGCCCATCGCGTGCATCGAATCCATCAGCGGCGGGCCGATCACGGTCGCGAGCATGTCCGCGGTGGGCTCGGGTCGACCGACCGCCGCGAGGGCGTGCCGGAAGCCGTTGTGGATGCCGAGCGCGGAGTCGGTGAGGGTGCCGTCCAGGTCGAACAGCATCACGGGAGCGAGGGGATCGGATGGGGAAGACGTCACCGCTCCATTGTGCTGCCATTGCCCGCGGACGCCCGGTCCGGTGCTCGCCCGTGCGCGCCGTAGGCTCGACGGCTATGGCATTCGGTTCGGGAACGGCGCAGGACGCGCTCGCGCGGCTGCGGCACCACGGCGACGCGGAGGCGCTGCCCGGACTGCTGGACTTCGCGGTCAACGTGCAGGGCGACGGCCCGCCGGAGTGGTTGCGGCGCAGGCTCGCCGGCGCGGTGGCCGGGCTCGGCCGGTATCCGAGCGCCGACGCCGAGCGGCGCACGCGCGAGCAGGTCGCGACCCGCCACGGGCGCGCCGCCGAGGAGGTGCTGCCGCTCGCGGGCGGCGCCGAGGGATTCGCGATGCTGCCGCGGCTCGGCGTCCGCGAGGCCGCGCTGATCCACCCGTCGTTCACCGAACCCGAGCTGGCGCTGCGCGAGGCCGGCGTCCCCGTCACGCACGTCGTGCTCGACGCCCCCTACCGGCTCGATCCGGCGGCGGTGCCCGAGTCCGCCGACCTCGTCGTGCTCGGCAACCCCACCAACCCGACGTCGGTACTGCACCCGGCCGCCGATGTGCTCGCGCTGCGGCGTCCGGGCCGGATCCTGGTGGTCGACGAGGCGTTCATGGACGCGGT
The DNA here is from genome assembly GCF_050955445.1 of Paraburkholderia sp. RHO2. Classification (NCBI taxonomy): domain Bacteria; kingdom Pseudomonadati; phylum Pseudomonadota; class Betaproteobacteria; order Burkholderiales; family Burkholderiaceae; genus Paraburkholderia; species Paraburkholderia sp. RHO2. Next base: position 3,326,249 of record NZ_CP162617.1, on the reverse strand, counting down.
GCCGGGGGAGCCGGAGTCGGTGGCCGCCCGGTCGCTGCCCGACGTCCTGGTGCTGCGCAGCCTGACGAAGACGTGGGCGCTCGCCGGCCTGCGGTGCGGGTACGCCCTCGGCCACCCCGACGTCCTGGAGCGGCTGTGCCACGGACGGGCGCACTGGCCGGTCGGCAGCCTGCAGCTCGAGGCGGTCACCGCGTGCAGCGAACCCGCGGCCGTCGCGGAGGCCGGCGAGCAGGCGCGAAGGATCGCGGCCGACCGCGACGCGGCCGTCGGACTGCTGCGCGCCGCCGGCATCGACGTGCACGTGCCGGCGGCGGCCCCGTTCCTGCTGCTGCACCTGCCCGACGGCGAAGGCATGCGCACCCATCTGCGCGCGCGGGGGATCGCGGTGCGCCGGTGCGACACCTTCCCGGGCCTGGGTCCGGACTTCCTGCGCATCGCGGTGCGGCCGCGAGCGCTGACCGAACAGTTGATCGCCGCCATGAGCGAGCTGACGAGGGAGATGCTGTGACGACACCCCCGACCACTCCACGCCTTGCCGATGTGATCGCGGCACTCGAGGCCGCCTACCCGCCGGCGCTGGCCGAGTCGTGGGACTCGGTGGGCCTGGTGGCCGGCGACCCCGCGGACGCGGTGCGCAGGGTCGTCGTCGCGGTCGACGCGACCGCCGCGGTGGTGGACGAGGCCCTCGACTCCGGTGCGCAGCTGCTGCTGGTGCACCATCCGCTGCTGCTGCGCGGGGTGGACACCGTCGGCGCGCACACCCCCAAGGGCGCGCTGCTGCACCGGCTGATCCGCGGCGGCTGCGCCCTCTACAGCGCACACACCAACGCCGACCGCGCCGATCCCGGCGTGTCCGACGCGCTCGCCGGGGCGCTCGGGCTGGTCGACACCCGCCCGCTGATCCCGATCCCGGACACCGTCACCGACAAGTGGGTGGTGATGGTGCCGACCACGGACACCGCCCGGGTGCGTGCGGCGCTGTTCGATGCCGGCGCCGGTGAGCTCGGCGACTACCGCGAGTGCAGCTGGACGGTGACCGGCGAGGGCCAGTTCCGGCCGCTGGCCGGGGCGAACCCCGCGGTCGGCGCCGTCGGCGACCTCGAGGCGGTCGTCGAGGACCGGATCGAGGTGATCGCGCCGCGGTCCGCGCGATCGCGGATCCTGGCGGCGCTGCGCGGCGCGCACCCGTACGAGGAGCCGGCGTTCGACGTGTTCGAGACCGCGGACTTCCCGGGCCGCCGCGGGCTGGGCCGGATCGGCGCGCTGCCGCGGCCGCAGACGCTGCGCGAGTTCACCGCGCGGGTCGCGGCGGCGCTGCCGCGCACCGAGTGGGGCGTGCGCGCGGCCGGGGACCCCGACCGGATCGTCCGCACGGTCGCGGTGTGCGGCGGGTCGGGCGACTCGCTGCTGGGGACCGTCTCCGCGCTCGGCGCCGACGCCTACGTGACGGCGGACCTGCGACACCACCCGGCCGACGAGCACCTGCGCACGGGCGGTCCGGCGCTGGTGGACGTCGCGCACTGGGCCAGCGAGCAGCCGTGGTGCGCGCAGGCCAAGGACGTGCTCGACGCCCGCTTCGGGGACGTCGACGGCTGGGAGGTGCGGGTCACGGACCTGCGCACCGACCCGTGGACCGTGGCCTGTCACTGATGTGGTCGGTGTCCGGGGTTTTCGGGGGTACGGTTGACCTCTGATCTCGGTCCGTCCGAGCACCCCTGAAGACCAAGAACACAGCAGGAGCTTCCACGCGTGAACGTCGATCCCTCAGTGCAGTCCAAGCTTCTCCAGCTCGCCGGTGTGGACACCGAGCTGGCACGGCTCGCGCACCGTCGCTCGACGCTGCCCGAACAGCAGGAGGTCGAGCGCCTCGAGGCCGAGCGCGTCTCCCGGAAGGACTCGTCGGTGGCCGTGGAGATCGTGCTCGACGACCTGGACCGCGACATCAAGAAGCTCGAGGGCGAGGTGGACGCCGTCCGCCAGCGCGAGGCGCGCGACCGGAAGCTGCTCGGGGGCGGCACTCTGGCCCCGAAGCAGCTGTCGGAACTGCAGCACGAGCTCAGCAGCCTCGAACGCCGCCAAAGTGTGCTCGAGGACGAACTGCTCGAGGTGATGGAGCGCCGGGAGGCGTCGCAGGCGGACCACGACCACGCGGGTGCGCGACTGACCCAGGCCGAGGACGAGCTGATCGACGCCGAGCGCCGCCGCGACGACGCCGTCGCCGACCTGGAGAAGTCGCAGGCGCGGTGCGAAACCGACCGGGCGGCCCTGATCGGCCAGTTCCCGGACGACCTGCTCGCCATCTACGAGAAGCAGCGCGAGCAGAAGGGCGTCGGCGCCGCGCTGCTGCAGGCCCGCCGCTGCGGTGCGTGCCGCATCGAGATCGACCGCGGCGAGATCGCCCGGATCGCGGCCACGCCCGCCGACGTCGTCGTCCGCTGCCCCGAGTGCGGCGCAATCATGGTGCGCACCAAGGAATCCGGTCTGTGACCCTGAGCCGCGTCGTCGTCGAGGCCGACGGTGGATCGCGGGGCAACCCGGGCCCGGCCGGCTACGGCGCGGTGGTGTTCGACGCCGATCGCGGTCGCGTCCTCGCGGAGCGTCGTGAGTTCCTCGGTGTGACCACCAACAACGTCGCCGAGTACCGCGCACTGATCGCGGGCCTGACCGCGGCCCGCGACCTCGGCGCGCGCGAGGTGGACGTCCGCATGGACTCCAAACTCGTCGTCGAGCAGATGTCGGGCCGGTGGAAGGTCAAGCATCCCGACATGATTCCGCTGGCGCAGCGGTCGCGGGAACTGGCCGATTCGTTCGCACGGGTGACCTACACGTGGATTCCGCGCAGCGAGAACAGCCACGCCGACCGCCTCGCCAACGAGGCGATGGACGGCGAGGACGCGATCACGTCGGGGTTCGTCGCCGACGAGAACGCCGACGCCGAGCAGGCTGCGCCGGCCCGACCGGCCGCGGCGGCGCCGGGCTGGACCGGTGCCGTCGGCGCACCGACCCGGATGCTGCTGCTGCGGCACGGACAGACGGAATTGTCGGTCGAACGCCGGTATTCCGGTCGCGGGAACCCGCCGCTGACGGAGGTCGGCCGCGCGCAGGCGCGGGCGGCCGCCGAGCGGATCGCAGCCAAGGGGGCGATCGCGGCAGTGGTGTCGTCGCCGCTGGGCCGCGCCCGGGAGACCGCCGAGGCGGCGGCCGGCGCGCTCGGACTACCGGTGACGGTGCACGAGGGTCTGACCGAGACGGACTTCGGTAAGTGGGAGGGCCTCACGTTCGGCGAGGCCGCGGAGCGCGATCCGGACCTGCATCGCCGGTGGTTGTCGGACACGGCGGTGCGGCCGCCCCAGGGGGAGAGCTTCGACGAGGTCCGGGCGCGGATCGAGGCCGTGCGCGACGAGCTGACCGCCGCCTACGCCGGGTCGAACATCCTCGTGGTCACCCATGTGACGCCGATCAAGACGCTGCTGCAGCTGGCGCTCGACGTGGGACCATCGCTGCTGTACCGCCTGCACCTGGATCTCGCGTCGCTCAGCATCGCCGAGTTCTACCCGGACGGCGGCTCGTCGGTGCGGCTGGTCAACGATACGTCGCATCTGTAGGGCCGTCGTCGTGGCGCGGTACCGCGACGCCGAGGAAGACCAACGTCACCCCGACGACGAGGTGGAGCCAGCTGGCCGCACGGTCGATCGGCATGAAGTTCGACGCCGTCTCGGCGTCGATGACCAGTCCGTACACGCCCAGCAGGATCGCGACCAGGCCGGTGCCGATGAGGAACATCTCGGCGGCGGCCAGCGTCCGCGACAACACCAGACCGAGAATTCCCGTCGTGATGTGTGCGACGTTGTGGAGCACGGACACATCGGTCCAGCCGAGCAGTCGGGCGTCCGTGCCGGGCCCGGCCAAGGTGATGTCGCCCAGGCCGGACGTGACACCCGGAACGAATCCGAGGATGCCGATCACCAGGACGGTCACCGAGACGGCGATCGTGACCAGTTGGGTGGTGGTTCGGGCCAGGCCCTCGTCCATCGCAATCGCTCCTCGGCGGTGGGTTGGTGCGCGTCGGCGACATCACAGTCGCGCTCCATTGTCCGCCCCTCCCACCTCATGGGTGCCCGATTGGATTCCGCGCGAGTGGGGGGCGTAGCCTCTTGCGCTGTGAACGCCCTGCTGACCTGTCGCCGCTACGTCGACAACTGTCTGCAGGCGAGCGCGGTCTGTCACGCCTGACACCCGGTAGACCACTCGAGTCCCGGGCCGGCTCATCCCACTGAGCCCGCCGTGCGTCCCCTCGGTCGCGCGCATGTCGTCGTGCGCCGCCGTCTCCACATCTCCACCGGAAAGGCCCCCATGTCGGCCCCCACCCTCGACGCGCCCCGGCGCGCCCTGCCCAAGTGGGCAACCTCGTTCGGACCCCAGATCGTCGCCGGTCTGATCCTCGGTCTCGTCATCGGTCTGATCGCCCGGTCGATGCCCGACGCCGCCGACGGCAACGAGAACTGGCTCGTCGGCACCGTCAAGACCATCGGTTCCAGCTACGTCGCGCTGCTCACCGTCGCGGTGATCCCGCTGATCTTCACCGCCGTCGTCAGTTCCATCGCGAACCTGCGCAATGTCGCGAACGCGGCCCGGCTCGCGGTCCAGACACTGCTGTGGTTCGCGATCACCGCGTTCATCGCGGTGCTCGTCGGCATTGCGGTGGGTCTGATCACCCAGCCGGGCGCCAACACCACGGTCGACGCCGCGCAGGCGACCGCGCCCAAGACCGGCGGCTCGTGGTGGGCGTTCCTCACCGGCCTCGTGCCGCAGAACTTCCTCGGCCTCGGCGCCAAGACCACCGTCACCGGTGACGCCGCGTCGGGTCTGTCGGCGACGACGTCGCTGAGCTTCAACGTCCTGCAGCTGCTGGTCGTCGCGATCGCGATCGGCATCGCCGCCCTCAAGGTGGGGGAGAAGGCCGAGCCGTTCCTGAACTTCAACGCCGCGCTCCTCGCGATCGTGCAGAAGGTGCTGTGGTGGATCATCCGCCTCGCCCCGATCGGCACCGCGGCCCTCATCGCCAAGGCCGTCGCGACCTACGGTTGGGACGCCATCGGCCAGCTCGGTGTCTTCACCGTCGCCGTCTACATCGGCCTCGCGATCGTGTTCTTCGTGGTGTACCCGATCCTGATCCGCGTGCACGGGCTGTCGGTGAAGAACTTCTTCTCCGGGGTGTGGCCGGCCACGCAGCTGGGCTTCGTGTCCCGGTCGTCGATCGGGACGCTGCCGCTCACCGAACGCGTGACCGAGCGCAACCTCGGCGTGCCGCGCGAGTACGCGTCGTTCGCCGTGCCGCTGGGCGCCACCACCAAGATGGACGGCTGCGCCGCCGTCTACCCGGCGATCGCCGCGATCTTCGTCGCCGAGTTCTACGGCGTGGACCTGGGGTTGACCGACTACCTGCTCATCGTCGTGGTGTCGGTGATCGGATCGGCGGCCACCGCCGGAACGACCGGCGCGACCGTGATGCTCACGCTGACCCTGTCCACGCTGGGACTGCCGCTCGCCGGTGTCGGTCTGCTGCTGGCGGTCGAGCCGATCGTCGACATGGGCCGCACCGCCGTCAACGTCACCGGGCAGGCGCTGGTGCCGACCATCGTCGCGAAGCGGGAGAAGATCCTCGACGAGGACCTGTACAACGCGCCCCGCAAGGGCGACCCGTTCGCCGACGAGTCGCTCGAACCCGCCGGCGCTAACCGAGGAGCTTGACCAGCGTCCGGAGATTGCGGGTGGTGGTCACGGCCTTGAGCTTCGGCTTGCCGGTGTTCTTGCCGAACGTGCTGTCGAGGGTCCGGCCGCGTTCGACCTCCCAGTACAGGACGCCCTCGCCGCCCTGGATGCGCTCGATCGCGGGATCGAGATCGCCCTGTACCTCGAGCAGGGCGGCGAGGACGGCCGGCTCCGCCGTGAACATCACGTACGGGTGCCAGCCGTCGCGCTCCGGATCGAACGGGTACGCCTCGACGATCGCCGCGAGCGTGTCCAGGTCGAGGACGAACAACCACGCCTCGTAGCCGAACGCGGCGCGCAGCGCGGATTCGATGCGGGCCTTCAACGCCGCGGTGTCCGTCGACTCCGTGGTGAACAGGACGTTCCCCGACGCGAGGACCGTCTTGACGTCGTCGAACCCGAGTCCGGTGAACACCCGGCGCAGATCCGCCATCTTGATGTTGATTCCGCCGACGTTGATTCCACGCAGGAGTGCCACATATCGGGTCATGCGGCGACCCTACTGGCGCGCACCGACATCGTCCGGCGGTGCCGATTCGGACCCGGCCCGCTCACCCAGTAGGCTGGTCGTGCGGACGAGTTGGCCGGGCGGCCGCGGCGACGGGAACCGGCATCCTCGAGATGTCAGGCCCGGTGCCGAGGAAAGTCCGGACTCCACAGAGCAGGGCGGTTGCTAACGGCAACCCGAGGTGACTCGCGGGACAGTGCCACAGAAAACAGACCGCCGGCGCGCGAGCGTCGGTGAGGGTGAAACGGTGCGGTAAGAGCGCACCAGCACCCCAGGTGACTGGGGTGGCTAGGTAAACCCCGCCCGGAGCAAGGTTGAAGGCCGCACCGGTGTCCTCTCAGGACGCGGTGTGCGGCTGCGCAGGTGTTCGAGGGCTGCTCGCCCGAGCCTGCGGGTGAACCGCTCGAGGTACCCGGCGACGGTGTGCCCAGATGGATGGTCGCCACCCGGCGCGTGAGCGCCGGGGACAGGATCCGGCTTACACGCCGACTCGTCCGCCCAATCCGAGTAACGACGAAGGCCCCCGGAAGAATCCGGGGGCCTTCGTCGTACGCGCGCTACTGGAAGTAGCCGCCGAGCGGGTTCACGATGAGGAGCTTGGCCCAGTACTCGGCGTCAGCCTTGCCGAGGTACGGGAGCAGGGTGTCGAAGATGATGTAGGACATGCAGGACTCCGATCTCTGACGCATCGCGTCGGTACATGAGGGACAGGTGCACCGGCGATTCGGTGACGCGTGGGCGTCGACGCGAGTGCGCCGTACGCGCAGAGATTAGCAGGCCGAGCGGTTTTGTCACAGAACTACGTCGACAACTTCACGGCGACTTCACACAACGATCACGTAGCGTCCGCCGATGCGATGGTGGCGGCGCCGGCAGCGGGGCACACTGAGGGCATGAGCGACGACGACAAGCAGTGGTATTTCAGCATCTCGGACGGGTCGGTCAGCCAGGGCAAGTCGCCCAACGTCTTCGACCGGATGGGACCGTATCCGGACCGGGAGAGCGCCGAGCGCGCGCTGCAAACGGCGGCGGAACGCAACAAGGCAGCGGACGACGCGGACGCCGAGTGGAACGATTGAACGGTAGGCCGCGGGCCGTCGGGATGGCCCGGGTCACCGCGCACGGTGTCGACTTCGACTCGGTGCGAGCCGAATTCGCCCTCCTCGACGAGTTCTCTCCGGAGGTGCTCGCCGAGGTGGCCGGTGCGGTGGACACGTGGAACGGTGAGCGCGAGGACCGGACCGACCTCGCACTCGTGACGATCGACCCGCCGGGGTCGATGGACCTCGACCAGGCGCTGCACCTCGAGCGGACCGCCTCCGGGTTCGTGCTGCACTACGCCATCGCCGACGTGGCCGCCGTCGTGCGCCCGGGCGGCGCGCTGGACAGCGCGACACGGGACCGCGGACAGACCTTCTACCTGCCCGACGGTTCGGTGCCGCTCCACCCGCGGGCGCTGTCGGAGGATGCGGCCAGCCTGCTGCCCGACGTCGTCCGTCCGGCGGCGCTGTGGCGGATCGAGTTGGACGGGCGGGCCCGGCCCACGTCGGTAGCCGTCACGCGGGCTCTCGTCCGCTCGGTGGCCCGCTTCGATTACGCGACGGTGCAGGCGCATTCGGAGACCGGGACGCTGCACCCGTCGATCCGGTCGCTGCCCGAGTTCGGCAGACTGCGCGCGGTCGCGGCGATCGAGCGGGGCGCGATCGAACTGCGCCTGCCCGAGCAGCGCGTCGTGCGGCACGGTGACGGCTGGAAGGTGGAGATCCAGCCGCGGACCGACGCGGACGACTGGAACGCCGAGGTGTCCCTGCTGACGGGCATGTGCGCGGCGCGACTGATGCTCGACGCGGGGGTCGGCCTGCTGCGGACGATGCCGCCACCGCCCGGCGCCGCGGTGGAGTCGCTGCGCCGCACCGCCGGCGCCCTCGGTGTGCCGTGGAGCGACGGTCGCGGCGTCGGTGAGGTGCTCGCCGCGCTGGATCCGAACACGGCGGCGTCGCTCGTGATGATGACGGAGGCGACGACACTGCTCCGCGGCGCCGACTACGTCGCCTTCGACGGCGAGTTGCCCGCAGTGTCAGGTCATTCGGGAATCGGTGGCTCCTACGCGCACGTCACGGCGCCGCTGCGGCGGCTGTCCGACCGGTTCACCACCGAGGTGTGTCTCGCGGTGTCCGCCGGTACCCCGATCCCCGAGTGGGTGCGGGCGGCGCTACCGAGCCTGCCCGCCGTGATGCGGGCGTCGGACGCCCGCGCGAACAAGGTGGACCGCGCGTGCGTCGACCTCACCGAGGCGGTTCTCCTCGCCGGACGCGTCGGGGAGGTGTTCGACGCCACCGTCCTGCGGGCGGCGGGGGACAAGCGCGGTGCCGAGGTCTTCGTGCCCGCGATCTCGGTCATCGCCAAGTGTGCCGGGGATCCGGCGGAGGGCGACGAGGTGAAGGTCCGGTTGGTCGCCGCCGACGTCGTCGGTCGCTCGGTGCAGTTCGCGTTCCCGGCGTAGGCCGTTCCGGCGTCAGGTCGTGAAGTCGAGTTCCCGGTGGGCCCGTCGGATCGCCTTGACGTGCCGCGGGAGTTCGGCGGCGGCGCGGACGCCGACCTGCTCCTCGGTGGCGTACAGCAGCCCGTACGTGAACGTGTCCTCGTCGTCGTCGCGGGCCTGCGCGACCGTGTCGACGATCCACCCGCGCGCGAGGACCCCGTCCTGGTGGTCGCCGAGCATGGTCTGCAGCGACTTCGCGGCGGCCCCGAGGTCGGCGGCGGACGGCTCCGCCACCGCGACGGCCTCGGCGGCGTACCGGAGTTTCTTGGCGCGCTTGCGCACCCGGTGCAGGGCGGGGCCGATGTCCGCGCCGTCATCGTGCTCGAGCGCACGTACCTTCTTCGCGGCCTTGCGGAGCTGCCGGTACGCCTTGTCCAGCCCGCCGCGCAGCGTCATCTCCGCGGGGACGGCGTGGTCGCCCGAGGTGACCTCGTCGAGCAGGGCGCACAGCGCCGCGTACCGCGCCTGCGCGAGCACCTCGACCGCGTGGGCGTGCGCCGCCCGGTACAGGTCCTCCTGCGTCCCGACGAGGCGCTGGTGCACCGACCCGACCACGAGATCGGCGGGTTGGTCGTCGATCAGGTCCGAGAACCGGGCAGCGAGGACCTCGGCGTCGCGGGCCTTGCCGAGAACCGATCCGAGCCAGCGCAGTTCGTCCCGGGCCGTGGCGGTGGCTTCGGGCGGGAATGCGTGTCGGAACGAGCCCAGCAGGCTGCGCAAGCGTCGCGTGGACACCCGCATCTGGTGCACCGAGTCCGGGGCGTCGGCGCGCACGTCGGCGGCGAGCGACGACAGTCGCTCGTAGTGCTGCCGCGCCGCCGGGACGATCACGTCGGCGACAGCGGTGCCGTGCTTTCGTGCTGCCACGGTTCAGGTCTACCAGTGCGGACGGTGCACGTCGACCGAAACCGTCACGCGCGGAAGCGGTCCGTGGCCTCCACCAGATGGTGTGTGATTCCCGGTTCGACTGCGGCGTGCCCCGCGTCGTCGACGATGTGGAGCTCGGAGGCCGGCCATGCGCGGTGCAGCTCCCACGCGCTCGTCGCCGGGCACACCACGTCGTAGCGGCCCTGGACGATGACGCCCGGAATCGACGCCAGGGTCGCGGCATCGCGCAGCAGCTGGCCCTCGTCGATGAAGCCGGCGTTGCGGAAGTAGTGGTTCTCGATCCGGGCGAACGCCAACGCGAACCTCGGCTCGGACGTCTCCTCGACCCGCTCGGGCCGGGGCAGCAGGCTGCTGGTCGCACCCTCCCAGCTGGACCACGCGATCGCGGCGCCGAGCGCCACGTCGGGGTCGTCGGAGTGCAGCAGCCGGTGGTAGGCCTCGACCAGGTCGCCCGAACGCTGCTCCGGCGGAACCGGAGCGAGGAACTGCTCCCACCGCTCGGGGAACATGTGCCCGGCGCCGCCGTTGTAGTACCAGTCGATCTCGCTGCGGCGCAGCAGGAAGATGCCGCGTAGCACCAGTTCGGTGACCCGCTCCGGGAATCGCTGCGCGTACGTCAGCGCCAGCGTCGACCCCCACGACCCGCCGAACACCTGCCAGCGGTCGATGCCGAGATGCGCACGCAGCGTTTCGATGTCGGCGACGAGGTGATCGGTGGTGTTCACCGACAGGTCGGCGCCGTCCGCGACGTGCGGGGTGGACCGGCCGCACCCGCGCTGATCGAACAGCACGATGCGGTAGGCGGCGGGGTCGAAGAACTGCCGGTGCGCCGGATCGGTCCCGCCACCGGGGCCGCCGTGCAGGAACACCACCGGCTTGCCGGCGGGATTGCCGCTCACTTCCCAGTACACGCGCTGGCCGTCACCGGCGGCGAGGAATCCCGTCGCGTGCGGCGCGATCGGGGGATACAGCGTCCGCACCGGTCAGAACCCGATCAGCCCGGACGCCAGGTTCTGGATCTCGAGCGCCTCCAGCGCGCCCTGGCGCACCTGTGGGCACTGCGCCGACGTGATCGTGTCGATCTGTCCGCGGTCGCCGGCGAGCTTCAACAGGTCCATGCCGTTCGCGGTGGCCCACGAGACCACGACGGTGTTCAGGCCGCCCTTGCCGATCGTCGGCGTGTAGGTCCGCCAGTTCTGCAGCTGTCCTTCGATGTCCGAGCACAGCTGAGCGGCCTGCGCTTCGGTGACGCCGGCGACCTGTCCGCCCGACGAGCCGGGCTTCGAGGGTGCCGCCGACGCCGCCGCGTCGGAGGTGTTCGCGGTGTTGCCGGGCGTCGGGGACTCGCCGGTGCTGCTGCATCCGGCGGCGAGCGAGGCCAGCGCCGCGGTCGCGGCCACCCTCGCCGCGGTCGCGGCGAGGGTGGCCGCGAGTCGTCCTCGGCGTTCGGTCATGGTGCACCTCGGGTTTCTCTCGGGGACCGGCTGCGGCGGTCGGGAATGTCGAGTGTGCCAAAGATTCGGGGGCGACGACCGACTCCCTCGGTCGCCGCCCCCGAATCTCGCACTGGACGTCGGTGGCTCAGAAACTGTGCTCTGCGGCCGGGAAGGTGCCGGCCCCGACCTCTGCGGCGTATGCCGCGGCGGCATCGCGCAGGGCGCCGCCGACCTCGCCGAACCGCTTGACGAACTTGGCGGTCTTGCCGCTCGTGAAGCCGGCCATGTCCTGCCAGACGAGCACCTGGGCGTCGCACTCGTTGCCGGCGCCGATCCCGACGGTCGGGATGGTGAGCTTGCGGGTCACCTGGCCGGCGAGCTCGGCGGGAACCATCTCCATCACGACGGAGAAGGCGCCGGCCTCCTGGACGGCGATGGCGTCGGCGATGAGCTGCTCGGCGCCGTCGCCGCGACCCTGGACCCGGAAGCCGCCGAGGCTGTTGACCGACTGGGGGGTGAAGCCGATGTGGGCCTGGACGGGAATCCCGGCCGCGGTCAGCGCCGCGATCTGCGGGGCCACCCGCTCGCCGCCCTCGAGCTTGACGGCGTGGGCCTGACCCTCCTTCATGAAGCGGAAGGCGGTTTCGAGCGCCTGCTGTGGCGACGCCTCGTAGGTGCCGAACGGCAGATCGGCGATCACGAGGGCGTGCGGTGCGCCGCGCACCACGCCGCGGACGAGGGGCAGCATCTCGTCGATCGTGACCGGCACGGTGGTGTCGTAGCCGTACACCACGTTGGCGGCCGAGTCACCGACGAGCAGAACGGGGATGCCGGCCTCCTCGAAGAGGCGGGCACTGGAGTAGTCGTACGCGGTCAGCTCCGCCCAGCGGGTGCCCTCGGACTTCATCGCCTGCAGGTGATGGATCCGAGTCTTGCGCTTGGGTGCGTGGGAGGGGGCGGAGCCGGTCGAACCGTACGGAGCGGTTTCGGACATCGTTGTCCCTTTCTGGCCTCGAGGCCCGCGCGCGGGTCCCCGGGTTGGGTGATGACGGCTCAAGTCTGCCACCGCGTCGCGGGGCCGCGAAGGGCCGTTTCGGTGCCGTTCGTCACACCCGCGCCCCGCGTTTTTCGCACTTACCGCGGTGGGGCGCCGGGTCCGGTCGCGACAAGTGCGCGAAACGCGGAGGACCTGGTGTTTCGGGTCGGCGTGGCACGATCGACTGCATGCAGTGCAGACCCCGAATGCTCCTGGCCGCCGCGATCGGGACGGTGGCCGTGCTCGCGGCCGGCTGCAGTTCCGGGGTGACCGGTGACGGCGAGCGGAACGTCACGGGCACGCCGGTCGCTGCGGAGGCCGTGCCGGGGGCCGGTGTCGTCCCGTCCGGCCTCGAGTCCTTCTACACCCAGGACCTCCGGTGGGGGTCGTGCGACAGCTACGCGACCGGCGGGGAGGTGCTCAGCCCGACGCTCGAGTGCGCGACCGTCACGGTCCCGCTCGACTACGCCGACCCGGGTGGAGAGACCGCGCAGATCGCGATCTCCCGCTCACCGGCGACGGGCGCGCGACTCGGGTCGCTGCTGGTCAATCCGGGCGGGCCCGGGGCGTCGGGGCTCAGCAGCGCCTCGGTGGCCGACGGCACCGAGGTGGCCGAGCGGTTCGACGTCATCGGCTTCGATCCGCGCGGGGTGGGTGCGTCGACGCCGCAGGTGCGCTGCCAGACCCCGCAGGAGGCCGACGCCGAGCGTCGTGACCCGGACGTCGACATGAGTCCGCAGGGGATCGCCGAGTCGGAGCAGGAGAACCGCACGTACGCGGCACGCTGCGCCGAACGGTCGGGGCTGCCGCTGTTGGCGCACGTCGGCACGCGCGAGGTGGTGCGGGATATGGACGTCATCCGCTCGGTGCTGGGCGACGCGAAGCTCAACTACCTCGGGTTCTCGTACGGCACCCGGATCGGGACGGCGTACGCCGAGACGTTCCCGCAGAACGTGCGGGCGATGGTCCTCGACGGCGCGCTCGACCCCGAGCAGGACCCCGTGGAGGAGGTGGTGCTGCAGGGTGCGGGATTCCAGCAGGCGTTCGACGCCTTCGCCGCCGAGTGCGCGTCCTCCCCGGATTGCCCGCTCGGCACCGATCCCACCGCGGCGAACGCCCGGTTCCGGGCGCTGGTCGACCCGCTCCTGACCCGTCCGGCGGCAACGACGGATCCGCGTGGACTGAGCTACGACGACGCGATCACCGGTGTGCAGCAGGCGCTGTACTCGCCGAGCCTGTGGAGTTCGCTGCGCGGTGGGCTGACTCAACTGACCGAGGGCCGCGGGGACACCCTGCTGCTGCTGGCGGACATGTACGAGGGCCGTGGCGACGACGGCAGCTACTCGAACATCAACGACGCGTTCAATGCGATCCGGTGCGTCGACGACCCGCCGGTCACCGACCGTGCGGTCGCGGGGGAGGCGGACGTCCGGTACCGGCAGGCGGCGCCGTTCCTCGACGACGGCCGCGGGACCGGCAATGCGCCGCTCGACATGTGTGCGTTCTGGCCGGTGCCGAACACCGGCGCGCCGCACAGCATCGACGTGCAGGGGCTGCCGCCGTTGGTAGTGGTGTCGACGACCGAGGACCCGGCGACCCCGTACCAGGCGGGCGTCGACCTCGCCAAGCAGTTGGGCGCATCGCTCATCACCTACCGGGGCGCTCAGCACACCGCTGCGTTCGACGGCGTCGCGTGCGTGGACGACCCTGTGACCGCGTACTTCGTGGATCTGACCACACCGGATCCGGACCTGACGTGCTGAGCTGGGGCGGACGAGACGAATTTCACCATGTAACACAGATTTAACGCTGTGTGCTTAGTCTCGCGGACATGGATCGCCAAAAGGAGTTCGTGCTTCGCACCCTCGAAGAGCGCGATATTCGGTTCGTCCGACTGTGGTTCACCGACGTGCTCGGGTACCTCAAGTCGGTGGCGATCGCGCCTGCGGAACTGGAAGGTGCCTTCGAGGAGGGCATCGGGTTCGACGGCTCCGCGATCGAGGGCTTCTCCCGGGTCTCCGAGGCCGACATGGTCGCGAAGCCCGACGCGTCGACGTTCCAGATCCTGCCGTGGGCGCACAAGGACGGCGCGCAGCACTCGGCGCGCATGTTCTGTGACATCGCGATGCCCGACGGCACGCCGTCGTGGGCGGACCCGCGGCACGTGCTGCGCCGCCAGCTGGGCAAGGCCAGCGACCTCGGCTTCTCGTGCTACGTGCATCCGGAGATCGAGTTCTTCCTGCTCGAGAACAGTCCGGTCGACGGCACCACCCCGATCCCGGCCGACAGCGGCGGCTACTTCGACCAGGCGGTCCACGACCGCGCCCCGAACTTCCGCCGTCACGCGATCGACGCGCTCGAGTCGATGGGCATCTCGGTGGAGTTCAGCCACCACGAGGGCGCGCCCGGGCAGCAGGAGATCGACCTGCGCTACGCCGACGCGCTGTCGATGGCCGACAACGTGATGACGTTCCGGTACGTCGTCAAGGAGGTCGCGATCGACGAGGGCGTGCGCGCGTCGTTCATGCCGAAGCCGTTCAGCGACCAGGCGGGCTCGGCGATGCACACCCACATGAGCCTGTTCGAGGGCGACACCAACGCCTTCCACAATCCCGACGATCCGATGCAGCTCTCGGAGACCGGCAAGGCGTTCATCGCCGGAATCCTCGAGCACGCCAACGAGATCAGTGCCGTCACCAACCAGTGGGTGAACTCCTACAAGCGGCTGGTGCACGGCGGCGAGGCCCCGACGGCGGCCACCTGGGGACCGTCCAACCGGTCGGCGCTGATCCGGGTTCCCATGTACACCCCGAACAAGGCGTCGTCGCGGCGCGTCGAGATCCGCAGCCCCGACTCCGCGTGCAACCCGTACCTGACGTTCGCGGTCCTGCTCGCCGCCGGCCTGCGCGGCATCGAGAAGGGCTACGAGCTACCGCCGGAGGCCGAGGACGACGTGTGGGCCCTCACCGACGCCGAGCGTCGGGCGATGGGCTACAAGCCGCTGCCCGGCAGCCTCGCGGACGCGCTGCGCGAGATGGAGCGGTCCGAACTGGTCGCCGAGGCCCTCGGCGAGCATGTCTTCGACTTCTTCCTCCGCAACAAGCGGCGTGAGTGGGAGGAGTACCGCAGTCAGGTCACTCCCTTCGAGCTGAAGGCCTACCTGGGTCTGTAAGGCCGACCCGAGCAACCGATCCCGAAGAGGTGACCCGCGTGCCCCATCCGGCCAGTCCACGTTCGATTCGTGACGACGCCCAGACCGGGGGCCCCCGGTGAAGCCGCCGTACGCGAGGTCGGCCGTGCCCGGGGTGGGACGGCTCGGACTGATCGAGCCGACCGCGCCCGCCGAGTTGGACGCACTGGGATGGTCCAACCTCGACGGCGTCGAGTTGCTGTGGGCGCTGTCGCGAGCCGCGAACGCCGACCTGGCCCTGCGCACGCTGAGTCGGCTGCGGGAGGAACTCGGGGACGCGTGGACCGAACTCGATGCCGCGCTGCGCATCGACAAGGGACTACGGGGCAGGCTCTTCGGACTGATCGGCGCGTCGAGCGCGTTCGGTGATCACCTGGTCGCCGAACCGGCGTCGTGGAAGCTGCTGGCGGGAGACGTTACGCTGCCGTCGAAGGCGGAGCTGACGCGCCGCCTGCTGGCGTGCGTCGGGGCCACCCCCGAGACGGGGCCCAACGCCGCACCCATGCTGCACCGCGCCGCCGTCACGGGGCCCGAAGCTGTTGCGGCGCTGCGCAAGTGCTATCGCGACCAGATGATGGTCCTGGCCGCCGCGGACCTCGCCGCCACCGTCGAGAACGAGCCGGTGATCCCGTACCAGACTGTGGGGCATCAGCTTTCGGACATGGCCGATGCCGCGCTGACCGCCGCGCTGTCGGTGGCCGTCGCGGCCGTCTGCCCGGACGAGCCGTGTCCGGCCCGGATCGCGGTGATCGCGATGGGTAAGTGCGGTGCCCGTGAACTCAACTACGTCAGCGACGTCGACGTGGTGTTCGTGGCCGAGCCGTCCAACGCGCTGTCGAGCCGCATCGCGGGCGAGATGATGCGCATCGGGTCGTCGGCGTTCTTCGACGTCGATGCCGCACTGCGCCCCGAGGGCAAGCGCGGCGAGCTGGTGCGCACCCTCGACTCGCACATCGCCTACTACAAGCGGTGGGCCAAGACGTGGGAGTTCCAGGCGCTGCTCAAGGCGCGGCCGATGACCGGCGACCTCGAGCTCGGGCGGCAGTACGCGGAAGCGGTGGCCCCGATGGTGTGGACCGCGTCCGAGCGCGAGGACTTCGTGCCGGAGGTTCAGGCCATGCGGCGTCGGGTCGAGGACTCGGTGCCGCCCGAACTGCGCGAGCGCGAGCTCAAACTGGGACGCGGCAGCCTGCGCGACGTCGAGTTCGCGGTGCAGTTGCTGCAGCTGGTGCACGGCCGTGCCGATACCTCGCTGCGCGTCAAGAGCACCGTCGACGCGCTCACCGCTCTCGCCGCCGGCGGGTATGTGGGACGCGACGACGCCGCGAACCTGACGGCGTCGTACGAGTTCCTGCGACTGCTCGAGCACCGGCTGCAGTTGCAGAGACTCAAGCGCACCCACACGCTCCCGCCGCCGGAGGACGAGGAGGCGCTGCGCTGGCTGGCCCGCGCCGCGCACATGCGTCCCGACGGTCGCAACGACGCGTTGGGGGTGCTGAAGGCGGAGATCAAGCGCAACTCCCACCGGGTCCGGCGCCTGCACGCCAAGCTGTTCTACCGGCCGCTGCTCGAATCGGTCGCCCGCATCGACAAGGAGGCGCTGCGACTCAGCCCGGACGCCGCCGTCCGACAGCTGGCCGCACTCGGCTACTCGGCCCCGGAAAACGCTCTCGGTCACCTCACGGCCCTCACCAGCGGCGCGTCGCGGAAGGGTCGGATCCAGGCGCTGCTCCTGCCGACGCTGCTCGAATGGCTCGGTGACACCTCGGATCCCGATGCCGGACTGCTCGCGTACCGCCGGCTGTCGGATGCGCTCGTCGACGCCACCTGGTTCCTGCGTCTGCTGCGCGACGAGGCGGCGGTGGCGCAGCGGCTCATGACGGTGCTCGGCTCGTCGGCGTACATTCCCGACCTGCTGATCAAGGCGCCCGACGTCATCCGGCTCTTCGCCGACGGCCCGTCCGGTCCGCGGCTTCTCGAACCGCAGCCCGAGGACGTCGCCCGCGGCATCCTCTCGTCGTCGTCGCGGTACGTCGACCCGGTGCGGGCGATCGGGGCGGCACGCTCGCTGCGCCGGTACGAACTCGCCCGGGTGGCGAGCGCCGACATCCTCGGCATGCTCGAGGTCCCGCAGGTGTGCCGCGCGCTGTCGTCGGTGTGGGCCGCGGTGCTCAATGCGGCGCTGGCCGCGGTGATCCGCGCGAGCGAGGCGGAATCGGGCGAGCCCGCACCCGCGACGTTCGCCGTGATCGGCATGGGCCGGCTCGGCGGCGGGGAACTCGGTTACGGATCGGACGCGGACGTGCTGTTCGTATGCGAGCCCCGCGAGGGTGTCGACGAGACGCGGGCGGTCAAGTGGGCCAACCTGGTCGGCGACCGGGTGCGGACCCTGCTGGGCGCGCCCAGCACCGATCCGCCGCTCGAGGTCGACACCGGCCTGCGTCCGGAGGGGCGCAGCGGCCCGCTGGTGCGGACGCTCACGTCGTACGAGGCGTACTACGCGCAGTGGGCGCAGTCGTGGGAGGTCCAGGCCCTGCTCCGGGCGCACACCGTCGCCGGCGACGCCGATCTGGGGCTGCGGTTCCTGCACATGATCGACAAGACCCGGTACCCGGAGGGTGGGGTGTCGGAGCAGGCCGTCCGGGAGATCCGACGGATCAAGGCGCGCGTCGACTCGGAGCGTCTGCCGCGCGGCGCCGACCCGGCCACGCACACCAAGCTCGGTCGCGGCGGACTCGCCGACGTCGAGTGGACGGTTCAGCTCATCCAACTGCGGCACGCGCACGAGGTCCCGTCGCTGCACAACACCTCGACCCTCGAGACGCTGGACGCGATCGGGGCCGCGGAGTTGTTGAGCGAGACCGACATCGAACTCCTGCGCGATGCATGGCTCACTGCGACGAAGGCGCGCAACGCGCTGGTGCTCGTCCGCGGCAAGCCGACCGATCAGCTGCCGGGCCCGGGCAAGGTGCTCTCGGCGGTCGCCCAGGTGGCCGGCTGGCCGGGCGGCGACGCCAACGAGTTCCTCGACAACTACCTGCGGGTCACCCGTCGCGCGAAGGCAGTGGTGCAGCGGGTCTTCGGGGGCGAGTGAACGCCGACCGGCGTCGCGACCGACGACCGAAGGGACCCTCGAACCGTGCGAGGGTCCCTTCGGCCGCATTCGGCAGGCGGGATCAGCTGCCGAAAAGACTTCCCAGCGAGCTGCCGTCGGACCGCAGCAGCAGGGAGTGCCTGCCGCCGACCGTGACATCGGTGTACGAGAGTCCTTGGGGAAGAGGCGGAACGGTCGCCTTCGCGAAGTAGTCGTGGCCGAGCCCGACCACCGACTCGTCCGAGCGCAGGGCCAGCGCGTGCTGGTGTCCGGCGGCGACGGCCGTGTACGTGATCCGGCGCGGTGGAACGGCGCGAGGGGCTGACGAATCGGGAGGTGGCGCAGCGCCTCACCCTCTCGATCAGGACCGTCGACTTCCACCTGCGCAACGTGCTGCACGAGCTGGGTTCGGTTCGCGGCGACAGGTGCGGGCGTGGTCGATGCGGCACCGGGTGCCGCTGGGCCGTTCCGACCGCGAAACACGCACCGGCAACTGATTGTTCGGACCCACGCGGAGAGCGGTGTGCGGCAGATCTTTCGTGACCACGCCGAGTAGGACTCGGAGGTGCTGCCGAAGGCTCGGCGGGACTGGACTTTTCGAATCCGCTGACATGGCCGGGATCGGCGGTGTCTTCATGGCTGCATTCCCGCCCCTCGGCATCGTCGACGGCTTCGTGCGGGAATTCGAGTCCGATTGGAGAGGAGAGCTCTGTGAGGATTGGATCGAATCGAAGACGTCACCCGGCGGGCCTGCGTATCCGGTGGACGCAGCGCGCCGTGATCACGCCGTTGCTCGCGGTGACCGCGATGACGGGACTGGTGGCGACGGTGGGGGCGGCACCCTCGGGTGTTCCGGTGCTGCCGGGCGGGGTCGCCGTCGGCGCCGGCGACACCACGTATGGCGCCACCACTCCGCCGGCCCCGCCTGCGGGGCAGACCTTCACCGCAGTGTCGACGAACAACTTCCACACGCTGGCGTTGACCTCCGGTGGGCAGGTGGTCGGCTTCGGCCTCAACCAGCTCGGAAGGCTGAACATCCCGACACTGCCCGAGGGGCAGAAGTACACGGCAGTCTCCGCGGGTGGCTCGGCGTCGCTCATGCTGACGTCCGCGGGACAGATCGTGGGTGTCGGCGACGGCGGATACGGGGAAACCGTCGCGCCGGCCCTTCCTGCCGGGCAGACGTACACCGCGATCTCCGCGGGTGGCGGGCACACCCTCGCACTGACCTCGGCGGGCCAGGTGGTCGCGTTCGGCAACAACGCCCAGGGCCAGACCGACGTGCCCGCACCGCCTGCCGGGCAGACCTACACGGCGATCGCTGCCGGCACGTTCAACTCCATTGCGCTGACGTCGGGCGGGGAGATCGTCGAGTGGGGATTGAAGAACAGCGGTGCATCTGCGCCGCCGGCGCCAGCCGGGCAGACGTACACGGCGATCGCGGCGGGTCCGTTCCATGCGCTCGCCCTGACCTCCGCCGGCCAGATCGTCGGGTGGGGTTCCGCCGGAAGCCCGCAACTCGCCTTCCCGTCGGGAAACACCTACACCGCGATCTCGGCGGGTTCGTTCCACTCGGCCGCGTTGACGTCGACCGGTCAGGTGATCGCCATCGGTCAGAACGACAAGGGGCAGTTGAACGTTCCCACGCCGCCGGAGGGGCGGATCTACACCGCGATCGCGGCGGGCGGTGACAACACGATCGCGATCCACAGCCCGGTTCCGGGCCCCGATCCCGGCACCGGTTCGCTGGAGATGATCACCGGGTCGCTGTCTCAGTTGTTCCCCGGCATGGGTAGCTGACAGCCTGGGGCCCGCCCACCGGCAGGCCCGGTCGTGCGCTCGCGTGCACGACCGGGCTCGCGGTGCCGACGCTGCCCTGGACGTCAGCCGTTGGCGAACAGACGGATTCGCTGCTCCCGGCTGTGTTCGAGGTGCGTGCGCATGTGCTCGCGGGCTGCTCTCTCGTCGCGGGCGCGCAGGGCGTCGAGGATCTGTTCATGCTCGGAATTCAGCAGGTCCGGCTCGCCGTAGTTCGACGGTGGGCCGCTGTCGTAGATGCGCAGCTGGGTGGTGAGGCGCACGAGCAGCGTCATGATCGTCGTGTTGTGCGCGGCCTGCCACAGTGCCTCGTGGAAGCGGAAATTGTCGGTGCGGGCCGCGGCGTCGTCGTCGGTGTGGCAGCACGAGGAGTGCAATCGCTCGAGACGCGCCATGTCGAGATCGGTGTGGCGCAGGGCTGCCGCGCCGGCCGCCTCGGCTTCGAGGGCCACGCGCGCCGCGTAGATCTCGATGACATCCTCCGGGCTGCCGGACCGCACCCGGAAACCTCGGGACGCGCGTTCGAGCAGGCCGTCGTGGGCGAGCCAGTTGAGCGCCTCCCGAATGGGCGTGCGGGAGGCGCCGTACGTCTCGCTGAGCTGTGTTTCGTGCAGGGCGGCGCCGCGGGGGAACGTACCGTCGAGGATGTCGGCGCGCAGGCGCAGGTACTGCTTGGACGTCTGATCGGAGCGTCCCGAGGCGCCTGCCGGCAGCAGCACTCCCAGATCCGTCAGGTCGTCCTCGCGCGTCATTGGCGTCCTTATCTATCTGTTCATCGATCTGTTCTGTCGTCTGACGTGCCGATTATGCCATCGCTGAACAGGTGAATACTCATGTATACGTTCGCGGACCACCGTTCCCGTCGCGTTGACGGCCTCGGCGCGCGCGAGAACAGTAGGAGGTGCCGGTATCGAACTCGTCGATCGTGGAGGCGTCCCATGGTCACCACAGCCCTCTTGGTCCGAGTCGAGGCCAAGCGCGGCAAGGAACAGCAGGTCGCCGAGTTCCTCGAGAGCGCCTTGGACCTGGTCCGGCAGGAGCCGGACACCGTGGCGTGGTTCGCGCTTCGATTCGGCCCGGCGACCTTCGGCATCTTCGACGCCTTCCCGGACGAGACCGGTCGGCAGGCCCACCTCGCCGGCCGGGTCGCGGAGGCCCTGATGGCGCGCGCCGACGAACTCCTCGTCACCCACCCCACCATCACCAAGGTCGACGTGCTGGCGAGCAAACTTCCCGCCTGAGGCGAACGCGTTCCAGCACGGGAACGTTCGGTTTGTCGTCACCGCGAACCCGCGCGCCGGTGTCGCCCGATTCGTGACTCGTTCATTCTCGCCTGATCCCATCGCTGTGCAGGGTGGCAGACGAGGAGATCGGTGTGACGAGTTCACTGACACGACGGCAAGCGATGAAGGTCCTGACCGTGGCGGCGGCAGGTACCGCGGCACTGGGCGCGGGTGCGATCCGGAACGCCCCGCACGCCGGCGCCGCGCCCTGGAGCGACGTCCGCGTGCTGTCGCTGAACACCTGGCACGGCGGGTCCCAGATCCCGAACGGGCTCGAGCGGATCGCCGAGATCATCCGATCGACGCGCGCCTCGATCGTCTTGTTGTCCGAGGCGGGCGGCGCCACGACGGCACTCGCCGAAATGCTTGGCAAGCAGGGCCTGCGCTTCGAGACGGCGACCTCGGCGGACACCGGGATCCTCTCGGCGTTCCCGATCACGGAGACGGCGAATCTCGACTACATGATCAAGGCGGTCGTGACCGTCGGCGACCTCGAGATCGCGACCTACGCCGCGCATCTGCAGTACCAGTGGTACGCCACCTACCTGCCCCGCGGATATGGCGCCGGTGTGCCCGCGCCGGGTGAGTTCTCCGAGTTCGGCTGGAACAAGATGCCGACCGGACCGGTCACCGACCCGATCACCGTCCAGCGCGTCAACGCCGCGTCCGGGCGCCCCGCGGTGATCTCCGCCTTCCTCGCCGACGCGGCAGCCGAGCAGGACAAGGGGCGCGCCGTCCTCATGGGCGGCGACTTCAACGAGCCGTCGCACCTCGACTGGACCGCCGCGACCCGCGACATGTTCGACCACAACGGTGTGGTGTTGCCGTGGGAGTCCACCCGGCTGCTCGAGGAGGCGGGCTTCGTCGACGCCTACCGCGCGATGTACCCGAACCCGGCGACACATCCCGGCTTCACGTGGCCGTCGGACAACCCCGACGTCCCGGTGTCGAAGCTGACGTGGGCGCCCGAGGCCGACGAACGCGATCGCATCGACTACGTGTTCGCGGGCGGCAGCACCCGCCTGCGTCTGCGGTCCGCGGGGATTGTCGGGCCGCGGTCGTCGATCGTCCGCAACCAGCGGGTGGCGGAGGATTCCAAGGACAACTTCGTCGAGTCGCCGTTCCCGTGGCCCACTGACCACAAGGCGGTGATCGCCACCTACCGGTGCATGCCGTCGTTCGGCGGATCGGCTTCCTGAGCCTTCCCGGCAGACACATCAGGGCCCCGCAATCCACGTTGCGGGGCCGTGATGTTTCTTCCTTCAGCCGCCCATTTCCGCGCACGGACTGTTATCCGGCCTGCCGGGTCGGATGGAGAGACGTGCTTTGTTTCACGAACCGAACAGTCGCGGACGATCCCACCGGACCCGTGTGAGTGAGGGAAAAATACCTGGTCAGAAGCGATTATCCGGGGCGGCGCGCGGGTTCGGTCGGGTGCAGGTGCGTATACGTGGTTGCCGGAACAGGTACCCGTCCGGGTACTTCTACCGATGTCTCGATCCGATAACGCCGGAACTCTGGGTTGTGCCCGAACACCGATGCCAGACCAAGTGTCGGACCACAAGCAAGACCCGGAGGACCCTCGAATGGCCCTGAAGAACACCCGCCTGACCCGCACGACCCGTGGCCTGCTGCTCGGTGCAGTGACTGCCGGCGCCCTCATGATCCCCGTCGCCCCCGCGATGGCACAGCCCCTCACCACTCCGAGCTGGGGCAACACCTCGCTCCAGCCGACTCAGGTGGCCTCGCACGGCCAGGCCGTCGCCAACGCCGCGCAGTCCAAGATCGGCTCCCCGTACGTGTGGGGCGCGACCGGCCCGAGCACCTTCGACTGCTCCGGCCTGGTGCAGTGGGCCCACAAGCAGGCCGGCGTCTCCGTACCCCGGGTCAGCTACGACCAGATTTCCGGCGGCACCTCGGTGTCCAAGGCCAACCTGCAGCCCGGTGACGTCGTCGGCTTCTACGGCAACGAGCACGTCGGCATCTACATCGGCAACGGCAAGGTCGTCCACGCCCCGACCGAGGGGGAGAACGTGAAGGTCTCGTCGATCGACGCGATGCCGTTCTCCGGCGCGAGCCGCTACTGATCCGAGCCTCGCTCGACAGACCCGAGCCCCGTTCACACTCTCCGTGTGAACGGGGCTCGTCGCATGTTGGGGGAGGGGGCTCAGCCGAGGTAGAAGTCTTTGCGATCGGCGACGAACGCCTCGACGGTCCGGGGTGGTATCCCGGTCAGACGCACGACGTCGTCGGAGGCGCGGTCGTAGCGGTTCTCCCGGTGCAGTCGCGCCATGGTCGCGATGTGTTGCTCGGTGTGCGGTGGCAGTCCGGCCCTGGCGAGCACATCGGTACGCCAGCGGTCCAGCGGCACGTCCTCGTAGGTCACCGACCGCCCCAGGGCCCGGGAGAACTCGGCCGCGACGCCGTCCATGTCGAGCGAGTGCGGCCCGGTCAGCTCGTACACGTGTCCGATATGCGGGCCCGGGTCGCGCAGCACGGTCGCCGCGGTCCGCGCCACGTCGTCGACAGTGATCGGCGACGACCGCCCGGTGCCGAACGGCAGCGCGAGCGTGCCGTTCTCCCGGATCGACGGCGCCGCCAGAGTGGTGAACAGCGGATTGTCCAGGAACACGGTCGGCCGCAAGTGGACCACCGGCAGACCCGACCAGTTCAGCACCTGCTCCGAGAGCCAGTGCAGTCGCTGCTGGTGCGGTCGGCCGCAAGTGGACCACCGGCAGACCCGACCAGTTCAGCACCTGCTCCGAGAGCCAGTGCAGTCGCTGCTGGTGCGATTCCGAGGTGCTCGTCGCGGTCATCTGCGACACCGTCATCTGCGACAAGTTCACCAGGGCCTCGAGCTTCCCGTACTCCCGCGCGACCGTGGCCACCACGGTCGTCGCGAGCAGCAGGTCCGGAGAGACGCTCATCGCGAAGTACAGCCGGCGCACGCCCTCCAGCGCTGCTGCGACCGTCTCCGGGCGGGTCAGGTCGCCGATCACCACCTCCGCCCCGAGCGCGCGCACGGCGTTCGCGCGCGCGTCGTCGTGACGGACCATCACACGAACCGGCACATCGTGCGCACGCAACTGGCCGACGACGACGCGGCCCACACCGCCGGCGCCGGGAACGAGAACGAAGTCGTCGACAGCCATCGGTCATCCTCCGAGCAGACGGGTGACTCCAGTGTCCGGCGGCGTACGCAGACGAGTCCACCCACAAACCGATCACGGGGACCGCGGCGCGGATGGACTCGTCCGGAGGTACCGCGCAAATGCGCGTTCGTTTGTGCCGCTGGATCTGTGCAGGTCGTGGCGTTGGCTTCGTTGATTGATGTGAGTGCGTGAGTTACCCAGCAGCCCCGTCGCTCGTGGAAACAGGCGTGGACCGCCCATCTGAAACGCGTCGTCTGGTATGAATCGTCACGAAACGGAAAGTCGCTTCAATTGCGCTGCTCAGTTCAGTGCTGGTGCTCGGAGGGTGTTCCAGCGGGGTGCTTCAGCGCGGACAGCGAGTCTGACGTAAGTCCATCTGGCGCGGTCGAGCCGGACCGTGTCAGCAGGGCGCGCGAAACAATCGCGTCATTTTCGACTGACTGACCGGAGTCCGTTCTGCTAGGTCCGGTCTGTCGCGCGACAGCCTGAAGCGTGGGCGTGGATGCTGACGACGCGGAAGGGGAAGTCAGACACGCTCGCGCCGCACAGGTGAACCGAAGGCAATGGTAGGCGGCGTAGAAGGGTGTTCGATTATGGGAATCTTCTTGAAGATCACTTATGACTCGCAAGGAGGGAAAACGGCGGAAAAGGCCACTGTGAACCAGGGCATCCTGGACGACGTGCTCGATAGCCTGAATGACTACGCCTGGCAGGATCGAATTGCTCCCCAATTGCGGAACCTTGATGCCCGGTTCAGCCACATTACGCTCGGCCTGATCCTGCGTTTCTATCACAAGGTCAATGTCGAGGAGGGCAGATTGAGGTCGCTTGCTCGGTATATCAAGAAGGACGACAAGCTTCTGGTCGATCAGATACTCGTCGTAGACGAGTACGAGCATCTCTCGGAAGGGGAGACGAGGACACAGCTTTGCGACGATATCGTGAGTCATCTCGAGCAAACCCTCATGAAGTACAGGGACCGCTTCCAAGACTTCGATGCCGATGCGTTCATTCCGTTGCTCAGAGACAGATTCGACGAGATCGAGCAGCGAGGACATCACTAGCCGAGGGCCCCGCCGACGACACGATCCGGGTCGATCCGCACGCGCGAGCGAATCGTATGCCGTCCCTGAGCCTGGTGGACGTGGCGGTTGCTGGGAGCGCTGGGCGCGGGTACACCCACCTACGGGCATAGGCGGACCGATGCAGACGAGTCGACCCGCTCGGCGATCGGTTCGGTGATCGCCGAGCGGGTCGACTCGGGAACTACTGCGGACGCGCTGCGGCCGGATGCGGGTGTCGTCCAGTAACGCAGCAGGTCAGCGCGCTACTCGACTCAGCAGTCGTAGTAGAGCGAGAACTCGTAGGGGTGCGGGCGCAGGTTGACCGGGGCGATCTCCTGCTCGCGCTTGATCGAGATCCAGGTCTCGATCAGGTCGGTGGTGAACACGCCACCCTCGGTCAGGTAGTCGTGATCCTGCTCGAGGCGGTCGATGACGGCGGACAGGCTGGTGGGGGCCTGCGGGATGTTGCGGGCCTCCTCCGGCGGGAGCTCGTAGAGGTCCTTGTCGACCGGAGCCATCGGCTCGATCTTGTTCTTGATGCCGTCCAGGCCGGCCATCATCTGCGCGGCGAAGTTCAGGTACGGGTTGCCCGAGGAGTCCGGCGCGCGGAACTCGATGCGCTTGGCCTTCGGGTTGTTGCCCGTGATCGGGATGCGGACCGCCGCCGAGCGGTTGCGCTGGCTGTACACCAGGTTGATCGGGGCCTCGTAGCCCGGAACCAGGCGGTGGTACGAGTTGATCGTCGGGTTCGTGAACGCCAGCAGCGACGGCGCGTGGTGCAGGATGCCGCCGATGTACCAGCGTGCGATGTCGGACAGGCCCGCGTAGCCGGCCTCGTCGTGGAACAGCGGCTTGCCGTCCTTCCACAGCGACTGGTGCACGTGCATGCCCGAGCCGTTGTCACCGAACAGCGGCTTCGGCATGAAGGTGGCCGACTTGCCGTACTGCCAGCAGGTGTTCTTCACGATGTACTTGAACAGCTGCAGGTCGTCGGCAGCCGCGAGCAGCGTGTTGAACTTGTAGTTGATCTCCTGCTGACCGCCGGTGCCCACCTCGTGGTGGCCGCGCTCGAGCTCGAAGCCCGCGTTCGTCAGGTTCGTGGAGATCGCGTCACGCAGGTCGACGTAGTGGTCGTACGGGGCGACGGGGAAGTAACCGCCCTTGGGGCGGACCTTGTAACCGAGGTTGGGGCTGCCGTCGGCGTTGACGTCGTTGCCGGTGTTCCAGGCACCCGAGATCGAGTCCAGCTCGTAGAACGCGCCGTTCATCTGCGAGTCGTAGCGGACCGAGTCGAAGATGTAGAACTCGGCCTCGGCGCCGAAGAACGCGGTGTCGGCGATGCCGGTGGACTTCAGGTACTCCTCGGCCTTGCGCGCGACGTTGCGGGGGTCGCGGCTGTAGGCCTCACGGGTGAACGGATCGTGGACGAAGAAGTCCATGTTCAGCGTGCGGGCCTTGCGGAACGGATCGATGCGCGCCGTGGAGACGTCGGGCAGCAGCATCATGTCCGACTCGTGGATCGACTGGAAACCGCGAACCGAGGAACCGTCGAACGCCAGGCCGTCCTCGAACACGTCTCGGTTGAAGGCGGACGCCGGGATGGAGAAGTGCTGCTGGACGCCCGGCAGGTCGCTGAAGCGGATGTCGACGTACTCGACATCTTGGTCGGCGATGTACTTGATGACCTCTTCGGCCGTGGTGAAAGCCACGTGGTGCTCCTTCAGTCGGTTACCTGCCGGTCGGGTTTCGGCGGTTTCGTCGAGGCAAGACGGTAGAGAGCCGGTGTTGCCCGTTAATCAAGCCTATGTTTCGCCGGTGTTACACGTCGGTATTCGGCGTGCGTACAGGGTCCGATGTGAGCATTCCCACGGCCAGGCGGTGTGACGAGCAGCACCGATCCCACTCCTCGGGCCGGTTGGTGCACGTCGACGCCTATCCTGGACGGCATGGCACGTATGACCGGTTCCTGGCTCTCCGGACCCTCGGCGGCACTGCCGAAGAATCAGACCACGGCGCAGGCGTATCGAGGTGAGCTCCTGGGGTTGCCGGCCGAAGGTCCCGGGTCGCTGGCCCCGACCGGTCGCCGCGTCGCCGCCCTCGCCATCGACTGGCTCACGGCGGCCGGCGTCGTCCTGCTCCTGATCGGCGAGGAGCCACTGCAGAACCCCCGGCTCGGCACGTACACGATGATGCTGTGGTTCGTGGTGGGCGTTGCGTGCGTCTCGCTGTTCTCGTTCACCCCCGGGCAGTACATGCTGGGACTGCAAGTGGCCCGAGTCGACGCCCCGGCCAAGGTCGGATTCGTCCGGGCGCTGGCCCGCCAGGCACTGATGGTGTTCATCGTCCCCGCCGTCATCACCGACGTCGACGGCCGCGGCATGCACGACCGCGCGACTGGTACCGGTCTCATCCGCGTGCGCTGAGCACACCCGCGACAAGCTGAAGGGACCCTTTGTGCGCTCGCGGCGCACAAAGGGTCCCTTCAGCTGTGGAACTTTGACGGTCAGCGGCGACGGATCGTGCGCTGCATGCCCTTCATCTTCGCGCCGGGAGGCAGCGGGCCCTTCGGCATCGCGGCGCCGCTGCGGCTGCCGAGCGCCGCCAGCCGCGACTCGATGGAATCCATGCGCTTGGTGTCGATGTTGCGCGGCAGCTTGTTGAGCTGCTTGGTGAGCTGCGACAGCGGCACCTCGCCCTCGCCGTTGCCCACGACGAAGTCGTAGATCGGGGTGTCGCCGACCAGGCGTGCGGTCTTCTTCTTCTCCTGCGCGAGCAGACCCTTGACGCGCTGCGGCGAACCCTCGGCGACCAGGATGACGCCGGGACGGCCGATCACCCGGTGCACGGCGTCGAGCTGCGTCGTGCCGGTGACGGCGTTGGTGACCCGCCACGCGCCCTGCATGTTTTCGAGCGCCCACGCCGCGGCGCCGGCCTGGCCCTCGGCCTTGCCGTAGACCGTCTTCTGGACGCGCTTGCCGAAGATGATGAAGGCGAGGAGAACACCGATGAGGATGCCGATCGGCAGCAGGAACCACTGGATGCCGAAGATCAGGCCGATCAGGAAGAACACAACCGCGCTCAGCACCACGGCGCCGATGATCAGCGGCAGCAGCAGCTTGTCTTCCTTGCGCTGCATCTGGAATGCCTGCCAGAGCTGAGTCCGGCGTTCCTTCGACGCCTGCTTGCGGGCCGCCTTCGCCGCAGCCTTCGCTTCCTTGCTTGCCTTGCCCGCTTTTCCGGACTTACTGCCGTTCGCCATACCTCACAGGATACGTCCCGCACCGCGCCCTATCGCGCGCGCGGTGACGGGACATGCACGTCAGGCGCGGGCGAGACGTTCGAGGACCGAGCTGGCCTCCTGCGAGGCGGAGCCCTCCTCGGCGAGATGGGCCTGACCCTCGGGAAGCGCGCGACCGTGGTGCGCCATCGCCTGCGCGTAAAGGCGGCCGGCGCGGTAGGACGAGCGCACCAGCGGCCCGGCCATGACGCCCGCGAAACCGATCTCCTCGGCGGCCTTGGAGTGCTCGACGAACTCCTCCGGCTTGACCCACCGCTCGACGGGATGGTGCCGCGGCGACGGGCGCAGGTACTGGGTGATGGTGATGATGTCGCAGCCGGCCTCGTGCAGGTCCACCATCGCCTGGTGCACCTCCTCCGGGGTCTCGCCCATGCCGAGGATGAGGTTCGACTTGGTGACCAGACCGAAGTCGCGGGCCGCGGTGATCACACCGAGCGAGCGCTCGTAGCGGAACGCCGGGCGGATCCGCTTGAAGATGCGGGGCACCGTCTCGAGGTTGTGCGCCAGCACCTCCGGGCGGGACTCGAACACCTCGGCCAGCAGGTCCGGCTTGCCGTTGAAGTCGGGGACCAGATTCTCGACACCGGTGCCCGGGTTCATCGCGTGGATCTGTCGGACCGTCTCCGCGTACAGCCACGCACCGCCGTCGGGCAGGTCGTCGCGGGCGACACCGGTGATCGTCGAGTACCGCAGGCCCATCGCCTGGACGCTCTCGGCGACGCGGCGCGGCTCGTCACGGTCGAGCGCCGCCGGCTTTCCAGTGTCGATCTGACAGAAATCACAACGGCGGGTGCACTGTTCGCCACCGATCAGGAACGTGGCCTCGCGATCCTCCCAGCACTCGTAGATGTTGGGGCAGCCTGCTTCCTCGCAGACCGTGTGCAGGCCTTCGCTTTTCACCAGACCCTTGAGCTCGGTGTACTCGGGACCCATCTTCGCGCGGGTCCGGATCCAATTCGGCTTGCGTTCGATCGGAGTTTCCGCGTTTCGGATCTCGATGCGGAGCAGCTTCCGTCCTTCTGGGGCGACACTCACGGCCTCGATCGTACGCCTGACCGATCTTGCGTTCCGGGTTGGGCAGGCGCCTCAGCCGAACCGGACGGTGGTGAATTCGGGGGTCCGGACCGCGGTATCGAGGCGTGGCGCCGCCGCGGTGTCGAGGCGCGGCACCGCCGCGGTGTCGAACGTCACGCGCTCGATGTCGTGCACCGTCACCGGCAGCGTCCCGTCCAGGGCCGCCCGGACGGCGTCGGTGACCGCCGGGGTGACGTCGTCGATCGTGACGTCGCGGCCCAGTTCCCGCGACAAGGTCGTCACGCCGGCGTCCCGGATTCCGCACGGGACGATGTTGTCGAAACCGTCGAGGGCGGCGTTGCAGTTCAGTGCGAAGCCGTGCATCGTGACCCCGCGCTGCACCCGGACGCCGATCGCGGCGACCTTGCGCTCGGGCAGCCACTGCCCGTCGATGAGCGCGGCCGGCAGCCACACGCCCGACCGGCCCTCCACCCGCCCACAGGTGACGCCGAGGTCGGTGCACACGGTGATGAGCGCCTGCTCGATCCGCCGGACGTAGCTGACCACGTCGACGGGCTCGGCGAGCTTGACGATGGGGTAGCCGACCAGCTGACCGGGGCCGTGCCACGTGATCTTGCCGCCGCGGTCGACGTCGATGACGGGGGTGCCGTCCATCGGGCGGTCCTCCGGGGCAGTCCGCCGGCCGGCGGTGTACACGGCAGGATGCTCGAGAAGGAGCATCGTGTCGGTCCCCTCGTCGTCCGCACGGGCTTCGGCGAGGACGCGCTGCTGCTCCCACGCCTCCATGTAGTCGACGCGTCCGAGATCCTCGACGGCCATCGGCTGGGAACTGAATCGGGCCGATGCGGTGGCACTGCTCATGGCTCCAGACGTTACGCCTGACGGCACCCGGACCGGCGCGGTGGGCCGGACGGGACATTCTGTCGAGATGCAGCGCAGATCAGGCGGGCCGGACAGATGGACTGCCGCTCCCTTGCTCGCCGATCCACATGACGGACCGCGGCTCAGGCGCCCGGCGGGCGCTCGGCGGAATCCGGCGTGAGCAGTTGCTCGGACAGCAACTCCAATGCCTGCCTGGCGTAGCCGCGCCACATCGAAACGACGAGGGGCATCACGGGCCGGCCGAGACCCTTGGGGTGCAGGACCCATCGCCAGGTGACGAGGGTTCCGGTGCCCTTGGGCGTGAACTCCCAAGATCCGTCGATGCTGTTGACCAGCGGTCTCAGCGGACCGGTGATGTTGCTCAGCCGGTAGCTGAACGAGTGTGGTGCATCGATCTCGGTCAGCAGTTCTCGCATCGTTCCGCCGTCAGTTGTGACGACGGTGCGCGACTGTCCGACCCGGCCCCAGATCCCGTCCTGCCCGCGAACCCGCTTGATTGGCGGCAGCAGGCCGTAGCGCCGGGAGAATATCGCGGTAAGCGGGATCGGCAGGGTCACGTCGAAGGCTCGCTGGAGCGTGATCGGAATCGCGCGGGACTGCTCGACGACGACCGTGGTGGACATCACTCGAGACTAGCGCGGGCAGCAAGGCCGGTCAGTGCGGCGCCCACACCGGACGCGCATCGGAGTCTGGCCTACGTCAACAGTGCTGGATTCAACGCATCGTGACATGCGCATGCGCAGCATCGCGACAGTTCACCGTCCGAGGGCATACCCGAGTGCGGTGTCGATGGTTGCATGTCGGAACGTGAACCCGGCGTGCTCGAGGGCGGTGGGGACGGCTCGCTGCCCGATCAGCACCGCCTCCCGGGCGAACTCGCCGATCAGCGCCGACACGGCGAAGCCTGGGACGATCCACGGCGCCGGGCGATGCAGGGCCCGGCCCATTGCGCTGTTGAACGCCGCGTTGGTGACGGGTTCGGGCGCGCACACGTTCACCGGGCCGTGCACCCCGTCGTGCGTGAGGACGAACTCGATGGCCGCGACCTCGTCGTCGAGCGAGACCCACGACATGTACTGCCGACCGCTGCCGAGGCGGCCGCCGAGCCCGACCGAATACAACGGACGCAGCCGACCGAGCATCCCGCCCTTCGGCGACAGCACGGTCGCGGTGCGCAGCGACACGACGCGGACGCCGGCGTCACGCGCCGGCGCGGTCGCGGCCTCCCAGTCACGACACAACTCGGCCAGGAACCCGCCGCCCGTCGGGGAGCGCTCGTCGACGATCCGGTCCCCGGTGTCGCCGTAGTACCCGACGGCGCTGCCGTTGACGAGCACCGGGACGCCCGCATCCACGACGGCGTGAGCGAGTACATCCGTGGTGGTGAGGCGGCTGTCGCGGAGGGCCTGCTTGTACGCGCCCGACCAGCGCCGGTCGCCGATGCCCGCGCCGCACAGGTTCACGACGGCGTCGGCGCCGCGCAGGGCGGTGGCATCGAGAGTCCCTGCCTGCGGGTTCCACTCGAACTCGTCGCCGCCCGTCGGATGGCGACGGACCAGGCGGGCGACGTCGTGGCCGTCGCGGCGCAGCGCCTCGACGAGGGCACTACCGATCAGGCCGGACGATCCGGCGACGACCACGCGCATGGGAATCCTCCTCGATCTCGGGAACGACGCTCGGACAAACGCCGAGGGGCACCATCCCTCGTGGAGATGGTGCCCCTCGGTGACGATTCACGTCGAGTTCGTGACGTCGTCGACCCTTACAGGCCCAGATCGGCCTCGAACGACGCCTCCTCGAGGCGCTGCTTGATGGTCGTCAGGAAGCGACCCGCGTCCGCGCCGTCGACCAGGCGGTGGTCGTAGGTGAGCGGCAGATAGCACATCGAACGGACGCCGATGGACTCGTTGCCGTTCTCGTCCTGCACCACGACCGGGCGCTTGACGATCGCGCCGGTGCCGAGCATCGCGGCCTGCGGCGGGACCAGGATCGGGGTGTCGAACAGGGCGCCCTGGCTGCCGATGTTGGTGATGGTGAACGTGCCACCGGCCAGCTCGTCCGGCTTGAGGCCACCGGAGCGGGCGCGCTTGGCGATGTCGGCGATCGCGCGGGCCAGGCCGGCCAGCGACAGGTCGCCGGCGTTGTGGATCACCGGCGAGAGCAGGCCCTGCTCGGTGTCGACCGCGATGCCCAGGTGCTCGGCCGCGTGGTAGGTGATCTCCTTGGAGCCCTCGTTGTAGCTCGCGTTCACGTTCGGGTGAACCTTGAGCGCCTCGACGACGGCCTTCGCGAAGAACGGCAGGAACGTGAGGTTCACGCCCTCGCGCTCGGCGAAGTCGGCCTTGGCCTGGGCCCGCAGCGCCGCGATCTTGGTGACGTCGACCTCGAAGGTCTGGGTCAGCTGCGCCGTGGTCTGCAGCGATTCGCGGGTCTTGACCGCGGTGATCTGGCGGATGCGGTTGGCCTTCTGCGTGGTGCCGCGCAGGTGGGCCAGCTCGGGGCGGACGCCGGCGGTGGCGGCCGGAGCCGGAGCGGCTGCCGCGGGAGCAGCAGCGGCCGGTGCGGCGGCGGGAGCCTTCGCGGCCTCGGCTGCGGCGAGGACGTCCTGCTTGCGGATGCGGCCACCGACGCCGGTGCCGTTCACCGTGGACAGGTCGACGTTGTTGTCCGCGGCGAGCTTGCGGACCAGCGGCGTGACGTACGGAGCGGCGTCGGCGGACGGGGCAGCAGCGGCAGGCGCAGCCGGGGCGGCGGGAGCCGGAGCGGGAGCGGCCGCGGCGGGAGCCGGAGCGGGAGCGGCCGCGGCGGGAGCCGGGGCAGGGGCAGGGGCGGGGGCTGCCGGAGCCGGAGCCGGAGCCGGGGTGGGCTCGGGAGCGGGCGCCGGCGCGGGAGCAGCCGGAGCAGCGGCGGGAGCGCCGGAACCGATGACGGCGAGCTGGCCACCGACGTCGACGGTGTCGTCCTCCTGGGCGGTGATCTCGAGCAGCACACCGGCGACGGGGGACGGGATCTCGGTGTCGACCTTGTCGGTCGAGACCTCGAGGAGCGGCTCGTCCACGGCGACCTCGTCGCCGACGGCCTTGAGCCAGCGGGTGACGGTGCCCTCGGTGACCGACTCGCCGAGCTCCGGCATCGTGACCGGGGTGCCGGACGCGGAACCGGCGGGCGCCGCGGCCGGGGCGGGTGCCGCGGCCGGAGCCGGGGCGGCCTCGGCGGCCGGGGCGGGCGCGGGAGCGGCGGGTGCAGCCGCCGGGGCGGGAGCGGCAGCGGGCGCGGGAGCCTCGCCGGCCTCACCGATAACGGCCAGCTCGCCACCGATCTCGACGGTGTCGTCCTCCTGCGCGACGATCTTCGTCAGCACACCGGCAGCGGGGGACGGGATCTCGGTGTCGACCTTGTCGGTGGAGACTTCGAGCAGCGGCTCGTCTACTTCGACCGTGTCCCCTTCCTGCTTGAGCCACCGCGTGACAGTTCCCTCGGTGACGGATTCACCGAGAGCTGGCATCTGGACGGAGAAGGCCATTTCTTTTGACTCCTCGACGGTTGTGTTCGTGTTGTTGAGTGTCGACTTGTGGTCGAAAACCATTGTGCTCGAGAAGCACGGTTCCGGCGGCGGTGTACGACGTTTCCGAGGCGCCTCACTCCGGTGGGTGTGCTGCGCTTCGGACCCGTCGTGCTGCCCGCCCCGCCCATCCTTTCATTGATGCCCGGAGCGTGTCCTGCGAGGGGCGCGTCATGTGCGTTTCCTCGTCGTCGATCGCGTCGGCTGGCAAAATCGGGCACATCGTCGTGGAGTCGTCCGCGGCGCACCGGGAGGAGAGTCACGTGGGGTTGTTCGACCGTTTCACTCGCGGGCGATCGCGGCAGGACCCGGCCGCGGCATCCGACGCGCGACACCTCGCGGACTGGGCGCGCTCGCACCACGGCGTCGAGGCGTACGTCGAACCCCGGACGACGGTCACCGAGCTGACGGTCGTGTTGGTCGCGGCGGACGGGGAGTGGACCCGACGCAAGGTCGGCGGTGAACGCGGCGCGAGGAAGCTCGGCGAGGAGCTGCGGATCCCGGTCTACGACGTGCGCAAGACCGGATACCCGCAGCGGATGCGCGACTACGACGCCCGACGCCGGATCGAACGCAAGCGCGAGCGCGCCCGCGAATTCGACTGACGCGCCCGTGCGCCTCCCCGGCCTGTCCGGACGGAGGAGACGCACGGGGCGTGGACAGCCCTAGCCGTGGGCGGCGATGTCCTCGATCACGGAGATCATCGTGCGGACCGGGACGCCGGTGCCGCCCTTGCCGGTGTAGCCGAACGGGCCGCCGGTGTTGAAGGCCGGACCGGCGACGTCTATGTGCGCCCACTCCACGCCGTCGGCGACGAACTCCTTCAGGAAGATCGCGGCCGCGAGCATGCCGCCCCAGCGGTGCGGGGTGACGTTGGCCAGGTCGGCGACCCGGGAGTTGAGGTCGGCCCGCAGCTCGGCCGGCATCGGCATCGGCCAGGCGTTCTCGCCGATCTCCTGTGAGATCGTGGCGACCCGGTCGCGGAACTCGTCGGTGCCCATGACACCGGCGGTGCGGTTGCCGAGCGCGACCATCTGCGCGCCGGTCAGCGTCGCGGTATCGATGAGGTAGTCCGGGTTGTCCTCGCAGGCGCGGGCAATCGCGTCGGCGAGGATCAGCCTGCCCTCGGCGTCGGTGTTGATGACCTCGACGGTGGTGCCGCCGTACTGGGTGAGCACGTCGCCGGGCCGCTGCGCGGTCGCGGACGGCATGTTCTCGGCCATCGGCACCCATGCGGTGACGTCGACGGGCAGGCGCAGCTTGGCGGCGAGCACGACCGTCGCGACGACGGCCGCCGCGCCGCCCATGTCGGAGGTCATGTTCTCCATGCCCGCGGCCGGCTTGATCGAGATGCCGCCGGTGTCGAACGTCACGCCCTTGCCGACGAGCGCGACCTTCTTGACGCCGCGGCGCTTGCCGGACGAGTACGTCATCTGCACCAGGCGCGGGGGCCGCGACGAGCCCTGGCCGACGCCGACGATCCCGCCGAAGCCTGCCTTCGCGAGGGCCTTCTCGTCGAGGACCTTCACCGTCAGGCCGGCGGCGGTACCGAGGGCCTTGGCGCGCGCGGCGAACTCGGCCGGGAACAGGTGACTCGGCGGGGTGTTGACGAGCTTGCGGGCGGTGGCGACGGCCTCGGCGATCGCGGCCGAGCGGGCGAGCACGTCCTTCGACGCCTTCGCGCGCGGCGACTCGACGAGCAGTTCGACGCGGGCGAGCGGCTGCGCGTCGGCGGCGGGGGCGGACTTGCCCTTGAACTCGCTGAACGCGTACGCGCCCAGGAAGAAGCCCTCGGCGGCGGCACCGAGGTCGACCGATGCCAGCGTCGTCGCGGCGGTCGCGACACCGGACAGGGCCCGCGCGGCCACACCGGCCGCCTTGCGGACCTGCTCGGCGTCGATCTTCTCGGCGGCGCCGAGGCCGACGGCCAGCACGCTCGACACGGACAGCGCGGCGGGCGCCGGCACGCGGGTGAGCTCCTCCGCCTTGCCGGTCGCGCCGACGGCCTGCAGATCGTCGAGCAGACCCGCGAGCACCTCCTCGTCGACGCCGGCGCCCACGAGCGCCTCGGGACCGTCGGAGCCGGTCGTCAGACCGATCACCAGAACGTCGACCCGCTTGCCGAGCGAGCCGGCGAGCACCAGGTCGGGTCCGAGGTTGCGGGTGGGGGAAGAGGTTGCGGGCACGGGCATCTCCTGCGATGGGGCAATTGGGAAGTTGGTAGCCGAATTCCGATGTTAGTGCCCGGATTGCCGTACTGATGCCCCGCCGGCGTCGGCTAGCGTTGTGCCTCATGAGCGACGCGCAGCTGCTGCAGGGCCCCATCCACTCCGTTCACGTCGACCTCGGCGCCACCTTCGCCCCGTTCGGCGGCTGGGAGATGCCGGTGTCGTACGCCGGCACCGTCGCCGAGCACACCGCGGTGCGCGAGTCGGTGGGCCTGTTCGACGTGAGCCACCTGGGCAAGGCGCTCGTCAAGGGCGACGGCGCGGCGGAGTTCGTCAACGCGACCCTCACCGCGGACCTCGGCAAGATCGGACCCGGCCAGGCCCAGTACACGCTGTGCTGCACGGAGACCGGCGGCGTCGTCGACGATCTGATCGCGTACTACGTCGCCGACGACGAGATCTTCCTCGTGCCCAACGCCGCCAACACCGCGGACGTCGTCGCCCGCCTGCAGGCCGCCGCGCCGGCCGGGATCGAGATCACCGATCAGCACCGCGACTACGCGGTGTTCGCGGTGCAGGGACCCCAGGCCGCCGACATACTCGCGGCGCTGGGGCTGCCGACCGACATCGAATACATGGGCTTCGTCGACGCCGACTGGAACGGCGTGCCGGTGCGCGTGTGCCGCAGCGGCTACACCGGTGAGCGCGGCTACGAGTTGCTGCCTCGCTGGGCCGACGGCGAGACGGTGTTCCGGGCACTGGTCGACGCCGTCCGCGCTCAGGGCGGTGAGGTCGCGGGCCTGGGCGCGCGCGACACGCTGCGCACCGAGGCGGGCTACCCGCTGCACGGTCACGAGTTGTCGCTGGAGATCTCGCCGCTGCAGGCCCGCTGCGGGTGGGCGATCGGCTGGAACAAGCCGCAGTTCTGGGGACGCGAGACGCTCGTCGCGGAGAAGGCGGCCGGACCGGCGCGGCGCATGTGGGGGATCAAGGCCCTCGACCGCGGCGTGCTCCGCCAGGGCCAGTCCGTGTCGAAGGACGGGACCGTGATCGGAGAGACCACGTCGGGCACCTTCTCGCCGACCCTCAAGGTAGGTATCGCCCTGGCGTTGCTGGATACCGCATCCGGGGTCGCGGCAGGCGACGAGATCACCGTCGACGTGCGCGGGCGTACCCTCCGCTGCGAGGTCGTCACGCCGCCGTTCGTGCCGGTCCACACCAAGTAACACGCCGACACCAGACAATCGGCGAAACTCCGTTAGATAGGATCACGGCTTATGAATGACGGCCTAGAATTCGTGCGTACCCAGCATCCTTCCCCCGCTACCGACGAGGCGCGGCGCAAGGTTCTGGAGGCGCCCGGGTTCGGTCGGTACTTCACCGATCACATGGTGTCGATCATGTACACCGAGGGTCGTGGCTGGCACGACGCCGAGGTGCTGCCTTACGGACCGATCGCGCTCGATCCGGCCGGCATGGTCCTGCACTACGGGCAGGCGATCTTCGAGGGCCTCAAGGCCTACCGCCAGCCCAACGGTGGCATCTCGTCGTTCCGGGTCACCGCGAACGCCGAGCGTCTGCGTCAGTCGGCCCGCCGTCTCGCGATGCCGGAGCTGCCGGACGAGTTGTTCGTCGGCTCGATCGATGCGCTGCTCGACGTCGACGAGGCGTGGGTGCCCGCCGCCGGCGGCGAGGATTCGCTGTACCTGCGCCCGTTCATGTTCTCCACCGAGGCGGGCCTGGGTGTCCGTCCGGCCAAGGAGTACCGCTACCTGTTGATCGCGTCCCCGGCCGGCGCCTACTTCCCGCGCGGCGTCAAGCCGGTCAGCGTGTGGCTCTCGCGTGAGTACGTGCGCGCGGCACCGGGCGGCACCGGTGCCGCCAAGTTCGCCGGCAACTACGCGGCGTCGCTGCTCGCGCAGGCGCAGGCGTCGGACGAGGGCTGCGACCAGGTGGTGTGGCTCGACGCCATCGAGCGCAAGTACGTCGAGGAGATGGGCGGGATGAACTTGTTCTTCGTCTTCGGCTCGGGACCCGACGCGCGCCTGGTGACGCCGTCGCTGTCCGGTTCGCTGCTGCCCGGGATCACCCGCGACTCGCTGCTCACGCTGGCGACCGACGCCGGTTTCGCGGTGGAGGAGCGCAAGATCAGCACCGACGAGTGGCGCGAGAAGGCCGCCTCGGGCGAGATCACCGAGGTGTTCGCGTGCGGCACCGCCGCGGTCATCACCCCGGTCGGCCGCGTGAAGTCGGCCGAGGGCGAGTTCACCATCGCCGACGGCGAGCCCGGCAAGATCACGATGGCCCTGCGCGACACCCTCACCGGCATCCAGCGCGGCACCTTCGCCGACACCCACGAGTGGATGACCAAGCTGCGCTGAGCGCACGCACCGACGAATCCCCACGGGCCCTTCCGCTTCCGGCGGGAGGGCCCGCGCGCTTTCGCCGTGCCACCGGAACGGCGATCGTCGGGATCAGCCTCCGAGCAGGAAGCCGACCGCGGTCGCCGCAACCGTGAATTCGATTGCCGCGCCGAGCACGTCGCCGTTGATGCCGTCGAACCGGCGGACGCAGTGTCGCACCAGCAGCGTGGCCGCCGCGAGCGCGACGAGGACGACGACCGGACCCTGCCACCACCGCTCGGGAACCGCCCACGCCGCCGCGACCGCCAGGACCAGCGCCCACGACGCGGCCACCCACGTCGGCTGCGAATCCGCCACCAGCGCGCCGAAACCCCGCGTGCTCGACGCGGGAATGCCGCGGCGGCACGCGAACACGGCCGACACCCGCCCGGCCGCGACCGCGACGGCGGCGGCGAACCACGCCCCGACCGCGCCGAGGGTGCCGAGGGACACGGCCTGGACGCCGATCGTCACGACGAGCGCGGCCACGCCGAACGGGCCGGCGCCGCCGCTGCGCATGACCTCCCGCGCCCGCTCGGGCGGTCCGTAACAGCCGAGCCCGTCCGCGGTGTCGGCGAGGCCGTCGACATGCATGCCGCGGGTGAACAGGGCCAACGCCCCGACCACCAGCAGGCCCGCGAGCGCGGCTGCGAGATCGCCGCGCAGCAGCAGCCACAGCAGGCCCGCGGCGACCGCTCCGAGCAGAGTGCCCACGACGGGAGCCGCGGCGATCGCGCGGCGCCCCTCGGGTCGGCCGATGTCCTGTGGGCCGCGGACCGGCAGCACCGTCAGCCAGGACAGCGCCAGCGACAGCCCGGTGACCGCGCCCCGCACCGTCAGTCCGATTCCGGCTCGGACTCGGGTGCGGTGTTGTTGCTCACGCCCGCCTGGTCGAAGGTCGCCATGTGCGCGAGCGTCGCCACCGCGCCCTGGAGCACCGGAAGCGCCGCCACCGCGCCCGACCCCTCGCCGAGGCGCATGTTCAGCCCGAGGATCGGGTCGAGGCCCAGGTGTCGCAGCGCGAGAGTGTGCGCCGGTTCGGTGGACCGGTGCCCGGCCACCCACCATTCGCGTGCGCCGGGCACCATCTCCTCCGCCACGAGCGCCGACGCCGTGACCACCAGGCCGTCGACGATCACCGGCGTCCGGCGGACCGCGGCCTGCGCCAGGAAGCCGGCCATCGCGGCCAGGTCCGCACCCGACACCGTACGGAGCAGGCCGACGGCGTCGCGCACGTGCGGCCGTGCCCGGCGCAGCGCGTCGCGGATCGCGGCGGTCTTGCGCATCCAGGCGGCGTCGTCGATGCCGGTGCCGCGCCCGACGGCCGCGACCGGTTCGGTGTCGGTGAGCGCCGCCACCAGGACGGTGGCGGGCGTGGTGTTGCCGATGCCCATCTCGCCGGCGATCAGGAGGTCCGCTCCGGAGTCGACTTCCTCGTCGGCGATCGCACGCCCCGCCGCGATCGCGCGCAGGGTCTCCTCGTGGGTCATCGCGTCCTCGCGGTCGATCGACCCCGACGACCGGCGCACC
Organism: Paraburkholderia sp. RHO2; assembly: GCF_050955445.1. NCBI lineage: Bacteria > Pseudomonadati > Pseudomonadota > Betaproteobacteria > Burkholderiales > Burkholderiaceae > Paraburkholderia > Paraburkholderia sp. RHO2. Next base: position 3,285,589 of record NZ_CP162617.1, on the reverse strand, counting down.
TTGTAAGTCGAGACCGACGGATCCGTGTCCGTGTCCACCGCCATGTCGACCACACGCACCCCGGCACCCGCGATGGACGCGAGCACGTTGACCGCGGCGCCGCCGGCGCGGATGTTCGCGACCATCTGTGCGGTGACCTCCGGCGGGTACGCCGACACACCGCCCTGCGCGATGCCGTGGTCGCCGGCGAACACGACGACGCGGGGGCGCGCGAACACGTGCGGGGGGCACTCGCCCTGGCACGAGGCCGCCCACACCGACAGTTCCTCGAGCCGGCCGAGTGAGCCGGTCGGCTTGGTCAGCATCAGCTGGCGAGCCTGCGCCTGCGCTCGGACCTCGGCGTCCGGGGGGACGAGAGGCTCGAAGTGGGGAGCCGACGGACTCACGGTTTCGCTTGTCACGCTTGACCTTTCATTTCTGCACCGATCATTTGAGCGTCAGGGCGATACCGGCGACCACCAGGACGACGTCGTCGCACACCTCGGCGAGGCGGGAGTTGAGGGCGCCGATCTCGTCGCGGAACAACCGGCCCGAACGGGTCTCGGGGATCACGCCCAGACCGACCTCGGGGCTGACGAGCAGCAGCCGGCCGTCGAATCCGGCGACCGCGTCGACGAGGGCGTCCGCGCGCGGAGCGATCGTGCCGCGCGGGGCGTCCCACGCCGCGGCGTCGTCGAGTTCGCACGTGAGCCACGTGCCGAGGTCGTCGACGAGCGTCGGCGGATGGACGCCGGGCGCGGTGAGCAGGTCGACGAGGCTGCCGTCGGCGCCGGTCTCGACCGTCGTCCACGAGGCCGGGCGGCGGCGCCGGTGCAGATCGATCCGGTCCTCCCAGTCGTCGTCGCCGGGGTAGCGGCGCGCGGTGGCCACGTAGCGAACCCGATCGTCGTCGAGGGCGCCGAGCAGGCCCTCCGCGTGTCCCGACTTCCCGGATCGGGCGCCGCCGAGCACGAGTGTGCGGCGTGGGCGGAGCGAAACGGGGGAGGGCACGGGGGTAGACGCTACCAACCGCGTCGGGCCGGTCCCCGCAGTGCGAGGACCGGCCCGATACGGAGCATGGGTCAGACGGCGTCGCCGGGGCCCACACGGGGCTTGGGGGCGCGCATCTTGCGGATCTGCGACGCGCGCACGAACGCGTACCAGCCGAGTCGGAAGCCGCCGTCGGTCGAGTCCGGGAAGCGCTCGCGGACACGGTTGTTGATCATCCGGCCGAGGAAGAACCCCTCGCCGGCCATGAACAGCATCATCACGAGCATGCCCAGCGTGACGTAGCTCTGGATGACGGGGCTGAGGAACATCGCCATGATCAGGATCAGCGCGAGCGGCATGAACAGGCCGACCAGGTTGCGGCGGCTGTCGACGAGGTCGCGCACGTACGCGCGGACCGGGCCCTTGTCGCGCGGCAGCAGGTATTTGTCCTCGCCGGCGAGCATGCGGGCGCGACGGTCGGCCGACTCGGCGCGACGCACTGCGGCCGCGGCCTTGCGCTCCTCCTTGGAACCGCGGGTCGACTTGCGGCGGGCGCGGGCCTCCTTGGCGGTGAGCGGCGCGGGCGCGACCGGGCCGCGGCGCTTGGCCTCGGCCTCGCGGCGCTTGGGAGTCGGGCGTCCCTTGCCCGGCGTCGATGCCGTGCCGGTGTCGGCCGTCCCGGACCGGCCAGTGGTGGTCTCCGCGGACGACTCGATGACCTCGACGTCGCGCTTGTCGGAATTATCGGAGTCGCCTCGGCGTAGGAGCTTCACGTCACCAGGCTATGGGATAACCGACGTCCTGGCGAAACCGACCACGGTTCGAACCTCCAGGACGACGGTCGAAATGCCGAGGTCGAGTGGCCGCCATACACTGCGCTGATGCGCGTGCTGATCGCCCCCGACTCGTTCGGCGAAACTCTCACCGCGGTAGAGGCGGCCGCCGCGATGGCTTCCGGTTGGTCCGCCGCCAGGCCCGACGACGACATCGCCCTGGCGCCGCAGTCCGACGGCGGCCCTGGTTTCGTCGACGTGATTTCCGGCACGGTCGGTGGTCTTCGCACCACGCGGGTCGACGGACCGCTCGACGACGTCACCGACGCGCGCTGGGTGCTCGCCGACGGCGTCGCGTACATCGAATCGGCGCAGGCCGTCGGGCTCGGACTGCTCGGCGGCCCACCCACCCCGGAGAGCGCGCTCCGCGCCCACAGCCGCGGCGTCGGGCAGCTGGTGGCTGCGGCCGTCGACGCCGGCGCGCGGCGGATCGTGGTCGGGCTCGGCGGTAGCTGCTGCACCGACGGCGGCCGCGGAATGGTGGCCGCGCTCGGCGGCCTCGACCGGGCCCGGACGCGGCTCGCCGGGGTCGACCTGGTCGCGGCGACCGACGTCGAACACCCGCTGCTCGGCGAGCACGGCGCCGCGCGGATCTTCGGGCCGCAGAAGGGCGCCGACATTGCCGCGATCGAGGTCCTCGAACGACGCAACGCGGCGTGGGCGGCCGAACTGCGGGACGCGTCCGGCCACGACGTCGCCGACCTCGACGGGGCGGGCGCCGCCGGTGGGCTCGGCGCCGCCCTGCTCGCGCTGGGGGCGGTGCGGGAATCGGGTGCGTCCGTCGTCGCGCGGTGCACGGACCAGGCCGGGCAGGTGGCGACATCGGACATCGTGCTCACCGGCGAAGGAAAGTTCGACCACCAGTCACTGCGCGGCAAGCTCGTCACCGCACTGGCCGGGGTCGCCACCGCCGCCGGGGTGCCGACCGTCGTGATCGCCGGCCAGGTCGCAGTCGACCGGGACACGGTCCGGGCAGCCGGGATCGTGGCGGCGTTCTCGGTCGCGGACTTCGCCGGCTCCGTCGACCGAGCCATGTCGGAGGCGGCGCCGCGGCTCGAGGCGTTGACGTCGTGCGTCGCGGGTGACTGGCGGGGTGCGTCGGGGTTCGCACAGTAAGGCCCGACACGTGAGGAATAGCGGGACGCAGAGTACCGTTGAAGCGATCACGGGTTTGGCACGAGCGACAGGGAGAGCCCATGACTGTGCAGAACGAGACCGCCACGCACGGCGTCACGATGACCGAGGCCGCGTCCTCCAAGGCGAAGGCGCTGCTCGATCAGGAGGGACGCGACGACCTTGCGCTGCGCATCGCCGTGCAGCCCGGTGGTTGCGCGGGTCTGCGCTACCAGCTGTTCTTCGACGATCGCACGCTCGACGGTGACCTCGTCGTCGACTTCGGCGGCGTCAACCTGGCCGTCGACCGGATGAGCGCTCCCTACGTCGAGGGCGCCTCCATCGACTTCGTCGACACCATCGAGAAGCAGGGCTTCACGATCGACAACCCGAACGCCACCGGGTCCTGTGCCTGCGGCGACTCCTTCAACTGAGTCCCGCACAACCTCATCACGCATCCTGACGCGGAGTCGGCCTCACCGGCGGGCTCCGCGTCAGACTGCGTTGCGCACCCTTCTCACCATCCGAACTGAACAACGCCACCGAAGCTGAAAGGCACTCGCGCGTGACTATTGCGGTAACCGGTTCCATCGCCACCGACCACCTGATGCGGTTCCCGGGCCGCTTCGCCGAGCAGTTGGTTGCCGATCAGCTCGCGCACATCTCGCTGAGCTTCCTGGTCGACGACCTCGTGATCCGCCGCGGTGGCGTCGGCGGCAACATCGCATACGCGATGGGTGTGCTCGGTGGCTCGCCGCTGCTGGTGGGTGCCGCGGGTGCCGACTTTGCCGAGTACCGCCAGTGGCTCGAGGCCAGTGGCGTGGACTGCAGCGGGGTCCGCGTGTCCGACAGCGCGTACACCGCGCGGTTCGTCTGCACCACCGACGAGGACATGGCGCAGATCGCCTCGTTCTACCCGGGCGCGATGAGCGAGGCCCGCGACATAGAGCTGGCAGCACTCGTGGCGGCACACGACGGCCTCGACCTGGTGCTGATCGGTGCCAACGACCCCGAGGCGATGCTCCGCCACACCGACGAGTGCCGCCTGCTCGGCATCCCGTTCGCCGCCGACCCGTCCCAGCAGCTCGCGCGGCTGTCCGGCGACGACGCCAAGAAGCTCATCGATGGCGCCGAGTACCTGTTCACCAACGAGTACGAGTGGGGCCTGCTGCAGCAGAAGACCGGGCTGTCGGAGGAGGAGATCCGCGCCCAGGTCGGGCTGCGGGTCACCACGCTCGGAGCCAAGGGCGTCGAGATCGTCGACGCCGAGGGCAACTGGGTCCGCGTCGGCGTCGTGCCCGAGCGCGGCAAGGTCGATCCCACCGGTGTCGGCGACGCCTTCCGCGCCGGCTTCCTGCTCGCGCACTCCGCGGGCCTGAGCCTCGAGCGTTCCGCGCAGCTCGGCTCGCTGGTCGCCGTGCACGTCCTCGAGACCGTCGGCACCCAGGAGTGGACCTTCCAGCGCGACGACGCGATCAAGCGGCTCACCGAGGCGTACGGCAAGGACGCCGCCGACGAGATCGCCACGCTGCTGCCGTAAGGCGTCGCAGACACGTCCGCCCGGATTCCTCGACGAGGAATCCGGGCGGACGTGTCTGCGGGGCTATGTCGCCGTCAGAGGCTCACGGGGTACACCGGCTCCTGGATCTGCGGCACGATGCGCTTCTCGACGAAGATGCCGTGCCACACCATGAAGCACAGGACGGTCCACAGGCGGCGGCTGTGATCCGACGTGCCGTCGCGGTGCTCGTTCAGCATCCGGGTGACCGCGGCCTTGTCGAAGATGTGGTCGGTGCCCGACTCGGCGATCTGCTGGTGAGCCCAGTCGAACAGCTCCGTACCGGCGAGCCAGTGCCGCAGCGGCACCGGGAAGCCCAGCTTCGCGCGGTGCAGCACGTGCGCCGGGACGATGCCCTCGAGCGCCTGCCGCAGCGCGTACTTGGTGGTATGCGGCGCGGATGCGGCTCTCTTCGTTCGCCTGGTCGTGATCTTCTGATCCAGCGGAACCCGCGACGCGACGTCGAAGACCTCGGGGTCGAGGAACGGCACCCGCAGCTCCAGCGAGTTGGCCATCGTCATCTTGTCGGCCTTGACGAGGATGTCGCCGCGCAGCCACGTGAACAGGTCCAGGTGCTGCATGCGCGCCACCGGATCCCAGTCGCGGGACTGCGCGTAGATCGGTGCCGTCACGTCCTGGTGCGTCCACTCGGGTCGGAAGTCGCGTAGCACCGCGCGCAGCTGCGCGTCGTTGAAGCTGCGGGCGTTGCCGTAGTAGCGCTCCTCGAGCGTCATCGAGCCGCGGTTGAGCAGGCTCTTGCCGCGGGTGCCCTCGGGAATGCGCTCGGACAGCTTGCCCGCGGCCCGGCGCAGCGGCTTCGGCAGGTACTCGAACGGCTTGAGCGACAGCGGCTCGCGGTAGATGGTGTAGCCGCCGAACAGCTCGTCGGCGCCCTCACCGGAGAGCACCACCTTGACGTGCTTGCGGGCCTCCTTCGCGACAAACCACAGCGGCACCAGCGCCGGGTCGGCGACCGGGTCGTCGAGATACCAGATGATCTCCGGGATCGCGGCAGCGAACTCGGCGGGGGAGACCACCTTGACCACGTGCCGGGCACCGATCGCCGCCGCGGACTCGGCCGCGACGTCCACCTCGGAGTAGCCCTCGCGCTCGAAGCCCGTCGTGAACGTGATCAGGTTCGGGTTGTGACGCATCGCGAGCGCCGCGATCGCGGTCGAGTCGATGCCGCCCGACAGGAACGAGCCCACGGTGACGTCGGCGCGCATGTGCTTGGCGACGGAGTCCTCGAGCGCCTCCGCGATCTCCCGGTAGCGGGACTGCTCCGCTCCCGGGGCGAACGGCACGGCCGGGAACTTCGGCGTGAAGTAGCGGGTGACCTCGGGATCCTTCCCCGGCGACAGGCGCGCGTAGCAGCCCGACTCGAGGCGGCGGATCCGCGCGTGCAGTGTCTCCGGCTCGGGCACGTACTGCAGCACCGTGTAGTGCTCGATCGCCCGCGGATCGAGGTCGGTGTCGATGCCGATGACGTCGGCCAGTTCGAGCAGGCTCTTCTTCTCGCTGCCGAACGCAGTGCCGCCCGTGCCGGTCGCGATGAACAGCGGCTTGATCCCGAACGGGTCGCGCGCGACGAACAGCTCGCGGGTCTCGGTGTCCCACACCGCGAACGCGAACATGCCGCGCAGCCGGCGGACCGCGTCGGCGCCCCAGTAGTGGTACGCGGCGACGATCGCCTCGCTGTCACCCTCGGTGCGGAACTGGGCGCCGTGATCCTTCGCGAGTTCGGCGCGGACCTCGAGATAGTTGTAGATCTCGCCGTTGAAGGTGAGCGCGTAGCGCTCCGGGTTCTCCGGCGGACCCCAGCGCAGCGGCTGGTGGGAGTGCTCGAGGTCGATGATCGACAGCCGGTTGAAGCCGAAGATCAGGTCGTCGTCGTGCCATGTCCCGTGCTCGTCGGGGCCGCGATGGCGCAGGCAGTGCATGGCCGCATCGACGCGCGCGACCGCGTCGTCGCTGGTGCCGTCGGTGGTGAGTAGTCCGAGCAGTCCGCACACAGCGTCCAATACCTCGATTCAGAGTCGATTGTCGGTCGGAACGCGACCGCCACCGTAGCGGCGGCGAATTCCCCAGGGAAGTATGCCGCAGTTTTCGAGGCGGGACCGTCGGCGGACCGTACGTGTGCGTCGAGATCTCAGCTGAATCCCAGGTGGGACGCGTACTGTGGAGGGTCATTGGTCCTGACTGCAACACGGGTGCCGACCCGACAGTGGAGGATCGACGCCTTTGGTCTACGCTGCGTAGTAATTGGGCCTTCCCTTCGGGTGTGCCCTAGTGGAATTGCGGCGATCAGGAAGGCGTGAACGTGGCGCAAGGTCGGATCCTTCGGCGAGCCGGGCTGGCAGCATCTCTGGGCATAGCTGCCATGCTGCTGTCGGGTTGTTCAATCGACAATTCGGTGCTTCGCTTCGGGTGGCCATCGGGAGTTACCCCGCAGGCCGAACGTATGCGCGAACTGTGGACGTGGTCGGTAGTCGCCGCCCTCGTCATGGGTGTCATCGTGTGGGGCCTCACCTTCTGGGTGGTCGTTTTCCACCGCAAGAAGAAGGACTCGCCTGAGTTCCCGCGTCAGACGGCATACAACGTGCCGCTGGAGCTCTTCTACACGGCCGTGCCGTTCGTGATCATCGCTGTGCTCTTCTACTTCACCGTGGTCGTCCAGAACTACGTGACCGAGAAGAAGGACAACCCGAACGTCGTCGTGGATGTCACGGCGTACCAGTGGAACTGGAAGTTCGGTTACAAGACCATCGACCTCGGCGACGGCACCGCCAAGTACGAGGGCACCGACGAGGCCGCCACTGCAGCCGCTCTCGCCGCGTCGAAGCCGGAGGGCGTCGACGAGCACGGCAACGAGAAGGTCGGCCCGATCCACGGCAAGAACACCCAGGACCTGTCCTACCTGGCGTACGACAAGATCGAGACCGTCGGCACCAGCAACGAGGTTCCGATCCTTGTCCTGCCGACCGGCAAGCGTGTCGAGTTCGTGCTCGCGTCCTCGGACGTCATCCATTCCTTCTGGGTTCCGGAGTTCCTGTTCAAGCGTGACGTGAACCCGAACCCGAAGGAGAATCACTCGGACAACGTCTTCCAGATCAGCGAGATCGAGCAGGAAGGCGCGTTCGTGGGCCGCTGCGCCGAGATGTGCGGCACGTTCCACGCGATGATGAACTTCGAGGTCCGCGCGGTGACGCCGGAGAAGTTCGAGAAGTACATCGAGGCTCGTAAGTCCGTCGAGGAAGGCGGTAAGGGCCTGAACACCGCTGAGGCACTGGCGTCGATCGGTGAGTCGCCGACCGCGACTTCCACCTCGCCGTTCAACACCGACCGCACCGTGCGCGAGGCATCGGCCAACGGCAACTGACCGCCCGAGCCCCCCTGACCAAGGACAACAACTGATATGAAGATCGAAGCCAAGCTCTTCGAGATCCTGACGGTGTTCTTCATTCTCGTCGCGATCGTCTACGGCGTTTTCACCGCCATGTCGCGCACCGGAATCGAGTGGGCCGGCCTGACCGCGATCGTCCTGTCGGCGGGTCTGAGCCTCATCGTCGGAACGTACTTCCGGTTCGTGGCGCGTCGTCTCGACACCCGCCCCGAGGACTACGAGGAGGCCGAGATCTCCGACGGCTCCGGCGATCTGGGCTTCTTCAGCCCGGGTAGCTTCTGGCCCATCCTGCTGGCCGGTGCCGCCGGGTTCGCCGCGATCTCGCTGGCCTTCTTCCAGCCGTGGATGATCGTCATCGCAGTGGTGCTCGTCCTCGCGGCCGCCGCCGGACTGGTCTTCGAGTACCACCTCGGACCCGAGAAGCACTAGGTCTCACACCAGAACGACGCCGAAGGCGCCGAACCCCAGCCGGGTTCGGCGCCTTCGGCGTTCTCGCGTCGGAGCGGATCACGCGTGGGGGAGCGGGGTCTCCTCGAGTTCGCTCGGCCGCCACATCTTGTCGAACCACGGCTGGAGGGGGCCGTAGAGGCGCAGTATCGGGAACCAGCCCTTGTTCGGCACCGTCTGGATCCAGTTCGCTTCCCTGCCCGCCGGCGGGGTCGGTCCGAACCACAGTACGAGCGACCCGTCGGATTCGGGTTCGACGGTTCCCGTCAGACTCATCAGGCTGGGATACGGGTTGTCCGTCTGCAGCAGCGATCTGGTCTGGGTGTCGTAGACGTCGACGGACCAGAAGTTCTTCGCCGGCGGATTCGGTGGCAGGGTGAGCCGATACGTCTTGCCGCCGTCGAGGATTCGGCCCTCCGAGTCCTCGGCGGTGTAGGTGTACGCGGACCCGGCGCCCACCTGCGCGTGTGCCATCGCCGGCGTGATCACCGTGGCGAAGTAGTGGAACTGGGTGCGTGCGTCCAGCAGGCGGGCGTGCTGGTCGAGGAACTCATAACTGCCGCCGACGAATGCCTCCTTCCAGGAGGCTCCCTCGAACACGAAGCTGTCCGGGTTGCGGGGGGCGTAGACCAACGCCCGGCTGATCCCGGCGGCCGTCTTCGCGGCGGCGTCCAGGACGCCGCGCACACGCTCGTCCGGAGCGAACTTGCGGCCGTGCTGGATTCCGATCGCGGCGAGTTGCCCAGCACGCTCGGGGTCGATCGCGTCGGCGGGTTCCTCCTGGACCAGTTCGTCGATCTCCTCGAAGAACGAGAAGTCGTTGGCGTGCACCGTGTTGAACCTCTTGTCCGCGATGTTGACGAACGTGGTCTGCGGCGGATCTGCCGCGTCGGCGAGCCGGTAGACACGGGTCTGCTTGATCGCCTCGACGCCGCCGAGCGCTCTCAGCACGACCCAGTTGGTGTAGGTGGGTGTCCGGTAGGTGTAGTAGCCGTCGGGCTCCGCGCCGTCGTAACCGGGCGGGAGGAACAGGTACTTGCCACCCGCCCCCTTGTCCGGTCCGGCGATACCCATGTCGGCGACATAGCGAAACCAGAAGTCGTCCACCACACACAGCGACTGGGTGGGCGGTTCGATCACCACAGGACCGGCGCGCAGGTCGATGAACATCGTGCCGTAGGTGGTCTCGGTGTTCGGGGTGAGGAAATAGCTGCCCGAGTTGGCGCGGGGGTCGGTGTACGCCACGGTCCCCAGGCCGTCCAAGCCGATGCTGCGGAACCCCCTGCGCATCGCCACCAGCGACGCACCGGGCACCGCGTTGAGGAACACCTCGATTCCGCGCAGGAAGTCGAGTCCGTCGTACAGACGTCGCGTGCTGTCGGGAAGCGGCACACCGTCGAAGAACTCGAACGTGCCGATGGGGGTCTCGATGCGGTCCGGGACGCCGACGCCGAAGGCTTCGGGTGTTAGCGCAGTGCCGTGTTCTTCCAATGTTCCTCCTCGCACGACATGGGTCGGTCAGCGTGACGTTAGCTCCGCAGCACCGCCGCCTCCTCACCCTTACGGGGTGACACTGATCCTCCAGCGGCTGGGCGTCCAGGATGCGGAGGTCCGTCGAATGCGCCGGACCGATCGTCCGAGCCCACCACGCGCCAGCAGTCGTGATGGGGCGCGGCGGTGTACCGAATCGAGGGCCCTGCGGAAGTCTCGCGAGCCAACTGGCTGGGGCACACGAAGATCGCGTGAGTTGAGATTCATCCGGGCCGTGGACATTTCGTAGGCTCCGATCGCTCGGAGGTGCAGCGCAAGCATCGAACTTGGCATACCGGCTAGATCGGCGACGCCAGCCGACGCGCCCGAGATCCGTCAAAGTAGCGAGGCGTGTTCCGCTAGTCTTCGCTGCATCTCGCCGGTTGCCCCAGTGAGCTAGGCCCCGGCACCAGCGAGATGATCGACTCGAAGGAGGTCGCCCGAATCCTGGCGCCTACCAGCGAAGCGATCCGCAGCGCCGCTGAGATTCGACACCCAGCGACACAAGATCCACGACGTCGTCCGCCACGCGAACCGCTGCCTCCAGGTCGACAGGGACGCCTACGGCGCTGCGAGTTGGTGGCTGACCCCGGTGGAGGTCCTCGACGGGAACATTCAACTCGACGACCGGTAGATCGTCATGGCAGCAGCCGGGTAACAGTGCGGACCGTTAGCCGGACGGCCGGGATACGGCAGGACTACAGTCGGCCGGACTCGTCCTTCGACCGCAAGGTGGGGATCGCGATGAACCTGATCAAAAAGGTGGCAGCATCAGCGCTCGTCACCGGAGCGGTATTCGTCGGAGCCGGGACCGCGCACGCGGACCCGCCGCCGACCACCCAGCCGCCACTGACCAAACAGCAGGCACTCGACAACATGTTGAACGAGTTGGGCATCGGCTGGGAGCAAGGCGGCGCCGCGGGGGCCGCGACAGGCTCCGCGATAGGCCTCGGCATCGGCTGCATATCGATGTTCCCCGGCAGCCTCGCCGGCTGCATCATCGGCGGCCCGACCGGCGCCGTCATCGGAGGCCTCATCGGTATCGGCAACGGCAACCCGAAGGCCCAGCAGGCCATCGAAACGTACCTGAACACCCCCTAGTTCGAAACACCCCGCAGCTGGACGACCAGCTGAGGAGCCCTGGCGGGGGAGGGGAGCGGCGCCTCCGCGCACACCGAAACGGGAAAGGCCCGAACCCGTGAGGGTTCGGGCCTTTCCCGTCAGTCTCGGCGAACTAGTGTGCTTCGCCGTCGCCGGAGCCGTTTCCGCGGTTGCGGTCCTGGTACTCCGTGAGAATCCGAAGCTGCTCGTGCTCGGCTGCGTGATGCGCCGCGTCGAGAGCCTGGCTCTGCTCGACCGGGTCGGGGGTGACCCAGCTGCCGGAACCGGGCTTGCCGGCGGAACCGAGCTTGTTCATCTTCTTCGGAATCGCAGCACCCTGGTACTCCAGCGGGATCGGGTGGCCGTGATCGTCGACCGGGCCGAGCGGCTGGTGGATCTCGACGTACTCACCGTGCGGCAGGCGCTTGATGATGCCGGTCTCGATGCCGTGCTCGAGCACCGCGCGGTCGCTGCGCTGCAGACCGATGCAGAACCGGTAGGTGACGTAGTACGCGATCGGAGGCAGGACCACCATGCCGATACGACCGATCCAGGTCATCGCGTTGAGCGAGATGTCCAGGTGGTACGCGATGATGTCGTTGACGCAGGAGATCGTCAGCACCAGGTAGAACGCGATGGCCATCGCGCCGATGCCGGTGCGGACCGGGACGTCACGCGGACGCTGCAGCAGGTTGTGGTGTGCGTCGTCCTTCGTGAACTTCTTCTCGATCCACGGGTAGGCGATGAGCAGTGCGAACACGATGCCCATGATCAGGGCGACAGCGAACACGGCGGGGATCGTGTACCGGTCGAACAGGTAGATCTCCCACGCCGGCCACAGACGCGCCATGCCGTCGGTCCACATCATGTAGAAGTCGGGCTGCGAACCAGCCGACACCTGCGACGGGTTGTACGGGCCGATGTTCCAGATCGGGTTGATCTGCAGGACGCCGCCCATGATCGCCAGGATGCCGAACGTGAACGCGAAGAACGCACCGCCCTTGAGGGCGAACACCGGGAGGATCCGGACGCCGACAACGTTCTGCTCGGTGCGGCCGGGGCCGGGGAACTGTGTGTGCTTCTGGTACCAGACCAGCGCGAGGTGCGCGGCGATCAGGGCCAGCAGGATGCCGGGGACCAGCAGCACGTGCGCGACGTACAGGCGCGGGATGATCAGGGTGCCGGGGAAGTCGCCACCGAAGATCAGCCAGTGCAGCCAGGTGCCGGCGATCGGAACACTCAGGGTGATGCCGGACAGCGCGGCGCGCAGGCCCGTACCGGACAGCAGGTCGTCCGGCAGCGAGTAGCCGAAGAAGCCCTCGAACATCGCCAGGATCAGCAGCAGCGAGCCGATGACCCAGTTCGCCTCACGCGGGCGACGGAACGCGCCGGTGAAGAAGATGCGCAGCAGGTGCACGATGATCGACGCGGCGAACATCAGCGCGGCCCAGTGGTGGATCTGTCGGACGAACAGACCGCCGCGGACCTCGAAGGAGATGTTCAGCGTGGTCTCGTACGCGCGGGACATCTCGACGCCGCGGAGCGGCTCGTATGCACCGTTGTAGGTGACCTCGGCCAGCGACGGGTCGAAGAACAGCGTCAGGTAGACGCCCGAGATCAGCAGGATGATGAAGCTGTAGAGCGCGATCTCGCCGAGCATGAACGACCAGTGCGTCGGGAAGACCTTGTTGATCTGCCGCTTCATTCCGGCCGCGAGGTGGTACCGAGAGTCGACTGCCTCTGCTTGGGCGGCAACTCTGGATGGAGTGGTAGTGGTCACGGTCGACGCTCCCAAAATGCCGGGCCGAGGGCTTCGATGAAGTCACCGTTGGCGACGAGGTAGCCCTCTTCGTTCACAGTAATAGGCAGCTGCGGAAGAGCACGAGCGGCGGGACCGAAAATCGGCTTGCCGTACTGCAGCGCGTCGAACTGCGACTGGTGGCAGGGGCACAGGATCCGGTTGGTCTGCTGCTCGTACAGCGAGGTGGGGCAGCCGAGGTGGGTGCAGATCTTCGAGTAGGCGATGTAGTCGCCGTAGTTGAAGCTCTCCTGGCCCTTGCGCTTGACGGCCTTCTGAGCGTCCTCGGTGCGCAGACGGATGAGCATGACGGCGTTGCGGATGCCGCGGAGCGCCTTGAACAGCTCCTCGTCGTTGCCACGCTCGGACTCACGGAACGGGAACACCGTCTCCATGCCGCCGGCGTCCAGGTCCTCCGGGCGCACCAGCACGATGTCGTGCGGACGGCCGGTGTCGCGACGCAGGTAGATCGTCTCGCCCGGGTAGCGGGGGGTCCAGCCGGACACCCACAGCGGGGAGTTGTCGCCCTTGGCCCACGGGTTCTTGATCATGCCGCCGAGGGGCATGACGGACATGACGCCGACACCGACGCCACCGAAGATCAGGCTGCGCTTGATCATCTTGCGGCGGCCGATCGTCGACTTGTCGAGGGTGTCGCTCAGCTGGGCCCCGAGGGTCCGCTTGTCGACCTCCGCCGAACCGCCGTCGTGGCGGTCCTGGATCGAGACCTCTTCAGGGACGAACTTCTTGGTGAACTTCACCGCGCCGACGCCGACACCGAGGATCGCCAGACCCATGGTGAAGCCGATCAGCGGGGTGTACAGGTTGTACGCCCAGTAGGTGTCGTCGCCCTCGCCCGCGTACTCCCACGGCCAGAACAGGAAGATGCCGATGAAGGCGATGGCCGAGATGCCGGCGAGGATGAACCAGAACGCCACCGAGCGCTCAGCGCGCTTCTCGGCCTTGGTGCCCTCGACAGCCCAGCGGTCCTTCTGGAACGCCACATCGACGCCGTCGAGATTGGTACCGAGCTTGACGAGTTCGTCCCGGCTCATCCGGTCGAGCTCGTCGTCCGTGTACTTCTTCGGCGTGCCGCCGCTGCCGGCGTCGCTCATGACCTTGCTCCGATCCACAGTGCTGCGCCGACGACAGCGACGATGCCGATGACCCACATGGCGAGGCCCTCGGACCCCGGTCCGATGCCGCCGAGACCATAACCACCCGGGCTCTTGGCTTCACCCGACTGCTTGACGTAGGCGATGATGTCCTTCTTCTCCTCGAGCGTCAGCTGACGATCGGAGAACTTGGGCATGTTCTGGGGGCCCGTGACCATGGCGGCGTAGATCTGCTGCTCGCTGGCCGGATCCAGAACGGGGGCGTACTTGCCGGACGACAGCGCACCGCCGCGACCGGTGAAGTTGTGGCACGACGCGCAGTTCATGCGGAACAGCTCGCTACCGCGCGCGACGTCGCCGCCACGCAGCGAGGACTGGGCGATCTCGCCGTTCTCGTCACGGACGAGGGTCGGGCCGCCGCCCTGCGACTGGACGTAGGCGCCGATGGCGTCGGTCTGGCGGGCGTCGAACTTGGCGGGCTTGCGGGCAGCCTGCGCCTCGTTGCGAGCGGCCGGCATACGACCGGACGACACCTGGAAGTACACGGCTGCCTCGCCGACACCGATCAGGCTGGGGCCGCGGTCCTGGACACCCTGCAGGTTCGCGCCGTGGCACGTGATGCAGGAGGTGTCGTAGAGCTGCTTGCCTTCGCGGATCAGCGCTGCGGAGTCGTCGCTCGCGGTGGCGACCTGCGGTGCAGGCGTCAGAGCGGAGGCGAGGAATCCGGCGCTCACGAGTCCCAGCATGAGGATCAGCGCGCCGGTGACGCGACGACGCAGCTTGCGCTGGCGGCGCGCCTTGGCGGCGGAACCTGCTGTGGTGCGGTTGGGCATGTCACCCTCGATTGCGGGAGGGGGGGATGAACTCATCTGTATCCCTTTGGTATGTCGGGACGACTGAAGCGTCAGGGGGCTGCCTGGTCGTTCAGCTGGCTAACGGATGAAATAAATCGTGGCGAACAGGCCGATCCACACAATGTCGACGAAGTGCCAGTAGTACGAAACGACGATCGCCGCAGTGGCCTGGGCAGGCGTGAACTTGCTGACCTTGGTGCGGACGATCAAGAAGACGAACGCGATCAGACCGCCGATGACGTGCAGGCCGTGGAAGCCGGTCGTCATGTAGAAGACCGATCCGTACACGCTGCTCGAGATCGTCGTGCCCTCGTGCACCAGGTGGTAGTACTCGTAGCCCTGGCCGAGCACGAAGAACGTGCCCATGGCAAGGGTGAGCAGGTACCACCGCCGGAGACCGAAGACGTCACCCTTCTCTGCCGCGAAGACACCCATCTGGCAGGTGAAGGAAGACGCGATCAGCACCAGAGTGACCGGCACGGCCAAGCCGAGATTGAGCTCGGTCGGCTCCGGTGGCCAGTTCCCATTCGCCTGTGCTCGTGCAACGAAATACATGGCGAAGAGCCCTGCGAAGAACATGAGCTCACTTGACAACCACACGATGGTGCCGACGCTGACCATGTTTGGCCGGTTCAGCGAGTGCACGCGCTGGGTGATTGCCGATCCTGAAGTCCCTACTGCGCTCGTCACGCTGAGAAGTATGACGCTTCGTCGTAAAGGAAAGCCACCCGGGTCCTGTCTCGGCGCGTCGATGCACGTCAGAGGCCATTCCTCCGCGGTTGAGGCGGCCGTCGGTGGACGTGACAAAGTAGGCACATGGAACTCAGGCGTGGAGTCGCTCGTTGGATAGGCGGAATTCTGTCCAGGCGCGCGCCGGTGCCGCTCGATCGGACCCGCACGGACCTCGTCGTGGTGGTGTCCGGCTTCGACGACGTGGAGTCCTGCTCGACGGCGCTGGAGCGCGGCGCCGCGGGTGACCCGGCGTGGACGGCCGACGCCGACGCCGTCCTCCGGCACCATCTCCGCCTGCCCGCCGACGCCGTCGCACAGGCCGTCGATATCGCGGCCCAGGACGGGTATGCGCCCGCGGGCGATCCCGAGGCGGTGGAGGACACCGCCGTGATCCTGCGGCTCGAGCGGGTGCAGATCCTCGACGCCCTGCACTGCTCGCAGGAGCGCTCCCGGATGGCCGGGTTGGCTCAGCGGTTGGGCGGCACCGCGCTGGGCTGGGAAGGGCTGCAGCCGGCCGCGGCCGGTGAGTGATCAAGGCCGCGCCGACGCGCACTAAGCTGCGGTGCGGCGGTGCCCACCGGGCATCGGGTGAGACCACGGGCAGCGAAAGGGATCGAGATGGTGCGGCAGTCGGCAGCGCAAGGCACGGATCGAGTGGCGGGCGCGGTCGACCGGAGCTGGCCCGCGGTCCTCGGCGCCCTCACCGACGGCCGTGACCTGACGGCCGACGACACGGCGTGGGCGATGGACGAGATCATGTCCGACAACGCGACGTCGGCGCAGATCGCGGCGTTCGGCGTCGCCCTCAAGATGAAGGGCCCGACGCCGGCCGAACTGCGGGGTCTGGCCGACTCGATGCTCGGACACGCCCGCTCGGTGCCGGTGTCGCCCGACGTCGTGGACATCGTCGGTACCGGTGGCGACCGCTCGCACACAGTCAACATCTCCACCATGGCGTCGGTCGTGGTGGCGGCGTCCGGTATCCGCGTGGTCAAGCACGGCAATCGGGCGGCGTCGTCGAAGAGCGGCGGCGCCGACGTGCTCGAGGCGTTGGGTGTGCACATCAACCTCGGCGCCGCGGACGTGGCGCGCTGCGTCGAGGAGGTCGGCATCGGCTTCTGCTTCGCGCCGGTCTTCCACCCGGCGCTGCGGTTCGCGGGTGCGCCGCGTAAGGAGATCGGCATCCCGACGGTGTTCAACGTCCTCGGCCCGCTGACCAACCCGGCCCGTCCGCGCGCCGGACTGATCGGCTGCGCGTTCGAGGACCTGATCGAGGTGATCGCCGGTGTCCTCGCCGAGCGCGGCAACTCCGCGCTGGTGGTTCGCGGCGACGACGGCCTCGACGAGCTCACGACGTCGACGACGTCGGTTGTGCACGTGGTCACCGGCGGCACGGTCACCACCCGGAAGCTGGATCCGACCGACCTCGGGATCACCCGGGTGCCGCTGGACGCGCTGCGGGGCGGTGACGCCTCCGACAACGCGGCGGTGGCGCGCGGGATATTCGCCGGTGACGCGGGCCCGGTCCGGGACGCGGTGCTGCTCAACGCTGCCGGAGCGATCGCCGCCTTCGACGGACTCGAGAGGGGCCTCGAGGAGTCGCTGGCCGCCGGAATGGAGAAGGCCGCCCGCGCGATCGACTCGGGTGCGGCGGCGGCCCTGCTCGAGCGGTGGGCGGCACTGACGGTCGAGCTGGCGGCCGCCCGCCGCTGAGCGACGCCCGGCGGGGGTGGACCTATTCGCCGATCGAGAACGCCGCCTCGACGTCCGCGCTCGAGTACGACTGGAACGCGATGTGGGTGGCGGTCTTGAGGACGCCCTGCACCTTGTTGATGCGTTCGGTGACGACCTCCGCGATCTGCGCGTGGTCACGGACCTTCACGATTGCGATCAGGTCGATGTCGCCTGCACACGAGTAGACCTCGGCCACGCCGTCGAGGTCGGCCACCGCCTGCGCGGTCTCCGGGATCCGGTCGGCCTCGGCGTGGATCAGGACGATGGCGTTGATCATGTCGCTCCTTAACTGTGCTGACGTTCGACCAACACAGTAGGCGGTTGCGCGGCCCGGGCGAGCGTGCACCATTCCTCCCACGATCCGGCTCCGTGGACGGGTTCGCAGTACCCGTGGCTGGTCCGCACGATCCGCACGCCGTCGCCCTCGAGCCACCGGGCGACGAGTCCCAGTTCTTCGGGGGAGGCCCCGCGTAGCGGTGTCTCGTCGGGGAGAACGGTCTCTGCGGACGCGACGAGGGCCTCGACGACCGGCATGGGTGCGACTCCGCGCCGGGCGACGCCCGCCGCCGCCAGGCGCCCGGAACGGACGACGGCGAACTCCCAGCCGCCCTCGGCTGCCGGGCGGGCGGCGATCAACTCGTCGACCGCGGCCAGCGCCGCCAGGCGCTGCATACGGCGCAGCGCCAGTCCGAGCGCGGCGGTGCGGTCGCGCAACCGGGCCGCGCTCTCGAACAGTTCGTTCGCGGCGAGCTCTTCGATGCGCGATCGCAGGCGGCGGAGTGGGGCGTCGTCCTCGCCCCGGACCAGTGCCCGCACCAGTTCCGGCGCGACGCGGTACCCGTCCTCGTCGTCGGCGACCGCGGGACACCCCCCGAGATCGCGCGGCGGGCACTTCGGGCCGTGCCGGTGCCCCTTGGGGATTCGCGTCGTGCACGTGCGGACGCCGCAGACCTCGGCGGCCGTCTGTGCGGCGTCGGTCGCGTCGGTCCGGGACCGGAACGGTCCCAGCGCGTCGGCGGTCGGCGTGCGGACCACGGAGAACCGGGGAAACGCCTCCGCGGTGAGCGTGACCCACCAGCCGCGCATGGGGAACTTCGATCGCCGGTTGTAGGGCGGCACGTGCGCCCGGAGCAGGCGCAATTCGCGGACCCCGGCCTCGAGCGAGTGGGCGCACTCGACGTGGTCGATCCGGGTGGCCAGCGCGACCATCTCCTTCATCCGCCCGCGCGTCTCCGAGCCGGTGAAGTAGGTGCGGACGCGTCGGTGCAGATCGACGGCCGTACCGACATAGAGGACCTCGTCGGACGGTCCGCGGAAGAGATAGACACCGGGGGTGCGGGGCAGATGGCTCGCGAGCGTGCGCTTGGCGCGCTGCTCCGACGACACCCGCGGCAGGTAGTCGAGGAGTTCCGGCAGGCTCTGCACGCCCTGGTTTCCGACGCGGCCGATCAGGGCGTGGAGGACGTCGACGGTGGCCCGCGCGTCGTCGAGGGCGCGGTGCGTCGGCGTGGTGTCGGCGCCGAAGAGCGATGCCAACGCCGACAGCTTCACCGAGGGCGCCTCGTCCCGACTGAGGACCCGGCGGGCGAGTTTGACGGTGCAGAGCACCTGGAAGCGGGGCCAGGGGATTCCGGCGCGTGCGGCCGCGGCCTTGAGGAAGCCGACGTCGAATCCGGCGTTGTGCGCGACCAGCACCGACCCGCGCGCGAACTCGAGGAACGCCGGCAGGACGGAGTCGATGCGCGGGGCCCCGCGCACCATCGCGGTCGTGATTCCGGTGATCTCCACGATGTACGGCGGTATCGCGCGTCCAGGGTCGACGAGGGTGCCCAGTTCGCCGAGGATCTCGCCGCCCCGGACCTTGACCGCCCCGATCTCGGTGATGGCGTCCGTCTCGGCGCTGCCGCCGGTGGTCTCGAGGTCGACGATCACGAAAGTGGTGTCGCGCAGCGGGGCGTCCAGTTCGTCGAAGGTCAGTTGACCGTCGTCGGTCGAGCGGGCGGTGCGCGGTGAACTCACGTTCGGAGACACTAGGGCCGGCTACCGACAGGGACTTTGTACCCCGTTCCGGGGAGAAGAGACGAGCGTCACATTTCGCGGTTTCGGCCGTCGTGCGCACGCGTGACGATCTCCGTTGTGCGAGAGCGGTTTCGGCAGCTTCCGCGGGACCCGGATCGGGCTCCGTCCGAGCGGTGGACCCGTACCGGCCGCGCGCGCGGAAGCGGTGGTGACCAGTGACGACACCGCGCGGTGTCGGTCGGGCGCCGACCGCCGGGGTGCCGGCACGGCGCCGCGAATCGCGGGGAAGTCCAACCGGTCGTTATCCGGCTGTGATCTCGTGCGGTCCGGCTCACGTCGACGGCGGACAAAACGGACCAAAGCGGCGAATTCCGCGCGTTCGAATCGACATCACGGATGCGCTTTCGTAATCTTCTCGAGACCTAGCGGAGTCTGCCGCCCCACCCGGAGCGGCATCGCTGGGCCCGCCTAATCGAAGCCTCTCCGGAGGCGACGTGCCGGGAACCCAAGTTTTCTCTGGGGTGAATCCCGTCGAAGCCGCTCTGCGGTGTCGGCGGGTAGGGCTGATCTTCCCAGCCCGAACCCGTCAGCTAACTCGGTCGGCGGACGAACGGAAGAAACGGAGATCTCTTTCTCGTGGCGTCATCTACTTTCAAGCGTTCCGCGCGACGCGCAGCCGTTGCCGGCGCACTTGCCGTCGGAGCAGTCACGGTCACCGCAGCGCCGGCGCTGGCCGACCCGATCAACGTCCCGGGTGTCGGCACCGTCGAGGTTCCCGGTGTCACGCAGGCTCAGGTCGACGCCGCGATCGCGTCCGTCACGCAGGGCATCGGTACGGGCAGTGCCGCCGCCCTGCCTGCGCCGGTCGCCGCACCCGCCCCCGTGATCAGCATGGGCGAGAAGGCTTTCAAGGCCGCCGAGAGCAAGCTCGGCGCTCCCTACGTGTACGGCGCGGCCGGCCCGGATGCGTTCGACTGCTCGGGTCTGGTGCAGTGGGCCTACAAGCAGGCCGGACTGAACCTGCCGCGCACGAGCTACGACCAGGCCGTCGCGGGCGTGCCGGTCTCGCGCGACGCCCTCCAGGTCGGCGACGTCATCTCGTTCTACGGCGGCAGCCACTCGGGCATCTACGCCGGTAACGGCAACGTCATCCACGCGTCGACCGCGGGTCAGCCCGTGAAGCTGGCGCCGGTGTCGTCGATGCCGTTCGACGGCGCGCGTCGTTACGCGTGATGCGCTAGGACTACTTACAGGCGGGGCGGTTCCGACTTCGGTCGGGGCCGCCCCGCGTGCATTTCACGGGTGTCCGTAACGACTGGTTTGTGGCATTCACGACATGCACGAATTGTCCTACTCTCAGGTAGACACGGACATATGCCGTTCCGTAACCTGTTCGAGACCTTGCGGAAGCCATCGCCGGTCTGTGCGGTGGAGACGAATCCAGAAACGGAGAGTCGCGCTGCTGTGCCCTCGCAGAAGATGAAGCGCTCGATGTGTACTGCCCTGGCGACGGGAGTCCTCTCCCTGACCCTCGTCGGACTGCCCGCCGCCTCGGCCGGCGCAGACCCCGTCGTGAACAACCCGACCGAGGCATTGGAGCGGCTCGCCGAGCTGTCCCGCGAATCCGAACAGACCACCGAGGCGCTGCACAACGCGCAGATCGACCTGGACGGCAAGCAGGCCGTGCAGCGCGACGCCGAGGCCCGCCTTGCGGGTGACCGCGACGCCCTCGCCGCCGCGCAGGCCCGGATGGATCAGTTCCGGCCCACCGTGAGCAAGCTGGCGGCCGCGAGCTACCAGGGCGCCCGCACCAACCGGTTGTTCGCGGTGATGGTCAGCGACTCGCCGCAGCAACTCCTGGACCAGATGTCGGCGCTCGACGCGATCTCGAACGAGACCTCGAAGGCGGTCGCGCAGTTCAAGCAGGCCGCGACCGACGCCGAGGCGGCCGCGGAGGCGTCGCGGGTGTCGGCGGACGCCGCGCGCGCGGCCACGGAGCAGGCCAAGGTTGTGAGCGACGAGCTGCAGAACAAGCAGAGCGAACTGCAGAAGCAGATCGACTCGGTCACCGCGGCGTACGACCGGCTCACCGGTGCCGAGCGGGCGCAGCTCGCGGGCACGTCGTTCCCCTCCGGGTTCGACGCCGGTCGCATCCTGGCGGGGCTGACTCCCGGATCCGGATCGGCGGCGCTGCAGGCCGGCCTCACCCAGGTGGGCAAGCCCTACAGCTGGGGCGCGACAGGACCCGACGCCTACGACTGCTCGGGTCTGGTCGTGTGGTCGTATCAGCAGATCGGCAAGACGCTGCCGCGGTCGAGTCAGGCGCAGGCGGAGGGCGGCATCCCGGTCGACCGGAGCGCTCTGCAGCCCGGTGATGTGGTGCTGTTCTACAACGACGCGTCCCACGTCGGCATCTACGCCGGCGACGGCAACGTCCTGCACGCGTCGACGTACGGCACGCCCGTGAAGGTCGATTCGATGGCATCGATGCCGTTCTACGGGGCGCGTCGCTACTGATTCGTCGGCGACAGTCCGATACACGGTCCGCGAATGGACCCGATATCCAGGGGTATCGGGTCCATTCGCGTATTCGACTCCTACACTTTCGGACGTGCCCGCTGACGATCACACCTCGAGCCCCCCGCCGAAGCGGCGTGTGCGGGGCTGGGAGTGGGTGGGGCTCGCGGGCCTCGGCATCGCCGTCGCGCTCGTCCTGTCGCTGACGGCGTTCGATCACGAGGGCGACGTGCCCGACGTCCGTGGCGCGTCGCCGGTCGCCAACCCCTACGAGGACGGGCGACGGGCGGGGGCGCAGGCCGTGCTCGACGAGTGGGCGCGCGCGGTGCGCTCCGGTGACACCGCGGCGCTACCGGGGCTGTTCGATCCCGCTGCGGCGCCGGGGTTCCTGGACGCGGAGATCCGGCGTGCGAACAACGCGTCGCAGGTGCCGTTCTCCGAATTCGGCTACGACATCGGGCTCGACCCCGAGTCCCCGGTTCCGTCCGGCGTGGCCGACGAACTCGGTGCGTCGGACGTGTGGGCACCGACGGTCTACTTCCGGTACGCGATCGCCGGTGCCGACGCCCAGCCGACGCGCAAGCCCGTCGCGCTCCTGCTGGCGCGCCGCGGGGACGAGTGGAAGCTCGTCAGCGACTCCGGCGTACCCGGATCGGATCGTGAAACATGGCGGGGGCCTTGGGATTTCGGTCCGGTTATCGTGCGTACCGTGGAGGGGGTGGAGGGTCGGTCGTCGATCGTCCTCGGGCACCCGGCGCAGTCGGCGATGGTGGACCGCCTCGCCGACGACCTCGGGGAGGCCGTCGCTCACGTCACCGACGTGTGGGGGCAGGACTGGTCCCGTCGGGCGGTCGTGCTGGTCGCCGGGTCCCAGGAGGAGTTCGCGTCGCTCGTCGGTGCCGCGCACAGCGGGGCCGACATCGCCGCGGTGTCCGTGTCGGACGCGGTCGACCAGCGGTCGCGGACCGCGTCCGGTCAGCGGATCGTGTTCAGCCCCGGGTCGGCCGACCGGCTGACGGACCTCACCCGTGTGTCGGTGCTGCGGCACGAGTTGACGCACGTGGCGGCGCGCGCGGTCACGTCCGACGGGTCGCCGCTGTGGATCCTCGAGGGCTACGCCGACTACGTCGGGTACCGGGGCATCGAGGCGACGTTCGGCGCCCTGGCGCCGACCCTGTCGGCGGCGGTGACCGAGAACGGTCCGCCGTCGTCCCTGCCCGCGGACGCGGACTTCGGGGCCGGGGGCGACACCGCCCGCCGAGCGTACGAATCCTCCTGGTCGCTGGCGGCTTTCGTCGCCAGCGAGTACGGCGAGGAGAGGCTGGACTCCCTGTACCGGGAGCTGGCGAAGGGAAAGGCCACCACGGACCAGCTCGACGGCCGGATCCACGACGCGTTGGGGATCGGCGCCGACGAACTGGTGCAGGCGTGGGGCGTCTGGGTCGAGAAGCAGCTCGCGTGACCCTGGCTCCCGGCGTGGCGGCTCCGGCACATACGGTGGACACATGCGTCGAACTTTGTTGGTGACGAACGATTTTCCACCACGGCCCGGTGGAATCCAGTCGTATCTCCAGACCTTTGCCGCCCAGCTGCCCGCCGAAGAGCTGGTGGTCTACGCGCCGCGTTGGCGCGGTGACAGTCACATCCGCTTCGACGCCGAGCAACACTACGAGGTGGTCCGGCACCCGACGACTCTGATGGTGCCGACCCCGTTCGTCGCCCGCCGTGCCGCGAAGCTCGTCGAGAAGTACGAGTGCGACAGCGTGTGGTTCGGCGCCGCCGCACCGCTGGCGCTGCTGGCGCCCACGGTCCGTCGGGCGGGCGCCCGACGGGTGCTCGCGTCGACGCACGGCCACGAGGTGGGCTGGTCGATGCTGCCCGGCGCGCGGCAGGCCCTGCGGCGCATCGGTGAGCACACCGACGCCGTCACGTACGTCAGCAAGTACACGCGCGGCAGGTTCGCGTCGGCGTTCGGGCCGCATGCGGCGCTCGAGCACCTTCCGTCCGGCGTCGACACGGACGTGTTCCGTCCCGACCCGGCGGCACGGGCCGAGTTGCGCGCCCGCTACGGTCTCGGCGACCGCCCGACGATCCTGTGCCTGTCGCGACTCGTGCCCCGCAAGGGGCAGGACCAGCTGATCCGGGCGCTGCCCGCGATCCGCCGCAGCATCGACGGCGCGGTGCTGGTGATCGTCGGTGGCGGCCCGTACGCCGAACGCCTGCAGGCACTCGCCCACGAATGGGGTGTCGGCGACCATGTCGTGTTCACCGGTGGAGTGCCGGCCGCAGAACTGGCCGCGCACCACACGATCGCGGACGTGTTCGCGATGCCGTGCCGGACGCGGGGCGCGGGCCTGGACGTCGAGGGGCTCGGCATCGTCTACCTCGAGGCGTCGGCGACCGGGGTGCCGGTGATCGCCGGGCGGTCCGGGGGAGCGCCGGAAACGGTGGTCGAGCACGAGACCGGGCTCGTGGTGGACGGGACGTCGGTCGACGCGGTTGCGCAGTCGGTGATCACCGTGCTGTCCGACCGGGGGCGGGCCGCCGCGATGGGGGCCGCCGGCCGCGAATGGGTGAAGGCCCACTGGCGATGGGATGTGCTGGGGGCGAAGCTCCGCAACCTCCTGGCCTGAAACGCGCAGCGCCCGCGATCCTTTCGGACCGCGGGCGCTCGCGTCGCGCCGGCTTCGGCGGGGGCGGACTACTTGCTGTAGATCTGCTCGATGTCGTCCGCGAAGCTCTGGTGCACGACGTTGCGCTTGAGCTTCAGCGTCGGGGTGAGCTCGCCGGTCTCCTCGGTGAAGTCCACCGGCAGGATGCGGTACTTCTTGATGGCCTCGGCGTGCGAGACGAGCTTGTTGGCCTCGGCGATGGCCGCGTCGATCTCGGCGGTGAGGTCGGCGTCCGCCAGCAGTTCCGCGACCGTGGTCCCGGCCGGCTTGCCGTTGCGCTCGTTCCAGCCGGGCAGTGCCTCGGCGTCGATCGTGATGAGCGCGCCGATGAACGGCTTCTGGTCGCCGACCACGATCGCCTGGCTGATGAGCGGGTGGGCGCGCAGGTGGTCCTCGAGCTGGGCCGGGGCGACGTTCTTGCCGCCCGCGGTGACGATGATCTCCTTCTTGCGGCCGGTGATGGTGATGTAGCCGTCGGAGTCGACGGTGCCGAGGTCGCCGGTGTGGAACCAGCCGTCCTCGATGGCCTCCGCGGTGGCCGCCTCGTTGCGCCAGTAGCCGGTGAAGACGACCGGGCCGCGCAGCATGATCTCGCCGTCCTCCGCGATGCGGACGGAGTTGCCGGCCAACGGCTTTCCGACGGAACCGACCTTCTGGTTGCCGATCGTGTTGACGGCGAACGCGGCCGTGGTCTCGGTCAGGCCGTAGCCCTCGTAGATCGTGACGCCGATGCCGCGGAAGAAGTGGCCGAGACGGGCACCGAGGGGTGCGCCGCCGGAGATCGCGAGCTGGCACTTGCCGCCGAGCGCGGCGCGCAGCTTGGAGTAGACGAGCTTGTCGAAGACGGCGTGCTTGAGATTGAGCACCAGGCCTGGTCCGCCGTTGTCCTTCGCCTCACTCCACGCGACCGCGGTACTCGCGGCGGCGTCGAAGATCTTGCCCTTGCCCTCGTTGTGTGCCTTCTGCCGCGCGGTGTTGTACACCTTCTCGAACACGCGCGGCACCGACAGGATGAAGTCCGGCTTGAACTCGCCGAACGTCGGGACGAGGTTCGGGATGTCGCTGGTGTGGCCGAGCGTCGCGCCCGCATCGAACGCGGCGATGCTGACCGCGCGGGCGAGCACGTGCGCGAGCGGCAGGAACATCAGGGTGCTCACGCCCGGCGACGTGAGCAGCTCGCCGAGGTTGGACACGACGATGCCCTTCGACTCGGCGATGAGGTTCGAGTGCGTGAGCTGGCAGCCCTTGGGTCGTCCTGTGGTTCCCGAGGTGTAGATCAGGGTTGCGGGGTCGCTCGCCTTCAGCGCCTTCACCCGCGCCCGCACCTCGTCGTCCGCGACGTCGGCTCCGTCCGCGGTGAAGATCGCCACCGCGCCCTCGTTCCCCGGGGCGGGCTCGATCTGGAGCACCGCGCGCAGATCCGGTGCGGCCGCGGCGACCTCGGCGACGGTCTTCGAGTGCTTGTCGGTCTCGACAACCAGGACGATGGCTCCGGAGTCCTCGAGGATCCACCGCACCTGCTCGGCCGCCGAGGTCTCGTAGATCGGCACCGTGACGCCGCCCGCCGCCCAGATCGCGTAGTCGAGCAGCGGCCATTCGTAGCGCGTGGCGGACATCAGCGCGACCCGGTCGCCGGGCTGGACGCCGCGCGCGATCAGTCCCTTGGCGACCGCGGTGACCTGGTCGGCGAACTCGCGGGCGGTGACGTTCACCCAGGAGCCGTTCACGAGGCGCCGGTACACGATGTGCCCGGGCTTCGTATCCGCGTAGGTGAAGACGGAGTCGACCGCGGATGCGTCCTCCGGGATGGTGAACGTGGCAGGAACGCTGAACTCGGGCACGACGACCTCCGACACTGCAGATACTGACGAGTAGGGTTTGCTGGTCATCACGATAGACCGGCGCAGCGTGACGTGCGGCACTGCCACCTACCTGCGGCTTGCCAGATGGGCATCCGTCCAGGTGTAGTCCAGATCACGGACCGTGACGGCCGTGTGTGAAGCTGTGAGAGTGAGCAGCATTCAGGTCGCCGACCAGACTTTCGTAGCAGCAGCCCCGGAGAAGGTGGCTGCCCGCGTGTCCGTGCCCGCGCGTTGGCGCGCGTGGTGGCCGGATCTCGTTCTCGACGTGCGCGAGGACCGGGCCGAGAAGGGCGTCCGATGGACCGTCGCAGGACCGCTCACCGGGACGATGGAGGTGTGGCTCGAGCCGGTGATGGACGGCACCATCGTCCACTACTTCCTGCACGCGGAGCCGACCGGTGTGAGCCCGGAGGGACTGGCGTCGCTCGACCTCGCGGGGATGAACCACGCGCGGCGCCTCGCCGGCAAGGAGATGACCTTCGAACTCAAGCGGCACCTCGAGGCCGGGCGACCTGCGGGCGAGCCACCCGCGTAGGGAATTGTGCACCCGCTCGGCAATCGTGTGAGATGAACGTGCGGTGAGACGCGTGGTGCGTCCCTCCAGTCGCTGTGAGCCGTTCTGAAAGGAAGCGTCCGAGGCATGGCCGAGAAGACCAAGCGGTCGATCACCATCGACGCACCCGCCGAGCAGATCATGGGTGTGATCGCCGACTTCGACTCCTACCCGGCATGGGTGGAGGCGGCGAAGTCCGTCGAGGTCCTCGCGTCCGGGCCCGACGGCCGGGCGGAACAGGTCCGGTTCGTGCTCGACGCCGGCATGGTCAAGGACACGTACGTGTTGCGCTACCGCTGGGCGCCCGACGGGCTGTCGGTCAGCTGGGAGCTGGTCTCCGGTGAGATCCAGAAGGCCCAGTTCGGCTCGTACACGCTCGAACCGGAGAACGTCGGGACGCGCGTCACGTACGAGCTGACCGTGGACCTCACCATCCCGATGATCGGCTTGTTCAAGCGCAAGGCGGAGAAGGTCATCACCGACACCGCGCTCAAGGAGCTCAAGAAGCGGGTGGAGGGCTGAGCGCCGCCGAATCCGGCCGCGGCGGTGCCCAGGTCCGGCTGTTTCTCGGCAAGGGCGGGACCGGACGGACGACGATGGCCGCCGCGACGGCCGTCGCGCTCGCCGGCACGGGGCGGAAGGTGCTCCTCGCATCGCTCGACCAGGCGCACTCGCTGGCGGACGTGCTCGACCGGCCCGTCGGCCGCGGACACGAGACCCCGGTGGCGGCCGGGCTCGACGCCGTCGAGATCGACACGCTCGCGCTCCTCGAGGAGCGCTACCGCGGGCTCGTCGCGGTGCTCGCGCTCGGCGGGTCCCACGATCACGGTGCCCAGATCGGCGATCTCGCCCCGGAGGAACTGACCGGGCTGCCCGGCGTCGAGGAGTTGCTCGGCCTCGGCGAGATCGTTCGGCTCGCCGCGGAGGGACGCTGGGACGTCGTCGTGGTGGACTGCCCGCCCACGGCGGATGCGCTGCGGACGCTGGCGCTCCCGGAAACGGTGTCCGGGTACGTCGAACGGGTATGGCCGCAACACCGGCGCATCACGGCGGCGACGGCCGGGTCGTCGGCGGACACGCGCCTGGCCTTCGCGGTCGCGATGCTCGACCGGATCCTCGACGCGACCGCGGCGGTCTCGGCGCTGCTGTCCGACCGGTCCCGGACCGCGGTGCGGGTGGTGACGTCGGCCGAACGCGTCAGTCTCGCCGAGACCCGGCGCGTCCTGTCCGCCGCCGCGCTCGCGGGTCTGCGCGTCGATGCGATCGTCGTGAACAAGATTCTGCCGCAACTCGATTCGGGTGGGGAAGCGGGTGGCGTCGCGAATTGGTACGCCGCGCGCCGTACCGCACAGCAGGACGCCGTCGCCGCCGTCCGGGCGTCGGCGGACACGGCCGCGGTCCTCTCGGCCGCCCATCTGGCCGCCGAGCCGATAGGGTGGGATGCCCTCGACGGACTGGGGCGCGCGGTCTACTCGGCCGGCGACGCTGTCGATCCGTCGGAGGAGTCCCGAAGCGACAGCACACCGGTGCGGGTCGCGCTCGAATCCGGTTCGGGCGACCTGGAATCGGTGTACGCGATGCGAATGCACTTGCCGCTCGTCGACCCCGGGACCTTGACGTTGGGACGAGTGGAGGACGACTTGCTGGTGGGGGCGGACGGCAGACGTCGTCGTGTGCGCCTGGCGTCGGTGCTGCGCCGGTGCATCGTGCAGGGCGCGGACTTCGACGGGTCCGACCTGGTGGTGAGGTTCGTCCCCGACCCGGCGGTGTGGCCGCAGTGACCGGAGAGCACGCCGAACTCACCGCGGAACTGCGGGCGCTCGCGGAAACCGTCCTGGAACGGCTCGAACCGATCCTGCAGAAGGTTGCCGCGCCGGTGCGCGCGGAGGAGGCCGGCGACGGCGGCGCGGCCACCTGTAGCACCTGCTCGTGGTGCCCGCTGTGCGCGCTGGCGGCGCTCATCCGCGGCGAACAGCACGACCTCGTGACGCTGCTCGCGGGGCAGGCGTCGACGTTGCTGGCGGCGCTGCGCGAGGCGCTCGACGCCCACGACCGCGCAGCGGACCAGGGCGCGGGGGAGTCGTCGACCGCGTCGGCGCCGACGTCGGCGTTCGTGCCGATCGACGTGACGATCAAGGACCCCGGGCCGAGATAGGCGGTACCCGGCGTACCGCCTCTGCGTCCGAGTCGGCACAATCAGCGAGGTGGACAGCGCCGAACTTCTCACCGTGGGTGTCGACGTCGGAGGAACGAGCATCCGGGCATCCGTCGTCGACGGTGACGGTGAGGTGCTCGACACGACACACGTTCCGACGCCGCACTCCGAGAACGCCCTCGAACACGGCATCGACCGGGCCGTCCGGGAACTCGCGGGCCGCCACGACATCGCGGCGGTCGGCCTCGCGGTGGCGGGGTTCCTCGACTCCGACCGCACGACGGTCCGGTTCGCCCCGCACCTGCCGTGGGTCGACGCACCCGTTGCGCGCAGCCTCGGGAACCGACTCGGCCTGCCGGTCGTCCTCGAGCACGACGCGAACGCTGCGGCGTGGGCGGAATGGCGTTTCGGTGCGGCCGCGGGCGGGCGCAACGTCGTGGTCGTCGCGATCGGTACCGGGATCGGGGCGGCCCTGCTGATCGACGGCCACCTCTACCGCGGGAGCTTCGGCGTGGCGCCGGAACTGGGGCACCTCCAGGTGGTCCCGGACGGCCGCGCCTGCGCGTGCGGCAAGCGTGGCTGCTGGGAGCGGTACTGCAGCGGGACAGCCCTGGTCGACACGGCGCTGGAGTTGCTCGCGGCGGATCCGTCGGCGTCGACGGTCCTGGCCCGGGACGTCGCGGTCGATCCCGGCGCACTGACCGGCCGCCGGATCGCGGTGGCCGCGTCCGACGGGGACACGTTGGCGGTGGCCACGTTTGCCGATTTCGCGAAGTGGCTCGGGGTGGGCCTGGCAACGGTCTCGGACGTCTTCGACCCCGACCTCATCGTGATCTGCGGCGGCGTCGGCAGCTCCGCGCCGCTGTTCCTCGACGACGCCCGCGAGCACTATGCGCGGCTCGTCACCGGTTCCGGACACCGTCCGCTCGCCCGGATCAGGCACACCCTGCTCGGCGAGGCCGCCGGGATGATCGGTGCCGCGGATCTGGCTCGGGCGGCGTTGCGGAACTAGTTTCGCGCGCGGCAGCCGAACCCGCGGCCGCGGGTCCGCGCGGAACCGGGCGTGACCCGGCCACCTGTGGCAGTGGTCGAGACTGCTGAGTACAGTCTTGTGCATGGCGAGTGCGGGTCGGGGCCCGGACGGGCCAGGGGGGCGGAGCACTCGGACGGAAGGACGCCATGTGGTACTGGCTGTTTAAGTACGTGTTGT
The DNA here is from genome assembly GCF_050955445.1 of Paraburkholderia sp. RHO2. Classification (NCBI taxonomy): domain Bacteria; kingdom Pseudomonadati; phylum Pseudomonadota; class Betaproteobacteria; order Burkholderiales; family Burkholderiaceae; genus Paraburkholderia; species Paraburkholderia sp. RHO2. Next base: position 3,255,414 of record NZ_CP162617.1, on the reverse strand, counting down.
TGGGTCCGGTGATGTGGCTCCTCGGTCGGCCGAAACTCGAAGGCGCCGAGAACATTCCGGCGGACGGCCCGGCAATCCTGGCCAGCAATCACCAGGCGGTGCTCGACTCCTTCTTCCTCCCGCTGCGGTGCCCGCGGCGCATCACGTTCCTCGCGAAGAGCGAGTACTTCACCGGCACCGGTCTCAAGGGTGCCTTCCAGAAGTGGTTCTTCTCCGCCGTCGGTCAGGTGCCGATCGACCGCACCGGCGCGTCCGCCGCGAAGGACGCCCTCGACGCCGGACTGCGGGTCCTGTCGCAGGGCAAGCTGCTCGGGATCTACCCCGAGGGCACGCGCTCGCCGGACGGTCGCCTGTACAAGGGCAAAACCGGCATGGCGCGGCTCGCTCTCGAGTCCGGCGTCAAGGTCATCCCTGTCGCGATGATCGGCACCGCCAAGGTCAACCCGATCGGCTCGCGCATGTGGAGGCCCGCGAAGGTCACCATCCGCATCGGTGAACCGATCGACTTCTCCCGCTTCGAGGGCATGGGCGGCAACCGGTTCGTCGAGCGCGCCGTCACCGACGAGGTGATGTACAAGCTGATGCGCCTCTCGGGGCAGGAATACGTGGACATCTACGCGGCGACGGTGAAGAACCAGGGAACGGACGCGAACCCGGCCCAGTCGGCAGCCGACGTCGCCCGAATGCCCGACACCCAGGCCGGCTAGCCCTGACGCCCGCGGTGCCACGGCCGGGCCGCCGCGCGCTGCGCGGCAGCGCACTGCTCGCCGGATCGGCGGCGTTCGTCGTTCTCGCCGCGCCCACCGTGTGGATCCGGATCACCGCCGCGGGGCACCTGTACGACGTGGATGGCGCACCCGACGCGCCGGTCGCGATCGTGCTCGGCGCCCGTGTACGTGCCGGACGGCCCATGAAGTTCCTCCGCGGCCGCCTCGACACCACCGCCCGCCTCGTCCGGGCCGGTGCGGTGTCCGTCGTGCTCGTCTCCGGTGACGCCCGCGGCCGGTCCGGAGACGAGATCGCGGCGATGACCGGGTACCTCGTCGAGTCCGGGGTGGACCCGCGCCGGATCGTGGCCGACCCGTATGGCCTCGACACGTACGACACCAGCGTCCGCGCCGCCCGGACCTTCGGGATCCGGCGGGCCCTCGTCGTCACCCAGCCGTTCCACCTGCCCCGCACCGTCGCGCTCGCGCGCCACGCCGGCATCGACGCCGACGGTGTTCGGGCGGGGCGCGCCGGTGGCAGACGGTCGACGCTGGTGAAGAACTCGATCCGCGAACTGCTCTCGTACCCCAAGGCGGCGCGGGACGTCCTGCGCGGACGGGACCCGAAAGTGGTGTCGCCGCCGGTGGATTCGGTGGCCGACGCGCTCGCTCGATAGCGGCCCCGGCGCTCCGGCGCCCGGTATCTTCCCAGTGGTGTCAGCCGTATCGTTCGCACGCACCCGGCCCCGCCTGTTCTGGTCGTTCGTGGCGGCCGTGATGGTGACGCTGTACGCCGGATCCCTGCTCGTGTACGGGCTGACCGACCACGAACGTGCTGGTGATTCGACAGAATCGGTCGCGGACGACGAGGTGGTCGTCGTCGTCACGCCGAAGGCGATGCATCCCACCGCCGATCGGCTCGACGCGGAGGTCGGCATCGTGCCGGGCACGAACTTTCGCACCCCGCGCGGCGACACCCTGGCGGCGCCCATCAGCCTGCACATGTCGCCGACCACGGCCCGGTCGGAGTTGGTGTTCCCGGCCGGATCCGCCCCCACCACGCGCGACGTGCAGTTGATCGTCGACGGGCAGTCGGGCAAGTGGCCGTTCGACCTGTTCGGCATCGAACCGCTCGTCGTCGAGGCGTACAGCGGGGTGGGGGACGGGGTGGAGGTCCACCGCACCCGGGTGGTGCTCGACGAACGGATCGAGGGGTGGCAGCTGAGCTACGACCCCGTCGTCGTCGACGAGGAACTCGCGCTGACCGGCAACGGCCTGGCCGTGAGCGTGCACCGATCGGCCGGCACCCTCGTCTACGCGCTCATCCTGCTGGTGATGATGATCGTCCTGGCGGTGCTCGCGGCCTTCGTCGCGATACAGACCGCGCGCCGTCGTCGACTGGTGCACACCGACATGCTCGGGTGGATGGCCGCGATGCTGTTCGCGGTGGTCCCGATGCGCGGCATCCTGCCCGGCAACCCGCCGATCGGCTCGTGGGTCGACATCGCGGTGACCCTGTGGGTCGTGGTGACCCTCGTCTGCGCGCTCGCGGTGTACGTGTACTGCTGGTGGCGCGACACCGCCGCGGAGGACACGTCAGGCCACGGGAGACAGCTTCACCGGCCCGTCGGCGTTGTTGCCGACGGCGGCACCGCGCCGTCGGAGGCACACGGCCACGGCCGCGATCACCGCGACGGCCCACCACACGTACGCCGACGCCAGGAACTGGTCCCACCACGGCCAGCCGGTGCCCTCCCAGCGTCCGTGTCCGAGCCGCCAGTGCGGGGCGATCACGAACAACGCCCAACTGGCCATGACGCCGGCGCCCAGGACGATGCTCCGCCGTCGGTACGCCTCGACGCCGACGAGCAGCAGCAGCGGGGCGACCCAGACCCAGTGGTGTGACCACGACACCGGCGACACCAGCAGCCCGAGCAACGCGTTCACGCACAGCGCCAGCGCCGTCGCGCCGGCCGAGAAGGCGCGATGCATCGCGACGGCCGCGAGCACGAGCACCGCGGCGCTCAGGGCCAGCCACAGCACGCTGCGCAGCGACGGATCCAGACCGAGGCGTGCGAGGACGCCGGTGATGCTCTGGTTCGCCGGGTACGCGGGCCCACCGATCCGCCCGGAATCGAACAGCGTGTCGGTCCAGTACTGCCACGAATCCTCCCGCGTGAGCAGGAACCCGAGCGCGCCGAACGCCACGAAGCTGAGCCCTGTCGTCACCGCGGCGCGGACGTCCTTGCGGACGAGGAAGAACAGCACGAACACTGCCGGTGTGAGCTTGACCGCGGCGACGAACCCGATCAGCACGCCCCGTGGCCACGGCGTCTTCTTCAGCAGGCAGTCCGCAGCGACGAACACCATCAGCAGGATGTTCACCTGGCCGTAGTCGAGCGTCGAGTACACCGGCTCGAGGGTCAGCGCGGCCCCGGCGGCGGCCAACGCCGTCCACAGCAGCGTCGTGCGCGGCGCGACACCGATCGACGCGAGCGTGAGCACCAGCGTCGCGAACAGCGCCACGAGCGACAGCGCGGTCAGCACGATCCCCGCCGCCTCGAGAGAGATCGCCGACATCGGGCTGAACACCACCGCCGCGAGCGGGGGATACGTGAACGGCAGGCCCACGCCCGACAGCGTCGGCGGCATCGAGCCGTACAGCGGGCCGCCGTCGGCGAACACGGACCCGCCCAGCCGGTAGACGTCCAGGTCGATGCGGTAGTAGAAGCCGACGTCGCGCAGCCCCGGAATCCCGACGAGGTGGTACGTGGCACCGAACGCGCAGGTCAGGACGATCACGATCCCCGCGGCCACGCCGAGCGGTGAACGCCACCAGGACGGCTGATTCGTAGGGTCGCTGCCCTCGGTGGGGGGACTGCCGGCCGAGTCGGCCGAGTCGTCAGTAGGGGTGCGCACCAATCCATCCTTCTACGAACAGGGGGCGCGGTGTCGAGTGCCCCGGCGCGCGGGCATAGGCTCCCCCCGTGCGCTACTTCTACGACTGCGAGTTCATCGAGGATGGTCGCACAATCGAGCTCGTCTCGATCGGTGTGGTTTGCGAGGACGGGCGCGAGTTCTACGCCGTGTCCACCGAGTTCGATCCGGAACGGGCCGGTAAGTGGGTGCGCCGCAACGTGCTGCCCAAGCTGCCGCCGCCGGCGTCGCCGCTGTGGAAGAGCCGCGCGCGGATCCGCGACGACCTGATGAAGTTCCTCGTCCCGCGCCCCGGCATCGAACCCGAACTGTGGGCGTGGGTCGCGGCATACGACCACGTCGCGCTGTGCCAGCTGTGGGGTGCGATGACGGAACTGCCGTCGAACATGCCCCGCTACACCCGCGAGCTGCGCCAACACTGGGACTACCACGGGTGCCCGCCGCTGCCGCCGGTACCGGACGATGCGCACGACGCGCTCGCCGACGCCCGGCACAACCTCGCGAAGTTCGAGGCGATCGAGGCGTTTCGCGCCGTTCGGTGAGCGGAATCACGCGCCGCAGCCGGTGCAACGATTCCCTGTCAATGGGGGCCTTCGCTCACTCGGAGCGGGCGAGGCGAATATCCTGTAGTCGTGAACTGGACTGTCGACGTTCCGATCGACCGCTTGCCCGAACTGCCGCCGCTGCCCGCCGCCATGCGTGAGCAGCTCGACGCCGCACTCGCCAAGCCGGCCGCACAGCAGCCGCAGTGGCCCGCCGACCAGGCGGCCGCCATGCGCACCGTCCTCGAGAGCGTGCCGCCGATCACGGTGGCGAGCGAGGTGGAGGCGCTGGCGCAGAAGCTGGCCGAGGTGGCGCGCGGTGAGGCCTTCCTGCTGCAGGGCGGTGACTGCGCCGAGACCTTCGCGGACAACACCGAACCGCACATCAAGGGCAACATCCGCACGCTGCTGCAGATGGCCGTCGTGCTCACCTACGGCGCGAGCCTGCCGGTGGTCAAGGTCGCGCGTATCGCCGGCCAGTACGCCAAGCCGCGGTCGTCGAACACCGACTCGCTGGGCCTGCAGTCGTACCGCGGCGACATGGTCAACTCGCTCGTCGCCGACGAGTCCGTCCGCGTGCACGACCCGTCGCGCCTGGTCCGCGCCTACGCGAACGCCAGCGCCGCGATGAACCTGGTTCGCGCGCTCACCGGTTCCGGGATGGCCGACCTGCACAAGGTCCACGACTGGAACCGCGAATTCGTCGCGTCGTCGCCCGCCGGCGCCCGCTACGAGGCCCTCGCCGCCGAGATCGACCGCGGCCTGCGGTTCATGAACGCGTGCCGCGTGACCGATCCCAACCTGCAGTCCGCGCCGATCTACGCCAGCCACGAGGCCCTCGTGCTCGACTACGAGCGCGCCATGCTGCGGCTGGACAACTCGGACGATCACCCCAAGCTGTACGACCTGTCCGCGCACTTCCTGTGGATCGGCGACCGCACCCGTCAGCTCGACGGCGCGCACATCGCGTTCGCCGAACTGGTGTCGAACCCGATCGGCCTCAAGATCGGTCCGAGCACCACGCCGGAGCAGGCCGTCGAGTACGTCGAGCGTCTGGACCCGACCAACAAGCCGGGCCGCTTGACGCTCATCTCGCGCATGGGCAACCAGAAGGTCCGCGACCTGCTCCCGCCCATCATCGAGAAGGTGCAGGCCACCGGGCACCAGGTGATCTGGCAGTGCGACCCCATGCACGGCAACACGCACGAGGCCACCACCGGCTACAAGACCCGCCACTTCGACCGCATCGTCGACGAGGTGCAGGGCTTTTTCGAGATCCACAACGGCCTCGGCACCCACCCGGGTGGCATCCACGTCGAACTCACCGGTGAGAACGTCACGGAGTGCCTCGGCGGCGCACAGGACATCTCGGACGTCGACCTGTCCGGTCGCTACGAGACCGCGTGCGACCCGCGCCTGAACACCCAGCAGTCGCTGGAGTTGGCGTTCCTGGTCGCGGAGATGCTGCGCGACTAGCCCCACGACGGCCACGGAAGGGTCCCTTCGGGCGCAACACAGCGCGTGAAGGGACCCTTCCGCCGTCTCCGGGGATCGCGGGGGCAGCGACGCCCCGACGATCAGAGCAGCGACGTGAGCGTCACGGTGCTACCGGGCGCCACCCGGTCGCCGGCGCCGGGGGTCTGCGAGATGATCAACGATCGGTCCGAGCTCACGATCTGCCGCACCTCGTACGGCAGGCCCAGACGGTCCAGTTCGGCCTTCGCGGCCGCCACCGAGCGGCCCAGCAGAGACGGCACCTTCACCGCGTTCGACACCTTCAGCACGACGCTGGCGCCGGCCTTGACGGTGGTACCCACCGCCGGATCGGTTCCCACCGCGTCGCCCGCGTCGATCTCGTCGGCGAAGACCTGCTGCACCTCGCGCACCGTGATCCCCACCGAATCGAGCGCCTTGCGGGCCGCGTCCTCCGACAGGCCCGACACGTCGGGCACGTCCACGGGCGGGGCGCCCTTGCTGCGGATCATGCGGACCTGCGAGCCCACCGGAAGCATCGTGCCGGGCGTCGGTTCGAGCGCCGCGACCGCGCCCACCGGCACCCGCGCACTGAACGCCTCTCCGCCGTCGACGGGGACGAACGTGCGTTCCCGCAGCCCGGCCTCCACCGCGGCGACGTCGCCGCGGCCGGTCACCTCGGGCACCGTGGGTCGGCCCAGCGACACCAGCAGCGTCACCACCGACCCGCGTCGCACCTTCTCGCCGCTGCCCGGATCGGTCCCGACGAGCGCGTCGACCGCGACGGTGTCGGAGTACGCGCCCTTCGTCTCGGCGGTCAGTCCCGCGGCCTCGATGGTCTCGGTGGCGGCGGCAGTGTCCTGGCCGTCGATCACCGGGACCGCCGCGTACCGGCCGGAACCGAGCCACCACCCGCCGAATCCGACGGCGACCGCGACGAGCAGCACCACCAGCAGCCACACGAGCACCGTCCGCCGGGACCCGCGCAGGCGCGCCTCGATGCCGCCCAGCGGTTGCGCCGGGGGGCGGTCGGTGGCGTCGGCCCGCGCCTCCGGCGGCCGTGGCGTGACGGTCGTGACGACCTTGGTGTGCTGAACCGCGTGCGGCCCACCCGTGTCGGGTGCCGGCGTCGCCATCACGGTCGTCGGATCGTGACCGGGCGGAGCCTCCGGCTGCGGGGCGGGCGACAGGGCGCGGGTGGCGGCATTGTTCGGTGCGGGGCTGTTCGCGACGTTCGGGACAGCCGCCGGCTGGGCCGTGCGACGCGGCGCGGGCACCCGGTAGGCCGGCAACTGCAGTTCGGTGCTCACCGACCGCAACTGCGTCGCCATCGCGCCGGCGTCGGCGAAGCGAGCGTCGGGATCGCGCTCGGTGGCCCGGACGACGAGCTCGTCGAACTCCGGTGGCACGCCCTCGATGAGCGTGCTCGGCTCCGGGACGTCGTTGTCGATGCGCTGGTACGCGATCGACAGTGACGTGTCTCCCGTGAACGGGGTGGCGCCGGTGAGCATCTCGAACAGCAGCACACCCGCCGCGTAGACGTCGCTGCGCGCGTCGGCGGTGCCGGTGGTGACCTGCTCGGGGGACAGGTACTGGGCGGTGCCCAGGATGACGCTGCGCGACGTGGTGTTCGACGCGGCGATCGCGCGCACCAGCCCGAAGTCGGCGATCTTGACGTCGCCGGCGTGCGAGATCAGCACGTTCTCCGGCTTGATGTCGCGGTGCACCAGGCCCGCGCGGTGCGCGACGGCCAGGGCCTCGAGGACCGGCCGGGCAACGGCCGCCGCCGCGTGCGGGGGCATCGGGCCACGCTCACGAAGCAGTTCGCGCAGCGTGCCGCCCTCGACCAGTTCCATCACCAGGAAGGCGTGCTCGCCGTCGCTGCCCTGGTCGTGGACGCCGACCAGACCCGGATGGTTGAGCCGGGCCACCGCGCGCGCCTCGAACTCGAAACGGGCGAGGAACTGCGGATCGGCCGCGAACTGCGGATCCATCACCTTGATCGCGACGGGACGATCCAGTCGCAGGTCCATGCCGCGGTAGACGGTGGACATGCCACCGCGCGCGATCGGTGCATCGATGCGATAGCGCCGATCCAGCACCACACCGATCAACCCTCGACCTCCGGGATTCAAGCTCGCGCCCCCTAGCCTTTCCGTGCACAGATTCATCTCGATCGTAGTCAGCCGCGGCCATTGTCCCGATTCCGCGATGCAGGCCGTGGTCGTACCGGCGGCGTCGACCGGATAACGTTACGGGAGTGAGTGCTATCCCTTACTGCGATGACGTGTTGGACCGGTCGATTCCGCTGCTGCAGCTGGCAGACGTGTCGAAGGGGATGGGTCTCGCGGTCACCCGCGTGCACCAGCTGCTGCGCGACCACCACCTGATCGCCGTCAAACGTGACGGCGTGCTCGGCATCCCCGAGGCCTTCTTCGGCGACGACGGCCAGCCCGTCCGGCTGCTGTCCGGGCTGATCATCGTCCTGCGCGACGGCGGATACGAGGACGAGGAGATCCTGCGCTGGCTGTTCACCGCGGACGACACGCTCCCGGGAACCCCGATCGACGCGATGCACGGGCACCAGGCCCGTGAGGTGGTCCGCCGCGCCCAGTCGATGGCCTTCTGACGGGTCCTACCGCGGCCCGGTGACCGTCCGGGCGAGCAGCGGCAGCGCGACGGCCAGGCGACGGTGCCGCGGCACCGTCGCCCGGCGATCGAGCACCCGAAACCCGCCGTTCTCGATCTCGTCGAGAATCTCGGCGTACAGCACGTATGCAGCGCGCATGCCCGGTCGGACCCGAGGCTCGAGCATGTCGAGCCCGGGTTCAGCCCGGCGGTAGAGCGCCCGGGTGACCGCGACGAGGTGCGCCAGCGCTCGGCGCAGGCGCGGATCGACGGTGCCGGTGCGGCGGCAGTGGCGCATCAGCTCGACATCCACATCGAACACGCCGAGCTCGTCGGCGGGAAGGTAAACCCGTCCGCGGTCGAGGTCCTCGCCGACGTCGCGGAGGAAGTTGGTCAGCTGGAACGCCTCGCCCAGCGCGGCCGCATACGGTTCCGCGACCGCCCGCGGCACGGTGGTGCCCAGGACCGGGAGCATCTGCAGCCCGATCACCGCGGCCGACCCGTACATGTACCGGCGCAGCGCGGTCATGTCCGGGTACTCCGCGCGGAAGCCCGGCGTACCCGGGATGTCCATCCGCATCGAGTCGAGGAACGCCCGAAAATACTCGACGGGGATCGCGTACCGCAGGGTGGTGTCGGCGAGCGCGCGGACCACCGGCCCGGTACGCGCGTCGCTCACCGGGCGACCCGCCAGCGCGTCGTCCAGTTGCGCCTCGACGACGTCCAACGCGGCAGCCCGCTCCGCCGGCGCCCGCCCGGCGCAGTCCACATCGACGACGTCGTCGACGGTGCGAGCGAATCCGTACAGCGCGTACACGGCCGGACGCCGCTCGACCGGCAGCAGGCGGGTGGCCAGGTAGTACGTCCGGCCGTGCTCGGCCGCGAGGCGTCGACAGCGGCGGTACGCCGAAGGCAGATCGTCGAGCGGAACGGTGGTGGTCACGGCACGGGACGGGTCACAGCGGGGCGGAACGTCGCTCGGGGGCCTGCGCCGTCAGATGCTCGGCGACGCGTGCCGTCGCCTCGGGCACCACCTTCTCCGACACCGACCGCAGCCGTAGCGGATCTACCGTCTTCAGCGAGACCGCGGCCACCACCGCGACGAACGTGGCGAGCGCGACGTGGAAGAAGGAGTACATGCCGAGGCCGCCGTCCGGCTGGAACACCAGCATCAGCCACGTCGAGAGACCGACGAGGACCTGCAGCGTCCGGGTCGACATCGAGAAGCCGGCGGCGATCGCCAGCGGCCACGAGTAGTACCACGGCAGCGCGGCGGGGGACAGGATCACGATCACGACCAGGGCGACCAGGATGCCCATCACGGCGTCGCGTTCGGTCTTACGGAACCGCCACCAGATCCACACCAGCAGGCCCGCGAGGGCGACCGCGCAGATGCTGCGTGTGACCTCGAGGACCGGGGTGAGGCTCAGGCCTGTGAACCATCCGGTGCCGACCGTCACGATGTGCGCCATGATCGTCGGCAACGACAGCCAGTTGATGATCTTCGCGGATCCGGAGAGCGCCGTCAGCCAGCCGAGACCGACACCGGCGATCGCGGACGCGGCCGTGAAGATGGCCGCGAACACAGCAACTCCGATGCCCGCCGCCCGAACGAACGACGCCACCGGTGTCGCCGGCTCCCGGCCCTCGGCCAGGGCGCGCTCCCGCTCGTGGATCATCCAGATCCACACGATGAACGGCAGTGCGATCCCGGCCATCGCCTTGACCGCCACGCCGAGCGCGATGATCGCGATGGCCGCGATGTGCTTGCGGTCCAGGGCCAGCGTGATGCCGGCGACCATCAGACCGACCATGAGCAACTCGTTGTGCACGCCGCCGATGAGGTGGATGAGCACCAACGGATTGAGCACCGCGAGCCACACCGCGATCGTGGGCTTGCCGCCCAACTGTCGGGCCAGTCGCGGCAGCGCCCACATCATCAGCGCCAGACCGGGCAGGAACGCCACCCTCAGCAGCATGGTGCCCGCGATGACGTTGTCGCCGGTGATGGTGGTGACACCCTGGCCGATCAGCAGCGAGATCGGGCCGTACGGCGCCGTCGTGGTCGTCCACACGTTGCTGACGTTGTCGAGCAGGATGCCCGGGTTGACCACCGGGCCCACCGCGTACGGGTCGAAGCCGTCGCGCAGCAGCGCGCCTTGCGCGAGGTACGAATACGCGTCGCGGCTGAACATCGGGACGGCGAGCAGCATCGGGGCGGTCCACAGCGGCACCGTCCACAGCAGCGAGCGCAGTCCGACACGGCCCTTGATCGTGGAGCGACCGAGCCGCACCCACGCGATGATCATGGACAGGACGCCGGCCCAGATGATGATCGTCGACAATGCGTAGCCGTGGCCGAACCGCAGCCACGACAGGCGGAGCTCCTCGAGCAGTGGGTCGTGCCGGCGCACGCTGCCGGCGCCGAAGCCGCCGAATGTGATCATGATCGCACCGGCGAAGCCGAGGATCGTCGCATGTCCCTCGGGGGTCCGCAGGTAGTCGGCGCTCGCGCGCAGCCACGACCGGCGGTCGACCGAGGCGTCGGGGATTCCGGAAGAGGCCGACATCGGTGCAGGTTCCTCCCCCGGAAGAAGCGTTCGGTGATGCCCGGTCGCGTCGTGGCGGCCGGGAAGCATGGGACGGGTAGTCAGTTTAGTGGGTCGTCCGCGATTATCCGGCAAGCCCTGCCTCCGAGCGGCCGCAGACGCGTTCCGCGGCCAGTTTCCCCGAGATCAGGACGGTCGGCACTCCCACGCCCGGCGTCGTCCCCGATCCGGCCAGCACGATGTTCGTCCCTCGCGAGGCCAGGTTGCGGCGCCGGAACGGCCCGGTCTGCCGGAAGACGTGCGCCGGGGCGAACGGGCTGCCGGCCGCCATGCCGCGGGCGGCCCACGTCGCGGGTGTATCGGTGTGATCGACGACAAAGTCGCGGGTGATCCCGTGATAGCCGCGGCGCTCGAGGGTCTGCAGCAGTTCCTGGGTGTAGGCGTCGGCGAGCGCTGCCCAGTCGAGCGGGGCACTGTCGAGGTTGGGGCATGGCGCCAGCACCGACAGCGGTTCGTGGGTCAGGCCGTCCCGCGTGAGCTCGAGTGCCGGATCGGTGACCGCGGGCCGGGTGATCAGCAGTGACGGATCGCTCATCAGTCGGCCGTGACCGGGACGGGCCGCGATCTCGGCGAACGTGCGTTCCCACTCGGCACCGAAGTCGATCGTGTGGTGGTGCGCGGCGCCCCAACGCGCCGTCGTCGCCCGCGGGATGGTCCCGTGCAGGACCACCGCGGACGGGGAGATCCGCTGCCGACGCTGCCGCCGCGTGCGCAGCAGATCGTCGACGACCGGCAGATCCGGGGTGAGCACGAGAGCGTCGCACGGGAAGATCCGACCGTCGGCGGTGTGCACCGCGCGGGCCCGCTCACCGGATCGCTCCACTCGGACAACGTCGGCGCCGAGGTGCAGGTGGCCGCCCGCCGACGTGAACGCGTCGGCCATCGACGCAGCGATCGTGTGCATGCCGCCCGCAGGGAACGAGACCCCCAGCGAGGTGTCCATGTGGGCGATCGCGCCGTACACCGCGAGCGCCTTGGCCGGCGCGACACCCGCGTACAGCGCCTGGAACGTGAAAATCCGGCGCAGCCGCGGATCGGTGACCCGCCGGCCCACCTGCCTGCCGAGCCGGCCGAACCCGCCCGCCGTGGCCAGGCGCGCCAGGTCGGTCGCCGACTTCCGCGTCGAGAACAGGTCCAGCGGCGAATCGAAGTTCGCGTCGATGAACGTGTCGAACTCGGCGTCGAACACCCGGGCCAGCCAGCGGCGCAGGTCGAGGTAGCGGCGCGCCTCCTCCGCTCCGCACACGCGCGCCACCTCGGCGACCATCCGCTCGGGGTCCGAATGCACGTCGATCGTCGAACCGTCCGCGAACCGCGCGTGATACGCCGGATCCAGCCGGTGCAGGCGCAGCGGGGGAGTCGTCGTGTCGAAGTCGGCGCCGACCGCGGCGAGGGCGTCGCGGACCAGTTCCGGCATGGTCAGGACGGTCGCGCCGTTGTCGATGACGTACCCGGGCCCGCGATACGTCCCGACGCGGCCACCGGGCCGGTCGGCGCGCTCGAGCAGCGTGACCTCGCGGCCGCTGCCGCGCAGGTACAGCGCGGCCGACAGTCCCGCGAGCCCGGCGCCCACCACGACGACGCGGTCGGTCACCCCGCGGACGGTACGAACGCCCACGTCGATCAGGCGTCCCGGCGGGTGACCGCGATCGCCATCTCCCGCAGCCGACGCTTGCCCTCGTCGGTAGCGGTACTGCCGTCGAGGGCCGCGAGCGCACTGTCGGTGAGCTCGGCGATCCGGCGCTCGGCATCGTCGACCGCGCCCAGGTCGGTGATCAGCGACCGCAGCCGTTCGACCTGCGCGTCGGACAGGTCGGTGCCGATCGCCTCCCGCAGGACCGCCGCGGCCGCCGGATCGGTCTCGTCGGCGCGCTGGAGCGCGACCGCGAACAGCACGGTGCGCTTGCCGGCCCGCAGGTCGTCCCCGGACGGCTTCCCCGTCACGTCGGGATCGCCGAACACGCCGAGCAGGTCGTCGCGCAGCTGGAACGCGATGCCGATGTCGGTGCCGAAAGTGCGGTACGCGTCGACGAGGGCGGCGTCGGCGCCGGCGATCGCCGCACCCAGGTGCAGGGGACGCTCGATCGTGTAGGCGGCCGTCTTGAACCGGTTGACCCGCAGCGCGGACTCCACGGACTCGTCCGCCCGCACCTCGTTGCTGATGTCTAGGAACTGGCCGCCGAGCACCTCGGTACGCATCGCCGACCACACGGGGGAGATGCGGATGAGGGTCTCGTGGTCCAGCCCGGCCTCGCGGACCATGTCGTCGGCCCAGGCCAGCGCGAGATCGCCGAGAAGGATCGCCGCGGCGCGCCCGAACTCGGCCGAGCCGCCGCTCCACTGCTGCGCGCTGTGCTGGTCGGCGAACTCCACGTGCACCGTGGGGAACCCGCGACGCGTCGTCGACGCGTCGATGATGTCGTCGTGCACCAGCGCGCACGCCTGGACCAGCTCGAGGGCCGCGGCCGCGCGCAGCGCGGCGGGAGCCTGCGTGCCCTGTGGATCGCCGCCGGCGCCGAGCCAGCCGGTCCATGCGAACACCGGACGCACCCGCTTGCCGCCGCGGAGAACGAAGCTCTCGAGCGCGGCGACGGCATCGGAGTAGCTGCCACCGACCTCCCGGACCGTGTCGGCACGGGATGCGAAGAACTCGCGGAGCGACTCCTCGACCAGATCGGTGAGCGGTGGGGTGGACTGGGTCAGGCGAGTGGACTCACCGGCTCCGGCGGACAGGACTGCCTCCAAGTTGACTCGAGGACTCGATGTCGAGCACAGACTGCTGCGCGGCGGCCAGGCCCGCGCGGAAAAAGCCTTGCCCCCACCTTAGTGGGCGTCGTCGATGCTCCCCGAAGCGGTGACCGAGGCGCGAGCATCGACGCGATGAGGGCGACCGGCGCTGGTCAACCTATGCTTGTTCGGTGACATTCGATGCCGTTCGGGGGCGCAGCAGCGCAGGTTGGGTGACCCAGACCCCTTCGATCGTGGACCGTATCCGCTCCTCCGACAGCGGTCGGATCCCCTTCTCCGTCGAGTTCTCGCCGCCGCGCGACGAGGCCGCCGAGGAGCGGCTGTGGCGCGCCGTGCGTGCGTTCGAGCGGCTCAATCCGGCGTTCGTGTCCATGACGTACGGCGCCGGGGGGTCCACGCGCGACCGCACCGTCCGCGTGACCGGGCAGATCGCCGAGGAGACCACCCTGCTGCCCGTTGCGCACCTCACGGCGGTCGGCCACAGCATCGACGAGCTGCGGGCCATGTGCGGCGCGTACGCCGACCGCGGGATCAGCAACATCCTCGCGTTGCGCGGCGACCCGCCCGGGGATCCGCTCGGCGAGTGGGTCAAGCATCCCGACGGTGTCGAGTACGCCGAGGACCTCGTCCGCCTGGTGCGCGACATGGGTGACTTCCACGTGGGCGTCGCGTCCTTCCCGGAGGGTCACTACCGCGCCCCCGACCTCGACCACGACACCAAGTACCTGGTGTCGAAGCTGCGCGCCGGCGCCGAGTACTCGATCACGCAGATGTTCTTCGACGTCGAGGACTATCTGCGGCTGCGTGACCGCGTCGCGGCGTACGACCCGGAGCAGGCCGAGAAGCCGATCATCCCCGAGATCATGCCGATCACGTCGCTGCGGTCGGCCCGCCGCAGCCTCGAGCTGTCCGGCTCGCGGTTGCCTGCCGAACTCGACGAGCGGCTACGGCGTGCCGCGGGCGACGGCCCCGAGGAGAACCGCGCCGCGGTGCGCGAGATCGGCATCGAGATCGCGACCGAGATGGCCGAGCGGCTCATCGCCGAGGGCGCACCGTGCCTGCACTTCATCACCCTCAACTTCGCGCGCGCCACCAGCGAGGTGCTCGCGAACCTGGGAATGTCGGCGTCGGCCGCGGTGTGACGGTGTGACACCGTCCGGTCCGTCCCAGCTCAGGTGACGGCCCGGTCCTTCCACTGCAGCCGTCCGCGCCGGTGCGCGCGGTGCGAAGCGGCGGTGAGACCGATCAGCCCGACGACCGACGCAGGATGGGCGACCGCGTCCACCACGTCGCGGACGCCCGGGCCGGCCCCGGTCTCGACGGTGCGCGTGGTCAGCCGCGACGCGACTGCGGCGGCGTACCCCGCCGCACCCCACGCCCGGGTGCGTCCGCGCCCGAACAGTGCGGCGGCCGGGGGCAGCAGGTACGCGAGCGCGGCGGCGGCCGACACCGCAGCCGAGCCGGCAGGGGAGCCGAACGCCGTCCACAACCACCGCGTGTATCCGGTGCGCAGGGCCGTCGCGCTGGTGTACATCCGGCACGACGCCAGGTGCTGTCCGGCGGCCACGGCGGTCCGCTCACCGCGCCGCCGCAGCGCCCGGGCGATGTCGAGGTCCTCCGTGAAACTGTCCGCGACGGCGACATGGCCGCCGAGCCGGTAGTACGCGGCGGCGTCGAACACGAGGAACTGCCCACACGCGACGACCATCGACGGGCGCGTGTTGCGGGCCGCGACCGCGACCGGCAGCGACGCGAACCACGACCAACACAGCAGCGGCTGGATCAGCCGCTCGACGGCCGACTCCGCGTCCTGCCGGGGCCATGGCGACACCAGGTGGGCGCCAGTGCGCCGCAATTCGGTGACGGCGGCCGCGAGGGCGTCGGGGGCCAGCCGGACGTCGGCGTCCAGGAAGACGAGCGCGCCGGGCCGCCGCGGATCCATCAGGCGTGTCGCATGCTCGGCGGCGCGGCGGCACGCGGCGGTCTTGCCGAGCCAGCCCGGCGCCGGCGCGCCGGTGCTGCTGATCACGGCGAAGCGGCCGTCGCCGTCGAACGCCCGTCGGGCGACGTCCGCGGTGCCGTCGGTGGAGTCGTCGTCGAGGACGAGGACCCGCAGCGTGCCGAGTCCGCGCTGGGCGCGCAGATCCGCGACGAGCTCGCCGATCCGAGCGGCCTCGTTGCGGGCGGGCACGACGACGGTGACCGGTTCGGTCACCGGGGCCGCGTGCAGGCGGGGCAGCGCGGCGGCGTTCGCGGCGGCGACGGCGGCGCCGCCGATCGCCAGGCCGGCCCCGATGCGCGTGGCGGCGGCCAGGGGGTCGAAGCGGTGGAGCGGTGGAGCCACGCGGTGCAGGGTCACCGCGACGACGTCGCGACCGGCTGCTCGGCCGGGGGTCCCGGCGGCCGCGTGCGATTGCGCGTCGCCCACGCCATGACGCCGACGATCGCGGCGACGGCGACCGCGACACCGGCGGCCATCCCGGCCCAGCCGGCGAAGCTGCGGGTACTGGGGTCGGCGTAGCGGACCTCGGCGCGCAGCGTGCTGACGTCGCCGGCCGGCAGCTTCCACGTGACGGTCGACTCGCCCTCACGGGTGCCGTTGGTCGTGGCCACGCGGGCGGGGAAGGCGATCGTGAACTGCACGTCGGTGCCCTGAGCTGGGACGTTCTCCAGGTCGACCCGGCCGTCCAGGCTCACCAGGTCGCCGGCGCGCCGCAGCGACAACTGCAGCGCGGTGCCCGTCTCGCTGTACATCGAACCGAGCTTCTGGACGTCGCCGAACGACAGGCCGCTGAAGAAGGCCTGCGAGCCGACGTAACCGTCCTTGCGGTACTCCTGCACCCGGATGCGGTTGGAGAGCGAGTCCGGCGGGGTCAGCTGCGGGCCCTTGTCGTTCTCGTCCTTCGGCACGGTGGCCGCGACGATCTGGCCGGAGACCTTGTCGTCGGCGGACACGCCCATCGACACCTGGACCCGCAGGCACCCGGCGAGCAGCGGTACGAGGAGCAGCGCGAGGGCTGCGGTGGCGAACACGCGGAGGCGGGAACGGGAACGGACCGAGGGGCCGGATGTGGACGATTGCACGGGAACATGGTGCCAGGTATGGCGAGATCATCGTGCAAGGCACGGGTATTCGTGTCAGGTGGCGGGTGTGGTGTCCGATTCGGCGCGGCGCGAACCGGCCAGCCGCAGCAGGAGCGGAACGCCGACGACGCCCATCGCGACCAACCCGTAGACCGCCGAGTACCGCAGTTCCGGCGCGTCCAGGAACACCGCGTGGGCGAGGGCCGAGCCGAGCCACGTCCACAGGAACAGTGCGATCGGCACGGCGTCGCGGGCCGGCGATGCCGGCGCGGGACGTACGCGACGGTCGAGCAGATCGACGAGAACCGTCATCGCCGCGGCCACGACCACCCAGCCCGCGTAGTTGGTCAGCGGGATGTGCTCGATCCCGACCAGCCCGGCGTCGGTCACACACCACCGCCACTGCCCGTCGGCCACCATCTGTGGATCCAGGTACAGGTCCCAGCCGACGACTCCGATCGTCGTGAGGACGATGCGCGCCGGCCTGCTGCGGGTGAGCAGCGACGCGGCGCACCACACCGGGTAGAAGCCGGCGGTCCACGCGAACGGCACCACGAGCGGCACCTCCGCGATCGACGGCCCGAGTCGTCCGGACGCGTACTCGTAACAGCCGTACGGGATCCCCGTCGCGACCCCGACCACTTCCGACGCCAGCCCGATCCCGGCGGTGGCCAGCACCATGCCCGACGCCCACCGGCCGCCTCGGACCGCCACGGCATGCACGATCGCTGCGGCCGCCAGCAGCGCGACCACGGCGACGGTGACGGCGTCCCGGGACCGACCGTCGACGAGGGGATACGCGATCTGTGCCGCGATCGCGGTCGCCGCGACGACTGCGGACGCGCGCACGAGCGGCGTCACGGTGCTCACCGGAAGGTCTTGCGCAGCATTCGACGCAGCCGTCCACCGCCGGCGTCCGCGAGCGCGACCCGGGCCGCGCTGCGGCCACTCGATCCGGACACGCCGCCGCCGGGATGCGTCGACGCACCCGTCAGATACAGGGTGTCGGCGTTCGGGACCCGGTGCGCGGCCAGCTCCGGGATCGGCCGCCACATGAACATCTGATCCAGCGACATCTCCACGTGCATCACGTTGCCACCGAGCAGGCCCATCTCGCGTTCGATGTCGGCGGGGGTCTGGATGTGCCGGTGGCGGACGCTGTCGGCGAACCCGGGCGCCAGGGCATCGACGTTCGCGACGATGCGGTCGGCCTCGCGTTCGCCGAGATCGGCCCAGCGGCGGCCGCCGGACAGCGCGTACGGGTGCCACTGCGACCACAACGTCACCTGATGCTCGCCGGCGGGGGAGATCGTGGGGTCGATGCCGCTGAAGCTCATCGCGAGAACCGCGGGTTCCGGCGGCAGCTCCCCGGCGAGCGCTGCACCGTGCGCCGCCCGCAGCTGCGCGCGATCGGAGACGAGCAGTTGCAGCCCCGACGTCGCGGTCTCCCCGGCGGGTGCGCTCGGGTACGACGGCAGCGCGTCGGTGCCCAGCCGCAGCACCATGCCGATGCCCGGGCCGACGCGGATCCGGCGTCGCCACCCGGCGACGGTGTCCCGGTCGTATCCGCCGCGTTCGAGCAGGTCGAGCGTGGTCAGCACGTGACAGCCGGCGACGACGGCGCGGGCCCGGACGCGCCGGCCGGACTCCGTCACGACGGTCCACCCGTCGGCGTCGCGGCGCAGCTCGGTGACGCCGTCGCCGAGGGTGACGGTGCCGCCGTCGGACGCGAGACGGGAGGCCAACGCGGTGGTGAGCGCGCCGCTGCCGCCCACCGCGCGGCCCGGCGGCAGCGTGTGCATCAGCGCCGCGAACCCGACCATCGGGGCGGTGCCCGGCTCCGACATCGGCGGACCGGACTGCGCGCCGAACCACGCGAGAGCCGCCTTGAGCGGTTCGCTGTCGAAGTACTCGTCGAGCAATGCGTCGCCCGTCGTGAGGAACTCGCGGGAGATCTCGCTGCCGCCGCCGGACGTGTCCAGACCCCAGAACGAGCGCAGCAGGTGCCCGCCGGTCGGTGGGGCGGAGAAGGCGCGCATGACGCGTGCGGTGCGCGGGCCCCACGTCTCCACGAAGCGCCGGTACGCGGCCGCGTCGGCGGCGCCGCACGACTCCTCGATGGACCGGCACGTGCGATCGAGGCTGCGATGGAAGACGATTCCGGGTCGGTCCGAACCGGCCGGGGCGGGTGCGAACGCCCACGGATCGCAGTCGATGTAGCGCAGACCGTGGGCGGCGAGATCGAGCTCCTCGATGATTCCGGTGTGTCGGATCATGATGTGCGCCGACGAGCCGCGGTCCACGCGGTGACCGGGGAACCGCTCGACGGTCGAGACCGCGCCGCCGAGCACGGTGTCACGTTCGAGGACCTCCACCGACCAGCCGGCACGGGCGAGATAGCAGGCCGACACGAGGGCGTTGTGGCCCGAGCCGACGACGATCACGTCCATCACAGCGGCAACCCCCGGCCGAGCACGGCGAACGGGCGGCGGTCGCCCGCGAAGGTGAAGTGGCGGACGACGTCCCGGAACCCGGTGCGCCGATACAGGCGCCATGCCCGATTGTCCTCCCGATCCACCTCGGGGGTGGAGAGCAGGACACCTCGTTCCGGGCGGTCCGCGAGGAGCCGGCGCAGGAGCTGTTCGCCGAGCCGGTGCCCCTGTGCGCTCGGATGGACGTGCAGTTCGGTCAGCTCGAAGTAGTTGCCCAGGACGTATTCGATCTGGTCGCGGCTCCAGCCCGTCGACTGCATGCCGTGACGGACCTGCTGCTGCCACCACTGGTCGGGTGCGCCGCGGTAGCCGTACGCGATCGCGACGAGGGGAGCGGGCCGGTCCGGATGAGCGGGATCGGGCTGGACTGCGCCCACCGCCCGCCAGCCGGGCCGCGCGGTGTGTTCGGTCCACATCGGCGCCCGGTGGTACTCGGTCCCGCGTGGATAGCCCATCGCGGCCACATAGATGGCCAGCGCCTCCGGCAGCCGAGCGCGCATCTCGGACACCGACAGATCGACGACGACCGGCGTGCCAGGGGTCGGGCCAGGGGTCGGGCCGGGGCTCTCGCCGGGGCTGCCGGAGCTGCCGGTGCTGTCCATGCTCGGGCTCACCCTCTTCTCCCTTGACGACGTGTCGGTGGGGCCAGCTATATTGAATAGGTCGAACACGTGTTCGATATCGGCGATCCGGTGATGTTCGAGGGAAGCGAATCATCGCCGGATCGTCGGCCCTGAAACTTCGGAGCGGTGGGAGGTGCGTGGGGGTGCTTGAAGTCGGGCCGGAGGTCGAGCCGGTTGTATCGGTCGCATCGGGGATGCGGCCCCGGGCGGCGTCGGTGGCCGCGCCGGGAATGTCGCGGATCGCGGCCGGGTGTGGGTCGTCCGGTCGGCGGCCAGTGCTGGTGCAGGCGACGACATTGCTCGACCGCGCGGACAGGCTGTTGTCCGAGGCGGCGGGTGCGGGGGAGCCCACCGAGCGCTTCCGCTGCGCCTATCTTGCCGCCCTGCGCGGCGCCGCGGCTGTCCTGGCCGCGTCGGAGGGGCGGGCCCGCGCGGCGGCGTCACGGCGGCCGCGTTCACGAAGCGCGTGGGTGCTCATGGCCCGGGCGGCGCCGGAATTCGCCGCATGGGCGGACTACTTCGCCGGGCATTCCGCCTTGCGTGCGTCGATCGAGGCCGGCGTCACACGGGTGGTGGCGGATGGCGACGCCGACGGGTTCTACAGAAACGTGGGTCGGTTCCTCACCGCGGTGGAAGATTTCCTGCCCGAGGTAGACCTGAATGCCGGTGATCGAGGCGCCTCCGCGTAGCGTCCGGCGGGTGATTCCCGACACGTTGGCGGAGCGGCGGGTCGCGCCGTCCCAGATCGTCACGGATTCGTCGACAACTCGTCCGCGGAGTAGGTGGTAAGGGGCCGACTCTCCTCGTATTATTGAATTCAGGTAACCGTCAGTCCGTTACCCACCTCACCGCACCGCGGATGAGGTGCCAACTCTTAGTGCCGGGGGAGGTACCGTGCCACTCTCCGAGCACGAGCAGCGCATGCTCGACCAGATCGAGAGCGCGCTCTACGCCGAGGATCCCAAGTTCGCGTCCACAGTGAGGGGCGGGCGAATGCGTGCCCCCTCCGGGAAGCGTCGATTGCAGGCAGTGGCCCTCTTCGTATTGGGTCTCGTCCTCCTCGTCGTGGGCGTGGCTGTGAATGTGAGGTTGGGCGAATTCCCGATCATCAGTTTGATCGGATTCGTCGTGATGTTCGGTGCCGGAATCCTCTTTCTCCTCGGTGGAGGCAAGAGTCATCTGGCGGCGGTTCCCGACGGGGACGGCACTCCGGGCGGGTCGGGCGGATCGCATCCGCGTAAGTCCCATGGTGGGAAGAAATCAGGTGGCTTCTCGTCTCGCATGGAAGACCGATTCCGTCGGAGATTCGAACAGGAGTAGGTCGTAAGTTTTCGGAAAACGGTGATGGCGTGGCCCCGGGGTCGCGCCATCACCGTTTTTTCGTCTCCCTTTCGTGTCGGCCCGCCGGGTGCGACACGCGTCATCCGTATCGCCGCACCGTGATTCCCCACCGTTCCCCACCCGAATTCCCCACTGCTCCCCACCGCTGAGATCGAACGCCCCCCGCGGCGGTGTTCGCCGGTTCGGTCGATGCTGCCGGCGAAGGCTCGAGCTGGGCCTTTGTTGATCTTGAAGCCCTGCGGCCGGGTCTTGCAATGGCGCCCAACGTGCGTGTTCGCCGTCACGCGCAGCAGCTTCCCCCACCTCGCCTCGCGGCTGTGAGCTGCACTTATCGGGCGAAAGTTGTCAAATCCGGGGTCTGATCGGATTGAAAGTGGAGGGAAGTGGGGTAAAGTGGCGGGCAGCGGATCGTGTGAGCGACCCGCAAGAAATGCGGGACGGTACCAACCGGTATCGACCCACACGTTCGCCACAGGGCCCCGGTGGGAGGTGTCGAGATGTTTCTCGGTACCTACACGCCGAAGCTCGACGACAAGGGGCGGCTCACGCTGCCCGCGAAGTTCCGGGACGCGTTGGCGGGAGGGTTGATGGTCACGAAAGGGCAGGACCACAGCCTTGCGGTGTATCCCCGTGAGGAGTTCACCGCACTCGCGCGTCGTGCAGCCGCGGCTTCCCGTAGCAATCCGCAGGCACGTGCCTTCGTGCGCGGGTTGGCGTCGGGAACCGACGAACAGCACCCCGATGCCCAGGGGCGGATCACGCTCTCCGCGGACCATCGCCGCTATGCGGGGCTGTCCAAGGACTGCGTCGTGATCGGTTCGGTCGATTTCCTCGAGATCTGGGACGCCCGAGCGTGGGAGTCCTACCTCGCGGAGCACGAAGAAAGCTACTCACAAGCCAGAGACGAGGCGCTCGAGGGGATCTTCTAGCCCACCGACGCCGGCGAGTGCCGCGAGGCCTCTGCCCGAGTGTGACCCTGACGCACTTCCCCAGCGCCAGGTTCACCACCGGGACCCTGACGCTCTTCCCCAGCGCCAGGTTCCTCGATCGGACAGGGACCTCGAGGCATTCGCTCTCCCCGGAGAAGTGACGTTCGCGAGTTTCGTTGCAGGAGACCCGCTGCCGACGATTCGCGAACCCACCCCTCCGACACCCGCACAACGCACACCCGCAAGAGTTATCGAGCAGGAGCCGGAGGAATCATGGTCGACGGCGAGGACGACAACCAGTCCGTCCCCGGCGAGTTCGGTCATGTCCCGGTTCTGCTGCACCGCGCGGACGAACTGCTGGGACCGGCCATCACCGCCGACAACCCGCGCGGCGACGGCGCGGTGATGATCGACGCCACCCTCGGTCTGGGTGGACACTCCGAGTACTTCCTGCGCACGTATCCCGGCCTGCACCTGATCGGGCTCGACCGCGACCCGGAGGCGCTGCGTATCGCGTCCGGGCGGCTCGCTCCCTACGCCGACCGCACCACGTTCGTGCACACCCGGTACGACGGCATCGTCGATGCGCTCGACCAGGCCGGGCTCGACTCGACCGGCACCGTGCACGCCATCCTCTTCGATCTCGGTGTGTCGTCGATGCAGCTCGACGAGGCAGACCGCGGATTCGCATACTCCGTCGACGCGCCGTTGGACATGCGAATGAATCCCACGACGGGCATCACCGCCGCCGAGGTGCTGAACACGTACAGCCACGGTGAGCTCGCCCGCATCCTGAGCACCTACGGCGAGGAGCGCTTCGCGGGGCGGATCGCGTCGGAGATCGTGCGGCGCCGGCAGAAGCAGCCGTTCACCACCAGCGCCGCGTTGGTCGAGCTCATCTACGACGCCATCCCGGCGGCTACCCGCCGCACCGGCGGCCACCCCGCCAAGCGGACGTTCCAAGCGCTGCGGGTCGAGGTCAACGGCGAACTCGATTCGCTGCGTGCGGCCGTCCCTGCGGCCCTCGACGCCCTGGCGGTCGGCGGTCGTGTCGTCTTCATGTCGTACCAGTCCCTCGAGGACCGCGTCGTCAAGCAGGAACTGACGCCGCTGTCGAAGTCCAAGACACCCGAAGGCCTGCCCGTGGAGTTGCCGGGCATGGGACCGGAGTTCCGGATTCTGACCCGCGGCGCCGAACGCGCGTCCGAGCAGGAGATCGAGGAGAACCCGAGAGCAGCGCCGGTGCGTTTGCGTGCGGCGGAGCGAATCGCGAGGAGGGAGACGGCATGACTGTTCAGGTGGCTTCCGCCACGCGGGTCCGACGGTCCACCGCGGCGCAACGGGCGTACGAGCGTCGGCAGCAGCGTGCCACGGTGACCGCCGGTGTCGGCACCCGTGCCGCGTCGCCGGCGGCGAGTCGGTCCTCGTTCGGGTCGTCGTCGCGCACCTTCGTCGCGCGTGTCCCGTTCGTGGCCACGATCCTCGGTCTGCTCTGCATGGGGCTCGCGACGACGCTGCTGCTGACGACCCGGTCGGCCGAGGATTCGTACCAGCTGGCCGACGCCCGGGCGCACAACCAGAGCCTGCGGGAGCAGACGGCGGCACTCCAGCGTGAGGTTGCCGCCGGCAATTCCGCCCCCGTTCTCGCCGAGAAGGCGGCCGAGCAGGGGCTGATCCCGGCCAAGGATCCGGCGCGGCTGCTCCTGGATGCCGACGGCACCGTGCACGTGATCGGCACGCCGAAGCCCGCCGAGGGCAAGCCCGTCGCGCCGCTGGACCGGGCTCCCGCGCCCGCTCCCGCAGCGCCGGCTCCGCAGCCCCAGGCGTCGCCGCAGGCGCTGCATCCGTCGGCGCCGACGCCCTCGACGGCCCCCGCCACACCGCAGTCCGTCAATGACGGTCGAATCCAGGCGCGCGGTGAACAATCGACTCTCGTGACGGTCATCACTCAGCCCCCGGCAGGTGCGCGGCAGTGACGTCCCCGGGTGGACGCGCTCCAGCCCCACGCCGGCGCAGGCCTGCGTCACCGCCCCCGCGCAGGTCGCGGGGGCGGACGTCGTCGCAGAGGCGCACCGATTCGTTCGTGTTCCGACTGAAGTACGGGCGGGCGACCATGCTCGCCGCGTTGGGAATCGTGGCACTGCAGTTGTTGTGGGTGCAGGGTGTCGATGCGCCGCGGCTGTCGGCGGAGGCGGCCAACCAGCGGGCCACCACCGTCACGCTGCCCGCCGTGCGCGGCGCGATCGTCGACCGCAGCGGCAACAAGCTCGCGTACACCCTCGATGCGAAGTCACTCACCTTCCAGCCGGTGCGGGAACGCAAGAACATGGAAGAACTGCGCGCCAAGGACGAGACCGCTCCCGATCCGGAGACCCGGTTGAAGGAGATCGCGCGTGGTATCCATGAGCGACTCGGCGAGACGGCACCCGAGAGCGATCTGCTGACGAAGCTGCAGAGCGAGGAGACGTTCGTCTACCTGGCGCGCAGCGTCGACCCGGCGGTGGCCGCCGACATCGCTGACGAGTTCCCGGAGGTCGGACTCGAGCGGCAGGACATCCGGGAATACCCGGGCGGCTCCCTCGCCGCGAACATCGTCGGGGCGACCGGGTGGGACGGCCACGGTCTGCTCGGGCTCGAGGACTCGATGGACTCGACACTCGCGGGTAAGGACGGCAAGGAGACACACGACCGCGGTTCGGACGGCGCGGTGATCCCCGGCAGTCGGCGCGATCTGCAGCCGGCGGTGGACGGGTCCACGGTGGAGCTGACGATCGACTCGGATCTGCAGTACTACGTGCAGCAGCAGGCGCAGCAGGCGAAGGACCTGTCCGGTGCGAAGAACGCCTCGGTCGTGGTGCTCGACGCGAAGACCTCCGAAGTGCTCGCCATGACCAACGACGGCACGTTCAACCCGGCGATCGGGGTCGGCAACAATCCGCCGACCGCGCAGATGGGCAACCTGCCGGTGAGTTCGCCGTTCGAGCCGGGCTCGGTCAACAAGATCGTCACCGCGGCCGCCGCGATCGAGTACGGGCTCACCACGCCGGACGAGGTGCTGCAGGTGCCGGGCTCGATCCAGATGGCCGGGGTGTCGGTGAAGGACGCGTGGGCGCACGGCGTCGCGCCGTACACGTCGACGGGCGTGTTCGGGAAGTCGTCCAACGTCGGCACCCTGATGCTGGCGGAGCGTGTCGGCGAGGAACGCTACGCCGACATGCTGCACCGGTTCGGGCTCGGCCAGACGACCGGTGTCGGCCTGCCCGGCGAGAGTGCCGGCAGTGTCCCGGAACTGGAGGACTGGTCCGGCGGCACGTTCGCCAACCTGCCGATCGGTCAGGGCCTGTCGATGACGCTGCTGCAGATGACCGGCATGTACCAGGCGATGGCGAACGACGGCGAGCGCATCGCGCCGCGGATCGTCAAGGCGACCGTCGCGCCGGACGGCACGAGGACCGAGACCGAGCGCCCGGAACCGGTGTATGTGGTCAGCGAGGAGACGGCACGGACCGTGCGCGACATGTTCCGGTCGGTCACCCAGAAGGACCCGATGGGCTACCAGCAGGGAACCGGGCCGCAGGCCGCGGTCGAGGGCTACCAGATCACCGGCAAGACCGGTACCGCGCAGCAGGTCGATCCGGTGTGCAAGTGCTACTCGAACTCGAACTACTGGATCACGTTCGCCGGCATCGCGCCCGCCGACGATCCGCGCTACGTCATCGGCATCATGCTCGACGCGCCGGTGCGCGGCGTCGACGGCGGCGGCGGCCAGTCGGCCGCCCCGCTGTTCCACAACATCGCGTCGTGGCTGCTGCAGCGGGAGAGTGTGCCGTTGTCACCGGACCCGGGTCGGCGGTTGGTGCTGCAGGCCGACTGACCACCAGCCGGGGTGACGATTCCCACGTGAATGTGCGGGCTGGACGTGCTGGCTCGTCCGTCGAGCGTCACCGCCGGTAATCTGACACGTCGATCTTCGTCGAACGTATCGGCGAGGATCGCGCGACAACCATCGAACCCGTCCCGCACGTACCGACCGACCCGAGAGGACATATCGCCTGTGCTTCCGAGTCCGCAGCCTTCCACGCCGGACACGGCGCCGGGGAGCGGTCTTCGCCCCACGAATCCGCCGCTGACCGATCTCGCGGAGCTCGCGGCGAGGATCGGCGCCCGGATCGAATGGGTGCCGTCGGGGCCGGCCCGCGCAGGTGAGCCGGCGACCGTCACCGGTGTCGAGCTGCGCGCGCAGGCGGTGCGGCCGGGCGACCTGTTCGCGGCGTTGCCCGGGGCGCACACCCACGGCGCGGAGTTCGTCTCGACCGCGCTCGACGCGGGCGCTGCAGCCGTGTTCACCGACGACGCCGGGCTCGCTTCCATCACAGCGCGTCTCGCGTCCGTCGACTCCGTCGCACCGCTCCCGGTGGTCGTGCATCCCGATCCGCGCCGCGTGCTCGGCGAGGTCTCGGCCACCATCTACGGTCGCCCGTCCGAGCAGATGCAGGTGATCGGTATCACCGGCACGTCCGGCAAGACGACGACGTCGTACCTGGTCGAGGCTGGACTCGCCGCCGCCGGACGCAGCATCGGTCTGGTCGGCACCATCGAGACCCGTGTCGAGGGCCATCGGGTGCCGAGTGCCCTCACCACGCCGGAGGCCCCGCAGCTGCACGCGCTGTTCGCGGCGATGCTCGAGCGCGGCATCGACACCGTGGTCATGGAGGTGTCGAGCCACGCGCTGGCACTGGGCCGCGTCGACGGCGTCCGCTTCTCGATCGGCACGTTCACGAACCTGTCCCAGGACCACCTCGACTTCCACAAGGACTTCGACGACTACTTCCGCGCGAAGAGCCGGCTGTTCGCGGCGGACTCGACGGTGCGCGCCGAGCGCGCGGTGATCTGCGTCGACGACGAGTGGGGCGTTCGGATGGCCGAGATCGCGCGTCGCGCGCACCCGGACCGCTCGGACGCGGTCGCGACGGTGTCGACCCGCGCGGACGGCACGTGGACGGCGGGACCGGCCGAGGCCCAGCCGTCGGGCAACCAGGTCTTCACCCTCACCGGACCGGACGGTGTAGCGCGCGAGGTGTCGCTGCGACTGCCAGGCCACTACAACATCGCCAACGCGGCCCTCGCCGTGGCGGTGTGCGCGGCGGCCGGTGCCGACGTGGATGCGGTGCTCGCCGGTGTCGGCGGAGTGGACGTGCCCGGGCGGGTGCAGCGTGTCGAGCGTGGACAGGAATTCCTGGCCGTCGTCGACTACGCGCACAAGCCGGCGGCGCTCGAGGCCGTGATCGCGACGCTGCGTGGTCAGACGGAGGGGCGGATCGCGGTCGTCGTCGGCGCCGGCGGTGACCGCGACACCGGCAAGCGGGCGCTGATGGGGGAGGCCGGAGCCCGCGGCGCCGACCTGCTGGTGATCACCGACGACAATCCGCGCACCGAGGACCCGGCCACGATCCGGACCGCGCTGGTCCAGGGCGCGTTGGCCGTCCCGGCGACCGAGCGCGGGGAGGTCCGCGAGATCGGCGACCGGGGCGAGGCGATCGCCGCGGCGGTCGATTGGGCGCGTCCGGGCGATGTCGTGCTGGTCGCCGGCAAGGGCCACGAGACCGGCCAGGAGATCCACGGGGTGAAGTACCCATTCGACGACCGCGAGGTCCTGGGAGAGGCGATCGATCGGATCGTTTCCGGAGAAGGCCCCGCACACGGAGGAAACGCATGATCCCGATGACGCTCGCCCAGATCGCCCAGGCGGTCGGCGGGACGCTCCACGATGTCGACGATCCGTCGGCCACCGTCTCGGGACCGGTGGAGTTCGATTCCCGCAAGGTCACGCCGGGCGGACTGTTCCTGGCGTTGCCGGGTGCGCGGGTGGACGGGCACGACCACGCCGCCGGTGCTGTCGCTGCTGGTGCGGTCGCGGTGCTCGCGGCCCGCCCCGTCGGTGTCCCGGCCATCGTGGTCGAGCCGCTGGGCCCGTCGGGTAGTTCGGCGCTGGCGCTCGAGCACGACCGCGACGGCTCCGGTGCCGCGGTGCTCGAGGCGCTCGCCAAGCTGGCGCGCGCGAGCGTCGACCGACTCGCGGCCGAGTCGGAACTGACCGTCGTGGGTGTCACGGGCTCGTCGGGCAAGACGTCCACGAAGGACCTGCTCGCTGCCGTGTTGGCGCCGCTCGGTCCGGTCGTGGCCCCGCCCGGGTCGTTCAACAACGAACTCGGTCACCCGTGGACGGCGTTGCGCGCCGACGCCGACACCCGGTTCCTGGTGCTGGAGATGTCGGCGCGCGGTCGCGGCCACATCGCCGCCCTCGCGAAGACCGCGCCGCCCCGCATCGGTGTCGTGCTCAACGTCGGCACCGCGCATCTCGGTGAGTTCGGGTCGCGTGAGGCGATCGCCGAGACCAAGGGCGAGCTGCCCGCGTCGCTGCCGTCGGCGGCCGACGGGGGCGTCGCGGTGCTCAACGCCGACGACCCGCTGGTCGCCGCGATGGCCAAGCGCACCAAGGCCCGCGTCGTGCTGGTCGGACTGTCCGGCAACGCCGACGTCCGCGCCACCGACGTGCACCTCGACGACCAAGCCCGCGCGAGTTTCACGCTGACGTGCTCGGCCGGTAGCGTCCCGATCACCCTGGCGGTGCACGGTGAGCATCACATCGGCAACGCGCTCGCAGCGGCCGCTGTCGCGCTCGAGTGCGGCGGGACGCTCGAGCAGATCGCCGCGGCCCTGGGCGGGGCGGCGCCGGTGTCCGCGCGCCGCATGGAGGTCCGCGACCGCGCCGACGGCGTCACCGTCGTCAACGACTCGTACAACGCCAACCCGGACTCGATGCGCGCTGCGATCAAGGCGCTGGTGTCCATGGCGAAGTCGGGGCGTGGTCCGGCGCGCCGGACGTGGGCGGTCCTCGGCGAAATGGCCGAACTCGGGCCAGAATCAGTCGTCGAGCACGACGCGATCGGACGGTTCGCGGTGCGCTTGGACGTGACCAAGCTGATCCTCGTGGGCCCCGGCCGTCCTGTGCGCGCGATGTACCAGGGAGCGGTGATGGAAGGTTCGTGGGGTGACGAGGCGGTCCACGTGCCCGACGGTGCAAGCGCGATCGCTCTGTTGGAGCAGGAACTGCGGGCCGGTGATCTCGTGCTGGTGAAGGCCTCGCAGTCGATCGGGCTGTGGGAGGTCGCGGACGCTGTGCTCGCCGCGCCGGTGACCGGTTCGGTGTCGACCGACAAGGAGGCGTCGCAGTGAGGCAGATTCTCTTCGCCGCGGGCATCGCGCTCGCCGTCTCGATCCTGTTGACGCCCGTCCTGATCAAGATCTTCTCGAGGCAGGGCTTCGGCCAGGAGATCCGCACCGAGGGTCCGGCCAGCCACCAGGCCAAGCGTGGCACCCCGACGATGGGTGGGGTCGCGATCCTGGCGGGCCTGTGGGCCGGCTACTGGGGCTCGCACCTGATCGGTATCGGCTACGACGCGGAGGGCCCGTCGGCGTCGGGTCTGCTGGTACTCGGACTGACCACCGCGCTCGGCGGCGTCGGCTTCCTCGACGACTTCATCAAGATCCGCAAGCAGCGCAACCTCGGCCTGAACAAGACCGCGAAGCTGGTCGGTCAGCTGGTGGCCGCCGTCGCGTTCGGCATCCTGGCGCTGCAGTTCCGCGGCGGCAGCGGCCTCACCCCGGGCAGCGTGCACCTGTCGTACGTGCGTGACATCGCGACGGTGAGCATGGGCTCGATCGTCTTCATCCTGTTCTGTTACCTGCTGGTCAGTGCATGGTCGAACGCGGTGAACCTCACCGACGGTCTCGACGGTCTGGCCGCCGGCTCGATGAGCCTCGTGCTCGGCGCGTACGTGATCATCACGTTCTGGCAGTACCGCAACGCGTGCACCACGGGGCCGGGCAGCCTCGGCCCCGCCAAGGGCTGCTACGACGTCCGTGACCCGCTGGACCTGGCGCTGCTGTGCGCGGCCGGTGCCGCGGCCTGCATCGGCTTCCTGTGGTGGAACGCGGCGCCCGCCAAGATCTTCATGGGCGACACCGGCTCGCTGGCCCTCGGCGGCATGCTCGCCGGCCTGTCCATCACCACCCGCACCGAGCTGCTGATGGTCGTCATCGGCGCGCTGTTCGTCGCGGAGGCCGCGTCGGTGGTCATCCAGGTGGCGGTGTTCCGGTCGAGCCGACGGCGCGTGTTCCGGATGGCGCCGTTCCATCACCACTTCGAGCTGGGCGGCTGGGCCGAGACCCAGGTGATCATCAGATTCTGGCTGCTGGCCGCCATCGCGTCGGCGATCGGCCTGGCCCTGTTCTACAGCGAGTACCTCGCGGCGATCGGGGACTGACGCATGCCGTTCGAGCAGACGTACCTCGACGAGGCCGGCCTGGGCCGGCTGCGGGACGCGGACGTCCTGGTGACCGGTGCCGGGATCTCGGGCCGGGCGGTCATCGCCCCACTGCTCGACCTCGGCGCCAGGGTGACGGTCACCGACACCAATGCCGACGCCCTCGCGCGGTGCGCCGAGCTGGGCGCGGAGACGGTGCCGGTCGCCGACCTGGTGGCCGACCGGCAGCGGGTGGCCGGCTTCGCGCTGGTCGTGACCAGCCCCGGCTTCCGGCCCGACGCGCCGGTCCTGGCGGCCGCCGCGGACGCGGGCGTCCCCGTCTGGGGCGACATCGAGTTCTCGTGGCGGGTCGACCGGGCCCGCATGTACGGGCCGCCGCGGCGCTGGCTGGTGGTGACCGGCACCAACGGCAAGACCACCACGACGTCGATGCTGCACTCGATCCTCGAGGCTGCCGACATTCCGTCGGCGGCGTGCGGGAACATCGGGCTGCCAGTGCTCGACGCGCTGCGGGCGCAGGAGCCCCGCGCGGACGTGCTCGCGGTGGAGCTGTCGTCGTTCCAGCTGCACTGGGCGCCGTCGGTGCGCCCGGACGCCGGCGTGGTGCTGAACATCGCCGAGGACCACCTGGACTGGCACGGCGGCATGCCGGGCTACATCGACGCCAAGGCGCAGGCGCTGACGGGCGACGTCGCGGTCGTGGGCCTCGACGACGAGATCGCCGCGGGACTGGCGTCGCGTCCGCGCAACGGGCACACCGTCGGCTTCCGGCTCGATGCGCCCGACACCGGGGAGCTGGGTGTGCGCGGTGGAATGCTCGTCGATCGGGCGTTCGCGGACTCCGTCCCGCTGATCGCGGCCGACGAGATCAGTCCTGCCGGACCGGCCGGGCTGTGTGACGCGCTGGCAGCGGCCGCGTTGGCCCGCGCGATCGGCGTGTCACCGGCGGCGGTGGAGGCGGGTCTGCGGTCGCACCGGGTGGGTCCGCACCGCGCGCAGCTCGTGCGGGCTGTCGGTGACGTGGCGTTCGTCGACGACTCGAAGGCGACCAATCCGCACGCGGCGCGCTCGTCGATCATCGCGCACGAGTCCGTCGTGTGGATCGCGGGCGGACTGCTGAAGGGTGCGCGCATCGACGACCTCGTCGAGGAGATCGCGGGCCGGCTGGCCGGTGCCGTCCTGATCGGGCGCGACGCGGACCAGATCGCGGACGCGCTCGCGCGACACGCCCCCGAGGTCCCGGTCGTGCACGTCCGGTCGGGAGACGATGCATCCATGGGTGCTGGGAACCCCGCCTCGGTGCGGCTCGACCTTCCGGGAGCCGACGCCGACACGGTGATGGCGGAGGCCGTCCGCGCTGCCGCGACGCTCGCGGCGCCCGGTGATGTCGTTCTACTCGCGCCGGCGGCCGCGTCGCTGGACATGTTCGACTCGTACGGTCACCGGGGCCGCAGTTTCGCGGCGGCCGCCGCCGCGTTGTCGGACGAGCAGACGCCGCCGGGGGAGTCCGGATCCCGACCATGAGACCCGAGAACGAGCGCCGCACCGAGAAGGCCGACCGTGGGCCACGGACCCGGATCGGTGCGTGGCTGGCGCGTCCGCTGACGTCGTTCCATCTGGTCGTCACCATCGCGATCCTGCTGACGGTGCTGGGCCTGGTGATGGTGCTGTCGTCGTCGAGCGTGGAGTCCGTCGCGCAGGACGGTTCGGCGTACGGAAAGTTCGTCTCCCAGCTGATCTTCGCGACCATCGGCTTCGTGATCTTCTACATCGCGTTGTTGATCCCGGTCCGGTTGCTGCGCAAGTGGTCGCTGCCCGCGTTCGGCATCACGATCGTGATGCTGGTGCTGGTGCTCATCCCCGGCATCGGCACGAAGTCGCAGGGAACCCGGGGCTGGTTCGTCATCGGCCCGATCTCGTTGCAGCCGTCCGAGCTGGCGAAGATCGCGTTCGCGGTGTGGGGCGCGCATCTGCTCGCGACCCGCCGCCGCGACAACCCGTCGGTCAAGGAGATGCTGATCCCGCTGGTGCCGGCGGCGATGCTGGTGTTCGTGCTGATCGTGCTGCAGCCGGACCTCGGTACGACGATCTCGCTCGCGATCATCCTGCTGGCACTGCTGTGGTTCGCCGGTCTGCCGCTCAAGATGTTCCTGAGCGTGCTCGGCGCGGGCGTCGTCGGCGCGGTCACGCTCGCCCTCACGGCGGGCTACCGGTCCGCGCGCGTCCAGGCGTTCCTCAACCCGGGAGACGACCCGCAGGGCATGGGCTATCAGGCCCGGCAGGCCAAGTACGCCCTCGCTGACGGCGGCCTCTTCGGTGAGGGGCTGGGGCAGAGCCGCGCCAAGTGGAGCTATCTGCCCAACGCGCACAACGACTTCATCTTCGCGATCATCGGCGAGGAACTGGGATTCATCGGCGCGGGCGCGGTGATCGGCCTGTTCGGTCTGTTCGTGTACACGGGGTTGCGCATCGCGAGGCGATCGGCGGATCCGTTCCTGCAGTTGCTCACCGCGACCGCGACGGCCTGGATCACTGGCCAGGCCTTCATCAACATCGGTTACGTCGTCGGTGTCCTGCCGGTGACGGGACTCCAGCTGCCGCTCGTCTCGGCAGGTGGCACCTCGACCGCCACGACACTGCTCATGTTCGGTCTGGTCGCGAACGCGGCCCGGCACGAACCGGAGGCGGTGGCGGCGCTGCACAACGGCCAGGACGGCCGCGTGTCGCGGATGCTGCGGCTGCCGAAGCCGGCCCCGTACATCCCGCCGCGGCCGCGGGGTGCGGCCGTCGTGCGCCGGGCGGAGAGCAAGAGAGTGCAACCGGCGCGTGCCGATCGGGCAGCCCGGCCGCAACCTCGGGGCGTGCGCCACGACGACCCCCGCCGGCGGCAGTCGGACGGCGGCCGCCGGGTGGACGACAATCGAGGACACCGGGGATACGACCCGGTTTCGGAACGTGGGCGGGCGGCACGATCGCGTGACGCCCGTCCGGGAGAGCGAGGAATGCGTAGGTGAACGGCGACAACCGCGAGAATGCCGCCCTGTCGGTGGTGGTGGCCGGTGGTGGCACCGCAGGCCACATCGAGCCCGCGATGGCGGTAGCGGATGCGATCCGTGTCCTCGATCCGTCAGCGGTGGTGACGGCACTCGGAACCGAGCGTGGCCTCGAGACGACGCTGGTGCCGGAGCGCGGCTACCCGCTCGAGCTGATCCCGCCGGTGCCGCTGCCGCGTAAGCCGACGATGGACCTGCTCCGGCTGCCCGGGCGGATCCGTCGCTCGGTCGCCGCCACCCGGGAGGTCCTGGACCGGACGAACGCGGACGTGATCGTCGGCTTCGGTGGCTACGTGGCGCTGCCGGCCTATCTGGCGGCGGGTTCGGGACTGTTCGGCCGCCGCCGGAAGATCCCGATCGTCATCCACGAGGCGAACGCCAGCGCCGGCATCGCCAACAAGCTCGGTGCCCGCCGCGCCCGGCGGGTGCTCGCCGCGGTCGCCGGGTCCGGCGTCGCCGCGCGCGGCCGGAAGGACGCCGAGGTCGTCGGTATCCCGGTCCGGTCGTCGATCACCGGTCTCGATCGAGCCGCGTTGCGGGCGAAGGCCCGGGAGCATTTCGGGCTGCCCGCCGACGGCCCCGTCCTGCTGGTCTTCGGAGGCTCCCAGGGTGCCCGTTCGCTCAACGAGGCGGTCGTGGGGGCGGCGCCGCAGTTGGCCGCCGCGGGCATCTCCGTCCTCCACGCGTACGGCCCCAAGAACTCGGTCGACGTCGCATCCGATCCGGCGGCGCCGTATGTCGCGGTGCCCTACCTGAGCCGGATGGACCTCGCCTATTCGGCCGCCGACGCGGTGATCTGCCGATCCGGGGCGATGACGGTCGCCGAGGTGTCGGCGGTCGGGCTGCCCGCGGTCTACGTGCCGTTGCCGCACGGAAACGGCGAACAGGAACTCAACGCGCAGCCGGTCGTGGCCGCGGGCGGTGGGATGATCGTCGCGGACGCCGACCTGACGCCGCGGTACGTGTCCGACACCGTCGTCCCGCTGCTCGGTGACCGTGCGCGGCTCGACGAGATGGGCCGTGCCGCTGCCGGTGCGGGTCACCGCAGCGCGGCCGCCGCGGTCGCGCAGATCGTTGTAGACGTAGCAAGGGGAAATCGATGAGCGAGCAGTTGCCCGCGGGTCTCGAGCGGGTGCACATGGTCGGCATCGGCGGTGCCGGCATGTCCGGCATCGCGCGGATCCTCCTGGCACGTGGCGGGCAGGTGTCCGGGTCGGACGCGAAGGAGAGCCGCGGCGTCCTCGCGCTGCGGGCCCGTGGCGCCGTCGTCCGGATCGGGCACGACGCCGGCGCACTCGACCTGTTGCCCGGCGGTCCGACGGCGGTGGTGACGACCCATGCGGCGATCCCGAAGGACAACCCGGAACTCGTCGAGGCGCGGCGACGCGGCGTCCCCGTGATCCTGCGGCCCGCCGTCCTGGCATCGCTGATGCGCGGACACCGGACGCTGCTGGTGTCGGGCACGCACGGCAAGACGTCGACGACGTCGATGCTCGTGGTCACGCTGCAGCACTGCGGATTCGATCCGTCCTTCGCCGTCGGCGGCGAGCTCAACGAGGCGGGCACCAACGCCCACCACGGTTCGGGCGAGGTCTTCGTGGCCGAGGCCGACGAGAGCGACGGCTCGCTGCTCCAGTACGACCCGGACGTCGTGGTGGTCACCAACATCGAGGCGGACCATCTCGACTTCTTCGGCAGCAGTGACGCGTACGTTCAGGTGTTCGACGACTTCGTCGCGCGGATCGCGCCCGGCGGGCTCCTGGTGGCGTGCCTCGACGACCCGGGATCGGCGGCGCTCGCGCGTCGCACGGTCGAGTCGGGCAGCGACGTCCGGGTGCTCGGCTACGGCACCTCCGAGGCGGTCGCGGCGGCGCAGGGCGTTCCGGTCGGCGCGGAACTGCTGTCGTGGACGGCGCGGGACGTCGGGGGAGTGGCCGTGATCCGGCTCGCCGGCGAGAAGGAGTCGCGCACACTCCGATTGGGCGTACCCGGACAGCACATGGCGCTCAACGCCCTCGCCGCGCTGCTCGCGGCGTTGGATTCCGGCGCGCAGGTCGACGAGTTGCTCGAGGGACTCGCGGGTTTCGGGGGTGTCCATCGTCGGTTCCAGCTCACCGGCCGGGAGCAGGGCGTGCGGGTGTTCGACGACTACGCCCACCACCCGACGGAGGTCCGTGCGGTGCTGGGTGCCGCGCGCGAACTCGTCGCCGAGGATCCGCAGCGGGGCCGCGTCGTGGTGGTGTTCCAGCCGCACCTGTACTCGCGGACGGTGACGTTCGCGCAGGAGTTCGGCGAGGCCCTCGATCTCGCGGACGAGGTGGTGGTGCTCGACGTGTACGGCGCCCGCGAGGAGCCGATCCCGGGGGTCAGCGGTGCGCTGGTCGCGCAGGGCATGACGAAACCCGTTCACTATCAGCCCGATCGGTCCCAGGTGCCGCGTCAGGTCGCGGGCATCGCCGGGCCCGGTGACGTCGTGATCACGATGGGGGCGGGGGACGTGACGATGCTCGGCGGGCAGATCCTCGACGCGCTGCGCGCCCGGCCCAATCACGTCCGCCGTTCCGGGGCAGCGGGATCCGGTCCGGGGTCGCAGTGACGGCCGACGGCCGGGGTCGATCGCGCGGCGGACGTCCGGACGCCCGCCGGGATCGGCGCGGCGGCACCCGGACGGGTACCCGGGAGCGTTCGGCGTCGACGGAGCGTGCGGGTGGTGACGGCCGTCCCGGCCGTGGTTCGGCCGAGCGTGAACGTGCCCGCTCGTTGCGTCGCAAGGTTTTCCTGATCGTCGGGGCGTGTGTGACGGTGGTGGTCGCGCTGTTCGCGACACTGTGGTTCAGCCCGCTGATGTCGGTGCGTCAGATCGAGTTCGTGGGCGACGGGGTGGTCACCGAGGAGGAGGCGCTGAGCGTCCTCGGCGTCGCGGAGGGAACGCCGCTGCTGCAGGTCGACACCGGGGCGGCCGCGCGCCGGGTCGCCGAGATCCGGCGGGTGGCCGAGGCCCGGGTGCAGCGGGAGTATCCGTCGACGGTGAAGCTCACGGTCACCGAGCGGATTCCCGTGGTGTACTTCGATTCCCCGGACGGGCAGCACCTGATGGACACCACCGGTGTTGACTTCGCGATCGAGCCGCCCCCGTTCGGCGTGCCGAGGCTGGTCACTCCCACCCCGGGTCACGATGACCACGCGACGCAGGCTGCGCTGCAGGTGCTCGAGGCGCTTCCGGAGTCGATTCGAGCGCAGGTCTCCGAGGTTGCGGCACCGACGATTTCGAGTGTTTCGGTTACGCTGGGGGACGGCCGTGTCGTGGTGTGGGGCGGTGTCGACGGTTCCGAGAGGAAGTCGGCGGTCGTCTCCGTGCTTCTGACACAGCCCGGTCGGATCTTCGATGTGTCGAGTCCCGAGTTGCCCACAGTAAAGTGACGGGTGACGCGGAGCCTCGCGCCGATACCGGTTCGGGGGCCTCGCGCCCCGCAAAAACTTGGCGCGTGTCGGCGCGCCTGCTGGCGGAACGCTCTGGCACTGCATAGCGTTTCGCACCACTGGACTACTTGACATAACCTTAACCCTGTGGTTGAGGTTGAGGGTTTTCCGACACTGACCCCAGAACGAGCGCGAAACCCACTCAACGGAAGGCGAGAGCCCATGACGCCCCCGCACAACTACCTCGCCGTCATCAAGGTCGTCGGTATCGGCGGCGGCGGCGTCAACGCGGTCAACCGCATGATCGAGCAGGGACTCAAGGGAGTCGAGTTCATCGCGGTCAACACCGATGCGCAGGCCCTGCTGATGTCCGACGCCGACGTCAAGCTCGACGTCGGGCGTGAACTGACCCGCGGTCTGGGCGCCGGCGCCGACCCCGAGGTGGGCCGCAAGGCTGCCGAGGACCACAAGGACGAGATCGAAGAGGTCCTCAAGGGTGCCGACATGGTCTTCGTCACTGCGGGCGAGGGCGGCGGCACTGGCACCGGCGGCGCCCCGGTGGTCGCGAGCATCGCCCGCAAGCTCGGCGCCCTCACGATCGGTGTCGTCACCCGCCCGTTCTCTTTCGAGGGCAAGCGCCGTGGCACGCAGGCCGAGTCCGGTATCGCCGCGCTGCGCGAGTCCTGCGACACCCTGATCGTCATCCCCAACGACCGGCTGCTTCAGCTCGGTGATGCGGCCGTGAGCCTGATGGACGCGTTCCGCAGCGCCGACGAGGTGCTCCTCAACGGTGTCCAGGGCATCACCGACCTGATCACCACGCCGGGTCTGATCAACGTCGACTTCGCGGACGTCAAGAGCGTCATGTCCGGTGCGGGCAGCGCATTGATGGGTATCGGCTCCGCGCGGGGCGAGGGGCGCTCGATCAAGGCCGCCGAGACGGCGATCAACTCGCCCCTGCTCGAGGCGTCGATGGAGGGTGCGCGGGGCGTGCTGCTCTCGATCGCCGGCGGCTCCGATCTCGGCCTGTTCGAGATCAACGAGGCGGCGTCGCTGGTCCAGGAGGCCGCGCACATCGACGCCAACATCATCTTCGGAACAGTCATCGACGACTCGCTCGGCGACGAGGTCCGGGTCACGGTCATCGCGGCCGGCTTCGACGGCGGGGCACCGGTCAAACGTCCCCTCGAGGTCCAGTCCGCGATCGGTCGCGGCAACATCGGGGCCGGGCGTGCCGGCGAGGTCGGCCAGTCCGAGCGTCCCGCGGCGGCTGCACATGCCGCTGCGGCTCCGGCCGAGCCCGTGGCACCGGCCGCCCCGGCGGCTCCGCGCGAGCCGGTGGGAGCGCCCACCGGGTCGAGCCTGCCGCCGCTGGGGAGCCCCGCGCCCCGCGTCGTGCCGGTCGGCAACGAGGAAGGCGAAGACGACGACGTCGACGTTCCTTCCTTCATGCGCCGTTGAGCGGGGTTTCCGTGACGGGTGTCCGGGTCCGGCGGGTCGTCACGACTCGTGCCGGTGGTGTGTCCGCGGCGCCGTACGAATCGTTCAACCTCGGTGACCATGTCGGTGACGATCCGGCGGCCGTGGAGACCAATCGTCGTCGCCTCGCCGACGGCATCGGGTTGCCGTTCGAGCGGCTGGTGTGGATGGAACAGATCCACAGCCGCAACGTGACGGTGGTCGACGGGCCGGTCGACGGCCCGGTGCCGGCGACGGATGCCCTGGTGACCAAGGAACCCGGTCTCGCGCTCGTGACGTTGAGCGCGGACTGTGTTCCGATTCTGCTCTCGGACGACGAGGCGGGTGTGATCGCGGCGGTGCATGCCGGTCGGATCGGCGCCCGGATCGGCATCGTGCCCAAGGTCATCGGGGCGATGATCGAGCAGGGCGCCCGGCCCGAGCGGATCGGCGCCTTCCTCGGCCCGGCCGCGAGTGGCCGCCAGTACGAGGTGCCGGCCGCGATGCAGGCCGATGTCGAGAAGTTCCTGCCCGGCAGCGCGACACGGACCGCCAAGGGCACGCCCGGACTGGATCTGCGTGCGGGACTGCGTCGGCAGCTGCTCGCGGCAGGGATCTCGGGCGTGGCGGAGGATCCGCGGTGCACGATCGAGGACCCGACGCTGTTCAGTCACCGTCGGGGTGCCCCCACCGGCCGATTGGCCGCCGTGATCTGGATGGATCCGTCCGGAGACGAGTGACGGGATCTGGTTGGACGATGGCACCGATGAGTAGGCACGAGGACATCGCGTCGGCGCTGGCGGAGGTGCGCGCCCGGCTCGGGGCGGCCTGCTCCGCTGCCGGTCGCGATCCGGCCGAGGTGATGTTGCTGCCGGTGACGAAGTTCTTCCCGGCGTCGGATGTTCGGATTCTCTACAGGCTCGGCTGCCGGGAGTTCGGCGAGTCACGCGAGCCGGAGGCGGGGGACAAGATCGCCGAGGTCCGGTCGGCGCCCGAAGTCGTGGATCCGGTTCGCTGGCACATGATCGGCCGTCTCCAACGAAACAAGGCCCGATCGGTCGGCCGCTGGGCCGACACGGTGCATTCGCTCGACAGCGTCCGACTGGCCGATGCCCTCGACACCGCGGTGGGCGCCGCGCGGGACGAGGGTGTGCGGTCCGGTCCGCTCCGCGCGCTGATCCAGGTGAGTCTGGACGCCGATCCGGCCCGCGGCGGTGTCCCGGTCGCGGAGCTGGTCGCGGTCGCCGATCACGTCGCGGGGTCGTCGAATCTGTCCCTCGGGGGACTCATGGCTGTGCCGCCGCTGGGATCCGATCCCGACGAGGCGTTCGAGCGTCTCCAGGTCGTGCACGCTGACCTGCTGGTTTCCCATCCGGGCGCCACCGAGTTGTCGGCCGGGATGACCGGTGACCTGGAAGCGGCGGTCCGCCACGGGTCGACGTGTGTGCGTGTCGGAACTGCCATCCTCGGCCGCCGCCGGTAGTCTCGAAATAATCACCAGTCACACCATGAACATCAGCCACACAACGATCGCCAGTCCACCCGCCAAGATCTCTGCGGTCGACCGCAGGTTCCATCAGTACCCGTCCGCCGCGCCCAGGAAGGTCGATCAATGAGCACTCTGCACAAGTTCAAGGCTTACTTCGGCATGGTTCCCCTCGACGAATTCGAGGATGACTACATCGACGAGCCCGGGCCCGCTCGCCGTGAGTACGCCGAGCCCGGTTACCCGTCCAGCCGTCGTGACGAGGTCGACGACGACTTCGACCGCTACGAACCGGCACCGCGCCAGTCCGCGCGGGTCGAGCCGATCCCGGCGCGGCCGTCCCGTCCGGCGCCCAGCGCGGGTGCGCGCGGCGCGACCCGGGGCGCACTGGCCGTCGACCCCCGGATGGATCGGCTCGAGAGCCGCCGTTCGGTGGTCGACGAGGGCGGTCCGCTCTCGAAGATCACGACGCTGCGTCCGCGGGACTACGGCGAGGCTCGCACCATCGGTGAGCGGTTCCGCGACGGCACGCCGGTGATCATGGATCTCGTCGAGATGAGCAACGCCGACGCCAAGCGGCTGGTGGACTTCGCCGCCGGGCTCGCGTTCGCGCTCCGCGGCTCCTTCGACAAGGTCGCGACCAAGGTGTTCCTGCTCTCGCCCGCCGACATCGACGTGTCCGCCGAGGAGCGGCGCCGCATCGCGGAGACCGGCTTCTACAACCAGAAGTAGTTCCCGCGGCCGAGAATCGCGTCACACTGCACCGCTTGTGTGACGCGTACCTCGGCTCGTCGAATCGTTTTGATCGACCGGTTGTCGTCAGGCAGAGTGAAGGTGTGGCCGTGTTCTCGGTGATCTACGTGATCCTGTTCATCTTCTGGTTGTTGCTCATCGGACGGATCATCGTCGAGTTCATCCGGGTATTCGCAAGGGACTGGCACCCTACGGGATTCGTCGTGGTCGTCCTGGAGGTGATCTTCACGGTCACCGACCCGCCGGTGAAGCTTCTTCGCCGGCTCATCCCGCCGATCTCGCTCGGCGGGGTACGGCTCGATCTGTCGATCATGGTGCTGCTTTTTCTGCTGTTCATCCTCATGCAGGTCGTGTCGGGACTGGCGTCACCTTCGGGTTTGGTGTGACAGAATGACCCGCAGTTACAGTGTGACGAGTAACGAAATGGTTAACGAGTACGCGCAACGCGCTAGAACTGAATGCGTGCTAGACCGCCAAATGATGCGTGAAGGGATCCTTCCATGCCGCTGACTCCAGCTGATGTGCACAACGTCGCGTTCAGCAAGCCTCCGATCGGGAAGCGTGGCTACAACGAGGATGAGGTCGATGCCTTCCTCGATCTCGTCGAGCAGG
The DNA here is from genome assembly GCF_050955445.1 of Paraburkholderia sp. RHO2. Classification (NCBI taxonomy): domain Bacteria; kingdom Pseudomonadati; phylum Pseudomonadota; class Betaproteobacteria; order Burkholderiales; family Burkholderiaceae; genus Paraburkholderia; species Paraburkholderia sp. RHO2. The sequence goes on along the minus strand of NZ_CP162617.1, from coordinate 3,214,192 downwards.
AGCTGACGCGACTCATCGAGGAGAACGCCGATCTCCGTCAGCGCGTTGGCGAGCTCGATCAGGAGCTTGCCGAGGCGAAGAAGGCTCCGCGTCCGGCCGCGGCGGCGGCCCCGGCGCCGGCTCCGAAGCCCGAGCCGGTTCGCGTCGTCGAGCAGCCCAAGCCGGAACCGGTGCCCGCCGCGGCGCCGCGTCCGTCCGAGGACGCCAACATGCAGGCCGCCAAGGTCCTGGGTCTCGCGCAGGAGATGGCGGACCGGTTGACCGGCGACGCCAAGGTCGAGGCGGAACAGCTGCTCAGCGACGCCCGCACCAACTCGGAGCGTCTGGTCACCGATGCCCGCACCAAGTCGGAGACGATGGTCGCGGACGCCAAGCAGAAGTCCGATTCGCTGCTCTCGGATGCGCAGACCCGCTCGGAGACCCAGCTGCGCCAGGCCAAGGAGAAGGCCGACGCGCTGCAGGCGGACGCCGAGAAGAAGCACACCGAGATCATGGCGACGATCAACCAGCAGCGTTCGGTCCTCGAGGGCCGCATCGAGCAGCTCAAGACGTTCGAGCGTGAGTACCGTGTGCGGCTCAAGTCGTACCTGGAGTCGCAGCTCGAGGAGCTGGAGCAGCGCGGCTCGGCGGTGCCGGTCGACGGCGGCCAGGACGCCTTCGGGCAGTCCGGTTCGCAGTCCGGCTTCGGCCAGTTCGCCAAGGGAAACAACTGACCGAGCCGACGCCGGCCGGCTCTCGAGCAGAGGGTGAATCGTGCTGGTCATGACGCTGGTCCTCGCGGCAGTGGGGTTCGCACTGCTGGTGGTCGCCCTGATGACGGGCTCCGTTGTCTGGGCGTGGGGATGCATCGCGATCTGCGTCGCAGGTGCCGTCCTCCTGCTCGTCAGTGCACTGGCGAGCAGGAGGACGGCGCCTGCCGCGGATTCGACCGGCGCGGCACCGGACCGGGAGACCGGGCATCGGTCGTTCGGTCATCGCCGCGACGTCGAGTCGGACCCGGGCGATTCCGGGCGGAACTCGGCTCAGGGCTAGACTGAAACGCACACATGGCGTTGATCCGGCCATCACCGGGGAGCTTTCGGAAGAACGGTCGACTCTGCGTGTCGCGCCTCCGCGCGATGTGCAGTCGACTCACTAGACCCGAACGGGTGGGCCCGTCACAGCCTTGATCGAGCGGCTCGTCTCGCATGCGCGACGGCGGGCAAGCGGGGTGGTACCGCGGCTGCGACGCACAGGGCGTCGTCGTCGTCCCCGTGCCGGCAGATGGGCACGAGGAGCCACGCGGTGACAAGTAACGAATCCACCTCTCCCCGGACGAACGACGGGTACCCCCGCGTCGATCTCGTCGGCGGCCGCGCCACCGGCGCCGTCTCCTTCCCCGAGCTCGAGCAGAAGGTGCTCGCGGCGTGGGAGGCGGACGACACCTTCCGCGCCAGCATCGCGAACCGCGACGGTGCCGAGGACTTCGTGTTCTACGACGGCCCGCCGTTCGCCAACGGCCTGCCGCACTACGGCCACCTGCTCACCGGGTACGTCAAGGACGTCGTCCCGCGTTTCCAGACGATGCGCGGCAAGAAGGTCGACCGCCGTTTCGGCTGGGACTGTCACGGCCTGCCGGCCGAGCTCGAGGCGGAGAAGCAGCTCGGCATCAAGGACAAGTCGCAGATCGACGCGATGGGCCTCGCCGAGTTCAACGCCTACTGCAAGCAGTCGGTGCTGCGCTACACCGACGAGTGGCGCGACTACGTGACTCGACAGGCTCGCTGGGTCGACTTCGACAACGATTACAAGACCCTGGATCTGGACTTCATGGAGTCCGTGATGTGGGCGTTCAAGGCGCTCTACGACAAGGGCCTGATCTACCAGGGCTTCCGGGTACTGCCGTACAGCTGGTACGAGCAGACGCCGCTGTCCAACCAGGAGACCCGCCTCGACGACGCCTACAAGATGCGTCAGGACCCGGCCGTCACCGTCGACATGGTGCTCACCGCGCCGGAGCGGAGCCTGCGGAGCGACCAGAAGCACCTCAGTGACCTCGACGGTGCGAACGCACTGATCTGGACCACGACGCCGTGGACGCTGCCCTCCAACCTCGCGATCGCGGTCCACCCCGACGTCGACTACGTGCTGGTGCGCGGCGCCGACGGCAAGCGCTACGTGCTCGCGGCCGCGCGGGTCGGGCACTACGCCCGCGAGCTCGGTGAGGCCCCCGAGGTGCTCGGCGAGTACAAGGGCACCGACCTGGTCGGGCTGTCGTACGTGCCGCCGTTCGACTTCTTCCACGGCCCGGGCAAGGGCCACGAGGAAGCGCACCGCGTGCTCGCGGCCGACTACGTCACCACCGACTCCGGTACCGGCGTCGTCCACCTGGCACCGGCCTTCGGTGAGGAGGACATGGAGTGCGCGACGGCCAACGGCATCGCGATCGTGCAGCCGCTGGATCCGGGCGGCAAGTTCACGTCGATGGTGCCGCCGTACGAGGGCCTGCAGGTGTTCGATGCGAACCCGGTCATCATCAAGGACCTCAAGGCCGCCGGAAAGCTGCTGCGCCACGAGACGATCGAGCACTCGTACCCGCACAGTTGGCGTTCCGGCCAGCCGCTGATCTACATGGCGGTGCCGTCGTGGTTCGTCGCGGTCACCAAGTTCCGCGACCGCATGGTCGAGCTCAACCAGGAGATCACCTGGGTCCCGGAGCACATCCGCGACGGCCAGTTCGGCAAGTGGCTCGAGGGTGCGCGCGACTGGAACATCAGCCGTAACCGCTACTGGGGCAGCCCCATCCCGGTGTGGGTGTCGGACGATCCGTCGTACCCGCGTGTCGACGTCTACGGCTCGCTCGATCAGCTCGAGGCGGACTTCGGGGTGCGTCCGACGGACCTGCACCGTCCGATGATCGACGAGTTGCTCCGCCCCAACCCGGACGACCCGACCGGCAAGTCGATGATGCGCCGCGTTCCGGAGGTGCTGGACTGCTGGTTCGAGTCCGGCTCGATGCCGTACGCGCAGGTGCACTACCCGTTCGAGAACCGGGACTGGTTCGACTCGCACTACCCGGGCGATTTCATCGTCGAGTACAACGGCCAGACCCGCGGGTGGTTCTACACGCTGCACGTGCTGGCGACCGCGCTGTTCGACCGCCCGGCATTCAAGTGTGTTGCGGCGCACGGCATCGTCCTCGGCGACGACGGCCTCAAGATGAGCAAGTCCAAGGGCAACTACCCGGACGTCAAGGAGGTCTTCGACCGCGACGGCTCGGACGCCATGCGGTGGTTCCTGATGTCGTCGCCGATCCTGCGCGGCGGCAACCTGATCGTCACCGAACAGGGCATCCGTGAGGGCGTCCGCCAGGCGCTGCTGCCGCTGTGGAACGCGTGGAGCTTCCTGCAGCTGTACGCGTCCAAGCCCGGCCAGTGGCGGACCGATTCGCCGAACGTGCTCGACAAGTACATCCTCGCCAAGCTCGCGGCCACACGGGACGCGATCACCGACGCGCTCGAGGTCACTGACATCGCGGGGGCGTGCGACGAGCTGCGCACGTTCTGCGACGCGCTCACCAATTGGTACGTGCGCCGCTCGCGCAACCGGTTCTGGGACGAGGACCGCGACGCGATCGACACGCTGCACACGGTGCTCGAGGTCGTCTCCCGGCTGGCGGCGCCGCTGTTGCCGATGGCGTCCGAGGTGATCTGGCGGGGGCTCACCGGTGGTCGTTCGGTGCATCTGGCCGACTGGCCGTCCGAGACCGAGCTTCCCGCCGATCCGGAGCTGGTCGCGGCGATGGACGACGTGCGCAGCGTGTGTTCGACGGTGCTGAGCCTGCGCAAGGCGCAGAACCTGCGGGTGCGCCTGCCGCTGCCCGAGGTCACCGTCGCGTCGCCGGATGCGGAGAAGATGCGCCCGTACGTCGGCCTGATCGCGGACGAGGTGAACGTCAAGAAGGTCGATCTCACCGACGACGTCGACGTGCACGGCCGGTTCGAGCTCGTCGTCAATGCGCGTGCCGCCGGTCCGCGCTTGGGTAAGGACGTCCAGACCGTCATCAAGGCGGTCAAGGCCGGCGACTGGACCGAGACGGACGGTGTGGTGTCGGCGGCGGGTATCGAACTGCTGCCCGAGGAGTACACGCAGCGCCTCGTCGCGGCCGAGCCCGAGTCGACGGCGGCGCTGCCGGACGGCGCTGGCCTCGTCGTGTTGGACTCGCAGGTGACCGAGGAGCTCGAGGCCGAGGGCTGGGCCAAGGACCGGGTCCGCGAACTGCAGGACGCGCGCCGCAACGCCGGACTCGAGGTCTCCGACCGCATCTCGGTCACGCTGCAGGTGCCGGCCGAGCGCGTCGAGTGGGCGGAGCGTCACCGGGATCTGATCGCGGGTGAGATCCTTGCGACGACGCTCGAGCTCGGCGACGTCAGCGGTGACGCGGTTGTGGATCTCGGCGAGGGCGTCCGGGTCACCATCGCGAAGGCCTGAGCGACCTGAGTAAATAGCCACGCGCCGGGCGGACGGCAGGATCTCCTGTCGTCCGCCCGGCGTATTTTGAGGGCCATGGCCGACGCCGTTCCCGACCCCACCCGCAGCCGCCGGTGGGTCCTGCATCTCGACATGGACGCGTTCTTCGCGTCCGTGGAGCAGCTGACCCGCCCGACGCTGCGCGGGCGGCCGGTGCTGGTGGGGGGGCTCGGCGGTCGGGGCGTGGTGGCCGGTGCGAGCTACGAGGCCCGGGTGTTCGGCGCGCGGTCGGCGATGCCGATGCACCAGGCCCGGCGTCTGGTGGGCGCATCGGCGGTGGTGTTGCCCCCGCGCGGCGCCCTGTACGGGCACGTGAGTCGGCAGGTGTTCGACGCGCTGCGGGTGAAGATGCCGGTGCTGGAACAGCTTTCGCTCGACGAGGCGTTCGGCGAGCCGGCGGAGCTGGCCGGCGTCGGGAAGGCCGAGGTCGAGCGTTACTGCGAGGAGCTGCGGGCGCTCGTCCTGGCAGAGACCGGGCTGGTTGCGTCGATCGGGGCCGGCGCGGGCAAGCAGGTGGCGAAGATCGCGTCCGGGCTCGCCAAGCCCGACGGGATCACGGTGATCTCCCCGGATGTGCAGCAGCAGTTGATGAGTGCGCTCCCGGTTCGGAAGCTGTGGGGTGTCGGTCCGGTCGCGGAGGACAAGCTCAAGCGGTTGGGGATCGAGACGATCGGTGCGCTCGCGGCGCTGCCGGATCCCGAGGTCGTCTCGGTGCTCGGGGCGACGATCGGGCCGAGCCTGCAACGCCTGGCGCGCGGGATCGACGACCGTCCCGTCGCCGAGCGTGCCGACGCGAAACAGGTCAGTGCGGAAACGACTTTCGCGCAGGACATCGTGACGCTGGGGGAGTTGCGGCGCGCGGTCGAGTCGAGTGCCGCGGCCGCGTTCCGGCGCCTGGAGCGGGACGGGCGGGCGGCGCGCACGGTGGTGCTCAAGCTGCGCAAGTCGGACATGAGCATCGTGACGCGGTCTCTCACGTTGCCGTATGCGACGACCGATGTGCAGGTCCTCACGGCGACCGCGCAGCGGCAGGTGATCGACCCGCTCGAGTTGGGGCCGATCCGCCTTGTCGGGGTGGGGTTCGGCGGCCTGTCGGCGGCGAGTCAAGGGTCGCTGTTCCCCGAACTCGATCAGGCCGTTCCCGAGGCGGAGGGCGAAGAGGCGGGGAGCGATTCGGGCGCCGGCCCCCACGCAGAGACGTCGCCGCGGTGGCGGCCCGGGCTGGACGTCTCGCACCCCGAGTTCGGTCACGGCTGGGTTCAGGGGGCGGGGCACGGGGTGGTGACGGTTCGGTTCGAGACACGCAGTACCGGGCCGGGTCCGTCACGTACATTCGATGAGACCGACTGCGGTCTGGTGGTCGCGGACGCGACCGACAGTCTCAGGTGAGGCGTGCCTTACCGGTACCCTTGCTGTGAACTGGCGTCGTAGCTGGGACGGGGGGACACCGGCCCGGCAGATGCGTGAACGATGTTCGACCGAGAATGAAAAGGACAAGCACTTGAAGCTTCGGAAGATGACCATCGCCGGTGTGGCGATCGCGGCTGCCCTGACCATGTCGGCCTGCTCGGACGACGGCGGCAGCACCGAGCGCACCACGGTGCAGCAGACCACCACCACGGCTGCGCCCACGCCGACGCTCGCCCCGCCGACGGCCACCGACCTCAATGCGGCCCTCGCGAAGGCGTTCGACGAGAGCGTTCCGCTCGACCAGAAGGTGCAGCTGGTCCAGGGTGCCGAGGCCGATCCGGAGCTGATCAACCAGGTCGCCAAGGCCGCCAAGGACGCTGGCGCCACCATCGAGGTCGTCGACGTCACCCCGACCGGTGATGAAACCATCACTGCGGGTGTCACCCTGGTCATCAACGGTCAGCCCAACCCGGCGACGGTCGACTTCGTCGCCGAGGACGGCGTCTGGAAGATGTCGAAGTCGTACGCGTGCCAGCTGGTCACGATGGCGAACCTGACCTCGCCGGCCTGCCCCGCGTAGGTCCTCGTTCACGCGTCGATGCCGGCGTCACCCGATCGGGTGACGCCGGCATCGGTGTTTTCGCGTCAGCTCGCCGGCGAGGCGGCGTGTAGCCGTTCGGTCGCGGTGCGCGCGACGCCGGTCGCGAGGGCGCCGTCCGTGCCGTCGGGTCCGGTCGCGACCACCTGCACCACCGTCGAGTCGACGACGGCGAGCACGACCTCGGACACGAGCGTGAAGCCCTCGCTGGTCGTGGTGAGCCGGACCGCGGTGGCCGCGTCGCCGACGACGGGCTGCGGGAGGGGCTCGATCCGGTACCGCACCGACACCCCGTCGGCGTCGGTGCCGGTGAACGTCGTGCACGCGCGCAGCGTGTCCTGGACGGCGGCGAAGGCGTCGTCGGCGCCGGTCCCCGCGTAGCCGGCGGCGTCGACGTCGATGCTGGTGAATCCGGGACCGGTGAAGTTTTCCTCGGCCGCGGTGACGGCCCCGGGGGCCTGACGGGCCACCGTGTCGGCGACGTTCGCGCAGCGGGTGGGGTTCGTCGTGGACCGGTCGGGTTCGGGCTCCTCACCCGGTTGCGGGGTCGGGTCGGCCACCGCGGGCAGCCGCGCGAACCCGGTGGGCAGATCCGCCGCGGCGGGCAGCGCGGCCCGCAGCGCGTCGGCGTCCCTGATCGGACCGGCTGCCGGGCTCTGGGGTGCGGTGACCTCCGGGCCGAGGTCCGCCGCCGCGGGCCCCGACCGGTCCGGCTCGTCGGGCGAGTCCCCGCACGCGGTCAGCGGGGCCGCGAGCGTGACGAGGGCCGCGGCCGCGGCGACCGTGCGGGTCAGCCGGCCCACTGGACCTGCTCACTGGTCGTCTGCTGGAGTCGCATCGAGCCCGCGGGGTCGCTGAACGACTGGGTTCCCGCGACGATGACGGACCCGGTGACCGGGAGCGGCGAACGGAGGTCGACGACGACGGTGCCCGATCCGTGCAGCGAGTAGGAGTCGACGTTGAGCGTGCCGGCGCCGTTCGGCAGTTCGAAGACCGGGGACTTGGGGAACTGCTCCACCTGGACGTCGATCGTGAGGCGATCGCCGTCGCGGGCCGACAGGGTGGCGGTGGTCACCTGATCGAGGGCGATCGCGCTCATCACCTGCTGATGGATCTTCCACACCGCGCCCACGCCGATCGGTTCGACGGGGAACGCGACCATGCGGTAGACGGCCTGGTAGAACGCCTGCTCGATCATCGAGCGGGCCTTGTTCTGCGCGTCGGGGTCGGGTCGCAGTCGCAGCGCCGTGATGGCCCCCGACTCGTTCATCGTGAACCCGGCGTGCGAATCGGTTGCGGGCGTGAGGAGTTCGTTCGTCTCGTCCTCGGGGGTGGTCGGGGTGCCGAGTGTGAGATCGACCGTCGTGGCGGGGATGGTGTCCGTCGCGGCCTGCGTGACCAGCGCCGCGAGCGGCATCGTCAGCTGCGGGGTGGAGAAGTCCTGCGCGGCCTGGCCGTCGATCTGTTGCGAGACTGTGGCGGTCGTCACCAGCTGGGCCTGCTGCCGGGTTCCTTGCCCGGGGCGAAGCTGCACCACCGCGCGCGGCTCGGCGCCGGCGTCGACGATCTCGGTAGTGGCGGTGGTCACCGGCACGGTGACCTCGTCGGATGCTGCCCCGACCGCATCGGGGCTCGCTGGGGCGGCGTCACCGCCGCTGCTGCACCCGGCGACCAGCACCGACAGGGAGAGCGTCGCCGCGACGAGCGCGGATCCACGGCGGAGGAGTTTCGAGGACAGTGGCACGCCAACAGGTTAGTCGTCGCGGGTTGGATGACCGGTCTGTCTCCCGAGTAAGGGATGATGGCGGGGTGAGCGACGACCGCGCCGACAGCGCCGACCGTGCAGTGAAGGGTGAACCGATTTCCGAGCCAGCCGCCTCCGAACCCGACGAGACCGTCGGGCCGGTGTCGTCCGGGCCGCGTCGGATGGTGCTGCTCGTCGGTGTCGCGGTGGTCGTGCTCGGACTCGACCTGCTGACCAAGGTGCTCGCGGTCGCGTTCATCGATCCGAAGAACCCGGTCGAGATCATCGGTGACACCGTCACCCTCACTCTGATCCGCAATCCGGGCGCAGCGTTCTCGATGGCCACCGGCATGACGTGGTTGCTGACCCTGGTCGCGGTCGGCGTCGTGGTCGGCGTGATCAAGATCGGGCGCACGCTCAGTTCGCCGTGGTGGGCGCTGGGTCTCGGTCTCGTCCTCGGCGGCGCGCTCGGTAATCTGATCGACCGGATCTTCCGCTCGCCCGGCCCGCTGCAGGGCCACGTCGTGGACTTCGTTTCCGTGGGCTGGTGGCCCGTGTTCAACGTGGCCGACTCGTCGATCGTGTGCGGGGCGATCCTGCTCGTGGCACTCACGCTGTTCGGGATCGAACCGAGCGGCGTCAAGACTTCTGGAAAGGGGGATGCGGCTTGAGGGAGACGCGTTCGATGCCGGTTCCCGACGGACTCGAGGGGATGCGGGTCGATGCCGGCCTGGCCCGTCTGCTCGGGCTCTCCCGCACCGCGGTGGCGGCGCTGACGGAGGAGGGGGCCGTCCTCGTCGACGGGGCGCCGGTCGGCAAGTCCGACCGGCTCGCGGCCGGGACGTGGCTCGAGGTGGAGCTGCCCGAGCCGCCGCGACCACTGACGATCGAGGCGGAGCCGGTCGAGGGCATGGAGATCCTCTACGCCGACGACGACGTCGTCGCGGTCGACAAGCCGGTCGGTGTCGCGGCGCACGCGAGCGTCGGCTGGACGGGGCCGACGGTCATCGGTGGTCTCGCCGCGGCGGGCTTCCGCATCTCCACGTCGGGCGCACACGAGCGGCAGGGCATCGTGCACCGTCTCGATGTCGGCACGTCCGGTGTCATGGTGGTCGCGACGTCGGAGCGCGCGTACACGGTCCTCAAGCGGGCGTTCAAGCAGCGCACCATCGACAAGCGCTACCACGCGCTGGTGCAGGGGCATCCGGATCCGAGCAGCGGCACGATCGACGCGCCGATCGGCCGGCACCGCAGCAACGACTGGAAGTTTGCGGTCACGGCGGACGGCAAGCCGAGCATCACGCACTACGACACGGTCGAGGCGTTCCAGGCGGCGAGCCTGCTCGACATCCACCTGGAGACCGGCCGCACGCACCAGATCCGCGTGCACTTCTCGGCGCTGCGCCACCCGTGCTGCGGCGACCTGACGTACGGCGCCGATCCGCGCCTGGCGGAGCGGTTGGGCCTCGAGCGGCAGTGGCTGCATGCCCGTTCGCTGGGCTTCGCGCATCCGGCCGACGGGCACTGGGTCGAGATCACCAGCGAGTACCCGAAGGATCTGCAGCACGCCCTCGGGGTTCTGCGGGGCACGTGAGATGAGTTCGCGGATCTGGCCGGCCGTCCTCGCGGTGGTCGTGCTGGCGGGCACGGTCGTGGGTCTCGGGGTGGCCAACCCCGTACCGGCCGCCCGGATCTCGACCGACCGGCTGGGGCCGGACTCCGGCGAGCAGGTGTCGGAGTATCTCGATCGCGCGCACGCCACGCTCGGTGCCGGGGCAGACGCGGATCCGGGGACACCGCACTGGGCGCTGGTGTCGCTGGACGCGCCCGTGACGACGGCGCAGTTGCTGGACGTCGTCGGCGACATCCGGGTGTCGCAGGTCCTCTTCCGCGTGCCGCTCGAGCGGGCGCAGACGCCCATGGTGGCGATCCCGGTGGCGGCGAACCCGGCAGCGGTGCAGCGTGCGCCGTCGGTGGCGGCCGCGCGGTTGCAGGCGTCGGTGGTCGGACACGACCGCTCGTCGCTGCTCGCGGCGTACTCGGCCGCCCAGTTGTCCGCGGACTGCGCGTGTGTGGTGGGCGCGACGGTGCGCGGTTCGCTCGAGCAGTTGCGTGCGCTCGACGCGGCTCCGTCGGTGCGGGCGGTCGAGGCGCTGCCGGCGGATGCGGTCGCGGGTTCGTTCGCGGTCAGTCCGCTGCTGCCGTCGCAGACCGCCGTCGTCCTACCGGGCCCCGACGACGGCCCGGTGCCGCTGCGGGGCTGACGTGCCCGGGGGGCCGTCAGGCCCCCGGGGTGTCGACCGTGTGCTTGCGGACGAAGTCGATGGTCTGCGCCAGCGCGTTCATGCCGTCGGCGTGGTCGAGGTCGAACTGGAACTCGTGCGCGAGCGGCGGCTGGTGGTCGTCCGGGTAGAACAGCGTCGTCACGTCCACGCCGAGGCGCGTGAGTTTCGCGGCCATCGCCTTGGACTGCTTGTCGGTCAGGAGGTCCGCGTTGCCGCCCGAGATGTATGCCGGCGGGAAGTTCCCGGTGACGTGGCGGAGCGTCGACATCTGCGCCACCGCGGTCGAGTTCGCGAGGTCCCTGGTCCCCGTGTACGCCCAGAGCGACTTGTCGGCGCCCCAGCCGACGAGGCCGGGACCGCCGACCAACTCGGTGACCTCGTAGATGCCACAGTTCAACACCACGCCCCGTAGCTGCTCGGGCCGCAGGGCCGACTCGATCCCGACGTCGCGGGCGTAGTCGGGGTTGGTGGTGAGCGCGGCGAGCTGACTCGACAGCTGCGCCCCGGCGGAGTCGCCGGCGAGGACGATGCGGTTCGAATCCACGTGCAGCCGTTCGGCGTTCGCGAGGACGTAGGCGTGCGCGTCGCGCAGTTGCTCCACCGCGGTCGGGTACGTGCGTTCGGGTCCGAGGGAGTAGTCGAGCGACACCACGGTGAAGCCGGCGTCGGCGATCAACTGGTAGTAGGGCGCGTAGTCGGTGCGGTGACCGGAGATCCAGGCGCCGCCGTGCGTCCAGATCACCGTCGGGAGCACGTCGGCGGTGCCGACGGCGGCCTCGGGGAAGTAGACGTCGAGGAAGGCGTCGTCGTCGCCGGCGCGGTACTGCTGGTCGGTGATCGACGCGACCCCGTCGGGCGCGTGCTTCTGCAGGGCGTTGGTGGTCTTCGCGGCGCCGCGGTCGAACACGGCGCGCACGAGCATCGATCCGGGCCACCGGCTGGCGGCGAACACGACGGGACCGGCGACGACGGGGAGGAGGGTGGTCAGCGTCCAGACGGCGCGTCGACGCCACGGTCGCGCCGTGGCGCGAGCGGCTCCGGTCTCGTCCGTCGCGGTGGTGGGCGTCACAGGAAACTCCTTGGCGGCGGGCGCAGTTCGAGGCAGTGGCGAGTCAGCGTAGCCCGGGGGCTATCGTGGCCGGACGTGACACCACGGCCCCGCTCGGAAGATTCCACCGGATTGACGGCGGGTGTCGGTGCCTACCTGATCTGGGGCGCGTTCCCGATCTTCTTCGGTCTGCTCGCACCCGCCGGTTCGCTCGAGGTGCTGGCCCACCGGATGGTGTGGACCGTTCTCCTGATGCTCGGGGTGCTGGCGGTGCTGGGCCGCCTCGGCTCGTTGCGCGGCATGGGGGCGCGGACGTGGGCACTGGTGGCCGCCGCGACCGTCGCGATCGCGATCAACTGGGGCGTCTACATCTACGCGGTGACCTCCGGGCACGTCGTCGAGGCCGCCCTCGGATACTTCGTCAACCCGCTCGTCAGCGTCCTGCTGGGGGTCGTGTTGTTCCGGGAGCGGCTGCGGCCGGCCCAGATCGTCGCGCTGGTCCTCGCCGCGGTCGCCGTGGTCGTCATCACCGTCGACTACGGGCATCCGCCCCTCGTTGCGCTCACGCTGGCGCTGTCGTTCGCCCTGTACGGCGTCGTCAAGAAGGTGGTGCCGCTCGACCCGCGCACGAGCCTCACGGCGGAGGGCGTGGTGGCGGCACCGTTCGTGGTGGCCTACCTGGTCGTGCTCGCGGTGACCGGTACCGGAACGTTCCTCGGCCACGGCGTCGGACACAGCCTGCTGCTCATCGCGGCGGGGCCGGTCACCGCCGTGCCGCTGTTGCTCTTCGGTGTCGCGGCCCAGCGGATCCCGCTGACGACCCTCGGCATCCTCCAGTACCTCACCCCAGCGCTGCAGATGGCGTGGGGCGTGCTCGTCATGCACGAGGTGATGCCGCCGTCACGGTGGATCGGATTCGCCCTCATCTGGGTGGCGTTGGTGGTGTTCACCACAGACGCGCTGGTTCGGGCACGTCGGGCTCGCCGCGGCGCGTCGCGGGTCACCGAGACCGTCGGTGCGAGGGCATAGACTCAGGGACTGCTGGACCTCCCGATACTCGCGTATCGGGCGAAATACAGAGAGGCGCGCGTGGCTGACTCGTTCGTACACCTGCACAATCACACCGAGTACTCGATGCTCGACGGTGCGGCAAAGGTCGGTCCGTTGTTCAAGGAGGCCGAGCGCCTCGGGATGACCGCGGTCGGCATGACCGACCACGGCAACATGTACGGCGCGAGCGAGTTCTACAACGCTGCCAAGAAGCACGGCATCAAGCCGATCATCGGTATCGAGGCGTACATCGCGCCGGAGTCGCGGTTCAACACCAAGCGTGTGCTGTGGGGCGACCCGAGCCAGAAGTCCGACGACGTTTCCGGTAGCGGCTCGTACACGCACATGACGATGGTCGCGGAGAACTCGACGGGTCTGCGGAACCTGTTCAAGCTGTCGTCGCTCGCGTCGATCGAGGGTCAGCTCGGCAAGTGGCCGCGCATGGACGAGGAACTTATCGCCCAGCACGCCGAGGGCATCATCGCGACGACGGGCTGCCCGTCCGGCGAGATCCAGACGCGGTTGCGTCTGGGCCACGACCGCGAGGCCCTCGAGGCCGCCGCGAAGTGGCAGGAGATCTGGGGCAAGGACAACTTCTTCCTCGAGCTGATGGACCACGGGCTGTCCATCGAGCGCCGGGTGCGGGAGGGCCTGCTCGAGATCGGCCGCAAGCTCGACATCCGTCCGCTGGCGACCAACGACTGCCACTACGTCACCAAGGACGCGGCCGAGAACCACGAGGCGCTGCTGTGTATCCAGACCGGCAAGACGCTGTCGGATCCGACGCGCTTCAAGTTCGACGGTGATGGCTACTATCTCAAGTCCGCCGAGGAGATGCGGGCGATCTGGGACGCCGAGGTGCCGGGCGCGTGCGACAACACGATGCTCATCGGCGAGCGGGTGCAGCCGTACGAGGACGTGTGGCAGCACCGCGACCGGATGCCGATCTTCCCGGTGCCCGACGGCCACACGCAGCAGACGTTCCTGCGGCACGAGGTGATGCGCGGTCTCGACCGGCGCTTCCCGTCCGGTCCGCCGCGCGAGTACCTCGAGCGCGCCGACTACGAGATCGGCGTCATCAACGAGATGGGCTTCCCGGCCTACTTCCTCGTGGTCGGCGACCTGATCAACCACGCGCGCGAGGTCGGCATCCGCGTCGGTCCGGGCCGAGGCTCGGCGGCCGGGTCGCTCGTCGCGTACGCGATGGGCATCACCAACATCGACCCGATCCCGCACGGGCTGCTGTTCGAGCGGTTCCTCAACCCCGAGCGCGTGTCGATGCCCGATATCGATATCGACTTCGACGATCGCCGCCGCGGCGAGATGGTGCGCTACGCCACCGAGAAGTGGGGCAGCGACAAGGTCGCGCAGGTCATCACGTTCGGCACCATCAAGACCAAGGCCGCGATCAAGGACTCGGCGCGAGTCCAGTTCGGCCAGCCCGGTTTCGCGATCGCCGACCAGATCACCAAGGCGCTGCCGCCGCCGATCATGGCGAAGGACATCTCGGTGGCGGGCATCACCGACCCCGAGCACGAGCGGTACAAGGAGGCCGTCGAGGTCCGGGCGCTCATCGAGTCCAACCCGGACGTCGCGAAGATCTACCAGACCGCGCTCGGCCTCGAGGGCCTGATCCGCAACGCCGGTGTGCACGCGTGTGCGGTGATCATGTCGTGCGAGCCGCTCACCGACGCCATCCCGGTGTGGAAGCGGGCGCAGGACGGCGCGATCATCACCGGCTGGGACTACCCGTCGTGCGAGGCCATCGGCCTGCTGAAGATGGACTTCCTCGGTCTGCGCAACCTCACCGTCATCGGTGACGCGATCGAGAACATCAAGGCCAACCGCGGCATCGACCTCGATCTCGACACGCTGCCCATCGACGATCCGGCGACGTACGAACTGCTCGCGCGCGGCGACACGCTGGGCGTGTTCCAGCTCGACGGCAGCGCGATGCGGGATCTGCTGCGGCGCATGCAGCCGACGGGCTTCGAGGACATCGTCGCCGTGCTCGCGCTGTACCGCCCGGGTCCGATGGGCATGAACGCGCACAACGACTACGCCGACCGCAAGAACGGGCGACAGGAAGTCAAGCCGATCCACCCCGAGCTCGAGGAGCCGCTGAAGGACATCCTGAAGGACACCTTCGGTCTGATCGTCTACCAGGAGCAGATCATGCAGATCGCTCAGAAGGTGGCCGGCTACTCGCTCGGACAGGCAGACCTACTGCGCCGCGCGATGGGTAAGAAGAAGAAGGAGATCCTCGACGAGGCCTACGACGGCTTCGCCGACGGCATGAAGGCCAACGGCTTCTCGCAGGCGGCGATCACGGCGCTGTGGGACACGGTTCTGCCGTTCGCCGGCTACGCGTTCAACAAGTCGCACGCCGCCGGTTACGGCCTGGTGTCGTTCTGGACCGCGTACCTCAAGGCGAACTACCCGGCCGAGTACATGGCGGGCCTGCTCACGTCCGTCGGCGACGACAAGGACAAGGCGGCGGTGTACCTGTCGGACTGCCGGAAGATGGGTATCACGGTGCTGCCGCCGGACGTCAACGCGTCGCGGGTCGACTTCGCGTCGGTGGGCGAGGACATCCGGTTCGGTCTGGGCGCGGTGCGCAACGTCGGCGCCAACGTGGTGGGGTCGATCATCGCGGCGCGCGAGGAGAAGGGGAGTTTCACCGACTTCTCCGACTACCTCAACAAGATCGACGCGCTGGCGTGCTCCAAGAAGGTCACCGAATCTCTCATCAAGGCAGGCGGATTCGACTCGCTCGGGCATCCACGTAAGGGCCTGATGCTGGTGCACGCCGACGCGATCGACGCGGTGATGGGCACCAAGAAGGCCGAGGCCATGGGCCAGTTCGATCTGTTCGGCGGGGAGGACGCCGACGAGTCGATCGCGTCCGTGTTCAACGTCAAGGTGCCCGACGAGGAGTGGGACACCAAGCACAAGCTCGCTCTCGAGCGCGAGATGCTGGGTCTGTATGTGTCCGGCCATCCCCTCAACGGTGTGGAACACGTGTTGGCTGCGCAGTCCGACGCGTCGATCCCGACCATCCTCGAGGGGGACGTCAAGGACGGCACCCAGGTGACGATCGGCGGCATTCTCGCGTCGGTCACCCGGCGCATCAACAAGAACGGATTGACCTGGGCCTCGGCCCAGCTCGAGGACCTGTCCGGTGGCATCGAGGTGCTGTTCTTCCCGCAGGCGTACTCGGTCTACGGCATGGACGTCGTCGAGGACTCGGTGGTGCTGGTCAAGGCGCGGGTGTCGGTTCGCGACGACCGGGTCTCGCTCATCGCGAACGACTTGGCCGTGCCGGATCTTTCGGCGATCGGTGTGGCCAAGCCGGTGGCGGTCAGTCTGCCGGTTCGCCAGTGCACCAAGGAGAAGCTCGGTGCGCTCCGGCAGGTGCTGTCCCGCCATCCCGGCACCGCGGACGTCCACGTCAAACTCATCGGCTCCCGCGGCACCTCGCTGTGGAAGGTCGACGAGGTGCTTCGGGTGGAGCCGTCGTCGTCGCTGATGGGCGACCTGAAGGCGCTGCTCGGGCCGAGTTGCCTGGCAGGTTGACGCCCTGACGTGAAGCTGCCCGGACCGGGAAGCGGTCCGGGCAACCCGCACGCCGGCGCGGTGCGGTCACTTGTAGTGGCACTGGCCGTGGCCGTTGCCCTGCCAATTACCCGGCATGCATCCGCAACCCTGGTGGTGCTGCCCCTGGTGGTGGTGCACCGGGGTCACCGCGACCACGGCGGGCTTCGCGGCGGGCGTCGTGGTGTCTGCGAGTGCAGGTGCTGCGGCCAACCCGAGCGGGACGGCCGTGAGCGACAGCGTGACGAGGACTTTGGCGAGCATGCGCCGCGTCGAGCGCTCTCGTGGTGTTCCGTACTCCTGTTCCATGCGAGATCCTCTCCGCACGGCCGACCACCGGGGCCGTCTGCCGCCGGCGGCGACCACCGGATGGTGGTCCGGCGGTCGAGGGCCGTTGCGGTGCGTCGGGTACCGCAGTCACGACCTCGGCGCATCGCTGCTTGTCGTGCACTTCTCATGTTATTGCCGGATTTGTCCACTATCGGAAACTCGTAGCAGATTCACAGGTGGCCGTGACCTGGGCGGTGGCGTGCTCAGAGTCCGCCGAGATCGGACAGGACCTCGAGCGCGTGGTCGGTGGCCCGCCACAGCGCGTCGATCTCCTGCTCCGCGGCGGGCCGTGTCTGCGGGTTCTGCAGCGCGAAGCCGTTCGCGAGGGTGATGGTGTTGTAGCCGCTGTCGACCGCACGCAGCAGTAGTCGGGACGGCTGGTCGTTGCCCGCCAGCCGGTCCAGTCCCTCGCCCACGAAGTAGAACCGCCAGAGTGGGCCGAGGTCGCCGCCGTACAGTGCCTTGGTGAGCATCACGATGGAATCACCCTTGACCGCAATCGAATCGACGATCTTGTAGTAGTCGGGGATGTTCTCGTGTCGGGTGCCGCTGGAGTCGACCGCGTAGGCGAGATCGACGGTGAGGTGGGCGTTGTAGCCGGCCATCGCGACCCGGGCAGGGCTCTGCGTGCACTGTCGGGTCAGTGCGAAGTAGTGGGCCCACGGCGGATCGACCGGGGCGCCGGTGAATTCGGCGTGCAGATTGCGCAGGTAGCGGGCGAGGAGGTCGTAGCTGATCGTCGGCGCCCACACTCGGTCGCGGAGCGCGGTCGGGTCGCGTTGCAGGGGTAGGACGGCCGCGTATTCGACGGCGTTCAGTCCCACCGAGAACAGGCCTCTCCAGTCTCGGTGTGCGACAAAGATGTCCGTTATCCGGCGGTGCCGGTCGATCGCCGTCTCGAGCAACCCGAGCCCGGAACCGGACAAGGTGGACGTATCGCTCAGCTCGGTGATGTGCTCGATCTCGGTCGTGCTCAACGGTGTTCCGCACGCGGTCGCGACCGGGACGGCGACGTCGGCAGCGGCGGGGCCGGGGGAGAGGAGTGCGAACGATGCAGTAAGCGTGGCGGCGGATGCGTACAGCCGACGGAGGCGCATCGCCCGAGCCTAGATCGCCGGAAGCGATTTCGGGGCACCGTCGCCGGTGGGGTGTCACGCGACTCGGCGGCGTCGGTCGCGAGCCGGGTGCGCGGTGGGGGCTATCGGCGGTGGTGCGTGAGCATGACGCGCCGGGTCCACCACACCACCACAGCCGCGCCCGCGGCGGTGAGCACGGCCGTCTGCAGCACCTGGGTGAGGGTGAGGATCAGCAGGAACACCAGGAGCCCGGCGGCGATCGCCTCGAGCTTGTAGAGCGGCCACGCGGTGCCGGCGATGTCGACGGTCTCGATGGTGGCGTGCGTACGACCGCGGGCGTGTCCGTGCTGTGCGGCGGTCATGCGTTCACCTCGTCCGTGTTCGGCGACGGTCCTCATCGTTGTTCAGAATACCGACACAGTGGAGTTCGGTCCAACGAACAATTCCGGCCGACGTGCGGAAGTCCTGAACTCCGGGCATCCGAGTGGTCAAGATCATGTGCGGGGTGTTGACTGGGTCCATGCCACTTATCGGTGAATACGAACCCAGCCCCTCCTCCTGGGCCTCGGACCAGGTCGACCTGTACGAGCGCTCCGGCGGCACCGAGGGAACGATGATGCAGGGCAAGCCCGTCGTCATCCTGACCACGAAGGGTGCAAAGTCCGGCAAGCTTCGCAAGACCCCGCTCATGCGGGTCGAGCACGGCGGTGAGTATGCGGTGGTGGCCTCGCTCGGCGGGGCCCCCAAGCATCCGGTCTGGTACCACAACGTCGTCGCCGACTCCCACGTCGAACTGCAGGACGGTCCCGTCAAGCAGGACATGACGGCACGCGAGGTGACCGGCGACGAGAAGGCCGAGTGGTGGCAGCGCGCGGTCGAGGCCTGGCCGGACTACGCGGAGTACCAGAAGAAGACCGACCGGCAGATCCCGGTCTTCGTGCTCACGCCCCGGCGATAGTCGCGTTCGCCGCGGTCCCGGCCCCGGGCGGCGCGTTCCGGGTAGCCTGCGAGTAATAAGGCCACGAATCCGGATCGTGCGGGCGGAGGCTTGACATGGCGGCGAAAACTGTTGCAGATCAACTTGTTTCTCAACTCGTGGGCGCCGGAGTGCATCGCATCTACGGGATCGTGGGGGACAGTCTCAACCCGGTGGTCGATGCCGTGCGCCGCACCGGCGGCTCGGCGGCGGGTGGCATCGACTGGATCCACGTCCGGCACGAGGAGACGGCGGCATTCGCCGCGGCGGCCGAGGCGCAGCTCACCGGTCGGCTCGCCGTGTGCGCGGGTTCCTGCGGCCCGGGCAACCTCCACCTGATCAACGGTTTGTACGACGCGAACCGCTCCGGCGCCCCCGTGCTGGCCATCGCGTCGCACATCCCGAGCGCCCAGATCGGCACCGGTTACTTCCAGGAGACGCATCCCGATCGTCTGTTCGTGGAATGCGCGCGTTACACCGAGATGATCAGCACGCCGGCGCAGTCGGCGCGGGTCGTCCAGAGCGCGATGCAGCACGCGCTCGCGCAGTCCGGCGTCGCGGTCGTCACGCTGCCCGGCGACGTCGCCGAGGAACCGGCGCTGGGCACATCGCCCCCTCTGGTGCGGACCGGGCGGCCCTCCGTCGTTCCGGCGGAGGAGGACGTGCGGGCGCTCGCGGACGCGATCAACACCGCCTCGGCCGTCGCGATCTTCGCCGGCGCCGGCGTGCGGGACGCCCGCGAGGAGGTCCTCGCGCTCGCCGACACGGTCGGCGCGCCGATCGGGCACACTCTGCGCGGCAAGGCGTTCATCCAGTACGACAACCCGTTCGACGTCGGTATGACCGGGCTGCTCGGGTACGGCGCCGCGCACGACGGCATGCACGACGCCGACCTGCTCATCCTCGTCGGCACCGACTTCCCCTACGACCAGTTCCTGCCCGACGACGTGCGCACCGCGCAGATCGACGTGGCCGCCGAGAGACTGGGGCGACGCACCGGCGTCGACCTGGCCGTGCACGGGGACAACCGGTCGGTGCTGCGGGCGCTGGCGCCGCTGGTGAACCGCAAGACCGACCGCGGTTTCCTGGAGAAGTCCCTGGACCGGCACGAGAAGCTCATGACCAAGGTCGTCGGTGCCTACACCGAGCCGGTCAGGCAGCGGGTCCCGATCCATCCCGAGTTCGCCGCGTCGATTCTCGACGACGTGGCCGCCGCGGACGCGGTCTTCACCGCGGACACCGGCATGTGCAATGTGTGGGCCGCGCGGTACCTGAACCCCAACGGTCGTCGCCGGTTCCTGGCGTCGGCGCTGCACGGTTCCATGGCGAACGCGTTGCCGCACGCGATCGGGGCGCAGTTCGCCGAGCCCCGCCGTCAGGTCGTGACGATGTCCGGCGACGGCGGGTTGTCGATGCTGCTCGGGGAATTGATCACGGTTGCGATGTACAAGCTGCCGATCAAGATCGTCGTGTTCGACAACTCGACGCTCGGCATGGTCAAGCTCGAGATGCTCGTCGACGGCCTGCCCGATTTCGGGGTGGATGCTCCATCTGTCGACTATGCCGCTCTCGCAGCGGCTTTGGGGATCTTCTCCCGCCGGATCGAGGATCCGGCGGACGTGGAGTCCGGCCTCCGGGCGGCCTTCGACCACGACGGCCCGGCGCTGATCGACATCGTCACCGACCCGAATGCGCTGTCGCTGCCCCCGTCGATCACCGGCGAGCAGGTGCGCGGATTTGCCCTCGCGATGTCCAAGATGGTGATGAACGGTGGTGTGGCGGAAGCGGTTCAGATGGCCAAGTCGAATCTGCGCAACGTGCCGCGGCCGTCGCAGTTCTCGCCGCGCGGCTGACATCTCCGACCGCGACAGGGCCCCCGGGTGGGGCGGTTGCGCGGAGTGCCGTGTGTAGTGGGAAAATGCATGGGTGTCTAACTCGCCGGAACTCGCAGAACTGAAGGTAACCTCGCCCGCGCTCAACGCGGACGAGATCGATGCGGCTGCCGAGCGAATTGCGCACATTATCGACGCGACCCCCCTCCAACTGAGCGACAGGCTGTCGGCGCTCACGGGGGCCAGGGTCTACCTCAAACGCGAAGACCTCCAGGTGGTCCGCTCGTACAAGCTGCGCGGTGCCTACAACCTGATCATGCAGCTCAGCGCCGTCGAGCGCGCGGCCGGTGTCGTCACCGCCAGCGCCGGCAACCACGCCCAGGGCGTCGCGTTCGCGTGCCGGGCGATGGAGATCCGCGGCCGTATCTACGTCCCGGCCAACACGCCGAAGCAGAAGCGCGACCGGATCATGGTGCACGGCGGCGGGTTCGTCGAGCTCATCCCTACCGGGGAGACCTACGACGCTGCGGCCGCGGCCGCGGCAGCCGACGTCGAGCGGACCGGGGCGACCATGGTCCCGCCGTTCGACGACACCCGCACCGCCGCCGGTCAGGGCACCATCGCGGCCGAGATCCTCGAACAGCTGGGCGAGGCGCCCGACTGCGTCGTCGTCCCGGTCGGTGGTGGCGGCTGCATCGCCGGCATCGCCACCTACCTGCACGAGCGGGCACCCCAGACCACCATCGTCGGTGTCGAGCCGGTGGGCGCGGCGTCGATGACCGCGGCCCTGGTGGCCGGCGGTCCGGTGACGCTGCCGGAGGTCGATCCGTTCGTCGACGGCGCCGCGGTCAAGCGCGTCGGCGACCTGCCGTACGCGGTGGTGTCGGGGCTCGGGGCCAGTGTCGTCTCGCACGCGTCGCTGCCGCTGGTGACCGGTCCCCGCGCGGGTCGCGTCCCGGAGATGGGTCCGGAGAAGTTCGCGATGACGCAGGTCGACGAGGGTGCGATCTGCACCGCGATGCTCGAGCTTTACCAGAACGAGGGCATCATCGCCGAGCCCGCCGGGGCGCTGTCCGTCACGGCGCTGGGTCAGGTCGACGTCGAGCCGGGCAGCACGGTCGTGTGCCTGATCTCCGGTGGCAACAACGACGTCTCCCGTTACGGCGAGATCCTCGAGCGGTCGCTCGTGCACCTGGGTCTCAAGCACTACTTCCTGGTGGATTTCCCGCAGGAGCCGGGCGCGCTGCGCCGCTTCCTCGACGAGGTGCTGGGTCCGGACGACGACATCACCCTGTTCGAGTACGTCAAGCGCAACAACCGGGAGACCGGTGCGGCGCTGGTGGGCATCGAACTCGGTGCGGCCGACGGGCTGTCCGACCTGCTTGACCGGATGCGCAGCTCGCGCATCGAGGTCGAGCAGCTCGAGCCCGGTTCGCCCGCGTACCGCTACCTCACGTAGTCGGGTCGCTCTCCGGACGGTCGCTGACCGCCGGGTCGGTGTCGAGCAATCGATGCACCACCCGGCGGTGCAGGTCCGGATCGGGTTCCGGCAGCCCCAGTAGCGCGGCCAGGTAGATGCCGTCGCCGACCAGCCGGATGATCTCGGCCTGGACCGGGTCGTCGATCTCGGCGAGCAGTCCGGCGTCCCACGAGCGCATCACGTCCGCGACGGCCTGCTGGACCTCGTCGTGCTGACCGTCGGCGCTGCGCATGGCCGCGAGCATCGAACGGTAGAGCGCGATCTCGTCGGCCGAATCGGCCGGCGGGTACTGCAGGTAGATCTCGGAGACGGTCCGACCGGTCGAGACGGCGTCGGCCAGCTGCTGGTCCGAGCGCTCGCCGAGGCGCCGCACCATCGACGCCAGCAGCGCCTCCTTGGTGGGGAAGTGGTAGAGCAGTCCGCCCTTGGAGACCCCTGCCGCCGCGGCCACCGCTTCGAGGGTGACCTGTGCCACGCCGACGTCGAGGAGGAGACGTTCGAGGGCGTCGAGGATGCGATCGCGTGTGTCGGATGCCATGAATGTCACTGTACCGGCTGGACGGTCGGCTGCTATCCTGGAGTCGCTACTGTACCGGCTGGACGGTTAACCCCGTGGTCGGTTCCTGTTCACCAACCAGTTCGTGGGAGTGGAAGCATGTCTGTGGGCACCGTGCGGGAAGCGCACGTAGCGAAGGCCGGCCGCAAGGACTGGCTGGGACTGGTCGTGCTCGCCTTTGCCGTCCTGCTCATCTCGGTGGACGCGACGGTCCTCGACCTCGCGTTGCCGTTCATCAGTGAGGATCTCGAGCCGAGCAGCACTCAGCTGCTGTGGATCATCGACGTCTACTCGTTCGTGCTCGCGGGTCTGCTGGTCACGATGGGCACCCTGGGCGACCGGATCGGTCGACGGCGGCTGCTGCTGATCGGTGCCGCCGGATTCGGGTTGGCGTCGCTGGTCGCGGCGTGGTCGGCGAGCCCCGAGATGCTCATCGCGGCCCGCGTGCTCCAGGGCGTGTCGGGTGCGACGCTCATGCCCGCCACCCTCGGCCTCATTCGGACGATGTTCGTCGATCCACGTCAGCGCACTACCGCGATCGGTGTGTGGGGCGCGATGGCCGGTGGCGGCGCCGCGGCCGGGCCGCTGATCGGCGGTTGGCTGCTCGAGCACTACTGGTGGGGCTCGGTGTTCCTGATCAACATCCCGGTGATGATCGGCCTCATCGCGCTGGGTCCGCTGGTGATCCCGGAGTCGAAGGATCCGACGCCGGGTCGGTTCGACCTGATCAGTGCCGCGTTGTCGATGCTCGCGATGGTCCCAATGATCTACGCGGTCAAGGAAACCGCGGTGCACGGCCCGAGTTGGGTGCTCACCGCGATCGGCCTCGTGGGCCTGATCGCCGGTTGGATCTTCATCCGTCGCCAGCGGACGCTGGACGACCCGATGCTCGACCTGTCGCTGTTCGCCCGCCCGGCCTTCTCGACGGCCGTGCTGACGAACCTGCTGTCGATCTTCGCGCTCGCCGGTGTGCTGTTCTTCGGCTCGCAGTACCTGCAGTTGGTGCTGGGCTATCGCCCGCTCGAGGCCGGGCTGCTGATGCTGCCGGGCACGCTGGTCAGCGCGTTCGCGTCGTTGGCCGCGGCCTGGCTGGTTCGCCGGTGGGAGCCGAGTCGGGTGCTCAGCGTCGGTCTCGTGGTCGCGGCGTTCGGTGCCGCCGCGATGATCGCGCTCAGTACGGACAGCGGGCCGCAGGCGTTCGTCGTCGGGTTCCTGCTCGCCGGCGCGGGCATCGGCGTGGCGCTCACCCTGACCAACGACCTGGTGGTCAGCGCCGTCGAACCCGAACGCGCGGGTGCGGCTTCGGCCGTCTCGGAGACCGCGTACGAACTCGGCGTCGCGCTCGGTGTCGCGATCCTCGGCAGTGTCGTCCTCGCGATCTACCGCGGTGGTCTCGACGTCTCCGCGTTGAGCGCCGACCAGGCGCACGTCGCGCAGGGCACCCTGGGCGGCGCGGTCGAGGTGTCCCATTCGCTTCCGGCCGACCAGGCGGCGAGCTTCCTCGGGACGGCGCAGTCGGCGTTCGTCGACGGCATGCACATCGCGGCGGGCGCGACGGCCGTCATCCTGCTCGCGAGTGCGATTCTCGTCGCGCGCTTGCTCCGTCAGCGCTGACTTGTAACACAGAAGGCGGCCGGCTCGAAGGATATTCGAGCCGGCCGTTTTCGTGTCAACGCACTTGTGTGGCAAAGGGTGTGACCTGCGCCGCTCGTCGCCTCATGGTCGGCGGCTTCCTCTGGCGAGGTGGTCCTCGATGCCGCCAAGGCGCCCGGGATGTCGTCTTCGGTCCGATGGGATGAAAACCCGGGTGAAATACCGGATGACCTCCTCTGTGTCGCCAATGTCGCCCTCCTCGTCTCGCCACCAGCGAAACATGCTGTTGTGCAGCAGGTTAGGTGGACGGCTGCGAGGGTGCGGTGCTGAGTCGGGGGTGTGGCCGGTGGATCTGGATGTGTCGCCGATTGTGTTTCCATGTCCCGCGTCGGGGTGAATGTCCAAGTCATCCATCGCTCGTTGCCGGATCCGGCCGGGCGTCCATAAGAAGGGCCTCAAATAATGGGGAGGTTAGGCGGCGCCCTGCGTAAGGGCGTCATCCGAACTGTGGTCATGGCCATGCTGGCCGGAGTGGCCACAGTCTCGACCGCAACGGTCGGTGCGGGAACCGCGGCAGCAGCTGGGAACCTGAGATGTGATGTGCTCTATTCGGTCGACAACGGCGCGGGCAAGGCGATGCAGATCGACCCCGCCACTGGAACGGCGACCCCTGCCTTCGAGCTGAAGCCGAGTGGTAGCAACCACAATCAGCTCGGCATCGGCGCCGGCGGTTCGTACGCGATCTACACGTCCGGCGACAAGATCTACAAGTACAACGCTGTGACCGGAACGTCGTCGAGCGGTGTGGACAAGCCTTCAGACTTCTCCACGACGCATGGCGCTGTGAACCCGGCGGACGGCTTGTACTACTTCGGTGGGGCTACCAAATCCGGCTTCAAGTTCGGGGTCTACGACCCGGGCGCGGACAAGGCGACCGGGACCGTCATCACTGTCAAGGTCGACAACAAGCCCGGCGACAACGGCGACCTGGCGTTCGACGCCAAGGGCAACATGTATATCGTTTCTGCCTCTGGGGCGAAGGGGGTCGTCTACTCGGTTCCCGGCCCGATGCCGAAGTCTGGCACGACGCAGCTCAAGGGAACCGCGGTCACCGAGGTGACCGATGCCTTCGGCTCGAGTAACTCAATTGCCTTCGGCCCGAATGGTTACCTGTTCGTTGGTGGCGGTGGAAGCCTCTTCAAGGTCGACCCTAGTTCGGGTGAGCGGGTCGACACGTTGAAGAACGTGGACATGACCGACATGGGTTCCTGCAATGATCCGAACACGATCGAGGTCCACAAGAGCCTGCCGGACGGACGAGTCGGCAAGGATGACCAGTTCGGTTTGGAGATCACCGGCGCTGGACTGACGACGGGCAACACGGCGACCACGTCGGGCGACAAGTCCGGACTCCAGGATGTGGTGGCCGGCCCGGTCCTCGGCCTGGCGGGCAACACCTACACCATCAAGGAGACCGCCGAGAACGGCGCGGACCTCGACAACTACACCGTGTCCTGGGAGTGTGTGGACGCCAAGACCAAGGACAAGACGTCGGGCAGCGGCGCCTCCACCTCGGTGACGATCCCGGCTGGTCAGAGCGGCAAGAGCGTCAGCTGCACGTTCACCAACGCGGCCAAGAAGCCCGGCCTCGAGCTGGCGAAGTCGGTGTCGCCGAACACCGCGTACAAGGTCGGCGACACGGTCACTTATACGTTCAAGATGACGAACACCGGCGCTGTGCCGCTGACGGACGTCAAGCCTGTCGAGAAGTCTTTCACCGGTTCGGTCGAGATGTCGGACGTCAAGTGCCCGGATGGCTCCAAGCAGTTGGCGCCGGGTGCGTCCGTCGAATGCACCGCGACGTATGTGATCCAGCAGGGTGACGTCGACCGCGGCACGATCGACAACACCGCGACGGCCACCGCCACCGATCCGGGTGGCAGGACCGTGACGTCGAACGAGTCGAAGGCCAAGCTCGAGGGTGGCGCGGCCACTCCCGGCATCACGCTGGACAAGGTCGCATCGCCGAAGGCTGCAGAGGACTACAAGCTGGGCCAGACCATCAAGTACAGCTTCAACATCACGAACACCGGCAACGTGACGCTGAAGGATGTCAAGGTCGACGAGGGCGAGTTCACAGGCGAGGGCAAGCTGTCGGCAGTCGACTGCCCCGTGACGTCCGTCGCCCCTGGGGGCACGGTGACGTGCACGGCGGACTACACGCTGACGCAGGCTGACATCGACAAGGGTTGGATCAAGAACACCGCGACAGCGGAGGGCACGCCTCCGGGTACCGATGAGCCAGTCGTTTCTTCTCCGGACACGGAGACCCTGACGGGTGATCCGAAGTCGGGGCTGAAGCTCGAGAAGACCGCGGATCCGAGTGAGAACGTGCAGGTGGGTGACACCGTCACCTACACCTTCACGATTGCCAACACCGGCGATCAGACGCTGACCAACGTGCATGTGAACGAGGAGGAATTCTCCGGTTCCGGCGAGCTGTCCGAGATCATCTGCCCGGACAAGACGCTCGACCCCGGTGAGACGGCTACCTGCACGGCCACCTACGTCGTCACGGACGAGGACGTGAAGGCCGGCGAGATCGACAACCTGGCCATTGCGACGGGTACTTCGCCGTCCAACAAGCCGGTCGAGTCGAATCCGTCGGACGCCACGGTCACCGCTGCTGAGCAGCCCGGCGGAACAGGTTCACTCGGTTCGCTCGGTTCGCTCGGAGCAGGCTCGCTCGGCGCCGGTTCGCTAGCGGCGGGCTCTCTTGCGGCGGGATCGCTCGGTGCAGGCTCGCTGGCGGCCGGATCCCTTGCAGCTGGCTCGCACGAGGGCTCGGGTTCGGCCGGTTCCCTCGATGCCGGCTCGCTGGACTCCGGCTCTCTTGCGGCGGGATCGCTTGCGGCGGGCTCGCTGGACTCCGGCTCGCTGGACGCGGGATCGCTTGCGGCGGGCTCGCTCGGCGCCGGCTCGTTGGACTCCGGCTCGCTGGCGGCTGGCTCGCTTGCAGCAGGCTCGCTCGGTGCCGGTTCGCTGGCGGCTGGTTCGCTTGCGGCCGGCTCGCAGGAGAACTCGGGCTCGGCTGGATCGAGTGATTCGGGCGCTCCCGGTGGCTCGAACGGGTCCGGTTCGGAAAAGGAAGCCGAGAATCCCGGAACCCCCGGCACGCCGGGCACTCCCGGAACCCCCGGTACGCCCGGTACCCCCGCTGACTCCGGGAACACCGGTAACGGTGGCAACGCCGGAAACTCGGGAGACCAGGGAACGACCGGCGACTCCGACACCGAGACCGGTGCGCTGATCGACTCCGGTCTGGGCGCCGACGGTGACGGCGGCATGAACGCCGGACTGGTCGCCGGTGGTCTGGTGCTGCTGGTCGCGGCGGGTGGTGTGCTGTACTTCGCACTGCGCCGGCGCAATCAGGGAAATCAGTGACGAGCGGTGTCACAGAACGTGTGTGACGCGCTCTGACGAGTGACCGAGTGGCCCGAGGCGTGCACCGCCTCGGGCCACTCGGCTGTTTCGAGAATCATGCGTGAGCGGAGGAGTTCCATCGTGGGCAGGCATATGGCACAACGAGGGTCGGGCCGACGCGGGTCGATCCTGATGATCGTGGCCGCGCTGGTACTGCTCACCGGTGGTGGTTTTCTGGTCTTCCAGGGGATGCAGTCCCAACCGGCGGCGTCGGCGCCGGTGCCGGAGTCGACGTTCGATCTCTCCCCGGACGGGGTGGGGGATCCGGTGACGGGTCCGGCGCCGTCGATCGGCGCCGGTGGCAAACCCCGCAAGCCTGGTCCGGCGGCCGCGGATCCGGCGCATCGGCCGCAGATTCCGTTCGGGCCGTTGCCGGACGACCATCTGGTGATCCCGGCGATCGGGGTGGAGACGGGGTTGGATCCACTGGGTCTGGCGGGGGACGGGAGCCTGCTGTTGCCGCGGGACGTGGCGCAGGTGACGTACTGGACGGGGTCGGCGCCGATCGACGCGCCGGACGGCGGGATTCTGGTGGCCGGGCATGTGGACAACGCGAATCAGGGTGAGGGCGCGCTGTATTGGATGCACACGTTGTATCCGGGTGACGCGGTGTATCTGACGCGGGACGGCGTGGTGACCCGCTGGAAGATCACGCGGATGGAGCGGTTCGTGAAGCAGGCCTTGCCGGAGTGGGCGTTCCAGGGGGCGGGGGGTCCGCGCGAGCTGCATCTGGTGACGTGTGGTGGCGAGGTCGTCAAGGACGCGCAGGGGCGGGGGACCTATCTCGAGAACGTGGTGGTCACCGCCGTCCCGTTCTGACTTGCCGCGGCAACGCCTCGAGCACGGCGAAGGAGTGTCCGGGGACCAGGACCGCGGACGCGGTCTCGTCGGTCTCGGGGGTGTCCCACCACAGCAGCGGGACTCCGCCGACCGGGACGGTCACCGGTTCGGTCCCCAGGTTGCAGGCCACCCGGAGGTTGCCGCGGATCAGGGCGATCCACCGCTGGTCCTCGTCGTACTCGATCCCGAGGTGTTCGAGCCACGGGTCGCTGATGTCCGGGCGCGCGTGTCGCAACGCGATCAGACTGCGGTAGCAGTGGAGCAGTCGGGCGTGTGATTCGCCGTCGCGCTCGTGCCAGTCGAGTTTCGAGCGCAGGAACGTCCGCTCGTCCTGCGGGTCCGGGATGTCATCGGTGTTCCAGCCGTGCGCGGCGAATTCTCGCCGCCGCCCCTCGGCCGTGGCCCGGCCCAGTTCGGCTTCGGGGTGGGATGTGAAGTACTGGAAGGGCGTTCGCGCACCCCACTCCTCGCCCATGAAGAGCATCGGTGTGTACGGCGAGCACACCACCAGGGCCGCCTTGATCGCGAGTTGACCGTCGGTGAGGTAGCGGCTGGGGCGGTCGCCGGTGGCGCGGTTGCCGATCTGGTCGTGGGTGCAGGTGTACGCGAGCATCGCGTCCGCGGGAATGCGGCGAATATCGATGGGGCGACCGTGGTTTCGTCCCCGGAACGTCGAATACGTCCCGTCGTGGAAGTAGCCGTGGGTGAGGGTGTGGGCGAGTGCCTGCAACGAGCCGAAATCGCCGTAGTAGCCCTGGCGTTCCCCGGAGACCGCGGCATGGATCGCGTGGTGGACGTCGTCGTCCCACTGCGCGTCCAGCCCGTAGCCGCCCGCCGCGCGGGACGTGATGATCTTCGGGTCGTTGAGGTCGCTCTCGGCGATCAGGGTGAGCGGGCGACGCAGGTGCGCCGACAGCCGGTGGGTCTCGATCGACAACTCCTCGAGCAGGTGCGTGGCACTGTGGTCGACGAGGGCATGCACCGCGTCCAGGCGCAACGCGTCGATGTGGAACTCGCGGAACCAGCGCAGCGCGTTGTCGACGATGAACCGGCGCACCTCGCCGCTGCCCGGCCCGGATAGGTTGACGGTCCGGCCCCACGAGTTCCCGCCGTCCGCGAGATACGGACCGAAACGATCCGTGTAGTTGCCGGACGGCCCGAAGTGGTTGTAGACGACGTCCAGGGCCACCGCGAGCCCGCGACGGTGACAGGCGTCGACGAAGCGTTGCAGCCCGTCGGGGCCGCCGTAGGTCTCGTGGACCGCGTACCAGAGCACGCCGTCGTAGCCCCAGTTGTGGGTGCCGCCCCAGGCCGCGACCGGCATCAACTCGACGAATCCGACGCCCAGGTCGACGAGGTGGTCGAGGCGCTCGATCGCGGCGTCGAACGTGCCTTCCGGGGTGAACGTCCCGATGTGGAGTTCGTAGACGACGGCGCCGGCGAGCTGGCGGCCCGTCCAGGCGTCGTCGGTCCACCCGGCGGGGTCGAGTTCGTGCAGCTGGGACGGCAGGTGGACGCCCTCGGGCTGCCGCGGCGACCGGGGATCGGGGAGCGCGGTGTCGGTGTCGTCGAGCACGAACCCGTACCGCGTCCCGGGCCCCGCGGCGACGTCGGCGCGCCACCACCCGTCCGGGGAGCGCGTCATGGCGTGATCGATCCCGTCGACGCGGACGCGGACCGAACCGGGGATCGGGGCCCAGACCTCGAAGGTGTGCACGTGATCAGAATGCACCGATCGCGTGCACACCGCAGCGGTCCGAGGCGGTCGTACGCGCCGACGAAACGGTTCGCGCTCATCGGTCCCGCCTCCAGTCTTCGACGACCGCGTGACCTGGACCGTCTTGAGCGGCGACGAATCGAGGAGGTGCGGTCTCGGTCACCGGGGGACAATCGACGGTGGGTCGAGGAGGTACCGCCATGAATCAACCTCGCGGAGTGGGGACGACGGCAGTGTTCGTCGCAGCGGCGCGCGCACTGGAGACCGGGCGGGACGATCGCTTGATCGACGACCCGTGGGCGGGCGAGTTCGTCCGCCGTTCGGGCTGGCATCCGCCGACCGACGAGCTGGACGGCGGCAGCCTCGAGGAACTGACGACGTGGGTGGCGGCGCGGACGAAGTTCCTCGACGAGTTCGTGGTCGATGCGGTGGCGTCCGGCTGCGGCCAGGTGGTGCTGCTCGGTGCCGGCCTCGACACGCGCGCCTTCCGTTTGCCGTGGCCGGGGCCCGTGACCGTCTACGAACTCGACACCGCCGACATGGTGGCGTTCAAGACCGGAGTCCTCGGTGCCGCCGTGCCCGCCGCGGCGACGCGGGCGGTCGTGCCGATCGACCTGCGTGACGACTGGCCGGCGGCGGTCCGTGGTGCGGGCTTCCTGCCGGACGTCCCGACGGCGTGGATTCTCGAGGGCCTGCTGATGTATCTCCCGGACGACGCGGTCGACGCTCTGATGACCCGTGTCGGCGAACTGTCCGCGCCCGGCAGCGCGATCGGAGCGACGATCACCAACGTCGATGTCGCGGCCGCGATCACCGACGCGCCGCTGTTCCACGACAGCCCGATCAACCGGGAGGATTGGCTGGCGATGCTGCGCTCGAACGGGCCCGCGGATCCGGTGGCCTGGTTCGACTCCTACGGCTGGCGCGCCGCCGCCGTCTCGATCGACGAACTCGCCGCGCGGTACGGGCGGACGCTCCCCGAACGGTCCGCGCTGTGGCAGGTGCGCCCGGGACACCGGTGGCTGGTGTCGGCCGAGAGGAAGTGAGGTCGCACCGTCGTCGGCCAAGCCGCCCGAATAAGGTGTCGGGCGTAGCATTTACACATGGAACTGCGCCATGACATCGCAGGTTCCGGGCCCACCCTGGTGCTCGTGCACGGGATCGTCGATCGCCGGCAGGTCTGGAACGCGTTGCTGGACCAGTTGACGCCCTGTCGCAGGGTGGTCACCGTCGACCTTCCGAGTCACGGGGAGTCCCCGGCCCTCGCGGAGGATCCGGATATGTTGGGTCGGCTCCTCGATGAACTGGGCGAGTTCGTCCGATCGGTGACACCGTCGGGGGTTCGTTCGCACATCGCCGGCAACTCGCTCGGGGGTTGGCTCGCGCTCGCCCTCGCGGCCCGCGGCGAGGTTGCGTCGGCCACCGCGCTGTCGCCGGCGGGCTTCGCGGTCAACCGTGCCGATCAGGTCCGTGCCGCCCTCATGTTTCGGATACCGCGTGCGCTCGCCCGGTCGATGGGCCCGAGGCTTCCGAAAGTTTTGCGGTACAAAGCTGTTCGCTATCCGTCCATTGCCCCCTTCTACGGACATCCCAGCCGGGTGCCGTACGAGAATGCTGTGATCAGCGCGCATTCGCTCGCCACGAATACCCTGGTCGACAAGGCGGCGACGGCGTCGTTCGACTTCCCGACGGTCGTCGATGCGGCGGTGCCGATCACCGTGGCGTGGGGCCGACGGGACATGATTCACCCGGTGTACGAGGCGCGGCGGGTACGCGCGATCTTCCCGCAAGCACGGATACTGGTCCTGCCCGGGATCGGACACGTTCCGATGATCGACGATCCCGACCTGATCGGCACGATCCTGCTCGGCGGCAGTTCCACGCTGTCCGACGCGGAAGGCGCTTGAACGGCGGTGGCCCCGTCGTCGGGGAGACACACTGACGCCCGCTTCTCCGGGGGCGGGCGCACCAGTCCCTATGCTCTGGGCATGTTCGAGGTCGTTCTCTGGGGCTGCACTGGGCTCATCGTGGCGGGGCTCGTCGCATTCTGGTGGCGTCAGGATGCCCGAGAACGCAAGGACGCCGAGCTCTGCAAGCGGTGGGCCGACGCGACGGTCTGGAACAGCGATGCATCGGCGAGGATCGTGGAGATATCGCGGAAGGTCGAGGATGTCGCCTCGCTCAGCGACGGCGTCGTGGAGATCGAAGCGGTCTTGACCTCAGACGCGTCATTAGTCGCGGAAGCGGGATGGTATCTCCGCATCACGGGTTGGACGGATGCTCGAGACCGCGCGAAACGAGGCGAACCCATCGCGTTCGGGCCCGCGGAGATCATCGACTCGTTCCCTCCCCACACGCCCGAGCTCGTAGATCGACTGCGGGGGCGAGGGGATCGACCAGCTGGCCTCGCGAGTCGGCTGCTCGGGCTCAGGGGACTCTAGAGCGACAGCCGCTGAACAGGACACATCCGCAGAATCGCGCGGCCTACTTCGACAATGGGTCGGTAACGAGATTGGGCAACTCGACGAGACCCGAAGGAGAGGGCGGGGAGTGGCGCCGGCATCGGCTTGCACTCAACGTCACCACGAATAGGGGGGATCATCATGAATGTACGTGGAGTGGGGCAGTTACTCATCGCGGCAGTCATTTCCGCAGCAGCGGTCGTGGGTGGGGCCGCACCCGCAGTAGCCGCGCCGAATGCGGATCAGTTGGCGCCGATCACCGTCGCAGCGTCCAGCCTGGCCTCCGGCGACAGCGCCGCCCCACAGGGGATGACCACTCAGACCCTGATCGCCGCCCGCAACGCGGGATTCCCGATCTACGAGGCCATTCGAGAGGTGCCGGTCTCCGCAACGAAGATGGGCACGGTTTACGCGACTGAGTACCGGCGCGTCTACGAGATCGATGCCCCCAACTCGCCGACATCGAAGTTCGTCGGAGTCGGCGCCGCCGCGCCGGACCACTTCCACGTCGTCGACCAAGGCGCGCAACCGATTGTGGTCAATGTACGCCCACCCGCAACACCGCAGCCCTACGAAAGACTGACCTACGACGCGACGCCGCAGACGTGGTGGAACAGCCCGCTCGTCGGACTCCCGGACGGCAGTCCCAGCGTCGGCATCGCACTTGTGCGCTAGTGTTCCGAGTCAGGAATTTTGTTCAAATATGAGGCCAGGCGTTCAAGGATCTCGTCAGCGGGCTTGGTCCACACGTATGGCTTGGGATCGGTGTTCCATTGCGCGATCCATGCTCGAATGTCCTTCTCCAAGGCCTGGATCGACTTGTGCACCCCGCGTCGGATCTGTTTGTTGGTCAGCTCGGCGAACCAGCGCTCGACCAGATTGAGCCAGGACGACCCGGTCGGGGTGAAGTGCAGGTGGAACCGGGGGTGCGCCAGCAGCCAGGTCCTGATCACCGGAGTTTTGTGGGTGGCGTAGTTGTCGAGCACCAGATGGATGTCGAGACTTGGCGGAGTTCGCTTGTCCACAGTGATGAGGAACTTCTTGAACTCGTCGGCGCGGTGACGGCGGTGCAGCGAGCCGATCACCTTGCCAGAGGCCACATCTAGGGCGGCGAACAATGTGGTGGTTCCGGCGCGTACGTAGTCGGAGGTCGTCCGTTGCGGCACGCCGGGCATCATCGGCAACACCGGTTGCGACCGACCCCGCGCCTGAATCTGGGACTTCTCGTCGACACAGAACACCAGAGCTCGTTCGGGCGGATCCAGGTACAGGCCCACGACGTCGTGGACCTTGCCGACGAAGTACGGATCGGTCGACAGCTTGAATCCCTCGATGCGATGAGGCTGCAGCCCGAAGGCGCGCCAGATCCGTGAGACCGTCGACTGCGACAGGCCCATCTCCTGCGCCATCGACCGCGTCGACCAGTGCGTCGCGTTCTTCGGGGCACTCTCAAGGGTCCGGGTCACCACGTCGGCTACCTGAGCGTCGGTCACCGACCGTGGCCCGCCCGACCGCGGCATGTCACCCAGGCCGGCGATCCGATGCTCGAGGAAGCGAGACCGCCACCGGCCCACCGCATGTGGCGTCGAACCGAGGCGAGCGGCCACATCCTTGTTCGAAACACCTTCCGCGCACACGAGGATGATCCGGCACCGAAGCGCCCATGCTTGAGGGGTCGACGAACGACGGACCCACCCCTCCAACGCGGCACGTTCATCGTCGGACAGTGTCAACTCGGCCTTCGGCCGCCCGGTACGCGCCATTCGCCAATTCTATAATTATGAATGCGATTCCTGACTCAGAACTCTAGACCCACTCCTACCGTTAGACGATGCGATCGAGCTGGCGGAGAGCGTATGCGGCACCACTGACATCTCACCGTCGGTTACAACCGCGTCGCCTCTTCCCTGGCTTCTTCGGGTGATCAGCGGCAGCAGTTGGGGTCGAGCACCATGCGGAGTGCGTCGAGGGCTTGGCTCTGCGCGCGGTGATAGACGTTCATCCCGCGGCGCTCCGACTCGACCATGCCGGCCCTGCGGAGTTGGCCGAGGTGGTGGCTGACGGTCGACTCGGCCAGGTGGACGCCGGTAGCGAGGTCGCAGGTGCACACGGCGCCGTCGGTGGCGGTGAGCAGGATCGACATCAGCTTGATCCGGACTGGGTCGGCGAGCGCCTTCAGCCGGAGTGCCAGCCGCAGGGCGTCGCCGTCGCTTATAGGCGCGGCGGAGACCGGCGCGCAACAGATCGGCGCGCTGACGTCGATGACCGGCAGGGCTTTCGGCATGGCAACAATCCTACCGAACCATCTTGACTTATGTCGAAATCGTGGCAGTCTGCAGAAGAAAGAAATTCGATATATGTCGCATAGCTGGAGGCTGTCATGTCACGCGCTCAACTCGCACTCAACGTCGACGACCTGGACGAGGCCGTCACCTTCTACTCGAAGCTGTTCGGCACCGAGCCGGCCAAGTTGAAGCCTGGGTATGCGAACTTCGCGATCGCCGAGCCGCCGCTCAAGCTGGTGTTGCTCGAGAATCCTGGTAAGGGCGGGACGCTCAATCATCTCGGGGTGGAGGTCGAGTCGTCGGAGAAGGTTCACTCGGAGATCGCGCGCCTGACCGACGAGGGGCTGTTCACCGACGAGGAGATCGGCACTACCTGTTGCTTCGCCACCCAGGACAAGGTGTGGGTGACCGGGCCGGCCGGGGAGAAGTGGGAGGTCTACACCGTTCTCGCCGACTCCGACACTTTCGGCTCGAGCCCGCAGCATCTCGATGGCCCGCAGGGTTTCGAGGGTGGCGTGTGCTGCGGCACCGCAGCCCCCGCGGCCGAGCAGGCGGACGAGAAGGAATCGGCCGCCGCCGGCAATTCCTGCTGCTGAACACCGCAAGAACCTGTGTCGGTCGCCCATCGGGTGCGGCCGACACAGGTGTTTCAGGGGTGCAGACGGGCGGCGAGGTCGGTGACGCGGGCGGCGATGTCGTCGCGGACCAGCCGCATCCGTGCGATGCCGTCGATGCCGCGCTCGGACGGCTCGTCGGTGTCCCAGTTCTCGAACGTAGTGCCCGGAACCGGGTCGACGGAGGCTTCGCGGCCGAGGGTGACGACCAGGTCGACGTCCCGAATCAACTGGGGGTCGATCGGCTTCGGTGCCGCACCGGTGATGTCGACGCCGACCTCGAGGAGCACGTCGGCCGCGAGCGCGTTGATCGCGGTGCCGGGATTCGTGCCGGCGGAGTGGACGTCGACGGTGTCGCCGGCGGCGGCGCGCATCAGGCCGGCGGCCATCTGAGACTTGCCGCCGTTCTTTACGCATACGAACAGCACCGAGGGTGTGCCCATCGCAGGGGTCCTTTCGGGAAGAGAGGGTCAGTCGTCGAGGTCGAGTTCGGCGACAGCGGATTTCGCGGTGCGGCCGACGCCGAGGATGGTGGCCGATCCGGGGCCGGTCCAGTCGCCGTAGCCGAGCAAATGCAGGTGGGGTTCCTTGAGAGCGCGGGTGCCGGCAGTGGGAACGGTGCCGTCGTGGCCACGCAGGCGGAGTGGGCGCAGGTGGGCGAGGGCGGGCCGGAATCCGGTGGCCCACAACACGACGTCGGCGTGCTGGCGGCGCTCGCCCCAGGCAATGCCGTCTCGGGTGAGGCGGTCGAACATCGGCTGCGCGGTCAGGGCGCCGCGCTCGCGGGCGGCGAGGACTTCCGGGACCATCACGATGTCACCGAGCGCGGCGACACCGCCCGGATCGGGCCTCCCCGCAGCCAGCGCTGCGGCGCGCTGGGAGGCGACCTCGAACAGAGCCCGGCCATCCACGCCGTCGGGCAGAAACCGCGGCGGCCGCGTGGTCACCCAGGTGGTCGATGCGACGGTGGAGATCTCCGCGACGAGCTGGGCGGCCGAGTTACCGCCGCCGACGACCACGACGTCCGCACCGGCGAACTCGTCCGGGGTGCGGTAGTCCACGGTGTGCAGTTGGCGTCCGGTGAAGGTGCGGGCGCCGGGGTAGATCGGCCAGAACGGCCGCTGCCAGGTTCCGGTGGCGCTGATGACCCTGCGGGCCCGCCACATCCGATTCTCCGCCTCGACCAACAGGCCGCGGCTCTCGCGGCGGACCGCGCGCACCCGCACCGGCCGCTCGATCGGCAGGTCATAGCGCTGCTCGTAGGCGGTGAGGTAGTCGACGACATGACTTGCGGGCGGGAACCCGTCGCGCCACAGTGGCATCGCCCACCCCGGCAGGGCCGCGAACTGCGACGGGGAAAACAGTCGCAGCGACGGCCACATGCGCGGCCACGCGCCGCCCGCGGCGGGTCGGTCGTCGAGGATGACGAAACGGTGCCCGGCCCGGCGCAGGTAGTAGCCGGCGGCCAGGCCCGCTTGCCCGCCGCCGACCACGACCACATCCACGCTCGGCGTCATCGACATTCGCCGGTCACCGCTTGGCGGGCTGCGCGGTCAGCTCGGCGACCAGGGCCTCGACCTTCGCGCGGATAGCGTCGCGGATCGGGCGGACCGCGTCGATGCCCTGGCCGGCGGGGTCGTCGAGGACCCAGTCGCGGTAGGACTTGCCGGGGAAGACCGGGCACGTGTCGCCGCAGCCCATCGTGATCACCACGTCCGACGCCTGCACGGCGTCGACGGTGAGGATCTTCGGGGATTGGGTGGAGATGTCGATGCCGACCTCGGCCATCGCCTCCACCGCAGCCGGGTTCACCTGGTCGGCGGGCACGCTGCCGGCGGATCGGACCTCGATCCGGTCACCGGCCAGCGCGGCGAGGAACCCGGCGGCCATCTGGGAGCGGCCGGCGTTGTGGACGCAGACGAACAGTACGGACGGTGTGGCCACGATGTCAGGACTCCTTCACTGCCGCCGGGGCGGCGGTGGTTGCGGGTGGTGTGAAGCGTTTGCGCAGGGCGAGGGAGACGTAGACCAGGCCGACGAGGACCGGGACCTCGATCAGCGGGCCGACGACCCCGGCCAGCGCCTGCCCGGAGGAGGCGCCGTACGTGGCGATCGCCACCGCGATCGCGAGCTCGAAGTTGTTGCCCGCCGCGGTGAACGCCAACGTCGTCGTGCGCTCGTAGCCGAGCCCCATGCCGGCACCGAGCAGGTAGCCGCCGCCCCACATGATCGCGAAGTACGCCAACAGCGGGATCGCGATCCGCACGACATCCATCGGCTGCGAAGTGATCTGGTCGCCCTGCAGCGCGAACAGGATCACGATCGTGAACAGCAGCCCGTAGAGCGCCCACGGCCCGATCCGGGGCAGGAACGTCTGCTCGTACCAGGTGCGACCCTTCGCCTTCTCGCCGAAATGCCGGGTCAGGAACCCGGCGAGCAGCGGGATGCCCAGGAAGATCAGCACCGACTTCGCGATCTGCCACGGCGACGTGTCGATCGAGGTCTGCTCGAGCCCCAGCCAGCCGGGCAGCACCGAGAGGTAGAACCAGCCCAGGACCGCGAACATCACCACCTGGAAGACCGAGTTGATCGCCACCAACACCGCGGCGGCTTCCCGGTCACCGCAGGCCAGGTCGTTCCAAATGATCACCATCGCGATGCAGCGGGCCAGGCCCACGATGATCAGACCCGTCCGGTACTCCGGCAGGTCGGGGAGGAAGACCCAGGCGAGGGTGAACATCAGGGCCGGCCCGAGGACCCAGTTCAGTAGCAGAGACCCGAGCAGCAGCTTGCGGTCACCGGTGACCGTGTCGAGGCGGTCGTAGCGAACCTTCGCCAGCACCGGATACATCATGATCAAAAGGCCCAGCGCGATCGGCAACGAGATGCCGTCGATCTCGACCGCGCTCAGAGCGTCCCCGAGACCTGGGATCATCCGTCCCAGCAGGAGGCCGGCGACCATCGCGACGCCGATCCACACCGGTAGCAGGCGGTCCAGGGTCGAGAGCTTGCCCACGACAGCCGGGTGCGTCGTCGTCTCGGTCACCGGGCCGCCTCCGTCACCACAACGGCGTTGGCCGGCGCGCAGGTCGAGCCCTCGACGACACCAGATTCGGAGGACAGCACCGCAGACAACTGCGCGAGCGCGGACGGAATCACCCGGTAGTACACCCAGGTGCCGCGGCGCTCGCAGTCGAGCAGACCGGCCTCACGCAGCACCTTCAGGTGGTGCGAGATCGTCGGCTGCGACAGCTCGAACGCCGGCGAGATGTCACAGACACAGCACTCCCCACCCTCGTGGCTCGCGATCAGGCTCAGCATCCGCAGACGCACCGGATCCCCGATCGCCTTGAACATCAGAGCCAAATCCTCGGCCCAGTCCTCGGTCAGAGGTTCCCGCATCAGCGGCGAGCAGCAGGGCCCTTCGCCCCGGCCATCTTGCATCGACATACATCAATATTGACAACTTTCGAATCAGGGCGCAACCGCGGTGTTCGAGCCGACTTAGTATCGGAGGCACTGGCTAGCATCCCTCGAATGAAGACGGAGGCGGCGGCCGAGAACAGGTGCACGATCGAGCTGGACGGTTGGCGCCCCGATCTTGCGAGTTGGTTGTGGAACGACTCGAGTGCTCGTTCGCTTCGCGCCGTCTTCCGCGATTTAGCCTCCCTGCTGGCGGATCTCGTTGATCATCCCGGGGAAGTGACCTTGGTGATAGCAGTCGACTTCGCTGAGGCCGTGATGCGGCGAAACCCATCGGTCCTATACACAACAGAGCGCGGGTCCGGGAGGGTCGGCGGGCGAACGATGCCGACGTCTGATGGCAGAGTCGACGTACTCATCGATGGAAACTGGCTCGTCGACATCGACGCTCGCGGGCGTCCGGTCCCGAAATCGGTTGGCGTGGAGTTGATGCATCGGTCGATCAAGCACGAAGCCCAGCACGTCGTGATGCACCAAAGGGGGAGCGGGTTTGATGCGTACGGGCGCGACAAGATTTCCGGGTGGATCGATGTCCATCTGTTCGATACAGCGAGCGTCGTCCTCGACGAGCATCGCGCGGAATGGGGAGCGATCAGGCTCTCTGAGAACCAGTATCCGTCAGCGTCTTCAGTCATCGACGTCCTGTCCGCCCTCGGCGCGGAGCTGACTGCGGTCAACGCCGCATACCAACGATCCAAGGACGTGCGTGCGCTTATGGAGGGCACGCTAAGCGCGTGTCAGCCGTTCTGGGTTTCGCTGGCTTACTGGGCGGCGCAGTACCGGGCGCCGGAGTCGGTTGCGTCTCCTCCATCGGAAATCCTGCGGCTCCCATTGTGGGAAAAGGTATGTCGGTGGGTCGTGGACTGTGATCGCCGACGCGTTCCGTCACGTCCCGGTCGCGGACTTGTCCACTAGCCCAGATGTTTTGCACGAGGCGGCTCGACGGATGGCGGCGGCGCTGCGTTCTTCGCTGCAGGTCATTGGGTTCCACTACCTCGAAGATGACACCGGATCGGCTTTCTACAATCGATCGGCATGACTTCTTGACCTAGTCACTGGCTCAGCGAAACTCACCGACCAAGGCAGGATCTGGGTGGCTAGACGACCAATGCAACTAATCGACGCGCTTCTGGCTCCGTCGGCGACCTACTTCGATGTGGCGACCGAGTCCACGCGCATGCTCACACGCGACGAACGCGTCCAACTGAAGGATGCGGTGCGTATCTGGGCTGGTGACCTTGGCGACAGTGAAGTAGCCGACACGAAAGTGGATACCCACCGGTACGGACCTCAAATGCCACCCTTCGACGACATGTGGCTCGAGTTCGAGAGCATTGCGCCTATGGCGCCCTCACTTGCCGGCCGCCTGCGGAGCCACGAGCTGAACGTCGGAGGCAGTCAGTACATTCAACGGGATGTCGAGTTCTGGGTCATGGCCGAACGAAAGCTGATCAAGACGGCATTCGAAGCAGCTTTCTACGTCAGCCGTGAGAATCCTGATCGCACCCCCAATGCTGACGTCTGGATGACATCGAACGGTGTCCGCCGCAAACTCACCGCCGATGAGAAGCTGCCGTTTCCCCGAGATCAACTGCAGCGCGAGATCGCCTTGAATCTGATGCGCGTAACGATGACGGCAATCGGGTTGATGAACTGCAAGAACGTCGTCGTGTTGCGCGAGAGGCCTGCCGGTTCGCGATCGTCGCGTAAGAACGTCCGCAAGGCTGCCCGGTTGGACTATCACACCATTCGTCTGCCTGGATCCGCTTCGTCCGGCCGGGCACTCGGCGAATCCTCTTATGGTCCAGTCGCGCAACACCGTGTCCGTGGTCATTTCAAAACCTTCACCGCGGACGCACCGCTCATGGGTAAGCACGTCGGTACCTATTGGTGGGGATGGCAGGTCCGCGGCAAGTCAGCGAGCGGAACCATCGTCAGCGACTACAACCTTGACGGTCACGTGTCGATAGCTCGACCCTCAGACGTTTGACGCCGTACCTTACGTCCCTCGAATCGCTGTACATTGCTGGAGGATTGGAAACCTACAGGCAGCATGGGTTGTCGACCGCGTCGGCGCTCGGTTAGGGCCAGATAATCTCGGTGATCGTCTCCGAGCGCGCGTTGACCAACCGGGATCCGATCTTCGGATCGCGCGACCACGCCGGGACCAGCCTGTTGACCGGACTAGGACACGACACGCCGCTGCGTGTGGCTGTGGGATGAAGATGCGAGCGGTAGACACCTGATCTGGCTTCAGCGACGGGGAAGGTGATGGGTGGTGCAGTTCGGCGATGGGTGTCCTGCGGGACTACCGAGGTGGGGGCGGGTGGCTCCATCTGATGGATGCGTGCCGTGGGTGGTCCTCGATAACACAGGGGAGCCCGTTGAGCCAATCCGGGAGTTCCTGTCCGACTTCGTCGTCAGGAACCGCCCCTTGAGCGTTCGCAGTTATGCGTTCGCGCTGTTGCGGTGGTGGCGGTGGCTGGTCGTCCTGGGTCGGGCGTGGGATCGCGTGACGACGGACGATGCCCGTGACTTCGTGCTCCTCCTTGGGCAGGTGAGCAAGCCACGTACCCATCCGAGGACGGTGTCGGCGACGAGCGCGGGGACGGTCAATCCGATCACACGGAAGGCGTACCTCGATGATCGGTACATGCCGGCAACGGTGCGGCACGGGAACGCGGTCATTCGAGCCTTCTACGAGTACTGGATTGGGCGTGGCCAGGGACCGCTGATCAACCCGTTCCAGACGGTAGGCCGGCGCAACGCGCATCACAATCCGCTGAGCGGGTTCTCTGGCGAGGCGTTGCGCTACAACCCGAAGGTGCCCCGCAGACACCCTCGGAGCCTTTCCGACGAGAGGTGGAACGAGCTATTCGCGACATTGGGGTCGAACCGGGACAGGGCGCTTCTGGCACTCGCCGTGGCGACCGGCGCGAGAGCGT
The DNA here is from genome assembly GCF_050955445.1 of Paraburkholderia sp. RHO2. Classification (NCBI taxonomy): domain Bacteria; kingdom Pseudomonadati; phylum Pseudomonadota; class Betaproteobacteria; order Burkholderiales; family Burkholderiaceae; genus Paraburkholderia; species Paraburkholderia sp. RHO2. Next base: position 3,172,282 of record NZ_CP162617.1, on the reverse strand, counting down.
CCGAGCTCCTGGGGATCCGGCACGTCGACGTCGACTGGGGGGAGCAGCTCGTTCGGGTGGTCCGCAAGGGCAGCAGAGCTGAACAGTGGCTGCCGACCAGCCCGGAAGCGCTGGTGTGGATGCGCCTGTACCTCAGCGAGATCCCGCCAGGTCGTCCTGATTCCACGCTTTGGGTGACACTGCGTCGCCGCGATCATGGCTCCGGTCTCGAACACCGGTCGATGACCTACGAGGCGCTGCGGGCCGTGTTCCGTCGAGTGAATGCTCGGCTCGGCACCAACTGGTCGATGCACGATCTGCGGCACACCGCCGCGCTACGGATGTCGCGTGATCCCGACCTGACCTTGCGGGACGTTCAGACGATCCTCGGCCATCGAAGCCTCGAAACGACTGCGCAAACGTATCTGTACGAGGAGGACCTTACAGTTGCGCGCCGCGTCCTGGACCACCTAGCTGGCAGGCGAGCTCGGAATCCGTCCCTGTCGTCACCGGAAAGTGGTTATGCAGCAGAGGATCTGAAAGTTCTGTTCGGTCGGGAGGTCTGAGATGGATACAGCAGTCGAGCTGCGGCAGTCGGACGGAGCGCGGGCCGATGATGCCGCCGAGCAGCGTCTTCGCCCTAGTGGTCCGCACGATTCGGCAACCGTCTCCGATGTGTTGGCTCTCTTACCGGCAGCCGCCGATTGGGATCGGCGGAACGATACCCAGCACAAACAGGCGCTCAAGGGTGCCAAAGCGGTCCTGGGTTGGCTCGCCGCACATCCTGGCAGCGGATGGCAAGAGCGCTGGGACGCTGCCGGCTGCAACGACGGCGTCGACTGGTTCGACCAGGTGGACGCAGGCAACAGCAAGCGGTCTCCGATCTACCGCCGCGTGCTCGTTCAGGCGGGAGTCTCCGCGCTCATATTGGCGCGCATCGTGCGGCCCAGCCATCGCTTCTTACGCGCCTACAACCCGAAGGAGCTCTACAGGCGCACGCGCATCGCACGGTGCCCCGAGCTCTTCGAGCAAGCAGAAGCCAACGGGGCCGCATTGAGTGTTCCTCCGTACCAGCGCAGCATCGCGCTCGTGGCCTTGGCGGCGGTCGTTCTGCACACCGGGCGCGATCTCGACGCGCTCGAGCCGCAGGACATCTTCGACTTCCATGACTCGTATCGGAGCCGAAGCGAGAACAAGCCGCCTTCGGGTGTGCATGTGGCGTGGGATCTGGTGCGGGGCATCGCGCGCATCCCGGATGTTCCGCTGTCGGTAGCGCGGATGAAAGGCCAGCTCACCGCCGCCGAGATAGTCGACCGCTATCCGATCGCCTGCCGCCCGATCCGCGATGTCTTCGTCCGCTATCTGACCGAGCGCCGCCCTGGCCTCGACTACGCGTCGTTCGACAACCTCGCGCGCACCCTCGCAAAGTTCTGGGTGGACATCGAAACCCACAACCCGGGGATCGACACGATCGATCTGCCCGCGAAAGTGGCACAAGACTGGAAGCAGCGGGTCCGAACAGTCGTCCGATCCGACGGAACCACCAGACCGCGGCTGGACCAACTCGGCGTCTTTGTTCCGATTCGCGCGTTCTACCTCGACATCAGCCAGTGGGCACTTCAGGACCCGTCCTGGGCGCCATGGGCGGTGCCATGTCCGATCAGCCGCGCCGACACCGACGGCTACGCAAAGAACAAGCAGCGCGTGACCGCGCGCATGCATCAACGCGTTCGTGAACGCCTGCCACGCCTGGCGGAACTGTCAGACGCAGCCGACGACCGCCGGAACGATCTGGCGCAGCTGCTGGCCCTCGCCCTTGCCACCGAGGCCGGCGCCGAGTTCGAACACCGCAACACCCGCTATCGCCGCTGTGGCCGCCTCCGCCGAGGCCAGCCCCCAGCGGGAGCAGTGCGCCGCAGCCGACATCCCGTCGTCATCGTCGAGAACCTCTCGACCGGGGAATGGCACGACCTCACCCGACTCGAGGACGAAGCGTTCTGGTCGTGGGCGATCATCGAGGCCTTGCGACACACGGGCGTCAGAGTCGAGGAACTGGTCGAAATCACTCAGCTCGCCCTGGTCACCTACCGGCTTCCGGAGACAGGCGAACACCTTCCCCTACTCCAGATCGTCCCGTCGAAGAGCAACGAGGAACGAGTCCTTCTAGTCAGCCCGGAACTCGCCAGCGTTCTCGCGACCGTCATCTCGCGCCTACGTGACGACAACGACGGAACAGTTCCGTCCCTGATCCGTGTCGACCAGTACGAGCGTGAGGAAAGCGCGGCGCTGCCGTTCCTGTTCCAGCGCCGAAGATGCCACCGGCACGCCGTCATCAGCCCCAGCAGCGTCAACCAGCTCTTACGGCTGGCGCTCGAACACTCGGGTATCCGCGGTAGTGACGGAACACCACTTCACATGACCGCGCACGACTTTCGTCGAATGTTTGCCACCGACACCGTTACCGGGGGGACTACCCGTCCACCTGGCTGCCCGGATCCTCGGCCACGCCAACATCACGACCACCCAGGCGTACCTGGCTGTGTTCCAAGACGATCTGATCAAGTCCTACCGCCGCTACCTCGACCACCGTCGAGCGGTGCGCCCAGCTAGCGAATACCCGGGAACCCGCCGATGCAGAGTGGGCCGAGTTCGAGCAGCATTTCGCTACCCGACAGCTCGAACTCGGCACCTGCGGCCGCCCCTACGGATCGCCCTGCAACCACGAACACGCCTGTATCCGTTGCCCGATGCTCCGTGTCGGCCCGCGCGCCAGACCACGGCTCGTCGCGATCATCGCCAACCTCCGCGACCGGATCGACGAAGCGCGGGCGAACGGATGGCTCGGTGAAATTCAAGGACTCGAGACCAGCCTCGATGCCGCAGCGCGCAAGCTTGCAGCACTCGACCGTTCGGCCGCAAGAAGTCGGACAGGTTTGGCCGACCTCGGAATCCCGTCAACTCCTTGACGACACGTTGTGTCGAGTTCGGCGCGCGTCTTCGTTGGAGACCTTCACAAAACCGGGAAACACGAAACTTCACAAAACGTCCAGCGCCGGTACCGCACTCTGAGACGATCCACATCTAGATGTCCGGGGGAGGAGACAGCTATGGGGAGTTTCGTCGCGGATCGATACGCGCCGGTTCGAGAGGAACTGGTCGAACACAATCTCGAGGTCGAAGGGACAATCCCCGATTGGCTCGATGGACGATACTTGCGCAACGGGCCCAATCCGATTGCGGACGTTGCGCCCGACGAATACAACTGGTTCACCGGTGACGGGATGGTGCACGGCATACGTCTCAGCGACGGTGCCGCGCTCTGGTACCGCAACCGTTGGGTCGATTCTGAGATGACTTCCCAGCTGTTGAACCGACGGAGTCCTGACGAGCGCGGCAGATCTGCACTGCACGGGCCTTCCGCGAACACAAATGTCATCGGCTTCAAAGGACGCACTCTTGCCCTGGTCGAGGGGGGAACCGCGTGTGCGGAGCTGGCCGAGGATCTCGAGACGGTCGGTGTGTGCGACTTCGACGGATCGATACGAGGCGGGTATACGGGTCACCCGGTGCTCGATCCGGAGACCGGTGAACTCCATGCGGTGTCCTACCACTTCGGTCGCGGCAACACCGTGCAGTACACCGTCGTCGGCCCGGACGGGAAGCTGCTGCGCAAGATGGCGATTCCTGTTCAGGGCAGCCCGATGATGCATGCCTTCTCGCTCACCCGCGACTACGTCGTCGTGTATGACCTGCCGGTTACCTTTGATCCTCGTGCGGCGGTCCGTGTCGGAGTTCCCCGACCTCTGCGGCCTCTCGCGCAGCTGGCACTCAGCGCGGTAGTGGGCAGGATCAGAATCCCGCCACCGGTAATGAACCGAGTCCCGCGGGTGCCGGCCGGGCGCTTCCCGTATCGATGGAACAAGAACTATGCCGCTCGTGTTGGGGTTCTTTCCCGTGATGCGAGCGGCCCGGACGCCATGACCTGGGTGGAACTTGACCACCCGTGCTACGTATTCCACCCGATGAACGCGTACAACGACGAGCGGTTCATCGTTATCGACCTCGTAGTTCACCAGCGTGTCTTCGACAGCGATCTGCTCGGCCCGACCGAGGGGCTTCCCCGACTGGAGCGCTGGCGGATAGACGTGCACCAGGGTGAGGTTCAGCGAGAACACCTCGCTGACCAGCACATCGAGTTCCCGAGAATCGACGACAGATACGCGACGAGCCGCTTTCTGCATGGTTGGGCCGTAGGCGGCACCGACGACGTCTCCGGCGAGCACCGGATCTTCCGAACGAATTCGGCCAGCGGTGTTGCCGCTCAACGAGACTTCGGAGGACACTCCGCTGTAGGGGAGTTCACCTTTGTACCGTCATCACCTTCAGCGCCGGAAGGCGAAGGGATTGTCATAGGGTTCGTGACCAATCTCGCCGACAGCACCACCGACCTGGCGATACTTGACGCGCAGTCACTTGAGGATATCGCGAAAGTGCATTTACCCCAACGTGTCCCGGCAGGCTTCCACGGCAACTGGCTTTCTCAACCGCAATAGATCAGGGAGTGCTCGGAGAGATTTCGGTGTTTGCCGCTCTTCGTGCCCTGGCTGTGCAAGTGTTTTGCGACACCGACCCGGCAACTCCGTCCGCCTTAACTTAACGCCGCCTGCCGCAGCTATGAAGGAAAACTCGACGAGCGCATACGCAGTGAGAAGGACGGATCGCCGAGGTGGCTTGATCCGGTAAAAGACCCCACTTGACTGTCCGAAGCTGCCGCTCGGCGGCCGCTGTCGGCTCATCGCGGGGCGCGCGTTCGAGCACGATGCGCACCCGTTGGGTAGGGGCGACGTTGTACGACGGCGGCAGCTCGGCGCCGACCGATTCGACCACATCGAACAGCGATCGCAGTTCCTTGTCGTTCGTGGTGCTCGCATACCGCCCACACACGTCGTGTCTCCCGTCGTCGCAGGTACACCGCGCACGATAGCCGCAGCCGCCGACACCTGCGAGGCAGCGCGCTGCGGGCATGAGGATGGACCGGGTGCGTTCGGTCGCCTCTCGGTGAAACGTGCAACGCAGCTCCAGCCATACGGAACTCTGCGAGGGCAAAGGTGTGAGCCCGGGGGACACGGAACGCAACCGATCCAGCCACCTCAACGCCGATGACGGCGGAGCTATTCCGAAGCGCCGCCGGCGGTCGAGCCCGCTGCGGGCATAGGCTCAACCGCGTCGTCGACCTGCGCCGGGGTCGAGAGCAGGCCACCAGACGGGGAGGCCCGCCGGTGAACCATCATCGTCTACGCCGCCCAGCCATCGTTGCCGGGACCGGCGCCGCGCCGCTCGTGACGGAGCAACCGGCGGCTGCCGAACCGACGGACACCGTCTTCGCCATACCCATCGCGGTCGTCAAGTTTGCCCCACCCCGGATTCCCCACTGCGGGCGCCGGACGTAGTTGCCAGTGAGGTTCTGACGCCGCTCCTGCAGTTCGCGGTCTATGGCAGCGAGGTCGGCGCGCCATACGACGACCCGTCTGCTGTGGCTGACCGCGTGACGGATCAGAGCGAGGCTCCGGCTCTGGGACTCGTGGGAGCATCGAAGTGTGAGAGCACAGTCGGAGACGGATCTGGCGGGGGAGCGGGCTCGAACCCGTTCACGTGACTCGGCATTCGAGTCTTCCCGCACCGCGAGCACGAATGAGGGAGCACGGAACCGCGCGGCGGCGACATCTCCGCGGACCCGGTTCGGGGTGTGGTCGGCGCGGCCATTGTTCGATTTCCACGTGATCCTCAGCGTCACCGCGCTGCTGGTGACTGTCGGGTTGACGATGGTGTTGTCGTCGTCGAGTGTCGAGTCCTTCGTCTCGTCGGGCTCGCCGTACGCACGATTTCTACCGCAGGCGATGTTCGCGGCCATCGGCATCGTCATCTTCGTCGCGACGGTGCGGGTGAGCACGCAGACGATCCGGGCGCTCGCACCGTGGCTTCTCGGGATCGCCGGCGTGCTGCTGGTCCTGGTGCTCGTTCCGGGGATCGGTGTCGAGCAGATGGGCGCCAGGAGCTGGTTCGTCGTCGCCGGGATCTCCTTCCAGCCTTCGGAGTTCGCGAAGGTGGCGCTGGTGATCTGGTGCGCACATCTGCTGGCGACGTACCTGTCGGCCGGAGTCGACGTGAACAACGCGCTGAAGCCGTTGGCGTTGGTGAGCGTGATCGTCATGGCCCTGATCGTTCTCGAGCGCGACCTGGGCACGATGATCACGATCGGCATCATCGTGATGTCGGTGCTGTGGTTCGGCGGATTCCGGGCGAGGTACGTCGCGGCGATCACGATCGCAGGCGTCGTCGCCTCGCTCGTGCTCGGCCTGACGGCGGGCTACCGGTCGGATCGGATCAGAGCGTTCATGAATCCGGAACTGGACCCGCAGGGACTGAACTACCAGACCATCCAGGCGAAGTACGCCCTCGCGAACGGCGGCCTGTTCGGGACTGGGCTGGGGCAGTCGGATGCGAAGTGGAGCTACCTGCCCCAGTCGCACAACGACTTCATCTTCGCGGTCATCGCCGAGGAGTTGGGGTTCATCGGCGCGTTCCTGCTGATCGGCCTGTTCGCGGTCGTGCTGCTGATCGGCATGCGGATCTCGCAGCGCTCGACCGACCCGTTCCTGCGCATCCTCACGACCACCGCGACCACCTGGATCGTGCTCCAGGCGTTCATCAACATCGCCTACGTCGTCGGCCTGGTGCCCGTGACCGGCCTCCAGCTTCCGCTGATCTCGGCCGGCGGCACCTCGATGATCACCACGATGATGATGTTCGGGTTCATCGCCCACGCCGCGCTGCGCGAACCCGAAGCCCTCGTCTCCCTCCACAACGGTGGAAGCCGCCGGATGCGAGCCGTGTTCGGCCGACCCGCAAAGCCCAGCCCAGCGCGCCCAGCGCGGCGAAACCGAGCCGAGGGGACCCCAGTGGACTCCGGGCGCACCACACACCGGCCCTCGCACGAACCGACCCGCGCACGCCAGCACACCACAGACCAGAGGCAACGCAGCGGGCCGGAACGCTCACAGGTTCGCCGCACGCGACGGTAGAGCCACACGAGAACACCCGACGGAAGAACACGGGGGACGACGGATGCAGAAGGTGACCGTGAGCCGAGACGGCTCGATCGGACCGTTCGCCGATGCCACCGCGGCCGAGAACTGGCTCGCGGACCGGCTCGCGCTGCTGTGCGCGCTCGCCGGACAGAAGGGCACGCCCGAGGCGTGGATCGTGGCGGTCGACACCGGCGGCCACGAGTGCGTGTGCCCGGCCGTCTACGGCAGCAGCACCGACACCGTCCGAATGCACTACACGCCCACCCCGGATGACGTCTTCGACGTCGCCGCGGTCGATGGGATGCTCTTGCACGCGCTCGGTCACCGCGCTCGCCGCGCCCACGCGCGAATCCTCCGCTGGCTCGGGTGGACACTCACGGCTGCCGCCGTGGCGTTCGTGCACGTGGTCGTCTTTCGAGATACCCACAACTCCTCTGCCAGTCTCACCACGCCGCTACAGGCGGTTCTGGGCGCTTTCGCCGTTGTGGGCGCGCTTCTCGTCGCGGCGTGGATTCGCTACCACTGGACGGCGGAACCCGCGGCGGACGCGTACGCGCTCGAACACGGCGGGCCGCGGCCGATCCTGACGTTTCTGCGCCGCATGGTCGGCGATCCTGTCTCCGAAGCAGTGATGCCGAGGGCCCGGCCGGGGCACCGCATCACACGCCTCCAGGCCCGGCTGTGGGCGAACTCGACCCTCGGCACCAGCCAAGCTGGCCTTCAGCCGATCGCCGAGCCTGGCTTCAGGCGCCCCCGTAACCGGTCCCCGCGCCTCAATGGGAGCGACTCATCCACCTGACGTCGATGCGCCTGCGCACTCGCATCGTTGGTGCACACTGGTACGCGAAAGGGCCTGCGAGACACAATGGACCGCTCGCAGGCCCTTCCAGCTTTCGGATCAGCCGAGTCGTTCGAGGAGCCCGGCGCGCTGGTTCGAACCGAGCCCGCCCATGCGTCGGGTCTCCGAGATCCCGAGGTCGGTCATGATCTCGAGGGCGGTGACCTTCCCGATCTTCGGCACCGACTCGAGGATGTAGAGGACCTTGGCGCGGCTGACGGTCTCGTCGGTGCCGGCGCGGCCGAGGACCTCGGCGAAGCTCGACTTGCCGGTCTTGAGTTCCTCGCGCAGCGCGGCTCGCGCGCGGCGGGAGGCGGCCGCCTTCTCGAGCGCCTGGGCGCGCTGTTCGGGGGTCAGGGTGGGCAGTGCCATGTAATACGTCCTTCGTTCGCATTGGCGGGAATGTCGCGCCTGGTCAGCGTCGCGTGCGACCGTAGTACGCGCCTCCGACAGGTACGAGTGTCGTCACCCGGCGTTCATGGTGTCGAGGATCTGCGGGCGTGACTTCCACGGTTCCTCGGACCAGTACGCCCACGAGTGGGTTCCGGCGCTGGTGAAGTCGAACGTCGCCGGGATCCCGAGGGAGTTCAGCCGCAGCGGGAACGCCCGCGTGTTCGCCAGCGCCAGCGCCTCGAGGCCCATGGCGTTCGGTCTGGCGGAGCCCTCTGACGAAACAGCCGAGCGGTGAGAGGCTGCTGCGTGCGCCCCATACGGGCCCCGACGATCGGTCCCCATCCATACCCGGACCCACGTCGACCAAGCCCGGCCATGCCGCCGCCGCCCAGGATTACCAGCCGCCCAGGCGCGCGGCACGGCCCGGACTCGGCCGGTGAGCCGCGGTCAGTCGACCACGCGCAATCGCGGTCGTCGTCGCGCAGGCCTCGAGCTCGGGTGGCGGGCCTGCGCCCCCCTCATCGCGGCACAGTGATCCGACACCCGTTGTGAGGGGAACTCCAGAAGACTACCGAGTGGTTCAGCGTCGTCCGCTCCGTGCTCGGGCCTGACTGCGCCCGCCGCGATCGCTCGCTTTGTGTCCGTTAGGTCCATTTGTCCGAAGCTAAGCGCGGCGCACGGCAGGGGCGGTAGCCACGCCATCCAGAACGAGGAATTCACCCTGGGCTTCGCCCCGCTCACTCGGCTTGGCCGTGGCACCGAAAGCCTCGCCCGGTCCACCGCGCTGATCGACGCTGCGCCGCCCGCGGCTGCCAGCGCAGCTGGGCACTGTCGGCTGTGTGAATCGTGATCGTGGTTGTCATCTCGCGGCGCTCTGACCTGCGGTGTGACAACTAGGGTGAAGACGTCAGAGAGCGGTCGTCGTCATCGAAGTTGGCATTTGTTTGCGACTGTTCACTGGCTGAACGAACTTGGTTGAACGCCCGTACTTTTGCGTTCACACGGACTACTCGACGATCAGGCCATGGCCGGGACGGATGGTGTCGGCGTCGAGGTCGGCGAGGTGGTCGAGGGCATCGAGTTTGTCCGCGTGCTCGTGCCCGTGCCCGTGGTCGAAGACGGGTGGGATCAGGTGCGGGCCGTAGGTTTTCGACAGTGGATGGGCGGTGACCAGAGAATCGCCGGTGACAACGCGACTTGCGGGCCCTCTACCTGCAAAGTCGTGGCGAGTTGCCTCGCGAACTTCCCGGGCTCTGCGCTCTGGACGTGCGATCCGCCGCCCACGTCGAGGACCAGCGCGCATCACGAACGCCGATTGGAACAGACTCCTTGAGGCCGTCGACTCGTCAGCCCCGTACGTGAGCATCCTCGCAACGAACCTCCGAGGCGAGATGAATGATCGATCGAGGAGATCGACGCGGGACGGCGGCGTGTACCGCGTGGCCCTGAGCAACTTCTTGCCAACCGCGCTCAGCCCAGGTCGTCCGCGGATGACCGGGGCGGACTGCCGTTTGCGGGGCCCGGCGCAGACGCTGCTCATCCTGGACGCCGAAATCTGCGTGCAGGCCGATCTCGGTGTCGGCTACTATCTCGGTGCCTCATGGAGTAGATCAGCGGTAGATCACCCGGCTCCTAACCGGGAGGGCGCGGGTTCGAATCCTGCCTCCATGTCCAATCCTGGTGTAGCTCAGTGGCAGAGCACCCGGCTCCAGACCGGGAGGGCGCGAGTTCGACCCTCGCCGCCAGGTCCACATTCGTATCTCTCGGGAGGGTCGTTGTCTGATCAGGCGTTTCGGGACGGCCCGTCGCAGTACGCGACCGGGCAGCTGACGCGTGCGCTCGAGATCGCGGTACGTGTGGGAGACAGCGCAACGCGTGCCCGAGCACAGCAGAAGGTGCAACGGTGGCGGGATGTCCTGGACGGCATGGCGACTGGGCACATCAGAGTCGGCAGCCGCACACCTGTCGCAGATCTGCCCGCCTGGGTGACTCTAGAAGTGGCGCACGGCGGTTTCGCTACCGGCCGCGCGTTGTCCGAAGCGCCGCTGAGTGCAGCCGAAGCCGAGTTGCTTACCCAGCTGCCGCGAGAGTTGCCGGGCGACACGGACCGGGAACGGCTGAATCTGTGGTACCTCGGTGATACCGGTCAGGCCGAACTGCTGAAGTTGATCACCGGCGGTCGCTACCGGATCGAGGTACCAGAGGACGCGGCGCTGGCCATCGTCGCTCTTCTGTTGCGCCGAGGTCTCATGGAGCAGGCCCTCGACTTGATCGCCGACCTGCGGCCGTTCATGGCGCGGTTGCGCTTCACCCCCGCCGCCGACGCCGCAGCCCGCCCGACAGGCGTGCTGGTGCGGGTGACGTCGGTGGGTGAGGTCGCGGCAGCACTGCGAGCGGTCTCCACACCGGAACAACTGACACTCATGCGCACCACCGTCGATGTGTGGACGCCGTTGTACGACCGCTTGGTGGAGCTGTGATGCGCGACCGTCGGCGGCGACCTGCCGCGGCTGGACGACTCGGGCACGGTCCGGGGCGGCTGGCCCTGCCGTATCTGGCCCGCGCGGTGGGATTACGAACGCGCGTGCTGGCTCAACGATTTCACCCGCGCCCGTCGTGACCACGAGTTTCGCGGACGGCACGCGCACCGCAAGAGCAACTTCGTGCGGCTGTATGAAGCCCTGCTCGGGTACGGTGCCGCCGGTGCCGGCCTGACTGCCCGACAAGTCGGATGGGTCCGCCGTGCACTCGCCAACACGATCACCCGCCGCGGTGAGCCCGGCGGCTCCGGACGCGAAGCCGTACGCATTGCACAGGCCGAGTGCTTGTCCGCACCATTGTTCGCAGATCTCGCAACAGTGTTGGCGACCCGGTTGGACCGCTATCCCGCCGACGGCGGACTGCCATCCCTCGACACGGTCACTGCGCCGATCACGGCTGCCGAGGAAGCAATGGTCCGACCAGCAACCGACCGCCCAGCTGTCCCCGTGGGTTCGACGATGCCGCAGCACCTGCAGGACAAGGCGATGCGTGCTCTGGAGGCACCCGCTGACGAGCTGATCCGGCGCGGAATCATCGGCTCGGGTGAGATGCTGGCAGCTGTCCTTCCCCAGCTCACCTCGCGGGTACTGTCCGCCGACATCACCGAACCGGATGTCGCGGAACTCTTCGAACAGCTCTACGCCGCGTTCCGAAGGCGGCGCAGCCTGCTGCTGGTCGATCTGCAGCACCAGGTCCGGTTCGAGGAATTGCCGTGGGTCGCAGCGCTGAACCCTCTGCGCGACAGCCGAAACGTCACGGCGCAGGCCAGCGCTGCCCGCGCCCTCCTGCGGCAGGTAACCATGTTGGCGATCGAGTCCTTCCCGCATGCTGTGCTTCCGAATCCACTCGTGCGTGAGTTCCACGCGCTCGCACAGCGGGCGGGACTGGATCTGCCCCTGGTCGAGGAAGTCGCCGCTGACATCTTCATGGGCACCTTCACCGAGAAGTGGCGAGCCGCCGCCATCACCGCGAGCCGAACCTTGGATGGCACGTTGTATCAGGCGTACTACGACCTGCCCGCAATGTCGGCATGGGATGTGCAGGGACGCAGCATCACTCGATGGAACAAGGCCACCGCGCTCGATTTCACCGAGCTGTGCGAGCAGCGCGCCACCGAGGCCGGCACAGACGGCAGCTACGTCGCCCGCAACGGGGCGGTGCTCGAGCAGAGCCAGATTCTCACCACGCACAATCTGGCTGCGCTGGTCGACGCGCTCCAACTCGACCGCCGACTGCGCGACATCGCGCCGGAAGCAGCACAGCGGACCTTCGACCGGACACTGCAGAGACTGAGCCAGCCGGCCCACGGCCACGCCGCCCTCATCCAGGTGAAGAACGCCGCCTACGCCTGGCGACAGGCCATCTTCCTGCTGAGCTACTGCGATATGGCTACCCAGCGCGCCCAACTGCGTCGGTTGTCCGAGCACGCCACCACGCCCCAGATCGCGTCCGCCGTCGCCGGGCTCGCCCACATCCTCGACGGCGGCCGTTTCACCCCGGCCGGCTCCGTCTCCCACGGTGACGGCCGCCGATTCCTTGGATGGGCCGCCGGACGCCACTGGTACTTCGGATGAGTCAGGTTTCCGAACCTGTCCCGCCGCTCCCGGCGCAACCGCTGGGAGTCCTCCGCAACGTATCCGGCATCGTGCACAGCACCAGGAACAAGAAGCGTGTCCTCGCTGCAGAACCGGTGCCTGTAGACGGTCCTCACCGCGTGCCTACAGTCGCGGCTGTAGCAGTTTCCTGACGGTAGGGCGGCCCGCTGCTCCTGTCCGGTTTGTCGGTGCCGCGTGCGACAGTCGTCCTCAAACGAGATGCGGCCGAGCCCGAGGGTCGACAAGGCCGGCGCACAGACGGGAGGCACGGGACACAGGTGGGGGACATCGTTTCCGCGATCGTTCTGCTGGTGGTCGTCACATCGATGGTGTTGTCGGTCCGGAATTTGGCCCGCGGTCCCGAACGCCGCGCCGAATACCTGCAGACAGTGCGAGCCCTACGCTGGTGGATGGTGCCGGGAGCGATCGCTCAGATCACTCTCGTGGCCACCACGTTCTGGGCTCTGACCACCCTCGCGCCGTTCACAAAGTTCGGCTGGTGGGTCGCCCTCGGCGGAAGCGGCAACATCTCGCTCGGTCAGACGGGCAAGGACGGCATCGGCTGGACGATGCTGGCGGTTGCCGTCCCACTCTGCCTGATGCTGCTGGTGCCCGCTCTCGCTCACAATGAGGAGTCCATATTCCGGTCCGGTGCCGAAGGCTGGACCGTTGGTCGCCGGATCCGCACGCAGGTCACGTTCGGACTGATCCATCTGACAATGGGTATACCGGTGGCGGCCGGGTTGGCTCTCGTGATCAGCGGGTTCTACTTCGAGTGGGTGTACCTACGTGCGGTGCGACGTCACCGGTCGGAGATCATTGCCTTGCAGGACGTGCCGCCTCCCACCGAGGAGGCTTGTCCGACGCTACCTGTCGGCGCCCCGTACGACCCAGCCGAATGGGACCGGATCCAACTGCTCCGATCCGATATTCGGGCACGCAACAGGCAACGTCGCCTGGATTGGGAGGACGGTGTAGACGAGGAGTCCCGACGGGCACGGGAACAGCGGGCCGCGCTTCGGGTGCCGGCGGTATCGACGGCGGCCGCAGCCCATTCCACGTCCAACTGGATCATTTGCGCCGTGCTGCTCGTATTCGTCGTCTCCGAACTGCTCGCCGGCTGAGAACCGCGGAGAGATCACCCGCACCCTCCGTAACGTTCACCTGTCGTCCGTGTGGCGTGCACCAACGACAGCGCAGTCAGGCCGCCGGGCGTTGTGCGAGATCGCCTTGAGCGCAAAGGCTTTGTGCATTTCATATGCGCCTCGCCTCTGGTTCTACGTTGTCTTTGTCGCACGAAAATCGGCACCGTGACCCACGCAGACCCGGCTGGAGACACAGCTGCACTCACGCTGATCGACCCATCATCGTGACCAGTGGCCAACCTGTGAACCGTCATCGCCGGGGTCATTCGCTCTTGGACTTCCGCCCTGGTCAGGGTCAGAACCAATCCGTGCCCATACGAAGGATTCTCGTCGCTACTGCGTGCGTGATCGTGGTGGTGTCGTGGCTGTTCATGGTCGTCGACGGGATCGTCGAGAGCAACTGGACGCAGTTGTTCTGGCAATTCCTGCTGGCGATGATGGCACTCGACTGGTGGCGCGATCGACGGGGAATGTCGTCCATGCCGACGGACGCGCCACGTCAACAGCTCGCATCCAGAACGATGGCGCTGGTGACCGCCATCGGAGGCGGCGCGATGGTCGTCACGCAGGAGGCGTTGCTCGGCCGGATCGCCGGGGGAATCCTGGTCGCAATAGCTCTCGGCTTCCTGTACCAGATTCTGTCGAGCATTCGCGAGAAGAAGCCTCCCGCCGAACCGGCGTGAACCGCCGACGTCACTGAATTCGACCTGGACCTGGTTGCCGCGGTTGCAGGCGACTCGTTGCAGTCCTGCCGATTGCGTGAGCGCGAGACGAGCGTGCGCAGGCGCTGCGCCAACTAGTCTGGCAATTTGCCAACTACAGTGACCGCTCTGCGAACTACGTTGTCCATGTGCCAACCAGCCTGGCGATTCACAGCGGCGGCTGTGAACCGTCATCGTGGTAGTGACGTTCGGGGCATCGCCACACGCACCGGCGCGGTGAGGTCGTGAGCGATCCGGGCGGCACTGGCCGCGGGTGCGGGGAACACCCATCCGGTGCCGTCCCTCACCACAACGACGACCATTGGGGCCCGTCCGGTTCAGTCCCACTGCCGGCGACGAGGACGGCCTTGCTGGTCAAGGGCTACTTGTTTGCGGTCATGCATGCCGTGCCCCGCCCTCGACGTGGATGGTTTCACCGGAGACGAACCCGGCGCCCAGGAGCCAGGCCACGGCGTCGGTGATGTCGTCGCTGGACCCTGCGCGGCTGGCGAGGTTCGCGGCGGCAGCGCCCGCGAGTAGGCCCTGCTTGGCGTGCGCGCCGAGTTCGTCCCAGGTGCCGGAGTCGATGATTCCGGGCGAGATCGCGTTGACTCGGATCGGAGCGAGTTCCTTGGCCAGGTGGGTGACCAGGAATGCGACGGCGCCGTTGGATACGCCCATGATCGTGTACGGCGCGTTTGGATTCCATGCGGCGACACCGGAGAACAGCACGATGGAGCCGTGAGGCGACAGGGTCTTCGCGAAGTGCTTGGCCACTAGTAGTGGACCGAACACCTTCGCCTCGAAGGCGGTGACGATCTTGTCGTGCTCGAGTTCGGTCACCGGGACGTTGTGGTGGGCCGAGGCGGTGATGACGATGTGATCGATCGGGCCGAGCTGGTCCGCTGCGGCGGCGATCGTGACCTCGTCCGTCAGGTCGATATGGATCGCGGTTGCGCCCGGCAATTCACTCGCCAGAGCGGCGGCGCGTTCAACGTCGCGCGCACCGATCACCGGCACGGCGCCTAATGCCGCAGCCTTCCGCGCCACCGCCTCCCCGAGATACTTCGATCCGCCGATGACCAGGACCCTCTGTCCTGTCAGCTCTGTGCTCATGCTCTGGCGCTCCTCTCGTGGGGTACTCAATTCGTGGGCATCCGGCCACACGCCGTCGCCCGCATCAAAGGTATGGTTTTGATACCGGTTACTTCAACGAAACCTGAAGGGACGAGCATGGGGAAGGCGTACGACGTAATGGCTGCGAGCTGCCCGAGTCGCACAGTGCTGAACCGCATCGGGGCGCGCTGGACGATCTTCGTCATCACCGCCCTGGCCGACCGTTCCATGCGCTTCACCGAGCTCAAGGCGTACATCCAGGGCATCACCCCTAAGGTGCTCACCGAGACCTTGCGGGCACTGGAGGCAGACGGGCTCGTCGCCCGCACGGAGTACAACGAGAACCCGCCGCGGGTCGAGTACCGACTTACCCCCCTCGGCCGTTCGCTGTGGGGGCCTCTGCAGACTGTCCGCGAGTGGGCACAGACCCACGTGCCGGAAATCCAACGGGCGCAACGCAAGATAGGTTTCGACGCCACCTGAGGCTGCAACTAGCGATATTTTCCGTCTTTCCGACATGTTGATCGGTTAGCCTCCTCCGGAAAGATCACCGAGCAGACCGGGGCGCGGCCGACGGTGAGTGTTTGTGGCCCTGCAGGTGGTGCGAGACGCGCACTCCTCGCCGCGATCGAGAGGACCTTCTCGCGACGCAGCGGCGCGCCCGGTTGTGCGAGACCGTGCTGACGCTGGTCGTTGGCCGCGCGACCGGTGGGATGGTCGTACTTCGCAATGGCAGTCGAGTAGTCGCCACCCTGCTCTGAGGGCTCATTTCTGTTCCAGTGTTCCCAGCTCGGCGAGTGTGTTTCTCGAGCTCATCGCCCTGTCCGCGAAGTACAGCGTCCAGGTACGCGCGCGA
This sequence comes from Paraburkholderia sp. RHO2, assembly GCF_050955445.1. Lineage (NCBI taxonomy): Bacteria > Pseudomonadati > Pseudomonadota > Betaproteobacteria > Burkholderiales > Burkholderiaceae > Paraburkholderia > Paraburkholderia sp. RHO2. The sequence continues at coordinate 3,156,030 of NZ_CP162617.1, read as the reverse complement.
TGCGTGGGCTGGGATCTGCAGACTCTCTTCACGTTCAGCGTCCCGAGCAGGGTCGGTATAGCGGGAGATACAGCAGTGCGTCGGTGGAGCCGAGGTGTGCGGCGCCGGGGACAGTGAGCTGGTAGCTGGGTTCGGCAGCGTTCTTGAGCGCCCGCTCGAGCGCGTCCGCGTGCTCTCATCCCCGTCGTTGCTGCCGGTTCCGCGGCCCGAGACCGCCCCGAAACACCGCGGTGAGCACCGCAGCAGCCGCAGTCCACGCCGCACGCGCCCGGCGGGGGCGTCCACGCAGCCAGTCAACAGGGCGACGCTTGAAGCGGCCGCGATCGGCAGGAAGGCGCTGGTGTGTAAGGTCATTCGAGTCCTTCTGAGCGACATGCAATCTTGGTTGACTGCATGGATCCTCTGCTCGCGCAGGGCACTGTAGACATCGGCCCCAGGTTCGATCCGGTGTCCTTCCGCGCGTGGCTTTCTTCGTTGCCGGCAACCTCGTCACGCACGATCCGCGACTGTTCCACCGGATCCGCTCACAGCCGCCAGATTCGGAGTGATCCAACCAGGGGGAGTGGCGAATTGAAGTTCCGCGCGTTCCCCGCGACCGCAGCCCAGTGCGCAGCCGCCGATGCCGGAAGTTGCACTTATAGCGGCCGTTCGTCGGCTGAGAGAACTGTGTCGAATAAGCGGAACTCGGCGTCCTTGCAGCACTGATCAGCGAGCCGGGTGACCTTCAGAGGCGCGGTGGTTGTTCGCGCGCCGAGGAGACGTCTCGCTCGCGGCGTGAGCCGGTGCGTTTGAAGTCCGTCGTGGTGTAGTCCGTGATGAGACGGAGGCTCATGCGAAGGCGCGGCGATAGGTCTGGGGGCTGACGCCGGTGGTCTTCTTGAACCGGTCGCGGAACGCGGTGGGGGAGCCGAAGCCGACCTGATCGCCGATTCGTTCGACGGAGTGGTCTGTGGTTTCCAGGAGGTGTTGGGCGTGCCGGATCCTTGCCCTGTGCAGCCACTGCATCGGGGTGGCGCCGGTTTGTTCGCGGAAGCGGCGGATCAGCGTCCGGGTGCTGGTGCCGGCGTGCGCGGCGATCTTGTCGAGGGTCAGTGGGCGGGGGAGGTTGTCCTGGAGCCACTCGAGTGGTTCGAACTCGGAGCCGTGGGGGAGCGGCGCGTGGTCGTGGACGATGAACTGTGCCTGTCCTCCTTCGCGTTCGAGGGGCATCACCGACAATCGGGCGGTGTCGGCGGCAACGGCCGAGCCGTAGTCACGGCGGACCATGTGCAGGCACAAGTCCAGTCCGGCCGCGGCGCCCGCCGAGGTCAGGAACCGTACGTTGTCGACGTACAGCACGTCGGGGTCGACGGTGAGCTCGGGGTAGCGGGCAGCGAGGAGGTCGGCGGCAGACCAGTGGGTGGTGACTCCGAGACCGTTGAGGAGTCCGGTGGACGCGAAAGGGAAAGCGCCCGTGCAGATCGACGCTATCCGGGTTCCCCGCTCGGCGGCGTCGCACACGGCGGCACGCACCTGTGGCGGCAGGGACGCCGACGGGTCGGCGACGCCGGGGACGATGATGGTTTCGGCGTCGGTGAGCCCGTCCAATCCCCACTCTGTGCGAATCGTGAAGCTGCCCGCGTCGGTCTCCTTCTCGAGCCCGCACACACGCACCTGATAGCCGGGTCGACCGTCAGGCAGACGGGTGCGCCCGAACGTCTCGATCGGGCTGGACAGGTCAAACGGAATCACCCGATCGAGGGGACTGCCCCCGGTTTGGTTGACATCTTGACCTGCCCCAGGGTTCGTTACCCCCGGCAGTGTGATGATCAGGCGGGGATGGACGGGGTCGAGGGTGATGTCGCGTAGCTGTTCGACCAGGTGGGCCGCGGTCTGTGCTTCCCGGTTGGAGAGCTCGGGGTGCTCGTGGAGGTGACGTCGCCACCGCACGAGGTCGGCAGTCGCATCCAGGACTACCTTGTCGATGCGGGCGTGGATGCCCGTATCCCTGTCAGCGGCTGAAACCTCGGGCGTCGTTGTCACCCGACCGATCCCTTGAGCAGATCGACGAGAGCATCGCTATGGGTCAGTTGCGGATGGTGCCCGGCACCCGGCACCGAGATCAGCTCGACGTTCGGAAGTGACTCGAGCTGCTCAACCGCGCCCGGGGCGATTGGGTCGTCGATTCCCGTGATGATGCGGACCGGGCCACTGAATCGCCCAAGCGCTTCCTGGAGTTCGGCACGCCACTGCTTCGATCCCGCTAGGGCGAGATGCTCGGCCACGCTCTTGGCGCTGCTTCGCTTGAGGTCACTGAGACTGGAATTGAGAGCAGCCGCGCTCGCTTCCGATCCGGTCAGTTGGCGTGACAGCCGTGCTGGGTCTGCGTGTCGCAAGTAGGCGCATACGAGCGGCCTCAGTCTGGCCGAGGCGCCCATCGTGGCTTGGAGGAAGAACGGTGCGATCAACGTGAGGGACTTAACCTGCGCCGGGAACCGGTCAGCCGCAACTACTGCCGCAGCCGCACCGATGGAGTGGCCGACGAGGTCGGCGGGTTCCCCAGCTAGTACCGCCGGTAGCCACTGTTCCCAGTCCTGAACGCCAGCCCCGCTACTGAGGCCGAGCCCGGGCAGGTCGACGACCCGCCCCGCAATGCCGGCCGCTACCTCTGCCCACGTGTCCGCGTTCACAGGCAAGCCGGGAAGGATCACTCGACTGGATCCGGGTACGCCGAGCTCAAATGTCCTCAGGCCGCCAGCGTCGACGAACCGCCGACCGTCAGCCATGACGGCACCAAACCGATGCGCGGCCAGGTGGTCGGCCCACCGTTCGAGGGACACCAGCACGTCGGGCGTCTGGATCCCGTGTCTGTCGGCGAACTCGACGGCGGACTCCGTCGGATAGCGGTCGGCGGACATGAAGGTGAGCGTCTCGGGATCCGCCTTGGTGATCTGCTGCGGGAGCCGCTTGATGACACCGATCGGTATCCTTACCCGCGGGACCTTCGCGCCGAGATGCCGACCGACGTGCGCGAGCAGGTCCGCCAGCGGCGGGGTGTCGTCGTCGAGAACCCAGTAGGCCATGCCCGCGGCAGCCGGATCGACTGCTGCTGCCGTCATGAAGGCCGCCAGATAGTCGACCGTGACGACAGGGAGAAACGTCGATTCGTTTCCGGGCAACGCTGCTGCCGTGCCGTCCCAGATCTGCTCGATCGTGCTGGCCAGCCCGATGTGCTGGTCGGATTCCCCTGTGGCGCTGTCGCCGATCACGCTGGAAGGATTGACGATGGTCCAGGGAACTCCGTGCTTCAGGGCTCGGGCCTGGAAGATTGCGTCGGATTCCACTTTTGACGCTTCGTAGGCGCCAAGTTCCTCGTAGACCGCGGTGCGGTGATCGTCTGACCACGGAACAGTTGTGGGGTCCTGTCCGCCGACGCGGTAGCCCGACACGTGGACGACGCGCTGCAGGTCGGGGAGGTCCTTGGCGAAGTCGATCAGCTTCTCGACGATGCCGACGTTCGCGCTGCGTGCCTCCTGGGCGGTCATCCCGAATCGGTAGGATCCGGCGCAGTTGTGGATCTCGGTGATGAACGGGAACGCCGGTGGGCCGCCTGCGACGATCTCAGGAGCATCGAAGTCGACGATCGTCGTGCTGATGCTCCGTGCCAGGCCATGCTCCCTGACCCATCGCTCGACACGCGCTCCGGACTCGGCGGTCCGAACTGCCGCCGTGACGTCCGCACCAGCCTCGGCAAGGGTCAGGACGAGGTGCCGGCCGATCAGTCCCGAGGCCCCGAAAACCAGGGCGTGACGGGAGTCTTCGTGTGGTGTCATCGCGTCCCCCCAACGGTCTGGCGGCGCTTGCTGATGAGCTCCGCCACGACGTCAGCGGCCGAAATCAGGGGTTGGGTGCTCTGCATGGCGCGAGAGACGATGACCGCCCCCTCGATCGTCGACACAACAACGGTTGCCAGAGACCGGGCCTCCTCGGCGTCAACACCGCTGGCCTCGAGGAACGCGGCTGTCGGGGCGATCCACGACTCGAAGGCAGCGGCGCACGCCTGCCGCAGTCGCTCGCTCTCCGCGCCCATCTCCAGGGTGACGACGGAGACCGGGCAACCCCGCCGGAAGTGACTCTCGCTGACGATGGTAGTCAGGGCCTCAATCATGGCGCGGGCAGCCTCGGCCGCACCGCCTGCGGAAACTGCAGCCTCTGCAATCAGCGTCTCGAACTGCTTCGCGGCGAGCTCAACCGCTGCGACGCCCAGGCCCTCCTTCCCGTCGGGGAAGTGGAAGTAGATCGACCCCTTTGGTGCTGCGGCGTGTTCGATCACAGCATTCAGACCCGTGCCGCTGTAGCCGCTGGTCTGGATGAGCTCGAGCATGGACTCTGCGAGCCGTGCCTTTGTCAGGTCTCGGGACTGCTGCACGGATAGGTGACATCTGATCTGTGGTGCCGAGAGGTGCCACTGGAAGGATGTGCACCGTGCCGAAGCCATTCCCCAAGGAGTTCCGCGACGACGTCGTCCGTGTGGCCCGAGGCCGTGAACCAGGCCAGCACCTGAGGCAGATCGCGGCCGACTTCGGCATCAGCGAATCCTGCCTGGCCAACTGGCTCAAGCAGGCCGATGTCGAAGACGGCATCAAGCCGGGGACGACTAATGAGGAGTCCAGGGAGAACCGCGAGCTGAAGAAGCGGATCCGGCTGCTCGAGCAGGAGAACGAGGTCCTGCGCCGGGCTGCGGCCTACCTGTCGCAGGCGAACCTGCCGGGAAAATGATCTACCCGCTCGTCCGCGAGTTGGCCGCCGACGGAATCCCTGTCGCGGTGACGTGCCGGGTGCTGAATATCGCGCGCCAACCGTACTACCGGTGGCTGGCCGCGCCGGTGACTGCTGCCGAGCGCGACGAGGCGTATCGGGCGAATGCCTTGTTCGACGCTCACCACGACGACCCGGAGTTCGGGTATCGGTTCCTCGTTGACGAGGCCGCCGACGCCGGCCAGAAGATGGCGCCGCGCACTGGGTGGCGGATCTGCTCGGAGAACAAGTGGTGGAGCTCGTTCGGCAAGAAGCGAGGCACCAAGAACGTCCGCTCGGGGCCGCCGGTCCACGACGACCTCGTCAAGCGGAACTTCACGGCTGATTCACCGAATATGTTGTGGCTCACCGATATTACCGAGCATCACACCGGCGAGGGGAAGCTCTACCTGTGTGCGATCAAGGACATGTACTCGAACCGCATCGTGGGCTACTCGATCGACTCGAGGATGAAGGCCCGTCTTGCTGTCGACGCCCTGGACTCGGCCGCCGCCCGTCGGGCTGCGGCGGGTGATCTGGTGGCCGGCTGTGTTGTGCACAGCGATCGCGGATCACAGTTCCGCTCAAGGAAATTCGTCCGCACGCTGGGCCGGCACGCGATGGCCGGATCGATGGGCAGGGTCGGCGCCTGCGGCGACAACGCGGCGATGGAATCGTTCTTCGCCCTGCTGCAGAAGAACGTCCTCGACCGCCGTCCGTGGGCGACCCGCGACGAGCTCCGGATCGCGATCGTCACGTGGATCGAACGGACCTACCACCGCCGCCGACGTCAGGCCAGGCTCGGCAAGTTGACCCCCGTCGAATACGAGACCATCATGACCACACCAGCCACTCAGGCTGCGTGACCGAATCTGTCACCCGATCGTGCAGCAGTCCCCTCCTTTGGATGCCATGGTCATAAAATAGACCGGTCTACATATTTGTTGCCACCCGGGAGAATGCGTCAACAAACGTCATGGAGCATTTGTCCCAGGGGAGGGGCAGTCCCGGGCGGACCCTGTCACCGTTGTGCGGTGGTGGGGGGTCGTGTTTGTGTCTCGTTCTCGGGGCCCTTTTTGGTGTCGTGAGCTGGGCTGATGCTGTGTGGTGTGTCGTGGGATGGTGGTGGTGTGCGGGTGGATGAGAAGTGGGTGTTTGGGAGTGCCGCTGCGCCTGTGGTTTTCGCGGGGGGTTCTCATCGTCGGAGGATGTCGGAGAGCCGTCTGATGCCTTCGGCGATCTGGGCCTCGGTTGCAGCCCCGTACGAGAAGCGCAGGAACGGTGCGGGTGGTTCGTCCACGAAGAAGTGACGCCCGTCTCCGATGAGCACCCCGGCCGCGTACGCGGCGGCGCAGACCTCGCGGGTATCTGCGCCCTGGGGCAGCCGGGCCCAGAGGTGAATGCCGCCGCGCGGGACGCACGGGATGCGGATGTCGGGAATCGTGGCGCGGATCGCGGAGACGAGTGCGTCGCGTCGCGTCGCGAGCTCGGCGCGCAGACGTTTGAGGTGCCGGGGCCACACATTCGATGTCAGGAGACCGCAGGCGATTTCCTGCACCATCGGTGCGACGCAGAGGTCGTCGGCGGTGCGAGAGGCCCGGAGCCGTTCGCCGGCCGGGCCGCGCGCGATGACCGCGCCGAGTCGCAGGCCGGGGGAGGCGGGCTTCGACAGAGTGAGGATCGACACGACGTGTCCGTCGGGGTCTTCGGTGAAGAGCGGGGGCGGGGCCTGTCCGTCGATGCCGAAGTATCTGGCCCAGTCGTCCTCGATGATGAACGCGCCGTGGCGAACCGCGAGTTCGAGCACCTGCTTCCGGCGTTCCGCACTGAGGATCGCCCCGGTGGGGTTCGCGTAGCTCGGCTGGAGGTAGATCACGCGCGCACGCGTGCGTTCGAGTTCGTCGGCGAGGTGGTCGACCAGGATCCCGTCGGCGTCGGTCGGGACCGACGAGAGGTGGAGGCCCGCGCTCTGCGCGGCGAGGATCGCGCCCGGATAGCTGGGACTCTCGGTGATGACCGCCGACCCGGGCTCGGCGAGTGTGCGCATCGTGAAGACGAGGCCCTGCTGCCCGCCGGAGACGACGAGCACGTCGTTGGGGTCGGCGCGGTACTCGGAGGCGAGGATCCGACGCAGTTCCGCCGAGCCCGCCGGCGGTGTCATCGTCCAGGCGCGGCCGCTCTTCGCCGCACGCGCGCCGATGCGATGCAGTTCCTCGTTCGGCGATAGCTCGGGGGCGAGGTATCCCCACGAGAGCGGAATGTGCTCGGGAGTGCCGTAGCCGCCCAGGCGAGCGGCGCGGTCGGCGTCCACTCTGGCGTGGCCGAGCGCCTGGGACTGCCAGGAAAAGTCGGGTTCCGGCAGTTGTGCGCGTCCCGCCACGAACGTTCCCCGCCCGGGCTCGGCCCGCACCAACCCGAAGGCGCTCAGTTCCGCGAGCGCCGCCGAGACGGTGGCCGCACTCGCCTGGAGTTCCGCGGAGAGTGCTCGGACACCCGGCAGCTTTTCTCCGGTGCGCATCGTCGCGATCCGCTGACGGAGGTGCGCCGCAATCTCCGAGGCTCTGTTATCGTTGGACATGAAGCCAGTGAATAACGTTACTGCGATTTCCGCAAGATTGTTACGCTGCCGATCGGTTCGGTCAGCGGTCTCGGTGGCACGGCGATGAGTCGGAATTCCGCCGTGCTGCACGATGTTTCCGTATCCGCGGTCGTCGCGGGCATTCTCTCGGCGCTCATCAACTTCGCGGGCCCCTTCCTGATCGTGCTCGAAGCCACCCGCGCGGCAGGTCTCGACGACGCGCAGACCGCGTCCTGGGTCTGGGCGTTGTCGATCGGCAACGGCGTGTGCAGCATCGCGCTGAGCCTCTTCACCCGCATCCCGGTGATCGTGGCTTGGTCGACGCCCGGTGCGGCGCTGCTGATCGCCTCGCTCGGCGGCTTCACGTTCGCCGAGGCAGTCGGTGCCTTCCTCGTCGCCTCGGTCGCCGCCGCGGTGGTCGGGTACACGGGCTGGTTCGGCCGGCTGCTCGCCAGGGTGCCCGGCCCGGTGTTGCAGGCCCTGCTCGCCGGGATCCTGCTGCCCTTCGTCGTGGCCGCGGCGGGCGCCTTCACGAGCGCGCCGCTGATCGCGGGGAGCATCGTCGTCGCCTTCCTTCTCGGCAAACGCTTCTTCGAGCGATACGCAGTGCTCGCCGCGCTCGTCGCCGGGCTCGCGGTCACCTGGGCAACCGGATCCTTCCGCGAGGTCGCGCCGTCACTCGCGCTCGGCGGCCCTGTGTTCACCATGCCGGCGTTCACCCCCGCGGCACTCGTGAGCATCGCGCTGCCGCTGTTCATCGTCACGATGGCGTCGCAGAACGCTCCGGGCCTCGCACTGCTCCAATCGCAGGGATACGAGCCGAACGACCGCCTGCTCGTCGGTGTCATCTCGACGGTCTCCGCGATCCTCGCGCCCTTCGGCTGCCACGGCATCAATCTCGGCGCCATCACGGCGGCGATCGCGCTCGGCCCCGAGTCGCACCCGGATCGCGCACAGCGCTACATCGCGGGCCTCTCGGGCGGCCTCACCTACCTGCTGGTCGGCTCGTTCGGAGGCGTGCTCGTGGCCGGGTTTCAGGCGATCCCGAGCGAAACGGTTTCGGTACTTGCCGCCGTCGCGCTGCTCGGATCAGCGCTCACCGCGCTGCAGGGCGCGATGAGCGGCGATACCCGCACCGGGACAGCGGCCCTCACCACGCTCGCGGTCACCATGTCCGGCGTTGTGTTCTTCGGTGTCGGTGCCGCGTTCTGGGGCCTCGCCGCGGGCAGCGCTGCGTACCTCCTCCTGGCCCCGCGCCGGGTGCGAGCACGAACTGGCAATGCAGGAAGGGAGAGCGCAGTGATTACGTGACCAATCGTGGGCGCGGACCACACCCCCGCATCGAATTCTCGATCCTCGCGGGCGGAGAACGCCCGGACAGCAATTGGCAGTACCGATCTGCCGAGATCCACAGACACCGATAGGAGCCCCCGTGGCTACGACCACCAATACGACCATCCGGATGCTCGACCCTGCCGACGAGAGTCGCTGGCGTGTCCTCTTCCGTCAGTACCGCACGTTCTACAAGCTGCCTGAGTCCGAGGACATCGTCTCCCGCGCATGGGGATGGTTCATGGATCCCCGACACGAATGCAAGGCCCTGGTCGCGGAAGTGGACGGCGAGATCCTCGGGTTCGCACACCACCGCCGCTTCTCCTCGCCCTACACCGGCACCACCGGTCTCTTCCTCGACGACCTGTTCACCGACCCCGCAGCCCGCGGCCGCGGCGTCGGTCGCGCACTGATCGGGCGTCTCACCGAGATGGCCACCGCTGAGGGCCGCGCCGTGGTGCAGTGGGTGACCGCCGAAGACAACCATCAGGCCCAGGCGCTCTACAACACCCTCGCCACGCGGACGAACTGGGTTACCTACGAGGCCGAACCCTCCGCACGGTAAGCACCGCAGCATGAATCGAGTGTCGCCAGAGATTCACTGAGCGGTGGTGCAGGGCGGCGGGGAGATGCGCGTTGATCCATTGCCCCGTCGCCCTGCGAGGCGACAGGTCGCCCCGGACTCGATCCACGACGGGACGCCGTCTCCCACGGCTAGGCGCACTTGCGGATCATCGTTGTGGGACCACCGGATTCGGGACCGAGATCGGATTGCCGGCCCGAATCGTGTGTTCGGTTGTGGGTCATGGACATCGAGGCAGATCTCTGGACCCGGTCAGTCGCCATGCACGATCGTGAATCCCTGGGGCGGAACTTCGTGGACGATGACGTTGTTGCCGACACCCGTGACGATGGTCAGGTAGCACGCGGTTTCTCCGTTCACGGAGACGAAGAAGTTCATGTGGATGCCCCGCCGCCGGGGTACGCGCGGATACACGGTGTGTGCGCCGTTGATGACCGCGTCTGGATGCAGCGAACGAGCAGTCGCGAGAACGGCTCGCCCGACCGCGTCGAGATCGAGGAGATCGTCCGTCGTCCCCACCTGTGACGGTCCGAAGTCGGTCAGCGGGAACGGAATCTGCAACGGGATGGGGACCGGCGGTGGCTCGTGGGCTGGAATGTCAGAGTAATCGGCGGTCCAGACCAGTGCGCCGTCCTCGACGGTCGGCGTCAGGTCCGAGTGGTCGGTGCCGGTTTCCACGCTGTGGCGCACGGTGTCGATGTAGTCCGCCAGCGACGCAAACAGCGGGCCGCTTTCGTCTGCAACTTCCCAGCCGAAGGCTCGGATACAGCCGTGGTGGTCACCGAAACGGGTGTCGACGTAGAGGAAGTCACCCGTACCGTACTGTGCGAACGGCACGTAGGGGTCGAGAAACGTGTGCGCGACCTCGCCGGCTGGATGCCGGTCGACGTTCTCAGCCCAGCCGCAACCGAGATCGTCAATGTCGTGCGGGGACTCTCGGCACGAGATGTGTGTGGCGACCAGCGCGTCGAGGCCGAGCAGTTCGAGATCCGGCAGGACCGTGCCGACCGAACCGTGCTGGGTGCTGGGCACGTCGTCCATGCCGTCGTGGAGGGAGTAGAACTCGCGCAACTCCTCTGACCACGGGGTCGTCGCCTCCTCTGCTTCTTGTCGATCAAGCAGATCGCGGGGCGGGCGAACAGCGGCCGCAGTGACCGGTGCGACGTCACGAAGGACCGACATGTACGCACGCCATACCTCGGTCAGGGTCGTCATCGCCCGAATGTATCGTGCCGCGATCGTCGTCGGTCGCTCGTAGGGTCGAGTTGACCGCGACGTCGAGCGGGAGTCGGTTCGGCGGGACGGCTGTGCCTCCGGGCGGCCGACAGGCGCCCACGCTTCGGATTCGGCTACCAAGGTGCTTCCTCCACCGCGGCGGTCACGGCGGCGGGCACAGCGACGAAGGGTAGGCCGGTGCCCGTAGCCCGACGGCATCCGTCGAGTTCGATGTCGATCGTTGCGCCGCCGGAACCGTCCGAGCGGAACAACGGGACCTGTGCGGTTCGCGTGGCGATGACCGCACATGGCGGCGCGGGCGGCGCTTCGATGACCTCACGGACCAGGTCGGCGCTCTGGCCGACGGTCAGCCGCGACCGTGATTGATGAACGGAGCGGTCGGCCGACTCGATGTACCGGCACACCTGCAGCCGGCCGACATCCTCGACCGGGAAGGCCAGCGCATAGCTCACAGCGAGCCGGGACCGCCGGTCGGCTCCATCTGCTCGTTCTATGTCTGCGTCCGTGGTCGTGCTGAAGCCGGACCCGTACTTTTCGCCGCAAACCCCCGGGTCGTCCGCGGGCAGCTGCCTCTCGTGCCGCTGCCGATCGACCTCGTGCAGATGGGCGAGTACGGCGACCGGGCGAGCCTGATATCCGCACGGAGCCGCGGGCCATGCGGGCCGCACCGCGCGTCCGTCCGCGTCGACGAACCACAACCCGGGCGGCTTCACCTCGAAGACCGCGCAGCCGGCTTCGACGTTGTCCGGGAACCGCTCCGAGTCGACTCGGAACGCATCCCATGCCGCCTCGACATCGCCCTCGAGCCGGACACTGTCGATCGTCAACGCGCCCGCCGCGTTCTCGCCCCGTTCACAGCGCACGACAGCGACCGGTGAGAAGCCGCTGGGCTGATACCCGACCCCGACGGCAGATGGTCGGCCAGGATCGATGCTGCCGAGGTTCGCCGCCGCAAGCCTGCTCTCGATGTCCGGGGTGAGACAGTCGGCTCGCTCGGCGATCGCAGCCGTCGGCGGGCGGTAAGAAGTCGAGCCGCACGCGGTGAGGACGGTGCCGACAACTGTCAGGACTGCCAGAACTGGAACGAGTCCGGCTGCCCTGGTGTGCATTCCGGACCGCCAGCTCTCGGGCCGTCCAGACCTGGCCGACAGGGGCTCGCTGATCATGACGCTACGGTATGCGGCAGTTTCGTCCGGATCACGCGATACGCCATTTTTGGATCAGGAGTGGTTCGGGGGTCGATGGCGACGAGATCGCAGGCCGTGGTCGCTCTTTCGCACACGCCGATTCGCTGCCTTCGGCAGCCTGACGACATCGAGGACCGCGATGCCCATCGATGTGCACCCGATGCGCACGGGACCGGGCACGGACTTGCTTGCAGCGTGTGATCCCTCGACACGACCGGACGTTCTCACGTCGCCGCACCGGCAATCGGTCCGGATGCGGATGCCGCGTCCCCAGACCCCGAGCGGAACACGGACGAAAGGTATCCGCATGAAGATCGTCGTAACCGGAGGGACCGGGCTGATCGGATCGAAGGTTGTCGCCCGACTGAATCAACGTGCCCATCAAGCGGTTCCAGCCGCACCGAGTGTCGGGGTGAACACCCTCACCGGTGAGGGTGTGAAAGAGGTACTGCGAGCAGCGAGTGTGGTGGTCGATGTGTCCAACTCGCCATCGTTCGCCGACGACGATGTGATGACCTTCTTCCGGACCTCCACCACGAACCTGCTCAACGCGGCCGTTGAGGCGGGTGTCGGTCACTATGTCGCCTTGTCGGTCGTTGGTTGTGATCGACTGCCCGAGTCCGGGTACATGCGGGCGAAGGCCGCACAGGAACGACCGATCACGGGCTCGAGTCTTCCGTGCTCGGTGGTGCACGCAACGCAGTTCTTCGAGTTCGCCGGTGGAATCGCCGATTCTGCGACAGCGGACGGCAAGGTGCGGTTGTCCGATGCCGGTGTGCAGCCGGTGGCCGCCGAGGAGGCAGCTGGCGCAGATCCGACTCTCGGAGTGGTTGGCGCGTCGGTGACGCGATTGCGCGTCCGGTGTACGGTCGCCCACACTCACCGGCCGGGTTTGTTGGACGAAGGCTCCCCGGCGCCCAGTTCGTCCAGCACGAGCCGCAGTGGCGGCCATTGTTCGCGACCTCGGCGCACGACCGCATAGGTTCGCATGATGACCTCGAGATCGTCGAGGCGCCTCACCCGAATCTCTGGGTGCGGTCGGGTGCGCTCGACGGGGAGCAGGGCGACGCCGTGGCCCGCGGCAATGAGGTCGTCGATGAGTTCGAGGCTGTCGATCTTGTGGGTGATACGAGGCGTGAAGCCGGCCATGGAGGCAAGGATGCGCAGGACCTCTTCGTCTGCCGTGTTGCGCGAGTTGACGATCCAGTTGCTGTCGGCGTACGAGGACAGAGGGCCGGAGCGCTGGGCCGCGTGCGTGCCGAGGCCCCATTCCATCGTCCACAGCGCGGTCGCGGTGAAGTCGCTGCGAAGTGCCCCGGGAGCGAGGTTGTAGTCGTAGGTGAGCGCGAGGTCGACATCGTCGCGGGCAAGCAGTTCGAGAGCTTCGAACGGCTCGTGTTCGGCGATCATGACGGTCACCTCCGGTTCGGCTTTCCCGAGGCGCGCGACGGTCGGCAACAGTGAGCGTCGAATGGCGGTCGCGAAGCCCGCGGCGCGCACCGTGCCGACGGGCGCGGCGTCCACGTCGAGATCCAGGAGTGCGGCATCGACGGCGGCCAAGATGGTCACGGCGTGCTCGGCGAGCCGTCGACCCGCAGGCGTCAGACGCACCCTGCGGCCGTCGGGTTCTGTCAGCGGAGTGCCGATCTTTCGCGTCAGTGCCGCAACATGTTGGGAGACAGAAGAGGTGGTCATCCCCAGCTCGTCCGCAACCTCCCGCATCGAACCCCACCGGGACAGTTCGAGAAGGATGCGAAGTCGGTGCAGGTCCATGCCAGTTATTGTTCAGGATTCGTGAACGATTAGTCCATCATATTCGCGTGGATTTTGACGAACGGGTTCGCTTCACTGACGTGATGACAACGATCGAGGTCCGAAGTGCGTCGCGGGCCGGAGCCGGGATGGCGCTCTCCGCGATGCTGTGCGTGCAACTGGGTCTCGCGGCCTCGGTTGCGCTCGTCGACCAGGTAGGCGCAGTCGGCGCCGCCTGGCTGCGGCTCGCATGGGCTGGTCTTCTGCTCGTCGCGATCGTGCGACCACGTCCGGCGCAGTTCACTCGCCGCGCCTTTCGTTCCGCGGTGGCATTGGGCGTCGCCACCGCCGGCATGACGATGCTGTTCATGGCTGCGGCGTCACGAATTCCGCTGGGTACCGCGAGTGCACTGGAGTTCCTCGGCCCCCTCGGCATCGCAGTGACCCGAACACGTGGCGCCGGCCGGCTGTGGGCACTGGTCGCCGGCGGCGGTGTCGTGCTGCTGACGCAGCCCTGGAACGGCGAGGTCGATCCGGCGGGTGCTGGTTTCGCGCTCGGTGCCGCCGTGTGTTGGGCGGCATACATCTTGCTCACTCAGAAGGTCGGTGACGAGGTGGACGGGCTTGCCGGCCTGTCGATCTCGATGCCGGTCGCCGGTGTTGTGACCACGGTTGTGGCGGTGCCGGACGTCTTCGCCCGGCTGACACCGCAGCTTGTTCTGGTCGGTCTGGGTCTGGCGGTGCTGCTCCCGGTGGTGCCCTATGCGCTCGAGTTGTCGGCGCTGCGCCGGCTCGATGCGGGCACATTCGGCACACTCATGAGCCTCGAACCTGCGGTCGCCGCCCTCATCGGCCTCGTAGCGCTTCGACAGGTCCCGAATCCCCTGGCCCTTCTCGGCATCGCCTTCGTCGTGGCGGCAGGGATCGGCGCGCAACGTGACGGCGCGAAACGTCCGCAGGCCAGTGCGCCCGTCCATCGACCCGCGCAAGTAGTCCCGGCTCCTCCACCGCCGGCGATCGGCGCTGAGCCTTCCGAGAACTCAAGCGGTCTCCAGGGCGTGCAGGATCGGGCGCAGCCGGGCGAGGGCGCGCTCGTCCTCGACAGCGATGTCGCCGGTGGAGTCGAAGCGCTCGTCGCGGTCGACGAGGGAACGGAGCCCTTTCGCGACCGCGCGACGGACCGGTGCCGGTGCGGCTGCGAGCCGTTCGGTGAGGCGAAGTCCGAGGTCGCGGGCCCACCGGTCGGTCACGGCACCCGCGGTGACCTTCGCGATTCGCGCGGGCGTGCCGGGCAGGGACAGCCCGAGGTCGAGGAGGGCGATCGCGCCGGCGGCGCTGGCCTTGACGAGCGGGCCGGAGAAGTCCTTGCGGTCGGTGACGACGAGGTCGCCGAGCAGTGCCTCGAACTCGGTGCGCGCCTCCGGGGGTAGCAATTGCCTTGCGTGCCAATCGAGTGCAAGACCGATGGCTTCTTCGATCGGTCCGCGTCCGGCGTCGATGATGCCGCGAAGCACCGGCCAGCCGGTCGCGGCCTCGCCCGAGTCGATGTCGGCAAGGATCCGTAGCGCGGTGAGCTGGTCGCCTCGCTGGTAGTCGCTCGCTGCGGCCGCCGTGCCGACGAGGCCGCGGCACCAGTCGAGGAAGCGCGGGTCGGTGCGGTCTGCCCAGTGCAGGAGCACCGCGGATTCTCTGTATTCGAGCTCGGCGTCGAGCACGCGATGGAAGTCGTTCGGGTCCTTCGTCAAACGTGCGAGAGCGAGTAGCACGCTCGCGTCGCCGCTGACGCTCGCCTCGCGGACACGCTCGAGGCTGGCGACGTCGTCCCATGCGGCGAGCGCGGCGGCGGCCTGCCTCGGCGCGACCGATAGCAATTCCCGGACCTCGGGCAGCGCGCTGCCGGCAGCGTCGGCGGGCCACGTGGCGAGCAAATCGATGAGGTGCCCGGCGCCGTCGCGGGCCGGATCGACCGGAGGTGTCTGCCGCAGCGCCTGCCGGATACCGGCGACGAGCATGCCGGCGGACGGTGCGTGCTCGCGCACCAGCGTGTCACCGAGCGCGGACTGCCCCGACGCAGAGGTGGCGACCATGAGGCCGCGTGCGGCGGGGTTCGTGAGCAGGGCCTCGGCCATCGGGCGAGCCCACCGTCCGTCGCCGGCCCGCAGCAGGGCGAGAGCGGAATCGGCCCGGGCATCCGTGTCGAAGGTGCTCGACCCGATGGCCGAAATGCTGCCGGCGTCGACCCGCCCGGCGAGGGCGACGAGCGCGTCGCAGACCTCGGGTGTCGGTGGGCACTGCCGGAGCGCCGTGATCATCGCTTCCGGCCCGGCTTCGGGCAGCGCCGCGAGTGCGAGCAGGCGACGGACCGCGGCCGGACTGTTGCGCCGCGAACAGATGACGACATCGACGAGCCCGGCGATCGTCGTCTCGTCCGGCGTCGGCAGCGCGGCCAGTACGTAAGCCGACGCCTCCGGGTTGACCTCGCTCAACCACTCGGGGAGGTTGCCGACACCGAACGCGATGCGCGGCGCAACCTCGACGGCGAGTTCCCATCCCGCCACTAGCGCGTCGAGGTCGGTGGTCGCCGTTCCCCCTGCCGCGATCCGCGCTAGCGTCGCTGCCATCACCAGCCCGGGGTCGCCGTCGGCGAGAGTGCCCGAGACATCGACACCGAGAGTCGCGAGCGCAGCGACACATGCCTGTTCGACCTGCGCTGCCGGGCGTGTGCTCGCCCGCGCGGCGAGCGTATCGAGCGCAGCGGGCTCGGCCGGGCGCGCCGTGGCCTGCAGCAGCGCCGCGGCCGCGGCCTCCGAGCCGGCGTCGGCGATCAGCGGTCGCACGAGCGTCGCGATCGTGGCCAACGAGTCGCGGGCCGACTGCACAAGGGTGGCCGTCTCGACGTCGTCCACCTCGACCTGTTCGTAGGCGCGCACCGTGTCGGCGAACTGCAGCAACAACCACGCCACGCCCTCGGCGTCCGCGGTCTGCCGTGCACCCAGCAGTGACGCGATCGCAGCCATCGCCGGCACGGTCGAGTCGTAGAGGGTTCCCTGGTGCAGCACGGAAGCCCACAGCGCGTGCAGTGACTCCTCGACGGTCACCGCGGCGGCCAGCCCCTCGATCCAGCCGGGCACATCGCTCGCATCGCCGTATGCATGTTCGAGCGTCGACCAGTCGACCTCTGCGAGGGTGGTGCGCTGGTGCGCGCGTTTCATTCAGGTCTCCTGTCGTGGAACGGGCCGATGTCGTGCGGGTCGTCGTACGGGTTCGCGGAGTCCGCCGGAACCGCGAACGCGCTACCTGTGTACCTACCACCCGTGGAACAGGAATGGTCGTAGCTACCCGAGAATTCGAGGCTGGTCGATCACCCACAGCCAGTTGCCGTCCGACTGTCGGCGGGCCACTTCGACGGTGGCCCCGCCGTCCGGGAGGCACACGGACGTCATCGCCAGGTTGCCGCTGCGGAGGGCCGGCCGAACCTCACCCGGCGGGAACACCGGCGCGCCCGCGACGAGCTGTTCGTAGGCGGCCCGGATCTCGGAGGTTCCGGTGGCAACACGCCCGTCCGGCAGGGCCAGCACCGCGTCCGGCTCGTACAGGGCGACCAGCCCGTCCACGTCGCCCGCATTCAACCGTTCGACGACCAACCGGTTGAGGTCCTCAGGTTCCGCGGCCCGCGTCGTCGGTGTCTCGTCCATGGGGTGCAGCTCCTCGTCGAATCGATGTGCCGGTGTGGCAGGACATCTCGTGATCGTGACAGGGGGGTGTGACAGAGACGACGTGATCAGTGCTCGAGTGGGTGTTCCGTCGCGGCGCGTGACGAGCTCGGGGATCCGCGCGAAAGGGCAGGATCCGCCGACGGTCACCACCTCCAGTGCGGTGGCCGCGTCGCGGAGCTCCCCGGACAGGGTCGCAGGGTGGATCAGGACGACCATCCGGAGTGCCGGAAAGGCGAGATCGTCGGCGGTCAGTCGCGTCTGCTGCTCGACGACGAGCACCTGCGCGGGTCCCGACGCCTGCGCGCCGGGCCGGGCGGTGTTCGCCAGGGTGGTACTCACGTCGCCGGAGAGCGTCGCGTAGGACACCAGGCGCCGGTAGGTGAGCAGGTCGAGTCCCTCCTGGGCGAGCGCCTGGCGCAACCGCAGCATCGGCATCGCGATCACGACGGTGGGTCGGCCGGGTTGTTCCACCGTGACTGGGCCGGGGGTCTCGCCGCCACCGAGCACCCCATCGCCGAGCTCCTCCGCGGCGACGGCCCAGAAAGATCCCTCGGTGGCCAGCGCCGAGGACACCGCGCGGATCGATCCCAGCAGGGCTCCTTCGATGCGACGCAGTTCCCGGCCGGTGGCTCCGCGCGTGTCCCGGAGTGCTGAGGCGTACGCCGTGGCGAGCATGCCGAACTCGCGCAGTGAGGGAGCGATCGACTGCGCGGCGCCGGTCTGCAGATCCACCCCGTCGACGCGGCCGGTCCGCCGGTTGATGCGCAACTCGGATAGGCCTGTGTCACGGGCGATCACGGCCACGTCGTCGCCGTCGAACGGCGGGCTCAGCCAGTCTCCCGGGTAGGGGATGGCACGCACGTCGGCGGTTATGGCGGCGGTGATGTCTGCGTCGCTGATCACATGCGAAAGGCTATACGCTCCAGCGGATCCGACACTCGACGGTTCTCACGCCGATGTCGATCGTCGGATAGTTCGCCATCGGTAGTCCGCTAGCGGATACGGACGACGTACCCCATCATGTCGGCATGGCAACGTTCGATGTACGCGTCGAGGACTACGACTCGGGGGAGCTCCTCGCGATGGCCGCCGGACCGGATTGGACGCTGGACCCGGCGAGGGCGGCACTGTTGGTCCACGACCTCCAGCCGTACTACCTCGACGTGCTCACCGCGAATGTTCGCACCCGCCTGGTGGCGCAGGTCGAGCGAATCGTGGACTGGGCCGCTGGGCGCCGAATGCCGGTGATCGGAAGTGGGCCACGTCCGGCGTCGGTACTCGCGCAGCGAGGCCTGCTCGGGCAGCGGTGGGGACTCGGTCCGACCCCTGACCAAGCCACCGCGACGGCTCTGCAGGGGCTCGAGACCGACCGCGTGAGGTGGGTTCGCAAGCGAAGCTACAGCGCCTTCTTCGCCACGGATCTGGCCGAGGAGCTTCGGCGCCTCGGACGCGATCAACTTGTCGTCGTAGGAGTATTCGCGACGGCGGGGGTCCTCGCTACCACCTATGACGCTTTCGCGCGAGACATCCAATGCTTCGTGCCCCTCGAGGCCACGGCGGATTACACCAAAGACCTGCACGCCACAGCGCTCACTCTGATCTCGGCACTCACCGGACGCGTAACCACGGTCTCGGAGATTGTCGACGCCGGTGGGGCCCCAGGCGCGCCCCATGCCCTCACTCGACCGTCGTCGTCCGTGTGATCGGAGTTGCCTGGCGAAGGCAGAGCTTCCATCGGTCGAAAAGGATCATCAAGCCCGCCATGGATATCCGTCCCAAATTCTGTCGCGGTTTCCGGTGGCGGCGAGTTCCATAGACCGCGGCGCCACCTATGGCGCGAGTCACAATTGTAACAATCCGGGCAATCGGGCCGGACCGCCCAAATTGCCTGTCGCCATCGGATCGGTGATGCTGTATGGCAGTAAACGGTTGGTCGCGAAAGGTCTGATTCTCCTCATGTCTACCGTAGCCGCCCCTGTCGGTGTCTCCAGTGCTGTGCGCTCCGTCGTCTCTGGGGCTGACAAGACCGGCGGCGCGAAGGCGGCGACGATGAATTCGTCTCGGCTGTCCGCGGACTCGCTTTCGGTCATCGAGGCGACATTGCCGGTGGTGGGGGAGCATCTGGGAGAGATCAGTGAGGTTCTCTACCGTCATCTGTTCGACGGGCTGCCCTCGTTTGCGTCCGATCTGTTCAACCGGTCGAACCAGGAGAACGGGGAGCAGCAGAAGGCCCTGGCCGGGTCGATCGCGGCGTTCGCCACTCTTCTGGTCACCGAGGACGCGCCGCCGGTGGACCAGGTGATGTCGCGGATCGCGGCCAAGCACGCGTCCCTGGGGATCGTGCGGGCGCACTACGACCTCGTGCACCGGGCACTGTTCAGGGCCATCGCCGACGTGCTGGGTGATGCAGTGACGCCCGAGGTCGCCGCGGCGTGGGACGAGGTGTACTGGTTGATGGCCGACTCGCTGATGTCGCAGGAGGCGTCGGTCTACGACCAGGCCGGGGTCCCGGATGGCCGTGTGTGGCATGTGCTCACGGTTGTCGATCGTCGTGAGGACGCGCCGGGGGTGTGGACGTTCACCCTGGCCGGCGGCGAGGGGTCACCGATGGCGAACTACGCCGCTGGACAGTACATTTCGGTCGCGATGATCGCCGACGACGGCGCCCGCCAGATCCGCCAGTACACGGTGATGTCGGGAGATGCGCCGGACACGTGGGAGATCACAGTCGAGCCGATGCCGGGAGGCCTGGTGTCGAACAAGCTGATCGCCGATGCCGGGATCGGGTATCCGCTGGTGGTGTCGATTCCTTCCGGGACGCCGTATCCGATCCCGAACGACAACCCGGTAGTGCTCGGCTCGTCCGGCGTCGGATCCGCCCTGACCGTCGCCATCCTGCAGGAGATGATCAGCGCGCGGGATGCGCGTCCGGTCTACGTGGTGCACGTCGACCAGGATGAGGCGTCGTTCGCCCACCGGAGCCGGATCGCGGCCCTCCTCGAGGCATACCCCGGGGAATCCTCGCTGGAGACCTACTACGTACAGGATGCGGAGCAGGCGGTGCCGATCCTGCGTGACCGCGAATGGTACTGCGGCGCCGAGGTGTACCTGTGCGGTTCGCCGCGCTTCATGCGGCAGGTCCGCAGGGTCGCCGTGGTCAAGGGCATCGCCCCCGAGAAGATCCACTACGAGGTGTTCACGCCGGATTCCTGGCTTGGCTTCGACTGATCGGAGTCGCCGAGCAGGTACCGATCCTGCGTCTGGCGAAGCTACTACATGCTGTAGTACAGTCTCGCTTGCGCAACCGCGCAACGACATTCGGATGAGGAGTAGTAATGGGTTCTTCTGATGCAGACCTCGCGCTGATCAAGCAGATTCAGCCTGTCGTGAGTGGAATCGGCGGCGTGCTCGCGGGCGTCGGCGCGCTGCTCGGCCTGATCGGCGCACTCGCTACCTTCAGCTGACAAGAAGTTCGCTTCGCGTCTGATGTTGAAGTATCGCCCCGTCGTAGGGGCGTTGGGGTCTCTGAAGGTCGTTGCCACACCTGGCTTTCCGGGTGAGGCAACGACCTTCGGTGCTTTCGAGTGGGGGTCGGGGTCAGGGCCCGCCGGAGAGTTCGTAGCTGATGTAGCGGTTGCCCCATTTCAGGTAGGCGCTGGTGGTCGCATGGCCTCGGATGGCGTCGTTCTGGAACTGGTAGATGGGGTGGCGGGGTGGTAGGTAATCGACGAGCTCGAGGGCGTAGTGCTCGGAGAGCTGTCGTTGACGTAGGTCGAGTTCCTCACGGCTGTAGTCGCCGTTCTTGCTGAGTAGGTATGTCCTACCGAGTGATTCGAGTCGATCGGGTGGGGCGAAGATGTTGATGCTGCGGTAGACGAACATCGTGTAGAGGAGCCCGGCGACGAGCGCCGCTGCGAGGGAGATGGCTCCGAGGCGGATCGTTCGGCGCAGCGATGGGGGCATGGGGCACGATACAACGACGTTCCGACCTGCGGGGATGGATCCCACTGTGGTGTGGGGGTGACGCCGTCTCCGGGTGTTGTTCCCTGTCCCGTTCCGGGTCCGGAGTTTCAGGGTCTTCCCTGATGTGCTGGGCCGCTGTGGGAGGCGATGATCGGGCGCATGAACATCGCAGAGTGGCGTCCGAAGCGCGGCGGCGAGGCGCTGGACTGGTTGGGTGAGCGCATCGGGGAGCCGACTGGCGAGGGTCTCGGCCGCGGACGATGAACGGGACCGACAACGAGGGGGCCGGGGTGGAACGACGAGGACGAGCAGTGGCGGGGGCCGGGGTCGTGGTCCTGGGGATTCTGGCGGCGATCGGGCTGGGTGCAGCCGCGGCGCTCGGGACGGCCACCTTCGCTATCGCGCCGGGGGTGTTCCTCACCGCCGGTCTGCTGACCGTGCTCGTCGCGACCTTCGCCGTCGGCTGCGTCGGGTTCCGGATCATGCGGCTCCGCCGGCCGGTGCTGGCCGCTGGTGGGCTCGCGGCGGTGACGGGGCTGGTGGTGTGCGCGGCGGCCGGTGTGACGATCTTGCGGCCCTTTCCCCCGCAGGCTGCGATGCCGGCCCCCGCCGACGTCGAGTTCTGGGAGCTACCCACCGGCTCGAGGATCGCGTATGTGCATGCGCCCGCGGCAGGTGCGACGCAGCGGCGCGACACGCCGGTGATCTTCGTTCACGGCGGCCCCGGCACGCCCGGCGAGGGAATCCCGACCGGGGGCGAGGCCCTGGCCGCCGTGGGCTTTGACGTATACGCCTACGACCAAGTCGGTGCCGGACGCTCGAGCCGGCTCGTGGACGTCACCGAGTACACGGTCGAGCGGCAGGTCGAGGACCTCGAGGCGATCCGGGAGACGCTCGGGGCCGAGCGCCTCATCCTCGTCGGGCGCTCCTGGGGTGGCTCGCTGACGGCGCAGTACCTGGCGGCGCACCCGGACCGGGTTGCCAAGGCGGTGTTCGTTGCGCCGGGAGCGATCTGGGGCGGTGCCCACACGCAGGACGGTGTCGGTGAGCCGTGGACCGCGATGAACACCGAGCAGCAGATCCGCTACGACGAATTGATGAGCGAGCCGAGGGTGTTGGTGCAAGCACTGTTGATGTCGGTGAATCCGAATGCTGCCCATGCGCTGGTGCCCGACGTCGAAGCAGACTCGTGGATGCACGAGGTCGCACTGACCGGGCGTGACGGGACGTCGTGTTCCGGCGCGCCGAGCACGCCTCCGCACGACAATCCGCAGGGCTTCTACGTCAACCAGTTGACGAATGCGGACTTCGAACGGATCCCGGATCCGCGGCCGACGCTTCGGGGCGTGCACGTGCCGGCCCTGGTGATGGCGGCGCAGTGCGACTTCGTCCGCTGGCCCGTCACGCGCGAGTACCGTGACGTTCTCCCCGAGTCGACGCTGGTGGACATTGAGGGCGCCGGACATGCCGTTTCGACGGACCAGCCGGAGGTCTACGTCGATCTGCTCCGCAGCTTCCTGCTCGACCAGAATCTGCCGTTGCCCGCCTACACCGCGCAAGTTCCGCCGCCGGGTCGGTGGGCGCGCTGACGGGGCGTCCGTGCCGCGCATCCACTCGCGTGGAGTGGGTCAGTCCGCGGTCACCTCGCGCTCGATCCCGTCCAGCAGCCTGGCGAGCCCGTACTCGAACGCGCCGTCGGGGTCGGCGGGTGCCTGGTACAACTCGCCGACCGTCGAACCCACCCGCGACGACAGCGGAAAGAGGTTCGGCGGCATGACCGCACCGAACAACGGGCCGTACACCTCCCACCACTGGGTGTCGCTGATCTGCCGCGAGGTGTCGATCGCGGCGACCGCCACTCGGGCATTTCCTGTGGCGAACTCCGACAGCACGGCGATCACCCGGTCCATCGCGACGTCGGACAGGCCGATGCCCTCGATCGCGGCCAGCTGCTGTTCGTAGCGGCGCATGCGCCCCGGACCGAGCACGAGCCGCCAGGGTGGCACCTCCAGCAGCCACGGGTGCGCGATCAGTTCGGCTCGTACCTGCCGGGCGATGGCCGCCATCCGTTCGCGCGGTGAGAGCTCCGCCGGGATCGGGGTGACGTCCTCGTCGGCGACGGCGTCGACCATGAGGATCGTGAGGGCGTCCTTGCTGGGGATGTAGGTGTACAGGCTCATGGGCCGAAGCCCCAGTTCGGCAGCGACTGCACGGATGGAGACGCTCGCGTAGCCGTCCCTGTCGGCGAGTGCGACCGCCACGGCGACAACCGCGTCGAGGCTGACGGTCTGCTTCGGGCCGCGCTTGGCGGGGCGTGACGGAAGTTCATGCCGCCACAAGAGATTCACCACCTGTTTCGCCTGCTCGGCGGTGACCTCGTCGCTCACGGAATCCCCTTCGGAACAAATCCAGTACGCTGTACGTTGTCAGGATACTCCGTACACCATACGCCGCTTGGGGGTCATTCTGCTCAGCACAAACGCCACCTATCTGCCGGATCGGCACGTGTTCGCGCTCTGGACGTGGGCGGGGCGCGGCGCCGGCCCGGCCCCGAGCGGCCACGGTGATCGCGAAGCCCTCGTGCTGGCGCTCCCGACTGGCCTGGACGGCGCCATCGACATTGTCGACGTGGACGCCACGCTCGTGGACCCCGCGTCCTTCGCGGGTCTGACGATCGAACCGGCGGGGGAATCGGTGACGCTCTGGCAGGAGGCTCTGCGTGCGGTCGTCGTGGCCCCGCTCGCCGAGGCGGCCGCCGAGCGACCCGTGCTGCCCATCGCGGCCCACGCGGTGCCCGACGCTCGCGGCACCGCGATCGTCTCGGCGGAACACGCCCTGGGCGTCTTGCGTGATACCGAGGCCGTGGCAGCGGAACTGCGCCCGACGCTGAAGGCGCAGCTGCGGCCCTATCAGGCCCGCGGCGTCGGCTGGCTGCGGCAGACCGTCGCCGAGCACGGCGGCGCGGTGCTCGCCGACGAGATGGGACTCGGTAAAACCGTGCAGACCATCGGTTTACTGCTCGGCCGCGCCGAGGCGGGGCCGCAACTCGTGGTCTGCCCGACCTCGCTCGCCGGAAACTGGGCGCACGAGATCGGCCGCTTCGCGCCGTCGCTGCAGGCCACCGTCTGGCGCGGCGGTGAGATCCACGCCGAACCCGGAACCGTCGTCATCATGGGGTACCCGATCCTGCGCCTGCACGGCGGGCTGCTGGCCGAACAGCGCTGGACGACGGCGGTTTTCGACGAGGCGCAGGCGCTGAAGAATCCGCGCACCCAGGTCTCGAAGGCCGCGCGGGCGTTGGACACCGCCGCGACGGTTGCGCTGACCGGCACGCCGGTGGAGAACCATCTCGACGAGCTGTGGGCACTGGTGAACCTGGTGTCGCCCCGGCTGCTCGGGCATCGGGCGCAGTTCCGGCGGCGGTTCGTCCAACCGATTCGGGAGGGCTCCGTCGCCGCCGCAGCGCGGTTGCGTGACGCCATCGAACCGGTCGTGCTGGCGCGCAAGAAGGTCCAGGTTGCCACGGCGCTGCCGGCGAAGATCCACAACGACCTGCTCTGTGATCTCACCGCCGAGCAGGAAGAGATCTACGACCTGCTGCTCACGGAGGCGATCGGTGACGGATTCGGTTTCGGAATCGAGCGTCATGGCCGGGTGCTGGCGGTCCTGACCTCGCTGAAGCAGGTCTGCAACCATCCCGGGCTGGTCACCGGCGAGCTGGGGGAGCTGGCCGGACGGTCCGGGAAGCTCGACCTGTGCACCGATATCCTGGCCACCAACCTGGAAACGGCCAGCCCGACTCTGGTCTTCACCCAGTACCGCCGGACCGGTGAACTGCTCGTGCGTCATCTCGCCGATCGGTTCGCCGTCGCGGCGCCGTTCTTGCACGGCGGGCTGAGCCAGACCGACCGCGCCGAGATCGTGTCCAGGTTTCAGGCCGCGGACGGACCGCCGATTCTGGTCCTGAGCCTGCGCGCCGCCGGCACCGGTCTGACGCTGACCCGCGCCGCCGACGTCATCCACTTCGACCGCTGGTGGAATCCTGCGGTCGAGGCGCAGGCGTCGGACCGTGTACACCGGATCGGCCAGACCCGCACGGTCACCGTCACGACGCTCACCTCGACCACCACCGTCGAGGAACACATCGCAGGCATGCACGATCGCAAGGCTGCGCTCACCGATCTCAGTGACACGGCGGGCATCGCCGCGCTCGCCGGGCTCGACGACGACCAGCTGATCGAGATCCTGCGCCGCAAGAGGGAGAACTGATGGCGGACAACGAATTCGGCTACACCGCATGGGGAATGGACTGGGTGCGCCTTGTCGAGCCGATGCACCGGAGCGGACCGGTGCGCCAGCTGCTCCCTCGCGCCCGTAGCCTCGCACGCAACAACTGTGTGCAGGCCACCGTCGAAGGACGGTTCGTGCGCGCCACCATCCACCGCGGGGAGCAGGCGTCGGTGACCCGACTGGAGGTGGCGCCGCTGACCCGGACGTCGATCACCGCCATCGCGGGGATCGTTCCGGATACCACCGTGCTGACCGACGACACGCACCGCAACATCGTCTCGGGCGGAATCGCGCTCGCGCCGGTTCTCTCGGACACCGACTGCTCGTGTTCGGCACGCTCGGCGCCCTGCCTGCACCTGCTCGCCCTGCTCTACGAGATGGCGCGCAGGGTCGACGAGAACCCGCGGCTCGCGCTGGACGTCCAGGGGTACTTTCATGCCGCAACGCACGATTCGGCGGTGGCGATGCCGGACGCGCGCTGGACGCCGATCAGCGCTCTCGATCCGACGGTGTTCTTCGAGAGGGTGTCCCGCTGAGCCGCTCACCATCGGAGTTGACGTCCGCCAGCCCGTGCCGGTGGACCAGGTACACCGCGCGCATCTTCCGTTCGCGGCTGCCCTCGCCTTCCCCCTCGAGGAATGGGTGCGCGAATTTCGAAGCGCGCGAACACAAGTCATCGACATCCTCCTCGTCGGTGGGACGATAGGTGCGAATCGTCGGATTCGGACGACTGCCCGTCACGTCAGTTCCATGAGAACGTCGGCGCGAGGGTAGTAGCCGGGTGCCAGGGGAAGCTGAGAGCGATCGGTTCGAACGAATCCGGCCTGCTCGTAGAGGTGGAGCGCCGCCCCGAGTCTGCTACTCGTGCCGAGGAATACGCGTGAACCTCCAAGCTCGCGTGCACGCCCGATCGCAGCGGTGAGGAGCTGCCGTCCGAGGCCGCGGCCCTGAGCTGCCGGTCGCACGCCCATCTTCGCCAGCTCGACCACACCGTCCGGATATGTGATCAGAGCGACACAGCCGAGAGCGGCCCCACTCTCGCGGTCGCGGGCGATCAGAACGTCACCCCCCGGCTCGACGATCCGGCCGACGGGGTCGGCGAGGAGCGCCCGCTCGGATTCCTCGAGGCTGAAGTACTGCGTGACCCATTCCTCGCTGATCTCCTGGAATGCCTTTGCGTCGTCCTGTGTGGCGATCGATGCGATCACGATCGGTCCCGGCGAGGTCACCATTCTCCGAACATCCTCTCTCTTTGCTCGGGCCAAGCTTCGCGCCGCACGTATCGATATGTCCAATAAGTGTCGGATGGCGATTCGATAAGTTGCAGATATGGATCTGCGCGTCGAGCTCCGGCATCTCCGTTACTTCCTCGTCCTGGCGGAGGAACTCCACTTCGGGCAGGCGGCATTCCGGCTGGGCATTGCCCAGCCGGCCCTCTCCCAGCAGGTCAAGCAGCTCGAGACGTACGTCGGGGTTCCGCTGTTCGATCGGACATCCCGCAAGGTTCGCCTCACCGACGCGGGGGCGGCACTCGAACCGCGAGCGCGGGACCTCCTCTCACGCCTCTCCTCGGATCTGGAGGAGGCCCGCCGTGTCGGCCGGGGAGAGGCCGGACGGCTCGAGGTGGCATTCATCAATTCGGCGACCACCATTGTGAGCGACCGCCTCCGCGCCTTCTCTCGTAACTTCCCAGACGTACAGGTGAAGCTGCGCAACGGATTCACTGTCAACGTCCTGGACGCTCTCGAACGAGGTACGACGGACGTCGGAATCGTCCGGGACCCCGAAAGCCGTACCGGCATCGACCTCAGCCTCCTCGAAGTCGAACGGTTCGTCGCCGTGCTTCCCGCGACGCATGCCGCGGCCACGGCCACATCCGTGCGCGTCGACCAATTCGCCACCGACCCGCTGATCCTGTACCCGCGCGCCGCCGGAACCCGGGCGTTCGAAATCAATACCCAACCCTTCCGTGAAGCCGGCGTCGATGTCGTTGTCGCGCAGGAGTGCTCGGATTGGCCCACCATTATCGCGCTGGTCGCGGCTGGTTTCGGCGTCACGCTTGCCCCCTACAGCGTCACTGGTCAGCTACCACCCGGTGCCGTGCGGTGCGAACTGGATGCTGGGCGCCAGCATGTGAGTCAGATCTTCCTGGCCAGCCGGTCGGGAGACACGCGTCCGCTCGTCCGGTCCTTCATCGCAGCAACTGGGCGCGAAGACGATCGACGAAGCGACCCGCTTGCGGCGCCTGCGGACAGCGCCGCTGAGTGGCCCGTGAACCGGATCCGGCGCCCATGACAAATGAGCACGTGGACATTGATGTACTCCGTGAGGTCCCTGGCCCACGAGACAATGAGCTGATCGCCCGGTCGCTGACGGATCCGGACGCCTTCGCGGGGATCTTCGATCGTCACTTCGGCACGATTCATCGATATCTCGCTCGTCGGGCGGGAAACGATGCGGCGGATGATCTCGCCTCGGACGTGTTCGTGGTCGCGTTCGGTCGTCGGGCCGATTTCGACCTCTCATACGAGCATGCGCTGCCCTGGCTGTACGGAATAGCAGGCAACCTGCTGAACTCGAACCGTCGCCGCCTGGTCCGGGACATCACCCTGCTCGCTCGCCATCCCAGGCCCGACGGCTCGTTGCCGTTCGAGGACCGGGTCGACGCCTCGATCGACGCCCGCCGCGAGGTCCGCGCACTCGAGCGCCGGCTGCGGCGACTCTCGCCGGCGGATCTCGACACGCTGCTCCTCTACGCGTGGGAAGAGCTCAGCTACCCCGAAATCGCCGAGGCGCTGCAGATCCCAATCGGAACCGTGCGTTCTCGCTTGAACCGGCTCCGCCGCAAGCTGCGTGAACCGGAACCAGACGAACTGCCAACAACAGGGCGACAGCAGACCGAACCGGGGCAAGGAGATCGACATGGGTGACTTCACGGAGATCCGTAGTCGGCGACCCGAGCCGCAGCCTCCCCACGCCGAGGTCATCCTCCGAGCGAGACGAAACTTGATGCGCGCCATGGAAACCGAGGAGTCCACGCAGCAATCTGTCTCCGAGGCCGCCGGATCGTCGAAGAGCGTCGTCACCGTCGGCAGGTTCCGACGCCGGCCGGGGCGGGTGACGGCGGGCGTCAGTGCCGCATGTGTCGCCGTCTCGGTGCTCGTCTTCGCGGTGGGATACGACGAAATGGGTGTTCCCGAACACAGTCAGGTGGTCACGGTGGGTGCGGCACGCACACTGGAGCAAACGGCCGACCTGGTGGCGGCGACGACCGATCCGATCGAGACCGGACCGATCCGGCACCTGCAGTTCACCAACCTTACCGATGCCGGTCATCCGACGTACGACACCTTCGTGCGCCCGGACGGAACCGCACTCGTCGGCAAGGTCGGCGGGGACCTTCACGAAACGTCCGGGTACCTGACGACGGCGCAGCTGGACGGGCTTGCGGTCGGTACCGACGGACTGCGGACGCAGATGCTGAGCCTGTCGCAGCAGCTGGGACTCGGGTACATCGACGAAGCCCCGGACCGGGCACTGTATCGGTTGGCGACCAAGCTGCTTCCGGACCCCGCAGTCACCCCCGAGGTCAGGGCCGGTATCTACCGAGTCCTCGCAGGGCTCGATCTCGAGGCGATCCAGGCACGTGACCTCGGCATCGGTACGGATCGGACCGGGCGGCCCGGCTACGTCCTCGAGTTCACCTTCGAAGAGGGCTACGTAGACCGGATGGTGATCGACAGCGGGACCGGGGCGCTGCTCAGTGTCGAGACACTGGACCGTGAAGGGGAAGTATTCGGCGGGCAGGTCAACGTCTTCGCCGAGATGGTCGACCGCATGCCGCCGGCGCACCCGTGAGATGCAGTATGTGTGCTGCGGACTGCCGATCGCCGTGCTGGGCGGCGATGGCGACGGCGCCAACAAGGAGCAACAGCAGCGCGAGCGCTTCACCGCTGCCAACGTACCTTCGGCGCGACACACCTGCGCGAATCTGGCAGCCCTATGTGCCGCCCCGGAGGAACTGTCCCAGTACAACCCGCATCTTCCGGCGATGACCGTCTCCAGGTGCCATCCACCGGAATGGTCGAGACACCGACGTCGCATCTCGGCCGTATGCGGGAAGCGGAAGACGACGGTTGTCCAGTGTCCGTCGTGAAAATCCGTTCGCTTGGTTTGCATCGTTCTGCGAGGGTGGTCGACATGGGGAGGGCGACAGATCGGCGGACCGGCGTGGGGCTGTTGTCCCCGCGCAGTGGTGGCCGGCGCGGACGAGGACGCGCTCCCACTGCCGGTCGCCGCCAGTGCGTTCGACCTTCCGCTCGCACCAGATCCTGCGCACCTGTCGATCGAACCGAGGGGGAATCTCGTGCCGATATGGCTGTTCGCGCTGCTCGTGGCAGCATTCGTTTTCTACACCGATGACTACGTCATCGCCGGTGTGCTCCTCGAGATCTCGGGTGATCTCGCGGTCAGCGAAGCCGCCGCCGGACAGTTGATCACTGCGTTCTCTCTCACGGTCGCCGTTGCCGCTCCCGTGGCAGCGGTCGTGTTCGCGCAGACGCCACGGCGCAGGTTGTTCTCGCTGGCGGTAACGGTGTTCGTCGCGGCGAACGTCGCCGCCTCGCTGTCGACTTCGCTGGCGATGTTGATGGTCCTACGGATCGTTGCGGCGGGCGCCGCGGCGGCCGCGACACCGGCGTTGTTCGCCTTCGCTGCCGCACACGCGCCTTCCGCGCGGACCGGCCGATACGTCGCGGTCGTTGCGCTCGGTGTCACGGGTTCGATTGCCATCGGAGTGCCGCTCGGAGCGTGGATTGGCGGGCACCTGGGGTGGCGCGCGACCTTCCTCGCTGTGGCGGTGGCCGGCACCGCCTCGTTGGTGTTGCTACTCGGGTCACTGCCGAGGCGCGGCGACAGAGAAGCCCTGGTGGCGAGTCTTCCCGAGCAGATCCGGGCCCTTGCGGCCCCGGCGATCTCCCTCGGGCTGCTGGCTAACACGGTGCTGATGACCGGCTCGATGATGATGCTGACATACCTGGCTGCATACCTCGACATCGTCACCGCAGCGACCGTCGAACAACGTGCGCTCGCGTTCGGACTCTCCGGACTCGCGGGCATGCTCGGAATCTGGGGCGGCGGTGCCGCGTCGGACCGGTGGAACCCGGACCGCGCGCTCACGATCGGCGTCGGAACCTTCACCGCGACCATGCTCGGATTGTGGCTCTGCGGTATCACCGCGCCCGCACCGTTCTTGCTCGTACTGGTCATCGGAACCGTGTGGGGCGCAGCATCCTTCTGGAACTCGCCCGCGATACAGGGCCGCCTGTACATGCTTGCCGGCCCGCTGGCGCCGCAAGCCCTCGCTCTCAATACCTCCGGCACCTACCTTGGTGTCGCCGTCGGAGGAGTGCTCGGCGGCCTCACACTCACCGAACTCGACGAAGCCGCGCTCCCCGCGGTGGCTGGCGTCTTAGGCGTCTGTGCTCTCGTGTTGCTTCGAGCGGCCGCACGATCCGCCGACCGCAGCATCACGACCATTCCTTCCGACGACGGGACCGCATCGACGTGATGTTGAGTGTGCCAGTTACGACGCCGTCAGGTCCGTAGTCAAGCGGTCAGATCACGGCCCCACCGAAGAGTACGCTCACCAGTCCGCCCACGATGAACGCAGCGACGCAGAGCCCCCGGATCGGGTCTCCAGCGTCCGCGCCCTCTCGAAATCAGTTCATGATCTCGGTCGAACCCATTTCGCCACCCCCACAGTGATATTGCGTTGAAATGTATCCGGCGACTTCTTCGCCCGTCCGCCCGACAGTGTTGCCAATGTGCGCGTCCGGGAGTCGAACAGCCGCCCTCATGTTCCGAATAGCGCGGATTGCTCGACGTCATCCGTCTGGTCATCGATCCGTTGCACTGGTCACCGTTGCACTGGTCACCGTTGCACTGGTCACCGTAAACGGGTGGACGAGGCCCCGTATAGCGTCTGTATGGTCGGTCCCGGAAGTGAGTTGGCACACGAAGCAGGCGGGGGACGATGCCGAAGATTGCTGAGCGACTGTCGAAATTGACTGCGGGGATGGCCGCGGGACTGATCGGGCTGACGATGGCTGCAGCACCGGCAGCGGCGCAGGGGAGTAGCGAATCGGGTGCACAGTACGCGCCGACGATGCTCATCCTCGATGCGTCCGGATCCATGCAGCGTCCCGATCCGGCAGGAACGATGATGGATGCGGCGAAGAGGGCCGTCCATGCATTCGTCGAAACGGCACCGGTCGACTCGAAGGTTGGCTTGACGGTGTACGGCACCGGCACCGGCAGCGACGATGCCGAGAAGGCCGCGGGCTGTCGCGACATCCGCGTGCTCCGCCAGGCTGACACGCTCGACCGGGCCGGCCTCAACAGTGCGGTCGACAGCGTGAAACCGAGCGGCTGGACGCCGATGGGCAACGCGCTGCGGGAGGCCGCCGCAGCCCTACCGAGCTCGGGACCGCGCTCGATCGTGCTGGTCTCCGACGGAGAGGACACCTGTTCGCCACCCGAACCCTGTGAGGTCGCCAGGGAATTGAAGACGCAGGGTGTCGATCTGGTGATGCACGCCATCGGCTTCGGGGTCGACGCCGCGGCGCGCGCGCAGCTCACGTGCATGGCCCGGGCCACCGGAGGCACGTACACCGAGGCCGCGGACGGACCGGCTCTGGAGCGAGTTCTGCCGAGGGTCACCGCCGCCGCCCTGCGTAACTACGAGGCCGCCGGAACGCCGATCGCCGGAACCGCCCAGTACAACGGCGCGCCGGTGGCGCGGCCGGGGCAGTACCTGGACACGATCGGGCAGAAGGAGACCCGCTACTACGCCGTAGACATCCCCGACGGGGCCACCGCCTACTTCAGCGGAACTATCTCCTTTCCCCGCGTGCCCGATGTCCCCAGCGTCGAGGATATGAACGTCCTGAGCCTGCGGGTGTACGGCAGGGACGGGCGAGACTGCAACAAGTACACATTCGAGCAGGTCACGAATTCGAGTGACGGGGCAGCGCTCACGGTCGCCACCGCATTCGACGGGGCGACGAAGGATCGCCCCATGGACGGCACCAGCGCCGACACCTGCAAGGGCGGCGGCCGCTACTACTTCGCGCCGACCTGGGACAAGGTCTCCCGTGGAGTGCCGGAACGGCTGCCGATCGAACTGCTTGTCGGAACCGAATCCGCCGCAACCGATCCCGGCCCGCCTGCGACCACGGCCCCGACCGCCTTCACTGAACCTGTAGGTGCCGGAACCCCTGCCGTCGGAGGCGGGTCATTCAACGTAGCCACCGAACTCGACGGCAGCGGCCGCTACACCGACACCCTTCAGACCGGCGAATTCGTGTTCTACAAGGTCGAACTGGACTGGGGACAAGGACTGGCATACCGCGTGCACTACGACGCGAACGGTGGCCGCGGCGTGGAGAACGTCTCGAACATCCAGACGGTGCTGTACGCCCCGACCCGCGAAGAGCTCGACCGGGACTTCGCGGCGTACACCGGCACCGACGCCGTACTACCGGCGAACGAACCGGCATTCGCCACGGTGCCGGTCCGCTACAACAACCGAGAGTCCACTGTCGTCGAGACCCGCCGGCAAGCCGTGCCGGGGTGGTACTACATCGCGGTGAAAGCGGGCTCTACCGCGAAGGAAGGCGAGAAGCGGCCTATCCCGATCCGACTGGACCTGACCGTGAGCGGGACGCAGGAAACAGGTCCCTCGTACTCGACTGCGATCACCGACGCGATCTTCGGCGAGAACGCCACGACCGCGACCGCCGACGATGCGGCGGCCAGTGATCCCGCCGGTGGCGGCGCGGCGGCAGATGCTGCCAACGACGTAGCGGCAGCGGCAGACACGTCCGACTCGGCGTCCTCGACCACGGGTGTCGCGATCGCCGTTGCTGCTGCGGCGGTCGTGCTGTGCGGTATCGGCGGCTGGCTCGTGATGCGTAGGCGCCGCAGGTAGACCTGTGCGTGCGGCATACGAGTGCGTTGTCGGTGACTGTCTCTGCGTGAACCGAGCCGGGCTCACCCACATCAGACCGGTGGATGACATGTCCGGGTGAATCGGTCGGCAGGCAGGACTGGGTCCGATGAGTTCTCGGGCGGCCGCCGGTCTATCTGTATGAGCGAGCAGTCGACTATCGCGTGCTTTCCGTCGCGGAGCGTACGGCCTCAGGAAATGGAACGATTGCAGTGCCGGGAGGGCAGGGACGCCCGTCGGTTGCGGATACGAGAGGACCAACAATGACAGTTGCCGCAGACACGATGCGTCCGTTCGACAGCGTCATCGGACGGTGGAGGACGTCGGGAACGGTGTTCGACGAGCAAGGGCAGGAGGTGACGACCATCGCCGGCACCGACGAGTACGAGTGGATGCCCGGCGGTATGTGGGTCATCCATCGTGTCGACGTGATGATCGGCGACAATCATGTGCAAGCGCTGGAGCTGATCGGCGACCACGACACCGAGACCGACACGTACGCCATGCGGGCATTCGACGGCTCCGGGACATTCGGGACGATGACCGCACGTCTGAACGCGGACGGCACGTGGACGTTCCTGGGCGAAGGGATGCGTAGCATCCTCCGGACGTCCAAAGACACGTCGTCGATGACGGCCCGCTGGGAGCGGCAGGACGAGTCCGGCCACTGGATTCACTGGATGGATATGGGCTTCGCTGCCATAGCGTGACAGCGCGCATCAGGCCTCGGTCGCGATGCCGGTCTGGCGTTCGGAATTGAACAGGATCGCTCTGCCGAGTCCCGCCTGGAACATTCCGTCACCGAAGAGGCTTACGGACCGGACTACGGCAAGTCGGCCGAGGCCCGGCGACCGACGTAGCGCCGCTACGCTTGCGGCCCATGTCCGCTGGATGGACGATCCGTTCCTAGCGACATCGAGAAACTTCACTCGGCACCGGAAGCCAAGCCTGTCGCGGGTGGACCGGATTCTGCGGAAAGTGCTCGCGCGCAGTACCGTCGTGGATGTGCTGAATTCGGGGAGCAGTATTCGAAAGTCACAGTCCCGTCCCGCTCGCAGGGCTCGCCTCGGTGCCGTCGCGATCGGGTTGACGGTCGGATTCGCCTCCGCCGCAGTACCTTCAGCTGCGGCCACCCCAGCAGGCAAGGAGCTGGCCTGGGGCCCGTGCCCCGCCGAGTATGCGCTCGATCCGGACACCGACCAGTGTGGATCCGTCACGGTGCCGCGCGACTACGCGAATCCGGGTGCCGGATCGATCGACGTCCTCGTCACCCGTCACCGCGCCGAGGACCTGGACGCGCGTCGGGGCGTGCTCTTCACCAACCCCGGCGGGCCCGGCGGCGACGCGATCGCGTCCAACAGCATGATCGCGCAGGCACTTCCCGAGCAGGTCCGCCGGCAGTGGGACGTCATCGGTGTGCAGCCGCGGGGTCTCGCGCATGCTGGGGCGGTCGAATGCGCCGTCACCCCGGAGTTGCTGGCCGCGATGAACATCGGATTCGCTGGCGGGGCGGCGCGGCTGGCGTGCGACGGTGGGGCACCCGGCGCCACCGCGCACATCACGACCGAGAACACCGCGCGCGACTGGGAACAGGTACGGATCGCGCTCGGCGCTGACGTGATCGATGTCTACGGCCTGTCGTACGGCACCATTCTCGCCTCGACGTACGCCACATTGTTCCCCCAGCACACGGGACGGATGGTGCTCGACTCGGCGGTCGATCGCGACTGGTTGTGGAACGACGTCCTGTGGCGCCAGAACGACGGCTACAAGACGCGGTTCTACGACCTCATGGACTGGATCGCGGCCAACGACGCGACCTACGGTCTCGGCGACACCCCGCTGAAGGTGTACCAGCGTTGGTCCGACCGCATCGTCGAGGAGGCAGGCGGCAACCCCACCATCGCGCCCCCACCGGCCCAAATCGGCGACGTCCCACCCGGCCTCGAGGCTGTCGCCGACGCGTACCGGTCCGGTGTCGATCTCACCGGGCCCGCCCGGGTCCAGTTCGAGGCGTTCGTGCGTCGTATCGCCGATCCGAACCACGTCCAGACCACGTCCAGCCTCTACGCCGCCACACGCCAAACGCTGCCGGCCCGGAACGGCTGGCCGATGATCGCCCGCGTCATCCGGGACGGCCTCGGATCCCTCCCTGACGGTGCGCCCGGCGACGTCACTGAGGAGCAGCTCGACTCGATCGTCCAGGCCCAGATGATGCAGGCCGTTGTGCTCTGCAACGAGAACGCGGTCGCGCCGCGGCCCGTTCGGCTTCCGGGTTGGCTCTTCTCGACGTTCGTCACCGGCGACCTGTTCGACGCCATCGGCTACGGCTACAGCGCAGGTGCGGGGTGCGTGGGCGCGCCGCCGGTGACCGCGCTACCGAAGGTCGGCAACCGCGGTTTGGTCACGGCGCCCCTTGTGTTGCAGGGACTGCGGGACCCGCAGACCCCCTATGACGGCGGTGTTCGACTTGCCCGCGACATGGATGCGCACCTGGTGACCGTGGAAGGCGGGGACCATGGCGCTGCCATTCAGGGCGGCAATATCACGGTCGATACGGCGATCACGGACTACCTGCTGACCGGGGCCACCTCCGTCACCTATGCGCCGGAGGCGCCGATCACCGCGCCGCTGTAGCGCGCGGACAAGACGCACGCCACGGGGACATGGCCAGTTCCAACATCGGGTTCGGGCGGCCGGCTCCCTGCGGTCTGCCGGTTCTTCTCACTGCTCGGGCACGCCGACGTTGTCGCTCCAGCAACTGTGGTCCCGAAGGCGAAGGCGAAGGCTCCGCTGAGCGGGCTCTGCGGCTGCCACATATGCGGTTCTCGGGTCCCGACGGGCAGATGACCACGGCCGGCGGGA
Source organism: Paraburkholderia sp. RHO2 (assembly GCF_050955445.1). Lineage (NCBI taxonomy): Bacteria > Pseudomonadati > Pseudomonadota > Betaproteobacteria > Burkholderiales > Burkholderiaceae > Paraburkholderia > Paraburkholderia sp. RHO2. The sequence goes on along the minus strand of NZ_CP162617.1, from coordinate 3,119,744 downwards.
CTCGCCGACCGGTTCGCGGCTTTGGCTGGTGGGTGACGAGGACGAGCACGCTGCCGCAACACAGTCGTCGTGTCGTCGGTAGTACGGGTACCGACCACGAGATGTTGTGGTTCCCGAGGTTCGTGGCCCGTGCCGTCGGGCGATTGTCGGTGACCAGACTGTGCCCCCGGTCCGCCGACCGATGCGAGAATGCATCAGTGGAACTGCGCCGGGCATCTCGCGAGGCCGGCATCGTCGTGGTTTCCGCGAGCGAACATGTGGGCCTCCCTCGTGTGCACAGAGCCGTGCCCGCGTTGTCCGCTCGGCTGGTGGTCAGCCTGGGCGACCCCGTCGAGGTTCGATACGGCGGACAGGTGCAGCACATGCAGGCGGTCGTCGCCGGACTGATGCGGCCCGGAAAGGCCACGCCGTCCCTCGTCCTCCGGTCGCACCAACCGACGGTGTACGTGGAGTTGTCGCCTCTGGCGATGCACCGTCTTGCCGGATTACCACTCAGCGAAGTGGATGCGGGCGGAGTCGGTGCCGATGCCCTTCTGCCGTGGGTCGCTTCTCTGAGCGAGGAGCTGGCGAGTCACGCTGCCGAGCAACGAGAGTGGCTGATGCGAGTTCGTCTCCTGGAGCGTCTGGAACGGGCGACGCGGGTCGCCGTATCGAGTGACGCCCTCGAGCTGCTGCACGTCATCCAAGCAAGCGGTGGCAGGGTGCGTGTCGACGAGCTGGCTCGACAGGTCCACTTGAGCCCACGGCACGTGCGACGCGTGATGGGGCGGGCGTTCGGGATCGGTCCGACGCTCGCTTCACGCATCGCGCGGTTGGCGGCGGCCGTCGGTCGGGCCGGTGACGGTGCCGACTCGTGGGCTCAGGTTGCAGCCGAAAGTGGCTACCACGACCAAAGTCACCTCGTGCATGATTTCAACGAATTCATGGGGACAACACCATCCGCATGGTTGGCGGAGGAAGGCCGAAATCTACAAGGCTGGCGCCGTCCTTCCCGGTGATCATCGAGTCATGACCAGTGAACTTCACCCCAAGTTGCTCGTGTCCGATGCGGACGCGGCGATCGACTTCTACACCAACGCCCTGGACGCGGCGTTGGCCTCGAGAGTGGCCGATGAGCGTGGCGTGGTGAATCATGCCGAAATCGCTTTCATGTCAGCAACTCTCGCTCTTGCGCAGAGCGTTGAGGAGTGGGGGTGGAACGATCCCCACTCCGTGGGCGGATCACCCGTCCTCATCACTGTCAACGTGCCTGATCCAGATTCGACGGCGCACCGCATGGTGCGGATGGGAGCCGACTTGCTGATCCCGGTGGAGAACCGGCCGTACGGCAAGCGGCAGGGCAGGGTCAAGGACCCATTTGGACACCTGTGGGTCGTGAGCGGTGATCTTCGTTGAGACCCAGCTGATCCGAGCGTGACCGGGAGGGTCCGGGGCGAGACCGGACCCTCCCGAGAGAGCGGGTGGGTGAAGGGCCGGAATTCAGTCTGAATGCGGGATGAGCTCGGCGATGATCTCGATGCCGAGGGCGTAGGCGGGCACGCCGGCGGTGAGGACAGCGGATTCGGCCACGCCGATGAGGTCGGCGGTGGTCGCACCGGCATGGAGTGCGCCGCGGGCGTGGATCCGGGCAGGGTCCGAGCGGCCCAGGGCCAGCAGCTGACCGAAGTGGACCAGTTGCTGCACGCGTGGTCCCAGCGCATTGTCGGTCAGCACGATGTGGCGCAGCGCCATGATCGCTTCTTCGGTGTCGAGTCGATCGTGTTGTTCGGCCAAGCGCAGCCGGTCCTCGGCACCGCGGGGGATGGCGCCGAGCGTCGAGCGGTAGCGGTCGCGGATCGCTTCGGCGCGGGATGCGCTGTCGCTCATGACACCCGGGCCATCGACGCGCGAACGGCCTCGAGGGCGCCCGCCGGGAAGTCCACCGCCCCGCCGATGGCGCGCGCGGCGATTTCCGCTTCGGCGCTCTCCTCGATCGCGTACACGAGCGCGGCGGCCGATGTCGGGTCCGGGCCGAAGACCATCAGTCCATGGTTGGCCAACAGCACGGCCTGCGTGGTCGGGCGCTCGTCGAGGATCTGCGCGATGCTGCGGACCGACACGTCCGAGCCGCGCGGCCCCCACGCGACGACCGGCACGTCCTCGGCCTGGCCGAAACGCAGCATCGGCTCGGTTCGGCACGGCAGCGGCCGGTGGGCCACCGCGAATGCGGTCGAGGCGGGCGAGTGCGTGTGGATGACAGCCCCCACCTCGGGGCGCTTGCGATAGACGATGCCATGCATGGTGATGATTTCGGCGCTGGAGGACCGTAGCTCTCCCTCGAGGACGCGCCCGTCCTGATGGACGATCGCCACCTGTTCGGGCCGCAGATCGCGGATGAAGCCCGGGGTCATGGCGAAGCGTTCGTTGTCCACCCGCGCGCTGATGTTGGCGTGCCCGGAGTGCGACATCACGCCGGCTGTGAACAGCTGCGCGGCGGTGTCGGCGATTTGCTGGGCCTGCGGTGTCGCTCCCGGTGTTCCCTTCATGATCAGACCTTTCCGATCGGGTAGTCGGCGGCCGGTTGCCGCCGATGCAGACAACCGTGCGCCTTAAACTTGGGTTTAAGTCAAGCGCCGCGTCGGTACAGGAGGAACAGCCGTGATGACGATCGGTCAGCTCGCCGCGAGCACCGGAGTCCCAGCCTCGGCGATACGGTATTGGGAGCGGCACGGGCTCTTACCGGAGCCTGAGCGACGGGGTGGTCAGCGACGCTATCCGCCCGAGGCCACGGACCGGATCGTGTTGTTGCGCAAGTTCCAGACAGCCGGGCTCAGCTTGGACGAGATTCGCGAGGTCCAGCAGGAGCGGCCGCGGCGGAAGGCGATGCTGACCGACAAGCTCGTCGAGATCGAGCGCCGCATCGTCGACCTTCAGCACGCCCATGAGCTCCTGGCCCACGCCGTCCAATGCAGCAAGCCCGACATCGTGACGTGCGCGACGTTTCGGGCGCAGATGGCGACCTGGCGGGCCTGACGCGACGCCGTGCACGAGAGCCGTCATCGCCCGGGGAGCGAGCGCGAACTATTCCGTCGGACCCGTGATCATCGCGGAGTGCATCGACGGAAAGCACTGGAATCTCGCGAGCAGTCCGGTCACCTCGAGGCATCGAGCCACCGCCCGTCCGCCCACCAACAGCAGATTCACGCCTTCGGTGTCGGCGTGTGCTTCCACTGCGGCCAGGGACTGAGCACCGGCGATGCCGAGGAATCCGACATGGGTGAGATCGACGACAAGGGTGCCTACGGCGGTGTCGATCGCGTGACGAAGACCTTCGGCGAACCGGGCCACTGTCAGCTCGTCGACGTCGCCGAAGATTGCCGCCACCGTGGTGCGAGCGGGTCGTGAGGGTCGTCCTTCGAGACAGGCCTCGCCGGCCAGGTAGTGGGAGACGTCCACACGCATCCCGGCCTCCTGGAAACTGTTGGGGTGGTTGGTCGGACGGTTGAGTGCATCATGCCGCGCCCGGCGTCGACGACTGGCTGATGTGCATACAGGCTCGAGCGGTCAGGCATCCTGGGCACCGGGGCGCCGGCGACAGCAGCCAACCGTTGGTGTAGGCAGCGGTCTGGGCCGCGATCCGGGTTCTGGCGGTGGTGCGGAAGGTGTAGTCGCAGCAGGTGCACTGGAAGGACCACTGGCGCACGCGATGATCGTCAGCGATCGACATCAGGGACCTCCATGACGGCCTGCCACCACGTACTCAGTGGACTGGGCTCCGGCCATCGGATCGGCTCGTCGACGACCGGAACGGGAGTTCGACGATCGTCGTGGTGCCGCAGTTGAGATGGGATGTTCTGATTCGCGCGGCGCACAGTTCCACACCTCCTTGTCCACCCGGTGCGCCCACCGCGTGTGGGCGCGGCCTCACTGTGCGCTCCCACCATAGCCGCGCACTCCGCAGATCTCTCTATCTGATGCCATTACGAATATGTATCAATTGGCATAGATAATGACGTGCCTGACAGGGCAAGGTGACGCCGGTGGAGACCAGTTTTCCGATGGGGCGCAAGACGACCAGGTCGCCGGCGGGATCGGGGCGTGGACTCGCGAGTCATGGAGTCCGGCGGCTGGGTCTGTTCGGCTCACATTGCGGCGGGAAACAAATCTGTGTGAGGAATAACAGATCTTCTGATGGTGTTCTTCCACATGTCCGTGAGGTTCACACTCTGGAGGTGACCGATGATGTTGATGCGTACCGATCCGTTCCGCGACTTCGATCGTCTTGCCCAGCAGGTGTTCGGAACGGTTGCGCGGCCCGCGGTGATGCCGCTGGACGCATGGCGTGAAGGTGACACGTTCGTTGCGGAGTTCGACTTGCCCGGCGTGAGCGCCGACTCGATCGACCTCGATGTGGAGCAGAACGTGCTCACCGTGCACGCCGAACGCCCAGCACTCGACGCTGATCGAGAGCTGGTGTCCGCGGAGCGCCCGCGCGGGGTTTTCAGCCGGCAACTGTTCCTCGGCGAGACCCTCGACACCGACAAGATCGAGGCCAGCTACACCGACGGCGTCCTGCGCGTGGTCATCCCGATCGCGGAGAAGGCAAAGCCGCGCAAGATCGAGATCACCGGCTCGGGCGAGGCCAAGGCCATCAACGCCTGACCGACCGTTCAGAGACCAGGGCAAGGCGGAGCTTTCGCTCATTCCGGACGCGTGATGGAGGGTGGTGATCGACGGACAACGGAAGCCGAAACCCACACGGATGCGGTCGCCCCGCCCACACCGCTGTTGGCGGGGCGATCGCAGTCCTCGACCGCGGCTGGGTAGAGCAGACGAAGTGCGTCAGGCCGGCGAACGCGGACGCCGATCTATTCCTGTGCGGCGCTCACTGGTGCTGTGGATGTTCGACCGAGGTGTCGGGTCCGGGGAACACGAGCGCTTCGTGTCCGTCCGGGTGGCGGACCAAGTACGGAGGATGGCCGTCACTGCCTCGAACCTCGAGAACTTCCGCAGTGTGCTCTGTTTGACCGACCACTCGACCGTGGATGTGCAGACGGTCTCCGACGACGGCTCGCATGCCTCATGCCTCCTCGACGATCTCGTATCCAGTCTGCTCCTGAGTGCACCGTTGTGGAAGAGCTTCACAGGCAGTGGCGGGCATACCTTCCCTGGCAACGGAGCCATATTGGCGGGGACGCCGGTCGGTGTGTTCATTCGGCACGGAGCTGACACCCGAACAGATATTGAGTGCGGAGCGCTCAGGTTCGATCTTGCTCCTGTGGGTGATCGGTCGGAAAATTGAGTGTGATGCACTCAGCTCCGCGGCTGAGATGCCGCGGTCGTCGAGGTGCAGCTGACCTGGAAGGAGGGTGTGATGGCACGCGCAGTGGGGATCGATTTGGGGACCACCAATTCGGTGGTGTGTGTGCTCGAGGCCGGCGAGCCCGTGGTGGTCGCCAACTCCGAGGGCTCGCGCACCACCCCGTCGATCGTCGCGTTCGCCCGCAAGGGTGAGGTGTTGGTCGGTCAGCCTGCCAAGAATCAGGCGGTCACCAACATCGAACGTACGGTGCGGTCGGTGAAACGCGTGATCGGTAGTCATTGGACGGTGGAGATCGACGACAAGAAGTACACGGCGCAGGAGATCAGCGCTCGGGTGTTGATGAAGCTCAAGCGTGACGCGGAGGCGTACCTGGGTGAGGAGATCACCGACGCCGTGATCACCGTGCCGGCGTACTTCGAGGATTCGCAGCGTCAGGCCACCAAGGAGGCCGGGCAGATCGCGGGTCTGAACGTGCTGCGCATCGTCAACGAGCCGACGGCGGCCGCGCTGGCGTACGGCCTGGACAAGGGCGAGAAGGAGCAGACCATCCTGGTCTTCGACCTCGGTGGTGGCACCTTCGACGTGTCGCTGCTCGAGATCGGTGACGGTGTCGTCGAGGTCCGTGCGACCTCGGGTGACAACCACCTCGGTGGCGACGACTGGGACGAGCGTGTCGTGTCGTGGCTGGTCGAGAAGTTCAAGGCGCAGAACGGCATCGACCTGACCAAGGACAAGATGGCCCTGCAGCGTCTGCGTGAGGCGGCGGAGAAGGCGAAGATCGAGCTGTCGAGCTCGCAGAGCACCTCGATCAACCTGCCCTACATCACGGTCGACGCGGACAAGAACCCGCTGTTCCTCGACGAGCAGCTCACCCGCAGCGAGTTCCAGAAGATCACCTCGGATCTGCTCGATCGCACCCGCAACCCGTTCCAGCAGGTCATCAAGGACGCCGGCATCAACGTCGGGGACATCGACCACGTCGTGCTCGTCGGTGGCTCGACTCGTATGCCGGCGGTTTCGGATCTGGTGCGTGAGCTGACCGGTGGCCGCGAGCCCAACAAGGGCGTGAACCCGGACGAGGTCGTCGCGGTCGGCGCCGCCCTGCAGGCCGGTGTCCTCAAGGGCGAGGTCAAGGACGTGCTGCTGCTCGACGTCACGCCGCTGTCTCTGGGTATCGAGACCAAGGGTGGTGTGATGACCAAGCTGATCGAGCGCAACACCACGATCCCGACCAAGCGCAGCGAGACGTTCACCACGGCGGACGACAACCAGCCGTCGGTGCAGATCCAGGTGTTCCAGGGTGAGCGTGAGATCGCCTCGCACAACAAGCTCCTCGGTTCGTTCGAGCTGTCCGGTATCCCGCCGGCCCCGCGCGGTGTGCCGCAGATCGAGGTCACCTTCGACATCGACGCCAACGGCATCGTGCACGTGACCGCGAAGGACAAGGGCACCGGCAAGGAGAACACGATCAAGATCCAGGAGGGTTCCGGTCTGTCCAAGGAGGAGATCGACCGGATGGTCAAGGACGCCGAGGCGCACGCCGAGGAGGACAAGGCCCGCCGCGAGGAGGCCGAGGTCCGCAACCAGGCCGATTCGCTGGTGTATCAGACCGAGAAGGTCATCAAGGACTCCGAGGAGGGTGCTGCCAAGGTTCCGGCCGACGTGAAGGAGAAGGTCGAGGCCGCGATCGCCGAGGTCAAGACGGCACTGGCCGGCACCGACCTCGCCGCCGTGAAGGCCGCGGTCGAGAAGCTGTCGACCGAGTCGCAGTCCCTGGGCCAGGCGATCTACAAGGCGCAATCCGAGGGTGCTTCCGCCGGGGGCGGGGATGGATCGTCCAGTGGGGCAGATGATGTCGTCGACGCCGAGATCGTCGACGACGACGAGAGGAAGGAGGAGCGGTGACCGCCGAGCGTGATGGCCAGCGTCCGCGCCCGGACCGGATCTCGATCACCGACAAGCGTCGCATCGACCCCGACACCGGGAAGGTGCGGGAGCACCTCCCGGATCCGGTCGAGGTGACGGGGGAGTCGCAGTCGACACCGCCGGAGGGCGGCACGCCCGCCGATACTGCGACCTCGGCGGGAGCAGAGTCTGATCGCGTGACGGAGCTGACCGAGGACCTGCAACGAGTGCAGGCCGAGTATGCGAACTATCGGCGGCGTGTCGAGCGGGACCGGCGGGCCGCCACCGAAACCGCTGTTGCCGCGGTGCTCACGGACCTGCTCGAGGTCCTCGACGATGTCGATCTTGCCCGTGCGCACGGGGATCTGGACGGGCCGTTTGCGGTGCTGGCCGGCAAGCTCACCGACACCCTGACCCGGGCCGGGCTGGTCGCCTTCGGTGAGGTGGGCGACCGCTTCGACCCCGCCCTCCACGAGGCCGTCCACCACGAAGGAGAAGGCGCGGACCCGATCGTGGACACCGTGCTGCGCCGCGGCTACCGGCTCGGCGACCGACGCGTCCTGCGAACCGCGCTGGTCACCGTGGCGGACCGTCCCCCGGAAGAATCTTCCTCAGGCGGGCATCCGGATTCGGGCACCGAGTCGGATCGCGGCGATCAGACACCACCGGTCGACGGATAGCCGTCGGATCGGCGTTCGTCGATCGATGCGGGGCGTGCGGAGTCGGCAGAAGCGAAGACTGCGGCGCAGTCGACGGCCGATCATCTTCCGGTCTTCGCCTCGTCCGGAAGCTCCAGGTAACCGGTGACGTGGCCCCGCGGACGCTGTACTGGCCGAAATCGCTACGGCACGCTACGATTGCGCCGATGACGACTTACTCTGATCCAAGATTGGGGGCCCAGTTCGCAAACGGTGAGTGCTGATGCACCCTCCGACTGCGAACGGGACCGATCCCCGACTGTCCATCTGGCTGCGCGTGCGCAAGTACGCCGTGCCGCCGACCATGATCGAGACCGCAACAGAACGCCGTCTTGCCGGCGACTGGTCCGGCGCCTGTGCCGCAGCGGGTTTCGATGCCGAAATCGACCTACGGGCAGTGACGCGGAGGCGCGGCCGGGATGTCGCAACACAGGTCCTGGCCGACCTTCGGCACCTGGCGCCCGACCTGCTGCGCTGGCATCTGCCGCGGATTGCGCCCGACGGGCTGCTGCGCCCTGGACTGACTGTCTCGCTGGCGCGATACGGTCCACCGGAACGCCGAAAACGTTGCGGCCAGGCCGGTTCGGTGCACTTGGTAGCCCGCACCGCGCCGTCATGGGCGGACGCCGGACAGCGAATAGTGCTGACCCTGTGGGACGGCACGGATTCCACCCATCATCCCCATCCCTATCCCGACCGCCGCTACCGACTGGACCTCCATCGGCACCTGTGGGATGCGCGCAGGTCAGGAGATCTGCGAATCCGTTGCGGGACAGGAGGAGTGTCGGATGGGCACGTCCTCGCTCGCGCGGTACCAGAGGGCTGTGCCGTCGACCGCTGGGCTGCCGAAGCCGACATTCTGCTCCGCGGGGACGGGCTGGGCGACGGCCCCGTCCGGGTGCGGTGCGGCGGACGGTCCGACCTGGTGGTGGAGCCGGTCGTCGCCGGCGTCGATCCCGGCGCGGTGCGGATCGTGGCCGACTACCCGCGCGGACGGCTCGCCGCGCTCCCGGTGCTGCCCGACGCCGCGACCTGGGTGTTGCCCGACCTGCAGCTGATCCGGTCGGGAGTGATCACCGTCGATCGGTTGCACCCGCTGGTCGCGGCCGCTCTGGAACCGGGCTGGTCGCCGCCGGATCCATCGCGGATCCCCGTCCGCGAGAACGGGATTCACCTGGTGGACTGCCGTGGTGAACAGCACCGGATCGGACAGCTCGACGGTGCACTGACCGCACTCGATCACGACCCCGCGGAGGTTCGGCGCGAGGAACTGCTCGTCGCACTCGGCGGCACCCCGCTACCGTGCCTGCAGGCCATCGACCGCGCCCATCGCCGCCCGGACTGCCTGCCCGGCGTTCGTGAACGTCTGGACCATGGAGACGCCACCGGGGCGCTGGACGTCGTCGAAGGACTGCTGGGCCGCGACGCGGTCCTCCGCGACGGCCCCCTGCTGGACGAGATCCGGGCGTCCGTGGACCGCCGCGCCGCGTACGACCGGTTTCGCGCCGAACCGGCGGAGACACCGCCCGTCTCGCGGACCCGGCGCCCCGAGCGGTCCCGGCGCGCCCGCTCACGCTGAGTCCCCTCGACCTTCTCGGAAACCCTCTGTCCTGCAGTGTGTCCGGATGGACCCACCCTGCGACTCCCCTCGACATCACAGGTGATGCACATGTCTCCCGTACTTCTTCCGAACCGGTCCAGTACCGAACTCGACAGCGCCGCAGCACTGTCGGCGATGCTCGACACGGTCACCACCGAACCTCGCCCCGACGATCAACTCGAGGCCCTCACCCTGGCGGTGGCCGCGGACCTGCCGGTGCTGCTGTGGGGTGAACCGGGAATCGGCAAGACCGCCGCACTGACCCAGCTCGCAGAGGCGCTCGACCTACCACTGACCACTGTCATCGCAAGCGTGCACGAGCCGTCGGACTTCTCGGGTCTGCCCGTTCTCGGGGAGGACCCGGCGATACACGGTGTGCCGATGGCCCCGCCCGACTGGGCCGTCCGGCTCGTACAGGCCGGGCGGGGACTGCTGTTTCTGGACGAACTGTCGACGGCGCCGCCCGCCGTGCAGGCGGCCCTGCTGCGCCTCGTCCTGGAAAGACGAATCGGCGCCCTGCAACTCCCGCCCGGTGTACGCATCGTGGCCGCCGCCAACCCACCGTCGTCGGCGGCGGACGGCTGGGAGCTGAGCCCACCGTTGGCCAACCGCTTCGTGCACCTGCACTGGACCCACGACCACGAGGTGGTCGTCCGCGGGCTCGGCGGCACCTGGCCCCGCGCGACGTTGCCCCGGCTCGACCCGGAGAAGTTCTCGGACGCGGTGGTATTCGCCCGACGTGCGGTCTGCGAGTTGCTCGCTGCCCGCCCCGGTCTCGTGCACCGACTACCCGGCAGTCAGACCCGCCGTGGCGGCGCGTGGCCGTCGCCGCGGAGCTGGGACATGACCGTCCGGCTGATCGCGTTCGCCACCGCCGCATCGTCGTCGACGGACGTGCTGTCCCTGCTGGTTCGGGGCAGCGTCGGCGACGGGCCCGGTTTCGAACTGCTGGCAGCCCTCGACCGCATGGACCTCCCGGACCCCGAGACGCTGCTCGCCGATCCGACGTCCGCCGACCTGCCCGAGCGCGGCGATCTGCGTCAGGCCGTGCTCGACGCCGTGGTTGACGCCGTCCGCCGGCGGCCGGAGAAATCTCGCTGGGATGCCGCGTGGACGCTCCTGGTCGCCGCGGTGCAGACCGGGCCACCGGACCTCGTGGTCGTGCCGGCGACCACTCTGGCCACCCTGAGGCAGGACGACTGGGAGGTACCGACGGGAATCGACCAACTCGCCGGTGTCGTATCCGTGTCGCTGGCGGCCGACCGCGCCGCCGAAAGCGCTGCCGCGCAGGCTGTTCGATGACAACGGCGTCGGCGCTGGACACCGACAAGATCTACGCCGCCCGGCTGCACGCCGCCCGCGCCCGGCCCTACCTGGCGACCGCCCTGTATGCGCTGCACATCGTCGCGTCGCCCCGCGTGCCGACTGTGGGTGTGGACCGGCACTGGCGCTGCTACGTCTCGCCGGCCTTCGTCGCCCAGCGGCCGGTGGAGGAGCTGGCCTCGATCCTGGTTCACGAGGTGTCGCATCTGCTGCGCGACCACCACGGCCGCAGCGACCGGTACGCACGCACTCACGACCTGACCGGTCGCGCTGATCGACTACGGATGAACATCGCCGCCGATGCGGAGATCAACGACGACGCGTTCGGCCACGGATTGCCGACACCGGACGACGCTGTTCTGCCGTGGACCCTGGGGTTGGACGGGGGCCAACTCATGGAGGACTACCTGCGCCAGTTTCGCCTCGGCCCGCGCACCGACGGGCTGGCGTGGCTCGACTGCGGCAGCGGCGCCCACGGTCTGTGTCGGGAGTGGGAGCTCGGTCCCGACGGGGCGAACGGGCTCAGTGACCAGCAACGCGACGCGGTCCGTTTCCGGGTGGCGCACAGCATCGTCGGTCGGCCCGGGCAGACACCCCGCGGATGGCAGCGGTGGGCGGAGGAAGCCCTCCACCCGACACAGCCGTGGCGGGCCCTGCTGGGCGCGGCGATCCGCTCCGCCACCTCCTCGTCCGGCGCGGGCGAGAACTACACCTATCGGCGCCCGGCGCGGCGCTCGGCCGCCGTGCCCGGCGCGGTCCTGCCGAGCCTGCGGCGCACCCCACCCCGGGTCAGCGTCATCGTCGACACCTCGGGATCGGTCAGCGACGCAGACCTCGGCAGCGCACTGCTCGAGGTGGCAGCCATCACGCGGGCCGTGGGCGGGCGCCGCGACCTCGTGACGGTGCTGTCGTGCGACGCGGCGGCGCGGGTCGTGCACCCGCTGTGCCGCGCCGAGGACATTCCTTTGTTCCGGGGTGGTGGCACGGATCTGCGCACCGGATTCGCCAGGGTGCTGCGCGGTCGGCCCCGCCCGGACGTGATCGTCGTCCTCACCGACGGGGAGACGCCCTGGCCCAGCAGTCGACCCGGGTGCCGAACCGTTGTCGGTCTGTTTCCTCGGGTGCGCCCGAGGGGGTGGCATGACGACGACTACGTCCCCGACCTGCCGCCGGACTGGGCGCATGTGGTGGAGATCGGCACACGTCGGGCGTGAGTGGCCGAGGTGTGCAACGGGTGTTCACGGGAGCGACCGACGCCAGCTACGACTACCACATCCGTTGGCGGGACAAGGTGGCTGATACGCATGGGTTCTGGCGCAAGCTCGTGGTGATCGTGATCGGATAGTTGGCCGCACGCGACGTGGGCAGGACGGCACGTCGTCACGGTCGATCCAGGCGCACCAGCAGCGCGACGGGCAGCCGGTCGAACACCTTCGACAGCGGTGCGGCCCCGGCGTAGAGCTCACCGGTGAGCCGATCGAACCAGCTGCCGTTGGGCAGTGCGACACTCGAACTTTCCCAGCCGCTTTCGCCGAGGCGGACGCTGTGGCGGGTGGCGAGAGCGATCACGTCGGAGGCTCCGCCGGCCGGACCGCGGGCGAAGCCGACGAGGTGCTCGGCCGTCGGACCCACGCCGAACACCGGACGGTAGTGGCCGCCGACGAAGCTGTCGGGGCGCTCGCGGCGCAGGCGGAGCGCGGTGCGGGTCACGTGCAGCTTCGCGGCCCCGGACGCGTCGATCGGTGGCGTCTCCACCCCCGGGGTGTCCATCGACTTCAGCAGGGTCCGGCGCACCTCGTAGTCGACGGGGCGACGGTTGTCCGGGTCGACCAGCGAGTCCTCCCACAGTTCGGTGCCCTGGTACACGTCCGGGATGCCCGGTCCGCACAGCTGCAGCAGCTTCTGCCCCAGCGAGTCCGACCAGCCGTGCCGCGCGAGTTGCCGCGCGACCAGGCCGATGCTACGGCCGACCGGGCCGTCGACGATGCGGTCGATCCACGCGTGCAGCGCATTCTCGAAGTGCGCGTCCACCTCGGTCCAGGAGGTTCGCGTCCCAGCTTCGCGGGCCGCCTTCTCGGCGAAGCGGTGCAGTCGGTGACGCAGCTCGGGCGAGGCGGCGGCGTCCGATCCGTCGACCGGCCAGATTCCGAACATGTTCTGCCACAAGAACAATCCGGTCACGCCGTCCGGGCTGGGGGCGGACATCTCCCAGTCGGCGACGCAGTGGACCCACAGTTCGGGAACCTGGGAGAGCACGCCGATCCGGGCCCGAACGTCCTCGCCGCGCTTGGTGTCGTGTGTCGACAGCGTTGTCATCGTCCGTGGCCACAACCGGGCCCGGTCGGCGGCGCGCAGGTGGAACTCGGCGACGGAATGACCGAACCGTCCCGGATCGCCGCCCACCTCCTGCAGCGACACCAGCCGCGCGGTGCGGTAGAGCAGACAGTCCTCGACGGCCTTCGCGTTGACTGCGCCGCACACCTGTTGGAAACGTGTGTGCGACTCGCTTCCGGTCACGAGCGCGCCGGCGAGCGTCGTCAATGCGGATCTCCACGCCGGGTGCCGGTCGAGGATCTCGGCGATCAGGTGGGGGAGGGCACCGGTCAGGGGTGCGTAGTCGGTTCGGTACGTCGGTGCGGTGGCCAGCACCTCCACCAGCGCGTCGCGTAACAGGTCCGGGTTGCAGAACGTCGGCGAGTCCCGCAGGATCGCCCGAACCAGTCGGCGCAGCTCGGGCGCCAACTCGGTGCGCGCGACGTGGCGGCGCAGCTCGGTTCCGTTGTCGCGCAGCCACGTCGCGTCCCCCGGGGCTCCCGCGCGGCCGGCGAGTTCGGTGAGCACGGCCGCTCCGTCGGGGTCGAGGAAGACGCCGCCGTACTCGGCGAGCGCGTCGTACCCGGTGGTGCCGTCGATCGGCAGCGTCGGATCCAGCGGTTCGTCCGGGGCGAGGATCTTCTCCGCCACCAGCCAGCGGTCGGGGCCGATCACCTCCCGCAGGCTTCGGAGGTACCCGGGGGGATCGCTCAGGCCGTCCGGATGGTCCACCCGGACACCGTCGACGAGTTCGTCGCGTACCCACGACGCGAACTGGTGATGCGTGGTGTCGAACACGCGTGGGTCCTCCTGGCGCACCGCGGCCAGGTCGTTGATCGCGAAGAACCGGCGATACCCCACGGTGCCGTCCCGCCATCCCACGAGCCGATACGCCTGCCGGTCGTGGACCTCGCGCGGGTCGCCGTCCTCGGTGCCCGGTGCGATCGGGAATCGCGCGTCCCCGACGGCGAGCAGCGGGGTGCCATTGCTGCGATCGATTCGCAGACCGTTCAGATCCGACGCGTCGGCCAGGACGGGCAGCGCGATCCGCCCGTCCGAGCCGTTGTCGTCGCGCCAGTCGATGTCGAAGAACCGCGCGAACGGGGAACGGCGACCGTGTGTCAGGACGTCCCACCACCACCGGTTCTCGTGCGGGTGGGCGATGCCGAGGTGGTTGGGGACGAGATCGACGACCAGGCCCATGTCGCGCTCGCTCAGTTCGGCGGAGAGCGCGACCAGGGCGGCACGTCCCCCCAACGCGGAGGAGACCGTGGTGGGGTCGGTGACGTCGTATCCGTGTGCGGATCCCGCCGTGGCGGTCAGGATCGGTGACAGGTACAGGTGGGAGACGCCGAGCCGGTCCAGGTAGTCGGCGAGGCGGCGTGCGTCGTCGAGGGTGAACGCATCACCGCGCAGCTGGAGCCGGTACGTCCCGGTGACCGGCCTCATGACGACCCGTCCCGGCGCAGCACCAGCAGGGAACGGGACTCAACGGTGACCGTCGCGCCGGACTTGGTCACGAGATCCGTTGCGCCTGTGGATGATGTGGTGTCGAGTTCACCGATCCACGCGGTATCGGGATCGCCGGACGGGACCGTGAAGGCGAGGTCGCCGTCGTGCGCATTGAAGAACAACAGAAACGAGTCGTCGACGACGCGACGGCCGCGGTGGTCCGGCTCGGGGATCGCGTCGCCGCCGAGGTAGACGACCAGCCCCTTGCCGAATCCGCTGTCCCAGTCCTCGGTCGTCATCTCCCGCCCGGACGGGGTGAGCCACGCGATGTCCCTGCTGTGCCCGTCACGCACCGGCCTGCCGGCGAAGAACCGACGGCGTCGGAACACCGGGTGCGCCGCGCGCAGCGCCGACGTCCGCCGGGTGAAGGCGAGCAGGTCGGCGTTCGACTCGGCCAGCGACCAGTCCATCCACGACAGCGGCGAATCCTGGCAGTACACATTGTTGTTGCCGTGTTGGCTCCGCCCCAACTCGTCGCCGTGCGCCAGCATCGGTGTGCCCTGGCTCAGCAGTAGCGTCGCGAGGATGTTCCGGCGCTGGCGCGCTCGCAGAGCCAGGATCGCCGGGTCGTCGGTGGGGCCTTCGACACCACAGTTCCAGGAACGGTTGTGACTCTCCCCGTCACGGTTGCCCTCACCGTTGGCCTCGTTGTGCTTCTCGTCGTAGGACACCAGGTCGGCGAGCGTGAAACCGTCGTGGGCGGTGACGAAGTTGATGCTCGCGCCGGGCCGCCGCCCGGTGGCCTCGTACAGGTCGGACGAGCCGGTCAGTCGGGAGGCGAGCTCGCCCAGCGTCGCGGGTCGGCCGCGCCAGTAGTCGCGGACGGTGTCGCGGTACTTGCCGTTCCACTCGGTCCACAGGCCCGGGAAGTTGCCCACCTGGTAGCCGCCCTCGCCGACGTCCCACGGTTCGGCGATCAGCTTCACCTGGCTGACCACCGGGTCCTGCTGCACCAGGTCGAAGAACGCGGAAAGCCGGTCCACGTCGTGCAATTCGCGCGCCAGCGTCGACGCGAGGTCGAATCGGAACCCGTCGACGTGCATCTCGGTGACCCAGTACCGCAGTGAATCCATGATGAGTTGAAGCGTGTGCGGGTGGCGGGCGTTGAGGCTGTTCCCGGTGCCCGTGTAGTCCCTGTAGAGCGCCGGATCGTCGTCGTCGAGTCGGTAGTAGGCGGCGTTGTCGATACCCCGGAACAGGATCGTCGGACCGCGGTGGTCGCCCTCGGCGGTGTGGTTGTAGACGACGTCGAGGATCACCTCGATCCCGGCCTCGTGGAACGCGCGGACCATCGCCTTGAATTCGGTGACCGTGCCGCTCGGCTTCTCCGCAGACGAGTATTCTGCGTGCGGGGCGAGAAAGCCGAAGGTGTTGTATCCCCAGTAGTTTCGTAGCCCCTGATCGAGCAGGATCTGGTCGTGCATGAATTGGTGCACGGGCATCAGCTCTATGGCGGTGACGCCGAGGGACCGCAGGTGATCGATCACCGCGGGATGCGCCAGGCCGGCGTAGGTCCCACGTAGTGCCTCCGGCACGCCGGGGTGCGTCGCGGTCATGCCCTTCACGTGCGCCTCGTAGATGAGGGTCTCGTGGTACGGGGTGCGCGGTGGCCGGTCGGTGCCCCAGTCGAAGTACGGGTTGATCACCACCGTCGTCATGGTGTGACCGAGGGAGTCCTTGCCGAACGTATGGAGCGACGGATCGCCGTTGAAAACGCCGTCGAAGGCCTTCCCGTAGGGGTCGAGCAGGAGTTTGGAGGGGTCGCAACGCAGGCCCGACGCCGGATCGTGGCGCCCGTGCACTCGGAAGCCGTAGCGCTGGCCGGGGCCGACCGCGGGCAGGTACGCGTGCCAGACGTACCCGTCCACCTCGTCCAGGGGGATCCGCGTCTCGGTGCCGTCCTTCGCGATCAGGCACAACTCGACTGCGTCGGCCACCTCGGAGAACAGGGAGAAGTTGGTACCGCCGCCGTCGTAGGTGGCGCCGAGGGGGTACGCGCTGCCCGGCCACACCTCGACCCGTGGGGTCGGCGGCGGGTCCGTACGCTCCATGCGGAAACCCTAGCCTGAGTGAGGCCGTCGAGGTCGACGCCGCGGTGGGACACGGCTAGCGTGGATGGTGCGACATCGCCATCGAGACCGACGAGGTGCACGTTGTCATGGACGCAGGTGAACTCACACGGATAGCGGTCGCGGTGCTGGCGCCGGCGGCCGTCGGCGTGGGCACGATGCTCGGCGGATCCGGCGTCGCGGACGCCGAGGAAACCGCGCCCTCTCCCGGGGTCCTGAGTATCGAGCTCGACGAGGAGGAGGGACGGCCGACGGCCGAGGTGGATCTCGTCGACCTGCAGGGGAACGAGCGGGAAATCGAGATCGACCTGCAAACCGGCCGCATCATCGAGAACGAACCGGACACCGACTGAGCCGAACCCGTCGCCCGTGTCCCCGAAGGGTCTGCAGGGTCGATGGGCGGATCAGTCGTCGAGCGCTTCCTCGACAAGTGGCTCCAGCACGCGGTGGGCTTCGGAGGACAGTCCGGCGGTGAGCGCGCCGACGGCGTCGATGACCTCGTCGCGTTCCAGGGTGTAGAGGAACTGATGCTTGCGGTTGAGCGCTGCAATGGTGTCGAGGAACCCGGTTACTGCGGAGACTACGGTGTTCTCGTCCGTGGGAGAAGCTCCGCGGATCTTGCGGAGGGCGGCGATGAACGCCGTGCGGGCCTTCTTCGCGACCGTGTCGGGGATGCCGTCGCGGCCGTCCCAGTGGCGGAGCGGGTTCTCGAGGTTCTCGGCCAGCCATTCGGGCTTGCGGGGCCTGCGTACGGTCAACTCGATGCGTGGCGCCTTCTTGTACTGGGCGCGCACGCGGGCGGCGACGTCGGCGGGGATGCTGTCGAGGTCGAGACTCGTGAGTGCCGGGAGTCCGTCGGGGCCGGGGAAGTCGTCGGGCCCGTAGCCGAACAGGTCGCAGATCCACAGGGTCGACAGCTGCGGCAGAGCCTGCAGTGCGTCGAGATCGTCGAGGAGGCCAGGCGCGCCGAACAGATGCAGCCAGGAGATGTTCGGGAAGCACTCGACAACATCGGAGAGGGCGAGGTGCTCGATGGCGCCGATCCGAAGTCCGCGAACGCGGCCGAGCCCGTCGATCGCGGGCACGGTTCCCGTGAGGTGCACCCTGATCCAGCGACCGTCGTCCTCGGCGACCACGTGCAGGCCGGTGTCCGCCGAGGTGGTGCCCTGCAGAATCAGGAGGTCGAGGCTCGAGGGGAGCACGAGGCGCTCGAGCCCGGTGACGTCGATCGTGAGCTGGTCGAGCCCGGTGCGGGACAGGTCGATCTCGCGTCGCCCGTGCCCCGTCAGCGTCAGTTCCTTGACGAGTGGTGACGATTCCAGGAACGGCAGGAGGTCGTCGCGCCACGACTGGAGTGTCACCTGGTAGAGCGCAGGCCAGGCCCGCAGCGACTCCATGTCGAAGCTCTCGCCGACCGAGTAGCCGGCGTCGTCGCTGAATGTGCGAGCGGCGGGTAGGCGTGCTTCGTACTGCTCGCCGCTGCGGGAGTACGTGAGACCCGGCGTCCTCACCGTCTCCTCACTCTCGAGCGCCGTCCGGAACGCCGCTCGCGTCTCGCTCGGGATCGTTTCCCAGCGGTACTGACGAATGACGTCGGCGGCGAAATCCCACGCGTCGTAGGAACGTGAGACGGTCTCGCCGGTCACGGGAAGCGTTCCGATCCGCCGGTACTCGGACGGCACCTCGATGGGCACGTTCTTCAGGATCTCCGCGGGCGTCCAGAACATGAAGTCCCGCACCATTCGCGGCGTGTCAGCCAGTTCGGTGACTTCGGGCACCTCCGTGCCGGTCCACGCGAGCACCGCTACCGTCGCGAGCCCTCGTTCCTCGTCGACGGCGACCACCTGACATGCCCCGTAGCACCCGATGCGGTCGAGCGAGAAGGCGAAAATGTCTCCGGGACAGGGAGTAACGGCCGGGAAGTCCGATTCAGTCAACGCGCGCACCTTTACCAGGGGATCGATCGTGCAGGATGGTCTCTCGCACGGGACACGATACGGACTCTGCCACCGTACGAATCGGTGGCCGACCGGTCAGCTGACGTGCTTCTCCGGCGCCGCAGCGCAACGAGGTTGATTCCGCCTCGCGCGCAATGCCCGGTGTTCGGACGCGCCCCAGTTCAGGGCACGATGACCGCCCGGCCCCGCAGTGTCCCGGCAGCGAGTCGACGGTAGGCCTCCAGCCCGTCGTCGAGCGAGAACCGCTCGACCGCGATGTCCAGAACACCCTGGTGCGCGAGTTCGATCAGCTCGATGAGTTCGCTGCGCGAACCCCAGTACGGGGAAGCGACGTTCGTCTCGAATGCCCCGGTGAAGAAGCCGACTCGAGCAGCCGCCTTCCCGTCGCCGAGTCCGACGATCGTCACGTCGGATCCGACGCCGGCAACCGCGGTGGCGATGTCGAGGGTCGGCTGCAGACCCACGAAGTCGAGCACCAGTGCCGCACCGGCCGGGCCGGTGATCTTCCGGACGTTCGCGGCGGCGTCGGCGTTCGACAGCACGGTCTCGTGCGCGCCGACCTCGCGCGCGAACGCGAGCTTCTCGTCGTTGACGTCCAGCGCGATCACGCGGGCGGGGGACAGGTGCCGTAGCAGTTGGATCCCGACGTGCCCGAGTCCGCCCGTACCGATCACCACGGCGCTGGATCCGGCGCGCAGCTTCCCGAGCGACCGTTTGATCGCGTGGTACGGAGTCAGTCCGGCGTCGGTGAGGGGGACGGTGGTGACCGGATCGAGGTCGCCGATCGGGACGAGGTGCCGGGGCGAGTCGACGACCATGTACTCGGCGATCGCGCCGGGCGCGCCCAGGCCGGGTGGGGCGATACCGAGTTCCTTTGCGCGGGAACAATAGTTTTCGAGACCCTGGGCACAGTGCCAGCAACGCCCGCAGCCCCACGGCCCGTAGACCACGACGTGGGTGCCGATGTCGAGGTCGGTGACGCCGGCGCCGACGGCGGCGACCCGGCCGGCGCCCTCGTGCCCGAGCGTCATCGGGAGGTCGTAGTTGAACGCTTCCGCCGGCAGCCCCATGATGAACGCGTCGGAGTGGCACACACCGGCCGCGGTGATCTCGAGCAGGACCTCACCCGGTCCGGGTTCGGGTGTCGGGATGTCGACCAGCTCGGGCTCCGCGCCGATCCGGGTGTACTGGATTGCCTTCATGCCGCGCTCCTTCGGAAATCGCTCGTGCTGTCGAGCATTCCACGTCGCCGCGATCGGTGCGGGTCGAGCGTTGCGGCGTACGGACTTCCAGTGTCACGTGTGGCGCGTCAGGATCACCCTGCACGGGTGAGGTGACCATCGCGCGCTGTGTGGAGGTTGGTGGGATGCAGTCACGGAATGTGGACAATCCCGATCTCCGGTGGGATGCCGTGTCGCGTTGGGTGCGCGCATGGGATCCATTTCTGGACTCCCGGGACCTGGATGTGTGGGCGGCCGGGTTGAGAGATGCCGCGGTCGACGTCGATTCCGGAGTCCTGTGGTCCCCGGAGGCAGATGTTGTGGCCGCACCGGCGACCCGATCGACTGCGGAACTGGAGACGTGCATGCGACGGGCACTGGCGTCGTTCGCCGGTATCGACCCCACCCGCAGCGACGCGTCGACGATTTCCGATGAGGACGGCCCGGAGCTCAACCCGTAGAGGTTCGGTTCTCCGTTTCGCAGCCGAGCATCTCCACCGACGTCTCCCGCATGTCGACCTTGTGGGTCCGCGAACTGGGGCTACTCGGCAACGCCCGCCCGTTTCCCGAACACACCTTCTCGACCGGCCGGTCCTGCGAGGCGGCGCGGCGGGTGGACGAGTGGGGGCTCACGCGGGGAGCGGGAACGCCGAGATCGGCCGCGCGCTCTACCTGTGGTTGTGCGAGTGCTCCACCATTCATGGTGGAGGTGAATCACCTTGTTCAGGTGGGTCGGCGTTGGGACTGGACGTACTCGGTGATCGTTGACAGTGGTGCACCGCCTGCTGTTCCGCAGTAGTAGGAGCGTGACCAGAGGTGCCCTCCCCACAGGTAGTGGTCGAGGTGGTTGGCGTGGTCGCGCCGCGGGTGTTGACGGATCTGCATCGCGCGTACAGCGCGTTCTTCGACTCTCGAACAGGGAAGCGGCGTGGTCGCGTCGTGGGTTCGCCGCGGTTCGAGAAGCGGGCGCACCGTCAGTCGGCCCGGTTCACCCGCAACGCGGGGTTCACGGTCGCGAGACCACGCACGGGGTGGGTTCGGTGACGTTGCCGAAGATCGGCCGCGTCCGCTTCGCGACGTCATGGCTGCTGCCGTCGGAGCCGTCGTCGGTGTCGGTGATCCGGGAAGCCGACGGCCGCCACTACGTGTCGTTCGTCGTCGACGTTCCCGACACCCCGCTGCAGGAGACACCGACGGCCGCCGGGGTGGATCTCGGTCTCACCGACAGAAAGGATCCGAGAATCGGGTCAAGGCCCGGGTTCGGGTTGTGGCGCTGCACCGGCGGGTGCGTGAGACTCGGCTCGATCACCATCACAAGTTCGCGAAGCGGCTGATCCACAAGAACCAAGTGGTCGCCGTCGAGGATCTCGCGGTGTCCGGGCCGGCCCGCACCAGGTTGGCGAAATCGGTGCACGACGCCGGATGGTCGATCCTGGTGCGGTTACTCGAGGAGAAGGCCTCCCAGTGTGGGCGGAAGGTCGTGAAGGTGGACCGGTGGTTCCCGTCGACTCGCACCTGCTCCCAGTGCGGGGCAGTGGGTGAGGCGAAACCGCTGCACGTCCGCCGCTGGACGTGTGCATGCGGTGCCCTCCTCGACCGCGACTACAACGCCGCAGTGAACATTCTCGACGCCGCCGGGCTGGCGGAGTCGTTGAACGCCCGTGGAGGGGACGTCAGACTGCGGCTTGCCGCAGCAGACCCCGATGAAACAGGAACCCGCCGAACAGACCCCACCCCCACGGGTGAGGCTGCGTAGGAATCCCCCGCATTCATGCGGGAGAGGAAGTCAACGAGACAACAGCTTCGTGAGGTAGGTATGGGCGGGACGTGCGTTCGACGGACAATGTCCGAGAATGCTCGACCTCGCAGTTCCGGGAAGGGGAGACGGTGGACGACGAACCACGTGCCGATCTGTGGCTTCGGACATACCTGACGACCACGCTCACCCGGGAGGAGCTGAGCGCGTTCCTCGGCGGTCTCGAAACCTCGTTCACCGCGGACGTGCCGGAACTCGCCTCAGATCCGGAGCTGCAGCGGGATCTGCGCGCCGCGATCCGCAGCCAGCTGGGTGCCTTCCTCGACGCAGGTGCGCCGCCGGTGGACGGTTCCACCGGGGCGCCCGTGTCGACGGAGGCACACGCGCTCGCCCGCACCGTAGCCCAGCGCGGTCTCGAACTGCGGGTCCTCTCGCAGCTCTATCACGCCGGTCACCGCGCGATGCTCGGGTTCGCGACGGAGTTCCTCGACCAGGCGGATCTCGATCCGCAGTTCAAACTCCAGGTGCTCGCCACGATGTGGTCGCAGACCAGCGAATTACTCAACGCCATGCTCGACGAACTCGCCGTCACCTACTCGCAGGAGCGGGAACGGCTGCTGCAGGGCGCGTTCTCGTCCCGGATCACGACAGTGCGCGAGATCCTCGACGGCGGTGGTGGCGACGTCGCGGCGGCATCGGCCCGGCTCGGCTATCCGCTCCACCGCAAGCACACCGCAATCATCGCCTGGGCCGACGAGACCGCGCTCCTCACCGGCTCCCTCGAATCGGCGGTGGCGCGCCTCGCCGGCCACAGCCGCCATCTGTCGGTGCCGTCCGGGGCGCACGGGGTGTGGGCCTGGATAGCGCACGACGACGCCGACGTCGGACCGCTCGCGGCCGATCCATCGACGATCGCGGCGGGTGCGCGGGTCGCGGTCGGCGACGCGGCGTCGGGGATCGACGGCTTTCGGCGCAGCCACCGCGAAGCGCAGGCGGCGCAGCGGATCGCCGAGGCGGGCAGGCGCCGGAACATCGTGACGCGCTACGCCGACGTCGAGGTGGTGTCGATGCTGTCGGCCGACCCGGTCCGAATGCGGGCACTGGTGGAACGGGAGCTCGCCGGGCTGCTCGGTGAGGACGCGGCGGCCGAACGGCTCCGCGACACGTTGCGCGAGGTGCTCGCGTGCCAGGGCAACCACGAGGCCGCGGCCCGCAGGCTCGGAGTGCACAAGAACACCGTCCGGTACCGGATCCAGCGGGTGGAGGAGACCCTCGGGCACGACTTCCTGAAGCGTCGCCTGAAACTCGAGTTGGCCCTTGAGTGCCTTGACGTGTTCGGGACATGAGCACGTTCGGTGTCGCCGCCGAATCCGACGTCGTGGTCGATTGGAATACGTTGTAGCGCAGTAGATGGAGTCATGGGTCGGGGGATCTGCGGTGGAATGGGTAACCTCTCGGCATGCATTCACATCCGACCTTCTTCAATCCTCCGGCCATGCCGCGTGACGTGGTAGTCGAGGTGTTGGAGCGGGCACTCGGAGACCGGACGCATGAGGGCGAGGCGGCGCAAGCTCTGGTGGGAAGTGCCTTGAACGACGATGATCGCGAGTTCGTCGAGCACTGGTGCGTGCAGGTCGGAACGCGGGCTGTGTCCGGCAGCGAGCTGCTCGGTCTGGCCGGCCTGTGCCTGGGACATACCGCTCGACGGTTCGGGAAGCTCAGTGACGAGTCTATTGTGTTGGTGCGCTCCTTGGCGGCGCGTGCTGAGGTGGATCCGTCGGACGTGGACGGACGGGCACTCGACGGACTCGACGACGTCCGGGATTTCCTGCACCTCTGGTGAGGCCGATCCC
The DNA here is from genome assembly GCF_050955445.1 of Paraburkholderia sp. RHO2. NCBI lineage: Bacteria > Pseudomonadati > Pseudomonadota > Betaproteobacteria > Burkholderiales > Burkholderiaceae > Paraburkholderia > Paraburkholderia sp. RHO2. The sequence goes on along the minus strand of NZ_CP162617.1, from coordinate 3,096,235 downwards.
ATCGGAGTTGGTCGGGCGACGTTCGCTGTGGCCATGTCCTGACGCAGGCGGTGGTGTGCCTGTTCCGCGGGTGATGCAGCGGCGGATCGTGCTGCTATGGTCCGGGAGGCGGTGTTGTCGGTGCCGTCGAGGGTGGAGCAGCGCAGGTCGGTGTACTGAGCCCCGATGCGGTTCGGTTGCTGAATTGCGTTGGGGAGTAGTTGATCTCGGCGTGTTTGTCTCGGCCCAGTCCGTGACCCGGAGCACCGTTTGGTGGTCAGGTGCGGTGAGTGGCAGTCGACGCTGCACATGCGCCGTTGACTTTGCGACACCGACGCGAGCATGCTGAACCGAGACAGTTCCACTGGTTCGGCGACTTCAACTCGATACCGAACGCGGCGTTGGGCTTTCGGATCCGTCTTCCGCGACGGCCCGATCTACGCGAACCGCACACACGACACCAACTGGTACCGGACGATCTCATGGCGACAATAGGCGGCGGCAGCGAATCGTTGGATCTGCGCGATCTGAACAGACCTCAGCGTGTCGCCGTCGTCGTCGCCGGTGCGGGAGCCCGCGGCGGCTACGAGGCCGGTGTCTTGTCGGTGCTCCTCGAACAGCTCGAGACAGCTGGGATTGCTCCGAGCCTGTTCGTCGGGACCAGCGCCGGGGCGATCAATGCGACCCTGTTCGCCGCCACAGCGCACCTCCCCGCCACCGAACAGGGCGAGCTCGTTCTGGAGGTGTGGCGAGGCATCCAGACCGGCGATGTGTTCCGTTCCCCGGTTCTCACCGGCCTGGGCAGCGCCGGCCGGTGGGCCGGCCAACTCCTGCGGCTGCCAGGCGTGCGACTCACCAATCTGCTCGACACCGCTCCGCTGTGTCGAACGGCGGACGAGGCCGTGGACTGGAACCAGCTGCGGGCCAACATCGACAGCGGCCTGACGGAGCTGGCAGTGGTGACCACGTCGGGGGCGGACAATCGAACGGTTGTGTTCGTCGACCGCAGTGGAGCCGGATCGTTGCCCCCCTCTGACGACGACCGCCCGATCGACTACATGCCCGCCCGGATCGAGCCCTCGCATGTTCTCGCCTCGGCCGCGATCCCGGTCGTGTTCCCTCCGGTGCGGGTGCCGCCGGACCCGACAATCCATGGTCGGTGGTACCTCGACGGTGGGGTGCGCTTGAACACGCCCTTGAAGCCGGCATTGTCGTTGGACGCGGACGCCGTGGTCATCGTGGCGACCCATCCGGCGATCGACCGTGCATCCGACATCGCGCATACCAGGCCCGAGGAACCACCCGACGTCGACGACACCCTCGTCCGCCTCATGGACGCGGCGTTGGTGGACCGGATGGTCGAGGACGTGCGCACCCTCGCCAAGGTCAACGTCCTTGTCGCCGCAGCGCAGGAACGGTGTTCGCCATACGAGTTGGACGGCAAAACCGTGGTGCCTTTCCTGGCCGTCGGTCCGGAGGATCGAGGAACTCTGGGCCTGCTGGCGAACGAGGTATTCGGCCGCCGCCGCAGCGCTCTCGGAGGCGCGCTGCGGCTGGCTCGTGATCCCAGCATGCGACTACTCGGCCGCGTGCTCGGCGGGGACGGAAGCCGCCGCGGGGACCTTCTGAGCTACCTGTTCTTCGACCCAGAGTTCATGGCGGCGTCGATCGAGCTGGGGCGCAAAGACGCTGCCGCCGCATTCGACGGAACGGAGCCGGGTGAGATCCCGTGGAGGATCCGCACCTGACCGGGGCGGAATATCCACAGGGATGCTCGGGTCGGCGCGGCCGCCGGCCACTCGTCGCGAACGGACACCGCCGACCGCCCTGTGCGACTTGCACAAAAGCGCGGCGTGGAACTGGCCGAATCGGCCAAGCGCCGCCGCCTCCGGTCGTGTGACGATTTCGGTGTCGACCTCCATGCGTCGGCGATGTCCCCGAACGAAGGAGCATGGCGTGACTACAGTTCCCGGTGTCCCCGACGGATTCGACTTCACCGATCCCGACGTGTACGAGCAGCGGTTGCCGATCGCAGAGTTCGCCGCGCTGCGCCGGACGGCTCCCGTGTGGTGGGTGGCGCAGCCACCGACACGGGGCGGCTTCCCGGACGAGGGTTACTGGGCGGTGACCCGATACGAGGACGTCAAAGAGGTCTCCCGCAACAGCGAGGTGTTCTCGACGTGGGAGAACACCGCGATCGCGCGCTTCTCCGACGACATGCCGCGCGAGACGGTGGAACTGATGCGGCACCTGCTCATCAACAAGGACGCGCCCGAGCACACCAAGCTCCGCAAGATCATCGCCCGCGGATTCACGCCGCGCGCGGTGCAGAGCCTGCGGCCGGCGCTGAAGGACCGAGCGGAGAAGATCGTGCAGGAGGCGGTCGCCGCCGGCGCCGGTGACTTCGTCGAACAGGTGGCATGCGAGTTGCCGCTGCAGGCCATCGCGGAGTTGATCGGCGTGCCCCAGGAGGACCGCCACAAGATCTTCGACTGGTCGAACCAGATGATGGGCTACGACGACCCCGAGTTCGCGGAGGAGTCCGCGACGGCGTCCGCCGAGATCCTGGCGTACTCGTACGCGATGGCCGAGGAGCGGCGCAAGTGTCCGGCGAAGGACATCGTCACGACACTCGTCGAGGCCGACATCGACGGCGACGCGCTGGCGTCCGAGGAATTCGGGTTCTTCGTGCTGCTGCTCGCGGTCGCCGGCAACGAGACCACCCGCAACGCGATCACCCACGGGATCATGGCGTTCATGGACAACCCCGACCAGTGGGAGCTGTTCCGGCGGGAACGCCCGGCCACCGCGGTCGACGAGATCATCCGCTGGGCGACACCGGTTGTCGGATTCCAGCGAACGGCGTTGGTGGACACCGAACTCGGTGGGCAGAAGATCCGCAAGGGCGACCGGGTCGTGATGTTCTACTCGTCCGCGAACTTCGACGAGGACGTGTTCGACAACCCGACGACGTTCGATATCACCCGCGCCGACAACGATCACCTCAGCTTTGGTGGAACCGGCGCGCACTACTGCATCGGTGCAAACCTCGCCCGCATGGAGATCGAGTTGATGTTCAACGCGATTGCCGACCACATGCCCGACATCACCAAGCTCGGCGACCCGCGCCGGCTGCGGTCCGGTTGGATCAACGGGATCAAGGAACTTCAGGTCGACTACACGGGGAAGTGCCCGGTGGCGCACTGAGTATGTTTGCGCAGGAAACGGGAGCGGGGCCGATTCGCTGAAGAATCGGCCCCGGTCCGGCGACGGCGAGTCGGAGTTCTCGATTCTGCACGGTACGGAAGTCGGGGAATACTCGGAATTGCAAACCTCGTCGCCGGTCACAGGGCAATGGGGCGATATTCGAGAATCTCATCGACGATGCGCTCAGCTGAGGCGTCCCGCAGTTCGGCCGGCGGGTAGAAGATCACGTCGCTGACCCGCGGATGCGACACGGTGCTTTCCGGCAGTCGCAGGTAGTAGTCGCTCTCCGGGTCACCGGCCAGGAGTCTGCGGACGATCTCGACGAGTTCGTCCGTGGAGATGTCGACGATGCGGGGCCGCATCGGCCGGGCCGCCTCCAACGCGAACTCGGCCAAGGTACGGCTGCCGTTGTACTCGGCGAAGTCGAGTGCCGCGTAGTCGTGCCCCGTCCGCGTGTTGAAAGCCGAAATTTCCTGGCGCGCTCTCTCGGATCCGTTGAGCACCAGTTCGGCGATCCGCACGATCTCGCGACACAGTTCGTCCAGTCGCTGCTTGCTCACTGGCGGGGGCAGCAGTTCGGCTCTCAGGTCCACGGCACGGATTATGCCGCCGGCCTCCGACACGCCGATTACTCCTCGATCGGGGCGTACCAGTCGGCGTTCTCGAGTAGCACCCGCGTGCCCAGGTCGCGATTCCATTCCGGCTCGATGCCGTGCCGCCGGAAGTCGGGAAACACCACGTCGTCGAGCAGGCGCGTCACGTCGGCCGCGTCGAAGTTCTCGGGCGGGAATGCGCCGTAACCGATGTAGGTCTCGCCGTTCTCGACGAGACCGTCGGTGTCCTGCTGGTGGAAGTACACGTAGCCCTGCCAGTGGCGGCTGTCGTCCCGCTCAGCAAATTCCAGATATGGCGACTCGGGAACCACCGTCCATTCGCATCGGTATGCAGGTCGAGCCATGGAACAGCCATCGCTCCCGACTCCCGTTCGGGTGTCGCTGTTCGGAAAGCGTCTGCGCCGCCGAGGATCACGTTCAGTTGCAAGTATGCTCACCTCCCGTGGCCAACAGTCTCGACGCAGGTCTGCGGGATTCCGAAGGTGAACTCGCGCCCACGCGCTTCGTGATCGCCCACGACGACTACCACGCGAGGTTCGTGGGAAGGACCGCCGACGGTAGGCAGTTCTTCATCACAACCCCGTTCAGCTCGGTGACATACGACCACACCAGCGGTGAGTTCGTGGCGCGATACCTGTTCGACGCGGACGGTGCACTCGTCGACGCGACGATAGTCGCTCTCGGCGCCCGGCCCGACACGGTGGCGCTCCCGGGAAACGTGATGCAGTCTCCCGCCCAGGCGGAAGCACTCGAGCAACTCCTGAATGCGATCCAGCCCGTCACCTTTGGGAACATCGCGATATCCCCGTTCTCGATCACCGCGCACGGCCGGGAATTCGGACTGATACTGCAGGGACCGGACCCCGACTATCCAGACGACGACGACTGGCACTGGACGGTCACGGTGGAACCGGGCGACTACATGGCCTTCTATTCTCCTTGGGACAGCGGCGAATACGATACGTGACGGACCTCCGGGGGCGCGGACTCCCGCGCCGGCCAGCCCGTCTACGCCATGCGTTGCGTCGTGACCGTCCACGCCACTCGATCCGCGACAACCGCGCCCGCGTCGTCGACACAATCCCGGGCCAGCATGTCGGCGATGAGTTCGGCCATGCGGTCGAGATGCATGTTGTCGACGTCGAACGTGACCGTGTGCACCGTCTGATGCGCCGGGCTGTCTCCGGGATGCTCTACCTGCCATCGGGTTCGAAGGGCATCCGCGATCACCTCGTCGACCTGTGAACTGCGGTCGACCACGGTGAGAACTTCGCTTCCCTCGAGAGCGAAGATGTCCGCCACCACCGCGTCGACGTCGCGGCCTGTGCCGAACAGATCGACCCGGATCGGATCCACACGAGTGCGCATGCGACGACGATCCGTCATCTGTCCGGCGAGATTCGAACGACGCGGCGTGACAGGGTCGTCCGCAAGTGGAACTCCTGGTGAACCAGTCGGTGTAGGTGACGCTCAGTCGCAGTCGTCCTGGAACTGTTTCCGTGCGCCCTCGATGATCGTGGTGGGGTCTTCACCGGTGGCCTGAGCGATCCGGTTGGCGAGATGCCAGATCATCCCGAGCATCTCTTCCACCCTCTCGTAGGCATCGCCGGGATGGTCGATCGTCCTGACGAATTCCTCGAGCTCGATGATCTGTCCGTCACGACTCGTGATGTGCCCGAACGGATCCGCCATCGAAGCCCCCATCTCCAGAAAGTTGTCGTCGTTCTCCGACGATTCAGGCTATCGCGGGAGGGTCACCTCGATCGAGCCGCCTGGTCCCGATAGGCTGCGGCCGGCATGGCTCGTGGTCGGATGGGGATGGTGGCATGGGTGTCTGGGGTTCGGGGAACTTCGATAGCGACACGGTGGCGGACGGGCTGGGCGAGCTGACCGACCGGATCATCGGGGACATCGCGGAGCACTACGAGGACGGATCCGACGATTCGGCCCTGGAGCCGGACGAGTGGGGCGGGGAGATGGTTCCCGCTTGGCTGGAGATCCTGGTCGAGATCGTCGAACCCGGACGAGTCGGTGCGACCTTTCCGTCGGTCGCGGTGCTGACGGACTGGCGCGACCGGTATCTGCGTGTGTGGGACGACTACATCGACCATCTCGAACCGAGTGACGGCCACAAGGTCGAGCGCCGCGCGGTGCTCGTCAGCACCTTCGAGCGGGCGATCGCCGTGGCCGTCGCTCGCGAACGGGACCGGCGCGCCTGACGATTCGGCCGACCGCGCCGTGGCGGCCGGGCGGTCTCACCACCAGCCGGTCGCCGGTCCGAGGAGGCGGTCGAGTTCCGGGGCGAGGGTCCGAACGTAGGTCGCGGTCAGGTGGTTCGAGTCGCGGTAGACCAGGACGTTGCCCTCGATGACCCGGCACCGGTCCGTTCGGCACACGGCATCGGAGAGGTCGAGCAGCTGGACGGTCGGGAGGTCGACCGTCGCCGCCTGTGCCGGGTCGATCGGGGCCAGGACGTCGGCGCGGTCGATCCCGCAGGAGTCGGCAGAGCCGCCGCGGTGGGCCAGGCAGTCGGCGGCGCGGTACTGGACCCCGTCGCTCGCGAGCCACGGGGTGTCACGCAGTCCGATCACCGGCAGATCCCGGTCGGCGAGTTCCTGCCACAGTGCTGTGTACGTGTCGGGGGTGTAGTCGCCGCGCCCGTCGGGCACCGGGCGGGTGGAGGTGCTGAACACGAAGTCGGGCGGGGACTCGGTCATGGCGTCGACGACGCCGAACGTCCACTCCTCGCATTCGCCCACTTCGGAGTCGGGGGTCGGCGGGAGCACCGCGGGGCAGCCCACTTTCACGAACGTTTCCACCCGGAAACGGTGCTCGCGGCCGAGCACGTCGAGCGCGGGAAGCCAGTGCTCGGCGTGCGAACCGCCGATCAACGCGATGGCGCGCTCGGCGTCGGCGTCTCCGTACGTACAGGTCAGTGGATCGAGCTGACCCGGCTGCGAGATGCAGTCCTCGAGCGTCGTGGCGGGAAGGTCGGCGTGCGCGACGAACCGGGACGGCACCTCGCGCGCGTGGGGCGCGTCCGCGCCCGCGACGAGTGCCGCGGCGCCCGGATGGGTCAGCGGGTCGAGGTCGGTGTGTTGTGCCCACTGTTCGGTGCGGCGGTCGATGAATTCGGCCCACGTCACCGATCCCGCGGCCAGCAGCACTGCAAGCGTGGAGGCGACCGCGACGAGCGCCGTGCGGGTGCGTCCGGTGCCGGAAGGGCGCCGGATCGGGGTCTCGATCAGTCGGGTGGTCAGTTCGGCGAGCGCCAATGACAGCGCGATGACGCCGAGGCCGCCCGTGAGCCCGGCGTCCGTGCGGCCGCTCACCACGAGGTAGACGATCAGGACCGGCCAGTGCCACAGGTACAGGGCGTACGCGATCACTCCGAGGCGGAGCAGCGGGCGGGACGCGAGCGCACGGGTGAACGGATTGCCGTCCGTGCGGTCCGCCCCGGCGCTGCCGGCGACGATCAGTGCGAGGGCGGCGCCGACCGGAACGAGGGCCCACGGACCCGGGAACTGTGAGCGGCCGTCCAGGAGCATGCCGCAGCCGAAGACGATCGCCAGTCCCGCGATCGACAGTGTGATCCGCACGGAGCGCGGCACCCGCAGCCGCGGGGCGATACACGCGAGCACGCCACCGGCAAGGAGTTCCCACATGCGCGCATTGGTGTCGTAGTACAGCCACGTCTGCGGCAGGTCACTCGTGGCCGCGTAGGTGAGCGACGCGACGGCGAGGATCGAAAGCAGGACGGTGAGCGGCCCCCGGACCGAGTTGCCGCGGGCGCGTAGCAGCCAGGCCGACCCGAACACCACGACGAGCGCCGCCAGATAGAACTGGCCCTGTACCGAGATGGACCAAAGATGTTGCAGCGGACTGACGGAAGGGTCCGCGGCCAGGTAGTCGCTCGCACTGTCGGCCAGGTGCCAGTTCTGCAGGAACAGCAGCGACGCCGTGGTCTGCTTCGCGGTATCGAACCACGACGTGGCGGGGTGGTACGCGACCGTGAACACCGCGACCGCGGCGAGGACGACGACGAGTGCGGGCATGAGGCGCCGGGTGACGCGGCGCACGACCGGGACCGGGTCCAGGAGCGCCGGTGACTCCGCGGTCCGCAGGAGGGATCCGATGAAGAAGTAGCCCGACAGCACCAGGAAGATGTCGACACCGCCGGAGACCCGGCCGAACCACACGTGATAGACGACGACCAGTCCGATCGCGAGGCCGCGGAGCCCGTCGAGATCGTGGCGGTGGGCAGTGCGGACGGGGGCTGCGGAGCCCTGCTGGTGACCGGTGGAGCGGTCCATGGCACGGGCTGACACGCAATCCTCTCGGGTCGGGGGTCGAATGCACGGTGCGCCGGAAGTCGGCAGCGGCACCTCCACGTTACCTGTCCGTGTCCTCGGCGTTACCTGCCGACCGGTCCGCGTGTCGGGACGCCTACAGTCGGGCGGCGTGAACCCCCTGAGCATGTCTTCCGATCGGATCGTCCAGATCGACACCACCCACCTGTGGCATCCGTATGGCGCGTTTCCGGCCTCCACCACTCCGCTCGTCGTCGAGTCCGCCCAGGGTGCCCGGCTGACGCTCGCCGACGGTACCGAGCTGGTCGACGGGATGAGCTCGTGGTGGTCGGCCGTGCACGGATACCGCAACCCGGTGCTCGACGCCGCCGTCACCGACCAGCTGGGCAGGATGAGCCACGTGATGTTCGGCGGGCTCACGCACGCCCCCGCGGCTCGGCTCGCGGAACTGCTGGTCGAGATCACACCCGACGGGTTGGACAAGGTGTTCCTCGCGGACTCCGGGTCGGTATCGGTCGAGGTGGCCGTCAAGATGTGCCTGCAGTTCTGGCGGAGCAATGGCCGGCCCGAGAAGCACCGGCTGCTGACGTGGCGCGGCGGCTACCACGGCGACACGTTCGCGCCGATGAGCGTGTGTGACCCCGACGGCGGAATGCACTCGCTGTGGACCGACGTTCTCGCGCGGCAGGTGTTCGCGCCCGCGCCGCCGCGGGACTTCGACCCGGCCTACGTCGCCGAGTTCGAGCGCCTCGTCGCCCGGCACCGCGACGAGCTGGCTGCGATCATCGTCGAACCGGTCGTCCAGGGTGCCGGCGGGATGCGCTTCCACCACCCCGATTACCTGCGGGAACTGCGTCGGATGTGCGACGAGCACGAACTGCTGCTGGTGTTCGACGAGATCGCGACCGGGTTCGGGCGCACTGGCGAGCTGTTCGCGGCCGATCACGCCGGGCTGGCCCCGGACGTGATGTGCGTCGGCAAGGCGCTCACCGGCGGGTACCTCACGCTCGCTGCGACGCTGTGCACGACATCGGTCGCGGAGACCATCAGCGCGGGCGAGGCCGGCGGCATCATGCACGGCCCGACGTTCATGGGGAACCCGATGGCGTGCGCGGTGGGGGTCGCGGCGGTGGAGTTGCTGCTCTCGCGGGACTGGCGGGCCGAGGTCGCGGCGCTGAACGAGGGGCTCGCACACGGTCTGGCTCCGGCACGGGACGTGCCGGGCGTCGCGGATGTCCGCGTCCTCGGCGGCATCGGGGTGATCGAACTCGACCGGCCCGTCGACATGCAGACCGTGACCGACGCGGCCGTCGGTGCGGGCGTGTGGCTGCGCCCGTTCCGGAACCTGATCTACGCGATGCCGCCGTACGTGTGCACCGCCGAGGAGGTCGACCGGATCGCCGCCGGCATGGTGGCGGCCGCGCGCAGCCAGAGTCGGTGACCCGATACAAGCCCACTTGAACACCGTTCAAGTGGGCTTGTATCGTGCTGCGGGTGGCTACCGAATGCGATGCGCTGGGTTGGTTGGACGACGTCGAGACCGCACGGCGGGCGGCCGGTCTGCGGCGTGAGCTGCGGCCCCGGGACGCCTCCGACCCGATGATCGATCTCGCCTCCAACGACTACCTGGGTCTGGTGCGGCACCCGGAGGTGGTCGCGGGCGCCGTCGACGCGGTTCGTCGTTGGGGCGGCGGGTCCACCGGCTCGCGCCTGGTCACCGGGACGACGTCCGACCACGAACTGCTCGAACGCGAGCTCGCCGACTTCGTCGGCGCCGAAGCCGGCCTCGTGTTCGCGACCGGGTACGCCGCCAATCTCGGTGCTGTCACCGCACTTTCGGGCAAGGGCTCGCTGATCGTCTCCGACGCCGGTGCGCACGCGTCGCTGGTCGACGCCTGTCGGCTGTCGCGGGCACGGGTCGTCGTCGCGCCGCATGCCGACGTCGACTTTCTCCGCCGCACCCTCGCCGAGCGCACCGAGGAACGCGCGCTGGTGCTCACCGACTCGGTGTTCAGTGCGGACGGCGACCTGGCCCCGCTCGTCGCCATGCACCGGGTGTGCCGCGAGCACGGCGCCGTGCTCCTCGTCGACGAGGCGCACGGCATCGGCGTCCGCGGCCACGGTGGCCGCGGACTCGTCGAGGAGGTGGGTCTGGCCGGCGAGCCGGACGTCGTGGTGACGGCGACCTTGTCGAAGTCGCTGGCCAGCCAGGGTGGCGTGGTGTTGGCGTCGGCGAAGGTGCGCGCCCATCTCGTGGACGCGGCGCGCACGTTCATCTTCGACACCGGTCTCGCGCCGGCAGCGGTCGGCGCCGCGCGGGCGGCCCTGTCGGTGCTGATCCGGGAACCGCAACGGGCGGAGGCCGTGTTGGATCGGGCGCGGGAACTGGCCCGGATCGCCGGCGGTGCCGAGCCCGAGTCCGCCGTCGTGTCGGTGGTGCTGGGTGACCCCGACGTCGCGTTCGCGGCGGCCACCGCCTGCCGGGAGCGCGGGCTGCACGTGGGCTGCTTCCGGCCGCCGTCGGTACCGGAGGGCACGTCCCGGCTCCGGCTGACGGCGCGCGCCACGATCGACGTCGACGAGATGTCGCGAATCGAATCCGTTCTGACCGAGGTGCTTTCGGAACGCCTCGCAGGAGTGTCGGCATGAGCATCGTCGTCGTGTCGGGCACATCCACCGACGTCGGCAAGACCGTCGTCACCGCGGCGCTCGCGGCGGCCCTGCGTGCCGCGGGCCGGTCGGTCGCGGTGTGCAAGCCGGCGCAGACAGGTGTCGCGGTGGACGAGCCTGGTGATCTGGCCGAGGTCAGGCGGCTGAGCGGTGTGACCTCCACCGTCGAACTGGCCCGCTATCCCGAGCCGCTCGCTCCCGACACCGCCGCCCGGCGCAGCGGGATGCCGCTGTTGACCCGCGCTGCGGTGGTGGCGGCCGCACGCGACCTCGACGCCCGCCACGACGTGACGCTGGTCGAGGGTGCCGGTGGACTGCTGGTCCGGCTCGGCGCGGACGGCTTCACCGTGCGCGACGTCGCCGCCGAGCTCGACGCCCCCGTCGTCGTGGTGGCCGCCGCCGGTCTCGGCACGCTCAATCACTGCGCGCTCACCGCGGAGGCGCTCGCCTCGGCCGGGGTGAAGTGCAGCGGGTTCGTCGTCGGCTCCTGGCCGGAGCAGCCCGATCTCGCGGCCCGGTGCAACATGGACGATCTGCCCGCGGTCACTGGTGTCGCCTTGATCGGGCGTGTTCCTACGGGGGTGGCCGGCGCGGGAGCGGCGGAGTTCGCTGCCACCGCCGCGGGATGGTTCGAGCCCGAATGGCTGGCGACATTGGTCGGCTGAACCGACGCGACGCAGGGTCTTCGGCGGCGTGTGCCTCGTCCTCAGATGATGATGCGGCAGTAGATCCGGTCGCCGCGGGCAACCGCCCCGGTGGCCAGTTCGGCCAGCGCCGTGAGGAACGGCGCGGAGGTCTCGGACGGTTCGGACGCCTCGTCGAACACCCAGGTGCGGGCGGCGGCGGCAACCGCTGCCACATCCGAGCCCGCGAGCGCATCGCGCAGTTCGTCGGCGACGGTCAGGATCAGGATGTCGCCGTCCTCGCCGGCCGCGACCAGAGACCCTCGCCGTGGGCCGGCGGCGATCTCGTCGTAGGTCCGACCGGTGAGCACCGCTTCGAGCCTGCCGAGGGCGACGGTGGGGTCGATCCCCTTTGCCTCCAGCACCGGGGTGCCGCTCGCGGCGGCCTGGATCCGCAGGCCGGGGACTCCCGTGTCGACGTCCGGGGCGAGGTCGAGCAGGCCATCGAGGGCGGTGGCGGCGACCTCGTCCGAGGGGGCCGTGAAGTAGTCGGTGATCGCAGACACGACCGGCATCGTCCCACAGTCGGCATCGTTTCGGTCGGGGCGGCCGGCTGGCCGGATGAGCCGAGACTCCGCGTCGCGGCAATCAGCGGCGACGCGGCGGCGGGTGACGTACTGTGAGTGCCATCACATCGTGTAGGCAGATCGGGCGGCGGACCGACAGCCCTCTACCGCTCCGATCGGGCCGAGGAATCGACCAGTGCTTCTCGGAGGTACCGATGACCACCACCGAAGTGATGGAGTTGCAGCGGACGATCGGCCATCTGCGCCAGTGCGTCGGGTCGCTGCGCAACGTCTACGGCGACGCCTCGGCGGTGCGCCGGCTGGCCAACGACGTCGACCGTCTCGACATCGACGCCCATGACCTGGACGAGTCGCCCCCGCGGCCGACGGCCAGCGCCACATCCGAGCGGGTTCAGGTGCCCGACACCCCATACGACCGCTCGCTGTGGCAGGGAGCGGACGACGAGGGGCTCGGCGGCAACCCGCACGAGTCCCCGTGAGGACGCCGCGCGTGACCGAGATCGGCACCCCGCCGCCGGCTCGGGCGGAGATCGCCGCGCGCACGCTGCGGACCGACCGGTGGTGGCTGGCCCCGCTGCTCACCACGGCCGGGTTGGCGGTTTTCGTCGTCTACGCGACGGTCCGCTCGTTCGTGCGGACCGCGTACTGGGTGGACGACTACCACTACCTCACACCGTTCTATTCGCCGTGCATCAGCGCGTCGTGCGTGCCGGGGGCGAGCCACTTCGGGACCTGGGTCGGCGAGCTGCCGATGTGGATCCCGCTCGGCTTCCTCGTGCTGCCGTTCCTGCTCGGCTTCCGGCTCACCTGCTACTACTATCGCCGGGCCTACTACCGCTCGATCTGGTTGGCTCCGCCGGCATGCGCCGTGGCCGAACCGCACACGAAGTACACCGGGGAGACGCGGCTGCCGCTGATCATCCAGAACTCGCACCGCTACTTCTTCTACGTGGCACTCGTCGTGTCGTTGGTGAACACCTACGACGCGGTCCGGGCGTACGAGGGGCCGAACGGGAGTTTCGGACTGGGCGTCGGCAGCCTGATCATCACCGGCAACGTCATCCTGCTGTGGGCGTACACGCTGTCGTGCCACTCGTGCCGGCACGTCACGGGTGGTCGACTCAAACACTTCTCCGCGCACCCGGTCCGGTACCGGCTGTGGACATGGGTGAGCCGGCTCAACACCCGGCACATGCAGCTGGCCTGGACGACGCTGGGGACGCTCATCGTCACCGACTTCTACATCATGCTGGTCGCGAGCGGCACGATCTCGGACCTGCGACTGATCAACTGAGTGCCCTTCCGGCTCCACCGACGGACAGACAGGGGAGTGTGCATGGCCGAGGTCGAACGGCACAGCTACGACGTGGTGGTCATCGGCGCCGGTGGTGCCGGGCTGCGGGCGGTCATCGAGGCGCGCGAGCGTGGGCTGTCGGTGGCCGTGGTCTGCAAGTCGCTGTTCGGCAAGGCGCACACCGTCATGGCCGAGGGCGGTTGCGCGGCCGCGATGGGCAACGCGAACTCGAAGGACAACTGGCAGGTCCACTTTCGGGACACCATGCGAGGCGGCAAGTTCCTCAACAACTGGCGGATGGCCGAGCTGCACGCGCGCGAGGCGCCCGACCGTGTCTGGGAGCTCGAGACGTACGGCGCGTTGTTCGACCGCACCGAGGACGGCCGGATCAGCCAGCGCAACTTCGGTGGGCACACCTACCCGCGGCTCGCGCACGTCGGCGACCGCACCGGGCTCGAGCTGATCCGCACCATGCAGCAGAAGATCGTCTCGCTGCAGCAGGAGGACTTCGCCGAGACCGGCGACTACGAGGCGCGCGTGAAGGTGTTCGCCGAGTGCACCGTCACCGAACTGCTCAAGGACGGCGACCGGATCGCGGGCGCCTTCGGCTACTGGCGCGAGTCGGGCCGGTTCGTGCTGTTCGAGGCGCCCGCCGTCGTGATGGCGACCGGCGGTATCGGCAAGTCGTTCAAGGTGACGTCGAACTCGTGGGAGTACACCGGTGACGGCCACGCACTCGCCCTGCGCGCTGGAGCCAACCTGATCAACATGGAGTTCGTTCAGTTCCACCCGACGGGCATGGTGTGGCCACCGAGCGTGAAGGGCATCCTCGTCACGGAGGGTGTGCGGGGCGACGGCGGCGTTCTCAAGAACTCCGACGGTGAGCGCTTCATGTTCTCCTACATACCCGCGGTCTTCAAAGGTCAGTACGCGGAGACCGAGGAGGAGGCCGACCGCTGGTACAAGGACGCGGACAACAATCGACGCACTCCGGATCTGTTGCCGCGCGACGAGGTGGCCCGCGCCATCAACTCCGAGGTGAAGGCGGGCCGGTCCACCCCGCACGGCGGTGTCTACCTCGACATCGCCTCCCGCATGCCGGCCGACGAGATCGTGCGACGGCTGCCGTCGATGCATCACCAGTTCAAGGAACTCGCCGACGTCGACATCACCAAGGAACAGATGGAGGTGGGTCCCACCTGTCACTACGTGATGGGTGGGATCGAGGTGGATCCGGACACTGCATCATCCACGGTACCAGGGCTTTTCGCTGCCGGAGAATGCTCGGGCGGCATGCACGGGTCGAACCGGCTGGGCGGCAACTCGCTGTCCGACCTGCTGGTGTTCGGTCGGCGGGCGGGGCTGGGTGCGGCCGACTACGTGCAGTCGCTCGCGACGCGCCCGGTGGTCGCGGCGGCCGACGTCGCGGTGGCCGCCAGGGTCTCCGTCGCGCCGTTCGATCCGCCGGCGTCGGGCGCGGGCGAGAACCCGTACACGCTCCACACCGAGTTGCAGCAGACGATGAACGACCTCGTCGGCATCATCCGGACCGAGGAGGAGATCGAACGGGCCATCGCGCGACTCGACGACGTCAAGTCGCGGTTGCCCGGTGTGACGGTCGAGGGGCACCGACAGTTCAATCCCGGGTGGCATCTCGCGCTCGATCTGCGGAACATGGTGCTTGTCAGTGAGTGTGTCGCACGGGCGGCGCTGATGCGCACCGAGAGCCGCGGCGGACACACCCGGGACGACTACCCGAGCATGGACGCGCAGTGGCGGTCGACGCTGTTGGTGTGCAGCACGGTGTCCGGGGATCCGGCGCTGGGTGATCCCGCGGCGGTGCCCGACGTCATCGTCACCCGCGAACAGCAGCCGCCGATGCGTGCGGACCTGTTGGCGCTGTTCGACATCGACGAACTGGGGAAGTACTACACGGATGCCGAGATCGCGGAGCATCCGGGAAGGACGACCTGACATGGGCTACGACGCGAAGTTCAAGGTGTGGCGCGGCGACGCGTCCGGCGGCGCCCTACGGGACTACACCGTCGAGGTCAACGAGGGTGAGGTGGTGCTCGACATCATCCACCGAATCCAGGCCACGCAGTCGGCGGATCTGGCGGTGCGCTGGAACTGCAAGGCCGGCAAGTGCGGTTCGTGCTCGGCCGAGGTCAACGGTCGTCCCCGGTTGATGTGCATGACTCGGATGTCGACGTTCGCCGAGGACGAGACCGTCACGGTGACACCCATGCGGACCTTCCCGGTCATCCGTGACCTCGTGACCGATGTGTCGTTCAACTACGCGAAGGCGCGCGAGATCCCGTCCTTCACGCCGCCTCCCGGGCTGGCGCCGGGCGAGTACCGGATGAAACAGGTGGACGTGGAGCGCTCGCAGGAGTTCCGCAAGTGCATCGAGTGTTTCCTCTGCCAGAACACGTGCCACGTGGTCCGCGACCACGAGGAGAACAAGGAGGCGTTCGCCGGGCCGCGCTACCTGATGCGGATCGCGGAGTTGGAGATGCATCCGCTGGACACGGCCGACCGGCGCGACTCCGCGCAGGACGCGTTCGGTCTCGGCCTGTGCAACATCACCAAGTGCTGCACCGATGTGTGCCCGGAGGACATCCACATCACCGACAACGCGCTCATCCCGATGAAGGAACGGGTCGCCGACAGTCGATACGACCCGGTTGTGTGGTTGGGTAACAAGCTTTTTCGTCGCGGCGGTCACTGACCGGCCGATTCTCCGGCGCGGCTGCGCTCCGATCGGATCGGTGTGTCAACTCCCACACCGAAATTCGAACCCATCGGTTGGCACTCCCTCGCGCCCGGTGCTAGTTTGGGGTGCACGCTCGATCCGCTGTCCGTTCGGGGGGCCGCGGGCGCCGGAGTTGTTGTTCAGGAGATGTATTGCTGTGCCGCGCTTCGAGCCTTTCGTCGACGTAGATGCCGACGCGCTCGCGCCGAGCGTCGCCGGATCGGGGCGCTGAATTCGAGAGCACTTCTGCCGCTTGCGATAACGCCGTCTCCTGGTCGGCGAGTTCTTTCGATCCACTCCATCTCGTTCGGTGACCCCGCGCTCCCGCTCCACCTGCCCTGTTTCAGAAAGCACCACGATGTCTCTCGTAGCCGATTCCCCGACTCCGGATTTCGAACAAGCCGAAGAAAAGTCCTCGCCCGTCGCGCCGGTGCTTCGATGGCTTCGCGCTGAGGGCAGTGACACGTCGATCGCCCTCGGCGCGTTGTCCGTGATCACCTTCTGGACGTTCGGTCTGGGGATCTTCCTCGGTATCGGCGCGATCGGCGCCGGCGTCGTCGCATCCCGGTCCGGGGTGGTCGAGGACAGTGAACCGAAATCGCTCGAGGCACTGTTCGGCATTCTCAGCGGCGCTTTGGGCGTCGTGGCCGGTGTGATCTTCCTGGCTGTCGCCGGTCCGCAATGGTGAGCGACTCACCGACCGGTCACGATTGATCCTGCACGCGCCCGAGACCTACACGAAATCGTCACTCGCTCGGGCATGACGGTCCGTCGTATCGTTGGGGCAATGACGAACATCGACGCAATTCCCGCCTCGTCGAACGCCCCCGGCGTTCGGACGAGGAGGATCGGCTCACCCAGTCCCGACTGAGGCGACGGCGTCGGGCTGATGCCCGAGCATCGGACCGTAAGGTCCGCGCAGGCCGCGATCGACGCTCATGGAGCTGCCATTTCGAGTCGAAGGGGCGCCCGCCACGACGGACGCCGGTGAGAGCCTGCCCGAGTCGACCGGCCCCGCGGCCGGCTGCTCGGAGCCAATGCCGCTCACACCCGCGCAAATGGGGCAGTGGCTCGCCCAACAGCTCGATCCGAGCGTGCCGATGTCGGTGGCGCAGTACCTCGACATCCGCGACGACGGGAACCAGCTCGATATCGAAATGCTCTCGCGGGTCGCATCTCGAGCGGCCCGCGAGTTCGGTTCGGGTCTGATTCGTCTGGTTATGGTGGATTCGCGGCCGCACCAGGTCATCGACCCCAGCCTCGATACGGGTACCCGGCTGATCGACCTGCGTGACGAGCCGGATCCGCAGGCGGCGGCGCGGGAATGGATGCGCCGCGATGTGGAGGCACCGCTGGACCTGCTGCGTGACCGCCTCGCAGTGTCGGCGATGCTCCGAGTCGCCGACGATCGATACTTCTGGTACTCGCGTACCCACCACATCGCGCTCGACGGCGTCGGGGCCGCGTCGATCCTCTACCGCATGGCGGAGCTCTACAACGCCGCGATGGAGGGGCGCGAGCCACCGCCCAGCCGGGCCCACGATCTCGCGTCCGTGCACGCCGCGGAGGCCGCGTACGTCGGATCCACGCGATGGGAGGCCGATCGCGACTACTGGAACGAGCTCGCCGCCGGCATGCCGCAGCGGTGCAGTCTGGCCGAACGCTCGGCGCCTGCGCGGGCTCTGAGCCGTGACGTGGGGGGCGGGATCGAACCCCGCACCGCGGCGGCCCTCGAGGCCGCTCAGGAACGGTACGGGGCGAGTGTCGCCGCGCTGGTCGCGGCGTCGATCGCCGCCTACACCGCCCGCCACACCGGCAGCGACGACATCGTCCTGAGCCTGCCGGTCTCGTCGCGCACGACGGCGGTCCTGCGACACTCGGGCGGAACACTCGCGAACGTCGTGCCACTTCGGGTCACGGTCGGCGTTCGGACGAGCGTGTCGGAGCTGGTGGCGGACGTGACGCACGCGCTGTCCGGCGCGCTGCGCCACCAGCGGTATCGGCATGAGGAGCTGCGGCGGGACCGCGGCGACCGCGGCGGCGGCCGAGGATTCGCCGGGCCGCTGCTGAACCTGATGATGTTCCCCGAGAAGCTGCGTTTCGGTGCGACGCGGACCGACCTCGAGGTGCTCTCCTCGGGACCGATCGAGGATCTGCTCGTCAACGTCTATCGCTACGGCCCCGCGGGGACGATCCGGCTCGACTTCAAGGCCAATCCGCAGCTCTACGACGACGACACGCTGCACACCCACTACGAGCGGTTCACGCGCCTGCTGAACGGGCTGCTGACCGCTGATCCGGACACGCCCGTCGGGGAGCTGCCGATCGTCGACGACGTCGAACTGGCCGCCCAGCTCGCATCGTGGAACGTCCCGGGGACCTCGGTCGAGGACGTGCTGCCGGACCTCGTCGCGCGCCGGGCGATTCTCACCCCGGAGCGGGTCGCCGTCGTCGCGGACGGCCGCAGGCTCACGTACGCCGAGTTGGCGGAACGCGCGAATAGTCTTGCCCGGCACCTGATTACGTCGGGGGTTGGGCCGGAGACCGCGGTCGGGGTGGTCGTCGACCGGTCGGACGATTTGATTGTCGCGCTGCTGGCGGTCCTCACCGCGGGCGGCGGCTACGTGCCCGTCGAGGCCGGCACGCCCGCGCCGCGGCGCGACTACGTCCTCGCCGACGCCCGGGTTTCCTGCCTGGTGACCACCTCGGCGTTCGCGGCCGAACTCGACGGTCACGGCGCCCCGGTCGTCGTGCTCGACGACCAAGCCACCCGCGATGTCCTCGACACTCTGTCGCCGGCACCGCTCGGGGACGCCGAGCGGTGCCGTCCACTGCGGCCGGACCACCTCGCGTACACCATCTACACGTCCGGATCGACCGGACGGCCGAAGGGCGTGCAGGTGAGTCACCGCAGCGCGGCGGCGCTGCTGATGAACGCACACGCGGCGTTCGAGACGGCCGCCGACGACGTCTGGACCGTGTTCCACTCGTTCGCGTTCGACTTCTCGGTGTGGGAGATCTGGGGTGCGCTCACGTCCGGCGGCACCGTCGTCGTGGTCGACCGCGCCACGGCCCGCGCGCCCGACGCGGTCGTCGCGCTGCTGCGACGCGAGCACGTGAGCGTGCTCAACCAGACCCCAGCGGCCTTTCTGCAACTCGCGGACGCCGAGCAGGCGGGCGAGCGCCCGCTGACGGACCTGCGGCGGGTGTTCGTCGGTGGTGACGACTACGACCAGCGTCGGATGGTGCCGTGGCTCCAACGACACCGCGACGACGGATCGTCGCTCGTGAGCGTCTACGGCATCACCGAGACGACCGTCTTTCTCACCGCACTCACGATGGACCTCGCCTCGGCCGAGGCCCCGGGCAACCTCGTCGGCCGCGGGCTGCCCGGGGTGCGGTTGCATCTCCTGGACCGCGGGCTCCGCCCCGTACCGGTCGGCGTGGTGGGCGAGATCTACGCGGGCGGCACGCAGGTCGCCCGCGGTTACGGCCGCCGCGCCGGGCTGACGGCGGCGCGATTCGTCGCCGATCCGTTCGCAACTGACGGTGGTCGGCTGTACCGGTCGGGGGACCTCGCCCGGTGGGACGCGGACGGGCGCCTGGTGTTCCTCGGTCGCAGCGACTTCCAGGTCCAGGTGCGCGGATTCCGAGTGGAACCCGGTGAGATCGAATGGGCCCTGGCCCAGTGCCCCGGAGTCGCGCACGCGGTGGTGGTGCCCCACCGACCGGAGGGCGAGCCGGTGCGGTTGGTCGCGTACGTGGTGCCGGAACCCGCGGTGGTCCTCGATCCGCAATCGGTGCGCGAGCACGTCGGCGGCGTCCTCGCGCCGTACATGATGCCGGCGGCGGTGATGGTGCTCGACCATCTGCCGCTCACCGTCAACGGCAAGGTGGACCGCAAGGCGTTGCCGGAGCCCGAGTTCGGCGCGTCGACGGGGCCCGGGCGCGCGCCGTCGGGCCCGGTGGAGGAGGCGCTCGCGGCCCTGTTCACGCAGGTGCTCGGCGCCCCGGCGGTGACGGCGGAGGACTCGTTCTTCGCCCTCGGCGGTGACTCGATCATGGCGATCCAACTGGTGTCCCGGGCTCGGGAGGCGGGGTTGTCGCTCACGCCGCACGACGTGTTCGAGCGCCTGTCGGTGGCCGGCCTGGCGGCGGTGGCCACCGCCGTCGAGGAACCGGGCGAGGAACTCGTGGAACTACCCGGCGGCGGCGTCGGGACGGTCGCGCCGACACCGATCGTGCGGTGGCTCGTCGAACGCGGTGGGCCGTGGTCGCGCCTGGCTCAATCGGTCTGCGTCGCGTTGCCGGAGGGAGTCGAGGCGGCTCACCTCAGCGGTGCCGTGCAGGCCGTTCTCGACCACCACGACATGCTTCGGGCGCGTTTCCTCTCGGACAGTGGTGGATTCGACGTACCGCCGCCGGGCTGCGTCGTGGCGACCGACGTGCTCCACCGGATCGAGCCGAGCGGCGAGGCCGGTCTCGGGGCGGCGCTGGCCGCGGCCCGGGACGACGCAGTGGGCCGCCTCGACCCCGAGTCGGGGCGAATGTTGCAGGCCGTGTGGTGCGACCTCGGCCCGGGCCGCCCGGGCCGACTGCTGTTGGTGGTCCACCACGTGGTGGTCGACGGGGTGTCGTGGCGGATCCTGCTGCCGGACCTGGCGGCGGCGTACCGTCAGTTGCAGGCGGGGCGCGCGCCGCTCCTGCCTGCGGTGGGCACGTCGATGCGGACGTGGGCGCACGCGCTCACCGAGTGGGCCGGTCGCGACGTACCGGAACGATCCGCCGAATTGCGTTATTGGCGTGGGGTTCTCGCCGACACCGACCCACCCCTCGGTCGACGCGCGCTCGATCCGGCCGTCGATCTGGCCGGCACGGTCGCGACCGTGGTCGTCGACCTTCCCGACAGCGTCAGCGAGGCGATGTCGACCAGCGTGCCGGAGACGGTGCACGGAGGCGTCGACGACGCGGTCGTCACCGGGCTGGCGATGGCGGTGGCGAGGTGGCGTAAGCGCCGCGGGGTCCCTTCCTCCTCCTCCTCCTCCTCCTCGTGTCTGTGCATGCTCGAGGGCCACGGTCGCGAGGAGCAGGTGATCCCCGGCGCCGACCTGTCGCGCACGGTCGGCTGGTTCACCACCACCCACCCTGTCCGGCTCGACCTGACCGGCGTCGACCTGGACGCCGCGTTCGCCGGCGGCCCAGCAGCGGAAGAGGCACTCAAACGCGTCAAGGAGCAGTTGCGGGAGGCGCCCGACCACGGAATCGGGTACGGCGCACTGCGGTACCTCGGGAATGCCGACGCGATCGAACGTGCTGATCGTCGGCCCGCGCCGCAGATCAGCATCAACTACCTCGGCCGGACGACGGTGGCCCCGGACGGCAACCGGGGGGACTGGCTGCCGGTCGATGAACTCGGCGACTTGGGCGCAACAGTCGACCCGGCGCTGCCCGTCGCCGCCGTTCTGGACATCAATCTGATCACCGTCGACACCGAGACGGGGTCGACGCTGCGGGCGACGTTCGCGTATCCGACCGGTGTGCTCGACGCGCGGGACGTCGAGGACCTCGCGGCCCTGTGGCGGTCGGCGTGCCGGGCGCTCGCGACCGCGGCCGCGCGGCCGGGCGCGGGCGGTCTGACGCCGTCGGATCTGCCGCTGGTACGGCTGGACCAGGACACCGTCGAACAGCTCGAGGACGCCTGCCCGGGACTGTCCGACGTGTGGCCGGTCTCGCCGCTGCAGGCGGGACTGTTGTTCCAGACGGAGCTGACCGGCGACGCGGACGACCCCTACCTGGTCCAGCTCGTCCTCGACGTGCGTGGCCGTGTCGACGGCGACCACGTGCGGCGTTCGGTGCAGGCGATGCTGGATCGGCACGAGAGCCTGCGGGTCGCGTTCACCACCGGACCGGACGGTTATCCGTTGCAGTTGGTTCCGCGCCATGTCGAACTTCCCTGGGCGGTGGCCGATGTGGGTGATCCGGCCGAGGTGGATCGCGTGCTGGGGCGGGATCGTGCGCGCCGCTTCGACATGGCGACGCCGCCCCTGCTGCGGGCCCTGCTGATCCGAACCGGGGACGACGCGTACCGTCTCGTGCTCACCTACCATCACATCCTCCTGGACGGTTGGTCGGTTCCGCTGCTGGTCCGCGAACTGCTCGCGCTCTACGCGGCCGCGGACCCGCACGACGTTCCGGTGTCCCCGTCCTTCGCGAACTACCTGGCCTGGCTCGGCACGATCGACCGGGCTGCGTCGACCGAACGCTGGGTGGAGGCGCTCGCCGGGGTCGACGAGCCGACCCTGCTCGGACCGCCGGGGCGCGGACGTCCGCTGCCGACCGTGCCGCGCGCCGACCGGCTGCTGCTGACCGAGGCCGATACGGCCAGGCTCGACGCTGTCGCGCGCGAGCGCGGCGTCACGATGAGCACCATCGTGCGGGTGGCGTGGGCAATCGTGTTGGGGGCGTGGACCAGACGCGACGACGTCGTGTTCGGTGCGATCGTGTCGGGGCGGCCGCCGCAGATCGACGGAATCGAGGACATGGTCGGGCTGTTCATCAACACCGTCCCGATCCGGGTCACCCTGCACCCGGCCGAGACCCTCGGGGAGCTGCTGGACCGCTGTCACGCCGACCAGGCGGCCCTGCTCGACCACGAACATGTCGGCCTCGCCGACATCGAACGCGCGACGGGCGCCGCGGCGCTGTTCGACACCATCACGGTCTTCGAGTCGTATCCGGTCGATCGCGGCGGCCTCACTTCGGACACCGACATCGCCGGCATGCGGGTCGTCGACGTGGCGGTCCACGACGCGACGCACTATCCGTTCGCGCTCGCCGCCTCCGTTGCCGGCGGGCTGGAGATCCGGATCGACTACGCGCCCGCGCTGTTCGACCGGCGCGAGATCGACGCCGTCGCCGACCGTCTCGAGCGCGTGCTCCTCGCCATCGCGTCCGATCCGGACCGGACGCTGGCCCGGTTGCGGCTGCTGTCGGACGCCGACTACACCCGGCTCGCCCCGGTGCACGGCCGGCCCGGACGGCGCCACCGCACCCTGCCCGGCATCCTGGCGGACGCGGCCCGGATCGACCCCGACGCGCCGGCGGTAACGTGCGGCGCGACGACCCTCACGTACCGGGAACTCGACGCCCGTTCCACGCGGCTGGCGCGGCTGCTGATCGACGACGGGGTGGGCCCCGAGGGTGTCGTCGCGCTGGGGCTGACCCGCTCGCTCGACTTCGTGGAGGCCGTCTGGGCGGTCGCCAAGACCGGGGCGGCGTTCGTGCCCGTGGACCCGACATATCCGCGGGCGCGGATCGACCACATGCTCACCGATTCGGGCGCTCGCGTCGGGCTGACGGTGCGGCGTTGGCGCGACGGGTTGTCCGACCGCGTGTCCTGGCGCGAGCTCGACGCGGACGGGTACCGCCCCGAATCCGCGAGCGCCGCTCCGATCGTCGACGCGGACCGCACGGCGCCGCTGCGGATCGACAACCCCGCCTACCTGATCTACACGTCGGGGTCGACGGGCCTGCCGAAGGGTGTCGTCCTCACCCACCGAGGGCTGGCGAATCTCGTTGCCGCGGAGCGGGAGAACCTCACGGTCACCTCGGAGGCACGGGTGTCGCAGTTCGCCTCGCCGAGCTTCGACGCGTCGGTGTTCGAACTACTCATGGCGTTCGGGTCCGGCGCGCACCTCCTGATCGCCCCGCCCGACGTGTACGGCGGCGAGGACCTGACGCGCTCGCTCGCCGACCAGCGCGAGACCCACGCCTTCTTCACGCCCAGCGTCCTGGACTCGATGCGGCCCGACGGCCTCGACGAGCTGCGTTCGCTCGCGGTGGCGGGCGAACCGTGTCCGCCGGACCTGGTGGGGCGGTGGGCCACCGGCCGCAGCGTGTTCAACGCGTACGGGCCCACCGAGGGCACGATCATGTCGAACATCGCCGGACCGCTCCTGCCCGACGACCCGATCACGATCGGCGGACCCACCCTCGGGTTCGTGGAACTCGTCCTGGACGCGCGCCTGCAGCCGGTACCGATCGGGATGCCCGGTGAGCTGTACCTCGGCGGGCCGGCCATCGCGCGTGGGTACCACCGTCGCCCGGGGCTGACCGCCGAACGGTTCGTCGCGAGTCCGTTCGTTGCCGCGACCGACGAGCCGACGGGCGAGGACGAGGGCACACTGCCCGGCGATCGGCTCTACCGGACCGGGGACATCGTGCGCTGGCGCGACGACCTCACGCTCGAGTACCTGGGCCGCAGCGACTTCCAGGTGAAGGTGCGCGGATTCCGGATCGAGCTGGGCGAGATCGATGCGGCACTCGCGGACCATCCGGGGGTGGAGTTCGCGGCCACCCTCGGCCGGACCGCGCCGTCGGGGGAGACCGTGCTCGTCTCGTACGTCCGTCCGGGCGACGATCCGGCCGTCGAGCCAGGCGAACTGCTCCGCCACCTCGCCGAGCGCCTGCCGGCGCACATGGTGCCCGCGTTGATCGTGCCCATCGGCGAGGTACCGCTGACGCCGTCGGGCAAGCTCGATCAGAAGGCCCTGCCGGCACCGGACTTCCCGACCGGCGGCGACGTGACGGACGTGATCGCCTTCTCGCCGATCGAGGGCATCGTCGCCGAGCACCTGCGTGCGGTGCTGGGCATCGATCGGATCGGGCCGGACGACAGCTTCTTCGACCTCGGGGGCAACTCGTTGATGGCCACGCGGGTCACGCGGCGGCTCGACGCGGCGCTCGACACCGACCTGGACGTGCGGGCGATCTTCGAGGCCCCCACCGTCCGCGGCCTGGCCGCGCGGGTGCTGCAGCGCGGCCCCGGCGCTGCGCACCGCCCGGTGCTGCGGGCGTACGACAGGCCCGACGTGCTGCCGCTGTCGTCCGCGCAGCTGAGGATGTGGTCGATCAATCAACTCGACACGTCGTCGCCCGCCTACAACATCGTCATGGCGGTGCGCCTGCGCGGCGACCTCGATGACCGGGCGCTGATCGCCGCAGTGGGCGACGTCGTCGCCCGGCACGAGGCGTTGCGCACGATGTACCCGGTGGCCGAGGGCACTCCCACTCAGCTGATCGTCGACGCCGAGGACATTCCGCGCGCCGAGTCGCTGTCGGTGGTCGCCGCGGAGCTGCCGGGCCACCTGTTGCGGCTGGCCGAGACGGGATTCGACGTGAGCCGTGAGGTGCCGTTGCGGGCGCAGCTCTTGCGGTTGTCGGGCACCGAGCACGTCCTGGCCGTCGTCGCCCACCACATCGCCGCCGACGGTTTCTCGATGCGCACTCTCGCCCGGGATGTCATGCGCGCGTACGAATCCCGGCGTCGGGGCCGCGCACCGGAGTGGGCGGTCCCGGAGGTGCAGTACGTCGACTTCGCGCTGTGGCAGCGCGAGCTGCTCGGTGACCCCGACGATCCGGAATCGCTGTACCGCAAGCAGTTGGACTACTGGCGCGACACGCTCGCCGGCATTCCCGATGTCATCCCGCTGCCGACCGATCGGCCGCGGCCGCCCCGGCAGTCCTTCCGCGGTGCCGCCGTGGGATTCGACGTCGACGCGGCCACCCATGCGCGGCTCGCCGACGTGGCCCGCCACGGCAACGCGACGATGTTCATGCTGGCGCACACCGCGCTCGCGGTGCTGGTCGCGAGGCTGTCGAGTTCGGGTGACATCGTGATCGGGACACCGGTGTCGGGTCGCGGCGAGGCCGGCCTCGACGACGTGGTCGGCATGTTCGTCGGCACCCTGGTGCTGCGGACCCCGGTGGATCCGGGCGCGGGGTTCGGGGACCTGCTGACGACGGTCCGCGAGGCGGACCTCGCGGCGTTCGCCCGCACCGACCTGCCGTTCGAGCGGCTGGTCGACGAACTCGGGCCCGCCCGATCGACGGCGTACGCGCCGTTGTTCCAGGTGCTCGTCGAGTACCGCACCGACATGTCCGGTTACCTGCAGCTGCCCGGGCTCGAGGTGGAGCCGCTCGACTACGACCTCGCCGTCTCGAAGTTCGACCTGCAGCTGAGCGTGTCGGAGTCCTTCGCGGCTGAAGGCGGTCCCGGCGGAATGCGCTTCGATCTCACCTACGCCACCGACCTGTGGGACGAGGCGACGGTCGCCGGCTTCGCCGAGCGGCTACGCCGGATCCTGATTGCCGCCGCCACGGACCCTGACGGCCCGGTGGGGGACATCGGAATGCTCACCGATGCCGAGCGCGCGGCACTCGAGTCGGGCGACGCGGACGGGACCGCGGTGCCCGAGACGACACTCGCGGACGTGTTCGGCCGCGCGGTCGACGCGCATCGCGACGAGGTTGCCGTCGTCCACGGGACGACTCGGCTGACGTACGGGGAACTGGCCGACCGCGCAAGCCGGCTCGCGCGGGTGCTCGGTGTCCGCGGCGCGGGCCCGGATTGCGTGGTGGCGCTGGCACTCCCGCGGTCCGTCGACATGATCGTCGGGATCGTCGGCGTGGCCCTCGCCGGCGGCGCCTATCTCCCTGTCGACCTCGGTTGGCCGGCCGAGCGCATTGCGGTGGTGCTCGGCGAGGCCGCGCCGGTCTGCGTGCTCACGACCGCCGCCGACGCCGTCGCCGTGCTCGGCGGACCGGCCGCACCGGTCGTTCTCATGGACGATCCGGGGTTCCGGCGCGAGCTGGACGAGGCGTCCCCGGTGCCGCCCACGGACACGGACCGGGCCGAGCTGCTGCGCCCGGACAACACCGCGTACGTCATCTACACCTCGGGCTCCACCGGGCGACCGAAGGGCGTGCAGGTCTCGCACCGCAGCGTCGTCTCGCTCTTGGTGAACGCGCACACCGTGTTCGATCTCCGCCCCACCGACACCTGGACGATGTTCCATTCCTTCGCGTTCGACGTCTCGGTGTGGGAGGTGTGGGGGCCACTGTCGGACGGCGCCGCGACGGTGATCGTGGATCCGGAGGTCGCCCGCTCTCCCGACGACTTCGTCGAGCTCCTGCACCGCGAGGCCGTCACGGTCGTCAACCAGACCCCCGCGTCGTTCTACCAGCTGGTCGGGTCCGCCCACACGACGGACCTCCCGTTGCGGTACGTGTTCGTCGGTGGGGAGGAACTCGCGCTCGAACAGGTGTCCCGCTGGTACGACCAACCCTCGCCGGCGCCGGTCTTCGAGATGTACGGCGTCACCGAGGCCACCGTCATCGACAGCTCCGCAGCCCTCTCCGTCGACACCCTCGCGGACACGTTCGCCGGTGGGATCGGTCGACCGTTGCCGGGCGTGCGTCTGCACGTACTCGACACTCGCCTGCACCCCGTCCCGGTCGGCGTGGTCGGCGACATCTACCTGTCCGGCGCGGAGGTCGCGCGGGGGTACCTCGATCGCCCGGGGCTCACGGCGTCCCGGTTCGTGGCGGAGGTCGGCGGGACCGGCCGGCGGATGTACCGCACCGGGGACATCGGTCGTCGCGGCGCCGACGGCGGCCTGGAATTCCTGGGGCGCAGCGATTTCCAGGTCCAGGTTCGTGGATTCCGGGTCGAACTCGGCGAGATCGAATCCGCACTGCTGCGGTACGACGGCGTCGAGCAGGCCGTCGTGGTGTCGCAGCGCGGTGACCGCGGCGCGGACGACCGGCTGATCGGGTACGTGGTGCCGACCGACGAACGCAGCCTCGACCCGCTCGACGTCCGCGACGGTGTCGACCGGATGCTGCCGTCGTACATGGTGCCCGCGGCCGTCGTGATCCTCGACGAACTGCCCGTGACCGCGAACGGCAAGGTGGACCGCAAGGCGCTTCCGGAACCGGATTTCGCGGCGTTCGCGGGCCGCGGCCGGAGGCCGGCCGGCGCGGTCGAGGAACAACTCGCCGTTCTGTTCGCGGGGATCCTCGGGGTGCCGGCGGTCGCGGCGGACGAATCGTTCTTCGCCCTCGGCGGAGACTCGATCATGGTGATCCAGTTGGTGTCTCAGGCACGGGATGCCGGAATCGTGTTCGTACCGCAGGACGTGTTCGAGCACCCAACCGTCGAACGACTGGCCGCAGTCGTGGCGGGGGAGCACGGCCGCGCGCCCGTGCTCGACGAGATCGACGGTGGCGGAATCGGCCCCGTCGAACCGACCCCGATCGTCCGCTGGCTCGCCGGTCGCCCCGGGACATGGGATCACTTCTCGCAGTCGGTCACGGTGACGGTGCCCGCGGGGATGTCCGCTGCCCAGCTGGTCGCCGCCCTCCAGGCGGTGCTCGACCGGCACGACATGCTGCGGTCCGTCCGGGTCGGATCCGGTTCCGGCATGCACCTGACGGTGCGCGAGCCGGG
Organism: Paraburkholderia sp. RHO2; assembly: GCF_050955445.1. Classification (NCBI taxonomy): domain Bacteria; kingdom Pseudomonadati; phylum Pseudomonadota; class Betaproteobacteria; order Burkholderiales; family Burkholderiaceae; genus Paraburkholderia; species Paraburkholderia sp. RHO2. Next base: position 3,067,907 of record NZ_CP162617.1, on the reverse strand, counting down.
CACCGTCGATGCGGCCGCGCGCGTGCGCCGCGTCGACTGTTCCCGCGTGTACGACGAGGCCGACCTCGACGCGGTGGCGGCGTGGGAGCGCGCGGCGTCCGTGAGTCGGCTCGATCCCGCGGCCGGGGTGATGGTCCAGGTGGCGTGGTGTGACGCCGGTCCGGAGCGAGCCGGGCGGCTCGCCGTCGCGATCCATCACCTCGCGGTCGACGGCGTGTCGTGGCGGATCCTGCTCGCCGACCTCGTGTCCGTGTGCGAGGGCGTGAGTGCGGGAGAGGCGCCGGACCTCCCGCCGGTCGGCACCTCGATGCGGACGTGGGCGCACGGGCTTCGCGCGGCCGCCGAGGACCCGGAGTTGGTCGCCGAACTGCCCTGGTGGACGGACACTTTGGGGCGTGCGGACCCGGTGCTCGGTGCGCGGCGGTTCGATCCCTGCGTCGACACCACCGCCGAGCAGGTGGCCGTGCACATCCCGGTCGACCTCACCCGGGGACTGCTGGCGCGGCTCCCCGCCGCGTTCCGGGCGAGCCCCGCCGACGTGGTGCTGTGCGCGACGGCGATGACGGCGGTCCGCTGGGATCGCTGGGGCGGGCCGGGGCGTTCGAGCATCGTGGTGTCCGTCGAGGGGCACGGCCGCGAGGAACAGGTCCTGCCCGGGGCCGACCTGTCCCGCACCGTCGGCTGGTTCACCACCGCGTATCCGGTCCGCGTCGACCTGTCCGGTGTCGACGTCGACGACGCGTACGCCGCCGGTCCGGGGGCTGGTGCGGCACTCGAGGCGGTCAAGGAGCAGTGGCGGGCGGTACCACAGCACGGCATCGGGTACGGCTTGCTGCGTCACCTCAACCCCGACACCGCCGCCACGCTCGCCGCTCTCGAGGACCCGCAGATCGCGGTCAACTACCTCGGGCGGTTGTCGGGTGACCGGACCGCGGGTTGGGCGGTGGGGTCCGGCGGACCCGACGCGGTCGCCGAACGCGGGAGCGAGGGACCGGTGCCGTGCCCGCTCGCGATCGACGCGTATGTGGAGGACCGGCCGGACGGACCGAGGCTGTGCGCGGCGATCCGGTACGTGGCCGGCATCCTCGACGCCGACGCGGCCGACGAGTTCGCCGCGTTGTGGCTGGGCGCGGTGCAGGCCCTCGCCGACCACGTCACCGCCCCGGGCAGCGGCGGTCTCACCCCGTCCGACCTGGATCTGGTGACGGCCACGCAGCCCGAGATCGAGCGTTGGGAGACAGCGCATCCGGGCGTTGTCGACGTGTGGCCGCTCACGCCCCTCCAGCAGGGTCTGCTGTTCCATGCCCTGCTCGCGCAGCAGGACGTCGACGCCTACCACGTGCAGTTGGTCGTCGACCTCGCGGGCGGTGTGGACGAGGCGCGTCTGGCGGCCGCCGCACAGGCGCTGATGGACCGGCACGAGAGCCTGCGGACCGTCTTCGACCACCGGGACGACGGAACGATCGTCCAGCTGGCCCTCGGACACGTCCCCGTCGACTGGTCGACCCTTACCGCGACCGACGACGAGGCGGAGGAACTGATCGCGCGTGACCGCGAGATCCACTTCGACATGCGGGAGACCCCGCTGATCCGCTTCCTGCTCCTCGATCTCGGCGGCGGCCGCAGCCGGCTGGTCATCACGAACCACCACATCGTCCTCGATGGGTGGTCGATGCCGCTGCTCGTGGCTGATCTGTTCGACCTGTACCTCACGGGCGGCCGGGCCCTCGCCCGCGCCCCGGCGCCGTACCGCGACTACCTCGAGTGGCTCACGTCGCGGGACACCGGCGCCGCCGAACGCGCGTGGGCGGCGGCGCTCTCCGGGTTGCCGGGGCCCACCCTGGTCGCGGCGCATGCCGCCGGGCGGCAGCTGTCGGCTACCGAGAGCGAACCCGTGCCGCTGGGCGATGCCACCGCCGACGCGCTCGGGCGCACCGCCGAGAACGCCGGCGTGACCGTCAACACCGTGCTGCAGGCGGCGTGGGGAATCCTGTTGGGCCAGATGACGGCGGGCACCGATGTGGTGTTCGGCGCCACGATCTCAGGGCGCACCCCCGCGGTCCGCGGGATGGAGTCGATGGTGGGCCTCTTCATCAACACCGTTCCGGTTCGGGTGCGTCTCGATCCACGCGAGCCCATCCGAGACCTGGTGCACCGGCTGCAGTCCGAGCGCGCCGCACTGATGCAGCACGAGTATCTGGGGCTGACCGCGATTCAGCAGGCTGCCGGTTTCGGTGGGCTGTTCGACACGGCGATGGTCTTCGAGTCGTATCCGATGGACATGCACGCTCTGACCCGCCTGAGCGAGCACACCGGCCTGCGTGCCACGGCGCTGACCGGGCACGACTCCACGCACTACCCGCTGTCGCTCAAGGCGTTCGAGGACACGTGCCTGCATCTGGTCTTGCGCTACTCGCCCGAGGCCGTGGACCCGACCGCCGTCGCCGACATCGCCCAGCGCCTGGGCCGGATCGTCGAGAACATTGCGCATCGCCCGCAGACCCCGATCGGACTGATCGACGTGGCGGGCGAGCGGGGCCGCACCGACCTGGTCGAGATCGCGACGTCGGATCCGGGCCCGGCACGAACGTGGGCCGAGATCCTCGAGACGGGCGCGGCGATCGACCCGGATGCGACCGCGTTGCGATGGCGCGGCACCGACACCACCTACCGCGAACTCGACGAGCGGTCCACTCGTCTCGCGCGCGCTCTCATCGAGCGGGGGGTGGGTCCCGAGGACTTCGTGCCCGTCGCGGTACCGCGTTCGGCGGACTCCGTCGTCGCTACCTGGGCGGTCGTGAAGAGCGGCGCCGCTCCCGTACCCATCAACCCCAAGCTGCCCCCCGGACGCATCGCGTACATGCTGGCCGACTGCGCCGCCGCGGTCGGGCTGACGGCGACCGGGATTCACGGTCTACCGCGGGTCCTCGACTGGCTGGCGCTCGACGGGATCGACGTCAACCGCTACCCGTCGCGGCCGATCCGGGACGACGAACGCACATACCCGATCCGGGCGACCGACCCGGCCTACCTGATCTACACCTCCGGGTCGACCGGTGCCCCCAAGGGCGTCGTGGTCACTCACACCGGCCTGCCGGCGATGACGACCGCGCAGATCGAGCACCAGCGCGTGACGCCGAAATCCCGGATCCTGCATGTGTGTTCGCCGAGCTTCGACGTGTCGGTGCTCGAAATGGTCCTCGCGTTCGGGGCTGGCGCGACCCTGGTGATCGCACCGCCCGACGTGTACGCGGGCGCCGAACTCGAACAGTTCGCGCGAGAGGAGCGGGTCACCCACGTGCTCGTCACTCCCGCGGTGTGCGGAACCCTCGACCCGCGCGCGCTGCCCGACATCGAGGTCGCCGAGATCGGTGGTGAGCTGTTCGGGGCGGAACTGGTGGACGAGTGGGCGCACCGCACGATGCTGCTCAACGCGTACGGGCCCACCGAGTGCACCGTCTGCGTGACCACCAGCGGCGCGCTAGCGTCCGGCGAACCGATCACGATGGGTGGGCCGGTCGCCCGCTCCGGGGTGGGTGCCGTCGTGCTCGACTGCTGGTTGCGTCCGGTGCCCGACGGCAGCGAGGGCGAGCTGTACCTCTTCGGGCCCTGCCTGGCCCGTGGTTATCGCGCGCAGCCGACACTGACCTCGGAACGGTTCGTGGCCAACCCCTTCGGGCCACCGGGATCACGCATGTACCGGACCGGTGATCTGGTGCGCCGCGCCCGCGGGTCCGGACTGCAGTACATCGGCCGCACCGACTTCCAGATCAAGATCCGCGGCCTACGCATCGAGATCGGCGACGTGGACGCCGCCCTGGCCGTGCATCCCGACGTCGAGTTCGCCGTGTCGCTGGGGCGCCAGGCCCCCAACGGCGAGACGGTGCTGGTGTCGTACGTCCGCCTCGGACCCGACAGCGACCTCGACTCGGCCGCGCTCAAGAAGTTCGCGGCCACATCGCTACCGGCCTACATGGTGCCGTCCGCGATCACGATCCTCGACACCGTGCCGATGACCTCCAACGGCAAAGTCGACCGTGAGGCGCTGCCGGACCCCATGTTCACGACCGGCGCCTACCGGCCGCCCGGGACCGAGTCGGAGCAGGTGCTGGTGGACGTGTTCGCCGAGGTCCTCGGGGCGGAACGTGTCGGAGTCGACGACAGCTTCTTCGAGCTCGGCGGCAACTCGCTCAGCGCGGTGCGTGTAGTCGCCGAGGTGCAGTCGCGGCTGGGCCGGGCGCTGCCGATGCAGTGGGTCGTCAGCGATCCGACGCCCGCCGCGATCGCCGCACGGCTCGACGGCGGCGGTCCGTCGATGGACGAGTTGGTGCGGATGCGCTCGGGGGACGGCGCGGAGCCACTGATCTGCGTGCACCCGGCGATCGGGTTGACCTGGTGCTACACCGGTCTGATCCCGTACATCACCGACGGGCGCCCCGTCTACGGAATCCAGTCGTCCGGCGTGACCGTCGGTGAGGAGTCGGCACCGTCGATGGTGGAACTCGCGGGGCACTATGTCGACTTGGTCCGACGGGTGCAGCCGCACGGCCCGTATCACCTCCTCGGGTACTCGGTGGGCGGTGCCATCGCGCACGCGATGGCGGTGCGATTGCGGGCCCTCGGCGAGGATGTCGGGACGCTGGTCATGCTGGACACCCAGACCACCGAGTCGATCCCCGAGGGGTCGCGCACGCCGAGCCTCGGGATGTTGTTCGCCGAGTTCGCGGGAATCGATCCGGACGGGGGCGCCGACGGTGATCTCACCCCCGAACGCGCGGCGCAACTACTCCGCGAGGGCGGCGGCGCCTACGCCAGATTGACGGCGGACGACCTGCGCCGGATCTACGACGACTACCTGCACACGATCAGCCTCGGGCAGGACTACCGTCCCGAGACCTTCGACGGCGACCTCGTGTACGTCGCCGCGGACGGCGGGACTGCGGATTCGCGGACCCCGTGGGACGGTTACATCGCGGGCACGGTTCACACCCATCCCGTGGACTACTCGCACAACCGGCTGACGACACCGGAGGCACTCGCCGTGATCGGGCCGATCGTCGGGCGGTACCTCGACGGCGGGGACCGATGAGCTTGCGGCGCAACCGCGATCGGTGCTTACATGGTGCGCAGCGTCGCGTGCCGGTGGCGGACTGCGTCAGGCATGGAGGCGTCGAAGCGCAAGGGGTCTTCGATGACCGTTTCGTTCAACCACACCATCGTGTTCTCGCGGGACAAGCAGGTTTCCGCGTCGTTCTTCACCTCACTGTTCGCCCTGCCCGACGCCGTGGCGGCGGGTCCGTTCCTGGCCGTCCAACTCGACAACGGCGTGACGCTGGACTTCGCCGATCCACCGATCGACGTGCTGCCGCAGCACTACGCCTTCCTGGTCGGCGAGGAGGACTTCGACGGCATCTACGGTCGCATCCTCGAACGAGGCATGGACCATTGGGCCGATCCGCACAAGACACGGCCGGGCGAGATCAACCGGAACGACGGCGGGCGCGGCGTCTACTTCCACGACCCGGCGGGACACAACCTGGAGATCATCACGCGCCCATACGGTTCGGGGAGTCGGAATTGACCTGCTGCCGGTAGGTGGACGATCGGACCGGATCGGCCGGCGTTCGGTGGTGACCTGGAGATGACTGCACATCGGTGCGAGTTCCGCTTCTACGAGGAGCTGAACGACTTTCTGTCGCCTCCGCAACGCAAGCGCACCTTTGTCCACGACTTCGAGGGCACACCGTCGGTCAAGGATCGGATCGAATCCCTCGGGGTGCCACACACCGAGGTCGATCTGATCCTCGTCGATGGGGACCCGGTCGGGTTCGACCACCACGTGTCCGGCGGGGAACGGGTCGCGGTGTACCCGACGTTCCACGGGCTCGGGCTCGGTGACGTCACGCCGCTGCGCCCGCCGCTGCCGGAACCGCGCTTCGTCCTCGATGTCCACCTGGGCCGCCTCGCCCGCTATCTCCGGCTGCTCGGATTCGACAGCTCGTACGCGAACGATCGTTCGGACGACGAGCTGCTCGGGTTGTCGCGCAACGAGAATCGCATCCTGCTCACGCGCGACGTCGGACTGCTCGAGCGGGCGGCGCTCGTCCACGGAGGCTTCCTGCACGAGACCGATTCGCGACTCCAGTTGCGGGAGGTTCTGGACCGGTACCGCCTGCAGGGGCGCATCGCGCCACTCACGCGGTGCGCCCGCTGCAACGGTCGCATCGGCCCGGCGACACCCGCGGTCGCGCGGGGCAGGGTCCCCGGAGGTGTGCTGCGCGAACAGCGTCGGTTCAGTCGCTGCAACGACTGCGGCCAGGTGTACTGGCCGGGCGGTCACCTCGAGCGGCTGCGGGCGAGGCTCGCCGAGATCGGGGTGTGGTTCTGAGCCGGGGCAGCAGCAGCGGGGTAGCGAGCAGGAGAACGCCGGAGGTGGTGATCGCGGCGAGCGGGTCGGTGAGGGTGGCGAGGATGCCCCAGGCCACCATCAGGGCGGCCTGCAGGAGTTTGCTGCCGACGCTCCATGTGCTGAGAACTCGGGCCGCATGAGCGGTGGGACTGCGCTGCAGGCGTTCGGTCGCGTTGATGGGGTTGAAGATGCCCATGCAGGTGATCAGCAGGCCCTCGACGACGATCACGGTCACGAGCCCGGCGATGCCGGGTCGGGTGAAGGCGAGACCGAGCGGGAAGACCGAGCGCAGCCAGCCGGAGACGATCATGACGCGGTGGCGACCGTAGCGAGCGACGAGGCGCGGGGAGAGGCGGGAGCCCACGAAGCCGCCGAGCGCCGGGATGCCGAAGGCGAGCCCCTATTGCCAGGCGGGGTAGTGGTACCGGTCTATCAGCAGAACGGCCAGCAGCGGACCGGTCGCCATGATCAGACCGCTGACCGTCACGGTATTGAGGAACAGACGCCGCAGGACGCGGTCGTGGAGGATGATTCGCCAGCCGGCCAGAAGGTCGTCGGCGCGCGACCTGGTCGCCGCGTTGCGGGGTGTTGCCACATCGCCTCCACGGATACGGAGGATCGCGAGTGCGGACAGAAGAAAGCTGAGGGCGTCCACCATGACAGTGATGGCCGGGCCGAGCAGCCCGATGAGTGCGCCGCCCAACGGTGGCCCTGCCGCGGTGGCCACCCAACTGGTGCCTTCGAATCTGCCGTTCGCGACCAGGAGGTGATCGCTGCGGACGAGGTGTTTGAGGTAGGCGCCGGAGGCGGCGGCGAAGACGATGCTCGAGGTTCCGGAGACGACCGAGACGACCAGAAGTTGCCCGTAGGTCAGCACACCGAGGAGGTACGCGATCGGAACACTGGCCATCGCGAGGAACCGGGTCAGATCCATCGCGATCATTACCGGTCGTTTGGCCCGGTGCTCCACCCACGGCCCGAGCGGGAACGCAACGAGCGCAGCGACGATCAGCCCGGCCGCCTCGAGAAGCGAGACGGCAAATGTCGGTGAGTGAAGCACTTGCACCGCGACGAGCGGGAAGGCTCCGAAGGCGATCCACGTGCCGTATGTGCTCACGGCGTACGACCACCACAGCCGGCCGAAGCTGCGTCCCAACTGCACGCGCATAGGGCTCCTTCGCTACAACCGATGGTCGGGTCGGTGAATCACAACAGCGGAACCGAGACCGGATCAAACAACGCGGTCCCGGCGTGCCACAACGATCAGTTGTGCACGCATAGGCTGTGCCGATGGATACCGAGGCAGTGCGTTCCTTCGTCCGGGCGGCCGAGCTCGGGCAACTGCAGCACGCGGCCAACGAGCTGGGTGTGACGCAACAGGCAGTCTCCAAGCGGATCGCCGCCCTGGAGCGCGAGCTCGAGGTCCGTCTGTTCGTCCGTACCGCCCGCGGGGTCGAGCTGACGCTCGACGGCCAGGCGTTCCTCCCTCACGCCCGCAGCATCGTCCGGGGTGTCGACCGCGCCGTCGATGCGGTCAGGCCGGGCTCGCGGGCTCTGCGGATCGACGTCCTCGGCTTGCGGTCCGCGCAGGCCGTGGTCCTCCACGACTATTGGCGGGCGCACCCCGAGATCGCGCTGGACGTGGTGACACTCAAGGTCGACGACCCGCGCGCGGTGGTCGCCGCGGTCGAAGCAGGCGAGATCGACGCCTCGTTCCGCACGGTGACAGACCCGGCAACGCTGCCGCGCGACGTGCAGATGATCCACGCGTTCGATTCCCCGCTGGAATTCCTGGTCGGTCCCCGACATCCGCTCGCGTCCGCCCGAACGCTGACGCCACCGCAGTTGCGCGGGCATCGGATCTGGGTGCCGGGTATCGCGCCCCGCAGCGAATGGGCAGAGTTCTACGATCAGCTCGCGACCGAGTTCAACCTCCGCGTCGACGCCGCAGGCCCGAACTTCGGAAACGAAGTGCTTCTCGACACCCTCGCGGACTCGGCCGACGTGGCGACCCTCGTCGCCGCGCGCGATCGGTACATCTGGCCGGCCACCTACGACCTGCGCCGCATACCGATCGTGAATCCGACGCTCGCGTACCCCCTCTCGCTCATCTTCCCCAGTACCGATCCACACCCCGCACTGCGCGCGATCATCGACCACTTCGGAACGCTGACACCGCTCCCGGCGACGACCTGGCGCCCATCCTGGGCGACGACGCCACGCCCTGTCGAGGGCGGCGCCGTATCGCGCCGGCACTCGTAGAGATCAAGACCACTTTGTGTTGAACGAGGCTCGGCGAAGGGGAGAGGATGACGGCATGCCGCGTCCCGCCTTCTGGTCCCTCGCCCTCGAGGACGTTCCCCGCCCGGACTTCGTCGATGTCGTCGCGGCGCCCATGCCACCGGGCGCCACCGACGATCCCCGGGTGTGGGCCGAAACGGTGTTCGCCGTCGGCTCGAGCCCGGCATGGATCCGGCTCGCGTTTGCGTTGCGGCAGTTGCTGGTTCCGCTGATCGGTGTCCCACGCGGCGGCCGCGACGTCTTCGCCGTCTCGCGTGTGCAGGACGGTGAGGCATTGATCTCCGTCGACGACCGGCACCTCGACTTCCGCGCCGGCGTCGGGGTCGACACCGACGCCCGACTCGTCCGCGTGACGACGGTCGTGCGGCTGAAGGGCTGGCGCGGGCGCGTTTATTTCGCACCAGTCAGCGTCGTCCATCCGGTGGTCGTGCAGTCGATGCTGCGCCGAGCATGCGCCCGGCTGGCGCCCCGTTGACGCGTCACGCGCGCCGTCCGTCCCGCCGAGCCACCCGGTTCAGGATCGCGCCAATTCGGCTACCACGTCGTCGAATTCGCGCGCCCCGGTGAACACCGCCGTGCACGCCTCGTCGAGAGGTCGGTCCCGCAGCCTTCGCGCGAACATCAGCTCCGCCTCCCGGACGAGTTCTCGGCGCAGTCGGCGGACCGGCCCGCACCCGCCGGTGCGTGCGGCCCTGCCGACAGCCTCGACGAGGTCCTCGGCTCGACGACATGCTGATCGTCCGCGGCGCCAACGTGTATCCGAGCCAAGTCCAGCGGTCGTTGCTCTCCGTGCCGGGCACGGGCGTGGAGTTCGTGATCATCGCGGACCGTGAGGGAACGATGGATTCGGTGCACGTGCAGGTCGAATACGACCCGACGATCGAGCCGCACGACGTGCCGGCATTCAAGAAGGATCTTGCGGCCGCCGTCCGCGCGCGGCTCGAGAACGACACGAACATCAACTTCACGGTCGAGATCCTGGATCCGGAAACGCTGGAGCGCGCCGTTCCGAAGGCGAAGAGAGTGATCGATCGGCGTCCGTCGCTGCGAGTGGCCGCGACCGCCTGACCGCCTGTCCCGTTGTCGGCAGATGTCGCTGCGCGCGAACACGAATCGGTTCGCGAGCAGCGGCACACGTCGGCCTTGGACCCGGGATCTCGGCGCGTCTGCCCGGCGCCGATGGCCGATACAGTCCACCGTCCGCGAGTTGTAACACGTTCTACTACTGTAACTTTCGTTCGATTCGGCCGTAGTGTTGGATGCATTCAGGACGGGGAACGCGCCTCGTCCACACGCCTCAGGAGGCCGTCATGGGCATCGCAATGCTGACCTCGACCGCTGTCGCGGTCGATACGGCGTCGGATACGGGCTTGTACCGGCTCGATCCGCCGATCCTCGGGGGCGACGGTGTGGCCCACGAGTACGGTGCGGTCATGGTGGCACCCCTCGGTGTTCTCGTGGATGTGTTCGCGGCTCGCGAGGACGGCAGCCTCGTCGTGGACGACGACGGCGACTGGGTCGCCCTCATCAACTCGACTGCTGCACCGGGGATGCGGCCGACCGTCGAGGGTGAGTTCGAGGCAGCCGGGTACCAGGTGCGCGGCCCGGAACGCATCGCGTCGTAGCCCGCCCCGGCGACCACGCATCAACAGGCTCCGACTAGAGCTCGACCGAGTGCACGTACCGGCGGTCGACGCACGCGCTCAGTGCGAGGTACGGGTAGTCATCGGCGGTAGTCCACAACTCGAACCCGGCGCTTCCGTCGGCTCGGCGAAGGCGGAGCGCCTGGTCGAGTTCCGTCGGGTCCGCACGCAGCGATTCTCCACCCAGGCTGCTAGTCGTCTTCGTCTTCGTCTTCGTCGCCCTCGCCATCGAGGCGGGCCTCGAGTTCCGCGATCTCCGCGCGAACGGACTCGATGACCTCGGCGTCGTCTTCCCAGAGCTCACGGAACTCCGACTCCGGCTCGATCATCTCGGTGAGCAGCTCGACCCCCCGTTCGAGGTGACCGTCGAGGCGCTCGAGATCGCCGGGCCACACCATGCTGTGCCCGAGCACAGCGAGCAGGTAGCACGCGGCGCGCACCCGATCGTAATCGTCGTCGTGTTCGAAGGCCTCGCCGATGCGCGCATCGATGTCGATACCCGCGAAGACGTCTCCGAACCAGTCGGCCGCCGCATCGTTGTGCCACGGCGCGCTTGCCCATGCTCCCATGCGTTTCGCCCTTCGCCTCGCCCGGCGGATCCGGGCCGTGTCGCATCCTATTGTTTCTTGTGCACGGGCCCAGTCTGGCCGCGTAATCGGTTGGCATCCCGCACGGCGACGAGCTCCACGCCCCGCGGCGTCGCCCGTCGCCATCGTTCAACGCAGGCAGATCGTCGACTCCGGTTGCGGTCCGACACGCATCAGCAGGCCGCCCCGGGCCGTGCCGCAGTTGCTCGCAACAGATCACGTAGCAGATCGAAGTCGATGCCCTGAGGCCCGCGGAACCGCAGACACCCCTTGCCCATGTTGTGTCCCGCCAGCCGTTCGGCGAACGCGTCACGCACATCAGGGCGCATCAAATAGAAGGAGATGTACTGCTTCTGGCTGGCGAAGGCGATCTCCGCGACACCGTCCCGCTCATAGGCAGGCATGCCGTAGGCCATGATCTCGGTGAAGCCCGTGAGCTCCTGGCGGCACAGCTGCCGCACCTCGGCCAGTGCAGCTCTACGCTCATCGGGCACCTCGGTCATGTAACCGTCTACATCCTTCGCGGCACTGTGCACCATCCCGAGAGGCTATGTGGCACTCACGACCTCGAGCAAGATTCCACATGCTCCTGAGGGGAGGAAGCGCGCCACCGGCGCTGTGTCGAATCCGTTGCCCGCCCATTCGCAGGAGCTCGATGGTCGCCGAGAGTACCGGCCATCTGGCGATGGGGGACTTCGGCGCCGAGGCGGTCCTCGCGGAGGGCAATCGGCGACCGCCGACATTGTCCGCGTAGCCTCGGTCGAGCTCGGCGGCCGACGGCGTCTTCCTTGCGCGGGGACGCGAGTAGGCACAGTATTCCGGGCATGGGATTCTCGCTGATCTTCGTGCGCGTCCAGGGAGACGAGCAGCGCGACGCGGATCGTGATGCCGTCGCTGTCTTTCTGGAGTCGCGGGGCCTGCGCGCGGCGGACAGCGACGGCCAGGGTTCGCTTCTCGTCGATGCGGACGGGCAGGCCCTCGCGTTCGACGGTCATTGGACCGACCTACACCTCGACCCGCTCGATCAGGAGGCGCCGGTGAGCGGTGGGATCGATCACGCCTCGCTGTCGGACGAGGAGACGACGTTCATCTACGAGCTGTGTGTCGCGGGTGGGTTCCTCATCGCCAATCCGCAGGGCAACCCGACCTATCTCGTCCCCGGCGCCAACCATGCCCCGGAAGACGTGCCGGATCCGGAGGACGTGGGCTGGGTGAACAGCGCCTCCGACCTGCGGCAGGCGCTCGCGGGCAACTTCGACGACTTCCGCCGGTGGCGTAACCGCGTGGTCGGGCAGTACGCGGACGGTCAGGCAGACGGCGAGTAGCGCGCGCCAACCCGGCGGCGTACGGAAGCCACTCGATCTGAGGAACCGTGGTCCCCGGTCGCTACCCTGTCGGAATGTCGATGAACTTCACGCTGGGCTTCGTGCCGAATACCGATCTCTCGGCCTTGGGGGCCGACGCCGAATCGACCATCGACTTCGGCGAGGCGAGCGGCAGCACCGCGGCCGGACCGTCGGCCGCGCAGGTCGGCGCGCACGTCCTGCTCGTGGATCCCGGTCTCGATCTCCAGCAGCGTCCGCAGCTTTCGGAACCGCCCGCGGGCACGGTGCTCGTCACCCTCGGTGGCACGAGCGACGTCTACGTGATCCAGTCGTTCGGGAACAACCCCCGCCTCCGAGTGCTCGCCGAGCGGGAGCTCGCCGAAGACTTCGGCGCCCCAATCGATGCCGAGGCCGTGTTCGAGACCGAGGACGACCCGGAGGACGCGCACCTGGAGTTCGTCTGCCGCCTCGCCGGGATCACGCTCGAGGAGCTATGGAACCTCGAGTGGGCGCCGCTCGTGTCGGGCAGGGTCGGATTCTTCGGCCGTCTTCTCGGTCGCTGAGACGAAGTTCGGATCCGCGGATTCGACGCTCGTGGGGTGCCCGATGCGCGCTGAAGAGGGACCACCCACGCCACGTATGTGTAACTGGTAGGCAGCTGCCGGAACTCGGCTCGCCGGCCCATTGGGCGCGTCGCCGACACCGGGCCGGCTGCCTGTGGAACACTGCCCCGGTGAACAGCCCTGATGAGCCTCAGACTCCACCCGCACGCATCCTGATTCCTCTCGGTATCGCCACGGCGCTGGTCGCGATAGTGGCCGCAACCATGGTGGATCTCGGTGTGGTGGGGACCGTGATGACCTGGATCGTGGCACTCATGGGGATCGGCATCCTCATCCAGGGCGTCGTGAACCTCACACGAGAACGACGGGCGTAGCCGTCGAAGGTCGGCGCTCCGTCCACCCTCAGCGTCTCGGCAGAGTTGTGTGGGGCGACATCCGAGAGGGCGAGCCCGGAATCCAGCGCCGGCGTGGGCAACGCGCAGGTTGGTCAGCGGAACTCTCACCTGCCGATCCGCTCCGGTCGCGCCGGAGGCAGACGGGAAAGGTGCGGCCGGACTTCGCTTCGCGTTGCGCGATCCTTGCCGACACCTTCCATTCGTGATCGTCGATCCGAATCCGGACGGTCTCGGCGGTTGCAAGGTCCGCATCCAATCGGGGTCGGGGTGTGCCCTGAATGCGGAACCCACCACCACATACGAATCGTGGTGTTCGAGGTAGGCGACGGGTGTTGTTCGTGTGAGTTGCGTTTCGTTCCCAGACCCCCTTCGAGTGCCGTCGGCCGCCGTGCGCGTGCCCGAGCGGGCGGGTGGTTCGGTGGTCAACCTGCTTGCGCTCCAACGTCGCTCGGTGTCCGATCAGTCGGGCACTGTGCCGTCCGGCATGGTGACGTCGGTGAGATCGGCGCCGTCCAGGACGGTAGCGGCCATGTTCGCGCCGGTCAGGTTGGCCTTGCCCAAATAGGTACCGACCAGGGTGGCGCCGGTCAGGTTGGCATCACCGAGGTAAGCGCCGGTCATGTACGCGCCGGAGAGGTCCGCTCCGGCGAGGTCCGCGTGCCCGAGGAAGGTCGACGTCAGGTAGCTCATCGTCAGGTCGGCGTCCCGCAGGTCGGCCCGGATGAGATACGCGCTGGTGAAATCGGCGTCGTGAGCGACGGCGCCGGTGAGATCGGCCCTCGTCAGGTCGGCGCCGACGAACACGGCGGAGGTCAGATCCGCTCCTGCGAGGGTGGCGCCGGTCAGGTCGGCTCCCGACAGGTCGGCGCCGGTGAGGTCGACGCCCGCCAGGTTTGCGCCGGCCAGATCGGCTCCTCGCAGATCGGTGTCGGCGAGGTCGAGTATCCGCGAATCACGTTCGGCGCGTAGCGAATTCCACGCGCCGATATTCGTGCGGAGTAGGTCGGCGGGATTCGCCCGCGATGTCGATGTCATTGAGCCCCCGTGTCGGACGAGTACGTTCGAAGTCTGCCGTCAGGTTGACAGCGTCAACTTACATGCGCTTGTTGACAGCGTCAACGTCCTTCTATTCTCGGGATGTGCAGGAGAGAACCCGGGACACGCGCCGCGCCCTGATAGCCGCGGCCAGTGATCTTTTGGCGCGGGGCGGACCGGCCCACGTCACTCTGCGGGCGGTCGGCGCCGCGGCCGACGTGTCGCGGACGGCGCCGTACCGTCACTTCCGCGACAAGGATGATCTGCTCAGCACCGTAGCGGCCGAGAACCTGGCATTCCTGAAGTCGGAGATGCAGCGTGCTGCCGCGGACACCACGGAACCCTCCACCCCGCTGTTCCGTGCCTGCCTCGCCTATGTGCGCGTCGCCTGGGAACACCCGAATCACTACCGGCTCGAGTTCGGTGGCGACTACACGATCAACCCGAGCCGAGTGCTCGTCGACGCCGCCGTCGACTTCAACAGCTACTTCAACGAACTCGTCGTGGAGGCGCAGCGGAGCCACACTCTCATCGCCGGTGATGTCGGGGACATTGGCCCACTGCTCTGGGTACTTCTGCACGGACTGGCCTTGTCCAATCATCTGGTCGGGGACCGATCATGTGAGACTTCGAAGGGCCGTGACGCCGAAGACATGTCACGGATTCTGGCCCTCGCCCTACGTAACCTGGCGCCGCGCTGAGCCGAGACGCGCGGTCTCATGTCTTCGGGCGGCGTCGTCCTACTCGCCGTCTGGACGACCCTGCGGGTGGCGGGGGCTTCTGGTGGCCGCGGGCGTGCGGCGGATGTGACCGGAGGCTTCGAGTTTGCGGGTCATGAGCGTGACGTTGGGCGGCTCGCAGCCGAGCGCGTCGCTGAGCTGCGCCTGGATCATCGGACCGGTCGGGGCGAGTTCGAGTAGGAGCGCCTCCTGGCCCTCGTCGTCGGCTACGCCCTCGTCTTTCTCGTCGCGGCCGCGCCTCGGTCCGCACCGGAGTTCGTGCAACTGTGGTGCTCGTTCGGTAACGGGACGGTGTCCGCGAACGACAGGTTCGACGAAACGAAAACGAATGGGAGGGGCGACACATGGGTTCTGCAGTAGATGCCTTGGGGTGGATCCGCGAGGGGTACCTGGCCGGTGATCCGCTGCGATCCGCGCTGTTCGTCGGGGCGGCATTCGTCACGATGCCGCTGCAGCTGATCGCGGCGATGCTGGGCCAGCCCTTCTAGGCCCATCGGTAGCGGGGGCGAGTGCCTACGCTGGGTTCCATGTCGCTCGTCAGCGGTGCCGGTCCGATCGTCATCGGCCATGCGCGGCCGAGCAACGCGCTCGGTGCGTACGTCGAGCGCTACTGGTGGTGCACGCCCGGACCCGGGGCGGCGCTGCCCGACATCTGGCCGGGTACCGGCGCCGAGTTGTGGATCCACGTGCGTGGCCATGTCTCCGTCCGCGTTGCGGACGCGGTGCCGGCCCGGCTGCCCGCGGCCCACCTGGTCTGCCTGCGACGCAACCGCTGGTCGCTCACACCCTCCTCGGACGGAGGGGCCTTCCTCGTGGTGCGGTTCCGCGCGGGGGCGCTGCGGCGCCTACTGGGAGAGGGCGTCGACGGTGTAACGGACACGGTGGTGTCCGCCGAAGACCTGTGGCAGCACGAGGGTTCGCGGCTGGCGGACGCGGTCTGCTCGGCCTCCACGTGGCGTGCACGCGTCGGCGCCCTGGACGGCGCCCTGCGCGTCCTCGCTGGTCGCCGCCGGCTCGAGAGCACGGTCGAGAGCCGGGTCCTTGCCGCGGCCGACGTCGTCTACCGGCGGCGCGGAGCCGTGCGAATCGACCGCCTCGCCGCGGAAACCGGGCTGAGTGTGCGACTGTTGCAGCGTCGCTTTCCTGCTGCCGTCGGGGTGGGCCCCAAGGAGTTCCAGCGGCTGACCCGCATTCAGCACGCCACGCGGACGCTGTTGCTCGGCGACGAATCGCGCTACCTGGCAACCGCTCTCGACGCCGGGTTCTACGACCAGAACCACTTCATCCGGGAGTTCCGGCGGTTCACCGGGCGAAACCCCGCTGCGACCCTGGGTTTGGGCCTGTCGCATTTCTACTATGAGTCGTCCACCGTTCGCCGCGAGGATTGGGCACCGACAATCCCCAATGAAAGGCGACACCATGACCATGGTCACCGCAATCCTGCGCCCCCGGCCGGGCCGCGCTGACGACCTCGCTGCCGCACTCCTGGACGTGGCGGAATGCACCCGCGCCGAAGCAGGAGTGGTCGCGTACGCGATCGGCCGACGTGAGAACGGGAATTTCGTCGTGGCCGAGCAGTACGTGAACCAGGGCGCCTGCGACGCACATTTCGCCGCACCGTACGTGGCCGACCTGCTCGCCCGGTTCCCCGAGCTGGTGGACGGTAAGCCCGAGGTCGAGTTTGCGGCCACCTTGACCTCGTTCGTCGTCTCAGCGGTATGAGACTGGAGCGGGAAGTGTCTACGGGCGGATGATCGGGGGAATCGACGAGTCGTGACTGACCAGCGCCACCGCGACCCTGTGTTCGGCCGCGAGTGCGCAGAACAGTTCCGTGGCGCGCTCTGCCTGTGACCAGCCGAAGCCTGCGTAGATGATCGCCCCACCGATGCTGTAGTCGGTCAGACGTCCCTCGAGGCTGGGGTCGGCGGTGAGCTCCTCGTCGCTAGGAGCGCCGGGGCCGTTGAGCGGTGGGAAGACCTCGGCGAGCGCGGTGTAGAACGCGCGCAGCTCGGGTGTGGTCACGGCGACGTCGCAGAAGTCGTGATCCTCGGCCCATTCGACCTGCACGCCGAACCAGTCGAGGAAGCCGCTGTCGGTCGTGGCGGCGGGGTCGAAGGCGACGATGTCGAAGCTCATGCGCTGAGATGTTATGGCGGCCCCGTTCTCGCCGGCCCGTCGACCAGTCCCTCGCCGCCGCCGCGCCTCCAAGGATTTCGCCCGGTGCGAGCCAAGCGTGCTGGCACACGGTGGGGACGACGCGAGAGCCCTCGCGTCGTCCCCACGAGATACCGAGGACAACCGATGCCGGTCGAGACAATTCCGAGAAGCGCCGCAACGCGACGCGCCACCCTGATCGTGGTCTGTGTGACCACCGCGATGCTGATGCTCGACATCGCCGTGGTCAATACCGCCCTGCCCTCCATCGCCGTCGACCTCGACACCGGGGTGAGCGGGCTGCAGTGGGTCGTCGACGCCTACACGCTGGCGTTGGCGACCGTGGTCCTCAGTGCCGGATCGTTGGCGGACCGACGTGGGCGCCGCTACGTGTTCGAAGTCGGCATCGTGCTGTTCACCCTCGCCTCGCTGGTCTGCACGGTGGCGCCGAACATCTGGGTGCTCGACCTCGCACGTGCCGCGCAGGGGGTCGGCGCCGCCGTCTTGTTCGCCTGCTCACTCGCGCTCCTCGCGGACGTGTTCGAGAAGGGACCCGCACGCGCGACGGCGCTGGCCGCGTACGGCGCCACGATCGGCGGGGCGTTCGCGATCGGTCCGCTGGTGGGCGGACTGCTGACCGAACTGGTCCATTGGCGGGCCATCTTCCTGATCAACGTCCCGATCGGATTGCTCACCCTGGCCGTCACCGTCAGATGGGTGCCGGAATCGCGGGATCCGAACCCGCGCGGTGCCGACGTGATCGGACAGATCCTCGTCTGTGTCGGATTGGGCGCGGTCGTCTTCGGGCTGTTGCGCGGCAACGAGGTCGGATGGACCTCGCCGGCGACGGTTGTCGCCCTCGTCCTCGGTGCCGTCGCGTTGATCGGATTCGTCGGATACGAACTGCGGGCACGCGAACCGATGCTGCCGCCGCAGTTGCTGACGAACCGGGCGTTCGCGGGTGCCCAGGTCGCGGCCTTCGCGATCTCGGCGTCGCTGTTCGCGGTGTTCGTGTACACCACGATCTACCTGCAGAACATCCTGCACCTGTCTCCGGTCGAGGCGGGGTTGGTGTATCTGCCCGCGACGGTCGCCATGTTCGTCGTCGCCGGCGCGACGGCGAAGCTTGACGGTCGAATCCCGGTGTCGGTCACGCTGACCGCTTCACTGATGTTGGTGGCCGCGGGTCTGGTGATGATGACCGTCGTGGACGTGTCCAGCTCGAAGTACGCCATCCTGCCCGGCTTCGTCGTGGCCCTGGTGGGCGCCGGAGTGTTCAATCCGGTCATGAGCGGGCTCGTGCTCGGGGAGAGCACTGCCGACCACGTCGGGTTGGCCGCCGGCATCAACGACGCGTTCCGTCAAACCGGGATCGCGGTGGGGGTGGCCGGTCTCGGCGTCCTCCTGCCCGCGCAATCGATGCTGCCGGGGGGATCGCCGGAGGAGTTCGTCTCGGGTCTGCACGCCGCGCTGATGGTCGCCGCGCTCATCGCGGCACTGGGAGCGCTGGTATGCGCGGCAACACTGCCCGCGCGACGTTCCGCGCGCCGCGGAGCTGACGGTGCCGAGGTCGTGTCGGCACTTCGATGAGCGATTTCTCGCACATCGACGACTCTCGGTACCTACACTCGGGCAGTCCGAAGTCGGTGGGTACGAGGAGTTTACGCATGATCTATCGGGTGCTCGGACCTCTCGAGGTGGCCCGCACCGACTCCGGTGACGAGATCGTCGATCTGGGGCCGCGCAAGCAACGCGCGGTCCTGGCGGTTCTGCTGCTCGGTCGGGGGCGGGTGGTGTCCACCGCCCGCCTCGTCGACGCCCTCTGGGGCGACGAGGCGCCTGCGAGTGCCATGGCCAGCATCCAGGCCTACATCTCGAACCTGCGCCGGGTGCTCCGTGTCGAGACCCGAGCCGCTTCGCCGATCGTGCGGCAACCACCGGGTTACGTCCTCGACGTCTCGGCCGACGAGGTCGACCTGGTGACTTTCCTCGACGACGCCGAGGACGCGCGGCGTCTTGCGGAGGACGGGTCGTGGGAACCGGCGTTGAAGACGGCCGACCGCGCGCTCGCGTTGGTCCGGGGGCCGTTGCTCGAGGACTCGGCCGAAGAACCGTGGGTTCAGATGGAGGCCACCGGTTTCGACGAGGTACGGATCGAATGCCGGGAGACTCGGATCACCGCCCTGCTTGCGCTGGGTCGGGTCCAGCCCGCGCTCGTCGAGGCGGCCCAGCTGTGCAGCGAATTCCCGTATCGAGACCGCACCTGCTGGCTCCGGATGCTCGCCCTGCACCGGGCCGGCAGGTCGTCGGAGGCGCTGGAGTGGTTCCGGTCGCACGTCGATCGGCTCGACGCCGAGTTGGGGCTCGAGCCCGGGACCGAGTTGCGCGCACTCCAGAGCGCAATCCTGCGCCACGATCCGGGTCTCGCGGCCTGGCCCCGCACACCGGGATGGACCGGGGCGGAGCAGGTTCCGCTTCCCGTGTCCCAGTCCGTGAACGCCGACGCACCCGCGGCGGGTGACGCGGTCGGCAAGGTGGAAACAGGTCGCGTGTTCGTCGGTCGCCGCGGCGAAACTCGCATGATCGAGCGGATGCTCGACGACGTCCTCGTCGGGTCCACACGGTGGCTGGCGCTCACCGGCCCCGCCGGGATCGGCAAGACCCGGGTGGCCGAGGAATGCGCCGCACGGACCGTCGCGGCCGGTGGGACGGCGGTGTGGGCGCGGTGCCCGGAGGACGACGGCGCCCCGGCCTGGTGCCCGATCCGGCGGATGGTGCGCGAACTCGGCGGTGACGCGGACATCGTGCTGGTCCCGCCGACCGGCGTCGATCCCGACGAGGCCCGGTTCGCCGTGTACGACCGGGTGCTGGAGGTGGTCGAGGCGGCGGCCGCGGACACCCCCGCGCTGACCGTCGTCGTCGACGACATCCAGTGGGCCGACCCGACGTCGCTGCGGTGCCTGGCGTATCTGGTCGGGGCACTGCGCGACAGCCCGGTCTGGTTCGTGTTGACCGTGCGCGACACCGGCATCGGCGCGGCCGTCGGAACCCTTGTCGATGCGGTGCTGCGCGGGGAGGGTAACCGGCAGATCGCGGTTTCGCCGCTGTCCCCGGCCGACGTCGAGGAACTGGCCTGCCATGTGGCCGGAGAGCGAATCGGCCCGGACGAGGCGCGGATCCTGACCGACCGGACCGGGGGCAACCCGCTGTTCGTCTCCGAGTACGCCCGGTTGCCGCGCGACGAGCGCCTCGGCGACGGGATCCCGGTTGCCGTCCGGTCGGTGCTGGACCGACGGCTCGCGGCCGTGGAACCCGCCGTGTTGCAGGTGCTTCGCGTTGCCGCCGTGCTCGGCGACGCCATCGAGATCGACCTGCTCTCCGCGGCGTCCCGCCTCGACCTGGACACCCTCGCCGACTATCTCGACGAGGCGGCGGATGAACGGATCATCGTGACCGCGCCCGACGCGCGAGGGTACCTATTCGCGCACGGTCTCCTGCGGCACGCGGTTCTCGAGGCCATGCCCGCGCTGCGGCGTCAGCGCGTTCATGCTCGGGTCGCCGAGATCCTGAAGGACTCCACCGACACGGACCGGCCTAGTCGGCGGGCCCAACATTTGTGCGCCGCACTGCCGTTGGTGGATCCACGGGAGGTGCTCGACGCGTGCACCGCCGCGGCCCGGCAGGCGACGGACCGGTGGAGTTCGGAGACCGCCGCGCACTGGTGGGAGATCGCGGTGCAGATCTTCGATCAGCTGCCGGCGTCCGAACGATCGCCGGACGACCGTGACGACCTGCTGGTGGCCAGGGTGGAAGCGCTCGCCCGGGCCGGTCGCGGCCAGACCGTTCTCGACGTCGTGGGCGCCGGCCTGCTCGACGCGGTGCGCGAAGGCCGCACCGCGGGCGCGGGGCGACTGGCGGCCGCCCTGCTGCGTGCCGCCGGGGGATGGCCGTGGGTGTCGTACGGCCGGGATCCCGGGCCGCTGCTCGAACGGCTCACGGCGCTGGAGCCCTTCGTCGCGTCCGATCCCATCGCGCACGCCCGGGTCTTGTCCGCGCTCGCCGTCGGCAGCTGCTACCACCCCGATTCCACGGTGCCCGACGGCATGAGCCGCCGCGCCCTCGAACTGGCTCGCGCCCAGGGCGACCCGGACGTGATCGCCGATGCCCTGCTGGGTCGGATACTCCTCTTCTCCGGGGTGGCGCGGCACGGCCGGGAATCGGTCGACCTGTTGACCGAACTCCTCGAACTGCCACACCAGCAGTCCCGGGTCGACGACGTCATCGCGCACACGGTCGCGAGCATGGCGCAGATGAATCTCGCGAACACCGAGGCCGCTGCCGCACACGTGCGGCAGGGAATCATCGGCTGCGACCTCTTGCGCCTACCCGTGGTTCGGGTCCAGCTCAGGTGGATGGAGGGCACGCTCGCGGAGTGGCGCGGCGACTTCGAGCGGACCGCACAGCAATACGACACGGCCCGGCAGATTCACCTGCAGACCGAGTTGTACACCGCGGGCAGCGACGATCTTGCCCTGAACAGCCTGAAATGGGCGCAGGGTGAGCTGGTCGACACGACGCCCGGCTTCGTCGAGCCGAGAGCCTGGAGCATCGCGATCGCTGCCGCCAGGGGAGACCGTCAGGCCGCGGTCGATGGACTTGCGCGCTGGGCCGAGGATCCCGGCCCGGACGTGTGGACCACGCTCGGACATCAGACACTGCTCGCCCATGTCGTCGCCGACCTGTCGCTGGTCGAGTACGCCGAACTGTTCCTCGGGCACCTTGCGCCCTTTGCGGACCGGATCGCGACCGTCGGGCAGGTGGGGGTCATCGGCGCGGTGGCCGAGGCGTCGGCGCGCCTGCACGCGATGCTGGGGCAGACCGATCAGGCGTCGGCCCTGCTGGAGCAGGCGGAGCAGATCGCGCACCGCACATCAGGCGTGCCGACGCTGCTGCGGTGCAGGCTGCTTCGTGCGCAACTCGGTCCTGACGCACCGGGGCGCACTCGCGAACTGTCCACCATCGCGGACGAGGCACACCGCTGCGGAATGCACGCGGTGGCGGCACAGGCGCGGTCGCTGCTCGCCTGACCGGCCGTCATCGCGGTGCGCTCGGTCGCGGGGACTTGGCAAAACCTTGGATCCGCGCTCGCGCAACGCACAAGAACCAGCCAAGACGATCCGGTCACCCTTCTTTTCACGCCCCGACAGTGGACGACGAAAGGAAGTTTCGATGGACCTCCAGACCCCGGTGAGCGACGAGACGATCGCGTCGCTACGGACAACGCTAGGTGGATCGGTTGCTCTTCCCGGCGAACCTGGATACGAGCTGGCGATGCCGTGGAACCGGGCGATCCCGGTCACCCCGCGCGCGGTCGTCGTGGCGGGGAGCGCCGATGACGTCGCGGCCACGGTTCGGTTCGCCGGGCAGCACGGTCTCCGGATCGCCGTACAGCGCACCGGGCACGGCGCGGTGGCCGTGTCCGGTGACGTGCTGCTGGTGCACACCGGGCAGCTGGACGAGTGCATCGTCGATCCCGGCGCCCGCACCGCCCGCGTCGGCGCCGGGGCGATCTGGCAGGACGTTCTCGACGCGGCGACGCCCCACGGCCTGGCGCCGCTGACCGGGTCCTCCGCCACCGTCGGAGTTGCGGGCTTCCTCACCGGTGCGGGCATCGGACCGCTGGTACGGACCCACGGTCTGTCCTCCGACCACGTGCGGGCGTTCGACATCGTCACCGGCGACGGTGAACAGTTGCGTGTCACACCGGACGAGCACGCCGAGCTGTTCTGGGGCCTACGCGGCGGCAAGGCGACGCTGGGGATCGTCACGGCGGTCGAGATCGATCTGCTGCCGATCTCCCAGATCTTCGGTGGTGCTCTCTATTTCGACGGTGCCGACGCTGCGGTGGTTGCGCACGCCTGGCTCGACTGGTGCCGCGACCTGCCCGAGCACAGCTCGACGTCGATCGCGTTCCTGCGGCTTCCTCCACTGCCGCAGATCCCGCCTCCGCTCGCAGGCAAGCTCACTGTCTCCGTCCGATTCGCCAGTGTCGCAGACGGTCCCGAGGCAGAGGACGTGATCGCGCGGCTGCGCGCGGTAGCGACGCCGCTGATCGACGTCGTCGGCCCGATGCCGTACGCGGCGTTGCCGGCAATCCACTCCGATCCAGTCGACCCGATGCCGACTCACGAGTTCAGCGCCCTCACCCATGCGCTGTCACACGAGGCCGTCGAGGCCCTGCTCGCAGTCGCCGGACCGGGATCCGGATCGCCGCAGACGATGATCGAACTTCGGCTGCTCGGTGGTGCGCTGGCGCGCGAGCCGCGGCATCGCAGCGCCTTCTGTCATCGGGACGCCGCGTTCGCGCTGACGGTAGTGGGCGTGGGGGCTCCGCCCCTCGCCGAGGCGGTCGTCGAGCACGCTCACGCCGTCGAACAGGCCGTGGCGCCATGGGCCACCGGAGGCACCCTACCGAATTTCGCCGCCACCGCCGACCCCGAGCGAATCGCCCGTTGCTACGACGAGGACACGCGTCACTGGCTGAGTGCGTTGGCGAACGAGCACGACCCGCGCGGGGTCCTGCACGTCGGACAGGTCGTGCGCACCCTGATGTGAGATCGGGCCCGTCGCGACGCGGACAACATACCTATCGAAAGGACTCACAGTGAACACAATTCGGACCGCCGCCGGCGTGGTAGCCGCGTGCACCGCCCTCACCGTGGTCGGCTGCAGCAGTGCACCGGCACACTCCCACGGGACCACCGGAGCGACCGCCGACGTCGAGGCGGGAACCCAGCTGGGCGAGGCGAGCACGTTGGGGAACGGAACGTCCCGAACCTACGTCGTGCGTGATGACGCCGGTCAGCCTACCGAGGTCGGCATCCGGATCTCGGCGACCGCGCTCGACGGACTGCCCGACGGTCCGGACGCGACGACGCAGATGTCGATGCTCGCGCTGCCCGCGGGCGCGTCCGACACGGGATTCGATCACGTCATGCTCGACTGGAACCCGCACGGGCACGAACCACTGGTGCTGTTCGGCGACCCGCACTTCGACATGCACTTCTACACGGATGCGGTGCAGCACGACATCGACCCCGCGGCACCGGGCTTCGCGCAGAGGGCGGCCAAGCTTCCGGAGGCGAAGTACGTTCCTCGAGGCTATGCGCCACCGCCCGGTCCGGCAGAGGCGAACGTGGTGCCGTTCATGGGTCTGCACTGGATCGATAACGCGGACAATGCGATTCCCGGTGCCTTCGACTTCACTGAGGTGCTCCTCAACGGATCGTGGGACGGGAAGTTCACGTTCATCGAACCGATGATGACCCGCGAGTGGCTGCATACGCGCCCGACCCTGCGTGAGGAGATCAAACAGCCGCCGTCCTATCAGCGCACCGGGTACTACCCGACCGTCTACTCCGTTCACTTCGACGAGACCGCACAGGAGTATGTCATCGCGCTCGGCGGCATGACGATGCGTCAGGCGTCGTGAGATGTGAAAGGGACGCTTTCACGGCTCGTCGGCGAGTTCTCGCGGGACGGCGACGGCGTCGACCAGCGCGCCGTTGCGCCACACGGTGACCTCGACGCGCCGGCCGATGGTCCCCTCGACCATGCGCGCTTGGATGTCGGTGGCTGTCGCCACGGGACGCCCGTCGATCGCCACGAGTATGTCCCCTTTGCGTAGTCCAGCCGCGGAGGCGGCACTTCCGGGCACGACCTGGGCGACCTGGACGCCACGCTTGCGGCCCAGCTTGGTGGCGAGCTCCGGCGGCAGGGGTATCTGCATTCCGGCGATTCCGAGCCAGCCCCGCCGGACGCGTCCGGTGCGCATGAGGGAGGCGATGATCCGCTCGGTCGTCGCGTTGATCGGAACTGCAAGACCGACGCCGACACCGGCAACGGCCGTGTTCACGCCGACCAGTCGGCCGACGCTGTCGGCGAGAGCGCCGCCACTGTTGCCCGGGTTCAGGGCGGCGTCGGTCTGGATGACCTCGTCGATGACGCGGCCGGACCGTGTGGGCAGCGACCGCCCCAGCGCCGAGACGACGCCGGCGGTGACGCTGCCGGCGAGGCCGAGCGGACTGCCGACGGCGACCACCAGCTGCCCCACCTGGAGGTGGGCGGCATCTCCGCGGGTCACGGCCGGCGGCACCGCACCCCTCGCCCGCAGGACCGCCAGGTCGGAGAGAGTATCCCGGCCCGTGACATCGGCCATCACCTCGCCACCGTCGGAAAAGGTGACTTCCGCGTGCCTCGCGCCGTCCACCACGTGGGCGCTGGTCAGGATGTAACCGTCCGGCGTCAGCACCGATCCGCTGCCGCCCCCGCTGCCCCGCCGGGTCTGGACCCGCAGGCTGACGACACTCGGGAGCACCCGCTGAGCGACATGGATCACGGCCGCGGAGAACGCGTCCAGTGGTTCGGAATCCTCACTCATACGAATATCGAACGCCCGCCCCGGCGCGAGTGATACCGGCGTTCGCGCAGAGCCGAAGTTCGCGGTCGCGGACGGCCGTGAACCGCTCCGGACAGGCGGTGCATGCCGACGATCTCGACGGAAGTGAACCCTGTGTTAACACTCTCGGTGATTGTGGTCCCGGGGTTGAACGACCGTCCAGATTTGGCTTGGATGTGATGCGGTGCCCGGGCCACAGCACGTTCCGGACCGGCGATACGGCACCCACGGGCGTCGCGCTCGTGACGCGATCATCACGAGGACGGGTTGGGGACACGGCATGGGGCGGACACGACGCCGAAGCGGGATCTACTCGAGCACGGTTGCCGTGGCACTGGCCGCGGCGCTGGTCGGCGGAACGGCGACCGCCTATGCCGCGCCGGACACCTCCGCTGCGGCCGGCGCCACGACCTGCGTGGGGTCGAACCACGCGACCCTGGGGGCCATCTTCGATGCCGTGCTGCAGGCGTCGAAACCGATTCTGCCGCAACCCTTCCTCGACAACTACGACGAGATCCGCGCGGAGGGGCACCGGCGCCTGAGCATCACGGGCATCAGTACTCTCGCGGTGTCGAACCCGGCGGCGACGCAGTCCTCGGATCCGGACGCGGGCATCAACAAGTACGGCGACCCGATCACCCGGTATCTCGTCACCCAGTTGATGAACGTCAAGAACGGTGAGGAGTCGGCCGTCATCCGCGCCGAGAATCTCACCCTCGGGCAGGCCGTCGAGACCGCGTACTTCCTCATCTACACGACGGCGCTGGTCCCGGCGAACATCATCGCCGGGATGATTCCGTCGATGGTGAGCCTCGGCCCTGTCAGCGCGGGGATGCTCATCAGCCTCCCGCTCAAGTTGGGGGCGAAGGGGTTCGCGGCCATCTACGACGCCGCGCAGAGCCAGCTCGAACGCAGCTGCCTGGTGTGGGCGGACAGCGCCGCGATCGACGCGGCAGGCCGGCCGGACCGGGAGATCGACCTCGGATTCGAGGCGCCCGCGTTCGTCGAGGAGATCGCCGCGGGTGTCTCGATCGCCGGCGCGGACTGCCCGCCCGCCACCGAACTGACCCTCGCCGAGGTGTTGGCGCGGACCGGCGCTTACCTGCGCGCGACAAGCCCCGATCCCGACAACGTGCGGCAGGTCGAGGACCAGCAGGCGCGGCTGGCCTGGATCCTGGAGAACACGATGGTGCCCTCGGGGCTGATCCCCGCGAACCCGGACGACTTCTCCACGATCGAGACGCTGCTTTCGACGGCCCTCGGCATGGTCCCCACCGTCGGAGGTGCGACGACGGAGGCGCTCGTCGCTCTGGTCCACGACGCTTTCGCCGGCGAGGACCTGGCCGAGGTCCAGCCTCTCGCCGCGGTGCGGGTCGGTGACGCGCTCACGGCCGCGTACTTCGGGTACGCGTTGACCACGCAGGTCATGGAGATCGGTTACACCGCAGGCACCGACGCGCTGTCCGCCGCGTGGGTGGCGGGATCGGGCGGAGCCGGCGCGGCGGTCAACCCGTTCGACTGGATCCCGTCGCCGTTCCCGCTGATCAACGCGCCGAACACGTATGGGCTGTCGACCTACCGCCATGTGCTGAGTTCGGTGTGTGTCACCGACGACTCACAGCCCGCGTGAGGTGACAGCGGGCGGGCTCACCGGGACCGATCACGCGCCTGCTCGACGGCCGCGGCGATCGGCATGAACACCGCGGGGCCGTGTCCCGGGATGATCGTCTCGGCGTCGAGTACGGCGAGGTGGTCGAGCGCCGCGACGGTGTCCTGGCCGCCGTGGTCGAAGACCGGTGGGAGTAGTTGCGGGCCTCGAACTTCCGACAGCGGGTGCGCGGTGACCAGCGCGTC
The DNA here is from genome assembly GCF_050955445.1 of Paraburkholderia sp. RHO2. Classification (NCBI taxonomy): domain Bacteria; kingdom Pseudomonadati; phylum Pseudomonadota; class Betaproteobacteria; order Burkholderiales; family Burkholderiaceae; genus Paraburkholderia; species Paraburkholderia sp. RHO2. Next base: position 3,040,443 of record NZ_CP162617.1, on the reverse strand, counting down.
GCCGGTGACGACCACGCCGTGCTGCGGCAGGTGAAACGCCGCGTGCCCCGACGTGTGGCCGTGGGTCGGCACCGGGACCGGTGCGCCGGGCAGATCGAGAGGACCGTTCGATCCGAAGGCCCGGGCGTCGCCGACCGAGAGCGATCGGGTGGCCCCGGCGCGTGCGATGCGCAGTAACCACGGCAGCACGCCGTGCCTGTGCAGCATCGGGAGGAAGTCCCTGCCGGTCGCCTGTTCGAGGTAGTCCCGCCGCGCGTGGGCGACTTCGGTCGGGTCCGTGAACACAGGAATCTCGTAGCGGTCATGGAAGGCGACGATTGCGCCCATGTGGTCGATGTGCGCGTGGGTGAGCAACATGCCCTGCACATCCTCGGGTCGTCGACCGAGCGAGCGGATTGCGCCTTCGACCGCGCCGACGTCACCGGGATAGCCGCCGTCGATCAGCGTCAGGGCGTCACTGTCCCGCAGGATCACCACGTTCACGTCCGTCCCGACGGCGCGGAACACGTTGGGCGCTACTTCTTCCACAGTCGTCACGGTTCACCATTGTGCGTCATGTCCGACCTGGGGGCCGCGGCTCCGCGGAGCTGTCGCCGTAGTGTTCGACGACGAGCCGGGGGAGCGGGTTCGGATAGTCCCAGAACGCTTCGTCGAGCTCCTCGAGTCGTTCCCGTTCGGCCTCGGAGAGCAGGCCCAGCGGGTCGGCGAGCGAGACGACCTCGTCGGTCTGCCCGTACGGTTCGATCACGGCGTGCATCGCACGCACGATCTCGGCAGTCCGATGCGCTCCGATCACATCGAGCGCCGCGACCGCAGTGTGGTGGTTGCGCTCGCCCCAGTTCCCGAAGAACTGCAGGAACCCGCCGTTGTTGACGTCCGCCTCCAACCGCCACAACGCCACCAGCTCGCGATCGCGTGGCGGCACGGCATCCACATCCCACCCCGCCTGCTGCACCCGGTTCAGCGCCTCGTCGTACAGGCGGTCCTGGACGATATCCCAGACGCTCACCATGCCCTGCGGATGCGGCTGCCACAGTTCCGGCCAGTTCAACCCGTACCCGTCGTCGGCGAGCTCCCAACGGGCACGCTCGTCGGGCGTCGCCTTCTCGATCCGGATGTGCCGGGTGATCGGTGTCGCCAGCACGTCACCGTTCTCGAGCGTCAGCACGATGTCGACGTCCGTGAAAGCGACCTCGGCAATGCGGTAGTCATTCATGATTTCCTCCCAACGTCCGCGGAGCACGAACGAGGATTCCATCATCGTCGTGGCGTGGCGCTGACGGTCGTGCGGATCCGAGTGCCCACGCCTGGGAGTGCGTGCCGAACACGGATTTCGGCCGGATGTGACGATTCGTGTGTGAGTGCGAATACGCTTCGCGGCATGACTCCCGCGCGGTCCACGAGTGTGTGGACACCGATGCTGATCGGCATCCTGACGGGCACGCTCGTGCCACTGCTGCTCTACTTGCTCGCAGTCAGGGCACTTCTGGATGTGTGCGATGTCGAACCCCATCCGTCTGCGGGTGGAATGTACTGGCTGTGCCTGCTCCTTCCGCTCGCCGCAGTGGCAGTGGTCGCTGCGGTGACTATGTGGTTACGGCCGCGGGCACGCCCCGCCTTCGGGGCATTTCTGTCCACCTTCCTGATCGTCGGCGCCGGAATGGCGGCACTCCAACACTTCGCCGACACCTTCGCCGACCGCCTGTGACCCGTCCGCTCGATAGCTGACAAGATGGTGTGGGGGTGGGGACCCTACGAGGTGTCGACCTGAACGTGCACGTGCTCAACGATTTCGGAGTGCGCGCGCGGAACACCAAACCTGGGGGGGAAGATGAGGCAGATCCTTTTCGCTGCCGGAATTGCACTGGCAGTGTCCATTCTGCTGACGCCGCTGCTGATCAAGGCGTTCTCGCGACAGGGATTCGGCCAGGAGATCAGAGTCGAGGGGCCGGCGAGCCATCAGTCCAAGCGTGGCACCCCGACGATGGGCGGTGTCGCCATTCTGTGTGGACTGTGGGCGGGCTACCTGGGATCGCATCTGATTGGCATCGGATATGGCACCGACGGCCCGTCCGCTTCGGGGCTCCTAGTATTGGCCCTCACAACCGCGTTGGCCGCCGTCGGTTTCCTCGACGACTACATCAAGATCCGGAAGCAGCGGAACTTGGGTCTGAAGGCGACGGGAAAGTACATCGGCCAGATCTCCGCTGCGGTGATCTTCGCGGTGCTCGCGCTGGGCTTTCGCAGCAGCAGTGGACTGACGCCCGGCAGCACCGATCTGTCCTTCAGCCGGGACACCACGATCGCGATGGGTGCAGTCGTATTCGTGCTGTTCACGTGCGTAGTGGTGGTTTCCTGGTCGAATGCGGTCAATCTGAGCGACGGGTTGGATGGCCTCGCAGCCGGTTCGATGGGGCTTGCGCTCGGCAGCTACGTCATCATCACCTTCTGGCAATACCGCAACGCGTGCGACACCGCACCTGGCGCGGGCTGTTACGCCGTACGCGATCCACTCGATCTCGCTGTGGTCTGCGCCGCCGGCGCGGCCGCATGCGTGGGATTTCTCTGGTGGAACGCGGCCCCGGCAAAGATCTTTATGGGCGATACCGGTTCGCTCGCGCTGGGCGGACTACTGGCCGGGCTTTCCATTACCACCAGAACCGAACTGCTCGCCGTCGCGCTCGGTGCGTTGTTCGTCGCCGAGGCGGCATCGGTGCTGATCCAGGTCGCCGTGTTCAAGGCCTCGCGGAAACGTGTGTTCCGGATGGCTCCGATGCACCACCATTTCGAGCTCGGTGGGTGGCCTGAGACGGTCGTCATCATCCGGTTCTGGTTGCTTGCCGCGATTGTGTCGGCAGCGGGCCTCGGATTGTTCTACAGCGAGTATCTCGCGGCCGTGGACTGACCCTGCTGAAGGGTGCACCCCGATCCGCCGACTCGAATCGGCATGACCCTCAGGATGGTTCAGGGCGCGGGGCGTTGGTGGGGCGCCCAGTCGACGGCCAGGTGTCGTGTACGTACCAGACGACCCAATAGAGCGGGAAGATCAGCACAGCTCCGGAAACCGCGAGCAGACTGCCGCCGCGCCGACGCTGCCCGATCGCTGTCAGGACGCCGAGTCCGAGACACGCACCTGCCACGAGGAGCAGGAGGGCGAACACCAGGAACCACGGCACACCCACAACGTACAAGATCTGTCGTCGCCTGCGGGCCGGACCACAATCAAGTCGAGCGGAGATCGCCCCGACGAGGGGCGGCGTCATCTCGAAGACGCCGCGCAGGTGACCGTCGACACGCGGGTAAACCGCAGAAGCGGCGAAGTCGGTTATTCATAACCGCTTGTGCCGATCTAGAGTGTCATTCGTGCCGCGAATGCGAAATAGATGCGACCTACGCGCGGACGGTCGCCGTACCCGCCGCCCGACTGACCTGCAGTTCGTCGGTGGTCCTGCGCCGAACCGCTTTCCGGCCAGTTCGTCTCGTTCGCACTGCTGTCGCCCCATCCTCCAGGAGGAACATCGTGAAGAGAGCTCTCCGTGGTGCGCTGGTCGCACTGACCGCGACCTCTGTCATCGCTGGATGCTCGAGTTCCGGCTCGGACAAGTCGACAACCAGCGCGGCAGCCTCGGGGACTGCGCCGAGTGGCGCCATCACTGTCTTCGCGGCCGCCTCCCTGAAGTCCACGTTCACTGAACTCGGCGAGCAGTTCGAGCGCGATAACCCCGGCACCGCAGTGAAATTCACCTTCGCTGGCTCGTCCGATCTCGTCTCCCAGCTGACACAGGGCGCGCACGGCGATGTCTTCGCGTCCGCTGATCAGGCGAACATGGCCAAGGCGGTCGACGCCGGCCTGACTGCCGGCACCCCGATCGGCTTCGCCAGCAACACCCTCACCATCGTGACCCCGCCCGGCAACCCGAAGAACATCGCATCATTTGCCGACCTCGCGAAACCCGGCAATCTGGTGGTCGTGTGCGCGCCGCAGGTCCCGTGCGGGGCGGCGACGAAGAAGATCGAGGACGGCTCGGGAATCGAGCTTTCGCCGGCGAGCGAAGAATCGTCGGTCACCGACGTTCTGGGCAAGGTCACCACCGGTCAGGCCGACGCCGGGCTGGTGTACGTCACCGACGCCGCGGGGGCCGGAGACAATGTCACCGCAGTTCCGTTCCCCGAGTCGTCGGGTGCGGTCAACACCTACCCCATTGCGGTGCTCGCGAATTCAGGGAACGCGGCAACGGCGAAGGCGTTCGAAGCGCTGGTCACGGGCCCCGCTGGTCGGCAGGTGCTGGCCGATGCCGGGTTCGCCGCACCCTGACCACCCCGAAACCGCGCCGCCCTCTTCAGCCGCCGAACAGGCCGCGCACGAACGCCGTCGTCTCGGGCAACGCGGCGCGCATTGTCTCCAGGTGGCCGGTGGTATACGTCCGGAAAGTGACCGGCTGGTGATTGGCGGTCAGGTCTGCCGCCAGTTTCAGTGCCAGTGGAGCGGGCACCACGTCGTCGATCAGGCCCTGTCCGAGGAACACCGGGCGGTCGTATCCGGTCGTGGGCACGGCGAGCATGTCGCGCAGCGCCGCGAGCAGCGCCGGGTCGTCTGCCGGGCGAACCACGAGATCGCCGACCGACACGTTCTGCAGCTGCGGCGCCACCTCCTCGTAGCACTCCGACTCGGCGGCCCCGACCGCGGCGCGGCCGACGTCGGTGAGGAAGCTGTCGACGTCGAGGTCCGGTCGGGTGGCGCGCAGTCCGGCGAGGATGTACGAGACGAAGACGGTGGTGCCGGTCAGCGGGAGCCGCGGGAATTCGGGGCGTACCAGCGGGGCGAGGTTCTCCAGGTTCGACGGCGCGCCGGTCGCCACTGCGCCGCGGTAGTCCAGTTCCGGCGCGTACCTGGTTGCGAGGGACGCGGTGACCATGGCTGCCTGGCCGCCTTGGGACTGGCCGAGCACCACCCAGCGCGGGGACAGGAGCGGCTCGACGGCACGTGCCGCTCGGACCATGTCGACCACGCTGTGCGCCTCCGTCGCGCCGTCCAGGTAGGGATGTATGCCGGGGGTCCCGAGCCCGACATAGTCGGTCGCGACGACGGCATACCCCTGAGCGAGCCAGTGCCCGAGGTAGGGGCCGCCGATCTTGCCGGTGACTGTGGGGGAGCAGCGGTCGGCCAGTCCCACGGTGCCATGCGCCCACGAGACCACCGGCCAGCCGCCGGGCGGCGGTTCGCCGGGAGGTAGGAAGACCGCGCCGGTACTCAGTGCCGGTCGGGCGAGCGGGCCGACGGTCCAGTAGGTGACACGGATTCCGTTGGCAGCACCTGGGATCCAGGCGGACCGATCCAGATCGGTGGTCTCGACGATCGTCCCAGGCGCGGTATCGGGGGGAGCAGCGGAGGCGTGCGGGCACGCGAGTCCGGTGCTCGTGACCGCCACCGCGAGCATCAGCGCCGCCCGGCCCACCAGTCGTCCGATCATCACGCCACCTCGGCTGCCGACCGTCTTCGTCGTCCGGTGCCAGTGTGCGCTGCACGGTATTGCCGGCGGTTCGAAATGCTGCCGATCGTGACCGACGGGCCGTGGCATTCTCTACACCCAGGTCTTGGGCTCTACACCCAGGTCTTGGGCCGGATCGCGTTTGCCAGATCGACGAGGGTGTATCGGTGCGTGCGCGTGGCGGTGTTGCGGGCCAACGTACGAAGTACCTCCTCGGCGCCGGACCGCAGTCCGAGCGCGGTGAACTGCGCGCCCAGGATCGGCTCGGGCGCGGCCTCCCGACCGGACTCGAGCCAATCCACCGCGACACCGAGGACCAGGGCTCGCATCTGGAGTGCCCGCGGTTCCGTCTCCGGAAGTCGTTCGACACGATCGGCCGCCTCCCGGAGGTCGGATTCGCTGATCTCGGTGATCGGCAGGCCATTGACCAGGATCAGCGCGGTTGTCAGCAGAGCCTCCCCGAAGTGCCGGGAGCTGGGGGGTACCTGGTCGAGGATCTGCACGGCGTCCGGCCGATCCCCCCGAGCCTCGAGTTGGCGGGCGAGGCCGAATGCGGCACTGACCAGACTGTGGTCCGTCTGCCACACGGTCCAGTAGTAGTGTTCGGCGATCGCCCTCCAGTGCGCTCGGAAGGCAGCGGCGTCGGTGGCCGGACGGTCGCCGGCACCCCGGTCCAGGATCAGTTCGGCAGTACCCGCCAGCGCCAACTTGGGCGCCGACTCGCCGGGCAGCGCGGACAGCACGCTGTCGAAGTGGGAGAACGCCGCCTCGAACTTGCCGCGCAGCAGATCGCACAGCGCCTGATACCAGCTGATCCGCCAGCCGTGCGGGACCTTCTCGGCCAGGTCGTCCAGTAGATCAGCGGCGTGCTCCGTCTCGCCGAGGTCGAGGTAGGCGCGCACTTCCATCAACTGCAGTTCCACGCTGCCCTCGAGTCGACCGTGCGGAGCAGAGGCACTTCGTTCACGTGCGACGCGGAGGGTGCCGAGGAGCTCTTGCGGCGGCGCGTGCATCGCCGCGGTGAGGAGCCCGGCTCCCGGATCGGTCGGGTCTGCCATGGGAACCGGCAACGCCTGCTTCAGGGCCAGCGCGCTGGGGTGCTCGTCGTGGGCCTTGCCGTCGATGAACACATCGGTCTGTCGGATCGTCAGATCGGTGCCGAAGCTGCCGCGCGGCGGACTGAACTGCTGCGACAGCCCCGCTCGTGGTTGCCCGGACTGCGCGGACGAGATCTCGCGGAGAAGTGCGGTCAACTGCGTCGACAACTCGTCGATCGATGAGAAGCGCTGCGCCGGATCCGGATTCGTCGCCCGACGTAGGAGGCGGTAGTACGCCTCGTACTGTCGGAACAACGGTTCCTCAGCCGGATCGGGCAGGCCGTCGAGGAGTCGGCCGTGCTTGGACGGCAAGTTCACGGTGAGTGAGGCGAGGGTGCGACCGACGGTGTAGATGTCGGTGGCCACGGTCGGCCCGGTGGCGACGATCTCGGGTGCCTGGAAGCCCGGGGTCCCGTAGATGTATCCGGTGTCCTCGATCGCGGCGACGGCGCCCAGGTCGATCAGTTTGACCTGCCCTTCGCTGAGCATGATGTTCTCGGGCTTCAAGTCGTTGTAGATCAGACCGATCGAGTGCAGATAGCTCAACGCCGGTAGTACTTCGAGGATGTATCCGAGGGTCTGGTCGAGCGGCAGCATCCTTCTCGGTTCCGGCCGCGGTGCCGACCGGCCCGAAGTCGTGCGGAGCAGATCCTTGAGCGTGGTGCCCCCCACGTACTCCATCACGATGTATCCGATCGGGCGGCCGTCCGAACCGGGGTGCTCGACGAAGTTGAGGATTTTGACGATGCTGGGATGGGTCACCTCGGCGAGGAAGCGCCGTTCCGCGATCGTCACCGCCTGGGCTTCGGGGTCGCCCGCGTGCAGCAGCCCCTTGAGTACCACCCACCGGTTGTCGACGTTCCGGTCGACGGCGACGTAGATCCAGCCGACACCACCGTGGGCGATGCAGCCCTGCACTTCGTACTGTCCGGCTACCAGTTCGCCGGGCTCGAGTTGCGGATGGAACGAGTAGGCGGTGCCGCAGTCGGCGCACACGCCTCGGCTCGGCGCCGGCTCGTTCGCCGCCGCGCGGCCGACGGGTTTGCGGCATCGCGTGCAGTATCGCCTGCTCTCGGCGACCACCGGTTCGCTCAGCATCGCGGATGACGGATCGAGCGGGGCGATGACCGGGATCTCTACCAGGCCCTCGCCGATGAGTCGGCGACCCGAGGCCACCCGCGCCCGGCGTCTCGAGCGTCGGGTCGACTTCTCCGCGGGTGCCGCCGCGCGCGTCACACCGGTGGTGGTGTCGTCGGTGCCGCGGGCGGTGGCGGCCTCGGTGCGGTGGGGGGCCGTGCCGTCAGTACCTCGTTCCGTGGGCTGAGTCATCTGATCAGTCCCGGTAGTTCGGCGGGGGCAACCCGGGCGACGGCCCGAGCGGGGTGAGCCAACGGTTGTAGATGTTCGTCCATGTTCCGTCCCGGCCGATTCGCTCGAGGGTGGCGTTGACCGCGCGTACGAGGTCGTCGTCGTTCTTGTTGATGCCGATCCCATACGGCGCGACTTCCATCACCGGACCGACGATGTGCATGTTCGGATCCTGCACCGCCATGCCGAGAAGGATGGCGTCGTCGGTGCTGACCGCGTCAACCTGTCCTTGCTGGAGGGCAACCAGGCAGTCGTCCCAGTCGGTTACGGTCATGACTTCGACTTTCGGTATCAGCCGTTGCACGGCGAACATCGCCGGAGTGTCGGCCACCGAACACACGCGCCTGCCGGTCAGGTCCGAGGGTTCGCGGATCCCGGAGTTCTCTGGCACGAGCAGCCGTTGACCGGCTTGGAAATACTCAGCGGAGAAGGCGATCTGCTCGGCCCTGGCGCAGGTCATCGTCGTGGACATGATGAACATGTCGACGCTGGAATCCTGCACCGACTGGATCCGATCGGTCGGGTTGACCAGTCGAAACTCCACTTTCGCCGGGTCGCCGAGGAGGTCACGGGCGATTTCGTGCGCGATGTCCACGTCGAAGCCTTCGAGGGCGCCGGTGACGGGGTCCCGGTTGCTGAACAGGTAGTTGCGCTGGTCGACTCCGACCACAACCCGTCCGCGTTCCAGGATTTCGGATACCTTGGCGCCCGCCGGGTTGTCGCCCGGCGGATTCGGCCGAAGGCTGGCCGTGGCGTCGCACTCCGCGACGCCGGGGACGGTCGTGGTCGCCGGCGGCACGATCTGCGCTCCACTCGGCATGGGAAACTCGGTGTAGCTGCCGGCCGGCGCGAGTGGCGGCGTGTGAATGGCCGCGCACGCGGTCAGGACGCTCGCACCGGCCGCACACGCGAGTATCGGCCAGCGATGTCCTGTCGGTCGCCGCCCTGTGCCCGCCACTGCTCGAGTCCTGCTCACCCGTCTCGCCTGTGCTTGTGTGGCCTTCATCTCCTTTGTACGCGCACGGTCTCCTTTGTACGCGCACGGTCACCGGTACTCGCTCAACCGGGGCCAAATGCCGGCGGCGACCGCGAATCCGGCCAGCACGCCTATTGTCACGCCGCCGACGTTCAACCGGCTCAGCGACGACCACGAGCGCGAGGTGTAGCCACTGGCCTCCTCTCGGAGACTGTCGATACCGTCGCGCAGCGCGTCGTCGAGGCGGGTGAACTGCGCCGCCGCGTCCTCAGGTCCGCCGTCGACAGCGATGGTCACCGCGCCGACGTAGTCGCCCGCGCCGAGTCGGTCACGGAGGTCCCGGTGGGATGCCTCCCAGTCGCCGAGCGCGGCCACGGCGTCGTCGACGGCAGCATTGGCAGCGTCGGTCGGTGCGGTCTGACCCTGTAGTTCGTCGAGTATCCGTGTGACGTCCGCGACGTGCTGGGCATACTCCTGCTCGCTCTGGATGTCCGAATCGCGCCGGAGCAGCGCCAATGTCTCGTCTGCACGGGCCTGCTGAGCCTGGATGCGTGCACGCACGAGCGCATCCATCGTCACGGCGGACTCTGCGTCGTGCGTGCTGGCGTTGGTCGAGACCATTCCCGCAATCGCCAGCCAGATCGCGAGCAGCGCCATCAGCACAGTTGCTGCGATCATGCCCGGATTGACCCGGCGATGGCTGCGCCTGGCCAAGTAGCGCTGCGCAATGATCAGTGCAATCAATGCCACCAGGCACAGCGCCAACGCGGCACGCGGCGGCCGGGCGAGGTGCCGCTGTGTGTCCGCCTGGGCATCAGCATGTCTTGTATACAGCTGCTCGGCCGCGGGCAGCATGGTGTCGTGCATCAGCGCGGACGACTCGTTGAGGTACGAGACCCCGATCGGGTTTCCGGCCCGGCTGTTCGACCGTGCGGTCGCGACGATCGCGGTGTAGAACGACAGTTCCCTGGAGAGCTTTGCCGGTGCCGCCGACGCCTGTGCGTCGCCCGCCGCGGCGTCCTCCGTCGCGGAGACGATCGCGGTCGAGGCCTCACCGATCGCCTGGTTGTAGCGATCCCTGACCGCCGCCGCTTCCACCCTTCCGGACAGGAACCCGGCGGTGGCCGCCTCGTCGGCCATCGAGAGCGAACTGTAGAGCTCCTGTGCGGAATGGGTGCGGGGTGCGGTTTCCAGGTGTAGGGCGTTGATCCGCTGCTCGCGAGCGAAGATCGCCACGGAGGTGAGGGCGCCGGCGGCGAGCGTGAGCGCGATCAACCCCACCGCGATGAACGCGAGCTTGCCGGGCGTGGAGGTGATGATCCCGCGCACAGTTCGGGGCTCGAGCTCGGGATCGACCAGACGCTCCTGGTCCAGGGTCGGGGCCGAGTCGTCGGAGCCGCGACTGGACAACACCGGTGTCCTCCTGCCCGCGTGAGGGGTCGACGTCCGGCAGCGGTGATCGGCTCCGCCGATGCACCGCCGACGGTGGGCGCTGCGGCAACGAACTCGTCGCCGTCGCACCCGTACTACATTCCTACTCCCGGCAGGTGCCGAGCGTCTTCGTCAGGAATGGACGGAGTTCACTCGATCAGGGCGTCGACGGTGAGGGAGAAGCATCGACGCGTCAGCGGTGCATGTACGAAGGATGGACCGGTGCGTTCGGTCGCCTCACGGCGAAAGGCGCAACGCAGCTCCAGCCGGACGGAACTCTGCGAAGGCAAAGGGTTGAGCCCGGGGGACACGGAACGCACCGATCCGGACATCGCAACACCATGCGCACGGGCTTCTGTTCCACCTGGTCGGGTGTGACATCACTTACGTACGGTGAGCCCGGCGGCTATCCCAGCGCACTGGCGTTGGCGGGAATCCGGCCCTCGAGCAGTTCGTCGACCACCCGGTCTCCATGTTCGTCGCGCAGTCGTTGCTGGATGTCGGGCGCGCGTCGCATGTGGGCGCCACCGTCGACCGTGACGGCGGTGCCGGTCACCCACGACGATTCCGGTCCCGCGAGGTAGCGGATCGCACCCGCGATGTCGTCCGGAACCCCGAGGCGGCGCAGCGGCGTCTGCTCGAGGAACGCCGACGCCCGGTCACCGGAGAAGCTGGCCGCGACCTTCGGGTTGTCGGGCGAATCCACCAGGCCCGGCCGGACGCAGTTGATCCGGATCCCGAGATGGCCGAATTCGTCCGCCGCCGTGCGGACGAGCGCTTCCAGCCCGGCCTTGCCCGCACAGTAGCCGCTCATGTACGGGAAAGTCTGTGCCGCGATCACCGACGAGGTGAAGACCATCGAGCCGCCGCCGTTCTCCGCCATCGCCGGGACGCACGCCTTGATGGCCACGAACGCACTGGTGATGTTGGTGCGCAGCTCCGCGGTGAAGTCGTCGGCGTTGTTGAGCAGGAGCGGAATGGTGGTTCCCCGTCCCACCGTGCTGACACAGATGTCGAGCCCGCGGTCATGGCGGGCCCGCTCGACGGCGGCCGCGACGTCCGCTTCGACGAGGGAATCGCCGACGACGTGATCGACGGTGACACCCTCGGGTGCGTCCTGCCGCAGTTGGGCGGCGAACGTCGAGATCCGCGTCTCGTCGCGGCTCATGATCGTCACGGACGCCCCGCCGGCCAGGAGTGCCCGGGCGCCGGCCCCACCGATGCCGCCGGCTCCGCCGATGACGAGGGCGGAGCGGCCGATGAGGGGAAGTGTCATAGCTACCTCCAAGTTCGGGTGAGTCTGTCCCACTGCCGATTCGGAAGGTAGCCCTGTGAGGAGCAGGTCACACCGCTCGCGCCCATCGAGTGGGAGACGCTGCTGGACCGATCCGACGAAGTCTTACCATCGGTATGTCCGACAGAACGGCGGTTGGGGGGATGCGTGGTATGGGTCTCGGTGAGTACACCGGGGATTACTCCGGCGAGATGGTTACCCCGCCGACGTGGCTCGTGGTGCTGGCGGCAATCCCGATCGTCGTGACGGTCCTCTTGCTGCTGGGGTTCGCGTGGCAGGAATGGCGAAGCCACCGCCGGATGACGTCCTCACCCGTGCACGCGGCAGCGTGGGCGATGGAACCGGAAGAGTTGGCCACCGCGATCCGGGCGCTCGGGGTGCGCGAGCGGGAACTGCTCGAAGCGGGCGATGTTGTGGCGGCCGACCAGGTGGCGGCCGACAAGTTGATCTGTCTGGTGGTCTCCGACCGCCGCGGCGACGGATGACCGACGCCGGGGCCGGTCGTCACGGCCGGCGATACGTTGTTTGCTGGGGCGCATGGGGTGGGCAGCACGGGAACTGGGTATTGCGACAGGTGTGGGGGCGGTGTCCGGCGGGGCGCTGATCGTCGCCGCGGGCTCGAACACCATGGGTTCGCTCGTGGTGGCCGGGGTGGTCGTCGGCGCGATCCTCGGGATGGTCGTCGGCGCCGTCTCGGTTGTCGCGGGACATCTCGCGGTCGAATCGACTCGGCACTGGCCGGCACGGAGCGAACGGTGCTGGCGAGTGCGGTTCGCGACCTGCTCGGCCACCGGCGTGTTCCTGCTCGTCTCCGGATTCGCGATCTGGGTCGTGCTCGAGGCCGGCGACGCAGGATCCGGTGCGATCGGCGGTGTCGCAGTCGGATTCGCGGCCGTCACCTTCCTGTGCACCCTCGTCCTCGCGCCACGCTCGCAGACGAGGTCGGAGCTCGCGGCCGAGCGCAGCGGCGAGCGCTGATGGCGCCGGCCGCGTATCCCGCCACGATCGCGGCGCAGACGCCAGGGACGTAGTTCCCAAGGCGGTCGTAGAGCGTGTCCTCCGCGTGAACGGGCACTTCGACGAGCAGAACGCCGTGCTCGTCGGCGGGCATCGACCCGAGGCGGCGACCGCGCGCGTCGAATGCGGCGGACTCGCCGGTCAGCGCGGCCGCGGCAACCGGGCGCCCGCTCTCCGCGGCCCGTAGCGCGCCGAACGACGCCAGTTGTGCGGGTGCCCAGCTGCCCTGGAAGGTGGCGGTCGAGGTCTGGTACACCAGGAGGCCGGCCCCCGCACGCGCCTCCGCACGGGCCAGGTCCGGGAAGGTCTCCTCGAAGGAGATCAGCGGTCCGACACGGAGACCGCCGGCGTTCATCACGGTCAACCGCTCGCCGGGTTGCCGGTTCTGCGCCGCGGCGGACGTGATGTGGCCGAGCCAGCCGAGTTGGTCGCGGAACGGTACGTACTCACCGAACGGGACCAGCCGGATCTTCCGGTATGTGTCACGGATTCCGTGGTCGTCGATCAGGACGGAGGTCTTCGAGATTGCGCCGGCCTTGCCGGAGGCTGCGTCGACGTTGACCAGAAGGTCCGCGCCGGTCACCGAGGCCAATGCGCTGAGCCGGGCGCCCAGCGCGGGGTCGCCGGCAGGATCGGCACCGACGCTGCTCTCACCCCACACGACGAGATCGACCGGCGCCCGGATCCCTCGGGTCAACTCTTCCTCGAACGCGAGCAGGTCGCCGTGGACGATCCCCGGTTGCACGAGGGCCACGACCGCGGCGTCGCTCGGTGGTTCTGCAGGTCGGTACGCGGACCAGAGTGGACCCGACGCCATCGCCACCGCCACGGTCACTGCCCCGACGGTCCGGGGCGCCGCACCGCCGACGACGCACAGGGCGATCCCGACGTTCGACGCCACGATCGCGAAGCCGACCAGCCACACGCCGCCGAGCGCGGCGAGACCGAGCACAGCGGGATGCTGCCACTGAGTGGCGCCGAGCAGTGGCCACGGACCACCGAGCCACTGCCACGACCGGACCGCCTCGACCAGCACCCACCCTGACGGCACGACGACCGCGGCCGCCGCCGCCCGGCAGCCGGTGAGCGGAGCCCGTAGCACGTCCCACACCAGCAGACCCCACCCCGCCCACAGCAGCGCGAGCACGCTCACCGCAAACGGGAAGAACCAGACCAGGTTCGGCGCCACCCAATTCTGGGTGCCCACGAGGAACCCGACGCCGGCCAGCCATCCGCGCAGCCCGGCCTCGCGCGCGGTCGCCGCGGCACGCAGCAGCAACATCACGGGCACCAGAGCCGCCCACGCGAGCACGCCGAGATTCGGCGCGGGCATCGCCAGCAGCGGTAGCGCCCCCGCGGCTACGATCGCGGCTCGCGGCACCCAACGTGAACTCGTTGAACCGCTCATCCATCCTGGTGTACGGCGCCCGCGAGTGGACATTCGCCGGGAAGACGCTCCCCTGGACACATGTACATTCTAGAGTTCGCGCCCGGCGGACTGCGTCTCCACGGACACGTGTGCCGACCCCTGTTTCGGCCGTCGACGTCGGCGCAGCAACGCGGCCGGTGAACGGTGTGGATTCCTTTAGGGCGGAGGAACATCCACGTACACGTCAGCTTGCGGTGAGTGCCGCACGCCTTGCCAAGGCGGCAAGGGACGCAACGACGGCGTCGCGGACGACGACATCGGCGATGATGCCGTCCTCGCTCAGCATCGAAGGCGTCACCGGTAGGTGGACGCACGCGTCCTCGACGATCGACGCACCGGTGTAGTTGAGCACCAGCCGGAGCGACGCATGGGCGTTTGCTGCCATGGTCGCGCTGGCCGACACGTTGATCCACGCGGTGGGCTTGTCGCCGATCTCGATTCCGCCGACAGTCCAGTCGAGTAGGTTTGTGTGCCCCTCGGAAGCTCACGTTCTCTGGACCGCGCGCGTGGTGGATGCTGGATTGTCTCAGTCGACGTTGCGGGCGACGATTGCCTCGACCAGTGCGGCGGTCGGGAAGTCCGCCATCACGAGGCCGGTCCGTCCGGTCCCGGTGGTGCGGAGGTGTTCTTCCGCGCGGGCGAGCATCCCGACCGTGCCTGGAGTGCCCTTCGCGACCGTGATCGGCACGGTCCCCGTCGCCATCACCGCCGGGCTCGTGCCGGTCGCGCTCAGGTGGTTGACGAACAGCGTTTGCGGTTCGCCCACGGCCGCCCGCTCGAACTGGATGCGGGCCTTGTCTCACTTGGCCAGGACCGCCGCGAGTCCGGACAGCTCGAAGTCGTCCTGGACGTCCATGCCCGGGCCGGCCGGGGCCGTACGGGGCGGTGGCGGTGAAGTCCTGCCTCCTCCGTGTGCTTCTTCTTCAGGAGCATCAGCACGGTCTCGCTTGGATTGGTGCGCAGGACGTCGGTGACGGTGCGGACCACGTCGGTGAAGTTGGCATGCAGGTGCTCGGGGCCGTGGTGGATCGGGAACGCATCCCGGAAGTGCCTGGTGCGGATGTCGATGGCTCGCACTCCGGCCCGCAGTTGGGTGGCGAGGTCGCAATCCTGTGTGAGCTCCGGGATCGACGAATTGTGCGCCATGGTGTCGTGGGTGCCCGGCAGGGACAGCGCAGCCAGGGGAGTTGTGTCCGCGATGTGCCGCATCCAATCGGGAGCGGACGTGGTGTCCAGGTCGCCAGGGCCGTAGCTGCCGGCCGCCAGGTCGGCGCTACCGAGGCCGGACGTCGACTGCGCGGCGGCGAGTGGCGGTGGAACGAGCAGCAACAACGGGCTCGCGGCGAGGGCTCTCAGCAGGGTGCGACGTCCGGGGCGAAGTACATCGGCCATGGCGGGGCTCCCTCCGCGGGGCGGACCCGCCTACGAGTGCGGCTGTTCGCCAGGCGGCGAAGCGCGCCAAGTATTGCGGGGAAGTCGCTGCGGCGGAGGCGATTCGACATTGCATCGACGATCTCGTTCCGGCCGAGCAGCGAGGGGCCGAACAGCGACGAACGCGCGGAGTGTCGACTGGGGGCCAGTTCTCGACCGGGTGCGCTCGCCCGCTGGTTTCGCGGACGGTGGGGTGGGTATCCGACGGGCAACCCGCGGACAGCGTCGCGGTCGGAGACGGGCTGTCGGCGAGCTGGAGGGCAGGGGAGTGGCGATGGCTCGGTGCGTAGCCCACAAGATCATCGACGCGCACCTGCTCGGTGGGCGGATGGAGCCCGGCGAGGAAGTCGAGATCGGGATCGATCAGACCCTGACGCAGGACGCTACCGGCACCTTGGTGATGCAGGAGCTCGAGGCGTTGAACCTTGATCATCCCCGGACCGAAGTGAGCGTGCAGTACGTCGATCACAACCTGTTGCAGGCAGACGAAAGGAACGCCGAGGACCACGAGTTCCTTCGCACCGCGGCACTCCGCTACGGATTGTGGTTCTCCAAACCCGGCAACGGCGTTTCCCATCCAACGCACATGCAGCGCTTCGGAATTCCCGGCAAGACGATGGTCGGTTCGGATTCACACACCTGCGCGGCCGGGTCCCTCGGCATGCTCGCGATCGGGGTCGGTGGCCTCGAGGTCGCTCTGGCGATCGCCGGCCACCCCTTGCACCTGCGCATGCCCGAGATCTGGGGTGTGGAGCTCGCCGGGCAGCTCCCGGACTGGTGCTCGGCGAAGGATGTGATCTTGGAGATGCTGCGCCGCCACGGTGTTGCGGGGGCGGTGAATCGGATCATCGAATACAACGGGCCCGGATTGGCGACGCTGTCGGCGATGGATCGCCATGTGATCGCCAACATGGGGGCCGAACTCGGTGCCACGACATCGGTGTTTCCTGCCGACGACGCGGTCCGTGACTTTCTTCGAAGTGAGGGCAGGGTGAACGACTTCACCCCGTTGGTCGCGGATGCCGATGCCGTGTACGACGTGCACGAGAGCATCAACTTGTCGGCGATCGAGCCGCTGATCGCGATGCCGTCGTCACCGGGAAATGTAAGACGGGTTCGTGATGTGGCAGGCGAGCCGGTCAGCCAGGTCGTGATCGGCTCGTCCGCCAACCCGGGGCTACGCGACTTCGCGATCGCCGCTGCGATGGTCGCGGGCCGACAGACCCTTCCGAGCGTGAGTTTCGACATCAATCCGACCTCGCGCGAGATCTACTCGGACCTGACGCGGATGGGCGGCACTGGCGAACTGCTCGATTCGGGCGCTCGGATTCACCAATCCGGGTGCATGGGCTGCATCGGGATGGGCCAGGCACCCGCAGCGGGCCGTAACTCGCTACGCACCATGCCGCGCAATTTTCCCGGCCGTTCCGGCACCAGGGACGACGCAGTGTGGTTGTGCTCGCCGGAAACCGCAGCCGCGTCGGCGCTGACCGGGGTGATCACAGATCCACGAGACTGGGCGGCGAAGGAGGGCATCGGATATCCGCAGTTGCAGCTACCGGTCCACGCCGCAGTGAATACGGCAATGCTCGTCGAACCACTTCCCGCCGAACAAGCGCGTGACGCCGTCGTAGTGAAAGGGCCGAACATCTCGTCACTGCCCGAGTTCCTGCCGCTGCCCGACCGTATCGAGGCGCCAGTCCTGCTCAAGGTCGGTGACGGCATTTCCACCGACGAGATCTCCCCGGCGGGCGCGCGGGCGCTGCCGTTCCGTTCCAACATCCCCAAGTTGGCCGAATTCACATTCACCCCGGTGGACGAGACCTACCCGGATCGAGCTAGGGAATCAGCCTCTACCACGGGACATTTCATCGTCGGCGGCGACAACTACGGACAGGGATCATCGCGCGAGCACGCCGCGATCGCTCCGCGATATCTCGGACTGCGGGCGGTGATCGCCAAATCCTTCGCGCGGATCCACTGGCAAAACCTCGCAAACTACGGCGTTCTCGCGCTCGAGTTCGAGAACCCGAGCGACTACGACGCCGTGCGGACCGGCGACGTCCTGATCCTTGACCAGTTGCATGAGGGTATTCGCGCGAGCCGGCACCTGATGGTGATCGATACAAGCCGGGACGTGCGGATCCCGGTCCGGCACAGGCTGTCCGCCCGGCAAGTCGACGACGTCCTGGCCGGCGGGGTACTGGCACGCCTGGGGCGGGAGTCCCCGCGGATCTAGTGCCGCGTCGGGCACCGTGCGCCGAGCTGTGTTGGCGCCATGGGCCTTCGCGGAACGAGCCGGATCTCGTCGGGCCGCGAGGTCGACGGATCAGTTCCGCGTCGCAGGCTCGCCCAACCGGGCGCGCACGCCGTCGATGAACAGCGCCAGGCCGAAGTCGAACCGCACCTGAGGGTCCCCGTCGAGGAGGTCGTCGTCGGAGCCGAGATCGGCGGCGGTCTCGGTGTCGGGCGACGCAGGCGCACGGGTGAGCGCGCCCATCGCCTCCATCTGCGCGCGGGACTGCTCGTCGACCGTGTGGCCGAGGACGAAGTACAACAGGGTGTAGGCGGCAAGCTCAGCGTAGGGGCGGGGGAGTCCCGCCCGGATCCCCGCACCGACAAAGCTCTCGCGGGCGAGGTTCGACGTCATGCGCGAGGCGTAGGTGGCGGCGACGAGTTCGGCGCCGTCCCGGTGCGACAGCAGCGCCGTGCGCAGTCGGTGGGCGAGTTCGGCGATCCCGTCGTCCCACTGCTCGGAGGACACGGGGGCGTCGACGCCCTCGAGGATGCGGTCGGCCATCGCGCCGAGCAGCGTCTGCTTGTTCGGGAAGTGCCAGTACAGGGCGCCCGGCTGGACGCCCAGGGATGTCGCGAGACGGCGCATCGTCAGGTCGGCGAGTCCGTACTCGTCGAGGATCGCCATGGCGCCGTCGAGGACGTCGCCGCGTCGTAGCTGCACTGACTTGCTCCTCCGGTCGGTTCGAGGGCGGGCCGGCACGTGCGCGGCGCCCCGCTTCCTTTGACACTAATCGACCGCGGCTCTAACGTGAACGCCGTTCAACTTGTACGGTGTTCAAGTCCGGCACCGAGCTCGTTGCTGTATCCGTCCGGTCCCGGGTGTCGGGACTGTTCGCACCCGAGGAGTTGCAGTGACCCAGGCCCCCGACATTCTCGCGATCGCCCGTGACCAGGTGCTCGAGCGCGGCGAGGCGTTGAACCAGGAGCAGGTGCTCGAGGTGCTGCGACTCGGCGACGACCGACTCGAGGAGCTGCTGGCCCTCGCGCACGACGTGCGGATGAAGTGGTGTGGTCCGGAGGTCGAGGTCGAGGGCATCATCAGCCTCAAGACCGGCGGCTGCCCCGAGGACTGCCACTTCTGCTCGCAGTCGGGACTGTTCCAGTCGCCGGTCCGGGCGGCCTGGCTGGACATCCCCAGCCTGGTCGAGGCGGCCAAGCAGACCGCCAAGACCGGCGCCACCGAGTTCTGCATCGTCGCCGCCGTCCGCGGTCCCGACGAGAAGCTGCTCGCCCAGGTCGCCGCCGGTATCGAGGCGATCCGCAACGAGGTCGACATCCAGATCGCGTGCTCGCTCGGCATGCTCACCCAGGAGCAGGTGGACCAGCTCGCCGCCATGGGCGTGCACCGCTACAACCACAATCTCGAGACCGCCGAGTCGTACTTCCCGAACGTCGTCACCACTCACACGTGGGAAGAGCGGTGGGACACGCTGCGGATGGTCCGGGAGGCCGGCATGGAGGTGTGCTGCGGCGGCATCCTCGGCATGGGGGAGAGCGTCGAGCAGCGCGCCGAGTTCGCGGCCAACCTCGCGGCCCTCGAACCCGACGAGGTGCCGCTCAACTTCTTCAACCCCCGTCCCGGCACGCCGTTCGGCGATCTCGACGTGCTGCCCGCGAGCGAGGCGCTCAAGTCGGTGGCGGCGTTCCGTCTCGCGCTTCCGCGCACGATCCTCCGGTTCGCCGGCGGCCGCGAGATCACGCTCGGCGATCTCGGGGCCAAGCAGGGCATGCTCGGCGGCATCAACGCCGTCATCGTCGGCAACTACCTGACCACGCTGGGGCGGCCCGCCGAGAGCGACCTGGACCTGCTGGTCGATCTCGAGATGCCGATCAAGGCGCTCAATGCGACCCTCTGACACGGTGAGTGAGACGGCCGGCGCGGACGAGCGCTACAACCCGTTCACCGGGCACCGGATCGTCGCCGGACTCGACGACGCGACGCCCGCGTCGGCACAGCTGGGGCTCGAACCGCCCCGGTTCTGTGAGCAGTGCGGCCGCCGGATGATCGTGCAGGTCAGCCCCGACGGGTGGTGGGCGAAGTGCTCCCGCCACGGTGTCCTCGACTCGGCCTCGCTCGGCCGCAGGTAACGTCCCGTGGTGTGACGACACCCCGACGCCCCCGGCCGCGAGCCGTCCCGCGGATCGTCGTATCCCTCGCGATCCTCGGCGTTCCGGCGGGGGTGATCTGGGCGTTTCTCGCGCCGGCGGTGCGGATGCTCGTCATCGCCGAGGACCGGGGTGTCGTGCTCACGACCGAGAGTCTGCACCGCTTCGACGCGGTCGCGATCTTCGTCGGCATCGTCCTCGTGCTGGGCGTGTTGTCGGCGGTGGTGGTGTGGGGGATGCGGCGCTCGCGTGGCCCCGGTGCAGTCGCCGCGCTGGTGCTCGGCTCCACACTGAGCGCCGGTGTGGCCGCACTGGTGGGAATGGGCGTAGCGCGACTGCGGTTCCCGGCGGTCGAGAGTCCCGCTGTCGGATCGATCATCGCCGCGGCGCCGGGGCTGTCCACACCGATGGTTCTGATCGTGCAGCCGCTCGCGGCGGCGCTGGTCTACCTGTTGCTCGTGTCGCTGAGCCCGCACGACGACCTGGGGCTCGGCGACAACAAAGACGAGAAGGACGAATTGGGCAGCGGTGCAGCGGCCGGCGCGGAAGCCGACGAGCGGCTGTAGCGGTCGAGGATTCCCGTCACCGCAGCGCCGCGTAGACCCGCGGTATCGCCTTCTCGGCGCGCGGGGTGAACTCGGTGAACGGGGTCGCGCGGATGTCCCGGGTGGCGCCGCGGCCGTTCCGTTTCCAGGTGCCGACTACGCGGCCGCCGTCGACGACGGTGGGGGAGAACATGCCGTTGCCGCCGGGCTGCAGTCGGCGTTCGAACTCCCGGTCCACGGCCGCGCCACGGTCCCGGTAGCCCAGGATGAACTCGTCGAATCCCGGCAGCAGGAACAGCCCGCGCGCGTGCCGTCGGTGCGCGGCGAGGAGGTCCGGCGTCTGCGGGTCGAGGTAGTAGACGACGCCGTCGACCCGGAGGACCTCGAGGTGTTCGGACGCCAGTGCGAGCCCCGTCCTCGCCTGTCGCACAGTCAGTTTCGTCCACCACACGAAATCTTCGAGTGTCGCGGGGCCGTGACTTCGGAAGTAGCGCAGCGCCCATTCCCCGAGGGCCTCCTCGCCGTCGACCTCGCGGCTCCTTCGGAGCCATACGTCCGTCGGCACCACCAGTTGGCGTTCGTCACGGACCGGTCCCAGGCACACCACGCCGGTCACGGCCAGTGTCCAGAGGAGGTGCTGGCCGCGTTGGTCGGCGGTGTCGATGCCGACCCGTTCCCATTCCTGCATCAGGTCGCGGCGCTCCAGTCCGCCGTCTTGCAGCGCGGCGTGGGCAGCGTCCTGGGCCCGGCCCACCGCGGCGTCGTCGATGCCGAGCCCGCGGTGCCGCGCTCCCATGGAGGACAGCATCCGCGGCCCGGTGAGCGCCAGCATCCACCGCAGATCCTCGGCCGCCACGAAGTGCAGGGTGCCGCGCATCGGCCACGACCGGACGACCTCGCCGGCGTTCAACGCCGCGATCAACGACGAACGACCGTCCGGCCCTGAACGCAACGCGATCGAGGTCACCGCGCCCGGATAGTCCTGCGCCTGCGTCGCGGTCAGCCAACGCACGGTCTCCGCCGCCGAACCGAATCCGGGGCCCGCGATCCGCTGGGCGACCAGGCGCATCAGGGCCAACTCACGCAGTGTTGTCATGCAAGGAATCTAGTGCCGCCCACCGACAGGGCGGGAAGTGTCCGGGCGTCCGCCGCCGGTTGTCGGAGTCCCGGCTGATCGTCCGGCTAACGTGCGACCAATGAAGACTCTCACGACCACTTCGGTCGTCTCGACGCTATGTGGACTATCGATATGGCTGTTCGCGGCGCCGCAACTGGTCGTCTCCGGGGTGGTCGAGCCTGGCCCGTTCTTCGAGTTGATGGTGGTGCTTCCGACCCCGATCGGGCTTATCGCCGCGATGGTGGCGATGGTGGCCGGTGTGATCGTCCTCGTACGCCGTTCTGCCCGGGCGTGGGGTGCGATACTTGTGACGACGCTTGGACAGGCGGTGACGGTCGCCTTGGCCGCCGCGATCGTCGTGTGGGCCATGGAGTTCGGCTCGACTGGTTGGGAGCTGATCGCATTGCCGGTGTCGTTGATGGTGGGCCAACTTGTGGTCGGCGCGGGGTTGGTCGCGGACGCTGTGGTTCGGCGCCGTCGCGTTTGGGCTTCGGTGTCGAAGCAACCCTAGAGGACTGGAACGTGTTCTAGTGTCTTGGGAATGGACGTGACATACGAGGGGACCAAGCGGGAAGTCGTCACCGACAAAGGGGTGCTGCGCTACCACGAGGCCGGAGACGGCCCGCCGTTGTTGCTGTTGCACGGTTCCGGGATCGGCGTCAGCGGCTGGCGGAACTATCGTGGCAACTTGGAAGTGTTCGCCAAGCACTTCCAGTGCTACGTACTCGAATTTCCGGGATTCGGGGTCAGCGACCCCGTCGATGGGCATCCCGTGCTCACCGCGGCGTCATCGGTGATCCGGTTCATGGACGCACTCGGCATCGAATCGGCCGCGATGATCGGCAATTCGATGGGCGGTGTCGTCGGCGCCAACGTGGCAATGCGGTACCCGGGACGGGTGAACAAGCTCGTCGCGATCGGCGGGGTCGGCCCGAACATCTTCAGCCAGAACCCGAGTGAGGGCACGCGGCTGCTGCAGGACTTCGCCGACGGCCCCAGCCGCGAGAAGCTGGTGCGGTGGCTGCGGTGCATGGTGTACGACCCGGCCGTGATCACCGAGGAGCGGATCGAAGAGCGCTGGGAGACGGCCGGCGACCCGGCGTCACACAAGACGCTCGCCGCCATGTACGGCTCCGAATCGTTTGCGGTGCAACAGCAGATGATGGCGCGGTCGGATGTGCCGCCGTACTGGTCGATGATGCACAAGATCCAGTGCCCGACCCTCCTGACCTGGGGTCGTGAGGACCGACAGTGTCCGCCCGACATGGCGATGATCCCCATGCGGCTCATCCCCGACGCTGAGCTGCACGTCTTCCCGAAGTGCGGGCACTGGGTGATGATCGAGGCCAAGGAGGCCTTCGAGCGCATCACGATCGAGTTCCTGTTGCGCGAGGGGTAGGGCCGGAAACCCCGCGGGCGAAGCCGGCCGGGTGGAAGTATCGCGGCACGAAACCGGAGGGAGAGCCGTGAGCTGCACGATCATCCGCACGGCCGGCCGCCAACATCGATACGACGGTTCGCACGAGGCCGACGGACGAGTGCCTGTACTCGGTGCGCCAGCGAGCATGATTCCCAGCCCTTCCTGGTCACGTCACCGTTAACGGCTGCTCGGCCGTGCACGTGCCATGGAATCGGTGGACAGACGGCCCGCAACTGCCGCGGTCATTGACTGGTACCCGTGCTACTTTGGCCTGCTTTGCTTGCTTCCATAGGAAGGAAGGCCATGATCCTCCCCTTGCTACACAGTCAGTTCCTCGACGAGGTTCTCCCACGTATGAAGGAAGACCTGCGCATTGTCGGCGTCGCCGTTGCCGGTTCGATCGCGAATGGTCGACCGGACGCCCACTCGGATGTCGACCTCGTCCTTGCGATCGAAGATGACGATTTCACGTCCGTATCACTCGAACGGATCGCCCTCATCAGGTCGTGGGCGCCTCTCGTAGCTGGTTTCACCGGGGAGCACGTCGGCGAACCTCGGGTCATCATCGCCATCGTGGGTCCGCCGCTGCTGCATGTCGATTTCAAGTTCGTCAGGGTGTCGGACGTTGCGGCACGCGTAGACGATCTTCGGGTGCTCTGGGAGCGAGACGGGCGTCTCACCGCTGCGCTGTCAGAACACCCGCCGGTGCCTCCGCAGTTCGATTTTCAGTGGATCGAGGATCGGTTCTGGGTGTGGGTCCACTACGGCGCTACGAAGATTGCTCGAGGAGAATTGTTCGAAGCCATCGGGTTTCTGGCAAGCCTTCGGGAGACCGTGCTCGGGCCGCTTGTCAGCCACCGCGCGGGGTCGCCCCTACAGGGAGTGCGCAAACTCGAAGTGATTGCCCCGGATGCCGCGAGTGATCTTCAGGCAACACTCTGCGGGTACGACCGCCGTGAAGCGGGGCAGGCGCTCCTTGCCTGCGTAGAGCTGTACCGGCGATGGACAGAAGACGTCGACGTCGCGTTCAACCACAACCGCGATGCTGAAACGCTTGCCGTCGAGTTCCTACAGAATCTTCTCGATCAGCTGTAAGGCGAGGTATGGGGCCAACTTTCAGGCAACACGTCGTTGGCGCTGTCCGGTGAGCGGGTTACCTGTCGCCTTTCTGCAGACTTCGCACCTGCGCAACATTCTTCGTGACAGATATCGACCGTCAGAAGCGGTGAGCGCCGACTCGGGTGGAGTCGCAGGCCGTTGCGGAGGAGCGATCGCCTCCTTCCTGGGGCGGGATGCGGGCCGAGCTGTCAGACCTCGCCGGACCAAGCGAACGGCGTACCGGCCCGGTTCGGCAGCTGACCCGTGCCCTCCGAGGTTTGGATCAGACCGGCGGCCGCAGCGCCGCGAACTCGTCGGTCACCCGCAGCCGGGAGTCGGTGAAGCGGTAGACGGCGGCGGGTCGGCCGCCGGAGCGTCCCGAGCGGGCGGTCCTGCCGGTGGCGGTGATGACGCCGCGCCGGGCCAGGACTCGTTGAAGGTTGGTGGTATCCACCTGGTAACCCAGAGCGGCGCAATAGATCTCGCGCAACGTCGACATCGTGAACTCGTCCGGCGCGAGGGCGAACGCGATGTTGGTGTACGACAGCTTCGCGGCGAGTCGTGTCCGGGCATGCTCGACGACGGTGCCGTGGTCGAACGACATCTCCGGCAGCGCGGAGACCGGGTGCCAGGCCGTGTCCGGGGGGAGTTGTGGATCCGCGGGCAAGGGGACCAAGCCGAGGTAGGTCGACGCGATTCGCCGGTCGCCGGGCACGCGGTCCGGATCGCTGAACACTGACAGCTGCTCGAGATGCGCCACCTCGCGGACGTCGACCTTCTCGGCGAGTTGGCGCCTGGCCGACGTCTTGAGATCCTCGTCGCCGCCCAGGGTGCCGCCCGGCAGCGACCAGGTGCCCTTCTGCGGATCGAGTGCGCGCTGCCACAGCAGGACCATCAGTTCGTCGGTTCGGCACCCGTTCGGGCCGTGATGGCCGTCACCTGCGGCAATGGGTCGTGCCGCGGGTCGAACCTGGAACACCGCGGTGAGCACTTCGTGGACGGTGCTACCATGTGGCATGTTTTCGATCCTAAGTCGAAAACCTCGATTTCGGAAATTCGGGCCAGCCCGCCCGGGTTGTAGTGACGGAGCTACGAGTGAGCTTCGCGAAGAAGGAGTGGCCATGACTTCGACGATTCCGCCGTTGTGGGCCGATGGCTCTAGGGAGATCCAGGACGGCCCCGGTGGATACACCGGCGTCGAGGCGGGACCCGAGTGGGCCGCCGAGATCCGTCGCCTCGCCAAGGAGCGCGGCGCGACGCTGCTGGCGCACAACTATCAGCTTC
The DNA here is from genome assembly GCF_050955445.1 of Paraburkholderia sp. RHO2. Classification (NCBI taxonomy): domain Bacteria; kingdom Pseudomonadati; phylum Pseudomonadota; class Betaproteobacteria; order Burkholderiales; family Burkholderiaceae; genus Paraburkholderia; species Paraburkholderia sp. RHO2. Next base: position 3,015,043 of record NZ_CP162617.1, on the reverse strand, counting down.
CCGAGATCCAGGACGTGGCCGACCACGTCGGTGACTCGCTCGCGCTGTCGCGGATCGCCGCTGAGGCGCCCGAGGACACGATCGTCTTCTGCGGTGTCCACTTCATGGCCGAGACCGCCAAGATCCTCAGCCCGCAGAAGACCGTGCTGATCCCGGACGAGCGGGCCGGATGCTCGCTCGCCGACTCGATCACCGCCGACCAATTGCGTGAATGGAAGGCCGAGCACCCCGATGCGCTGGTGGTGTCGTACGTCAACACCACGGCCGAGGTGAAGGGGCTGACGGACATCTGCTGCACGTCGTCCAATGCGGTCGACGTCGTCGCCTCCATCGATCCGGACCGAGAGGTGCTGTTCCTGCCGGACCAGTTCCTCGGCGCCCACGTCAAGCGCGTCACCGGCCGCGAGAACATGCACATCTGGGCCGGCGAGTGCCACGTCCACGCCGGCATCAACGGCGACGAGCTCACCGCGAAGTCCAAGTCGCACCCGGACGCCGAGCTGTTCGTGCACCCCGAGTGCGGCTGCGCCACGTCGGCGCTCTACCTGGCGGGCGAGGGCTTCGTCCCCGAGGACAAGGTCAAGATCCTCTCGACCGGCGGCATGCTCGACGCTGCCCGTGAGACCGGTGCCCGTCAGGTCCTCGTCGCCACCGAGGTCGGCATGCTGCACCAGCTGCGCAAGGCCGCGCCGGGCGTCGACTTCCAGGCCGTCAACGATCGCGCGTCGTGCCCCTACATGAAGATGATCACGCCGGCTGCGCTGCTGCGTTGCCTCGTCGAAGGCAAGGACGAGGTCCACGTCGCTCCCGACGTCGCGGAGCGTGCGCGAAAGTCCGTGCAGCGCATGATCGAGATCGGGAACCCCGGCGGCGGGGAGTAATGGTCACCGGACCCGGGGGTGACGGCGTCGTGTGGGAGGCGCGCGCCGACCTGGTCGTCGTCGGTGGCGGCGTCGCCGGGCTGACCGCGGCGCGGACCGCTGCCGAGCAGGGGCTCCGGGTCCTCGTGGTCAGCAAGGGCGGCCCCACCGACACCGCAACCCAGTACGCGCAGGGTGGCATCGCCGTGGTGGGCGACCCGCGCACCGACTCGGTGGATTCGCACACCGGCGACACGTGCACGGCGGGCGTCGGACTGTGCGACGAGGCCGCCGTCCGGTCGATCGTGTCGTCCGGGCGCGAGGCGCTCGCCGCCCTCACCGCGCTGGGTGCCGTGTTCGACGTCGGGTCGGACGGCAACGTGTCGCGGACCCGGGAGGGCGGTCACAGCACCCGCCGGATCGTCCATGCGGGCGGTGACGCGACCGGGGCCGAGGTGCAGCGGGCGCTGAACGCGGCCGGTATGCCGGTGCTGTTCGGCGCCGCGGCGGCGCGGGTGACAACCGATCCGTGCGGTGTCACCGGCCTGATCGTGTTGTCCGACAAGGGGCTCGGCGTCGTCCATGCCCCGGCGGTGGCGCTCGCGACGGGCGGGCTGGGGCAGCTGTACTCGTGCAGCACCAACCCCGAGGGTGCGACCGGCGACGGGATCGCCCTCGCGCTGGAGGCCGGTGCGACCGTCGCGGACCTCGAGTTCGTGCAGTTCCATCCGACGGTGCTGTACGCGCCCGGTGGTGTCGGCCGTCGGCCCCTGATCAGCGAGGCCGTGCGCGGTGAGGGTGCGCGGCTCGTCGACGCGGAAGGCCGGTCGGTCACCCACGGGGTGCATCCGCTGGGCGACCTGGCCCCGCGCGATGTCGTCTCGCGCGCGATCGCCCGACGCCTGCGGGAGACCGGCACCGATCACGTGTACCTCGACGCGCGCCACCTGGTGGGATTCGCGGCGCGCTTCCCGACCGTGACCGCGTCGTGCCTGGCCGCGGGCGTCGATCCGAGCCAGCAGCTGATCCCGGTGGCGCCGGCCGCGCACTACTCGTGCGGTGGTGTCGTCACCGACGTGCACGGGCGCACCGAGGTTCCGGGCCTGTACGCGGTGGGGGAGGTGGCCCGCACCGGTCTGCACGGTGCGAACCGTCTGGCCTCCAACAGCCTTCTCGAGGGCCTAGTGGTGGGCGAGCGGGTGGGCCGGGCCGCGGCCGAGCGGGCCGAGATCTTGGTCGAGGCCGACGACCTGCTGCTGCCGTTCCGGCGGCAGGTGCCCCGCGAGCGGGTGCAGGCGCTCATGACCGCGCACGCCTCCGTCGTTCGCGACGGAGACGGACTCGACAGCGCGGCGGCGGAATTCGCGGGCGGCGCGGTCGCCGTGGCGGGAAGCGGCCGGGCGCTCGAGGACACCTCACTCACCATCGCGGCGTCCGCGCTCGTGATGGCAGCGACGGTGCGACGCGAGAGTCGAGGCTGTCACACCCGCTCCGACTTCCCGGAGGCGTCGGACGAGTTCCGCCGCAGCATCCCCGTGCGCATCGGACGGGACGGCGAACTCGAGGTACACGAAATGCAATCGATAGGAGCACGATGAGCACGCAGGACCGGCTCGATCCGGAGGAGACACTCGCACTGGTGCGCACCGCACTCGACGAGGACCTCCGCTACGGACCGGACGTCACCTCGGCGGCCACGGTGCCCGAGGGTGCCGTCGCGAAGGCATCGGTGGTGACGCGTTCGGTCGGGACCGTCGCCGGTGTCGACGTGGGCCTGACCGTGCTCGACGAGGTGATCGGCGCGGGCAACTACGAGGTGCTGGATCGCGTCGCCGACGGTATCCGCGTCCAACCGGGCGATGCAGTGCTCACGGTCAACGCCCCGACCCGCGGGCTGCTGACGGCCGAGCGGACGATGCTGAACCTGATGTGCCACCTGTCCGGCATCGCCACCGCCACGTCCGCCTGGGTCGACGCCGTCGCCGGGACGGACTGCAAGATCCGCGACAGTCGCAAGACCCTTCCCGGTCTGCGCGGCCTGCAGAAGTACGCGGTGCGCGTCGGCGGCGGCGTGAACCACCGGATGGGGCTGGGTGACGCCGCCCTGATCAAGGACAACCACGTCGCTGCCGCCGGATCCGTCGTCGCCGCGTTGCGGGCGGTACGCGCCGCCGCGCCGGACATCGAGTGCGAGGTGGAGGTCGACACTCTCGCTCAGTTGGACGAGGTCCTCGCGGAGGGTGTCGAACTCGTTCTGCTGGACAATTTCCCGCTGTGGCAGACGCAGTCCGCGGTCCAGCGCCGTAACTCCGTCGCCCCGAACACCAAGCTGGAGTCCTCGGGTGGGCTGACGCTGGACGTGGCCGCGGAGTACGCGAAGACGGGGGTCGACTTCCTCGCCGTCGGAGCGCTCACTCACTCCGTCGCCGTCCTCGATCTGGGCCTCGACATGTAGTTCTCCACCCGCTCATCCCCGCCGCCGGGCCGTGACGACACGGCCCGGCAGCGGAGCTGTTGGGCCCCGTGTTCGGCGGTTCGGGCGGTATGGTCCCGGCATGGCGCGGTCGGGCGGGAATTCCGGCGACGCGACCGTTCGTATCCGCGCGGACTGTCGGGTCAACGGTCGGCGCTGTCCTCATCGTCCCTGCATCCGGGCACTTCACCAGGTGCGTCCTCGCTCACAGTTGATCTTGATCGATGCCTGATGACCAAGATTCTGGTAAGACTCACGTGTCGGAGAATGCACGGCGGACGAGCGGAGGAGTGCTGTGGCACCGCAAGTTTCGAATCGCACGGCATCCGAAGGGGAGGTTGCGCGGCCCTCGGACGGGGCGCCCACCGAGAGCTCGGACCCGCTCCCGCCCAGACTGGCGGTTACCGTTCGACCGCGCCACGATCTGCACGCCGTGCTCGACGGAGTCGTCGCCGGGTCCGGGCCCGGCCGGGTGTTCGTGTGTGCGCCGGCCGGCACCGGGAAGACGGTGTTGTTGGCCGACTGGATCGCGCGTGTCGGTGACGGCGCCGATCCCGCCGTTGCGTGGTTGACTCTCGATGTTCTCGACGACGATCCACACCTCCTGGAACACAGACTCGGTGCCGCGCTGCACCTCCTCACGTCGCCCGACGTCGAAACCTCGCGCGCGGGCTCGGTCCTCGAATCAGTGCAACTCGTGTCCGAGTCGGGCCGAGACGCGGTCCTCGTACTCGACGACGTGCACGTGCTCACGGGCACGTCCTCGCTCGGGCTGCTGGAAGCTCTGTTGGATGCGATGCCGGCAAACCTGACGGTGGTCCTGGCCTCACGGTTCACACCGCGGCTGCCCTGGGTGCGGTACGCCGCGGACGGTTCCCTCACGCTGATCGGATGGGAGGACCTCGCGCTCGACCGTGCCGCCACTGCCGCGATCTTCTCCGAGCACCGGTGTGCGGTATCGACGTCGGAAGTCGACGCGGTGCTCGATCTGACTGGGGGCTGGGCGGCCCCGGTGCGGGTCGCGGCAACCCGGTTGGCGCCCGTGAGCGACGTCGCGAGCGCCATCGCCGACCTGATGCGGTACCCGCAGCCGCTCTCCGAACACGTGGTCGGCGAGTTGGTGTCGGCACTGCCCGAAGAGCTACTGCGTTTCGTGGAGGCGACCAGCGTCGTCGATCACTTCAGCCCCGAACTCGCGACCTGCCTGGACGACGGCAACGTGGATCTGGCTCTTGCGGCGCGGGAACGCTTCTGCGTGCCGATTCAGCGGATCAGGTCTGGTGACGACGTGCTGTACGCGTGGCACCCTCTCGTCCGCGCACACATGCGATCGCGACTGCGCGCCACCGACCCGCATCGTCTGGCACGACTGCATGAGGCGGCGGGTGGTTGGTTCGCCGTTGCGGGACAACCAATCGCCGCGATCGAGCACCTCCTCGAGACGGGAGACGCCCTGGCGATCGTCGACTTCGTCTACAGCCACGGCATTGGCGCGGTGTGTGACGGACACGGCGACGCGATCCTGGAACGGCTCGGTCCGCGCCACGGTGACAAGCAGGGTGTCCGGCTCCTGCGAGCACTCGACGCGCTCGAGAAGAACTATCCCGACGCGGCACGGGCGTACTTCGGTACTGCACTGGCTGCGGATGCGGTCGCTCTCCGCCCGGAACTTGCAGATGCCTTCGCCGCGGCGTTGGCTGTCGAGATCGCCGTGATCTCCGGTCAGCCCATGCCGATCGGCACGGATGCCGCGCGCGACTTGCAGCCCGGCACCGGCAGCATCGATCTGGACTGTTACGTGACGACCCAGCGCGCGGCGGTCTGCATGTTCACGGGCGACCTGATCGGCAGCGAACGACTGCTCCGGCAGGCACTGGCGTTCGCTGAACTGGGTGCTCATCCTCGCCTCGTGCTGCGTTGCCTGGCAAGGCTTTCCATAGTCGCGGGTATCCGCGGAGATCTCGTGACGATGACCACCCGCGCGGAGCACGCGCTGCGGTACGCGGTCGACCACGGTCAACTCGATCGCATCGACGCCTTCCAGTGTGCGGCGGCGGTCTGCATGGACAAGCACGTGCGGTCTGAGCAGTTGCCCGACGACAGCCCCGTCCACGCGCTCGCGTCCGGCCCGGGGCGCCATCAGCGTCCCGACGGCACCACCGCACCGATCTCGGGCGGCCACGCGGAGGTCGCGTTCGCGCTTCTCGAAGCGCGGCGCAATCCCATCCCGACCGTCGACGACGCGGACGCCGTCGGTCGGGCCATGGCCGGCCTGCTCACCCGCGGTGCGCAGGCGGGGCTGAGCAACACCTTCCTCACCCCGGCGGTCGCGGTGCTGCTGGATGCGGGACGGTCGGCCTTCGTCACCGAGGTCGTCGACACGGCGCATCGGGTGTTCGGCGAAAACCTCGACGTGCAGGTGGCCCGCGCGATGATCTGCATCGCGCAGGGCGACGCGGCCTCCGCGCACAGGCATCTGGACTCGGTGCTCGGCGCGTCGGAGTTCCTGCATCCGGCGCTCGGGGTGCGCGCGTGGATGCTGAGTGCCGTCGTGGCACATCGCGAGAACCGGTCCGGCGACGCGGCCCGAGCGGTGCGTCGGGCACTGGAACTCGCCGAACCGAACGGAATCGTCAGCCCCTTCGTCGACTGCGCCGGCGATGCTGCCGAACTGCTCGCGTCGATCCCCCCGGGAGCCGACCACACGCGTGCCTTCCTAGACCACGTGCAGGCGAAACTCGTCGAATCGCACGAGGGGCGCAATCCCGGGCTGACCCGATCCGAGAAGGTCATTCTCGCCGAGTTGCGGACCGGCAAGCCTCTCCGTGTAATCGCCCAGCAACTGCACCTGTCGCTCAACACCGTTCGTACGCACACGCGAAACGTGTACCGCAAGCTCGACGCGTCCAGTCGGGCCGAGGCGCTCGAGGCCGCGGCACGCCGACGGTTGCTCTGACGGCGTTTCGCTCCGGCGGACTCCACCGAGTCCTTTCACGGACGACAACGGGGCGGGGCGGCACGCGCCCCGCCCCGCCCCGTCGGGTGGCTCAGTGCGAGAAGGCCTGCGCGCCGTGTCCCGTACCCGACCGCAGGCGTTCGACGACGTCCTTGATCGCGACGACGAGCCGCCACGCGAGGTCTCGGCTGAAGCCCTCCCGCAGCACGATGCGCAGCACGGCGACGTCCTCGGCGTTCGCCGGCATCGTGTAGGCGGGAACCTGGAAGCCGCGGGCCCGCAGTTCGTGCGAGATGTCGAAGACGGTGAATCCGGGATCGCCCACGACCTGGAACGAGAGGACCGGAATGGCGCTGCCGTCGGTGATGATCTCCATGTTGTCGATCTTCGAGATCTCGCCGGACAGCATCAGTGCGGTGTCGCGCAGCGACTCCATGATCTGCGTGTACCCGGCGACCCCGAGCCGGACGAAGTTGTAGTACTGCCCGACGACCTGGTTACCCGGCCGCGAGAAGTTGAGCGTGAACGTCGGCATGTCCCCGCCGAGGTAGTTGACCCGGAACACGAGATCCTCCGGCAGGTGCTCCTTGGACCGCCACACGACGAAACCGATTCCCGGGTAGGTCATTCCGTACTTATGGCCGCTGACGTTGATGGAGACTACTCGCGGAATTCGGAAGTCCCACTCCAGTTCCGGGTGCAGGAACGGAACCACGAACCCGCCACTCGCGGCATCGACGTGCATGGGCACGTCGGGTCCGCCGGCGGCCGCCAACTCGTCGAGTGTCGCGGCGATCTCCGCCACGGGCTCGAGCTCACCGGTGAACGTCGTCCCGAGAATGGCCACCACACCGATGGTGTTCTCGTCGACCGCCTCCCGCACCTGCTCCGGCGTGATGACGTAGCGTCCCTTCTCCATCGGGAGGTACTTCGGCTCGACGTCGAAGTACCGGCAGAACTTCTCCCACACCACCTGGACATTGCTGCCGAGGACGAGGTTCGGACGGGCCGTGTCCTTGCCGGCCGCTCGGCGCGCCTCACGCCACCGCCACTTGAGTGCCAGTCCCGCGAGCATCACCGCCTCGGAGGAGCCGACGGTCGAGACTCCGGTGGCCGATGTCGGATCGGTCTCGACGAGTCCCTCGGCGTTGAACAGGGCGGCAACCATGTTGACGCAACGGGTTTCGATCTCGGCGGTCGCCGGGTACTCGTCCTTGTCGATCATGTTCTTGTCGAACGTCTCCGCCATCAGGCGGTCGGCCTGCGGATCCATCCAGGTGGTCACGAAGGTGGCCAGGTTCAGTCGCGAGCTGCCGTCCAGCATCAACTCGTCGTGGATGAACCGGTAGGCCGCCTCGGGATCGGTCTCGGCTTTGGGCATTCGCAAGGCCGGAATGGGGTCGGTTCCGAGTCGTCCCGTGTATGCGGGTGCGAGCGTCTCAGCTGGAGCGGCAAAGTTGTTCGACATCTTCTCTCCTCCGATACTTCGAACGATCTGTGAGTGGAACTGCTCTCGATTGTGCTGGAAACTGCAGGTATCGGCCTGGGATCAGACCTCGATGGGTGGGTACAGGCGCTCCATCGTGTATCGCCGGTTTCGGCGGACCGAGAGGGCGCTGACGGTGAGGCTCACGAGCAGGATGCCGGTGAGCACGGCGATGGCGATCCAGAGTCGCGAGTCGACGTGCTCGCCGACGGTGAGCTGGCGTAGACCGTTCACCGTGTAGGTCATCGGGTCGAACGGATGAATGACCTGGAAGGGTGTCGCGGTGGTCGGAACCGGGTAGATGCCACCCGCCGACACCAGCTGCAGCATGAGGAAGGCCAGGGTGACCACGCGGCCGACGGCGACCCCGAACAGCGCGTTGAACGCCTGGATCATCGCGAGGTACGTCGCGGAGATCAGCATCAGGAACAGGATCGTGCCGAGGACATGTTTGACGTCCAGTCCGACGCCGAAGTGCACGACGGTGTACATCACGATCACCTGCAGTATGCCGACCAGGAGCGCCGGCCAGTACGACGCGAGGACGGTCCGGTACAGCCCGACGCCACCGACGGTGGGGCGGGACTGCAACGGGGTCAACAGCATCCAGGTGATGATGCCGCCGACGAAGAGTGCCAGCGACAGGAAGAACGGCGCGAAGCCGGTTCCGAATGTCGGTGCAACGTTCGTGTAGTCCTGCTGCAGCGCGACCGGTGTGGACAGTGTCTCGGCCGTCGCGGTGCGTTGTTCGTCGGTCCAACTCGGCACCTGGCCGGCGCCCTGTTGTAAGGCCGAGGCCAGTTCCTTCGACCCGGACTGCAACTGGGCTGTTCCGGCCGCGAGCTGATCGGCGCCGCCGGCCAGCTGGAAGCTACCGTCCGTCAGCTGCCCCATGCCCTGACTGAGCGTCGCAGCCCCGGAGCTGAGTTGGTCGGCACCGTCGCGCAGTTGACGCACATCGGACGCGAGCCCGCCGTTCTGCAGCATGGTCAGGCCGCTCTGCAGGGGACTGTTCGGATCGGTCAGTTGGTACTCGAGTGCCTGCGCGTCGGAGTGCAGCGCTTCGAGTTCCCCGCGGATGTCCGCGGTCCCCGCGGCCGCTGCCACCGGGCGCGTCAGGGGTGTGAGCGCCGCGACGGCCTGCTGCACGATCGGGTCGGTACTGCGGTTCAGTACCGCGATCACCTGTTCGACCGCCTGGGCGGTCGGTGCCCGTGGTTGTTCCGCGGTCGGGACGCGCCCCGCGAGATCGGCGAGCGACTGGCGCAGCTGCGCCACCTGGCCGCCGACATCCGGCAGCGCGCCCCCCTCGAGCGCGCTGAGCAGAGGGTCGGCGACGCCGTCGACGGCCGTCGCCAGCTGGGATGCGCCCGCGGCGAGGGCGTCCGAGCCGTTGCGTGCCGTGACCATGTTGTCGGCGAGGGTGTGGGCGCCGGAGGCGAGCTGATCTGCGCCGCTGTTGGCCTGGTCGATGCCAGTGGCGAGTTGTTCGGCTCCGTCCGCGGCCTTCCCGAGGCCGGATCCGGCGCTTTGCAGTCCCGTGAGGACCTGCCCCACGCCCTGCGCTCCAATCGTCGAATTGACCTGGTTGATCACCTGTTCCGACGCGTCCTGGCCGATAATGGTCGCGAGGTAGTTGTTCGCGTCGTTGAAGGTGAAGATGAGGTTCGCCTTCTCGGGGTGGTCGCCGTTCGGTGAGGAGACCGCCTCGCTGAAGTTCTCGGGAAGGGTGATCGTGTAGTAGTACTTGCCGTCGGACAGACCCTTCGCGGCGTCTTCCTCGGACACTTCCGCGAGATCGAGTTGGCCGGAAGCGATCAGGGACTTCACGACCTGGTCACCGGCGTCGAGTTCCTGGCCGTCCGCCGTCTTTCCGGTGTCGTTGTTGACGATCGCGGCCGGAATCTTGTCGACCGCGCCGAACGGATTCCAGAATGCCCAGAGGTACATCGCGCCGTAGAGCAAGGGCATGAGGATGATCGTGATGATGGCGATTCGGGGCATCGTGCCACGGAAGTAGCGCTTGGAATCGCTGCCCAGGGAAATTCCTGCAAGCATCGGCTACCTCGCCTCGGTCATGACGCCGATGTCGCCGGCGCTCAGCAGCTGGTGCAGGTCCACGACGGCGCGCACCGAACTCTCCGGTGGGAGCGGGTTCACGTCGGCGGTGATCACGGACTGGGTTTGGCCAAGTGCCACAAGCCTTTCCAGAACCATGAGGCGCTCGTCGTCATCGGCGATCTTGTCGATCCTGCCCACGACGAGTAGAGGTGGTCGTCTCGTGTTGGCCACGGCGATCCGCAACAACAACTGCTGGATCTCCGGCAGATCGTCGACGAACGCGTTGAGCGGCGGCAGCGGTACGTCGCCGAACACCTCGCCGCACATCTCTTCGACACCGCTCGTCCCGACGCGCGGGACGAACCGATACCACGGTGATTGCCACCGTAGTTGTTCGGTGACGAGGTCGCGCACGGTCACCGACGGGCGGACCTCGTCGAGTTCGTTGAGGCACGCGATGGCCGAATTGCGGAACACCGCCAGGGGTTTGTCCTCGAACCCGAGGACGGTGAGGGACCCCCGGGTCAGGCGCATCCGACCGCACAATGCCATCAACAGGGCCGTACGTGCGGCGCCGGCCGGCGCCGCTAGCACGGTCACTCCACCGATGTCGATGTCGAGATCGAGCGGCCCGAACACGTGCCCCCACGGGCCGTGAAGTTCGATTGCTCTGGCGGACACCAATGTTCCCGAGACCGGTTCCCACGAGGGTTCGTACCCCTCGACCTGTGTTTCGACCAATTCGCACTCCACATTCCTTCGCCGTTCGACGAACGACGAGATGGTCGGCTGCTGTCCTTGTCCTTCGCTGCTTCGGAATCGACGTCGGATACGGCCCCGTCAGAGGCTGTTCTTGACGACCTGACCGTCCTTGACGATCACCGACAGGTGCTTGTCCGGGTCCGCCAGCACGCTCAGGTCTTCGAGTGGATTGCCGTCCACGAGCAGCACGTCGGCCCACGCTCCCTGCGCGACGACGCCGAAGGGAGCGTCCCGGTACGGATCGCGTTCGCCGGCGAGTCGGAAGAGCTCAGCATTGCCCGAGGTCAGCATGCGGAGCGCCTCGACATTGCTGTAGAAGTCGCCCAGTCTGGCGGCCATCTCGCTCTGCCGCTTCGCGAACTGTGGCTCGAGCAGCAGATCGGTGCCGAAGGCCACCTTCACCCCGTACTTCTTGGCCCAGCCGTAGATCCGGTCCACGCCGCTGCAGATCTGTCGGTTCTTCTCGGCGCGGTCGGGATCGGGGTAGTGGTGGTCCGCCTCCGCGAACGGCTGCATCGACAGCCACACGTCGCGCTCGGGCATCAACGCGATGGTGGCCTCGTCGGACAGGTGGCCGTGCTCGATCGACTTGACCCCGGCGTCGATCGCACGCCGGATGCCGGTGACGTTGTAGACGTGGGTGGCGACGTAGGTGCCGTAGTCGGTTGCGGCGTTGACCGCCGCCCGCAGCTCGGCGTCCGTGAACTGCACGGTGTACAGAGGGTCGTAGGTGGAGGCGGCTCCGCCGCCGACCATGAGCTTGATCTGCGAGGCGCCCTTCTTGAGCTGCTCGCGTACCGCGGCCAGGACGCGTTCCTCGCCGTCGGCGATCCGCATGAAACCGATTGTTTCCGAGCGATTCTCGGCGCCCCCGAGGGCGGTGGGTGTGTCGTACACGTTGCCGAAGTCGCCGTGCCCGCTGGTCTGGGAGATCGCGGCCTGGCACGGGTAGATGCGCGGCCCCTGGAACTGGCCGCGGTCGATCGCGGACTTGATGCTCGAGGTGTCGCCGGCCATGTCGCGGACCGCCGTGAAGCCCCGCATCAGCATGTTCCTCGCCTCGGCGACGCCGTTGAGGGTGATATGACCCTCCGTGCCCATCAGGAGGTCGACGTAGGAGTTGGCATTGCCGACCAAGTGGACGTGCGCATCGCTCATGCCGGGCATCAGCACCCGGCCCCCGCCGTCTATGACGACGGTTTCCCTGCCGGGTTCGTCACCGACGGGCGAGGTCGAAACGGCGGCAACCTTGTTACCGTCGATCAGGACATCGCCGTTGCTCAGTTCCGCGGATACGCCGTCGAACACCCGGACGTTGCGAAACAGTAACCGCTTCTTGCTTTCCGGAAGAGTCGTCATACCTCGCAAAGCTAACAGCGACTACTCCGGGGTGATTGTCCTCGAGCCGGAAATAACCCCCTATCTCACCCGTTCCCGGATCGTCGGGAATCGCCTCCTGGGCGCACGGGAACCGCATCGACAAGTGTCATTGTGACGCAAAGGATTACAGGTGCATAACAATCGATCCCGCTGCCGCTCGACATGTGTCGCGGCAGCGGGATCGGCGGTGGACCTGCGTCAGTGTGTCTGGACAGGCTCGGGCGCCGGGCGCCGTGGCTTACCGAGGAAGATGACGGATGCGGCAAAGAAGAACAGGGCACCGACGAACGTGCCGGCGTTGGCGAGGGAGGCGTCCTCGACGCTCCCGGACTGCGTGATGAACGCCCCCGCGGCCGAGAGTCCGAATGCGAGCGAACCCAGGGCGTTGAACCAGGCACTTTGCCAGTCGAGCGAGCGTGGAGCCCAGTAACGCTTGGCGCGGACAAGCATCAGGATCGCGAGATAACTGCTGATCAGGAACGCTATCGAACCCTCCGCGTTCGGTGTCCAGACGAGGTGCTTCTCGCCCGCGATGGTGTGGGCGTGCAACGCGGCCCCGGTGCTGACGTTGAACAGCACGGTGCCCAGGAATTGGGTCGCTGCGGCGAGCCATTCCGCGCGGATTGCGGGCTTGCCGGTGTCGGTATCCGTCGTCGTGGCCGCGCCGCTGAGGACCAACTGGATGAACGCGGCGTAGGTGAAGAACCACGAGCCGACGAAGAACGCGGTGTTGGCGGTGGCTGTTCCGAGTGCCGGCGCGATAATCGGCGCGGAGCCCAGTGCGAAGAGCAGCGAGCCGATCGTGAATCCCCACGATTGCATCCGCAGAGTCGGGTGAATCAGCATGTGCGGCAGTATAGGTCGGAAATTGCGGCGATGCCGTGAAAACGGGCTGTCGGGTCATCGCTTGTCCATTGAATCAGCTTGTTGTGCAGGGCAAGACGATGATCGAGCATCGACCGTGACTACGTCCGTTGGGATTACGTTCACGTACTGTTCGTCAACTCGGCGGGGTGCCCGGTGTGTCGCGCGCCTCGCCGGCATCGGACCGGGGTGGATGTGGACCCGCTAGCGGGTGCCGACCGGGTGGCCCGACGTACCGTGGACACATGAGCGACTCGAACGTCACGGCCGTCGATCGAGGACCGCGCAGGATCGCCCGCCGGGTCACCGTCGACGCGCCGGCCTCGACGGTCTTCGGTCTGATTGCCGACCCGCGGCGCCACCACGAACTCGACGGGTCCGGGACCGTGCAGCACGCGGTGTCCGGGCCGGACCGCCTCGAGGCAGGCTCCACCTTCACGATTTCGATGAAGATGTTCGGCGCCCCGTACCGGATCACGAGCCGGGTCGTCGAGTTCGAGGAGGGGCATGTTGTCGAATGGAAACACCCCCTCGGTCACCATTGGCGATGGGAGTTCGTGGAGACCGCGCCCGGACACACCGAGGTGACCGAGGTCTTCGACTATTCGATGGTCCGGTTTCCCCAGTGGGTGCAGGTGATGCGATTCCCCGCGAAGAACGAGCAGGGCATCACCTCGACGCTCGAGCACTTGCGGGCGCGATACGCCGACATGTGAGTCACGCCGGGCTGAAGTACGCCTCGCCGAACGCGAACATGCCGCGCTGCGGCAGCCAGAACCCGCCGAGCCGCGCCTGCTCGGTGAGGGGTCCCGGCGGTCCGAGGTCGACGCCGTCGATCGTTGCCCGGCTGTGCTGCACGGCCCACAGCCGGCGCGGATTGGCCCGGAACGACTGCCCGTTGGGGCTCCGACCGGTCAGGCCCACCCGGCCCACTCCGAGCAGCGGACCGGCAACCCGGGACATCAGCGTCAGGACGCGGTCGTTGCGCCACAGTGCGGCGGGCAGGATCGACCCCGCCGCGGTCATCGCGCGGGTGGCGAGGGTGCGAGTGAGCGTCACCGACCAGTCGATCGTGTCGTCGACGGTCACGCGGAACGCTTCCGGTCCGGTCCAGGTGACGGTGATGTCCGCGGTGCGCGACTCGGCGAGGGCCCGCCCGAAGTAGCGGGGACAACCGGACTGTGTCGCGCCGCTGGTGTACATGACCCATCGGCCGGCCGGATTCCGGTGCCACACCGATTCGTACCCGGGACCGATCGAGCTCGCGGGGAAGTGCCGGAAGGCGAGGCAGTGGCCGCTGGCGAAGGGCAGTCCCATCACCCCGTAACCGGCGAATCGTTCGAGCTCGTCGCCCGGTGGAAGTGCGGGCGGTCGTTCGGCGAGGGTTCGCGGGCTCGTGGTCATGGTCACTCCCGAAGGGTCGGCGGGCTGCCGACCGACGTCCGCGCCCGCGCGTACTGCCTCGTCAGCGTAGGCACGGATCGGTCGCCGGCGGTAGCCCCGGAAGGGTCCGTCTCACACCGCAGTGGCGAGGGCCGCGGCAGCGGTGAAGAACAGGGTCGCGAAGACGCGGCTGGTGACCTGCTGTTGCCGCGGCGACCGCAGCAGGCGCAGCACCCGTGCCGCGAGGCCGGTGTATCCGGTCATCACGACGGTGTCGACGGCCACCATCGTGACGGCCATCAGTGCGTACTGCGGTAGCAGCGGTGCGGCAGGGTTCAGGAACTGCGGTAACACCGCGAGCATGAAGACGATCGCCTTCGGGTTACTGGAGTTGATCAGGAACGCCCGCAGCACCAGCCCCGCCGCGGTGGCGCGGCTGTCGGCCGGTTCGGCCTCGATCGGAGTGGGTGCCGAGCGCCACTGCCGCACACCGAGGTATGCGAGATAGACGACGCCGAACCACTTCACGATCAGGAACGCCATCGTCGAGCCCGCGAGCAGTGCGCCGACGCCCGCCGCGACGATCGCGATCTGCAGCAGCAGAGCCAGCTGCAGGCCGAGGATGTTCCAGTAGCCGCGCAGGAAGCCGTGCTGCAGGCCCGTCGACATCGACGCGATCGCGCCCGCTCCCGGTGACAGACTGATCACCCAGCTGGCGCCGAAGAACGCCAACCAGACCTGCCACGACACGGGCGGAGAGTCTATGCCCGCCCACACCGGCCGGGCCCGGTGGGGCGGCTACGAACCCGCCCGAGGATCCGTCCGACGATCCGGAGCCGAGGCAGCTGCTCGGTGGATCGACGAGCGAGCAGAACGCCTCCGCCATCACGGGGCGGTAGTCGGCCGGCACGCCGCCGTCCTCGATGAGGGTGCGGTACGTCTCGACGGCGTCGGTCGGGCGCCGGGTGAGCGTCGGATCGGTGCGCGCGTCGACCGTGTACAGGCCGAATCGCGGGCGGTACGAACCCCACGGAAGCCGGACGTGGCCACGCCCCAGAGGAAGTCGTCGCCCAGCGGTGCGGCGCGGGCGGCGGGCGCAGCGAGGAGCGCCACGGCGAGGGCGACGATCGTGGAGCGCAGGACGGTCTTCACGGTTGCTCCTTTCAGAAGACGGTGCCGACGCCGGCGGTCACGAAGATGTCCATGCTGTGTTCGGCGAGCGCCGCGATCGTCATCGACGGATTGCACGCCTCGGTCGAGCCCGGAATGCGCGCGCCGTCGAGGACGTACAGGCCCCGGTGGCCGTGGACGCGCCCGGCGTCGTCGCACATCGAACCGAACGGGCCTCTGCCGAGCGGATGGAAGACTCGGCACAACGCCGTAGCGCACCGGCAGGGTTGTCAGTCCTTGACGCCGACGCGCGCCGGCCCGCCCTGCCACGCGCCCGGGGTGCCGTCGGCGCGTGTGACCATGATGGTGCAGTCGCCGTTTTTGCTCCACCCTGTCCCGACGGCGTCGGGCAGGTCGGGCACTGCAGCGGCGCGGCGGTGGCCGGGTGCGCGTGGACACGGTCGGATCGGGGTGTGGCGTCATTGCGGCTCCCTGCGTTCGCGTCTGACGAGGCCTCGTGGGTCGGACGCTTAGAATGGACAGGTGTCCAGTGGCGTGTCGTTCGGGCAAATCGCAGCTCAGGGGCATCGTTCAGCGCAGCGGTGGGACTCGTCGACGCGCGCGTGGGGCCGGAACGAAAGCAACTTGCACCGATCACGGATAATCGGTGTAAACCCCGTTCTCCAGAGAGGACCCCTCATGCTTGCCCGCACCGACCTTCGCGGTCGTACCCCTTCCACCGCTGAGCTCCGAGGCGCGCTGCCTCGTGGCGGAGTGGACGTGGACGCGGTGCTGCATCAGGTCCGTCCCGTCGTCGAGGACATCCGCGACCGCGGTGCCGAGGCCGCGCTCGAGTACGGCGAGAAGTTCGACGGTGTCCGTCCCGCGACGGTGCGCGTCCCGCAGGCCGAGTTGGACCGCGCGCTCTCTGAGCTGGACGCCGACGTGCGCGTCGCCCTCGAGGTCGCGATCGAGCGGACCCGCAAGGTCCACGCCGATCAGCGCCGCACCGACACCGTCACCGAGGTCGTCCCCGGCGGCACCGTGACCGAGCGGTGGGTGCCGGTCGAGCGCGTGGGGCTCTACGTGCCCGGCGGCAACGCCGTGTACCCGTCGTCGGTCGTGATGAACGTGGTCCCCGCACAGGCCGCGGGCGTCGAGTCGCTCGTCGTCGCCTCCCCGCCGCAGGCCGCGTTCGGGGGCCTGCCCCACCCGACGATCCTCGCCGCGGCCGCCCTGCTGGGCGTCGACGAGGTGTGGGCAGTGGGTGGCGCCCAGGCCGTCGCGCTGCTCACCTACGGCGGCACCGACACCGAAGGTGGCGAACTGGCCCCCGTCGACCTCATCACCGGACCCGGCAACATCTACGTCACTGCCGCCAAGCGGTTGTGCCGCGGACTGGTCGGCATCGACGCCGAGGCCGGGCCGACCGAGATCGCGATCCTCGCCGACCACACCGCCGACCCGGTGCATGTGGCCGCCGACATGATCAGCCAGGCCGAGCACGACGTCATGGCCGCGAGCGTCCTGGTGACCACCAGCACCGAGTTGGCCGACGCCGTGGACGAAGCAGTCGCCGCTCAACTTCAGATCACCAAGCACCGCGAGCGCGTCGAGACCGCGCTGCGCGGCAGCCAGTCGGGCACCGTCCTCGTCGACGACATCGCGGCCGGGCTGAAGGTCGTCAACGCGTACGCCGCCGAGCACCTCGAGATCCAGACCGAGAACGCGTCCGCCGTCGCGGCACAGGTGCGGTCCGCCGGCGCGATCTTCGTCGGCCCGTGGGCGCCGGTGAGCCTCGGCGACTACTGCGCCGGCTCCAACCACGTGCTGCCCACCGCTGGCTGCGCGCGGCACTCGTCGGGTCTGAGTGTGCAGACGTTCCTGCGCGGCATCCACGTGGTCGACTACTCCGAAGCGGCACTGAAAGACGTTGCGGGTCACGTCATCACGCTCGCCAACGCCGAGGATCTCCCGGCCCACGGCGAGGCCGTGCGCCTGCGTTTCGAGGCGCTCAAGTGAGCGCCGGGGTCGTCCCCGGATCGGGCGTCGGCATCGACGATCTGCCCATCCGGGAGAGTCTGCGCGGCCAGTCGCCGTACGGGGCACCGCAGTTGACGGTGCCGGTGCAGCTCAACACCAACGAGAACCCGCACCCGCCGTCGAAGGCGCTGGTCGACGACGTCGCCGAGGCCGTGCGGGCCGCGGCGGCGGACCTGCACCGCTACCCGGACCGGGACGCGGTCGCGCTGCGCACCGACCTGGCCGAGTACATGACCCGGCAGACCGGTGTCGCGCTCGACGTCTCCAACCTGTGGGCGGCCAACGGCTCCAACGAGGTGCTGCAGCAGTTGCTGCAGGCGTTCGGCGGGCCCGGTCGCACGGCCGTCGGTTTCGTGCCGTCGTATTCGATGCACCCGCTGCTGGTGACCGGCACTCAGACCGAGTGGATCCCCGCGCCGCGCCGCGAGGACTTCTCGCTCGACGCCGAGACCGCCGTCCGGGTGATCGAGGAGCGTCGCCCCGACGTGGTGTTCGTCACCAGCCCCAACAACCCGACCGGGCACAGCATCGGGCTCGAGGATCTGAAGCTGATCCTCGCGGCCGCGCCGGGCATCGTGATCGTGGACGAGGCGTACGCCGAGTTCTCGTCGGTCCCGAGTGCCGTGAGCCTGATCGACGAGTTCCCGACCAAGCTGGTCGTGAGCCGGACAATGAGCAAGGCGTTCGCGTTCGCCGGCGGCCGGCTCGGTTACCTGGTCGCGGCGCCGGCGTTCATCGACGCAATGCTGTTGGTGCGGTTGCCCTACCACCTGTCGGTGGTCACGCAGGCCGCCGCGCGGGCCGCGCTGCGTCACGCCGACGAAACCCTCGGCAGCGTCGCCGAACTCGCGTCCGAGCGCGATCGGGTGAGCGCCGAACTGACCGCGATGGGGTACACCGTCGTCCCGAGCGACGCCAACTTCATCCTATTCGGGCTGTTCGAGGACGCCGCCCGCACGTGGCAGCACTACCTCGACGAGGGTGTGTTGATCCGTGACGTCGGCATCCCCGGCCACCTGCGCGCCACGATCGGACTCGTGGCCGAGAACGACGAGTTGCTGCGCGTGAGCCGGAAGCTCGCCGCCACCGAACTTGCTGCAACGGACATGAAGGGAACTCGATGAGCGACCGGATCGCGCGCGTCGAACGCACCACCAAGGAGTCGAGCATCGTCGTCGAGCTCAATCTCGACGGGACGGGGAACGTGAACGTCTCGACCGGGATTCCGTTCTTCGACCACATGCTCACCGCGCTGGGCGCGCACGCCAGCTTCGATCTGACGGTCGAAGCGAAGGGTGACGTCGAGATCGACGCGCATCACACCGTCGAGGACACGGCGATCGTGCTCGGTCAGGCGCTGGGGCAGGCGCTCGGCGACAAGCGGGGCATCCGCCGCTTCGGCGATGCGTTCATCCCGATGGACGAGACCCTGGCGCACGCCTCGGTCGACGTCTCCGGGCGCCCCTACTGCGTCCACACCGGCGAGCCGGAGCACATGCTGCACAGCGTGATCGGCGGCTACCCGGGCGTGCCCTACTCGACGGTGCTCAACCGCCACGTGTTCGAGTCGATCGCACTGAACGCGCGGATCGCACTGCACGTGCGCGTGCTGTACGGCCGCGACCAGCACCACATCACCGAGGCCGAGTTCAAGGCGGTCGCCCGTGCGCTCCGCGAGGCCGTCGAGCCGGATCCGCGGGTGTCGGGTGTGCCGTCGACCAAGGGCGCGCTGTAGGCCCATGGAGACCGTCTTCATCTACATCCTGTTCCTGGGTGCGGGCTTCGCCATCGGCGGCGCGTACTCGCTGTGGAAGATCAACAAGTTTGCCTCGGGGGTGCTCGTGGCACTCGCGATCCTCGCGGCGGCGTCAGGAATCCTGCGGCTGATCTGATGCGTGAACTCCTGCGTGCTCGCGGGATCCTGGTTGCACTACTCATGGGCGCCACCACGTTCGGTGGGTGGTCGCTGTTGCTGCCGGTCGTCCCGCTGGCCATTGCCGACGGCGGCGGTTCGGCCGCCGCCGCCGGCGCGTCGACGGCCGTGTTCATGGCGACGACGGTGGCCACCCAGCTGAAAGTGCCCGCGCTGCTGCGCCGGTACGGTTACCGGGCTGTGCTGGCCGTCGGCTGCGTGCTGCTCGGTCCACCGTCTCTGGCCTTCCTGTGGAGTACGGCAACCGGGCCCGCACTGGTCATCTCCGCGATCCGTGGCATCGGGTTCGGTCTGGTCACCGTTGCCGGCATCGGGTTGCTCGCGGAACTGGCGCCGCGGAAACTGCTCGGCCGCGTTACCGGTGCGAACGGTGTGGCGATCGCGGCCGCCCAGATGCTGGTTCTGCCGCTCGGTCTCGCGCTGTACGAATCCGGTTTCACCACAGCGGTATTCGTCCTGGGGGCGCTGATCCCCACGCTGTCGCTGGTGACGATCACCCGGCTGCCCGTGGTCGCGAAACCGGGGATGCCGACGGGTCGCAAGGGCCTGCCCGCCAGAGTGCTGCTGGTCCCGTGCGTGTCGATGTTCGTGGTCGCCGCGGCATACGGCGGCATGTCCTCGCTGCTGCCGATCGCCACCGAGAACCGCGCCGCCATCGCCGGATTCGCGCTGTCGGTGTCGGCCGGGGCGATGCTCGTCGGCCGCTACGGGGCGGGTGTGATCGCGGACCGCATCGGTGCCGGACGGACGTTGGTTCCGGCGCTGCTGTGCGCGGCGGCCGGAATGGGTCTGCTGGCGCTCTCGGTCGCGGGCGTCGGCGGTGGCGCGGCGCTCGTCGCGGGCGCGCTGGCGTTCGGCGCCGGGTTCGGCGCTGTCCAGAACGAGGCGCTGCTGACGCTGCTCGCGTCCGCCGGGCCGGACCGGGTCGGGGCGGCCAGCGCCGCCTGGAACATCGCGTACGACGGCGGCACCGGCGTCGGAGCGCTCGCTCTGGGTGTGGTTGCCGGGCTGGTGGGCTATCCAGCGGTGTTCACCTTGGCCGGGGTCGTCGCCCTGGTCGTCGCGCCCGCCGCCCTGGCAGCGCGCGGGGCGTGGTCCGGTCCCCGATAGAGTTTCCCCATGACCGCACGCAAGGTTGCCCTCCTCGATTACGGCTCCGGAAATCTGCACTCGGCCCAGCGCGCCCTCGCACGCACCGGTGCGCAGATCGAGGTGACCGCGGACCCGCAGGTCGCGCTCGCCGCGGACGGTCTCGTGGTGCCGGGCGTCGGCGCCTTCGCCGCGTGCATGGAGGGCCTGCTGGCGGTCAAGGGCGAGCGGATCATCGGCCAGCGGCTGGCCGGCGGACGCCCGGTTCTCGGTATCTGCGTCGGCATGCAGATCCTGTTCGAGCGTGGCGTCGAGTTCGGCGTCGAGGCCGAGGGATGCGGTGAGTGGCCCGGCACCGTCGAGCGCCTCGAGGCCGACGTCCTGCCGCACATGGGCTGGAACACCGTCGAGGCGCCCGAGGACAGCGTCCTGTTCGCCGGAATGGACCCGGACACCCGCTTCTACTTCGTGCACTCGTACGGCGTGCGCACGTGGGAGCTTCCGCCGTCGGACATCATCGCGCCGCCCAAACTGACCTGGGCCGAGCACGGCGACCGATTCCTCGCGGCCGTCGAGAACGGACCGCTCTCGGCCACCCAGTTCCACCCCGAGAAGTCCGGCGACGCCGGCGCTCAGCTGTTGGAGAACTGGGTCCGCAGCCTGTGACCAGCGACCCCGACGACCGGGCGGGCAGGGATCTGTCGATCGCCGGGCTCGCGCTCGCGACGATGGGGACCGCCGCCACGGTCCTCGTGGTGGTCGCGGCGGTGATCGTGATGTTCGAGCCGGGGCCGGTCGTCGCGCTCGTGATCGCCCTCGTCGGGGTTGTCGCCGCCATCGCGGCGATGGGCACGGTTTCGAAACGCATGACCAGGCGTGCGTACGGCGACCAGGGGCGTCGGCGCGACGAGCCCGGTGACGACCCGAAACCCGGTCGTGAGCGATGACCCACTAGGATCGGCGCAGTGAGCCTGGTCCTTTTGCCTGCTGTAGATGTCGCCAACGGTGAAGCTGTTCGCCTCGTTCAGGGAGAGGCGGGGAGCGAGACCAGTTACGGTGCCCCCCGCGAAGCTGCCCTCGCGTGGCAGAACGACGGTGCCGAGTGGGTGCATCTGGTCGACCTCGACGCCGCGTTCGGCCGCGGATCCAATCGTGAACTGCTGGCCGCGGTCGTCGGCGAACTCGATGTCAAGGTCGAGCTGTCCGGCGGCATCCGCGACGACGAGTCCCTCGAGGCCGCCCTCGCGACCGGCTGCGCCCGCGTCAACCTCGGCACGGCCGCCGTCGAGAACCCCGACTGGTGCGCCCGCGCCATCGCCAAGCACGGCGAGCGCATCGCAGTCGGCCTCGATGTCAAGCTGATCGACGGGGACTACCGCCTGCGCGGCCGCGGCTGGGTGTCCGACGGCGGCGACCTGTGGGAGGTCCTCGAGCGCCTCAACCGTGACGGCTGCTCGCGCTACGTCGTCACCGACGTCAGCAAGGACGGCACCCTCACCGGCCCGAACCTCGAGCTGCTCAGCGCGGTGTGTGCGGCCACCGACGCGCCCGTCGTCGCGTCCGGCGGGGTCTCGACGATCGCCGACCTCGAGGCCATCGCCGGTCTCGTGGGCGAGGGTGTCGAGGGTTCGATCGTCGGAAAGGCGCTCTACGCCGGACGATTCACGCTGCCCGAGGCGCTGGCCGCGGTCTCGCGCTAGAACACGGCCGACGCGATGAGCCTGTCCCGGAACCCACGCGAGCTGCTCGCGATCGCGAGCGACGTGCTCGACGGTGCCCGGGACCGGTTCGTCGCGGGGCTCGGCGCCCCCAGCGTTGTGCGCAAGGGCCCCACGGATTTCGCGACCGCCGTCGACCTCGAGTTGGAGAAGTCGGTGTCAGCGGAACTCGAGCGCCGCACCGGGATCGAGGTGCACGGCGAGGAGTTCGGGGGGCCGGAGTTGTCCGTCGGCGACGTGTGGATCCTCGACCCCATCGACGGCACGTTCAACTACTCGGCCGGCCTGCCGATCGCGGGCATGCTGCTGGCACTGCTGCGCGACGGCGTCCCAGTGCTCGGGTTGACGTGGCTGCCGCTGACCGGGGAACGCTTCGCCGCCGCCGAGGGCGGTCCGCTGCTGCGCAACGGCGTGGCGCTGCCGAGGCTCGAGCCGAGCGCGCTGTCCGACGCGATGATCGGCTTCGGTGCGTTCAATATCGACAGCCGCGGCCGCATCCCGGGCAGGTACCGCTTCGATCTGCTCGGTCAGCTCAGTCGGGTCTCGTCGCGGATCCGCATGCACGGATCCACCGGCGCCGACCTCGCCTATACCGCGGCGGGCATCCTGGGTGGTGCGGTGGTATTCGGCCACCACGTGTGGGACAACGCGGCCGGTGTCGCGCTGGTGCGTGCGGCCGGTGGTGTCGTCACGGATCTGCGCGGCGACGACTGGCACGTCGGGTCCGGCTCGGTGCTCGCCGCGGCGCCCGGCGTGCACGGTGAACTGCTCGACATTCTGCACTCTCTGGGCGACCCGGAGAAGCGGCCTGAAGGAGGGCCACGACAATGACTTTGGCTGTTCGGGTGATCCCGTGCCTCGACGTCGACGCGGGTCGCGTCGTCAAGGGCGTCAATTTCGAGAACTTGCGTGACGCAGGCGATCCCGTCGAGCTTGCCGCGACGTACGACGCGCAGGGCGCGGACGAGCTGACCTTCCTGGACGTCACCGCGTCCAGCGGCGACCGCGGCACGATGCTGGACGTCGTCACCCGCACCGCCGAGCAGGTCTTCATCCCGCTCACCGTCGGCGGCGGCGTGCGCACCGTCGAGGACGTCGACCGCCTGCTGCGTGCCGGCGCCGACAAGGTCAGCGTCAACACCGCCGCCATCGCCCGACCCGAGGTACTGCGGGAGATGTCCGAGCGGTTCGGTTCGCAGTGCATCGTGCTGTCGGTGGACGCCCGCACCGTCCCGGAGGGTCAGGAGCCCACCCCGTCCGGCTGGGAGGTCACCACGCACGGCGGCAAGCGCGGCACCGGCATCGACGCCGTCGAGTGGGCGATCCGCGGCGCGGAGTTGGGCGTGGGGGAGATCCTGCTCAACTCGATGGACGCGGACGGCACCAAGGCCGGGTTCGACCTGAAGATGATCCGCGCGGTCCGTGCCGCGGTGCACGTGCCCGTCATCGCGAGCGGCGGTGCGGGTGCCGTCGAACATTTTGCGCCCGCGGTGGAGGCCGGTGCCGACGCCGTCCTGGCCGCCAGTGTCTTCCACTTCGGTGACATGACGATCGGGGACGTCAAGGCGTCCATGCGTGCAGAAGGGATCACCGTCCGATGAGCCTCGACCCGTCGATCGCCGCCCGCCTCAAGCGCAACGAGGCCGGGCTGTTCAGCGCGGTGGCGCAGGAGAAGTCCACCGGCGACGTCCTGATGGTCGCGTGGATGGACGACGAGGCCCTCGCGCGCACCCTCGAGACCCGCAAGGGCACCTACTACTCCCGATCGCGGCAGCAGTACTGGGTCAAGGGCGAGACGTCCGGTCACACCCAGTACGTGCACGAGGTGCGCCTGGACTGCGACGGTGACACCGTGCTGCTGATCGTCGATCAGGAAGGCGCCGCGTGCCACACCGGTACGCACACCTGCTTCGACACCGACGTGCTGCTCGCCGCCGAGTCCTGACGCGAATCAGTCGTCGCTCACGACGCGGAATCTGTCGAGAGACGGGTCGTACGCGTCCGGGATGGCCATGCCGGCGGCGACACCGCTGCGCAGATAGTCGACGACGGCTTGGTCGAGACGCTCACCCGGCACGACTGCGGGTATGCCCGGCGGATACGGGGTGATCTGCTCGGCCGCGATTCGGCCGGGGGCGCGTCCGGCGTCGATCATCTCCGTGTTGCCGAAGAACGCATCGCGGGGCAACTGCACCGAATCGAGTTGCAGCTCGGTGGGACTCGGCAACGCCAGCTGTGGCGGCGGGTCGAAGGAGGTCGCGTCGTCCGCCAGGGCCCGGAGCGATTCAACGAGGCGGTCGACGGTGATCTCGTCGTCGGCCATCGACAGGGTCGCCAGAACCCTTCGGTGATCGGTCATCCCGAGGTCGATTCGGCAGTGGTCTCGGAGCCAATCGGTGCATTGATACCCGGACACGCCCAGCGCACTGACATCGACGAGGATCTGCAGGCGGTCCAGGTCGTGTGAGGCCTGCTCACCGAGCAATCGGTCCTCCAGCACGGTGAGACCGTCGATCCCGTCGATTCGTTCCCGTGCGACGTCGGAGAGAGTGAGCGCGCGGCCGAGCAACTCGGGGCCGCGCTCCACCATCTGCCTCCGCCACCCGTCCATTGCGGCGTACAGCATCACGTTCGGGCTCGTGGTCATCAGGAGATCGGCGCATTGCGACAGGTGTGGGCCGTCGACCAGATCGCCCTGCACGTGATAGACCGAGCCCTGCTCGAAGCCGGCGCCCATCTTGTGGATGCTGACCACGCAGACGTCGGCGCCCGCGTCCATGGCCCATGTGGGTAGGTCGTCGTGGAACGGGAGGTGCGCTCCCCACGCCTCGTCGACGACCGGCCCGATAATCGCCTCCCGTGCCGAAGCCGTGTGCGTGCCCAGGCCGCGCGAGGTTTGTCGTCCGCGTGTGCGGGTAGGTCGACATCATGACGGGACACCGCAGCTCTCCCGAAACGGAGGTGAGCACGAACCGGGCCGGTACGGAACTGCCGACGGTGACCGGCCTTCGGGCGGTCACGGTCGCGACGGAACGGGGGTTGCCCTCCGTGGCTTCGGGCATCATCGCCCGGCGGAAGATCGTCATGCCGCTCCTGGAGTAGCTCAGCGCCGATGCGATTGCGATCGCTGCCTTTGGCCGTCTCCGCCAGAAGTTCGGTCGTTGCGCCGTGGTGCTTCGGCTGCCAGGTCGTCTCGTGGCTGGACGGCCGCGCCGACGAACTGTGGACCCCGGTTCCCTTCAGTGGAGCTCTGCCTGATGCCCCGGTCGGATCCTCGCACTTCTCATGTTCGCGGTGGCGTAGCTGTGCCGACAACTATTTCTCAGGAGCACAAATGATCATTCTCGGGCTCGTCATCCTGGTGGCGGCCGTCGCGATCGGTGTCGCGGGTGTTGTCACCAATACCGGAACCGGACACATGGTGGGAGGTGAATTCTCCGTATTCGGCGTCCATGTGACCGGATCGACCGGAGTGCTGTTCCTCGTGGGCATCGTCGTGGGTGCGGCCGGAATGTTGGGGTTGAGTATGTTCCTGGCGGCGTCGCGCCGGACCGCGCGAAGATCGCGCCAGACTCGGCGTGAGCTGGAACGGACACAGGCGGCACTGAACGTGGATCGAGGTGATGGTGCGGCGCCGACCGGCGTCGGGTCGGCGCCGGACACCGGGTCTCGGACGCCGCGAAGCTGGAAACATCCCTTCGGGGGGTCCGCGCGCTCGACGCCGCACCCGTCGCACTGACGGCGTTGTCGCGGCATCTCAGGTGAAGGGCTTTCCGCCGGTGACTCCGAGGACCTCGCCGGTGACGTAACTCGACTCGGGGGAGGCGAAGTAGACGTACGCCGGCGCGAGTTCGGCAGGCTGGCCCGGCCGTGCCAGCGGTACGTCCTCGCCGAATTGACGATAGTGTTCGCGCGGCATCGTCGCGGGAATCAGTGGAGTCCAGATGGGGCCTGGGGCAACAGCATTGACTCGGATTCCTCGATCGGCCACATCGGCAGCCAGGGCCTTCGTGAAATCGACGATGCCCGCCTTGGTGGTGGCGTAGTCCAGCAAGGAGGGGGAGGGAGTGGTCCCCTGGATCGACGAGGTGTTGATGATCGTCGAACCCGCGGGCATGACCGCGACTGCGAACTTGCACAGCCAGAAGAGCGCATAGAGGTTCGTCTTCATCACGCGGTCGAACTGTTCGGTCGAGACGTCGGAGATCCCGCCGGGTCGGGCCATCTGATAGGCGGCGTTGTTGACGAGAATGTCGAGCCCGCCGAACTCGTGGACGGTCGTGTCGATCAGTCGACGACAGTGCTCCTCGGAACGAATGTCGCCGGGAAGGGAAACAGCACGGCGCCCCGCTTTCTCGACGAGTCGGGCGGTCTCGCGTGCGTCGGACTCCTCTGCCTCGAGGTAGCTCAGTGCCACATCTGCGCCCTCGCGGGCGAAGGCGACGGCCACGGCTCGGCCGATCCCGGAGTCTCCACCAGTGATCAGTGCTCGCCGGTTCTCGAGACGCCCAGTGCCGCGATAGTCGTTCTCTCCGTGGTCGGGTGTAGTCACCATCTCGGTGGTGAGGCCCGGATGCGGTATCGGGGGTTGTCCGGCCAAGTCCGGGGTGGCATAGCGGGTGGTCGGATCTTCCAGCGGCTCGCGTGCCTGCATACCGTGCCCCTTCCCGACGGCCGGAACTGGCTGTAATGACCACCGTGCCCGTCCGGCCGCGTTCTGTCCACCGAGCGGAGGGCCGTTTCGATCCACCGGTTTTCGGTTACGTCGTGAAGACCGGACCGATCCACTGGAGGTGATGGATGTGGTGAACGCGCTGACAGTTCTGCGTGCCGATCACGAGAGTGTTCTCGGAATGCTGGAGGTGCTGGACGGGGCCGGCCCCACCACGCCCGGTCGTGACGAGATGGTTGCCGATCTGGTGATCGCGGAGGTGCGGCACGAGGCGATCGAGCAGGAGATCTTCTGGCCCATCGTCCGGCAGGTCGTCCCCGGGGGAGACGAGCTGGCGGACACCGCGATCGGACAGGAGACGGAGGGTGAGAAGCTGCTCGACGTGATCGAGCACGGTTCTCCCGGTGACGAGGACTACGAGTCTGCTTTGTCGGAATTCATCCGAGCGGCACGGCAACACATCGAGTTCGAACAGACTCGGGTATGGCCTAGGGTGACCGAATCGGTGCCGGCGTCAGATCTCGAAGAAGCCGGAGGTCGGCTCGAGCGGGCACGCAAGCGGGCACCCACCCGTCCGCATCCGAAGACTCCACCGCAGCCAGGGGTTCTGAAGAGTGCGGGTGTCGTCGCCGCTGCGGTGGACAGATTGCGGGACGCGTTCACCGGTCGCGGCAGGCATCAGCCACCGGAGACACCTCCGAGCTGACGGACGCGGGCGTGCTCCCTGCCTGAACAGCGGGGAGCACGGGCACATGAATCTCAGTCGGCCGGACGATGCTGTTCGTGGGTGAACGGCTTGCTACCGTGGACCGCCGGTTCGCCGTGGGGGCTCTCGGATTCGCCGCGGTTGACGCTGTCCTGGCTGTGGAGCCACTGTTCGGCCGGCGCATCGACGTAGCGCCATTGTGTGCCCTCCGGCCACGGTCCCTGCCCCTCGTTCCACGGACCGCGGCTGGACTCGCCGTTCGACATGTTGAACGCGACGTTCTGGAACCGGTCGTCGCCCGGCAGTTGGCCGGGTGGAAAGTTCACCGGAAGCTCGTTGAGCGCCGCCGTGAACTGCTGGTAGTGCGCCACTTCCCGCGTCATGAGGAAGGTGAGCGTGTCCTGGGCTCCGGGATCGTCGGTGAACTGTTTGAGGTACTCGTAGACGATCTTCGCCCGGGACTCGGCGGCGAGATTGCTCCGCAGATCCACCGACGGATCTCCGTTCGAGTTGATGAAGGTTCCCGACCACGGCGTGCCCGCTGAGTTGACCACATCGGGTCCGCCGCCGGTCAGGCTCAGATAAGTGGGATTGACCGCCACCCGGTGGATGGCCTGCTCCCGGCCGTCCGACGACGATACGACGCTCATCCAATCGCAGCGTTCGCTCGCCTGCTTGAGGTCGTCGTTCAATCCGTCCAGGAGCAT
Organism: Paraburkholderia sp. RHO2; assembly: GCF_050955445.1. Classification (NCBI taxonomy): domain Bacteria; kingdom Pseudomonadati; phylum Pseudomonadota; class Betaproteobacteria; order Burkholderiales; family Burkholderiaceae; genus Paraburkholderia; species Paraburkholderia sp. RHO2. The sequence goes on along the minus strand of NZ_CP162617.1, from coordinate 2,986,840 downwards.
CGTGATCATCGATCCGACGATCTCGAGGTGACTGAACTCCTCGGTTGCAATGTCCATGAAGAGGTCGTACATCTTGGGATTCTTGCGACGCAGTACGAAGGCTTGGGTGAAGTACTGCATGGCCGCTTTCAGTTCGCCGTTGGCACCCCCGAACTGCTCCTGCAGCAAGGTCGCGAACTGGGGGTCGGGCTTGTCGATTCGGACTTCGAACTGGAGATCCTTGTTGTGCGTGAACATGTCACTTCCTTGGGGCGGCTGGGATGGACATCGCCGAGATACCCCGGCATCAGCGCCGAAATCCCGTAGGGCCGCAGCAGTCGGCGATCGTGACTCGACCGCAACATCGCCGGAGGGCGGACGGTTTTGCGGACTTCGCTGTGGGTATCCCGATTGTGGACGGGTCCACCGGAACGCCGAACTCTGTTTCGGCCCAGCGCAATGGATAACGGAGGCACCGTGAAGATCGGATACAAGCTGTTCGCGGAGGCGTACTCGCCGACCGAACTGGTCCGCCAGGCGGTGCGGGCAGAAGAAGCAGGATTCGACTTCGTCGAGATCAGTGACCACTTCCACCCGTGGCTGCACGATCAGAACCATTCAGGATTCGCGTGGTCGATTCTCGGCTCCATTGCGGCGAAGACCTCGGCGCTCGGGCTCGCCACCGGAGTGACGTGTCCGTTCATCCGCTACCACCCGGCGATCATCGCTCAGGCAGCCGCGACGACCGCGCTGCTGTCCGGTGGGAGGTTCGTCCTCGGTCTCGGTAGCGGCGAACGGCTCAACGAGCACGTCGTGGCTCGGGGATGGCCGTCGGCGTCGACACGGTCCGAGATGCTCCGCGAATCGGTCGAAGTGATCCGGAAACTGTGGAGCGGCGGATATCACAGCTACCACGGCCGACACATCGACCTCGAAGATGCGCGGGTGTTCGATCTACCCGACACCCTGCCGCCGATCGTCATCGCTGCATCGGGTGGGCGCTCGGTCGTGATCGCGGCGGAGGCCGGCGACGGACTGTTCGCGACGGAGGCAGATCCCGACTTGGTGGACGAGTACGACCGAGCCGGTGGGGTGGGGCCACGCTATGCCGAGGTCTCGCTCGCATGGGCGCCCACCGAGGAGGCGGCCCTGGCGTCGGCCCACAAACTCTTTCGGTTCTCCGCCGCCGGGTGGAAGGTTCAGGCCGAACTGCCTAATCCGATCAACTTCGAGGCGGCAGCATCGGTGGTGCGCGAGTCGGACATCGCCGAGAGTTTCGGGTACGGCCCGGACGTCTCGCGTCATCTGGAAAGAGTCCGAACGTACGCGGACGCGGGATTCGACCATCTTGTACTGGTCAACGCTGGTCCCGATGTCGACGGCTTCTTCCGCTTCTACGCCGAGGAACTCGCGCCGGCCCTGTCCTCCAGCATCAGTCGGTGACGGACGAGAGGAGATGGTTCTGATGCCGAAGACGACTCGCACAGGCAAGCCGAAGAAGAGTGAATTGCCGGACACCCTTCTCCGCTCGTCGGAGAAGGCGCAGCGGACATTCGCCAAGGCCCACGACTCGGCGGTGGAGGAGTACGGCGAGGGGCAGCGTGCCCACCGGGTGGCGTACGCAGCCCTCAAGCACAGCTTCGAGAAGGTGGGTGACCACTGGGAACCGAAGTCCTCCAAGGGACCGTCGGACGAGCGGGCCGAGAGCGGCGGACCGCAGGCGTCCGGGCGCACCGCGGAGGGTGTCGATGCCAACGCCACCAAGAAACACCTCTACGACGTGGCTCAGCGACTCGACATCCGCGGACGGTCGACGATGAGCAAGGACGACTTGGTCGAAGCGATAGAGAAGGAGAACCGGCGACAGAGTGCAGCGCGTCGGCGATGACACGTGCGCCCCGGATCGACCGAACGGTCATGCGCGCAGTGAACTGACCCCTCGGGACCACGCACGTGCCATGTGTGCGGCGAGAAGTTCGTCGAAGACGAGGCACGTTGCAGCGCCGAAGAGGACGTCGTCGCGATATGCGGGTCGCTGCATCACGAGTCCGCCGGCAAGGTCGCGGACCGCGATCTGTTCGTGAACGGAATCCGCTTCGACATGCTCGTCGAAGAACTGCGTCGCCTCGACCCCGAACCCGAGTCGCCGCAGTCCGCCGGCGAGCTTTCTACTGGGTAGTGCCGATGTCGCCTCCACTGCGCACAGGTGGCCTACCAGCGCGCCCAGCAGGCGGCGATGGATTCCGAAGTAGGACAGTGCATTGAGAGACGCCAGCGTGATGGCCGGGACCGCGTCGACATAGTGTGCGTAGTGCGCCGACAGTCCGAGGGCACTCATGGTCCGCGCGAACAATCGGGAGTGCATTCGATCGAACCGTCCGTCGCCGTACTCGTCGGATTGAATTTCGATCAGTGCAGCCTTGGGTGGTCCCTGTAGTCGGGGGATGCCGAAGGTGTGGAGATCGGCCTCCCGGAGTTGGTTGAGCGAACGGTGGATGAGCAACTCGCGATACTGCCCCACGTCTGCATCCGTCGCCATGAATCCGGCGAGGCCCGGCTCGGTCGTCGGTGCCGTCATCTCCCACAACGCCGAGACCACGTCGTCCCCGTGCTCGGATCGGAGGGTGGCTGTGCTGGATTCCGCTCGGCTACGCAGAGCGACCTCGAACGGCATCTCCAACCTTCGCCGCACGTCGAGGAGTCGCGCATCCCATCCCCACGAATCGTCGACGCCGACGATGCCGGCGAGATGCAGTTCGTACAGCATCGTGAGCACCAACTGGGCATCCTCGTCGACGAGTATCCCCTCGGGCTCGTCTCGATATCGATCGCCGACGGTAAGGGTGCTCAGCTCGGCCGGGGAGCGCTCGGTCCGCAATACGTCGACGACGGTCGCACTCAGCGGTCCGCGCGGCTCGGGTACCGGCATCGGTTCGATGCCCTGCGCGGCAAGGGCTTCCACCAGCGTGTTCCTTTCGTCCGTTCGATCCTCGAGTGTCACTCCGTGGAGCGGCGACGCCTGCGGCGCTTGTGTGTTCCGTCGCAGAAGGGAGGACGGGCGGTCCGTCCACACCGGCACAGTGCGCAGGTGCGCCGCGACGAAATCTGTCGACCGGCGTCGTCGAAGACTGTGACGGGCCCGCGCACGAGCAGCGGCCCGTCGGGACACACGCGGATCGTGACATCGTCTCCGGGGGTTTTCATTTCGCGGCCCGGACGACGACGATTTCCTCGCGGTCCTCGTTCCCGACCAGGCCCCGTTCCCGGAGCATGGCAGCTCTCTCGGTCAGGACCGGTCCGAACGGAATGCTGGCGGTGGCAACGATGTCGACGTCCAGACCTTGCTGTTCCAGGAGCGTCCGGGTGAGGCCGACGCCGCACAACGCGGACTGGACGAGCAGCAGAACGCCGCCGGATGCCAGCACTTCGGGAGCGTCCCGGCAGATCCGGTCCAGATACGTGCGGCCGTCGTGTCCGGCGTCCCAGCATCGCGCCAGGCCTCTGGCCCGCAGGTCGTCACCGGCGGACGGCACGTAGGGAGGATTCGAGACCACGACGTCGAACAGTCTTCCCCGCAGTGGCTGCAGGAGATTACCGCGCACAACCTGTACGCGCACTCCGTTCAGCGCGGCGTTCAAGCGGGTGTTGAACAGCGAACGGCGGTCGATGTCGACGGCCGTGACACTGTCGGCACCGGCCAGTCCAGCGGAGACCGACAGGAGGCCGGTACCCGCGCCCACATCCGCCACCCGGGTGCGGGCGTTCATCGGTTCGCACTGGAGCGCCCCCGCCAGCAGGAAGCTGTCCGACTGTGGTGGATACACCCCCGGTAGCCGCAGCAATCGGTGGCAATGCCCCGTGGGGCAGCCGGTGGGTTCACCGATTCGACGTGCCGTCGCCCACCGCATCAGCGGCTACTTGTCCTGCTCGGTCCGCTGGCGCGCTTCGTGAGCGGCCGCCTTCTTGCGTTCCTTTTCGGCTGCCGCTTCCTTCGCCGCCGCCTCTCGCTGTGCTTCTGCCTTGTCCTGCTGCGCCTTTCCTTCCCGGACCAGGTCGTCCTGACCGGTGACGGCACCGGTTGCCTCTTTGACCTTTCCCTTGACGCCTTCGACGACCCCCTTGACTCCCTCCGCAGGCCCGGACTTCTTCTTCTCTGTCATGACCATCGATCCCTTCGTACGGAAACGACCCGTCTTCCACGGCTACCCGAGGCGATCACCCGACAAACATCGGTCGAGGATCCGCCGGATGCGTCAATGACCCGCCTGGTCGGTCAGTGAGGCGTTGTCCAGGCGCTTGACCCGTCTATGCTCGGCAAGGACGAGGAGTGTTCCTGCAAGTAGGCTTGCGGCGCAGATGATTCCGGCGATCCAGGCCCATCCGGCGAAGCCGTAGCCTGCGGCGACGAGCGTCAGGCCCAGGGTGACGATGGCTATGCCGACCAACGCGTATCCAGGCCAATTCCGTGAGTCTTCGATGGCCTCGCCAGGGTGTTCCCGAGTGGTGTGTGCGAGGTCGCGAGGATCATTGCTGTTCATCGGAGCCTCCCGATTCGATTCGGTTCGTATCGGTCGGCCTCACCGCGGTCTGTGAGGCCCTGTCTGTCATTCTTGCCGAATTGTTCCGGTCGCGCACGGAACGGATCGGGCCGCGCTGGTCTGATCGGTTCTCTCGGTCCGTGATCGGCCCGTCGACGTTTGCGATGAACCATCCGGGGTACGTGTCTTCGGCCAGGTTTCGAGCGAACAAGGAGTTCCCAGTGAAAGCCGTGACATGGCACGGGAAACGAGATGTCGGTGTCGACACCGTTCCCGACCCGGAGATCGAGCTGCCCACCGACGCCATCGTCGAGTTGACGACCACCAACATCTGTGGATCCGATCTGCACCTGTACGAGTTGCTCTCGCCGTTCATGGATCGCGGGGACATCCTCGGGCACGAGCCGATGGGGATCGTGCGTGAGGTCGGCAGCGAAGTCGGTGACCTGTCGGTGGGGCAGCGTGTGGTGATCCCGTTCCAGATCGCGTGCGGGCGTTGCTTCATGTGCGACAAAGGTCTTCAGACCCAGTGTGAGACAACGCAGGTCCGTTCCGAAGGAACCGGTGCCGCGCTGTTCGGCTATTCCAAGCTCTACGGCAGCATCCCCGGCGCACAAGCGCAGTACCTTCGAGTGCCGCAGGCGCAGTACACACACATCAAGGTGCCGGAAGGCCCACCGGATGATCGATTCGTCTACCTGTCCGATGTGTTGCCGACCGCCTGGCAGGCGGTGGAGTATGCGGATGTCGGGGCGGGCGGATCGGTAACTGTGCTCGGGCTCGGTCCGATCGGTGACATGGCCGCCCGCATCGCGACGCACCGTGGGAATCGGGTCATCGGCGTCGACCTCGTTCCCGAACGCCTCGCGCGGTTGCGGGATCGCGGCATCGAGGTACTCGACCTCCGTGAACAGGACGACCTCGCCGCGACGATCCGGGATATGACCGACGGCCGGGGCACGGATGCCGTCATCGATGCAGTGGGCATGGAAGCGCACGGCTCGCTGGGGGCGAAACTCGTACAGCAGGCGGCGTCGTTCATGCCCGACGTCGTGGCCGGACCGGTGTTCACCCGTGCCGGCGTCGATCGTCTCGCCGCCTTGAATGCGGCGATCGAGATCGTCCGACGTGGCGGGACGATCTCGGTCATCGGCGTCTACGGGGGCGCGCTCGATCCGTTGCCGATGTTCAAGATGTTCGACAAGCAGATCCAGATCCGGATGGGGCAGGCCAATGTCAAACGTTGGGTGGACGACATCGTCCCGCTGCTCGTCGACGGCGATCCCCTCGGCGTCGACACGTTCGCGACCCACCGTCTCCCGCTGGACGACGCGCCGCACGCGTACGAGATCTTCCAGAAGAAGGAGGACGGTGCGGTGAAGATCCTTCTCAGGCCCTGACGGCGCGGCCGCCGGGGCCTTCACTGTCGGGCGCCGATGCATCGCGCCAACAACTCGAGAGCATGCTCGGCGGTCTGCTCGACGACATCGGTGGGCTCGCCCGGGAAGGCCCTCTTCTCCGTCGACACCGTGCCACGGTCGTACAGGCCGAACCACACGGTTCCGGGATCGTGTCCGTCCTGTGATGCCGGTCCGGCCGCGCCTGTCACCGCGATCACGGTGTCTGCCCCGAGCAGTTCCGCGGTGCTCGTCGCCATCTGCCGGGCGCTGCGGGGTGACACCACCGGACCTGGAGGAACTTGCAGGAGAGCATGTTTCACCTCCGTCGCGTATGCGACGATGCTGCCGCGGTACCAACTGGAGGAGTCGGGTGCCGCTCCCAGCAGGCACGAGATGCGGCCACCGGTCAGTGACTCGGCGGTGGCGATACGGCGTCCGCTCGCCTGCGCGAGCTCGGCCACCGCGGCAGCCAACGAGGCCGGCCCCGCATCGTTTCGGGTGTCCGTCATCGCTCCGTCATGCCCTCGCGTGTCATCGAGGTCCATTCGGGAGAGGATATCCGCCACAATGGATTTCGATGAATTTCGCTCGGGTGGTTCATCGGACGGCTCGCGGCTCGCGGCGCTGTGGTGGTCGGGGCACAGAATCGATGGGATCAGTCCCGACAGCAGATTCGACGGTGGGGCAGCACGTGAGCAAGTCGCGCGCACCGGTTGCCGTGAGTGCGCGCTCGACCCCTCGTGTCGTGGTGACGAGCTTGAACTCGATGCCGTGCTGGCCGGCGATATCTTTCGCTTCCACCAGTGCGGACGTGGCATCGATGCTGACGAAGTCGGTTCCGGACAGGTCGACGACGATCAGGTCGCCGGCCGCGAAGCCTTCGTGGATGACCTCGTCGAACAGCGACCGGAACTCGCATCGGAAACGGTCGAGCGTACTCAGGTCCAGAATTGCAGCGACGTCGATGACCAGCGCAGCGGGATGGTCCATCGAGGTGAACGGTTCGGTGTCTGTGGTGGTGTGGTCCCTGCCGCCGACAGCGCTTGCAGAGATCGGAAGATCAGGCACATCGTGCCTCCGTCCGAATAGGGTGGGTGCACCGGCACTTCAGATAGGTCGCCGGGCCGGGCACTGCCAGCCGGATAGGCGAGCTTTTCGGATGGCGACAGGCTGCTGACTCAACCTTCCATACGTCTGACACAGACTCTACGCCCTCTCTCGGCGAACTGGCACTCGGCAGGTTTTCGGTCGCGGTGAGTGGGTATACCGACCGCCGGACGGTTCTACGGAGCCGTACCGGCTGATCTCGACGGGAACGTGGACGAGAGGAGAGTGCAGATGTCGAGCACATCGGAGACCGGAGGTGTCACCGGCACCGTCGACAAGACCTACGACCTGATCTGGTTCGCCGAGGCGTGCATGAACAACGCGCTCCGACTGGAGAACTACATCGAGGATGCCAAGCGTGACGGCGACGACGAACTGGCGGAATTCTTTCGTCGGGCGCAGGCCGAGAGCAAGAAGGGCGCAGAACAGAGCAAGGAGCTTCTCGCGAGTCGACTCACCGGGTGACCGTACGGGAAGATCACGGCCCGAAGGCACGACAGGCGGAGAAGGTTACTTCTCCGCCTGTTCTCGCAGCTTGGCCAGGGTGTCGGACAGTATCCGGGACACGTGCATCTGGGAAACGCCGATCCGGTCGGCGATCTCCGATTGCGTCTGGTTCCCGAAGAACCGAAGAAGGAGAACAGTCCGTTCCCGATCGGGAAGTTCTTCGAGGAGAACCCGCAGTACCTCGTGATCCTCGACGCCGGCGAGGCCGCTGTCGATATCACCCATCACGTCGGCGAGCGTCAGACCCGAGTCCGTCCCACCGGTTCCTGAATCCACGGACAGGGTCTGGTAGCCGCTCGCCGCTTGTAGACCCTCGATCACTTCGTCCTCGGTGACACTCAACTCGATCGCCATTTCGTGGATGGTGGGGGAACGGCCCAAGCGCTGAGACAACGCCGACGTCGCCTTGATGAGATCCAAGTGCAGTTCCTTCAACCGTCGCGGAACTCGAACCGCCCAGCTGGCATCCCGGAAGTGACGGCGCACCTCGCCCATGATCGTCGGTACCGCGAAGGCCAGAAAGTCGGATCCGCGGTCCACGTCGAAGCGGTCGACTGCGTTGACGAGCCCGAGACTGGCCACCTGCAGCAGGTCGTCGAACGGTTCGCCGCGTCGGTCGAACCGCCGCGCGATGTGCTCGGCCAGCGGCAGGCATCGGGTAATGATGTCCCGGCGCAGATCGTGACGAAGCGGATCGTCCGGGTCCAGGGAACTCAGCGATACGAACATCGGTCTCACATCGCTGTATTCGTCGGGCCGGTCGGCGACGCGGCGACTCACGTCATGTCACCGCTGCGAATGGAGAACGAGATGGTCACCGTCGAGAAGCTGCCGTCACCATTGCCGTGATGTCGGTGCAACTCCAGTTCGTCGGTGAGGGTACGAAGGACGTGCCAGCCGAATCGACGCTCGTACGGCCCGTCGACGTCCGACCGTGTGGTCTCGACACCTGCGGAGAACCGGAACTGATCGGCGGACAGCCGAAATTTGCAGACGATCTCCGTTCCGGAGATCGCGATCCGCAAGAGCGTGCTGCAGGCCTCGTCGACTGCGAGCTGCAGATCGGCAATCTGATCGAGGTTCATGTTGCACTGTCCGGCCAAGGCGGCGGACACCCCGCGGATCGGGGCCAGCTGAGAGGCCTCGGCCGGGGTGCGCAGTTCGATGACCGGTCCCAAATTCTCGGACTCTCTCGTGCTTGCGCAGGTCTGGCTCATGATTCCTCGCTCGGAAGCGACCCGGCCTCGGGCCTCGGCGGGTGGACCCAACGGCTCCGATGATTCAGAGGTTCCCCCCGCCAGGCGATTCCAAACGTGAAGGCGCGCAATTGCGAGCGCCTCTCGGCGCCGTGAGCTCCGCGACAGCGCTGCACACGCGATCGGGGTCGATCATGTCGAGGCACGGGTGTTCCGCCAGCGAGCACTGCCGCGCGCGACTGCCCCGACACGGGGCGTGCTGGTCGCCGAGAACGATTGTGTCGATTCCGTACGGGCTCCACCGGCGGGCCGGAACGACGGGGGCGAAGACGGATACCACCGGTGTTCCGGCTGCCGCCGACAAATGTGCGGCACCCGTGTTCGGTGCCACGGTGACGGCTGCGGTGCGGAGGACCGCCGCGAGTTGTCCGAGCGTTGTCCGGCCGCCGAGGTCGAGGGCCACGCCCGACGCGACGATCCGAGTGAGTCGCGCCTCGTCGAGGCTGCCGGTGACGATCACTCGCCGGCCGCGCTGGGCCAGCCCGCGCACCACGCGCGTCCACCATCCTGGCGATGCGGTGCGTGCCGGGGCGGACGCGCCGGGATGCACGACGACGTACGGACGCGTGCCGACAAGGTCGGTGACGTCGGGGAGGGCGGATCGCAGACGCAGGCGGCCGTCGTCTCCAGCGGGGAGCGTGAAGCCGGCGTGTCGAGCCAAGCTCAATGCTCGTTCGACCTCCGGAACGTCGTCGACCATCCGGTGCCGGACGTTCAGCAGAGCGCCCGGATAGTCCTCCGAGATCGCCGCCAGCCACGGGACACCTGCCATCCGGAGCAGCAGTGCCGTCGGCAACGGCGATTGGTGAAAGGACGTGAGGATCACCGCTCGATCGATGCGGCGTCGGCGCAGGGCGGAAACGATATCGAGAACCGCGTCGGCCCCAGGCCACGTCGGTTCGGGATCGATCCACGGGGCTTCCCACTCGATGATGTCGTCGACCTGGGGGAGTAGTTCGGCTGCGGCGCGCCCACGCGGACCCACCAGCAGGGTCACCCGCTCTGATGCGGACGCCACGGCTCGGATGCACGGGCCGGCCAACAACACATCGCCGAGGTTGTCCTGGCGTGCGACGAGGGAATGGATTCCGGTCACCACGGTGCCGTCCCGGGAAGCCCGGCGCTTCGGATGGCCGAGAGTAGATCCGGTGCAAGGATATTCAACTCTCGTGCCCGGTCGATCTCCTCGGCTGACGTGTGTTCGGTCGGCACCAACATTCCCGTGGCCCCGGCAGCGCGGGCTGCTTCGACGTCGGCGGCGGTGTCGCCGATAACCAGGCACCGCTCGACAGGCACACCGAGATCCGCGGCCGCACGCAGAATCAGGCCGGGCAAGGGCTTGCGGCACACACAGCCGTCATTGCGGGCGTGCGTGCATATCTGCCACGTGTCGAACGGGCCGAGTCTCCGTTCCACCTCTCGGTTGACGGCCCGGAGTTCGTCGCGACTGATGCGTCCCGATGCCACCCCGGACTGGTTCGTGACCACACCGACGAGGATCCCGCTCGTGCGTAACACGTCGAGGACCGCCCCGGCACCCGAAATCGGTTGCACGCGGCGAAAGTCCGCGAGGTAGGGCACGTCGCGGATCAGTGTGTCGTCCCGGTCGAAAAGGACAGCGAGAATCGGCGACCGCGTCGACGTTCCGTTTCGCAGCACGTCGATTTCCCCACGGATGCGATGCAGGACGGCCGCGGGCGGAATGAGGACGCTGGTGACCGCCATCGCCAGGACCTCGGCTGCTGTCCCGGGCCCCGGCCGAATCCGGTCGGTCGCGAAGCGCGTTGTGGCCGAAAGCCACGCCATGGCGGCGACGGCGGCGGCACGAGGTCGGCCCGCGACGGTGAACGCCAGGGCCGCTACCGCACTCACCGTCGTTGCGGTATGCCAAGCGAGTCTGCCGTGGCCTTCGCCGGTGCGTCCCCGCCAGTCCGGGCCGTGTCGACGGCGCATGAGTGCGTTGTCGGCATTGCCGGCCTGCGCCCGCACACTCGACCAGACGCCGCCCGTGCGAATGGGGTGTGTGGTGATTCGTGATCCCCCCTCCAAGACGTACCCCGCGGACACGAGGCGAAGGGCGAGATCCGCGTCTTCACGGTAGGCCCGGGGGAAACGCTCGTCGAAACCTCCGACAGCCCTGAGCGCGGTCCGGCGAATCGCTGCGTCGGCCGTGATCCAGCGGGCGTCGCCGAGTCCCATCGTGCGGCGCTCGTCGTCGGTGGGTAGGCGTCCGACCGGGGCCGGTACCTCGATCGTGCCGTAGGACGCGGCGACCTCCGGACCGAGTGCGGACAGGTCCTCACGCAGCAGCAGTCCCCAGTCGGTGGACACCTGCACGTCGTCGTCGAGGAAGACCACCCAGGTGCCGGCCGCCGCGAGCCAGCCGCAATTGCGCGCCGCCGCAGGCCCGCGCCCGCCGGAGCACAGCCATCGGATCGACCGGCCCGACCAGTCTTGCTCGGTGCCGACCGACTCGGGGAGTTCCGGAAGATCGACCACGACGACGATCTCCGACGGGCGTGTGCCGGCGGTCTTCGCGAGCGAGTTCAAGAGGAGATGGAGACTCGGCCGCAAGACGGTGGGAACGACGATCGCGTAGTCCGTGTCCGTCGCGGCGCTCACATCGGCCTCCGCACTACGAAAGGGCCCAGCGCCAGCAGGTCCACCGGGGCCGACCCGAAACACTCGAGAGCATCGACGGGACTGTCGACCATCGGTCTGCCCGCCGTGTTCAGGCTGGTATTGATCACCACCGGGATACCGGTCCGCTTCTCGAAGGCGGTGAGCATCCGCGTGACGAGGGGTTCGGCATCCGCGTCGACCGTCTGCACGCGGGCGGTGCCGTCCACGTGAGTCACCGCGCCGAGCCGATCCCGCCAGTGGGCCGCGACGTCGTGGACGAAGAGCATGTACGGGCTGGGAAGCGGGCCCCGGTCGAAGATCTCGGCCGCACGGTCGGCGGCGACCATGGGGGCGACCGGACGGAACTGTTCGCGGCCTTTGATCGCATTCAGACGCTCGATGTTCGCGACCGGAGAGGGGTGGGCGAGCAAGGACCGGTGTCCCAGTGCGCGCGGCCCGAACTCGGCCCGGCCCTGGAACCACGCGACGGTGCGGTTGTCGGCCAGCGCCGCTGCGACGGTCGCTGCGATGTCCTCGGGCCGTTCGAACGGGAGCGCCGCGGCGACGAGTGCGTCCTCGAGCTCATCGTCGGTCCACCCGCGACCGAGGTCGTACCGGGACTGTGACACCGGGTTGTCACCCAGTTCCGCGGCCAGTTGCAGTGCGCCGCCGAGCGCGGTGCCCGCATCCCCGGCCGCCGGCTGGACCCACACGTCTTCGTACGGCCCCTCGGCGTACAGACGGGTGTTCGCCACACAATTGAGCGCCACCCCGCCGGCCAAGGTCAGATGCGGATTCCCGGTCCGGGTGTGCAGCCAGCGTGCCAAGGTCAACAGCACATCCTCGAGTCGACGCTGCACACTGCACGCGAGATCGGCTTGGGACACCGTCCATTCGTCACCGGGTAGGCGGCGTGGTGCCAGTGCGTCCCATTCGATCGGAGCGACGTGGAAACACCCGTCGTCGGTGGTGGTGACGTGGCGCTCGAGCACGTCGAGGAACCGCGGCTTCCCGTAGGACCCCAGGGCCATCACCTTGTACTCGTCGCTCGAGCGTGCGAACCCCAGGTGCTCGGTGAGATCCTCGTACAACAGACCCAGTGAATGCGGCAGACGCTGGGACGCAAGGGGGACGAGCTTGCCGTTGCGATACTCGCCGGCGAGGTAGGACGTGCTTTCGCCTCGGCCGTCCGCGACGATGACCGCGCAGTCCTGATGCGGCGACGCCAACGCCGCCGACGCGGCGTGCGCCACGTGGTGCGGGACGAACCTCACGATCGAGGGGTCGACGCCGGGCAGCACGGTACGCAGGAAGCGGGGAAAGCGCTCGGCGTACAGGGTGCGCAGATGCTCCCAATCTCGTTCGGTTCCAGGTAGTTCCGGCTCGACCAGCGTCGGGTCGTACGAGTAGGTGACGGCATCGAGATGTTCCGGACCGATGCCACCCTGTTCCAGACACCAGCGCATGGCCCGCTCGGGGAGTTCCCATGTCGAGAACGCGTACGGGCGTTTACCGTGCTTGCGTCTGGTGAAGCGCTCCTCTTCGGCCGCCGCGACGACCTGCCCACCATCGACCAGTACCGCAGCCGGATCGTGGAAAACCGCATTGACGCCCATCACACGCATTGGAAACCCCCAGTGGTCCAGGATTCGGTCGAGCGCGTTGTTTTCGCGAACCAGGCGACCGTTCGGCGGAGCCCCTTCTCGAGGGAGGTCTGTGGATGCCAGCCGAGTATCCGCTGGGCGAGGTCCACGTCGGGGCAGCGTCGCTGCGGATCGTCCGGAACGGCATCCACGAATCGCACTCCCGCATCCGAATGGGCAATGCGATTGACCATCGAGGCGATCTCCAGGACCGGAATCTCGCGTGGTGAGCCGATATTGACCGGTCCGGGATGGTCGCTCTCGGCCAGAGCGAGGATTCCCGAGACCGTGTCGTCGACGAAGCACAACGACCGTGTCTGCCGTCCGGTGCCGGAAACCGGAATCGGGTTATGTCCGAGCGCGGCACACACGAAGGCCGGTACCATCCGTCCATCGTCGACCCGCATGCCTGGGCCGTAGCTGTTGAAGATCCGGACGATCGCCGTGTCGGTCCCGTACTGGCGGCGGAAGGCGGACGTCAAGGCCTCCGCGAAGCGTTTCGATTCGTCGTACATGCTCCGGGGGCCGACCGGGTTCACATTGCCCCAATAGGTTTCGTTTTGCGGATGCACTGCGGGATCGCCGTAGACCTCGCTCGTCGACGCCAGCACGATCCGAGCGCCCGAGGACTCGGCGCGGTCGAGCATCTCCAGCGTGCCCAGGCCGCCGGTAACCAGGGTTCCGACGGGATCCGCCTGATAGTCGCGTGGTGAGGCCGGACATGCCAGATGCAGGAGCAGATCCATCCTGCGTGGGAGCGCCGGTGGATCCGCCACCGAGCCGTCGACGACGGTCACGCGGTCGAGATCGCTTAGTACGCCGCGCGCCCACGGGGCGGACGTGGAGAAGTCGTCGATGCAGATCACCGAATCCCCCCGCTTGGACAGCCGGGCGCAGACGTGCAATCCGAGGAACCCCGCCCCGCCGGTCACCACCACTCGGCGGCGCCCGGTAACGGCGTTCATCGACCGACACCGCCTGCCGCTCGAGGAAGCAGACGGCCGACGACGGTGTCGTAGATCCGCTCGGTTTCGTCGGCGACGCGGTCCCACGAATAGCGTTGGACCGCTCGATCGCGCCCCGCGTGGCCGTACTCCTCGCACCGCACCGGGTCGCTCAGGAGGGAGTGCAGGGCGCGTGCGAGCGCCTCGGAATTGCGCGGCGGGACATGGATCCCGGTGATGCTGTCGACGACGGAATCGGTGAGACCCCCGACGGCGCTCGCCACTACCGGTTTCGAACAAGCCATGGCTTCGAGCGGCACGATCCCGAACGGCTCGTACCACGGTGAGCAGACGACGATGTCGGTCGAGCGCAGCAGTTCGGGCATTCGCGCCCGCGGGATCTGCCCGGGCATGATCAGCCGGTCGGCGACACCGAGCTCGGCTGCCAGATCCAGCAGCCTTCGTCCCTCGGCGTCCTCGGCGACGCCCCCGGCCGCGGGACCACCGGCGATCACGAGTTCGGTGTTGGGAAGCGTCGGCAACGTGCGGATCGCGACGTCGAATCCTTTGCGAGGTACCAGACGCCCGACCGTGGTGAGCCGAAGACGATCGCTGCGCGGGGCACCGGGGCCGTCCGGCCGGAACTCGTTCACGTCGACGCCGCACGGCACCACCGTGATGTGGGAACGAGGAATGCCCATGCGGACCAGTTCGAAGACCTCGTCCGAGCACGTCGCGGCCACCGCGTCGACACTCTTGCCGAGCTTGCTCTCCAACGGGATTCGCTCCGGTGGGCTCGTGTCCGCGGCTCCTTGATAGCGCTTCTTGACGATGCCGAGTGCATGGAAGGTGTGGACGACCGGGAGATTGCAGGCGCGGCCCGCAAGCCGGGCGGTCAGTCCGGACATCCAGAAGTGCGAGTGGACGATGTCGAAGTCCGACCGGGAGAAATGGTCGCGTAGGCCGCACGCGAAGTCCTGCATGTGCGGGAGAAGATCGTCCTTCGCGATCTTCTCGGGAGGGCCGGCCGGGACATGGACCACGTCGTATCCGTCGGGCGCCCGCACCACGTCCGGCGCCGATTCGCTGTCGCGGCGGGTGAAGACGACCACCGTGTGACCGTGTCTGACCAACGCCGCCGACAATGCGGCCACATGGACGTTCTGCCCGCCGGTGTCCACCCCGCCCATCGCGACGAGCGGACTGGCGTGGTCGGAGACCATCGCGATCTTCATCGGCGTACCTCCTACGACAGCAGCGGTTGGCGGGCGGTCTCGGCCAGCAAGTCGTCCCAGGCTTGGAGGAACCTCGCGAGCGAGAACTGCTCGAGCGCGTAGGTTCGGGCGCGCAGCCCGGCTTCGACTGCGGCGTCGGGATCCGAGAGGTAGAGGCGAACGGCGGCGACCATGCGTTCGGGATCGGTCGAGACCAATCCGGCATCGGGAGGGACGGATACCGCAACCTCGGTGGTGGCGAGTGCGACGACGGGCATGGCCAGCAGCATCGCTTCGACCAGCGACAGGCCCAACGACGTCCAGCGCGCGGTGTGCAGGTACACGCGGCGTTCACTCACGGCGTCGTACAGCCGGTCGTGTGTGAGATCCCCACCGGGGGTCACCTTCGAGGGAGTACCCGGCTTCTTCGCGAGTTCGGCCGTCGCCATTCCGAACACGTCGATCGGCGCGGGACCCGACAGCATCGGCAACAGGTCGGTGCCCACCGCTCGCCACCGGCGGACGGGGTCGTTGATCATCGTCGTGCTGCGTTCCAGTCGGCCTACGTAGCGCCGCCCCGGATCCGCGACGCCGTGGCCGATGACACGGGTCGGCGTGCGGCCGCAGTCCCACATCATCCGATTGAAATGGGTCACGTGGACGAGGGTGAGATCGTCTCGGTCGGCCATCGGGTGGCGCGTCGTCGGCGCATGGCCGCCAGGAGTGTTGTGCTCGACGTACACGAGCGGAACATCGCGGCCCGGTAGCCGGCCGAGCCAGCGCGCCGCCAGCGGGATCTCGCCGGGATTCTGGGCGATCACGACGTCGACGTCGGCCGTCTCGAGGTCCTTCGGGCCCACCTCGACCGCATCGTCCGGCCACGGCCGCCCCATCCGGCCACGGCCCCACGGACCCCGGTTGGGAAGCGTCGGCAGCAGATAACGGTGTCCGCCGCGAACGAACGCATCCAGCCACGAGCCGTGGACATGCCAGACGAGAACGGTTCTCGCGTCGGCTCGATCGTTCATGTGGTGCAGAGTTACCGAATCTCCGAGGTTCAAACTCTATGGGCAGGTAATCATGCGGTGGCCGTCATCGCTCAGGCCCGATATGACGAGAAGAACCGCTGGTCAACCCACGTATCGGCGCGCCGGCGAGTCGATCTGGAAGTCCTCGAGTGCCAGTAGTCCCTGTTCCACCGACGGCGGGACCACTCTCCGGTTGCGCACCACCCAGACGCCCGCCCGAGCTGCCTCCAGTACGGCCAACACGGTGTATCTGTCGGCGGGGGAGGATCGCAGGATCTGCACCGACCGGCGGAAGGCGGACCGGACGGGCCGCCGCAACCACAGCGTCCACAGGGTGTTTCGTATGCCGAGTTGCCGGCGGCGCCTGGCGTCGCGGGCCGGCGAGGGCGCGTGGTGAATCACCACGTCCTCGCGCCAGCACATCCACCACCCGGCGGCCGCCAGGTCCAGCGCCAGGAGTTCCTCCTCGCCGCCGAGCCACATACGGGGTTCGAATCCACCGACCTGGCGGAACGCGCTGCATCGGATCATGGTCAATCCCGCCATGATGCCGAGCAGTGTCGGTCCCGGCATCCACTCGGGTCCGGCGACCGGCGAATGGCGCAACTCGGGCGTCAACGGGTCTTCGTGCAAAGAAGGCGCGACCAGGCATCGACCGGTGACGGTGGCCAGGCCCGGACAGCGATCGAGGACGGCCGCGGCGGCGGTCAGCGCACCGGGTTGCCACACCGTGTCGTCGTCGCAGAATGCCACGTACCGTGTCGCAACCCGGTCGACCGCGATGTTGCGCGCAGTCGCGCCGAGATTCGCGGACAGACGCATCACCGTGACGGCGGGGAACTCGGATTCCACGATGTCCGCACTGCCGTCGGTGGAGCCGTTGTCCGCCACGATGATCGGCGCGGCGTCGGGCAACGCCGCCATGGCGCGCAGGGTTCGTCTCAGCTCATCGCGCCGATTGTGGGTGATGACGACGACGGTGACGGAGGTGCTCACGGGACGGCCTCCGAGGAGCAGTCGAGACGGAACGTCTCGAGTTGCCGGACCTCGCGTTCGAGCGGTGCGGGAATCGGACGTCGGTGCATCAGCGCAGTCGGAAGGGCGCGCACGAGGTCGGCGACGGCGCCCCGCGCCGAACTGTCGTTGAACGCGCGGCGAACCAGCCGCCCGGAGTGCAGTAGCGCGGTAGTGACAGGCCGCCTCATCCACTCGGTCAACGCGTCGTTGCGCATCTCGCGCCGCCGGCGCCACTCGGACGGCGGCCGGATCCTGGACGGATGGTGTCGGGCGACGAGTTCGTGGACATAACAGATGTTCCAGCCACGCGTGGCGAGGTCGAGCGACAGTAGGCGTTCTTCGCCGGCGAAGTGCAATACGGGGTGGAATCCGCCCACGCCGAGGTAGGCGTCCCGGCGCACGATCGCCGAGCATGCAAGGAATCCGAGGACACGCGGACCCGGCAGCCCGTCCAGGTCGCGGAGGGGACTGCGAGCCAGATCCGTCGTGATGGAGTCCGGAAGCCCCTCGTCGCCGACGAGCGTCCTGGCGGCTATCACCGCCAACGACGGATATCGGTCGAACAGTTGTTCCGCCAACGCGAACGCGCCCGGTGCCCAACAGGAGTCGTCGTCGCAGAAGGCCACGAACGGTGTCCGGGCACGACGGACGCCGACGGTTCGGCCGGCCGCTCCGCGATTCGTGTCCAGGCGCACCACCTCGACGTCGTGGAACTGCGCCGGCACCCAGGCGCGCAAGTCCTGGTCCGAGGCATTGTCCACGACGATGACAGGCATCCGCGGATCGGCGTCGCGGAGCCGGCCGAGAGTGCGCGCCAGTTCCACCGGTCTGTCCCGTGTGGCGATGACGACGCTGGTCCGAATCATGGGCACTTCTGCAGGGGTTCGACGACTCGGCGGGCGCAGTTTCCGCACCGGCACGCGGCAGCGACGGTCATTCGTCGGCCAACAACGGACCGAGCGGGCCCAAGTCGATGTTCAGATCCTCGGGCGTGAGCCCGAAGTGTTCGCGCAACTCCTCCATCTTCTCCTCGAGCAGCATCAACGTGGTCCCGATGCGTTCGATCTGGGTATCGGACAGGTCACCGGCATCCACCCGGCGCAGGGCCTGCCGCTCCATCAGTTGACGCAGCAGTTCGACCAGCGTCAGCACCAGCGCGACGAGGCCGCGCTCGACGTTCTCGGGGTCCGAATCGATCCGTTGTCGCAACGACGGTCCGCGCTCGTGGCGCGCATCGCCCGACGTCGCGTCCGAACCTTCGGGAGAGTCGGTCACGGGTCGCTCTCGAGCGTCCGGTCCGGTGGAAGTCCCAGCGCACTCACCGAGGACACGAGCGTCCTCAGCGAAACGTGGACCATGTCCACGTCAGCGATCGACAGGGTGATCTCGCCGGAGACGACGACCCCACCGCCGAGAACTCGATCGAGCAGATCCACCAGCGCGACTCGGCGCTCGGGGTAGCCAGGACCACTCATCGGCTGCTCGATTCGACGGCGGTGAACGAGTACGGCGGCCACGGACCGGTGAGGACGATCTCGACATCGTCGACACGCGCATCGATGTCGTCCGCCGCGGCGGTGAATTCGCGGGTGCGACGTTCGTCGACGAGAAAACTGGCGTTGAGGATCTCCCACACCTTCTGCGGAGCGAGGGCGGGGGGCGAGGGTGGTTGGCGGATCCCGGCGACGGCGATGTTCGCGAGTTCTGCATAGATGTCGTCTGCTCGCTCGGCGGCGATGGCCTCGGCGTCCTTTCGGGCCGCCGCCCGTGCCCGCCGACGCATCAGATACTCCGTTCCCGAGGGCCTGCCGGCCTTGTCGGCAGGCTCACTGCGCTCGGTGAACGCGCCAGGATCTCCGTAGACCCGCACGCCCCATTCCGCTCGGTCGGCGATCCGGTCCAGCACTGTCGTGAAGGCGTCGGCCTGCTCACGCAGCATGGCGCGCACTCGTTCGTCGTCGAAGTACACCGTCGCCAGGCGAAGCGGGACGGTCGCCCCGCCGGCGCAGATCGCGGACACCACCGCGTCGTGTCGGCGCGCCGTCTCCGAGAGCCAATCGAGGTCTTCGAGATTGCGTCGCAGAGCATCCTCGCCGTACTCGTCGAGATCGACGGACCCGACGACAGCGGCCATGCCACTGTCCGACACCGTGCGCAACGGTTCTCCTGCCACGCCACGGATTCCGGAGATGCCGCCCGGGAAGGAGCCGTCGGTGGTGATCGCATAGACCCACACACCCTCATTCGCGGTCACGACGTGGCTCCTCGGCGTTAGCCCGGTCGACCTCCGCCGGCCGCCGAGAGGAAGTGGTGAGGTCCGCGGCGGCGTGGTCGCCCGACTCCAGTGCCGCAATGCGATCGCGCAAGCGTTGATTCTCCAGCTCGAGGTCGTTGCTGCGCCCGCTGAGCCACGGATCGTGCTCCCACCAGTCGATGCCGACCTCGCGAGCCGTCTCCAGAGAGGCGATCACCAATCGGAGCTTGATGGTCAGCAATTCGATGTCGAGCAGGTTGACGCGGATGTCACCAGCAATGACGATTCCCTTGTCCAGGACGCGCTCGAGAATGTCTGCGAGGTTCGCCGGTTCGTGACCCGCGCCGCCGAGGCCCTGGCTGTAGGGCTGGGGATAGCCGGGGCCGCCGGGGCCGCCGGAGCCGCCTCCAGCCCGCGTCACTGCCCCGCACCCTTCGAGTTTCCGCGGGTGTACTGTCGAGTCCGCTTGTACGACAGCAGCATTCCGTCGAGGTCCAAGACGACGAGATAGATCGCCAAGACGTCGGACGACGACGGAATGCGGCGGTCCTCGACGACCTCCACCTCGACGGACCATCCTTCGTCGCTCGGCGCGACGGAAACGGCACCGAGCGGGGTGCGTCCGGTGAGTTGGGCGACCTGACGGACCGCTTCGGCAGCGGCCTCAGGGGCTGTCAGATCGATATCCTCGCCGGTGTCGTGGGCTGTATCCGGGTCACGTGGTCCGGTCATGGCTCACTCCTGTCGATCGGCTTCGTCGGCACCCTTCCGGCGCGTCATCGAGTCGAGGATCTGTGCCTCTGCCTGCGCCGCCTCCTCATCGGACATCTGCCCCGAGGATCGGGCGTCGTCGACCGCTTCGAGGCGGCGCCGCAGGGCCGCCGGACTGTACAGTTCCTCCTCCACCTGTCGGCGGATGATCTCACCGATCCACACCACGCCCCGAACAGGTGCGAGAGGAAGCCCGAGGACGGCAGTGAAGATGCCCATGCTCAGGTCCCGGGGGTGCGGGTCTTCGTGAAGTCGTAGGCGGCAAGAGGTCCGAGGACCGTCAGTTCGACTCGATCCTGCCAATCCTGGGTGAGGCGCGCGACCGCCTTGTCGAGGGAGTCGATATCGTCCGTGGCAATCAGCACGGCCACGGAACCGGCATCCTCGTCGTCGGTCGCGTCCCGGACACGGACTTCCTTCGCCACCTGGCCGAGCGCCTCCACCAGCTGCTGCGTGTCATGGTCCCGTTTGGCGGCCAGCGCCTGGCTGACCCGCTCGCCGAGTGCCAGTCGTTCATCGCGCGTGACGTCCTCCGGTCGGTCCCGGATGGCTTCTCGGAGCCGGACGATCTCGTCGTCCTCGGACAGGATCTCGCGGAGGACGGAGTCCTCGATGTATCGGCCCTTCACCACGTACTCGACACGCCCCTCGAGCTGATTCAGTGCCTCGTGGAACTCGTCCCGGTACGGTTCCAGCAGCTCGGACACGACCGCGTCGGTGTCGGTCATCACCGCGCCGAACCTGAACGGAAGCACGGGTGCGACCATGGCGGTCGTGTCGAGAATCCTCGCGTGAGCCCGGAGATCCTCCGGTGTCCCCAGCTGCGCTTCCGGGTCGATCTCGCTGACGAGGGCGGCGATGTCGTCGAACGTGACGCTCGAAAGCGGGCGAGGGGGTGTGCCGACGCCGGTCACGTCCGGTTTCACCTCGACATCCGCCGGCACCAGTCCATAGACGTACACCGCTCCAGTGCGGTCGCCGTTCTCGGATTTCTGTTCTGTCATCGCTCGCTGCCTCGTCCTCGTGGCTGCTTCTCTCGGGCCTGCTCGACGCTGCCGAGGAAATCGGCCACTTTCTCGCCGGCCGCCTCGATCGCGCCCTTGGACTTCGACCGGGCGGCACCCTGGGTCATGTCTTCCACCATGTCCGGCAAACCCTTCGGTTCGGTGGCGGAGATCTCCAATCGGTTGACCGCCTCGGCGAAACGCAGATACGTATCGACGCTGGCGACCACGACCCGCGCGTCGACGGTGAGGATTTCGATGCCCACCAGAGACACTCGTACGTAGGCGTCGATGACCAGACCCTTGTCCAGAATCGTGTCGATCACGTCGGCGAGGCTGCCGGGATTCGGGCCGCCACCTCCACCTCCTTGCACCATGGTCATCGGTTCGCCTCCTGCTCCCGACGCCGCCTGCTCCGCGGCGCCGCCTCGTGTTCGTCGTCTTCGTCGTCCGACGCCCGCTCGTCATCAGGCGACTCGTCTTCCGCGTTCCCGCGGTCGCGATCCCGTTCCTCTTCCTCCGGGCCCTCTTCGTCCTCTTCTTCCGGTTCCTCGACCTCGTCCTGCTCCTCCTGCTCCTCCTGCTCCTCCTGCTCGTCGTCCGGTTCCTCGAGGTCCTCCTGCTCGTCCTGCTCTTCCAGTTCCTCGGGCGGCACGACCCTACTGTCGTGGATTTCCCCGTGCCACCCCTCGACGTCATCCGGGTGCAGCACCGTTTGCAGCATGACGTGACGTTGAAAGTGCTTGAGCTCCAGTCTTATCCGTCGGCCTTGGGCCCGCCAGATGTTGCCGGTCTTCTCGAAGAAGCCCTGTGGGTGGTACTCGATGATCACCAGAACCCGCGTCAGGCCGGGTGTGAGTTCGTGGAAGGTGACGGCCCCGTCGAGGTAGCCCTTGGCTCCCTTGGACCGCCACACGATGCGTTCGTCGGGAACCTGCTCGAGGATCGTCGACTCCCACGAACGATGCGACCAGAAGACTTGCGCCTTCCACTGCAGTTTCTCGTCCGAGACCTGCTCGACCTGTTCTAGTTTCTTCATGAATCCGGGAAAATCGGTGAACTGTGTCCACTGGTCGTACACCAGGTCGAGCGGAGCCCCGATGTCGATCTGTTCCACGATGTTGACGAACTTGCGGCCCTTGCCCTTTCCCTTGCCTTTACCTCCCGTCAGCGCCTCCTTGAGGTCACGTCCCTTCTCCTTGATCTTGCCGGTGACGCCCGACCACCCCGCCTTCATCGCGACCTTCGCCGGAGATTCACCCTGTGCCAGCCCCGTCACCGCGGTGGCGAGCCCCCCGTGTCCGCCGCCCTCGGTGAACTCGTCGAGGTGCCCGACCGTCGACGCGACGGTGTCGGTCAGGGACTTGACGCCCTTCTCGGTGACTGCGCCGACGAGGTGCTTGAGCGAGTCCTTGAGTAGGTCTGCACCGCCGGTCGGCGTCTTTTCTTCCTGGGTCGTGGACACGCCATTCACCTCCCGGTCCGGCGAACCGGTGCGTCGTCCGCCGTGGCAGCTCGCGCACTCGTCCGTGTCTTCTTCGGTTGGTCGGTCTTCGATTGGGCGGCCTTGCGTGTTCGCGGCGTGCCACGGGAAGAAGTGGATCGCGTCCGAGGCGATGTGCTTCGGCGCCGGGGTGCCTCGGCATGCTCGGTCGTGTCGTGCTCGGTGGTGTCCTTGTCCTCCTGATCGCGCGCGGTTTCCTCTTCTTGTGTGCTGCTCTCGTCGGGCTCGGATTCTTCGGTGTCCTCGTGCTCCTCCTCGGGTGCAAGCAAGCCCGTCAGTCCTTTGGTCACGCCCTCGGCCCCTTTGGTCACGCCCTCGGTCGATTTGGCCAGATCCTCGGTCGTTCCTTCGATCCGATTCGTCAGGGCGTCGATCCGGTTGCTCGCTGCTGCGATCGCGGCGTTCTTGGCGGCGTCGGCCAGTTCGCCGCGCACGCTCTCCACGAGCTTCGAGACCTCCCCGGAATCGCCGAGCCGTTTGACGCCCTCACGTACCAATTCCCGTGAACTGCTCGGAAGTCGACCGGTTGCTCCCGCGCCGGCGAGCATCAGTGCTGCCTTCATCTTGCGCGTGCGGCCGAGGAAGTAGCCGGCCGCCACGGCGAGGGCGACGCGCGTGCCACCTTTCATGACCGTCGTCTCCTCTGTGGGTGGTGGACGGGTCTCCGGGACCCCGCCGGTCCGGATCGACGCCGACTCACGGGTTGGTTAGCCCGCCCCGCGCAGCGGCAAACACGAAATGGAGGAAAAGTCGGAAGGGTGAGCTGGGTGGCTGCCCATGCACGCATCGGGACGCGTTCCGATGACGAATGACCGACGGGCGATCGGGGTACCCCCACGTCACATCGTTAGGAGGTCGACATGACGGATCCAGGAGTGCCGCACGGACCCGACCCAGAACCGCGGGACACGCCCGACCTCGAGCCCGGTGGGGGCGTGCCTACCGGATCCACACCGCCGGCATCGGGAGGGACGCACGGAGTGACCGAGCACGAGCCGGACACCCGGGGCCACTTTCCCGCGACCGGTGTGGCGACGATCGTCATCGTCGCCGCCATCGTCGTGGTGTTCCTCGTGGTCGTCGTGGGGCTCGTCCTGATGGCGGTCGGGGTCTGGTGACCGCCGAGCCTCAGGACGCCTCTCGTACGTCGGCGGAGGCGGATACGGATCCTGGCGTAGAAGCCGTGCGAGGTGACCGGCGTTCGCCGCCAGTGTCGAGTTCGCGGACGTGACGGTTGGGCCCGCCCCGTCCTCGTTCCCGACCACCGCGACCTTGCCGAAACAGCACCGGGCGTCCGCTGTCGTCGGTCTCGGAGAGTTCGGCGTCGAGGCGTTCGAGAACCCGTTTCGCGACGCTGGACATCTGCCCCATCCAGGTCGGCGTCGAGATCAACAGAATGTCGGCGGCCGTGCGATGTTGTGGTCGACCGCCCGGACCATCTGGCCGTGCACCCCCTGCTTGCCCAGTTCGTCGAGCACCTGCCGTGCGAGCAGCTCGCTGCTCGACGGTGTCGGAGGTCGTTCGAGTGTGCAGACGAAGGCCAGTGCTGTCGGTTCGGTCATGCCCGGCGCATACCCCCTCCCTCGACTTCACGCCTGCGACGCAATCCGCAAGGTCGGTGTTTGAGGGCACCGCCTGCGGGTAGTTCGACACAGTCGGACACCGAGACGGAGGCGTGCACCATGCCGGTAGAACATCTCGACGACCACACGGCCCAGCTGCATGCGGCGCTCGACGGCGTGGTCGGATCCGCGCTCCGGGTCGAGCGGTGGGGCCGGCACCTGGCGGACGTGCTCTCCGCCGGTGCCCGGCTGTTGACATGCGGCAACGGCGGCAGCGCTGCCGAAGCTCAGCACCTGACCGGGGAACTGGTCGGGCGTTTCGAGGGGGAGCGAATGCCTCTGTCCGCGATCGCGCTGCACGCCGAGACGTCTTCTGCTACGGCGATCGTGAACGACTACGGCATCGACGAGATGTTCGCCAGACAGGTTCGCGCGCACGGCAGGGCCGGCGACGTCCTGCTGTGCCTGTCCACGAGCGGGCGCAGCCCCAACGTGCTGACCGCCGCGAAGTCGGCCCACGAGATGGGCGTGACGACGTGGGCGCTCACCGGACCGCAGCCCAATCCGCTCGCGTCGCTGTGCGACGACGCCATTGCCGTCGACGCCCCGAGGGTCTCGACGGTCCAGGAGGTTCACCTGGTCCTGGTGCATGCGCTGTGCGCCGAGATCGACACGGCCTTGGGATTCGTGTCGTGACGCGGGTCGTCGTCGTGGGCGATTCTCTGCTCGATGTGGATCTCGAGGGACACGTCGAGCGGCTCTCCCCGGAGGCGCCGGTACCGGTGTTCGACACCGATTGCCTCCGGGTGCGACCCGGCGGCGCCGCGCTCGCCGCCGTGCTCGCGGCACGCGAGGTCGACGACGTGGTGCTCGTGTCCGGAATCGG
Source organism: Paraburkholderia sp. RHO2 (assembly GCF_050955445.1). Taxonomy (NCBI): domain Bacteria; kingdom Pseudomonadati; phylum Pseudomonadota; class Betaproteobacteria; order Burkholderiales; family Burkholderiaceae; genus Paraburkholderia; species Paraburkholderia sp. RHO2. Next base: position 2,961,604 of record NZ_CP162617.1, on the reverse strand, counting down.
CAGCGACACGGACGGGCGACGACTCGCAGCGATCGCCGCCGAGCGCTGTACCGTCGTCCCACTCGAGCTCGTCGGGACGACCGTCACCAAGACCAGGGTTCGTACGGACGTCCAGCATCTGTTGCGGATCGACGCCGGGGACGGGGTCACGGAGCACACGCCGATTTCGGCGAGCGCCCGACGCGCTTTCGACGGCGCCGACGCGATCGTCGTTGCCGACTACGGGCGCGGCACGACGTTCCATCCCGGGATCCGCCGGCTGCTTGCGGGTTGCGCCCGTGACATCCCGATCGTGTGGGACCCGCATCCACGTGGGTCGGCACCGACGGCTGGCGCGACCCTCGTGACTCCCAACCTGCGCGAAGCGTACGCGGCACTCGGGGCGGCCGACACGCCCGCCGCCGCGGAGGCCGGCCGGCGCCTCGTCACGCGCTGGCACGTCCGAGCCGTGGCGGTGACGCAGGGACCCGCCGGCGCCACACTCGTCCAGGACGGTCACTCGGCGCGGTCGGTGCCGGTGCCGGAGCGCCCGTCGAGCCTGCGGACGAGTCGCTTGGACACCTGTGGCGCCGGTGATCGATTCGCCGCGGCAGCGGCCGCGGCGCTCGCGAAGAGCTCGTCGCTCGGCGACGCCGTCGTCGCGGCCGTGGATCACGCGTCGCGCTTCGTCTCCGCCGGGGGTGCGGGTGCGATGGCCACAGCCGATCGCACCGATCGCCCGCACCGACACCGGCTCCGGCACACCCCCACCGACGCATGCGAATTCGCTGCACGGGTGCATCGCGACGGTGGTCGGGTGGTGGCGACCGGCGGGTGTTTCGACGTGGTGCACCCGGGCCATCTCCGGTTGCTCCACGAGGCGGCGAGTTTCGGCGACGCATTGATCGTCTGCCTGAATTCCGATGCCTCCGTCAGGCGGTTGAAGGGTCCCGGTCGACCAGTGCTGGGGCAGGAGGCGCGCGCCGACATGCTCCGTCAACTGGATGCGGTCGATGCCGTTGTCGTCTTCGACGAGGAAATGCCGGTCCGTGTGCTGGATCGGTTGCGGCCCGACGTGTGGGTCAAGGGTGGCGACTACGACCCGGAGGACCTTCCCGAGGCGGGTGTGGTGACGAAGTACGGAGGAGAGGTCCGGGTGGTTCCGACCTTCGGTGACTACTCCACGACGAACGTCGTCGCCGCAATCCGGTCGGGATCGGAGTCGAACCGCGACAGCTCAGGTGAATCCGTGAGGGAAGGGAAGGACTCGTGACGGACATAGGCAATGTGTTGATCTCCGGGGGAGCGTCGGGATTGGGCGCCGCCACCGCGGCGGCCGTCGCGAAGGCCGGTGGGACGCCACTGGTACTCGACCTCGCGGTGCCCGATACGGACTGTGCCCATCGCATCGTCGACATCGCCGACCGCGCCGCCGTCGTCGATGCGACGGCCGAACTCGTCGGAAGTGAGGGTGGTCGCCTCGACGGGGTTTTCACCGCCGCCGGAATCGACTGTTGTGGGCGGTTGGATCAGGTACCGGCGACCGAGTGGGAACGGGTCATCGCCGTCGATCTCCTCGGCACCGTCGCCGTCGTGCGGGCGGCCATGCCCTACCTGAAAAGTCCCTCGGGACGCATCGTCACCTGCGCTTCGACGCTGGGCCTGAAGGCGGTCGGCGACGCCACCGCATACTGTGCCTCCAAGTTCGGTGTCGTCGGTTTCACCCGGGCCCTCGCTGTCGAAACGGCGGGGCAATACGGCGTCACGCTTCTGATTCCCGGGGGAATGGACACGGCGTTCTTCGACGGACGCAGCAAGCAGTACCGTCCACCCCCGGACGCGCACCTGAACCGACCCGAGGACGTGGCCTCCACGGTGGTGTTCGCGTTGAGCCAGCCCACCGGTTGCGAGATCCGTGAAATGGTCGTCTGCTCGTCGGAAGAGTCGTCGTGGCCCTGACCGACGTGCTGGTTCTCCGGGCGCTCGGCGTCGGTGACCTGCTCACTGCCGTCCCGGCCCTTCGTGCCCTCCGGCGCGAATTCCGCGGCGCGCGAATGCGATTGGCGGCGTCGGCCGAACTGCGGGACTTGGTCGAACTGATCGGCGGAATCGACGACATCCTGCCCACCGCCGGTCTCGCCGCGATGGAACCGTGCGGTCGGCGCCCGGACCTCGCAGTGAACTGTCACGGGCGCGGGCCGCAGAGCACGGCGCTGCTGCGCCGGACCGACCCGGCCACCTTGTGGTGCCACCGCGATCCCGACATCGGTGCGGCCGGGCCGGAATGGGACACCGAACTCCATGAAGTGGACCGCTGGTGCAGGCTCGTCCGATATCACGGGCTCACCGCCGATCCCACCGATCTGCGAATCGCAGCGCCCCGGACCGCGCCGGTCGAGGCGGCGATCGTGGTTCATCCGGGCGCGGCGAGCGCGGCGAGACGGTGGCCGGCCGACCGCTTCGCGGCGGTGATCCGGGAACTGGCCGTCCGCTTCCCCGGACCCGTCGTGGTCACCGGCGGCCCCGGCGAACACGGACTCGTCGAGCAGGTGTGTGGCCGCGTGGGAACGGACGTCGCGGTCCTGCGCGCCGTCCCCTGTCGACTGCGCGAGATGGTAGCCCTCGTCGCCCGCGCTCGACTGGTGATCTGCGGCGACACCGGAACAGCTCACGTGGCCACAGCCGTGGCGACCCCGTCGGTCGTGTTGTTCGGGCCCACTCCGCCGCACGGGTGGGGCCCGCGCATCGACGAGCCACTGCACACCGTCCTGTGGGCCGGACGGTGCGGTGATCCGCACGGCGATCGACTCGACCCCGGTCTCGCGGACATCGTTGCGGAACAAGTCCTTTCGGCGGCAAGCGCTCAGTTGGAAGGACGGACGAGCCATGTCTGACATGGTCGGGGTGATCGGCGCGGGCTACGTGGGACTCACGACGGCCGCGTGTCTGGCGCACCTGGGGCACATCGTGCGATGCGTGGACAACGACACCGCGCGCGTGGCCCGACTCGCGCGAGGCATCGTCGACATCAGGGAGCCGCAGCTGCCCGACCTCGTGCTGAACGCGTCGAGAGCGGGGCGGTTGCGGTTCGACACGCAGCTCGACACCGTCGCCGAATGCGGCGTCGTGGTGCTGTGCCTGCCGACGCCGGCGGGACCGGACGGAGCGCCCGACCTCGGTGCGGTGACGTCGGTGGCCACGGCCGTCGCGCAGACGAGCGTGCATCCGGTCGTATTGGGCCTGAAGTCGACGGTTCCGCCCGGAAGTGCGCGGTCACTGCAGACCTCCCTGGCGGACCACTCGATCGACGTGGTGAGCAATCCCGAGTTCCTGCGTGAGGGCAGATCGGTGGAGGACTTCCTCGGCCCGGATCGCATCGTGGTGGGCGGCGAGAACGGCACGGCGGTGGACACCATCGCCGACCTGTACCGGGAGCTCCAGGCTCCGATCTTCAGAACGGACTGGGCCAGCGCCGAACTCGCGAAGTATGCCTGCAACGGCTTCCTGGCTCTGAAGGCGTCGTACACCAACGAGTTGGCCGATCTCTGCGAGGCCGCCGGGGCCGACGTCACGGACGTCACCGCGGTGATGGCGGCGGACGCCCGCATCGGTGGCGCGTTCCTGTCGCCCGGACCGGGCTGGGGCGGCTCGTGCCTGCCGAAGGACACGCGCGGACTGCTCGACACTGCAGGCCGCGTCGGCACCCGATTGGACACCGTCGAGGCGGCAGTGGAGTCGAACATCCACCATCGGCGGCGCCTCGTCGACCGCATCGCCGAGGCGCTCACCGGCGACCGCAACGGCTCACTTCGCGGGCATCGCGTCGGGGTGCTGGGCCTGACCTTCAAAGCAGGAACCGACGATCTGCGAGACTCGCCGGCCGTCGCCGTGGTCGAGGACCTCTGTGCTCGGGGGGCGACCGTTACTGCCTACGATCCCGCGTGCGGCACACGGCGTGCCCTCGGTGCCCTCGGTTCCCTCGCCGTCGACAGCGCCCCCGGCTTCCACGTGGTCGACGATCCGATCCAGGCGGCCAAGAGTGCCTCGGCGATCGTCGTGCTCACCGAGTGGCCGGAGTTCCGCTCGGTGGACTGGAAGGCCGCAGTTCACGAAGTGGACCGGGCGCTCGTCGTCGACGCACGCAACGTGCTCGATCCGGCGACGCTGGTCGCTTCCGGATTCTCCTACCGGGGGATCGGCCGGCCCTGACGATTCCGTCCGGTCGTGTCACGAGTGACGGTGTCTGCGCTCGCGGTGCACGTCGTTCATCTGTCGGGTCTTTCCTTCGGCGGTTCCCGCATCGCTCGGCGGCGCGGCACCCCGGCGTTTGCGAAGCCACCACCGAAGGTTCACCGCGGCCACCAGCACCACCAGCGCGATGATGACGAGAACTTCCATCGCCTCTCCTCTGCGAAGGGCCGCTCGGGACTACTCTTCGTCCGGGTGCGTCGTCTCGCGCGGATGGTCTTCACCCCGCTGGGTCCCGGGATGATGAGCCGGCCCGACGCCCTCGTCGGACGACGACGGCTTCCCGTGCTCGACAGCACTCCGCTGGGCCTCTCCGCCGGCATCGGGCTTTCCGGCGCGGGCACGCATGTGCTCCTCGGACTTGGCTTCCTTCTGGCGGCCCTCGTAGGGGGGCGCCACTGCTTCGTCCGAGCCACCCGATTCATCGGGGGGCACCCATCCGGGTTCGCCGGAAGAGACCATCGACTCCTCCTCGAACGCGCCCTCTTGGCGGTGCTCACCGGCACTCGGCGCTTTCGCTCCGGTGTCACGCGACCCCGGCTCACCACGCTCCGACTGTGGTTCCTCTTCGAGATGTTCGCCTGGTTCCTGGGTCATGACCGACTCCTCGATCTCGTCGACGGACGTACCGCGTTGTCGCTTGCGTACCCAATACCGTCGACGCCTACACCCACCGCACGGACACTCACGACCATCGCGGTTATCGGCGGCGACGTGTGGGTACTTCGAGACACAAGGTGATTTCCGAACCGAAAAGAGATGGGACATGTCCAGCGATACGACGGGGCCGGTGACAGGCCGGAAACGCTCGGCTACCGAAATCGTCGCCCTCGTCTTCGGAGTCGTCTTCCTCGTGGTCGGGATACTCGGCTTCATTCCCGGCATCACGACGGACTACGACACGATGACGTGGGGCGGTCATCTTTCGGATGCGAAACTGCTCGGCATCTTCGAGGTCTCGGTGGTGCACAATCTCGTGCACATCGCGTTCGGCGTGGTCGGTATCCTGATGGCGCGGAGAATCGATCTCGCCCGCATCTACCTGATCGCCGGCGGCGTCGTCTACTTCGCGGTCTGGATGTACGGTCTCACGATCAACCACGACGACGCCGCCAACTTTCTTCCGGTCAACGACGCCGACAACTGGCTGCACCTGGGTCTGGCGGTGGCGATGATCGTCATCGGCGGAGTCCTGCCTCCGCTCGAGACGCGAAACGCCGAGCAGCCGTCCCAGCGGATGGACTGACGCGACCGCCCGGACGGTCAGGGGGGCTTCCGGGCGGCGACGCCGCCGCGGCGGACGGCCATGGAGAGTCGTTCGACGAATGACCTGGTCTCGAGAACAGGGCTGGCGGTACCGGCGCGGTCGAGCATCCCCTCCACGAGTTCGCGTACGACGTCGGGACCGTCGGTGCGCGCGGACCACCCGAGTTCGTCGTGCACCCGCGTGCAGTTCAGCAGTGGCGTCGAGTACGCGAGGTCGATCCACCCGCCGTCCACCGGTTGGATGTGCAGCCGCCAGGTGGTGTGCGCAAGCGCCCGCAGTGTCGAGGCGCGGAAGTCGATGCCGGTGGACCGGAGGATCTCGAGAATGTCCTTGCTGCTCGCCGGGGTTTCGGCCGCCAGATTGTAGGCCCGCGACCGGCGCTCGCCGACGGCACGTGCGACCGCGTCGGCCACGTCGTCCGCGTGGACCGCGGGGACGCAGAGGCTTTCGTCGATCGGCACGAGCGGCAGAAGATGCAGTGCCCGGTCCGGGATCCAATCGGGAAGCACGTAGCGGAGCAATTGATTCCCGGCCTCGTACTGTCCGATCAAGCCGGGCCGGAGGATGGTGACCGACGGCGTCGAACCCGACGAGACGTGCGACCGGACCGTCCGTTCCGCCGACACCTTGTCCTGGCTGTAGGCCGACGCCTCGACCCCGTGAGCGGGCCACGACTCGTCGACCCGGCACCCGTATCCGCCGGGCGAGTACACCGCCGAGGAGGACATGTGGACGAGATGCGGGACGTGGCACTCCGCTGCCGCGCGGAGCACGGCGTGCGTTCCCCCCACCCCGGTCGCTCTCAGGTACTCGCGACGGTGGGTCGGTTGGAAGCCCCAGGCCAGATGCACCACCGCGTCCGCCCGCGTGAACGGTAACCGCAGTCGTTCGGCGGCATCGGCTGCGGCGAGATCCACGATGTGCCAGGCGACCCCCGCATACGGTGGCACATCGGGCGGCCGACGTCGCACGATGCCGATGATGTCGTGGTTGGTGCCGTCCTGAAGCCGGCGTAGTACAGCGGTACCGAGATTGCCGGACGCTCCGGTGACAGCGATACGCATGTCACGCTCGACTTTCGGTGCCCCACACCCGGTCGGCGAGCGTGCGGACGAGTCGGCGTCGAGCAAGGGCACGCATGCCCCGGTCGCCGAGCGCGGCCCGCGCGGCATTCAGTCCGCACACCCCGTGTACGCCACCGCCCGGATGAGCGGACGCACTGGCCAGGAAGAGGTTTCGGACGGGTGTCTCCGCCCTGGACAGGCCCGGTATCGGGCGGAAAATCAACTGCTGGTGCAATTGCGCCGTACCGCCGTTCACTGCCCCGCCGACGAGGTTGGCGTCGGCACGCTCGAGATCCGACGGGCGCTGCACGATCCGTGAGATCACCCGTGCGCCGAAACCGGGAGCGAACAGCTCCAGTTGTGCGTCCATCCGTTCACCGAGCTTCTCCGCGCTCGCGTCGTCCACGACGCCCCTCGGAAGGTGGGTGTACGCCCACGCGCTTTCCGTGCCGGGCGGGGAGCGTGACACGTCGGCTGTCGTCATCTGCCCGAACAGCAGGAAGGGTCGTTCGGGGATTTCCCCGCTTGCCAGGCACGCCTGCCATGCCGACAGGCTCGCGGAGTCGCCACCGACATGCACGGTGCCGACGGTGCTCAGGTTGGCCGCGTTCCACGGAACGCGTTCCCGCAAAGCATAATTCACCTTGACAACCGGTGTGTCCCACTCGAAATGCGAGATCGCGGACAACACGCTCGCCGGTAGCGTATCCGGGGGCAGTAGCCGTTCGTAGAGTGCGGGCGCGGAGACGTCGGCCAGCACGGCGCGACGCGCCTGGACCGTGGTGCCGTCCGCCAATCGAACGCCGGTCGCGGTTCCTGCTCGCACCGTCACCGCATCGACGCGGCGGCTGCACTCCACTCTGCCGCCCACCGACTCGAGGCGCCTGACCAACGCCGCCGTGAACGCGCCGGCGCCGCCGACCGGCACCGGGAAGCCCACCTCCTGGGCGAGCATCCCCAGCAGGAAGCCCATCGCGCCGCTGATCGGTGCGTCCGGCGGTGCGTCCGCGTGCAGCGCATTGCCGAGCAGAAGCACCCGTGCCGCCTCGCTCTCGAAGGACTCGTGCCCCATACGGTCGGCCGGCAGCAACAGGAATCGGACGAGTTTCAGGGTCTCCGCCGATCCGAGTTCGCGCAGCAGGGACGCCGGACCCCGAACGGGTGGAAAGGGACCGAAGAGTGTTTCGAGCAGCGGGTCCCGAATGCGCTGCCAGATTCGGTACAGGGCCGACCACCGTGCTCCCTCGCCAGGCAGGTATCGATCGAGACCGTCCGCGGTGGCGTCGACGTCGGCACGAATCGTCGGGGCGTCGCGGTCGTCCGGGGTCAACGGGTGCCCGACCGGACTCGGCGCTCTACTCCACCGCAGGCCGTGTGCGCCCAGGTCGAGTGGCGCCAGGGCAGGAGAGGCGGCCGCGAGCGGGTAGAAGGCACTGAAAAGATCGGATCGATATCCCGGGTGGAGTTCGGCTGACCGCACAGCGCCGCCCGGCGTCTCCTGCTCCTCGAGGACGAGCACGTCCCACCCGTGGTCGGCCAGCACTGTCGCGCCGACCAACCCGTTGGGGCCGGCTCCGATCACTATCGCGTCAGCGCTGGGTGTCATCCCGGCTACCTTGTCCCCGAGCCCTTTCCGGTCGGCCCCGGTGCAGCGGGTCCTTCGGCCAGCAGCGCGAGCCGGCGCACGCACTCACGGTTGCGAGGCAGGGCGGCGAGCTCGATCAGTGGTTGCGGAAACCACGACGCCGGGCGCGCGGCGAGATTTTCGCCCATGTCGATCACGCTTCCTTCCCCGTCGGGATGCACATGCAGCTCGATGCGGGCCCGGCCGAACATCTTTGCGCGGGCGACCAGGGTCAGCGATCGACCGGGGACGGATTCGGCGACCTCTGTGTGGTCGTCGAGAAGGAACGGCCACAACCCGACCGAGTGGTGAATTCGCGATCCGGGTGCCGGCCAGTTCGGGTCCACCGCACGCATGCGCGACGCCCCCACCACCCACGACGGATACTTCCATCCGTCGCAGAGCACGTCCCAGACCCGGTCGGGGGACGCCGCCGTCTCTCGACGCGCTGCGAATCTCACCGCTCGGTGCCTCGGTGGCTGACCGCGTCCCGCATGCGGTCGAGTAGCCCGGTGACGGGGCCGAGGATCAGATCACCTGGAGGTTCGTCCGGAGCGGACGGATGCGGCCGGGTCGGCGCCAACTTCTTGACGGATTCCACCTTGCGGCCGAGCTCGACGAGTTCGTCCGGACTGAAGATGCTCCGCATGTGCGGGAAGATCTCCGATTCCTCCTCCTGGACATGTTCGCGGATCTCGTGCATCAACAGCGCCAGCTCCGCGTCGAACTGGGGATCGTCCGGAGCGAGGCCTTCCAGGCGCTTCATAGTCTCCTCGGCCTCCGCGTGTTCGTGCTTCGCACGTTCGGCCTCGGTGTTGCTGACCTTCCGCTTCACTGCCGGATACACCTCGGCCTCCTCCGCGACCGAGTGCTTCACCAACTCCATGACGGCCTGGTCGACCAGGTCCTTTCGTCGTGTTCGAGCGGCCTCCCCGCCCGACTCGTCGATCCCTTCGAGTTCGGCGAACATTCTTTCGACATTGCGATGATCGGCGGTCAACACGTCGATCACATCACGTTGCTCTTGTGCCATCAATGACCTCCTCGAGTCCGCAATGGGTTGTCCCGCGGCTGTATACCCGGGATTCGGACATTCCATGCGTGCGAGCCGAGACGTCGGCGTCTCGGCTCGAATCCGGTGAGCGCGCTCACCCCATCCCTGCGGCGAGGCCGGAGCTAGTACCAGTAACGTCGGCCACCGACCGCGCGTCCGCTCGCACCGAGCAGAGCAAGGATCGCGCCGACCACGACCAACACGATTCCGATGACCCAGATGATCGAAATTCCTGTCAGAAACCCCACGATCAACAAGATCAGTCCCAAGACGATCACGATCGCACCTCACCTTCGGTTGCCGCGGAAGCAGGCGACTCCCGTCCGCCACTCGGTGTGAGTTCCCCAGGGCGCCGAGGTGAAACGTGCGCGCGGGCGGAGTCGACAGCTCGTCGAGAGCCGAATGGTCGATTCGAGGCCGATCCCGGTCCGAACTCGCCGCGACGTGTGTACACCGACACCCGCGTGGGTACCCACCACTCACAGTTTCGATCCCTCACGGCAGCCAGGACGGGGTTCATTCGTGGTGACGTATACGCGCGACGCTCTCGAGTCGAGGGCACTCGAGTCGGGGGACCCCGGTCGGCCGATCGAACGGGAGCTCCCGTTCATCACCACGTTGGCCGAACTGACAGTGCTGAGCGCGTCGACGCAGGGCATTCTTCTCCGATACTCGACAGGCCCGGACGCGGACACGGCCGACTGCAGAAGCCGGGATTGCGAGTCGGGTGTCGTCATGCCGGGAATTTCGGTGACCGCACTGACTCCGGAGGCGTGGTGGCCACGTCCCGCCGAGGAGTGGATTGCTCGACGCATCGGGAAGTACGCCGCACTCGGTCGCGACCCGGAGCGCTTCGCGTGGCTCCTCACCGGTACCGTCGTCGGCCACGGGCCGGACCACGAGCCGTTGGTGGCGCAGATTCGTCCCCTCGCCCGCCTGCATCCGGATGTTCTCGAGGAGGCGCGGCGACTGTACGAGGAACGCTTCGTCGGTGGCGGCGACCCACGCTGAGTCGCGTCCTCCTTCGTCACTGACGCTGTCCTGCCCCAGTCGCCATTTCGTGGACCCGGTCCGGCGCGAGCGGCGCCGTCGACATGCCTGCGCCGTCGCGCAATCCGCCGAGGAACGTCTCCAGCGTTTCGTGGGGGGTGAATCGCGGGTGCCAACCGAGTTCGGTACTCGCCCGCGTGCTGTCCATGAGGGGCAACTGGACAACCGTGTCGAGCAACCCGGGGGAGGCGGGTGCCACGCGAAGATGCCATGCAGCCCACGTTGCGGCACGTAATGCGCGTCGTGGCAGCCGAATTCCGCGAGCGTCGAAGAACTCGGCCAGCGCCGGACCGTCCACCGGTGGCATCGTCGAGAGGTTGAACGCGCCGCGTACCGGTCGGATGACTGCCTGAGTGAACGCCGCGGCAGCGTCGCTTGTGTGCAGGACTTGGGCGTTGAGGTCGGCGACGAGCGGAACGACCGGAACGAGATTGCGGCGCAGCAGCCGGCCCGGGGCCAGCGGACCGATGAACAGTCGGCGTTGTTCGGTCGCGGATTCGCGTTTGAACAGGAAGCACGGCCGCATCCGCACCACCCGTATGTCCGGATTGCGAAGCTCGAACGCGTCGAGCCACCGTTCGAGGTAGGCCTTCTCCCGCGGATAGGCGGCTCCGGGCCACCCGTGGGTGGGCCAGTCCTCCGTCACCGCGCGGTCCGACGGCCCGGGGGAGTAGGCGGCAACCGACGACGAGTAGACGAGCGCCGGCACCTGCTCGTCGGCGACCGCCTCGAACAGTCGAATGGCGCCCAGGACATTGTTGTTCCAGGTGACCTCCGGCTTGTGTGTGGGCTGGAACAGCCAGGCCAGGTGGACGACGACATCGGCACCGCGGACGATCTCGCGCAGATCGTCCACGGCCGTATCGGCGACCCGGAATGTGGTTTTCGGGTAGGTGAGCTCCGTCGGACGGCGGGCTACGCCGACGATCTCCGACACCCGTGCCTCGGCGCTCAGTGCCTCGACGAGACTGGTGCCGACGTTACCCGTCGCGCCTATGACGACGACCCGAAGCTCCCGATCGGAATCCATTGTTGGGCCCTCACTTCCGCCTACCGGTGATCACGAGTGCTGGTACGGGAGTGCCCCGAGGCGGGCGGGATAAACCGCAGCCGGTCGCATCGACCTCGCCGCGAACGTGATTTGGCACAATGCCCGCATGCCACTCATCCAGATCAGCCAGACGCCCGGACTGACCGCAGAGCAGAAGCGGGCCACCATCGCGGCCGTCACCAAGGCGTACGCCGAAGCCACCGGCAAGAACGCGTCGTCGGTGTGGGTCACCATCACCGAGGTCCCCCGGGAACACTGGGGCGTCGGCGGCGAGCCGCTCGGGTGATCGCGCAACCGCGGATCGAGGCGACCTTCCGGTTCATCACGTGCCGCAGCAGCCGCCGGAACAAGAAGCTCCGCACCCCGGTGAGGTTCGTCCCGTGCCGTGCGTAGAAGGCGTCCGGATCGTCGTACGTACCGAGGTCGCCGTTCACTCCGGTCTTCTGGATCGCGGTGTCGGCGCCGGTCCATGCAACCGGTGGATCGCCGATGTCGTCGGTGCCCGCGCCGTACCCGAGAAGCGGGCCGCCCGACGCGACCGCGTTGCGTAGTCCTTTCAGGTAGTCGGCGTCGAGGATGACGCCTTCCAGATCGACCCACCGGTCGTCGAACCGCACCTCGGCCCAGCTGTGCAGAATGCTCCGCGGCGCCAGACGGTAGAGAACTCCCTCGACGACGCCCTTCTGCAGACGCTTGTCGATGGTGGCCCCGTGGAACCGACACGGCACCTCGACGGCCCTCAGCAGAGCCATCACGAGCGTGGTCTTGGTGTTGCACTGGCCGTATCCGTCTGTCAGCACCTGGGAGGCCGCCAGTGAGTCGGATGCGTTGTACCCGAAGCTGATCTCATCCCTGACAAAGTCGTACACCGCGCCGATGCGGGTCCCGTACGGCAGATCCCGCCAGCCGCGTTCCGCGACCAGCGCCTGAACACGAGCGTGGTCGTAGTCGAGGATGGGGGTGGGCTGCAGGTAAGTGTCCATGAGCCGAAGGTATGCGGACCTGGCGCCGACAGGCTTGAACGTTGCGGCTGACCTTCCCTCCGAGACAGCGTCGGGTCAGGAGGTGCTCTCCGGCCACACGTCGCGGTCGACGGTCATGCCGAGGAGGGCCGAGGGGCTCAGGCCGAAATTGTTCTTGAACACTCGGCTCAGGTGCGAGGAGTCGCTGAACCCGGCCGTCACTGCGGCCCGGGTCAGGTTGTCGCCGAACGTCACTCGCTCGGCCACGGTCCGCAGACGGACCCACAGGACGTAGCGCCGGAACGGGATGCCCACCTCCCGCGTGAACCGGTGGGTCAAACGGGAGGGCGAAATGTGGGCGGCGGCGGCCGCGCCCGCGAGCGTGGGCTGTGAACCGCCGTCCCGCTCCAGATACCGCAGCGCCGCGCGCACCGGATCGGAAAGTCGAGCGGACTCCCGCGGCCCGTCCGGGGCGGTGGCCCCGATCAGGCTGTCGATGACGGAGACGGCGTCCACGTCGTCGGCGTGCTGGGTGGCGACACGCTCGAGGACCTCCTCGAACTCCTGGCCGAGGCGGTGTTCTCCGACGAGTCCGAGTCCACGACCGCGCGGGCCGAACGGCTCGTCCAGCGAGATCAGCACCTGCACGGCATGGTGCGCGGAGAGCCGCGTCGCCGCCGGTGCCACGGTAGAGAACCGCCCCGGGTGTCAGCGTGAGCATGCCGTCCCACCCCGAGCGTGCCCGCACGGTCGTCTCCACCGACATGGCAGCCATCGTCGGCCGACCCGTCTAGGCCTTGCCGGTGCCTGCGGCGATGCCCTTGTCGAGCTGCGTGAGCATCGCCGCGCCGAGCTCGGACAGCTGGACCACCTGATCGTCGTCGAGTCCCTCGAACACCAGAGCCTGCACCGTCGCGACGTGTCCGGGCGCGGCCTCGACCACCTTGGCGTACCCCTCGTCGGTCAGGACGGCGAACGCTCCGCGCGTTCCCGCCACGGTCTCGCGCCGCGCCCAGCCGCGCTTCTCCAACCGCGTGACGACGTGCGACAGGCGCGAGAGCGACGCGTTGGCCTGGCATGCGAGTTCCGACAGCCGCAATCGGCGGTCCGGCGTCTCGGAGAGCACTGCGAGCACGAAGTACTCGAAGTGGGTCAGTTCGGAATCGCGCTGCAACTGGGTGTCGAGTGCTGCCGGCAGCCGGGTCACGAGGGCGACGAGCGTCCGCCACGCCTCTTGCTGGGCTCCGGTGAGCCACGTGGTCTCGGTGCTGTCCTGCGCGCCCATCGGGTCGTTCTCCGATCGCTGAGAGTCGGTGTTCAGGTACCAGCGTGTCAAAGCCGTGTCGCCGCCGCGGTGCCGGGGAACAGTCGCACTGTCGGGAGCGTTGACTCCCATGCTAACTTGAAGCTTCAACAAAGGAGTTCATGTGAGTGACATGCCGGCGATCTTTCTCAGCCACGGCGCGCCGCCGCTGGTCGACAGCGAGCGGTGGGTCGCCGAGCTGTCCCGGTGGTCCGCGGACCTGCCCCGCCCCAAGGCCATCCTCGTGGTCTCGGCGCACTGGGAGTCGGCGCCGCTGACGATCGGCGCCACCGAGACGGGAACCCCGCTGGTCTACGACTTCGGCGGATTCCCGCGGCGCTTCTACGAGGTCACGTATCGCTCGCCCGGCGCGCCCGAACTCGCTCGTCAGGTGGCGGCGCTGATGCCCGACGACGAGCCGGTGTATCAGGACCGTCGCCGCGGACTGGACCACGGCGCGTACGTGCCGCTGACCGTCATGTATCCCGACGCCGACGTGCCGGTGCTGCAGATCTCGATGCCCACCCTCGACCCGCAGCGGCTGCTCGACCTGGGGCGCCGCCTGCGCCCGCTGCGTGAGCAGGGAGTGCTGATCATCGGTTCGGGCTTCACCACGCACGGGCTGCCGTTCCTGCGCGACCCCTCACCCAACGCCGCGGCTCCGGGGTGGTCGGCGGAATTCGACGCGTGGGCGGGGGAGCGGCTCGCGGCCGGTGACGTCGACGCCCTGATCGACTTCCGAAACGAGGCGCCGGGAATGCCGTACGCGCATCCGACGATCGAGCACTTCGCACCGCTCTTCGTCACCCTGGGGGCGTCGAGCAACCCCGAGCAGGCGGCGCGGCAGGTGATCGACGGGTTCTGGATGGGTCTGGCGAAGCGGTCGATCCAGGTCCACTGACGGACATCCGATGGGGGCGTTACGCGACTGTGTCGTCAGCGAATCGACGACCCCGCACAATCGGTTGTCGCGATGCGTACGCTCGGCGGTGCGGCCTCGGCCACACTGCCGGACCGCGGTCCACCGCAGTGCCGAGTGCTTCGAACGCGGTCGGAAGGTGGGCATCGAGCGGCACCGCGCCCTGAAAACTGCGCGGTGCCGTTGTGGTGTGCCGTTTTCGTGTCGACGTCGGTCGAACGGTGCAAGACTTGACAGGTGGCGGCGTCCAGCGACGACTTCCGGGTCCTGATGTCCGGACGGCTCGAGCGGGTCGGGAGCTTCCGCTTCTACTTCGACGGTGAGCGGTGGGAGTGGTCGGACGCGGTTGCCCGCATGCACGGCTACGAGCCCGGTGAGGTCGTCCCCACCACCGCGCTGCTGCTCCGCCACAAGCACCCCGACGACCGCGAAGGTGTGGCGGATCTGCTGCGGCGGGTACTGCTGGACGGCGAGCCGTTCAGCAGCAGGCATCGGATCATCGACACCACCGGCAACGTCCATCACGTCGTGGTCGTCGGTCAACGCGTCATGACCGGTGGGCGCGCGGTCGGGACGTCGGGCTTCTACGTCGACGTCACCAATTCGGTCCGCCACGACATCGACCGCGCCATCACCGAGAACCTCCCCGAACTGGTCGAGGCCCGCGCTGTCATCGAGCAGGCGAAGGGCGCGCTGATGGTGGTCTACGGCATCGATGTCGATCGCGCGTTCGACGTCCTCGTCTGGCGGTCTCAGGACCTGAATGTCAAACTCCACGTGGTGGCCGACGAGTTGGTCGCTGCGCTCCCGACCGCCATCGACATTCCCAACAGTGTGCGAAGCGTGTTCGATCGCATCGTGCTCAACTCGGGCGAGTAGCCGATCCGGTCGCCCGACGGGCGGATCCACGGCCTATCCCCATTGCTGCGGCGCCGCCGTTGGGGACCCGTGGCCGCGGCGGCGATCGGTCCCCCTGGGATGATGGGTGCATGCGCGGCGAGTCCACCACCATCCCAGCAGCAACCTCGGCGTCCCCCGGCGGGCCGGCACCCCACGATTCGACGACCACCCGCGAGCAGTTCCGCGCGCTGGCGGCCGAGCATCGCGTGGTCCCCGTCATCCGAAAGGTGCTGGCGGACGCCGAGACCCCGCTGTCGGCGTACACCAAGCTGGCCGGCAGCCGTCCCGGCACCTTCCTGCTGGAATCGGCGGAGAACGGGCGTTCGTGGTCGCGCTGGTCTTTCATCGGCGCGGGCAGTCCCGCCGCGCTGACCGTCCGGGACGGCGAGGCCGCCTGGTTCGGCAGTGTTCCGGCGGGTGCCCCGTCCGGCGGCGACCCGCTGGTCGCGCTCGGCCACACGCTGGAACTGCTGCGCACCGAGCGTCTACCCGACCTTCCGCCGCTCACCGGCGGCATGGTCGGTTTCCTCGGCTACGACGCCGTCCGCCGCATCGAGCGTCTGCCCAGTCACGCGGTCGACGACCTCCAGATCCCCGAGATGGTGATGCTGCTCGCGACCGATCTCGCCGCGGTCGACCATCACGAGGGCGCAATCACGCTCATCGCCAACGCGGTCAACTGGGACGGCTCGGACGAACGGGTCGACGAGGCCTACGACGATGCCGTGGCCCGACTGGACCGGATGACCGACGCGCTCGCCGCGCCCGCGCCGTCGACCGTGTCGACGTTCGCCCGGATCCAGCCCGCCTACCGGCGACAGCGCACCACCGAGAGCTTCGGGATGGATGTGCGGCGGTTGATCGGCGAGATCGAGGCCGGGGAAGCGTTCCAGGTCGTGCTGTCGCAGCGTTTCGAGATGGACTGCGCCGCAGAACCGATCGACGTCTATCGGATGCTGCGGGCGTCGAACCCGAGCCCGTACATGTACCTGGTGCAGGTGCCCGGCGAGGACGGGCGAACTGCCTTCTCGATCGTCGGGTCGAGCCCGGAATCGCTCGTCACGGTGAAGGACGGCGTCGCGACGACGCACCCGATCGCGGGTACGCGGTGGCGCGGCGCCACCGAGGAGGACGACATCCTGCTCGAGAAGGACCTGCTCGCCGACGAGAAGGAGAACTCCGAGCACCTGATGCTCGTGGATCTCGGACGCAACGACCTAGGGCGGGTGTGTGAGCCGGGTACCGTGAAGGTGCACGACTACCGGCACATCGAGCGCTACAGCCACGTGATGCACCTGGTCTCGACGGTGACCGGTCGCCTCGCCGAGGGCCGGCACGCCCTCGACGCCGTGACGGCCTGCTTCCCGGCCGGCACGCTGTCGGGCGCCCCGAAGGTGCGCGCGATGGAGCTGATCGACGAACTGGAGCCGACCCGGCGCGGGATCTACGGCGGCATCGTCGGCTACCTGGACTTCGCGGGAGACGCCGACACGGCGATCGCGATCCGCACGGCGCTGATCAAGGGCGGCACCGCGTACGTACAGGCCGGTGCCGGTGTGGTTGCGGACTCGGATCCCGTCTACGAGGACACCGAGGCCAGAAACAAGGCGATGGCAGTGCTGAGCGCCATCGCGGCAGCGCAGACGTTGCGGCCCTTCGGAGGCCGCCCGGAGGTGAACAGCGGTGAGTGAGAACAGGACCGGCGGCCGTCGTGCCGTCGGGATCGCGGCGCTGTTGCTCGCGGTGGCGGCGGTGTGCCTGTGGGGCGCGTCGCGCATGACCTGGGTGACGGTCACGTCGTCGGACGGACTGGGTGAGGATCGCGTCACGAACCTCGACGGCGGCACGTGGGCGGCCGCGACGACGCCGCTGGCGCTGGTCCTCGTCGCCGCGATCGCCGCCGCGTTCGCGGTGCGCGGCTGGATGGTTCGGGTCCTCGGGGTCCTCGTCGCGGTCGTCGCGGTTGTCGCCGCAATACCCGCGATCGGCCTGCTGACGGGTGGGGCATCGGACGAGCGCGCCGCGGACATCGCCGGCTTCGACCGGGTCGGAACCCAGGTGACGGCCACCGACGTGTCGACCGCGCCGGCGCTGCTGGTGCTGCTCGGTTCGGTCGTGGCGCTCGCCGCGGCGGTCATGCTGATCCGCAAACCGGCTGCGGCCGGGGGACTCTCGTCGAAGTACGACAGCCCGGCGGCCCGCCGGGAGGCCGCAGCGAAGCGTGGGGCCGAGCGCGAGAAGCCGGAACAGCAGACCCAGCGCATGCTGTGGGACGCGCTCGACGCGGGGGAGGACCCCACGGTCGACGGCGCAGACGAGGGTTCGACCAGCGGTGGGCCCAGCCCGCGGGCGAACGATGTGAGCAAGGACACCGGCCCGGCGGGTACCCGCCCGGAGGGCGAATAACCGCGACCTCTAGGCTGAGTCAAGATCCGATGAGGTTCCTCACATCGGTATTGACATGCCGGAAAGGACTCGAGCCACGATGACCGTTCTCGACTCGATTCTCGACGGGGTGCGCGCCGATGTCGCCGCCCGCGAAGCCGTTCTCGACATGGCCGCGGTGAAGGCCGCTGCCGCTGCTGCGCCGCCCGCACTGGATGCGGCGGCCGCGCTGCGCGCTCCGGGTATCGGCGTCATCGCCGAGGTGAAGCGAGCCAGCCCGTCGAAGGGTGCACTCGCCGACATTCCCGACCCCGCGGTGCTCGCGTCCGCGTACGAGGCTGGGGGTGCGCGGGTGATCAGCGTGCTCACCGAGGAACGCCGGTTCCACGGTTCGCTCGCCGACCTCGACGCGGTGCGCCGGGCGGTGAACATCCCGATCCTGCGCAAGGACTTCATCGTCGGGCCGTACCAGATCCATGAGGCCCGGGCGCACGGCGCCGATGTCATCCTGCTGATCGTCGCGGCGCTCGAGCAGAGCGTGCTGGCCTCGCTGCTGGACCGCACCGAGTCGCTGGGCATGACCGCGCTCGTCGAGGTTCACACCGAGGAGGAGGCGAACCGCGCCCTCGAGGCCGGCGCCAGCGTCATCGGCGTCAACGCCCGTAACCTCAAGACCCTCGAGGTCGACATGGACACCTTCGGCCGCATCGCGCCGGGGTTGCCGACGGACGTCGTCAAGATCGCCGAGTCCGGGGTGCGCGGCACCGCGGATCTGCTCGCGTACGCGGGTGCCGGCGCGGACGCGGTCCTCGTCGGCGAGGGGCTGGTGACCAGCGGTGACCCGCGGGCCGCGGTCGCGGAACTGGTGACTGCGGGCGCGCATCCTTCGTGCCCCAAGCCGGCTCGGTGATCCGTCGCGCCGATCGGGACCCGACCACTCGTTCTCGGGGGTGTTGGGGCAGACTGGAGGCGTGACTTCACGCAATGACGCCATCGTCTCCAAGGGTGGGAATCTGCCCACTGCCAGCGCCGGTCTGACGGAGCGCTCCGGTCACGAGCCGGACCCCGGTGGCCACTGGGGAGTCTTCGGTGGACGGCACGTTCCCGAGGCGCTCATGGCGGTCATCGAGGAAGTCACGGCCGAGTACGAGAAGGCCCGCTCCGACGATTCGTTCCTGAACGAGCTGGATCGTCTGCAGCGTGACTACACCGGTCGCCCGTCGCCGATCTTCGAGGCGACCCGATTGCGCGAGCATGCCGGCGGCGCGCGCATCGTCCTCAAGCGGGAAGATCTGAACCACACGGGATCTCACAAGATCAACAATGTGCTGGGGCAGGTGCTGCTCGCCAAGCGGATGGGCAAGACCCGCATCATCGCGGAGACCGGTGCCGGACAGCACGGCGTGGCCACCGCGACCGCCTGCGCGCTGCTCGGACTCGAGTGCATCGTGTACATGGGCGCGGTCGACACCGCGCGCCAGGCGCTGAACGTGGCCCGCATGCGTCTGCTCGGCGCCGAGGTCGTCTCCGTCGAAACCGGTTCGGCCACCTTGAAGGACGCGATCAACGAGGCGCTGCGAGACTGGGTCACCAACGCGGACCGAACCTATTACTGCTTCGGCACCGCCGCGGGTCCGCATCCGTTCCCGATGATCGTGCGCGACTTCCAGCGCATCGTCGGTCTCGAGGCGCGGGCACAGGTCCAGGCGATGGCCGGCCGCCTGCCCGATGCGGTCGTCGCGTGCGTCGGCGGCGGATCGAACGCGATCGGCATCTTCCACGCGTTCATCGACGATCCGACGGTCAAGCTCGTCGGGTACGAGGCCGCGGGGGACGGCGTCGAGACCGGCCGCCACGCCGCCACCTTCGCCGGTGGCTCCCCGGGCGCCTTCCAGGGCGCCTACTCCTACCTGCTGCAGGACGAGGACGGGCAGACAATCGAGTCGCACTCGATCTCGGCCGGTCTGGACTACCCGGGCGTCGGCCCCGAGCACGCCTACCTCAAGGACACGGGGCGGGCGTCGTACGAGCCCATCACCGACACCGAGGCGATGGACGCGCTGCTGCTGCTCTCCCGCGCGGAGGGGATCATCCCCGCCATCGAGTCCGCCCACGCGGTGGCCGGCGCCCTCAAGCTCGGGCGCGAACTCGGCGAGGGCGCGATCATCGTCGTGAGCCTGTCCGGCCGCGGCGACAAGGACATGGACACCGCCGCGAAGTGGTTCGGTCTGTTCGACGACGACAACGAAGACGCCGCCGCTGCGAGCGCATCGAACAAGGAAGGTACGGCCAAGTGAGCCAACGAGAGTCACGCCTGGCGCCGACGTTTGCCCAGTGCCGGGAGGAGAAGCGCGCGGCCCTCGTCGGCTACCTGCCCGCCGGTTACCCGGACGTGCCGACGTCGATCGATGTGTTCAAGG
Source organism: Paraburkholderia sp. RHO2 (assembly GCF_050955445.1). Classification (NCBI taxonomy): domain Bacteria; kingdom Pseudomonadati; phylum Pseudomonadota; class Betaproteobacteria; order Burkholderiales; family Burkholderiaceae; genus Paraburkholderia; species Paraburkholderia sp. RHO2. Next base: position 2,941,378 of record NZ_CP162617.1, on the reverse strand, counting down.
CGATGGTCGATTCGGGCTGCGACATCATCGAGGTCGGCGTCGCGTATTCCGACCCGGTGATGGACGGGCCGACCATCCAGTCGGCCGCCGAGACCGCGCTGCGCAGCGGTGTTCGGCTGCGCGACGTGTTCACCGTCGTCGAGCAGATCGCCTCGGTCGGCGGCAAGGCTGTCGTGATGACGTACTGGAACCCGGTGCTCAAGTACGGCGTCGACGCGTTCTCCCGCGACCTCGCGGCCGCCGGCGGTCTGGGCATGATCACGCCGAACCTGATCCCCGAGGAGGCCGGCGAGTGGATGGAGGCCTCCGAGCGGCACCACCTCGACCGCATCTTCCTCGTCGCGCCGTCGTCCACCGAGGAGCGGCTGGCGATGACGCTCGAGGCCAGCAGCGGCTTCATCTACGCGGCGTCGACGATGGGCGTCACCGGTGCGCGTGACACCGTCTCGTCGATGGCACCCGAGCTGACGGCGCGCATCCGGGCGCACTCGGACATCCCGGTCGGCGTCGGCCTGGGCGTCCGCTCCGGTGCGCAGGCGGCGGAGATCGCGTCCTACGCCGACGCCGTGATCGTCGGTTCGGCGATCGTGTCGGCGGTCGGGCAGGGTCTCGGCGCGGTGCGCGCGCTCACTGCCGAACTCGCGGAGGGTGTGCGCTCGGCTACCGTGGCCCCGTGACTCCGATGGCGACTTCGACGCAATTTCTCGCTTACCTCCCGAGCCCACCGCAGGGCGTGTGGTATGTGGGGCCGCTGGCCCTGCGCGCCTACGCGCTGTGCATCATTGCCGGCATCATCGTCGCGATCGTGTGGGGCGATCGGCGCTGGGTCGCCCGCGGGGGTGAGAAGGGCACCGTCCTCGACATCGCGGTGTGGGCGGTGCCGTTCGGTCTGATCGGTGGCCGTCTCTATCACGTGCTGACCGACTGGACGACGTACTTCGGTCCGGGCGGGAACCCCGTCGACGCGCTCAAGATATGGCAGGGCGGTCTGGGAATCTGGGGCGCTGTGGCGCTCGGCGCGGTGGGTGCCTGGATCGGCTGCCGTCGGCGCGGAATCCCGCTGCCGGCGCTCGGCGACGCCATCGCGCCCGGCATCATCCTCGCGCAGGCGATCGGACGCCTCGGCAACTGGTTCAACCAGGAGCTGTACGGGCGCGAGACGACGGTGCCGTGGGGTCTCGAGATCTACGAACGCACCAACAGCGCGGGGCGCATCGACACCCTCGACGGTGTGTCGAACGGTGTCGTGCAACAGGTGGTGCATCCGACGTTCCTGTACGAGCTGGTGTGGAACCTACTCATCGTCGTGCTGCTGGTCGTCGTGGACCGCCGGTTCAAGATCGGGCACGGCCGACTGTTCGCGCTCTACGTCGCCGGATACTGCGCGGGTCGTTTCTGGATCGAACTGATGCGGTCGGACCACGCGACCGAGATCCTCGGTATCCGGGTCAACTCGTTCACGTCGGCGATCGTCTTCGTCTGCGCCGTGGCCTACTTCGTGCTCGCCACGAAGGGACGTGAGGACCCGTCCGAGCTGAAGCCGCATGCCCGGAACGGACGGGTCGCCGTGGCCGCGGCCGACCCGGCGGCGGGCGGCGAGTCGTCCGCCGACGCGCCGCGCGTCGACGGCGACAAGCCCGAAGTGAAGGGGGAGAAGAAATGATTGACCCGGCCAAGCCGACCGGTGACGAGCCGGCGAAGGAGCAGGCTTCCACGCCGACACCGCCCGAGTTCGGCTCGCCCTTCGACTACGACGCCACTGCGGATGCATCGCTGACCGAGTCGACGTCGGGCACCTCCGCGGTGCCTCCGTCGGGTGGGAACACCGCCGGCCCGGGCTGGGACACGTTCTCGGGCGTCGGCAACGGTCCCGGTTGGGGAACCGGACCGAGCTACCCGCCGCCGGCCGGCGACCCGTCGTCGCCGATGTCGGGACCCGTCTTCGGGACACCGCAGCCCGAGTACGGCCAGCCGACCACGCCTCCGATGGGCTACCCCCAGGCGGCGCCGGCTCCGGGATACCCGATGCCACCCGGGTATCCGGTCGCTTCCGGATACCCGACCGCCTACGGCGACCCCACTGCACCGTTCGGGCGTGATCCGATCAGCGGTCAACCCTTTTCCGACAAGTCGAAGACCACCGCGGGTCTGCTGCAGATCCTGCTCGGTTTCGTCTCCCTGCCGGGCATCGGCCGCCTCTACATCGGCAGCATCGGCATCGGTCTCACCCAGTTGTTGGTGTTCTGGTTGGGCCTGATCACGACGATCGTCGCGGTGGGGTTCGTGATCTTCCCGGCGATCTGGATCTGGGCGTTCGTCGACGGCATCATGATGCTCACCGGCAGCGTCCGAGACGCTCGAGGCCTACCGCTGAGGAGCTGATTTCCGGGTATCGACGTGCTCGTGAACACACCGCCCGCGCCGTTCTCCGGCGCGGGCGGTGCGCATTTTCGCCATCGCTTCGGGTGGCCTCGGCGCGGTAAACTGACCCGGCCGGGTATGGAACTCGGCAACCTTCACGGGTCGACAGCAGTGCCGGTGGACCCCGATCGATGCAGTCAGCACCCGTAATTGGCGACCCCCACGAGGGAGTCGCCGGAGAAGTGCGCGACGCGCGATGGTCCGCAGCGGAGCTCTCGGGAGCCTGCGCGGCCCGGTGTGGAGGTGTTCGGTGCTGTACTCTCTGCAACCCGATTCACGCGGCCTGTACGTCCGAGATCACGAATCCGATTCGTGTGGCGTGGCGATGGTCGCCGACGTCCACGGCCGCCGCTCACACGCGATCGTCGCAGACGCGCTGCTCGCGCTCGACAATCTCGAGCATCGCGGTGCTGCGGGAGCAGAGGTCAACAGCGGCGACGGCGCCGGGATCCTGATCCAACTGCCCTCCGACTACCTCCGGGAGATCGTCGAGTTCGACCTGCCGCGACCGTTGCCCGACGGCCGCGACACGTTCGCCGCCGGCATCTGCTTCCTACCGCAGGATCCCGATCGCCGGGCCGGTGCGCGGCGGCGGATCCACGCGATCGCCGAGGACGAGGGCGTCGACATCCTCGGTTGGCACGACGTCCGGGTGGATCCGATCGGTGCCGACGTCGGCGCGACGGCGCTGTCGTGCATGCCGCACATGACGTATCTCTTCGTGGCACACCCGCCGGTGGACGGTGCCCGGGTCGGCGGTGTGGACCTGGACCGGCAGGTGTACGGGCTGCGCAAGCGCGCGGAGCGGGTGACGCCGGCGAGCGACGACGAGGGAACGGCGGTGTACTTCCCCTCGCTGTCGAGCCGAACGCTGACCTACAAGGGCATGCTGACCACGGCCCAGTTGGCGCTCTACTTCCCCGAACTCCGAGACGAGCGGGTGACGAGCGCGATCGCCGTCGTCCACAGCCGGTTCTCGACCAACACCTTCCCGTCGTGGCCGCTGGCGCACCCGTTCCGTTACATCGCGCACAACGGTGAGATCAACACCGTGCGCGGCAACCGTAACCGGATGCGATCCCGGGAGGCGATGCTGGCGAGCACCCTCATCCCCGGTGACCTCGAACGGCTGTACCCGATCTGCACCCCGGACGCCTCGGACTCGGCGTCGTTCGACGAGGTCCTCGAGCTGCTGCACCTCGGGGGGCGTTCGCTGCCGCACGCGGTCCTGATGATGATTCCGGAGGCGTGGGAGAACCACACGTCGATGACCGACGAGCGGTGCGCCTTCTACCAGTTCCACGCGTCGCTGATGGAGCCGTGGGACGGCCCGGCGTGCGTGACGTTCACCGACGGGACGGTCGTCGGTGCCGTCCTCGACCGCAACGGGCTGCGGCCCGGCCGGTGGTGGCACACCTCGGACGGTCGCGTCGTGCTCGCCTCCGAGAGCGGGGTGCTGCCGATTCCGCAGTCCGAAGTGATCGCGAAGGGGCGCCTCGAACCGGGGGAGATGTTCCTGGTCGACACGGCGGCCGGACGCATCGTGCCCGACGGCGAGATCAAGGCGCAGTTGGGAGCGGAGCAGCCGTACCGGGAGTGGCTGCACGCAGGCCTGCTGGATCTGCGGTCGGTGCCCAGCCGTGGCCGGATCCCGCACGACCACGAGTCGGTGGTGCGGCGCCAGCAGGTGTTCGGCTACACCGAGGAGGAACAGCGGGTGCTCCTGGCGCCGATGGCGACGGCGGGTGTCGAGCCGCTCGGGTCGATGGGGACCGACACCCCGATCGCGGTGCTCTCGCAGCGACCCCGTCTCCTGTTCGACTACTTCGTCGAGCTGTTCGCGCAGGTCACCAACCCGCCGCTGGACGCGATCCGCGAGGAGATCGTCACGTCGCTGCGCCGCGTGATGGGACCCGAGCAGAATCTGCTCGAGCCGACCGCTGCGTCGTGCCGGCAGATCGTGTTGTCGTGGCCGGTGCTCGACAACGACGAGCTCGGCAAGATCATCGACATCAACGCGGACGGCGACTGCCCGGGGTTCGCAGCGACCGTGCTGCGCGCGCTGTACGACGCGGACAGCGGCGGCGAGGGCATGGCCGAGGCGATCGAGGACCTGCGCGAGGCGGCGAGCGCTGCCATCGCGAACGGATGCCGGACGCTGGTGATCTCGGATCGGGACTCCGACCACCTGCGCGCCCCGATCCCGTCGCTGCTGGCGGTGTCCGCGGTCCACCACCACCTGGTCCGCACCAAGGAACGGACCACGGTGGCGCTCGTGGTCGAATCGGGCGACGCGCGCGAGGTACACCACATCGCGCTGCTGATCGGGTTCGGCGCGGCCGCCGTGAACCCGTACCTGGCGATGGAGTCGATCGAGGACCTCGTCGCGGAGGGCGAGCTGACCGGTGTGGAATCCACGATCGCGGTCCGTAACTATCTCCGGGCGCTGGGTAAGGGTGTGCTGAAGGTGATGTCCAAGATGGGCATCTCGACGGTGGGGTCCTACACCGCCGCACAGGTTTTCGAGGCGATCGGCCTTGCTCAGGACGTGGTCGACGAGTACTTCACCGGCACCGTGAGCCGCCTCGGCGGCGTCGGGCTCGACGTACTCGCCCGCGAGGTGCAGCTGCGGCACCGCGCGGCGCATCCGGAGAACCCGTCGTCGCTCGTGCACCGTCGGCTCGACGTCGGCGGCATCTACCAGTACCGACGGGGCGGCGAACTGCACCTGTTCACTCCCGAGACGGTTTTCCTGCTCCAGCACGCCACCCGGACCGGGCGGGAGGACGTCTTCGAGCGGTATTGCACGGAGGTTGATCGGCTCTCGGCCGAGGGCGGCACGCTGCGTGGGCTGTTCGAGTTCCGGCGCGGGCTGCGTCCGCCCGTCCCGCTGTCCGAAGTCGAACCGGCAGAGGCGATCTTCGCGCGCTTCAACACCGGTGCGATGAGCTACGGCTCCATCTCCGCCGAGGCGCACGAGACGCTGGCGGTGGCGATGAACCGGATCGGTGGACGGTCGAACTCCGGCGAGGGCGGTGAGGACGTCGACCGGCTGCACGACCCGATGCGTCGCAGTGCCGTCAAGCAGGTCGCGAGCGGTCGATTCGGTGTGACGAGCGACTATCTCGTGAACGCGACCGACATCCAGATCAAGATGGCCCAGGGCGCCAAGCCCGGTGAGGGCGGCCAGCTTCCGGCGTACAAGGTCTATCCGTGGATCGCGCGGACCCGGCACTCCACGCCGGGGGTGGGGCTGATCTCGCCGCCGCCGCACCACGACATCTACTCGATCGAGGACCTCGCGCAGCTCATCCACGATCTGAAGAACGCGAACGAGAGCGCGCGGGTGCACGTCAAGCTCGTCAGCTCCGTCGGTGTCGGCACCGTCGCCGCGGGGGTGAGCAAGGCGCACGCCGACGTCGTGCTGATCTCCGGCCACGACGGCGGGACCGGTGCGTCGCCGCTGACCTCGCTCGAACACGCGGGGCTGCCGTGGGAGGTCGGCGTCGCCGACGCGCAGCAGACCCTCGTGCTCAACGGGCTGCGCGACCGGATCACCATGCAGTGCGACGGCGGGCTGCGCACGGCCCGCGACGTCGTGGTCGCGATGCTCCTCGGCGCGGAGGAGTACGGGTTCTCCACCGCGCCACTGATCGTGGCCGGCTGCATCATGATGCGGGTGTGCCACCTCGACACCTGCCCGGTGGGGGTCGCGACCCAGAACCCGGAACTGCGCAAGCGTTTCACCGGCAAGCCGGAGTTCATCGAGGCGTTCTTCCGCTTCATCGCCGAGGGCGTCCGGCAGTACCTCGCGGATCTCGGTTTCCGCAGCGTCGACGAGGCGGTGGGGCATCCGGAGATGCTTGAGACTGCGGTCGGGGTGGCGCACTGGAAGAGCCTGGGGCTCGACCTGAGCCCGATCTTCGCCACCGAGGAGACACAGTCGGCCGGGGGCGTCCCGCAACGCCGGAGGGTGCGCGCCCAGAACCACGGCCTCGACCTCGCACTCGATCGCACCCTCATCCAGTTGGCGGAAGGCGCGCTCGAGGACGCACTGCCGGTCCGCCTGGAACTGCCGGTCCGCAACGTCAACCGCACCGTCGGGACGCTGCTGGGATCGGAGGTCACCCGGCGCTACGGCGCCGCCGGGCTGCCCGACGACACGATCCGTGTCCAACTCGAGGGGTCGGCGGGGCAGTCGTTGGGCGCGTTCCTGCCGCCGGGCATCACGCTCGACCTCGTCGGCGACGCGAACGACTATGTGGGCAAAGGCCTCTCGGGCGGTCGCATCGTGATCCGGCCGGCCGACGACGTGCTGTTCCTGCCGGAGACGCAGGTGATCGCGGGGAACACCCTGCTCTACGGCGCGACGGCGGGGGAGGCGTATCTGCGCGGACTGGTCGGGGAGCGGTTCTGTGTGCGGAACTCGGGTGCGATCGCGGTGGCCGAGGGCGTCGGCGACCACGGGTGCGAATACATGACGGGCGGGCGCGTCGTCGTGCTCGGACCGATCGGGCGGAACATGGCGGCCGGCATGTCGGGCGGGATCGCCTTCGTGCTCGACGCCGACCCCACGAAGATCAACCAGGCCATGGTCACGCTGCAGGCGCCGAACGGTGACGACCTGCAGTGGCTGCGGGTGGTCGTCGAACAGCACCTGCGCTGGACCGGCTCCGCCGTCGCGGCGTCCGTCCTGGCCGACTGGCCGCGGCGGTCGGCACTGTTCACGAAGATCATGCCCGTCGACTACCAGCGTGTTCTCGAGGCGACGCGGATGGCCCGGGCCGAGGGCCTCGACGTCGACACCGCGATCATGGAGGCAGCTCGTGGCTGATCCGCAGGGGTTTCTGCATGTCGTGAAGAAGGAGGCGCGCAAGCGCCCGGTCTCCGAACGCGTCAACGACTGGCGCGAGGTGTACGAGCCGCAGTCCGCGAGCGAGCGGGCCCGGGAAGTGTCCGAGCAGGCGAGTCGCTGCATGGACTGTGGAATCCCCTTCTGCCATTCCGAGAGCGCGGGATGTCCGCTGGGCAATCTGATCCCGGAATGGAACGATCTGGTGCGGCGGGGCCGGTGGGACGCCGCGGCGGAGAGATTGCACGCGACCAACAACTTCCCCGAGGTCACCGGACGGGTGTGTCCGGCCCCGTGCGAGGCGGCGTGCGTGCTCTCCCTCGCCGACACCCACACCACCGGGAGCGTGACGATCAAGCGGATCGAGCAGGCCATCGCCGACACGGCGTGGGAGAGGGGCGAGGTGGGACCCGCGCTCCCGGCACTGCACACCGGCAAGCACGTCGCCGTCGTGGGGTCGGGTCCGGCAGGTCTCGCTGCCGCGCAGCAACTTACCCGGGCCGGACACGAGGTCACCGTGTACGAGCGCGACGATCGGTTGGGCGGCCTGCTCCGGTACGGCATCCCGGCGTTCAAGCTCGAGAAGTCCGTGCTCGACCAGCGCCTGACCCAGATGCGCGTGGAGGGAACGCATTTCGTCACCGACGTCGAGGTCGGAGTGGAGCTTCCGGTGTCGTCGCTGAAAGCCCGGTTCGACGCGGTGGTCCTGGCGACCGGCGCGCTCAAGGCGCGGGACAATCGGGACCTGGTCGGTCGGGATCTGGACGGTATCCACCTCGCGATGGAGTACCTCGTCGCCTCCAACCACGAGTGCGAGGGCGACGGGCCGTCGCCCATCACGGCGCGGGGCAAGCACGTCGTGATCATCGGTGGCGGCGACACCGGCGCCGACTGTCTCGGGACGGCACACCGTCAGGGTGCGTTGTCGGTCACGCAACTCGACTATCACCCCGCCCTGCCGACGGAGCGGGACGAGTCCTCCACCCCGTGGCCGGCGTGGCCGATGGTGCTGCGCACCTCACCCGCGCACGCCGAGGGCGGCGTGCGGCGCTACGAGGTTGCGGTCCAACGGTTTCTGGGCGACGCGGATGGTCACGTCCGGTCGATGATCCTCGCGGAGGTGCGGCTGTCGCGCGACGCCGCCGGCCGACGGATCATCGTCCCGGTCGGTGAGGAGATCGAATTACCCTGCGATTTGGCGCTTTTCGCGATCGGATTCGAGGGGACGGAGACCGGCCCCCTGCTCGACGATCTCGGAATTGCGACAAATCGGCGCGGCTCCCTGTCGTGCGGATCCGATTGGCAGACCGCTGCTCCCGGTGTTTTCGTGTGCGGTGACGCACACCGGGGAGCGTCGCTGGTCGTGTGGGCGATCGCGGAGGGAAGATCGGCCGCGCACGGCGTCGACGCGTTCCTCACCGGCAGTTCCGAGCTGCCGGCGCCGGTCCACCCGACGGCGCTGCCGCTGACCGTCGTCTGATGCTCACCTGGCCGTCACCCGGCGTTGGCCGCCCGAATAGAGTTCGTTCCTGAAGTTGACTAGGCTTTCCCCGTGACCCGACGCACGAAGATTGTCTGCACTCTTGGCCCTGCAACCGCCACCGGCGACCGTGTCCGCGAGCTCGTCGAGAGCGGCATGGACGTAGCGAGACTGAACTTCAGCCACGGTGAACACTCTGATCACGAGGACAACTACCGACGGGTACGGGAAGCGTCCCGGGTGACCGGACGGGCCGTGGGCATCCTCGCCGACCTGCAGGGTCCGAAGATTCGGCTCGGACGCTTCGTCGAGGGCCGCACCGTGTGGGAGACCGGCGAGCAGATCCGGATCACCGTCGAGGACTGCGAGGGCACGCACGACCGCGTGTCGACCACCTACAAGCAGCTCGCGCAGGACGCGAAGCCCGGCGACCGGTTGCTCGTCGACGACGGCAAGGTCGGCCTGGTGGTCGACGCGGTCGAGGGTGACGACGTGGTCTGCCGGGTCACCGAGGGTGGACCGGTCAGCAACAACAAGGGCGTCTCGCTGCCGGGCATGAACGTCTCGGTGCCGGCGCTCTCTGAGAAGGACATCGAGGACCTCGAGTTCGCGCTCCGCCTCGGTGTCGACTTCATCGCGCTGTCGTTCGTGCGCTCGCCCGCCGACGTCGAGCTGGTGCACGACGTGATGGACCGGGTCGGTCGCCGGGTCCCGGTGATCGCCAAGCTCGAGAAGCCCGAGGCCATCGAGAACCTCGAGGCAGTGGTGCTGGCGTTCGACGCGGTGATGGTCGCCCGCGGTGACCTGGGAGTCGAGCTGCCGCTCGAGCAGGTTCCGCTGGTGCAGAAGCGCGCGATCCAGATCGCCCGCGAGAACGCGAAGCCGGTGATCGTCGCGACGCAGATGCTCGAGTCGATGATCGAGAACTCGCGTCCGACCCGCGCCGAGGCGTCCGACGTCGCGAACGCCGTGCTCGACGGCGCGGACGCGGTGATGCTGTCCGGCGAGACGTCGGTCGGCAAGTACGTCATGGAGACGGTACAGACCATGGCCCGGATCCTCCAGGCCGTCGAAACGGACCCGGCACGCGTGCCGCCGCTGACGCACGTCCCGCGCACCAAGCGCGGCGTCATCTCCTACGGTGCCCGCGACATCGGCGAGCGCCTCGACGCCAAGGCCCTGGTCGCGTTCACGCAGTCCGGTGACACCGTCCGCCGCCTCGCGCGGCTGCACTCGCCGCTGCCGCTGCTGGCGTTCACGCCGCTGGAGGCGGTGCGCAGCCAGCTGGCGCTGTCCTGGGGCACCGAGACGTTCATCGTCGACCCGGTCAAGTCGACCGACCAGATGTTCTTCCAGGTCGACCACGCGTTGCTGTCCCTCGGCCGGTACAACCGCGGCGATCTCGTCGTGATCGTCGCCGGATCGCCGCCCGGCACCGTAGGCTCGACCAACCTGATCCACGTCCACCGGATCGGGGAGGAAGACCACTAGAAGGGGGAACCGCGGGTGAGCGACCTGGGGGCAGATGTTCGTCCGGTGAGATCGGCCGACTTGGAGACGCTGCTGGCGCTCCTGGATCTCGAACCGATCGGCGAGGACATCTATCTCGGTCGGCACCCCGAGCAGGTCGGCAGCCGCACGTTCGGCGGCCAGCTGGTTGCGCAGGCGTTGGTGGCGGCGGATCGGACGGTCGACGGTGATCGTCCGGTCCACGCGATCAACGCGCACTTCATCCGGGGCGGCGACGTCAAGGCGCCGATCGAGTACCGCGTCGAGCGGCACCGGGACGGGCGGGCGTTCGCCAACCGGCAGGTCACGGCCTACCAGGACGGGAAAGTCGTGTTCTCCATGCTCGCGGCGTTCCAGGACTGGGGCACCGGACTCGAGCACGGGGCCGACATTCCCGACGTCGAAGGGCCGGACGAGCTGCCCTCCTTCGACGACCACATCGTCGGCTACGAGGATCGTCTCCGGGTGTTCGTCGACGCCCTCAAGCCGATGCAGATGCGGTACGCGAACGATCCGACGTGGGTGCTCAAGGGAACCGGTCAGCGCCTCAACCACAACCGCGTGTGGCTCCGGACGGACGGGGTGCTGCCCGACGACCCGTGGGTGCACAGCGCCGCCCTGGCGTACTCGTCGGACACGACGGTGCTGGACTCGATTCTCACCACCCACGGCCTTTCGTGGGGCCTCGATCGGATCGTCGCGGCCACCGTCAACCATTCCATCTGGTTCCATCGACCTTTCCGTTTCGACGAATGGGCCTTGTACGCAACGGAATCGCCGGTTGCATCCGGTTCGCGTGGATTGGCGACCGGTCGGTTCTTCACGCGGGACGGCCAGTTGATCGCCACTGTCGTGCAGGAGGGTGTGATCCGGCACTTTCCGGCCCGCCGGTGACCGCGATTCCGCGATGACGCTCCGTCCGGCTGTGCGCGCTCGCTAGAATTCTGGTTCTCCAGATTCGGCACGCCATCGTCGATGGGGGAGCCTCATGCGGAACGAACCGATCGACTGGAACCACGAGGCGGTCGCCAGTCTGTTGTGGACAGCGCGAGCGTTCGCGATCGCATTCGTCTGCCTGGTCATCGTCGGGTACCTGCTGGCCCGCTACACCCGTTGGGGGAGACAGTTCTGGGCGATCTCTGGTGACTACTTCTCGGGACGGGAGAGTGCGCGCGTCTGGGCGACAATCGCCGCGATGCTGTTCCTGACGGTGATGGGCGTGCGGGTGACGATTCTGCTCTCGTACCAGGGGAACGAGATGTACACGGCGCTCCAGTACGCGGCGCAGGGGTTCTCGGGTGGCGACGCCGACACCCTGGGGGCGGCGAAGTCGACGTTCTGGCGTTCGATCGTCGTGTTCGCCGTGCTGGCCACGATCCATGTGATCCGATCGCTGCTGGACTACTACGTCGGGCAGGCGTTCGTGATCCGGTGGCGGATCTGGCTGACCGACCGGGTCGCGACCGATTGGCTCGAGGGCCGTGCCTACTATCGGGGCCGCTTCATCGACAAGGGCATCGACAATCCGGATCAGCGCATCGAGACCGATATCACGAACATGACCACGGTGTCGCAGTCGTTGTCGATGGGGCTGGTGACCGCGGTGACGTCGGTGGTCGCGTTCACCAAGATCCTGTGGGATCTGTCCGGGCCTATGACTCTGTTCGGGGTGGAAGTGCCGCGCGCGATGGTGGTGCTGGTCTACGTGTACATCCTGACCGCGACCGCGATCGCGTTCTGGATCGGGCATCCGCTGATCCAACTGAACTTCCTCAAGGAGCGATTCACCGCGAACTTCCGCTACGCTCTGGTCCGGCTTCGCGACCGAGCCGAGAGTGTCGCCTTCTACCACGGCGAATCGGTGGAACGCGGAGGGTTGCTCGGACGGTTCGCATCGGTCATCTCTAACGCATGGCGAATCGTCTTCCGTACCTTGAAGTTCAATGGTTTCAATCTCGGTGTCAGTCAGATCTCCGTCGTCTTCCCGATCGTCATCCAGGCGCCGCGCTTCTTCGCCGGGACGATCACGCTCGGCGACATCACGCAGAGCGCTCAGGCGTTCGGCCAGGTGTCGGATTCGCTGTCGTTCTTCCGGGAGTCGTACGACACGTTCGCCGGGTACCGGGCGAGCCTCATCCGATTGAGCGGGCTGATCAGCGCCGACGAACGCTCGCGTGCCCTGCCGGAGTTGCGCACCGAGCACCTCGACGGCGCGCTCGAGTTGCACGCGGTGAGCGTCAACCTGCCCGACGGCCGCGCCCTTGTCGACGCGCTGGATCTGCGTCTGACGCCCGGCGAGGCCCTGCTGGTGGCGGGTCCGTCGGGCAGCGGCAAGACGACGCTGCTGCGAACGCTCGCCCAGATGTGGCCGTACGCGGATGGGACGGTGCGCCGGCCGACCGGCTCGGAGGCGATCTTCCTCTCGCAGTTCCCTTACCTGCCGCTCGGTGACCTGCGCGACGCGGTCGCGTATCCGGCGCACGCGATCGATCTGGGCGACGCCGTCATCGGGGAGACGCTGAGGAAGGTCGCGCTCGGTCATCTGGTGCATCGTCTGGACGAGCAGGAAGACTGGGCGGCGATTCTCTCGCCCGGCGAACAGCAACGGGTGGCCTTCGCACGCATCCTGTTGACGCGGCCGAAGGTGGCGTTTCTCGACGAGGCCACGTCCGCGGTCGACGAGGGTCTCGAATACCAGTTGTACCGACTCGTCCGCGATGAGGTGCCCGAGTGCATGCTGTTCAGCGTCAGCCACCGCAGCACCGTCGACCAGCACCACACCCGGCGGCTGGAACTCCTCGGCGACGGGCCGTGGCGGATGTCCGAGGTCGCGGTCAACTGACATCTCGTCTCTACGGCGGAAGGCGCGCGGCCGCAGGGCCCTTCGCGTGAAGACCGGCGCGAAGGACCCCGCGGTGGCGTCAGAGATACTGGCCGCACGTCGGCCAGGCGCCGGCCCCCTGGCTGTTCAGGATGGATTCGGCCACCTGAATCTGATCCTCACGGGAGTTGTTGTGCGGCAACCCGCTTCCGCCGTGCGCGTTCCAGGTTCCGGCGCTGATCTGCAGGCCACCGTAGTACCCGTTTCCGGTGTCGGCGCCCCAGTTGCCGCCGCTCTCGCATTGCGCGACCGCATCCCAGTCGCCGCCGGCGGCGTTGGCGGGTGCTGCGGACAGCGCGAGCGGTGCGGTGACCAGTGCGGTGGAGGCGGCGATGGTGCCGATGGTGCGTGTGACGGTGAACTTCGACATGGATGATGTCCTCTCCGTGGTTGATGGCGAGGACTCCGGTGATGCCGACCTCGGACGTTTGCCGGGCGGCCGGAGCTGGTTGCCTCGCCGTGCCCCTGAAAGGTCTTCGGTTCCGGTCCCGCTGGGGCAGAACGTGTTGTGAAGCGGGACGGCGCGCTCGGTCGACTCGAGCTGGCCACGACGCTAGGACGGATCGGCCGACGCGTCACCAGGTGATTTTCTGGCACATCGGTCCAGAATTCGCGACCGGTGCGCGGCATGTCCGCAGGTCGGCGGTTGATCTTGAGGGTTCAGGAAGATTGAACGTTGTTGCATTCTGTGACCAGGGTCACGGAACTGGTGTGACGCGCGGCACTCCGGATACCTCGCGAGCGGATCATGCGCCCCGGTTACGCCCAACTACCGTCAGTCGTGCATCGGTGTTCAAGCGGCACATAACGATTGGTCAGTCGGCGCGGAGGGCGGCCGTGATCGCGGTGACCGTGAGCGGCACAACCCCGATGGATCGGGCATCGACCAGGCGGTGCGATGTGATGCCGGAGGTGGCGTCTGTCGCGAGCGCCACGCGATAGTCGCGGGAAGACGCGTCGAACAGCGTGGCGCGCGGGCAGTTCGGGAAGTTGCAGCCCGCGACGACGACGGTGTCGATCGCGGCGCGCCTCAGGTGCGCGTCGAGGTCGGTGCGGTGGAAGGCGCTCCAGCGCGGCTTCCACATGACGGCTTCGTGCGGTCCGACCGCCTGAAAGTTACCTGCCATCAGCAGGTTTGGCACGAGCGGCGGTGCGCCGGGCGGCAGCAGATCCGCGAGGACCTGGGAACCGGCCGTGCCGGGGCGGACGACGGGCGCGTCGTCGCGCATGATCGCGGTCCGGCGCACGCGATCGACGTCGTCGCCGTCGTACAGTCGCACGACGTGCACGATCGGCCGGCCCGCGCGCCGGTATGCGTCGAGAAGGGTTCGCAGGCGGGGAACGGCCCCCGTCGTGCCCGAAACTGGACACGGCCCGTCGTCCGCGAAGTCGTTCTGCATGTCGATCACCAGCAGAGCAGAGGAATTCAGATGGGGGCGAACATGGTCGTCGAGATCGGCCGTCCAGTCGGTCATGTGTCGAACCTATCGGCAGAGGGCGCCGGATGCGCGAAACGCTCCCCACCCGCAGGGGTGGGGAGCGTTTCGGTGACGCGAATCGTGCGGCTCGGCCTAGACCGAGACGATCACCGACGAGCCGTGACCGAACAGGCCCTGGTTGGCGGTGATGCCGACGCGGGCACCCTCGACCTGACGGCCCTCGGCCTGACCGCGTAGCTGCCACGTGAGCTCGCAGACCTGCGCGAGCGCCTGGGCCGGAACGGCCTCGCCGAAGCAGGCCAGACCACCCGACGGGTTGACCGGGATGCGGCCACCGATCGTGGTGTCACCGGCGCGCAGCAGGTGCTCGGCTTCGCCGCGCTTGCACAGGCCCAGGTCCTCGATCCAGTCGAGTTCGACGGACGTGGCGAGGTCGTAGACCTCGGCGACGTCGACGTCCTCGGGCGAGATGCCGGCCTCCTCGTAGGCGGCGTCTCCGATCGACTCCTTGAACGTGCGCTCCGGCGCGGGGACCGCCGACGCCGACTCGGTGGAGAAGTTCGGCATGTCCATGATCGTCTGCGGGAACGTCGGGGTCACCGTCGAAATCGCCTTGATCCGAACGGGATCCACGATGCCCTTCTTCCGGGCGTACTCCATGGAGGTCAGGATGATGGCGGCGCCACCGTCCGACGTGGCGCAGATGTCAAGCAGGTGCAGCGGATCCGCGACCATCGGCGACGCCAGCACGTCCGCGGCCGCCACCTCCTTGCGGTAGCGCGCGTACGGATTGTTCAGGCCGTGCTTGGAGTTCTTGACCTTGACTGCCGCGAAGTCCTCGACCGTGGCCCCGTAGAGGTCGATGCGGCGGCGGGCGTTGAGGGCGAAGTAGCCGGGATTCGTCATGCCCATCAGGCGGAAACGCAGCCAGTCCGGGTCGTCCCAGCGCTCACCGGCGTTGGGGGCGAGGAAGCCCTTCGGGGTGGTGTCGGCGCCGACGACGAGCGCGACGTCGGACAGGCCGGCGAGGATGCGGGCGCGGGCGGTGTCGAGCGCCTGCGCGCCGGTGGCGCACGCGGCGTAGGACGTCGCGACGCGGGCGCCGTTCCAACCGAGGGCCTGCGCGAACGTGGCGCCGGCGACGTAGCCGCCGTAGCCGTTGCGGACCGTCTCGCCGCCGACGATCAGGTCGACGTCCTTCCAGTCCACGCCGGAGTCGGCGAGGGCGGCGCGAGCCGCGGCGACGCCGTACTTGACGAACGAGTGGCCCCACTTGCCCCACGCGTGCATACCGACGCCGAGAACGGCCACATCGTTGTTGGTGCTCATGCCTGTGCCCCGTTCTCTGCTGCGACCGGCTTCCAGCGCCAGATACTGCGGTCTCCGGTCTCGTCGGTGTAGAGGGTCTCGACGACCAGCTCGACCGGATTGCCCACCTTCAGGTCCGCGACGCCGAAGCCGTCGGCGACCTGGCCGAGCACGACGAGGCCCTCGGGCAGCTCGACCGCGGCCAGTGCGAACGGCACGTACGGATCCGTCGTGGCGATGTAGGGCGCCGGCGGCTTGTACTGCGCGTCGGTGTACGACCACACCGTGCCGCGGCGCGACAGCTCGACGTCGTCGAACTCCTCGCCGGAGCAGGCCGGGTTCTTGCAGAAGGTGGTCTCCCGCGGGAACGAGATCGTGCCGCAGGACCGGCACTTGGTGCCGATCAGGGCCGGCTCCGGCCCGGTGGTGAACCAGCCTTCGACGGCCGGTGTGGCGGTGTCGCTCATGCAAACCTCATCTGCTTGTCGAGCCTGATCGGCCGGTCGTCAGAGGTGACCGGCAGTGGAACGGGTTGCAGTATGGCATGAGTTAACTGATTCCCGATGTGCGATCCCATCCACCGGACGGCCCGCCGGTCGGGGCGCGTCGCGGCAGGTCCCGCCCGCCGTATCCGTCCGCCCAGTGGGACTCGTCGGAGGGACGGGTGGACGCCCTCGAATCCGAACAAACGACCATATGCGACATAGGTGGCGCCGATCGGCCCTGCAACGCGTTGTACTGCGGCGACACACGCCGAGATCGAACCGTGGAAGTCCGTCACTGTCGGGCGATCGACCGTTAGGGTGGGTGCGACTCGTCGGAGGTGCGTAGTGCCCAGAGTGACTGTCAGGCCGGAGGATCGGGTGATCAGTCTGCGAGACGGTCGGACGATGGGATTCGCCGACTACGGACCCGCGGACGGATTCGTCGTGGTCAATGCCCACGGCGAAATGTCGTGTCGCCTCGACGTCCGGGCAGCGGCTCCGATCGCCCGGGCCGCCGGCGTCCGTCTGATCTCGCCGGATCGACCGGGGATCGGGCTCTCGGATCCCAGTCCGGGCCGCACGGTGCTCGACTGGGCCGCCGACGTCGAACAATTGCTCGATCGCCTCGGTGTCGAGCGGGCCGGTGTGTTGGGGTGGTCGATGGGCGGTCAGTACGCAGCCGGCCTGGGCTATGCGATGGCCCCGAGGATCAGTCGCGTCGCCATCGTCACGGGGGCGCTGCCCTTGGCCGAGGACGGCGCGATCGCCCGGTTGGGTGCGATGGACCGCTGGTGCACGCAGATCTCGAGGCGATGTCCGAGCCTGGCCACCGGGTGGTTCCGGGGCATGTCGCTGCTCTCCCGCTCGATGCCGAGGCAGTTCACGCGCGTGGTGGCGCGCGCGGTCGGATCGACCGACGCCGAGGTGTTGGAGAACGTCCTCGACGAGTTGGTCGAGATGACCGGTGAGGGACTACGCATCCCGTCGGGTGTGGTGGAGGACTACCGGGCGTGGTCGCGGCCCTGGGGCTTCGCACCGGAAGATCTCGAGGTCCCGGTCGACGTGTGGTGGGGCGCCCCGGACCGACTTGTCCCCAAGGAGTGGGTGTCGGAGCTTGCCAGCCGAATCCCCAAGTCCACCTTGAACATCGGCATGGGTGGACACTTCTTCGCCCAACTGCACTACCGCGAGATCCTGGACTCGCTCGCCGCACCGGCGTGACGACGCCCCCGAGGGCTATCGCGCTGCTTCCGCCCGCGCCGCGATGTCGGCGAGATCCTGCTTCATCACCTTCGCGGTCATGCGCATGGCCAGGCGGCCGAACACCGCCAGCTCGACGCGCGATACCCCGCTGAGTGTCTCCGCGGCACGGTCGATGTCCGTCAGAACGGCCCACACCGCGGCCGGTGGAGCGTCGATGACATGGTTCAGGCGGACGTCGTTGCTCGGCACGGACGAGCTCCACTCTCCAGGGCAGTTCGGGCCAGAATAGGTGCGGGGACCGACATCGGCGCGACTCGCGCTCGGACCCTGGAGGGTTCGATATCCGGACCGACGTTCGGGTCGGGAATCCGGGTGTGCGACATGGTTGGGATCGATCGACCGGCCGTTCGCCGGTCCGTTGTGGTGCCCTCGGTGAGACTCGAACTCACACTGCACGGGTTTTGAATCCGTTTCCTCTGCCAATTGGGATACGAGGGCGTGCGGGTTCCCACTCTAGAAGATCACGGCCCACAGTCAAACCACCGGTACCCTCGAAGCGTTCGCGCCCTGATCGGCGGGCGCCGACCGGAGGAGAATGTCACCATGAACGCTACCGCTGCGCAGGGCACGGAACGACAGTCGCGGCGCGTGGTGGTGGCGGAAGACGAGGCGTTGATCAGGCTCGACCTCGTCGAGATGCTCCGCGAAGAGGGCTACGACGTCGTCGGTGAGGCCGGGGACGGGCAGCGTGCGGTCGAGTTGGCGGAGGAGCTGCGCCCGGATCTGGTGATCATGGATGTCAAAATGCCGCGTCGCGACGGGATCGATGCGGCGTCGGAGATCGCCGCGAAAAGGATTGCGCCCGTGGTCATCCTGACCGCGTTCAGCCAGCGCGAGCTCGTCGAGCGTGCGCGCGACGCCGGCGCGATGGCGTACCTCGTGAAGCCGTTCTCCAAGGCGGATCTGGTGCCGGCGGTGGAACTGGCGGCGAGCCGGTTCACCGAGATCGCGCTGCTCGAGCGGGAGGTCTCGACCCTGTCCGATCGGCTCGAGACCCGCAAGGTCATCGAGCGGGCCAAGGGCATGCTCATGCAGTCGCAGGGGCTGAGCGAGCCGGAGGCGTTCAAGTGGATCCAGCGCGCCGCGATGGATCGTCGGACGACGATGAAGGTGGTCGCCGAGGTGGTCCTCGACACGCTCGGGGGCGCCGGCGCGGGCGAGTGAGCCGGTCCGGCGCATACGCGACACCCGACGCGCGGGGAGGAAGGACGTGCCTGTCGGCGCGGCTCCCTAGACTGGTCAACCGTGAGCGCCACAACCACCTCCTCGTCCACTGCTTCCGCAACCGCTGACGCGTCCGGGTCCGATCGGCCGACGCTGCTGCTCCTCGACGGACACTCCCTCGCCTACCGCGCGTTCTTCGCGCTGCCGGCGGAGAACTTCAAGACGCACAGTGGGCAGGCCACCAACGCGGTGTACGGGTTCACCTCGATGCTCATCAACCTGCTGCGCGACGAGCAGCCGACGCACGTCGCCGCGGCGTTCGACGTCTCTCGGCAGACGTTCCGGGCCGAGGCGTTCCCCGAGTACAAGGCGAACCGCAGCAAGACCCCGGACGAGTTCAAGGGGCAGGTCGAGATCACCAAGGACGTGCTCGGCGCGATGGGCATCCCGGTGATGGCCATCGAGGGCTACGAGGCCGACGACATCATCGCCACGCTCACCACGCAGGCCACCGCGCTCGGATACCGCGTGCTCGTCGTGACCGGCGACCGGGACTCGCTGCAGTTGGTCACCGACGACGTCACCGTGCTCTACCCGCGCAAGGGCGTCTCCGACCTCACCCGGTTCACGCCCGACGCGGTGGAGGAGAAGTACGGACTCACGCCGCAGCAGTACCCGGACTACGCGGCGCTGCGCGGAGACCCGAGCGACAACCTCCCCGGCATCCCCGGCGTCGGCGAGAAGACTGCCGCCAAGTGGATCCGCGAGTACGGCTCGCTCGACAATCTCGTCAACGACGTCGACAAGGTGCGCGGCAAGGTGGGCGACTCCCTGCGCGCGAATCTCAACAGCGTCGTGCTCAACCGTCAGCTCACCGAGATGGTGCGCGACGTCTCGCTGCCCTACACCCCGGACCAGTTGGCGCTGGCGCCGTGGGACCGCGAACGCATCCACGCGCTGTTCGACGACCTCGAGTTCAAGGTGCTGCGGGACCGACTGTTCGCGACGCTGAGCTCCGCCGAGCCGGAGGCCGAGGAGGGCTTCGAGGTGCGTGGCCGCGCACTGGCGCCGGGCGAGGTCGCGGCGTGGCTCGCCGAGCACGCGTCGACGGGGGAGCGGCACGGGCTGTCCGTTGTCGGCGCCGGCACGCCGTACGGTGGCGACGTCACGGCCGTCGCAATCGCCGCCTCCGACGGGGAGGGCGCCTATATCGCGTCCACCACCGCCACACCCGAGGACGAGGCCGCGCTGGTGGCGTGGCTCGCCGACCCGCAGCAGCCGAAGGCGCTCCACGAGGCCAAGCGCGCGATGCACGCGCTGTGGGGACGCGGGTGGACTCTCGCGGGACTGACCAGCGACACCGCCCTCGCGGCGTACCTCGTGCGTCCCGGGCAGCGCAGCTTCAACCTCGACGACCTGTCCCTGCGCTACCTCAAGCGCGAGCTGCGTGTGGAAGAGTCGGGGCAACAACAGCTTTCGCTGCTGGACGACGAAGAAGCAGCGGATGCCGAGGCGGCCGAGGGTGAGATCCTGCGCGCGCGTGCTGTCGTCGACCTCGCCGCCGCACTCGACACCGAGCTGGCCGACATCGAGGCGACCGGGCTGCTGGCCGACATGGAGCTGCCGCTGCTCGCGGTGCTCGCCGAACTCGAGGCCACGGGCATCGCCGTCGACGGCGGGCACCTGCACGATCTGCAGTCGACGTTCGCCGCGCGGGTCGCCGAGGCCGCGGACGCCGCCTACGAGGTGATCGGCAAGCAGATCAACCTGGGCTCGCCGAAGCAACTGCAGGTGGTGCTCTTCGACGAGCTCGACATGCCCAAGACCAAGAAGACGAAGACCGGTTACACCACCGACGCCGACGCGCTCCAGTCGCTGTTCGAGAAGACCGAACACCCGTTCCTGGAGCACCTGCTGGCGCACCGCGACGCCACACGACTGAAGGTCACCGTCGACGGCCTGCTCAAGACCGTCGCCGAGGACGGCCGGATCCACACCACGTTCAACCAGACGGTGGCCGCCACGGGTCGTCTGTCGTCGACAGAGCCGAACCTGCAGAACATCCCGGTCCGCACCGACGCCGGCCGGCAGATCCGTGACGGCTTCGTCGTCGGCGAGGGCTTCGAGACCCTCCTCACCGCGGACTACAGCCAGATCGAGATGCGCATCATGGCGCACCTCTCGCGAGACGAGGGACTGATCGAGGCCTTCAACACCGGCGAGGACCTGCACAGCTTCGTAGGCTCGCGGGCGTTCGGTGTGCCCATCGAAGAGGTCACCCCGGAGCTCCGGCGCCGGGTGAAGGCGATGTCGTACGGCCTGGCCTACGGGCTGAGCGCGTTCGGGCTCGCCGCGCAGCTCAAGATCTCCACCGAGGAAGCCCGACAGCAGATGGAGGCGTACTTCGCTCGCTTCGGTGGCGTCCGGGACTACCTCCACGAGGTTGTCGAGCAGGCCCGCAAGGTCGGATACACCGAGACGCTGTTCGGGCGGCGCCGGTACCTGCCCGACCTCAACAGCGACAACCGGCAGCGCCGCGAGGTCGCCGAGCGGGCTGCACTCAACGCGCCCATCCAGGGCACGGCCGCCGACATCATCAAGGTCGCGATGATCGACGTGCAGCGGGCGCTGCAGGAAGCCGGGATGAGGTCGCGGATGCTGTTGCAGGTCCACGACGAACTGGTGCTCGAGGTCGCCGCCGGCGAATGCGACGCGGTGGAGACGCTGGTGCGGGACAAGATGTCGTCCGCGATCGAGCTGTCGGTGCCGCTGGAGGTGTCGGTTGGCACCGGACGCAGCTGGGACGCCGCCGCGCACTGATTCGTGTTCGTGCGCGGTACGGCGTCCCAGCGGATGCTGCGGTGGGGCAGTCGGGCGCTGCTCAGTTGCCGGACGGTGACTGAGCGGCGATCTCCTTGCGGACCTCGTCCATGTCGAGTGCCTTCACCTGCGTGATCAGATCCTCGAGCGCGGCGGGCGGCAGCGCGCCGGCCTGGTTGAACACGAGGATGCCGTCACGGAAGGCCATGATGGTCGGGATCGAGCGGATCCCGGCGCCGGTAGCGAACTCCTGCTCGGCCTCGGTATCCATCTTGCCGTGGACGACGTCGGCGTGCTTCTCCGACGAGGCCTCGAAGGTGGGGGCGAACGAGCGGCACGGGCCGCACCACGACGCCCAGAAGTCGACGAGGACGATGTCGTTGTCCTCGATGGTCTGCTTGAAGTTCTGCTGGGTCAGGGTCTGGGTAGCCACGAAGGCTCCTTTCCGGGGAGTAGATCGGATGTCTGGTCCGTTGGCCAGTGCAACACTCCCGCCCGGAGAATTCTTCCGCATGCCCGGTTTCGGGCGGACGGGTCGGCTCGCGTCACGGTCGGCGGGTGATCCGCCACTCCCGTTTGGCGTCGGAATCCCAGCGTCGGACGCCGTCGGAGGCACCGACGACGTCACGATTCCCGGCGCGGGTGACGACGACGGCGGTGCCGAGGTCGGCGGCCTGGATCCGCCGGGACAGCGTCACGTGTGGCGTCCACTCGCCGGGCACGATGTGCGGCGGAACACCTTCGCAGTCCATCAGTAGCTCGTAGACGATGCGCTGCAGCGTGAGGAGTTCGGTGGTCGGGACGACCAGTCGGGCGAGGGTGAGGCGGCGGCCTCCGAACACGACCACCCCGCCCAGGCGCAGAGGTAGGGGCGCCGACGGCAGCTCCCGCACGAGCGCGGCGTCGACGTCCGGCGGTATCCGGCTCGCCACCCCGAGTGTCACGTGCGGCCGGTTCGACTCGGCGGTGATCCGGTCCTGGCTTGGTAGGCGCGCGGCGGAGAGGCGGCGCCACTCGGCTCGCACGGTCGCGTCGACGTCACTGTCGAGAAGCAACTCCACGGACTGGACCATCGTGAGTAAATAATGGTCCGATGGGGAGCCCTAGTACAGAAGACTCGCGCAAACCACGCATCGGTTTGTTGCAGGGCGACGGCATCGGTCGGGAGATCGTGCCCGCCACCCGAGACGTCGTCGACGCAGCGATGGCCGCGGTCGGGCTGCCGGAGATCGACTGGGTTCCGCTGCCGATCGGATTCGACGCGATCCCCACCTACGGCACCCCGACACCGGAGCACACGCTCGTCGAACTCGCCGAACTCGATTCGTGGATCCTCGGGCCCCACGACAGCGCGTCCTACCCCGAGCCGTTCCAGATGCAGCTGACCCCGGGAGGCACGATCCGCAAGAGGTTCGACCTCTACGCGAACATCCGGCCCGCCCGCACCCTGCCCGGGGTGCGCGCGGTGTCGCCGCGGATGGACCTGGTGATCGTCCGCGAGAACACCGAGGGCTTCTACGCCGACCGGAACATGTTCGCCGGCAGCGGTGAGTTCATGCCCACCCCGGATGTCGCGATGGCCGTCGGCGTCGTCACCCGGCAGGCCTGTGAACGCATCGCCCACACCGCCTTCGAACTGGCCCGCCGTCGGCGCAGGCGGGTCACGGTGGTGCACAAGGCGAACGTCCTCTCCACCACGACGGGGCTGTTCCGGGATGTCTGCCGGGAAGTCGGGCAGCACTATCCGGACGTCGTGGTCGACGACGAGCACGTCGACGCGATGGCCGCGTACCTCGTGCGCCGAGGCGAGGAGTACGACGTCATCGTCACCGAGAACATGTTCGGCGACATCCTGTCCGACCTTGCGGGCGAGCTGTCCGGGTCCCTCGGCACCGCGGCGTCCATCAACGCCTCCGGGACCAAGGCGATGGCGCAGGCTGCGCACGGGGCGGCCCCCGACATCTCCGGCCACAACCGCGCCAATCCGACCGCGCTCATCCTGTCGGCGGCCATGCTCCTCGAGTGGCTCGGCTCCACTCGGCACGAGGCGGGCCTGGCCACCGCGGCCGCGCGGATTCGCAGTGCCGTCGAGCGGACGGTCGAGGCGGGTGTCGCCACCGCGGATCTCGGCGGCCTGGCGTCGACGAGTGAGTTCACGGAATCGGTGATCGCGCGGGTGTTCCGGCGGTGAACACCGCCCGCTGTCGAACAGGCGACCGGCGAACCAGTAAGGTTTCCGGGTCCATTGAGCGGAGACAGGAGGAACAAGCGATGCACGGACGAACGTCCGGCGCCACTCGTGGCGTCCGCGCGCGGTTCGTTCGGGCGCTCATCGCAGTGTCGACTGCTGTCGTCGCATTCGGCGTCGCGGGGTGCGTAACCAACAACGAGGGCCTGGTTCCCGAGATCACGGGTGTCGAGGTCGAGCGCGTAGCCGCTGTTGCCGACCAGCTCCCGCAGCAGATCGCGCAGTCCGGGCGCCTGGTCGTGGGTGTCAATACTCCCTATGCGCCCAACGAATTCAAGGACGAGGACGGCGAGATCGTCGGGTTCGATGTCGACCTGATGAAGGCAGTCGGCGAGGTACTGGGCCTGTCCATCGACCTCAAGCAGGCCGACTTCGACAAGATCATCCCGGCCGTCCAGGCCGGGACGTTCAACGTCGGTATGTCGTCGTTCACCGACACCCTCGAACGGGAACAGTCGGTCGACTTCGTCACCTACTACAGTGCCGGTGTCCAGTGGGCCCAGCGTTCGGACGGCCCCATCGATCCGAACAACGCATGTGGGCTGCGCGTGGGTGTCCAGACCACGACCATCGAGGACATCGAGGAGGTCCCGGCGAAGAGCGAGGCGTGCGTCGCCGCCGGAAAGCCCCCAATCGAGAAGATCAAGTACGACAGCCAGGACGACGTCGCAAATGCGCTGATCCTGGGCCGGATCGACGCGCTGTCGGCCGACTCTCCCGTCACCGCATACGCGATCAAGCGCAGCGGTGGTCGAATTGTGTCCGCCGGCCCGGTATTCGACTCCGCGCCCTACGGGTGGGTCGTCCCGAAGGGATCACCGCTCGCCCCGGTGCTCCAGCAGGCGATGCAGTACCTCATCGACGGCGGCCAGTACCGGCGGATCGCTGAAGGATGGGGTGTCGAGGCGGGCGTGATCGACACGTCGGTCATCAACGGCGCGACGAGTTGAGTGTAGGAGAGAGACCAAACGTCATGTCAGCCAACGAAAGCCGATCGCCCGGCGTCGCGACGGAGTCCGAGCCGGCTCCTATCGAAGCCGTTCCTCTGCGACATCCGGGTAGGTGGATCGCCGCCGTGGTCGTGCTGGTGCTGTTCGGGTTGTTCGTCTACGGGGCCGCCACGAACGAAGCCTTCAGCTGGGACGTCTACGCCCAATACCTCTTCGACAAGCGGATCACCGCGGCGGCGTGGAAGACGATCCAACTGACCGTGCTCGCGATGACGATCGCCATCGTTCTCGGTGTGATCCTCGCGGTCATGCGGCTGTCGCCGAATCCCGTGCTGCGGAGTGCCGCGTGGGTGTACCTGTGGGTGTTCCGCGGGACCCCGGTGTATGTGCAGTTGGTGCTCTGGGGACTGTTCCCGTCGATCTACAAGACGATCGACCTCGGCATCCCGTTCGTTTACCAGTTCGCGCACATCGATATCCAGGCGCTCAGCGCAGCCTTCCTCTTCGCGGTCATCGGTCTGGCACTCAACGAGGCCGCCTACATGGCCGAGATCGTCCGGGCCGGAGTCAATTCGGTGAGCGAGGGCCAGACCGAGGCCTCGACCGCGCTCGGCATGTCGTGGTCGCAGACCATGCGGCGCACCGTGCTGCCGCAGGCCATGCGCGTGATCATCCCGCCCACCGGCAACGAACTGATCAGCATGCTCAAGACCACGTCGCTGGTCGCCGCGGTGCCGTACACCGGAGAACTGTACGGTCGGGCCCGGGACATCTCGGGCGCGAACTTCTTCCCGATCCCACTGCTGCTCGTCGCCGCCACGTGGTACCTCGCGATCACCAGCATCCTGATGGTCGGGCAGTACTACCTCGAGCGGCACTACTCGAAGGGCCTGTCGCGGACCCTCACCGCCGGGCAGTTGCAGACCCTCGCGAACGCACAGCGACGCGACGAAGGAGGTGCGGCATGACGCCACCGATGGTCCTCGCCGATCGTGTCTGCAAGAACTACGGCGCACTGCAGGTGCTGCGGGGGATCTCCCTCGAGATCGAACGCGGACAGGTGCTGTGCCTCGTCGGACCGTCGGGCTCGGGCAAGTCGACGTTCCTGCGATGCATCAACCACCTCGAGCAGGTCAATGCCGGCCGACTGTACGTCGACGGTGAGCTGGTCGGCTATGCAGAGCGCGGTGGGAAGCTGTACGAACTGAGCCCGCGTGCGGCGGCGAGGCAGCGGCGCGACATCGGAATGGTGTTCCAGCACTTCAACCTGTTCCCGCACCGCACCGCGCTCGAGAACATCATCGAGGCGCCCATGCAGGTGAAGAAGGTGTCGCGGGCCAAGGCGACCGAACGCGCCCGGGACCTGCTCGACCAGGTCGGGCTCTCCGAGAAGGCGGACGCATACCCGGCGCAGCTGTCGGGCGGACAGCAGCAGCGGGTGGCCATTGCCCGGGCGCTCGCGATGGATCCCAAGCTCATGCTGTTCGACGAGCCGACCTCCGCGCTCGATCCTGAACTGGTCGGCGAGGTCCTCGGCGTGATGAAACAACTCGCGCGAGAAGGCATGACGATGGTCGTGGTCACGCACGAGATGGGCTTCGCACGTGAGGTCGCCGACCAGTTGGTCTTCATGGACGGCGGTGTCGTCGTGGAGGCCGGCGAGCCGCGCGAACTGCTCTCCAACCCGCAGCAGGATCGGACGAAGGCCTTCCTGTCGAATCTGCTCTGAGTCGTCGGGCGAGGGGGCTCAGGCGGGCTTACGGGTGACGAAGATCGCCGTACCCGGAAAAAGCTGGCCGCGCAGCGGGCTCCACTGGCCCCACTCCCGGTCGAGCCACTCGGGCCACTCCGGCTCGACGATGTCGCGCACCTCGAGCCCTGCGGCGACGGCCTCGCGGACGCGGTCACCGATCGTCCGGTGATGCTCGACGTACGTCGGGACGCCGTCGGCGTCGACCTCGACGTACGGCGTCCGGTCGAAGTAGGGGAGCGTGGCGGTCAGTCCGCCCGGGCCCGGGTCGTCCGGGAAGATCCACCGGATCGGATGGTTGACGGCGAACACCCACAGCCCGCCCGGCCGCAGCACCCGTGCCACCTCCCGCATCACCAGGGCCGAATCCGCCACGAACGGAACCGCACCGAAAGCCGAACATGCGAGGTCGAAGCTCGCGTCGGCGAACGGCAGCGCTTCCGCGCCGGCCTGGACGAGAGGGACCGTCACTCCGCCGCGTTCCATCGCCTCGAGCCCGCGCCCGAGCATGCCCATGGAGATGTCGAGTCCGACGACGTCGGCGCCCTGGCCGGCGAGCCAGCGCGCGCACGGGGCCGAACCACAGCCCACCTCGAGAATGCGTTTGCCGGCGATGTCGCCGAGCAGCTGGACATCGCCCTCGTGCAGCCCCTCCGGGCACCACACGAACTCGCCGTCGGTCGAATCGACACCGAGGAACTCGCCGTGCGTGCGGTGGTAGTCGTCGGCGTCGGCATCCCACCACGCGCGGCTGGCGCGCTCGCTCGCCTCGGTTCCGATCCGGGTGCGGGTCACCCCGCTGGTACCGAGGACGGAAATGGCGGCGGCGTGACGATCGTCGGACATGGGTGCCAGCGTAGAGTCCGCGAGCGCGGGCGGAACCGGGAGATCCCCCGGGGGATCCGCCGCGCGATCCCTCGGCGGTCGAACCGCCAGGTGAACCGACCGGCCGTCGGCAGGGTTTGCCCAGCTAGCCGAAGGTCGCGTACCCTGTTGCTCGCGAGTGTCTTCGGTGCAGTTCCTCGCCGGTCGGAGTTTCGATCGACAGGGTGGTGCTGGAGCCTCGAGGTGGTCTGGAAGACCGGGCGATTCCGGCGTCGAGTCGGAATCTAACGCATTCCGGTCTGCCTGTCCGACAGAACACCATCAACCGACTAACAACCCGTCCGGAGCAACTCAACACATGCCCTCCAACACCGTGACCTCGCCGCAGGTAGCCGTCAACGACATCGGCTCCGCCGAGGACTTCCTCGCCGCCATCGACGCCACGATCAAGTACTTCAACGATGGCGACATCGTCGAAGGCACGATCGTCAAGGTCGATCGTGACGAGGTCCTTCTCGACATCGGTTACAAGACCGAAGGCGTCATCCCTTCCCGTGAGCTCTCCATCAAGCACGACGTCGACCCCAACGAGGTCGTCTCCGTGGGCGATGAGGTCGAAGCCCTGGTCCTCACCAAGGAGGACAAGGAAGGCCGTCTGATCCTGTCGAAGAAGCGCGCTCAGTACGAGCGTGCCTGGGGCACCATCGAGGAGCTCAAGGAGAAGGACGAGGCCGTCAAGGGCACCGTCATCGAGGTCGTCAAGGGTGGCCTCATCCTCGACATCGGCCTGCGTGGCTTCCTTCCCGCTTCGCTCGTCGAGATGCGTCGTGTCCGCGACCTCCAGCCGTACGTCGGCAAGGAGATCGAGGCCAAGATCATCGAGCTCGACAAGAACCGCAACAACGTGGTCCTGTCGCGTCGTGCATGGCTCGAGCAGACCCAGTCCGAGGTCCGCAGCGAGTTCCTGCACCAGCTGCAGAAGGGCCAGGTCCGCAAGGGCGTCGTGTCCTCGATCGTCAACTTCGGTGCGTTCGTCGATCTCGGCGGCGTCGACGGTCTGGTTCACGTCTCCGAGCTGTCCTGGAAGCACATCGACCACCCGTCCGAGGTCGTCGAGGTCGGCAACGAGGTCACCGTCGAGGTTCTCGACGTCGACCTGGACCGCGAGCGTGTCTCCCTGTCGCTGAAGGCGACGCAGGAGGACCCGTGGCGTCAGTTCGCCCGCACCCACGCGATCGGTCAGATCGTTCCGGGCAAGGTCACCAAGCTGGTTCCGTTCGGCGCGTTCGTTCGCGTCGAGGAGGGCATCGAGGGCCTGGTGCACATCTCCGAGCTGGCCGAGCGCCACGTGGAGGTTCCGGACCAGGTTGTGGGCGTCGGCGACGATGCGCTCGTCAAGGTCATCGACATCGACCTGGAGCGTCGCCGCATCTCGCTGTCGCTGAAGCAGGCGAACGAGGACTACAACGCCGAGTTCGATCCGTCCAAGTACGGCATGGCCGACTCGTACGACGAGCAGGGCAACTACATCTTCCCCGAGGGCTTCGATCCCGAGACCAACGAATGGCTCGAGGGCTTCGACAAGCAGCGTGAGGAGTGGGAGTCCCGCTACGCCGAGGCTGAGCGTCGCCACAAGATGCACACCGCTCAGATGGAGAAGATGGCTGCCGACGAGGCTGCTGAGGCTGCGGCCGGCGCTTCGGGCACCAACTACTCCTCTGAGTCGGGCTCGGACGAGGGCGCGGCTGCGTCCTCCGAGTCCGCCGGTGGCTCGCTGGCGAGCGATGCACAGCTCGCTGCACTGCGCGAGAAGCTGTCGGGCAACGCCTGATGACAGCAGCCTGAGCACGACTCAGGCCTGATCGACCGGAAGACCCCGGCTCTGGCAGTCCAGAGCCGGGGTCTTCCGTTATCTGTTCCCGCCTCTCCGCTTCGCCAGGGGCGCAGGGAACAGACGACAGTGGCCCGATCCCAGCTGGGATCGGGCCACTGTGAGCGTCGTGTGCGGGTCAGTTCGCCGCGGCGGGCACCCATCGGGTGGGCATGGTTGCCGTTCGCTTCCGGATCGCCGTGAAGCTGTGGCGGGCGGGCGTCAGCACGCTGGTGAACCAATTTCGTCGGTGCTCCGCGAGCGCGGTTGCAACCTCCGGGATGAGGATCGCGTGAATGCCGTTCTCCATGCCGAGACGGTGCCGACCGGGACGGGCGGGATTGCTGCGCATGAGCGACTCCTACTCGTAACGAATCGGCTGGTCGGACGGTCGAAACAAGGGTATCGGACCAGGTGGTCCAACGCATCATATTGGTCCCTTGATGATCTTCGGCGTGTTTGGTGCGACACTGGTCGGCGTGTTGAGAGTGGGCCTCACCGGAGGCATCGGAGCCGGCAAATCGACCGTGTCGAACGTTTTCGCGGAGTTGGGCGCCGTCATCGTGGACGCGGACCTCATCGCGCGGGAGGTCGTCGAGCCGGGAACCCCGGGTCTCG
The DNA here is from genome assembly GCF_050955445.1 of Paraburkholderia sp. RHO2. NCBI lineage: Bacteria > Pseudomonadati > Pseudomonadota > Betaproteobacteria > Burkholderiales > Burkholderiaceae > Paraburkholderia > Paraburkholderia sp. RHO2. The sequence continues at coordinate 2,911,495 of NZ_CP162617.1, read as the reverse complement.
CGGCGCTGGTGGAGGCGTTCGGCGACGCCATTCTGCATCCCGACGGTTCGCTGAACCGGCCCGCCTTGGCCGCGACGGCCTTCGGCAGCGACGAGTCGCGGCTGCTGTTGAACTCGATCCTGCATCCGCGTATCGGTCAGCGCACCGCGGAACTCGTCGACGGCGCGCCCTCCGACGGGATCGTCGTGCAGGACATCCCGCTTCTCGTCGAGGGCCGGATGGGGCCGGTGTTCAACCTCGTGGTCGTCGTGTACGTGGACGAGGAAGAGCGTGTGCGCCGCCTCGTCGAGTTGCGTGGCATGCCGGAGGCGGACGCCCGCGCACGGATCGCGGCCCAGGCGACCGACGACCAACGGCGGGCCGCAGCGGACGTGTGGCTCGACAACAGCGGTGCCCCGGAACTGATCGACGCGCAGGTTCGTGCGCTGTACACGGACCGGTTGGTGCCGTTCGAGCGGAACCTGCGCACGCGCACGGTGGTCTCGGTGCCGCCGATCGTGCGGCCGGCCGACCCGGCGTGGGCGGCGCAGGGCGAGCGTCTCGTCGAGCGCCTGCGCCTGGTGTGCGGAGATCGGGCGGTGCGGGTCGATCACGTCGGGTCCACCGCCGTGCCGGGCCTCGACGCACGCGACCTGATCGACGTGCAGATCACGGTCCCCGATCTCGCGGCGGCGGACGCTCTGGCCGAACCGCTCGCGGCGGCCGGGTTCCCGCCGATCGTCGACGCCACCCTCGACGAGCCGAAGCCGGCGTACGGCGTCGGCGGCGAGGCAGACCCGGCGTTGTGGGACAAGCGCACTCACGGCGGCGCCGATCCCGGAAGGCCCGTGCAGATCAGCCTGCGTGTCGACGGTTGGCCGGGCCAGCGTTTCGCGCTGTTGCTTCGTGACTGGCTGCGCGCGGACTCGGCGGCCCGGGCCGAGTTCCTCGAGGTCAAACAGGTGGCTACCGCGAAGTCTGCAGCCAACGCCCACGAAGCGGACGCCACGGCCACCTACGCCGCAGCGCTCGCCCCGTGGTTCGATCTGGGCTACCAGCGGGCCTGGGAGTGGGCCGAACGGAGCGGCTGGTCGGCGTAGGGCCGACCGGGCGGCGTCAGCGCCACGTGACGGGCATTCCCTTCGACGCCAGCCACGCGTCCATGTCGTGGCCGTGAGCGGCGATCCCGTCCACGGCCGACACCGCACGTTGGATCGCGCGATCGGCGGTGCGCGGCGAGATGTAGCCGTGCGCCGTGGCCGAGATCAGTTCGTCGACGTCGAGCAGCTCGGTCTCGCGTCCGGTCCGCACCACGAGATCGAGATAGTGGTCCTCGGACTTCCACACGTCCGGGCTCCGCGTGAAGTCGCCGATATCGATGTAGTGGTCCTGGTCACGCTTGTGGAACGGGTGGAAGTGGAAGATCGACGCACGGATGCCGAGGTCCGGGATCAACCAGGACTCGAGGTAGTGGAACGAGGGGTGATCGGCCGTGCGGGCCATGTACAGCCCCCACGGTTCCAGCCGGTAGTGGTCGACTGGACGCACGTAGCCCTTCGGATCGGTGTTGGTGCGCTCGGTGATGTTGAAGTACTCGACCTTCGGTCGGTGCGCCGGAACCAGGTCGATCGTCGGCACGTAGATCGACGCGGGGGGATCGGTCGGCGTGGCTGCGGCGGTAACTGGTTCGACGTTCTCCATACAGCAAGAAAGTACCGGTAATCGCGAAGTCGGGCACCAGCGATCGAAGGGGTCCCACGCAACGTAATCAGAACTTGTCGGAAGCGGCGCATACCCTGGTCTCATGGCGTTCGCATCCGAGCACCCCGTGGTGGCACATTCCGAGTTCCGGCCGGTCAGCGAGATCGAGCGGTCCGACGCCCGCTTCCAGGTCGTCAGCGAATACGAGCCGGCCGGTGACCAGCCGGAGGCCATCGACGACCTCGAACGGCGACTGCGGGCGGGGGAGAAGGACGTCGTCCTGCTCGGTGCAACCGGTACCGGTAAGTCGGCGACCACGGCGTGGCTCATCGAACGCGTGCAGCGTCCGACGCTGGTGATGGCACCGAACAAGACTCTGGCCGCGCAGCTCGCCAACGAACTGCGGGAGATGTTGCCGAACAACGCCGTCGAATACTTCGTCTCGTACTACGACTACTACCAGCCCGAGGCGTACATCGCGCAGACAGACACCTACATCGAGAAGGACTCGTCGATCAACGACGACGTCGAGCGCTTGCGGCACTCGGCCACATCGAGCCTGCTGTCCCGGCGCGACGTCGTGGTGGTCGCGTCAGTGTCGTGCATCTACGGTCTCGGCACGCCGCAGTCGTATTTGGACCGGTCCATCGAGCTCGAGGTCGGCGTCGAGGTCGACCGGGACGCGCTGCTGCGCCTGCTCGTCGACGTGCAGTACAACCGCAACGACATGGCGTTCACCCGCGGCTCGTTCCGGGTGCGGGGCGACACGGTCGAGATCATCCCGTCCTACGAGGAACTGGCGGTGCGGATCGAGTTCTTCGGCGACGAGGTGGAGGCGCTCTACTACCTGCATCCACTCACCGGTGACGTGGTGCGGCAGGTCGACACCGTGCGCATCTTCCCGGCCACGCACTACGTAGCGGGTCCGGAGCGGATGGAACGCGCCGTGAAGGACATCGAGGCCGAGCTCGAGGAACGGCTGGCCGACCTCGAGAACCGCGGAAAACTGCTCGAGGCGCAGCGGCTGCGGATGCGGACCCAGTACGACCTGGAGATGATCAAGCAGGTCGGCTTCTGTTCGGGTATCGAGAACTACTCGCGTCACATCGACGGCCGCCCCGCGGGTTCGGCGCCGGCCACGCTCATCGACTACTTCCCGGAGGACTTCCTCCTCGTGATCGACGAGTCGCACGTGACGGTCCCGCAGATCGGCGCCATGTACGAGGGCGACATGTCTCGCAAGCGCAATCTCGTCGAGTTCGGGTTCCGCCTCCCTTCGGCCACGGACAACCGCCCGCTCACGTGGGAGGAGTTCGCGGGCCGGATCGGTCAGACGGTGTATCTGTCGGCCACCCCCGGACCGTACGAGCTGGGGCAGGCGGGCGGCGAGTTCGTGGAACAGGTGATCCGCCCCACCGGGCTGGTCGACCCCGAGGTCGTCGTCAAGCCGACCAAGGGCCAGATCGACGATCTGGTGCACGAGATCCGCGAGCGCACGGAACGCGACGAGCGCGTCCTGGTCACGACGCTCACCAAGAAGATGGCCGAGGACCTGACGGACTACCTTCTCGAGCTCGGTATCCGGGTGCGGTACCTGCACTCGGACATCGACACGCTCCGGCGCGTGGAGCTGCTGCGGCAGCTGCGGTTGGGAGAGTACGACGTGCTCGTCGGCATCAACCTGCTGCGTGAGGGCCTCGACCTGCCCGAGGTGTCGCTGGTCGCGATCCTCGACGCCGACAAGGAAGGCTTCCTGCGCAGCACCACCAGTCTGATCCAGACCATCGGCCGCGCGGCCCGCAACGTGTCCGGTCAGGTGCACATGTACGCCGACAAGATCACCGACTCGATGCAACGAGCCATCGAGGAGACCGAGCGTCGGCGTGAGAAGCAGATCGCGTACAACCTCGAGAAGGGCGTCGATCCGCAGCCGCTGCGGAAGAAGATCGCCGACATCCTCGACCAGGTGTACGAGGAGGCCGACGACACCGAGGTCGAGGTGGGCGGATCCGGTCGCAACGCGAGCCGCGGTCGCCGTGCTCAGGGCGAGGCCGGGCGTGCGGTCAGCGCCGGTGTGTACGAGGGTCGCGACGTGAAGTCGATGCCGCGCGCCGAACTGGCCGACCTGGTCAAGGAGCTGACGGACCAGATGATGAACGCGGCGCGCGACCTGCAGTTCGAGCTCGCCGGGCGGCTGCGCGACGAGATCGCGGACCTGAAGAAGGAACTGCGCGGGATGGACGCGGCGGGACTGAAGTAGCGCCCGCTAACGTCTTGGGTCATGGACGCTCATCTCGCCGGTCGTACCGCACGCTCTCTCGAACTGCTCCACTCGCTCTGCTACTTCGCGCCCGAGGTGGAGGCCGAATTGGTCGGGGTCGGCCTGGAACCGGGCAGGATGACGTACTTCGCGGGACGCGCGGCGCCGATGGGTGCGGTCGGCGCGGGTGTGGTCGCCGCGACCTTCTACAACTTCGATCCGGAGTTGATCGGCGACGCCATTCCGCGCGCGTGGAAGCTCGCCGATCCTGAAGAGATCATCCGGGCACGGTACCGCGGCGTCGACGCCGCGTATCGCGCGCTGTTCGGTGACGCCGTCGCGTCGGCCGACATGTCGGAGGCGGCGCAGCTGGCGGCGATCGCGGCGCAGGGGATTCCCGGTGTCGACGGTCGACCGCTGTATGCGGGCTACGCCGCCCTCGACTGGCCGGAGGAACCGCACCTCGTGCTGTGGCACGCCCTGACCCTGTTGCGGGAGTACCGCGGCGACGGGCATGTCGCGGCGTTGCAGACCGCCGGGCTCAGCGGCCTCGAGGCGCTCATCACCCACACGGCGGCCGGGATCGGATTCCAGAAGAAGTTCGCGCAGAGCCGGCGGGGATGGTCCCAGGCGGCATGGGACGCGGCCGTCTCCGGACTGCGTGACCGTGAACTCCTCGACGGCCGCGGTGAATTGACGTCCGACGGGGGCGAATTGCGTGACGTCGTAGAGGATCTCACCGACGAACTGGCGGCCGCGCCGTGGACCGAGCTGGGCGAGGACGGGGCAGCGCGCCTCGCGGAACTCACCGAGCCGTGGCGGACGTCGGTACGCGAGTCGGGACTGTTCCCGGCAGCGCTGTTCGGCCCGCGGTACGGCGAATCGCGCTGACGACTCTGCTCCACCCCGTCGCCGTGGTGAAATGGTGCGGCAGGGGTGGAGCCATCCACCGCGACACTGGGTGGAGCCATCCACCGGGGGATGAAGCATGTTGTGCCGCAATTCCACCAGGCTGTGCGCCGATGAGGCTAATGTCAGCGCAGCAGTTGGGGATCTCGGTCGACCAGGGCACCACGGCCACCGTCCTCGATCAACGCACACATGGAGGAATGAATGAGCGCCTACCGGACCGTCGTCGTCGGAACCGATGGATCGGACTCGTCGTATCGCGCGGTGGACAAGGCCGCTGCACTGGCCGGCGACGCCGAGGCCAAGCTCGTGATCGCGTGCGCGTACTACCCGGCTGATCCCAAGGACACCGAAGCGGCGCAGGACACCCTCGGTGAAGACGCGTACCAGGTCACCGGATCGGCGCCCACTTTCGAGATCCTGCGGACGGCGCGCGAGCGGGCCACCGCGGCCGGCGCCAAGAACATCGTCGAACGCGCGGTCGTCGGTGCCCCCGTCGACTCGCTCCTCGCCCTCGTCGACGAGGTCGAGGCCGACCTGCTGGTGGTCGGCAACCGGGGCCTCAACACGCTGACGGGGCGTCTACTCGGATCGGTGCCGTCGGACGCGGCGCGCAAGTCCACGTCGGACGTGCTGATCGTGCACACGGTCCGCTGAGTTCGACGCTCAGCAGAAGTCCGTGCGGGCCCGGTCGAGCAGCAGTTGCGTGGCCGTGTCGGGGGTGAGGGTGCCGCCCGACAGGCTCGCACCGTAGGCGCCGAGGGACCGCAGATTGTCGAGGATCGTCGAGTCGGGTGTGCCGGTGGCCGATTGCCGGCACACCCCGTCGGCCACTGCGAACAGCGTCGAGTGCGGTACCGCGTCGGGAAACCCGCCGTCCGCCAGGGCGTCCGCGTAGCGCGTGACGCGGGCGTCGGCGACCGTTGCCGCGGACACGGTTTCGGGCGCGACCGGTGCGGCCGCATGTGGCGCATCGTCGGTGGCGGTTGCCGACGTGCATCCGGCCATCACGATCGAGGTGACCACGCCGACCACACCGGCCGTCGCCGAGCGCAGGGCACGGCGGGAAACGGTCGGTCTCGTCGGCATGGTGATCTCGTCCCGTCCTGGTGCACGATGGTGTGGTGTGAGGCCCGATCGGAGCGAGGGCCCCTGGCACGGTACCGCTTCGGCTGTTTCCACGGGTGTCGGTTCGCCGATCAGCTTCCGGACGGCACGACGGACGCGTCGAGCGATCGAAGTGCGGTGGGCAGGGGCCGGGCATGCACGATCCCGAGACGCTGGGTGGCACGGGTCAGCGCGACGTACAAGTCGTTGATCCCGCGCGGCGACTCGTCGAGCATGTCCTGCGGTTCGACGATGATCACCGAGTCGAACTCGAGTCCCTTGGCATCCTTGACGGTGAGCACGCTCACCGATTCCGAGCGCAGGTCGGCGAGGCGCTCGACGTGGTCGTGGCCCGCGAGGACCGCCGTCAGCCCCGGCCCGGTCTCGTCCGCGACGCGGCGCCGCACCTCGTCGAGGATCTCCGACTCGTCCACGGGCTGGGCCCACGGCGCGAAGCCCGATTCCCGCACCGACCGGGGCACGGTCTGCTCCGGGTCGATTTCCTCGAGCACCCGATGCGCGAGCTCCATGATCTCGGCCGGTGTCCGGTAGTTCACGGTCAGCTCCGTCAGCTTCCAACGCTGCGCCACATACGGCCCCAGCACGTCCTGCCACGACGAGCTGCCGGCCGGATCGCCGGTCTGGGCGGTGTCGCCGACCAGCGTCATCCACCGATTCGGGATGCGCCGCATGAGCATTCGCCACGCCATCTCCGACAATTCCTGTGCCTCGTCGACGATGACGTGTCCGTAGGTCCACGTGCGGTCGGCCGCCGCCCGTTCGGCGGTGGTGCCGTGGCGGGCCATCTCGTGGCGCTCCGCGAGTTGGCTGGCGTCGATCAGGTCGTACGCCATGAGGATCTCGGGGTCGAGGTCGTCCTCGAGATCCTGCGGCGCCGAACCGGTGAGGATGTCGAGCGCGCCCTGGGCGTCGGCGATTTGAGATCGCCAGCGGCGCTGCGCGCGTTCGCGTTCCGCGGCGTCGTCGACGCCGAGTAGCTCGGCCAGTTCGTCGAGCAGCGGCGCGTCGGACGCACTGAAGCCGACCCCCGACGTGCGCAGGAGCGTCGCGCGCCCGTCGTCGCCGAGGTCGGGGGCGGCCGATGCGAGCCGTTCGGGGGAGCGCAGCAGATCGGTCAGCACCTGCTGCGGCGTCAGGTCGGGCCACAACCCGTCGAGGGCCGCCATGATCGACGGGTCCTCACGCATCTCGTCACGCATGTCAGCGATGTCGTCACGGCTGAGCAGGTTGCCGCCGTCGACGATGTTCGCGCCGATGGTCGCCGCCAGCTGATCGGCGAGGGCCTCGATCGCCGCGGACACGAAGATCGGCCGCGCCAGGTTGTGCGGCCGCCTCGACGAGCGGGCCCGGCCGCGGGCGCGGGTGACGACCTTGCGGTCGAGGGTGATCGGGTAGGTGTCGAATCGCAGCTCGATCGGCTGCTTCGGTACCTCCTGGCGGTCCCGCACGGCCTTCTTCAGGACGTCGATCATCGCGAGCGATCCCTTCAGCTCGCCCGCCGCCAACGAGTCCTCGCGGCTCGCCCGGACTCCGGGGTAGAGGTCGCCGATGGTCGACAGCAGCACGCCGGTCTCGCCGAGCGACGGCAGGACCTGGCTGATGTAGTCGAGGAACGTCGCGTTGGGTCCGATGATGAGGACGCCGGACTTCTCCAACTGCTGGCGGTAGGTGTAGAGCAGGTACGCGGCGCGGTGCAGCGCGACCGCGGTCTTGCCGGTGCCCGGACCGCCCTGCACCACGAGCACGCTCTTGTGGTTGGAGCGGATGATCGTGTCCTGCTCGCCCTGGATCGTCTCGACGATGTCGTGCATCTGCCCGGTGCGGGCGGCGTTCAGCGCGGCGAGCAGCGCACTCTCCCCGGCCACGCCTCCGGCGCCGCTGCTGCTGCCGTTCGCCTCGGCGGCGGTCAGGTCCAGGTACTCGTCGTTGACGGCGGTCACCGTGCGGCTGCGCGTGCGGATGTGCCGGCGCCGGGTCACGCCGTCGGGTGCGGCCGGCGTCGCCAGATAGAACGGACGAGCGAGCGGCGCGCGCCAATCGAGCAGCAATGTCTCGTAGTCGTTCGACTCGTCCAGGATGCCGATGCGGCCGATGTAGCGCGACTCGTTCGTGTCGTCGTCGACGTCGATGCGGCCGAAGCACAGGCCGTTCTCGGCGGCGTCGTACCGTGCGAGGTCCTCGGTGTACATCTGCGTGAACGACTCGCGTTCGCTGCGCGCCTGCGGCGTCCCGCCCGTCTGGAGGAGCACTTGGCTCAGGCGATTCTGCGCGTAGGCGCGTAGTTCGTCGAGGCGCTCGTACAGCGTCGACACATAACCCTGCTCGTGGTCGAGATCGGGGTGCACACGGGCCTCGTCGGGCAAGAGGTCTCCTAGGTTGGAACGGCGGAAAAGCGCCCAAGCAGTCTAGTGCGATGTGTGACCGCGTCGCAGAACTGCTGGTTGATCGGACGACTCTGCGGGTACGCGACGGTGGAACGTAGCCGACCGAGCCGACGGGAGCAACGAGCATGACCTCCACCAGCGTGCAGCCCATGAGCGCATCCGGACCCGATCCGACCCCCTTCCACACCGTCGACCCGTTCACCGGGCGATCCATCGCGGAGTACCCGTATCTCGTCGGTGAGCAGCTGGACGCGATAGTCGACCGTGCCGCCGCCGCGTTCGAGGACTGGCGTGACGAACCCGTCGAGCGGCGGGCCCGGGTTCTGTCGCGGGCCGCGGAGCTGTTGCGCGAACGTCAGGACGAACTGGCGGCGTCGGTGACCCGGGAAATGGGCAAATTGCTCGGCGAAGCCCACGCCGAGGTCGACCTGTCCGCCGCGATCTTCGACTACTACGCCGACCACGGCCCCGGATTCCTCCGGTCACAGCGGATCGAGGTCGAGGACGGAACCGCGGAGGTCGTGAACGAGCCGATCGGCGTTCTGCTCGGCATCGAACCCTGGAACTTCCCGATCTACCAGGTGGCACGCTTCGCGGCACCGAATCTCCTTCTGGGAAACGTGATCTTGCTCAAGCATGCGAGTTCGTGCGCTGGAACCGCGCTCGAGCTCGAGAAGCTCCTGGCCGACGCCGGGGCCCCGGAGGGGGTTTACAGCAATCTGTTTCTCCAGGTCTCCGATGTCGAGCGCGTCGTCTCGAACCCAGCCGTGCAAGGTACGTCGCTGACGGGAAGCGAGCGAGCCGGCGCGTCCCTGGCCGAGATCGCCGGAAGGCACCTCAAGAAGTGTGTGCTGGAGCTGGGCGGGAGCGATCCGTTCGTGGTGCTCGACGCCGACGACCTGGACGCGACGCTCGAGGCTGCCGCCGCCGGCCGCCTCGGCAATGCGGGGCAGAGTTGTGTCGCCTCGAAGCGGTTCATCGTCCCGGACACGATCTACGACGACTTCGTCGACGGACTCTCGCGGCGCTTCTCCGACCTGGTGGTGGGGGATCCTTCGGATCCGTCGACCACGCTCGGCCCGCTGTCGTCGGAGGACGAGGCACAGACACTGCTCGGGCAGATCGACGACGCGGTCGGCAAGGGGGCCGCGGTCACCGTCGGCGGATCGCGTCCGAGTGAACGCGGTCCGGACGGGAAAGGCGCGTTCGTCGAGGCGACGGTCCTCACGGGCGTGACTCCCGAGATGCGCGCGTTCGGCGAGGAACTGTTCGGACCCGTGGCAGTCGTGTACCGAGTCGCGGACGAGGACGAGGCCGTCGACCTCGCGAACTCGACCAGGTTCGGTCTCGGTGGCACGGTCTTCGGCGCAGACCCCGACCGTGCCCGTTCGGTCGCGGACCGTATTCGCAGCGGGATGGTCTGGATCAACCGTCCCACGTCGACCGCGCCCGAACTCCCGTTCGGCGGCGTCAAGAGTTCGGGATTCGGCCGCGAATTGAGCGAGCTGGGTCTGTTCGAATTCGCGAACCGCAAGTTGATTCGCGCGCTGCCGGCGGCTGATGCCGGGGATGAGCACGCGGCCACCGGCTGATCCGTCTCCGGCAGCAGGACGGTGGTTCGCAGAACCTGCAGTTTCATACGTCCCGAGCTCGGGTATTCGCGGGCATGGGCACGTCACGCAACGATTCGGATGTCGTCCACGGCCTTCTCGAACGCGCCGGCGAATCGTACGCGCAGCAGGCGCAGATCACACTGAAGGATCAGCCGAAGCCACTGTTCCAGTTGTTGGTTCTGTCGATGCTCCTGAGCACTCGGATCTCCGCCGAGATAGCCACGCGCGCAGCCCGGGAACTCTTCCACGCGGGGTGGCGAACGCCGGAGGCCATGGCGGGTGCGCCCAGGGCGGAGGTCATCGCAGCCTTGAAGCGGGGACACTATTCGCGCTACGACGAGAGCACCGCCACGCGGCTTCGGGAGGCTGCAGAGCGCGTCGGGGACGAATACCGCGGCGACCTACGCAAACTCGCTGAGCGAAGCGGACACGACGAGTCCGCGACCGCCCGACTCCTCGAGGAGTTCGACGGAATCGGGCCCGTCGGTGCGGAGATCTTCATGCGTGAAGTGCAGGACACGTGGCCCTGGCTGCGCCCGCACATGGACGAGCGGGTCCTCCGCGGCGCCGGCGAATTGCACCTGCCGCAGGATCCGTCGACGTTGATCGAGTTGTCGGGTTCCCGCGAGGTCGCACCGCTCGCGGCGGCATTGGTCCGGGTCACCATCGATTCGGAACTACGCGACGCGGTTCTCGCGGACAGCGATTGACGACGGGCATGAGGCACATGGCGGCGGTAGCCGAGATCGTCGTGTGGTGGTTCGTCGCGGCGGGCGTATGGCTGGTCACGGCGCCCGCGGTGGTCGCACCGGAGTTGATCGCGGCGGGACTGCTGTCGATTCCGTGTGCCTTCGCAGCGCACTGGGCTCGGCGCGCGAACGAGGGCGCGTGGAAGTTCGACGGGCGGTGGATCCGATGGGCGCTGTGGCTGCCGCCTTCGGTCGTCGTCGACACGCTCCGGCTCGCCCGGTCGACCTGTCGGCGTGAACCGGCGTCGATCGAGACCCTGACATTTCCACCGGGCACGCCGCGGGAATCCGCGGCTCGCCGAGCGTGCGCGGTGTGGGTCCTCGCGGCGACGCCGGGGACCGTCGTGCTCGACGCGGACCCCGAGACCGACACGGTCACGGTGCACTGCGTCGTCGGCGCCTCCTCGTCCTTGCGGAAGTCGGTGACGATGCAATGAGCCCGTGGATGTTCGTGGCCCTGACGCTGCTGGTCGGGTCCTTCGTGCCCGCCCTGTGGATCTCGTCCCGCGGTGACCCGCCCGCCCGCCTGGTCGGTCTCCAGCTCACCGGCGTGACGACGGTTCTCGTGCTGCTGTCGCTCAGTGTCGAGTGGGCGCGACCGGCGTATCTGATCGTTCCGTTGGCCGCGGCGGTGGTGTCGCTCACTGGCACGCTGGTCTTCACCCGGTTGCTGGGGCGGCAGCCGTGACAGCGGTGGTGTGTGTCCTGGCCGTCGCGGGCGCCGGCGTCGTCGTGGCCTCGACGCTGTCGAGCCTGGGTCTCGGAGCGTCCCCGGTCTTCGGGCGCCTGCACCTGCTCACCGTCTGCACTTCGCTCGGAGCGCCCCTGCTGGCCATCGCGCTGATTCTGGACCAGGGTCTGTCGGCGGCCTCCGGCATGATCGCCCTGACCGTGGCGCTGCTCGTGGGAACGGGACCCGCCGCCGGCGCCGCGATCGCGCGGATGACGGCGCACCGGGAAGGGCTCGTACGGTCGGAGGTGCCCGAATGACGGCGCTCGTGGCAGTCGCATTCACTCTGGTCGCGATTGCGGGCACCGCGGTGGCGCTGACCGCGGACCCCCAGCGACAGGCCGTGACACTCTCGGTCTTCGGGCTCAGCCTGACGTTGCTGTTCTTCACGCTCCAGGCGCCCGATGTGGCCCTGTCGCAACTGGTCATCGGTGCCGGGGTCGTGCCGCTCGTGGTGATGCTCACGATCCGGGCGATGCGGCGGGCCGAGTTGGTTCGAGGCGACGACGAATGAACCGGAATCTGCGCGTCGCGGTGTTCGTCACGGGCGTGGTGGGCATCGGTCTCCTGTGGGCCGTCGCCGTTGGTGACGTTCCCGGCTTCGGGCGATCCGAACACACGTACCGCGATCACGCGGTGCATGCGGCGCTGTCCCGCGAGACCGCGAACGTGGTGTCGTCGATCAACTTCGACCAGCGCGGCTTCGACACGCTGGGCGAGGAGACCATGCTGCTCGCCGCGGTCGTCGGCATCATGTCGCTGCTGCGTCCGGCGACCGAGGAGCGCGAGCTGCGTCCAGCGCAGCACGGTCGGGTGCTCGATGCGACACGACTCGTCGGATACCTACTGCTGCCCGTCACGCTCGTCGTCGGATTCGACATCGTCGTGCACGGGACCATCACGCCCGGAGGTGGGTTCCAGGGCGGCGTGCTCCTGGCTACCGGTCCGCATCTGCTCTACGTCGCGGGAAGCTATCGGGCCCTCGATCGGCTGCGCCCAGTGAACGCATTCGACGTGGCCGAGGCAGTCGCGTCTGCGGCATTCGTGGTGGTGGGCGTGGCCGGGACCGTTGCCGCCGGTGCCTTCCTCGCCAACTTCCTGCCCGTCGGCACCCTCGGCACCCTCACGTCGGCGGGAACCGTTCCGCTGCTCAACGTCGCGGTCGGCATCGCGGTGGCCGCCGGATTGACGGTGCTTCTCGCCCAGTTCCTGGCACAGGAGATCACCATCGTGCCGAAGGGAGAGTCACGACGATGAGCGTCTACGCCTACAGCGTCGCGGGTTGGCTGGTCCTGATCGGGGCATTCGGTGTCGTCCGCAGCCGAGACCTGGTGCACGCCATCGTCTGCCTCACCGTCGCGCAGTCGGGAACCTACGTACTGCTGATCGCGGTCGGCTTCCAGTGGGACGCGACCGCGCCGATCTTCGATTCCGGCGCGCCACCGTCCACCGACGTCGTCGATCCGGTCGTCCAGGCGATGGCCCTCACCGATATCGTCGTCGCCGCGACGGTCACCTCGCTGCTCCTCGCCCTGGCGATCCAGATCCACAAGCGTCACGGCACCGTCGACCCAGACGAACTCCGCGCACTGCACGGTTGAGGTGGCGGTGACGTCCGCCGCCGGCCAGGTACTGCCGATCCTCGTCGCCGCACCGATCGTGGCGGCGTGCAGCGTCATGGCCGTCGGCCCGTGGCTTCCCCGCGCGATCGTCAGTGCCACCGCGATCGCTACCGCCCTCGGTGTCGCGGTGGCAGCGGGCGGAGTGGCGATTGCGTCCGGTGGGGGCGCCGTCGTGACATGGGTGGGCGGATGGCGGCCCACCGACGGAACCAGCGTCGGCATTGCGCTGGTCGGCGACCCCATCGCGGTGTACTTCGCGATGTTCATCGGACTGGTGACCGTGATCGCGCTGGTGTACAGCCGCCGCGGACTGGACGAGGCCGACGTCCGCTATCACGCACTGGTGCTGCTCTTCCTGGCCGGGATGGAAGGCTTCGTACTCTCCGGCGACCTGTTCGACATGTTCGTCTTCCTCGAACTCATGGGCGTCGCGGCGTACGCGCTCACCGGGATCAAGATCGAGGACAGGTTCGCGATCCAGGGGGCGTTGAACTTCGGCATCGCGCAGTCCCTCGGTGCCTGCCTGACGCTCTTCGGCATCGGTCTGTTGTACGCGCAGGCGGGTCAGTTGGGCCTCGCGCAGTTGGGGCAGGCGGTGTCGGCGGGCGCATCCGACACTCTCATCGTGCTGACGTTCGTCCTGGTGTCGACGGGAATGCTGGTGAAGGCGGCGATCGTGCCGTTTCATTTCTGGTTGGCCGACGCGCACGCCGTCGCGCCGGCCGCGGTGTGCACGCTGTTCTCGGGCGTGATGGTGGAACTCGGCCTGTACGGCCTGTGGCGGGTGTACACCGTCGTCTTCTCGAACGTGCTGCCGTCCGGCCACATACGGCGTGCGCTGCTGGTGCTCGGCGTGACGACCGCGGTGGTCGGTGCCCTGATGTGCCTGGGCCAGCGCCACCTCAAGCGTCTGCTCGCATACTCGACGATCGCGCACATGGGCTTGTTCCTCCTGGCGCTGTGTGCCTTCGACGCCGAATCGGTTACAGCCACAGCCGTATTCATGGTGGGGCACTCGGGTGCCAAGGCCGCCCTGTTCCTCCTGGTGGGAGTGATGCTCGATCGGTACGGCGGGGTCGACGAATTCGATCTACAGGGCCGAGGGCGCGGCGAACGCCTCGGCCCCGTCCTCTACTTCGTGTCCGTCCTGGCACTTGCCGGCCTGCCACCGTTCGCGGTCGGGCTCGGTAAGGCGCTGTCGGAGGATTCGCTGGTCGGCGCCGGGTCGGGTTGGGCCCCTGTCGTGTTCGTCGCAGTCTCCGCGGCGACGGCCGGAGCGGCCATGCGCGCCGGGGCACGGTTCTACCGCGGCTGGGGTGTCGTGCCGGAGGAGATTCAGGGCTTGGCACCCGATGCCGAGGAGATGACCGGACGCGGAGAGGAACCCGACACCCGGCGCCTGCGTCGTGCTCCGATCAGCATGCTGGCGGCGGTGTTCGCGATGCTGGGGATCGCCGCGTCGCTCGGGCTGTGGCGTGGTGGCGTCGACGCGCTGACGCGAGCCGGCGCAGGATTCGTCGACGCCGACGCGTACATCGGTGCCGTGCTGTACGGAATCGAGCCCGTTCACGGGTCCGTCGCCGGTCCCTGGTGGACGAGCGACGTCGTCCTGTCGAACGTGGTGGGAGTACTCCTGGCGTGCGGCGTCGCCGCGGTGGGATTGCACTGGCGACGTTTCGAGAGACAGCTCGCTCCATGGATGCGCGCAGCGACGCCGGGAGTCCACGCGCTCCGCGTATGGCACTCCGGTCACATCGGCGACTACGTCGCCTGGATGTTCGCGGGAGTGGCGGTACTCGGTGCGCTCGTCGCGTTGCCCGTGTGACGGATCGGTGATCGCGCTGCTCGGCGCGGAGTCACGATGTCACTCCTGCAATTCGGCCGCCTTCGCTCGTGCGGTCGCCAGAGCCCGCTCGGCCTGTTTGCGCGCCCGCCTGCTCAGTTCCTCGCCTTGTTCGCTCGCAGCGGCGGCCCACTCCGTGCCTCGTTCACGTGCCAGGTGGGCGAACTCCGTGCCTCGTTCGCGCGCCAGGTGGGCGAACTCGGTGCCGCGCTCGCGGGCGAGTTCGGCCAGCGCCGGTCCGCGTTCGTGGGCGACCTCGCCGAGTTCGGTGCCGCGCTCCTTGGCCAGGTGAGCCAGGGCGGCGCCGCGAACTCGTGCGGCATCGAGGAGTTCGCCCCCTCGTTCACCGGCATGTTCGGCGGCCGTTCGGGCCCGATCGGACATCACGTGCAGGGTGTGCTCCGTGTCGGGTCCGTGCTCGCCCGACAACGCGTCGGCGACGGTGGCCTGTGCCTTGCGCGCGGCGCGTCTGCCGCGCCAACCCAGGGAGGGCTTGCCCTCGGTATCGACCGCCGCGATCAACAGCCCCCCGAGAATCGTCATGTTCTTGAAGAACTGCATGCGCTGCATTGCCCGCTGCTGCGGGTCGTCGACGTTCCAGAAGTCGTGGCCGGCCACAGTGGTCGGGATCAACGTCCCGGCCAGGATCAGCGAGGAGGCGCGGGGCGCCTTGCCGATTGCCAGCAACGCACCCGCGCCGATCTGTAGTGCTCCATTGAGCTTGACCAGTGTCTCGGGGTCGGACGGAAGCTTGTCGGACACAGCACCCGGCAGCGTCTCGATGCTCTTCTCGAGGAACGGTCCGGCGGCCTGGGCGGGTGGGCCAGGGTTACGGAGTGCTCCGATTCCACCGGCGATGAACACGGTGGAGAGCAAAGGGCGGGCAATTCGGCGAACGATCATGGTCGACCTCCCTACCTGGATGGTGGTTCCACCGTAGCCAGGTAGGGATGATCCGGCACGAGACGAGAACAAAGCGAGACCGAGACACGAAGACCGCGCCGGGTACCGCTCCAGTCACCAGCCCCGTTCGCGCCACTCCTGCAGGTGCGGGCGTTCGGTTCCGAGCGTGGAGTCCTTGCCGTGACCGGGGTAGAAGACGGTGTCGTCGGGGAACCGGCCGAACAGTTTCGTCTCGACGTCGTCCATCAGCGACGTGAATCGCTCGGCGTCGGGGGTCTTGCCGACCCCGCCCGGGAACAGCGAGTCGCCGGTGAAGAGGTGGACGCGACCGCCGGCGTCCTTCTCCGTCAGCGCCAGCGTGATGCCGCCCGGCGTGTGCCCGCTCAGATGTATCACCTCGAGAGTGAGATCGCCCACGCTCACCGTGTCGCCGTCCTCGAGGCTGCGCGCCGGCGTGACGGACAGGATCTCCGAGTCCAGGGGGTGCGCGGCGGTGGGCACTCCGGTCTTGCCGGCGACCTCGGCCAGCGCGAACCAGTGGTCGTGGTGCTGATGCGTCGTGACGATCAACTCGAGCCGCGGCGCCTGCTCGTCGATCAGCCGAAGGATGCGCTCGGCGTCGTTCGCGGCATCGATGAGCAGCGACTTCCCGGTCACGGAACACGTCACCAGGTAGGTGTTGTTGTCCATGGGGCCGACGGACATTTTGATGATGGTGGCGCCGGGGACGGTCCGGCGCTGCGCGGCCGAGCTGCCCGACAGGTCGCCGGTGTAGTCGTCGTCGATGGTGATGCGCTGCTGCTCCATGATCGGGAGGTTACCGTCGAATCGCGGTGTCGCCGCCCATAGCCGCCGATCATCGGGAAACCTGCTGGTCGGCGAGTTTGTCGGTGCCCGCGCCTACCATGGGCTGCGCCCGGACGAATGTCCGTGCGGGGTCGAACCGAGAAGGGAATACGTGTGGCGGATCGCCTGATCGTGCAAGGTGCACGCGAGCACAATCTGCGAGGGATCAATCTCGATCTGCCCCGTGACAGCCTGATCGTCTTCACAGGACTGTCCGGCTCCGGAAAGTCCAGCCTCGCGTTCGACACGATCTTCGCTGAGGGGCAGCGGCGCTACGTCGAGTCGCTGTCGGCGTACGCGCGCCAGTTCCTCGGACAGATGGACAAGCCCGATGTCGACTTCATCGAGGGGCTCTCGCCCGCGGTGTCGATCGACCAGAAGTCGACCAACCGCAACCCGCGCTCGACGGTCGGCACCATCACCGAGGTGTACGACTACCTGCGCCTGCTGTACGCGCGCGCCGGCACCGCGCACTGCCCGGTGTGTGGTGAGCAGATCGCCCGGCAGACGCCGCAGCAGATCGTCGACCAGGTCCTCGAGATGGAGGAGGGCACCCGATTCCAGGTGCTGGCCCCCGTGGTCCGCACCCGGAAGGGCGAGTTCGTCGACCTGTTCGAGCAGCTCAACGCTCAGGGTTACTCGCGCGTGCGTGTCGACGGTGTCGTGCACCAGCTCACCGATCCGCCGAAGCTGAAGAAGCAGGAGAAGCACGACATCGAGGTGGTCGTCGACCGCCTCACCGTGAAGGCCAGCGCGAAGCAGCGCCTCACGGACTCGGTCGAGACGGCCCTGCGACTGGCCGAGGGCATCGTGGTGCTCGACTTCGTCGACCGCGACGAGGACGCGCCCGACCGCGAACGCCGATTCTCCGAGAAGCTCGCGTGCCCCAACGCGCACCCGCTCTCGATCGACGACCTCGAGCCGCGCTCGTTCTCGTTCAACTCGCCGTACGGCGCCTGCCCCGAGTGCACGGGCCTCGGTATCCGCAAGGAGGTCGATCCCGACCTCGTCGTTCCGGATCCTGAACTGTCGCTCGAGGGCGGTGCGATCGCGCCGTGGTCGATGGGACAGAGTTCCGAATACTTCGGTCGCCTGCTGTCCGGTCTCGGCGACATCATGGGCTTCGACATGCAGACGCCGTGGAACAAGCTGCCGGCCAAGGCCCGCAAGGCGATCCTCGAGGGCAGCACCGAACAGGTGCACGTCAAGTACAAGAACCGCTACGGGCGCACCCGTTCGTACTACGCCGAGTTCGAAGGCGTCATGCCGTTCCTGCACCGGCGGCTCGAGCAGACCGAGTCGGAACAGATGAAGGAACGCTACGACGGCTACATGCGCGACATTCCGTGCCCCGCGTGCAACGGGGCGCGCCTGCGCCCCGAGATCCTGTCGGTGTCGATCTCGTCGGAGACCTACGGCGAGAAGTCGATCGCCCAGGTGTGTGAGCTGTCGATCGCGGACTGCTCGGCGTTCCTGAACAGCCTGACCCTCGGCGCCCGCGAGGAGGCCATCGCGGGGCAGGTACTCAAGGAGGTCCAGGCGCGACTCGGCTTCCTGCTCGACGTCGGCCTCGACTACCTGTCGCTCGCGCGCGCCGCCGGCACCCTGTCGGGCGGCGAGGCGCAGCGCATCCGACTGGCCACCCAGATCGGCTCGGGTCTCGTCGGCGTCCTGTACGTGCTCGACGAGCCGTCCATCGGCCTGCACCAGCGCGACAACCGTCGGCTCATCGAAACCCTCACGCGTCTCCGTGATCTCGGCAACACCCTCATCGTCGTCGAGCACGACGAGGACACCATCCGGACCTCGGACTGGGTGGTCGACATCGGACCCTTCGCCGGCGAACACGGCGGCCGCGTGGTGCACAGCGGACCCTACGAGGAACTCCTCACCAACGCCGAATCACTCACCGGCGCTTACCTTTCCGGCCGCAGCACGATCGACGTCCCGACCGAACGTCGCGCCGTCGATCGGAAGCGACAGGTCACCGTCGTCGGGGCTCGCGAGAACAACCTCAAGGGCATCGACGTGAGCTTCCCGCTGGGTGTGCTGACGTCGGTCACCGGCGTGTCCGGGTCGGGCAAGTCGACGCTCGTCAATGACATTCTCGCGACGGTGATGGCGAACAAGCTCAACGGTGCTCGTCAGGTGCCTGGCCGCCACACGCGGATCAACGGTCTCGACCAGCTCGACAAGCTCGTGCAGGTCGACCAGTCGCCGATCGGTCGCACCCCGCGCTCGAACCCGGCGACCTACACCGGCGTGTTCGACAAGATTCGAACCCTGTTCGCGGCGACCACCGAGGCGAAGGTGCGCGGCTACCAGCCGGGTCGCTTCTCGTTCAACGTCAAGGGTGGTCGGTGTGAGGCATGCTCGGGCGACGGCACCCTGAAGATCGAGATGAACTTCCTGCCGGACGTCTACGTGCCGTGCGAGGTGTGCCACGGTGCGCGGTACAACCGCGAGACGCTCGAGGTGCACTACAAGGGCAAGACCATCGCCGAGGTCCTCGACATGCCGATCGAGGAGGCCGCCGAGTTCTTCGAGCCGGTCACCTCGATCCACCGCTACCTCAAGACGCTGGTCGAGGTCGGTCTGGGCTACGTGCGCCTCGGGCAGCCGGCGCCGACGCTGTCCGGTGGTGAGGCGCAGCGCGTCAAGCTCGCCGCGGAACTGCAGAAGCGCTCGACCGGACGCACCGTCTACGTGCTGGACGAGCCCACGACGGGCCTGCATTTCGAGGACATCCGCAAGCTGCTCAAGGTGGTGAACGGGCTCGTCGACAAGGGCAACACCGTCATCGTGATCGAGCACAACCTCGACGTCATCAAGACGTCGGACTGGATCGTCGACATGGGTCCCGAGGGCGGATCCGGCGGCGGCACCGTCGTCGTCGAGGGAACCCCCGAGGATGTCGCGGCGGTTCCGGAGAGCTACACCGGCCGGTTCCTCAAGGAGGTTCTCGCGGCTCCCGCGGCGGTGGCCGGGAACGGTGCAGCCGCCGACAAGGCGACGACCCGGAAGGCCACCTCGGCGCCGCGCAAGCGGGTCCGGAAGCCGGCAGCGGTCGGCTAGGCGACGTCGATTCGGCCTGCGCGGTGGCGCCGACCGGGCGCATGGGCGGGCCGTGCGACAGGGGTGACACGCGAAAGCGGTGGGGGACCGAGCATCCCCCACCGCTTCGGGGGATCTGTGGTCCCGACTTGCTGGACCGGGATCTACGAGAGGGCGTACGTGTCCGGGTACATCACCGACCCGAGCAGCATTCCGAGCAGCGAGCAGGGGGATATCGAGCCGGATAGCGAGCCGAGATTCGGGCAGTAGCCAATAGGGTTTTCGATGACCATGTATTGCTCCTTCGGTGCGGTTCTGTTTGTGGGCGAACCCCGCGCGTTGACGTGTCGCACGCGCTCCGCATGCTGGCCGGCGGGGCCGGTGGCCGAGTCATCCGCGCAGATTGGGGTCGGGTGGGCGGCCGCGTCGGCTGGTCGAGTCGGTTCGACGCGCGACGTGGCGGGGGCCGGGGTGCAAGTGGTGGACCGTGAAATGGGGGGCGACACACGAAAGCGGTGGCGGATCGAACGTCCCCCACCGCTTCGGTGGATCCCGGGTCCGGGCTTGCCGGACTGGGGTTACTTCTCGGCCTTGATCACAGGTCGCCCAGCTTGCCGGGGTCGAGGCTGGTGAGGGGCAGGATGATTGCGACCAGGGGGCCGAGTGAGCCGAAGGCGAAGTCGACCACGGGCGCCAGGGCGTCGAGAACGGTGGTGTTCGATCCCATCAGAAAGCTCCTTCGGTACAGGTTCTCCTTGCGGTGAACCCTGTGTGGCGGTGCATGAACCGGTGTCACGCGATGAGTGCGGTATCGAATACGAAGGCCCGAGGTTGGCGGTCGTGCCGGCCGACGCTTCATGCCTGTTTCGGGTATTTCCGTCGGTCAGCTCACGGGGCGGACCTGTCCGCTCAGGCTGGAGATCTACGGACTGGTGGCTGGCGGCTGATTCGCGGCGGTGGACGCTGCGAGCAGCTGATCGAGTATCCCCGGGAGGGCCTCCTTGGGGTCGAAGCCGAGAAGCTTGGCGATCGAGAGGAGCGATCCCATTCGTGTCTCCTAGGTGTCGGCCCGACTGGCGCCGTGCCCGGTGGGGGAGAGGTGGTCTCCGTTATGCCGTCGGGGACGGTATCAACCGATCGGGAGGGTTCGAGGCGGTTTGACGCAAACCGCGGTTCCAGTGCATTCGTCTGGTGAAGCGCACGAAGCCCGCACCCCGGAAATGTCCGGATGCGGGCTTCAGCGAGCGTGCGGGTCGGGAAGTCGGCTCAGTAGACCGGGCCGGTGTACTTCTCGCCGGGGCCCTTGCCGGGCTCGTCCGGATGCGCGGACGTCTCGCGGAACGCGCGCTGGAGCGCCTGCAGTCCCTCGCGGATCGGGCCGGCGTGCGGGCCGAGGTACTCGACGGACGCGGTGACGAGTCCGGCGAGCGCGGTGATCACCCGGCGGGCCTCGTCGAGGTCGAGGTGGGGACTGTTCTCCGGATCAGGATCCGACAGGCCCAGCTTCTCGGCGGCCGAGCTCATGAGCATGACGGCGGCGCGGCTGATCACCTCGATGGCGGGAACGTCGGCGAGATCGCGGACGTCGTCGAGGTCGGCGATGTCGTCCTCGGCGTGCTGGACGGCGTCGGCAGGGTCGGGGTTCTGCGTCATGCTGTCAGGATTCCATCGTGGACGGTGCTCGATTCGCCCGGGTCGTAGACCGCGGCGCGATTCGATACGCGGCTCGTTTGATGTTAAGCTTTGCGTCACGACCGCCCTCGGCTCTGGCCAGGGCAGCAAAGTGGAGTCCGACTCCCACCTCTGCGCGGCGCCGAATGGTGCAGTTCAGTGGTCCGGTCGCCGCCAGGGACAACTTCCTGGGCGGCTCCTTCGGTCATCTGAAGGGATGCTAGGTCCGAGGTCTCGGAACTGGCATTGCACCGGTCGACATCGGGCCCCGCACGGCGAGCAATTCGCCGACGCGGGGCTTTCTTGTTGAGGTACGAGGGCGCACGGGCTGCGGCGCGGTCAACGGACTGCACCGCACTACCTAGGAGGCCCCATCAGCACTGAGACCCGCATCAACGAGCGCATCCGAGTTCCCGAGGTTCGCCTCATCGGACCCGGTGGTGAGCAGGTTGGGATCGTGCGTGTCGAGGATGCGCTTCGCGTAGCACTCGAGGCCGACCTCGACCTGGTCGAGGTGGCTCCCGATGCCCGTCCGCCGGTCTGCAAGATCATGGACTACGGCAAGTTCAAGTACGAGACGGCGCAGAAGGCGCGTGAGTCGCGGAAGAACCAGCAGCAGACCGTCATCAAGGAGCAGAAGCTCCGTCCCAAGATCGACGATCACGACTACGAGACCAAGAAGCGGAACGTCATCCGCTTCCTCGAGGCCGGTTCGAAGGTCAAGGTCACGATCATGTTCCGTGGTCGCGAGCAGTCCCGGCCCGAGCTCGGGTTCCGTCTGCTGCAGCGTCTCGGTGCCGATGTCGCGGACCTCGGTTTCGTGGAGACCTCCGCGAAGCAGGACGGCCGCAACATGACGATGGTGCTCGCCCCGCACAAGGGTGCGAAGACGCGCGCGAAGGCCCAGGAAGGTGCGCAGGCCGCACAGCCCACGCAGCCGAAGCCGGCCGCGGGTGACGGTGGCGCCGCGCCGTCGCCGAGCGCCTAGCCCGACCACGCTAGACCGAAGTACAGAAACACAAGAACTGAGGACTCCATGCCCAAGTCGAAGACCCACAGCGGCACCGCGAAGCGATTCAAGGTGTCCGGTAGCGGAAAGATCCTGCGCCAGAAGGCCGGACGTCGCCACCTGCTCGAGCACAAGAGCTCGCGCGTGACCCGTCGCCTGGACGGCAAGGCCGTCGTCAGCGACCAGGATGCGCCCCGCATCAAGCGCCTGCTCGGCATCTGAGCACTTCCCCTACTTGACCGCACGGGGCAGCAGCGCCCCGAAGATTGACAGGATTTTGCAGTGGCACGCGTAAAGAGGGCAGTCAACGCCCAGAAGAAGCGTCGTTCGATTCTCGAGGCCTCGAGCGGCTACCGCGGACAGCGTTCGCGCCTGTACCGCAAGGCCAAGGAGCAGCAGCTCCACTCGATGACCTACGCCTACCGTGACCGTCGCGCGCGCAAGGGCGACTTCCGGAAGCTGTGGATCGCTCGTATCAACGCTGCGGCTCGGGCCAACGACATCACCTACAACCGCTTCATCCAGGGCCTGAAGGCTGCGGGTGTCGAGGTCGACCGCAAGATCCTCGCCGAGCTGGCCGTCTCGGACGCCGCCGCGTTCGCCGGCCTGGTGGCCGTTGCGAAGGCTGCGCTGCCTGCCGACGTCAACGCTCCGGCCGGAGAAGCGGCCTGAGTCAGCTGTTCCAGAACCGACCCGTGGACCCGTTCACCGAACGGACTCCACGGGTCGTTTCTGCTGTCAAGCTCCTGCGCGGCGCAGAGCGCAGGAAGGCGGGGCGGTTCCTCGCGGAGGGCGAGAACTCGGTCAGCGAGGCGCTGGCCTGCACCACCGTTCACGAGCTGTTCTTCACCGAGCACGCCGGTGAGCGGTACCGCGACCTGGTCGAGACCGCGCACGGCGCCGGAGTGCGGACGTCCCTGGTCACCGATCGCGCGATCCGCGCCATGAGCGACACCGTCACCCCGCCCGGCGTAATCGCGGTGTGCGATCTTCTGGATGTTCCGCTGACGGAGGCGGTGACGCCCGACACCCGCCTGCTGGCGGTGCCCGTCGCGATCGCCGAACCCGGCAACGCCGGTACCGTGATCCGGGTCGCCGACGCGGTCGGGGCCGACGCCGCGATCCTCGCCGGCGACAGCGTCGACCCGCACAACGGCAAGTGTGTGCGGTCCTCCGCCGGGAGCCTGTTCCACCTGCCGATCGTGCGGGAACGCGACACCGACGCCGTCTTGGGTGCGCTCACCGCCGCAGGTATCCAAATCCTCGCGACGGCCGCCGACGGCGAGGTGGACCTCGACGAGGCCGACGACCTGCTGGCCCGTCCCACCGCGTGGCTGTTCGGCAACGAGGCCCACGGCCTCGATCCGGCGGTCGCCGCCCGCGCCGACCACCGGGTGCGGATCCCGATCCGGGGTCGGGCCGAGAGCCTCAATCTCGCCACCGCTGCGTCCATCTGCCTGTACGCGAGCGCGCGCGTCCAGCATCGGAGCGCATGACGGTCCGTCGAACTCGGTCGAACCGTCCTGGGCCGATCGCCTAGGATTCGAGTGTTGTGCCCGCGCGCGCTGATATCCATCGATAGACAAGGAGTTGCACCGGTCGTGGCTAAGAATGAGGGCGGTGCCCCGCCGACTGTCGATGCGAACGCGCTCACCGAGGAGGCGCTCGGTGCCGCGGCAATCGCCGCCGAGCAGGCCTTCGCGGCGGCTTCCGATCTCGACGAACTCGCCAAGGCCAAGATCGACCACCTCGGTGACAAGGCGCCGATCGCGCTCGCGAAGCGCGGTCTGGGCGCACTGCCCAAGGAGGAACGGTCCGAGGCGGGCAAGCGGGTGAACGTGGCCCGCACCCGCGTCTCCACCGCGTTCGAGGCGCGCCGCGAGGTGCTGCTCGCCGAGCGCGACGCAGCCGTGCTGGTCGCCGAGGCGATCGACGTGACGCTGCCGTCCGATCGTCGGCCCGCGGGTGCACGGCATCCGATCACGATCATCTCCGAGCAGATCGCCGACGTGTTCGTCGGCATGGGCTGGGAGATCGCCGAGGGCCCTGAGGTCGAGACCGAGCACTTCAACTTCGACGCGCTCAACTTCCTGCCCGACCACCCGGCCCGCACGATGCAGGACACGTTCCACATCGCGCCGGAGGGCTCGCGTCAGGTGCTCCGCACCCACACCTCGCCGGTGCAGGTGCGCACGATGCTCTCCCGTGAGATCCCGATCTACGTGGTGTGCCCGGGCCGGACGTTCCGCACCGACGAACTCGATGCCACCCATACCCCGGTCTTCTCCCAGATCGAGGGTCTGGCCGTGGACAAGGGCCTGACCATGGCACACCTGCGGGGCACGCTCGACGCCTTCGCCCGCGCGCTGTTCGGGCCGGAGACGCGAACCCGTATGCGCCCCAACTACTTCCCCTTCACCGAGCCGTCGGCCGAGGTGGACGTGTGGTTCCCGAACAAGAAGGGCGGCGCCGGCTGGGTCGAGTGGGGTGGCTGCGGCATGGTGAACCCGAACGTGCTGCGCGCGTGCGGAATCGACCCCGACGAGTACTCCGGCTTCGCGTTCGGCATGGGCCTCGAGCGGACCCTCCAGTTCCGCAACGGCATCCCCGACATGCGCGACATCGTCGAGGGCGACGTGCGATTCACGCTGCCCTTCGGTGTCCAGGCCTGATCGCGACGAGAACGAGAGAGCTGAGTAGACGTGCGAGTAGCGCAATCGTGGCTGACCGAGATCCTGCAGCGGGCGACTCCCGAGTGGCAGGTGAGCCCCGAAGAACTTGACGCCGGGTTCGTCCGCGTCGGTCTCGAGGTCGAGGAGGTCGACTCCCTCGAGCCCGTGACCGGACCCCTGGTGGTCGGCCGGGTGCTGGAGATCGAGGAGCTCACCGAGTTCAAGAAGCCGATCCGCTTCTGCAAGGTGGACGTCGGCGCCGACGAGCCGCAGGAGATCGTGTGCGGCGCCCGGAACTTCGCGGAGGGTGACCTCGTCGTCGCGGCCCTGCCGGGCGCGGTGCTGCCGGGCGGCTTCGCGATCGCGTCCCGCAAGACGTACGGCAAGGTGTCCAACGGCATGATGTGCTCGGCCTCCGAGCTGGGCATCGGCAAGGATCACTCGGGCATCCTCGTGCTCGAGCCGGGAACCGCCGAGCCGGGCACCGACGCCAACGCGCTGCTGGGCCTCGACGACACGATCATCGAGCTGAACATCACGCCCGACCGGGGCTACTGCTTCTCGGTGCGCGGTCTCACGCGTGAGCTCGCCTGCGGTTTCGATCTGGACTTCGCCGACCCGGCCGCGGTGCCGGCGCTGCCGTCCGACGGTGGCGAGGCGTGGTCGGTCCAGCTCGAGCCGGAATCGAAGGCCACCCGCTTCACGGCCCGCCGGATCACCGGCATCGACCCCAAGGCCGTGAGCCCGTGGTGGCTGCAGCGTCGGCTCCTGATGTCGGGCGTGCGCCCGATCTCGCCGGCCGTCGACGTCACCAACTACGTGCTGCTCGAGCTGGGCCAGCCGCTGCACGCGTTCGACGCGGCCAAGGTCCAGGGCGGACTGGTGGTGCGTCGCGCCGAGGCGGGGGAGAAGCTGACCACCCTCGACGGTGTGGAGCGGGCCCTCGATCCCGAGGATGTCGTGATCGCCGACGATTCCGGTGCGGTCTCGCTCGCCGGTGTCATGGGCGGCGCTACCACCGAGGTCCACGATGGCACCACCGACATCCTGCTCGAGTCGGCCACGTGGGATCCGCTCGCGGTGTTCAAGACGTCGCGTCGGCACAAGCTGATCAGCGAGGCCAGTAAGCGGTACGAGCGCGTCGTCGATCCCGAGGTGGCCCTCCCGGCGCTCGACCGCGCAGCCGCGCTGCTCGTCGAGATCGCGGGCGGCACCGTCGAACCCGTGCTGACCGATGTCGGCGGTGTCGCGCCGACCGGCCAGATCCGCATGGACATCGACCTTCCCGATCGCGTTGCCGGCGTGAGCTACCCGAACGGCACGGCCGCACGGCGCCTGACGCAGATCGGGTGCATCGTCGAGGTCGGCGTCAGCGAGACCGGCCACGGTCAGCTCGTCGTGACGCCGCCGTCGTGGCGTCCCGACCTGGTGCAACCGGCCGACCTGGTCGAGGAGGTGCTGCGTCTCGAAGGGCTCGAGCAGATCCCGTCGGTGCTGCCGCACGCCCCGGCCGGCCGCGGGCTGACCCCGGAACAGCGTCGCCGCCGCGCCGTCGGCCGGATGCTGGCCGCGACGGGCTTCGTCGAGATCCTGCCGCCGGTGTTCTTGCCGCACGCGGTGTTCGACACGTGGGGCCTGGACGCCGACGATCCGCGCCGCAACACCACGAAGGTGCTCAACCCGCTCGAGGCCGATCGTCCCGAGCTCGGCACCACGCTGCTGCCCGGGATGCTCGAGGTAATGGCCCGCAACGCTTCTCGTGGTCAGCGCGACCTGGCGCTGTACGGCATCGCGCAGGTGGTGCAGCCGGGTCCGGATACGAAGCCGGTCGACGCCCTGCCGGTGGACCGCCGTCCCACGGACGAGCAGATCGCCGAGCTGTTGAAGTCGCTGCCTGCGCAGCCGTTGCACGTCGCGGCCGTGCTGTCGGGCCTGCGGGAGCCGTCCGGGCCGTGGGGTGCGGGCCGTCCCGCCGAGGCGGCGGACGCGTTCGCGGCGGTGCGGACGATCGCCGACGCCGCCGGCGTCACGGTGGAACTGCGGGCCGCGCAGTACCTGCCGTGGCACCCGGGCCGCTGCGCCGAGGTGGTGTTCGGCGGCACGGTCGTCGGACACGCCGGTGAGCTGCATCCGGCGGTGCTCGAGCGGGCCGGACTGCCGGCCCGTACGTGCGCGGTCGAGATCGACCTCGACGCCCTGCCTGTCACGGAAGTTCTTCCCGCGCCGCGTATTTCGCCGTTCCCGGCCGTCCTGCAGGATGTCGCGGTGGTCGTCGACGCGTCGGTTCCGGCCGGCGCGGTCGAGGCGGCGCTGCGCTCCGGTGGCGGCGAACTGCTCGAGGACATCCGCCTGTTCGACGTCTTCGAGGGCGCGCAGGTCGGTGAGGGCCGCAAGTCGCTGGCATTCGCGTTGCGCTTCCGTGGCGCCGACCGCACGCTGACCGAGGACGAGGCCAGCGCCGCGCGCGATGCCGCGGTCGCGGCCGCGGCCGACGCCGTCGGAGCCGTGCTGCGCGGCTGACAAACGAGTTCGACCGATGAGGGGCTCCTCTCGCTAGCCTGGATGGCGTCAGCGAGAGGAGCCCCTCATGGTCGATACGGACAGCGGCGGATCAGACGCCGCACTCGACAGACTGCGCGTTCTCGGCGACGCCGAGTTGCTGGCGGTCGTACTCGCCGCGACGGCGGGGCGCCCGGCGCTCGCCCCGGTGCATGCGGCCGCGTCCACGCTCTCCGCGGGCGGCGGCCCGGCCTCGGACATCCCGCCGGACCCGTCCAGGCCCGCCGCGCCACCGGAGGTTCCGCCGCCGCTGACATTCGGAACCGCCGCGACACCGGCACCCGACTACACCGACGCGGGTGTCCCGACGTTCGACCGCGTCCGCGACACGATCGAGGAGCGGTTCGGGACGGCGCTCGGCTCGGAGGAACTCGAGCGGGACAGCCAGGCCGGACGCGACCTCGACGAGCAGTGGCAGGCGCGGGAGAAGGCCGCCCAGGACAGGCTCGAAGAGATCCGGCGCTCCATGAAGAACGAGTAGCCGCAGGCGAGGTTGTGCCGGGTATCGGTTCACTTCGTCGAATCATCGCTCGTAGGCGGCGCCGTACCGATCTGTCGGTCGCCGAAGCTACCCTGCTCGCTGCCGGGTGAGCCGCCCGGTTCCGCTCGATATCTGGAGGTCGCGCTGTGAGCGCGTTGTCGAACCCGAACGTGATTCCGTCCTACGCCACCCTGCCCGCCCTACCCCTCGACGAGGACGACCGCACCGAGCTGATCCGGCAGATTTGGGATCAGCTGATCACCGGCCGCGGAGACGTCGACGATTTCGTCGACAGCTACAGCGAGGACTACGAGCTCACCGACGAGCAGCTCGGGGCGGCGTTCGCCGCACTGCGCGCCGCCCGGCTGCGCCAGCAGACCGAGATCGGGGCGTACACGTCCCGCACGATCGCCGCGTTCGAGGAGCTCAATGCCAACGGAGTGGTGGCCCGTGCGGACTTCTCGTGCTGCGGCACCTGCGCATCCGGCGAGATTTGGGACGAGCGTGACGACAGCCGCCACTGGAAGGGTTACGTGTACTTCCACCAGCAGGACACCGGCCGTCTGGTCGAGGACGGGAGCACCTACATCGGTTACGGTGCATTTCCGCCCGAAGCATTCGACGAGGCCGCCTACGACGCGCTCAGCGAAGAGGCGAAGGAAGACCTCTACACGGCGGACGTGACGTCCCTGCTCGACGACGTGGTGTTCCCCGTCCTGCGGCGGCACGGCATCGCGCCGGAATGGAACCGGGACCTCGGCACGCGGGTGCTGCTCGAGAACGCCGACTGGTACGCCCCGATCGAGGCGTAGCGCGCTACCGGTCGTCTCGGGGTCCACGGCGCGCACCATGCAGAGCGGATGTCGAAACCTGCCGGTGCATCGACGGATGACAGCGACGCGGCCGCCCCAGCCGCGGCGGTGCCGGGCTGGGGCGGCGGGGTGTGGCCGGCCAGGTCAGTGGCGTTCGAGGATCGCCGCGAAATCGGTTCCCGCGGGCAGAGATCCGTACTCGAGGTCCCGATCGGCGCCCAGTCGCGCGCCGATGAACGCCTCCGCGACCGCGGTGGGGGCGGTGCGCAGCAGCAGCGAGCCCTGCAGTCCGAGCGCCATCGCCGCGGCCACCGGGCGTGCCCGGAACTGCGCGCTCGCGGGATCGAGCGTCGCGAGTTCGGCGAGCATCGTGCGCACCCGGTCGAGGTGCGCGTCGAACAGCGTCGACGCGCCGCGCGCGAGGTTCAGTTCGGCGTCGAACGCCTGTACCGACTCGGGCTCGCGGGTCATCGCCCGCAGCACGTCGAGCGCGATGACGTTGCCCGATCCCTCCCACACGGCCATCACCGGCTGCTCCCGGAAGCGGCGGGCCAGCGGGAAGGCCTCGGTGTAGCCGTTGCCGCCGAGGCATTCGAGCGACTCGTAGGCGTGGTGTGGTCCGCGCTTGCAGATCCAGTACTTGCTCACCGCTGTGGCCAGCCGCCGGAACGCCTTCTCCGATTCGGACGCGTCGTCGTCGTGGGCGCGGGCCAGGCGCAGCGCGGTGGCCGTTGCGGCCTCCGACTCGAGCGCCAGGTCGGCGGCCACCGCGGTCATCGCGGGCTGGTCGACCAGCGTCGCACCGAACGCGGAGCGGTGCCGCACGTGCCACAGGGCCTCGGCGACCGACTGCCGCATGCCGGCCGTCGACCCGTAGACGCAGTCGAGGCGGGTCCGCGCGACCATCTCGATGATCGTGCGCACGCCGCGGCCCGGTTCCCCGACGATGTGGCCGATCGTCCCGTCGAGTTCGATCTCCGACGACGCGTTCGACTTGTTGCCCAGCTTGTCCTTGAGGCGCTGGATGCGGAAGACGTTGCGGGTGCCGTCCTCGAGCACCCGCGGCACCAGGAAGCAGGACAGGCCCTCCGGCGCGTTCGCCAGCACCAGGAACGCGTCCGACATCGGCGCCGAGCAGAACCACTTGTGCCCGGTGAGCGCGTACGTGCCGTCCGACAGTGGCTGGGCCGTCGTCGTGTTTGCGCGGACATCGGAGCCGCCCTGCTTTTCGGTCATCGCCATGCCGAACAGCACACCGGGCTTGTCGCCGGGCGCGGCAAGGGTGCCGTCGTAGCCCCGCGAGTAGAGCCGGGGGAGCCAGCGTTCCGCGAGGTCCGGAGCCAGCATGAGCGACGGCACTGCCGAGTGCGTCATCGAGATCGGGCATGCGTGACCGGGCTCGATCTGCGCGAACAGCATGAACGTCGCAGCGCGGGCCACGTTCGCGCCGGCCCGCGGCTGCGCCCACGCCGAGGTGTGCGCGCCGTGCTCGACCGCCGCGGAGATCACGCGGTGGTAGGCGGGGTGGTATTCGACCTCGTCGATGCGGTGGCCGTAGCGGTCGTGCGAGTGCAGGCGCGGGATCTCGGTGTTCGCGAGTTCGGCGGCGTGCTGGAACTCGGCGGCGCCGACCAGCGCGCCCACCTCGGCGAGGTGTTCGCCGGCCCATCCGGCGTCGTACCGGGTCACAGCCTCGACAAGCGCGACATTGCTCGTGAACTCGTTGACGTCCACCCGCGGTGGTGCCTGGTTGAACACCTCGTGGGTGCGGTGGCCGCGCGGTCCCGCGTTCGTCGTGTCGTCGGTCGTCGTCATCTCGGAGCCCTTCCGCAAAGCAATGAATCATGATTCACTTCTTGTTGAGTGACTGTAGAACGAATTCGCGCGACGGGCAACGGCCCCCTCCGCGGTCCAGTGAAGGAGACCCCCGGTGCATCTGAACGTGTTGCTGGAAAGCGCCTGCAGGAAGTTCCCCGACAAGGACGCCCTGGTCTACGGGACGCAGCGTCTGAGCTACCGCGAGCTCGAGGCGGCGTCGCGGCGGGCCGCCGAGGTGTTCCGGCGTGAGGGGGTGCGTCGGGGCGACCGCGTCGCAGTGATGACCTACAACTCACCCGGATTCCTGATCGCCGCCTTCGGCATCTGGCGGGCGGGCGGCGTCCTCGTCCCGGTGAACCACAAGCTCACCGCGCCGGAGGTGGAGTACACGATCGCCCACAGCGGCGCGCGCGTCGGCGTCGTGTCCGCCGATCTGGTGTCGGCCGCGCGCGGGGGAGTGCCGCAGGCGCGGTGGTTGCTCACCGAAGCCGCCACCCACGGCAGCGAGGTCGCGCCGGCTGACGACTTCGATGCCACGGTCGCATCCGCGCCGGAATGGGGCGGCGTCGACGGCACCGAGGACGACCTCGCGCAGATCCTGTACACCTCCGGGACCACGAGCGCGCCCAAGGGCTGTGTGCACACGCATCGCACGATCGCGTCGGTGCCGCCGCTGATCGTGGCGACGATGGGGCTGACGCGCGACGACCGTTTCCTCATCGCGATGCCGATCTGGCACGCGTCGCCGCTCAACAACTGGACGCTGACGACCCTGTTTCTGGGTGGGACGGTGATCCTGCAGCGCGAATACCACCCCATCGAGTTCCTCGAGACCGTGCAGCGGGAGAAGGTGACGGCGTTCTTCGGCGCGCCCATCGCCTACCTCGCGCCTGTGCAGATCGCGAAGGCGCAGGGCATCGACCTCGCCGGCTATGACCTGAGTTCGATGCGCCGCTGGATCTACGGCGGGGCCCCGATCGGCGCGGAGACCGCCGAACTGCTCGCCCGGGTCTACCGCTCCGAGGACTTCTACCAGGTGTACGGGATGAGCGAGATGGGGCCGGTCGGGACCGCGCTCTACCCGCACGAGCAGATCGCGAAGGCGGGTTCGATCGGGCGCGGCGGCATGCCCGGCGTCGACCTGCGGGTGGTGCGCGCGGACGGCGTCGACGCCGCGCCCGGCGAGACCGGCGAGATCTGGCTCAGCGCCGACACCCGGATGCGCGGGTACCTCGACAACGCCGACGCCACCGCCGACGTGTTCGACGGACGCTGGTACCGCACGGGGGACGTGGCACGTGTCGATGCCGACGGCTACCTGTTCATCGTCGACCGCCTCAAGGACGTCATCATCACCGGCGGCGAGAACGTCTACTCGCAGGAGGTGGAGGAGGCGATCCGCCCGCACGACGACGTCGTCGACGTCGCGGTGATCGGCCGGCCACACCCCGAGTGGGGCGAGACGGTGGTCGCCGTCGTCGTGCCGGTGGAGGGGAGGACAATCGAACTCGACGACCTGCGTTCGTACCTGTCCGACAAGCTCGCCCGGTACAAGGTGCCGCGGGAACTGGTGCTGGTGGACGCGCTGCCGCGCAACCCGTCGGGCAAGCTCACGAAGCACGTGCTGCGGGGTGCGGTGCTCTCGGAGTGACGCGGGTCCGAAACCCGCTATGAATGAGTTTGCATGATGGTGCATAATCATCCGTATGGGTACTTCTGCAGACTCCGGAGCTTCGACGGCCGGTGACCGGTCGCCGATCAAGGTCGCGATCGCGGGGGCCAGCGGGTACGCGGGCGGCGAGATCCTGCGCCTGCTGCTCGGCCACCCCGCGTACCGCGACGGTTCGCTGGTGATCGGCGCGCTGACGGCGGGCGGGAACGCCGGCACCACGCTCGGCTCGCACCACCCGCACCTGCTGCCGCTCGCGGATCGCGTCCTCGGCCCCACCGACATCGAGACCCTTTCCGGGCACGACGTCGTGTTCCTCGGCCTGCCGCACGGCAACTCCGCCGAGATCGCCCGGCAGCTCCCCGAATCCACCGTCATCATCGACTGCGGCGCGGACTTCCGGCTCACCGACGCCGCCGCGTGGGAGAAGTACTACGGCAGTCCGCACGCCGGTAGCTGGCCGTACGGCCTGCCGGAGCTTCCGGGCGGGCGGGACAAGCTCGCCGGCGCCACCCGGATCGCCGTGCCCGGCTGCTACCCGACGGTGTCGTCCCTCGCGCTGGCGCCCGCGGTGGCCGCCGGCGTCGTCGAGCCGCGGGTGAACGTGGTCGCGGTCAGCGGCACGTCCGGCGCCGGCAAGGCGCCCAAGGCCGATCTCCTCGGCTCCGAGGTGATGGGCTCGGTCCGGGCCTACGGCATCGGTGGCGCCCACCGGCACACGCCCGAGATCAAGCAGAACCTGTCTGCTGCCGCCGGCACCGAGGTGACGGTGTCGTTCACGCCGGTTCTCGCGCCGATGCCGCGCGGCATTCTCGCGACGTGCACCGCGCCCACCACTGCGAGCGCCGACGAGATCCGCGCGGTCTACGAGAAGGCGTACAAGGACGAGCCGTTCGTGCACGTGCTGCCCGAGGGGCAGCTGCCGCAGACCGGTGCCGTCGTCGGCTCGAACGCCGTGCAGATCGCGGTCACCGTGGACGCCGACGCGGGACTGCTGGTGGCGGTCGCCGCGATCGATAACCTCACGAAAGGCACCGCCGGCGGTGCCGTCCAATCCATGAACCTGGCCCTGGGCCTGCCCGAGACCGATGGTCTCTCGACTGTGGGAGTTGCTCCGTGACAACCGATTCCGAGTTCGCTGCGCCCGATGCGGTCGAGATCGCCGGCGGACGGCTGATCCGCAGCCAGGGCGTCACCGCCCCCGCCGGTTTCCGTGCCGCCGGTATCAAAGCGGGCATCAAGGTCAGCGGCCGCTCCGACCTCGCGCTCGTCTTCAACGAGGGCCCGGAACTGGCGGCCGCGGGCGTGTTCACCGCCAACAAGGTGAAGGCCGCTCCGGTGCTGTGGTCGCAGCAGGTGCTCACCACCGGACGCCTGCGGGCCGTCGTCCTCAACTCCGGCGGCGCCAACGCGTGCACCGGAGCCCCCGGCTTCCAGGACTCGCACAAGACCGCCGAGCACGTTGCCGCGTCGCTGAGCGACTGGGGCACCGAGACCGGCGCGATCGAGGTCGCGGTGTGCTCGACCGGCCTCATCGGTGACCGGCTGCCGATGGACAAGATCCTGTCCGGCGTCACCGAGATCGTGCACGAGCTCGCGGGCGGCATCTCCGGCGGCACCGACGCTGCGCACGCGATCATGACCACCGACACCGTCCCGAAGCAGGCGGCGCTGCACCACGCCGACAAGTGGAACGTCGGCGGCATGGCGAAGGGCGCGGGCATGCTCGCGCCGTCGCTGGCGACGATGCTCTGTGTCGTCACCACCGACGCCGTCGCGACGGCCGAGCAGCTCGACGAGGCGCTGCGTCACGCGACGCGGATGACGTTCGACCGGCTCGACGTCGACGGCGCGACCTCCACCAACGACACCGTGCTACTGCTCGCGTCGGGCGCGAGCTCGGTCGCACCGTCGCAGGACGAGCTCAACGCGGCCGTCCTCGCGGTGTGCGACGACCTGGCCGAGCAGATGATGGCCGACGCGGAGGGCGTCACCAAGCGGGTCCGCGTCACCGTCAGCGGCGCCGCCTCCGAGCAGGACGCGCTGGTGGCCGCGCGCACCGTCGCCCGCGACAGCCTCGTCAAGACCGCACTGTTCGGCTCCGACCCCAACTGGGGTCGCGTGCTCGCGGCGGTCGGCATCGCGCCCATCACCCTCGACCCGGACCGGATCGCGGTGTCGTTCAACGGCAACCCGGTGTGCATCGACGGCGTCGGCGCGCCTGGCGCCCGCGAGGTGGACCTGTCGGGCATGGACATCGACCTGACGATCGAACTCGGCGTCGGCGAGCACAGCGCGTCCATCCGGACGACGGACCTCTCGCACGCCTACGTCGAAGAGAACTCGGCGTACTCGTCATGAGCGCGAGTATCCAGAACCTCACATCGAGCCAGAAGGCCTACGTCCTGGCCGAGGCGCTGCCGTGGCTGCAGCGCTTCCACGACAAGGTCGTCGTGATCAAGTACGGCGGCAACGCGATGATCGACGACGAGCTCAAGAGCGCGTTCGCGGCCGACATGGCGTTCCTGCGGACCATCGGCATCCACCCGGTGGTCGTGCACGGCGGCGGGCCGCAGATCAACGCGATGCTGAAGCGACTCGGCATGGAGGGCGAGTTTCGCGGCGGCTTCCGCGTCACCACACCGGAGGTCATGGACGTCGTCCGGATGGTGCTGTTCGGTCAGGTCGGCCGCGAACTCGTCGGCCTGATCAACGCGCACGGCCCGTTCGCCGTCGGCATCTCCGGCGAGGACGCGCGCCTGTTCACCGCGACCCGCCGCACCGTGCAGGTCGACGGCGAGGCCACCGACATCGGCCTCGTCGGCGACGTCACGACGGTCAACCCGGCCGCGGTGCTCGATCTCATTGCCGCCGGGCGCATTCCGGTCGTGTCGACGATCGCGCCCGACGAGGACGGCGTCGTGCACAACATCAACGCCGACACCGCCGCCGCGGCACTGGCGGAGGCCATCGGCGCCGAGAAGCTCGTCGTCCTCACCGACGTCGAGGGCCTCTACACCGA
This sequence comes from Paraburkholderia sp. RHO2, assembly GCF_050955445.1. NCBI lineage: Bacteria > Pseudomonadati > Pseudomonadota > Betaproteobacteria > Burkholderiales > Burkholderiaceae > Paraburkholderia > Paraburkholderia sp. RHO2. The sequence continues at coordinate 2,876,061 of NZ_CP162617.1, read as the reverse complement.
TTGGCCCGACCGCTCGTCGCTCGCGTCCGAGATCGACACGGCCGCGCTGCGTCAGCTGCTCCCTAGCCTCGACGCCGGCATGGTCCCCAAGATGGAGGCCTGCCTGCGCGCCGTCGAGGGCGGGGTGCCCACCGCACACGTCATCGACGGTCGCGTCGCGCACTCGGTCCTGCTCGAACTCTTCACCGGCGAGGGCATCGGCACGATGGTCGTGCCCGCCCCACACACCTCGGTGACCCCCGCACCACAACTCGCAACCACGGAAGGACTGGAATGACTGCCACGACGGATCTCCAGCAGCGCTGGTCCGGCGCACTGATGAACACCTACGGCGTGCCGCGGGTGGCGCTGGTCCGTGGCGAGGGTGCGGTCGTCACCGACGCGGACGGGAAGCAGTACCTGGACCTGCTCGCCGGCATCGCTGTGAACATCCTCGGCCACGCGCATCCGGCGATCGTCGAGGCCGTCACGACCCAGGTGTCGACGCTCGGTCACGTGTCCAACCTGTACGCGAGCGAGCCGGCCGTCGAGTTGGCCGAGCATCTGCTCGAGCATCTCGGTGCCGGCGAGGTCGCCGGCAGCGTGACCGGCCGGGTGTTCCTGTGCAACTCCGGGACCGAGGCCAACGAGGCCGCGTTCAAGCTGGCCCGGGCCACGGGGCGGCGCAAGATCATCGCCGCCGAGAAGGCGTTCCACGGCCGGACGATGGGCGCGCTGGCGCTCACCGGCCAGCCCGACAAGCGGGCGCCGTTCGAGCCGATGCCGCCCGGCGTCGAGCACGTGCCCTACGGCGATCTCGAGGCGCTCGACCGGGCCGTCGACGAGGACACCGCCGCGGTGTTCCTCGAACCGATCATGGGCGAGGGTGGCGTCGTCGTGCCGCCCGAGGGCTACCTCGCCGGCGCCCGGCGGATCACCGCCGAACGCGGCGCGCTGCTCATCCTCGACGAGGTGCAGACGGGTATCGGCCGGACCGGCTGGTTCTACGCGCACCAGGCCGCGGGCATCGTGCCCGACGTCATGACCCTCGCGAAGGGACTCGGCGGCGGCATGCCGATCGGCGCGTGCATCGCGACCGGCGCGGCCGCGGAGCTGTTCGGTCCGGGCAAGCACGGCACGACGTTCGGCGGTAACCCGGTGTGCGCGTCGGCCGCCCTCGCGGTCCTGAAGACGATCGCCGCCGACGACCTGCTGACCCGCGCCGACATGCTCGGCAAGGTGCTCTCGACGGGCATCGAGGGTCTCGGGCACCCGCTCGTCGACCACGTCCGCGGCGCGGGCCTGCTGCTGGGCGTCGTGCTCACCGAGGACGTCGCCCCCGTGGTCGAGGCCGCCGCCCGGGAGGCCGGTTACCTGGTGAACGCGGCACAGCCCGGCGTCGTCCGGTTGGCACCCCCGCTGATCCTCACCGAGGAGCAGGCGGAAGGATTCATCGCGGCGCTGCCCGGAATTCTCGATGCAGCGGCGGCGAACCGGTAGGAGGCTAGTAGTACATGACCATTCGGCACTTCCTGAGGGACGACGACCTTACCCCGGCTGAGCAGGCCGAGGTGCTCGAGCTCGCTCGGGATCTCAAGTCGAATCCGTTCTCGCGCAAGCCGCTCGCCGGCCCGCGCGGTGTGGGTGTCATCTTCGACAAGAACTCGACCCGCACGAGGTTCTCGTTCGAGATGGGCATCGCGCAGCTCGGCGGGCACGCGGTCGTCGTCGACGGCAGCAAGACTCAGCTCGGACGTGACGAGACGCTGCAGGACACCGGCCGTGTCCTGTCCCGCTTCGTCGACGCCGTCGTCTGGCGCACATTCGGGCAGGAGCGGCTCGAGCAGATGGCCGAGGGCGCCACGGTTCCGATCGTGAACGCGCTGTCGGACCAGTTCCACCCGTGCCAGGTGCTCGCGGACCTGCAGACCATCGCCGAACGCAAGGGTGCGCTCGCGGGCCTGCGGCTCACGTATCTCGGCGACGGCGCCAACAACATGGCGCACTCGCTGTTGCTCGGCGGCGTCACCGCAGGCATGCACGTGACGATCGCTGCCCCGCTCGGGTTCTCACCCGATCCCGCGGTCGTCGATGCCGCCCGTACGCGGGCGGAGCAGACCGGCGCGATGGTCACCCTCACCGACGACCCGCAGGCCGCCGTCGCCGGCGCCGACGTGCTGGTGACCGACACCTGGACGTCGATGGGACAGGAGGAGGACGGGCTCGACCGCGTCGGGCCGTTCCGTCCGTTCCAGATCAACGCCGATCTGCTCGCGAAGGCCGCGCCCGACGCCGTCGTCCTGCACTGCCTGCCCGCGCATCGGGGCGAGGAGATCACCGACGAGGTCCTCGACGGCCCGCAGTCCGCGGCGTGGGACGAGGCCGAGAACCGGCTGCACGCGCAGAAGGCGCTGCTCGTGTGGCTGCTCGAACGACGCTCCGGGGCGCGGCCGTGACCTCCGCCCCGGGCACGCAACCGGCCGCAGCCGTCGCGCACACGCGCGCCGGCCGGCAGGCACGCATCACCGCGCTGGTGGCCGAACGGCACATCCGCAGCCAGGCCGAACTCGCCGCGCTGCTCGCGGCGGAGGGCATCGAGGTCTCCAATGCGACGCTGTCGCGCGACCTCGAGGAACTCGGAGCGGTGAAGCTGCGGGCCGCCGACGGCGGTGCCGGGGTGTATGTGGTGCCGGAGGACGGCTCGCCCGTGCGGGGCGTCTCCGGCGGCACCGACCGCCTCTCCCGGCTGCTCGGCGAGCTGCTGGTGTCGACCGACGCCAGTGGGAATCTCGCCGTGCTCCGTACCCCGCCCGGGGCCGCGCACTACCTGGCCAGCGCGCTGGATCGGGCCTCGCTGCCCGACGTCGTCGGCACTATCGCGGGTGACGACACGATCCTCGTCGTGGCCCGCGAACCGCTCACCGGAGCGGAGCTTGCCGCGGCGATAGAGCGCCTGGCCTGACCACTAGACTCTTTCTCGAACACTTCTATCTCTAAGGAGCACACACACCATGGCTGAACGCGTCGTACTCGCCTACTCCGGCGGGCTGGACACCTCGGTGGCCATCAGCTGGATCGGCAAGGAGACCGGCAAAGAGGTCGTCGCCGTCGCCATCGATCTCGGCCAGGGCGGCGAGGACATGGAGGTCGTGCGTCAGCGTGCCCTCGACTGCGGCGCCGTCGAGTCGGTCGTGGTGGATGCGCGTGACGAGTTCGCCGACGAGTACTGCCTGCCGACGATCCAGGCCAACGCGCTGTACATGGACCGCTACCCGCTGGTCTCGGCCATCAGCCGTCCGCTGATCGTCAAGCACATCGTCGAGGCCGCGCGTGCGCACGGCGGCACCGTCGTCTCGCACGGCTGCACCGGCAAGGGCAACGACCAGGTCCGCTTCGAGGTGGGCTTCGGTGCCCTGGCTCCCGACCTCGAGGTCATCGCGCCGGTCCGCGACTACGCGTGGACCCGCGAGAAGGCGATCGCCTTCGCCGAGGAGAACAACATCCCGATCAACGTCACCAAGCGTTCGCCGTTCTCGATCGACCAGAACGTGTGGGGCCGCGCGGTGGAGACGGGCTTCCTCGAGGATCTGTGGAACGCTCCCACCAAGGACGTCTACGACTACACCCAGGACCCGACGCTCAACTGGAACAGCCCCGACGAGCTGATCATCAGCTTCGAGGCCGGCAAGCCGGTCGCGATCGACGGCAAGCCCGTCACCGTGCTCGAGGCCATCCAGGAGCTCAACAAGCGTGCGGGCGCGCAGGGCGTCGGCCGCCTCGACGTCGTCGAGGACCGTCTCGTCGGCATCAAGAGCCGTGAGATCTACGAGGCTCCGGGCGCGATGGTGCTCATCACCGCGCACCAGGAGCTCGAGCACCTCACCCTCGAGCGCGAGCTGGGCCGCTACAAGCGTCAGATGGAGCAGCGCTGGAGCGAGCTGGTCTACGACGGCCTGTGGTTCTCGCCGCTCAAGGACGCGCTGGACTCGTTCGTCGCGAAGACCCAGGAGAGGGTCACCGGCGACATCCGCCTCTTCCTGCACGGTGGCGCGATCACCGTCAACGGCCGTCGCAGCCCGCAGTCGCTGTACGACTTCAACCTGGCGACCTACGACGAGGGCGACACCTTCGACCAGTCGTACGCCAAGGGCTTCGTCAACATCCACGGCCTGTCTTCCAAGGTCGCGGCGAAGCGCGACCTGGGCCTCTGATCGTGTCCGCCCACGGCACCAACGAGGGCGCCCTGTGGGGCGGCCGGTTCGAGTCCGGACCGGCCGCCGCCATGGCGGCCCTGAGCAAGTCGACGCACTTCGACTGGACGCTCGCGCCCTACGACGTGCGGGCCTCGCAGGCGCACGCCAAGGTCCTGCACAAGGCGGGGCTGCTCAGTGACGCCGATCTCGGGACGATGCTCGACGGCCTCACCCGGCTCGCCGCGGACGTTGCCTCCGGGGCGTTCGTGCCCGCCGAGTCCGACGAGGACGTCCACGGCGCGCTCGAGCGCGGTCTGATCGAGCGGGTCGGTCCCGAGGTCGGTGGCCGGCTGCGTGCCGGCCGCTCCCGCAACGACCAGGTGGCCACGCTGTTCCGGATGTGGCTGCGCGACGCGGTCCGCCGGATCGCGGACGGCGTGCTCGACGTCGTCGAGGCGCTCGCGACGCAGGCGGCGGCGCACCCGGACGCCGTCATGCCCGGCAAGACGCACCTGCAGGCGGCGCAGCCGGTCCTGCTGGCGCACCACCTGCTGGCGCACACGCATCCGTTGCTGCGCGACGTCGAGCGTCTGCGCGACTTCGACAAGCGGGCTGCGGTGTCCCCGTACGGGTCCGGCGCGCTGGCCGGGTCGTCGCTGGGGCTGGATCCCGACGCGATCGCCGCCGAGTTGAATTTCGATGCGGCCGCGGAGAACTCGATCGACGCGACGTCGTCGCGGGACTTCGCCGCCGAGGCGGCGTTCGTGTTCGCGATGATCGCGGTCGACCTGTCCCGGATGGCCGAAGAGGTCATCATCTGGAGCACACCGGAATTCGGCTACATCACGCTCGCCGACGCGTGGTCGACGGGATCGTCGATCATGCCGCAGAAGAAGAACCCGGACGTTTCGGAGCTGACTCGCGGCAAGGCCGGGCGACTGATCGGCAACGTGACGGGTCTGTTGGCCACGCTCAAGGCGCAGCCGCTCGCGTACAACCGCGATCTGCAGGAGGACAAGGAGCCGGTGTTCGATTCGGTGGCGCAGCTCGAGCTGCTGCTGCCGGCCATCACCGGACTGGTCGCCACGCTGGAGTTCCACACCGATCGCATGGCGGAGCTCGCTCCCGCGGGCTTCACGCTCGCCACCGACATTGCGGAATGGATGGTGCGGCAGGGCGTTCCGTTCCGCGTGGCGCACGAGGCGGCCGGCGCGTGCGTCCGCGTCGCGGAGGCTCGTGGCGTCGGGCTCGACGAGCTCACCGACGAGGAGTTGGCCGGTGTCGATCCGGCGTTGACCCCCGCGGTGCGTGAGGTGCTCACCGTCCACGGGTCGATCGCGTCGCGCAGTGCCCGCGGCGGTACGGCCGGGATCCGCGTCGCGGAGCAGCTCGGTGGCGTGCGTCGATCGGCAACCGCGCTGCGCGAGTGGACCCGCGCGTAGCGCGAATCGGAGAAACCACTCGGTGTAACCGCGCTCCCACACACGCAGTAATGTGAAAGGCTCATCGAACAGGATGTGATGAAAGTCACGATGGGTTGCTGGGGGAGTGCGCTGGTGAGTCTCAGTTCCGACTACGTGGTGGGTTCGCTTCGACGGGCAATCGCCACGGCGCAGAACGGTCTCGAGGTGGTACGCCTCGGCGGTCTGGAAACGGGTGCGACGCCGTCCCCGTTCCAGATCGTCGAGCGCGCCCCGATGTACCGCCTGCGCCGCTACTTCCCGGACACCGATCCGGCCGATGTGGGGCCGCCGATCGTCCTCGTCCCGCCGATGATGATGTCGGCCGACGTCTACGACGTCACGCGTGATCAGGGTGCAGTCGGCATCCTCCACGAGATGGGGCTCGACCCGTGGGTCGTCGACTTCGGTTCCCCCGACACCGAGGAGGGCGGCTGGGACCGGACGCTCGCCGACCACATCGTCGCGATCAGCGAGATCGTCGACGTGGTCCATGAGCACACCGGTCGTGATGTGCACCTGTCCGGCTACTCGCAGGGCGGCATGTTCTGCTACCAGGCGGCGGCGTATCGGCGGTGCCGCAATGTCGCCAGCCTCGTCACGTTCGGGGCGCCCGTCGACACCCTCGCCGCGCTTCCCTTCAACATTCCGGCGGGCCTTGCGACCAGAGGTGCGGACATCCTCGCCGATCACGTCTTCAATCGCCTCTCGATCGCCGGTTGGATGGCGCGGACCGGCTTCCAGCTGCTGGACCCGGTGAAGACGGCCAAGTCCCGACTCGATTTCCTCCGGCAACTGCACGACCGTGACGCGTTGCTCCCTCGCGAGCAGCAGCGCCGTTTTCTGGCGCAGGACGGCTGGGTCGCGTGGTCGGGGCCGGCGGTGGCGGAACTGCTCAAGCAGTTCATCGTGCACAACCGGATGATGACCGGCGGCTTCGTCATCAAGGACGCCGCCGTCAGCCTCGCCGAGATCTCGTGCCCGATCCTTGCCTTCGTCGGCGAGGTCGACGACATCGGCCAGCCTCTCGCGGTCCGCGGTATCAAGCGGGCGGCGCCGCGCGCGGAGGTGTTCGAATCGACACTGCGCGCGGGCCATTTCGGGCTCGTGGTCGGATCGGCCGCGGCGGCGCGCACGTGGCCGACCACCGGCGAGTGGGTGCGCTGGCGCGAAGGTATCGGGCCACGACCGGAGTCGGTGGACGTGATGATCCACGACGAACCGTCCGGCGTCGACAGCGGCGTGAGCATCGCCAACCGGATAACCCATACCGTCGCGTCGATCGCGGAGGTCGGGGCCGGGGTGGGCAAGGGGATCGCGGATTTCGCGACCGACACCGTGCGGGGCACGCGCGAGTTGTCCATCGAGGCGGCGCGCGCCCTGCCCCGACTGGTCCGCCTGGGGCAGTTGCAGCCGCGTTCGCGGATCTCGCTCGGCCTTTTGCTGGCCGAACAAGGGCGCCAGGCGCCCGGCGGCGAGTGCTTCCTGTTCGACGACCGAGTCCACACCAACGTCGCGGTCAACACACGGATCGACAACGTGGTGCGGGGCCTCATCCATGCCGGCGTCCGGCCCGCCACCCACGTCGGCGTCCTCATGGAGACCCGCCCGAGCGCGCTGGTCGTGATCGCGGCCCTGAGCCGACTGGGTGCGGTGGCCGTGCTGTTGCCGCCGGGCGGGGACCTGGAGGAGGCGGTCCGACTGGGCCGGGTGGACCGGATCGTCGCGGACCCCGACAACCTCGAGGACGCCGTGGTCACCGGCCAGCAGGTGCTGGTGCTCGGCGGCGGCGAGTTCCGAGGTCTCGCGGTGGAACTCGGACCGGACGTCGTCGATCTCGAGCAGATCGACCCGGCCGCGGTGACGCTGCCCGGGTGGTACCGGCCGGACCCTGGACTGGCGCGCGAACTCGCGTTCGTGATCTTCAGCGGATCGACCGGCAGCCTCGAGGCGAAGTTCATCACCAACTACCGGTGGGCGCTGTCGGCTTTCGGCACCGCGTCTGCGGCCTCGCTCAGTCGCGGAGACACCGTGTACTGCCTTGCGCCGCTTCATCATTCGTCCGGGCTGATGGCCACTCTCGGTGGCGCGGTGGCAGGCGGGGCCCGAATCGCGCTGTCACGCGGCCTCGACCCGGAGCGATTCGCGGAGGAGATCCACCGTTACGGCGTGACCGTCGTCAGCTACACGTGGACCTCGATGCGCGAGATCCTCGATGCCAAGTCGCTCCCGCTCGAGGAAGGTCACCCGGTTCGACTGTTCATCGGGTCCGGAATGCCGCCGGGGCTGTGGCGCCGGATCACCGAGCGGTTCGCGCCGGCCCGGGTGCTCGAGTTCTACGCGTCCACGGAGGGCGACGTCGTGCTGGTCAACGTCTCCGGGGCCAAGGTCGGGTCCAAGGGGCGACCGCTGCCCGGCAGCGCGGAGGTCCGGCTCGGTGCGTACGACCCGATCGCGGGCCGGCTGCTCGAGGACGAGAACGGGTTCGTCCGCGAATGCGCGGACGACGAGGTGGGGCTGCTGCTCGGCCGACCCGGCACCGCCGCGGAGGCGGCGTCCGGTGTGATGCGCGGCGTGTTCGCGGCCGGCGACGCGTGGGTCCCGACGGAGAACCTCTTCCGCCGCGACGCGGACGGCGACTACTGGCTCGTCGACCACAAGCACACCGTCGTCGCCGCGGCCCGGGGACCGGTGTTCACGCAGCCGATCGTCGACGTCCTCGGCGAGATGCCGCAGGTCGACCTCGCGGTTGCGTACGGCGTGTCCGCCGGAGAGCACCAGATGGCCGTCGCGGCGATCACCGTCCACGACGGGCGGGTGCCCAGCGTCGCCGAGCTCACCGCCGCGCTCGCGCAGCTACCGTTGGCGCAGTGCCCGGACGTCGTGCACGTGGTGGAGGAGATTCCGCTGGGTGCGTCGTACCGTCCGCGGGCGGCCGAACTCCAGGCGGCCGGCATGCCCCGGCCGAGCGTGCGCGCGTGGTACCTGGACACCGACACCGGCCGGTACAAGCGGTTCACGAAGGCGGCGGCGGCCCGGTTCGGTACCGTCCCGGAGAAGCCCGGCGGGGTGCCCGCGTAAGCGGCCCGGCGCAGACTTGTAGCCTGGACCAGCCGAGATACCGGACGGCCCGAGAGGACTGAAGTGGCTATTGATCCCACCCTGCTCAGCATTCTGGCGTGCCCGCAGGACAAGGGGCCGTTGCTGTTGGTCGGCGACGAGGTGTTGTACAACCCTCGGCTGCGCCGCGCATACCCGATCGAGAACGGCATCCCTGTGCTGCTGATCGACGAGGCACGCGACGTCACCGACGCCGAGCACGAGGATTTTGTCGCGCGCGGCGTCGCAGCGTCCGACAGCTGATCGACCGGTTCACTGCAGCGGCCCGGTGAGGTACCGCTGCAGGGTCGGCGCGACCAGGTGCGCGGCTTCCTCCGTCGAGAGTGCCCCCAGCGCCTCGACGCCAAGGAGGTGGCGGGTCAGGAACAGCCCGGCCATCTGCGAGGCGACCAGCGCGACGCGCAGTTCGCCGGTGCCGGGCGGAGAGTCGACCCTCGGGACGACGTCCCGGAGGGCCACTTCCAGCAGGAAGCTGCGCAGCAGTCGTTCGCGACCGCCGGTGAGCGCCGAGCGCACCGCCGCGACGACCGCGGGCTGATGCGGCGAATCCCAGATGCCGATCACGGTGCGTGCCAGCGCCTCACCGAGCGCATCGACCGGCACGGACTCGAACGTCCCCAGGATCGACGTCGGGTCCATCGGCAGCGCGATCGCCTCGACCAGCAGTCGTTGCTTCGTCCCGAAATAGTGGTGTACGAGGGCCGAGTCGACGCCGGCCTCGGACGCGATCGACCGAATCGTGGTGTGATCGAACCCCTTGTCGGCGAACTGATGTCGGGCTGCGCGGAGGATCCGATCGCGCGTCACGGGCGGCCCCGGTCGGCGGCCGGGGCGGGAAGGCGGCGCGGTGGGCTCGGCCATCACGGTGTGCGACGACGGAGTGTCGCGGCCCCGAGGCCCAGTGCGACGACGACGAACAGGACGACGACGCCGAGGTTGCGCCACATCAGGGCCGTCGTGCCGGGATGGGTGGCTACCTGCTGGAGGGCCTCGACCGCGTAACTGAGCGGGAGAACGTTGCTGATCCACTCGAGCCACTGCGGCAGCTGGTTTCGTGGCACCAGCAGCCCGCACAGCAGGAGCTGCGGGATCACGATCACCGGCATGAACTGCACGGCCTGGAACTCGGTGCGGGCGAACGCACTGCACAGCAGGCCGAGAGCGACGCCGAGTACCGCGTTGACCACGGCGATCAGGATCACCCACGCGATGCTGCCCTGCGTGCTCAGGCTCAGGAATCCGAATGCGACGGCACACGCCAGGGCGGCCTGCGCGGCCGCCGCCAGCGAGAACGCCGTTCCGTAACCCGCGAGGAGATCGAGCTTGGACAGGGGAGTGGTCAGCAGCCGTTCCAAGGTTCCGGAACTGCGTTCGCGCTGCATCGCGATCGAGGTCACGAGGAACATCACAACGAACGGGATGATGCCGAGCATCGTGATCGCGATCCGGTCGAACAGCGGGATCTGGCCGGGTGGGGTCGGCACGTTCTGATAGAGGAAGTACAGCAGCACCATGATCAGCGACGGAACAACCAGGATCATCGCGACTGTGCGCCGGTCCACGCGCAGTTGGCGGAGGATGCGGGTGGTACTCGACGCGTAGATCCGCGGATTGACGATCATCGCTCGACTCCCACCTGTTGGTCGCGGATCAGGGCGAGAAACGCCTCCTCGAGGTTTGTCCTCCCGGTGCGGCGCCGTAGCTCGTCCGGCGGCACGTGCGCGAGCAGGCGGCCGTCGCGCAGCAGCAGGAGGTTCTCGCAATGGTCCGCCTCGTCCATGACGTGACTCGAGATGAGCAACGTCGTGCCCGACGCGGCGAGGGAGGCGAAGTGCTCCCAGAGTTCCGCGCGCAGCACCGGATCCAGACCGACGGTCGGTTCGTCGAGGACGAGCAGTTCGGGTCCGCCGACCAACGCGCAGGCGAGTGACACCCGGCTGAGCTGGCCGCCCGACAGGTCGCCGGCCTGATAGTGGGCGTGCGTGCTCAGCCCGACCGCGTCGATCGTCTCGGTCACCGCGTCGTTCCCTCGTCCGTAGAGGGCGGCGAAGTACCGCACATTGTCGCGGATCGTGAGATCGAGGTACACGCTCGGTGCCTGCGTCACGTATCCGATCCGGCTGCGCAGCGCCGCGGAACCGGCAGGCTCGCCGAGGACGGTCACGGTGCCCGACTCGATGATCTGGGTCCCGACAATGCACCGCATGAGGGTGGTCTTTCCGCATCCCGAGGGCCCCAGCAGCCCGGTGACCGTTCCTCGGGGAAGCGACAGGCTGACGTCCCGCAGCGCGGGCGCGCCACCGCGGCGCACGTTCAGGCCGTCGATCTCGACGGCGATCCCGGCTGCGGACGGCCCGGATGTTCCGGTCATGTCGACCTCGATTCATCGGCTGATGAACTCATCGCTCGATGAATTATTTGTCCGACGCGAGCAGCAGGTCAACGGTTCGCCGGTATCGAACCCGCTTCCGTGCACAATCGTGACCGTGACCGTCACTCCCCGAGACACGCTGCGGACCGCCGAGCATCCGCTCGACGCCGCGCGGGCCGTGCTCGGGGGACTCCTGACTGTCGGCACGGTCCGTGCGCGAATCGTCGAGGTGGAGGCGTACGGCGGCGAATCCACCGGCCCGTGGCCCGATCCGGCCTCGCATTCCTACCGGGGCCGGTCGCCGCGGAACGCGGTGATGTTCGGCGAGGCCGGGCACCTGTACGTGTACCGGAGCTACGGCATGCACTTCTGCGCCAACGTGTCGTACGGACCGGACGGCGTCGCAGGAGGCGTCCTGCTGCGTGCGGCCGAGATCGTGGAGGGCGACGAGTTGGTGTCGTCGCGGCGCCCCGGGATCCGGCGGCCCGCCGACGCGGCCCGCGGGCCGGGGAACCTCGGCTCGGCACTGGGACTCACGCTCGACCACAACGGATTCGATCTCTTCGGTGTCGATCCGGGAATGCGCCTGGTGCTGGGCGACGCCACCGAATACCGCTGCGGTCCGCGGGTGGGAATCGCCGTTGCCGCCGACCGGCCGTGGCGGCTCTGGTTCGACGATTCGGCGGCGGTGTCGGCCTATCGCCGCAGCCCGCGCGCACCGGCTCCCACCACGCGGTGGGATGATCGGGTGCGTGACTGAGAACATCCTTGACGAACTGACCTGGCGGGGGCTCATCGCCCAGTCGACCGATCTGGACGCACTGCGTCGCGAGACCGAGGCCGGTCCAGTCACGTTGTATGCCGGTTTCGATCCGACGGGACCAAGCCTGCACGCCGGGCACCTGGTGCCGCTCCTTGCGCTGAAGCGCTTCCAGCGGGCCGGTCACCGGCCGATCGTCCTCGCCGGAGGTGCCACCGGCATGATCGGTGATCCGCGCGACGTCGGTGAGCGCACCATGAACTCCGCCGACACTGTTTCGGAGTGGGCCGAGCGCATCCGGTCGCAGCTCGAGCGGTTCGTCGACTTCGACGATTCCTCGACGGGCGCCGTCATCGAGAACAACGCGAACTGGACGTCCAAGCTCACCGCGATCGACTTTCTGCGCGACATCGGCAAGCACTTCTCGGTGAACGTGATGCTGGCCCGCGACACGGTCAAGCGCCGCCTCGAGTCGGACGGGATCTCCTACACGGAGTTCAGCTACATGCTCCTGCAGGCAAACGACTTCGTTCACCTGCGCCGTACCTACGGATGCACGCTCCAGGTCGGCGGCTCCGATCAGTGGGGCAACATCATCGCCGGCGTCGACCTCAACCGGAAGCTCGACGGGGCGTCGGTGCACGCGATGACGGTGCCGCTCGTGACGTCCTCCGACGGCAAGAAGTTCGGCAAGTCCACCGGTGGCGGCAGCCTGTGGCTCGATCCCGAGATGACGAGCCCGTACGCCTGGTACCAGTACTTCGTGAACACCGGCGACGCCGACGTCATGCGCTACCTGCGGTGGTTCACCTTCCTCTCGCAGGAGGAGCTGGCCGAGCTCGAGACCGCAACCGCGGAACGCCCGCAGGCCCGCGAGGCGCAGCGCCGACTCGCCGCGGAGATGACGACGCTCGTGCACGGACAGGACAACACCGATGCTGTCGAGCACGCCAGTAAGGCGCTGTTCGGGCGGGCGGAGCTGGCCGAGCTCGACGAGTCGACGCTCGCGGCGGCCCTGAAGGAGGCCTCGATCGCCGAGGTCGGGACAGGGGAGCCGCGCACCATCGTCGACCTGCTCGTCGCGAGCGGGTTGTGCGAGAGCAAGGGCGCTGCACGCCGCGCGGTCAAGGAAGGCGGGGCCTACGTGAACAACCAGCGTGTCGAAACCGAGGACTGGGAGCCCCGGACCGCCGACATGCTGCACGGTCGGTGGTTGGTCATCCGCCGCGGGCGGAAGAACTTCGCTGGCATCAAGGTCCTGGCGAGCTGACGTGTCCGGCGTCACGGCGATCTAGTTGGGCCCCGAGGGGGCGGGATTTTTCCCGCCCCCTTCGTGCTACCTGGGATTTCGCGAACCGGGCGTGTCCACGCGGCCTGCTGACCTGGCGATTTGGCGATCCGCGCAAGGTTCGCGTAACTTATTCGAGGTCAGAGCGACACGGACACCGACCCGGCCGCGACCTTCACCGGTCAGCGTGGGAAAACGAGGTTGTACGGGGAGCGCCTGGCGAATCTGCTGAAACTCTCTCCGGGGATCGGATTTGCGTCCGGTGCCGGTAGGGGTTAGGCTGGAACGGTTGCCCCGGAACGAGGAACTGCATGGTTTCGAGTGATGGTGTGCGCGTGTTCTTTGAGAACTCAACAGTGTGTCGATGAATGTCAGTGCCAAATATTTTGGTACTCCACGCCATCATTTTTGGTGGGGTGGGTATTTGCTGATCGTCTCATTCTTCCGTCTGGGGCGGTCAGTGCAAGCTAGTTTGAGTTTTTTTGCTAGTGATTTGACTCGATGTCTATGGCTGATTGCCGGTTTTGCCGGCCAATCTAGAGTCTTCAACGGAGAGTTTGATCCTGGCTCAGGACGAACGCTGGCGGCGTGCTTAACACATGCAAGTCGAGCGGTAAGGCCCTTTCGGGGGTACACGAGCGGCGAACGGGTGAGTAACACGTGGGTGATCTGCCCTGCACTCTGGGATAAGCCTGGGAAACTGGGTCTAATACCGGATATGAGCTCCTGTCGCATGGCGGGGGTTGGAAAGGTTTACTGGTGCAGGATGGGCCCGCGGCCTATCAGCTTGTTGGTGGGGTAATGGCCTACCAAGGCGACGACGGGTAGCCGGCCTGAGAGGGCGACCGGCCACACTGGGACTGAGACACGGCCCAGACTCCTACGGGAGGCAGCAGTGGGGAATATTGCACAATGGGCGAAAGCCTGATGCAGCGACGCCGCGTGAGGGATGACGGCCTTCGGGTTGTAAACCTCTTTCAGCAGGGACGAAGCGCAAGTGACGGTACCTGCAGAAGAAGCACCGGCCAACTACGTGCCAGCAGCCGCGGTAATACGTAGGGTGCGAGCGTTGTCCGGAATTACTGGGCGTAAAGAGCTCGTAGGCGGTTTGTCGCGTCGTCTGTGAAAACCCGCAGCTCAACTGCGGGCTTGCAGGCGATACGGGCAGACTTGAGTACTGCAGGGGAGACTGGAATTCCTGGTGTAGCGGTGAAATGCGCAGATATCAGGAGGAACACCGGTGGCGAAGGCGGGTCTCTGGGCAGTAACTGACGCTGAGGAGCGAAAGCGTGGGTAGCGAACAGGATTAGATACCCTGGTAGTCCACGCCGTAAACGGTGGGCGCTAGGTGTGGGTTTCCTTCCACGGGATCCGTGCCGTAGCTAACGCATTAAGCGCCCCGCCTGGGGAGTACGGCCGCAAGGCTAAAACTCAAAGGAATTGACGGGGGCCCGCACAAGCGGCGGAGCATGTGGATTAATTCGATGCAACGCGAAGAACCTTACCTGGGTTTGACATATACCGGAAACGCCTAGAGATAGGTGCCCCCTTGTGGTCGGTATACAGGTGGTGCATGGCTGTCGTCAGCTCGTGTCGTGAGATGTTGGGTTAAGTCCCGCAACGAGCGCAACCCTTGTCCTGTGTTGCCAGCGCGTAATGGCGGGGACTCGCAGGAGACTGCCGGGGTCAACTCGGAGGAAGGTGGGGATGACGTCAAGTCATCATGCCCCTTATGTCCAGGGCTTCACACATGCTACAATGGCCGGTACAGAGGGCTGCGATACCGTGAGGTGGAGCGAATCCCTTAAAGCCGGTCTCAGTTCGGATCGGGGTCTGCAACTCGACCCCGTGAAGTCGGAGTCGCTAGTAATCGCAGATCAGCAACGCTGCGGTGAATACGTTCCCGGGCCTTGTACACACCGCCCGTCACGTCATGAAAGTCGGTAACACCCGAAGCCGGTGGCCTAACCCCTCGTGGGAGGGAGCCGTCGAAGGTGGGATCGGCGATTGGGACGAAGTCGTAACAAGGTAGCCGTACCGGAAGGTGCGGCTGGATCACCTCCTTTCTAAGGAGCATTCTCCAGTACACCGTTCACACAGGTGAGTCGGTGGCTGGCAGAGGCCGTGTAGTCCCCAATCGTGGGACTGCGGTTGCTCATGGGTGGAACACTGACAAGCATTTTCTTCACGAACCGCCGGCCCCTGTGCTGGTGGGAAGAGAGTTATATCGGCGCACTGTTGGGTCCTGAGGGAACACGCGAGTGATCTTTCATGGAAGAAACGACAAGCGGGAAGCGCAGGTCATACCGCAGCGGGAACGGAAGTTCCGGTTGGTCCGGTGTCTGCACGGGTTTTCTGCTTGTGTGTTGTTTGAGAACTGCACAGTGGACGCGAGCATCTTTGTTGTAAGTGTTTAAGAGCGTACGGTGGATGCCTTGGCACCAGGAGCCGATGAAGGACGTAGGAGGCTGCGATAAGCCTCGGGGAGCTGTCAACCGAGCTGAGATCCGAGGATGTCCGAATGGGGAAACCCAGCCACAGTGATGTGTGGTTACCCGCGCCTGAATATATAGGGCGTGTGGAGGGAACGTGGGGAAGTGAAACATCTCAGTACCCACAGGAAGAGAAAACAACATGTGATTCCGTGAGTAGTGGCGAGCGAAAGCGGATGAGGCTAAACCATGGGTGTGTGATAGCCGGCGGGCGTTGCATTCGTGGGGTTGTGGGATCCGTCTTGTCAATTCTGCCGGATTGGCCGACAGTAAGAAATCATCGTGTTAGTCGAAGTGGTCTGGAACGGCCTGTCGTAGAGGGTGAGAGTCCCGTAGACGAAAACATGGTGACTGTCGTGGCGGACACCCGAGTAGCAGCGGGCCCGTGAAATCTGCTGTGAATCTGTCGGGACCACCCGATAAGCCTGAATACTCCCTGGTGACCGATAGCGGACTAGTACCGTGAGGGAAAGGTGAAAAGTACCCCGGGAGGGGAGTGAAATAGTACCTGAAACCGTGCGCTTACAATCCGTCAGAGCCTGCGCCACTTCGGTGGGTGGGTGATGGCGTGCCTTTTGAAGAATGAGCCTGCGAGTTAGCGGCATGTCGCGAGGTTAACCCGTGTGGGGTAGCCGTAGCGAAAGCGAGTCCGAATAGGGCGTTCGAGTGGCATGTTCTAGACCCGAAGCGGAGTGATCTACCCATGGCCAGGGTGAAGCGACGGTAAGACGTCGTGGAGGCCCGAACCCACTTAGGTTGAAAACTGAGGGGATGAGCTGTGGGTAGGGGTGAAAGGCCAATCAAACTCCGTGATAGCTGGTTCTCCCCGAAATGCATTTAGGTGCAGCGTCGTGTGTTTCACTCTGGAGGTAGAGCTACTGGATGGCCGATGGGCCCCACAAGGTTACTGACGTCAGCCAAACTCCGAATGCCAGAGTGTGAGAGCACGGCAGTGAGACTGCGGGGGATAAGCTTCGTAGTCGAGAGGGAAACAGCCCAGATCGCCGGCTAAGGCCCCTAAGCGTGTACTAAGTGGAAAAGGATGTGGGGTCGCGAAGACAACCAGGAGGTTGGCTTAGAAGCAGCCACCCTTGAAAGAGTGCGTAATAGCTCACTGGTCAAGTGATCCTGCGCCGACAATGTAGCGGGGCTCAAGTACACCGCCGAAGCCGCGGCATTCACATAACACCCCGGATGGTTTACGGATCGTCCGGCAGTGGTGTGGATGGGTAGGGGAGCGTCGTGCAGCCATGGAAGCGGCAGTGTGAACTAGTCGTGGAGGCTGCACGAGTGAGAATGCAGGCATGAGTAGCGAAAGACGAGTGAGAAACTCGTCCGCCGAATGACCAAGGGTTCCTGGGCCAGGTTAATCCGCCCAGGGTGAGTCGGGACCTAAGGCGAGGCCGACAGGCGTAGTCGATGGACAACGGGTTGATATTCCCGTACCCGTGTGAACGCGCCCCTGGTGAATCAGTGATGCTAAGCGCCCTGAAGCCGGCCGTTGTCCTTCGGGACTGTGGTTGGTGGATGCGCGTGAACCGATCTGGTAGTAGCCAAGCGATGGGGTGACGCAGGAAGGTAGCTGAGCCAGTCAGTGGTAATACTGGTGTAAGCGTGTAGGGCGTGGCCTAGGCAAATCCGGGTCACATACAGCCTGAGACGTGATGCGTAGCCGATTGAGGCGAATTCAGTGATCCTATGCTGCCGAGAAAAGCCTCTAGCGAGCTTTCACACGGCCCGTACCCCAAACCGACACAGGTGGTCAGGTAGAGAATACTAAGGCGATCGAGATAACTGTGGTTAAGGAACTCGGCAAAATGCCCCCGTAACTTCGGGAGAAGGGGGGCCTCTGCCGGTGACCGGACTTGCTCCGTGAGCTGGTGGGGGCCGCAGAGACCAGAGAGAAGCGACTGTTTACTAAAAACACAGGTCCGTGCGAAGTCGTAAGACGATGTATACGGACTGACGCCTGCCCGGTGCTGGAAGGTTAAGAGGACCGGTTAGCCAGTAATGGCGAAGCTGAGAATTTAAGCCCCAGTAAACGGCGGTGGTAACTATAACCATCCTAAGGTAGCGAAATTCCTTGTCGGGTAAGTTCCGACCTGCACGAATGGCGTAACGACTTCTCTGCTGTCTCAACCACAGACTCGGCGAAATTGCATTACGAGTAAAGATGCTCGTTACGCGCGGCAGGACGAAAAGACCCCGGGACCTTCACTATAGCTTGGTATTGGTGTTCGGTTCGGTTTGTGTAGGATAGGTGGGAGACTGTGAAGCGGGCACGCCAGTGTTCGTGGAGTCGTTGTTGAAATACCACTCTGATCGTATTGGACATCTAACCTCGGACCATGATCTGGTTCAGGGACAGTGCCTGGTGGGTAGTTTAACTGGGGCGGTTGCCTCCCAAAATGTAACGGAGGCGCCCAAAGGTTCCCTCAGCCTGGTTGGCAATCAGGTGTCGAGTGCAAGTGCACAAGGGAGCTTGACTGTGAGACTGACAGGTCGAGCAGGGACGAAAGTCGGGACTAGTGATCCGGCACCGGCAAGTGGAAGCGGTGTCGCTCAACGGATAAAAGGTACCCCGGGGATAACAGGCTGATCTTCCCCAAGAGTCCATATCGACGGGATGGTTTGGCACCTCGATGTCGGCTCGTCGCATCCTGGGGCTGGAGTAGGTCCCAAGGGTTGGGCTGTTCGCCCATTAAAGCGGCACGCGAGCTGGGTTTAGAACGTCGTGAGACAGTTCGGTCTCTATCCGCCGCGCGCGTTAGAAACTTGAGGAAGGCTGTCCCTAGTACGAGAGGACCGGGACGGACGAACCTCTGGTGTGCCAGTTGTTCCGCCAGGAGCACTGCTGGTTAGCTACGTTCGGAAGGGATAACCGCTGAAAGCATCTAAGCGGGAAGCCTGTTCCAAGATGAGGTTTCTCACCCCCTCGAGGGGGTAAGGCCCCCGGCAGACCACCGGGTTGATAGGCCAGAACTGGAAGCACAGTAATGTGTGGAGGTGACTGGTACTAATAGGCCGAGGACTTACCACAAAGAAGCTACGCGTCCACTGTGCGGTATCTGAAACAACACACAGATACCATTCACCCCCAACACAATCCTCCGGGTTGTGGTTCGGGCGGGGGAATGATGGTGTGACAGTTTCATAGAGTTACGGCGGCCATAGCGGAGGGGAAACGCCCGGTCCCATTCCGAACCCGGAAGCTAAGCCCTCCAGCGCCGATGGTACTGCACTCGACAGGGTGTGGGAGAGTAGGACACCGCCGAACATCCGTTACCGAAAGGGGACCCGACACACTGGGTCCCCTTTCGTGTTTTGTATGAAAGGAATGGCTGTGTCGGAAAACAGTGGTGAACGTCGGAACTTCCGCGGAGACGGGACCCACCGTTCCGAAGGGCACCGTGGCGGCCGACCGGCGGACCGGCGCGGTTCGCGCGATGACCAGCGTCGCGATTCGAGCGGCGGCCAGGACCGTGGCGGCCGGCAGGGACAGGGTCGTGGAACCGGTCAGTGGCGCGATCGCGACGACCGACGCGGTGACGACCGTCGTGATGATCGCCGTGGTGACAACCGGCGCGGAGACGACCGCCGACAGTTCTCGGGCCGCGGTGACGATGGTCGCGGAACCGGCGGGGCGCCTCGTCGCCGCGGCGGTGAGGGAGGGTTCGGCCCGGCCCGCGGCCGTGAGGCCGTCGGTGCGCAGCGTCGCGACGCCCGGCCCGACGAGCCGGACATCCCGGACGAGGTCGAGGCCGGCGAGCTGGATCCCGCGGTTCGCCGCGACCTGCTGAGTTTGGACAAGAACAACGCGAACACCGTCGCCCGCCACCTGGTGATGGCCAGTCGACTGATCGAGGACGATCCTCGTCTGGCACTTGCGCACGCCCGGGCTGCCCGCCAGCGCGCCGGTCGCATCGCGGTGGTGCGGGAGACCGCCGGCATCACGGCATATCACGCCGGTGAATGGGCCGAAGCCCTGTCGGAGCTGCGTGCAGCGCGTCGTATGTCGGGCGGCCCGGGTTTCCTTGCGGTCATGGCGGACTGCGAGCGCGGCCTCGGCCGCCCCGAGCGGGCCATCGAGCTCGGACGCAGCGACGAGGCCCGTGCGCTGACCGGTGACGAGGCGAGCGAGCTGCGCATGGTCGTCGCCGGTGCCCGCATGGATCTCGGACAGTTCGACCAGGCCGTCGTGACGCTGCAGACGTCGGATCTCGACGCCAAGCGGACGGGTTCCGCAGCGGCTCGCCTGTTCTACGCATACGCCGACGCGCTGGTGGCGGCGGGCCGGGTCGAGGATGGACTCAAGTGGTTCCTCAATTCCGCCGCCGCCGACCTCGATGGTGAGACGGATGCGGAGGAGCGTGTGGCCGAGCTGACCGGAGAAGGTCAGTGACGGAGCCCGTCGTCACACCACTGCGGAACGGGTTCGACGTACTGCTCCTCGATCTGGACGGCACCGTCTACCAGGGGCCCGACGTGATCCCGGGGGCCCGGGAGGCGTTGGCTGCCGGTGATCAGCGTCAGCTGTACGTCACCAACAACGCGAGCCGCAGTCCGGCGGCGGTCGCGCAGCACCTTCGGGAACTCGGATTCGACGCCGCAGATCAGGACGTCGTCACGAGCTCTCAGTCGGCGGCGCGTCTGCTGTCGGAGAAGCTCGCGCCGGGTGCCGTCGTCCTGGTGGTCGGAACCGACGCCCTCGCGGCGGAGGTCGAGAACGTCGGACTGCGGCCGGTCCGCCGGTTCGCGGACGCCCCGGTCGCCGTCGTTCAGGGGCATTCACCGGCGACGGACTGGGCAATCCTCGCCGAGGCGACGTTGGCGATCCGATCCGGGGCGTTGTGGATCGCGGCGAACGTCGACTCGACTCTTCCGACGGAGCGGGGTCTGGTTCTGGGCAACGGGTCGATGGTCGCGGCGCTGCGGACCGCGACGGGGCGAGAGCCGATCGTCGCGGGCAAGCCGGCCGCGCCTTTGATGGAGGATGCCCTCTCCCGGGCCGGGGAAGCCCGGCCGTTGGTCGTCGGTGATCGGCTCGATACCGATATCGCCGGTGCGAACGCGGTCGGCGCGGAGTCACTTCTCGTTCTGACAGGTGTCAGCACGACGGCGGATCTTCTGCGGGCCGATGCTATGCACCGTCCGACGTACGTCGCCGAGTCGCTCGACGCACTCAATCGTCCGGCCGCTGCGTCGGCAGTCGCATGTCACCCGGGATGGCGCGTCGAACTCGCCTCCGGTGACCTCGTGATCCACGCGGACGGTGCGGAGTCCGTTGGCGCTTCTCATGTGGATCGGGCCAAGGCGTTCCTGTCGGTGCTCGATGCTGCGTGGCGTCATCCCGAGTTCGTCCGCGTGCGGGCGGCCGACGACGATGCGCGGGCGGCGGTCTGCTTCCTGCTCGGCGAGATGTGACCGAGCAGGCAGCTGTCCCACTGGGTTGTCGTCGGTGGTCTGTCGTCGGGCTGATGGGCTAGGTTTGCACCGATGAGCACGTCAGTACCACTTCCAGGCCAGCACCTCCCGGGATCCGGTGGCGGTGTCGATCCGGCGGATGTTCACCACCGCGTCGACGCCCTGTTGGAACGGTTGAACGATGCTGGTGGCGACATCGAGGATCCTCGAGCGCTCGGACAGCAGGCACAGATTCTCGAACGGGCTCACGATGTACTCGTTGAGTCCCTGGCAGCAGTGGACAAGGTCTGAGGTGGCACGTCGAGCAAGAGTCGATGCGGAACTGGTCCGGCGGGGTCTCGCCCGTTCGCGTGAGCAGGCGGTGGAGCTGATCTCGGCCGGCCGAGTTCTGATCGCGGGAACCGTCGCGACCAAGCCTGCAACCGCCATCGAGGCGGGAACCCCGCTCCTGGTCACCGACATCGACGAGGAGATCTCGTGGGCGTCGCGGGGGGCGCACAAACTTCTCGGCGCCCTCGACGCGTTCGTGCCGGAGGGCTTGACGGTCGAGGGCCGGCGATGCCTGGACGCCGGCGCCTCGACGGGCGGCTTCACGGACGTCCTGCTGCACCACGGTGCCCGCGAGGTGGTTGCGGTGGACGTCGGGTACGGCCAGTTGGTGTGGCGGCTGCAATCGGACGATCGCGTGCACGTGGTCGACCGCACCAACGTCCGGTCGATCGACGCCGAGACCATCGGCGGTCGGGTCGACCTCGTCGTGGCGGATCTGTCGTTCATCTCCCTCAAGCTGGTGCTTCCGGCGATGGTGGCGTGTGTCAACGACGGTGCCGACCTGGTGCCGATGGTCAAGCCGCAGTTCGAGGTCGGCAAGGACCGCGTGGGCTCGGGCGGCGTGGTGCGCGACCCGGAATTACGTGCGAGCGCCGTCATCGAGGTCGCCGAGGCGGCCGCGGCACTGGGCCTGCGCACGGTCGGCGCCGTCGCGAGTCCGCTGCCGGGGCCGTCGGGCAACGTCGAGTACTTCCTCTGGTTACGCAAGGACGGCAAGGACGGCAAGGACGGCAAGGACGGCAAGGACGGCAAGGACGGCAAGGACGGCAAGGACACAGACACGGTGTCCGACACGGACGAGAGCCCGTCGGTCGAGGAACTGATTCGTCGCGCCGTCGCGGAGGGGCCGCAGTGACCGACGTGACGGCGTCGCGGCGTGTTCCGGACCGCCGGATCCTCCTCGTCGCGCATTCTGGCCGCGCCGAGATCACCGAGACCGCCCGCCGTGTCGCCGAGATCTGTGCCCGCGCGGGGATCGCGTTGCGCCTGCTCGAGAACGAGGTCGACGTCGACCGCATCGAGTCCTTCGCGGACGGACCCGACAAGCCGGTGATCAGCGTCGTCCCGGAAGGGCCCGGAGCGGCGTCCGACTGCGAGATGGTGATCGTGCTCGGCGGGGACGGGAGCTTCCTGCGCGCGGCCGAGCTCGCCCAGTCCGCTGATGTCCCGGTGCTCGGAATCAACCTCGGCCGGATCGGATTCCTCGCCGAGGCCGAGGCCGAGCACCTCGAGACGGCGATGGACCAGGTGGTCCGGCGCGAGTACCGGATCGAACACCGGATGACCCTCGATGTGTTGGTCCGGGTCGAGGACCGGATCGTGCAGCGCGGATGGGCGCTCAACGAGGCCAGCATCGAGAACCGTTCACGCCTCGGAGTCCTCGAGGTCGTGCTCGAGGTCGACGGGCGGCCGGTGTCCGCGTTCGGGTGCGACGGCGTGCTCATCGCGACGCCGACCGGGTCCACCGCGTACGCTTTCTCTGCCGGCGGACCAGTCGTGTGGCCGGAACTCGAAGCGCTGCTGGTGATTCCGAGCAACGCGCACGCGCTATTCGCGCGTCCGCTGGTCACGAGCCCGGAATCGATCATCGCGGTCGAGACGGTCGCCGACAGTCACGACGGTCTGGTCTTCTGCGACGGTCGGCGCACGCTGGAGCTTCCGGCGGGCGGACGCGTCGAAGTCGTGCGGGGCAAGGATCCGATCCGCTGGGTGCGGCTCGATTCGGCGCCGTTCGCGGACCGGATGGTGCGCAAGTTCGAACTTCCGGTGACGGGGTGGCGAGGGAGGAAGCGGTAGCGGTGCTGGCGGAGATTCGGATCGACAACCTCGGGGCCATCTCGTCGGCCTGCGCGCAGTTCCACGCCGGTCTCACGGTTCTCACCGGCGAGACGGGCGCCGGCAAGACGATGGTCGTGACCAGCCTGCACCTGTTGAGCGGCGCCCGCGCCGACGCCGGCCGGGTCCGGGTCGGTGCCGCACGGGCCGTCGTCGAGGGCCGGTTCAACGTCGACGAGTCCGCGCCGCAGATCGACCGTGAGGTGACGAGGCTGCTCGAATCCTGCGGCGCCGAGCGCGACGACGACGGCAGCATCATCGCGGTCCGCACCGTCGGCGGGGACGGCCGGTCGCGGGCCCACCTGGGCGGACGGAGCGTTCCGGCGGGCGTACTGTCGGAGTTCACCGATCCGCTGCTCACCGTGCACGGCCAGAATGATCAGCTGCGGCTGCTCCGGCCGGACCAGCAGCGCGGCGCCCTGGATCGTTTCGCGGACAAGACCATCGGGCCGCTGCTCGCGCGGTACCGCAAGCATCGCGCCGAGTGGGTCGAGGCGCGCGCAGAACTGATCGAACGAACCAGTCGCGCACGCGAACTCGTCCAGGAAGCTGATCAGCTGACGTTCGCGCTCGAGGAGATCGACCGGATCGCTCCGACGCCGGGCGAGGACGTCGACATCGTCACCGAGGTCCGGCGTCTGGGCGATCTCGATTCGCTCCGGACGGCCGCGGAGGGTGCCCAGGCGGCGCTCGCAGGACTCGACGACGGCGGAGTGGACGGCGCCACCGGGGCCCTCGACCTGCTCGGCGAGGCGCGGGCCCGGATCGAGTCGTCCGACGACCCCGCCCTGGCCGGGCTCGGTCCGCGGCTGGGGGAGGCGATGGCGGTCGTTGCCGACGTCTCGGGCGAACTGTCCGGGTACCTGTCCGGCCTGCCCAGCGATCCGGGCGCGCTCGACACCCTGCTGACGCGTCAGGCCGAGCTCAAGACCCTGACCCGCAAGTACGCAGCCGACATCGACGGCGTACTGGAGTGGGCCGAGTCGGCGCGGGAGCGTCTCGCGCGTATCGACACTTCCTCCGATGCCTTGGCCGCGCTCTCGGCCCGCGCGGAGGCGTCGGCGAAGCTGACCGCGGAGGCCGCGGTGAAGCTGTCGGCGGCGCGGTCGAAGGCCGCTACGAAGCTCGCGAAGGCAGTCAGCGACGAACTGGCGGGGCTGGCGATGGGCCGGGCGGCGCTGGACGTCTCGGTTCGGCTGCGCGAGGCCGGTCCCAACGATGCGGCGCCGCTCGACGTGGACGGTCGGGTGCTGCACGCCGGCGCCTCCGGCGTCGACGAGGTGGAGTTCCGCCTTGCCGCGCACAGTGGCGCGCAGGCCCTACCGATCAGCAAGAGCGCGTCGGGTGGCGAGTTGTCCCGCGTCATGCTCGCACTCGAGGTGGTGCTTGCCGGATCCGACCGGGGCGCAACGATGGTGTTCGACGAAGTGGACGCCGGTGTCGGCGGGCGCGCCGCCGTCGAGATCGGTCGTCGGCTCGCGCGGTTGGCGCGCACGCATCAGGTCATCGTCGTCACTCACCTGCCGCAAGTCGCTGCGTTCGCGGACACGCACCTGGTGGTCGACAAGACCGACGACGTGCGCAGCGGCGTCGACAGCGGCGTACGGACGCTGACCGAGGACGAGCGGGTGGTCGAGTTGGCCCGGATGCTCGCGGGCCTCGACGACACCGAGACCGGACGCGCACACGCCGAGGAACTGCTCTCGATCGCGGGACAGGAACGCAGCGCCGCGTCCGCATGACTCGCAAAACCGACTTTTTGGTTGGTGAAGCTGTGGCAGGTGTGGTAGTTGGTACGGCGCGCCTCCCTGCACATCGGTTTCCGGCGGGTGATCATCGAGGTCATGAAGATGCCGGCGCTGCTCTCCCGTAAGACCGAAACCCTCCCCGGTATCAGTGGCATCGCTCGGGTCGACCGCGACACCGGCAAGCTGCTGCGCCGCGTCGGGCACGGTGACGTCGTCGTGCTCGACGAAATCGACCTGGATCGGGTCACCGCGGACGCTCTGGTGGCCGCCGGCGTCCTGGCCGTGGTCAACGCGTCCCCGTCGATCACCGGGCGCTACCCCAACCTGGGACCCGAGGTCCTGGTCGCGAACGGCATCGTGCTGATCGACTCGGCCGGCGCCGAGGTCTTCAAGTCGATCAAGGACGGGTCGAAGATCCGTCTGCACGAAGGTGTCGTCTACGCGGGTGAGCGCACGCTCGCCGAGGGACAGGAACAGACCGAGGCCGAGATCTCCGATCGGATGATCGAGGCCAAGACCGGCCTCGTCGACCACCTGGAGGCCTTCTCCGGCAACACGATCGAGTTCATCCGGTCGGAGAGTCCGCTGCTCATCGATGGGGTCGGCGTCCCGGACATCGACGTCGACCTCGAGGACCGGCACGTCGTGGTCGTGGCGGACGGCCCCGATCATCAGGCCGACCTGAAGGCGCTCAAGCCGTTCATCAAGGAGTACTCGCCGATCCTCGTCGGGGTCGGCGCGGGCGCGGACACGCTCACGAAGGCGGGCTACCGTCCCGACCTCATCGTCGGCGACCCGGACGAGATCACCAGTGAGACGCTCAAGTGCGGTGCCGAGGTGGTGCTGCCTGCCGACCCGGACGGTCACGCGCAGGGCCTGTCCCGCATCCAGGATCTGGGCATCGGAGCCATGACGTTCCCGGCGTCGGCGTCGCCGTCGGACCTGGCGCTGCTGCTGGCCGACCACCACGGCGCGTCGCTGATCGTCACCGTCGGCAGCACGGTCTCGCTCGACGAGTTCTTCGACCGCGGCCGGCGGGACGCCAACCCGGCGGCGTTCATGACCCGTCTGAAGGTGGGGCCGAAGCTCGTGGACGCCAAGGCCGTCGCGACGCTGTACCGCAGCCGGGTGTCCGGTGCGGCGATCGCGTTGCTGGTGCTCGCGGCATTGACCGCAGTGATCGTCGCGCTGGCCGTCTCCAACGTCGGCGGCGAGGCAGTGGACTGGGCAATCGATACGTGGAACAGCTTCGCGCTGTGGGTTCAGGGGCTCTTCAAGTGATTTCGATGCGTCAACACGCCATCTCCATAGCGGCGATCTTCCTGGCCCTCGCGATCGGCGTGGTCCTGGGCTCCGGCCTGCTCTCGAACGGCATGCTGTCGGGACTGCGGGACGACAAGGCCGAACTGCAGAACGAGATCGAGAACCTGAACGAGCAGAACAATCAGCTCGGCGAGCAGCTCACCGCCGCCGACGGATTCGATTCGGCCGTCTCGGACCGGATCCTCCGCGACACCCTCGCGCAGCGATCGGTGATCGTGGTGACCACCCCGGATGCCGATCCCGGTGACATCGAAGGCGTGCAGCGGTCGGTGTCGCAGGCCGGCGGTTCGGTGACCGGCCGGGTCGCGCTCACCGAGTCGTTCGTCGACTCCGTGAACGGGGACCAGTTGCGGACGACCGTGACGAACATCATTCCCGCCGGCATCCAGCTGCGGACCGGTGCCGTCGACCAGGGCAGCCTGGCGGGCGACCTGTTGGGCTCGGTGCTGCTTCTCAACCCGCAGACGGCGCAGCCGCAGACGACGCCGGAGGAGCGGACGCTGGCGTTGGAGACGCTGCGCGGCGGCGGCTTCATCGAGTACGACGGCAACGTCCAGCCTGCTCAGCTGGCGGTCGTCCTCACCGGCAGCGGCGACCCGGAGAACACCAGCGGCAACCGTGGCGCAGTGATCGCCCGCTTCGCCGGCGCCCTCGACGGCCGCGGCGCAGGCACCGTGCTGGCCGGACCGCCGGCCGCCGCCGAGGGCAACGGCCCGATCGCGGTCGCGCGCGCGGACGCCGCGGTGACGGCAGTGCTGTCGACGGTCGACGACGTGGACCGGGAGGCGGGTCGGATCACCACCGTTCTCGCACTTCAGGAGCAGCTGGGAGGCGGTTCCGGGCGTTACGGGACGGGCCCCGGCGCCACCGCGGTCACGGTCGGCGCGCCGAAGCCGTAGCACGGATGTGACGCCTGTCGCTCGGAAACCGGGAGCGTCGTGCACGGTTCCCGGGCGACAGGTGTTACCGTGAAGTCCCGTGGGTCGGCAGGCCCCAGCATGCTTCATCTCAGACCAAGTCCTGCACAGTCGTCACGGGAGCCCCTTTGCCACAGTCACGCATTCATTCGCGTAGCGCCACCAAGCACATCTTCGTGAGCGGGGGTGTCGCCTCCTCCCTCGGTAAGGGATTGACCGCTTCCAGCCTCGGCGAGTTGCTCACCGCGCGCGGACTGCGCGTGACGATGCAGAAGCTCGACCCCTACCTCAACGTCGACCCCGGAACGATGAACCCGTTCCAGCACGGCGAGGTCTTCGTCACCGAGGACGGCGCCGAGACCGACCTGGACGTCGGACACTACGAGCGTTTCCTCGACCGTGACCTCAACGCCTTCGCCAACGTGACCACCGGGCAGGTCTACTCGGCGGTCATCGCGAAGGAGCGCCGCGGCGAGTACCTGGGCGACACCGTCCAGGTGATCCCGCACATCACCGACGAGATCAAGAGCCGCATCATCGCGATGGCCGGCGCCGACGCGCAGGGTCAGGTCCCCGACGTCGTGATCACCGAGATCGGCGGCACGGTCGGCGACATCGAGTCGCAGCCGTTCCTCGAGGCGGCCCGTCAGGTGCGCCACGACGTCGGTCGGGAGAACGTCTTCTTCCTGCACGTCTCGCTGGTGCCGTACCTCGGCCCGTCCGGTGAGCTCAAGACCAAGCCGACGCAGCACTCGGTGGCCGCGCTGCGCAACATCGGTATCCAGCCGGACGCGCTGATCCTGCGCTGCGACCGCGACGTGCCGCAGGCGCTCAAGGCGAAGATCGCGCTGATGTGCGACGTCGACGTCGACGCCTGCATCTCGACGCCTGACGCGCCGTCCATCTACGACATCCCGAAGGTGCTGCACAGCGAGGGCCTCGACGCCTACGTCGTGCGCCAGTTGGGCCTGCCGTTCCGCGACGTCGACTGGACCGTGTGGGGCGACCTGCTCGAGCGCGTTCACAACCCGCGCGAGACCGTCAAGGTCGCGCTGGTCGGCAAGTACGTCGACCTGCCCGACGCGTACCTGTCGGTGACCGAGGCGCTGCGGGCCGGCGGCTTCGCGCACCACTCGAAGGTGGACATCTCGTGGGTGCCGTCCGACGAGTGCGAGACCGAGGAGGGTGCGCAGGCGGCGCTCGGTGACGTGGACGCGGTCCTGATTCCCGGCGGCTTCGGCATCCGCGGCATCGAGGGCAAGCTCGGCGCCATCAGCTACGCCCGCACCAACAAGCTCCCGCTGCTGGGCCTGTGCCTGGGTCTGCAGGCCGTCGTGATCGAGGCGGCCCGCTCGGTGGGCCTGAAGGACGCGAACTCCGAGGAGTTCGATCAGGACACCAAGCACCCCGTCATCTCGACGATGGCCGATCAGGAGCAGATCGTCGCCGGCGAGGCGGATCTGGGCGGCACGATGCGTCTGGGCGCCTACCCTGCGGTGCTCGCCAAGGGCTCCGTGGTCGCGAAGGCGTACGGCAGCGAGAACGTCTCCGAGCGCCACCGCCACCGCTACGAGGTCAACAACGCCTACCGCGACCGCATCGCCAAGAGCGGTCTGCAGTTCTCCGGCACCTCGCCGGACGGACACCTCGTCGAGTTCGTCGAGCTGCCCGCCGACAAGCATCCGTTCTTCGTTGCGACGCAGGCACATCCGGAGCTCAAGAGCCGCCCGACCCGTCCGCACCCGCTGTTCTCGGCGTTCATCGGCGCGGCGTTGGACTACAAGGCCGCCGGACGGCTGCCGGTCGACGTCACGCCGGAGGCGACCGTCGAGTCGACCACCGCGGACAGCGTCGGATAGCGGTCGCCGATGAGCCTGCCGGGGGAGCACGAGTTCCACACCGTCGCCTCGCGCGACGTGTACAGCGGCGCGATCGTCGCGTTGCGGGTGGACCGGGTCGCGATGCCCGGAGGGCGCGAAGCTGATCGGGAGGTCGTCGAGCATCACGGCGCGGTTGCCGTCGCGGTGCTCGACGACGCCGATCGGCTGGTTCTCATCCGGCAGTACCGGCATCCGCTCGGCCGTCGCCTGTGGGAGCTGCCGGCCGGGCTGCTCGACGAACCGGGCGAGGATCCACTCGACGCCGCCCGGCGCGAACTCGTGGAGGAGACCGGCCTGGCGGCGGACCACTGGTCCGTCCTCGTCGACGTCGCGCTGTCCCCGGGATTCACGGACGAATCCGTGCGGGTGTTCCTCGCGACCGGCCTGCGTGACATCGGCCGGCCCGACGCCCACGACGAGGAGGCGGACCTCGAGATCGCCCGCGTCCCGCTCGACGACGCGGTGACGATGGCGCTGCGCGGGGAGATCGTCAACGCCACGGCCGTGTCTGGCATCCTCGCGCTCGCCGCGGCCCGCACGCGGGGCGACGGCCTGCGGGAGCCGGACGCCGACTGGGTCGATCGGCCCGACACGTTCGCGCGTCGCAAGCATGGTCGGACCGACAGCGAATCCGCATGACGGTGCTGGGCGGCCAGATCGACACGTATCTGGACCACCTGGCCGTCGAGCGCGGCGCCGCGCGCAACACCCTCAGCTCGTATCGGCGTGACCTGAACCGGTACGCGCGGTTCCTTGCCGACCGGGGTATCGACGATCTTCGCGCGGTTGGGGAGTCCGACGTCAGCGAGTTCGTGGTCGCGCTGCGGCGCGGCGATCCGGAAACGGGGACCGTTGCGCTGGCGCCCAGTTCGTCGGCTCGGTCGCTGATCGCGGTGCGTGGACTGCACCGGTTCGCCGCCGCGGAGGGCGTGACGACGGCGGACGTGGCGCGGTCGGTGAAGCCCCCGACGCCGGGCCGACGTCTGCCGAAGTCTCTACCGCTCGACGACGTGCTCTCGATCCTCGATGCCGCCGGCGGCGACGGGGCCTCCGACAATCCGCGCACGCTGCGCGACCGGGCGTTGCTCGAGCTGCTGTACTCGACGGGTGCGCGCATCTCGGAGGCCGTCGGGCTCGACGTCGACGATCTCGACACCCAGTCGCGGTCGGTGCTGCTGCGCGGCAAGGGTGGCAAGGAGCGCATCGTGCCGGTCGGTCGCCCCGCGATCGTGGCAATCGACAACTATTTGGTCCGCGGCCGGCCCGGTCTGGTCGCGCGCGGCACGCCAGCATTGTTCCTCAACGCCCGCGGTGGCCGACTGTCGCGGCAGAGCGCGTGGCAGGTCCTGCACGACGCCGCGGAGAAAGCCGGGATCACCGTCGCGGTCTCGCCGCACACGCTGCGGCACTCGTTCGCGACGCACCTGCTCGACGGCGGCGCGGACGTGCGCGTAGTCCAGGAATTGCTCGGGCATTCGTCAGTGACGACGACGCAGATCTACACGATGGTGACTGTGAGCGCGCTGCGCGAGGTGTGGGCGCAGGCGCACCCACGTGCCCGCTGACCCGGTGCGTGTTGGCCGTCGTTTGAGGTCACGAAGCGGTAGCGTTACGAAATCAGCTGGAAGACAGGACGGGAACGACAGGACAGGGGACATCGGACCGTGGTGACACCGCAGCCGCAGCACGCGGAGCCCGCGCACCCGTTTTCCGGGGATGCGCTGTCGTATGCAAGAGACATCGAATGCAGGGACGTGGTGCCGCTCGGGCCCACCGGCCGGCCGTTGCGTGAGGTGCCGGAACCCGGGCCCGTTGTCGATCACGGACCCGCCCGGATCATCGCGATGTGCAATCAGAAGGGCGGTGTGGGAAAGACCACATCGACGATCAACCTGGGCGCCTCGCTCGCCGAGCACGGGCGCCGGGTGCTGCTGGTGGACCTCGATCCGCAAGGGGCGTTGTCCGCGGGACTCGGTGTGGCGCACCACGATCTGGAGTTGACCGTCCACAACCTGCTGGTCGAACGCACCCCGATCGACGACGTGCTGATGCGGACCCGCATCGACGGCCTCGACCTGCTGCCCAGCAACATCGACCTGTCGGCGGCGGAGATCCAGCTCGTCACCGAGGTGGGCCGCGAGCAGACGCTCGGCCGCGTGCTGCACCCGGTGCTCGACCGCTACGACTATGTGCTGATCGACTGCCAGCCGTCGCTGGGCCTGCTCACCGTCAATGCGCTCGCGTGCGCGGACAGCGTGATCATCCCGATGGAATGCGAGTTCTTTTCGCTGCGCGGGCTCGCGCTGCTCAACGACACCGTCGACAAGGTGCGCGACCGCCTCAATCCGCGCCTGTCGCTCGAGGGCATCGTCGTGACGATGTTCGACGCCCGCACCCTGCATGCCCGCGAGGTGATGTCGCGCGTCGTCGAGGTGTTCGGCGATCTCGTCTACGACACCGTCATCAACCGCACCGTCCGGTTCCCCGAGACCAGCGTCGCGGGGGAGCCGATCACCACGTGGGCGCCCAAGTCCGGTGGCGCGGAGGCCTACCGGGCCCTCGCCCGCGAGGTCATCCACCGCTGCGCCCGGTGAGCACGGACGTCGCGTCGGGGGTCGAGAAAGCGCATACGGAGACAGAGGGCGGGGACAGTCCGGGCTTCCGGGTACGCCTGCGCAATTTCGAGGGTCCGTTCGACCTGCTGCTGACGCTCATCAGCCAACACCAGTTGGACGTCACCGAGGTTGCGTTGCACGAGGTGACCGACGAATTCATCTCCTACACCCGCCGCCTCGGCAGCGAACTGGGCCTGGATCAGACCACCGAGTTCCTGGTGGTTGCGGCGACGCTGCTGGACCTGAAAGCGGCGCGGCTGCTGCCGGCCGGTGAGGTTGACGACGACGAGGACCTCGCCCTGCTCGAGGCGCGCGACCTGCTGTTCGCACGACTTCTGCAGTACCGGGCCTACAAGCAGGTGGCGCAACTGTTCGGCGAGCTGGAGGCAGCCGCACGGCGGCGGTATCCGCGGTCGGTGTCGGTCGAGGACCGCTATGTGGATCTGCTCCCCGAGGTGCTGCTCGGCGTCGATCCGCGCCAGTTCGCCGAGATCGCCGCGACCGCGTTCCGCCCGCGACCGGTTCCGAAGGTCGGCCTCGACCACCTGCACGTGCCGACGGTGTCGGTGCCCGAGCAGGCGGCCCGCGTCCTGGAACTGCTGCGCGAACGCGGTCCCGGCGTGTGGACCCCGTTCGGGGAGCTGATCGCCGAGTGTGAGATGCCCGTGCAGATCGTGGCGCGTTTCCTGGCGCTGCTCGAGCTGTATCGGGAGCGCTCGGTGCTGTTCGAGCAACCCGAGCCACTGGGAGATCTGTTGGTGTGTTGGACCGGTGAGAGCGCGGCCGCGCCCGCGAGCGAGGAGGACTACGGATGACGTCGGTCGACACCGAGGACGTGAGCCCGTTCGAGGACGAGTTCGCGGCGATGACCGACGAACGCCTGGCGGCCGCGCTCGAGTCGATGCTGCTGGTTGTCGACACCCCGGCCTCTCCGGCGATGCTCGCGTCGGCCCTCGGCGAGTCCGAGGCGCGGGTCGAGACGACGCTGCGCACGATGTCCCACGACCTCACCGCCCGCGGCAGCGGCATCGACCTGCGGTTCGCGGGCGACGGGTGGCGGTTCTACACCCGCACCGAGTACGCGCCGTACGTCGAGCGCCTGCTGCAGGGCGGTGCCCGTTCGAAGCTGACCCGCGCGGCGCTCGAGACGCTCGCGGTGATCGCCTACCGGCAACCGCTCACCCGGACCCGGATCAGCGCCGTGCGCGGTGTCAACGTCGACGGCGTCATCCGCACCCTGTTGGCCCGCGGACTCGTCACCGAGGCCGGTCCCGACCCGGAGACCAACGCCACCACATATGCCACGACCGAACTGTTCCTCGAGCGCCTCGGGCTGGCCTCGCTGACGGATCTGCCGCCGCTCGCGCCGCTGCTGCCGGACGTAGATGTGATCGATGACATCAGTGAGAGTCTCGAAGCCGATCCGCGATTTGCGAGAATGGGGAGGACTCCATCGTCACTGAGGTCGGCAACTACGCCGGACCCCGAGATCGACATCGAAAACTGACAGGGATCGAAAAGTGAACAAGCCCGCTCGCCGTGATGGCACACCGGACCGCAAGACCAGGCAGCCCGCCAAGGGTGCCGCCCGCTCGACCGCTGCGAACAAGCAGCTCAACAAGCGGGGCAAGCCGAAGTCGGCCAAGCCCCAGCGCGCCCAGACCCAGGCGCAGACTCCGAAGATCAGCAACGCGAAGCCCGCCAAGCACCAGTACTCCGAGGTCGACCGTGATCTCGCGCCCATGAAGGGCGACGGAGTGCGGTTGCAGAAGGTGCTCGCCCAGGCCGGAGTCGCTTCCCGCCGCGCCGCCGAGGAACTCATCGACCAGGGCCGCGTCGAGGTCGACGGCCGCATCGTCGTCGAGCAGGGCCTGCGCGTCGATCCCGAGAACGCGGTCGTCCGCGTCGACGGCATCCGCGTCGTCGTCAAGAAGGACCTGGTCCACATTGCGCTGAACAAGCCGCGGGGCTGGCAGTCCACGATGTCCGACGACCTCGGACGCCCGTGCATCGGCGACATCGTCTCCGAACGCGTGTCCGCCGGTCAGCGGCTCTTCCACGTCGGCCGTCTCGACGCCGACACCGAGGGTCTGATCCTGCTGACCAACGACGGCGACCTCGCGCACCGGCTGATGCACCCCTCGTACGAGGTGCCGAAGACGTACCTGGCCACCGTGCAGGGTGTCGTCGACCGCAGCGTCGGCAAGACCCTCAAGGCCGGCGTCGAGCTCGACGACGGGCCGGCGAAGGTCGACGCGTTCCAGCTCCTCGACATCAACGGCGGCAAGTCGCTGGTGAAGATCGTCCTGCACGAGGGACGCAAGCACATCGTGCGTCGTCTCCTCGACGCCGTCGGGCACCCGGTGGTGCGCCTGGTCCGCACCGACATCGGCGCGGTCGCGCTCGGCGACGGGCGCCCGGGCACGTTGCGTGTGCTGGGCCGCGGCGAGGTCGGCAGCCTGTACGGGGCGGTCGGCCTGTGAGCATGACGAACGGCGGACCACTGGTCGTCGCGATCGACGGACCGTCGGGCACCGGTAAGTCCAGCGTGTCCCGCCGGGTCGCGACAGCCCTGGGCGCGCGCTACCTCGACACCGGCGCGATGTACCGGATCGCGACACTGCACGTGTTGCGCTGCGGCGTCGACGTCACGGATCCTCAGGCCATCACCGAGGCCACCGCGTCGCTGCCGCTGAGCATCGGTACCGACCCCGAGCAGGACGGCGTGCAGCTCGACGGTGAGGATGTCACCGACGAGATCCGCGGCGCCGCCGTGACACAGGCTGTGTCGGCGGTGTCAGCGGTTCCCGCGGTGCGCACCTTCCTGGTCGACCTGCAGCGGCGGATCGCCCTGCAGGCCGAGCGGATCGTCGTCGAGGGACGCGACATCGGCACCGTTGTGCTGCCGGACGCCGACGTGAAGATCTTCCTGACGGCCTCCGCGGAGGCCCGGGCCATGCGGCGCAACTCCCAGAACATCGCCGAGGGGCGGGGAGACGACTTCGCCGCCGTCCTCGCCGACGTGCAGCGCCGCGACCACCTCGATTCCACCCGCGCGGTATCTCCGTTGCGTCCGGCGGAGGATTCGGTGACGGTGGACACGAGTGAACTGGGTATCGAAGACGTGATCGGCAGGTTGCTGCTGGTGGTAGGCGACAGAACTGGAGCAGTGCAGTGACCGACGAATTTGTCAGCGACATCTCCGACGGCGGGTTCGCCGGCGACGGCATCTGGAGCGAGGAATCCGACTGGGACCTCGCCGACTTCCTCGAAGGCGACGAGGCCGAGGAGCACGTGGCGGTTCCGACGGTCGCGATCGTGGGACGGCCCAACGTCGGCAAGTCCACGCTGGTCAACCGGATCATCGGCCGCCGCGAAGCGGTCGTCGAGGACTTCCCGGGCGTAACCCGTGACCGCGTGTCCTACGACGCGACGTGGGCTGGGCGCCGGTTCATGGTGCAGGACACCGGCGGCTGGGAGCCCGACGCCAAGGGGCTGCAGCAGTCGGTGGCCCGACAGGCCGAGCACGCCATGAACACCGCCGACGCGATCCTGCTCGTGGTCGATGCCGTCGTCGGTGCCACCGCGACGGACGAGGCGGCTGTCAGGGTGCTGCGCCGCTCCAAGACGCCCGTTCTCCTCGTCGCCAACAAGGTCGACGACGCGCGCACCGAGGCCGAGGCCGCGGCGCTGTGGTCGCTCGGTCTGGGCGAACCGCACATGATCAGTGCCACCCACGGTCGCGGCACCGGCGACCTGCTCGACGAGGTGCTGGCGGTGCTTCCCGAGACCCCGCGCGAGGGCTCGGGTGTCGGCGGGCCACGTCGTGTGGCCCTGGTCGGCAAGCCGAACGTCGGCAAGTCGAGCCTGCTCAACAAGCTGTCCGGCGACGAGCGCTCGGTGGTCCACGACGTCGCCGGCACCACCGTCGACCCTGTCGACTCGCTCGTCGAGCTCGGCGGCAAGGTGTGGAAGTTCATCGACACCGCCGGCCTGCGCAAGAAGGTCAGCCATGCGAGCGGTCACGAGTTCTACGCGTCGCTGCGCACCAAGTCGGCGATCGAGGCCGCCGAGGTCGCGATCCTGCTGATCGACGCGTCGAAGCCGATGACCGAGCAGGACCTGCGCGTGCTGTCCATGGTGGCCGATGCCGGCCGCGCCCTGGTGCTCGCGTTCAACAAGTGGGACCTCGTCGACGAGGACCGCCGGTACATGCTCGAGAAGGAGATCGACCGCGAGCTGGTCCGCGTCCCGTGGGCGCAGCGGGTGAACATCTCTGCGCACACCGGCCGCGCCGTCCAGAAGCTCGTGCCCGCGATCGAGACGGCGCTCGAGTCGTGGGACAAGCGCATTCCCACCGGGCGCCTGAACACGTGGCTCAAGGAGGTCGTGGCGGCCACGCCGCCGCCGATGCGTGGTGGGCGCCTGCCCCGCATCATGTTCGCGACCCAGGCAGGCACCCGCCCGCCGACGTTCGTGCTGTTCACGACGGGCTTCCTCGAGGCCGGCTACCGCCGCTTCCTGGAGCGTCGCCTGCGTGAGGAGTTCGGTTTCGACGGCAGCCCCGTGCGCATCTCGGTGCGTGTGCGGGAGAAGCGGGACCGGCGCAACCGTTGACGTAGTGCGCTGTCGCACGGGTTTCGTCCCGACCACACCGGACATCGACGCGGGTTCGGAACGGGACGGTCGAAAACCCCGTGCGACAGCGCCTCAGCGGGGCCGTCCAGGGGTGTTGACCAGGCGATTCGCTTTCCCTGGCGACACTGTTGTAATCTTCTGAGGCGCCCGAACGAGGGCGTGGACGGGCTGTGGCGCAGCTTGGTAGCGCACTTGACTGGGGGTCAAGTGGTCGCAGGTTCAAATCCTGTCAGCCCGACCGAGGAAAACCCTGGTGAGAGTACTTCTCACCAGGGTTTTCTGCATCTTCGGACGCTCTGCGACGCTCTCGCATAACCGCGGGTGATCTCGAACGCCAGAGACCAGAGGCCGCGCGGATCACGCATCCGGCTCCCACGAACAGCGCCGGCCTGCACGGGGAGTACCCGCCGCCGCGTCAATCCGATTGGTGCACCCGGCGCGCGCACCGGAGCGCGCGTGCCGACCTGGTCGACACTGGTGCAGCGATTCTCGGCGTAGGTAGATGTCGTTCAGTTGACTGGTAGTGCCGCAATCGCCTGGAAGTGAGGCAAGAATCCGGCGCGGAGGCAATGGGGTTCGAATCTCATCGGTACCCTCGCGGGCATGGGGGAACTGTTAGTGCTGATCGCCATGGTCGGCCCGTTGGTGCTGTTCGGGTGGGCGGCTATTCGGGCGAAGCGCCGCGGGCTTGCGGGGTCGTTCGTCGGGCCGTTTCAGGAGATGTTTGATCCCGGTGCGGCGCGAGCACAGATCGTCATCGAGCAGATTGCAGAACTGCCGGACCCTGCGGATTCTGGCGACCCGGACAACGACGACGATGTGCCGTGCACGGTGGTGCATGAGGATGTTCGGCTCAACATCAACCCTGGTAGCGCTCGGCGGCGCGGCCAGCAATAAGCCGGGTAGCGTCGAGATCTACGGTTCGCCGATGCACGTGGGTTGAAGGCGGGAGCCTCGCCGGTCACTATTCACCGAACGGGGAGCCCAAGGGCTTCGACGACTTCTCATCAACACACATAGGTGGACCTTGGTCCGAGTTCACCGCAGTGTGGCGAACCTGATTGCCTCATCGCGGAAACGCCGCATCGTCGATAGCCAGCTCGCAACGGTGCATGTGTTTCGCCGGCTCCGTGGTCGGGTTCGGGCTACGATCCCCCGGGCGCGCAGCCCGAGCGCGAGAGACGACTTGGGGGAGGATCCGAGATGCTTGGTCGATCAGTGAAGCCCGTGCGGAAGCCAACGAAGTTGGTGATCGGTGTGGTCGCCGCTGCCGCCACCGCTGCGACCGCGGTGGGCGGGGCTGGGGTGGCATCAGCCGCTGATACCGGATCTTCGGACGTGAAAGCGAGCCGGATCTTGGTGGACGGCGTCTACCGCGTCGGTGTCGACGTTCAGCCGGGGACCTACACGACGGCCGGCGCCTGGCCTGGCGGCCTGCTGCCCTGCACATGGGCCCGCCTCGAGGCGCTGCCTCTCGGCGGCGTCGCCACGATCGAGCAGGGGAATTCCTTCGGGCCGGTCACTGTCACCATCGATCCGGACGACGACGGGTTCATGACCACTGGCTGCCGGGGGTGGAGTCAAGCTGGTGGACCCGGCTCGGTCGATGCCGGATCGTCGGGTGGTTCACTCGACTTGGGCTCACTCGACGGGGGCTCGCTCGGCTCCTGACCGCTCTCGGTTCGAGTGACGGCAGGCAAATGCTGTCGGTGGCGGGGTGGATGTGCAGGAGGCGCCGTGGTCAGCAGTTCGAGCTTCGTCTTCGCTTCGGGGTCGTCGGCGGTGTCGCTGCTGCGTGCAGGGAAGCACCTGGAGGACGCGGGTCTGCACGTGGTCGACCGCGGCGACCTTCTCGAGGTCTCCGACGGGCAGAACGGCCCGAGATTCGCCGTCGAACTCCACCGACCTGCAGACTTCCGGGCGCGTGCCGACTGCCCGGCGATTCCCCACGAGGCGGCGGCGTGTCTTCGGATCGGGATCGCCGACATCGACGACGCGCTGGACGAGATCAACACGCTGATCGAGGTGCAGGCCGCGCTCCAGTCGCTCGCACCCGATGCATGGCTCTTCAACGAGTGGAACCGGACGCTCGTGGACCCGTCCGGAACCGCGGTGGACTGGAGCTAGGTTCGGGTGCTGTCGTCGTCCGACGTCACAGCCGAACCGAGGCCCGGCATCCACCGGTGCAGCGTGGGCTGCCACCGCGCGTGCTGCTCCGGAAAGCACTCCGCGAGCAGCTCCGCCATGAGGGGCGGGGCGATGGAGGCGCCGGGGGAGGCGCCGAGCAGCCCCGCGATCGTGCCGTCGGCGCCGGTGACCACCTCGGTGCCGAAGGTCAGGACACCCACCTTCTTCCGGTCGGGCTTGATCAGTTGCGCCCGCTGTCCCGCCTGGATCAGCTCCCAGTCGGCCGGATCCGCGGTCGGGTAGAACCGGGTGAGCTCGCGGAACTTCCGGGTCCGGGAGGCCGCCAGCTGGCCGATCAGGTACCGCACCAGTCCCAGATTCTGGAGCCCCACGGCCACCAGCGGTGCGACGTTGTGGAAACGGATGGTGGTGAACAGGTCCCGCAGGCGTCCGTGTTTGAGGAGCTTCGTGCTGAACGTCGCGTAGGGGCCGAACATCAACGACGGTTGCCCGTCGATGACCCGTCGATCGAGATGCGGCACCGACATCGGCGGCGCGCCGACAGCCGCCTGGCCGTACACCTTCGCGTCGTGACGCGCGACCACTTCGGGGTCGTCGGTGCGGAAGAACTGGGCGCCGAGCGGGAAGACCCCGTACCCGCGGACCTCGGGGAGCCTGGCCTTTTGCAACAGCTTCAAGGCATAGCCGCCGGCGCCGACGAACACGAACTTCGACCGCAGACGGAAGCGACGCCCAGAGGTGCGGTCTCGGCCACCGACAGTCCAGATCCCGTCCGTGGACCGAGAAAGCGAGGTCACCTCGTGGTGCGTCCGCACCCGGGCGCCACGAGTAACCATCGCGTCGACCAGCGAGTGGGTCAGCGCGCCGAAGTCGACGTCGGTGCCGGCCGTGTGGCGCGTCGCGGCCATCGGCTGGGCGGGATCGCGGCCGTCCATGAGCAGCGGCGCCCACGCTCGGATCGTCTCGGGATCCTCGCTGTACTCCATGCCCGAGAAGTGGGGAAGCCGCTGCAGCGTCGCGAATCGCTCACGCAGATATGCGATGTCGTGCGCACCGAAGACGACGTCCATGTGCGGCGTCGGATTGGTGACCGATCGTGGATCGGCGATGTCCCCGCTCGCGACGAGCGAGGCCCAGAACTGCCGCGACAGTCCGTACTGGCGGCCGATGTCGGCGGCGCGGGCGGGCTCGCTCGGGTCGGGCATGTAGTTGAGCTCGCACAACCCGGCATGCCCGGTCCCGGCGTTGCTCCACGCGTTGGAGCTCTCCTGAGCCGGCTCACCGAGGCGTTCGAGCATCACGATCGACCAGTCCGGCTGCAGCGCGGACAACAGTGCGCCGAGCGTCGCGGACATGATGCCGCCGCCGACGAGGACGACGTCCAGAACGTCTGCTGCGACTTCGGGATCGGAATCGGTACGGGTCTGCGCTGTCATGTCGTGCCCTCCCTCGGTGTGTAGGGCTCATCGTGGACCGCCGTCGAACGATCCGTCCAATGCGGAATTGGGCCCTTTATGATCCGAATATGGATGAATTCCGCATGTCTGCGGCGGAGGGTGTCGCGCCGCTGCTGGCCGCGTTCGACGCCGTGGCGGCGGAGGGGCACGTCACTCGTGCGGCGGAGTTGCTCGGGGTTCCGCAGTCGTCGATCAGCAGGCGGATCAGGTCCCTGGAGAGAACGCTGGGGGTCGAGCTGTTCCACCAGGTCGGCCGGGGCATCGCGCTCACCGCGCAGGGGCGCGATCTGTTCGAGCGGACACACCGCCTGGTGGGTGCCCTCGACGACGCGATCGGAGTGGTCCGGGACAATGCGGATCCTGAGGCAGGGCTGGTGCGCTTCGGCTTTCCCCTCACGCTCGGGCCGGTGAGCGTGCCCTCGGTGCTCGCGGAGTTCCACGCGGCGGCGCCGCGGATCCGGCTGCACCTCGTCCAGGCACACGGTGATGCGCTGGCCGGGATGGTGCGCGACGGCCGACTCGACCTGGCCGTGATGATCCCGCCGCCGGAGGACCTGCCGGTCACCGTCCTCGGCGGCCAGACGATCCGTCTACACGTCGCCGACACCCATCGACTCGCGAACCGGGCGCAGGTCGGCCTGGCAGAACTCGCGGACGAGGCGTTCATCGCGAACCCCCCGTCGTACCACCTGCGTCACCTCGTCGACTCGTGGTGCGCCGAGGCGGGATTCACGCCCCGGGTGTCGTTCGAGATCACCGAGTTCGAGACGATCCGGGCGCTCGTCGGTCACGGACTGGGTGTCGCGTTGCTGCCGGCCGCGGAAGCGCCCCACGAGGGCGTCGTGGCCGTTCGGCTCGAGGGTGCGCGCGAGCGGAGCATCGGCCTCGCGGCGGGACATCACCGTCCGACGCCCGCGGTGTCACGCCTGCGCGATCACCTCGTCGCGCGCGCGTCCGCGTTCGCCGCCGGCCGGGCGGTCGGTGCGTGAGGCGTCGCGTCAGCGTTCGTCGACGGCACGTCGCACCCACGCGATCGCGTCGGTCCAGCTACGAAACGCTTCGACGACAAGGTGATTCGCGGTCTCGGCGGCCGGGCACGGCCACACGCCCCACAGGCCCGACCGTTCGCCGGTGCGGATCTTGCGCACCGCCCACCGCCCGGGTGGGCCCACGCGGAGATCGGGCAGGCCGAGGAGTCGGCGCATGCGCTCGTAGGGGATCGGCTCGCTCAACGCGGACACCGCGCCGTCAGGCGAATTCGGGGCAGTACGCGACGGTCGCGGCGCTCAGGACGTTCGCGACCTCGGCCCTGGTGTAGCGGCCGTCGCCGAGGTACTCGGCGGTGAGGTCGGGCTTGCTCTGGCCGCGGTACAGGGAGTTGCACATCGACAGGCCGAGGCGGATCTGGTCGCTTTCGGGCTTCTCCATGAGCGTGAATTCGGTGATGTACGACAGGAACAGCAGGTCCTCGGTGCTGAGGGTGTCGCTCTGCTCGGCGTCGGGTGTGACGACCGGAGCCGGGGAGGTCGGGATCTCGGCGGTCGTCGTGTCGGACGACGCGGACGTGGTCGGGACGTGACGCGGCGCTGCGGATGCCCGGTGCGTCGTCGTCGGATCCGGGGTGGTCCGGGAGATGACGACAGGCTCGCTGTCGGTGGGTGTGCTGCTGCACCCGGTGAGGGCCACAACGGAAGCGGAGAGCGCGAGGAGGAGGCCGAGCCGGGTGGAGCGAGTCACGAAGCGAAATCTTGCCCTACCAGGGCGACAAGATCGCTGCCGGGTCGGCGGTCGGATCAGTTGGAGTCCGGACGCACGACGGGCATGAACACTTCGGTCCGGGGTTGCGGGGCGTCGGGCGCGTCGAGATAGCACTCCCAGGGCTCGCCGATCGTCGCGTAGCCGTGCTCGCTGATCCACTGCGTCAGAGCGATATACGCCGATTCGACGGTGTCGTAGCCGCCGGCGTGCACGGTGCACGCGCACGGCCCCTCCGGCAGCGACGCCGACTCGACCGGACCCGTCTCGGCGAGGGTGCGTGCGAGCGGGAACCCGGCCTCGATGTTCCAGCGGCCGCCCGGCAGCGGGAGGAACCGCCCGAACGGTGGGCCGACGATCTCGATGTCCTGGTCCGCCGCGGCACGGACCACGGCCTCGAAGGCCGGCCCCAGGAAGGCGGGGATCGCCTCGACCGTGACGTCGCCCCGCACGATCCCGGTGGGTTGCTCCGACAGATCGCGAATCCGGATGTCGTAGCTCATCACCGGTCTCCCTCGACACAGCCCGCGTACCCCCGCGCCGCTGAGGTCGCCGCCGAGCAGTACGCCACTACGGGGGAGTGGGCGCCCATCGTGGCGGCCGGATCGGCGTGCCACCGGCGCCGATCCGGTGGAAGCCCCGGCGCCCCGGGATCGGAGAACGGGTTGCCGCTGCCGGGGCCGGGCAGGAGCTGGTCGTCCCGCAGCGTGTCGGTGGTGTCGAGGTCGGTGCGGTCGGTGTTGCGCGAGACGTACCGTGCCGACGGGTACGTGCCGGACACCTCGATGGTGTCGTTCGCCCCGAGTGCGTACGGCAGCACCCAGTAGGCCGCGTTCTCGTCCGGAAACGCGACATCCAGCACCTCGCGGGACAGGCGGCGGACGATCGATCGCGGTGACGTGCGCATCTGGGCCCCAATCGCAGGCTCCCACGATAACGAGACCGGTGTCCCGGTG
Source organism: Paraburkholderia sp. RHO2 (assembly GCF_050955445.1). NCBI lineage: Bacteria > Pseudomonadati > Pseudomonadota > Betaproteobacteria > Burkholderiales > Burkholderiaceae > Paraburkholderia > Paraburkholderia sp. RHO2. The sequence continues at coordinate 2,833,371 of NZ_CP162617.1, read as the reverse complement.
GGGCATGATCGGTCGAACGACGGTCGGGGTGCAGGAGGCGGACATGACGAACACGGCGAGGCCCACCCGCGCGGACATCGAATCGCGGCTGCGGGCGTTCGACGCGCGGACGGTTCCGCTGGGAGACCGGCGCGCGGCGGCCGTCGTGATCGCGGTGATGCGTGACGAGGACGGCGTCCCGGTGTTCCCGCTCACGCTGCGGCCCGCGAAGATGCGCGCCCACGCCGGACAGTTCGCGCTGCCGGGCGGCCGCCTCGACGACGGCGAGACGGCCCGCGACGCGGCGCTGCGCGAATTGCGCGAGGAACTCGGTATCGAGGTCGGCCCCGACGACGTGCTCGGCTGCCTCGACGACTACGAGACGCGCTCGGGCTACGTCATGACGCCGTTCGTCGTGTGGTCCGAGGATTCGGTGGACGCCCTCGTGCCGAACCCTGACGAGGTGGCGCACGTGTTCGCGGTACCGCTCGACGAACTCGACGTGCCGACCCGGTTCGTCGAGATCCCCGGATCACCCGAATCGGTTGCGTGCTGGCCATTCCGTGGCGAGCACATCCACGCGCCGACGGGTGCGGTGATCCACCAGTTCTGCGAGGTCGTCCTGCACGGCCGGCCCACCCGGGTGGGCGCGTTGGCGCAGCCCAGTTTCGCGTGGCGGTGATTTCCCGGGTGGGCGCGCACTCACACGACTAGCGTCGGGGCGGTGACCATCTTTCGATCGGTCCTGAGCGTCGTCGACCGCACGAACATCGAACCCGTTGCGTGGCGACCCCCACCCGCCCCGCCCGAGGCGGGAGTGTTCGCGCCGAGCCGCGAACTGGACGCCGCGCAGCGGTGGAAGCTGCCGACCGGACGCGGGCCCGAGGACGTGGCCGTCGATGGCGACGGACGGGTGATCACCGGCGGCGAGGACGGGCGGATCTGGCGCTTCGACGCCGACGGCCGCGCCACCGAACTCGCCCACACCGGTGGGCGCCCGCTCGGAGTGGAGGTGCTGGACGACGGACGCTTCCTCGTGTGCGACAGCCGACGGGGCCTGCTGCGTGTGGACGAAACCGGCCGGGTGGAGGTGCTCGCGGACGCGGCGCTCGGGCGCCCCCTGCTGTTGTGCAACAACTCCGCCGTCGCGCGGGACGGCGTCGTGTACTTCACCGACTCGTCGTCGCGGTTCACGCTCGAGGAACATCGGCTCGACCTGCTCGAGCACAGCGGCACCGGTCGACTGCTGCGCTTCGACCCGAGTACGGGCGAGATGGATCTGCTCGCGGACGGGCTCCAGTTCGCCAACGGGGTGGGTCTCGCGAGCGACGAATCCTACGTGGTCGTCGCGGAGACCGGTTCGTACCGGATACAGCGCGTCGAACTGGCCGGACCCCGCGCGGGGACGGCGTCGGTGTGGGCGGACAACCTGCCCGGGATCCCTGACAACGTCACGTCCCAGACCGCGGACGGGATCTTCTGGGTCGCGCTCTACAGCCCACGGATGCGGCTGCTGGACCGGATGGCGCCGCATCCGGGCCTGCGGGTGCTGGCCGCGAACCTGCCGAGCGTCGCGCAACCGGACCCGGAGCGCCGGGCGTGGCTGCTCGGCCTCGACGGCGACGGCCGCGTCGTCCAGAGCCTGCGCGGTGGAAAGGGCAGCTACTCGCCTGTGACGGGGGTGCGCGTGACGCCCGACTGGATCTACCTCGGCAGCCTCACCGCCGGATCCATCGCGCGGGTACCGCGGAGTGGCCGGATCCGCTGACCTACCGGCCCGAGCACGTTCACCCCCGAACGGTCGGTCCCTGAAATGCGACACCGGGTGTGGAAAGCTGGCCACCGACAGCGGACAGGACCCGAGAGGAATGTTGGTGGACGCGGTAGGACAGCAGAAGTCCGGCTCGAAGCGGGGCGAAGATCGCATCCTGACCGTCCCGAATCTCCTCAGCATGGTCCGGCTCGCCGGTGTGCCGCTGTTCCTGTACCTGCTGCTGGGCCCGCACGCGGACGGCTGGGCGCTGGCGATCCTCATGCTCAGCGGCTTCACCGACTGGGCCGACGGCAAGCTCGCCCGCCTGCTGAACCAGACATCGCGTCTGGGCGCGCTCCTCGACCCGTTCGTCGACCGGCTGTACGTCATCACGACGCTGATCGCGTTCGTCCTGCGCGACATCATCCCGTGGTGGGTGGCGGCGATCCTGATCGGCCGGGACCTGATCCTGGCATTGACGTTGCCGATCTACCGCCGTCGCGGACTTCCGCCGCCCGAGGTCATCTACCTCGGCAAGGCCGCGACATTCGCGCTGATGTTCGCGATGCCCCTGGTGCTGGCGGCGCAGGGTGACTGGGGCGTCGCCGGAATCGCACACGCGTGGGGCTACGCGCTGCTGATCTGGGGAACCGTCCTCTACGTGTGGACCGGCGGCCTGTATCTGGCCAAGGCCGCCGACGTCGCGCGCACCGTGCCGCCGGCCGTCGCGCGGAGCGGACCGTGACGGGCTCCCCGCGGCAGGTGCGACGGAATCCGGTTCCGTCGCTGCTGAAGTCGCTCATGAACGACCACCTCGATCCCGGGTACGCGGGCGCCGCCGAGGACCGGGCGCAGGGGCACGCGAAGTCCACCCGGGTCGGTGCGAGTGCCTGGATCGCCGTGGGTGCGGCGCTGGTCGGGCTGGTCTTCGGCATCGCCTATGCACAGGCCGCGTCGTCGGCGAGCGACGCCGACCAGACCCGGACCGAGATGCTGACCAAGGTCCGTGCGGCCGAGGAACGCGGCCGCAGCCTCGCCGGAAACCGCGACGACCTCACCGTCCGCGTCGACGACCTGCGGGCGAGCGTCCTCGCCGGTGACGCCGAGGGCGCGCAGGTTCTCCACCAACTGCACGCCCTCGACGCCGCCGCCGCGAGCGAGCCGGTGCACGGCCCCGGGCTCGTCGTCACCCTCACCGATCCGGCGGCGCGACCGGACCTGTCCGACTCGTCGCAGCGGGTGCCCGGATCGCCGCAGGCCGGCGTCCTGGACCGCGACCTCCAATCCGTCGTCAACGCGTTGTGGGCGAGTGGCGCCGAGGCCGTCTCGGTCGGTGACGTGCGCGTCGGACCGGCCGTGACGATCCGCCAGGCGGGCGGGGCGATGCTCGTCGACAACCAGCCGGTGCCGTCGCCGTACCGGGTCTCCGCGATCGGGTCACCGGCGAAACTGCAGACCGGATTCGTCGTCAGCGACGCCTATCTGCGGATGTCGACCGTCCATCAGTTGTACGGCGTGGGTTTCACCATCGCCGAGTCCGACGACCTCCAGCTGCCCGCCGCGGCAGGTCGTGAAACGAGGTTCGCACAGGAAACGGGGGCACCGTGAAGACCGTCAAAGGCGGATACGCGCTCTATGGAGTGCTGGCGCTCGTCGCCGGCATCGTGGTCGGGATCGTGTTCAGCCCGCAGGTGCCCGACGCCGTCCAGCCCTATCTGCCGATCGCGGTCGTCGCGGCTCTCGACGCCGTGTTCGGTGGCCTGCGCGCCTACCTCGACGAGATCTTCGACGCGAAGGTCTTCGTGGTGTCCTTCGTGTTCAACGTCCTCGTCGCCGCGCTGATCGTGTGGCTCGGCGATCAACTGGGTGTCGGAACGCAGCTGTCGACCGCGATCATCGTCGTCCTCGGAATCCGGATCTTCGGCAACGCGGCCGCCCTGCGCCGGCGCCTGTTCGGAGCGTGACGGGCATGCAGGACAACGAGGAACGACCCGAAGCAGACACCGGCTCCGAAGGACTCCACGAGAACACGATCGAACCGCGCACCGAGGGCCGACACGAGATGCCGTCGCCGACCCGCCCCCGGCGTCGGTTCGGGTTCGGACTGCTCGCCGTGCTGCTCATGGCCGCGCTGGGCGTCGGAATCGCGACACAGGTCAGCAGCACCGGTTCGGGCGACAACCTCGATTCGGCGCGCCCCGCGGACCTGCTGGCCGTCCTGGGCAACCTGAACCAGCGCGAGGCCGCGCTGCGGCAGGAGATCGCCGGGCTGGAACAGACCCTGTCGAAACTCGAGGCCGGCGGCGGCAGCTCCAGCGCCGCCCTCGACGAGGCGAAGTCCCGGCTCGCGGCCCTGTCGATCCAGGTGGGGACCGTGGCCGCGACCGGGCCGGGCGTCGTGCTCACCGTCGAGGACCCGGGCAGGTCGGTCGGCTCGGAGGTGCTGCTCGACCTCATCCAGGAATTGCGCGCCGCGGGGGCCGAGGCGATCGAGATCAGCGGCGCGGGAACGGATCCGATCCGGATCGGTGTCGACTCGTGGGTGAGTGGCAGTGGTGGGAACGTCACCGTCGACGGACGGAAGGTGTCGGCTCCGTTCCGCGTCGTCGCGATTGGTGATCCACCGACCCTGGCCGCGGCGCTCAACATCCCCGGCGGGGTCGTCGACACCGTCGCACGCAGCGGGGGACAGCTCCGGATCGAACAATCCCCGCAGGTCACGGTCGCCGCCTTGCGGGAGATCAAACCGCGCCAATACGCTCAACCCGGAAACTGATCTTCGGTCCGCTCGCCGGATCGTCCGCGAAAGGAAGCCACCGTGAGTGAGCTCGCTACCCCTGCCGATCTGCGCTACACAGCGGAGCACGAATGGGTGCGGCGCACCGGTCCGACGACGGTGCGCGTGGGCATCACCGATTTCGCGCAGTCGCAGCTCGGCGACGTGGTCTTCGTGCAGCTGCCCGCCGAGGGCGAGGACGTGACGGCCGGCGATTCGTTCGGTGAGGTCGAGTCGACCAAGAGCGTGTCCGACATCTACGCGCCGCTCACCGCGAAAGTCGTTGCGGTCAACGGCGAGCTGGAGACCGGCCCGGAGCTGGTGAACAGCGAGCCGTACGGCGGGGGATGGCTCGTGGACCTCGAGGTCGAGTCCGAGTCCGCGCTGGACGAGGCGCTGGCCGGAACGCTGGATGCCGAGGCATACCTCGCGGTTTCCGGGAGCTGATTTTCCGTCGCGTTCGCGGGTATTCGCCCGGCCTGTCCATCTACACGCACCGGCACTCTCAGGGTACGGTCGAGGTGAGCGCAGTGCCGTGTCGGTTTTTCATATCCGCATCGGAGTGTGATCGTGGCCGAGATTCGTCTGGGCCGAGTTGTATCGCGTGACCCCGGGGGCTCCGAAAGGGCTCCCGGGTAATCGGACTGAGGAGGAGAAACGGTGAGCGAGAACGGCAACGATGCGGTTTATGGAGAGACGCCGGCCGAGACTACATCGGTTTTCCGTGCGGATTTTCTCAACGAGATGGATACCCAGTCGTCGCAGACGGCTGAAGCGCCCGTCTCCGGGGTCGAGGGTCTGCCCGCCGGGTCCGCGCTGCTCGTCGTCAAGCGAGGTCCGAATGCGGGCTCGCGCTTCCTGCTCGACCAGCCGACCACGTCCGCAGGTCGTCATCCCGACAGTGACATCTTCTTGGACGATGTCACGGTGAGTCGGCGGCATGCGGAGTTCCGCCAGGACGAGGACGAGTTCCAGGTCGTCGACGTGGGCAGCCTCAACGGCACCTACGTCAACCGGGAACCGGTGGACTCCGCGGTGCTCGCGAATGGGGACGAGGTGCAGATCGGCAAGTTCCGTCTCGTCTTCCTGACCGGCCCCCGCGGAAATGCCGGGGGTTCGCAGATCGGTGAGTCCGCGGCTGGTGCGGGCAACCAATGACGGCCGTTCGGCAGGAGGCCGCCACGGGCATGTCCATCGGGACGGTGCTCGACCGACTCCGTCCCGAGTTCCCGGACGTGACGATCTCCAAGATCCGATTCCTGGAATCGGAGGGGCTGATCAGTCCCGAGCGGACGCCGTCCGGCTACCGACGGTTCTCGATCGCGGACGTCGAACGATTGCGCTACGTCCTCACGGCGCAGCGCGATCAGTACCTGCCGCTCAAGGTCATCAAGGAGCAGCTCGAGGCGATCGACAAGGGCGCCGCCACTGTGGGCGCCGTGGATGCGATGCCACGGCGCCCGCGTACGCTCGCCGTCGCGCCGGGCGAGGTGTCGCCGGAGGAGTTTCGTACCGACCGTGAAGTGCGGATCAGTCGTGACGATCTGCGCGCCCGATCCGGCATCGACGACCGCTTCCTCAACGAGCTGCTCCGCAGCGGGCTGGTGGTCGCTGGGCCGGCCGGCTTCTTCGACGAGGATGCGGTGACCCTCGCGCGGACCGCGAAGTCGATGTCGGAGTTCGGACTCGAGGTCCGGCATCTGCGTGCGTTCAAGCTGGCCGCGGACCGCGAGGCCGGATTGGTCGCGCAGATCGCCGGTCCCGTCGCGAAGGGGCGTGACGCCGGGGCGCGGGATCGTGCCGAGGAGATGGTGCGTGAGCTTGCTGCGCTCTCCCTGACGCTCCACACCTGCCTCGTGAAAGCGGCGGTGCGCGGGGCGCTCGATCGCTGACGGCCGCAGCGGGAACGAATAGAATCGGGGAGTACGTCAAACGGGACTCGTTCGCCGTTCGGGTGGACCCGGTCACCGGTACGAGGTGGAGGACGCGATGAGTGAGATGCGTGTGATCGGAATCCGTGTCGAACAGCCGCAGAACCAGCCGGTGTTGCTTCTGCGTGAGAGCAATGGGGATCGCTATCTGCCGATCTGGATCGGGCAGACCGAGGCCACCGCGATCGCGTTGGAGCAGCAGGGGGTCGAACCCGCACGCCCACTCACGCACGACCTCATCAAGGACCTGCTCGAGGCCTTCGGGCACACCCTGCTCGAGGTCCGGATCGTGGATCTGCAGGCCGGCACTTTCTATGCAGACCTGGTGTTCGAGGGCGATGTGCGGGTCTCGGCGCGACCGTCGGATTCGGTGGCTATCGCCCTGCGGATCGGGGTTCCGATCTTCGTCGAAGAGGCGGTGCTCGCCGAGGCGGGCCTCGTGATGCCCGACGAACGTGAGGACGAGGTAGAGAAATTCAAGGAGTTCCTCGAGTCGGTCTCTCCGGACGACTTCAAGGCAACGGACGGCTGACCCTCCCTCAACCTAAGGTTGAAGTTTAGGTTGAGGCTTTTGGGAGTGTCGCATTGACCCTGCAGCGTCCGGGTCATACCGTCTGGGTCTGTGAACGCCCGCCACGCTGTATGTCCTGGGCGTACGCTGAGTGGATCCACCATTCGGGTTTACTCGATGTGCACGAGTGGGTGATCAGTGGTAGAGGGAATGTCGATGCGCTTCCTGGCCGTCGGTCGCCCCTGAACACGCGAGAGGGAGTAGTCCGTGGGAGATCGGCCGCAGGAACACGAGTTGAACCTCGCCGGCGAGACGGCCATCGGGGCATCCAGCGTCGACGAGGACGTGCAGCCCGGGTTGTTCCCCGACGACTCCGTTCCGGACGAACTCGTCGGTTACCGGGTGCCGAGCGCGTGTCAGATCGCCGGCATCACCTACCGCCAGCTCGACTACTGGGCCCGCACCAATCTTGTCGTCCCCTCTATCCGAGGTGCCGCCGGATCGGGCAGCCAGCGGCTGTACTCGTTCAAGGACATCCTCGTCCTCAAAATCGTCAAGCGTCTGCTCGACACCGGCATCTCGCTGCAGAACATTCGCGTCGCGGTCGACCACCTCCGTCAGCGCGGCGTGCGGGACCTGGCCCGGATCACCCTCTTCTCCGACGGCACCACGGTGTACGAGTGCACGTCCGCCGAAGAGGTCGTCGACCTGCTGCAGGGCGGCCAGGGTGTTTTCGGTATCGCCGTGAGCGGCGCGATGCGTGAGCTCACCGGCACGATCGCCGATTTCCCGGCGGAGCGGGCCGATGGCGGCGACGCCACCGAGCGACCCGAGGACGAGTTGGCGTCCCGTCGCAAGAACCGCGGCGACCGCAAGACCGGCTGACCGGGCGTTCGTCCAGGTGCCCGCGGTGGCATAGACTGACGGGGCGTCGCCGTCGTACGGGAGAGTTCCGGGTAGGGCAGTAGACCTGCACGGACGCCGAAGGAGCAACACCTCCCCGTCAATCTCTCAGGCACCGAGGACCGTGCGGGCTCCGACGCCTCTGGAAAGCGGTGGGAGCACCCACCCGCCCACGGGGAAAGGCGCGCGCCGTCGATGGACGTCCAGGACGTTTCGGACATCCACGGACAGCGCGCGACCGAATCTCTCAGGCGCTCGGGATTCCCGAGCAGGCGACAGAGGGGGAGGACCGTTCCATTCGTGGAACGCATCCTGCACCTGACGAACCGCCTGGGAGTTCACTTGATCGACGCTCGTAGCCACTCGTTCGCCGACCGTCACGTCGGTCCCGACTCGGCCGAACTGACGCGCATCCTCGACGTCGTCGGCGTCGGCTCGCTCGACGAGCTCGCCGCCCGCGCCGTGCCCGCGAGCATCCTCGATCCCGCACCGGCGGGCGTCGCCGCAGGTCTCGTCGCGCTCGACGCGGCCCTGAGTGAACACGACGCGCTGGCCGCGCTGTCCGAACTCGCCGCGCAGAACACCGTCGCCACCTCGATGATCGGCCTCGGCTACTACGACACGCTCACTCCGCCGGTGCTCGTGCGCAACATCCTCGAGAACCCGGCCTGGTACACCGCGTACACGCCGTACCAGCCCGAAATCAGCCAGGGCCGGCTCGAGGCGCTGCTCAACTTCCAGACCATGGTCGGCGATCTGACCGGCATGGAGATCGCGAACTCGTCGATGCTCGACGAGGGCACCGCCGCGGCCGAGGCGATGACGCTGCTACGGCGGGCATCGCGGAGCAGGTCGCCGCGGTTCGTCGTCGACACCGACCTCTTCCCGCAGACCCGCGCCATCGTGGTCACCCGCGCCGAGCCGCTCGGCATCGAGATCGTCGAGGCGGACCTCACGCAGGGCCTCCCCGACGGCGAGTTCTTCGGCGTGCTGGCGCAGCTGCCCGGCGCGTCCGGCCGGGTCGTCGATCACTCGGCGACGATCGCTGCCGCCCACGAGCGCGGGGCGCTGGTCGCGGTCGGCGCGGACCTCCTGGCGCTGACGTTGCTGACGCCGCCCGGCGAGATGGGTGCGGACGCCTGCTTCGGCACCACGCAGCGGTTCGGCGTTCCGATGGGCTTCGGCGGACCTCACGCCGGCTACCTCGCCGTCCACGGCAAGCACGCCCGTCAGCTCCCGGGCCGACTCGTCGGGATCTCGGTGGACGCGGACGGCGACAAGGCGTACCGGCTGGCGCTGCAGACCCGTGAGCAGCACATCCGCCGTGAGAAGGCGACCAGCAACATCTGCACCGCGCAGGTGTTGCTGGCGGTCGTCGCGGCGATGTACGCGAGCTACCACGGAGCCGAGGGCCTCGAGGCGATCGCGCGGCGCGTGCACGACCGCGCCGCCTACCTCGCCGCGGGCCTGCGGACCGCCGGCGTCGAGGTCGTCCACGACGACTTCTTCGACACCGTGCTTGCCCGTGTGCCGGGACGCGCCGCCGACATCGTCGAGCAGGCGAAGGCGTGGGGCGTCAACCTGCGACTGGTCGACGGTGATCACGTCGGTGTCGCGTGCGACGAGGCGACCACCGAGGCGCACCTCGCGTCGGTGCTCGCGGCCTTCGGGTTGCCGGCCGAGGCCGAGATCGCCTACACCCCGACGCCGTTCGGCGACCGCACCAGCGTCTACCTGCAGCACGAGTCGTTCACGAAGTACCGCACCGAGACCGCGATGCTGCGGTACCTGCGCGCGCTGTCGGACAAGGACATTGCTCTCGACCGCAGCATGATCCCGTTGGGTTCGTGCACGATGAAGCTCAACGCGACCGCCGAGATGGAACCCATCACGTGGCCGGCGTTCTCGAAGTTGCATCCGTTCGCGCCGACCGCGGACGCCCCCGGCATGCTGAAGGTGATCGCGGATCTGCAGGACTGGCTCGTGGCGATCACGGGCTACGACGCGGTGAGCCTGCAGCCCAACGCCGGCAGCCAGGGCGAGTACGCGGGCCTGCTCGCGATCCGCAACTACCACCTCAGCCGCGGCGACGACCACCGAGACACGTGCCTGATCCCGTCCAGCGCCCACGGCACCAACGCGGCGTCCGCGGTGATGGCGGGCATGCGTGTCGAGGTGGTCGCGTGCCGCGAGAACGGCGACGTCGACCTGGACGACCTGCGCGCCAAGATTGCCGATCATGCCGAGCGCCTGGCGGCGATCATGATCACCTATCCGTCGACCCACGGCGTGTACGAGGAAGAGGTGGGCGAGATCTGCGCGGCGGTGCACGATGCCGGCGGTCAGGTGTACGTCGATGGCGCGAACCTCAACGCGCTCGTCGGTCTGGCCCGCCCGGGCCGGTTCGGCGGCGACGTCAGCCACCTGAATCTGCACAAGACGTTCTGCATCCCGCACGGCGGTGGCGGGCCGGGCGTCGGCCCGATCGGCGTGCGCTCGCATCTCGCGCCGTTCCTTCCGGGGCACCCGATGGCGCCGGAACTCGGCGGCTCGGGACCGGTGTCGGCGGCGCCGTACGGCAGCGCATCGATCCTGCCGATCACCTGGACGTACATCAAGATGATGGGCGCCGAGGGTCTGCGCCGGGCGTCGCTGACGGCGATCGCGTCGGCCAACTACATCGCCCGCCGACTCGACGAGTACTTCCCGGTGCTCTACACCGGCGAGAACGGCATGGTCGCCCACGAATGCATCCTCGACCTGCGTCCGCTCACCAAGGAGACCGGTGTGACGGTGGACGACGTCGCGAAGCGGCTGGCCGACTACGGCTTCCACGCCCCGACGATGAGCTTCCCGGTGGCCGGCACCCTCATGGTCGAGCCCACCGAGAGCGAGAACCTCGACGAGATCGACGAGTTCTGCGATGCCATGATCGCGATCCGGAAGGAGATCGACCGGGTCGGGGCAGGGGAGTGGCCGGTCGACGACAATCCGCTGCGCGGCGCCCCGCACACCGCGGAATGCCTCGTTGCCGAGTGGAATCATCCCTACTCGCGGGAGATCGCCGTCTACCCGCGAGGTAAGGCTCGGCCGAAGGTGTGGCCCGCCGTCCGCCGCATCGACGGTGCACACGGCGACCGCAATCTCGTGTGCTCGTGCCCGCCGATCGAGGCGTTCACCAGCTGATTCGCATCCGATGGCCCGGGCGCTTACATCGAGCGTCCGGGCCATCGACGTCCATCGGAGTGTGCCCACGGCGACGGGTGGCAGAAGTCTGTACAGGACGGAACCGATGGAAATGCCGAATTCGATGTACGACGCGGACATTCGCGACGCATGATCACGTTCCAGCCGGGTCGGTCGGGGCGTCATCGACTCGGAGGGTTGCCGATACCCAATCGTCGTTGACCGTTGTTCACCGGCGGGCAGATGATCGGAGGATGGTCGAGGCGCCGGACGCTGGGCGATCCGAACGGGTCGCGGATTTGTTCGATCTCGTCGTCGACAGCTACGACAACGTCGGCGTCTCGTTCTTCGGGCCGATCGCGGATCGCCTGGTGGTGGAGATGGATCCGCGGCCGGGGGATCGGGTACTCGACGTCGGGTGCGGCCGCGGTGCGGTGCTGTTCCGGCTCGCGGATTCGGTGGGTCCGACCGGGGCGGTCACCGGTATCGACCTCTCGCGGAAGATGGTCGCGACCACTGCGCACGAGGCGCGGGCGCGTGGCCTCGGGAACGTGCGCCTGCACGTCATGGACGCGATGCGTCCCACCTTCCCGCACGGGACGTTCGACGCGATCACGGCGTCGTTCATGATCTTCTTCCTCCCGGATCCTGGGGTGGCGCTGACTCGGTGGAGGTCCCTGCTGGTGCCGCGGGGCATCGTCGGCGTCTCGACGTTCGGCGCGTGGGATCGGCGATGGGAGCAGATGGAGGACCTGTTCGAGCCGTACCGGGACCGCCATTTCTTCAGTGGAGACCCGCGGGACCCGAACGGGCCGTTCGGCACCGACGTCGCGGTCGAGCGGTTGATGCGCACTGCCGGCCTGGTGGACGCGCGCACCGTCAGCTTCGATCTGGACCTCCACTTCGACGACGCAAACCAGTGGTATGTGTGGACGAGATCGCACGGGCAGCGGGTGCTGTGGGATGCGATACCGGAACCCGAACTCGGGCGCGTCGTCGACGCCGCACTGAAGCGGGTGGACGGATGGCGCGACGGAGATGGTCGGATCACCTCACGTCAGCGCATCAGGTTGACGCTCGCGCGGCGACCGTAGCCACGGCGGCCGCGGCGTGATCGTCGGGAAGGGGGAGTCCGTGTCGCGCATTGCGGTTGCCGTACTGACCGTCGTCGCCGTGTTCGGGCTCGGATTCGTGATCGTGCGGGAGATGTCGGACCTGCCGAGTCGGACCGCTGCTCGGGCGGTGGAGGACCGGGCGGTCACGTTCGACAGCGGGACGGTCACGTGCGCCGCCCTCCTCGGCGACGGCTGCGACATCGACGTGCAGCTCGCCTTCGATCGGTGGGGAGGGCAGCTCGACGTCTTCGCGTCGAGGGACCTCGGCGCGTGGGGCAGGGGACTGACCGCGCCGGAGGCGGCGAAGCTGGGACTCGAGGCCTGCGATACCGCGAGCATGCCGGGGAGGACGTTCCTGGAGTTCGTCGAGACGGCTCGAATCGATCACCCGGACGCGTCGAGCCCGCAGCTGTTCCCGATCTGGGACGAGGCCGGTCGCGTTCTCTGTCCGTCGTCGTAGCCGGATTCGAACGTGACCGCGCAACCCGGCGATCGGGCAGAAGTCGGTCCGGGACGGAACTGTCAGGAAACCAGAACACCGGATTGGTCCGCTATCAACAAGTCTCACCTTCTCGACGTCCCCCGTTTACACAATCCTCGACGGGAGGAGGCCGAACTCGCGGGCGACGGCGACGGCTTCACGCCGAGAATGGACACCGAGCTTGCGGTACAGCGAGGTTCGCTGCGATTTGACGGTGGAGAGGGAGACGAAGAGCGCATGCGCGATGGCCGGGGCGGTGAGTCCGTCGGCGAGCCCGTCGAGGACGGCCTTCTCGCGTTCGGTCAGCTCGGGGCGGTGGAGGGACTGGGGATACTGTTCGGCGAGGTTCGCTGCGAGGAAGGCGGCGACGGTCGCCGACGGGACGGGCGCGGCCTGGTCCAGCGCGGTGAGGAGTTCGCGCGGCAATCCGGCGAACGCTGCCCGAATGCCGGTGTGGTCCGCCAGTTCGCAGGCTCGCCGCCACAGCTGGGCCGCACGCTCGGACCGACCGAGCCCGTGTTGGGCGGCCGTCTCGATGACGAGAGCCTCGAGGTGCGAGCGGGTGTAGGGAGTGCCGAGCCAGTCGTACCGTCGGCACGTGGTGATCGCGGCATAGTTGTTCCCGGTGATCAAGTGGGTGCGTGCGACCGCCACGACCGTCCAGGGGGTGTCGCAGGCTGCATGTTCGGCGAGTAGGTACGCCTGACTGCCGTTGGCGGCCGCCAGATGGGCCTCGATCTCGGCGGCGGTGAGCAGGGATCGCACGAAATCGCCCTCGACGCTCTCCCGCTTCTCGGCGAACGCGTCGAGCGTCTCGAGCGCGTGTGAGGGATTCCCGGTCGCGATGGCGTAGCGGCAGCGTGCGTACACGACGAAAGGCCACAGTTCGGCGACTGCCGGGAGTTCGTCGAGTTGGCGGAGCGCCGCCGTCGCCGACGCGATGTCGAGTTGATCGAGCGCGCTCAGTGCCCTGGCCGTCAGCCCGCCGATCCGGATCAGCGGCTCCACCGTGTCATCGGCGGGGGGATGCGCCAGTTCGAGGTCGAGCCATTCGCGTACCCGTTCCGGCTCGCCGGCCAGCGCCCAGTTCAGCGCCGAGTTCCCGGCCGCGTTGCGTGCGATGTAGGCGAGGCGTTGTGCGCTGCCCAGGCGGTAGGCCAGGCGCAACACCGCAGTCGATTCTGCGAGATCGCCGGCCAACTGGAACGTGAGCCCCCACTGCATCCGCAGGAACGGGAGCAGGTCGGCGAGGCCGTCGGAGCGCGCTTCGAGGACCTCGCGCACCACGAGGCAGATCTGCCGGGTCAGCTCGGCCGCGGATTCGTATCGGCCGGCGAGACGCAGCATCAGTGTCTGGTGCGAGGCAATGCCGATCGCCTTGCCGACGTCATCGGCGGCGGCGAGGAGTCGTAGTTCGTCGAGAGCGTGCGGGAGCGAGTCGGGCCCGAGGTCTCCGTCCAGGCCGGCGACCAGTTCTCGTCCCTCGCGAAATCCCGGGTTGGCGTCGACGACGTGCTCGGGAAGCGCCAGCAGGACGTCACGGAGCAGATCGAGATGCCCGCCGACGAGCCCGATCCAGTGTTCCTCGACGAGTTCGACGGCCAGGGGCCAATTCTCGGCCTCGACCGCGCACCGAATCGCGGCGGCATAGTCGTGGCGGTCGCGGTGGTGCAGCGCCAGCCGTGTCGACCGTCCAGCAGGATCCATGCCGTCCTCGTGTTGGATCGTGCGAAGCTCGCGCCGGACCGCGGCCGGAAGCTGCCACTGTGTTTCGGGTCTCGTCTCGCGACAGTCCACCACGCCCGCGGCCTCGAGGGCTGTCAGATGTCGGGCCGGGTCCGTGCCGGTACCGAGCAGGAGCGCGGTCTCGAGGCTGACGGTGTGCGCCGTGGCGGTACCGACGAGAAACTCGCGATGCGCAACGACATCCGGTGCGCCGAGGATCTTCGTGCGCACGTGACCGGAGATCGCCTCGGTGAGCCGGCACTCCAGCGGTGACCGGTCCGACACCGCCTGGAGGTGTCCGACGGCGGCGCGCGCGACTTCGACCAGGGACCACATTCCGCCGGTGAGACGGTGGACGAGTTCGAGTTCGCCGCGGTCCAGGACGATCCCGTCCGCCGCGAAGAATTCGCGCAGTTCGGTGCGCCTCAGGAGCAGGTCGTCGCCGCACAACAGGTCGTGCGTCGGATCCAGGGCGAGCGGGTCACCGAAACGCGTCCGGCCAACGACGGTCACCACGACGCGGACCCGGTCGCAGTGGTCGACAAGGTCGAGTATCTGGTCCTCGAGCTCGGTGTCGCCCACTCGCTCGACCCGTGCCAGTGCCAGCCGGACGGGGGATCCAGTCCTGATCAACTCGTCACGGACCGCGGGATACGGGGCGGTGTCGGTATCGGGCACGGCCGCGAGGGCGCCGGCGGCGGCGAGACGGTCGGCCGTCAGTCGCCAGAACTCCGCGGAGTCGATGCCGGCGGTCGGCGGCGAAACGAACACCCCGATGTGTCCGGCCGCGTCCGCCGAGCGCACCCAGTCGGCGGCAAGCGTCGACTTACCGAATCCGTGGGGTGCACGGATGACGGTGAACGGGGCGTCGCGCTCGAGCCGCGACGACAGTCGCAGCGGTGGTCGTGCCGACATCTGGGTCTGGCAGGACACGAGGCCGCCTCGGGACTCGATCAGAACTCCTCGGGTACAGGTGAGCGCGCGGCAGAGGGACGTCAACGGTCGCGGCTCGGGTAGTCGAACAATCAATCGCATCGTCGATCCAACCGGTGACGACGTTACAGGGCAACCGGTCGGTAGGAATTTCACCCCCCACGTCACCCGTCGCTCGGCCCGACGACCTACGACAGCGTCGTTCGGAACGCGTCACCGAGCGCGGGGCCCTGCGTCGACGGCACCGCGATGAATGTTCCGCCGGTCTGGGCGGCCACCGATTGCAAGGTGGACTGGTCACTGTTCTCGCCGATCGAGATCACGTCCACTCGGACCGGGCGGGACGAGTTGCTCAGTGCGCTCGTCAGCTGCCGGGCGGTGGTGGAGGTGTCGTCGTTCGGGCCGTCGGTGACGAGCAGGACGGAGTTGGGGCGGCCGGCGACGAATCCGTCGACCGCGCTCTCGTGCGCTGCGATCACCGACGCGTAGGTCGATGTCGCGGTGGCCGGGCGCAGCGACTCCAGCGCGGTGGCGATCCGCTGACGGCGATCGCCGTCGGACAGCGGTCCGGTCGGAACCTTCACCATGTAGGGCTTGGTGCCGTCGAGGCCGCGGCTGTATACCCACAGTCCGACATCGGAGGATTGCGGCAACGCCGCGAGCCGCGCGGACAGGGCGTCGACGGTGTTGCTCAGCCGGCTCGCGGAGCCGTCGGTGTTGCCCATGGACCCGGAGATGTCGAGCAGGATCGTGGTGGCCTGCGGGACGGCCGGATCGGCGAACGTCTGCGCCAGACGGGCGGCCGCAGGCCCGGTGGCGGGGGTCAGGGGCTGCGCCACCGGCGGCACCGGGGTGCGGTCGCTCGCCGACGGTGTCTTGTCGTCCACCCGGAATCCGGCGTCGACGAGGTGCTGCACCTGTTCCGGTCGGCGTACGAAGTCCACGAACTGCGCGGCCGCGCGGCTGAGGGTCTCGTCGACCCACGGGGTCGCGAGGATTGCGGCCGGGTGGTCGGCGACGGGAGTGGCGCCGGCCGGCGCGAACGCGACGAGACCGGAGGCGCTGTCGCCCGCGGCGCGGAGTTGCTGCTCGGTGGCGGGAACGGCGTGGACGGACGCGTCCGCGTGGTTCGTCTGGCGAGCGAGCGCCGCGATGGCGTCCGCGGTGGACGCGGGTGCGCCGTCGATGGCGCGGGCGCCGTTCGACAGTGCGGAGACCGCGGCGGTGACCTTCGGGGACGCGGCCTGAGCCTCGTCAATCGGTCCGGATCCGGCGTCCGCGGTGGCCGCGGCGACGGCGTCGAGCACGTGACCGGTGGCGGGGTCGGTGGGCAGCACCAGCTTCAGGCTGCCCCAACCGGCGAGCCCGATCGCGGCCAGCGAATCCCGTTCGGCCTGCAGGGACGGCAGGCCCTGCCACGTCGTCCCGGCCGTTTCGAGGGTGCGGGCGAGTTCGGCGGGCACCGCCAGCACTATCGGGCTGGACGCGATCGGCTTGGGCTGGCCGTCGATCACGCCGGGGACGGGGGAGACGCGGTTGATCGCCGCGCCCGACGCGGGGATCCACAGCGCGGGTGCGGGACCGAGATTCGCGTTCCACGGTCCGTCGGGGGCGGTGGCGAGCGCGTCGGCGATGGGACCTGTCGCGCCGTCGGTGACGGACACCGTCACGCAGTGGTCCCGAACGACAGGATCGGTCTCGGTGAACCGGGCCGCGAGTTCGCGGATCTGCGGCGCGATGTCGGGATCAGCGGTCACGTGCAGGGTGGCGTCACCCTCGACGCACGCCCCGGCGGCGGCAGTGCCCTCGCTGCTCGCGCGGTCGCGGAGTTGGAACCAGCCGACGACGCCGAGGACGAGCACGATCACGGACACCAGCGCGATGATCGGTCCCTTGCTTACGCCGCGGGTGCGCCGATCACTGCGATGCTGCCCCATGTGGAAAACCGCCTTGCCTTCTAGCCGTCGGGCCGGCGCCGGACCGGCCCTGACCCACGCAGTCTAGTAACGAATACGGACATCCCGGATGCACGCGGCCCCGGCACCTGGGCAGGTGCCGGGGCCGGGAGAGCGCATCGCGGATCAGGCGTTGGCGGCCTTGTACTCGCGGCGGCGGCGGTGCAGGATCGGCTCGGTGTAGCCGCTCGGCTGCTTCGTGCCCTCGAGGATCAGCTCCTTGGCAGCCTGGAAGGCGATGTTGGAGTCGAAGTTCGGGGCCATCGGACGGTAGGTGGCGTCGCCCTCGTTCTGGCGGTCGACGACCGGTGCCATCCGCTCGAGGCTCGCGACGATGTCGGCCTCGGACACGATGCCGTGTCGCATCCAGTTCGCCAGCAGCTGGCTGGAGATGCGCAGCGTCGCGCGGTCCTCCATGAGCGCGACATCGTGGATGTCCGGCACCTTGGAGCAGCCGACGCCCTGGTCGATCCAGCGCACCACGTAGCCGAGGATGGACTGGCAGTTGTTGTCGAGTTCCTGCTGCTTCTCCGCGTCGGACCAGTCGGTGGACGGGGCGAGGGGGATGGTGAGGATCTCGTCGACGGTCGCGCGCGGCTTGCCCTTGAGCTGATCCTGGACTGCGAACACGTCCACCTGGTGGTAGTGCGTCGCGTGCAGGGTCGCGCCGGTCGGGGACGGCACCCAGGCGGTGTTGGCACCGGCCTTGGGGTGGCCGATCTTCTGCTCGAGCATGTCGGCCATCAGATCGGTCATGGCCCACATGCCCTTGCCGATCTGCGCCTTGCCCTCGAGGCCCGTCGCCAGGCCGGTGTCGACGTTCCAGTCCTCGTACGCGGAGATCCACGTCTGCTTCTTCATGTCGGCCTTGCGCACCATCGCGCCGGCCTCCATCGAGGTGTGGATCTCGTCGCCGGTGCGGTCGAGGAAGCCGGTGTTGATGAACACCACCCGCTGGTCCGCTTCCTTGATACAGGCCGCGAGGTTGACGGTGGTCCGCCGCTCCTCGTCCATGATGCCGACCTTGAGCGTGTTCGCGGGCAGACCGAGGACCTCCTCGACACGGCCGAACAGCTCGGTCGTGAACGCGACCTCCTCGGGGCCGTGCTGCTTGGGCTTGACGATGTAGATCGAGCCGGTGCGGGAGTTGTTCAGCGGACCGTGTGCGTCGTCGATGCTCAGGCCGTGGACCGCGCACGCGCTGGTGACGAGGGCGTCGAGGATGCCCTCGGGCAGCTCGTTGCCGTCGGCGTCGAGGATCGCCGGGTTGGTCATGAGGTGACCGACGTTGCGGACGAACAGCAGCGAGCGGCCGTGCAGCGACAGCTCGTCACCGTCCGGGGTGGAGTACGTGCGGTCGCCGTTGAGGGTGCGGGTGACGGTCTTGCCGCCCTTGTCGAACGCCTCGGACAGGTCACCGCGGTTGAGGCCCAGCCAGTTGCGGTAGCCGACCACCTTGTCGTCGGCGTCCACGGCCGCGACGGAGTCCTCGAAGTCCATGATCGTGGTGATCGCGGACTCGAGGACGACGTCCTTGACGCCGGCACCGTCGGTCCGGCCGATCGGCGAGCTGGGGTCGATCTCGATCTCGACGTGCAAACCGTTGTTGCGCAGCAACACCGACGTCGGCGAGTCCTTCTCGCCGAGGTAGCCGACGAACTTCTCCGGCTGCGCGAGCGTGGTGACGACCTCACCGCCCAGCTCGACGGCGAGCTTGTCGTCGACGATGAAGTAGCGGGTGGCCTCCGAGTGCGAGCCCTTGGCCAGCGGCGCGGCCGTGTCGAGGAAGTTGCGAGCCCATGCGATGACCTTGTCGCCGCGGACCTTGTTGTAGCCGGGCTTTCCTCCGGGTGCCTTCTCGGCGCCGCCTTCCTCGGAGATCGCGTCGGTGCCGTACAGCGCGTCGTACAGCGAACCCCAGCGCGCGTTCGAGGCGTTGAGCGCGAAGCGGGCGTTGAGGACCGGGACCACCAGCTGCGGTCCGGCGGTGGTGGCGATCTCGGCGTCGACGTTCTCGGTCGCGACCTGGAACGGAGCCGGCTCGGGCAGCAGGTAACCGATGTCCTGCAGGAACGCCTTGTATTCGGCGGCGTCGATCGGCTTGCCCGCGCGCTCACGGTGCCAGGCGTCGATCTGTGCCTGCAGGTCGTCGCGCTTAGCGAGCAGCGCCTTGTTCTTCGGGGCCAGGTCGGCGAACACCTTGCCCGCACCCTCCCAGAACGTCTCGGCGCTGACGCCGGTGCCCGGAAGAGCCTCATCGTTCACGAAGTCGTAGAGAACCTTGGCGACCTGAAGACCACCGACCTGCACGCGTTCAGTCATTGAACTGCCTCACTTTTCCGGTACCAGCGGCGTCCTCGGGCACGGCCACTGTCAGGGCACAACGCGAGGACGCCGAACGGGACGACAACAATGTTACCCGGCGGTAGCTTCCGGAGGAGATCAGTCCGGGTACGGCTGCCAGGGCATCGACGAATACAGCTGGAGAGCTGAGGCGCGTGAGGTGGGCGCCGACTGCGGTGGGACGAACGGTTCGCGTCCGGATGCAGACTCGATCATGAAAGGCGAGTTGGCCGATCGTGCACAGATGATACTGGCCGGTCATCGTCGCCGCGCGACGGGCTGTCCGGTCCCGGGTATGGCGCGGCGAGCGGTCGCGGGTGTGCGGCGAACGGCGCCTACCCGCGCACCTGGATCTGCTGCATCATGTCGTGGTCCTGGTGTTCGAGATTGTGACAGTGCCACGTGTACCCGCGGATCTCCTGGTCCGAACCGTGTTGCACCTCCGCGTCGGCCGGGACCGGGATCGGCGCGTCCGGGTCGAAGCCGAGGTCGTCGACGGAGGGCCAATGCACGAGGATGCTGAGCACTGAGTCGGACTCGACGAGCGTGGTGTCCTTCCAGCCCGACTCCCACGCGGCCGGCGCCGCGCGCTCGCCGATGAGGAACGGGGACGGGTCCGGCGTCCAGCGGATGCCGTCCCCCTCGAGCGGCGGGGGCGCGGCGGCCATGTAGCCGGCCGTCCACAGCTTCTGCCGGCCGAGGATCCGGAACCGGGCCAGGTGCAGGTGGACCGGATGCTCGAACGGAAACGTGTTGACGATGTGCCAGATCTCCGTCGTCCCTGCCTCGGCGACGTCGACGTCGTCGGTGAGGAACGGCAGGTTGTTGATCGTCCCCATCAACGGGAGCACCGCTTCCGTCCGATCCAGGTCGAAGCGCGCCAGGAACGTCATGATCCGGGTCTGGGCGACACCGTCTGTGGTGGCGGGCGCGATCGGCCGCGGCAGTCCCGGCCCGCCACGCAGTCGCGCCGGCACCCGGGCCGGTTCGGCCGCAGCCTGATCCGCGTCGAATCGCATGATCTCGGGCAGCGCCGGGACCGCGATCACGGCACTGCCGGCACTGTTGAGGGCGGTGTTGACGAGCGTGACCGACTCGCCCGGCGCGAGCGCCGAGAAGTCCACCAGCAGGTCGGCGCGCTCCCCGGAGGTCATCACGATGTGGTCGGTGTGGACCGGCTCGTCGAGCAGACCCTGGTCGCCTCCGATCACCGCGAACCGCATCCCGTTCGAGAACCCGAACCGGTAGGTGCGCGAGTTCGAGCCCTGCAGCAGCCGCAGCCGATACAGCGTGCGCCGCACCGTCATCCTGGGCCACGCGACTCCGTTGACCACTGCGACGTCCCCGTACTGCCCGCCCTGGTTGTAGCCGACCGGCTGGTAACGGGCGAGCCGCGGCTGCAGCGTCCCGTCGGCGTTGAAGGTGCGGTCCTGCACCATGATCGGCACCTCGAACTCCCCGGCGGGCAGCCCGAGCGGATTGTCGGCGCGGCCGGTGTCGAACTCGTCGCGCAGCAGGTAGAAACCGGCGAGCCCGGCCTGCACGTTCAGGCGGGTGTTCGCCATCGCGTGGTCGTGGTACCAGAGAGTCGCGGCTTCCTGGTCGTTGGCGTAATGGTTGTTCTGTACGCCGCCACACCGCCACGTGATCATCGGGTGCCCGTCCGAGTCGGGACGGCTCCGGGCGCCGTGCAGGTGAACTGTCGTCCGCGGATTCGTCCGATCCTCCTCGCTGGCGCCGTGCATCGTCAGGTCGACGGCGTAGCCGAGTGGATTGATTTCGATCGAGTTGACGAAGGACACCGTCGCCGGTGTGCCGCGGTGTGCCTCGAGGGTGGGGCCGAGGATGCCGTTGTGGTAGCCGAGGACCGTCGTCGCCGGTAGATCCGGGTGGTAGGTGTGGGTGCTGGACTGCGTGGTGAGCGTTCCCGAGGCCGCGGCGGTTGATAGGCGTGGCAGGTCGGTGACGAACCGGCGGAGCGGCGGCGACGAGAAGTTCAGCGGACTCGGGTCGGTCGGCGGCGGTAGATCCGGGATCGGGGCCGGCAGGGGTGGCACCGGCGGACCCGGTTGGGCGGAGGCGCGCGATGCGCCCAGCCAGCCGAGCGCGGCGGCCGAGCCTGCCACACCGAAGAATCCACGTCGTGAGAGCTCCATCGTCGAACTCCTTGGCTGTGTGATGACATCCCGGGATCCAACTGATGCGGATGCTACCGACGCGGCGGACGTGACACGCCGCGATCGATCGGGACGCGACGCGCCGCGACGAGCGGGTTCGACGGGTGAGGTCGGCACACGTCCGGGCGACCGCGACGGCCAGGGCGGTCGGGCTGACGGGTGATCAGGACGGACGTCTACTCGGCGCGGTGGCCGCTCGACCCGGGGTGCGCATGGTCGTGTGCATACTTCTCCACACGCTTCTCCGTCCGCCGCGCGGTGTCGGCGATCACCTGGCCGGCATGGCGAGTCGCCACACCCACCGGTGACTCGGCGAGCCGGGAGGTCGTCTCGCGGACTCGCTCCGGCAGTTCGCCGTTCCGAACCCCGGCGGCGATGTCAGCCGGATGCACCCCGTGTGTGTGCTCCTTGATCGAGCGCTCCAGCGTCTCTCGGGCTCCTGCCGCGGTGCCTTCACGGCGGGCCAGCACGACGGCGGCTCCGACAGCGGCTCCGGCAAGGGCCCCGATCATCAACTTCTGCCACAGATTCGCCATGAGGTGCGCATACCCGGCCGGCGAACGGTGAAACCTCGGTCAGGGGAGATGCATCAGCTTCCCGGCAAGGGCGAAAAGGCGGCCGGCGAGCTTCATGACGGGGATGCCCAGTGGAATCAGAATGAGCGTCACACACAACACCGCGCCGACGAGCCACAGCACGGCCGCAAGGATTCCCAGTACCGTGCCGAGCAGGGCTGTGACGATCCCGAGGACCGCGTTGAGCAGGCCCTCCAACACTCTCATGTCGACCTCCTGGTTCAGCCGGCGCGCCTGCGCGCCCGCGCGCACCCTCCTCCGGCGATGTTCCCGCAGCGTCTCGACTCAAACGTGCCTACGGACCGCCGCGTTGTCGGTTCGCGGGCCACCAGCTTGTTCTGTTGTCGGCGTGTAGGTTTCGAGAGGGAAGTGACGGTGCGAGAGGATGATCGAGCACGCGACGCGGTGATGATCACGGGTGGATGGGTCCGGTCGACGCATTCGCCGCAACTCGTGTCGACGTTGATCAACTACTGGAGGTGCATGTGAGCGACTACGACGCCAAGATGATCATGTTGTCGGTCGAGAACTTGGACGAGTCGATCCAGTTCTACACCGAGACCCTCGGCATGACCCTCAAGTTCCGCGACGGCGCGCACTTCGCCGCCCTCGACGGGGGATCGGTGACGATCGCGCTCGCGACCGCCGTCGACCACCCGATCCCCGGGAAGGTCGTCGTCGGCATCAAGACCGCCGACGTCGACGCCGCCGCGAAGGCCATCGAGGAGGGCGGCGGGGCCATCGTGAAGGGCCCGTACGACGACGCCCACGAGCGCCGCGCGGTGGTCTACGACAACAACGGCAACGGCCTGGTCTTCTACAGCCCGCTCGCGCGCAAGTAGTCGCCCGACGGCGAGGGCCCGCGTCGGCGAGGTAGATCCCGTACGGCGAGTTCGACTGATCCGCCGTCGAACTCACCATAGGGACGAGGGGTTCCCGCGCCGCGTCCGTGTCCCGGCCACCGATACGCTTGCCGTCGTGCGTGGTGAGTACAAGGTTTCCGGTGGCAAGCTCGTGATCGTCGACGTCGAGGTGGAGGACGAGCGCCTCTCGCGGGTGTCGCTGTCCGGGGACTTCTTCCTCGAACCGGACGAGGCGCTCGACGACATCACGGCCGCGGTGACCGGCATGTCCACCGCGGCCGACGCCGCCCAGCTGGGCCAGGCGATCACCGCGAAGATCGGCGACGACGTCTCGATGATCGGGTTCACGCCCGAGTCCGTCGGCATCGCGATCCGCCGCGCCCTCGGGCACGCGACCAGCTGGCTCGACCACACCTTCGACGTGATCGAGCCGGTGGTACTCGCCCCGGCGATGCACGTCGCCCTGGACGAGGTGATCACCCGTGAGGTGGCCACCGGCGAGCGCCGCCCCACGCTGCGGTTCTGGGACTGGGATTCGCCGCTGGTGGTGCTGGGTTCGTTCCAGTCGGTGCGCAACGAGGTGGACGAGGAGGCCGCGGCCCGGCACGGCATCGGCGTCGTGCGGCGCATCTCCGGGGGCGGCGCGATGTTCATGGAGCCCGGCAACTGCATCACCTACTCGCTGTCGGTGCCGACGTCGCTGGTCGACGGGTTGAGCTTCGAGCGCTCGTACGAGTTCCTCGACCAGTGGGTGATGGGCGCGCTCGCCGACGTCGGAATCAAGGCGCGCTATGTGCCGCTCAACGACATCGCCTCCGAGCAGGGCAAGATCGCCGGCGCCGCGCAGAAGCGGTTCGCGGCCGGCGCGGTGCTGCACCACGTGACGATGGCCTACGACATCGACGCCGACAAGATGACCGACGTGCTGCGGATCGGGCGGGAGAAGATCTCCGACAAGGGGATCACGAGCTCCGGCAAGCGGGTCGACCCGATGCGCTCGCAGACCGGCATGGCCCGCGCCGACATCATCGCCGCGTTCCTCGCGCACTTCCGGGCCCGCTACGAGACCCGCACCAGCAGCTACACCGACGCCGAACTGGCCGCCGCGCGCGAGCTGGTCGAGTCGAAGTTCGCCAACCCGGAGTGGACCTACCGGGTGCCGTGACCGGCTGCGCCGCGCGCGAATCGACCTCCCGCGCGCGCAATCGCGGGTGCGGGAGGTCGATCCGCGCGCGGGAGGGGTTCGACTACGAGAATGAGCCGACGCGGCCCTCGGCGTTGTGCTGATGGGCGAGGTCGGCGCCAGCCTGGCGGCCGAGTTCGGCGCCCACCGAACCGCCGGCCGCCATACCGACGATGGTTGCGGCGATCTCCCCGCCGATTGCGGGGCCGATGACCGCCCCGAACGCCGGTCCGGCGAGCGCGACGGCTCCGCCGGCGATGGCGGCGCCCGCGGCGCCGACCAGAGATCCGCCGACCAGGATGCCGGCTTCGCCACCGAGGTGCCGGCCCATGTCGCTGTAGTCGGCGATCCGCTGCCCGGGAGCGGGTGCGTAGCCCGGCGCGAGCGGCTTGTACGGCTGAACGCTCAGGTCGTACGGATTCCACAGCGGCGGGACCTGGACCTGCGGGACGTTCGGCAGCGCCGGGATGTTCGCGGATCCGGTGTCCTGGGCCTGCGCGGTGCCGGTGGATGCGGCGGCGATCGCGAGCGGCAGTGCGCCGGCGACGACGGCGCGTCGCGCCCAGCGATTGTGCTTCGCAGCATGGCGAGCCATGAGAATTCCCCCTGAATTCGGTGCCGCGTGGAACGCGGCGATGGTGTGCATCGGCGTCCCGGGCGGGCGCCGCAGGCTGCGGTGACGCGCGCGTTTTGCGTGAAATGTCCCCCCAGACCGGGAGTACGGTAACTCGGCGACAGGGGAATCGTGAAATCGCCTGGTGCCGTGGGTATCAGGCGGTCACTAGGCCGACAACAGGCTCCGGCACCGCTCGAGCAGCCGGCTCCGCAACAACGACGCCCGTTCCGACAGCGCCACCTGCTCGCGCACGTAGTCGGCGCGGCCCTGCGGGGTCTCGATGCGCACGGGCTCGTATCCGTAGTCGGCGAGGTCGTACGGGCTGGCCTTCATGTCGAGTTCCCGCGCCGCCGTTGCCAGGCGGAAACAGTCGATGACCAACTCGGATTCGACGAGCGGGCCGAGCTTGGTGGCCCACTTGTACAGGTCCATGCCCGCGTGCAGGCAGCCCGGCTGTTCGCGCGCCACCTGCTCGTCGCGCGACAGCGGCGTCTCGTTGCGGGGGACCGCGTCGGGGGTGAAGAAGCGGAACGCGTCGAAGTGGGTGCAGCGCAACTGCATCGACTCGACCACCGCATCGGTGCCGTCGTGTCCGAGCCGCAGCGGCACCTGCGAGTGCCGCACCGCGTCCTCGCCGCCGCGGTACACCATCGCCCACTCGTGCAGGCCGAAGCAGCTCAGGTGTGGGCGACGCGTGGCGGTCGCGGACAGCAGCGCCGCGACGTACTCGACCGTCGAACTCCGGCGGTCGAGCACGTCGGGGGAGACGGTGACGCCGTCGGCGGTGGTCTGGTAGCCCGCGTACTGCAGGTAGTCCTGCGCCGCCGGACCGGCCAGCGCGGTCCCGAAGCCGGGATGCCAGCGGCGCAGGTGGTTCGGCCGGACGCTGTAGTACGTGAACAGGAAGTCGTGCACCGGGTGGCTGACCCCCGCGGCGCGACGCTCCAGGTGGGGCCCGACGAGAGCCGCCACCGCATCGCGGTGGCGGTCCCGTCGGGCAGTCCACACCTCTTCCGGCAGGACTGCCGAATTCACTGCTCTCAGCTCGCCTTCTGGCCGGGGACGACGTCGTCGATCCGGTGGGTGCCGTCGCGCACGGTGCCGACGAACTCCTCGACCAGATCCTCGAGCGCGACGATACCGATCACCGCGCCGGACGCGTCGACCACCGCCCCCAGATGGGAGCTGGCCCGGCGCAGGCCCGCCAGTGCGTCGTCGAGCGGCAACGCCACCGAGATCCGCGGCAGGCGCCGGATGTCCGAGCGCGGGATCACCGTCTCGGGGCCGGCGGACTCGTCGGCCACCCGGTCCAGCACGTCCTTCAGGTGCAGGTAGCCGATCAGCGAGCCGTCGGCGTCGCGCACCGGGTACCGCGAGTAGCCGGTCTCGACGACCGCCGCCTCGACCGCGCCGAGCGTGGTGCCGTTCCCGGCCAGCGGCACGGTGCGCACCTTGTCCGACGGGATCATGACGTCGGCGACGGTGCGGCCCTCGGTCTCGAGCGCCTGGGTGAGGCGCCGGTGCTCCTCCTCGTCGATCAGGCCCTCGGTGTGGGATTCGCCGATCATCTCGGACAGCTCCAGCGCGGACACCGTCGCGTCCAGCTCGTCCTTCGGTTCGACGCGCAGCAGCCTGAGGATGCCGTTGGCGCTGAAGTTGTAGAACGAGATGAGCGGGCGGGCCACCTTGATGAACGCCAGGTGGGCCGGGACCAGCAGCATCGCGGACTTTTCCGGTCCGGCGATCGCGATGTTCTTCGGGACCATCTCGCCGAGCAGGATGTGCAGTACGACGACCAGCGACAGCGCGATCGTGAAGGCGATCGGATGCAGCGCGCTGTCGGGGACGCCGAGCGCATCCATCGGCTGCTCGATCAGGTGCGCGATCGCCGGCTCGCCGACCTTACCGAGCAGGATCGAGCAGATCGTGATGCCCAGCTGCGCGGCGGCCAGCATCAGCGAGAGGTTCTCGCCCGCCTTGATGACGGTGGCCGCCCGCTTCTTGCCCTGCGCGTGCAGGGCCTCGAGCCGGTCGCGTCGCGCGGTGATGAGCGCGAACTCGGCGCCGACGAAGAACGCGTTACCCGCCAGCAGCACGACGGTGAGCAGCACAGCGAACAGGTCACCCACGGCCGTCCTCCTCTCGCGTCGCGCCGATCGCCGGGACCGGGGTCAGCAACACCCGGTCGATACGGCGGCCGTCCATCGTCAGCACCCGCGCGATCCAGCCGCGGCCGTCGGGCCCCATGGGCTTGCCGCTCGCGTCGGGCAGGGCCACCTCGTCGCCCTCGACCGGGATCCGGCCCAGGCAGGTGAGGACCAGACCGCCGAGCGTGTCGTACTCGCCCTCGGGGGCGGTGTAGCCGGTGGCCCGGGTGATCTCGTCGGTGCGCAGCAGGCCCGAGCAGGACCAGCTGTGGCCCACCCGCTGGACGTCGATCTCGGGTTCGTCGTGCTCGTCGCGGACATCGCCGAGGATCTCCTCGATCAGGTCCTCCATCGTCACGATGCCGGCGGTGCCGCCGTACTCGTCGACGACGAGCGCGACCTGCATGCCGTCGGCGCGGACCTGTTCCATCACCGCGTCGCCGTCGAGGGTCGACGGCACCACGGGGACGGCCTGCGCGAGCGAGTCGAGCCGGATGGTCGAGCGCCTGGCGGCGGGCACGGTGAACGCGTGCTTGATGTGCACGACGCCGACCGTGTTGTCGAGGTCGCCGTCGACGATCGGGAATCGGGAGAAGCCCGTGCGCGATGCCGCCTCCATGAGGTCGGTGACGGTCGCGTCGGTGTCGAGCGACTCGATCTTCACGCGCGGGGTCATCAGTTCCTCGGCGCTCAGGTCGCCGAACCGCAGCGACCGGTTGACCAGCAGCGCGGTGCCCGCGTCGAGCGAACCGCGCTCGGCGGACGTGGAGACCAGGGAGCCGAGCTCCTGCGGCGAGCGGGCCGACCGCAGTTCCTCGGCGGGCTCGATGCCGAGGCGGCGGACCACCCAGTTCGCGGTGCCGTTGAGGCCGTTGATGGCCCACTTGAAGATCAGCGAGAAGCCGGCCTGCAGCCCGGCGGTGGCGCGGGCGGTGGGCAGGGGCTTGGCGATGGCCAGGTTCTTGGGGACCAGCTCACCGAAGATCATCGAGAACGACGTCGCGATGATCAGCGCCAACGCGAGCGAGATACCGCTCGCCGTGGAGTCGGAGATCCCGATCCCGGTGAGGATCGGGGTGATGAACCGGGCCAGTACCGGTTCCGCGAGATAACCGGTGATCAGTGTCGTGATCGTGATGCCCAGCTGGGCGCCGGAGAGCTGGAACGACAGCGTGCGGTGCGCGTGCTGGACCTGCCGCGCACGCCGGTCGCCGTCGCGCGCGTGGGCGTCGACGGTGCTGCGCTCGAGCGCGGTGAGCGAGAATTCTGCCGCCACGAAGAGGGCGGTGCCTGCGGTCAAGGCTACGAAGCCGACCAGGCTGAGGGCGGTCAGTGCGACATCCATGTCAGCACCGCCCGCTCAGGAAATCGGGGCCGCCGGGTTTGTCACCCGGCTCGGTAGAGGACCCCTCCGAGGTGTCGGCGGAGCCGGCGGAGTCGGAATCCGGGCTCGGGGAGGTCGCTGCGGGGGGTGCGTCGGGGGGCATGTGTATGGGTGCCTCGGGCACCGGAGTCCTCTCTGTCTGGCGGCGCATGTCGTCTCGTCCAACCGGAACTGCGCCGGGCATATTTCCGGAAGGTGAGCCTCCACTGTACCGACCACGGTTAAAACGGGATGAAACGGACATGTTGCCCGGGTGGTGGTGTGAGCGTCACCAGCCCGACGGCAGCGGGCGGCCCTCCGCGAAGCCGGCCGCGGACTGCACCCCGACGACGGCCTTGTCGTGCAGTTCGTCGAGCGTGCGGGCGCCCGCATAGGTGCACGTGCTGCGCACCCCCGAGCAGATGTGGTCGAGCAGATCCTCGACGCCGGGCCGGGCCGGGTCGAGCCGCATGCGGGAACTCGAGATGCCCTCCTCGAACAGCGCCTTGCGGGCCCGGTCGAACGCGGTGTCGTCGGCGGTGCGGGCCGCGACGGCACGCTTGGACGCCATGCCGAAGCTCTCCTTGTACCGGCGGCCGTCCTGATCGATCCGCAGTTCGCCCGGCGACTCGTAGGTGCCGGCGAACCACGACCCGACCATGACGTTCGACGCACCGGCCGCGAGCGCGAGCGCGACGTCCCGCGGATGCCGGACCCCGCCGTCGGCCCACACATGCGCGCCGAGTTCCCGCGCCGCGGCCGCGCACTCCGCGACGGCCGAGAACTGGGGACGGCCCACGCCGGTCATCATGCGGGTGGTGCACATCGCGCCCGGTCCCACCCCGACCTTGACGATGTTGGCGCCCGCGTCGATCAGGTCGCGGGTGCCCCGCGCCGACACCACGTTGCCGGCGACGACCGGGACGCCCAGGCCCAGGGCGGCGACCGAGCGCACCGCATCGATCATCCGCTGCTGGTGGCCGTGCGCGGTGTCGAGGACGAGCACGTCGGCACCCGCATCGGTGAGCGCCTTGGCCTTCGCGGCGACATCACCGCCCACGCCGACGGCCGCCGCCACCCGCAGTCGGCCGTGCGCGTCCACGGCGGGCGTGTAGATGCCCGCTCGGATCGCACCGGTGCGGGTGAGGACGCCCGCGAGCTTGCCGTCGCCGTCGACGATCACCGCGAGCGGATCGTGCCGGGACTCGAGCAGCGCGAACACCTCGCGCGGGGTGGCGGTCACCGGTGCGGTCGCGAAGTCCCGCACCGCGACTGCGCCGACCCGGGTGAACCGGTCGACGTCCGAGCACGACGCCTCGGTGAGCACACCGACGGGCCGCCCGTGCTCGACGACGACCGCCGCGCGGTGGGCGCGCTTGTGCAGCAATCTCATCGCGTCGGACACCGCGTCCGCCGGGTCCAGGGTGATCGGCGTGTCCGCGACCAGATGCCGGCTCTTGACGAACGCGACGGTCTCCGCGACCGCGTCCGACGGCACGTCCTGCGGGATGACGACCAGGCCGCCGCGACGGGCGACGGTCTCGGCCATCCGGCGGCCCGCGACGGCGGTCATGTTCGCGACCACGATCGGGATCGTGGTGCCCGACCCGTCCGACGTCGCCAGGTTCACGTCGAAACGGGACGTCACCTCGGTCCGGTTCGGGACGAGGAAGACGTCGTCGTAGGTGAGGTCGTACGGCGGGCGGTGCCCTTCGAGGAACTCCACGTCGCCGAGGGTACTGCCCGCGCGGGCGCTACGCCCGGTATCAGGCGAGGGTGGGTTGCGGGGCGTCGTCCGAGGTGGCGCCGGGGCGGTCGAGTCGTCCGTCGGCGTAGCGGGCGAAGCGGCCGGCCTCCCGGGGGTGGACGGGGGCCTCCGTCGGCCACGGCCAGCCGCCGAACCGGGTGCGTCGGTAGTCGTCGAACGCCTGGGCGATCTCGCGTTCGGTGTTCATCACGAACGGGCCCTGCGCGGCCACGGGTTCACCGATCGGCACGCCCTGCAGTAGCAGCACCGTCGACGGGGCCGCCGCGCGCAGGGTCAGTGCGCCACCGTCGTCGGGGGCGTAGCCCCAGCCGGATTCGACGGCCGCGCCGTCGATGTCGACGCGCGCCCCGTCACCGTGGACGTAGAGCACCCGCCGGGCGTCCGCGGCGGCCGCCGCGGGAAGTTCGACCACGGCACCGGGTTCGAGGTCCACCAGCCAGATGGCCACATCCGCGTCCGCCTCGGCCGCCCACGAATGGGCGGGCGGCGCCAGGGGGTCGCGATCCCCGAAGCGGCCGGCGATCACCCGGACGCGGGCGGTGCCGCCGGACCCGCCGTCGACCGTGACGTCGGGGATGTCCTCGTTCCACAGCATCGTGAACCCGGCCGGTGCGGACTTGTTGCGGGCCGGCAGGTTGAGCCAGATCTGGTACAGCTCGAAGTCGTTGCCGCCGTCCTGGTTCAGCAGCGGGAACATCTCCGAGTGGCTGACGCCCCCGCCGGCGGTCACCCACTGCACGTCCCCGCCGCCGTACCGGGCGGCGGCGCCGGTGGAGTCGGCGTGGTCGACGAAGCCCCGCCGCACCACCGTGACGGTCTCGAAGCCGCGGTGCGGGTGCGCGGGAAAGCCGGGCACCGTGGTGCCGTGGTACATGTTCCAGCCGGACGGATTGCCGAAGTCCTGGCCGAGCGGGCGGTCGGAGACGTCGACGGCGGGTGTCATGTCCGCGGCGCCGCGCGGGTAGTGGTCGACGTGATGGACGGCGAACAGGAACGGATCCAGTCCCGGCCACGGGCCGCCGAGGCGGAAGACCTGCCCGGTCCGGGTGGACGCGCTCATGATTCCTCCATGGTCGGGGGCTCGGTCGTCGAAAGTCGTTGAAGGTTCGACTTCATTCTGGACGAGTGGAACGCCGGAGGGGCCGGCGGGCATTCCCGTCAGTCGGCGATCGGCTGCGGTGCCGGGTGCCGCGCGGCCTCGACGCGGGAGAGCGCGACGGTGGTGTAGACCATCACGGCGAGCGCCCCGACGACGAGCGCCACCGCCGGGCCCGACACCCGCAGGCGCTCGTCGAGCACCGTCATCCCGAGGAAGACCGCGATCACCGGTTCGCCGATCGTCATCGCCGGCAGCGACGCCGACAGCGGACCCACCTGGAACGCGCGCTGCTGCAGGTAGACGCCGACGACGCCGGCGGCGAGCAGCGCGTACGTCTGCCACGCGCCCAGCACCTCCGGCAGCCCCCGCTCGAACAGGTCGGTGACGTACTTGGTGAACGCCACCGCGACGCCGTACAGGGCGCCGCTCGCCCCGCCGATCAGCAGGGCCCGCAGGCCGGCGTCCACCCGCGGGGACCACCCGACCACGGTCGCGGCGACCACGACGGCCACCACCGCGGTCAGCGGGACCGCCCACGCGGCCCACGGCGCGTCGGTGTTGCCCTCGGTGGGGTTGCCGACGACGAGGAACACCGCCAGCGACACGGTCAGGGCCCCGGCGAGCAGCCACGCGCCGCGGGTGAACCGGGAGCCGGAGAACCGCGCCGACAGCGGCAACGCGAACAGCAGCGCGGTCACCAGCAGCGGCTGCACCACCAGCACCGAACCGAGCGCGAGGGCCACCACCTGCATCAGGTAGCCGCCGCCGTCCCCGAGCAGGCCCGCCCACCAGCGCGGGCTGCGGAGCAGCGACGCGATGAGCGCCTGGTCCTCCGGGACCGCCGCGGCCGCGCTCTGCTGGGCGACGGACGCGCACGCGAACAGGAACGCGGCGAGCAACGCGCACCCGATCGAGGCCAGCGGCAGCCCGGACATGGGCTCAGCGTCCTCCGCGGCGGCGTCGGCCGTGCCCGGAACCCGGTCCGGCCGCGCGGGAACGTCGACGATCGCCCTGCGCCCGGGGTCCGGGGACGCGTCCGCGCGGACTGCGGGGCTGTTCGGCGCGCGGCGGCGGCGCCGTCTCCCGCTCCCGGTCCGGGACCGGCGTGCCGCTCGGCTCCCGCGCCCCGGTCACCGCGATCCAGCCGCGGTCCTTCCCGCCGACGGCGAGCGCGGCGGCGTCGACCCCGGCCGCGCGCATCACCTTCTCGGCGGCGGCGCGCTCGTCCTCGGTCACCACCGTCACCACGACCCCCGATTCCCCGGCGCGGGCGGTGCGGCCGGCGCGGTGCAGGTACGCCTTCGGCTCGGTCGGCGGGTCGACGTGCACGACCAGCGAGATGCCGTCGACGTGGATTCCGCGCGCCGCGACATCGGTCGCCACGAGCACCGGCAGTGTGCCGGCGGCGAACTCGGCGAGCACCCGGGTGCGGTGGCCCTGCGGCTTGTCGCCGTGCAGGCCGGCGGCGTCCACCCCGGCGGCCCGCAGCTCGTCGACGAGGCGGTCGACGCCCGCCTTGGTGCGGACGAACAGCAGCGTCCGCCCGTCACGGGCGGCGATGCGGGCGACGGTGGCGTACTTCATCTCTCGCGGCACGTGCAGCACGTGGTGTTCCATCGTGTCGACCGTGGCGACGGCCTCCGCGGTCGCGTGCGTGACGGGGTCGTGCAGGTAGCGCGCGACGAGGGTGTCGACCTCGCCGTCGAGCGTCGCCGAGAACAGCAGCCGCTGCGCGGCGTCCGGGGTGCGATCGAGGATCTCGGTGACCTGCGGCAGGAATCCCAGCTCGGCCATGTGATCGGCCTCGTCGATCGCGGTGACCTTCACGTCGTCGAGGGTCACGGTGCCCTGGGCCAGGTGGTCCGCGAGCCGTCCGGGCGTGGCGACCAGCAGGTCGACGCCGCGACCCAGGCGGGTGGCCTGCCCCTTGAACGGCACCCCGCCGACGATCGTCGCCATCCGCAGGCCCAGCGACAGCGCCGACTCGTCGAGCGCGGACTCGATCTGGGCGGCCAGCTCGCGCGTCGGGACCAGCACGATCCCGCGGGGGCGTCCCGCCCGGCTCGCGCCGCCGGTGAGCCGCACCAGCAGCGGCAGCCCGAACGCGAGCGTTTTACCCGAACCGGTGGGGCCGCGCCCGAGCACGTCACGCCCGGCCAGGATGTCGGGGATGGTGGCCGCCTGGATCGGGAACGGCGCGGTGATCCCCTCACGACCGAGCGAATGCGCCAGTGTCGGGGGCAATCCGAGCTGCGCGAAGGTGGGGGTGGGGCGGTCGGGCATGAGGTCGGCGAGCCTTCCGGTTGTGAAGTCACAGGCTACCGCGGGTGACAATCACGATTGACGAGTGAAAGAGGAGGTATTCGTGTCCGAATCCGGGAGCACGGATCGATCGGTGACCGAGACGGAGTTCCGGCACCTGCAGCGTTGCGTCGAACTCGCCGCCGAGGCGCTGGCGGCGGGGGACGAGCCGTTCGGGTCGGTCCTGGCGACCGCCGACGGCACCGCGGTCGCGGAGGACCGCAACCGGGTCGCCGGCGGGGACCGCACCCGGCACCCCGAGTTCGAACTGGCGCGCTGGGCGGCGGAGCACCTGACCGTCGAACAACGGGCCGGCGCGACGGTCTACACCTCCGGCGAGCACTGCCCGATGTGCGCGGCCGCGCACGCCTGGGTGGGGCTGGGCCGGATCGTCTACGTCGCGTCCACCGCGCAGCTGGTGTCGTGGCTGGACGAGATGGGGGTGGCGCCGGCGCCGGTGCGCCCGCTGCCGATCCGGGACGTCGCGCCGGGCGTCACCGTGGTGGGCCCCGTCCCGGAACTGGTCGAGGACGTGCGCCTGCTGCACCGCCGCCTGCACGGCGCGTGACGCACGACGGGGGCGGACGCCGTCGCGTCCGCCCCCGTCGCCGGTCCGGTTACCGGATCAGGCCTCGATCTCCGAGCGGTCGCCGCTCCAGAGGGTGTGGAACTTGCCCGGCATGTCGACGCGCTCGTAGGTGTGCGCGCCGAAGAAGTCGCGCTGGCCCTGGGTCAGCGCGGCCGGCAGCCGCTCGGCGCGCAGGCCGTCGTAGTACGACAGCGACGACGCGAACGCGGGCACCGGGATGCCCAGCGTGGTCGCGGTGACGACAACCCGACGCCAGCTGTCGATCGCGTTCTCGATGGCCTCACGGAAGTAGGGCTCGACGATCAGCGACGTCAGCTCCGGGTTGGTGTCGTACGCCTCCTTGATGCGGTTGAGGAAGCGGGCGCGGATGATGCAGCCGCCGCGCCAGATCGTGGCCATGTCGCCGGGGGTGAGGTCCCAGCCGTACTCGTCGCTGCCGGCGCGGATCTGGTCGAAGCCCTGCGCGTAGGCGACGATCTTCGACGCGTACAGAGCGCGGCGGATGTCCTCGGTGAACTGCTCGACATCGGTCGGCTTGGCGCCCAGCTCACCCGACGCCAGTCCCTGCGCGGCCTTGCGCTGGGCGCGCGACCCGGACAACGCGCGGGCGAACACGGCCTCGGCGATGCCGGTGACCGGCACCCCCAGATCCAGCGCCGACTTGACCGTCCAGCGGCCGGTGCCCTTCTGCTCGGCGGCGTCGACGATCACGTCGACCAGCGCCTGGCCGGTCTTGGCGTCCTTCTGGCGCAGCACCTCGGCGGTGATCTCCACCAGGTAGCTCTCGAGGTCACCGGCGTTCCACTCGGTGAACACGTCGGCGACCTGCTCGGCGTCGAAGCCGAGCGCGGCGCGGAACAGGTTGTAGGCCTCGCCGATGAGCTGCATGTCGGCGTACTCGATGCCGTTGTGCACCATCTTCACGAAGTGGCCGGAGCCGTCCGGACCGATGTGGGTGCAGCACGGGGTGCCGTCGACGTGCGCCGAGATCGACTCGAGCAGCGGGCCGAGCGCCGCGTACGACTCCTTGGGGCCGCCGGGCATGATCGACGGGCCGTTGAGCGCGCCCTCCTCGCCGCCGGAGATGCCGGCGCCGACGAAGTGCAGGCCCCGCTCGCGCAGCGCCGCCTCGCGGCGGATCGTGTCGGTGTACAGGGCGTTGCCGCCGTCGATGATGATGTCGCCGGGCTCCATCGCGTCGGCGAGTTCCTCGATGACCGCGTCGGTCGCCTCGCCGGCCTTGACCATGATGAGCACGCGTCGCGGCTTCTGCAGCGCGCCGACGAACTCCTCGATGGTCTCGGTGCGAACGAAGTCGCCCTCGTCGCCGTGCGCAGCGAGCAGCGCATCCGTCTTCGCGACGCTGCGGTTGTGCAGGGCCACCGTGTGTCCGTGGCGGGCGAAGTTGCGGGCGATGTTGGAACCCATGACGGCGAGCCCGGTGACGCCGATCTGGGCGCGGGCAGCCTCGGTGCTGGCAGAAGTCTCGGAGGTCATGGTTACAGCTTCCCCCGAGACCCCACCGTGACGCGAACCGGCCCCGCCTCCCGGGCGGCATTTTCGTTGCGCGGCGGTCAGAGTTCGCGCCAGCTGCCGTCGTTCATGTCGTGTCCGTGCGCGGCCATGAGCATGAGGCCGCCGTCGACCGGGATCGAGCGGCCCGTCAGATACGACGAGCGCGGGGACGCGAGAAAGGCGATGACGGAGGCGATCTCGTGGACGTGACCGGGGCGTCCGCTCGGGTTGCCCGGGCGGTCCTCGTGGAAGGCGGCGGCCTCGTTCATGCCGGTCATCGGGGTGGCGATCTCACCGGGCGCGACGGCATTGACGGTGATGCCGTGCGGGGCGAGTTCGAGTGCGAGGCACTGGGTGAGCATTCCCAGTCCGGCCTTCGCCGAGCAGTACGCGGACGCGCCGAACCGCGGCACGTGTTCGTGGACGCTGGTGACGTTGACGATCCGTCCGCCCCGGCCGGCGTCGACCATCGACCGGGCCGCCCGTTGCGAGCACAGGAACGGCCCGTCCAGATCGGTGGCGAGCACTTCGCGCCACCGGTCGTAGGTCAGGTCGAGCACCCCGTCCCGGTGTCCGGTGCCGGCATTGTTCACCAGCACCCCGAGCCCACCGAGTTGTCGCGCGAGGTGGTCGATCGTGTCGGCGGTCTCCGGGCGCGTCAGGTCCTGGCGGGCGACGTAGCAGCGTTGTCCCCGCTGTTCGATGGCCGCGCGGGTGTCCTCGGCGCCGGCCTCGTCGGTGTGGAAGGTGATGCCGACGTCGTACCCGTCGACGGCGAGGAGTTCGGCGGTGGCTTTGCCCATACCGGAGTCTGCGCCGGTGACGATGGCGAGCCGGGGATGTGCCGGAGCGGTCATGGTGGGGGTGTACCCGATAGCGGGGACCGCCACACTGAAGGGATGAGGCTGTTGCTGCTGGCCGACACCCACGTCCCCGCGCGGGCACGTTCGCTGCCGGCCGTCGTGTGGGACGCCGTGGACCGCGCCGACGTGGTCGTCCACGCGGGCGACTGGGTCGGGATCGGGCTGCTCGACGAGCTCGCGGACCGGGCTAAGCGGCTGGTCGCGTGCTGGGGCAACAACGACGGACCGGCCTTACGGGAACGGCTCCCGGAGATCGCGCGGGTGACCCTCGACGGGGTTCGACTGGCCGTGGTGCACGAGACCGGTGCGTCCGCCGGGAGGGAGAAACGCATGGCGGCCGCCTATCCCGACACGGACGTGCTGGTGTTCGGTCACTCCCACATCCCGTGGGACACCACGACCCCGAGTGGTCTACGGCTGCTCAACCCGGGCTCGCCGACCGACCGACGCCGGCAGCCGCACTGCACATACATGACCGCGACGGTCGAGGACGGCGCGCTGGGCGAGGTGGAGTTGCATCGTCTTCCGGTACGGGCAGCCGGCGCCGGGCGCTGACGCGTAGCGCACCACCAGCCGTCCGGCACCGACACCATGCACCCCGGCCCCGGTCGCCCTGGCGGGGCGGCCGGGGCCGGGGTGCTGCGGACGCGCGGTCAGTCGACCTCGCCGCTACTGGTTCCGGTTGCGGTGCGGGCCGTCGAATCCGTCGTAGCTGCGACGCTCGGTGCGGCTGCGGAACCCGCTGTTGCGCGGGGCCGGTCCGCCCGGGCCGCCGTTCCGCTCGCTGTGCGAACGGTCGGCGCGATCGCCGTACGAACGCCGGTCCCGGTCACCGAAGTCGCGGCGGGGCCCGCGGTCGCTGCGCTCACCGAAGGAGCGGTTGTTGTCGCGGGACCCACGGAAGCCGCCGCCGTCGCCGTCGCGGCGCGGGGCACGGTTGTCCCGATCCCCGAAATCCCGACGAGGGCCGTCGAAGTCGCGGCGCGGACCGCGATCGCCACGGAAGCCGTTGCCGCGAGACTCGCCGCCGTGCGACTCGTTCCGACGGTAGCCGCCCTCGCTGCGACGGTCGCCGAAGTCGCGGCGCGGGCCGCGGTCGGTGCGCTCACCGAACGAACGGTTGCCGCGATCACCGCGGAAGCCGTCGCCGTCGCGGCGCGGGGCACGGTTGTCCCGATCCCCGAAATCCCGACGAGGACCGTCGAAGTCGCGGCGGGGGCCGCGGTCGCCGAAGCTGCGTTCGCCCTGGCTGCGGTCACCGAAGTCGCGGCGCGGCCGGTCGTCCCGATTGCCGCGGAACTTGCCGTGCTCGCCGTCGCGGCGCGGGCCACGGTCACCGAAGTCCCGGCGGGGTCCGCGATCGTCACGGTTGCTGGAGTGTCCTCGGAAGCCGCCGTCCCGGCGCGGACCGCGGTCGCCGAACGACCGGTCGCGGCGCTCGGTGCGGAAGTGGCTCTCGCGCACCGGCTCCCCGCTCGGGGCCTGCGCTCCGGTGATCGCGGCCAGCTCCTCGGAGCCGGGGAAGACGGGCACGGCGGTGGCGTCGACGCCCGCCATGCCGGTCAGGCGGCGGAACATCCGGCGCTGGTTGGGCAGCACGATCGCGGCGACCACACCGGCCTCGCCGGCGCGGGCGGTGCGGCCGGCGCGGTGCAGGTAGTCCTTGTGGTCCTGCGGCGGATCGACGTGCACGACCAGGTCGATGCCGTCGACGTGGATTCCCCGAGCCGCGACATCGGTCGCCACCAGCACCGGTGTCCGGCCGCTCTTGAACCGCTCGAGCACGCGGGTGCGCTGGTTCTGCGCCTTGCCGCCGTGCAGGGCCTCGGCCGCGACACCCTGCTCGCGGAGGCGTTCGACGACACCCTCGGTGCCCAGCTTGGTGCGGGCGAACATGATGGTGCGGC
Organism: Paraburkholderia sp. RHO2; assembly: GCF_050955445.1. NCBI lineage: Bacteria > Pseudomonadati > Pseudomonadota > Betaproteobacteria > Burkholderiales > Burkholderiaceae > Paraburkholderia > Paraburkholderia sp. RHO2. Next base: position 2,794,814 of record NZ_CP162617.1, on the reverse strand, counting down.
CGCCCTTGCGGGAGGCGATCTCGGCGAGGACCGCGTCCTTCTGGCCGCGTTCGACGAGCAGCACGTAGTGGTCCATCGTGGTGACCGACGCGCGGCCGTCCTGCGTCGAATGCAGCTCGTGCTCGGGCAGGAACTCGCGGACCAGGGCCTGCACGTCGTTGTCGAGGGTCGCCGAGAACAGCAGCCGCTGGCTGTCGTCCGGGGTGTCGCCCAGCAGCGAACGGACCTCCGGCAGGAAGCCCATGTCGGCCATCTGGTCGGCCTCGTCGAGCGCGGTCATCTCGATCTCGTCGAGGACGCACGTGTTCTGCCGCAGGTGGTCGCCGAGGCGTCCGGGGGTCGCGACGAGAATGTCGACGCCGCGCCGTAGCTGGTCGACCTGCTTGGTGAACGGCGTGCCGCCGACGGCGGCCTTGACGTTCAGGCCGATCGACCCTGCATACGGGGTGAGCGAGTCGACGACCTGGAACGCCAGTTCGCGGGTGGGGACGAGCACCAGCGCGCGGGGACGCTTGGGCGCCGGGCGGTCGTCGTGGCGGGCCAGCCGCGCCAGCATGGGCAGGCCGAACGCGAGGGTCTTGCCCGAGCCGGTCTGGGCGCGGCCGAGGATGTTCTTGCCGGCGATGGCATCCGGGATGGCCATGGCCTGGATCGGCGACGGGCTGGTGATCGAGTTGCGGGCCAGCGCGGCCACGATGGGCTCGGGCAGACCGATCTCCGCGAACGTGGTCTCGGGCGCGTCGGTGGACGGCTCGTCGAGCGCCACGGCGGCGTCGTCGATGGGATTGGGGGCAGCAGAAGTCACGCGGATATACCTCTCCGGACGTCGGGCGCGTCGCGGAGCGGGCTGTCACGCAGCCGCACGAAGAGACGAGCCAGGGCACAATTCACCTGGCCATCCGTGCGCTCTGCGCGGGGGAGATGGGGCTGTGTGCCTCACATGAATGATCGGGCCCTGACTGCGGGCCGTCGTCGAGTGTACGCGATCGTGCACCACACCGGCGGCTCGGAGGAGGCGGTGTGAGGTGTGTAACTGGAGGCGGTCAGGGCTGCGCCGGCGAGAACAGGCGGCTGAGCTCGACCAGCCACGGCACCGCGACGGCGATCGTGGGGACCACCAGGATCGCGGCCGCGGCCAGGTAGGCGGCCGCCGCGACCCGCCTGTCCGCGCCGGCGCCGCTGAGGCGCTGGACCCGCACCAGGGTGCTCGGGCCGCCGACGGCCATCGCGCCGCGCGGGGCGGTGGATCCGGCGCACGTGACCAGGGCGCGTGCGAGCGGACCCGGGCCGGTGACCTTGACGGCCGAGTCGTCGGCCAGCAGTTCGACGAGCAGCTGCACCGAACCGAGCGCCGACTTGGAACGGACCACCCGCGGGAACGCCTGGTGGACGGCGGTGAACGCCTCGAGCACCAGGTCGTGGCGGGCACGCAGGTGCGAACGCTCGTGGGTGAGGATCGCGGTGACCTCGGCGTCGTTGAGCGAGTTCAGCGTCCCCTCGCTGAGGACGACGCGCTGCCGCAGCCCCGGCAGGCAGTACGCGATCGGTTCGGCGGCGTCGAGGACCCGCACGTCGGGGAGTCGTTTGAGCGTGGCGGACAGGTCGATGTCACCGCGGTCGAGGAGATCGACGAGCATGCGGTGCCGGGCGCGACGGCGCCGGGTGTGCACGGCCACACGCACGACCGAGAAGATCAGCTTCGCGCCGATCAGCAGCGTGAGACCGAAGACGACGACATACAGGATCCACAGCGGCAGCCCGAGCGCGTCGATCTCGGCCATCGGCTCCGTCGTGGGCCGGCCGTCCGGACCGGGAACCAGCAGTCGGCTGGCGATCGCCAGTCCCGAGCTGAACGCGGACAGCACCGCCGCCAACGCGATCGCCTGCCACAGCACCAGGGCGGCGCGAGGCGAACGGAACGGCCACTGCGCGCGGCTCAACAGCGCCGGCACCGGACCGGTCAGGAGGAGCGCGAGCACCCCGAATGCAAGCGCTGTGGGGGCGTTCATCGGTGACATGTCATGGCGTCGAGGGGCCTCAACTCGCCCGGCCGGTGCCCGCGTGCAGTCCGGCGGTGCCCGGCGCGTGCAACGGGGCCGGATGGGCCGCCTTCTGCGCCTTCTCGGCCTCGGACTCCTCGAGCGCGGCGAGTGCCTCGCGCAGCGCGGCGGCCTCGTCGGCGCCGACCTGTCCGACGAAGTGGACGAGTGCGGCGGCGCGCTCACCGGAGGCGTCGGCCTGCTGCAGGGCGTCGACCATGAGGCTCGCGACCAGTTCGTCGCGGCCGTGCACGGGGACGTAGCGGTGCGCGCGGTCGTCGCGCTGCTGGATGACGAGCTGCTTCTTCGCCAGCCGCTGCAGGACGGTCATCACGGTGGTGTACGCGAGTTCCCGCCGGGCAGCGAGGGCCTCGTGTACCTGCCGCACCGTCTGAGGTTCCGACATGGACCACAAGTGGTCCATCACTGCACGTTCGAGCTCGCCGAGTCCAGCCATGCTGCGATTCTACGGACCGCACGCCCCGCATGCTTACTACTGGTGGTAGTAAGTTTCGGCGTGTCGTGTGGTATGTCCGCACCGCGGAGCCCACCGGTATACCGGTGGGGTAACCCGTCGCACTGGAGGTTCGGTGTCGCAGTGGCTCGATCGTCTCTCGCTGGTCTCCGGGCCGCTGCCTGTCCTCGTCGCGATCTGCGGTGTCGCGGGCGCCGGATGGCTGGTGGCGCGGCGCCGCCGGTGGTTCCTGCGATGGGCCCTGCCGCTGTCGCTGCTGACCGCGGCGGCGGCCACGGCCGTCCTCTACGTCGTCGTCGAACGCGTGTGGCGGCCGTTCCCGGACCCGATCGAGAAGTCCGTCTACCTGTGGATCGGCGTCGGGCTGTGGGCGGTGCTGCTGCTGATTCCCCGGTCGCTCGTCGGACGCCGGTGGACGATCCCAGTGTCCGTCGTTGCCGCGGGGGCCGTCGTGCTGGCCGTCGCCCTGCACATCAACCAGATCTTCTACGCCTACCCGACGGTGGGGACGGCCCTGGGGCTCCCGGATCCCGACCGGATCGCCTTCGCGCAGGTTCCGCCCCCGACCGGTCCGGTCGTCACCGGCCGGCCCCTCGAGGACGCGTGGGCGCCGCTGGCGCCGGGGGACCTGCCGGCCAGCGGGAAGTTCGCGACGGCGCCGATCCCGGGCGAGAAGTCCGGCTACACCGCGCGCGACGCGGTCGTGTACCTCCCGCCGGCCTACTTCGCCTCGCCGCGGCCACTGCTGCCGGTGCTGGTGCTGCTCGCCGGGCAGCCGGGGTCACCGGAGGATTGGCTCAACGGGGGCAAGCTCACCGCGACGATGGACGAGTTCGCGCGCGCACACCACGGGCTCGCGCCGGTGGTCGTGGTCGCCGACGGCACCGGATCGCAGCTCGCCAACCCGCTGTGCCTGGACTCCAAGCTCGGGAACGTCGCCACGTACCTCGCCGTCGACGTGCCGGCCTGGACCAAGGCGCATCTGCAGGTGGACCCGGATCCGCGGGCATGGGCGGTCGGCGGGCTGTCCTACGGAGGGACGTGCGCGCTGCAGTTGGCGACGAACTACCCCCAGGTGTACCCGACGTTCCTCGACCTGTCGGGTCAGGAGGAGCCGACCCTCGGCGACCGCCCACGCACCGTCGACGCGGCGTTCGGCGGCGACGAGGCCGCGTTCGTCGCGGTGAATCCGATGGATCTGATGAAGACGCGACGCTACCCGGACACGGCGGGGATCATCGTCGTGGGCAATCGCGACGACGCCTACCGTGGCGGCGCGCAGAAGGTGTTCGAGGCCGCGAAGGACGCAGGCATGGACGTGCAGTACGTGGAGGTGCCGGGGGCGCACAGCTTCTCGGTGTGGTCCGCGGGGCTGCGTGCCGAACTCGACTGGCTGGCGAAGCGGATGGGGCTGATCGCGTGAACGCGTTGCGGCGGTATGCCCGCCGGGTCGTCGAGCTGCTCCGGTACGGGGCCGCCGGCGCCCCGGTCAGCATCACCGTCCTGGCGCTGATGTGGGTGCTCGGGTTCGCGACCGATGCGGTCGCCCACGGCCCCGGGCAGTTCGTCGACCGGCATCTGGCGGTCGGGATCGGCCCGCTGGAGCACTGGCGGCTGTGGACGCCGCTCACCGCGGGGCTGTGGGCGTCCGGGCTCGCCGGCTACCTCGGGGCGACGGCGCTGGTCTTCCTGGTCGCGGCGCCACTCGAACGGCGCATGGGATCGGGCCGGTTCGCGGTCTCCGCGCTCGTCACACAGGTGGCGGGCACGGCGCTGGGGCTGGCGGTGGCCGCGATGGTCAAGCTGCTCGACTCCGACTGGGGTTTCCGGCTGCACATCGGTACGGCGGTGGGCCCCACGGCGTGGGTCGCCGGCGTCGCGATGGTGGCCAGCGCGTCGATGGACACGCTGTGGCGCCGACGGATCCGCGTCGGCCTGCTCGCGCTGACGATCACGCTCGTGTTGTTCGCCGGCCAGTTGCAGGACGTGATCCGACTCGGTGCCGTCGTGGTGGGACTGTGCCTGGGCCCGTGGCTGGTGGGACGCTCGGCCCGCGGCCCGCGGATCACCGGCACCCGCCGCGAGGGCCGCGTGCTGGTCGCGATCGTGGTGGCGGCCACGTCGATCGGCACGATGCTCGCGGCTCTCTCCCCGCACGCGGTCGGGCCGCTCGCGGTGCTGCGGGATCTGTTCCGGGGCGTGCCGTGGACCGCCGCCGAGGTGCGCGAGATCTGCGAGGAGGCGCCGTCCGGCGCGGATTGTCGGCGCGGTGAGCTCGACCTGCGCCTGTCCGGCCTGGGCCCGACGCTGCTGAGCCTCATGCCGTCGGTGTTCCTGTTGGTGCTGTGCGACGGGCTGCGGCGTGGGCGGCGGTTCGCGTGGATCGCCTCGACCGTCGCGCAGGTGCTGCTGCTGGCGCTGTCGCTGCTGAACTTCGTGGTCCGGTACATCGACGTGGTCGACGGGGACACGCTGTTCTACGGGCTCGACTCGCCCAACGTGTACCGCACCCTCGCGCCGTTCCTGACGCCCCTGGCGCTGGTGATCCTGCTGCTCGCGACCAGGAAACTGTTCGACGTCTCGGCGCCCCCGAAGACCTACCGGCGCCTGTTCGGCAAGCTCGCGGTGTTGATCGTCGGGCTCGGTGTCCTCTACGTCCTGGGTGGGATGTGGGCCCGGAACGGTTTCGACCGGCGGCCGACCGTGGCCATGCTCGTCGCGGACTTCCCGGAACGGCTGGTGCCCCCGGTGTACCTGCAGCTCGTCGATCCTCGGCTGCTGCCGGTGGACTGGGCGTCGACGCTGCTCTACGAGTGGACCGGCGTGGTGTTCTGGGTGACGGCGTGCGTGCTGGTGGCCGCGACGTTCCTGAGTCCGGCACACGGCGCCGACAGCGGGGCCGCTGAACGGGCCCGGCAGATCCTGACGTCCGGGTCGGGCAGCGCGCTGTCGTGGATGACGACGTGGGACGGCAACTCGTACTGGTTCGGCGTCGGCGGCGACAGCTATGTCGCGTACCGCGTGATCGGCGGGGTCGCGTTGACCACCGGTGGTCCGGTGGGGCGGCCGGACCGGGTGCGTGACGACGTCGCGGGCTTCGCCGAGTTCGCGGCGGCCAACGGCTGGGTTCCGTGCTTCTACTCGGTCACCGGCGACGTCCGCGACGCCGCGGACGCGCTGGGCTGGGTGACGGTGCAGGTGGCCGAGGAGACCGTGCTCGACCTGGGCTCGATCGCGTTCACCGGCAAGAAGTTCCAGGACGTGCGCACCGCCCTCAACAAGGCCGCGAAATCGGGCATCACCGCCGAGTGGGTCGACTTCCACACCGCCCCGCTGGCGATCACCGACCAGATCACCGCGATCTCCGAGGAATGGGTCGCCGACAAGGGGATGCCCGAAATGGGGTTCACCCTGGGTGGGCTGCAGGAGATGGACGACCCGCAGGTGCGGTGCCTGGTCGCCGTCGACGAGCAGCGCACCGTGCACGGGGTGACGTCGTGGCTGCCGGTCCATCGGGACGGCCGGGTGGTCGGCTGGACCCTCGACTTCATGCGGCGCCGCGCCGACGGGCCGCACCAGGGTTTCCGGCCCGCGATGGAGTTCCTCATCGCGTCGGCGGCGCTGCTGCTCGAGCAGGAGGGCGCCGAGTTCGTGAGCCTGTCTGGCGCGCCGCTCGCGACCGTGCGCCCGGACGGCGCGGACCCCGACGTGCCGGCCGACGTCCGCCCGGGCTTGGCGGACGCGATGGACTCGGTACTCGAGGTGCTCGGGCAGACCCTGGAACCGGTGTACGGGTTCCGGTCGCTGCTGGCGTTCAAGTCGAAGTTCCAGCCCCGCTACGAGCCGATGTACATGTGCTTCGCGGACCCGGTGGCGTTGCCGAGCATCGGCAACGCGATCGGCCGCGCCTACCTGCCGGACGTCTCCTTCGGGCAGGGTGTGCGGCTGGTGCGGAGCCTCATCCAGCGCTGATCCGGCGTCGCCGACTAACCCCACGGGTTGACGTGGTTGACTGACGCTGGCACCGTGGTGGTTGACGTGGTTGACCGGACGAAGGGAAGCGCCGATGTCGTCGCTGCTCGACCAGGAGCGGGAGCTGATGCAGTTGCTGGAGCGTCGTGTGCACCGCACGTTCGCCGCCGCCGCCGCGGCCGGTGTGCCCGCCGAGACGTTCGCCGACGTGGAGGCCATCGCCGACGCGATGTCCGCCGCGCTGCCCGCCAGTCACGTCTACGACCGGATCGTCGGCCCCTTCTACGACACCGCCGGACTGACCCGCTGGTGGCGGGTGAGCCGCCAGTCGGTGAGCAAGAAGATCGCCACCAACGCGGTGATCGCCTGCCGCCTCGAGGACGGACAGTGGGTGTATCCCACGTGGCAGTTCACCAGCAGCGGTGCCGTGCACCCCGCGCTGGTGGAGGTGTGGCGGATCCTCCGCGGCGCCGCGGACGCGTGGACGTGCGCGCTGTGGTTGCGCACGCCGCTCGACGTGCTCGACGGGCAGTCGGCCGCCGACTGGCTGCTCGCCGACGGTCCGGTCGAACCGGTCCGCGCCGCCGCCCGCGCCGACGCGCAGCGGTGGGCTGCGTGACCCGGGAGACCCAGGAGACCGACACCCGGCAGCGGGTCGCCCTCGTCGAACCGGGGTCGCGTCCGCTCGACAGCTTCCCGGACTGGCCGCTCACCACGCGCCGCCGTTTGCTGCGCGGCCACAAGACCGCGAACGGGCCGTGGTGGTTCGCCTCGTCCGGCGGCGGCCGGTTCGACCTCGACGTGCCGCGCGGGACGTGCTACGTCGCGTTCGACGAGCGCACCGCCATCCGGGAGACCGTCGGCGAGGTGCTCGCGTCGGCCGGCGTCATCACCTCCGAGTTCGCCGCCGAGCGGTCGCTGTCGACGTTGCGGGTCCCGGCCCGCCGGCGCCTGGCCGACACGTGCGCCGAGGCGGCCGCCGACTTCGGGCTCACCCGCGAACCGGCCACACTCACCCCGTACGTGCTGCCCCGCCGGTGGGCGGCCGCGCTCGCCGACCTGTTCGACGGGCTGCGCTACCAGACCCGCTTCACCACCGGGGCCGGCGCCAACGCGGCAGCGCTGTTCGGCCCGGCCGGGGCCCGCGACGACTGGGCCGTCGACGACGCGCCCGAGCCGTTCGGCGTGGCCGCGCGACGCTGCGGGTTCACCGTCGGTGCACCGCCGCGCACGGTGCGGATCGTCGAACCGCCTGCGTGAGCGACCATCCGGCGACGTGCGTCCGGTGGGTCGTCGTCACGGGCCGGAGGTCGATCCGGCGCCCGCCTGGGCGGTGATCTCCGCGACGGTGTCGTCGAGCAGCGCCTGGAACGCAACCGCGGCGTGGCTGGGCGTGAGGTCGGCGCGGTGCGCGAGACTGACGGTCCGATGCAGTTCCGGCGCCGTCAGGCGCGTGATCCGCAGCCCCGGGTAGTGCAGGGCGGCCATCATGGGCGCGACGCTCACCCCGATGCCGCGAGCGACGAAGCGGAGGACGGCGTCGAGCTCGGCGCCGTCCACGACGGTGTGCGATTGCAGTCCGGCGTCGGCGAAGGCCTGATCGAGGACGATTCGCAGGTCGTAGTTGTCGTGACAGGCCACGAACTCCTGCGAGGCGAGTTCCGCGAGGGTGATCACGCCGCGCCGGGTCGGTGCGGGCAGGTTCGCCGAGGAGACGACGACCAGCTCCTCGCGCAGCAGCGGTGTCAGAACCAGACCCGCGCTGTCGTCGGCCCGTTCGGCGACCACCAGCGCCAGATCGAGCTCGCCCTGGGCGAGTTTCGTAGTGAGGGTGCGTGATCCGGCTTCGGTGACGTGCAGTTCGACGCCGGGGTGCGCGGCGCGGAAGCGGCTGAGGACCTCGGTCGCCAGGCTGATGCACAAACTCGGGGTGGCTCCGAGCCTGAGTCTGCCACCCGTCAATCCGGTCAGTTCGTCGATCCGGCGGTACGCCGCCGCCCGGTCCTCGAGCATGCGGACGGCGACCGGCAGCAGGGCCTCGCCCGCGGCGGAGAGGGTGACCGCCCGCGGTCCGCGGTCGAACAGCCGCACGCCGACGTCCTTCTCGAGCGCGGCTACCTGGCGGCTGAGTGACGGCTGGGCGATGCCGATCTCGTCGGCCGCGCGGGTGAAATGTCCGACCCGCGCGACCGCGACGAAACACTCGAGTTGATCCAAGGTCACGTAAATAGCGTAAATGCATCAGGTCGATGGTTTGAATGCATTGGAGTTATCGGAAAGGGCGGTCTAGCGTCGGCCGGCATCGGGGTATCGCCGTCATTCCTGGAAGGGGTAGAGGCCGTGGATGCGCAGGTTGTCATAGCGGGTGCCGGGTACGCGGGGGTCGTCGCGGCCAAACGATTGCTGTCGAAGGACCCGCGTCTGCGCGTGACGGTCGTCAATCCTCGCCCAGAGTTCGTCGAGCGCGTCCGCCTGCACCAACTCGCGGCCGGGAACCACGCCGCAACCGTGCCGCTGTCGGCCGCACTGCATCCGCACGCGCGGTTGGTGATCGGTACCGTCGCGTCGATCGACGCGGACAGGCAGGCCGTCCATCTGACCGGCGGGGACACCGTCTCGTACGACCACCTGGTCTACGCGGTCGGCAGCACATCCGGGCGCGAAGACATCGACGGCGCGCGTGAACATGCCTTCGCCGTCGCCGAATACGAGTCCGCACGGGCATTGCGGCACCGGTTGGCCGCATTGCCCGCCGGCGCCCCCGTCGTGGTGGTCGGTGGCGGACTCACTGGCATCGAGACCGCCGCGGAACTGGCCGAGCAACTGCCGGCGCTGTCCGTCACGCTCGTCTCGAGCGGTCGGATCGCCGGCGAGCTCCACGACACGGCTCGGACGAGAATCCTGCGGGCGCTCATGTGCCAGTCCGTCGAGGTCATCGAGGAATGCCGGGCGACACGCGTCGACGAACACAGCGTCCAACTCGCCGACGGCAGGGCACTGGGGGCGGAATGCGTGATCGTCGCGACGGCAACCGCCGTACCCGAGCTGGCCCGCAGGAGCGGGCTGCCGACGGACGCGAGCGGGCGACTTCAGGTCGACGACACGTTGACGTGCCTGAGCCTCCCGAGCATCGTCGGCGCCGGGGACGCTGTCTCGATCGACGGGGCGCCGCTGCGGATGAGCTGTCAGGCGGCCATCCCACTCGGAGCGCACGCGGCAGACACCATCCTTCGGCGGATCGACGGCAGCGCGCCGAGAGCGGTCGAGCCCAAGTTCGTCGGGCGATGCATCAGCCTGGGGCGGCGGGCGGCGGTCGTCCAGCGAACCGACGCCGATGATCGCCCGCGCAACACCGTCATCGGTGGCCGCGCCGGCGCACTGGTCAAGGAGCAGGTCTGCGCGTACACCCTGAGCTGGGGGATCAATCCGCGCCGACCGGTGCTCTCCAGCTGGTCGTGAGGCCGCGCCGCCGGAACGGCCGATCCGATCTCCGCGTCGATTTCCGTCAGTCATGTGAGGAAGGAACCCAGAAATGTTGGTGCACGCGATCGACACGCTGCTTGTCCTGTGCGTACTGCTTGTCGGATGGTTCATGGGTTACGTGATCTATCGCCTGGTGACGGACGAGTCGTCGAACACGTGACTCGCGCCGCGGTTCACCCGGCTCGGATGAGGCTCGGACGGTCCTCGGGGTGCCACGCTGCGACAGCGTCCGGAAGTCGGCACAGCGGGGAACGGCGAGAGGGGAAGCATGACCAGTCAGTCGGATGTCTCGAAGACCGTGCAGGCCAGGCACGCGGAGGCGCTGAATGGGCTGCCGTTCGACGACAGCCAGGACTTCGCCGACGCGCAGCGGGGATTCATCGCCGCGTTGGATCCGGCCGTCGTGAAGAACAGCGACGGCGTGGTCGTCTGGGACAGCACCTCGTTCGCGTTCCTCGACGAGGACTGCCCGGAGACGGTGCATCCGAGCCTGTGGCGCCAGTCCCGGCTGTGTGCGATGCAGGGCCTGTACGAGGTCACCGCGGGGATCTACCAGATCCGCGGCCTGGACCTGTCGAACATGACGCTCGTCGAGGGCGACACCGGCGTGATCGTGATCGACCCGCTGATCTCCGCGGAAACCGCTGCCGCGGGCCTGGCGCTGTACCGGGAACAGCGCGGCGACCGGCCCGTGGTCGGCGTGATCTTCTCGCACTCGCACATCGACCACTTCGGCGGCGTCAAGGGCGTCACCACCGAAGAGGACGTCGCCGCGGGCCGCTGCCCGATCCTGGCGCCGGTCGGTTTCGTCGAGCACGCGGTCTCCGAGAACGTGTATGCGGGTACGGCGATGGGCCGGCGCGCGGCCTACATGTACGGGGCGGCGCTGCCGCGCGGGCCACTCGGCGCTGTCGGGTCGGGACTCGGCCCCACCACCTCGACCGGCATGCCGACCCTGATCACCCCGACCGTCGACGTCGACCACACCGGTCAGACGGAGACGATCGACGGTGTCCGCATCGAGTTCCAGATGACGCCGGGCACCGAGGCGCCGTCGGAGATGAACTTCTTCTTCCCGGACCGGCGGGCGCTGTGCATGGCGGAGAACGCCACCCACACGCTGCACAATCTGTTGACCCTGCGCGGGGCGCTGGTGCGGGATCCGCACGTGTGGGCGAAGTATCTGACGGAGTCGATCAACCGGTACGCCGCAGACTCCGATGTGCTCTTCGCCTCGCACCACTGGCCGACGTGGGGCACCGAGCGGCTCACCGAGTTCCTGTCGCTGCAGCGCGACCTGTACGGGTACCTGCACGACCAGACGCTGCGCGCGATCAACCGGGGCTCCACCGGCATCGAGATCGCGGAAGGCCTCGAGCTGCCGCCGGCCGTGGCGCGCGCGTGGCACACACACGGCTACTACGGTTCGGTCAGCCACAACGTCAAGGCGATCTACCAGCGCTACATGGGCTGGTTCGACGGCAACCCGGCCACGCTGTGGGAGCATCCGCCGGTCGAGGCCGCCAAGCGGCACGTCGAGTTCATGGGCGGCAGCGCCGAGGTGCTGGCCAAGGCGCGGAAGTCGTACGCGGACGGCGACTTCCGCTGGGTCGCGCAGGTCCTGAACTACGTGATCTTCGCCGAGCCCGGCAACGCCGAGGCGAAGGCACTGCAGGCCGACACCCTCGAGCAGCTCGGGTTCGGGGCGGAGAACGGGACGTGGCGCAACTTCTTCCTCATGGGCGCCTACGAACTCCGGAACGGACCCGTGGGGACGCCGACGGTGACCGACTCCCCGGACATCGCCGGAGCCCTGTCGGTGGAGCAGGTGTTCGACGCGATCGCGCTACGGATCGACGGACCCCGCGCGTGGGCCGCCGACATCACGATCGACTGGCGCATCACCGACGCAGGCATCGACCACCGGACCAGCCTGCGCAACGGGCTGCTGGTGCACTTCGACGTCGAGGGCGAGACGTCCGCGCCCCACGCGCGGTTGACGCTGTCCCGTCAGGACCTCATCGCCGCCGTCGTCGGTGGAGCGGACGTGGCGGGCCTGATCGCCGCCGGCAACATCACCGCCGACGGTGATGTCGGCAAGCTGACCGAACTGATCGGCTACCTGGACTCACCGGACCCGGACTTCGCGATCGTCACGCCGTGACGTCCCGGGCCGAATCGGTCCGGCGCGTGGCGCTCACTCCGCGCGCGTCGGACCGCCCACCGCGCCGTACACGTGCCGGGTGCCGATCGGCACGATCAGCGGACGGTCGGAGACGGGGTCGTCGATGACCGCGGCCTCGAGTCCGAACACCTCGTCGAGCAGTTCCGACGAGATGACGTCCTGCGGCTTGCCCGACGCGACGATCCGGCCCTGCGACATCACGATCAGGTGGTCGCTGTAGCGGACGGCGAGGTTGAGGTCGTGCAGCACCATGATCACGGTGCGGCCCATCTCCTCGTGCATGCGGTCGACGAGGTCGAGCACCTCCACCGAGTGCGACAGGTCGAGGTAGGTGGTCGGCTCGTCGAGCAGCAGGATGTCGGTGCCCTGCGCGAGCGCCATCGAGATCCACGCCCGTTGCCGCTGTCCGCCCGAGAGCTGGTCGACGGGACGGTCCGCGAGGTCGGCGACGCCGGTCAGCGCGAGCGCGCGGGCCACCTCGCCTTCGTCGTCCGACGACCACTGCCGGATCCACGACTGGTGCGGGTGCCGTCCGCGGGCCACCAGGTCGGCGACGGTGAGCCCCTCGGGGGCGACCGGGGACTGCGGCAGCATGCCCAGCGTGCAGGCCACGTCCTTGGTGCGCATCGTGCTGATGGCCTTGCCGTCGAGCAGCACGGTCCCGGCACGCGGCTTGAGGAGCCGGCCCAGGGCGCGCAGCATCGTCGACTTACCGCAGCCGTTGGGGCCGATGACGGTGGTGATGACGCCCGTGGGGATCTCCACGTCGAGTCCCTCGACGATCACCCGGTCGCCGTAGCCGAGCGTGAGGTTCTCGGCGACGAGACGCGGCGCGGGGGCGGGGTGAGCCGTGGTGGTCATGCCGAGACCTTCCGGTTGTTGCGGACGAGCAGGTACAGGAGGAACGGACCGCCGAGCGCGGACGTCACGATGCCGACGGGAAGTTCGACGGGCAGGATCGTGCGGGCGATGATGTCGCTGCCGACGACCAGCACGGCGCCGGTGAGCCCGGAGGCGATGATCGGCGGTCCCGCCGAGCGGACCAGACGCATCGCCACCTGCGGGGCGGCGAGCGCGACGAACCCGACGGGGCCGGCCGCGGCGGTGGCGATGGCCGCGAGGATCACCGACGCGAGCAGCAGCTTGGCCTGCTCGGACTGCTGCCGCACGCCCAGCGAGCGGGCGTTGTCGTCGCCCAGGCGCAGCGCGCCGAGCGTGAACGTCGAGACGACCGCCCAGCCGCCGATGATCACCAGCGCGATCGCCACCGGCCACACCTGGGTCCAGCCGGCGCCGTTGAGCGAACCGTTGAGCCACACCTTGGCGCGGGAGACGTCGTTGATGTCGGCGGAGATCAGCAGCCACCCGGTGACCGCGATGAGCATGGCGTTGATGCCGATGCCGATGAGGATCAGCCGGTAGCCCTCGACGCCCTTGCGCCACGCGAGCAGGTAGATCACCGCCGCGGTCAGCAGGCCGCCGAGCAGTGCCGCGAGCGGGATGCCGAGGGTCGCGAGCAGCCCGACGAACGACCCGCCGCCGCCGAGCACGATCAGCGCGACCGCGGCGGCGCTGGCCCCGGAGGTGATGCCGAGGATGTCGGGGCTGGCCAGCGAGTTGCGGGCGATCGACTGCGTGATCGCGCCCGAGATGCCGAGCGCGACGCCGATCAGGACGGCGGTCAGCGCGCGCGGCAGGCGCAGGTCCATGACGATGAACCGCTGCACCTTGGAGCCGCCGCCGAACAGCACGTTGGTGACCTCGGGCACCGAGAGCGGGAAGTCGCCGCGGCCGATGCCGACGCACACCAGCAGGAACAGGGCCACCGCCAGCACGACGTTGACCACGATCATGTACGGCCGCAGCACCAGTGAGACCGGGCCGAGTCGGAACGCCGGCCGCGACGGCACCGTGGTGGGATCGTCGTGCGCGACGGCGGTCTCGGGATCGGTGGTGGGTTCGAGGACGCTCACAGGCTGGCCAGCTTCCTGCGCCGAACCAGCGCGATGAAGAACGGGGCACCGAAGACGGCCAGCACGATGCCGACCTGCAGCTCGCCCGGCCGCACGACCACGCGGCCGATCACGTCGGCCATCACCAGCATGAGGCCGCCGAGCAGGCCCGCGTACGGGACGAGCCAGCGGTAGTCGGGGCCGGTGATCGCGCGCGCGACGTGCGGGACGACCAGGCCGATGAACGCGATCGGCCCGCACGCGGCGGTGGCGGCGCCGGTGAGCAGGGTGATCGCGACGATGCCAATGGTCCTCGACACGGCGACGTTGGTGCCGAGCGACCGGGCGACGTCCTCGCCGAGGCTGAGCACGTTGAGGCTCGGCGTGCTGGCGAGCGCGATGAGCAGGCCGACGATCAGGAACGGCAGCACCTGCCAGAGGATGTCGAAGCCCCGGCCGGCCACCGAACCGACGACCCAGAACCGGTAGCCGTCGAGGCTGGTCTGATCCAGTAGTACGACGGCGTTCGTCATCGCCTGCAGGAAGAACGCCACCGCCGCGCCGGCGAGCGCGAGGCTCAGCGGACTGGCCTTGCCGTTACCGATCGACGACAGGCCGAACACGGTGATCGACGCGAGCGCGGACCCGGCGAATGCGAACCACAGGTACTCGCTCGGCGCGGTCAGGCCCAGGGCGTAGATCGCCAGCACGACCAGGAACGCTGCGCCCGCATTGAGGCCGAGCAGTCCCGCGTCGGCGAGCGGGTTGCGGGTGTGGCCCTGGATGAGGGCGCCGGCGACGCCGAGCGCGATGCCGACGACCAGACCGAGGAGCGTGCGGGGGACGCGCAGGGACCGCACGATGATGTCCGTCTCGCTGCCGGACGCCTGGAACAGCGCGTGGAAGATCTCGTCGAAGGACAGCGGCCGGGCGCCCACGGCGATGCTCGCGAACAGCACCAGCAGCAGCAGGGCGGTGAGCGCCGCCAGTCCCAGGAGTCGGCGGCGACGCACCGCGGCGAGCGACGAGTCGGGCGCGATCGGCTCGAATCCGTCTGCGCGGGCCGTGGATTCGCGGACCACCTCGGCGCCGCGGTCCCACCACCGGCGCAGCGCCCGGCGGACGCCGATCGGCGCACCGGTCTCGGCGTCCCGGGTGACGAGACCGCACCAGCCCTTGCCGACCGTGGTGCCGCCGTTGCCCTCACGGAAGCCGCGATTCCAGACGAAGACTCCGATCGCGACGGCCAGCGCCGCACCGCCGAACACCGCACGGTCGGCCTCGCCGCCGCCATTCGCGTCGGCGAGGGAGTCGACCAGGTACCAGCCGATCACGAGGGGGATCGCGACGACGACGAGATCGACGAGGTTCGCGAGCACCCGCAGGTGCCACGGGGCTGGACCCTCCGGGACGACGTCCTTGCCGAAGTCGTTGGGCGCGTGGTGGTGCCTCGACGCGTCCGGATTCGAGTCCGGGAGGCGGGTCGTCGTCACGGCTGGGGTGCTCCTAGGAAAAGCAAAATGCTGTCTCGCGTCAGGTTACGGAAGCCTAACCGAAGATGCGACGGCGGGATCCGGTGTGCGGCACGAGTGGACGGGCGGGCGGGCAATATGGTTAGGCTAGCCTAAAGTCAGGCTAGGTGATCGACGCTCGATGGAGGCATGGTGTCCGTGAACGCGCAGGCTCAGTTCAGTACGTCCGAGAGCGCGGCCCTCGCGGAATCCTGTCTCCGACTGCGCGACATATCGCCGGACTACCCGCGCGTATACGCCGTCGCGGTGATGTCCCAGCAGGGCAAGCGCAGATGGTGGCCGATCGCGGCGTGCGCCCGCACCGAGGAGTCGCCGGCGGACCTGCCGAAGGATCGCGTCGGGCAGATGTACGCACACATGCTCGCGGATCTGCGCTCGCCGCGCGCCGCCGCGGCCCAGGTGGCCGCCGCGCTCGTGCACGCGGTCGTCGGTCGCGTGGCGGCGCTGGTCGTCCTCGACGGGCGGGCCTGGGATCCGGGGGTGGACAACCTGTGGGTCCACATGGACAACGACTGCGGCATCGACTGGGCCGGCGTCGTCGACGGGACGCTGCGCGTGCTGCCGGACGATCCGCTCGCCGGCTCCCGCCATGTCGTCACGGTGCCGTGCGAGCGGGCGCTGCTGGTGTGGACCGTGCACCGGTGCCTCACCTCGCTCGCCGCGATCCGGTACGCGCTGGACGCGACGGCGCCTGTCGATGCGACCCGGTTCGCGGCGCTCGTCGCCGACGCCGTCCTCGGCGCCGCGACGCACGTGCCGATCCGCGCGGGATCGTCGCGTGCGGTGGCGGGGCGGCGCGGGCAGGGCCTTCTCGACGCCTTCGAGGCGGCCGGAGTGCCGGTCCGGGCCCGCGCGGTGCTCGCGACGGCGTGCTGACGGCGGGGGTTGCTGATTTAGGGCAGCCTTGCCTATACTGAACCGGTCAATACTGCTGGACCGTGCCGGAGTCCTGAGGGCTGCAGCGACTCCCGGTCCCTTCCACGGCGGGTTCCGCGCACTGCGCGCGGGACCCGCCGTCTCGTCCGTTCCACACTCGATTCGTTCAGAGGGCGGCGACGTAGTCGTGGGCCTCGCGGGCGGCGTGGCGCCACGTGGTGAGCGTTCCGTCGAGATCGTCGTCGTCGACGAGGAAGGCCACCCATTCCTTCATCGTCCGCTTGCCCATCGTGACTTCCCGGGCGGCTCCCGCCTGCACGACCTCCTCCGCGCGCTGGTGCGGCAGCTTGACGATCAGACGGCGGTCGCCGCCGAGGAACGCGAAGATCTTCCCGGAGACCCGCAGGCCCGGGCTGCGGAACATGGTGCCGAATTCGACATCGGGCTCGCGCAGGAACTCGGCGGCGAGGTCGTCGAGCAGTGCCCGCGCCGAGTCGGCAACCTCGGATGCTTCACCCATGCTTCCCTCCCTCGGCGTTACGCGGAGGGGATCACGCGGAACATCCCGCAACCGTTTCCGCCCACGCTCGTCTGGAACTTTGCCACCGGCGTACCGGTTCCGTCGAGCACGGTGTACTCGTCGAAGTCCGACACGATCGTCAGGGGGCATCGGTACAGCGACGGGTCGGTCGAATAGGGAAGCGACACCAGGATCTTCCGCGTCTCGTCGGCGTCCGCGACGACCGACGGCGGCGGATCGAGGTGGCCGGCCATGCCGTCCTTGTTCGGCGCGGAGGCCACTGCCGGGTCGCCATCGCTACTGTGCACGTAGTGGCAGCGAACGAGCGAGGCCTCGGGAGTGGTCGGGGCCGTCTTGTAGGCGAGGAGCCATTCCCGTCCGTTGAGGTTGCCTTCGTCGCCGTACCTCGATCCCGCGGCGCATGCTCCGATCCAGGGACCGCGGCACTCGCGGCGGGTTCGGCGGCCGGACTGTCCGTGCCGCAGCCGACGAACGCGAACGATGAAATCAAGACGGCGATCCCGACGGGTACAGCGGTCCGGCGAATACGCGAGACGGTGGCATATTTAGCGACGCTAAACGGCAGCGGGCCGTCTACGTGGGGTTTTCGCGAATCCGACGCCGTCGAACCGGCCGTGCGACGGGGTCGGTTGCCCCGCGGGCGGCGGTGTGGATCACTATGACGAGGTACATATTCGGCAGGCGGTCGCGTCGAGGCGACGGCCCGGACGGCGGATGGAGCAACATATGGCGAGCGAGGCAGAGCACGCATTCGTGCTGGGGGACGATGCGGAACCGGCCGAGGTCAACGCGTTCCTCAACAAGGGCTTCGGGGAAGCGCTCGGTCTCGATTTCACCGAACTGACCCCCGACCGCGTCCGCGCGCAGTGGAAGGTCACGCCCGCGCTCCATCAGCCGTGGGGGATCATGCACGGCGGCGTGCACTGCGCCGTGATCGAATCCGTCGCCAGCATCGCCGGCTCCCTCTGGCTCGGCGACCGCGGCCACGTCGTCGGCGTCAACAACAACACCGACTTCCTCCGCGCCACCCGCGACGGGGTCCTGTTCGCCGAGGCGAGCCCCGTGCATCGGGGGCGCACTCAGCAGTTGTGGCTCGTGACGATCACCGACGAGCAGGAGCGGGTGGTCGCACGCGGACAGGTCCGCCTGCAGAACATCACCGAGACGGCCGCGCTCGGCAACAAGTGATTTGAGGTTGCGCCTGTCGGGCGTAGCCGTCGCAGTCCCCGGCAGGCAACTGCGGGTTCGTTGGTAGTGCATCCATTAGCAATCGTCATAACTACGCGGAGTCCCACCAAGGAGCGTCAGACACCCCGGCTGCGGTCGCCGGCGATCCAGCGGGCATGACGCCCACGCGCGTGTCGCGGGCCAGAGGCGAACATGGCGATGGCGCTTATCGGGGAGCGGCGCGTCTACGTCGAGGGTGAACTGGTCGGCACGCTGGAGTTCTGACTATCGATTCGTCCTTCGGCTGGCCCACGCGTGTGAGCCACCCGAAGTTGTCTCGCCCGTCTCCCGTGACCCGGCGGGCCTCGTCGCGGGAGAGTCCAAAAGCGCATGCTGAGGCGCGATGCCCTCCGCAGCGAGTCCGAGAATCACTCCGTTGTCGTTGGATCGGACCACGATCTGATCGCGCAGGGCCGGTCGGCCCAGTCGATTCTCGATGAGATGGGCCTCCCGTATCTGCGAGTAGCTGATCAGCGGCGCCCTTCGAGTTCGCCAAGTGTCACGTGCGTCCCGCGCCAGGTGAGCGTGGAATCCGCGCGCACGACCGTGCCGTACGAGCCCTCGAGTAGTTCCTCCGAGTCGAACGGTGGCCCGAAGAAGGCCGCAGCCATGAAGAAGCAGGCCCGGACCCTCAAGGCGGCCGACGTCGAGATACTCCGTAAGAGCGTCGAATGAATACCGATGTCGAGGAGCGGTTCCAGGACCGCTGCGACGACGGGTACGGCGACCGGTCCGAGCGTGAGCGCAAGCGCCGCCTGGGGCGCCGCCCGTCGGACAACAAGATGGTCACTGCGATGGTTCTCCTCCCTCGAAGCTATCGCGGAGAACGACACGTACAACGACCGCCTTGACGAGCGCCTCCCAAGAGCGCGCCCGCCGCCGCAACAGCTGAAGCCCGTAGCTTACGTCTCCCGGGTATGACCTCATGTCTCCCGGGGATGCCGCTGCCCGGAGGGGATACGTGGTGGAACTAGGACTCTGACCTGCTGAAATGTAGCTCGGCTTGCGTCCCACTCGCGTGCGCGTGAAGAGATCGACTGAGGGGAGTGCTGGGCGGGGCCGCGGCCGATCAGGCGAGGGAGTATCCGATTCGGCGGGCCGCACCAGCGAGCCGCGATGCAAGCGCGGGGTGGTCGAGAGGCAGCGACAGTTCCGGGGCAGGGGGAAACGCCGCGGCTGCGGGGGTGAACAAGGCCAGGCACAGTCCGCCGGCGAACCGCCCTCGGTAAACGAGGCCGTCGAGCACGGGGTGGGCGGCGCGGATCGCGCGGGCCCAGTGCTGGGCGATCCCGTGGGCAGCGGTACCGAGCGCGAAGTTCCCTCCCACACGGGTGGGCCACCGGCCGTCACCGAATCCACCGACGTCCAGAAGGCGGAGGGGACGGGTGAACCGAAGTCCGGTCAGATACGGCGATCCGGCTGTGCGGTCAATGACTCGCGTCGCCTGGAACATCTCCGCGAGAGCACCGGGCACGTCGTCGGCGCCGTACCAAACACCGTGGCGCGGATGGTTCTGGCGCGGTCGCGGATGTGGATCGAACCTCAAGAGCGGCCCGAACGTGCGCAACTCGTTCCACGCCAGCACGTGGTCGCCGCTGGTGCGGTGCGCACGCCAGATCACCGCCTCGGTCGGCAGCTCGAAGTACTCGTCACCGTCGATGTCGGCCGCTCGGAGCGCATCGACGCTCGGCGGGCAGGGGAGGGAAGTCGCCATTCGCGCCGTTCAGGCCCACTGGAAGGCGTCGACGACGTCGAGAGCCTGCCGCGTGTCGCCGCCACCAGTCAGCCAGTCGATGATCGGCACTTCGACGTTCTCCAGGCGCAGATCGGGCTGCGGCGTCGTGAGCAGTCCGAGCACCGTCAGTGGATGCACGTCCTCGGGCAGCGTGGCCAAGACGACGTCGAGACCCGGCACCTGGCCGCTGTCGGTGAACTGGATCGCGGGCAGCAGCAGCCGGTGAGCACGCTTGATCGCCCACAGACTCCGGTCCCCGGCACGCTGACGAACCCGAGATGTGGACACCCCGAGCCGCTCCGCGGCCTCATCGACGGTCAGAGCTGTCTCCATCAGCTCCCGCATCCGCGCCTGCCGATCGGCCACTGCCGCGGCAACTGCCAACGGTGACACAGTGAATTCGGCCGCGTCGAGGAGAGCGGCGTCGTGCGCACTGAGTTCCGACGCCGGGTGGGTCGCTTCCTTCAACGCGTGCAGGATGGGCACCAGGAGTCGACGGTCGACTGTCGACGTGCCGAGCGCGCTGGCGGCCGCGGCCTCGAAGTCGAGGTCGCCAGCCAGGTATCGGTCTTCCACGCTGGTCACCGACACCACCTCCTCACAGTCACTAACAGTATATCTAGCTGTTAGCTCCGCGTCTGCCTTGTTTCTACGCCCTCGGCCACGGCGAGCTGAAGCGCCGCACCCGCGCCGTGCGGGATCCCGCACGATCCGCACCCTGCCGCTGGGGCGGCGATCGATTTCGCGCAGCTGCAGCCAGCAACGAAAGTCGTGTACGCGGAGGCGTCGGCGACGGTCAACGCCCGCTTCAAATATTGTCTGTGCTGGGGTTAGGGGTCGTGCTGCTGATGGGCGCGGTGACGTCGGCGGTGATGGCACCGGAAACCTCCCACCTTGCGCTCGAGGATTGCGTCTGAGCCCGGTGACGCGACCACCGAACGCGGATCCCCGCCCGGCTCAGTACCGGGCGGGGATTCCCATGCGTCTGAATCCAGAGAGGTGGCGTCAGCCGGCTTCGCGTGATTCGGTGGCCCGGCGCACGCGGCTCTGCTCCTGGAGGATGTCGATCGCGTTGCGCGCGAACACCTGCTGCTCGGTCGACGCCATCTGCGCACGCCCGCGACCGAGGAACGAGACGGTCCACGAGATCACCGTCGACAGGCGGCTGCGGAATCCGATCAGGTACATCAGGTGGATGACGAGCCACATGATCCAGCCGATGAACCCGCTGATCTCGAGCTTGCCCACCTTCGCGACGGCGCTGTGCCGGGAGATCGTCGCCATCGAGCCCTTGTCGAAGTACTTGAACGGCTGCCGATCCTCGGGTCGGGCACCGTCCAACCCCGCCCGAATCTCCCTGGCCGCATACTTGCCGCCCTGCATCGCCACCTGCGCCAGGCCGGGCAGCTTGTCCAGCGACATCATGTCGCCGATGACGAACACGTTCGGATAACCGGGCAACGTGAGGTCCGGATTGACGTGGACCCGGCCGGCCCGGTCCACCTCGGCGCCGGACTGCTCACCCAACTGCCGGCCCAGCGGGCTGGCCTGCACGCCCGCCGACCACACCTTGCACTGCGCCTCGACCCGCGTCTCGGTGCCGTCCTTGCTCTTGACGACCAGCCCGTTCACGTCGACGTTCGTCACCATCGCGTTCAGCAGGATCTCCACGCCCAGCTTCTCGAGCCGCTCGGCGGCCTTGCGGCTGAGCTTGCCGCCGTAGACCGGCAACACGGCGGGCGCGCCGTCGACGAGGATCACCCGCGAATCGCGGGGATCGATCCGCCGGAACGCGCCCACCAGCGTGCGGTGCGCGAGTTCGGCGATCTGCCCGGCCATCTCCACGCCGGTCGGCCCCGCCCCGACCACGACGAACGTGAGCAGACGTGCGCGTTCCTCGGGGTCGTCGGACAGTTCGGCCTGCTCGAACGCCCCGAGGATCCGCCCGCGGAGCTCGAGCGCGTCGTCGATCGTCTTCATCCCGGGCGCGAACTCGGCGAAGTGGTCGTTGCCGAAGTACGACTGCCCGGCTCCGGCGGCGACGATCAGCGAATCGAACTCGGTGACGGTCTCGCGGTCGAGGAGCCGCGAGGTGACCTTGCCGGCGGCGAGGTCGATCGTCTCGACGTCCCCGAGGAGCACTTCGACGTTCTTCTGCTTGCGGAGCACCATCCGGGTGGTCGGGGCGATGTCGCCGACCGACAGGATCCCGGTCGCCACCTGATAGAGCAGCGGCTGGAACAGGTGATGCGTCGTCCGCGCGACGAGCGTGACGTCCACGTCGGCGCGTTTGAGTGCCTGGGTGGCGAACAGCCCACCGAAACCGGATCCGATGACCACGACGCGATGACGGGCTTGTGCCGCGGGGGTGCTCATTCCGCGCTCCTCGAAGGTCGGCGAAAAGTGCTGTCTCTGTCACCGTAGCCGCCGGGTGCCCCGTCGTCCCGTCAACTCGGTCGCCCTCGGACAGACCTGCCGAAACGCCGATGGGCGGGGATACCTCCCACCGCCCATCGGCTCGGTTCTCACGATGTACGGGTCACGCGTCCGCGAGGGCGCTGCCGCGACGGATCAGCAACGTGAACCCGATCGTGACGAAGCCGAGGACGACCATCATGGTCGCGACGGTGTTGAGGCCGCTCACCGCCGGCGCGGCATTGCCGGCGGCGACGGCCGACGACGTCAGCAGCATCGTCGCGATCGACGTGCCGATGCCCTGTCCGCCGGTACGCAGCACCGAGTTGGTGCCGGTCGCCTCGCTGGTGTTGCTCTCCGGCACCGCCTCGACGATCAGGTTCGGCAGCGCGGTGTACGCGAACGCCGTGCCGATCGAGACCGTGATGATCATCGCCACCATGCCGGCCACCGAGTCGTGGAACGCGATGAGCATCGCGCTGCTGAGCGTGAACAGCGCCGTGCCGAGCAGCATCGAGGCGCGGGAGCCGACGGCCCGCGAGATGCGCCCACTGAGCGGGGTGCACACGAAGCCGAACATCGACCCGATGAACGACAGCCAACCGGCGTTCGTGGCGGAGATGCCGAGACCGAACGGCGCGGTCGTGGGGGACTGCAGGATCATCGGGATGATCATGGTGCTGATGCCCATGGGGCCCACGGCGATCGAGAGGGTCGCGAGCATCGTCAGCGCTACCTTGCGGTCGGTGAACAGGCGCACGTTGACGATGGGGTCGGTCACCCGCAGCTCCCACAGCACCCACAGGGCGAGCACCACGAGACCACCGACGATCAGGCCGAGTGTCTTCACGTCGGTCCACCCCCACGCACCCGACTTGTTGATGCCCAGCAGCACCGCCGCGATGGCCGGCGCGAACGCGATCGTGCCGAGGTAGTCCACCCTCTGCGTCGTTCCCGTCGGCGGACGCCACGGCAGCACGAACAGCACCAGCAGCAGCGCCATCACCGCGTACACGGCGGCGACGACGAAGATCATGTGCCAGCTCGCGTGGTCGAGCATCACGCCGGCCACGAGGAGCGACGCGGATCCGGCGGCGACGGCGGAACCCGAGATGATTGCCACGGCGACCGGCACCTTCGCCGCCGGTAGGTGTTCGCGCGCCAGGCCGATGCACAGCGGCAGGATCGCGCCCGCGACACCCTGGATGGCACGTCCGACGATGATGCTGCCGATGCTGTCGCCGATCGCGCTGATGAACGAGCCGAGCGCCGCGGCGGCCAGAAGGACGACGAGCACCCGCTCGCGCCCGTACATGTCACCGAGACGGCCACACACCGCGGCCGACGCGGCCGCGACCAGAAGGAAGGCCGTCACGGCCCACCCGACGGTGGCGGCGTCGCTGTGGAACTCCCGGATGAACGTCGGGATCGCGGCGTACACCATCGAGGTCTCGAAGGCGCTGATGATCTCGACCAACACGAGAACGGTGATGATCACCCATGCGGGGCGCTGACGGTTGAACCGTCCACGCCCGCGGGCGGCGGGAGCCGCGACCGTGGCGTGGGCGTCTGCGGTTGCTGTCACTGAAGTAGATGTCCAGACTCTTGACTGGCCCGGAATACGGGCTGTGGTGCGTGAATTCGAGAGAATCGCGAGGTCGTCGCGTCAACGGGCCGAGAGCGGCCGTGGGTGGGCGACGCTGCTGTTCCGTGGGTCACAGTGTGGCAACTCACTATCGACGCACCGCGTCCGTGCGCACTCAGTGAGACCCCACCGCGACGCGCGCAACACGGACGAACTGGGAGGATGGTGAAAAGGCCTGGTGGCGGCGCTGTATGGAGCTGCGCCGGCGACGGCGGGACTCTCGCTGGCCGGGATCGCAGAACAGGATCCGAGCCCCCTGTGTATCGGGTCCGGCGGCGGCCACGGCGGACACACCGTCGGCAAGTGTCGCAGCTGATCCGCCGTCTCGGTGTGGAATCGCCGAAATTCGGGTGCGGTCAGCTCCCGTCCAGCAGCCGGTACAGCGGATTCCGCGCCGCCGCCTCGCGCACCCCGGTGCCCGCGCCCTCGGTGTACACCTGAGTGGTGTTCATCGACTCGTGGCCGAGCATTCGCATCAGGGTGAAGATGCTGACGTTCTCGTCGGCCATGTTGGTGGCGAAAGTGTGCCGGAATTGATGCGTCAGAGCCCCTTTGGCGCGCTCGCCGTTGATGCCCGCACGCCGATAGGCGCGCAGCACGCGGTACTGCAGCGTCCCACGGGTGATGCGTTCGCCGTCCGCCCCGACGAACAGGGGATCGGTGCTGCGAAAGTGCTGCCACGCCGTCGCATCCGACGGAACCCGACGCTTGGTCGAGCCGGGAAACCGCTCGATCCGCGACTCCAGGTA
Organism: Paraburkholderia sp. RHO2; assembly: GCF_050955445.1. Classification (NCBI taxonomy): domain Bacteria; kingdom Pseudomonadati; phylum Pseudomonadota; class Betaproteobacteria; order Burkholderiales; family Burkholderiaceae; genus Paraburkholderia; species Paraburkholderia sp. RHO2. The sequence continues at coordinate 2,769,988 of NZ_CP162617.1, read as the reverse complement.
GCCGGTCAACGCGGCCACCAGCGCGGGTTCCGCCGTCGCGACCCGCTCCTTGCTGCCCTTGCCGCGCACCAGGATCACCTTGGCCGACCCAGCCGTGGCGTCAACCGCGCCGCGCACGTCCCCGATGTCGACCGCGATCAACTCCGACGACCGCATCCCGGTCAGCAGCGCGGTCAGGATGATCGCGAAGTCGCGTTCCCCCCACGGCCGCACACCGTCGGTGTCGTCCTCCTGCAGCGTCTCGATGAGCCGGGCGACCGCGTCGGACGGAAGAGCCTTGGGAATCCGCTTGGGCGCCTTGGGGCGCAACACCGCCGACATCGGATTCGCGACGATCGCGTCGAGCGAGAAGAGGAAGTCGCACAGCGTGTTCCAGGTGGACCAGCAGCGACGGATCGACGCCACCTCGTGCGTCGCGGCGAACGACGCGAACGCCTGCTGCATCGACGGCTTGGTGATCACGTCCAGCGGCAACTCGCCCGCCGGAACCCCGGCCTGCTGAGCGAGGAATTCGCAGATCCCCGCATAGTCCTGCCGATACGCCTTGAGGGTGTGCGGCGACGGCTTCGCCGTGCTGCGGTGCAGCAGGAACTCGCCGAACCAGGCGTCGAGTAGTCGTCGATCGTCGCTCACGCCGGTCCGCTCCAATGTCCTTCCGCTGCCCCTCGACTCGTACGGATCAGCACATGTGTTCGATCCGTACCTCGAGCAGTGTATAGGCAGTTCACTCCGACGCGGACCGGCGCCGCCGCACACCGCGGTCGGACAGCCGGACCACGGTGCGCACCAGACGCGGGGCGCCGCGCGCCGCCCCCAGGAACAGGCGGTCGAGCAGGTTCGGTGCCGGTGGCCCGTCGCACGGCCACGGTCTGTCGGACTCGTCGGGATCGGCGTTATCCACCCCGAACAGCGGCCACGTCCCGGGAACACCGCGGAGCGTGTGGACGCCCCGATCGACGAACCCCAGCCCCGAACCCTGCGCGAGATCGCACACTGTCCGGGAGACGAGCACCTCGCCCGGACGCGCGACCCCGCACGTGCGGGCCCCGATGTGCACGGTCATCCCCGTCAGATCCGAGCCGTCGTGCTCGACGACCCCCGAATGCACCCCGCACCGGACCCTCAGGCCGAGGGCGGACAGGGCCGACCGGATGCGATCCGCGCAACGAACCGCAGTCACCGGGCCGTCGAAGACACTGAACGTGCCGTCGCCGACCACGTTGACGACGCGGCCGCCCGCAGCCTCGACCAACTCGTGCACCTGCCGTTCGTGCGCCGCCCGGACATCCCGATAGGCGAGATCCCCGATGCGGGCGAGCAGCTCCGTGGACCCCACGAGATCGGTGAACAGCACGGTGGCGAGAAACTCGTCCGCCTCGACGGGGCGGTCGGCGCCCGTCGCCGCCAGCTCCAACTCGTCGAACGCCGGAATCAAGGCCTCGCCGAGCGACGAACCCCGCACCGTCTCCGGCAGCCATTGGAACGTCGCACGCGGTATCCGGTCGGCCACATACCGGGCGACGTCCTCCGGGACCGGACCGGACGGCACCAGCAGCACGCGCGTCGGCGCCTGGATCGCCGGCAGCATCGACGAGTAGTCCGATCGGAGCGACTTCTCGAGGTAGGCGCGGGCCGTGGCGGGGGTGGCCGAGCAGCGCTCCATCATCGCCATGATCCGCCGATTCCTGGGGGAGTCGAGCACCGGATCCCACATGGCCAGGCTCATGCCCGACCCCCACTCGTCGAACGCGGAGCGCCAGCCGTCGACGAACCGCGCCCGCGAACGTGCCGTCCACCCGTGCGGGACATTGGAAGTGACCAGCGCCTCGGCGAACGGCTGCACCAGAACCAGCCCGGCGACCCGCTCCGGCGAACGCGCAGCGACCAGGGACAGCGGGGCGCACGTGCTCGCTACGCCGCCCATGGTCGCCGACGCCATGCCCAGTTCGTCCATGACGGCGACGATGTCGTCGGCCTTCTCCTCGATCGTCGGGATGTGGCCGACCGGATCCGACATGCCGAGACCACGGCACTGGAAGTACGCGGTCCGTGAGTAGGTGGAGCCGCGCTCGAGGAGGTAGTGGATGTGGGGATCGGTCCACATCAGATCGAGATGGAGATTGATCTCCAGGAACCAGAGGGCATCATGGCCGTCCGCCCCGACGACCTGGTAGGCGAGAGCACGCCCGCCGCGCTGGACGTACCGCGTCACCGGTGGGTCCACTCGTTCAGAATAGCCGCACGTCCACCGCATTTCGCGCGGCGTGCAATCCGGGTGGCCGGGGCGAAGGGGGTGCTTCACCCTCAATTTCACCCCATTCCAGCTTTCGCTGAACGACCTGCTCTCGCTAACTTCATATCGCCAGGCACACCCCCCGACGTGTGCCTGGCTTCAACTTTCCGACGTCCCGTTGCCTGCGCGTCCGCGGGGGTAGCGGGACGTCGTCGTATCCGGATCCGCGTGTAGTGCCTCCGCGTCCGGGGTATCCACCTCCCACGCCGGTCGGGCCCGGCCGGCTCGGACGAGGAGGCGAACGATGTCGACCTGCGAGACGTGTGGCAACGACTACGACAAGGCATTCACGGTCATCATGGGGGACCGTCGGGGGGTTTTCGACAGCTTCGAATGCGCGGCGCAGGCAATGGCCCCGGTCTGTGGCCACTGCGGCTGCCGCATCCTCGGTCACGGCGTCGAGGACGAGAGCCGCATCTTCTGCTGCGCCAACTGCGCGCGGAGGGCGGGGCACGAACAACTCGTCGATCGCGTCTGAGTGCCTGTCACCGCTCCAGTTGGTCGCGAAGCGTCGCGAGGGAGCGGGCCAGCAAGCGAGACACGTGCATCTGCGAGATCCCGACCTCCTCGGCGATCCGGCTCTGCGTGAGATTCCCGAAGAACCGCATGAGGACGATTCGGCGCTCGCGGTCGGGGAGAGCGGCGAGCGCGGGGCGCAGCGTCTCGTGGGCCTCGACTGCCTCGAGACGGGAGTCGTCGTCACCGAGGACGTCGGCCAGGGGGTGATCGTGGACGCGGCTGCCGGCAGCCGCGTCCACCGACACCGTCTGATAGGCGTTCGCGGCCAAGAGACCCTCCGCGACGTCGCCCTCACCGATCTGCAACTCGGTGGCGATCTCGTGCGGTGTGGGGGGACGGCCCAGCCGCTGCGAAAGGAGCGCGACCGACCGCGTGATCTCGAGATGCAACTCCTTGACACGGCGGGGCACTCGCACCGCCCACCCGGTGTCCCTGAAGTGCCGTCGGACCTCGCCCATCATCGTAGGGACCGCGAACGCCACGAAATCGGATCCCACCCGCACGTCGTACCGATTGACGGCATTGACCAGCCCGACGCGGGCGACCTGGACGAGGTCGTCGTGGAATTCGCCCCGGCCGTCGAACCTGCGCGCGATGTGGTCGGCGAGGGGGAGGCAGCGGGTGACGACGGAGTCGCGCAGCTTCCGGTACCGCGGATCCGTGTGGTCGAGCGTCGCCATCGATTCGAAGACCGGATCCACGTCACGGTATTCGTCAGTGTGCTCGACCGGGCGGGTCACACGATCGCCCCGCACGGTCGACGGGGGGAGTGGAACGGTGGTCCCGCACGATCTGTATGCCCCGCATCATGTTCGGGTGCGGCGTACCTCACGTGTCCTCCATTCGGCCGGACATCGGATGAGTCCATCGTAAGACGGTTCGGCATCCCAGCAAGGCCGACGGCAATGGAGAAGAACGACGGGGTCCAGCCCTTCAAAGGCGCTGACCGGCCGTTTAGCGGCTGATGTCGCCAGTGTCCGGGCCCGGTTCGGGCGGGTCCTGTTCGGACAGCCAGTCCCGGACCAACCCACAGGTCAGAAAACGGGACGCCTCGAGGCCGCCCGACCTCGACCCGATTGGCCGAGCAGTACGCATGGCAGGGGTGTCGTCGCGCGCAGCGGCCAGTAGTAAGTTCGTCGCCGGTGATGTCGGGACGCGGACCCAGGGATCCGCGTCCCCGCATTCGTCCGGCCGCCGCTGTCAGCCCAGATCGGCCGCGCGCACGACCAGGACCTGCGCCGCTGAGAGTCCTCGGGCGTGGACCCCGACGACACCCGAACGCGCCGGGCACCCACAACCCCGTCGGGCGACGCTGACTGCCGGCATGCCGACGGGGGACTGGGCGCGAGCGCCGGAATCCACGGCTGCGCCTCCTCGAAGAAGGCTTCTGGGGCAGAGCGATTCGAACGCATTCCCTCGAAGCGGGTGCGGCTGCCGTGACGGCTACTCGACGCAACGCTTCTGCGAAACAATGACGTGCTCAACTGCTTGACCTTCTGGGCGATGCGCCAGAACACCACCGTCAGTCAGCGGCGGTGCGCAGTGCAGGGGAGTCAAGCGAAAACCTCACGCGCACATGGATATTCGGCATTATCCATGACGGTGATGTGGACGTCCGCTGGAGTGGGCGGGGCAGCGTGGTCGGTCTGCCGCGCACCGTATACCGGGCCAGCGTGACCGCGCATGCGCAAGACGTGCGAATCGTCGAAGTTTGCGGATTCGTCGCACGCTGCATGAGCCGGCGTGACGCCGTCGCATCCGGCGCTCGGGATCTCGGAGGTCGGCGGCCGGACGTCGAGTGTCGGGTGCCGGGCCCGGCGGGCCGCACGGGCAGGTGTGGGCGGGGACGCCGCGCGCGAACCGGCGTCCCGCGCGCTCGATGGTGCGCGCGGAAGGTCGGGATGCGCGCGGCGGACGCCGAGTCGGTGTGACGACGCAGGGGCCGGGCGCCTGCGCACCGGGGTGGCCCGCTCGGCTCTCGGGGACCGCCCGAAACGCATTACTTGACATAATGTGGATTATCGGCGAAATGGTGAACTGCGGAAAATGCTGCGGGCGCGGACATTCCTGCGCTGTGAATCGCCAGGCTGGTTGGCAAATTGCCAACATGGCTGGCAGAGCCGCCACAGTAGTTGGCACAACTGGGGTCGCGAGATCGGTCAACGCCCGCTTCCGGCACCTGATGAGCTGGTAGTCCCAGCTTTCTTCTTTCGCCTTCGCCTGACGGGCAGCCGCTCGGTGACGACCTCGCGCAGATAGGTGTTGATGATGCTGACCTCGATAGTTCCCCCACCCAGCGTTCTGCTGTCGCATTTAGTCACTGTGACGCAATGATCGGGCGTCAGCCCCGGTCCGCCCTGCTTGCAGACCGAGACCCTGCCGTCACTGGATTGTCTTGTCAGCCTGTCTAGTTCGTGTGGCCCAAATCTGCGGGGGTTGTCACGCTTGTTCCTGACCTGGTTGTCCGCCGCCGTGGGTATCGAGCGGGGTCGTGTGACGGGCGATCCGCGGCGCCGCTCCCCTTCGATCGCAGCCATCGTCCACGAAGCTGATCGGTCCCGCGTGCGGTGGTAGGTAGATCGGCGACAAGCCGACCGCACGCGATCCGCCGCCGGCGTCGTCGACCACCACGCACAGCGGTGGCCTGCACCCCATCCCGGGCCGCGCCTCCATATTTCGTTTCGGTAAAACTACGTCGCGCGCGGCACCGTGCGCGTTGCCGTGCGCGTTGCCGTGCGCACGTTGGGGTCGTGCGGGCCGGATCTGTGGTGGCCGCAGGATCGGGCGTGGGTCGTCGCCTCGGACATCGACCTGATGTCGACTGACATTGGCTCGTCGACTGCACCCTCCCGGACACGCCGTCACGGGCGTAGCCCCCACGACCGCGCGCAACGCGTCGGTGGCCGGGTCTCGGTTGGATCCTCGACGATGGCGGTGTCTCGCATCCACCACGAGCCACTGGGTCGGGCAGTCGGTTCGGTCCTCCAAACCTCGGACGGAATGCGGAAGCCGGAGGCTAGAGTCGATCACGTCGGATGTGGGGGCAGGGAGGTGGGCGGTGCCTGCGTCTCGGTTGCAGGCCGACCTGAGGGCCCTGCCGATCGTCCTGGCCCTGTCCTTCGCCTTCACGATCACGGTCGTCGACCCACTGGTCCTGAGCCTGAATCTGCCGCAGGTGAGCCGGGCCCTCGATGTGCCACCGCAGTTCGGCGGATTGCTGGGCGGCATGGCGACGCTGGTGATGGCCGCCGCCGTCCTCGCCGCTGGCAACCTCGGCGACGCGTGCGGGCTTCGACGCTTGCTGATCTCGGGACTGGTCGTCGTCACGGTCGCCAACCTGCTCTCCATGCTTTCCCCCAACTACACCTTTCTGTTTGCGATGCGAGTCTTGGCCGGATTGGGAATGACGGCGCTGCTCGGTGTGCCGCTGGCCCTGCTCAAGGCTTCCGTGACGGACAAGCAGCGGCCGACGGCCATCGGCGTTTTCGTGGCGGTCGAGATGGTTCTGTGTGGGGCACTCCCGGCGCTCACGGGCTGGGCGGTGGCGGCCGTCGGCTGGCGAGTCGTGTTCCTGGTCGCACCGTTGCTCGCCGTGATCTCGCTGCTGCTGACAGCGAGGTACGTCCCGGAGACGCCCGTTCAGCATCGCGCTCGGCTGGACGTGGCCGGCGTCGCCCTGGTCGGTACGGCGCTCCTGGCACTCGTCATCGGACTGGCAGCCGCGCAGAACGGCATGTTCCGGCCCGAGACATGGCTGCCGCTGGCTGTCGGCGTGGTCGCCGCCGTGCTCTTCGTTCGCCACGAACGCCGCACCCCCGAACCGGCACTGGACCTGGCTCTGTTCGGAAGCTGGCCCTTCAGCGTGGCTCTTGCCGCGACATTCACGCTGAATTTCCTCATGGCCGGGCTCGGCATCATCCTGGGGCAGTTCGGCGGTGTGGTGCTCGCGCTGTCGCCGGAGAACATCGGCCTGTTGTTCCTCCCCGGCACGCTGCTGATGGCCGGCTTCGTGGTCTTGTCCGGGAGCCTGGTGGGGAAGTTCTCGCCGAGACCGGTGATGGTCGTCGGCCTCCTGTTCATGGCAGCCGCCGGACTGCTGATGGCAGCCACGGTCGACCCGACGATGGCGCTGTGGCTGCTCGTCTCGGCCGTGTGGCTGTACAACCTGGGCTCGATGGTGACCTCCACATCGGTGTCCGAGACGGTGCTCTCCCAGGCGCCGAGCGGGCAGTCCGGAACGGTGGCTTCCGTGCAGTTGGCCTTCGGGATGACCGGCTATGCGTTCGGACCCACCGTGTACCTGCTGCTTGTCAACGTGTTCTTCCAGCGCGAATGGCTGGCCGACACCGAGGCGCGCGGACTGACGGCGACCCAAGGCCGGCAAGCCGTGGATGCCGCGCGCAGTTCGGTGGCGCAGAGCCTCGGTGGCGCCGGGTACGACCCGAACCTGCTTCGGCAGGTGGGCGGTCTCGACCTCGGAGCGGACTTCGCCGACGCGGTGCGACTCACCATGCTGACCGTCAGCGTCCTGCCCGTCGCTGTGGCGGTGGCGGCCTTCGTGCTCATGGCCCGCCGTAAGAAGCCGACGGTGTGAAGGTGACTACCAGCACGTCCCTCCAGGCCGGCTCACCGCGGTCGACGGGTCGGATCGGCGAGACACCGTGCCAGGTGCAACGGTCGTCGCCCAGGAGGAAGGCGCCGGGTTCGCGCAAGGTGGCCGTCACGAGTCGTTCGCCGTCCGGGCCGAACACCGAGCTTTCGCCCCCGACGGCATTGTCGACGCCGATCAACAGGGAACCGACCAGCGTGACACCGTCGCGGTGCACGCCCTCGGGCGTGGGCCGGCCCTCGTTGTCAGCCGATGCGACCACGCGGAACGGATGCACCCAGACCGTCCATTCGGGAGCGTCGTCGAGGACCGGCGCGATCCGGCCCACCAGTTCCACTGTGCGCGCGAACAGCGGATCTTCGAGGAACGCGGCTGTCAGCGGTTCGAAATGGCGGTCTCGTCCGAGGTAGAGAACGTTGGAGTCGTCAGGCTGTACGAATTCACCGTGCGCTGTCGGCTCCAGCGCGCCGTCGGCCGCCCGGTACCGGAACCGGCCGTAGCGCCGTAGCCGGTGCACGCCCTGTTCTGCCGCGTACGGGTCGGGCGCAAGCTCCTCCCAATGCGCGGAGAACCGAACCCAGGTATTGGCGTCGGCACCGATGGATCGCCACAGGTCTGCCGCCGACATCAGGAACGTACCCACGGAAGCGAGCGCTCGCCGTGCGGTGTCGACCGGGTCCGTGCCGGCTTCCCTGTCCCCCGCGGCGTCCTCCCTCATCTACTCAGAGTCGGCGAGGACGGTCCCACAGCGCAACCTTCGCCGGTGCAGGGGCGGCGATGAATTCGGGAAGCGTCGTCCTCTCCGGCGCGTTCGCGCCTCGATCGGCACCCGCCCGCCGCCCCCCGCTGGGGCGGGTCCCGCACTCGTAATTACGTCACGTGACGGAGCAGCTGGGGTGCGGTTGTCGGCGGATCGGCGACGGTTCGGGATCACATCGGGTATCAGGGCGCCCGGACCGGTCCGGTTCTGGGCGGCGAACCGGCTCCCACGCAACCAGCCGCCTCCGTGCTCTCATAGCAGTCCGCCGTCGAAGAAGGTGACGAGCGCGGGCGCCGGGTCCGCCGCGGTGCCGGCGTTGGCGACCGCGACGACGATCAGCGCGACCACCGACACGGTCGACAGCGCCCCGACCCAACGTAGCGGGCGGCGGGCCCGCCGAGCGGCTGCGCGTGCTCTCCTCCACGACAGCACACTCACACCGAGGAGCACGGCGGCCGCGCACGCTGCAACCACGGCCATCGCCGCGTGGTATTCGGCGAAGTCGCGGATCATCGCGTCGAGGGCAGGCGGCGTCCGGTCGCCGTCGGCCAGGCGTTGCTCGATCTGGGTCAGTGTGTCTGTGAGCTCTCCCCCGGGTTCACCGACCGGCAGCATGGACAGCAGTGAGGAGAACGGCGCCACCGCGCCCTGGATGTTGGCCATCACCGCGGCCGAGGCGACCGCCGCGAGCATCGCGCCCAGGACTCCGGCCGCCGCGAAGCCCACCCGTCGGCCGACCCCGAGGTCGCCGGACGTCACGTATCTCCTTCCGAGGAGCACTCCGAAGGCCACGAGAGCGGCCAGCACGAGCGCCGCGAGCACGGCCTTGACCACGTGGTATCGCATCCAGTAGTCGGCGAGGGACTGCATGTCCGGGGTGAGCCGGGAGTCTCCCGAGTGCCAGTAGCCGACGAACGCCTCCCGAACCGCGGCGACGAGGTCGCCCTGATCGACGAAGGCTCGACCGGACCAGGCCGCGGCGAGCACGGGCGGGGCGACGACGAAGCCGACGACGAGGGTGGCGGTGACGGCAGCGAGCGCGGCGAGTGCACGCCCGGAGACACCGGTGGATCGCGACGGTAGAACGTTGCTGTGCACGGGGTTTCCTTCGGGTCGGTTCTTCGTGTCGTCAGCGTACGAACCTGCGGACCGGGGTTCGTCGGCCCACGGGAGGATCTTTCGCGTCCCGGCCCTCCGCCTCCGGTCGGAGACCTCCGCCCTGCCGATGAGGCCGTCTGCGCAGCTCGATGGTGGAACAATGGCGCTGTGACTCGTACGAGTGATCGGCTCGAGGGTCTCGTCGAGGCGTTGCTGGATGTCACGTCGGGTCTCGAGTTGCCCGATACGCTGCGCCGCGTCGCCGCCGCGGGCATGCGGCTGACCGGGGCGCGGTACGGCGCCGTCGGTGTCCGGGACGAGGGCGGCGCCGGGTTGTCGCAGTTCGTGTCCACGGGAGTGGACGATTCGCGGCACGATCCGCCGTTCGGGGGACGTTCGGCGGGGCATCTGCCGGTGGGCACATCCCTCGAGACGCCGATCCGGGTGCGGGACCGGGTATTCGGGACTCTGTACCTGACGGACAAGCCGAACGATGTGCCGTTCACCGTCGACGACGAGACCCTCGTGCGCGCGCTGGCGTCCGCGGCCGGCACCGCGATCGACAACGCCCGGCTCTACGACCAGTCGCAGGGGCGTCGGCGGCGGCTCGAGGCGTTGCAGGACGTCAGCACCGAGTTGCTTGCCGGCGGGGACCCGCAGCGGGCGCTGCAACTGGTGGCGGACCGGGCGCTCGTGCTCACCGACTCGGATCAGTCGTTCCTGGCGATGCCGGCGGAGCCGGACGTGCCGCCGGCGGGTGTGGTGGAACTCGAGATCGTGGTCGCGGCCGGTCCGGAGTCCGCGCGGGCGGTCGGCCGTCGCCTGCCGGTCACGTGTTCGTGCACCGGCCGGGCGTTCCGGACGCGCACGCCGAGCAGTTTCGACCGGCTCGAGTACGCCCCGTTCGACCACGCGCTCGAGGCGTTCGGCCCGGCCCTGATCGTCCCCCTGCGGGCGGCGGGTGGGGTCACCGGTGTCCTGGTGACGCTGCGGCGGCGCGGGCGCCGGGCGTTCGACGCGGACCAGTTGGATTTGATGACGTCGTTCGCGGACCAGGCGGCGTTGGCGTTGCGGCTGGCCGGCGCGCAGCGGGAGCAGAACGAGCTGAATCTGCTCGCGGACCGGGACCGGATCGCCCGCGACCTGCACGATCACGTGATCCAGCGGCTGTTCGCCGTCGGATTGTCGCTGCACGGGACGTTGGCGCGGCTCGAGTCGCCGGACCTGCGGGGGCGGATTGACTCGACGATCGACGAGTTGCAGGCGGTCATCGGTGACATCCGCACCGCGATCTTCGATCTGCACGACGGCGCCGGGGAACCGGCGCCCCTCGGGCAGCGGGTGCGCCGCGCTGTCGCGGATCTGACCGCGAACCGCTCGATGGGAACGGATGTTCGATTGCGGGGTCCGCTCGCGGAGCTGTCCCCCGTCGTGGCCGACCATGTCGAGGCGGTGGTGCGCGAGGCGGTGGCCAACGCGGTGCGGCACTCGGGGGCCGAGTCGGTGCGCATCGTGGTCGAGGTCGATGACCGGGTGACGGTGGAGGTCGTCGACGACGGGTCGGGTATCCGGGAGCCCGTCGAGCGCAGCGGTCTAGCGAATTTGGCGGCCCGCGCCGAGGAGGTCGGGGGGACGTTCGAGTTCGGTTCGAGGGACGCCGGCGGCACGTGGATCGCCTGGTCGGCTCCTGCGGCGGAATGAGCGGAGGGACCGGGCATGGCGGTCGGTGCGTCGCTCGATCCCGATTGCGAGTTGTGTGCGTTGACGGCCGCGGCGGGTGAGGCCGGCGAATGGCTGCTGATGTTCACCGGCTTCGATCCGGCGACGGAGGGCCGGCGGGAGGCGCTGTCGACGCTGGCGAACGGGTACATGGGCACGCGTGGGGCGTTGTCGGAGTGTCGCGCGGACGGCGTGCACTACCCGGGTGTGTACGTGGCGGGGTGCTACAACCGTCTCACCTCGATCGTGGACGAGATGCGGCACGAGGACGAGAGCCTGGTCAACCTGCCGGACTGGACCGGCGTGACGTTCCGTGCCGGCGGTGGTGAGTGGTTCTCCCCCGCGGCCGGTTTCGCGTACGAGCATCATCATGTGGGAGTCGATCTGCGCGGCGGCGTGTTGCTGCGCGAGTCGGTGGTCGTCGATGCGCAGGGGCGGCGCACCCGGTTGCGTCAGCGGCGGATCGTGTCGATGGCCGATCCGCATCTGGCGGCGGTGGACACCGTCGTACGCCCGGAGAACTGGTCGGGCACGCTGGCGCTGCGGTCGACGCTGGACGCGGACGTGCGGAACGCGAACGTCCCGGATCTGGTCCAGTTCGCCGACCGGCATCTGACCGAGGTGAGTGTCGGGGGTTTCGGGGACGACATGATCTGGTTGCGGGCCCAGACGAGCCAGTCGCGCGTGCAGGTGGCGCAGGCCGCCCGGACCCGCGTGCGGGTGGACGGGATGGGGGTGACGGCGACGCACTCGCGCCGGTTCGAGCCGGAGGCCGTCAGCGACCACGTCGCGGTGGAGGTGCGGCGCGGTCAGTGCGTGGAGATGGAGAAGATCGTCGCGGTGTACACGTCACGGGATCGGGCGATCTCGGAGGCGGTGTCCGCGGCGCAGGAGTCGGTACACACGTCGCGGGGGTACGAGGACCTGCTGGCGGCGCACGTCGAGGCGTGGGACGGGTTGTGGCGACGGTTCGCGGTCTCGTTGGACACCGGCGTGCGGTCGCGTCAGGCGGCGAACGTGCACATCTTCCATGTGCTGCAGACGCTGTCGCCGCACACCGCCGATCTGGATGTGGGGGTGCCGGCCCGCGGTCTGCACGGCGAGGGGTACCGGGGCCACGTCTTCTGGGACGACGTGTTCGTGTTCCCGGTGCTGAACATGCGGTTGCCGGAGCTGACCCGGGCGTTGTTGCTGTACCGGTACCGCCGGTTGCCGTACGCGCGGCGGCTGGCGGCCGCGGAGGGGCTCGGTGGTGCGCTCATTCCGTGGCAGAGCGGCAGTGACGGTCGGGAGGAGACTCCGCGGGTGTTCTTCAATCCGCGGTCGGGTCGGTGGATGCCGGATCATTCGCGTCGCCAGTACCACGTGAACCTGGCGGTCGCGTACAACGTGTGGCACTACTGGGAGGCGACGGCGGATCTGGGTTTCCTGGCCGCGTTCGGCGCGGAGTTGCTCGTGGAGAATGCGCGGTTCTGGGCGAGCGTGGCGGTGTACGACCCGGTCGCGGACCGGTTCGACATCCGCGGGGTGATGGGTCCGGACGAGTTCCACGACGGGTATCCGGACCGGCCGGGGACCGGGATCGACAACAGCGCGTACGTGAACGTGATGATCGCGTGGTCGTTGGCGCGGGCGCTGGACGCGTACCGGATCCTGGGCGAGAACGAGGACGTCGGGCTGTGGGAGCGGCTGGACGTCGACGAGGCCGAACTCGAGTTCTGGGACCGCCTGCGCATGCGGCTCCGGCTGTGCTTCCTAGACAACGGGCTGCTCGCCCAGTTCGAGGGGTACGAGTCGCTGGCGGAGCTGGATTGGGAGGCGTATCGGGCGAAGTACGGCAACATCGGCCGGCTGGATCTGATCCTGGAGGCCGAGGGCGACAGCTGCATCCGCTATCGGGCGTCGAAGCAGGCGGACGTGCTGATGCTGCTGTATCTGTTCACCGCCGAGGAGTTGACGGCGCTCATGGAGGAGCTGGGCTACCCGTTCGATCCAAAGTCGATCCCGGCCACCGTCGAGTTCTATCTGGCGCGGACCACGCACGGCTCGACGCTCAGTAGGGTCGCCCACGCGTGGGTGTTGGCGCGGGGTAATCGGCGGGGATCGTGGCAGATGCTCGGCGAGTCGCTCGAGGCGGATCTGTCCGACACCCAGGGCGGGACCACGCGGGAGGGGATCCATCTGGGGGCGATGGCGGGGAGCATCGACATCCTGCAGCGGTGCTACACCGGTTTCGATATCCGCGGCGACGTGCTGTGGCTGCATCCGCTGCTGCCCGACGAGCTGCGGGTGCTCGAGTTCGATATCCGGTACCGCGATCACTGGATCCATCTGCGGTGCGATCACAAGGGGCTGACCGTGTCGACGAAGGCGAGTGCGGCCCCACCGATCCGGGTCGACATCCACGGTCGGGAGTACGAATTGGCGGCCGGTGAGTGGCTGACCGTCGCGGCGGACGAACCGTGAGAGGCGGTGCGCGTGGACAGGGAGACGGGTGCGGCGGTGAACGAGGACGTGGACCGGACCGGTGTCGTGGTCGGGGTCGACGAGTCCGACGCGGCGTTCGATGCGTTGGACTGGGCGGCCCGGGTGGCGGGGATGCGGCGAGCGCCGCTGCACGTGGCGCACGCGCTGCCGACGCCGGGTGTGTATCTGAGCGGGGCGGCCGTGTTGGCGCAGGCGCAGTTCGACGAGCAGCTGCGGGAGTCGGCGGAGCAGGTGACGGCTCGGGCCCGGGCGCAGCTGGCGTCCGATCACCCCGTGGTGGAGTTCACGACCGCGATCTATCCGGGGCCTCCGGCGTCGGCGTTGCTCGAGGTCGGCGCGGTCGCCGAGCTGATGGTGCTCGGGGCGACCGGCGCGGGGACCGTCGGGGCGGCGCTGGTGGGGTCGACGGGGCAGCGCGTCGCCAATCATGCGCGGTGCCCGGTCGTGATCTGCCGGGGCGGCCGGGCACGGGAGCGTGACACGCGGCCGGTGGTGGTGGGCGTGGACGGCAGCGAGTCCAGTACGCGGGCGGTGGCGGTCGCGTTCGAGTACGCGGCGCTGTTCGCGGCCCCGCTGGTGGCCGTCCACATGTGGGGTCCGGATCGGCCGGTGGACCGGCACGGGGCGTTCCGGCTGGTGGACTGGCAGCAGGTGGAATCGGAGGCGCGGGCGGTGCTCGCCGAGGGGGTCGCCGGGTGGGCCGCGGAGTACCCGGACGTCGAGGTCGACCAGCGCCTCGAGCGGAAGAGTCCCGCCCGGATGCTGCTGGAATATTCGCGACAGGCGCAGCTGGTGGTGGTCGGCAGCCGGGGCCGCAGTCGGCTGCGGGGCGTGCTGCTGGGGTCCACGAGCCAGAATCTGCTGCACCACGCCGAGTGCCCGGTGATGGTCTGCCGTGGCACCCGGGAGCGCCCCGAGTGACGAACGGCCCTCCCCTGGTCCGTGCGATCGGAGTCGAATGGGGTGTGCAACCGGTTCCGTGGTTGCACGACAGCGAGGAGTGGTCATGTCGAATGTTCCCGCACGTCGCCGGTCCGTGTTTCCTGACCTGAGCGAGCTGTTCGACGCCTTCCCAGTGACCGGGTTCCGTCCCCCGTTCGGCGGCAACCTGATTCGGGTGGAGGATCGGGTCGAGGAGGACAAGTACGTGCTGCGGGCCGAGCTGCCCGGGCTCGATCCGGCGAAGGACATCAAGGTCAGTGTGCAGGACGGTCAGTTGACGATCGAGGCCGAGCGGTCGGAGGAGAAGTCGGAGGGCGGTCGATCGGAGTTCGCGTACGGCTCGTTCAGCCGCACGGTGACGTTGCCGGCCGGCGCGGACGAGGACCAGGTGGAGGCGAGCTACACGAAGGGCATCCTCGAGGTGACGGTGGCACTGGCGACGAAGGAACGCGGCGCCAAGCACATCGAGATCACGCCCGGCGACTGACCGGTCATCGGGACGGCACCACCAGCAGAGGGCAGGTCACCGTGTGCAGCAGCGCGGTGCTGGTCGATCCGAGCGTCATGCCCTGGAAGCCGCCGCGCCCGCGGCTGCCGACCACGATGAGTCGCGCCCCGGTTCCGTGCATGAGGAGGTTGCGCACGGGCCGGTCCTGGACGACGAGCGTGCGGACCGCGACGTCGGGGTACTTCTCCCGCCACCCGGCGAGGGCCTCGGCGAGGACTGCGTGTTCGGCGGCTTCGGTGGACGGCCATTCGATCCGGTGCTCGCGCTTCGGGGCGAGCGTGCCGACCACCGCGAGGTCGCGATCCGACCAGGCGTGCAGGGCGAGGAGTTCCGCGTGGTGTAGCGACGCCTCCTCGAACGCGGCGGCCACGGCGGGTTCGCCGGCCGGGGAACCGTCGACGCCGACGACTACCGGTCCGGCCAGTGGCGGCTCGCCGGGATGGGGCCAGCCCGGCACGACCGCGACCGGACAGGCCGCGTGGCGCGCGACGGCGGAGGTGACCGAGCCGGCGAGACCGCTGGTGAACTCGCCGAGCCCGCGCGTGCCGAGGACGATCATCCGCGCGGACTCCGCGTGCTCGAGCAGGGCCTGGGCCGGCGTCAACCGGGACAGCGCGGTCCGCACCTCGACGGCGGACTGCGGGTCCAGGGCCGCGACGAGGTCGCGGGCGTCGGCGACGGCGCGTTCCGCCGCGATCTGCAGGTCGTCGACGAACGGCGAGCCGAGGCCGATGCCGCCGGTGCACACGCTCGACACCAGGAGCAGCGCGTCGCCGCGGACCAAGGCCTCGTGGGCGGCCCAGCGGACCGCGTCGCGGGAGGTACTGGAGCCGTCGACGCCGACGACGATCGGGGCGGTGCTCATGGGTGGCTCCTCGGCGGTGGTGTGGTGGGGGCGGTCAGCGCGCGGATCAGTTCTACTCGGGTGATCGTGCCGATCGGGGTGAAGCCGTCGACGACGGGCACCGCGTAAGTGTCGGTGTCGGCGAGCGCGGCCGCAACATGGGCGATGTCGGTCTCGGCGCGCATCGCGAGGACGGGGGTGGTCATCGCGTCGGCCACCGCGCCGGGCACGGCCGTCGCGAGATCGGTGTCGGAGAGCACGGCCCGGATGCGGTCGAGCAGGTGGGTGGCGGTGAGGATGCCGACGAGACGGCCGGCCGCGTCGACCACCTGGAGCGTCGCCTCGGGGGCGGTGCCGAGCAGGCGGGCAGCGTGCGCGAGTGTGGCGTGTTCCGGGACGGTGACGACCCGTCGGGTCATGATGTCGCCGGCGCGCACCACTCACTCCCCGGCTCGGGCCGTGGTACGGGCGTAATCGAGGAGGATGCGCCGTTCAGCGGCGGCGACGACCCGACGGGTGCGGGCCGCGGAATCGGGGGTCACCGACACGGAGGTGATGCCGCGGCGGACGAGGTGCTCGGCGAGCCGGGCGTCGGTGGAGACGGCCTGCCCGCACAGCGACG
Source organism: Paraburkholderia sp. RHO2 (assembly GCF_050955445.1). Lineage (NCBI taxonomy): Bacteria > Pseudomonadati > Pseudomonadota > Betaproteobacteria > Burkholderiales > Burkholderiaceae > Paraburkholderia > Paraburkholderia sp. RHO2. The sequence goes on along the minus strand of NZ_CP162617.1, from coordinate 2,753,587 downwards.
TGGTCAGCCCGGACGCGTGGGCGCGGTCGATGATGCGGTCGATCGCATCGAGGACGGCCGGGTCCATGGTGTCGAACAGGTCCTTGCACACCTCGGAGTCGCGGTCGACGCCGAGCATCAGCTGGGTGAGGTCGTTGCTGCCGATGGAGACGCCGTCGATGCCGAGCCGGGCGTACTCGGGGATCCAGTACGCCACCGACGGCACCTCGGCCATGATCCACCGGTGCATGCCGCGGTCCGCGCCGAGCGGGTGCGCGTCGAGTTGCGCGAGGCAGTCGGCGAGTTCCCAGCGGGTGCGCACGAACGGGATCATCAGGTGCACGTTGGGCAGCCGCTGCCGGACCCGGTGCAGCACGTCCAGGTCGAGGGAGAACAGTGCGGGTTCGCGCACGTACCGGAAGCAGCCGCGGTACCCGATCATCGGGTTGTCCTCGTCCGGTTCGACGTCCCCGCCCTCGAGTTCGGCGAACTCGTTCGAGCGCAGGTCGACGGCCCGGTAGACGACGGGGCGGGGCGCGAACGCGGCGGCGATGTGCTCGACGCCAGCGGTCATGTCGTCGACGTACTCCCCGCGGCGGCCCGCGGCGATCATCGCGGCGGGGTGCTTGCCGCCGAGGGCGCCGGTGATCATGAATTCGGCGCGGAGCAGTCCGACGCCGTCGACGTCGGTGGCGGCGACGGCCTCGGCGGCGTCGGGTGTGGCGAGGTTGACGTACAGCGCGGTGGCAGTGGGCTCGTGGGTGCCGGCGGTTGGGGTCGGCGCCGCCGGTCCGGTGCGGGTAGGCTGTGCGGGTGTGACGGCCCCGGCGAACACGGTGCCGTTGCCGCCGTCGACGGTGATCAGGGCGCCGTCCTCGATGACGCGGGTGGCGTCGTGGGTGCCGACGACGACGGGGCGGCCGAGTTCGCGGCCGACGATCGCCGCGTGGCAGGTGACTCCCCCGCCGTCGGTGACGATCGCCGCGGCGCGGCGCAGCACGGGCAGCCAGTCGGGGCGGGTCATGGGGGCGACGAGGATGTCGCCGTCGACCAGCCGTGCGGAGTCCTCGAGGGCGGTCAGGACGCGGGCGGTGCCGCTCGCGGTGCCGGGGCCGGCGCCGAGGCCCCGAACGAGCGGTGTCCGGCCGTCGCGGGCGGGTTCGGTCGTCGACGAGGTGTCGGCGGTCTCTCCCAAGGTGGTGATCGGTCGGGTCTGTACCAGCCACAGCTGGCCGTCCTCGACCGCGAACTCGAGGTCCTGCGGGGCGCCGTAGTGCTTCTCCACCGCCGCCGCCAGTTTCGCGACCTCCTGCACGTGCTCCGTGTCGAGCACCTGCCGCGCGCCCTCCGTGGGTGACAGCTCCACCTTCCGGTCGCCGGTGGGCCCGGGCCGGATCGCGAACGCCTGGGCGCCGATGTGCTTGTCCACCAACGCGAAACCGTCCTTCGACAGCACGTAGGTGTCGGGTTCGACCTGGCCGCCCACGATCACCTCGCCGAGCCCGACGGCGGCCTCGACGACGATCCGGTCCCGCGCGCCGGTGCGCGGATCGGCGGTGAACGCGACCCCCGAGCAGTCCGAGCGCACCATTCGCTGGACGACGACCGCGATCGACGGTTCGTCGTCGTAGCCGCGCAGGATGCGGTAGGTCAGGGCGCGCGGGGTCCACAGCGACGCCCAGCAGTCGCGGACCGCGTCGATCAGTGCATCGTCGCCGACGACGTCGGTGTAGCTCTCGTGGATGCCCGCGAACGAGGTGTCGGCGGCATCCTCGGCGGGCGCCGACGAGCGCACCGCCACCGGGACGTCGGCACCGAGATCGTCGTAGGCGCGGCAGATCTCGGTGCGCATCTCGTCCGGGAGGGTCACGCCGCGGACGAGGGCCTGCAGTTCCCGCGACTCCCGGGTGAGGGTGGCGTCGTCGGCCCCGCGGCAGGCGGCGCCGCGCGTGGCGAGCTCGCCGCGGACGCCGGCGGCGTCCATCGCGGCCAGGTACGCCTGCTCGGGGATCGCGAACGCGGGCGGCACCGGGAAGTTCCCGCGGGTGAGTTCGCCGAGGTTCGCGGCCTTGCCGCCCACCGACGGCGCGTCCGCCGCGCCGAGGCGGTCGATCGATGCGGTCCACCGCTGTCCCGTCGGGGACGACTGAGCTGTCATCTTTCGCTCCTCGCATCGATGCGGCTGCCTGTCCTCAGCAAACACCCGGCGCCGACGGCGTCACAGGGTCCAAGGTCATCGGTCGGCGACCGGGTGCGCGCGGGCCCGCGGATGGCCCTACGGCCCTTGTCGGGGCAGCCGGGAAGCGACGAGACTTGGTGAATGATGGCCCGTCCCGGAATCGGGGAGATCCGCGCTGCCGTCGAGGCCGCGTGCCGGGCGCCGTCGCTGCACAACAGCCAGCCGTGGCGGTGGCGCGTGGTCGACGAGCGCCTGGAATTGCACGCGGACGGTGCCCGGTCGGTGCCGGTGGCCGACCCGGTGGGCCGTCAGATGGTGATCAGCTGCGGCACGGCGCTGCACCACTTCGAGGTGGCGGTGACGCGCTACGGGATCGGCGCGGTGGTCGAGCGGCTCCCCGATCCGGAGGACCCGATGCACTTGGCGTCGATCGCGTTCGCGCCGCTGTCGGCGAGCCGGGTGGCGGCGTCCGAGGAGGGCGTCGTCGCGATGCGCCGGGCGATCGACCGGCGGCGCACCGACCGCCGCCCCTTCGGGGCCTGCCCGTCGCGAGATCTGAGCGGGCTCGACGCCGACACCGTGGCGCCGTTCGCGGCGTCGGTGACGATGCTCGGGGACGACGGGCCGGCCAGACTGGCCGAGGCCGCCCGGTGCAGTGCGTCGGTGCGCCGGTACGACCCGGCGTATCACGCGGAGCTGTACTGGTGGGCCGGGCACGCGCCGGCCGACGAGGGCGTCCCCGACACTGCCCTACCGTCGGAGGGCGCCGTCCCGGTGGGGCGGGAATTCCCGATCGGCACCCTCGCGTCGCCGTCGTTCGGGCCCGATCGGGCGGCGCTCGCGGTGATCAGCACCGACGCCGACACCCGACTGGACTGGCTGCGCAGCGGCGAGGCCCTCTCGCACCTTCTGCTCAGCGCCACCGCGCGGGGGCTGGCGACCTGCCCGGTCACCCATCTCACCGAGGTCGCGGCAAGCCGGCGCATCGTCCGCGACGCGGCGGCGGCCGGTGGCGAGCGGTGCGGTTTCCCGCAGGTCGTCGTCCGTGTGGGCGAGAGCCCCGGCGGCACACTGCCGCTGACCGGCCGCCGCCCGATCGAGCAGGTGTGGACGGCGTGACCGGCACCCCGCGCCTCCGGTTCGGTTGTGCGGGTTACGTTTCCGCGACGGCTTCCGGTCCGCTGTCGGTCGTGTCCCCCAGGACGACACACGGGTGCCGGCACGTGTACGCGTAGGCGATCGCGTCGGTCACCGCGGTCGAGGCCCCGGCGAGGAGGAAGATCTGCTCATTCGGCCTGTCCACGCTGCTTCCTCTCCACCGACGCCGTCACGACCGGACGATCATGAGCGGGCACGTCGCCGAGTGCAGCAGCACCGTACTGGTCGAGCCGACCAGCATGCCCGCGAAGCCGCCGCGACCGTGCGTGCCGACCACCAGCAGTGCGGCGTCCGCGGCGCGCTCGCGCAGTTCCTCGGCGGAGTTCCCACGAACCACGGCCCGCGCGACGGGCGTCTCCGGGTAGCGCTCGGCCCAGCCGGCGAGGCTCTCCGCGAGAACGGCCTGCTCGGCCACCTCGACCTCGTCCCACGGCAGGTCGAGTTGGTCGTCGAACACCGTCGACAGGGTGAACGGCGACCACGTGTGCACCGCGACCACCCCGACGCCGCGCAGTGACGCCTCCTCGAGCGCGGCCGCGAGGGCGGGCCGGCTGTTCTCGGAGCCGTCGATGCCGACGACGATCTCCCCCATGCCGGCGGCCGGCGCGACCGGTTCGCGCAGTACCACCACCGGGCAGTGCGCGTGCGAGGTGAGCGCGACGGCCACCGAACCGGCGAGTGCGGCGGTGACCTGGCCGAGGCCGCGGCTGCCGACGACGACCATCCGGGCCGACTTGGACGCCTCGATCAGGGCGGGGCGGGCCGGACCGGTGACGATCTCGCTGGTGATGTCGGTGACCGGCGCCGCGCCGTCGACGGTCCGGGCGATCGCGGCGGCCCGCTCGAGGTGTCCGTGGACCGCGCGGTCGCGGTCGGCGAAGTAGCTCGGCGGCAGCCGGATGCCGTCGCCGTAGGGGGTGGGTGCCCCGAGCGCGGCGAGCAGGTGGACCGGGCATCCGTGGAGCCGTGCCTCGCGGGCGGCCCAGTTCACGGCGGCGAAGGACGAGTCGGAACCGTCGATCCCGACGACGACCGGTGCACTCGTCTCGACTGTGTCCACGGCGGGACCTCCACACACTCGAGTGCCACCCATCGTCGCCGCGCCCGCGGCCGGCGGGTAGGGCCGGAAGTCACCCCGGATCCCTCGCGACGGTCCGGGCCGCCGTCGGTTCGTCGTACGATCGGCTCATACGCACCCGGGAGGTGCCAAGATGCTGACAGTGTTCCTCGTCGACGATCACGAGGTCGTCCGCCGCGGCCTCGCCGAACTCGTCGATTCGGACGACGACATGCGGGTGGTCGGCCAGGCCGAGACCCGTTCCCAGGCACTGGCCCGGATCCCCGCACTGCGACCGGATGTGGTGCTGCTCGACGTCCGTCTGCCCGACGGCAGCGGCATCGACGTGTGCCGTCAGCTGCGCACGAGGATGCCCGACCTGCGTTGCCTGATCGTGACGTCGTTCCGCGACGAGCGCGCGATGCAGGACGCCGCGGCGGCAGGCGCGAAGGGCTACGTCGTCAAGGACATCCGCGGCATGCAGTTGATGGAGGCGGTGCGCGAGGTCGGTGCCGGCGGCACGCTGCTGCCCGCGGCCTCGACCGGCGGCGGCCGGCCGCGGCGCCACTCGCCGCTTCCGGAGGACCTCACGGCGCAGGAGCGCCGCCTACTGGCGCTGCTCGGCGAAGGGCTCACCAACCGCCAGATCGCGGCGCGGATGTTCCTGGCGGAGAAGACGGTCAAGAACTACGTCTCGCGGCTGCTGGCCAAGCTGGGCGTCGAGCGCCGCACCCAAGCTGCGGTGCTCGCCGCACGGATGCAGGTGTCGGGCATCGCCGACTGACCGGGGATCATCGGGGATCCGTGCCGCTGTCCGACCGGTTCGTCACCCAGCGCCGGCGGACGACATCGGCGTGCTCTTCTTCCTCGAGCCCGATGCGGAGCCGCGCGAGTTCACTCTCGAGCGCCGGTATCCATCGGTCCGAGATCGCCCGCTGTCGCCGCGCCGTGGACTGCAGCTCGGCGTCGACGAGCCGCACCGCTGTCGTCGCGGCCACGTAGGCGACGGCCGCCGCGAGGGCACGCCTATGGTGGGCGCGGGCCTCGGCGACGGCGGGGCCGTCGAGCGGCCCGTCGGGCAGGTCGGGGCAGATGCAGTCGGTGTCCGCAGGGAACGTGACCCCCATCGACCGGGCCCACACGACGGTGATGCGGGCCGGCGGCCCCGCGGCCCGGCCGATCGCGCTCTCCCCACCGAGCAGCAGAGCACGTTCGAGCCAACGGTCGGCGTCGCGGCCGGCACGCGCCCACTCGGCGGCGGTGCGGGTGGCCTCTCGGCCGAGCCGGTCCCGCTCGGCCTGCAGGACCAAGCGTTTTCGCTCGAGCAGATCGACGCCCCGGGTGGCCACGTCGAGTCGGCGCCGAAGCCACAGGCGTCCGGCGCGCCCGGGGGGAACCCGTCCGATGCGTGTCACGACCCGTCACCACCCGGACGGTAGTGCTCGTCCAGTAGTGCCCGCGGCAGCATCGTCAGTTCGCTCCGCGGCAGCGTCGACAGGGCGGCCCAGGCCCGGTCGAGGGTGTCGTCGAGGGTGCGGGACTCGTCGCTGCGCTGATCGAGCAGGTGCCTCTGGACGGCACCGGTGAATCCGAGGTAGGCGCGGTCGACCGTGCCGAGCGAGTCCTCGCCCATCAGCTGCGCAAGTTCGGCGACCTGACGGGCGCGCGACATGGCGGCCAGTACCTGGGCGGCCAGGTCGAGGTGGTCGTCACGGGTGCGTCCGGGGCCGGCGCCCTTGCGCATCAGGCGCGAGAGTGACGAGAGTGCGTCGACGGGCGGGTAGATGCCGGCCCGGTGCTGGTCGGGTCCCAGGACGATCTGGCCCTCGGTGATGTAGCCCGTGAGGTCGGGCACCGGATGGGTGATGTCCCCACCTGGCATCGTCAGTACCGGAATGATCGTGACCGAGCCGGCGACCCCGCGGATGCGCCCGCACCGCTCGTACAGGGACGCGAGGTCGCTGTACAGGTAGCCCGGGTAGGCGCGACGTCCCGGCACCTCGCCGCGTGCCGCGGACACCTCGCGCACCGCTTCGGCGTAGGCGGTCATGTCCGCCATCACGACGAGGACGTGCCGGCCCTCGTCGAACGCGAGGTACTCGGCGATCGTCAACGCCAGCCGCGGGGTGAGGACGCGTTCCACAGCCGGCTCGTCGGCGGTGTTGAGGACCAGGACCACTTCGCCGGCGGTCACGCGGACCTCGAGGCGATCCCGGACCATGGCCGCGTCGGCGTGGGTGATTCCCATGCCGGCGAAGACGACGGCGAACGGCTCGCCGGCGACATTCGCCTGGGCAGCCACCTGAGTGGCCAGCTCCAGGTGCGGCAGGCCGCCGACCGAGAAGACTGGCAGCTTCTGGCCACGAACGACGGTGGTGAGCGCGTCGATCGCGGACACGCCGGTGGGGACGGCGTCGGCGGGGGTTTCGCGCCACGTCGGGTTGAGCGGCCGACCGGACACTGGTGCGCGGCGTGACGCGAGTACCGGCGGCCCGCCGTCGACCGGTGCGCCGCGCCCGTTGCACACGCGGCCGAGCCAGCCGGGCCCGACCGGGATGTGGAGCGGCTCGCCGGCAAAGGAGACGACGGTGCTTTCCGGTCGCATGCCGTCGGTGCGTTCGAGGACCTGGACGATCGCCAGGTCGTGGTCGACCTCGAGCACCTGACCGTGTCGGATTTCGCCGCTGTCGAGACGGATGACGGCCGACTCGTCCCATCCCACGCCCCGGACGTCGCTCACCACAAGCAAGGGTCCGCGGAGGCGTCGGACGTCGGTGTACTCGATGCCGCCGGGCCCGGCCGTCACGACAGCTCCCCGATCCGGGCGAGCATCACGTCGCGGATGCGGTCGACCGTGGACGCATCGTCCGGGCCGGCCTGTTCCCGCGCCTGGATCAGCGGTCCGAAGTCGATGCCTTCGAGGGTGTCGGCGTCCACACCGGCCTGGACGAGTGCCCGGCACCGGTCGAGCACCGCCAGCGCGGCGTCGGCGAGCGCAGCGGCTTTGGCGGTGGAACAGAACCCGTCGGACGGGCTCAGCGCACTCTGCTGCAGAACCCCTTCCCGAAGGAGTCGGCCACCGAGCATCGCCACGCGTTCGGCATCGGGCATCGCGTGCCGGCCCACGAGTTCGGCAAGGGCGTCGAGCCGGTCCGCGTCGGCGAGTACCGCGGCGACCCGGGCACGGCGCCGCATCCAACCGGGGTCGCCGTCCCGGGCGTGACGGAGCCCTAACGCCTGGGCGTCGGACGAGAATGAGCCGGACCACGCGACGGCCGGGTAATGGCGCGCATAGGCGAGATCCCGGTCGAGGCTCCACACCGAGCGGACGAAACGCAACGTGTGCGCCGTGACGGGTTCGGTCATGTCGCCGCCCGAGGGCGAGACGGCGCCGATGATCGTGACCGAACCCCGACGCCCGCCGAGCGTGACAGCGTGGCCGGCGCGCTCGTAGAACGCGGCCAGTGCCGACGCCAGATCGGCCGGGTAGCCCTCCTCCACCGGGAGTTCCCCCAGTCGTGAAGAGAACTCGCGCAGCGCCTCCGCCCACCGGGACGTCGAATCTGCGATCACGACGACGTGGTAGCCGAGGTCGCGGAAATACTCGGCGACGGTCACGCCACTGTAGATGCTGGATTCGCGGGCCATCAGCGGCATGTTCGACGTGTTGGCGACGACGACGGTGCGCGCCGCGAGTCGGTGCCCCGTCCGCGGGTCGACGAGGTCGTGCAGTTCCTGCACCACGTCGGCCATTTCGTTGCCGCGCTCGCCGCAGCCGACGTACACGATGACGTCCGCATCGCACCACTTGGCGATCTGCTGCAGCAGCAGCGTCTTGCCGGTGCCGAAGCCGCCGGGCACCGCGGCGGTCCCGCCGCGCGCGATCGGGAACAACAGGTCGAGGACGCGCTGTCCGGTGGGCAGCATCTCGACGTCGTCGATCCGGTCGCGGCACGGGCGGGGCCGGCGCACCGGCCACGGCTGCGTGAGCGGCACGGCGGTCTTGGACACGGTCGCAACGACGGTGTCGGCGCGGTAGCTGCCGCGGTCGCGGATCGAGTCCACGCTGCCCGCGACGCCGGGGGGCGCCAGAATCGGGATCGGGATCGGCCCGCTGTTCGCCACCACCCCGAGTTCGTCACCGGCGTCGACGTGGGCCCCGGCACGAACCGACGGGGTGAACTCCCAGCGGCGGTCCGGGATCCGGTCGCCGGTGGTGGCCGGAGCCAGCCAGGTGCCCGCCTCCGAGAGGGGCCGCAGCAGGCCGTCGAACACGCCACCGAGCAGGCCTGGTCCCAGCGGCGCCGACAGCGGTCCGCCGGTCGAGGTGGCCGGCTGCCCGGGTGCGAGCCCGGCCGTGTCCTCGTAGGCCTGCACCGTCACGAGGCCGTCGTCGATGGCCACGACCTCGCCAGGAATCAAGCGCTCCCCGAGGGCGACGACGTCGTGGATCGATACCGCGGTCAGCTGTCCGATCTCGACCAGGGAACCGGAGACGCGCACGATCTGCGCTGTCATCGCAACCATAACCCGACGATGTCGTCGCCGGCCCCCGCGAGCCGTCGTTCGGCCAGGTCGGCCAGCGACCAGAGGAGACGGCGACCGCCGACCTCCCCCTCGATGCCCCCGTCGGGAAGCTCTCGGATCTCGGCCCGCGGGCCCAGGAGGTCCCGTGCCCGCCGGACGAGCCGATCCCGCAGTGCCGGATAGGTGGAATCGTCCCGGGACGCGGCCGCGGCGGCTCGTACGTGGGTGCGGAGTTCGTCGTATACCTCGCGCTGGGCGGCGAGCACGACCGCGCGGGCACGCCGGTGCGCGCGGACACGTTCGGTGGCGACGACCAGTTCACCGTCGCGAATCCCCTCCGCCCTGGCGCGGTCGAGCCGGGCGCGGGCCTCGGCCTCCGCCCTCGCGATCGCCGCCTCCGCGTCGGCGCGGGCCGCGGCCCGGATGCGGGCAGCGTCGCTCCGGGCGCGGTCGGTGAGCGCTCGGCGTACAGGATCGAGGCCGTCGGTCGTCGGCGTCTGCGTGATCGTCACGGCAGCACCACCGCCAGAGGGTATGTGCCGTTCACCGCGTCGGGTCCGAGCGCGCGGGCAGCAGCGGCGGTGAGGACGACGACGGCGACGTCGGCGGGCAGAGCCGCCCACTGCGCGCGCACGGCGGCGTCGTCCGGGGCGGCGAGGACGAGGGCCCCGGCGAGCGCGTATCCCTGCACCGTCGGACCCTCGCCCAGGACCGCGACCCGCGCCACGGCTCACGCCTTCCCGATCAGGATGATCGCGACGATCAGGCCGTAGATCGCGATGCCTTCCGCCAGTCCGACGATTACCATCGCGCGGCCGAAGAGTTCGGGTCGCTCGCTCATTGCGGCGAGCGCGGCGGCTCCCGTGTAGGCGACGGCGATCGCGGCCCCGATCGACGAGCCGGCCACCGCGATCGCGGCTCCGAGCAGGGCCGCCCAGTTGGTGCTCGGTTCGACCGCCTCCGCGACGGGGGTCGCCGAGACCGGCGTGCCGCTCGCTGCGAGGGCGAGCACGGCGAGCGAACCGACGAGCAGCAGTGCGTCGACGGCGACGACGACTGCGAGCGCGGTCCGGCCGCGGCGCCGCACGGCCGCCAGTGCCACGACGGTCACCGCGCACAGCACAGGAAGCGTATACAACCAGGTGCTCACGAGGACCTCCCGGAGGGTTCGATCGGAACGTGCCAGGGGTGGAAGGGGCGGCCTTCGGTGACGAAGAGCCTCGAGAACAGCTCGTAGTACTCGAGTCGCAGTGCCTGCACACCGGCGACCAGCGCTTCGAGCGCGAATGCGAGCGTGTTGCCGACGACGAAGACCACGACAGCGGCGGACGAGCCGACGACGCCGCCCCACAGTGAGGTGGTGCCGTTCCACACGATCTGCCCGACTGCGGCGTGGGTGAGCCCGAACGCGGCGAGACGAGCGAACGAGACCAGGTTCGCGCCGAGGCGGATCACCGCGTCGAACAGTTCGACGAGCGTCTGCACGATCCCGGCCGCCCCGCCCTCGGTGGCCGCCAGGAATCCCATCGAGGCGAGGATCAGCCCGACCGCGCCGACGACGCCGCCGACGAGCACCCAGACGCTGCCCGCGACCAGGCCGAGAAGGACCAGGCCCAGCCCGGCGAACAGCGCGACTCCGGCAAGACCGGACGGGGCACTGACTGCGGAGGGCCACCCGCCCTCGTGCCACCGGTTGACGGTGCCGAGCACGTACGCGCCGGCGATCAGGACCGCACCGACCCCCAGTGCCGCAGCCAGCAGCGTGATCGGCTCCTCCAGCGGCGACAGCCACAGGACCGGCACCACCCCCGTCGGGCCGAAGTACTCGCCGTACAGGACGCCGAATCCGGTGGCGGCGACCCCGGCGCCGACCACGAATCCCCACACCCGCCGGTAGCGGGCGAGCCGCGCCGGACGTCCGGCGCGCAGCACCAGCCCGGCGAGGATCAACAGCACCCCGTGACCGACGTCGCCGAACATCATGCCGAACATGAACACGTAGGCGAGTCCGGCGGGCAGCGTCGGATCGACGTCTGCGTACGGGACGGTCCCGTAGGTCTCGACCAGCGGCGCGAAGGCCCGCCGCGTCGCGCCGCCGGTGTGCAGGCGTGTGGGGGGATCGACGCCGCGCGGCGTCGGCAGCGGGACCACCGTTCCGCCGAACGGTTCGAGTCGTTCGGCGAGCTGCGTCACGTGCGCCTGTTGTGTCCAGCCCGCGAGGGCGGCGACGTCGCCACGCACCACCGCCGCCCCCGCGTGCCGTTCGAGTTCGTCCTCCCCGGCGAGCAGGTCCAGACGGCCGTCGCGCTCGAGCTCCGCCAGGTCCGGCGTCCGGCCGGACAGCCGCGGCTCGGGGGGTGTCGCGGCCAGGTGGTGCAGTCGCACGGCAGCTTCGCCTGCAGGTGCGCTCGTGTCCGGGACGTCGAGTTCGACGGTGCCGGCGTCCGCGGTCTCGGCGAGCACGCGGCGCAGCGTCGCAGTCGGGGCGACGACGGCGACCCGCTGCATCCGCACTGGTGCCGCAATCTCAGGCCACCGCATCGAACGCCTCCGTCGCGGCGGACCCGACGACGGCCCGTCGTGCCGCCGCGGACAACGCCGCGCGGGCCCGCCAGGCGTCGATCGCGAGGACCGCGATCGCGCCGACGACTGGCCCCTGCCCGAAGCCGGCGCCGCGCAGCAGTGCGAAACCGTCGGCCTCGACCCGGTGGCACCAGCGCGCCTCCGTGCGCCAGGCGTCGTCCAGCGTGCCGAGTCCGTCGAGGACCCAGCGCGTGTCGGCAGGCAGGTGGCGGGCGAGTTCGTCGACAGGCAGGTTCGCCGATGCGACGGCATCGACGAACGCGGGGCCGACGATGGTTCCCGCGCGTCGGGCAAGCGGCGGCGCGAGGGCGTGTTCTTGGACACGGACGGTGCGGACGAGGAGTAGCGCCGTCTGGGCGCGTGCCCAGGCCGCGGCTTCGGGAATCCGGCCGACGATCTGGTCGGCCCAGTTCAGACGGGTGCCGCAGGAAATCTCCCACGGTCGTTCACCGCCCGGATCGCCCCACGCCGAGGCCTCGAGCGCGGTCCGGAGGTCGGCGGCCGAGCTCGCGTCCGCGAGTCGACGTCCGGCGGTCGCGAGGGTGCCCATCCAGTGGGGCTGATCGGTGGGCGTGCCGCGGGCACGGGCGAGGCTGTTGTCGAGATCGGCGATCTCGAATCCACCGCTCAGCAGGCGGACCACGTCCACGCCGTCGCGCGGCAGCCATCCGGCAAGGACCCGCAGGTGCCACAGCAAGGTGGAACCGATGGCTCGCTGAGCGGTGGCGACCGAGTCGTGCGGACGGACCTCGTGCCCGTACGGGGTCCGTGTCAACGCATGGACGGCGTCGGCGACCGAGCCGGAGGTTGTCAGGGAGCGCGCAGCAGCGGCGCCCATCCGTCGACGGGCCAGGGCGCGGGCCCGGACCGTCCCGGCTACCCAGGATGCGCTCATAGCGAGCCGTCCGATGCCTGATCCGGCAGCGTCGCGACGATTCGGTCGACGAGCGCGGGAATCCGCTCGCGCCCTCGGGCGCGGATCATTGCCGCCTCGTCCGCGGCCCGTTCGAGGATTCGGGCGGCGTCGTCGGCGGCTCGTCGGGACGCGCGCGCGGCCGCTGCTGCTCGTTCCTCCTGGACACGACGGTCGGCGTCCGCGATCCGCGCGCCGGCTTGCTCGGTGGCGTCGGCGCGGATCGCCTGGGCGTCGCGTTCCGCCGCGGCCCGGATCTCGTCGGCTTGCTCACGGGCGTCGTCGAGACGGGACAGAACGGGGGCGAGCTCGGCGGACAGTTCGGCCACCCGGTCGGCCGGCACACCTGTCGATGCCGCGGCGCCTGGTGTGCCCGCGGGCCGGAATCTGCGCAGCAGGTCACGCGTGCGTGGCATCGGTCCTCCCGGCGCCGGCGACATCAATCTCGCTCAGCACAGCGCACCCGCGCATCCGGCAGTAGGGCCAACAGTCACTCAGTGGAGGTGGTTCGACGATGCAGTGTTCGGTCTGTCCGGAGCGTCGGTATCGGCGGCCCCTGCCAGGGTGACGACGACCGTCAGACCTCCACCTGGCGTCGCGGTGGCGGAGGCGGTCCCACCCATCGCCTCGACGAATCCACGGGCAACCCACAGGCCGAGACCGAGGCCTGAATCTGTGGCGTCCCGGCCCGCCTCGGGGCGGTTGGACGGGTCGAAGACGCGGGATTCACGGCCGGGTGGGATGCCTGGTCCGGCATCTGCGACGGTGACGACGCGCTGATCCCCGACCCGCGCCGCCGCGATCCGCACGGGACGTCCGGCGCTGTGCCGAAGCGCATTCGACACCAGAATTCCGAGCACCCGATCGAGGAGACCCGGGTCCGCCCGCACGGTCACGCCGTCGACCGCGACCCGGACACCGGTCGCCGCGCAGTGTGTGGCCGCGAGTGCCCGATCGACCGCGGCCGCGACAGGAACCCGGTCGAGTCGGGGCCGGACCTCGCCGGCGGCCAACCGGGACGAGTCGACCAGGTCGTCGACCAGCTCGACCAGACGATCGGTCGACTCTGCCGACGCCGTGAGCAGTTCGTCCTCCTCGTCCGCCGAGAGCTCCCCCGGCCGGCGGTTGCGCAGACGTGCGAGGGCGCCCTCGAGTGTGTGCAACGGGGTGCGCAGTTCGTGGCTGACGCCGGACAACACCGCGTGCCGAAGGCGGTCTGCGGCAGCCAGCGCGCGCGCCTCGCTCGCCTCCTCGATGAGCCGGTGCTGCCGGTGCACCGCCACCGCCTGGTACGCGATCGCCGTGAGCACGCGCCGGTCGTGTGTGGCCACCTGCCGACCGGACAGCGCGAGCGCGTATTCGCCGGCGCCCACGTCGCACACCGTGTCCGCGGCATCGACGGACTGTGGCGGCTGTTCGCCGACGGCGCAGACCGGGCCGCCGCCGCGGCGGATGACACTCACTCCGCGCTGCCCGTAGGTTTCGCGAACGCGTTCGAGCAACGCGGGCAGGTCCGCGCCCCGCAACACGGACCCTGCGAAGAGGATGAGCAGCTGGGCTTCCTGGGTGGCGCGTCGCGCCGTCCGGCTGCGGTAGAGCGTGGCCGCGAGCAGCGCCGTGACCGTCGCCGCCACCAGCATCACGACGACCGTCGTGACCTCGCGGGTCACGACGACGAGAAATGCGATCACGGCGAGCAGAACGAGGACGGTGGCCCAGCCGAGCGCGACCCCGGCGCGCCCGCCCGGACGGCCCCGCGCCCACGACGGCGCCGAGCGCGCGTGCGTGACGATGTGCACGTCGATCTGCCCCGAGTCCCGGATGACCCGCTCCCCGATGCCGGCGTCGATCAGCCGCGACAGCCGCGACCGGTGGGAACTGCCGAGCACCAGTTGGGTGGCGTCGACCGAACGCGCGAACTCGAGTAGCGCCTCGGCGACATCGTCACCGACGATGCTGTGCATGTCGGCCTGCAATCCCGCGGCGGTGCGCCGGATCTCGGCCAGCGCGGCATTCGACGCCCCGACCAGGCCGTCACCGGTGACCACGTGCACCACCATCAGCCGGGCACCGGAGCGGGACGCGATCCGCGCGGCGCGGTGGATCAGTTTCTCCGACTCCGGTCCGCCGGTGACGGCGACGACCACGCGTTCGCGGGTCTCCCAGATGTCGGTGATGCTCGCGTCCACCCGGTACTTGTCCAGTGCCATGTCGACCTGGTCGGCCAGCCACAGCAGCGCGAGTTCGCGCAGCGCCGTGAGGTTGCCTTCACGGAAGTAGTTGTTCATCGCCGCGTCGATCCGGTCGGGCGCGTACACCTTGCCCTCCAGGAGCCTGTTCCGCAGTTCCTCCGGCGTGATGTCGACCATGTCGATCTGGTCGGCGGCACGGACCACGGCATCCGGGACGGTTTCGTGCTGCTGGACCCCGGTGATGCGTTCGACGACGTCGTTGAGGCTCTCGAGGTGCTGGACATTGACGGTCGAGTACACGTCGATCCCGGCGCCGAGCAGTTCCTCGACGTCCTGCCACCGCTTGGGGTGGCGGCAGCCGGGCACGTCGGTGTGGGCCAGTTCGTCGACGAGCACGATCTGGGGGCGCCGGGCGAGCACAGCGTCGAGATCGAGCTCCTCGAAGGTTCCGCCGCGGTACGGCATGCGGGCAGGCGGCACGATCTCGAGGCCGGTGAGCAGGGCCTCGGTGTCGGCGCGGCCGTAGGTCTCCACGACGCCGACGACCACATCGGCACCCTGCCGGGACTGGCGCCCGGCCTCCTCGAGCATCGCGTACGTCTTGCCCACACCGGGGGCCGCGCCCAGATAGATGCGCAGGGCGCCGCGCCGCTCCGACGGGGCCGAGTCGGTGCCGGTCATGTCCTTCCCCACGCGGTTGAATCTGGCCCTGACCCCCATTCTGTCCCCCGCGGGCACCGCGCCGATGTTGAATCGAGGGACGGGTCTCGGCGGAGGCTCCGCCGAGACCGCACCCTCGCGGAGGCGGATCATGACGGTCGTGGTGTTCACCGCGTTGACGGTGGCGGTATTCCTCCTGCTCGCGGCGGTCCTCAGAGGCGTGGATCGGCTGTGAACGTCGACAACACGGTCGGCCTGGTGCTGGTGGTGTGCCTGGCCGTGTACCTGGCGGCGGCATTGTTGTTCCCGGAGCGGTTCTGATGGGTCCGGCAACGGCCGGCGCCTTGTTCGCGGGATCGTTGCTGCTCGCGCTCGTCCTGGTGCACAACCCGTTGGGCGACTACATGTTCCGGGTGTACTCGGCACCGACGCACTCCCGGCTCGAACGCGTCGTCTACCGGCTCGTCGGGGTCGAACCGTCCGCCGAGCACTCCTGGTCGGTGTACGCGCGAAGCGTCCTCGCCTTCTCCGCCGTGGGCATCGTGCTGCTGTTCGGGCTGCAACTGGTGCAGCAGCACCTGTGGCTGCACCCGCCCGATCCGGGGACCACCATGACGGCCGACCTGGCCTGGAACACCGCGGTCAGCTTCGTCACGAACACCGACTGGCAGGCGTATTCGGGCGAATCGACGATGGGCTCGCTCGTGCAGATGTCCGGGCTCGCGGTTCAGAACTTCCTCTCCGCAGCGGTCGGCATGGCGGTCGGGATCGCGCTGGTGCGCGGATTCGCACGCAACCGGACGGGCAGCCTCGGCAATTTCTGGGTCGATCTCGTGCGGGGCACCGTCCGGATCCTCGTGCCGCTCGCGGTCGTCGGCGCTGTCGTGCTGGTGATCGGCGGGGTTGTGCAGAACTTCCACGGCGAGCGTGTGACCGGCACCCTCGCCGGCGGAACGCAGGTGCTGCCGGGTGGTCCGGTCGCGAGCCAACAGGCCATCGAGATGCTCGGCACCAACGGCGGCGGCTTCTACAACGCCAACGCGGCCCACCCGTTCGCGAACCCCGCGGCATGGACGAGTTGGGTTCAGATCTTCCTGATGCTGATGATCGCCGCATCGCTGCCCCGGACGTTCGGACGCATGGTCGGCGACAAGAGGCAGGGCTATGCGATCGCGGCGGTCATGGCTCTGCTCGCGATCGTCGGCATCGCGTTGACGAACCTGTTCCAGCTCCAGCACCACGGCACCGTCCCCACCGCGGTCGGCGCGTCGATGGAGGGGGTGGAGCAGCGGTTCGGGGTTGCGGACTCGGCGACGTTCACCGCGGGCGCGACGCTCAGCGGTGCCGGCGCCACCAACTCGGCGCTCGACTCGTACACGAGCCTCGGCGGGCTGATGGCGATGTTCCACATGCAACTCGGGGAGGTCGCGCCGGGCGGCGCCGGCTCCGGCCTGTACGGGATCCTGATCCTCGCGGTGATCACAGTGTTCGTCGCCGGTCTCATGGTGGGGCGCACCCCGGAGTACCTCGGCAAGAAGATCACCCCACGCGAGATCAAGCTGGCCGCGGCCTACTTCCTGGTGACACCGATCTTGATCCTCGTCGGCACGGCCATCACGATGGCGCTGCCCGGACCGCGCGCGCAGGCGCTCAACCCAGGACCGCACGGGCTCTCGGAGGTGCTGTACGCGTTCACCTCCGTCGCGAACAGCAACGGCTCGGCCTTTGCGGGCCTGTCCCCGAACACGCCTTGGTACAACACCGTTCTCGGGGTCGCGATGATCCTCGGTCGACTACTGCCGATGATCTTCGTGCTGGCCCTCGCGGGGGCGCTGGCCCGCCAATCGGCGGTCCCCGCGTCGGCAGGCACCCTGCCCACGCACCGCCCCCAGTTCGTCGGCCTCGTCACCGGGGTGACGCTGATCCTCGTCACCCTGACGTTTCTACCCTCGCTCGCACTCGGACCGCTCGCGGAGGGAATCCACCGATGAGCACACCCCGCTCGGCGCACCGTCGGGCCGGTCTCACTGCCGGAACCCTCGTCGCGGCTGTCCCCGACGCGCTGCGCAAACTCGACCCGCGGGTTCTGTGGCGCAATCCCGTGATGTTCATCGTCGAGGTCGGTGCGACGTGGAGCACGGTGCTCGCGATCCGCGATCCGTCGTGGTTCGCGTGGGCCGCGGTGTTCTGGCTGTGGATCACCGTCGTGTTCGCGAACCTCGCCGAATCGGTCGCCGAGGGCCGCGGCAAGGCGCAGGCCGACGCGTTGCGTAAGGCGCAGAAGGGAACTCGTGCCCGCCGGGTGCGGGACTGGACACCCGAGGCGGAACACCCGGTCGAGGAGGCCGTCGCGTCGACCGACCTGCGGCAGGGCGACGTGGTGATCGTCGAAGCAGGTCAGACCGTGCCGGGGGACGGCGACGTCGTCGAGGGCATCGCGTCGGTCGACGAGTCCGCGATCACCGGAGAGTCGGCCCCGGTGGTACGCGAATCCGGCGGCGACCGCTCCGCGGTCACCGGTGGCACTGTCGTGCTGTCCGACCGGATCGTCGTCCGGATCACCCAGCAACCGGGCGGCAGCTTCCTCGATCGAATGATCGCGCTCGTCGAGGGGGCGAACCGGCAGAAGACGCCGAACGAACTCGCTCTCGGCATCCTGCTGGCCGCGCTCACCGGGATCTTCGTGTTCGCGGTCGCAACACTGCAGCCGCTGGCGGTCTACTCGAAGGCCGACAACCCGGGTGTTCCCGACACCGCAGCACTGGACCGCTACGGGGTGTCGGGGGTCGTGATGGTGTCGCTGGCGGTGTGCCTGATTCCCACCACGATCGGCGCCTTGCTGTCGGCAATCGGCATCGCCGGCATGGACCGGCTTGTGCAACGCAACGTACTGGCAATGTCGGGGCGGGCCGTCGAGGCCGCCGGGGACGTGAACACGCTGCTACTCGACAAGACGGGCACCATCACCCTCGGCAACCGCCAGGCCTCCGCGTTCGTCCCGGTCGGTGGGGTGACCGCCGACGATCTGGCCGACGCGGCCCAACTGTCGAGCCTGGCCGACGAGACCCCCGAGGGAAGATCGGTCGTCGTCTACGCGAAGCAGGAACACGAGCTGCGCGAACGCGGCCCAGGCGAGTTGGCGCGCGCTACGTGGGTGCCGTTCAGCGCCCATACCCGCATGTCCGGGGTGGACCTCGACAACGGGACGATGCTCCGCAAAGGCGCGACCACGGCGGTCGCCGAGTGGGTGGCCGGCCACGGCGGCACGGTGCCGGACGAGCTGACCGCGATCACCGATCGGATCGCCGGGGAGGGGGGCACGCCGCTCGTGGTCGGGCGCGTCGACGGCCGCGGCGCCGCGGTGCTGGGCGTCATCCACCTCAAGGACGTCGTCAAACGCGGCATGCGGGAGCGGTTCGCGGAGATGCGGCGCATGGGGATCCGCACGGTCATGATCACCGGTGACAACCCTCTGACAGCCGAGGCGATCGCCGACGAGGCGGGGGTCGACGACTTCCTCGCCGAGGCGAATCCCGAGGACAAGCTCGAGCTGATCAGGAGGGAGCAGGCCGCTGGGCGGCTCGTCGCGATGACCGGCGACGGCACCAACGACGCCCCGGCGCTCGCGCAGGCCGATGTCGGTGTCGCCATGAACACCGGGACCACCGCGGCCAAGGAAGCCGGCAATATGGTCGATCTGGACTCCGATCCGACCAAGCTCATCGAGGTGGTCGAGATCGGCAAGCAGCTGCTGATCACTCGCGGCGCGCTCACCACGTTCTCCATCGCAAACGACATCGCCAAGTACTTCGCGATCATCCCGGCGATGTTCGTGGCGATCTTCCCCGGTCTGGCGCTGCTCAACGTGATGCGGCTGCACAGTCCGCAGTCGGCGATCCTTGCGGCGGTCATCTACAACGCGCTGATCATCGTGGCGCTGATCCCGCTGTCCCTGCGCGGCGTGAAGTATCGGGCGGTCAGCGCCCAGCGGCTCCTCAGGCGCAACCTGTACGTCTTCGGACTCGGCGGGGTGGTGGCGCCGTTCGTCGGGATCAAGGTGATCGATCTGATGCTCCGGTTCCTCCCGGGGATGTCGTGACAATGTTCCGCGCCGCGTGGATCCGTCAACATCTCGCCGCAGTGCGTGCGCTGCTGGTCCTGACCCTGATCACCGGGGTCGCGTATCCGCTGGCGGTGTGGGCCGTCGCCTCGCTGCCGTGGCTGCGTGAGCGCGCTGGCGGCGCGATCGTGTCGGTGGACGGCCACACGGTGGGCAGCAGCCGGATCGGACAGGCGTTCACCGACGCGGATGGTGCGCCGCTGCCGTGGTATTTCCAGAGTCGACCGTCGGCGCCCGGCCAGGAATACGACGCGCTCGCGTCCGGTGCGAGCAACCTCGGTCCCGAGAACATCCGTGACACCCCCGCCGACCCGGCGTTGCTGGCTCGTGGCGCGAGCCCCACCGAGGCCGGGTTCGTACCGAGCCTACTCACGACCGTGTGCGCGCGCAGCCGCGACGTCGGTCGTCTCGAGGGGGTCGACGGCTCGAGGCCGTTCTGTACACCGGGGGGCGTCGGCGCGGTCCTGTCGGTTATCGGCCCCCGCGACGCGGACGGCGATGTCCCACGACCAGTCCGGGTGATCAGTGTCAACGAACCGTGCTCCCCCGATCCGACTATGCCCGTCACACCGTTCCTCGACACCTATGAGGGCGTCGCCGTCGAATGCGCCCGCTTCGGACAGAACTACGACACTGGTCGGTTGATGTCGATCCGGGGGGATGCACCCGACCCTCCGCAGGTCCCGGCGGACGCTGTCACCGCCAGCGGAAGTGGACTCGACCCGGATATCTCCCGCGAATACGCCGATCTGCAGGCCCCACGGGTCGCCGCCGCCCGCCGCGTGACCGCGGACCGGATACGAGCGGTGATCACCGAACACTCCCGTGGCCGGCTGCTCGGATTCCTCGGAGAGTCCACCGTCAACGTCCTCGAACTGAACATCGACCTCGACCAGCGTTACCCCACGCGGTGACGAGCTGCCGGAGGCCTCGGCATCCTCGTTCATGAGTTCTCGCCACCTCACCGCCGCCTGGGCCAGGATCTCGGCCCGGCCGAACACCCGCCTGTCGCCATATTCGGTGAGCTCGCCGACACCGCGGCGGACGACGTCGTGATCGTATGCCCTGACCCTCACGCGAAGTCCGCGTCAGACACGCTACCCGCGCCTCGCGATCGGGAGGGACGTCAGTGCGCCGCCGAAATGGGTGCTCCGCGATTCGACGAGGGGCGCGAGGACCAGTCGAGCGTGCCGCACCATTACCGCCGGCACCACGCCCGACCGATGGATTGAGCGGATGCCTCGTGTAGAGACCGGACAGCGACGATGATTTGGGTGAGGCGGGTTGTCATGCCAGTGGTATGCGGCGCCGGAAGGAACGCTGCTGCAGGAGGTGAAGGCGAATGGGAAGCGATGAATCGGAAGTCGAGGCACTTGCAGTCCCAGAGTGCTGGGCACTACTCCGGACTTCGAGGGTCGGCCGGCTTGCTGTCTGGGTAGACGAGCACCCGGACATATTTCCCCTCAATTACGTAGTTGACCATGGCACCATCGTGTTTCGGTCCGGGACAGGAACCAAAGTATCTGCTGCGTTGTCGGATGCTCCGGTTGCGCTGGAAGTCGACGGCTACGAGGATGCGTCGCACCACGTATGGAGCGTGGTGGTGAAGGGGCATGCCGAGGGCATCTGTGAGATCGATGAGTTGATGAACACCGTGTACCTGCCACTTTTTCCGTGGCAAGCCGGGGCGAAAGACCTGTTCATCCGTATTGTTCCGACCCGGGTGACCGGCAGGCGGTTTCCGGTGGCCGACCCCGCGACCTGGCAGATCCCCTTCTGGAATGCCAAGCATTCGCCTTTCGAGTAGCGGGCAGCAGCGAGGAGCTTGAAGCCATGAGCGCAACCGAAGCGATTGTCGTTGCCGTCGACGGCTCCGAAGCGGCATCGAATGCGGTGGTATGGGCGGCCCGCGCTGCCGCCGTCCACCAGCGGCGTCTGCACGTCGTCACCGCCGTGCACATCCCGTCGGCCTACCATTCCGATCCGTTTCTCACACACAGCTTCGAGGACGAACTCCGAGACACTGCTCGCGCACGAATCGACAGTGCCCAGGCTCTAGCCCGCCGGACCACCGAGGATGTCGGTTCGATCGAGGTCACCACCGAGCAGATCGACGGCCTTCCCTCCCGCAACCTGATCGAGTTGACGAAGCAGGCGTGGATGGTGGTCCTTGGAGCGCACGGATACGGTGAAATCACGGGACTCGCCGTTGGTTCTGTCACCGCCGCAGTGACCGCGCACGCCGAATGCCCTGTCGCCGTCGTCCGCGGCCGGACGCTCGACGGCCTCCCCCCGACTCAGGGCCCGATCGTTGTGGGCGTCGACGGCTCCGAGTCGTGCAAGCCCGCGGTCGCGGCCGCGTTCGAGGAAGCCGCGATGCGGGGCACCAACCTCATCGCTGTATTCGCATGGAGCGATCTGAGCGTCCAGTCGTTCTTCGCTACCCCCTCGGACGACGACCTCCACTGGAGCAGTATCCAGTCTGGTAAGGAAGCGGTGCTGGCCGACCAGCTGGCCGGATTGAAGGAGCAGTACTCGGACGTCGTTGTCCAGCAGGTCGTTGTGCGCGACCGGCCAGTGCGAATTCTCAGCGAGTACGCCGAGCAGGCACAATTGGTCGTCGTCGGCAGCCGCGGACGCGGCGGATTCAAGGGCATGCTGCTGGGCTCGACGAGCCGGGCGCTGTTGCACAAGGCCGACTGCCCTGTTCTGATTGTGCCGTCGTGCAGGGAACTTCGACGCCGCTGAAGTGCGTCACGACAGTTTCGACCATGTCGAGGCCGACGCCGAGATCGACGGACGTCCTCGTCTCGCCGTCGAGGCAAGCGTGCTGGGGTGTACCAGCCGAAGAAGTGCACCCTGATCGGCGAGACCTTCCGATACGCGTCGTAAAGGCGCCAGGGGCGAAATGCGCCGGGAATCGAGGACCATCTGCACCGCGGCATCGCCAGTCCGCGGTCACGAACGGTCAACCCCGTTCGCGGGGAAGGTAGCGCGCAGCGTGCAACCGGCGATCGTCCGGCTCTCAATTCCTGCAATCGGCGGTGCGACCCGGGGCAGAAGCAACTCCCCGGCTGGTCTTCCGGGCCAGGAATTGCCGCTAATCGAGGTACACCGTGGAGCCCGGAAGCAGTTGCGCCACCCGCCCGCGGCATTCGATCTGGATCGACGGCTGATTGCCCGGCGCGGCGCGCACCTCGATCTGGCGGCCGTTGATCTTCAACCGGAGGCGGTGCCCCCGATAGAAGACCGGAAACTCGAGGGTCCCCAGCGTCGACGGCCAGTTCGGCGAGAAGACGAGACGGTCGCCGCGGACCTCGAGCCCCGAGAAGCAGCGCTGGACGAGATCGACACTGCCTGCCATCGCAGCGAGGTGGATCCCCTCCGAGGTGGTGCCGCCCTGGATGTCGGCGACGTCGGACGCGAGTACACGATCGAAGAACTCCATCGCCCGATCGCGATTACCTCGGGCCAGCACCCACGAGTGGACGACGCTGCTCAACGTCGACCCGTGCGACGTTCGCGCAATGTAGTAGTCGATCGTCCGGGGAATGGCGGCCGCGGTGAAGCTGTAGCCCAAGCGTTGCAACAGGTCTCGAAGTTCGTCGGCGGACAACAGGTAGAAGAGCATCAGCACGTCCGCCTGCTTCGAGGCCCGGTATCGGTTCACATCGTCGTCCTCTGCCTCCAGAATCCGGTCCAGGCGTTGAATGTTGCCGTAGCGGCGGCCGTACGCCTCCCACTCCAACTCCGCCAGGTCTCCGTAACCCTCGAACTGGCTTATCACGCCATCGTGGAAGGGAACGAACATGCGGCGGCTGATGTCCTCCCATCGTGTGATTTCCTGCGTCGGCAACCCGAGGGCCTGAGTGAGGTCCGAGCGGATCTGTCGTGGGATGACCGCGAGTGCGTCGATTGCGCGTAGGAGCACCCACACGGTCATCACATTCGTGTAGGCGTTGTTGTCGATCCCGTCGTACGGGGCATCCAGGTAGCCGGTATGGAACTCGTCCGGCCCGATCACACCTCGGATGATGTACCGGCTGCGGTCCGCGTCGAACTCGGCGAGGCTCGCGTAGAAGCGGGCAATCTCGATGAGCATCTCGGCACCGAATTCGATGAGGAACTCCAGATCTCCGGTGACCTGATAGTACTGCCATACGTTGTAGGCGACGGCGATGCCGGTGTGCATTTGACGCCGGCTCGGATCCGGGTTCCACCGTCCCGAAATCGGGTTGAGATGCAGTTGTTGGCTTTCCTCGCGGCCGTCGCTGCCCGACTGCCACGGAAACATCGCTCCGGTGCGCCCGGCCTCGCGTGCCGCGCGGCGCGCCTCCCGAAGTCGCCGGTAGCGGTAGCGCAGCAGCGATCTGGTCAGGGTGGGCAGGCGCAGGTTGAGCACCGGGAATACGAACAACTCGTCCCAGAAGATGTGCCCCCGGTATGCCTCCCCGTGCAGTCCCCGGGCGGGGACCCCCGCGTCGAGGTCAGCGGTGTTCGGCGATACGGTTTGCAGTAACTGCAACAGGTGGAACCGAACGATGCGCAGGGCATGGCCGTGCCCCTCGAGTTCGATACCGAGACTGTCCCACAGCCGAGCCCACGCGAGGACGTGGCCGTCGAGCGCTTCCTCGAACCGGCCGACACGCGCAAGCCATCGCGCGGCCTCGTCGGCAGGCTCCGATACCGCGAAGTCGCGGCCCGTGAAAACCGTGGCGATCTTCTCGGCGGTGACTGACTGCCCCGCCTCGAGGGCGACAGTGATGTCGTGGCCGATCCGGCCGTCGCCCTCGATCAGGCGATACTCAGCCGGTTGTCGCTCATGGTCGCGCCACACACTGGTGCGGGCGGCCATAGCGATGGGAATGCGGGAGCGTGTCGTGTGCATGGCAATCAGCACGGAGTCCGCCGCCAGTTCCCTCGCTTCCAGTGGCTCCAGATGCCTACTCGCGAGCTCGCGGTAACGCTCGACCAGTGTGTTCTCGACAGCGCCGTCGATTTCCGATCGGACTTCGAGCCGACCCGACCAGTCCTCCGCGGAGATCGTGGTCTCCAGGGCGCAGACGTGTGGGAGATGCATGGCAAAAAAGCGCCGCTGCACGATCGAGGTGGTGTGACCGGCACGGTCGCGAATTCGGAGCCGCCGGACGAAGAGCGCCCGGCGTAGGTCGAGGTACTGGCGGTAGTCGAGTAGTTCTGTGGAGTCGATGTCGAACCACGGTCCGTCGTCGACTCGAAATGTGAGGGGCAACCAGTTGGGCAGATTCACCAGGCTTTCGTTGTCGATGACGGTGCTTCCCTTGTCCTCCCGCAGCCGATTGAAGATCCCGGCCGCGTAGGTGCCCGGATAGTGCAGAGGACCTGCACGGCACTCCGGTGCACAACCGCGCGTCGCGAACGCTCCGTTACCGACAGTGCAGAGCGCCTCACGGAGCCTCTCGGACGGCGCGTCGTAGCCTTCGAAGAACACCGTCCACGGGTCCTCGGGAGGCGGCTCGGTCCGTGGGTCGCTGCCGACGAGGTCGGCAATCCGTTGGAGCAGTTCGTGTACCTGCGCGGGGCCGTCGACCGCGTACTGGGCCGACGACCGGCGATCGCCGCCCTCGTCGTGCCGCACCACGATTCCGAAACCACGGCCTTCGATCGCGTCGAACGCATCCTCGTCAGTGAGGTCGTCGCCGATGTAGATCGGAAGCAGGTCGTCCGATTCGGAGACATGGTCAAGCACCCAGGACAACGCGCGTCCCTTGTCCCAGTCGACGTCGAGTTGCAGCTCTGTGACCTTGCGGCCACTGGTTGCGCGGAGGCCAGGTTCGCCTGCCGCGACCGCGTACACCGCTGCGACCACATCGTCCACCAGGTCCGCCTCGACATTGCGGTGGTGGACGGCGACTGCGAACCGCTTGCGCTCCAACAGGACTCCTGGAAACGAACCCAGCCGGTCAGTGAGCGTCGAAGTGACACGGTCGAGGCTCGGCGCGGCTACGAGAGCCGTGTCGTTCTGATAGCCCTGACCGTCCGGGCCGACGAGTTCGAAGCCGTGGCTGCCCGCATACCAGATGCCCGGAACTCCGACCCGGGCCTGCACGTCCGCCAGGTCTCGGCCACTGATGACGCCGACCGGGCAGTTTCGGGCGAGGCGGGCGAGTTCGGTCGCCACGCCGTCGACGAGCTGTGCGGCGGCGGGGTCGTTCACAATCTCTGCAACCGTCCCGTCGAAGTCCAGGAACACGGCGGGCTGCCGGGTCCGCAGGATCGCTGCCGACTGGTGCCGGGAGGTGAGGGCGTCGGGGATATCCGAGAGGCGGTGGGTGCCGCCACGGAACTCGACCCTCGACAGGTCACTGACCACCACGTCGGCGCCCGCACCACGCAACCGTTCCACTTCGCCGGTGCAATCCACACCGATCACCAGAGCAAATCCATCTTGTCGGCTCGCCCTCACTCCAGCCCGTGTTCCATGCACGACACCGGTCCGAGAGGGGCTGGCGCCCAGCGCTCGGGCGGTCTCGACCAGTGCTGCCCAACCGTTCGCGTCCCGCATCCGCGCAGGTGGTGACGGGAACAGTCCACCGACCCCGGCCGCCTCCAGGATCTGTTCGGCATCCGGACTCGAGGAGACGGCGGCCGTCCGGACCCCGGCGCTCTGTAGTCGCCGCACCAACTCGACCGCTGAATCGAAAACGGGCACCCGTTCACGCATGATGTGGGTACGGAACGACTCCTCGACCCGGTTCGCGAACCCCCATACCGTCTCCTCCGTCGTGGAATCGGACGGCGCTCCTCGCGGCAGGTCGATCCCCCGCGATGACAGGACGCTGGCGACCGCGTCGACGTGCGACACGCCATCGACGAACCGTCGGTAGTCGTCACCAGTGAAAGGCGCAGGATGAGAGGAGAAGTCGCCGAGGGCATCGGACCATACGACGGAGCGGATGGCTGCGGTGTCGACGACCACGTCCTCGAGTGCGAAGATCATCGCGTCAAGCCGGCGGGGATCGATCTCCGAACGAGTCATCGATCGCGCCCCGATGTCGTCCGCATGGCCGTTCGCCTCCCGCCCGCCTGTCGCGACCGAACCGAACATGGTTCTCGGTGGCCGGGATGTTGCCTGGCCGGGCATGTCCTCGATGACCTCAACCTACGCCGTCCCGCGGTGTCCGACATGCCTTCCTCGGCGCTGCGCCCCCTGCCTGCCCTACGTGCAGTGCCCCGACGCCGGAATCCGATGACATCGCCGGTACATGCCCTGAGTGCGGGGGCGCGAGCGCACGCAAAGGCCGTCACCGGTCGCGACCGACGGTGGACGACCAGTGGGTGGTCGCAGCGACCAGTGCCTGCTCGACCGGCCCTCCGGTGTCGATGTCGGTGGCCTCGGGCCAGGCGTCCGCCCGGCCGGCCATCGCCCGCGCGATCTCGGCGGTGGCCTCGGAGTCGTGGTCGCGGGCGGTGGCGGCGCGCTCGCGCAGGCGCCGCCCGGTGACCTCCGGTGGGGCCACGCACCGCAGCTGCACCAGGTCGGTGCGGGCCTCCGCGGCGACCTCGGTGGCCCGCTTGCGCCAGTCGGCGTCGATCCAGGACGCGTCGAGCACCACCGACACGCCCCGGTCGAGGTGCGGCCGGGCCCGGTCCAGCAGCGCCTCGTACACGCGGGCGGTCGCCTCCGCCGCGTACCGCCCGCGGCCGAACCCCGGATCCGGGTCGGCGGCGCGTTCGGCGGCGAACAGTTCGCGCCGGATCGCGTCGCTCGACACCAGCACGGCGCCCACCTCCGCGGCGAGGGCTCGGGCCACGGTCGACTTCCCGGTGGCCGGCAGCCCGCCGACGATCGCCAACCGGACCGCACCGCGGTCGAGGTGCGCCTCGGCGAGGGCGGCGTGGCGCAGCGCGTCCTCCGCTGACTCCGCGCGGCCTTGCAAATGCCGGACGCAGTCGACCTTCGCGCGCATGAACGCGCGGTAGGCCACATAGTGGTGTCGCAGCGAGCCCGGGGCCGGGTCGTCGGCGGTCGCTGCGTACCGCTCGAACAGCCGTCCGGCCAGGTCGGGTCGACCCAGGAACTCCAGATCCATTGCGAGGCAGGCGATGTCGTCGACTCCGTCGAGGTAGCGCAGCCGATCGTCGAACTCGAGGCAATCCAGGATGCGGGGGCCGTCGCCCAGCCAGAAGATGTCGTCCGCGAGCAGGTCGCCGTGCCCGTCGACGATGCGCCCGGCTGCGACGCGCTCGGCGAACAGCGCGCCGCGACCGTCGAGGTACCGCAGCACGCGGCGCTCGAGCGCGTCGAGCCGGTCGTCGGTGAGGACGTCCTGGTCGAGCGCCCGGGTCTCACGGATGTTGTTGCTCCACCGTCGGCGCACCGCGGTCTCGGCGCCCTCGGCGGCGATGTCCGGCCCGCGCAGCGCCCGGGTGTGGAAGCGGGCGACCGTGTCGGCGATCGCGTCGATCCGGTCCCCGCCGTCGACGCCGCGCACCAGCGTCGAGAGCCGGGCCGCCTCGGGCATCCGGCGCATCACCACCAGCGGTTCGCCGTCCGCGGCACCGGGGTCGGGCAGTTCGACGACCCCCAGGTAGACGTCGGGTGCCAGGCGCCGGTTCAACTCCACCTCGCGGGCGCACACCGCCCGCCGGGCGTCGCGGCTGCGGAAGTCGAGAAAGTCGGTGCGGATCGGCTTCTTCGCCTTGTAGACGCGCCCGCCGAGGAGGAACACCACCCCCGAATGCGTCTCGTGCAGGGCGGCGAACGGCTGCCCCGTGGTCTCGTCCACCGACGTTCAGCCGGCCTCGCCGTGCTCGTCGTAGTGGCCCTCGTGCTCGGCGTGCCGGTGGCCGTCGTGCAGGTAGTCGACGTGGTCGCCGTGCTGGATCTGCTCGTGCCCGCAGTTCTCGCCGTGGACGTGCGGATGATCGGCTGGATCGTGCGGATGGTGTTCGGATGAGGTCATGACCCCTGCCTCTCGGTCGTCTCCACCCTGACGCTGTCCACGCTAGTGGCGTCGGAGCCGCGGTGGTAGAGAATCTCGATCTGCTCGCGCCGACACGGCCGGGTCCCCGGCGTGGTGAGCATGGCGGTCGCCGCGGCCATGCCGAGGCGGACGGCGTCGGACAGCGGACGGCCGCGCGCGAGGCCGACGGTGATCCCGGCCAGCATCGCGTCCCCGGCGCCGACACCACTGCGCACCGCGACCGGGATCGCCGCGAACCGGACCGCGGAGTCGGCGGTCACGGCCAGGGCGCCGTCCGCGCCCAACGACAGCACCACCACCTGGCACCGCCCGGCGTCGACCAGGTCGCGGGCCGCGCGGACCTGCGCCGCCCCGTCGGTGAGGTCGCGGTCCACGAGCTCGCGCAGCTCCCGGATGCTCGGTTTGAGCAGATACACCCCGGCGCCGGTGCGGCGCAACGGTTCCCCCGACGTGTCGAGCACGCACCGGGCCCCGAGGTCGCGGGCCATCCCGGCGACCCGGTCGTAGAAGTCCGGCGGGCAGCCCGGCGGCAGGGTGCCGCTGGCCACCACGTACCGGGCGTCGCGGGCCACCTCGGCGAGCCGTGCCAGGCACTGCTCCTGCTCGGCCGGGCTCAGGTGCGGTCCCGGCAGCACGAACCGGTACTGGTCGCCGGTCCGGTGCTCGTCGACGGTGAAGCTCTCGCGGGTGGCGCCGGCGATGGGCACGCGGCGGGTCCACACGCCCTCGCGGTCGAGGAGTTCACCGAGCACCGTGCCGGTCGCCGAGCCCACCGGGAACACCGCGACCACGGGCTCCCCCAGCACCCGGACGGTGCGGGCGACATTGATGCCCCCGCCGCCCGGGTCGTACCGGGGTTCGGCGCAACGGATCTTGTCCGTCGGCCCCACCCGCTCCGCGCTCGTCGAGATGTCCAGTGCCGGGTTCATGGTGAGCGTGACGATCGCCGGCATCGCAGGGCGCCTCCTCGGACCCGGGCAGGTGGGCGCCCGCTCCTGAGTCCGATGGTGGGCGGAGCGCCGCCGCCCGCACAGGGTCGAATGGCCCTTTACAGCTGGTGACGACCCTGAACCAATGGACCGAGGAGATGTGCCGAGGAGTGCCATGGATGCCACGAACGCGGCCGTCGTCGATCGGCGGGCGCTCGACGACCTGATCCGGCTGTTGCGTGAGGACGGTCGCCGCGTCGTCGGCCCGACGGTCCGCGACAGCGCCGTCGTGCTGGCCGAGCTCGAGTCGGGCGCCGAGCTGCCCGACGGGTGGGGCGTGACGACCGCGCCGGGCGAGTACCGGCTGCACCGCCGCGTCGACGGGGCCGTGTTCGCGCACTCGTCGGGACCGATGTCGTGGAAGCAGTTCGTGCATCCACCGCACCGGGTGCTGTGGACGGAGTCGGCCGGGCAGTTCGCCGAGCCGGACCCGGAACAACCCCGGTTCGCGTTCCTCGGGGTGCGCGGATGCGACCTGGCGGCCATCCACACACTCGGCACCGTGCTGGGTGCGGACCCGGGCGGCTACACCGCCCGCGTCCTCAGCGACCTGGTGGTGGTGGCCGTCGACTGCACCGAACCGGGCGGGGTGTGCTTCTGCGCCTCGATGGGTACCGGTCCCGCCGCCGGGCCGGGCTTCGATCTCGCGCTCACCGAACGCATCGACGAGCGGGGGCACCGGTTCGTCGTCGAGATCGGGACGGACACCGGCCGGCGGCTGCTCGAGCGCCTCCCGCACCGCGACGCCACGGCCGCCGACGTCGACGAGGCGCGGGCCGCCGTCGACCGCGCCCGCGACCACATGGGGCGCGCGATGCCCGACGTCGACCTGCAGGCGCTGCTGCGGGCCGCGCGGGACGAGCCGGTGTGGGACGACGTCGCCGACCGCTGCCTGACGTGCGGGAACTGCACGATGGTGTGCCCGACGTGCTTCTGCACCAGCGCCGAGCAGGTGAGCGATCTCGACGGCAACCGCGCCGAGGGCCACCAGCGGTGGGCGTCGTGCTTCGAGCTCGACTACTCGCATCTGCACGGCGGCAACGTGCGCACCAGCAGCGTGAGCCGGTACCGGCAGTGGATGACCCACAAGCTCGGCACCTGGTTCGACCAGTTCGGCTCGTCGGGCTGTGTGGGGTGCGGCCGCTGCATCGACTGGTGCCCGGTCGGCATCGACATCACCGCCGAGGCCGCCCGGTTGACCGGTGCGCTGCCGGGGTTTCCCGACGCCCCCGCGGACCGGGAGCCGGGGCGGTGACGGGGACGCCCGCCGACCCGCGCGCGGTGCTGCTGCCGGGCCTCGACGACACGGCGCGGGAGCGGCTCGAGCAGCTGTGGACGCCGGCGGTTTGGGTGCCGGGCGAGTACGTCTTCCGGGAGGGTGAGCCCGCGCGCCGCTGCTGGCTGCTGCGGCGGGGTCGGGTGGTGCTGGCCACCTCGGTGCCCGGGCGCGGCGACGTCGTCGTCGAGACGCTCTCCGGCGGCGACCTGCTGGGCTTGTCGTGGCTGAGGCCCCCACACGTGTGGACCTTCGGGGCCCGCGCCGCCGACCTCACCGAGGCGTGGCAGATCGACATCGAGGCGCTGCACGCGGCGTCCGAGCGAGACCCCGCGTTCGGGTACGCGGTGTCCCGGGCGATGTCGGGTCTGATGCTGAACCGGCTGCAGGCGACGCGGGCGCGCCTGCTCGACCTCTACGCGAATCCGGGTGCGCCGTGACCGCGCCGGCATCGTCGCTGGTCCCGCTCGCGTACCGCGTGACGGGTCGGACGGTCGAGACGCACGACTCGGTCACGCTCGATCTGACGCCTACGCGCGCCGCGGTGTCGCGGTTCCGCCCCGGCCAGTTCATGATGCTGTGCACGCCCGGGGTCGGCGAGGTCCCCATCTCGGTGTGCGGGGACCCGACGCGCGCCGACGGCGTGCTCGTCCACACGGTGCGCAGCGTCGGTGCGGCCAGCGCCGCCCTGCACGACGCGCCGGTCGGTGCGATGGTCGGGGTACGGGGCCCGTACGGGACGACCTGGGACCTCGGCGCCGCCGGGGGCGATCTGGTGATCGTCGCGGGCGGTGTCGGTCTAGCGGCCGTGCGGGCGCCCGTTCTCGCGGTGCGGGCGGATCGCGCCCGGTTCCGGAACGTCACCCTCGTGGTCGGTGCCCGGAGTCCCGGCGACATCCTCTACCGCGCGGACTTCGACGACTGGCGCGGCGCCGACATCGACGTCACGGTGACGGTCGACCAGCCCGCCTGTGGCTGGACCGGTCCCGTCGGGTTCGTCACCGAGGCACTCGCCCACCTGCCGGTGGACCCGGCACGAACGCGTGCCCTGGTGTGTGGGCCTGAGGCGATGATGCGTTTCGCGGTGCGCGTTCTCGAGGGCCAGGGCCTCGACCGACGCCGCGTCCAGGTCTCGCTCGAGCGCAACATGCAGTGTGGCGTCGGGGTGTGCGGGCACTGCCAGCTCGGCGAACTGCTGCTCTGCCGTGACGGGCCCGTCGTCGACTACGCGGTCGCCCACCCCCTGCTGCACACCCGGGAGCTCTGATGGCTGCCTTCCCGAAACCCCCCGACTCGCGGCCGACGCTCGCCGTGTGGAAGTTCGCGTCCTGCGACGGCTGCCAGTTGTCGCTGCTCGACTGCGAGGACGAACTGCTCACGGTCGCAACCGAACTGCACATCGCACATTTTCTGGAGATGTCGAGCGCGTCGGTCACGGGCCCGTACGACCTCTCACTGGTGGAGGGTTCGGTCACCACCGCCGAGGACGTCGAGCGCATCCACCGGATCCGCGACGCCTCCGAGCGCCTGGTCACGATCGGGGCATGCGCCACGGCCGGTGGCGTGCAGGCGCTGCGGAACTTCGGCGACGTCGCCGAGTTCGCGGCGGCGGTGTACGCGAGCCCGGAGTACATCGACACGCTCGCCACGTCCACCCCGATCTCGGCGCACGTCCGGGTGGATTTCGAGCTGCACGGCTGCCCCATCGACCGCCGCCAGCTGATCGAGGTGATCTCCGCGTTCCTCGCCGGCCGGGCACCGAACGTGCCGAACACCAGCGTGTGCAACGAGTGCAAGCGGCGGGGCCTGACGTGCGTCATGGTCGCGGACGGCACCCCGTGCCTGGGTCCGGTCACGCACGCCGGGTGCGGCGCGTTGTGTCCGGCCCATTCCCGCGGCTGCTACGGCTGCTTCGGCCCCACCGAGAACCCGAACATCGCCTCCCTGGCCGGGTGGCTGCGCCGGTGCGGCATGGACGACGCCGGCATCGGACGGGTGTTCTCGACGTTCAACGTCGCCGCGCCCGGGTTCGAGGAGGGCCGCCGGTATGGGCCGTGACGATGCTGATGCGACCGAGCGGCGCCGGCTGACGGTGCGGGCCCTGGCCCGGGTCGAGGGCGAGGGCCGACTCGACGTCACCGTCGCCGGCGGTGCGGTCGCGCACGCCCGGCTCGACATCTACGAGCCGCCGCGCTTCTTCGAGGCGTTCCTGCGCGGTCGCGACTTCCGGGAGCCGCCGGACATCACGTCCCGGATCTGCGGGATCTGCCCGGTCGCGTACCAGGTGAGCGCCTGCAACGCGCTCGAGCAGGCGTGCGGGGTCACCGTCGATCCCCGGGTGCGGGCCCTGCGGCGGCTGCTGTACTGCGGCGAATGGATCGCCAGCCACACCCTGCACATCTACTTCCTGCACGCGCCGGACTTCCTCGGGGTGCCGGATTCGATCGCACTCGCCCGGCTCGACCGGGGCGCGGTCGAACGCGGCCTTGCGCTCAAGAAGGCCGGGAACGCGATCCTCGAGACGATCGGGGGCCGTCCGATCCATCCGATCAATGTCCGCGTCGGCGGGTTCTACCGGGCGCCGACCCGCGCCGACCTGGCGCCGCTCGCCGAGACGCTGCGCCGAGCTCTGGACGACGCGCTGGGCACGGTCGGGTGGGTCGCGGGCTTCGACTTCCCCGACGTGCGTCTCGATCCGGTGTTGATGGCGTTGCACGACGACGCCGGGTACGCGATCGAGGACGGCCTGATCCGCACGAGCGCGGGCAACCGGTTCCCGGCCACCGCGTTCGCCGACCACGTCACCGAGCGGCAGGTGCCGGATTCGACGGCGCTGCACGCCCGCCTGGACGGTGGCCCGGTCCTGACCGGACCGCTGGCCCGCTACACGCTGAACCACGCGCAGCTGTCGCCGACGGTCCGGCAGGCCGCCGCGGACGCCGGGCTCGATGACGAGTGCCGAAACCCCTACCGCAGCATCGTGGTTCGGGCGGTGGAGGTGGCGTACGCGGTGGAGGAGGCGCTGCGTCTGATCGACGAGTACGAGCGGCCCGAGCCCGCCGCGACGGAGGTCGCGGCCCGCGCCGGCACCGGGCACGGCGTGAGCGAGGCGCCGCGGGGGCTGCTCTACCACCGGTACGACATCGCCGGGGACGGCACCCTCCGGTCCGCGGACATCGTGCCGCCGACCGCGCAGAACCAGGACGCCATCGAGGCCGACCTCGTGGACCGCATCGGTGCCCACCTCGACCTGCCGGACGCCGAGCTGACCGCGCTGTGCGAGCGGGTGATCCGCAACCACGACCCGTGCATCTCGTGCGCCACGCACTTCCTGGACCTGCGGGTGACGCGGCGGTGAGCGCACCGGGACGCCTGGTGGTGATCGGGCTCGGCAACGAGTACCGCCGCGACGACGGCCTCGGGCCCGCCGTGGTGCGGGCGCTGCGCGGGCGCCTGCCGGGCGGTGCCGAAGTCGCCGCGGTCGCCGACACCGTCGATCTACTGTCCGCGTGGGACCGCGCGGACCTGGCCGTCGTCGTCGACCTCGTGCTGCGCACACCCCCGGACCCGGGGCGGCTGCACCGGCTGACCGTCGACGGGCACGACACGATCGGGACACCGGGCGGTCACGGCATGGACGTGGCCGCCGCCCTCGCGCTGGCCCGGGTCCTCGGCACCGCCCCCGAGCGGGTGGTGCTGTACACGGTCGAGGGGGTCGACGTCCGCGCAGGTGTGGGGCTGTCACCGGCCGTGCGGCGGGCCGTTCCGACGGCCGCTGCGGCCGTCGCCTCGGAGTTGGTCAGCGGTAGCGTTCGGCGTCGCGCGCCATCGCGACGAGGCGGTCCGCGAGGCCGATGAGTTCGGCGCGGTCGGCGTCCTCGGCGATCGCGGTGGCGACGTCCTCCGCGGCGCAGCGCAGCTCGAACATCCGGTCGGACAGCGCGGACGCCTCCTCGGCGGTGAGCACCACCGCGTCGGCCGGAATCGACGTTCCCTTCACCGCGTTGCGCTGCTCGTACGCCCGCTGGCGGCACGACTGTCGGCAGTACCGGCGGCGCCGTCCGACGCCCACCGCGGCGACCTCTCGCCCGCACCACACACACGACACGGGTTTCCGGGGAGCTGCGGCCATGGTCGAACACCTTACTGCGGGGCACCGGCGGTGGCCCCGGTAAGATGATGCGGCCGCATCCACAGGAGTCTCGGGAACGATTCGGGATTTCGCGACGTTGTAGATGGTTGTGAACGCTCGGTGCGCCGCTCGAGGCGAACTGGCGCGGTGACGAACGAAGAGAGGACACACCATGGCAGATCGTGTACTTCGAGGCAGTCGACTCGGAGCGGTGAGCTACGAGACCGATCGCGACCACGACCTGGCGCCTCGCCGCATCGCCCGGTACCGGTGCGACAACGGTGAGGAGTTCGACGTCCCCTTCGCGGACGACGCCGAGATCCCCGGCACGTGGCTGTGCAAGAACGGCCTCGAAGGCACCCTGCTCGAGGGCAGCGCGCCCGAGGCGAAGAAGGTCAAGCCGCCGCGCACCCATTGGGACATGCTGCTCGAGCGCCGTTCCGTCGAGGAGCTCGAGGAACTGCTCAAGGAGCGCCTGGACCTGCTGAAGGCCAAGCGTCGCGGCGCGTAACGACCGCGTACGGACGACAGTGCGGCGCCGCCACGGATCTCCGTGGCGGCGTCGCACTGTTTCCGGATCGAAACGGAGACGGTCAGCAGTTGCGCGGGGCCGGCTCGCCGCGGAAGCGCGCGTCGAGGTAGTCCAGCGCCCGCGGCGCCCCCAGCACCGCGGTGGTGAGGTGGTCGGGGCTGGGGAACAGTTCGGACTGGACCGTCGCCCCGGCTCGGCAGTACCGCCGAATCGTGGCGTCGATCGAATCGACCGGGATCAGCGCGTCCGTGGGGCTGTGCCACTCGAACACCGGGGCGGTCGGCACGCCCGGATAGTCCTCGACGCTGTTGTCGGCGAGCACCGCCGCCGCGGCCGGGCTGTCGAGCAGGCCGGTGCTCGTCGAGATCTCGCCCGCGCTGTGTCCGGCGCCGGTCGCGAGGATCTGGTTGGTGCACGCATTCGCGACCGCGTTGCGCATCGCGACGCCTATGCCGTTGAGCTGATCGCCGATGGGCAGCTGCTGCGGGTACTCCCGCTCGAGTCCGATCGCGGCGGCCAGCGCGAGGCCGAAGACCGGATGCGGCGCGGTGCCGAGGGCGTGCGCCATCTTGCCGAGATTCATCGGGACCCCGCCCTCGGCGACCCCGACGATGTTCAGTTCCGGTGCGTAGGCGGGCGCGAGCGCCGCGGCGAATGCCGTGGCCATGCCGCCGCCGGAGTAGCCGGCCATGCCCACCGGGCTCGCCCCGAGTGCCAGTTCGGGCACGCGCTGGGCCGCGCGGATCCCGTCGAGGGTGATCTGGCCGCCCAGTCGGGCCGCCCCGTACGCGCTGTCGGGTCCGAGATGGTCCGGGAGCGCCACGGTCCATCCCCGCGTGAGCGCGACGTTGAGGGCCGGTGCCTCCCGGATGACGAGGTCGGGGTCGTTGGTGTACAGCGCCCGAGACGGCGCGCACCGGGTGCCGAGCGCGTTGACGATGTGCTGGTAGGACAGCAGCGGGCCGTTCGGTTGCCGGTTCACCGGCGCGAGGACCGTGGTGACGGCGGCGATCGGCGCGTTCTGCGAGTTCGTCGACCGGAACGCGATCTGCCAGACGTCGGTGTTCGGGAAGAACGGCAGCGGGGGCATGCGGCGCACGGCCAGCACGTCGCCCGGCGCCCGGGCGGCCAACCCGGCGGGTGCGTTGTAGAAACCGTCGGGGTCGGCGACGGGATACACCGGTGCCGCGGACACCGCCGTCGGCACCAGCACGGCCGCGCACCCGACCGCGACGGCTGTCAGGATCGCTCTACCTACTCGACTACGCGTTCGGGCCGGTGACGGTGACAACCGTTTGGACGGCATCCACAAACTCCCTCATGTAAATTCTCGCGAATAGTGCGTTCTCGTCGAAACCGGCTTTTCGACCTGAGCGGGAATGCTCGCGCGCGCCGGTTCGGACCGAACGGCGAACCAGCCTATGCGACGCCCGTAGGTTTCCCGGCGAGAAGCGCGAACCACTTTGCGGGGCCGTGTGATTCATCCGCAGATACCGCACGATCGTCTGTGGCGCAACCGAATCCGGGCAGATCGGAAGGTGTCGTGACCCGTCCGTCACCGAAGTCGACGGACACCGGTTCGAGAGGTTTCGAAATTTCTCGAAGATTCGCCAGGCCTACCTACCCGTGCAATCATTGAGGGAACGCATACAGCTTGGCGGATTCGGCTGACGCGACGGTTCGCAGAACTAGAGGAACTACCGCGCCGGTCCAGCAGATGTAAGGCGAGGTGGCGCATGGACGACACCAGCGGCTCCAGGAGAGCCCACACCACCGAATTCCCGACTGGCACCATCGCGGCCGACCAGCAGGGACTCGAGCGCCTGCGGGCGGAGCTCGACGCGATCGACGGGCGGCTTCTCGACGACATCCGGGCACGCATCGACGTGTGCGTCCGGATCGCCGAGGTCAAACGACGTCAAAGCATTCCCATGATGCAGCCCCAGCGGGTGGGCCTCGTGCAGGCCCGCGCCGAGCAGTTCGCACGTGCGAACGGGCTGTCCCCGGAGTTCCTGCGGCGGCTGTACGAGGTGATGATCGCCGAGACCTGCCGGGTCGAGGACGCCGTCATCGGGTCCGACAGCGACCCCACTCGCGCGGGCTGAGGACGCCATGTCGACCCGAACACTGTTGATCGACAACTACGACTCGTTCACCTACAACCTGTACAGCCTGTTGTCGGAGGTCAACGGCGTGCCGCCGCACGTGGTGAAGAACGACGCCGACTGGGCGTCGGTGCCGCTCGACGACTTCGACAACATCGTCATCTCGCCCGGACCGGGTCGGCCGGACCGCAAGCGCGACTTCGGGATCAGCGCCCGGGCGATCGCCAACCGGGAACTGCCGGTGCTCGGGGTGTGCCTGGGGCATCAGGGCCTGTGCCACCTCTTCGGCAGCAACGTGGGCCTGGCGCCGGTGCCGATGCACGGACGGCTGTCGTCGATCCGCCATTCCGGGAGCGGGATCTTCGCCGATCTGCCGTCCCCGTTCCAGGCGGTGCGCTACCACTCGCTGATCGTCGAGGACCTTCCGCCCGATCTCGAGGCGCACGCGTGGACCGACGACGGCCTGCTCATGGCCGCGAAGCACCGGCGGCATCCGTTGTGGGGCGTCCAGTTCCACCCCGAATCGATCTGCACGCAGCACGGGCACGACCTGCTCGCGAACTTCCGGGATCTGTCCCCGAGCCGCGGGCACCCGGCGCCGCGGAGCAGCACCCGCCCGGTCTCGGTCACCGCACCGGGCGGCGACTCCCCCGGCACCACAGCCGGATACGTCGTCCACAGTCGACGGGTGGATCGCGCGGTGGATCCGCAGGACGTCTACAGCCGGCTCTTCGCGGACGGCTCGGGCAGCTTCTGGCTCGACGGCAGCGCCGCCATCGAACCCGAGTCGCGGTTCTCGGTGATGGGCGACTGCTCGGGGCCGCTGGCCGAGTACCTCACCTACCGGGTCGCGGAGACGACGGTGTGCGTGCACCGCGCCGGACGCCCGGTAGAGCAGGTCCACCAGCGTTTCTTCGACTACATCGACAAGCAGCTCCGGGCGCGGGCGGTGCCGCCGATCCCCGACCTCCCCTTCGCGTTCGGCCTCGGCTACGTCGGATACCTGGGGTACGAGCTCAAGGCCGACGCCGGTAGCCAGCTGGTCCACACGTCACCGACCGCGGACGCGGCGTTCGTCTTCGCCGACCGCGCGGTGGTGATCGACCACCTCGGCGGGGCCTGCTACCTGCTGGCGTTGAGTGAGGATCCGGCGGATCCGCGGGTACCGGAATGGTTCACGCGGGTCGAGGCCGCGATCCGCGAACTCGACGAGGCCGTCGAGGCCCCGCCCCCGCACCCGCTGGTCAAGCTGGAAGAGGACACCAAACCGCGGCTGCGCCACAGCAACGAGGAGTACCTGGCGCTCATCGGTCAGTGTCTCGACGAGATCCGGTCCGGCGAGTCGTACGAGGTGTGCCTGACGAACGAGGCGACCGTCGACCGGGTCATCGATCCGCTGCAGAGCTACGAGACGCTGCGGGAGATCAGCCCCACCCCGTACAGCGCGCTGCTGCAGTTCTCGGGCGTGTCGGTGCTCAGCGCCTCGCCCGAGCGGTTCCTGCGGATCGGCGCCGACGGGGTCGTGGAATCCAAGCCGATCAAGGGCACCCGGCCGCGGCACGCGCGTCCGGAGCACGACGCGGCGTTGCGCCAGGACCTGCTCGACAGCGAGAAGGACCGCGCCGAGAACCTGATGATCGTCGACCTGGTGCGCAACGACCTGTCTCGGGTGTGCGTGCCCGGATCGGTGCACGTCCCCAAGCTGTTCGACGTGGAGACGTACGCGCCGGTGCACCAGCTGGTCTCGACGGTGCGTGGCACGCTGCGCGACGACGTCTCCAGTGTCGACTGCGTCCGCGCCGCCTTCCCCGGCGGCTCGATGACCGGTGCCCCGAAGCTGCGGACCATGGAGATCATCGACAAGCTCGAGCAGGGACCGCGTGGCGTGTACTCCGGTGCCATCGGCTACTTCTCGATCAACGGCACCGCCGACTTCTCGATCGTCATCCGCACGATGGTCGCGACGGAGGACCGGGTGACGTTCGGTGTCGGAGGCGCGATCGTCGCGCTGTCGGATCCGAACGAGGAGCTCGAGGAGACGATGGTCAAGGCGGTCACGATGCGCCGTTGCCTCTCGGTGAATTCGAGCGACGAAGCCAGTGACGAAGCAGAGGAGGACGTTTCGGTCGAGGGCGGTGATCGGTGACGACGGCGCGCGCTGACTCCGGAACCGTGCGGGTCGCGGTCGCGGTCGTGGGTGGTGCGGGTGCGGTCGGCACGATGCTCGCGGACTTGGCGCGGTCGAGCGGCGACGACGTGACGGTGATCGACCGCGTCCGGCCCGACGGTGATCGGGCGGTCCTCGTCGGTGATGTCGGCGCGCCCTCGGATCAGGTGCGCGCCGCGCTCTCCGACGCGGACATCGTGGTGCTCGCAGTGCCGGAGGCGGTGGCGCTCGGCGCGGTCCCCGTGGTCGAGCACGCCATGCGGCCCGGTGCGCTGCTGGTGGAGACGCTGTCCGCCAAGACGCGAATTCACCGGGCGCTGCGCGACGGCGCGGCCGACCGCCCGTCGGTGGGGATCAATCCGATGTTCGCGCCCGCGCTGGGCATCGCCGGTCGCCCGGTGGCGGCGGTGGTGCACCGCGACGGTCCCGCGGTCGACCGGTTCCTCGGCGTGGTGGCCGGCTGGGGCGGGCGGGTGGTCCGCCTCGACGCCGCCGAACACGATCGCGTCGCCGCCGCCACGCAGGCGCTCACCCACGCCGCCGTCCTCGCCTTCGGGCTGGCGTTGGCCGATGCGGGCGTCGGCGTCGACGAACTGGCGGCGACCGCTCCCCCACCGCACACGACGATGCTCGCGCTGCTCGCCCGCGTCGGGGCGGGTACCCCGGAGGTCTACCACGACGTCCAGGCCTCCAACCCGGACGCCGCCGCGGCACGAAAGTCCTTGGCGGCGGCCCTGGCCCGGCTGTCCGAGACCGTCGAGCGCGGCGACGAGGGTGCCTTCGCCGCGCTGATGGCGGACGCCGTCCGGCCGCTCGGTGACCGTCTCGACAGCTACCGCACGACGTGTGCCGCGCTCTTCGAGCAGCTGCGGGACCCACCGCCGGAAGGAGGAATGCCGTGAGCGCCAACCTGTCCGACGACGCCGCCGAGACCGAGTCGTTGCTGCGGCTGCCGCCGCTGCCGCCGTTCGATCCGGCCGACCCGGTGGAGAGCGCGATCATCAGTGCGCTGGCGGGCAGCTGGCCGCGCCGGGCCACCGTCAAGCGCCCCGAACCCGACCTCGACGCGCTGTTCGACGCCGAGAAGGACGACTACCCGGTGCAGTTGATCCCCTTCCACGACGACGACCGGTTCCGCCGGCTCGACGAGCCCACCCGTGCCCGGGTGCTGGCCTGGGCGTGGATCGCCTACAACAAGAACGTCATGGACGTCGAGCAGTACGTCGTCAATCCCGGATTCCGACTGCTCTCGCAGGACGCGTTCGGCACCGGACTCGGCGACACGCTGACCATCGCCACGCTCCAGGCGATGGTCGACGAGCAGTACCACACGCTGATGCACCTGAACGCGAGCGCGCTGACGCGGCGCCGGCGCGGATGGGACCTGCCGGAGCGTCGGCTGCCGTACGGGCCGACGGTGCGCGGGCAGTACGAGGCGGTCGCCAAGGCCGACACCCCGCGCGAATCGGCGCTGGCCAGTTTGGCGTTCACGACGGTGGCCGAGACGTCGATCAGTTCCTACCTCGGATTGATGACCGACGACGAGAACCTCCAGCCGGTGAACCGGTCCACCGTGGTGCTGCACCGACGCGACGAGTACTGCCACTCGTCGATCGCCGGGGAGCTGCTGAAGATCGTGTACGAACGGCTCGGCGCCGACGACCGGCGGATCCTGTTGTCCGGCCTGGCCACCGCGCTCCGCGCATTCGAGGCCAACGACTACAGCACATGGAACACGATCATGGAGTCCGAGGGTGTCCGCGACGGTGAGGCGTTGGTGGCCGACGCCGCGCACGACGCAGCCCGGCGGAAGCTGGTGCAGGACTGCAGCGCCATCCGACGGCTGTGCGACGACCTGGATGTCACCGACGAGGTGCCGTACGAGTGGTGACACCCAGCGCGGTCGTCCCGACAGCCGCCACTCGAGACCGCCCGCACTGCGCTGTGCAATCGAACTGTCGTTCAACGGCTTGCCTGTCCGTACTCCCTCTTCATAGCCGTTCGGCGTGCAACGTTCAGGGCGGGTGTCGCCATGGACATCTTCGACGCCCGAGTTGTGGTAGCAGCGGCCCGCCAAGGACCACCGGCGAGCCGCGGCGATTGCCCGAGAAGACTTGCTGGACAAGTCGACACTACTGGCTGTTGCCCTCGATGAGGACGATGTTCTCGGCGATCGCCGTAGCGTCGGGGAACAGTTCGAGGCGCTCCCGCGCATAGTCCAAGGGGCTGAGCTTCGTCTTCCCCGTGGTGACCGAGATCTGCCGGGCCGGGGCCCGGGTGAAGTCGACGCCGCGCGCCAGCAGCAGTCGCAGGAGCGGCTCCCGCCCCGGGCTGGTGGCCGTCCAGTGGTACACGCTCTTACCGAGTCCCTTTGCCGCCAGGAACATCTCGTCGAGATCGGCGCCCTTGTCGAGCAGCAGGGCGACGGCGTCGACCGCGTTGTACCAGACGGCTGCGCGCAGGGCCTCGTTCATGAACGACTCGTCGATCCCGCGTCCGAGGAGCCAGTCGATGGCGTCGCCGTTGTCGACGCCGGCCGCGTCGCCGAGCAGGTTCTGCTTGTCGAGAGCGGTCGCGTTCACATCGACCCCGAGCGACAGCAGGTATTCGGCGAAGTCGCGATCCCACGAATGCAGGATCAGCAGGCTCAGCGCGCCGCGATTCTGCAGCCCCTTCCGGGTCGGCGACGAGCCCCGCTCGAGCAGGTGGCGGGCCATGTCGAGCTCACCCGCCTCGATGCAGGCGAGCATCGGGTTGTTGCGGACGAAGTTGCCCGCCTCCAGATCCGCGCCGGCGGCGATCAACAGATCAACGGCATCGGTGTTGCCGCGCAGCGCGGCCGCGTGCAGCGGTGTGCCGTGCTCCTGAGTGGACTTCTTCAGCTGAGCGGGAGTCGCGCCGACCAGGCGTTCGCGCACCAGCTCGGTGTCGTTCGCAACGCACGCGTACAGCAGCGACCCGTCATCCTTCACAGCATCTCTCTTCCATGCGCTCAGCGTTTCTCGGCCAACACGCTTCACCGTAATGTCATTCGGAGCTCTCCTGAGGTTGCCGGCCAGTCTCCGACATCTGGACGTCTCTCATCCTCATGAGGATTCGCGTAATTGTTCGTGTCGCACCAGAAATCTTCGATGGTGTCCGGCGCAGGTCCGTCGACGATGGGGTCCTCCTCCCAGTCGTGATCCTCGGGAACCGAGTCCGGGCCAGGTGAGGTCTTCTGTTCCGAACCACTGCGAGGTTCGGGCGATCCCGCTGCGTTGCACAGGCGTCAGAACGTCACCGGATCCCACACGTAGAACCCCAGGGGCGGGTCGATGCTGCCCAGGTTCACACTGGCCATGGTGATCCGGTGCTTGTTGCCCCACGGATCGACTTGATAGCTATCGGTGACGCCATGCCATGACGCGCAGTAGATACCGGCAGTGCCGAATGGGCTGAGAACAACGTTGGTCGTGAGCGAAGCCGGTTCCCACGGTAAGCGGTACACGTTGCTGCAAGGCTGGTACTGCCCGACGTTGTTGCCGAGGTCCTGTGCGCTCGCTGTCGGCGCCAGAACTCCCCCCAATGCGACGGCCAGTACCCCGGCGCCGCCCACCAGTCGCGACATCTTCATTGCGGTCCCCCCGTTCGGTTGAAGTCGTCTCGTTAGTCAGCTCGACGGCGGCGGGTGTTACACAGCCGTATCGGCGACCGGCGCCGGGCCGGTCGCCGATGCCCGGTCACATCATTCCGCGGGTGGGGTGTCGGCCCGCCCGAGATGCCGGGGGAAGAATCGGGTGTCGATCCAGCCGTCCGTGGGCACCCTGGGATGCGCGCCCGGGTAGGCGTGCAGCACCTTGTCGTCGGAGGCGAAGGCGTCGAACAATTCGAGACCGAACTCGCGCGGGATGTCCCTGTCGTCCCACGGAATCAGGTACTCGATCGGGATGGTGATTCGT
This sequence comes from Paraburkholderia sp. RHO2, assembly GCF_050955445.1. Classification (NCBI taxonomy): domain Bacteria; kingdom Pseudomonadati; phylum Pseudomonadota; class Betaproteobacteria; order Burkholderiales; family Burkholderiaceae; genus Paraburkholderia; species Paraburkholderia sp. RHO2. The sequence goes on along the minus strand of NZ_CP162617.1, from coordinate 2,710,114 downwards.
TTCGCGGCCTCGAGCAGGGTGTCGTGTGCGGACACCGCGCCGAAGAGCGCAGCGGTGATCCGTGGTTCGGCCGCCGTCAGCGCTATGCCGATCGCGCCGGCCAGCGACATGCCGGAGTAGCCGATCGGTGTTCGTGTGCTGAACTCGGGCAGCGCGAGCAGGGCGTCGATGGTGGCCCGCCATTCCGGGACGGCGCGTTCGGCCACGGATGCGCCGTAGTCGGCGAGGATCCGGCCGAACGACGGACTGCCTTCCGCTCGAGCCTGGCGAAACTCGGCGACCAAGCGTTGGTCCTGCGTGCTGCGCGGCCGGTCGCCGTGCCCAGGCGCGTCGATGGAGGCGACGTGGAACCCGTCAATGGTCACCGCGGAGTGGGCACGGGCCACGTGTGCCGGGGCCCTCTTGTCCAGTCCGCCGGGGTGACCGGCCAGGATCAGGGACGCATCGTCGGCACCGGATTCGGGTGACCAGAGCACACCGGTGACTTCGTCCAGCGTGAATGTGCGTTCGATGACACCGTGCGACGATGTCTCGGAGGTGAAATGCATGGTGTGTTGCCTTTCGGGATTGCCGTTGTCCAGGCGCTCCCGGCGACACCTACGTCGTTCGCCGAACCGTGACCACGAGTGGGAGCACCCACTGGGTTGCTGCGTCCATGGGTCTCACCTCCTCGTGTGCTGTCACGGTCCGGGGCACGCTATCAACGCGAGCGGGATCCCGTCGAACCATTTCGGTCCGCTCGATCCGACCGCGCACCGCCCTTTCATGGAGTGGCGTTCATCCACGCGTCGAAGGCGGGCTGCACGTTCGGGTTCGACTGGGTGATGCCGTTGTAGGCGCCGATGGCCGCTCCGATCCCGGTGCCGACGATGCAGCCGGCGATGAAGTTCGGGAAGATCGAGACGCAGCCGATCGCGAGTCCGACGCCGGCGCCGGTCGCCATGCCCGCGGCCCCGCCCCGTTCCCATCCGATCGTGATCTCCCGCATCAGATCGTCCTGTGCCGTCTGCTTGTCGACGACCGGCTGCACGAGCGGGACGGAGACGTCGCCGGGGACGGCGGAGCTGGCGGGCGCCGCATAGGCGGTCCCGGCTCCAGCCGCGAGCGCGGCGACGACGAGACCCGATGCGGCGGTGGCATTCAACGCCTTCTGAAGGTTCATGGCGCTCTCCAAACTGTGTGGAACGAAGGGCGGTCCAGTGGTGTCGACGCTAGTCGTCGGGCGCCTCCCTCGCCACGAATCGGCGGTGTTCGGTGGGTATGCGAACTTTGTTGTCTCGCATCCGATTTCAGTGCTCTACCAGGTAGTCTTCGAGTAGTGGGCCGATCTCGGCAAGCGCGGTCGGCTCGATCATCTGGTTGTGCTCGCAGTCGATCGTGAACTCGCGGATCCGACCGGTGATCGCGGACTGCCACACCTGCGGTGAATGCTCCGCGCCGGTGGCCTCGCTGCCGTCGCCGCGCCCCGCGCTGAAGAACAGCAGGTCGCCGTCGAACACGCCCGGCGCGTAGCGGTTCATGATCCGCGCGGACGTGGTGAACCCCTCGTTGATCCGCTTCAGGTGCGCGGGCGTCAATCCCGTTTCCTGGCCGAGAGATTCGTTCAGCAGGTCGACGGCCTGCGCGTAGGTCAGCTCGCGGACACCGCCGTACGGAGCCAGATCCAGGCCCAGCCCCTCGAGCAGCTCGACCACCGTGAGCGGACCCGGTTCCTCCTCCCCCTCGGTGAGGTAGCTGTCCATGATCGCCAGTGTCGCGACGTCCTCGCCGGCGCTCCGGAGTTCGACGGCCATCGCGTGCGCGATCACGCCGCCGAGCGACCACCCCAGCAGGTGGTAGGGGCCGTGCGGCTGGACCGCGCGGATCTCCTCGACGTAGCGGTGCGCCAGCTGCTGGACCGAGTCGAAGTCGGGTCCGCCGCTGAGCAGCGGCAGCTGCAGGCCGTACGCGGGGCGATCCTTCGACAGGTACTGCACCAGACCGGCATAACCCCACGACAGGCCGATGCCCGGATGCACGCAGAACAGCGGCGGGCGTTCGCCGGCGGGACGCAGCGGGATCATCACGCCGAGCGCGTCGTCGACGGGCGACTCGCCGTGCCCGAGATACCCGACGGGCACGTCGATGCGCTTGGCCAGGCCGGACGGCGTCGGATCCAGGAACATCGTCTGCAGCGGGATCTGCCGGCCCAGGCGGGACTGCAACTCGGACATGATCCGGGTCGCGATGATCGAGTTGCCGCCGAGATCGAAGAAGCTGTCGTCGATGCCGACGTGCTCGATGCCCAGCACCTCCGCGAACACCTCGGTGACCGCGCGTTCCGTCGCCGTCGTCGGGGGCCGGAACTCGGTGGTGAGCGACGTGAAGTCGGGTGCCGGCAGCGCGCGGCGGTCGAGTTTGCCGACCGGGGTCAGCGGGATGTCGTCGAGCACCACGATCGCCGACGGCACCATGTGTGCCGGCAGCTGCGCGGCCACGTGCGCACGCAGGTCCCGTGATTCGACCGCGTGGCCCTCCACCGGCCGCACGTACGACGCGAGCAGGGTGTCGCCCGACGGCCCGGTGTGTCCGAGGGTGGCCGCGAACGTGACCGCGGGGTGCCGGGTGAGGACGGCGTCGATCTCGCCGAGTTCGATGCGGAACCCGCGGACCTTGACCTGGAAGTCGGACCGGCCGATGTACTCGATGGTGTGATCGTGCCGCCAGCGGACCACGTCGCCGGTCCGGTACATCCGGGTCCCGGGTGCGCCGAAGGGGTCGGCGACGAAGCGCTCCGCGGTCAGTCCGGGGCGGTGGTGGTAGCCGCGGGCCAGGCCGGGACCGGAGATGTACAGCTCGCCGGGCACACCGATCGGGACGGGCCGCAGCCGGCCGTCGAGCACGGCCTCGCGGAATCCGATCGCCGGGCCGCCGATGTTGACCACCTCGCCGGGCTGCATGGCCGCGCTGACACTGGCCTGGATCGTCGTCTCGGTGGGGCCGTAGCCGTTGAACATCCGGCGGCCGGGTGCCCACTTGGCGACCAGTTCCGGCGGGCACGCCTCGCCGGCGACCGCGAGCACCCGCAGCGACTCGAGCCCCTCGTCCTCGATGGAGGCGAGCGCGGTCGGGGTGATGAACCCGTGTGTGACGCCCTCGCGCGAGAGCAGTTCGGTCAGTTCCGATCCGCCGTACACGGTGGGCGGCACGATCACCAGGCGCGCGCCGGCGCTGAACGCCATCATCATCTCGAACACCGAGGCGTCGAAACTCGGCGACGCCAGATGCGAGACCCGCGACTGCGGGGTGACGGTGAAGCGCAGCCGCTCCTCCTCGGTGAGGTTCGCGATCCCGAGGTGGGTGACGATGACGCCCTTTGGTCGCCCGGTCGAGCCCGACGTGTAGATCAGATACGCCGGGTGCGCGAGATGCAGCGGCGCCGTGCGGTCGGCGTCGGTGACCGGGGTGGCGGAGACCTCGGCCATGCGGGCGTCGAGGTCGCCGTCGTCGAGCACGAGCCACGGCACGGTGTCGGGCAGCCGTTCCCGCAGCGTGGACGTCGTCAGCCCGACCTTCGCCCCCGAGTCGGAGAGCATGTGGGCGATCCGTTCGGCCGGATAGTTCGGATCCACCGGGACGAACGCGGCGCCCGCCTTCGCGACCGCCCAGATCGACAGGATCTCCTCGATCGAGCGCGGCATGCCGAGCGCGACGAACGTCTCCGGACCCACCCCGCGGTCGGCGAGCACGCGGGCCAGGCGATTCGACTGCTCGTCGAGTTCGCGGTACGTGACCGTGCCGCCGAGGTAGGTCAGGGCGATCGCGTCCGGGTCCACCGACGCGGCGCCGGTCAGCAGCTCGGGCCACACGTGCGGCGAGACATCGGTGTGACCGGCCGCGGGTGCCAGCTCCGTCAGTTCCTCCGTGTCGAGGATCTCGATGTCGCCGACGGCGCGCTGCGGATCGGCGGTGACGGCCTCGAGGATCCGGACGAACCGCCGGGTGGCGCGGTGGATCGTGCTCGCGTCGAACAGGTCGGTCGCGAAGTCCAGGGAGGCCTTGATCCCGGCCGGGGACCCGTCCTCGGTGAACTCCTCGGCGAGGACGAGTTCGAGGTCCTCCTTCGCGACGTGGGCGTCGATGCCGACGCCCTCGACGACGAGTCCGGGCAGTTCCAGTCGGGGGCGTTCGTTGTTCTGGAACTCGATCGAGACCTGGAACAGCGGCGAGTACGACGTCGAGCGGGGCGGGTTGATCTCCTCGACGAGCCGCTCGAACGGGACCTCGGCGTGCCCGAACGCCGCCAGATCGGCTTCGCGGACCTGCCGGAGGATGTCGTCGAACGTGGCGGCGTGGTCGACGCGGGTGCGCAGCACCAGGGTGTTGACGAACATGCCGACCAGCTCGTCGAGGGCCACCTCGCCGCGGCCGGCGATCGGGGTGCCGATCGCGATGTCGTCGGTGTCGGCGAGCCGGGCCAGCAGCGTCGCCAGCGCGGCGTGCATCGCCATGAACATGCTCGCCCCGTGCCGGTGCGCGAGGGCGGCGACGTCGGCGTGCAGGTCGGCCGGGATCCGGAACTCGACGCGGTCACCGCGGAACGACTGCTGCACCGGGCGTGGCCGGTCGGTGGGCAGCTGGATGACGTCGGGCACGCCGGCGAGCTCCCGGGACCAGAACTCGAGCTGGCGGCGCAGCAGCGACTCGGGGTCAGTGTCCGACCCGAGCAGTTCGTGCTGCCACAGCGTGAAGTCGGCGTACTGGACGGGCAGCGGTGCCCACTGCGGGGCCGATCCCGCCGCCCGCGCGGTGTACGCGGCCATGAGGTCCCGGCCGAGCGGGGCCATCGAGTAGCCGTCCGCGCAGATGTGGTGCATCACGATCATCAGGACGTGTTCGTCGGTGCCGGTCTGCACCAGTTCCGCGCGCACCGGCGGCGCGGCGGTGACGTCGAATCCGGCGGCGGCGAACGCCGCGAGCCGCTCGTGCAGCTCCTGCTCGCCGTGCACGACGACCGGGGTCAGCTCGGTGAGCACCTCGGTGACCGGGTAGGTCCGCTGCGTCGGCACCTGGTCCACGATCGGGTACGCGGTACGCAGCGACTCGTGCCGCTCGAGCACGTCACCGACGGCGGCGTGCAGCGCGTCGACGTCGAGCGTGCCGGTGAGGGCGACGGCCATCGGGATGTTGTAGGCCGCCGACGCGGTGTCGAACTGGTTGATGAACCACATCCGCTGCTGCGCGAGGGACAGCGGAATCCGGTCCGGGCGCTCGCGCCGCGTCAGTTCCGGCCGCCCGTACGGGGTCGACGTCTCCCGCTCGCGCGCGATCCACTGCGCGAGGCCGTGGATCGTGGGCGCCTCGAACAGCGCGCGGACCGGGATGTCCGCGTCCAGCACGCTCGCGAGGCGGGCGGTGACCCGCGTCGCGATGAGCGAATTGCCGCCGAGATCGAAGAAGCTGTCCTCGATGCCGACCCGGTCCACCCCGAGGACCTCGGTGAAGATGTCCGACAGCGTGTATTCGAGCGGGTTCGTGGGCGCCCGGAACTCGCCGGTGGCGAACGCGAATTCCGGCTCGGGCAGCGCGGCCCGGTCGAGCTTGCCGACCGGGGTGAGCGGGATCTCGTCGAGCACGGTGATCGCGGCCGGCACCATGTGCGCGGGCAGGTGCGACGACAGCCGCCCGGTGAGCTCGGCGGCGTCGACGGTCGCCCCGGCGAGCGGCACCACGTAGGAGGCGAGCACGGTGTCGCCGGCGGGGCCGGGCACCCCGAGGGTGACCGCGAAGCTCACCGCCGGATGGTCCATGAGGGCGGTGTCGATCTCGCCGAGTTCGATGCGGAAGCCGCGGACCTTGACCTGGAAGTCGGTGCGCCCGACGTACTCGATCGTGTGGTCGGGCCGCCACCGCACGAGGTCGCCGGTGCGGTACATCCGGTCCCCCGGCTTGCCGAACGGGTTGGCGACGAACCGCTCCGCCGAGAGGCCGGGCCGCCGGTGGTAGCCGCGGGCGAGCCCGACGCCGGTGACGTACAGCTCACCCGGGACGCCGACCGGCACCGGCTGCAGGCGGCGGTCGAGGACCAGTTCGCCGACACCGCGGATCGGACCGCCGATCGTGATGGGGTCGCCGACGGTCATGGGGTCGCTGATGTTCGTCATGATCGTGGTCTCGGTGGGCCCGTACGCGTTGTGCAGCTGCCGGCCGGGCGCCCAGCGGGTCACCAGCTCCGGCGGGCAGGCCTCGCCGCCGACGGCGACGTGCACGAACTCGTCGAGCCCGGTCGGGTCGACCGTCGCGAGGGCCGCGGTGGTGATGAACGCGTGCGTGACGTGCTCGTCGGCGAGGAGCTGCGCCAGGTCGGCACCGCCGAACACGGTGGGCTCCGCGATCACCATCGTCGCGCCCGCGCCGAACGCCTGCAGGTACTCGAACACCGCGCCGTCGAAGCTGGGCGTCGCGAAGTGCAGTGTCCGGGACTCGGCGGTGGCACCGAACCGTTCGATCTGGTCCATCGCGAAGTTGTCGAGCCCCTGATGGGTGACGACCACGCCCTTGGGTCGGCCCGTCGAGCCCGACGTGTAGACGACGTAGGCGGCGTGGTCGAGGCCCAGTGGCTCGGTGCGGTCGGCGTCGGTGACCGGGGCATCGGACCGGGCGTCGCACTCCGCCGCGAACTCGGGATCGTCGAGCGGCAGCCACGTGACCGTGCGCGGGAGCCCATCGCGGTGCGCCGCGACGGTCAGGCCGAGCCCCGCCCCGGAGTCGGCGAGCATGTGCTCGATCCGCTCGAGCGGGTAGTTCGGGTCGACGGGGACGAACGCGGCACCGGTCTTCGCCACCGCCCACACCGCCAGCACCGACTCCACGGATCGCTTGATGCCGAGCGCCACATACGATTCCGGACCCACCCCCTGATCGATGAGCACGCGGGCGATCCGCGACGAGCGGCTGTCGAGCTCGCGGTAGGTGACCTCGCGTCCGGAGAAGGACAGGGCGATGGCGTCGGGATCGCGGGCGGCGCCGTCGGCGAAGACCTGCGGCAGGGTGCGCACGGAGCCGCCGGGTTCGCCGAGCACCGGCGCCAGCTCGCGGCGCTCCAACTCGGTGAGCAGGTCGAGCCGCGACAGCGGCTGCTCGGGGTCGGCCGCCAGATGGTCGAGCACCACGGCCACCCGGGTCGCGATCGACGCGACGGTCTCACGGTCGAAGTACTGCGGGAAGTACTCGAACTTGAGGTTCAGCCGGTCGCCCACCGACGCCACCAGCGACAGCGGGTAGTGCGCGGCGTCGCGGCCGTCGATCCCGGTGACCCGCATGCCGGCGATGTCGGTGTCCGCGGTCAGTGCGTCCCGGTCCACCGGGTACGACTCGAACACCGTCAGCGTGTCGAAGGCGACGGCCGGTCCGGTGGCCTTCTGGATGTCGGCCAGCCCCAGGTAGTGGTGGTCGAGCAGGGCGGTCTGCTCCCGCTGGACGCGGTCGAGGAGGTCGCCGAGTGTCTCCGCCGCGTCGAGCGTGACCCGAACCGGCAGCGTGTTGATGAACAGTCCCACCATCGATTCGATGCCCGGGATCTGCGGCGGCCGGCCCGACACCGTGCCGCCGAACAGGACGTCGGTGCGGGCGGTCAACGCGCCCAGCACGATTCCCCACGCGGTCTGCACCACCGTGTTGAGCGTCAGGCCCCGCTCGCGCACCAGCGCGCGCAGCGTGTCCGTCTCGCCGGACGACAGTGCGATCTCGAGTTCGTCGGTGCCCGTCGCGGCCCCCTCGACGCGGGTGCTCGGCGCCAGCAGGCTCGGCTCCTCGAGCCCGGCGAGCGCGCGCCGCCACGCGGCGGTCGACTCGGCGGCGTCCTGCCGGACCATCCACGCCAGGTAGTCCCGGTACGGGTGCACCCGCGGCAGCATCGACGCGTCGCCGTCGGTCGCGTAGAGGGTCAGCAGGTCCCGGATCACCAGCGGCGTCGACCAGCCGTCGAGCAGGATGTGGTGATTCGTGACCAGCAGGCGGTACTCCCCGCCGCCCATGGCGACGAGCGTCATACGGACCGCGGGCGCGATCGCCAGGTCGAACTTGGTGAGCCGGTCGGCGAGGATCAGTTCGGCGAAGCGCCGGTCGCGATCGTCCGGCGCCGGCCGGGACAGATCGACCTCCGTCCACGGCAGGTCCACGTGCTGCGGGATCACCTGGACGGTGCCCGCGTCCGGGGTCGCCCCGTCGGGATGGACGAACGCGGCCCGCAGGTTCGGGTGCCGGTCCAGCAGCGCCTGCCCGGCCCGCCGCAGCCGGTCGGGGTCGACGACACCGTCCAGCGTGAGGGTGAGCTGGACGAGGTACGCGTCGACCGACTCGTCCGAGAACATCGCGTGGAAGTGCAGCCCCGACTGCAGCGGCGAGAGCGACCACACGTCGGCGAGATCCGGGTACCGATGCTCGAGCGCCTCGATCGAGCGCTGGTCGAGTCGCACCAGATCCAGGTCCGACGGGGTGAGCCCGCCGGCGCCCGGGTGCTGGGCGTGTCGGGCCAGGGCCGACAGCGCGCGCACCCACAGGTCCGCGAGTTCGCCCGCGTCGACCGCCGCCAGGACCTCACGCGGGTACGACCAGGTGGCGCGCAGCCGCGGCCCGTCGGGATGGTCACCGACGACCGCGTTGATGTCGAGCACGCTCGCCACCGGCATGGTGGCGCTCGGGGCGTCGTCGAGTTCGGTGTCGGTCACCGGGAGCCAGCCGACGTCCGCGGTCCCGGCGGGCGCGCCGAGCCGGCCGAGGTAGTTGAAGCTGACCTGCGGCACCGGCAGCGCGGCCAGCACCGGCGCGGTCTGCGGATCGAGGTAGCGCAGCATGCCGAACCCGATGCCGTGGTCAGGGATCGCGAGCAGCTGTTCCTTGACCGCCTTCACCGCGGCACCGGCGGCGGGGCCGGCGGCGAACGCGTCGTCGAGGTCGATTCCGGACAGGTCGAGTCGGATCGGGAAGATCGTCGTGAACCAGCCGACCGTGCGGGCGAGGTCGGCGCCGGGCACCACCTGCTCCTCGCGGCCGTGGCCCTCGAGGTTGACCAGCGTCGCGGCGCTGTCGCTGCCGCGGGTGCGGCGCCACCGGGTGAGGGCCATCGCCAGCGCCGCGAGGAGCCCGTCGTTGACGTTGCCGTGGAACGCGTCGGGGACGGTGGTCAGCAGCGCCTCGGTGACGGCCGCCGGCAGCTCCACCGACACCTTGTCGACGGTGCCGTTGACGTCGACCGCGGGGTCGAGCGGCCGCGATCCGATGACCGGATCGGGCGTGTCCAGAGTGGTGCGCCACAACTCGAGTTCCCGGTCGCGGCCCGGGGTCCCGCCGACGGCCGCGTCGGCCAGACCGTGCGCCCAGCGGCGCATCGACGTCCCGGCCGGCGCCAGTTCGGGGACATCGCCGTCGACGATCTGCGACCACGCCGACGCCAGGTCCGGCACCAGGATCCGCCACGAGACGCCGTCGACGGCGAGGTGGTGGACCACCAGCAGCAGCCGCCCGCCCGCGTCGCCGGCGTCGAACCACACCGGCTGCAGCACGATCCCGGCTTCGGGATCGAGGCGCCCGGCGGCGGCGTCGAGTTCCGCCTGCGCGATGTCGGTGAACGCCGGGCCGCTGAGCGCGCCGACCCGGACGCGGGTGATCACGTCGGCGGCGGACACCGCGCCCGCCGCCCGGACCTGCACGCTCGGGTCGCCGGTGCGGTCCAGCCGGGCGCGGAGCATGTCGTGGCGGTCCACGACGGCCTGCAGCGTCCGGGTGAGCTGGTCCGCGTCGATGCTCGCCGGCAGCGCCAGCAGCGCGGTCTGCGTGTAGCGGCCGATGCGGTCGGCCCGCTCGAGGAGCCACCGCATGATCGGGGTCGCCGGGAACTCGCCGACCCCGCCGCCGGGCAGCTCCTCGAGGTGGACGGTCGGCTCCTCACCGGCGGCCTCGGCGACCGCCGCGAGGCCGGCGACGGTCCGGTGCTCGAACACGTCCCGCGGCGCGAACTGCAGGCCCGCGGCCTTTGCACGCGACACCAGCTGGATCGACATGATGCTGTCGCCGCCGAGCGCGAAGAACGAATCGTCCACCCCGACCGAGTCGAGGCCCAGCACCTCGGTGAACAGGTCGGTGAGGACACGTTCGGCGTCGGTCTGCGGTTCGCGCCCAGCGGCGGTGCGCGTCCCGAACTCCGGCTCCGGCAGCGCCCGACGGTCCAGCTTGCCGTTCGCGGTGAGCGGCAGCTCGTCGAGCACCACCAGCGCCGCCGGGACCATGTACGACGTCAGCTCGCCGCCCACGTGGTCGAGCACCGCCTGCGGATCGAGGTCCGTGCCGCCCTGTTCCGGCACGACGTAGCCGATGAGCCGCGCGGGGCCGTGTTCCTGCTGACGGACGGTCACGACGGCCTGCGCGACGCCCGGGAACCCAAGCAAGGCCGACTCGATCTCGCCGAGCTCGATGCGGAACCCGCGGATCTTCACCTGGAAGTCGCTGCGGCCAAGGTATTCCAGCTGCCCGTCGTGGTTCCAGCGGGCCAGGTCGCCGGTGCGGTACATGCGGGCGCCGGGGGCCCCGAACGGGTCGGCGACGAACCGTCCGGAGGTGAGTGCGGGCCGCCCGAGGTATCCGCGGGTGACCTGGTCGCCGGCCACGTACATCTCGCCGGTCACCCCCGGCGGAGTCGGGTGCAGGCGCCCGTCGAGCACCGTAACCCGCAGCCCGGGGATCGCCCGCCCGACGACGCTGGCGCTGGCCTCCGCCGCATACGCGCGGTCGAGCCCGAGCCGGGTGACGTGGACGGTGGTCTCGGTGATGCCGTACATGTTCACCAGACGCGGGGCGTCGTCCGCGTGCCGCGCGTACCAGCGTCCCAGCTGACCGAGGTCCAGCGCCTCGCCACCGAAGATCACGTACCGCAGCGCGAGGTCGGTGTCGTATGGGGACGATTCGGCCGCGATCCGGTCCGCCTCGGCGAGCTGGTAGAACGCGGTCGGTGTCTGGTTGAGCACCGTCACGCCCTCGGTGTGCAGCAGGTCGAGGAACATCTCCGGGGAGCGCGCCGTGTAGAAGTCGACCACCACCAGGCGGCCGCCGTGCAGCAGCGGGCCCCACAGCTCCCACACCGAGAAGTCGAACGCGTACGAGTGGAACATCGTCCACACGTCCGTCTGGTCGAACCCGAACGTGTCGGCCGTGTTCTCGAACAGGGTCAGCACGTTGCGGTGCGTGACCTGCACGCCCTTGGGTCGGCCCGTCGACCCGGACGTGTAGATGACGTACGCGACGTCGTCGGGGCGCAGTGGGGCGGTGCGGTCGGCGTCGGTGACCGCATGGTCGGGCCGCGACGCCACCGCCGCGGCCACGTCGTCGGCGTCGAGGCGGACCAACGGGGCCCCGATGTCGGGGATCGCGCCGGAGTCGTCCACGGACGTCAGGACGCACACCGGCGCGGAATCGTCCAGCATGAACGCCAGGCGCTCGGGCGGGTACGTGACGTCGAGCGGCAGATATCCCGCACCGGCCTTGACCACCGCGAGCAGCGCGACGACGAGGTCGAGCGAGCGCGGCAGCGCCACCGCGACGAGGCACTCGGGACCGACCCCCAGCGCCGCCAGGTGGCGGGCGAGCCGGTTGGTTCGGGCGTCGAGCTCGGCGTAGGTGAGCGTCTGCCCGTCGAAGGTGACCGCGTCGGAGTCGGCGAACCGCGCGGTGGCGTCGGCCAGCCGCCCGGCAAGGGTGGTCTCCGGGGTGCGGCGGCCGGCCGCGTTCCACTCGCGCAGCATCGCGGTGCGCTCGTCCGCCGTGGTGATCGCGACGTCGCCGGTCGGCCGGCCCGGGTCGGTGGTCACCGCGCCGAGCAGCCGGACGAACCGCTCCCCGAGGTCGCGCACCGTGTCGGCGTCGAACAGGTCGGTCGCGTAGGTGAACGCGGCCGTCATGCCGGCGGGGACGCCATGGTCGTCGTGCCGCTCGGCGAGGGTGAGCTGGAGGTCGAACTTGGCGACCGCGAGCTCGGCGTCGACGGGCTCGGCGGTGAGCCCGGGCAGCTCGAGCCGCGGCAGCTCGTTGTTCTGGAACTCGAGCAGCACCTGGAACAGCGGCGAGTGCGCCGTCGACCGCTCGGGCGCCAGCACGTCGACCAGCCGCTCGAACGGCACGTCCGCGTTCCCGAATGCGGCCAGGTCGAACTCGCGGATGCGGGCGAGCTGGGCGCCGAAGCCGGTGGCCGCGTCGACCTGCGACCGCAGCACCAGTGTGTTGACGAACATGCCGACCAGGCCGTCGAGTTCGGCTTCGCCGCGGCCCGCGATCGGGGTGCCGATCGCGATGTCGTCGGATCCGCTGAGCTTGGCCAGCAGCACCGCCAGCGCGGCGTGCGCGGCCATGAACATCGTCGCGCCCTCCCGCCGGGCCAGCGCGGCCAGCGACCGGTGCACGCCGGCGGGGATCTCGAAGTGCACGCGGGCGCCGTCGAAACTCATCTGCGTCGGGCGCGGGCGGTCGGTGGGCAGCGAGATGGCCTCCGGCAGCCCGGCGAGCGCCGCGGTCCAGAACGCCAGCTGCCGGCTGACGAGCGAGTCGGGATCGTCCTCGGAGCCCAGGACGTCGCGCTGCCACAACGCGAAGTCCGCGTACTGCACCGGCAGCGGCGCCCACTGCGGCAGGTGGCCGCCGGTGCGCGACATGTACGCGGTCATCACGTCCCGGGCCAGCGGCGCCATCGAGAAGCCGTCGGCGCAGATGTGGTGCACCACGATCGCCAGGACGTGCTCGGCGGGCCCGAGCCGCAGCAACTGCGCGCGCACCGGCACGCCGGTCGTGACGTCGAACCCGCGGGAGATCAGCTCAGCGACCCGCGCCGGCACCTCGTCGGGCGGGACGTCGATCACCGTCAGGTCGGGCGCGGCGTCGGCGGCCGGCACGATCACCTGCTCCGGTTCGCCGTCGGCCGGATCGCCGGCCGGCACGGCGGTAGTCGTCGGGAAGTACGTGCGCAGCGACTCGTGCCGATCCAGTACGTCGCCGACGGCGGCCCGCAACGCGGCCACGTCGAGTTCCCCGGTGAGCCGGACGGCGAGGGGAATGTTGTAGGCGGCGGACTCGGTGTCGAACTGGTTGATGAACCACATCCGCTTCTGCGCCAACGACAGCGGTAAACGCCGCGGCCGCTCGGCCGGAACCAGCGGCGGCCGGGCCTCCGCCGCGATGCTCTGCTGCGCGATCCACCGGGCCAGTTCGTGCGCGGTCGGCGCCTCGAAAAGCGCCCGCACGGCCAGGTCGACGTGCAGCGCGGCGGCCAGCCGCGCGATCACCCGGGTGGCGATCAGCGAGTTGCCACCGAGATCGAAGAAGCCGTCGTCGATACCGATCCGTTCGAGGCCGAGCACCTCGGCGAACACATCGACGATCGTCTGCTCCGTCGGGTTCGTCGGCGGCCGGAACGCCGTGGTCGACGGCAGGAACTCCGGTTCCGGCAGCGCCCTGCGGTCGAGCTTGCCGATCGGGGTGAGCGGGATCTCGTCGAGAACCATGATGCTCGCGGGGACCATGTGGGACGGAAGCCGTTCGGCCACGAACTCGCGCAGCTCCCCCGGGTCCGGCCGGGCATCCGCGGTCGGGAGCACGTATGTCACCAGCGCGGTGTCGCCGCCCGGTCCCGGCCGGCCGAGGGTGACCGCGAACCGGATGTCGGGATGGTCGCCGAACGCGTTGTCGATGTCCCCCAGTTCGATGCGGAACCCGCGGATCTTGACCTGGAAGTCCGACCGGCCGATGTACTCGATCGCGTGATCGGCGCCGATGCGCACGATGTCGCCTGTGCGGTACATGCGCTCGCCCGGCATGCCGTGCGGGTTGGCCACGAATCGCTCGGCGGTCAGGCCGGGCCGACGATGGTAGCCGCGGGCCAGCCCGGGACCGGCGATGTACAGCTCGCCGGTGACCCCGGCCGGAACGGGCCGCAGGCTCCCGTCCAGCACCAGTTCGCTCTCGCCGCGCACCGGGGCGCCGATCGTCACGGTCTCCCCGGTGACCAGCGGTGAGCTCACGTTCGCGAGGACGGTCGCCTCCGTCGGGCCGTAACCGTTGTAGAAGCGGCGTCCGTGTGCCCACCGCGCGACCAGCTCCGGCGGTACCGCCTCGCCGCCGACGACCACCTCGGTGAACTCGTCGAGGCCGGTCGGGTCGACCGTCGCTGCGGCCGCCGCCGTGAGCCACGCGTGCGTGATGTGCTGGTCGCGGATCAGCCGGGCCAGTTCGTCGCCGCCGTAGACGGTCGTCGGTGCGATGACCATCGTCGCGCCGACGCGGAACGCCATCAGGTAATCCAGGACCGCGGCGTCGAAACTCGGGGTCGAGAAGTGCAGCGTCCGCGAGCTCGGCTCCGTCGAGAAGCGGATGCGGCACTCTTCGGCCAGGTTGTCGAGCCCCGCGTGGGTGACGACGACGCCCTTCGGGCGCCCGGTGGTGCCGGACGTGTAGATCATGTACGCGGGGTGCTGGAGGTGCAGCGGTGCGCGGCGGTCGGCGTCGGTGATCGGCGCGGCCGAGCGGGTGGCGCACCGGTCTGCGAGGGCGGGGTCGTCGAGAACCGTCCACGGCACCGTGTCGGGCAGTCGGTTGCCGGCGGTGGACACCGTGAGGCCGACGTCGGCGCCCGAGTCCTCCAGCATGAACACGATGCGGTCCGCCGGGTAGTTCGGGTCCACCGGGACGAAGGCGGCGCCGGCCTTGGTGACGGCCAGAGCAGCGGTCACCGACTCGATTGATCGCGGGATTCCCAGCGCGACAGTCGATTCCGGTCCGACTCCCGATTCGATGAGCAGCCGGGCGAGGCGGTTGGTCCGTTCGTCGAGCTCGCGGTAGGTCACCTCGACGTCGCCGGAGACGAGGGCGACGGCGTCGGGATCGGCCGCCGCGGCGTCGGCGAACAGCTCGGGCAGGGTCCGCACCGATCGGCCGGGCCGCCCGCGCAGCGGCACCAGATCCGCCCACTCGGCGTCGGAGAGCAGTCGCAGCCGCGCCAGCGGGCGGTGCGGGTCGTCGGCGATGTCGGCGAGGGTCCGGGCCACCCGCCGCGCCAGGGCCGCGGCCTCGTCGCGGTCGAACAGGTCGGGCAGGTACTTCAGCTTCATCCGCAGCCGGTCGTCGGCGTTCGCGACGAACGTGAGCGGGTAGTGCGCGGCGTCCGCGCCCTCGTGCACGCGGACCAGCCGCAGCCCGGCGATGTCGGTGTCCTCGACGGCCGAGCGTTCGACCGGGTAGGACTCGAAGACCGTGAGCGTGTCGAACCCGAGGGCGGGGCCGACGGCGTCCTGGATCTCGGTCAACCCCACGTGGTGGTGATCGAGCAGTCCGGCCTGCTCGGCCTGCACCCGCCGCAGCAGCTCCCCGACGGTCTCGCCGGGATCGAGCCGCACCCGTACCGGCAGCGTATTGATGAACAGGCCGATCATCGACTCGATGCCCGGGATGTGCGGCGGCCGCCCGGAGACGGTGCCGCCGAAGACGACGTCGTCGCGGCCGGTCAGGGCCCCCACGACGATCGCCCACGTCGCCTGCACCATCGTGTTGAGGGTGACGCCCCACTGCCGCCCGATCGACGTCAGCCGGGCGGTGAGCGCCGGATCGAGCGACATCTCGATCTCGTCCGGGACGGTCCCCTGCTCGCGGCCGCGGTCGAGCGGCGCCAGCAGTGTCGGCTCCTCCACACCGGCGAGCGCGTCGGCCCACGCCTGGACCGACGCGGCCGGGTCCTGCTCGGCGATCCAGGTCAGGTAGTCACGGTACGGCCGGACCCGCGGCAGCACGGTGGCGTCGCCGTCGGTGGCGTACAGCGTCAACAACTCCTGCATCATCAGCGGCGTCGACCAGCCGTCGAGCAGGATGTGGTGGTTGGTCAGCACCAGCCGGTGCTCGTCGGGGCCGGTGCGCACCAACGTGAACCGGATCAGCGGCGCGCTCGTCACGTCGAAGCGGCGGGCGCGGTCCTCGGCCAGCAGCGCCGTGAGTGCCTCCGCGCGCTCCGGTTCGTCGAGTTCGGCGAGGTCGACGTCGGTCCACGGCAACGCCACCCGGTCCTGGATCACCTGCACCGGCGAGCCGTCGGAGCTGTGCACGAACGCGGCCCGCAGGTTCAGGTGCCGGTCCAGCATCGCCTGCCCGGCCCGACGGAGCCGACCGGGATCGGCGCCGCGGACGTCGAGCATCATCTGCACCATGTACGAGTCGACGGACCGGTCGGCCAGCAACGCGTGGAACAGCAGCCCCGACTGCAGCGGCGAGAGCGACCACACGTCGACGAGGCCCGGGAACCGCCGTTCGAGATCCTCGATCTCGTGCTGGTCGAGCGAGACGAGGTCCAGGTCGGACGGCGTCGCGCCGCCCGCGCCGGGCCGGGACACGTGCCGGGCGAGGGCGATCAGCGCCTCGGTCCACAGCCCCGCCAGCTCCTCGACCTCGTCCACACCGAGCACCCCGGACGGGAAACCCCACGTCGCGCGGATCCGCGAGCCGTCCGCGCTGTCGGTGGTGACGGCGTTGATGTCGAGCACCGACGCCACCGGCAGGTCCGCGTCCTGCAGGATGCCCAGGTCCGCGTCGTCCGTCGGCACCCAGCCCGCCTCACGCTGGTCGTCGGGCACCGCCGCGGTGAGCCGGCCGAGGTAGTTGAAGCTGACCTGCGGGCTGCACAGATCACGCAGGGCCCGCTCGGCATCGGGGTCGAGGTAGCGCAGCATGCCGAAACCGATGCCGTGATCGGGCACGGCCAGCAGCTGTTCCTTGATCGCCTTGACCGCCGCGCCGGCGCCGCGGCCGCCGGTGAACGCGTCGTCGACGTCGACGCCGGCCAGATCCAGCCGCACCGGGAAGAGCGTGGTGAACCAGCCGACGGTCCGCGACAGATCGGCGCCGGGCAGCACCCGGTCCTCGCGACCGTGCCCCTCCAAGGTGACCAGAGCGTCGGTCCGATCCCCGTCCGTGTCGATTCCGCGGTCGCGGCGCCACCGCACCAGCGCCAGGGCCAGCGCCGTCAACAGCCCGTCGTTGACGGAGCCGCGGAACGCGTCCGGCACGGTCGTCAGCAGCGCCTCGGTGACGTCCGGCGACACCTCGACGGTCACCGAGTCCACGGTCGCCGCGACGTCGACGGCCGGGTCGAGGGGACGCGCCCCCAGCTGCGGGTCGTCGCCGGCGAGCACGTCCTGCCAGCGGTCGAGCTCGTCGCGGCGCTGCGCGGCGGCGTCCACCAGCCCGTGCGCCCACCGGCGCATCGACGTGCCCACCGGGGCCACGTCGGGCCGCTCCCCCGCGGTGATCTGCGCCCACGCCGTCGCGAGGTCCGGCACCAGGATCCGCCACGAGACGCCGTCGACCACGAGATGGTGCACGACGATCAGCAGCCGGCCGCCGTCGGCACGGGAATCGAGCCACACCAGCTGGACCATCTCCCCGGCGGCCGGGTCGAGGCGATCCTCGGCCGCGTCGAGTTCGGCGCGGACGACGTCGGCGAACGCGTCGGTGCCGGGCACCGACGCGACCTCCACCCGGCGGATCAGCCACTCGGCGTACACCGAACCGGGCGCGGGCACGAGCATCCGGTGTTCGCCGGGCCGGATCCGGGCGCGGAGCATGTCGTGGCGGTCGAGCACGGCCTGCAGCGCACCGGCGAGGGTGGCCTCGTCGAGACCGGCGGGCGCGGTGAGCAGCGCGGCCTGCGAGAACCGGTCGTGGTGGCCGCCGCGGCCCCGCAACCAGCGGGCCACCGGGAGCAGTGGCACGTCGCCGATCCCGCCGCCGTCCAGTTCGGCGAGCACCCGGGCTTCCGCGCCGGCCTGCGCGACGGCCGCCAGCGCCACCACGGTCTTGTGGTCGAAGACGTCGCGCGGCGAGAAGTGCAGGCCCGCGGTCTTCGCCCGCGACACCAGCTGGATCGACATGATGCTGTCGCCGCCGAGCGCGAAGAACGAGTCGTCGACGCCGACCGAGTCGAGCCCGAGGACCTCCGCGAACAGGCCCGCGAGCAGCCGCTCCCGTTCGGTCCGCGGCGCGCGTCCGGCCGACACCCGCGCGCCGAAGACGGGTGCCGGCAGCGCCTTCCGGTCGATCTTGCCGGCCGGGCCGAGCGGCAACGCGTCCAGGACCATCACTGCCGACGGAACCATGTACGACGCCAGGAAGGTGCCGACAAAGGCGGTGATCTCGGCCGGCTCGAGCACCGCGCCGTCCTCGGGGACGACGTAGCCGACGAGCCGACTGGCCGGGCCGGACCCGTCCACGGTGACCACCGCGCGCGCGACACCGGGGTACCGGCGCAGCGCCGACTCGATCTCACCCAGCTCGATGCGGAATCCGCGGATCTTGACCTGGAAGTCGGTGCGGCCCAGGTACTCGAGCTGCCCGGAACCGTTCCACCGCACCAGGTCACCGGTGCGGTACATGCGGCTGCCGGGCGCGCCGAACGGGTTGGCCACAAAGCGTTCACCGGTGGTGCCGGGGCGGGCGTGGTAGCCACGCGCGAGCCCGGTCCCGAGGATGTACAGCTCGCCGGGCACGCCGACGGGCACCGGCTGCAGGCGCGCATCGAGCACCACGAGGCTCGTGCCCATCGGCGGTCGGCCGATCGTCACCGGCACGCCCACCGCCAGGGGTTCGCTGACGCTCGCGACGACGGTGGACTCGGTGGGCCCGTACGCGTTGAACATGCGCCGGCCGGGCGCCCACTGCGCCACCAGTTCGGGCGGGCACGCCTCGCCGCCGGTGACGACGCACTCGAGCCGGTGCAGCCCCGACGAGTCCACCGAGGCCAGCGCGGCCGGGGTCACGAACGCGTGCGTGACGTCGTGCGCGTGCAGCAGCTCGCGCAGCTCGTCGCCGCCGAGCACCGTGGACGGTGCGACGACCATGGTGGCGCCCGCCCCGATCGCCAGGAGCAGCTCGAGGATCGACGCGTCGAAGCTCGGCGACGAGAAGTGCAGGGTGCGCGAGTGCGGCGTCACCCCGAACCGGGTGCGTTCCTCGGCCGCGAAGTTCGCCAGGCCGCGGTGCGAGACCACCACGCCCTTCGGCGTGCCCGTCGACCCGGACGTGTAGATCAGGTACGCGGGGTCGTCGAGCCGCAACGGGCGGACCCGGTCCGCGTCGGTGACCGATCCGCCGCGCTCGGTCCGGAGCCGGGCCCGAGTGTCGTCGGTGTCGAGCACGACCCACTCGGTGGAGGCAGGCAGCGTGCCGTGGTGCTCGGTGGTGGTGATGCCCGCGACCGCACCGGAATCGGTGAGCATGTGCTCGATCCGGTCGGCCGGATAGTTCGGGTCCACCGGCACGAACGCGGCACCGGTCTTGGCGACCGCCCACGTCGCGGTCACCGATTCGAGAGAGCGGGCCAGCGCGAGCGCCACCACCGAATCCGGCCCGATGCCGCGTCGGATCAGCAACCGCGCCAACCGATCCGACCGGGCATCGAGGTCACGGTAGGACAGCGTGGTGCCGTCGAAGACCACCGCCGCGGCGTCGGGATCGACCACGGCGGCGGCCGCGAGCAGCTCGGGCAGCGTCCGGGCGGGCACCCCGGCGCCGCCGCTCACCGGCGCGAGGTCCGCGCGTTCGGTCGCGGTGAGCAGGTCGATGTCGCCGACCCGGGTGCGCGGATCGCTCGTGACGGCCCGCAGCACCGCGGTAAACCGTTCGGCCAGCCGCGCGACGGTGGCGGGGTCGAACAGATCGGTGGCGTAGGTGAACCCGGCGGCGATGCCGGCGGGCTCCCCGGACTCGGTGAACTCCTCGGTCAGCGTCAGCTGCAGATCGAAGTTGGCGATGGCGGTGCCGATGTCGACGACCGTCACAGTGAGCCCGGGCAGTTCGAGCCGCGGCTGGTCGGCGTTGCGGAACTCGAGCATCACCTGGAACAGCGGCGAGTGCGCGGTCGAGCGCTCCGGGGCGAGGGCGTCCACCAGCCGCTCGAACGGGAGGTCGGCGTGGTGGAACGCGTCGAGGTCGGTGTCGCGCACGCCGTCGAGGAGTTCGGTGAACGTCGCGGCCGGATCGAACCGGCTACGCAGCACAAGCGTGTTGACGAACATGCCGACCAGCTCGTCGAGCGCGGCCTCGCCGCGCCCGGCGATCGGGGTGCCGATCGCGACGTCGTCGGTGTCGCCGAGCCGGGCCAGCAGCGCGGCCACGGCCGCGTGGACCGCCATGAACACCGTCGAGTTGTGCCCGTGCGCGATCGCGACGAGTCGCCGGTGCGCGTCGGCTTCGATGCGGAAGCCGTACCGGGCCCCGCGCATCGACCGGCGCGCGGGCCGCGGCCGGTCGGTGGGGAGCTCGAGCACCTCGGGCAGTCCGTCGAGGGTGGTCGCCCAGTAGTCGAGTTGTGTCGAGAGCACGCTGTCGGGGTCGTCGGTGCCGCCGAGGACCCGCTGCTGCCAGAGGGTGTAGTCGGCGTACTGCACCGGCAGCGGCGCCCACTGCGGGGCCTGCCCCTCGACGCGGGCGACGTACGCGCTCATCACGTCCCGGGCCAGCGGCGCCAGCGAGAAGCCGTCGGCGCAGATGTGGTGCACGACGATCACCAGCACGTGCGCCCGCGGCCCGAGCCGCAGCAGCATCGACCGCACCGGCGGGGCGACCGTGACGTCGAACCCGGTGCCCGCGAACTCCGCGATCCGCTCGGCGGCGTCCGTTTCGGACGCCGCGACCGGTTCGAGGTCGGGCGCGACGGCGGCGGTCGGCACGATCACCTGGGTGGGTTCGCCGTCGACCATCGGGAATCGGGTGCGCAGCGACTCGTGCCGCTCGAGGACGTCGGCGATCGCGGCCCGCAGGGCACCGCGGTCGAGGTCCCCGTCCAGGCGCACCGGCAGCACCACGTTGTAGGCGGGGGACGCGGTGTCGAACTGGTTGATGAACCACATCCGCTTCTGCGCCAACGACACCGGCACGATCGCCGGGCGCTCCGCCGCGACCAGCGCCGGCTGGTCCGCGCCGTGGGCGCCCGCCGCCTCGATCCGCAGCGCGAGCGCCGACACCGTCGGGGTGTCGAAGAGCTCGCGCACCCCGATCCGGACGTCGAGGGCCGCGTTGACGCGGGCGACGAGCCGGGTCGCGGTCAGCGAGTTGCCGCCCAGATCGAAGAAGCTGTCGTACACGCCCACTCGCCGTGTCCCGACCAGTTCCGCGAAGATCGCCGCGAGGATCTCCTCCACCGGATTGCGCGGCGCCACGAATTCGGCCTCCGACGCACGGAACTCGGGCTCGGGCAGCGCGCGGCGGTCCAGTTTGCCGGTCGCGCCGAGCGGGAACGCGTCGAGCACCAGGATCTGCGACGGCACCATGTACGCCGGGAGCGAGTCGCCGACCGCCTCCCGCAGTGCCGCGGGGTCGAGATCCGCGCCGGGATCGGCGATCACGTAGCCGATCAGCGCCTCCCCGACGATCTCGTCGCGGCGCACCACGACCACCGCCTGCCCCACCCCGGGCCGGTCGAGCAGTGCGGCCTCCACCTCGCCCAGCTCGATGCGCAGGCCGCGCAGCTTGACCTGGAAGTCGCTGCGGCCCAGATAGTCGAGCGCGTAGTCCGGTCCGTCGGTCCTCTTCCACCGGACCACGTCGCCGGTGCGGTACATCCGCGAGCCCGGCTCCCCGAACGGGGACGCGACGAACCGGTCCGCGGTCAGGTCGGGGCGGCCGACGTACCCGCGGGCCAACTGGACACCGGCGAGGTACAGCTCGCCCGGCACGCCCGCCGGAACCGGGTGCAGCCGCGAATCGAGCACGTACACCTGGGTGTTCCACACCGGTGCGCCGATCGGCACCGACACCGTGTCGGCCTCGGTGTACGGGCGGTAGGTGACGTCGACGGCGGCCTCGGTGGGCCCGTACAGGTTGTGCAGCCGCGCGCCGGAGATCGCCGCGAACTCCGTGAACGCGGCGGCGGTCGCCGGCGGCAGGGCCTCGCCGCTGCAGAACACCGTGCGCAGCGAGCCGCACTGGTCGGGGTCCGCGCCCACCACGAACGCCGCGAGCATCGACGGCACGAAGTGCGCGACCGTGACGCGGCGGTCCGCGATCAGCTGCGACAGGTACGCCGGGTCGCGGTGGCCGTCCGGAACGGCGATCGCCAGGCTCGCCCCGGTCTGCAACGGCCAGAAGAACTCCCACACCGAGACGTCGAACGTCGCCGGGGTCTTCTGCACCACCACGTCCGACGCGGTCAGGTGGTACTCCCCCTGCATCCACGCGAGGCGGTTCACGATCGCGGTGTGGCTGACCGCGACACCCTTGGGGCGCCCCGTCGAGCCGGAGGTGTAGATCACATAGGCGATGTCGTCGCCGCGCAGTGCGCCGCGACGCTCCTCGGGACGGATCGGTCCGTCGTCGTGGTCGCCGACGTCGAGGTGGTCGATCTCGAGCACGTCGACGCCGTCGGGCAGCGGGCCGTGGTCCCGGCGGGTGGTGAGCACGCACACCGGATCGGCGCTGTCCAGCACGTATTCGGTGCGGGCGTACGGGTGGTCGGGGTCGAGCGGGACGTACGCACCGCCGGCCTCGATCACCGCGTACATGCCGACGAGCAGGTCGAACGACCGGCGCATCGACAGTGCGACGCGGGATTCCGGACCGACGCCGCGCGCGATCAGCTCGCGCGCCAACCGGCGGGCGCGGGACGCGAACTGCGCGTACGTGAGTGCCTCGTCGCCGAACGTGAGCGCGGCGGCGTGCGGCGTCCGCCGTGCCTGCGCGTCGAACAGGTCCGCGAGCGTCGCGTCGGGAACGTCGTGCTCGGTGGCGTTCCACTCTCCGAGGACCTGTTCGCGTTCGCCGTCGACGAGCACGTCGACGTCGCCGACGCGGACGGCGGCGTCGACGGTGATCGACTCGAGGACGCGGACGAACCGGTCGGCGAACGCCGCGACGGTGTCCGGGTCGAACAGGTCGGTCGCGTACGAGAACGTGGCCTCGATCGGGCCCGGCCGCCCCTCCTCGTCCACGGTCTCGGTGAGGATCAGCTGCAGGTCGAACTTCGCCGTCGCGGTGTCGATCTCGTCCACCTCGACGGTGAGGCCGGGCAGTTCGATCCGGTGACGATCGTCGCCCTGCAGGACGAGCATCACCTGGAACAGCGGCGAATACGCGGCCGACCGGGTGGGATCGAGCACCTCCACGAGGCGTTCGAACGGCAGGTCGGTGTTGCCGAGCGCCGCCAGGTCCGTGGCTCGGGTGCGGGCCAGCAGATCGCTGAACGTCGACGCCGGATCGACCAGGGTGCGCAGCACGATGGTGCCGACGAACATGCCGATCAGGTCGTCGAGCTCGGCCTCGCCGCGCCCCGACACCGGTGACCCGACCGAGATGTCCGACGAGCCGCTGAGCCGGGCCAGCAGCACCGCGAGGGAGGCGTGCAGCACCATGAACAGGCTCGCCTCGTGCTCGCCGGCGACGTCGAGCAGCCGGCGGTGCAGGTGCGGGGCGATCGTGAAGTCCACCGCGCCGCCCCGCATCGACTGCTGCGGCGGCCGGGGCCGATCGGTCGGCAACTCCAGCAGGTCCGGCGCCCCCGCCAGCTCGTCGCGCCAGAACGCGAGTTGGCGCGCGATGACGCTGTGCGGGTCGTCCTCGGCGCCGAGCAGATCCCGCTGCCACAGCGAGTAGTCGGTGTACTGGACGGCGAGGGGCGACCAGTCCGGGGCGGCGCCGGCTGCACGGGCGCCGTACGCGAGCATGACGTCGCGCGCCAGCGGGGCCATCGACAGGCCGTCGGCGGCGATGTGGTGCACCACCAGCGTCAGTACGTGGTGGTCCGGAGCCAGGCGCCACAGGTTCGCCCGCACCGGCGGCTCGACGGTCACGTCGAATCCCGCGGTCGCGGCCGCCGTCATGCGGGCCGGCAACTCGTCCTCGGCCACGTCGACCGGGGCGAGATCGACGCTCACCGCCGCGGCCGGCCGCACCGCCTGGATCGGTCCGTCGGGTGTGTTCGGGAAGACGGTGCGCAGCGACTCGTGCCGGTCGAGCACGTCGCCGATCGCCGTCTGCATCGCCGCCACGTCGAGATCGCCGCGCAGGCGCACCGCGATCGGAATGTTGTAGGCCGCGGATGTCGTGTCGAACTGGTTGACGAACCACATCCGCTGCTGCGCCAACGACACCGGCACCGGCCCGACGTGCTCGCGCGGTGTCAGCGGCGGACGCGCCCCGTGCCCGGGACCGGCGGCCTCGACGCGGGCCGCGAGTTCCCCGACGGTCGGCGCCTCGAACAGGTCGAGCACACCGAGTTCGGTGCCGAGTATGGCGTTGATCCGCGCCACGATGCGGGTGGCGGTCAGGGAGTTGCCGCCCAGGTCGAAGAAGCTGTCGGTGGTGCCGATCCGCTCGACGCCCAGCAGCTCGGAGAACACCCCGGCGATCTGCTTCTCGTCGAGGGTCGTCGGCGCCCGGAATTCGCCGGTGCCGGTGTCGAACCGGGGTTCGGGCAGCGACCGCCGGTCGAGCTTGCCCGCCGGGGTGAGCGGCAGCGAGTCGAGCACGACCACGCCGGCGGGCACCATGTGCGGCGGCAGCACGTCGGCGACGTGCGCGATCACGTCGGCGCTGAGTCGATTGCCGGCACCGCCGGCGCGCAGCTCCTGGTTGCTGTCCGGCTGCACGTACGCGACCAGCAGCGTGTCGCCGGACGGTCCGACGAAGCCGGTCGCCAGCGCGAACCCGACCTCGGGATGCGATCGCAGCGCGGCCTCCACCTCGCCGAGTTCGATGCGGTAGCCGCGGATCTTGATCTGGAAGTCGGTCCGGCCCAAATATTCCAGCTGCCCGCGGCGCGTCCAGCGCACCAGGTCGCCGGTCCGGTACATCCGCTCGCCGGGGGCGCCGAACGGGTCCGCGACGAACCGCTCGGCGGTGGTGCCGGCCCGATCGTGGTAGCCGCGGGCGAGTCCGTCGCCGTAGACGTACAACTCGCCCGCCACGCCCACCGGCACCGGACGCAGCCGGCCGTCGAGGACCAGTGCGCCCGTCCCGAGCGGCGGGCTGCCGATCGTGACGTCGCGTCCGGGCTCCAGCGGCTCCGACACGCTCGACACGACGGTCGCCTCGGTGGGGCCGTACGCGTTGAACATCCGGTGCCGCGGCGCCCACTGCTCCACCAGGTACGGCGGGCAGGCCTCACCACCGGTGACCACGCACTCGAGGTCGGTGAGCGCCACCGGGTCGACCGAGCCGAGCGCGGCCGGGGTGACGAACGCGTGGGTGACCCGCTCGAGCCGCAGCAGCTGGGTCAGTTCGGCGCCGCCGAAGATCGTGGGCGGCGCGATCACCATCGTCGCCCCGGCCCCGAACGCGAGCATCAGTTCGAGGACCGACGCGTCGAAGCTCGGCGACGAGAAGTGCAGCGTCCGTGACTCCGGGCCGACCCGGTACCGGGTGCGCTCGTCCTCGGCGAAGTTCGCCAGTCCGCGGTGGGTGACCGTGACGCCCTTCGGCGTGCCCGTCGAGCCGGAGGTGTAGATGAGGTACGCCGGGTGCTCGATCCGGACCACGGCGATGCGGTCGGCGTCGGTGACTGCCGCGGCGGACCACTGCCCCACCTGCTCGGCGAAGCCGGGCGCGTCGAGCACCAGCGTGGAGACCGTGTCCGCTACCGCGCCGTCGTGCGCGGCGACGGTCAGCGCGAGGACCGCACCGGAGTCGGTGAGCATGTGCTCGATCCGGTCGGCCGGATAGTTCGGGTCCACCGGCACGAACGCGGCGCCGGTCTTCGCGACCGCCCACACCGACAGCACGGATTCGATCGACCGGGGCATCGACAACGCCACCACGGTCTCCGGTCCGACACCGCGGGCGATCAGCATGCGCGCCAGCCGATTCGACCGCGCGTCGAGCTCGCGATAGCTCAGCTCCCGACCCTCGTACGACAGCGCGATCCGGTCGGGATCCCGGCGCGCCGCGGTGCCCAGGATGTCCGCGAGCGTGCGCGGGGTGACCCCGTCACCGCCCCACACCCCGGACAGCGCGCGCCGCTCGTCGTCGCCGAGGAGGTCGATGTCGGCGACGATCGCCGACGAGTCGGCGAGCACCGCCTCGAGGACGCGCACGTAGCGTGCCGACAGTTCCTCGATCGTCTCGCGGTCGAACATGTCCGTGGCGTACGTGAACGCCGCGTCCATCCCCGCGGGCACGTGGTCGCCGGCGCCGTTGCCCGCGAACCGCTCCTCGACCGACAGGCGCAGGTCGAGCGCGGAGATGTCGGGGCCGGCGTCGGTGCCCCGGACGACCAGTTCGTCGTCCTCGAGGTGCGGGTGGCGACCGTCGACGAACTCGAGCATCACCTGGAACAGCGGCGAGTGCGCGTTCTCCCGGGTGCGATCGAGCGCCTCCACGAGCTGCGCGAACGGCGTCTCGGCGTGCCGGAACGCGGCGAGGTCGCCGTTGCACACGTCGGTGAGCAGATCGTCGAACGTCACCGCCTCGCGCAGCCGGGTCCGCATGGCCAGCGTGTTGACGAACGGACCGGACGCGCCGACCCCGACGACCGGGGTACCGACCGCCACGTCGTCGACGTCGGCGAGCCGGGCGAGCAGCACGACCAGCGCCGCGTGCACCGCCGCGAACGTCGTGCAGCCGCGGGTGCGCGCCATCTCGACCAGCACCCGGTGCACGTCCGGTGGGATCGAGAAGTCGACGCGGCCACCGTCGAGCGCGCGCCTCGCCGGTCGGGGCCGATCCGACGGCAACGACAGGATGTCCGGCAGGCCGTCCAGTTCGCGGGACCAGAACTCGAGCTGTGCGGCGGTCCGCAACAGTCGGGCGCCGACGACCGAGCTCTCGGTGTGGATGTCGGAGACGCGCGTCTCCGGCGCCGCCAGCACGAACTCCTCCACCAGTTCCCGGAAGCGGCGGTGGTGCGTGTCCAGCTCCGCCTGCGAGTACCGGTTGGGGTTCGCCCGGAACTCGACGAATGTCCTTGCTGGACTGCCACTCTGAAAGAAGTTGATCAGCAGGTCCTCGACCGGGCCCGACGTGACGATGTGGTACTCGCCCTCGAGCGTGCCCAGCCTCATCGTCTGGTGGAAGAGCATCACGTTGACCATCGGCCCGGCCAGCCCGCGCGCGGTCCCGCTCAGTCCGGCGTCGCGGCGGATGTCTTCGATGCTGCAGCGCTGATGCCGCAGCGCGCCCATCAGTTCGAGCTGGATCCGGCCCACCACGTCGGCGACCGTGTCGTTGGGCAGCACCGTCGCGCGCAGCGGTGCGACGTTGACCAGCATGCCGCCCGAGCGCTGCAGCGGGGCCGTCGTCCGGGCGGACACCGGCATGTTGACCAGCACGTCCGTCCGCCCGGTCATGCGGGCGAGGTAGCACGCGAAGGCGGCGATCAGGACGGCCGCCGGGGTGGCCTCGAACCGTCGGTCGGTGGAGTCGAGGGCCTCGATCACGGCCGCGGACAGCGGCGCGCTCCGGTACCGGCTGACCGCGGCGACCGGGCCTTCGGTCTCGGCGAGGGTGGAGCCCGACTCGATGCCCGCGATGTGGTCGGCCCAGTACTCGCGGTCGGCCTGGAATCGGCTCGATGCCCGGTACTTCCGGTCGATCCCGAGCAGTTCACGCAGATCCAAGGCGCGATTCGGTTCGACCTCGCGATGCTCGACCGCCGCCGTGTACAGCGCGGCGATGCGACTGGCGATCGTCATGCCGCTGTAGCCGTCGAGGGCGACGTGGTGAATTCGGCTGTACCACAGATAGTCTCGGTCGCCGACGCGCAGGACCGTGAACTCGATCAGGCGATCCCGGGTGAGGTCGATCGGGACGGAGTAGTCGTGGTCCATCCACTCCTGCGCGGCCGCCATCGGATCGGGGTGATCGCGCAGGTCGACCTGGCCGATCGTGGTGTCGACGTCGGGATCGACGACCTGCCACGGTTCGCCCTCACCGTCGACGTCGACCAGTCGCAGGTACGGCGACTGGAACTCCTCCGCCGCGATCAGCGCGCAGTCGTGGAGCAGATCGATGTCGAGGTAGCCGTGCAGCGCCACGTACTGGGCGATGAATATCGGCACGCCGGGTGTGAGCTGCTGTGCGAACCACATACTCCGCTGAGCCGAGGAGAGTGGGAATGCCTCGGCGGGAAGATTCGGAGTATCGGAACCGTGTGTGTTCGGTTCCCGAGATCCTGGCATCTTCATTTACTCGCCCCCTGAGAGCAGAATGCCCCGGTTGCATCGGGACCACACCATATCAAGATCCTTTCGGCGCTCGGATGGTTTCCCAGCTCCGCATCGAATCCGCGTTTGGCCTGGTAGATAGGTAAAAATGACCCTTCGGTCCGAATGGTCCGGACCCCTGTGCGGGGGTCGGATCGAGGGTGTCGCGTGGCGCGATCGAGCCGCCTAGTCGAGCGACGGATCATGCTCCCTCGCGGCCGGCGCAGTGCTCGGCCGGAGGTCGGTCCAGTTGCGGTCGATGTAGTCGACACAGGCGCGTCGGGACGCCTTCCCGTGCGCTATCGCCCAGCCGGTGGGAACGTCGGCGAACGCCGGCCACAGCGAGTGCTGGTTGTCTTCGTTCACCAACACGAGGTAGTCGGCCTCGGGGTCGTCAAAGGGACTTGATGGACTTGTCACCACTTCACCTCTCGATCGGTTTCCGATGCAGAGTGGTGCACACCACAAGTTAGATCGAGCGCCCTACCGGGTCCGTTACACCATGCTAGGCGCTTCGAACGCATTTGCGCCCCGTCGATGCCCTCACCTGTGACGGGAGAGCATCCACGGGGCGCACGGGTTGGCGGGCGGCCGCAAGCGCCCGCGAGAATCGCTAGCGGGACGCGCCGACCAGCGCCTTCGCCTTGTCGAGGCGCTTGGCCAGACCCCACTGCGTCACCTTCAGCAGCGCCTCGCGGACGATGTTGCCGCTCATCTTCGACTCACCGAGCTCCCGTTCGGTGAACGTGATCGGCACCTCGGTGACCGTGAAGCCGGCGTTGACGGCGCGCCACGCCAGGTCCACCTGGAAGCAGTAGCCGTGCGACTCGACGGCGCCCAGATCGAGGGCCTCGAGGACCTCGCGCCGGTATGCGCGGTAGCCGCCGGTGATGTCCCGGATCTGCACGCCCAGCGCCAGCCGCGAGTAGATGTTGCCGCCGCGGGAGAGCCACTCGCGGTGCTTGGGCCAGTTGACGACGGTGCCGCCGGGCACGTACCGCGATCCCAGGACGAGGTCGGCGCCGGCATCGAACTTGTCGAGCAGCCGGTGCAGCTGCTCGGGCGCGTGACTGCCGTCCGCGTCCATCTCGACGAGCACCGTGTAGTCCCGCTCCAGCCCCCACCGGAACCCGGCGATGTACGCGGCGCCGAGTCCGTTCTTCTCGGTGCGGTGCATCACGTGGATGCGGCCGGCGTCGTCGGCCGCGACCAACTCGTCCGCGAGGGCACCGGTGCCGTCCGGGCTGCCGTCGTCGACGACCAGCACATGGGTTCCCGGTAGCGCGGCGTGGAGCCGACCGACGATCAGCGGCAGGTTCTCGCGTTCGTTATAGGTCGGAATGATCACCAGGGTCCGTGTGCTGGGCTGTGCGCTCGCCGCTGACATCGAGATCCTCCCTGCCGGTGCTGGCCGGCGCATTGTTCGTATCCGCGACGGCGCGATCGGTCTGCTGCGTCGTCGTGCTGGTCGATCCGTCGCCGCTACGGCCGCGCACGGCGGCGAACACGAGGGCGACGGCGGCCCCGAGACACAGGAGAACCTCCGGAATCGAGCCGAGTCGAGTTGCCAGCGTAGTACCGGTACGCAGTGAGACCTGCGACACAAGGGCCGCCGGCTCGAAGAGCGCGGTCTCCTGTTCCACCGATCCGTCGGGTGCGATGATCGCGCTCACCCCGCTGGTGGCCGCCACGACCACGTCCCGGCGGTGCTCCACGGCCCGCACCCGGGACATCGCGAGCTGCTGGTAGGTCATCTCGGTGTCACCGAACGTGGCGTTGTTAGTGGGGACCGCGATCAGTTGCGCGCCGCCCTGCACCGACTCGGTGAGCGCGCGGTCGAACGCGACCTCGTAGCAGGTCGCCACGCCGACGGGGATGCCGTCGGCGGTCACGACACCGTTGCCGTGCCCGGGCACGAAGTTGCCGGCCTGGTCCGCGTACGAGGAGAAGTGCCGGAAGAAGTCGCGGTACGGCAGGTATTCGCCGAACGGCTGGATGATCCGCTTGTCGTGCCGCTCACCCGGGCCCTGCTCGCCGTCCCACACGATCACCGAGTTGGTGGTGGTGTGGTCGGGATTGATCAGGACCGCGCCGACGAGGATCGGCGCCCCCACCGCCTCGGACGCCGCGGTGATCTCGGCGGCCGCGTCGGCGTTGCGCAGCGGGTCGATGTCCGACGCGTTCTCGGGCCACACCACCAGGTCGGGCTGCGGTTGCCGCCCGGCGGCGACGTCGTCGGCGAGCTGGAAGGTGCGGCGGACGTGGTTGTCGAGCACCGCCCGCCGCTGCGAGTTGAAGTCGAGTCCCAGCCGAGGCACGCTGCCCTGGATCGCGGCGACGGTGATGGTCCGGTCGCCGTCGGCGTCGGCGTGCACGTACGGCACCGCGGCCAGCGCCACGACCGACGCGCCGCAGGTGACCGCGATCGGTCCGAGCAGCGCCCGCACCGAGGCGCGCCGGGCCACGCCGAACGCCAGCGCGGCCAGCCCGGTCCCGGTGACCGCCACACCGAAGCTGAGCAGCGGCGCGCCGCCGAGCGCCGCCAACGGCAGCAACCACCCCTCGGGTTGACCGAATGCCAGCCTGCCCCAAGGGAACCCGCCGAACGGCAGCGTCGAACGCAGCCACTCGGTGAGGCTCCACACCGCGGCGATCGCGAGCGCCACCACCCACAGCGGGGCGCGGAGTCGGGCAACGAGCACCGCCCCGAGCCCGAACAGGCCGATGAACACCGCCTCGGCCGCGGACAGCGCCAGCCACGGCAGCGGTCCGACGTACTCGCCGATCCACGGCAGTAGCGGCACGAGGAACCCGAGACCCGCCAGGTAGCCGTAACCGAATCCCGCCCGCAGGGTGCGGCCGCGGCGCCCGTAGTCGGTGAGCACCGCGACGATCAGCGCGATGCCCAGCGGCGCCAGGAACCACAGCGGTCGCGGCGGGAAGCTCGCGAACAGCAGCACGCCCGACGCGACCGCCGCCACACAGTCGCGCAGCGTCGCGGTCAGCGGCCGCCGGCCGCCGCGGGCGTCACCGCTCATGGACGGTGACTCCGCGGTGCACCGAGCGCAGGCACACCGGGGTGCGGGCGCCGTCCTCGAGCCGCGGCAGCGCGGGCACGCGGGACCGCGGATCGGTGGACCACCGCTGCACCGAGTCCTTGGGCGCCGAGACGACCAGTTCGTCGGCGTCCCAGATCACGTACGACGCCGGCGCGCCCGGCGTCAGCGTGCCGGCCATGCCGTCCCGGACGCCGCCGGCCCGCCACGCGCCGCGGGTGGCCGCGGAGAACGCGGCGCGCGGGGAGACGCCGCTGCCGGGGGTGCGGTGGTGGACGGCGGCGCGCAGCATCGCCCACGGGTCGATCGGGGTCACGGGGGCGTCGGAACCGAACGCGAGCGACATCCCGGTCGAGGCGATCGGCGCGAACGGGTTCATCCGCGCGGCCCGGTCGGCGCCGAGGCGCTGCGCGTACATGCCGTCGGGGCCGCCCCACAGCGCGTCGAAGACCGGCTGCATGCTGGCGATCACGCCCCAGCCGCCCAGGAGCGCCGCCTGTTCGGGCGTGACCATCTCGAGGTGCTCGAGCCGGTGCCCGCGGGCGGCGAGGGCCGGCCCGCCGAGTTCGGCGGCGACGGCCTCGAACGCCGCGACGGCGGTGGCGACGGCGGCGTCGCCGATGACGTGGAATCCGGCCTGGATGCCGGCGAGCGTGCAGGCGCGCACGTGCGCGGCGACCGCGTCGCCGTCGAGGTAGCGGTTGCCGTGCTCGCCGGCGCAGTCGTGGTACGGCTGGGTCAGAGCAGCGGTGCGAGAGCCGAGGGCGCCGTCGATGAACAGGTCGCCGCCGAGCGCGTGCGCGCCGGTCCGGGCCAGCAGCTCGGTCGCCGCCTCCGCGGAGTCCACGGCCTCGCCCCAGTAGCTGCGGACCTCGACACCGTGGGACAGCGCGAGCAGTTCGCGGAAGTCGTCGAGCCCGCCGATGTCGGGGCCGCCGCACTCGTGCATGGCCACGACGCCCTGCGCGGCGGCGTGATCCAGCGCCGCGGTCCGCGCGGCAGCGCGCTGCGCCGACGTCAGCAGCGCGCGTGCCTGGGCGCGGGCGACGTGGTGCGCGTCGCCGGTCAGCGCCCCGTCGGGTGAGAAACCGGCGGCCGAGGCGAGGCCGGACGCGGCCTGCCGCAGCGGGGTCGAGCACAGCGCGGAATGCGCGTCGATCCGCGTGAGGTACACCGCGCGGCCTGGTGCGGCCTCGTCGAGCTCGGCGGTGGTCGGCGCGTCGTCGGGCCAGCGGGTGTCGTCCCAGCCCTGACCCCAGATCACCGCGTCGTCGCGCTCGCGGGCGAAGCGGCGCAGCAGGTCCAGGCATTCGGTCTTGTCGCGGGCGCCGCTGAGGTCGAGCCCGGTCAACTGCAGGCCGAGCGCCGTCACGTGGACGTGGGTGTCGACGAAACCGGGCGTGACGAAGGCGCCGTCGAGTTCGACGATCTCCGCGTCGGGATGCAGCGCACGGCCCGGGCGGTCCTCGCCCACCCAGACCACGATGCCGTCGGTGACCGCCATCGCGGTCGCGTCCGGTGCGCTGGGACTGTAGATACGGCCGTCGACCAACAGTTGGGTACTCACGGACGTCCAGTCTGCCTCTTACGGCAGCGCGCGGGGTCCCTGGGGCGGGGTGTCCGGCCGGAAGCCCGTGTTCGCGTCCATGTCCACGTCGACGACCTCGCCGTCGATGACGGTTCCCCGCCGCGCTCCGGCGGTCCGGGACGCGAACTCGACCCCGGTGAGCGCGACGCTCGCCTTCTTGCCGGCGAGCAGGACGGCGACGGGACGCAGCGCCCACCGTGTCGGCGGCAGCAGCATGAGTAGGCCGAGCACCGACGTCACCAGTCCGGGCACGAACATCAGCACGGAGCCGGCGGCGACCATCGCGCCGTCCGCGACGGCGCCCGTCGGCGACCCCTCCCCGCGCGACGCGCGGCGGAAGCCGTCCATCACGACCCGCCACTGCGACCTGACCAGGATCATGCCGACCGCCGATCCGGCGATCAGGAGCAGGACCGTCCACAGCACGCCGACTGCGGAGCCCACCCAGATCAGGGCGCCGACCTCCACCACTACGTAGAGAACGAACAGCAGGGCGATCATGGTGGATCCTTTCGGTGGCGGGCGCCGGCCGGGGCGAGGCCGGTGCTCTGCCTGCTCAACGATCGACGACGCCGGAATGCTCCCACGGGCTCGGATTCGATCCCGTAACGGTCTAACCCTAAAGTTGACGTAGAGACTTCAGCCGTGGTGCAGTACGAGGACAGATCGGCTGGGAGGGTCGATCCTTCAGGGAGGAGTTCACATGTCACGACGCTTCGAGAGGGGCACCGCGCGCCGCTGGCTCGTCCGCATCTCCGCCACCGTCGCGGCCACCGCGGCCGGCGCCGTGGTGTTCTCCGGGGTGGCGGCGGCCGCTCCCGCGCCGGCCGCTCCCCCGTCGCTGCAGGGTCTGCTCGGTGAGCTGACGAAGAATGCACCGCAGGCGTCGGATCTGCTCGGCGGTCTACTCGGCGCCCCCGGCGTCACCGAGATCATCGAGGGCGCCACCGGCCGGGAGGTCGGCACCACCACCGCGCAGGACTTCCTGTTCCCGGCGCCGACGTTCGGGTGCGGGGTCGCCGGCAACCCGATGACGGTGACCGTCGCGAGCGCGCAGGCCGGTCCCAACTTCCCGCTGCCGCCCTGGATCGAGCGCGGCACGCTGCGTTTCCAGGCGGTCCCGGCGCACCTCGCCGTACCCAAGGAATCGGATCTGCAGGTGGCGTGGTTCAACACCACCACGTTGAAGGGCGGGGTCGTGCCGCTCGACGACGCGGTGCTCAACGTGCCCACGCTGTCGAAGACGGTCGACACCGGCGAGGGCACGGTCCTGGCCGCGCTGTTCGGTCAGGTGAAGTACGAGTCGGGCACCACCTGCACCGCACTCGGCACCGTCGGCCAGTTCACGGCGTAGGCGCCGACGCCTCCGAAGGATCCCGCCCGGCGACCGGGCGGGGTCCTTCGGCGTTCCACCGCGTTTCCGCTGGTCGACAGCTCGTTGCGTATCCTCGCGGCGTGAGCATCAGGAGAAGCGGGACCGTCGCCCTCGCACTGGGATCGGGGTTCGGTGCGGTCACATCCGTGATGAACGAGGTCGCGTCCCCGGTCGGGGCCTTCGGGAGTCGGAGCGCCGGCACCGTCTGGGCGTCGGTGGCGGAGATCGTCACCCTGCTGCTCGACGCGGGATGGGCCTGGGCGGCGCTGGCCGTGGCCGCGGGTGCGTTGGCGGGAACCCGGACATCCGGCGCGGCCGCCGGCGCCGTGGCCCTGATCGCCGCCACGACTACCTACTACATCACCGATTCGATTCTGCGCGAGGAACCGCTGGCCTGGTACGGACCCGAGCTGCTGCAGTGGTCGATCGCCGGCGTGGTGCTCGGGCTTCCTCTCGGAGTCGTGGGCGCGAGCATCAAGCACGCCGGCGTGATCGGTCTCCTGGCCGGGCTGACGGTGCCGGCCGGCGCCGCCGTTCAGATGATCGTGCTGCCGCCCCGCTCCGGAGCGCCGGGGGCGAGCCCCACCACGGCCTGGGCGCAGGGGATCGTGTTCACGGCCGCCGCGGTCGCGGTCGCCGTCGTCACCGCCCGCTTCATCGCCAACTCGGGGCGTCGCTATGCCCGAGGTCCCGACAGGCCCGCACCCGGCCGCACCAGGCCCGTCTCGTAGGACAGGACGACGGCCTGGACGCGGTCCCGCAATCCCAGCTTCGCCAGCACCCGTCCCACGTGTGACTTGACCGTCGCCTCGGACAGGTACAGCTGCGCGGCGATCTCGCAGTTCGACAGTCCGCCCGCGATGAGGCCCAGCACCTCGCGTTCGCGTTCGGTGAGCACGTCGAGGATCGCGGGGTCGCGCGACGGCGGCAGGTCGTCGCGCAGGAAGCGGGAGAGCAGGCGCCGCGTCACCCGCGGGGAGACGACCGCGTCGCCGGCGGCGACGCTGCGGATCGCCGAGACCAGGTCCTCGGGCGGGGTGTCCTTGAGCAGGAAGCCGCTGGCACCGGCCCGCAGCGCGGCCAGAGCGTGCTCGTCGAGGTCGAACGTCGTCATCACCAGCACCTTGCTGACACCGCCGGCTTCGAGGATCCGTTCGGTGGCGGTGACGCCGTCGACGACCGGCATCCGCACGTCCATCAGCACGACGTCGGGTTGCAGGTCCCGGGCCGCGCGGATCGCGGCCGCGCCGTCCGCCTCCTCCCCCACCACGACGATGTCGTCGTGGGCGTCGAGGACCATGTTCAGCCCCATGCGCATGAGTTCCTGGTCGTCGACGAGAAGAACGGAGATCGGCACGGAACGAATCTAGTGGGTGGCCCGGTCCGATCGCACCTTCATCGGTCAGGGTCGAGCGGCAGTTCGGCGCGGACGGTCCATCCGCCGTCGGGCCGTCGACCGGCCTCGAGGGTGCCACCGAGCACCGCCACCCGCTCTCGCATGCCGACCAGTCCGTTCCCACTGCCCTGCAACGGGCGGCGGGCCGCGCTGCCGTACCGCGCGCTGCCGTTGTCCACGATCTCGACCAGCACGTCGTTCTCGCGACGGGCGATATGGACCCACGCCTTCGGATCGGCCCCCGAGTGCCGCAGGACATTGGTCAGTGACTCCTGCACCAACCGGTGGACACCGAGACTCACCGTGGGCCGGACGTCGTCGATCGCACCGCACTGGGTCAATTCCACCGCCAGCCCGGCCTCGCGCATCGTCTCGACCACCCGCGCGACCCCGGCGGTGCCGTGCTGCGGCATCTCCGCCGGCGTCTGGGGGGTGCGCAGAAGCGCGACGGTGCGGCGCAGTTCGGCCAGCGCCTCCCGCCCGGTGCCGGCGATGTTCGACAGCGCCCGCTCGGCCTTCTCGGGATCGCGGCGCAGCGCGTACGACGCGCCGTCGGCCTGCACGATCATGACGCTGACCGCGTGCGCGACCACGTCGTGCAGTTCGCGGGCGATGCGGGTGCGTTCGGCGTAGACCGCGTCGTCCGCGCGACGATCCCGCTCGAGTTCGGCGACCGCCAGGCGCGCGGCGACCTCGTCGTCGTAGGCGCGGCGCGCGCCGATGAACTCGGCGAGGATCCACGACAGCGCGTACGCGAGTCCCGAGAAGACCGCGAGGGCGAGCGCATCCTCGTCGTACAGGCGGATCGAGACGACGCCGTCGATCACGAGACCCGCCACGTAGTACGCCGCCGCCCGTCGGCCCACATACGCCACGAGGGTGTAGAGCGAGACCGCGAGCGCGAACACCGCCGGATGGGAGCTGTCCTCGGCGTTCAGGTCGTCGGTCGCGTACAGCGTCAGCGTGCAGACGATCGACATGACGAGCACGGCGGTCGCCGCGGCCCGCGGGTGCCGGCGGCGGCACACGATCGGCAGGGACAGGCCGGCGCCGGTGAGCACGTACAGCACCGGCGCGGTCCGCCCGAACGACGACGCGATCTCCAGCGCGAACAGCAGTCCCGCAAGCATCGAGTCGGCGACCATCGGCCGCTCCCGCAGCCACAGACTGAACCTCCGCATGGCCAGCAGCGTAGGAGGTCGTCGCCCGGGGAACGAACTCCCAGGGCGTTCGCGCCTCAGCCGTGATTCGACGCGGACATGACCTGGGCGAGCTTCGCGGCCGGCACGTGGCGGCGGAGATTGTCGTCGATCCTCGGCCAGCGCGCCTCGCCGCCGAACTCGGCGCGGATGGACCAGTAGAGCGCACGCGCGGACGCCCAGTCCTCGGTGGCGATGCGATACCGGAACGCCTCGATCGCGACACCGCCGCCGATCCTGTCCGCGAGCGTGTCGGTCGAGTCGATGGCGCCGAGCGCGGGCACCGCCGTCCCCAGCGCCGCGACCACGGCCGAGCCGATCGCCTCGGCGGGCGTGTCCGCGGCGATCTCGAACCACTGGGCCGTCCCCGGCGCCAGGGTGTCGAGGCGGCACCGGAACTGGCAGTCGACCTCGCGCGGGCGTTCGACGACCGTCTCGCCGATCACCGATGCGAACTCCGCGGAGTAGACGCCGCAGTTCACGTAGAAGCGCACGTTGCCGCCGCTGTTGCCCGAGGACCGCTGCAGCGACACGACATCGGTGAGGCCGTCCCGCACCCGCGTGAAGACGAGCGCCCGCTTCCGGAAGCCGAGCCCCTTCAGGAACGGCCGGACATGGTCGCGCTCGACACCGTCGAAGCCCATCGACACCGAATCATCCACGGCCGCAGAACCTACCAGCGGACGGCGACGGACGGTCGTGGCCCCACGCGCGTCACCCCGGCTCGGCCGGTGATTCCGCCCAGCCGTCTCCGGTCCACGCGATGTCGACCGGATACTCGCTGTTGACGCCGATCGCCCAGTAGTCGACGGTGCCGCGGTCCGCCGAATAGAGCTCGACCCAACCGATGCCGAATTCGCCGCGCAGGACGTGCTGGGCGCGGCGGTCCAGCTCGCCCAGCGAGGCGCACAGTCCGCGCACTCGCGAGTCGACCCAGTCCGCGGTGGGATCCGCGACGGTGATCTCCAGAGTGCTCTCGTCACGCAGCGGAATCCCGATCAGGAGTTCGCCGGTGGGTCGGATCTCGTGCGTCGCGCGACGTTCATAGGCGCGCAGCAGCTCTCGCGGATCGTAGAGCGTACGGGCGTCGTCGGCTCGCCGGGACCGGCCGAATCGGAACACGAACAGAGCCTAGAGTCCGAAGGCGCTGCGATGTACGGACGGTCCGTATATCCGTTGCGTGGGTGTGACGTTACTGACGGCGGCCGGCAGGGAGGCGTCTTCTCCACCTGAGCGCGCGAAACGCGCTCGAACTCTCCGACCGCTCTTGCAGCTGCGTTTCCTGTCTGACTATCGACAAAGGCGGACGCTGTCTGTCACGACCGGCGCGAAACGCTGTACTCGAGGTGCCTGGCAGCTAGGTTCGAAAGCTGGATCAGCGGCGTGGTTGCTCCACACCGATGGCGCGGTACCGGTAGCCGTCCTGATCAGTCACGTGTTCCCAGTCGAAAACGACAGTGTCACCCACGGTCAACGTTCGGAATCCCTTTCCGGCAATGGCACTGAAGAACACCCAGCACCCGCCAGGGGTCGCCGTGGAGTCGAGGACTCCCCACCCCTCCAGATCGTTCCACTCCCGCACCGTCCCTGTCGTCTCGCTCATGAATCCGACGATGCCACTCGACTCATGCAGAGGTGTGTGGCAGATCGACCACGAAGCCTCCTGTCTGACGATCGACAAGTCGGACTCACAAACGGCGTCGCCGCCACGCCCATACACACAACCCGATCCCCACGAGGGATGCCAGCGGTAGCACGCGCCTCAACCTGTGCAGTGTCACGAGCCGCTGGTACTGCTCGTTCGACAGAAACTGCTGCGTTGGTGGGTTCAGGGCAGGCAGATCCCACCAATAGCTCCCCGAACCAGTGACCGCTTGCGGCCAAGCGAAGACCGACACAGCAGCGGCTATCGCAACGCACGTAGCAGGAAACGCCACCCAGAACCAGGGGAACCCAGGTCTCCGCCCGAGTTGGACGCGCCGTGGCAGGACCCCGCCTGCCACCAATCCCACAACCCCGAGAACGCAGACCACGATCCACCCCATGCGCTGACGGTACTGGCGCTGTCGGACCATTCATGCGTTACCGGCAGTGTCCTGTTCGACGATCGAGGTACAGGACGGCCGAACCAGTGCGGCCATACCCTCATGCGGACCTCCCCTCCTCGATATCGTCGACACGATGAAGATGAGGGACGTCGGCATCGTCGTTCTGGCAGCTGGCATCGCAACCGCCGGAGCGATCTACCTGCACGAGCGGCCACCGGATCGGCCCGATACTGCGCAGGTGGTGCCGCAGGTGACCTGCCTGGACCCGGGG
This sequence comes from Paraburkholderia sp. RHO2, assembly GCF_050955445.1. Lineage (NCBI taxonomy): Bacteria > Pseudomonadati > Pseudomonadota > Betaproteobacteria > Burkholderiales > Burkholderiaceae > Paraburkholderia > Paraburkholderia sp. RHO2. The sequence goes on along the minus strand of NZ_CP162617.1, from coordinate 2,670,994 downwards.
ATGTTCCCCGGCCACTTCTCGCCCCCGTTGCCGCAGAGCTTCACCCCGTCTCGATCAGGCACGGTCCCCGACGATTTCGACCCGGTGGCCGTCGTGACGTGCGACTTCGTATCGGGCCGAACCTACTTCGGGCCAGACGGGCAGAATCCTGCCGGGACGGCATTGGTCGTGGACGAAGTACGGCGCGAAGGGGACCTCGGCGAGCTGCTGGGCGCGTTGTCCGCACGCTCGGATCCGCAGGCGTGGGGGATCGAAGCGTGGTGGGGCGGCAAACCAGGCCGAGGACTCACCGATGACCGCTGCACTCCCGGCACGGCATGTCCGCTGCTGTGGCTGGTCGATCGAGATGGTCGAGCCATCCGCCCGTCGTTTCCCGTCACCCGCTCCGGAATACCCAAGGTTGATGCCCACTACGCCATCGCTCGTCTGCCTGCCGTCGCCCACATCGAACACCGTCTGGACGTGCCCGAACCGCCACGTTGATTCGACCGCTGAACCCTTCGACTCCCCTTCTCCGTGCTCTCCTGTTTGACGAGCGTCTTTTTCGGCACGCATTCATACGCGGTCCGTGGTCCAAGACGGCCGTGACACAACAAAGGGCATGCGACTGCCCGGTGGCAGGTGGACGGGAACGGCATGAAAGGGCGACATGACGGGTGCGATATGACATCGCCACTGTGAACCCCGCCACGGACAGCCTAGCCTGGATCTGGGCCGACATTGCGTATCGCCAAGTGAACCCGGAGCGCGGACACAGGTCGCCACTTGCGTCGGGGCTGGCTGCCCACGTTCCGGCAAGACTCGGGAAGGTAGTCATGAAGATCGTCGTGATTGGTGGCACCGGGATGCTGGGGTCGAAAGTGGTTGAAAGACTGAGAGATCACGGCGACGAAGCGGTGCCCGCGTCGCCGAGTACCGGCGTCGACACGCTGACCGGGGAAGGCCTCGCCGAGGCGTTGACCGGTGTGGACGTAGTTGTCGACGTGTCCAACTCGCCTTCATTCGAAGACGGTCCGGTGATGGAGTTCTTCACGACATCGACCACCAACCTGGAGGCTGCCGCGAAGGCCGCCGGCGTCGGACACTACGTCGCGGTGTCGATCGTGGGTGCCGACCAGCTACCCCTGAGCGGATACCTGCGGGCGAAGGTCGCCCAGGAGAAGCTCATCGAGGAATCGGAGATTCCCTACTCAATCGTGCGCTCCACCCAGTTCGCCGAGTTCACCGACAGGATCACAGCGTCGATGACGATCGGCGACGAAGTGCGGGTACCGGACGCGTTGATCCAGCCCATCGCCGTCGACGAGCTCGCAGCCGAGGTTGCCGATGTGGCACGGGGCGAACCACTGGGCCGCATCGAGAACATCGGAGGGCACGAGAAGATCTCGTTCGAGCAGATGGCCCGCGAGTCCTTGGCTCGACAAGGCGAAACCAAGTCTGTTGTCGTCGACCCCCACGTTGGCTACTTCGGGACACCACTGTCCCGAAACAGCCTGGTCACCACCACTTAAGAAGGACGGCTCAGGTCGGCCGGAGCCGACCGCCGACCCGAATGAAGGAGGGCCAGGGAGATGCCGAACATGAGGTGTGTCGTTGCCGACACGTTAGGCGAACCGTCCGAGGTTCTGCGCCTGGAGGGCCGCCCGATTCCGGAGGTCGGTCCCGGCAAGGTCCGGATCCGGGTGGCAGCTGCACCGGTCCATGCCAGCGATCTACATACCATTCGGGGCAGATACGGATTCACACCTGAGTTCCCCGCCGTGCCCGGAATCGAATCCGTCGGTGTGATCGACGAACTCGGTAGCGGTGCAGAGGATCTGACCGTGGGGCAACGCGTTGTCACGATCGGAGTCAAGGGCACGTGGCAGGAGTATGTCGTTGCCGATGCCGAGAGGGTCTTGCCTGTTCCCGTCGGCATGAGCGATTCCACGGCCGCCCAGCTTCTCACCAATCCGCTCACCGCCGTGATTTTGACCGGTGATGTACTCGATGTTCGCCCTGGTGAATGGCTTCTGCAGACAGCGGCCGGTTCAACGGTGGGGCAGTTGGTCATACAACTGGGCATGCACGTCGGCTTCAAGACCATCAACGTCGTCCGTCGCCGATCTGCTGTCGAGGACATCCTCGCGCTGGGGGGCACCGCGGTGATCTGCACGGAGGATGAAGACGTGCGCGAACGGACTGGCGAGATCGTAGGGCACGAGGGTGTGTCGAAGGCCATCGACTGTGTCAGCGGTCAGCTGGGTGCGGACATATCCCGCGCGCTGGCACCGCACGGTGACCTGGTCGTCTACGGTGCGCTGTCCACGCACCGTCAGACCGACCCCGACAAGCTGACCATCCCCATCTTCGCGCGCTCGCTGATCTACGACACCAAAACTGTTCGAGGGTTCTGGCTGTTCCGCTGGCTCACCGAGACCCCGAAGAATCGAATGGCCGCGGCGATCGACCGGACGCTCCAGCTCGCCGACAGTGGCGTGTTGCGGGTGCCCGAGGGACAGCCGATCCCTCTCGAAAAGTTCAGCGAAGCAGTTTATTTGGCCGAAGCTCCCGCGCACGGAGGCAAGCCGCTGCTGGTTTTCGAACAGCAGACGTGAACACATTGCTCTCGGTGTTCGCCGGTCCGACCGGATGGTGACGCGGACCTCAGGTCACCTTTCTGTTGTTTGGGTGCCTGTCCCACTCGTGCCGTGGTTGCGAGCTTCGATGGCCTCAACGGACTTCTTTAGCTGCCGTCCCAAGACGAGGTTGCCGAAGACTGCGAGGACGGACGCGAGAAGTCGTCCCTTGAGGTTCTTGCCGTCGCGGACTACGACGACGTCCACATCGGTCTTGCCGGTGGGCTGCTGTGTGAGCGTGTAGGTGTGGCCTGAGGCACCACCCCACAGGTTGGAGTCGGTGGTCGTCATCACGACACGATGGGGGTCGGACCAGTCGTAGTGCAAACGTTCCCAGATGCCGCTCGAGCCCTCCGTGACGTCGGCGTCGTGGGTACCTTCGTGGTGCACCTCGAGGTAATTGTCTGCACTGTTGCCGAACAGTTTCTCGCGACCGGGACCGAAATCGGTGAGACCCGCGATGAACTGCTCGGGCGTCGCTGTGGTCGTCTGGTGGAGATGAATCGTGGACATGGCATCTTCCTCGACATTCGGATGATCCGCCCCGCTCCCCGAGGATGCGGACGTGACGTATCCAGGAGACCACGCACGCGGGCGCCGCGGAAGAGGGCGGATCAATGGCGCCACTCGTCGCTACCCGAAGCAATCGGCTTCCGACCCGGCAATCAGGCCGATCGACGCGGTTTCACGTCTGCGAGGTCGCGGCGATCTGTTCGCGCAGGATGTCGCCCTGGCCTGCGTGCCGGGCGTATTCCTGGATCAAATGGGTGAGGATGAACCGCAGGGAGACGTAGCCGTCGCGCCAGGGGATGGTCTCGGCCAAGTCAGTGTGCTCGGCGACGATGGTTCTGGAATGTGCGCACGCAGCTGTGAAAGCGGCGGACACGCTCTCGATGGAATCGTCGTCGGTCAGGCGGAAGCTGTCGTCGATGTCGTCTGGGATGTCGACCTCGTGTCGGGGTCGCCCGGCGATGCGGTGGTGGAACCACACCTTTTCGACGAAAACGCCGTGCTTGACCAACCCGAGCAGAGTGGTGAGCGACGGTACCAGCCGCTGACGCGCATTGGCCTCGCTCATCCCATCGACCAGGTGCAGTAGTTGTGCACGTTGGACGTCGAGCATCCGCTCGAGCATGGCGCGGTCCTCGGTCGTCGTCCGAATCGTGTCGTCGTAGAGGGCCATGCGCGAACGGTAACCGACGGCGGGGAGCAGCCTGTACAGGCGCGACACGCCGAGTCCGCTGCCATAGGCCCGGAAAAGGGGCATCTGAACCGCGGCGACGCTGCGGGTCGTCCGGTGGCGAACCAGGGCAGAAGTCCGCCGCCGGTCACCGGTCGGTGTCGCGACGCCGACTAGGCTGGGCCGGTGATCGTCACCCACGGTGCTGTCCCGCCCGCAGTTGCGTCCGGCCATCCGGTCGACCCCGAGTTCACGAACCTGCCGCTGCACGCGCTGGCCGACGCCGCGCTGACCGTCGCCCGCGCCGCCGGCGTCGAGCACGCCGACCTGCGGGTGCACCGCCTGGTCACCCAGTCACTGCGACTGCGCGACGGCCGGGTCCAGTCCGCGCAGGACGGCGTCGAGACCGGATTCTCGGTGCGTGTCGTGGTCGACGGGACATGGGGTTTCGCGTCGCACGCCGAGCCGACCCCGGCGCGCGCGGCGGCCGTCGCGGCCGAAGCAGTGGCGGTGGCCCGGGCGCTGCGCGCCCTCAACCGCGAGCGGGTCGTGCTCGCACCGGAACCGGTGTACCGGGACGCCACCTGGGTGTCGGGCTACGTGACCGATCCGTTCGCGGTCGCCACCGCCGACAAGGTGGATCTGCTCGCCGACTGGTCGCGGCGCCTGCTCGACGCGGCCGGGATCGACCACGTCACCGCCAGCTGCCTGCAGGTCAAGGAGCAGACGTTCTACGCCGACCTGGCCGGATCGACGATCACGCAGCAGCGGGTGCGGCTGCATCCCGAACTCGAGGCCGTCTCGGTCGATCCCGACGCCGGCACCTTCGAGACGATGCGCACCCTCGCCCCGCCGGTGGGCCGCGGCTGGGAGTACCTGACCGGCACGGGCTGGGAGTGGGACGCCGAACTCGCCGAGATCCCGGGGCTGCTCGCGGACAAGATCGCGGCGCCGAGCGTCGAGGCGGGGCCCACCGACCTGGTGATCGACCCCACCAACCTGTGGCTCACGATCCACGAATCCATCGGTCACGCAACAGAATACGACCGCGCCATCGGATACGAGGCGGCGTACGCGGGGACGTCGTTCGCGACCCCCGACCTGCTCGGCAGCCTGCAGTACGGCACGCCGATCATGCACGTCACCGCCGACCGCACCGAACCGCACGGGCTCGCGAGCGTCGGCTTCGACGACGACGCCGTGGCCGCGCAACGCTGGGACCTCGTCCACGACGGTGTCCTGGTCGGGTACCAGCTCGACCGGGTGTTCGCGCCGCGCCTCGGCCTGGACCGCTCCAACGGGTGCTCGTACGCCGACTCGGCGCACCACGTGCCGATCCAGCGGATGGCGAACGTGTCGCTGCAGGCCGATCCGGCCGCCGACACCACCACCGCCGACCTGATCTCCCGCGTCGAGGACGGCATCTACGTCGTCGGCGACAAGAGCTGGTCGATCGACATGCAGCGCTACAACTTCCAGTTCACCGGGCAGCGCTTCTTCCGGATCCGGGACGGCCGGCTCGACGGGCAGCTGCGCGACGTCGCGTACCAGGCGACGACGACCGACTTCTGGGGGGCGATGGAGGCGGTCGGCGGGCCGTCGACGTGGCGGCTCGGCGGCGCGTTCAACTGCGGCAAGGCGCAACCCGGCCAGGTGGCGGCGGTGAGCCACGGTTGCCCGTCGGCGCTGTTCCGCGGCGTCAACGTGCTCAACACCCGAACGGAGGGCGGGCGATGATCGCCGCGCAGGAACTCGTCGAGCGGGCGCTCGCGCTGTCGACCGTCGACGAGGCGATGGTGCTGGTCACCGACGCGAGCGAGGCGTCGCTGCGCTGGGCCGGCAATTCGATGACCACCAACGGGGTCTCGACGTCGCGGTCGTGGACCGTGCTGTCGGTGATCCGCTCCGCCGGCGGGGCCGCGCAGGTCGGCGCGGTGACGTCGTCGACGGTCGACGCGGACGCGATCGCCGACGTGGTGCGGGCCAGCGAGGCCGCCGCCCGCTCGGCCCAGGCGGCCGAGGACGCGATGGACCTGCTCACCGGCACCGCCGCGGATCCGGGCTGGTCGGACGGCCCGGCGTCGACGGGTGTCGGGGTGTTCGAGACGCTCGTGCCCGGGCTGGCGGACGGGTTCGACGGTGCCGACCTGCTGTACGGCTTCGCGCACCACCAGATGCACAGCACGTGGCTCGGGACGTCGACCGGCCTCCGGCGACGGTTCACCCAGCCGACCGGGTCGATCGAGATCAACGGCAAGCGCGCCGACGCGAGCGCCTGGGTGGGCTCGGCGAGCCTCGACTTCACCGACGTGTCCGTCCCGGACCTGCTGGCGGACCTGTCCCGCCGACTGGACTGGTCGGCCCGCACCGTCGCGCTGCCCGCCGGCCGGTACGAGACGGTGCTGCCGCCGTCGGCGGTGTCGGACCTGATGATCCCGCTGATGTGGGCGATGGAGGGCCGCGGTGCCCAGGAGGGGCACACCGCGCTCTCGCGCAGCGGCGGCACCCGGATCGGCGAGAAGCTCACCGACCTCCCGCTGACCCTGTACTCGGATCCGCGCGCCGACCGGCTCGCGTACGCCCCCTTCGTCGCGACCACCGCGTCGTCCGACACCGTCTCGGTGTTCGACAACGGCATGGACGCCGCCCGGGTCGACTGGATCCGCGACGGCGTCATCAACGCGCTGGCGTATCCGCGCGCGGCCGCGGCGGAATTCGACGCGCCGGTCGCGGTCCCGGGCGAGAACCTGCTGCTCACCGGCGGGTCCGCCGCAACGCTGGACGAGCTGGTGGCCCGCACCGAGCGGGGCCTGCTGCTGACCACGCTGTGGTACATCCGCGAGGTGGACCCGGCGACCGCCCTGCTCACGGGGCTCACCCGGGACGGGGTGTACCTGATCGAGGACGGCGCGGTCAGCGCGGCGGTCAACAACTTCCGGTTCAACGAGAGCCCGCTCGATCTGCTGCGCCGCGCCACCGAGGTCGGCGCCACCGAGCAGACCCTGCCGCGGGAGTGGAAGGACTGGTTCACCCGAACCGCGATGCCGCCCATGCGGATTCCGGACTTCCACATGTCGTCCGTCAGCCGGGCCCAGTGAGGTTCCGATGGCCATGATCTCGAACGACGACCGCTGCCCGTGCCTGTCCGGGGAGCAGTACGGGCAGTGCTGCGGCCGCTTCCACGGCGGCGCCGACGCGCCCACCGCGGAGCAGTTGATGCGCTCACGCTACGCCGCGTTCGCGGTCGGCGACGCCGACTACCTGCTGCGGACGTGGCATCCGAGCACCCGCCCGGCGACCCTGGAGGTGGACCCCGAGCTGGTGTGGCGCCGCCTCGACGTGCTGCACAGCAGCGGCGGCGGCCTGCTCGACGACGCCGGCACCGTCGAGTTCGTCGCCTACTACGCCGACCACGGTGACCGCGGCGCCATGCGCGAACACAGCCGCTTCGTCCGGGAGCACGGGCGGTGGTTCTACGTGGACGCGATGCCGTAGTCGGCCGGCAACCGGACATTTCCCCCCGACAGACAAGGACCGTGATGCGTTTCGGGCTGTTCGTACCCCAGGGCTGGCGGCTCGACCTCGTCGGCATCGACCCGGCGGACCAGTGGGCGGCGATGCGCGATGTCGCGTTGCGCGCCGACCGCGGGCCGTGGGAGTCGATCTGGGTCTACGACCACTTCCACACCGTCCCCGCGCCCACCGACGAGGCCACCCACGAGGCGTGGTCGCTGATGTCGGCGTTCGCGGCGGTCACCGAGCGGGTGCGGTTGGGCCAGATGTGCACCGCGATGAGCTACCGCAATCCCGCCTACCTCGCGAAGGTGGCCGCCACCGCCGACATCATCTCCGGCGGCCGCGTCGACATGGGCATCGGCGGCGGCTGGTACGAGCACGAGTGGCGCGCCTACGGCTACGGTTTCCCCTCGGCGGGCGAGCGGCTCGGCCGCCTCGACGAGGGCGTGCAGATCCTCCGGCAGGCCTGGACCCGCGGCACCGCGACGCTCGACGGCCGCCACTACCAGGTCGACGGCGCGATCGTGCGTCCACTTCCGTTGCAGGACGGCGGCATCCCGCTGTGGATCGCCGGCGGCGGCGAGAAGGTGACGTTGAGGATCGCCGCGAAGTACGCGCAGTACACCAACTTCGACGGCACCCCGGAGGGATTCGCCCACAAGTCGGAGGTTCTGCGGCGGCATTGCACGGAGGTCGGCACCGACTTCGGCGCGATCGTCCGCTCCGCCAACTACAACCTGGCCATCGGGCGCACCGAGGCCGAGGTGCGCGAGCGCCTCGAGACTCTGCGTGCCCGCCTCGAACCGTTCGTCGGGCCCGAACGCGCCGACGCGTCCCTCGCCGCGTTCCGTGGCATGCCCGCGGTCGGCACCCCGGAGCAGATCGTCGAGAACCTGACCGCCCTGAAGCGGCAGGGCCTCGAGTACGCGATCTTCTACGACCCGGAGGCGGCATACGACACGTCCGGCCTGGAACTGCTCGAGCAGGAGGTGCTGCCGCACCTGGCGTGAGCCGGCGAGACCCCTGGCCCACCGACGCCGCCCCGAGTAACGTCCGCGACAAGGGAAGCTTGTCGTGGACTGGATCGACGCCGACCAATACTGGCTGGGGCGGCTGCTCTTCAAGGAGGGGCTGGCCGTCATCTACCTCTGCGCGTTCCTGGTGGCCGCCGACCAGTTCCGGCCGCTCATCGGGGACGACGGCATGCTCCCCGCCCGCCGGTTCCTGGCCGGCGCCCGCTGGCAGCGGGCGCCGAGCATCTTCCACCTGCACTACTCGGACGGGTTCTTCGCCGGCGTCGCCTGGACCGGTGTGGGACTGGCCGCGGTCGCGGCCCTCGGTCTCTTGGACCTGCTGCCGCTGCCGCTGTGCATGCTCGGCTGGTTGCTGCTGTGGGGGCTGTACCTGTCGATCGTCAACGTCGGCCAACTCTGGTACGGATTCGGGTGGGAGTCGCTGCTGCTCGAGGTGGGGTTGCTCGCGGTGTTCGTCGGCAACGCGCACACGGCGCCGCCGCTGCTGACGATGCTGCTGTTGCGGTGGCTGCTGTTCCGGCTCGAGTTCGGCGCCGGACTGATCAAGATCCGCGGCGACCCGTGCTGGCGGGATCTGACGTGCCTCTACTACCACCACGAGACCCAGCCGATGCCCGGTCCGCTGAGCTGGTACTTCCACCACCTGCCCCGCCCGCTGCACAAGGTGGAGGTGGCGGGCAACCACTTCACCCAGCTGATCGTGCCGTTCTTCCTGTTCGTGCCGCAGCCCGTCGCGGGCGGGGCGGCGGCGATCATGATCGTGACGCAGCTGTGGCTGGTGGCGAGCGGCAACTTCTCGTGGCTCAACTGGCTCGCGATCGTCCTCGGCCTGTCGGTGTTGCCGAACGGGTTCTGGGAGTTCGTGCTGCCGGTGTCGGCTCCCTCCGACGTCGCCGGCGCCCCGGTCTGGTTCACGGTCGTGGTCGTCGCGGTCACGGTCGCCGTGGCCTCCCTGAGCTACCGTCCGGCACGCAACCTGTTCTCCAGCCACCAGATGATGAACGCGTCGTTCGATCCGTGGCATCTCGTGAACACGTACGGCGCGTTCGGGCACGTGACGAAGACGCGCCGCGAGATCATCCTCGAGGGGTGCCGCGACGAGTTTCCGACCGCCGACAGCGAGTGGCTGGCCTACGAGTTCAAGGGCAAGCCGGGCGATCTGCGCCGGCGTCCCCGCCAGTTCGCGCCCTACCACCTGCGCCTCGACTGGCTGATGTGGTTCGTCGCGATCTCCCCCGGCTACGGCGCGTCCTGGTTCGGCGGGCTGGTTGTGCGCCTACTCGAGGGGGACACCGCGCTGCTGAAACTGCTCCACCACAACCCGTTCCCGGACGCGCCGCCGGCGGTGATCCGGGCCCGGATGTACCGCTACCGGTTCACCACCCGCGACGAACACCGCGCGAGCGGCGCGTGGTGGGCGCGCACGCTCGAGGCCGAGTTCCTGCCGCCGATGTCGCGGCGCCGGTCACCGTAGCCTTCGACGGGCTCAGCTGCTGCTACCGAAAGCTCCCGGGGACGGCGAGATGGGGTACGCCGCGACCTGCATGATCACCGAGCCCTCGCACGGGCCACTGGCGATGTCGGTGCGCCACGAGCCGGTCAGCGTGCAGCCCGGCTGCGGGGTGTAGTACGCCACCGAGTGCGCCGGCGCCCACACCTTGGGCACGCCCTGCCAGCAGTCCCACTGCCAGTCGTACGGATGCACCCAACTGCTTCCGTCCCACGTGTACTCGTCCCGGTCTTGGTCGCCGCGAACCGTTTCACCGAGTAGTCCCCGGACCAGGACGGCTGCGCCGCGCCCGCAGCCGGGGCCGCACCCGCGGGCGCCGCGCCCCGGCAACCAGCCCGATAGCGATCAATGCAGCTGCCGGCAGTGCCTGTCGCATAGGCGAAATTGAAGCACGCAGACCGCGCAGTCGGACGATCACCGAAATGCCGTGATCGCGGTCAGCCGCCGACGTACTCCGCGAGGTGCCGGCCGGTGAGTGTCGAGCGGTCGGCCACCAGGTCGGCGGGCGTGCCCTCGAACACGATCCGTCCGCCGTCATGACCGGCACCCGGGCCGAGATCGATGATCCAGTCAGCGTGCGCCATCACCGCCTGGTGGTGCTCGATGACGATCACGGACTTGCCGGAGTCGACGAGACGGTCCAGCAGGCCGAGCAGGTTCTCGACGTCGGCGAGGTGCAGACCGGTGGTGGGCTCGTCGAGGATGTAGACGTCGCCCTTCTCCCCCATGTGGGTGGCCAGCTTGAGTCGCTGGCGTTCGCCACCGGACAGCGTGGTCAGCGGCTGACCGATCTTGACGTACCCGAGCCCGACGTCCGCCAGACGCGCCAGGATCTTGTGCGCCGCAGGCAGTTTCGCGTCGCCCGTACCGAAGAACTCCTCAGCCTGCGCGACGGACATCCCGAGCACCTCGGCGATGTCCTTGCCGCCGAACGTGTAGTCCAGCACCTCGGCCTGGAACCGCTTGCCCTCGCACACCTCGCAGGGCGTGGACACGCCCGCCATCATCGCCAGGTCGGAGTACACGACGCCGGCGCCGTTGCAGTTGGGGCAGGCCCCGTCGGAGTTGGCGCTGAACAGGCCGGGCTTGACGCCGTTGGCCTTCGCAAACGCCTTGCGGATCGGGTCGAGCAGCCCGGTGTAGGTGGCGGGGTTGCTGCGCCGGGAGCCCTTGATCGCACCCTGGTCGATCGAGACGACGCCGTCCCGGTTGGCCACCGAGCCACCGATCAGCGAGCTCTTGCCCGAACCTGCGACGCCCGTCACCACCGTGAGCACCCCCAGCGGGATGTCGACGTCGACGCCCTGCAAATTGTGGGTGTCGGCGCCGCGCACCTCCAGCGCCCCCATGGACGCCCGCACCGCCGGCTTGACCGTCGCGCGGTCGTCGAGGTGCTTGCCGGTGAGGGTGCCGCTCGAGCGCAGCTCGTCCACGGTGCCCTCGAAGACGATCTCGCCACCCTCGGTGCCGGCGCGCGGGCCGAGGTCGACGACGTGGTCGGCGATCGCGATCGCCTCCGGCTTGTGCTCGACCACCAGCACGGTGTTGCCCTTGTCCCGCAGCTGCAGCAGCAGATCGTTCATCCGCGCGATGTCGTGCGGGTGCAAACCGATCGTCGGCTCGTCGAACACGTAGGTGACGTCGGTGAGCGAGGACCCGAGGTGCCGGATCAGCTTGGTGCGCTGCGCCTCGCCGCCGGACAGCGTGCCCGCCGGGCGGTCGAGGCTGAGGTAGCCGAGCCCGATCTCGACGAACGAGTCGAGGGTCTCGCCCAGCGACTTCAGCAGCGGGGCGGCCGACGGCTCGTCGAGCCCACGCACCCATTCGGCGAGATCGCTGATCTGCATGGCGCAGACGTCGGCGATGCTCACCCCGTCGATCTTCGACGATCGTGCCTCCGCGCTCAGCCGCGTGCCCTCGCAGTCGGGGCAGGTCTGGAACGTGATCGCGCGGTCGACGAACGCCCGGATGTGCGGCTGCATCGCCTCGCGGTCCTTGGACAGGAACGACTTCTGGATCTTCGGAATCAGACCCTCGTACGTGACGTTGACGCCCTCGACCTTGACCTTGGTCGGCTCCTTGTAGAGCAGGTCGTCGAGCTGCCTCTTGGTGAACTCGGCGATCGGCTTGTCCGGGTCGAAAAAGCCGCAGCCGCGGAAGATGCGGCCGTACCAGCCGTCCATGCTGTAGCCGGGGATCGTGAGCGCGCCCTCGTTGAGGGACTTGCTGTCGTCGTACAGCGCGGTCAAATCGAAGTCCGAGACCTTGCCCATGCCCTCGCAGCGCGGGCACATGCCGCCGGTGATGCTGAAGCTGCGACGCTCCTTGACGGTCCGGCCGGCCTTCTCCACCGAGATCGCGCCCGCGCCGCTGACGGACGCGACGTTGAACGAGAACGCCTGCGGCGACCCGATGTGCGGCGTCCCGAGCCGGCTGAACAGGATGCGCAGCATCGCGTTGGCGTCGGTGGCGGTGCCCACCGTCGAGCGCGGGTTCGCGCCCATCCGCTCCTGGTCGACGATGATCGCCGTCGTCAGCCCCTCGAGCACGTCGACGTCCGGGCGCGCCAGGGTCGGCATGAAGCCCTGCACGAAGGCGCTGTAGGTCTCGTTGATCATCCGCTGCGACTCGGCGGCGATCGTCGAGAACACCAGCGAACTCTTGCCCGAGCCGGACACCCCGGTGAACACCGTCAACCGCCGCTTCGGGATCTCGACGCTGACGTCCTTGAGGTTGTTCTCGCGGGCACCGTGCACGCGGATCAGGTCGTGACTATCGGCAGCGTGCAGCGTGTCCGTGCTCATCGTGTCTCCCTCTGTCGCCTCTGTCGTCCGCAGCCGCTCCCGCGACCCGGCTTCCCTGTCTACCCGAACCCACCGTCACGCGGGCGGCGTCGCCCACACGAACCCGTCCGGGTCGGTGAAGGCCCCGGCATCGGTGCCGATCACGATCCCGTGCGCTGCGGGTCCGTCCGCCGGGACGCCGGCGTCCTTCGCGAGGGCGCGGCGCCCGTACAGCGCCAGCTTGACGTACTTCGGTTCGGTGGCGAACTCGACGTACTTGCGCCCGTAGCTCTTCGCCACCTCGAATCCCCGGTCGACGTAGAACTGCTTGCTCGTCTTGACGTCGTCCACGCCGAGCAGCAGCACGATGTCGTCGATCCGGCGGGCGGCCGGTCCGGTGTTCTTCTTCGACGACGTGGCCACCTTCCAGATCGCGCCGTCGGGGGCCTGCACGACGCCGCCGTAACCCCAGAAACCCTTCTTGGCCGGCTTCAGCGCGGTGGCGCCGCCGTCGAGGGCGGCCCCGATGAAGGTGTCGACGATGTTCGGCTGGGACACCACGAGGGACAGGGTGTAGCCGCGGAAGCCGGGAGCCGGTGACTCCGCGCGGCGCACGCGGACGTAGTCTGCGACGCCGAAGGCGGCGTAGAAGCTCTCGGCGGCCGCCGGATCGGTCACATCGAGGGTCAGGGACGGGATCTCGGTCATCTCAGTTCACCTCGTTGATGCGGAGCAGGTTGCCTGCGGGGTCCCGCACGGCGCAGTCGCGGATGCCGTAGGGCTGGTCGATCGGCTCCTGGACGATGTCCGCGCCGTTCGCCTCCAGCTTCGCGAACGTCTCGTCGAGGTCGGGGGTGGCGAGGGTGAGGATCGCGTATGTCCCCTTGGCCATCATCTCGGTGATCATGCGACGCTCGTCGTCGGTGATCCCGGGGTCGGCGGCCGGCGGGTGCAGTACGAGCGACACGTCGGGCTGGTCCGGGTGGCCGACCGTGATCCAGTACATGTCGTTGTAGCCGACCTCCTTGCGGACCTCGAATCCGAGGATGTCGCGGTAGAAGGCCAGGGCGGCGTCGCGGTCGTTGTGCGGGAGGAATGCGGAGTGAATGGTGATGTCCATGGCGATTACGCTATGCGCGGCTCGCGGTGGACGCTTCTCGATTCCTGATCGGTCTGGTGACCTGCTTCGTCACGCACGACGGCATCTCCGCCGCGGACCGCTCCTGGTCCCGGTAGACGCTGGGCGGGACGCCGACGAGTTCGGTGAAGCGGGTGCTGAAGGTGCCCAGCGACGAGCACCCGACCGCGAAGCACACCTCGGTCACGCTGAGGTCGCCGCGGCGCAGCAGCGCCATCGCGCGCTCGATGCGCCGCGTCATCAGGTAGGCGTACGGCGGCTCGCCGTACGCGAGCTTGAACTGCCGGCTGAGATGTCCGGCGGACATGTGCACGCCGCGGGCGAGCGCCTCGACGTCCAGCGGCTGCGCGTACTCCCGGTCGATGCGGTCGCGTACACGGCGTAGCAGCGCCAGATCGCGCAGGCGCTGAGCGTCGTCGGGTCGACTGGTCACCTGCAGAATCGTGCCACAAGTCGAGGTGGTACCGCGCGCTCTGCGGCGCGTGGCGACCTCCCCGCCGGGGAGCCGCGGGGCCCAATTCGAACCCGAAATCGACTCCCCGCCAATCCATTCCACTCCACCTGAACTCCGCCCGCGGTCGGCCTAGGCGCCCACTCCTGCGTCCGATTCACGGAATCCCGCCACTTCCCCTGAAGAATGGGCGCTCAGGCCGACGCGGACACGGGTGCTTCGCACCACTCGAGTCCAGGCTTAGGGGCCCGGCTCGAACGGGCCGCCAACCAGTCTGGGGCGCACTCGTCCGGAGCCTGCGCGCCTTGGGCGGGACACCCAGCAACCTACGGCGGCACGGGGCGGACCCGCAACGGAATTTCCGGTGACCGCGCCGCTCGGCCTGCCGCCACGCGGGAGCCGTGACTGCCAGGCCGACCACCCCCTTGCGTCCGCGGCGAATGCACTTCACGGGCCCCGGAGAACCGTACTCACGCTAATGACAGTTAGCGCCATCATCGAATCGGGCAGTCCGGCGGGCAATCTCGCGACCGCGGCGCGTCGACGACCCAGCCTCGGGCACGGTCGCATTTCGTCACTGTGACATCTCGGTGTGCGCCCCGCCGGGGACATACAGAACTGTCGGTTCCCCTCGGTAGGCTCGCCCGGTGGACACGAGAGGAGCGCGGGTGTGAGTGAACCGGTCGACACGGTCAGTGTCGTGCCCGCTCTGCCTGCCGTTCCCGAACGCCCGGCGGCATCGACCGGGCCCGGACTCGAGCCGGCCGTTCCGGTGCTGTCCGCGGCCGCCGAGGCCCGGATCGTCGCCGCCCTCGAGCAGCGGCACTCTCCCTCGACCGCCCGGAACTATCGCACCGACTGGGACAAGTTCCGCGCCTGGTGCGCGGCACGCGGACAGGTACCCATGCCGGCGCACCCGCATACCGTCGCCGACTATCTCACCGAGCACGCCGAGCAGCGCACCGACACCGGGGAGCGCCGGTACGCGACCAACACTCTCACCCGATGGGTGGCGTCGATCAACTACTGGCACCGCGCCTGCGCCCGCCCCGCGCCCGGGCACGCGCAGATCGTCAAGGACACGTTGGCCGGCCTCCGTCGCACCTACGCCGCCGCCGGGGAGCGCCCGACCAAACGCGTCGCACCGCTGCTGGGGGACGAGATCAGCTACATCCTCGCGACGCTGCGCCAGAACGCCGAGACGTGGCAGGACCGACTGCGGGAGCGCCGTGACTCGGCGGTCATCCTGATCGGGTTCCTGGGTGCCTTCCGCCGCGCCGAGCTGTCCGGCCTGCAACTGCGCGACATCACCCTCCACCCGCAGGACGGGCTGCACATCCTGGTGCGTCGATCGAAGACCGACCAGGTCGGCGACGGCATGGTGAAGGCCACCCCGTTCGCGGTCGGGCACCGCGCCTGCCCGCCGTGTGTGTACCGACGCTGGCTCGACGTCGTCCTCGCGCACCATCGGGACGGCCGCGACGGTATCGCCCAGTTACTCGGTGCCCCCGACACGTTCGGCACGCACATCTGCCACGTCCCCTATCCCGAACTGGTTCCCGACGTCGCGACGTCGGCGGTGTTCCGGCCGCTGCGCGTGAACGGGAACATCGGTGACAGCGCCCTGACGGGGCAGGGCATCCACGGGGTGATCCGCCGCGCGGCCGCCGACGCCGGACTCTCCCCCGCCAAGATCGCGAAACTCGGCGGGCACTCCCTGCGCGCCGGGTTCGTCACCCAGGCGTTCCGCAACGGCGCCCAGGCCCACGAAGTCATGCGGCAGACCGGGCACAAGAACCCCGCCACCCTGGAAATCTATGCACGCGAACACAACCCGCTCACCGGGAACGCGGTCGCCCGCTTCGAGATCTGAGCCACCGAAGCGCGGCCGGTGACGCACGGTCGGGGGCCGTCAGCGGGCCCCGTCGACCGTCACCGCCACACCCACGGTCCCGCCCCGCCCGCGGCGGAGGAGGCTGCCCTTGACGCCGAGCCAGCCGAGGATCCCGTACTTGCGGGCGATCGCGGCGCGGGCCCGATCGGTGCCGGCGTCGTCGAGCACGACGGCGGTGGCGTCGATCTGCGGGCCCTTCGGGTGGCCGCGCACGTCGCACTCCCCGATCGTGACGTGCGGGTCGCGCCGGATACGTTTGACCTTCCACGAGTCGGTGACCGTCCACATCAGCATCCGGTCGCCGTCCATTGCCGCCCAGAGCGGCGTCGGCACACCCGATCCGTCCTTCCGGAACGTGGTCAGCAGAACGTACTTCGCGGCACCGATATCGCTCAGCGTGACAGCCATGCACCCAATGTACGGGCCCCGAGGTGGATCGGATGAACGTCGCGTGAACATCTGTGTGGTTCCGGCGTTTTCATTTGAACGGTCGTCCACCTTCGGGTTTGCTGAGGCGGACTGTCGAACCGACGAGACCCCACGAGGACACCGTGACCGAGTTCAACCCGATCAACCGCCGCAGCTTCCTCGCGGGAGCCGGCATGGCAGCTGCGGCCGTCCCGATGATGGCGATGGCGCCCACCGCCGCAGCCGCGGCGGCGCCCGCCCCGGGCAAGTTCCCCTTCCCCACCACCCCGAACGTGCGGGTGCTCGTCACCGGCGACGCCGGAACCGGCACCCCGGCGCAGTGGGCGGTCGCCGACGCAATGCGCAAGGTGCACAGCGCCGAACCGTTCGGGATGGCACTCGGATTGGGCGACAACATCTACGAGGCCGGACCGAACGGCGACCGTGACGTCCAGTTCGCCACCAAGTTCGAGGACCCGAACCACGGACTGGACTTCCCGTGGGTGATGGCACTGGGCAACCACGACAACAGCGCGGTGTTCCCGGGTGACGGCGGCTGGCTCCTGCGCGGTAACGACGAGGTGGTGTACCACCAGACCTCCCGCAAGTGGTGGATGCCCTACCGCTACTACTCGGTGCGCGTGCCCGAGGAGAACCCGGTCGTCGAGTTCTTCGTCCTCGACCTCAACCCCGTCGCCGCGTACCTGCCTCCGCTGTTCGTGCCGTACTGGGCGGCGGACGGCCAGTTCATGAACGAGCAGCGCGCCTGGCTGGACGCCGCGATCGCCGCGTCCCCGGCGAAGTGGAAGATCGCGTGCACCCATCACCCGTACCTGAGCAACGGCTCGCACGGCGACGCCGGTGCGTACGACGGCATCCCGCTCGAACCCATGAACGGCATCCACGCCAAACGCTTCTACGAGGACCACGTCGTCGGGCGCTGCCAGTTCATCCTCGCGGGGCACGATCACTCGCTGCAGGTCCTCGAGCCGACCGTGGAATCGAAGGGCACCCGTCAGATCGTCTCCGGCGCGGCCGGGAAGAACAGCCACGGCAAGTCCACCAGCCCGGACCGGGCGAATCTGTACCAGAACTTCGACGACGTCGGATTCATGGTCATGGACCTGTCGCCGGAGTCGGTGCGACTGCGGGCGTACACCGTCGACATCCCTACCGCCGAACCGACACTCGCGTTCGACCGCCGGCTATAGGCGCTTTCGGGTCCGTACTCGACGACCTCTACCGACGGCGCAGCCGGAGCCGGCTGTAGGTGACGGCGGCGAGCACGCAACTGATGAGCACCAGCATGGCGATGCTGAGCAGCCACCACGATCCGGTGTGCTGCCACAGCGTGTCCGGCTCGGTGCCGGTGGCATTCGTGACCAGGTCCACCGTCGAGGCGGCGGCCGCGAACCCCCAGCGTGACGGAAAGAGCCACGCGACCTGTTCGAGCACGGCGCGTCCGGTGATCGTGATCAATCCTCCGCACATGACCAGCTGCGCCATGATCGTGACCACCAGCAGCGGCAGCACCTGCTCGTTCGAGCGCGCCACCGACGACAACGCCAATCCGAGCACGACACAGCAGCAGGTGGTGGCGGCGATGTCCACGATCAGCTCGACGGAGCCCGAGGGGAGCACACTGCCGTGACCCGGGAAACCCTTGCCCAGGTAGACGATCAACACCATGATCACCGACTGCACAATGCCGGCGGCGCAGAACACGACGATCTTCGCCGTCAGATAGGCGGACGGCAGCAGCCCGGCGGCACGTTCGCGCTGATAGACCATGCGCTCTCCGACCAGGTCGCGGATGGTCAGTGAACAGCCCATGAAGGCGGCGCCGAGTATCAGCACCACCAGGATCTGGGTGAGTTCGCCGGACACGTCGGCCCCGGACGGCCCGAACCCGGTGTCGCCCGGCACGAGCAGGGCCAGGCCGCCGAGCACGAAGGGCAGGAGCGACAGGAAGATCAGGTAGCCGCGGTCCGCCCGGATCAGCCGAACCTGGCGGCGGGCGACGGCGCTCAGCTGTTTGCGCCGGGAGGTGTGCGCGGGCGAGCCGAGCGGCCCGGGCGGGCTCGGCGGCGGCACCACCACCGGGCGGGTGGCGCGGTACTCGGCGAACACCCCGTCCGGGTCGGAGGCGACACGGGTGAAGATGTCGGCCCAGTCGGTACTGCCGAGCGCCCTCCCGATTCGGTCGGGCGGTCCCGCATACGCGGTCTTGCCGCCGGGAGCGAGGAGGAGGACCTGGTCGCACATCTCGAGGTAGGACAGCGAATGCGTGACGATGACGACGACGCGGCCCGAATCGGCGAGGCGGCGCAGCGTCGCCATGATCTGCCGATCGAGCGCGGGGTCGAGACCCGAGGTCGGTTCGTCGAGGATGAGCAGGGAGGGGCCCGTGAGCAACTCCAGCGCGACCGATGCGCGTTTGCGTTGCCCGCCGGAGAGGCGATCGACGCGGGTGTCGGCGTGCTCGGTCAGTTGCAGTTCGTCGAGCACCCCTGCGATCACCACTTCACGGTCGGCCCGGGTGGTATCCGGCGGCAGTCTCAGCTCCGCGGCGTAGCCGAGGGCCCTCCGGATGGTCAGCTGCCGATGGACGACGTCGTCCTGCGGGACCATTCCGATGCGGGAGCGCATTACCGAATAGTCGGTGTGCACGCTGCGCCCTTCGAATTCGACGACGCCTTCCGTGGGGCCTTCCGAACCGGAGATGATCTTGGCGACCGTGGTCTTTCCTGCGCCGGAGGGCCCGATCACCGCGGTGAGACTGCCGGGTGCCGCCGTGAAGGTGACGTCCTCCAGCAGCCGCCGGCCACCTTCGATGGTGAGTCCGACGCCGTCCACATGTAGACCGCCGGCGGTCGGGGCTGTCGCCCGTGGAACGAGCCGGCCGTCCTGCACGCTGAAGTCCGTGTTGCCGATGGTGACGACGTCGCCGTCGGTCAGCCGTGCGCGCGAGACCCGGGTGCCGCCGACGAACGTACCGTTGACGCTCCCCAGATCGTCGAGTTCGAGGCCGGACGGCCCGTTGTGGACTATCGCGTGACGGCGTGAGGCCAGCACGTCCTGGACGACGAGGTCGTTGTCGGGGGATCGTCCGATCGTGAGGGATCCCGCCGGGACGGTCTCGTGCGGTGCCGGGGGCAGGGCGATCGAGGCCCCTACCTCGATCGTCGACTCGTCCCACCGACTGCCCACATCCCGTTGCGTCGCGTCGGGATCTTCGATCGAGATCCGCACGGCGGGTCCCTCGAGCGCGTCACCCAGGCGGACGAGGACGGGGCTCGTGACGGGGACCTCTTTTCGGCGCTTGCCGTCGACGTAGATCCCGTTCTTGCTGCCGGAGTCGACGAGCTGCCATCCCTCGTCCCAGCTCAGCCGCGCATGCTCACGCGACACCACAGGATCGACGATCGTGATCTCCAACTGGGGGTCCCGGCCGATGCGTACCGCTGTGCCCGCACGGTAGCTCGTGCGGCCGTGTTCGGTCTCGACCACGACCCGCGGGTGCTCGCTTCCCGTCCAGTCGTCCATCGCCACGGCCTCCGGTCAGCATCAGGCGTAGAGCGTCGACTCCTCCATGGTCGCACGCCCCGGGGACCGTCGGCAGAACGGTCACTCTCGCATCCTCGCGGCCCGGACGTCGCGATGTCCTCGACCATCAGCCGCGCCATGATGAGTTTCGTCGATGCGGCGAGTCTGTCTTCTCGTAACACCACCTTCGAGAACGGAGCGTCACGTGAGTCAGCTGCTGAGGGTCCAGAACTTCAATGTCTCGAGCGACGGCGTCGCGTGCGGCGAGAACCAGACCTTCGAGAGTCCGTTCGGCCTCGACCCCGGTGAAATGTTCGCGTGGGCGGGCGCGACTGCGAGCTGGCCGATGCGCACCGATCCCGGTGGCAGCCGCGGCCTCGACGACTACTTCACCCGCGACTTCTCCCGCAACATCGGCGCCGAGATCATGGGCCGCAACAAGTTCGGACCCCAACGCGGCCCGTGGGAGAACCTGGAGTGGGAGGGCTGGTGGGGCGAGGAGCCGCCCTTCCACACGCCGGTGTTCGTCCTCACCCACCACCTGCGGCCCTCGTTCACTCGCGGCGAAACGACATTCCACTTCGTCGACGGCGACCCGGCCACGATCCTCGATCAGGCGAAGGAGGCCGCGCAGGGCAAGAACGTCCGGCTCGGCGGCGGAGTCACCACCATCCGGGAGTTCCTCGACGCCGACCTGGTCGACACCATGCACGTGGCCGTCTCCCCGATCACGTTCGGTACCGGACTCCGACTCTGGGAGAGCCCGGACGAACTACGCGATCGTTTCCATCTGGAAACGGTGCCCAGTCCGAGCGGGGTGACCCACCACCTGTTCTGGCGAAAGTAGCTGGTCGGGCTACTCCCCCTCGAGTTCACCCTCGGTCTCGAGGTACACCTGCCGCAGGCCTTCGAGCACCTCGGGCGACGGCTCCTCCCACATGTCCCGCTCGACGGCCTCGAGCAGGCGCTCGGAGATGCCGTGCAGCGCCCACGGATTCGACTCGGACATGAACTTGCGGTTCTGCTCGTCCAGCACATACGTCTCGGCGAGCTTCTCGTACATCCAGTCCGCGACGACGTTGGTGGTCGCGTCGTAGCCGAACAGGTAGTCGACGGTCGCGGCCATCTCGAACGCGCCCTTGTAGCCGTGGCGGCGCATCGCGTCGAGCCACCGCGGGTTCACCACGCGGGCCCGGAAGACGCGGGCGGTCTCCTCGGACAGCGTCCGGGTGCGCACTGCGTCGGGCCGGGTGCTGTCGCCGATGTACGCCTCGGGGGCGGTGCCGGTGAGTGCGCGGACGGTGGCGACCATGCCGCCGTGGTACTGGAAGTAGTCGTCCGAGTCGGCGATGTCGTGTTCGCGGGTGTCGGTGTTCTTGGCGGCCACCGCGATCCGCTTGTAGGCGCTGCGCATGTCGTCCGACGCCGGGACGCCGTCGAGGCCGCGGCCGTACGCGTAGCCGCCCCACGTGGTGTACACCTGCGCGAGGTCGGCGTCGTCGCGCCAGTTCTTCGAATCGATCAGCTGCAGCAGGCCGGCGCCGTAGGTGCCGGGCTTGGAGCCGAAGATGCGGGTAGTGGCGCGGCGGTCGTCGCCGTGCTCGGCCAGGTCCGCCTGTGCGTGGGCGCGGACGTAGTTGTCCTCGGGCGACTCGTCGAGCCCGGCGACCAGGCGGACGGCGTCGTCGAGCAGGGCCAGCACGTGCGGGAACGCGTCGCGGAAGAAGCCGCTGATCCGGACGGTGACGTCGATGCGCGGGCGACCCAGTTCGGCGAGGTCGATCACCTCGAGGCTCGTGACACGGCGCGACGCCTCGTCCCACACCGGGCGGACACCGAGCAGCGCGAACACCTCGGCGATGTCGTCACCCGACGTCCGCATCGCGGACGTGCCCCACACCGACAGGCCTACCGACTTGGGCCACTCGCCGTGGTCGGCGCGGTAGCGCGCGGCGAGGGACTCGGCCATCGCCTGACCGGTCTCCCACGCGAGCCGCGACGGCACGGCCTTGGGGTCCACGGAGTAGAAGTTGCGGCCGGTGGGCAGCACGTTGATCAGCCCGCGCAGCGGCGACCCGGACGGGCCGGCCGCGATGAAGCCACCGTTCAGCGCGTGCAGCACCTGGTCGATCTCGCCGGACGTCTGCCGCAGCCGCGGCACCACCTCGGTCGCGGCGAAGCGCAGGATCTGCCGGACGGTGTCGTCGTCCGACAGTCGGTCGGCGGCCTCCGGATCCCAGTCCGTCTCGGCCAGCGCGGACAGCAGCGCGTGCGCCTGCGCCTCGATCTGGTCGACGCGGCCACGGTCCTCGTCGCCGGCTTCGCTGAGCCCCAACGCCTCCCGCAGACCCGGCACGGTCTGCTCGCCGCCCCACATCTGCCGGGCCCGGAGCATCGCGAGCACCAACTCCACCTCGGCGTCGCCCTGCGGCGCCGTGCCGAGAACGTGCAGGCCGTCGCGAATCTGGACGTCCTTGATCTCGCACAGCCAGCCGTCGACGTGCATGAGCATGTCGTCGAACACGTCCTCCTCGGGACGTTCGGTCAGGCCCAGGTCGTGGTCCATCTTCGCGGCCCGCATCAGCGTCCAGATCTGCTGGCGGATCGCGGGCAGCTTCGCCGGGTCCAGCGCCGAGATGTTGGAGTGCTCGTCGAGCAGCTGCTCGAGCCGCGAGATGTCGCCGTAGGACTCGGCGCGGGCCATCGGCGGGATCAGGTGGTCGACCAGCGTCGCGTGCGCGCGGCGCTTGGCCTGCGTGCCCTCGCCCGGGTCGTTGACCAGGAACGGGTAGATCATCGGCAGGTCGCCGAGCGCGGCGTCGGTGCCGCACGACGCCGACATGCCGAGCGTCTTGCCGGGCAGCCACTCGAGGTTGCCGTGCTTGCCGAGGTGCACGATCGCGTCCGCCGCGAATCCACCCTGCTCGGCGGTCGCGGCGATCCAGCGGTACGCGGCCAGGTAGTGGTGGCTCGGCGGCAGGTCCGGGTCGTGGTAGATCGCGACCGGGTTCTCGCCGAAGCCGCGCGGCGGCTGCACCATCAGCACGACGTTGCCGGCGCGGATCGCGGCGATGACGATCTCGCCCTCGGGATCCGACGAGCGGTCCACGTACAGCTCGCCGGGCGCGGCGCCCCAGTGTTCCTCGACGCCCTCGCGGAAGTCCTGCGGCAGCGTCTGGAACCACTCGCGGTAGCGGGCGGCGGAGATGCGGATCGGGTTGCCCTCGAGCTGCTCGGCGGTGAGCCAGTCCGGGTCCTGCCCGCCCGCGGCGATGAGCGCGTGGATCAGCGCATCGCCGTCCTTGGCGGCGAGCCCGGGCAGCGCGTCGTCGCCGTCGACCGGGCCGAGGTCGTAGCCGTGGTCACGCATCGCGGTGAGCAGGTCGATCGCGCTGGCCGGGGTGTCCAGGCCGACGGCGTTGCCGATGCGGGCGTGCTTGGTCGGGTACGCCGACAGCATCAGCGCGATCTTCTTGTCCGGGTTCGGGATCCGCCGCAGCCGCGCGTGCCTCACGGCGATGCCGGCGACCCGGGCGGCCCGCTCGGCGTCGGGCACGTACGCGGTGAGGCCGTCGGAGTCGATCTCCTTGAACGAGAACGGCACCGTGATCAGGCGGCCGTCGAACTCCGGGACCGCGACCTGGGTGGCGACGTCGAGCGGGGACATCCCGTCGTCGTTGGCCTCCCACGCCTCGCGGCTGCTGGTCAGGCACAGACCCTGCAGGATCGGCACGTCGAGCGCCGCGAGTTCCGCGACGTCCCACGCCTCGTCGTCGCCACCCGCCTGCGCGTTCGCGGGCTTGGTGCCACCGGCCGCCAGCACGGTCACGACCATCGCATCGGCGCGGCCCAGCGTCTCGAGCAGATCGCCGGGCGCGGTGCGCAGCGACGCGCAGAAGATCGGCAGCGGGTTCGCGCCGGCGTCCTCGATCGCCCGGCACAGCGCCTCGACGTACGCGGTGTTCCCGGCCAGGTGCTGGGCGCGGTAGTAGAGCACCGCGACGGTGGGACCGTCGACCGTGCGGGTCTCCCGCCCGAGAATCCCCCAGTTCGGCAGGTGCACCGCGGGTTCGAAGCCGTACCCGGTGAGCAGCACCGTGTCCGACAGGAAGTTGTGCAGCTGACGCAGGTTGTCGGCGCCGCCCTCGGCCAGGTAGGTGTGCGCCTCGGCCGCGATGCCGGCGGGAACCGTCGAGCACTCCATCAGTTCGGCGTCCGGGGCCTGCTCGCCGCCGAGCACCACCGTCGGCAGCCCCGATGCGAGCACGGCGTCGATGCCGTCCTCCCAGGCCCGGCGGCCGCCCAGGATGCGGACGACGACGAGGTCGACGCCGCTCAGCAGGCCGGGCAGGTCCTCGTCGACGAGCAGGCGGGACGGGTTGGCCCAGCGGTAGTCGGCGCCGCTCGCGCGGGCGCTGAGCAGGTCGGTGTCGGACGTCGACAGCAGCAGGATCACTGGTGCAGCCTTTCCGGGGTTTCGCGCCCCACGGCAGGCCTCGACCGAGTCGGGACTCGTCGAAGCGGTTCGGGCGGCGGAAGAGGGTCTGACTTTCACAGTGGCGCGACCGCCCGGAATCTCACCGGCTTCCTCTTCTGCCGCGGTCGCCGGTGATCCTACCGGTCAGGCGTTTGCGCGTCGGTCCCCGCACTTCTCTAGCCTGGACACGTGCCATCTCCACGCTCCGGCCCGGACAAGTGCCCGGGTGCCCTCCAGGTCCACCAGGCCGCCGACGGTCCACTCGCGCGTGTCCGCCTCCCCGGCGGGGTGATCACATCGCCGCAGCTCCAGGCGCTGGCGACGGCCGCGCAGGAGATCGGCAACGGCGAGATCGAACTGACCTCGCGCGGCAACGTCCAGCTGCGGGCGGTGTCCGATCCCGAGGAGTTTGCCCGGCGGATCGCCGCCGTCGGACTGCTGCCGTCGACCACGCACGAGCGGGTGCGCAACATCCTCGCCTCTCCCCTGTCGGGGCGGATCGGCGGTTTCGCCGACGTGCGCAGCCTCGTCACCGACCTGGACCGCGGCCTGTGCGCCGACCCGGCGCTGGCGGCCCTGCCCGGACGCACGCTGTTCACGCTCGACGACGGCACCGGCGACATCTCGGGCCTGCGCGGCGACTTCGGCGTCCACGCGCTAGACGACGGCCGGTTCGCCCTCGTCCTGGCCGGCGAGGACACCGGCGCCCGCCTCGCGGAGGCGGAGACCGTCGACGTGCTGCTGGCGGCCGCGCGCACGTTCACCGAGATCCGCGGCGACGCGTGGCGACTGAACGAGGTGCCCGGCGGCACCGAGCGCGTCCTGGCGCGGCTCGGGCTCGAGTACGGCGACCCGGTAGTCCTGCCCGCCGCGGTCGAGCGCGGCCCGATCGGCTGGCTGGACCAGCCCGACGGCCACGTCACGCTCGCCGCCGGCCTCGCGTTCGGCACCCTCCCGGCCCGGCTCGCGGAGTTCCTCGCGGCGGTCGAGAAGCCGATCGTCGTCACCCCGTGGCGGTCGCTGCTGCTGCCCGACCTCGAGGAGTGGGCCGCCGAGCAAGTGGTGCGGGTGCTCGCCCCGATGGGGCTGATCTTCGACGAGAACTCGCCGTATCTGCAGGTCAGCGCGTGCGCGGGGCAGCCTGGCTGCGCGAAGTCGCACACCGACGTGCGGGCCGACGCCCGCGAGGCGATCGAGAACGACGACCTGCCCGCGGACGGCCGTCAGCACTGGTCCGGGTGCGATCGCAAGTGTGGTCGCCCCCGCGGCGAAATAACAGACGTGGTCTCCGGCCCCGACGGTTACCGGGTGGAAAACGGGTCGTCGTGATGCCTCTATCGTGTGGCGCATGATCGACTACATCCGCGACGGTGCGGAGATTTATCGCCAGTCCTTCGCGACCATCCGGGCCGAGTCGGACCTCGCCAGGTTCCCCGCCGACGTGTCGCAGGCCGTCGTCCGGATGATCCACGCGAGCGGTCAGGTCGATCTGGTCGACGACATCGCGTTCACCCCGAACGTCGTCGCCGACGCCCGTGAGGCACTGCGCCGCGGTGCCCCGATCCTGTGCGACGCGAAGATGGTCGCCGCCGGTGTCACCCGCAAACGTCTGCCGCGCGACAACGACGTGCTGTGCATGCTCGACGATCCGCGAGTTCCCGTGCTGGCCAAGGCGATCGACAACACGCGCTCGGCGGCGGCGCTCGAGCTGTGGGGCGACAAGCTCGACGGTGCGGTCGTCGCGATCGGCAACGCGCCGACCGCGCTGTTCCACCTGCTCAACCTCATCGAGGCCGGCGCACCCCGTCCCGCCGCGATCGTCGGCGGGCCGGTCGGGTTCATCGGTGCCGCCGAGTCCAAGGAAGCCCTGATCGAAGACCCGGCCGGACTCGAGTACCTGGTGGTGCGCGGACGTCGCGGTGGCAGCGCGATCACCGCCGCCGCCCTCAATGCGATTGCGAGCGAAATCGAATGAGCATGCCCGGAAAGCTGTGGGGCGTCGGCATCGGACCCGGCGACCCGGAGTTGATGACCGTCAAGGCCGCTCGCGTGATCGGGGAGGCCGACGTCGTCGCCTTCCACAGTGCCCGGCACGGCCGGAGCATCTCGCGCGGCGTCGCCGCCCCGTACATGCGGGAGGGACAGATCGAGGAGCATCTCGTCTACCCCGTGACCACGGAGACGATCGACCATCCCGGCGGCTACCAGGGCGCGATGGACGAGTTCTACGAGCAGGCCGCCGAGCGCCTGGCCGCGCACCTCGCGGCCGGCCGCAGCGTCGCGCTGCTCGCGGCGGGCGATCCGCTGTTCTACAGCTCGTACATGCACATGCACAAACGTCTGGCAGACCGGTTCGAGGCCGAGGTGATCCCCGGCGTCACCGCCGTCAGTGCCGCGTCCGCCGCGTTGGCCGAGCCGCTCGTCGAGGGCGAGGAGGTGCTCACCGTCCTGCCGGGCACGCTGCCGCAGGACGAGCTGACCCGACGCCTGCGCGAGACCGACGCCGCCGCGATCATGAAGCTCGGCCGCACGTATCCCGCTGTGCGCCAGGCGTTGAAAGACGCCGGACGCATCGACGAGGCGTACTACGTCGAGCGCGCCAGCACCGACCGCCAGCGCGTCGACGCCGCGGACGAGGTCGACGACGCGGACGTGCCGTACTTCTCGATCGCGATCGTGCCGAGCCCCCTGAACAACCGCAGCGAACCCGAACCTGCGCGCGGTGAGGTGGTCGTCGTGGGCCTCGGACCCGGTGACCAGGCCTGGACCACGCCGGAGGTCCGGCAGGAACTGGCCCGCGCCACCGACCTCGTCGGCTACACCACGTACATCGACCGGGTCCCGGTCCGGCCGGGCCAGCGCCGACACGCCAGCGACAACCGCGTCGAGGCCGAGCGGGCCGCGATGGCCCTCGACCTGGCGAAGCGCGGCGCACGCGTCGCAGTCGTCTCGTCCGGCGACCCCGGCGTGTTCGCGATGGCCGCCGCCGTGCTCGAGGTCGCCGCCGAGGAGCAGTGGCAGGACGTCCCGGTCCGGATCCTGCCCGGCATGACCGCCGCCAACGCCGTCGCGAGCCGCGTCGGCGCCCCTCTGGGCCACGACTACGCGATGCTCTCGCTGTCGGATCGGCTCAAGCCGTGGGACATCGTCGCCAAGCGCGTTTCGGCCGTCGCGAGCGCCGACATGGCGTTCGCGGTCTACAACCCGGCGTCGAAGTCCCGCACGTGGCAGGTCGCCGCGATGCGCGACCTCGTCCTCGAGCACCGCTCCCCCGACACCCCGGTGATCATCGGCCGCGACATCGCCGGGCCGCAGGAGTCGATCAAGATCGTGCGGCTCGCCGATCTCGATCCCGCCGACGTCGACATGCGGTGCCTGCTGATCGTCGGGTCCTCGCAGACGACGGTCGTCGAGAGCGCATCGGGGACAAAGGTCTTCACGCCGCGCCACTACCCGGCCTGACGCCGCGTCGACATTCCGCGACGGGAGTTCACGGCACGTTGTCGGGTGGGACGCGTGCCGTGAACTCCCGTTCGGCTCTACCGTCCGGGCCTCGTCATGTCGAGGTCACCGTGCGGGCCGCTCAACCGTTGAGTGAGAGGCAGAAGGGGTGTCCGGCGGGGTCGAGTAGAACCCGCCAATGATCAATGTCGGGTTGAAAGGAAGGAAGCTCGGCTCCGAGGGAGAGAACGTACCGCTGTGCAGCGTCGAGATCGTCGACACCCAGCTCGATGTGCGCCTGTTTTCCCTCCGCCGGGTCCGGCCAGGTGGGTCTGCGGTAGTCGGCGACGCGAATGAAACCGAGACCAGGCTCGCCGCTACGTCCCAGCAGGACGAAGTCATCGCTCGAGTACACGACCGGAAGCCGGAGCATGGTGCTGTAGAAGTGCGCCAGCTCGGCGGGGTCGGGGCAGTCGAAGTCAACGGACAGGAGCCGGACTTGCGGTGGTGAAGTCACTTCTTCGGTCATGAGCGCAACCCTAGGAGCCGATGCGGACAGCTACTGTCCTGGTTGTTCGGGAAGATGGTTAGCGTGATCGGTACCTCTGCCCGGCTGCTCGACCTCCTCGTCCTGCTGTCCACTCGCGTGCAATGGACGTCCGCCGAGTTGGCGAGTCGGATGAACGTCGATGCGCGGACCATCCGCCGCGACATCGCACGGCTGCGGGAGCTCGGCTACGGCGTGGAATCGGATGCAGGACCGTGGGGCGGGTATCGGCTCGGGGCCGGTCGACAGGTTCCGCCCTTCGTGCTCGACGACGAGGAAGCGCTTGCGGTGGCGGTGGCACTGCGGGAAGCGGCTGGGACCGGTGTGCTCGGCGGCGATCAGGCCGTGTTGTCCGCGCTGTTCAAACTGCGTCGGGTGTTGCCCGCACGCGTGGCCGACCGGCTCCGTTCCATGGATACCGTGATTGTGCATTCGCCCGAAGCCGGCGAGCCGCAAGTCGATCCGGAGATCCTCCTACGATTGGCAACAGCCTGCCGCGGATTCGAGCGGCTCGTGTTGTCGTACCGCAATCACCACGGGGCGGAGTCTGTTCGAGAAGTGGACGCCTACCGCCTCGTTCGACGGAACCGCCGCTGGTACTTCGTGGCCAAGGACGTGACGAAGGGTGCGTGGCGCACCTTCAGGGCGGATCGCGTGTTCGAAACCCGTACAACGGGACGCCGGACCGAACCGCGGGACGCTCCGGATCCGGAAGAATTTGTGGCAGAGGGCATCTCCAGCGTGGTGTACCCGGTCTACGCGACTGTCCGTTTACCCCTGCCGATCGAGCGCGCCGTGGCCGTGATCCCACCGACGATCGGAACACATACCGGCGAGAGTGCCGATTCCACGATCGTCGTCATCGGAGGAAACGACATCGACATGCTCGTCACCTACCTCATGGGTCTGGGAGTCGCCCTGGAAGTTCTCTCCCCACACGATGTTCGCGAGTCACTGCTCCAACGGACGCGTGACCTGATCACGGTCAACACCCCACGGAACCAACCAGGCGCCGAACGTTGCACCTACCCACACGCCACCACGACTCACGACAGCGGAGCAGATCGGTCCCGTGCCGGACTCTTGTCGTCGGCGACGCAATGACAGCTCAGCTGTCCGGCTCGGTCGGCAGCGGGTCGAATGGGGAAATCGCACCTCAATAGGCGGCCGGTTGCAGACGAGTCCCGCTCCGATGTCACCGCCCGGGCTGCTCAACCCGGGTGGCGCAGTACCGGTAGCCGTCCTGGTCGGTCACTTGTTCCCATTCGAAGACGACGGTGTCCCCCACCGTCAAGGTTCGGAATCCCGTGCCGTCGATGGCGCTGAAGAACACCCAGCACCCGCCGGGGGTCGAGGCGGAGTCGATGACGCCCCACCCCTCCAGGTCGTTCCACTCCCGCACCGTCCCCGTCGTGTTGCTCATGACTCCGACGATGCCATCTCGCCGCCGACGCAACCTGACAGACGCGCGATTCGCTCGAACGGGTACCAGGCCACCACGGTGACAACTACGCGGTATGCGGCGGTGGCCGCGAGCTTCCAAGTGCGTGTTCGCGACCCGCGCCCGTTCTGGGTTTCCCCGCCCCCGGACGGGACCTTGTCACCCTTCGCCGGATCTGTAAACCCAGCCCCGGGCGCCGGTGTACGTGGCAAGCGCACACACACACCGGCGCCTGCCACGAACAGCATCGCCAGTACGACGTCTTCCCTCAGTTCCACTCCCACCTACACGCAAGGTTCCACCCAACGCATCCGATGATCATCGGATGTAGCGAATGATGATGCCGCGGACGAGTTCGGACAATTGCGATTATCGGGGCCCGCGGACGGCGGGTACCGTCAGTTCGGTGGGTGGAGGTCCGGGAATGACATGGTGGGACGACTACAACGACGGCGTTCGCCGCTTGCACGAAACCGGCTGGGGCGCAGACGCATCGGTACTCTCTCGCGAGATAGGCGAACTGCTCGACGACGTCGACGCGGCGTTCGCGGTCACCGGTTCGGCCACCCCGGGGTGGCCGAACCCGTACTGGGACGGCGCCGCGCCGGACGAGGCGGAGTACGAGCGAGTCAGCAACCCGGAGAAGTTCCTGATCGTGGTGGCCCGAGCGCGGGCGTGGACGAGGGTTCTTCTCGACCGCGGCTGGGCGCGCGAAGCATCGCGCGTGGATTGGGCGCTTCGCCCCTTCGATGCGGGCGGGACCGAAACCGTCCTCTCTCCTGCCGCCGACGGCGCGGTGCCCCTGGTGTTGACGACGCACACACCGGTGGACTGCGACCACATCTTCACCGTCACGGTCGCGGCGGGCAGCCCTGCGGTGAGGTTGGCAGAGATTCCCGATTGTGGATGCGACGCGTGCGATCGCGGGTCCGCCGAACTACTCGAGGACATGGACCGGTGGGTGCTGTCGGTGGTCGACGGTTCCCTCGAAGTCGACGTCGCTGCCGACCACTCCTCGGTGCGCACATCCTTGGCGCGCACATCCATCGGCGGTCACGGCGGCACGGTCCAGCATCTCGACCAGCCGACGGCGTTCACGGCCGCACCGTGGTCCGCGAACTGGACCGCGCGCCCCATCCCGCCCGAGGTCGAGGCCCGGCACCCCGAACCCGCGCTTACGAGCACGGTGATCGGCAGCGCCGCTCGTGCGGTTCTGAATCGTCTGCTGCGCCGGGACGGACCGGCGGGCGGCGCTCAACGGTATCGTTTCCAATGACAAACTGGTCTGACCACTTGACCACCTGACCGACCAGGCCTAGCGTTTGTGACATGGATCTCACCCCGGTGCAGCGGCGCTCGATTCCCGACGACGTGTTCGAGCAACTGCTGGGACGTGTCGTCGACGGCAGCGTGGCACCCGGCGAGACACTGCTGAGCGAGCGGCGGATGGCGGAGGCGCTCGGGGTGTCGCGTCCGGCGGTGCGTGAGGCGCTGGGCCGGATCGCCGCGATGGGCCTGGTCGACGTCCGGCAGGGCGGCGCGACGGTCGTCAACGACCTGCGCCGCCGTGGGGGCCTGGACCTGCTGCCGCGGTTGCTGGTCCGGGGCGGTGAGATCGATCCGGCGGTGGCGCACAGCATCCTCGAGGCCCGACTTTGGAACGGGCCGAAGGTAGCGGAACTCGCGGCGCACCGCTCACCCGAGAGCACCGCGGACGCCCTGGATGCCGTCGTCGACGCGCTCGCCGCCACCGACGACCCCGTGGTCCGACAGCGCATCGCCCTCGACTTCTGGGATCTCGTTGTCGACGGCGCCGACTCGATCACGTTCCGGCTGATGTTCAACACCCTGCGCGCCGCGTACGAGCCGATGCTCGACGTGCTCGCGGTGGTGATGGCCGCCGAAGTGAACGAGAGCGACCGCTACCGGTCCGTCGTCGCGGCAATCCGACGTCGGGATCCCGAGGGCGCGTTCGCCGCGGCGCACGCACTGCTCGAGCCTGCGACCACACTCCTGGGCGGCGCGCTCGCCGCGGCGCGGGATGCATCCGGGGAGGAATCGTGACCGGCACCCGTCAGGCCTCGTCGGCGTTCGGCCGCGACGTCACCCTCGTCGGTGCGGCGCGCGAATTCGTCCGCCATCCGAGTCCGTGGATCATCGGAACGTTGTTCCTCGGCGTGGTCGTGGCCCGGATTTCCGTGGGCACCTGGACCTGGGTCGACGCGCTGGTGCCGTTGGTGATGCTCGCGCTGTTCCCGGTCCTCGAGTGGATCATTCACGTCTTCGTCCTGCACTGGCGGCCGAAGCGCGTGGCCGGCTTGACGGTCGACCCGCTGCTCGCGCGCAAACACCGCGCACACCACGGGGATCCGCGGACCATCCCGTTGGACTTCATCCCCGCGCCGGTGTTCGTGTGGCTGGTCCCGCTACTGCTCGCGATCACGGTGTTCGCCTTCCCCCGCGTCGAACTCGGGCTGACGTTCCTGATCGTCATCACGGCGCTGGGACTGGCATACGAATGGACGCATTTCCTCATCCACACCGACTACAAGCCGAAGACCGCGCTGTACAAGGCGACGTGGCGGCATCACCGCAACCACCACTACCGCAACGAGCACTACTGGTTCACCGTCACCACTTCCGGCACCGCCGACCGCATCTTCGGCACGGACCCCGCCCCCGACACCGTCGAGAAGTCACCCACCGCAAAGCAACTTCACGGGCTCGACACCGTCGGCACCTAGAACGGGTGCGCGGCGGATCAGCCGGCCGCGTCCTCCTTCAACGTGTGCGCGACGAGGGCGTTGGCGTGCCCGTGGCCGAGGCCGTGCTCGGTCTTGAGCCAGTTCACCAACTCCATGTGCCTGGTCAGATCCGACGAACGAATCAGGCTCTGCCACTCACTGATCGGCTTGCCGTACGTCTTCTCGATCGACGGGAAGTAGGACGCGGGACCCTTCACCGGTTCGCTCATGGACGGCACGCTACCGGCGAGCTATGACACGTGCACGGATCGAACTCGCCCACTCCTCCGGATTCCAGGTTCCCGGCCGCGCCCAGGTGAGCGGGTAGCAGGCGAAACCGATCAGCGTCGCGGTGAAGTGGCCGATATCGGTGAAGGTCAGACCGCCGAAGAGCGGCAGCCCGTAGACGACCACGACACCGATCACGTAGAGGTACCGCCACGGCGGCGCGATCCGGTAGGCGAGGACGGCCGTGACCCCGGCCAGCGCGTAACTCACTCCGACGTCGAGGGTGTTCACCGCGGACTCCGGCGCCCGGTGATGGTTGATCGCCAGGTACAGCACGCCCTCGCTGATGTACGTCGCGCCGACGTGCGCGACCACGGCCACCGTCAGCCACCGCACCGTCCCGAGCCACCGCTCGACAGGGACATGGAAGAGGTTGAACAACACGAAGTAGCTCAGCCACGAACCACCCGCCAGCCAGAGCGCGCTGGTGATCAGGACGTGGACCGGGTCCTCCTGCAGGTGGTGGAGATTGGTCGACCGGCTACCCAGGACGTCGTTGAGCTCGGTCGGCGACAGGTGATTCATCACGATGCTGGTCACGAACAGGATCGCCAGCCACACGAACGTGCCCGGTGCACGACGGACGTACGCCCACGCCGCGGCCGGAACATCCGACACCTTGAACCGCCTCTCGGCATTCACTCGATCAGTATGACCCCGATCGGCGTCGACGGCGGCTGGTCCGCGACGGACGAGAGGCCGTGTCGCTCCCGGTACCGGCGCAGGTTCCGCTGGGCCAGCCGCGCGATCCACGGGAGCGCCCGAAGCGTCAGGGCCGGCATCAGCATTCCGGTCTTCACCATCCAGCCGTCGGACCGGGGTACGTTCGTTTCGACTCGCGGACGGTCCACCAGCCCGAGCACCCGGTCGGCGATCTGTTGCGGCGTGAGAGGCGTGCTGAGGAAGTTCAGCGCCGATCCCCCGGTCGCGGCCTCGTGCCGCAGCATCGGCGTGTCCACCGAACCCGGGTTGACGATGCTTACCCGGACCCCGGTCTCGCGCGTGCGGGCCGCCAGCGCCAGCAGAAAGCCGCGCAGACCGAACTTCGACGCGCTGTACCCGGGGCTCTCCCCGAGTGGCAGCAACCCGCCGATCGACACGATCGCGACGACGTGGCCGTGTGATCTCTGAAGGGCCGGGTACAACGCGCGGGTCAGATGGACCGGTGCCAGCAGGTTCACGCCGAGCTCGCGGTCCACCTCAGCTTCGGTGACCTTCTCGAACGGCGTCGTCACGACGACGCCGGCGACGTGGACGAGCAGATCGCAGTCGGCTCCCACCGCCGCCACCAGCGCCGCGAGCTCCACGGGATCGGTCAGATCGCAGGGGTGCGGGGCGATCCGGGCCGGCAACGTGTCCGCAAGCGCCGCGAGACCCGCGCCGTCGACGTCCACCGCGACGATGTCGTGGCCGCGCGATGCGAGGCCGCGGCAGATCGCCGACCCGATCGCTCCGCCCGCGCCCGTGACGACCGCCCGGCTCACGCCGTGACCTTCACAGGGTCGAACATCCCCGGCTCCAGCGCCGACCAGCCGAACTCGGTGCGGACGCGTGCCAGGTAGTCGCGGAACGCGTGCGCGTCGACGTACGCGCTGTGACGGTCGGTGCCGATGAACGAGATCCCGCCGCTCAGGTCGGGACGATCGGTGGCCATCTTGCGATCGAACACCGCCGCCCTCGCCGGGTTGTGCCGCTGATCGTGCAGATACTGGGCGAGGACGTTCGTCACCTGATCGAACAGCGTGTAGGCGCTGGAGTTGGTCTCCAGATAGCCGACACCGAACAGGTTCCGCTGCCTCGGGTTGAACGCCGTCAGGTACAGCCGGGGACGACCGTGCACCCAGTCGAAACAGTCGTCCGGCGCATACGGAATCGCCCAGTCGTACCCGGTGGCGTACAGCACCAGATCGATCTCGCGGCTCGAACCGTCGGTGAACTCGACGCGTGAGCCGGCCAGTCGCGATACGTCGGGGACGATCGAGACATCACCGTGCTGGAGATGGTGAACCAGTTGACTGTTGAGCAGAGGGTGCGACTCGAGCAGCTTGTGGTCGGGGCGCGGGAGTCCCAAGCGCGTCAGATCACCCTGTAGCAACCGCAGCATTGCCGTCAGCAGCGGACGCTCGACCGCTAGCGGCAGTTTCGGGCCCTTCTCGGCGAACACATCGGTCGGCGTCCCGAGGATGTGCTTGGGAATGATGTGGTAGCCGCGCCGCACGCTGACGTACGTCTCGGACGCCGACGCCGCTGCGTCGCAGGCGATGTCGGCACCCGAGTTGCCGAGACCGACGATGAGCACGCGCTTGCCGCGGAACTGGTCGATCCCGCGGTACGTCACCGCGTGCCGAACCTCACCGTCGAAGTTGCCCGGATGCATCGGAATTCGCGGTCGCCACGTCACACCGGTCGCGCACACCACCGCGCGGTAGCCGCGGCGCTCCCCCGTCGACAGCTGCACCGACCACCCGTCGCCGTCCGGCACCACCTCGTCGACCGACGTGTCGAAGCGGATCCCCTCGTACAACCCGTAGGTGCGCGCGAAGCTGCGTGTGTAGTCGAGGATCAACCGGTTGCCCGGGTAGTCCGGGAAGGAGTCCGGCATCGGGAAGTCGTGGAACCCGGACATCGTCCGTGACGAGATGAAGTGCGCCGACTCGTACATCGGCGTCCCGGGATTGTCGAGATCCCAGATTCCCCCGACGTCACTGTGCCGCTCGTACTGGTCGTACTCGATTCCGAGCCCCCGAAAGGCCCGAGCCGCGGACAGTCCGGCCGGCCCGGCCCCCACAATGCACACCCGATCCATGGGTCGATCCCCTTCCGTCACCGGACATTCAACCCGCCCCCTGCCGTTTATGCGGTGAATTGAGTTGATGGAAGGTGCGTCCGATGTGTTGCTGATTGGTCGGTTACAACCGGCGACGATTCCGTATTTCTACTGGTTCCGTCGGGTACAGACTTCATGCACTGGAAGGTTGGGCGCCGGCGATCGACGAAGGCGCCGTCGGGAACGTCGAATTCCCTTGCAGGACAGCAGATCACCTGAGTGGGATCGGTGAGATCCCCCGTATCGGAGCGCGCCGCTCCCGGGGCGATGGCCCCTACGCGGTTCCCGCGGGCAGGCCCGCCGCCACCCCGTCGAGGACGCGGTCGAGGCCGTATCGGAAGCGCTCCCCTGGGGGCAGGTGCGGTACCCGCGCCTCTCTGATCGTGCGCTCGAACATCGGGTACTCCCCCGAGGCGACGACCTCGGCGACATACGGCCCGACGTACTCACTCATCCACTGCGCCATATCCATACCCGTGCGACGGGCCTGCTCGAGCCATCCGATCTCTCGATGCACCGCACTGTGCGTGTAGTCGCTCACCATGCCGGCCAGCGCCGCGATCTCGTCGATGTCCAAGCCCAGGCCGTCGAGCGAGGCCAGGGAGAACTCCAGCACTCGCAAGGAGTTGGGCCCCAGCGTGGGACGTCTGCCTGCGAGCGCGATCTGCCAGGGGTGACGCAAACCCACCGCGCGCGTCTGCTCGGCGACGAGCGTCAGATCCTGCCGCCAGTCGCCACTCGGCCGCTCAGGGAGGGCGATCTCCCCCACCGCC
Source organism: Paraburkholderia sp. RHO2 (assembly GCF_050955445.1). Taxonomy (NCBI): domain Bacteria; kingdom Pseudomonadati; phylum Pseudomonadota; class Betaproteobacteria; order Burkholderiales; family Burkholderiaceae; genus Paraburkholderia; species Paraburkholderia sp. RHO2. The sequence continues at coordinate 2,634,378 of NZ_CP162617.1, read as the reverse complement.
GCATCGAGCATGAGATCAACCAGATCGTCGCGGCCCGCGACGTACCGGTACAGCGCCATGGCGCCGGTACCGAGCTCCGAGGCGACGCGCCGCATCGTCACAGCGTCCATCCCCTCGACGTCGGCGACTCGGACGGCGGCCTGCGTGACCTGCGCGCGACTGTAACCAGGCCGACGCCCCGGACCGGAGCGTTCCGCCACCTCGGGGCGCAGCCAGATCGTCGAGTCCTCGTGTTGCGGCATGGGCATCCCCTTTCTCGCGTACACCGTACTTGAATGGGCGAAGCGTTACGAGTACGGTGTACCCAATTAGATCCACCTTCGATACACGATTCGACGAAGGGATGGAACATGAACGGTCGACCTGTGCTAGGTGTCGTCGCCGACGACGCGACCGCGCATCGGGTGGCAACCGAGTTTGCCGCCGGGTTGCAGAGTTCCGGCAACGCTGACGAGTACGATGCCGCCTTCGCCGCGGATGTTCTATGGGGCAGCCCTTTCGGGGCGAGTGTCACCGGCTTCAACGAATTGAACGCGATCCATCACCGCCTGGTCGCGGCCAGCGCCGCTCCCCCGTCACGTTTCGAGGTGGTCGCCGCAACCGCGCCGGCGGCCGGTGTCGTGGTGACACAGATACGCAGGCAGTCGATCGATCCCGACGGCTTCTCCGAGATGGCAATGTATGTCCTGGTCGAGCGCGACGGCCGGTGGTGGCTGGCGGCGGCCCAGAACACCCCCATCCGCCCCCTGGCAACCTCACCTGAAAGGCGCTGACCATGCCCCTGTCCGGCGAATACGAACGCGGCACGGTCGGCTGGGCGGCCGACCAGGCCGATCGGATCATCGAATCCGGTGGGACTAAAGGCACGACGATCGCAGGCAAACCCGTCGTTCTGCTGACCACCGTCGGCAACAAGACCGGCAAGCTGCGCAGAACCCCGTTGATGCGGGTCGAACACGACGGCGAATACGCCGTGGTCGCCTCGTTGGGCGGCGCCCCGAAGAACCCGGTGTGGTTCCACAACGTCGTCGCCGACCCGCATGTCGAGTTGCAGGACGGCACCATCACCGCGGACTACATCGCCCGGCAAGTCTTCGGAGAGGAGAAGGCGCTGTGGTGGCAACGGGCCGTCGACGCGTTTCCGCCCTACGCCGACTATCAGCGCAAGACGACCCGCGAGATTCCGGTGTTCGTGCTGACGCCGCGATAGCTCCCTCGGCCCCGCACCGCTCGCAGGACGCGGAGGAGCTGCACCTCGTACTCCGGCGCGAACCGGTACCCGTCGTCGGCGGCGACGATGTTTCCGCGCTCCACTTTCGCATCCCACCAGTCCCGTAGGAAACCCTCGGCATAGCCACCGGTGCAGAAGCCGTACGGGTCTGCGACGAACCTGGTGGTGATCATGAGGGTGTAGCAGGGGCGTTCGTAGTCGGACTGCCCCTCGGCCCGGTTCACGAAGTCCTCGAACGACGCCGCGGTCGCCAGATGGGAATACAGCCAGAACATGGCGTCGTACATCAGCCACGAGTGGCCGTCCGCGTGAGTGCGATCCGCGAGGGCGTGACGTAAACCCACCGCGTCCGTCATGAGTTCGACCAGATGGTCGCGGCCGAAAAGACATCGGGACAATGCGATCGCGTACCACATCGAAACGCCCCCGCCGCATCACGGCGTCCATCACAGTCGTCGGCGACCTCTGCACCCGGCGAGCCAACCGAACTCAGGGCCGCCCCTGTAATCTCGCAACGGGGTGGGGGTCACCCGTCACAGGGGCATCAGGGGTGATGATGAGAAGTGATCCGGGGCGGATGCATGCGACCGCGAATCGGGTGACGGAATTGGCTGACGAATTCTGGGACGATGTCGAGAATCTCCGCCGCGAGTCCGAGAATCTGATGGCGGCCGACTGGGCCGGTGATGCAGCCGACACCCATTCAGCATTGTGGGCCGAGTGGGTCGATTCGGCGCGACGCGTGTCCATGGCCCTGAGCGACGACGCCACGCTGCTGCACCAAGCAGCAGACGCCTATACGAGGGTCGACGACAAGAACGCGCGCGAAGCAAAGAGCCTTCACCTGGAGCTCGACTGCTGATGGCACGCTACGTCGCGAACACCGAACAGATTCTCGCGCTCGTCGAGAGGGCCCGCCAAGTCGGTCGACAGTTCGAGCAGCGCATCGCCGATGTCGAACGCGAAATCGCTGCACTTCATGTCGATTGGCAAGGAGATGCCGCCGATGCGCACCGGAGCAAGGCCGCTACCTGGCACCGCGAAATGATCGATATGCAAACCGCCTTGGCTGCACTCGAGACCGCCACACAGAGCGCGCATGACGGGTACATCGCAAACGTCGAACACAACATGGGGATGTGGCCATGACGGCCCCGATCACCATGGACTCCACGCTGGTGGGCGATGCGGCGGAACTGTACGGAACCGCCCAGGCCAGCGGGCAAGAAGTGATCATCACTCTCGCCGCGGCGCTCGACGCGCACTGGGGCTGTGCCGGGAGCGACAGCGCGGGCGCCACGTGGGCGGCGAGCTACGATCCGGCAGCATTCGACGCTGTCGCCGCGGGGACCACCATCGTCAACGCATTCGGAAAGATGCACGACCTGCTCGCCTTCACCGCCCTCAACCACGCAAATGTGGAGAAGGCCAACAAGAATCCCCCGGAACCCCCGGACGGACCGCCAGCGCAACTCCCGAGCAGCATGTCACCAACGTTCAAGGGAGCGTTCGGCGGTGACACCGACGAGCCGTTCGGGTGGGGTTTGGTCAGCAGCTGGCTGCAAGGCCACACGTGGCCCAACGGAGACCCCGACAAGCTCCGGGCGCTCGGCGATGCGTGGCGTGCCGCCGCGACAGGACTCCGGAGCGCAGGAGACGAGACCGTATCGGCATTCCCCCTCCTCGAGGACATCGTCTCGGGCGAGATACCTCAGGCATTGGCACAGATGGACCTGGTATTGACCGACACCGAGAATGTGGCGGCCCAATACGAGAGTCTCGCGTCGTCATGCCGGGACTGGGCCGACAAGATCGAGGACGCTCACCACAAGATCCTCGCAATCCTCGCCGGCGCCCTGGGCGCCGGCCTCATCATCGGCGGCATCGCGGGCTTTTTCACGGCCGGAATCGGGACGGCAGCCGCGGCAGGGGCTGCCGGCAGTGCGGCCGGAGCATCCATCGTCACGGTCCTCATCTCCTTCGATGCAGCGGCCGCCGTCGCGGTGGGCGCGACGGTCGCCGCCGGTGTCGCAATCGGCGGAGTAGCCACCGACCTTCAACCCTTACTCGAGGCAAACCCGACCGCATTCAATTCGAGCACGAGTGGCGGCGGAGGTGGAGGCGCACACAATTACGTCACGCCGCCGAGAAATCTGACAGGTTTCCCGAACGCACGGCCAGCGAAACGGCTCGGCCACCGGAAGAGATGGCAAGACGACAAGGGTAATACGTACGAGTGGGACTATCAGCATGGCGCGGTCGAGAAATACGACAAGAACGGAAAGCACCAGGGCGAGTACGATCCCGAGACAGGTGCGCAAACAAAGCCCGCTGATCCGAAACGTAAACCGGAGCGATGAATCACATGTGGTATTTGGAGGCTTTCGATAGAGAGTCCGAGCTGCAAGTTCGTGACTATGCCATGCCCGGATTGACGACGGCCACCCTAAAGAAACTGTTAAACCTCGGAGACACCGTGGAGATCGGCGGTGTGAAGTACCCACTCGAAGCAGGTGGGTATGATATTCCATCGGACACACTCCACAGCTTCGCGGAGTATATTGACGAGCCGTTCGAGGTTGACGATTCGTGGGATTACCAGGCGGGGTTCTACGATGAATGACTCGACGAGCGGATGAGATTGAACTCTTCAGGCAGGGTTTGCTTCAACGCCCGTTCTTGAGCTAAGTCAATACGCCGACAAACCACTGCCGGTAGATGATTCCCACGACTAGTACGTCCAATCATTCTCCAACTGTAGCCACGATTGGTTGGACCAAGCCTAATTCAGGAGTTTGCGATGGAATACTTGGACGAGTGGAACGCTTCACAACGTGCAGCGGTGGCCAGCTGGCGGCAGAAGCACAAAGCGCTGCGTGAGGCAGTCAATGAGATCGAGGTCCGAACCAATTCTCGTAACGGTGAACTCAGTATCGTCGTCGACGCAGAGGCTAGAATCACCGACGTCCGTCTCACGCCGCAGGCACTGCGCCTCGGCGACGTCCAGTTGAGCAACCTGCTACTGGGCACTATTCAGAAGGCACAGTCAGAAGTTGCGCGGAGAGTCGAGGACGTCGCACGCCCGTTCACTGATGATCGAGACTCACTCGCAGCGAGGAAGTTTGTCGACGAACTGCTGAACGACGGCTGAAGCTCTCGATATCGAGAAGCAACTCTTCGTCGTACGCGAGCGGCTCGAGATGCTCGCCGAGCCACCACAGGTCGAGCACCCGAGTAACCAGTTCTCGTCGTGATGCAGCCGAAGATATCCTCAACCCGCGACGGCCCGTAGAACCCGGAGGAGCTGCACCTCGTACTCCGGCGCGAACCGGTACCCGTCGTCGGCGGCGACGATGTTTCCGCGCTCCACTTTCGCATCCCACCAGTCCCGTAGGAAACCCTCGGCATAGCCACCGGTGCAGAAGCCGTACGGGTCTGCGACGAACCTGGTGGTGATCATGAGGGTGTAGCAGGGGCGTTCGTAGTCGGACTGCCCCTCGGCCCGGTTCACGAAGTCCTCGAACGACGCCGCGGTCGCCAGATGGGAATACAGCCAGAACATGGCGTCGTACATCAGCCACGAGTGGCCGTCCGCGTGAAGCGCGAAAAACCCCTTCTCCATCACGATCCGTTCAGCGAGCGCACGGATCAGCGCCTCACCGTCGGGCACGTCCGCCGCTTCCAGGGCGCGGACGAGGATCGGCGAGAAGGTGCCACCGCGCACCACCTCGAGATCGGCGTGCAGCGTCTCCTCGCTGTCGTCGAACTCGTCCTCGCTCACCAGACCCCGCACAAAGGTGGCGAAATCCGGTGCGACGAGGGTGATGCGGTAGTCGTCCTCCTGATCGACGTGCACGACCCGCGGTTCGCCGCGCGGGCCGCACTCGCGATAGTCGAGCATGATCTGCTCGTGTCCCGCGCTGGGGGTGTCGGCGATACCGACACCGATGTCCGGGTACCCCCACTCCTCCCGCTTGAACGTCGATCCGAGCTTCCCGCACAGCGACCAGGTCGCGGTGCGGCCGATCGCGTACAGTCCGCTGATCCGAATGTGGTCCTCGGCCCAGATCGTCGGCTCGTCCATCGGATGGCAGCAGCGATCGACCATGCCGCCGTTGTGCATCCGCGCCAGCTCCACGTAGGAGTCCGGGAGCCGGTACCCGCCCAATTCCGCCTCGATCGACGCGATCAGCTCGTCGCTCGGCGCGGCCTCGACGTAGTTCTGCCGCGAATAGTCGCCGTCGTCCCAGAAGCCCCCGAAGTCGACGCCGTCGAAGTGGCCCGTGGTGCGCGCGGCGCCCACGGCATCGATCCCATTCGTGTTCACTCACGTGTCCTTCCGGGGTGGCGAGGCTTCTCGATCTGCGTGATCCAGAGGACGGTAGCGTCGAGGTCCGACATCGACTCCACTCCCGCCGGGATCGGTGTCCGCGCCACCATCACCACGGGGATTCCCAGCTCGCGGGCCGCGTCGAGCTTCGCCGACGTGAGCGCTCCCCCGCTGTTCTTCGTCACGACGACGTCGATCCGGTGCTCCCGCATGAGCGCGATCTCGTCGTCGACGGTGAACGGTCCACGGGCCAGCAGAACTTCGGAATCGGCCGGCACGGCCGCCGCGGGCGGGTCGATCGCGCGGATCAGGAACCGTCCGGCGCACCCGGCGAATGCCTCGACGCCCTGCCTGCCGATCGTGAGGAACACCCGCTCCCCCAACCGCGCAACCACGGCGGCGGCCGACGCGAGATCGGTAACGACGTGCCAGCAGTCGCCCGGGCCGGCGCTCCATTCGGCACGCCGCAGCACCAACAGCGGAATGCCCGTCCGCTCACTCGCAACCGCCGCGTTCGCCGTGATCCGGGCGGCGAACGGGTGGGTCGCATCGACGACAGCGTCGACCTCGTTGTCCCGCAGCCATTGCTCGAGTCCGTCGACGCCACCGAAGCCGCCGATTCGCACCTGGCCGACCGGGAGCACCGGTTCCCGCACCCGGCCGGCCAGTGAGGAGATCACCTCGACCGTCGGATCCGGATCGAGTCGCGCGGCGAGCATCCGTGCCTCGCGGGTGCCACCGAGGACCAGAACCGTCCGTATCCGCGGGCTCAATGGGTGGTGCGGGTGCGCGTCGCCGAGTACAGGTAGCTGTCCGGGAACCCCTCGGCCGCGAGGACGCGACCGACGATCACCACCGCCGTCTTCGTGATCCCCGCGGCGTGCACCTGGTCGACGAGGGTCGCGAGGGTGCCCCGCAGCACCACCTCGTCCGGCCGGGTCGCGAACGCGACGACCGCTGCCGGGCAGTCGGGTCCGTAGTTCTCGGAGAGTTCCTCGACGATCTGCTCGATGCGGTGCGCACCGAGGTGCACCACCATGGTGGCGCCGCTGCGCCCGAGCGAGCGCAGGTCCTCCCCCGGCGGCATCGCCGTCGACAGCGTCGACACCCGGGTCAGCACGATCGACTGCGACACCCCCGGCACGGTCAGCTCCCGCCCGAGCGCCGCTGCCGCCGCGGTGAACGCCGGAACGCCGGGCACGATGTCGTAGGCGACACCGGCCGCATCGAGCCGTCGAACCTGCTCGGCCACAGCCGAATAGATCGACGGATCGCCGGAATGCAGGCGCGCGACGTCGAGTCCGGCCGCATCGGCGGCGATGATCTGCTCGATGATCTCGTCGAGGCTCATGCGGGCGGTGTCGATCACGTCCGCGTCGTCCGGGCACAGCGTGAGTAGTTCGGCCGGCACGAGGCTGCCCGCGTACAGGCAGACCGGGCTCTCGGCGATGATGCGCGAGGCCCGCAGGGTGATCAGGTCCGGGGCACCGGGGCCGGCTCCGATGAAATGGACTGTCATAGCGATTCCCTTTCGGTGCTGTGCGGCTTGACGGCCGACCATTGGGCCACCGGCAGCTGCGGTCGCCACGCGGTGAACCCGCCGAGCGGCTCGCCGCGATAGACCTGGAACTTGCGCAGCTCGCCTCCGAGCCGCGAATGCCATTGCAGGACGAGCGCCTCCGATTCCGCGGTGACGGCGTTGACCACCATCCGGCCGCCCGGCCGCAGACGATCCCAGCAGGCGTCGAGCATGCCGTCCTGCGTCACTCCGCCACCGACGAAAACCGCGTCGGGGACCAGTACCTCGTCGGCGAAAGCGGCCGGCGCCGAACCGCGGACCCGCAACGTGGGGACGCCGAGCCTCGCGGCATTGTCCACGATCTGCGCGACGCGGCGGTCCTCACGCTCGAACGCGACCGCGCGACAACGCGGATCGGTGCGCATCCACTCGATGCCGATGGTTCCGGAACCGCCTCCCACGTCCCACAGCAGTTCGCCGGGCGCGGGTGCCAGCGCCGACAGGGTCAGCGCGCGTACCTCGTGCTTGGTCATCTGCCCGTCACCCTGGAACGCACTGTCCGGCAGGCCGGGTGTCCGGGTGAGCCGCTGCGGAGTCGACGCAGCCCGCAGTTCGAGCGCGATCACGTTCAGCGGATCGCCCGGTGGCCGATCCCAGCTCGCGGCCCGGCCCCGGACGACGATCTCCGCCGGTCCGCCGAGCTGTTCGAGCACCACCATCCCGGTGTCGCCGAAGCCGCGGTCGCACAGCAGCTCCGCGACGGCCGCGGGCGAGTGCTCGTCGGTGCTCAGAACCAGCAGTCGTTCGCCGTCGATCAGGCTCGCGGCGAGTGTCGTCACCGGACGCCCCACCAAGCTCACCGTCGGCGTCTCGTGCAGGGCCCAACCGAGGCGCGCACACGCGAGGGACACCGACGACGGGTGCGCGATCACCCGCAACCGGTCCGGCCCCAGCACCCGCCCGAGCGTGACACCGACGCCGTGGAACATCGGATCACCGCTCGCGAGCACACACACCCGGCGATCGCGGTGTTCCTCGAAAAGAGCAGGAAGCGCCGGCACCATCGGCGACGGCCACGGCACCCGCAGCGCCGGCGACGCCGGAACCAGGGACAGCTGGCGGGTCGACCCCATCAGCACCTCGGCGTCCCGGATCGCGGCGTGGGCGCGGGGCGACAGGCCGTCCCATCCGTCGGCGCCGATTCCCACCACGAAGATCGCATCGGTCGTGCGCTCGCTCACCTGGGCAGCCGCCGCCAGACGAACTGCGGCACCAGCCGCATCGCGATGAACACCAGTCGCAGCAGGCCCGGCACCGCCACCTGCTCCCGTCCGCTCCGCAGCCCGTGTGCGACCGCGTCTGCCACCTGCTGGGGTGTGCTGGAGAACGGCGCCGGCTTCATGCCCTCCGTCATCCGACCGATCACGAATCCCGGGCGTACCAGCAACAAGCGGACGCCGCTGCCGTGCAGGGCGTCGGCCAGGCCACTCGCGAAGCCGTCGAGGCCGGCCTTGGCGGAGCCGTACACGTAGTTGGCGCGGCGTACCCGGACACCGGCGATGGACGAGAACACCACGATCTGCCCCGACCCGTGAGCCCGCATCAAGTTCGCGAGGTGCGTCAGCACGCTGACCTGCGCGACATAGTCGGTGTGGACCACCGCGAGCGCGTGGCCGGCGTCCTGCTCGGCGCGGGCCTGATCGCCCAGCACGCCGAACGCCAGCACGGCGACACCGATCGGACCGTGCTGCTCGGCGATCGCCGACAGCACCGCCGGATGATCGGCGACGCGATCGGCGTCGAACTCGACGCAATGCACCTCGGTCGCACCAGCGTCGAGCACCATCCGGCACTCCCGTTCCAGCTCCCCGCGGCGGCGTGCGGCGAGGACGACGACGCGTCCCGGCGCCAACCGCCGCGCAATCTCCAACCCGATCTCGCTGCGACCACCCAGCAGCACCACCGATCCAGGGGCGTACTCCGTGTCACTCATGCCTCCAGTGTCCTGGATTCGGGGCGCTCGAGTACCGTCGGGTCATGCCGCGAATCCCGTCCGACGCCTCCCACCTGACCGCCGAGGCCGCCGCGTTCCTCGCCGAACGGCACCTGGCGACCCTCACGACGCTGCGCAAGGACGGCACCCCGCACGTCGTCGCGGTGGGCTTCACGTGGGATCCGGAGCGCCGAATCGTCCGGATCATCACGAACGACGCGTCGCAGAAGGCGCGTAACGCCGATCGTGGTGGATACGGAGCGGTGAGCCAGGTCGACGGGGGACGCTGGATCACGCTCGAGGGTCCCGCCCGTGTCCTGGCGGATCGTTCCTCGGTGACCGATGCCGAGCAGCGCTACGCCGCTCGCTACCGGACCCCGCGGGAGAACCCGACCCGCGTGGTCATCGAGATCTCCGTCGAGCGCGTGATGGGGTCGGCGATTCTCGTCGAACGGTGAAATCGTCTGATTTACACCGATCTTCGGCCTGCCAGGTGTGAATAGCGCGTCGTACACGGCGGTAACGTGTGAGGACGTCACCAAGCGCACCCGAACGGGGATGGCCATCTTCGGTCCCCCGGCGCTGACGATCGGCTGCGCCAACCAAGGCAGCCTGATGTCTCCGACCGCGGCCACCGGGCAGTCCGGCCCCGAGCAGACGCCACCGATCGGGCCCGGTGAACTCCGGTTCGCGTCGTTTCCCGCGGCGCCGCCGATCCCCGCTGCCGGACAGGTGACCGTCGCGTCGATCAACCTCGACACCGGGGCCGGCGGCATCGCGCCGCTCGAGGGTACCTACCCGTGCTACTCGAAGACGGTCTACACCGGCCACGGGAACGTTCGGGCCACCGTGTTCGGGACGATCGACCCGGGCAGCCTGCCCCTGTGCCAGACGAACCCGACCTTCGGCGACTTCATCGTCTGACCGACGGACGGGTCACCCCGGGAGAACCGTCAGCCCGTGCGGGCGACGATTCATCGGCTCACACCCGTCCGCCGTCACCACGACGATGTCCTCGATCCGGGCCCCCCACTGCCCGCGGAAGTAGATGCCCGGTTCGACGCTGAACGCCATGCCCGGTTCGAGCACGACGGTGTTGCCGGCGACGATGTACGGCTCCTCGTGGACCGACAGTCCGATGCCGTGGCCGGTGCGGTGCACGAACACGTCGGCCAGGCCCGCCCCTGCGAGCACGTCGCGCGCCGCGGCGTCGACCGACTCCGCGGTCACGCCGGGACGCGCCGCCTCCACCGCCGCCCGCTGCGCCGCCTCGAGCACGGCGACCTTCTCCGCCACGTCCGCGTCGGGCTCCCCCAGGCTGTACGTGCGGGTGGAGTCCGAGTTGTAGCCGGGATCGACCGGGCCGCCGATGTCGATCACCACGACGTCGCCGGACTCGATGACCCGATCGGAGACCTCGTGGTGCGGGTCGGCGCCGTGCGGGCCGGACCCGACGATGACGAACGCCGCCTCGGTGTGTCCCTCCGCCAGGATCGCGTCGGTGATGTCGGCGGCGACCTCGGCCTCGGTACGGCCCGGACGCAGCCATTCGCCCATCCGGGCATGCACCCGGTCGATGGCGGCGCCGGCCCGGCGCAGGGCCTCGATCTCGGCGTCGTCCTTGACCATTCGCAGCTCACGCAGCACCCCGGTGGCCAGCACCGGCACCGTACCGAACCGGCGGGCCAGCGGAACCAGGTGCAGGGCCGGCATCGCATCGGTGACCGCGGTCCGCGGGGACTCCGGCAACAACGACGACACCACCTCGTAGGGGTCGACACCGTCGACCCAGTCGTGCACCGGCAGATCGAGATCGGCGACGGCCGAATCCCCCAGCGACGCAAGCTCGAGCCGCGGCAGTACCACCGACGGCGCACTCCCGTCGGACGGCACGACCAGACAGGTCAGCCGCTCGAACGAGTCGGCGCGCGAGCCGATCAGGTACCGCAGATCCGGCCCCGGCGTGATGAGCAGACCGTCGAGCCCGGCACGCTCCGCGAACTGCGCGGCTCGGGCCAGTCGGTCTGCGTAGACGGCGGAGGGGAACCGGGATGCATCGGGGGCGGCGGAACCGGCACTGTGGGAACTCATGGATTCAGGCTAGTGCCGTTTGGCAGGATGGGGCGCATGAGTGGGCCTTTGCTGCTGTTGGACGGTGCGAGTCTGTGGTTCCGGGCGTTCTACGCCCTTCCCGAGTCGATGACCGCGCCGGACGGGCGACCCGTCAACGCCGTGCGCGGCTTCACCGACATGGTCGCCGCGCTCATCACCCGCACCCAGCCGTCGCGGGTCGCGGTGTGCCTCGACCTGGACTGGCGACCCCAGTTCCGGGTGGACGCCGTCCCGTCGTACAAGGCGCACCGTGTGGCGGCGGAGTCCGACGGATCGGCCGAGGAGGTACCGGACACCCTCGTCCCCCAGGTCGACATGATCGTGGACATCCTCGGGGCGGCCGGCATCGCGACCGCCGGCGCCGCGGGGTTCGAGGCCGACGACGTTCTGGGAACCCTTGCCGCACAGGAGAAGGTGGACCCCGTCGTGGTGGTCAGCGGCGACCGGGACCTGCTGCAGGTGGTGGCCGACGAACCGGTTCCGGTGCGCGTGCTGTACGTGGGCCGGGGCCTGGCCAAGGCCGAGTTGTTCGGCCCCGCCGAGGTCGCCGAGAAGTACGGTGTACCCGCCGACCGCGCAGGCGACGCGTATGCGGAACTCGCTCTGCTGCGCGGCGATTCGTCCGACGGCCTCCCGGGCGTCAAGGGTGTGGGCGAGAAGACCGCGTCGGCGCTGCTGCTGCGCCATGGCTCGCTCGAACAACTGCGCGTCGCAGCGCTCGACCCGTCGAGTGACGTCGCGAAGGGCGTCCGGGCGAAACTCGCCGCGGCCACCGACTACATCGACGCGGCACTGCCCGTCGTGCGGGTGGTGACCGATTCGGACGTGCAACTGTCCAGAGAGGACACGTTGCCGCTCGCCCCGGCCGACCCCGAACTGCTCGCCCGCATCGCCGCGGACCTCGGCGTCGAGCGTTCGGTTGCCCGACTCGTGGCGGCGATGGCAACCGAACGCTCGTGAACGCCTCGGCGGCAGGCTAGCTCGGGCGGCTGACCTCGTAGGTGCCGTCGTTGTCGGTGAACGTCACGGTGACCGTCTTGGGGGTGCCGTCGACGTTCAGCGTGCACTCGAACGACGATCCCTCCTTGACCTTCTGTCCGGACGGGCAACTCACGTTCGTGACCGCACGCGCGCCGTACGACTCGGTGACGATCTGCTCGACGCCCTGCTCCGCGGCGGCCTGATCGAGCGTCTTGCTGCCGAGCGACCCGAGCGCGAACACGACTCCGCCGACCACGATCGTGGCGGCCACCGCGATCCCCACCCACATCAGGGCCTTCTTGTTGTCACCCGACGGCGCGGTCGCGGGAGGCACAGGTGCGCCCCACTGGTTCTGCTGCGGTGCACCGTACTGCTGCGTGGGGTACCCCTGCTGCGGATACCCGCCGGCCTGGGGGTACCCGCCCTGGGCGGCGCCCCACTGCGGCTGTCCCGGGGCGGGGGCGCCCCACTGCGGAGCCGAACCGGGCTGGGGTGCACCGGCGGCCTGGGGATTCCACGCCTGCTGAGCGGGCTGGGGCTGCTGACCCGGCGCCTGCTGCCCCCACGGCTGTGCGGCCGCCGGCCACTGCGCGGTCGGCGCGGACGGGGCCGGCGCACCAGGGTAGGGCTGACCGTACTGGTTGTACTGGCCGGGCATCTGGCCCTGCTCCGGCGCCGAGTGCCCGGCGTTCGCGTACGGGTTGGCCCCGTACGGATTCGGGTCGTGCGACTCCGGCGCTGCCGGCGCAGCCGGATTGTCGGACTGTTCCGGCGACGGAGCCCACGCCTGGTTGGCGTCGTTGGGTCCCTGCGGAGCATTCATGAACACTGCCTCCTCGACTGGTGTGCGCTGGTCCCGCCCGCCAAGCCGTCTTTCAGGCCCACGACCAGTCCCTCCCTTGTCAGATATCACCGTCACACTACGCATTCGCGCGCCCCGAACCCACCCGTACCCGGGTCCGTCGGGGCGGCCGTCATGTTGCGGCTACTGCGACCACGCCTCGCCGGATCGCCCCGACCGCCCGAGCGGCGGCCTTGGCGACACCCGGATCCGATGCGGTGGAATGAATCTGGTCGAGCAGATCGATCACCTGGCGGCACCACCGCACGAAATCACCGGCCGACAGTTCCTTGCCACCCGAGCCCGCGGCGAACAGCGCATCCACCAGCGATTCCTCACTGGCCCACTGGTATACGGCCGTCACGAAGCCGGTATCCGGCTCACGGGTGAGCGGAAGCTTGTGGCGGACCTCGTCGGACCGCAGTTCCGCCCACACCCGGGCCGTCTCCACCAGTGCTCGACGGATCGGAACGGTCGGACCCCGTTCCGGGGCCTCGGCATCCTGCCGCGATTCGTACACGACCGACGAGACGACTGCCGCCAGTTCCGCCGGCGACAACCCGCTCCACACTCCCCGGCGCAGACACTCCGCCACCAGAAGGTCGCTCTCGCAGTAGATCCGAGCCAGCCGTTGACCATCCTCGGTGGCCTTCGGGTTGTCTCCCGCAGCGATGAACCCGCGCTCGGTGAGCAGCGCGACGATCCGGTCGAAGGTCCGCGCCAGCGAATTGGTGGTCGCAGCCACCTTCTGGCGCATGGTGTCCGTCTCCCTCGCGAGCCGGTTGTACCGCTCGCCGATGCGGCTCAACTGTTCCCGATCCGGATGCGAATGGCAGGGGTGCGTGCGCAACGCCTTGCGCAGCTCGACGACCTCGCGATCCTCCCGGCCACCCTTGTCGCGCTTGACCCGCCGCGGTGGCGTGATCCCGGTGCTGCGCAGCGCCGACGCCAGATCCCGACGCACCCGCGCCGTGCGGTGGTCGACGTGCCGGGGAAGCCGCATCCGTCCCAGCGAGCGCGCCGGCACCGGGAAGTCCGCGGCGCTGACCCGGCCCGCCCACTTCTCCTCCGTGAGTACCAGCGGCCGCGGGTCTGCGCGGTCCATGTCGGTTTCCAACACCACCGCGAGACCCGACCGCTTCCCCACCGGGATCGCGATGACGTCTCCGCGACGCAGCGAGTTCAGCGACTCCACTGCCGCGCCTCGCCGGTCGGTCCGCTTCTGCCGTTCCAGCTGGCGTTCCCGGCTGCGCAGCCGCTCCCGGATCTGCGCGTACTCGAAGTACTCGCCGTCGACGCCCCCGAGCCGGTCCCGAAGTTCCGTGAGGGCCGCCTCGTTACGTTCGATCCCCCGCGTCAACCCGACGACGGACCGGTCCGCCTGGAACTGCGCGAAGGAGCGCTCGAGCAGTGCCCGCGACTCCGCCGCCCCCATCCGGTCGACGAGATTGATGGACATGTTGTATCCGGGCCGGAACGAACTGCGCAGCGGGAAGGTGCGCGTCGACGCGAGTCCGGCGACGTCGGTCGGCTCGACGCCCGGCTGCCACAGCACGACCGCGTGGCCCTCGACGTCGATGCCGCGGCGGCCGGCCCGGCCGGTCAGCTGCGTGTACTCGCCCGGGGTGAGCTCCGCGTGGGTGTCGCCGTTGTACTTGACGAGCCGCTCGAGCACGACGGAGCGGGCGGGCATGTTGATGCCCAACGCCAGCGTCTCGGTCGCGAACACGGCACGCACGAGCCCGTTGACGAACAGTTCCTCGACGGTCTCGCGGAAGGCCGGCAGCATCCCGGCGTGATGCGCGGCGAATCCCCGCTCGAGCGCTTCGCGCCACCCCCAATACCCGAGCACCTCGAGGTCCGCCCGCGGCAGGTCCCGCGTGTGCCTGTCGACGATCGCGCGGATCTGCGCCGTCTGCTCCGGCGTCGTCAACCGCAGCTTGGACCGAACGCACTGCGCCAGCGCCGCCTCGCAACCCGCGCGGCTGAAGATGAAGGTGATCGCGGGCAGCAACCCCTCCTCGTCGAGCCGGGCGATCACCTCGGGCCGAGGCAGCGGGCGGTGGTCGCTCGACCGTCCGCGCCCGCGCGGCTCCCACGAGTTCATCCGGTCGAGCGCGAGCCGCTGCTTCACATGGCGCACCAGGTCCGGGTCCACGACCATGTCGCGTCCCCCGGTCGGCGTGGCCGTCGTGTCGAACAGATCGAAGAGCCGACGGCCGACCATGATGTGCTGCCACAGCGGGATCGGGCGGGTCTCGTCCACCACGATCGTCGTGTCGCCGCGAACCGTCTCCATCCAGGCACCGAATTCCTCGGCATTGCTGACCGTCGCGGACAGACTGACCAGCCGCACGTCGTCCGGCAGGTGCAGGATGACTTCCTCCCACACGGCGCCGCGGAACCGGTCGGCGAGGAAGTGCACCTCGTCCATCACGACGTGGGACAGCCCGCGCAGCGTGGGTGACTCCGCGTAGATCATGTTGCGGAGCACCTCGGTCGTCATGACCACGATCGGCGCGTCCGAGTTGATGCTGGTGTCACCGGTGAGCAGGCCGACGGCGTCCTTACCGTGACGCTCGGAGAGCTCGGCGTACTTCTGGTTGCTCAGCGCCTTGATCGGCGTCGTGTAGAAGCACTTGCGGCCGGATTCCAGGGCCAGGTGGACGGCGAACTCTCCGACGACGGTCTTCCCCGCACCGGTGGGCGCGCACACCAGCACGCCGTGCCCGGCCTCGAGCGCCGCGCATGCCTCGATCTGGAACGGATCGAGCGGGAAGCTCAGCTGGTCCGTGAATTCATCGAGTTGGGTTCGTGACCTCACAACGTGTCCGAGTAGTCCTGCGTGGAAGTCACGTTCGGGGCCGCGGACGGCTGGACCGGCGACGTCCCGTCGATCGACGTGGGCGCGGAGATCGAGGACGCTTCCTGGTCCGGCAGCGCCGCGAGATCCTCGGCCTCACGCCGAGCCTTGCGCCGGTCGTGCAGGCGCGAGATCTGAATCGAGAACTCGAGCAGCACCGTCAGAGCGGCGGCCAGCGCCAGCATCGTGAAGGGGTCCTGGCCCGGTGTCGCGACGGCCGCGAACACGAACAGCGCGAAGATCAGCCCCCGGCGCCACGCCTTGAGCTTCGCGTACGGCAGGACACCGACGACATTGAGCGCGACGATGAGCAGCGGGATCTCGAAGCTGACACCGAAAATGATCAGAACGTTGATCACGAACCCGAAGTACTGCGAACCGCTGAGCGCGGTGACCTGGACGTTGTCACCGATCGAGAGGAGGAAGTGCAACGCCTGGGCCACGACGAGGTAGGCGAGGACAGCGCCGGCGATGAACAGGGTCGACGCCGCGACGACGAAGCTGATCGCGTACTTGCGTTCCTTGGCGTACAGGCCCGGCGTGATGAACCGCCACAGCTGGTACAGCCAGACGGGGCATGCGAGGACGATGCCGGCGGTCAGCGCGACCTTCAGTCGCAGCATGAACTGTTCGAACGGGCCGGTCGCGAGCAGTCGACACATGTCGTCGGGGCTGCCGACGGGGCTGAAGTCCGCGCGACTCGACGCCGGCAGCGAACAATACGGCCCGGTCAAGACGTTGCCGAGACTCTCGATGCCGAAGAACGACGTCGAGTACCAGACGAACCCGATGAGCGTCGTCACGACGATCGCGGCAACGGCGATGAGCAGACGATTCCGCAGCTCGTAGAGATGGTCGACGAGCGACATCGTGCCGTCTGGATTTGTCCTGCGCCTGCTCCGACGCGGGTCGAACGGAATTCGCACTATGGGCCCTAGCCTTGGTCAGCAGTGATCCGGGGTGATGGATTCACCCCGGATGCTCGTTAAACGTTAACTAGGCCGACTTCGGCTCGGTGCGGGGCTGCTGCGGGGTCTCGACGACCGTGGCATCGAGCGGCGCGGACGGCAACTGAGCGGACGGAGCCGAATCGGATGCAGCACTCGAGGACGTGTTGCCGTCGTTCTGCATCTCCTTCACCTCACTCTTGAAGATGCGCAGGGACCTGCCGAGACCACGAGCCGCTTCCGGCAGCTTCTTGGAACCGAACAGGATGACGACCACCAGCGCGACGATGGCCCAGTGCCACAGGCTGAAGCCTCCGGTCATTACTACCTCCAAATATCAGACGTCAACGATGCTACCGGACGTGAGTGCGTCGGTCTTGGTGCAAATGTCCTGTTCACCGTGACGTAACAACCAACCGGAGCGGTTTGCGCACCTACCGGAGATCCGGTTCACGCAACCGCTATCCGAAATTACTCTTCTCGCCGTCTCCACGGGACCCCTTCGGCCGGATCGAGACGACAATTCGGACGTAGCGGGCCAGGGGTCGCGCCTCACGCCCCGAGCGCGTCGTACGCGTCGAGCGCCGCCCGGGCACGTTCGCGTACCGCGTCCACGAGTTCCACCGGCCCGAGGACGCGGGCGACCGACCCGAAACCGAGCACGAGGCGAGCCATCCACTCCAGCGAGCCGTAGCGCATGGTCACCTCGATCGACCCGTCCGACAGCGTCCGCACCAGGTCCATCGGATAGTTGTCGAGGATCCAGCCGTGGGACCCCGAGATCTGCAGGTGCGCGAGCGGCAGCCCGGCGTCGGCGGTGAACAGCTCGAGATGCTCGTCGGTCCCCAGCGCCTGCGCGGGAGGCGCCGACGCCTCCGCCAGTTCCTCGGCCGCGTCGATCCGGTCGAACCGGAACAGCCGGACGCCCTCGGCCTGCCGACACCACGCCTGCAGGTAGGTGTGGTCGTCGACCAGCAGCGAGCGGATCGGATCGACCACGCGCTGGGAGACGGCGTCGCGCGACGCCGAGTAGTACGTCAGGTGCAGCGCGCGATCGTGCTTCAAGGCCGACCGCACAGTCGCGGCGACCGGATTCTCCGGCGTGGCCGCGGACGCGCCATCCTCGTCCGATCCGCCGCCGCTCATCGCTTGGGCTGCGCGTCCCGCGGCCGATTCGATCTTGGCGATCGCGCCCTGCGCCGCCGTCGGATCGACCATTCCCGGCAGTTCGGCCAATGAGCGCAGCGCCACCAGCAGCACCGTCGCCTCGGTCGACGTGAGGCGCAGGGGCCTGTCCATTCCCGCCGAGAAGATCACCGAGACGGTGTCCTCGTCGAACGAGAGATCGATCAGGTCGCCGGGGCCGTACCCCGGCAGCCCGCACACCCACAGCTGGTCCAGATCCTTCATCAGATTCGGCACGGTGACACCCAGCTCGCGTGCCGCCTGCTCCTTGCTGATGCCGGGGTTCGCCATGAAGTACGGCACCATGTTCAGCAGCCGGGCCAGCCGCGACAGTCGGACACTCATCGCTGTGCCTCCACGCTCTCCGCCGCGACCGCGGCCCCCACGGCTGCGGAACGCAGCTTCTCCTTGACCGCCGAACGCAGGGATTCCGGTTCGAGTACGAGTGCGTCGACGCCGTGGCCCGCGATCAACCGAGCCGTCCAGTCCCACGACCGGACCGGGATCTCGAGCACCGCGCCGGGCCGGGACCCCAGTTCCCGCGTGCCCCGGACCGTTCCCAGCCGACGCAGTTCGGTCGCCCGGCCCTCGGCGACCCAGACCACCGCGACGCCCGTGACGGACCCGGCACCGGTCACCGCGTCGACGACGGTCCGCAGATCCACGTCCGCGGGCTTGCGGACGACGTTCGCCGGACCGATCGCCTGCACCGGATCGCCGATGCGCGAGAGCCGGAACGTCCGGGTCGCGTCACGGTCGACGTCGTGTCCGACGAGGTACCATCGTCCGCGCAACGTCACGACGCCCCACGGCTCGACGGTCCGCGTCACGAACGGCTCGGTGGGAGCCCCCCGATGTTGGAAGGTCACCACGCGGCCGGCGTCGATCGCCTCGAGCAGCTGCCGCATCGCGGACTCCGACCCGCGGGTGCGGGCGGGGATCGCCGACACCGGGACGGCAGCCAGTTCCGAGTCGACCTGCACCCCGGCCGCCCGCAGCTTCATCAGCGCGCTCTGCGACGTCGACATCAGTTCGGGCGATCCCCACAGCCGCACCGCGACGGCGACGGCGGCAGCCTCGGCGGCGTCCAGGTCGACGTCGGGCAGCTCGTAGGCGTCCCGGTTGATCCGGTACCCCTCCACGCCCGAGAACCGGTTCGCCTGTCCGGTCTCGAGCGGGATGCCGAGATCTCGCAGCTCGTTCTTGTCCCGCTCGAACATTCGGCTGAACGCCTCGTGACTCGCGGACTCGTCGTAGCCTGCCACGCTCTCGCGGATCTTCTCCGCCGTGAGGAACTGTCGGGTCGAGAGCAGGCAGATGACAAGGTTCATCAACCGCTCGACTTTGGATATCGCCACGCCGCCGAGCCTAGTGGCAAAGGACCAGACCGAGCGGTAGCAAAACGGGCGAACTACCCGGTTGGGACGCTCGGTGCGGTCACATGGACGCGATGAGCCGCTCCACGCGCTCGTCCACCGAACGGAACGGGTCCTTGCACAGCACGGTGCGCTGCGCCTGATCGTTCAGCTTGAGATGCACCCAGTCGACCGTGAAGTCCCGACCGGCGTCCTGTGCGGCGGCGATGAAGTCGCCGCGCAGCTTGGCGCGTGTGGTCTGCGGCGGCGTCTCCACGGCCGCCTCGATGGTCTCGTCCTCGGTGACGCGCTTCGCCAGGCCCTTGCGCTGCAGCAGATCGAAGACGCCGCGGCCCCGCTTGATGTCGTGGTACGCGAGGTCCAGCTGGGCGATCTTGGGATCGGAGAGCTCCATGCCGTACTTGTCCTGGTAGCGCTGGAACAGCTTGCGCTTGATCACCCAGTCGATCTCGGTGTCGACCTTCGCGAAATCCTGGTTCTCCACGGCGTCGAGCGTCCGGCCCCACAGGTCCACCACCTGATCGACCTGCGGATCACGCTCGCGCGTGCGCAGATGATCGACGGCCCGGGAGTAGTACTCGCGCTGGATGTCGAGCGCGCTGGCCTGCCGACCGCCGGCCAGCCGGACCGGGCGACGACCGGTCATGTCGTGGCTCACCTCGCGGATCGCGCGGATCGGGTTGTCGAGCGCGAAATCCCGGAACGGCACCCCGGCCTCGATCATCTCGAGCACCAGGGCGGCCGTCCCGACCTTGAGCATCGTCGTCGTCTCGGACATGTTGGAGTCACCGACGATCACATGGAGACGGCGGTACTTCTCGGCGTCGGCATGCGGCTCGTCGCGGGTGTTGATGATCGGCCGCGAGCGCGTGGTCGCCGACGAGACGCCTTCCCAGATGTGCTCGGCGCGCTGCGACAGGCAGAACGTGGCGGCCTTGGGCGTCTGCAGGATCTTGCCGGCGCCGCAGATCAGCTGCCGCGTCACCAAGAACGGAAGGAGCACATCCGAGATTCTCGAGAACTCCCCCGCCCGCACCACGAGGAAGTTCTCGTGGCAGCCGTACGAATTGCCCGCCGAATCAGTGTTGTTCTTGAACAGATAGATGTCGCCGCCGATGCCCTCCTCGGCGAGCCGCTGCTCGGCATCGACCAGCAACTCTTCGAGCACACGCTCCCCCGCCCGATCGTGATTCACGAGCTGCAGCAGGCTGTCGCACTCGGCGGTCGCGTACTCGGGATGCGATCCGACGTCGAGGTACAGACGGGCGCCGTTACGGAGGAACACGTTGGAACTGCGGCCCCACGAGACCACCCGCCGGAAGAGGTAGCGGGCAACCTCGTCCGGGCTCAGCCGTCGATGACCGTGAAAGGTGCAGGTGACACCGAACTCGGTCTCAATTCCCATGATTCGTCGCTGCACACTTCGACACTACAGCGCCGAACGCGATTGCCTTGCCGTTCAGGATCAGCCGCGCGGCCATAGGGTGGGAACGTGGCCGAAGTGAGATATTTCCCGGAACGTACCGACCGCGTTCTCATGCGACTGAGCACCGACCTGCGGCCGTCTCGGCTCGACGGTGGGCTGCGGGCACTGAGCACCTCCGCGAACCACAGCGTGCTGTGGATCGGGGTCGCGGCCGCCCTCGGATTGGCCGGTGGACGGCCCCGCCGGGCGGCGATCCGCGGGATCCTCTCGGTGGCCGGCGCCAGCGCGCTGACCAACGCCGCACTCAAGCCGTTGTTGCCGCGTCGCCGCCCGCCTGCGGGGACGCCGCAGTTCACGAACAGGCGTGGGCTGCCGACGCCGCGCTCGTCGTCGTTCCCCTCTGGGCACTCCGCCTCCGCCGCCGCCTTCGCGACCGGTGTGGCGCTCGAATTCCCGGTCGCCGGGGCGGCACTCGCTCCGCTGGCAGCCGCGGTCGCCTATTCGCGGGTGCACACCGGCGTGCACTGGCCGTCCGACATCGCGGTGGGCATGGGCGTCGGCAGCGCCGTCGCGCTCGCGACCCGACGGTGGTGGGCGGTGCGGGACGAGGAACCCGCGACGCTCGGCCCCGAGCGCAGCACGCAGGCGCTGTCCGAGGGCGACGGGATGATCGTGTTCGCCAATCCGGGCTCCGGCACCGACGACGGCTCCATTCGGTCCGAGCTCGCGGCGACACTGCCGAAGGCCGAGGTGGTCGAGTTCGACCCCGACCGCGATTTCGACGCCCAACTCGACGAGGTGATCGCGGCGCGGTCGCCCAAGGCCGTCGGAGTGTGCGGCGGCGACGGAACCGTCGTCACCGTGGCGTCCGCCGCCGTCCGTCACGACCTGCCGCTGGCGGTCTTTCCCGGCGGAACCCTCAACCACTTCGCCCGCGACGCCGGCGTCGGCGACATCGCGTCCACCGCCGAGGCGATCGCCACGGGCAGCGCCGAACTGGTCGACCTGGGGCAGGTGCAGGTGGACGGCGGGCGCGCGACGGCGTTCGTCAACACGGCCAGCCTGGGCGGTTACCCCGACTCCGTGCGGTTGCGCGAGCGCTGGCAGCCCCGGCTCGGCAAATGGACCGCCGCGGCGCTCGCCATGGCTCGGGTCCTCGCCCGGGCCCAACCGCTCAACGTGACCATCGACGGAACGCGGCACTCGATCTGGATGCTGTTCGTGGGGAACGGACGCTACTCCCCCGTCGATCAGGTGCCGATGTCCCGGCCCGAGCTCCACCGCGGCACGCTCGACGTGCGGTACATCCGGGCCGACCAGCGGTTTTCCCGCACGCGACTCGTGGCCGCGGCGCTCACCGGAACACTCGGGTCGTCGGCGACCTACGTGCAGCTGAACACTCCGGCGACGACCGTGGAGATTCAGGACGACGCCGTCGCTTTGGCGACCGACGGCGAGGTGGTCGCCGACGGCCGCCGGTTCGAGTTCCGGAGCGAACCCCGCAGCGTGGTCCTGTACCGGAGCCTTCCGACCGACTAGTCCTTGCCGGTCGGGGTCTCCGGCTCCTCGCCCTCACCGGTCGAGGCTCCGCCGGTATCCCCATTGTCGGTGTCCGCGGCGGGGGCCGCCGGAGCCGGCAGCATCGCTTCGAGCGCGGCGCCGGTGATGCGGCGGAACGCGCGTCGGGGCCGGGACTGGTCGAGCACCGCGACCTCGAGCCCCGACACCCCGAGGGTGCGCCGCTCGCCTTCGCCGTTGCCGCTCGACGTCCCGTTCTGAAGTGCCTTCACCGCGACCGAGACGGCCTCGGCGAGTTCCATACCGGGACGGTACGACTCGCGTAGTGCCGTCACGATCGGGTCGGTGGTACCGCCCATGACGACGAACTGCTGCTCGTCGACGATCGACCCGTCGTACGTGATCCGGTACAGCTGCGCCTGCGGGCCCGACCCGTGCGGACCGACCTCGGCGACGCAGATCTCCACTTCGTACGGTTTGGGCTGTTCGGTGAAGATCGTGCCGAGGGTCTGCGCGTACCCGTTCGCCAGCGAGCGTCCAGTCACGTCCCGTCGGTCGTACGAGTATCCACGCATGTCGGCGTGGACGATTCCCGCCCGGCGGAGGTTCTCGAACTCGTTGTACTTGCCGACGGCGGCGAACCCGAGCCGGTCGTAGAGCTCGCTCACCTTGTGCAGCGCGGTCGACGGGTTCTCCGCGACGAACAGGACGCCGTCGGTGAACGTGAGCACGATGACGCTGCGCCCGCGCGCAATTCCCTTGCGCGCCAGCTCCGAGCGATCGCGCATGATCTGCTCGGCGGAGGCGTAGTACGGCAGCGTCATCGCGGGGTGCGTCCTTCCTCGGTGCGGCCGGCCACGACGGCCCGGGCCAGTTCGGCCGTGCGCTCCGCGGGCACGTACGCCGCGCCGGCGGAGGAGATCGTCACCGCGGTTGGATAGATCGAGCGGACCATGTCGGGTCCGCCCGTCGCGGAGTCGTCGTCGGCCGCGTCGTACAGCGACTCGATCGCCATCCGCAGCGCCGAATCCTCGTCGCCGCCTTCCCGGTACAGCTTCTTGAGCGAGGCCTTCGCGAACAGCGAACCGGACCCGACGGCGTGGTACCCGGCACGCTCCTCGTACCGGCCGCCCACGACGTCGTACGAGACGATGCGACCGGCCTTCTCCGGGTCGGGAGCATCGAGATCGAAGCCGACCAGCAGCGGCACGACCGCCAGCCCCTGCATCGCCGCGCCCAGATTGCCCCGCACCATCGACGACAGCCGGTTGGCCTTGCCGTCGAACGTGAGCTGGACGCCCTCGATCTTCTCGTAGTGCTCGAGTTCGACCGCGAACAGGCGCACCAGTTCGATCGCCACACCAGCGGTACCGGCGATACCGGCCGCCGAGTAGTCGTCGGTGACGAACACCTTCTCGACGTCACGGCTCGCGATGAGGTTCCCCATCGTGGCGCGACGGTCACCCGCGATGACGACGCCACCGGCGAAGGTGAGCGCCACGATCGTGGTGCCGTGCGGCGCGATGTCCGCCGAATCACCGTCGGAGCCGGTGCGGCTCATGTCGATTCGATTCCCGGGCAGCAGCTCCGGTGCGTGGATGCGCAGGTGCTCGGAGAACGACGAGATGTTCGACCCGTAGGTGAACCCGGTGTTCATACCGAGGCCGTCGACCGACGGCACCCCTGCACGATCCGCCCTCACTGGCCGCCCTTCTGGACGTAGGCACGAACGAAGTCCTCGGCGTTCTCCTCGAGCACGTCGTCGATCTCGTCGAGCAGATCGTCGGTGTCTTCCGCCAACTTCTCGCGACGTTCCTGCCCGGCCGCGCCCTCACCGATCGGGGCATCGTCGTCGTCGCCACCACCGGCGCGCTTGGTCTGCTCCTGGGCCATAGCCACCGACCTCCTTCTCACCGCGGACTCGTCGACGCATGTCCGACGAGTCCTGCTCGGACCCTAACCCTACCGATGGTCGCTGCCCATGGGGCGGCAAGCACGCGGCGCGACTCGCTGGTGTGATCAGTTCGTAAGCTGATCCACCAGCTCAGCAGCCGTGTCCACCGAATCCAGAAGCTTGCCGACATGGGCGCGGCTGCCGCGCAACGGCTCGAGTGTCGGGATCCGCACGAGCGATTCGCCGCCCAGATCGAAGATCACCGAGTCCCAGCTGGCGGCCGCGATGTCCGCACCGAACCGGCGCAGGCACTCGCCGCGGAAGAACGCACGGGTGTCGGTCGGCGGGTTGTGCACCGCGTCGAGAACCTGCTGCTCGTCGACGAGTCGTTTCATCGACCCACGCGCTACCAGGCGGTTGTAGAGGCCCTTCTCGAGCCGCACGTCGGAGTACTGCAGGTCGATCATGTGCAGTCGAGGCGCCGACCACGACAACCCCTCGCGGCTCCGGAAGCCTTCGAGCAGACGCAGTTTCGCGGGCCAGTCGAGCAGATGAGCGCACTCCATCGGGTCGCGCTCCAGCAGATCGAGCACCATCGCCCACTTGTCGATGATGTCCGCGACGCGCGGATCGTCGTTGCCCTCGCGGTCCACGAACTTGGCCACCCGGTCCAGGTAGACCCGCTGCAGCGCGAGCCCGGTGAGTTCACGACCGTCGGCCAGCGCGACCGTCGCGCGCAGTGTCGGATCGTGGCTGATGTGGTGCACGGCGGTGACCGGGCGGGCGAGTTGCAGGTCCGAGAGATCGACCCCGGCCTCGATGAGATCGAGCACCAGCGCGGTGGTGCCCACCTTCAGGTACGTCGACATCTCGGCGAGATTCGCGTCGCCGATGATGACGTGCAGGCGGCGGTACTTGTCGGCGTCGGCGTGCGGTTCGTCGCGGGTGTTGATGATCCCGCGCTTGAGCGTCGTCTCGAGTCCGACCTCGACCTCGATGTAGTCGGCGCGCTGGGACAGCTGGAAGCCTGCCTCGTCGCCGGACTGCCCGATGCCGACGCGTCCGGAACCGCAGATCACCTGCCTGGACGCGAAGAATGGCGACAGCCCGGTGATCACCGCCGAGAACGGCGTCTCCCGGGACATCAGGTAGTTCTCGTGGGTGCCGTACGAGGCGCCCTTGCCGTCAACGTTGTTCTTGTACAACTGCAGGCGCGGGGCACCGGGGACGCTGGAGGCGTGCCGGGCGGCGGCCTCCATGACCCGCTCGCCGGCCTTGTCCCAGATCACCGCGTCGAGCGGATCCGTCACCTCCGGAGCGGAGTACTCGGGGTGCGCGTGGTCGACGTACAGCCGAGCCCCGTTGGTGAGGATCATGTTGGCCGCACCGACCTCGTCGGCGTCGATCACGGGCGCCGGTCCGCCCAGGCGACCCAGGTCGAATCCGCGCGCATCGCGCAGCGGCGATTCCACCTCGTAGTCCCACCGCGTCCGCCGCGCACGGGGCACACCGGCCGCCGCCGCGTACGCGAGGACGGCCTGCGTCGAGGTCAGAATCGGGTTCGCCGAAGGCTCGTTGGGCGACGAGATGCCGTACTCGACCTCGATGCCGATGATCCGCTGCATGGCACGAGCCTAGATCGTTCTGCGCGTGCGCATCCGCGGACCGCGGTCGGCGCGGCGTTCACGCCCCCTCCTGTCGGCACTGCAGATACTGGTCCGCGCCGATTCGGCGGAGCACGACGGCCACCGGACCGGGCGCCCACCGGGCGGACCGGTCGGTCTCGAGTTTCGGGTCCACGAGGTGCACAGTCCGCCCGCGAACGGTGATGTCGCACTCGCCCGCCGCGAGGGTGTTCCGCACCCAGTCGCTGTCCACGCCGTAGGTCATGGCGAACCGGTAGCCGTTTCCGATCCGGAACGCGTTGACCGGCGTGGTGTACGTGCGACCGGACTTCCGCCCGCGATGGTGCACCAGCGCGAACCCCGGCAGGTGCCCGGCGACGCGGACCACCACACGATTGAGTCCTACCCGGTTGGCCCGGGCGAGTGAACGTGGAAGGGGCACGATGCCACCACCTCTCGTCCGTGCCAGCGTATCCCCGGCGCCGACACGCCACCTGACACCGAACGCTTGACCCTGACACAGTGACAAGGACTCGGATGGTCGACGAAGGAGGTGGTTGTCGTGAACACAACCAACCACGGTGGGCGCAATGCCCATCTCGTCGACGCTCTGGCCGCGGCCGATTCGTCGAGTCGGCTGCAGGCCGCGCTCGCTGCCGGTACACATCGCGATCCCGATCTCGCGGAAACGCTCGTCGTTCGGTGTGCCGTCGAACCGGACTTCTTCGTCCGGGACATGCTGACCTGGGCGTTGTGCCGTCTGCCCGCCGAGATCACGGTGCCGCGACTGGTCCACGAGCTGGGGTCCGATCACGTGCAGGCCCGCAGCCAGGCCCTGCACACGCTGTCCAAGATCGGCGACCGAGGCGCTTGGTCCGCCGTCTCGGCGCTGCTGCACGACGAATACGACGACGTTGCGCGCAGCGCCTGGCGGGCGGCCGTGGCTCTGGTGCCGCCCGGTGGCGAGGGCGCACTCGCGACCGATCTGGCGTCGGGGCTGGGCCGTGGCGACCGGGACATACAGCTGAGCCTGAGCCGTGCGCTGGTCGCACTCGGAGAGGCTGCTCTGCCGGTGCTCGATGCCGCCACGGCGAGTCCCGATCCGCGGGTGCGCGCCCACGCGGAGGCCACCGAGCGGCTGTACCGCGACCCCGACAGCGCGTTCACCCTCTCGGTCGAGATGGCCAGGCGCATCGCGGTCGCCGGTTCGGACACGGAATAGGAGGAGACGGGATGTTGATCGGCGAGGTCTCGCGGCGTTCGGGTGTGAGCACGCGAATGTTGCGCCACTACGACGCGCTGGGGCTGGTGCAACCCACCGGCCGGACCTCGGGCGGCTACCGCGAGTACTCCGCCGACGACATCAGACGGCTCTTCCACGTCGAGAGCCTGAGGACCCTCGGATTGTCGTTGAACGATTCCAAGCGCGCATTGGACGAGCCCGATTTCGCGCCGTCCGATCTCGTCGGAGACCTCATCGGGCACACCCGCCGGCGCATCGCGGCCGAGGAGGAACTGCTCGCGAAGCTCGAACGTGTCGATGCCGCAGCGCCGGCGGCGTGGGACGACGTCCTGCGCATCGTCACGCTACTGCGCGGGCTCGAATCGGAGTCCGCGGCCCGACGCCAGCAAGCGGTCCTGTCCCAGGACGGGGCCGGGTCGCTGCCCGTCGAAGCACTGGTCGAGGCGGCCCTGGCGGAGGACGACCTCAATGTGGCCGGCGCGCTGCACTGGTCGTTGGCGAGAGCCGCCGGTCGAGGTCTCCCGCAGCTGGCCGTCGGACTCGACTCGCAGTCGGTCAAGATCCGACGTCGCGCCACCGCCGCGATTGCCGCGGTGCCGACCGCGGAGGCGACGGTACTTCTGCGACGAGGTCTCGCCGACTCGGACGCCACGATCCGTGCACGCGCGGCACTCGCCCTCGGCTCGCGGGGAAGCCTCGACGCGATGCCCGTCCTCGTCGAGATGGTGGTCGACGGCCAGCGCGATGTCGAGGCCGCCGAGGCGTTGGGTCTGCTGGCGGCGGTCGCCCCCTCGGCCGACGATGTCGTCCGGGCCATGCAGGATCACCTCGACCACACCGATGACGCGCCCACACGGTTGCGGATCACCCAGGCGCTCGCTGAGATTCCCGGCCCAGCGGCCAGGGAAGCTCTCGCCCGACTTGCCGACGACGGTGACCGGACGATCGCGGCCACTGCGACCGCGATCGTGAATGCTCGGGACCGCGAACCGAACCGGCGCCGGCAATCGCGGTGACCGACCGCGTCGAGGTGCGACGCCGTGGTCGGTGCGACCATGACTCCGTCGGTGCGACCATGACTCCATGGACGAAGTGGTCTCGGTCTACGACGAGCGCGGCACCGTGGTCGGTGCCGCGCCACGCACCCGGGTGTACGCCGAGGGGCTCTGGCACGGCAGCGCCGGCGTGCTCCTGCGTTCGCTCGACGGCACCCGCATCTACGTCCACCGGCGCGCACCAGACAAGGCCGTCTTCGCGAGCATGCACGACTGCCTGGCCGGCGGCGTGGTCGATCCCGGCGAGACACCCGAGCTGACCGCCCGCCGCGAACTCGCGGAGGAGCTGGGTGTCACCGGTGTCGAGCTCACCCCGATCGCCCGCGTCGCCTGGGACGGGACGTGGGACGGGGCGCCGCTGCGCTGCCACCTGTACGCGTTCGAGGCGCGCTACGACGGACCGGTCCAGCACCAGGCGAGCGAGATCACCGACGGGTGGTGGTGGACCGAAGATGAACTGCGGAACCACCTGCAGGACCCGGAGTGGCCGTTCGTACCGGACACCCGGGTCCTGCTGGAGAACTACTTCGCCTGACCGATCGTCACGGGTAGGTCAGAGGTACTGCCCCGTGTTGGATTCGGTGTCGATCGCGCGGCTCGCGCTGGCGTTCTTGCCGGTGACCAGTGTGCGGATGTAGACGATCCGTTCGCCCTTCTTGCCGGAGATCCGTGCCCAGTCGTCCGGATTGGTCGTGTTCGGCAGGTCCTCGTTTTCGGAGAACTCGTCGACGATCGAATCGAACACATGCTGGACCCGCAGACCCGGCGAGCCCGTATCGAGCACCGACTTGATGGCGTACTTCTTGGACCGGTCCACGATGTTCTGGATCATCGCGCCCGAGTTGAAGTCCTTGAAGTACAGGACCTCCTTGTCGCCGTTCGCGTACGTGACCTCGAGGAAACGGTTGTCGTCGCTCTCGGCGTACATCCGGTCGACGACCCGTTCGATCATCGCCTTCACGCACGCTGCGCGATCGCCGTTGAACTCGGCGAGATCCTCCGCGTGCAGCGGGAGATGCTCGGTGAGGTACTTCGAGAAGATGTCCTGCGCGGACTCGGCGTCCGGGCGTTCGATCTTGATCTTCACGTCGAGCCGGCCGGGACGCAGGATGGCCGGGTCGATCATGTCCTCACGGTTGGACGCACCGATCACGATGACGTTCTCGAGCCCCTCGACGCCGTCGATCTCGCTGAGCAACTGCGGGACGACGGTGGTCTCGACGTCGGACGACACGCCGGACCCGCGGGTGCGGAAGATCGAGTCCATCTCGTCGAAGAACACGATCACCGGGGTGCCCTCGGACGCCTTCTCCCGCGCCCGCTGGAAGATCATCCGGATGTGCCGCTCGGTCTCGCCGACGAACTTGTTGAGCAGCTCGGGACCCTTGATGTTGAGGAAGTAGGACTTGGCCTCCTTGCTGTCCTCACCGCGGGATTCCGCGATCTTCTTCGCGAGCGAGTTGGCGACCGCCTTCGCGATGAGCGTCTTGCCGCAGCCCGGCGGGCCGTAGAGCAGGACGCCCTTCGGCGGCCGCAGGGCGTACTCGTGGAAGAGGTCCTTGTGCAGGAACGGCAACTCGACCGCGTCCCGGATCTGTTCGATCTGCCGTCCGAGGCCGCCGATGTCGTTGTAGCCGACGTCAGGGACCTCCTCGAGGACCAGGTCCTCGACCTCGGCCTTGGGGATGCGTTCGAACGCGTAACCGGCCTTGGTGTCGACCAGGAGGGAGTCGCCGGGCCGCAACCTGCGCGACGGGGAATCCGGATCCTTGACGACGTCGTCGACCGCGATCTCGGCGAGCGGTGCCGCGAGCCACACGACGCGTTCCTCGTCCGCGTGCCCGACGACGAGCGCGCGCGCACCGTCGTCGAGAATCTCACGCAGAGCACAGATCTCGCCTACCCGCTCGAAAGTGGTCGCCTCGACGATCGTGAGCGCCTCGTTGAGGCGGACCGTCTGCCCCATGGACAACGATTCGGCCTCGACGTTGGGTGAGCACGTCAGGCGCATCTTGCGGCCGGACGTGAACACGTCGACCGTCTGGTCGTCGTGCACGCCCAGGAGAACGCCGTAGCCGCTGGGAGGCTGCCCGAGCCGATCGACCTCCTCGCGCAGGGCGATGAGCTGCTGCCGGGCTTCCTTCAGGGTGTCCATCAACTTGCCGTTGCGGATGGTGAGTGAGTCCACTCGCGACTCGAGCTCACGCAACTGTTCGGGCGATTCCGCGAGTTGCCTACGGAGTGCCGCTGTCTCCGCCCTCATTGCGTCGAGTTCGCGCGCCGCCGCAACCGGGTCCGGATTCTCTGTCGGGTTCATCTGCAGCTCCTCCCAGTCCGATCTATCAACGCTACCGGCACGACGGGCAAAGCGGGGTGCGACACGTGTTCGAACCGCCGCGGGCATCACTCTTCGGTCTCGATTCCCGCAAGAATGGCCATGTTAGCCTTACCTTCCTACCGGCCGGTCGCATGCGATCGACCCCGAACGAAAGGCCTCACCGTGATCATCCGCAAGTCCCTCGTCGCCGCCGGAGTGCTGGTCGCCGCCCTCGGAATGACCGCCTGCGGCTCCGACGACTCGTCCGACAAGGCCGACTCGACCTCGACGGCGTCGTCGGCCACGACGAGCGCGACGACCTCGGCCGCTGCCGCCGCAGCAGCGCCCTCGGCGGAGGTCCTCGAGAAGCAGCTGACGATCTTCTTCGACCCGGCGGCCCCGGCCGCGGCGAAGACGGCGGTGCTCGAGAACGGCGCCCAGCGCACCGCCACGGTCGAGCAGTTCAACGGGGTTCTCGCCGGCTACCCGCTGACGGCGAAGGTCACCGAGGTGAAGAGCGAGAACGGCACCGTCACCGCCGTCACGGAGGTCGCGGGTCCGCACGGCGGAGCGCCGGTTCCGGTCACCTTCACCGAGGCGAACGGCGCGTGGGTGATCTCCGACGCCTCGACCTGTGAGCTCTTCGGCATGGGCCGCGTGAGCTGCTCCTGACTGCTCCTGACGGACCGCCCGCCGCGGCGTCAGCCCTTGCTGGGGCGACGCTGCGGCTTGGGGGTCACCGTGCCCTCGGCGAGCCGGCGCGCGGTGACGAGGAAGGCCGTGTGGCCCTGCATCCGGTGCTCGGGGCGCACTGCGAGGCCGACGACGTGCCAGCCGCGGACCATCGACTCCCACGACCGGGGCTCGGTCCAGCACTCCTGCTCGCGCATCGCCTCGACGACCTTCGACAGCTGCGTCGTGGTGGCGACGTACACGACCAGCACGCCGCCCGGGACGATGGACTTCGCGACCGTCGGGAGCACATCCCACGGCGCCAGCATGTCCAGCACGACGCGGTCCACCTTGCCGCCGGCCGCATCGGCGTCGAACTCGGCCAGGTCGGCCACGGTGAGGTCCCAGTTGTCGGGGCGCTCCCCGAAGAACGTCTCCACGTTCCGGACCGCGTGTTCGGCGTGATCCTCACGCACCTCGTACGAGATGACCCGTCCGGTCGGCCCGACGGCGCGCAGCAACGAGCACGTCAGCGCGCCCGACCCGGCGCCGGCCTCGAGCACGCGCGCACCCGGGAACACGTCGCCCTCGTGCACGATCTGCGCCGCGTCCTTGGGGTAGATGACCTGGGCGCCGCGCGGCATGGACAGCACGTAGTCGGTGAGCAGCGGGCGCAGCGCCAGATACGGGGTGCCGTTGGTGGAGGTGACGACGCTGCCCTCGTCGGTGCCGATCAGCGCGTCGTGCAGGATCCCGCCGCGATGCGTGTGGAACTCCTTGCCCGGCTCGAGAACCACGGTGTACTTGCGGCCCTTGGCATCGGTGAGTTGGACGCGGTCACCGACCTGAAACGGTCCGCTACGTCCCAGTCCGCCTGATGCCATCTCGAGCCCACTCCGTTCGTTCGACCTTCCGACACCGTGTCGGTTCCAGCGCATAGCCTGCCAGGTGTGAGCCCGACAGTTCCGACGCCCCCTGCCTACGTCGATCCCGGCAGCGGCCGAACGCACGACCGGGCGCCGCGGCGCCGGCTCGCACTGTCACCGTCCCGGGCGAGCGATTTCCGGCAATGCCCACTGCTCTACCGGTTCCGCGCGATCGACCGGCTCCCGGAGGCACCGTCGAAGGCACAGGTCAGGGGTTCCGTCGTGCATGCGGCACTGGAGGCGCTGTTCGCCCTGCCGGCCGCCGAGCGGGTGCCGGACCGGGCCCGAGCGCTCGTCGAGGCCGCATGGGAACGACTGCTCACCGAGTCGCCAGACCTCGTGAACCTGATCACACCCGACGAGCGCGGACGCTTCCTCACCGAGGCGCGCCGACTCGTCGTCGGCTACTACAAGCTCGAGGATCCCACCCGGTTCGAACCCGAGGCGTGCGAGCTGCGGGTCGAGACGGAACTCGACGACGGCGTTCTGCTGCGCGGGTTCGTCGACCGCATCGACGTCTCCCCCACCGGGCTGATCCGAGTGGTCGACTACAAGACGGGCCGCGCGCCGTGGGAGTTGGGCGAGACCAAGGCCCTGTTCCAGATGAAGTTCTATGCGCTCGTGCTGCTACGCACCCGTGGGGTGGTACCCGCTCAACTGCAACTGCTCTATCTCGGCGACGCGCAGGCGCTGACGTACCGACCGGACGAGGAGGAACTGCGGAGGTTCGAACGAACGCTCTCGGCCATCTGGAAGGCGATCGTCGCCTCCGGGGAATCAGGTGACTTCCGCCCCAATCCGAGTCGCCTGTGTGACTGGTGCGACCATAGGACCCGTTGCCCGGCCTTCGGAGGGACACCGCCCCCGTACCCGGGTTGGCCGGACGTCTTTCCCGAGGCGAGTTCGGATTTCGAGGAGATGGTCGAGTGAGCGATCTGGCCTATTACATTCCACTCGGAGAAGCGTCGGACGGTGTCGAGCGGTTCGCGTCCACACCGCTGACCGCGAGCACGTGGGCGGACACGATGCAGCACGGCGCCCCGCCGTCGGCGCTGCTGGCGCGCGCGCTCGAGCGGTGCGCGCACCGCGCGGACACCCGCCTGACCCGGGTTGTCGTCGAGATCCTGGGTCCGATCCCGATCAGCGACATCGAGGTCCGCTCGTGGGTCGAACGCCCCGGCAAGCGCGTCGAACTCGTCGTCGCCGAGCTGTGGGCCGCCGGGCCCGACGGCACGTCCCGCGCGGTAGCCCGCGGCACCGGGTGGCGGATGCAGACCGTCGACACCACCGCGATCGTCCACACCGCAGACGCACCCCTCGGCCCGCTGTCGGAGGGCCACGAGGTCGATCTCGGCGGCCCGTTCTGGGGCACCGGATTCGTCACGAGCCTCGACTGGCGCTGGATCCGCGAGATCGGTTGCGACGGCCCGGGGCAGATGTGGGCGCGGCCGAATCCCGTTCTGGTCGAAGGCGAGTCACTGAGCCCGATCCAGCGGCTGTTCACGGTCGTCGACGTCTCCAACGGTGCCGGCGCCAAGATCGATCCCGCCGAGTGGACGTTCCTCAACACCGATCTGACGGTGCACCTGTTCCGGGTCCCGGACGGCGAGTGGATCGGGCTGTCGTCGGAGACGTCGTACGGACCCGACGGTGTCGGCATGTGCGCCGGCGTCATCTACGACGAGACCGGCGCGGTCGGACGGATCAATCAGACGCTCCAGGTTCGCGCCCGCTAGGGCGACGAACGACGCGAGGGCGGCGGCTCCCTGTCGGGAACCACCGCCCTCGCGCTTCGAAACGACTGTGTCAGAAGGCTCGGCAGGAACGGATGTCGGACGCCAGGATGGCCTTGGCGCCGAGGTCGGCGAGCTGATCCATCACCGCGTTGTGGCCCTTGCGCGGCACCATGGCACGCACCGCGACCCAGTTCGTGTCCGCCAACGGCGACAGCGTCGGCGATTCGAGGCCCGGCGTGACCTTGACGGCCTCGTCCAGGACCGACTTGGGGCAGTCGTAGTCGAGCATCAGGTACTGCTGGGCGAACACGACACCCTGGACGCGGGCGATGAGCTGGTTGCGGGCCTTGTCGCTGCGGTCCGAGCCCTGTCGCTCGATCAGCACGCCCTCCGAGTCGCACAGCGACTCACCGAACGCGACGAGGTTGTGCTGACGGAGGGTGCGTCCGGAGCCGACGACGTCGGCGATGGCGTCGGCCACACCGAGCTGGATCGAGATCTCCACGGCGCCGTCGAGGCGGATGACGGTGGCCTCGAGGCCGCGGGCGGCGAGGTCGGCGCGCACCAGGTTGGGGTAGGACGTCGCGATCCGCAAACCCGCCAGATCCTCGACGGCCCAGTCCTTTCCTGCCGGTGCGGCGTAACGGAAGGTGGAGCCGCCGAAACCGAGCGCGAGCCGCTCGTCGACCGGAGCACCCGAGTCGAGCGAGAGGTCGCGGCCGGTGATGCCCAGATCGAGCTCGCCCGATCCGACGTAGATGGCGATGTCCTTGGGGCGCAGGAAGAAGAACTCGACGTTGTTGGTGGGGTCGAGAACGGTCAGATCACGCGAGTCCGTACGGCGGCGGTATCCGGCCTCGGCCAGGATCTGGCTCGCGGACTCCGAGAGCGATCCCTTGTTGGGTACTGCGACGCGCAGCATGTGGGGTGGTCCTTCCGGGGATGGGTATCAGGAACCCAGGGGTGTCAGTGGCTCGGTGCGGCGATCACAGATGTCGGTACACGTCTTCGAGCTTCAGTCCCTTGCCCACCATCAGAACCTGGACCCAGTAGAGCAGCTGAGAGATTTCCTCGGCGAGAGCCTCGTCGGTCTCGTGTTCGGCGGCGATCCAGACCTCGCCGGCCTCCTCGAGCACCTTCTTGCCCTGCGCATGGACACCTGCGTCCAGCGCGGCAACGGTGCCGGATCCCTCGGGGCGGGAGGCGGCGCGCTCGGTCAGCTCGGCGAACAGGGATTCGAAGGTCTTCACGGGTACCGATTGTCTCACGCGGCGACGAACCGCCCGCACTCAGTACTCCAGGACCCGTCGGCTCTCGAAGCGCCTGCTCTCACCGGTGACCGGATCGTCGAACTCGAGGCTGCGCGCGAGCAGCCGCAGCGGCTCAGTGAAATCGTCCGGTTCACGGCGCCGGAACTGCGGATAGAAGTTGTCACCGACAATCGGCGCACCGAGCGAGTTCAGGTGCAGCCGCAGCTGATGGGTTCGACCGGTTCGCGGGTGCAGGCGGTAGCGGGCGAGGTCACCACGGCGCTCCACCATCTCGATGCGGGTCTCCGAATTCGGTTCTCCCGCTTCCTCGTACGCCGTCAGCTCGCCGTGCACCTTGCGGATCCGGCTGCGCACGATCTGCGGGAACTCGACGCCCTCGCGGTACGGCGCGATCGCCTCGTACACCTTGCGCACCCGCTGCCGCTCGAACATCTCCTGGTACGGCCGCCGCAGGGCGGGATCCGCCGTGCACAGCAGCACGCCGGCAGTCATCCGGTCCAGCCGGTGCACCGGGACCAGATCCGGCAGGTCGAGTTCCCGGCGCAGTCGCACGACGACCGTCTCCCGGATGTGGACACCGCGCGGAATCGTCGACAGGAAGTGCGGCTTGTCGACCACGACGAGGCCGCCGCCGCGGTGCAGGACGTCGACGTCGAACGGCACCGGAACCTCCGGCGCGGGCTCCCGGTAGAAGTACACGAACCGGGTCGGCTGGTAGCGGGTGGCGTCGTCGACGACGCGGCCGTGCTCGTCCACCACTTCACGGGCGGCGACCCTGCCCGCCCAGTCCTCGTCGGGATGGTGCGCCCGGAGGAACTCGACGATCGTGGGAACCGTCAGCCCGGCCGGCATGCGGAGGCGGTCCGGTCCGAGTCCGTCCCGCACCGGCAGCGGCGCGCGGGCCATCGTCAGCGCTCCCGCACCGTCAGGCGTCCGGGACGCAGGTTTCGCAGACGAGCTTCAGCTCGCGACCGCCCGCATCCGGATGATTGCGGTACCGGGACGTCGGCGCCTGGCACAGGGTGCACCTGCCGAGCGTGACCGCCTTGTCGGTGAAGTCGAGATTCATGCGCTTGTCGAACACGTACAGCGAGCCGTCCCACAAGCCCTCGTCGCCGAAAGCCTCTCCGTAGCGGACGATTCCGCCGTCGAGCTGGTACACCTCGTCGAACCCGCGGTTCCGCATGAGCGCGGAGAGCACCTCGCAGCGGACGCCGCCGGTGCAGTACGTGACGACCGGCTTGGACTTGAGGTGGTCGTAGCGGCCGCTGTCGAGTTCGGCCACGAAGTCCCGGGTGGTCGCGACGTCGGGCACGACCGCGTCCCGGAAGCGCCCGATCTCGGCCTCGAACTTGTTGCGTCCGTCGAAGAACACGACTTCGTCGCCGCGCTGCGCGACCAGCTCGTGGAGTTCGTTCGGGGACAGGTGAACTCCACCTCCGACGACGCCGTCGGCGTCGACCTTCAGCTCGTCGGGGGCACCGAACGTGACGATCTCCGGACGCACCTTCACCGACAGGCGCGGGAAGTCGTCACCGGTGCCGTCCGACCACTTGATGTCCGCGTCCTTGAACGGCGCGTACGACCGGGTGCCGCGCACGTAGCGCTTGACGTCGGCGATGTCGCCGCCCACGGTCGCATTGATGCCGTGCTCGGAGATCAGGATCCGTCCGGTGAGGTTGTTCGACGCGGCCAGCGTGTGCTGCCACAACCGAATCGCCTCGGGATCGGCGAGCGGCGTGAACCGGTAGAACAGCACGATCTTCGGGGTCGCCACGTCAGGCCGCCTCCTGCCGATGCAGCGCGAACAGGTCGGATTCCGTCAGACCCTCGAGCGTCGTCCGGAACACCCGGTTCGCGGACGACGGCACGTCGGTGATCGACGGAATCACCAACACGGTGCAGCCCGCGGCATCCGCCGCGGCCGCGCCGGTCGGCGAATCCTCGACCGCGAGGCAGTCCGCGGGTGCGACCCCGAGCAGGTGCGCGGCCCGCAGGTACGGCGCCGGATCCGGCTTACCGGCCGGCACCTCGTCACCGCACACCGAATGGTCGAAGTGCTCGCGCCCGAGCGTGTCGAGCGCGAACTCGCACAACTCCCGGTCGGTGTTGGTCACGAGCGCCGAACCCAGGCCCGCCGAACGCACCGTGCGCAGCGCCTGCTGCGCGCCCGGACGCCACGGCAGCCCGGCGGCGAACAACTCCCCCATCCGGGCGTACAGCCAGTTCTTGGCGTCCGCGAGCGCGCCCGGGTGCGGATCCAGGTCGAGCGATGCGAACAGCGTCATGAGCGCGTTGTAGCTGGACGCCCCGATGGTCGCCTGCCGGGTCTCCTCCGACATCGGACCGCCCAGATGCAGCGACAATTCGCGGACGCCGATGTCCCACAGGTTCTCGGACTCGAGCAGCGTGCCGTCCATGTCCCACAGGACCGCGCGGAGGGTGCCGGTCGGCCTGCCCGACACCACGGTCCCCGTTCGATCAAACATTGAAGTACTTGGCCTCCGGGTGGTGCAGCACGAACGCGTCGGTGGACTGCTCGGGGTGCAACTGGACCTCCTCGGAGAGCTCGACGCCGATCCGTTCGGGCTCGAGCAGCGCGACGAGCTTGCGTCGGTCCTCGAGGTCCGGGCAGGCGCCGTAGCCGAACGAGTAACGCGCACCACGGTATTCGAGCTTGAAGAAATCCTCGACGTTCTTGGGATCCTCGTCGGCCACGTGATGGCCGTCCGGCATGATGAGCTCCTCGCGTACCCGCTGGTGCCAGTACTCCGCGAGCGCCTCGGTGAGCTGGACGCCGATGCCGTGCACCTCGAGGTAGTCGCGGTAGGAGTTCGCGGCGAACAGTTCGTTCGCGAAGTCCGCGATCGGCTGCCCCATCGTCACCAGGTTCATCGGCAGCACGTCGACCTGCCCGGACGTGCGCGCGTCCTCCCGCGAGCGCACGAAGTCGGCGATGCAGAGGAAACGGTCACGCTGCTGGCGCGGGTACGTGAACCGGAAACGTTCGGGCGCATCCGGATCCGGCTCGGTGAGCACGACGACGTCGTCACCCTCGGACACGGCCGGGAAGTATCCGTACACCACGGCGGCGTGGTGCAGCACGCCCTCGGTGCTGAGACGGTCCAGCCAGTACCGCAGA
Organism: Paraburkholderia sp. RHO2; assembly: GCF_050955445.1. Classification (NCBI taxonomy): domain Bacteria; kingdom Pseudomonadati; phylum Pseudomonadota; class Betaproteobacteria; order Burkholderiales; family Burkholderiaceae; genus Paraburkholderia; species Paraburkholderia sp. RHO2. The sequence continues at coordinate 2,596,175 of NZ_CP162617.1, read as the reverse complement.
CGCGGCCGGCCCTCGGTCTCCACCAGCTCCTCGTACGTCGGTCCGTCGCCGGCCCGCTGGCCGCGCAGGCCCCACTGACCGAGGAAGAGGGCGCGCTCGTCGAGCAGTCCCGAGTACTCGGCCAGGGCGATGCCCTTGACGATCCGGGTGCCCCAGAACGGCGGCGTGGGAACGTCGATGTCGCTGGCGACGTCGGAACGCTCCGGGACCTCGACCGGCGTCGCCGCCGCCTTGCGCTTCTCGGCGATCCGCTTGGACCGCTCGTGCCGCGCCTTGCGTTCGGCCGCCTTCTCCTTGGCCGCCAACGCCTCCGGGCTGTCCGGCGCCGGACCCTCGCCGCGCTTGACGGCCATGATCGTGTCCATCAGGTGCAGGCCCTCGAACGCGTCACGCGCGTACGACACGTCGCCCTCGTAGACCTCCGACAGGTCGTTCTCGACGTACGAGCGGGTCAGCGCCGCGCCGCCGAGGAGGACGGGGAACTGCTCGGCGACGCCCTTGGCGTTGAGCTCCTCGAGGTTCTCCTTCATGACGACCGTCGACTTGACGAGCAGACCCGACATGCCGATGACGTCGGCCTTCTTGTCGAGCGCGACGTCGAGGATGGTCGCGATCGGCTGCTTGATGCCGATGTTGACGACCTCGTACCCGTTGTTCGACAGGATGATGTCGACCAGGTTCTTGCCGATGTCGTGGACGTCGCCCTTGACGGTGGCGAGCACGATGCGGCCCTTGCCCTCGTCGCCGGTCGACTCCATGTGCGGTTCGAGGTAGGCGACTGCGGCCTTCATGACCTCGGCCGACTGCAGCACGAACGGCAACTGCATCTGACCCGACCCGAACAGCTCGCCGACCGTCTTCATGCCCGACAGCAGCGTCTCGTTGATGATCTCGAGCGGCGGACGCTCGAGCATCGCGGCGTCGAGGTCAGCCTCCAGCCCGTTGCGCTCGCCGTCGACGATGCGGCGTTCGAGCCGCGCGAACAGCGGCAGCGCCGCCAGTTCCTCGGCACGCGATTCGCGTGCCGACGCGGCGGAGACGCCCTCGAACAGCTCCATCAGCTTCTGCAGCGGGTCGTACCCCTCGCGGCGGCGGTCGTAGACCAGGTCGAGAGCCGTCTCGCGCTGCTCGTCCGGGATGCGCGACATCGGCAGGATCTTCGACGCGTGCACGATCGCGGTGTCCAGGCCGGCTGCGGTGCACTCGTGCAGGAAGACCGAGTTCAGCACCTGCCGGGCGGCGGGATTGAGGCCGAACGAGATGTTCGAGATGCCCAGGGTGAAGTGGACATCCGGGTAACGCCGCTTGATCTCGCGGATCGCGTCGATCGTCTCGATGCCGTCTCGCCGCACCTCCTCCTGACCGGTCGAGATCGGGAAGGTGAGCGCGTCGATGATGATGTCGGACTGCGACAGCCCCCACGTGGTGGTGATGTCCTTGATCAGCCGCTCGGCGATCCGCACCTTGTGCTCGGCGGTGCGGGCCTGCCCCTCCTCGTCGATGGTCAGCGCGACCACGGCGGCACCATGTTCCTTGACCAGCTTCATGATTCGCTGGTACCGGGACGTCGGACCGTCGCCGTCCTCGTAGTTCACCGAGTTGACCGCGCAACGGCCACCGAGGTGTTCGAGACCGGCCCGCAGTACGTCCGGCTCGGTGGAGTCGAGCATGATCGGCAACGTCGACGCGGTCGCGAACCGGCTCGCCAGGGCGGCCATGTCCGCGGCACCGTCACGGCCGACGTAGTCGACGTTGAGGTCCAGCATGTGCGCGCCGTCGCGAGTCTGGTCTTTCGCGATGTCGATGCACTTCTGGTAGTCCTCGGCGATCATCGCCTCACGGAATGCCTTGGATCCGTTGGAGTTCGTGCGCTCGCCGATCATCAAGATGCTGGCGTCCTGATCGAACGGCACCGCCTGGTACAGCGACGACGTGCCGTCCTCCGGCTGCGGGTTGCGCTGCGCCTGTTCGACCGTGCGGACGGCCCCGGCGACCTGACGGATGTGTTCGGGCGTCGTGCCGCAGCAGCCACCGACGAGCGAGAGCCCGAACTCCTTGACGAAGCCGGAGAGCGCGACCGCGAGTTCCTCTGCGGTGAGCGGGTACACGGCGCCGTTCGGACCCAGTTGCGGCAGACCGGCATTCGGCATCACCGACACCGGCAGCGTCGAGTGCCGCGACAGGTGCCGCAGGTGCTCGCTCATCTCGTCGGGGCCCGTGGCGCAGTTGAGGCCGATCATGTCGATGCCGAGCGGCTCGAGCGCCGTGAGGGCCGCACCGATCTCGCTGCCGAGCAGCATCGTGCCCGTCGTCTCGACGGTGACGTGGGTGATGATCGGCAGGCGTCGGCCCAGCTTTTCCATCGCGTGCTGACTGCCGATGATCGCGGCCTTCACCTGGAGCAGGTCCTGGCAGGTCTCGACGAGGATCGCGTCGGCGCCGCCCTCGATCATGCCGAGCGCGGACTCGGTGTAGGCGTCGCGGAGCACCGCGAAGGGCGCGTGGCCCAGCGTCGGCAGCTTCGTGCCCGGCCCCATCGAACCGAGAACGAACCGGGCCATCCCGTCCCGGCCCGGACCCATCTCGTCCGCCACCTCGCGCGCGATGCGGGTGCCGCGCTCGGAGAGATCGCGGATCCGGTGGGCGATGTCGTAGTCGGCGAGGTTCGGCAGGTTGCAGCCGAAGGTGTTGGTTTCGACCGCGTCGGCGCCGGCTTCGAAGTACGCGCGGTGGATGTCGCGCAGCACGTCGGGGCGCGTCTCGTTCAGAATCTCATTGCAGCCCTCGAGCCCGAGGAAGTCGTCGAGAGTCAGATCCGCGGCCTGCAGCATCGTGCCCATGGCGCCGTCGCCGATCACAACGCGCTGCGTCAGCGCATCGAGCAGGGCAGAGTGGAATGGTGCAGACATGCCGTCCAGAGTAGTGGGCGGTCCGACGGCGCCTGGTCGTAGGCTGGGTACGTGAGTTCCCCCGAGTTCCCCGACGCCACGGCATCGGCCGATGCCGATGCCGATGCCGATGCGGCAGTGCCGACTCTGCGCGACCCCGTCCTCATCGCAGCCTTCGAAGGCTGGAACGACGCGGGCGATGCCGCGAGCGGTGCCGTCGAGCACCTCGAGCTCACGTGGGACGCCGAGCCACTCGCGGAACTCGACTCCGAGGACTACTACGACTACCAGGTCAATCGACCGATGATCCGGCAGGTCGACGGGGTGACCCGCGAGATCGTGTGGCCCACCACCCAGTTGTCGGTGTGCTCGCCTCCCGGAAGCGACCGCGACGTGCTGCTGCTGCGCGGGATAGAACCGAACATGCGTTGGCGCAGCTACTGCAACGAGCTGCTCGAGTTCGTCGAGGAACTCGGCGTCCACACCGTCGTCATCCTCGGGGCCCTGCTGGCGGACACCCCGCACAGCCGCCCGGTTCCCGTCACCGGGACCGCGTACAGCGCCGAAGCCGCGGAACGCTTCAACATCGAGAAGTCGCGCTACGAGGGCCCGACGGGTATCGCCGGCGTCCTGCAGGACGCGTGCGTCAAGGCCGGGGTGCCCGCGGTCTCCTTCTGGGCGGCGGTCCCCCACTACGTCTCGCAACCACCCAATCCCAAGGCCACGGTGGCGTTGCTGCAGCGGGTCGAGGACGTCCTCGACGTCGAGGTACCGCTCGGTGACCTGCCGGCCCAGGCCGAGGACTGGGAGGAGTCGGTGTCCGAGATGACCCGCGACGACGAGGAGATCGCCGAGTACGTGCGGACCCTCGAGGAGCGGGGCGACGCCGAAGCCGACATCTCCGACGCGATCTCCAAGATCGACGGCGATGCGCTCGCCGCCGAGTTCGAGCGGTACCTGCGCCGCCGCGGCCCCGGACGATTCGGAGCGTGAGCGGCACACAGTCGCCGGGCGTTCGCACACGGATCCAGCTCGCCGCCCTCTACGCCGGCGGGTTCCTGGGACCGTTCGGTGGTGGCGTCGTCACCTCGATGCTGCCCGAGATCGGCGACGGACTCGGTGTCGACGCGGCCGCCGCGGCCACCTCCCTGACGGCGTACCTGCTGCCGTTCGCGCTGGTCATGCTGGTGTCCGGGACGCTGGGCACGCGGTGGGGCCGGATGCGGACGGTGCGCACCGCATACGGCGTGTACCTCGCCGCGTCGGTGGCGTGCTTCGCGGCGCCCACGCTCGAACTGTTCCTGGGCGCGCGGGTGCTGCAGGGCTGCGCGAACGCCTTCACCACTCCGCTGCTCCTCGCGACCCTGGCCGCGATGACCCCGCCGCAGAAGCTCGGCCGCGCCCTCGGTGCCTTCGGTGCACTCCAGGCGGCCGGACAGACCAGCGCACCGCTCATCGGCGGGCTCGCGGCCGAGGCGAACTGGCGTCTGGCGTTCCTCGCGATCGCGCTCGTGGCCGGAGCCCTCGGGGCGATCGGTCTGCCCGACGCGGCCCGGGACATCCCGGTCGACACCGGCGCACGCCTACGGGACGCGCTGCGTCCCGCGGTGCTCCGTGTGGGTGTCGTCGCGCTGCTCGGCTGGGGCGCGCTCGGCGGACTGGGATTCCTCCTCGCCTTCCGGGCCGAGGACGTCTTCGGGATGGACCCGGCCGCGCGCGGCCTGCTCCTGACCGGGTTCGGGATCGCCGGCATCCTCGCCGCCCGCCCCGTCGGAACTCTGATCGACCGGATCGGGGCGCGGCGCACCGTGATCATCGGCGCACTCACCGGCGCGGTGCTCGTGGCCGTGGTGGGCACGGTCGGCAGCGCCGCGGTCGCCGCCCTCGCCTGGTTCGTCGCGGGCGTGGCGTCGCAGTTCGTGCTCGTCGGTGTCAACGCCGCCGTCCTCGGCGCCGAGGGCGGCAACCGTGGCGGGGCAGTGTCGGTGGTGCAGTCGCTCCGGTTCTCCGGCGCCGCCCTGGCCCCGCTCGCGTTGACCCCGCTGTACGCGGTCCATCCGGGCACGAGCTTCCTGCTGCCCGCCCTGCTGCTGGCGGTGCTGCCGCCGCTTCTCATGCCCCGACCGGTGGAGCGCCGCTCCCCGACTCCCGACCTGCACGCCTGACTGCGCCGACGAATCTGCGAGTGATCGGGCCATGATTCGGGGCCGCGTCCACGAATTGGACTGCGGCAGAACCTCTCTTCGTAGAGGAGGCCGTTCCGGTGGGACACGGTGGAGGGCGGTGCTTCGGGACGGAACCACTGTCCGCGTGCGCGCGAGGCGACGCTGCGACCATTCGGTTATTCCTTCTGTTCCGTCTCGTACCGACTTCCTGCCGCGACACGCCCGGGCCGATTCGGCTTATCTTCCGTTTCCGTTGCGCACAGAGTGGCTACTGTTGCGGATGTGACCACAGTGGACGTTGCACCGAATCCGCGACCCGAGCGGGGCATCGACATCTATCGCCGCTCGGTGTCGTGGCTCGAGACGCACCTCCCCCACGGCTGGACGGTGTCGGCCGATCGACCCCGCTCCCCCGCGGCCCCCAATCGCCTGCTGATCACCGCGCCCGACGGCGAATCGGTCTCCTACTCGATCGTCACATCCAAGGGCGTGCTCAGCGGCGACGTCGCCCGCATCGCCGCCGAGCTGTCCGACAGCGATCGGGCTTTCGTGTGTGCGCACTACCTGTCCGAGCCGGTGCGCCGCCAACTCGACGGCCACGGGATCTCGTACGCGGACGCCACCGGGAACATCAACCTGGTCGCCTCGCGGCCCGCGATCTGGGTGCGCAACCGCGGCGCCGACGCCGACCCCTGGCGTGGGCCCGGCCGGCCGTCCGGTGTGCTCACCGGCGAGCCGTCCGACCGCGTGGTCCGCGCCCTCGCCGACCACACCGGCGACCTGTCCGTGCCGGAACTCATCAAGCTCTCCGGCGCGTCCACCGGCGCCGCGTATCGGGTGGTCGAGGTCCTCTTCGAGCGCGAACTGATCACCCGCCTGCCGCGCGGGCCGATCACCGACGTCCGGTGGCAGCACATGCTGCGGGCGTGGGCGGCCGACCGCAAACCCTGTCCGACACGCGGTTTCGCCGCGCCCGGCGGTCTCGACGACCTCCGGACCCGGCTCGCGGCGACCGACGGCGACCTCGGTTACGCCGTCACCGGGATCGGTGCTACCGACTACGCCACCCCCACCGTGCTCGAGGTGTACGCCGACGACGTCGACGCGTTCGCCGCGGCCCTGGATCTGCGCCCCGTCGACGGCGGGGCCGGGCCGAACGGGCGGCTTGCCGCCGACGTCGTGGTTGCGACACCGTGGTCCGCGGTGGTGTTCGACCGCCTCCAGTACCGCGACGGGCTGCGGTGTGTCGCCCCAGCGCACGTCTACGCGGACCTGGTCGCCGGCCCGTTCCGGCACCCGGACGCCGCCGAGTACCTACTGACGACGCTCACCGCGGACGAATCCGTGTGGCGTCGCGCAGTACGACGCACACGGTGACCGACCCGCGTGTTCGCTCGCGGACCGGCCGACGCCCTAGGCTGTGACGGTGAGCGATTCAGGTGACACGCGGACGGTCGCGGACGTCGATTTCGCCGCCCGTGAGGACCGGCTACGACTGTTCTCCTTCACGACGGCCGAGAAGCGCGCCGAGTACCTGTGGGTGTTGCGCGCGTTCGACAATGCGCGCGCAAACTACGTGGTGCTGTTGCATGCGGGTGAGGTCGCGGACATCCTCGCGCGCACCGCGGGCGACGACCCGCACGGCGCGCTCACGTCGGCCGACATCACGCCCCTCCTCGAGCAGTTGCACACGTGGGGCGTGCTGGAACGCAGCTACGACGGCAGCCGGGCGGCCACGCTCGCCGAGTACCGCAACCGGCACTTCGTCTACCAGTTCAGCCAGGCCGGGTATCTGGCCTTCCGGGCCGTCGAGGATCTCCTGGGTGCCCGGCTCGAGGACGCGACCCTGTCCCGGCTGGCGCTGCCGGACCTGCTCGCCGATCTGGAGGAACTGGCCGAAGCCAACCGTCGCGGTGACGCCGACCTGATCTACCGGAAGCTGTCCCGCCTGGATTCCACGCTCACCGACATGGCCGCCCGCGCGGCGCAGTTCTATCTCATGCTCGGGGACCTGGTGCGCACCACGGAGATCACTCCGGAGGCGTTCCTCGCGCACAAGGACGCGCTCCTGAGCCACATGCGGGAGTTCAGCTCCGACCTCGCCCGTTACGCACCGAAGCTCGCGGCCGCGATCGAACTCGTGGAGTCCACCGGGATCGATTCGCTGATCGCTCGCGCGGCGACCAGTGACGAGCGCCTGTTCATGTCCCGCGAGGAGCGCGAATCCGATTGGCGGGCACGCTGGTCGGGTCTGGCCCAGTGGTTCGTCGCGGCCGCCGGCCCGAGCGAATCCGACCGACTGCGGGAGGGCACGATGAGCGCGATCGCGGCCGTGCTGTCGCTGCTGCGCCGCGTCACCGAGACCCGCCGCGGCGGCGTGAGCCGGGAGAGCCAACTCCGCCACCTCGCCGGCTGGTTCGCCGCGACGCCCACCGAGGAGTCGGCACACGCGCTGTTCCAGCTGGTGTTCGACCTCGGCCGCCCCCGACACCTGTCGATGGTCCACCCGGACGCCGACATCATCCCCGACTCGCGGTCGTGGTGGGACGCGACGCCGGTCGAGATCTCCCGGACGCTCGCCGAGACCGGGCGCGCGGCGACGCCGGGCATGCCGTCGCGCGTGCAGCGCAACGAGGGCAGCATCCGGCGCCTGCGGGAGGAGCAGATGGCGGCCCAGCGCGCCCGCGCGGTCGCCGCGTCCTCGCTCGCCGCCAAGGGGGCCTACGACCGGGTGCTCGACGCCCAGGAGACCGACGTCCTGCTGAGCCTGCTCAACGCGGCGCTCACCGCGCGGGTACCGGTCAGCGGTACGGTGCCCAGTTCGACGGGCTCGGAGAACGGCGTCCGACTCACCCTGAGCCCACACGCGGAGTCCACGGTGGTGCAGACCGCACGCGGTCGGCTCCACCTCGACGGACTGCAGGTGAGCGTGAAGTGAGGGCCCGCACCGTCTCCCCGCTCGACCTCGACTCGTACCAGCGTGCGGCCCGCGTCATCCTGTCGAATCACCTTGTGACACAGACATACCCGGACCGTCTGGCGTTGCCGTTGCTGCGCCGGTGGGCCACCGAACTACGCGACGACCTGCTCGAACTGTTCGGTTACCGACTCGAGGTGACCGAGACGACGGCCCGGCTGTTCACGGTGGCCGACCGGCTCATCCCGGGCACCCCCGCCCGGACCACGAACGACCGCACCTTCGACCGTCACCGGTACGCGTACCTCGCGCTCGCGCTGGCGGCCCTCGGCCGCGCCGGCAATCAGATCACGTTGTCGGAGTTGGCCGATCACGTCGCCACCGAGGCCGCCCAGGTCCCCGGGGTGGCGTTGTCGACGGACCGGGCCGCGGACCGCGACGCGTTCGTCGACGCGGTCGGCTGGCTCGCGGCGCGCGGCGCGATCGTCCTCGCCGACGGCGACGCCGGCGGGTGGGCGTCGAATCCCGATGCGGGCGAGGCGCTCTACGACATCGACCGCTCGGTCGTTGTCGCACTGTTCCGGCCGCCGCGGGCCCTGCAGCACCTGACGTCGGTGCGGTCGCTGCTCGCGGGCGAGAAGGAACTACTCGACGAGGACTCGATCGGGTACCGCGCCACCGACCCGCGGGAGATCGCGCGCCGGATGCGCCGCGCGCTCGTCGAACGTCCCGTCGTGTATGCCGACGAACTCACCGACGACGAACGCCTCCAGTTGGCGCTGCCGCGCACGGCAGCCGACGTCGAGGAGCTGACGGGACTGGTGGCCGAGCGCCGCGCCGAGGGCATCGCGATGATCGACCCGTCGGGGAGGATGTCGGACGTCCGCTTCCCCAGCACGGGCACCGTCGCCCAGGTCGCGCTGCTGCTGGCGGGCGAGATGGCCGACCGGGTCCTCGATCTCGATGCGTCCGAACTCCCCCGGCACCCGCTTCCCGACACTGGGCAACGCGACCTGATGACCCATCTGGACGCCGCGATTCCCAGCGCCGGGATCTTCGAGCAGCTGGCCGAGGACATAGAGGACACACCCGCCGACCTGTTCACCCCGGTGGACGACCGGCCCGACCCGGCCCGGTACGCGCTGCTCGACGACGCCTGGCTGACGGCGGCGGTCGAGGAGCTGGTCCGCCAGTTCGGACGCACGTTCGCCGCCCAGTGGCAGGCGGACCACGACGGCCTCCGGCGTAGCGCCGTGGCGCTGCTCGATCGTCTGGACCTGGTCCGACGGGTCGACGACGGCGTGCTGGTGATGCCGGCCATCGCCCGGTACCGCGGCGTCGTCGTCAACATCCGCGACCGCACCGCACAGTCCGATCTGTTCCACGAACCGGTTCCCGGCGAGCCTTCGAGCACTGACGAGCATCCCCGTAGCGACGTAACCGTAGAGAAGTAGAGGCACCTTTCGTATGGCACACGCGCGTTTCAAGCCGACCCGCGCCGGGATCGTCAACCTGTGGGACTACCGCGACCAGGAGTTCTCGTTCGCCGACGGGCGCCTCGTGCTGCGCGGGCCCAACGGCTCGGGCAAGACCAAGGCGCTCGAGGTGCTGTTCCCGTTCGTGTTCGACGGCCGCATCGAGCCGCGTCGCCTCAACCCGTTCGCGGGTGAGGAGCGGACGATGAAGTCGAATCTTCTCTACCGCGGCCAGGATTCGGCACATTCGTACGTGTGGATGGAGTTCTGCCGCGGATCGCAGGACGACCCGGAGGCCGTCACCGTCGGCATCGGGATGCGCGCCACCCGCCAGAACGACAAGGTCACCCGGTGGTACTTCGTCGCCGAGGGACGGGTGGGCGTCGACTTCTCACTTCTCGGCAGCGACGACCGGCCGCTCACCAAGAAGCAGCTCGCCGAGCAGCTCGGCAGCGACGCCCTCACCGACCGTCCCGTCGACTACCGCGCCGCGATCGACGCCCGCCTGTTCGGCCTCGGGGCCGAACGCTACGACCAGCTGATCAACCTGATCCTGACGCTGCGCCGCCCGCAGCTCGCAAAGAACCTCGACCCGAAGGGCCTGTCGCAGGCGCTCACGGACGGGCTGCGCCCCCTCGACGAGCAGCTCGTGCTCGAGGCGGCCCGCTCGTTCAGCGACATGGAGGAGGTGGGCCGCGCGCTCGAGGGTCTCGCGGCCGCCGACCAGGCCGCGCAGAGCTTCGTGACCGTGTACTCGAAGTATCTGGCCCAGCAGGCCCGCACCGACGTCGAACAGGTGGCCCGCCGGCTGGAGTCCGTCGACCGGGCGAAGGCGGTGCTCGACCAGGCACTGGCACTGCAGGCGTCGCGGCAGGAGGAGCGCCAGCTCGCGGAGGAGCGGTTCACCGCCGCCGAGCGCGCCCTCGAGCAGGCTCGCGCCGACCTCGACACCCTCCAGCGGTCGGGCGCGTACGAGGGTAAGCAGCAGCTCGACGACCTCGCGGCCGCCGTCGAGCAGCTCAAGGTGTCGACCGCGCAGCAGGCCGACAAGGCACGCAAGGCGCAGGCGACGCTCGAGCAGCGCACCGTCGAGGCCACCCGCGCAGCCGACGCCGTCCGGCGCGCGAGCGGCGCGATGGTGCGCGCCGAGGAGGAACTGGCCGAGGCGGCCGAGCAGGCCGGGATCGAGTGGACCCCGCTGCCGGAGGGCGCGCGGGCCGACCAGATCACCACCACCGTCCGCGGGCACGCCGAGGAACGTGACGGCGACGTCCGTGCCGTGCGAGCGGCCCTGGCCACGGTCGAGAAGGCCACCACCGAACGCGACCGCGCCGACCGCGCCGCGGACAAGGGCCGCGAGTTGCTCGATGCCGCCCAGGCCGCGGTCGCCGAGGCCGAGGCGGCGGTCGAACTGGCCCGCGCGGACTGCGCGGCCGCGCTGCGCGGATGGTGGACCGAGCACTCCACCGACTACGCCTCGATCGGCGTGACCGCCGACCTGTTCGCGGCGTTGGACGCGGCGCTCGCCCAGGCCGGCGATGACGACTCCCCCAGCCTCACCACGGTGCTGCACGAGGAAACGCAGTCGGCGCTCGACAATCAGCGGGCCCATCGCCGCGACGCGGCGGCCGCCCAGACCGCCGCCGCCGAGCGGATCGCCGCGCTGCGCGCCGACCGCACACGCGTCGCCGCCGAACACGACGACGCTCCGGCCGGCTTCCCGTTCCGCACCGGCGACCGCGCCGGGCTTCCCGGCGCTCCGCTGTGGCGCCTGGTGCGGTTCGCCGACGACGTGGAACCCGCCGTCGCGGCCGGCGTCGAGTCCGCCCTGGCCGCGGCCAACCTTCTCGACGGCTGGGTGTTCGGCGGGGACGGTCCGCTCCCGGAGGTCACGTCGGAACAGTTCCTCGTGCCGCTCCCCGAGGAGCGTCGACCGGACGGCCCGACGCTGGCCGAGGTTCTCGAGGTGGAACCCGACGCCGGGGTGCCGGAGACCGTGGTGCAGGCGATCCTCGAATCCGTGGCGCTCGACCGCGCCGGCACCGGCGGGGGCGCAGCCGTCGGCGTCGGCATCGACGGCCACTTCTGGCAGGGGGTCCAGCGCGGCCGCCACGTCAAGGCCGATGCCGAGTACATCGGTACCACCGCCCGCGAGCGCCGCCGCGCCCAACGCCTCGACGAACTCGACAACGAGATCGCGCAGGCGGAGGAAGCGCTCGCCGCCGCCCGCGACGCCGAAGCCGAGACTGCGGCGGTCCTCGCGCGCCTGGCCGGTGCCGCCAAGGCGCTGCCGCGCACGGCGAGCGTGCTCGCCGCGATCAAGAAGCTCACCGAGTCGGCCGGCGCCCTGCGCACCCGGTCCGAGTCCACCGCCGCGGTGGGCGACGAACTCGACCACGCAATCGCAGACCACACCGCCAAGGAGAAGCAGCTGCGCGCGGTCGCGGTGACGCACCGCACGTCGCACCAGGCCCGGGACGTCGACGCCCTTGCGGCCTCGATCCGGCACTTCGAGAACCAGGGCGAGCAGTTGCTCCGCTGCCGCCGGGAACACGAGAAGGAACTCGAACTGCACCGCGAGGCCGACGACCGCCTCGAGGAGGCGCGCGGGAACGCCGAGGAATTCGTCGAGGAGGCCGCCGTCGCCGAGGAGAACTACGCGCAGCAGGTCTCCCGCCTCGAGACGCTCCGCGAGGCGCTCGGAGCCAGCGCAGAACAGATCGACGCCGACCTCGAGCAGGCCCGGGCCCGCATCGAGGTCTGCAAGACCGAACAGCGCGCCGCCCGCAAGACGTACGACGCCGCGGTCGAGCAGATCGGCAAGGCCGAGGGCGCACACGCCGCCGCCATCGAGACCCTGCGCAGCGCGCTGACCGAAACCCGTTCGGACGCAGACCGACTCGCGCCGTACGCGCGGCGCGACCTGCTGGACCTGCTCGGCGCCCCCACCCAGCACGCGTGGCCGCAGAGCTCCGCGGCGTGGCTGAGCCCGGACCAGCTGGTGTACCGGATCGCCACGGAGGGCGAGGTGGACGCCCCGATCCTGCCGCCCGAGGTGGAGGCCCTCTACCGGGCGTTGGACGCGGCGACGGCCTCGGTGAAAACCAGTGAGAATGCGAAGAAGTCGACCCGCTCGGCACTCACCGCCGCGCTCCAGGACTTCGACGCCCAGCTCGCCGCCGCCGGCCAGGACTACCGGCTGCAGTGGGACGCGCCCGACGGGCTCACCGTCGTCCGGGTGCAGGACGACCAGGGGTACTCGTCGATCGGCGAGTTCGCGACCCGGATCAGCGCGGCCCGCCGAGATCAGGAGGTGCTGCTGACCGATTCCGAGCGACGCATCCTCGAGGACGCGCTGCTCACCGGACTGGCACAGCAGATCCACGAACGCACCGCCGACGCCCGTGACCTCATCGCCCAGATGGGTGCCGAGATGCGTGAGCGGCGCATGTCGTCGGGCAGCACGATCGGTGTCCACTGGGTTCTCGCGGACAACCTGGACGACAGCTCACGCGCGGTGTCGAAGCTGCTCGATCGCGCCCCGTCCGCGTTGAGTGCCGACGAATTGGCCACCATCCGAGCGCATTTCGCGGCGCAGGTGCGCATCGCCCGGGCCGCCCACCCGGAGCGGTCGTACCCGGAGATCCTGGCGGCGGCGCTCGACTACCGGCGTTGGCGGGTGTTCTCGTTCACGTTGATCGGCGGCGACGGCAGCGAGGACCGGCTCACCGTGGCCCGGCACAGCGCGCTGTCCGGCGGCGAACAGTCGGTCTCGCTCCACCTGCCGCTGTTCGCCGCGGCGCACGTCATGCTCTCGTCGGCCGACCCGCACTCGCCGCGCCTGCTCGGACTGGACGAGGCATTCGCCGGCGTCGACGACAACGGCCGCAGCGAACTCCTGGGCCTGAGCGTCCAGTTCGACCTCGACTTGTTCATGACCGGCTACGACCTGTGGATCACGTACGCCGGCGTCCCGGGCTGTGCCCACTACGACCTCGCACACTCGACTGCGGAGCAGAGCGTGAGCGCGGCGTTGCTCGTGTGGTCCGGCGGCGAACTGCTCGCGGAGCACGACGGCAGCAATCTGGCCCGCGCACTCGGCTCGCCGATGCGCCGCCGAGTGCCCGCGACCACCGAAGGCGGACTCGAGTTCGCCGAGGTCTAGCCGACGACAGTCACTCGACGAACGGCACCGCCCCAACCGGCGCGCTGCACCCCGCTGACGGCGTGTGTGCAGCGCGCCGAGCGCTGTAACGACCACCACTTCGGCCGATCGGGCCTCTCACACATTCCGGACACAGTGTGACGCTGGTCACACTGCGACCCAATTGTGACCCTCGCCGCCGCTGCTTGCGATCTTCGTGACTTCGCCTGTTATCTGGTTGTGACCTTGTCGTGACCACCGGGTGATGCAGCGGTCAGAACCACTTCCTCGACCCTACCGGTGCTCACGTTCGGAGGCTGCCCCGTCTGCAGCCCGAAGCTGGAGCACGAACCTTGAACGATTCGCGTACTGACACCTTCGACCAGACGTCGATCATCTCCCGATGCCGGTTCATGTCACGAGCCCGCATCGCCGGAGTCGCCACCCTGGCCGCCGCCGGACTGATCGGAAACGCCGTCTTCGGACCGCTCGCGCCCGGCAATGCCGCACCCGCATCGGGCGCCCCGGCGGCCCTCACCGCCCCCGCCGCCCAGGTGGCCCCCGCCCAGTTCCTGGACTCCGCGGGCCTGCTGAAGGCACTCAACCTTCCGGAGTCGACCCCCACGCCAGCGCCGGCCCCCGACCCGCAGGCGAGCATCCTCCCCGCCATCGCACCCCCGCCCCCGCCCCCGCCGCCGCCGAGCCCCGCCTCCGTCACGCTGGACGAACTCGTCCGCATCGTGCCGCAGGTGGCGCCCCAACAGCTGGCCGGATACGTCGCACCCCTCAACGACGCGCTCGCGAAGGCCGGCATCGACACGCCCGTCCGCAAGGCCGCCTTCATCGCGCAGCTCGTCGTCGAGTCGGACTCCTTCCGGACGTTCGAGGAGTACGCGTCCGGCCGCGCCTACGAGGGCCGGTCCGACCTCGGCAACGTCGCCCCCGGCGACGGTGAGCGCTACAAGGGCCGCGGAGCCATCCAGGTCACCGGCCGCCACAACTACGAGAGCGTGAGCAACTACCTCGGCATCGACTTCATCGCGCACCCCGAGCTCATGTCGACGCCGGAGAACGCCTTCGAGACCGCCGCGTGGTACTGGCAGTCACGCAACCTCAACGCCGTGTCGGACACCGGCAGCATCGAGAGCGTGTCGCGCATCGTCAACGGCGGCACCCACGGCCTGCCGCAGCGCATCGACAGCTTCCAGCGAGCCCTCACGGTCCTGCACTGAAGCCCCCCGGACACAGTCTCCCCGGTTGAGTTTTCGGGTCACCGAACTCTATAGTGCGTAGTAACGAATAGCCGACGGTCGGCTGTTCGACATGCGCCCTGTGGAGACCAGTGAGCACAGATATCGACGCACCCGCCCCGCACCGACCGCGGGGCGGTTTGCGTTCCGTAGCCCTGTTGGGCCCGGCGTTCGTCGCCGCCATCGCGTACGTGGACCCGGGAAACGTCGCCGCGAATCTCACCGCCGGCGCCAAGTACGGCTACCTGCTGATCTGGGTGCTGGTCCTCGCGAACGCGATGGCCGTGCTGATCCAGTACCTGTCCGCCAAGCTCGGCCTCGTCACCGGGCGATCGCTGCCCGAGATGCTCGGCACGCGGCTCCGCACGGGCAACCGGCGGGCGTTCTGGGTGCAGGCCGAGGCGATGGCGGCGGCCACCGACCTCGCCGAGGTGATCGGCGGCGCGATCGCCCTGCACCTGCTGTTCGGCCTCCCGCTGTTCGTGGGCGGGCTGATCACCGGCGTCGTGTCGATGCTGATCCTGTCGATCCAGTCCCGCCGCGGACAGCGGACGTTCGAGTTCGTGGTGATGGGCCTGCTCGCGATCATCACGATCGGGTTCCTCACCGGACTCGCGTTCACCGACGTGTCGGGTCGCGACGCGCTCGAGGGTCTGGTCCCCCGCTTCGACGGCGCCGAGACCGTCCTCCTGGCCGCCAGCATGCTCGGCGCCACGGTGATGCCGCATGCGATCTACCTGCACTCCGCGCTCGCCCGCGATCGGCACGGCGCCGCGGGGCACGGTCCCCGCCTGCACCGACTGCTGCGCGTCACCCGATGGGACGTCGCGAGCGCGCTGGTCGTCGCCGGCGGCGTGAACATCGGCATGCTGCTGCTGGCCGCGTCTGCCCTGCGCGGCGTCCCCGACACCGACAGCATCGAGGGCGCGCACGCCGCGATCCAGGCGTCGTTGGGCCCCGGCGTCGCGATCGTCTTCGGTGTCGGCCTCCTCGCATCGGGTCTCGCGTCCACGTCGGTGGGCTGTGCGGCCGGGTCCGAGATCATGCACGGACTGCTGCACATGCGGATCCCGGTCCTGACGCGCCGGGTCGTCACGCTGATCCCGGCGCTGATCGTGCTCGGTATCGGCGTGGACCCCACCTACGCGCTCGTCCTCAGCCAGGTCGTACTGAGCCTGTGCATCCCGTTCGCCCTGATCCCCCTGGTGCGGATGACGTCCGACCGGGAACTCATGGGCCCCGAACGCAACGCACCCGTCACGACCGCCATCGCGTGGTGCTGTGCCGGACTGATCATCGCGCTCAACATCGCGCTCCTCTGGCTGACCATGACGGGGTCGAACTGAGCGGACGAAGTCACAGACCGAGAACCGCTTTGGCAATGAGGAAGTACAGGATCAGTCCGGTGGCGTCCACGAACGTCGTGATGAACGGGTTCGAGAACACCGCCGGATCGGCCCGCACCGCGCGGGCGACCAGCGGCATCATGCCCCCGACGGTCGCGGCCATGGCGCAGACGGCGAGCAGGGTCAGCCCGATGACCAGACCGATGTCGAAGCCGTAGATCGCGCCGGCCAGGACGTACGCGATCGCGCCGAGGAGCGCACCGAGGAACATGCCCACCCGCAACTCCCTCAGCACGACCCGTATGACGTCACGGGAACCGATCTCGCCCAGCGCGAGGGCGCGGGTGACGGTGGTGGCGGCCTGATTTCCCGTGTTGCCCCCCGTGCCGACCAGGAGCGGCACGAACAGCGCGAGCGTCACGACACCGTCGAGCGTGGATTCGAACACCTCGAGGACCTGCACGGTCAGGGTGGCACCGAGCGCGAGCACCAGCAGCCACACCACCCGGGAGCGGACGATCCGGCGTACCGGCGTGGTCAGATACGGCTGCCGGAGCGGTTCGGTGCCGCTGATCCGGGCCTGGTCCTCGGTGTCGGCCTCTTCGAGCACGCGGAGCGCGTCGTCGACGGTGACGATGCCGACGAGCCGGGTCTCCGCGTCGACGACCGGCACCGCGAGATGCTTCACCTGGGCGCAGTAGCGGGCGGCCTCCTCGGCCGCATCGGTGGCGCGCACCCATTCCGCGGGCTGCACGATCTCGGCGATCGTCGACTCCGGCGACGCTCGCAGGAGGTCCCGAAGACTGACGACCCCCACCAGGACACGGTGGCTGTCGGTCACCGGCAGGGTGTACACCGTCTCGGCGTCGTCCAGACCCCGGGTCAGCCGCTCCAGAGTCGCGGCCACGGTCAGATCCGGATGGGTGATGACCAGTTCGGTGCTCATCCGGCGTCCGATCGACCCCACCGGATATCCGAGGATCTCGGCGGTCAGCGCCCGCTCGCGCTCGGGCAACCCGCGCAGCAACTCCGTCGCGACCGCAGCGGGAAGTTCGTCGAGCAGTTCGACGCGATCATCCGGGTCGAGACCCGCGAACAGGGCCGCGACATCGTCCTCCCGCAGACCCTCGACCAGATCGCGCTGCAGCGTCGGCGGCAGCGCCTCGAACACTGTCATCGCCCGGTCCTTCGGCAGGACACGGTAGAGCACGGCACGGTGTGTGCGGTCGAGTCGCTCGAGGATGTCCACCACCTGCACGGCGCTCAGCGGCGCGACGGCCTCGGTGAGCGTCGGCAGATCGGATGCAGCGACCGCCCGCTCGACAACTCGGACGGGAAAATCGGTGTCGGACGCGTCGATTCGGCTCATCGACTGCACCATAGCCCGCCGCGCGACATCCCGCCGGGCGTCAGGGCAACGACCACACCACTGTCGTGACGAGCCAGAACACGACCGCCGCGGCGGCCAGGAAGCCAACCGACACCGCCAGCCCGATCGCGTCGACGCGCCGGCCCGCGCGGCTGTCGGGTTCGAGCCATAACCGCAGCGCACGGGTGACGATCGGCATCACCACCCAGGTGAGCAGGCTCACCGACGCGATGTTGCCGATCAGCAGGCTCGCCCAGAGCGGCGCGCCGGGCCACAGTTCATCGATCACCAGGGTGAGCACGACCACCAGCGGGTAGAGCCCGACGAGCACCGACAGCGCCGTCTTCCACGCCGGCACCGGGGTGCCGGCCGCACCGCGCGTCGGGAACCAGGACCCGTACGGGTTCGGTATCGGGCGCACGCTGAAGTCCTTGAACGCCTTGCCTTCCGCGAGCAGCGCCGCGCGTTCCGGCGAGTCGAGCCAACGGTCCAGATGCGCCTGCGAGTCGAACGTGAACACGATCGTCCACTCGTCCTGGACCCCGGGGATCGGCGCGTGCAGTTCCGAGCCGCGGAACCCGGGGAACTGTGCCTCCGCGTCGTCGATCCGCCGCTGCCACGCGAGGAACTCGGCTTCCCGCCCCGGCACCGGAGGGTGGGAGACGGCGACGGTGACCGCCTCCGCGCCGGCCTCCTGGACCAGGACGTGCTGCGTCGGCGGCGCCTCGAACATCGTGTGCGCCCGCTCCACGAGATCCCGCCGCCGGGTGCTGTGCAACCAGTGTCGGAGGTTCTCGAGCGAGTCGAAGCGGTAGACGACCGACCACGCGTGCGCGCCCGCCGTCGGCGGATTCACGTCCGTTCCCAGGAAACCGGCGAACGACGCCGCCGCCGAGTCCATCTCGTCCTGCCATCGCCGGAAGGCCACGTCCGAGCCCGGCCGCAACAGGTGCGTGACGACCACGGTCGCCGGCGCCCGGCGTCGGGCCGTGGCATCCCGGTCCGTCATGTCAGTACGGGTGTCGGTCCGGCTTCTGGGACCAGGTGGCATACGCCGCGGCGCCGAGGTCGGGGCGCAACTGCTCGGTCTTGATGTACCGGTCCGTCAGTGGCCGCTCGAAATCCGCGTACTGGAAGGCGTCGTCGAAGCCGATCTCGCTGGTGGCTTCGAGGTCGCTCGCGAAGTAGACCGCATCGAGACGGGACCAGTAGATCGCACTCATGCACATCGGGCACGGCGCGCCGCTCGAGTAGATCTCCAGTCCCATCAGCATGCGGGCGCGTTCGGGCAGCGGGTCCGGCGACCCGTCCGGGCGTGGGATCAAGGTGAGCGTCGACTCGTTGCGATGCGCGTCGGAGATGCTGGGCGCCTCGGCATTCAGCACCTGGACCGCCTTGCGGATGGCCTCGATCTCGCCGTGCGCGGTGATGTCGCCGGTGAGGAGTACGCGATTCTGGCCCCTCGCGACGATCTCGCCGTCGCGGGCGATGACCGCCCCGAACGGCCCACCCCAGTTGTTGGTCACCGACTCGATCGCGAGTCGGCAGGCCTCGTTCATGAGTTCGTCGGGCGTCATGTCCGATTCGCCTCCGGAGCGTCGCGGTACACCTGGCCACAATCTACCCACGCGGTGAGGCTCCCCACACGCAGTTGCGCCGACTCGGCTCACTGACCTGGCGTTTTCCCCGGTCTCGGAGCCGGATCGATTCCGCACACGCCCTGACAGCGCGCCCACCGCCGTGTCTACTGGGAGGACGCCGATCGGAATGAGGTGACGCAGATGCCGGTGTGGCGGTTGCGCGACTTCCAGAACGACGACCTGGATCAGGCCATTCGGATCTGGGACCAGAGCCGGGCGCCCGGGTCACCCGAACCCGTCTTCACGCTCGCCGAAGTGATGGCGGCCGCGCGGGCGGGCCAACCCGCCGTCGTCGCGGTCGTCGGTGACGAACTCGTGGGGATGGCGGTGGCCCAGGTCCACGGCGAGCGCGCATGGATCCTGCTCGTCGCACTCGGATCCCGGTGGCGCAACCGCGGGATCGGCAGCGACCTGCTCGCTCACCTCGAGCGCCGGCTGCGCGCCGCGGGCGCACACCGGATCTCGGCGATGCTGCCCGAGGCCGCCACCGGTTCGGCCGCGTTCGAACACTCCGGCTATCTGCGCCGCGACGGACTCGTCTACTACGAGCTGCTCGAGCCTCTGGGCCCGGACAAGACCCTCCTCGGCGAGCTCGGTGGGCGCGTCATGCCGAGCGGTCTGTGGCAGCAGATGTCCGGGATGGAGGACGTCAAGGACGTGATCGAACAGCGCATCGTCGCGCCGCTCGAACACCCCGATGTCGCCGACCGCTACGGGGTCAAGCCCCCGAAGGCCGTCATCCTGTTCGGGCCGCCGGGCACCGGCAAGACCAGCTTCGCGAAGGCCATCGCGTCGCGGCTCGACTGGCCGTTCGTGGAACTGTTCCCCTCACGCCTGGCGGCCGCGGCCACGGGCGGGCTCGCCGCCTCCCTCCGGGAGGTGTTCGCCGATCTCGCCGAACTCGACGAGGTGGTGCTGTTCATCGACGAGGTCGAGGAGATCGCCAGTGCCCGAACGGGACTCCCGACCAACCCCGCGCACGGGGTCACCAACGAACTGCTCAAGCTGATCCCCGCATTCCGCGAATCCGAACGACGCCTGATGGTGTGCGCGACCAACTCGGTGCACTCGCTCGACTCGGCGTTCCTGCGTCCCGGACGCTTCGACTACGTGATCCCCGTCGGGCCGCCCGACGCTCCCGCGCGCCGCGCGGTGTGGCGGCGGTACCTGGGCGAATCGGCCGAGCACGTCGACGTCGACCGACTCGTCGCCGCCAGCGAACTGTTCACACCCGCAGACATCGAATTCGCGTTCCGCAAGGGATCCCAGGCCGCTTTCGAACGGGAGGTGTCGGAGCGGACGGGCCGGCCGGCGACCACGGAGGACTACTTGACCGCGATCGCCGACACCCGGCCCACGCTCACCTCCGAGATCCTCGCCGAGTTCGAGCTGGACCGGAAGCAGTTCACCAGGCTGTGAGCGGGTCCCGTCAGCGCAGTTCGACGCCGAGCAGCGCGTCCACGGCGGTCGCGAGCGCAACCGGCGCCGACGCATCCGGTCCGCGGTGGTCGACGGCCCGTCGCGCCCAGCCGTCGATCGCATCGAGCGCCTTGGGGGTGTCCAGGTCGTCGGCCAGATGCTGACGCAGCCGGGCGATGGTGTCGTCCGCGGACGGCGCCGACTCGAGCGCGGCCGCCTTGCGCCACAGGGCCAGTCGCTCCTGAGCGTCGGCGAGCACCTCGTCGGTCCACGCGCGGTCGGTGCGGTAGTGGCCGGAGAGCAGCCCGAGCCGGATCGCGGCCGGGTCCACGCCCTCGCCCCGCAACTTCGAGACGAACACGAGGTTGCCCCGGCTCTTCGACATCTTCTCGCCGTCCAGCCCGATCATGCCGGTGTGGACGTAGTGACGCGCGAAACGCTCCGTGCCGCTGGCAGATTCGGCGTGCGCAGCCGAGAACTCGTGGTGCGGGAAGATCAGGTCGCTACCGCCGCCCTGGATGTCGAAGCCCGATCCGATGCGGTTGAGCGCGATCGCGGTGCACTCGATGTGCCAGCCGGGCCGGCCGGGGCCGAACGGCGACGGCCACGACGGCTCGCCCGGCCGCTGCGCGCGCCACACGAGCGCGTCGAGCGGATCCTTCTTGCCCGGACGGTCCGGATCGCCGCCACGCTCGGCGAAGAAGTGGTCCATGGTGGCGCGGTCGTAGCCGGACTCGTACCCGAACTGGCGGGTCGCGTCGGCACGGAAGTAGACGTCGGGGTACTCCGGGTCGTCGACGATGTAGGCCGCCCCGGAGGCGACGAACTTCTCGACCAGTTCGACGACCTCGTTCACCGACTCGACCGCACCGATGTAATCCCGCGGCGGCAGGACCCGCAGCGCCTCCATGTCCTCGCGGAACAGTGCCGTCTCACGCATGCCGAGGACCACCCAGTCCTCACCGTCACGCTCGGCCCGCTCGAACAGCGGATCGTCGACGTCGGTCACGTTCTGGACGTAGTGCACGTCGTGGCCGGCGTCCCGCCAGATCCGGTTCACCAGGTCGAACGTCAGATAGGTCGCGGCGTGGCCGAGGTGCGTCGCGTCGTACGGCGTGATGCCGCACACGTACATCTTCGCCGTCCGGCCGGGGGTCACCGGCCGGACCTGCCGGTCCGCGGTGTCGTAGAGCCGGAGGGCAGGGCCCTGACCAGGCACGGACGGGACAGCGGTTTCGGACCAAGACTGCATGGCAACGAGCCTAGTGGAGAGCCGATTCCGCCCTCGCGGGCGGCGTCGCACGGCGCGATCGGGCGCGGCCCCGCGACCGCGCCCGTCGAGTCCCGTTGAGCGGGAAACCACACCATGGCGGTGTCGCGGGTCACTAGCTTTCCGGTCGTGACGATCCGAGACCACGCATTCCCGAACCTCCTGGCCCCCGGCAAGATCGGGCCCATCACGCTCGACAACCGGGTCGTGCTCCCCGCGATGGACATGAACCTCTGCGAGGACGGCGAGATCCACCAGGGCGACATCGACCACTTCGCGGCCCGCGCCGCCGGTGGCACCGGGATGATCATCACCGGTTGCTGCGCCGTCGCGTACCCGGCGGGCTGCACCAGCCGCAAGGAGCCGGGGCTGTCCGAGGACCGGTTCATTCCCGGCCTGAAGGCGCTCGCCGACGCGATCCACGAGGCGGGCAGCAAGCTGTGCGTGCAGATGACGCACCACGGGAAGGTCGCCCGGATCGACACCCTCGACGGCCGCCCGCAGCTGGTGCCGTCGATTCCGAAGCCGCCCGGTGACATGAGCGCGCTGCTCGACTGCACGCCCGAGGAACTCGGGAAGATGGCGGCCATCCAGGAGGGCAAGAAGGCCACCTACCACGAGGCCACCCACGAGGACCTCGCCTGGCTCGTCCGAATGTTCGCCGAGGCGGCGGGTCGCGTGAAGGCTGCCGGCGGCGACGCGGTCGAGATCCACTGCGCCCACAACTACGTCCTCGGCGGCTTCCTGAGCCGCTACTCGAACCAGCGCACCGACGAGTACGGCGGATCGCTGGAGAACCGGGCCCGGCTGACGTGCGAGGTGATCCGCGCGGTCAAGGCCGAGGTCGGCGACAGCCTGGCCGTCATCGTGCGTCTGGCCGGGCAGGAGTACGGCGAATCCGACGGCCTGACCCCCGCCGAGGCGGCCGGTGCGGCCGCGATGTTCGAGACGGCCGGCGCGGACGCCATCCACGTGACGGGCACCGCCCTGAACGCCTTTGCGAACTTCACCGACGGCCCGCTGCCCGACAAGGTCGGCTTCTACACCGACAACGCCACCGTCATCAAGCGCGCGGTGTCGATTCCGATCATCACCGTCGGTCGCATGCTGCCCGAGGTCGGCGAGCAGATGATCGCCGAGGGCCGCACCGACTTCGCCGCGATGGGCCGCCAGCTGCTGGCCGACCCGGAGCTGGTGAACAAACTGAAGACCGGGCGGCCGCAGCAGGTCCGTCCCTGCATCAACTGCTACGTCTGCGTCCAGGAGAACTTCTGGGACGACACACCGCTGTGCGCGGTCAACCCGGCGCTGGGTAACGAGACGCTGCTCCCCTTCCCCCGCACCACCGACCGCAAGCACGTCGTCGTGGTCGGTGCCGGTCCGGGCGGACTCGAGACGGCGCGGGTCGCGACCGAGCGCGGCCACCGCGTCACCATCCTGGACAAGACCGACCGCCTCGGCGGAACGCTCTGGTTCTCGACGCTGACCACACCTGACAACGAGCGACTGCTCGACTGGCTCACCCACGAGGTGGAGCGCGCCGGCGTCGACGTCCGACTGAAGACCGAGGCCACGGCCGCGACGGTCAAGGCCCTCGCACCCGACGTCGTCGTGGTCGCCACCGGCGCGGTGCGGGCGCGCCCGAACGTGCCGGGCGGCAACCTGCCGCACGTGCACACCGGCGACACCCTCCGTGCGCTGATGACCGGTGCCGGCGACGTCTCGGACCAGTCGCTGTTCCTGCGCATCATGGGCAAGCTCGGTGGGCTCGTCGGAATCACCAAGAGCCCCGCCAAGATTCGCGATTTGAGCCGCAAGTACCTCCAGTTCCTGCCGATGAGCAGGAACGTCGTCGTCATCGGCGGATCGCTCGTCGGCCTCGAACTCGCGGAGTTCCTGGCGGAGCGCGGGAGCCGGGTGACCCTGCTCGAGGAGGGCCGACAGCTCGGCGTGCCGATGGCGATGCCGCGCCGCTGGACCGCGGTCAGGCACGCCGGCGAGTTGGGCGTGAACATCCACCGCAACGCGACCGTGCAGCGCATCACCACGAAGACCGTCGAGTTCACCGCCGAGGGCAAGACGCTGTCCGCGCCCGCGAGCATGGTGGTGGTGGCATCGGGCGTCTCGGCGGCCGCGCCGCTGGCCGACGAATTGGCCCGCGCCGGTGTCGACGTGCGCATCGTGGGTGACGCCAGCGAGGTCGACTACATCGAGGGCGCGATGCACTCGGCGTGGAAGGTCGCCACCGCGCTGTGACGTCGGCCGCCGCAGGGCGGATCCCACGCTGTGAGCGCGGCGCGGACTCGGTTGATCCGAGCCCGCGCCGTGCTCGTCCGCGCGCCCAGATTTTCGTTGGAACATGCTTGTGATGAATACCACCTCGTTCTAGACTTGGTGCGTGACCAGGACAAATCCTCGTCGTTACGACTCCCCGCTGCGCCAGGAGATGGCCGGGAGAACGCGCGCCGCCGTCATCGCGGCGGCGACACGTCTGTTCGTCGAGCGCGGATGGTCGGGCACGTCGATGCGGGACGTGGCCGCCGAGGCCGGGTGCGCAATCGAGACGGTGTACAGCAGTGTCGGCAACAAGCGCGCACTGCTGAAGGTCGCGCTCGACGTCGCCGTGGTCGGCGACGACGATCCCGTGCCGCTGCTCGATCGACCTCGGTTCCGGGCGATCTCCGAGGGTGATCTCGGCGAGCGGTCCGCGGCGACCGGCCGATTCGCCGTCTGGATCTTCCGACGGACCGCGCACCTGGCTCGAGTGCTGGCGCACGGGGCGTCCAACGACGCCGAACTCGCCGAACTCCTCGCGAAGATCCGTGCCGACCATCGTGTTTCGGTGGAGGCCCTGGCCACCGCGTTGGCCCGTCGACCCGTGACGCGAACCGAGGTCGACGGATTGACCGCCGTGCTGAGCGACGAGGTCTATCTACGGCTCACGGAGGGGTGCGGCTGGACCGACCGCCAATACGAAACCTGGGTAGCCGGAACCGTCGTGCGGCTGCTCGACCTCGAGGAGGCGTAAACCATGGATGACGGAATCGACCTCGAAGGACCGGCCGACACCCGGGTGATGGGCATCGTCCATTCCGCACTCCGGCGTGACCTGGCCAGGGCCAGAGAGATACTCGTGCGCTGGCCCGCTCCCTTCGACGCACAGCGAATCGCGATCGCAGACCACCTCGAGTGGATGATGCACTTCCTCGACGACCACCACGAATCGGAGGACGCCCACCTGTACCCTCTGGTCCGCGTGCGCAACCCGCGCAACAGGCAGGCCTGTGCACTGCTCGACGAGATGAACGCCGATCACCGCTCGATAGTGCCGGCGATGCGACACCTGGAGGCGGTGGCGGGCGCATACCGTCGCTCGGCGGACGCCCGCGGCGATGTCGTGGCGGCAATCGACAGGTTGACCGGACGACTGCTGCCGCACCTCGAGCGGGAGGAACGCCGGATGATGCCGATCGTGTCGGCCACGATCACCGAGGCCGAGTGGCGGCACTGGAACGAGGAGTTCAACGTCAAGCCGCTCGGTCCGGTCGAGTTGTTCGACGAGGGATTGTTCATCGTCGACGACGCCGAACCCGACGACCGACGGGCCATCACGGAACTGGTGCCGGCGGTCCCGCGGTGGCTGATGATGCACGTGATGATCAGGCGCTACCGGCGGGCGGCATTCCGGAGGTGGCGTTCGGCCGAGTACTCGCCGCTCGCGTCGCCGCTCGGTGGCCGCCAGGAGGTGACGACCTCAGCGTCGCCCCAGGCGGTGTGGAATGTGCTCGCCGATGTGACCCGGATTCGAGAATGGAGCCACGAGTGCCACACCGCCCGCTGGCTCGACGGGGCGTCGACAGCGGCGGTCGGAGTGCGGTTCCGGGGCAGCAGCAAGTCCGGATTCGTGCGTTGGAGCCGAACCTGCACCTTCACCGAACTCGACCCGCCTCACGAGATGGCGTGGGTGACGCACGGCGGGATCTACGGCGACAACACCGAGTGGCGGTATCGGCTGGAGCCGACGAACACGGGCACCCGGATCGTCCAGTCCTACCGCATCCTCAGCCTGCCGGTCTGGTTCGACCGGGTGATCTCGCTGACCCTCCCCGCGCACCACGATCGAAGTGCCGCACTGCGCGGTGACCTGGATCGGTTGGCCCGGGTGGCCGAGCGCGAGGACGCGCGCGGCCTCGGTCCGGACCGCACCTAGAAGGCGGGCCAGGGAATCGGTCGGGATCCGGCCGGATGCGGCATCACCGGGGACGCGAGAAGCGCCTTCGCGCGGGCCCGCACCGCGTCGATCTCGCGGACGGTGACATGCTCGGCGAGCACGACCGGAAGGTCGCCGCCACCGAGCCGGCCGGCCAGGGCCTCGATGTCGGTCATCAGGTCGTCCTCGATCGGCTTACCCGCCCACCCCCACAGGACCGTGCGGAGCTTGGGTTCCTCGTGCAGGCAGATGCCGTGGTCGACGCCGTACACCGACCCGTCGATCCCCTCGAGCGCGTGACCGCCCTTCCGGTCGGCATTGTTGAGCAGGATGTCCAGCACCGCCATCCGCCGCAACCGCGGATCGTCGGCGTGGATCAGCGCCACCTCGTCGCCCTGGACGTCGAAGGCGCGCAACACCTCGAGCCACCCCGGCGGGACCTCCTCGGGCGGGCAGATGTCCACCAGATCGAGCTGCCCACCGGCCTCCGGATGGCGCTCGGGTGTCTCGATCCACAGCTGGACCATGCCCGGCCCGAAGGGACCGTCCCGGAGGATCGTGTGCGGAACGACGCCCCACCCGAGCGCCTCCGAGATCAGGTACGACGCCACCTCACGGCCGGCCAGGGTGCCGTCGGGAAAGTCCCACAGCGGCCGCTCGCCACGAATCGGCTTGTACACGCATCGCACCGATCGACCGTCCGACGACGCATCGCACACCAACGTCGCGTTGCTCGCGTGCACGATCCGGCCGACCAGCGTCAACTCCCCCACGGCCAGCAGTTCGCGCGCCGCGGGGTCCTGGGGGTCGACCGGCACCGTCGTCAGAGCTCTTCTCCGAACTCGACCGACGAATCGAATCCGGCGATACGCCGATAGCCGTTGGTGCGGATGCACACGTGACCTTCCGCCCCGAGCGGTTCACCGCACAGCGGGCACGGCGCCCGTCCCGCGGCGATCACCCGCTCCGAACGCAGCGCGAACTCGCGGGCCTGGACGGGGGTGAGGAAGACCCGCACCGCGTCCGGCCCCTCCTCGGCATCGTCGAGGACGACCGACTCGTCGAACTCCGTCTCGCTCACCGCGAGCAACTCGACGACGACCGACTCGGCTTCCGCGTCCCACCCGAGTCCCATCGTGCCCACCCGGAACTCGACGTCCAGCGGCGTCACGAGCGGGCTCAGGTCACCGAGTTCGCCGCCCTCGGGCGGCACCGCTGTACCGAACCGGCGGTGCACCTCGTCGAGCAACAGCCCCATGCGGTCGGCGAGCACCTGCACCTGCTGCTTCTCGAGCAGCACGCTCACCACCCGCGCGTCGTGGACCGCCTGGAGATAGAACGACCGGTCACCCGGCTCGCCGACCGTCCCCGCAACGAATCGATCAGGGGTGCGAAAAACGTGTATCGCGCGTGGCATTGCACCTCCTCGAACTATGCGTACCGCTTCATTATCCGCCTACCGGTCACGGCCGACCTCACCGCCGGGAACGGGTTGCTGAGCATCGGACGACCGGCCATCACCGTCCAGACCGGCGAGATCGCCCCCGGTGTCGTTCATCCGCAGAACGAACGGTCTGGTCGCGGTGTACCGGACCACACTGATCGACCCCGGCTCGGTGACGATGCGTTGGAAGCCGTCGAGGTGACTGCCCACTGCGTCGGCCAGAACGGACTTGATCACGTCACCGTGACTGCACGCGATCCACACCACGTCCTTGCCGTGCGCGTCGGCGAGCCGTCGATCGTGTTCCCGCACCGCGGCGACCGCCCGAGCCTGCACCTGGGCGAGTCCCTCGCCGCCGGGGAAGACGGCGGCGGACGCATGCTGCTGCACCACCTTCCACAGCGGCTCCTCGACCAACTCCTTCAGGGCACGCCCGGTCCACTGTCCGTAGTCGACCTCGACCAGCCGCTCGTCGACGCGCGGCTCGATACCGCGGTCGATGGCGAGCGGGGCGACCGTCTGCTCGCAGCGCAGCAGCGGCGAATGCACGATCTCCTCGATCGCGAGCCCGGCGAGGCGGTCTACCAAACCCTTGGCCTGTTCGACACCGACCTCGTCGAGCGCGACACCCGGCGAACGGCCGGCGAGAGTGCGGGACGTGTTCGCCGTCGAACGCCCGTGACGCAACAAGATGACCGTCATGCGCACCAGCCTAGTTCCGGTGCGGTCCGGAACCCGGTCACGTCGCCGATACGACACCCGTGGCGAGCAACGTGAGCACGACCGCGCCGAGGATGATCCGGTACCCGACGAACCAGTACATCGAGTGGTTCACGACGAACTTGAGCAGCCATGCGATGGAGGCGTAGCCGATCGCGAACGCGATCAGCGTCGCCACGAGCAACTGCGGACCCGACGCGTTCAGACCCTCGCCCGCCGGTTCGAACGCGTCCGGCAGGCTGAACAGGCCCGACGCCAACACCGCCGGAATGGCCAGCAGGAACGAGTACCGGGCCGCCGCCTCGCGGGTGAGCCCGAGGAACAGACCCGCGCTGATCGTGCCGCCCGAACGGGAGACACCCGGAATGAGCGCCAGCGCCTGCGCCGAACCCATCACGATGCCGTCCTTGAGGGTCAATTCCTCGAGCGGGCGTTTCTTGGTGCCGTAGTGCTCGGCGGCCGCGATCACCACCGCGAAGACGATGAGCATCGTCGAGATCAACCACAGATTCCTTGCCACGGTTCGGATCTCGTCCTTGAACACGAATCCGAGCACGCCGACCGGAATCGTGCCGATGATGACGTACCAACCCATGCGGTAGTCGAGATCGTCCCGGTGCTCGGCGTGGAACAGCCCGCGGAACCAGGCCGCGACGATGCGGCCGATGTCGCGCGCGAAGTACAGCAGAACCGCTGCCTCCGTACCGAGTTGGGTGACGGCGGTGAACGATGCACCGGCATCGGTACCGAAGAAGATCTCCGAGACGATCCGCAGATGTCCCGACGACGAGATGGGCAGGAACTCGGTCAGACCCTGCACGGCACCCAGCACGATCGCCTGGAGCCAGGTCATGGCTTCCCCGATCACGCGCGGAACCCCGGGCCACTCGGTGCGGGGGCGGAACGGCGGATGAGGCTGAGGGCATCCGGAATACACACGTGTGGTCCAAGTTTCACCGGACAGACGGTACCCGGCGTGGCTGTTCTCGGCGCGCCGTGCGCACCACTAGTGTTCTTCCCGGTGGATGCAGTTCACCAACGAGAACATCCGGTGTCGAGACGTGGGCGGTTATGGAATACAGAGCGGTGGGAACGAGCGGGCTGCGGGTGTCGAGGCTCGGTCTGGGCACCCTGCACTGGGGACGGGACACCGACGGGGACGAGGCCGCCGCGCAGCTGTCGGCGTTCGTGGACGCGGGCGGCACACTCGTCGACACCTCCCCCGCCTACGGCGACGGGAAGGCCCAGCGGATCCTCGCGGAACTGCTCGACGACGTCGTGCCGCGCGAGTACCTCATCCTCGGCGGCAGCGCGGGGATCAACACGGCCGCCCCGGGCGGGCAGCGCGTGGACTGCTCCCGCCGCGGCCTGCTGACCCAACTGGACGCGACACTGCGCGAACTGGGCACCGACCACCTCGACATGTGGCAGGTCGCGACGTGGGATCCGCTGACCCCGGTCGACGAGATCTCCGCGACCCTCGACTATGCCGTCAGCAGCGGACGCGTCCGCTACACCGGCGCCCGCGGATACCTGGGGTGGCAGCTCGCCACCGCGGCCGCCAACCAGGGACCCGGCCGTCTGGTGGCGACGCAGGCCGAGTACTCGCTGCTGGCCCGTGGGGTCGAGGAGGAACTGCTGCCCGCGGCCGCCCATCACGGCATCGGCGTGTTCGCCGCCGTGCCCCTCGCCGGCGGCGTGCTGACCGGCAAGTACCGCGACGGCATCCCGGCCGACTCGCGGGGCGCGGACGACACGCACGCCACCGAGGTCCGCAGCTACCTCACCGAGACGTCGGTGCGCGTGGTCGATGCCGTCCTCACCGCCGCCGACGGACTGGGCACCTCGCCGCTCGCGGTCGCGCTCGCGTGGGCGCGTGATCGGCCCGGTGTCGCGAGCGCGGTGGTCGGTGCGCGCGATCTGGCGCAGCTGACGGGCGTGCTGTCGGCCGAGGATCTGGAGCTTCCACCGGCGATCGCCGCGGCTCTCGACGACGTCAGCGCCTAACTCGATCGCGCGTCCAACTTTCGATTGATTTGCGGTGATTAGCGACGACAACGATAGAGAGGATAGGCTAACCTCGCAGCCATCGTGTCCGACGAAAATCATCGTGGAGGAGATCACATGGACATGCTCGATCAGGGTACCGACGCCGGCGCGCTCGCCGGATTCGCCGAGCGCATCAAGGCCGAGACCGACGCGGCACACCGCGCGACCGAGCAGTCCCGATTCGTCGGCGATCTTCTGGGCGGCAAGCTGACCAAGGACGGCTACGCCGCCCTCCTCGCGCAGACGTACCTCGTGTACGAGGCGCTCGAGCGCGCCGGTGACACCCACGCCGAGGACGCCCTGGCGGCGCCGTTCATCGCCGCGGAGTTGATCCGGCTGCCGTCGCTGGCCGCCGACCTCGAGTTCCTCCTCGGCCCGCAGTGGCGCGACGCGCTGGTCGCGACGCCGGCCACCGCCCGGTACGTCGCACGCCTCGAGGACGTCGCGTTCACCTCGCCGGCCGACTTCGTGGCGCACCACTACCTCCGGTACATGGGCGACCTGTCCGGTGGCCAGATCATCCGTCGCATGCTCGAGCGCGCGTACGGCTACGAGGTGGACGGTCTGCGGTTCTACATCTTCGACGAGATCGCCAAGCCCAAGGTGTTCAAGGACGAGTACCGGGCCAAGCTCGACCAGGCGCCGTTGACCGCCGAGCAGCAGAGCCGGTTCATCGACGAGGTCAATCTCGCCTACGGACTCAACGGTGCCCTGTTCGCCGACCTCGAAGCCGACATCGATCGTTACCTCGTTAAATGAAAACTCGTTCCCGACTCATGGCCGCCGCGACTGCGGTCGCGGCGGCTCTGACCCTCGCTGCATGCACCTCGGTCACGACCGGTGACACCGAACAGCGCGGTCAGACCACCGCGGTCCTCGCGGACCCCGATCCCCGCGCGGTCGCCGACAACCCGACGCCGCAGTTGCCGACCACGGTTCGCAGCTTCGACGGCGCCGACGTGACCGTCACGGACGTCAGCCGCATCGTCACCGCGGACCGCTACGGCACCCTGACCGAGACGGTGTTCGCGCTCGGCCTCGGTGACCATGTCGTCGGCCGGGACACGGCGTCGGCGTTCCCGGCCGCGAAGGACATCCCGAACATCACGCCCGGCGGCCAGTCGCTGAGCGCCGAGGCCATCCTGAACCTCGCGCCCACCGTCGTGCTCACCGACACCAGCATCGGCCCCAAGTCGGTGCAGGATCAGCTTCGCGCCGCCGGGATCCCGGTGGTCTACTTCGATCCCGAGCGCACCCTCGAGGGCGTGCCCGGGCAGATCACCGCGGTCGCGCAGGCGCTCGGCGTCCCCGCACAGGGCGAGCAGCTGGTGGCGCGCACCACGAAGGAGATCGCCGACGCGCAGGCATCCGTGCCCAGCGACGGCGACAAGCTGAAGATCGCGTTCCTCTACATGCGCGGTCCGTCCATCACCATGCTGGCGGGCCCCGGATCCGGCGCGGATGCGCTCATCGAGGCGCTCGGCGCGACCGACGCCGGCACCGCCTCCGGCCTCACGAACGAGTTCGTCCCCATCACCAGTGAGGCGATGATCGCCGCGGCGCCCGACGTCCTGTTGATGATGACCAACGGGCTGGAGTCCATCGGCGGGGTCGACGGCCTCCAGAAGGTGCCGGGCATCGCACAGACGCCGGCCGGTCAGAACAAGCGGGTCGTCGACATGTCCGACAGCACGCTGCTCAGCTTCGGCCCGAACACCGGGCAGGTCCTCGCAGCCCTGTCCGACGCGATCTACCACCCCAGCGCGGAATGAGCACGGCCGTCACGTCCCGCCCACGGGTGCGCGCGGGAACCGTTATCGCCGGCCTGGCGATCCTGCTGGCCGTCCTCGCCCTTGCCTCCGCGTGCATCGGGCAGGTGCCGACCAGCCCGGCGGAGGTGCTCGGCAGCATCCTGCACCGCGTCGGGCTCGACGTCGGACCGATGCCGTCGCACCCCAGCGGCGAGGTGACCCTGTGGCAGGTGCGCTTCCCGCGGGTCGTCCTGGCGATCCTGGTCGGCGCCGCCCTCGGCTGCGCCGGCGCCCTGCTGCAGGGCGTGTTCTCCAACCCTCTCGCCGAGCCCGGCGTGATCGGGGTGTCCGCGGGCGCCGCGGTCGGTGCCAGCGCAGCGATCGTCGTCGGTGGCGCGTTCACCGCCGGTCCGGCGGTCGCCGCCGCCGCGTTCGTCGCCGGCCTGATCACCACGACCCTCGTATACCTGCTGGCGCGCTCGGAAGGCCGCACCGAGGTGGTCACGCTGGTGCTGACCGGCGTCGCGATCAACGCGTTCGCGGGCGGTCTGATCGCGTTCTTCACGTTCGTCGCGAGCCCCGCGGCCCGCGACCAGATCGTGTTCTGGCAGATGGGCAGCCTCAACGGCGCCACCTGGAGCGCCGTGGCGATCGTCGCGCCGATGGCGATCGCCGGCATCGCGGCGTCGATGCTGATCGCTCCCAAGCTGGATCTACTGGCGCTCGGCGAGAGCGCGGCCCGGCACCTCGGCGTCGACGTCGAGAAGCTGCGGCTGATCGCGATCGTGATCGTCGCGGTCCTGGTGTCGTCGAGCGTCGCGTTCACCGGCATCATCCTGTTCGTGGGTCTCGTCGTCCCGCACGTCATGCGGATGCTCGTCGGACCCGGCCACCGCCTGCTGTTGCCCGCCAGCGTCCTGGGCGGCGCGGTTGTCCTGCTCGCCGCCGACCTGGGGGCCCGCACCCTGGTCCCGAATGCCGACCTGCCGCTCGGCATGCTCACCTCCCTCGTCGGTGGACCGTTCTTCTTCTGGCTGCTGCGCCGCACGCGATCGACGCAAGGCGGGTGGGCGTGATGGCGTCGCTGCTCGACCGCTCCCGGAGCCTGTTCGGCCGCGCCGACGACGTGCCCGCCCCCACCGACAGCGGCGTGGTCACCATGCGCGCCACCGACATCAGCGTCGAGCGTGGCGGCCGCACCGTGCTCGACCACGTGAGCCTCACGGTCCACTCGGGTCAGGTCCTCGCCCTCGTCGGCCCCAACGGCGCCGGCAAGTCCACGCTGCTGGCGGCGCTGTCGGGCGATCAACCGGTCACCTCGGGCGTCGTCGAGCTCGACGGCAAGCCGCTGGCGGACTGGTCGCCCGGCGAGATGTCGCGGCGGCGCGCCGTTCTCCCCCAGCAGCACACCGTCGGCTTCTCCTTCACCGCCCGTCAGGTCGTGCGGATGGGGCGGGCACCGTGGCAGCGGACGGTGCGGGCGGCCGACGACGAGAAGATGATCGAGGACTGCCTCGACATCTGTGACGTCACCCACCTCGCCGACCGACCGTTCAGCGTCCTCTCCGGCGGCGAGCGGGCACGGGTGGCGCTCGCCCGGGTGCTCGCACAGTCCACCGAGACGGTGCTGCTGGACGAGCCGACCGCAGCGCTCGATCTGGGCCACCAGGAGGCCGTCATGCGGATCGCCCGCAACCGGGCGTCCGACGGAGCCGCGGTGGTCGTCGTGCTGCACGATCTGGGGCTGGCGGCCGCGTACGCGGACCGGATCTGCATCCTCGAGGACGGCCGGGCCGCCGCCGACGGACCACCCGCCGAGGTCCTCACGGAGGAGTTGCTGAGCCGCGTCTACGGGCATCCCGTCGAGGTGTTCGCGCACCCGCGGTCCGGCGCCACCCTCGTCCAGCCGCGGCGTGACGAACCGGTCGACTACCGGCGCTGAATGTCGTGCGCCTCACGTGCGAGGTGACTCGGATTCCGGCCGGTCCGGTCGATCATGGATGCTAGAAGGCGAGCAGCACACCGGCACCACCCGAGGAGCACATCCATGCGAGTACCCGCACCGCGCATCACCGCCATCGCGATCGGGGCCGCGTTGCTGCTGCTTGCCGGGTGCTCGTCCGAGAAGAACGCCGACGACCTCCAGACCATCGAGCCCGCCACGGCGGCCGTGTCGCCCGCCGGCGCGACGCCGGCGGGCACGGTCCAGAACCTCGGTCGCTCGATCGACGCGCTCGCGTTCGATCCGAGCTCGAAGACCACCGCGATCCTCGCCGACGGCGGGACCCACCTGCTGCTGCAGGCGGAGGGCCGCGCCGAACCGCGCGACGTCGTGCTCGACGGCC
This sequence comes from Paraburkholderia sp. RHO2, assembly GCF_050955445.1. Lineage (NCBI taxonomy): Bacteria > Pseudomonadati > Pseudomonadota > Betaproteobacteria > Burkholderiales > Burkholderiaceae > Paraburkholderia > Paraburkholderia sp. RHO2. The sequence continues at coordinate 2,561,773 of NZ_CP162617.1, read as the reverse complement.
GCGCCGCGCAGCTCACCGTGGCCCCCGACGGGCGCGTGCTACTCCCCATGGACGGCCGCGTGCAGATCGTCGACACGGCGTCGGGCCAGAAGTCGTCGGTCACCGTCGACGGCGACGCCCGCTCGGCCCTGTTCCTGCCCGACGGCAAGCTCGCGGTGGGTCTGGCAAGCGGCCGGATCCAGATCGTCGACGCGAACGGCTCGGTGTCGGAGACGATTTCGGGTCTCGCATCGGTGGACGCGCTGGCCCTGACGAAGGGCGATCTCAGCGCGCTCGACCGCCGGCAGACCTCGCTCACGGACATCGAACTCGACGACTCGTCGCTGGGGATGGCGCTGCGCGCGGGTGAGGGCGCCACGCAACTCACGACCGACGAGTACGGCCGGATCCTGGTCGCCGACACGACCGGCGACGAACTGCTGGTCTTCACCACCGATCCGCTGATGATGCGACAGCGGTACCCGATCGCGGACGCCCCGTACGGCGTCGCCTACGACGACCGCACCGACCTGGTGTGGGTGACGGTGACGGGGACCAACAAGGTGATCGGCTACGACATCTCGACCGGCATCCCCGTCGAGAAGGTCCGCTACGACACCGTCCGCCAGCCCAACTCCGTCGCGGTGGACACCGCCGGCGGGGCCCTCCTGGTCGGCTCCGCGACCGGGGACGGCCTGCAGCGGATTCCGTTGGCAGCGGGGTGATCCGTCGTGTCGCGTCGTGGTCGTGGAGTGCCCCGCGAGTGGGATCTCGAATCGGAGGAGTTCGAGTACCTGCCGCTGCGCCTGCCCCGTGACGTGACCCGTGTGAGCGCGTCGATGCGCCTCGCGCTGCAAGCCGAGTTCGGCGGCTGGGAGCTCTCGCGGGTGCGCCTCTACACCGACGGCAGCCGTCGTATCCTGCTCCGCCGCCGCAAGACCACCCATCACGTTCCGGCACCTGGAATCTAGGGAGATTCGTGTACTACCTGCTACTGCGTCTGATGTTCCGGGTTCCCCCGGAACGCATCCACCACCTGGCGTTCGCCGCGATGCGACTGGTCACCCGATTCGCGCCGATCCGCGCGCTCGTCGCGAAGGTGCTCGTGGTCGACGACCCGGTGCTCCGCACCCGCGCGTTCGGCGTGGACTTCCCGGCACCGGTCGGCCTGGCCGCCGGTTTCGACAAGGACGCCACCGGCGTGGACACGTGGGGCCCGCTGGGCTTCGGATTCGCCGAGGTCGGCACCGTGACCGCGCAGGCGCAGCCCGGCAACCCCGCGCCGCGCCTGTTCCGGCTCCCCGACGACCGCGCGCTGATCAACCGCATGGGCTTCAACAACCACGGCGCCGGGAACGCGGCGAACTACCTGCGCCACCGGCGCGGTGACGTGCCGATCGGCGCCAACATCGGCAAGACCAAGATCGTCCCCGCGGAGGAGGCGCCCGAGGACTACACCGCGAGCGCACGCCTGCTCGGGCCGCTGGCCGACTTCCTGGTCGTCAACGTCAGCTCCCCCAATACCCCGGGGCTGCGTGACCTGCAGGCCGTCGAATCGCTGCGCCCGCTGCTGCAGGCGGTCCAGGAAACCGTCACGGACGTCCCCGTGCTGGTGAAGATCGCACCGGACCTGTCCGACGAGGACGTCGACGCCGTCGCCGACCTGGCGGTCGAGCTGGGGCTGGCCGGCATCGTGGCCACCAACACCACCATCGGCCGCTCCGGCCTGAACACGCCGCCGTCCCGCATCGAGGAGATCGGCGCCGGCGGCCTGTCCGGTGCGCCGGTCGCGGCCCGCTCGCTCGAGGTGCTCCGACGCCTGCACGCGCGCGTCGGCGACAAACTGGTGCTGATCTCGGTCGGCGGCATCGAGACCGTCGACCAGGCCTGGGAGCGCATCCTCGCGGGCGCGACACTGGTGCAGGGCTACACCGGGTTCATCTACGGCGGCCCGTTCTACGCCAAGAAGCTGCACAAGGGCCTGGCCCGGAAGGTCCGGGAAGCGGGCTTCCGGTCGATCGCCGACGCCGTGGGTGCGGGCGCCCGCACGTAGCGTCGTTCATCGCCGATGGCCCCCCGCCGACGGATCGGTGGCGGGCCATCGTCGTGTCTGTGCCCTGCCTCTCCCCGTACGGAGATTTCCGGATCATCCGGACACCGCACGCTCACATCGATAGCGTGCGAGCAATGAGGATCCGGGTGGCAACCACGTCCATCGCCGTCGCTGTCGCATTGGCCGGCTGCGCGAGCGACGACACCGGCGCCGACCAGACTGCCCCGACCGTGAACGCGACGGCGCCGAGTGAACAGTCACAAATCTATTCGGCGGCGCTCCAGCAACTCCTTCGCGTCGACAATCCGCATGCCGGGGCGCCGGCGCCACCCCCGTCGGTCCACATCGTCGACGGTCCCGCGTCACGCAGTTCGGAACTGTTCATCGCCGCCGACGGACCGCAGCTGGCCTCCGACGTCAAGAAGGAGATCGCCGCGCGGTCCGAGCCGATCACCACGGTCGAGTTCATCACGGCCCCGGAGCAGCAACGCATCATCGAACGAGGCGGGGCGGTCGAGGGCGACCCCGGCGGTGTCATCGTCGGACTCGCCGCACCTGCGTATCAGGACGACGGAACAGTCCGGATCGGTGCCGGACTGTGGTGCGGCTTCGACTGCGGAATCGGGCTCATCTACGTGCTCGACGACGTCGACGGGCAGTGGACGGTGACGGGGACGACCGGGCCTGTCACCATTGCATGACACTCCAGGCGGCCGTCACCTCTATTGGGACGAGCACAGGAATCCGAGTTGTCGACCCGACACCGCAGGGGCTGTTGCTGCGACCGCCACTCGGGCGATGGCGCAGCAAGCACGCAGCGATCCCGACCTTCCGGCGGCCTACTTCTGCTCATAGGTTCCCGTGATCACCGCACGCGCGATGGCGTGCGAGAACAGGTTGAAGCCGAGGAACGCCGGCTTCGAGTCGGCGGTGATGTCGAGGTGATCGACGTCGACCGCGTGCACCGCGAACATGTAGCGGTGCGGGCCATGGCCCTTCGGCGGTGCGGCACCGAGGAACCGGGCGAGGCCGCCGTCGTTCTGCAGCGTGACCGCACCCTCGGGCAGGCCCGAACCGTTCTCGTCGCCGGCATTCGACGCCAGCGAGGTCGTGGTGACGGGGATGTTGGCGACCGCCCAGTGCCAGAAACCCGACGCCGTCGGCGCATCCGGGTCGAACATCGTCACGGCGAAGCTCTTGGTCTCGGGCGGGAAGCCGGACCAGGACAGCTGCGGAGAGATGTCCTGTCCCCCGGCACCGAAGATTCCGCTGACCTGCTCGTTCTTCAGCGGCGCACCGTCGGTGACGTCCTCGGACGTCAGCGTGAAGGACGGCAGGTCGGGCAGTCCGTCGTACGGGTCGTGAGCCATGAGATTCCTCTCTCGCGATCAGCTGTGTAGCAGGAAGTGTTCCATCACTCGGGTGCCGAAGTGCAACGCATCGACGGGTACCCGCTCATCGACGCCGTGGAACAGCGCCGCGAAGTCCAGGTCCGGCGGCAGCCGCAGCGGGGCGAAACCGAAGCAGCGAATCCCCAGGCGCGCGAACGCCTTCGCGTCGGTTCCGGCCGAGAGCATGTACGGCACGGTGCGGCCGTTCGGGTCGTGCGCGAGGATCGCGTCGTTCATCGCATCCACCAGGTCACCGTCGAACGTCGTCTCGTACGAGTCGAGCTTGGTGATCCACTCCCGGGTGACGTGCGGGCCGATGAGAGCGTCGACCTCGCGCTCGAACGCCGCCTGCCGCCCGGGCAGGACCCGGCAGTCGAAGACCGCCTCCGCGGTCTGCGGGATGACGTTGGCCTTGTAGCCCGCCTTGAGCATCGTCGGATTCGCGGTGTCGCGCAGCGTGGCGCCGATGATCCGGGCGATGGAGCCGAGCTTGGCCAGCGCACCGTCGATGTCCGGCGAGTTCGGGTCGAACTCCACACCGGTCTCCTCCGCGAGCACCGTGAGGAACTCGGCCACCGAATCCGACATCACGAGCGGGAACGTGTGGTTGCCGAGCCGGGACACCGCGTCCGCGAGGATCGTCACGGCGTTGTCCTCGTGCAGGAACGAGCCGTGGCCCGCGGTGGCCTTCGCGGTCAACCGCATCCACCCGAGGCCCTTCTCGGCCGTCTCCACGAGATACAGGCGCTTCTCCGTACCGTCCGCGCGCGGGACGGTGAGCGAGAATCCGCCGACCTCCCCGACCGCCTCGGTGACGCCCTCGAACAGCTCCGGCCGGTGGTCCACGAGCCATTGGCACCCGTACTTGCCGCCGGCCTCCTCGTCCGCGACGAAGGCGAACAGGATGTCGCGCGGGGGCACGGTGCCCTCGGCCTTGAACTGGCGGGCGAGCGCCAGCATCATGCCGCACATGTCCTTCATGTCGACGGCGCCGCGCCCCCACACGTAACCGTCCTCGACGGCCCCCGAGAACGGGTGCACGCTCCAGTCGGCCGGTTCGGCCGGCACGACGTCGAGATGACCGTGCATCATCAACGTCCCGCGCCGCGGGTCCGCTCCCCGTAGCCGCGCGAACACGTTGCCGCGTCCGGGCGCGCCCGATTCGACGTATTCGGTCTCGTATCCGACCTCCTCGAGCTTCTCCTTGACCCAGAGCGCGCAGTCGCGCTCCCCCTTGGTGGTCTCGAGTTCACCGGTGTTGGAGGTGTCGAACCGGATCAGCGCGCTGACGAGGTCGACGACCTCGCTTTCGGCGCGACCCGAGGGCCCCTCCGGAGTCCGATCCGAGGACACAGCTTCTTCATTTGATGCCACCTCACTTTCCTACCACCGTCGGACGCGTCGCACGCGCGCCGACAAGTACGCAGATATGGCTCAAAAACACTGTCTGACCAGCCGATTTTGGACCTGGCGCAATATCGGATAATCTTTCCTGGCACCCGGAGAGCGGGGGCAAACGAAAAACAACTGAATGCCTCGCAGAGATGCGAGCAACGAATGAGTCCGAGTGGCGGAATGGCAGACGCGCTAGCTTGAGGTGCTAGTGTCCTATTAACGGACGTGGGGGTTCAAGTCCCCCCTCGGACACTCTGAGTTGAGACAGACGAGAAGACCCCGGTTCCACGGAACCGGGGTCTTCTCGTTCTGCGTGTTCGGTTCGACATCAATGACGCATCGCCTCCGTCCTCAGTCCGGCGCGGTCGGCCTTCGTCAGTTCCCGCACCGCAAGATCCTTCGCGCACACCAACAGCGACCCCAGCGCGCTGACGCGCGGGAATGTCAGTTCGGTGTGCTTGACGTTGTCGTGGTCGTCGGCGCCGTCGTAGACCACCGTCGAACCGCGCATCAGCCACCGCTTGACGTCGACCACCCCGGGCAGGTGACCCGTTGTCCGCAGATAGAACGACTGCAGCAGCGCCACCACACCGAGCACGACGGGCGTGGCCTGGCTGGCGCCGTACTGGATCGACTCGCCGGTGTCGTTGAGGATGCCCGACGACGTGATCGGCGCACCCGGCGCGAAGGCGTCGGTCGCGCACGGGCCGCCCACCGTGCGGTGCAACCGCTGCGTGAACGGCGTCAGCCGGTCGGAATCCGACGCGAAGGCCTTCGCGCCGTCGCGGTACCGGAAGCTGCCCTCGTCGGCGTCGTACACGGCCCCGACGCTGATCGTCTGACGGAAGATCGCCGGATAGCACATTCCCTGCGTGCCGCCGTGCGCGTAGTAGTCGTTGCCGGCGGCGACGCAACAGCACACGCCCTCGTCGGTGAGCTGTTGCAGCAGCGCGCCGATCGCGTCGCCGGGCATGTCGGTGTCCGTGGTCCGGTTGTCGGCGGCCCCCGTCGCCAGACACAGGCCCGAAATCCCCAGTGACGCCCGGCGATCGAGGACCCAGTCCAGCGCGTCACGGATATCGGCGAAGCGGCCGGTGCCGTCGTTCGCGAGCACCTTGAGCGGAACGATCCGCGTGTTCGGTGCGACGCCGGTGTGGATGCGACCCGCGGCTGCGATCCCGGCCACACTCGTACCGTGGCCGTGCCCGTCCGAGACCTCTCCGGGATCGCCGCCGTAGTCTGCGGTGAAGTTGCGGCCCGGAAGGACCCGACCGGCGAAGTCGACGTGCGTGGTCCGCAATCCGGTGTCGAGCACGGCCACCGTGACGCCCGATCCCGAGACGTTGAAATCACGGCGGGCCTGCGGCGCCCGCACCAGCAGGTCGACCTCGGTCAGTTCGGGAAGGAACGGGCCTTCCTTCTGCAGCGGCGGTTCGACCGGCACCACCGACTCCGCGTGCAGCATCTCGAATGTGCCGATGGCGCTGCGCTCGAGCGCACCACCTCTGGCGTCCGAGCCTGGTCGGCCCGACGACCCCTTCGACTCGTTCATTGTCTTCACCCTCCTCGAGTGTCAACTCTCGAGCGGGGAACTGCCCCGGGGGCACTCCCCCTGGTAGTACAAATGCTCCTCCGGCCGGCGCACCGTGTCACCCGTACCGCGCCCGAAAGTCCTGGTTCGCGTAGTCGGTAGACTCGAGCGTCGGCCCGATCCTCCGGGTCGGGTACCCGTACGAGATCAGGACTGAGTTACCCACCGATGGCACAACCGATGACGGGTATCGACCCCGCCGACCTCGATGTCTGCCTGCGCGTGCTGTCGGAGGCATCCGCGCTCGACGCCGACCACCCCGATTCCGTCACGCTGCAGCGGGCCGTCGGCAACCTGTTCAAGAAGCTCAAGCGCCGCCGACGCAACGAGACTCGCGACGCGATCTCGGAGGCCGACCGCGCCGTCGTCGCGGCCACCGCGACCGGCTCCCCCGATCGGATCGACGACGAGACCGCGGGGATTCCGCTGACGTCCAATGCCGTCGGCGCGACCGCGGGCACCCTCATCCGCCCGCGCCCGTGCTACATCTGCAAGCAGCGCTACACGCAGGTGGACGCGTTCTATCACCAGCTGTGCCCGGAGTGCGCGGCCCGCAGCCACGCCAAGCGCGACCAGCGCACCGATCTCACCGGCCGGCGCGCCCTGCTCACCGGCGGCCGCGCCAAGATCGGCATGTACATCGCGCTACGGCTGCTCCGCGACGGCGCGCACCTGACGATCACCACCCGCTTCCCGAACGACGCCATCCGTCGGTTCAAGGCCATGGAGGACAGCGCCGCCTGGATCCACCGCCTCCGCGTGGTCGGCATCGACCTGCGCGACCCCGCCCAGGTGGTCGCGCTCGCCGATTCCGTTGCCGCGCAGGGCCCGCTCGACATCCTCATCAACAACGCCGCGCAGACGGTGCGGCGCTCCCCCGGCGCCTACAGCGCGCTGGCGGACGCCGAGTCGGGTCCGCTGCCGGCCGGCGAACTGCCGGACGTCGTGACGTTCGGCAAGACCAGCGAGGCCCACCCGGCGGCGCTCGCCGGGTCGCTGTCCACGGCGGCGCTCACTTCCGCGGCCAACCTGTCCGCCGACGAGGTCAGCTCGCTCGCGCTGGTCGCCGGGTCGGCGACGCCGGCCCGTATCGAGCAGGGCGTCGCGATCGACGCGGGCGGGCTGCTGCCCGACCTCGCCCACACCAACAGCTGGGTGCAGACCGTCGAGGAGGTCGATCCGATCGAGCTCCTCGAGGTGCAGCTGTGCAACTCGGTGGCTCCGTTCATCCTCGTCTCGCGCCTGCGCCCCGCGATGGCCGCGGCGGCGGCCCGTCGCAAGTACGTGGTGAACGTCTCGGCGATGGAGGGACAGTTCAGCCGGGCCTACAAGGGACCCGGTCACCCGCACACCAACATGGCCAAGGCCGCGCTGAACATGCTCACCCGCACCAGCGCCAAGGAGATGCTCGAGGACGGCATCCTCATGACCGCGGTCGACACGGGGTGGATCACCGACGAACGACCGCACTACACGAAGCTGCGCCTGGCCGACGAGGGCTTCCACGCCCCGCTCGACCTCGTCGACGGCGCCGCCCGCGTGTACGACCCGATCGTGCAGGGCGAGGCCGGCGTCGACCTGCACGGCTGCTTCCTCAAGGACTACGAACCGTCCCCCTGGTAGAGCCGGATCACAGTCGGGGAGCGACGTGTGCACCCCCGGATTCCACCCAGGACCGGGGATACTGGACGAGCGCACCTGACATCGATCGACCGGGAGGCTCCATGGCCATCGCCGTTGCGTACAGCGACAGTCCGGAGGGCCGCAACGCGGTGGTGTACGCCGCGCGCGAGGCGATGCAGCGTCGGGAGCAACTACTGGTACTGCAGATCGTCGACGACGCAGCCTCGCCGGCCGAATCGGAGACGACGAGCGCCGCGGTGGCGGCAGTGTTGGACGAGGGCGACGTCGTCGGATCGTCGTGGGAGTTGCGCACCGCCGAGCACAGCGGTGACCGCGTCGGTGCGCTCGTCGACCTCATCGGCGACTGCGGGGCCGGACTGCTCGTGGTCGGGAGCCGCCGCATGACGCCGGTCGGCAAATTCCTCCTCGAACGATCGCTGCAGCGCCTGCTGCTCGAGGTCGACGTGCCGGTGCTGGTGGTCAAGGAACCGCAGTAACCTGAAATCGGTTGACGTCACGTCCCCACGACGGGAGGTCTCGCGGTGCTGTATCGGATGTTGGCGGACGCCACCGTGGTCGTCCACCTGGCGTTCCTCGGGTACGTCGTGGCCGGTGGCTTCCTCGCGTGGCGCTTCAGGCGCACCATCTGGTTGCACATCGTCGCGGTCACCTGGGGCTTCAGCACCGTCCTGATCGGATTCGACTGCCCGCTCACGTACGTCGAGAATTGGGCCCGCGGGCGCGCGGGAGAGCCGCGGCTGCCGTCGACGGGCTTCATCGCCCACTACCTCACCGGCGTCGTGTATCCCGCGCACTACCTCGATCTCGTGCGCGGACTCGTGGCGGTGTGCGTTGTCGTGTCGTGGGTCGGGTACGCGTACCTGCGCGCGCGGTCTCGCCGCCGCGCCGTGGTGTGACGTACGTCGCCCCCATCCCTACCCGCTATTAGGGTCGACGGCATGACCGCACGATCACGCGATCTCGACGTCGTCGTCCACGGGGCCACCGGCTTCGTCGGCACGTTGGTGGCCCGGTACCTGGCCCGACACGCGCCCGCGGGCACCCGCATCGGGCTCTCCGGACGCTCCGTCGAACGCCTGGAGACCCTGCGCGCCGGACTCGGTCCGGCCGCCGCCGACTGGCCGCTGCTGCGCGCGGACGCCACCGACGACGCCTCGCTGCGCGAACTCGCGGCCGCGACCCACGTGGTCGCCACGACCGTCGGACCGTACGCGAAGTACGGACTGCCGCTCGTGCGTGCCTGTGCCGAGGCCGGCACCGACTACGTCGATCTCACCGGTGAGGTGCCGTTCGCGAGGGAGAGCATCGACCTGTTCCACGACACCGCGGTGGCGAGCGGCGCCCGCATCGTGCACTCGTGCGGGTTCGATTCGATACCCTCCGATCTCGGTGTCCACGTTCTGCACCGGCAGGTCCAGGCGGACGGCGCAGGTGAGCTGACCGACACGACACTCGTGGTGACGTCGCTGCGCGGTGGGGTCAGCGGCGGCACCATCGACTCGCTGCGCACACAGATCGACGTCACCAGGCACGATGCCGCACTGCGCCGCCTCACCGCATCTCCGTACTCCCTCAGTCCGGACCGCGCCGCCGAACCCGACCTGGGTCGCCAGTCCGACATGGCACTCGTCCGCGGGTCGGACATCGCGCCCGAGCTGTCCGGCTGGAAGGCGCCGTTCTTCATGGGGCCGATCAACACCCGGGTGGTGCGCCGCAGCAACGCCCTCACCGGGCACGCGTACGGCAAGCGGTTCCGCTACCGCGAGGTGATGAACGTCGGGTCGTCGTTCGCGTCACCAGTGATCGCCGGCGGTGTCGCCGCGGGCATGGGCGGGCTCGTCGCCGGACTGCTGTTTCCGCCCACGCGGTGGGTGCTGGACCGGGTGCTGCCGAAGCCCGGGCAGGGTCCGAGCGAGAAGTCGCAACGCAACGGCCATTTCACGATCGACGTGTACGGCCGGGCGACGACCGGTGCCCGCTACACTGCCCGCGTCGCGGCCCAGGGCGATCCCGGCTACGCCGCAACCGCCGTGATGTTCGGCGAGTCTGCGCTGGCGCTGGCACTCCAACGCGATGCGCTGCCGCAGTCGCCGGGCGGCGTCCTCACACCGGCCACCGCGCTGGGCGACGTGCTCGTCGAGCGGCTCCGCGGTGCCGGATTCGACATTCACGCACGGCGCCAGTGAATCGCGATCGCTCCTTCCGACGGTGACATCGCGGACGCGTTCTAGTCCGGATTCGCGGGGGCGAGGGTCGCGAACGAGTTGCGCAGAAGGTCGGTCGCGTCCGGGGACCGGTCGGACTCGGCCCAGGCGTTCATGGCCACCTCGAAGCAGGCCAGGGCCGCCTGGACAAGCGTCTGCGCCCGCAGTTCCTGGTGGTCACCGGCGAGTCGATCCTGCACGACAGGGGTGAGCATTCGCGCCCACAGCAGGTGTTTCTCGAGATTGCGGGCACGCAGGGACGCCGTGCTCGCGAGCACACGCATGGTCCGCTTGCCGCGCTGCTCGTCTCTGTTCGGGTGCTCGACCAAGGCCTCGAACGATGCCTGCAGAGAAGCCCAGACCGGCTCGTCGACCGGCCTCGCGGCGAACGCGTCGCGGACGAATTCCCCCCAGGGCGCGAGGTCGCCGATGACGGCGTCCTCCTTGGCCGGGAAATAGCGGTGGAAGCTACGGGCCGAAATACCCGCCGCCGCGGCGACCTGCTCGACGGTGACCGCCTCGAAGCCGTGCTCGTCGAACAAGTCGATCGCGACCTGGGAGATGCGTGTGCGCACGGCCTCGCGGGTGATGTCGCGCAGGCCTGGTCCTGACGGTGTCGATGAACGTGCCACGTCGGGTAGCGTACAGCTGCCAAATGTGTCAGCGACTGACACTTTTGTCGTAGTCTGCCACCATCGACCGAAAGGCATCATCATGGACACGCGCACACTCGGACGGCAGGGCCTGGCCGTCTCCGCCCTCGGCTACGGGTCGATGGGCACTGCAGTGGGCTACGGCCCCACCGACGACACGCAGTCGATCGCCGCGATCCGCAAGGCGCACGAGCTCGGCGTGACGATGTTCGACACCGCCGAGATGTACGGCTGGGGGCAGGGCGAGAAACTGCTCGGCCAGGCTCTCGCCCCCATTCGCGACGAGGTCGTGATCGCCACCAAGTTCGGCTTCACGCCGTCGTTCGGATTCGACTCGCGACCGGAGCACATCCGTGAGGTCGTCGAAGCCAGCCTGCGCAACCTCCGCATCGACACCATCGACGTGCTCTACCAGCACCGCCCCGATCCGAACGTCCCGATCGAGGACGTCGTCGGCACCATGGGCGACCTGGTCGAGGCCGGCAAGGTCAGATACCTGGGCCTGTCCGAGGCCGACGGGGCCACCATCCGCGCCGCACACGCGGTGCACCCGATCTCGGTCCTGCAGACCGAGTACTCGATCTTCACCCGGGATGTCGAACCCCTGTTCCCCGTTCTCGACGAACTGGGCATCGGCTTCGTCGCCTACTCGCCCCTGGCCCGCGGCTTCCTCAGCGGAGCGGTCGCCTCCCGCGAACACTACGACGCCCACGACTTTCGTCGGCGCCTTCCGTGGTGGACGCCGGAGAACTTCGACGCCAATGTGGCGATCGTCGAGAAGCTGACCGAGCTGGCTGACAGCCAGGGCGCGACGCTGGCCCAGCTCTCACTCGCCTGGCTACTGGCCCACAACGGTGGCATCGTCCCGATTCCGGGCTCCCGCGATCCGCAGCGCGTCGAGCAGAACATCGCCGCCGCCGACCTCGTGTTGACCGCCGAGGACCTCGACGCCATCGACCGAATCGCCCCCGACGGCGGCGTAGGCGGCCGCATGTAGCGCGATCGACGCACCACACGGTGGACGTCAGCGGTGACTCGGTGCCTGCGCCGCGGCCGCGCGGCCGGTGAGATCGTCGAGCGTGAGGCGATGCGTCGGTGGTCGGTCGAGGATCATCGTCCGAGCCACGTCCTGGTGCGGGCCGACGTGCAGAAGTTCACCGGGGCACAGCGATTCCCAGTCCGGGTCCTCGTCCATCTGCTCGGTGGCCACCACGACGGCGGGCAGCGCCGACAGCGCGCCGGAGCGGGCACGTACCGTTCCGGCGCCACTGGCGTGGTCGAGGTGCCGTCGGCCGCTGGGGCCACCCGGCCGGCGCAGCAGGACCAGCAGGTCGTGCGTGTCGGGGTACCGGAACGCCCACATCTCGTCGGCGCTCACCAGCACGAAGTTGAGCGCCAGCACTCGAAGGTTGTCGGCGATCCATCCGACGGCCGCCGAGATTCCGGCCGCCACGTCCCCGTCCTGCTCGTCGACGTGCCGGGTGATCAGGGCGAAGAAGCGCTCGGAATCGGTGTCGCCGTGGACGAGGTCGCGGTAGTCGCCGAGCTCGGCCTCGAGCAGCGGCAGGTCCTTGATCACCCCGTTGTGGGCGAACATCCGGCCCTTCTGCTCGAACGGATGCGTGTTGGCCGGCACCGCCTCGCCGGTGGTCGCATATCGGACGTGCGCGACATACGTCCGGGATTCGCGTTCCTTCGCCTCGAGCGCGAACTGCCGGTCCTCGTAGGCCGCGAGCGGTTGCTTCTCCACCCGCGGCGTGCCGTCCGGCGCGAAGGTGCCCAGCCCGGTGCCGTCCGGCATCCGCCGACTCTGCTCCGCGAGGCTGTCCTCCGCGTCGAGCAACCAGAACGTCGCGTGCACCCGGTGCGGCGTCGCGGACAGTCCGAACAGTCGACACATAGTGGTCGCCCTCCTCGCCTCGAGGCCGGTCCCGACCAGTATGACGGCGCACCCCGGGCCGGCGGGCGTGTTCGCGCCGTCAGAACTCCATGCCCGCATCGGCACCCATCTGCATCGTCGTGTTCGCGCCGTCGAGCGATTCGCGAATGATGTCCGCGTGGCCCGAATGGTGCGCGGTCTCCCGCAGGATGTGCAGCAGCACGCGGCGCGCCGTCCACCACTGTCGTTCGGGTGCCCACGGGGCGGTCGGCAGGGGCACGAGCAGGTCAAGGTCGTCGAGCGACGCGACCACGGACTCCGTCGCCCGGGCCGCCGCATCGTAGTCGGCAAGCAGCTGCGCGACGGTCTCCTCGTCGGTCATCCGGTACTGCTCCATCGCCGTCTCCATGTCGAAGGCGGCGGTCTCGTCGCGTTCGAGGATCGTCGTCACCCAGTGCTGCTCGGTGTGCACGAGGTGCTTGAGGAGTCCACCCAGCGTCAGTTCGCTGACCGTCGTGCGGGTTCGGGCCTGCACGTCGTCGATGCCGCGCATCGTGATCAGGAAGTTGTGTCGCTGGTCGGCGAGCAGGTCCAGGATGTCGGCGCGCTCGCCGCTGGTGATGGTGTTCTCGGTCATCGGATCGTCCTTCGTTCGGATTCGGTGTGCCTCGATGGGAACGACGCTACGGATGATTGCGGACAGCTTCGGTCCTCATTGGTCGGGCGGCGAAGATTCGTGTCTCGAGACGTGTCGGCGGACCGACCGATCTAGCCTCGACGTCGTGAGCACCGTCCCCCACGACTTCCTCGCGGCGCACCTGCCGGCGTACGACCTCGCCGCCCACGCCGTCGCGGCTCTCGAAACGGCGGCGAACAACGTCCGCGCAGCGCTGGGCCTACCGCCGCACGAGGCGGCACCGAATCCGGAGCGGATCGCCGCATCCTTCGCGGGCGACAAGATGTTTCGCCTCGCGGGCAGGCCGGTGACGCCGCGGCGCGGCCCGGTTCGGATGCGGCCCACTCGCTTTCGCTGCGCACCCGGACGGCGATCGCGCCCGAACTATCCGCACCACCGCGCCCGACTGCTCGGCGCACTCGGTCTCGACGGGGCCTGCGATCGCGAACGATTCCGACGACAGGTCGCGGCGCTGACGGCCGCCGACGTCGAGGATCGCGCCGCCGCCGCCCGGTGATCTCGTCACCGTCCGGGTGCGCGCCGACCGAGGTCGGCGGCGGGCGTCCGGCACGGGCCCGGCGCCCCTGGCGGGTGTGCGCGTCCTCGACCTGACCCGGGTGATCGCGGGGCCCGTCGCCTCCCGCGCGCTCGCGCTTCTCGGCGCCGACGTGCTGCGCATCGATCCTCCGCACCTGCCGGAGATCGAGTTGCAGCACCTCGAGACCGGGCAGGGCAAGCGGTCGGCGCGGCTCGACCTGCGGAAGCCGGACGGGCTCGCCACCTTCCGGGCTCGGGTCTGGTGCACGGCCGGGTCTGCGCGTGGGGGCGCACCGGGCCGTGGGCCGGGCGACGCGGCTTCGACAGCGTCGTCCAGGCCGCGTCGGGCATTGCCGTGATCGAGGGCGACGACGCCCCCGGTGCACTGCCTGCGCAGGCGCTCGACCACGCGTCTGGATACCTCCTGGCGGCCGGCGTGATCGACGCGCTCGTCGACGTGCGACGCGACGGCACCGGACGCGACGTCGACGTCTCCCTGGCCCGGACCGCCGCGTGGCTGCTCGGTCGGCCGAACCGTCGGCAGGCGCCGCCGCCGGCGCGCTTGCCCGGTCCCGACACCGTCGTCACCCACGGCCAGATCACCACGGCCCGACCGGCACTCGCGGAGTTCGACGACTACCCGTTCCCGGCACGCACCTGGGGAGCCGACGCGCCGCGCTGGTGATCGCCGTCCGCTCGGATCACGCCGAGCACGATGAGGACCTGGGCGGCGATGTACGTCGCCATCACCCAGAACCCCTCGACGGGCGGGGTGAACCAGTCGGCGAACGCGCCCATCGCGATCATCCCGTCCGACACCAGGAACAGGCCGCCGCCGATCGCGGCGGTGCGATTCACGCCGGCCGACAACACGGCCATGACGCCGAGCGCCGCGCCGTACACGAGCGCGGGCCCCATCAACACGCCCGCCCCGGGTGCGCACGCGGCGATCAGCAGCGCCACCGCGACCACGTACGCCACCACGACACCGCGATTGCGCCGCAGCACGGCCCTCGTGGTGAACGGTGCGAAGGCCGCGATGTACGTGAGCTGAGCCAGCAGGAAGAACCCCACCATGAGGAGGAACGCGGTGTCGCCGTCCGCCAGGTCGGGTGCGGAGTCGCCGAGCCACGAGAACCCGAGCGCGACGACCGTGAGGACGACCAACCGGCTGCGCGGGACGGCCGTGGACAGCCACAGCACCGCCGCGAGCACCGGCATCAGGAACCACTGCGTGACGTCCGCCGCCCGGCCCGCGCCGACGAGTTGCGCAACCAGGTGCACGAGGGCCAGCACCGCGAAGGCTGCCCACGCGAGCCGGATGGACGTGTTCTGCCGCGTTTGCACGGTCACATGCTAGGGCGCGACGGGCCGCCACCGACGCGATCCGACCATGTCCGCAATGATGAGTGCCATGGCAGCAGAACACAGCTACGCGCTCGACGTCGCGTGGACGGGGAACCGCGGTACCGGCACGAGCGGCTACCGGGACTACGACCGGGAGCACACGGTGACCGCACCCGGGAAGCCGCCGCTGCGCGGCAGTGCCGATCCCGCCTTCCGCGGGGACGCGGACGGGTGGAATCCGGAGGAGTTGTTGGTGGCCGCCCTGTCCCAGTGCCACATGCTGTCGTATCTCGCGCTGGCCGCGGCGGAGGGCGTCGTCGTCACCGGATACACCGATCATGCGACCGGACGGATGCACCTGAATCCCGACGGCTCCGGACAGTTCACCGAGGTGGTGCTGACGCCGCGGGTGATGGTGGCGGACCCGTCGATGGTGGCGGCGGCCGAGCGGCTGCACGCCGATGCACACGGCACGTGCTTCATCGCCCGCTCGGTCGCCTTCCCCGTCGAACACCGTGCGGACATCGCCGTCGCAGGCGCGGCGCGATGAGCGAGCGCACCCGGCTGATCGTCGACGTCGACACCGGCATCGACGATTCGGTCGCTCTCCTTTACCTGCTGGCGCGGGACGACGCCGAGATCGTCGCGGTCCTGTCGACCGCCGGCAACGTCCCGACCGCGCAGGTCGTGATCAACAACCTGGCGTGGTTGGAACTGTGCGGGCACCCCGACATCGAGGTCGCCGTCGGCGCCGACGGCCCGCTGAGTACCCCGTTGCGCACCACCGAGGACACCCACGGACCGCAGGGCATCGGGTACGCGGTACTCCCCCGCCCGACCCGCCGCCCGTCGGACCGCACCGCGGCGCAGGCGTGGATCGACCTCACGCGCGAGCACCCCGGTGAACTGGTCGGGCTCGTCACTGGCCCGCTCACCAACCTCGCGCTGGCGATCCGCGCCGATCCCGAACTCCCCGGCCGACTGAAACGTCTTGTCGTGATGGGCGGCGCGTTCCAGCATCCGGGCAACACGACACCGGTCGCGGAGTGGAACATCTCAGTCGACCCCGAGGCCGCCGCCGAGGTCTTCGCAGCGTTCTCCGCGGTTCCCGAGGACCGTTCGCCGATCGTCTGCGGCCTCGACGTGACCGAGCGCATCATCATGCGACCCGAGCATCTTCGTCGCCTCGCCGAACTCGCCGACAGCACACCGGCCGAGACCATCCGCACCGAGGACGACTCGTCGGCCCGGTCGAGCACCTCGAATCCGGTGGTGCGGCATCTGTCCGACGCGGTGCGCTTCTACTTCGAGTTCCACCGCGACCACGGGCAGGGATTCATCGCACACATGCACGACCCGTTCGCGGCCGCGGTCGCGCTCGACCCCGGCATCGCCCGGTACCGGCGTGCGACCGTCGACGTCGAGACGGAGGGTCGGATCACCCGCGGGCAGACCGTCGCCGACTGGTACGGACTGTGGCAAAGATCACCGAACGCGTACATCACCTGGGAAACCGATGCGGACGCGTTTCTCGACGACTTGATTCGCCGAATCGCCGGCCTCGCCAAGACCGTCGCGGTGTCGCGGAAGCGAACCGAACGGTAGCTCCTCACTGGTACCGTTTTCGTCGATCTGGATGAACGTCCAGTCGGGCGTCCGGCTGCGTCGACCAGGTCGTTCAGTCGGGAAAACAAGGCGGTACACGTGGCACGACAAGCACGCGCCGTGGCAACACGGCAGCAGATCATCAGCGGAGCGGCTCGGATGTTCGAGCGGTCAGGGTTCGAAGGGGCGAGCCTCGGCGACATAGTCGACGGAGCAGGCACCACCAAGGGCGCGCTCTACTTTCACTTCCGGTCGAAGGACGAACTCGCACGAGTCGTCATCGACGAACACCACAGGACCTCGGTCGACATCGTCCAGGCCATCTCCCGGACCGGCGCCAGCCCGCTTCGACAACTCGTGATGCTGTGTCACGAATCGGGGCGGCAGATCATTCACAATCCGATCGTCCGCGCCGGCGGGCGGCTCACGCTCGAGCTCAGCGGCGCCGACGGACGGGACCGGCCGTACCGCGAGTGGATCGAGGGCAGCCGGATGATGGTCGAATCCGGCATAGCCCGCGGCGAGATCGCCCCAACGGTCCGGCCGGACACCCTCGCGCACTTCCTGATCGGTTCGTTCACCGGTGTCCAACTGGTGTCGCATGTCCTGACGGGACGCGAGGACCTCGAGCAACGCATCGACGAGATGTGGCTGCTGCTCCTGCCCGGTATCGCCACCACGCAGGACGCGGGCGAGCTGGCCGAGATTCGCGCGTGCCGCTGGACCCCTCCGGTCTCATCGGAACCTCTGGCGTCATCGGAAGCGCTGGCGGCGGATTCGCCCATCGGCGCGTGAGACAGGGCCCCTGCAGCCGGAACGGCTGCAGGGGCCCGCGGGCGTCGGGCACACTGCCGGGCATGGACCAACGCATCCACTTCGTGACGATCGCGACGCCGGACCTCGATGCGGCGCGGGCGTTCTACTGCGGCGGACTCGGATGGGAGCCGCTGCTGGACGTGCCCGGGGAGATCATCTTCTTCCAGACCGCGCCGGGCACCGTGCTCGGACTCTTCGACGCCGAGAAGTTCGTCGAGGACATCGGTCGACCCGGTACCCACCCCGCGTCGTCGGGAATCACCTTCTCCCACAACGTCGACAGTGCCGAGGCCGTCGACGCGCTCGTCGCCCAGGCCGTTCGCGCGGGCGCAAGTGTGGTCAAGCGCCCGCAGCGTGCGGCGTTCGGCGGCTATCACGGGCACTTCGCGGACCCGAACGGCGTGATCTGGGAGGTCTGCCACAACCCGGGGTGGAGTGTCGATCCGTCCGGGCGGGTGCGTCTGACCACCGACATCTGACCCGTCGGAGAACGACGGCGGCCCCGCATCACCGGCAGTGATGCGGGGCCGTGCGAGAACTGTTGCGCGGAGCGCTATTCGGTGCCGTCGAACGCGTCGAGGATCCGATGCGCCGCCAGCGCTGCGGTGAGTGCGCCGTCGCGCACCTGCGCCTCGACCTCGCCGCGAATCTTCTTGACCCGCTCGTTCGAGTCGAGTCGCCGCAGCAACTGGTCGTGCACCATCGACCATGTCCAGTCGACCTGCTGCTGATGCCGCTTGCGTTCGAGCTCACCGGCTTCGCCGAGGACCGTGCGGTGCCGCAGCACCTCGTCCCAGAACGCGTCGATGCCCGTGTTCTCGAGCGCGCTCATGGTCAGCACCGGAGGCTTCCACAACGCGTCGTGCGGGTAGATCAGCCGCAACGCGCCGGACAGTTCGCGGGCCGCGGCCTTCGCCTCGATCTCGTGCTTGCCGTCGGCCTTGTTGACGCTGACGATGTCGGCGAGTTCGAGGACACCCTTCTTGATGCCCTGCAACTGGTCGCCGGTCCGCGCGAGAGTGAGGAACGTGAACGTGTCGACCATGTTGGCGACCGTCACCTCGGACTGCCCGACACCGACTGTCTCGACGAGGATCACGTCGTAACCGGCGGCCTCGAGCAGCACCATCGTCTCGCGCGTCGCCTTCGCGACACCACCGAGCGTGCCCGACGTCGGGGACGGCCGGATGAACGCGTTCGGCTCCACCGACAGGTTCTGCATCCGGGTCTTGTCGCCGAGGATCGACCCACCGGTGCGGGTCGACGACGGGTCGACCGCGAGGACGGCGACCTTGTGCCCCAACGAGATCAGGTGCATCCCGAGGGCCTCGATCGTGGTCGACTTGCCGACCCCGGGAACACCCGTGATCCCTACCCGGATGGCGTTTCCGGCGTGCGGGAGCAGGCGCAGCAGCAGCTGCTGCGCCTGCTCCCGGTGATCGGCCCGGGTGGACTCGACGAGCGTGATGGCCTTGGAGACATCACTTCGCCGGCCCGCCAGAACCGCGTCACCGAGCGCTACCAGGTCCAGAGGCGGACGATTAGTCGGCGGCAATCGGATCGTGTCCCAACTGTTCCGACAGCTTCTGCAGCAGACCGATCGCCGCGTCGGCGAGGACCGTGCCGGGCGGGAAGATCGCCGCGGCGCCGGCCTGGTACAGCTCGTCGAAGTCACCCGGCGGGATGACGCCGCCGACCACGACCATGATGTCGGAGCGACCCACCGCAGCGAGGGCCTCCCGCAGCGCAGGCACCAGGGTGAGGTGACCGGCGGCGAGGGAGGACACACCGACGATGTGGACGTCGGCGTCGGCCGCCTGCTGGGCGACCTCCTCGGGGGTCTGGAACAGCGGTCCCACGTCGACGTCGAAGCCGAGGTCCGCGAAGCCGGTGGAGATCACCTTCTGTCCACGGTCGTGGCCGTCCTGGCCCATCTTCGCGACGAGGATGCGGGGACGACGTCCCTCCTCCTCGGCGAACTTCTCGACGAGTTCGATTGCCTTGGAGATGTTGCTCACCTTTCCGGCCTCGTCCCGGTAGACACCGCTGATGGTGCGGATCTCGGCCTGGTGGCGCCCGTACACCTTCTCGAGCGCGTCGGAGATCTCGCCGCCGGTCGCCTTGGCCCGGGCGGCGTCGATGGCGAGTGCCAGCAGGTTGTTCTCCATGCCGCCCTCGGTGGAGGCGGCGGCGCGGGTGAGCTCGGCGAGGGCGGCCTGCGTGGCGGCCTCGTCGCGCTCGGCGCGCAGCTGCTGCAGCTTGGCGATCTGCTCGGCGCGCACCTTGGTGTTGTCGACCTTGAGGACCTCGATGCTGTCCGGCTCGTCCGGCACGTACTTGTTGACGCCGATCAGCGGCTGCCGGCCGGAGTCGATACGGGCCTGCGTGCGGGCCGCAGCCTCCTCGATGCGGAGCTTCGGGATACCCTCCCCGATGGCCTGCGCCATGCCGCCGGCCTCCTCGACCTCGGCGATGTGGGCGCGAGCCCGGTTCGCCAGCTCGTTGGTGAGCCACTCGACGTAGTGCGAGCCGCCCCACGGGTCGATCGGACGGACGGTGTTCGACTCCTGCTGGATCAGCAGCTGCGTGTTGCGGGCGATGCGGGCCGAGAAGTCGGTCGGCAGCGCGATCGCCTCGTCGAGCGCGTTGGTGTGCAGCGACTGGGTGTGGCCCTGCGTCGCAGCCATCGCCTCGATGCAGGTGCGGCCGACGTTGTTGAACACGTCCTGCGCGGTGAGCGACCAGCCGGAGGTCTGCGAGTGGGTACGCAGCGACAGCGACTTGGCGTTCTTCGGAGCGAACTTCTCGACCAGCTCGGCCCACAGCAGACGCCCGGCGCGGAGCTTGGCGACCTCCATGAAGAAGTTCATGCCGATCGCCCAGAAGAAGGACAGTCGCGGCGCGAACTTGTCGATGTCCATGCCCGCGTCGAGACCGGCGCGGATGTACTCGATGCCGTCGGCGAGCGTGTAGGCCAGCTCCAGGTCGGCGGTCGCACCGGCCTCCTGGATGTGGTAGCCCGAGATGGAGATCGAGTTGAACTTCGGCATCTTCGCCGACGTGTACGCGAAGATGTCGGAGATGATCCGCATCGACGGCTTCGGCGGGTAGATGTAGGTGTTGCGGACCATGAACTCCTTCAGAATGTCGTTCTGAATGGTTCCGGCCAGCTGCTCGGGCGCGACGCCCTGCTCCTCGGCTGCCACGACGTACAGCGCCAGGATCGGCAGCACCGCACCGTTCATGGTCATCGAGACCGACACCTGCGACAGGTCGATGCCGTCGAACAGCTGACGCATGTCGAGGATCGAGTCGATCGCCACGCCGGCCATGCCGACGTCACCCTGCACGCGCGGGTGATCGGAGTCGTAGCCGCGGTGCGTGGCGAGGTCGAACGCGACCGACAGGCCCTTCTGACCGGACGCGAGGTTGCGGCGGTAGAAGGCATTGGACTCGGCGGCGG
The DNA here is from genome assembly GCF_050955445.1 of Paraburkholderia sp. RHO2. NCBI lineage: Bacteria > Pseudomonadati > Pseudomonadota > Betaproteobacteria > Burkholderiales > Burkholderiaceae > Paraburkholderia > Paraburkholderia sp. RHO2. Next base: position 2,540,540 of record NZ_CP162617.1, on the reverse strand, counting down.
TCGAGAATCCCGCGTACTGGCGGATGGTCCACGGCTGGTTGACGTACATCGTCGGGTACGGGCCACGCAGGAACGGGGCCTCACCCGGGTAGCTGCCCAGCGGGTAGCCGGCGGCCTCGGCGGCGTCGCGGTCAGCCTTGGTGTAGACCGGCTTGACGTCGATGCCCTCGGGTGTCGACCACACGACCTGCTCGGCGGTGTAGTTGTTCGCGGTCGCCAGGTTCTCGACGAGCGCCTCGGTCTGCTCCGCGGTGGGAGCAGGCGGCTGCGGGAACTCCGGGTCCGTCAACGCGACGTCGGCAAAGCTGCCGATGAGGTGCTTGACCTCGTTCGTTGTCACTTCGATGCTCCCAGTCACTTGTTGTCACCGTCGATAGCGTCGAGCAGTTCGGTCAGGGCCGCGACTGCGTCGATGCGAGCGGTCAGGAATCCGTCGGGGCGACCCGCGCCCTCCACCTCGGCGAAGGTCTTCTCCGGGCCGGCCAGCAGCACCTGCTCGATGCCGGCGTCGCGGAGCGCGGCGACAGCCGCGGCGCCCTGCTCGCCGTAGCGCTTGTCGGTGCCACACAGCACCGCGATCGTCGCGCCCGACTCCTTGACGGCCGCAGCGATGCCGCCGTCGGCCGGATCCAGCGGACCGGGGTTGACGGCCTCGATGCCACCGGAGGCGAGGAGGTTGGTCGCGAAGGTGGTGCGCACGTTGTGCTCGGCGACCGAACCCAGCGGTGCCAGCAGCACCTCGGGCCGAGCGCCGTTCGCGGCGAGGAAGGCGTCCGAGCGGTCGCGCAGCGCCTCGAACGCGGCGGCGTAGCGGGCGACGGTGGCACCGGCCTCAGCCGCCCCGGCGGGCAGCGGATCCTCGCCGAGATTCGGGAACTCGTTGACGCCCGTGACCGCGGTCCGGCGGTGCGCGATGTCGGAGTCACGTGCGGCCTTCGTCGCAGCGACCCGGTCGGCGATCAGGCCGGCCGCGAGTGCGGCACGGTAGCCACCGGCGGCCTCGATCTGCTGGAAGAACTCCCAAGCTTTCTCCGCGACCTGCTGCGTCAGCTGCTCGACGTACCACGAGCCGGCACCCGGATCGAGGACGCGGCCGAGGTGCGACTCCTCGAGCAGCAGCAGCTGGGTGTTGCGAGCGATGCGCTCGGAGAACGACTTCGAGACACCCGCAGCCCCCGCGGGCAGTGCGACGTCGAACGGCAGGACGGTGACCGAGTCGGCGCCGCCGACACCGGCACCGAACGCGGCGAGGGTGGTGCGGAGCATGTTCACCCACGGATCGCGCTGCGCCATCATCGCGGCCGAGGTCACCGCGTGCTGAACCGCGCCACCGAACTCGGAGGCACCGCACACCTGTGCGACCCGCGCCCACACCTGACGGCCGGCGCGGAACTTCGCAATGGTCTGGAACTGGTCGTCGGTCGCCGCGAGGCGGAACTCGAGCTGGCCCAGGGCCGCCGAGATCGTCAGCCCCTGCTCGGCGAGCACGCGCAGGTACTCGACACCGGCCGCGACGGCCGCGCCGAGCTCCTCGGCGTCGCCGGCACCGGCGTTGTGGAATGCGGTGCCGTCCACCGTGATCGCCCGCACCGTCTCGGCGCGCGCGGAGGCGGTGTCGGCGAGCGCGACCGCGTCGACCAACTCGATGCCGGCGGCTCCGGAGAACGCGTCGGTGAGCGGCGAGGCGCCGAGCCCGACCCGCACCTGGGCGCGGTCGGTGACGCCGTCACCCGCGGCGGCACGCTCGTCGAGCAGCGCGAAGAGCTGCTGGGCCGCGGCGGTGGTGTCAGCACCGGCGTCCAGGGTCAGCGGCGCCAGATCCAGCAGCACGCCTGTGAGCGCGAGGTCGAGCGCGGCGACGGGGAGGTTCTTGCCGCCGAGCGACAGCTGTACCGCGCTCACGCCGTTCTCGAGGCCGTCGAGGATCGTGCGGTTGACCTCCGCTGCATTCTGCACGTCCTGACCGAACAGGGCGCTGACGAGCCAACCGGAGTTGACGTCACGGCTGCCGTCGGCGCCTCGGACGAACGGGAACTGTCCGGGCAGCGGGGACTCGGGGAGCTCGTCGCGGCCGGTGTACAGCGGCGAGACCGTCACACCGTCGTAGGTGGTGGTCTCGAGGAGCTTCTGCGGTTCCGGGCCCAGCTCGGCGGCGTCCACTCGACGCGACTTGGCGAGCACGCCGGCGACGGCCTGCTGCCATTCCGAGTAGGCGCGCGCGGCGTCCTCGGCTTCTGAAGCTGGTGACACGGGGCGACTCCCTCTCACTCTCGTGTGCGATCGCTCATGGCGAACGGTCTTCCAATCGGACAGAACAATCGGACAAACAAATGGGACGATTACCGTCCCCTGACTTGTGATGCTAACCGCACCCGCCCGGTAGCCGACGTGAGGCCACCCACGGTTCGTTAGCCTCGATTCATGACCGTTGCGAACGTCCTGGAAGAAGGTGTCTCGATCACCCCGCAACGGCTGTTCCGAATGAGACCGCCGCAGCGGCTGGACGGTGTCAACCGCATCACCATGGAGATCGACGGACTCGACCCGCAGGTGGCCTCCCCCACCGCCACGCTGGGCATTCTGGTCGACGACGTCCTCGGTTTCACGCTGTGGGACCGCCGCGGGGAGCGCACCGGCCTCGTGACCGCGGATCTGTCAGTGGATTTCATCACACCGACCGGTTGGGTCGGCCCCGAGCTGCACGCCGACGGCCGTGTGGTGACGGTCACAGAGGACGGCGGCGTCAGCGCCACCGAGATCCGCGACGCGGCCGGCACCCTGATCGCGACCGGCACCTTGTGGGGCAACTTCGTCGACGGCGGCGCCGACCGCAGCACCGGTATCGTGCGCCCCCTCGCCACGACCGACACGTTTCCCGCGCCCTCGGCGTCCCCGCTCACGCGTATCGGCGGACGATTCGACGGCGGTGACGGCACCCGCCTGATCGTGCCGCCCAATGCGGCCCTCGCGAACAAGCTCGGGGTGATGCACGGCGGCATCCAGGCGAGTGCGATCGACCTGGTCGGCAACGCGGCCGTCAGCACGCCCGACGCACCGATGCACACCGCGTCGATGCGCATCAACTATTTCCGCCCCGCGTCCGTCGACTCCGACGTCGTGTTCACCGCCGAGGTGATCCGGGCCGGCCGGTCGGTCGCCGTCGCCCGCGTGACGAGCACCGGCGGTGACGGTCGGGTGTGCGCGGTCGCCACCGTCACGTGCCGCCGGCCCAGCAGGCCCGCCGCCACGGCGCGCTGAGGCGCAACGTTCGTTCGCGAATCACGGCGCGCTGCGGGGGTACCCTGATCGATCGTGATTGCGCGACTGAGGGATCCCCGACTTCTCGGCGCCCTCGTCGGGTTGGCCGTGCTGTTCGTCGCGGCCGCGATGGTGCCGCGCCCGTCGATAGACCAGATCCGGACGTGGGCCGATGCCGTCGGGCCGATGTTCGTGGTCGTGTTCTTCCTCGTGCATGTCGTGGTGACGATGGCACCGGTTCCCCGCACCATCTTCACGGTCAGCGCGGGCGTGCTGTTCGGGGCCACGACGGGCATCGCCGTTGCGATCGCGGCCACGACGGTCAGCGCGGTACTCGCACTGCTGGCGGTGCGCGCGATCGGCCGTGACGCGGTCGCCGCCCACCTGACGCACCCGGCGGTGAAGGCGGTCGACGAGCGCCTGGCGCGGCGCGGGTGGCTCGCGGTCGGGTCCCTCCGGTTGATCGCCGCGGTCCCGTTCTCGGTGGTCAACTACTGCTGCGGCGTGTCCTCGATCCGCGTGCTCCCCTTCACCGTGGCGACCGTTGTCGGGGCTCTGCCGGGCACCGTCGGCGTGGTGCTGCTCGCGGACGCGCTCACCGGCGAGACCGATCCGGCCATGCTGGCGGTGTCCGCGATCTGCATCGCCGTCGGCGTCCTCGGCCTGCTCGTCGACGCCCGGACGCCGGTCCGCGAGGCGGCCGTCAAGGATCAGGACTGAACTCCGAAAAGTAAAGGCTTGTGCCTTGATATCCGTGCATCAAGCCCTTAGCCTTACCGCATGTACGTCCTGACCGTCGATCAACGCGGCAGCCGACGCGACATCGACCGCGTCGCGCCGCTCCTGGCCGACCTTGCGCAGCGTCCTCTCGTGCGGCCGTTCGAACGCACCGCCGGTGACGAGGTCCAGGCCGTCACCGACGACCCGGAGACCGTCGTCGACGTGGCCCTCGATCTCGTCCGCCGGGGGTACTGGAGTGTCGGCGTCGGCGTCGGCGCGGTCGAGGAACCGCTGCCCGCCCAGACCCGGGCGGGCCGGGGTCCGGCCTTCGAGGCCGCCCGGGAGGCCGTCGAACGGGCCAAGAAGGCGCCGGCCGCGGTGGCCGTCGAGGCCGAGGACCCGGATGCGGCGCTGGACGCCGATACGGCCCTGTCGCTGGTCGCCCTGCTGGTGGCGCGGCGATCGCCGCAGGGACAGGCCGCGGTGGACCTGATGGCACGCGGACTCACCCAGGCCGAGGCCGCCGCCGAACTCGAAATAACCAAGCAGGCCGTGTCCCAACGGCTTTCCGCGGCGGGATGGCACGCCGAGGTCGCCGGACGGCGGCTGGCCGCACGACTACTCGGGAGGGCAGATCGTTGACCGCACTCAGCCTCGCACTGATCGGGATCACGGCGCTGGTGGGGACGGTCGCGGGCCGATTGGGGGCGGCCTCCCGGCCCGCGGGCGTCGTCGCCCAACTGGCGCCGGTTGCCGCCGTCCTCGCCCTGGCCGGCGCCGCGCTCGCTGCCACCGCGGCCCCGCCGGTCCACGGATTCGCCCTCGCCGCCACCTACGTCCTGACGGTGGCCGCCGCGGCGACCGGTGGCGCCCCGATGGTGCTGGCCGCCTTCCGGTTCGCCCGCAAGCAGCCCGACGCCGGACCCGAGCCGGACGACGGACCGCTGCGCGGCGGCCGCGTCATCGGTCTGCTGGAGCGGACCGCCGTCGCGGTGTCCATCCTCGCCGGCTGGCCCGAGGGCATCGCGATCGTCCTCGCCGTCAAGGGCCTGGCCCGCTACCCCGAGCTGCGCGAGCCGCACGCGTCGGAGCAGTTCATCATCGGCACCTTCACCAGCGTCCTGTGGGCGATCGCTGTCGCCGGGGTCGGCCGGGCGCTAGTCACCTGATCGTGCCGCGATTCCGCCACGCCGACACCGTCGTCACGGTGAAGCTGACCAGGGCGAACGCGAACACACCGAGCCACACCCCGTCCCACACGGACGGTTCCGACGTCATCCGATCGACCGCGGACGGTCCGACCAGCACAACGAGCCAACCCAGGAACAGCGTCCCGGCCCAGCGCTGGACCGGTTCGCTCTCCAACCAGCGCACCACGACCTACACCTGGCCCGGCGGCAACTCCTCCTGCTGCTCACCGCCACCGAGCAGATGCTCCTGGGTCAGCGGGCTCTCGACGGGCGTGCGGGCGACCGCCTCGGCGGCGCGGACCGCCCGCTCGACCGCCGGATCGGTCTTGGTCTCGAACCAGCTGGCGATCTCGTCGGAGTCGTCCTCGGGCCGCGGCAGGTTCTCGTCCTCGGTGCGGCTGGGCTCGTACCGGAACACGCCGTCCTCGCCCGGCGCGCCGAGCGTCTTCGCGAATCCCTTGAGTGCGTCGCCGAAGTCGCTGGGCACGAGCCACACCTTGTTCGCGTCGCCCTGCGCCATCTGCGGCAGCGTCTGGAGGTACTGGTAGGCAAGCAGTTCCGGCGTGGGCTTGCCCGACTTGATGGCCGCGAACACCTTCTCGATGGCCTTGGCCTGGCCCTGCGCCTGCAGGTACTTGGCGGCGCGCTCACCCTGGGCGCGCAGGATCCGCGACTGGCGCTCGCCCTCGGCCGACAGGATCGACGCCTGCTTCGCGCCCTCCGCCGCGAGGATCTGGCTCTGCTTCGCGCCCTCGGCCGTCTTGATCGCCGACTCGCGATGGCCTTCCGCATTGAGGATCATCGCCCGCTTCTCGCGGTCGGCCTTCATCTGCTTCTCCATCGACTCCTGGATCGACGGCGGCGGATCGATGCTCTTGAGCTCGACACGCGCGACGCGCAGACCCCAGCGGCCGGTGGCCTCGTCGAGCACGCCGCGCAGCTGACCGTTGATCGAGTCACGCGAGGTGAGCGTCTCCTCGAGGGTCATGCCGCCGACGACGTTGCGCAGCGTGGTAATGGTGAGCTGCTCGACGGCGGCGATGTAGTTGCTGATCTCGTAGACCGCGGCCTGCGGGTTGGTCACCTGGAAGTACACGACCGTATCGATCGACAGCGTCAGGTTGTCCTGCGTGATCACCGGCTGCGGAGCGAACGACACGACCCGCTCGCGCAGATCGACCTTTGCCCGGATCCGGTCCACGAACGGGACCAGGAACGTCAACTGACCGGACACGGTCTTGATGTAGCGGCCCAGGCGTTCGATCACGGCCGCCTCGGCCTGTGGCACCAGCGCCACCGACTTCGCGACCACCACGACGACGAGTACGACCAGTACCGCCAGAACTATGAGTGCAGCCATCTCTCCTACGGTCCCCTCCATACGACGGCGGTGGCGCCGTCGATCTCCATCACCGTGACTGTCGTCCCCGGTGGGTACACCTCGGTGACGTCGAGCGGACGCGCGGTCCACACGTCACCGTCGAGCTTGACCTGGCCGCTGTGCGCGGCGACCTCTTCGAGGACGAGCGCCTGCTTGCCGGGCAGGGCAGCGGTGTTCATCAGCTTGAGCGGGGGCTTGTCGAAACGACGCAACAACGCCGGCCGCACCCCCAACACGAGGGCGAGCGACACGACACCGAACACGATCGCATCGACCCAGACAGGGAAGTCGGTCGCCGCGCTGAAGCCGGCCGTCACCAGCGCGCCGCCGGCCAGCATCAGCAGGAAGAACTCCCCCACCAACGCCTCCGCAGCCGCCAGCAACAACCCCGCCACCAGCCAAATCAGAGCTGCCACAGCACCATCTAACCAGAAGTCCCGCTGAGCGAGACGCGCGAGAATCCGCCGGTCAGTCCACGGTCACGAAGTCGACGAGCCGCTCCACGGCACCGATCAGCGGCGCCTCGAGGTCCCGGAAGCTGCCGACCGCGCCGTAGACCCGACGCCAGCCGTCCTGCGGTGTGCCCCAGCCGAGGGCATCGCACACGCCGGTCTTCCAGTCCCGCCCGTGCGGGATCCGCGGCCAGGCCTCGATGCCCACCGCTTTCGGCCGGACCGCCTCCCACACGTCGATGTACGGATGCCCGGTGACCATCACGTACGGGCCGAGCCCCTGCGTCAGGCGTTCCTCCTTCGAGCCGGTGACGAGGTGGTCCACCAGCACACCGACCTTCCGGCCCGGCCCGGGCTGGAACTCGGCCAGGCGGTCGGCGAGGTTGTCGAGGCCCTCGAGGTGCTCGACGACCACGCCCTCGACGCGTAGGTCGTGTCCCCACACCCGCTCGACGAGCGCGGCATCGTGAACGCCCTCGACCCAGATCCGACTGGGCAGTGCGGTGCGCGCGCGGAGTCCCTCGACCTTCGTCGACCCCGACGCCGAGCGCTGCGGCCCCTTCTGCGCCGCCTGCGGGGCAGGGCGAACGAGGGTGACGGGCCGGCCGTCGATGAGGAACGCGGCCTCCCGCATCGCGAACAACCGGGTGCGGCGGGCGCCGTCCTCGAGGCGCACGAACTCGCCGTCGTAAGTGCGTTCGATGCCGACGACGGCCCCGCAGAATCCGGTTGCCGCGTCCTCGACCACCAGGTCCCGCTCCGCCGCCACCTGCGGCGTCGTGGGCTTCCGGGTCCGGGAATGACCGGCGAAGATGTCGCCGTAACTGTTGCTCGCGTTCACGGCACTTCACGCTAGGTCAGACGGGGGCGGGCGCGGATCCCGCCACGCCGTCCTATGCTCGTTTACCGTGAGTTCCCCCAGCGCGACGCTGACCGTGTGGGCCGGTTCCTGGCTCGCCGGCGACAGTGCACCCGACGACGTGATCGACGCCCTGCACCAGTGGGCGCCGATGCACATCGTCGGCGCGTCCGACGCCGGGACCGCGCAGTCCACCGGCCTCGACTGGCCGGGTGTGCAGGACGGTGCAGGGCCGATCCTGCTCCGCCTGGTGCGCCAGGCCGTCGCCTCCGACGGGGCCGAGGTCCGACTGGTGCTGCCGGCACCCGGCGACGTCCGCGGGCTTCCCGCCGGCACCGGTTTCGCCCGGGCTGCGCTCGACGCCGGCGAGGGAATCCTCGTCGGCGAGACAGGTCAGCCGGGCATCGGCCTGGTCCCGGTCGTCGAGGGTCCGGATGTGCTGCGCTGGACGGTCTTTCCGATCGCGACGGTACCGGCGCCCGGCGAGCACACCGGGCTCGGCGCGGCCGAGTACGCGATGCGGGAGGCGATCCGCGACGCCGCCGACGCCCTCCTGCAGCTGTCGTCGATACACACCGGACGCCCGGGCACCGATCCCCGCCGCCGCATCGCGGAGGCGCTCGACGACCGGGCGCACCACCGCTATCCCGACGCGGTGCCGACCCGCGCGCTGCGCATCCTCGACTCGGCGGACCAGGTGGCCACCATTCTCGCAGTGGCCGAGGAGGATTCGCCGACAGAGGCCCCGTCCGCGTCGACCGCCGCCGCCCGCGAGGATCTGCTGCGTCCACTGTGGACCGCGGTGCGAACGGCCCGGGTGGCGGCCGTGTCCGCGTGCGCCCGCTCCGCGCACCGCGCCTGACCGACTCAGCCGTCGCGGTGGTTCATCACGATGTGCCGGTCGATCCGCACGTGCTCGTCCAGCGTCGGGTAGCGCAGGCCCGTGACGCTGCCGTAGTCGTGGTGTCGTAGCCAGGCGTACACGTCGCCCCACAACCAGATGCCACCGGAGACGGTGTTGAACGGGACCGGGAAGGGCGTCCCACGCTGGCGCACCCCCCGCACCCACTGCCCCACCGCCTGGCGGGTCACCCCGGCGCGGTCGGCGATGTCCTGACGCGTCACCAGATCCGGGTGGGTGCGCACCGGACGGACCCCCTCGGCCACCAACTGGTCGACCAGGCTCATCCCGGCGGTCGCGCAGCGCATGCCCTCGGCCGTCACCGTCAACAACTGCAGTCCACCGTGGTCGTCGACGCGGCCGTCGAACTCCTCCGCGACCGCGGTCTCCCGCGAAACCGTCAGCAGCGGAACGATGAACGTGAACTCGAAGCGGTGGTAGAGGCTGTCGTGCACCCGCTCAACATAGTCCGCCCCGCCTGTTTCCCTCCGGAAACGCGGCGGGCCGGTCAGCGGACGCTCGGCCGACGGACCGGTGCGCAGCAGTCGACGGCGCACAGGCGTCCGTCGACGGAGGCACCGAGCAGCGGCTCCCGACCGAGCCGCTCCGGCGCGGCGCCGGAGCGGCGTTCCTCGACCAACTCCCGCACCATGCGGGCGAATCGCGGATCGGTGCCAGGCGTCGCGACGCGCGCGAACTCGATGCCCAGTTCCGCGGCCTTGTCGCGGGCCTCGGTGTCGAGGTCCCACACCACCTCGAGGTGGTCGGAGACGAACCCGACCGGGCAGACGATCACCGCCTGCGCGCCGGACACTGCGACCGCCTCGAGGTGGTCGCAGATGTCGGGATCGAGCCACGGGACCTGCGGCGGACCCGACCGGGACTGCCACACCAGGTCGAACTCGTCGACGCCGGCCGCCGCCGCGCACAGACGCGCCGCCTCCGCGACCTGGCGGCTGTAGAGGTGCCCGCCCTCGGCGGGCGGTCCGGCATTCGCGTCCGCCGCGAGCGGCACCGAGTGCGCCGTGAACACCAGCCTCGCCTGGTCCCGGACGTCCTCCGAAAGCTCCTGCCGCGCATCACGAATCGCATCACCGAAGGCGGCGACCATCAGCGGATGGTCGTAGTACTGCCGCAACTTCGACAGGGTCGGCGCGTCGCCGACTGCGGCGCGGGCCCGGACGATGTCCTCGTGGTACTGCCGGCACCCCGAGTACCCGCCCCACGCCGACGTCGGGAACACCAGGGCGTTGCGCACCCCGTCGTCGCGCATGCGCCCGACCGTCTCCTCGACCATCGGGTGCCAGTTGCGGTTGCCGAAGTACACCGGCAGATCGATTCCGGCACCGCGCAATTCGTCCTCGACCCGCGCGATGATGTCGCGGTTGAGCGCGTTGATCGGCGACACGCCACCGAAGTGCATGTAGTGCTCGACGACGGCGTCGAGGCGTTCCGGCGGCACGCCTCGACCCCGCGTGACGTTCTCGAGGAACGGCCGCACGTCCTCCGGCTTCTCGGGTCCCCCGAAGGAGAGCACGAGTAGTGCGTCGAATGCCGTGCCCTGCTGACCGCTCATGCCCTCATTCTCGCCCGTCGTCGAACCGCCGCCGCCGACGGGTCAGCCGACCACCGCGTGGAAGCCGCCGTCCACGTAGATGATCGACGCGGTGGTGCCGGGCAGCCAGTCCGACAGCACCGTGCACACGCTCTTGGCGACGGCGGTGGGGTCGTCGACGTCCCAGCCGATCGGGGCGGCGGCGTCCCATGCGGTGTTGAGCTTGTTCAGCTCCGCACCCGGTCCGGTCGCGTCGCCCGCGATCGCCTTCGCGGCGAGGGTCTTCACCGGCCCGGCCGCAACGAGATTGGACCGGATGCCGCGCCCGCCGACCTCCTTGGCGACGTACCGGTTGACGGCCTCGAGGGTGGCCTTGGACACGCCCATCCAGTTGTAGAACGGCATCGCGCGCGACGGGTCGAAGTCCATGCCGACGATGGACGCGTTGTCGTTGAGGACCGGCAGCAGGGCCTTGGCCAGCGACGCGTACGAGTACGCGGAGATCTCCATGGCGTTCGAGATGTCCGACCAGGGCGCGTCCAGGAACGGCGCGCCGAGACCCGAGCGGGGCGAGAAGGCGATCGAGTGCACGACGCCGTCGATGCCCTCCGGGGCGAGCTCGCGGACGCGATCGGCGAGGGTCGCCAGGTGCTCGTCGTCCTGCACGTTCAGCTCGATGGCCGGCGGCACCGGCTGCGGCAGCCGCTGCGCGATCCGGTCGATCAGCCGCAGGCGGTCGAACCCGGTGATGATCACCTTTGCGCCCTGCTCCTGCGCCACCTTCGCAACGTGGAACGCGATGGACGCGTCGGTGATGATGCCGGTGACGAGAATGGTCTTGCCCTCGAGCAGTCCGCTCATGGGTGATGGTCCTCCTGTGGATGAAGTCTGTGGGTGCGTGAGGTTTCGGGCGGGCTAGTGGCCCATGCCCATGCCGCCGTCCACCGGGATCACGGCGCCGGAGACATATGCGGAATCGTCGGACGCGAGGAAGCTGACCACCGCGGCGACGTCCTCGGGCTGCCCCAGGCGCTGCAGTGGGATGAACTTCTTGGCGGTGTCGCGCAAGTCGTCCGACAGGTCCGCGGTCATGTCGGTCTCGATGAAGCCCGGCGCCACCACGTTCGCCGTGATCGAGCGCGAGCCCAGCTCCCGGGTGATCGACCGCGCCATGCCGATGACACCGGCCTTCGAGGCCGCGTAGTTGATCTGGCCCGCCTGGCCCGCGAGGCCGACGACCGAACCGAGGAAGATCATCCGCCCCCAGCGCGCCCGGAGCATCGCGCGATTGGCGCGCTTGGCGCACCGGAAGGCGCCGGTGAGATTGGCGTCGATGACGCGCGAGAACTGCTCCTCGTCCATGCGCATGAGCAGCGTGTCGTCGGTGATCCCCGCGTTGGCGACCAGCACCTCGACCGGACCCTGGTGCTCCTCGACCTCCTTGAAGGCACGGTCGATCGAGTCCGCGTCGGTAACGTCGCACTTCACGCCGAACAGACCCTCGGGAACTCCGGATCCGCGGTGGGTGACGGCGACCTTGTGTCCGTCGTCGAGGAGGCGCCGCGCAACGGCCAGGCCGATGCCGCGGTTGCCTCCGGTCACGAGCACGGAACGGGACGGGGTGCTGGTTTTCGACATGCGATCAACCTATCTGCTCGACTACCCGTTGCGGGCGAAGGTGGACGAAATGAACCAACTGGACGCTCGTGCAGTGGGCCTCACGGCAGCCGTTGCCGCAGCACCAGCGCGGTGGCGAGGCCGGCGGTGGTGAACAGGACGCCGAGCACGAGCCACGGTCGACTCGCGTCGCCGCGGGCGTTCTCGAAGCCGATCTGCTCCTCGAGCGTGTCGTAGACGTCGCGCAACTCCTCGAGGCTCGACGCGGTGAAGAAGCTGCCACCGGACAGGTCCGCGATCTCGCGCAGCGACGGATCGTCCACCGGGACCGGGATCCGGTCGCCCTCGATCTCGACGGTGCCGTAACTGGTGCCGAACGAGATGGTGGAGATCGGGACGCCCTTGTCCTTGGCCTGCCGCGCCGCGGTGAAGCCGCCCCGCGGATCGGTCGGGCTCTCGGGCACCGTCTGCTTGCCGTCGGAGAGCAGCACGATGCGCGCCGGCGGCGCCTGCTCGCTGCCACCGAGGACGGCCGCGAGCGTGTCGATCGACTGGAGCGAGGTGAAGATCGCCTCGCCGGTCGCGGTGCGCTCGCTGAGCGAGAGGTTGTCGATCGCGGCCTTGGTCTCGTCCCGGTTGGGCGTCGGCGACACCAGCACCGAGGCGGTGCCGGCGAACGCGACCAGACCGAGATTGATGCCGGGAGTGAGGCCGTCGGCGAACGACTTCGCGGCCTCCTGCGCGGCCGCCAGGCGGCTGGGTTCGACGTCGGTCGCCTTCATCGACAGCGAGACGTCGATCACGAGCACCACCGTCGCCCGGTTACGCGGAACCCGCTTGTCCGCGGTCGGTCCGGCCAGAGCCACCGTCAGGAACATCAGGCCGACGAGCAGCAGTGCCGTGGGCAGGTGCCGAGTGATGTTCGGGCGGCTCGGCGCCACCTTCTCGAGCAGCTCCATGTTCGCGAAGCGCAGCACATGCTTCTGCCGACGGCGCTGGATCACCACGTATCCCGCGGCGAGCGCGGCGACGACCAGCAGGAACAGCAACCACCACGGGGACGTGAACTGCGACAGGCTCATCCGCGCGCCGCCCGGTTGGACCCCGCCCGATTCGAAGCAGCGCCGTAGCTGTGCCGCCGGGCGGAGACGAAGCGGACCACGTCGGCGATCCAGTCCCGGTCGGTACTCAGGCTCAGTCGCGGTGCGCCGCACCGGCGCAGCGCCGCCTCGACGTCCGCCCGATGTGCCCGCGCCGCCCGTGCGAAGTCCGCACGCAGCTTCAGTGTGGTCGAGAACTCCCGCGTCCGACCGGATTCCGGATCGAACAGCACGACGTCACCGGCGTCGGGCAGATCCATGTCGCGCGGGTCGAGCACCTCGACCGCGAGCAGGTCGTGCCTGCCCGACAGTGCCCGCAGCGAATGCTCCCAGTCGATCGGTCCGAGGAAGTCGCTCACGACGACCGCCAGACCGCGGCGCCGCTGGGGGCGGCGCAGGGATTCCAGCGCGCCGCGCAGATCCCCTCGCACGCCCTCCGCGGCATGCGGGGTGGACGCGATGCGGCGCAGCATCGCCTGCGCGTGCACCCGGCCTCCGCGGGCCGGAATCCGTTGCATCCGGTCCCCGGTCGCGACGATCGCCCCGATCCGGTTGCCGCTGCCTCCGGCGAGATAGGTGACCGCCGACGCGGCCGCGATCGCCAGGTCCCGCTTCTCGCACAGCGCGGTGCCGAAGTCCAGGCTCGACGACAGGTCCACCACGAGCCACGTCTCGAGTTCGCGGTCGGCCACCGTCTGCCGCACGTGCGGGTGCGTGGTCCGGGCCGTCACCGACCAGTCCATCTGGCGGACGTCGTCGCCGGGCTGGTACTCGCGCGCGTCGCCGGGCTCGGATCCGGGCCCCGGAATGAGTCCGAGGTGGTCGCCGTGCAGGACGCCGTCGAGTCGTCGCCGGACGGTGAGCTCGAGGGTTCGCAGCGCCGCGGTCATCTCCGGGTCGCGCAGCGATCCGGAGCGGAACGACGGGACCGCGCCCGCAGGCCGGGTCACTGCTGCGGAGTGGTCGCCGCGGGCACCGGGCCGGGATCGAACGCCGGCGGCGCCGGCTGGGCCACCGGCTGCGCACCGACCTGCGGCAATCCGACGGTCTGCAGCACCCGGACGATCACGTCGTCGGGCGACACCTCGTCGGCGAGGGCGTCGTACGACAGCACCAGGCGGTGACGCAGCACGTCGGGGATGATCTCGAGCACGTCCTGCGGGACGACGTAGTCGCGGCCGCGCAGCAGCGCGAGTGCGCGCGACGCGGAGATGATGCCGAGCGTCGCGCGCGGGGAGGCGCCGTAGGCGATCCACCCGGCGACGTCGTCGAGGCCGAACTGGCGCGGCGTGCGGGTCGCGGCGATGACCCGCACCACGTAGTCGACGAGGGCGTGGTGGACGAACACGTTGCTCGCCACCGCCTGCAGTCGGACCAGTTCCTGTGCGTCGAGGATCTGGCTCGGCTCGGGCGCGGCGACACCCATCCGGTAGACGATCTCGCGCTCCTCCTCCACCGACGGGTAATCGACGAGCACCTTGAACAGGAAGCGGTCCCGCTGTGCCTCGGGCAGCGGGTACACCCCTTCGTTCTCGATCGGGTTCTGGGTGGCCATCACGAGGAACGGCTCGGGCATCGGGTACGTCTTGCCACCGATCGAGACGTGCCGCTCGGCCATCACCTCGAGCAGTGCCGACTGCACCTTCGCGGGCGCGCGGTTGATCTCGTCGGCGAGCAGGAAGTTCGCGACCACCGGGCCGAGCTCGGTGTCGAACTGCTCCCGGCCCTGCCGGTAGATCCGGGTGCCGATCAGGTCGGTCGGCACCAGGTCGGGGGTGAACTGCACGCGGGAGAACGAGCCGCCCACGACCTTCGCGAACGTCTCCACTGCGAGCGTCTTGGCGACACCGGGAACGCCCTCGAGCAGCACGTGGCCCTTCGCGAGCACGCCGACGAGCATCCGCTCGACCAGACGGTCCTGCCCGACGATGACCCGCTTGACCTCGTAGATCGCGCGCTCGAGGGTCTGCACGTCGCGCGCGAGATCGGGTGCCGGACCTCCCATACCGCCGTGCGTCGCCCCCTCCGAGCCGGATCCCGCCACAGCACCGTCACGTGAGGTCACCAAGAATCCCCGCTTCCACCTAGATCGATCGGATCGACTTGCCTGTCCGCTCAACTATTCCAGGTGTCGGCAGTACCCGACACAAGGACGACACCGGACGAGGTGAGCTAGGACACCATACGGACAGCGTAGGGCGTCATCCCGTCCCAACGCACCGGCGAAACCTGGACGACCGAACCGGACTGGGGCGCCTCGAGCATCTGCCCGTTCCCGAGGTAGAGCGCCACGTGCTGACTCGCGTTCGGGCCGTAGAAGATCATGTCGCCGCGCCGCATCTCCGACGACGGCACCTGTGTGCCGGCGGTGTACTGGTAGCCGGTGTAGTGCGGCAGCGAGATCCCGGCACCCGCGAACGCGTAGATCATCAGCCCCGAGCAGTCGAAGCCGACCTTGTTGAAATCGCCGAAGCTGTCGGCGACACCGCCGTCCCGGATGCCGAGCGTCGGGCCGTTCTCGTTGCCGCCGCCCCACGCGTACTGGACGCCGAGCTGCGACATTCCGCGGTCGATCACCGTCTCGATCGCGGCGCTGCCGGTGACGGCCGGCGCCATGGGCTTCGTCCGCGCCGGGGCCGGCGGCGTCCACTCGCCGGTGTCCTCGTCGAGTTGGGTGTGTGGGCGCTGGCCGTCCGCGAGTTGCGACGCTCGCTCCTGCGCGGCACGGTCCTCCGCCGCGCGGCGGGCCGCCTCCTGCGCCGCGGCCGCGGCCGCCGCGGCCGCCGCCTCCTCGGCGCGGCGCTGGTTGTCCCACGCGACGTAGGCGTCGCGCTGGCCCTGCAGGCCCTCGACGTTGCTGCGCGCCGCGTCGAGCTGTGCCTGCGCGGAGTCGCGCGACGCCTCGATCTCCGCCTTGCGGGACGCCTGCTCTTGCAGGGCCGCACGGGCACTCGCGATCGCCTGCTCGGCCTCGCCCCTCTTCGCCTCGGCGGCATCCGCCGCCGCGTCGGCGCGCTGCTTGGCCTCCCGCGCTGCGGAGTCCCGGTTCGCCTGTTCGGTCCGCGCCCGCTGCAGGTTGTCCAGTACGGCCTTCTGGCTCGCGGACAGCAGGCGCATGACCTGGGCCCGGTCGAGGATGTCGTCGGGTCCGTGCGCACCGAAGTACGACGACAGCGACGCGACGTTGCGGCCCTTGGTGTAGCTCTCGACGGCGTAGTCGGTGAATCGCTGCTGCGCCTGTTCGATCTGGGTACCCGCGTCGCGCAACGCCTGCTGGCTCTGCGTGACGAGGCTTCCGGCGGCGTCGGCGGCGTCGCGGGCGGTCTGCAGGTCGACCAGCGCACGGTTGACGTCCTCGCGCTTGATCGCGACCTCGTCGTCGAGGCGGGCCAGTTCCTGGTTCGCGCCGGCAACCTGGTTGATCAGGTCACCGACCTGCGCGACGCCGGCGGACACCTGGGCGTTGCCGCTCTCGATCTCGGCGTCGGAAGGATTGGGCGGCGGGGGCGGCACCGCGGCGGTGATGCGGGGCATGCCCACGACCAGCGCCCCGACCACACCGACGCCCAGTACCACCCGCGCGAGGCGCGACCACCGCGCACGTGAGAGACCCGGACGTCGCACGCCTGCGCGTGAACCCCTTCGCCTCACAACATCCTCCCTACTGCTGCTACCGGAACCGGCCGTCCAACCGATCCGTGCGGGGAGGTGCGTCCCCGGCGGGAGCCGCCGGGGACGCACGGTCACGCGACGACACAACTGTCACGTGAATCTTCACATCACTCTTGCGACACTTCTTCCCCAAAAAGTGCCATTGGCACCGTACGACACTTTGCGCGCTCTGGTGAACTCTTGTCACAAATGACGTCGTGGTAATTCCACCAGGCGAAATGGTGGAATCAGCGGCGGGCTCGGGCGACGCGAACCCAGCGGCGCGGGCGGCGATTCACGCCCGACGGACGCCGGTCAGTCGTCGAGTCGGGCGGACTGCCCGCCGGTGGAGGGCGCACCCGCGGCCGCGTCGGATGCGACGGGAGTGCTCGTGGGAGACGCCGGACCGCGACGGACCTTGGCGAAGTAGGACAGCCCGCCGACGAGCGCGACAACGAGCACCAGCAGCGCGGTGACGAGTCCCCACGACACGCCGGGCTCGGCGATCTCGTCGACGAAGTTGTTCGCCGACTGGACCGCATTCCCGGTGTAGGTACGGTCCTGCGCGCCCTCGAGCACGACGCGACTGAGAGTGTCGCTGTAGGTTCCCGGCGATGACGGACTCAGGACGAGGACCGTGCCGCCGTCGACCGTCCCGATCTCGGTGGCCAGATCACGCAACTGCTCAGGACGCCCCGGATCCTTTTCGAGCACAACGATTTTCAGATCGATACCCTGTTCGTGCGCGCGTGCGACGACGTCGCGCAGGTCCGCGACGTCCGAGTCCGGCGCGGAGACACCGTCATCCGACAGATCCGCGCGCACTGCGGCCACGGACACATCGTCGGGAATCGTGGCAGCGAACGGGAGGCGGGCAGGCGCGATAGGAGCAGGCATCTCTCATCCGGGATCGGTGGGCGACGGGCAAGGCGGGTCAGCCTGAAAGAACAGTACGTGAAGACCTATCGCCGCAGCGTCTCCGTCCGTTGCGCCCGCGCGCCGACTGCGTGAGGATTGGACCGACGCGAGCCGACCCGACGCCGCATTCGCTCCGGCGCCAGACCCTGCAGTCTCACAGGACAAGCGTACTGTTAGACTTCATCCGAGACGCCCGCGGAACTGTCGGGTTCGGTTCGCCGATCGAACCGGGCACTGTTCGCGTGCCTCGCTTCAGCCGTCGTCACAGCCCCGTCGACGGCGAACCTCAAAGACGAGTGGAGCTGACGTGACCACCAGTATTGATACGTTCGGCGCCAAGGGAACGCTCGAGGTCGGAGACAACTCGTACGAGATCTTCCGCCTCTCGGCCGTGCCCGGCACCGAGAAGCTGCCTTACGCGCTGAAGGTTCTCGCCGAGAACCTGCTGCGCACCGAGGACGGCGCCAACATCACCGCCGATCACATTCGCGCCATCGCGAACTGGGATCCCTCGGCCGAGCCGAGCGTCGAGATCCAGTTCACGCCCGCCCGCGTGATCATGCAGGACTTCACCGGCGTTCCCTGTGTCGTCGACCTCGCCACCATGCGTGAGGCCGTCACCACCCTCGGCGGCGACCCGAACAAGGTCAACCCGCTCTCCCCCGCCGACATGGTCATCGACCACTCGGTCATCCTCGACGTCTTCGGTCGCGCGGACGCCCTCGAGCGCAACGTCGACCTCGAGTACCAGCGCAACGGCGAGCGTTACCAGTTCCTGCGTTGGGGCCAGGGCGCGTTCGACGACTTCAAGGTCGTCCCCCCGGGCATGGGCATCGTGCACCAGGTCAACATCGAGTACCTGGCGCCCACCGTCATGACCCGCAACGGCCAGGCATACCCCGACACCTGCGTCGGCACCGACTCGCACACCACGATGGTCAACGGCCTGGGCGTGCTGGGCTGGGGTGTCGGCGGCATCGAGGCCGAGGCCGCGATGCTCGGCCAGCCGGTCTCCATGCTGATCCCGCGCGTCGTCGGCTTCAAGCTGACCGGTGAGATTCAGCCGGGCGTGACCGCCACCGACGTCGTGCTCACCGTCACCGACATGCTGCGCAAGCACGGTGTGGTCGGCAAGTTCGTCGAGTTCTACGGCGCCGGTGTCGCCGAGGTTCCGCTGGCGAACCGCGCGACCCTGGGCAACATGAGCCCCGAGTTCGGTTCCACCGCAGCGATCTTCCCGATCGACGGCGAGACCATCAACTACCTGCGCCTGACCGGCCGCAGCGACGAGCAGCTCGCGCTCGTCGAGGCGTACGCCAAGGAGCAGGGCATGTGGCACGACGCCGCCAACGAGCCCGCCTACTCCGAGTACCTCGAGCTCGATCTCGGCACCGTCGTGCCGTCGATCGCCGGCCCGAAGCGCCCGCAGGACCGCATCCTGCTCTCGGAGTCGAAGGCCGCGTTCCGTCGCGACATCGTCACCTACGCCGCCAACGGCGCCGAGGCCGCGCACTCCGCTCTCGACGAGGCCGTCGAGGAGTCCTTCCCGGCGTCCGATCCGGTCGAGCCGTCCACCGCGAACGACGAGGCCACCATCCCGTCGGCCGCCAACGGCTCCACCGGCCGCCCGTCGAACCCGGTGACGGTGAAGACCGACCGCGGCGAGTTCGTCCTCGACCACGGCGCGGTTGCGGTCGCGGGCATCACCTCCTGCACCAACACCTCGAACCCGTCGGTCATGCTCGGCGCCGCACTGCTCGCCCGCAACGCGGTCGAGAAGGGCCTCGAGACCAAGCCGTGGGTCAAGACCAACATGGCGCCCGGCTCGCAGGTCGTCTCCGACTACTACGAGAAGGCCGGCCTGTGGCCGTACCTCGAGAAGCTCGGCTTCTACCTCGGTGGCTACGGCTGCACCACGTGCATCGGTAACACCGGCCCGCTGCCGGAGGAGATCTCCAAGGCGATCAACGAGCACGACCTGTCGGTCACCGCGGTGCTCTCCGGTAACCGCAACTTCGAGGGTCGCATCTCCCCCGACGTCAAGATGAACTACCTGGCGTCCCCGCCGCTCGTCATCGCGTACGCGCTGGCCGGCACGATGGACTTCGACTTCGAGACCGACGCCCTCGGCCAGGACAAGGACGGCAACGACGTCTTCCTGAAGGACATCTGGCCTTCGGCCCAGGAGATCGACGACACCATCAAGTCGGCGATCAGCCAGGACATGTTCCGCAAGTCCTACGCCGACGTCTTCAAGGGCGACGAGCGCTGGCAGAACCTGGCCACCCCGGCCGGTGACACCTTCGCGTGGGACGAGAACTCGACCTACGTCCGCAAGGCGCCGTACTTCGACGGCATGACGATGGAGCCGGCCCCGGTCACCGACATCAAGGGCGCTCGCGTCCTCGCGCTGCTCGGCGACTCGGTCACCACCGACCACATCAGCCCGGCCGGCCCGATCAAGCCCGGCACCCCGGCCGCGCAGTACCTCGACGCCAACGGTGTCGAGCGCAAGGACTACAACTCCCTGGGCTCGCGTCGCGGCAACCACGAGGTGATGATCCGCGGCACGTTCGCGAACATCCGCCTGCAGAACCAGCTGCTCGACGGCGTCTCCGGTGGCTACACCCGCGACTTCACCCAGGAGGGTGCGCCGCAGGCGTTCATCTACGACGCGTCGCAGAACTACCAGAAGGCCGGCATCCCGCTGGTGGTCCTGGGCGGCAAGGAGTACGGCTCCGGTTCGTCGCGCGACTGGGCCGCCAAGGGCACCAGCCTGCTCGGCGTGAAGGCCGTCATCACCGAGTCGTTCGAGCGCATCCACCGCTCGAACCTCATCGGCATGGGCGTCATCCCGCTGCAGTTCCCGGCCGGCGAGTCGGCCGCGTCGCTGGGCCTGGACGGCACCGAGACCTTCGACATCGAGGGCATCGAGGAGCTGAACGCCGGCACCACGCCGCGCACCGTCAAGGTCACCGCGACCAAGACCGACGGCGGCACGGTGGAGTTCGACGCGGTCGTCCGCATCGACACCCCCGGTGAGGCGGACTACTACCGCAACGGCGGCATCCTGCAGTACGTGCTGCGCAACATGATCCGGGGCTAGTCACCCGGTCGTGTGATCAGCGATCACGCAGTGCGCTGACGGCGGGCTCGGGACGTCAGTCTCGGGCCCGCCGTTCGCAGTTTCGTACGAAAGGATGTCGGCTGTGCCCAAGGTCAGTGAAGACCATCTCGCGGCGCGGCGGAGCCAGATTCTGGACGGCGCCCGCCAGTGCTTCGCGCAGTACGGCTACGACGGCGCCACGGTGCGCCGCCTCGAGGAAACCACCGGACTCTCCCGCGGTGCGATCTTCCACCACTTCAAGGACAAGGACGGGCTGTTCCTCGCCCTCGCGCACGAGGACGCCAAGCGGATGGCCGACGTGGTCGCCGAGGGCGGTCTCGTGCAAGTGATGCGCGACATGCTCGCCTCACCCGCACAGTTCGACTGGCTCGGCACGCGCCTCGAGATCGCCCGCCGTCTGCGCACCGATCCCGAGTTCGCGCGCGACTGGACCCAGCGCAGCGCCGAACTCACCGAGGCCACCGTCCGCCGACTCGAACACCAGAAGTCCGCCGGACGCCTCCGCGACGACCTGCCCACCGACGTCCTGCTCGACTATCTCGACCTGGTCCTCGACGGGCTCATCGCCCGCATCGCGTCCGGGCATGGCGCCGAGAACCTCTCGGCCGTACTCGATCTCGTCGAGGAATCGGTGCGACGGAAAGACCCCTGACACGCCTGGCGCCACGCGACGGCGGCCTACCCGACCCGCCACGAACATCTCCCTGTCAGCGATGAGTTTTCGCGGCCCGGCAGGTCCATACTCAGGAACACGTTCCGAGAGTGAGGAAAGCCATGTCCGACATAGCCGCAGTACCGCAGCGTAGCCCCGTTCATCACGCGATCTCGCGGGACGGCACCGCGATCGCCTACGAACGGTCCGGAGACGGCCCGCCGATCATCATCGTGGGAGGTGCCTTCAACGACCGGACGACAGCCGCCGACCTCGCCGCGGCCCTCGCACCCATGTGCACAGCCATCGCCTACGACCGGCGCGGCCGCGGCGCCAGCGGCGACACCAGCCCGTACGCGGTCGAACGTGAGATCGACGATCTCGCCGCCCTGATCGAGGACATCGGGGGGTCAGCCAGCCTGTACGGCCTCTCCTCGGGCGCGATCCTGGCCCTGGATGCGACCGCCGCCGGGCTGCCCGTCAGCTCACTGGCGATCTTCGAACCGCCGCTGCAGATCGAGGGTGGTCCGCAACTCCCCGAGAACTACCTAGCCACGCTCGACGCATTCTCGGCAGACGACCGGCGCGGGGAGGCCGTCGAGTACTTCATGACCGCGGCGGTCGGGCTGCCGCCCGAGGCCGTCGCTCAGACCCGGCAGTCTCCGGCGTGGGCAGGCATGGAAGCGGTGGCGCACACCCTGCGCTACGACGGAGCGATCACCGTCCGCCCGTTGACTGCCGACCGGTTCGCGGGAATCGCGGTCCCGACGCTGACGTTGGCGAGCGTGGCCAGCCCGCCGTGGCTCCAGACGCCTGCTCGGACCATCGCGGAGATGATTCCCGGTGCGCGGTACGTGGCGCTCGACGGCGGCTTCCACGACGTTCCCCCCGAGACCCTCGCGCCACTGCTGTTCGATCATGTGGCAGGTGTCTCGTAGGCCTGCCTACTCGTAGAAGCGCCACCGCCTCCGACAAGGCAACCTCCGGCGGCGGTGGCGCGGCCGGCGAGCATCTCGATGACATGCTCCCACCCGACGTCACCCCGTCTTCTTGCGCCGGTTCGGTCCACCCCGCCGTCGCAGTGTCACGTCGGCCTCGACGAGCACGTTGTGGATGAACCCGTACGAGCGGCCGGTCTGCTCGGCCAGGGTCCGGATGCTCGCCCCCGCCTCGTACTGCGCCTTCAAGTCGTCGCGGAGCTTGTCACGCGATTCCCCGGTGATACGTGCCCCCCGCGAGATTCCCGTGCTCTCCGCCATGACGTCCTCCGGTCAGCTGAGCGAGCCTCGATTCCAGGCTAGATCACCTGCCGACACGTGATCAACGAAACGAGCAGCTACGCCGCCCGTGCGCCTTTTGCGTGGTCCCAGCTAGGCGGATTCATGCGGTCGTTGCAACGAGGGCCTCGTCGAGACGCTCGGCTGGAGTATGCCAGTCGAGCGTCTTGCGGGGCCGTTCGTTGAGTTCGTCGGCGACGAACTGCAGGCGCTCGGCGGTGTGAACGGCCAGGTCGGTGCCCTTGGGGAAGTACTGGCGCAGCAGTCCGTTGGTGTTCTCGTTCGAGCCGCGCTGCCAGGGTGAGCGGGGGTCGCAGAAGTAGACCTGGACGCCGGTGTCGACGGTGAACTGGGCGTGCCGGGTCATCTCGGTGCCCTGGTCCCAGGTGATCGAGCGGGCCAGTGCAGCGGGCAGTTCCCGGATCTTGGCGGCCATCGCGACGTTGACGTGTTCGGCGGAGTGACCGTCGGGCAGGTGCAGCAGCATCACGAACCGGGTGGAACGTTCGACCAGGGTGCCGATCGCGGACCGGTTGCCGGCACCCATGATCAGATCGCCCTCCCAGTGGCCGGGCACGGCCCGGTCCCCGGCCTCGGCGGGACGCTCGGAAATGTTGATCATGTCGGGGATCCGGCCCCGCCGCTCGTCGGGCTTGCGGCTACCCTGACGCAACACCCTTCCGGTCCGAAGATGCTGTGTCAGTTCCCGTTTGAGTCCTCCGCGGGCCTGGACATAGAGCGAGAGGTAGATCGTTTCGTGGGACACACGCATCTCCGGATCGTCGGGGAACTCACGCACCAAGGCGCGTGAGATCTGCTCCGGAGAATGATTCTTCCCGAGCCGGGACTGCACGAACGTCCGCAGCCGCTCGCACGAGTTCAGCTTCGCTGGTTTCGGTCGTTTCGCCCGCGCTTGGGCGGCCCGGTGCGCTGTGGAGGCGATGTAGTAGCCACGCTTGTTCGTGCCCCGGGCGATCTCTCGGCTGATCGTCGACGGGGACCGCCCCAACGCCGCGGCGATCTCGTGTTGCTTCTTTCCGGCCTGCAGCAGTTCGGAGAGCGTCTCACGATCCTCGAGGGACAGGTACCGGCCCGACGGTGGTGGCGTCCGGCGGGGACGAACCCCACCGGACGCCACCAGCCACCGCTGCGCCGTCGAATACGCCACCGATGCCGCACCCGCGGCCGCTGCCGTCGACGCGCCCTCGCTACGGCACTGCCAGAACTTCAGCCGAGCATGCGCCGGCGCCGGCGGCCGACCGATCCACACCATCTGCAACACCCTCCAGGATCAGGGATGTTGCAACGACCGATTGAACTCGCCCTACCAGAAAGGCGCACGGGTGCGGAGCGCCTAGGCGAGCTGGATGAGCTCGAGGTACTCCTGCGACCAGTGGTCCTCGGTGCCGTCCGGCAGCAGGATCACCCGCTCCGGATTGAGCGCCTCGGCCGCCCCCGGGTCGTGGGTGACGAGCACGACCGCACCGGTGTAGCTGCGCAGCGCGTCGAGGACCTGCTCGCGGGAGATCGGGTCGAGGTTGTTGGTCGGCTCGTCGAGCAGCAGCACGTTCGCCGCCGACGACACCAGCCCCGCCAGCGCCAGGCGCGTCTTCTCACCACCGGACAGGGTGCCGGCGGGCTGGTCGAGCTGCGGGCCGGTGAACATGAACGCCCCCAACAACCCCCGCAGGTCCTGCTCGCCGGCGTCGGGCGCGGCGTGCCGGATGTTCTCCCACACGCTGGCCGCGTCGTCGAGGGTGTCGTGTTCCTGCGCGAAGTAGCCGATCTTCAGGCCGTGCCCGGGCACCAGCTCGCCGAGGTCCGGGGTCTCGACTCCGCCGAGCAGGCGCAGCAGCGTCGTCTTACCGGCACCGTTGAGGCCCAGGATCACCACCCGGCTACCGCGGTCGATCGCGAGGTCGACGCCGGTGAAGATTTCCAGCGACCCGTAGACCTTGGTGAGGTCCTTCGCCATGAGCGGCGTCTTGCCACACGGCGCCGGCTCCGGGAACCGGATGTGCGCGACCTTGTCCGCCACGCGCACCTCGTCGAGGTCGTTCATCAGCTTGTCGGCGCGCTTGGCCATGTTCTGCGCCGCGGTCGCCTTGGTGGCCTTCGCGCCGAGCTTGGCGGCCTGCGCCCGCAACGCGGACGCCTTCTTCTCCGCGTTCGCGCGTTCCCGACGACGACGCTGCTCGTCGGTGGCGCGGGCATCGAGATACTTCTTCCAGCCCATGTTGTAGATGTCGGCCTCCCCGCGCACCGCGTCGAGGAACCACACCTTGTTCACCACGTCGGCGAGCAGGTCCACGTCGTGACTGATCACGATCAGCCCGCCGTCGTGGTTCTGCAAAAACCCGCGCAGCCACGTGATCGAGTCCGCATCGAGATGGTTGGTCGGCTCGTCGAGCAGCAGCGTCGTGTTCGACTTCCCACCCGACCCGTCCGAGGCCGCGAACAGGATCCGCGCCAACTCCACCCGTCGACGCTGACCACCCGAGAGCGTCTTGAGCTGCTGGCCCAGCACCCGGTCCGGCAGGCCCAGGCTGTTACAGATGCGGGCGGCCTCCGACTCGGCGACGTAGCCACCGAGCGCCGAGAACCGGTCCTCGAGGTTGCCGAACTTCCGGACGGCCTTGTCCCGGGTGGCGTCGTCGGCGGCCTCCGCCATGATGGCCTGTTGCTTCTCCATCTTCTTGAGGATCTCGTCCAGGCCGCGCGCCGAGAGGACGCGGTCCTTCGCGAGGACCTCCAGGTCACCCTCCTTGGGGTCCTGCGGAAGATAACCGAGGTCGCCGCTGCGCACTACCGCGCCCGCATAGGGTTCCCCCTCGCCGGCGAGGATCCGCAGCGTGGTCGTCTTGCCGGCACCGTTGCGGCCGACCAGGCCGATCCGGTCGCCCGCCTGCACACGCAACGCCGACCCCGGCGCAGAGAGCAGCGTCCGCACACCGGCACGAACTTCAAGGTCGGTGGCGGTAATCAAGCACATCTCCTCGGTAAAGAGCCACAGGCACAACTTCGGCCACGCAGACGCGTGACCGGGATGTCATGGTGCCCGCGAGCGAGCACAAGAACCACCGATTTTACCGTGACCACGGCTCACCGCCACGCCCCGGCCCAGTGACCGCGAATACGTCGGCTCCTCCGCTCGACGTGGTGGCTTCCGACGCTCGGTGCAGCACTGCAGCAGCGGCTGCTCAGTCGTCCAATTCTGCGGCGCGAGGATGTCGAGGTTCGTAGATGCCCACTTGGCTGCCACCTGGGAGGCGGAACCGACTCAGCCGGCCCCAGCCGGCCTCGGAGACGGCGTCGCATTCGACCCCGTGCTCCGCCAGGTCGCGGAGTGTCGCGTCCAGGTCGTCGCACATCAGGTACAGCTCGTGGCCGGGATCGTCGGCGGTCTCCGAGGGGTGCACGGCGACCTCGGCCGGAGGAAGCGTGAAGATCAACCAGCCGCCGCCGGCATCGACGTGCGGGAAGCCGAGCACGTCCCGCACGAAACGCCGGTCGGCGTCCGCATCCCGGCTGTAGACGATCACGTGCGCCCCTGAAATCGCCATACGCCTCATCGTCGCACAGCACGCGAGCACGCCGGACCGATCACGCGGTGGCGGCGGAGACCGCTGGAGTCGGAATCCGTGCGGTTCACGGCCAGGAAGAGGTCGATCCGCTAACGTGCGGAGCCATGACACGCGTGAACGACCTGCAGGGACGAAACGCCCTCGTCACCGGCGCCAGCCGCGGAATCGGCAAGGCGATCGCCGCCGAACTCCTCACCCGCGGTGCCAACGTCGCCGTCACCGCCCGCAAGGCCGAGCCACTCGACGAGGCCGCGATGGAACTGCGCGCCCTCGGCCACAGCGGGCACGTCATCGCGATCGCGGGTAACTCCGGCGACGCCGACGCGCGCCGCGATGCGGTGTCACGCACGGTGTCCGAACTCGGCTCCCTCGACATCCTCATCAACAACACCGGGATCAACCCGGTGTACGGGGCACTGATGGACGCCGACCTCGAGGCGGTCCGCAAGATCTTCGACGTCAACGTCGTCGCCGCCCTCGGATATGTGCAGGAGGCGTACCGGGCGTGGATGGGCGAACACGGCGGCGCGATCGTCAACCTCGCGAGTGTCGCCGGAATCCGCTCGACCGGCGTCATCGCCGCGTACGGCGCATCCAAGGCCGCGCTCATCCGCCTCACCGAGGAACTGGCGTGGCAGCTGGGCCCGACGATCCGGGTCAACGCCGTCGCCCCGGGCGTCGTCAAGACGAAATTCGCCGCCGCCCTCGTCGCCGGCGGCGAGGACCAGGCGTCGTCGATCTATCCGATGAAGCGCCTCGGCACACCCGAGGACGTCGCGGGCCTGGTCGGCTTCCTGGTGTCCGACGACGCCGCCTGGATCACCGGCGAGACGGTGCGCGTGGACGGCGGCCTGCTCGCGACGGGCGCGCTCTGACCGCCACCGCTGATGTCGCGGTCGTCGGGCTCGGTCCCGCCGGCCGGGCGCTCGCGCACCGCTCGGCCCGCGCCGGGCTGCGCGTCGTCGGGATCGACCCGCACCCGGACCGGCCGTGGTCGCCGACCTACGCGGCGTGGGTGGACGAACTCCCCCACTGGCTCGGCCCCGGTGTGCTGCGCGCGACGGTCCGTCGGCCGCACGTGTGGACCACCCGCCCGAGGATTGTCGACCGGAAGTACGCGATCCTCGACAACGCGGCGCTGCACCGCCGCCTCGACCTCGCCGACGCGCGGGTGGTGCCGGGCGTCGCGGGCACCGTCACCGCCGGCACCGTAGTGATGCGCGACGGTACGGAGATCCGGGCACATCGGGTGATCGACGCCCGGGGCGTGCGCCCCGATCCGACGCTGGCCGAGCAGACAGCGTTCGGCCTCGTCCTTCCCGCCGCGGCCGCGGCCCCGGCGATGGGCGACGCCGCGGGCTGGTTCATGGACTGGCGCCGCGACAACGACACTGCGCCGGGTGATCCACCGTCGTTCCTGTACGCCGTGCCGCTGAGCGACGACACCGTCTTGCTCGAGGAGACGTGCCTGGTCGACCGGCCGGGGCTGCCGCTCGACGAACTGCGCCGGCGCCTCGACGCCCGCCTGCTGGCCCGTGGCGTCGAACCGCCCGCGAATCTCGAGGTGGAGCGGGTCCGATTCCCGGTGCAGGCGCCGCGGCCTTCCGGGCCCGTGGACGCTTTCGGTGCCCGGGCTGGCCTGATCCACCCCGGCACCGGATACAGCGTCGCCGCATCGCTGACCGCGGTCGACGACGTCGTCGCGGCGCTCGCCGCGGGACGCGATCCTGGCAAAGCCCTGTGGCCTCCACGTGCCCGCCTCGTGCGATCGCTGCGCGACGTCGGGCTCTCGGCCCTGCTCCAGCTGGAACCCTCCCGGACCGCGGAATTCTTCGACGCCTTCTTCTCCCTTCCGATCGAGCGCCAGCGCGCCTACCTGTCGGGGCGCACCGACGCGGCCGGGACGATGCGCACGATGTGGGAGTTGTTCCGCGCGGGCCCGCCGCCGATCCGTCGAACACTGGTACGGGCCGGCATCCGACGGTGACGGTCCAGGCACCGAGCGAGCCCCGGGCGGGCGCTCGGATGTAGCCGAAATGTCTCGAGATGGTGATGATCTTCGCACCGGGGCGCACACGACCCACCGATCTGGGTGATAGTGGGGTGCATGCGATCAATCTGGAAGGGTTCCATCGCGTTCGGGCTGGTCAACGTACCGGTCAAGGTGTACTCCGCGACGGAGGACCACGACATCCGCTTCCATCAGGTCCACGCCAAGGATGGCGGACGGATCAAGTACAACCGCGTGTGCAGCGAATGCGGGCAGACGGTCCAGTTCGCCGACATCGACAAGGCCTACGACTCCGAGGAGGGTGACCGGGTCATCCTCACCGACGAGGACTTCGAGAAGCTCCCCGCCGCCGAGAAGCACGAGATTCCGGTGCTGCAGTTCGTTCCCACCGAGCAGATCGACCCGATCCTGTTCGAGAGGAGCTACTACCTCGAACCGGATTCGTCGTCGCCCAAGGCGTACGTGCTGCTCGCGAAGACCCTCGCGCAGACGGATCGGACCGCGCTGGTGCACTTCACGCTGCGGCAGAAGACGCGGCTGGCGGCGCTGCGCGAACGCGACGGCGTCCTGGTGATCCAGACGCTGCTGTGGCCCGACGAGGTGCGCGCCGCCGAGTTCCCGTCCCTGGACGACGCCGAGGAGCCCAAGGCGAAGGAACTGAAGATGGCGGGCACCCTCGTCGACAGCATGGCCGAGGATTTCGACCCGACGGAGTTCACCGACGACTACCAGATCGAGTTGCGCCAGTTGCTGGACGAGGCGATCGCAAGCGGCGGCAAGAAGGTGATCCCCGCGGCCGAACGCGTGGAGGCCGGTGCGGACGCCGAAGTCGTCGACCTGGTGGCGGCGTTGCAGCGGAGCCTCGAGGCGGCCGGGGAGGAAGTGAAACCCGCGCCCGCGAAGAAACCGCGGCGCAAGCGCGCCTGAGCGGTCAAGCCGTGAATGCCCGCAGGTAGCGGCGCGTCATGTAGCGCTGCACGACGCGGGCGGCGGGGTCGCCGATGCGGGTGAACCAGCGCCCGGGACGGGAGAACGCCGTGATCGTCGCCCGCACCGAGCCGTCGGGTGCGCGTTCGACGCAGAAGCGCTCCTCCCCCGACTCGGGGTGTCCCGACAGTGTCCCGTAGGCAAAGCCCCGACGGTCCACCTCGTCGATCACGTACACCACCCGGCACGGGATCGTGAACCCGAACCACCGCAGCTCGACGGTGGTGCCGGGCACCGCGACGGGCGAGTCGGCCGCCACCCGCAGGCCCGCGCGACGGTGCACGTCCCACCTCATCAACGCGTCGGACGCGGCGAGGAACGTGTCCTCGCCGCGTCCGATGTGTGCCGATTCTCGGACGTGTCGATATCCCGCCGGCAGCTCTCCGGCAGTGGCACCGACCTCCCGATAGGTCAGATTCCGGGTGGACAGGTCAGACCGTGAATCCGAGGGCGCGCAGCTGCTCGCGGCCGTCGTCGGTGATCTTGTCCGGACCCCACGGCGGCATCCAGACCCAGTTGATCCGCAGCTCGTCGCACAGGCTGCTGTTCACCAGGGCCCGCTTGGACTGCTCCTCGATGACGTCGGTCAACGGGCAGGCCGCGGACGTCAGCGTCATGTCGAGCAGCACGACGTCGACGCCGTTCTCGTCGATCTCCTTGAAGTCGTAGACCAGACCGAGGTCGACGACGTTGATGCCGAGTTCGGGATCGACGACGTCACGCATCGCCTCCTCGAGCTCGTCGAGGCGCTCCGGGGTGAGGGTGGCGCCGTACTCGGCGGCCGGCTCGGCCGCGGTGGCCTCGGTCTGGGCCTGCCCCGCCTGGGTGTCCGTCATGATGTCTGTCCTCCGGTTCGAGCAAGGTCGTCTTCAGGATTGCCGTCCGCCGAATCACTGTCGACCGACGTTTCGTCGACTATTCGAACAACGGCGTCCTTGAAAGCCATCCATCCCAGCAGCGCGCACTTGACGCGCGCCGGGTACTTCGACACCCCGCTGAACGCGATGCCGTCGCCGAGGACGTCCTCGTCACCCTCGACGGTGCCGCGGCTGCTGACCATCTCGTTGAACGCGTCGACGGTCTGCAGCGCCTCGTCCAGCGGCATACCGACGATCTGGTCGAACAGCACCGACGTCGACGCCTGGCTGATCGAGCAGCCCTGACCGTCGTACGAGATGTCCGCGACGACCGGGCGCCCATCCTCACCGTCGGTGAGATGCGCGCGCAGCGTGATCTCGTCGCCACACGTCGGGTTGACGTGGTGCACCTCGGCGCCGAACGGATCGCGCAGGCCGCGCCCGTGCGGGTGCTTGTAGTGGTCCAGGATCACTTCCTGGTACATCTGCTCCAGGCGCACCGTCAGTCACCTCCGCCTACGCCGAAGAAGTCCTGCGCGCGCCGGATGCCGGCGATCAGCGCATCGACCTCGTCGAGGGTGTTGTACAGCGCGAACGACGCCCGCGCGGTCGCGGCGATGCCGAACCGCTGGTGCATCGGCCACGCGCAGTGGTGCCCGACGCGCACGGCGACGCCGTCGTCGTCGAGGACCTGACCGAGGTCGTGCGCGTGGATCCCGTCGACCAGGAATGAGACGGCCGAGCCGCGGTCGACACCGTCGGTGGGGCCGACGATCCGGACTCCGTCGATGCCCGCGAGGCCCTCGAGCGCCGCGGTCACCAGCTGGTGCTCGTGCTGCGCGACGGCCTCCATGCCGATGTCCTGCAGGTATTTCACGGCCGCGCCGAGCCCGACGACCTGCGAGGTCATCGGCACGCCGGCCTCGAACCGCTGCGGCGGCGGCGCGTACGTGCTGCCCGCCATCGTGACGGTCTCGATCATCGAACCACCGGTGATGAACGGCGGCATCGACGTGAGCAGCTCGCGGCGGCCGTACAGCACACCGACGCCCGACGGACCGAGCATCTTGTGCCCGGAGAACGCCGCGTAATCGACTCCGAGGGAACGGAAGTCGACGGCGATGTGCGGCACCGACTGGCACGCGTCCAGCACCGTGATCGCGCCGACCGCCTGCGCGCGGCGGACCAGTTCCTCGACCGGGGAGATCGCACCGGTCACGTTGGACTGGTGCGTGAACGCGACGACCTTGACCCTGTCGGTCAGCTCGAGCGAATCCAGGTCGATGCGTCCGTCGTCGGTGATCCCGTACCACCGCAGCGTCGCACCCGTGCGACGCGCAAGCTCCTGCCACGGAACGAGATTCGCGTGGTGCTCGAGTTCGGTGACGACGATCTCGTCACCCGGTCCGACCGCCTTGTCGAAGCGGTCGTCACCGAACACGTACGCGACGAGGTTGAGCGACTCGGTGGCGTTCTTCGTGAACACCAGCTCGTCCGAATCGACACCGACGAACGAGGCGATCGCCGCGCGGGCACCCTCGTACGCGTCGGTGGCCTCCTCGGCCAGCTGATGCGCACCGCGGTGCACCGCTGCGTTGCACGTGGTGAGGAACTCCCGCTCGGCATCGAGCACCTGCACCGGACGCTGCGACGTCGCACCGGAATCCAGGTACACCAAGGGCTTTCCGTCGCGCACGGTCCGCCCCAGGATCGGGAAGTCGTCCCGGATCCTGGTGACGTCCAGCGCGGGCACCGTGATGGTCATCCGGGCTACGCCCCTGCCCCGGAAGACGCTGCCTGGGTGAAGCGCACGTAGCCGTTGGCCTCGAGCTCGTCGGCGAGCTCAGCTCCACCGGACTCGACGATCTGGCCGTTCACGAACACGTGCACGAACTCCGGCTTGATGTAGCGCAGGATGCGGGTGTAATGCGTGATCAGCAGGATCCCGCCGTCCTCCCGCTCCTTGTAGCGGTTGACGCCCTCGGACACCACGCGCAGGGCGTCGACGTCGAGGCCCGAGTCGGTCTCGTCGAGGATCGCGATCTTCGGCTTGAGCAGACCCAGCTGCAGGATCTCGTGGCGCTTCTTCTCGCCGCCGGAGAAGCCCTCGTTGACGCTGCGCTCGCCGAAGGTCGGATCGATCTCGAGCTCGGTCATCGCCTCCTTGACTTCCTTGACCCAGTGGCGCAGCTTCGGGGCCTCGCCGCGGACCGAGGTGGCGGCGGTGCGCAGGAAGTTCGACATCGAGACGCCGGGCACCTCGACCGGGTACTGCATCGCGAGGAACAGGCCCGCACGGGCGCGCTCGTCGACGCTCATCTCCAGGACGTTCTCGCCGTCGAGGGTGATGGTGCCCGAGGTCACCTCGTACTTGGGGTGACCGGCGATCGCGTACGACAGCGTCGACTTGCCCGAACCGTTGGGGCCCATGATGGCGTGAGTCTCGCCCGAGCGGACGGTCAGGTTCACACCCTTGAGGATGTTGATCGGCTCGGCGTTCTCGTCCGAGTTGGCGACGTTGACGTGCAGGTCGCGAATTTCAAGCGTAGACATTCGATTTCCTATGCGGGTTATCGGCGAAGTATCGGTGGGAAGGCGGCGTACCGGATCAGGCGCCGACCGCGGCCAGTTCGGCCTCGACGGCAGCCTCGAGGCGCTCGCGCACCTCCGGAACGGCGATGCGGTTGATGATCTCGTGGAAGAAACCACGCACGACCAGCCGCCGGGCCTGGTCCTCGGGGATACCCCGGGCCCGCAGGTAGAACAGCTGCTCGTCGTCGAAACGTCCCGTGGCGCTGGCATGTCCGGCGCCGACGATCTCACCGGTCTCGATCTCGAGGTTCGGCACCGAGTCGGCGCGCGCCCCGTCGGTGAGCACCAGATTGCGGTTGAGCTCGAACGTGTCGGTGCCCTCCGCCTCGGCGCGGATCAGTACGTCGCCGATCCACACCGTGTGCGCGTCCGGCTTGCCCGACTCCGGATCGCCCTGCAGCGCACCCTTGTACACGACGTTCGACTTGCAGTGCGGCTGCGAGTGGTCCACCAGCAGACGGTGCTCGAAGTGCTGGCCGGCGTCGGCGAAGTACAGGCCGAGCATCTCGGCGTCGCCACCGGGGCCGGCGTACTTGACGGTCGGGGTGATGCGGACGAGGTCGCCGCCCAGGCTCACCGAGGTGTGCCGCAGCACCGCGTCCCGGCCGAGCATCGCGTGGTGCGCAGCGGTGTGGACCGCGTCGTCGGCCCAGTCCTGGACCGCGACGACCGTCAGCGACGCGCTGTCGCCGAGCACGAACTCGACGTTCTCCGCGTAGGTGCCGCTGCCCTTCTGGTCGAGAACGACGGTCGCCTTGGCGAACTCCTCGAGCCGGATCTGCAGGTGACCGAACGCGACCTCGCCCTCGCCCGGTCCGGTGACCGTGATGTGGACCGGCGCGGCCACCTCGGTCTCGCGGCCGACGGTAACGACGGTCGCCGTCTCGAACGACGAGTACGCCTGCGCGGCAACGCGGTCGAACGGCACGCCGCCCTGGCCGAGTCGGGCGTCGTCTCGGCCGACGGTCTCGACGGAGACGTCGCCGTCGACCTCGACGGTCGCCTTGCCGGACGCGACGGCGGTGCCGTCGTGCAGGCCGCGCAGCCGGCGCAGCGGGGTGAACCGCCACGCCTCGTCACGGCCACCGGGGACCTCGAACGC
This sequence comes from Paraburkholderia sp. RHO2, assembly GCF_050955445.1. Classification (NCBI taxonomy): domain Bacteria; kingdom Pseudomonadati; phylum Pseudomonadota; class Betaproteobacteria; order Burkholderiales; family Burkholderiaceae; genus Paraburkholderia; species Paraburkholderia sp. RHO2. Next base: position 2,506,749 of record NZ_CP162617.1, on the reverse strand, counting down.
GTTCACGTCGAACGAGGTGAAGACCTCACCCTTGTTGGTTGCGGGGACGGCGTTCTCGCCGGCCGCCGCGCCCTGTACTCCCGTCACGGGGGTGCTCACTAGCCCACCGCCCCTTCCATCTGCAGTTCGATCAGGCGGTTGAGCTCGAGGGCGTACTCCATCGGCAGCTCCTTGGCGATGGGCTCGACGAACCCTCGCACCACCATGGCCATGGCCTCGTCCTCGGTCAGACCGCGGCTCATGAGGTAGAACAACTGGTCGTCGCTGACCTTCGACACCGTCGCCTCGTGACCCATCGTCACGTCGTCCTCGCGGACGTCGACGTACGGGTAGGTGTCGGAACGGCTGATCTGGTCGACCAGCAGGGCGTCACACTTCACGGTCGCCTTCGAGCCGTGCGCGCCCTTGTTGACCTGGACCAGACCGCGGTACGACGCGCGACCGCCGCCACGGGCGACGGACTTGCTCACGATCGTCGACGACGTGTGCGGCGCCAGGTGCAGCATCTTCGCACCGGTGTCCTGGTGCTGGCCCTCACCGGCGAACGCGACGGAGAGCACCTCGCCACGGGCGTGCTCGCCCATCATCCACACGGCCGGGTACTTCATCGTGACCTTGGAACCGATGTTGCCGTCGATCCACTCCATCGACCCACCCGCCTCGACCTTGGTGCGCTTGGTCACCAGGTTGTAGACGTTGTTCGACCAGTTCTGGATCGTCGTGTAGCGGCAGTGGCCGCCCTTCTTGACGATGATCTCGACGACCGCGGAGTGCAGCGAGTCGGACTTGTAGATCGGCGCGGTGCAGCCCTCGACGTAGTGCACCGAGGCGCCCTCGTCGACGATGATCAGCGTCCGCTCGAACTGGCCCATGTTTTCGGTGTTGATCCGGAAGTAGGCCTGCAGCGGGATGTCGACGTGCACGCCCGGCGGCACGTAGATGAACGATCCACCGGACCAGACGGCGGTGTTCAGCGCGGAGAACTTGTTGTCACCGGCCGGGATGACCGTGCCGAAGTACTCGCGGAACAGCTCCGGATGCTCACGCAGACCCGAGTCGGTGTCGAGGAAGATGACGCCCTGAGCCTCGAGATCCTCGCGGATCTGGTGGTAGACCACCTCGGACTCGTACTGCGCCGCGACACCCGCGATGAGGCGCTGCTTCTCGGCCTCGGGGATGCCCAGCTTGTCGTACGTGTTCTTGATGTCCTCGGGCAGGTCTTCCCAGCTCTCGGCCTGCTTCTCGGTGGACCGCACGAAGTACTTGATGTTGTCGAAGTCGATGCCCTCGAGGTTCGAGCCCCAGTGCGGCATCGGCTTCTTGTCGAAGGTGCGCAGCGCCTTGAGGCGGATGTCGAGCATCCAGTCAGGCTCGTTCTTCTTCGCGGAGATGTCCCGCACGACGTCCTCGGACAGACCTCGCTGCGCACTGGCACCGGCGACGTCGGCGTCCGCCCAGCCGTATTCGTAGTTGCCCAGCGAGGCGATCGTCTCTTCCTGGGAGAGTGGCGCCTCGGGTGTCACCTGGTCTGGTGTGACGGTCATGCGAGCTCCTTCCGGAGTCTTGTTACGTACCGGTGCGAGCTGTCCACCGGAGAGAACATCTAGGGGGTCTTTCGGGGTAATGCGAGCGGGACGTGGGTGGTGCAGGCGCAATCCCCGTTCGCGATCGTCGCCAGCCGTTGCACGTGGCGTCCGAGCAGTTCGGCGAACGCCGCCCGCTCCGCCTCGCACAGTTCGGGGAACTCCTCGGCGACGTGCGACACCGGGCAGTGGTGCTGGCAGATCTGCACGCCGTTGCCTACCGGGCGGATCGACGCGGCGAACCCCGCCGAGGTGAACGCCTCCGCGATCTCCTCCGCCGTGGACTCGACGGCCGCCGGCTCGTCCTCGCTCACCGGCTCGACCTCACCGACGATGGACTGCACCCGGCGTCGGGCAAAGTCCTCGATGGCCGCGTCCCCACCGATCTCGCGCAGCTGCCGCATCGCGGCACCAGCGAGGTCGTCGTACGTGTGGCCGAGCTTCCCGCGACCCGCCGCCGTGATCTGGAACAGCTTCGCCGGACGCCCGCGGCCCCGTTGCCGCCAGCTGGCCGCACTGGCCTCCTGGGCCTCACCGGCCTCGATGAGCACGTCCAGGTGCCGCCGGACACCGGCGGCACTGAGGCCGAGGCGGGCGCCGATGTCGGTGGCGGTGATCGGCCCCTCCTCGACGAGCAGCTGCACCACCGCCGCGCGGGTATGCCCTTCGTGCGCTCCGGCAACGGGCAGCGACGAACCCGCAGAGACCTGAACAGGTGCGTGACCTGCACTTTCTCCGCTCATACGTCGAGCCTCGTCCGATTTCACAACACCAGTGTGACGGAATTCGACGCGTCGGTCCACGAAGGGTGCCCTGTGTAATCGACACCACACCGACCCGGCGTGCGCCGGATCGGGTCCGGCCGGAGCACTCCGTTCGCACCGCTACGCTGCACCGTGTGCCGCAGACCGAGATGGAACACGAGTCGGATGCCCCGGCCCGGTCCCGGGTCGATCGGGCCACGACCTTCGCCAAGCGCGCGCTCGGCATCGACGGGCGCTCACCCCGCCCGTCGGTAGCCGACGCCCTCCACGGCGACGAGACCGAGGCCCCGGGTCTCGACGCCGCCGAAACCCGCCAACTGCACTGGATACGCCTGTTCGGCGCCACCGGTGCGGTGCTCATGGCGGTCGGCGCACTCGGCGCCGGCGCGCAGCCCGTTCTGCAGAATCCCGTCCAAGGCCTGCGCGTGCTGGGCCTGCCGGCCCGCTTGCCGAGCGCAACGCTGAGCATGGCCATGACGGGCACCGTCATGGTGGTCTTCGCGTGGCTGCTGCTGGGCCGGTTCGCGGTCGGCAGCCTGCGCGGTGGACGCCCGCCGCGCCAGCTGACCCGGTCACAGCTGGACCGCACCCTCCTGCTGTGGGTGATACCCCTCACAGTGGCCCCGCCGATGTTCAGCCGCGACGTCTACTCGTACCTGGCGCAGAGCGAGATCACCGCGCGCGGCCTCGATCCGTACGAGATCGGCCCACAGAATGCCCTCGGGGTGGACCACGTCCTGACCCGGACCGTCCCCAACATCTGGCGCGAGACCCCGGCACCGTACGGCCCACTGTTCCTGTGGATGGGGCGCGGGATCACATACCTGACCGGTGACAACATCGTCGCGGGCATCTTCCTGCACCGCCTGCTCGCGCTGGCCGGCGTCGCGATGATCGTGTGGGCCCTGCCCCGCCTCGCGCGACGCTGCGGCGTCTCGGCGGTCAGCGCGCTCTGGCTCGGTGCCATGAACCCTCTGGTGCTCTTCCACCTGGTCGCCGGCATCCACAACGAGGCCCTGATGATCGGCCTCATGCTTGCCGGTGTGGAACTGGCACTGCGGGCCGTCGAGAGTGCCGACCCGATTCGTGGACGAACGCTGCTCCTTCTGCTGGCCGGCGCGACGCTGATCGCCCTGTCCTCGACGATCAAGATCCCGTCGCTGCTCGCCCTCGGATTCGTGGGGATGGCGCTCGCCCGCAGGTGGGGAGCGAATCTGAAGGCCCTCGCGTCGGCCGCGGCGCTACTGGGGGTGGTCGCGATCGCGGTGACGGTCTTCGTCAGCGTCGCGAGTGGACTCGGCATGGGCTGGACGCAGACCCTCGGCACGGCGACCGAGGTGCGCAGCTGGATGTCGATCCCGACCCTGCTGGGGCTGGGAACCGGCCTGGTCGGGGTATTCCTCGGCCTCGGCGACCACACCACCGCGGTGCTGAGCCTGACCCGACCCATCGCGTCGCTGGTCGCGGCCTTCATCACGCTGCGCATGCTGATCGCGGTGCTGGTCGGACGGATCCACCCGGTGGGGGCACTGGGCGTGTCCCTGGGCGCGATCGTCCTGCTGTTCCCGGTGGTGCAACCGTGGTACCTGCTGTGGGCGGTCATCCCGCTCGCCGCGTGGGCCACCCGCCCAGTGTTCCGGATCCCGACGATCGCGTTCTCGTCGTTCGTCAGCGTGATCCTCATGCCCAACGGCGCCGAATACGAACCGTTCATGATCGTCCAGGCCGCCGTCGCCACCGCGATCGCCAGCGTCGCGCTGATGCTTCTCACCCGCAACAAGCTGCTCTGGCGGGCCCAGCCCGGGACCACCGGACAAGCCTGATCCGGTCTGCGCCTAGGCTGGATCCTCGTGATTGTCAGAACGTCGGAGCGGCGTTGAGTATGGGTACGCCGGCAGTGTGTCTCCAAGGCGTCGTGAAGGCCTTCGGCAGCGTCCGTGCCGTCGACGGGCTCGATCTGATCCTCGAACAGGCGCAGGTGCTGGCCCTGCTCGGCCCGAACGGCGCCGGCAAGACCACGACCGTCGAAATGTGCGAGGGCTTCGTCTCCCCCGACGCCGGATCCGTCCGGGTCCTCGGCCTCGACCCGATCGCCGACTCCGCGGCGCTACGGCCCCGGATCGGCGTCATGCTCCAGGGCGGCGGCGCTTACCCGGGTTCGAAGGCCGGCGAGATGCTCGACCTGGTCGCGTCGTACTCGGCGGACCCGCTCGATCCCGAATGGCTGCTGCGCAGCCTCGGCCTGCATGACGCCCGCCGCACCCCGTACCGCCGCCTGTCGGGCGGCCAGCAGCAGCGGCTGTCCCTCGCCTGCGCCCTCGTCGGCCGGCCCGAACTCGTGTTCCTCGACGAACCGACCGCAGGCCTCGACGCGCAGGCCCGACTGCTGGTGTGGGAGCTGATCGACGCGCTGCGCCGCGACGGCGTCAGCGTCCTGCTCACCACACACCTCATGGACGAGGCCGAGGAACTGGCCGACGAACTCGTCATCATCGACCACGGCAGGATCGTCGCGTCCGGAACGCCGTCGGAGGTCACCCGCACCGGCGCCGAAGGCCTGCTGAGCCTGGTGGCACCGCCCGGCCTCGACCTCGCCCCACTGCGCGCCGCGCTGCCCGCCGACTTCCAGGTGCAGGAGGTCACGTCCGGGGACTACGTCGTGCGCGGCGCGATCGACCCACACATCGTCGCGGCGGTCACGTCCTGGTGCGCCGGACAGAACGCGCTGGCCACGGAGATCCGGGTCGACCAGCGCCGCCTCGAGGACGTCTTCCTCGAACTCACGGGACGGGATCTGAGGGGATGAGCGTGACGCACCACGACCGCCTGGCCGACAACCGCTTCACCGCCGGTACGTTCACCCCGCGCCCCCAGCCCGCGCCGCCGGCGCGGATGCTGGCCTCGCAGACCAAGCTCGAGCTGACGCTGCTGCTGCGCAACGGCGAGCAGTTGCTGATCACGATGTTCATCCCGATCACACTGCTGATCGGGCTGACCTTGCTGCCGATCGGCGACTTCGGCAGCGACCGCGTCGACACGATCGTGCCCGCCGTCATGATGGTCGCGATCATGTCGACGGCATTCACCGGTCAGGCGATCGCCGTCGGTTTCGACCGCCGCTACGGCGCCCTCAAACGACTCGGGGCCACGCCGCTCCCACGGTGGGGCATCATCGCCGGCAAAAGCGCCGCGGTGGTGATCGTCGTCGCGATGCAGACCGTCCTGCTCGGTGCCATCGGGTTCGCGCTGGGCTGGCGCCCGAGTGTGCTCGGACTCCTCCTCGGCGCGGTCGTGATCGCGCTCGGCACCGTCACATTCGCCGCGATGGGCCTGCTGCTCGGTGGCACGCTGCGCGCCGAGATCGTCCTCGCGCTCGCGAACATCCTGTGGTTCGCGATGGCCGGCATCGGCAGCGTGATCTTCGCCGACGAGCTGCCGGCCGGCGTCCGGGTGATCGCGGAACTGATCCCGTCCGGTGCCCTCGCCCAGGCCCTCGAGGACGCCACGTCGGGCGGCGTCAACCTCTTCTGCATCGCGGTCCTCGCGGTGTGGGCACTCGTCACCGGATTCGTCGCGACCAGGACATTCAAGTTCACCTGACACGAGTATTCGTTCGTTCTTGGCGTCTCGGGCGAAACGCTTCCACGACCGACCGTCCAGTATCAGAATGGCCGTCGTGACCGCCTCCCTGATGATCGGATTCCGCCGTACGTCCCTCGCCGCGTGCGGGGCGCTCGCCGTGGCACTGGCCCCGACGACGGCTTCCGCGGCCCCCATCTGGGGCCCGCTCGCGCCCCCGAATCCGCACCTGGGGCCGGAGGGCACATCGACAACGCATCAGGACGCGGGATCGTCCGATGCGACGCCGCTGGCCGGGCCGGGCACCGGCGCCGTCTCGATCGCGCAGTACCCACTCGCGTCGGCGTGCCCGACACTGTTGCAGGGCTCGGACGGCCTGGTCGTCGCGCTGTGCACCACGATGATCGGACAGAACCCGACCGTGCATCTGCTGGATCCGAACGCCTCGACGGTCCCGGCCGGCGGGACGCTCGCCCAGCTCCAGCTGACCAAGGGCAGCCTGCTCGGCGGCGTGTATGCCTACCTCGACTCCGACGACCGCCTCGTCGTCGTCGACGGCACGAGGCACCTGCTGCGCATCGAGCACACACAGACGAACGGCACGTGGACTCTCGCGGTCGACACGAGCGTCGATCTGACCTCCACGATTCCCGACGGCGACAACGTCACGGGCCTGGCGCCGGACTGGGACGGCAACGTCTGGTTCGCGACGGGCGGCGGAATCGTCGGCACCGTCGACGCCGCCGGCATCGCCCGCACGGTCGCCCTGCCGGCCGGCGAACAGGTTCAGAACAGCATCTCGACGTCGCCTGGCGGCACCTCGGTCGCGTCGACCCATGCCACGTACCAGCTGAGCGCCGGTGCGGACGCCCAGCCCCACATCGACTGGCGACAGCCGTACGACCGGGGCTCGGCCCGCAAGCCCGGACAGCTCAGCTGGGGCACCGGCTCGACGCCCACCTACTTCGGGCCCGTCACCGGTTCGGAGTACGTGACGATCGTCGACAACGCCGACGGCCAGGTGAACCTGCTCGTGTACCGCTCCGCCACCGGCGAGGAGGTCTGCAAGGAACCGGTCCTCCCGCCGGGCGACGGCGGGAGCGCCCCGCGCAGCAGCGGGAGCACCGATGGTTCCGGCTCCAGCAGCCTGTCCGGCAGCGTCGGCGGCAGCACCGGTTCGGGCAGCGGGAGCGAGAACTCGCCGATCGCGATCGGACGGTCGGTGTTCGTCGCCGGCACGTACGGCTACCCCTACCCGACGGTCCCGGCCGGGGCCGGTGAGGCGGTGCCCGCGTCCGCGCCGTTCCGGGGTGGCATGACACGCGTGGACGTCGACACCGACGGCCAGGGCTGCACGACGGTGTGGCAGAACCAGGTCCGCAGTTCCGCGGTGCCACACCTGTCGACCGCGGACGGGAACCTCTACACGATGGTCCGGCAAGGCGCCGACGTGACCACGCCGCTGGACGGTTTCGCGTACGCGGTGATCGATCCCGAGACCGGTGCCGTGAAGACGACGAAGACGATCACCAGCACGCTGCTCGGCGACACGCTGCAGATGTCGGCGCTGATCACGCGTGACGGCCGGTACATGCAGGGCACGATCTCGGGCATCGTGTCGGTTAATCCCGGCAGCGGCGGGTCGAGCGGCTCGTCGGGGTCGTGAACCCGGTCACGGTCGCGCCCGCTGTCGAGCGGATAACCTGCACGTTTCCCCCGCAGAGGCACACCCCAACGACAGCGTGTAGTGGACCGCCCTCTACCATCGGGGCGTGCTGTATCGCGGGTTTGTGAACCTGGTCAACCGTCTGCCGCTGCCGTCGCTCGCGGTCCAGAAGTGGATCGCGATCGCGGTGATCGTGGCGCAGGGCGGCATCGCGGTCACCGGATCGGTGGTCCGCGTCACGGCGTCCGGCCTCGGCTGCACCACCTGGCCGCAGTGCTATCCGGGCAGCTTCGTCCCGACGGCATCGTCCACCGCGCCGTGGTTCCACCAGGCCGTCGAGTTCGGCAACCGGCTGCTGACGTTCGCGGTCGTGGCTGTGTCGGCCGCGGTGGTCATCGCCGTCACTCGCGCCGCCCGCCGCCGCGAGGTGTTGACCTACGCATGGCTGATGCCGCTGTCGACGGTGGCGCAGGCGGTGATCGGCGGCATCACCGTGCTCACCGGGCTGCTCTGGTGGACCGTCGCGGTCCACCTGCTGGTGTCGATGGCGATGGTGTGGCTGTCGGTGCTGCTGTACCACAAGATCGACCAGCCCGACGACGGCGTCGAGGTCACTACCCTGCCCAAGCAGCTGAGCTGGCTGACCGCGCTCACCGGCGTCGCGCTGGCCGGCACGTTGGTCGCCGGCACGATGGTGACCGGTGCCGGCCCGCACGCCGGCGACAAGAACCCGGAGCGCACCGTCGAGCGCCTCGACCTCGACATCACCAACCTGGTGCACCTGCACGCCGAGTTGCTCGTCGGCTACCTCGCGCTACTGGTCGGCCTCGGCTTCGGCCTGTACGCCGTCGGGGCGCGCGCCGCGGTGAAGCTGCGTCTGAAGGTCGTGATCGCGCTCGTCGTCGCGCAGGCCTGCGTCGGCCTCGTGCAGTTCTGGACGCATGTCCCCGCCGCGCTGGTGACCATCCACGTGGCACTCGCCGGCGCGTGCACCGCCGCGACCGCCGCCCTCTACGCGGCGGGCCGGGTCCGCGAACCGGTCGGCGACCGCACCGACGCCGAGGCCGTCGCGTCCGCCTGACGCCGGCCCACCCCGCAGACGACGAAGGCCGGGTTCCCGCGAACACTCGCGAGAACCCGGCCTTCGGTCGTGTCAGCGCTCGTTGCGCGCCTTGGGGAAGCGCGTCTGATGGGCCACCCAGCCTGCCATCTTCGCGAAGTGGCCCTGGCGCGGGGTGACGACGCTGGTCAGCGCGCGATCCCACTCGGAGACCGTGATCTCGTCCAAGGAGGCGACGACGGCGTTCGCGATCGCGACCGTCTCGACCACCTGGTCGCCGAGGATGCCGTCGGCGCCGACGAGCGTGATCCGCACGCCCGCGCGCCCCACCGGCTGGATGACCGCGCTCGCGGATCCGCCGTGCTCGGACAGGAACTTCCGGATGGCGGCGACCGTGCCCGAGGGCAGGACCGGGGCCGCAGCGGTGCTCTGGGTATCGGTGCTCATGGCGTCAGCCTACTGTGCGGTAGCCGAGCGACCGTCACGGCCGTCCCATCGCACGTCGGAGGGCGAGGTGTACAACAAGAACATGCGTGCAATCGTGGTGTCCCAGAACGGCGGTCCCGAAGTCCTCATCCCCACGGAGGTGCCCGATCCGCAGATCGGTCCGGGTGACCTGCTGGTTGCCACCGATGCCGTCGGCATCAACTTCCTCGACACGTACTACCGCAACGGCACGTACACCCGCGATCTGCCGTTCGTCCCGGGCGACGAGGGCACCGGAGTCGTCACTGCGGTGGGTGCGGATGTCACCGAGTTCGGGGTCGGCGACCGGGTGGCCTGGGCCTCGGCGCCGGGCAGCTACGCGGAGAAGGTCGTCGTGCCGGCCGCCGTGGCCGTGGACGTCCCCGCCGGCGTCGCGCCCGAGCAGGCCGCGTCGGCGCTGCTGCAGGGCATGACGGCGCACTACCTGATCGAGTCGGCATATCCCGCGCGCGCTGGTGAGGCCGTCCTCGTCCACGCCGGCGCGGGTGGTGTGGGTCTGCTGTTGACGCAGATGGCGGCCGCGAAGGGCGTCAAGGTCATCTCGACGGTCTCGACGGACGAGAAGGAGGCGCTCTCGCGGGAGGCGGGCGCCTGGCGGGTCCTGCGCTACGGCGACGGGCTCGCCGAGAAGGTTCGTGAGCTGACCGGCGGCGAGGGCGTGGCCGCCGTGTACGACGGGGTCGGCAAGGACACGTTCGACGCGAGCCTCGAAGCCCTGCGGATCCGCGGCACCCTCGTCCTGTTCGGTGCCGCCAGCGGACCGGTCCCCCCGTTCGACCTGCAGCGCCTCAATGCGGGCGGATCGCTGTACGTGACCCGTCCGACCCTGGCGCACTACGTGCGCAACCGTGAGGAGCTCACGTGGCGCGCGGGCGCCGTGTTCGACGCGATCGCGGCGGGCACCCTGAAGCTCCGGGTCGGCGGCACCTACCCGCTGGAGGCCGCCGAACAGGCGCACCGCGATCTGGAGGGCCGCAGGACAACCGGTTCGATCGTGCTGGTGCCGTAGTAGACCCCGCATATGACGAAGGGCCCCGATCGTTCGACGATCGGGGCCCTCTGCACCGGAGTATCGGAAGGCGTCAGAAGTAGCTGGCGATGGTGTTCCAGCCCAGGACCGAGTCCACTGCCAGACCGCAGCACACGACCGCCAGGTAGTTGTTCGACTGCAGGAACAGCTTGAGCGGCTTGATCGGGGTGCCGCCGCGGACGCTGTTGTACAGCTGGTGGGCGACGAACAGGAACCAGGCGCCCGCGAGCAGGGTGACGCCGGCGTAGATCCAGCCGGCGGCCGGCACCAGCGCGAGCGACGCCAGGACGGTGGCCCACGTGTAGATGACGATCTGCTTGGTGACGTGCTCCTCGGACGCGATGACCGGGAGCATCGGCACGCCCGCGGCCTTGTAGTCCTCCTTGTAGCGCATCGCGAGCGCCCAGGTGTGCGGCGGCGTCCAGAAGAAGATGATCAGGAACAGGACGATGGGTTCCCAGCTCAGCGAGCCTGTCACCGCGGCCCAGCCGACCATCACCGGCATGCAGCCGGCCGCGCCGCCCCAGATCACGTTCTGCCACGTGCGGCGCTTGAGCACCATCGTGTAGACGAGGACGTAGAAGGCGATCGTCAGGACCACCAGGAAGCCGGCGAGTAGATTCGCGCGCCACCACAGCCACAGGAACGACGCGATGCCGAGCGTCATGCCGAAGATGAACGCGTTCTTCGTCGGCACGGCCTGGCGGGCCAGCGGACGCAGCGCTGTGCGCTTCATCACCTTGTCGATGTCCGCGTCGACGACGCAGTTCAGCGAGTTCGCACTCGCGGCGCCCATCCAGCCGCCGAACAGTGTGCTGAGGATGAGGACGAGGTCGATGTGCCCGCGGTCCGCGAGGAGCATCGCCGGGATCGTCGCAACGAGCAGTAGCTCGATCACGCGTGGCTTCGTCAGCGCCACGTACGCGAGGATCGTGGAGGTCACGCGCCCGAACAGCGTGGACGGACTCCCTACGACCTTCGGATCGGAAGCGGATGCGCCGCCGGGGCTGCCGAAGCCGTGTCCGCTCGGCCTATGCCCTGTACGCACGCTGTCTCCTTGCCCCACGCGACTACATCCTTGCTGACTACTGCACTACTACAGACGATGGTAGACGCCGGATACCCGGCAACCGAATCGACCCGAATCAGGGCGCACACTAGGCTATAGGCGCACTCGAGGTCCGGCGACGCCCACTGCACCTCCGGATACCCTCCGGCTCCACGCACAACAATGTCAGGAGACATCTGCCCGTGTCGATCACAGACGAGATCCGCGTCCTCACCCAACCGGTCCACCCCACCGACTGGACCGACCTGGACACCAAGGCCGTCGACACCGTACGAGTCCTCGCCGCGGACGCCGTCCAGAAGGTCGGCAACGGCCACCCGGGCACCGCGATGAGTCTCGCACCGCTGGCCTACACGCTCTTCCAGCGGGTGCTGCGCCACGACCCGAAGAACCCGGAATGGGTGGGCCGCGACCGCTTCGTCCTGTCGTGCGGCCACAGCAGCCTGACGCTGTACCTGCAGTTGTACTTGTCGGGGTACGGCCTGGAGCTCGCCGACATCGAGGCGCTGCGCACGTGGGGTTCGCTCACGCCCGGCCACCCCGAGTACGGCCACACCGTCGGCGTCGAGATGACGACCGGCCCGCTGGGCCAGGGCCTGGCCTCGTCGGTCGGCATGGCGATGGCGGCCCGCCGCGAGCGCGGCCTGTTCGACCCGGACGCCGCGGCCGGCACCAGCCCGTTCGATCACTACGTCTACGTCGTCGCCTCCGACGGTGACATCGAGGAGGGCGTCACCTCCGAGGCATCGTCGATCGCGGGCGTCCAGCAGCTGGGCAACCTGATCGTCTTCTACGACGACAACAAGATCTCGATCGAGCACGACACCGCGATCGCCCTCGGCGAGGACACCGCCAAGCGCTACGAGGCGTACGGCTGGCACGTGCAGACGGTCGAGGGCGGCGAGAACGTCTCGGCGATCATCGACGCCGTCGAGGCCGCGAAGGCCGTCACCGACAAGCCGTCGATGATCCTGCTGCGCACGATCATCGGCTACCCCGCTCCGACCAAGATGAACACCGGCGACGTGCACGGGGCCGCGCTCGGCGCCGACGAGGTCGCCGGGGTCAAGCGCGCACTCGGCTTCGATCCGGAGAAGAGCTTCGACGTCGATCCGGCCGCGCTCGCACACGCCCGCAAGGTCCTGGACCGAGGCGCCGAGGCGTACGCGCAGTGGCAGCTGGACTTCGACGCGTGGGCCGCGCGCGAGCCCGAGCGCAAGGAGCTGTTCGACCGTCTGCACGCCGGAGAGTTCCCCGAGGGCTGGGCCGACACCCTGCCGACGTGGGAGGCGGACGCGAAGGGTGTTGCGACCCGCAAGGCGTCGAGCAAGGTCCTGAACGCGCTCGGCCCGATCCTGCCGGAGCTGTGGGGCGGCTCGGCCGACCTGGCCGGCAGCAACAACACCACGATCGACGGCTCCGACTCGTTCGGCCCGACGTCGATCTCGACGAAGGACTGGAACGCCCAGCCGTACGGCCGCACGCTGCACTTCGGCGTCCGCGAGCACGCGATGGGCTCGATCCTCAACGGCATCGTCCTGCACGGCCCCACCCGCGCGTACGGCGGCACGTTCCTGGTCTTCAGCGACTACATGCGTCCGGCGGTTCGCCTGGCCTCGCTGATGAAGACCCCCGCGCTGTATGTGTGGACGCACGACTCCATCGGCCTCGGCGAGGACGGCCCGACGCACCAGCCGATCGAGCACCTCGCGTCGCTGCGAGCGATCCCGAACATGTCCGTGATCCGTCCGGGCGACGCCAACGAGACCGCCCAGGCGTGGAAGGCCGCGCTCGAGCACAAGACCGGCCCCACCGCGCTGGCGCTCACCCGCCAGGACATCCCGGTCCTCGAGGGCACCAAGGACAAGGCCGCCGAGGGCGTCGCCCGCGGCGCGTACGTGCTGGCCGAGGCGTCCACCGGCACCCCCGAGGTGATCCTGCTGGGCACCGGCTCGGAGCTGCAGCTGGCGGTCGCGGCCCGCGAGGCACTCGAGGCGGACGGCATCGCCACCCGCGTCGTGTCGGTCCCCTGCCTCGACTGGTTCGAGCAGCAGGACCAGGCGTACCGCGACGAGATCCTGCCGCCGTCGGTGCGTGCCCGCGTCACTGTCGAGGCCGGCATCGCGATGCCCTGGTACAAGATCCTCGGCAACGACGGTGAGGCCGTTTCGATCGAGCACTACGGCGCCTCCGCCGACCACAAGACGCTGTTCCGCGAGTTCGGCTTCACGGCCGAAGCGGTCACCGATGCGGCGCGCCGCACCCTCGCACGCGTGAAGGGATGAATCACCATGACTGACACTGCAACTCAGAACGCCAACCTCGCGGCCCTGTCCGCGGCGGGCGTGTCCGTGTGGCTCGACGACCTGTCCCGCACGCGGCTCGAGACCGGCAACCTCGCACAGCTGATCGCGACCCGCAGCGTCGTCGGTGTCACCACGAACCCGACGATCTTCCAGGGCGCCATCACCAAGGGCAACGCGTACGACGCGCAGCTGAGCGAGCTGGCGAAGCAGGGCGCCGACGTCGACGAGACGGTCCGTGTGCTCACCACCGACGACGTCCGCAATGCCTGCGACGTGCTCGCGCCGGTGGCGGCCGCGACGGACGGCGTGGACGGCCGCGTCTCTATCGAGGTCGATCCGCGTCTGGCCCACGAGACCGACGCGACCGTCGCGCAGGCGATCGAGCTGTGGAAACTCGTCGACCGCGACAACCTCTTCATCAAGATCCCGGCCACCAAGGCGGGGCTGCCGGCGATCACCCGGGTGATCGCCGAGGGCATCAGCGTCAACGTCACGCTGATCTTCTCGGTCGAACGCTACGAGGCCGTCATCGACGCATACCTCGCCGGACTCGAGGCCGCGAAGGCCGCGGGCCACGACCTGTCGAAGATCCACTCGGTCGCGTCGTTCTTCGTCTCTCGTGTGGACACCGAGATCGATGCGCAGCTCGAGAAGATCGGTTCGGACGCGGCCCTCGCGCTGCGCGGCAAGGCCGGTGTGGCCAACGCCCGCCTCGCGTACGCGTCCTACCAGACGGTATTCGAGGGCGGCGACCGGTGGGCGGCCCTCGCGGCCGACGGCGCGCTCGTCCAGCGTCCGCTGTGGGCATCGACCGGCGTGAAGAACCCCGAATACTCCGACACGCTGTACGTGACGGAGCTGGTCGCGGCGAACACCGTCAACACCATGCCGGAGAAGACCCTCGAGGCGGTCGCCGACCACGGCACCGTCACCGGGGACACCATCACCGGCACCGCCGAGGCGTCGCAGGCCGTGTTCGACGATCTCGCCGCGGCCGGCATCGACATCCCGGCCGTGTTCGACAAGCTCGAGGTCGAGGGTGTCGACAAGTTCGAGGTCTCCTGGAACGAGCTCCTCGACACGATCACGGAGCAGCTGGCGGCTGCTCGAGAGAGCTGATCCGTGAGCGAACCCGCGGCGGACCGTTGGGTCAACCCTCTACGGGACAGCAGGGACCGGCGACTGCCTCGCATCGCCGGCCCCTGTGGCCTGGTGATCTTCGGCGTCACCGGCGACCTGGCACGTAAGAAGCTCATGCCGGCGGTGTACGACCTCGCCAACAGGGGTTTGTTGCCGCCCGGGTTCGCTCTGGTCGGGTTCGCCCGGCGTGACTGGGCGGATCAGGACTTCAGTCAGGTCGTCCACGACGCGGTCCGCGAACACGCGCGCACCCCGTTCCGCGAGGACGTGTGGGAGCAGCTCGCGAAGGGCATCCGCTTCGTGCAGGGCAGCTTCGACGACGAGACCGCGTTCACCAGACTCTCGGACACGCTCGACACGCTGGACCGTGAGCGCGGCACGCGCGGCAACCACGCGTTCTACCTGTCGGTTCCGCCGGCACAGTTCCCCACAGTGTGTGAGCAGCTGTCGCGGTCGGGCCTGGCGAAGTCGGTGGACGGCCAGTGGCGCCGCGTCGTTATCGAGAAGCCTTTCGGCCACGACCTCGAGAGTGCCCGCGAGCTCAATGCGGTGGTGAACAACGTGTTCCCCGAGGACATGGTGTTCCGCATCGACCACTACCTGGGCAAGGAGACGGTCCAGAACATCCTGGCGCTGCGATTCGCGAACCAGCTGTTCGATCCGATCTGGAACGCGCACTACGTCGACCACGTGCAGATCACGATGGCCGAGGACATCGGCCTCGGTGGCCGCGCCGGGTACTACGACGGAATCGGCGCCGCCCGCGACGTCATCCAGAACCATCTGCTCCAGCTGCTCGCGTTCACCGCGATGGAGGAGCCGGTGAGCTTCGAGCCGTCGGAGCTGCAATCCGAGAAGATCAAGGTGCTGTCGGCGACCCGACTCGCGGAGCCGCTCGACGAGACCACCGCGCGTGGCCAGTACGCGGGCGGCTGGCAGGGCGGGCTCAAGGTCGTGGGTCTGCACGAGGAGGAAGGGTTCGCGCAGGACTCGACCACCGAGACCTACGCAGCGATCACCCTCGAGGTGGACACCCGCCGCTGGGCCGGTGTCCCCTTCTATCTGCGGACCGGGAAGCGATTGGGCCGCAGGGTCACCGAGATCGCCGTCGTCTTCAAGCGCGCACCGCACCTGCCGTTCGACGCGACGATGACCGAGGAACTCGGCCAGAACGCTCTGGTGATCCGCGTCCAGCCCGACGAGGGCGTCACCATGCGCTTCGGGTCCAAGGTCCCGGGCTCGAGCATGGAAGTCCGCGACGTCAACATGGACTTCAGCTACGGGCAGGCGTTCACCGAGTCGTCGCCCGAGGCGTACGAGCGGCTGATCCTGGACGTCCTGCTCGGTGAGCCGTCGCTGTTCCCGGTGAACGCCGAGGTCGAGTTGTCGTGGAAGATCCTCGATCCCGTACTCGAGCACTGGGCGAAGCAGGGCAAGCCGGAGCCGTACGAGGCCGGAACGTGGGGACCGCCGTCGGCGCAGGAGATGATGCGCCGCACCGGGCGTGAATGGAGAAGACCGTGATCATCGAGCTGCCGTCGACCACGACCGGCGCGATCAACAAGAAGCTCGTCGAGCTGCGTGAGACCGGTGGCGCGGTCACTCTCGGCCGGGTGCTCACGCTCGTGGTGTGCACCCGCGAGAGCGAGAACTCCGAGGACGTCATCGACGCCGCGAACGAGGCGAGCCGCGAGCATCCGTGTCGCGTCATCGTCGTCGCCCGTGGATCGCGTTCGGAGGAAACCCATCTCGACGCCGAGATCCGCGTCGGCGGCGACGCCGGCGCGTCGGAGGTCGTAATCCTGCGCGTGTACGGCGAACTCGCCGATCACGAGGCGAGCGTCGTGGTGCCGTTCCTGCTGCCCGACACTCCGGTGGTGGCGTGGTGGCCGGACGACACGCCGACGATCCCCGCCCTGGATCCGGTGGGACGATTGGCGATCCGCCGGATCACCGACGCGACCGGCGCCGCCGATCCGACCGCGACCATCAAGAGCCGCCTCGGCTCGTACACCGCCGGCGACACCGACCTCGCGTGGAGCCGCATCACCTACTGGCGCGCGCTGCTGACGTCGGCGCTCGATCAGCCGCCGCACGAGCAGATCGCCGCCGCGACGGTGTCGGGCCTGGCGACCGAGCCGGCGCTGGACGTCCTCGCGGGGTGGCTGGCCGACCGGATCGAGGGTCCGGTCCGGCGGCAGACCGGACCGTTGTTCGTCGAACTGCAGCTCGCCAACGGCGATCGCATCGCGATCAGCCGACCGCAGGCCGAGACCACCGCGACGCTGAGCCGCACCGGCCAGCCGGATGCGCTGGTGGCGCTCGCTCGGCGCGAGACCCGCGACTGCCTGGCCGAGGAACTCCGCCGACTCGATCCCGACCAGATGTACGAAGCCGCACTGACCGGCCTGTCGAAGGTGGAATATGTCTGACGTGAACGCCCAGCAGGAGATCCACCGTTTCGCCGACACCGACGCCCTCGTGCGGGCGGCGGCCGAACGCTTCGTCGACACCGTCGTCGCGGCCCAGCGGGCACGCGGGTCCGCCGCGGTGGTCCTCACCGGCGGCGGCACCGGCATCGCGCTGCTCGAGCAGGTGCGCGCCAACCCGGGCGCGATCGACTGGACTGCGCTCGACGTGTTCTTCGGCGACGAGCGGTTCCTCCCTGCGGGCGATCCGGAGCGCAACGAGGTGCAGGCGCACCAGGCGCTGCTCGACCATGTTCCGGTGGATCCGGCCCGCGTCCACGTCGTGGCGGCCTCCGACGGCGCGTACGGCAGCGATCCCGTGACGGCGGCGGCCGCGTACGCCGAGGTTCTCGACGCATTCGCGTCCGATCGCACGGGCCCACTGTTCGACGTCCATCTGCTCGGCATGGGCGGTGAGGGGCACGTCAATTCGCTGTTCCCGCACACCGCCGCGGTCCGCGAGCCCGAACAGCTGGTGGTGGCGGTCACCGACTCCCCCAAGCCGCCGGCGGTGCGTGTGACACTCACGCTGCCCGCCGTGCAGTCGGCGCGCGAGGTGTGGTTGATCGTGTCCGGTGACGCGAAGGCCGACGCGGTCGCCGCGGCGGTCAACGGAGCCTCGCCGGAGGAGATCCCCTCCGCGGGCGCGCGCGGCATCGAGCGCACGGTGTGGCTGCTCGACGAGACCGCCGCGAGCAAGCTTCCTCGCGCCTGACGGTCTCCGTCATTGTGTGTGGTCCTCGCCGGGCTCCACGGGAGAGCACGCCTGCGACGCGTCCCCGGTGTCGGCCACGATCGTTCGTGGCCGACACCCGGTCGACAACCGCGCGCTGCTGCGCGGTCCGCTCGGCACGCGCGCTCCGAGCCGCCGATACGTGATTCCCTTCGGATTCCGATCCACCCGCGTACTCCCTCCCCTGCCAGTTCCCGGTTTCAGTTCCGTTCGCTGGGTAGGACGCGGGAAATGGCGGATCGGTTCCCCGGACACCCCACCGGTCTCGCCGGATTCGGCACGAGTCAGGCGAGTTGGATGAGCTCGAGGTACTCCTGCGACCAGTGGTCCTCGGTGCCGTCCGGCAGCAGGATCACCCGCTCCGGATTCAGCGCCTCGGCCGCCCCCGGGTCGTGGGTGACCAGCACGACCGCACCGGTGTAGCTGCGCAGCGCGTCGAGGACCTGCTCGCGGGAGATCGGGTCGAGGTTGTTGGTCGGCTCGTCGAGCAGCAACACGTTCGCCGCCGACGACACCAACCCCGCCAGAGCCAGGCGGGTCTTCTCACCACCGGACAGGGTGCCGGCGGGCTGGTCGAGCTGCGGGCCGGTGAACATGAACGCCCCCAACAACCCCCGCAGGTCCTGCTCGCCGGCGTCGGGCGCGGCGTGCCGGATGTTCTCCCACACGCTGGCCTCGTCGTCGAGGGTGTCGTGTTCCTGCGCGAAGTAGCCGATCTTCAGGCCGTGTCCGGGCACCAGCTCGCCGAGGTCCGGGGTCTCGACTCCGCCGAGCAGGCGCAGCAGCGTCGTCTTACCGGCACCGTTGAGGCCCAGGATCACCACCCGGCTACCGCGGTCGATCGCGAGATCGACGCCGGTGAAGATCTCCAGCGACCCGTAGACCTTGGTGAGGTCCTTCGCCATGAGCGGGGTCTTGCCACACGGCGCCGGCTCCGGGAACCGGATGTGCGCGACCTTGTCCGCCACGCGCACCTCGTCGAGGTCGTTCATCAGCTTGTCGGCGCGCTTGGCCATGTTCTGCGCCGCGGTCGCCTTGGTGGCCTTCGCACCGAGCTTGGCGGCCTGCGCCCGCAACGCGGACGCCTTCTTCTCCGCGTTCGCGCGTTCCCGACGACGACGCTGCTCATCGGTGGCGCGGGCATCGAGATACTTCTTCCAGCCCATGTTGTAGATGTCGGCCTCCCCGCGCACCGCGTCGAGGAACCACACCTTGTTCACCACGTCGGCGAGCAGGTCCACGTCGTGACTGATCACGATCAGTCCGCCGTCGTGGTTCTGCAGGAAACCGCGCAGCCACGTGATCGAGTCCGCGTCGAGGTGGTTGGTCGGCTCGTCGAGCAGCAGCGTCGTGTTCGACTTCCCACCCGACCCGTCCGAGGCCGCGAACAGGATCCGCGCCAACTCCACCCGTCGACGCTGACCACCCGAGAGCGTCTTGAGCTGCTGGCCCAGCACCCGGTCCGGCAGGCCCAGGCTGTTACAGATCCGGGCGGCCTCCGACTCGGCGACGTACCCGCCGAGCGCCGAGAACCGGTCCTCGAGCGAGCCGTACTTGCGGATCGCCTTGTCCAGTTCGGGGCCGCCGACCAGCTCCGCCATCCGCGTCTGCTGCTTCTCCATGTCGCGCAGGACGGAATCGAGACCGCGCGCCGACAGCACCCGATCCCTGGCGAGGACGCCGAGATCGCCCTCCTTGGGGTCCTGCGGCAGGTAACCGAGGTCGCCGCTGCGGACGACCGCGCCGGCGTACGGCTCGCCCTCGCCGGCGAGGATCCGCAGCGTGGTCGTCTTGCCGGCACCGTTACGGCCGACCAGGCCGATCCGGTCGCCCGCCTGCACGCGCAGGGCCGGACCGGGCGCAGAGAGCAGGGTTCGGGTACCGGCGCGTACTTCGAGGTCTGTGGTGGTGATCAAGTCAGTTCCCTGGATGTGTGCGGTCCAGACCGAAATCCGATGGCGCGAGGCTCGGTGGCGACGGCTGCGGCGTTCGTCGCCCTCGCCGGTCGGGTTGATAACGACGAGCGGGGACGAGGTTGCTCGCATCGGTGGATCGGTCCGGACGCGCGGATGGGTGCGCAGCGAAGAACCGGTGCGCCGGGATGGACCTCAGATGACCCGACAATTCGCGGGAATGTGCAGCCGAATACGGGTGGCTAGCGGGGGGTACTCATCCGTGACGCGTCAGCGAGTGCGTCTCTGCACCCAGATCAAGCCAACGCGGAGCCGCTGGCGGCTCTTCTTGGCTGGTGCGATGCGCATGGCGGGACACTATTCCGTCGTGCCGCGCTGATGTCAATTCGGCTCGGACACCTCGCGCGGACGACAACGGTCTCGCGGTCTAGTTGACTCGGACCTCCGCGGTGGTGAGCACACCCTCCCGGTAGTACGGCGGTACCATTCGGACGTGCAGCGCTCGGAATACGTCTCGGAGCTCGAAACGGTCCTCGGTCGCCACACCGATGGTGCGGCGGAGAAGATCTCGGCAATTCTCGACGCCTGTCCCGCGGAGGCGACCGCCCTGGGATTCGACGTGTTCCCCGACCAGGACGGTGAGGGAACCTTCGACATCTGGGCGCGACTCGACGGCCCGGACCACTTCGCGCTGAACAAACCCATCGACGCCCACCGCCATCTGTTCGGGGTCGTGTACACCGAAGACGGAATCGAGCCTGCGGTCCCGCTCTGGCCCAGCTCGGACACGCCCTTCTGTGTCCAGGACGCGATCGTCGACGCGGCCGCGACCTGGCTCACGGAACTGTGGTCGCGGGTCGGCGAGAACCACTCGACTCTGCCCTGGCTCATCGAGGGCGACGACGGCTACGGCACCGTCACGCCGCTGCTGTTCGCCCCAGTGCGCAGGTAGCCGCGCAGCACTATCGCAGCGCCTCGCTCAGTACGGCAAGCAGATCCACGGTCGACGTCATCGGCACCGTGTAGTGAGTCGCGGCGTCGAGGACGACCGTCCGCGCCGCCGGCACCGACTTCCGGACCCGCGCCTGCACCCGTCGGACGTCGTGGACGCGACTGCGGCCCGCAAGCACCACCGTCATCGGACAGTGCACGCCGGACAACTCGCTTCGCCGCGGGCGCCGTGGTACCACCGGCCGCATCGCCGGAAAGTGTTCGACACCGAACGCCACCAGGTCGAGCCAATCCGGGTCGACCGCCTCTCCGGCGGTCTCCCAGTCGATCAGCGCACGCGCCCGGGCTGCGGTGGGGCGGAGCAACAGCGGCATCGCTCGCAGAAGATAGCCGGCGCGGAATCCGGCGAAGCACGAGTTCGGGTCGACCAGCACCAGTCGATCGACCCGGGCCGCGTTTCGGATCGTGAACGCCAGTCCCACCATCGCGCCGTACGAATGCCCGACCACCGCAACCCTGTCCACGCCCAGCCCGTCGAGGACGTCGATCAGCCACTGCATCAGATCGTCGACGTCGCGAATCGGTTCACGAATCACGCTGCGCCCCACGTCACCGAGATGATCGACGGCGAACACGCGGTGCGTGGCAGCCAGCTCCCCCGCGACCGCGAACCACGATGTCGACGTCGCACCGCCGCCACCCGGCAGCAGGACTACCGGCGGCGCCCCCACCGGACCGCACACGTTGACGCGCGTCGTCCCGTGGCGCGTCGTGACGTCGACGCCCTCGACCGGAACGGTCCACTTCGCCAGCACACGGGCGTAGCGGTCGCGGAACTCGCGACCGGACGCCGTCTCGGCGAACTCGGAGACACTGCCATTGTCCACGTGAACCCCCTCGACTTTTATCTCGATCATCGAGATACTAGGTCGCCGAGCTACCAAGATCCAGAGGAGACTGCAGTTGCCGGAACCGACAAGGCGGGACGACGAGGCGCACCCGATCGTGCACCGCCTCCGGGCGCTGACGGTCGAGCTTCATCTACTCGGAGCAGAGTTCGCGTCACGAAACAATCTGCACGCCACCGATCTTCGCGCCCTGATCTGCCTGCTCGACGCCGACCGTTTCGGAGTCCCCGCCACGCCCGGGCTACTGTCCGCCGCGCTGGGGCTCACCTCCGCGTCGACCACGGCCCTGGTGGATCGACTCGAGAGGGCCGGGCACATCCGGCGCCGCCGCGACACCGCCGATCGCCGGCGTGTCCTGCTGGAGGTGACCCAGTCCGCGACGGAACTGGGTTGGGCGTTCTTCGGACCGCTGATCGGGGCCGCGAACTCGACGATCGAGGGCTTCACCCCGGACGAGCGCAACACCATCGAACGGTTCCTCGTCCGGATGACCGAGGCCGCCACGAGCGCGCGGAGGGCACGGTAGCGATTCTCTCCGCGCGATGCGCCGCCGCAATCTCGGGAATTCCCCATGTTCCGTCCCGTCCGGACTCAGCCTCCTCGGTGGCATCACGGTGCACCGGGCCCGATTAATAGCTTTCCAACACCTTCACCAGTGGCTGATACGCAACTTTCCTGGCGAAATCCAGAGCGCTCTGCCCGTTGTTCCGATAGCGCGGGTCCGCGCCGTGCTTCAAATACACCACGACCAGTCGCACATCTTCCGGTTCTCTGACGTGGAATACGGCATGCCACAACGGTTGTGCTCCGTGCTGATCCAAAATAGCCAGATCTGCACCGCGTTGGAGCAGAAGTTCTGCGATTTCGACCTTGGTTTCGACGTTCGTCCACGGAATCGGCTGTCGTTCCGGGAGCAGATGCAGCGCGGTCATCCCCTCGATATTCTGCCGATTCGGGTCAGCGCCGTGTTCCAAGAGTAGTTCGACGGATTCCGTACGTTCCATTTCGACGGCCAACATCAACGGGGTATGTAACATGCCCTGCTCGACAGCATCGACGTTTTCCGTGTGTCCGGCCAGTACCACTCGCAGCTCCGACGAGTCATCCCTCATCGCCAGTTTGTGGAGACGGTACTTGCCATCCTCCGTCACCTTCCCGGCGCGGTTCTTCCAGAACTTCCTCACGATTCCCTCTGTTCGTCGCTCACCCCAGCAGCGGTCCCGGCCCACATTCGCCGAACGGCATCGCGGCGCCGGCACTGCATGCCACGGCCCGCGAAAGCTAACCACTGTTCCGCAGCGCCGTCGCGAGCCCGTTCATGGTGAGCTGGATGCCGCGGCGGACGCCGTCGGAGTCGTCGCCGGCTCGGTAGCGGCGCAGCAACTCCACCTGCAGGTGGTTGAGCGGCTCGAGGTACGGGAAGCGGTTGTGCACCGACCGGTCGAGCGCGGGGTTGTCCCAGAGCAGGTTGTCGTGCCCGGTGATGGCCCGGTACATCGCAATGGTGCGCGCGTGCTCGGCCGCGATCTTGCCGAACACCTCCTCGCGCAACGCGTCGTCGGGGACCAGTTCGGAATACCGTGCCGCCAAGCCCATGTCGGACTTGGACATCACCTGTGCCATGTTCGAGAGCACGGTTCGGAAGAACGGCCACCGCTCGTACAGGCCGGACAGCGTCGCGAGCCGTTCGTCGTCGCCGCCGACCCACTGCTCGAACGCGGTTCCGGTGCCGTACCAGCCGGGCAGCATCACCCGTGACTGGCTCCACGACAGCACCCACGGGATGGCCCGCAGGTCCGCGATCGACTCAGTCGGCTTGCGCGAGGCCGGGCGGCTACCGATGTTGAGGGCCCCGATCTCGGCGACCGGGGTGGACGCCTTGAAGTACTCGACGAATCCGGGTGTGTCGTGCACCAGATCGGCGTACGCGACTCGCGCGAGTTCGGCGAGTTCGTCGAGGATCGCGTATGCGGGGGCGGCATCGTCGCCGAGCCCTTCCACGTCGAGCAGAGTCGATTCGAGCGTCGCGGAGACGAGCGCCTCGAGGTTGCGGCGGGCCAGACGCGGTTCGGCGTACTTGGCGGCGATGATCTCGCCCTGCTCGGTGATCCGCAGCGATCCCTGCACCGCGCCGGGCGGCTGGGCGAGGATGGCGTCGTAGCTGGGCCCGCCGCCACGGCCAACGGTGCCGCCGCGGCCGTGGAAGAGCCGCAGCCGGATTCCGGTTTTGCGGGCGGCGCGCACCAGGTCGAGTTCCGCGCGGTAGAGCGCCCAGTTGGCGGCGAGGTATCCGCCGTCCTTGTTGGAATCGGAGTACCCGAGCATCACCTCCTGGCTGTCGCCGCGGTTCGCGACGAGCGCCCGGTAGATCGGCACCTCCAGGGTGGCGGTGAGGGTGTCCGCACCCCGCCGGAGGTCGTCGATGGTCTCGAAGAGCGGCACGATGCCCACCGGACAGCGGGGGCCGTCCTCCCCGTCCGGGTCGAACAGTCCCACCTCGGCGAGCAGCACGGCGGCCTCGAGCATGTCGCTGACCGAGTCGCACATGCTGATGACGTAGTTCGGCACGGCGTCGGGTCCGATCCGCCGGACCGCGTCCGCGGCCGCGTTCAGGATGCCCAGTTCCTTCGTGGTCAGCTCACTGAACTCGGCGTGTGGTCCCGCGAGGGGTCGCCGGGTCGCGAGCTCGCCGGCGAGCAGCCGGATCCGCTCGTCCTCCGGCAGGGAGCGGTAGTCGGGATGCACGCCCGCCCACGCGAGCAGTTCCGCCACCACCGTCTCGTGGACCTCCGAGTTCTGCCGCATGTCGAGGCCGCACAGGTGGAATCCGAAGACCTCCACCGAGTTCCGCAGCCGCGCGAGTCGGTCGTCGGCGACGGTCTCGTCCCCGTGCGACCGAAGCGACGCGTCGATCCTCGCCAAATCCGCGAGCAGATCGGCCGGGGCGTCGTAACCGGGCAGGTCGCCGTCGACGGCGTGCACCGCCCGATGCCCGAGGATCCGGGAGGCCGTGGCCGTCAATCGGACCCGTAGCCCGCGCACCGCCCGGCGGTAGGGCTCGTCGGCCCGGAACGCCGACTCGTCCCCGGACTCGTCGGCGAGCCGGTCGAGCTCGGGTGTCACCGTGACCAGGCGCGCCGACATCGACAGTTCCCGCTCGAGCACCTCCAGTTCGGCCAGATGGTGTTCGATCGCCGTCTCCGCCGCCCGGTGCGTCGCCCGTCCCACCACGTCGGCGGTGACGAACGGGTTGCCGTCGCGGTCTCCGCCGATCCACGACCCCGGCCGCAGCATCGGCTCGGCGAGGACACCGGTGCCCGGCCAACGCGATTGCAGAGCGTCACGCAGGTCGGCATTGATCTGCGGGACCACCTCGAACAGCGAGGCGTCGTAGTAGCGCAGGCCCACCTCGATCTCGTCCTGGATCCGCAAGCGCGACAGCCGGATCAACGCTGTCTGCCACAGCGTCAGGATCTGGCGCCGCAACTGGGTGTCGACCGCGTCCACCTCGGCCGGGTCTGCGGACACCCACTGCCGCCGCCGCATCAACTCCATGATGCGGTGCTGGGTCTCGAAGACCGTCCGGCGTCGGGTCTCGGTGGGGTGCGCGGTGATGACCGGCGCTACGAGCGCGCCCGAGAGCGCGCGGGCGGCGGACGTCGGCTCCACATCGGCCGCATCGAGTTTCGCGTAGGTGGCCGCCAGGCTGCTGTCCTGCGGCGGCTCCCCCGCCCGGACGTGGATCGCGCGCCGGCGCTCACGGTGGATGTCCTCGGCGACGTTCGCGAGCAGCGCGAAATGGCTGAACGCGCGGATCACCGGGATCGCGTCCGCCGTGTCGATCCGTGCGAACATCTCCGCGAGCTGAGCGCGGTCGATCTCGGATCTGCGGACCCGGAACGACTCGACCCGGGCCCGCTCGACGAGCCCGAAGATGTCGTCGCCGGACTGCTCGCGCACGATCTCGCCGAGGATCCCGCCGAGCAGACGGATGTCCTCTCGCAACGGTTCGGTGGCCGCGCGGGACGCGGGCGAGGACGTGGGCTCGGCGGAGGACGACGCAGGGATGCCGGTCATGCCCCGATTATCGACCGGCCACCCGTCGACCGCAGGGCAACGGAGCGGGCGGTCAGCCCTTCCAGATCACCTTCGACGGCTTCAACCGGACGATCACCCGCGGGGTGTCCGGGGTGTCGTGCTCCCACCGCTCGGCGCCGGTGTACTTGTTCGCCAGCTTGTGGATCAGCGAGCCGCCGGGATCGTCCGTGATGCTGGTGGTGCCGCGGATCTCGACGTAGCTGTAGGGACCGCTCGCCGGGTAGATCAGCACCGTGGCGCGAGGGTCGCGCAGCAGATTGTCGGTCTTGCGGCGGCCACGCACCGTGGAGATCAGCACCTCGTCCCCGTCGCGCTCGAGCCAGACGACGGACAGTTGGGGCTGCCCGTCCGGTTCGACCGTCGCGAGGGTGGCGAACTCGGGCGCGTCGATCAGTGCCGCCGCGGCGTCCGGGATCGCCGTGGAGCTCTGGTATCCGGCCACCGTCAGCCGAACTTGATCTCGAGGCCGATGCCGATGATCGCGATCAACCAGATCGCGGCGGTGAAGACGGTGAGGCGGTCGAGATTCTTCTCGACGACGCTGGAACCGGCCAGGCTGGACTGGACACCGCCACCGAAGAGGCTGGACAGGCCGCCGCCCTTACCGCGGTGCAGCAGCACCAGCAGAATCAGCAGCAGGCTGGTGATCACCAGCAGAATGTCCAGGAACATTTCCATGTCGGTCTTCGCTGCCCTTCACGCACGACGGATTCGGCCACTAGCGGGCCCAGCTTACCTGTTACCTGGGCGATCGGTCGCAAACCAGGCACCGTACTGTGGCGAACCCCGGAACGGTCCGCGCATCGTCACATCGCCCAGACGAATGCCGTGGCGAGCGCACCCATTCCCGCCAGCGCCGCGAGCCCCCAGGCGCGCACGCCTCGACGAAAGCAGCTGGCGACGACCGCCGTCACGACGAGCAGAGCGGACGTCGCGATGACGCGCCCCCACCGGCGCGCCTCGCCGGCACGCGCGATGCTCGTCGACGACGGCGCCTCACCGAAGAAGCTCGCCTCGGAGATCAGCACGACGTAGACGAGCCAGGCGGGCACCACGAGGAACGCGACGAGCCCGACGCACCACGCGAGTGCGGCGAGCAGGCGCAACCGTTCCTGGACCCGAGCATCCTCCACGTCTCCCCCTCATCACCGTCCGTCCCGGCCATCAGACCATGACCGTCGGCACATTTCCTCCCGCGTAGTGAGACAGCTCACTTATCTGGCACAACGTGCCGCACTACCTTCCGAGCAGTCCGACTCCACCCCAGCGAGGAAGGCCTTCCCCATGACGCACCGCCACACGGCCCTGCGCCGTACCGCCCGCACCGCCCTGACACTGGCAGTATCCGGATCGTTCCTGTTCGCGGGTACCGCCGCCGCCACGGCCGCGGGTTCCCTCGACCTCGGCTCCCTCGGCTCGTCCGTCTTCGGTTCGAGCGCTCCGAGCGTCGAGACCCCCCGTCTCGCATCGGTCGACAACTTCCGTGACGTCGCCGGCCCCGGCTACACGACCTGCGTACCGACGAGGAGGTCGCGCAGAAGGCCGACCGGCTCCCGCAGGGGCCCGAGTACGTGCGCATCCCGATCCTGTCCGGCGATCTGGCCGCCGGTGTCGCGAAGCTGAAGACCCCCGACGACGCCCGACGCTTCATGCAGGACATGAACCGCTCGTTCGTCACCGATCCCGCGGCCCGCGCCGGATTCGCGAAACTGCTCACCGATCTCGCGAACACCTCGGGCCCGCAGGTCTACCACTGCACCGCCGGCAAGGACCGCACCGGCTGGACGTCGGCGCTGCTCCTCGGCATCGCCGGGGTGTCGAGCGAGACAGTGATGGACGACTACCTGCTCACGAACGAGTACTCGGCCGCCTCCATCGAGCGGACCTACCACGGCATCGCGGCGACGCAGGGCCAGGCCGTCGCCGACGTCTACCGCCCGCTGCTCGGCGTCGACGCCAGCTACCTGCAGGCCGGACTCGACGAACTGAAGGCCCGGTACGGCACCGTCGAGAACTACCTGCGCACCGGCCTGGGGTTGTCCCCGACGACGATCGGCAAGCTCGCACTGAAACTGCTCGCCTGATCGACTCGGATTGCGCCGGGCGTGTGGCGGTCCACGTCGCACGCCCGGCGCACGACACTGCGAGTGTCCGGCAGCAGAGGGCAGCGGCTCAGTCGCCGTAGTAGCTCGCCACATCCACCTCGGTGAGCAGGATCCGACGGGTGTCACCCGAGCGCGACGAATGGGCACGAGACACGCGTCTCTCTCGGAGAGCGACAGCCAGGGCGGGCTCCTCGTCAATCCTCTGCGCCAGGCAGTACACGACGGAAAGGTGATGCACGCACGGGCGTCGGCGGCTCGTGCATCCGCAGGTCACGACGCACTCGGGGATCTCGACAGCGACCGAAATGCCGTTGTCCTTCAGGTCCGCGACAACGGCGTCCGGGATGTCGCCCGCCAGGATCCGGCGGTCCCGGGCGCCTACGCGGCCGAGGATCGTGCGCACCACCACTGCTTCTCCTCGCCCCCAGAGTGGCACGTCGATGGCGACCGGGAACGTCCTGCCGCGCGCCGTCACCTCGGCTCGAATCGCGCCGCCGCCCACCGAGGTGATCGTCACCGAACCGCGTCGGGCCAGTGTCCGTGCCTGGGGCAAGGCGGGATTCGGTGCCGACGTGGCCGTCGACTCGATTGTTCGCAGCCAGGTCCGCCCCCAAGCGGTGACGCCGAAGTCTGCCCGCATCACAGCGTTCCTCTCGCATCGAGATCGACTATCGCGCGCAGCTCGGCGTCGGAGAGGTCCGCGAGCGCGACCTCCGATCCACCCGCAATCGATTCGGCAACTGCGCGTTTCGACTCGTGCATCGCGGCGATGTGATCCTCGATCGTGCCCCCGGTCACGAGGGTGTGCACGTTGACCGTCCGGTGTTGACCGATCCGATGGACCCGGTCGGTGGCCTGGTCCTCCACCGCCGGATTCCACCACCGGTCGTAGTGCACGACGTGGTTGGCACGGGTGAGGTTCAAACCGAATCCCGCGGCACGCAGGCTCAGGATCAGGACCGGCGACGCATCGGGTGCCGACTGGAATGTCTCGACAAGCTCTGTTCGTCGGGCCACGTTGAGCCCGCCGTGCAGGAACGGGACTGTACCCACGCCCAGTTGTGCGGTCAGGTGCGATGACAGCAACTTGCCCATCGTTCGGTACTGGGTGAAAACCAGCGCGTGGTCCCCGTCCTCGACAATCTCGGCGAGCATTTCGGTTGCGCGGTCGAACTTGCCGGACCTTCCCGACAACCCGTTGTCGTCTCGTTCCAGTTGCGCGGGATGATTGCAGACCTGTTTCAGCGTCGTCAGCAGCGCCAACACGTTGCCACGTCGCGCAATGCCGCTACCGAGTCCGGACGAGAAGGCGGCTTCCACCGCCTCGCGGTAGAGCCGGGTCTGCTCGTCGGTCAGCGTGCACACGATCGTCGAGTACTGCTTCGGGGGAAGGTCCGTCGCAACCGCCGCCTTGGTGCGGCGCAGCACGTACGGGCCGATCACCGCGGAGAGTCGTGCTGCGGCCGAGGTCGACCGCCCAGACTCGATCGGGGTTGCGAACCGCTGCCGGAACCGGGCGCGGGTGCCGAGGACACCGGGATTGGTGACGTGCAGGAGTGACCACAGCTCGTCGAGCCGATTCTCGATTGGGGTCCCGGTCATCGCAACCTTCAGACGCGCCGGCAGTCGGGCGCCAGCCCTGGCCCCCAACGAGTTCGGGTTCTTGATCTGTTGCGCCTCGTCGAAGACCACCGCGTTCCAGTGCGCTGCAGCGAGTGTGCCTACGTCGGAACGCAGCACGTTGTAGCTGGTGAGGATCACACGGCCTACACCGAGACCCGTCGGCAATGAGCGGTTGACGCCGTGATGGACTGTCACCCGGAGGTCGGGGGCGAAACGGGCGAGTTCGCGGCGCCAGTTTTCGATGACAGAGGTCGGGCACACCACCAGGTGCGGCCCCTCGGCCGCACGGACGGCGAGCAGCGAGATCGCCTGAAGCGTCTTCCCGAGTCCCATCTCGTCAGCGAGCACACCGCCGCCCTCGCTCGACAACCCGGTGAGCCAGGCCAGCCCGAGAAGTTGATATGGGCGCAGTGTTGCCCGGACGCCGACGATTCGTAGCTCCTCCGTGAGCGTGACCATCGCGATGAACCTGCGGAGCACCGATTCCGCAGTCTCGATCGACGTCTCGTCCGCGTCCAGCGCGGCGTGCGCGGCGGTGGGCATCGTCGCGGCGACTCCGGCGAACCCGGAATCGCTCTCCGCCAGCTGCGCCGCTCGCCACCAGGACCACACAGACGCCCCGATGTTCCGATTGTCCAGAGTTGGGCGCAGATCCCGCAGCGCCGGGAGTGCCGCGGCGAGTTCGACCGTCCGAGTCCGAACGGTTCGCGGCGCGATTCCGCCCTCGCCCACCGGCACCGCGAGCCGGATGTCCGAGGGACTGCCCACCGGCACACCGTGGGCAGCGAGGGCCGCCTCGACGTCGTGCACGCCCCACCATGCGAGGGATGCCTGCGCGGGCAGGAAGGTGGCCTGCAGGCGTCCGGGATCCGGATGCGACTCGTCCATGGCCGCCGAGGTTAGCGGCGCACATAAGCAGTGCGCCAATGAGATTGGTATCAGAACGCGCAGATCAGGTGTGGTTTTTCCGACATTGACTGCAGCCGGGGATGATGGCCCTGACGACGGGGCCGCTCCCGGCGCGTCCGACTGAGGGATGGGGCAATCGAAAAACGCGGGGCGCGTGACCTTTCCGGTCACGCGCCCCGCGCTCGTTCGGTTGCTACCCGATCACGGGAGCGGTCCGCCGGCGGCAATCGCCGACAGGGTCGCGAACTCGTCCGCCTTGAGCGACGCACCGCCGACCAGTCCACCGTCGACGTCGGGCTGAGCCACCAGCTCGCCGACGTTCTTGGCGTTGACCGATCCGCCGTAGAGCACGCGCACGTCCTGCGCGATCTCCGGCGAGGCGAGCTCGGCGAGCGTGTCGCGCACCGCCTTGCAGACTTCCTGCGCGTCGGCGGCGGAGGCCACCTTGCCGGTGCCGATGGCCCACACGGGCTCGTACGCGACGACGATCTTGGAGATCTCGTCGGCCGACAGACCCGCGAGCGAACCCTTCAGCTGCGCAACGTTGTACGCCACGTGCTCGCCGGCCTCGCGGATGTTGAGGCCCTCGCCGATGCAGACGATCGGGGTGATCCCGTTCGCCAGCGCCGCCTTGGTCTTCGCGAGCACCGTCTCGTCGGACTCGCCGTGCAGCGTGCGCCGCTCGGAGTGACCGACGACGACGAACGTGCAGCCCAGCTTGGCCAGCATCGAACCGCTGATCTCGCCGGTGTACGCACCCGACTCGTGGGCCGACACGTCCTGCGCACCGTAGGTGAGCAGGAGCTTGTCACCCTCGACCAGCGTCTGCACGCTGCGGATGTCGGTGAACGGCGGGATCACCGTCACGTCGACCTTCTCGAAGTACTTCGCGGGCAACGAGAACGCGATCTTCTGCACCAGGGCGATGGCCTCGAGGTGGTTGAGGTTCATTTTCCAGTTGCCGGCGATCAAAGGCTTGCGTGCCATGTCTCAGTCCTCCAGCGCCGCGATGCCGGGAAGCGTCTTGCCCTCGAGGTACTCGAGGGAGGCGCCGCCACCGGTCGAGATGTGCGAGAAGCCGTCCTCCGGCAGACCGAGCTGACGCACGGCCGCCGCGGAATCGCCGCCGCCGACGACGCTGAACGCGCCCTTGCCGGTGGCCTCGATGATCGCCTCGGCCACACCCTTGGTGCCGGCCGAGAACTTCTCGAACTCGAACACGCCCATCGGACCGTTCCAGAACACCGTCTTGGCACCCGAGAGGATCGCCGCAAAGCGGTCCACCGACTGCGGTCCGATGTCCAGGCCCATCCAGCCGTCCGGAATCTCCAACACGGAGACCGTCTGCGACTCGGCGTCCGCCGAGAACGAATCGGCGATCACCACGTCCTGCGGGATGTGGATGACGTCCGCGTACCGCTCGAGCAGGCCCTTGCAGGTCTCGATCATCTCTTCCTGGCACAGCGAGTTGCCGACCGAGATGCCCTGTGCCGCAAGGAAGGTGTAGTACATGCCGCCACCGATGACGAGGGTGTCGACCTTGGGGGCCAACGCCTCGATCACGGCGAGCTTGTCCGACACCTTCGAGCCACCGAGCACGACCGCGTACGGGCGCTCGGAGTCCTGCGTCAGCTTCTGCAGGACCTCGACCTCGGCCGCGACCAGGTTGCCCGCGTAGTGCGGGAGCAGCTTGGCGATGTCGTAGACCGACGCCTGCTTGCGGTGCACGACACCGAAGCCGTCGGAGACGAACGCGCCCTCCCCATCGACCAGGTCGACGAGCGCCTTCGCGAGCGCCGCGCGCTCGGCGTCGTCCTTGCTGGTCTCACGCGGATCGAAACGGATGTTCTCCAGCAGGAGGACATCGCCGTCCGTGAGGCCCTCGGACCGCGCGAGCGCGTCCTGGCCGACGACGTCACCGGCGAGCTGGACGTTGCGGCCCAGCACCTCGCCGAGCTTCGCGGCGACCGGGGCCAGCGACAGCGCCGCGTCGAACTCGCCCTTGGGGCGGCCGAGGTGCGCCATCACGATGACCTTGGCACCCGCCTCCGCCAGCGCCGAGATGGTCGGCGCGGACGCGACGATGCGGCCCGGGTCGGTGATGGTTCCGTTGTCCAGCGGGACATTGAGGTCGGAGCGCACCAGCACGGTACGACCCTCGACTCCCTCGTCCAGCAGGTCCTTCAGCGTCTTGACAGCCACGGCGTCAGAGGGACTTCGCGACGAGGCCGATGAGGTCCGCGAGGCGGTTCGAGTAGCCCCACTCGTTGTCGTACCACGAGACAACCTTGACCTGGTCGTCGATGACCTTGGTCAGGCCGGCGTCGAAGATCGAGGAGTGCGGGTCGGTGACGATGTCCGACGACACGATCGGAGCCTCGGTGTACTTCAGGATGCCCTTCAGCGGGCCCTCGGCGGCAGCCTTCATCGCGGCGTTGATCTCGGCGATCGTGGCCGGCTTCGCCAGGTTGACGGTGAGGTCGGTGACCGAGCCCGTCGGGATCGGCACACGCAGCGCGTAGCCGTCCAGCTTGCCCAGCAGCTGCGGGAGGACCAGGCCGATCGCCTTGGCGGCACCCGTGCCGGTCGGAACGACGTTCAGCGCAGCGGCGCGGGCGCGACGCAGATCGCTGTGCGGGCCGTCCTGCAGGTTCTGGTCCTGCGTGTACGCGTGGACCGTCGTCATCAGACCCTTGACGATGCCGAACTCGTCGTCGAGGACCTTGGCGATCGGGCCGAGGCAGTTGGTGGTGCACGACGCGTTGGAGATGATGTCCTGGCTGCCGTCGTACTTGTCGTCGTTGACGCCCATCACGATGGTGATGTCCTCGCCCTTGGCGGGCGCGGAGATGATGACCTTCTTGGCACCGGCCTCGAGGTGGCCCTTGGCCTTCTCGGCGTCCGTGAAGATGCCCGTCGACTCGACGACGACGTCGACGCCCAGCTCGCCCCAGGGCAGCTCGTTCAGCGGGCCGCGGTGCGCCAGTGCCTTGATCTTGGTGTCACCGACGACGATGGTGTCGTCGCCCTCGAGCGAGACCTCGTGCGGCAGACGACCCAGGATCGAGTCGTACTTGAGCAGGTGAGCCAGCGTCGCGTTGTCCGTGAGGTCGTTGACCGCCACGATCTCGATGTCGGTGGTGCCGAGCGCCTTCTGCGCATCGACCGCCCTGAAGAAGTTACGTCCGATACGACCGAAGCCGTTGATGCCTACCCGGACCGTCACAGTTAGCTCCTTTGCCCATCTACTCTGGTGTGCCAGTTTTCGCCCGCGCGATCCCCGCGAGCACCTTGATACCCACGAGGATCGAACCGAAACGCGGGATTCATCGGTCGATGTGAGTTCCACCCTAGTGCGCGCACCGGTACCTGCGCGCATCTGCCCCGGTCACCGGAACTCGGGCATATCCGACGGGTCGGTTTCCGGCCGGTCGCGCCCGCGTCAGGCCTCTTCGAGCAACTCGGGGGTCACCGCCGACTCGGTATCGGGGATACCCAACTCCTTGGCCCGACGATCGGCCATCGACAGCAGTCGGCGGATGCGTCCGGCCACCGCGTCCTTGGTCATCGGCGGGTCAGCGAGCTGCCCGAGTTCCTCGAGCGACGCTTGCCGGTGCTTGACGCGCAGGGTGCCGGCCGCGGCGAGATGGTCGGGGACCTCCTCGCCGAGGATCTCGAGCGCCCGCTCCACGCGCGCCGCGGCGGCGACGGCCGCCCGAGCCGAGCGCCGCAGATTGGCGTCGTCGAAATTGGCCAGACGGTTCGCGGTGGCCCGCACCTCGCGCCGCATGCGGCGTTCCTCCCACGTCAGGCGCGTGTCCTGCGCCCCCATCCGGGTGAGCAGGGCGCCGATCGCCTCACCGTCGCGGACGACGACACGGTCGGTCCCGCGGACCTCGCGGGCCTTCGCGGTGATACCCAGCCGACGCGCGGCACCGACGAGCGCGAGCGCCGCCTCCGGGCCCGGGCAGCTGACCTCGAGCGCCGACGAGCGGCCCGGCTCGGTCAACGACCCGTGCGCCAGGAATGCGCCCCGCCACGCCGCCTCTGCGTCACCGACGCTGCCACCGACGACCTGCGCGGGAAGGCCGCGCACCGGCCGACCGCGCATGTCGAGCAGCCCGGTCCTGCGCGCGAGCGCCTCACCGTCCTTGGCGACCCGCACGACGTACCGCGACCCCTTGCGCAGGCCACCCGCGCTGAGCACGTGCACGTCGGAGTGGTAGCCGTACAGGTCGAGGATCTCGCCGCGCAACCGGCGCGCGATCGATCCCATGTCCACCTCGGCCTCCACGACGACGCGGCCGCCGACGATGTGCAGTCCGCCCGCGAACCGCAGCAGCGACGACACCTCCGCCTTGCGGCAGCTGACCTGCGTGACCGTGAGCCTGCTGAGCTCGTCCTTGACCTCGGCTGTCATCGCCACGTGGCGCTCTCCCTTCCCCCGACTGTCCGTTCGGCGGCCTGTTCGTTCACGTCGTGCGTGTCCCCCGGACCGGCACCGAAGGGCGCCGGCGCGGAGAGCCGGTCCAGCACAACGGCGAGCTTGCCCGCGTGATGCCTGTGGGTCCCGTCCTCCGCGACGTCCGCGTACACGACCTTCGCACCCAGCTGCTCGGCGGCCCGGCACAGGTGCTCGCGTTCGCGGCCCGCCGGAACCGACGCCGAGTCGACGACGACGTGGTCCACGCGCAGGTCCGGTGCGTGCTGGCAGAGTACGTGGAGATGGCGCTCCGCGGAGAATCCGGCGGTCTCCCCCGGTTCCGGCGCGAGGTTGAGGATCAGCACCTTGCGTGCCGACGCCCGCCTCACCGTATCGAGAAGTTCCGGAACGAGGACATGCGGAATGACGCTCGAGAACCACGATCCCGGCCCGAGTACGACGAGGTCGGCCACGTCGACCGCCGCGAGTGCCTCCGGGCACGCGGGCGGGTTGGCCGGCCGCAGCCGCACCCTGCGGACCTTCCCCGGCGTCGTGGCGACCGCAACCTGGCCGCGGATGCAGCGGCTGACGCGGGGATCGGTCTCGAGCCCGACGACGTCCGCCTCGATCTCGAGCGCGACCCGGGACATGGGCAGCACACGCCCCTCGACCTCGAGCAGCCGGGCGACGGTGTCGAGGGCCGCGACCGTGTCGCCCAGCACCTCGGTGAGTCCGGCGAGGATCAGGTTGCCGACGGAGTGGCCGGCCAGCGCACCCGTGCCGCCGAAGCGGTGCTGGACGGTATCGGTCCACGCCTGCACGTGCGGCTCTCTCGCCGCGAGCGCGGCCAGCGCCATGCGCAGGTCACCCGGCGGGATCACACCGAGTTCGCTGCGCAGCCGACCCGAGGACCCACCGTCGTCCGCGACCGTCACCACCGCGGTGACGTCCGAACTCAGTCTCCGCGCCGCGCTGAGCGTCGCGTACAGGCCGTGACCTCCGCCGAACGCGACGATGCGAGGCGCGCGGCTGTCCCCACGCTGTCGATCGTCGCTCATTCGCGCCCCACGTCGCGGTGGACGACACGGACGGCGAGACCGTCCTCCTTCCGGAGAAGTGCCGCGAGCGCCTCCGACATGGCCACGCTGCGATGCTTGCCGCCGGTGCACCCGACCGCGATCGTCATGTAGCGCTTTCCCTCCCGGCGGTATCCCGCCGTCGTCAATTCCAGCAGGCGCAGGTACGTGTCGAGGTATTCCTCGGCCCCGTCTCGAGACAGGACGTAGTCCCGCACCGCATCCTCCAGTCCGGTGTGTTCGCGCAGTTCCGGAATCCAGTGCGGATTCGGCAGGAACCGGACGTCGCACACCAGGTCCGCGTCCATCGGCAGGCCGTGCTTGAACCCGAAGGACTGCACCGTGACCTGGATCTCGCCGCTGCCCTCACCGCCGAACGCCGTCTCGATCTTCTCGCGCAGCTCGCGGACCGCGAGCGACGACGTGTCGACGACCAGGTCGGCCGCCGCCTTGACGTGGGCCAACTGCGCGCGCTCGGCGGCGATCCCCTCCGACAGCGTGCCTTCCTTGCTGTCGCTCTGCAGCGGATGACTGCGCCGCACGTGCTCGAAGCGGCGGATCAGCACCGAGTCATTGGCCTCCAGGTACAGCACCCGCATCTGGACGGGCATCTGCTCGAGCGCGGCGATCACGCGGCCGAGGTCACCCGAGAACGGCCGGCTGCGGACGTCGATCACGACGGCCAGGCGGCGAATCGGCGGATCGGACTCGACACCGAGGTCGACCATCCGCGTGATCAGCTCCGGCGGCAGATTGTCGACGACGTACCAGCCGAGGTCCTCGAGGACCTTGGCCGCCGTGCTGAGCCCGGCCCCGGACAACCCCGTGACGAGCGCGACCTCCATGCCGCCCTCCCCCCGTTTCTGCTGGTCGTTCACTGGAGACTCTGTCCTGTTCGTTCCGATACGCCGATGTCCGACACATCATCCCCCACGGTCGGCGCTCCCGCAGCGACATCCGACCCTGCGTCCTGCTCCGTGGCGGCGCCACCGAGCGCGTCGAGCACGGCACGCGCCGTCGCGATACCGATACCGGGGACCTCCGTGATCTCCTCGATCGTCGCGCTACGCAACCGCGCCACCGAACCGAAGTGCTTGACCAGCGCCGTGCGCCGCGTCTCGCCGAGGCCGCGCACCGAATCCAGCGCGGACGCCGTCATCCGCCGCGACCGCTTGCTGCGGTGGAACGTGATCGCGAACCGGTGCGCCTCGTCCCGGACGCGCTGGAGCAGGTACAGCGACTCGCTCGTGCGCGGCAGGATCACCGGGTCCTCCTCCCCGGGCACCCACACCTCCTCGAGCCGTTTCGCGAGGCCGACGACGGCGACGTCGGTGATACCGAGTTCGTCGAGCACCTCCGCGGCCGCCGCGACCTGCGGGGCACCGCCGTCCACGACGAACAGGTTCGGCGGGTACGCGAACTTGCGCGGACGACCGGTCTGCGGGTCCAGCGCGGCCTCCGGAGCGAGATCGCCGCCGTCTCCGGCGACCGCCGTGTCCCGGTTGTGCCGCAGAAACCGCCGGCGGGTGACTTCGGCGATGCTGGCGACGTCGTCGGAGCGGCCGTCGCCGGCCGCCTCCTTGATCGCGTAGTGCCGGTAGTCGGACTTGCGCGGGAGCCCGTCCTCGAACACGACGAGCGACGCCACGACGTCGGTGCCCTGCACGTGGCTGATGTCGACGCATTCGATCCGCAGCGGCGCGGAGTCGAGGTCGAGCGCCTCCTGGATGCCCTGCAGCGCCGCCGACCGCGAGGTGAAGTCACCGGCCCGCTTCAGCTTGTGCTGCGCCAGCGCCTCTTTCGCGTTCCGCTCGACGGTCTCGGCGAGCGCCTTCTTGTCTCCGCGCTGCGGGACGCGCAGCTTGACGGCCGACCCGCGCAGCGTACTCAGCCACTGCTGGACCTCGTCGGTGTTGCGCGGCAGCACCGGCACCAGGACCTCCCGGGGGACGACGTTGGCCGGCTGGTCGGCCGGACTCCCGCCCGCGTCGAGGGCGGCCTGCTCGCCGTAGAACTGGGTGAGGAACTGCTCGACAAGGATCGCGGCCTCGGAGTCGGCCCCAGCGGAACCGGCATCGGCGCCGTCGCGGGCGACGGCGTCGCGCTCGATGACGTCGCCGGCCTTCTCGACCACCCATCCGCGCTGGCCGCGCACCCGGCCGCCCCGGACATGGAACACCTGTACCGCGACCTCGAGATCGTCGGACGCGAACGCCACGAGGTCCGCGTCGGTGCCGTCACCGAGGACGACGGCCTGCTTCTCGAGCGCCTTCTTCAGCGCGCCGACGTCGTCCCGCAGCCGCGCCGCGGTCTCGAAGTCGAGGTCCTCGGCCGCCTCCTGCATCCGGGTCTCGAGCTGCCGAACGAGCCGGTCGGTGCGGCCGGACAGGAAGTCACAGAAGTCCTCGACGATCTGTCGATGCTCGGCCGCACTCACGCGGCCGACGCACGGGGCCGAGCACTTGTCGATGTAGCCGAGTAGGCACGGCCGCCCGATCTGGTTGTGCCGCTTGAAGACTCCCGCCGAGCATGTCCGTGCCGGGAACACCCGTAGCAGCAGGTCGAGCGTCTCGCGGATGGCCCACGCGTGCGAGTACGGACCGAAGTAGCGCACGCCCTTGCGGCGCGGACCGCGGTAGACGAACAGCCGCGGGAACTCCTCGTTCAGCGTGACCGCGAGCACCGGGTACGTCTTGTCGTCCCGGTACCGGACGTTGAACCGCGGATCGAACTCCTTGATCCAGTTGTACTCGAGCTGGAGCGCCTCGACCTCGGTGCTGACGACCGTCCACTCGACACTGCCGGCGGTGGTGACCATCTGCCGGGTCCGCGGATGCAGCGACGAGACGTCGGCGAAGTACGAATTGAGCCGCGAACGCAGGCTCTTCGCCTTGCCGACGTAGATGACGCGGCCGTGCGGATCACGGAATTTGTACACGCCCGGCTCCACCGGGATGGTTCCGGGCGCGGGACGATACGTCGAAGGATCAGGCACGATTCAAGGCTAGTCGGCGGTACCGACGGTATCCGCTCGCAGTCACTCCGTGCGCGAGCTCGTGTACTTCGCCTCGAGCTCCCGGAACCGGTGGACGGCGTCGACGGCGTGGTCGCCGTCGTTCGCCTGAATCGCCATCACCGGCACGTATTCGTCGTCGGGCAGTTCGATCCGCGCCCACGCCGCACCCTCCGGGAAGGACAGTCCCTGCTCGAGGTCCCACTCGACCACACGCTCACCGAGCACGTTGCGGACGGCGATGCCGCGAGGACCTACCCGCAGACGCGGCCGCGTGAGCAGCAGGACGCCGCACGCAAGGAGGACGCCGATGCCCGCCATCGCGAACTGGTCCACCAGCCGGAAGTAGACGCCGGTCGCCGACGACCGCAGCAGGATCGCGAGTGTGACGTGCACCAGCACCAGCACCCCGGCCGCGATCCACGCGTAGCGCGCCGACTTCTTCGAGCGGACCTCGAAGTCCCACTCGCCCTGCGCAGAGCTCATCGCGACGTCGACCCCGTCCGGCTGCGCCGCAGCTGCGCCAGCGTGACGGCCGTGTCGATCGCCGCGGCGCACGCCTCGCCACCCTTGTCCTCGAGCGAGCCGGGCAGACCGGAACGGTCCAGCGCCTGCTGCTCGTTGTCCGTGGTGAGCACACCGTTGCCGACCGGGGTGCCCTCGTCGAGCGACACACGGGTGAGGCCCGCGGTGACCGCGTCGCACACGTACTCGAAGTGCGGCGTGCCGCCGCGGATCACGACACCGAGCGCCACGACGGCGTCGTGCGACTTGGCAAGCTCCTGCGCGACGACGGGGAGCTCGATCGCGCCCGCGACCCGTACCAGCGTCGGCTCTTCGATCTGCGCCTGCTTCGCCACCCGCTTGGCACCCGCGATCAGCGCCTCGCTGATCTCGGGATGCCACTGACCGGCGACGATCGCGAGCTTGAGGTCCTTCGCCATCCCGAGCTGCAGGTCGGGGCGTCCCACCCCGCTCACAGCGCGTCACCGGCCTCGAACTCGTCGAGCCCGATGAGGTCGTGGCCCATGCGGTCGCGCTTGGTACGCAGGTACGTCAGGTTCTCCGCGTTCGCGCGCAGCGGCATCGGGACCCGGTCGATGATCTGCAGCCCGTAGCCGTCGAGACCGACCCGCTTGGCCGGGTTGTTGGTCAACAGGCGCATCGACTTGATGCCGAGGTCGACCAGGATCTGCGCGCCGATGCCGTAGTCCCGCGCGTCGGCCGGCAGGCCGAGCTGGAGGTTGGCGTCGACCGTATCGGAGCCGGCGTCCTGCAGCTGGTAGGCCTGCAGCTTGTGCATCAGGCCGATGCCCCGGCCCTCGTGGCCGCGCATGTACAGGACCACACCACGGCCCTCCTGCGCGATCATGTCGAGCGCGGCGTCGAGCTGCGGGCCGCAGTCGCAGCGCAGCGAGCCGAAGACGTCGCCGGTGAGGCACTCGGAGTGGACGCGAACCAGCACATCGGTGCCGTCGTCGGCCGAGATGTCACCGCGGACGAGGGCGACGTGCTCGACCTCGTCGTAGATGCTCTTGTACCCGACGGCGGTGAAGTCGCCGTGGCGGGTGGGGATGCGGGCCTCGGCGACGCGCACGACGTGCTTCTCGTGCTTGCGGCGCCACGCAATCAGGTCCGCGATCGAGATGAGCGCCAGGTCGTGGTCGTCGGCGAAGACCCGCAGCTCCTCGGTCTGGGCCATGTGGCCCTCGTCCTTCTGGCTGACGATCTCGCAGATCACGCCGGCCGGACGCAGGTCCGCCATGCGGGCGAGGTCGACCGCGGCCTCGGTGTGACCCGGACGACGCAGGACGCCGCCTTCCTTGGCCCGCAGCGGAACAACGTGACCGGGACGGGTGAAGTCCTGGGCGCCGCTGTTCGGGTCGGCCAGCAACCGCATCGTCGCGGCCCGGTCGGAGGCCGAGATGCCGGTGCCGATGCCGTCGCGCGCGTCGACCGTGACGGTGTACGCGGTGCCGTGCTTGTCCTGGTTGGTCGCATACATCGGCGGGAGACCGAGTCGGTCACAGTCCTCGCCGTCGAGCGGAACACACAGGTAGCCGGACGTGTAGCGCACCATGAACGCCACGAGTTCCGGGGTGGCCTTCTCGGCCGCGAAGATGAGGTCGCCCTCGTTCTCGCGGTCCTCGTCGTCGACCACCACAACCGCCTTACCTGCGGCGATGTCGGCGACTGCGCGCTCGATGCTGTCGAACCTGGTCACGTGCTTGGGCTCCAAAATCTTGAACTGGTGTGCTCGAGTATGTCCCGGTGCATCGCTTCAGATGCACCTCAACAGTACGACCCTTCGATACGAGGTCGTTATTCCGGCTGTCGGGCGGCGGCGGTGTGCAGGCGCTCGACGTACTTGGCGATGACGTCGACCTCGAGGTTGACCGGGGTTCCCGGTTCCGCCGAGCCGAGGGTGGTCAGCGCCAGCGTCGTCGGGATCAGCGAGATCTCGAAGTACTCGGCGCCCGGTTCGCCACCGAGCGCCGACACGGTCAGGGACACCCCGTCGACCGTGATCGATCCCTTCTCCACGACGTAACGCGAGATGCTCGACGGCAGCGAGATGCGCACCACCGTCCAGTTCTCGGACGGGCTGCGTGAAATGACCGTCCCGACCGTGTCGATGTGGCCCTGGACGATGTGGCCGCCCAGCCGGCTGTTGACGGCGGCGGCGCGCTCGAGGTTGACGCGGCTGCCGACCGCGAGAGCGCCGAGGCTCGACCGCACGAGGGTCTCCCGCATCACGTCGGCCGTGAACGCCTCGCCGTCGAGGACGTCGACGACGGTGAGGCAGACGCCGTTGACCGCGATCGAATCGCCGTGGCCGGCGTCGGCGGTGACCACAGGGCCACGGACCGTGAACCGGGCCGCGTCCGCCAGGTCTTCCTTGGCGACGATCTCGCCGAGTTCTTCGACGATTCCGGTGAACATGTCT
This sequence comes from Paraburkholderia sp. RHO2, assembly GCF_050955445.1. Classification (NCBI taxonomy): domain Bacteria; kingdom Pseudomonadati; phylum Pseudomonadota; class Betaproteobacteria; order Burkholderiales; family Burkholderiaceae; genus Paraburkholderia; species Paraburkholderia sp. RHO2. The sequence continues at coordinate 2,464,899 of NZ_CP162617.1, read as the reverse complement.
TCGCTCACTCCTTCGGATCCCGCAGGATCGGTTCGGCGGTGATCCCGAAAGGGATCACGTCACGGACGATCCCACGCCGCGGTGCGGCCCGATTGTTCCGGGATCAGGTTCAACAACAGGTCGTCGCCGATCGCCTCGACGCTCTCTCGCCGAAACCGTAACGCCTCGGCGATGGTCCGGACCCCTGCGCCTTCCACTGCGTGGGACCCCGCACCCAACACGACCGGCGCGATGTATGCCTGGACGCGGTCGATCCGGCCGGCCGCGAGGAACGCCCCCGCGAGCCGCGGCCCGCCCTCGACCAGGACGTCGTCCTGATCGGCGAGGGCAGCGAGGACGTCGGCGACGGCGTGGGTGCGCATTACCAGCGTGGGCGCCGCGTCGTCGAGCACCCGCGCGGTGGACGGGATCGCACGTTTCCCCACGACGACGCGCAGGGGCTGATGCGGGGCGAGGGAACCGTCGGGCAGCCGGGCCGTCAGCCACGGATCGTCTGCCAGCACGGTCCCGGTACCGACGACGATCGCGTCGAGCCGCGCCCGGTCGGCGTGCACCCGGGCCCGCGCTTCGGGGCCGGTGATCCACTGGCTGGTGCCGTCCTCGGCGGCGCTGCGGCCGTCGAGGGTCGCGGCGAACTTCCACGTCACGTGCGGCCGGCCGGTTCGCTGCCGGTGGAGCCACGCGCGCAGCGGTCCCCGTTCGACGTCGTCGACGAGCGTGCCCCCGAACACCACGACGCCGGCCTTCCGGAGCGTGTCGGCGCCGCCCGAGGCCGCCGGGTTGGGATCGCTCACCGCGTAGTGCACTGCCGCGATCCCGGCATCGACGAGCGCCTGCGAACACGGCCCGGTGCGGCCGTAGTGGTTGCACGGTTCCAGGGTGACGACGGCGGTGCCGCCCCGGGCACGTTCCCCGGCCTCGGTCAGCGCGACGACCTCGGCGTGCGGTCCCCCGGGCGGCTGCGTGGCACCGATCCCGACGATCTCGCCGGTTGCATCGAGAATCACCGCCCCGACCGGCGGATTCGGGCTCGTGGTGCCCCGGACGCCGTGGGAGGCGTCGATCGCGAGCCGCATCGCGGCCTCGTGGGCACGCCCGAACGTCGTCATGACCGGCTCGTCAGATCGACAGCGTCAGGTGCGGCGACGCCTTGGCGGCCTGCTCCCGCAGCCCACGGACGGCGGCGGCGGGATCGGCGGCGCCGTAGACGGCCGACCCGGCGACGAAGCAGTCGACGCCCGCCTCCGCGGCCTGCTCGACGGTGTCGACGTTGATGCCGCCGTCGATCTCGACCAGCAGACGCAGCTCGCCCGCGTCGACGAGCTTGCGGACGGCGCGGGCCTTGTCCAGCACGGTCGGGATGAACGACTGGCCGCCGAAGCCCGGCTCGACGCTCATCACGAGCAGTGTGTCGAAGTTCTTCAGGATCTCGAGGTACGGCTCGATCGGGGTGTTCGGCTTGATGCTCAGCCCCGCCTTGGCGCCCGCGGCGCGGATGTCGCGGGCGACGGCGACCGGGTCGTCGGTGGCCTCGGCATGGAAGGTGACGTTGTGCGCGCCGGCCTCCGCGTACGGCGGCGCCCAACGACCCGGATCGTCGATCATCAGGTGGCAGTCGAGCGGGATGTCGGTCGCCTTCAGCAGGCTCTGCACCACCGGCAGGCCGAGCGTCAGATTCGGAACGAAGTGGGCGTCCATCACGTCCACGTGCAGCCAGTCGGCACCGGCGACGGCGTCGGCCTCCTCGGCGAGACGCGCGAAGTCGGCGGAGAGAATGGAAGGAGCGATCATCGGGGTTGCCACGGGGGCGAGTTTAGTCGGCAGGCGCCGAACCCTCGTCGCTGCCGGGGTGTCGGCGCAGGGGTTCCCGGCCGGGCGGTTGCGTCGCCACCGGCCCCATCGGCGGGCGGACCGTCCGCATCACCCGAACATCGTTGCCGCGCAACGTTACCGGAGTGCCGTCGTGGTCGATGGTCAGGTCGTCGCCGTGGATGAGTCGGTATCGCGTCTCGATCCGGTCGATCTCGATCCGCAGCCGGCACCCCGCCGCGGCGACACCGAACGCGAGCCGATCGATACCGCGCGGCAACGCCGGCCGGAAGGTCAGCCTGGAACGCCTGCGCCGCGCGCCACCGAACCCCTGGACGAGCGCGATCCAGATACCTGCCAGCGACGCCAGGTGCAGGCCGTCGCGTGTGTTGTGTTCCAGGTCGAGCAGATCGATCAGCGCCGTCTCCCCCAGATAGTCGTAGGCGAGATCCATCGCCCCGACGTCCGCGGCGACCACCGCCTGACTGCACGCCGACAGCGACGAGTCCCGCACGGTCATCCGCTCGTAGTACGCGAAGTTCCGCGCCCGCTCGTCCGCGGTGAACGCGTCGGGCACCCACTGCATCGCCAACACGACGTCGGCCTGCTTGACCACCTGCTTGCGGTAGAGGTCGAAGTACGGATAGTGCAGCAGCAGCGGATAGTGCTCGGGCGGAGTCGCCGCGAAGTCCCACACCTCGCGGTCGGTGAATCCCGACGACTGTGGGTGCACGCCGAGGCGCTCGTCGTACGGCACGAACATGCCGTCGGCCGCCGCCCGCCATCCGTCGAGTTCCTCGTCGGTGATGCCGAGATCCGGCATCCGATCACGGTGCCGTTCGACGACCGACACGGCCGCGGTCAGGTTCTCGCGCGCCATGAGGTTGGTGTACAGGTTGTTTCGCACCAGCGCGCTGTACTCGTCGGGGCCGGTGACCCCGTCGATCCGGAACCGTCCGTCCTCGCCGACGTAGCCGAGGGATCGCCACAACCGCGCCGTCTCCACGAGCAGGTCCAGTCCCACGGAGCGCTCGAAGTCGGTGTCGCCGTTCGCCCGCAGGTATCCGATGACGGCGCGGGCGACGGCGGCGTTGACGTGGAACGCGGCGGCCCCGGCGGGCCAGTACCCGCTGCACTCCTTGCCGGTGATCGTCCGCCACGGAAACGCCGCACCGGCGAACCCCAACTGTCGCGCCCGGTCCCGGGTGGTCGCCAGCGTGGAGTGCCGCCAGCGCAGGGCGTGGGCGACGGCCTTCGGGAAGACCGACGTCAGCACCGGGAGGACGAACATCTCGGTGTCCCAGAACGCGTGCCCGTCGTAGCCGCGGCCGGTGAGCCCCTTCGACGCGATCGCGACACCTTCTGCGCGCGCCGACGCCTGCAGGATGTGGAACAGCGCGAATCGAACCGCCTGCTGCACCGCCGGGTCACCGTCGACGACCACGTCGGCGCGCGCCCAGAACTCGTCCAGGAACGCGCGCTGCTCGGAAATCAGCCCGCCCCAACCCATTTCCCGCGCGATGGTCAGCTCACCGGCCACCTCGTCGCGCATCGCCGGGGCGGTCCGGCGCGCCGACCACGCGTGGGCGACGTACTTGACCATCCTCACCTGCTCGCCGGACGCGAGCTGCGAGGCGATCGTGACCCGCCCCTGATCCGGGTAGCTCTCGGACGCGACGTGCAGGTGCGGGCCCGACACGTCGTGATCCATGCCGACGGCCACACGCAGCCCGCTCTCACTCGTCGTGTGCATGAGCTGCACCAGTGCGTCGTGGGCGAAGTTCTCCTCGGCGAACAGCGGCTCGGCCAGCACCGCCGCCGCGCGTGGGTCCGCCTCGGCGTCGGGCATCGGCTCGTTGGCGACGAGTTCGGACTGCAGCACCACCCGGGCCGGTCCGTCGAGCGCCTCCACCCGGTAGTCGACGGCGCCGATCGCACGCTGGGTGAACGACACGACCCTGGTGGTGCTCAGCCGGACGGTCCGGCCCGCGGGCGACCGCCACTCGACGATGCGGCGCAGCACGCCGGCCCGCAGGTCCAGCTCCTGCTCGTGTTTCAGGACGCGACCGCGCCGGACGTCGAACGGCTCGTCGTCGATCAGCAGGCGCACGATCTTGCCGTCGGTGATGTTGATGATGGTCTCGCCGGAGTTCGGGTAGCCGTAGCCTGGCTCGGCGTACGGCATGGGGCGGACCTCGTAGACGCCGGCGAGGTAGCTGCCCGGCAGTCCGTGCGGATCGCCCTCGTCGAGGTTGCCCCGCCAACCGAGGTGGCCGTTGGCGACGGTGAACAGGGATTCGGTCTGCGCGAGCACCCCGAGATCGAGGCTCGTCGCGTGCAGGCTCCAGGGCTCGACCGGGAACGCGGGATGAGTGATCACGACGTGCGCACCTCCCAGTCGCCTGCCGGATCCGTCGACGACGGACCCGTCGGTTCACGCTAGGACACCCGCGCCGTCACGGCACGAGAACGGCCGCACCACCGAATACCCCGCCGGCGAGGTCCGCCAGCGCCTTGTCGGCGGCGCCGAGCGGATAGCGGTGCGCACTGACCCGCAGGCGGTGCTGCTGCGCGAAGGCGAGGAACTCCTCGGCGTCCTGCCGGGTGTTCGCGGTGACGCTGCGGATCTGCCGTTCGCGGAACAGGTCCCGCTGATAGTTCAGCGGCGGGATGTCACTGAGGTGGATGCCGGCGAGCGCGAGAGTGCCGCCCGCGTCGAGCGCCTCCAGCGCGGGGGGCACGAGGTCGCCGGCCGGGGCGAAGAGAATCGCCGAGTCCAACGGTTCCGGCGGCGGATCGGCCGCCCCCTGCACCGACGCCGCACCCAGACTGAAGGCGAGTTCGCGGGCCTCCTCGCCGCGGGTCATCACGTGGACGCGGGCACCGCGCGCCAGCGCGACCTGCGCGGTGAGGTGCGCGCTGCCGCCGAAACCGTAGATTCCGAGTCGACCACCCTCCGGCAGATCGGCGCGCTTCAGCGAGCGATAGCCGATGATGCCCGCGCACAGCAGCGGCGCGATCTCCACGACCGGGTACCCGGTGGGGAGTTCGAGCGCGTAGTCGGCGGGCACCGTGGTGTACTCGGCGTAGCCGCCGTCGGCATCCCATCCGGTGTAGGTCGAGTAGGGGCACAGGTTCTCGTCGCCGCGCACGCAGTAGCGGCAGTGCCCGCATGTGCCCCGCAACCACGCGATCCCGACCCGCTGCCCGATCTCGAAGCGCCCGGAGTTCTCGCCCAGGTCCTCCCCCATCCCGACGATCTCACCGACAATCTCGTGGCCGGGGATCACGTTGAGTCGGTGCGGGGGCAACTCGCCCTCCACGACGTGCAGATCGGTCCGGCACACACCACACGCGAGGACCCTGACCAACAGGTCCTTGCTGGTGGGGCGCGGCAGCAGTTCGCGGTCCATCGTGAGCGGGCGGTCCGCGAGCGGCCCGGGTCTGGTCGTGCGCCACGCGCGCATCGTGGTGGTCGCCGTCGTCGTTCGTGTGGTCTCGCTGCGCATCCCGGATCCGTACTTCGTCGGCGGCGATGGTCACGGCCAGTGCGCGGCATCGTCGGCGTGCCGGTAGTCGTCTCTCCAGGATGCCTGGTTCGGCGCGCTCGCAACAGAGGGAATCGGAGGTACCGGTCGCGTCGCGCAAAGCGCTGGCGAGCGGCGCCCACTGCCGTCAGGATGGAAGCACCTTCGCCCTACCGGAGGAGTCGACCCGTGGAAACCAGCCCCGACGACGATCTCGAACTGCTCCACCGCTACTGGATGGCGGCCAACTATCTGACGGTGGCGCAGATCTACCTCCGCGACAACGTGCTGCTGCGCAGTCCGCTGGCGGCGCCGGACATCAAGCCGCGTCTGCTCGGACACTGGGGCACCAGTCCCGGCCTGTCGCTCGTGTACGCGCACCTCGACCGATTGATCCGCCGCACCGACGCCGATGTCCTGTTCGTCGCCGGCCCCGGTCACGGCGGCCCGGCCGTCGTGGCGAACGCCTACCTCGAGGGCACGTATTCGCAGCTGTACCCGGACGTCACGCCCGACGAGGCCGGGCTACGCCGGTTGGCGCGACAGTTCTCCACGCCCGGCGGCATCCCGAGCCATTCGGGGGTGGAGACGCCGGGATCCGTGAACGAGGGCGGCGAACTGGGGTATTCGCTCGCGCACGCTACGGGGGCGGCGATGGACAATCCCGACCTGATCGTCGCGTGCGTCGTCGGTGACGGCGAGGCCGAGACCGGTCCGCTGTCCGGTTCGTGGAAGGCCCCGTTCTTTCTCGACCCGACCCGCGACGGTGCGGTGCTGCCGATCCTGCATCTCAACGGGTACAAGATCTCGGGACCGACCGTGCTGGGGCGCCGCTCCGACGACGAGGTGCTGGCGCTGCTCCACGCGTTCGGCTGGGACCCGGTGCTGGTCGCCGGGGACGATCCGCCGCAGGTTCATCGGGACCTGGCCGAGACCCTCGATCGGGCCCACACCGCGATCACCCGGATCCGCCGCGACGCCCGCGAATCCGGGTTCACCGAGCGGCCCCGGTGGCCGGCGATCGTCCTGCGCACCCCGAAGGGTTGGACGGGCCCGAGCATCGTGGACGGTCTCGAGGTCGAGGGCACGTTCCGGGCGCACCAGGTCCCGGTCGCCGATGTCCGCGACGACCCAGCACACATGCGGATCCTCGAGCAGTGGATGCTGTCCTACCGACCCGAGGAGCAGTTCGACCCGCAGGGCCGGCTGGTTCCCGAGCTGGCCGCGCTGGCACCGGACGGCGACCGCCGGATGGGTGCGAACCCGCACGCGAACGGCGGGAAACTCCTGCGCGCCCTGGACCTTCCCGCCGCGGACCGGTACGCCGTGGACGTGCCGTCACCGGGCGCCGTCCACCACGAGACCACGCGTCCCCTCGGCGAATTCCTCCGCGACGTCTACGTCGCCAACCCCGACAACTTCCGGCTGTTCTGCCCCGACGAGACCAACAGCAACCGCCTGGGCGCGGTGTTCGAGGTGACGGACCGCTGCTTCGTCGGCACCCTCGTCCCCGACGACGACCACGTGGGCCATCACGGACGGGTGATGGAGGTGCTGTCGGAGCACCTGTGTCAGGGCTGGCTCGAGGGATACCTCCTCACCGGCCGGCACGGGCTGTTCGCGACGTACGAGGCGTTCGCGATGGTCAGCGCCTCGATGACCATCCAGCACGCCAAGTGGCTCGAGCGCTCCCGCTCCATCGATTGGCGCGCCCCGGTAGCGAGCCTGAACATCCTGCTGACGTCGACGTGCTGGCGCAACGACCACAACGGGTTCTCCCACCAGGGACCCGGCCTGATCGACACCGTCCTGTCCCTCTCCGGGGGCGTCACCCGGGTGTACCTGCCACCGGACGCGAACTCGCTGCTGGTGGTGGCCGAGCACGTGTTCGAGACCCGCGACTGCGTCAACCTCCTGGTGGTGGACAAGCAGTCCCACCCGCAGTACCTGACGCTCGAGCAGGCGCGCGAGCACGTTGCCGCCGGCGCGTCGGTGTGGGGCTGGGCCGGGACGGAGGACGGCGACGGCGATGAACCCGACATCGTGCTGGCGTGTGTCGGCGACGTCCCCACCGAGGAGACCCTCGCCGCGGCCGCGCTGCTCCGCGGGCACGTGCCCGACCTCCGGGTCCGCGTGGTCAACGTCGTCGACCTGATGTCGATGGCGCCGGCCGACATCCACCCGCACGGACGCCACCACGACGCCTTCGAGGAACTGTTCACCCGCGACGTCGACGTCGTCGTCGCGTGGCACGGCTACGCCCGCGCCTTCCACCAACTGCTGCACGGGCGGACGAACCCCGACCGGTTCCACGTCCGCGGCTACACCGAGCAGGGCACCACCACCACCCCGTTCGACATGGTGGTGCTCAACCACATGAGCCGCTACCACCTCGCGATCGAGGCGCTGCGCCGCTGCCGTCGCACACCCGACGGTGCCGCCGACCTGACCGGCTACTGCGAGCGGATGCTCGAACGCCACCACGCCTACGTCCGCGAACACCTCGAGGACATGCCGGAGGTCCGGGGCTGGGTGTGGCCCGAACCGGTGTGACCGGGCCGGCGGGCTCGGTCAGATACCGAGCTTCAGCCCGGCGCCGGCGTCGACCCGCAACTGCTGGCCGGTGACGAAGCGCGACTCGTCCGACGCGAGGTACACCACGGCGTGCGAGATGTCCTCGGGCTCCACCCACGGCGTCGGCATGGCCTGCATGAACGGGAAGGTGACCTTCGCGTCCTCGGCCGTCGGGTTCTCGAGGTCGGGGCGGAACGTCTTGTACATCGGCGTGCTCTGCAGCATGTCGGTGTTGACGTTGGTCGGATGGATGGCGTTGACCCGAATCGAACTGGGCCCCAGGGTGAGTGCGAGCGACTCCGTGTAGGCGCCGATCATCTTCTTCGCGAGCCCGTAGCCGTCGCCGCCGGGCCCCTGCATCGCCTGCTGGCCGTTGATGCCCGTCTGCGGAACCAGGCCGGCCACCGAACCGGTGGCGATGATCGACGCTCCCGCCTTCAGGTACGGCAGGGCCGCGTGGATGGTGTTGACGACGCCGACGAAGTCGACATCGAAGGCGTCGACGAACCCCTGCGGCGGAACGTGGTTGCCGAGCGGGCAGATGCCCGCGTTGGCGACGACGACGTCGAGGCGACCCAGCGTCGTGACCGCCGACGCCAGCGCCTTGTCGAGCGCCGCCCGGTCCCGCACATCCACCCGCGCGGTGACGATCCGCTGTCCCGCCTTCTCGACCAGTCGCGCGGTCTCGTCCAGATCGGCCTCGCTCGCGAGCGGGTACTCGTTGGTCTCGATGTCGGCGCAGATGTCGAACGCGATGATGTCGGCGCCCTCGTCGGCGAGGTGGACGGCGTGACTACGCCCCTGCCCGCGCGCGGCGCCCGTGATCAGAACGACTTTCCCGGCAACCCGATTCATGAGAGGTGTCCTCCGTGCCAGCCCGTGCCCATTCACTGTGGGCGGCGACATCGCCGCCCACAGTGAATTAGAACACGTGTCACTGTGAGGCAGGGCACATTTGCCGGGGTGAAGTTCAGTCCTCGAGCGGCCGCTTCAGTGCCGCCATGAACATCGCGTCGGTACCGTGCCGGTGCGGCCACAGCTGGACACCCGGACCGTCGCCGAGTCCCGGCACGCCCGGGACCGACTCGCGGGTGTCGAGCGCGATCGCGCCGTGCCGGCGCACCGCGTCCGCGACCACCGCAACCGTCTCGGCGACGTGCGGCGAGCACGTCGAGTAGAGCACCACCCCGCCCGGCCGGACGAGCTTCAGCGCCGATTCGAGCAGCTCACGCTGCAACTTCGCGAGGCCCGCCACATCCGACGGCTGCCGCCGCCAGCGCGCCTCGGGACGCCGGCGCAGGGCGCCGAGACCGGTGCACGGGGCGTCGACGAGGATCCGGTCGTACCCGCCCTGCAGCCCGGGATCGCGGCCGTCCGCGACGTGGACGTCGACGGGCAGACCACGGGTGGTCTTGCGGATCAGGTCGGCACGGTGCTCGGCCGGCTCCACCGCGTCGAGTCGACCGCCCTCGATGTCGGCCAGCGCGCCGAGCAGCGCGGCCTTGCCACCGGGACCGGCGCACAGGTCGAGCCAGCGGCCACCGTCCGGGCCGTCGAGCGGCGCCAGCGTCAGCGCGCGGGCCACCAACTGACTGCCCTCGTCCTGGACGCCCGCGAGACCCTCACGAACGGCGTCGAGCAGGCCGGGGTCGCCGCCGTCGAGATGCACCGCGTACGGCGAGTACGGGCCCACCTCGCCGCCGGTGATGAGCGCGAGTTCCTCCGCCGAGATCTCGCCGGGTCGGGCCACCAGGTGCACGGCCGGGCGGGCGTCGTCGGCGATCAGCACGTCCTGGAGCTCACCCGCGTCCACGCCCAGCGCGTCGGCGAACGCCTGCGCGATCCACTTCGGGTGGGCGTACCGGAACGCGAGATGGCCCACCGGGTCGGTGGTGGCGTCGGGTGCCAGCTCGGCCACCCACTCGTCCTCGGACTTCTCCGACACGCGGCGCAGCACCGCGTTGACGAATCCCGCCTTGCCGGGGCCGGCCTCGGCGCGGACGAGGTCCACGGACGTCGCGACCGCGGCGTGGGGCGCGATCCGCGTGCGCAGCAACTGGTAGGTGCCGAGCTGCAGGACGTCGAGCAGCGGGCCGTCGATCTCCTCGATCGGGCGCCCCGCGCAGCGCGCGATGACGGCGTCGAGCAGGCCGCGGGCACGCGCGGCGCCATAGGCCAGTTCGGTCGCCAGCGCGGCATCGCGGCCGTCCAGCCGACGTTCCCGAAGCAGCCCCGGCAGAACGAGATTCGCGTAGGCGTCCCGCTCCCGTACCGCCCGCAGCACGTCGCGGGCCGCGCGCCGCGGCTGGTCGAGCGCCGCCTCCGCGGGATCGGGTCGGCGGGCCTGCCGGGGACGGCTGCGATCGCCCTGCCTTCCCTGCCGGCCCTGTCCGCCGGGGCGTCCACCCTGACGACCCGATCCGCCGGATCGCCGCGCCGGTCGCTTCTCGTCGCTCACTGTGCCCGTACCTCTCCGTCCAGACGCGCACCGCGCGCCCAGTCCACTGCCGCCATCTGCTTCTTGCCCTGTGGCTGGACCTGTCCGAGCCGGACCGCGGTCGTCGACGTACCCACGTAGAAGCCGTCCTTGCGGACCTCGATGCGCCCCGGTGGCAGCGTCTCCTCCACGAGAGTCACCGGTCCGACCTTGACGCGCAGATCGCCGATCATCGTCCACGCTCCCGGCGCGGGGGTGACCGACCGGATGTGGCGGTGTACCGCGAGCGCCGGCTGGTCCCAACGGATCCGGGCCGATTCGACCGTCACCTTCGGCGCGTGCGAGATACCGTCCCGCGGCTGCGGAACGGCCTGCAGCGCACCGTCCTCGATGCCGTCGAGCACGCTCTCGAGCAGGATCGCGCCGCTCTCGGCGAGCCGGCCGAGCAGTTCGCCCGCCGTGTCGGTGGTGCGGATCGTCTCGGTCACCACGCCGTACACAGGACCGGTGTCCATGCCCTCGTCGAGCGCGAACACGGTCGCGCCCGTCATCTCGTCACCCGCATTGATCGCGGCCTGGACAGGGGCGGCGCCCCGCCACGCCGGCAGTAGCGAGAAGTGCAGGTTCATCCACCCGTGGACAGGCACGTCGAGGACCGGTCGCGGCAGCAGGTTGCCGTACGCGACGACGGGGCAGGCGTCGGGCGCGAGTTCCTTCAGCCGCGCCAAGAACTCCGGATCGGATGCCGTCTTCGGCGTGAGCACCTCGATGCCGTGTTCGTCGGCGAGCTGCCCGATCGGCGAACGCACGAGCTTTCGACCGCGGCCGGCGACGGCGTCGGGTCGGGTGACGACGGCGACCACCTCGTGCCGGTCGGACTCGATGAGCCGCCGCAGCGACGGCACGGCCGGTTCGGGCGTCCCCGCGAAGACGATCCGCATCAGCGCCGGACCTCCGCTCGGAGCGAACAGGTGGTCGTGCGGTTGGTCGTGCGGGTGGTCTCGGAGTTCACGAGGGCGGCTCCCGGAGCGTCGAATCCCGGCGGCGCCGGAAGGGGGTTCACCCCGAGATTCTACGGAGCGCTCCCCGCCCCGGTCAGCGCCGCCTGCACCCGTGCGGTGTCGTCGTCGGACCACCCCTCGGGCTGCAGAATTCGCGCCCACATGCCGGCGGCCTCGGGCCCGTACGAATGGCCGTGCCCGGCCGGGACGTCCGCGGAGAACACCATGTCGAGCGTCACCTGCCAGAAGGTGACGAGTGGCATCCACGTCATGTTCGGATCGACGTCGCGGCCCCGCGGTTCCCGCAGCCAGTCCGGTTCGTTGAAGAGCAGCGACGGCGACCACCACACGATCGGATCGCTCGCGTGCTGCCAGTAGACGACCCGGCGCGGCCCCCACGCCCCGCCGATGTCGAGGTCCTGCGGGTCGGCCGCGAACCGCACCGCTTCCCCGCCGTCGATCACCGGCAGGATCTCCGGTGAGCCGGAGTCACGATCGGCGGTGGCCTCCCGCCACTGCGGCGTGAAGTTCGGGGTGCCCACCCACAGCCCGCCGTCGACACGCACGGCCATGTCCTGGTAGCCCGCGAACGCGTTCTGGCCTCCGTACGAGCCGAGGCTCTCGCCGAAGACGACGAGCTTCGGGCGGGTCTCGACGGGCAGGTCGATCCACCGCGCGAACACGGCGTTGAAGAGGTCCCGCCCGGCGACCTGCGGCGTCTGCCGGTCGGCGATGAACGCAAGCGGGCTCGGGAGGAACGAGTACTGCATGGACGCGATCGCCGTGTCGCCCGCCTCGAGGTACTCGAGCGAGGAGGCCACGTCCTGGTTTACCCAGCCGCGCCCCGTGGTGGTGTTGACCGCGAGCACCTTCCGCTCCCACGCCTTGGTGCGATCGAGCTCGGCGACGACGAGATCGGCCACCTCGCCCACGGAGCCCGCCGACTCCCGTCCGGCGTAGACCCGGATCGGTTCCTTCGCCGGACGACCGGTCACCGCGGTGATGTCCGCGGCGTCCGGTCCCCGGCCGACGAACGTGCGCCCCTCCTGCCCGAGCGTGTCCCATGCCTGCGCCGACGCGGGCGATCCGCTGCGTTCCGGCACGGTCGGCTGCTCCACGCCGGGCGCGGTCGCAGTGTCCGCTCCCGAGAAGCTCCAGTTCGCGAACGCGATCAGGCCGTTGTACAGCGCGCCGTTGACGAGCAGGACAGCGATGACGGCGGCGACCACCAGCCCCGCCACGTTCGCGGCGGGCCGCGGAACCAGCCGTCGCGCCAGGTCGGTGATCTTGCGTGTCCCCACCCGAATTCCGCGTGCGGCCTCGAGCAGGACGAACCACACCACGACGGCGATGAGGAACACGAGCAGCACGTTGGCGTGGTTGGTGTGCTCGATGCCGACGAGATCGCGAACGTAGTTCTGCCACACCGCACCCAGCACGAGGAAGACGGGGACGAGGATCACGGCGGCAATGCCCAGGAGCCACCATCCGATCCGCCGGGTGCGCGCCGACCACGCGGGCGTCACGCCACACGAGCGGACCACCCACGCGGCCAGGCAGCCGACGCCGTAACCGGCGGCTACCGAGATACCCGTCGCGACACCCTGCAGGTACCAGGCCCGGGGCAGCAGCGACGGGCTGATCGACCACGTGAAGAAGACCAGCGCCACCGCCAGCCCGACGGCGTCGAAGCGGCGCGCCCAGGCTCGCAGTCCGTCCCAGGGTTGGCGGTCCGCCGGCTTCTCGGGGTCGGCGTGGCCGTTGTCGACGCGCTCGGGAGCTGTGGTCATGCGCCGAACGATAGGTGTGCCGGGCGACGGTTTGCTAGACCCGGCCCCACTACGGCGTGTACACCGGAGCCACGGGGCACTCCCGCTGCACCGTTCTCGGAGGTGGACATGTCCGGCATCGCGAGCAAGTTCGACAAGGCATTCGAGATGCGCCCGGTCGACGAACTGGCCGACGCGCCGGTGACCGCGCTGCGGGGTATCAGCGAGTCCGACGCGCAGCACCTGAAGGCCGCGTTCGGCATCGAGACGGTGCGGGACCTGGGGACGAACAAGCACTTCCTGTGGGCACAGGCTGTCGCACGATTGGCCGAGTAGTTCAGGAATTACTGGCGACGACCATGTCGGCCATGCCGGCGCCCAGCGCGACGGGCTCACACGTGGGCGCGGGCGCGGACGGATCGAGTGCCCGCATCGCGAGTCCGAGCGCGAAAGGGTCGTACACCATGGTGAAGTGCCCACCCCGGTTCTCCGGGCACAGGTCCTGCACCAGAAGGTTCGTCGCGCCGTCGTCCCGCAACGCGATGTTGGTGTAGGGCTGGATCATCTCGTCGTAGCGCGACCCGATGGTCGTGTACTCGACTCCCGGAACCGTGTCCCCGCCCGCGTTGAGCGCACCCAGGAATGGGGAACCCTGCATCTGCTGACTGATCGCCTCGGAGGTGAGCGCCCCGGCGATGCCGTCGGCGTCCGGGAGCAGCCGCAGGAGCGGCACCATCCCGTACATCACTCCGCCGTACGTCGGCGACGCGAGCCCCACCCAGCGACCCACGACACCCGCACCGCCCAGCCGATTGACGAAGTACCGCGCCACGGTCGCACCCTGCGAGTAGCCGACGAGGTCGACCTTCGCGGCCCCCGTCGACGCCCTGATCCTCTCCACGAAATCAGCGAGTTCGCCTGCGCTGCGGACCATGTCGCCTCGCGCGTACTTGCCGGGCTTGCCGTCCGCGCCGTAGTTCGGCGCGAACACGCAGAACCCCCGCTCGGCGAGGATCGGAGAGAGCGCGGACCAGTCGGTGTAGGCGTCGGAGTCACTGCCGTGCACGAGGACGACGGGGTTCGGGTGGTCCGGATCCGGTCGGCACGCGAAGTCGTTCGCCCCGGGCGGCGCGGAATCGGGGTGCCTCTCCGCGTAGCGCAGCGCCGCCGCGTGGTGGATCTGGATCGGCCCCGGATCGACCGGCACCACGTAGTCCGGTCCCGCTGTGGACAGCGGCGGCTCGACCGGCGCCGCGGACACTGCGGGTGCTGCGAACGCGGTCAACCCGGCCGTCGCGACAACCGACACTCCAGTGGCGAACCGCCTCGTCATCCGATTCACCGTGCACCTCCGTGACCCGTAGGACTGCCAGCAGTTTCCACGAAGACCGCTACCGGAGCCACGCACGCGCCAATCGCGCCCAGTAACGAAAGCGGAACGAAATCTGTGTCGATCCACTCACACCCGCGACCGACCCCGTGGTGCAATGAGGCGAGTCTCCTCGACAGGAACGGTGCGGGTATGACCATCGTGGACAACGCCGTCTACGTCGACGGTGTTCGCGTCGACACTCCGCAGACACTCGACTGCACCTACGAGACGATGAACCGACTCGGCGGGATGGCCTGGATCGGCCTGTACCGCCCCGACGCCGACGAAGTCCAGTCCCTGGCTAGCGAATTCGGCCTCCACCACCTCGCCGTGGAGGACACGATCGCCGCCCACCAGCGCCCCAAGCTCGAGCGGTACGACGAGACCCTGTTCGTGGTGCTGCGGCCGGCCCGCTATCTCGACGACGTCGAGAAGGTCGAGTTCGGCGAGGTGCACGTGTTCGTCGGACCCGACTTCGTCATCACCATCCGGCACGCCGAGTCTCCCCATCTCGCCCAGGTACGGCACCGACTCGAGGCCAACCCCGGGCTCCTGCGTCTCGGCCCCGAGGCCGTGTTGTACGCGGTCCTGGACCAGGTCGTCGACGAGTACCTGCCGGTCGCCGCGGGCCTCGAGAACGACATCGACGAGATCGAGAACCAGGTGTTCACCGGCGACCCCGCCGTCGCGAAACGCATTTACGACCTGTCGGGCGAGGTCATCGACTTCCAGCGCGCGACGCATCCGCTGGTGTCGATCCTCGAGGCCCTCGAACGCGGATCGGACAAGTACCACGTGGACCTCGAACTCCGCCGCCACCTGCGCGACGTGCTCGACCACACGCTACGTGTCGTCGAGCGGGCCGACTCGTCCCGTGCGCACCTGCAGACCGCCCTGTCGGTGCACGCCACGCTCGTCGCCCAGCAGCAGAACGAGGAGATGCGCCGGCTGACCGTGACGAGCCTGAACCAGAGCGAGGAAGTGAAGAAGATATCCGCCTGGGCGGCAATCCTTTTCGCACCGACTCTGGTGGGCACCGTCTACGGGATGAACTTCAACGACATGCCGGAGCTCGGCTGGCAGTTCGGCTACCCGATGGCGGTGCTGCTGATGATCGCCACCTCGCTCACCCTGTTCTACGTCTTCAAACGCCAGCACTGGCTGTGAGCATGACCCCAGGTTGACAGTGCTCAGGCCCCGCTGGCACCCTCGACGTGCAGCACCTCGTTAGGCGAAGCTCCTGCACGAACACAGGCCACTGATCTCACGACGTCGAGAGACGCCCAAGATCAGGACAGATTTCCCCGGCTTAAGGGGTGATCCCAAGTGGCTTCCCACGGATGTGGGATACGTCGTGCAGTGCCGAAGCTCTTACGTGGAGGTGTTCGACCGGACGGTCACCGTTGCACGCGTGGTCGCCGCGAAACTCCTGCGTTGCATTTCGACGAAATCGCGCAGCGGACCCCAAGGTCCGCTGCCGCTCATGCACGGAGGTCCGATATGGACACCACGATCATCATTCTTCGGGTGGCGCTCGGGCTGGGGCTCGGCGCCCTGGTCGGTCTCGAACGGCAATGGCGTGCCCGCATGGCAGGTCTGCGCACCAACGCGCTGGTGAGTCTGGGCGCGACGCTGTTCGTGATCCTCAGCGCCTACGGTTTCGACGGCCCGGACGCCGATCCCACCCGTGTCGCGGCGCAGATCGTGTCCGGCATCGGCTTCCTCGGAGCGGGCGTCATCATGAAGCAGGGCGCGTCCGTGACCGGCCTCAACACCGCCGCCACGTTGTGGGCGACCGCCGCGGTCGGCGCGCTGGCGGGCGGCGGAATGTACTGGGCGGCCGTCATCGGAGCCGTTGCGATCATGGGGGCCAACATGATCCTGCGCCCGGTCGGCCGACTCATGGATCATCAGCCCGCGCGGGCCGGGCGCGAGGAGTCGCCCGTCGACTACCGCTTCGAAGTGACGTGCCACGAGGACGCGGAGGCGCATGTCCGCGGCCTGACCGTGCAGGCGATCTCGCGACCCGAGTTCCGGTTGCGGTCGGTGCAGTCGCGCGACACCTCCCACCCTGCCCGCGTCCAGGTGGCGGCCGAACTGACCGCGCGCCGGCGCGACGACACCCTCCTCGAGTCGGCGGTGAACCGGATGAGCCTCGAACCGCTCGTCACGAGCGTTCGATGGAGCATCTCCCCGGCGGAGTCCGAGACGCTGTTCGACGCGGGCCGGTGACCGCCGAGCACAGACTGATGCACGTCGTCGACGTCCGGGCGAGCTAGCCGATCCGGAGCGGATCGATCTGGACCCGCACCGGACCGGTCGATCGGCGGGCGCTGCGGACGGCCTGGGCCTCCGCCAGGGCCTTCGCCAGCGCCCGACCGTCACCGCGCGGCACCCGAACGAGCATGCGCTCCACGTCGTCCGGCTCCGGTTCCTCGCTCGAGAACGGCAACCGCTCCCCCGGCGGCAGAGGCACCGGGCCCAGCACCTCCGCCGAATCCGGAAGCCCGGCAACCTCGAGCAACTCCCCGATCGACGCGGCGGTGCCGTCGACCACGGCCATGTGGACGGCGGGCGGGAACCCCACCTCCGCTCGTTCCTCCAGCTGACCGCGCGCGTGCCACACCGGATCCCAGCGCACCAACGCCTGCACCGTGGGGATCCCGGAGTCGGCGACGACCACGACCTGACCGCCGTCGGTCTGCGACCGCACGAGCGCCGACGCGGTCATCCACCGCCGCAGCGTCTCCTCAGCGGCGCGCAGGTCCGCGCGCCCCAGCAGCGCCCACCCGTCCAGCAGCAGGGCGGCGCCGTAGCCGCCGGGCATCACCGGTTCGGCGCCCACCGTCGACACGACCAGCTTGGCGCCGGGCGCCATCTCTGCCTTCACGTCGGATCCGCCGGACGTGTGCACGGCGACCCCGGGAAACGCCCGCCCCAACTCCTCCGCGGTGCGCCCCGCCCCGACCACGACCGCCCGCAGCGCCCGCGCACCGCACGCGTGACAGCGGTGGTTCGTGTCCGCGACACCGCACCACTTGCACGTCGGTGAACCGGCGCCGTCCGGGCCGGCGGCGGTCGGCAGCGCCAACGGGCCGTTGCACCGGCGGCAGCGCGCGGGCGTCCGGCACTTGGCACAGGCCAACGACGGCACGTAGCCACGGCGCGGAACCTGAACCAGCACACCGGCTCCCGCCGCCAGTGCCTGCCGGGCCGCGGCGAACGCGATCGCCGGGAGGCGGGCCGCACGGGCCCCGGGGTCACGGGCCAGCGCGTGATCGCTGTCCGCGAGTGCAGTGATCTTGGGGGCACGCGCGCGCACGACATCGCGTGCCGCGACCAGGTTGTGCGCCCACCCCGAGTCGACGAGGGCCTGCGCCTCCGCGGTCCGGGCATGGCCGGCCAGCACGACGGCACACCCCGTGCCGTGGGCCCGCAACAGCGCGACCTCGCGCGCGTGTGGGTACGGCGAACGCGGCTCGGACAGACTGCTGTCGCCGTCGTCCCACACGACCATCAGGCCGAGGTCCGGCGTCGGCGCGAACACCGACGCCCGGGTTCCGACGACCACGCGGGCCGTCCCCCGCAGCGCCGCCAGCCACCGCCGGTACCGCGCCGACGGCCCGAGTCCCGCCGCGAGCCCCACGACATGGTCTGCGCCGAGCAGACTTTCGCACGCCCGCACCAGTCGATCGAGGTCCCGCTGGTCGGGCACCACCAGTACGGCTCCCCGCCCGGACGCCGCGACGACACCGGCCAGCTCCGCCAGCCGCGCGCACCAGTCCTCGCCGGGCAGCGCCTGCCACGCCGCGCGCGGCCCACGTCCGGATGCCAGCGCCTCGAGAAAGTTGAGGCCGTGGGTGTACGCGGACCAGGCCGCCCGGTCGAACGTCGGCGATTCCGGCGCCGGGTGCGGCACCGGCTCCTCGGACTCGACCTTCGCGTGCCGCGGCGGGATCGCCAGGCGCAGCACGTCGGCGCGTGTTCCGGCGTAGCGCTGCGCCACCGCGTCGACCAGTCGATGCACCTCGGCGGTCAGGACGGGCTCGGCCGAGACAACCCGATCGAGCCACGCCAGTTTGCCGTCGTGCTCGCTCGTCTCGATCCGCTCGAGGAGGAAGCCGTCCACGAGCCGTCCCGCGAACCGGACCCGGACGCGCACACCGGGGCGGGCCTGCTCGTCGAGCTCCGACGGAACCAGATAGTCGAACTCGCGGTCCAGGTGCGCAACAGGAAGCAGCGGCAGCACTCGCGCCACGGGCGCGTGTGCTGCCGCTGTCTTGTCGGTGCCGGTCAGCGAGCTGACTTCTCGGTCGCGGTCAGAGACCGGCGGCCGCGCGCAGCTTCTCGGCGCGGTCGGTGCGCTCCCACGGCAAATCGACGTCGGTACGACCGAAGTGACCGTACGCGGCGGTGTCCGCGTAGATCGGGCGGAGCAGGTCCAGGTCGCGAATGATCGCGCCCGGACGCAGGTCGAAGACCTCGTTGATGGCCTGCTGGATCGTCGCGACGTCCACCTTCTCGGTGCCGAAGGCCTCGACGAACAGGCCGACCGGGGCGGCCTTGCCAATGGCGTATGCGACCTGGACCTCGATGCGGTCGGCGAGGCCGGCCGCGACGGCGTTCTTGGCGACCCAGCGCATCGCGTACGCGGCCGAACGGTCCACCTTCGACGGATCCTTGCCCGAGAACGCGCCGCCGCCGTGGCGGGCCATGCCGCCGTAGGTGTCGACGATGATCTTGCGGCCGGTCAGGCCCGCATCGCCCATCGGCCCACCGAGGACGAACTTGCCGGTCGGGTTGACCAGCAGGCGCACGTCGGCGGTGTCGAGTTCGATGTCGAGATCGGCGAGGACGTGGCCGAGGACCTTCTCACGCAGATCCGGGGTGAGCAGGTTGTCGAGGTCGATGTCCGCCGCGTGCTGGGTCGAGATGACGACGGTGTCGAGCCGAACCGGGCGGTCGCCGTCGTACTCGATGGTGACCTGGGTCTTGCCGTCCGGGCGCAGGTAGGGCAGCACGCCGGTCTTGCGGACCTCGGTCAGGCGACGCGACAGTCGGTGCGCCAGCGCGATCGGCAGCGGCATCAGCTCCGGGGTGTCGGTGCAGGCGTAACCGAACATCAGGCCCTGGTCACCGGCGCCCTGCCGATCGATCTCGTCGTCGGCGACACCGTCGACACGCGCCTCGTGCGAGTGATCGACACCCTGCGCGATCTCCGGCGACTGCGCGCCGATCGCGATGTTGACACCGCAGGAGTTACCGTCGAAGCCCTTGGCCGACGAGTCGTACCCGATCTCGAGAACCTTGTCGCGCACGATCTTCGGGATGTCGACGTACGCGGACGTCGTCACCTCGCCGGCGACGTGCACCTGTCCGGTGGTCACCAGGGTCTCGACCGCCACACGGCTACGGGGATCTGCCGCGAGCATCGCGTCGAGGATGGAGTCACTGATGGCGTCACAGATCTTGTCGGGGTGACCTTCGGTCACGGACTCACTGGTGAATAGCCGCTTGCCGGACGTGCTCACAGATCTCCCTCTCGACGTTCTGTCCGAGGCCGACTCCGCTCGAATTCGAATTCTCGAATCGTGTGGCCCCGATACGACACCTGCGCTGATTTTCGTTTCTACTTCTATTCAATACCGCAGACGACCACGGTGCCAGGAGGCCGTCCCCCCGTGCGGCACCGCGGTCGCTGCGTGCTACTTCGGGGTCAGCAGGCCCGCAACCGCATCGAGCACGCGGCTGGCCATCAGCGACTTCGAACCCGGTTCGATCGCCGATTCGGTGCCGTCGGCCCCGAGCAGCCAACCATCGTTGTGGTCGACCTCGAATGCCTTGCCGTCACCGACCGCGTTCACGACGAGAAGGTCACAACCCTTGCGCACCAGTTTTGTTCGCGCGTGGTCGAGGACAGTTCCCGACGCGTCACCCGTCTCGGCCGCGAATCCCACGATCGCGGTTCCGGGAGCGAGAGTGCCGTCCCGCCGAGCCTGCACGAGACCGGCGAGAATGTCATCGTTTTTGATCAGCGGAATCGAGTTGGGCTCGTCCGCACCCTTCTTGATCTTGCTCGTCGCGACCGTGGCGGGCCGGAAGTCCGCAACGGCGGCCGACATGATCACGGCATCGGCGTCGACGGCATGCTTCATGACCGCCTCGCGCATCTGCTCGGCGGTGCGGACGTTCACGACGTCGACGGCGGCCGGATCGGCCAGTTCGGCGGTCGCGCCGGCGATCAGCGTCACCTCGGCCCCGCGCTGCGCGGCCAGGCGCGCGATCGCGTAGCCCTGCTTGCCGGAACTGCGGTTGCCCAGATAACGGACCGGGTCGAGCGGCTCACGGGTGCCGCCGGCCGAAACCACCAGCCGTCGCCCCTCGAGGTCACGCGGCAGCGCCGCCGCGCGCTCCAACAGCAGCGACGCGAGCGCGAAGATCTCCTCGGGCTCGGGCATCCGCCCCGCACCGGTGTCCTTGCCGGTCAACCGGCCCGACGCCGGTTCGATGACGATGTTGCCGCGCTCGCGCAGCGTCGCGACGTTCGCGACGGTCGCGGGGTGCTCCCACATCTCCGTGTGCATCGCCGGGGCGAACACGACCGGACAACGCGCCGTCAGGAGCGTGGCGGTCAGCAGGTCGTCGGCCCGCCCGGCCACCGCGCGAGCCATGAGGTCGGCGGTGGCGGGGGCGATGACCACCAGGTCCGCCTCCTGCCCCAGGCGCACATGGGCCACCTCCGGCACGTCGGCGAAGACGCCGGTCTGCACCGGATTACCGGACAGTGCCTCGAACGTGGCCCGCCCGACGAACTGCAGCGCAGATTCGGTGGGGATCACCCGGACGCGGTGACCGTTCTCGGTGAAGCTGCGAACCAGCGCGCAACTCTTGTACGCAGCGATACCGCCGCCGACGCCGACGACGATCCGCCTGGGTCCCACCGCATCGGATTCCCGATCGGACACGGGCGCCTCTCCGCTCACTCGCCTTCGGTGTGCTCGAGCAGGTCGGCGTGGATCTCGCGCAGCGCGATGGACAGCGGCTTCTCCTGCAGACCCGGCTCGACGAGCGGGCCGACGTACTCGAGGATGCCGTCGCCCAGCTGGTTGTAGTAGTCGTTGATCTGCCGCGCACGCTTGGCCGAGTAGATGACCAGGGCGTACTTGGACGACGTGCGCTCGAGCAGCTCGTCGATCGGCGGGTTGGTGATGCCGAGCGGGGTGTCGTAGGCAGGCAGGGCGCCACGACCGGCGGTGTCGGACACTACTGCTTCGGTGCTGCTCACTCGGTTTCTCCTGAACTGGACTTGAAAAGTGCCAAATTGAATGCCGGAATCAGGGGCGACGGCGCTTAAGCCTGTCGTCCAGCCAACAAGGATACCAACTCATCGCACGCCTGGCTGACGTCCTCGTTGACGATGACGGTGTCGAACTCGTCCTGAGCGGCAAGTTCGACCTTCGCGGTC
The DNA here is from genome assembly GCF_050955445.1 of Paraburkholderia sp. RHO2. Taxonomy (NCBI): domain Bacteria; kingdom Pseudomonadati; phylum Pseudomonadota; class Betaproteobacteria; order Burkholderiales; family Burkholderiaceae; genus Paraburkholderia; species Paraburkholderia sp. RHO2. The sequence continues at coordinate 2,442,945 of NZ_CP162617.1, read as the reverse complement.
TGCAGTCGCCGCTCGACGACGTCGGCGGGTTCGGTGCCGCGGCCCGTCAGACGGGAGACCAGCACCTCCCAGCTGGGGGGCGCCATGAACGTGAGCACCGCCTCCGGCATCGCCGATCGGACCGACCGCGCGCCCACCAGATCGACCTCGACCAGGACGGGCTTCCCTTCGGCGAGCGCCTGGCGCACCGGCTCGGCCGGGGTGCCCGACCGCTGCAGCCCACCATGGATGTCGGCCCACTCGAGCAGATCGCCGGAGGCGATCATGCGATCGAATTCTTCCCGCGAGATGAAGTGGTAGTCCTGCCCGTCCACTTCGCCGGGCCGCGGATCCCGCGTGGTCACCGAGACGCTGAAGACGACCTCGGGCATACGGTCACGCAGCAGACGGACGACGCTGGACTTTCCGACGGCCGAGGGGCCGGCCAGTACTACCAGCCGGCCCCTCCGCACTGCGTCACCACTCTGGACCGATGCCGAAGTGGTCTCGCTGCCTGACACCTTTTGTGCGTCAGCAATCACTTGTCGCGCTCAGGCCTCGAAATCGAACCGGGCGAGCAGAGCCTTGCGCTGCCGATCGCCGAGGCCACGAAGGCGACGGGTCGGAGCGATCTCCAGCTCGGTCATGATCTCCTGAGCCTTGACCTTGCCAACCTTGGGAAGGGCCTCGAGCAGAGCCGACACCTTCATCTTGCCGAGGATCTCGTCCTCTTCGGCATCCTTCAGGACCTGCTTCAGGTCGGTGCCGCCGCGCTTGAGGCGCTCCTTGAGCTCAGCCCGGGCCTTGCGGGCGGCAGCCGCCTTCTCCAAAGCAGCAGCGCGCTGCTCATCGGTCAACTGGGGAAGGGCCACGGTTCCTCCGTCTCGTCGTGTGCAAATCCAACAACTCCCGGCTCGGCCGGGGCGTCTACAACCCCCCGGATAACCAGGGGCGATAGCGACCGTACTCACGCCGAGCCTCGATTGCTAACCCACCCCCCGACGTCACCGCCCGATTCGGGTGGGTTATGTGCTCATTCGACGGTGCGTTCGAAGGCGACTCGCGGCACCGCCCCCGTCAGCGGCGGCGACCAGCCGAAGCACCCGAACACTCGACGAAACCGCAGGTAGTCAGCCGTTTTCGGCATGCGGTAGCCGGACTTGCCGCACATTTCGACGTGGCGTGGCCCACAGTTCACCGGACCGTCGCCGCCGATGCCGAAAAATTTGCGAAAACTTCCCCGGTTCGATCCGTGTCGGGCGTGGACCTGCCGATCTCCGAGCGCCGGGCATGTACGACGAAGGCCGGGCCCGGGGAATCGACCCCGAACCCAGCCTCGCCGGAACTCGTCGCTCGAACGAGCCGAGTGCTAGTCCTGCAGGAACCCGAACGCCTCCACCGACCGCGACACGGCCTCCTGGAGCGCGGAGACCGACGGCCCGGCACGGAGCACCTCACGCGAGACGCTGGGCACGACGGAGCGCAGGCAGTCCCCCGCCAGTCGACGAACGTCGTCGGCCGTGCCGCCCTGGTGGCCGACACCGGGCATCAGGATGGGCCCGTGCAGTGCGCCCAGATCGGGGGCGTCGGTCAGCGTGGCACCGACCACGACACCGACCGAACCGAGAACGTCGGCACCGGCGTTGCGGGCCGCCGCCTCGTCGACCATCACCTGGCTGACCTTGCGACCGTCCGCCGCGGTGGACGTCTGCACCTGCGCGCCCTCCGGATTGGACGTCGCGGCCAGCACGAACAGTCCCCCGTGATTACGCTCGGCAAGGTCGAGGACCGGATCGAGGGAGCCGAACCCGAGGTACGGCGACACCGTCACCGCGTCCGACTCGAGAGGTGATCCCGCACCGAGCCATGCCCGCGCGTACGCGCTCATGGTGGAACCGATGTCGCCGCGCTTGGCGTCGGCGACGACGAGCGTGCCGGCCTCGCGCAGCACCGAGATGGTGCGTTCGAGAACCGCGACGCCACCCGAGCCGTACGCCTCGAAGAACGCCACCTGCGGTTTCACCAGCGCGACCCGGCCGACGAAGGCCTCCACGCAGAGCTCGGAGAACTTCTCGAGGCCGTCGACGGTCTCGGGCAGCCCCCAGGCCTGCAGCAGCTCGGGATGCGGGTCCACGCCGACGCACAGCGGGCCGTAATGGCCCAGCGCCGCGTGCAGCCGCGCCCCGAACGTGGTGTGCAACGTCGTCTCCGCTGTCACTGCTGCGAGTCCGCGGAATCACGCAGCCGCGAGTGCAGCTCCTGCAGCGACTGGACGCCGATGTCGCCGCGGATGGCGGCCTCGATGCCCTGCACCGCGGCAGACGCACCCTGCACGGTGGTGATGCACGGAACGCTCTTCGACACCGCCGCGCTGCGGATCTCGTAGCCGTCGACACGCGGGCCGGAGTTGCCGTACGGGGTGTTGATCACCATGTCGACCTCGCCGTCCTTGATCTGGTCGACGATGGTGCGGGCGCCCTCGGGCAGGTTCTCACCGGACTGCTTGTGCACCTCCTCGCACGTGATGCCGTTGCGGCGCAGGACATCCGCGGTGCCCTCGGTGGCCAGGATCCGGAAGCCGAGGTCCGCGAGCCGCTTGACCGGGAAGATCAGCGAGCGCTTGTCCTTGTTGGCAACCGAGACGAACACCGAGCCGCTGGTCGGCAGCGAGCCGTACGCGGCGGTCTGGCTCTTGGCGAACGCGGTACCGAAGTCCGCGTCGATGCCCATGACCTCACCCGTGGACTTCATCTCCGGGCTGAGCAGCGTGTCGATGCCGGTCCCGTCGGCGCGACGGAACCGGTTGAACGGCAGCACCGCTTCCTTGACCGCGACCGGAGCGTCGATCGGCGCGCTGCCGCCGTCCCCCTCGGCCGGAAGGATGCCGGTTGCGCGCAGCTCGGCGATGGACTCGCCCATCATCACGCGGGCACACGCCTTGGCCAGCTGCACCGCGGTCGCCTTCGAGACGAAGGGCACGGTCCGCGACGCACGCGGGTTGGCCTCCAGGACGTAGAGGATGTCGTCCTTGAGCGCGTACTGGACGTTGAGCAGACCCTTGACGCCGATGCCCTTCGCCAGGGCCTCGGTGGAACGGCGCACGTTCTCCAGGTCGGCACGGCCCAGGGTGATCGGGGGCAGGGCACATGCCGAGTCACCGGAGTGGATGCCGGCCTCCTCGATGTGCTCCATCACGCCGCCGAGGTACACCTCGGTGCCGTCGCACAGCGCGTCGACGTCGATCTCCACCGCGTCCTCCAGGAAGCGGTCGACCAGCACCGGCCGGTCGTCGGAGATCTCGGTGGCGCGGGAGATGTAGTTCTCGAGCGACTTCTCGTCGTACACGATCTCCATGCCACGGCCGCCGAGCACGTACGACGGGCGCACCAACACCGGGTAGCCGATGCCCGACGCGATGTCGCGCGCGCCCTCGAATGTGGTGGCGGTGCCGAACTTCGGCGCGGGCAGGCCGGCCTCGGTGAGCACGCGACCGAACTCGCCACGGTCCTCGGCGAGGTCGATGGCCTCGGGGCTGGTGCCGACGATCGGGACGCCGGCCGCCTTGAGGCGCTTCGCCAGGCCCAGCGGGGTCTGGCCGCCGAGCTGGACGATGACGCCCGCGACGGTGCCGGACAGGCACTCGGCGCGGTACACCTCGAGCACGTCCTCGAACGTCAGCGGCTCGAAGTACAGGCGGTCGGCGGTGTCGTAGTCGGTCGACACGGTCTCGGGGTTGCAGTTGACCATGACGGTCTCGTAGCCGGCCTCGGACAGCGTCTGCGCGGCGTGGACGCACGAGTAGTCGAACTCGATGCCCTGGCCGATGCGGTTGGGGCCCGACCCCAGGATCAGCACCTTGGGACGCTCGGTCTGCGGCGCGACCTCGGTCTCGGCCTCGGGGTCGAGCTCGTAGGTCGAGTAGTGGTACGGCGTCTTCGCCTCGAACTCGGCGGCGCACGTGTCGACGGTCTTGTAGACCGGGTGCACGTTCAGCTCGCCGCGCAGCGCGCGGACCGCGTCCCCGTCGGCGAACTGCTGCGGGCGCAGCGCCGCGATCTGACGATCGGAGAACCCGTGGTGCTTGGCGAACCGCAGCTCGGTCTCACCGAACGCGTCGGCGGTGCGCACCTTGTCGCCCAACTCCACGATCTGCTGCATCTGGTCGAGGAACCACGGGTCGATCTTCGTGGCGTCGAACAGCTGCTCGAGCGTCGCGCCCAGTTCGAAGGCCTGCGCGATCTGGTACATGCGACCGTCGGTCGGGACCGTGATCGCCTCGAGCAGTTCGTCGAGGGTGCCCTCGACCTCGGGGCCGGTCCAGTAGCCCGCCCGCTTGGTCTCGAGCGAACGCATGACCTTGCCGAACGCCTCGGTGAAGTTGCGGCCGATCGACATGGCCTCGCCCACCGACTTCATCGTGGTGGTCAACGTGCCGTCGGCGCCGGGGAACTTCTCGAACGCGAAGCGCGGGGCCTTGACGACCACGTAGTCGAGCGTCGGCTCGAAGCAGGCCGGCGTCTCCTTGGTGATGTCGTTGACGATCTCGTCGAGCGTGTAGCCGATGGCGAGCTTGGCGGCCATCTTCGCGATCGGGTAGCCGGTCGCCTTCGACGCCAGCGCCGACGAGCGCGACACGCGCGGGTTCATCTCGATGACGACCAGGCGGCCGTTCGTCGGGTCCATCGCGAACTGGATGTTGCAGCCGCCGGTGTCGACGCCGACCTCGCGCAGGATCGCGATCGAGAGGTCGCGCATCTTCTGGTACTCGCGGTCGGTGAGGGTCATCGCCGGGGCGACGGTCACCGAGTCACCGGTGTGCACGCCGACCGGGTCGACGTTCTCGATCGAGCAGACGATCACGACGTTGTCGCGGCCGTCGCGCATCAGCTCGAGCTCGTACTCCTTCCATCCGAGGATGGACTCCTCGATCAGGACGTTCGCGGTGGGCGACGCGGCCAGGCCGCCGCCGGCGATGCGCTCGAGGTCGACCTCGTCGTACGCCATGCCGGAACCGAGGCCACCCATCGTGAACGACGGGCGCACGACCACCGGGTAACCGAGCTCGGCGACGGTGGCCTTGACCTCTTCCATCGTGTAGCAGACCCGGGAGCGCGCGGACTCGCCGCCGCACTTCTCGACGATGTCCTTGAACTTCTGACGGTCCTCGCCGCGCTGGATCGCGTCGAAGTCGGCGCCGATCAGCTCGACGTCGTACTTCTCCAGAATGCCCTGCTCGTGCAGCGCGACCGCGGTGTTGAGGGCGGTCTGGCCACCGAGCGTGGCCAGGACGGCGTCGATCTTGTTGCCGTTGGCCGCCTCACGGGCGATGACCTTCTCGACGAACTCGGCCGTGATCGGCTCGACGTACGTGGAGTCGGCGAACTCGGGGTCGGTCATGATCGTGGCCGGGTTCGAGTTGACCAGGCTCACGCGCAGGCCCTCCTCGCGGAGGACGCGGCACGCCTGCGTGCCCGAGTAGTCGAACTCGCAGGCCTGGCCGATGACGATGGGGCCCGAGCCGATGACCAGGATGTGCTCGAGATCTGTACGACGTGGCATTACTTCTTGACTCCCTCGAGCATGGTGGCGAAACGATCGAACAGGTACGCGGCGTCGTGCGGGCCGGCCGCGGCCTCGGGGTGGTACTGCACCGAGAAGGCCGAACCGTCGAGCAGGCGGACGCCCTCGACGGCGCCGTCGTTGGCGCACGTGTGGCTGACGACGCCGCGACCGAACGGGGTGTCGAACTCCTGGCCGGCCTCGCCCTCGAGCGCGAAGCCGTGGTTCTGCGCGGTGATCGCGATGCGTCCGGTCTCGTGCTCGACGACCGGGATGTTGATGCCGCGGTGGCCGAACTTCATCTTGTAGGTGCTCAGGCCCAGCGCCCGGCCGAGGATCTGGTTGCCGAAGCAGATGCCGAACAGCGGCAGCCCCTGACCCAGCACCTCCTTGGTGAGGTGCACGGCACCGTCCGCGGTGGCCGGGTCGCCGGGGCCGTTGGACAGGAAGACGCCGTCGGCCTTGACGTCGAGGATGTCGTGCAGCGTCGCGGTGGACGGCAGCACGTGCACCCGCATACCGCGCTCGGCGAACATCCGCGGCGTGTTGGTCTTGATGCCGAGGTCGATGGCCGCGACGGTGAAGCGGGCCTCGCCACCGGCGGGCTCGACGACGTAACCGTTCGGGGTGGACACCTCGCCGGCCAGGTCGGCGCCGAGCATCGTCGGCTGGCTCTTGACGCGGTCGAGCAGGACGTCCACGTCGGCGAGTGCGTCGCCCGAGAAGATGCCGGCGCGCATCGAGCCGCGGGTACGCAGGTGGCGGACCAGGGCACGGGTGTCGATGCCCGCGATGCCGACGATGCTCTGACGCTCGAGCTCGTCCTGCAGCGAGCCGGTGGCGCGCCAGCTGGACGTGCGGCGCGAGGGGTCACGCACCACGTAGCCGGCGACCCAGATCTTGGACTCGGACGACTTGCCGGTAGGGCCGACGGACTCGTTGTCCTCGTCGTTCCAGCCGGTGTTGCCGATCTGCGGTGCCGTCGACACCACGATCTGGCGGTGGTAGCTGGGGTCGGTCAGGGTCTCCTGGTAGCCGGTCATGCCGGTGCTGAAGACCGCCTCACCGAGCGTCTGCCCCACGGCACCGAAAGTGGTTCCCCGGAAGACCCGGCCGTCCTCGAGAACCAGGACCGCCGTATTGGTGTCAAAGCCGCTCATGCGTCTTCTCCGTTCTGCTCGACCTCACCAGAGCCCGCCGCATTCGCTGTGTCTGTCTTGTCCGTGCTGTCTGTCTCGCGCACCCACTCCGGGTACACCGTCTTGTCGTCTCCGCGGAATCCCGTATCGATCTCGGTGCCGGTAGGCAACTCCCACCGGATCACCAGGACTCCGTCCTTCGTCATCACCTTTCCGGCCAGGCCCCGCTCGGTGCGGATCGCGCGGATCGACTCGTCCGGGATCCAGATCGCCGAGGCGCCGTTGCGCTCGAGCAGGATGCCGCGCGACCACCGGCTGATCTCGCCGGTCGCCCGGTATCCGATGTCGCCGACCGCGATGCGGTCCTGCCAGCTCGGGGCGACGGTGCTGCCCACGTACAGGCCGGTGCTCGGCGCGATGAGCTGGTCACCCAGCTCGGCGGGAACCTGCGGCAGCTCACCGATCCGGTCGGCCTGGCGCGCGGCGCGGCCCTTCCACCCGCGGTACATCAGGAACACCAGCAGTGCCCATACCGCGATGCAGCCGACGACCCACAGAAGTCGCTCCATCGTCAGCGCTCCTCTCCGAGGGGCCGGACCTTCCCGTCCCGGGCGGTGACGCGACCGCGCAGCACGGTGGTCGTCACCTTCGCGGGCAGCGTCATGGCCTCGTACGGGGTGTTGTTCGCGACGCTGGCCAGCTCCGGCCCGTGCACGGTCCACTCCGCGTCCGGGTCGACGAGCACCAGATTGGCCGGCTCCCCCACCTCGATCGGGCGGCCCTGGTCGTCGAGTCCGACGATCTCCGCGGGGCGCTCACTCATCACGCGGGCCACACCGCGCCAGTCGAGCAGACCCGGTCGGACCATCGTCTCCACGACGATCGACAGGGCCGTCTCGAGCCCGAGCATGCCGGGGCGAGCCTGCGAGAACTCGCAGCACTTGTCCTGCTCGGCGTGCGGCGCGTGATCGGTGGCCACGCAGTCGATGATGCCCTCGGCCAGCCCGCGGCGCAGCGCCGCGACGTCCGACGCCTCACGCAGCGGCGGGTTGACCTTGTTGACCGCGTCGTACGTCTCGAGCCGCGAGTCGTCGAGCAGCAAGTGGTGCGGGGTGACCTCGGCCGTGATGTCGATGCCCTGGCCGCGCGCCCACTTCACCAGCTCGACGGATCCCGCCGTCGAGGCGTGACAGATGTGCACGCGGGCACCGGCGTCGCGGGCCAGCAGGGCGTCGCGGGCGACGATCGACTCCTCGGCGGCGCGGGGCCAGCCGGTGAGACCGAGGCGGGCCGCGGTGGGGCCCTCGTGCGCGACCGATCCGACCGTCAGCCGCGGCTCCTCAGCGTGCTGCGCGATCAGGACACCCAGCGACGCCGAGTACTCGAGCGCGCGGCGCATGATCAGCGGGTCCGCGACGCAGTGCCCGTCGTCGGAGAACATCTTGACCCGACCGACACCGGCGGCCATCGTCGCCATCTCGGCGAGCTGCTTGCCCGCGAGGCCCACCGTGACCGCGCCGACGGGATGGACGTCGACGAGGCCGACCTCCTGGCCGCGCCGCCACACGTGATCGGTGATCACGGCCGTGTCGGCGACCGGACTGGTGTTGGCCATCGCGAACACGGCGGTGTAGCCGCCGAGCGCGGCGGCCGCCGAGCCGCTGTCGATGGTCTCGGTGTCCTCGCGTCCGGGCTCACGCAGATGCGTGTGCATGTCGACGAAGCCGGGCAGCAGGATCTGGCCCGCGCCGTCGATCTCCTCGACGTCGTCTCCCGCGGCGAGCCCGGTGCCGATCTCGAGGATCTGGCCGTCGCCCAGCAGCAGGTCGGTCGGCTCACCCTCGCCGTACACCAGAACGTTTCTGATCAGCACGTTCCTGCTCGCGGACATCTGCGGCGTCACCTTCTCGTTTCTCGTTGTGTTCAGGTCGCTCACGCGACCTCTTCCGTTCCCACCAACAGCCGGAACAGCACTGCCATCCGGACGTGGACACCGTTCGTAACCTGCTGCAGTACAGCGGTTTTCGGCGAATCCGCGACCGACGACGCGATCTCCATGCCGCGCAGCATCGGACCGGGGTGCAGGACCACCGAGTGGTCTGCCAGCAGCCCGAGTCGCTTCTCGTTGAGCCCGTAGGTGATCGAGTACTCGCGCGGCGACGGGAAGAACCCGCCGTTCATCCGCTCGGCCTGCACACGCAGCATCAGGACCGCGTCCGCGCCGGGCAGTTCGGCATCGATCGAGTGCGACACCCGCACCGGCCACGTCTCCACCCCGGCGGGCAGCAGCGTGCGCGGCGCGACGAGAACCACCTCGGCGCCGAGCATCGACAGCAGCAGCGCGTTCGACCGTGCCACCCGGCTGTGAAGGATGTCTCCGACGATCACGATGCGGCGGCCCTCGATGCCGCCGAGCCGCTGACGCAGCGTCAGCGCGTCGAGCAGCGCCTGCGTCGGGTGCTCGTGGGTGCCGTCGCCGGCGTTGATGACCGCGGGACCGCCGTCCACCGCGGCCCCCGTCCACTGCGCGATCTGGTGCGCCGCACCGGAAGCCGGGTGCCGCACGATCAGCGCGTCGGCGCCGGCCGCGCGCAGCGTCATCGCCGTGTCGCGCAGCGACTCGCCCTTGGACACCGACGAACTGGACGCGCTGACGTTGATCACGTCGGCGCTCATCCACTTGCCGGCCACCTCGAACGACACCCGGGTGCGGGTGGAGTTCTCGAAGAACACCGTCATCACGGTCCGGCCGCGCAGCGTCGGCAGCTTCTTGACCTCACGCCCGAGCAGGGCCTGCTCGAAGCGCTCGGCCTCGTCGAGTAGCTCGGTCGCGGAATCCCGGTTCAGATCCGCGATGGAGAGCAGGTGCTTCACTTCTCGTTCTCCTCTGCGTGCCCGCTCGACAGCACGACGCCGTCGTGGCCGTCATGCTCGGCGAGCAGCACGGCCACGTCCTCGGTACGTGCGGTGGGCACGTTCTTGCCTACGTAGTCGGCGCGCAACGGCAACTCACGATGACCGCGGTCGACGAGGACCGCCAGCTGGACCGCGCGCGGGCGGCCGAGGTCGCGCAGCGCGTCCAGCGCGGAACGCACCGTGCGCCCGGAGAACAGGACGTCGTCGACGAGGACGACGAGCGTGTTGTCGACGCCACCCTCCGGCACGGACGTGCGCTCGAGGGGACGGTGCGGCTTGGTACGCAGATCGTCGCGGTAGAGCGTGATGTCGAGCGAACCGACGGGCGGCCGGACACCCGCGAACTCCTCGATCTTGTCGGCGAGACGAGTGGCGAGCGTGGTGCCGCGGGTCGGGATGCCGATGAGGACGACGCGCGGTGCGGAACCGTCGGTGGCGTCGAGCGCGGTCTTCTCGATGATCTGATGAGCGATACGGGCGATGGTCCTGCCGACGTCGGCCGGGGACAGCAGTTCGCGAGCGTTCGCGGGAAGACCTGATGAGGGCCCTTCGGGCATACGCATTCAGCGACCTCCTTCTCCGCCTCTCTGGACGGATCGTTAAAGGATGTCTGACGCGGCTCAGCCTATCAGCGGCCGACTCCGCGCCAGATTCCGGGTAGGTCGAGTCCGGAAGGCGACCAGAACATGCTGCCGCCCACCCCGATTCGGGATGGGCGGCAGCACGATCACGTCAGGACTCGGAATCTTCGCCGTCGGCGGTGCCGACAATTCCAGCGCCGTCGGCGGTGCCGACAATTCCAGCGCCGTCAGCGGCGTCGGCAGCGGCGTCGTCCGACTTCGCACGCTGCGAGGTCGCGGCCGCCGCGGCCCGCACCTGCGGGGCCACCAGAACGACCTGACCCAACACGCCGTTCACGAAGCCCGGCGAATCGTCGGTGGACAGCTCCTTGGCGAGCTCGACGGCCTCGTCGACGGCCACCACCGGCGGGACGTCGGTCGCGTGGAACAGTTCCCACACGGCGATGCGCAGGATCGCGCGATCCACCGCCGGCAGCCGGTCGAGGGTCCAGTCCTGCAGATGGGACTCGATCACCTGGTCGATACGGTCCAGGTTCTCGGCAACACCCGTCACGACCGTCACCGTGTACGGGGCGACCGGCGCGACGGAATCGTCGCGGCCCGCCAGCTGGGCCCGCTCGTCGGCCAGATCGACCGGGTCGACGTCGCGCGCCTCGGCCTCGAACAGGAAGTCGACGGCCCGCTTGCGCGCCTTGTGACGTGCTCCGAGTTTCTTATGTGTGCCCGACACTCAGGAATTCACACGCCCGAGGTAGTTGCCGTCACGGGAGTCGACCTTGAGCTTGTCGCCGGTGTTGATGAACAGCGGCACCTGGATCTCGGCACCCGTCTCGAGCGTGGCCGGCTTGGTGCCACCGGTGGAGCGGTCGCCCTGCAGACCCGGATCGGTGTGCTTGACCTCGAGCTCGACGGTGACCGGGAGCTCGACGAACAGCGGTGCGCCCTCGTGCGTGGCGACCTGGACCTGCATGTTCTCGAGCAGGAAGCGCGCACCGTCTCCGACGGTGTCCTCGCTGATCGAGAGCTGGTCGTAGGTCTCGCCGTCCATGAAGATGAAGTCGCTACCGTCGTGGTACAGGTAGGTCATGTCGCGACGGTCGACCGTGGCGGTCTCGACCTTGACGCCGGCGTTCCAGGTCTTGTCGACGGTCTTGCCGGAGAGCACGTTCTTGATCTTCGTGCGAACGAAGGCCGGACCCTTGCCGGGCTTGACGTGCTGGAACTCGAGGATCTGCCACAGCTGGCCCTCGATCTTCAGCACGAGTCCGTTCTTGAAATCACTGGTATCTGCCACTTGGTTTCGCGTCTCCTTCAGACGATCGTGAGGTCCTTGCTGGTGAGAGTGAGGAGTTCGGGCCCCTGCTCGCGAACGACGAGCGTGTCCTCGATCCTGACGCCACCGCGCCCGGAGAAGTACACACCCGGCTCGACGGTCACCACCGCACCGCGTAGCAGTGTACCGGTGCCGAGCTTGCCGATCCCGGGCGCTTCGTGGATCTCGAGCCCCACGCCATGGCCGAGTCCGTGCAGGAACAGGTCGCCGTATCCCGCGTCGTCGATCACCGTGCGCGCCGCCGCATCCACGGAACCGACCGCCACCCCCGGTGCGAGCGCGCCGCGGCCGGCGGCCTGCGCCCGCGACACCAGGTCGTAGAGGTCGCGCTGCCACTGCGCCGCCGCCTCCAGGACGTAGGTGCGCGTCATGTCCGAGTGGTACCCGCCGATCTGGGCGCCGAAGTCGAGTTTGACGAAGTCACCGGACGCCAGCACAGCCTCCGTGGGGCGGTGATGGGGCACGGCGGAGTTGGCGCCCGCCGCGACGATCGTCTCGAACGAGATGCCGTCCGCGCCGTTCTCGAACATCAGCCATTCCAGTTCGCGACCCACCTCGCGTTCGGTGCGCCCCGGACGGAGCCCGCCTCGCTCGATCAGCGCGGCGAGCGCGGCATCGGCGGCGGCGCACGCGCGGCGGAGCAGCGCGATCTCGCCCTCGTCCTTGACCGCGCGCAACTGTTCGACCAGTCCCGGCGCCCGGACGAAGTCGATGCCGGGCGCCGCGTCGGTCCACGCCGCGTGCTGGTCGAACGTCACGACATGACTCTCGAATCCCAGCTTGCCGGCGCCCCCTGCGGCGACGAGCTCGATCAGCCGCGGCGCGCTCGCGCGCGCGATCTCGGCGGCCAGGTCCGGCACCTGCTCCGCGACCTGCACCAGGTAGCGGCCGTCGGTGCAGATCACGGTGCGGTCCTCGGCGCCGGCGTCGTCGCTCGCCGATACCAGGAGCGCGGCGTTCGATCCGGTGAACCCGGTCAGGTAGCGGATGTTCAGCAGATCGGTCACCAGCAGCGCGTCGAGGCCGCGCTCCCGCAGGAGCTCGCGCAGCTTCGCGCGGCGGGCGGCGGTCGGAGCGGTCACCGGGTCGATCGACATACCCCGAAACTACCGGTCGCGCACCGCCCGGACACAGCTCACGATCCGTGTCGCCCCACCCCACCGAAAAACGTGTCCGACGCCTCTCCGGGTCGTTTGTGTGGGTTAGGACACAAGCCCGGAATCCTGCTGGTTACCCTGTGTCACATGAATGGGTGGGTCGTACGTGGTCTCGGTCTCGCATTGGTACACGTCGTGGTGCGCACTTTCCTGGGGGCTGCGGTCACGCAGTGGCCCCAGCAGGGCAGCATCATGCGCTGGTTCTCGCTGATCCTCGTGATCCTCGCGGCATTCGTCTGGGGCGCGCTCGACGGAATCCGTGACCGGCGCGCCCATCCCGACCCCGACGACGGAGCCGATCTGACGATCATGTGGCTCAAGGCCGCGTTCGTCGCCGGCATCCTCGCCGGAGCGGCTTCCTGGCTCGTCGGCATCCTCTTCGACATCGCGATCACCAACGGCGGACTGCTCTTCGAGGTGACGTCAGGAGCGGCGTTCACCGTCCTGCTCGTCTTCGTCCCCGCGACCACCGCCGTCGCCCTCGGACGCTTCGTCGCCGGACGCGGCGAAGCACGCAGCGCCGGCGACCACGTCGCCTATCCCCACGACGCCGACCTCGAGGTCGAGGAACAGGCCGCCGAGTCCTACGCCGGCAGCGAGTGGTCCTACCAGCACGGCCACGACGACAACACCGACACCGAGGTGTTCACGCGGATCGAGCCGGACGGAAAGCCCGGCAGCCATCGAGCCGAACAGTAGGACGAAGACAAGAAAGGGGCCGAGGCGGTGAAACCGCCTCGGCCCCTTCGCCGTTCACACTTCTATCGTTAGCCCCGCTCCGCGAGCCGGTGTCGCTAGCCCCGCTGCGCGAGCCGGTGTCGCTAGCCTCGCTCCGCGAGGAAGCGCAACGCGAGGGCGTAACCGGCGACCCCGAGCCCGACGATCGATCCCGTTGCCACCGCGCTCAGGTACGAATGGTGCCGGAACTCCTCGCGGGCGTGGACGTTCGAGATGTGCAGCTCAACCAGTCCGGCGGTCAACTCGGCGCACGCGTCGCGCAGCACCACCGACGTATGGGTCAGTCCGCCAGCGTTGAGGACGACCGGTTCCCCGGCGTCGGCCGCGTCGTGGATCCAACCGAGGATCTCGCCCTCGCTGTCGGACTGCCGGACGACGACCTCGATCCCGAGTTCGGCGGCGGTCCGCTCGCACAGCTCCACGAGGTCGTCGTGCGTGGTCGAACCGTAGACCTCGGGCTGGCGCTTGCCGAGCCGACCCAGGTTGGGTCCGTTGACGACCTGGACCCTCACAGCAGCACCGTCCCACCGCTCGGGCTCGCGTCCCGCGCGATCGCACCGTAGGCGGCCACCAGCAGCGACGGGTCCGGGCCCTCGAGGCGGCCCGGCTTGGCCAGACCGTCGAGGACCACGAAGCGGAGCATGCCCGCGCGGTTCTTCTTGTCGGTCTGCATCCCCTCGAGCAGCTGCGAGAACGCGTCGCCGTCGTACGTGGTGGGCAGGCCGACCAGTTCGAGGATCGACCGGTGCCGGTCGGCCGTGGCGTCGTCGAGGCGGCCGGCGAGACGGCCGAGCTCGGCCGCGAAGACCAGCCCGACGGACACCGCGGCGCCGTGACGCCAACGGTAGCGCTCGCGCCGCTCGATCGCGTGACCGAGAGTGTGGCCGTAGTTGAGAATCTCCCGCAGGCTCGACTCGCGCAGGTCCGCCGCGACCACCCTGGCCTTGACCTCGACCGAGCGGCGGATCAGCTCGGGCAGCACGGTTCCGGTCGGATCCAGTGCGGCCTCGGGGTCGGCCTCGATGAGGTCGAGGATCACCGGGTCGGCGATGAAGCCGGTCTTGATGACCTCGGCCATGCCCGCGACAATCTCGTTGCGCGGCACCGTCTCGAGGGTCGCCAGGTCGATCAGGACCGCGGACGGCTCGTGAAACGCGCCGACCAGGTTCTTGCCGGCCTCGGTGTTGATGCCGGTCTTACCGCCGACCGCGGCGTCCACCATCGCCAGCAGCGTCGTCGGGACGTGCACGATGCGCACGCCGCGCATCCAGGTGGCGGCAACGAATCCCGCGAGGTCGGTCGCGGCGCCGCCGCCGAGGCTGACGATCGCGTCGCTGCGGGTCAGGCCGATGCGGCCGAGCACCTCCCAGCAGAAGCCCGCGACCGCGAGGTCCTTGCCCTCCTCGGCATCCGGGATCTCGACGCGGTGGGCGTCGATGCCCTTCTCCGCCAGGGCCGTTCGCACCGCTTCCGCGGTCTCGGCGAGCGGCGGCTGGTGGAAGATCGCCACCGTGCGGGTGCCCTCGAGTTCCTCGACGAGCTCACCGAGCAGACCCCGCCCGATGATCACGGGGTAGGGATCGGCCGTTGCCACCTCGACGCGTACCGGTTCGGTCACTTCTCTACTGCTCCGCTTCTGTGTCGTCTCTTGCCAGGTCGTCTCGTGCCGGGGCGCCCGGCGCGGACCCGTCGGTCAACTTCGCCACCACCTGCTGGACCACCCGGCTCGGGCTCCGGCTGTCCGTTCGGACCCGGATGGTCGCCACCTGCCGGTACAACGGCCGGCGACGGCGCATCAGCGCGTGGTACTTCGCCTTCGGGTCGCCCCCGTTCAGCAGCGGTCGTCCGGTGGTCGCGCCGGTCCGCTTGAGGCCCTCCGCGACACTGATCTCCAGATACACCACGGTATGCCCGGCCAGCCGGGAACGGGTGAGTTCGGAGAGGATCGCGCCGCCGCCGAGGGACAGGATCCCGTCGTGGGATTCGAGCGCCTCCCCGACCACCTGCTCCTCGATCTCACGGAAATACGGTTCCCCGTCCTCCGCGAAGATCTCCGGGATGGTGCGGCCGGTGCGACGTTCGATCTCGACGTCGGTGTCGAGCAGCTCGAGCTCGAGCGCCTGCGCGAGCCGTCGACCGATGGTCGACTTGCCCGCGCCCGGCGGCCCGATCAGGACTGCGCGCGGTGTCATCGGATCACCGCGGCGGACGAGCCGCGATGCCGTCGACGTAGCGCTGGAAATTCGAGCGGGTCTCGGCGATCGAGTCGCCGCCGAACTTGTCCAGCGCCGCCTGCGCCACGACGAGCGCGACCATCGCCTCCGCGACGACACCGGCCGCGGGGACCGCGCACACGTCGGAACGCTGGTGGATCGCGACCGCTTCCTCACCGGTCGACATGTCGATGGTCGACAGCGCCCGCGGGACGGTGGAGATCGGCTTCATCGCGGCACGCACCCGCAGGGCCTCGCCGTTCGTCATGCCGCCCTCGAGGCCGCCCGCGCGGTTGGTCGAGCGGAGGACGCCGTCGGGCCCGGGACGCATCTCGTCGTGGGCGGCGCTGCCGCGACGGCGGGCGGTCTCGAAGCCGTCGCCGACCTCGACACCCTTGATCGCCTGGATGCCCATGAGCGCTGCGGCGAGCTTGGAGTCGAGGCGGTCGGCGCCGCTGATGAACGAGCCGAGTCCGACGGGGAGCCCGTGGACGACCACCTCGACGACGCCACCGAGGGTGTCGCCGTCCTTCTTCGCGGCCTCGATCTCGGCGATCATGGACTTCTCGGCGTCTTCGTCGAATGCCCGCACCGGGCTGGCGTCGATCGCCTCGAGGTCGCCGGCCTCGGGGCCCGGGCCGACGTACGGATCCGACGCGCCGATCGAGATGACGTGCGAGAGGACCTCGACGCCGAAGAGCTGACGCAGGAACTGGCGGGCGACGGTGCCGGCGGCGACACGGGCCGCGGTCTCGCGGGCGCTGGCACGCTCGAGGACCGGGCGGGCGTCGTCGAACCCGTACTTGAGCATGCCCGAGTAGTCGGCGTGCCCGGGGCGCGGGCGGGTGAGCGGCGCGTTGCGCGCCTGGCCGGCGAGTTCAGCCTCGTCCACCGGGTCGGCGGACATGATGGTCTCCCACTTGGGCCACTCGGTGTTGCCGACCTCGATCGCGATCGGGCCGCCGAGGGTCCGACCGTGGCGCACGCCGCCGATGATCGTGACCTTGTCGGCCTCGAACTTCATGCGGGCACCGCGGCCGTAGCCGAGGCGACGGCGCGCAAGCTGCGCCGCGATGTCGTCGGACGTCACCTCGACGCCGGCGACCATTCCCTCGAGCATGGCTACGAGGGCGGGACCATGGGACTCTCCAGCAGTTATCCAGCGCAACACATCCTGCATCTTTCCACGTCCGTAGCACCCGACTCGACAGTGGGCCGTTCCCGGCCGTCCCGTCGCTCCCGTCACAGGCACCACAGCGCCACCGCGGTCGCCGCGCACATCGACGGACCGTGCGCGACCGTGATGTCCGGGCGGCCTCGCGACACCCCGACCGCGGCGGTCAGGACAGGCGCGAGGGCCGCCCCGAGCAACCACGCAGACGCGCCTGCCATCCCGGTCGCCGCACCCAGTCCGATCGCCAGTTTCACGTCGCCGGCGCCCATGCCGGTCGGGGCCACGAGGTGCAGCATCAGGTACGACCCGGCCAGCATCAGAGCGCCGGCTACGGCTCCACGCGCCTCCCCCGTCCCCAGCGCGAAACCGACGATCGCCGCGCTGCCGGGCAGGGT
Source organism: Paraburkholderia sp. RHO2 (assembly GCF_050955445.1). NCBI lineage: Bacteria > Pseudomonadati > Pseudomonadota > Betaproteobacteria > Burkholderiales > Burkholderiaceae > Paraburkholderia > Paraburkholderia sp. RHO2. The sequence continues at coordinate 2,425,761 of NZ_CP162617.1, read as the reverse complement.
GAGGAGGTTCGGCAACCGCCGCACGCGCAGGTCGACGACGCTCGCCGCGACCATCCACCACACGAGCACGAGCGCGGGCAGCAACGCCGCCGACCACCCGACCCGTAGCGTGACGGCCGCGAACCCGAGTGCGCATACGCCCTCGCACCAGCCGGGCGGGATCGGAGCGTCCCGCGTGAACCCAGCCAGCAACCGACGGGTTCCGTAGCCGATCACGACACCGGCGAGCACTCCCACGACGATCCACCCCATGCCACGAGAGTGGCCCACCGCCCGGACCGGACGGCGCCGTTGGCGGCTCCGGAGAACACGTCTGTGGATGGACGGACGGTTGTGGACGGACTGCCGGTCCGCCGCCGACTACCGGATCGCCGCCGCCATGGCCTCGCGCGGCGCGGGCATGCCCGTGAACTGTTCGACCTGCCCGTACGCCTGGTTGAGCAGCATGGCCAGACCCCCGACGACGGTGCCGCCGGAACGCTCGACGACCTCGGCGAGCGGCGTCGGCCACGGATCGTAGATCGCATCGAGCACGAATCGGGCCCGGCCGATCACGTCCGCGTACGGCGCGGCCCCCGATGCGGGCACGGTGCTGACCAGGGCTGCCGAGTCGGCGCACAGGTCGCCGAGTCGGTCGCTGTCGAACGTCGCGTGCTGCACGGACATCCCCACCGCCTCGGCGCACGCCAGCGTGGGCCGCGCCCGGGCCGCGTCCCGCGCGACGACGGTCACCGACGTCACCCCCATGTCGGCGAGTGCGACGAGCGCCGGGCGGGCGGTACCACCGGCCCCGACCACCACCGCCGCGGCACCGGTGAGATCACCGACGCCACCGTCGACGAGGGCGCCGCGGACGCCGTCGACGTCGGTGCAATCGGCGCGCCAGCCGTCGGCGGTGCGGACGAGGGTGTTGGCCGACCCGATCGTCACGGCCCGCTCGGTGCACTCGGTCGCGAACTCGAGCGCCGCGACCTTGCCGGGCATCGTCACCGACAACCCGACCCACTCGAGTCCGAGTCCGGACACCAGGCCGGGCAACTGCTCGCCGGTGCACTCGATCCGCTCGTACGTCCAGTCGCTCAGACCCAGCGCCCGATACGCCGCCAGGTGAAGTTGCGGGGACTTCGAGTGCGAGATCGGGCTGCCCAGAACCGCCGCCTTACGCGCCGACACGTCGATCACCTTCCACTGTCGAGAATGCCGCTCCGCTGAGCCAACTCGATGTTCGCGAGGTGCTCGCCGTAGTCGCGGGTGAAGAGCGTGGTGCCCTTCTTGTCGATGGTCACGAAGTACAGGTAGTCGCCCGGAGCCGGATTCTCCGCCGCGCGAAGCGCATTGATGCTCGGCGAGGAGATCGGCGTGGCGGGCAGGCCCGGCATGGCGTACGTGTTCCACGGGGTGACCCGGGCGCGGTCGGCGTCCGTGGTGGCGACCTCGGTCGTGTCGAGGGCGTAGTTCACGGTCGAGTCGAACTGGAGCGGCTGGTTCACCGCGAGGCGGTTGACCACCACCCGCGCGACCTTGTCGAAGTCTCCGGGCATGCCCTCACGTTCGACGAGCGACGCGACGACGAGCATCTGGTACGGGCCCAGGCCCACGTTCGCCCCAGCGGTCTCGAGTCCGGTCGCCTCGTAGCTCTCGGCACTCGCCGTCACGAGCTGGTGCAGGATCTCCACCGGCGTCTCGGTGGGATCGAAATCCCAGCTGCCGGCGGCGATCAGCCCCTCGAGCTGGCGATCGCGGTCCGGGACGTTGGCGACCTGTGTGCGAGCCCAGTCCGGCACACCGAGCGCGGCGAGGTCCGCGCCGGCACCCGCCTGGTTGAGCTGGTCGTAGCTGATGCACTTCGGGGCCTCCGCCGGACCGACACAGCTGGCCTCCGAGATCAGGGTGTAGATGCCCTTCTTGACGGCCCCGGTCTGCACGTCACGGGTGTCGTGCAACTGCCGGCCCTCGGAGATCACCAACGCCCCGACCCGCGCGTCCGGCGACACCAGCGCCGACACGGCGTCGGCGCCGGAGATCTGCGTGGCGATCGAGTAGTAGCCGGGCTGAAGCGAATTCATGGCGTCGTTGCGGAGCGCGGCACGGTAGAAGGCGGCCTCGCTCTTGACGACGTCCTTGGCGGCCATCTCGTTGGCGATCTGCTCCGCGGTGTCCCCGGAGTGCACCTGCACGACCACTTCGGGGCCGCCCGGCCCGGCGTAGTCGGCGACATCGCCGCCGGTGATCTGGTCGTACACGGCAACCGCGGCCGCACCCATGCCGCCGAGGAGGACCGCACCGGCGAGAACGCCGATCACGCGGCCACGCCGCTTGCGCCGCGCCGCCTCGTTGATCCGCCGAATCTCGCCGCGGCTCATCGGCTGGGCGCCGACAGCGGTCGGCAGGGCCCGCCGGCGCGCGTCGGGGTACTCGTACTCGTCGTACTCCGGTTCGTAGCCGTACTCGGCGTCGTAGTCCTGGGTCTCGTAACCGTGAGCGGCGTAGCCCTGGGTGTCGTAACCCTGGTGGTCGTGCTGCGCCTGGTACCCGTACCCGTCTCCGGGGTGGTGACCGGCGGATCGGTCGTGGTCGTAGTAGCCGTGATCACCCGCGTAACCGGGGGTCGACTCGAACTCGGGACGGCCCGGCGGCTGCCGATGATCGTTCACAGGCCGCCCTCCGTGGGTCGGCCACTACTGTCCGAGTCCGTCACGTTCACCGCTCTGCTCCGCTCGTCCAACCATCCCTGCAAGATCGCCACCGCAGCCGCCTGATCGATCATCGGCCGCTGGCCCTTCGCCCGGACCCCGCTCTCCCGCAGGGCCCGCGACGCGGTGACGGTCGTCAACCGCTCGTCGGCCATGCGCACCGGGATCGGGTCGATGCTGCGGCGCAACCGCCGGGCGAACGCGGTCGCCAGGGTCGCGGCCTTGCCACGTTCGCCGCGCAGGGTCTGCGGCAGACCGACGATAACCTCGACGGCCTCGTACTCCGCGACAAGCGCGACAATCCGCCGGATGTCCGGCGCGTCGGGTCCCTTCTCCTTGGAACGGGCAACGGTCTCCACCGGCGTCGCGAGGATGCAGTCCGGGTCGCACGAGGCGACCCCGATCCGAACGCTGCCGACGTCGATTCCGATCCGACGTCCGCGCCCGGGATCGTCGACCCCGGGCCGATCGGGCCCCGCCGGTGCGGGGCGGTCGGGACCCGACGGTGCAGAACGGTCGGGGCCCGACAGTGCAGAACGGTCGGGGCCCGACTCTGCCGACGGCACTGCTAGGAGTTCCCTGCCAACTCGGCGACCCGACCCCGCACGCCCTCGAGCGCGGCGGGGATTCCCGAGGTGTCGGAGCCGGAGCCCTGCGCCATGTCGGCCTTGCCGCCGCCCCGGCCACCGATCTGCGGGCCGAAGCTCGCAACCAGCTCGCCGGCCTTGATGCCGAGCTCCTGGGCGGCCTTGGTCGCCGCGACGACGAACGGCACCTTGCCGTCGGCGTTGCCGAGCAACACCACGACTGCGGGCTGGGTGCCGAAGCGGCCACGGATGTCGGTGACGAGCCCACGCAGGTCGTTGCCGGCGACACCGTCGGGCGCCTGCTCGGCGACCAGCAGCACCTCGCCGATGCGGTGGGCCTTGTCGACGAACGTGCCCGCGGACGCGAGGACCGCGGCGGCCTTCGTTGCCTCGAGCTCCTTCTCCGCCGCCTTCAGGCGCTCGACCAGCGCCTCGACGCGTCCCGGGACCTCCTCGGAGGGCACCTTCAGCGACGACGCGACGCCCGCGAGCAGCGCGCGCTCCTTCGCGAGGTAGCGGTACGAGTCCAGACCGACGAACGCCTCGACGCGGCGCACACCGGAGCCGACGGACGACTCACCGAGCAGCGTGACCGGACCGATCTGCGCCGACGTCTGCACGTGCGTGCCGCCGCACAGCTCCATCGAGAACGGCCCGCCGATCTCGACGACCCGCACCTCGTCGCCGTAGTTCTCGCCGAAGAGCGCCATCGCGCCCATCTGCTTGGCCTTGTCGAGGTCGGTGACGAAGGTGTTCACCGTGTGGTTGGCGGCAACGGCCTCGTTGGTGACGACCTCGATCTCCTGCTTCTGCGACTCCGACAGCTGGCCCTGCCAGTTGAAGTCGAAGCGCAGGTAGCCCGGCTTGTTGAGCGAGCCGGCCTGAACGGCGTTGGGGCCCAGCACCTGTCGCAGCGCGGCGTGCACCATGTGGGTGCCGGAATGGCCCTGCGTCGCGCCCTTGCGCCACTCGGCGTCGACCTGCGCGAGGACGACGTCGCCCTCGGTGATCTGGCCCTCCTTGACGGTGACCTTGTGGACCCACACCTTCTTGGCGATCTTCTGCACGTCGTTGACCTGCACTCGCAGGCCCGCGGCGGTGATGGTGCCGAGGTCGGCGATCTGGCCGCCGGCCTCCGCATACAGGGGGCTGCGGTCGAGGATGACCTCGACGTCCTCGCCGGCCTTGGCGGTGGGCACCCGGACACCGTTCGAGATGAGCGCCAGCACGTGTGCTTCGGAAACCAGCTCGTTGAAGCCGGTGAACTCGGTGGGGCCGCGGTCGACGAACTCCTTGTAGACCGTCAGGTCGGCGTGCGCGTGCTTGCGTGCCTGCGCGTCCTCCTTGGCGCGCTTTCGCTGCTCGGCCATGAGCGAGCGGAAGCCGTCCTCGTCGACGCTCAGGCCGGCCTCCGCCGCCATCTCGAGGGTGAGGTCGATCGGGAAGCCGTAGGTGTCGTGCAGCACGAACGCCTCGTTGCCGCCGAAGACCTTCTTGCCGGCCGACTTCACCTGGTCGGCCTCGGCCTCGAACATCTTCGAGCCGGCCGCGATGGTGCGCAGGAACGCGGTCTCCTCGCCCACCGCGACGCCGACGATGCGGTCGAAATCGGTGGCCAGCTCGGGGTACGACTGCGACATCGTGTCGCGCACGACCGTGACGAACTCGCGCATGCTCGGCTTCTCGGCGCCCAGCAGCTTGGCCGAGCGGATGATGCGGCGCAGCAGACGGCGCAGCACATAGCCGCGGCCCTCGTTGCCGGGGTTGACGCCGTCGGCGATCAGCATGACGGCGGTGCGCGCGTGGTCGGCGATGACACGGAAGCGGACGTCGGCCTCCGGATCGGAGCCGTACGTGCGACCGGAGAGCTCCTCGGCCTTGGTGATCACCGGGCGGACCAGGTCGGTCTCGTACACGTTGTCGACGCCCTGCAGCAGGAACGCGACGCGCTCCACACCCATGCCGGTGTCGATGTTCTGCTTGGGCAGCGGGCCGAGGATCTCGAAGCTGTCCTTGCCGGTGCCCTCGCCGCGCTCGTTCTGCATGAACACGAGGTTCCAGATCTCGAGGTAGCGGTCCTCGTCGGCCTCGGGGCCACCCTCGGCGCCGTACTCGGGGCCGCGGTCGTAGTAGATCTCCGAGCACGGGCCGCACGGGCCGGGGACACCCATCGACCAGTAGTTGTCGGCCATGCCGCGGCGCTGGATGCGCTCGTCCGGGATGCCGGCCTCTTCCTTCCAGATGTCGCGGGCCTCGTCGTCGTCGAGGTACACGGTGACCCACAGGCGCTCGGGATCGAAGCCGTAGCCGCCGTCCTCGACGCTGTTCGTCAGCAGCGCCCACGCGTGCTTGATCGCACCGCGCTTGAAGTAGTCGCCGAAGCTGAAGTTGCCCGCCATCTGGAAGAACGTGTTGTGGCGGGTGGTGACGCCGACGTTCTCGATGTCACCGGTGCGCACGCACTTCTGCACACTGGTCGCGGTGTCGTACGACGGGGTCTGCTGGCCGAGGAAGAACGGCTTGAACTGCACCATGCCCGCGTTGACGAACAGCAGGTTCGGATCGTCGAAGATCAGCGAGGCGCTGGGCACCTCGGTGTGGCCCGCCTTGACGAAATGGTCGAGGAAGCGCCTACGGATCTCGTGGGTCTGCACCTGGGTTCGTCCTTCACATGTCGCAGTGTTCGGCAGCCGATGTCGCCTCCGAGGTGCGAATCGACCATTGGCAAGCTTAACGCGCTCGCGCGAGGCGTCTATTCGCCGCATGTGACGGCCCGGCGGACGCCTCACCCGCCGTGACGCGGATCTCAGCGCGGCTCAACGTCCTCGCACGATCCTCCGCAGCTTCCCCACCCGCCCGGCGATCTCCCGTTCGGCGCCGTGCGTGGTCGGCTCGTAGTAGTCGACGCCGACGAGTTCGTCCGGCGGATACTGCTGCGGCAGGACGCCGTCCGGATGGTCGTGCGGGTACTTGTAGCCGACGGCGTTGCCGAGCTGCGCGGCGCCGGCGTAGTGGCCGTCCCGCAGATGGGGCGGCACGAGACCGGACTTGCCGGCCGCGACGTCGGCCATCGCGGCCCCGAGCGCGGCGATGACGGCACCCGACTTGGGCGCCGTCGCGAGATGGATCGTGGCCTGCGCCAGCGCGAGTCGAGCCTCGGGCATTCCGATCAGCTGTACCGCCTGCGCGGCCGCGGTCGCGGTCTGCAGCGCGGTGGGGTCGGCCATGCCGATGTCCTCACTGGCGTGCACGACGAGCCGGCGGGCGATGAACCGCGGGTCCTCGCCGGCGGTGAGCATCCGGGCCAGGTAGTGCAGCGCGGCGTCGACGTCCGAGCCGCGGATCGACTTGATGAATGCGCTGATGACGTCATAGTGCTGGTCGCCGTCGCGGTCGTAGCGGACGGCGGCCTTGTCGACGCTGGATTCGACGGTCTCGAGGTCGAGCAGCGCGGGACGCTCGTCGGTTCGGTCGAGGGCCGTCCCGGCGGCCGCCTCCAAAGCCGTCAATGCCCGCCGCGCGTCGCCCGCCGCGAGGCGCACCAGATGCTCGAGGGCGTCGTCGGCGATCTCCACGGAGCCGGCCAGACCGCGCTCGTCGGCGCGGGCACGCTCGATGACGAGGCGGATGTCGTCGGCGGTCAACGACTGCAACTGCAGCACGAGCGAGCGCGACAGGAGCGGCGAGACCACCGAGAACGACGGATTCTCGGTGGTGGCCGCGACGAGCAGCACGATGCGGTTCTCGACCGCGGCGAGCAGCGCGTCCTGCTGGGTCTTGGAGAAACGGTGGACCTCGTCGATGAACAACACCGTCTGCTCGCCCTGGAGCAGGCGCCGTCGGGCCAGTTCGATGACCCCACGCACCTCCTTGACGCCCGCCGACAGCGCAGACAGTGCCTCGAACTTGCGCCCGGTGGCACCGGAGATGAGCGACGCGAGCGTCGTCTTGCCGGTCCCGGGCGGGCCGTACAGCAGCACGGAGGATGCGCCGGAGCCCTCGACCAGGCGCCGCAGCGGCGCGCCCGGCGCCAGTAGATGCTGTTGACCGACGACCTCGGACAGCGTCGCCGGTCGCATCCGAACGGCGAGCGGAGCCCCCGGGTTCGGCCGCGACGGCCGCGGAGGAACCGACGTGAGCGGTTCGGGCTCCGCCTCGGCCGCCGGAGCCTCGAACAGTCCCGCCGCGCCGGGTGCGTCCGTGTCGCCGAAGAAATCAGTCACACCCCGACGCTACTAGCCCGCCCCGACGCGAACCTGCGCCGCTCGCGACCGGGTCAGCGACCGAACAGAGACGCGAAGAAGCCGGGCTTGGCCGGCGGCTCGCACGTGCACCGTTGCGCGGCCGGCACCGAGCGCATGACGCTGTCGACGTGCTGGCCACAGCCGCCCCACGTGGTCTTGGAGCAGCTCTTGCAGGTAACGGGGTAGCACATGTGAATCTCCTCGGGAGGCGCTTGCGGCTTCCCTCGGAACAATACCCCCTGGGGTATAAGTTTCAATGTGCTCGTCCCCACACCGGTGAGCGGTTCGCATCAGCAGTTCGGCGCGTGCACCCGGACGCGATCGACGGGACCGGACAGCTCCAGACGCCGGGCCAGGACGGGATTGTCCGTGGACTGGCTCTCGTGACACGCGATCGCCGCGAGCTGCACACCGCGATCGACCTCGACGTCGACCACACCGCCACCGCTCAACGCGACGAAGCCGACGTCGAACTGGGCGTTCAACGCGTCCGCCACCTCCGGCGCGACACCCCACTCGAGCACGTGCAGGCCCTCGGCCGCCGCGACCCGGAAAGCGGCCGCCGTCGCCGCTCGGTGATCCGGATGACCGGTGACGCCACCCGACTCGAAGACCACGAGCGTCGCAGCCGCGCCCAGCGTGTCCAGCACCACCGCGTCGAGTACCGCTGGATCCACCTCGCGCAGCCCGCCGTCCGGGAAGTCGCGCAGCTCGACACCTTCGAGGCCCAGCCGCTCCGCCGCCGTCGTCAATTCGGCGTGACGCACCTGCGCAAGGTCGACGCCCACCCCGAGCGTGCTGGCCTCACCACGCGTCAGGCACAGCACGCGGACGTCGGCGCCGGCCGCGGCCAGCGCCGCGAGAATTGCTCCCAGACCGAAGCTCTCGTCGTCCGGATGAGCCACCACCGCCAGCGCCGCGCCCCGCGCGGCCACGTCTCGCAACACGGATTCGCCGGAGTTCGCGCCCACACGTACCACCCCTTCTCTGCGGTCCCTCCCAGTTTCCCGGACCGGCTCGGCGCCCGGGGGCGATCCCCCGAAACCCGCCCCCACCAGTAGGCCTTACACCGTATAGTCCACATCGACCGGTGGCTTTACAACGTAAGGAGAGGAATGGGATCCGACGCCGGACGCGACGACGCCGCCCGCACCATGGCGCGACTGTGGGCGCCGCCTCCCCTGCGCGCCGATCGCACCGCCCCCGACGACGGGCCTGCATTGACACTCGAGAGCATCGTGGAGACCGCGACCGCCCTGGCCGACGAACGCGGCACCGCAGCGGTCCCGTTGCGCGCGATCGGCGAACGCCTCGGCTGCACGGCGATGGCGATCTACACGTACGTCGACGGCAAGGACGAGCTACTCGACGTCATGTACGACCGAGCGCACGCGGGCTTCACCGCGACGGCGCCGACGACCGTGATCGCGTGGACGGAACAGTTGCTCGACCTCTACGTCGCGCACCCCTGGATGCTCGACCTCACGCACACCCGCCCGGTGCTGGGACCGCACCAGCAGGAGGTGTTCGAGTCGCTGCTGGGCACACTGTTACCCGCCGCCATCGCGCCCCGCGACGTGGCCGCGATCGCATCGTCCGCGTTTTCGCTCACGGCCGCGGCGGCCCGGACCATCGTCGATGCCCGACAAGTGCCCGGCGAAACCGGTTCGGACGACGCGCAATGGTGGGCCGAGCGGATGGACGTCCTGGCCGGCGCGGCACCGGACTTCGCCGTCCGCTTCCCGCTCTCCGCGTCCCTCATGGACGCCGACGACCGCCGGTCCCCCGACGAACCCAACCACGACGGCGTCCCCGCCATGGAGCGTGCGGCGCGGGAGAACCTGCGGAGATCGGTCGAACTGCTGCTCGCGGGCGCCGCCCGGCGTCCGCCGGACTGACCGTCCGCTACTGGATACGCTCGCGCAGGCGCGCGACGACGACCGATGCGTGCTCGGCGATCACATCGTGCCCGGACTGCTCGGCGAACGTCGCCAGGCTCTCCCAGCGCGCGAGCAGGGCATCCGCACGCGGTGCGGACAGTTGGTGTCCACGGACGGCCGCGATGCGCGTGTAGTCCTCCGGCAGGAACAGGTACGTGCTGAGCCAGACCCAGGCGAGTTGGGCATCGAGAACCCGCTCGGTGAGGAAATCGTCGTCCGTGAGGGCCGGCCACATCCCGACGACCTCGGCGCGCCACGCCTCGGTCATCGCGCGGGCGCGCTCGTACGACAGGTCGATACTGCACAGGCACGCCGGGAACGACACGAGCGCGTACGCGAGGTCGAGGGTGGCGTCGCGGAAACCGCCCCACTCGTAGTCGAGGAACCGGACGCCCTCGTCGTTGACGATGATGTTGTCCGGGCACAGGTCCGACGGGCTGAAGGCGCGGAAGCGCCCACCGCCGAACAGCTTCCCGGCCCGCGCCGCGATGTCCAGAACTTCCGACGCCACCTCGATGCCGAGGTGCTCGCCGAGCAGGGAAGGCACCGTCTCGAGCGACGCAGCGGCCTGCTCGGCGACCACGTCACCACAGTGGGCGACCTCCGCGCGCCGCAACAGCGCCGTGAAGTCCTCTTCGCGGCCGACGGTCGCGGCGTGCATCCGGCCCAGCGCCTGCGCCATCGCCATCAGCGAGTTGGTGACGGTGTCGGGATCCGCGTTCTTGAGCAGCGACGGAAACGGGGTCGAATCGCCGAGGTCGCCGAGCACGAGCAGGCGTGCCTCGAAGTCGTAGGCGAGCAGCTCCGCCCCGGGGCGGCTCTCGGTCGCCAGCGCGGTCGCGAACTGGTACGAGACCGCTTCGCGGAGGAAGGCGACGTCGACCGTCGAATGGTCCGGCACGTCGAAGTCGATGCGCGCACCCGCGGCCTTCCTCGACGTCTCCCGGACCTGCTTGATCACGAGGGTCCGGGGAAGCGAGAACGGGTTCTCCGCCACACGAACGCGGAGAACGATGGTACGGCCGCTTCCCCCGAGGTCGACCGGGTCGACGAGACGGACCGGTGCCCCGGTCCGACGGGTGAGCAACTTCTCTGCTGCGGCAACGACCTCCGAGAGGGGTTCCGCCAATATTGCGGTCATCGGTCACCAACCTACCTCTACCAGCCGGTCGGGACCGGGCAATCGGGATCAGCGGCGCGGTGCGAAGCCCGCTGACCTCGACAAACCCCGTGTTGCAGCTCGGTCACGGGCCTTTTCTGTCCGCTGCAGCATCAGGACCGCCACCGCCGCGATCACGATGCCGGCAAGATTGACGCCGAGCTGCCCCGCAGACATGAGTGCGACGCGCCATTCACCGACGGTCGCGGCCACCGCGACGAAGCCGGCCGCCGGCACGGTCGTGACCGAGATGAACACGCCCACGAGGGCCGCCGACTTCGCCGACACGAGCGCGAGCATGCCGGCCGCACCCGCAAGCAGCGCGACGACCAACGACGCCGGGCCGACCTTGTAGATGAAGTCGACCTGGTGGACGTCGTGGATCGTCTCCAGGTTCACCCACCCGATCGACTCGGCGAGCATGGTCGCGCCGGCGGTGATGACAATCGCGAAGGGAAACCCGACCACGAGGGCGATCAGTGAGCGCCGGGCGAGACCGAACTTGCGGCGGGTCAGCGCCACGGCCAGCGCAGCGAGCGGCCCGAATTCAGGGCCCACGACCATCGCCCCGACGATCGTGACGGGTGAGTCGGTGACGATGCCGACCGCCGCCAGCAGGCACGCGATTGTCAGGAACGCCAGAAACGTGATGTTGAGCGTGGATTCCTCCCGCGTGCGAGAGATCAGTTCCTCCCACACAACAGCGTCGCTCGGGTCGCCGGGCGCTGCCCGCTCGGCCGCCCGCGCCGCCTCCGACAGCACCGTCTCGATCGGAACGAGAGTGATCGCACCGGTCCGCTGTATGCCCAGCTCGCGCAGCTGGGTCAGAACCTCGTTGGCCGACTCGCGAGCGATATCGGCCTGGACGACGTCGCCGTGCGGCTCGACGGCGGAGCCCCGCGCCACGGTGATGTGCGTGGCGCCGGGCTCCTCCTCGAGCAGTGCGAGCACCTCGTCGGTGTTGTCCACCGGACAGATCACGCGCAGATGCAGCACGTGCGACTCCCCCGTTTCTCTGCGGTCTCCCTGTCCGGGTCAGACCGGGTACTACTCGGAGACTGCGGCCGGCTCCGGCTTGACGTCGATGCCCGATTCCTTGCGCTGCAGCTCCGTGATCGGCGCGGGAGCGTCGGTGAGCGGGTCCACGCCGCCACCCGACTTCGGGAACGCGATGACCTCGCGGATCGAGTCGAGACCCGCGAGCAGCGCGGTGATGCGATCCCAGCCGAAGGCGATGCCGCCGTGCGGCGGTGCGCCGAAGGCGAAGGCGTCGAGCAGGAAGCCGAACTTCTCCTCCGCCTCCTCGTGGGAGATGCCCATCACCTTGAAGACGCGTTCCTGGATGTCCTTGCGGTGGATACGGATGCTGCCGCCGCCGATCTCGTTGCCGTTGCAGACGATGTCGTAGGCGTATGCCAGCGCCGAACCGGGATCGGTGTCGAACGTGTCGATCGACTCCGGCTTGGGCGAGGTGAACGCGTGGTGCACCGCGGTCCATGCGCTGTAGCCGAGCGCGACGTCGCCGCTGGCGGTCGCGTCGGCGGTGGGCTCGAACAGCGGCGCGTCGACGATCCAGACGAATTCCCACGCGTCGGGGTCGATGAGGTTCTGCTTGCGGGCGATCTCGCCGCGGGCGGCACCGAGCAGGGCACGCATCGACTTGGTGGGGCCGGCGGCGAAGAAGATGCAGTCGCCGGGCTTCGCACCGACGTGCGCGGCCAACCCGTCGCGCTCGGCGTCGGTGAGGTTCTTCGCGACCGGGCCGCCGAGGGTGCCGTCCTCGCCTACCAGCACGTAGGCGAGGCCCTTCGCGCCGCGCTGCTTGGCCCATTCCTGCCACGCGTCGAGCTGCTTGCGGGGCTGGCTCGCGCCGCCCGGCATCACGACGGCGCCGACGTACTCGGCCTGGAACACGCGGAACGTGGTGTCCTTGAAGAACTCCATGCACTCGACCAGCTCGATGCCGAAGCGCAGGTCGGGCTTGTCGGAGCCGTAGCGGCGCATGGCCTCGGCGTAGGTCATCCGCGGGATCGGGGTGGTGATCTCGTGGCCGATGAGCCTCCACACCGCGTGCAGGATCTCCTCGGCCAGGAGGATGACGTCCTCCTGGTTCACGAAGCTCATCTCGATGTCGAGCTGGGTGAACTCGGGCTGACGGTCGGCGCGGAAGTCCTCGTCGCGGTAGCAGCGCGCGATCTGGTAGTACCGCTCGATGCCGCCGACCATGAGCAGCTGCTTGAACAGCTGCGGGCTCTGCGGCAGCGCGTAGAAGCTGCCCGGCTGCAGACGCGCGGGCACCAGGAAGTCGCGTGCGCCCTCGGGGGTGGAACGGGTGAGGGTCGGGGTCTCGACCTCGACGAACTCGTGGTGTGCGAGCACGGCGCGGGCGGCAGCGTTGACCTTGGAACGCAGGCGGATCGCGTGGCCCGGGACCTCGCGGCGCAGGTCCAGGTAACGGTACTTGAGACGGGCTTCCTCACCGACCTGGTCGTCGAGCTGGAACGGCAGCGGGGCGCTCTCGTTGAGCACCTCCAGCTCCGTGGCGTTCACCTCGATGGCGCCGGTCGGGATCTCGAAGTTCTGGTTGCCTTCCGGACGCACCGCGACCACACCGGTGACCTTGACGCAGTACTCGGCGCGCAACCGGTGCGCCTGCTCGAGGACGTCGCCTGCGCGGAACACGACCTGGGAGACGCCGGACGCATCGCGGAGGTCGATGAAGATCACCCCGCCGTGATCGCGCCGCCGCGCCACCCAACCGGTGAGGGTGACGGTCTGCTCAGCGTGCTCGGGTCGTAGCGAGCCGGCCAGGTGGGTGCGCAGCACGGGAATCCTTTCACAAACTTCCAGCACAATGGTCGATCCATGCTTTCAGCACGGTCTTCTTTCTGCTGCGATCCTACGGAGCCTCCGCGTGTCACCGCCAAACGCGTGCCCCTATTGCTGGAAGTCTGTAACGACCAGCACAACCAGTTTCGGACAGGGAGTCAACGCGATGACGTTCAACGAGGGTGCACACGTCGATCCGGGGCGAGTCTCGGTCGGCGGTGGCGGCGGTGGCCGCGGTGGCAAGTTCGTGCTGGGCGGCGGCGCCGGCGGCCTGGTCGTCCTGGTCCTCGCGCTCCTCCTCGGCGGCGATCCCGGTTCGATACTCGGCGGCCTGTCAGGGGCGACGGGAGCGCCCGTCGACTCCGGGACCAGCGCCGTCAGCGGCGGCCTCGCCGCCAAGTGCAAGAACGGCGCGGACGCCAACCGGGACGTCGACTGCCGCGTGCTGTACACCGTCGGCAGTCTCGACGACGTGTGGGGCCCGCAGCTGCCGGCGCAGACCGGCGTCGAGTACACGGCACCGCAGGTGCGCCTCTTCTCGGGCGCGGTGAGCACGGGGTGCGGCAACGCGACCAGCGACGTCGGCCCGTTCTACTGCCCCGCCGATTCGACTGCGTATTTCGACACCAGCTTCTTCCAGCTCCTCACCGATCGGTTCGGCGCGAACGACGGCGCCCTCGCGCAGGAGTACGTGGTGGCCCACGAGTTCGGTCACCACATCCAGAACCAGCTCGGCGACATCGGCCGGGCGCAGCAGGATCCGCGCGGTGCGACCTCGCAGGCGGTGCGCACCGAGTTGCAGGCGGACTGTTACGCCGGGATCTGGGCCCACTACGCGGCCACCGAACCTCGCCCGGACACCGGTGTGCCGCTCCTGAAGCCGCTCACCGAGGCCGATATCCGCGACGCGCTGTCCGCCGCGTCGGCCGTCGGCGACGACCGGATCCAGCGGTCCGCCGGTGCGCGCGTCAACCCGGAGGGGTGGACGCACGGCTCGTCGGACCAGCGGCAGAAGTGGTTCATCACCGGCTACAAGACGGGCCAGGTCAGCGCGTGCGACACCTACTCGGCGCGCAATCTGGACAGTCCCGCCGGACTGCGCTGAACGCTCCCGCATAGCCTGTCCTCGGCGGTCGCGGACGACCGTCGACGACACTTCCTGGGAGGGCACCTGTGGCGACCGTGCACCGCGAGCGCGCACTCGAGGCGCCCGACGAGATCGCCCTGCGCGACAGTCGCATCGAGATGTCCTGGCCGGACGTCGACGTGGTGGTCAATCGGGTCGCCAACGCGTTGCGGGCGAGCACGCTGGGCCCCGACCGCCGGGTCGCGGTGTTCGCCCGTAACAGCGCGGAGACGATCCTGGCGCACGTCGGCATCATCCACGCGGGCTGCTCCCCCGTTCCGGCGAGCTTCCACCTGACCGCCCCGGAACTCGCGTACATCCTCGAGGATTCCGGGGCCGCGGCCCTGTTCGTCGGGCCGGAGAACGCCGCCGTCGGCACCGAGGCCGCTCGGCTCGCCGGGGTGCCGCTGGTGGTGGGCTGGCGCTGCCCGGACGACGCAGCCGACGGGATCACGCCGTGGGACGGGTGGCTCGCGCAGGCGTCGGACGACGACCCGCCGTCCGACGTTCCCGCACTGCCGTTCCTCTCCTATACGTCCGGCACCACCGGGACCCCGAAGGGGGTCAATGCCCTTGCCGGAAGCCCCGATCCGGGTGCGACGGTCGACGCCTACGTCCGGTCGATGCGCGCGCTCCCGCTCGCGCAGTGGCCCGGTCACCTGGTGGTCGGCCCGCTCCACCACACCGGTCCTCTCGCCGGGGTGCGCCTCATCGCGTGCGGCCGTCCGGTCACCGTCCTCGAGAGGTTCGACGCCGAGGCCGTGCTCGCGACGATCGACCGGTACCGGATCGCGACGTCGCTCATGGTGCCGACGCACTTCCACCGCCTGCTGTCACTGCCCGACGACGTCCGCGCGCGCTACGACGTGGGTTCGCTGCGGTTGGTCACCCATACCGGCGCACCGTGCCCGCACGACGTCAAGCGCGCGATGATCGACTGGTTCGGCCCGGTGCTGTTCGATTCGTACGGCGGCAGCGAATCCGGTCCGCTGTGCGGAATCTCGTCGGCCGAGTGGCTGACGCGGCCGGGCAGCGTCGGGCGGGTGCGGCCACCGTTCGTCCGCGCCGTCGCGGTGGACGTGGACGGGAACGAGCTGCCGGCCGGCGCCGAGGGCAGGCTGGCGTTCGAGGAGCGCGACGGCCGCTCGGTCGCCTACCTCGGTGCGGCAGGGAAGACGTCGGAGGCGTTGATCCGGCCCGGGTTGTTCACGCTCGGCGACGTCGGCTATGTCGACGGCGACGGCTTCGTGTTCATCACCGACCGCGAGACCGACATGATCATCTCGGGCGGCGTGAACATCTATCCGGCGGAGATCGAGCATGTCCTCGCCTCCCACCCGGGCGTCGCGGACGTCGCGGTCATCGGTGTGCCCGACGCGGACATGGGGGAATCGGTGTTGGCGCTCGTGGTCCCGCGCTGCCCCGACCGTGCACCCGCCGCCGCCGACCTCGTCGAGTACTGCCGCGGCACGCTCGCCGGTTACAAGGTGCCGCGCACCATCGAGTTCCGCGAGGACCTCGGCCGCAGCGCGATGGGCAAGCTCAGCAAGCGGGTGCTGCGGGCCCCCTATCGGGCCGGCCGCTGACCCTCAGTCGGGTTCGTCCTCCGCGCCCCCGGCGGACTCGGGTTCCTCCTCGTGGACGAGTTCGTAACGGTGCCCGTAGGTTTCGACGATCGCCTGGATCACCGCCACCACCGGCACCGAGACCAGCGCGCCGAGTGCCCCGAACAGCGAGGCACCGACGATCACCGACCCGAACGCGACCGCGGGATGGATCGACACGGTCCGCGAGGTGATCCGTGGATGCAGGATGTAGTTCTCGATCTGCTGGTACGCGGTACCGAACAGCACCACCCACACGCCGTCGAAGGGCTGCGCCGCCGCGGCGATGATCGCCGGCAGCGCGATCGCGAGATACGTGCCGAGGGTCGGAATGAACTGGGAGACGACGCCGGTCCAGATCGCGAGCGGTAGCCAGTACGGGACGCCGATCGCCAGGAAGAAGATGCCCGTGACGACCGCACTGATCGCGGCGAGGATCACCCGGGACACGACGTATCCGCCGGCCTTGTCGACCGAGATCTCCCACACGGTCGCGATGATCTTCTGCTGCCGCGCGGGGAACCAGCTCGAGATGGTGCGGCGCAGTTGCGGCCCCTGCGCCGACATGTAGAAGACGAACAGCAGCACCGTTGCCGCCTGGAACACCACTCCGACCAGGGTGGACACGACACCGAGGACCCCGGGGGTGTACCTCTCGGCGAGGTCCCGGATGGTCTCGGGTGTGACCTTGATCAGGTCCTTGCCGGTGGCGAAGTCGGTGCCGAAGGTGCGATTGGCCCATTCGGTGACGCGGGTGAGGGCGTCCGGCAGGGCGCCCAGCAACTGCGCCAGCTGCTCGGCGAGCAGCGCGCCGAAGATCGCGACGAACCCGATGGCGAAGACGATCGTCCCGATCAGCACCAATCCGGTTCCCGCACCGCGCCGCAGCCCGGCCCGTTCGAGGCGGTCGACGACCGGTTCGATGGTGACGCTGGCCAGCCACGCGAGGAACAGCACGCCGAGGAAGCCGCGGGTGTTGTGGAACAGCCAGCCCGCCACCTGGTACGCCGCGACCGCGAGCAGGACATAGACGAGCGCGATCCGCAGCGAGCGCAGATTCGCCTTTCGGTTGTCGTCGGTCGAGGCCGGCCCGTCCGAGCCGGTCTGCGAGTCGTCGCCGGCCATCACACCTCCGCCCCGTGACGATTGCTGCCCTACGCGGGAACCTACCCGCCCGGGCGAGGTTCGGCCGGGGATCGCAGGCCGACGAATCCCGCGTGCCCGACCTGGACGGACGCCATCGCGTGCTGTATAGATAAATTATCTAACTGATTATTCGTGGCATCGAGGAGGGCTCCCATGACCGAGGCATACATCGTCGACGCGGTTCGGACCGCCGTCGGCAGGAGGAACGGCGCTCTGGCGGCGGTCCACCCGATCGACCTGGGAGCCGGCGTGATCCGATCGGCGATGGACCGGACCGACCTCGATCCGGCGGCTGTCCACGACGTCATCTTCGGCTGCGTCGACGCGATCGGCGGACAGGCCGGCAACATCGCGCGGACATCGTGGCTCGCGGCTGGACTGCCCGAGGAGGTGCCCGGCACCACCGTCGACCGGCAGTGCGGGTCGAGCCAGCAGGCACTGCACTTCGCGGCGCAGGCAGTGATGAGCGGAACATCCGACCTGATCCTCGCCGGCGGCGTCCAGAACATGAGCCGGATCCCGATCTCCGCGGCGATGACCGTCGGCCGCGACTTCGGGTTCGACGATCCGTTCACGGGATCGACCGCGTGGGCGAAACGCTACGGCGACCAGGAGGTGTCCCAGTTCCACGGCGCCGAACTGATCGCCGAGAAGTGGGGCATCAGCCGGGAGGACATGGAGCGCTGGGCATTACGCAGCCACGAGCGGGCACACGCGGCGATCGCGGAGGGACGGTTCGGGCGCGAGATCGTTCCGATCGGCGACGTCACGGTCGACGAGGGACCGCGCGAGACGAGCCTGGAGGCGATGGCCGAACTCCAGCCGCTGCGGCCGGGCGGCCGCCTCACCGCCGCGCTGGCGAGCCAGATCTCCGACGGGGCCAGTGCCGTCCTCGTCGCATCGGAGTCGGCGGTCAAGGCGCACAACCTCGTTCCGCGCGCCCGCATCCATCACATGAGCGTCCGCGGCGCCGATCCGATCTTCATGCTCAGCGCGCCGATCCCGGCCACGCAGTACGCGCTGCGGAAGACCGGCATGAGCATCGACGACTTCGACGCCGTCGAGATCAACGAGGCGTTCGCGTCGGTGGTGCTGTCGTGGCTCGCCGAGACCGGCGCCGACCCCGCGAAGGTCAATGTGAACGGCGGCGGCATCGCCCTCGGACATCCCCTGGGCGCCACGGGGACCAAGCTGTTCGCGACGCTGCTCAACGAACTCGAGCGAACCGGCGGGCGGTACGGACTACAGACGATGTGCGAGGGCGGCGGGACGGCGAACGTGCTCATCGTCGAACGCCTGGGCTGACGCCGTTCAGAACAGTGTGGGATCGGGGGCCGCGCCGGCACCTACGAGTTCGCGCCGCTCGGCAGCGGGAGCGGCGCGGTGCTCGGATCGCCCACCCAGGCCGTACTTCTCGACCATCGGTTCGACGCGCGCCTTGAGCCACGCCTTGTACTCGGGGGTGACGTATGCACCCCGGCCGTACAGCTGGCGGTACCGCCGCACCAGCGCCGGATGCTCGGACGCGAGCCAATTCAGGAACCACCCACGCGTGCTCCCCCGTAGGTGCATCGGGAAGATCGTGACGCCGGTGGCCCCGGCCTCCGCTATCGCGGACAACAGGCCGTCGAGGTGCGCGGCCCCGTCGGTGAGATACGGAATGACCGGCGCGACCATGACATTGCACGGCAGCCCCGCATCGGTGACCGATCGGATCAGTTCGAGGCGCGCCTTCGGGGACGGGGTACCGGGCTCGATCGCCTTCTGCAGTTCGGCGTCGTGGATCGCGAGCGACACCCCGATGCCGACGGACACCTGCTCGGCGGCCTGCCGCAACAGCGGCAGATCCCGTTGCAGCAGCGTGCCCTTGGTGAGGATCGAGAACGGGGTGCGCGACTCCGCGAGCGCACCGATGATCGCGGGCATGAGCCGGTAGCGCCCTTCGGCCCGCTGGTACGGGTCGGTGTTGGTGCCGAGCGCGACGTGCTCACGCTTCCACGATCGGCGCGCCAGCTCCTTCCGCAACACGGCGGCGACGTTCATCTTGACCACCACCTGGGTGTCGAAGTCGCGCCCGGAATCGAGATCCAGATACTCGTGGGTGGGCCGCGCGAAGCAGTATCGACACGCGTGCGTGCACCCGCGAAAGGTGTTGACCGTGAAGCGGAACGGCAGCGCCGACTCCTCCGGCACCTTGTTGAGGGCGCTTTTGCACAGCACCTCGTGGAACGTGATCCCGTCGAACTCCGGCGTCCGGACGCTGCGCATGAGCCCCGCGCGCTCCAGCCCCGGGAGCGCGTTGTCGTTCGCGTCGAGTGCCTGCCCCTGCCACCTCATGACGACAGTCGAACACGCGTGCGAACCAGTGTCAACAGAAGAGTCGAAATCGTGTTCGAACGGTGCGCGCGCGCCGGCCCCCCACCCGCCTGACAGAATCTGGCGCATGACCAGAAAGAACATCTCGTCCGGTTCCGAGTGGGAGCCCAAGATCGGCTACTCGCGCGCGGTGCGCATCGGCAACCAGATCGCCGTGTCCGGCACGACGGCGCCCGGCGCCACGCTCGAGGAGCAGACGCGCGGCGCCCTGGCGACGATCGCCGCCTCGCTGACCGAGGCCGGCGCCTCGCTGACCGACGTCATCCGCACCCGGATGTACCTGCGGGACATGTCGAAGTGGGAGGAGGCCGCCCTCGCACACGGTGAGGTGTTCGGCGACATCCGCCCGGCCACCACCATTCTCGAGGTGAGCGCGCTCATCGACTCCGATCTGCTGATCGAGATCGAGGCCGACGCCGTCGTCACCGACTGAGAACGCCGTCCCACCTCGGACCGTCCGACCGGCACCGCCGGCCGGACGGTCCGAGTCGTTCGAGGACCCGAAACCGGCAGTCAGAAGATGAACACGCCGCGCGCCGCGAGCCACGGGACCGGGTCGACCTTGATCCCGCCGGGCAGGTCGACCTCGAAGTGCAGGTGCGGACCGGTGGAGTTGCCGCGGCTACCGACGTTCGCGATCCGCTGACCGGCGGATACCCGCTGCCCCACCGAGACGAAGTTGACGTCGTTGTGGCCGTAGGTCGTGACGGTGCCGTCGTTGTGACGGATCCGGACCCAGAGTCCGAATCCGGATGCGGGGCCCGCGTTGATGACGGTGCCGTCGGCGGCGGCGAGGATCGGCGCCCCCATCGGAGCGGCGATGTCGATGCCCATGTGCCCGCCGTCGAACCGCGTCGTGATGGGACCGGACGCAGGCCTGACCACACCGCCGAGTCCCATGCTGCCGAACGGCAG
This sequence comes from Paraburkholderia sp. RHO2, assembly GCF_050955445.1. Classification (NCBI taxonomy): domain Bacteria; kingdom Pseudomonadati; phylum Pseudomonadota; class Betaproteobacteria; order Burkholderiales; family Burkholderiaceae; genus Paraburkholderia; species Paraburkholderia sp. RHO2. The sequence continues at coordinate 2,405,142 of NZ_CP162617.1, read as the reverse complement.
TCCGGAACTCGAGCCGAAGTCGAGGCTCTGCAGGCTCCGGACTGCCCCGGTCACGCTCTCCACCATCCCGGCGGCGTCGTTCAAGAACTGCGCGACTTCCGCCGAACCGACCGGCGGGAGCGCGGGCTGCGCCGATGCCGTCGCTCCGGAACCGATCACGAGTGCACCCGTCAGGCCCGCGGCCGACACGACACCGGCGACCACGCGTCGGATTCCCAACTGCCACTTCGAACGTCCCATTCCCACACCCTTTCGTCGAGCGTTTGATCGGTTCGATGGAACCGACTTGGACAAAACTCGCTACGAATCCTGAGACGAACAATTTCCATACCCCGACGGTGCTCGCAACTCGAATGCCCGGGGTGCCGGCTCCGCCAACGCCCCGAATCGGCCGCGGACGACGCCTCGACCTGCACGTTTTCGACGCCGTGGCGGTCGGGACGCGGACTGCGACGACATTCGCCGGACCCCTCGCCGCAGCCGACCGCAAGGGCCGAACCCCACACCGGAATCGTCGCTACCCCGTACGACCGGGACGCAGGTGGTGGGAACGGCATATGCGCGGATCCGCCTTTCGAGGTGGACGGTGGCGAACTGGCAGACCTCCCCATCTACTGTCTCTGTACGTAGGACGTAACAAAGCGTCGAAACTCCGTTGCCGGATTTCCACCCCTGATTCGTGCGGCGTCCGGGGCAAAACCGGCGTCGTCTCCTGAGGAGCGACGATAACGGGAGGCAAGCGTGCGTGTTCGCGGATTCGGCGAGCTCGAAGCCGTGGGATGGACCGGCTCTGGGGCCGGGAGGGCGCCGCGACGGTCCGGCAGGTGTTCGACGAACTCGCTCGGGAACGCGACATCGCCTACACCACCGTGATGTCGACCATGGACAACCTGCACCGCAGATGAGCGAGGAGGAGTCCGCGAGCCTGCGGACGGCCCTCGAGCGGTTGACCCCCCGAGGAACCTCGATGAGCGCGGCACTCCGCCTCCTGACATACGCGGCCCGCGCCGGGCGTGCCGACCCGCCTGACCCGCCGGGGCAACGCACCTCGACCGGGTGTCGACGCGTGGAATGTCGCCGACACCCTGCGCTGACCGATCGTGGCAGCTACGGCACGTAGAAGACCGCGATGCCCGGGGTGATCGTTCCGGCCGCGGGCAGGACGGTGACGGCGAGCTGCCCCGCGCCCGTCCGCAGGATCGCCTCGGCCGGGAATCCGCCGAGTCCGTCGGACAGTCGGGCGGATCCGGACGCCCCGGTCGACAGGTTCAGCCAATGCACCTCGGACGAGAGGGGGCATCCCCACCGGTCTTCCTTGCCGCCGGTGATCGTCACCGTGCCAGGTTGTTCCCCGACCACGGCCGTGCAGCGGACCGCGGGCGCGTCGAAGCTGCCGTTCGGGTTCCCGAACGGCGCCGGGTCGATCTGGAACGGAACGGTCACCGCCGCGGTCGCGACGGCGACCGGCGCCAGAAACGAGCCGATCACCAAAGCCGTGCAGACGGCCGGTCGGCGAACGAGATTCATCACGGCAACCTCCTGCGGGAGAGCGAAACGGTGTGGTGCCCGTCCGCGCCCGGAACGCGAGCTGACCGACACGGCCGGTTACGGCATCTCGATCTCGTCGATGATCGATTGGACCACGGCTCCGTACTGCCGCACGAGGTCCTCGGTGCCGAGCTGGTCTGCGGGCAGGATCCCGACGGTCCGGATGCCGCTGGCGAGACCGAGGAGGACGGCGACGACCATCTGTGTGGGCAGTTTGTCGTCGGAGGTGTCGCCGATCTTGCCGGAGATGCCGCGGATGTACCGCTCGCGGGCGTCGGCCTGCGCCGCCGCCCGGTCGGGTGCCTCGTGGATCAGCAGCGGCATCATCACCCACGGCTCGGACTCGTCGGCGTCGCGGCGCTCGACGATGTTGCGTACCAGGCGATAACCGGGCGCCTCGGTCTCGCACACGTGCGGATCGTCGGCCGCCGAGGGCAGCGACGGCGCCGCCGCCTTGTACAACTCGGCCTTGCTGCCCATCATCTTCATCACCATGGCCGGTGAGTAGCCGGCCAACTCGGCCACGTCCTTGATGGTCGTCGCGGTGTAGCCGCGCTCCGCGAACAGCCGACGGGCGGCGTCGATGATGTTGTCCCGCGTGGACTTTCCACTCACCCGACCAACCCTAGTCACGAGGGTCACGATGCCGTCTCGACCTGGGCCTCAGCCGCGGCCTCGACGACGGTGGACGTACGCACGCTGCGGGGCATGCGGGGGATGAACCACGCCACCGCGGCCGCGAGCAGAGCCGTGCATCCGGCGACGGCGAACACCGTCCGGAAGGCGTCCAACGTGGGCAGCGGGACGCCGGCGATCTCGACCGTCATCGCGGTCAGGAGCGCGGTGACCACGGCGCTGGACGTCGACGTTCCGATCGAGCGCAGCAGCGAGTTCAGGCCGTTCGACGCGGCGGTCTCGGTGATCGGCACCGACTGCATGATCAGGATCGGCATGGCCGAGTACGTGATCGCGGTCCCGATGTTGACCACCATCGCGCCCACGATGATCAACGCGACCGACCCGTTGAACGAGAACCGGATGACGTACGCGACGGCGAGGACGAGCGCGCCGGTGATGAGCGTGGTGCGGGCACCGAACCGGGTGGTGATCTTCGCGGACAGCGGGGAGAACACCACCATCGACAGGCCCGCCGGCACCATGCACAGTCCGGCGGTCAGCACGCTGAGCCCGAAGCCGTAGCCGGTGCTCTCCGGCATCTGCAACTGCTGAGTGGTCGCGAGCATGTTCGCGAACATCGCGAATCCGACGATCATCGATGCGACGTTGGTCAGCAGCACCGGCCGCCGCGCGGACGTCCGCAGATTCACCATCGGATCGGTCACCCGCAGCTGATAGGGAACCCAGATCGCGAGCACGACCACGGCGAGCGCGAAACAGCCCAGTGTGCGCGCGCTGCTCCACCCCCAGGCCCCGCCCTTGGAGATACCCAGCAGCAGTCCCGTGAGGGCGACGGACAGGATGATCGCCCCGAGGATGTCGAACCGTCCCGGCGATCGGACCTTCGATTCGGGGACGACGATCGCGACCGCGGTGAGCATCACGGCGCCGGCGGCCGCCGAGATCCAGAAGATCGCGTGCCATCCCAGGTGTGCGTAGATGAAGCCGGCCAGCGGCAGTCCCAGCGCGCTGCCCATGCCCAGCGTCGCGCTCATCAGCGCGGTCGCCGCGGGCACCTTGTCCCGCGGCAGCTCGTCACGCAGAATCCCGATGCCCACCGCGATGAGGGACGACGCGAATCCCTGCATGCCGCGGCCGATGAGCACCGTGACGAACGTGCCGCCGATCGCGGCGAGCAGCGAACCGCTGACCATCGTCGCCATCGACACGAGCATCATGCGCTTCTTGCCGACCATGTCCGCCAGGCGCGAGACGATCGGGGTGGCCACCGCCGCGGTCAGCAGCGTGACCGTGACGAGCCAGAAGGCGTTGTCGGCGCTCACGTTCAGGATGTGCCGCAGGTCCGGGAGCAGCGGCACCACGAGAGTCTGTTGCAGGGAGACGAGCGTTCCGCACAGGCAGAGCACGGCCGTGATCAGTGCGCTCGAGCGACGCGGGGCGGTCTCCTCCGGAGACGGAGCGGTGACGGGACGTGCGGCCATGGATCATCTCCGAACATCTGGAGCGGTCGGCGGCCGCCTGGGGGGCGGCCGCCGCAACGACCATGGTGAATGGGCGTTCACCCACGAGTGAACACCCATTCACCGCGTGCGGGCAAATTGCCGTCCCACTCCGAGGGAGATGTGACCGATGCGTCAGCGACGCGCGAGCTCGCCCGCGTCGGCCCAGCGCCGACGCTCGTCGGCGAACGCGAGCGCCTGCTTCGCCCGGAACGCCCCGATCGAATCGTCGTTCTCGGCGAGGAACCGGTCGTGGTCCGCCAACGAGAAGCTGCCGTCGGCGATCTCGATCCCGCCCGACCCGCGTCCGGCGGCGAGATCGGTACGCAGATCGAGCAGCTCGTCCGGCTCGACCGGGTACCACGAGATCCGGTCGAAGAAACGCAGCAGCCACGGCGTCCCGTCCTCGAACGGGCCCGACCCCTGCGGGTGGCGGTGGTTCCAGACCTGTGTCGTGCGGCCGACGAACTGGTAGCCGCCCGGCCCCTCCATGCCGTAGATGCACAGGTACGCGCCGCCGATGCCCACCGCGTTCTCCGGCGTCCAGGTGCGGGCCGGGTTGTACTTTGTGGTCACCAGGCGGTGCCGCGGATCCAGCGGAGTCGCGACCGGCGCGCCCAGATAGACGTCGCCGAGGCCGAGGACCAGGTAGTCGGCGCCGAACACGGTGTCGAACACGTCGTTCACCGACTCCAGGCCGTTCATCCGGCGGATGAACTCGATGTTCCACGGGCACCAGGGCGCGTCGGCGCGAACGCCGTGCATGTACCGCGCGATGGCCTCCCGGGTGGCCGGGTCGTCCCACGACAGCGGCATCCGCACGGTCCGACTGGGGACCACCAACTCGTTCGCCGCCGGGATGCCGTCCTCGGCCTCGGCGAGGAGCCCGAGCAGCGTCGGGACCGGCAGCACGTCGGGGTCGACGCGCACCTGCAGCGACCGGATGCCGGGGGTCAGGTCGAGGAGCCCAGCCGGCCGCTCGGCCTCGAGTCGCTGGTGCAGGGCGTGCACGCGGGCCCGCAGTCCCAGGTCGAGGGTCATGTCGCCGTACTCGACCAGGACGTTGTCGTCGCCGGAGCGCCGGTACGTGACCGCGATGTCACCGTCGCGTCGGGCGATGACGCCGTCGTCGCCGTCGCCGCCGGTGGAGAGCACGGCCGGGAGCGCCGCGCGCCGCCCGACCCCGAGTTCACGTCTCGACGCCGCCCGCGCCGACCGCACCCGTACGAACCGCACCGTGTTGCCGGGAGCGAGCTGTCCGAGCTTCCACCGGTCGGCCGCGACGACCGTCACCGGGCACACGAAGCCGCCGAGGCTGGGCCCGTCGGGTCCGAGCAGGATCGGGGTGTCGCCGGTGAAGTCCAGTGCGCCGACCGCATATGCATTGTCGTGGATGTTCGACGGGTGCAGCCCGGCCTCGCCGCCGTCGGGACGGGCCCAGTCCGGTTTGGGTCCGGTGAGACGCACGCCGGTGCGGTCGGAGTTGAAGTGCACCTCGTAATCCGTGCGGTACAGCGTGTCGATGTCGGTGCGGGTGAAGAACTCCGGGGCGCCGTGCGGTCCCTCTGTCACCGCGATCTCCCAGTGCTCGGCCAGCGCGGGGACCGCCTCGGAGGGAACCGCAGCCGGCACCGACGCCGGCGGGTCGCCGAGGGCGACGACGTCCCCCTCCCGCAGCGTCCGGCCCTCGTGGCCACCGAACCGTCCCAGCGTGAACGTCGAAGCGCTGCCGAGGAACTCGGGCACGTCCAGGCCGCCGGCGACGAGGACGTAGATCCGCAGGCCTGGCCCCGCCACCGCGCCGACGTCGAGGACTCCCCCGGCCGGGACGCGGACCGGACGCCACTGCGCGACGACGGCGCCGTCGACGGTGACCCGGGTGGGCGCCCCGGTGACGCACACGGTCGTCGGCTCGTCGAACCGCAGCGCCGGACCGGCCATGAGTGCCTCGAATCCCGCTGCCCCCTCCGGATTTCCGAGGGCGACGTTGCCGAGGCGGAACGACAGGTCGTCCATCGGCCCCGACGGCGGCACCCCGATCTGCCAGTAGCCGACCCGGCCCGGGTAGTCCTGGACGGTGGTGCCCATGCCGGGGCGCAGGACGGTGCACTTGGCGGTCACGGTCGCACCTCCGTCGGCCGGGTGACGATCATGCGCACGGCGGTGGGTTCGAAGCCGTTGCACGGGTTGTTGACCTGAGGACAGTTCGACACCAGCACCAGCACGTCGACCTCCGCACGCAACGCCAGCCGCTTGCCCGGCGCGGACAGCCCGTCGACGATCCCGAGCGCCCCGTCCGCGTCGACGGGCACGTTCATGAAGAAGTTGATGTTCGAGACCAGGTCGCGTTTGCCGAGGCCCCACCGAGCGCCCTCCGCCAGGAAGTTCTCGACGCACGCGTGCTGGTGCCGGGTGTGGTGGCCGTAGCGCAGCGTGTTCGATTCCTGCGAGCACGCGCCGCCGACGGTGTCGTGGTTGCCGACCTCGTCGGCAACCATCGTCATGAGCGGGTCGCCGTCGTCGGACCGCAGCACACTGCCGGTGGTGAGGAAGAGGTTGCGCTGACCGACGACGGTCGCGGCCGCAGAGTAGCGCCGGGCGTGGTCGCCGGCCGCGTACACAAGCGTGTCGACCGCCTGATTGCCGTGCAGGTCGACGATGGTCAAGACATCACCGGCCGCCACGACTGCGGACCACGGGCCGCGCGGGGCCACGGTCTCGTCGAGGACGATCTCGCCCGGGACGAGGGCCAGGTCGTGGGCGGGAAGCGGGGTGGTCATCGGGCGTCCTTTCCGCCACGGGATGCCGCACCGTGCAGGGCGGCCCAGGCGTCCTCGGTGTTGAGGACGGCCCGGTGGTACTCGGGATCACCGGTGGGCAGGGTGTCGAGTTCGTCGGGCGCGGACCACGCGAGCACCTCGAGCGGCGACGTCGCGAAGTCCGGTGCGGGATCGAGCGGGTGAGCGGTGTTGGCGATCAGCACGATCACCGGCAGGTGCGCCAGCAGGTCGACGTACGCTCCGGCTCCGGCCGTGCCGGTGCTGGTGAGGACGCCGTCCGAGGCGACGCGCACGCCGTGGAAGAACGAGAGCGACAGCGGCAGGTCCCGCGGCCGCAGGTCGTGCTTCGCGCCGGCGACCGTGAACAGTTCGCGGCCGGCGGGCGACGCCGAGTGCAGCGCTCCGGCCCCGTACTTCTCCAGATTGGCGGCCGCGGTGGTGGTTCCGCACAGCGCGTCGTGGTGGCCGGAGGTGTCGGCGACGACGGTGGCCAGGACCCGGCCGGCGTCGGAGAGCAGCGGGTGCCCGGTGGCGAGGTACGCCTGCCACGGGACCTTGACGGTGTCGGCGACGTTGAGGCGTTCCCACGGCGCGTCGGCGCGGTGCAGCAGCACGTGGGCGCACGCGTTGCCGTCGAGGTCGCGGAGCCGCAGTCGTGTCCCTCGGGCCAGCACTTTCGAGGTGTAGCGGCCGCCGGGAACCGTCTCGGCCCAGACGAGCCGGTCGGCGGCGACGCCGGCGGGCGGCGACGGCCAGTCCGCGGCGGGCAGCACCGGCATCGCCTCGGTTCGGCTTCCAGCCTGTGCCCGGGCGTGCGCTCGGGCGGCCGCGGTGGTGGAGGTGTCGGTCGACGGGTCGGCCAGGTTGCCGGTGGTCACATCAGGCTCCAATCGTGACGGGGTTCGGGATGCGCTCGGCGCGGGACGAGTAGCAGGCGGCGCCGGCGAGCACCACGGCGAGCACGGTGAGCGGGGCGGCCCACTGGAGGATCGGGTATTCGCCTGTGGGGTTGAAGATCTCGGCGCGCGGCCAGGACAGGTTGACCACCATCAGCGCGCCGTAGACGACGGCCGCGATGTTGACCGGGATTCCGAACGCACCGAGCGAGAACAGCTTTCGACCGTCTGCGTCGACGTCGGGGCCGCCGAACCGTCGTCCGGACAGGCGCCGGATCAGCAGCGGCACCGTCACCATGAGGTACGCCAGATAGATCAGCACGATGCATACGCTCGAGAGGGTCGCGAAGATCGCGGAGTTGCCGACGTTGACCGCGAGGACGGCAATGCACAGCAGGCCGATCAGCACGCTCGGGGCGATGGGTGTGCCGGTGCGGCGATTCACCTTCGACAGCACCTCGCTGGCCGGCAGTCGGCCGTCGCGGGCCATCGAGAACATCAGCCGGGACGCGGCGGTCTGGATCGCCAGCGTGCACACGAACACCGCGATCGCGACGTCGACCAGGAGCACGGTCCCCCACGGCGAACTCAGGATCGAGGTCAGCACGTACGGCAGCCCCTCGGTGGCCAGGCGTCCGTCGGTGAGACTCGGGGCGGCCATGAGGGCCCCGACGATCATGAGTCCGCCGCCCAGCGCCGACACCGACAGCGCGAGCCGGATCGTCCGCGGCGCCACCCGGCGCGGGTTGTGGGTCTCCTCGGCGAGTTCACCGGCAGAGCCGAAGCCGACCATGACATATGCGGCCATCAGGCCCGACACGATCCACGCCCAGATGTAGCCGGGCTGCGAGCCGGCGACACCGGTGTCGAACACGACCTCGGGACCACGCTGTGCGTGCGTGAAGAACATACCGATCACCGCGACGACACCGACGATCTCGCAGGTCACGCCGATGCTGTTGATGCGCGACATCCAGTTCACGCCGATGCAGTTGATGGTGGTCGTCGCCACCAACAGGATCGACCCGAGCAGAACGGCGTTGGCGGCGCCGCTCGGTGACGTCAGCGCCGGATCGTCGCCGATCACCTGGAATCCGGGCCGGATCGACGGCAGCACCACCTGGAGCGCGATCGCCGCGGCGGACGCGGTGACGATCTGCGCGATGATCATGAACCAGCCCGCGAACCAGCCGACGATCTGCCCGCCGAGACGCCGCGACCACTGGTAGATCGCGCCGGAGATCGGGTAGCGGGCCGCGAGTTCCGCGAAGCACAGCGCGACCATGAACTGCCCGAGGAAGACGACGGGCCAGGTCCAGAAGAAGGCCGGGCCCGCGAAGCCGAAACCCAGACCGAACAACTGGAAGATCGTGGTGAGTATGGAGACGAACGAGAAGCCGGCCGCGAAGGAACCGAACTTGCCGAGGGAGCGGTGCAACTGCTGTTCGTAGCCGAACTCGGCCAGGTCGCCCCGGTCGTTCGATGCCGTCGTCACGGTGGCCGTCATGAACCCTCCTGCGGGAGATGGAGATCGTCACCTCCCCGGGAAATCCCGGGGCGTTGGTACCTGTCGCTCGATAGTTTTCCGAGCGGAACGACACGCCCGATGTCGCACAGGTTGCGATCGTGGGTCCGAACCGGCCGTTCCTGTTGCCTACGCATGTCCCCGGTTACACGCGGGTGACCGGGCGTTCACATCCCCAGGTGGAGCGAATGTTGCTGCGCCGCTTTCCTGTAAGGATGGGTACATGACAACGACGGGTTCCGGTCGACCACGGCTGGCCACGCGCAAGCGACCGGGCGCGACCGCACGGGAGGAGATCCTCGACGCCGCGTCGGAGCTGTTCACGACGCACGGATTCACCGGCACCTCCACCCGGATGATCGCCGACGCCGTGGGGATTCGGCAGGCGTCGATGTACCACCACTTCGCCACCAAGGACGACATCCTCGCGGCGCTGCTCCTCAGCACGGTCACGGCACCCGTCGAGTGCGCCGAGCAGCTGTGCGAGCTGTGCGACGACCCGATCGTCCGCATCTACGCCCTCGTGCTGTTCGATGCCGGCCAACTCGCGGACTCCCGGTGGAACCTCGGCGCCCTGTACCTGCTCCCCGAGGTCACCACCGAGCGCTTCGCCGAGTTCCGGGCCCTGCGCGATCGCCTCATGACCCGCTACTCCGCGCTCGCCGGAGACGCGCGGGAGGCGATCGGCGGAAGCGACTGCGGACCCGGCACGACAGATCTGCCGTTCCGACTCGTGGAGTCGACGATCAGCGCCCGATCGGACGCCGCCGCGCACGGGACGACCTCCGCCCTGGCCCGGCACACCATCGCCGCGGCCGCCCTGCGCACGCTCGGCTGGACCGATCCCACGGATCCGATCGCCGCCCGGGCCACAGAGCTGCTCGACCGGATCGCCGAGAGTTGTCCACAGCCCACCGAGTGAGGTGGGTGCGCTCCGCCGCGGGTCGGTTACAGTGTCTTCCGAAATCGGTCATCCGAATTCGACGACTGGGGGGTCACATTGGACGGATTCTCGGCTGCGCCCGAGGAGATTCGCGCGTACGGGAACGTGGCGGCGGCAGCTGCCGCGCACATCGCCGCGACGGAGGGGCTGGACGTCGCCACCAACGTCGCGGCACTGACACCGGTTTTCGGCGTCATCGGTGCCGACTTCCTCGCGACATACGCCGCCACACAGGCGACGCACGCGGGATCGGTTGCCGCACTGGCGAACGTCTACGCCGGGACCGGATCGGTCGCGCACGCGATCGCCGCCGCATACGACGCGGCGGATCAGGCAACCGGCGCCGTGTTGGGCTCCGCACGAAGCGCTCTGGGGGACAACGCATGACGACACCCGACACCACTCCTCCGGGCCAGCCGACGGTGCTCGATCTGCTGCAGGCGTCGCCCGTCGGGCCGGTCCTGGACATGCCGGTTCCGAGCACGCCGATGGAGGCGCTCGCGGCGTCACCCCTCGGGCCATTGCTGGACACGCCGTTCACCGACATCGCGGCCGGCGCACTGCCCCCGCTGCCGGCACTGCCGCCTCTCCCGCAGCTCCCTCCGCTGCCCCCGCTTCCCGGGATCGACCAGCTGCTCCAGCCGGTGTCCGACCTCGCGGGTGCATTCGGTTCGGGAACCATCGGCAGCTTCGATCCGACGGCGCTGCTACAGCAGTCGTCGTCGATCATCGACACCGCACTGTCCATGGGCATCTCCGGATTGCGGGCCCTCGACGGTGCGTGGGACGGGCAGGCCGCGGCCGCCGCTCAGACGCAGGGGCAGCAGACGCAGGCAGCCGGGGCCCAGCTCAGCGAGCGCGGCAACGAGATCGCCGCGGTCACGCAGGAAGCGGCCGGGACGGTGGCGCGGGGCAACGCTGAACTCGTCGCCGTCGCCGATTCGTTCGTCGCGACGGCCGTCGCCGCGGGCCCGGTCGTCCTGACGCCTCCCGGTCAGACGCTGCTCATCGCAGCAGCCGCCGACCATCTGCAGCGCGCGCTGTCGGTTGTCGCGAAGACACGCGCCGAACTGTCGGGGCATCAGGCCACGATGGCAGCGCTCGGCACGGCCATCCCGGTGCCGCCCGCCCCGATCCCGGCGCCCGGGCTCACCGCCGGTGGTGGCCCCTCCCCGATCGCCGTCGCGGCCTCGCTGCTCGAGGCCGTCGGCAAACCGCTGGTCGACTCGTCGATGCCCGACGTGCCCGCGCAGACCTACGCCGCCGGCACGACATCCACGGTGGGTGGCGACTACGTACCCCGCGGCGCGGGGGGTAGCGGCGGGCACGCGACCGGTGCGGCCGGTTCCGCGGTCCCCGCGTCGGTCGGCGGCGGATTCGGCGGGGGGTTCGCGGCGTCGGGTTCGACGCGTGGCCCGTCGGCGGCGCAGCCGTCCACGGGTGCACCGGCATCCGCGTCACTCGGTGGATCAGCTTTCGCAGCAACCGGATCGGGCGCTGTGAACACCACGTCCGGCGGTATGGCCTCGCCCGGAATGATGTCGCCGGGCGCCCGGCACGGCTACGACGACACCGTCGACCGCTCCACGCCGGGCTACCTCGTCGGCGCCGCCCCGAGCAACACCGTGGTCGGCGACCTGCCGCTGGTGGCACCCGCGGTCATCGGGGCCGTCGACCCCGACGACATCGGCTTCGACGACGACCTGCGCTGATCGCCGTTCGGGGCTCGGCCCGCCGCGTCAGATCAGGCCGAGCCCTCGAACCGCGTCACGCTCCTGCTCGAGTTCCGCGACCGACAGGTCGATCCGGGTTCGCGAGAACTCGTCGACGTCGAGACCCTGGACGATCCTGAACTCGCCGTCGGCGCACGTGACCGGGAACGAACTGATCAACCCGTCCGGGACGCCGTACGACCCGTCGGAGCACACCGCCATCGACACCCAGTCCCCGTCGGCGGTGCCGCGAACCCAGTCCCGCACGTGATCGATCGCGGCGCTGGCCGCGCTGGCCGCGGACGACGACCCGCGGGCCGCGATGATCGCGGTCCCGCGCTGCTGCACCGTCGGGATGAAGTCGTTCTCGATCCACGGCCGGTCGGACACCGCGTCCTCGGCGGGCTTGTCTCCGACCAGCGCGTGGGAAAGGTCCGGGTACTGGGTTGCGGAGTGGTTGCCCCAGATCGTCATTCGCCGAATATCGGCGGCGGCCTCACCGGTCCTGCGCGCGAGCTGCGCGATCGCCCGGTTGTGGTCGAGGCGGGTCAGCGCCGAGAACCGGGTGCGCGGCACGTCCGGCGCGTTGTTCATCGCGATCAGCGCGTTGGTGTTGGCGGGGTTACCCACCACCAGGATCTTGACGTCGTCCGACGCCCGGGCCTGGATCGCCCGACCCTGGTCGGTGAAGATCGCGCCGTTCTCGGCCAGCAGGTGCGACCGTTCCATGCCCTGGCTGCGGGGCCGCGCCCCGACCAGGAGCGCGACGCCGGCCCCGTCGAATCCGACGAGCGGGGCGTCGGTGATCTCGATCCCGTCGAGCAGCGGGAACGCGCCGTCCTCGAGTTCCATCGCGACACCCTCGGCGATCCGGACGGCCGCGGGAATCTCCAACAGGCGCAGTCGAACCGGGGTGTCGGGGCCGAGCATGTCGCCCGCCGCGATCCGGAAGAGCAGACCGTACGCGATCTGACCCGATGCCCCCGTGACGGTGACCGTGACCGGTGCGCTACCGACAGCTGCACTACTCATACCGCCTCCTCGCGTTGTAGTCGGCACCGTCCACGCTAGTCACGAATTGCACGGCGGGAGAAGGACGTCGGTCACACCGCACGACCGGAACTCGGCGTGCGATCTCTCACACCTGGACGAGTTTCGCGAGGTCGCTGCGGTGACTGAGCGCCAGCTTCTCGCAGGCCCGGTAGATGTGGCCCTCGACTGTCCGCACCGAGAGGACCAGACGACGGGCGATGTCCTTGTTCGACAGTCCCCGCCCCACCAGCACCGCCACCTCCCGCTCGCGATCGGTGAGCGGGAGCGGGCGCGCGGCCTTCGCGAGTGCCGGCGTGGTGGCACCGTCACAGCGGGACGCCAGCCAGTGGGCCTTCGCCGCGGCCGCCAGCTCGCCCCGCCGATCGTTCGACCGCGAGTACGCGGTCGCGGCCTGCGCGTACGTATCGGCGGCGGCGAGCAGCGCACCCACCCGCTCGAACTCGGCCGCGAGCGCGTCCAGCGCGGGACCGTCGGACTTCGCCAACGCCCGTGCCCGCGCGGTCGCCACCTGCGCGAACGGCCCGTCGACGAGACCTTCGAGGGCGCTGAGCCGCTCGACGGTCGTGTAGTCGCCGAATGTCGTCGCGACGTCGAGGGCGAGCGTCTCCACCGCGAACTGGCCCGACGCGGCGGCCAGGTCGGCGGCGCGCCGGGCCGCGTGCACCGCCGCGGACACCTCGCCCTCGGCGCCGGCGACCCAGGCGCGCGCAATGTCGACGAGCGGATCGAAGAAGGCGAGTTCGGGTCCCGAGTTCCGCTCGGCGATCACCAGCGCGGCCGCCGCGTCCTCCGGCCGCCCCTGCGCCGCCCGCACCTGGCACAGGCTGACAGCGGCGAGCAGCATCCACTCCGAACGGGTCTCCCGGTCGAGGACCGCGAGCGCCTCCGTCAGGTGGGTGGCCGCGTCGTTCAGCCGGCCGGAGGTCAGTTCCACCACGCCCGACGCCACGTCGGCCAGCGCGGCACTGTTCGGCTGTCCGGCGGCCAGATCGCGGTACCGGGCCGCCATGTCCTGGGCAGCGGCGAGCCGCCCGACCAGGGTGAGAGCCTGCACCTCGAAGTAGCCGATGTGGAATCGCAGCAGGCCGTCGCCGTGCGAGATCGCCTCCCACGCGGACGAGGCGAGCGCCCCCACCTCGTACCCGCGGCCCGACACGGTGAGCGCGGCCACCCCCGCGAAAACACCGCTGGCACGGGCCCACGGATGCGCCTCCGGAGCGGCCTCGACCTGCCGCGCGAGCGCGATGGCCTCGCCGAGGCGGCGGTCGTACAGGTGCAGGACCGCGTCCAGCGCGACGACCGACACCCGCAGCATCGAATCGGTGATCCGGCCGCGCTCTCGTTCGAACAGCTCGACGGCCTCCTGCGGGCGGCCCGCCTCCAGGTACAGGCTCGCCACGCGCGTCAGCAGCCACCGCGCGACGTCGTACTCGATCAACTCGTCGGGGTCGACCGCGGCGAACACCGCCTCGGCCTCGTCGCCCTTCCCCTGCCACATCAGCGCCCGCCCCAACGCGAACGACGCGTCGAATCCGGCGCCGAGCCGCACCGCCGCGGCCGCCAGCCGGGCGCCCTGCTCGAGGCTGCACATCGCGATCGCGTCCTCCGCGCCGCGCACCAGCAGCTGGGGATCGGGTTCGACACCGGACTCCATCGCCAGTTCCGCGATCCGCATCGACGTCACGACACCCGGATCCGGTGCCTCGCGCAGCACCTCGACGAGCCGCCGCTTGATCCGCTGCGACGCGAGCACCCCGGCCCGGTCTCGGATCACCTCGCCGAACAGCGGATGTGCGAGCCGCACGACGTGCGAGTGCCCGACATCGCGCACCCGCACCAGGTCCATCCGCTCGGCCTCCTCGATCGACCGGCGACTCACCAGTTCGCTGAGTACCTCGAGCTCGAGCGGCTCGCAGAACGCGAGGTAGTCGACGACGTCGAGCGCGTCCTTGGGGGTGCGTGCGAAGCGCGACTCGAGCAGCGACGCGAGTTCCGGCGAGATGCCCGGACGTCCGCGCAACTGCCACACACCGCCGGACTTACGGAGGGTGCCCCCGTCGAGCGCGCCCTCCACGAGGTGCCGCAGGAACAGCGGGTTACCTTCCGATTCCTCCCAGATGGCGTCAGCGCTGAACCGCTCGACCGGCGCGCCCAGGACCGCCGACAGCTCGTCGTCCATCTCGTCACGGGTGAACGGCGGCACCACGAACGGCGTGAGCAGGCCGTCCTTCCAGAGCGCCTCGATGGCGCTCGGTACGGGGGCGCCGCTGCGGACCGTCACGACCAGGCGGGCATCGCGGCCGACCGCCAACTGGTGGACCAGGCCCGCCGAGAACTCGTCGAGCAGGTGGGCGTCGTCGACGCCGACAATGCCCACCCCGCCGTCGGGGGCCAGACCGTCCTCGGCGAGTACGTCGCGCACGGCGCGCAGCGCGACGACCGGGTCGCGCGACGTCGTCCGGGCGAGGTGCGGGGCGAATGCCCCGAGCGGGATGTTCTGGGTGGATTCGGTGCCGACGATCCACCGGGCGTCGCCAGTGAGCGAGCCCACCAGTTCCCTGGCCATGGTCGTCTTGCCGACGCCCGCGGTACCGACCAGCACCACTCCGCACGACCTGCCGTCGCGGAGCAGTTCCTCTGCACCCCGGAACGCGGCCCTGCGATCCAGGACGGGCCAGAGACCGACCATGCTTCGAACGATAATCCTCTGGGGCGACAGTGCGAAGCGATCGGACAAACCCGCAACCAGGGAGTTACCGCCCGGTCGGTCCGTATCAACTCGACAGCGAGGCGACTTCCTGGTCCGTCAGCGTCGTCTGCGGGACGCGGCCGGCATCACGGATCAACTCGACCGCCCGGTACAGCGGGCGCTCTTCGAGCCCGGCCCCGCGCGCCTCGGCACGCAACTGCTCGATCAGGACGGATGCGGCCGCCGCGGCGGGCGCCAGTTCGCTCGCCGACAACGCGTCCGCGAGCTTGCGAAGGCCGAGCACGTCGAGTTCGCGTCCCCCACCGGTGGCGTAGAGCGCGAGCGGCACCGTCTGGGCGGTGCGGGTGTCGCCGACGCGGATCGCCACCTGGCTGATCCGCGCCGACCGCACCACGAACTCGACCGTGGCCGCCTGCGCGACCTCCACGCGACGCCGGCGCAATCCGTTGGAGGAGTGAAGCACGGTGCCCTCCAACCAGATTCGCCGCCGGGTCGCCAACATTGCCGACACCGCGGTGGGCAGGCCGATGACGGCGCCGACGGCGAGGGCGATCAGCGGGGCGGCGAAGATCGCCACGATCCCCCCGGCAACGACACCGATGAGGATCGAGACGATCGCGACGCGGCGCATGCGGGGCGCCAGCATCGACGCCGGGATCAGGTCGAGGGAATGCTCCTCCCGACCGTTACCCTCAGGCGCCGGCAAGAAGTGAGCCCGTCTGCGCCACAACCTCTTCCAGGGGGACGGAGACCTGGTCGCCGGTGCTCAGGTTCTTGACGCCGATGGTGCCGGCCTCGAGGTCCTGGTCACCGAGCACCAGCGCCAATTGCGCCCCCGACCGGTCGGCGGCCTTCATCGAGCCCTTGATGCCACGGTCGCCGTAGACCATGTCGACGCGGATACCCGCCGTCCGCAGATCGTGCGCAATCTTCACCATGCGGGCCTTTGCGGCGTCGCCGAGCGGCACGCCGAACACCTCGCACCGGGCCGGGGTGGACGCCGACTTGCCCTCCGCGGCGAGCGCGAGGATCGTGCGGTCCACGCCCAAGCCGAAGCCGATGCCCGACAGCGGCTGACCGCCCAGCTGGGCCATCAGGCCGTCGTAGCGTCCGCCGCCGCCGATACCCGACTGCGCACCCAGGCCGTCGTGCACGAACTCGAACGTCGTCTTGGTGTAGTAGTCCAGCCCGCGCACCATTCGCGGGTTGATCACGTACGGGACGCCGAGCGCATCGAGGTGCGCGAGCACCTGGTCGAAGTGCGCCTTCGCGCTCTCCGAGAGGTGGTCGAGCATGAGCGGCGCGTCGGCCGTCATCGCCCGCACGTCCTTGCGCTTGTCATCGAGCACCCGCAGCGGGTTCAACCGAGCGCGTGCCTGCGTTTCTTCGTCCAGATCCAGCCCGAACAGGAACTCCTGCAGGCGCTCCCGATACTGCGGGCGGCACGTGTCGTCGCCGAGCGAGGTGATCTCGAGCCGGAACCCGTCGAG
Source organism: Paraburkholderia sp. RHO2 (assembly GCF_050955445.1). NCBI lineage: Bacteria > Pseudomonadati > Pseudomonadota > Betaproteobacteria > Burkholderiales > Burkholderiaceae > Paraburkholderia > Paraburkholderia sp. RHO2. The sequence continues at coordinate 2,388,347 of NZ_CP162617.1, read as the reverse complement.
TCCGAGGCTGCGGAACCCGGCATCGGCGATCGCGATGACCTCGGCGTCGAGCGCCGGGTCGTCGACGCCGATGGCCTCGACACCGACCTGCTGCAGCTGCCGGTAGCGGCCCGCCTGCGGACGCTCATAGCGGAAGAACGGTCCGGCATAGCTCAATTTCACCGGAAGCTGGCCACGGTCGAGACCGTGCTCGATCACCGCGCGCATCACACCGGCGGTGCCCTCAGGACGAAGCGTCACCGAACGGTCACCACGGTCGGCGAACGTGTACATCTCCTTGGAGACGACGTCGGTCGACTCACCGACACCACGCGCGAACAGGCCGGTGTCCTCGAAGATCGGCAACTCGATGTGCCCGTAGCCCGCGAGCCGGGCCGCGCGGGTCAGTCCGTCGCGAACGGCGACGAACTCCGCGGACTGCGGCGGAACGTAGTCGGGAATGCCCTTGGGGGCCGAGAAGGTGCTGGCGCCTGACTTACTCACTGTGCTTACTTTTCCTTACTGGGAGGCGGTCAGTCCAACGAGAAACGGATTGGCGGCCCGTTCCTGGCCGATCGAGCTGGCACCGCCGTGGCCGGGCAGGATCGCGGTGGTGTCGTCGAGCACGAGCAGCTTACGGGCGATCGACTGCAGCAACTGGTCGTGATCGCCCCCGGGCAGATCGCTGCGGCCGATCGACCCCTGGAACAGCGTGTCACCGGTCAGCGCCACCTGGAGCGGGCCGTCGTCGGTGCTGATCGTCGTCCGCACAACCACCGAGCCCTGCGTGTGGCCGGGGGTGTGGTCGACGACGAAGTCGATGCCCGCGACGGTGAACTCGTCGCCGTCGGCGAGTTCGATCACCTCGGCCGGCTCCCGGAACTCCACCCCGTCGATGAACTTGTTCATCGACGGACCGATCCCCCGCCCTGGATCGGTGAGCATGTACCGATCGTCGGGATGGATGTAGGCCGGGATCCCGTACCGCTCGCACACCGGCGCCACCGACCACGTGTGGTCGAGATGGCCGTGCGTGAGCAACACCGCCCGCGGCTCGAGGTCCGACTGCGTGAGGAACTGCACCAACGGCTCGGTCGCATCCTGCCCGGGGTCGACGACGATGCACTCCTTCGCGTCGTCCTGCGCGAGGATGTAGCAGTTGGTCTGGAACATCCCGGCCGGGAATCCGGTGACGAGCACGGTGTCAGCTCCTAGAGTTCGGGTCGACTACGGGACCGCAGACGAATCGAATACAGCCTAGGCGTTCGCCTCTCCAGGATCCTCTCAGGATTCGGTGGCAGACTCTGTGCCGCCCACGGACGGAGGCGGGTCCGCACGACCGACTGCGTAAAGTGCGGAAAAACCGAACAAGACGTACGGGAGGACGACTGCAGTGCCGAGCAATCAGCAGCGCCGGGAGGCGGCGAAACGGAAGCTGGAACGCCAGCTCGAACGACGCGCCGCGCGCGACCGCAAGCGCAAGCAGATGACGATCGCCGGGTCGATCGTCGGAGCGATCGTCGTCGTCGCCGTCGGCGCTGTCGTCGTGACGCTGTCGGGCAAGGACGACGGCGCCTCCACGGAGAACACCGCCGCCTCCGAGACACCCACCGCGGGCGCGCTACCCGCCGGCCGCGCCGAGGCCCTGCCGAACCTCGTCAACTGCACGTACACCCCCACCGGCGACGCGGCCAAGCCCAACACGCCACCCCGCACCGAGGGGATCGACACCACCGTCAAGACCGTCAGCGCCAGCATGGAGACCTCGCAGGGCAACATCGGCCTGACGCTCGACAACGCGGCCTCCCCCTGCACCGTCAACAGCTTCGCGAGCCTCGCCGGTCAGGGCTACTTCGACGGGACCACCTGCCACCGCCTCACCACCAGTGACTCGCTGAAGGTCCTGCAGTGCGGCGACCCCACAGGCACCGGCAGCGGCGGCCCGGGCTACCAGTTCGCCAACGAGTTCCCCACCGACCAGTTCGCCACCGACGATCCGAACGCCCAGATGCCCGTGAACTACGCGCGCGGCACGATCGCGATGGCAAACGCCGGGCCGGGCACCAACGGCAGCCAGTTCTTCCTCGTCTACGGCGACTCGAAGCTGGCGCCGCAGTACACCGTCTTCGGCACGATCGACGAGACCGGACTGGCAACTCTCGACAAGATCGCCGCCACCGGCGCCGCGGGCGGAGCCGCCGACGGCAAGCCCGCCACCCCCGTCGACATCACGAGCGTGAGGCTGGACTGATGATCAAGAAGCACAGCGCGATTCTGGCCGCCGGCATCGGCGCCGCCCTGATCCTGACGGGCTGCTCGAACGACAACGACAACTCGTCCGACAGCGCCGCATCCGCTGCGTCGTCGAGCACGTGGACCACCCCCGCGGCCCCGACCGTCGACATGTCCCGATTCGGCGCCCTGCCCGCGGTCCCGACCCCGGCCGCGCCCACTGTGGAGTGCAGCTACATCCCGGACGGCCAGGCGGCAAAGCCCGTGCAGATGCCGAACGCGACCGGCATCGCCGACGCGGGCGCCACAACGCTCACCCTCACCACCAACCAGGGACCGATCGGCCTGACGCTCGACCGCGCCAAGGCGCCCTGCACCGTCAACAGCCTCGTCAGCCTCAGCGAACAGGGCTATTTCGACAACACTCCCTGCCACCGCATCTCCACGACGGCCCCGCTACAGATGCTGCAGTGCGGCGATCCCAGCGGCAGCGGCGCGGGCGGACCCGGCTACCGCTACGCGAACGAATACCCGACAACCGCGTACGCGCCGACCGATCCGGCCCTCGACAACCCGGTCGTCTACCCGCGCGGCACCGTCGCCATGGCCCACAGCCAGCTCCCGGACAGCAACGGCAGCCAGTTCTTCCTCGTCTACGCCGACTCCGTGCTGCCGCCGCAGTACACGGTCCTGGGCACCATCGACGAGGCCGGTCTTGCCACGATCGAGAAGGTCGCCGTGGCCGGGGACGACGGCTCGAGCCCTGCCGGCGGCGGCGCGCCCAAGACGCCGGTCACCATCGAGACCGCCAAGGTCGGCTGACACCACCTCGCGAACAGCCGAAGGGTCCCTTCACACGCTCACAGCGCGTGTGAACTGGTCCCCGATTGTTGGACTGGCTAAGTGGGAGCCTAAGCCGCGAGGGCCTGGGTCCGGTATTGCACCGGGCTCAGGCCCTCGAGTTTTGTGGAGATCCGTTCGGTGTTGTACCAGTCGATGTAGTCGTCGATCGCGGTGGTCAGCGCCTCGGTGTCGGGGTATCGGGTGTGGTCGAAGAGCTCGGCTTTGAGGTGGCCGAAGAAGTTCTCCATCACGGCGTTGTCGTAGCAGTTGGCCTTGCGCGACATCGATTGGGTCGCAGCGGCTTCAGCGAGCAGCCGTCGCCAGGACGAGTGCTGGTACTGGAATCCCTGATCCGAGTGCACGAGCGGGGCCTGCCCGTCGTCGAGGGTCGCGAGCGCGGCTTGCAGCGAACTGTTGGTCAGTTGCAGCGTCGGTGACGGGCCGATCGAGTGGGCGACGATCTGCCGGTCGAACAGGTCCATGACCGGTGACAGATACAGCTTGTCGTCGCCGATGCGGAACTCGGTCACGTCGGTGACCCACTTGCGGTTCGGGGCGTCGGCGGTGAAGTCGCGGTCGAGCAGGTTCGCCGCGATCGTGCCGACCTGGCCCTGATAGGCGACGTACTTGCGCTTGCGTCGGACCCGGCAGGCCAGCCCGAGCGTGCGCATCAGCGTCAGCACCGTCTTCTTCGCCACCCGCCAGCCGGCACGGGTCAGTGCGTGGTGGATGCGACGGTGCCCGTAGCGGCCGCGGCTGCGCACGAACGCCTCGGTGATCGCGGCCTTCAACTCGGCGTTCGGGTCCGGTGCCCGCAGACGCGCCTGGTGATAGAAGAACGTCGACCGGGCCACCCCGGTGGCCTCGAGCAGCACATCGATGCGGTGTTCGGCCTTGAGGGAGACGACGGCAGCGACCTTCACCGTCGTTGTTGCGCCCTCAAGGCCCGTAATTTTCCCAGGTAGGCGACCTGCGCCCGCAGCACCTCGTTCTCGCGGCGCAGCTGCTCGAGCTCACTGACCTCGTCCGGCCCGGGATCGGCGGGTTTCGGGGGACGCCCGGCCCGCTTCGGGCGCAGCCCGTCCTCGCCCTCGTTGCGGTACTTGCGCACCCACGTCTCGATCAGTTTCGGCGAGGACAGGTCGAACTCGCGGGCGAGGTCGACCTTCGCCTCGCCGGCGATAGCGCGGCGCACTACGTCGAGTTTCAACTCGAACGAGAACGACCGTCTGTCCCGAGGTTTGGCCACCAGAACTCCTCTTCCGCGAACCCGCCACCGGTCATACAACCGTCTGACGGCTGGCCGACCCACGCCCAACCTCGTCGCGACCGTGCGGTCACCCACACCGACCTCGAACAACGCTACAGCCACCACCCGCTGATCCTCGGACAGTGAACTTCGTGCACGCATAAAACTGCTCCCCGGACATCGGAACCGAATTTCTCAGTCCAACTTCCGGGGAGCAGTTCAGTGAAGGGACCCTTCGACCGTCCACCGGACTCCGCCGCTGGTTCCACAGCGGCTCCGCGAGCTACGCCGCAGAAGTGACGCGGTAGACGTCGTAGACGCCCTCCACGTTGCGCACCACGTTGAGCACATGACCCAGGTGCTTGGGGTCGCCCATCTCGAACGTGAACTTGCTGATCGCGACTCGGTCGCCTGACGTCGTGACCGACGCCGAGAGGATGTTCACCTTCTCGTCGGCGAGCGCCTTCGTCACGTCCGACAGCAGACGGTGCCGGTCGAGCGCCTCGATCTGGATCGCCACCAGGAACACCGACGACGGCGACGGCGCCCACTGCACGTCGATGATCCGTTCCGACTGTTCCCGAAGGGAATTCGCGTTGGTGCAGTCGGTGCGGTGCACGCTCACCGCGCCGCCGCGGGTCACGAAACCCATAATCTCGTCGCCCGGGACGGGGGTGCAGCACTTCGCGAGCTTCGCGACCGTGCCCGGCGCACCGGGCACCAGGACGCCCACGTCGCCCGTCCGCGGCCGGTTCGTCGGGATGGTCGACGGCGTCGACCGCTCGGCCAGTTCCTCCTCGACCGCACCGACGCCGCCGAGATGCGCGACGAGTCGCTGCACCACGTGCTGAGCGGAGACGTTGTGCTCGCCCACGGCCGTGTACAGCGCGGAGACGTCGGTGTACCGCAACTCGTGCGCGATCGCCGCCATGGACTCGGCATTCATCAAGCGCTGCAACGGAAGCCCGCCGCGGCGGACCTCCTTCGCGATGGCGTCCTTGCCGGCCTCGAGAGCTTCCTCGCGTCGCTCCTTCGCGAACCACTGCCGGATCTTCGCCTTCGCCCGCGGCGACACCACGAACGACTGCCAGTCCCGGCTCGGTCCGGCGTTGGCCGCCTTCGAGGTGAAGACCTCGACGACCTCGCCGTTCTCGAGCGTGCGCTCGAGGGCGACCAGACGACCGTTGACCCGCGCGCCGATACAGCGGTGCCCCACCTCGGTGTGGACCGCGTACGCGAAGTCGACCGGCGTCGACCCCGACGGCAACGTGATGACGTCGCCCTTCGGCGTGAAGACGAAGATCTCCTTGACCGCCAGGTCGTAACGCAGCGACTCGAGGAACTCGCCCGGATCCGCGGCCTCACGCTGCCAGTCCAGCAGCTGACGCATCCACGCCATGTCGTCGACCTCGGCCACGTCACCGGAGTGCCGCCCCTTGGTCTCCTTGTAACGCCAGTGCGCGGCGATACCGAACTCCGCGGTGCGGTGCATGTCGCGGGTGCGGATCTGCACCTCGAGCGGCTTGCCCTCGGGGCCGATCACCGTGGTGTGCAACGACTGGTAGACGCCATACCGCGGCTGCGCGATGTAGTCCTTGAACCGGCCCGCCATCGGCTGCCACAGCGAGTGCACGACACCGACCGCCGCATAGCAGTCACGGATCTCCTCGCACAGAATGCGCACACCCACCAGGTCGTGGATGTCGTCGAAGTCGCGGCCCTTGACGATCATCTTCTGGTAGATCGACCAGTAGTGCTTGGGCCGGCCCTCGACGGTCGCGTTGATCCGCGAGGCCGACAGCGTCGCGTTGATCTCCGCCCGCACCTTCGCCAGGTACGTGTCCCGCGACGGCGCCCGGTCGGCGACCAGCCGCACGATCTCCTCGTACTTCTTGGGGTGCAGGATCGCGAACGCCAGGTCCTCGAGCTCCCACTTGACCGTCGCCATGCCGAGTCGATGCGCAAGCGGCGCAATCACTTCCAACGTCTCGCGCGCCTTGCGGGCCTGCTTCTCGGGAGGCAGGAAGCGCATCGTGCGCATGTTGTGCAGCCGGTCGGCGACCTTGATCACCAGCACGCGCGGATCGCGGGCCATCGCGATGATCATCTTGCGGATCGTCTCGCCCTCGGCCGCCGATCCCAGCACCACCTTGTCCAGCTTGGTGACGCCGTCGACGAGATGCGCCACCTCCTCGCCGAACTCGGCCGTCAGCTCGTCGAGCGAGTAGCCCGTGTCCTCGACGGTGTCGTGGAGCAGCGCGGCCACCAGAGTCGTGGTGTCCATACCCAGCTCGGCGAGGATGTTCGCCACCGCGAGCGGATGGGTGATGTACGGGTCGCCCGACTTGCGGAACTGCGTCGCATGACGCTGCTCGGCGACGTCGTAGGCGCGCTGCAGCAGCGAGAAGTCCGCCTTCGGGTACAGCTCCCGATGCACCGTGACCAGCGGCTCGAGCACCGGCCGGATCGGGGCGTTCCGCTGACCGGTGATGCGCCGCGCCAGCCTGGCCCGCACCCGGCGCGACGCGGACGTCGGCACCGGCGCCGGCTTGTCGGCGGGAGGCGTCGCACCTGTGTTCTTCGCACCTGTGTTCTGGGACCGGTCAAGATGCTGGGTCATGCCGTCACCTCCTGCCACCGCGCTGCGGGCGGCCCCTCGGGACCCGGCGATGCTGCTACACCACCAGGCACAACTGTAGTCCTCAGACCTTCACGAGCGATGTCAGCGGGTACCGCTCGAACCGCTCCCGACCACCCAGCGCCTCGATCTCGAGCACCACGGCCACGCCGACGACCTCCGCGCCCGCGCGCGACAGCAGCTCGGCCGCCGCAAGCAGGGTCCCACCGGTCGCGAGGACGTCGTCGATCACGAACACCCGGCGACCCGTCAGGTCGGGCGCGTCGCACGGAATCTCCAGCGTCGCCGCGCCGTACTCGAGCGAGTAGCTCTGCGCATGCACCGGCGGAGGCAGCTTGCCGGCCTTGCGTACCGCGAGAACACCGCATCCCAACTCCATCGCGACGCCACCGCCGAGCAGGAAGCCACGCGCATCGACGCCGGCCACAATCTCGGCACCGGCACCGGCCGCCACCAACCCCTCGATCACCGCACGGTATCCCGGCCCGTCCGCGAACACCGGCGTGAGATCCGCAAAGCGGACGCCTGGCGTCGGGAAGTCGTCGCACCACCGGGTGAGCCGCGACACCGCCGTTCCGGCCCGTTCCAGCGCATCGGCGAGATCGGGATTCACGGCTTCGGGGGCATCCATCGCAGAAATCACCTCAGAAGTATCCACCGGTCCATGTTCCAGCCCGCACCGGACCTCGTCGGATTCGGCACCACCGCGTGCATTCCGTTCGAATGCGCGGTCGTCCTCGGCTGATCGAACAGCGGAATCGTCGGCATCTCGTTCCACAGGATCGCCTCGGCCTCACCCGACAGCGACATGCGCGCGGAGAGCGACCCGTCCACCGCCAGCTGATCGACGACCTGATCGAAGCGCCTGTTCGAGAACCCGCCGAAGTTGTCGCCGTTGCCGGACCGCAGCGCGAACGCGGCATCGGTCGGCACCGTCGAGCCGGCCGCCCCGGCCGCCGACGCTGTGCCCGCGAGCACCGCGTCCACCTGACCCGACGCGAGCGCGTTCGGGTGGAAGTCCGGCGAGCTGACGTCCTCGACGGTGATCCCGGCCGCCGCACACGAGGCCGCGGCCTCCTGGACCGTCTGCGCGCGCCGTTCGTCGGGTCCCAGGTAACCGACCCGGACCGTCAGCTGCGACTGCCCACTGTTCTCCCGTGCCGCCTTCGCGCCCGGGATGTCGGGATCGGTGTACATGCCGCCCTCGGCCGCGACCGCGGACTGGTAGAACAGCGTGTCCGGCGCGGTGATGCGGGAGTCGACCACGCCCGAGCCCGGATCCTCGGCCGGCTCGAAGCCCGGGTGGCCGACCTTGTCGAACAGCTGCTGCCGCGGCAGGCACAGCGCGAACGCACGACGTGCGTCGACCGAGCCGAACACCCCGTGGTTCGCGAGCACGAACTGCTCGACGCTGCGCGAGGGCTCGTTCACGACCTCGAAGCCGTCGCCCAGGTCCAGACCCGGGATCGAACCCGAGGCGATGTCGACGACCTCGATCTTGCCGTCATCGACGTGAGACTGCACGTCCGAACCCTTGGGCCACACCACGATTCGGGACGTCGCCGGCTTGGTGCCCCACCAGCGCTCGTTCTCGACGAGCACCAGACCGTCCTTCTCGGTGTACGAATCGATCTTGTACGGCCCCGACGACGGCAGCTTGGTCGTGTCGAGCTCACCCGGGACGAGTCGCCACCCGGTGTTCCAGAACTCCGCGATGCGGCGCACCGCGTCGGTGTCACCCGATCGGATCGCACCGACCAGGTCCGGCACCCCGGCCGCCTGCGCGGCCACGTGCGCCGGCATCAGCTCGGTCGCGCCGAACAGCGACTGCCAGTCGAGGAACCCCCGACCGGGCTTGAACACGACCGTCGCTTCCTTCGAACCGGGCGCGCAGTCGACGCGATCGATGTCCGCGTAGCCCGCACGGGTCGCGGCGTCGAACATCGGGGCGTGCCCCTCGTCCGCCGAGCGGGTGAACCGTCCGCTGCCGGCCGCCCATGCGAGCACGAGGTCGTCGCACGCGATCGGGACGCCGTCGGAGTACACCGCGGCCGGGTTGATCCGGTACTGCACGGCCAGGGTGTCGCCCGGGAGAACACTCGCGGTCGCGTAGTCGGTGTCCGCCACCGGGCCGCCGGACGGCCCGATGTAATTGGTCCCGGTCAGCACCCGCCCGAAGGCCGCCGCCGCTCCGGTCGCCGACCCCTCCCGGGTGTTGCCGTTGTACGTCGTCACGACGTTGTCGATCGCGTACCCGAGGGACGGGACCTGGTCGGCGGGCTCGCCGCACGCGGTGGCGGTCGCCCCGACCGCCACCACGGCGGTCAGGGCACCGATGACCCTGACCACCCGACGACGCGATCCGCGAGTGGTGTTCGTTGCCGGCATGTCAGTGCCTCTTCTTGTTGCGCTTCCCTGTCGGCTGTGCCCCCGGTCGCGGCGTGGTGCCCGCGGTCGTCCGCACGCGCGGCTCCGGGCGCTCGGCCACCGCCGTCCGCCCGCCCGACGCGGCCGTCTGACGCTTGGCGAGCACCTTCTTGGTGTGCGCGGCCACGGGTCCCCACCGTTCCTTGATCGACACCAGTAGCGGAGTCGCGTAGAAGATCGACGAGTAGGCGCCGACGATGATGCCGACGAGCTGGACGAGCGCGAGGTCCTTGAGGGTGCCGACACCGAGCAGCCAGACCGCGACCACGATCAGGCCCAGCACCGGCAGGATCGAGATGACGGTGGTGTTGATCGACCGCATGAGGGTCTGGTTCACCGCCAGGTTCGCCTGCTCGGCGTACGTGCGCCGGTTCAGGTGCAGGACACCGCGGGTGTTCTCCTCGACCTTGTCGAATACGACGACGGTGTCGTACAGCGAGAAGCCGAGGATCGTCAGCAGGCCGATGACGGTCGCGGGGGTCACCTCGAAGCCGACCATCGAGTAGACGCCGGCCGTGACGATCATGTCGAAGAACAGCGAGATGATCGCCGCGATCGCCATGTCGCGCTCGAACCGGATCGCGATGTAGATGCTGACGATGACCAGGAAGACCACCAGCGCGATGAGCGCCTTCTTGGTGATCTGCCCGCCCCACGTCTCACTGACGTCGGCGACGCTGATCGCGTTCTTCGACGGGTTGCCGCTGCTGTCCTCGGGGTGGAACTGGTCGAAGAGCGCGTTCTGCAGCGTCGCGACCTGCGCCGGGTCGAGGGCCTCGGAGCGGATCTCGACCGACGAGCTGGATCCGGAGCCGACGGTCTGCACCGACACCGGTTCCATGCCGAGCGCGTCGGAGTACACCGTCTCGACCTGCTCGGTGGTCACGCCCTCCGGCGTCGGGAACTGGATGCGGGTGCCGCCCTCGAACTCGATGCCGAGGGTGAACCCGCGGACCACGATGCTCAGCAGCGACAGCCCGACGATCACACCGGTCAGCCAGTAGTAGAACTTGCGCCGACCGACGACCTCGAAGCCGCCGGTGCCCGTGTACAGCCGCTGCAGCCAACTGTGGTGCGGCAGCAGTGCCTGGTCGACGCCGGCGTCGGTCATGCCCGTGTCCTGCTTCGTTGCGGAGGTGTTCGACTCGGTCATGCTCATGCCTCCATGTCGGACGATGCCTGCGATGCCGGGGCCGACGCCGCCACCATCTTGCGTTCCCGCGCGACCTGCTGGACCGCCCCGAGACCGTTGACGCTCGGCTTCGACCAGAAGCGGGACTTCGACGCCAGGTACACCAGCGGCCAGGTCACCAGGAACACCACGACCACGTCGAGGATCGTCGTCAGACCCAGGGTGAACGCGAAGCCGCGGACCTGGCCGATCGCCAGCACGTACAGCACGGCGGCGGCGATGAAGCTGACCGCGTTGCCGGACAGGATCGTGCGCCGGGCGCGGGCCCAGCCACGCGGAACGGCCGAGCGGAAGGTGCGGCCCTCACGCATCTCGTCCTTGATGCGCTCGAAGAACACGACGAACGAGTCCGCGGTCATGCCGATGCCGATGATCAGACCCGCGATACCGGCGAGGTCGAGCGTGAAGCCGATGTAGCGACCCAGCAGCACCAGCACGGCGTACACCATCACGCCGGACAGGATCAGCGAGAGCGCGGTGAGCAGTCCGAGCATGCGGTAGTAGATCAGGCAGTAGAGCAGCACCAGCACGAGGCCGACGGCACCGGCGATGAGGCCGGCCTGGAGCGATGCGAGGCCCAGGGTCGCCGACACCGTCTCGGCCTCCGACGCCTGGAACGACAGCGGCAGCGAACCGTACTTGAGGGTGTTCGCCAGCTCCTGTGCCTGGCTCTGCGTGAACTGGCCGGTGATCGACGTCGAGCTGCCGACCGGGGTGGCGCCCTGCACGACGGGCGCGCTGACGACCTTCGAGTCGAGGGTGAACGCGGCCTGCTTGCCGATGTTGGACGCAGTGAACTGCGCCCACGTCGAGCTGCCGCCGGACTTGAAGCTCAGGCTCACCTCGTAGCGCGACTGCTGCGAGTTGAATCCGGACGACGCGTCGGAGATCTCCTGGCCGTCGATGATGCTCGGGGCGAGCAGGTAGACGGCGGTGCCGTCGGTCGAGCAGGCGACGAGCGGCAGGTTCGGGTCGTCGTTGCCCTGCAGCGGGTCGGGAGCCGAGCAGTCGAGCGTGGCCATCGCCTGCTGCTGGACGGCCGGGTCCTGGCTCTGTCGGGTCTCCTTGGCCTTCGCGATCTCGGCGGCGGCGGCCTCCGGCGAGTCCGCCGGAGGGGCCTCCGGCGCCGGCTGCGCTGCGGGCGCGGCCGCGGCCTGCGAACCGATGACCGGACGGATGTACAGACGCGCCGTCTGGCCCAGCGAACGGGCCTGGGAGCTGTCATCGCCGGGAACCGTGATGACGAGGTTGTCGCCGTCGATCACGACCTCCGAGCCCGACACACCGAGTCCGTTGACGCGGGTCTCGATGATCTGCTGGGCCTGACGCAGGCTCTCCTGGCTGGGCGTGCTGCCGTCGGGCGTGCGCGCGGTGAGGGTGACGCGTGTCCCACCTTGCAGGTCGATCCCCAACTCGGGGGTCGGGGACTTGTCTCCGGTGAAGAAGACCAACGCATACAGCGCCGCCACGATCACCGCGAAAACGGTGAGCGAGCGCACTGGATGCACCGATCCTGTCGAAGGTGCCACGGTCTGTCTGTCTCCTCGATACGTGCGGTTCAGGTGAATGACGCAATGAGTGGCAGAGGGTCACTGCCGCTCGGACGAGCCAGGCGCGCGCACGCCCTCGTCGGCGGGTGCGAAGACCTGCCGACGAGGGCGGCTACCGCACTACTCGCCGTTCAGACGCCGCTGGGTCTCGTCCGGAGTCTCGTCGGTGTGGTCGACGGTGTCGTCGATCGCCTCGTCGTCGACGAGACGCTCACGGACGACCATGCGGGACCACGTCGTGACGACGCCGGGCGCGATCTCCAGATCGATGGTTCCGTCGTCGAGGCCGGCGACAGTGGCATGCAGGCCGGCCGTCGTCATCACGCGGTCACCGATCTGCAGGGCATCCTGAAGATCGGCCGTCTTCTGCATCTCCTTCTTCTGGCGCCGGATGCCGAGGAACATCGGCACCAGCAGAGCAAGGATCAGAAGCGGAAAGATCAATTCCATCGGGAAGTCAGTCCTCGGTTTCGTTCACATAGGGGTGGTGCACAGCGCTACACGCACGGAGCCAAGTCGGTGCCGCGCCTCTCCCAGTGTGCCATCACCAGGTCGATCGAACGGGAATTCGTCAACGATCGCATTCTGCTCATACCGAACACGGCGCTGGACGTCAGGGCTCGCCGCCCCCGGCTGCACCCTCGTCGAAGAGGTCCAGCTGCGGCTCACGGGCACGAACCTCGATCCCACCGATCGCGGCGTCGGGCGGCGGCGTGAGCCCCAGTTGCGCCCACGCCGCCGCGGTCGCGACCCGGCCGCGTGGCGTGCGCGCGATCATGCCCGCCCGCACCAGGAAGGGCTCGCACACCTCCTCGACGGTGCTCGCTTCCTCCCCCACCGCCACCGCGAGGGTCGACACGCCGACCGGTCCACCGCCGAAGCTGCGCACCAGCGCACCGAGCACCGCCCGGTCCAGGCGGTCCAGGCCCAGCTGGTCCACGTCGTAGACCGCGAGGGCCGCCTTCGCGACGTCGCGGGTGACGACACCGTCCGCGCGGACCTCGGCGTAGTCACGGACCCGCCGCAGCAGGCGGTTGGCGATACGCGGGGTGCCGCGGGACCGGCCGGCGATCTCCGCGCTCGCCTCCTCCCCCAGATCGACGCCGAGGATGCCGGCCGAGCGCAGCAGGATGCGCTGCAGCTCGTGGGGCTCGTAGAAGTCCATGTGGGCGGTGAACCCGAACCGGTCGCGCAGCGGACCGGTGAGCGAACCCGACCGCGTCGTGGCGCCCACCAGGGTGAACGGTGCGATCTCGAGCGGAATCGACGTGGCGCCCGGCCCCTTGCCCACGACGACGTCGACGCGGAAGTCCTCCATCGCGAGGTACAGCATCTCCTCGGCAGGGCGGGCCATCCGGTGGATCTCGTCGATGAACAGCACGTCCCCCTCGACGAGGTTGCTGAGCATCGCGGCGAGGTCGCCCGCCCGCTCGAGCGCGGGACCGGACGTGAGCCGCAACGACGTCCCGAGTTCGGCGGCGATGATCATCGCCATGCTCGTCTTGCCGAGGCCGGGCGGCCCGGACAGCAGGACGTGGTCGGGCGTGCCGCCGCGCATCTTCGCGCCCGCGAGTACCAGTTGGAGCTGTTCGAGGACGCGCGGTTGCCCGATGAAGTCGTCGAGGCTCTTGGGCCGCAGGCTCGCCTCGATCTCGCCGTCCGACGGGACGAAGTCGGCCGTCACCGCGGACTCACCGTCGGTGAGGTCGAGGCCGTCGGACCCGTCCGGGTCGGTCATCGCGTCTTACCCAGCAACGTGAGCGCCGACCGCAGCACCCTCGACGTCGCGGCGTCGGGATCGGAGGCGAGCACTGTGTCGGTGGCCTTCTCCGCCTGATCCAGCCGGAAGCCGAGCCCCGTCAGCGCCTCGACGACCTGGTCCCGGACGGCACCCGTCGTCCCCGGTACCGTCCCGGCCGCGTCACCCGTGGTCGGGACGGCCTCGACCTTGTCGCGCAGTTCGACGACCATGCGTTCGGCTCCGCGCTTGCCGATCCCCGGCACCCGTGTCAGGGCGGTGACGTTGCCCTCGGCGAGCGCCTTGCGCAGCGCCTCCGGTTCGAGGACCGCGAGGATCGCCATCGCCAGGCGCGGGCCGACACCGGACACGGTCTGCAGGAGCCCGAACAGATCGCGGGACTCGGCGTCGGCGAACCCGTACAGCGTCATCGAGTCTTCACGCACGATCATCGCCGTCAGCAGTCGCGACTCCTCGCCCCGGCGGAGCGTCGCCAGCGTCGCCGGGGTCGCGTTGAGGCGGTAGCCGACGCCGGTGGCCTCGATCACCACGTGGTCCAGCCCGATCTCGAGGACCTCTCCCCGCACCGAAGCGATCACCGTTTTCCTGCCTTCCCTGCCGCAATGTCCTTGAGCCGCATCTCGTACCGTCGCTTCTGTTCCGCCGCCGCGGCCTCGGCGACGGCCATCCGATCGAGCATCGGCGCGCGCCAACAATGGCAGATCGCGAGTGCGAGCGCGTCGGCCGCGTCCGCGGGCTTGGGTGCGGTGTCGAGTCCGAGGATCCGCGTCACCATCGCGGTGACCTGCTTCTTGTCGGCCGTGCCGCTGCCCGTGACGGCCGCCTTCACCTGGCTCGGCGTGTGGAAACACACAGGGATTCCCCGTTTGGCCGCGGCCAGCGCCACCACCCCGCCCGCCTGCGCGGTACCCATCGCGGTGCGCACGTTGTGCTGCGAGAACACTCGCTCGACCGCGACGACGGTGGGCCGGTAGCGGTCGAGCCACTCGTCGGCCGCCTCCGAGATCCGCAGCAGCCGTGACGCGAGTTCCATGTCCGGCGGCGTACGCACGACGTCGACCGCCACCGGCCTCACCTCGCGCCCGCGGCCGGCGTCGACGACGCCCAAACCGCACCGCGTCAGACCGGGATCGACCCCCAGAACACGCACGCGCCCACCTCTCGCACCATTTCCGAACAGCTGTTCGATCATAGCGGGAGGTGGGCGCGCGGCCGTGTACCAACACGCAGCCGGTGGGCGGACCCGGCTACCGGACGCGGACGAGTCCGGGCATCGGATACGTGCCGTCGATCAGCCAGGCCGGCTGCGTCAGATCGAGCGCTGCACGGCGTCGTGTGCCGCGATGTAGCCGTACACGAGACCCTGGCCGATGGTCGCTCCGGCGCCCGGGTAGGTGTTGCCGAACGCATTCGCCGCCGTGTTGCCGATCGCATACAGGCCGGGGACGGTGCTGCCGTCCTCGCGGAGCACCCGAGCGCGTTCGTCGGCGGTGACGCCACCACAGGTGCCGAGGTCGCTGAGTGTCATCTTGACGGCGTAGAACGGACCCTTGGCCAGAGGCCGCAGGTTCGGGTTCGGCGTGATGGTCGGATCGCCGTAGTAGCGGTCGTAGGCGCTGGCACCGCGCTGGAAGTCCGCGTCGACGCCGGCGGCTGCCGCCTCGTTGAACCGTCGGAACGTGTCCGCGAACGCGCCCTCGGGCAGACCGGCCGAGCGGGCGAGTTCGACGGGGTCGGACGACTGGTGCGCGATCCCGGCGTCGTACCAGGACTGCGGCAGCGGCTGCCGCGGGAACAGCCCCGCCGCAAAGATGTAGCTGTTGCGGTACGCCTGGTCGAAGACGATCCACATCGACTCGACCGGGTCGCCGGCGCGCTCACGCTCGAGAATGCGCTGGCCGAACGACATGTAGTCGGTGGACTCGTTGACGAATCGGCGACCGGTGTGGTCGACGATGAACGAGCCGGGCAGCGACCGCTCCGCGAGCATGACCAGCGGATCGCGACCGGGCAGCGCCGCGACCGCCGGGAACCACCAGGCCTGATCCATCAGACCGATGTCCGCGCCGGCCTCCTGCGCGATCCGGATTCCGTCTCCGGTGTTGCCCTCCGCGCCGAGGCTCTCGTGATCGGCGAGGCTCTCCGACTGGAACTTGTGACGCATGTCCATATCGTGGTCGAAGCCGCCGGTCGCGAGGACCACACCGCGCCGCGCCGTCACGGTGAACTCGCGGCCGTTCTGGACGACGACCGCACCGGTCACGGCGTCACCGTCATTGGTCAGGCTCACGATGGACGTCTCGGTCCAGACCGGGATCTTGGCGTCGAGGATGCCCGCGAACAGCCCGGCGGCGAGGGCCTGTCCACCCGCCATGTACTCACGCTTGAGGGCAAGGCCACCGAGGCCCTGAGCGACCCGCTTCGCGATGCGTGGCAGGCCCTTCGACGGGACCCGCGCGACGAGGTTCATCCACTTGTAGTCCGCGCCGGTGGTCGGCATCGGGACCGGGGCCTCCATGACACCCGGACGCAGCCGGGGCCGCTCGGCGCCGAGCACGGAGGCGTCGAAGGGCAGGCACTCACATGTCCGCCCCGCCGCGGAACCGCCGGGCAGTTCGGGGTGGTAGTCGGAGTACTCCTTGGCCCAGAAGAAGCGCATCGGAGTGGTGCGACGCAGCATCTCGACGGTGGCCGCACCGTAGTCGAGGAACGCGCCACCACGTTCGTCCGGCGCGGAACCGTCGACCACCGCCTTGACGTACGTGCGGGCACGCTCGAGCGTGTCCCCGGCACCGGCCTCCTGCAGGATCGGGTTGGCGGGAATCCAGAACGCCCCACCCGATCGTGCCGTCGATCCGCCCACGTACTTGGTCTTCTCGACCACCAGCGTCGACATACCCAACTCGTTCGCGGCAAGGGCGGCAGCCATGCCGGTCCCCGCCCCGACGACGAGTAGGTCGACAGTGATGTCACGCGCGGGGGTCGGGGCCAACTCTCGACTGTTGCTCACAGGCACTCTCCTGTTCCTCGGGATAGTGCGCTGAACGCTAGATCCGGGACGACGGCACGGCCAGCGGAGATCCCGCGGGGCGGGACTACAACAGAACTCCCGCCCGTGAGCCGGCAGACCGGCGTCACGAGCGGGAGTTCGTTCGTGTTCGACTACGCGTCGAGTTCGGCGAGCACCTCGTCCGACACGTCCACGTTGGTGTAGACGTTCTGGACGTCGTCGGAGTCCTCGAGCGCGTCGACGAGCTTGAAGACCTTTCGCGCGCCGTCGGCGTCGACCGGCACCTCGACGGAGGCGCGGAAGTCGGGGTCGGCCGACTCGTAGTCGACACCGGCGTCGACGAGCGCGGTGCGCACGGGGATCAGGTCGCCGGCCTCGCACACGATCTCGAAGGAATCACCGAGGTCGTTGATCTCCTCGGCGCCGGCCTCGAGCACGATCTCGAGCAGGTCGTCCTCGGTGCGTCCGTTCTTCTCGAGCACCACGACACCCTTGCGGGTGAACAGGTACGAGACCGAACCGGGGTCGGCCATGTTGCCGCCGTTGCGGGTCATCGCGGTGCGGACCTCACCGGCCGCACGGTTGCGGTTGTCGGTGAGGCACTCGATGAGCACGGCGACCCCGTTGGGGCCGTAGCCCTCGTACATGATGGTCTGCCAGTCGGCGCCGCCGGCTTCCTCGCCGCCGCCGCGCTTGCGGGCCCGCTCGATGTTGTCGTTGGGGACCGAGCTCTTCTTGGCCTTCTGGATGGCGTCGAAGAGGGTGGGGTTACCAGCCGGATCGCCGCCACCCGTACGAGCCGCCACCTCGATGTTCTTGATCAGCTTCGCGAACATCTTGCCGCGCTTGGCGTCGATCACGGCCTTCTTGTGCTTGGTGGTGGCCCATTTGGAGTGGCCGCTCATTCGTGGGAGCCCCTTCCTGCAGTGCGCCGTGGCAGATACGACAAATCCCACGGCAAACGACTGCACACTTGTCGGATGTTCGATGCTACCTGCATACCTCTGCACCCCGGATACACCGCCTCCCCCGGAAGGTCACGATCCGGTTGAAGTTGCTGCGATCCCAGGACACTCGGTCCATTCCAATGGACCCTTCCAGAGACATCCATGACATGGACATCCACAACGACGGGGACGGTGTCTCGCGCGGGGGCGCGGACGAACAGATACCGACCGTTGGGGGAAGGGCGAACGAATGCGCATTCACAGACCGGGATTCACGAGACGGCTCAGGCAACGCCTGATCGGCATGACGGCAGCGCTACTCGTGCTTCCCGCCTTCGCTGTGGTCGCCGGGACCTCGACCGCGTCGGCAGCACCGTCCGGCGGCTACGAGGAAGTGTTCGTCAATTCGTCGATGGGTCCGATCAAGGTCCAGATCCAGTGGGCGGCGCGCGGCGGCAACGCCGCGCTGTACCTGCTCGACGGCCTCCGCGCACGGGACGACCGCAACGCGTGGTCGTTCGAGACGAATGCGCTCGACCAGTTCCGCGACGACAACATCACCCTGGTGATGCCGGTCGGCGGCCAGTCCAGCTTCTACTCGGACTGGTACGCGCCCAGCAACTTCAACGGGCAGAAGGTCACCTACAAGTGGGAGACGTTCCTGACGCAGGACCTGCCCGCCTACCTGGCGACCCGCGGCGTCTCGCGGTCCAACAACGCGATCACCGGTCTGTCGATGGGCGGATCGGCCGCACTGACGCTCGCCGCGTACCACCGGGACCAGTTCAAGTACGCCGGTTCGTTCTCCGGCTACCTGAACATCTCCGCACCCGGCATGCGTGAAGGCATCCGGATCGCGATGCTCGACGCGGGCGGCTACAACGTCGACTCGATGTGGGGCCCGCCCTGGAGCCCGGCGTGGCTGCGTAACGACCCGTTCGTGTTCGCCCCGCAGCTTCGCGGACTGTCGATGTACATCTCGTCGGGCAACGGTCTGGTCGGCGAGTTCGACCGGCCTGTCGGCTCGGTCGGCTCGTTCAACACCTCCAACGCCATGGGCCTCGAGGCGCTGGCGCTGGCGAACACGCGGGCGTTCCAGCTGCGGCTGAACTCCCTCGGGATCCCGGCGACGTTCGACTTCACCAGCGCCGGAACCCACTCGTGGGCGTACTGGTCCGAGGAGCTGTGGAAGTCACGCCCGCAGATCCTCGACACGATGAACGCCTGGTGATCGTCGGACGGTGACGGGTGCGGGGGTCAGTTCCCCCGCACCATGTCCACGAACAGCCCGTGCACGCGGCGGTCGCCAGTGACCTCAGGATGGAACGAGGTGGCCAGGACCGAGCCCTGCCGCACGGCCACGATGTGGTCGGCGGCGGGGCCTTCCGGCACCCGCGCGAGCACATCGACACCCGGGCCCACACGCTCGACCCACGGCGCGCGGATGAACACCGCGCGCACCGGATCGCCGTCGATGCCGGCGAAGTCGAGATCCGCCTCGAACGAGTCGACCTGACGCCCGAAGGCGTTGCGCCGCACCGTCATGTCGAGCCCGTTGAGGTGCTCGGCGTCGGGCCGCGTGTCGAGGACCTCGCTCGCGAGCAGGATCATGCCGGCGCACGAACCGTACGCGGGCATACCGGCCTTCAGCCGGGCGCGCACCGGCTCGAGCAGTTCGAACACGGTCAGCAGTCGGCTCATCGTCGTCGACTCGCCACCCGGAATGATCAGTCCGTCCACGGATTCGAGTTCCGAGAGCCTTCGGACGCCGATGCCGCGCGCCCCACAGGATTCGAGTGCCGCGAGGTGCTCGCGAACGTCGCCCTGCAACGCGAGCACGCCGATCGTCGGTTGATTTGCCACGAGTGAAAGTCCTGCACTGTTCGACGCTGTTGACCCCAGAAACGCTATCAGTCCCCGGTTCCCGGGCAATCGAGCGGCCGGGCCGACCGAACTGCGTCAGGAACCACGCGGCCAGCGTCAAGCCCGCGTCAACGGAACCCGACGACACTGGGCGCGACTCCCACAATCGGCGATGTGATCGCTACACGTGTCCCCACGGGCGATGGGACGGCCCGACAACCGAGCAACCGCGCCGACCGCAACAAGCTCACCGTCGCTACCGGGCTCGCAGGCCTGTCCCTCGACGCTCTCGCATCGGTCGCATACGGTCCCGAGGCGGTCGTTCTGGTTCTCGCCGCGGCGGGCGGCACCGGACTGGGCATGACCCTGCCGGTGACCCTGGCGATCGCGGTGCTGCTCGCGGTCCTGGTGGCGTCGTACCGCCAGGTGATCGCCGCGTATCCCGACGGCGGCGGCGCGTACGCGGTCGCGAAGACGCACCTCGGCCGCCGCGCGGGGCTCACCGCCGCCGCGTCACTGGTGCTCGACTACGTCCTCAACGTCGCCGTCTCGATCGCCGCCGGCGTCGCCGCGCTCACGTCGGCGATCCCGGCCCTCCTCCCCTGGACGCTGTGGATCTGCCTGCTGGTCCTCGCCGTCGTCACCGGCCTCAATCTGCTCGGAATCGCCTACAGTGCACGCACGTTCATGCTTCCCACGGCCGCCTTCATCGTCAGCATCCTCGTTGTCATCGTCGCCGGGTTGATCCGGTCCGAACCCGCCACCGTCGCGCAGGGCGAGGCGATCGCCACCAACGTCACGACGGTCGGTGCCCTGCTGGTGCTCAAGGCGTTCTCGAGCGGCTGCGCCGCACTGACCGGTGTGGAGGCCATCGCGAACGCCGTGCCGAGCTTCCGCCGCCCACGCGTCCGGACGGCGCAGCGGACCGAGGTCGCGCTCGGCGTGCTGCTCGGGACCATGCTCCTGGGACTCGCCGTCCTGATCGAGAAGTTCGAGGTCCATCCGATCGAAGGCACCACCGTGCTGTCCCAGGTCACCGAGGCGGCCCTCGGCGGCGGTGCCGACTACTACCTGGTCCAGGGCGCGACCGTGGTGCTGCTCGCGCTCGCCGCGAACACGTCGTTCGGTGGTCTCCCGACGCTGCTACGACTGCTCGCCGACGACGATTGCCTGCCCCACCGGTTCGCGGCGCGAACCGGCCGCGAGGTGTACCGCTTCGGCGTCCTCTGCCTCGCCGGCACCGCGGCGGCGCTGCTCGTGGGATCGAACGGCAGCATGAACGCGCTGGTTCCGCTGTTCGCCATCGGCGTGTTCGTGGGGTTCACCCTCGCGCAGGCCGGCCTCGTCCGGCACTGGCGCTCGGTGCACTCCCCCGGTTGGAAGTGGCGAGCCACCCTCAACGGCTGCGGAGCAGCGCTCACCGGGATCGCCGCGGTGGTCACCACCGCGATGAAGTTCGCCGAAGGTGCGTGGCTGATCGCGCTCGCCCTGCCCACGCTGGTGCTCGCGATGGAGTGCGTCCACCGCACCTATACCGGTCCGGCGCCGCGATCAGTCGGCGCGCAGCAGCCTCGTCAGGCCCTCCTGCACCACGGCCGCAACGAGATTGCCGCTGCGATCGAAGATCCGACCCTGGGTGAGCGCCCGGCCGAACCCCGCCGACGGCGACGTCTGGTCGTAGAGCAGCCAGTCGTCGGCACGGAAGGGCCGCATGAACCACAGCGCGTGATCGAGTGACGCGCTCTGGATCGGGGTGTCGGGGTGGATCGTGCTGGCCGACGCCAACAGCGTCATATCGCTCATGTAGGCGAGCGTGCAGATGTGGAACACCGGATCGTCCGGTAGCGCCTCACGAGACCGGAACCAGACCTGCTGCTGGACCGGGACACCGGGTCGGCGCTCGATCCGCTCGGCCGGCACGTACCGCAGATCCCAGTCGGCCCACTCGCGGAACTCCCACGACATCTCCTCGGACCGGAGCGTCGACGCGTCCGGCAACTCCTCGGGAGCGGGCACCGGCGGCATCACGTCCTCGTGCTCGATGCCCTCGTCGAGGACGTGGAACGACGCCGACATCGTGAAGATCGCCTGCCCGTCCTGCACGGCGGTCACCCGGCGCGTGGTGAACGACCGGCCGTCGCGGATCCGGTCGACGAGGTAGACGATCGGCATGACGGGGTTGCCGGGACGCAGGAAGTACCCGTGCAGCGAATGGACCTGAAAGTGCTCGTCGACGGTGCGCACCGCCGACACCAGCGCCTGACCGGCGACCTGACCACCGAAGGTGCGCGGCAGCATCGTCTCGGTGGCGATCCCCCGGAAGATGTCCTTCTCGAGCCGCTCGAGTTCCAAGATCTGTTCGATCTTCGCCATGTCGGGTCTCCTTCCAGGGACGCCCGCCCAGGCTAGCAACGCAGAAACACGAACGCGGTGAGGTCCCGGTCGGGTCCTCACCGCGTTCGTCGTGTCCAGAGATCCTGCGGGATCTACCGGTTGAAGGTCACCAGCCGCGCTCGGCGAGGCGGTGCGGCTGCGGGATGTCGTCGACGTTGATGCCGACCATGGCCTCGCCCAGACCGCGGGAGACCTTCGCGAGGACGTCGGGGTCGTCGTGGAAGGTGGTGGCCTTGACGATCGCGGCCGCGCGCTCGGCGGGGTTGCCGGACTTGAAGATGCCCGAGCCGACGAACACGCCCTCGGCGCCGAGCTGCATCATCATCGCCGCGTCTGCGGGGGTCGCGATGCCACCAGCGGTGAACAGGGTGACGGGAAGCTTGCCGGCCTTCGCGACCTCGACGACCAGGTCGTAGGGGGCCTGCAGTTCCTTGGCCGCGACGTACAGCTCGTCCTCAGGCAGCGACGTCAGGCGGCGGATCTCCTGGCGGATCTTGCGCATGTGGGTGGTGGCGTTGGAGACGTCACCGGTGCCGGCCTCGCCCTTGGAGCGGATCATCGCGGCGCCCTCGTTGATGCGGCGCAGCGCCTCACCGAGGTTGGTGGCGCCACACACGAACGGGACGGTGAACGCGAACTTGTCGATGTGGTTCTCGTAGTCGGCGGGGGTGAGGACCTCGGACTCGTCGATGTAGTCCACACCCAGCGACTGCAGGATCTGTGCCTCGACGAAGTGACCGATACGGGCCTTGGCCATGACCGGAATCGAGACGGCCTCGATGATGCCGTCGATCATGTCGGGGTCGGACATGCGCGAGACGCCGCCCTGGGCGCGGATGTCGGCGGGCACACGCTCGAGGGCCATGACCGCGACGGCGCCGGCGTCCTCGGCGATCTTCGCCTGCTCGGGGGTGACCACGTCCATGATGACGCCGCCCTTGAGCATCTCGGCCATGCCCCGCTTCACGCGTGCAGTGCCGGTAGTGGGGGTGGTGTCGGGGGTGCTCACAGCAAACTCCTGGGTTCTCGCCGGCTTCGGATGACTATCTGGCACATACGGGCCTGACGGCACCGCAGCGCATGGGCAATTCTAGGACCACACCGCACCAGGCCCGATAGCCAGTGCCCGATAGCTGGCCTGCTGTGGCAACCGTCATATCAGCGGATCGCCCGGACCTCGGGCTCGTCGACCCGCACCACCGCCAGGTTCGCCTCGCCGAGCAGATCCGGCAGATCCTGCGGGTAGACGGCTTCCCCGGTCTGCTGGATGGCGCGGATGTCCGACGCGGTGCACCAGCGGTGCTCGGTGATGATGTGCTGTTCGAGTTCGGTGAAACCGCCGCCGTGCGGGACGAACTCGTCGGTCCGGAGCGCGAAGAACAACTCCTCCGACCGGATCAGCTCGCCGGCGAACGGGAAGATCGCCACCCGGCGCCACAGCGGACCGCGCAGCGCATCCGGCGACACCGTCCTCCCCGTCTCCTCCCGCACCTCGCGCACCGCCGCGGCCCGGAGCGTCTCCCCCGTCTCCACGCCGCCGCCGATGGTGAACCAGAACGTCGTCTCGGGCGTCGCCGGGTCGTGCCCCCGCATCAGCAGGACGCGGCCGCGCTCGTCGAGCATCACGACCCGCGCCGACGTCCGGACCTCGTCGAGGTGCAGCCCCGACGGCTCCGTCCGCTCCGCGATCTCGAAGTACGTCGGCAGGGGCGCGGTACCGCCCAGGTGGAACCACCGGACCGGGCGTCGGGTGCGCAGGGCCAGGGTGTCGCGCACGGCGTCGTTGTGGAAGCGGCGAGCGATCAGCACCCGAGCCTCGGCGTCGGCCAGTTCGGCCACCAATTGCGGTGGGAGCGTGTGGGTGTCGAGCGTTGTCAACGCACCCGACAGCGCGTTCTCCGCCGTCTCCCGATGCGCGCGGTCGGCCCGCTCGGCCTGACCGGCCAGAACCGACAGACGCTTGCCCTCCAGCGAGGCGGACGCCATCGCTGCCGCGATCGCCCGGACGACCACCGCACGCCGAGCGAGGGCCGCGTCGAGGGCCTGCCACGACAGGTCCGAGCGCACGTGCAGTCGATCGAGTCGGTTCGCGGTGCCGTAGGCCCATGCGCCGATCGTGGCGATCACCGCCGCGACCAACGCGACGATCAGAATCGTCATCGCGGAGAAGGTCACGAACGCACCTCGCGCACACCCGCGGAGCCGACCGTGACCGTCTCGTACACCCGCAGAATCTGCTCGGCGACGACCGGCCAGTCGTACTCGGCCACCACGGCGCTGGCCACGTCGGTCAGCGCCCGGCGCCGGTCCTCGTCCCCGAGCACCGTGTCGATCGCCTCCGCGAGGGCCGCCGAGTCACCGATGGGGACGAGCAGCCCCGCGGTGCCGTCACGCAGCACCCGACGGAAGGCGTCCAGCTCGCTGGCCACGACCGGCGCACCCGCCGCCATCGCCTCGACGAGCACGATCCCGAAGCTCTCACCGCCCAGGTTGGGCGCGCAGTACACGTCGACGCTGCGCAGGGCCGACGCCTTCTCCTCGTCGCTCACCTGTCCGAGCAGCCGCAGATGTCGGGCGTGGCGGCCCGCCTCCTTGAGCAGCTTGTCCTCGTCGCCGCGGCCCACGACCAGGACCTCGAGGTCCGGGTACTTCTCCACCAGCGCCGGGAGGGCGCCGAGCAGCACCGCCATGCCCTTGCGCGGCTCGTCGTAGCGTCCGAGGAACAGCACGGTCTTGCCCGCGCGCGGGTATCCGGGCAGCGGCTCGGCCGTCGCGAACGCCGGCACGTCGACGCCGTTGGGGATCTCGACCGCGTCCGAGCCCAGCGACTCGACCTGCCAGCGCCGCGCGAGCTCGGATACCGCGATCCGTCCGCTGATCTTCTCCAGGTAGGGCTGGAGCACACCCTGAAACGTGCTGAGCACCAACGACTTCGTCGTGGACGTGTGGAACGTCGCGACGATCGGGCCCTCGGCGATCTTCATCGCGAGCATCGACAGGCTCGGCGCGTTGGGCTCGTGGATGTGCAGGACATCGAAGTCGTTCTCGGCGATCCAACGCCGAGTCCGGGCGTACGACACCGGGCCGAACGTCAGCCGCGCCACCGAACCGTTGTAGGGAATGGCGACGGCGCGCCCGGCCGACACCACGAACTCCGGCAGCTCGGTGCCGTCCGACGCCGGTGCGAGAACGCTGACCTTGTGACCGCGCTCGATGAACACCTCGGCCAGCTCGACCACGTGCGCCTGCACGCCGCCCGGCACGTCGAAGGAGTACGGGCAGACCATGCCGATCTTCATCGCGACTCCATACGTGCACGACGGGCCTCGGACAGGTCGTCGAGCCACAGCGGCTGCAGCATGTGCCAGTCCGCCGGGTGAGCGGCGATGTCGGCCGCGAAACAGTCGGCCAACGCTTGGGTGGCGCCGCCCACACCCACCGAGACGTCGATCGGCGCGGAAATCGAGAATCCCCACCCGCCGTCGGTGAACCAGCAGTGCACGGGCAGCAGCGCCGCACCGGTCTCGATCGCGAGCTTCGCCGGACCCGCCGGCATCCGGGTCGGTTCGCCGAAGAACGTGACCGGCACGCCCTTGGCCGCCAGGTCGCGCTCGCCGAGCAGGCACACGACCTTGTTCTCGCGCAGGCGCTTCGCGAGTTCCCCGAACGGAGGCTGCTCGCCGCCGCTGAGCGGGAAGATCTCGAACCCGAGGCTCTCCCGGTAGGCGACGAACCGGCGGTACAGCGACTCGGGCTTCAGGCGCTCGGCCACGGTGGACAGACCGCCCCACGTCTGCGCACACCACACGCCGGCCATGTCCCAGTTCCCGCTGTGCGGCAACGCCAGGATCGCGCCCTTGCCGTCGGCCATCGCCTTGTCGAGGTGTTCGGTTCCGACGACCGTGCGGTCGACCTTCGCCTTGGTCTCCGCCAGGTCCATCGACGGCAAACGGAACGCCTCGCGCCAGTACCGGGCGTACGAACGCAGCGAGTCGCGAATCAGCTCGTCCGGGACCTGCTCCGGCGGGACGCCGAGGACGCGAGCGAGGTTGCGGCGCAACTGCTGCGGCCCGCCACCGCGACGGGCGGCGAAGTCGGCGCCGGCGTCGAAGACCGCGGTCGCCAGCCGTTCCGGAAGTGCCCGGACGACACGCCATCCCGTCGCATACCCGAGGTCGGTCACCCTCTCCGAGATGTTCACGACGCCTCCCCCGCACCGTGGTTCTCCGCGGCGCGCGGCGCGATCGGCAACAGGTCACGGGCACCGGCCGAGTTGCGTACCGCCAGGACCCGCTGGAACACCGTGATAATGCTCGCGACGGCGAGGATCCACATCGCGACGTACACGGACCAGTACAGCCAACCGATGTCGAAATGTCCTGCGATGCCGGTCAATCCGGCACCGACCAGAACGATGATCAGCCGATCGGGGCGCTCGATCAGGCCACCGTCGGCGGACAGGCCACTGGCTTCCGCACGAGCCTTCGCATACGAGATCACCTGCGAGGTCACGAGACAGATCAGTGTCGCGATCAGCAGGTTCTTGCTGTTCTCGTGATAGACGGCCCACCACGCGAGCCCCGCGAAGATGGCGCCGTCGGCCAGCCGGTCGCACGTGGCGTCGAGCACGGCACCGTACCGCGTGCCGCCCCCACGCGCACGCGCCATGGCGCCGTCGAGCATGTCGAACATGACGAAGAACCAGATCAGCATGGTTCCCCAGAACAGATGTCCGGACGGGAAGAGCGTCAACGCGCCTGCGATGCTCGCAACCGTGCCGATCACCGTGACCGCGTCCGGCGTGAGCCCCGTCTTCACCAAGGCGCGGCCCATCGGGGCCGTCACCTTGGACACCGAGGCTCGTCCGAAGAAACTCAGCATCCCGCTCCCCCCTCCCGCGTCCGGTCGTGGTACCGGGTCCTTGCGGACCCGGAATCCGATCCTGCCATGCTGCGCCCCCGACGACGTCGGTGAATCACTCGTTCCAGGCCCCCGCAAGCAGTGCCCGCGTCTCCCGGAGCAGCTGCGGCATCACCTTCGCTCCCCCGAGGATGGTGATGAAGTTCGCGTCACCGCCCCAGCGCGGAACGATGTGCTGGTGCAGGTGCTCGGCCAGCGACCCGCCGGCGGCCGCACCGAGGTTGAGGCCGACGTTGAACCCGTCCGGGCGGGAGACCCGCTTGATCACGCGGATCGCCTGCTGCGTGAAGGCCATCAGCTCGGCGCTCTCCGCCGGCGTCAGGTCCTCGAGCGCCGCGACCCGGCGATACGGCACCACCATGAGATGACCGGGGTTGTACGGGTACAGGTTCAGCACCGCGTACACCGACTCGCCGCGCGCGACGATCAGCCCCTCCTCGTCGCTCATCTTCGGGATCTCGCTGAACGGGCCCTCGCTCGAGCTCGAGGTCTTCGGCGCCTCGGCGATGTACGACATCCGGTGCGGAGACCACAACCGCTGGAGCCGATCCGGGTCACCCGGGCCGGTGTCGACGAGGCCGTGTTCGGTGTTGCCGTTCGCCTGGTCGGTCACTGGGCACCGCCGAGCAGTTCGGCCGTGGGCGAGGAGTTGTCGCGCCTCGCGATCCACGCGCCGATCGCCTCCACGGCGTCCTTCACGGGCACGCCGTTGACCTGCGTGCCGTCGCGGAACCGGAAGCTCACCGCGCCGGCCTCGACGTCCCGCTCACCCGCGAGCAGCATGAACGGAACCTTCTGCGTGGTGTGGGTGCGGATCTTCTTCTGCATCCGGTCGTCGCTGGCGTCGACCTCGGCACGCACACCGATCGCCTTGAGCTGCTTGACGACATCGAACAGGTGGTCCTCGTGCGCCTCCGCGACCGGGATGCCCACCACCTGAACCGGCGCGAGCCACGCCGGGAACGCGCCCGCGTAGTGCTCGGTCAGGACGCCGAAGAACCGCTCGATGGAACCGAACAGGGCGCGGTGGATCATGACCGGACGCTGCTTGGTGCCGTCCGAGCCGGTGAACTCCAGGTCGAAGCGCTCGGGCAGGTTGAAGTCGAGCTGGATCGTCGACATCTGCCAGCTCCGACCCAGCGCGTCCTGCACCTGCACCGAGATCTTGGGGCCGTAGAAGGCGGCTCCGCCCGGATCCGGCACCAGGTTCAGACCGGACGCCGCACCGACCTCGGCGAGCGTGGCGGTCGCCTCCTCCCACAGCGCGTCGTCGCCCACGAACTTGTCGGGGTTCTTGGTCGACAGTTCGAGGTAGAAGTCGTCGAGGCCGTAGTCCTTGAGCAGGCCCAGCACGAACTGCAGCGTGGTGGTCAGTTCGTCGCGCATCTGCTCCTTGGTGCAGTAGATGTGCGCGTCGTCCTGCGTCATACCGCGGACACGGGTCAGGCCGTGCACGACACCGGACTTCTCGTAGCGGTACACCGAACCGAACTCGAACAGCCGCAGCGGCAGCTCACGGTACGAACGACCACGCGACCCGAACACCAGGTTGTGCATCGGGCAGTTCATCGGCTTGAGGTAGTAGTCCTGGCCGGGCTTGCGGACGGTGCCGTCCTCGTTCAGCTCCTCGTCGATGTGCATCGCCGGGAACATGCCGTCCTTGTACCAGTCGAGGTGACCGGAGACCTCGTACAGATGACCCTTGGTGATGTGCGGCGAGTAGACGAACTCGTAGCCCTCCTCGACGTGCCGCTTGCGCGAGTAGTTCTCCATCTCCTGGCGGATGATGCCGCCCTTGGGATGGAACACCGGAAGGCCCGAGCCGAGTTCGTCGGGGAAGGAGAACAGATCCAGCTCGGCGCCGAGCTTGCGGTGGTCGCGGCGCTCGGCCTCGGCGAGCAGCTCGAGGTGCTTGTCGAGCGCCTCGGTGGACTCCCACGCCGTGCCGTAGATGCGCTGCAGGTCCTCGCGG
Organism: Paraburkholderia sp. RHO2; assembly: GCF_050955445.1. NCBI lineage: Bacteria > Pseudomonadati > Pseudomonadota > Betaproteobacteria > Burkholderiales > Burkholderiaceae > Paraburkholderia > Paraburkholderia sp. RHO2. The sequence continues at coordinate 2,359,372 of NZ_CP162617.1, read as the reverse complement.
CTCTGGTCGCCACGCCAGTAGGCGGCCGAACTGCGGGTGATCTTGAATGCCGGGATGTACTTGGTGGTCGGGATGTGCGGACCGCGGCACAGGTCCTTCCAGATCACCTCGCCGGTGCGCGGATTGAGGTTGTCGTAGATGGTCAGTTCACCACCGCCGACCTCCATGACCTCGGGATCGTCGATGCCCGACTTGTCGTCGATCAGCTCGAGCTTGAAGGGCTCGTTCGCCAGCTCCGTGCGGGCGTCGTCGAGATCCTCGACGACGCGGCGCGAGAAGCGCTGCGCGTCCTTGACGATCTTCTTCATGCGCTTCTCGAGCTTGGCCAGGTCCTCCGGCGTGAACGGCCGGTCCACCTGGAAGTCGTAGTAGAAGCCGTCCTTGATCGGCGGGCCGATGCCGAGCTTGGCCTCGGGGAACTCCTGCTGGACGGCCTGCGCCAGGACGTGCGCGGCCGAGTGCCGGATCACGCTGCGCCCGTCCTCGGTGTCCGCGGCAACCGCCTCGACCTCGGCGTCGACGTCCGGGGTCCAGGACAGGTCCCGAAGCTGGCCTTCCGCGTCACGGACGACGACGATGGCGTCGGGCCCCTTGCCCGGCAGCCCGGCCTCCCGGACCGCCGTGCCCGCAGTAGTCCCGGCGGGCACTTGGACGCGTGCGGCTGGGGTAACGGATGCGGGCGTGGTCACGGCGATGCGCTCCTAGGTATGAGGGTGTGCCCCCGGATGAGGGGCGATCCCATGTTATCGGCACCGCGTCGCCATCAGTGGAGCCGTCCCGCCGGTCGGGTCGGCGCGCAGCTACAGGGGGCTCTCCAGCCACGGCTGCTCGAGTCCCACCCAAGTCCCGATCAGGCCGAAGGTGCCCAGCATCCAGAGGGTCAGCACGACCACGACGGAGGTGAACAACACTCCGAGTCCTTTGACGACACCGGACTGCCGGGAGAACCACGCCATGAATCTGTCGTATCTGGCGCGCGCGTAGTGCAGGAGACGGTGCGCCCACGCGAACTCCGACGCGAGGATCCCCAGACCGGCGAAGACGGTCAACCATCCGGGACCGGGATAGGGCACGGTCACGATGCCGACCGCGAGGACTACCGCACCGACGACACCCACACCGATCCGATAGGCCATGTTCAGGGACGGGTTGGCGGCGATCCGCGCGCGGCGACGGCGCCACTTGTTCTCCACTTCTTCGAGCGCCTCGATCGGATGGAACCCGCCCGCGCCCGTCGCCGGCGACTCGTCGGCGTCGACTGCGCGACCGGTCGTCCTTCGGTCACTCACAATCTGCACCTGCTGTCGAGTCGACGTGTCGTGTCGGTCCGCCACCGACAATGTCCACAGTACCGGCGTTCTCCATCCCTGAACCGGACGCGCGACCTGCCGCGATGCCGCTCGGGACGGAACTGTTCGGATGATTCCGACACCTGGGCAACGCCCCTGCCCGATAGTGATCGGATGCACACCACCAGCAGAGGAAGACGACTGTCCGCCGTGTTCGCGGCAACCGCGACGTGCGCACTGCTCCTCACCGGATGCGGTTCCGGCGCCTCCAACGCACCCGTTCTCGGCGACACGACCGGAATCAATACCCGCGGCACCGGCACCGCGACGGGGACGCCCGACACTCTGACCGTCGCCCTGGGGGTCGAGACGCAGGCGGCGGAGGCGAAGTCCGCACTCGAATCGAACGCCCAGAAGACCTCGGCGCTGATCGACACGCTCAAGGGCAGGGGGATTCCGGCTGACGACATCCAGACCAGCGGGTTGTCCGTTTATCCGACCCTCGAGGGCGGCACCGGCCGGATCACCGGCTACCAGGTGACGAACCGGGTGACCGCAACCCTGCGTGACATCGGGGCCGCCGGCACCCTGATCGATGCAGCGGCGTCGGCGGCGGGCGAGGCGATCCGCGTCGAGCAGACCACCTTCTCCATCTCCGACGACAGCGAACTGCGCGCGCAGGCCCGTGCCCGCGCCGTGCAGCAGGCGCAGGGTCAGGCGAAACAGATCGCCGACGCGGCCGGCGTCGAACTCGGCTCGGTGCGATCGATCGTCGAGGAGCCACCGAACCAGTCGGCACCGGTGATGCGCTCGCCGGTCGCCTTCGACCAGGCGGCGGCCGCGTCGACACCGATCGAGGCCGGCAGCCAGCAACTGACGGTGAACGTCACGGTGACGTACGACATCGGCTGAGGAGCGGCCGCCGCTGGGTAAACGACGCTGGGTAAACAGAAAAGGCCCCGTCCGATTTCTCGGACGGGGCCTTTCTTGCGTGGTCCCGGCTGGGATCGAACCAGCGACCTCCCCGGTGTGAACGGGACGCTCTTCCACTGAGCCACGGGACCGAACCGCGCTGAACACTCGCGGTCGAACGAGACGAAACACTAACACGCACTTGCGCCGAACACGAATCCCCTGGTTGTCATTCATTTCGGAGCGATGGACACGCCCCGACTGCACTCCCGCAGGGCATGGACAGGCGCGCCCTCGTCTCCACGCAGCCTCACCGCACGGGCTCAGCGCCGGCCCGCCACGAACGGAGTCGTGAGTGCACCCGCAGGGAGAGACCTCGTCCCTGGCGTCACCCGGCGACCGACTACCGGCGACCGGCCGCGGACGCCGGGAGTCGATTCCCGCCATATGTCTACGCACCCCGGCGGGCACGTTCGATCCTTCCGCTCGTGTTCATCGAGCGGCGAGGCCCGCGCTGCCGAAACGACAGGTTTCGGCCCGACGGGTCGGATATGGCCGCCGGTTCCCCCGAAAACCCCGGCAGACGCCCGTCGGAGATCTTGGTTTTCGGCTCTGACCTGGCGATTTGTGCCTTTCTCAAATGGTCCGCTAATGTTCTCACCGCACCGGGGAAGCGGAAACGCCCCGCCGGAGCAAATGCGGATGTAGCGCAGCTGGTAGCGCATCACCTTGCCAAGGTGAGGGTCGCGGGTTCGAATCCCGTCATCCGCTCGAGAGGTTGGACTCGACCTTTTATGGTGGAGTGGCCGAGTGGTGAGGCAACGGCCTGCAAAGCCGTGCACACGGGTTCGATTCCCGTCTCCACCTCGCGCGATTAGCTCAGCGGGAGAGCGCTTCCCTGACACGGAAGAGGTCACTGGTTCAATCCCAGTATCGCGCACCAAGTTTCGAGGCAGTATGCTGCTGAGGAACTTGAGTGTTACACATGCGGATGTAGCGCAGCTGGTAGCGCATCACCTTGCCAAGGTGAGGGTCGCGGGTTCGAATCCCGTCATCCGCTCCACGATCGGCCCCCGTGGCCGGTCAGGAAACCCCGAGGGTTCTCGGGGTTTCCGATCTGAAAGCCCGCGCGATTAGCTCAGCGGGAGAGCGCTTCCCTGACACGGAAGAGGTCACTGGTTCAATCCCAGTATCGCGCACCACCGAGAAGAGGCACCTCCACACGGAGGTGCCTCTTCTCGTATGTCCGGAGCCGGTTTCGCCCCGGCCGCCCGATTCGAACATGAGGGAATCCTCAGGTATCGTCGTGCTTGCCATCCCCCCGATGGTGTTGAGCCCCAGCCATGACCCCCCATCCACGGCTGGGGCTCGTTCATTTCCCCGGTTCTCCCGTCCTCAGACCGACTTCCTGGCGGCCAGCACCTCCTGGAACCACCGATACGAGTCCTTGGGCGTGCGCGCAAGGGTGTCGTAGTCCACATGGACGAGCCCGAAGCGCTCCCGGTATCCGGCCGCCCATTCGAAGTTGTCGAGGATCGACCACACGAAGTACCCCCGGACGTCGACGCCGGCGTCCATGGCGGCGCGCACCGCGCTCAGGTGATCGGCGTGATAGGCGATGCGACGCTCGTCACGCACGCGACCGGAGGCGTCCGGGTCCGGGTCGTGGAACGAGCATCCGCTCTCGGTGATGTAGACCGGGGGCAATGCCGCGCCGAACCGATCACGGAAGATCGTGAGGATTTCGCGCAGCCCGTCGGGGACGATCGGCCAGCCGAAGTCGGTCGTCGGGTAGCCCTCCAGCGCAACCGGCGCGAACGGCATCCCGGGCGGCAGGTCGACTTCGAGGACACCGGCAGTCCCCTCACCTTCCCGGGGCGCGGCGATGACGGTGGGTTCGTAGTAGTTGATCCCGAACCAGTCCAACGGCTGCGCGATCACCTGCAGGTCGTCGTCGACCGGGCCGGTCAGCAGCGCCGCGAGCTCGTCCGCCGGGTACTTGCCGAGCAGGACGGGATCCGCGAACGTCCAGTTCACAATGTGGTCGTAGATGTCCGCGGCCTCGACGTCCGCTTCCGCGTCGCTCGCGGCGTGCACCGGCGCGTGATTCGACGCGATTCCGATGTTGCCGCAGCCGGCGGAGCGGAGCGCCTGCACCGACAACCCGTGTCCGAGCAACTGGTGATGCGCCGCCTGCAGCGCACCGAATCCGAGGGACAGTCCCGGCGCGTGGACGCCGAGCGCGTGACCGTAGAGCGTGTGCACGACGGGTTCGTTGAGCGGCATCCACATGCCGACCCGGTCGCCCAGCCGCTCCCCCATGATCGCCGCGTACTCCGCCAGGCGATACGGGGTCTCCCGATTCAGCCAGCCGCCCTCGTCCTGCAGCGTCTGCGGCAGGTCCCAGTGGAACAGTGTGACCGCCGGAGTGATGCCGGCCGAACACAGTTCGTCGATCAGCCGGTCATAGAAGTCGAGGCCGGCGGCGTTGACGGCGCCCTTGCCGTCGGGCTGGATCCGCGGCCACGCCACCGAGAGCCGGTACGAGTCGATGCCGAGGTCGCGCATCAGGGCGACGTCCTCGCGGTAGCGGTGGTAGTGGTCGATCGCGACGTCGCCGGTCTCCCCGCCGACGACCTTCCCTGGAACGGTGCAGAATTCGTCCCAGATCGAACGGCCCCGCCCGTCCTCGGTCACCGCCCCCTCCACCTGGTACGCCGCCGCGGCGACACCGAAAAGGAAATCGTCAGGGAACTCTGGAATCGATCGCTGTACCACCATGATGAGCAGTGAAGCAGAGAACGCCACGAAACGGAGCAGAATGTTGGACACTCGTCCAGTGATTCGAAACACGAAAACCCTTAGCGGGGCCCGAGTCTCGGCATCGGTCGCCTTCGGCCTCCAGGGATTCATGCTCGCGGCGCTGCTCACTCAGCTTCCACAGTTCAAGGACGACCTCGGCTTCAGCGACAGCCTCGTGGTCGGCGCCGTCGTCGGCGTGTCCATCGTGGCCGGTGTGGGAAGCGTTCTCGCCGAACAACTCGCGAAGGCCACGTCGAGTCGGACGACGCTGCGCACCGGCCTCTTCGTGATCGCGGTGGCCGCGGCCGTGATCGCCCTCGCGACGTCGACCGGGGCCTTCCTCGCCGCGTTCGCCTTCTACGGAATCGGGCTCGGCATGGTCGACGCCGCCGCCAACATGCAGGCGGTGTCGATCCAGCACGCGTACGGGCGGGTGATCCTGTCGTCGTTCCACGCGGCGTGGAGCGTCGGCGCGATCATCGGCGCGTTGTTCGTCTCGCTGTGCTCGAGTCTGGAGCTGTCGGTCGCGACCTGCGTCCTGATCGCGGCCGTGGTCGTCGCGGTCGGATGCGCGGCGATCGGGCCGCGACTGCTGCGCACCGGTCACCAGCAGGCGGCCGAAGCGGCGGCCACCCCGCTGTCGGTCCCACTGTGGCCGTTCCTCGCGCTCGGTTGCGCGATGGTGCTGTTCTATGCGATCGACTTCGGGATCGGCAACTGGTCGGCGCTGTACCTCAAGGAGGTGCTGCTGTCGGACGCGGGCACCGCCGCGCTCGCGATGGCCGCCTACCAGATCACCGCCCTGATCTCCCGTCTGACCGGGGACTACTGGGTACGCCGCTTCGGTGAGATCACCGTGGTCCGCGCCGGCGCGGCGATCAGCGTCGTCGGCCTGCTGGTGGTCGTGCTGGCGCAGGCACCGGCCGTCGCCATCGCCGGATTCTTCGTGGTGGGACTCGGCGCGCCGGTCGTCGCGCCACTGTGCTTCAGCGCCGCCGGGCGGCTGGCGCCACCGGACCAGACCGACGCCGTCATCGCGCGGATCAACCTGTTCAACTACGCCGGCACCGTGATCGGCGGCGCGGTGATCGGCGGGATCGCGTGGGCCACCGATCTGCGGATCGGATTCATCGCACCCCTACTGTTCGCGGTGGGGCTGTTCCTGCTCGCGCCCGCTTTCGCGCCGCGTCGGGTGGAATCGCCCAGTGCCGCGACGGAGTCGACGCCCACCGCCTCGTGATCCCATCCGACCCGGACAGTGGTGTACTTACCTGGACGGACACGACGTACGTGAGGTGAAGCTGTGACCATTTCCGTGGACCGCGCTGGACTGTGGGATGCCGAGGCCCTCGCCGACGTCGCGGCAATGACGTTCCCGCTCGCGTGCCCACCGCACGCGACCAAGGAGGACATCGCGGCCTTCATCGACGATGTGCTGTCGGCGGAGAAGTTCAGCGAATACCTCACGGATCCGACGCGGACGGTCCTCAAGGCGACCATCGGCGGCGAGATCGTCGGCTACGTGATGCTGGTGGACGGCACGCCCGAGGACCAGGACATCCAGACGGTGGTGTCGTTGCGGCCGACGACGGAGATCAGCAAGTTGTACGTGCTGCCCGATCGGCACGGCTCGGGGGTCTCCGCGGCGCTCATGGACGCGGCGGTAGACCACGCGCGCAACGCGAACTGCGCCGGCGTGTGGCTGGGCGTCAACCAGGAGAACGAGCGGGCGCAGCGGTTCTACGTCAAGAACGGCTTCGAGAAGGTCGGTACGAAGACCTTCCGGGTGGGCGCCCAGACCCACCACGACTTCGTGATGCAGCGCAGCGTCTGACCCGCCGCGCTGCATCACGGGGCGTGACTCAGGCAGGGACCTCGAAACGCGACAGCGCGAGCAGGCGCGAGGTCGCACGCAGGTACTTCTTGCGGTAACCACCGGCAACCATCTCCGGGGTGAAGATCTCGTCGAGCTTCGCGCCCGACACGGTCACCGGGATGCTGGCGTCGTACAGGCGGTCGGCAAGCACGACCAGGCGCAGGGCGACGGACTGGTCCGCGGCCGGGTGGACGCCCTTGATGAACACGGCGGGCACGCCCGCGACGAGCTTGCCGTAGCGCGACGGGTGCAGCGTGCTCAGGTGCGCGCACAGCTCGTCGAAGTCGTCGAGCGTGGCGCCGTCGATCGCGTCGGCGCGCTCGAGGAGATCGGCGTCGTCGGTGGGCTCGGGGGCGGGCGGCAGGTCGCGGTGCCGGTAGTCGGGGCCGTCGACGCGGATGGTCTCGAAGATCGAGCCGAGCTTCTTGATCTCCCGCAGGAAGTCCTGCGCGGCGAAGCGGCCCTCGCCGAGCTGTCCGGGCAGCGTGTTCGACGTCGCAACGATCGACACGCCGCGCGCCGACAGCTCGGTGAGCAGGCGGGACACCAGCATGGTGTCGCCCGGATCGTCGAGCTCGAACTCGTCGATGCAGAGCACGCTGTGCGACGACAGCTCCTCGACCGCGCGGTTGAAGCCGAGCGCGCCGACGACGTGCGTCAGCTCGACGAATGTGCCGAACGCCTTGGGCGACGGGGAGCTGTGGAAGATCGACGCGAGCAGGTGGGTCTTGCCGACACCGAAGCCGCCGTCGAGGTACAGGCCGGCGCCGGTGGAGGGCGCCTTCTTGCCGAACAGGCCGCGGCGACCACCGCCGCGGATCTTCGCGACCTTCTGGGAGAACTCCTCGGCCTTGCGCACCGCGGCGGCCTGGCTGGGTTCCTTGGGGTCGGGAATGTAGGACGCGAAGCTGACCTCGTCGAACATCGCCGGGGGCACCATTTGAGCAACCAATTGATCGGCCGGCACCACCGGATTGCGATCGACAAGACGTGCATGCATGCACTGAGCGTATCGACGTGCTGTGATCGAACACGTGCACCGTCTGGATATTGCGACCTACCTCACACGCGCCGAAGGCAGCACCGGTCGGCCGCCGGAGCTGAGCGACGACGACCTGCGCTCACTGTACGACTATCCGGCGGCGCCCGGCCGCCCGTGGGTGCGCGTCAACTTCGTCTCCAGCATCGACGGCGCGGTGACCGTCGACGGCGCCTCCGCGGGTCTCGGCACCCCCGCGGACAAGCGGGTGTTCGCAGTGCTGCGCGAGCTCGCCGACGCGATCGTCGTGGGCGCCGGCACGGTCCGCACCGAGAACTACGGCGGCGCACGCACCGACGCGGCCCTGGCCCGGCGCCGACTCGGGTCCGGGCTGTCCGAGGTCCCGCCGATCGTCGTGGTCACCGCGAGCGGCCGCGTCGATCCGACGTCGCGACTGCTCACCGACACCGCCGTCCCGCCGTTGGTGCTGACCTCCACCCGCGCCGACGCCGACAACCTCGCCCGCCTGCGCGACGCGGGCGCCCGCGTCGAGATCGTCTCCGAGGGGAACGTGACGGGCACCGCCGTCGTCGCGGCTCTGCAGCGGCGGGGGCTGTACCGGGTCCTCTGCGAGGGCGGCCCCGGCCTGTTCGGCACCCTGACCGCGGACGGCGTCGTCGACGAACTGTGCCTGACGACGTCTCCGCAACTGGTGGCCGGCCGGGCCGGCCGGATCGCCGTCTCCCCCGACGCGAATCCGACGCCGATGACGCGCGCTCACCTCCTCGGTGACGACGACGGAACCCTGTTGACGCGATGGGTGCGCACCCGTGGCGAGTGACCGACCTGGCAGGCTGTCCGGCATGCAGTCGCGTGTGAGCAGGATCGGTGTCGCAGCGATCGCCGGCGCAGTGCTCGCCGCCTGCACGGCGTGCGGCGCCGGGCCGTCCGCGCGACCCGACATCGCGGTGGTCGAGCAGGGCGGCGGCTCCGCACCGACGTCCGGGACGGCGGACCGGGTCCCGCAGTTGCAGACCCCGGTCCGGGATCTCGACTGGGTGGACTGCAAGGACGCCACCCTCGGTGCGCTCGGGCTCGGACCGGGCCCGGAGGGGTTGGCGTTCGAGTGCGCCACCCTGATCGCTCCGATCGACACTTCCGGCGGCGGGACGGCGCCGATCGAGGTGGGCGCTGTGCGTGCCCGCCTGCCGCAGACGCCTGCCGATGCCGCACCGCTGGTCCTCACGTCGGGTGCCGACGTCACGTCGACGAGCACGCTGGCCGCGTTGGCGACCGGCCCGAGTTCGGGCCTCCTCGAACGGCAACCGATCGTCGCGGTCGACCGGCGGGGTATCGGCGCGTCGACGCCCGTCGACTGCGGCCGGACCCCCGACCGCCGTGGCCTCGCCGATCTCGGCCAGTTCACGCCCGGCGACGCGTCCGGCGTCGACGAGGTGGCCGCGCTGAGCCGTGACATGACGGTGGCGTGCACCGATTCGCTGCAGCCGCACGAGCTGGCGTTCGACACCGCGCACGCCGCCGACGACCTCGAGCAGCTCCGGAAACTGTGGCAGGTGGACAGTCTCGGGCTGTTGGGCACCGGCAACGGCGCCGCGGTCACGTTGGCGTATGCCGCGAAATACCCGACCCGCGTGGGCCGACTGGTGCTGGACTCGCCCGCCGCGACCACCGCCGACGCGACAACGGCCGCTGAGCAACGCGTCCAGGGCCAGGAGGCGGCCATCGCCGACTTCGGCCGCCGCTGTGCGGCGTTGAACTGCTCGCTGGGCCCGGACCCGACCGCCGCGATAGTGGCGCTGCGCGACCGCGCGGCCGCCGGCGAGCTCGGGACGGTGTCGTCGAGTGCCTTGCTGACGGCCGTGTCGTCGTTCCTCGGATCGCCACGCGGCGATCAGGTGGGCCGGGTGCGCGAGTTGTCGGACGTGCTCGCGGCGGCCGGCCGCGGCGACCTCGCGCCGCTGCAGGGACTGATCGGCGCGACGCAGGCGGCCGTCGGCACCGACGGTCAGTTCGTGGCGCGCTGCAGCGACGGGCAGCAGTGGCCGGGCCCCGGACGCGCGAAGGAACTCCAGCGAACATGGGCCGAGCGGTATCCGGTGTTCGGCGCCGACGCCGCCGTCGGGCTCATGCGGTGCTCGGCGTGGCCGACGATGGCGCCGCCGCCGCTCCCGAGCAGCGTCCCCGTGCCGGTTTTGGTGTTCAACGGTGCCGCCGACCCGGTTGTCGGCAACGGCGGCGTCGCCACCGTCACCGGAACCCTCACGAGCGCGGACACCACGTGGTCGAACGTGACGTGGGCGGGCTACGGCCATCCGGTCACGACCCATTCGGACTGTGCGCGGCAATCTCTCGTCCGCTACCTGGATTCGGCGACGCTGCCGGCGAACGGAAGTGCCTGCCCGGCGTGACCCTCGGGGTGGCCGCGCCGCCCCGACCGCCGCGCGGTGTACCGTGCCGTAGTGTTCCTTCGACGATTCGAGCCGCGTACCGGCCGCACCACCGCCGAGGTCATCAACTTCGCGCTCTGGCCCCTCGCCGTGATGACGGTGATCCACCGGGTAGTCGTCAAGGCGGTCAACGGATCCGTCACCGACGATTTCGCCCCCGTGTACCAGGCCGCGTTGGCGTTCCTCAATCGTCGCGAGGTCTACACCGCCAACTTCAATTCGGTGGACCCGCACTACCTCTACCAGCCGAGCGGCACGCTGCTGCTGTCGCCGATCGCGCTCATCGACCCCGAGAAATCACGCTGGCTGTTCATCCTCGCCAACGCGATTGCGGTCATCATCGCGCTGTATCTGCTGTTGAAGATGTTCAACCTGACCCTGAACTCGGTGGCCGCACCCATCCTGTTGTTCGCGGCCTTCTCGACCGAGACGGTGTCGAACACCCTCGTGTTCTCGAACGTCAACGGCCTGGTCCTGCTCGGCGAGGTCGCGTTCCTCCTGCTGCTGCTCCGCCGGAAGGACCTGTGGTCGGGTGCCGCGATCGGATTGACCTTGGCGGTCAAACCCATTCTCGCGCCACTGCTGTTGCTACCACTGGTGCGCGGACAGTGGAAGGTGCTCGTCACCGCGATCGGCATCCCACTCGTCCTCATGGCGGTGGCCTGGCCGCTGTCGGTCGACCCGATGGAGTTCATCAACCACACGGTCCCGTACCTGTCGGAGTCGCGCGACTACTTCAACAGCTCGATCGTCGGCAACGGCACCTACTACGGCCTGCCGGTCCCACTGATCTGGGGGCTGCGGATCGTGTTCGCCGCCATGGTCGCGGTGTCGCTGTGGCTGCTGTACCGCTACTACCGGCAGGACGAGCTGTTCTTCGTCGCAACCACGTCCGGCGTGTTGATGGCGGCATCGTTCCTGCTGCTGTCGCTCGGCCAGATGTACTACTCGATGCTGCTCTTCCCGCTCGTCATGACCGTCGTGCTGCGCAACTCGGTGATGCGCAACTGGCCGGCGTGGCTCGCGCTCTACGGCTGCCTCAGCGCGGACGAGTGGATCTCGCACCGCTTCCTGGAAGCGGGCCGAGCCGCCGAGTACCTCAAGCCCACGATGGGCTGGAGCCTGCTGCTCATCGTCATCTTCGCGGTCCTGGTCAACCGGTACCTCACCGCGAAGCGGGAGGGCCGCCTCGATCAGGGCATCGACCCGGACTTCCTCGTCGCCGACCGGGAGGCGGCTGCCCCCGCGCCCGCCAAGGTGTGACACGGTGCGCGCCTTGTCGTATTAGCGTGGGGGCATGAGTTCCACACAGGATTCCGGTCTCCCCGAACCGAGGTTTCGTCGCAACGACGGCGAGTGGCGCGCGCATCTGACGCCCGAGGAGTACCACGTGCTCCGGCAGGCCGGCACCGAACCGCCACATGTCGGTGAGTACACGAACACCAAGACCGAAGGCGTGTACTCGTGCCGCGCCTGCGGTGCGGAACTGTTCCGCAGCAGCGAGAAGTTCGAATCGCACTGCGGGTGGCCGTCGTTCTTCGATCCGGCCGACTCCGACGCGGTGATCCTGCGCGCCGACGATTCGCTGGGCATGCACCGCGTCGAGGTGCTGTGCAGCAACTGCCACAGCCATCTCGGCCACGTCTTCGAGGGTGAGGGCTACCCCACCCCCACCGACAAGCGGTACTGCATCAACAGCATCTCGCTGAGGCTCCAACCGACCGAAGGCTCCTAGAACGAAGGAGTGCCCCCGGCGACGTTGCCAGTCGCCGGGGGCAATTTCTCGTTTCACTATCTTGCTCACCAAGCTACTGCTACCTTGCTGTGCATGAGTCCTTCGGTCGAACGCCGCAGCCTGATCCTCCGGGGAGTGCTCGATATCTGCCTACTCGCCCTGCTTCGGGAACAACCCGTTTACGGCTACGAACTCACCGAGAGACTGGCTGAGCGGAACCTGCTGGTCGCGGGAGGCTCGTCCTACCCACTACTCGCCCGCCTCGAGAAGGCCGGATTGGTCCAATCCGAGAGCCGCCGATCCGAATCGGGCCCGCCGCGGAAGTACTACTCGTTGTCCGCCGCCGGCCGGACAGCCCTTGCCGAGGGCACCGCCGAGTGGTTCACCGTGGCCAAGAGCGTCACCGCACTACTGGATCCGATCTCGGAAACCACATCAGGGGAGGAAATTGCATGATCGAGGTAAGCACCGACCACACGGAACCGTCAGTGCTGGACGACCGTCCGAAGATCCTGCGGGATGCCAAGCGCATCTGGCGCAGAGCAGGGGTTCGACGCGTGGACCGCCGCGCCCTCCTCACCGAATTGTCGGACGAACTCACCGCGGCCGACGCGGACGGACTGCCCGCCAGCAGTGTCGTCGGCGACGATCACGAGGAAACGCTGCGGGAGTGGGCGGACGAGCGCGGGCTGTCCGGGCGAGCCCTGCGCCTACCGGTGATCGTGCCGGTCGCCCTCGTCGGCATCGCCGTCGGTTTCGCACTCCTGGGGGCGATCCTCTACGTGGGATTCACCACGGGCGAACTGCGAATCGAGCCGGCGTACCTGATCGTCGGTCTCTACGCGGCGACGGGCCTGCTCGGGTATCTACTGGCAGTCACCTGCACGTTCGTAATGCTGCGTTGGGTAGGCGATCCGCGCTCCGGCCACACCGCCCGGTGCCTCGCCGCGACCCTGCCCGCCGGCGGCGCCGTGGCGACGGCGGCGGGTGTCGGGGTCGCGCGTGTGCTCGGGTTCACCACCGAACCGGAAACGTTCGTCGCGGTGATCGCCGTCGTCTCCATCACACTGGCCGCGACGGCGATCACGGCCCGCTACTGGGCGACCCGCCCCCGCGCGGCCAGCGAATTGAGCACGGCCGCAGCCTGATCCGCGCCGTCGACGGTGACGGTGAACTTGGACCCGTCACCGCGGGTGACGCGTAGCGCCTCACCCGGCCGGACGAGCAGGCCGACGCCGTCGGGGCCGACCCGGTAGCCGATGCCGCCGTAGCGGTTGATCAAGCCGATCTTCACGACGTCGGCGCGGGCGATCTCGTCGAGCGGGATCCAGCGTCGGCCACCGGTGAGCACGTACCGAGTCTCGAGGCCGCGCCCGTCCACCACGACGTGCACCGGCGCGAGCGCCAGCCCCATCAGGAGTGCGCCGACGACCGCAGCGACGAGCAGCATCGGCGCCGCCGCCTCCGCCGTGGCCCAGGCGACCGCCACGACGATGACGACCGGCACCAGCGCGAGCACCGCGGCAAGCCAGCGCGGCATCGCCGCCGTCCCCGTCCACACGACGGTCTCGGTATCGGTCAGATCGATCCGCGCCGCGTCCGACTGCGGCGCGGTCTCCGTCACTGCGGAAGCGGGCCGCCCGACCAGTGCGGAACCGGCGACGGCCGCGGCGACTCCCACCAGGACGACGGGCACGAGCCACCATCCATCGAAGGTGGCCGCGGCCGCGTCGACCAGATCCCGCTGCGAGGCAAGCATCCCCACCGGCAGGATCGCGACGGCGGTTCCGGTGCCCGACGCGATCGCGGCGCCCATGCGGGCCGCACGCACGTCACGCCTGGTGAGCAACAAGAGAATTCCGCCGAGGAGCACCGCGAACGCGAGGCCCAGCAGGGGCGACCACTGGGCCACTGTGCGTGACGCGAAGCCGTCCGCGGCCCCGCCGGGCCCGAAGTGGATCGCAACCGGCTCGGGGAGGTCGCCGGACCACGCCGTCAGCGTGACGACGGCACCCGCCGCCGCGACGACGGGTGCAACCAACGCGCCCGCGAACCCTCGCAACCACGAAACACTCTGCACCGGAATCGAGTTGGTCATACCATTTCCCTTTTCACGAGGTCGAGCAGGTCGGCCGCGCTCATGCCGTGTCGCTTCGCCTCCGCGACGAGTCCGTGGACCGCGTCCAGCAAGCGACTCCGGGCGGACGCGTCCGCGGCCACCACCGCGCCGCGGCCGCGCCGCAGTTCGATCAGCCCCTCGTCGCGCAGCAACTGGTAGCCGCGAAGCACGGTGTGGATGTTGACGTCCAGCGACGCCGCAAGATCCCGGGCGGACGGCAACCGCTCGCCCGCCGCCACGGAACCGTCGGCGATCGCGCCGCGCACGGACGCGGCGAACTGCTCGTACAGCGGTACGGCGGACGACTGATCGATACGGATGAGCACACACTCACCATATTGTTCTAGTTCAAATAGAACAAGTCAGAGCGGCGGCTCGAAGGCCTTGATCGGCGGCAGATCGCCGTCGAACCGCTCGATCTGCACCAGCACGTGCTGGCCCGTGCAGCCGTGCGACAGGCGCGAGCTGCCCACGTCGGCGGTGAGCACATTGGGGTTGCCGTGCACGCACATCGAGTCGGGATCCGCCGGGTCGAGCGGGTCGTACCAGGCGCCCGTGGACAGCTGCACCACCTCCGGGCGGACGCCGTCGTCGAGCACGACACCGGCGAGGCAGGACCCCCGGTCGTTGAACACCCGGACCACGTCACCTGCTCCGAGACCCCGATCGGCGGCGTCGGCCGGATGCATGCGGATCGGCTCGCGACCACGGATCTTCGACGCCTGACTGGTGCCGCCGTGGTCGAGCTGTCCGTGCAGGCGCGTGCGGGGTTGGTTCGCGATCAGGTGCAGCGGGAAGCGCCGCGCGCGCTCGCCGCCCAGCCACTCGTCGGGCTCGTACCAGCGCGGGTGGCCGGCGCAATCGTCATAGCCGAAGCCGTCGATGTCGGCGGAGAAGATCTCGATGCGCCCGCTCGGTGTGGTCAGCGGGCTCCGGTGGGGATCGTCACGGAAATCGGAGAACAACGACAACCCGTCCTCGGTGCGCATCCGCACGTGGCCGCGCTCCCAGAACTCGTCGAACGCGGGCGCCTCCAGGTGCACCGGATCCGCCCGCACGAAGCCGCGCCACTGCTCGTAGAGGTGCTCGATCCACTGCTGCGCGGCGCGGCCCTCGGTGAAGCGTTCGCCGAAGCCCAACCGGTACGCGAGCGCCGAGAAGGTGTCGTAGTCGTCGCGGGCATCGGCGTGCCGGGGCACCGCCGCATGCATCGCGACCAGCAGCGGATCGTTGCGGGTGCAGGACAGATCGTTGCGTTCGAGCGACGTGGTCGACGGGACCACGATGTCGGCGTGCCGGGCCATCGGCGTCCAGTACGGCTCGTGCACGACGATCGTGTCCGGTCGGGCCAGCGCGCGCCGCAGCCGGGCCAGGTCCTGGTGGTGGTGGAACGGGTTGCCGCCGGCCCAGTAGACCAACCTGGTCTCCGGGAAGGTGAGGCGTCGGCCGTCGTAGTCGAACTCCTCCCCCGGACGCAGCAACAGGTCGGCGATCGCGGCCACCGGGATGAAGTCGGACACCGGATTACTGCCCTGGAACAGCGTCGGCAGTGGGTACGGCACCGGGGCGAGTCCGGGCTCGTTCATCGACCCGTAGCCGTGTCCGAATCCGCCTCCCGGAAGCCCGATCTGGCCGAGCATCGCGGCGAGCGTCACTCCCATCCACGGAGCCTGCTCGCCGTATCGGACGCGCTGGAGCGACCACGTGACTGTCAACATCGTCCGGCCCGCGGCCATCCGGCGTCCCAGCGTCCTGATCTGCTCGGCGGGCACCCCGGACAGCGCCGACGCCCACTCCGGCGTCTTCGGGACGCCGTCGTCGGCACCGAACAGATAGCTCTCGAAGCGGTCGTACCCGACGCAGTACCGTTCGAGGAAGTCCCTGTCGTGCAGGCCTTCCGACGCGAGCACATGCGCGAGGCCGAGCATGATCGCAACATCGGTTCCGGGGACCGGTGCGATCCACTCGCACCGGCCGTGCAGGTCGTCGCGCAGCGGGCTGATCGACACCACCTCGGCGCCGCGATCCCGCAACCGGTCGAGGGCGCCGCGGGTCGGATGTTCGCTGGTACCACCGCCGTTGACGGCCGTGTTCTTGAGCGGCACGCCGCCGAAGCACACCATCAGATCGGTGTTGTCGGCGATGACGTCCCAATTGGTGGAGCGGGCGAACAGCTTCCAGTGCGTGCCCACCACACGCGGCATGATGACGCCGGTCGCACCGAGCGAATAGGTGTGCACCGACCGGGTGTAGCCGCCGAGCATGTTGAGGAACCGGTGCACCTGGCTCTGCGCGTGGTGGAAGCGGCCGGCACTGGCCCAGCCGTACGAGCCGCCGAAGATCGCACGGTTGCCGTGTTCGTCGACCACGCGGCGCAATTCACGGGCCAGTAGGTCGAGCAGTTCGTCCCACGACACGGGCACGAACTCGTCTGCGCCGCGCACCTCGGACGGGCCGGGGCCCTGCTCGAGCCACCCGCGCCGGACCGCCGGACCGGTGATGCGGGACCGGTGCCGCACCGACCCGGGCAGGTTGCCCAGAATCGGGGACGGATCGGAATCCCCCGTGTACGGATGCACCGCGCTCACGTCGCCGCCCGAGGACTCCACCTCGAACATGCCCCAGTGCGCCATGTGCTGGTACCGCGCCGACGAACTCACGGCTGTCAGTGTGCCAGCGGGACTCAGGGCACCGAGAAGAAGCCCGTTCCCGCGATGACCTCGCCGCCCGTCGTCATCGACGCGGTCACAGGCCCCGCCCCGGTGTACACGCTGACGGCCTCACTGTTCGGGACCACCAGCATCCCGAAGGTGCCGGTAGCGAGGTTCCGCCAGTGCATGTAGTAGCTGCCCTTGACGGTCGGGCGTCCCGGCTCGGTCGGGTATCGGGCGGGGAACGTCACCATCCCGGGCGTCTCTCCAGTGATCGCGACCGGGGTGAAGGAGCAGAACGTGTGGTAAGCGCTGCATGCCCAGATGCCGGTGTTCACGACGAGTGGTATCTGGAAGGTGTTCACAGTGGGCGCCGCAGACGCCTGGGCAATCGGCGACATTGCGAGACCGGTCACGACGCCGACCGTCAGGACGCCCGCGCCGAGGAACCGTCGTGCACTGCCCATCGCCTTGCCCTTCTCGTGGGCACAGAATACGAGAGCCGCACCGGCTCACGCGGGCGTACAGACGGAAAACACCCCGCACCTGTCGGGCGCGGGGTGTTGGTCGCATCGGGTCAGGGCAGAGAGTTGACCAGCTGCTCGACGCTCACGCGGGGACCGGTGAAGAACGGGGTCTCCTCGCGCACGTGCATGCGGGCCTCGGTGGCGCGCAGGTCGCGCATCAGGTCGACGATGCGGTCGAGTTCGGGGGCCTCGAACGCGAGGATCCACTCGTAGTCGCCGAGCGCGAACGCGGGGATCGTGTTGGCGCGCACGTCCGGGTAGCCGCGGCCGGCCTTGCCGTGGTCGGCGAGCATCTTGCGCCGGTCGGCGTCGGGCAGCAGGTACCACTCGTACGAGCGCACGAACGGGTACACGCAGATGTAGTTGCCCGGGTCCTCGCCGGCGATGAAGGCCGGGACGTGACTCTTGTTGAACTCCGCGGGACGGTGCAGCGCCACGTTGGACCACACCGGGTCGCTGGCCTGGCCGAGATCGGTGGTGCGACGGAAATCCGCGTACAGCTTCTGCAGGTCCTCGAGGCGCTCGGCGTGCGTCCAGATCATGAAGTCGGCGTCGGCGCGGACACCGGCGACATCGTAGATGCCACGCACCACGACGTCGGTGTCCTCGTAGGAGTCGAAGAAGTCCTGGGCGTTCTTCACCGCGGCGGCGCGGTCGTCACCGAGGACGCCCGGCTGAGCCTGGAAGACCGAGAACATCGCGTAGCGGAGGGTGGAGTTGAGCTTGTCGAAATCGAGGCGTGCCATGGCCTCATCCTGCCACTCGTGCCGCGAGCCGTGTCGCGGCCGTCGTCGCCGCCGCGACGCACGCCGGAACCCCGACGCCGTGCAGGTAGGCGCCCGCGACTTCGAGTCCGTCCACCTCGGAGATCGCGTCCTCGATCGCGGCGACCCGATCGAGGTGGCCGGGCGCATACTGCGGCAGGCCGCCGTGCCAGCGTTGGACGAACACGTCCACTGGGTCGGCCGACACCCCGGTCACCGTCTCGAGGTCGGCGCGCGCCTTCGCGATCAGGTCGGCGTCGGGCGCGTCGACCACGGCGGCGTCCCCGAAGCGCCCATACGACGCCCGCACCAGGGTGACGTCCCGCTCGGCCAGGTGCGGCCACTTGCGGCTCGACAGCGTGAACGCCTTGGCGCCCAACGACTCCCCCGACGCGACGAGGATGCCGGAGTTCTCCGGGACGCCCGCGTCGTCCGGCAGCGCGAGCGCCACGACGGCGGACGACGCGAGTTCGATGCCGCGGGCGGCGGCGGCCAGGCGCGGCGCCGCCTCGGCGACCAAACGGACCATGTCCGGGGCGGGGGCGGCGACGACGACCCCGTCGACGTGTCCGACCGGGTCGAGCCACCAGCCCGCCCCGTCGCGGCGCAGACCGTCGGCGGCGACGTCCAGGAGGGTGCGCGGGCGGGCGGCCTCACGCAGCGCCTCGAGCAGCGCACCGTAGCCGTCCCGCAGGGTCCCGAACACCGGACCGGGCGACGGCGTGGGCAGCGCGGCGGCCACCGCGGCCGTGAGACTCGTCGCACCCGCGTCGAGTGCGGCGGCGAGTGTCGGCAGCGCCGCCCGCACACCGATCGAGTCGGACAGGCCGGAGTACACGCCGCCGAGCAGCGGGTCGACGCTGCGGCGCACCACCTGCTCACCGAAGCGGCTGCTCACCAGCGCCGCGACGTCCGTGTCGGCCGCCGGATCCCACTCGAACGGCACCGACGGCTCGGCCACGATGCGGGCGAGGGTGTCGGCGTCGACGAGGCCGGCCACCGACTGCGGATCCGACGGGATGCCCATCAGCGTGCGCGTCGGCAGCGGGTGCAGCGTCCCCTGCGACCAGATCAGGGGCTGACGTCCGGCGGGATGGACCAACTGGTCCCCGAGGCCCAGTTCGACGATCAGCTCCGCGACCTCGGGCCGGCGGGCGATGAACGCCTCGGCGCCCACGTCGACCGGACCGTCGCCCAGGAACACCGTCCGCAGCTTGCCACCGAACCGGGGTCCCGCCTCGACGACGGTGATCTCGGCGTCGGCACCGAGCTGCTGCCGCAGGCGGTACGCCGCGACCAGGCCGGTGACGCCGCCACCGACGACCGCTACCGAGACGCGCCGTGATGTCACAACGAATGCACCAGCTCCACGACATCGGTCAGGACGGCCGGATCGGTCTCCGGCAGCACGCCGTGTCCGAGGTTGAAGATGTGTCCCGTGGCGCCGGCCGCGACCGCGGCGTCCGCCTCGCGGCAGATGCGACGGACCTGCTTCTCGATCGCGTCCCAACCCGCGAACAGCACCGCCGGGTCCAGGTTGCCCTGCAACGCCTTGCCGGGTCCGACGCGCCGCGCGGCCACGTCGAGCGGGATGCGCCAGTCCACGCCGACGACGTCGGCGCCGGCCTCCCCCATCGCGCCGAGCAGCTCGCCGGTGCCGACGCCGAAGTGGATGCGCGGCACACGCGCCGACTCGACCTCGACGAACACCCGCTCGGAGTGCGGCAGCACGAACTCGCGGTACTCGGCCAGCGACAGCGCGCCGGCCCACGAGTCGAACAGCTGCACCGCATCGACACCCGCGTGCAGCTGCGCCTGCAGGAACGCGATCGTGATGTCGGTGATGCGGCCCAGGAGCGCGTGCCACGTCTTCGGGTCGGCGTGCATGAGCGCCTTGGTCCGCTCGTGGTTGCGGCTCGGGCCGCCCTCGACGAGGTACGACGCAAGCGTGAACGGCGCGCCGGCGAAACCGATCAACGCCGTCTCGCCGAGCTCGGCAGTGAGCAGGCGCACGGCCTGCGCGACCGCGCCGACCTCGTCGGGCACCAGCCGCGGCAGGGCGGCGACATCCGCCACCGTCCGCACCGGGTTCGCCACGACGGGGCCGACGCCGGCCACGATGTCGAGGTCGATGCCGGCCGCCTTGAGCGGAACGACGATGTCGGAGAACAGGATCGCCGCGTCGACCTTGTGCCGCCGAACGGGCTGCATCGTGATCTCGCAGACGAGTTCCGGATCGAAGCAGGATTCGAGCATCCCGATGCCCGCCCGGATCTCCCGATACTCCGGCAACGAGCGTCCGGCCTGACGCATGAACCACACGGGCCGATGCTTCGCCGGACGGCCGGTGGCCGCCGCCAACAACGGTGCGTCGTCGAGCACCCGCCGAGCGGGGTATTCCGCGCGCCCGCTCATCCCTGCATTCGTATCTTCCAAGCCGCTCATCGGGCTCCATGCTGCCACGACTTGGACGCCCGGCAGAATCGGCGCGCCTCCGACGCCCTACCAGGTGCGGCGTCTAACGTCCGCAGGTGTGACGACCCCGGGATTGCCGAAAGAACCCGCCCAGTTCCGCGCCGCAGTCGACGCGATGAACTCGGCCGCGGTTCACCCGGATATCGAGCTCGGGCCCATCCGCCCGCCGCAACGGCTCGCGCCCTTCAGCTACGCCATCGGCGCCGAGGTGCGCCACGCCGACACCGGCACGGTCGCCGAACACACCGAGGGGGACGCGTTCGGACGGCTGATCCTGCTGTACGACCCGGACGGGGACGAGGCGTGGAACGGCACGATGCGGTTGGTCGCGTACATCCAGGCCGACCTCGAACCCGCACTGGCCGCCGATCCCCTGCTCCCGGAGGTCGCGTGGAGTTGGCTCGTCGACGCGCTCGCCGAGAAGGCCGACGAGATCGTCGCGCTGGGCGGCACCGTCACCGCCACCAGTTCGGTGCGGTACGGCGACATCGCGGGCCCACCGCACGCGCACCAACTCGAGTTGCGGGCGTCGTGGACGGCGACGTCGACGGCGCTGGCCTCCCATGTCGAGGCGTTCTGCGACGTCCTCGCGTACGCCGCGGGTCTTCCACCGGCAGGGGTCACCAAACTCGGTCGTCGGCCGAGGCCCTGACGCCGGATCGGCGACTCGGCCGTCCGCTAGCCCGCCGCTTCGGTGGAGGCCGCTTCGCCGGACCGCTGTCGGGCCCGCGTCCAGTCCAGGAAGTCGGCGACTCCCTCCGCCACGGCGGCGCTGCGGATCGACGGGAAGATGTCGAACGCGTGCTGCGCCCCACGAAGTTCCGCGAAGGCGACAGGATTTTCCGACACCTCACGCAGCCGCCGGACGAACTCGCGCGCCTCGGCGACCGGGATGAACGAGTCACTGATGCCGTGCACGACGAAGAACGGGGGCGCTTCCGACCGTAGGTGGTTCAGCGGTGATGCCGCCTCGTAGTCCTCGGGGAATCGCGCCTGCTTCCCGAGCACCATCGGCATCAGCCCGGATTCCACCCGCTGGCGTGTCGCCTTGATCCCTGTCTCCCCCGCGAAGTCGTAGACGCCGTAGTGCGGGGCACAGGCCTGGACCGACGTGTCGGCGTCCTCGAACCCGGGTTGCAGGCTCGGATCGTCCGCGGTGAGCGCGAGCATCGCCGCCAGGTGCCCACCGGCCGATCCGCCGGTCACGGCCACGAACTCGGGGTCGCCGCCGTACGTCGGCGCGTTCTCCCGCAGCCATGCCACCGCCTGCTTGACGGCGACCAGGTGCGCCGGCCACACGGCCTTCGGTGAGAGCGGATAGTTGATCGCGGCGCACACCCACCCCCGCGAGGCCATCTCCAGCATCAGCGGGATTCCTTGATGGTCCTTGCTGCCGATGACCCACCCGCCGCCGTGGATCTGGAGCAGGATCGGCGCGTCCACCGGGATATCGCGCCGGTGGTAGACGTCGATCAGGAACCGTCGGCCGCCGGGCGCGTACGCGAGATCGCGGACCCGCACCACGTCGGGGTGGTGCATCCGGAACGGCAACACCAGCTGGCGCCACGGCACCCCCGCGACGGTTGCCGACCCGCCGGCGGCGCTTCGGTAGTCGGATCCGAGCGCGGACGTGAGCGCCGACTCGACCTCCCATCGTGCGCCGCGCCCGGTAGCGATCACGGCGGCGAGTCCGGCGGCCGACAACCCGGCGACGGCGACGGCCGCGGCGTCGGCTCGGGTGCGAATCCCCCGGCGCCCCACGTGAATCGCCGCGTCGGCCATCGTGACCGCGAGCAACTGCGGAGCAAGCTCGGCCGTGAGCCACCCGGACAGGAACGTCGGGACGGAAAGCGGCATCCCCGGGACCGGCCGCAGAGCGTTCGCCGTCAGGGCTGCAGTTGCTACTTGGCGTAACAGGAACCTGTTTCTGAACGTCATTAAGCTATTCAACCATGACTTTTGTCACAACGCCCGCAGCAATCTAGAACAGGTTCTACCGTTAGCTGCATGGAGAGATTAAGTGGAATGGACGCCAGCTTCCTCTACCTCGAGACCCCCACCCAGATGCTCCACGTGTGCGGCCTGATCATTCTCGACGGGTCCACGATCCCTGGTGGCTTTTCTTTCGCGAAACTGCGCGACGAACTCGCGATTCGCGTAAAGGCGATGCCGAGCTTCAAGCGACGCCTCAAGGACACCCGGTTCAATCTCGACCACCCGGTGTGGGTCGACGACACCGATTTCGACATCGAACGGCACTTCCACCGGATCGCCGTCCCCGCCCCCGGCGGCCGTAACGAGCTGTCCGAGCTGTGCAGCTCGATCGCCAGCCAGCCGATGGACCGCTCCCGCCCGCTGTGGGAGATGTTCGTCATCGAGGGCCTCGACGACGGCTCCGTCGCCGTGATGTCGAAGATGCATCACGCGAACGTCGACGGCGTCACCGGATCCAATCTGATGTCGCAGCTGTGCGGCCTCGAACCCGACGCCCCCCGACCGGAATTCGACCAGCTCCCCGAGGGCGCCGGCCGCGCCAGCTCCCTCGACATCGCGATCAACGGCCTGATGTCGTTCGCCTCGCGACCACTGAAGATGGCCAAGCTGGTACCCGACAGCGTCACGCTGCTGCCCCGCTGGATCGGGCGGGCCCGCAAGGGCGAGGCGATGCCGACGCCGTTCACGGCGCCGCGGACGTCCTTCAACGGTGCGATCACCGGTCGCCGGACCATCGCGTACGCGGAACTGAACCTCGACGACGTCAAGTTCGTGAAGAACACCTTCGGCGTCAAGGTCAACGATGTCGTGCTCACGCTGTGCGCCGGTGCGCTCCGCCGGTATCTCGAGGACCGCGAGGAGCTTCCCGACACCTCATTGGTCGCGACCGTGCCGGTCTCCGTGCACGACAAGTCGGATCGGCCCGGCACCAACCAGATCTCGGTCATGTTCACCCAGCTCGGCACGGACATCGCCGACCCGGTGGAGCGGCTCCACACCGTCGCCGAACGAAACGCCATCAACAAGGACCACCACAACGAGGCGCTGGGCGCGACGCTGCTGCAGGACTGGGCGCAGTTCGCGGCGCCGGCCACGTTCGGCAGCGCGATGCGCGTGTACTCCAAGCTGAAGCTGGCCGAGCGTCACCCGGTGGTGCACAACCTGGTGGTTTCGAACGTCCCCGGCCCGCCGATGCCGCTGTACTTCCTCGGCGCGCGCATCAAGCAGATGTACCCGCTGGGACCGGTCTTCCATGGCGCCGGGCTCAACGTGACGGTGATGTCGCTCGAAGGGCGCGTCGACGTCGGCCTCGTCTCCTGCAAGGAACTGGCGCCGCACCTGTGGGATCTCGCGGACGCGTTTCCCGAGGCGCTCGCCGAGCTCGTCAAGGCCGCACGCGCGCAAGCACGGAAGAAGAAGCAGCCAGTAACCCCTCGGTGAACGGTCCGGCGTTCATGACGCACGACGAGTGACCGCAGTCCACCTCGTACGTTGCGGCGCCGGCGATCTGGCGGGCGAGCCAGCGCTGGCGCCGCGGCGGGATGATCATGTCCCGGGTGGGCACTACGACAGCGGACGGGACGTCGATGTCACCCACCCACGCGGTCGAGTCGAACTTGCCGATCTCGGCGGTCGCCCGGCCGATCGCGCCGTAGCTGGTCTCCCGAAACTGGGAGTAGGCCCACACCCGGTCGCCACCCAGGACGGGGCCGCCGACGGGCACCGGTCCGGGCCGCGGCTTGAGCGCACCCAGGCTGTAGCTGAGCGATTCGAGCGCCACCCGCTCGCGCGAGTTCCGCTTGAAATGCGCCGCACCGGCACACAGAACCAGGCCGGCGACGCGGTCGCGGTGCCGCTTCCAGACGAGCTGGGAGACCAGCGAGCCCATCGAGTACCCGACCGGGACGACCTGGTCGATGCCCAGCACGTCCGCAAGCGCGACGACGTCGTCCGCGCAGTCCTCGAGGGTGAATCGTGGGGACCGGATCCCCCGTCCGTGCCAGCGCTGGTCGAGGATCACCACCCGCGCCTTCCGGGCGAGCTTGTCGATCGCCGGATACCACGTCAGCGTCCCGGTGCAGCCCAACGCGTGCAGGAGCACGAGCGTCGGCCTGCCGTCGTGCTCGGCGGAGTCGCCGGTGTCGATGACGTACGTGGATCCCCGACCGGGCAGTTCCACCATCGATCCGACGGGGACTGCGCCGACGGGAGCGACGGCCGCTGCGAGGTTGAGCATCGAATTCCCCCATTCCGATCCGATTGCGAGACGAGTCACACAGCCGACGCGTCACGTGGCCTTGGTCACTTGTCCAACATTTGACACAATTGCCGGAATCCTCCCGAATGTCAACGCGAGATCGCATCCGCACCCCGTCGCCACCAGTAGAGTTGCGCCCTATGCCAGATACCCCCGAGCCTGCTTCCGCCCCCGTGCCACTCCTTATCCCGGCCGATGGCGTTCCGCCGGTGATCGAGACCGCCGAGGGCGTGCGTGACGCGGCTGAGCGACTCGCCGCGGGCAGCGGCCCCCTCGCGGTGGACGCCGAGCGCGCGTCGGGGTTCCGCTACTCCTCGCGCGCCTACCTCGTTCAGTTGCGCCGCGCCGGGGCCGGCTCGTTCCTGCTCGACCCCATCCCCACCGCCGGGGACCTCGCTCCACTCCAGGACGCGATCAACGACCTCGAATGGGTGTTGCACTCCGCCGACCAGGATCTGCCGTGCCTGGCCGAACTCGGACTCGCGCCCGCAAAACTGTTCGACACCGAACTGGCCGGGCGCCTCGCGGGTTTCGAGCGCGTGGGGCTGGCCGCGATCGTCGAACGGACCCTCGGGTTGGAGCTCCGTAAGGGTCACGGCGCGGCCGACTGGTCCACCCGCCCCCTTCCGGACGCGTGGCTCAACTACGCCGCCCTGGACGTCGAAGTTCTCCTCGAGCTGCGCGAGGCGATGGCGAAGGAGCTTGCCGCGCAGGGCAAGACCGAGTGGGCGGAGCAGGAGTTCGAGCACGTCCGGCAGGCGGGGCCTCCCCAGGCCAAGCCCGACCGGTGGCGCCGCACGTCACAGATCCACAGCCTCAAGAGCCCCCGTCAGCTCGCCGCGGTCCGCGAACTGTGGACCGCGCGCGACGAGGTCGCCCGCAAGCGCGACATCTCCCCCAGCCGGATCCTGCCGGATTCGGCGATCGTCGCGGCCGCGAGCGCCGACCCGAAGAGCATCGACACGCTCCGGGCGCTGCCGGTGTTCGGGGGCCCGCGCCAGCGCCGGTCGTCCCGGCTGTGGCTCTCCGCGCTCGAACGCGCCCGCACACTCCCACAGAGCGAGCTTCCGCCGGTGACGCAGCCGTTCACCGGCCCGCCGCCGCCGAGCCGCTGGGCCAAGCGCGACCCCGACGCCGCCGCCCGGCTGGCCGCGGCCAAGGTGGGAATCGCCGATCTGAGCGAGCGGGTCCGGGTGCCGGTCGAGAACCTACTCAGCCCGGACCTGGTGCGCCGCGTGTGCTGGGAGCCGCCGTCCCCCGACGCGGACGCGGCGGCCGCGATCGACAGCGCGCTCGCGGTGGCCGGTGCGCGCCCGTGGCAGCGCGAGCTCACAGTTCCGATCCTCGCGGAGGCCGTTCGCGCCAAGGCCTGAACAGCGGAAACCCTCCCTCGGCCGCCCCACATGTTACCGGCGGGTAATTAGCGCTAC
Organism: Paraburkholderia sp. RHO2; assembly: GCF_050955445.1. Classification (NCBI taxonomy): domain Bacteria; kingdom Pseudomonadati; phylum Pseudomonadota; class Betaproteobacteria; order Burkholderiales; family Burkholderiaceae; genus Paraburkholderia; species Paraburkholderia sp. RHO2. Next base: position 2,333,093 of record NZ_CP162617.1, on the reverse strand, counting down.
AGTGGTGCCTGTCGGGTCTTGGCACCCGCCGTGACCGCATCTTTCCCGCCAGGAGGAATCCAGCGTGGCTGCTTCCGCTAACTCCAGAAACGTCGTCTTCGTCGACGGCATCCGCACGCCGTTCGGCAAGGCCGGCCCGAAGGGCATCTACGCCGAGACGCGCGCCGACGACCTGGTCGTCAAGGCCATCCGCGAACTGCTGCGCCGCAACCCTCAACTCGATCCGGCCCGGGTCGACGAGGTCGCGATCGCCGCCACCACGCAGACCGGCGACCAGGGGCTGACCATCGGCCGCACGTCCGCGATCCTCGCGGGCCTGCCCGAGACGGTGCCGGGCTTCGCGATCGACCGCATGTGTGCCGGTGCGATGACCGCCGTCACCACCACCGCGTCGGGCATCGGCTTCGGCCAGTACGACGTCGTGATCGCCGGCGGTGTCGAGCACATGGGCCGGCACCCGATGGGCCAGGGCGCCGACCCGAACCCGCGCTTCCTCGCCGACCGGCTGGTCGACCCGAGCGCGCTGGTGATGGGCAACACCGCCGAGAACCTGCACGACCGGTTCCCGACGATCACCAAGGAGCGCACCGACGCCTACGCCGTGGCGTCGCAGAACAAGTACGAGGCCGCCAAGAAGGCCGGCTACATCGCCGACACCCTCGTGCCGGTCGCGACCCGCTCGGAGTCGGGCTGGGGCCTGGCCACCGAGGACGAGCCGCCCCGCCCGGGCACCACGCTCGAGGACCTCGCCAAGCTCAAGACCCCGTTCCGTCCCGCCGGCCGCATCACCGCCGGTAACGCCGCGGGCCTCAACGACGGCGCCACCGCCGCGATCCTCGCGGGTGAGGACACCGCCACCGAGCTGGGTCTGCCGATCGGCATGCGCATGGTCGGCTTCGCCTTCCAGGGCGTCGATCCCGCCGTGATGGGCATCGGCCCGGTGCCGGCCACCGAGAAGCTGCTGGCCCGCACCGGCCTGTCGATCGACGACATCGGACTGTTCGAGATCAACGAGGCGTTCGCCGTGCAGGTGCTCGCGTTCCTCGAGCACTTCGGCATCGCCGACGACGACCCGCGGGTCAACCAGTGGGGCGGCGCCATCGCGTGCGGCCACCCGCTCGCTTCCTCCGGTGTGCGCCTCATGACGCAGCTCTCGCGCCAGTTCGCGCAGAACCCGGGCGTCCGCTACGGCCTGACCACGATGTGCATCGGGCTCGGCATGGGCGGCACCGTCATCTGGGAGAACCCGAATCACAAGGACTACGCAGGTTACGAAGCGGGAGCCAAGTAAATGACCGATATCGCAAACGCTTTCGCCGACGAGGTCGTGACGAACGCCTACACCAAGCTGGTCTCGGTTCCCGGTATCGACGGCCCGGTCGCGCTGATCACCCTCGACAACGGCTTCGACCACACCAAGCCGAACTCGTTCGGCCCGCGCGGCCTGCTGTCGTTCGACAAGGCGCTCGACGAGGCGTTCGCCGCCGAGCCGGCCGCGATCGCCGTCACCGGCAAGCCGTTCATCTTCGCGGCCGGTGCCGACCTCAAGGGTGTCCCGTCGATCACGTCCCGCGAGCAGGGTCTCGAGCTCGGACGTTTGGGACACAAGGTGTTCCGGCGCCTGCGTGAGTCCGAGGTCCCGACGTTCGCGTTCGTGAACGGCGTCGCGCTCGGCGGCGGCCTCGAGGTGGGTCTGCACTGCCACTACCGCACGTTCGCGGACAACGTCGGCGCCCTCGGCCTGCCCGAGGCGATGCTGGGTCTGGTGCCGGGCTGGGGCGGAACGCAGTTGCTGCCCAACCTGATCGGACCGTCGAACGCCGTCACCGTCGCGATCGAGAACCCGCTCAACAACGGCAAGGTCATCAACTCGAAGAAGGCGCTCGAGCTCGGCATCGCCGACGCCGTGCTGGGCTCGGCCGACTTCATCGAGCAGTCCCTCGCGTGGGCCGCGCAGGTGATCGCCGGCGACATCACCCCGACCCGCCCCGAGATCGACCGCGGCGCCGGCTGGGACGAGGCCATCGCCCGCGCCAAGGCGATCGTCGAGGGCAAGACCAAGAACAACGCCCCCGGCGCGGTGCGCACGGTCGAGCTGCTCGAGCTGGCCCGCACCACCGACATCTCCGACTCGAAGTCCCTCGACGCCGGTTTCGCCGCCGAGGACGACGCCCTCGCCGATCTGCTCATGACCGACGAGCTGCGCGCAGGCCTGTACGCCTTCGATCTGGTGAACCGCCGCGCCAAGCGCCCGGCGGGCGCGCCGGACAAGTCATTGGCGCGCAAGATCACCGGCGTCGGCATCGTCGGCGCGGGCCTGATGGCGAGCCAGTTGGCGATGCTGTTCGTCAAGCAACTCAAGGTGCCGGTGATCCTCACCGACATCGACCAGGAGCGCATCGACAAGGGCGTCGGCTACGTGCACGGCGAGATCGACAAGCTGCTCGCCAAGGGCCGGCTGTCGCAGGACGGCGCGAACCGGCTCAAGGCGCTCGTCACCGGTTCGCTCGACAAGGCCGCGTTCGCGAAGACCGACTTCGTCATCGAGGCCGTCTTCGAGAACATGGACGTCAAGAAGAAGGTGTTCGCCGAACTCGAGGAGCACATCGCCCCCGAGACCGTGCTGGCCACCAACACGTCGTCGCTGTCGATCACCGAGATGGCCGCGGACCTGAAGCACCCCGAGCGGGTGGTGGGCTTCCACTTCTTCAACCCGGTCGCCGTGCTCCCGCTGCTCGAGGTCATCAAGGGCGAGCAGACCGACGACGCCACGCTCGCAACGGCGTTCGCGACGGCGAAGGCGCTCAAGAAGTCGGCCGTCGGCTCCGCCGACCTGCCCGGCTTCGTGTTCAACCGCCTGCTCATCCGCGCCCTCGGCGAGGTCATGAACGCGGTCGACGAGGGCACCCCGTTCGACGTCGCCGACAACGCGATCGCCGAACTCGGCATGCCGATGACGCCGTTCACGCTGCTCGCGCTCGTCGGCCCGGCGATCGCGCTGCACACCGGCGAGACCCTCAACGCCGCCTACCCGGAGCGGTTCAAGCCGTCGCCGGGACTCGAGGCGATCGTCGAGGCCCGCAAGCCCGGCGTGTGGACGTGGACCGACAAGGGCCAGGTCGTCGACCCGGACGTCGCGGCGCTGTGGCAGCAGGGCGACCAGCCGTCGACCGCCGAGGAGGTGCTCGAGCGCACGCGCCGCGCGTTCGCCGAGGAGATCCGGATCATGCTGGAGGAGGGCGTCGTCGCCGCTCCCGAGGACATCGATCTGTGCCTGATCCTGGGTGGCGGCTTCGGTTTCTGGAACGGCGGGATCACGCCGTACCTGGACCGCACCGGCACGTCGGAGGCCGTCAACGGCAAGCCGTTCCTGGCCAAGGGAGTCGCGAGCGTCTAGCCGCCGATCGACGAGAGGAGCGCACCCCTGGAAGTCCGGGGGTGCGCTCCTCTTCGCGTCGACGGGTGCCGGTCAGGGAATCGCATCCTCGGCTGGACGCTCCCGTGCACGGACGGCTTGCGGCTCCGCGGGATCCGTGGACGCGGCGGCAGCCGCAGGGTCCGGCGCGTCGTCTCGATCGAGTTCGCACTCGAGGATCGGCTCACCCAGCCCGATCTTCTGCTGAATGCGCTTCATCCACGCCGGTGCCCACCAGCAGTCGTCACCGAGGAGGGTCATGACCGCCGGGACGAGGAACATGCGGATCAGCGTCGCGTCGATGATGAGCGCCGCGATCATGCCGTACGCGATGTACTTCATCATCACCAGGTCCGAGAACCCGAACGCGCCGGTGACCACGATGAGGATCAACGCGGCCGCGGTGATGATGCGGCCGGTGTGCGCGGTGCCGACCCGGATGGCCTCGGTGGTGCTCGCGCCCTGCGCCCGGGCCTCGACCATGCGGGAGAGCAGGAATACCTCGTAGTCGATGGACAGGCCGTAGATGATCGCGACGATCAGCACCAGCATCGGTGAGGTGATCGGCCCCGGGGTGAAGTTCAGCAGGCCGGAGCCGTGGCCGTCGATGAAGATCCACGTCAGGATGCCGAGCGTCGCCCCGAGCCCGAGTGCGCTCATCAGCACCGCCTTGATCGGCAGCACGAGCGACCCGAACGCCAGGAACATCAGCAACGTGGTGAGGGCGACGACGGTGACCACCATGAGCGGCAAGGTGTCGAGCAGGGCACTGATGCTGTCCTGCTCGATCGCGGGTGTCCCGCCGACGAGGACCTGGACGCCGTCCGGGACGTCGATCGATCGCAGGTAGTCGATCGTGTCGGCGGAGTCGTTGCGGTCGATCAGACCGGCTTTGAGGACCTGGACGCCGTCCTTCGCCGGTCCAGTGATCGAGAACTTCTCCACCAGGCCCGGCGCCTCGTTGGCGCTCTTGATGATCTGGCCGACCTGCGCGCCCTGGGCGCCGCTGACCACCAGCCTGACCGGCTCGGTGCGGTTGCCCGGGAACAGCTCGTCGAACTGCTCCTGGGCGACACGGGTCGGGTTGTCGGTCGGCAGGTAGTCCTCGTTGATGCCGCCGAACTTGATGCCGGTCATCGGGATGATGAGCAGCAGGAGGCCGACGACGATGGGGATGGTGACCTTGAGCGGGTTGCGCATCACCCAGCGCGTCAGCTGCCCCCACCGGCTCGACTCGATTTCCTCGGTCGACCTGATCTGACCGAACCGCTTGAGCCCGAACTTGTCGATGCGCCGGCCCAGCATGCTCAGGATCGCCGGCAACACCGTCACCGACGTGAACGCCGCCAAAAGCACCGTCGCGATCGCGCCATACGCCATCGACTTCAGGAAACCCTGCGGGAACAACAAGAGCCCGCCCAGACTCGCGATGATCATCGTTGCCGAGAAGAGCACGGTCCGGCCCGCCGTCATCACCGTGCGGCGAACGGCGACGCGGGTGCTGTAGCCGTCGCCGAGTTCCTCGCGGAACCGGCTGACGATGAACAGGCCGTAGTCGATGGCCAGGCCCAGCCCGATCAGCGAGACGACCGACTCGACGAACGAGTTGACGTCGGTGACGTGCGTGAGCACCCGCACGATGCCGTTGGCGCCGAGGATCGTCAGGCCGCCGACGATCAGTGGCAGCGCGGCGGCGATGACACCGCCGAACACGAAGAACAGCAGCACCGCGACCGCCGGGATGGCGAGGAGTTCCATGCGGTGGATGTCGCTCGCGATCGTGTCGTTGATGGCGCTCGCCACCGGCTGCATGCCGGCGAGTTGGACCTCGACCCCGTCGATGTCGAAGGCGTCCCGCACCTCGCGGAAGTTGTTGGTGATCGCGGTGTCGTTGTCGCCCTTCAGCGCGATACTTGCGAGCGCGTGGGTCCTGTCCGCGGTCGTCAGCGCCGCCACCCGCGGCGTGTTCGGCACCGCGAAGTAGCTGGCGTTGACCTTCGCGACCTGATCCGGGTGCTCCTGCACCAGACGCTGCAGGCTGTCGGACACCTGCGCGCCGAACACCGGATCGTCGACGGTCTTCCCCTCGGGCGCCGTGTACATCGCCACCACGTCACCCGTGGTGTCGCGGCCGAACGTGCCGTCCGCGAGCCTCGCGGCGGCCACCGACTCCGAACCGGGATCCTCCAAGCCGCTCTGGCTGAGGTGCGCACCCAGACCGGAACCGTAGGCGCCCAACGCCAACAGCCCGGCCACCATCACCGCAAGAACGGTGAAGCGGGACCGGTAGACGAGATCCCCCCAACGTGCAAACACGTATCGACTCCTCAGCGCGGACCGACGGCGCGGATCGTGGACGACAACTATCGGTCAGGAACCGAAGATCCGTCCGAAGGCTTCGAGAAACGCAACGGGTCCCAGGGAGAACATGTAGCTGCCCGCGGTGAGTATGGCGTCGACCAAGTCGGTCACCTCCTCCCGGTCGTGGGTCGGGTGTGGCTCATTCGGCGAAGCTCCGTTCGATCCAGTCGATGGTCTGCATCCCGAACAGGTCGGTGCCCCAGCCGTACAGGTCCGTGAGCATCCGCACCATGCTGCAGTCGCTCGGCGCGTACGTCACGTCGGTGCCCCCGGCCCGGTACTTGTCGGCGAGTTCGCGTGAATCCTTCGCGGGCACAAGCGACATCGGCGAGTCGTCCTTGGCGCACGACGTGATGAGAACCTTCGACTGCGGGGCCTTGGTCCCGAGAAGGTTGTCGTCGTAGACGGGCTGGAACGCCGGAATGTCGGCCGGGCTCTGCCCGCCGACGAACAATGTCCCGAGGGGCACGAACGGCGCCGTGAAGTACGCGGGCGTCTGGCACTGCGTGCGGTACGCCGCCGCCAAGGCCTTGCCGACGGGGTTCAGCTTCTCGTCGATCCGCATCTCGGGGTACTTCGGCTCCAGACCGAGCAGCGTGGCGAACGCGAAGCCGGAGCCGATCGAACCGTCGGCCGTGCGCATGAAGTTCCGCTGGTTGACCACCATGCCTTCGAGGACGGTGGAGCGGACGTTCAACTCGGGGGCGTAGTGCGCCTGCGCCTCGGCCGCGAAGCCGGCACCGACTCCGCCGCCGGCGATCCCGAACAGCGAGACGGGGGCGTTCTCGCTCAGACCCGTGGTCGGTGTCGACAGCGCGGCACGCACCGCGTCGAGCTGGGCATGGCCGGCGTACTTGCCGGCGAAGACACCGTGCGGGTCGGGGTCGCCGTCGTTGCCGACGTCGGAGATGACCACCGCGTAGCCCTTGCCGAACATCAGCGCCAGCGGTCCGAGCGCCGACCAGGCGGAGCCGTCGAGCGGGTTCCGGCCGGTCCACTGCGAACTCGGATGGCAGTAGGCGCCGACGCTGTCGTTGGCTTCCTGGTAACTGATCACCTTCTTCGCCGATGCGGGTGTGCCGTCGATCGGGATCATCACGATGCCGGTGCTGATCTCGGGCGTGGTCCCGTCCAGGCCGGTCGTCACGTACATCAGCTTGTAGGCGTCAATGCGGCCAGGCTGGTAGCCGAGGAACATGAGGTCGACCGGCTTGACCTTCAGGACGGTGCCCGGCGCCTCCGCCCCGGTCAGCGGGGGCTCGTCGTAGAAGGGGTCCCGCGCCGTGAGCGCCTTGAACGCCTCCGCACGCGACGCAGCTTCCCCCGAATCGAGTGCTCCGACGACGAATCCGTTGAACACCTCGTTCACACTCGGTGTCCGCACCGGAGACTGGTCCGGCGCCGAGGATGACCCGTCCGACGATTCCGACGACGACCCGACCGACGATTCGGCGGACGCGGCCACGGGAACGGCCATCATCGCCGCGGTAGCCACCGCCACACCGGACAGGATTCGCGCCGCCGCGGGTAGCCGGCGACGACGCGTCACGCTGGATGCCATCAGGACACCGTCACTCTCGTGTTGTTCAGAGCGGACTGCATGATCTGGGGAATGTTGAGCAGCGGTCGATGCGTTTCGAGCTGTGTCTCGTAAGGCACACGAAGCTCGGATTCTACTTGCGGCCAATCGTTCTCGACCATGGTTTTGTACTTCGGCAGCAGCTGAGTGGTGATGTAGTCCCATCGCTCGTCGTAGACGGACCAGTTCCACGCCGGCAGCGGACTGGTCAGCGTCGCGGTGCGACCGTCGGGCAGACGTGAACTGACCTCGATCGAACGGAAGGAGCGGGGCGGCAGCACACCGGCCACCGACGGCGACCCGGCGACGGTGGACAGGTACGTGATGGCTTGGCCGACAGTGTCCTTGTAGTTGCGGACGGTGTCCCACTGCTCCCGGATGATCAGCCCCTGCTCACGCTGCAACAGCACACCGTTGCCCCGCGCGATCCGGTCCGGGTCCCTCGACGCGATATCGCGCCACGCGGTCATGATGTCGGCGCCGAAGAGCCCCGCGCGCTGCATCTCCTCGAGGGCGGGGAGCCCGCCGGTGACGTAGGCGCGGTGCATCGGCATCAGGTCGGAGAAGATGTTCTTCTGCATCACCATGATCATTCCTAGGATGAAATGCAGGTCCTCACTGGTGATTTCGCTTCCGGCCTCGGCCAGCGCGCGCAGCCCATCCGGGAGCGAGTCGACGATTCCCGACCCCGCGACGTCGGTGGCGGCCCCGACGATGGCCCGCGCCGTCTGCTGGAGCTGCGGGAGGTCGTAGACGTTCGTCATGAGTTCGAAGTCGATGAGCCCACCCCCGAAGTCGGCTCCGACCATGCCGCCCATTCCCGCCCACTGCAGCTCGCGGTGCTCCAGTTGCAGGTCCTCGTAGAGGCGGTACGACTTGACGAGGTTCGCCCGGTTCACCGCCACCCCGGCGCGCGGATCCCAACTGGCCAGATCGATGCCCGCGACATCGGTGGCCTGCACCAGCCAGTACTGGAAGAGCAGTGCCTGATAGTCGCGCGGCGCGGCGCCGCTCGCGCGGGCCTCGTCCAGGATGCGCGCGAGTGTCGCGTGATCGGTGGGCAGCGCCGGATGGACCCCGCCCGGGCCGTGCGCCGCGTCCCGGTTGATCATCGGCAGGTTCAGGTAGTGGTCGACGTCCGTTTCGGACGCGACCGCCGGTGTCGTCACCGCTCCCCCGATCGTCATCGCCGTTGCCGCCAGCACCCCCACCACGCGTGCGACGGACGCACGCGCAGCCCAGTGTTTCCCCAATCCAGCACTCATGTCGCCCCCCGGCTCACTCGAAAATGGCCACCCCGACATGCTCGATCTGCAGCGACGATACTTACCGACCGGCTCAAATCGTCGGGAATCGTCGATACGCCCCGGCATACTCAGCCGAGTTCGCGACAAAGGGGACAGAGTGCACCACCCAGCGCCGCGATGACCCCCTTCACCGTCGAGTCGCAAATAGGTTAGGCTCACCTATCACTCGACCTCGAAGGAGTTCTCAGTGTTCGCTCTCACCACCCGCCGCAAGGTTGCGTCGGCCGTCGCCGCCCTGAGTGCGACCGCATTGCTGGCGTCGTGCTCGTCGGCCGATTCGGGCTCGGCGACGACGCCCTCGTCGGACGGCGCCTTCCCCGTCACGATCGCGAACACGTTCGGCTCCACCACGATCGAGTCGGCACCCGAGCGCCTCGTCACCCTCGGCTGGAACGCGCAGGACGTCGTCTACGCGCTGGGCGAGACGCCGGTCGGAATGCCGAAGTACACCTACGGCGCCGAGGCCAACGGCGTCATGCCGTGGCTCCAGGGCAAGTTCGACCCGAGCCGGACCACGCTGCTCGACGCCGCGACGTCCACGCCGGTCGAGGCCATCGCGACCCTCGCGCCGGACGTGGTTCTCGCGCCCTACGAGGGTTTCGACAAGGCCACCTACGACCAACTCTCCGCCGTTGCACCGACCGTCGCGTACCCCGACAAGGCGTGGCAGACCACGTGGCAGGACCAGACCAAGCTGATCGGCCAGGCATTGGCCAAGTCCGACGAGGCCGCCGACCTGATCAACGGCATGACCACGATGCTCGCCGACACCGCGGCCGCCCACCCCGAGTACGCGGGCAAGACACTGTCGGTGATCAACCTCGACACCACGAACGGCCAGGTCAACGTCTACAAGCCGACCGACCCTCGCGTGCAGATCCTCACCCAGTTGGGCTTCGTGAACTCCCCCGGCGTCGAGAAGCTGGCGGCGTCCAGCGACCCCGACAACTTCTTCGTCGACATCTCGGCCGAGCGGATCTCCGAGGTCGACGCCGACGTGGTCGTGGTGTTCGTGTCCGACGCCGCCGAAGCCGAGAAGAATCCCGCCTACGCCTCCCTCGGCGCGGTCACGCGGGGCACCGCAGTGGCCCTGTCCGATACCAAGATCATCGCCGGCCTGAGCCAGACCAGCGTCCTGGCGACCCCGTGGGTGATCGACCAGCTCACCCCGCAGCTGACGGCAGCGGCGAACAAGGTCGGGTAACGCCCCACGCCTTCAACCACCCAGCGGCACATCGTCAACCGAGCGCCGGCACCGGATCCGGTCCGGAGTCGGCGCTCGGTCTTTGGATCGAGCTAGGGTGCCGCCCCGTCCGACATCCAGCGTTCGACACCCGATTGAATGGCGTCGAGAGCCTGCTCGTCCGCATAGACATCCGTGCCGACGACCCGATCGTCGAACGACCCGAACCCTCGAACGAGCATCGCGCCCTCGAGAACGAGCGGAGCGAAATGCCGGACCAACGAGTTGCCGTCGGCAGAATCCCGGCGAACCTCTTCGATCAGTCGCTCGAGTTCATCGAGCGCGAATTCCGGGGGCAACAGAAGGCACACGGCTGGGCGGTCCCGACTGACCTCCACGGCAGCAACGATGTTGGCCGTGTCGGTCGTCAACCAGCCACCGAACTGCAGCAGGTTGTCCTCCCGATCCAACTGGAAGTCGTGCCGATCGCCGGGCGGCAGCACTGCGCCATCCTTCTCCCAACGCTTCCACAGGGATTCACGTCTCATCGTGAGATCACCGAGTCGGTTGAGTGGAGCAAGGGGCTGAGTTGCTCCGACGAGGACCAGTCGACCCGCCAAAGCGCAGGGAGCAGCGTGGCTCAGTGCACTGGCGGAGACGGCGACCGCGGCGGGAATCGACTGCGATCCCCCTCGACGGACCTCGACGCCGACAACACCGATCCGTGGACGGCGCTGAGCAAGATCAGCGAGAGCAGGGACGAATTCGGCCGACTCCCGATTCAGTGAGATTCTCTCGCCAGTAGTCATGATGATCGCCGTTGCTCTCTGCTAGATCCCTGTCGGGTACACCCGAGCACAGCCACCGACCACGCGAATCGACTCTCGTGCGCCACCTGCATCGTGCGGGTTCGCGAGTTCAACCATCACGATCCCGGGATGCAGGTCCAGGATCAGGATCCCGTCAGCCGTCGTGTCCACAGCCTCGCCCACGATCGAGGTTTGCCCGCCGACGGATTCGATCGAGATGGCCTCGTTCGAATCCGTCTCCCAGAGCGCGACAACCGAACCCGGCACCTCCACCTCCATGTCCAGCACCGCCCCGGACGCGACCGGAACGTCACCCATCCAGATGGCCTGGAAGTCACCCCTGACACTGGATACCTCGATGCGATCGCCTTGGATACCACCGGCTTTTACGGCCACCTGCATCACTGCTCGCCTCTCGAAAGTGCGTCCCGAGTTGGACGCGCGCACTGTAGATCACCAATTCACACCGGCCGATACAGCCACGATCAGGAAATCAACCGAAACAATCCGTCGCTGTAATACTCGACTTTGGATCCACCCGACAACTCTTCAGCGATCTTGGAGGCGAGGATTCTCCCCTCCCGGTCCAACCGCTGGATCGCAGCCACCGAATCGGGATCGCGCCTGGCCTCGGCGGACAACTGGATGATCGACTGATACCGACCGTTCCAGGCTTCCAGATCCCGAGTAAGAGCATCGGAGACGCCCAGCGAGACGGTACTGGTCGGACCTGACCCGACCACGGTGACGACGGGGTTCATGTAGTCCGCAGAGAGCCTCAGATACATCAACGCACCGACCTCGACATCCAACTGGGCATCTTCACGGATTCAAAGAAATAGCGGAAGTCACTCTCCCTATGCGAACAGTGCCGACTCCATGATCTCCACGCGATCGCCCAAGACCACCCGAATATCTCCAACCTGGTTTCCCGATCTGAACTCGATCACCATTCCGACATTGCAACCTTCGTCACGGACTCGAAGCGAGATCGCGCCCTCCCGGTAGATCCGAATGCACTCGCCCTCCCGGTCGAGCTTGATCGAGACGGAACGCAGAAGCGGATCCGCCACAAGTTGGAAGGTTGCGCCAAGACCTACCCACGAAATCGAGACACCACCTGGAAGATCGCGGACTTCCTCGACCGCGATCAGCTCGGACGGAATATCCTCCACCCTGGGCAGGTCGAATACCTTGAACACAGCCTCATTCACCCGCCCTCGAGAGGCGTGGCGGACCGTCTGCTGTCGTGATAGGCACTGATCTTGGCCACCCGTATCCAGCGCGCGTCAATCGTGCAGTCCGGAACTGGATTCGACCGAAACCTCAGAAGGTCGTCAGCGATACTTTCGATCGACAGGTCGGCGATCATGGTGGTCTGCCATTCTCTGATCGACAAACTCTCGACACCAACGATCGCGAGTTCCACCTGAATGGTATTAACCCAGGTTTTCCATTTCTCCGGCGGGTCCTCCGGGAACTCACTCAGATCGAAACGGACCTCCACGTCGGAACCGTCCCGGCGCAGTCGGAACTCGTGAATTTCCACTCCCGAGAGGGACGGAATCTTGTCACCATATATTGACCGGATCACCACCGGATTCAGGAGGAGTTCCACCCAGTTCATCCAACGATCCTTCCATCACTGTTCCGGAACCGGTCGATCGCCGGCGGTATGCGGTTCTACCTCAGGAATCGAATTGCGAACAGAATTCGTCGATGTTTCACCGGAACCCCTAGTCAATTTCGCCTTACCGCCCGGATTTGTATCAAATGGTCGGCGCAAATAGTTCACTCTTCGAGAACTATTATCCACACCCCATACTCCTCAGAGGTAACTCCAATAATCGGGTACCCAGTCAATGCCGCAGCGACAAATTCCGGCTCTCCATCGTGCGGCGCCAATTCTTGCGCCAACTGGAGGTCCCCAGAAATCCGCACACGATACCACGGCTTTTCCAGTGCGCCCGGGCCGGATGTGCTGAGAAGGAAGGACTCGTCAGCATCGAAGAGTCCGCAGCGAGTTGCGACTTCTCTCCAATTCTGATTCACGGAGTCCAGATACCCTTCGGCCGCGTAATCTACAACGAGGTCCGGCTTCACATCACCATCTATCACCGCCTTCCACGCACTGACCGGAAGAATATCTCCGGCCGATGGTGCGCGTCCCAGTATCTCCAACCCGGCGCCATGTATTCTCGTCGCCGATTCGTCAGCCATTGCGTCTCCGATCATTCGACTGGATAGTAGAAGTGATGTCGTCCATCCACAGGACGATACCGCTCATGCGGCGAGGTCGGATCCCATCCGAAGTTGACGGCAGAAGTGCTTGGATCGCCTTTCGGAAGCCCAGCATGGAAGTGCGGCCCCTGCCTCGGGTCGGAAACGTGTTCAACAACTACCCGGGATCCACCGTCAGTTTCAAACTGCATATAGTGCCCCCATCCCCCCGGATCATTCGAGTATCGATAGCCAGGAAGGCCCCTGCGATGCATATCGCCGCCAACCTCCCAACTCGCATCGGGTGGAGTGCCTCTTGGGATTCCAGCTCGGTCAAAGGCGGCGTCCCGCGCAAGCTCCCGATCTGAGAATTCCCGATCGTCGCCGCATGGCTTCAATCCCAGCGGATCCGACCACACCGTCGGGTTGTGCGGGTAGCTGTTCGGATTCGGCGACGGCGCGAGTCCCAGCGGGTCGATGGTCGCGTAGCGTGCGGTGACCGGGTCGTAATAGCGGTGCAGGTTGTAGTGCAGGCCGGTCTCGTCGTCGAAGTACTGGCCGGGGAAGCGGATCGGGGTGTCGGCCGCGCCGGTCCAGGACGTGCTCCCCCACAACGACATCGCCGACCGCCCCGCGACATCCGCCGTCATCGGATCGACGAGTTCGGTCGGCGTGCCGACGAGGTCGGAGACGACGGCATAGAACTCCGCGTCCACAGCGGCCGGATCCGCAAGGTCCACCGTCGGCACCGAGGCCTGGGTCAGCGGCGTGTGTGTTCCCGGTTGATAGGTCCACCGGGTGATGCGATCGGACGTGGACTGCTCCACCAACGTCGTTGCATCCCAGGTGAATACTGTCCGCTCCGCCACCGACCCGTCCGCCGCAAGACGGGACTTGGCGGTGCGGCGACCGCGAGCGTCGTAGCTGTACCGCCATCGCGTCCCGTCCGGCGTCGTCACCTCGACCAACTGGTCGAACGCGTCGTACCGGTACTGCCAGACGTCCGGCTTCCGCGACAGTCGCGTCCTGACCTTGCGAACCAGCCTGCCGGCGTCGTCGTAGTGGAACTGCGTGCGCCCGTCCCGGACCAGCAGCGTTCCGCGGTACTCGCGTCGGCCCTCGTCGTCGGTGACCGTCGCCGTGGCGCTCTGCGTCACGATGTTGCTCAGTGCGTCGTACGTGTACCGCTCCACCGCGGCGCCGTCGTCGACCACGGACGTAATGCGGCCCGCCGCATCCAGTTCGAATTGGCGGCGCAGCACCCGGTCGGTGGTCGTCGTCTGCCCCGCCAGATAGCCGTCCGGACGGTAGTCGAATACGTCTGACCGCAGCACCCGCGAAGCCGAGGCCGGGCCGGAATCGAAACTCAAACTCAGCGACGACGCCGGATGCGCCACCGCCTCCTGCATGGTGAGCCGCCCACGTGAGTCGTGGCCGCGGGTGATCCCCAACTCTCCCGCCCTCCACCCGGTGACCGCGCCGCGCGCGTCGTAGGTGAGACCGATCGAGTGCCCGTCGACCGCCACCGAGGCGACGCGGCCCGCCGCGTTCCAGCGCCACCCGGTGACACCGCCGGTGTGCGAACGGCGCTCGACGCGCCGCCCGAACGGATCGTGGTCGAAGCGCAGTTCACCCGCGCCGTCGACGGTCTGCCGCGCGAGCTGTCCCACCGCCGTGTACTCGAACTCGACCGTGTGGATCGGGTCCGCGCCGACACCGCTGACCGCCGTCAGCGTCCGCCCGGCCAGATCGTGGGTGTAGCGGCGGAACTCGCCGGAGTCGGCCGTGACGTCGAGCAGCCGACCCAGGATGTCGTGCGAATGGTGGCGCGTGACGCCGGTCGCCGGCGTCACCGTCGCGATGCGACCCGCGGCGTCGTGCGTGTAAGTGGTTCGGGCACCGTTGAAATCGGACTCGGCCACCAGACGCCCGTCCGCGTCGTACTCGTACGACCAGGTCTGCCCGAGCGGGTTCGTGACCGCCGTCAGGCGCCGCTCGGTGTCCCACGTGTACGCGGTGACCGAGCCGTCCGGGTCGGTGCGCGCAGCCAACAGGTCGAAGGTGCCGTACGTGTACGACGTGCTGGCGCCCACCGGATCGGTGTGCCGCAGCAGGTTTCCCTCGCCGTCGTAGTCCCACGACTCGACGGCGGCATCCGGATGCGTTCGCTCGAGGAGCTTTCCGTCGGGCGACCACCGCAGGCGCGTCACCGCGCCCGTCGGATCGGTCACCGAGGCGGTCCGCCCGAACGCGTCGCGCGTGATCCGCGTCGTCGCCCCGACCGGGTCGGTGACGGCGACGGGCAGCCCGGCGTCGTCGCACTCCACGAGGGTGCGCGCGCCGGTCGGCGCGGTGACCGACGACACCGCGCCGGTCGAGTGGTAGGTGTACTCGGTCCGCGCTCCCCCGGCGTCGGTCACCGCCACGAGGTTGTCCGCGGTGTCCCAGTCCTGGCGGACGACCGTGCCGTCGACCTGGTGGACGGCGATCGGCCTGCGCGGTCCGGCGTAGTCGACCGTGATCGAGTGACCGTCGGGACGGATGATCTGCGCGACGTCACCGTCGGCGGTGTAGCGGTATCGGGTGACGGCCCCGTCCGGTCCGGTGACGCGCAACGGCTCGCGGCGCTCGTTGTAGTCCGTGTGTGTGCGAGAGCCATTCGGCGACAGCAGGTCCCGCTGACGAAGGTCACTGTCGAACCCGTGCGCGGTCTGCGCCCCGAGCGAGTCGGTGACCACGGTGACCGACCCCGTCCCGTCGGCGGTCGGCACGTAGTCGAAGCGGGCCGACATGACGCCGTCGGTGCCGTCCTGGACCACCACGCGCCCGTCCGCGTCGTAGGTGTTGACCATCCGGTTGCCGTTGGAGTCCTGCCACGACAGCATCCGACCGTCGGCGTCGTAGGTGTAGCGGGTCACGCCGCCGAAGCCGTTCGTGACTGCGGTCAGATGCCCGCCGTCGTAGCCGAAGCGGCGGACCACGACGGCGCCACCGGACTCCGGGTCGATCACCGACAGCGCGCCGATCCGTCCGCCCCGCGCGTCGACGAGCACGCGGTAGCCGCCCGAGTGAGACACCTCGACCGGCGCACCGTCCTGGCCGTAGTGGAACCGGATGCGGTTACGGAACCGGTCCGTGATCGCGCTGATGGAGATGTTGCCCAGCGCCGAATCAACCCCGCCCAGTTCGGGTTTGGGGGCGAAGTGCCAGGTGAGCATTCGGTCGGGGTCGTGCACCGCGTAGCCACCGGTCTCGGTCCGCGCGAGCGTCCAACGCTGCAACGACTGCTTCGGGCGAACGGGGGCGCCCACCTCCGGGTGCGGATAGACCACCATCACGCCGTCCTCGGCGAGCAGCGTGACACCGGATTCCTCGACCACGACCCGCATGTCGATCGTCGACGACCAACTCGGACCGAACCACCGGCCGAATCCGTAGCTCGAGCGATGTCGCCGCCCGAACACGAGCGGCAGCACACCGGGCAGCGTCAGATCGGTTTCGGGTAGGAGGAACTCGCCGGTGGCCGCATCGACCGGGTCCTGGCACTCGGTGACCTGGTCGCTTGTCTGGTCGCTCGCCGGGCCGTTGTCCTCCGCGGTCCGAGCTGCCCCAGAGTCGGATTCGGCGAAATGCTGCGGGTTCGGATTCTCGCCCTCGGGCGGACGGGTGAAGTCAGGGTCGTGGCCGGCGCCGGTCGAACCCTCGTGGTGCGCGGGGGTGGAATGCTCCGGGGCACCTGGATCGGCGTCGTGCAGTGACGACGGTGAATCGAGTTCCGGCGCATCGATTCTCGGAGCGTCCGCCCCAGGGGTCTCGACCCGCGGGACCTCGGGCGTCGGGCTGTGCCCGGCGGCGTCCACCACGCGATCGACGGTCCGCAGATCACTCCCCAGATCAGCGGCAATCTCGACGACGTGCATGGACGTGCGCGCGCCGGCCACACCGGCACCGGCACCTCCCGTCGCGGCCGTCAGGAGCACGTCTCCGGTGAGTGCTCCCATGACCTCGAACGGGTTGGCCCGTGCGTCGGCGAGGAACGCATCCACCACAGCCCCGGGATCCGCCGCGGCCACCACGAGGCCGGTCGTCAGATCGCTCAATCCCTCGACGTACTCCGCCGGGTGGCTGAGGTTGTACGGATCGACGGGGTTGACCTGTCGCACGAACTGCACGATTCCGGTGACACCGGTGACGAGACCGGACGCGAAATTGACGCTGCCGTGCTCGATCACATCCGTCAGGTCCCCGAGGTTCGCGGCCATGCGCTGCGTGAACGGCGGCTCCTCGGGGGCCGACTCGGTCAGCGCCGCCAACTGACCGGCGATCTGCGATGCGGCGTTGTCGCGCTCGGCCCTCGCGGCGCGGAGGACCTCCACCGCGTCGGCGTACATTGCCGTCCACGAGTCGACCACGGCGGTCCGAGCGCGCTGCTCGCCGCTGAGCGCGTTGTAGGCGGCCTTCGTCGCCCGCTCCTCCTGTTCGGCCTGCTCCCATCGCGCGATCGCGTCGGCCGCGCGGGCCTGCGCCGATTCGATCGTGTTCGCCCACCAGGTCAGCGACTGCGCGGCGGACGCCATCGCGTCGGCTGCGTCCTGCCACAACCCCGGTTGCTTGTCGTAGACGGCCTGGAACGCGTCGGCGGCCTCGCCGGTCCATCCGGCGGCGTCGACCGACCGCAACGCCGTCCCCGTGGATCCGATGTTGGTGCCCAGTTCGGTCAGCGTGGTGACGGCCTCGTTGACCGCCCCCGCATCGCCACGGATCAGCTCCCGCGGATCGGTGGTCTGACCGAGTTGGAGTTCGTCGACCGCACCGCCGGTGCTGCTGGCCACCTGGTCGCCGAGGTCGGTCAGGACGTCGGCGACCCCGTCCGCGCCCAAGCCGCGGGCGACCCCAGCCAAGCCGTCGAGACCGGCATCGGCCGCCTGCCCGGCCTTTTCGACAACCCCTTCGGCCGCGTCCTCGACGAACTCGCCGACCTTGTCCAGGCCGCCGATGACGTCGTCCCACCAACCCATCTTTTCTCCCCCGCCCCCGCGTCAGTCCTGGCCGTCGTCAGGTCTCGTTGTTCATGACCGACGCCGCCTGCTCGGCGGCGCCGGTGTGGTAACCGCTTCCGACATCCACACCGACGACGTCCGCGACCACCGGCGACACGTTGGCAAGCGCCTGCGGGCCGACCGCCCCGATCACGTCGTTGTTGGTGCGGATCGTGTCCATCGCGGTGTCGAACGACTCCCCGCTGTAGTCGGCATGCAGCACGTTGTTGACGGGGTTGTCCGCGAACGTCTCCCCCCACGACCGCTCGCTGATCTCCTCCTCGGTGAGGTGCGGATTGCCCGCGACATGCGTCCAGGCGGTCTTGACCGTGTCCGACACCTGCTCGTCCATCATGTGATACCGCCCGGCCTGGAGATCGAGCAGTTCGGCGATCTCGTTCGCCGACCGGACGAGGTGGCGCACGCCCCACGACCACCGCTCCGCGTACTCCTCGAGACTCTTCTGGACGGCCTGCGATCCGGCCTCCATCGGCGACAACGCCAGCATCGCGAACCCGCGACCCGCCGCAGCCGTCTCACCGATCCCTAGCCCGGACATCGAGTCGATGATCCCGGTGATTCCCTGCGCCGCCTGCTGCAGGGCGACGGGATCGACCTCTAGTTCGGCGCTCACGATCGCTCCGCCTCCAGGCCGGGGGGAAACGCCATCGGTCGGCTGCCGCAGACGTTGACGACCACCCCGGTCGGCCGGTCGAAGCTCGGCAGGACCTGCTCGATGATCCGCCAACCGAACAGCGCGTGGTAACGCGCCTCGGTCTGCTCGCCGCGAGCGACGGCGTGCCGGGCGAACTCGCGTTCGCTGGTGAATGCGGGAAGCCATCCGAGCTCGCGGATCTCGCTGCTCCAGACGCGGCCGTCGGCCGTCAACGGCACCAGCAACGGCGCCCGACGGAACGCCGCGTGCAGCGCGCCCGCCTGCCCGAATCCCTCGTAGAACGCGTCGATCTCCGCATCGAGATCCGCGCAGCCCCCACCCAACGAACTCCCCCTCGTTCCATCCCCCGGAAACGGCGCAATAGTACTACCCGGCCACATCCCGTCCGAACGGGTGAATTCGGCGTAGCGTCCCGATTGCAGACGTCGTTCCGACAGGAGGGCGGACGAATGACCGACACCGACTCCGGCGATCGGCCCGCCACCGCGCAGCCTTCGATCCTCCTGGCCGTGATGTTCTCGGCCGCAGCGGCACTGGGCGGCTTCCTGTTCGGCTACGACACCGCCGTCATCAACGGCGCGGTGAACGCGATCCGCGACCGCTACGACATCGGTGCCGGCGCGACCGGGCTGTCGGTGTCGCTGACGCTGCTCGGCGCCGCGCTCGGCGCGTGGGTGGCGGGCACCATCGCCGACCGGCTCGGCCGCATCCGGGTCATGCAGATCGCGGCGGTGCTCTTCGTCGTCGGCGCCCTCGGCTCGGCGTTCCCGTTCGGCATCGTCGACCTGACGATGTGGCGCGTGTTGGGCGGTGTCGCAGTCGGTTTCGCGTCCGTGATCGCGCCGGCGTACATCGCGGAGATCGCGCCCGCGGCCATCCGCGGCCGCCTCGGGTCGATGTACCAACTGGCGATCGTGCTCGGCATCGCCGTGTCCCAGTTGGTGAACTACGCGATCTCCGCGGCCGCCGGCGGCGGCCGCGGCGAACTGCTCGGCGTCGAGGCCTGGCAGTGGATGCTGGCGATCGAGGCGATCCCCGCCCTGATCTACCTGGTCATGACATTCACGATCCCCGAGTCACCGCGTCACCTGGTGCGGTGCGGCCGCGAGGACGACGCCCGCACGATCATCGGCGAACTCGAGGGCGGCGACCCGCAGACCGTGTCGCACCGGATCGAGGAGATCCGCACCTCGCTCGGCGCCGAACGCGCCCGGGTAGGTGTGCGGGCACTGTTCGCCAAGTCCACCGGCGTCGCCGGGCTCGTGTGGGTCGGCATCACGCTGGCCGCGCTCCAGCAGTTCGTCGGCATCAACGTGATCTTCTACTACTCGAGCACACTGTGGCAGGCCGTCGGGTTCGGCGAGGACCGCTCCCTTCTCATCAGCGTCGTCAGTGCAATGGTCAACATCGTCGGCACGTTCGTCGCGATCGCCGTGATCGACCGCATCGGCCGCAGGCCGCTGCTGCTGATCGGCTCGGTCGGCATGGCCGCCTCCCTCGCCACCGCCGCCGTCTGTTTCCATTCGGCAACGATCACACGCAATGCGGAGGGCGAGTCGGTCGCGACCCTCACCGGCGCGGGCGGCACCACAGCGCTGATCGCCGCGAACGCCTTCGTGTTCTTCTTCGCGCTGTCGTGGGGACCGGTCGTCTGGGTGCTCATCAGCGAACTGTTCCCCAACCGGGTCCGGGCCGCCGCCGTCGGTGTCGCGACCGCCTCCAACTGGGTCGCGAACTTCCTCGTCTCGGCCACCTTCCCGTCGCTCGCCGACTGGAACCTCTCGCTCACGTACGGCGGCTACGCCCTGATGGCG
Source organism: Paraburkholderia sp. RHO2 (assembly GCF_050955445.1). NCBI lineage: Bacteria > Pseudomonadati > Pseudomonadota > Betaproteobacteria > Burkholderiales > Burkholderiaceae > Paraburkholderia > Paraburkholderia sp. RHO2. The sequence goes on along the minus strand of NZ_CP162617.1, from coordinate 2,312,690 downwards.
CTGCTGTCGATCGTCGTCGTGACCCGCTTCGTCACCGAGACCCGCGGCCGCACGCTCGAGCAGGCCGGCTGAGCTATACCCAGTGCGCCGGGCGCGACAGCGCCGCCGGCAGCCGGGTCCGACCGTCCCCACGCGCCGCATTCACCTGGAACTGCGTGAGGAAAAACACCTCCGACAGGTCGGTGCCCCGCACGTCGGCGCCGCGCAGATCCGCGCCGATCAGGTCTGCGCTCCGCAGGTCCGCCCCCCGCAGGTCCGCGCCGATCAACCACGCCCCGCGCAAGTTCGCCCCGCGCAGGTCCTTGCCGAACAGCTTGGCGCCCATCAGGACCGCGCCGCGATGATTTCGCCGACGTCCGGGCAACGCCGCACGCGCCAACTCGCTGACCCCCAGCAGCAGCACGTTCACCCGCTCCCGGTGCCCCGCGACGTCGAGTCCGGTGAGTACCGACGCGTCGGACTCAGTGAGCACGACGGTCTCCTCGCGCAGCCGCGCGAGGTCGTCGTGCAGGCGTGACGCGGCGCCGATCCGCAGCGCCTCGTCGATGTACCAGAGCAGTTCGTGCAGCTGACGCATCACCGGGAAGACGTCGAACATCGGGCGCGCGATGTCCGGGGCCGCGCGCCAGTCGCGGCCGCCGAACGTCACCTGCGACACCTTCTGACCGGCGCCGAAACAGTCGTACACCGTGCAGCCCGGGAAGCCGCGCTCGCGCAACTCGGTGTGGATCCCGCAACGGAAGTCCGCGAGCAGGTTTCGGCACGGCGTCCCGCCGGCCTTGTCGACCGCGAAGTCGCTCGACGCCGCGAACGGCAGCGCCACGCAGCACAGGCCGAAACAACTCGTGCAGTCCGAGACGAGTTCGGGCGACACGCTGCCAACCGGCTCCGACACCGAGACCTCCTGATCGATCGAGCATCCATCGTGCACGACGAGGAACCCGCGACGCCAACCATTTCCGCGCGTCCGGATCGTCACTCGTACATGGCTGCCGTGCAAGGACACTCGTCGCCGCGGTTCACGACCACGACCGCTGGACGGGCCGTTCCGCCCGCGTCGCTACCCGACGCTCGGGTTCGACTTGTCGAGTCCCTTGTCGAGGCCGCCGCCGGTGTCGGCGCGGTCCAGGCCGACCACCCAGCCCGTGACCTGACGGGTGATGTCCTGCGCGGTCAATCCGAGTTCGCGATGAATCTGGTCGCGCGACGCGTGGTCCAGGAACTGTTGCGGCACACCGAGGTCCCGGCACGGGACGTCGACGCCGGCCGCGCGCAACGCCGCGGACACCGTGGAACCGATGCCGCCGTGCAGACCGTTGTCCTCGACCGTGACGACCATCCGGAAGTTCTCGGCCAGCTTGACCACGGACTCCGGGACCGGCAGCACCCACCGCGGGTCGATGACCGCCGCGGTGATGCCGTGCTGGGCCAGCCGCTCAGCCGCCTCCAACGCGACACCGGCGAACGAGCCCACCGCCACGAGCAGGACATCACCCCGATCGCCCTCCGGCATCCGCAGCACGTCGACGACGCCGTCGAGTCGCCGGGAGGCCGGGATGTCGTCGCCGACCGCGCCCTTGGGGAAGCGGATCACCGTCGGCCCGTCGTCGACCGCGAGGGCCTCCTGCAGCCCCTCGCGCAGCGTCGCGGCGTCGCGCGGCGCGGCCACCCGAATGCCCGGGATGATCCCGAGCAGCGACAGGTCCCACATCCCGTTGTGGCTCGCGCCGTCCGCACCGGTGATGCCCGAGCGGTCCAGCACGATCGTGACCGGCTGCTTCAGCAGCGCGACGTCCATGAGCAGCTGGTCGAACGCGCGGTTGAGGAACGTGGAGTAGATCGCGACCACCGGATGCATGCCGCCGAGCGCGAGACCCGCGGCCGACGTGAGCGCGTGCTGCTCGGCGATGCCGACGTCGAACATCCGCTCCGGGAACCGCTCGCCGAACGCGGCCAGCCCGGTCGGGCCGGGCATCGCGGCGGTGATCGCGACGATGTCGTCACGCTGCTCGGCCTGCTCGATCAGCTCCGCCGAGAACACCGACGTCCAATCCGGTGCGGACGTCCCGCGGGACAGGCCGGTGAGCGGATCGATCACCCCCGTCGCGTGCATCTGGTCGGCAACATGGTTCTCGGCGGGCGCGTACCCCATGCCCTTGCGGGTCACGGCGTGCACGATCACCGGTCCGCCGAACGCCTTCGCGCGGCGCAGCGCCGACTCCATCGCGACCTCGTCGTGCCCGTCGACGGGGCCGAGGTACTTGATGCCGAGGTCGGTGAACATCACCTGCGGGCTGACGGCGTCCTTGAGGCCCGCCTTCATCCCGTGCAGCAACTGGTAGGCGGCACGCCCCACCCACGGCATCTTCTTGACCATCCGCCGGCCGCTGTCGAGCATCCGCTCGTAGCCCGGCTGCAGGCGCAGCGACGCGAGGTGGTCGGCCAGGCCGCCGATGGTGGGCGCGTAGGAGCGGCCGTTGTCGTTGACGACGATGACGACCGAACGATCCTTGCCGGCGGCGATGTTGTTGAGCGCCTCCCAACACATCCCACCGGTCAATGCGCCGTCGCCCACGACGGCGACGACGTGACGGCGCCGCTGGCCGGACAACTCGAACGCCTTGGCCATGCCGTCCGCGTACGAGAGTGCGGCCGACGCGTGCGACGACTCGACCCAGTCGTGCTCGCTCTCGGCGCGCGACGGGTAGCCGGACAGCCCGCCCTGCTTGCGCAGCGAGTCGAACTCGTCCTTGCGGCCGGTGAGGATCTTGTGGACGTAGGCCTGATGGCCGGTGTCGAAGATGATCGGATCGGAGGGGGAATCGAACACCCGGTGCAGCGCAAGCGTCAGTTCGACGACACCGAGGTTGGGACCAAGATGGCCGCCGGTCGCGGACACCTTCTGCACGAGGAACTCGCGGATCTCCGCGGCGAGCTCCTTCATCTCCTCAGGATCGAGCTGACGCAGGTCGTCAGGCGTCTGGATGCGGGCAAGGACACCCAACGAGATCGCTCCCTCCAGCAAGATTCACGGGCTGTCCCGTGACAGCCCGACAAGTCTACGGAGCGACCGGACACGATGCCCCTCGGCATCGGATCCGAGCACACCCGTGCGTGCCCGATTGCACATCGCAGACTGTTCGCTCATCCTACTGTTGCTCCATGGGCAACGTGGTCGACGAGTTCATCACCCGAGTGTTCGACGTGGTCCGGGGCGACCACGGCGGCGAGGTCGCCGACTACATCCCGGAGCTCGCCGCGGTCGACCCGGACAGGTTCGGCATCGCCGTCGCCACCAGCGACGGGCACGTGTACGAGGTGGGCGACACCGGCGTGCCGTTCACCATCCAGTCGATCTCCAAGCCGTTCACGTACGCGCTGGCGCTCGCCGATCGCGGGGTGGACGCGGTCGGCGAGAAGATCGACATCGAGCCATCGGGCGAGCCGTTCAACGAGATCAGCCTCGACCCGGACACCGAGCGGCCCCGCAACCCGATGATCAACGCGGGCGCCATCACGTCCGCCTCGCTGGTCGCCGGGTCCGGTCCGGAGGACCGATTCGGGCGGATCCGGTCGCTGTACTCCCGCTGCGCCGGCAGGCAGCTGACACTGAACGAAGCGGTGTACGCATCCGAGGCGACGACCGGACACCGCAACCGCGCGATCGGGTACATGCTGCGCTCGTTCGGCGTCATCGCCGACAACCCGGACGAGGCGGTGGACCTCTACTTCCGACAGTGCTCGATCGACGTCACCGCCCGCGACCTCGCGCTGATGGCCGCGACGCTCGCGAACAACGGCATCAATCCCGTCACCCGCGACCGGGTGCTCGATCCGGCGCTCGTCGAACGGGTCCTCAGCGTCATGACGACCTGCGGGATGTACGACGCCGCCGGCGAATGGGTCACCGAGGTGGGTATGCCGGCCAAGAGCGGCGTCGGCGGCGGCGTGCTGGCGGTCCTGCCCGGACAGCTGGGGATCGCGGTCTACTCGCCGCGCCTGGACCGGCACGGCAACAGCGTCCGCGGCGTGCTGGCGTGCCGGGAACTCTCCCGCGATCTGGAACTGCACTTCCTGCACGTCACCCGTGCCGCCCGGTCGGCGATCCGCGCCCGCTACAGCGTCGGATCGGCACCGTCCCGGACCCGCCGCACCGACGCCGAGCGGGCCACCCTCGACCGGGTCGGCGACCGCGCCCGCGTCTACGAACTCCACGGCGACCTGCTGTTCGCAGGCGCCGAGACCGCGGTCCGGGAGATCGACGGCGGACGCGACGAACTCGAGGCCGTCGTCGTCGACGTCCGACGCGTCGACGAGGTCGGCAATGTCGCGCGCCGGATGATCGAGGCACTGCGCTCCGACCTCGCCCGGCACGGCTGCCGGACCGCGCTCGTGGATCCGAACGGGCTCTTCGGTCACACGACGTCGAGCCTGACGCCGGACGACCCGAACGGTCGAGTGTTCGCCGACCTGGATGCGGCGACCCAGTGGTGCGAGGAGGTCCTGCTCGCGCGGCACTGCTCGACAGGCAGGCAAGCGGAATCCGTCGAGCTGGAACAGCACCCGCTGCTCGCGGATCTCACACCGGAGCAGTTCGAGCGGTTCACCGACGAACTGGAGAAGCGGACCGTCGCCCGCGGCGAGACGATCGCCCGGCGAGGCGCGCCCGCAGCCGGGATCTTCCTCATCCTGTCGGGTCGCGCGAGCACCACCGTGACATCGGCCGACGGCACGGTCCACCGCATCACCACCCTGTCGGCCGGGATGACCTTCGGCGAGATGCCGACGTTGCTGGATTCGACATTCCTCAACGACGTGCGCGCCGACACGACGGTCACCCTCGCGTTGCTTCCGCCGGACGGTTTCGCCCGGCTCACGTCCGCGGCGCCGGAGATCAAGTCGGCACTGCTCGAACGGCTGGCCATGGCGGCGTACGGACAACTCGACATGCTGCTCCGCACGTTCGAGCAGCACGGACGGCTCTGACCGCGCCCCGGCAACCTCCCCCAGGTGGAGTAAAACGCTCCCCCAGGAAGGGGGAAAACGGATTGCGCCGCCTCCGCCGATCCTTCAGGCTGGGACCGTCTAGTTTGCGACATCACTCACACCGGGACGACGGGGACCAGATGAAACCTGACACCGCATTGGCCATCGAGACCACCGGGTTGATCAAGCGGTTCGGCTCCAACACGGCGGTCGCCGGCGTCGACTTGGCGGTGCCGTCCGGCGGCGTGTACGGCGTCCTCGGACCCAACGGCGCAGGCAAGACGACCACGATCCGCATGCTCGCGACGCTGCTCCCCATCGACGGAGGCTCCGCGCGCGTCCTCGGCCACGACGTCACCGCCGATGCCGAGACCGTGCGCAGCAAGGTGTCGCTGACCGGGCAGTTCGCATCCCTCGACGAGGACCTGACCGGCACCGAGAACCTGATCCTGCTGGGGAGACTGTACGGGTACTCACGGGCCGCGGCCCGGTCCCGGTGCGAACAGTTGCTGGACGCCTTCGGACTCGAGGAGGCCGGCGGACGCCAGGTCAAGACGTACTCGGGCGGCATGCGGCGACGCATCGACATCGCCGCGAGCATCATCGTGACACCCGAGTTGATCTTCCTCGACGAGCCGACCACCGGACTCGACCCGCGCAGCCGCAACCAGGTGTGGGAGATCGTCCGGGCCCTCGTCGCCGGCGGCACCACGGTGCTGCTCACCACGCAGTACCTGGACGAGGCGGATCAGTTGGCCGACCGGATCGCCGTGATCGACCACGGCAAGGTCATCGCCGAGGGCACGACCGGTGAGCTCAAGGCGTCGGTGGGCTCCGGGGCGCTGCACGTGCGTGTCGCGGAACCCGCGCGCCGCCAGCACGCCGCCGCGATCCTCGAACCGGTCCTCGGGGTTCCCGTCACGCTCGAATCCGACCCGGCCGCGCTCACCGCGCGTATCGACGATCCGCAACGGGTGGCGCGCGCACTCGCCGCCCTCGACGACGAGAACCTCGCCGTCACCACGTTCGCCCTCGGCCAGCCCAGCCTCGACGAGGTGTTCCTCGCCCTCACCGGGCACAGCGCCGAAACGACCGAGGACACAACCGAACTCGAGGAGACCACGTCATGACCGAGACCATCACCACCTCGGCCCAGGCGGTCGGGAACGTCCTCCAGATGCCCGGACCGCGCCCGGCCCGTCCGAATGCGCTCTCGACGTCGCTGTCGTTCGGTTGGCGCGCCCTGCTCAAGATCAAGCACGTCCCGGAGCAACTGTTCGACGTGACCATGTTCCCGATCATGTTCACGCTGATGTTCACGTTCCTGTTCGGCGGCGCGCTGGCCGGATCGACCAGCGCCTACGTCCAGTTCCTCATCCCCGGCATCCTCGTGCAGACGGTCGTGATGATCACCATGTACACGGGTCTGACCCTCAACAAGGACATCGAGAAGGGCGTTTTCGACCGCTTCCGCTCGCTGCCGATCTGGCGGCCGTCGCCGCTGGTCGGCGCACTGTTCGGGGACATCGTGCGCTACACCATCGCGTCGGTGATCGTGCTCGTCCTCGGCCTTATCCTCGGCTTCCGTCCTGCCGGCGGCGTCGTCGGCGTCGTCGCCTCGGTGCTGCTGCTGTTGCTGTTCTCGTTCAGCCTCTCGTGGGTGTGGACGATGTTCGCGATGCTGCTGCGTACCGAGCAGGCCGTGATGGGCGTCTCGATGTTCATCCTGTTCCCGCTCACGTTCGCGAGCAACATCTTCGTCGACCCGTCGACGATGCCGGGCTGGCTGCAGGCGTTCGTCGACGTCAACCCGATCAGCCACCTGGTGACGGCGCTGCGGGCCCTCTCCACGGGGTCCTTCGAGTTCGGTCAGCTGTCCGTCGTGCTGATCTGGTGCGCCGGGTTCATCGTCATCTTCGGCCCGCTGACGATGCGGCTCTACAACCGCAAGACCTAGACCTCGTCCTGCTCGCCTTCCGCGGCGGGCTTCTGGATGTCGATGGTCTTCCGCAGCGGCGTGTTCGGGACCAGGATCACACACACCAGCGTGATCACCGCGACGCCGGCCGCGATCGCGAACAGCAGACCCGTCGCGTCGCCGTACGCAACACGGATGACCTCCGCGATGGGCGCCGGCAGCGCGTTCAGGTCGAGGCTGCCGCCACCACCGGACGAGCTGGTGTCGATGCCGAGCTTCGCGAACCCCTCCGCCGACAGGGTCGCGACCCGGGTCGCGAGCACCGATCCGAGCACCGAGACGCCGATGGCGCCACCGAAGGTCCGGAAGAACGCAACCGAACTGCTCGCCGCGCCGATGTTGTCGACGCTCACGGTGTTCTGGACCGCCAGCACGAGGTTCTGCATCAGGCTGCCGACACCGATGCCGACGATCGCGATGTAGACACCGATCAGCCACAGGCTCGTTGCGTGGTCGATCGTGCCGAGCAGCGCGAAACCGACGACGAGCAGCAGCGCACCGCCGACGATGAACGGCTTCCACTTGCCGAAGCGCGAGATCAGCTGGCCCGAGACCACCGACGAGATCAGCATGCCGACCACCATCGGGATCGTCAGCACACCGGCGATCGTCGGGCTGTAGCCACGTGCGGTCTGGAAGTACTGACCGAGGAAGGTCGTCGCACCGAACATGCCGACACCGACGGCGATCGACGCGATGATCGCGATGCCGGTGGTCTTCTCGGTGATGATGTTCAGCGGGATGATCGGCGCCTTGACCTTCGCCTCGACGATCACGGTCGCGATCAGCAGCAGGACACCGACACCGACGTAGATCGCCGATTCCTTGGAGATCCAGCCGTAGTAGTCGGCTTTGCCCGCGAACGACACCCAGATCAGCAGGACGCTGACACCCGCGGTCAGCAGGATCGCGCCCCACCAGTCGATGGAGACGTCGCCCTTGCGCTCCGTCGCGATGTGCAGCGTGCGCTGCAGCAGGAACAGCGCGATCACGGCCAACGGGACGCACACGAAGAAGCACCAGCGCCAGCCCAGCGGGCTGTCGACGATCACACCGCCGAGGATCGGCCCGCCCGACATCGACACCGCCATCGCAGCGCCCATGTAGCCGGAGTAGCGACCGCGGTCGCGCGGAGGAATGATGCTGCCGATGATCGCGACGACGAGAGCGGTCAGGCCACCCATGCCGATGCCCTGCACCACGCGCGCCGCGAGCAGGACCGGGACGTTGTGGGCGAAGCCGGCGATGACCGAGCCCACGACGAAGATCACGATTGCGGTCTGGACCAGCATCTTCTTGTTGAACAGGTCGGCGAGTTTGCCCCAGATCGGGGTCGACGCCGCGTTCGCGAGCAGGGCCGTCGTGATGACCCACGCGAACTGCGTCTGCGTACCCTTCAGGTCACCGATGATCGTCGGCAGTGCCGTCGAGACGATGGTCGTACTGAGCAGCGCGGTGAACAGCGCCGCGATGAGGCCCGCGAGGACCTCGAGGATCTGGCGATGGGTCATCGCCCCCTGGTCGGCGCCTGCCCGACTCTCCCCCACAGATGTCGTCATCGAAGTGCTCTCCCACATTGATCGGCTGGTAGCGGCGAGGATTCGGAGCGCGCGGTGAGCGAGTCGGTGAGACGTTCGATCGTGGTCAACGCCACCGCCGCCTCGTCCTGACTCCAGCCGCCCAGCATGTCTCGCAAACGCGCCGACCTGCGCTCCTGCGTGATGCGCAGCGCGTCGTGCCCTCGCTCCGAGACCTGGACGCGGAATGCCCGTTTGTCGTCCGGGTCGGCGTGCCGCTCGACGAGGCCGGCGTCGACCAACTCGGTCATCTGCCGGCTGAGCGCCGATTGGCTCACGCACAGTGCGGAGGCGAGTTCGTTCTGGCGGCACGGGCCCCGAGCCGACAGGGCGACCAACACGGCGACCAGAGCCGGCGCGATCGGGTCGTCCGCTGCACTCGCGATCGCATTCCGTAGCGAGCGGCCGAAGAGGAAGATCGCGTCGACCAGGGCCTGCGCGGTATCGGCCTGGACAGCCATCGGATACCCCGAATCCTCGAATAGACCTGAAGAATTACTTGCAGAACGCAACGATACACATAGTTGCGTGCGTCAAGCAATTACTTCACAAATCCGACATACCGAACTTCGAGGGCTCTGACCAGGGCAAATACGAGCGGTGCCGGCGGCAGGGTGTGTCGAGGTCCACTCACAGCGCTCAGCGCGTGAGCAGTGCGAGGCTCTCCACGTGGTGCGTGAGCGGGAAGGCGTCGAAGGCCCGAACCTGGGCCAACCGGAAGCCGTGCTCGCGGTAGAGCGCGACGTCGCGCGCGAACGAGGCCGGGTCGCACCCGATGTGCACGATCCGCTGCGGTCCGGCCGCCGTCACGGCCGCCACGACGTCCCGGCCGGCGCCCGCGCGCGGCGGATCGAGGACGACGACCTCCGGGGTCGGCAGGCCCTGCAGTGCCCGTTCGACGCGCGCCGCATGCAGGTACACCTGCGGCAGATCCTGCAATGCCGCGGCACCGTCGGCCACGGCCTGGCGCGAGAACTCCACCGAGTCGACCCGGCCCAACGGGCCCACCTGGTCGGCCAGGGTGGCCGCGAACACCCCGACACCGCCGTAGAGATCCCACACGTTCGCGCCGTTCGACGCCTGCGCCCACTCCCCCACGACCGACGAATACGTCTCGGCGGCACTGCGATGCGCCTGCCAGAAGCCGGTCGCCGACAGTGTCCACGCCCGATCGCCGACCCGTTCGACGGGCCGGCCCGAACCGATCACGACGTGTTCGGCGCGACTGCCCGCCGACGCTGCCCGCCGCGCGGTCGCCCCACGCCGGCCCGGACTGCGCCGGCCCGTGCGCGACACCTTGGGCGGCGCGATCTCCACCACGTGCCGCTCGCCTGCCGAGTCCAGCACCAGTTGGATCTCCGCACCCGGATGCCACGACCGCTCGGCGAGCCCCGTGTAGGCGGCGGGGTCGATCTGCGGGCACGCCAGGAAGGTCTCGATGTCGAGGCTGCGGAAGCGATGGAAGCCGGGACGTCCCGCCGAGTCCACCGCCAGCCGAACCCGGGTGCGCCAGCCCGTGCCGTCGCCGGTGGCCGGCAACGACTCGACCGCGACGTCGATGTCCACACCCGCGATCCGACGCAGCTGTTCGGCGACGACGGCGGACTTCATCCCCCGCTGCGCGGCGAGCGTCGCGTGCGAGTAGTCGCAGCACCCGGCGCCGCCGGGACCCGAGATGGGGCACAGCGGGTCGATACGGTCTGGGGACGCCTCGACGATCTCGACGGCGTCGGCGCGGCAGAACGATCCACCGCGGTCCTCGGTGACGTGGGCGATCACCTTCTCACCCGGCAGCCCGTGCCGGACGAACAGCACCCGGCCCTCGTGTCGGGCGATGCAGAAACCGCCGTGGCCCGGGTTGCCCAGGTCGACCTCGAGCCGACGTCCGGTCCAGTTCTCGCTCACCTACCGGTCACTTGCCTTCCACATCGAAACCACGACGGATCGCGCCGGGCGCGTTGTCCACGCGCTCGCGCTTGACCTTCTCCGACGAACTGAGCTGCCACGGCACGCTCGTGACCATCACGCCGGGCTGGAACAGCAGCCGGCTCTTCAGCCGCAGTGCGCTCTGGTTGTGCAGCAGCTGTTCCCACCAGTGGCCGACGACGTACTCCGGGATGAACACCGTCACGACGTCGCGCGGCGAGTCCCGCCGGACCCGGCGCACGTAGTCGAGCACCGGCTTGGTGATCTCGCGGTACGGCGACTCGATCACCTTGAGCGGCACCGTGATGTCGCTGTTCTCCCACTCCCGGACCAGGGCCCGGGTGTCGGGCTCGTCGACGTTGACGGTGACGGCTTCGAGCGTGTCCGGACGCGTGGCGCGCGCGTAGGCGAGAGCGCGCATCGTCGGCATGTGCATCTTCGACACGAGCACGATCGAGTGGGTCCGGCTCGGCAGCACGCCGTCCCACTCCTGCTCGTCGAGCTCGGCCGCGACGCTGTCGTAGTGGCGTCGGATCGACTTCATCACCACGAAGATCGCGACCATCGCGACGATCGCGATCCAGGCGCCCGCCGCGAACTTGGTGAGCAGGACGATCACGAGCACCGCGCCGGTCATCGCCAGACCGATCGAGTTGATCACCCGGGAACGCTTCATCCGTGCGCGCTGCGCCGGATCGGTCTCCGCCTTCAGGTGCCGGGTCCAGTGCCGGATCATGCCGGTCTGGCTCAGCACGAACGAGACGAACACGCCCACGATGTAGAGCTGGATCAGCTTGGTGACCTCGGCGCCGAAGACGACGACGAACGCGATGGCCGCACCCGACAGGAACAGGATGCCGTTGCTGAACGCGAGGCGGTCGCCGCGGGTGTGCAGCTGACGCGGCAGGTAACGGTCCTGGGCGAGGACCGAGCCGAGCACCGGGAAGCCGTTGAACGCGGTGTTCGCGGCGAGCACCAGGATGAGCGCGGTGACGGTCGCGATGAAGTAGAAGCCGATGGGGAATCCGGAGAACACCGCCTCGGCGAGCTGCGCGATGAGCGTCTTCTGCTGGTAGTCCGCGGGCGCTCCGCCCAGCTGCACCGCCGGATCGTGCGCGTACACGACGCCGATCTTCTGGGCGAGGACGATGATGCCCATCAGCAGCGTGATGGCGAAGGTCCCGAGCAGCAGCAGCGTCGTCGCGGCGTTGCGCGACTTCGGCTTCCGGAACGCCGGCACACCGTTGCTGATCGCCTCGACACCGGTCAGGGCCGCACAGCCGGAGGAGAACGCCCGGGCGATGAGGAACGCGAACGCGATGCCGTGCAGCTGTGCGTCCTCCGCATTGAGGGTGAACCCGGCGGACTCGGCGTGCACGTCGTCACCGAAGACGTAGATCCGGACGAAGCCCCACACCAGCATCACCAGCATGCCGACGATGAACGCGTAGGTCGGAATCGCGAACGCCGACCCCGACTCCCGGATGCCGCGCAGGTTCACCGCGGTCAGCAGCACGATTGCCGCGATCGCGAACAGAACCTTGTGCTCGGCCACGAACGGCACGGCCGACCCGATGTTCGACGCCGCCGAGGAAATCGAGACGGCCACCGTCAGGACGTAGTCGACCATCAGCGCACTGCCGACGGTCAGCCCGGCGTTCGGCCCCAGGTTGACGGTCGCGACCTCGTAGTCGCCGCCGCCGGAGGGATAGGCGTGCACGTTCTGTCGGTAGCTCGCGACGACCACGGCCATCACCAGCGCGACGGCCAGACCGATCCACGGCGCGAAGGCGTACGCGGAAATGCCCGCGACCGACAACACGAGATAGATTTCTTCCGGCGCATACGCCACCGACGACATCGCGTCCGAGGCGAAAACGGGTAGCGCGATCCGCTTGGGGAGAAGCGTGTGTCCGAGTTTGTCGCTTCGGAACGGTCGCCCCAAAATCAGCCGCTTCGCAGCGGTGGAAAGCTTCGACACCGACAAAGCGTAAGCCGTCCCCGGCCACACACCACATCAGGGCATCCCCACAGCGATTCTCGGTGTGCCGATCGCCCGCGGGCGTCCACCGTTCGGCGGTGGCTGCTTGCTCTTCCTCGTGGGAGCTGTACGGTTCGATTCGATGCCGGCGGCACCCCGTCGGCCGCTGAGCAAGGAACGGAGTGACGGGTGTACGTAGTCGTCATGGGATGCGGCCGGGTCGGCTCGTCCCTCGCTACCGCACTGAGCCGGATCGGCCACGAGGTCGCTGTCATCGACCGCGACGCGAGCGCCTTCCTCCGCCTCGGACCCGATTTCACCGGCACGACCGTCGTCGGCATGGGATTCGACCGCGACGTGCTGGTCCGGGCAGGCATCGAGCGCGCCCAGGCGTTCGCGGCAGTGTCGTCGGGCGACAACTCGAACATCATCTCCGCGCGTGTCGCGCGCGAGACCTTCGGCGTCGAACGGGTCGTCGCACGGATCTACGACGCCAAGCGCGCCGCCGTCTACGAGCGCCTCGGAATCCCCACCATCGCGACAGTGCCGTGGACCACCGACCGCTTCATGCTCGCACTCGCACAGGACGATCAGATGGCGAAGTGGCGCGATCCGTCGGGCACGGTCGTGGTCACCGAACTGTCGCTGCACGAGGACTGGGTGGGCCGCACCGTCACCGAACTCGAGGAGGCGACGTCGTCGCGCGTCTCGTTCATCATCCGATTCGGGACCGGAATCCTCCCCGACCGTAAGACGGTGATCCAGTCCCAGGACCTGGTGTACGTCGCCGCCGTGTCGGGGACCGTCGCCGAGGCCGTCGCGCTCGCGGGGAACCCGCCCCCGTCCGACGACTGACAACGCACCGGTCATGACTTCCTTCTCGATCGACTACCCGATTGGATACCTCCGATGAGAGTGGCCATCGCAGGAGCCGGCGCCGTAGGCCGCTCCATCGCCCGTGAACTCGTCCGCAGCGACCACCACGTCATGCTGCTCGAACGCAAACTCGAACACGTCGAACCCGACGTCATCCCCCAGGCCGAGTGGGTGCACGCCGACGCGTGCGAGCTGAGCCTGCTCGAGGCCGCCCAGTTGGAGAGCTACGACGTCGTGATCGCCGCGACCGGCGACGACAAGGCGAACATCGTGGTGAGCCTGCTCGCGAAGACCGAGTTCGGCGTGGGGCGCGTCGTGGCCCGCGTCAACGACCCACGCAACGAGTGGCTGTTCGACGAGTCGTGGGGCGTGGACGTCGCGGTGTCCACACCCCGCATGTTGGCCTCGCTCGTCGAGGAGGCTGTCACCGTCGGCGATCTGGTGCGGCTGATGACGTTCCGCCAGGGTCAGGCGAATCTCGTGGAGATCACCCTGCCCGACAACACGCCCCTCGCGGGCAAGCCGGTCCGCAAGATCCAGTTGCCGCGGGATGCGGCGCTGGTCACCATCATCCGGGGCGGACGCGTGATCGTCCCGCAGCCGGACGATCCGGTCGAAGGTGGCGACGAACTGCTGTTCGTCGCCTCGGTCGAGGTCGAAGACGAGCTACGCGCCGCGATCGACATCTGAGTCGGGCCGGTCCGCCGTGCCGTCCCCTGCGCCCTCGACCTGCTCGAGTTCTGCGGGGGACGGCGCCGGCTCGACGACTCGGTCCGCGCGGCGAACCGCCCAGATCGTCACGAGCAGCACCAGGCCGGTGAGCGGCCACCCCATGCCGATGCGGGCGACCGCCAGCCATCCCGTCTGGTCGGCGTCGTAGAGCTCGGACTGCACCAGGTAGCGGGCACCGAACACCACCGCCCACGCGACGGTGGCGATGTCGTAGGCGCGCACCGCGCTCTTGTGGGCCCGCCACGCGTTCTTGTGGCCGTTGAGGTAGCCCCAGACGACACCGACGAGGGGCCACCGAACGAGGATCGAGACGACGAAGGCCGCCGCGTACACCAGGCTCGTGTAGATGCCGAAGAGGAAGTAGCCCTTCGCATCACCGGTGCGGTAGGCGATGAAGGCGCAGACCCCGACGCCGAGGAATCCCGAGATGGCCGGCTGGATGGGCCCGCGACGGATGATGCGCCACACGAGGATGGCCGCGGCGACACCCAGCGCGATCCACACGGCCGGTCCGAGGCCCCACAGGCTGTTCGCGGGAACGAACGCGACGACCGGCAGCGACGAGTAGACCAGCCCACTCAGTCCACCGAGCTGTTCGAGGATGGTCTGCTGCTTCGTTTCGGTCACTCGACGAGATTGCCATACTCCGACGGCGAGCCGTCAACACCGATCCGACGTCGGCCCCCGGTGCGCGCCGACGAACGGTCACCGGCGGCGAGGGGGCCACCGATCACGAATCGCCGCGGAGCTCGTAGTACGGGTTGAAGATGACTTTCTGGCCGCCGCGATCGCCGATGCGCCCACGCACCATCAGCGTCTTTCCCGGTTCGATGCCGGGAATGCGTCGGCGACCGATCCAGACCAGCGTGACGGGATCGGTTCCGTCGAAGAACTCGGCCTCAACGGATGCGTTCGCGGACTTGGGACACGCCTCGACGCTGCGCAGGCGCCCGAGGATCGTGACCTCCTCACCGCGCGAGCAGTCACAGGCGCGCTTTGCGCCCGATGCCTGCGCGGTCTCAACCATTTCCTCGGCGTCCAGCTGCTCGAGATCTTCGGTGAGTCTGCGAGTCAGCCGGCGAAAGTAACCTGCCGCGGCGGGGGCCATAGCGCGCTCCTGGACAAATGGCGGCGCAGGTCTTGCGCCGCACGATAAGGCTTGCACGAGGGCCCGTAGTCGGGCCCTCGATGGCCACTGTAACCCCAAAGTGACCTGACAACCACAGCCGTGTGGGACCGGTCGGGACGCCGCAGTGCAAGATCGACTCATGCAGCAACGAACGTGGCCCGCAGTGGCCGTCGCCCTCCCCGGCACCGGGTCCGACGCGGACTTCGTCGACCGCGCCTTCCGTGCCGCGTTGACGCAGGTGGGAGTGCAGACGATCGCCGTCGAACCGGACCCGCGACGGGTGGTCGACAGCTACCGGGAGGCGATGGACCGAGCCGCGGACACGCACGGCCGAATCCTTGTGGGAGGCGTGTCGATCGGCGCCGCCGTCGCGCTCGAGTGGGCGGCCGCGAACCCGGACCGGGTGGAGGCGGTGCTGGCCGCGCTGCCCGCGTGGACGGGCTCGCCGACACATGCGCCGGCGGCCGCGAGCGCCACGTTCACCGCCACGCAGTTACGCGCTCACGGGCTGGACGCGGTGACGGCGGAGATGACCGCCTCGAGCCCGCCGTGGCTCGCCGACGAACTGGCACGATCGTGGCGGGCCCAGTGGCCGCACCTGCCGTCGGCGCTCGAGGAGGCGGCCGGCTACCACGCACCGGACGCGGCGACGCTGGCGCGCATCCAGTGCCCGGTGGGCATCGCGGCCGCCGTCGACGACGCCGTCCACCCCTTCACGGTCGCGAAGGAGTGGGCGGCGACGCTGCCGAAGGCGGAATTGAGTGAGCTGACGCTCGACGAGATCGGGGACGATCCCGGCGCCCTCGGTCGAGGTTGCCTGGACGCGCTCGACCGGATCGCCTGGTAGGGCCAGCGGACCCTAGAGTCCGAGCTGCTGCATCGCCGAACCCGACTCGCCGCGCCGCGGCGGCTCGGACCCGTTGCCGGCCTGGCCCGGCTGCGGCTGCTGGTCCGCCACGGGCTGCTGGGCCTGCGGTTGAGCCGCCTGCTGCTGGGCCTGCTGCTGGGCCGCCAGCTGCTCCTGCACCGCCTGCTGCTGGGCCGCGAGCTGCTGCTGCTGGACCGCCACGAGCTGTTCGACGAGGGCCTGCGGCAGCACCACAGGGAGCGGCGTCCGCACCGGGTGCGGCTCGGTGCCGCGGTTGACGACCGTGTCGCGCAGGACGCCACGGGCGATCTCGACCAGCGGCGAACCGGCTGCCACGTTGCCGGACGGTCCGGCCACGACGCAGCGGATCATCCAGCGCGGCCCGTCCACACCGATGAATCGGAGGTCCGCGTTCGCGGTCACTCCGATCACCTCACGGCCCCACGGCCCGCTCTCGATGCTGACCTCCGCATTGTCGCCGCGCAACGACTCGGCCAGCTCGGACGCGACCTCGCGCCACTGGCCCGGCGACTTGGGCGCCGCGTACGCCGACACCGTCACGCGGCCGAATTGGGTCACCAGGTGGACGGCCTGCGGCGTGCCCTCCGGCGACATCTCGACCTGCAGCTGGGCGCCGTCGGGCATCGGCAGCAGAACGGAACCGAGATCGAGCCGCGTCGCCGCCGGTTCGACGTCCTCGGGAAGGTCGCCGGCGTCGAACGGGCCACCCTCTACCCCGCCGAACGGACCGTCGAACTCGACGTCCTCGTCGTAGTCCTCGTCGGTGTCGATCTCCATGTCGACGAGCGCCGCGTCCTCCGCGGCAGCTGCGTCCTTCTTCTTGCGACGTCCGAACATGTGATCAGGCCCCTTCCCTCGGCAGCCTCGTCAACTCGTGCGGGCGGCCTTCCGTACCGTCGAAATCCTGATCGGCATTGTGCGTCACGAGGCTCGCATGTCCCCCACTGGATCCGTAACCACCTGCGCCACGGACGGTTTCGTCGAGGGAATCGACCTCCACGAAGTCGACGAGTTCGACCCGCTGGACCACCAACTGCGCGATGCGGTCGCCGCGGCGCAATTCGATCGGGGTCTCGAGGTCATGGTTGACGAGGCACACCTTGATCTCGCCGCGGTAGCCCGCGTCGATCGTGCCGGGAGTGTTCACCACGGACAGACCGGTCTTGGCGGCGAGTCCGGAACGCGGATGGATCAGGCCGACCGTGCCGATCGGCAGCGCGATCGCGATGCCCGTGCCGACGAGAACCCGCCGTCCGGGCTCGATCGTGACGTCGGTGGTGGTGCACAGGTCGACGCCGGCGTCGCCGTCGTGGGCCCGTCGCGGCAGCGGGATACCGGGGTCCAGTCGCTTCAGCGCGATGGCAGGAAGATCGCTCACGTGCACCGAGACTACTCTGGAATACGTGTCCGAATCGTCTCAGCCCGCCGCGACCACGCCCGACAGCCCCCGAGTGCCGATCTATTCGGAGCGCCTGTGGGTTCCGCTGTGGTGGTGGCCCGCCGGATTGCTCATCGCCGGCCTGCTGGCCGCGGAAATCCACATGGGTTCCCCGGGTGTCCGCGCCTGGCTTCCGTACGTCTTGCTGTTCCCGTTCCCGGTGTGGGCCCTGCTGTGGGTCTCCCGGCACCGGATCGAGGTTTTCGACGGTCCCGCCGCCGAGCTCAGGGTCGGCCGGGCCCATCTGCCGCTGTCCGTGATCGCGCGCACCGCGGCCATTCCGCCGTCCGCGAAGAGCGCGGCGATGGGCCGCCAGCTCGATCCGGCGGCCTTCGTTCAGAATCGGTCATGGATCAAGGACACCGTCCTCATCGTCCTCGACGATCCCGAGGACCCCACGCCGTACTGGTTGGTCAGCACGAGGCGGCCAGCCGAACTGCTGGCCGCCGTCGGCCGAGGGACCGCCCCGAAGGGCTAGTCCGTTCTGCCCGACGAGTCAGGCCGCGCAGTCCATGCAGATCATGACGCCGTTCTCCTCGCTCGCGAGGCGGCTGCGGTGGTGAACCAGGAAGCAGCTCGAGCAGGTGAACTCGTCCGCCTGCTTGGGCACCACCCGCACCGACAGTTCCTCGCCGGAAAGGTCCGCGCCGGGGAGTTCGAACGACTCCGCGGTGTCGGACTCGTCCACGTCGACGACCGCCGACTGCGCCTCGTTGCGTCGTGCCTTCAGTTCTTCGAGCGAATCCTCGGAAACCTCGTCGGTTTCCGATCGCCTGGGTGCGTCGTAGTCGGTTGCCATTTCCTCTTCCCCTCGTCCTCTTGCGTGTATCCCCGGTGCCCGGGCCGCCGAAACCGATAGGTTGCGGCGATCCATGGGAAACCGACAGTGATGTAGATCCATTCCTGTGGCAGTAACAACGCCTCAGTCGACCCGGAAGTGCCCGAAACACCCTCCGGAAAACATGACCTACACCTCACTCTCGATTCCGTCCGGACCCTCTCGAAATCGTGTGTTCTCACGACTGGGGCCGCCAGACAATAGCCGACGCGTCGGGAAAAGTGGCAACCGAACCGGACACTGTCGGAAACTGTCCGTCAATCGTCACCAACTGCACAGCAACCCGAGACATTCCTGGACGGGCCACGTGCGGCACGGTTACCGGCCGGGGATCTACAGTTGGCTGCGGGACGGCGGCGACAAGACAGACGTGGCCGGAACCACACCAACTCTTTTCCTGCGGATCACTGCCGCACGCTCGGCAACGGAGGTCGACACACCGTGGTTTCACTGATCACCGATGGCAGCGCGACCGACGACCAAGGACGCCCGTTCCGACGCCGCCGCGCCGTCCCGGTGATCGCCCTCATCTCGGTCCTGGCACTCCTCGGGATCGTGCTGTGGACCCGGATCCTCACCGAACCCGAGGTCTACGCGACAACCGTCGACTGCAATCCCCCGGTGCAGCCCAAGTCACCCGACGCGCCGACACCGCAGCCGCTCGGCGAGAAGGTGAGCCGCAACACCCTCCTCGACGTCGAGCCGGCACCGCTGTCGGCGACCAAGGTCCGCGTCTACAACGCGAACGGCGAACGCGGCCAGGCCGCCGAGGTCGCCAACGAGCTGCGCGACTACGGCTTCGCGGGGGCACCCGACTCCCAGGTCGGCAACGACCCGGTGTACGTGGACCAGAACTTGCAGTGCCACGGGCAGCTGCGGTTCGGACCGAACGGATTGTCCGCCGCGAGTGCGCTCTGGCTGATCGCGCCGTGCGCCGAGCTCATCCAGGACGGCCGCACCGACGACACCGTCGACCTCGCGCTGGGCACCTACTTCGCCAAGAGCGTGACGCCGAACGCGGACGCAGAGGAGGTGCTCAACGCACTCAAGGACCCGATTCCCGGGACTACCCCCGCACCGCTCGATCCGGGCCTGCTGAGCGCAGCCCGGACCGCCCGCTGCTGAGGACGCGTTCGAGCGTCCGGACTCAGGGCACCGGGTCGAACACGCCCGCGGACCGGAACACCGACTCCAATTCGTCCGCGATCCCCGGTGCCATCGCGATCACGACCTCGCCTGCGGCGCTGCGCGTGTCGGGCGCGGGCAGGTGCACACGGGCGCCGGCCTCGGTCGCGATGAGGGCGCCCGCCGCCCAGTCCCACGGGTTGAGTCCGTGCTCGAAGTGCGCGTCCACCCGTCCCGACGCCACCATGCACAGATCCAGGGCCGCCGAGCCGACCCGCCGGATGTCGCGCACGTGCGGCAGCAACTCGCCGATGATCCGCCCCTGCGCGCGGCGGCGCGGCGCGCTGTAGCCGAACCCGGTCGCGAGCAGCGTGAACGACGCGTCGGTCACCGGATTGCACGACAGCACACCGGCGCCGCCGTTCGCGTCGGTGAACGCCGCGCCCCCACCCAGGACGGCGGAGTAGGTGACGCCGCCGGCGACGTCGACCACCGCCCCCGCGACCGAGACGCCGTCGATCTGGGCGGCGACCGACACCGAGTAGGCGGGGATGCCGTACAGGAAGTTCACGGTTCCGTCGATCGGATCGACGACCCAGCGGGTTCCCTCGACGCCGACCTCGCCACCGCCCTCCTCGCCGAGGACGGCGTCGTGTGGACGGAGTTCGGCCAGCCGTGCCCGGATGAGCTGCTCGGCCTCGGTGTCCACGACGGTCACCGGGTCGGTCGGGGTGCTCTTGGCCTGCACGGATCCGCCGTCGGTGGCGTGCAACTCGGCTCCCATGACCCCGAACACCTCCGGGCGCCGCACTCGGACGAGGGCAGCGGCCGCTTCCGCGACGGTGACCGCGATATCGCGGAGCACACGCGGGTCGGTGGAGGTGGCATGGTCGGAGGCGGGGATGTCAGTGGCGCGCATGCCTGTATCGCACCACACCCGGACGACCCCACACCACCGGTATCGCAAAGCTGAACGACCCGAAACCAACTACTGTTTCGGCGCAGACAGTCATCTCGCGGAAGGAGCCGATTGTGGGAGCGCACGGGTTCGGTGTGGACGTCGGCGGCAGCGGCATCAAAGGCGCGATCGTCGACCTCGCCACCGGCGAACTGGTCGAGGACCGGATCAAGATCGAGACGCCGCGTCCCGCCACTCCCGAAGCCGTGGCGGTGACGGTCGCGGAAATCGTCGCCCGCGCCGGATGGGAGGGCCCGGTCGGCATCACGCTGCCGAGTGTGGTCACCTCGGGCATCGCCCGCACGGCCGCGAACATCGACAAGTCGTGGATCGGGACGGACGCCCAGGCGGTGTTCTCGCGCGCCCTCGGCGGTCGTGACGTCACGGTCCTCAACGACGCCGACGCAGCCGGTCTCGCCGAGGACCGCTACGGCGCCGGCAAGGACGTCGACGGCGTCGTCGTGCTGCTGACGTTCGGGACGGGCATCGGGTCCGCGATCATCCACAACGGCGTCCTGCTCCCGAACACCGAGTTCGGGCACATGGAGGTCGATGGGCAGGAGGCCGAGCACCGGGCGGCCTCGTCGGTGAAGGACACCAAGGGGCTGTCGTACAAGGAATGGGCGGCGGAGGTGACGCGGGTCCTGTGTCGGTTCGAGGATCTGCTGTGGCCGGATCTGTTCATCGTCGGCGGCGGCATCAGCCGCAAGCACGAGAAGTGGATTCCCCGCCTGGAGAACCGCACGCCGGTCGTTCCTGCAGCGTTGCTCAACACCGCAGGCATCGTCGGCGCCGCGCTGTGCGCCGCGAACCGGCAGGAAACGGGCATCGCTCCGTAACAATTTCGAAGCTGTCGTTACAATGGATGGCGGCCGACTGTGAGTCGGCAAAACCCGACAGACCTCTCCGCCGGAAATCCACTCTGGCGTGACGCCGCACGACACCGTCACGAAAGGGCGTACGTGGCAGCCACCGATACGCGTCAGACCGCCGATTCCACACCTGAGTCAGCGACTCCTGCATCCACTGCCGAGGCGACTACCGGTAGCGCGCCCGCCGCCAAGAAGGCCCCTGCGAAGAAGGCCGCCGCCAAGAAGGCGCCTGCCAAGAAGGCCGCCGCCAAGAAGGCCCCTGCCAAGAAGGCCGTGAAGAAGACGGCCGCCAAGAAGGCCACCAAGAAGGCCACCAGCAAGACCGCCAAGGCCGGCGACGACATCGTCGAGGACGACGACATCGACATGGCCGATCTCGACGTCGCCGACGGTGACCTGGTCGAGGAAGAGGTCGAGGACGTCGTCGTCGAGGACGACGAGGAAGAGACCGCCGAGCCGTCCGAAAAGGACAAGGCGTCCGGCGACTTCGTCTGGGACGAGGAGGAGTCCGAGGCCCTCCGTCAGGCCCGTAAGGACGCCGAGCTCACCGCGTCCGCCGACTCGGTACGCGCGTACCTCAAGCAGATCGGCAAGGTCGCGCTCCTCAACGCCGAGGAGGAGGTCGAGCTCGCCAAGCGCATCGAGGCCGGCCTGTTCGCGACCTTCAAGATGCAGGAGATGGCCGAGAAGGGCGAGAAGCCCTCCCCCGCCGATCGCCGGAACCTGAACTGGATCACCCGCGACGGCAACCGCGCCAAGAACCACCTCCTCGAGGCGAACCTGCGTCTGGTCGTCTCGCTGGCCAAGCGCTACACCGGCCGCGGCATGGCGTTCCTGGACCTGATCCAGGAAGGCAACCTGGGCCTCATCCGCGCGGTCGAGAAGTTCGACTACACCAAGGGCTACAAGTTCTCGACGTACGCCACGTGGTGGATCCGGCAGGCGATCACCCGCGCGATGGCCGACCAGGCCCGCACGATCCGTATCCCGGTCCACATGGTCGAGGTCATCAACAAGCTGGGCCGCATCCAGCGCGAGCTGCTGCAGGACCTGGGCCGCGAGCCCACGCCCGAGGAACTCGCGAAGGAAATGGACATCACGCCGGAGAAGGTGCTGGAGATCCAGCAGTACGCGCGTGAACCCATCTCTCTCGACCAGACGATCGGCGACGAGGGCGACAGCCAGCTCGGCGACTTCATCGAGGACTCCGAGGCCGTCGTGGCCGTCGACGCCGTCAGCTTCACGCTGCTGCAGGATCAGCTGCAGTCGGTGCTCGAGACGCTGTCCGAGCGCGAGGCCGGCGTCGTGCGCCTGCGCTTCGGTCTGACCGACGGCCAGCCGCGGACTTTAGACGAAATCGGCCAGGTCTACGGCGTCACGCGCGAGCGCATCCGCCAGATCGAATCGAAGACGATGTCGAAGCTGCGCCACCCGTCGCGTTCGCAGGTGCTGCGCGACTACCTCGACTAGAGGCCGCGTAGTCCGTCAGTTCGTGAGGAAGGGGTCCTTCGGGGCCCCTTCCTCTTGTGGTCGGGGCGGTTGGAACAGCCGAACGACCGGTTCGGCCACGCGGGCGCCGACCGGCCCCAGAACGGCCATCAGCAGCACGTACGCGGTGGCCAGCGCCGCCAACTCCCCCTCCACCGCACCGGCGGAGACGGCCAGACCGGCGATGACGATCGAGAATTCGCCGCGGGCGATCAATGCCGCACCCGCGCGGGCGCGGCCCATCACGCCGACCCCCTGCCGTCCGGCGGCCCACCATCCGGTGAGCACCTTGGTGGCGGTGGTGGCGACCGCCAGGCCGATCGCGGGCAGCAGCACCGGTGGGATGGTCGTCGGGTCGGTGTTGAGCCCGAAGACGACGAAGAACATCGCGGCGAACAGGTCGCGCAGGGGCTCGAGCAGCCGCGTCGCGTTCCGGGCGGTGGACCCGGAGATCGCGATCCCCAGCAGGAACGCGCCGACCGCCGCGGACACCTGCAGCGACGAGGCCAGGCCGGCGACGAGCAGTGCCGCGCCGAGAAGCTTGAGGAGGAACACCTCGCGGTCGGTGCTGTCCACGATCGCGGAGACGACGCTGCCGTAGCGCAGGGCGACGACGAGGACGACGGTGATGACCGCGAACGAGATCGCCACGGCCTGCAGCCCGCCCAGGAAGCTCACGCCCGCGAGTACGGCGGTGAGGATGGGCAGGTACACCGCCATCGCGAGATCCTCGAAGACGAGGATCGACAGGATCACCGGTGTTTCGCGGTTACCGAGACGACCGAGATCGCCGAGTACTTTCGCGACAATGCCGGACGACGAGATGTAGGTGACGCCGCCGAGCGTGAGCGCGCCGACCGGACCCCATCCGAGCATGAACGCCAGGATCGCGCCGGGCGCCGCGTTCAGTGCGATGTCGACGACGCCGGCGAGCCAGGATCTCCTCAGTCCGGTGACGAGCTCGGACGCCGTGTACTCGAGGCCGAGCAGCAACAGGAGCAGGACGACCCCGATCTCGCTCGCTAGATGGCTGAACTCGCCGATGTCGCCGAGCTGGATGAAGCCGCCTTCGCCGAAGCACAGGCCGCCGATCAAGTACAGCGGGATCGGTGACATGCCGATGCGTCCGGCCAGTCGACCGAGTACACCGAGCGTGAAGAAGACAGCGCCGAGTTCGACGAGTGCCAGTGCCGTGCCAGTCATCGCGCGTCGATCGTGCCGCGATCAGCCGTGCGCGAGGATCTTGGCGGCGTGGTCGAGGCCCTCGTGGGTGCCGACCGCGACCAGAAGGTCGCCCTCGGTGAAGGTGAAGTCGGGGTTCGGTGACGGCGCGACCTGACCGGCCCGCATCACAGCGACCACCGACACCCCGGTACGGGTGCGCATCGCGGTCTCGCCGAGGGTCCGGCCGTCCCACGGGGAGTTCTCGGCGATCGGCAGCTGACGGGTGCTGATGCCGGGCAGGTCCCGGTGCTCCTCGCGCAGCTGCGCGACGAGCTGCGGGGCGCCGAGCAGGTTCGCCAGCACCGACGCCTCGTCCGATTCGAGCGGGATCGACGCCATGCAGGCGTCCGGATCGTCGAGCTTGGAGACGATGAGATCGGTGCGGCCGTCACGGTGCGTGACTACCCCGATGCGTCGACCCGTCGCCAGCGCGAAGTCCTTGCGGACTCCGATACCGGGCAGCGGCGTCACTTCCACGTTCATGGCTCAACGTTAGCGCCACGCACCGACGGGTCACCACGAACACCCGTTCCCCGGCCGACGTGTCACGCGATCGGCGGAAACACCCCGGTCTCGTCGGGCAGGTAGTCGGTCACCTCGACGACTGCGGCCACCGGCAGCGGGCCGTACAGGTGCGGGAACAGCATCGAGGACGGGTCGGACGGGACGCCGGGCTCCCACCGGACCTCGGCGGCGAACCGGTTCGGATCCAGTTGGAGAAGCACCAGATCGCGACGGCCCGCGAACAGCCGGTTGGCGGGCAGATGGACCTGCCCGCGCGTCGACAGGTGCACGAATCCGTCGGCGACGAACCCGTCCGGAATCCGCTGCCCGACGCGCTGTGCGTTCTCCCACTCGTCGCGGGTGCACATGTGCACCAGCACCTGCTCGGGGTCGGTCATCGGGGCTCCTTTTCGGCCGGTCGTCGCCCCGACACACTAGGCCGACGCTCAGCTGTCAGCGAACACAGAACCCTCCCGAATCGCGTTGTCCGAGTTCAGGGCGGTCACTGTTAGAGAGAACACACCGAGGCGATGTCGGGAACAACCCGATCAAGTCGAACGTCTGACAGAGTGGACCTACCGCGTCACCCCCGACGCGGCGGAAGACCCCAGGCGGCGGGTGCGAACCCGAAGCCAGTTCGGAGGAGTCATGCCCGGAACCCTGACCAGCCCCCCGTTGACCGCTGCCGACCGGTGCGACCGGTGCAGCGCAGGAGCCCGCGTGCGCGCCGTGCTCGCGAGCGGAGGAGAGCTTCTCTTCTGCCAGCATCACGCCAACGAGCATGCCGATCGTCTTCGTGAGATGAATGCGACCATCGTGAGCGATTCGGAATCATCTGCGGCGACGATCTGACGCGTCAGCCCTCCGGGCGGACTCCCGTCCGTCCCCAGTTCCCGAAGCGGGCGGCCACCACGGTGGTCGCCCGCTTCGGCGTTTCCGAAGCCTGGCGGTCCTCATCAGGACGGCTCACCACTGGCGCAGCATCGCGATGCGGTCGGTGAGCTGGTCGACGGTCGCGATCGCGGTGGGCGGCCCACCGCAGACCCGGCGCAGCTCGCCGTGGATGACACCGTGCGGCTTGCCGGTCCGGTGATGGTGCATCGCGACGAGCGAGTTGAGCTCGCGTCGCAGGTTCGCCAGCTGGCCCGCGGCGGCGACGCGCTCGGTCACCATCTGCGGCGCGGGTACAGGCACCGGCTCGGGCTCGGCGGCCGGCTTGTCGAGCTGCTTCTGCTGCCGCTGCCGGAGCAGCGCCCGCATCTGATCGGCGTCGAGCAGGCCGGGCAGACCGAGATAGTCGGCCTCCTCGTCGGACCCGGCGAAGGTCGCGGTGCCGAACGACGAACCGTCGTAGATCACCTGGTCGAGTTCGGCGTCGGCGCCCAGCGAGACGAACGCCTTCTCCTCCTCACCGGGTTCATCCTTCTGCTTGTTCGCGTCGGCGAGCAGGTCGTCGTCGAGACCGTCCTTCTCACGGTGCGGCTTGCCGAGGATGTGGTCGCGCTGCGCCTCGAGCTGGCTCGCGAGGTCGAGGAGCACCGGGACCGACGGCAGGAACACGCTCGCCGTCTCCCCCTTCGTCCGCAGACGCACGAAACGCCCGATGGCCTGCGCGAAGAACAGCGGCGTCGACGCGCTGGTGGCGTAGACGCCGACAGCGAGCCGCGGCACGTCGACGCCCTCGGACACCATGCGCACGGCAACCATCCACGGTTGCGTGCTCTTGGAGAACTCCGCGATGCGCTTGGACGCGGTGGGATCGTCGGAGAGGATCACGGCGGGCGCCTCGCCGGTGATCGTCTCGAGCTGCTTGGCGTAGGCCCGAGCCACGGTCTGGTCGGTGGCGATCACCAGGCCGCCCGCGTCGGGCATACCGCCGGCACGCAGCTGGCCCAGCCGGGTGTTCGCGGCCGTGAGGACGGACGGAATCCAGTCGCCGGCAGGGTCGAGGGCGGTGCGCCATGCCCGCGCCGTCTGCTCGGCGCTCAGGGGCTCGCCGAGACGTGCCGCGAACTCTTCGCCGGCGCTGTTGCGCCACCGCGCCTCACCCGAGTACGCCAGGAACACGACGGGGCGGACGACGCCGTCGGCGAGGGCATCGGAGTAGCCGTACGTGTGGTCCGCCTTCGAGCGCTGGTGACCCTCGTTGTCGGGTTCGTACGTCACGAACGGGATCGGGCTGTCGTCGCTGCGGAACGGCGTTCCGGTGAGGGCGAGGCGACGGGTCGCGTCGCCGTACGCCTCTCGGATCGCGTCGCCCCAGCTCTTCGCGTCACCGCCGTGGTGGATCTCGTCGAGGATGACGAGCGTCCGGCGCGCCTCGGTCCGAGCCCGATGCTTGAACGGATGCGACGCGACCTGGGCATACGTGACGACGACACCGTGGTAGTCCGACGACGTCTGGCCCGTGGAGTTCGAGAAGTTCGAGTCCAGCGCGATGCCGATGCGCGCCGCCGACTCGGCCCACTGGTGCTTGAGGTGCTCGGTGGGCGCCACCACGGTCACCTGGTCCACCGTGCGGTCCTGCAGCAGCTCGGCGGCGACCCGCAGCGCGAACGTGGTCTTGCCGGCACCCGGCGTCGCGACGGCGAGGAAATCGCGCGGCTTGGTCGCCAGGTACTTCGTCAGTGCGCGGCGCTGCCACGCTCGGAGGGAACCGGTGGGAGCAGGTGCACGTTCGATACTTCCGGGTTCAGCGCTCACATCGCACCTCGCCACAGGCTTCGCACAGTCGGTCCCACTCCTTGCTTCGCTGACGGGGCAATCGGCCGCTCGTACCCGGCACGATGTCCGGCGACGACCCCCGAGGAGCCTAGCGCCCGGGACCGACCGCTCGCGCATCAGCCGCGGACACGCCGGGGTGTCCAGGGGGCCCGGCGTCCGGCCGGGCGCGAATGACCTGCGGTGGCACAATCGGTCGCGACACGACGGCGCCCCACCGCGCACGACGGCGTGTCGTCAGGAATCCTGGAAAGAACCATGAGCAAGACGTCGACCGTCACCAGAGTCCGCCCGGTACGCCGGTGCGGGCAGGTGGTCGGCCGTACCGCGGTGAAGGCGTGGAACGATTCGATCTTCGGGAAGTCGGCCACCGCGGCGTTCTGGCAGACGCTCTCGCTGCCCCCGCTGCTGCTCGGGCTGCTCGGCAGCCTCGGCTACGTCGGCGGGTGGTTCGGCCCGAACACCGTCGAGATCATCCAGTCGAAGATCATCACGTTCAGCCACACCGCGTTCAGCGAGAACGTCGTCGACCAGATCATCCAGCCGACCGTCACCGACGTCCTCGGGCGGGGCCGCCCGGAGATCGTCTCGGCCGGCTTCCTGCTGTCGCTGTGGGCGGGGTCGTCGGCCATCTCGACGTTCGTCGACTCGATCGTCGAGGCACACGGCCAGAAGGACGCCCGGCACCCCGTGTGGCAGCGCGTCTTCGCGCTGCTGCTCTACGTCACCTTCCTGATCCTGGCCGTATTCACGCTTCCCCTGGTCGCGCTGGGGCCGACGATGATCGGCCGCGTCCTGCCGGCGTCGTGGCACGCGGTCGGGACCGAGATGGTCGACGCTTTCTACTACCCCGCCGTCGGCCTGCTCCTCATCGTCGGCCTGACCACGCTGTACAAGGCGGCCCTGCCCAAGTCGCTGCCGTGGCACCGCCTGTTGGGCGGGGCGTTGGTCGCCGGCGTGTTCTTCATGGCGGCCAGCACGGTCCTGCGGTGGTACCTGAGCTGGGTGACCGGGACCGGATACACCTACGGCGCGCTGGCGACGCCCATCGCCTTCCTGTTGTTCACGTTCTTCCTCGGATTCGCGATCGTGCTCGGCGCCGAGTTCAACGCGACCATCCAGGAGTTCTGGCCGGCGCGGGCGACCCGCATGGAGCAGGTCCGGGACTGGATCGCCGCGCAGGCGGCCGTCGACGCATCCGAGGACGCGGGCCCGATGACGACTCTGACCCGGCGGCTGGCGACCGGACCGATCCGATTCACGTCTGATCGGTCACAGTCCGCAGACGGCGACGGAGACGACAAAGTGGACGCGTGCCAGCGCAACGCGTCCACCGACGGGGACGAGACCCGCCCGATTCAGTCGCCCTTGCGCAACCCGTCGTAGACCTTCTTGCATTCCGGGCAGACCGGGGAGCCCGGCTTCGCGGACCGCGTGACCGGGAAGACCTCGCCGCACAGCGCGACGACGTGGGTGCCCATCACGGCGCTCTCCGCGATCTTGTTCTTCTTCACATAGTGGAAGAACTTGGGCGTGTCGTCGTCGGTCGTCTCGTCGGTGGTGGTGTCGGGACGTTCCTTCGTCAATGTGCTCACGGGTCAATGATGCCGCACTCGCGTGTGCATTTGCCGCCCGAGAGTGCAACAGTGGACGTATGGCAAGAACATCGGGGTTCGGCGAGTCCGCCGAGAGCGGCACACCCCGCAACCCGGCACTGATCACCGAGGCTGCACAGTCGATCGAGGATCAGCACCGGGCGCGAGTGAAGAAGTACCTGACGATCATGTCGTTCCGAATCCCGGCACTGATTCTCGCCGCGATCGCATACGGGGCATTCGGTAATCCTTGGATCTCCGTGGGCATCATCGCTTTGTCCATTCCGTTGCCGTGGATCGCGGTGCTCATCGCGAACGACCGACCGCCGCGGTCGAAGGACGAACCCAGCAGGTACGACCACCGCGACGCGGCCCGGGCCCTCGAATCCCGGCGGCACCGCACCATCGAGGGGTGACCCGCGGGCACGGGTGATCCGGCGCCGAAGGCTGCAACAATGCTGGGGTGAACCGAGACCTCCTGCTGTCCATCTGCGGCCCGCTGCGCGAGGCGCTGACCCGCGCCCGGTACGACACCGACTCGATCGTCGATCTTCTCGGCGTCGACGCCCACGCCGCACTCGGACGGCACGAGCCCGTTCCCGCCCGCCGCGCGACCGCGGACGGCGGAGACCTCGGCCAGCTGATCCGCCTGTTCCTCCTGGGCGACGACTGTCCCGCGGACGACATCGCGGCGGCACTGAAGCCCGTCAGCCTCGACGACGCCGTCGCCGCGGGGCTGCTCTCGCGCACCGGCGACACGGTGCGCGCCGAACTGGACCTGCGCCCCCTCGACCTGGGCGCCGGCAACCGGTGGGTGGTGTCGGACCTGGACGGCTCGATGCGCCCCCGCCCCACCGCCGACGACCACGTCATCGGGGTCGGGCAGGCATCTTTGTCGTTGCTGCGGGGAACCCCGACCAGCCCGGTCGGCACCGTCCTCGACGTCGGTACCGGCTGTGGAATCCAGGCGATCCGCGCCGCCGACTACGCGGGCACGGTCACCGTGACGGACATCAACCCGCGCGCGCTCACGCTGACCGCGGCCACCGCGGCGCTCAACGGGCTCGATTTCGAGATCCGCGAGGGCTCGTGGTTCGAACCGGTCGAGGGCCGTCGTTTCGACCGGGTGGTGGCGAATCCCCCGTTCGTCGTCGGGGAGGCCCGGGTGACGCACAGCTACCGCGATTCCGGCCTCGACCTGGACGGGGCGAGCGAGCTGATGATCTCCCACGCCGCCGACTACCTCAATCCCGGCGGGACGGCCGCGCTCCTGGCGTCGTGGTTGCACGTCGAGGGTGAGGACTGGCGCCATCGGGTCGCGTCGTGGCTGCCGGCGCACGGCATCGACGCGTGGATCGTCCAGCGCGACGTCGCCGATCCCGCGTTGTACGTCGGGACGTGGCTGCGTGACGGCGGCGCCGATCCGCGCGATCCCGCCACGTCGGCGCGGGCGCACGCGTGGCTCGACCATCTCGAGGAGGCCGACGTCGAGGGCGTCGGGTTCGGGTTCGTGTACCTGCGTCGGACGGATGCACCGTCGGACATCCTGTGCGAGGACCTGCGCCACGGCTTCGACGACCCGCTCGGTGACGAGGCTCTCGCGTACTTCGAGCGCCTGGCGTGGCTGCGCGAGCACGACGTCCTCTCGGCGCGGTTCGTGGTGCAGCCCGAGACGGCGCTCGAACGGGTGTACCTGCCGGGCGAGGACGGTTGGCGTCAGGTGGTGGCGCGGGTGCACCGCGGCAACGGCCCGCAGTGGCAGCACGAGGTCGACGACCTCGCCGCGGCGCTGCTCGCGGGAATGCGCGAGGACGGGTTGCCGTTGGAAGAACTCGTCACGCTCCTCGCGTTCGCCCACGACGAGGACGAGGACACGCTCGCGGCGACAGCGGTGCCGCTGGTCCATTCTCTGGTGCGGCACGGTGTGATCGCGCCGGCCTGACACGCGTTCCCGCCTCGCAGCTTCTCAGGAACTTCTCAGGGGCACCGGCGGGAATCCGCAGGTCACGGACCATCGGGTCGAATTCTCTCGGGAACTTTCCCGGGTCGTCGGAGCGTTGAGGCATATGAGACACCCCGACGAGGAGGCCCGTCATGACAAGCCCCAGCACCACTCGACCCCGCATCACCGACTCGGATCTGGACGGCCAGAGCCCGGCTGCGGATCTCGTTCGCGTCTACCTGAACGGGATCGGCCGCACCGCCCTGCTGACCGCTGCCGACGAGGTGGATCTGGCGCGGCGGATCGAGGCTGGGCTGTACGCGGCTCACGTGCTGGAGACCAAGAAGCGTCTCTCGGCAGTGAAGAAGCGTGATCTGACGACGATCGTGCGTGACGGCGAGGCCGCCCGGCGCCATCTGCTCGAGGCCAACCTGCGTCTCGTCGTGTCGCTCGCGAAGCGCTACACCGGTCGTGGGATGCCGCTGCTGGACCTGATCCAGGAGGGCAACCTCGGACTGATCCGCGCAATGGAGAAGTTCGACTACGCCAAGGGCTTCAAGTTCTCGACGTATGCCACGTGGTGGATCCGTCAGGCCATCACCCGCGGCATGGCGGATCAGAGCCGCACGATCCGGCTGCCCGTCCATCTCGTCGAGCAGGTCAACAAGCTGGCCCGGATCAAGCGGGAGCTGCACCAGCAGCTGGGCCGCGAGGCCACCGACGAGGAGCTGTCGCAGGAGTCGGGCATCCCGGAGCACAAGATCGCCGATCTGCTGGACCACAGCCGTGACCCGGTGAGCCTGGACATGCCCGTCGGCAACGACGAGGAGGCCCCGCTCGGCGACTTCATCGAGGATTCCGAGGCCACCTCGGCGGAGAACGCGGTGATCGCGGGTCTGCTCCACAGCGACGTCCGCAGCGTGCTCGCGACGCTGGACGAGCGCGAGCAGCAGGTGATCCGCCTGCGCTACGGTCTCGACGACGGCCAGCCGCGCACCCTGGACCAGATCGGCAAGCTGTTCGGCCTCTCGCGGGAGCGCGTGCGCCAGATCGAGCGCGAGGTCATGGGCAAGCTCCGTCAGGGCGAGCGCGCCGACCGCCTGCGGGCCTACGCCAGCTGACCGACCACCCTGGCCGCCCGGCCGGAAGCGGGTCCCTCCCCCTCGGGATCCGCCTCCGGCCGGGCTTTTCACGTTTCGGCGCCCGGTAGGTCGTTCGGGTGCGGGCTCACCACTCGCGCAAGCGGCGGGGGCCCATGTCGGCCATGCTCGGCTCGGGTCCGATCCGCACCCGGGCGTCGGTGATCTGCGCCCCTGCCGAGGACGCCAGCACCGGCTCACATGCGAGTGAGCGCACCTCCGGGAGGTCGTCGGCCAGCGCCGACACCCGCTGCACGAGGTCGACGAGGGCCTTCTTGTTGACCGGAACCGCGCTGCGGTACCCGGACAGGAGCGGGGCCGCTTTGGGCGCATCGATCAGTTCGGCCGCCTCATCCTCGGTCAGCGGCAGCACCCGGTAGGCGCGGTCGCCGAGCAGATCCGAGATCACCCCGGCCAGACCGAAGGAGATCAGCGAACCGAACGACGGGTCGTCCTGGACCCCGACGACACAGCCGATGCCCTTGGTCGCCATCCTCTGCACGTGCAGCAGCGGCTCACCGGACGCCGTCGCCAGGTCCCGGTAGGCGACGCGCACCGCGTCGGGTCCGAGCAGGTCGAGCCGGACACCGCTCAGGTCGGGTCGGTGCCGCCACAACTCGCCGGTCGCCTTGACCGCCACCGGGTAGCCCAGCTCGGTCGCCGCTTCGACCGCCTCGTCCTCGGTGGTGGCGGCGCGGAACTCGACGACGTGGATGCCGTAGCACTCGAGCAGCTGCGACGCCTCGAAGTCGGACAGCCAGCGGCCGTTGGACTCTCCGAGCCAGCCCTCGACCATCTGCCGCGCCCGGTCCGGGTCGATACCGTTGGGGCGCACCACCTTCGACACCGGCCGGCCGCGCCACGCGGCGTACCGCCAGGCCCGCGCGAGGGCCAGCGCCGCACGTTCCGGTCCGGGGAACGACGGCACCGAGCCTCGCGTCGGATGCCCGTCGGGGCCGCGCACCGCCAGCACATCGGGGATGCCCTCGGTCGCGAGGAAGGTGGTGAGGATCGGCTTGTCGGCGTCGACCACCGCCTCGCGCAGGGCCCGCGCGTACGGCTCGACGGGAACGGCGACGGGCGGCGCGAACACCGCGATCACGGCGTCGACGTCGAACGACGCGAGGGCCGTCGACACCGCGTCGGCGAACACCTCCGGGGTGGCCTGCGCACCGAGGTCCACCGGCTCCCCCACCTGCAGGCCCTCGCGGCGGGCCGCGTCGGTGGCCAGTACGCCGAGGGCGGTGGAGTTGCCGATCACCGCCACCCGCGGCCCGGCAGGCAGCGGCTGGTATCCGAACAGCATCGCGCAGTCGAAGAGTTGCGAGATCGACCCCACCTGCACGACGCCGGCCTGCTCGAACAGCGCGCGCACGATCGAGTCGTCCATCTCGACGCCGGTCGCGGCGAGCGCGGGCGGCACCGCATGCCGGCCGCTCTTGACGGCGACGATCGGCTTGTTGCGGGCCACCCGGCGGGCGATCCGGGAGAACTTGCGGGGATTGCCGAAGCTCTCCAGGTAGAGCAGCACCACCTCGGTCTCGGGATCGGTGTCCCAGTACTGCAGCAGGTCGTTGCCGGAGACGTCGGCGCGGTTGCCGGCCGAGACGAACGTCGACAGGCCCAGCTTCCGCTTGGCGGCCTGGTCGAGGATCGCGATGCCCAGTGCGCCCGACTGGCAGAAGAACCCCACCTTGCCGGGCGTGGGCAGCACGGGCGCCAGGGTCGCGTTGAGGGACACCGCGACGTCGTTGTTGGCGACACCGAGCGCGTTGGGGCCGATGAGCCGCATCCCGTGGGCGCGGGCCGCGTGGACGAGGCGGCGTTCGGAGTCGCGGCCGTGCGGGCCCGACTCGCTGAAGCCTGCGGAGACCACGACCAGCGCCTTGACGCCCTTGGCGAGGCAGTCGTCGAGCACGGCGTCGATGGACTCGGCGGGGACGGCGACCACCGCGAGGTCGACGTCGTCGGGAATGTCGCGGACCGTCGGGTAGGCGCGGACGCCGCGGACCGACCGGTGCTCGGCGTTGACCGGGTACACCGGTCCGGAGAAGTTGCCGCGCAGCAGGTTCACCAGCACCGCGTTGCCGACCTTGGAACTGTCGGTGGAGGCGCCGATGACCGCGACCGAACGCGGGCTGAGCACGTTGCGCACGCTGCGCGCCTCAGCCGCCCGCTCCCGTGAATTCCGAACGGACAGAAGCGCTTCGGTGGGGTCGATCGCGAACTCGAGGCGCAGCACGCCACCATCGAAGCTGCGGCTGACCTGGTAGCCGGCCTCCCGGAACACCGAGACCATGTTGCGGTTCTCGGCCAGGACCTCGGCGACGAACATGTTCAGCCCGTTCTCGGCGGCCGCGCCGGCGAGATGCTCGAGCAGGATCGGCCCGAGGCCCCGGCCCTGGTGGGCGTCCGCGACGACGAACGCGACCTCCGCCGAGCGCCCGTCGCCTACGTCGAGCAGTCGCTCGTACCGCCCGACGGCGATGATCTCGTCGCCGAGGATCGCCACGAACGCGACCCGGTTGTGGTGGTCCACGGTGGTGAAGTTGACGATGTCGCGCTTCGACATCGTCGGGTAGGGACCGAAGTAACGCAGGTAACGGGTGCGCTCGGACAGCTTGCCGTGGAACTCCACGAGTTTGTCCGCGTCCTCCGGCACGATCGGCCTCAGGTGTACGACCCCGCCGTCGGAGGCGAGGACGTCGGCCAGCCAGTGACGCGGGAAGTTGCGCGCGCGGTCGAGATCGGCTTCCTTGGTGCTGCCGTCAGTCACGGGGGTCCTCCGGATCGAGTCCGAGCAGTGGGAACGTGGCACGGCGGGTCGCGATGATGGCCGAGTCGATTCGGGTCAGCGCCCGATCCATCGACGCCACCCCGGTCTCCGGCGTGCCGCCGGGTCCGTCCCAGCGCAGGTACGACGTGTCGCCGCCCTCCCCCATTGTCACCGGGATGTCGACGCTGGGAGCGATCATGTGCGCCTTCTCGCACCAGGACTCGGGTGTCGCGGTGGCGGGGTCGATCTCGCGATCGAGGGCCGCCGCGATCAGGTGGGTCCACGATCGCGGCACCACCCGCACCAACCCGTACCCGCCGCCGCCGACGGCGAGCCAGCGGCCCTCCGCGTACCGGTCCGCGAGGTCCCGCATCGCCAGGTATGCCGCGCGCTGCCCGTCGACGGTGAGCGCGAGGTCCGCCAGCGGGTCCTCGCGATGGTTGTCGGCACCGCACTGGCTGACGACGATCTGCGGCCGGAACGCCGCGATCGCCGCGGGCACCACCGCGTGGAATCCCCTCAGCCACAACGCATCGGAGGTTCCCGGGAGCACCGGGAGGTTGATCGCGGTGCCTTCGGCCGCGCCCGCCCCGACCTCGCTCGACCATCCGGTGTTCGGCCAGAGCGTCGCCGGATGCTGATGGATGGACACCGTGAGAACCCGGGGATCGCCGATGAACGCGTGCTGCACGCCGTCACCGTGATGGGCGTCGATGTCGATGTAGGCGATGCGGTCGAATCCGTTGTCGAGCAACCAGGAGATCGCGATCGCCGCGTCGTTGTAGACGCAGAAGCCCGACGCCCAGTCCGCCATGGCGTGATGCATCCCGCCACCGATGCTGACGGCGCGGCGCGCGCGGCCCGACGCGATCTCCTTCGCCGCGGCGAGCGTGCCGCCGGCGAGGATCGCGCTGGCCTCGTGCATGCGCGGGAACACCGGGTTGTCGTCAGTGCCCAGCCCGTGTCGAGTCTCGATCTCGGCGGGCAGGCCGCCCTCCGCCGGGGAACCGGCGCGTTTCACCGCGTCGATGTAGGCCGGGGTGTGAATGCGGAGCAACTCGGCGTCGGGTGCCGACTCGGGGCGGATCAGCTCCGCGCCCTCGACGAGTCCGAGGCCGCGCGCGAGATCCATCGTCAGCTCGAGCCGGGTCGGGTTCATCGGATGCTGCGGACTCCACCGGTAGCTGAGGTAGTCCGGACTCCACACCACGACGCGGTTGGTACCGGAAGCTCGGATGCCCGGGGCGGGACCTGTCGGCGCGGTCATGGACTCAAGTTACTTCCCGCGGCGCCCCCCGCGCGAGGCGCCGTCGGGAGGCGCCGATCAGGCGGTCTCCGCCGGGAACGCGCGGAACGCCCGACCGGAACCCTGAATGCGGTTTGCCCGGTAGAATCTCTCCAGACGAAGGGGTGTGAGAGTGAAGGATCTGGTCGACACCACGGAGATGTATCTCCGGACGATCTACGACTTGGAAGAAGAGGGCGTTGTCCCGCTCCGCGCACGGATCGCCGAACGGCTCGATCAGAGCGGGCCGACGGTGAGCCAGACAGTTGCTCGCATGGAACGTGACGGGCTGCTCCAGGTGGCCGGCGATCGCCATCTGGAGCTCACAGAGAAGGGCCGCAGCCTCGCGGTCTCGGTGATGCGCAAGCATCGCCTCGCCGAGCGTCTGCTCGTCGACATCATCGGGCTCGACTGGGACCAGGTGCACGCCGAGGCGTGCCGGTGGGAGCACGTGATGAGCGAGGACGTCGAGCGACGCCTCGTCGAGGTGCTGAACAATCCCACGACGTCCCCGTACGGAAACCCCATCCCGGGTCTGTCCGAATTGGGTCTCGATCGCCCGTCCACCAACGCGGAGACGCTGATCCGGCTCACGGACGTCCCCGCGGGCAAGCCGACGGCCGTCGTGGTTCGCCGACTCGCCGAGCACGTGCAGTCCGACCCCGAACTGATCGGCCAGCTCCGCGAGGCGGGCGTGGTCCCCGATGCTCGGGTTACAGTCGAGACCCGGCCCGGATCGGTGACGATCACCGTCTCCGGCCACGACGAATTCGAACTTCCCGAGGAAATGGCCCACGCCGTCCAGGTGAAGCAGGTCTGACGCCTCGCTCCGCCGGATTCGGCGGGTGAGGAGACAAGCGGTGAGACTTCTGGTTACCGGCGGCGCCGGCTACGTCGGCAGCGTGTGCAGCACTGTCCTGCTCGAGCGGGGCCACGAGGTCGTCGTTGTCGACGACCTGTCGACCGGTAACGCCGACGCGGTGCCCGCGGGTGCCGAGTTCGTCGAGGGTGACATCGCCGCCGTCGCCGGATCCGTCCTCGGGTCCGGCGACGGCGCACCGCGTTTCGACGGTGTGCTGCACTTCGCCGCGCAGTCCCTGGTCGGCGAGTCGGTCGAGAAGCCCGAGCAGTACTGGCAGGGCAACGTGGTCACCACGCTGGCGCTGCTCGAGGCGATGCGCGTGTCCGGCACGCCGCGTCTGGTGTTCTCGTCGACGGCCGCGACCTACGGTGAGCCCGAGCGGACTCCGATCACCGAGGACGATCCGACCCGGCCCACGAATCCGTACGGCGCCACCAAGCTGGCGATCGACCATGCGATCACCTCCTACGCGAATGCGCACTCGCTCGCGGCGACCAGCCTGCGCTACTTCAACGTCGCGGGCGCGTACAAGGGCGCGGGTGAGAACCGTGTCGTGGAAACGCATCTCATCCCTCTCGTGCTCCAGGTCGCGCTGGGGCAGCGCGAGAAGATCTCGGTGTTCGGCACCGACTGGCCGACCAAGGACGGCACCGCGGTCCGCGACTACATCCATGTGCTGGATCTTGCCGAGGCCCATCTGCTCGCACTCGAGTCGTCCGAGCCGGGCCGTCACAAGATCTACAACCTCGGCAGCGGCGCCGGATTCACTGTCCGTGAAGTCATTTCGGCATGCGAGCGTGTGACGGGGCTGCCCATCGCCGCCGAGGACGCACCCCGCCGCGCCGGCGATCCGGCCGTTCTCATCGCGTCGAGCGACCGGGCGATCGCCGAGTTGGGTTGGCGCCCGGCGCACACCGACCTCGACGAGATCGTCGCCGACGCGTGGACGTACCTGCAGGCTCTCGGCGATCGGTCACACGCCGCCAAGCGGTAGCGGGCCGAGCGGCGGCAACTGCACCCCGAGATCGTTCGCGATCCGGTGTCCGACCGCCGCGAGGTCTCGGAGTGCGGCGGGTCTGACCCCTGCCTGGAGTGCGTCGTCGAGCAGGCCCGCCAGCCGGTGACACGGGTCGGCGGTGAGCGCGGCGCACAGCGCGACACCGGCCATGGGCCCGTCGCCGCGCAGGTATGCGCTGTACCCGAGCAGCGCGAGCGGCTCGGCGCGTTCGGGGTCGGGCAGGCTCCGGGCCAGATGCACCCACATCTGCTCGGCCGCACCGGCATGCACCCCTGCCGACAGTGCGAGAAGCGAGTCGCGGATGGTGAGGTTCTCGAGTGCGAGAGCCAATTCGACACATTCCTCCGCGGAGATCTCCTCTCCCGAGTCGTGCTGCGCGATCCGCGTCAGGACGTACTCGAGCCCCTCACGGTCGGCCCGCTCCGGGTCGGCGGCCGCGCGGGTGCGCGCGACGCCGCGCGTGCTGTCGTCGCGCGCGGCGTCGATCAGGTCGGCGATCCGCTCCTGCACGTCGGGCGAGGCGGGATCGAGCACTGCCTCGAGTTCCTCCCGGGAGCCGCGGATCGCCCAACCTTCGAGGACCTGGGCCGCCGCGACCGCGGATGCCGTGGGATCGGGAAGGATTCCGTGATTGGCGCCGTCGAGGTCCTGCCACGGCGCTCCCGCCTGGATCCGGGAACAAACGTGCGCTGCGGACAGCTCGATCGCACTGCGGTCCAACAAGTCCCGGAATCGCTCCACGACGGCCACGTGCCCGGCGAGATCCGCGGGACGGGCACGGGGCGGGATCCGGTCGTCGACGACGACCGCGAGCATGCGGTCGGCGCCTTCCCGCTCCGCGACCGCGGCGAACTGTTCGAGGACCAGGTCCATCACCCCGCCCGCGCGACCGGGTTCGTCGAGGACCAGGTCGTGCCGCATCACGGCCCCGACCTTGGTCCCGGCCAGGCAGATCGCCACGAGGGAGCGACGGGGATGGAACCCGAGCAGCGCCGGCACCGAGCTGATCAGCGTGCCGGGATCGGATATCCGCACGGCGCAGCGGGTGCCGAATCCTGTCCCGTCCTGCGGGCTGGAGGGAAAGGGCGAGTTGTGTGGGAAGGCTGATGTCGTCATGCGTCGACCCTGCCTCGCGCTCCGGTGACCGAGTCCCGCGCGACCAGCGACTTCCACGAACCTGTGGATGGCACCCGAGGCTGTGCACAACCACGCCGGCGGATCCGTTCCGGCACCCGTCGGCGTCGGAGGCCCCTGCTAGGTTCGCCGCTTCATCCCGCCCGCACCTTCTCGACCGCCGATGCGAAGAGTGCACCGAGCACCGCGGGATCGGTGACGTCCCCGAACGACATCGCCGTCGCCTGCACGCGCACGCCGTCGATCTGCGCGATGAGCGACACCATCGACTGCGTCACGGCCTGCTCCCCCTGGCCGGAGCTCACCGATCGGCGGAGCGCGAGCGTCTCGTCGCCGTCGATCTGCGGCGGCGGGGTGAGGGCGGTGCGCACGACGGCCTCGACCCCGTTCCGCGTGGCGGTCACCTCGGGGCAGTCGACGATCTGCGCCCCGAACTCGGACAGCGGGGTGTCCACCCGGACCAGTTCGATCGTGATCGTCGACCGATTCGTGTTGTCGGTTCCGACGACCATCGCGGTGCCGTCGGGGCCGTAGTCCTGGGTGGGCGGCTTGCATCCCGCCGGTTCGACCCGCGCACCCGGCGCGATGCCGGTCAGATCGGGCGCGGCCTGCGACACCGCCTGCGGCGGGAGGACGACCGCCGGATACCGCGGCGGGAACGCGGACGGCTCGAGGAGCATCTCGTCGAGGGGGCGTGAGCCGGCTGGGTGGGCATCGACGGGATGCGCCGCGCCGTCCACCGCCGTGGCGCATCCGACGACGAATGCACCGGCGCCGAGCAGCGCCGATCCGAGCACCAGACGGGGCGCGACGCGCGTCCGCAGCGACATACCCGGGCCTCCTGCCGTACGACCGTTCCGGTCCACCCGACAGCGTGACACACGCGCCTCGGGATACACCCCGCAACCGGCCCACCCGGAACTCCATCAGCGACCCGGGAGACGTCCGGGCGGAGTCGTCACGCCGAGCTGTCGCCGCCCGCGTCGCGACCTTCGGGAATCGACGGCGGCCACCGGATGTTGATGTTCGCAGGACGCCGTCCGGTGATCTTGGTCGGCGCCGGAGGACGTGTCCACTCCTCCCGTTTTCGGTGCGCGGGAGGTGGTGAGGGACACTGGAAGCACCGTTCGAAGGAAAAGGAGCCGTCATGGACGAGCAGTCGAAGATGTACGAGCTGGAGTTCCCGGCACCGCATCTGTCCTCCTCCGACGGCCTGGGCCCGGTCCTGGTTCACGGCCTCGAGGGATTCTCCGATGCCGGGCATGCCGTGAAGCTGGCCACCAAGCATCTGCGCGAGAGCCTGGAGTCCGAACTCGTCGCGTCGTTCGCGGTGGACGAGCTGATCGACTACCGGTCGCGACGGCCCACGATGACGTTCAAGGCCGACCACTTCTCCGACTTCGAGGCGCCGGAGCTGAATCTGTATGCCCTCCGCGATACCACCGGGACTCCGTTCCTGTTGCTGGCCGGCATGGAGCCGGATCTGCGCTGGGAGCGGTTCACCACGGCGGTACGCCTGCTGGCCGAGCAGCTGGGGGTTCGCCGGACCGTCGGCATCAACGCGATTCCGATGGCGATCCCGCACACCCGTCCACTGAGTGTGACGGCGCACTCGACCAACAAGGAACTGATCAAGGACCACCACCGCTGGTCGGGTGAACTGCAGGTGCCGGGAAGCGCGTCGTCGCTTCTGGAGTTGCGGATGAGTCAGCACGGCCACGAGTCGGTGGGATTCTCCGTGCACGTTCCGCACTACCTGGCGCAGACCGACTACCCCGCCGCCGCGGAGACGCTGCTCGAGAACGTCATGGAAATCGCCGATCTCGAGCTGCCGCTGGCCGCACTGGGCGAGGCGTCGGCGCGCGTGCGCGAGCAGATCGACGAGCACATCGCAGCCAACGAGGAGGTCCAGGCCGTGGTGCGCGCGCTCGAGAACCAATACGACTCGTACGTCGCCGCGCAGGAACAGCAGTCGACGCTCCTCGCCACCGACGACGACCTGCCGAGCGGCGAGGAACTGGGCGCGGAGTTCGAACGGTTCCTGGCCGAACAGGCCCAGATCGACGACGACCACCGGGACGAAAAGGACGACTGAGTTCGTCGATCGGCCGGTCATTTGGTCGTCTGTCCAGGTATGGTCGACGGCGAAACCTATCCGTTATCCGATGTCATGCTTACGACAAATATGGCATTTACTCTCTCGGTACACGGATATACTCGGACGATCACATCTGAGCGGTGCTCACCTGCTGGGCAGCGGCTTCAGGAGGCGATATGAGCGACTCTCGCACGCGCATGCTCCGCCCGGTGCCCGACACCGAGCCGCGGCTCGCATTCCGGACCATCCACGGGTACCGGCGCGCGTTCCGGATAGCCGGCGAGGGGCCCGCCGTACTCCTGCTGCACGGCATCGGGGACAACTCGTCGACCTGGAGCGAGATCATCCCGCACCTCGCGCAGAACTACACGGTCGTCGCGCCCGATCTCCTGGGCCACGGCCGGTCGGACAAGCCCCGAGCCGACTACTCGGTGGCCGCGTACGCCAACGGCATGCGGGATCTGCTGTCGGTGCTGGGCATCGACAAGGTCACGGTGGTCGGGCATTCGCTGGGCGGCGGCGTCGCCATGCAGTTCGCGTACCAGTTCCCGCACATGGTCGACCGTCTGGTGCTGGTGTCCGCGGGCGGGGTGACGAAGGATGTCCACCCGCTGCTGCGGCTCATCACGATGCCGGTGGTCAACGAGGCCCTCAAACTGCTGCGCGTGCCCGGCGCGATGACTGCGGTCCGCGCGGTCGGCGAGGTGGTCGCGCGGGTCCACGGCTCGCCGCTGCGCCCCGGCACGATGCTGCACGACACCCCGGATCTGGTCCGGGTGCTCGGCGAGTTGCCCGATCCCACCGCGTACGAGGCGTACCTGCGCACGCTGCGATCGGTTGTCGACTGGCGCG
Source organism: Paraburkholderia sp. RHO2 (assembly GCF_050955445.1). Lineage (NCBI taxonomy): Bacteria > Pseudomonadati > Pseudomonadota > Betaproteobacteria > Burkholderiales > Burkholderiaceae > Paraburkholderia > Paraburkholderia sp. RHO2. Next base: position 2,270,747 of record NZ_CP162617.1, on the reverse strand, counting down.
GCCAGGTGGTGACCATGCTCGACCGCTGCTATCTCACCGAGAACCTTCCGGTGCAGCTGATCTGGGGTGAACGCGACTCGGTGATCCCGATCAGCCACGCCCACCTCGCACACTCGGCCATGCCGGGCGCGCGCCTCGAGATCTTCGAGAACGCCGGGCACTTCCCGTTCCGGGACGATCCGCTCCGCTTCCTGACGGTCGTCGAGAACTTCCTCACGTCGACCGCGCCGCTCGAGTTCGACGAGATCCGCTGGCGCAACCTGCTGATGAACGGTGTCGGCGAGGGTGCCATCTCGGGGGCGCCCGAGACCCGCATGGCGGTGCTCGACGCGATGGGGTCGGACGAGCGCAGCGCCACGTGACGACCACCGCGCCTCGGGTCCGGAATGCCGGTGTGTCTCAGCGAGGCTCTAGCCTGTAACGGTGCTGCTTCCCGATCTGCTTCCCGAGTCCGTCGACCCCGACGGCGCCGATGCCGACGCCCTGTTCGACACCTTCACGTCGTGGACGAGCGATCGCGGCCTGCAGCTGTACCCGGCGCAGGAGGAGGCGCTCATGGAGCTGGTCTCCGGGGCGAACGTCATCCTGGCCACTCCCACCGGCTCCGGCAAGTCGATGGTCGCGCTGGGCGCGCACTTCTTCGCGCTCGCCGAGGGTCGCCGCACCTTCTACACCGCACCCATCAAGGCGCTGGTCAGCGAGAAGTTCTTCGCGCTGTGCGACGTCTTCGGGGCGGACAACGTCGGGATGATGACCGGCGACGCGTCGGTGAACTCGTCGGCGCCGATCATCTGCGCCACCGCGGAGATCGTCGCGAATCTCGCGCTGCGCGAGGGGGCTGGCTCCGACATCGGCCAGGTCGTGATGGACGAGTTCCACTTCTACTCCGAACCGGATCGGGGTTGGGCGTGGCAGGTGCCGCTGATCGAGCTGCCGCAGGCCCAGTTCCTGCTGATGTCGGCGACGCTCGGCGACGTCACGCACCTGCGAGACGACCTCACCCGCCGGACCGGACGTCCGACGACCGAGGTGTCGGGCTCCGAACGCCCGGTGCCGCTGCACTTCTCGTACTCGCAGACCCCGATCGGCGAGGAGATCGAGGAACTCGTCACCACTCACCAGGCCCCGGTGTACGTCGTGCACTTCACGCAGGCCGCAGCGCTCGAACGCGCGCAGGCGCTGACGAGTGTCAACCTGTGCAGTCGCGCCGAGAAGGACGCAATCGCCGAGGCGATCGGCGCGTTCCGGTTCACCACCGGATTCGGAAAGACACTGTCGCGCCTCGTCCGTCACGGCATCGGCGTCCACCACGCCGGCATGCTGCCGAAGTACCGGCGCCTCATCGAGCGGCTCGCCCAGGACGGCCTGCTCAAGGTGATCTGCGGCACCGACACCCTCGGCGTCGGCATCAACGTGCCGATCCGCACGGTCCTGCTGACCGGCCTGACGAAGTTCGACGGCACCCGCACCCGTCAGCTGCGGGCCCGCGAGTTCCACCAGATCGCCGGCCGCGCCGGTCGCGCCGGCTACGACACCATGGGCACGGTGGTCGTGCAGGCCCCCGAGCACGAGATCGAGAACGTGCGGGCGCTCGCGAAGGCCGGAGACGACCCGAAGAAGCGGCGGAAGGTGCAGCGCAAGAAGCCGCCTGAGGGCTTCGTGTCGTGGGGCGAGGGCACGTTCGACAAGCTGATCGTCGCGTCGCCCGAACCGCTCACCTCTCGGTTCTCGGTGAGCAATTCGATGCTGCTCAACGTGATCGCCCGGCCCGGCAACTGTTTCCAGGCGATGCGGCACCTACTCGAGGACAACCACGAGCCGCGACCCGCGCAGCGGCGACACATCCTCAAGGCGATCCGCCTGTACCGGGGCCTGTTGCAGGCCGGGATCGTCCAGCAACTCGACGAGCCCGACGAGTACGGCCGCATGGCCAGGCTGACGGTGGACCTACAGCGCGACTTCGCACTCAACCAACCGCTGTCGCCGTTCGCGCTGGCCTCGCTCGAACTGCTCGACCCCGAATCTCCCAGCTACGCACTCGACGTCGTGTCGATCATCGAATCGACGCTCGACGATCCGCGGCAGATCCTCATGGCGCAGCAGCACGCGGCGCGCGGTGAGGCGGTGGCCGAGATGAAGGCCGACGGCATCGAGTACGAGGAGCGCATGGAGCTGCTCGAGGAGATCACCTGGCCGAAACCGTTGGCGGACCTGCTGTTCCCCGCATTCGAGACCTACCGTGCGGGTCATCCGTGGATGAACGAGTTCGCCCTCTCCCCCAAGTCCGTCGTGCGCGACATGGTGGAGCGGTCCATGACGTTCGCGGAGCTGGTCAGCCACTACGGCCTCGCCCGCTCCGAGGGTCTGGTGCTGCGCTATCTCGCCGACGCGTATCGCGCGCTGCGGCAGACGGTTCCGGCCGAGGCCCGGACCGAGGAGCTCGAGGACCTCACCGAGTGGCTGGGTGAGCTGATCCGCCAGGTGGATTCGAGCCTGCTCGACGAGTGGGAGCAGCTCACCAACCCGGGTGTCGAGTCCGACGACCAGCAGGTCGCGTTCGGCGCCGACACGCCGCGGCCGATCACCGCGAACACCCGCGCCTTCAAGGTGATGGTCCGCAACGCGATGTTCCGGCGCGTCGAACTCGCGTCCCGGCAGCGGTGGGACGAGCTCGCCGGCCTGGGCGACGGCCTCGACGCCGACGACTGGGCCGACCTGTTGGAGTTGTACTTCGACGAGTACGACGAGATCGGGACCGGCCCGTCGGCCCGCGGCCCGCTGCTGTTCCAGGTCACGGTCGAGCCGACGCTGTGGCGGGTCCGGCAGGTCCTCGAGGACCCGAACGGCGACCACGGCTGGGCACTGCTCGGCGAGGTCAACCTCGCCGAGTCCGACGCGGCCGGCGAGGTGATCTTCGACGAGTTCGAGGTGGCCGAGGGCTGAGCGTTAGCCGGAGCAAGCACCATCCAGTCGGTACTGTCTTCGCATGCCGGACATCGTGATCGTCGGGATCCTCCTCGCCGTGCTCTTCTCCGTCCTGGCCTACCTGTACTACGCGGTAGCGGTGACGCTGACGATGGCGTCGGTCGGATTCGCTCTCGGCACGGCGGCCATGGCCGCGGTCGGGGTGATGTGGAATTGGGTGGTCATCGCCGTCGGTGTCGTCCTCGGTGTGGTGCTGGCGGCACTGACGCTGATGGTGAACCTGCCGGCGGTGCTGCTCGTCGTGGTCAGCGCGCTCGGCGGCGCGGTCGCCGTCGTCGGCGGCGTGATGCTGCTCGTCGGCACCCTCGACACCGCCGACTTCGACGAGGAAACACTCACCGCGACAGTCGCTCACGACTGGTGGTGGTACGCGCTGTATATGGTGCTCGCGGTCGCCGGCACGATTGCGCAGGCCCGGGTGCTCGGGCGCGAACGAACGCTGCGCGACCAGTGGCAGCCAGCCCCTGCCTAACGTGCATCGGGCTGTTGCTCCGTCACCGACCGAGTGCAACTCGGAGCAACAGCCCGACGGACGTCAGTTCGACGGCTTGAACGGTCCCGCGTTGCGCGGCTTGCGGTTGGACTCCTCGCGCTTGGTGGCGTGGAGTTCCTTGATCCGCTTCTCCTCCTTGCGAACCTCGACGAGGCTGGCGCGCTCGGCGACGAGCCAGTCGGGCTGGTCGGCGAGGAGCGCGTCGATCTCTGCGGTGGTGAGCGCCTCGCTGACGCCGCCACGGGCCAGGCCCGCGATGGACACGCCGAGCTTGGCGGCGACGACCGGACGCGGGTGCGGACCGTCCTTGCGGAGAGCGACGAGCCACTCCGGCGGATTGGTCTGCCATTCGTTCAGCTCGTCGCGCGAGACCACGCCGTCCTGGAACTCGGCGGGGGTGGCCTGGAGGTACACGCCCAGCTTCTTCGCGGCGGTTGCCGGCTTCATCGTCTGGGGGGTCTTCTGCGACGTCATACGTCAAGGGTAACGAGCACGTCCCGCGCGGCCGCACCGGTGGCTCCCCACGGGTGGCGGGTAGCCTGACCGGGTGACCGAGGCTACTGAATCCCGACCGTTCCGGCTCGCGTACGTCCCCGGTGTCACCCCCGCAAAGTGGGTCCGCATCTGGGGTGAGCGCGTCACCGACACTCCGCTTCAACTGGTCGCGGTCGATGCCGCCGACGCGACGGCCGCGCTGCGCGAGGACCGCGCCGACGCGGCGCTGCTGCGCCTGCCGGTGGAGCACGACGGGCTGAGCATGATCGCGCTGTACGAGGAGATTCCGGTGGTCGTGGTCCCGAAGGACCACGTGGTCACCGCCGCCGACGAGGTGGCCGCCGCCGATCTGGCGGACGAGATCGTGCTGCATCCGCACGACGACACGCTCGAATGGCCGGTCCGACCGGGCACCCCGGCACTGCACCGTCCGGACACCACCGGCGACGCGGTCGAACTCGTTGCGGCCGGGGTGGGTGTGCTGGTGGTGCCGCAGTCCCTCGCCCGACTGCACCACCGCAAGGACCTGACGTACCGCACCGTCACGGACGGCCCGCTCTCCCCCGTCGCCTTGGCCTGGCCGGCCGCCGCCACCACCGAACTGGTGGAGGAGTTCGTCGGCATCGTGCGCGGGCGCAGCGTCAACAGCTCTCGTGGCCGTGGGGCACCCGAACCGGCGCCCAAGCGCACCGCCTCCCAGAAGGCGGCGGCCCGACGCGCCGCCCGGGCGGAGGCGGGCAAGGTGCCGCCACCACGAAAATCTCAGAAAGCGCGGCGCGGCAAGCGCTGATGCGGCCGTGCGCGGTCACCGAGCCCACCGACTCGGCGACCGCGCACGGACGACGCAGCTGTCGTTACACCTCGAGGATCATGGCGATGCCCTGACCGCCGCCGCCGCACAGCGCGGCTGCGCCCTTGCCACCGCCCCGTGCCTTGAGCGAATGCGCCAGCGACAGCGCGATTCGCGCGCCGGACATGCCGACCGGGTGACCCACTGCGATCGCGCCGCCGTTGACGTTGACCTTCTCCGCGTCGACGCCGAGCTGCCGCACGGACGCGATCGCGACACCGGCGAACGCCTCGTTGATCTCCAGCAGGTCGAGATCGGCGACGGTGGTGTCGCCGTCACGCTTCAGCGCGGCTTCGATCGCGTTCGCAGGCTGGTGCAGCAGCGAGGTGTCCGGTCCCGCAACGAGGGCGTGCGAGCGGATCTCGGCGAGCCACTCGATGCCGCGCTCGATCGCGAGTTCCTTGCGCATCACGACGACGGCCGCCGCGCCGTCCGACAGCTGCGAGGACGCGCCCGCGGTGATAGTGCCGTCCTTTGCGAACGCCGGACGCAGCTTTCCGAGCGACTCCACGGTGGTCTGCGCGCGGATGCCCTCGTCCTCCGACACCGTGACGGTGCCCTTGCGGGAGGAGATTTCGACCGGCGCGATCTCGGCGGCGAACGCGCCGGACTCGGTCGCCGCGGCGGCGAGGCGGTGCGAGCGGGCGGCGAACTCGTCCTGCTCCGCGCGGGTGATGTTCTCCCCAGCCTGGTAGCGCTCGGTGGAGGCACCCATCGAGATGCCGTCGAACGCGCACGTCAGCGCGTCGCGGTCCAGCGCGTCCTCGAAACCGGTCGAGCCGTACTTCAGCCCCTGACGGGCGCCGCGCACCACGTAGGGCGCTGCGGTCATCGACTCCATGCCGCCTGCAACCACGACGTCGGCGGCACCGGTGGCGATCAGCCGATCGGCCTGCATGATCGCCTCGAGGCCGGACAGGCACAGGTTGTTGACGGTGGTTGCCGGCACGGTCATCGGCAGACCCGCCCCGACCGCCGCCTGGCGGGCCGGGTTCGGGCCGACGCCGGCCTGCACGACGGTCCCCATCACGACGGCGTCGACGCCGTCGGTACCCACCCCGGCCCGCTCGACCGCCGCCGCGATGGCGTGCGCGCCGAGGTCCACCGCGGTCAGGGAGGCGAATGCCCCCGACAGCTTGCCGATCGGGGTCCGTGCCCCCGCAATGATGACACTGGTGCTCAAGCCAGCTCACTCCTTCATCTCTGATCGATCCGGCGCGAGCACGCCCACCGAACGTGACGCGGCTCGCACACCCCTGAATCTTCGCACCTACAACGATCGATGTCTCGGTCAGCACCGGCGTAGACCCGGCCCACGCCGGATCCTCGAGATATCGGGTCACGTGCGACAAGCCGGCTGCAGCGTCACGGTCCCGGGCGACAGCCCGTACAGGTACGTGTTCAGAGAATGCGCGCAGCCGAGGCTCCACCGGGCATAGGTCAGCGACTCGATCGCATAGCCGGTGTTGACGTGCTGGTAGTCGTCGACGGGGTCGCGGGGAAAGTACGGGACCGGATCGACGACGTTGTAGATCCGCCACGACACGGTACTGAGTTCCCCGTATCGCGCCGCGAAGTTCGCATCGCCCACTTTCGGTGCTGCGAACGTCCACGCCTGGGGCTTCAGCGCCGAGTTCGCCGCGAGGTCTGCAACGAGAAGCGTCGACAGGGCGCCACCGAGGCTGTGACCGGTGACGACCAGCGGCACGGCCGGGTCGATCGCCGAGACGAGCTCCCCTGTTCCGAGGGAGACCACGGGCTGTCCCGGTTGCATCGTGGCAATGGTGTCGTAGAGGTCGAGGAAGCCCTCGGCCACCTTCCCGCCGCCGCTCACCTGTGTGAACGGGACCGGAGCCCAGTGCAGGTCGTCCACCCACTCGGCGACGGTCGCGGTGCCGCGCAGTGCGATCACCTGGATGCTCGGTGTCCCACCGGCCGCGAGGAACCCGAAGAACACGGGAGTCGATCCCGACACGTCGGTCATCTGGATCGTGCGGACGAGCGAGAAGCCCGCCGGCAGCGACATCGACGCCGGATTGACCACTCGCGGGGCGGCGTAGAACTGGTCGTAGGCCGCTTGGACGAACGGACCCCATCCAGCAGCGACCACGGTGTCCATCGGCATCTCGCCTCCTCGTGACCAGTCGATCATCCCCCGCCGCGCTGCACGGTAGGCGTGGAACGGTCAGGTTCCGGCCGCTGCGACCACTCCCGTCGGCGCGACCGTGCGCAGCAACTCGGCCAACTGGGTGTACCCGTCGGCACGGCCGCTCGACGCCCGGAACACCAGGCCGATCGTGCGCCCCGGCACGGGGGCGGAGAATCGGGCGGTGGCCAGATCACCGCGACGGGTCTCGACCTCCACCGCGGAGTCCGGGACCAGGGTCACCCCCAATCCCCCTGCGACGCACTGCACCACGGTCGCCAACGATGTCGCCCGGGTGTCGCCGGACAGCGGGTGCGCATCGACCGATCGGCACAGATCCAACGTTTGATCACGCAGACAGTGCCCCTCGTCGAGGAGCAGGAGGGGCAGCTCGTCGAGCACGTCGAGCGGCAGGTCGTCGCGGCCGGCGAAGGCATGATCCTTGGGCAGGACCACCACGAAGTCCTCCGTGTACAAGGGGATCTCGATGAGCCCGGGTGCCTCGGAGGGCAGGGCCAGCACGGCGACGTCGATCGCACCGGTCCGCAGCGACTCGAGCAGTCGCGCGGTCTGATCCTCGATGACCTGCGGCACGAGCGCGGACATCTCCCGGCGCAGAGCGGGTAGCAGTGCAGGCAGCACGTAGGGCGCAACGGTCGGGATCAGTCCGATGCGCAGGGGCCCAACCAGCTTGTCACCCACCCCGGCCGCGGCAGCGACGAAACCGTCCGCGGCGTCGAGGATCAATTTGGCCTGTGTGAGGAGTTGCTCACCGGCGGCGGTGACGAGGACGCGCCGGGTACTGCGTTCGATCAGTTGCACTCCCAGGCCGTTCTCCAGCGACGCGAGCGCCTGGGACAGGGTGGGCTGGCTCACGCTCAGGCGAGCTGCTGCGGTGCCGAAGTGCCGATACTCGGCCACCGCGACGAATGCTCGCAGCTGCGACAGTGTCGGTTGGTACGTCCCATCTGCCATGCCTATCAGTATAGGTCCACCTATCACCTTTACCTTTCGTCCGGGCTCGGGCGAAGCACCTCGGGTTCAGCATGGCCAGATCGGAGTGCACGATCGTCGGCGGACCGCGCCGACCGTCAGTCCGGCACGACGCGGTCGACGGCGGCTTCGACGAGGTCGTCGATCTCCTTGTCCGAGAACAGGTCCGGCAGGGTCAACCGGTCGACGATCAGCCAGTTCAAGGCCATGTAGAGCAGCGCCACGGTCGTCGGGTCGCCCGGCATATCCGCCTGGACGTGGTTGGCGATGTTGAAGTCCAGGTCCTGCCGCACCCGCTCGGTGAGAACCGCGCGCAGTTCCGGTCGCCGGGTCGCCTCGAGCCGAAGCTCGAGCAGCGCGAGGAATCCGGTACGGAACGCGGCGACGCGACCGACGGTCTCACGCATCAGCGCGGCGAGGTGCGCCCGGTCGTGTGCGCCGCGCAGGCTGAGATCGATGGTCGCGTCGTCCGGCTTCAGCCGTTCGTAGACGCGCATCCCGGCCTGTGTCAGCAGGTCGTCGCGGTTCGCGAAGTAGTTCGACGCCGTCCCGGTCGGCACCCCGGCCTCCGTGTCGACAGCGCGGAAGGTCAGACCGCGCGCGCCCTCCCGGGCGAGCACCTCGATCGCACCGTCGACGAGCGCCGCCCGCCGCTCAGTATTCCGCCGCACCTTGACACCACTCCATCCGTAGTACTAACTTCGCAACCACTTCAATCAGAGTACTACGAACGGAGTGGTTGATGCGCAACCTTGTCTACTACGTGGCAGTAACCCTCGACGGCTACATCGCCGGCCCCGGCGGCGAGGTCGACTTCTACCCCCTCTCCGACACCATGGCGACCTGGATCAACGAGCGCTACCCCGACACCGTGCCCACCCACCTCCGCCCACACGCCGGCCTCGAGGGCGCACCCAACGGCACCTTCGACACGGTGATCATGGGACGCAGCACCTACGAACCGGCACTCGCGGTCGACATCACCAGCCCGTACGCCCACCTGCGTCAGCTGGTCGTGTCCACCACCCTCGGGACGAGCCCGGACCCCGCCGTCGAACTCGTGACCGACGACCCGGTCGAGGCGGTGCGCAAACTCAAGAAGGAGGACGGCCTCGACATCTGGCTGGCCGGCGGCGGGCAGCTCGCGGGCGCGCTCCTGCCGGAGATCGACGGACTGATCGTCAAGAGCTACCCGGTGGTCGCGGGCGCGGGGATCCCCGCCTTCGCAGGCCCGTTCCAACCCACGGCGTTCACCCGAACGGACTCGATCTCGTTCGAGAACGGCGCGACGGTGACCTGGTTCGAGCGGGGATGAGACGACGCGACCCCGCCGGGAGGGGATCACCGGCGGGGTCACGAGCTGTCGGCCGCGAACCGAATCAGAGGGACAGGCTCTGACCGGGGAAGATCAGGTCGGGGTTCTGGACCTGGGCGGCGAGGCTGCCCAGCGAGACACCGTGAGCCTCGGCGATCGCCGAGAGGGTGTCGCCGAGCTGGACGACGTAGTTGCCGACGCCGGCGCTGACGGCCTGCGCCACCTCGGTCACCTGCTGCGGGTAGACGGAATCCTGCGCGGCCGGGGCCGACTCGACGACCGGCTGAGCCTCGGCGACACCCGGGGTGCTGCCACCGGTGAGGTACTGGCCGCACACGGGCCACGCACCGACGCCCTGACCCTCGAGGACGTTCTCGGCGACGCGGATCTGCTCGGCCTGGCTCGCATTGTTGGCGCTGCCGGTGCCGCCGTAGGCCTCCCACGTGCTCTGCGTGAACTGCAGGCCGCCGTAGAAACCGTTGCCGGTGTTGGCCGCCCAGTTGCCGGACGACTCGCACTCGGCGACGCCGGACCAGTCGTGGCTGCCGGCCGCATTGGCGGTGCCGGCGCCGATCGCCAGCGGAATCGCGACGACGGCGCCGGTGGCAACGACAGCGCCCAGGGCGCGCTTGATGGTGATGCTGGTCATTCGGGTAGATCCTCTCCGCTCCTGCCGGTGAGTCGGCGCTCCCGCACCGACCGCGTCGGGCGGAATTCCGATCCGCCTCACCCCTGCCCCCTCGAAGAATCGGGTGTCCGGATCGCGGGGACAGGTGCTTGCAGCGGCGATCCGGCGCGGCCCGTTCGTCTCGGACCGGTAACGACCGTAGGCGATGGTCACGGAAAGGTCACGACGGTCATTTTCGGTACGGACGTCCGAGAATCAACGTCACGCGATCATGTTTACGCAGTTGCATTCGGCGTGTCCGCAAGTCGGCAGACCGGTCGTTATCCATCCGTTACGTGATAACCAACACACCTCTTCGGTGGCGTGGGTCACGGCTTCACGGTCGCGGAGCGGCTCCGGCGGCCAGATCGTCCGGGCCGAGGAGCACCGCAACCTCGTCGCCCAACACCACACCCGGAGCGAGCGGGAGGCGATCACCGCTCCAGAACCGGCCCGGGTCGTACCAGTTGGTCTTGCGATCCGACGTCAACAGCCCCATCGCCTCGTAGGTCGACGCCACGACCTCCGCGCAGTACGCGCTCTCGACGCCCGCGCGCTCACCGGCATCGTCCCGGCGGCGCCGCCCCCGCCACGAGGGCAACCGTCCACCGAACCAGCGGGACGCGAGCTTCGCGCTGGAGGGGAAAGGCGTCCCGTCCAGCCGGGCGATCGTGCGCAGCAGCGCGTCCTCCTGCTCGCGGGTCACCGGCTCGGCGAGTTGACGCAGCCACGCCCGCTGGCCGTAGCGCGCACCCCATACCTGGACCGCCGCGCGCAGGTCGTGCAGCTGGACCCCACGCTGGAACTTGCCGGTCCACATGTCCGGCAGCGACCGCCCGAGTTCGGCGTGCCACATCAGCGGCGGCATGTCGTCGAGCACCACCGACATGCCGACGTGGTTCACCGGGCTGTTCGTCAGGGTCTGGATCGCGCGATCGGCCCCTGAGTGCCCGCGGAAGATCCAGATGTCGCCGGTGCGGGCGACGTCCACCGCCTCGTCCAGATCGATCTCCGATGGATGCGGTCGCCGAATCATCCACCTAGCCTAGAGCGATGCGGTTCCAAGGTAGACATGTGTGGAAGGCCCTCGGCCTGGCCGGTGCGGTCGGGGTGGCGGCCGGCGGGGTCCTGGTGGCGCGGGCCGAACGGCAGCGCCGGGCCTACAGCCCCGACGAGGTCCGCGACCGCCTGCACACCCGCTACGCGCAGGCGTCGGCCGCCGCCGACCGCACCACGGTCGAGCTGGTCGAGGTGAAACCATCCCTGCGGCAACGTCTGTCGCGTCGGCTGCGTCGGCGCCGCTGACCCGACGCCCGCGCCGGGTTCACCCGAGCGCCTTGGCCACTCCCGCCGCCATCTCGGCGACCTGCTCGTCGGTCATGACGAACGACGGGGAGAACTGCATCGCGCCCTGACCGGCGGCCCGACCCGAGATCCCGAACTCGCGCAACGTCTTCACGAACGGCAGCGCCTCGGCCGGATCGGCCAACTGCACCGCCGCAACCGCGCCGAGACCGCTGCGCACCTCCGCGACGCGCGGGTGCGCGGCGAGTGGCGCCAGGTGCTCGTGCAACGACGCCTCCAGTCGCTTGGAGTCCGCGAGCAGGTCCTCGCGCTCGATGATGTCGAGGTTCGCCATCGCCGCGGCTGCCGCCCCGGCGTGACCGCCGTAGGTGTAGCCGTGCCGCCACCACACGCCGCCGCCGAAGAACGGCTCAGCGACGCGGGGCGCGACGAAGACGGCGCCCATCGGGACGTATCCCGACGTCAGTCCCTTCGCCGTGGTGATCATGTCCGGCTGGAGATCGAAGCGGGTCGAGGCGAACCACGAGCCACCGATCCGACCGAATCCGGTGACCACCTCGTCGACGACGAAGAGGATCTCGTGCTCACGGCAGATGTCGCGGACCTCGGTCAGGTAGCCCTCCGGCGGCAGGTAGATGCCGCCGGCACCGATGATCGGCTCGCAGAAGAAGGCGGCGATCGCGTCCGCGCCCTCCTGCTCGATCAGTTCGAGCAGCCCCTTCGCGTCGTCCCACGCGACGGTACGGGCGTCGGACATCAGTTCGCCGTAGCCCTCGCGGTTCACCGGGATGCCGGCGAGCGCGGTGCCCGCCACATGCATGCCGTGGTACGCCTTCTGCCTGCCCACGACCAGCTTCTTCGACGGCCGGCCGACCTCCGTCCAGTAGCGGCGGGCCAGCTTCGCGGCGGAGTCGACGGAGTCGGATCCGCCCGACGTGAAGAACACCTTCGAGCCCGGCACCGGGGCGATCTCGGCCAGACGGTCCGCGAGCGCGGCGGTGACGTCGGAGGTGAAGTCGCCGAAGTTCGAGAAGTGGGCCACCTTCGACAGCTGTGCGGCGACGGCGTCGGCGATCTCGGTACGACCGTGCCCGACGTTGGTGAACCACAGGCCGGCCGTGGCGTCGAGGTAGCGGTTGTCGCCGTCGTCCCAGATGTAGGCGCCCTCACCGCGAGCGACGACGAACGCACCCTCCCGCTGGACGGCTCCCATGTCCGCGAACCCGTGCCACAGTGCTCCACCCATCAGCGCTCTCCCTGTCCGGATGACATCTTCTTCCGGCGACTATGCCACGGGTTCGCGTGCGGCCTCGTGGCCGCGCCACCGGCGGCCGAGGTGAGCTGCAGCGCGAACTCCGGCGGCCGGTTCCAGCCGGAATTGTCGTTGCGCGCTTCGATAGGCTGTCCGGAGCATGTCGACAACACCATCAGCAGCCGAGGTCACGTTCGATCGCCGCGAGGCGAGGAAGCGGCTCGGCGCGCTCACCCTCCGTGACGAGCACCGCCTGCGCCGGCGCCTCGACCGCGCCAAGTCCCCGTCCGCGCTCGCTGCCCTGGACGAGGAGATTGCGGCGGCCGAACTGCGGATCGCGGGCCGCCACGCCCAGGTTCCGTCGATCACCTACCCGGAATCCCTCCCGGTCACCCAGCGCCGCGACGACATCGCGGCCGCGATCCGATCGCACCAGGTCGTGATCGTGGCCGGCGAAACCGGCTCCGGCAAGACCACCCAGATCCCCAAGATCTGCCTCGAACTCGGCCGCGGCATCCGCGGCATGATCGGGCACACCCAGCCCCGCCGGCTCGCCGCGCGCACCGTCGCCGAGCGCATCGCCGAGGAGGTGGGCCGCGACCTGGGCGACACCGTCGGCTACACCGTCCGGTTCACCGACCAGGTCTCCGACTCCACGCTCGTCAAACTGATGACCGACGGCATCCTGCTCGCCGAGATCCAGCGCGACCGGATGCTGCGCCGTTACGACACGCTCATCATCGACGAGGCCCACGAGCGCAGCCTCAACATCGACTTCATCCTCGGCTACCTCAAGCAGCTGCTCCCCCGCCGACCCGACCTCAAGGTGATCATCACGTCGGCGACCATCGACCCGGAGCGGTTCGCCGAGCACTTCGCGGTCGACGGCGTGCCCGCCCCGATCGTCGAGGTGTCGGGCCGGACGTTCCCCGTCGAGATGCGCTACCGTCCGCTCACTGTCGAGGTGGGCGAGCAGACCTTCGACCGCGACCCGGTGGACGCGGTGTGCGAGGCGGTCGACGAGTTGATGGCAGAGGACTCGTCCGGAAGTGGTGACATCCTGGTGTTCCTGTCCGGCGAACGCGAGATCCGCGACACCGCCGACGCGCTGCGCGACCGCAAGCTACGGAACACCGAGATCGTCCCGCTGTACGCGCGACTGTCGGCGGCGGAGCAGCACAGGGTTTTCACCCCGCACACCGGTCGCCGGGTGGTGCTGTCCACCAACGTCGCCGAGACGTCGCTGACCGTGCCCGGCATCCGCTACGTCGTCGACCCCGGCACCGCGCGCATCTCGCGGTACTCGGTGCGGACCAAGGTGCAGCGTCTGCCGATCGAACCGATCTCGCAGGCGTCGGCCCGCCAGCGCGCCGGCCGCTGCGGCCGTGTCGCCGACGGCATCTGCATCCGGCTGTACTCGGAGGACGACTTCGAGTCCCGGCCCCAGTTCACCGAGCCCGAGATCCTGCGCACCAACCTCGCGTCGGTGGTCCTGCAGATGACCGCGCTCGGACTCGGCGACATCGAGGCGTTCCCGTTCGTGGAGGCACCCGACCCGCGCGCCATCCGCGACGGCATCGCGCTGCTCGAGGAACTGGGTGCGATCGCGTCCGGCAAGCAGCCCGCGAAGGTGGACGGCCAGGCGCCGGCGGGCCCCCAGCTCACCGCGACCGGACGCGAACTCGCCCAGCTCCCGGTCGACCCACGCATGGCCCGAATGCTGGTGGAGGCGCACCGCAACGGCTGCCTGCGCGAGATGCTCGTGATCGTGGCCGCCCTGTCGATCCAGGACGTTCGTGAGCGGCCGGCCGAATTCCAGCAGGCAGCCGACGAGAAGCACGCCCGGTTCAACGTCGAGAACTCCGACTTCCTGGCGTACCTGAAGCTGTGGGACTACCTGCGCGAGCAGCGCAAGGAGCTGAGCGGGAGCCAGTTCCGCAAGATGTGCCGCAACGAGTTCCTGCACTGGCTGCGGATCCGCGAATGGCAGGACCTGCACGGCCAGCTCCGCCAGATCGCGCGCGGACTCGGCTGGGAGACGTCCGACTCCGATAGCGGGGCGTCCGAGGCGGCTGAGTCCCTGATCCACCAGTCGCTGCTGGCCGGCCTTCTCTCGCACATCGGCCTGCGTGAGGGCGAGAAACGCGACTTCCTCGGCGCCCGCGGCAGCCGGTTCGCAATCTTCCCCGGCTCGGGCCTGTTCAAGAAGCCACCCCGCTGGGTGATGGCCGCCGAACTGGTCGAGACGTCCCGACTGTGGGCGCGGATGACCGCCCGCATCGAGCCGGAGTGGGCGGAGAAGCTGGCGCCGCACCTGGTCAAGCGCACCTACTCCGAGCCGCACTGGTCCACCAAGCGGGCATGCGCGATGGCGTACGAGCGCGTCACGCTGTACGGCGTCCCGCTCGTCACCGAACGTCCCGTCACATACAGCTCGATCGACCCCGAGGTCTCGCGCGACCTGTTCATCCGGCACGCGCTCGTCCAGGGTGAGTGGCAGACCCAGCACAAGTTCTTCCACGCCAACCGCGCGCTGCTCGACGACGTCGAGGAACTCGAGCACCGTGCGCGGCGACGGGACATCCTCGTCGACGACGAGACCCTGTTCGAGTTCTACGACGAGCGTGTCGGCCCGGAGGCGGTGTCCGCCAAGCACTTCGACACGTGGTGGAAGAAGACGCGACGGGAGAACCCCGACCTGCTGAACTTCACGACCTCCACGGTCGTCAACGCCGACTCCGCCGCCGTGCTCGAGGGCGACTACCCGGACGCCTGGCGTCAGGGCGACATCCAGTTCCCGCTCACCTACCAGTTCGAGCCGGGCAAGGAGGACGACGGCGTCACCGCCCGGATCCCGGTGGCCCTGCTCGCGGGGGTGCGGCCCGTCGGCTTCGACTGGCTGGTGCCGGGGATGCGCACCGAACTGGTCACGGCGCTGATCAAGACCCTGCCGAAGCAACTGCGCCGCCAGGTGGTGCCGGCGCCCGACTTCGCCGCCGCGGCGCTCGCGTCGGTGAAGCCCCGCTCGAAGTCACTGGTGCACGCGATGGCCCGGGAGCTGTCGCGACTGGGCAACTGCCGGATCGAGCCGACCGACCTCGATGTCGCGTCGCTCCCCCCGCACCTGCGGATGACGTTCGCGGCGGTGGACGAGAAGGGCAAGGTCCTCGGCAAGGACAAGAGCCTGACGGCGCTGCGTCGCACCCTCGCACCGCGGGTCGAGGTGGAGGTCGCCAAGGCGACGGCGAACACCGAGCGCAAGCCCGCGCTGGTGTGGACCGCACAGACCCTCGGCACGCTGCCGGAATCGGTGACGCGCACGATCGGCGGCCAGAAGGTCACCGGCTATCCGGCGCTGGTCGCCGAGGACTCCGGGGTCGCGGTGCGGGTCCTCACCACCCCCGCCGCCCAGAAGGCTGCGATGCGCGCGGGCACCCGCCAGCTGTTGCTGAACGCGGTTCCGACCCAGGCGAAGTCGGTGACCAACGGGATGAGCAACGCCGACCGGCTCGCGCTGGGTCAGAATCCGGACGGCAGCTTCGACGCGCTGCTCGAGGACTGCCGGTCCTGTGCCGTCGACGAGCTGATCGCCGAGAACGGTGGTCCGGTGCAGGATCCGGCCGCGTTCGAGCAGTTGACGTCCACGGTGCGATCGCAGCTCGCCACCCGGGTGACGCGCCTGCTGCGTCTGCTGCTTCCGGCACTCGCGGAGGCACACCGGCTGGCCGTGCTCCTCGACCGGGCGAGCGGCGAGGCCGCCGACGACGTGCGGGAGCAACGGGAGTCGTTGCTGTTCCCTGGATTCGTGACCGAACTCGGCGCGAGGCGGCTGAAGGACCTTCCGCGCTATCTGGCGGCGGCGTCGATGCGGCTCGAGTCGTTGCCCGCCAGCGCGGGGCGCGACCGGGTGGGCATGGACGCACTGGACCGCGTGTACGCCGCCTACGACCGCATGCTGTCGGCCCTGCCCGAGGAGCGTCGTGGTGACGACGACGTGAACGAGGTCCTCTGGAAGATCGAGGAGCTGCGCGTCAGCCTGTTCGCGCAGACCCTGGGAACCGCGATCCCGGTGTCGGAGAAGCGGGTCCTCAAGGCGATCGACGCGATCCGTCGGTAGGCGGTAGCCCCACCGGCCGCGCGTCGGCGCGGTGGGACTATTCGGCCGCGGTGTCGGCGTCGGCGAGTTCGGCCGCGCGGCTCTCGCGGTGCGCCCGGAGATCCTTGATCTCGCGCTCGAAGTCCTCCGCGGAGCTGAAGGACCGGTACACCGACGCGAAACGCAGGTAGGCGACCTCGTCCAGGTCACGCAGCGGTCCGAGGATGGCCAATCCCACCTCGTGGCTGGGGATCTCGGGCGACCCGGCCGCGCGCACGGCATCCTCGACCTGTTGGGCCAGGAGGTTCAGCGCATCGTTGTCGACCTGCCGGCCCTGGCAGGCGCGTCGAACACCCTGCACAACCTTTTCCCTGCTGAACGGCTCGGTGACCCCGCTACGCTTGACCACCGCGAGGACCGCGGTCTCGACGGTCGTGAACCGACGACCGCACTCGGGACACGAGCGTCGGCGGCGGATCGCCGCGCCCTCGTCGGCCTCACGGGAATCGACCACGCGCGAATCAGGGTGCCGACAGAACGGGCAGTGCATGGTGAATCCTTCGTAGCCATCGTGGCCGCTGCGCCGCTTCTCGACCGATGCCGGTTCCAGCAGGACCGGCGCACGCAGAACAGGAACGAAATCGACGCGACCACGCGATGTGGTGTGACTGACAGGATTCGAGGATACCCGCCCCTTCCATACCGGCAGTGACTCCCGGGTACCGAGACGGATCGGCACGTGGTCGGGCCTCCGCGAGAGCGCCATGATCGAACGCCTCCTCCATCCCCGACCGACGTCGGGATTCAGCGGTCGAGCGAGACGGGGGCGAGCAGGGTCTGGCCGGCCCGCACGGCCGCGCTCGACATCTCGTTCAATTCCATGATCCGGTCGACCACCGGGCCGACCGGCGCGTCCGGGGCGACCCGCGCGGCGACGTCGCTGAGCGTCTCCCCGCCGTGGACCCGCACCGTCGCGGTCTCCGCTGGCACCGCGCCCGAGACCGCGGTCAGGTTCGCGAGGGCGCCCAGCCCCAGGACGGCGCCGATCGTCACCACGACCGCCGCTACCACGTTGCCGAACCCCACGAACCGCGACTGCCGAGGGCGCTGGTCGTGCGAGGGCGCGGACGCCGCGGACACCCGGGAACCGCGGGAGCCGTACCGCGGAACGGCGTCGTAGCGCACGGTGCCCGCACGCGGCCCCACCGAGTCGCCTCGCCGGGGGCGTGTCCGCCGGACCCGGTGCGCCACCGCACGGTCCCCACGGCTACCGATCACACCTGTCGAACCAGTCCCCGAAAGTGCCATACCCATCCGAAGCCTCCCAGCGAGTCGTTTTCGCTCGTCGGACACAACACGAGTTGTCCGAACACCATATGTTCGATCACGTGTTCGATAGAACACATATTCGATTCTTACCACGCGTCCGCGACAAAGTCAGCACCTTCCCCGACAAATCTCGAACAGATGTTTGAAGTCGAGGGTCGATCGGGATAGATTTGTGGCAGTACATACAGGCGGACGGAAGACCGGAACCACGAATCCACTGCGGATGCGGCGGAGCCGTGAGAGGGGAACGGCATGAAGGACGACAACTCGGGTACCTCCAGCGAGACCGGACGCGAGCCGTCCGTCGACGTCGGCACGCTCACCGATCGGCAGCGCAAGGTCCTCGAGGTCATCCGCACCTCCGTCGCCGAGCGCGGCTATCCGCCGAGCATCCGCGAGATCGGCGACGCGGTGGGTCTGACCTCGACGTCGTCCGTCGCGCACCAGCTGCGCACCCTCGAGCGCAAGGGATTCCTGCGTCGCGACCCGAACCGCCCCCGCGCGGTGGACGTGCGCGGACTCGACGTTCCGGCGGCCCGGGCCGAGGCCACCGTCGGATCCGTCGACGGCGGTTCGACGACCATCACGCCCGCCGACGAGCTGCCGGCCCCGACGTTCGTCCCCGTGCTCGGCCGCATCGCCGCGGGCGGGCCGATCCTCGCCGAGGAAGCGGTCGAGGACGTGTTCCCGCTTCCCCGCGAACTGGTCGGGCAGGGCTCGCTGTTCCTACTCAAGGTCGTGGGCGAGTCGATGATCGACGCCGCGATCTGCGACGGCGACTGGGTGGTCGTCCGGCAGCAGAACGTCGCCGAGAACGGCGACATCGTCGCGGCCATGATCGACGGAGAGGCCACGGTCAAGACGTTCAAGCGCACCGGCAAGGACGTCTGGCTCATGCCGCACAACCCGCTGTTCGACCCGATCCCCGGCAACGATGCGGCGATCCTCGGCAAGGTCGTCACCGTCATGCGCAAGCTCTGATCCTGACGAGAAGGGCGGACCCGCGGCTCGGTGCCGCGGGTCCGCCCTTCTCGCTTCCGGGTGATCAGCTCAGATCGAGGCTCCGGCCGATGATCTCCTTCATGATCTCGGTGGTGCCGCCGTAGATCGTCTGGACGCGAGAGTCCATGTACGCCTTGGCGATCGGGTACTCCCGCATGTACCCGTAGCCGCCGTGTAGCTGCAGGCAACGGTCGATGAGCTTGACCTGGGCCTCGGTCGTCCACCACTTGGCCATCGCCGCTTCCTGGACCGTGAGCTTGCTAGCGTTGAGCTGTTCGACGAACCGGTCGGTCAGCACGCGCACCGCGGTGGTCTCGGTGGCCAGTTCCGCGAGGACGAATCGGGTGTTCTGGAAGCTGCCGATGGACTTTCCGAACGCCTTGCGGTCCCGGCAGTACTGGACCGTCATGTCCAGGCACGACTCCATGGCGGCGGCGGCGACGACGGCGATGGACATGCGTTCCTGCGGCAGGTTCTGCATCAGGTAGATGAAGCCCATCCCCTCCTCCCCGAGGAGGTTCTCGGCGGGCACCCGCACGTCCGTGAAGCTGAGTTCGGCCGTGTCCTGCGCCTCGAGGCCGATCTTGTCGAGGTTGCGGCCGCGCTCGAAGCCCTCCATGCCGCGCTCGACGACGAACAGCGAGAAGCCTTGGGCGCCCTTGTCGGGGTCCGTGCACGCGACCACGACGACCAGATCGGCGTTGATGCCGTTGGTGATGAAGGTCTTGGCGCCGTTGAGGACCCAGTGGTCGCCGTCCCGCACGGCGCGGGTCTTGATGTTCTGCAGGTCACTGCCCGTGCCGGGCTCCGTCATCGCGATCGCGGTGATGAGTTCACCGGAACAGAAGCCGGGCAGCCAGCGCTGCTTCTGCTCCTCGTTGGCCAGCTTGATCAGGTACGGCGCGACGACGTCGTTGTGCAGCATGAATCCGATGCCGCTGTAGCCACCGCGGGTCGTCTCCTCGGTGACGATCATGTTGTAGCGGAAGTCGTCGACTCCCCCGCCGCCGTACTCCTCCGGGACGGCCATGCCGAGGAACCCCTGCTTGCCGGCCTCGACCCACACCGATCGGTCGACGATCTTCTGCTGCTCCCACTGGGCGTGGAAGGGCGCGACATGCTGGTCGAGGAACTTGCGGTAGGACTCCCGGAACAGGTCGTGCTCCGGTTCGAACAGGGTGCGCTCCACTACGTCTCCTCGCGTCGAATCTGCCGGCTCGCGGCGGACATACTTCCTCGACACGACCGTAGGACGCCGGTCGGCACCGATCCATGACCGAGACGAGCGCGATTCGTGACCGCACGGTGCGGATCACGAATCGCGCTCGGGTGGAAGTACGGATCAGCGACGCAGCGTGCTGAGCCAGCGCATCACCGGGTAGGCGACGAGGATGCCCACCGAGCCCCACGCGATGCCACCCAGCTCGACCGAACCGATCGACAGCGTGAGGTTGCCGATGCCGGCGACCAGTGCCGTCGCGACGACGGTGAGGTTGACGGGATCGGTGAAGTCGACCTTGGCGTCCATCCAGATCCGCACGCCCAGGACTCCGATCAGGCCGTACAGCACCAGCGTCGCGCCGCCGATCACGCCGTCGGGCACGGTGAACACCAGCGCGCCGAACTTCGGCGAGAAGGACAGCACTACCGCGGTGACGGCGGCGACCCAGTACGCCGCGGTCGAGTACACGCGGGTCGCGGCCATGACGCCGATGTTCTCGGCGTACGTCGTGGTGCCGGAGCCGCCGCCGAGGCCGGCGAGCGTCGTGGCGAGCCCGTCGGCGAACAGCGCGTTGCCGGCGAGATCGTCGAGCGGCTTGCCGGTCATCGCGGAGACGGCCTTGACGTGTCCGACGTTCTCGGCGATGAGCACGATGACGACGGGCAGCGCGAGCAGGATCACCGACAGTTCGAACGTGGGCGCGCGCAGCTGCGGGACGCCGAACCACGCGGCTTCCCGCAGGGCGTCGACGCGCTCGTCGGCGAGCCCGCCCGTCAGCGCGGCGAACACCCAGCCGACGACGACGCCGATCAGGATGCCGAGACGGCCGATGATGCCCGGACCGATCACGGTCGCGAGCAGGATGCCCAGCAGCGTCACCGCCGCGATCAGCGGCTGCGCCTGGAAGGATCCCGCCGCCGTGGGCGCAAGGTTGAGGCCGATCAGCGCAACCACCGCACCGGTGACGACGGGCGGCATCACGGCGTCGATGACGCGGGCGCCGATCGCCCTCACGAGCGCGCCGACGAGCATGAGCACCACACCCGCCGCGACCACGCCACCGAGCTGCGCGGCCGGTCCTTCGCCCGCGGACGCGCTCAGCGGAGCAATGAACGCGAACGACGAGCCCAGGTAGCTGGGGATGCGTCCACGCGTGATGATCAGGAACAGCGCGGTGCCGATGCCGGAGAACAGCAGCGTCGTGGTGACCGGGAAGCCGGTGATGGTCGGCACCAGCAGGGTGGCACCGAACATGGCGATCACGTGCTGCATGCCGATGCCGATGGTGCGCGGCCACGACAGCCGCTCGTGTGGCGCCACCACTGCGCCGTCGTTGATTCGTCGACCGTCGCCGTGCACGGCCCAGGAGAATGCTGTCTTCCCGGCCGCTGAAACTTCCTGCTCACTCACAGCACGAAATAGTAGGTGCAGCGCTCGGCCGGCCGAACAGCCGAACCCCCGCTAGTGCCGCTTGGGCTGTGACCTGCGCCGAACCGACCAGAAGGTGGCCAGTCCGGCCGCCACACCGCCGAGCGCGAGTACCGGCACCGCCCACGAGGAGGCGGTGGGGCCGTCCGTCGCGTGGCCGGGTGTCCCGTGGACCGACGCGGACAGCGTCACCGAGCCCGTCGACTGGCCGCTGCTATGCGCGAGTTCGGTTGCGCCGCGCAGGATCCGGATCGGTTGCAGCGGACCGCCGGCGCCCTCGGATCCGGCGAGCAGGTCGCCGTCCGGGGTGAAGGCGACGGCCTCGCCCTGCGGTTCGTTCGGCAGCGCGACCCGGACGGGCGTGGTCGTCGTCATCGCGCGGACCAGGTCGCCGTCCGGAGCCGAGAAGAGGTAGACGTCGGTGTAGGTCCGCACCGCGGCAACGGTGCCGTCGGCGCTGACCGCGCCGCCGGTCACCAGAGTGGATCCACCGATCGGCACCGGGCCGCCCGGGGTGTCGGTGGGGCCGAGGCGCACCTCGCCGACCCGTTCGAGCGCCGTGGGGCCGGGGGACGCCAACCCCGCGAGGGTGGTCTCGCCGGCGGGTCGGTAGATCCCGTTGGCCGCGAGAACTTCCTTGGTGACGACGAGCGGAACCCCGTCGCGCTGGACGAGCAGCGTCTCGGCGTCGTGCGGCCCGTCCGGGTAGGTGAGCCGGTGCAGCTGCCCGTCCCCGGATGCCGGGTCGAGGCTGATCAGCGCGACCGTCTGCCGCACTCGGTCGTTGTCGCCGGTGTCCGACAGCCACAGGCGGCCGTCGGGGCCGACACCCATGTCCTCGATGTCGTACGGGTCCACCGGGACGGGCAGTGTGCCCGTGGTCACGCAGTCGCCGTCCATGACCGTGACGGAATCGTCGG
Source organism: Paraburkholderia sp. RHO2 (assembly GCF_050955445.1). Taxonomy (NCBI): domain Bacteria; kingdom Pseudomonadati; phylum Pseudomonadota; class Betaproteobacteria; order Burkholderiales; family Burkholderiaceae; genus Paraburkholderia; species Paraburkholderia sp. RHO2. The sequence continues at coordinate 2,248,249 of NZ_CP162617.1, read as the reverse complement.
CGCCACTGTCGCCGATGGCGTACATCAAGCCGCCGACGGCGGCGAGACCGGACAGTTCCCCGAGCGCCGGATCCGTGGGCGTGCACACCTGGTCGAACTGCGCGCCGGTCACCGGGACACCCGAGCCGCTGGAGCCGCTCGAGCCCGCGCTCTGGGAGCTCGACGGTGCGGCCGTCAGCAACAGCGGCACGAGAGCCCCGACCAACGCCAACCCTGCCGCCGCGCGGGCGCTACGCACGCCCCGCGTAGTCGAGGAGAGCCGATGCCAGGGATTCCGGCACCCGCACGCGCATCCGGGTTCCGGTCTCCTCGTGCGTCGAGTCGAGGATCTGCCCGTCGGAGTGGATCCGTGCGACGAGGTCGCCTCGGGTGTAGGGCAGGAGGACATCTACCTCGACCTCCGGACGCCGGACGATCTCGGACAGCCGTTCGCGCAGCTCATCGATGCCCTCCCCGGTTCGGGCGGACACGAACACCGCGCCGGGCAACAGCCCGCGCAGCTGGGTCAGGACCACCGGGTCCGCCGCATCGATCTTGTTTACCACGATCAATTCGGGCGGCGCGGCCGTATCGTTCTCGCGGATCACCTCGGTGATGACCTCCCGCACCGCCTTGATCTGGTCGGTGGGCAGCGGATCCGATCCGTCGACGACATGCAGCAGCAGATCGGCGTCGGTCACCTCCTCGAGCGTCGAGCGGAACGCCTCGACCAGCTGGGTCGGGAGGTGCCGGACGAAGCCGACCGTGTCGGTGAGGACGTACTCCCGACCGTCCTCGAACGTCGCGCGCCGGGTCGTCGGATCGAGCGTCGCGAACAGCGCGTTCTGGACGAGCACACCCGAACCGGTGAGAGCGTTGAGCAGGCTCGACTTGCCGGCGTTGGTGTATCCGACGATGGCGACCGAGGGGATCTCGCTGCGGAGCCGGTGGCTGCGCTTGGTGTCGCGGGCGGACTTCATCTCCTTGATCTCGCGCCGCAGCTTCGCCATCCGCTCACGGATCCGCCGACGATCTGTCTCGATCTTGGTCTCACCAGGACCGCGCAGACCGACGCCGCCGTTGCTACCGGCACGACCACCGGCCTGCCGCGACATCGACTCACCCCAGCCGCGCAACCGCGGGAGCATGTACTCCATCTGTGCGAGCGCCACCTGCGCCTTGCCCTCCCGCGAGGTGGCGTGCTGCGCGAAGATGTCGAGGATCAGCGCCGTCCGGTCGATGACCTTGACCTTGACGACCTTCTCCAGCGCGGTCAGCTGGGCGGGGGTGAGTTCACCGTCGCAGATGACGGTGTCGGCGCCGGTCGCGAGGACAACCTGGCGGAGCTCGTCGGCCTTGCCGGAGCCGATGTAGGTGGCCGCGTCCGGCTTGTCGCGGCGCTGGACGAGGCCCTCGAGAACCTCCGAACCGGCCGTCTCGGCGAGTGCGGCCAGCTCGGCGAGACTAGCGTCGGCCTGCGCGGCGGTGCCGGACGTCCACACACCGACCAGCACCACGCGCTCGAGTCGCAGCTGCCGGTACTCGACCTCGGTGACGTCGGTGAGCTCGGTGGACAGTCCCGCGACACGCCGCAGAGCAGTGCGCTCGTCGAGCTGCATCTCGCCGACGGAAGGGGCGCCGGCGTCCTCGAAGTGCTCGGCTCGACCGGACGCTGCCGATTCACCGGCGGATCCGGGAGCCTCCGGGACGGACGGGAACTTGGTGCGATGTGATTTCGTCATACACGTTCATGGTCCCACGAAGCGCGACGGGCGTGCACACGGATTTCCCCAGGGCGAACAGGGACCGGGCCGGGCATCGTCACCCCAGTTCGGTCCACCAGCGGTCGTCGATCCGGCCCGCCGCGACAAGCACGGACGGACCGCGCAGTGCCGCACGGCCGCCGTCGACCGACACCTGCACCCGGCCGCCGGGCACCCGTACCTCGACCTTGCCGTCGGTGTCGCCGTGCACGCGCAGCGCGGCGACCGCCGCCGCGACAGTGCCGGTGCCGCAGGAGCGGGTCTCACCCACGCCGCGTTCGTGGACTCGCATGTCCACCGATCCGCCGTCGAGCGCGGTGAGGATCTCGATGTTGACGCCCTCCGGGAAGAACCCCGGATCGAAGCCGGGCGAGACGCTCAGGTCCAACGCGGCGAGCGCGGCCGGGGTGAGCCCCGGGTCGACGCACGCGAGATGCGGGTTGCCGACGTCGATGCCGATCCCCTCGAGGACGCGGCCGTCGACGGTCGCTGTCGACGTGCCGAGTTCGCGGACGCGGCCCATGTCGACGGTGACGTCGCCGTACACGTGGTCGGCGGCGTGGACGGTGACCGGACGGGCACCGGCGCGACTGCCGACGACGAACTCGTCGCGCAGTTCGAGTCCGGTCGCCCGCAGGTAGTGCGCAAACACCCGAACGCCGTTGCCGCACATCTCGGCGATGGATCCGTCGGCGTTGCGGTAGTCCATGAACCAGTCGTCGGCGGCGACACCCTCGGGCAGGTCGCGCAGGACGCCGACCGCGGTGAGGGCGCCGGCCCGCGCGACGCGCAGCAGACCGTCGGCGCCGAGTCCGCGGCGGCGATCGCACAGCGCCGCGATCCGGTGCTCGGGAAGAGCAAGGTCGGCATCGGGATCCGGGAGGATCACGAAGTCGTTCTCGGTGCCGTGGCCCTTGCTGAATTCCATGGCGCCCACTCTAGCGAGGCGCGGATGCGGGCCCGTGCGTCACTGTCCCTCGACCAGCCGCAGCGCGTGGTCGACGAGGTTCGGATCGGCGCCGTCGAGCCAGTGCACCCGTGGGTCCCGCCGGAACCACGACCGCTGCCGGCGGACGTACCGGCGGGTGCCGATGAACGTGCGCTCGAGCGCCTCGGCGAGGTCGTATTCGCCGCCGAACATCGCGAGCACCTGGGCGTACCCGATCGCGCGCTGCGCGGTGACACCGTCCCGGAGCCCGACGTCGACCAGACCCCGGACCTCGTCGACCAGTCCCTTGTCGAACATCAGATCGGTCCGCAGCCGGATCCGGGCGTCGAGCGCCTCGGTCTCCCGGTCGACACCGATGATGACTGTGCCCCAACGGGGTTCACCGATCTTCGGTGCCGACGCGGCGAAGGGTTGTCCCGTGAGCTGGACCACCTCGAGCGCCCGCACGATGCGGCGACCGTCGGTGGGCAGGATCGACGCCGCCGCGTCGGGATCGACCCGGGCCAGTTCGGCGTGCACAGCCGCGACCCCGCGCTCGGCGAGCACCGACTCCCAGTGCGCACGGATCTGCGGATCGGTCGCGGGGAACGACCACTCGTCGAGTAGCGACTGCACGTACATCATCGAGCCGCCGACGATGATCGGCACCGCGCCCCGGGCCCGGATGTCCTCGACGTCGCGGGACGCGGACTCTTGGTACCGGGCCACGGTGGCGGTCTCGGTCACGTCCAGCACGTCGAGCTGGTGGTGGACGATGCCGCGCCGCTCGGCCGGGGTGAGCTTGGCCGTGCCGACGTCCATGCCGCGGTAGAGCTGCATCGCGTCGATGTTGACGATCTCGCCGCCCAGGCGCTCCGCGAGATCGAGGCCGAGGTCCGACTTCCCGGTCGCGGTGGGGCCGACGACGGCGATCGGGGTCCGATCGGTCACGGCAGCCACATCCCGACGTGGTAGCCGACACCGTACGGCGCGCCCGTGTAGAGCGACTCGGACTTGCTCGGACCACCGTTCGCGCCGCCGAACACCGCCGAAAGCGTCTGCCACGCAGCACGCCCGGGCAGCCCGATCGCACTGCACAGTGCGGGGTCCAGGCGATCCAGCGCACCGCAGTCACCCTCGGCGAGCGCCGCATCCAACGCCACCTGCACGTCGGCGGACCGGGCGTCGAAGGCGCCGGGGGCCTTGTCCGTCAATGTGTTCGCACCGTCGGCGACCACGAGGATCGCCTGCGGCGTCGGGCGTGCGTCGAGTTCGCGGCGCAACGACTCTCCCACCCGCGCGCACTCGTCGGCCGAGGCGTCGGGCGACAACAACCGCACCCGGAGCCGGGACTCGGGCGCCGCCTGTCCACGCAGCCAGCCCGCGACAAGCGCCGTCAGCGGCATCGACCGGTCGGCATCGTCGCGCTCGGATACGTCGGGCGACAAGCACACTCGCACATCGACGCCGAAACCCGCGAATGTGCCGCACGATTCGGGATCGACGTCGGTGACCGACGGCATCCCGCGCTCGGCGACCCCGAGCACCGTCCACTCCGCGCACGAGACACCCAGGCGCGTCGACACATCGAGCGCCGACCTGCGCAACCGGTCGGTTTCCGATGCTGCGGCACCAGCCAACTGGGGCACGAGCAGCGGCGGCGAGGGCACGAAAGCGGCGGCGGTCAACACACTGCGCAACGGTAGTCGACCGAGGTGACGCCTTCCCGGGGTCATACCTGTTTCAATAGTCTTGACAGTCGCTGCAGGCTCCCGCCCATTCCGAAAGACCGGTCGGGCGCGAACGGGAGGCGACAGTGCGATCAGGCAGCCGTGACGCGCGGCAGAGACGAGGAGCTATGACCGAGAGCAACGCACCCAAGCCGGGTTCCCCCAAGCCGGGTGCCCCGAAGCCCGGCGCCAAGCCCGGTGCTGTGAAATCCGGCTCACCCAAGCCCGGTCCGGCTCCGAGCCACGCCACGCCTGCCGTCGCCGCGAGCGACCCGAGCCTCTTCGGCCGAGTCGACGAAGACGGCACCGCGTGGGTCAAGACGGCCGAGGGCGAACGTCAGATCGGCTCGTGGCAGGCTGGTGACGCGGCCGAGGGGCTGGCCCACTTCGGACGACGCTACGACGACCTCGCGACCGAGGTGGCGCTCCTCGAGGCCCGCCTCGCCTCCGGGGCGGGGGACGCGAAGAAAACCCGGTCCGCGGCCCGCGCCATCGCGGATTCGCTTCCGACCGCGGCGGTCATCGGCGACATCGACGCCCTCAGCGCCCGGCTGACGGCGATCATCGAGGGGTCGGAGCAGGCCGAGGAACAGGCCAAGCACGACAAGGAACAGTCCCGCAAGGAGCAGACCGCCCGCAAGGAGGCGCTGGCGGCGGAGGCCGAGCAGATCGGTGCCGAGTCCACGCAGTGGAAGGCCGCCGGCGATCGGCTGCGCGAGATCCTCGACGAGTGGAAGACCATCCGCGGTCTCGATCGCAAGAGCGACGACGCGCTCTGGCGTCGGTTCGCGAAGGCGCGTGAGACGTTCAATCGCCGCCGGGGCACTCACTTCGCCGAACTGGACCGGGAACGCGCGACCGCCAAGACCCGCAAGGAGGACCTGGTCGCCCAGGCGGTGGCACTGTCCACCTCCACCGACTGGGGCCCGACCGCGGCGCAGTTCCGGGACCTGCTCGCCGAGTGGAAGGCCGCCGGGCGTGCACCCCGCGAGGCGGACGATGCGCTGTGGCGGCAGTTCAAGGAGGCGCAGGACGTGTTCTTCGCGGCCCGCAACGCCGCCGCGTCCGAACGTGACGCCGAGTTCGCCCAGAACGCGCTCGCCAAGGAGGAGCTGCTGAAGGGCGCCGACGGCATCGATCCCGAGAAGGATCTCGACGCGGCTCGCGCGGCCCTGCGTGACCTGCAGGAGAAGTGGGACGAGATCGGCAAGGTGCCTCGCGAGCGCATGCACGACCTCGAGACCAAGCTGCGCGCGATCGAGAAGCGGGTCCGCGACGCGGCCGACTCCGAGTGGCGCCGAAGCGATCCCGAGGCGTTGGCGCGGGCCGCCCAGTTCCGCGAACGCGTCGCCCAGTTCGAGGAGCAGGCCGCGAAGGCGACGGCCGCCGGCCGGTCCAAGGATGCCGAGAAGGCCCTCGCCCAGGCACAGCAGTGGCGCGAGTGGGCCGCGGCGGCCGAGGGCGCCGTCAACGAGCGCTGACACGTCCTGGAGACGAGTGAGGGGTGCGACGCCGGTCGGTGTCGCACCCCTCGTTCGTTCTCGGACTCACACGGTCCAGTCGCCGTGGTCGGCGTCGTCCGCGGCGGCCCGTCGTCGCTCCTCCTCGGCCGCCAACTGCATCGCGGTCCGACTCCACACCACCTTGATCCAGTGGAACGTCAGGACGATGACGGTGATCCAGCCCAGGATCAGGCCGATCCCCGGACCGGCACTGCCCGACTCGGCGAGCGGGAGTGTCTGCCGCGACCAGACCGCGAGCATGCCGAACACCGCGGACACCGCGGTGCCGGCGACCGCGATCCACGCGAGCACCCAGCGACGGGTGACGAGCGCGAGGATCGAGAAGACGCCGCCGAAGACCAGCGCGAGCCACACGAAGATCCGCGACGGCAGCTTGATGTGCTCGTCGACCGCGGACTGCGCGTAGACCAGAACGTCCCAGCCGTTCGCCGATCCGGCGTGCGGCAGTGTGAACGACAGCAAGAGCACGAGCACGCAGACCGCCACGACGACCGCACGGACACCGGGGTCGATCTCGCCCGCGATCTTCTTCTCCGCGGCCTCGAAGTCCTTCTCGTACTCCGCCATCGGATCCGAACCGTTGCCGGCGGGCCGGTTCTCGTCACCGGCGGCGTCGCCGCGCTCGCTCATGCGTTGCATCCTGTCTGTGCTGGCAGCGGAGCGGGGACGCCCACCTGGGGCAGTCCCAGCCCGACGCCGATCGGCGGGGTCTTGGGTGTGACCCCTCGTTCGAACGAATCTCCGGCACGGGTGCGCCGGTGGGTGAGGATCGGCTCGTCGGCGACGAGGTGGTGCGGCGCGGCCGCGGTCACGACGACGGTGATGACGTCGCCGGGGCGCAGGTCGCCGTCGAGGTTGCCCACGGGCCGGAAGTGGACGAGTCGACCGTCGCGGGCCCGGCCGCTCATGCGCGCGGTCTCGGCGTTCTTGCGGCCGTCACCGGCGGTGATCAACAGCTCGACCTCGGCGCCGACGAGCTTGCGGTTCTCCTCGAGAGTGATCTCCTCCTGCAGCGCGATGAGGCGGTCGTAGCGTTCCTGCACAACGGCTTTGGGTAGCTGACCCTCCATCTCCGCGGCCGGTGTGCCCGGGCGCTTGGAGTACTGGAACGTGAACGCGCTGGTGAACCGGGCCTGCCGGACCACGTCGAGCGTGGCCTGGAAGTCCTCCTCGGTCTCGCCGGGGAAGCCGACGATGATGTCGGTCGTGATGGCCGCGTGCGGCATCGCGGCGCGCACCTTCTCGATGATGGCGAGGAACTTGGCGCTGCGGTACGACCGGCGCATCGCCTTGAGCACGCGGTCCGAGCCGGACTGCAGCGGCATGTGCAGCTGCGGGCACACGTTCGGCGTGGTGGCCATCGCCTCGATGACGTCGTCGGTGAACTCGGCCGGGTGCGGCGACGTGAAGCGCACGCGCTCGAGGCCCTCGATCCCGCCGCACGCCTGCAGCAGCTTCGCGAAGGCACCGCGATCGCGCGGAAGCTCCGGATCGGCGAAGGAGACGCCGTAGGAGTTGACGTTCTGACCGAGCAGCGTCACCTCGAGCACACCCTCGTTCACGAGCGCCTGCACCTCGGCCAGGATGTCGCCGGGACGACGGTCGACCTCCTTGCCGCGCAGCGACGGCACGATGCAGAACGTGCACGTGTTGTTGCAGCCGACCGAGATCGACACCCAGCCCGCGTACGCGGACTCGCGCTTGGCGGGCAGCGTCGACGGGAACGCCTCGAGCGATTCGAGGATCTCGACCTCCGCCTTCCGGTTGTGCCGGGCGCGCTCGAGCAGGGCGGGCAGCGAGCCGATGTTGTGGGTGCCGAACACGACATCCACCCACGGCGCCTTCTTGACGACGGTGTCGCGGTCCTTCTGGGCGAGGCAGCCGCCGACGGCGATCTGCATGCCGGGGCGCTCCTCCTTGACGGGCGCCAGGTGGCTGAGATTGCCGTACAGCTTGTTGTCCGCGTTCTCGCGCACCGCGCACGTGTTGAAGACGACCAGGTCCGCCTGCTCACCCGGCACGGCCTTCGTGTAGCCGGCATCCTCGAGCAGGCCGGACAACCGCTCGGAGTCGTGCACGTTCATCTGGCAGCCGTACGTGCGGACCTCGTAGCTGCGCCCGCTGTTCTGGTCGATCGTCTCCACGCGTCCAGGGTACGGCCCCACACAAAACCGCCTGCTGGGGCCACACATCGACCCGTCCGTGACCACCCCCGGATCTGTATCGTTCAAGATCAGGGCGCGCTGGACCAACAGGTACGGAATAAGTGCAGCTAGGGTTACGCGTTATGACGCAGCCTGAGACCACCGGAGCGGCTACCGGAACCAAGTCGATGATCTCCATGCAGGGGGTCAACAAGCACTACGGTGACCTGCACGTTCTGAAGAACATCGACCTGGAGATCCCGGCCGGCCAAGTGGTCGTGATGCTCGGCCCATCCGGGTCGGGCAAGTCCACCCTCTGCCGGACCATCAACCGCCTCGAACCCATCGATCAGGGCACCGTCACGATCGACGGTGTGCCGGTCCCGGCCGAGGGTCGCGCGCTCGCGCGCCTGCGCTCCGACGTCGGGATGGTGTTCCAGAGCTTCAACCTGTTCGCCCACAAGACGGTGCTCGAGAACGTCATGCTCGCGCCGGTCAAGGTCCGCCGGATCGACAAGGCGCAGGCGAAGGAACGCGCACTGGCGCTACTCGACCGCGTCGGTATCGGGACGCAGGCCGACAAGTACCCGGCGCAGCTGTCCGGTGGCCAGCAGCAGCGCGTGGCCATCGCCCGGTCGCTCGCGATGGACCCCAAGGTCATGCTGTTCGACGAGCCGACGTCCGCCCTCGACCCCGAGATGGTCAACGAGGTCCTCGACGTCATGGTGACCCTCGCCAAGGAGGGCATGACGATGATCGTCGTGACCCACGAGATGGGGTTCGCGCGCAAGGCCGCCGACCGGATCATCTTCATGGCGGACGGCTCGATCCTCGAGGACACCGATCCGGACACGTTCTTCACCGCACCGAAGTCTGATCGCGCCAAGGACTTCCTCGGCAAGATCCTCGGACACTGAGCGGGGACGGAAGAACCATCATGAGACGCATTCGAATCAGATCGCCCCGCGTGCTGGGTGTCGTCGCGGCGCTGACCGCCGTCGTGCTCACGGCGTCCGCGTGCGGCAGCAGCGAGCCCCGCGACGTCCTGGCCGACGCCGCCGACGGCCACCTCACGATCGGCACCAAGTACGACCAGCCCGGGCTGGCGCTGCGCGAACCGGACAAGACCATGACCGGCTTCGACGTCGAGGTCGCCAAGTACATCGCGAACTACCTCGGTGTCCCGGAGAGCGGCATCACGTGGCGGGAGGCGCCGTCGGCGCAGCGCGAGAACCTGATCAAGAACGGTGAGGTCGACTTCGTCGTCGGCACGTACTCGATCACCGACAACCGCAAGAAGGTCGTCGACTTCGCCGGCCCGTACTACGTCGCGGGCCAGTCGCTGCTGGTGCGCGCGGACGACGACTCGATCACCGGGGCCGATTCGCTCGAGGGCGGCAAGAAGCTGTGCTCGGTGTCGGGCTCGACTCCCGCGCAGAAGATCAAGAAGTCGTACCCGGGCGTCCAGCTGCAGCAGTTCGACAGCTACTCGTCGTGCGTCGAGGCGCTGCACCGGGGCAAGGTCGACGCCCTGACCACCGACGACATCATCCTGGCCGGGTACTCCGCGCAGTACCCCGGCGAGTTCAAGCTCGCGGGCCAGCCGTTCACCACCGAGCTGTACGGCGTCGGTCTACCGAAGGGCGAGACCGAAACTCGCATGAAGATCAACGATGCCATCGAGGACATGATCGCGACCGGCGCGTGGGAACGGGCACTGCAGGAGACCATGGGCGAGTCGGGTTACGCGCTGCCGGCGCCCCCGACGGTCGACCGGTACTGACGCGGAGGAGGTGACATGGGACTTATCGATACTTACGGCGACCAGCTCGTCAGCGCGTTCTGGACGACCGTGCAGCTCACCTTCTGGTCGGCGCTCGGCGCGCTGATCTGGGGCACCATCCTCGCCGGCATGCGGGTCTCCCCCGTGCCGATCCTGCGGATCTTCGCGACCTGGTACGTCAACATCTTCCGCAACACGCCGCTGACGCTGATCATCGTGTTCTGCTCGGTGGGCCTGTACCAGAACCTGGGCGTGCACTTCGCACCCGAGGATTCACCGCAGTTCATCGACCAGAACAACTTCCGGCTCGCGGTGCTCGGATTCGTGGTCTACACGTCGGCTTTCGTCTGTGAGTCGCTGCGATCCGGCATCAACACCGTTCCCATGGGGCAGGCCGAGGCGGCCCGCTCGCTGGGTCTGACGTTCGGTCAGAGCATCCGACTGATCGTGCTCCCCCAGGCCTTCCGATCGGTCATCGCACCGCTCGGCAGTGTGCTGATCGCCCTGACCAAGAACACCACGATCGCCTCGGCGATCGGCGTGGCCGAGGCGTCGCTGCTCATGAAGACGATGATCGAGAACGAGTCGGACAAGCTGTTCCTCGTCTTCGGAATCTTCGCCATCGGCTTCATGATCCTGACGTTGCCGGTGGGCTTCCTGTTCGGTTATCTCGGCAAGCGTTTGGCGGTGAAGCGATGACCCAGCAGGCGAGCGTTCTCTTCGATACTCCCGGACCCCGCGCCCGGGTCCGCAACCGGCTGATCGCGATCGCCTTCGGCATCGTGCTGGTCGCGGTCGCGCTGTACGTACTCAATGTTCTGGCCGAGAACGGTCAGCTCGAGGCCGACAAGTGGTCGCCGTTCCTGAACCACTTCACGTGGACCACCTACCTGCTGCCCGGCCTGAAGGGCACGCTGCTGGCGGCGTCCCTGTCGATCGTGTTCGCGCTGATCCTCGGCGCCATCCTCGGCATCGGCCGGCTCTCGGACCACCGGTGGGTCCGCTGGATCAGCGGTGCGGTCGTCGAGTTCTTCCGCGCGATCCCGGTGCTGATCCTGATGATCTTCGCCTACCAGGCGTTCGCGCAGTACGGCGTCTTCCCGTCGAGCCAGCTGGCGCTCGCCGCGGTCGTGGTGGGCCTGACGCTGTACAACGGCTCGGTGATCGCCGAGATCCTCCGGGCGGGCATCCTGTCGCTGCCGAAGGGTCAGACGGAGGCGGCGTCGGCGCTCGGCATGCGCAAGAACCAGATGATGCGGTTGATCCTGCTCCCGCAGGCGATCACGACGATGCTGCCGGCACTGGTATCGCAGATGGTTGTCGCGCTGAAGGATTCGGCGCTCGGCTACCAGATCGGCTACGTCGAGTTGATCCGCAGTGGCCAGCAGTCGGCGTCGTACTACCGCAACTTCTTCGCTGCGCTGGTGGTCGTGGGCGTGATCATGGTGGTCATCAACTTCGCGCTCACCTCGTTCGCGACGTGGCTGGAGAAGCGACTCCGCACCGGCGGCAAGAAGGGCGGGCGACCGGTAGTCGTTCCGATCGACGCCAACGAACTCGACGGCGCCCCGGGCATCGACGATTTCAGCGACACCGTGCAGTCGCGGCCGCCGCGCTGATCGGTACGAGCACCCCGAAGGGCTCGCGGAGGAACTATTCCTCCGCGAGCCCTTCAGTTTTCGTCTTCGCCGCCGAGGTCGGCCAGCTCCGCCTTGACGACCGCGAACGACATGGACGCCGGGTATCCCCGCCGCGCGAGCATGCCGACGAGTCGCCGCATCAGTCGTTCCCGGTCGTCGCGGTCGGCGATGTCATCGGCGGTAGTTCGTGCAAGCTTCTTGCGGACCAGATCGGCCGCGCGCTCACGTTCGTCGTCGGCGCTGATCTGAGACAGCGCCTCGGTGGAGGTCTGCTGGTCGATTCCCTTGCGCTGCAGTTCCATCGACAGCGCACGACGGCCCCGCCCCGAGTACGTGTGGCGGGAGTGGACCCACTGCTCGGCGAAGGCGGCATCGTCGACGAGCCCCACCTCGGCGAGCCGGGCGAGGACCGAGTCGATCACCGCCCGCGGGTAGCCCTTCTGCACGAGCTTCTGGTCGAGTTCCGCACGGCTGCGGGCGCGCTCGGTGAGCAGCCGCAGGCACACGTCCTTCGCCCGGGCCGCCAGCGTCACCGGGCTGCCTTTCAGCTCGAACGGCTCACCGTCCTCCCCGACGGGCCGTCCGCGCCCCCGGTTCGATGCACGGCGCCGTCCGGTGGTGACGTCGTCACTGCCGTACTGGTCGTAGTGACTGTTGTTGTGACTGCTGTCGTCTCTCATGGCTGAGGATTCGTCTCCGGCCCGGGCCCCTACCGGTCGGGCCGGAGACGATCGTCACGGGCCTAGAAGTCGGCCGACTCGGCGTCCTCGTCGGTCAGGACCGCGCCGATGCCGAGCTTCTCCTTGATCTTCTTCTCGATCTCGTCACGGATGTCGGTGTTCTCGAGCAGGAACTTGCGGGCATTCTCCTTGCCCTGACCCAGCTGGTCGCCCTCGTACGTGTACCAGGAACCCGACTTGCGGATGAACCCGTGCTCGACACCCATGTCGATCAGCGAGCCCTCCTTGCTGATGCCCTGGCCGTACAGGATGTCGAACTCGGCCTGCTTGAACGGCGGCGACACCTTGTTCTTCACGACCTTGACGCGGGTGCGGTTGCCGACCGCGTCGGTGCCGTCCTTGAGGGTCTCGATGCGGCGCACATCGAGGCGGACCGAGGAGTAGAACTTGAGCGCCTTACCACCGGTCGTGGTCTCGGGCGAGCCGAACATCACGCCGATCTTCTCGCGCAGCTGGTTGATGAAGATCGCGGTGGTGCCCGAGTTGTTGAGCGCACCGGTCATCTTCCGCAGCGCCTGGCTCATCAGTCGCGCCTGCAGACCGACGTGGCTGTCGCCCATCTCGCCCTCGATCTCGGCGCGCGGCACGAGCGCGGCGACCGAGTCGACCACGATGATGTCGAGGGCGCCGGAGCGGATCAGCATGTCGGCGATCTCGAGGGCCTGCTCACCGGTGTCCGGCTGGGAGACCAGCAGTGCGTCGGTGTCGACGCCGAGCTTGCGGGCGTACTCCGGATCGAGCGCGTGCTCGGCGTCGATGAAGGCCGCGATGCCGCCGTTGGCCTGCGCGTTCGCCACCGCGTGGAGGGCGACCGTCGTCTTACCCGAGGATTCCGGACCGTAGATCTCGACGACACGGCCACGCGGCAGACCGCCGATGCCCAGCGCCACGTCGAGCGCGATCGATCCCGTGGGGATCACGGCGATGGGCTGACGAGCCTCCTCGCCCAGGCGCATCACCGAACCCTTGCCGAAGCTCTTGTCGATCTGGGCCAGCGCCAGTTCGAGCGCCTTGTCGCGGTCGTGTGCCTGTGGTGCCATCGTGGTCCTCTTTTCGAAGTCTCGTCCAGCGATCTGTGGTTCAGGTTAGAGCCCGGTACCGACAACTTCGCCGACCCGAACGCCCCGACACTGCCGCACCCGGCGGTAACTCATGGACAGCAAGGGATAACCCCAGCATAGGCGAACATGTGTTCGAGTCAATCACCGAACGGCGTCCGCCGCCGCTATCTCCGCTGCGGCGGGACGTCGAATTCGTCACACAGCGCTCGCCAGACGATCCGGGGGTCGATGCCGTCCTCGATCGCGTCGGCGGCGGTCTTGGCGCCCAGGCTGAGAATCACGTGGTCGACGAGGAGGGAGTCGCCCCGGACCTGTCCGAACTCTTCCCGGACGAGATCATGGAATTCGGTCAGTCGCACACCTGCCACGGTAGCGGAGCCCGACGTCGGGCATCGCGGCTCATCCCAGCACGGCGCGGCACACCGCGACGGGATCCTCGACGTCGACGACGCCGTCCGCGGCCTTCCGCGCAGCCGCGGCGAACGACGGGTCGTCGAGGACACGTCGCACCCCGTCGCGGAGGGCGTCGACGGACAGCGGGCGGATCAGGACGCCGCTGCCCTGGCGGGCGACGCGGTTCGCCACTTCCCACTGGTCGCCGCCGCCGGGCACCGTCACGAGCGGAACCCCGGCGAGAAGCCCCTTGGCGAGGACGCCGTGCCCGGCCCCGCACACGAGGGCGGACGCGTGCCGCAGCATCTCGTCCTGTCGCCCGTAGCCGGCGCGCACCCAGTCGGGCAGCTCCACGTCGGGCGTCTCGAACAGCGTCACGAGCATCCGCACCCCCAGGCCGTCGAGCGCCCGGATCGCGGTGTCGAGCATCCCGCCGGCGCCCGTCGAGGCGGTGGACGGCGCCAGGACGATCAGCGGGCCGTCGCCGGGCGGCGGATCGAGCACGTTGTCGGCAGGTTCCCACACGAGCGGGCCGACGACGTGCGCGTTCGACGGCCAGTCCGGCCGCGGCACCTCGAGGGCGGGCAGCGTCGCGATCAGCCGGGCCGCGGGCCCGGGATCCTCTGCCGGGAGCCCGACACTTGTCCGCGCTGCACCGCGCTGCGCCTGGCCCTTCCGGATGGCGGGGGCGGTCATGGCGCGCAGCACCACGTCGCGCACCCGCCCGCGGATACCCGCGCCGGGAGCGAGACCGGACCCGATGGGCGGCAGCCCTTTCGACGGCAGGTAGAGCGGGTGCGGCGACAGTTCCACCCACGGCACCCCGAGTCGTTCGGCCGCCAGGCCGCCGCCGACGGTGATGACGTCGGACACCACGAGATCCGGTGCGACGGCCCGCATGTCGGGCAGCAGTGCCGTCGAGACGTGCGCGGCTCGGCCGTGGATCTTGGCACCGGAGTCGGCGTCGTCGTCGATGTCACGCGGCGCGAGGCCACCCAGTTTCCGGGCCTCGATCCCGATGCCGCGGGCGACATCGAGCCAGCGCCCGTCGGAGAAGAACACCGGATCGTCGCCCGCGGCAAGGAATTTGCGACACAACGCAAGGGCCGGGACGGCGTGACCGGCCTCGGGTCCGGCGACGACAGCTACTCGCATCCGGACAGCGTGCCACACGACGACGCGTTGTCGCCCCGCACCGGTACGGATCGCGGCGCCGCCGGGCGTTCTCAGTTGCGCACCAGAGGTCCGAGCGTGCGTCCGACGAGTTCGACGACTCCCGGCTGATGCCCGTTGACGACGACGTTGACGATGACGCCGTCGATCCCGGGGTCGAGGACGCGGGTCTTGATCTGCTCGGCCACCTCGTCGGGGCTCCCCACGAACTGGCGGTCGGTGGCGGCCGCCCGCTCGTCGACCGAGAGCGCCGACAGGTCGACACCTCGGGACAGCAGGAACTCGCGCTGCATCTCCCGCGCCTTGTCGCCGTCCTCGTCGACAATGACGGACGCCAGGAAGCTCGTCTCGAGGGTCGACCGGTCCCGGCCGATCTCCTCGCAGCGCTGCGCGAGCGCCTCGAGCTTGCGCGGCAGTTCGACGGCGTTGGCGATGACGTTGAGATGGTCGGCGTAGCGGGCCGCCAGTGCGAACGTCTTCCTCTCGCCGCCGCCGCCCAGCATGATCGGCAGGTTGTCGCGGAACCGTGGCTCGTTGATCGCGTTCTCGACGCGGTACCACTTGCCGTCGAATGTGGGCCGCTCACCGTGCAGCATCGGGGCGATGATCTGCAGCGCCTCGCCGAGTCGCTCGAACCGGTCGGTGAACGTGCCGAACTCGAACCCGAGTTGGCGGTGTTCCAGTTCGAACCAGCCGGCGCCGATGCCCAGGACTGCGCGGCCGCCGCTGACGACGTCGAGAGTCGACACCGTCTTGGCCAGCATCGCGGGATTGCGATACGTGTTGCCGGTGACGAGCGCCGACAGCTGGATCGACTCGGTGGCTGTCGCGATCCCCGCGAGCGCCGTGTACGACTCGAGCATCGGCTCGTCGGGCTCGCCGAGACCCGGGAGCTGGTAGAAGTGATCCATCACGAGCACGGCGTCGAATCCGGCCGCTTCCGCCTCGCGAGCTTGGGTGATGACAGTGGGAAACAGGTCGCGCACGGGAGTCGAGTAGCTGAAGTTCGGAATCTGGTATCCCAACCGAATACTCATGCAATCGACGCTACGCCGAGACCGGTGATCGACCGACGCGAATAGTCGGGTCCGACCCACCGAAGCTACTGTGTCCCGCAACGCCCGGCGACGACACCGTCACCTCAGGGCCGGGCCACATCTTCAGGGGGCAGTCGTGGGCTACGCATCCTTCACCAACCGGCGAACGCTGGAAGGCGACCCGGACCTCATCTGGCACGCGTTCACCCACCCGGTGGAGACGAGCCTGTACGAGGAACACAAGACGGAGGCCGTGCTCCCGCCCGACTTCGAAATGGCCGCCGGGCATGGCTGGGACAGCAAGCACGGTGCCGAATGCGACTTCGACGTCGTCCGTTGGACAATCGTTCGGCATGTGCCGAACGAAGTATTCGAGATCTCCGGCAAACAGCGGGGCATCCGGCAGAACGTGGTGCTCACCATGGAACCCGCCGACGGCGGCCACCTCGTGACCGAAACCGTCCGCTTCCGCCCGGCACTCGGAGGAAAACCCGGTGCGCAGCTGCTGTCCTGGCTGCTCCTCGCAACCGGCCTGCTGGGCAGGGTGGGCGACGACCACGGCGAGAACCTCGATCTGCTGGCGGAGCACATCGCAGCCCGCTAGCGGAGCTCACGCCCGCACGGGAGCGATCACCTTCCGCTCAGCGCCCGCTCCGCGGCCGGCAGCGCCCGCTCCCGGTCGCCGGGGACGAGCCCGATCCGGGTGCGCCGGTCGAGGAGATCACCCACGTCGAGCGCGCCCTCGTGACTTACGGCGAAGGCCAGTTCGGCGTGGGTGACGTCGATGCCGTCGGCGATCGGCGTCAGCTCACCGGCCTCGGCGACCAGTGCGGCCTCGCTGCCGTACCGGGCGACCAGCGACGGCGGCAGATTCCGCGGCGCAGTCCGCGCCGCGCCCACCGCGGGTAGATCGGTCGTCACGCACGTGCGGGCGGTGAGTCCGCCGGCCGCAACCGCGGCGTCGACGGCATCCTGCGCCATCTTCCGATAGGTGGTGAGCTTGCCGCCCACGACGCTGACCACGCCGTTCGACGAGCGCAGCACCGCGTGATTGCGGGACAGGTCGGCGGTCTTTCCCTCGCCCGAGTCGAGCAGCGGGCGCAGCCCCGCGAAGGTGCCGAGCACGTCGGAGCGCGTGAGCGGCGTCGCGAGCGCGGTGTTGACGGTGTCGAGGAGGAAGTCGATCTCGCCGTCCGACGCGACCGGCACGTCCGGGACGGAGTCGACGGCCTCGTCGGTCAGCCCGAGGTAGACACGGCCGAGCTGTGCGGGCAGCGCGAACACGAAGCGGTTGGTCTCCCCCGGGATCGGCACGGTCAGCGCCGCGGTCGGGTTGCCGAGCAGCTCCGCGGGCAGCACCAGGTGGGTGCCGCGGCTGGGCTTGAGCCGGATGTCGGGGTCGACCTGATCCGCCCAGACGCCGGCGGCGTTGACGACGGCGCGGGCCCGGATCGTCATCTCCTCACCGGTCAGCTCGTCGCGCAGCCGGGCCGACTCGCCGGTCACGTCGTAGGCACCGACGCGGGTCAGGATGGTGGCGCTGTGCGCGGCGGCCGTGCGCGCCAGAGCGACGACCAAGCGCGCGTCGTCGACGAGCTGACCGTCGTACGCGAGCAGTCCGCCGCGCAGTCCCTCCCTGCGCACCGTCGGTGCGAGCTTGCGGGCCTGGTCCGCCCCGATCCGCCGCGACCGCGGCAGCACCGAGGACGGCGTACGGGCCGTCGCCCGCAACGCGTCGCCCGCCAGGAATCCGACCCGGACGAGCGACTTCTCGAAGAAGCTCACCGACGGGAGCAGCGGCACCAGCTGCGGCAGCGCCCGCACCAGGTGCGGGGCCGTGCGGGTCATGAGGATGCCGCGTTCGACGGCACTCTCGCGCGCGATCCCGACGTTGCCCGACGCCAGGTAACGCAACCCGCCGTGCGCGAGCTTGGAGCTCCAGCGGCTGGTCCCGAACGCGAGGTCGTGCTTGTCGACGAGAACCGTGCGCAGGCCGCGCGACGCCGCATCGAGGGCCGTCCCGACGCCGGTGATGCCGCCACCGATCACGAGTAGGTCGACGGTTCCACCGTCACCGAGGGCCGAGAGGTCCCGACTGCGACGGTCCGCGTTGAGCGCCGACTGCGGATTGTCCTGCACTGTTCCTCCTGGAATGGGTTTGTGGTCAGCGGGGCGCGAGATAGGAGTCGACGGCGATCTCCAACTCGGCGGTGAGTTCGGCCGCGGGGAGCACCTCGGCGATCATGCCGGCCGACTGGACGGCCGACTGGGCGATCAGCAGCACCATCGCCGCGAGGTGCGTGGGGTCGCCGGCCCGGATCGATCCGTCGTGCTGGCCCGCCGCGACCGCCAGCGCCACACGCTCGACGATCGCCCGCTGGCTCGTGCCGAGCCGGTCGACGATGTAGGTCATCAGCAGGTCGGGATCCGATCGCAGGATCTTCACGAACAGCGGGTGCTCGCGCATCCCGGTCGCGACGTCGACCGCCGCCCGCACCAGCTGGGCACGCGCCGGTTCGTCGCCGTCCATGTCGGGGATCGCGACGCGGATCTCACGCGTCAACAGGTCGCCGACGACGGCCCGGGTGTCGGGCCAGCGCCGGTAGACGGTGGGTCGACTCACCCCCGCGCGGCGGGCGACCTCGGCGAGTGTCGTGCGCCGCAGCCCGAAGTCGAGCACGCACGAGCGTGTCGCGTCGAGGATCAGGTCGTCGACGGTGAGCGAATCGGAAACATCGTTACGAATAGACATCGTGTGTAACACTGTAACGCATGTCCCAAGCATTCGTGCCCGAGTTCCCCGCCGCCGAAGCGCCCACCATGGAGTGGGACGCCTGGGGCGTCGCGGAGTCCCGTCGCCACCTGTCGCCCCAGGTCACGGCCCTCCTCCAGCAGGCGCTCGGAGTGTCCGCCGAGCAGTCCCCGCCGCCCACCGAAGCCGACGCGATCGTCCGCGAGACCGCGCTCGGCACCCCGCTCGTCCACGCCCTCGAGGACCTCCTCGGCCCCGACAACGTGCGCACCGACACCGCGACGCGGCTGCGACACGCGGGCGGCAAGAGCACCCCGGACCTGTTGCGCCGCAAGTCCACCGGCGAGCAGGACGCACCCGACGCGGTGCTGCTGCCCGGCTCGCACGACGAGGTGCTGGCGCTGCTGCGCTTCTGCGCGGCCGAGGGCATCGCCGTGGTGCCGTTCGGCGGCGGCACCACCGTCGTCGGCGGCGTCGATCCCGCGCGCGGCCGCTTCGGCTCCGTCGTCGCGCTCGACCTGCGCCGACTGGACGCCCTGGTCGACCTCGATCCGATCTCCGGTGTCGCGACGCTGCAGGCCGGTGTGACCGGACCCCAGGCCGAGCAGCTTCTCGGTGTGCACGGCTTCTCGCTCGGGCACTTCCCGCAGAGTTTCCAGTTCGCGACCATCGGCGGATTCGCGGCCACGCGGTCGTCGGGCCAGGCGTCCGCCGGCTACGGCCGCTTCGACGACATGGTGGAGTGGCTGCGCGTCGCGACCCCGTCGGGCACCCTCGAACTCGGGCGCGGCCCCGCGTCCGCCGCCGGGCCGGACCTGCGCGAGCTGTTCGTCGGCTCCGAGGGCACGCTCGGCATCATCACCGAGGTGGGCCTGCGGGTGCACCCGGTCCCCGAGCACACCGCGTACCAGGCATGGTCGTTCCCCGACTTCGAGACCGGCGCCGCCGCCCTGCGGGCCGTCGCGCAGTCCGGGTCCGCCCCGACTGTCATGCGGCTGTCCGACGAGGCCGAGACCGGCATCAACCTGGCACTCGCCGGCGACATCGGCGGCGACAGCCCGACCTCCGGGTGCCTCGCGATCACGACGTTCGAGGGCACCGACGCCCACGTCCAGGCGCGCTACGCGGAGGCCACGGCGCTGCTCGCGGCCGCGGGAGGCACCGCGCTCGGCGAGGGTCCGGCGCAGTCGTGGGAACACGGCCGGTTCGACGCCCCCTACCTGCGCGACGCCCTGCTGAACGCCGGCGCCATCGCCGAGACGCTCGAAACTGCCACGCGCTGGTCCAATCTCGCGAACCTGCGGACCGCCGTGACCACGGCCCTGACCGAATCACTTGCCGCCCAAGGCACTCCGGCGCTCGTGATGTGCCACATCTCGCACACCTACCAGACCGGCGCGTCGCTGTACTTCACGGTCGTGTGCGCACAGGCGGCGGATCCGCTGTCGCAGTGGGCGGCCGCCAAGCGCGCGGCGGGTGACGCGATCGTCGCCGCCGGAGGCACCATCACCCACCACCACGCTGTCGGCCGCGACCACCGACCGTGGATGGAGAGCGAGGTGGGCGCGCTCGGGACGCAGGTCCTGCGCGCGGTCAAGGACGCAATCGACCCCTCCGGAATCCTCAACCCTGGCAAGCTGATCCCATGACGAGGTCGGTTACCGTCCTGACGAATCCCACGGCTGGTGGCGGTCACGCCCCGTGGGCGGCCGCGGCTGCCGTCACCCGCCTGCGGGAACTCGGCGTCACGGTCACCGAGATCGAGGGCCGGACCGCCGACGAGGCCCTCGAACTCGCGCGCAAGGCCGTCGCCGCCGGCACCGACGCGCTCGTCGCGGCCGGCGGCGACGGACTCGTCAGCATCGCGTGGCAGGCGTTGGCCCAGACCGGAACTCCGCTCGGCATCATTCCCGGCGGCACCGGCAACGACCACGCCCGCCTGTTCCACATCCCGGTCGACAACGCGGTCACCGCCGCCGACATCATCGCCGACGGCGAGGTGGCCACGATCGACCTGGCGAAGGTCGGGGACCGCTGGTTCGGCACCGTACTGTCGAGCGGATTCGACGCCCTCGTCACCGACCGCGCCAATCGGATGCGCTGGCCCAAGGGCCCGATGCGCTACAACGTCGCGATGCTGGTCGAGCTGGCGCAGTTGAAGCCGATCCCGTACCGGATCGTCCTCGACGACCGCACCGTCGAACTCGACGCAACGATGGTGTCGGTGGGCAACGGCACCTCCTACGGGGGCGGCATGCTCATCACCCCGAACGCGGTGCTCGACGACGGACTACTCGACGTCACGGTGGTGAAGTCGGGCGGCCGGCTCAAGCTGGTCCGCCTGTTCCCCACCGTCTACAAGGGCACCCACGTGGAGCTCGACGAGGTCGAGACGTACCGCACCCGCACGCTCCGGCTCGAGGCTCCGATTCCGGGTCGCTCCGCAGGCTCCGCTCGCGGCATCCCGGTGACGTCGTATGCCGACGGCGAGTTCGTCGGGCAGCTGCCGCTCGACATCGAGGCGGTACCGGGGGCCGGCCGCGTCATCGTCGGCGCACCGCTGCGGTAGCGACGGGCCGCGGTCAGCCGCCGTAGACGTACAGCTCGAAGGCGACCGCGCGCTCGGCGTCGAATCCAGGCTTGGGCCCGGTGGACATCTCGATCTGCCGGGCCGCCTGGTCCAGGACGGGCTCGTCGCTGAGCGCCTCGAGATAGGCGCGGTGCTCGCACAGCGACGCAACCGCCCGTTCGACAGTCGCGGTGACGTCGACGGCGTGCGTGCTCCCGACCATCACGTTGACCGCAGCCCACCGCACCCCCGCCCACGGCGGTTCGGTGAGCTCGGGGAAGATCCACTCGTTCGCGGCGTCGGCCACGGCATCGAGGACCGCGAGGCCGACTGCCCGGTGATCGGCACTGTTGAGGAAGCCGGGACCCCACGTCTCGCGGTGGTTCGCCGTGACGACCATTTCGGGGTGATGCTGACGGATCACCCGCGCGAGATCCCTACGCAGCTGGGGTCCGTACTCGATTCGACCGTCGGGATAGCCGAGGAACTCGACCTTCGTCACGCCGACGATCGCGGCCGAGCGCCGTTCCTCGTCCTCGCGCAGCGGACCGCATTCTCTGGGGTGCAGGCCCGCGATCCCCGCCTCGCCGCTGGTCACCAGGACGTACCGGATGTCCTTACCCTGGTCGGTCCACCGCGCCACCGCGGCGGCGGCGCCGTACTCGATGTCGTCCGGGTGGGCGACGATCACCAACCCACGCTGCCAGTCCTCGGGAATCGGCTCCATGAGGTCAGCATGCCCCCGCGGCGGCGGTCGCGCGCGCCGAAACACGGATATCGAGCCACCACACGATCAGCACCGCGAGCGACAGGGCCGCGCCCGTCCAGCACACGCCGGCCCAGCCGTGTGTGGCCCACACCAGCGAACCGAGTGCCGATCCGGCGGCGCCACCGACGAAGTAGCCGGTCATGTACACCGCGGTGACTCGCGAACGGGCCTGCGGCGCAAGCGCATAGATGACGCCCTGGTTGCTCACGTGCACACATTTGAGCGCGACGTCGGAGACGAGGACCGCGAGCACGAACGCGATCAGGCTGCTCGCGCCGAGCCCGAACAGCAACCAGGACGCCAGCAGCACGAGCGCCCCGACGCCGGCTGTTGCCCGCGCCAGCCCCCGGTCGGCGAGGCGTCCCGCGACGTTTGCCATGACGGCCCCGGCGACACCCGCGAGTCCGACGAGGCCGATCGCGACGTCGTCGAGGTTGAACGGTTCGCCCGCGAGCAGGAACGCCATGGCGGCGAAGACGGTGCTGGCGGCCGCGAAACTGAGCGCGCTCATCGCCGTCGCGGTGCGCAGCCGGGGCTGATCGCGCAGCAGCGTCCCCATCGAGGCGAGGATCGCGCCGTAACCGAGGCCGTGCCGGTCGCGGGAACTCGGCAGGGCGCGCCAGAGGACGACCGCGATGACGATCATCGCGATCGCGTTCAGGCGATACACGGTCTGCCACCCGCCGAACGGGGTGAGCAGGCCGGCGACACTGCGGGCCAGCAGGATCCCGACCATGAGTCCACTCATCACCGTGCCGACGGCCGTCGCCGCCCGGCCCGGTTCGGCGAGGGCAGCCGCGAACGGGACCAGCACCTGCGCGGCGACCGAGAACAGCCCGGCCATCGCCGTGCCGACCATGAGCCACCCGATCGACGGCGCGACACCGCACACACCCTGTCCGACCGCCGCGAGCACCATCAGCCCGACGCTGAGGACCCGCCGGTCGACGAGGTCACCGAGCGGAACGAGGAACAGCAGTCCGAGGCCGTAGAACACCTGCGACAGCGTCACCGTCATCGCGGCGGTCGACTGGTCCACCCCGAGCGCGGTGGCGATCGAGTCCAGGAGGGGCTGGTTGAAGTAGTTGCCGCCCACACACAGGCCCGTTGCGACGGCCATGACGAGGATCAGCCCGGGCGACAGGGCCGAGCGGGCGGGGATGCGGGTTTCGGTGACGCTCACCCGGGAATTCTTTATCCCCACTAATCATCTGTCTAACATCTGGAACAGATCGTATTGATCGCGATCGGAGATGACCGGAGGACGCGATGGAACTGAGGCAACTGCGCTACGCGCTCGCCGTGGCCGAGGAGCGGCACTTCACGCGGGCCGCCGCCCGCCTGCACGTCGCCCAGTCGGCGCTCAGCCACCAGGTCCGGCAGCTCGAGCACGAACTCGGCACTCCACTGTTCACCCGCACCAACCGCCGCGTCGAGCTCACCGACGCCGGTGAGTCGTTCGTCCTCCACGCCCGAGAGGTCCTCGCCGCCACCGACCGGCTGCGCGGCGAGGTGTCGGCCAGCGGACGGACCGTCACCGGCACCCTCCGGATCGGCACCATCACCACCCTCACCCAGATCGACCTGGCCGCACTGATCCGGACCTTCCTCGACACTTACCCCGGCGTGGACGTCCACGTCGTGTCGTCGATGAGCGAATCGATCGTCGAACAGGTCGAGAACGGGGACCTCGACCTCGGGTTCATCGGTCTGTGGCACACCCGCCCCGGGGCCGATCTGACGGCCCGCGTGCTGGGGACCGAGCAACTCGTCGCCGTCGTCGGACGCGGCCACACGTGGGCCGGTCGCGCCACCGTGACGCTGCGCGATCTCGCGGAGGTGCCCACCGTGGACTTCCCCGAGGGGACCGGCGCCCGGCGTCAGAGCGACGACGCGTTCGCGATGGCCGGACTCCCCCGGACGGTCGTCGCCCGGGCTGGATCGGCGACGCTCGTCGCCGCACTCGCCGCCGCAGGCGTCGGCGTCGGTTTCCTGCCCGAATCCGACGCCGTCGCCCGTCCGGAACTGCACCCGCTCCGCATCGCCGACGCACCCATCCGCACGGTGCACATGATCAGCAAGCCGACGCTGGTGACGCCACCGGGGCGCGCGTTCGCCGACCTCGTCGACCGGCACCTCAGCGACAGCTAGCTACATCCGGGGCTTGTCGGCGGCGTCGGAACTGCCCGACATCGACTTGAACAGCATGTAGATGCCGAAGACGATCGCGCTCACCGCCAGGATCCAGAACAGCCCCTTCACCACGGCCCCGATCAGCGCGAACGCGATCCAGATCAGCGCCACGATGCCGACAATCTTCCAGAACACGATGTGCCTCCTGCTTGGTCCTCACCGTCGATCCTACGATCGCGGCATCTCGATGGTGGCATGTGGGGACCCGGAAATCACCAGCTCAGCGGCAAGATCAGGGAAAGATAGGGGTTCACCCTGACGACCCCGGACCGGCCTGGGATACGTCTCTGCGGGGCGGTTGACATAAGCTCGGCAGGTTGGACCGATCCGTCCAGTTCGCGAACACACGAGGAGAAGTCGATAGTCGTGCCGCCGACATCCCCCACGGGCACTCCCCGCAACACCGCTCGTGATCTTGCACAGATCGCTGTCTTCGCCGCCCTCATCGTCGCCTTGGGGCTTCCCGGCACGATCAACATCGGCGGCTCCGCCGTCCCGATCACGCTGCAGACCCTCGGCGTCATGCTCGCCGGTGCGCTCCTCGGGCCGCGCAAGGGCACCCTGGCGGTCCTCACCGTGATCGTCCTCGGCCTCGCTCTGCCGGTCCTGGCTGGCGGACGCACGTCGCTGGTGTCCCTGTCCAGCCCGACCGCCGGCTTCCTCATCGGCTGGGTGCCGGCCGTCGCGGTCATCGGCTGGCTCAGCTACCGCATGCTGCCCAAGTACAACGTTTTCGCGGGCATCGCTGTCAACGTGCTCGGCGGCATCGTGGTGCTGTACGTGTTCGGGATCGCCGGCATGCTGCTCAAGACCGACATGACAGTGTCGGCCGCGTTCGCGGCCAACCTCACCTTCCTGCCCGGTGACGTCATCAAGGCTGTCGTCGCCGCCGGCGTCGCCGCCCAGGTGCACCGCGCGTATCCGGCTCTCGCTGCCTCCCGCGTACCGACGGTCCCGATCCGGGCCGACGCCGCATAGTCACTCTGAACGATGAGCGAGATCCGTTTCGAGGCCGTCCACCATTCCTACGGTGACCGCACGGTGCTGGACGGCATCGACCTCGCGCTCACCGAGGCACGCGTCGGTATCATCGGCGCCAACGGCAGCGGCAAGTCGACGCTGGCGCGGATGATCAACGGTCTCGTCACCCCCACGTCCGGCGCCGTGACCGTCGACGGAGTCGACGCCGCCCGCAAGGGTCGCCAGGTGCGGCGGAAGGTCGGGTTCGTCTTCACCGACCCCGATCACCAGATCGTCATGCCCACCGTGTCGGAGGACATCGCCTTCTCGCTGCGTCGCAGCTCGCTGAGCAAGAGCGAGCGCGCCGACCGGGTCGCGCAGGTGCTCGCCGACTTCGGATTGTCCGGACACGCGGACCACCCCACCCACCTGCTCTCGGGCGGCCAGAAGCAACTGCTGGCGCTCGCCGCGGTCATGGTCACCGAGCCCGACGTCATCGTCGCCGACGAGCCCACCACGCTCCTGGACCTGCGCAATGCGCGGTTGATGCGTTCGACGCTGGCGGCGCTGCCGCAGCAGCTCGTCGTCGTGACGCACCACCTGGATCTGCTCGACGACTTCGACCGCGTGATCGTGATCGACGGCGGCCGAGTCGCCGCCGACGGCGCCCCGGCGGACGCGATAGCGCACTATCGCGAGCTGATCGGATGACGACGCTCGGCCTCTACACCCCCGGCAGTTCGCTGCTGCACCGGATGTCCCCTGGACCGAAACTGATCGGGATGGTGATCGCCATCCTGGCGGTGACGATCCTGGTGCGTCACCCGTGGCAGCTCGTCCCCGCCGTCGGCGCGGTCGCCGCGTGCTATGCGGTCGCCCGGATCCCCGCCCGGGTCGCGCTGACACAGCTGCGGCCGCTGCTGTGGGCACTGCTGCTGATTGCGGTGTTCCAGGTCATCTTCACCGGGTGGGCGCGGGCGGTGGTGGTGTGCGGCACCATCCTGCTCGCCGTCGCACTCGCGGCGCTCGTCACGCTCACCACGCGGGTGACCGACATGCTCGACACGATCAGCCGCGCGCTGCGACCGCTGCGGCACGTGGGCGTGAACCCCGACCGCGCGGGTCTCGTGCTCGCGATGACGCTGCGCTGCATCCCGCTCCTGACCGGCATCGTGCAGCAGGTGTCCGATGCTCGTAAGGCCCGCGGTCTCGGGTTCTCGCTGCGCGCACTGGCGGTCCCGGTGGTGGTGTCGGCACTGATGACCGCCGAGGCGATGGGCGACGCGCTCGCCGCCCGCGGAGTCGACGACTGAGCGTCAGCGCCGGAAGCGGCGTTCGATCTCGTCGACCTCGCCGAGCGCCTCGGCCCAGCCCTCGAGCCGGTCGGACGCCGACAGCAGCTCCTCGCGCTGCCGCCCCAGCAGCGAGTACGACGACGACTGTGCCGGCGCCGTCATCTTCGCCGCTGCCGTGACGAGACCCTCGTACTGCGCGACTCCGACGTCCAACTGGCCGACCGCCGAGCGGATCGAACGTTCGAGGTGGGTCGCGGCGGCGGCCGTTCCCCGTCCGGCACTCTCCATCGCGACGACGTCGGCGGCGACGGACCGCAGGGCCGCGGACGCGGCTCGGGCGGTCTCGCCGGTGTGATCGAGTTCCTCGACGTCGACGACCTCCGACCTGCTCAGCACCCCCAGCAGCTGCTGCAGGCTGCTCTCGGCGCTCGCCAGCCGGTCCATCGGCGCGCGCGCCGCCGAGCCGACCGGCGGCAGCGGCTGCCGTGACACCGCCGGAGGCGGCAGCGGGGTGGCCGTCAGCTGGCGGTAGGTACCGAACGCGACCACGGCCGGGACGGCGAACAGGGCCGCAGCACCTCCGGTCGCGACCATCGTCCAGTCGGGGGCCGACGCGGCGGCGAGGGACGCGGCGCCCACGACGCTCGCCCCGGACGCGACCCCGAACCGGGTGGCCCGCTTGCGGGCCCGTCGACGCTTGCGCAGCATCCGTTCACGCGGGTCGGACCAGCGCCGCATCGAGTCCGCGACAGTCCCACCCACCTCACGCAACACGCTCTGCGCACTGTCCATCGCGGCGGCCGCGCTCGAGGCGAAGCCGGAGCCCTCACCGAAGACAGAGGCGGCCGACCGGGACTGCTTCCCGGATCGGCCGCCTCTCTTGTTGCTCATCGAACCGTTTTCGTGTCGCCGCGAGGTTCGCTACTGCGCGGCGGTCTCGCCGTTGGACGACGTCGCCGGCGGCTCCACGGCCGCGGCCGGCTTGGCCGGGGCGGTGGCGCTGTTACCGGACGGCAGGGCCTCGCCCTTCATGGAGGCGCGGATCTGCTCGAGCCGGCTGTGGCCCGCCATCTGCACGCTCGCCTGCTGAACCTCCATCATGCGACCCTGAACGGAATTCTGGGCGAGTTCCGCGGCGCCGAGCGCGTTGGCGTAGCGCTGCTCGATCTTCTCGCGCACCGCGTCGAGGCTGGGCGTGTTGCCCGGTGCCGCGAGGGTCTGGTCCATCGAGCGCAGCGAGTCGGAGACCCGCTCCTGCATCTTCGCCTGCTCGAGCTGGCTCAGCAGCTTGGTGCGCTCGGCGACCTTCGACTGCAGCGTCATCGCGTTCTGCTCGACGGCCTTCTTGGCCTGCGCCGCGGCCTGCAGCGCCTGATCGTGCAGCACCTTGAGGTCCTCGACCGACTGCTCGGCCGTCACCAGCTGCGCCGCGAACGCCTCCGCCGCATTGGTGTACTGGATCGCCTTCTCGTTGTCACCGGCGGCCGCGGCCTGGTCGGCGAGCGTGACAGCCTGACGCGCGTTGGCGTTGAGCTTCTCGACCTCGTCGAGCTGGCGGCTGAGCTTCATCTCGAGCTGACGCTGGTTGCCGATGACCGACGCAGCCTGCTGGGACAGGGCCTGGTGCTGACGCTGAGCGTCCTCGATCGCCTGCTGAATCTGAACCTTGGGGTCGGCCTTCTCATCAATCTTGGAATTGAAGAGCGCCATCAGGTACTTCCATCCCTTGACGAAAGGATTAGCCATGGGTTGATCCTGCCTCCATCTGCTGCGCCGCGCGTTGCGCGACCCGATGCGCGACCGTCACGCACCGAAATCGGGTTCTACCCGTACCTGCTCGCCCGATCACGGAATCGCCGATCGGCGTGTTCGGTGTACCCATGATCGTTTCTTTCGAATCTATCGGTTTCCGCGGGTCGCCGACACCGCTTACGCGGCAGCCAGCGCCCGCGCGGTGGGTGCCGGAATGACGACCCGAGTGTCCTGCGCGATGCGTCCGCTCACCTTCCGGGCATCGGCACCGACGTTCTCACGTTCCGCGGCACCCCGCGACGCGACGGCCGGCACCGCGCCGACGGCCAGCGTCTCGCTCACGTCGACCAGCACGTCGGACAGCGGGACGTCGAGCGCGTCGCAGATAGCCGCCAACAATTCGCTCGACGCTTCCTTGCGTCCGCGTTCGATCTCGGACAGGTAGCCGAGACTCACCCGTGCACTGTTCGACACTTCACGCAGGGTTCGGCTCTGCGAAACGCGTGTGCGCCGAAGACTGTCACCGATTGCCTCACGCAATAGCAGCGCCATCTCGCTCCTCCTTCATCCGAAACCCCACTCGTGATGACAAACGCACGAGTGCATGTTCTTGGTTCCCGAAACCCTATCGCGCCACGCGTTCGAGCAAACTCGACACCGCCGCCTGAACGCTGCCGAGTCGGATTTCCCACCGGTCACCGCGCATTTCCAGGGCCGTGACCTGGGTGCCGTCGGGTCCGGCAATTCCCAGGAACACGGTCCCGGGAGGGTGCCCGTCCTGAGAATCCGGTCCCGCCACACCGGTCAGTCCGACACCCCAGTCGGCGACGCACCGTCGCGCCGCACCCTCCGCGAGCTGGGCCGCGGTCCGGGGCGCCACTGGCCCGTCCTCGGCCAGCACGTCGGCGTCGACGTCGGCGAGGGTGCCTTTGAGGTCGGTCGCATAGACGATCAGCCCACCGCGTAACACGGCGCTCGCGCCGGGCACACCGGCCAGGGTCGCCGCGAGCAGACCGGCCGTGAGGGATTCCGCGGTCGCGATCGTCTCGCCGCGACGGATCAACGCTTCGATGACGTCACGGGCGGGCGCCGCAGCCGTCAACGGGTCCATCATGCGCCCGCGCGCCTCACCCCGGCCCGGAGTCGGACCGCCTGGACGACGTAATCGAGGCCCGTCGCGACCGTGAGGACGACCGCGAGACCCATCAGCGCGGCGCTGAACGGCGCGAAACCGTCCGGGAGCGGGACCAGGTACAGCCCGATCGCCACCGACTGGACCAGCGTCTTGAGCTTGCCCCCGCGACCTGCGGGAATCACCCCGTGGCGAAGCACCGCGAACCGCATCAACGTGATGCCCAGTTCCCGGGCCGCGATGATGCCGGTCACCCACCACGACAGGTCCCCGAGCATCGACAGCCCCACCAGCGCGGCCCCGATCAGCGCCTTGTCTGCGATAGGGTCGGCCATCTTCCCGAAGTCGGTGACGAGGCCGTGCTTGCGCGCCAACTGCCCGTCGATGCGATCGGTCACCGCCGCCACCGCGAAGATCGACGCGGCGGCGATCCGCCACCCCGTCGAGTGGCCGCCGTCGGCGAACAGCGCGACGAGGAACACCGGCACCAGCACGATCCGCAGCACCGTGAGGATGTTGGCGATGTTGACCAGCGGAACCGGCTTGTGCGGGGCGACGCCGTCGGCCGCGAGGGCGTCAGGAGCGGCGGTCGCGTCGCGCCGCGGCGTGCTCATGACCGAACCGATCCGACGGGACACCCAGGCACACCCGAGACGAACGGGACGTGGCGTGGGGCGATGGATCGGGGCGGCACACTGCTCACAATATCGGTTGCGGCTATGACTACTGTGCACCACATGACATCTGGGACTCCGACAGCTGGAAGGAACGAGGCTGAAGGGATGAAGGTGCGACGCGCGCGCACCTCGGACGTACCGGAAATCAAGCGACTCATCGACATTTATGCCGGAAAGATCCTGCTCGAGAAGAATCTGGTCACGCTGTACGAGGCCGTCCAGGAATTCTGGGTCGTGGAGCAGGCGGGCGCCGTCGTCGGCTGCGGCGCCATGCATGTGTTGTGGTCCGATCTCGGCGAGGTCCGCACCGTCGCGGTCGATCCGTCGGTCAAGGGACGCGGCGCCGGCCACCTGGTGGTCGCGAAGCTGATCGAGGTGGCCCGGGAGCTGGAACTCGAGCGGCTGTTCGTCCTCACCTTCGAGGTGGACTTCTTCGCCAAGCACGGTTTCGCCGAGATCGAGGGCACCCCCGTCACCGCGGAGGTGTACGCCGAGATGTGCCGCTCCTACGACACCGGCGTCGCCGAGTTCCTCGACCTGAGCTACGTCAAGCCGAATACGCTGGGTAATACCCGTATGCTGCTGACGCTCTGACGACCAGACCCCGGGATCGAGGAATCATGCCGCTGTTCGCCGTCCAGTACACCTACGCTCCCGAGAAGTCCGCGCTGCGCGACGACCACCGGACCGACCACCGCGCCTGGCTCGCCGATCTGGTCCGCCGCGGCATCGTGCACTCGTCCGGCCCGTTCGCCGACGGCAGCGGTGCGCTGATGATGGTCGAGGCGGACACCGCCGTCGACGTGCAGGACCTGTTCGATCAAGATCCCTTCGCGAAGCGCGACCTCGTGGAGCAGCGCACCGTTCGCGAGTGGATCCCGGTCTTCGGGGTCTTCGTCAAGTAACCCGGGAGAGCGAAGGAACCCGCGGCACCGACGTCACGTCGTCGATACCGCGGGTTCCGCTGTTTCTCGCCTACTTCTTCTGCGCGACGGCCGCGTCGTCGGCAGCCTCGCCGGCGCCCTTCTCGACGGGACCGTTGCGGGTCTTGATCAGGCTCGCGACCGCGGTCACCACGAGGACGCCCACGATCACGCTCAGCGACATCACGGTCGAGATCTCGGGCACCGCGACATGCTCACCACCGTTGATGAACGGCAGCGTGTTCTCGTGCAGCGCGTGCAGCACCAGCTTCACGCCGATGAACGCCAGGATGATCGACAGGCCGTACGAGAGGTAGACCAGGCGCTCGAGTAGCCCGCCGATGAGGAAGAACAGCTGCCGCAGGCCCATGAGCGCGAACGCGTTGGCGGTGAACACCAGGTACGGCTCCTGCGTGAGGCCGTAGATGGCGGGAATCGAGTCGAGCGCGAACAGCACGTCGGTGAACCCGATGACGACCAGCGCGAGCAGCAGCGGGGTGACCATCCGCTTGCCGTCGACCTTGGTGATCAGCTTGTCGCCGTCGTATTCCTCGGTGGTCGGCAGGAACCGCTTGAGCGTCCGGACCAGTTTGTTCTCGCGGTCCTGCTCGGCCTCCGGCCCGTGACCGGCGTCCTTGATCAGCTTGGCCGCGGTGTAGATGAGGAACGCGCCGAACAGGTAGAACACCCAGCTGTAGGTGTTGATCGCCGCGGCACCGACCGCGATGAAGGCACCACGCATCACGAGCGCCAGCACGATGCCGATCAGCAGCACCTTCTGCTGGTACTCACGGGGCACCGAGAACGTCGACATGATGATCACGAAGACGAACAGGTTGTCGACCGACAGCGCCTTCTCGGTGACGAAGCCGGCGAAGTATTCACCGCCGAACGTGGTTCCCCACACCGCCATGACGAAGAGACCGAAGGCGATCGCCAGCCCGATGTAGACCGCCGACCAGAACGCCGATTCCCGGAAGGTCGGGGCGTGCGGGGTGCGCACGTGCGCGAAGAAGTCGAAGACGAAGAGTCCGAGAATCACCAGGCAGGTGATGATCCAGACAAGGGGGGATACGTGCATCAGCGATAGACCTCCGGTAGGTACGTTTCACCACCGGAGGTCTCTCCCACCGATCCGACGGCGAAGGCGCCGTGGCGGATCAGCCGACAGAACCGGAGCGGCAACGGTGCCCCTCGTGTTGACGAGTCTGTCGCAGGATCGGGGATACTCCCCTCCAAAAGTGCTTCCTATTCAACCACAGGAAGCCCCGGTCCCCCCAAACAGGCGGGGCGCGGTACGTCAGTCCGCGCTCTCGGCCGCGTTCGGATCGCCGCCCCGGATCGACCACAGCAGACCGTCGAGTTCGTCGGGCTTGACCAGTACCTCCCGCGCCTTCGACCCTTCGCTGGGCCCGACGATCTCGCGCGTCTCCATCAGGTCCATCAGGCGACCCGCCTTCGCGAACCCGACCCGCAGTTTGCGCTGGAGCATCGATGTCGAACCGAACTGGCTCGAGACCACCAGCTCCACCGCCTGCAGGAACACGTCCATGTCGTCGCCGATATCGGGATCGACGTCCTTCTTCTCCCCGGCCTTGGCCGTCGTGACGCCTTCGGTGTACTCCGGCTCGGCCTGGTTCTTGGTGAAGTCGACGACGGCCGCGATCTCTTCGTCGGTGATGAAGGCACCCTGCATGCGGATCGGTTTGCCGGCGCCCATAGGCAGGAAGAGCCCGTCACCCATGCCGATGAGTTTCTCCGCGCCCGGCTGGTCGAGGATGACCCGGGAATCGGTGAGCGACGACGTCGCGAATGCCAGACGCGACGGCACGTTGGTCTTGATCAGGCCCGTGACGACGTCGACCGACGGTCGCTGCGTCGCGAGCACCAGGTGGATGCCCGCGGCACGCGCCTTCTGCGTGATCCGGACGATCGCCTCCTCGACGTCCCTCGGCGCCGTCATCATCAGGTCGGCGAGCTCGTCGACGATCGCAAGGATGTACGGGTAGGGCCGGTAGACGCGTTCGCTGCCGAGCGGTGCGGTGATGTCGCCGGACTTGACCTTCGCGTTGAAGTCGTCGATGTGCCGGACCCGGCTGGCCTGCATGTCCTGGTAGCGCTGCTCCATCTCCTCGACGAGCCAGGCGAGCGCCGCGGCGGCCTTCTTGGGCTGCGTGATGATCGGGGTGATCAGGTGCGGGATGCCCTCGTACGGCGTGAGCTCGACCATCTTGGGGTCGATGAGGATCATCCGGACCTCGTCCGGGGTGGCGCGGGTGAGCAGCGACACGAGCATCGAGTTGACGAAGCTCGACTTACCGGAACCGGTGGAACCGGCGACCAGCAGGTGCGGCATCTTCGCCAGGTTGGCGCTGACGAAGTCGCCCTCGATGTCCTTGCCGAGGCCGATCACCAGCGGGTGGTGGTCCTTGCGCGTGGACGGCGCCACGAGGACGTCCGACAGGCGGACCATCTCCCGGTCGGAGTTGGGCACCTCGATACCGACGGCGGACTTGCCGGGAATCGGCGCGAGCAACCGGACATTGTCGGTCGCCACCGCATACGCGATGTTGCGGGCGAGCGCGGTGATCTTCTCGACCTTGACGCCGGGGCCGAGTTCCACCTCGTACCGGGTCACCGTCGGACCGCGGGTGTACCCGGTGACCGCGGCGTCGATCTTGAACTGCTCGAGGACCTCGCTGATCGCCTCGATCATGGCGTCGTTGGCCGAGCTGCCTGTTTTGGGTGGGTCGCCCTCGACCAGCAACGACATCGGCGGCAGCGCGTAGTCGCCCTCGATCACCCGGTCGGGGACGAAGGCGTCCTCCTCCGCGGGCGGCGCCGGTTCCGGCGCGGGCTTCGGCGCGACGCGCGCGCGCGGCTTGGGTCGGGCGGGCGGCGCGGGCGCCGGTTCGGGTTCCGGCGCGGGGTCAGGCTCCGCCGGTGCCGGGGCGTGGTCGGGATCGCCCGGAT
Organism: Paraburkholderia sp. RHO2; assembly: GCF_050955445.1. Classification (NCBI taxonomy): domain Bacteria; kingdom Pseudomonadati; phylum Pseudomonadota; class Betaproteobacteria; order Burkholderiales; family Burkholderiaceae; genus Paraburkholderia; species Paraburkholderia sp. RHO2. The sequence goes on along the minus strand of NZ_CP162617.1, from coordinate 2,214,360 downwards.
CCCACAGGCCGAGGACCTCGGTGGCCGTGTCGGCGTGGACCTCGTCGGTCGGGTAGTTCTGCTCCGGGGTGCCGCGCCGACTGCGCGGTGTGCGCCGCGCCGGCCGGGCCGGGGCGGCACCGTCGACCGGGTAGCCGTCGGCGTCGAACAGGCTGGGGTCGTAGTCGTCTGCCCCGTGGTCGGGGTCGTCGTGGAAATCGGGGTCGTCGGCGTGGTCGTACGCGTAGTCATCGTCGTACGAGGTGCCGAACCAGGACCGCAACCGGTCCGGCACCTCGCGCACCGTGGTCCCGGTGAGCAGCAGGATGCCGAAGAACATGGCCATGAGCAGCAGCGGAACCGACAGCCATTCCGTGACGCCGTCGGTGAGCGGACCGGCGACGACGAATCCGACCACACCAGCACCCGAGGGCCACCCGTTCGACGTGGCCGGCGAACCGGACGCGATGTGCCACAGACCGACCGCGGGCAGGCCTACGAGCAGAGAGCCGAGAATCAGGCGGGGACGGATCTCGGGCTTGGGTTCGGTCCGCATCAGCACGACCGCGATCGCGACGCCCAGGATCGGCAACACGGCCGCGACGGCACCGACGACCGCACGCACCGCCGCCTCGATCCACTCCCCTACCGGGCCGCCCGCGGAGAACCACATGCCTCCGGCGATGACGACGCTGACCGCGATGAGCCCGAGGGCGATGCCGTCGCGTCGATGGCCGTGTTCGATGTCCGCGGCCTTGCCCATCGTCCGCGTGGTCGCGCCGACGCCCTTGGCGACCATCGACCAGCCGGCGCCGATGCCGCGGCCGACCGAGGCCAAAGCACTGCCGGTGCCGCGCGAGGACTTGGCGGCCGGGCGACGCCCGCCGGCGCCGCCGCGTGCGGCCGGTTTCCGGGTCGACGACGCCCTGGACGCCGCGGGCTTGCGCTGACCCGCCGACTTGCGTGTGCTCGACGCCGACGCGGCACGGCCCGAGGACCGGGTTCCCGATGTGGCGGAGCCCTTCCCAGCAGAGGTCGAACGCGCACGGGTCCGCGACGTGGATGCTGTCGAACTCGATCCGCGGGCGCTCGTCTTCCCTGCCATACAGGCCAGGTTAGTCGCTACGGCACCATCCGGACCATCCGCAACACACGTCCCACTCGTTCACCGGGCTGAATATCGGTCCCGACCGGCGCAGGGGTCACAGGCTGCGGTCGAGGGCGGTGACCGCCGCCACGTTCTCCGCGGTTCCGTCGAACTCCACGCGGACCTCGTCGCGCCCGAACGCATGCATGAGCAGCTCACCCGGTTCGCCGCGCAGCGTGACCGTGGCCGCCCCCGCCTTGTGCACCGTGGCGTGCTTGCCGTCGGGGCGCTCGAGCACCACCGTCACCGGGGACTTGCGATAGGTGCGCCGCCCGATCCCCGATGCGGTGGTCCAGAGCTTGTCCTGCATGCCGGCCGGCAGCGTGCGCACCGTCCAGTCGGGCTGGGCCCGCCGCACGTCCTCGTGGTGGACGAACATCTCCGCGAGGTTCGCCTGCTCGTCCATCAGGCGGAAGGGAGACCATATCGGCGGGCCGGATCGCACGTCCTCGAGCAGGGCGTTCCAGTCCTTGCGCGCAACACCCCGCTGGACGCGCTCGGTGTGGCCGGCCAGGGCCGGGATCAGGATCCCGGGTGAGGCGTCGAGTCGCCGCTCGCGCAGCACCAGGTGCGCGGCGAGGTCGCGGGCGGTCCAGTCGCCGCACAGCGTGGGCGCGTCCGGGCCGGTGGCGCGCATGGTGTCCACCAGGGCGTGGCGTTCGTCACGGGCGTAAGGCACACCACACCGTAACCGGAGCTGGACTCGAACGGGCGAACTTGTCGGTCCGGACTTCTACCCTGGGAAGCGACACCGCACGCGCGAGAGGAGCGCCGCATGTCGAAGATCACGATGTCCCAGAGCGAACGCGAGGAGTTTCTCGCCGCCCTGCACGTCGGCGTGATCGCCGCCGAACGCGACGGCGACCGAGCCCCGCTCGCAGTCCCGGTCTGGTACACCTACTCCCCCGGCGGCGAGGTCATGGTGTGGACCGAGCGTGGGACAGTCAAGGAACGGCTGATCCGCGCGAGCGGCCGGTTCAGCCTGTGCGCCCAGCAGGAGGCGCCGCCGTACCGCCACGTCAGCGTCGAGGGTCCGGCGACATTCCAGGACGATGTCACCGCCGACGACGTACGGCCGCTGGTGCACCGCTACCTGCCCGACGCCGAGGCCGAGGCGTTCATCGGCGAGTCGTTCAACGACAAGGCCGTCCTGATCCGGATGCTGCCGGAGCGGTGGTTCACGGTCGACTACGGAAAGCTGGAGTCCTGACGGTCACGCCGTCGAGCGCCGCGTCCGGAACGGCCAGGCGAACCGGCGACGGCGCCCGAAACGCACGTCACCCCGCCGAATCTCGGCGTACCCGGCTGCGGCGAGCGCGGCGCTGGCGAGCGCCCGCCGGGCCCTGAGCTGTTCCTCCTCGATGCTGCGGATGTCCACGACCGGCGCCGACGCGCGGTCGGTTCGCCACCGTTCGACGACCTCGTCGGCGTCGACCCGGCGGATCGGCACCTGTGGACCGGACGGATTGCGCAGCCACAGCGCGATCCTGCGGTTGATCCGCGCCACCTCGTCGCGGACCTCACGCTCGGTGCGGGCGGTGCGCACGGTCACGGGGAGACGTTCGATGTCCTTGCGCAGCCGCAGCGGCTCGGGCAGCAGGTCGTCCGCCGACAGGCCTTCGCGTTCGAGATAGCCACGTACCCACCAGTCGTCTCCCCCACCGGCGGGGATGGGTTTACCCGCGCCGGCGAGGTTCTCGAACTCGCCACGTTCGTATGCGCCGCGGATCTGGGTTTCGACCCACGACTCGAACGTGGCGCGCAGCGGCTTGCGCTCGGTCATGACGGGACAACCTCCTCACCCGTCGTATGCGACCGCCGCGGTTCGGGTTACGGCACCCCGATGACGGTCGGCACGATCATCGGCCGGCGGCGGTACTTCTCCGCCACCCAGCGTCCCACGACCCGGCGTACGGCCTGCGCGATCCGGTGAGTGTCGGTGATGCCCTCGCCCGCGAGCCGCACGAGCTCCGATTCGACGAGCGTCGCCGCCTCCTTGAGCGCGGCCGGGTCGTCGGAGAAGCCGCGCCCCGACACCTCGGGGGTGCTGACGGCGCGGCCGGTCGCGGAGTCCACGGCCAGCGAGATCGAGATGAAGCCGCCCTCGCCGAGGATCAAGCGGTCCGACAGCGTCGAGTCGCCGACGTCGCCGACCGAGTTGCCGTCGACGTACACGTGTCCGACGGGGACCCGTCCGACGATCTCCGCGAGCCCGTCGACCATGTCGACCACGACGCCGTCCTCGGCGAGCACGATCCGGTCCTCCGGCACACCGGTGGCCTTGGCCAGCGCGGCGTTGGCGCGCAGGTGCCGCCACTCGCCGTGCACCGGCATCGCGTTGGTGGGCCGCACCGCGTTGTACAGGTAGAGCAGCTCGCCGGCCGACGCGTGTCCGGAGACGTGGACCTTGGCATTCTGCTGCGTGACGACGGTGGCACCGCGCTTGGCGAGCCCGTTGACGACCGCGAACACCGAGTTCTCGTTGCCGGGGATCAGCGACGACGCGAGCACGACGAGGTCGTTGGCGCGGATGTTGATCTGGCGGTGCTCGCCGCGCGCCATCCGCGACAGCGCTGACAGCGGCTCGCCCTGCGAACCGGTGGACACGAGCACGAGCTTGTCGTCGGGCAGGTTCGCGGCGGTGTCGATGTCGACGACCAGACCGTCCGGCACCGACAGGTAGCCGAGGTCCTGCGCGATCTGCATGTTGCGGACCATCGAGCGGCCGACGAACGCGACGCGGCGGTTGTAGCGCACCGCGACGTCGACGACCTGCTGGATGCGGTGCACGTGGCTCGCGAACGACGCGACGATCACCCGCTGGGTGGCCTTGCCGATGACGTTGTCGAGGACACCGCCGATCTCGCGTTCGGGGGTGACGAAGCCGGGGACCTCGGCGTTGGTGGAGTCGACGAGGAACAGGTCGACGCCCTCGTCGCCGAGCCGGGAGAATCCGGCGAGATCGGTGAGCCGGCCGTCGAGGGGCAGCTGGTCGAGCTTGATGTCGCCGGTGTGCAGCACCAGGCCGGCCGAGGTGCGGATCGCGACGGCGATCGCGTCGGGGATCGAGTGGTTGACCGCGAAGTACTCGCACTCGAACGGGCCGTGGCTCGTCTTGTCGCCCTCGACGACCTCGACGAGGTTGGGGCGCTGGCGGTGCTCACGGCACTTGGCGGCGACGAGCGCGAGCGTGAACTTGGCGCCGACGACGGGGATGTCGGGGCGCAGGCGCAGCAGGAACGGCACGGCACCGATGTGGTCCTCGTGGCCGTGCGTGAGGATGATCGCCTCGACGTCGTCCATCCGGTCCTCGATGTGCCGGAAGTCCGGGAGGATCAGGTCGACGCCGGGCTGCTGGTCCTCGGGGAAGAGGACGCCGCAGTCGACGATGAGCAGCTTGCCCTGGTGCTCGAAGACCGTCATGTTGCGGCCGATCTCGCCGATGCCGCCGAGCGCGACCACCCGCAGACCCTTCGCGGGCGCCTTGGGCGGGAGGCCGAGTCGATCGGTCGGATCGACCGCGACGGGCGCGGACGGCTTCGACCGCCCGGAGCGGCGCGACTGCGACCTCCTGGTGCCGGTCTTGGGGGCCGATTCCCGCTGTGCCGCAGCGGACTTGCCGCTCTCGGCCGCGGCCGCGGGTGCGGCCGATTCGGCGCGCTCGGTCCGCTCGGCCTCGGTCATCGGCGGGCCGGCCTGACGTGAGGCGCTGCGGCGACGTGCGGGACGGGTCATGCCAGCACCCCCGCGGCGTGCAGGTCCGCCGCCAGGATGTCGAGCTGCTCGGTGGTGGGGGCGACCTGAGGCAGTCGCGGCTCGCCCACGTCGAGGCCCATGAGCCGCAGTCCGGCCTTGGACGCGCTGACGCCGCCGAGACGCGCCACCGAACGGTTGACCGGCACGAGGCTCAGGTTGATCTCGCGGGCCTTCGCGAGGTCGCCCTCCATGAAGGCGGTGTGCAGTGCGCGCAGACGCTGCGGCACCAGGTGGCCGATGACGCTGACGAAACCGATCGCGCCGACCGACAGCCAGGGCAGGTTCAGCGGGTCGTCACCGGAGAAGAAGTCGAGGTCGGTGGTGCCGATCAACTCGGCACCCGCGTTGAGGTCACCCTTGGCGTCCTTGACCGCGAGAATCCGGGGATGCTCGGCGAGACGACGGATCGTCTCGGTCTCGATCGGGACCACGGAGCGCGGCGGAATGTCGTAGAGCATCACCGGCAGGTCGGTGGCGTCGGCGACGGCGGTGAAGTGCGCGTACAGACCGGCCTGCGGCGGACGCGAGTAGTACGGCGTGACGACCAGCAGGCCGTGCGCGCCGGCGCGGGCCGCGTCACGCGCGAGTTCGACGCTGTGCGCGGTGTCGTTGCTGCCGGCGCCGGCGACGATCCGGGCGCGGTCGCCGACGGCCTCGACGACGGCACGCAGCAGTTCGAGCTTCTCGTTCTCGGTGGTGGTGGGCGATTCGCCCGTGGTGCCGGCCAGCACCAGTCCGTCACAACCGTTGTCGACGAGGTGGGTGGCCAGCCGCACGCCGGCATCTACGTCCAGCTTTCCGTCCTTGGAGAACGGGGTCACCATCGCAGTGAGGACGGTGCCGAACGGACGCTCGACGGATGCAGCTGAATCACCGTAGGTCATGGTCAGAAGGCTACCCGGTCAGCGCTGCAGACCTGAACACGACGGCACCCCCACGGGATCGGCGCGCTGCGAGCAGCCGCCGACCTCGCTCAACCGGCCGTGCCGAACTCGCTCGTCGCGACCTCCGAACCGTCCGGCAGCCTGACGATTTCGAAGTCTCCGAACACGTTCGGCGCGGCGTGTTGCAGCTGTCGCAGGCATTCGATGGCGACCTGACGGATCTCGACGTCGGCGTGCTCGGTGGCCCGCATCTCGACGAAGTGGCGCCACGCGCGGTAGTTGCCGGTGACCACGACGCGGGTCTCGGTGGCGTTGGGCAGCACCGAGCGAGCGGCCTGGCGCGCTTGCTTGTTGCGGATCGGGCCGCCCGGCACGTCGGCGAGCTTCTCCTCCAGCGCCGCCAGCAGTTCGGCGTAGGCGTCCCGGCTGGCTTCGGTGGCCTTCGTGAACAGCGCCTCGAGATGCGGGTCGCCGGCGATCGCGGGCGGGACCACGACGTTGCTGTCGTTCTCGCGCACGAACCGCTGGGACAGCTGCGAGTACGAGAAGTGGCGGTGCCGGATCAGCTCGTGTGTGCACGAGCGCGAGATGCCGGTGATGTAGAAGCTGACACTGCCGTGTTCGAGGACCGAGAGGTGCCCGACCTCGAGGAGATGGCGCAGGTAGCCGGCGTTGGTCGCGGTGCGTGGGTTCGGCTTGGACCAGCTCTGGTAGCAGGCCCGGCCGGCGAACTCCGCGAGCGCCTCGCCGCCGTCGGCGTCGGTCGCCCACGGGACGTCGACGGGCGGGACGAACTCCGTCCGCGCGACGAGCTGCACCTTCAGGGACACTGCATTCCGCACCGCACACCCTCCCCGGATGGTCGTCGATTCACCTCGACCGACCCTAGCGCCACGCGCCGGTGGTCACTGGGGCACCACAGCTCGTCAAGCCGGCGCGGGTCCGCCCTGCAGTTGCTCGACGGCGTGCACGAGCGGCGCCAGTGCGGGCTCGGCAGCCGCCTCGTCGAGGGCCTCACGCAGGGCGGTGTTATGCGTGGGACGCGCCTCCTCCAACAGGCGTCGACCGTCGTCCGTGACATCGGTGTAGATGCCACGCCGGTCGGTCGGGCACAGGTAACGCGAGAGCAGCCCGCGATCCTCCAGTCGAGTCACCAGCCGCGTGGTGGCGCTCTGACTCAGGACGACGGCGTCGGCAACTTGCCGCATCTGCAGATGCCCGCCCTCACCGTCGTGCTGGCGGCTCAGCACGTCCAGCAGTGAGTACTCACGCGCACTCAACCGGTGCGCCGCCTGCAGTGCGCGTTCGACCCGACTCTCGATGCGCCCGTGGAGCAACGAGAGCGCCGACCAACCGTGTGCCAGTGCGGTCATCGCCGGGTCGGTAGCGGTCATGGTCGGCTCCCTCGGTCGGGTCGTGCGGACGGTGGCACGCCGACGGGTGGCCGGCTATTGCGCACCTCACTATACCCGCGCTTGCGATTAGACCGCGTGTGCAATTATTGTCATCGCTCGTAAAGCGCGCTCGCGCATCTTCACTGTGCACAAAGGATCGTCCTCATGCCGCTCGCACTCCTGGCACTGGCAATGGGAGCCTTCGGAATCGGCACCACGGAATTCGTGGTCATGGGCCTGCTCCCCCACATGGGCGCCGACCTCGGCGTGTCCGTTCCGACGGCCGGCTTCCTGGTCACCGGCTATGCCCTCGGCGTCATGATCGGCGCGCCGCTCATGACCGTTCTCGGCACCCGGATCTCTCGCAGGAACATGCTCATGCTGCTCATGGGCCTGCTCATCCTCGGCAACCTCGTCACCGCCATCGCACCGGTCTTCGCCATCGTGTTGATCGGCCGCGTCGTCGCCTCGTTGGCCCACGGCGCCTTCTTCGGCATCGGCTCCGTCGTCGCCGCCGAACTGGTCGCTCCGGACAAAGCGGCCGGCGCCATCGCCATGATGTTCACCGGCCTGACCGTGGCCAACGTCGCGGGTGTCCCCCTGGGCACCTTCGTGGGCCAGACCGCCGGCTGGCGCGTGACCTTCCTGATCGTCGCCGCTCTCGGCGTGGCCGGTCTCGCCGGTGTCGCCACGTTCGTGCCCGACGTACCCGGGCCCGCGGGAGTGCGGCTGCGGCACGAGATCGCCGCCTTCAAGAACACCCAGGTCGTCCTGGCCATGGCCATGACGGTTCTCGGCTTCGGGGGCGTGTTCGCGGCGATCACGTACATCGCACCGATGGTCACCGAGGTGAGCGGGTTCGCGGATTCCTCCGTCACCTGGCTCATGGTGGTCTTCGGGCTGGGCATGGTGGCCGGCAACCTCGTCGGCGGCCGCTTCGCGGACCGCACGCTCATGCCGATGCTCTACACCGCGCTGGGCGGCCTCGCGCTGGTCCTGGGACTCTTCACGTTCCTGGCCACCGACAAGGTCTTCTCCGTCGCGGCCGTCTTCCTCATCGGCGCCCTCGGGTTCGCCACCGTCCCGCCGCTGCAGAAGCGCGTCCTGGACCACGCCCCCGGCGCACCGACGCTGGCCTCGGCCGTCAACATCGGCGCCTTCAACCTCGGCAACGCACTGGCTGCCTGGCTCGGCGGCCTGGCGATCTCCGCCGGCCTCGGCTACACCGCACCCAATGCCGTCGGTGCCGTCCTGGCTGCCGCCGCCCTGGGGCTGGCGGTCTTCTCACACCGACTCGAACTGCGGCCGACGCGCACCGCCGTGGTCCCGGCAGACCCGGACCCCGCCGCGACGGCCGCCCGCGTCTGACCGACCTCGTTCTCCCTCGACGCAATCCCCACGAAAGGAACCCCCCGATGACTTCCGTACCGAACGTGACACTCGACAACGGTGTAGTGATGCCGCAGTTGGGCTTCGGCGTTTTCCAGGTCCCGGACGACGAGACCACCGCCGCGGTCACCAACGCCTTGGAGTCCGGCTATCGCAGCATCGACACGGCCGCGATCTACGGCAACGAACGCGGTGTCGGCCGCGCGATCGCAGCCTCCGGCCTCCCCCGTGACGAGCTGTTCGTCACGACCAAGCTGTGGAACGAGGACCAGGGATACGACCGAACGCTGGCCGCGTTCGACGCCTCCCTCGACAAGCTGGGTCTCGACTACGTCGACCTCTACCTCATCCACTGGCCGACCCCGGCCCGCAATCTGTTCGTGGAGACGTACCGCGCACTCGAGATGATCCTCTCCGATGGACGTGCGCGCGCCATCGGCGTGTCGAACTTCCAGGTCCCCCACCTCGAGCAGCTCATGGAGCACACCGGCATCACTCCGGCGGTCAACCAGGTGGAGCTGCACCCCGCCCTCCAGCAGGGCGAGCTGCGCGCCTTCCACGCCCGGCACGGCATCGCCACCGAGGCGTGGAGCCCCCTGGCGCAGGGCGCGGTTCTCGGAGACGAGGCGATCACGAAAATTGCGGCAGCACACGGGGTTAGCCCCGCGCAGGTAGTGCTACGCTGGCACATTCAGACCGGCAACATCGTGATCCCCAAGTCCGTCACCCCCGTCCGTATCCGAGAAAACGTGGACGTGTTCGGATTCGAGCTCACCGACGCCGACATGGCCGCCCTCGCGAGCCTCGACCGCGGACTGCGCACCGGCCCGGATCCCGACACCCTCAACTGAACCCACCCCGGAGTGCCCGTCGACGGGCGACGGGCACTCCGGGGGTCGGCACCACCAATGCAGTTCGGTCCCGTGAGGAGGACTCCCGTGCAGATCGATCTCTCCGACCGGACCTCCCTGGTCACGGGATCCACGCAGAGCATCGGTCACGCCATCGCCTCCGGGCTCGCCCGCGCAGGAGCACACGTCGTCGTCAACGGCCGCGGCGAGGAGCGTGTCGCGGCCGCCGTCCGGACCGTGCGCGCCGATTCCGGCAGTGACGACGTCACGGGCGCCGTGGGCGATCTGGCGTCCGCGCAGGGCACCGCCGCCGTCCTCGACGCGGTGCCCGCGGTGGACATCCTGGTCAACAATCTCGGCATCTTCGGCTCCGCTGCCCCGCTGGAGATCGACGACGACGAGTGGCGCCGCTACTTCGAGGTCAACGTCCTCTCCGCCGTCCGGCTCATCCGCGCGTACCTGCCCGGCATGAAGGAACGGGGTTGGGGACGGGTCCTGAATCTCGCCAGCGACTCGGCCATCGCCATCCCGGCCGAGATGATCCACTACGGCATGACCAAGACCTCGCTGCTCGCCGTCAGCCGCGGGTTCGCCAAGGACGCGGCCGGCAGCGGCGTCACCGTCAACTCGGTCATCGCCGGACCCACCCACACCGGCGGCGTCGAACAGTTCGTGCGCGAGCTGGTCGGCGACGAGTTGCCCTGGGATGAAGCCCAGCACCAGTTCATGGTCCGCTACCGCCCCCAGTCCCTGCTGCAGCGCCTCATCGAGCCCGAGGAGATCGCCAACCTGGTCGTGTACCTCGCCTCGCCCTACGCCTCGGCCACCACCGGCGGGGCGGTGCGGGTCGACGGCGGCTACGTCGACTCGATCCTCCCCTGAGCGCGCGACACCGCCACGACGTCAAAGCGACCTTGCCATGACGCCAACATGACGTCACAATGGCGTCATGGATCTCACCGAGTACACCGCTCGACTGCGCGACGACCTGGCCGCGGCGGCGGCCCTCGGCGACGCGGACACTCAGCGAATCGCCGACGCCCTGGCCGGGGCGGTCGAGCGTTCGGCGCAGCTCATGCTGGTGTCCGCGCTGTCCGACCTGGCCCGCGAGGCATCCGAGGAACTGGGCGATCGCACCCTCCACGTCCGATTCGACGGCACCGACGTGGCCGTCGAGGCGACGCGGCGCCGACGCGAGGCCGACGACGCCACGAGACAGCAGAGCGACACCACCGACCCGTACCGCACCCTCGAGGACGTCACCGGCGACATCAGCCGGGTGACGTTGCGCCTGGTCGACCAGATCAAGGCACGCGCGGAGGAGGCGGCGGTCCAGGACGGGATGTCGCTCAATTCGTGGGTCTCGCAAGCGGTTCAGGGCGCCCTGCGCGACCAGATGCGCCGCAGTCGACCCGACGACGCCTGAGCCGCCGCGCTCGTCCCTTACCGGCATCCCCGGCCCCGAGATGGTCTAATTGCGTCTCATCGGTCACGGGGAAGAGGAGTGGAGAGCATGGCGGTTTCCGGGGCGAAGGAGTTCGAGGTCAAGGCCGCACCGGCCGACGTCATGGCGGCGATCGCAGCCGTGGACCGCCTGCCCGAATGGTCGTCCGCCCACAAGAAGGTCATCGTCGAGAGCACCCATCCGGACGGTCGCGCCAACCGCGTACGAATGACCGTGTCGATCATGGGAATCAACGACGAGCAGGTGGTCGACTACTCGTGGGACGGCGACAACCGGATGTCGTGGACGCTGGTCGAGAGCACCCAGCAGAACAGCCAGGACGGGTCGTACATCCTCACCCCGAAGGGCGACGGCACCCTCGTCAGGTTCGAACTGACCGTCGACCCGAAGATCCCGCTGCCCGGCTTCATGTTGAAGAAGGCACGCAACATGGCGCTCGATACCGCCAGCAAGGGCCTGACCAAGTTCGTCGACGGCAAGTAGCCCACCGGTGAGCACCCGCGTCCGGGCCGCCGGGGCGGCGGCGGTGGTGGTTGTGCTCGCGGCCGCCGGGTGCGCCGACACCGTCGACGGCACGGCGGTCGCCGATCCGTTCGCCCCGACCACCGCCGAACCCGATCCGTCGCTCGGGATCGAGGGCATCACCGTTGTGGAGTACCCGGTGGGACGGCACGTGCAGGGCAACCAGCGCGTCGCCTACGACCGCACTCCCCCGTTCGGCGGGCCCCACGACGCGGTGTGGGCGCAGTGCACCGGGACCGTCTACGACAAGGCGATTCGCAGCGAGAACGCCGTGCACTCGCTCGAGCACGGCGCGGTGTGGATCACGTACGACCCGGAACTCGTGTCCGGCCGGGCCCTGGACGCGCTCGTCGACCGCGTCGAGGGGCAGCCGTACCTGTTGCTGTCGCCGTATCCCGGCCTGTCGGTTCCGGTGTCGCTGCAGTCGTGGGGCCACCAACTGGTGGTCGACGACACGTCGGACGAGCGGATCGACCACTTCGTCGACGCACTGCGCTTGAACCGCAACACTTTTCCCGAGCCGGGCGCGACGTGCGCGACGCTGCCCACCGCGTTCGACGTGAAGAACCCGCCGCCGTTCCAGGCCGGACCACCGGATCCCCGGGCGCCCGACACGGTTCCGATGAATTGATCAGATGTCGCCCGCGACGGTGACGGCGACTGTGGCGCCGAGTTCGTAACAGCTCTCGCGCACGGCCGCGTCGATCGGCCCGGTGATCTCGACGACCTGCGCCGACTGCACGAGTTCCATTCCCGCCGCGATCTTCTGGACCGACTTCACCGCACCGGCGGTGTCGTTGTTGCCGTGCACCCACAGCCCATACGGCCGGCCGGCGACCGTGTCCAGGCACGGGTAGTAGACGGTGTCGAAGAAGTGCTTGAGGGCCCCGGACATGTACCCGAAGTTGGCGGAGGTCCCGAACAGGTAGCCGTCGGCGCCGAGCACGTCGACCGGGGTCGCGTGCAGGGCCGGTACCGAACGCACTGTGACACCGGTGATCTCGGGGTCCCGCGTTCCGGCGAGCACCGCCTCGAGCAGCTCACGGGTCGCCGGGGAGGACGTGTGGTGCACCACCAGCAGCGTCCTCTCCGCCCTCTCCGTCGACCCGTCGGCCATCGGTCAGCTCTCCCGCTCGAGCTTCTCGAGCGCGACGGCACGGCGCATGGTGTCCCGCGCCCGGCCGCGGTCGCCCGCGTAGTCGTACGCACGTGCCAGCCGGTAGGAGTTGCGCCAGTTGTCGGGATCGGCCTCCCATTCCTGCTTGACCTGAGCGAACAGCGCGTCGGCGGCGTCACGCTCGATGCGCCCGGACGGGCGGCGCGGCAGGTCCGCCACGTCGAGTTCCAGGCCCTCGTCGTGGATGCGGCGGGCGAGGTGCTGGTGCGCCAGGCCGGACCGGATGGTCGCGACGACCATCCACACGCCGAGGAACGGGAGCACCAGCACCGCGATGCCGAGCACGACCGGCACGGCGCGGCCGTCCTGGATCAGTGCGATGCCGCGCTGGCCGAGGAGGACGAAGTAGAACGACAGTGCGACGACGATCGCCGCGATCGCGACGACGACGCGGGTGGACTGGTTCTTCACAGGTCCAGCAGGGGGTCGATGCCGACGGTGAGGCCAGGACGCTGCCCGATCTCGCGCACGCCCAGCAGCACGCCGGGGGCGAAGGAGTTCCGGTCGATCGAGTCGTGCCGGATCGTCAGGGTCTCGCCCTGCGTGCCGAGGAGCACCTCCTGGTGCGCGACGAGACCGGCCAGGCGAATCGAGTGGACCCGCACGCCGTTCACGTCCGCGCCGCGGGCGCCCTCGAGTTCGGTGGTGGTCGCATCGGGGCTCGGTCCGCGACCGGCCTTCTCGCGTGCCTCCGCGATGAGTGCCGCGGTGCGGTACGCGGTGCCGGACGGCGCGTCGGCCTTGTTCGGGTGGTGCAACTCGATGACCTCGACGGAGTCGAAGAAGCGGGCCGCGGCGGCGGCGAAGCGCATCGACAGCACCGCACCGATCGCGAAGTTGGGGGCGATCAGCACGCCCACGCCCGGGTTGTCGTCGAGCCACGACTGCACCTGCGCGAGACGGGCGTCGTCGAAGCCGGTGGTGCCGACCACCGCGTGGATGCCGTTGGAGATGAGGAAGTGAAGGTTGCCCATCACGACGTCGGGGTGCGTGAAGTCGATGACGACCTGCGTCTGCTGGTCGACGAAGTGCTCGATCCGCTCACCCTGGTCGACGCCGGCCACCAGTTCCAGGTCGTCGGCCTGCTCGACGGCCTCGCACATCGCGCGGCCGACCTTGCCCTTCGCACCGAGAACACCGACCCTGATGGGTGCTGCTGAAGTCACGTTCACGCTCCGTCCAAATCCCTGAATGTGCTCGGCGTAAGCCTACGGTGCGCGCATCCGGCGCACGCATCCGACGCACGCCGGTCAGAGACGGACGGCGGTGATGAACACGCTCGACTGCCCGACGGGCACGTCGCCGTCCTCGAGCGTCCGCCCGAACCCGTCGGCCACCTCGGCGGAGCGCACGACGTCGACTTCCCACCCGTGGTCGGAGAGCCACGCGGCCGCCGCGAAGTCCTCCTCGTCCCGCCACATCGCCGCCATGTCGATGCCGAACAGTTGGCTCATGCGACGGATCCGGTCCTCCTGCATGACGCCTCGCACGTTGTCGAAGTGTTCGACCTCGAGACGGCTACCCGGCGCCGACAGATCGGTGACGAATCGGAAAAGGCGCTCCTTCGCCTCGTTGGGGAGGAACGGGAGCAGCCCCTCGGCCAGCCATGCCGACCTCCGGGCGCCGTCGAATCCCTTGTCCTGCAAAGGAACAGACCAGTTCTCTCGAAGATCGACCGCCACCTCTCTCCGGTCCGCACGGGGACGGGCGTCCTGTGCGGCCAGCACCTCGTCCTTGAAGGACAGCACCCGCGGAGCGTCGAGTTCGTAGACCGTGGTCCCGGCCGGCCAGTCCAGCCGGAACGCGCGGACGTCCAGCCCCACCGCGAGCAGGACCACCTGGTCGATACCCGCGCCGCTCGCGGCGGCGAAGTAGTCGTCGAAGAACCTCGACCGCACTCCCATGTAGGTCGCCATCGACCCCCACGGGATCTCACTGTCGTCGACCTCGTCGAGTCGCGTCGGCATCGGCACCGGCGGGGCCGCCGCCTCCACGAATGCCTCCGCGTACGGGTCGGAGATCAGACGGTCCTGCCGATGGGTCTCCATGGCCCGCCCGGCCGCGACGCCGAGAGCCGTGATCCCGACACCGGTGACGATGTCCCATTCCGCCAGTTCGTTCATTTCGCACCTCACCAGGACGCGATCATCCGAATGGAGAAGATTGCCGTGCAACGTCTTTCGCTCGCGTTGCGGCACCGACGCTCGGGCCCGGATGCGGTCTCGGCCCCGACCGGCGCCAGTTCCAGGCTACTCTCGGGCCCCGCCGGGAAGCTGAGATTCCCCTGCGAAAGCGGCCGCCGGGAACGTACCGTCGAACCAGATGACGCCGCTGCTCGGCGCCGGACGCCGACGGCGTGCGCGTCACGAGGAGGTCGTCGGCGATGGATTCGAACGACGGGTACCGCAGGGACACCGGCAGGCAGATCCTTCCGATTCCACCCGAGACGTACACGGGCACGATCCTGTACGACGCGAAGGATCCCGACGCGACGTTCCCGCCGATCCGCCCGCTCCGGCCGCCCGTGGGTGCACCGAACGTGCTGATCGTGCTGCTCGACGACGTCGGGTTCGGGGCGTCGAGTGCGTTCGGCGGCCCGGTCGACACCCCCACCGCGGAGCGACTGGCCGGCGGCGGCCTGAAGTACACCCGGTTCCACACCACCGCGTTGTGCTCCCCCACCCGCGCCGCGCTCCTCACCGGCCGCAACCATCACCGGGTGGGCATGGGTGGCATCACGGAGATGGCGACGTCGTCACCCGGGTACACATCGGTGCGTCCCGACACGTGCGCTCCGCTGGCGGAGATCCTCACCCTCAACGGGTATTCGTCCGCACACGTCGGCAAGTGCCACGAGGTCCCGATCTGGGAGACCAGCCCGGTGGGGCCGTTCGACCGGTGGCCCGCGCCGGGGAACGGGTTCGAGTACTTCTACGGCTTCGTCGGCGGCGAGACCGACCAGTGGTATCCGACGCTGCACGAGGGCACCCGGCGGGTCGAGCCGTGGGGCACCCCGGAGGACGGCTACCACCTCACCGAGGATCTGGCGGACAGGGCGATCTCCTGGGTGCGACAGCAGAAGGCGCTGGCTCCGGAGAAACCGTTCCTGCTCTACTTCGCTCCGGGCGCGACCCACGCGCCGCACCACGTGCCGCAGGAGTGGGCCGACAAGTACCGTGGCCGCTTCGACGACGGCTGGGACGCGCTGCGGGAGCGGACGTTCGCGCGTCAGAAGGAACTCGGGGTGGTTCCGGCCGACGCCGAACTCACCCGGCGGCACGAGGCGATCCCCGCGTGGGAGGACATGGACGCGGCGTTGCTGCCGGTGCTGCGTCGGCAGATGGAGAACTATGCCGGGTTCCTCGAACACACCGACCACCAGGTGGGCCGGGTGGTCGACGCGATCGACGAACTCGGAGCACTCGACGACACCCTGGTCTTCTACATCATCGGCGACAACGGCGCCTCCGCGGAGGGGACGCTGCAGGGCACGTTCAACGAGCTGATCAGCCTCAACGGCATGGCCGGGATCGAGACTCCCGAGTTCCTCACCAGCCAGCTCGACAAGCTGGGTGGGCCGGAGTCGTCACCGCACTACGCGGTGGGGTGGGCGCACGCGATGGACACGCCCTACCAGTGGACCAAGCAGATCGCGTCGCACTGGGGCGGAACGCGCAACGGGACCGTCGTGCACTGGCCGCACGGTTTCGCCGCGCGCGGGGAACTGCGGCACCAGTTCCATCACGTCATCGACATCGTCCCCACGGTCCTCGCGGCGGCACGAATCCCGGCGCCGACGACCGTCAAGGGGGTGCGGCAGGACGCGATCGACGGCGTCGACATGACGTACTGCTTCGACGACGCCGCCGCGCCGGACCGCCACGTCACGCAGTACTTCGAGATGTTCGGCAACCGCGGGATCTACCATCGGGGCTGGACGGCGGTCACCAAGCACCGGACACCGTGGCAGACCGTCGGCAGCGCCGGGATCGGGTTCGACGACGACGTGTGGGAGCTCTACGACACCGCGTCCGACTGGACGCAGTCCCGTGACCTGTCGGTGGAGCACCCCGATCGCCTGCACGAGATGCAACGGCTGTTCCTGATCGAGGCGACACGCAACCGCGTCTTCCCCCTCGACGACCGCCTGTTCGAACGGGTCCTGCCGAAGATCTCGGGCAAACCGAGCCTCGCCCCCGGCACGCGCCAAGTGCTGTTGCCCGGCATGGGCGGGCTGCTCGAGATGCACATCGTCAACTGGCGCAACCGGTCCTGGTCGCTGACCGCGCACGTGGATGTTCCCGAGGATCCTGCGACCGCCGCGAACGGCGTGATCCTCACCCTCGGCGGGCACGCCGGAGGATGGGCGTTCTACTTCAAGGACGGACGACCCACGTTCTGCTACAACCTCTTCGGCCTCGAACGGACGCACGTGCGCGCCGGACAACCGGCGCCTCCCGGCACGCACCAGGTGCGCGTCGAATTCGCGTACGACGGCGGCGGGCTCGGCCGGGGTGGGACGATCACGCTGTTCACCGACGGACAGCCGGTGGGTTCGGGGCGCCTCGAGCGCACCGAGCCCATCGGGTTCGGGTACGAGTTCACCGACGTCGGACGGGACGGCCAGTCGACCGTCACACCCGACTATCCCCGCGGCGACAACGCGTTCACCGGGCGGATCCACTGGGTGCAGATCGACGTCGGCGACGACGACCACGGTCACCTCGTCGATCCGGCCGACGTCGTGCGGGTCGCGATGTACCGGCAATGAGCACGGCGGCGTCCGCGCTCAGCCGAACACGATCACCTGGCGCAGCGCGCTGCCGTCGGCGAGCGCATCCATGCCCGCGTTGACGTCGTCGAGCGCGATCCGTGCCGAGATCAGTTGCTCGACGGGAAGCCGACCGCGCCGCCACAGATCGACGTAGGCGGGGATGTCGCGTGCGGGGACCGCGGAGCCGAGGTAGCTGCCCACGATGGTGCGCGCCTCCGCGACCAGGGTCAGCGGCGAGACGGACGCGGTGGCGTCCGGCGCCGGCAGCCCGACCGTGACGGTCGTACCACCGGGCGCCGTGGCCCGGACCGCGACCTCGAATGCCCGCGCGCTGCCCGCCGCCTCGACCACCACGTCCGCGCGCACACCGAGTTCGTCGACCTGGTCCGGGGTGTACACCGCGGCCGATCCCAACCTCTGTGCCGTGTCCAGTTTTTCGGGAACCGGGTCGACACCGATGACGTCCCGTACCCCGGCCGCCACGGCCGTGAGGACCGCCGCCATGCCCACTCCGCCGAGTCCCACCACCATCACCCGGTCGCCGGGCCGGGGGCGACCCGCGTTGAGGACGGCCCCGCCACCCGTGAGCACCGCACAGCCGAGCACGGCAGCGACGTCGGCCGGTACGTCGTCGTCGACCGGCACCACCGATCGGCGGTCCACCACGGCGTGCGTCGCGAAACCCGACACCCCGAGGTGGTGATGAACCACGGAACCGCGGCGGTGCAGACGCCTGCCGCCGGCGAGCAGCGCACCGGCACCGTTCGCCGCGCTGCCCGGCCCGCAGGGCAACCGCCCGCCCGTGGCACAGCCGTCGCATTTGCCGCATCGCGGCAGGAACGTCATGACCACCCGCCGGCCCACCTCGAGGTCGTCGACACCGGGCCCCAGTTCCTCGACGCGCCCGGCCGCCTCGTGCCCCAGCAGCATCGGGACCGGGCGCACGCGATTCCCGTCGACCACGGACAGATCCGAGTGGCAGAGGCCGGCCGCCTCCATCCGGACGAGGATCTCGCCCGGGCCCGGCGGATCGAGCTCGAGGTCGGTGACCGCGATGGGCATCGACCGGGCGTACGGTCGCGGCCGGCCGATCTCCTCGAGTACCGCTCCACGAATCCGCATGCCGCTCCCCTTCTCCCGACAGTGTCGGGATTCCGCCGCTACCGGACGATCCCCCGCACCGAGGCCGGCAGGTCCCGCTTACGCCGGTACGGACCGACCACCGAGGCCGCGAAGGGGCGCGCCAGCAACACCCGCGCCACCTCCCGCACCTCGTCGGTGGTGACCTCGTCGATGCGCGCCAGCGTCTCCGAAACCGACTGGTGATTGCCGTAATTGAGCTCGCTGCGACCGATCCGGTTCATCCGCGACCCGGAGTCCTCGAGGCCCAGGACGAGGGCTCCGCGCAGCGAACCCTTCGCCCGGGCACACTCGGCGTCGGTGATGCCGTCCGACGCGACGTTCGCGAGGACCTCGCGGATCAGCGTCGCAACCTCGCCGAGGTTCTCGGGCTGACATCCTGCGTATACGGAGAATGCGCCGGTATCGGCGAACGTGTCCACCCCGGAGTAGACCGAGTACGCCAGTCCCCTCTCCTCCCGAATCTCCTGGAACAGACGGGAGCTCAAACCGCCGCCGACCGCGGCGTTGAGAACCGACAGCGGCCAGCGGTGCCCCTCGTGCCGGCCGAATGCCCGCACGCCGAGGGCGAGATGCGCCTGCTCGCTGTCGCGCTTGGTCAGACTCAGCGTCGGCGCGGTCCGCAACCGGATAGCGCCCTCGCGCCGTGGTGCCGGCTCGGCGTCACGCTCGAGGTGGCCCCCGAACGCCCGCCGGACCAGTTCTACCGTGTGCTCGTGCTCGACGTTGCCGGCCACCGCGACCACCATCCGGTCGGGCGTGTAGCGGCGCACATGGAAGGAGTGCAGCTGGGTGCGGGTCATCGACTCGATCGAGTCGATGCTCCCGATCACCGGCCGGCCCACAGGATGGTCACCGAACAGCGCGGTCAGGAACGCGTCGCCCAGCAGATCCTCGGGGTCGTCGTCGCGCATCGAGATCTCCTCGAGCACCACCTGGCGTTCGACGTCGACGTCGACGGACCGACACCGACCACGCAGCACCACGTCGCTGACGAGGTCCACCGCGAGCGGCAGATCGTCGTCGAGGACGTGCGCGTAGAAGCACGTGTGCTCCTTCGAGGTGAACGCGTTGAGTTCACCGCCGACGCCGTCCATCATCTGCGCGATGTCGAGCGCGGATCGCGTGGGGGTGGATTTGAACAACAGGTGTTCGAGGAAGTGCGCGGCACCCGCGACGGTGGGCTGCTCGTCGCGCGAGCCGACACCCACCCAGACGCCGACCGACGCCGAGCGGACGCCGGGCACGTGTTCGGTCACCACGCGGAGGCCACCGGGAAGTGTGGTGCGCTGCACACCGGTGCGGGGATGCATGTCGAGTGCGGAGCCTCGTTGGGGCTTCTCGCGGAGGGATTGAGCCATGTGGCGGTTCGTGTTTCCTTACGTCCCGAAATGTCCGTGTCCGGCGTTGTCGCGGAATGGCGTCCCGGACAGATCGCGGAGGGTGGTGAACGTCGATCCACGATACACCGGGAACAAAAGCCCCGGCCCCGCACGGACGAACCGTGCGGGGCCGGAAGCAGGTGCTGCTGTGCGGTATTTACTCCGCAGCAGGCTCCGAGCCCGACTCCGAGGGAGCCTCAGCTGCATCCTCTTCGACAGGGATCAGCGAGATCTTGCCGCGGTTGTCGATGTCCGCGATCTCGACGCGGATCTTGGTGCCGACGTTGACGACATCCTCGACCTTGGCGATGCGCTTGCCGTTGCCCAGCTTCGAGATGTGCACCAGTCCGTCGCGACCCGGGAGCAGCGAGACGAACGCGCCAAAGGCGGTGGTCTTGACGACCGTGCCGAGGAAGCGCTCGCCCACCTTGGGCAGCTGCGGGTTGGCGATGGCGTTGATCTTGTCGATCGCGGCCTGCGCGGACGGGCCGTCCGCCGCACCGACGTACACCGTGCCGTCATCCTCGATGGAGATGTTGGCGCCGGTCTCCTCGGTGATCGAGTTGATCATCTTGCCCTTGGGGCCGATGACCTCGCCGATCTTGTCCACGGGGACCTTAATGGTGGTGATGCGCGGCGCGTACGGGCTCATCTCGTCCGGGCTCTCGATCGCCTCGGCCATGACCTCGAGGATCGTGGTGCGGGCATCGTGTGCCTGCGACAGCGCGCCGGCGAGAACCTGCGACGGGATGCCGTCGAGCTTGGTGTCGAGCTGCAGGGCCGTCACGAAGTTCTTCGTGCCGGCGACCTTGAAGTCCATGTCACCGAAGGCATCCTCGGCGCCGAGGATGTCGGTCAGCGCGACGTAGCGGGTCTCGCCGTCGACCTCGTCGGAGACCAGGCCCATGGCGATGCCGGCCACCGGAGCCTTGAGCGGCACACCGGCGTTCAGCAGCGAGAGGGTCGAGGCGCACACCGATCCCATCGAGGTGGAACCGTTGGAGCCCAACGCCTCCGAGACCTGACGGATCGCGTACGGGAACTCCTCCTGGCTCGGCAGCACGGGCACCAGCGCGCGCTCGGCCAGGGCGCCGTGACCGATCTCGCGACGCTTCGGCGAACCGACGCGGCCCGTCTCACCGGTCGAGTACGGCGGGAAGTTGTAGTGGTGCATGTAGCGCTTGCTGGTCTCGGGGCCCAGCGAGTCGATCTGCTGCGCCATCTTGACCATGTCGAGGGTGGTGACGCCCATGATCTGGGTCTCGCCACGCTCGAACAGCGCCGAACCGTGCGCCCGCGGGATCACGGCGACCTCGGCCGACAGCGACCGGATGTCGGTGATGCCGCGGCCGTCGATGCGGAACTGGTCGCGCAGGATGCGCTGGCGCACAAGCTTCTTCGTCAGCGAGCGGAACGCCGCGCCGATCTCCTTCTCGCGGCCCTCGAACTGCGGACCGACCTGCTCGAGCACCTCGACCTTGACCTCGTCGGTCTTGTCGTCGCGCTCCTGCTTGCCGGCGATGGACAGCGCCGCCGACAGCTTCTCGGTGGCGGCGGCCTCGACCGCGGCGTACACGTCGTCCTGGTACGCCGGGAACAGCGGGTACTCCCCGGTGGGCTTGGCTGCCTTCTCGGCCAGCGCCTGCTGCGCCTCGCACAGGCGGGCGATGAACGGCTTGGCGGCCTCGAGACCCTCGGCGACGATCGCCTCGGTCGGCGCCTGCGCGCCGCCGTCGATCAGGCTGATGACGTTCTCGGTGGCCTCGGCCTCGACCATCATGATCGCGACGTCGGCGGTGTCACCGGAACCGGCGACGATCCGGCCGGCGACGACCATGTCGAAGACGGCGTTCTCGAGCTGCTCGACGGTCGGGAACGCGACCCACTGGCCGCTCTTGTTCTCGTCCGAGGTGATCAGCGCGACGCGGACGCCACCGACCGGGCCGGAGAACGGCAGACCCGCGATCTGGGTGGACGCGGACGCGGCATTGATCGCGACGACGTCGTACAGGTCCTTGGGGTCGAGGCTCAGGACCGTGACGACGACCTGGATCTCGTTGCGCAGACCGTCGACGAACGACGGACGCAGCGGCCGGTCGATCAGACGGCAGGTGAGGATCGCGTCGGTGGAGGGGCGGCCCTCACGGCGGAAGAACGAGCCGGGGATGCGGCCCGCGGCGTACATGCGCTCCTCGACGTCGACCGTCAGCGGGAAGAAGTCGAAGTGCTCCTTGGGCTGCTTGCTGGCCGTGGTGGCCGAGAGCAGCATGGTCTCGTCGTCCAGGTAGGCGACGACGGAGCCGGCGGCCTGCTGCGCGAGGCGACCGGTCTCGAAACGGATGGTGCGGGTGCCGTAGCTCCCGTTGTCGATGACGGCGGAGGACTCGAACACGCCCTCTTCGACCTCGATCGCGGAATTGACTGTCATTGCTTTTCTTCTCTTCCCTCTCGTCTTTTGCCGTACCCGCACGGGCGCCACGACCCTCCTGGTCGTGGCTGCGCTCCCATCACAGCGCGGAGGCGGCCGTCGATCGAAGCCTGCCGGAATGCATCCGGACGGCCACTACCGAAGACCGACGCCACAACTGTCGGGGCGGGCGGCGATGGTGTTGCAAACACCGATAGCCAACGAGGCTCAGTCTAAGCATTGCCTCGCTGGCTATCGATGAGGTCGGCGAAGTGACTCGCCGTGAGCGCGTCTTATCGGCGCAGGCCCAGACGCTCGATGAGCGAGCGGTAGCGGGCGATGTCGACCTTCTGCACGTACTTGAGCAGACGACGACGACGTCCGACCAGCAGCAGCAGGCCACGACGCGAGTGGTGGTCGTGCTTGTGCTGCTTCAGGTGCTCGGTGAGATCGACGATGCGCTTGGTGAGCATGGCCACCTGCGCCTCCGGCGAACCGGTGTCGGTCTCGTGCAGGCCGTACTCGCCGAGGATCTGCTTCTTCTGCTCGGTGGTCAATGCCACTTGGTGCACTCCTGTAACTGACGTCCGCGTGAATGGAAATCGGAGACCTGGCAAGAACCGGAGACTCCGATGGGCGTGGCCGCCGCGAACCGCAGCACACACCAGCAGGAAATCCTACCAGGCGGAGCACACCACCCAGTCTCCGGTCAGCCCCGGGAGGTCTCGGCGTCCTCGGTGAGGATCTTCCGGGCCTTCTCCGCGTCGCGTCCCATCTCCTCGATCAGCGCGTCGACCGAGTCGAACTTCTCCATGCCGCGCACCCGCTCGACGAAGTCCACCGCGACGTGCTGGCCGTACAGGTCGGCTTCCCGGTCGAGCACGAACGCCTCGACGGTGCGGGTCCGGCCGGAGAACGTCGGGTTCGTTCCCACGGACACCGCCGCCTTGTAGCGCTGCCCCGGCTCCACCGAGCCCTCCACCGGGCCCGGACCGAGCACCGTGAACCAGGCCGCGTACACCCCGTCCGCGGGGATGGCGGAGTAGACCGGCGGCGCGATGTTCGCGGTCGGGAATCCCAGGCCGCGCCCGCGTCCGTCGCCGTGGACCACGACACCCTCGACGCGGTGCGGTCGTCCCAGCGCCTCCGCGGCCGCGGCGACGTCGCCCGCGTCCACGCACGACCGGATGTAGGTCGAGGAGAACGTCACGGCATGCTCGGCGAGCAGGCTGACGCCGTCGACCGCGAAGCCGAACCGAGCGCCCGTCTCCCGCAGCAGATCCACGTTGCCCGCCGCCTTGCGTCCGAACGTGAAGTTCTCACCGACCACGACCTCCGCGACGTGGAGCCGCTCGACCAGGATCTCGTGTACGTAACGCTCCGGGGTGAGCCGCATGAATTCGCTCGTGAAGGGCATGACGCAGAAGACGTCGACGCCCAACTCCTCGACCAGTTCGGCGCGCCGCGGCAACGTCGTCAGCTGAGCGGGGTGGCTGCCCGGGCGCACCACCTCTGCCGGGTGGGGATCGAATGTCATGACCACACTGGGAATTCCACGCTCGCGAGCGGCATCGACCGCCCTCGAGATCAGCTGCGCGTGCCCACGATGCACGCCGTCGAAAACGCCGATCGTCAGGACGCAACGCCCCCAGTCCGCCGGCACATCGTCCAGACCTCGCCATCTCTGCACAGGTGGCAGCCTACGGCCACAGCAGACGCCGGTCACGCTCGGGACGCCGGGAGTTGATGTGTGTCCGGGGTGACGGTTGCCTAAGCTCGTAGTCGTGGCCACTCAGAAGTCAGATGTGAATGCCCCGAGCGAGGTGCCCCGCCCGGAGACCCTGTCGGCGGTGGCACAGGACTATCTCAAGGTCATCTGGACCGTGCAGGAGTGGTCCCGCGAACGCGTCTCCACCAAGCTGCTCTCCGAGCGGATCGGCGTCTCGGCGTCCACCGTTTCCGAGGCCATCCGCAAGCTGTCCGACCAGGGGCTCGTCGACCACGCCCGGTACGGGTCGATCGCGCTCACCGAGGCCGGCCGGTCGGCCGCGGTGTCGATGGTGCGCCGCCACCGACTGATCGAGACCTTCCTGGTGAACGAGCTCGGCTACGGGTGGGACGAGGTCCACGACGAGGCCGAGGTGCTCGAGCACGCCGTCTCCGACCGCATGATCGACCGAATGGACGCCAAACTCGGGTTCCCCGAACGCGACCCGCACGGCGACCCGATCCCGGCGGCGGACGGCTCGGTACCCACGCCGCCGGCCCGGCAGCTCAGCGATTTCCAGGACGGCGACTCCGGGCGCGTCGCCCGCATCTCGGACGCCGATCCGGCCATGCTGCGCTACTTCGACTCGGTGGGCATCGCACTCGACACCGAGATCACCGTCGTCGAACGCCGCGACTACGCCGGAACCGTGTCGATCCGCCTCGGCACCGATCCGGATGCCGGGGCGGTCGATCTCGGCAACCCTGCCGCACAGGCAATCTGGCTCGTCTAGGCGCGGGCTCACCGCGCCCACCGCGAGCGCACGGGCTACTGCAGCGTCGCCGGACGTACCACCATCACCGAACTGGCCCGCTTGCCCCGTTCCTGGACGAGGGCGATGGTGTTGCCGTCCGGGTCGATCGTGGCGTAGACACCCTTCATGCCGATCGGTTCGAGCCAGCGGCCCTGGCTGAGCGATTCGGCCTCGTCGGCGCTGATCTGTCGGTGTGGGAACGCCGTCTGGGCGGCCTCGTCGATGTCGAGGCTGACCCCGGGCTCGTCGGCGAGCTGCCCGAGGGTGCGGGCGTGTTCGAGGGTGAACGGTCCGACGGCGGTGCGGCGCAGCGCGGTGAGATGGCCACCGACGCCGAGCGCCTCGCCGAGGTCACGCGCGAGTGCCCGGATGTAGGTGCCGGACGAGCAGTCGACCTCGACGTCGAGGTCCACGAAAGCCGCTCCGTCCGCCCCCGGGACGTCTCGCCGCGCGAGGACGTCGAACCGGGAGACGGTGACCGGACGCGCGGCCAGCGTCACTTCCTCACCTGCCCGGACCATCGCATGCGCGCGCTTGCCGTCGACCTTGATCGCGCTGACCGTGGCCGGCACCTGCTGGATATCGCCGGTGAGCCGGGCGATCTCGGTCGCGATCTGTTCGTCGGTGATCCCGGACGCGTCCGTCACCGCGAGAGTCTCGCCCTCGGCGTCGTCGGTCGTGGTGGCCTGACCGAGCCGGATGGTCGCGCTGTACGACTTGGTGGTCAGCGCCAACAGACCGAGCAGCTTGGTCGCGCGCTCCACGCCGAGGATCAGCACCCCGGTCGCCATCGGGTCGAGCGTGCCGGCGTGTCCGACCTTGCGGGTGTTCAGCAGTTTCCGGCACCGGGAGACGACGTCGTGGCTGGTCATCCCGGCGTCCTTGTCGACGATCAGTAGGCCGGCGCCGACGAGGCCGGAGGACGTTTTCTCAGACTTGGGCACGTGGTCCGATTCTGCCAGCCGCCGGTCAGCTCACCGAAATTGCAGTGACGATCAGGCCGTCCGCGACGAGCCAGCGGCCGTCGAAGCTCGCGAGCGGGGCGCCGCCGTCGGTGGTGTCGCCGGGCACCAGCAGGCGAGAGTGGAAGGTACCGGTCATCCCGTCGGCGGTCTCGGTGCCGTCCGCGAACGTGATGTGGGCGTCCTCGAAGCCGAGCCAGCGACCGGTGAGCGGGAACCACGCCTTGTACGTCGTCTCCTTGGCGCAGAACAGCAGCCGGTCCCAGTGCACCGGCGAGGGTTCGACCGCGGCGAGCCACTCCCGCTCCTCGCGCAGGCTGACGGCGTCGAGCACGCCGTCGGGCAGCGGGCCGTTCGGTTCGGCGTCGATGCCCACCGAGCGCACCTGCATCGCGTAGCCGAGCACGGCGGCGCGATAACCGTCGCAGTGCGTCAGACTCCCCACGACTCCGCGGGGCCAGACGGGAGATCCCTTGTCGCCCCGCAGAATCGGGCCCGGCTCCACACCCAGGTCCGCCATCGCCAGCCGGGCGCAGTGACGGGCGCCGATGAACTCGCGGCGACGCTTCTCGACCGCGCGGGCGATCAGCGCTTCCTCCTGCGGATGCGGCTGCAGCCCCGGCGGGTCCTCGAACAGCTCGGCCGACGCGACGCCGCTGGGCAGAATGCTCTCGATCAATCCGACTCCCCTGTCATCGTTGTGCCCGCATGCGCTCGTATTCGGCTTCCTGCTCCGCGGTGATCCGGAAGTGTCCGCCGAACTTGTTGAGCGTGCCGGGACCGTACTCGGGCACCGGCAGGATCTGCCGCAACAGCTTGTCGGGGAGCCCGCGGCGCTGCCACTCCCGCGGGTAGCCGACCGACACCTCCTCGAACCGGACGCCGTCGTAGTAGGTGGTGCGTGGGATGTGTAGGTGACCGTAGACGCAGCAGGCGGCGTTGTAGCGGGTGTGCCAGTCCGCGGTCTCCACGGTGCCGCACCACAACGCGAACTCCGGGTAGTACAGGACCTCGGTGGGCTGACGCACCAGCGGGAAGTGGTTGATCAGGATCGTCGGAACCGACAGGTCGAGCGCGTCGAGTCGCGTCCGGGTCTCCTCGAGGCGCGCGCGGCACCAGGCGTCGCGGGTGGCGTACGGCTCCGACGACAGCAGGAACTCGTCGGTCGCGACGACGTTCCTGTCCCGGGCGATCCGCAACCCGTCGGCCTTGTCGGTCGCGCCGGTGGGCAGGAACGTGTAGTCGTACAGCAGGAACATCGGGACGACCGTGGCGGGGCCGCCCTCGCCCTCCCACACCGGATACGGGTCCTCGGGGGTGAGCACACCGATCTCGCGGCACATGTCGACCAGGTAGTCGTAGCGCGCCTTGCCGTGCATCTGCACGGGGTCCTTCGCGGTGGTCCACAACTCGTGGTTGCCCGGCACCCAGATCACCTTCGCGAACCGACTCTTCAGCAGCGTCAGCGCCCAGCGAATGTCGTCGACCTTCTCCGACACGTCGCCCGCGACGATCAGCCAGTCGTCGGGCGAGTCCGGGAAGATCTCCTCGGTGATCGGCCGATTCCCCCGGTGCCCGACGTGCGTGTCGCTCACCGCCATCAACTTGCCTGCCACACCCCTACCCTTTCGTCTCCCGCGTCTGGAGATCGGCGCCGGCGATCGCCCACCGGCCCGACGCCGCGCGCCACAGCACAGCGAGCATCCGCAGCACCATGAACACGGTAAGCCCCGCCCAGATTCCGGCGAGCCCCCAGTCCCACACCAGTGACGACCAGATCAGCGGCAGGAAACCGATCAGCGCGCACGCCAGCGTCGCGGTGCGCAGGAACGCCGCGTCACCGGCCCCGAGCAGCACCCCGTCGAGCGCGAACACCACCCCGGCGACCGGCATGATGCCGACGAACAACCACCACGCCACCGACGCCTGGTCGAGGACGGCCGCGTCGTCGGTGAAGAGCGTCGGCACCACCACGTGCCCCGCCGCGAACGCGAGCGCCAGCACCGTCGCGAACACCGCCGACCACCGCGTCAGACGCCACGCGAGCCGGTTCGCACCCCGGACCTCGCCGCGACCGAGGGCGGCGCCGACGAGGGTCTGTGCGGCGATGGCGAGCGAATCGAGGGTCAGCGCGACGAAGTTCCACAGCTGCAGCACCACCTGGTGCGCAGCGACGGCGGCCGCGCCGAAGCGGGACGCGACCGCGGCGGCCGACAGGAAGCACGCCTGGAACGCCAGGCTCCGCAGGATCAGGTCGCGACCGAGCACCAGTTGCGCGCGCATCACCGCCGGACGCGGCCGCAGCGGGACACCGGCCCGGACGAGCGCGACGGCGAACAGCACCGACGACAACGCCTGACCGGCGACGTTGGCGACGGCCGAACCCTCGAGTTCCCAGCGCGGCGCACCGGCCACGCCGTGCACCAGCAGCACGCACAGCACCGCCGACAGCGCCTGGCCCGCGAGGACGAACTGCAGCGGGCGGAGCGTGTTCTGCACGCCCCGCATCCACCCGTTGCCGGCCATTGCCACCAGGATCAGCGGTGACCCGAACACCGCGATGCGGAGCCATCGCTCGGCCTCGGTGGCGATGTCGCCGGATCCGGCGATCAGCCGGGTGATCGGGCCCGCGAGCACCTGCACGACCGCGACCAGTGCGGCGCCGATGCCCAGCGCCAACCACGTCGCCTGCACGCCCTCCCCGACGGCGTCGCGTTCGCGCCCGGCGCCGTGCAGGCGCGACGCCCGCGCGGTGGTGCCGTACGACAGGAACGTGAGCTGCGTGCTCACCTGCGCGAGGATCAGCCCGCCGACCGCGAGCCCGGCAAGGGCGAGCGCACCGAGGTGGCCGACGACGGCGATGTCGAGCAGCAGGTAGAGGGGTTCGGCGGCGAGAACCCCGAGCGCCGGCAGTGCCAGCCCGAGGATCCGGCGCGGCCCCGCGTCGGACCCGGCTGCCCGGGACTGGTGGTCGGCGATCTCCGTCAAGTCAGCCGAGGGCCTCGCGCAGCGCGGCGACGACGGCGTCACTCGGGCCGCACGCCGTGTAGCCCGCCGCGAAGCGGTGACCGCCGCCGCCGAGGTGCTCGGCGACCGCGGAGACGTCCACCGAGTCCTTCGACCGCAACGACACCGACCACGAATCCGGCGTCGACTCCTTGAACACCGCCGCCACCTCCGCCTCGGCGGTGGTGCGGACGATGTCGATCACGCTCTCGATCTCTTCGGAACCGAGCCCGGCGGAGTCCGAGCACCGGATCACCGCGTGGACCAGACCGCGACCGCCGACCGCGTCCGGGACGAGGACGGCGGAACTGAGGACCGACCCCAGCATCGGCAGCCAGCCGAACGGATGGGTGTCGAGCAGACGCCGTGTGATCGCGGCCCCATCGATTCCGGTACCCAGGAGTCGCTCGGCGAGCGTGTGGGTGCCCGCCTGGCCCCAGCGGAACGAACCGGTGTCGGTGACCAACCCCGCGTACAGGCAGTGCGCCAGATCCGCGTCGATGGGCACGCCCCACACGTCGAACAGCTTGGCCAGCACGGCCGTCGTCGATTCGGCCGAGTCGTCGATCAGATTGAGCATGCCGTACCGGGTGTTCGACCGATGATGGTCGATCACCAGTGTCCGCCGCGCGCCGCCCAGCCGGGACGAGAGCGAGCCGAGCCGGCCGGCGCTGCCACAGTCCACGGTGACGAGCAGATCTACCTCGTCGGCGACCTCGTCCACGCGGGTGAGCAGATTCGCACCCGGCAGCCCGTTCATCGACACCGGCAGCTCACGCGGGGACGCGAATGCGACCTGCACCGGAATCCCCTTGCGTTCGAACGCGATTCCGAGCGCAAGACCGCTGCCGACCGTATCGGCGTCGGGTTGGATGTGGCACAGGATCGTCACCGATGTCGCTGCGTCCAACACCTCGACCGCATCCTGCAACTGCAGGTCGTGCGGCACGACGGTCGGCGGCGCGGTGTCCGGACAGTGAGTCATGGGCGCCCGGTCAGTCGTCCTCGGACGAGGAATCGTCGCCCGCCGGACGCGGCTCCTTGTAGGGGTCCGCGTCGCCTGCCGGCGTCGCGTTCTCCCGGGCCCGGGCCACCGCGTCGTCCGCGGCCCGCGCCCGCGCGAGGAGCTCCTCCATGTGCCGCGCGGTGTCGGGCACCGTGTCGGCGACGAACGTCAGCGTCGGGGTGAAACGCACCCCGGTTCCCGCGCCCACCTTCGAACGCAACACGCCCTTGGCCTTCTCGAGACCCGCAGCGGCACCCGCCAGGTCGGGTGCGGATTCCAGGTCCGCTCCCATCACCGTGTAGTACACGGTGGCGTCGTGCAGGTCCGCCGTGACCTTGGCGTCGGTGATGGTCACGAAAGCCAGACGCGGGTCCTTGATCTCGTGGTCGATCGCCGTCGCGACGATCGTGCTGATGCGCTTCGCGAGCCTGCGTGCGCGTGCAGGATCTGCCATGGCAACCAGTCTCCTCTCCCGGATTTCTCCAGCTGTCTCCGCCGTCAGCCCTACTAGTCGGTGCTAGTCATTGGGGCCGAAAATTCTTCGTCGAACTGCAAGCAACTGCAGTTCCGGTCGCCCAGCGACGTGCCGCTCACACTGATCGAGCACCTCGTGGACATGGTCGACCCCCGAACTCGCCACCGCGACTCCGAGCAAGGTCCGCCGGTAGCGGTCGTGCTCGCCCGTCTCCGCAGCGGACACACCGTAGCGGCGCAACTCGGTCAGGACGGGCCGCACCAACGACCGCTTCTCCTTCAGTGACCGCACGTCGCCGAACAGGATGTCCATCTCGAGCGCGCCGAGATACACCAGTCCTCCCTCCGGTGGAGCGTGTCGATTTCCGGCACAGCCGGAGCGTCCCTCCCCGGCGGCCGGAGCCGCCGGGGAGGGACGCTGGGTGCGACTAGTCGCGCGGCTTCTCGCGAAGCTCGTACGCCTCGATCACGTCGCCGACCTTGATGTCGTTGTACGTGACGGTCAGACCGCACTCGTAGCCCTCGCGGACCTCGGTCGCGTCGTCCTTCTCGCGCTTGAGCGACGAGATGGTCATGGTCTCCGCGATCACCGCGTTGTCGCGGATCAGGCGGGCCTTCGCGTTGCGACGGACGATGCCCGACGTGACCAGACAGCCGGCGATGTTTCCGACCTTCGAGGAGCGGAACATCGCACGGATCTCCGCCTGGCCCAGCGTGACCTCCTCGTAGACCGGCTTGAGCATGCCCTTGAGGGCCTTCTCCACCTCGTCCAGCGCCTGGTAGATGACCGAGTAGTACCGGATGTCGACGCCCTCGCGGTTCGCCAGCTCCGTCGCCTTGCCTTCGGCACGGACGTTGAAGCCGATGATGATCGCGTTGGACGCGGACGCCAGGTTGACGTTGGTCTCGGTGATGCCACCGACACCACGGTCGATCACCCGCAGCTGCACCTCGTCGTCGATCTCGATCCCCATGAGGGCCTCTTCCAGCGCCTCGACGGTGCCGGAGTTGTCGCCCTTGAGGATGAGGTTGAGCTCGTTGTGCTCCTTGAGCGCGGCATCCAGATCTTCCAGGCTGATGCGCTTACGGCTGCGTGCAGCGAGCGCGTTGCGCTTGCGTGCGTTGCGCCGATCGGCGATCTGCCGGGCGATCCGGTCCTCGTCGACCACGAGCAGGTTGTCGCCTGCGCCGGGGACCGACGTGAAGCCGACGACCTGGACGGGCCGCGAAGGCAGCGCCTCCTCGACGTCGTCGCCGTGCTCGTCGATCATGCGACGGACGCGACCGTAGGCGTCGCCCGCGACGATCGAATCGCCGACCCGCAGCGTGCCGCGCTGGATGAGCACGGTCGCCACCGGTCCACGTCCGCGGTCGAGGTGAGCCTCGATCGCGACACCCTGGGCCTCCATGTCGGGGTTGGCCCGCAGGTCCAGTGCCGCGTCCGCGGTCAGGAGGACCGCCTCGAGCAGCTGCTCGATGTTGGTGCCCTGCTTGGCGGAGATGTCGACGAACATCGTCTCGCCGCCGTACTCCTCGGCCACCAGCCCGTACTCGGTGAGCTGGCCGCGGATCTTCGCCGGATCGGCGCCTTCCTTGTCGATCTTGTTCACCGCGACCACGATCGGCACGTCGGCCGCCTGGGCGTGGTTGATCGCCTCGACCGTCTGCGGCATGACGCCGTCGTCGGCCGCGACCACGAGGATCGCGATGTCGGTCGCCTTGGCACCGCGGGCACGCATGGCGGTGAACGCCTCGTGACCCGGGGTGTCGATGAAGGTGACCAGACGCTCGTTGCCGTCCAGCTCGGTCAGCACCTGGTAGGCACCGATGTGCTGCGTGATGCCGCCGGCTTCGCCCTCGCGGACGTTGGCCTTGCGGATCGTGTCGAGCAGGCGGGTCTTGCCGTGGTCGACGTGACCCATGACGGTGACCACCGGCGGACGCGACTCGAGGTCCTCCTCGTCGCCGGCGTCTTCGCCGTAGGTGAGGTCGAACGACTCGAGCAGCTCACGGTCCTCGTCCTCGGGGCTGACGACCTGGACGACGTAGTTCATCTCGCCGCCGAGCAGCTCGAGGGTCTCGTCGTTCACCGACTGCGTGGCCGTGACCATCTCGCCGAGGTTGAACAGCGCCTGGACCAGGGCCGACGGGTTCGCGTCGATCTTCTCCGCGAAGTCCGAGAGGGACGCGCCGCGAGCGAGACGAATCGTCTCACCGTTGCCGCGCGGCAACCGCACGCCGCCGACGGCGGGCGCCTGCATCGAATCGTATTCCTGACGCTTCTGCCGCTTCGACTTGCGACCACGACGGGGAGCGCCACCGGGACGACCGAACGCACCCGCGGCACCGCCGCGACCACGTCCACCGCCACCGCCGCCACCCGGGCGTCCGCGGAATCCACCGGGCGCGCCGGCTCCACCGCCGGCACCCGCGCCGGCACCGGGAGCGCCGCCACCGCGGTAGCCGCCGCCACCACCGGGACGACCGCCGGGTGCACCGGGGCGACCCGGACGACCCGCACCCGGTGCGGGACGCGCCGCACGCTGCGGCATCGCACCCGGGCTCGGACGCGGAGGCATCGAGCCGGGGCTCGGACGGGGTCCGCCCTGGCCCGGAGCCGGACGCGGACCGCCGGGACCGGCGGCCGGACGCGGGGCACCGGGCACGCCGCCGGGACGCGGGGCACCGCCCTGCGGACCCGGACGCGGAGCACCCGGACGCGGGGCACCGGGCGCCGGACGCGGCGCGGGACGCTCGGCCGGGGCCGAGGAGTACGGGTTGTTACCGACACGCGGCGGCTTGGGGCCGGGGCGCGGGCCACCGGGCTTGGGGCCGGGCGTGGTCGGGGCAGCCGGGGCCTTGGCGGCCGGCGCTGCGGGTGCCTGCGGGGCAGGCTTCGGTCCCGGCGTAGGTGCCGGACCCGGACGGGGACCGGGGACCTGAGCGGCCGGTGCGCTGGGCGCAGCCGGAGCCGCCGGAGCCGGGGTTGCTGCCGCCGGGGCTGCCGGAGCAGCCGGAGCGGGCTTGGGGCCGGGACGCGGGGCGCCGGGCTTGGGTGCGGAAGCGCCGGGCACGCCGGGCTTCGCGGCCGGACGCGGAGCGCCCTCCGCGCCTTCCGGCTTGCCGCCTTCGGACTTCGTCTTCGCCGACGGGAACGACTCCCGCAGACGACGGGCGACGGGGGCCTCGACCGTCGAGGACGCCGACTTCACGAACTCGCCCTGCTCCTTGAGCCGTGCGAGTAGTTCCTTGCTTGTGACACCGAGTTCTTTCGCCAACTCGTGCACGCGGGCTTTGCCTGCCACTGCTCTCCTCTACTGAGAGGTCGAGCGAGCGACTGATGCCCGCACGACCTCGGTTATCTCCGATGGACGTTCATCGCTGGTGCTTCACGGTGTGCTCATGAGTGCTTGTGCCTGTTCTCTGAGGTACTGCTCGTCATTCCCGAGTGGTGGTGCAACTCGAGAGGTCCCGAGTGGTACTGCGTCACGCGTGATCACTGTCCTGTTGTCACAGGGCCGAGTGACCCGCCCTTGATGTCTCGGACATCTCGACCGCTGCTGTGAGCCGATCGAGTTCCGAGGAATCCAGACTTCCGGACACCCGCAGTGCTCTGCCGAATGCTCGGCGCCGGCCCGCCTCGCCCAGACACTTCGGATCCGGGTGCAGCCACGCACCCCGCCCGGGGAGTCTGCGCTTCGGATCGGGCACGAGGACGAATCCGCCGGACTCGGCCTCGCGTGCCACGACCCTGAGCAGGTCGGCAGCCAGCCCTTTCTGTCTGCATCCGACGCACGTCCGCACCGGCTCACCGGCTCGGGCACGCGTCGACACAGACAGTTCACGCTGAACCATCGACCACTCTACCGCTGTATCGCCGTGAACTCCGCATTCCGTTTCTAAGCACCTGTCGTTTCGCGACCGACCTGTGACTCCGGGCCCGGCGCGGCGTCGCTGCGGATGTCGATTCGCCATCCGGTCAACCGTGCAGCCAGACGCGCGTTTTGCCCTTCCTTGCCGATCGCCAGCGACAGCTGGAAGTCCGGGACGACGACGCGCGCAGCACGGGCCTCCGGGTCGACGACAGTGACCGACACCACTTTCGACGGCGACAGTGCGTTCCCCACGAACTTCGCGGGATCCTCGTCGTAGTCGATGATGTCGATCTTCTCGCCGGCCAGCTCGCTCATGACGTTGCGCACGCGCTGACCCATCGGACCGATGCACGCGCCCTTCGCGTTCAGTCCCGGCACCCGGGAGTGGACCGCGATCTTGGAGCGGTGACCGGCCTCGCGGGCCACGGCGACGATCTCGACCGAGCCGTCGGCGATCTCGGGAACCTCGAGGGCGAACAGCTTGCGCACCAGGTTCGGGTGGGTGCGCGAGAGCGTGATCTGCGGTCCGCGCTGGCCGCGGGAGACACCCACGACGTAGCACTTGATCCGGTCGCCGTGCTCGTAGGTCTCCCCCGGCACCTGCTCGGCCGGCGGGATGAGCCCCTCCGCACCGTTCGCCTCGCTGCCGATGCGCACGACCACCATGCCGCGCGCGTTGGCGCGGGTGTCGCGCTGGATGACGCCGCCGACGATCTCACCCTCGTGGGTGGAGAACTCGCCGAAGCTGCGCTCGTGCTCGGCGTCGCGCAGGCGCTGGAGGATGACCTGACGGGCGGTGGTCGCCGCGATCCGGCCGAATCCCTCGGGGGTGTCGTCCCATTCCTCGCCGACGCGGTTGCCGTCGGCGTCGACCTCGTGCGCCATGACCCGGACGACACCGGTCTTGGTGTCGACGTCGATCCGGGCGTGGGGCTGATGACCCTCGGTGTGGCGGTAGGCCGTCAGCAGAGCGGTCTCGATGGCCGCGATGATCGTTCCCGCGGAGATACCCTTGTCCGCCTCGATCGCGCGCAGCGCTGCGATGTCGATATTCACTTGTCCGACCCCTCTACTTCTTCTTCGTTCGACGCTTCCGCGTCCGCAGGCGCCACACGGCCCTCCGGGATTCCTCCCGCGAGCTCGAGTTCTCTCGCGTCGGGGCGCGAGAACTCGACCTGCACAACAGCTTTCCTGACATCCTTCAGTTCCACCCGGCGCACCGCCGGACCACCCTTGGCCTTCACGACCACGTCGACCGCACCGTCGGCGAGCCGACCGATGCGGCCGGTGACCGACTCGGCTTCGAGTTCGATGAGGGCCATGCGCCCCTGCGCGCGACGCCAGTGGCGATCCTCGGTCAACGGTCGGTCGATTCCCGGTGACGTCACCTCGAGGGTGTACGGGGATTCGCCGAAATCGGAGACCGCGTCGAAGACGTCGGAGATCACATGACTGAGCCGGGCCACCTCGTCGAGCTCGAGCCCGGCGTCGCTGTCGACCATGACACGGACTGCGCTGTGCCGACCTGCGAGCGTGATGGTCACATCCTCGAGGTCGTAGCCCTCGCGCTCGATGGGTTCGGCGAGAAGCTCGATCACCCTCTCCCTCGACGGCACCGGCATCTGGGACGCTCCTCGCTTCAGTTGTGGCCAAGACTGACGTGTGGCCGCCGCGGCCTGCTCTGCCGACGTCATCGACGCAGGATTCGACGCACCACGAGGTGGACTGTGGAGTCTTCAGGGTATCGCGGATTTCGGCCGCCGGTGACCAGGCGGTCGTGTCCGGCAGCGACGACGGTCCGTCCAGAACTGCTCGGTGCCGGGAATCCGGCACACTCCTGGCACCATGATCAGGTGCGAACGCCCTTCCTCACCCAACGACTGTCCCGCCGCGCCGCGCTGCGGGTCGCGGGCAGCGCGGCACTCGGTGCCTCGGCACTGGCCCTGACGACAGGCTGCGCGGATTCCGGACAGGCCGACTCTCCCGCGGAGATCGACGCGCTGACCGCGCAGGCCGAGCGTGCGCGACGCGACGCGACGAACGCGACGGCGGCGATCGCCCTGCTGCCGGACCGGGCCGGGGCACTCGGCGTGGTGGCGGCCGAGCGGTCCGCGCACGCCGACGCGCTCGACGCGGAGATCGCGCGTGTCGCCACTGTCACACCGTCGAGCACCACATCGAGCACCCCGCCGGTGGCCGCTCCGCCCACCCTCGACCAACTGCGCGCCGATCTCGCCGACTCGCAGAAGGACGCCGCGCGACTGGCGCGCACCCAATCCGGATACCGGGCAGGTCTGCTCGGTTCGATCAGTGCGGCCTGCGCCGCGCAGCAGGCGGTGTTGCTGGCATGAGCAATCAGAATCCCGGCCCCGAGCAGCAGTCGTTGATCGACGCACTCCAGGCCGAGTACGCCGCGATCTTCGCGTACGGCCTGGTGGCGGCGTTCTCCAACCCGAACCGATCCGATCTCGTCGCCACGAACACCGCCGCGCACCGGGCCCGCCGGGACGCGACGATCGATGCACTCGTCGCCGCCAGCGTCGAGGCCCCGCAACCCGAGGCCGGCTACTCGGTCCCCTTCCCGGTGACCGATCCGACGTCCGCGGCCCAGTTGGCCGCCCAGGTGGAGTCGGACACCGCGGTGGCGTGGCGGTCGGTGATCGAACGAAGCCAGTCCGAGCACACCCGCGAAGTCGCGGTCACGGCTCTCACGGAAGCCGCTGTGCGAGGGGCGAATTGGCGCGCGATTCTGGGCATCGCGCCGCCGACGGTGGCGTTCCCGGGTCAGCCCTGATCACCGCGAGATCATCCCGCGATCATCCCGCGATCATCCATTGAATGGGAAAGGCTCTCGCGGAATGTGTTGTGGAACCTAAGTTCTTCGACAACATTCCCGACATTCCGAGCACTCGGAGACCGAGAGGACGTCCCATGACCGAACGCACCATCGAGCAGCGTCTCGCCGACCTCGAGCGGATCGAGGCCATCAAGTCGCTCAAGCACCGGTACCTGCGCGCGTGCGACGCCAAGGACGCGGACACGTTCCGCGCATGCTTCATCGATCGCGGCGCGCAGATCGACTACGGCCCGCTGGGCAAGTTCGACGACGCCGACCCGATCGCCGAGGTGTTCCGCAACATCGCCCTGCAGAAGGTCGACGGCAAGCACGTCATCCTCGACATGCACCACGCGTTCCACCCGGACATCACGCTGCACGGCGACGACCTGGCGTCGGGCAAGTGGACGCTCGCCTTCCGTCAGATCAACCTGATCGACAACACCGAGACCGTCCGTTCGATCGAGTACGTCGACGAGTACGTCGTCGAGAACGGTCAGTGGAAGATGTCGAAGTGCCAGTCGATCACGCTGTGGTCGATGACCCGGCCGCTCGCCGAGGGCACCGTCGTCACCGAAGGCTGAGCCTGCACACGGAGCGGCCCGGGCGCGGCGGATCACAGGGTCCCCGCCGCGCCCGGGCCGATCGCGCATCTGCCGGTCAGTCGGCCTACGACTGGGCCAGCTGATCGCCGCGGATCCAGCATGCGTGGAACCCGGACGGGACCCGCTGCGGCAGCAGCACGCGCGCGATCGGTCCGGCAGCGACGTCCTCCGCGTCGAAGATGTCGATCTCGCCGCGATCCTCCGCCTCGTCGTTCACGAAGCAGACCAGGTAACCGTCGGTCTCACCGGTCGATCCGTCGCGCGGCGCGAACGGCGCCTCGGCACCCCATCGCCCGGCCCCGAACTTGTGCTCCTCCTTCGTGCCGGTCTGGGAATCGAAGCGCACCAGGCCGTCGAAGAGCAGCGTCGGCTCGTTGCCGAGGCTCATGTTGTACGAGTATCGATGCGACTGCCCCATGATCCGCGAATCCACGCTGGGGAACTCGATGTTCGCGTCGTCGAGCGGGGTTTCGGTCGTCGTCCCGGTCCGGAGATCGAACCGGTACCGGTAGAGCTGCGCATCGAGACGCATGTAGGCGAGCATGCTCGCCAGCGGATGATCGAAGGTCGTCTGGTGCTGCGGATTCTTCACCCGGCAGACGTCCATGATGATCTCGTCGCCCTGTTCCCAGGAGTTGACGACGTGGTAGATGTAGCACGGCTTCGCCTCGAACCACCGCACCTGCGCGCCGGTGCCGTGCCGTGGGATGACGGCGAAACGCGAGGGCAGTTCCTGGTCGTAGAAGATGCGGTACTTGCCCGCCCTCCGGGCATCCTGATCCTGGACCAGCGGCAGATCCATGAGGATCGAGTAGTTCTCCGTGATTGCGATGTCGTGCGGCAGCCTCGGCGCCGGCAGGTCGACCTGGGTCAGGTGCGTCTGCTGCCCGTTCGGCCCGATGATGCCGTAACGCAGGAAGTTCTGGTCGGGGCCGTAGTCGAACCAGATGAGCTCACCCGTCGACTCGTCGACCTTCGGGTGGGCCATCATGTCGCCGGCGAACGTCCCGAGGAAGTCCTGGGCGCCGAGCGTCTCCAACGACCGGGGATCGATCCCGTACGGGGTGCCGCACAGGTACCACGTGGCGAGCACCTGACCGCGGTGGAAGATGACGTCGGTGTTGGCGGCGTCCTTGATCCCCAGGCCGTGCCCGTTTCCCCACGGGTTGTTCGCGGGGTTCTCCATCAGACCGGTCCACAGCGCGCGACCGGCCTCGGACTCCTCCGCGAAGGCGCGGGTACGCACGTAGCGGTTGCGGTAGCGGACCTTGCCGTTCTCGAAGTGGGCGGCGTGGATCATGCCGTCGCCGTCGAACATGTGGTAGCGGCCGGGGGCCGCGAACTGGCGGTTCGGACCGTTCCGCAGGTAGACACCGTTGAGGTCCTTCGGAATCTCCCCGATCACGGGCAGTTCGTCGAGCGTCAACTCGTCCTGCACGGGCGCGAACACACCGAGGAGGTAGGGATTCTCCTCGCCGCTGTCCACGGGTCGGGCGACGGCAATCGGAGCCTCGCTCGCCGATGACTTCGTATTCGTCATCGCGTGTTCCTTTCGTCGAAATGACATGTGGCCCGGTTCACGGGCAGTTCAGGGGTGGAACACCAACTGGGTGCAACGGAACAAGGCGATCGTCCGGCCTTCGTCGTCGCAGACAGTTGCGTCCCAGATTTGTGTGCGCCGACCGCCGTGCACACGGACCGCGGTCGCGGTGACGACCCCCGAGCGTGCGGTGCCCAGGTAGTTCGTCTTGAGTTCCACCGTGGTGAAACCGGTTGCGCCGACAGGCAGCGCGAGCCGGGTACCGATCCCACAGGCGGTATCCGCCAATGCGACGACGCTGGCCGCATGGAGGTATCCGTTGGGGGCGAGCACCTTTTCCAGAACGGGCAGTTCCCCGACCACCTTCTCCGCGCTGGCCTCGAGGACCCGCATGCCGATGGTGCCCGGCAAGCGGCCTTCGAGCATGTCGGTGAATTCTTCCGCGAGGGGCCGGTCCACGCCGGTCGGGGTCGCTCGGGGCGCGGCCACCGGGGATGTCTTCTCGCCCATGGTTCAGCCGTTCTGCGCGATCTCGACACGCAACTCGCGGCGTTGCAGCTTGCCGACCGGGTTGCGGGGCAGTTCGTCGACCGCGACGAGCCTCTCCGGCAGTTTGAACGATGCGACGTCCTTCGCGCGCAGGAAGGCGACGAGGTCGTCGAGTGCGACCTCCTCCCCCGGCGCGGGAACGACCACCGCGCAGCACTTCTCGCCGAGAACCACATCGTCGTAGCCGACGATCGCGACGTCCGAGACCGCTGGGTGCTCGAGGAGCAGGCCTTCGATCTCCGCCGGCGCGATGTTCATCCCGCCCCGGATGATGATCTCTTTGCTGCGGTCGACGAACTTCAGGTATTCGCCGGAGTCGCCGCACAGCTCGAACACGTCGCCGCTGCAGAGGTATCCGTCGTCGTCGAACGGGCTGCTCGCCGCCGTACCGGCGAGGTAACCGGCGAAGACGGTCGGCCCCTTCAGTCGCAGCTCGCCGCGACCGCCGATCTCCGTGACCTCCTCCCCCGTCGCCACGTCGACGAGCCGGACCGACGTCCTCTCCGCCACCGATGTGGCCCACGTCCTGCTGGTCGCGCTGTAGTTCGGAAGGTACTCGGCGCGGACCATCGGATCCGGTGTGTCCGACGGCGCACCGAGCAGGCAGACACCCTCGTTGGATCCGAAGAAGTTGAGGACCTCGATGCCGAGATCGTTCTGCCAGTCGCGGACGACGCCGGGAGGAAGCGGCGCGCCACCCGAACCGACCGTGCGCAGCGACGAGAGGTCGAACGTGGCGCGCAGGGTCGAATTCTGAAGCAGCATGCTGAGAATCGCCGGCGGCATGCTCGTGTGGGTGGCGCGGTGCCGCTGGATCTGATCGAGGTACACCGCGAGATCGAGCGGGTGGTGCTGGACCAGGTGCCCGCCGCCGAGCAGCCACGGCAGCAGCGACGTCGCGAACCCAGCCATGTTGACCATCGGGAACGGCCCGACGATGACGGAATCCGGTTCCGTCCGCAGACCGTCCTGCACGGCCTGGCCGATGGCGAGCCAGTCGGCGTGGCACCGCGGCACGCCCTTCGGCGCGGCCTCCGTGCCGCTGGTCCAGCAGATCGTGATGCAGTCGTTGACGGTTCGCGTGAGCTGCCGGTACGAAAGGCGCACCGCGTCGACCTCGTCCGCGGTCGCGGCGTCGCGGTCCAGCGGCACACCGGCGTCGCCGGCAGCCGACCCGAAGGTGAAGACGTGCCGCAGGGAGGGCAGCTCACCGACCAGGGAGAGGGCCTCGAGATGGGGTGTCCGGTCGTGCAGACTCGTCGCGGTCACGACGCCGACCGCATCCGACGCCGCCACGATGCGGCTCAGCTCGTGCCGCCGGTAGGACGCCGGCATCGGCGCCGCGATCGCCCCGAGGCGCCACAACGCGAAGTAGGTGGCGGTGAGCGCGACCGAGTTCGGGAGCAGAACCGCCACCACGTCTCCCGGGCGCACTTGGCTCGCATGGAGTTTCGCGGCGATGTCGTCGACCTTTGCGTCGAACTCCGCCCAGGTCAGGGACTGCGGCGCGATGCCCGCAAGCTCCGGCAGATTCCCGGGATCAGTGACCGCGGACGCACCGGGGCGGGCCTGGACGTGCCCGTCGAGAAGGTCGAGCACGGTGTCGGGGCGCCACCACCCGCGAGCGAGGTAGTCGTCGATCCGGTCGTCCGGATGACATGCGCGTAACCGGCTGGAGGACAGGTTGTCCGCAGTGAGGTTCATCGATTCCACTTCCTTGGACGATCGAGGGTGCGGGCGCTCATCCGAGTCGCCGGACGACGACGGCTGCACCGAGTCCCAGTGCCGCCGGAATGGTGATCAGCGCGTACTCGCCGTCGATGCGGCGCAGCTGATCGAGTGCATTGACCAGCAGTGCGCCGCCACCGGCGCCGAG
The DNA here is from genome assembly GCF_050955445.1 of Paraburkholderia sp. RHO2. Lineage (NCBI taxonomy): Bacteria > Pseudomonadati > Pseudomonadota > Betaproteobacteria > Burkholderiales > Burkholderiaceae > Paraburkholderia > Paraburkholderia sp. RHO2. Next base: position 2,172,842 of record NZ_CP162617.1, on the reverse strand, counting down.
AGGATGGCCGGTCGCCATCGATCCGCCGTTCGGGTTGACCCTGTCCGGATCGAGCTTCAACTCCCGGATCGTCAGGAGCACCGAGGCGGCGAAGGACTCGTTCGCTTCGACGACATCGAGTCGGTCGGCGGAAATCCCGGCCTTGTCGAGGGCACGCCGCGACGCCGCCGCCGAGGCGGTCAGCAGCGGTGAGCGCACCGCCGCCTGCGCGACGCCGACGACCTCCGCCACGGGCTCGGAGCCGATGCGTGCCGCCGCGGCTCGGGTGCCGAGCACGGCGACCGCCGCACCGTCGGCGAGCTGCGGAGCGGTCGCCGCGGTGTGCAGCCCGACGGCTGGCCGGGGCGCGCCGGGTAGTCGCCGTGCCACCCGCTCCCAGAGCGGGTCCTGACCGAACAGCGGTGACAGTTCTGCAAGACCGGCGAGGGTGATGTCGTCGCGGGGTCCCTCGTCCGCGGTGAGGATCGTTCCGGCTTCGGAACGCACCGGCACGATCGAGTCGGATGTGGGTGCGGCGACGGCCCGGCGGTGCGAGGTGACGGCGCACTCGTCGAGTTCGGCCCGGGTGAATCCGTACTGTGCGGCGGTGAGATCCGCCGAGACGCCGATCGTGACGTACCCGGTTCGCTCGCCGAGTGCGGCGTCGTCCGCGAAGGCGGGCCGGTCGGACATCATCGGCACGCGCGACATCGATTCGACGCCACCGGCCACGACGACATCGGCGATACCCGAGGCGATCTTGGCGGATGCCGTCTCGATCGCGTCGAGTCCCGAACAGCACAGCCGCGACACCACGCCGGCGCCCACGTCGTCCGGCCATCCGGTCCAGAGGGCGGCGGAGCGTGCGACGTTGCCACCCTGGTCCCCGACCGCGGTGCTCGTGCCGATCAGGATGTCGTCCACCACGTCCGGCGGCAGGCCACGCTCCCGGACGGCCGAGAACAGCTGGGCCAGAAGGTCGTAGGCCGGAACGTCCGCGAGGGTGCCGCCGTGCCGCCGGACCCGGGCCTTGGGGGTGCGGACGGCGTCGTAGATGTAGACACCGTTGGAGAACTGGGGCATGGCGTTCACTCCTCCACCTGGCGGCGATCCTGGACCATGCGGAATCGCCCAGCCACGAAGGACTCGTCGGTGAGCGTCGCGTTGCCCGCCGGATTCAGGCCGGTGACGTGGTAGTCGCTGTAGGCGGCCGCGTACTGCATCGGCATCGACGAGACCAGGTTCGCCGACAGCGACGCGCCCGCATCCGCGTACGCGTCGGCGATCGCGTCGACGGCCGCATCGTCGGTGCAGTAGAGGTACGAACTGATCGCGCCGTGTCGGCGGACGCTCGCGGTCGCGTGCTCGACGGCCGCGTCCCGATCGGCGCAGTCGATGATGAACGCCACGGGTCCGAACTGCTCACCGTCGGGCAGCTGGTTGCCGCGCCGCGGATCGACGCGTACGAGCAGCGGGGTCACCGTGCGGGCCTGCGTGTACTCGGGGTGGACGTACGCCGCGGGACGACGCACGAGGGTGCCGTCCGCCTCGGCCCGGTCCGTCAGCTCCCCGAGGGCCTGCCGCGTCGCCTCCGACTGGAGCGCGCCGCAGACGGCGGCGGCGCGGCGCGGCGCGCCCGCGAGGTCGTCGATCGCCGAGCGGAGGGCCGCAACGACGTCGTCGCGGGAGACGAGGCCGTCGTCGGTGCGGACTCCGGCGTCCGGGATGTAGATGTTCTGCGGCGTCGTGCACATCTGCCCGCTGAACAGCGACAGGCCTCCGGCGAGGGTGCGCGTGGTGGCGGACAGGTCCCGGACCGAGTCGAGGATGACGGTGTTGACGCCGGCGGTCTCGGTGAACACGAGGGCGTTCTCGACGTTGCGCTCGAGCCACGTTCCGAACGCCTGGCTGCCGGTGAAGTCGACGATGCGCGTCGCGGGGTCGGTGGCCAGCCGGGCGGCGATGGGTTCGTCGACGGTGTCGACGACGAGCTGGACCGCATCGGCGGGCAGGCCGGCCTTGGTGAGGACGTCCCGGATGACGCTCACGGCCACCGCCGTCGCCAGCACCGACCGGGGATGCGGCTTGACCAGGACCGGATTGCCGGTCGCCAGGTTGGCGAGGATCGCCGGGTAGGCGTTCCACGCCGGGAACGATGCACACGCAATGACGAGTGCGGTGCCGAGCGGGCGCGGACGGAACCGCTTGCGCAGCGTCACGTCAGACTTGCCGAACGTCTGCTGCCACGTCACCTGGCCGGGCACCCGGCTCATGGCCGCCCACGCCATCGCGACGGCCTCCAGTCCGCGGTCCAACGCGTTGGTCCCGCTGCCGCTGCAGGCCATGTTGAGGCTCTGTCCGGTGGTGTGGGACGTGATCGCGGCGAACTCCTGGCCCCGCAGGTGAATTCGGTTCAGAGCCTCGAGACACACACCCACCCGCCGCTCGACGCCCGCGTCACGGAGTGCCACTGCCGCTCGCGCAGCGCCGTCGAGCGCTTCGTCGGCCGACGGAGCGCTGTAGGTGACGTTCAGCGCCTTGCCTGTGTAGGGCGACACCTCGTCGGCGGTGACGACGCTCTCCGTATGTGCCGAAAGATGCAGCGTTGCACCGTCGTAGGCGCCGACGAAGGCTTCGGCCTGCCCGGAGTCGGGCGGGGTGACGGCGGTGTATCCGGTCCACGCGGAGCGTGTCCGGTTGGCGTCCACTGCGGCCTGCAGCAGATCGAGATGTGTTTCGAAGAACATGAAGGCTCGTTCCTGTCGACGGGGTGCGACCGAGCGACATCGGCGGGTCTGCTTCGGAGGTCTGGGCATCCGGTTCACGCGCGCCGGTCACTACTGTTATTGAAGTGAACCAAGTCGCGCAACGGTTGTCAACGGTCGACTGCTCGGAGAGTCAGGGATCCGCCCGATCACGCACCAGCTGCGCGGAGCCGAGGCGGCGGACCGATCGAATCAGGATTCGAAGACGACGGTCGTGCGCTGGAGGTCCACGTCGCAGCCACGGCAGCGGAGCGCCGGCCGCAGCAGGTTGCCACAGCCGTCGTGGCGCAGCTTCGGCCCCAACTGCTCGGCCGATACACCGGGGTGCGCGGTCAGCGTCCAGGCGAGCAGAAAGGCGAAGATCGGGAACAGTGCCCGCCCCCGGGGCGTCAGCACGTAGTCGCGGCCGCCTTCGCCGCGGGTGAGTATCTGCACGTCGGAGAGCCGGGCCAGGCGTTCGGTCAGGGTCGTGGGCGAGATCTTCAGGATCGACTGGAACTCGCCGAAGCGCCGGACACCCGACAACGCGAGCCCGGTGACCAGCGCGCTCCAGCGGTCCCCGATCGCCTCCATCACCTCGGTGAACTGGAGATCGGCCCGGCTCAGGGCCGGCGAGTTCCGGGTAGACCGCCGGCGGCTGCTCCGCGCGACCAGAACCAGCGAGTCGCGATCCATCTCGAGCCGCGCGTCCCGCGGCTTGACGGCCTCCCCGCAGTGCCCGCAGACGAGCTCCGGCGGACCCCGGTGGCCGCAGTCCACGTGCACCATCTCCGGCTGAAGCAGGCCGTCGGCGGACCATTCGCGTTGCCACGACCACACGCTGACCAGGAATTCCCACGTCGACAGGCCGAGGTCGGTGAGCATGTAGTCGTGGCGCTCGTGGCCTCCGGACTGCGGGCGTCGCTCCATCAGCCCCGCGTCGACCAGCGCGTTGAGGCGCGACGACAGCACCGCGGGCGGGGCCCCGGTCCGATCGATCCACTGGCTGAATCGCCGCACGTGGTCGACGAACGCGTCGCGCAGGACGGCGACGGTCAGGCGGTCACCGAGAAGGTCGATGGTCTGCGCCACCGGGCTCGGCGCCACCGCGGTCCCAGCTTCGTCGACCACGGCCACCTACCTTCCCGAACTGCGCCCGTCGCACCGATCGCGTCAGGCCTCCAACACAATAGCGATGCCCTGCCCCACCCCGATACAGGCCGAGGCGACGCCGATTCCACCACCGAGACGGCGCAGGTGCCTCAGGCAGTCGATGACCACGCGGGCCGCCGACGCACCGAGCGGATGTCCCATCGCGATCGCCCCGCCGAACGGGTTGACGCGGTCGGCCGAGATGCCGGGCAGCTCACGCAGACACGACAGGACCACCGCCGCGAACGCCTCGTTCAGTTCGAGGACGCGGACGTCCTCGGGCTTTCGCCCCGCTCGGTCCAGTGCCTTTCCGATCGCCGCGACCGGGGCGAGCGCGAACAGTTCCGGCTCGATGCCCACGACCGCCGACGACAGGACCCGCCCGAGCGGTTCGACACCGAGTTCGTCGGCGGCCGCCCCGCTCGCCACCAGCGCGGCGACCGCACCGTCGCTGACCGGCGAGGAGTTCCCCGCCGTGACACTGCCTTCCGGCGAGAACGCCGGCTTCAGCGCGGCGAGCGCGGCACGGTCGGCCGCGCGGATCGGTTCGTCACGCCCGAGGCCGGCCTGCGCGGTCACGAACCCGTCGTGCACACCGTCGGCCCACGCCCGGGCCGCGAGTTCGTGCGATCGCAGCGCCCACTCGTCCTGCTCGGGTCGACCCACGCCCTGGCGTTCGGCCACCAGTTCGGCGGACCGGCCCAGGGATTCGACCCACGGTGCGGGAAATCGAGGGTTGGTCATGCGCCATCCGACGGTGGTCGACACCAGGTCGAGCGCGCGGGGGAAGGCCGTGTCGACCGGAGGCAGGACGTAGGGCGCCCGGCTCATACTCTCCGAGCCTCCGGCGATCACGATGTCAGCGTCGCCAACCGCGACCCGCCGCGTTGCGGACAGCACCGCTTCGGCACCGGAGCCGCACAGCCGGTTGACCGAGACGCCCGGGATCGTGTGAGGCAGGCCCGCGAGCAGCAGTGCCATCCGCGCGATGTTGCGATTGTCCTCACCTGCACCGTTGGCGTTCCCCCAGACGACGTCGTCGATGCGCGCGGGATCGAGTTCGGGGTGTCGGGCGACCAGGTCCGCGATCGGCAGCGCCGCGAGATCGTCCGCGCGGACGGACGACAGCGCACCCCGAGCGGAACCGAACGGCGTGCGAACCGCATCGATCACCCACGGTGTCCGCGCGTCCCCTGCCGTACCACCGAGTCGGGTCATGACGCTCTCCTCTCCTGCCGGCGCCGAACTGTTGCACAAACCGGGCCGGACGTTGTCTACTTCAATAAGTGTAGCGAAATGGAGGAGTACAGCTCACATGTCTATTGCCAGTGTGGTGCGCGTCGCAGCCGAGCGCTTCGGTCCCGACGTCGCCGTGGAGGACGGCACGACCTCGCTCACGTTCACGGAACTGTCCGACCGTGTCCACCGCCTCGCGGCCGGCCTCGTGCAGATCGGCGTCACGCCCGGGCGCACCGTCCTCGTCCTGCTGCCCAACTCGACGGCCGCCGTCGAGGTCGACCTCGCACTGACCATCGGGGGCCATGTTCGAGTCGCCCTCAATCCACGGGTGGGCGAACGAGATTGGGCGCGCATCATGGAAGACTGCGCACCCGAGGCGCTGATCTACGATCCCGCGGTCGCCGGTGCACGGGAGTTCGCCCTGACGGCGTCGGCCGAGATCGTGATCACGGCCGGCGGCGCAGAGGACGACCTCACGCTCGACGACGTCGTCGCCCGGGCACCGGAGAGCGTCGCACTGCCCGACCCGGACCCCGAGTCCCTCTGCGCCCTCCACTACTCCTCCGGGACGACCGGTGTGCCGAAGGGAGCGCAGCGATCGCACGCCAACCGGCTCGCGTCGCTTCGCGCGATGCGCGAGCACGTCCTGGCCGGCACGTTGGACGGGCCCGAGCCCCCGGTCTTCGTCCACGCCGGACCGATCATCCACACGAGCGGGCTGTTCGTCCTCCCCTTCCTCGAGGCCGGCGGGCGCCAGGTGCTGCTCGATCACGCCCGTCCCGCGGACGTGATCGACGCCGTCGAGCGGCACGCCGCGACGCACACCGCGCTCGTGCCCACCGTCGTCGCGCGGATGCTCGACTTCGACGACGCCCAGCTCGCACCGATGCGGCGCATGCGCATGCTGGCGTACGCCGGAGCGCCGATGCCCGTCGAGCACATCCGTCAGGCCTACCACCGGATCACCCCGAATCTCGTTCAGTACTACGGGATGGTCGAGGCGATCCCCCCACTGACCGTGCTCGATGCCGCCGACCACCACCGCGGTGTGACCGACGATCCCGACCTGCTCGGCTCGGTCGGGCGCCCCTGCACGGGAATCGAGATCGAGTTTCGCGACGGCGATCGCCCCGTCGCCGACGGTGAGATCGGCGAGCTCGTGGTCAGCGGACCGGCGGTGAGCCCCGGCTACCACAATGCGGGTGCGCGAACAGATCTCGGCAAGAGCCACGCAGACGGCGTCCTGTACTCCGGCGACCTCGGCATGCGCGCAGCCGCCGGATACATCCACCTGACCGGCCGCAGCAAAGACATGATCATCACCGGCGGCTACAACGTGTACCCCCGCGAGGTCGAGGAAGCCATCTCCGCGGTCGCCGGCGTGAACGACGTCGTCGTCGTGGGACTACCGGATCCCTTGTGGGGACAGCGCATCGTCGCGGCCTACACGGTCGACGTCGGCGCCGCGCTGGACGACGACGGCGTCATCGTCGAGAGTCGACACCGACTGCCGGACTACAAGCGCCCCAAATCGGTCCACCAGGTCGAGGCACTTCCCCTGACGCCCCTGGGGAAGGTGGACCGTGCCAGCGCGACACGCATGCTCGAGCGCCTCACGCAGCAAGCCCCGACCCGATCCACCCACTGATCCCCTTGTGTACCAACTACTCCTGAGCAGGACACCATGACCAATCCCCCCCTCGACTCCCTCCGCCTCCCCGTCGTCGCCGCGCCGATGTTCCTGGTCTCCGGCCCGGACCTCGTGGTCGAAGCGTGCCGATCGGGCATCGTCGGATCCTTCCCGACCCAGAACTGCCGCACCGTCGACGATCTCGACACCTGGATGGGCACGATCACCGACGGCCTGCGCGGCAACGATGCCGCGCACGCCACCGGCCCCTGGGCGGCGAACCTCATCACCCACAGCAGCAACGCACGGTTGGCCGAGGACCTTCGCCTGATCGCCGAGTACAAGCCCCAGATTGTCATCACGGCCCTCGGCTCACCCCGGCCCGTCATGGACGTCGTCAAGGGGTACGGCGGCACCGTCATCGCGGACGTCGTGAGCATGAAACTCGCCAGGAAGGCAGCGGAGGCGGGCGCCGACGGCATGGCCTGCGTCTCGGCCGGCGCCGGCGGCCATACCGGTCACCTCTCCCCGTTCGCCTTCACCTCGGCCGTCCGCGAATTCTTCGACGGGATGGTCATCATCGGCGGCGGCATCAGCGACGGGTACGGGGTCGCGGGCGCGATCACCGCGGGCGCCGACCTGGTGTACATGGGCACCAGGTTCCTCGCCGCAGCGGAAAGCATGGCCGAAGGCGCCTACAAGCAGATGGTCGTCGACCACGGACCGGACGACCTCGTAGTGAGCCCCGCGATCACCGGAACCCCGGCGTCGTGGCTCAAGCCCAGCCTGATTGCATGCGGCCTGGACCCCGACAATCTCGAACCGCCGGCCGGCGAGAAGAACTACACCGCCGGCACCGCTTCGCTCAAGCGGTGGAAGGACGTCTGGGCCGCCGGTCAGGGTCTGCAGACCATTCGCGCCGTCGAACCGGTGAGCACCATCGTCGACCGCATCGAGAAGGAGTACGACACGGCGCTGCGCCGGATGTCGGACCGCATGAGCAACGCCCGCTGAGATCGGGGCCGAGGTCTTCCGAAGACCTCGGCCCCGACCGGAACGATGTCAGGAACGGCGACCGACAGTCGACGCGGCTCGCCGCGGTTCACTCTGCGCGGCTCGCCGCGGTTCACTCTGCGCGGCTCGCCGCGGTGGCATCAGTGCTGCCGCGGCGACCGCCACCGCCACGAACCCGGCCCCCACGTACAGCGCCGGCGCCAGCGCGTCCGTGTACCCGGTCGGCGTGAGGCTGCCACCCGCGCCGAGGAACACCGCCGTCAGCAGGGCGATACCGAGCGCAACACCGATCTCCCGCAACGTCGCATTGATCGAGCTGGCCGTCGCGTGGTCGGCCTCCTTCATGTCGGCCAGCACCGCGGTCGCGTTGGGTGCGAACGTCAATCCCATTCCGACACCGGCCATCACGAACGACGGGACGAGGCTCGAGTACTGCACGCCGGGCTGGATGAGCGACGCCATCCACACCAGCGAAAGTCCCTGCAGCACCAGACCGCTCACGAGCAGCGCCCGCAGTCCCACCCGTGGGGCGAGCATTCCGGCGATGGGCGCGACGATCATCGGCGCCGCCGTCCACGGCAGAGTCCGCACGCCCGCCGCGAACGGGCTGTACCCGGACACGATCTGCAGGTACTGCGAGAGCAGGAACACCGCGCCCATCATGCCGAGCGTGAACGTGAGCGCGATGACGTTGGCGAGTGAGAACTGCCGGGACCGGAACAGTCGCAGCGGCATCACCGGGAACTCGGCGCGCGACTCGCGGACGAGGAACGCGACCAGCAGCGCCACCGCGGCCACCAGCGCACCGAGCACGGAGACACTGGTCCATCCGTCGTCGTTGCCGTGCACGATGCCCCACACGCCGAGGAAGACGGCGCCGCCGGAGAAGAGCACACCCATGGGATCGAGCGGCTGACGCAGTCCGGTGGATTCACGCAATGCATACAACACCAACGGCACTGCCAGGGCCGCCACGGGCACGTTGAGCCAGAACACCGCCTGCCACGACACGCCGTCGACCACCGCACCGCCGACCACCGGTCCGAGCGCGACACCGAGACCGGACACGCCGCCCCAGACACCGATCGCCAGGGCACGTTTCGCGACCGGGACGGCGCCCGCGAGCAATGTCAACGAGAGCGGCATGATCGCCGCCGCGCCCACGCCCTGGATTGCCCGGGCACCGATGAGCATGCCGGGGGTGGTCGACAGCGCGGACGCGATCGACGCAGCCGTGAATATCGCTATTCCCCAAAGGAATACGCGTCGGCGACCGAGCCGGTCGCCGAGCGTGGACAACGACAGCATGAGCGTCGCGAACGCGAGCGTGTAGGCGTTCATGAACCACTGCAACTGCCCGACCGACGCGTTCAGATCGTCCCGGATGACGGGCAGCGCGCTGGTCATCACGAGGTTGTCGAGCGTGGCCATGAACATGGGGATGGAGGCGGCCACGATGGCCAACCAGACGGGAACGGTGCGCCCGGGCGGCACCCCGGAACTCTCTGCGGAAGATCGCGGATCGAGTTGATCGGTGAGGGTCGTCATGTCGGCTCCTGGCCTGGGGACGGAAATGTCGGGAAATACCCACTTGTAAGCATCGGATGATTACTTATGTCGACCGACGTTAGTTATCAAGTGATAACCTGTCAACATGTCGACGGCAGAAAAAACGGAGAAGCAGACCCGGATGAGCGCGGAGGCTCGCCGCGAACTCGTCCTCGCCGCCGCGACCAAGGCGTTTGCCCGAGGCGGATTCCACGGCACCAGCACCGACGCCGTCGCGAAGGAGGCCGGAGTCTCACAGCCCTACGTGGTGCGGATGTTCGGATCGAAGGCGAACCTGTTCCGCGAGGCCTTCGCGCACGCGGTGGGCCGGATCATGGACGCCTTCGAACCCGCACTCGACAAGGTCGCCGCGGACCCTGAGAACGAAGAACTCTGGGCGCAGATGGGCGCGGCGTACACCGAACTGCTCGCCGACCGAGACCTGCTGCTGGTGATGATGCACGGCTTCGCTGCCGGCTCGATGCCCGAGATCGGCGCGCAGGCGCGCGACTGGATGTCGAAGATCTACACGCAGATCCGCACCCGGACGGGATGCACGCCGGAGCACGCCCGCACCTTCATCGCCAACGGCATGCTGCTCAACACCCTCCTCGCCATGGAGGCACCGCAGAATGCCGACCACGACCCCGCGCTCGCCGAACTCTCGGTCTGCGCCTTCGGCAACAGCCTGGCCGCCGCCGCCGACGCGGACTGACCCCGGAAGCGACCGGCGGCGTCCCGAGTCAGCCCATTTCGGCGTGCCGGTAGCACCAACGCCACGTCTCGCCCGGTTCGTGCGATCGCATGACGGGGTGCCCCGTCTGCTCGAAGTGCGCGGTCGCGTGCCGGTGCGGGCTCGAGTCGCAGCATCCGACGTGCCCGCAGGTGAGGCACATCCGCAGATGCGCCCAATTCCGTTCGCCGAGCGCCCCGCATTCCTCGCAGAGGCCGGGCGTGCGCGGCGCGGGGTCCGGTCCGGTGGCTGCCACCAGTTCGTCGCACGACTCGGCTGCAATCGGACCCGGAGATCCGATGCGGATGCGCTCGGCCGCACGCCGGAGTGCTCTCTTCATCGCCCCCCATCCTGCATGCTTCAGGGAACGATATCCACATACCGAACGCCGGACGGAGAACCGCCGTGAACGTGGCTCTGCTGGCCGTCGCAGTGGCGGCGCTGCTCACCGCCGCCGTCGCGCGGCGCGTGAACTGGTCGGCGCCGCTGCTGCTGGTCCCAGTCGGACTCCTGGGGTCGCAGATCCCCGGACTGCCCGATACCGCGCTCGATCCCGATCTCGTGCTGTACGCGGTACTGCCGCCGCTGCTCTACTCGGCCGCGCTCGACAGTTCCTCGCTCGCGATGCGCCGCAATGCGCGCGCTATCGGACTGCTCGCCGTCGGGCTGCCGCTGGCCACCACCGCCGTCGTGGGGATCGTCGCATACCTCGCGATTCCGGAGTTTCCCCTCGCCGCCGCACTCGTACTGGGGGCGGTCGTGGCCCCGCCGGATGCGGTGTCCGCCAGCGCGATCGGACGGCGCCTCGGCCTGCCCCGACGGATCATGACACTGCTCGGCGGGGAGAGCCTGCTCAACGACGCGACCGCGCTCACCGCGTACCGGGTCGCACTGGCTGCGGCGGTCGGCACCGGCGTGACGCTGATGGAGGGGATGCGCACCTTCCTCGGTGCCGCGATCGGCGGCACCCTGATCGGCATCGGCGTGGGGATCGTCGTCGAGGCGATTCGTTCTCGACTCTCGGATCCGGTGATGGAGAGCGCGATCGGACTGGTGGTCCCGTTCGTCGCATACCTGGCGGCCGAGGAGATACACAGTTCCGGAGTGATCGCGGTCGTCGTCGCCGGCCTGTATCTCGGCCAGCGGTCGACGCGCGCCGGATACGCGACCCGCCTGCAGGACACCGCGGTGTGGAAAGCCGTCGATGTGGTCCTCGAGTCGTTCGTGTTCCTGCTGATCGGGCTGCAGCTGCCGAGCGTCGTCCAGGGGCTCCACGGCCGCAGCGTGGCCGAAGTCGTCGGCGCCTCCGTCGCTGTACTCGTCGCTGTGATCGCAGTCCGGCTGGTGTGGGTCTACCCCGCGACCTACCTTCCGCGGCTGTTTTCTGCGCGGATCCGTGAACGGGAGCCGGCACCGAGCCCCCGCGGGTTGTTCGTGGTCGCGTGGTCCGGCATGCGCGGCGTCGTCTCGCTGGCAGCAGCCTTCGCGATTCCGCTGACCGTCGGTTCGGGCGCCCCCTTCCCCGAGCGTGACCTGATCCTGTTCATCACCTTCGCTGTCGTGGTCGGCACCCTCCTCCTGCACGGGTTGACGCTTCCGTGGCTCATCATCCGGCTCGGTGTCGACAACGAGGAAGAACGCCGCACCGACGCGGTAGCGCTGGCCGCCGCCCAAGACAAGGCCGCGCGCGCTGCAACGGAGCTGCTCGACAGCCTGGTCGCGAACGCCGACGGCGATTCCGCCGCCGTCCGGGAGCGGGCCGCGGAGATCCTGCGTACCTGGAGCGAGCACCGCGCCCACGCGGCATGGGAGCGGCTCGGGCGCAGTGAGGCCGAGTTGGGCGAGAGCCCGTCCGCCGCGTTCCGCGCACTGCGTCTGCAGATGCTGGCGACGGAGCGCGGCGTCTTCATCGCGGAGCGCGACAACGGACGGATCGACGACGAGGTGCTGCGCCAGGTGCTGCGCGAACTCGACCTCGAGGAGGCCACCCTGAACCGGGCGTAGAAGCGAGTGTTCGCAACGGCCCGACATCGGTCGTCAGGCCGCATCCGGCCGGTCGACCGGCATCTGCCACGCTTTCGCGTACTCGTCGACATACTGCTGTCCGGTGCGCGCTCCGATCGTGAGCATCAAGGCATCGGTCGCCGCGCGGACGCCGGCCACCCCATCGTTCCGAAACGGTGTCAGATCGAGCGGCTCGAGGATCTCGACGACGACCCTGCGCCGCCACCACGGGACGGCGCGATCCGGCCGTCGGGTTCCCATGATCGCCACCGGCACGAGGGGGACCTCGGCGTCCAGCGCGACGCGGACGGCCCCCGTCCGCCCGCGGTAGAGACGACCGTCGGGCGAGCGCGTCCCTTCCGGATGAATCCCCCAGACCCCGCCCCGCTCGACGATTCGAGCCGCGGTCTCGAGCGCTGACGAGGCCCTTGCGCCTCCTCGTCGATCGACCGGTATCTGCCCCACGGCGGAGAAGAACCATCGCTGGAGTCGGCCGGTCACTCCTGCGCGATCGAAGTACTCACGCTTCGCGAGAAAGCTGACCTGCCGCCGGACCGCCAGCGTCAGATAGAACGAGTCGAGTACCGCCAGGTGATTGGCCGCCACGACGACCGGCCCGCGTCGGGGAATGTTGTGTCGCCCCACGATTCTCGGACGCCCCCACAGGTAGAGGGCGGGTCCGATCAGCACATGTCGGCACAACCGGTGGAAGCAGCGAATCCAGAGGGGCATAGACAGTGTCTACCCCACGATGGGAGACACTGTCTACGTGACAGGTCAAGATACGAGGTCGGCACTGGTGCGAGCCGGCGTCGAGCTGCTCGAGGAGGGCGACTCGGCAGACATCGGACTGCGGGAGATCGCGCGGCGCGCGGGGGTATCCCACGGGGCGCCGCGCCGGTGGTTCCCCACGCACCGCAGCCTCCTCGCTGCCATCGCAGAGGTGGGGTTGCAGGATCTCTCCACAGCACTGGTCGCCGCGGCCGAACAGCCCGAGAACCGGCTCGCGTCGGTGGCCACCACCTATGTGGATTTCGCGTGTCGCCGTCCGGCGATGTTCACTCTGATCTTCCGTCACGACCTGCTCGCAGGGTCCGGCGCGGAGCTGCGAAACGTGTCCCGCCCACTGTTCCGATGGTTGGTGACGGTGGTCGAGCAGTCCACCGGCGCACGCGACCCCGAGGGCAGCGCAGCCGCGCTGTGGGTCGGAATCCATGGCATCGCTGTGCTCGCGTCCACCGGATCACTCGGACTCGCCACCTCCGGAGTGGACGAGGTCGAACTGATCGAGCGCGTCGTGCGAAACAGTGTGGGTTGAGCCTCAGGCGAGGAAGCTTCCCTACCCGGCCGCGCTTCTGCGTCCGACCACCGCAGTGGTCGTCGAGCAGGACGCGACCGGGTCGGAGTTGCTGTCGACCGCAAGCCGAGCCCTTGGGCGCCAGCGGTTTCCGAGGAACGCAGCAACCAGGTGAACGGCGGCACGAATGTCGAGATCGGTTCAGACGGACTGCGGTTCCTCATCGGTCGGCCAGTTGCGAGTGTCCAGTCCGCCCCGATCCGACCGGGGCAGGCCCCCGCGGAGTCGCGAGGTGCGCACCAACCCGTACGAACCCGCCGCCAGCACCACCGTGATTATCGGTGCGAGCTGGGAGATCACCGGGTACGCGCTTTGCACCGTTGCCGCGATGCCGACGGCGGACGCCAGCAACCATGCCACCGCCCCGCCGCTTATCATCCGGGTGGCCGCTTCCTCGTCGTCCCGGTTGCGGAGAGCGATGTGGACCAGTGCGATAGCCACCCATGCGGTGACCAGAACTCCTTGCCACGCGAGAGCCGTCAGCAGATATCCCAGGACGTCGGTGAGCATGAAGAGGTAGGCGAGGACACCGGCCACCAGCACCCACACCGTTCGCGGCGTGGCTCGTCCGAATGCACGGTCGGCGAGTACCTGCAGGTTGCTCGAGGCGAGGTAGTAGTTGGCCGTGTTGATGCGGGTTTGCGAGACAAGGATCAGCAGGACGCCGGCGATTCCGAGAGACTTGATCACGGCGTCGACGACGCCGGTTTCACTGCTCGCGATGCCCCAGCTGCTCAGCAGGTAGATGCCGATCAGACCGTTCGCGCCGAAGGTGAACAGGTAGAACACCCACCCGAAGGTCACCGTGCCGTGGAACTTTGCGTCGCGCGGCTTACCGAGGCGGGCGTAGTCGAAGGTGTACATCATCATGACCCACACCCCCATGTAGATCAGGAATGAGGTCATCCAGCCCGGGAGGGGGCCGGTCGTCGATACGGAATCGAGCCATCCACTGGGGTATCCCTGCTTGATCGTCGCGCCGACGACGATCGCGACCAAACCGACGACGTAGAAGGGCAGAAGAATGCCGTTGATCTTGTCCAACCAGGTTGCGACCCCGCCGATGACGAGCGGAATCATGTAGACCACGCACACCAGGTACCAGACACGCAGGTCTCCACCGAAGTAGTCCTGGAGCGCTACGGCGACGATGGAGCCTTCGAAGACACCGAAGTAGAGGGCGGTCGCTGCGAACACCAGAGGGGCGAGGATGGATCCGACAGCCCCGAACATCGTGCGGGACAACGATTCGACCGACAGGCCGGTTCGTGCCGCGTACCGGGAGAGCACCTGATTGATGATCCCGTAGGTGAGGATCGACAGAGCCATCCCGATGACGGTGTTCGGCACGCCCACGGCATCGGCGGAGGCGGACGCGACGTAGAGCCAGAACATGGCGCTGAACATGGCCCACCACGCCATTGTCAGCGACCATCGGGACACGCGCCGAGATTCGGGAAGGGCAGATTCGACGGCGGATTCGGTGAGGATCGGAGCCGCAATATCGTGCTTGGACATGGGGTATCTCTCTGCTTGTGAACGAGTACCAGCGAGGTAGAGACGTGTCTCCCGGCGTGTCGGCCGAGGAGAAATGCGGGAGAGAAGACGGGGCGCTATAGGGCGGTGAAATTCGCGTCGAAGGCACTGGACGCCGCCGCGCTTGTGGTGGCGCCTTGGCGAGGTCGAGGACTCGCCAAGGCGCCTGGGTCGAATCAGTTCCAGTGCTGCGCGGCCCGAGTCCGGAGGAGCTCACGGAACTGGGTTGTGGTGGTGGGCAACAGTTCCCCGGTCCCCCAGTCGACGATGACTCCGTAGCGGCGGATGAGGTCGAGCATGTCGAGTTCGCCGTTTCGGTAGCGCTCGGCGATTTCGGCAGGGTCGGTGGTCAGCCAGTCTCGGCGTGACTTCCGAATGCTCTTGCGAAGTTGCCTGGTCTTGCTCTCGTCCACGACGAAATGGTCGATCTCCGGATCGACGGCGTCGATGACGACCCCGTAGTCGAGTGCGGCCCGCTCGACGGAGACGTAGCCGTCGATGACGTCGTCGACCACGTCCGCGGGATCGCGTTCGAGTGGGTCCCCGTAGCCACCACCGCCGGCGGAGGGCCTCTCGAACGAGTCGCCGGACTGGACAGTGACGTTGGAGAAAACCGAGCCGAGGAATTGCTCGTCCGGGGTGCCGCGGTTGAGCCAGACGCCATGCGGAATGGACGGCAGTCCACCCTCGATGCCCCACGTCAGCGATCGGGCACGGTCGCAACAGTACGACATCACCGTGTTGTCGCAGTCGGTGAGCACACCGCCCTTGGACAGCCCACATCCCCCACGATGGGTTCCGGGACCACCGGAGTCCGTGATGATCGAATGTTCACTGGTCAGGACCGGGGTGAGACGTTCCTGCCCTTCGCAGGGCTGCACGGCCAAACCCACACCGAACACTGGGGCCGTGGCAGTGGCGCCGTCCTTGGTGCTGCGGCCACCCCATCCGCCGGCCATCCAGTCGTACCACATGAAGAACGGGCGTTCGGACTCTCGGGCGTCCCGGCCGCCGATGAGGAGGTACTCGAGGTTGAACGAGCACGCGATGGCCCGTTCGGGCACGATCTTCGACCACAACTCGAAGATCGCGTTCATGATCTTCTCGTAGGGGCCGGAGCAGAATCCGGTGACAGCATGGGGCCAACCCGCGTTGACGACGGTTCCCTCAGGCCCCAGCTCGGTCGTAATGGCGTTGTAGAGACCAGAGTTGAGCGGGACGTCCGGGAAGAAGGTCTTCGTTCCTGCCACGATCCCGGAGAAGGCGGTGCCGTACCCGCAGTTGAGGAAGCTGGCCACCGCGGGGGCGCTGCCGCTGAGATCGTAGCTGAGCTGGTCGCCCTCGATGGTCATCGTCACCCGGATAGGAACCAGGCCTTCAGGTTTCGCGGGATCGGAGTCCAGGAAGTCTTCAGTGGCCCAGGTGCCGTCGGGCAGCGACGCGACCCGCTGGCGCACAATGCGTTCCACGTAGTCCTGCACCTGCTGCATGGCTGCGGTCACGGTGCCCCGGCCGTACTTGGCGACCAGACGGTGGAGTTCGCGTTCGCACACTCCGGTGGCTTCCGCCTGCGCGTGCAGATCTCCCATGCTGATCTCGGGTGATCGCGTGTTCGCCACGAGGAGCTTGGCGACGTCGGCGAGGAACCGACCCTCGTGCCACAACCGCACCGGGGTGATGCGCAGACCCTCGGCGAAGTGCTCGGTGGCGGTCACGTCGAACGATCCCGGCACGCTGCCACCGACATCGGCCCAGTGGCCCTTGTTCTGAGCGAACGCGATCAGGACACCGTCGGCGAAGATCGGCCGGATGAAGCTGACGTCGTTGAGGTGCGTGCCGCCACGGTAGGGATCGTTGATGGCGAAAACGTCACCCGGATTGATGTCGTCACCGAATTCCTCGAGGACTGCCTTGCACTGGAAGTGCAGCGTTCCCACGTGGACGGCGATGTCCTGGCTGCCCTGCATGACGGTATTGCCCTCGGCATCACACAGGGCGGAGGAGAAGTCGCGGGAGTAGATGACGAACGAATAGCACGTCCGCAGGATCTGCTCGGACATCAGGTCGACGGAAGTGACGAAGGCGTTCTTCAGCACCTCGAACGTGACGGGGTCGAGCGTGCGGTCGAGCGTCGATGAGGTACTCACTTGGCCTCCTGCGAGATGTTGATGCGGATGTTGGCCCATTCATCGATCACCGCCGTCGTGCTCGGCGGCACCACGGTGGTCGAATCGAGCTGGGAGATGATGGCGGGACCCTCGATCCGGGCGCCGTATCGCAGGCAGTCCCGGTCGAACACCGGGGTGGCGACGCGTTCGCCGAGTTCGTCGAAGAAGACCGAGCGGTGCATGCTCGGCACCGGCGCCTCGGTCGTCTGCACCGTGTGCTGGGGGAACTGCGGCTTCGGCGTGGTGCCGATCGCGCGCAACCCGATCTGATAGATCTCGACGGGTGTGTCGTCGCGGCGGAACGAGTAGTCCCGCTCGTGTTCCTCGTGGAAGCGCTCCACTGCCTCGGCCAGGAATCCTTCGCCGCTGCCGGCCGTGACGGTCAGCGACCGCCACTGTCCGGCGTAACGCATGCTGATGCTGCGGTCGAGCACCATCCGGTCGGCGGGAACTCCCTCGTGCTCGAGACGCTGCAGCCCTTCGCGCTCGAGCCTGACGAACTCTCGCTCCAACTCCGCCGTGTCGACATCGGTGACCAGTCCCTGGAACATCGCGGACAGGTCGTGCCTGATGTCGACGAGCAGGCACCCCTGCGCAGAGGTGATACCGGGATGCGGGGGCACGACGACGGTGGGAATGTTCAGTTCCTTGGCCAGCGCGGCGCCGTGCAGCGCGCCCGCACCACCGCAGACGACGAGAACGAAGTCGCGGGGGTCGTAACCGCGGCGGATCGACAGCAGTCGGACCGCGTCGGCCATGTTGGCGTTGGCGACCTGAATGATGTCGCTGGCCGCGGTGTCGGTGTCGACATCGAGTCGATCGGCGATCGCCCGCCGGATCGCCTTCTCGGCGGCCTCGGCGTCGAGGTTCAGGCCACCGCCGACCAATGCCGACCCCAAGCGTCCCAGGACGAGGTTGGCGTCGGTGTTGGTGGGCTCGGTTCCGCCCCATCCGTAGCAGGCGGGTCCGGGAGCGGCTCCGGCCGAGGTGGGGCCGTTGCGCAGCGAACCTGCCTCGTCGATCCAGGCCAGCGACCCGCCGCCGGCGCCGATGGTCAGCACTTCGATGCTGGGGAACGAGATCGGGAAGCCGTACTCGACCTGCCACTGCTTGGTCGTCCGAACCTCACCGTCGTAGACGAGGGAGATGTCGGTGCTGGTTCCGCCCATGTCCAGGCCGATGGCGTTGGGATATCCACATCGGTTGGCGATGTCGGCGACGGCAATCGCGCCGGCGGCGATGCCGGAAGCGGCGAGCCGGACCGGGTATCGCTCGACCATGGTCGGCGTCATCGATCCGCCGCCGGAGTGCAGGAGCAGCAGATCACCGTCGTAGCCGTCGACGCGGAGCTGCTCCTCGAGCCGGTTGACGTAGCCGCTGACGAGGGGCGCGAGCACCGCGTTGGCCACCGTCGTCGACGCACGGTCGTACTCGAAGATCTCCGGGAGGATCTCGCTCGACGTCGACACGCTCACACCGGGCAGTTCCTCTTCGAGGATCTCCCGCATGCGCTGCTCGTGCGCGCGGTTGACATAGGAGTTCATGAAGCACACGGCAACGGTCTGGATCTGCTTGCGCCGCAGGATGCGCGCGACCTCGCGGGCGCCCGCCTCGTCGAGCGGCGTGATGATCTCGCCCGCGTAGTCGATGCGTTCGGTGACCTCGTACCGATCGCGGCGGCGAATGTAGGGGGTGCCAACGTCCTGGTACGCGTCCCACAGCTCATCTTTGGTGCCATCGCGGATCTCGAGGACGTCACGGAACCCGCGGGTCGTCACGAGCGCCGCAGCAGGGAACTCCCTGGTGATGAGTGCGTTCGTGGCCACCGTCGTGCCGTGGGAGAACAGTGCGACCTCAGCGAGGTCGACGCCGGCACTACGAACACCCTCGACGACGGCCTCCATGGGGTCGTGCGGGGTCGAAGGCACCTTTGCCACGCGGGTGGTCGAGGCACGGGAGTCGAAGATGCAGACGTCGGTGAAGGTTCCACCGACGTCGACGGCGACTCGGAGGTTTCGGTCGGGATTAGGTGTGATCAAGGCCATACTCCTCATTCGGGTGCGGCAAGTATGTGTCCAGCCAGAAGGCCGATCAATTGGAGAAAGTGAAACCATAGGCGAAAACTGTTGGAGTTGTTAACATCCGAGCGTGAGTGGCACCCCTATGGAAGCGGACCATTTCCGCCTGGTCGACCTCCTGCTCGAGCAGGACCTCGGACTGACTCTCGAGAGCGACTGCGACCCGAACGTGCCGCTGGTGAGCGCACACCCGATCGAGATCGAAGCGCCGGCGCGGTGGCTCGAACCGCACACCCTCATGCTCACCACGGGCACCCGTTTCGCCGGGCAGGAGAAGGCCGCCCTCGCTCAGCGCGAACTTGTCCGCGAGCTGGTCGCCGCCGGTGTGTCTGCCCTCGGCTACGGCGTCGGGGTCGTCACCGAGCAGGTGCCGCGCGCCCTCGTCGACGAGGCGAATCGCCATCACTTCGCCGTCATTTCCGTACCAGCGCACGTGCGGTTCATGGACGTGGTCGGCCGAGTCGCGGCCGCTACGCGCACGACCGACTCCATGGTTCTGCGGCGCACGCTGCAGATGCAGAACCATTTACTCGAAGCGATGGCGTCCCCGGCGCCTGAAGCAGACCTCGTCGGACGGTTGGCGGAGCTGCTACGCAGCAGCGTCGTGCTCTACAGCGAAGTCGGAGACGTGGTCGCCTCCGCCGGCGAAGCACCCCTGCACCTGGTCCGCGCTCAGCTACGCGGGCGGACCGGACGTCTTCGATTCCGCGTCGGCCGATGGATGGTCAGCGCCCAGTCCATCTCCCCTGGCGGACACAATTACTGGTTGGCGGTCGCCTCCAGGCGCCACGAAATTCCGGACCCCCTCGCGGCTCCAGCAGTCGAGGTGGCACTGCGACTGCTCAACACCATCGAACGTGCGCGCCACAGGGCCACGACCGAGAACCGGGCGATTCGAGCTGCACTGGTCCGGGCTCTGGTGTCCGGCGAAGTCCCCGATCCCGAGTCCGTCCTCGACAGATTGGAGATGCTGCAGTTCGGTCGACGACCGAAGCTCCGCATGGTCTCCCTCGCCGCACCGAGAACCTACGACGGCGGACGATGGACCTTCCGCTCGGACAGACTGCTCGACGCCGTCGAACAGGATGTCGTCGACCTTGCGCACGATTCACGCCTGCCCCTTCTCCTTGCCCAGGGCGAACAGGAACTGCTCGGCATCGTTCCGGCCGAAAGCAACTCGGTCGATTCGTGGATCCAAAACCTGCGAGAGGGCGTGGTCTGTGGATTCAGCGGGCCGTTCGACGACATCCATACCGGACCGGAGCGGCTACGTGATGCGCAGTGTGCACGCCGGGCCGCGACACGCGTCAAGTCCACGGCCATCCGATTCGAAGATGTCGGGATCAGCGATTGGCTCCTGGCAGGTCGCGATCAAGCAACGACCGCACGCAAGGCCGCCGGCCAATTGACGCCCCTCGTCGAGGACCATCCCGAACTCCTGGAATTCCTGCGTGACTACTTCGCGAACGACCTCGACGTCATGTCCACGGCCAAGCAGTGTGCCTTGCACCCGAACACGGTGCGCTATCGGATCAAGCGAATCGAAGAGGCCCTGCACACGTCATTGCGCTCACCTGCGGCGATCACGGAGATTCATCTGAGCCTCGAGAACCTGAACTCTGCTCCCCGCGATGCCGCACAAGCCCAGCCGGGGTCCCCGATCTTCACTCCCTCCCGTGCCGAATGACGTCCGCATCGGCCGGCTGCGGGCGGCCGAAATACACTGACCGGAAAACTGCGGGAGGGCGAAAGTGGCGATTACTGTTCGCCGGCTGACTCAGATCGGCGACCTTGGCTTGTCACTGGTAGCAGGACTCGACGGCGCTGATCGGGTCATCGATTGGGCACATGCGATCGAGCTCGTCGATCCGACCCCATGGCTGTCCGGAGGCGAACTCGTCATGACCACCGGATTGAAGATCGGTACGAGCGCGGGCGAACAGTACAGCTATGTTTCTTCTCTCGTGCAGGCCGGCGCCGCAGCCCTCGCGTTCGACACGGGCACAACGTTCGAGAGAGTCCCCGACGGCATTCGCACCGCGGGCGACGCACTAGGGCTGCCGATCCTCTCGGTCCCTGCGTCGACCCCTTTCATCGCCATCACCCGCGCCGTGATCGACGAACTGACCGCCGACCAGATCCGTGCCGTGCAGAAGGTAGTCGACCACCAAGAGACCCTCGTCCGGGCGACGCTGCGCGGTGGCATCCCCGCAGTGGTCTCGGCGCTCGGACGTGCGTTGTCTTCGTCGGTGGCCGTGATTGACACCGACCAGCGCATCCTCGCAGTGCAGGGTACGGACTCTGCGCACGCCGTCACCCTCGCCCGCTCGGTGGCAGATGCCGCCGGGTCAGGGGCCGGTCGCCGACGCTCAACCAGCAAGGTCATCGCCGGTGATCACGGAAACTGCACAATTCAGAGCATCTCCGCCGCGCAAGACCTGCATGGATATCTTGCGGTCAATTCACGTGAACCTCTGGCGCCGTCCGAGCGACTACTCGTGGCCCATGCGGTGTCACTGATCTCCATCGAACTCAGCAAGCCGGCCAAGGTCGTCGACGCCGAACACCGATTGCGTGCGGCCGTCACCCAGGCGCTGCTTACGTTGGGAGAGCATGTCGACGTCAGCCTGTTGCGGTTCTTCGGCTTCGAGCCCGAAACACAGGTCGCGGCCGTCATCCTGACCGACCTGGGCCCACTTCTGGCCGCTGAACGCCACACCACGAACATCCTCGGCGCCGACGCCACCCCGTACCTCATGACAGCGACGGAATCTGGGATCGTGGTCATCGTTCCCGCGGAGGCGTCGGCGGAGATCGGTACGCGTCTTCATCAGCAGTTGGGGGCTCAACTGCAGCGATCCATCGGAGGTGGCCTCGGACTTCCCGCGACGGTGTTCGCGGCAGCACGCAGCGTGAAGCAAGCAGCCGTCGCAGCCCGCGCGGGCGGACTGCAGGACAAGAGGTTCGTCGATTTCGCCGAGCTGGGGACATTCTCCCTGCTCCTCGGTTCCCAGAGCACCGAAGAACTGCAGGCCATCTCTCATTCGATGCTCGGCGTGCTCGACGACTACGACAACGCTCACTCGCCCACCAGCGGCCTGGTCGCCACGGTCGCCGCCTTCCTCGAGCACAACGGGCAGACCGAAGTCGCAGCGGCAGCGCTCGGCATTCACCGCCACACGATGCGAAACCGACTGAACAAGGTGGTCGAACTGACCGGCCGGGACCTCGATTCCGCCCACGTGCGTGCCGAATTGTGGATCGCCGTCACCGCCCGGGAGCTGCTCGGGACGCTGGACGACCGGCATTGAGACACGACCCGTCGTGATCGGACGGGTCGCCGAATCGCCCTCCGGATCAACACCTTTCGAGCTGACGTCTACGTTCGACTACGGCGCGTGGTGCCCGTCGCTGCTGCGACGAGCACCACGCGCGGTGACGACCACCGGAGAATGACGTCCGGCCGGCCCCGAACAAGCGGCTATGCGGCGGGCTCGGCCGACAGTGTCGCGGAATTATCCTGTGCCGCTTGGGGTTGCTCCCCGATCGAGCGACGCTTCACCGCATAGGCAATGAGAATCACGCCGAGGGCGATCAGACTCTGCACAAGTTCCGCACGGGTTCCGGCATTGAGCCCCATCCCCACCAAGATCGCCAGGATCGATCCGGTGACCGCGATCGGCAGCCAGGGGAACAGCCACACCCGGAACTTCAGGATCTCCGGGCTCTCCTTCTCCCAACGGCGGCGAAGCCGCAACTCGGACAGACAGATCAGCACGTATGCGAACAAGCAGATCGCCCCGGAGGAATTGACGAGGTACAGGAAGATCGTGTCGGGCCACACATAGGCGGCGGCAATGCAGCAGTAGCCGATGAACGTGCAGGACAAGACGCCCTTGACCGGAACGCCCCTGCCGTTGACACGGGTCATCCATCGCGGAGCATCCCGGTGCGCGGACAACGCGAACAGCATGCGAGACGCGGTGTACAAGCCGGAATTCAGACACGACAGCACGGCAACCAGCACAACCAAGTTCAGGATGTCCGCGGCCCCGGGGATCCGGAGCAGGTCCAGAGCGGCGATGAACGGCGATTCGCCCGGCACCATCGAATCCCACGGCATCATCGTCACCAACAAGAACGTGGACAGGACGAAGAAGGCCAGGATCCGGAACACGACGGTGCTCGTGGCCCGTCGGATGGCCTGCGCAGGCTCGGCCGACTCTGCGGCCGCAATGGTGACCAGTTCGGCACCCGTCATCGAGAAGATGACAGTGACGACTCCGATGAACACCACTCCGAGCCCGTTGGGGAGGAAGCCCCCATGAGCCGTGAGGTTGTGGAAGTCGACGGTGCTACCGGGCCACACACCCAATACGAACAGGGACGCAATCACGATGAAGGCGATGATCACCGCGACTTTGATACCCGCGAACCAATATTCGGCCTCCCCGAAGTTGCTGACCGAGAGGAGATTGACCACGGTCATGATCATGAGGAGGGCGGCGGACATCAGCCACAACGGAACACTGGGGAACCATCGGGCCAGCAGAGTGGCTCCGACGACCGCCTCGATGCCCACGACGACAACCCAGAAGTACCAGTACAGCCAGCCGGTGGTGAACCCAGCCCAGCCACCGAGCGCCATGCGCGCGTACTCGGTGAACGACCCGGTGCAGGGCTTCGCCACGGCCATCTCGCCGAGCATGCGCATCACCAGGAAGACGATCAATCCGCAGATTGCGCAGGTGAGAATCGCGCCAGGCCCGGCCTGGTCGATAACGCCGCTCAGTCCGACGAAGAAGCCGGCGCCGATGACGCCGCCCATGGAGAGCATGGTCAGGTGACGCTTTTTCAATCCCGCTTGGAGAGTGGTGTGGTCGGTCGAAGTCTCGGGCATGCCGCTCCTGTTCGTCGTGTCTCGCTCGACGCTAAATCCCCACTGTGACCCGCGCCATAGCCGAGTCGTACAACATTGGTTCGGAAGACATACACCGCGGCCAGACCTCGATCTGTCCACGCAGGCGTGTAGGCATGGCCCACTTCATATCTCGCGCCTCGGATGAGCAGAAACGAGACATGGGCCGGGCGCTCGCTCATCGAGCGGCACCCGGCCCACCAAGAATTCAGTTGTGCTTGCACTCCGTTACAGCGGAATCACATTCACTTCGACAGCGTCGACACTCGCCCCTCGCTATCGCGAGCATCCCCCAATTGCGGTGGGGCGATGCGATACTGCACCGGCGTCACCGACAGGGATATCGGATTCGCGACCTGCGGGGTGCGGCTGCCCGGAACATCCACCACGGCATCGAGACCCAACTGCTCGGCGAAGTCGAACGCTTCGGCAATGTCGTTGATAGGGCCGGCGGGCACGCCGACGGCGGTCAACGTCGTGAACCAGTAGTCCGCGCCCTGCGCGGCGAGTCCAGCGCTGACGACATCGAAGAGCGCCACACGATTGGCCACCCGCGACGTGTTCGTGAGGAATCGCTCGTCCGACGCGAGTTCCGGCATGCCGAGGGCACCCGCGAGTTGGGCGAACTGCTTGTCGTTACCGACCGCCAGGGCGATGGGGCGATCCGCGGTCGGGAAGACCTCGTACGGCGCGATGCTCGGATGCCTGTTGCCGATGATCGAGGGAACCACTCGAGCGCCAAGGTATCCGGAAGCCTGATTGACCAGCGACGAGAGCAGCACCGACAGCAGATTGGTGTCGACGCGTTGGCCTTCACCGGTGGTGTTGCGATGGTTGAGGGCCGCCAGAATGCCGGTCAGCGCATGCAGGCCGGTCAGCACGTCGACGAGAGCGACACCGACCTTGGTCGGGGATCCGGGCTCGGGACCGGTCATGCTCATCAGGCCACCAACGGCCTGCACGAGAAGGTCGTAGCCTGGCAGGGCGGCGCCGTCCCCCCGGCCGAATCCGGTGATCGAGCAGTAGATCAGGTCAGGGTTGATCGCCCGGAGGTCGTCGTAGCCCAGTCCGAGACGCTCCATCGTCCCGGCGCGGAAGTTCTCGACGACGATGTCGGCGCGGCCCACCAGGTCCAGGGCCCGCGCACGCCCCTCCTCGCTGCCCAGGTCGAGCACCAGAGAGGTCTTGTTGCGGTTGACCGAGTTGAAGTAGGTGGCGTTTCCCTCGTGGTCGAAGGGCGGTCCCCATGCCCGGGTGTCGTCCCCGACTCCCGGTCGTTCGATCTTGATGATCTCCGCACCGAGATCACCGAGCAGCATGGTCGCGTACGGCCCAGCGAGGACCCGGCTGAAGTCGGCGACGACGATGCCGTCGAGAGCGCCGCGACTCATTTCCGAACCTCCCCGCCCCGCATGTACACCGTGGTGGTGTGAGTGAAGAACTCCCGCGCCGATCGGCCCTGCTCCTTCGGTCCGTACCCGCTCTTCTTCGCACCGCCGAACGGCACATGCGGATCCGCCCCAGCGGATTCCGAGTTGATGTGCAGGATGCCGACGTCGATATCGTCGATGGCATCGAGGGTTCGGGTCAGATCCTGGGTGAAGATTGCGGCGGAGAGCCCGAATTCGCTGTCATTCGCGAGGGCGAAGGCCTCATCCACGGTCCCGGCACGCCGGACCGCCAGAACAGGGCCGAACAGTTCCTCGCGCCAGATGTCCGGGAGCTGCGAGGACAGCTCGAGGATGGTCGGGGGAACGAAGAAGCCCGCAGCCAGGGCCCCGTCGGTGTACGCCTGCCCGCCCGCGATCTGCCGTGCGCCCTGGTCGAATGCGCGATCGATGCCGGCCTGGATCGATGTGCGGGCGGCGGCGTTGACCACCGGTCCCATCTCGACGCCGTCGTGCACGGGGTTTCCTACGTGGAGTGCGCCGGCGCGCTTGGCCAGTTCGGCGAGGAAGCCGTCGGCGATGTCGTCGGTGACGATCAGCCGGGAGGTGGCGGTGCACTTCTGCCCGGTGGAACGGAAGGCCCCCAACATCACCTGTTCGGCGGCGAGATCGAGGTCGGCGTCGCCCAGGACGACGGCGGCGTTCTTCCCACCCATCTCCGCTTGCACCGGCACACCCCGCGCGGCGCCGGCCGCCGCGATCTTGCGGCCGACGCCGGTGGAGCCGGTGAAGGTGACGGCGTCGATGCCGGGATGCTCGACGATGCGGTTGCCGATGGCACCCTCCCCGATCACCAGATTGAGCACGCCGTCGGGCAAGCCGGCGTCGGCGAGAGCCTGGGCCAGGCGCATCGCGAGGAGCGGGACGGTGCTGGCCGGCTTCCACACCACAGTGTTGCCGTAGGTCAGGGCCGGGGCGATCTTCCACGCCGGGATGGCGATGGGGAAGTTGAACGGGGTGATCACACCCACCACACCGAGTGGCTTGCGGGTGACGAGAATGCGCTCGCCCCGCCGGGGCGAGGAGAAGATCTCGCCTGCGTCGCGGTCGGCGTCGTTGCCGTAGTACCGCAGGATCTGCGCCGCACGCAGCACCTCCCCGATGCCTTCGGGCTTGGTCTTACCCTCTTCCCGCGCGAGTTCGGCGCCCCAGTCCTGAGCTGCGTTCTCCACCAGTCCCGCAGCACGAACGAGAATTGCCCCTCGCTCGTGCGCGGGCGTGCGCGCCCACTCCCGCTTGACCCGCTGGGCGGCCGCGACAGCCCTGTCGAGCTCCGCGGCTGCGGCCATTCGCCCTTCGGCGACAACATGTTCCGGCTCCGCCGGACTGGTGCTGACGAGGGTGCCGCCAGCGCCGTCGAGCCACTGTCCGTCGACGAGGTTGTGCAGTTGCACAGGTGTGGTCATGTCACGTTCACCTTCGGGTGCGGGGATTGATGGTGTGAGTGGGCGCGGGAGCAGGTCAGCGGAAGGCTGCGTGCCCGGTCAGCGCCTTGCCGATCGACAGCAGGTGCATTTCGCTCGTGCCCTCGTAGGTGAGCACCGACTCGAGGTTGTTGGCGTGCCGCAGCGGCGGGTACTCGAGCGTGATGCCGCTTCCACCGAGGATCGTCCGGCATTCCCGGGCGATGGCGATCGCTTCGCGAACGTTGTTGAGCTTGCCGAGGCTGATCTGGTCGGGCGACACTCCCCCGTCGTCCTTCATCCGGCCGAGGTGCAGTGCCAGCAACAGACCCTTGCCGAGCTCGAGGGTCATGTTGGCGAACTTCTCCTGGGTGAGCTGGTAGCTCGACAGCGGCTTGTCGAACACCTCGCGGGTGCCGGCATAGGCGATGGCGGATTCGAGACTGTCGCGGGCTGCACCGAGCGCGCCGAACACGATACCGAAGCGGGCCTCGTTCAGGCATGACAGCGGGGCGCTCAGCCCGCGCGCATCGGGTAGCTGCGCGGAGGCCGGAAGACGCACATTGTCGAGGACCAGTTCGGAGGTGACCGACGCGCGCAGTGAGAGCTTCTTGTGGATGTTGTTGGCGGTGAAACCCTTGGTGTCCGTCGGCACGACGAATCCACGGACCCCGTCGTCGGTCTGGGCCCAGATGGTGGCTACGTCGGCGAGGCCACCGTTGGTGATCCACATCTTGGTGCCACTGAGCACCCAGTCACTCCCGTCGCGACGGGCGCGGGTCCGCATGCCGGCGGGATTCGAGCCGAAGTCGGGCTCGGTCAAGCCGAAGCACCCGATCGCGTCACCGGCGGCGAGGCGGGGCAACCACTCCTGCTTCTGTTCTTCGGAGCCGTAGCGGTAGATCGAGAACATCGACAGCGAGCCTTGCACCGATACGAAACTACGGAATCCGCTGTCGCCGGCTTCGAGTTCGAGGCAGGCGAGGCCGTAACTCACAGCACTGGTTCCGGCGCAGCCGTATCCCTCGAGGTGCATGCCGAGGACACCGAGTTGTCCGAACTCCTTGGCCAGTTCCCTGGGCAACGTGGCGGACTCGAACCAGTTCTCGACGTTCGGCTTCAGTCGGGTTTCGACGAACTTGCGCACGGTGGCGGCGATGTCGCGTTCATCCTCCTCGAGGAGGATGTCCGTGCCGAACAGCTCGAGGGGGCGCAGCGGGCCCGTCTTCCGGGGCACAGTGAGGGTGGTCATGAGAGTGGTGCTCCTTCGAGGATGTGGGGTTCTTACAGGGCGGCGATCGCTTCTCGAAGGACCGAGAAGCCTTCCACGAGAAGTTCGTCCGAGATCGTCAGAGGCGGCAGGAAGCGCAGGACGTTCCCGAACGTGCCGGCGGTCAGGGTGAGCAGCCCGTGCGAGAGGCAGTAGCGGTTGATCTCGGCGACCGCCTCCCGGTTCGGGTTTTTGGACCCCGGCTGGACGAGTTCGATCGCGACCATCGCACCCCGACCGCGGATCTCACCGATGATGTCGGTCTCGGCCGCGATAGCGCGCAGTTCCCGGAACATGATGTCTCCGATGGCCTGAGCGCGCTCGAGGAGATTCTCGGCCTCGATGGTCTCGAATACACCCAGCGCAGCCTCGCACGCGGCCGGATTACCGCTGTACGTACCGCCGATTCCGCCGGCGTGGGTGACATCCATGATGTCGGCGCGCCCGGTCACTGCTGCCAGCGGCATTCCGCCTGCCAGTCCCTTCGCGGTCGTGATCAGGTCGGGCACGATGCCTTCGTGCTCGGAGGCAAACCAGGTACCGGTGCGTGCGATGCCTGCCTGGACCTCGTCCGCAATCAGCAGGATTCCACGGTCACGGCAGAAGTCCGCGATCCGGCGCAGGAACCCGTCGGCGGGGACGATGAAACCGCCCTCCCCCTGGATCGGCTCGACCACGACGCAGGCAACCGCGTCGGCACCGATCTGCGAATCCACCAACATCTCGAACTGCGCGAACGCCTCGTCGGAGGCGTGCTCGGCGCCGCTGGGCCACCGATAGGGGTAGGCCATGGGTGCGCGATGGACCTCGGGCGCGAACGGGCCGAACGTGCTCTTGTACGGCTGGTTCTTGGCCGTCATGGTCATGGTCATCAGGGTGCGCCCGTGGAAGGCGTGATCGAAGGTGATGACGGCCGGCCGGCCGGTGGCCGCGCGCGCATACTTCACGGCGTTCTCCACGGCTTCGCTGCCCGTGTTGAACAGCGCGGTCCGCTTCTCGTGGTCACCGGGCGCCAGCCGATTGAGCACCTCGGCCACCTCGATGTACGGCTCGTACGGCGTCGCGAGAAAGCAAGTGTGCGTGTACTTCTCCAGCTGGCGAGAGGCCCGCTCGACGACCCGCGGCGCGGCATTGCCGACCGTGGTGACGGCGATACCGCTGCCGAAATCGATGAACGAGTTGCCGTCGACGTCGACGAGGACCCCACCTCCGGCCGCCGCCGTGTAGATGTTCGCCCCGCTGGTCAACCCAGCCGGAAGGGCGGAACTACGGCGTGCGGCCAGTTCCTGCGAACGGGGTCCGGGTACGTCGGTGACGATTCGACGGACCTGCTCGAGCTGCGGTCCGCCGACGATTGTGTGCACAGCAGTCATGTCGTGTCCTCCAGTCGGGTTACCCGAAACCTTATGAGCCACGTCACTGCCAGAGAATCTCCACTCGGGACAATTTGACTCATGCTGTTGTCCAACCCGGCCAACACGGTTTCGGAGCGTGAACACGCAGACTGGCAGCACCGAATCACGGGAAGGAAGCTGCAATGGGCAACGGCGCCACCATGACAGAACAACACACGTCACCACTGGCTGTGGACGTGAACGAGGCAGTCGACGGACTGTTGCTCACCAGCAGCGAGCGCTCGGGCAACCCGCGCATGACCTTCCTCACCGGCACCCCCGGGAACGGTTCCGCGGAGGCCGTGATCCTCTGGCCGCAGGGAACACCCCTACTCGCGGATGTCACCAACGTGTTCGAACACTTCGGGCTCCGCGTCGCCGACCGGGACACCTTGCCGCTGCCATCCGGCATGCCGGCCGACGCAGCGCTCCACAAATACACCTTCCAGACACCGCACGGGTGGCGAAGCGAGTCACTGAGCCGCGCTTCCGACGCCTTCGAAGCGCGTGCGCTGCACGGCTTCGAGATCGACGACTACGCAAAGCTGATCGCTGCCGCCGGTCTGACCTGGCGGGAAGTCGTCCTCGTCCGCGCGGCAAGCCGGTTCGTCCGACAAGCGGGCCTCGGACTGTCGCAGGCCTACGTCATCGACACGCTGCTGAACCATCCGCAGTTCGCCGAAACCCTCGTCCGATACTTCGACGCACGGTTCGACCCCGACCTGCCCGATCGAGAGCACGCCCTCGCGAACGTCGAGGCGGCACTGCGCACACGGCTGGACGCGGCCACCACACTCGATGAGGACAGGATCCTGCGGTCCCTGGCATCGTTCGTCACCGCGTGTGTTCGAACGAATTGGTACCAATTCGACAAGATGGGTGCACCGAAACCGTATGCCTCGTTCAAGCTCGACTCGAGCAAGCTGACGCTCACCGGACCCGTCGTTCCCTACCGGGAAATCTATGTCTGCGCCAATGACGTCGAGGGCATCCACCTGCGCAGCGGTGCCGTCGCGCGGGGTGGGCTGCGGTTCTCCGACCGGCCGGAGGACTACCGCACCGAAGTCCTGGGCCTGATGAAGACGCAGACGGTCAAGAACTCACCGATCGTCCCGGTCGGAGCGAAGGGTGCGTTCGTCCGGCGGAACCCGAATACCACAGTGGCGGAGGCGTACTCGACCTTCATCAGGGGTCTGCTCGACGTCACCGACAACCTCGTCGACGGACACACCGTCACACCGGATCGGACCGTCACCTACGACGGGCCCGACTCCTATCTCGTCGTCGCCGCCGACAAGGGAACCGCTTCGTTCTCGGACCTGGCGAACGACATCGCTGTCCAGGTCGGGTATTGGCTGGGCGATGCCTTCGCCTCCGGCGGCTCGAGCGGGTACGACCACAAGGCCATGGGAATCACCGCACGTGGTGCCTGGGTGTCGGTGCGCCGCCACTTCGACGAACTAGGTGTCGACGTCGACACCGATCCGTTCACCGTCGTCGGTATCGGCGACATGTCCGGCGACGTGTTCGGCAACGGCATGTTGCTGTCCAAGGCGATCACACTCGTCGCCGCCTTCGACCACAGGCACATCTTCATCGACCCTGATCCCGATCCGCTGCTCTCGTTCGCGGAGCGCGAGCGCCTGTTCACGCTCCCCGGAAGTAGCTGGGACCACTACGATCGCAGCATCTTGTCGGCCGGAGGTGGAATCTGGCCGCGCACCGCCAAGCGGATCTCACTGTCACCCGAAGCTCAGGCACGGCTCGGGATACAGCGGGCACTGCTGACACCGAACGAACTGATCAAGGCGATCCTGACAGCGCAGGTCGACCTCCTGTGGAACGGCGGAATCGGAACCTACGTCAAGTCGACGTCCGAAACGTCCGCAGACGCAGCCGATCCCGTCAACGATTCGGTCCGGGTCGATGCGACCCAGCTGCGCTGCTCGGTCATCGGTGAGGGCGGCAATCTCGGGCTGACGCAGCGAGCGCGCATCGAGTACGCCCTCGGCGGCGGCCGGGTCAACGCCGACTTCATCGACAACGCCGCCGGCGTGGCCACCTCCGACCTCGAGGTCAACCTCAAGATCGCGCTCGACGTCGCCGTTCGCACCGGCCGCATCACTGCCGACGAACGCAACACCCTGCTCGCCGAAGCTCGCACCGACGTTGCCGCCGCCGTTCTCCGTAACAACGAGAGCCAAGTACTGGCGATCAGCATCGCCGAATCGCAAGCTCCGCAACTACTGAACCGCCACGAACGGCTCATCGACAACCTTGAACACAACAACGGGATCAACCGCGCGACCGAAGTGCTCCCCACAAAGAAGGAGCTGGCCTCGCGGGCACAGGCCGGTCAGGGACTGACGCGACCCGAGATTGCGGTCCTTCTCGCACAGTCGAAGAACGTGGTGCAACAGGATCTGCTCAACTCGTCAGTGCCCGAGGAACAGGTCTTCGCTTCAGCATTGCCTGCCTACTTCCCACATCGGATCCGCGAACAGCTCGCCGACGAGATCAGCAGCCATCACCTCTCGCGCGAGATCATCGCAACCACGGTCGCGGACGACCTGATCAACCACGTCGGCCCCGGACTGATCTATCAGCTCGAGGAGCGTCTCGGCGTCGAAACCCCGGCGGTTGCGCGCGCATACGCCGTCGTCCGTGCAGTTTTCGATGTCGATCAACTGTGGGCACAAGCCCAACAGCGCACCGAGGTCGGAAGCGCCGAACGCTGGAGTCTGCTGCACCATGTCCAGCAATTCCTCGAGCACACCGCGTCATGGATCCTGCGCCGACGGCCCGCGCTTCTCAATGTCGAGGCCGAGATCGAGCGGTACCGCCCAAGTGTCCGCACACTGGTGGAGGAGCTGCCTCGTCCGACCACAATCGCAGACATCACAGACCAACTCCGGTTTCTGGGAGGAGCATTCGACCTGATCGAAACGGCCCGGCACCGCGGTTGCTCGGTCACCGCCGCCGCCGGCGTTCACGCGCGAACGGACGCCGCGCTCGGCCTTGCATGGTTGACGGGTCAGCTCGAGAACCACATCAAGACCAACTGGTGGGACTCCATGGCCGCCGCATCCGTTCGCGACGATCTCGCTGAAGGGCATCACGCTCTGGTCGCGGCGATCCTCGACCTCGACACGACGTCGACCACTGACGTCGTGCGCATCTGGCAGGAGCTGACTGCTGACGCGATCACCCGCTTCTCGCGCATGACAACGGAACTCAGACGCGACGGGTTCGTCGATATCCCCCGCGCGTGCACGGCCAGTGCCGAGCTGAGGCTGCTGGTGCGCAGCACAGTGGGAGCGACGGAGATCGTCGAATGACGCCACCTCTGCAGCTTCGAATCGGGGTACTTCCCGGAGACGGCATCGGGCCCGAGGTCGTGCCCGCCGCCGAGCACATCATCGACGCGGCGCTCGCGTCGCAACTTGACGTGGAGATCACCTGGCAACGACTGCCGATCGGTCACGACGCGATCTCCCGGTACGGGACACCGATGCCCTCGACGACCTTGGACGCCCTCGACGAGCTCGATGCGTGGATCCTCGGCCCACATGACAGCGCGTCCTACCCGGACCAGTGGCGCACACGGCTGACACCAGGCGGAACCATCCGGAAACGGTTCGGACTGTTCGCCAACATCCGTCCAGCTCGTGCTCTTCCAGGCACAGCGGCAGTATCGCCGCGGATGGATCTGGTCGTGGTGCGGGAGAACACCGAAGGCTTCTACGCGGACCGGAACATGCATTCCGGTTCCGGAGAGTTCATGCCCACCCCCGACCTTGCGATGGCGGTCGGGGTCGTGACTCGCCACGCAAGCGAGAGAATCGCCCACGAAGCGTTCCGGCTGGCGCGAACTCGCCGACGACGGGTCACCATCGCGCACAAGACCAACGTGCTGTCCATGACCACGGGCCTGTTCCTGGACGTCTGCCTCGAAGTCTCCAGCCAGTACCCGGACGTCGATGTCGACCACCAACACATCGATGCCCTTGCCGCACTGCTCGTTCGTCAGGGAGACGCATTCGATGTCATCGTCACCGAGAACATGTTCGGTGACATCTTGTCCGACCTGACCGGCGAACTGGCCGGCTCGATCGGAAGCGCTCCGTCGTTGAACACGTCGGATACAAAAGCCATGGCCCAGGCCGCTCACGGCGCAGCCCCCGACATCGCGGGCCTCGGTATCGCCAATCCCACCGCCGTGATCTTGTCGTCGGCCATGCTGCTGCGCTGCCTCGGTGCACGGTACGAGTATTCGGTTCTCGGTCGTACCGCGAGCCGGATCGAGGCCGCCGTCGAGACCGTCATCGGGCAGGGCGTGTGCACCGCCGACCTCGGCGGGACCGCATCGACCGCGGGATTCATCGACGCCGTGGTCGCCGCGATGGGATCGTAGCGGTCAGGTCAGGAAGCTCGCGGCCCGGTCCGCGAGATCGAGCACCGGTTGGGGCACGACGCCCAGCACGACGGTGACGACCGCCGCGACGGCGACGGCCACGACCGTCGGGGCACTGGTGACCACGGCGGCGGGGGCTCCGGCCGGTGCGTCGGCGAAGAACATCAGCACGATCACCCGCACGTAGAAGAAGGCGGCGATCGCGCTGCTGATCACGCCGACGATCACGAGCGGCACCGCTCCACCGGACGCGGCGGCCTGGAACACCGCGAACTTGCTGACGAAGCCGCTGGTGAGCGGGATGCCGGCGAACGAGAGCAGGAACAGCGCGAACGTCGCACCGAGCACCGGGGAGGTTCGACCGAGCCCCGCCCACCGAGCCAGGTCCGTGACCTCGGCACCCATCGGGTCACGCACGAGGCTCACGACCGCGAATGCGCCGAGGGTGCTGAAACCGTACGCCAGCAGGTAGAACAGCGTCGACGAGATCCCCGCCTCGTTGCCGGCAACCAATCCGGTGAGGATGAAGCCGGCGTGCGCCACCGACGAGTACGCGAGCATGCGTTTGACGTCGGTCTGCGTGATCGCGAGGACCGCGCCCACGAGCATCGTGAGGATCGCGACCGCCCACAGCACCGGCCGCCAGTCGGCGCCGAGTCCGGGAACCGCGACGTAGAAGACGCGCAACGCCGCACCGAAGGCCGCGATCTTGGTGGCCGACGCCATGAACGCAGTGATCGGCGTCGGCGCGCCCTGGTAGACATCCGGGATCCACGAGTGGAACGGCACCGCGCCGACCTTGAAGAGCAACCCGACCGACAGCATCGCCAGCCCGATCTGCGCCAGAACGATGTCGCCGGAACGCTGTTCGATCGCCTGCCCGATGCCCGGCAGCTGCACCGTGCCGGCATAGCCGTAGAGCATGGCCACCCCGAAGAGGAAGAACGCCGACGAGAATGCGCCCAGCAGAAAGTACTTGAGCGCCGCTTCCTGCGACAGCAGCCTGCGTCGTCGCGCCAGGCCGCACAGCAGGTACAGCGGCAGTGACAGCACCTCGAGTGCCACGAACATCGTCAACAGGTCGTCGGCCGCCGGGAACAGCAGCATGCCGCCGACGGCGAACATCGCCAGCGGAAAGACCTCGGTCTGCGTCACGCCGGCCTTCGCGGCCTCCTTCTCGGCGGCGCTGCCGGGCACCGCCGACGCCCGCGGGGTGAACGCGTCCACACCCTGCGCCCTCGCCGCCACCGGCTCGGCGGCCGCAGCCGCCCGGTCGAGTCCCCGGTCGGCGATCAGCAGCACCGCGAGGATCGACACGAGCAGGATTGTGCCCTGCAGGAACAGCGTCGGGCCGTCGATCGCGACGGCCCCGACCGCGACGAGGGCGCGGGTCCCGGCGAGCGCCACGACCGCGACGAACGCCGCACTCAGGCCGCCGAGCGCGAGGCCGACGTGGGTCGCGTAGCGGGCCCGCCGGGGCGCGAACGCCTCGACGAGGACGCCGACGACCGCCGCCGCGAACACGATCAGCATCGGTGCGAGCTGGCTGTATTCGATGCTCGGGGCCGGCAGAACCGTGTCGGTATTCATCGGGCACCTCCGTCCGGCTCGGCGACCGTCGGTGCGGGATCGGGACGATCGATGGTCGTCAGCGTCCCGGTCACCGCTGGCGTGATGACGTCGAGGATCGGCTTCGGGTACAGGCCCAGGACCAGCAGCAGCGCGACGAGCGGCGCCACGACCACCAGCTCACGCCGCCGGAGGTCGCGGATGCGTTCGTTGCCGTCCGTGACCGGTCCGGTCATCATCCGCTGGTAGAGCCACAGCACGTACAGCGCGGCGAGCACCAGTGCGATCGTCGCGAGCACCGCCGCGACCGGGTAGCGGGTGTAGGTGCCGACCAGCACCAGGAATTCGCTCACGAACGGCGCCAGCCCCGGCAGCGACAGTGTCGCGAGACCAGCGACCAGGAAGGTGCCGGCCAACAGCGGCGCCACCTTCTGCACGCCCCCGTAGTCGGCGATCGCGCGGGTCCCGCGCCGCGATACCAGGAATCCGGCGACGAGCATCAGCGCCGCGGTCGAGATCCCGTGGTTGACCATGTACAGCACCCCGCCGCTCTGGCCCTGGCTGGTCATCGCGAACACGCCCAACACGATGAACCCGAAGTGCGAGATCGAGGTGTACGCGATGAGCCGCATGACGTCGGTCTGGCCGATCGCGAGCAGCGCGCCGTACACGATGCTGATCACCGACAGCGTGATCACCAGCGGAGCGAAATACTGGGCGGCATCCGGGAACAACTGCAGGCAGTACCGCAGCATCGCGAAGGTGCCGACCTTGTCGACCACCGCCATCATCAGCACCGCGCTCACCGGCGTCGCCTGCACCGCGGCGTCGGGCAGCCAACTGTGCAGCGGCCACAGCGGGGCCTTGACCGCGAACGCGAACATGAAACCGAGGAACAGCGCATTCGCGACCGGCGCATCGATCGTCAGGTCACCGGACGAGACCGCCGCGACGATCCCACGGAAGTCGAACGTCCCGGCGGCGAACGGGCTGTCCGCGCCGGCGGTGACGACGTAGAGACCGATGACGGCGGCGAGCATGATCAGTCCGCCGAAGAGGTTGTACAGCAGGAATTTCACCGCAGCGCGAGACCGATCCGGGCCGGGTTGGCCGAACCCGCCGATGAGGAAGTACATCGGGATCAGCATCGCCTCGAAAAACACGTAGAACAGCAGGATGTCGAGCGCGAGGAACGACATCAACACCATCGACTCGACCACCAGGATCAGCGCGACGTACGACTGGGTCGCGCGTGGCCGCGGGTCGTCGGGCGCGACGTCCCGCCAGCCGGCGACCAGCAGGAGCGGCACCAGCACCGCGGTGAGCAGCACCAGCGCGAGCGCGATGCCGTCGATCCCGAGTTCGTATCGGGTACCGAAAGCCGGTATCCACGAGTGCGATTCGACGAACTGGTACTGATCGCCGGCGGGATCGAAGCGGATCGCCACGACTACCGCCACCGCGAGCGCCGCCAGCGCCGCGCCGAGCGCAAAGGACCGGGCGAGGACACGTCGGTGGGCCGGGATGACCATCGCCGCGACCGCCCCGGCCAGCGGCAGCAGCCACAACACCGTCAACCAGGGAAAGCCGTTCATCACACCCTCCCCACCAGAACAGCCGCGACCACGACGACCGCGCCGACAAACATGTACAGCGCGTACGAGCGGACGAATCCGGTCTGCAGTCGCCGCAGGGCGACCGACGCGAAGCCGAGGAGCGTGGGCACGGCCCGCACGACACCGTCGATCCCCTTGCCCTCGAGTACCTTCAGTCCCGCGATCAACCGCTGTCCGGGGCGCATGAACACCGCCTCGTCGACAGCGTCGCCGTACAGGTCGCGGCGGGCGGCGACCGTGAGGCCGGACACCTCGGCGGGGGCGACCACCGGGACGGGCCGCACGCCGTACTGCCGCCACGCGATCCCGACGCCGACGACGACCACGGCGAGCGTCGCGACGGTGATCAGCCACACCGGTACCGCGGACTCGGTGTGTTCGGCCGCCGAACCGAATTCGGTCCAGACGGGCTCGAGCCAGCGTTCGAGGGTACCGCCGATCGCGAGCAGTCCACCGGCGGCGACCGACCCCACCGCGAGCAGGATCATCGGCACCGTCATCACACCCGGCGACTCGTGCGGGTGCGCGACTGTGCCGTCTGGTCGCTCCGCAGGCTGCGCTCCTGTGCCGTCTGGTCGCTCCGCAGGCTGCGCTCCTGTGTCCCAGCGGCGCTCACCGAAGAACGTCATCAGCATCACGCGGGTCATGTAGAACGCGGTGATGCCGGCGCCGAGCATCGCGACCGTGCCCAGCACTGCTCCCCCGGCGCCCCCGGACCCGAACGCGGCCTCGATGATCTTGTCCTTGGAGTAGAAGCCGGAGAACGGTGGGATGCCGATGATCGCGAGATAGCCCAGCCCGAACGTCGCGAACGTGATCGGCATGAGGGTGCGCAGCCCGCCGTACCGGCGCATGTCGGTCTCGTCGCCCATGCCGTGCATGACGGATCCGGCGCCGAGGAACAACCCGGCCTTGAAGAACCCGTGGGCGAGCAGCAGCATGATCGCGAACGCGTAGCCGGCGGGGCCGAGACCGGCCGCCATCACCATGTACCCGATCTGGCTCATGGTCGACGCCGCGAGTGCCTTCTTGATGTCGTCCTTCGCGCAACCGATGATCGCACCGAACAGCAGGGTCACCGCGCCGACGATCACCACCGCGACCTGCGCCGCCGGGGCCGCCTCGAAGATCGGGCCGGACCGCACGATCAGGTAGACACCCGCGGTGACCATCGTCGCGGCGTGGATGAGCGCCGACACCGGTGTGGGGCCCTCCATCGCGTCGCCGAGCCACGACTGCAGCGGTACCTGGGCCGACTTGCCGCACGCGGCCAGCAGCAAGACCAGACCCATCGCGGTGAGCGTGCCCTCGCCCGCTGCGTCGGCCCCGCCGAGGACGTCGGCGAACGAGACGGATCCGAACGTCGCGAACATGATCATGAGCGCGACGACCAGGCCCATGTCGCCGACGCGGTTGACGACGAACGCCTTCTTCGCGGCGGTGGCCGCGGTCGGCTTGTGCTGCCAGAATCCGATCAGCAGGTACGACGCGAGGCCCACGCCCTCCCAGCCCACGTACAGGCCGAGGTAGTTGTCGGCGAGCACCAGCAGCAGCATCGCGGCGAGAAACAGGTTGAGGTACGCGAAGAAGCGTCTGCGACCGGGGTCCTCGCGCATGTAGCCGACCGAGTAGACGTGGATGAGCGACCCGACACCGGTGATCAGCAGCGCGAAGCACATCGACAGCGGGTCGAGCCGCAGCCCGACGTCCACCTGGAGTCCGGCGACGGGCAGCCACGTGAACAGGTCCTGGGTAACGATCCGGTCGGCGGGATCGCGTCCGACCATGTCGGCGAACAGCGCCGCCGCGAGCCCGAAGGACGCGAGGGCGGCGGCGCAGCCGAGCAGGTGCCCCCACGGGTCGCTGCGCCGGCCGGCCAGCAGGAGGATCGCCGCGCCGGCCAGCGGAAGCACCGGCAAGAGCCAGATGAGCGCGTGAATTCCCGTCCCCCCGTTCATGTCAGTACTTGAGGAGGTCGGCGTCGTCGACCGAGGCCGACCGACGGGTGCGGAAGATGGTCATGATGATCGCGAGGCCGACGACGACCTCCGCCGCAGCGACGACCATCGTGAAGAACGCGAACACCTGGCCGTCGAGGTTGCCGTGCATGCGAGCGAACGTGACGAAGGCGAGGTTGCAGGCGTTGAGCATCAGCTCGATGCACATGAACACGACGATCGCGTTGCGCCGCAACAGCACCCCGGCGGCGCCGATCGTGAACAGCAGTGCGGCCAGGTACAGGTAGTTGTCGGGATTCATCGCGTCTCCTCCCCGGTCGACGCCGCGGCGGACGGCGGAATGCCGCGCGGATCGAGAACGCGAGCAACGGATTCGCGTGCGTAGGACCCGTCGGGCAGCCGGGCCGGCATGTCGACGGCGTTGCTGCGCGCGTAGACGCCGGGACTCGGCAGGGGCGTGACACGGGCGGTCGCGTCGGGCTCGCCCGCGCCCCAGTCCCGGAAACGCTGCTCCGACATCTCCCGCTGGCTCAGGCGTCGTTCGAAGCGTTCGCGGTGAGCCAGCACCATCGCACCGATCGTCGCGGTGATCAGCAAGGCACCGGTCAACTCGAACACCCACACGTAGCGGATGAAGACGATCTCGGCGAGACCCTCGACGTTTCCGACAGGAGCGGAGCCCGCGGAGCGACCATCCGATACGGCGTTGGCCTGGTCGAGCCCGACGAAGCCCACCTCGCCGGAGCGGGTGACGCCGATGGTGGCGTTGCCGAGCGCACCGATCAGCAGCAGGCCGAACCCGAGCCCGGCCACCACCGCCGCGATGCGTTGCCCGCGCAGAGTTTCCACGAGCGAATCCGACGAGTCGACGCCGACGAGCATCAGCACGAACAGGAACAGCATCATCACCGCGCCGGTGTAGACGACCACCTGCACGACCCCCAGGAACAGCGCCCCCTGGGCGATGTAGAGCACCGCCAGGACGATCATCGTCATCGCGAGGAAGATCGCCGAGTACACGGCCTTCGGCGCGCACACCACGCCGAGGGCGCCGAGCACGGCGACGGTGCCGAGGATCCAGAACTGCACGCCCTCGGCGGTGGACGTCCGGGTGAAGGTTTCGGCGGCGAGCATCGCCGTCGCGTGTACTGTCACAGCGTCCACGCCGATCGCCTCCTCAGCTCGCGGTCTCGTCGGTCCGGGCCACGGGACCCGGGACGTCCCCGGAAACGTTGCCGCGGTAGTAGTCCTCGTCGGTGGTACCCGGCGCCATCGGATGCGGCGGCGGCGCCATCCCCGGTTGCAGCGGGGCGAGAAGGCGGTCCTTCTCGTAGATCAGGTCGGCGCGGTTGTCGTCGGCCATCTCGTACTCGTTGGTCATCGTGAGCGCGCGGGTCGGGCACGCCTCGACGCACAGTCCGCATCCGATGCAGCGCAGGTAGTTGATCTGGTAGATGCGGCCGTACCGCTCCCCTGGCGAGTACCGCTCCTCGTCGGTGTTGTCGGCGCCCTCGACGTAGATCGCGTCGGCGGGGCACGCCCACGCGCACAGCTCGCAGCCGATGCATTTCTCGAGCCCGTCCGGGTGCCGGTTGAGCTGGTGTCGGCCGTGGTAGCGGGCCGCGGTGGGCGCCTTCTGCTCGGGATAGAACTCGGTGACGGGTTTCTTGAACATCGTCGAGAAGGTCACGCCGAAACCCGCGACGGAGTCGAGGAAGTCAGGCATCGAAGTCCTCCTTTCCGGGGTGCCGGGACGCCGCGAGCGCCGGCTCTGTCCGCGGCGCCGGGAGCGGCGGGACGGGAAAGCCGCCGGCCATCGGGTCGAACTGCTCGGGCGTGGGCGGACGGACGTCGGTCGGCGCCCGGACGGCCGTGAGGCGACGCCGCACCAGGACCAGCAGCGCCAGCGCGACGATCACGCCGCCGCCCAGGACGATCCAGCGCAGGTCGTATCCGTCGTTCCGGAGCGCCCGGACCGTCGCGACCACCATGACCCAGACGAGCGCGACCGGGATCAGGATCTTCCAGCCGAGGTTCATGAACTGGTCGTAGCGCAGGCGCGGGAGCGTGCCACGCAGCCAGATGAACACGAACAGGAACGCCCACACCTTCGCGACGAACCACAGCAGCGGCCACCACCCCGAGTTCGCACCGGACCACATGTTCAGCGGCCACGGCGCGTGCCAGCCACCGAGGAACATCGTCGCCGCCAGCGCCGAGACGGTCACCATGTTCACGTACTCGGCCAGCATGAACATCGCGAACCGCAGCGACGAGTACTCCGTGTGGAAGCCGCCGACGAGTTCGCCCTCGGCCTCGGGCAGGTCGAACGGGGCCCGGTTGGTCTCGCCGACCATCGAGGTGACGTAGACGAGGAACGACGGCAGAAGGAGGAACGCGTACCAGGTGCCCTCCTGTGCGGCAACGATTCCCGACGTCGACATGGTGCCGGCGTCGAGGAACACGGCCGCGAACGTCAGGCCCATCGCGACCTCGTAGGAAATCACCTGCGCGGTCGACCGGAGCCCGCCGAGCAGCGGATAGGTCGAACCCGACGACCATCCCGCGAGCACGATCCCGTAGACGCCGACGGACGTGACCGCCAGGATGTACAGGACGGCGACCGGAAGATCGGTGAGCTGCAAGGGCGTCCACCGACCGAGGATCGACACCTCCGGGCCGAAGGGGATCACCGCGAACGCCATGAAGGCCGGGACCGTCGCGATGATCGGCGCGAGGATGTAGACGGGCTTGTCGACGCCGGCGGGGACGATGCCTTCCTTGAGCGCGAGCTTGATACCGTCGGCGAGGGTCTGCAGGATGCCGCGCGGTCCGACGCGGTCCGGACCGACCCGCATCTGCATCCACGCCAGCACCTTCCGTTCGGCGTAGATCGCGACGAGGACCGTCAGCACCAAGAACACGAAGATCGCCAACGCCTTCGCGATCACGAGCCACCACGGATCGTGACCGAACGCCGACAGGTCGGCGGCCGCGAGAGTGCTCATCGCACGACCTCCCCTCGGGCCGACGGTCCCACGACACCGTTGGTTCCGGGCTCGGCCCGGCGGATTCGCACGACGTCGCCGGGTCGGCCGAGTTGCCGGTGCACCGCCGAACCGGGCGAGTTCATCGGCAGCCACACCACCCGGTAGGGCAGGTCGGTGATCGCGAGCGGCAGGGTGACCGCTCCCCGCGCGGTCTCGACCGTCACGGCGTCGCCGTCCCGGGCACCGATCTCCGCGGCGCAGTCCGCCGACAGGCGGACGACGGGCGGACGGGCCGTGCCGGCGAGGTACGGTTCACCGTCCTGCATCCGCCCGGCGTCGAGGAGCATCCGCCAGGTGGCCAGCACCGCCTCGCCCGGTCCCGGCTCGGGCACCGGAGCGGGCGCGACCTCCCAGGAATGCGGGTGGGCGCCGCTCCACGTGCCCAGCCGCGCGATCTCGATACGCGCGGCGACGACGTCGGGCAGCCCGAGCGTCACGCCCATCTCGGCCGCGAGCGCCTGCAGCACGCGCTGGTCCGGCACCGCCGCGGTGTCGCGCAGCGCCGCCTCGAACGGCCGTACCCGCCCCTCCCAGTCGACGAACGCGCCGGATTTCTCCGCGACCGGTGCGACCGGGAACACGACGTCGGCGCGCTCGGTGACCGCGCTGCGGCGCACCTCCAGGCTGACGACGAACCCGGTCGCGTCGAGGGCCTCGGTCGCGGCGGCCGGGTCGGGGAGGTCGTCGAGTTCGATGCCGCCCACCAGCAGCGCACCCAACGAGCCCGTCGCGGCCGCCGCGAGCATCAGCGAGGTGTCACGGCCCGTTGCCGCGGGCAGGTTCTCGACGTCCCAGACCGCCTCGACCTCGCGCCGGGCCGCCGGATCGGTCACAGGTCGCCCGCCCGGCAGCAGACCCGGTGATGCCCCGACTTCCAGCGCGCCGCGTTCACCGGCACGCCGAGGGATCCACGCGATCCGGGCGCCGGTCGCGTCGGCCAGACGCCCGACGGCCGACAGCGTTCCCGGTATCCCGGCGGCCCGTTCCCCGACCAGGATCACCGAACCGGCGCACCGCAGGAGTTCCGACCCGGTCAGCTCGTCGAGGATCGCAGGTTCGTCGCCCGGGACCGCCCGCAGCAACCGGCCGGACATCTTCTCGAGCCCGCGGGTCGCGTACGGCGCGACGGACAGGACCACCGTCCGGCGGGTGCGCACCGCCTTGCGCAACCGGAGGAACACCATCGGCGACTCCTCCTCGGGCTCGAACGCGACCAGCAGGACGGCCGGCGCGTGTTCGAGGGCGTCGTACGTCACGGCCGTGGGGTCGGCGCCGAGAACGCGGCCGGCGACCCGGGCCGCGAGGAAGCCGATCTCCTCGACGGAGTGCAGCCGGGAGCGGAAGTCGATGTCGTTGGTGCCGAGCGCCGTCCGCGCGAACTTCGCGTACGCGTACGCGTCCTCCACGGTGGACCGGCCGCCGACGAGGACGCCGGCACCGCTGGGCGCCGCGGCGAGCCCGCGCGCGGCCACCGCGAGGGCCTGCGGCCACGACGCCGGCACGAGGTCGCCGGAGGCGTCGCGGACCATCGGCGTCTCGAGCCGGTCCGGTGCGGTCGCGTACGTGAACGCCCAGCGGCCCTTGTCGCAGTTCCATTCCTCGTTGACCTGCGGGTCGTCGCCGGCGAGTCGGCGCAGCACGGTGCCGCGCCGGTGGTCGGTGCGCTGCGCGCACCCGCTCGCGCAGTGCTCGCAGATACTCGGGCTCGACACCAGGTCGAACGGCCGTGCCCGGAAGCGGTACGCAGTGCCGGTGAGCGCGCCGACCG
Source organism: Paraburkholderia sp. RHO2 (assembly GCF_050955445.1). Lineage (NCBI taxonomy): Bacteria > Pseudomonadati > Pseudomonadota > Betaproteobacteria > Burkholderiales > Burkholderiaceae > Paraburkholderia > Paraburkholderia sp. RHO2. The sequence continues at coordinate 2,128,852 of NZ_CP162617.1, read as the reverse complement.
GGCAGATCTGCACGGTGTTGCCGGAGAAGTAGGAGTCGAAGGGCTCGCCCTCCCCGATGCCGACCTGCTGCAGGGCACCGCGTTCGAGGAGTTCGATCATCGGGTCGCCCGCGATCTGTTGGGAGAACCGGGTGCAGCGCGCACACAGCACGCAACGTTCGCGGTCCAGCAGCACCTCGCTGGACAGTGGAATCGGTTTGGGGAAGGTGCGTTTGACGCCGCCGAACCGGGATTCGGAGCGTCCGCTCGACATCGCCTGGTTCTGCAGCGGGCACTCGCCGCCCTTGTCGCAGACCGGACAGTCCAGCGGATGGTTGATGAGCAGCAGCTCCATCACGCCCTTCTGCGCGCGGTCCGCGACCGCGGACGTGACCTGTGTGTGGACCACCATGCCGTCGGTTGCGACGGTCGTGCACGACGCCAGCGGCTTGCGTTGTCCTTCGACCTCGACCAGGCACTGTCGACATGCGCCGACCGGGGCGAGCAGCGGGTGGTCGCAGAACCGCGGAATCTGGATGCCGATGCCCTCGGCCGCGCGGATCACGAGCGTCCCCTTGGGCACGGTCACCTCGACGCCGTCGATCGTGAGCGTCACCCGGTCCGTCGGGACCGGCTGGCCCGACGCGTCGGCACCGACGTTGACAGTCATGCGCTTCCCCCTTCCGGCCGGGCCGTCACCCTCGCGACGAGCGCGGACTCGTCCGGGTCGAACGGGCAGCCGCCGTGCTCGAAGTGCGCGACGTACTCGTCGCGGAAGTACTTCAGCGAGGACATGATCGGGCTCGCCGCGCCGTCGCCGAGGGCGCAGAACGACTTGCCGAGGAGGATGTCGGAGATGTCGAGCAGCTTGGCGAGGTCCTCGTCGGTGCCCTCCCCGCGCTCGAGCCGCTCGAGGATCTGCACCAGCCAGTACGTGCCCTCCCGGCACGGGGTGCACTTGCCGCACGACTCGTGCGCGTAGAACTGCGTCCACCGCAACACCACCCGCACGACGCACGTGGTCTCGTCGAAGATCTGCAGAGCCTTGGTGCCGAGCATCGACCCCACCCCGGCCACGTTCTCGTAGTCGAGCGGCACGTCGAGGTGTTCGTCGGTGAGGATCGGTGTCGACGAACCGCCGGGGGTCCAGAACTTGAGCCGATGGCCGGCGCGGACGCCGCCGGCATGATCGAGCAACCGTCGCAGCGTGATTCCCAGCGGTGCCTCGTACTGTCCGGGCCGGGTGACGTGTCCCGAGAGCGAGTACAGGGTGAACCCGGGCGACGCCTCGCTGCCCATGCCACGGAACCACTCCGACCCCCGCAGGATGATCGGCGGGACACTCGCAATCGACTCGACGTTGTTGACCACGGTGGGGCACGCGTACAGCCCCTCGACCGCGGGGAACGGCGGACGCAACCGGGGCTGGCCGCGTCGGCCCTCGAGGGAGTCCAGCAGCGCGGTCTCCTCACCGCAGATGTAGGCGCCTGCCCCGGCATGGACGACGATGTCGAGGTCGAACCCGGACCCGAGGATGTCGCGCCCGAGATAGCCGGCGTCGTAGGCTTCGGCGACCGCGGCCTGCAGCCGGCGCAGAACCGGCACCACCTCGCCACGCAGGTAGATGAACGCCCGCGACGCGCGGATCGCGAAGGCCGCGATGACGACTCCCTCGACGAGAGCGTGGGGCGTGGCGAGCATCAACGGAATGTCCTTGCACGTACCCGGTTCCGACTCGTCGGCGTTGACGACCAGATAGTGCGGCTTCGCAGTGCCGTCCGTCACCGGGTCCTGCGGAATGTACGACCACTTCATCCCAGTCGGGAACCCGGCCCCGCCGCGGCCGCGCAACCCGGCGTCCTTGACGGTCTGGATCACCTCGTCCGGATTCATCCGCAACGCCTTGCGCAGCGCGGTATAGCCGTCGTGGCGCTGGTAGGTGTCCAGGGCCCACGACCGGTCGTCGTCCCAGTGCCGGCTCAGGACCGGCGTCAGTGTGGGCCCATCGGCGTCGGCGACGCCATCTTCCCGCGACACACGCAGTCCGGCGAGCGTGGCCGATCCCGCACCGCCGCCGGCCTCGAGCGCGCCGGGGCGCCGGTCGGGGAAACCGGCGAGGATGCGGGCGGTGTCGCGGAACGAGCACAGCGGTGCACCGCGTGTCGGCGTCACGGACTGCCCGGCCTGCAGCGCGTCCACCACCTCGGTCGCCGACGCGGGCGTCTGGTTGTCGAAGAACTCCCAGTTCACCATCATCACCGGCGCGAAGTCGCAGGCCGCGTTGCACTCGATGTGCTCGAGCGTCACCGCCCCGTCCGCGGTCGTCTCGCCGTCCCCGATCCCGAGGTGCTCGCGCAGGGCCGCGTAGATCGCGTCGCCGCCCATCACGGCGCACAGGCTGTTGGTGCACACGCCCACGTGGTAGGTGCCGGTCGGGTCGCGGCGATACATCGTGTAGAACGTGGCCACCGCGGTGACCTCCGCGGCAGTGAGGTCGAGCTGCCGTGCACAGAACTCGATTCCGGCGGGAGAGACGTATCCGTCCTCGGCCTGAACGAGGTGCAGCAGCGGCAGCAGCGCCGACCGGCCGGTACCGGCGGGCTGCGACTCGTCCCCGTGTCGCCGGTAGCGGGCGATGATCTCCTCGGCGTCGGCGGCGAGCCGGGCGGCGACGTCCGGCGGGTAGGACGGACGCTCCTGCGGTCGCGGACCGAGTGCGACGAACACCGGTCCCGCGGTGCGTGGTTCACTCATCGGTCCACTCCCCCCATGACGGGGTCGATGCTGGCCACCGACGCGATCACGTCGGCCACCATCCCGCCTTCGCACATTGCCGATACGGCCTGGAGATTGGTGAACGACGGATCCCGATAGTGCACACGGAACGGCCGGGTCCCGCCATCGCTCACCATGTGCACACCGAGCTCACCGCGGGGCGACTCCACCGACACGTACACCTGACCGGGCGGGACACGGAACCCCTCGGTGACGAGTTTGAAGTGGTGGATCAACTCCTCCATCGAGGTACCCATGATCCGGCGAATGTGCTCCGGGGAGTTGCCGAGCCCGTCCGGACCGAGCGCGAGATCGGCGGGCCAGGCTATCTTCCGGTCCGCGACCATGACCGGGCCGGGACGCAACCGGTCGAGGCACTGTTCGACGATCCTGAGCGACTCCGCCATCTCGCGCACGCGCACGAGATAGCGTCCGTAGCAGTCGGATCCAGTGGCCGTGACGACCTCGAAGTCGTACGTCTCGTAGCCGCAGTACGGATCCGACCGGCGCACGTCCAGCGGCAGCCCGGTGGCCCGCAGCATCGGGCCGGTGATGCCGAGCGCCATGCAGCCGGTGAGGTCGAGGTAGCCGATGCCCTGCGTGCGGGCCTTCCAGATCGGATTCTCGTTGAGCAGATTCTCGAGGTCGCGCAGCCGCCGCGGCATCAGGTCGAGCACCTCGCGCACCTTCTCCACGGCGCCGTCCGGCAGGTCCTGGGAGATCCCGCCGGGGCGGATGTAGGCATGGTTCATCCGCAGGCCCGTGATCATCTCGAAGACGTCGAGAACCAGTTCGCGTTCGCGGAAACCGAAGAGCATCGGCGTGATCGCGCCCAGTTCCATGCCGCCGGTCGCCAGCGCGACCAGGTGGGAGGAGATCCGATTGAGCTCCATGAGCAGCACCCGCACGACGGTGGCTCGTTCGGGGATCTCGTCGGTGATGTCGAGCAGTTTCTCCACGCCCAAGCAGTAGGCCACCTCGTTGAAGAACGGCGCCAGGTAGTCCATACGGGTGACGAATGTGACGCCCTGCGTCCAATTGCGGTACTCGAGGTTCTTCTCGATGCCGGTGTGCAGGTAGCCGATTCCGCATCGCGCCTCGGTCACCGTCTCGCCCTCGATCTCGAGGATCAGCCGCAGAACCCCGTGAGTGGACGGGTGCTGCGGGCCCATGTTGACGACGATCCGCTCGGCACCGGACTCGCGCGCCGCGGTGGCCGCGTCGACCAACTCGTCCCAGTCCTGACCGGACACGGTGAACTCGACGCCGCCACCGTCGGGACGGGTGAAGGAGTCGTGAGGATGGTTCACTGGTACGCCCTCCTCTCGTCCGGCGGCGGGATCTTCGCCCCCTTGTACTCGACGGGGATGCCGCCGAGCGGGTAGTCCTTCCGCTGCGGATGGCCCACCCAGTCGTCGGGCATCTCGATCCGGGTGAGCGCCGGGTGACCGTCGAACACGAGCCCGAAGAAGTCGTACGTCTCGCGCTCGTGCCAGTCGGTGGTCGGGTACACCAGGTGCAGCGACGGGATGTGCGGATCGGCGTCGGGCACGGCCACCTCCAGCCGCAACCGCCGCCCGTGGGTGATCGACATCAGCGGGTACACCGCGTGCAGTTCCCGCCCCGGATCCTGGGGGTAGTGCACGCCGCTCACCCCCAGGCACAGTTCGAAGCGCAACTCGGGGACGTCGCGCAGCAGGCGGGCCAGCAGCGGCAGGCATTCGCGGCGCACGTGCAGGGTGAGCTCGCCGCGGAAGACGACGACCTTCTCGACGGCGTCGTCGAACATGACGCCCGCCTCGTCCGACGCGGCGAGGGCGTCGGCCAGGGTGTCCACCACCTCGTCGAACCAGCCCCCGTACGGCCGCGGGGTGCCGCCCGGCAACGTGACCGGCCGGACCAGCCTCCCGTAGCCGGAGGTGTCCCCGGTGCCGCCCACTCCGAACATGCCCTGGCGCAGGCCGATCATCTCGCCGCCCGCGACGCGTTCCGGCGGTACCGTGCCCTCCGGGCCGGCCGTGGCCTCGGGGTCGGTGCCGCCCGGCACGTGGTCGTGATCACCCGTCATCGCGCCACCGTCCCCGCATCCCGCCCCGGCATCCCCAGCTCGACGGTCGGCCGGGCCGCGAGCGCCGCCGCCTCGGCCGCCCGGACGGCCTGTTCACGGTTGACGCCGAGCGGCATCTGCTGAATCTTCGCGTGCAGCTCCAGAATCGCGTTGAGGAGCATCTCCGGCCGGGGCGGGCAGCCCGGAAGGTAGATGTCCACCGGCACGACGTGGTCGACGCCCTGCACGATCGCGTAGTTGTTGAACATCCCGCCCGACGACGCACAGACGCCCATCGCCAGCACCCACTTGGGCTCGACCATCTGGTCGTACACCTGCCGCAGCACCGGTGCCATCTTCTGACTCACCCGGCCCGCGACGATCATCAGGTCGGCCTGCCGGGGAGATGCGCGGAAGGCCTCCATGCCGAACCGGGCCAGATCGAAGCGCCCCGAGGTAGTCGCCATCATCTCGATCGCGCAGCATGCGAGACCGAACGTGGCTGGCCACAGCGAACCCTTCCGGGCGTAGCCGGCGACGGTTTCGACGGTGCTCAGCAGGAATCCGCTCGGCACCTTCTCCTCGAGACCCATGCCAGGTTCACCTCCTATCCGCGAGTACCACTTAGTCCCAGCTCAATCCCCCACGCCGCCACTCGTACACGTAAGCCACGGACACGTTGAAGACGAAGACGGCCATCGCGGCCAGCCCGAACAGTCCGAGGGCGTCGAAGTGCACCGCCCACGGGTAGAGGAACACGATCTCGATGTCGAAGATGATGAACAGCATCGCTGTGAGGTAGTACTTCACCGGGATCCGTTGACCACCGGCCCGGCCGGTGGCCGACTGTGGGGTGGGCTCGATGCCGCACTCGTACGCCTCGAGCTTGGCGCGGTTGCGCCGCCTGGGGCCGACGGCGGAGGCGACGAGCACGGAGAACACCGCGAATGCCACGGCGATCGCCCCGAGCACGAGAATCGGCACGTACGCGTTCACTGCGCCCCAGCTCCTCTCGTCGCGAGCCCACAAGGTGACCACGCGCGGCGGGTAGCCACGGGAGACGCACAATCACGCAATCAGGAAAACCCACCCGCCGAATGTGATCTACGACTCAGCGTACCGGGATCGACCCCACGCTTGGCTTCGGTTTTACCCGCGAGTCTCTCGGATGCCGGCCAGGCATCGGCCCGGACCCGATTCCGTCACGCCCGCCGCAGCAGCGGGACGACGGCCTCGGCCAGGCGGAACGGCTCGACGGGGTGCTGGACCACCGCCTCGGCCCGCGACCAGTCCGCGAGCCACCGGTCGTCGGCGCGCCCGGTCAGGACCACGATCGGCGGGGACACGTCGAGCTCGTCCTTGAGTTGCTTGGCAATCCCCATGCCGCCCGCCGGCGTCGCCTCGCCGTCGAGGATCGCCAGGTCGATGCCGCCCGCATCCATCGTGCGGATCACCACCGGCTCCGTCGCGACCTCGACATACTCGAGTTCCGGCACGTCGGGGTGCGGACGGGTGCCGAGGGCGCGCATCACTCGTTCCCGTGTCGAGGCGTCGCTGCTGTAGACGAGTACGCGCAGCGGACCGGAATCATCGGAGCGGACGGTCGGATTGGCCACGGAGCCGATGCTACGGCCGACCGGGTTCCGGCGCCGGGAGGCCGGCCCGCCGGGGGTCGTCACCAGCCCGGGACGGCCACCGGCAGGTAGCGGAACTGCCCGGACGCGGACTGGAAGTTCGCGAGCGCGCGGTCGATGTGCGACGCCGACGATACGAGCACGGCCCCGTCCGCACCCGCGCCGGCGAGGATCTGGGTGGTGTTCCGGGCGTTCTCGACGGTCGAGTGCGAGTCGTTCTCGAGGATGATGTTCGCGGGATTGACACCCCGCAACGTGAGCCCGACAAGCATCGCCTGCGCCTCGGTGTACGGCAGTGCCTGCGTCGGTCCACCCGACACGATCACCCTGTTCTGGGGATGCAGGCGGGCGATCGTGGCCGCGGCGTCGAGACGCGCGTTGAGGACGCCCGGCAGGAGGCCGTCCGCGTTGAGGCGGGCACCGAGCACCACGATGTACCGCGACGCCGGGTCGCCGGTGAGATAGGCATGGGCGGCGCCGTACTGCCCCAGCGAGGCGACGGTGTCACCGATTCCGGCGGCCGCGGTGCGCTGGACGGTGTCGATTCCCTGACCGATGATGCCGGGGATGTTGAGCGATGCGGCCTGGGCGGGAGCCGCCACCAGGGCCGGGAGGAGGGCCACGCCGGCCGCGACAAGTGTGGTTCTCAACTTCTGCATTCGCCTGTGTCTCTTCCGGGTTCGTCGGTCGGTGTCCGTTTGACGCGCGTCACACCCTACGTGGGGAACGCCCGCACGTCATCGCATGCCACACCCCAGGAGCGGCGGCACCCCCGGCACCGGACGGCTCGCACCGCCGATCACCAGGCGTTTCGCAGCGATGCCCAGCGTCAGTTCACGACCAGTGCGAGGGCGAACCCATCCCACCCTTTGGACCCGACGGTCTGTAACGCCGTCGCATCGAGTCGGGGTTCGGCGGCCAACAGGCCGAGGACCTCACGACTCGCGCGGACCGCCTCGTCGTCGAGGTCGGGATTGGACACCGCTCCCCCGCGGATGACGTTGTCGACGACGATCACAGTGCCGGGCCGCGACAGGCGCAGCGCCCAGCGCACGTAGTTGGAGTTGTTGACCTTGTCGGCGTCGATGAACACCAGATCGAACGGCCCCATGCCGTCGGCCTCGACGCCCGGCAACGTGTCGAGCGCGGCGCCGATCCGGATGTCGACCCGGCTGCCGACGCCCGCTCGGTCGAGATTGGCCCGGGCGACCGCTGCGTGCCTGGGTTCGTACTCGAGCGTTACGACGCGGCCGGAGTCGCCGACCGCGCGGGCCAGCCAGATGGTGCTGTAGCCGCCCAGGGTGCCGACCTCGAGCACGCGAGTCGCCCCCACCATGCGGGCCAACAGGTTCAGGAACTTGCCCTGCGCCGGGGACACGTCGATCGGCGGCAACCCGGCCGCCGCGTTCGCAGCCAGCGCGGCCGCCAGATCCTCGTCGGTCCCGACCACCGTCTCGAAGAGAAAGTCGTCCACCTCGACCCAGTGGGCCCGGTCTGCGTCGTCAGCCATGGGCCCACCCTACGGGTGCATCTCGTAGGCGCCGTCGTAGTCGGCGACCTGGTCCCACACCCGCGCGAACCTCTCGGAATCCACCACGGGCTTGCGGATCGAGTCGAGCGCCCACTGCTGCTGGGCGTCCGTGGACGACGGTTTTCCATGCAGCGCAACGGCATACCGCGAGAAGTCCCGTATCTGGACGTCGAAGATCTGCTCCACCAGATCGCGGCCCAGGCCCACGATGTCGGCCTGCTCGAGGATCAGTTGCCCGTACACGACCAGTTCGAACAGGTGCCCGACGGTGAGCAGGAAGTCGAGGTCCTCCCGCTGGGCTTCGTCGGGCCCGGCCGTCGCCAGCAGTGCGCGCAGCGCGAGCGCCTGCTCCAGGAAGCGTCCGACGTTGGGGATGTCGGAGTGCTCGGTGTAGACGCACGTCCAGTCGTGGAACTGCACCTTCGCGGCACCGCGCGTGGGCCCCTGTTCCCAGAAGAACACGTCGTCCGCGGCGTCGTCGCGGGTTCCGACGGCCGGGTAGTCGACGGGATTGAACAGGTAGTTCGGCATGAACTTGAGGATCAGCCCCACGTTGACGTGCACCGTGCCCTCGAGCTTGGGCAGCGTGCCGATCAGCTCGACAGCCTCACGGAAGTACGTGTCCTTCTCGTAGCCCCGCGCGGCGATGACGTCGTGCAGCAGCGCCACCACCGCTTCGCCCTCGGAGGTCACCTTCGCCTTGGTCATCGGATTGAACAGCAGGTAGCGGCGGTCCTCCGGCCCGGCGCTGCGGAAGTAGTCGACGGCGCGGGCGCTGAACAGCTTCATCGCGACCAGGCGGGTGTAGGCGTCGACGAAGTTCGCGCGCACGTGCGGGAAGTCGGTGACGCGCTTGCCGTACAGGATTCTGTTGTGCGCGTGCGTGATCGCCTCGAAGAACGCGTGCTCGCACATCCCGATCGACGCGGTGCACAGGTTGAACTTGCCGACGTTGACGGTGTTGAGCGCCGCCGAGAACGCGTCCGCACCGGTGTGCAGGATGTCCTCCTCGCGCACCGGGTAGTCACGCAACGCGAACGTGCTCACGTACATCTGCCCGTGCACCACGTTGTCGATCAGTCGGTAGTGCAGGTGGTGGCTGTCGGCGACGAAGAAGACGTACCCGTCGGCGCCCTCGACGTCGGTGCGCCGACCGAACACCGACACCATGCCGGCGACGTTGCCGTTGCCGATGTAGTACTTGGTGCCGTTCGCACGGAACACAGCATCGCTGGGGCCGGCAGAGGGCCCCGAGGCCGGCGTGAGGAGCATGTCGGTCGAGTACACGTCGGCGCCGTGCTCGCGTTCGGACAGCCCGAACGCCATCACGCCGCCCGCGTCGAGTTGCTCGGCGGCGCGCTCGCGGGCCGCGGCGTTGGCGCTCATCCAGATCGGCCCGAGCCCGAGCACCGTCACCTGCCACACGTACCAGTACGCGAGGCCGTAGAAGCCGAGAATCTCACTGAGCGCGGCGTTGCGGGCCGCGTCCCATCGTTTGTTGGGGTCACCCCGCGATTCGGCGGCGGGCGTCAGGAACGTCGCGAACAGCTTCTCGCGGCCGACGAAGTCCAGGTAGTCCCGCGTCCACACCGCATGCAGGTCGTCCTGGAGGAGTCGCCGTTTACCGCGGGCTTCGAACCAGTCGATCGTCGCGCGCAGCAATCGGCGGGTATTCGGGTCGAACACCGTCGGGTCGTAGTCGTGCGGATTCAGCAGTACTCGGTCCACCGTCCTCACCCTCCGCAGCGTGAGCATGCGCCCCGGACGGGGCCGCAGCCTCCACTGTCCTCCGGTTCGGACGGCACCACCCCGCGTTTTGCGCACTTATCGTTGCCCCGGTCACCCGATCGGGACCGAAAAGTGCGCAAAACGCGGGGTCAAGCGGTGGTTCAGCCCCGGACGGCCGCGAGGATCTCGGCGAGCGCGCCGTCGGCGGCGATCTCACGGGCCTCGCCGCTGAAGCGGTCACGCAGCTCCACCTTGCCCTCGGCGTAGCCGCGGCCGACGACCACGACGAGTGGGACACCGATCAGCTCGGAGTCCTTGAACTTCACGCCCGGGGACGCCTTGCGGTCGTCGAAGAGGACCTCGATACCGGCCTTGTCGAGCTCGGCGGCCAGAGCCTCGGCGCCTTCACGCGCGGCGTCGTCCTTGTTCGCGATCACCAGGTGCACGTCGAACGGCGTGACCTCGGCGGGCCAGCGCAGGCCCTTGTCGTCGTGGTGCTGCTCGGCGATGACCGCGACCAGGCGGGAGACACCGACGCCGTACGAGCCCATGGTCGGGCGGACCGGCTTGCCGTTCTCGGCCAGCACGTCGACGGCGAACGCGTCCGTGTACTTGCGACCCAGCTGGAAGACGTGGCCGATCTCGATGCCTCGGGCAGCCACCAGCGCACCCGCACCGTCCGGCGACGGATCGCCGTCCCGGACCTCGGCGGCCTCGATGGTGCCGTCCGGGGTGAAGTCGCGGCCGGCGACCAGGTCGACGTAGTGCTTGCCGACGACGTCGGCGCCGGTGATCCACGACGTGCCGTCCACGACGCGCGGGTCGACGAGGTAGCGAACCTCGTTGTCCAGCAGCGCCTTCGGGCCGATGTACCCCTTCGCAAGGAACGGATGCTTCGCGAAGTCCTCGTCGGTGAGCAGCGCGAACTCGGCGGGCTCGAGGGACGCCTCGAGGCGCTTGTCGTCCACCTCGCGGTCGCCCGGGATCCCGATGCCGAGCAGTTCCCACTCGCCGCCGGGCACGCGGGTCTTGACGATGATGTTCTTGAGGGTGTCGGCGCCGGTGATCGTGCGCCCCAGCCCGGCCGCGTTGGCCCACTCGACCAGCGCGTCGATCGTCGGGGTGTCGGGGGTGTCGTGGACCTTGGCCTCCGGCAGGCCGTCGAACGGGATCGGTGCCGGGGCGAGCGTCTTGACGGCCTCGACGTTGGCTGCGTAGCCGGACTCGACGCAGCGGACGTAGGTGTCCTCGCCGATCTCACTCTCGGCCAGGAACTCCTCCGAGGCGCTGCCGCCCATAGCGCCCGACGTCGCCGACACGATCACGTACTTGACGCCCAGGCGCTGGAAGATGCGCTCGTAGGCGTCACGGTGCGCCTTGTACGACTCGGCCAGGCCCTCGTCGGTGAGGTCGAAGCTGTAGGAGTCCTTCATGACGAACTCGCGGCCGCGCAGGATGCCGGCGCGCGGACGCTCCTCGTCGCGGTACTTGGTCTGCACCTGGTAGAGAGTGACCGGGAAGTCCTTGTACGAGTTGTACTCACCCTTGACGGTCAGGGCGAACAATTCCTCGTGCGTCGGGCCGAGCATCATGTCGTTACCCTTGCGGTCCTTCAGCCGGAACAGGCTGTTGCCGTACTCGGTCCACCGGCTCGACGTCTCGTACGGATCGCGCGGCAACAGGGCGGGCAGCAGGATCTCCTGCGCGCCGATCCCGTTCATCTCCTCGCGGACCACGCGCTCCACCTCGCGCAGCACCCGCAGACCCAGTGGCAGCCACGAGTAGACGCCCGGCGCGATGCGCCGCACGTAGCCGGCGCGAACCAGCAGCTTGTGGCTGGCGACCTCGGCGTCGGCCGGGTCGTCGCGGAGTGTGCGGAGGAACAGGTGCGACATGCGGGTGATCACGGGGCACCAGCCTAGTCGCTTGTCCAGCGCAGACGCGCCCCAGGGGACCGGCGCGGGAGACTGGAAGACGTGGACCCCGGGATCTCGCTCCTCGGCGGCTGGCTGCCGCTGACGGTCGAGATCGTCACGGCCGCCGTTCTGGCCATCGTCCTGTGGCGGAGGAGCCGACGCTGGTGGCTGTCATGGGTTCCGGTTGCGGTGGCGCTCGGGGTGGCGGTGGCCGCGACCGCTCGCTGGCTGGTGAACCATCAGGGACTGGCGTCGGATGCCACGCCGCTGCCGCTGTGGCTGTGGTCGGCGCTGTTCGTGGCCTCGATCGCAATCGCGGTCATGGGCTGGCGGGGAACGCGCTGGTGGCGACGCGCCCTGTCGATCCTGCTCGTCCCGCTGACCTTCGCGTGCGTCGCGCTGACGTTGAACGAGTGGGTCGGCTACTACCCCTCCGTGCAGGTCGCGTGGGCGGCGGCGACGGGACGCGCGGTCCCGGGCCAGGTCGACGCATCGGACCTGCCGGACCTGCGCGACACGGGGACGCCGGTGGGCCGGGTCGTCCCCGTCGACATCACCTCGACCGCGAGCGGGTTCGACCATCGCACCGAATACGTCTATCTGCCGCCGGCCTGGTTCGCCGGCGACACCCCACCCGCGCTGCCGGTCCTGATGATGATCGGGGGCGAGTTCAACACTGCCGCGGACTGGATCCGGACCGGGGGCGCCACCGAGACCGCAGACGCCTACGCCCGGTCGCACGGCGGGCAGGCCCCGATCCTCGTGTTCGTCGACGCCGGCGGCAGCTTCGACAACGACACCGAGTGCGTGGACGGACTCCGCGGCAAAGCGGCGTCCCACCTAGTCGACGACGTTCGGCCGTACATCGTGTCCACGTTCGGAGCCTCGCCCGACCCCTCGAGGTGGGGTGTCGTCGGCTGGTCGATGGGCGGCACGTGCGCGGTCGATCTCACCGTCATGCACCCCGACCTCTTCACGACGTTCGAGGACATCGCGGGCGATGCCGCACCGACCGCCGGCACCGATGCACAGACGCTGGCCAGGCTCTACGGCGGCGACCCCGCGCTGCGGGACCGGTTCGATCCGACTGTGGTCATGACGCGGCACGGCCGGTACGTCGGGGTCGCCGGGTGGTTCCAGGTGGCCCGCGGCTCCGACGAGGCGACTGCCGCGGAGCGCTTGTGCACGACGGCGACATCGGCCGGGATCGAGTGCACCGCGCACACCTCGGACGGCCGGCACACGTGGCAGTTCGCAGCGCACGCTTTCGCCGACGCGCTGCCGTGGCTGGCCGCTCGGATCCACACGCCTGCATCGGGATGAACCACCGTCCCGGATCACTGTCACACTCGAGTTCGATCGGGCCAGCAACTGTTACTGCCCCCGTGTCGGGTTCGGATCCACGATCGCCGTCACGATTGTGGACCCACGGTGGCTGCGCACAGCGCGTCAACTGTTCCTCCGGCACCAAATCGATGAGAATTGGGCCCCGGTACGGTATCCATCGTGCTGGTGCTGCTTCCCCCTTCCGAGACGAAGTCCGACGGCGGCAAGGGGGCGCCGCTCGATCTGGGCGAGCTGTCGATGCCGCAGCTGTCCGAGACCCGTGAGACGCTCGTCCAGGCCCTCGTCGACCTGTCGGCCGACACTGAGGCGTCGAACCTGGCCCTCGGGCTCGGCCCCAAGCAGGCCGACGAGATCGAACGCAACGCCAAGCTGTGGGTCTCCCCCACGCGTCCCGCCCTCGAGCGGTACACCGGCGTGCTCTTCGACGCCCTCGACGCGAAATCGTTCACGAAGGTGCAGCGGGAGAAGGCGTTTCGCCGGCTCGCCATGGGTTCGGCTCTTTTCGGCGCGGTGCGGGCCGGTGACCCGATCCCCGCGTACCGGCTCTCCGGCGGCTCCAAGCTCCCCGGCTTCGGCACCCTGCAGGCGCTGTGGAAGCCGGAGCTGTCCGACGCGCTGCTCGCCGAGGCCGACGGGGGCCTGGTGGTGGACCTGCGCTCGGGCACCTACCAGCAACTGGGCCCGGTGCCGGGCGCGATGATCGCGACCGTCCTCACCGAACAACCCGACGGTTCACGAAAAGTCGTCAGCCACTTCAACAAACACGACAAGGGGCTGCTCGCGCGAGCGCTGACCGTGACCCGCGCCGAGCCCGCCGACATCAAGGGCGTCGCCCGCGTCGCCTCCAAGGCGGGGCTGCGGGTGGAGATCGCGTCGGACGCGGAGTTGATCATCCTCACCTGACGCGGCGTCCGAACGGAACGTGGTGCCGCGGCTGTAGCTCGCACAGTCCGGTCGGGGGGCGCACACTGAGGAACGAGGAGCGCTGCCGATGGAACGGACGTCGTGCTGCATCGTGGGTGGCGGCCCGGCCGGAATGGCGCTCGGGCTGCTGTTGGCGCGGTGCGGTGTCCCGGTGACGGTACTCGAGAAGCACGCGGACTTCCTGCGCGACTTCCGCGGCGACACCGTCCACCCGTCCACGCTCACCCTGCTGGACGAACTGGGCCTCGGGGAACGATTCGATCGGCTCCCGCAACGACACGTCGTGTCGGTGCAACTTCCGGTGGGGCCGGGTGGCGCCCCGCTGACCGTCGGCCACCTCGACGCGCTGCCGGTCAAGCGCAACTACATCGCGATGGTTCCGCAGTGGGACCTGTTGGACCTGCTGGCCGACGAGGCCCGTACCGAACCGACGTTCGAACTTCGGATGAACACCGAGGTGGTGTCGTTCATCGACGACGACGGACGCATCGGGGGTGTCCGATACCGGACACCCGACGGCCGCACCGGATCACTCGGCGCGACGCTCACCGTGGCGTGCGACGGCCGCGGCTCGCTCGCCCGCGACATCCCGGCGCTGCGGCTGCGCACGTTCCCGTGTCCGATGGACGCGTGGTGGTTCCGGCTGCCTCGCCGGCCCGAGGACCCGACCGGGTTGGTCGGCAACGTCGGGGACCGCTTCCTGTCCGTGATGATCGACCGCGGCGACTACTGGCAGTGCGGCGCAGTCATTCCCAAGGGTTCGGACGCCACGCGGCGCGCGGCCGGACTCGATCGGTTCGCGAGCGAGTTCCTCACGACCGCGCCGTGGCTCGGCGACCGCGTGCACACCCTGCAGTCGTGGGACCAGGTGAAGCTGCTCGACGTCCGGCTCGACCGGTTGCGGCGCTGGCACCTGCCGGGCCTGCTGTGCATCGGCGACGCCGCGCATGCGATGTCGCCGATCTTCGGGATCGGCATCAACCTGGCGGTGCAGGACGCCGTCGCAGCGGCGCGGTACCTCGCCGGCCGGCTTCCGGCCGACGCCGTACCCGAATCGGCGCTGCGCAAGATCCAGCTGCGTCGGTGGCCGACTGCGGCCGCCATGCAGGCGCTGCAACGGCTCGCCCACGCCCGGTTCGTCGCCCCCGCCCTCGCGGGTGCGCCGCGCCCGGACGTGTCGGTGATACTGCGGCGGATCAGCTCGACGCCGGGCATCTCGCAACTGCCGGCGCGTTTCTTCGCGTTCGGTGCGGTGCGGGAGCGTCCGCCCGCCGCGGCGCGGCGCTGACCGCTCTCACCCGACGCCCACCGGCCGATCCGCCGTGCACGCGTGCAGCGCGGATCGCAGCAGGGCCAGGAGCTCGTCGGGTGAGTCATGGAGGTAGAAGTGGCCGCCGGGGAGAATCCGCACCTCACGCAGATCGATGGTGTGGCGATCCCACGCGCGCAGGTCGCGTTCGCCGACGAGGGGATCCGAGTCGGCCCCGTAGACGTGCACCGGGCACTCGAGCGGAGGTTCACCGCCGTCGCGGGGACCGGCGCACAGGTTCAGGTCGTCGCGGGTCACCGCGAGCGCCTGCGTCAGCCACCCCGGCCAGTCGAGGGCCCCTTCGGGCAGGCCGCCGATCTCGACGAGCAGTCGGGCGAGGCCGGCATCGTCGAGGTCCCCGACCGGGGGCACCGGCGGCGCCAGATGCGGGGCCGAGTACGCCGACACCAGCAACGCTCGCGGCAGTGGGTGCCCAGCCGCCTGCCGCCGACGCGCCAGGCCATACGCGACGAGCGCTCCCATGCTGTGCCCGAAGAACGCGTGCGGAACCGAAAGCGACTCGGACAGATGGGCTTCCAGGTCGTCCAGCAGCGCATCCAGGTCGACGAACCGCGGATCGCCGACACGGCGGCCCCGCCCGGGCAGCTGCACCGGCCACACCGAGACGTGCGGGCTCAGCGCACGGTGCCAGTGCCGGTAGACCGACGCCGCGCCGCCGGCGTGGTGGAAGCAGAACAGGCGCAGAGGCGCGTCGGTCGCCGGCGCGTCGAGATACGGGGTGCGGCCGGTGGCGGTCACGCCGCCACCTCTCCGGATCCGAGGAGGGCGAGTGCCTCGGCGGTAACCCGCACGGCGCGACGGATCTGCTCCTCGGTGTGGCACGAGGTGACGAAGAAGCGCAGCCGAGCGCGGTCCTCCGGCACCGCCGGGTACAGGATGGGATTGACGTTGATGCCGCGCCGGAGCAGCGCGTTGGACAGTTCGAGCGTGCGGAGCGAGTCGCCGACGATGCACGGGATGATCGGAGTGCCACGGCTGTCACCGGTGTCGAGCCCCGCCTCCACTGCGGCCCGCAGGAACAGGGCCGAGTTGCGGTGCAGGCGGCCGAGCACGTCCTGTTCGGTTCGCAACTGCCGGATCGCGGCGAGCGACGCGGCGGCGTTGGGCGGCGAGATGCCCACGCTGTAGACGAACCCTGGGGCGGTGTACCCGAGGAACTGGATCAGTGCCCGGCTACCTGCCACGTAGCCGCCGCACCCGGCGAGCGCCTTCGACATCGTGCCCGACCACAGTTCGACGTCCCGGCGGTCCACACCGAAGTGTTCGCCGACTCCGCCGCCGCGCTCGCCGAGGACGCCGATGCTGTGGGCCTCGTCGATCATCAACAGCGCACGGTGCTTTCGCTTCACCGCGATGAACGCGGGCAGGTCGGCGATGTCGCCGTCCTGGCTGTAGACGCCCTCGATGACGACGAGCACCCGCCGGTACCGGTGCCGGATGTCGGTGAGGATCGCGTCGAGTGCGGCGGCGTCGTTGTGCGGGAACGGCCGACGGGTGGCCCCCGACAGCTTGCAGCCCTGCAGGATGCTGTCGTGCGCGAGGCTGTCGTGGACGACGAGGTCACCTGGTCCGAGCAGGTGCCCGATCACGGTCACGTTGGTCGCGTGCCCGCTGACGAACGCGAGGGCGTCCTCGGTGCCGAGCAGTTCGGCGAGTTCGATCTCGAGTTCACGGTGCACGGGCTTCTCCCCGGACAACAGCCGGCTCGCCGAGCACGAACTGCCGTACCGGGCGGCGGCGTCCTGGACGGACGCCACCACCTCGGGGTGGCCGGACATGCCGAGGTAGTTGTAGCTGGAGAAATTGATCACCTCCTGCCCGTCGATCACCGACGTGTCTCGGGTGACGCCGTCGTTGGTGAGGAAGTACGGGTTGGTGACGCCGAGCGCCTCGCTCGTGTGCAACCGGTCGGCGAGCGCCTGGACCTCCGGGAACTGTTCGATCCGATAGTGCTCGGCGGGGACAGGATCGGCGGGAGGCGGCGCTGGTGGACTCGGCGGTGCCGGGTCGTCGGCGTCGAGGTGCCCGAGGATCCGGTCGATCAGGCTGCCGACGGTGCCGGCCGGGCCGAACCATCCCCGGTCGGGCACCAGCCCGGGGTATGCGGCGGCGAGACCCGCGCACAGGTCGGTGGTCATGATCGAGTCGAAACCGAGGTCGTCGCACAGGGTCTGGGTAGTCCGCACGGCATCCTCGGGATACCCGCTGACACGGGCGGTCTCACGCCGGACGACCGCGGCGACGTCCCCCGGATCCGGAGCGGTCTCGACGGCGGCCGGAGCGGCCTGATTCGGGGGTGCAGGCATGTCCGGCGCGGGTGTCTCGGACCCGGTGGGGTGCGTACCGAGGTGGGCCGCGAGGACCGCGGCCTGCTCGCGGAAGAGGGCGATCAGGTTGTCCATGGTGGGTGTTCCGGTGGTGTCGGTGGTGGTCGCGGGGAGCGCCGAGACTGTCTCCGGTGCGGATGCGGATGCGGTATCGGGCGGTGCCGTCCAGAAGCGCTGGGTGGTGTCGAACCGGTAGCCGCCGAGTCGTCGGCGCACTCGCTGCCCCGGCTCGTACAGCGTGTCCCAGTTCGGGTCCAGGCCGTCGCGGTACAGCGCCGCGACGACGTCGGCCAGCTCCCGGCCGGTCGCGTCCGGTCCGGGGCACGGTGACAGGGTGGCGGTTCCGGGCCGGATGCGGGCGACCAGCGGCCCGAGGACCCTCGACGGCCCGACCTCGATCAGGTGGGTCGGCTCCGCGGCCAGTGCCGTGTTCATCGAATCGGCGAATCGCACTGTGGCACAGATGTGTTCGGTCCAGTAGTCCGCACCCATCGGTTCGTCGACGTCGAGGAGGCGTCCCCGCACCGTCGAGTACACCGGGGTGCGCGGCGCCGCGAACGAGCACGATGCGGCAATCTCGGCGAACGCGTCGACGATCGGCTCCATGAGCGGCGAGTGGAAGGCGTGCGAAACCGCCAGACGCCGGCCGCGCAGCCCGTGCCGGGCGAGCCTCGCCTCGATCCGATCCAGCGCGGCGGTCTCGCCCGAGACGACCACTTCGCGCGGCCCGTTCACGGCGGCGAGCGACACCCGGGGTTCCCCGTCCAGCAGGTCGGACACCTCGTCGGCGCTCCCCCGGACGGCGAGCATGGCACCCCGTCCGGGCAGCGACTGCATGAGCCGCCCACGCGCCACGATCAGTCGGCACGCGTCCGCGACGCTGAAGACCTCGGCGATCGCGGCGGCCGCGTACTCGCCCACGCTGTGCCCGAGCAGCCAGGCGGGTTCCACCCCGGCCGACAGCAGCGCCCGGGCGAGCGCGTACTCGACCGCGAAGATCGCCGGCTGCGCGTGTGCGGTTCGATCGATATCCTTGCGGGACAGCACGTCCCGCACCGAATGCCCGAGGTGGGGTGCCATCTGTCGGTCCACCTCGTCGAGGGCCGTGCGGAAGTCGGCCGACGACTGCTGCAGCGCTGCACCCATGCCGGGGTACTGCGAGCCCTGACCGGTGAACAGCCATCCGGCGTCGATCGGCGCGGCCACCCCGGTCGCTGCCGCGAACCGCTGCTCGTCCGACGCAAGTTCGCGCAGGGCAGCCACGACACCGTCACGGTCGGTGGCCGGCACCGCCAGACGGTGGCGACCGGACGCCTCGATCACGTTACTGGACCAGCACAGCTGGGACAGCCGGTCGGCGGGCTGCTCGGCGATGCGCTCCGCGACCCGGGCAGCATTGCGGCGCAGCCCTTCCCGGTCCGTCGACGACACCGTGAACACTCCTCGTCCCGCGGCACCGGGGGCGTCCGGACGCTCGGGCGCGCTCCTGAGCACCAGGTGGGCGTTGGTGCCGCCGATCCCGAAACTGCTCACCGCGCCGTGCGCCGCGTCCGCCGGCAGGTCAAGGGGTTCGGCGATCAGCGCGAGTCCGTGGTCGGCCAGTCGCAACCGGAGGTTCTCCTGGTCGGCGTAGCGGCTCGGCGGGACCACCCGATGGCGCAGGCTGAGCGCCACCTTGATGAGCCCGGCGACGCCCGCCGCGCCCTCGGTATGGCCGAGGTTGCCCTTGATCGAACCGATCCCGCAGGGCCGGGGCCGCGGGACGGCGTGGACCTGGCCGAGGGCCTTGATCTCGATCATGTCGCCGAGCACGGTCCCGGTGCCGTGCGCCTCGACGAAGTCGATCTGGTGCGCGTCGACTCCGGCCCGGCGGTAGGCCTGCTCGACGACCCGCTGCTGCGCCCAGCGGTTGGGTGCGGTGATCCCGTTGCTGCGGCCGTCGGAGTTCACGGCGCCGCCGACGATCACCGCGTGGATCGGAAGTCCCTCGGCCACAGCGTCGTCGAGCCTGCGCAGGACCACCACCGCGACACCCTCCCCGCGACCGATGCCGTCGGCGTTCCCGCTGAACGGCTTGCACCGCCCGTCCGGCGCGGACAGTCCGGCCTGCGTGTAGAAGACGTTGAGCGTCGGGGTGAGGGCGATGTTGACGCCCCCGGCCAACGCCTGGTCGCACTCGCCGGACCGCAGCGCCGAGCACGCCTGGTGGACGGCGACGAGCGACGACGAGCACGCGGTGTCGATCGCGACACTCGGGCCGTGCAGGTCCAGGTGGTAGGAGATCCGGTTCGCGGTCATGAAATAGCCGTTGCCGGCCCCCAGTCGGGGCGTGATCCGGCGTGGGTCCCGCAGGTGCAGGTGCGCCCACTCGTTCGCCATCACGCCGATGAACACGCCGGTGTCCGAGCCGGCCTGGGCACGCGGATCCACCGCGGCGTCCTCGAAGGCGCGCCACGCGGACTGCAGCAGCAGGCGCTGCTGTGGGTCCATCGCCGCCGCCTCGTGCGGGGAGATTCCGAAGAACTCGGCGTCGAACGCGTCCGCGTCGGACAGGAATCCACCGGTCCGATTGTTGACGGTGCCGGCGGCGCCGTCGGGGTCGTACATCTCGTCGGCCCGCCACCGCTGCTCGGGGACCTCGGTGATGCCGTCCCCGCCGGCCGTCAGCAGGGCCCACAGCGCGTCCGGGTCGGGCGCCTGCGGAAACCGGCAGTCGAGCCCCACGATCGCGACGGCGGTCATCGCGTCCCCGCGTCCTCGACGACGAGCCGGGCGACGACGTGCCCGGCGATCTCGGCGATGGTCGGGTAGTCGTAGACCAGGATCGGGTCGGCCTGGATGCGCCAGCGCTGCTCGATGTCGCCGCACAGACCGACGGCGGAGACCGAGTCCAGCCCGAGTTCGGCGAGCGGCATCTCCGGATCGATCGCGGCGGCCGGGACGTCGAGGTAGGTGGCCACCCGGCTGCTGAGCCAGCGGGCAACCTGCGCGTGGGTAGGGGTGGTGTTCATGGTTACTCTCTCCTCGTCTCGTGGTGGGCGCTACGCGGTCCGAAGGCGCTGCACCGCCGGATCGACGCACTCGTGAAGCACACGGATCCGGTTCTCCAGGAATGATTTCCGCATCGACCGACGCTGCACCTTGCCGCTGGTGGTGCGGTGGATTCCGCGTCGCTCGACGAACACGACCTCGGGGGCCGGCAGGTCGAAGGCGCGCGCCACCGCAGAGCGGACCCGGACGGTGAGCTCCGCCAGGGTGAGCCCGTCCAGCAGGGTGTCCCGCACGCCCTGGATCACTACCAGGCGCTCACGGTGGTCGCAGTCGACGGCGACGGCCACCCCGGCGGTGCCGGCGAGCGCCGGATGCACCTGCCCCACGACGTCCTCGATGTCCTGCGGATACAGGTTGCGGCCGTTCACGATCAGCAGGTCGTCGAGCCGTCCGGTGACGAACAGGTGCCCCCGGTTCGTCAGCCCGAGGTCACCGGTCCGCAGAAACGGGCCGATCCCGTGGGCGCGCGCGTCGAACCTGGCAGCGGTTTCCTGTGCGTGGCCGAAGTATCCGACCGCGACGCTGCGTCCGCGCACCCAGATCTCGCCGACCCGGTTGTCCGGTAGGACGTCTCCGGTGTCCGGGTCGACGACGAGGACCTCCGAGTTCCGCGGTGTGCCGCTGCTGACCAACTGCACCGCGCCGTCGTCGCCGGCCGGGACGGCGCGGTGCCGTTCGAGTTCGACCGGGTCGACGTCCAGGTGGCGGGGCGCGGAGCCGACCGGGTGGGCGGTCACCATCAGCGTCGTCTCCGCCATGCCGTAGGCCGTGACGAGGGCGTCCGCCCGGAGCCCGGCCGCCGCGAAGCGGTCGATCACCGCCGTCAGGGTGCGGGGCCGGATCGGCTCCGCACCGTTGAGCGCCACCCGCAGCGACGACAGGTCGAGCGTGGCCGCCTCGGATTCGGTCACCCGGCGGGCGATCAGGTCGTAGGCGAAGTTCGGTGCCACCGTCAACTCGGCACGGTGACGCGAGATGAGTTCGAGCCACCGCACGGGTCGCTTGAGGAACGCCGTCGGCGACATGAAGACGAGGTTCGCGCCCGCGAACAGGGGCTGGAGCATCCCCACCAGCCCCATGTCGTGGAAGTGCGGCAGCCACTGCACCGTCGTCGCGCCGTCGTGGGAGCCGACCGCCTCGGCGATCGTCATCTCGTTGTGCATCAGGTTGGCGTGGGTGACGATCACGCCCTTGGGGCTGCCGGTGGAGCCTGACGTGTACTGGAGATAGGCCACCGTGCCCCCGTCGATCCGCGGCGTCCGCCAGGCGGCCTCGTCGCCGAGGTCGGCGTCGGTGCCCGCGACCGTCACAGTGCCCGGGCACCCGCTGTCGCGGATCCACTCACCGACGGCCTGCACGAGTGCCGGGGCGGTGAGCACGAGGCGGGCCCCCGAGTCGGCGAGGATGCCGGCGACACGCCGCGTGCCCTGCGCGCCGTGCGGCACCGGGGCGGGAACGGCGACTACGCCCGCGTACAGACAGCCCAGGAAGGCCGGGAGGAAGTCGGCGCCGTCGGCGTACAGGAGCAGCACCGGCCGACGCGATTCGGGTTGCGCGGCCAGCCACGCCGCAATCGCTCGGGCCCGGCGGTCGAGTTCGCGGTAGGTGACGGTCTCGGCGACGAGGTCGAGGCCGACTTCACGGTGGTAGGTGCAGGATCGGGCGCCCCCGTACACCGCGGCCTGGGCGCGGAAGTGGGCGACGAAGGTGGCGTGCACGGTGACTCTTTCTCCGTGGGAGGCGCGGCCGTCTCCGGCGTCGCGCTGTGAACGCCTTCAACCCTCCGTGACGGACGAATCGGCCACCACCGACCCTGGGTGTGGACAGTGCCCACCCCAGGGCCTACAGCCGGGGATCGACGGGCTCGGATTCGAGTGCCAGCACCGCGAACACCGCCTGGTGGATCTTCCACAGCGGCTCCGCTCTCACCAGGCGATCGAGTGCTTCGACGCCGAGCGCGTACTCGCGCAGGGCCATCGTGCGCTTGTGGTCGAGCGACCGCGCGCGCAGGCGTTCGAGGTTGGCGGGCTCGGTGTAGTGCGGTCCGTAGATGAGCCGCAGGTACTCGCGCCCGCGCACCTTGATACCGGGCTGGACGCGGCGGTCGACGCCACTCTGGCCGTGCACCTGATTCCCCGCCGGCTTGACGACCATCCCCTCGCCGCCCGACGCCGTGAGCTCCTCCCACCACGCCGTCGCCGCGGCCGTCGATTCGTCGGAGCTCAGATCGACCTGCAGGCGCCGGGTCGTGGTCACCAGCTCCGGAGCCGCCTGCGCGAGACGATCGGCCACCGTCAGGTGCCATTCGTGGTCGCGGTCCCCGTACGTCCGCCCCTCGGTGGCGAGGGCCTGGAACGGCGCCACTCGCACCCCGTCCAGGCCGTCCGTCGGCCACACGTACCGCCGGTAGGCCGCGACGTAGCCGTCGATGTCTTCGCGCCTCGACGCCGTGCGCCGCTCCGCGTCCGCCACATCGAGTCCGCGGCCGGCCGCCTCCGCCAGCACCTCGGCCCGCGCCGACAGGTCCGCGGACGCGGCCGCCCCCACCGCCGCGTACTGCCCCCGCAACAGGGGTTCGGCCTTCGCCGACCACGGCAGCAGCTCGGTGTCGAGCAGGATCCAGTCGGTGCCGAGTTCGTCCCACAGCCCGGCCCGGTCGACCGCGTCCGCGAGCCCGCGCACCAGCTTCTCGGTGAGCGACTCGTCGAACACCCGGCGCCCAGTCCGGGTGTAGACGATCCCGGAGAGTCCGTCGCCGCCACCGAACCGCCGCTGCGCGGCATCCGCGTCCCGGCACACGAGCGCCACCGCGCGCGAACCCATGTGCTTCTCCTCGCAGAGGACCAACTCGATCCCGGCACCGCGGTACTCGGCGAACGCCGCGGCCGGATGCTCGAGCAGTCCCGGCAACGCGGACGTCGCGCACGGCGCCATCGTGGGCGGCAGATAGAACAACCACTGCGGGGGCACCGCGAACCGGCTCATCACCTCGAGCGCGCCCGCCGCGTTCTCCGGGCGGATCGACACACGTCCCCGCAGCGCCGTCTCCACGCCGCCGACCCCGACGACGTCGTCGAGGTCGAGGCCGTGCGGGTCCGGGGTCTGCCGATGCAACGGCACCGCCGGCTCGTACCAGACCCGCTCGGCGCGGACCGAGACCGTCTCCTTCTCCGGGTACCGGAGGGCGGACAGTTCACCGCCGAACACGCACCCCGTGTCCAGGCACAACGTGTTGTTGACCCACCGCAGCTCCGTCGTGGGCGTGTGCCCGTAGAGAACCATCGCCGATCCCCGATAGTCCTGCGCCCACGGGTACCGGACCGGCAGACCGAATTCGTCCGTCTCCCCGGTGGTCTCGCCGTACAGCGCGAACGACCGTACCCGCCCCGACGCCCGGTTGTGGTACTCCTCCGTGAGCCCGGCATGCGCCACGACCAGGCGTCCGCCGTCGAGCACGAGGTGCGCCACGAGGCCGTCGCAGAAGGACGCGACCTGTCTGCGGAACTCGTCGCTCTCCCCCGACAACTGGTCGAGCGTCTCGGCCAGACCATGCGACGGCGTGACCTTGTGACCGCGCAGCGCCTTCACCAGCTTGTTCTCGTGGTTGCCCGGGACCGCCAGCGCGTGACCCGCGGCAACCATGCCCATCACGAGTCGCAGCACGCCCGGCGCGTCGGGTCCGCGGTCGACGTAGTCGCCGAGGAACACCACCGTCCGCCCGTCGGGGTGGTGGGCGTCGACGGCCCGGCCCCGATCGTCCCGATCGATCGTGTAACCCATTCGGCCGAGCAGCGTTTCGAGTTCACGACGGCAGCCGTGGATGTCGCCGATCACGTCGAACGGACCGGTCAGGTCCCTGCGGTCGCTCCGCAGCGGCACCCGTTCGATGACGGCCGCACCGACCTCCTCGACGCCGCGCAGCACGTGCACCGACCGGAAGCCCTCGCGGGACAGGCCGTTCATCGAACGGGACAGCGCCCGATGCTGACGGCGCACCACGTCGCGCCCGAAGGAGCGATCGGGTCTCGCCAGAGTGCGCTCGGCACACACCGATTCGGGTAGGTCGAGCACGATCGCGACCGGCAGCTGGTCGTGCCGTCGGGCCAGTTCGATCAGTGACTTCCGCGCGGACGGCTGCACATTCGTGGCGTCGACGACGGTGAGCCGGCCGGCGGCCAACCGCTTGCTCACCACCAGGTTCAGCACCTCGAACGCGTCGGCGGTGGATTCCTGCGAGTTCGGATCGTTGCTGACCAGTCCGCGGCAGAAATCGCTGGATATGGTCTCGAAGGGCCCGAAGTGGGTGGCCGCGAACGTGGACTTGCCCGATCCGCTGACGCCGATCAGGACGACCAGACTCGGGTCCGGTATCTCCAGCACGCTCATGCGTTCGCTCCTTCGAGGGTGAAGACCGCCAGCTGAGTTGGCGCGCCGACGCTCGCGTCTGCGGGTCCGACGGCCCCGAGATCGGCGACGTAACCGTAAGTGGCCGAAACAGATTCGGCCCACTCGCGGAACTGCTCGCGATCGAACTCGAAGCGGTGGTCGGGGTGCCGGAACTCCCCCGGAGCCAGCGAGGGATACAGCGCGTTGTACTCACAGTTCGGTGTCGTCACGACGACGGTGCGGGGGCGCATCTCCCCGAACACCGACCGCTCGAGGGCGGGAAGCCGGGGCGGATCGATGTGCTCGATCACCTCCATCAGGACCGCCGCATCGAATCCGGCGAGACGGCCGTCGCGGTAGACGACCGACGAGTGCAGCAGCGAGAGCCGTTCACGCTGCGCGTCGGAGAACTCCTCGGTGCGCAGCCGTCGTCGAGCGCGCTGCAGTTCCCCGTCGCTGACGTCGACGCCGACGATCCGGGTGAACTGTGGCGACGCGAGCAGTTCCCGTAGCAACCGGCCGTCACCGCATCCGACATCGACGACGCGTGCGGCGCCCGACCCGGCGAGCGCGGCCAGAACGGCGTCGACGCGGAGGTCGGCGAGTCGCGGATCGCGGGAGCGGACCGGGCGGTCCCGCTCGACACCGGCGTCGTCGGACAGCAGATCCGCGACGGTCTGGACGAGTTCACGCTGATGTGCCAGGTAACGCGAACTGATCAGCGCCGACTCGGGATGCCCGGGCAGCCACTCTCCGGCTGTCCGGACGAGCTTCTCGGTCTCCTCCCGGCCGACCCAGTAGTGCTTCACGTCGTCGAGCACCGGCAGCAGCACGTACAGGTGTCGCAGCGCCTCCGACACCGTCAGGGTCGCCGACATGGTGACGTCGACGTACTCGGAGGCACCCCAGTCGGGAAGTTCCACATCGAGGGGAATCGGCGCTGCTGTCACAGTCCACCCCAGTGGCCCGAACAGCCGGGCGGGTAGGTCCGGGCCGCCCCGCGACGGCAGTACCGGGACCCGCACCGTCAGCTGCGCAGGGCGGTCGACCAGTTCGGGATGCGACCGGCAGGTCGCGGCGAGTGCGGTCGAAAACACCCTCCCGAGCGCGACCGCGAGCATCGACGATGCCGCGTACGGGCGATCGTTGACGTACTGTCCCAGCGCGAAACCGTCCCTGCCCCTGCGCATCCGGCTGCGGGCCAGCTCGACGGGATCGACGTCGAGCATCAGGGCGACGGTGCATCGTTGTGGGCCGACCGCCGGGTACAGCACTGTCGCGGTCCCGACCGACAGGTCGAAGTCCTGCACCTTGTCCGGGTGCTTGTGCAGCACGTATCCGAGATCGGACGCGTCGGACCAGTTCCCCCCGGCCTCCACGGTCAGCGTGAGCAGCATGTCCGGACGCTATCAGGGCGACCCGGGACAATCACGACATTTACGGCTCAGCGCCGCCGTAGGGCGCTTTCGAGGATGCCCTGGCCGACCTCGAGGGTGCGCTGCACCTCGTCCGGCGTCAGCCGAAGCCGATCCGGGCGGAAGCCCAACGCGGTCACTCCGTTCCACGCCCCCCAGAGGAACCGCATCACCTCGCGCGGCGGCACCGCGCGGACACTGCCGTCCGCCATGGCCTCGACCAGATCCTGCTCGACGGTCCCGACGAGCGCCTCGACGCGGGCGGCGACGCGATCCTCGATCTCGGCCAGCGCCGGATCCGTGACAGGGTCGAGGACCCGCAAGGCGACCATCCGGAAATGTTCTGGGTAATCGAGCGCAAACCGCATGTACGCGTGCCCGGCGGCGAGGACGCGGTCGAGCGGCGGGAGTGCCCGGTCCACCGAGGCCATCGCCTCGGTGTTGACCTCGAGCGCCTGGTCGACGAGCGCCAGATAGAGGCCCTCCTTGGACTGGAAGTGGAAGTACACCGCACCCACCGAGACATCAGCGGCCGCAGCGATCTCGTCTATCGTCGTGCGCTGCACGCCGCGCTCGGCGAACAGCGGGCGGGCGGCCGCCATGATCGCCCGACGAGTCCGAGCACGGCGGCGGTCCGGACGACGGGCCCCGAGCCCGGGGGCAGTGCCGGATGTGTCTGGCGCTTCGGAATCCATGCCTGAATTCTGGGTGACGCTACCGCGCGCGGTAACGCCGGTGTGCAGTTCGGGCGATGCCGCAGAACCCGATCGACGTCGCGACGAAGGATCCGACGACCGGGACCAGGTAGGCCGGCCGGTCCTCGAGGTCCGGCCTGAATGCGAGCGGGAGAAACGCGAACGCATTCGTCCAGGCACCGACCGCGAGGGCCGTCGTCGTCAGGCGCGGCGCCTCGGGCACGGCCATCCCGCAGATCGCCGTGAACCCGCCGAGCATGGCCAGATCGAGGTGCCACTGCCGGATTCGTTGCGGCGCACGCACACCGAGCGCACGCATCGTCTCCGGCCTCCGCCGGAGCGCGGCGACGACCCAGCCCGACACCGCGCCGGTGGCGAGCTCGGTCAACCCGCTGACGACGAGCGCCGACGGCGCCGCAGTGACGGCCCTGCCGGTCATCGGAGGGCCCCCGCGGGTCGATGGGTCTGATGTCCGCGGGTCCGGGCGTACTGGGCCCGACCGTAGGGGTTCTGGTACGCCCACGCCAGCGCCGGAAGAACGCCGCGTTTCTGCAGCCAGAACCGGTCGGGCAGCGGGCGAGGAGCCGAGCGGACGAGCTCGATGTCCGCGACCGCGATCCCGGGTCCCTCGTCGCGCCGGCGGAGCGCCAGGACCGTGCCGTCCGCGGCGGTCACCGACGCTCCGCCCTGGTAGTGGCCACCGTAGGACATCCCGACGAGCGGCATCGGGCAGTTCAGCGGTCCGGAGTGGGCGGCGTGCACGACGGGAGCGCCGCAGTAGGTCGCGAAGACCGACGGTGCCTCGACGGCGCGGGCGTTGTTGCGCTGCTCCAGCCACCGGGTCAACGGGCGGGGCGGCCACGCCGGGATGGACCACCAGCCGGACCCGGACAGCACGAGGTCCACCTGACCGGCCAGGCGCTCGGCGGTCTGGGTGCGCAGCAGCTCCCAGCACATTGCCGTGCCGATCATGTTCTCCCCGGCACGGATTCGACCCGGATCGCCGCCGCCGATGTACAACGAGCTCTCCCACATCGTCGGCATGTCCTTGTCGTGGCGGCCGAGGATGTCGCCGTCGGGTCCGGCCAGGAAGAAGGCGTTCCGGACGTGGCCGTCAGTGTCGCGCACAAGGCTCGAGCCTCCGACGTGGACGCCGTACGTTCGGGCGAGGGCCCGCAGCAGGCGGGTGGGCGCACCGTCCGCAGCCGGGGCGTTCTGCGCCAACTCGGGCCGGTTAGCCACGCCCGTGGAGAAGAACTCCGGCAGCACGATCCACTGCGCCCCCTCCCGGACCGCCCGCTCCGCCAGGTCCGAGCACATGCCGAGGTTCGCATCGATGTTGCCGACCTCGGCCTCGACCTGAAGCGCAGCCACACGCGTCGATTTCGCCATCTCGAGATCCCATCGTCCGAGCAAATTCTGAACATGACTGCAAATCTGAGTCTGACTTTAAAATTGTTGAGGGTTGGGCGCAAGAGGCACTCGGAACGAACCCGGCGGAACCGGAACAGCCCGGTTGGCGTCGATACCCTTTTCCCGGTGGTCCGCGTGCGGAACCGGATGGCAGGATGGGGTTCCAGAAGCTGCCCGGCAGTGACCTCGGTCGGCCACGCCGCTGGGGTCTGTCTGTGAGGTGAGTGCCGTGCCGGATCGAAGGACGCCACACCGGCGAGGGATCGGCATGACCGATGACCGGTGACGATCCGTTCGCGACGCAGCGCAGTCCGGCTCCCTCGGTGGCCTCCGAGTTGGAGTGCGCCGGGTTCACCGATGCGACCGAGATCGGGCGTGGTGGTTTCGGTGTCGTCTACCGCGCCACGGAGGCCGCTCTGGACCGGACCGTGGCGGTGAAGGTGCTCACCGCCGACCTCGACGAGGAGAATCGGACGCGGTTCGTGCGGGAACAGCGGGCGATGGCCCGGCTCACCGGGCACCCCAACATTGTCACGGTCCTGCAGGTCGGGACCACCGCGAGCGGCCTGCCCTTCATCGTGATGCCCTTTCACGCGCAGGGTTCGCTCGACGTGCGGATCCGTGAGCACGGCCCGCTGCCGCTCGAACAGGCGCTGCAACTGGGGGTGAAGCTGGCCGGTGCGGTGGAGTCCGCGCACCGGTTCGGGATCCTGCATCGCGACGTCAAGCCGGCGAACGTGCTCCTCACCGACTACGGCGAGCCGGCGCTCTCGGACTTCGGCATCGCCCACGTTCCCGGCGGGTTCGAGACGACCACCGGCACGTTCACAGCGACCCCGGCCTTCACCGCGCCCGAGGTCCTGAGGGGGGATCCGTCCAGTGCCGCGGCGGACGTCTACGGCCTCGGTTCCACGCTGTTCTGCGCGCTGACCGGCCACGCGGCGTTCGAACGCCGCACCGACGAGCAGGTCGTCGCGCAGTTCCTGCGCATCACCTCCCAGCCCGTGCCGGACCTGCGTGAGAACGAGATTCCCGACGAGGTGGCCGCCGCCGTCGAGCACGCCATGTCCGCGGATCCGGGCGCCCGCCCCACCGCCGAACAGCTCGGCGACGAACTGCGCGAGATCCAGTTCCGTCACCAATTCCCGGTCGACGAGATGGCCCTGCAGCCCGCGGCCGATGCGCGGCGCGGCGATCGCCGGGCGGCGACGGGTGGCGGGCTGCCGCCGACCGGGCCCTCGACGCGGGGCCGGAAGGGGAACCTGCCGGCGGAGCTGACGAGTTTCGTCAACCGCCGCAGCGAACTGGCCGAGGCGAAGGACCTGCTCTCGTCCTCCCGTCTGGTGACACTCACCGGAATCGGTGGTGTCGGCAAGACCCGCCTCGCGCTGCGGATCGCGACCAGCGTCCAGCGCGCGTTCGGGGACGGGGCGTGGCTGGTCGAGCTGGCCGACCTGCACGACGAGTCGCTGGTGGCGGGCCTTGTCGCCACGGCCCTCGGGCTCAAGTCCTTCTCCCGCGAGCCGCTACCGACTGTGCTCGCGGAGTTCCTCGAACCGCGCCAGATCCTGCTGGTGCTCGACAACTGCGAGCAGGTGATCTACGCGGTCGCCGAGCTGGCCGACACGCTGCTCAAGCACTGCCCCGGGCTGCGTATCGTCGCCACCAGCCGCGAGGCACTCGGGATCCGCGGGGAGGCGATACTTCGTGTTCCGCCGCTCAGCGCACCGGCCCCCGACCATCGCCTCGACCTGGCAGCCCTGCCGAGCTACGACGCGATCACGCTGTTCACCGAGCGCGCCGTCGCGGTCCTTCCGGGATTCGAGGTCACCGAGGACAACATGGCCGCGGTGGCGGGGATCTGTCACCGGCTCGAGGGGCTGCCGCTGCCGATCGAACTGGCGGCCGGGCGCCTGCGGGCGCTGACGCCCGAGCAGATCCTGCAACGCCTGACCGACCGCTTCGCGCTCCTGACCGGCGGCGGGCGCACCGCCCCGACGCGGCAGCAGACCCTCCGGCTGTGCGTCGACTGGAGTTACGAATTGTGCACGCCCCAGGAACAGCAACTGTGGGCTCGCCTGTCCGTGTTCGCCGGCAGCGTCGAGCTCACCGCTGTGGAACACGTGTGCGGCACCGACCTGACACCGGGCGAACTGCTCGACCTGATCGCGTCGCTGGTGGAGAAATCGATCCTGATCCACGAGGGATCCGCGACCGCCGGCCGGTACGGGCTCCTCGACACCATCCGCGAGTACGGACTCGACAAGCTGGCCGAGTCCAGCGAGTACGCGCTGATGCGACGACGCCACCGGGACTGGTACGAGCGCCTGGCCTTGCAGGCCGAGGCGGACTGGATCGGACCCCACCAGCTCGACTGGATCGCCCGCCTGAAACTGGACCAACAGAACTTCCGTGAGGCGTTGAAGGGCTGCATGGTGGAGCCTGACGGCGTCGCGGTGGGCCTGCGCATCACCGGTGCCCTGTACTCGTTCTGGCTTGCCACCGGGCAGATCGACGAGGGCGCCCACTGGACCGAAAGAATGTTGACTGTCGAGGGCGCCGATCGTGACGCGGGCTGGGTGCGAGCCGTGAGCCTCGGCGCGGTACTCATCGGATTTTGGGGTGACATCGCGACCGGCGCCGAATGGGCCGGACGGCTCCGCGTGGCAGCGGAAGAATCGGGTGACCCGGACGCCGTGGCGGCCGCACTCCTCGCCGCCGGCGTCATGGCGCTCAGTTCCAACGACGTTTCCACGGCAGCAACATGTTTCACCGATGCACTGGGAGCCTGTCCGGCCGAGGACGACATCGTGCGGCTCCTCATATTGATCGGCCTCGGCGTGGCCCGCGGCATGCTCGGCCACACGGCCGGGGCGGCCGACTGCCTGCAACAGGTGCTGGATGTCACCGAGCCGCGCGGCGAGCTCATGTTCCGGGCGTGGGCCCTGCGGACGATCGGCCTGACGGTGTGGTCGACCGATCCCCAGCGAGCGATCGCGGCGACGGAACAGGCGTTGCGAATCTACCGATCCTTCGATGACGGGTACGGCTCCACGCTGTGCCTCGAGTGCCTGGCCTGGATCGCCGCGGCCGACAAGAATTACACGCGGTCCGCGGTGCTGCTCGGCTACGCGCAGGCCATGCGGCAGACCGGGGGCGTGTCGAGTATCGCGATCGCCGGCTGGCGCGCGCAGCACGACGAGTGCGCGGAGCGGACCCGACGGGCACTCGGGGACAAGTCGTACGACGCGAACTACCGGAAGGGTGCCTCCGGGAGCTTCCCGCAGGCCGTCGCCTACGCGCTGGGTGAATCTCCCGAGTCCGCCGAACCGCCTCGGCCTCCGGCCGCCGCGGACAAGACCACACTGACACGGCGCGAGCTGCAGGTCGCCGGCCTCGTGGCCGAGGGGCTGACCAACAGCGCCGTCGCCGCCAAACTGGTCATCTCGCAGCGGACCGCCGAGGGCCACGTCGAGCACATCCTCGCCAAGCTCGGATTCACCTCGCGCGCCCAGATCGCCGCCTGGGTGGTCGATCGCAACCGGGACTGAAACGCGGCCGCTCGCCAGCGCGCCGGCCGCGGCTCACGCCTCCTGCGCCGCCTTCTCCGCGGCCTGCGCCTGCGCGACCTGCTCGGGGGTGAAGCGCACGAACAGTGCGGCCACTGCCGCGAGCGCGGCGAGGATCGCGCAGCCCAGCAGCGCGAACGTGTAGCCCTCGCTCAGCGCTGACAACTGCTCCGGCGTCATACGCGCGGCCGCTATACCCGAAACACCACCGAGCGACAGCGTCTTCGACGTGGCCATCGCGCCGACGATCGCGAGGCCGACCGGGCCGAACAGAGTCTGCGCCACCTGGGCGATCGCCGCGAGCGGACCGATCTCGTGCGGCCCGACGCCGGCGATGGCGCACAGCGGCAGTGGCACGACCGCGAGGCCGACACCGAAGCCGACCGCGACGACGAGCATGAACAGGTTCCCGCCATACGTCGCCGACGAATCGAGTGTCGACCCGTACAGCAGCCCGGCGGTGGTCAGGATGGTGCCGGCCACGACGAGCCATCGGGCCTGCACCTTCACTGCCAGCTTGGATGCGACGAACGCGGCGGCGCCGAGACCGAATGCGAACGGCACGAAGGCCATGCCCGCGCGCAGCGGGGTGTAGCCGAGGATGTCCTGGACGAACAGCGCGACGAACGGCGCCAGCGAGAACATCACCATGCCCACGAGCGCAATCGCGATGAACGTCGCGACACGGCTGCGATCACGGAACAGCGAGAACGGCAGCAGCGGGTTCTCGGCGCGGCGCTCCACGACGAGGAACACGCCCAGCAGCACCAGTCCGCCGATCAGGCCGACGAGTACCGGCCAACTTCCCCAGCCCATCTCGGGTCCCTCGGTGAACCCGTACACGACACCGGTGCAGCCGAGGGTCGCGAGGACCGCGCCCGGCACGTCGAGCTTCAGCCGCTCGCCACCGGTTTCCGCGAGCGCCCCGAACGCGAGCAGCAGGATCACCAGGCCGATCGGCACATTGATGAGGAAGATCCACCGCCACGACACCTCGGTGAGCGCGCCGCCGATGATCAGGCCGGTCACCGAGCCGACGCCGGTCATCGCCGCGAAGATCGCGATCGCCTGGTTGCGCACCGGCCCGGGCGCGAACGTCGTTGCCACGAGCGCCAGCGCCGTCGGCGAGGCGATCGCCGCACCGACGCCCTGCAGGGCGCGCGCGGCAACCAAGGTGGCCTCGTTGACCGCGAGTCCGCACAGCAGCGAGGCGATCGTGAACAGTGCGACACCACCGATGAAGATCCGTTTGCGGCCGAACGCGTCACCGAGACGGCCGCCGAGCAGCATCAATCCGCCATACGTGAGCGCGTACGACGTGATGACCCAGTTTCGCCCGGAATCGCTGAGACCGAGGTCCTCCTGGATCTTGGCGAGAGCGAGGGAGGCGACGGTGCCGTCGAGCACCATCATCAGCTGCATGCCGCTGAGGACGATGATCGCGAGGCCGAACGCCCGCGTGGTCACGGGGTACTTCACGGCGGTGGAGTCAGACACGAGAGTTCACGTTACCGAGCGTCAGTGGAAAATCCGGCCACAGTGCCGATCACCACGATCGCCGGCGGGCGAATGTTCTCCTCGCGCACCCGGGCCGCGACGGTCGCGAGGTCGGCCCGCAGCACCCGCTGCGTGCGCAGTGTGCCCTCCTGGATCACGGTGACCGGGGTATCGGCCGCACGGCCGCCGTCGACGAGGACGGCCGCGAACTGCTCGATGCGTTCGACGGCCATCAGCAGCACGATCGTCCCGCGCAGCTTCGCGAGCGCCGCCCAGTCGACCAGCGAGTCCGGGTGATCGGGCGCCACGTGACCGCTGACGACAACGAACTCGTGCGTGACGCCGCGGTGCGTGACGGGGATCCCGGCCGCGGACGGCACCGAGATCGCGCTGGTGATGCCGGGCACGACCGTGACGGGCACACCGGCCGCCGCGCACGCCTCCAGCTCTTCGAAGCCGCGGCCGAAGACGTACGGGTCGCCGCCCTTGAGCCGGACGACGAACTTGCCGGCCTTCGCGCCGTCGATCAGTGCCGAGTTGATCGCCTCCTGCGCCATCGCGCGGCCGTACGGGATCTTCGCGGCGTCGATCACCTCGACGTGCGGGCCCAGCTCGGCCAGCAGTTCCGGAGGTGCGAGCCGGTCGGCGACGACGACGTCGGCGCGTGCGAGCAGGCGACGGCCGCGGACGGTGATGAGGTCCGGGTCGCCCGGTCCGCCGCCGACGAGCGCGACGCCGGGTGCGGGCGCCTCATCGGTGTCCGAGACCGTGCCGGACTGCAGGGCCTCGATCAATGCGGTCCGCACGGCCGCGGATCGGCGGTGCGCGCCGCCGGCGAGCACGCCGATGCTGAGTCCCTCGTAGCTGCCGGTAGCCGGGGTGACCGCGGTGCCCTCGCGGGCGCTGTCGGCGCGGACGCAGAAGATGCGGCTGCGCTCGGCCTCGGCGACGATCGCCGCGTTGGTCGCGGCTTCATCGGTGCACGCCATCGCGTACCAGGCGCCGGCGAGGTCGCCGTCGCGGTAGTCGCGCAGATCCAGCGTGATCTGTCCAGACGTCGCCATGCCCTCGACCGCGGGCGTGACCTCGCGGGCGATGAGGTGGACGCGGGCCCCGGACGCGACCAGCAGGCCGAGACGGCGCTGGGCGACGGTGCCGCCACCGACCACCACGACACGACGGTCCGTCAGGTTGAGCCCGACCAGGTAGCTGGTCTCGTCACCGGCGGAAGCAGACACTCGTCTCCCCGTTCTCCCTATCCATGCGGATGTTCACTCGACAGATTTCGAAACACTACGGGCGACGGCGGCGGTGCCGCCAATGGAGCCCGGGGCGGTGCCGCCAATGGAGGCGGCGACCGTCACGCCATTCGTGACGCGCTTGGTCACCGCCAGTGCTCCCCCGCCGCCGGCGAGGATCGCTGCGGCCTCGGCGACGCTGGGGGTTCCGACCGCGTCGGCGACCCCGTCCGCCGGGTTGGGCACCGGTACCGCCGCCAGGTGCTCCGGCGGGTACCCGACCAAGCGCGCACCGAGAGTCGCGGCCGCGTCTGCGAACGGCGG
Source organism: Paraburkholderia sp. RHO2 (assembly GCF_050955445.1). Taxonomy (NCBI): domain Bacteria; kingdom Pseudomonadati; phylum Pseudomonadota; class Betaproteobacteria; order Burkholderiales; family Burkholderiaceae; genus Paraburkholderia; species Paraburkholderia sp. RHO2. The sequence continues at coordinate 2,093,726 of NZ_CP162617.1, read as the reverse complement.
CAGCGACGCCTTCCGGTCCAGGGTCGCCAGGACGTCCACCTGCGCGTCGCCGCACACCTCGCGGACGGCGGCGACGATATCGGCGGCACATACCCCGCGGCCGGCGCCCACGCCCACGCACAGCTCACCCACGGGCGGCCTGCACGAAGCGGCGGACGGACTCCGGGTTCCCGGCGGGGTGGGTGTGCAGGTACGACGCGTGCACCGAGCCGGCGGGCCCGCCCACGAAGCCTTCCCGCACCGCCCCGGCGTCCCAGGACCGCCAGCCCCACGCGGGTGCGTGGCCGGCGGCGGTGTCGGCGACGAGCGCGGTGCGGTGGAACTCGTGCCCCGTCACGCGGGTTCCGGCGCCGAACAGGACCGAGTCGGTCATCGCGACGGCGTCCCGGTATCCGAGGGTCAGCCGCGATCCGAACCGCGCCTCGACGTCCACGACCCCGGCCATCGGGTGCCCGTCGAGGCTGCGCGTGAGGTACAGCAGTCCCGCGCACTCGGCGTGGATCGGGGCGCCGTCGGCGGCGAGTCGGCGAACCTGCTGCAGCAGAGCCGTGTTCGACGACAGCGCCACCGCGTGTTCTTCCGGGAATCCCCCGGGCAGCACCAGACCTGCTGTCCCGGAGGGCAACTCGTCCTGCAACGGGTCGAAGGTGACGACGTCGGCGCCCGCGGCGTCGAGTAGTTCCCGGTGTTCGGCGTAGCCGAACGTGAAGGCGACGCCCCCGGCGAGCGCGATCACCGGCCGCGGCCCCGCAGGTGCGGGGCCGACCTCGGCGATGGCATCCCAGGGGGCGGCGTCGACGGACGAGCGCGCGAGCGCGCGGATCGCGGGCAGATCCAGGTGCGCGGCAGCGAGTTCCGTCATCGCGGCGACGGCGTCGGTCGCGGCTCGCCCGTGTTCGACGGCGGGCACCAGACCGAGATGACGCGACGGCACCTCGAGTTCCGCCAGGCGGGGCACCGCCCCGAGCACCGGCAGCCCCACCCGCTCGCACGCCTGCCGCAGCACCTGCTCGTGTCGGGCGCTGCCGACGCGGTTGAGGATCACTCCGCCGATGCGGACGGCCGCGTCGTAGGTCGAGAAGCCGTGCAGGACGGCGGCGAGGCTCTGGCTGTGGCCGCGCGCGTCGACGACGAGAACGACCGGGGCACCGAGGGCCGCGGCGACCTGTGCGGTCGAACCCTCGGCCGACGGCTCCGTCGATCCGGGATCGATCCGGCCGTCGAACAGTCCCATCACGCCCTCGACGACGGCGATGTCGCAGCCGTCGCTGCCGTGGCAGAACAGCGGTCCGATCCGGCCGGCGCCGACGAGCACCGTGTCGAGGTTGCGCCCCGGACGTCCGGCGGCGAGCGCGTGGTAGCCGGGGTCGATGTAGTCGGGACCCACCTTGAACGGCGCCACCCGGTCGCCGGCGGCACGCAGCGCACCGACGAGACCGGTGGCGATCGTCGTCTTGCCGCTGCCCGACGCGGGTGCGGCGATCACGACGGCCGGAGTGCTCACCACTCGATCCCGCGTTGACCCTTGCGACCGGCATCCATCGGGTGCTTGATCTTGGTCATCTCGGTGACGAGGTCCGCCGCGTCGATCAGTGCCTGCGGGGCGTCTCGCCCGGTGACGACGACGTGCTGGTTGCCGGGGCGTGATCGCAACACCTCGACAACTTCCTCCGTGTCCACCCAGCCCCACTTGAGCGGGTAGGTGAACTCGTCGAGGACGTAGAAGCGGTGCGTCTCGGTCTCGAGGCGGCGGGCGATCTCACGCCAGCCCTCGAGCGCGGCCGCGGCGTGGTCCTCCTCGGTCCCGTGCTTGCGCGACCACGACCAGCCCTCGCCCATCTTGTGCCACTGGACGGCGCCGCCGACGCCGCTCGTCTCGTGCAGGTCGCCGAGTGCCCGGAACGCGGCCTCCTCGCCCACCTTCCACTTGGCGCTCTTCACGAACTGGAAAACGCCGACGTCGAACCCCTGGTTCCAGGCGCGCAGCGCCATACCGAACGCGGCGGTCGACTTCCCCTTGCCGGGTCCGGTGTGGACCGCCAACACCGGCAGGTTGCGACGCTGTCGGGTGGTGAGCCCGTCGGCGGGCACGTTCTCGGGTACGCCCTGAGGCATGTGCAGTCCCTTTCTCGGGCTTGTCTTCTCGATCGACTCGTCAGGCGACGGCGCGAACGACGCCGGCCACCTGCTGGGCCGACAACTCGGCCAGGCGGACGCAGCCGCCGCGCAGGTCGCGCGCCAGTTCGGCGGCCAGGCCCAGCCGGACCATGCCGGTCTCGCAGTCCACGACGATCGCGGCGGCACCGGTGTCGGCGAGCATTCCTGCGGCCCGTTTGGCACGCACGACGGCGTCCTTGCCGCCGGTGGCTCGGCCGTCCGTCAGTGCCACCACCAGCGCCCGCCGCCGCGGGTCGCGCACCCGCTCCCGCAGCACGACGTCGCGCGCCCGCAGGAATCCCTCGGCCAGCGGCGTGCGGCCGCCGGTCTTCATGGCGCGCAGGCGCCGCACCGCGACGTCGACCGACGACGTCGGCGGGAGCACCAGTTCGGCGTCCCGACCCCGCACGGTGACGACGGCCACCTTGTCGCGGCGCTGGTAGGCGTCGCGCAGCAGCGACACGACGGCGCCGGTGACCGCCGACAGTCGGTCCCGCGCAGCCATGGAGCCGGATGCGTCGACGACGAACAGCACCAGGTTGCCTTCGCGACCTTCCCGGACCGCACCGCGAATGTCGCTGGGCGCCAGGCGTATCGGTCCGCCGATGCGACCGCGGGCGGTCTGGTGTTCAGCGGCCGCGAACAGCGTGCCGACCAGATGCAGGCCGGCGCCCGGCTCGGTGGTGGGGCGTACGGTGCGGCCGCGGGTCGAGCGGGACCGCGAGCGTCGGCCGGGGGCGCCGTCGCCGACACCGGGGACCTCGAGCAGGCGCGCCCGGAACTGGGAGCCGGGGGCGCCGACCCGGCGTTCCGCCCCCCCACCCGAATTCGGCGAATTCTGCTCGGTGGATTCCGTTTTCGAGTCGCCCGCGGGGGCATCCGACTCGGCGGGCGTCTCGCCGCCGCCGGGGCCGTCCGGGTCCGGCTCGGGTTCCTCGTCGGCGCGGATGTCGGCGTCGGCCTTGGCCATCGCGTCGTCGAGCTGCTCCGGATCGAGCCCGGGCTCGTCGAACGGATCGCGCCGACGACGGTGCGGCAGCGTCAGTTCCGCGGCCACCCGCACATCCTCCTCGGTGACCGACTCGGCGCCGCGCCAGGCGGCGTGCGCGCTCGCCGTGCGGGCCAGGACCAGATCGGCGCGCATACCCTCGACGTCGAACGAGGCGCACACCGACGCGATGCGCCGCAGTTCGGTGTCGGACAGCTCGACCGCGTCGACGGCGGCGCGGGCTGTGGCGATCCGGCGGGCCAGGTCGGCGTCCTCTTCGGCGTATCGGGCGGCGAAGGTGTCGGGGTCGCGTTCGTAGTCGAGGCGGCGGCGCACGACCTGCATCCGGACGTCCACGTCGCGGGACGCGGCGACGTCGACGGCGAGGCCGAACCGGTCGAGCAGCTGCGGCCGCAGCTCGCCCTCCTCCGGGTTCATGGTGCCGACCAGCACGAACTTGGCGGGATGCGAATGTGAGACCCCGTCGCGCTCGATGTGGACGCGGCCCATGGCGGCGGCGTCGAGCAGCACGTCGACCAGGTGGTCGTGCAGGAGGTTGACCTCGTCGACGTACAGCACGCCCTGATGCGCGTCGGCGAGGAGTCCGGGCTGGAAGGCGCGCTCGCCGTCCCGCAGCACCCTCTCGAGGTCGATCGAGCCGACGACGCGGTCCTCGGTCGCACCCACCGGCAGCTCGACGAGCCGCGCGCGACGGCGCTCGCCGGCATGCTCGACGTCGGGCAGCAGGGCGGCCAACGCGCGCACCACTGTCGACTTCGCGGTGCCCTTCTCGCCGCGCACCAGGACACCGCCGATGCCGGGATGGACGGCGCAGAGGATCAGCGCCAGGCGGAGCCGGTCCTGCCCGACGACCGCACTGAACGGGAACCCCGACGGGCCGGAGCTTGCCTCGTGACTGTGACGCAACGATCGAATCCCTTCACTCCTCGGTTTCCGCGCCGAGAGCTTGGCGGTACGAAACGTCGCGGCATTCTGGCTTCGGATCGACCGGGTCGAACCGTCACAGTGGCGGGACCGCGCCTGACTCTCACAGGACTTCCCCGCAGACGTTCCTTCAGTTGCAGCACCCTACCGCGCCGCAGCAGTGTGCTGCTCAGGCACCCTGTAGTACCCCGACAGCACACTGCCGCGGCCCGGGACAGGTCCCGGGCCGCGGCAGTGTGAACGAAACTCAGACCGAAGCGGACTCGGCGAGGCGGTCGACCTGGGGCACCGTGGTGTCGGCGGCGTCACCGAGCTCGAGCGCGCGGTTGCTCCAGTCCCACACCTGATCGAACAGCGCCGGGTTGTCCGACAGCTTCTGGCCCAGCGACGGGACCATCTGCTGCAGCTTCGGCTTCCAGGCCTCGAACTCGCGCGGGAAGCAGCGCTGCAGGACGTCGAGCATCGCGGGAACGGCGGTCGACGCGCCCGGGGACGCACCGAGCAGGCCGGCGACGGTGCCGTCCTCGGAGTTGACGACGGCGGTGCCGAACTCGAGGACGCCGCCCTTGCCCTTCTTGCGGATGACCTGCACGCGCTGGCCGGCGGTGATGAGCTCCCAGTCGCCGCCGGTGGCACGCGGCACGAACTCACGCAGCGTCTGGATGCGGTCGGCCGGCCCCTGCATGAGCTCACCGATGAGGTACTTGGTGAGCCCCATCTCGGTGAGGCCGACGCCGAGCATCGACGCGAGGTTGTTGGGCTTGACCGAGCCGGGCAGGTCGGTGACCTTGCCGTTCTTGAGGAACTTGGGCGACCAGCCGGCGTAGGGGCCGAACAGCAGGCCCTGCTGGCCGTTGATGACGCGGGTGTCGAGGTGCGGAACCGACATCGGAGGCGCACCGACGGCGGCCTTGCCGTACACCTTGGCGCGGTGCTGCGCGATGAGCTCCGGGTTGGTGCAGCGCAGGAACTGGCCGCTGACCGGGAAGCCGCCGAATCCCTTGGCCTCCTTGATGCCGGACTTCTGCAGCAGGTGCAGGGCACCGCCGCCGGCACCGATGAACACGAACTTGGCGTTCACGGTCTTCTTCGCGCCGGTGCGCAGGTTCTCGACCTTGACCAGCCAGCTGCCGTCGGACTGCTTGGTGAGGTTGCGGACCTCGTGCCCGAAGAACACCTGGCCGCCGGACGCGCCGACGTAGCCCAGCAGCTGCTTGGTGAGGGCGCCGAAGTCGACGTCCGTGCCGGACTCGGTCCAGTTGAGGGCGACGGGATCGGAGAAGTCGCGGCCCTTGGCCATGAGCGGCAGGCGCTCGGAGAAGAAGTCCTCGGACTCCGAGTACTCCATGCCGGCGAACAGCGGATGGCCGGCGAGCGCGTCGTAGCGGGCGCGCAGGTACTTCACGTTGTCGGCACCGTGCACGAAGCTCACGTGCGGGATGGGGTTGATGAACTCCTTGGGATCGGTGAGGATCCCGTTGTCGACAGCGTAGGCCCAGAACTGCCGGGAGACCTGGAACTGCTCGTTGACGTTGATCGCCTTGCTGATGTCGACGCCGTCACCCTTGGCCGGGGTGTAGTTCAGCTCGCAGAGCGCGGAGTGGCCGGTGCCGGCGTTGTTCCACGGGTCGCTGCTCTCGGCCGCAGCCGCGTCGAGTCGCTCGAAGGTGGTGATCGACCAGTCGGGCTGCAGCTGACGCAGGATCGCGCCGAGCGTTGCGCTCATGATGCCCGCACCCACGAGCACTACATCGGTCTTCGCCACTACGTTCTGGTCTGACACTGGAGAATCGACTTCCTTGTCTGTTACACGCGATCTGTTCTGCACGCATCGCCTGCCCGGGTCCCACGCTGGCACCGGCCTTCCGACACGGACCGCACCCATTCGAGACATTACGTGCACAGACCGCATTTCGCGCGCCTGTGGCGCTTAGGTTACCTGTGCGTCACCTTCCCCAATTGTGCCCCTCGCAAACGACTCTGTTGTGCCAATAGAGTGTGATCGTGACTACTTGGGCTCCCGACGTCCTGGGCGACGGATACCAGCAGCTGACAATCCCTTTGGGTCCGGATCCCGACGGGGAGGGCGAGGCGGAGGCGACCCTGGTCCGCTACCAGCCCGGAGCATTGACCGGTACCCGAGCGGTGCTGTACGTCCACGGGTTCACCGACTACTTCTTCCAACAGCACCTCGCCGAACACTTCGCCGAGCAGGGCTACGCCTTTTTCGCCCTCGACCTGCGCAAATGCGGGCGCTCGCGGCGCCCCGGGCAGACACCGCACTTCGTGACCGACCTGACGTACTACGACCGGGAACTCGACGAGGCGCTGCGCCTGGTGCGTGAGCAGCTCGGCGGCGGACAGGTCCTGCTGGTGGCCCACTCGACCGGCGGGCTGATCGTGCCGCTGTGGCTCGACCGCGTCGAGCGCCGGCCGGGCGGATCCGCGGGCGCGGGTGTGGCGGGCCTCATCCTCAACAGTCCGTGGTTCGACCTGCAGGGACCGGCACTGCTGCGCAGCGCCGGCACCACGGCCGCCATCGACGCGCTGGGGCGGGTGTCGAGCAAGACCCCGATTCCGGGGCAGAAGCTCGACACTTACGGCTCGAGCCTGCACGTCGGCGCGAACGGCGAGTGGGAGTACAACCTCGACTGGAAGCCGCTCACCGGATTCCCCATCACCTTCGGCTGGTTGCGCGCCATCCGGCGTGGCCACGCGCAGCTGCACCGCGGGCTCGACATCGGGGTGCCGTCCCTCGTCCTGCGCTCGAAGGCCACGGTGTTCGCCTCCCGCTACAACCCGAGCGTGGACGCGGCCGACGCCGTCCTCGACGTCGACCAGATCGCCAAGTGGGCCGGTTGCCTCGGTAACCGCACCACGATCGTCCCCATCGAGGGCGCGCGACACGACGTGTTCCTGTCCACCGCGCAGCCGCTCGCGGCGGCGTTCCACGAGGTGGACCTGTGGTTGGCTTGGCTCGACGCACACCACCTCACCTCGACGGACACGGAGCCGGCGGCGACCACCGGCACCGAGACGGGAGCCCCCGCGTGACCCACTTCGACATCGCGATCATCGGTACCGGATCGGGTAACTCGATCCTCGACCAGCGTTACGACGGCAAGAAGGTCGCGATTCTCGAGGAGGGCGTCTTCGGCGGCACCTGCCTCAACGTCGGCTGCATCCCCACCAAGATGTTCGTCTACACCGCCGAGGTGGCCCGCACGATCACCGAGGCGTCGAAGCTCGGCATCGACGCGACACTCGACGACGTGCGCTGGCACGACATCGTCAAGCGGGTGTTCGGCCGGATCGACCCGATCTCGGCGGGCGGCGAGCGGTACCGCACCGACGACTGCCCCGATGTGACGGTCTTCCGCGGTCACGCCCGGTTCGTCGGTCCACGCACCATCGACACCGGAACCGGCGAGGTGATCACCGCGGACCAGGTGGTGATCGCGGCCGGCTCGCGGCCGACGATCCCGAAGGAAATCGGCGACAGTGGTGTTCATTACCGCACCAACGACGACATCATGCGGCTGCCGGAGCTGCCCGAGCGTCTCGTCATTCTCGGATCCGGTTTCGTCGCAGCCGAGTTCGCGCACGTCTTCTCGGCGCTCGGCGTCCGGGTGTCGATCATCGGCCGCAGCGATCGCCTGCTGCGCCACCTCGACCGCGACGTCGCGGACTGGTTCACCGAACTGGCCAAGCGCAAGTGGGACGTACACCTGTGCAACCCGGTGGTCGCGGCCCGCTCCGTCGGCAGCTCCATCGAGATCGAGCTGTCCGACGGGACCGTCGTCGCCGGCGACGAATTGCTGGTCGCGGTCGGCCGCACCCCGAACGGCGACCGACTCGACGCCGCGCTCGGCGGTGTCGCCGTCGACGAGTCGGGACGGGTGATCGTCGACGAGTACCAGCGCACCACCGCGGAGGGGGTGTTCGCGCTCGGTGATGTGTCGTCGCCCTACCAGCTCAAGCACGTCGCGAATCACGAGATGCGCGTCGTGCAGCACAATCTGCTGCAGAACGCCTGGAGCGCCACCGAGAAGTCCATCGCGAGGCTGCGGCGCACCGACCACCGGTTCGTGCCGGCCGCGGTGTTCACCGACCCGCAGATCGCGAGCGTCGGGATGACCGAGGAACAGGCCCGTGAGGCCGGTCTGGACATCACCGTGAAGATGCAGAACTACTGCGACGTCGCCTACGGCTGGGCCATGGAGGACGACGAGGGCTTCTGCAAGGTGATCGCCGAGCGTGGCACCGGACGCCTCCTCGGCGCGCACGTCATCGGTGCGCAGGCGCCGACGGTGATCCAGCCGCTGATCCAGGCGATGAGCTTCGGGCTGTCGGCGCAGGACATGGCCACCGGCCAGTACTGGATCCATCCGGCCCTGCCTGAGGTGGTCGAGAACGCGCTCCTCGGTCTCGATATCTGACGTAGTCGTCCGCACGCTCGCCGATCACCCGATCGGCGAGCGTCGCTCGGCGGGATCGGGCAGCCAGGCCTGCCATCCCGCCAGAACCACCGCGAGCACCGCCACCGGAACGAAGTAGCCGTACACGAACTGTGGCGCGGGCTCGAGGAACGCGCCGAAGGAGCCGAGGGCGAGGACAGTGGCGACGACTCCCGCGAGCCACCTTCGCGGGATCGCCGCGGGGAGCAGACACAGCAGCGACGGGACGGCCAGCGCGGCGACGACCGACGGTCCGTAGTGCCGTGCGATCGACTCCTCGCACTCCTCGCCGGGCATGACGCCGCTGTCGGGATATCCGAGCTCGCACGACGTGATCTCGAGCATCGGACTGGTCGCGGCGAAGACTCCCAGCCCGGCGCAGATCCACGCCAGCACGATCCACCCGGCCCTGATCGCGTTCAGCATGCCCTCCCCTTCTCGACCGACGTCGACGATGACGCTACAAGGCGCGAAAGGGACAGCCGGGCAAACACTCTCCGTTCCTGGAACAGTGAAGGATTCCTCCCGGATTCCGAGAGGAATCCTTCACTATCAGAGCAAGAGCCCACCGCCTTGAGCTGGCGCCCAGGACCGGTTCCGATGAAGTACAACGACGATCGTTGGCGCTCAGCTAGATTCAGCGCATGACCGGTAACCGGATCGGCCGCCGTATCGTCACCGCGATCGCTGTTGCGCTGCTCGCGGGCGCACCGCAGATCCTCGCTCCGACAGCCCAGGGCGTCCCCGTCGTCACGCGGGCGCAGGACGATCCCGGGACAGTCCTCGAGTCCTCCCCGCTCCCCCAGTCGTTCTGGCTGCCCGGCACCGCGGCGGCGTACCGGATCACCTACGTGACCACGGGTCCCAACGGCCGCACTCCCTGCACCGGCATGGTGTTCGTCCCGGAGGGCACGCCGCCGCCGGGCGGCTGGCCGATCGTCGCCTGGGCGCACGGAACCATCGGCGATTCCGACGCGGATGCCCCGTCGCGCAACGGGATCGACTCGGAGAGCAGCGGCTATGTGACGAACTGGCTGGCCCGCGGCTACGCCGTCGCGGCCACTGACTACATCGGCCTGGGCACCCCCGGCGTCCCGCCCTATCTGGACGGGAAGGCCGCGGCGCACAGCGTGATCGATTCGGTGCGTGCGGCCCGTGCCGTCGACGGTCGACTCTCGCCGAAGTGGGCGGTGGTCGGCCTTTCCGAGGGCGGGCAGGCCTCGGTGTTCACCGCTCATGTCGCCACCGAGTACGCACCCGAATTGGACTATCGCGGCGCGGTCGCGACCGGCGTGCCGTCGAACATCGAGACGTTGGCTCCGCTGGCCGGACCGAATTTCCCGCCGCAGAGCCTCGCCGGGCTCACCAACTTCATGACGTTCGTGATCGCCGGGCTCCGCGACACCCACCCCGAGGTCGACGTGAACAGCTACCTCACGCCGATCGGCCGCACGCTGGTCGACGCGGCACCGGAGCTGCCCTATCCCGAGTTCGCCCGACTTGCCGCGAATGTCTCTGTGGCCCAGATGCTCTCGCGGTCCCTGAACAATCCGGCACTGCTGGCCGCGCTGCGCGACTACCTCCAGGTGCCGACGTCGGGATACGACCGGCCGCTGATGATCCAGCAGGGGTCCGAGGACCTGACCGTGCCGCTGCCCCTCACGCTGAAACTCGTCGCGGACATGAACCTGGACGGCACCTTCCCGGAGTTCAAGGTCTATCCCGCCGATCACATCGGCAGCATGTTTGCCGGCGAGGCCGACGCGGCCGAATTCGTCGCGAAGGTGTTCCGGTGCGAGCCGGGATTGGACGAGCGCGAGTGTGGGCCGGCCTCCGGAGGGTCGCTCGCGTCACTCGGGTCGGCCGGATCGCTCGAGCTACTCGGGTCGCTCGGGCTGCTGGGGCTGGCCGGGTCGAACTGAGCGCGGCGCGCGAACCGGTCGTGGAGGATTCCTCTCGCCCGGCGAGAGGAATCCTCCACGATTCGGCGGTCGACTACTTCCGGTGCCGCAGCGCCCGGACGACGCCGTCGCCGATCGACTGCAGGATCTGTACCAGAACGATGAGCACGACGACCGCCACCAGCAGCACCGGCGTGTTGAACCGCTGGTAGCCGTAGACGATCGCGAAGTCGCCGAGACCGCCACCGCCGATGACGCCGGCCATCGCCGAGTAGCCGACCAGCAATACCACGGTCAGCGTCGCGCCCGCGACCAGGGCCGAAACCGATTCCGGCAGGAGGACTTTCCGAACGATCTGACCGTTGCTGGCACCCATCGCCTGCGCGGCCTCGACGCGGCCGACGGGGACCTCGCGCAGCGCCGACTCGACTACCCGCGCGTAGAACGGGATCGCTCCGATCGTCAGCGGCACGATCGCGGCCGTCGGGCCTATCGCGGTGCCGACGATCAAGCGGGTCACGCCGATCAGCGCGATCATCAGGATCAGGAACGGCAGCGACCGGAAGACGTTGACGATCCCACCGAGCACGGCGTTGACGGCGCGCTGCGGCCACAACCCACTCGGCGAGGTCACGTGCAGGATCACGCCGAGCAACACACCGCCGATCACGGTGAGAACGAAGGAGATTCCCACCATGTAGAGGGTCTCCTGCGTCGCCTCCCACACCTCGGGGAGCGAGTCCTGCCAGGACAGCTTGTTCACGCGATTACCCCCTGCGCCAGTGCGCCGGTCGTTTCCTGCCCTGCACCCCAGGCCAGGGTGGTGCCCGGCTGGGCGGCGACGAACGCGTCGACGTCGGCCCGGTTCACATCGGGACCGAACCGTAGCCGCAGGCGCCCGACGGTGACGCCGGCGACCTGTTCGACGCTGCCGCCGACCACGGAGATGTCGACGTCGAGCTTGCGGACCAACTGCGCGAGCCACGGTCCGTGCGCCTCGTCGCCGATCGTGGTGACGAGCGCGGTGTCGGCGCCGTCACCGGCGGACGGATCGTCCCCTACCGGGACGATCGCCGCGCCCAGCACCGAGCCGGGTGTGCCGACGAGATCGATGATCCGTCCGGACTCGGCGATCCGGCCGCCCTCGAGGCGCGCCGCGGACGTGCAGATGCGGCGCAGCACGCCCAGTTCGTGGGTGATGAGCACGACGGTGACGCCGATCGAGCGATTGAGCTCGGCCAGCAGGTCCAGTACCTGGTCGGTGGTGGCGGGGTCGAGAGCACTGGTCGCCTCGTCGCACAGCAGCACGTCCGGCTCGGACGCCAGCGCGCGGGCGATGCCCACGCGCTGCTGTTGCCCTCCGGACAGCTGCGACGGGAACGCCTTCTCCTTGCCGGCGAGCCCGACGAGTTGGATCAGCTCGTCGGCGCGGGCCCGGCGCTGCTTGCGGTCCAGCCCGGCCAGCTCGAGCGGGAACTCTACGTTGGCCCGCACCGTCCGCGAGTGCAGCAGGTTGAACTGCTGGAAGACGGTGCCGATGCGGCGCCGCGCCTGACGCAGACCGCCGCCGGAGAGCTGCGACAGGTCGTCGCCGCGGAGCACGATGCGCCCGCTGGTGGGCTGTTCGAGCAGATTCAGGCACCGCAGCAGCGTCGACTTGCCCGCACCGGACGGGCCGACGATGCCGAAGATCTCGCCCTCGGCGATCTCGAGGTCGATGCCGCGCAGGGCCGAGACCTCCCCCGCTCCGCCGGAGGCGGGGAAGGTCTTGACCAGATTCTCGACGCTGATCATCAGCTGGCCGGGTGGACCGGGACGACGGAACCGGAGTAGTTCTCCTGGATCCAGGTGGCGGTCTCCGGGGACTCGAGCGCCGCGGCGAGCGCCTTGACGCCGGGATCGTTCTCGTCGGCGGCACGGACGACGAGCAGGTTCGCGAACGGGTTGTTCTCGACCTTCTCCGACAGCAGCGCGTCCTTCGCCGGGGTCAGACCGGCTTCGATCGCGTAGTTGGAGTTGATCACCGCGGCGGTGATCTGCGGGTCGCCGAGGTTGCGGGCGATCTGCGAGCGCTCGATCTCGACGAACTTCAGGTTCTTCGGGTTCGCCTTGATGTTCGCCTGGGTGACGACGGACAGGTCGGCCTCGGCGAACGGCTTGTCCATCTGGATCAGTCCGGCCGACTCGAGCAGGTAGAGGCCGCGTGCGAAGTTGGTGGTGTCCTTGGGCAGCGCGATGGTCGAGCCGTCCGTGAGCTGGTCGACGGCGGTGATCTTCTCCGAGTACAGGCCCATCGGCTCGAGGTGCACGTCGGCGACGGAGACGAGGTCGCTCACGCCCTTCTGCTTCTGCCAGTCGGCCAGGTAGGGCGCGTGCTGGAAGTAGTTGGCCTGGACGTCGCCGGCGACCAGCAACTCGTTGGGGTCGATCTCGCCGGTGACGGGCTTGATGTCGAGCTTGACGTCACCGAGGACGCCCGAGTCGGCGATGTGCTCGAGGATCTCGACGTGCGGGGTGCTGGACGCGGAGATCACCAGTGTCTCCCCGTCGCTGCCCGACGAGCAGGCGGCCAGGCCCGCGGTGAGCAGGGCGGCGGCGGACAGAACAGCGGTGCGGCGCAAGAACATTGAGAGGTACCTTCCGGTGGGTGGGGCGGTCAGCCGCGCAGGGCGGGCAGGTCGAGCAGGTCGCGGTGGTACCGCTCGGTGACATTGGGGTGCGCACGCAGGCGCGACTTGAGGGCGTTGAGTCCGTAGCGGGCGTGCAGGGTGCCGCCGTGCTGGTCGGGACCGACGCCCGCGGCCTCCGCCGCGAGCTCGGGCGAGAGCGGGACGGTGGGCAGGGCCTGGTCGTAGCCGGGGTTGAGGAAGAACGGCAGCGAGACCCGGTCGGTGCCGGCGGCCGGCGGCAACACCCGGTGCACCGTGGCCTTGAGGTAGCCACCGGTGGCGACCTCGAGCAGCTCGCCGATGTTGACCAGCAGGTGGCCCGGGATCGGTGCGACGTCGAGCCAGCCGCCATCCGCCTCCACCTGGAAGCCGGTGCTGTCGGGTTCCGGGTAGAGCAGCGTGAGCGCACCGACGTCCTTGTGACTGCCGACGCCCTGGTCGGTGACCGAGCCGTCGTGGCCCGGGTAGCGAGCGATCTTCAGCAGCGGATCCGGGTCGGCGAACGCGGTGTCGAAGAAGTCGGCCGGGGCGCCGAGCGACCGCGCCCAGCCACTGATCAGACGCAGGCCGGCGGCCTGGGCCTGGCTCGACCATTCGAGTGCGAGCTCGCGCAGGCGCGGCACGCGCGCCGGCCACAGGTTGGGCCCGTGCAGCACGTCCCACGGACGATCCGGATCGATCGGGTCAACGGCCGCGCGCTCGGGTCCGATGTCCAGCTGCTCGCGCCAGTCGATGTAACCCTGGGTGCGCTCGCCGCCGACCCGGGTGTAGCCCCGAAAGTGCGGCGAGTTGCTGTTCTCGATCTCGAGCTTGTCGGCCTCGGGCAGCGCGAAGAACTCGCGGGCCGCCGCGATCACGTCGTCGGTGAGCTGCTGGTCGATGCCGTGACCGGTCAGGTAGAAGAAGCCGATCTCGTGCGTCACCTTGCGGAGTGCGTCGACGTCGAGGTTCCCCAGATCGATGATGGGGAGCGAGTGGGCGGACATGGAAGGATCCTTTCCCCACGGGCACCGAAGGACTTTCAGGCGCTGCGACGTGTGGGTGCCCGGTGGGAGGAATTCGCACGGGGATGCGGGACGGCCTTCGAGTGCCGTCGCGCGAAGCTGTCTCGTCTCAGCGCCGACGCATGCAACAACAACCACCACGCATTCGCGTGGAGGCGACAGTTGCTGCGGAGCCGCGCATCGGAGACCTTCCCGATCGAGATCGTGAACCGGCAGGCCGGATCGGACATGCCAGTGACAGGAGGCTAACGCGCTCACCGTGAATAGTTCAAATCGTACGTATACGCATGGCGACGAACGGCGACATTTGCGAGACGAACGGTCGGAACTGTTCGCCTGACCTGCGAGGACCGGCCCCGAACTCGACCCGCTGACGCGGACGGTTCACGGCCGGTCCGAGGGATCGGCCATCTCGAGAGCCTTGGTGGTGAAGACGCGGTAGCCGCGATGTGGGCGGTAGCCGTGGATCTCGGGGGTGTCGAGGCTGCGAATGAACGAGAGGATCTGACGGCTGAACACCTGCCCGGGGACCAGTACCGGGAAGCCCGGCGGATACGGGGTGACGAAGGTGGCGGAGACCACCGGCCGCCCGGACTCCGTCGCCTCCTCGACCTCGTCCGCGGTGAGGTACTCGCACCGAGTGTCGTCGTAGGCGAGGAAGAAGGCCCGCCGCACATCCCCGTCGGGAGTTGGTGCAGCACCATCTTTTTCGAGGAAGATCGGATGGAATCCGCTGAAGTCCGGCAGCGGCGCCGTCGGGTTCGTCAACCGGATCACCGCCGCCTCGTGGTAGCCGCGTTCGAGGGTGCTCATGTCGGCGAGGCGCTCGTCGAGCTCGTGGGCGAACTTGACCAGTACCTCGACGAGGTAGGCGACCGAGCTGCGGGTGGTGCCGATGTTGGTCATGAACAGCACCGTGTTGCGGGAGGTCTTGTTGATCTGCACGCCGTAGCGGTCCATCAGCTCGGCCCGTTTGAAGGTGTCTCCGTCGATACCGGTCGATCCGATGTAGAGCGTGATCCGCGACGGGTCGAGGACGAACTCGTCGCGCTGCCAGGCGGCGACCATGGCGCGCAGGCCCCCGCGGAGCGGCTGGTCGATGCGTGAGGGGCGGAACTGCTCGGGAATCAACTCCGCCGTCGACAGGCAGTGCATGTACTTGCTCAGCAGCGGATGGTGGTCGACCGCGTCACGCAACCGCATCGCGTTCTCGACCTGCTTCTGCACCAACTCGGCGCCCTCGAGGTCGGCCTGCCGCCGGCCGATGTCGAGCGAGGCGAGGATCTGATAGTTGGGCGAGGTGGAGGTGTGGGCCATATAGGCCTCATGGAAGGTCTCCTCGACCTTCTGATCGAACTCCTGGTCGAAGACATGGATCATCGAGCCCTGGCGCAGCGAGGTCAGCGTCTTGTGGGTGGACTGGGTCGCGTAGACCCGCACCTTGGCGCGGACCGGGTCGGGCATCAGCCGCCGGTCGAGCAGCGTCGCGTCGTCGGCGCCACGCACCTGCTCGGCGTACTCGGCGTACTCGGCCCGATACCCGGGATCGCGCAACCGCTCGCGCACCGCCTGCGCCGCGTGCATCGCGGTACGGGTGCGATAGACGGGATGGAACCGGGCGAAGGCGAACCACGCCTCGTCCCACAGGAAGACCAGGTCCGGCTTGATCGCCAGGCATTCCTCGACGACCCGCTCGACGTCATAGATGACACCGTCGAAGGTGCAGTTGGTCAGCATCAGCAGCTTGACCCGGTCGAGCTTGCCGGCCTCTCGGAGCGCGAGCAGCTTCGACTTGATCTCCCGCAGCGGCACCGCGCCGTACATCGAATACTCGTTGAGCGGATACGCGTCGAGGTACGTGACCTGGGCGCCGGCGAGCATCAGGCCGTAGTGGTGGGACTGGTGGCAGTTGCGGTCGACCAGGACGATGTCGCCCGGTGCGACGAGCGCCTGGACGACGATCTTGTTGGCCGTCGAGGTGCCATTCGTCACGAAGTAGGTCTGCCGCGCTCCGAACGTCTCGGCCGCCAGTCGCTGGGAGTCACGCAGCGGACCGGTCGGCTCGAGCAGCGAGTCCAGTCCCCCACAGGTGGCCGAGGTCTCGGCCAGGAACACCTCGAGGCCGTAGAAGTCGACCATGTCGGAGATCCAGTGCGAGTTGACGATCGACTTGCCCTGCGAGATCGGCAACGCGTGGAACACGCCGGTCGGGCGGTAGCTGTACTCGCGGAGTGCACTGAAGAACGGGGTGCGATACCGCGCCGCGATCCCCTCGAGCAGGCTCAGGTGCAGATCGAGCGATCCCTCCCCGGCGTGGAAGACCCGGCGGAAGTACTGACCGAGCTCACCGGCGAGATCCTCGACCGCGATCTCGGTCATCAGGTACAGGTCGAGCTCCGGGCGGGTGTCGGTGAGCTCGCCGGCCAGGATCCGCGTCCGCTCCTCCGGTGTGTGCCCGGCGAGCTTGTCCGCGATGTCCGTGTAGATGAAGTTGGCGAGAGCCGACAGATCCCTGCGGGACTGGTGGGAGAAGCGGCGGCGGATCACGCACGCCTGCAGATTCACGTTCAGTCGCGCCGCGATGACCGCGTCGTCGCCGCTGCCGACGACGACGAGTTCGTAGATGAACTGGTCGTCCGGCCTACGCCAGGCGCGCACTTCCTGGCGCAGCGCGCGCTCCTGCGCCTCGGTCATGGTCTCGACCACCAGCACCTCGAAGTAGTGGGGACGGGATCCGCCCGCGCCCCCTTCTTCCCGGCGGGGCGAGTCCCCGGCGACCGCCTCGACGTCACCGTCGACCGGGGAGACCGGCGTGCCGCTGCGATAGGAGCCGGTGACCAGCGCCCGGTTGATTCTCGCGACGGTGCGGGAGAACTTGTCGTACACACCGGTCGTGAACAGCCGCTGGGTCTGCGCGAAGACCTGCGGCCCGGGGAAGGCCCAGTATCGCTCCAGTGGTCGCAGCTGGTCGAGCAGGCTCTCGACTCGTTCGAGCAGCGGGCCGATCGGTGCCCCGCGGGCCACCGCACCGGCCAGGTGCGCGCTCGCGCCCTCGAGTCGGCACCACGAGTCCGCCCGGAACTGCCACATACTGTTGTAGGCCCGCGGATTCACCTCAGCCATCACAGCCTCCACCGCCACGGTCACGATCGACAGCCGAGGTCGGTCGAGGACGGCGCCGTCGTGCCGAGCAATCCCAGACTGCTCCCCCACGTCCGGACAGGCAAGGGGACGCGGGCTTGCCCTCAGCCGAGCCGGCCGGACAGCCTCTCGATCCGGTCCAGGCTCGCCCCGTCCAGGCCCACGACGCGGACGGTCTTCCCGCGGGCGGCGTACCGGTGCTGCACCGCGTCCAGTGTCGCGACGGTGGACGCGTCCCACACGTCGGCATCCGACAGGTCGATGACCACCGAGTCCGGGTCGTCGACGTAGTCGAACCGGTGGACCAGGTCGTTGCTCGACGCCCAGAAGAGCTCACCGGACACCCGGTAGGTGCGCTCGGCGGAGCCGTCACGCTCGCCGTCGGTGACGTCGATTCGGGTGAGGTGGGCGACGCGTCGGGCGAAGGCGACCATCGCGGTGAGCACGCCGAGGATGACGCCGACGGCCAGGTTGTGGGTCGCGAGGGTGCCGACGACGGTGACCACCATGACGAGCGTTTCGCTGCGCGGCATCAACCGCAGGGTGCGGGGCGCGATGCTGCGCCAGTCGAAGGTCGTCACCGCGATCACCAGCATCACGGCGACCAGCGCCGCCATCGGGATCGCCCCGACGACGTCGCCGACGCTCACGCACAGCACCAGCAGGAAGGCGCCCGCGAGGAAGGTGGAGATGCGGGTGCGGGCCCGACCCTCCTTCACGTTGATCATCGTCTGGCCGATCATGGCGCAGCCGCCCATGCCGCCGAAGACCGCGCCCGCCATGTTCGCGACTCCCTGGCCCCACGCCTCGCGGGTCTTGTCCGACGGGGTGTCGGTGAGATCGTCGACGAGCTTGGCGGTGAGCAGGGACTCGAGCAGGCCGACGAGCGCGAGCCCCACCGCGAACGGCGCGATGATCGTCAGCGTCTCCCACGTGAGCGGCACGTCCGGGATCATCCACGTCGGCAGACCGGACGGAAGCTCCCCCTGGTCCGCGACGTCCGGCACGTCCAGGCGGAACAGCGCGACGACCGCGGTGAGCACGACGATCGCGATGAGCGGCGCCGGGACCGCCCGCGTCAGCCTCGGAACGGACACCACCATCACGAGCCCCGCGGCGACCAGCGGGTACACCAGCCACGGGACGTCGACGAGGTGCCGGACCTGGGCGCTGAAGATGAGGATCGCGAGTGCGTTGACGAATCCGATCATCACCGAGCGCGGAATGAACCGCACCAACCGCGCCAGGCCGGCGACGGCGAACAGGATCTGCAGCGCACCGGCCAGCCACACCGTCGCGATCAGGTAGTCGATGCCGTGTGCGGCAACGAGCGGCGCCACCACCAGCGCGGTCGCGCCCGCCGCCGCGGACACCATCGCGGGCCGGCCACCGACCAACGCGATCGTCATCGCCATGATGCACGAGGTGTACAGCGCCACCTTGGGATCGACGCCGGCGATCACCGCGAACGAAATCACCTCGGGGATGAGCGCGAGCGAGGTCACCAGACCCGCGAGTATCTCGGTCGTCAGGCGGCGGGGAGAACGGAACGCAGCCCGGACGGAGGTGGCATCGGCCGGGGTGGAGACGGTGTCGTGCACCGCAGGAGTCTAGAGACGAATCCGCCCCGACCCCCAATTACGCGTGCGCGGACGTGACTACCAGGAGCCGGTCCGCAGAACGATCTCGCTGGCCAGCTCCGCAGCCGCCTTCGCCGGGACGTCGTCGATGCCGTCCAGCTGGACGATCCGGAACTCGGAGTAGGCGTACCGGCCGCTCGCGTCGGCGCACGGGCGGCCCAGCGAGCTGCCGACGACGACCGTGGTCGGCAGCTCGACGGCGGGACACGCGGCGTCGAGCACCGCCCCGTCCGCGCCGGGCACCGCCGGGTGTCCGCGGTCGGCCACGATGAGGCTCGCGAAGCGCCCGAACGTCTTGGCGGCCAGCCGCCACGCGAGTTCCGCGCCGGCCCCGGCGCCCACGAGGTTCACCCACGGCAGCTTCAGCTCGTCGAGCATCGCGATCACCGACGGCTCGTCGAGCCCCTCGATGCTCTCCGGCACCACAGTCCGCAGGTCCGAATCGTGCAGCCGCGAGCACACGGCGTCGAAGATGTCGGCGGGAGCGCCGGCGTCGGGCAACAGCAGCACCGTGTGCCGGCTCTCCGGTCCCCCGATACGGACCGTCAAGGTCCCACTTCCCACCGCAACGCTCGTCGACTCCATGGCTGAAAACGGTACGCGATCCACGTCACGAAACCGGACACCTATCCGGGATAGACCTTGCCGATGATCTCCTTGGCCATCGTGGTCGCCGGATCCTGACCGTTCGCGGCCGGCGCCAGATTGGCCCACACCACCAACGTCACCTTGTTCACCGGGTCGTGCCCCATGAACGAGTTGAACCCGGGCAGTTCGCCGGTGTGCCCGAACATCGGCCCCATTTTCGCTATGCCCCAACCGTATTGAGCAGCACCGCTGTCCGGACTCGTGGGCTGCACGCTGGCGAGTCGTCGGGCTTGCAGGTCCGGGTTGAGCAGCTGACCTCCGACGAGGGCCTGCACCCACGTCACGAGGTCGTCGGCGGTCGAGATCCCGGCACCGGCCGCCCACGCCCACGACGGGTTGACGTCGGTGACGTCGTTCGGCTGGAGGGACCCGTCCTTCGCGGCGGCCTGCATGGCGGGCGGCAGCGCCGGATCGGTCAGCGTCTCCATGTTCGTCCCGTACACGTAGCCCTGCGAGTGGGGTGCCGGGATCGTGCTGTCGGCGGTGTCGGGGAACGACGTCCCGGTCAGCCCCAGCGGACCGAAGAGCCGCGACCGGAAGATCTGCGCCAGCGGCTTGCCGTCGAGGCTCTCGGCGATGAGGCCGAGCAGCACGATGTTGGTGTTGGAGTAGTGGTAGCCCTGCCCCGGCGGGAAGTACGGCGGATTCGCGAACCCGAGCGCCAGCAGTTCCTCGGGCTTCCACTGCTTCTGCGGGTCGTCGTCGAGGGTCTGGTTGAGCTCGACGGTCTCGGTGTAGTTGAACAGGCCGCTGCGCATGTCGAGCAGCTGCTCGATCGTGATGTTGTCGCCGTTCGGCACGTCCGGCCGGTACTTGGACACCGGATCGGTCAGCGCCAGCTTGCCCTCCTGGGCGAGCTGCAGGATCACCGTGCCGGTCATGGTCTTGGTGTTGGAACCGATGCGGATGTGTTCGACCGTGTCGACCGGGCTGTCCTGCCCTCGGACGCCGGTGCCGTACTTGACCGTCTGGTTGCCGTCGGGGGTCTTGAGAATCGCCACGGCACCCGGAATCTGGAGGTCTTTCGCGACGCCGGCCACGATGTCGTTCAGTGTGGTGGCGTCGATCTTCTGCAACGCCACAGTCGTCGTCGCGGTGCCGGTGGTCACCGACGTGGTGGCCCCGGTGCCGGACTCGTGGGTCTCGTGCGACTCGTTCGACGAGCATCCCGCGATGACGAGCGCGGCCACCGCGGCGCCGCCGAGCAGTCGGACGGTCGAGTTTCTCCCCAGGGCAGTACGCACGTCGTCTCCTCCCGGTCGGCGGAAAGCCGTCGGGTACGAACACTAGGCGCAACGACCGGCCTGCGCGGTCGATCGAATCAGAGAAGGCGGGATGCGATCGTCGGCAGCCCGTCGGGCGTTCCACCCGCGAGGATCGCGAGGACGGCGTCAACGTCGAGGTGCTGTTCGACGAGGTCGGCGAGCAGGTCCAGCTGCGCCTCCCGGACCTGCGCGACGTCGGTGTCGGGCGCGACGACGAATCCGGTCCGGCCGGCAGCCTCCGCCACCTCGACGAGGAAGCGACGCCGGAACTCGTCGTTCTCGAGCAGACCGTGCCAGTGCGTGCCGCGCACGCTCCCCCGGACACTGCCCTCCTTGACCCCGTCGGCGGCCGTCAGCAGAGGGGCGTCGCCGTTGCGTCGGACGCGACCGTGGTGGATCTCGTAGCCGCGCACCGGGATTCCGTCCACGTCGCCGTCCACCTGCGCGAGCACCTTGTCGGCGGCGAACTCGATCTCGAGGTCCAGCAGGCCCAGGCCCGGGACCGCGCCGGCACCGGACTCGACGCCGTCGTCGATCACGCCGCCGAGCATCTGGTAGCCGCCGCAGATCCCGAGGATCGCGCCGCCGTTCGCGGCCCGGCGGGTCAGGGCGTCGGCAATGCCGCTGCGCCGCAACCACTCCAGGTCGGTCACGGTGGACTTACTGCCCGGCACCACAACGAGGTCGGCGTCGGCCAGGCGCGACGGCTCGCTCACCCAGTGCACCGAGACGCCCGGCTCGCACGCGAGTGCCTCGACGTCGGTGGAGTTGGAAATGCGGGGCAGCCGGATCGCCGCGACCCGCAGCCACTCGTCCCCGAGCGGGGCGCCGGGTCGGCCGACGGGGGCGTCGCCGACGACGCCGAGGGAGTCCTCGGCGTCGAGCCACAGGCCCTCGGCGAACGGGATCACCCCGAGCGTCGGGCGGCCGGTGAGCGCCGCCAGCTGATCGAGCCCGGGTTCGAGGAGATTCACGTCGCCGCGGAACTTGTTGATCACGAACCCGGCGATCAGCGCCTGATCCTCGGGCGAGAGCACCGCGACGGTGCCGAACAGGTGCGCCAGCACTCCCCCACGGTCGATGTCGCCGACCACGATCACCGGCAGCTGCGCAGCCTGCGCCAGCCCCATGTTCGCCAGGTCGGTGGCCCGCAGGTTGATCTCGGCGGGCGAGCCGGCGCCCTCACAGATCACCACGTCGAACTCGTCGCGCAGCCCCGCCAGATCGTCGGCGACGATCCCTCGCAGCCATTCCCGGTGGGTGATGTAGTCGCGGGCACCGACAGTAGTGACGGCCTTGCCGCGGACGACGAGCTGCGAGGTGCGGTCGCCGCCGGGCTTGAGCAGCACCGGGTTGAACCGCACGCTGGGCTCGAGCCCGCACGCCCGCGCCTGCAGCGCCTGGGCGCGGCCGATCTCCCCGCCGTCGAGGGTGACGACGGAGTTGTTCGACATGTTCTGCGCCTTGAACGGCGCCACGCGCACCCCGTGCCGCGCCAGCATCCGGCACAACCCCGCGACGAGGACGCTCTTGCCGGCGTCGGAGGTGGTGCCGGCGACCAGCAGCGCGCCGCCCGCGACGGGACCCGACGTCACGGGAGCGTGAGGATGTCGTTGCCCTCGTCGGTGACCACGATGGTGTGCTCGAACTGGGCGGTCCACTTGCGGTCCTTGGTCACGACCGTCCAGCCGTCCTCCCAGATGTCGTAGTCGACGGTGCCGAGGTTGATCATCGGCTCGATCGTGAACACCATGCCCGGCTCGATGACGGTGTCGACGTTGGGCTGGTCGTAGTGCAGGATCACCAGGCCGTTGTGGAACGTCTCGCCGATGCCGTGGCCGGTGAAGTCGCGCACCACGCCGTAGCCGAAGCGGTTGGCGTAGGACTCGATGACGCGGCCGATGACGTTGAGCTCGCGGCCCGGCTTGACGGCCTTGATCGCGCGCATCGTGGCCTCGCGGGTGCGCTCGACCAGCAGGCGGTTCTCCTCGGACACGTCACCGGCGAGGAACGTCGCGTTGGTGTCGCCGTGCACACCGTCGATGTAGGCGGTGACGTCGATGTTGACGATGTCGCCGTCCTGGATCACCGTCGAGTCGGGGATGCCGTGGCAGATGACCTCGTTGAGCGACGTGCAGCACGACTTCGGGAATCCGCGGTAGCCGAGCGTGGACGGGTAGGCGCCGTGGTCGCACATGTACTCGTGCGCGATGCGGTCCAGCTCGTCGGTGGTGACGCCGGGGGCGACCGCCTTGCCCGCCTCCTGCAGCGCCTGGGCGGCGATCTTGCCGGCCACCCGCATCTTCTCGATGGTCTCCGGGGTCTGGACCCACGGCTCCTTGCCCTCGCGAGCCGTCGCCTTCCACACGTACTCGGGACGCTCGATGTCCTTCGGGACAGCGAGGACGGGTGCGACGGTTCCGGGAACGAGATCGGTGCGAACAGACATGGGTCCAGGGTAGACCGCCGCGCCGCCGCGGCGTGAGCACGCCGGGCATAGGGTGGACGCACCGTTTGCCCGACCCGAGGAGCATGCCCATGCGAGGGACCGTCATCCACGCACCACGCGACATCCGGCTCGAGGAACTGCCCGACCCCCGGATCGTCGCGGACACCGACGCGATCATCCGAATCGTCGCGACGTGCGTGTGCGGATCGGACCTGTGGCGCTACCGCGGCATCACCCCGGTCGAGGAACCTCGGCCGATCGGACACGAATACGTCGGCATCGTCGAGGAGGTCGGCGGCGCGGTCACCACGGTGACGCCCGGACAGTTCGTCATCGGATCGTTCCTCGCCTCCGACAACACCTGCCCGCACTGCCACTATGGCTATCAATCCTCCTGTCGGCAAGGCGAATTCGTCAACGGCTGCCAGGCCGAGTACGTCCGTGTCCCGCTGGCCGACGGCACCCTCGTCACGGTTCCCGACCGTCCGGACGAGGCACTTGTCCCGAGCCTGCTCGCACTCTCCGATGTCATGGGGACGGGCTGGTACGCGGCGGTGGCCGCCGAGGTCCGCCCGGGCGCGACGGTCGTCGTCGTCGGTGACGGTGCCGTCGGACTGTCCGGGGTCCTCGCCGCCAAGGAACTGGGCGCAGAGCGGATCATCGCGATGAGCAGGCACCCGGACCGGCAGAAGCTGGCCCTCGAGTTCGGAGCCACCGACATCGTCACCGAGCGCGGCGCGGACGGCATCGCCCGGATCGCCGACCTCACCGACGGCGTGGGGGCCGAGTCGGTGCTCGAGTGTGTCGGCACGAAGGAGTCGATGGCCCAGGCGCTGCGCTGCACGCGACCCGGCGGCAACGTCGGGTTCGTGGGAGTGCCGCACGGCGTCGAGTTCCCTGCCCGGGAGCTGTTCGACACCCACATCGGGGTGCGCGGCGGTTCGGCGCCGGTGCGCCGCTTCCTCCCCGACCTGATCGGCCGGGTGCTGAGCGGCGGGATGGAGCCGGGCAAGGTCTTCGACCTGACGCTGCCGCTCGATCAGGTGGCCCAGGCGTATCGGGCAATGGACGAGCGGCGCGCGATCAAGGTGCTGATGCGGCCGTGAGCCGACGGTAGGGCGGGCGTCAGCGGGGGCACAACTGCGTCTCCAGGCGGGGATCCCGGTGCACCGCCTCGAGCCGGGCCCGGTCGACGGACACGATCAATGTCTCTTCCTCGTCGACACCCGTTGCCGCGCACCAACTGCGGTCCGCCGGCCACCAGATCGCGCTGCTGGTCCTACTGGTCCTCGGGCGGATCCGAGGGCGCGGGGCGGCGCGCTGACTCCTCGCGCCGGACCGGCGTGAGCTCGGGGCGCTTGGCGACACGGCCGGCGCCCGACGACGTTCCGCGCACACGGCGCCCGAGCCACGGCCCGAGAAACCGGACCGCCCACCGGGTGTCCGCACCAATGCGCCCGAGTGCGGTAACGGGTGGGAGCGGGCCCAGGCTGTCCTGCCAGCTCAGGTCGGTGCCGGGGACTCCGAGCACCGTGGCCGCGGCCGCGGCCAGACGGTCGTGCCCATCCGCATTGAGGTGCAATCGATCCCAGCTCCACAGCCGGGGATCCGTCGCGACCGGGTACACCTCGAGGTCGATCACTGCGACGCCGTGTCGTGCCGCGGCCGTCCGGATCTCGGTGTTCAGCGCCGAGATCCGGGCCATGATTGCGCGTCCGCCCGGCATCCCCGCGCCGAGCGTGGGGAACGCCATCGTCAACACCCGCGCGCCCGACGCGGTCAGCGCCTCGAACGCGATCTCCAGTTCTGCTGCGATCGCGACCGGTTCGAACTTCGGTCGCAGCAGGTCGTTCACGCCGGCGACGACGGATGCCAGATCGGGCCGCAGCGCCAACGCCGGCGCCAACTGCTCCTCCCGCACCTGACGGGCCAGCCGGCCGCGGATCGCGAGATTGGCGTAACAAACGTCCGGGTTGACCTCCGCGAGCCGCTCGGCGAGCCGGTCCGCCCAACCGCGGTAGCCCCGCAGGTCGTCCCCGTCGTTGAGTCCTTCGCTCTGGCTGTCGCCGATCGCCACGAACCGACTGAACACAGTCGGGCCCCCTTCGCCTCTGCTTCCTACGGTGCGACGAGCCTAGAACAAGTGACACACGTGAGCCTGAGCGCCCAGTCCTCCACCGCGGGAGGGGGAAACCGCGGAAACCGGCGAGAAATGGGCGCTCAGGCCGATCGTCACTGACCCTGACGCAGGATGTACCGCTGCACCTTGCCGCTGGGGGTCTTGGGCAGGTGCGGCACGAAGTGCACCGTACGCGGGTAGGCGTGCGCGGCGAACTTCTTCTTGACCAGCTGCTGCAGGTCCTTCTCGAGCTCGTCGGTGCCCTCGGCACCGGAGCGCAGCACGACGAAGGCCTCGAGCACCTCGCCGCGCAGCTGGTCCGGCATGCCCACCACGGCAGCCTCGACGACGTCGTCGTGCATCACCAGCACGCTCTCGACGTCGAACGGGCCGATGCGGTAGCCGGCCATGATGATCACGTCGTCGTCGCGGGACGAGAAGAAGAACCGGCCCTGCTCGTCCACCTGGCCGGCGTCGCCGGTGATGTACCAGCGGCCGTCCGGGGTGAAGCGCGCCGCGGTCTTCTCGGGGGCGTCGCTGTAGCCGGTGAACCACATGAGCGGGCTGGCGGTGGTGTCGATCACCACGCGGCCGGGGGTATTCGGCGGGGCGATCTCGTCGGCGTCGTCGGACAGGACCGCGCAGCTCCAGCCGGGCAGCGGGCGGCCCATCGAACCGGCGACGACGTCCTCACGCAGGTCGTCGGCCCACGCGTTGATGATGAACATGCCGTGCTCGGTCTGCCCGTAGTGGTCGCGGACCGTGATGCCGAGGTTCGCCTGCGACCACGCGATGACGTCGGGGGTCAGCGGCTCACCCGCCGACGACGCGCGGCGCAACGTCACCGACGCCGGCACCGGCGTCTCGTCGGCGCGCAGGCTGCGGTAGACGGTGGGCGCGGCCGCGAAGTTGGTGACACCGAAGCGCTCCATCACCTGCCACGTCAGCGGAGCGGAGAACCCGGCGTGCAGGAGGATGCTGCGAATGCCGGACGCCATGGGGCCGAGCAGCGCGTAGTACAGCCCGTACGCCCAACCCGGGTCCGCGGCGTTCCAGAACACGTCGTCCTCGCGCACGTCCAGACCGAGCTCCATGTACGACTGGAACGACGCGAGCGCGCGGATCGGCACCGGAACACCCTTCGGGGTGCCGGTGGTGCCGCTGGTGAACAAACGAACGAGCGGGGCGTCGCCGCCCATCGTCACCGCCGCACCGCGCGGGTCGTCCGCCGAGTGCTGGGCGACGAGCTCCTCGAAGGCGAACGCGCCGGGTGCGGCGCCGCCGGCCACCACGACGCGCCACGACGGGTTCGCGGGCATGTCCTCGCCCGGCGCAAGCTTGTCGAGCTGGTTCGCGTCGGCGATCACGACCTTGGCGCCGCTGGCGTCGAGCCGGAAGGCGATCGCCGGGGGCGCGAACGCGGTGAACAACGGGACGTGCACGGCACCGCGGCGCCAGATGCCCAGGAGCGCGACGACGACGTCGGCGGACTTGCCCATGAGCGTCGCGACACAGTCGCCGGGTTCGACGCCGAGGTCGGCGAGCGCCGCAGCGAAACGGATGGACTGCTCGCGCAGCCAGCCGTACGTCAGGTCGGTCGACGACAGGTCGCTCTCGACGACCGTGAACGCCACCGCGTCGGCCGGATGCCGATCGCACAGCAGCTCCGCGACGCATGCCTGCGGGGTGTCGTACTGCGCCAAGAGCTCGCGCACGCGGGTGGTGGTGTCGACGGTCATCGTCACTCCTCGTCGTCGGGGCCCAGCTCACCATCGGGCCTTCGTTCCCCCTATGATCCGAGTCACAGCCTCGACCCACTACCCCCGGAAAGGGGTGAAGAGGATGCCGATCGACACCGCGGCCCTTCTTCGTCCACGTGACCGTGACGCATTGCGCACCGAACTCCGCAGAATCGCCGCTACCGGCGTCGTTCCCGTCGTCTTCGGCGGCGAAGTCCAGAACAGCACGCTGCACCTGGCCGAGTTCGTGGGCACCTTCACCGACGGTCTGCGCGGCCTCGCGGTCCGCGAGAGTTCGGGGCTGGGCGGACGGGTCATCGAGCGGAAGAACCCCATCGCGGTCCACGACTACGGCCGCGCCCGGACCATCACCCACCACTACGACGGGCCCGTCCTCGCCGAGGGACTCTGCTCGGTGCTCGCGGTGCCCGTGGTCGTCCGCGGGAACTCGCGCGCCGTCATGTACGCCGCGATCCGCGAACGCGTCCAGTTGGGCGACCGGATCGCCGACGTCATGATGCAGGCCGGGCGCCGGCTCGCGAACGAGATCGCCATCCGCGACGAGGTGGACCGCCGGGTCCAGTTGCTCGACGCCGCAGCCGACGAACGCAGCGCGCACGCGGTGGACACCGAGGAGATCCGTGACGTCTACGCCGAACTGCGGAGCATCGCGCAGACGGTGCAACAGCCGGAACTCCAGGAGCGACTGCGGGCCCTGTCCGGCCGGCTGGCAGCCGTCGGCTCCCCCGACGGGCCGTCCCGCCCCGCGCCGTCGATCACTCTCTCGCCCCGCGAGATCGACGTCCTCAGCCACGCGGCCCTCGGATGCACCAATCCGGATATCGCCGAACGGCTTTCGGTGAAGCCCGAGACCGTCAAGAGCTACCTGCGCAGCGCCATGAGCAAGCTCGACGCCCGCTCGCGCCGGGAGGCGGTGGTCACCGCCCGGCGGCTCGGACTGCTGCCGTAGTCCCGCGATTTTCTGGAACACGTTCCACCGCTGTGCCATACTCGCGGCCATGTCAGCGACTCCGCTCGAATCGGCCACCGTGACGCGCACCGCCACCGCGAGGGAACTACTCGAAGTCGTGCTCGGATCCCCGGCGGCCGTCGCCGTACACGACAAAGATGCCTGGCTGGGGCTGTTCTCGCAGCGGCACGTGGTCGAGGACCCGGTCGGCGGGCGACCCGTCCTCGGCGGCCTCTACGACCGGCGCAGCCGGGTGCGCGGCGGCGAACCGCTCGCCCGGTTCTGGGACACGTTCATCGCCCCCAACGACATTCGCTTCCACGTCGAGAACGACGACATCGTGTGCGGACTCGACGTCATCCGGGACGTCACCATCGAGACCCGCCTGGGCGGCGGCGTCGTCGCGAAGGCCCCGATGCACCTGCTGTACGAGACGACGCTCGACGACGGCGCCCCGCGTATTCGCCGGATCGCCGCACACTGGGAGGTCGCGCCGATGTTCGCCCAGGTCGCCGGGATCGACCGCGCGAAGCTCGGTGTCGGGGCAGCGATGGGTGCGCGCATGCTGCGACTGCAGGGCCTCGGAGGATCGCTCGCGTTCGGTCTGGCGGTGCGCAGCGTCGGCGAACGCGGCAAGCGGTCGGTGCGGCGACTGGTCTCCGACGCCCAGCGCGGCGATCGGCGGGCGTCGACCCTGCTGGGCGGCCGGACCGTCCGCGACGTCACCAAGATCATCGCCGCGGGCGACACCGTCACCGCCACCTGCACCGTCGACGGCGCCCACGCGGTCCTGTTCTGCTATCTCAACCGCCGGACGTTCGAGATCACGAAGGTGGACGTCTACTCCTGATCAGTCGAGCAGGACGGTCGCGAACGTCGCGACCTGACTGAACCCGACCCGCGCGTACGCCCGGCGGGCGCGCTCGTTGTAGCTGTTGACGTAGAGGCTCGCGATGCGGCCGCGAGCCATGACGGCCGCCGCGACGGCGGCCGTCCCTGCCGCCCCGAGCCCCTCGCCGCGGCGCGCCGGGTCGACCCACACGCCCTGGATCTGTCCGACGGCGGCCGACATCGACCCGACCTCGGCCTTATAGACCACGTCGCCGTTCTCGAAACGCGCCCACGCCCGCCCGGAGGCGATGAGGTTCGCGACCCGTCTCCGGTAGCTGCGTCCCCCGTCGTTGGCGCGGGGATCGATCCCCACCTCTTCGATGAACATCGCCACTGCGGCCGGTAGGTACGACTCCATCTCGTCCATCCGGACCTGGCGCACATGCGGATCCGGACGCACACCGGGCTCGGCGTCGAGCGCGAGCAACGGCTGCTCCGAACGGATCTCGCGCGCGGGGCCCCACTCCGACTCGAGCATCTCCCACAGCGGCAACGTCAACTCCGCGCGTCCGACGAGCGACGAGCACATCCGTGGAAACCGACTGGCCCGGTCGGCGAAAGAGCGGAGGTCGTCGACGTCGCCCAGCAACGGAATCAGGTTCGCCCCAGCGAAACACAGCGACTCCGTCGGCCCGCCACGGCTCCACATCTCGCCCTGGAGCGCGCGCGGATCGAGACCCGACTGCTGGATGCGGGCGGCGACCATGCACGCCGCGACCGGATCGGACTGGAGCACGCGCAACACCTGGGCGGTGTCGCGTCCACTGAGCTGTCGCGCTCCGAGGAGCTTGAGCACCGACACACCCCCTTCGTCCCGTGTCTCGTCGTTGAGACCGTTCGGCGTGATGTCTGTCAGCGTCGGGCTGTCAGTGCCGGATTCGAGAACCACATTGCCATGAAGGTGCGCCTGGGTGGGCAGATTTCAGCTCACGGTGACCACCGGCGCGCCGCTCGCCTCCCCACCTTCCATCTCCTCGGCGATACGCATCGCTTCCTCGATGAGGGTCTCGACGATCTGGGCCTCGGGAACGGTCTTGATGACCTTGCCCTTGACGAAGATCTGCCCCTTGCCGTTACCGGAAGCGACACCGAGATCCGCCTCGCGCGCCTCACCCGGACCGTTGACGACGCAGCCCATCACCGCGACGCGCAGCGGCACCTCCATGCCCTCGAGGCCCGCGGTCACCTCGTTCGCCAGGGTGTACACGTCGACCTGCGCACGACCGCACGAAGGGCAGGACACGATCTCGAGCTTGCGGGGGCGCAGGTTCAGCGACTGCAGGATCTGCGTGCCGACCTTGATCTCCTCCGCCGGCGGCGCCGACAGCGAGACGCGGATCGTATCGCCGATGCCCTCGGAGAGCAGCGCACCGAACGCGACCGCCGACTTGATCGTGCCCTGGAACGCCGGACCGGCCTCGGTGACGCCCAGGTGCAGCGGGTAGTCGCACTGCGCGGCCAACTGCCGGTACGCCTCGACCATGACGACCGGGTCGTTGTGCTTGACGGAGATCTTGATGTCGCCGAAGCCGTGCTCCTCGAACAGGCTCGCCTCCCACAGCGCCGACTCCACGAGCGCTTCGGGGGTGGCCTTGCCGTACTTCTGCATCAGCCGCGGATCGAGCGAACCGGCGTTGACACCGATCCGGATCGGGATGCCGGCGTCGCCGGCCGCCTTGGCGACCTCCTTGACGCGGCCGTCGAACTCCTTGATGTTGCCGGGGTTGACGCGGACTGCCGCGCAACCGGCGTCGATCGCCGCGAAGATGTACCGCGGCTGGAAGTGGATGTCCGCGATCACCGGGATCTGGCTCTTCTTCGCGATCGCGGCGAGCGCGTCGGCGTCCTCCTGACGCGGGCACGCGACGCGGACGATGTCGCAGCCCGACGCCGTGAGTTCGGCGATCTGCTGCAGGGTCGCGTTGACGTCGTGGGTCTTGGTGGTGCACATCGACTGCACCGACACCGGGTAGTCGCTGCCGACGCCCACATTGCCGACCATGAGCTGGCGGGTCGTGCGTCGCGGTGCGAGAACCGCAGGAACTTCGGGCATGCCCAAACCGACGGGGCTGGTCACGTTTCGCCTTCTTTCGTTGGTACGGGGCAAGTCTATCGTTCGAGCATTCGCCGGAACCGGGTCACGGGAACAGCTGGATCGGGTTCACGATGTCGGCCGTCAGGGTCAGGAGCATGTACGCGCCGCCGATGACCACGACCACGTAGGTGATCGGCATCAGTTTCATGTAGTCGACGGGGCCGCCGGCCGCGAGGCCACGCATCCGCCGGATCGAGTTGCGGATCTTCTCGTAGACGGTCACGGCGATGTGCCCGCCGTCGAGGGGCAGCAGCGGCAGCAGGTTGAAGATGCCGAGGAAGAAGTTCAGCGTCGCGAGAAGCCCGATGAACACCTCCCACAGTCCCTGCTCGGCGACCTGGCCGCCGATCACCGAGGCGCCGACCACACTGATCGGGGTGTCCAGCGCGCGCTCGCCGCCGGTCACCGCGGTCCACAGATCGACCACCTTGCCCGGCATCTCGGTGAGCGCGTGCACCGTCTGCACGAAGATGTCGCCGGTGTACACGAACGACGCGGGCACCGCCGCGAGTGCCGAGTACTGCACGACGCGCGGGGGCGCCTGGATGCCGATCGCGCCGACGTTCTGAGACACGGGCGGCTTGGGCGCGCTCTCGGTGGAGTCGGGGTCGTTGACGTACCGCTGCGCCTGCTGCACCTGAACCGGGATCACCAGGGTCTGCCCGTCCCGCTCGACTGTGAAGTCCGCAGTTCCGGTCAGCGGCTGCGTCTTGCGTACCAGATCGGTGAACGTCGGGGTCGGCTCACCGTTGACGGCGGTGATCACGTCGCCCTCACGGATACCGGCGGCCTCGGCCGGGCCGACGCCCGAACACCCGGAGAGCGCGTAGTCGCCGTCCTTGCCGGCCTGCGACGGCGACACGCACACGGTCCCCGCGACGACGGCCCGGGTCTCGGTGTTCGGCAGTCCCCATCCGACCGCGAGGATGAACACCAGCACGATCCCGAGCACGAAGTTCATCACGATGCCGCCCGACATCACGACGATGCGCTTCCACGCCTTCTGCTTGTACATCGCGCGGTCGACCTCGTCGGGTGCAAGTTCGTCGACGGCGGTCATGCCGGCGATGTCGCAGAAACCGCCCGCGGGGATCGCCTTGAGTCCGTACTCGGTCTCGCCCCGGCGGAACGAGAAGATCTTCGGTCCGAAGCCGATGTAGTACCGCCGCACCTTCATGCCGAGGGCCTTGGCGGTCCACATGTGACCGGCCTCGTGCAGCGCGATGGACGCGCCGATCCCGAGGGCGAACAGCAGGACACCCAACGCGAAGACCATGCCGCTCAGCCCTCCTGCTTCACGAGGTCGCGCGCGCGTGCGCGTGCCCAACCGTCGGCCGCCAGTACGTCGTCCACGGTAGCGGGCGGGGCCGACCATTCGCCTCCGGCCGCGAGAACCCGCTCGACGGTGCGGACGATCTCGGGGAATCGCAGCGTGCCGCCCAAGAACGCCTCGGCCGCGACCTCGTTGGCAGCGTTGTAGACGGCGGTCATGCAGCCGCCGGCCTTGCCGGCCTGGCGAGCCAGGTCCACGGCGGGGAACACGGTCGCATCCACCGGCTCGAACGTCCACGTCGAGGCCATCGAGAAGTCGCATGCAGCCGCCGCACCCGGGACGCGGTCCGGCCAGCCGAGGGCGAGCGCGATCGGCAGCTTCATGTCCGGTGGGCTGGCCTGCGCGAGCGTCGAGCCGTCGACGAACGTCACCATCGAATGGACGATCGACTGCGGGTGCACGGTGACGTCGATACGGTCGTAGTCGATCCCGAACAGCAGGTGCGTCTCGATCAGCTCGAGGCCCTTGTTCACCAGGGACGCCGAGTTGAGCGTGTTCATCGGTCCCATCGACCACGTCGGGTGGGCGCCCGCCTGCTCCGGGGTGACGTCCTCGAGGGCCGCGGCGGTCCATCCACGGAACGGACCACCGGACGCGGTGAGGACCAGTCGCGCGACCTCGTCGGCGCGCCCGCCTCGCAGGCACTGCGCCAACGCCGAGTGTTCCGAGTCCACCGGCACGATCTGCCCGGGCGCGGCGGCCGCGGTCACCAGCGGCCCACCCGCCACGAGGGACTCCTTGTTCGCCAGCGCGAGCCGGGCACCGGATGCGAGCGCGGCGAGCGTCGGCTCGAGGCCGAGCGAGCCGACCAGTGCGTTGAGTACGACGTCGGCCTCGGTCCCCCGAACCAAATCGGTGACCGCGCCGGGACCGGACAGCACACCCGGCAGGTCCAGCCGCGCGGCCGCGGCGGGATCGGCGACCGCCACCCGGGTCACCCCGGTCTCGCGGACCTGGCGCGCCAGCAGGTCGATGTTCCCGCCACCGGCGGCCAGACCGACCACCTCGAACTTGTCCGGGTTGGCGGCGATGACCTCGAGGGCCTGGGTGCCGATGGAGCCGGTGCTGCCCAGCAGCAGGACGCGAGTCGGTTGGGTGTCAGCCACGCAACCATTGTTCCTGACCGAAGCTGAGAGGATCACACAGGATTACTCCAGTATCGCGGACGACGCCGGGACCCCGCTTCGTACGACACTCGGTCGTATGCCACGATATGCAGAGATAGCGCATTCGTAAGATCAGGAGGATCGAGCCGTGGCCGGTACCCAGTTGGACCCCACTTCGTACGACCCCGTCGTCGCCGCGCACGTCGACACCGCCGAGGTCCCCTCGGCCGCTTGGGGCTGGAGTGGCGAGGCTCCGCGACTGTTCCGTTTCGCCGGCTGGTTCTTCGCAGCCTTCCTGCTGCTGATGATGATCGGTAACCACAGCGGCAAGGTCGAGGATCTGTTCCTCATCGGCTTCGCCGGAGCAATCGTGCTGGTCCTGGTTCGCGACATCATCCTGCGGCGCAAGCCCCGGTAGGCGCTACCACGATCAACGGCGAAGGCCCCGCACCCGAACAGGTGCGGGGCCTTCGCTGTTCTGGGGCGCCGGGCGCCGTCAGGCCGGCTCGATCACCGCCTGCCCGGAGGGGACACGGAACGACGTCGACGTCGTCACAGCGGAGTTCGGGTCCAGCTTGTCCACCGCGCGGAACCGGAAGCGCGCCTCCCCCGCGTCGACGTCGAGCAGACCGTAGCCGTGGCTCACCATGTCGGCGTGCTTGAGGTGCGGGTTGTGATCGCGCCGATTGGTCTCCTCGGCCCGCGCGGCGCCGACCGGGTCGTCGCTGCTGCTGCCGGTGGTGTACCCGCCGTCCCCGGTGTTCGTCGACGTGACCGACGGGACCACGAACTCGACGCCCGCCCGCCGGGTGCCGGGCGCGTTGACCTGCTCACCGCTCGACGTGCCCGGGGCGAATCCGGTGTCCCACAACTCGCCCGCCCAGCCGTCGTGGTCGTCGCCGGTGACCAGGAGCATGTTCTCGACGGACTCGGCCGCGGTGGACAGGATCTCGGTCCGCTCCGCGCCGTAGCCGTCCCAGGTGTCCAGGTACGCCCGGGTGCCGTTGTCCGCCACCACCATGCCCATCATCATGTTCGCGTTCGCGACCACCTTCCACCTCGCGTCCGACTGGGTCATGCCGTCGAGCAGCCACCGCTTCTGCGTGTCACCGAGCATCGTGCGGCCCGGCGCATCGGCGTCCGCGCACAGGATGTGATCGAGCGAGTCACCGCAGGCCTGCAGATCGCGGTACTGCCGGGTGTCGGGCGCGAACAGCTCCACCGTCCGGCCCACCCGCAGCGATCGGTAGGTGCGCAGCGGGTCGTCGCCGAACCGCGGCACCGGCATGTGCTCGAACCACGCCTGCCACGCCCACTGCTTCTTCTGCTGGAATCCGATCGCACCGTCGATCGGCGAGACGACGGGGAACGTCCACCCGTCCTTGCTGTAGTTGTTGCGGAACTCGTGGTCGTCCCAGATCGGCAGGAACGCGTGCCGGCTGTGCATCAGCCGCAGGTCGGCGTCCGACCGGTATCGGCGGTACTTGTCCCGCATGGTGTCGAGCGCCTGCGGGAACGGATTGAGCTCGACGCCGCGAACCCCGGGCATCGTGAACTCGTAGACGTAGTCGCCGAGGCACACGACGAAGTCGAGGTCCTCGTCGGCGAGGTGGCGGTGCGCCGCGTAGTAGCCCTCCTCGAATCCCTGGCAGGTGAACCAGCCGATCCGGACCGGTTCGTTCGAGTCGGCGGGGCGCAGTGTGCGGAACCGCCCCACCGGCGACTCTGCCCCGTCGCCGCGGAACTGGTAGTAGTAGGTCTCGCCGGGCGCCAGACCCGTCGCGTCGAAATGCACTGTGCCGTCGGCGTCCTCACGCACCTGGACGCGCTCGGCCACGACCGGAGCGGACAGATCCTCGCGGGTCGACACGATCAGCGCCAGCTCGCCGCCCGCAGCGGTGCCACCGAGACTGCCGCCGAGACTCCCGATGCCGCGTCCCGCCGCGCCGACCCGCGTCCACAACGTCGCGCCGTCGGTGCGGGGCACACCGGCCATGACGCCGTTCCCGAACTCCGGGTTCCGGATCAGTCCCGGGCCGACGTCCGGGGCCTGACGCAGGACCGGCGTCGCGTGGGCGGCGGCGGGAAGGACTGCCGCGCCACCGATCACCGACAGACCGGCGAGGAATGTACGACGGGAGACGTTGCGGTGTGGGAAGGACATGGGCCACCTCGGGTGCGCATGGACACGGGTGGCGCTGACCTTACGTCCCCCGTTTTCCCGGATGTGGGTTTTGCGTAACTCGGGTGAACTCCGAGTGTCCGTTCGCGGAATCCGAGGCGAACGAGGCGATTCTCAGTTCTCCGCGGCCAACTGCCCACACGCCGCAGCGATCTCCTGCCCGCGGGTGTCGCGGACAGTGCACGAGACGCCCTGCGCCTGCACCCGACGGACGAACTCACGCTCGACCGGCTTGGGGCTGGCGTCCCACTCGCTGCCCGGCGTGGGGTTGAGCGGAATCAGGTTGACGTGCACCAG
This sequence comes from Paraburkholderia sp. RHO2, assembly GCF_050955445.1. Lineage (NCBI taxonomy): Bacteria > Pseudomonadati > Pseudomonadota > Betaproteobacteria > Burkholderiales > Burkholderiaceae > Paraburkholderia > Paraburkholderia sp. RHO2. The sequence goes on along the minus strand of NZ_CP162617.1, from coordinate 2,057,730 downwards.
CGGACCGAGCGCCTTGTGCAGCTTCTTGCCGAGCATGTCGGCGCGCCACGGCTGGTCGTTCACGTCGCGGATCAGGGCGTACTCGATCGACACGCGGCGCCCCGACTTGTCGGCGTAGTAACGCGCCGCGTCGAGGACCTCGGCCACCGGCCAGCGGTTGTTGACGGGGACCAGGGTGTCGCGGAGTTCGTCGTCGGGGGTATGCAGCGACACCGCGAGCCGCACCGACATCTCCTCGTCGGCGAGCTTGCGGATCGCGGGTGCCAGCCCGACCGTCGAGACGGTGACCGCGCGCTGCGAGATGCCGAGCCCGTCGGGCGCCGGTGAGGTGATCCGTCGCACCGCGGCGACGACGCGCTTGTAGTTCGCGAGCGGTTCGCCCATACCCATGAACACGATGTTCGACAGACGCCCCGGCCCGCCCTCGACCTCGCCGTCCCGCAGGGCGGCCGCCGCGGCGCGCACCTGGTCGACGATCTCCGCGGTCGACAGGTTGCGGTTGAGCCCGCCCTGTCCGGTCGCGCAGAACGGGCAGGCCATGCCGCAGCCCGCCTGGCTCGAGATGCACAGGGTCGCCCGGTCCGGGTAGCGCATCAAGACGCTCTCGAGCAGCGTGCCGTCGTTCGCCTTCCACAGCGTCTTGCGGGTCTGGCCGGCGTCGCACGCGACGTGCTTGACGACGGAAAGTAGCTGCGGGAACAGCGCCGCACCCACTTGCTCGCGCATCGCAGCAGGCAGATCCGTCATCTTGTCCGGATCCGCTTCGAGCCGACCGTAGTACTGACGGGCCAACTGGTCGGCCCGGAATCCCGGCAGCCCCAGCTCCTTGACCGCCTCCTTGCGCTCGGCGGCGTCGAGGTCGGCGAGGTGGCGCGGCGGCATGCCGCGGCGCGGCGCGGTGAAGACGAGAGGAAGCGAAGCAGGCGAGGCAGTCATGGTCTTGCCATTGTCCCATTACCCGCGCGGTCCCACCGATGCACGTGCGCAACGCCATACCGTGGGTGATGATCGACACATGTCCGAGACACCGCAGGAGAACCCCGACGCGGTCGACAAGCCGGCCGCTCATCCCCCGTCCGGCCGGTACGAGACAACCGTACCGCCCGCGACGCATGCCCCAGGACGGCTCGCGCGGACACGCGCGGCGTCGGCGTGGACCGGGCTGGTCGTCGGCATCGTGGTCGCGATCCTGCTGCTCATCTTCATCCTGCAGAACCTCGACGACGTGACGTTCCAGTTGTTCGCGTGGCACTTCACCCTGCCCGCGGGCATCAGCCTCCTGCTCGCCGCGATCGCCGGGGCGCTCATCATGGCGCTCGCCGGCGGGATCCGGATCATCCAGATCCGTCGGGTCGCGAAGCGCGCCGGCGCGGTGTCCGAGCGCACACCGCCGGAGTAGCTGCCCCGCCGTTTCGAGGGCACGATGGGACCCACGACACGAGTACGCCTTCGAGACGAGGAGCTGCCCCGTGACGACCCTCTCCCCGATCCGTGCCGATCTGGCACGGTCCTGGCTCCTGACAGCCGCCAGCAAGCCGGAGACCTTCCCTCGCCCCAGCGCCGTGGACGCGATGATCCTCGATGTCGAGGACGCCGTCGCCCCGGACGCCAAGCCCGGAGCGCGAGACGCCGTCGTCGACTGGCTCAGCAGCGGGGGCGGCAAGAACACCGCCTGGGTGCGGGTCAACGACGCCACGACGCCCTACTGGGCCGACGACCTCGACGCGCTCGCCGGACTACCGGGGCTCTCGGGCGTGATGCTCGCGAAGACCGAGAGCGGCAATCAGGTCGACGCCACCGCCGAGCGACTCCCCCAGGGCACACCGATCCTCGCGCTGATCGAATCGGCAGTGGGCCTCGAGGCGGCGCCCGAGATCGCCCGCGCCGACGGCACGTTCCGGCTGGCGTTCGGCAGCGGCGACTTCCGGCGCGACACCGGCATGAGCGACGACGTCATGGCCATGGCGTACCCGCGGTCGCGGCTCGTGATCGCCAGCCGTGCGGCGCGGCTGCCGGGCGGCCCCATCGACGGTCCGACGATCTCCGCGAACGACACCATCCTGCAACGGGACTGCGAGGCCACGGTGTCGCTCGGGCTGACCGGCAAGCTGTGCCTACACGCCGACCAGGCCGCGACCGTCAACCGTGCTCTCAGCCCCAGCGCCCATGACATCCAGTGGGCCCGCGACGTCATCGCCGACCTGGGTGCGGACGGGGAACGCGTCCGGGCCGGCAGCGACCTCCCGCGGCTGGCGAAGGCGAAGAAGTTCACCCACCTCGCCGAGGTCTTCGGCCTGGGCTGAACTCAGCGCGAACAGGTCGACGGCGCCGCGGCGCCGTCGAACCTGTCGGTCATCCAGTCGAGCGCCCGCGGCAGGCCGGTGGCCATCGGCAGGCCGTGTCCGACGATGAACCCCGGTGCGATCGGCGGGATCTCCTCGGTGCTGAAGTCCACGGTCGCACCCACCGCACACCAGTCCGCCGCGAGCCGATCCGCCTGCGCGTGCGGAATCAGGTCGTCGTTGCGCCCCTGCACGATCAATACCGGGCTACCTGGCGCCGACCGCCCGATGCGCTGCTCGTCGACGACCGCGCGCACCGCGGGCAGGGCGTCGATGAGTTCCGCGACGGACCGCCCGTCGCGTGTCCACTCCGACGTGCGATGCAGGCCGTAGCGGGCGATCGTCTCCGGCACACACTGGTTCGCGATGTCGTCGAGCGCCTGCCGCCCTGCCGAGTTCAGCGCGCCGTCGATCTCCGCGCGGGTCTGCGGGTAGCCGGCATAGATGCTGTTGACCGCGTAGCCGAGCAGCCCGGTCGCCAGGCCGCCGTCGATTGCCGCGGCGACGGCCCGCAGGTCCGCCGGTGGCCCACCGGCGAAGGTTCCGCGGACGTCCAACTCCGGTGCGTACGAGGCCTGCAACTCCGCCGCCGCGGCGACCGCACCACCGCCCTGCGAGTAGCCCCACAACCCGATCGGACGGTCGGCGCCGCCCCGGACGTCGGGCAGCGACCTCACCGCACGGGCCGCGTCGAGCACGGCGTGGGCCTGCGCACGCCGGTCGGTATAACTGTGCATGCCGTCGGTGCCCAGCCCCTCGTAGTCGGCGACCACGACGTCCATTCCGCGCTGGAGCAACGCGTACGTCTGCGCGATCTCGTACTCGATCGCGAAGTCGAGCGGCGGGCTGTAGTGAACGACGTCGGTGAACAACTTCGACGGCGCGCACTGGTCACCCTGCCCCTGCGTGCCTGGGGCGAGGACCACGAGCGGACGAGGGCCTCCGCCCGTCCACGGCGCGCTCGCATCGAAATAGGTCGCCGTCGCTGCCACCGGTGATCCGTGAGCGTCCGTGCTGCGGTACATGATCCGCTGCGCCCCCGACGGCCAGGGCCCCGCTTGGTTCCGCACGGACAGCGTCGGCACGTACGGCTCGGTCCGCAGCACGTCGCCGGGGTCACCCGCCGGCAGCGGCGACGGAGCCTGGTAGAAGTCGGTGGGCGTCGCCGATGCGGTCCCCACGGTTGCGACGGTGAGGCAGACGCCGAACACCGCCGCGGCCCGACGAGTCCAGCGCGAGATCGTCGTCATGTGACACACACCACACGACGGCAACGACCGTGTCAATACTCCCGGTACCACAAACCGATCAGATGATGAGACCGACCGGCGCGGACCGGGTGTGGATCCGGTAGCCCACGTCCAGCCCCAGGCCCGGCGTCTCGAGAAACGCGCGGGTCGCGGTGCGGGCGGTGAACTCGATGCCGAGCACGGCCCGCAGCGACTCGCGATCCTCGAACTCCCACCGGGTGCGGACGCGCCGCATCGCGAAGCCCTGCGCCGCGAAGAACGCCTCCACCGCGACCGGGTCGTAGCGCGGCAGGTCGGCGCGCATCCACTGCCCGTACGGCGCGACGGTGGCATCGAGATCGACGATCGCGAGCACTCCCCCGGGCCGCAGCACCCGCATCGCTTCGAGAATGCCGGGACCGCACCCCGGTCCGAAGAAGTACGCGGTGCGCGCGTGCACGACATCGACACTGGCGTCCGGAAGGGGTACCGACTCGGCGGACCCCTCGAGGACGGTGACGGCGGCCTGCCCGGCGACGCGCTTTCGGGCGGCGGCAACGAGGGGCGGGTGCGGTTCGACTCCGACGACCGACCGCGCGGCCTCGGCGAACACGGGCAGGTGGAATCCCGCCCCGCACCCGACGTCGAGCACGTCGCGCCCGCGCCAGTCGGCCACCTCGGCGAGCGCGCCGAAGACGACACCGTCGACGTCCTGCGCCCGGTTCTCCACCTCGTAGATGTGCGGCCAGTGCCAGATGTTCGGGCTCGGGATCGGCCCCCGAGCCCGGCCGGCTCCGCGGAATCGGCTCACACCAGGACGGTCAGGATGAGCCAGGTGACGAACGCCGAGGGCAGGAGCGAATCGAGGCGGTCCATGATGCCGCCGTGTCCGGGCAGCAGCGTGCCCATGTCCTTGATTCCCAGTTCACGCTTGACCTGGGACTCGATGAGATCGCCGAGGGTGGCGGTGAACACCAACGCCACACCGAGCAGTACGCCGATGAGCGGGTTCGCATCCAGGATGAACGTGACGGCCAGGACACCACCGATCACGCAGAACACCAGCGAACCGGCAAAGCCCTCCCATGACTTCTTGGGACTGATCGCCGGGACCATCGGATGCTTGCCGAAGAAGACTCCGGCCACGTAGCCGCCGACGTCCGAACACACGACGACGATCAACAGGCAGAACACCCGGCCGGCGCCGTCGTCCTGCAGCACCATCAACGTCGCGAACGACGCGAAGAGCGGGATCCAGGCCGCCACGAACACCGCGATCGCGGTGTCGCGGAGGAAATTGCGCGGGGTGGCCTTGAGTCCGTGATCGAACAGGCGCCACACCATCGCCACCAAGGCCGTTCCTGCGAACGCCCCCAGCGCCCCCTGCGGGCCGTACGGCCAGCTGAGCCAGATGACGGCCTGTCCCCCGAGCAGCAGCGGGATCAGCGGAACGCTGATGCCGGCCTCGCGCAGGCGCTTGGTGACCTCCCATGTCGCGATCGCCATCGCGACGGCGACCACCCCGATCAACACCAGTGGGGCGTAGACCAGAATCAAGATCAAGCCTGCGCCGAGACCGCCACCGACGGCGATCGCGGCAGGCAGGTTGCGTCCAGCTTTGGAGGCCGGCGTGGCGGTCGCCGCGGAGGCGCCGTCAGCTTTCCCCACCGCTAAACCTCCATCAATTCGGCTTCCTTGTGCTTCACCAGCTCGTCGATCTGGCTGACGTAGCGCGCGGTGGTCTTGTCGAGCTCCTTCTCGGCGCGCGAGACCTCGTCCTCGCCGGCCTCGCCGTCCTTCTGGATGCGCGAGAGCTCGTCCATCGTCTTGCGGCGCACGTTCCGGATCGCGACCTTGGCGTCCTCGCCCTTGCCCTTGGCCTGCTTGACGAACTCGCGGCGACGCTCCTCGGTGAGCTGCGGCACCGAGATGCGGATCAGCGAGCCGTCGTTGGTGGGGTTGACGCCCAGATCGGAGTTGCGGATCGCGTTCTCGATCGGACCCAGCTGCGACGCCTCGTACGGCTTGACGACGACGAGCCGCGCCTCGGGCACGTTGATGCTCGCGAGCTGCGTGATCGGCGTCAGCGACCCGTAGTACTCGACGACGATCCGGTTGAACATGCCCGGGTTCGCGCGACCGGTTCGGATGGAGCTGAGGTCGTCCTTCGCAACCGTGATGGCCTTCTCCATCTTCTCCTCGGCCTCGAAGAGAGCTTCATCAATCACGGCTGTTCTCCTCCAACTCGTTGTCCATCTCGACTGTCACGGTCGTATCCGTACCGAATCATGATCGTGCTGCACGACGTCATGACTTGACCAATGTTCCGATCTTCTCACCGGAGACCGCCCGTGCGATGTTGCCCTCGGTCAGGAGGTTGAACACCATCATCGGCATCTGGTTGTCCATGCAGAGGCTGAACGCGGTCGCGTCCGCGACCTTGAGGCCCTTCTCGATCACCTCACGGTGCGTGACCTCGCTGTACATTGTGGCGTCCGGGTCGACCCGCGGGTCCGCGGAGTAGACGCCGTCGACGGCCTTGGCCATCAGGACCACCTCGGCGCCGATCTCGAGGGCACGCTGCGCCGCGGTGGTGTCGGTCGAGAAGTACGGCATGCCCATGCCGGCACCGAAGATCACCACGCGCCCCTTCTCGAGGTGGCGACGTGCCCGCAGCGGCAGGTACGGCTCGGCAACCTGCCCCATCGTGATCGCGGTCTGCACGCGGGTGTCGACACCCTGCTTCTCCAGGAAGTCCTGCAGCGCAAGGGAGTTCATCACGGTGCCCAGCATGCCCATGTAGTCGGAGCGCGCCCGGTCCAGACCACGCTGCTGCAACTCGGCGCCGCGGAAGAAGTTACCGCCACCGATGACGACGGCCACCTGGACACCGGAGCGGACGACCTCGGCGATCTGCTCGGCGACCGTCGTCACGACGTCCGGATCGAGCCCGACCTTTCCGCCACCGAACATTTCACCGCCGAGCTTGAGGAGCACACGTCGAAATCCTGGACGTTCGTCGGCCGGTGCGGTCATAACTCTCCCTCGGTTCTGCAGGTAATGCGGTTCTAGAAGTATTGCGGTTCATCGGCGAGCGAAGCCACGGCCGAGCCGGACCGGGAACCTGGCCGTCCGGCGAATCCACCGGAACGGACCCTAATCATCCTGCCTCATTCCCCTGCGGTTGACCCAGTTGACCCCACTCACCGCACAGATCGGCCCCGCACGGAACGGAATGGGCGGATCGTCGGTTCGAAAGTACGAACCGACGACTGCACCCACCCGACCCGGCGGGGCCGATGTGTGAGAGTGCGACTAGCTGGCGCCGACCTCGAACCGCGCGAAGCGGGTGATCGTGGCGCCGGCCTCGTCCAGGAGAGCCTTCACGGTCTTCTTGGAGTCGGTGACCGACGACTGCTCGGTCAGGACGACGTCCTTGTAGTAGCCGTTGACGCGACCCTCGACGATCTTCGGGAGCGCAGCCTCGGGCTTGCCCTCCTCCTTGGCCGTCTGCTCGGCGATACGACGCTCGTTCTCGACGATGTCCGCGGGGACCTCGTCACGGGTGACGTACTTGGCCTTGAGTGCAGCAACCTGCATGGCAGCACCGCGAGCGGCCTCGGCAGCAGCCTCGCCCTCACCGGTGTACTCGACGAGCACGCCGACGCCCGGGGGCAGGTCGGAGGCACGCTTGTGCAGGTAGGTCGCGACGGCGCCGTCGAAGGCGACGTAGCGACGCAGCTCGAGCTTCTCACCGATCTTGGCGGACAGCTCCTGGACCAGGGTCTCGACGGACTTGCCGTCGACGTCCACGGCCTTGAGAGCCTCGAGGTCGGCCGGCTTGGCGGCGGCAGCAGCGGCAACGACCTTGTCGGCCAGCTCCTGGAACTCCGCGTTCTTCGCAACGAAGTCGGTCTCGGCGTTGATCTCGATCATGACGCCGTCCCGGGCCGCGACCAGGCCCTCGGCCGTGGTGCGCTCGGCGCGCTTGCCCACGTCCTTGGCACCCTTGATGCGGAGCAGCTCGACAGCCTTGTCGAAGTCGCCGTCGGTCTCGGTGAGCGCGTTCTTGCAGTCCATCATTCCGGAGCCGGTGAGCTCACGGAGCCGCTTGACGTCGGCGGCGGTGTAGTTCGCCATGGGGGGCGATCCTCCTCGGATGAGTTTCGGATGCCAGGCTCTGCGGTTCGCGCCGAAACCTGGCGAAGCAGGTGAGCGAAACGGCCCCGACCGCGATGGTCGGGGCCGAGTCGACTAGGACTGCTGAGCGTCCGCGGCGGGAGCCTCGGCCTCGGCGGCCGGGGCAGCCTGCGAGAGGAGCTCCTGCTCCCACTCGGCGAGCGGCTCACCCGTGCCGGCCTCCGGCTTGGCGTCCTTGTCGCTCACGCCGGCGCGAGCCTGCAGGCCCTCGGCGACTGCGGAGGCGACGACCTTGGTCAGCAGGGCGGCGCTACGGATCGCATCGTCGTTGCCCGGGATCGGGTAGTCGACGACGTCGGGGTCGCAGTTGGTGTCCAGGATCGCGATGACCGGGATGTTCAGCTTGCGCGCCTCGCCGACGGCGATGTGCTCCTTGTTGGTGTCGACGACCCAGATGGCCGACGGAACCTTGGCCATGTCACGGATGCCGCCGAGGGTGCGGTCGAGCTTGGTCATCTCACGCGTGAGCATGAGGATTTCCTTCTTGGTGCGACCCTCGAAGCCACCGGTCTGCTCCATCGACTCGAGCTCCTTCAGGCGCTGCAGGCGCTTGTGGACCGTCGAGAAGTTGGTGAGCATGCCGCCGAGCCAACGCTGGTTGACGTAGGGCATCCCGACGCGAGTGGCCTCACCCGCGATGGACTCCTGCGCCTGCTTCTTGGTGCCGACGAACAGGACGGTGCCGCCGTGCGCGACGGTCTCCTTGACGAACTCGTACGCCTTGTCGATGTACGTCAGCGTCTGCTGCAGGTCGATGATGTAGATGCCGTTGCGGTCGGTGAAGATGAACCGCTTCATCTTCGGGTTCCAACGGCGGGTCTGGTGCCCGAAGTGTGCGCCGCTGTCGAGCAGCTGCCTCATGGTCACAACAGCCATGGCTGTGTACCTCGTCTTTCGTGTGCCGGTTGTCGCAGGGATCGGTGACCCCTGCCCTGGCGTCCGCCCGGTGTCGGACCCACACGGGTGCGGGACCAGCCGACGACCGGATACTTGCGCGGACGCGCGAAGTCGGACTGTGCGTGCACAGACCGCCTGACCAGTGTACGGCTTCGGCGCGCCCACTCCTAACTCGCGGTCTGTTGCCGGCGAAGGCACAGGTGAGCGGGTCCCGCAACGGGAATCGGCAATCTGTGGATTCCCCGATCCGTCCTCCACAGCTCGCGCTGACGGGGCCCGTTCCCCCGCGGGGCAGGACATGGTCGGGGTATGAGACTCGATGCCCGGGTGGCGTTGCGGGTGGGCGTCGCGGCGACGGTGGCGGCCGTGTGCGTCGGCGCGGCACCGGCCACCGCCGCTCCACCGCTTCCCCGGCCGGCCGCCCTCCCGGAGCGCCCGGGAGACGACGTCGGCCCCTCGTTCGACTGGCCGTTGCGCCCGCGGCCGCGTGTCGTGCGGGCGTTCGAGAAGCCCGCGCAGAACTGGCTACCCGGACATCGTGGGGTGGACCTCGCGGCCGCCCCGGGTCAGAGCGTGCTCGCCGCGGGCGCCGGCACGGTGGTGTTCGCGGGGACGGTCGCCGGAAAACCCGTCGTCTCGGTCGACCACCCCGGCGGACTGCGCACGACGTACGAACCCGTCGAGGCGGCCGTGACCGCGGGCCGACGGGTCGATCGCGGCACGGTCCTCGGGACCGTAGCGCCGGGCCATCCCGAATGCGCGGCGGCGGCATGCCTGCACTGGGGCCTGCGGCGCGGGCGCGTCTACCTCGATCCCCTGCCGTCGGTCCGGGCGACGCCGATTCGGCTGCTACCGACCGGCGCCGGTCATGGTCATGCCCGCGGGTGAGCCTGGTCGTGCACGGCACGCAACCGGGCCACCGACACGTGCGTATACAACTGTGTCGTGGCGAGGCTCGCGTGTCCGAGTACCTCCTGCACCACGCGCAGATCGGCGCCGCCCTCGAGCAGATGCGTCGCGGCCGAGTGCCGCAGACCGTGCGGCGCGAGATCGGGCGCACCCGGCACGGCCTGCACGACGCCGTGCACCACGCTGCGGGCCTGACGCTGGTCGAGTCGACCGCCACGGCGGCCGAGCAGCAGCGCATCGCCGGAGCGCTCGTTCGCGAGTTCGGGTCGCCCGGACCGCAGCCACGCGCCGATCGCCTCCTCCGCGGGTCGCCCGAACGGGACCACGCGTTCCTTGTTCCCCTTGCCCAGCACCCGGACGACACGACGGTCGTCGTCGATGTCGGCAACGTCGAGGCCGCACAGTTCGCCGACCCGAATTCCCGTCGAGTACAGCAGTTCGACGATCAACCGGTCGCGCAGGGCGACGGGATCCTCTTGCGCGGCACCGGATTCGGCCGCCGCCATCGCCGCGGCCGCGTCCTCCTGACGCAGCACCGGGGGCAGTGTCCGGTGCGACTTGGGCGCCACCAGGCGCACTCCGGGATCGACCTCCATCCGGCCGGACCGCTGCGCCCACGTGGTGAACCCCTTGGCCGACGACGTCCGTCGGGCGAGTGTCGTGCGCGCCACGCCGGCGGCGGCCTGGCCGCCGAGCCAACCGCGCAGCACGCGCAGATCCAGTTGGGCGAGTGTCGCGTCGGGCCGACCCCGGCAGAGATATTCGAGCAGGCTCGTCACGTCACCGAGGTACGCGCGCACGGTGTGTTCGGACCGCCCCCGCTCGAGGCGGAGGTACTCGTCGTAGTCGTCGAGGTGCACCCGCAACGCGGGCGGCAGCACTGGGGTGGGGTCGACGTCCATGACGACCACCGTCGCGGTGACCGCGAGAATTCGCAAGCGCCCGCGCCGATAGGGTTCTCGGGTGAAAAGAGCGATTTCCGTCCCGATGCTGTGTGTGCTGGCCCTCCTCTCGGCGATCGCTCCGCTGGCAACCGACATGTACCTGCCCGGTCTACCGACGATGGAGACGAGCCTCGACACCTCCACCACGAGTGTGCAGTTGACGCTGACCACGTTCATGGCCGGCCTCGGCATCGGTCAGCTCGTCATCGGCCCGCTGTCCGACGGCCTGGGCCGCCGCACGCTGCTGGTCGGGGGCACTGCCCTGTGCGCGGCGAGTGGCGTGTTGTGCGCGACCGCCCCGACCATCGAGGTGTTGATCGCCGCGCGTCTGCTGCAGGGCTTCAGCGGCGGCGCCGGAATCGTGTTGGCCCGCGCGGTGATCGCGGACCGAGCCCGCGGCGATGCGGCCGCGCGACTGTTCAGCATCATGATGATCATCGGCGGCGTCGCCCCCGTCGTCGCCCCGCTCATGGGCGGCGCGCTGCTCGGCCCGATCGGCTGGCGCGGCATCTTCTGGGTCCTCGCCGGCGCGGCGGCCGTGATGCTGATCGGTGTCCTGATCCTGGTGCCCGAGACCCTCCCCGCCGAGCGCCGGCACGGCGGCGGCCTGACCGCGCTGATCGGGAAGCTCCGCTACGTCGTGACCAATCGGGTGTTCCTCGGCTACGCCTTCACGTTCGCGTTCGGTTTCGGTGCGTTGTTCTCGTACATCTCCGCGTCGCCGTTCGTCGCCGAGCACGTGCTGGGCCTCTCGCCGGGCCAGTTCTCGATCGTGTTCGCGGTCAACTCGCTGGGCATCATGGTGGGCAGCATCGTCAACACCAAGCTGATCGGCACATTCCATGCCCGCCAGCTGCTCACGTTCGGGGTCAGTCTGCTCGTGACGTCGGGACTCCTGCTGACCGCGGCGACCACGATCGGCGGCAGCCACATCTGGCTCGTCCTGCCGCTGATGTTCGGAGTCGTCGCCAGCATCGGATTCATCATGGGCAACGCCACCGCGCTCGCGCAGGGGCAGGTGACCGAGGCGGCGGGCACCGGTTCAGCGTTGATGGGCGCATGCCAGTTCGGACTGGCCGCCGTCGTGTCCCCGCTGGTCGGGATCGCCGGGGCCGACACCGCCGCTCCGATGGCAATCGCGATCCTGGCCTCCGGGCTGATCGCGATGACGTCGCTGAAGGTCCTGGCCCGCACCGCGTGAGGGCACGCGCCAGGGGCGTTCAATTCACGCTCGCCTCGGCCACCGCCAGCTCCGACTTCCACACCCGGAAGCCCTCCTCGGTGCGCCCGCGGCGCCAGTAGCCGGAGATGGACGCCGACGCGGCGGGCACGCCCCGTTCCTTCCGGATGTAGGGGCGCAGGTGATGCATAACCGCGTCCGCCTCACCGTGGATGAACACGTGCACATCGCCCGGCAGCCACGGCATCTCGCGGACCGCCGCGACCAGTGGGGCGTTGGCGGCGGCAATGTCGGGCCCGGCGAGGTCCGGCGTGGTTCCCCGGTACAGCCACGTGATCTCGACGCCGGGGCCCGCCGACAGGGCGATTCGGTCGCGCTCGTCGGCGACCTCGACGAACACCTTCGCGACCGCGTCGGGGTCGAGGGCCTCGACCGCCGCCGAGATCGCCGGCAGCGCCGACTCGTCACCGGCGATGAGGTGCCAGGCGGCGTCGCGCCGGGGCGCGTACGCACCGCCGGGACCGCGCACGGTTACCGACTCGCCCGGCTGCACCGACGCGGCCCACGGACCGGCGATCCCGTCGTCGCCGTGGACGACGAAGTCGATCGCGAGTTCGCGTGCGTCGGGGTCGACGGAGCGAACGGTGTACGTCCGCAGGATCGGTGCGTCGACCGGGCCGAACTCGATCTTGACGTACGAGTCGGTGAACTCGGACGGCTCGAAGCTGTCGAAGCCGGGATCGCCCAGCACGACCCGGACCATGTGCGGGGCGATCCGCTCGGTCCGCACCACCGTCAACGTCGACGTCCTTCGCGTCACGGCAAACTCCTCCACTCGCAACCATTGATTAGGTAAAGCTAACCATAGCTCGCGAGAGTGTGAGGGGCTGTCAGCGTCCGTGCGGCCGTGCCATGGTCAGACGCTGGACCCACCCGTGCGCCGGCCACGCCTTGAGTCCGGCGCGATCGGGAGTCACACGGGTTCCCACGTACTTGGCTTCGAGGTCCGGATCGACCACGCCCGAGAAGCGATACTCCTGCTCCCCCTTCGGGCCGACACCTTCCCATGAGCTGACGCGGTACACCGCACGAATGATGTTGTCCGCGAACACGATCACCGGCAAGTCGGCGACATTGCGGGCAGCGGCGCCCGCCCGCCACGGCCCCCGCGCCAGTGTGTACAACTCGTCGGCGGTCAGTCCTGCGCCGGACGCCGCCGGCACTCGGACCAGCGCCCCCGGCACCGGCAATTCGGGCGCCGGGAGCGCCGAGTACTGAACCGCCAACTCCTCGACGGACATCGCGCGCTTCTCCAGATCGGCCGGTTCCCCGGCGAGGTTCGTCAGAACCGGGTGATCGGGGCGGTGCTCGAGCAGACGCAGGGCGTCGACCACCACGTGCGCGGCCTCCCTGGCGGCCGCGTCGGCGTCGTGGGCGGCGTCGATCCGGTGACGCAGCACGATGTGCTCGACGGAATGCCCCGCGGCGTAGATGTCGCGGATCCGCTGGATCCAGGCGCTCCGCGTCTCGTCGCGATCGGCCTCACCGACACCCTCGGCATCGAGGGTGCCCGCCTCCCCAAGCGCGTCCCAGTCGTGGGAGTACACCTTGTTTCCGCGTCCCACACCGACGTAGAAGATCGACCGGTCGCGCGGATCCCGCAGCGCGTACACGTACAGGCCGAGATTCTCGACCACCCGCGGCGGAAGCGGGTTCGGCGCGGGCTTGCGTTCGCGAGGCTCGGCGGTGATCACCCGCATGACGGCCAGACGCAGCGCGTCCGAGACGACGACGCCACCGGTCGCCGGGCCCTCGAACAGCACACCCGCGGCGTCCCGCACCGATGTGAACGTCCGCCCGGCGGCGAGTTGGAGGGAGTTGACCACGGCGGTGAACTCGGCCAACCGCACCTTGGGATCGCTCACCACGCCGCGACCCTCGTCATCCGTGAGGAAGTCACGGATGCCCGGCGCGGCCAGGAGTACTCGGGTGATGTCTTCGGGAACGGTCCAGACGGTAGCCATGACGCGACTGTAAGCGATCCGGGGACCACATGCGGTACGCCTTGCTGTCCACTGGACGTCCAATCGTTTCCGTTCGGAAACGATTGGGCGCGGTCCGGTCGATCTCTGCCCGATATCAGCCACCGGGCCGGTTCTTCCGTCACACTCGACTGGTGACCCGATCCGCGGAATCCACGGACGACCGCGCCTCCCGCGCCGAGCGGCTGGTCGGATACAGCTATCGCATGCCCGACTACTACGAGGTGGGCAGGGAGAAGATCCGCGAGTACGCGGCGGCCGTGCAGAACGACCACCCGGCGCACTACGACGAGAAGGCCGCGCGAGATCTCGGGTACCCCACGCTGATCGCTCCCCTCACGTTCGTGTCGGTGATCGGCATCATTGCGCAGAAGTATCTGCTCGAGCAGATCCTCACCGGATTCGACCTGAGTCAGATCCTCCAGACGGATCAGAAGCTGGTGTTCCACCGACCGGTGCGCGCCGGCGACCGGCTGACGGTCGACGTGTCGCTCGAATCGTTTCGGCAGACCGCTGGCAGCGACATCATCGTCACCAAGAACGTCGTGCTCGACCAGGCCGGGGAGCCGGTGATCACGACGCTGACCACGCTGGTCGGGCGCACCGGAGGCGAGGCCGACCCGGAGCGGATCCGGCGCATCAAGGCCGTCATGATGCGCCAGGTGTAAGGGCTCGCGCCGATCACCGCTCCCGGAACCACCCCGTCTCGTCCGAGCCGACGAACCCGTCCAGCTCGAGCACCGGCAGTACCGCCCGCACCCGGTCGATCGGCACCCCGGAATCCTCCGACAGCTCACGAGTTCCCCGCGCACCGCTGGCAGGCAGCGCCTCGTACACCGCGGCCGCGTCGCCCACCAGCACGTCGAGCGCCCGGGCCGGCCCGGTGTCGTCACCGTCGAGGCCGATCGGTCCCGCTTCCTCCACGACGTCGGCGGCACTCGCCACCAGCCGCGCCTCGCCCTCCCGGATCATCCGGTGGCACCCGATGGACGCCGCCGACGTCACCGGCCCCGGCACCGCGAGCACCGCACGCCCCAGACGGCGACCCCACGTCGCGGTGTTCCGCGCCCCACTGCGCCACCCCGCCTCGACGACGACCACACCGTCGGACAACCCCGCCACCAACCGGTTTCGGGCCAGGAACCGGTAGCGCGCCGGGGTCGTCCCGGGCGGATACTCACTGATCACCGCCCCGTCGCGGGCGATCTGCTGGAGCAGGCGTCCATGTCCGGCGGGGTAGGCACGGTCGACACCGCAGGCCAGGACGGCAATGGTCAGTCCACCCGCGCCGAGCGCGGCCCGATGCGCGGCGGCATCGATCCCGAACGCCGCGCCGGACACGATCGTCCACCCGTCCGCCGCCAGATCACCCGCGATCTCGGCGGTCACGTGCTCGCCGTAGGAACTCGCCGCGCGGGTCCCCACCACCGCCACCGACCGCGCGACCAGGTCGTCGACCGGCCGACTGCCCAGCACCCACAACGCGAGCGGTCCACCGTCGTCGCGACCGTTGCCGAGACCGTCGAAGGCGAGCAGCCGCCACCGCGGCCACTCGTCGTCGTCCGGCGTGACCAGGCGTCCCCCGATCGCCCGCAGCAGGTCGAGGTCGCGAGCCGACGTGTCGAGGTGCACCCGCGCCGACGTCCGCCGGTCCAGGAAGCTCGACAGATCCCGTTCCCGCACGGCGCGCGCCGCCTCCTCGGGGCCCACCGCCGCCACCAACTGTGCGAGCGGCGGGCACGAGCCTTGCACCACCTTCGACAGGTACGCCCACGCCGACAGTCGCGGATCGTGTCCGGTCACGGCGCACCCCGATCGCGGAATCCGAGCGCGGTTCCCACCTGGTCCGCGCCCGGCGCACCCAGGCCGGCGAGGTCCGCGAGGGTCCACGCCACCCGCAGCGCCCGGTCGGCGCCCCGCGCGGTGACGGAACCCCGCCGCAGGGCCTTCTCGAGCGGTCCGAGCGCATCGCGGGAGAGCCGGAATCGTTGCCGCAGAGCCGGGCCCGGCACCTCCGCGTTGGTGCGCCAGCCATACGGATTCCACCGCTCGGCCGCGGCGGCGCGCGCCGACGCCACCCGGGCCCGCACCTGCTCGGTGCTCTCCCCCACCCCGTCCATCAGTGCGTCGGTGGAGGCGGCCTGCATGCGGATCCGCAGATCCACCCGGTCGAGCAGCGGACCCGACAGCCGCCCGAGGTAACGGCGCCGCGCGGTGGGCGCGCACACGCAGTCGGCCTCCCGCGCCGGCGCGCACGGGCACGGGTTGGCGGCGAGGACCAACTGGAATCGGGCCGGGTACCGAGCGACCCCGTCCCGCCGGGCGATCCGCACCTCGCCGTCCTCGAGCGGCGTGCGCAGCGCCTCGAGCGCCTTCGTGCCCATCTCGGCGCACTCGTCGAGGAAAAGGATCCCCCGGTGCGCCCGACTCACCGCGCCGGGCTTGGCCATGCCGCTGCCGCCGCCGACGAGGGCACTCACCGACGACGTGTGGTGTGGCGCGATGAACGGCGGTTCCGTGATCAGCGGACGCTCGGAGGTGAGGAGGCCGGCCACCGAGTGGATCGCCGTGACCTCCAACGCCTCCGGTTCCGACAACGCCGGCAGGATTCCCGGCAACCGTTGCGCCAGCATCGTCTTCCCGATGCCGGGCGGCCCGGTGAGCATGAGGTGGTGGGCACCGGCCGCCGCGACCTCGATCGCCCACCGTGCGTCCGCCTGCCCCACCACCTCACTGAGATCGCTTCGCGCCGTGGTGGTCTCGGCGTCGAACGGTGCCGGCGCCGCGAGTTGCGCCTTGCCCTGCAGCCAGTCGGTGACGGCGGTCAACCGGTCGGCACCGAAGACCTCGATGCCGTCGACCAGGCCGGCCTCCGCGAGCGCCGACATCGGGACCACGACCGTCGACCAGCCGGCGTTCTTCGCGGCCAAGACCGCCGGCAGCACGCCCCGCACCGAGCGAAGTCGACCGTCGAGCGCCAATTCGCCCAGCAGCACGGTCTTCTCGAGGCGTGTCCGCGGTACCTGCCGGGCAGCGTCGAGCACCGCACACGCGAGCGCGAGATCGTAGACGCTGCCGACCTTGGGCAGCGTCGCAGGCGAGAGCGCGAGCGTCACCCGCGACTCGGGCCACTTGGCACCCGAATTCGTCACCGCAGCCCGCACCCGGTCCCGGGACTCCTGCAGCGCCGTGTCCGGCAGACCCACCAGGTGCACGCCGGGCAACCCGCGTCCGATGTCGGCCTCGATCTCGACGATCTGCCCTTCGACTCCGGTCACCGCGACCGAATGCGCCCGCCCCAGCGCCATCAGAACACCGCCGTCAAATGCGTGACCTCGGGCTCACACCGTCGACCGACGAGCACCGACACCACGTCGAACCGCACGTGCGGCCAGTGCCGGTCCGACGCGGCCAGCCAGAGCTGCGCCAGCATCCGGATCCGGCGCTGCTTGGCGTACGTGACCGCCTCGGCCGGGCTGCCGTACCCGAGCCCGGACCGCGTCTTCACCTCGACGAACACGACGGTGTCGCCGTCGACCGCCACCAGATCCAGTTCGCCGTGACGGCACCGCCAGTTGCGGTCCAGGATCCGCATGCCGGACGCCGTCAGCCTCGCGGCGGCGAGTTCCTCCCCCATCGCGCCCAGCGCGAGATTCCGTCCCATTCAGGCCTCCCCTCGGCCGGCGGGACACCCCGCCGCTCGAGGCCACTGTGCCGTCCCGGGTGGACGAGGCGTCCCCGCCGACCTGCGCCGACAACGTCCCCTGTGGACGAACGCAGAGCTGTGGACAACCCCGGGAAGGCTCCGAACGCCGCGCACCCTGGCGCGGAAACGCGAAACCGCGCACCACGATTCGTGGTGCGCGGTTTCGGAAGGCTCGTATCAGCCCAGGCCGCTGTCGGGAAGCCGCAGGTCCGACTTCTCGAGCTCCTCGATATTGACGTCCTTGAAGGTGATGACCCGCACGTACTTCACGAACCGAGCCGGACGGTACATGTCCCACACCCAGGCGTCGGACATCCGCACCTCGAAGTAGATCTCGCCGTCCGCGCTGTGCGGCAGCAACTCCACCGAGTTCGCGAGATAGAACCGGCGCTCGGTCTCCACGACGTACGAGAACTGACCGACGATGTCCCGGTACTCGCGGTACAACGACAGTTCCATCTCGGTTTCGTACTTCTCGAGATCCTCGGCACTCATCGGCCTCGACGTCCTCCTACGTTGTTGTGAACACTCATCATCGCGCACCGGCCCCCGCCGTTTCGAACGACCGCCTCGCCGCTGTCCCCACTGCGCGGCTCGCCGCGGCTACGTTCGCGTACGACATCCGGTGTTCACGGCTCGGCCCCAGCTCGTTCAGTGCCGCCGTGTGCACCGGGGTGCTGTACCCCTTGTGCCCCGCGAAACCGTACCCGGGGAGTTCGTCGTCCAGCGCCACCATCGTCCGATCGCGTGTGACCTTGGCGAGGATGCTCGCCGCGGCGATGCAAGCCGCAGCCGCGTCACCGCCGATCACCGGCAGCGACGGCGCCGGCAGGCCGGGTACCCGGAATCCGTCGGTGAGCACGTAGCCCGGCGCCACCGTCAGGCCCGCCACCGCGCGCCGCATGCCCTCGATGTTCGCCACGTGCACGCCGATCCGGTCGATCTCGGGGGCCGGGATCTCGACGACGCTCCAGGCGACCGCGAGTCGCTTGATGACCGGGAACAACTCGTCGCGAGCCTTCTCCGTCAGCCGCTTCGAATCGTCCAGCCCCGCCAGCGCCGCATACGGCTTCGGGCCGAGCACGCACGCGGCCACAACCAGCGGCCCCGCGCAGGCGCCGCGGCCGGCCTCGTCCACGCCGGCGACAGGACCGAGTCCGCATCGCAGCAGCGCAGACTCCATGGTCCGCAAGCCGGACGCTCTGCGAATGACGGTTCTCGGTGGCCAGGTACTCACTGCTGCTGGATATCGGGAGACGAGATCTTGCCCCAGCGCGACGGCGGCAACACGATGAACGTCGCCTTGCCGATCACGTTGTCGATCGGGATGGTTCCTTGGAGTTCGTCGGACACGTGGTAGCGCGAATCGGCCGAGTTGCTGCGGTTGTCACCCATCACCCACAGGTTGCCTTCGGGGACGGTGACCGGACCGAAGCAGCGTCCCGACTTCACCGCGGTGGTGCACGTCTGGACGCCCGGGATGAACGGGAAGTCCATCTCCACGTACGGCTCGTCGATCGGTTTGCCGTCGACCAGGATCCTGCCCTGGTCGTCGCAGCACTCGACGGTCTGCCCGCCGGTGGCGATCACACGCTTCACGAGATCATTCTCGTCCGGTGGGACGAGTCCCACCAGTGACCCGAGCTCCTGCGCCCCGCGGACGACGACATTCGACGACCGGGTCGAACTCCAGTTCTCCGACCACGAGTCCGGACCGCGGAACACGACGACGTCGCCGGGTTCGGGATCGCCGAAGCGGTAGCTGATCTTCTCGACCACGATCCGGTCTCCGGTGCAGCCGGGGCAGCCGTGCAGCGTCGGCTCCATCGACTCGGACGGGATGAGGTAGACGCGCGCGATGAACGTCTGGAGCAGAAAGCTCAGAACCAACGCCACGAGGATGAGGATCGGTATCTCGCGCCAGAAGGAGCGCTGCTTCTTCTCTCGAGCCCGGGCGCGACCCCGGCCGCCCTTGTCTCCGTTGCTCTTCCCCGTGCCGTCGCCGTTGTTCGCATCCGGCGTCACGGCCGGGTCCTGCGGTGCATCTGCCACTGAGACAGATTAGCCCGACACCGCGTGAAAACGGTGCCGGGCCAATCGATCAAGCTCGGAGCGTCGAAGCTCAGCGCTTTTCCTTGATCTTCGCAGCCTTGCCGCGCAGGTCGCGCAGGTAGTACAGCTTGGCGCGACGGACGTCACCGCGGGTGACGACCTCGATCTGGGCCAGGTTGGGGCTGTGGACCGGGAAGGTGCGCTCGACACCGACGCCGAACGAGACCTTGCGGACCGTGAAGGTCTCGCGCACGCCGCCGCCCTGGCGGCGGATCACGACGCCCTTGAAGACCTGCACGCGCTCCTTCGAGCCCTCGATAACCTTGACGTGCACGTTCAGGGTGTCACCGGGACGGAACTCCGGGATATCGTCGCGGAGGGACTTGGCGTCCAGGAAGTCCAAGGTGTTCATCGGTTGTTCCATCCTTGCGTTCATCGCAGGAGCAGAGGAACCGAGCGGCGATGGCTCGACTGGTTCGTGCTCAGATCAGGTTCCGTCACCCTCACCGGGCAACCCGACCATTGTGCCAGACGCCGCTCCATGCGTGGAAATCGGCGCCGGCGCGGCGTGCACGGTCCGCTCGAGCTCCTCCTCGGTGGCGGTGAGCGCATGCTCCACGCTGGGCTTTCCCGCGACGAGGTCCTGCACGTAGATCTTCGCGCGGATCACCGGCCGCCGGTACCGTTTCTCCCGCTCGAGCGCGCGGCGCATCCTGCGGGGCTTCTTCACGTAGCGCCAGCGCGCCCACGGCGCCCCGGG
This sequence comes from Paraburkholderia sp. RHO2, assembly GCF_050955445.1. Taxonomy (NCBI): domain Bacteria; kingdom Pseudomonadati; phylum Pseudomonadota; class Betaproteobacteria; order Burkholderiales; family Burkholderiaceae; genus Paraburkholderia; species Paraburkholderia sp. RHO2. The sequence continues at coordinate 2,037,469 of NZ_CP162617.1, read as the reverse complement.
GCGGCTCAGCCGGATCGCGCCGACCAACAGGATCGGGAACACGAACAGTCCGACCAGTCCGGTCCAGATCTTGCCCTTCAGGATGACGATTGCCGCCAGCCCCAGATTCACCACCGCGAGCGCCACGACCGCCGCCCGGACCGCAACGTGCGGATCCTTCCGGAACTCGGTGATGTCGAACAGTTCGAGCGGTTGGAACCCGAGCAGCAGCAGACCGGTCACTGCGAGCGCGACGAAGACCGCGTCGACCGAGGCCCGTCCCTGGTCCTCCCAATACACGTCCTTGAGATAGAAGATCAACGCGAACTCGTCGAGGACGAGCGCCGTGCCGATCCCGAAGAACATGGCCAGCACCGCGCCGGTGGTCTGCGTCGCCGTCTCGTAGACCGCGATCAACGCGACCCCGGACGCGAACATCGTGATCACCCCGAACACGACGTGGTGGATGTGCTGGCCACTGGGGGTGATGTTGCCCGGCCACCAGCGCACCTCGGCCCTGATCATCCGCACGCTGACCCGGATGAACAGGAATGCGAGCAGGAACCCGATCAGAAAGAACAACAGCGGCAGGCGCCCGTTCGCGATGATCTCCCGGTCGAGCCACTCGCGCATCAGGACGGATCCGGACCACGGACGATGCAACGGAAACCGATGTGGCAGGTGGACGTCTCCTCCGTCTCCCCCTGCCGCGCCGCGGGCCGGTACCGCAGGCAGTAGTTCGGCGCGCACAGGTGCGATCCGCCCTTGATGACCCGCCGCGCGTATACCTCGCCGTCGCGGGCCCCACCGACCTCGACACGCGGGTTGCGGGGAATGCAGCACGACGACGTCGGCGCCACGTTCTTCCCGGACGCGCTGTGGTCGGCGGTGTGGAAGTCCGAGGTCCACTCCCACACGTTGCCGGCCATGTCCACCAGGCCGTAGCCGTTGGGTCGGTAGCTGCCGATCGGCGCGGTGCCGACGAATCCGTCCTCGGCGAGGTTCTGCCACGGGAACTGGCCCTGCCACGTGTTGGCCTGATGCCTGCCGCCGGGGGTGAACTCGTCGCCCCACGTGTAGGTCTTGCGGTCCAGCCCGCCGCGGGCCGCGAACTCCCACTCCGCCTCGGTGGCCAGTTCCTTGCCCGCCCACGCCGCGTACGCGAGGGCGTCGGTGTACGAGACGTGGGTGACGGGATGGCGCTCGCGGCCGCCGACGTTGCTGCCGGGCCCCTCGGGATGCCGCCAGTCGGCGCCGGGCACCCACGACCACCACTGCTGGTAGTCGTCGAGCGAGACCGGGTGGTCCGGCGGGGTGAAGACCAGCGATCCGGGAACGAGCAGCGACGGATCCGCGTCCGGGTAGTCCGCGGGGTCCGGTGCGATCTCCGCGGTCGTAATGTGGCCGGTGTCCTTCACGAACCGGCGGAACTCTGCGACCGTCACCTGGTGGGTGTCCATCCAGAAGCCGTCGACCGTCACCTGGTGGACGGGCCGCTCCTCCGGATAGAAGTCCTCCGAGCCCATCCAGAACGTTCCACCGGGCACCCACACCATGTTCTTCGGCGCAGGGGACGGCTCAGGGCGCACGGACGCGATCGGCTGCATGGATCCTGAGTGTTCCACCCGGGGCACCGTCGCGAAAGCCGGGGTGGCGCCCGGCGATTCACCCGAAACGGGTGGGGACCACGACCGGCCGCCCCGACACCATTCGTCACATGGGTACCGCAATCGGGGACGTACTCCCCCTCGCGATCGGCGTGGCCATCAGCCCCATTCCGATCATCGCGACGATCCTCATGTTGCTCACGCCGCGTGCCGGCAGCACCGCGACGGCGTTCCTCGCCGGCTGGGTGCTCGGGATCGCCGTGGCCTACGCGATCTTCGTGGTCGTCGGCAACGCAATCGATCTGTCGTCCGACTCGGACGGCAACGCCGTCACCGCCACCATCCGCCTCGTGCTCGGCCTCCTGCTGCTCGGCCTGGCCGTCAAGCAGTGGCGCAGCCGGCCCGCCCCGGGTGAGGAGCCGACGATGCCGGCGTGGCTGTCGGCGATGGACAAGGTCACGCCCGGCAAGGCCGTCGCACTCGGGTTCGGCCTCTCCGCCGTGAACCCGAAGAATCTGCTGATGATCGTCGGCGCGGCCGTCGCGGTCTCGCAGCTCGGTGTCAGTGGCGGGTCGATCGTCGTCACGGGAATCGTGTTCACCGTCCTCGCCGCGAGCACGGTCGCCATCCCGGTCATCGGCTACTTGACGATGCGTGAGCGGGCGACGTCGTGGCTGAACGGGCTGAAGACCTGGCTCACCGCCAACAACGCCGCGGTGATGGCGGTGCTGCTGCTGGTGATCGGCGTTTCGCTGCTCGGCAAGGGCATCGGCGGCTACTGACAGACGCCGACGGGCGTCCCGGCCGGGACCGGGACGCCCGTCGAACGAGTCAACGAGTCACTGACCGAAGCCCGCCTTGCGGAGCGCATCGGCCATGGATCCGCTCGCCGGACGCGAATCGGACCGCCGGTCCCGACCCTGACCGCCCCGACCCTGACCGCCCTGGCGCTGTCCGCCGCCCCGCTGCCCGCCCTGGCGCGGACCGCGGGCTCCCGGACCGCCCTTCGGGCCGGCGGTGGCACCGACCTCGTCGTCGAGGCGCAACGTCAGGCCGATCCGCTGGCGTTCGACGTCGACGTCGAGCACCTTGACCTTGACGACGTCGCCGGACTTCACGACCTCGCGTGGGTCGCTGACGAACGTGCGCGACATCGCCGACACGTGGACCAGTCCGTCCTGGTGGACGCCCACGTCGACGAACGCGCCGAACGCGGCGACATTGGTGACGACGCCCTCGAGCACCATGCCCGGCTTCAGGTGGGCCACCTTCTCGACGCCGGCCGCGAAGGTCGCGGTCTTGAACTCGGGGCGCGGGTCGCGACCAGGCTTGTCGAGCTCGGCGATGATGTCGGTGACGGTCGGCAGGCCGAACCGCTCGTCCGAGAACTCGGCCGGCCTCAGCTTCGACAGGACCGCGGTGTTGCCGATCAGCTCGCGCACGCCCGAACCGGACGCGTCGACGATCCGGCGCACCACCGGGTACGCCTCGGGGTGCACGGCCGACGCGTCGAGCGGGTCGTCGCCGTTCGGGATCCGCAGGAAGCCGGCGCACTGCTCGAACGCCTTCGGCCCGAGCCGCGGCACGTCCTTGAGCCCCTTGCGGCTGCGGAACGGGCCGTTCTGGTTGCGGTAGGCGACGATGCTCTCGGCGAGCGAGCCGGCGATGCCCGACACCCGCGACAGCAGCGGCACCGACGCCGTGTTGACGTCGACGCCGACCGCGTTGACGGCGTCCTCGACGACGGCGCCGAGCGAACGCGCCAGCATCGTCTCGGACACGTCGTGCTGGTACTGCCCGACGCCGATCGACTTCGGGTCGATCTTCACCAGCTCGGCGAGCGGATCCTGCAGGCGTCGCGCGATCGACACCGCGCCGCGGATCGAGACGTCGAGGTCGGGCAGCTCCTGCGAGGCGTACGCCGACGCCGAGTACACCGACGCTCCCGCCTCGGACACCATGACCTTCGTCAACCCCGCCTCGGGGAACTTCGAGATCAGTTCGGCGGCAAGCGCATCCGTCTCGCGCGACGCGGTGCCGTTGCCGATGGCGACGAGCTCGACGCCGTGCTTGGCTGCGAGGGCGGCGAGTGTCGCGAGCGACTGGTCCCACTTGTTGTGCGGCTGGTGCGGGTAGATCGTGTCGTGCGCGACGACCTTGCCGGTCGCGTCGACGACCGCGACCTTGGTGCCGGTGCGGAAGCCCGGGTCCAGGCCCATCGTGGCGCGGGTGCCGGCTGGAGCCGCCAGCAGCAGGTCCTTGAGGTTGGCCGCGAACACGTCGACGGCGTCCTTCTCGGCGGACTGCCGCAGGCGCATGCGGGTATCGATGCCCAGCGTGATCAGCATCTTCGTCTTCCACGCCCAACGAACGGTGTCGAGCAGCCAGCGGTCGGCCGCACGCCCCCGGTCGGCGATGCCGAACCGGGACGCGATCCGGGCCTCGTAGACGCTGGTCTCGCCCGGCTCGAGCGGCTCACGGTCGGACGCGAGGGTCAGCGAGAGGATCTCTTCCTTCTCGCCGCGGAACATCGCAAGGATGCGGTGCGACGGCAGCTTCTCGAACGGCTCCGAGAACTCGAAGTAGTCCGCAAATTTGGACGACTTGGCTCCTTCAAGTTCTTTGCCCTCGCGCACCTTCGACTCGAGCTGCCCCCTGGTCCACATCAGCTCGCGCAGCTCACCGACCAGGTCGGCGTCCTCGGCGAACCGTTCGACGAGGATCGCGCGCGCACCCTCGAGCTGCTCGGCGGTGTACTGCGACGGGTCCTGCGTGGGATCGCCGAGCAGCGCGTCCGCGACGGGCTCGTGTCCGGCCTCCCGCGCGATCTGCGCCTTCGTGCGCCGCTTCGGCTTGTACGGCAGGTAGATGTCCTCGAGCCGAGCCTTGGTGTCGGCCAGCATGATCTGCTGCTCGAGCTGGGCGTCGAGCTTGTCCTGCGAGCGAATCGATTCGAGGATCGCGACGCGGCGCTCGTCGAGCTCGCGCAGGTACCGCAGTCGTTCCTCGAGCTGACGCAGCTGAGCGTCGTCGAGGGCACCCGTGACCTCCTTGCGGTAACGGGCGATGAACGGAACCGTGGCCCCGCCGTCGAGCAGGTCGACGGCCGCCGCGACCTGCCCCTCCCGCACCTCGAGCTCTTCGGCGATACGCTGGTTCACAGATTTGAGAGCAGTCGTCACGGCGAACGACCCTACCGCTAGCCTGTCGTGAGCGTCGGCAACGAGGCCGTCCGTTGCGATTCCCTGGAGGACCCGATGCCGAGGGTGCTGTGGCGCCTCGCGGCGGCCTGCGCGACCACCCTGGTGGTCGGCGGCTGCGTGTTCACTCACGAACCGAACGACCCGTCCGCAGCGCTTCCTGCGGCCGACATCTTTCCCGCCGCCGAGGGGCCCGCGGGCACCCTCGAGGATCGGATGGTCACGGCCGCGAACGCCGCACTCGATCGCGGCGCCGACATCTCGCTCGCGCTCCTCGACCGCAGCGAGGGAGACTACGCCGCACTCGCGGACACCGTCCCGTTCCCCACCGCCTCGGTCGCCAAGTTGTTCATCGCCGACGACGTGCTCTACCGCGAGTCGCAGGCCGAAATCGTTTTGACGCCCGACGAACACGACCGCATCGGCCGGATGCTCGAACGCTCCGACGACGACGCAGCGAACGGGCTGTGGAACGACTACGGCGGATCGGCGATCGTCGTGGACGTGGCCGACCGGTACGGGCTCGCCGCGACCACCACCCCGTACGACGACAACTGGTGGAACACCGAGACCACACCGGCCGACGTCGTCGACTACTACGTCGGACTCCTCGACGGCAGGGGTGGACTCGACGACGCCCGCCGCAACGAGATCCTCGATCACCTACGCCACTCCGACGACATCTCGTCGGACGGCTACGACCAGCGGTTCGGGCTGCCCGACGGCCTCACGTCCGAGCCCGACCTCGCCGTCAAACAGGGCTGGATGTGCTGCATCGACGACCAGTGGATCCACGTCTCGACCGGCATCGTCGGCGACGACGACCGCTTCGTGCTGGTGCTGGTGTCCCGGGAGGACCTCGACTACGGCGACGCCGACGCCGACTACCCCGACACCTCGCTCACCGCGGCGGTCGACGACGTCAGTGCCGCACACGCACGCGAGACCATCACCGCCGTCGTCCGAACCCTGTTCCCGCAGAGGCGAATCCAATAGCTCGTGCCTCCTCCTTCACCGGCGGTCTCACGCGTCGAGGCCTGTCGGCAGGCCTGTGTCGTACAGCGAGAGCACATCGCTCGTGCCGCGAAGCGTGTCGACGACGCAGCGTGCCGGCGAGGCGAGCACCTGCGGGTAGTCGATCTCACCGAGCGACGGATCAGCCTTCCAGGCAATCCTTTCCGCGTCGAGCGAGAATTCCGCCTGGATACCCGCCTTGTTGCCGCGTGGGTCCTGGCGATGCCAACCTCCTTCGAGATGGATCGCGACCAGCCCGTGCAGTACGTGCCCGTCGTCGTGCGTGAGGCGTTGGTAGCAGAGGCCCGTCGGAACACCTTCGGATCGCAATAGTGCAGCCAGCAGGTGCGACTTTGCGTAGCAGAGCCCCACGCGCTCTGCGAGAACGTCGTTCGCAGTCACTGTCACGCGAGGGTCCTGGACGTCGTACGAGTGATCGACCCGGTCGCGTACCCATTCGAACGCGGCCTTCGCGAACGACGCATCACCACCCGTTCGCTCGCGCAACCGACGCGCCAGCAACCGGACAGCCGGCGACTGCGACTGGATGATTCCGTCGTCTCCGAGATAGGTCTTGGGGGCAGCTGCTTCCAGCGCCAGACAGGGATTCGCCACAGCCGGAACTGTAGAGCTGGCGGCTTCCTGGCGCATCCGGATTTCCACACGGGAGGCACTCTCCCCTGCGCCCGCGCTAGCTGCGTCCGGCGCCCACCAGGTCGTCGGTGGCGATGACCTCCCGCGCGGCGCGCTCCCCCGAGCGCACCGCTCCGTCGACCCAGCCGCACATGACGGCCGAACTCTCGGTGCCCGCCCAGTGGATGCGCCCGCACGGCGCGCGCAGCGCCGGCCCGAATTCGGTGAGCACCCCGGTCGGCGCGTGGCTGAGCATGCCGCCGCCGGAATACCGCTCGGCACTCCAGTCCTGCTCGACGAAATCGATCGGCGCCGCCGCCGAGCTGCCGAATCGTTCGGTGAGCGCGCCGAGTACCGCGGTTCGGCGCTCCGGCGCCGTCAACCGACCGAGCTGGCGGGCGCGCGGACCCTCGACGATCACACACAACACTCCCGGGGCCGGCGCATCGGTGCCGGCATCGATCGTGACCATCGCAGCCGATCCCGGTGCCGCGGACTGCCCGGACAGCCCGTCCGCGCGCCAGAACGGTTCGTCGTAGAGCACCGACATCTTGCGGATCGCGCCGCTCGGCATCCGCTGGTGCAGGAACGTGCGATCGACCGGCAGCAACGGCTCGTACCGGATCTGTCCGGCGACCGCGATCGGCACCGCGACGACCGCCCGCCGGGCACGAACCGTCAACTGGTCGGTCGAGACGGTGACGCCCCCGTCGTCCTGCGCGATGGCGCGCACCGGCTGCGACAGGTGTACGGATCGGCCCAGTTCGGCGGCCATCGGCCGGTAGATCGCGCCCATCCCGCCGACCGGACGCGCATCCTGCGCCGCGTCCTTGACGCCCAGCACGAAGCCCGGTCCGCCACCCGACGCCATCTGGTACAGCACGAACAGGAACGACACCTCCGACGCGGCCGACGTGTAGCAACCCGCGATCGCCATCTCGAGTAGTTCGTGCGCGGGCCTGGACAACACATTGTCGTCGAGCCACTTCGCGAGGCTGATCCGATCCCACTCGGCCGCCCGCTTCGCCTCCCACGGCGCGTCGAGCGGGATCGCCTTGCACAGCTCGCCGAGTTCGAGGAACACCGTGCCCAGGTTCGCGACGGCCCAGGGGCTCATCGTCATCGGGATCGCGCCCTGGTAGCGATACTTCTTGCCGTCGACCATCATCATGGCGTCGCCGTCGGTGAACTGCTTGTAGCTCGGCACCCCGAATTCGGTCATCAGCGCCTGGATCCGGTCCTGGCCGGGACCGATCCACGCCCCACCGCGGTCGATCCACACGCCGTCGTCGCGGGTTTCGGTGAAGGTGCGTCCGCCGAGCCGGTCACGAGCCTCGAGGACGGTGACCGAGCGGCCCGCCTGTTTGAGTCGCAGGGCGGCGGTCAACCCCGCGAATCCGGCCCCCACGACGCAATAGTCGACATCGGCCATCACAGATCACCTCGAGTTCCTGCCTACCCGGGCGACCTCGTCAGGTCAAAGGTCGGTGCCAACCGATCAGGAAAGGAGATCGGGCCGACGCTCGGCCGTGCGCTGCAGCGACTGCGCCCGCCGCCAGGCCGCGACCTTGGCGTGATCGCCGGAGAGCAGCACCGGCGGCACGTCGAGACCGCGCCAACTGACCGGACGCGTGTAACTGGGGCCCTCGAGGAGCCCGTCGGAGAACGAATCCTCCTGGTGGGACTGCTGATTGCCGAGCACACCCGGCAGCAGACGAACGACGGCCTCGACCATCACGAGCACCGCGGCCTCGCCGCCGATCAGCACGTAGTCGCCGATCGACACCTCTTCGACCCGCACCCGGCGGCCCGCGTCCTCGAACACCCGCTGGTCGATGCCCTCGTACCGGCCGCACGCGAAGACCAGGTGCTTCTCCTCGGCCCAGCGGTGCGCGGTGGCCTGCGTGAACGGCACACCGGCGGGGGTGGGAACGATCAGCAGGGCGTCGGCGTCCGGGTCACCGTTCTCGTCGGTGAGGACCTCGTCGAGCGCATCGCCCCACACGGTGGGCTTCATGACCATGCCAGGCCCGCCGCCGTACGGGGAATCGTCGACGGCCTTGTGGACGTCGTGGGTCCAGCGTCGCAGATCGTGGACGCCAACGGAGATGAGTCCCTTGTCGATCGCCTTGCCGAGCAGGGCAGCCCGGAGCGGCTCGAGGTACTCGGGGAAGATCGTGACTACGTCGAGACGCACGGTGGTTCGGTCACTCCTCGTTACGGCTGTCGCCGAAGTCGGGGTCGAGCAGGCCCTCCGGCGGGTCGATCTCGATGACACCGTCGGCGATCGAGATCGTCGGCACGATGGCGGTCACGAACGGCACCAGCAGTTCGCCCGACGTCTGCCCTTCAGGGCGAACGGACAGCAATTCCCCTGCAGCGGAATGCAATACCTCGATCACGGTGCCCACCGGGGCGCCGGCGTCGGGGCGTCCGGCGGCCATCCGCACGGCCAGGCCCTCGAGCTCGTGGTCGTAGAACTCGTCCGGGTCGTCGGACGGGGTCAGTTCGGCGGAGTCGATGACGAACAGCATGCCGCGAATGTCGTCGGCGGTGTTGCGGTCGCTGACGCCACGCAGGCGCAGCAGAAGCCGCCCGGAATGCTCCCGGGCGGCTTCCACCACGTACGTATGCAGCGTGTTCTCGCGCGGCTTGCGACCACGCAGTTCGGCACCGACAGCGAAGCGCTCCTCGGGTTCGTCGGTGCGAACCTCGACGACCAACTCTCCCCTGATGCCGTGCGACTTGACGACGCGGCCTACGACGAGTTCCACTGCGGAACTACAGATCGGTGTCGACGACGTCGACGCGGATCCCACGGCCCCCGATACCGGAGACGAGGGTCCGCAGGGCGGTCGCGGTACGACCACCGCGACCGATCACCTTACCGAGATCGTCGGGGTGCACGTGCACCTCGACGGTGCGCCCCCGACGCCCCGTGATCAGCTCGACGCGAACGTCGTCGGGGTTGGCGACGATCCCACGGACGAGATGCTCGACGGCATCGGCGACAACGGCGCTCATTACTCGGCAGCCTCGGTGGACTCGGCGTCCGCGGCGGGAGCCTCGGCCTCAGCGGCCTCTTCCTTCGCGGCCTTCTTCTTCTTGGGGGTGATGGCCTCGGCCACCGGCTCGTTCTCGGCCTGCGCCAGCGCGGCCTGGAACAGCTCCAGCTTGGACGGCTTGGGCTCCTTGACCTTGAGGGTGCCCTCGGCGCCCGGCAGGCCCTTGAACTTCTGCCAGTCACCGGTGATCTTCAGCAGGTTCTCGACCGGCTCGGTCGGCTGCGCGCCGACACCCAGCCAGTACTGAGCGCGCTCCGAATCGATCTCGATCAGCGAGGGCTCTTCCTTCGGGTGGTACTTGCCGATGGTCTCGATCGCACGGCCGTTGCGGCGGGTGCGAGAGTCCGCGACGATGATCCGGTACTGCGGGTTGCGGATCTTGCCGAGGCGGGTGAGCTTGATCTTGACAGCCATGCGCTGCGAATCTCCTTCAGTGCGCACACCAGTGCACACGTGTCACGTGCAATTCAGCGACCCACCAGGGTGGTGAGTCCGGTTTTGCCTCTCTCCTGTGACCGTCGCGCGGTGCGTAACCGGATGCGACGAACAGCGGTTCATTCTGCCAGACGACCCGCACGGAACGGAAACGCAGGTCGGCACGCTGCTGCGCCCCAGCTCAGGTGAGCAGAACCACGCGGCGCCCCTACGGCGACCATTCCCACCTCGGGTACCGTCGAAGTGTGGCGCGTACCAGTCGAAAGAGCCGACCAGCACTGATTCTGCTGGTCGTCGTCGCCGCCGTCGGGTGCCTTGCGCTCGGCTGGTGGCAGTGGACGCGATTCGAGTCCGTGGGTGGCACGGGCCAGAACCTCGGCTATGCGTTCCAGTGGCCGCTCTTCGCGGCATTCGTCGTCTACGCCTACCGGCGGTTCGTCCAACTCGAGGACGGCCGCGACGAGGACACCACCGACGGCTCGGACGGCAGCGCCTCGGACGACCAGCCGACAGAGATCCCCGAGGGTCTGCTTCCGGAACGCCCGAAGGCGCCATCGGCGACCGCCGCGGATCTCGACGACCCCGAGGCGCGACAGATGCTCGAGTACAACGATTACCTCGCAGAGCTCTCCGCTCGCGAGCCCGATAGGAGCGACAAGTGAGCGGCGGCCCCCACGAGACCACACCGCAGCAGACCCGACCCACGACGGCGCCGGCCGGCCGGGACAACCAGAAGATCGCGTCCGCGCTCCTGCGCTACCGCGTGCTGGCCTACGCGACCGGTATCTGGCTCCTCGTGCTCACCGCCGAGATGGTGGCCAAGTACATCTTCGGTGTCGACAACCTGCCGACCTGGATCGCGATCGTCCACGGCTGGGTGTACTTCGTGTACCTGATCATGACGATCGACCTCGCGGTCAAGGTGCGCTGGCCCGCGGGCCGCACCATCGGCACGCTGCTCGCCGGCACCGTCCCGTTCCTGTCGTTCTTCGTCGAGCACTGGCGCACCGTGCAGGTCAAGAAGGACTTCGGGGTCTGAGCGACCGCCGGTCCCCCACGTACGCCGAAGGGTCCGTCTCGTCACCGAGCGGACCCTTCGCGCGTGTGCAGGCGTTACGCCTTCGCCAATTCGGCGAGTGCCGGCACCAGCTGCGCCAGCGCGCGGCCGCGGTGCGATGCGGCGTCCTTCTCCTGCGGCGACAGCTCGGCCGACGTCCGCTGCTCGCCCTCGGGCTCGAAGACAGGGTCGTAGCCGAACCCGTTCTCGCCGCGCGGTTCGCGGGCGATCCGCCCACGCCACTCCCCGCGCACCACCACGGTGTCCCGCCCGGGGATCGCGAGCGCGCACGCCGACACGAACGCGCCACCGCGGCGCTCGTCGGGCACGTCGGAGAGCTGAGCGAGCAGCAGCGCCGTGTTGGCGCCGTCGTCGCCGTGCCCGCCGCTCCAGCGCGCCGACAACACCCCCGGCATGCCGTTCAGCGCGTCGACCTCGAGCCCGGAGTCGTCGGCGACGCACGGCAGCCCGGTGGCCGCGGCACCGTCGACGGCCTTGACGATCGCGTTCTCCTCGAACGTCGCGCCGGTCTCCGGCGTCTCGGGGAACTCGGGGACCTCGTCGAGACCGATCACCTCGAGTCCCTCGATGCCGGCGGCGGCGAGGACGCGGCGCAGCTCACCGAGCTTCTTGGCGTTGCGGCTGGCGACCAGGATCCTGCCGCTCAACTGCCGAACGCCTTCTTCTTCGGTTCGGACGACTCAGGCAGCACGCCCGGGTACGGCTCGGCGAGCGCGGCCTTCTGCACCTCGAACAGCTTCTCGCAGCCGGCGAGCGCCGAGTCGAGAAGCTTGTCGAGCGTCGAGCGCGGGAACGTCGCGCCCTCGCCGGTGCCTTGGATCTCGACGAGCGTGCCGGTGTCCGTCGCGACGACGTTCATGTCGACCTCGGCGCGCGAATCCTCCTCGTACGGCAGGTCCAGCCGGACACGGCCGTCGACGACGCCGACGCTGACGGCGGCGATCGCGCACGAGATGGGCTGCGGGTCGGCCAGGCGACCGGCGGCGCGCAGGTAGGTCACGGCGTCGACCAGCGCGACGTACGCGCCGGTGATGGCGGCGGTGCGGGTTCCGCCGTCCGCCTGGAGCACGTCGCAGTCGATGGCGATCGTGTTCTCACCGATCGCGGCCAGGTCGATGCACGCGCGCAGCGAGCGGCCGACCAGTCGGCTGATCTCCTGGGTCCGGCCACCGACCTTGCCCTTGACCGATTCGCGGCCGCTGCGGGTATGGGTCGCGGCGGGCAGCATCGCGTACTCGGCGGTGAGCCAGCCCAGCCCGGAGCCCTTGCGCCAGCGCGGCACGCCCTCCTCGACGCTCGCGGTGCACATGACCCGCGTGTTACCGAACTCGACCAGCACCGAACCTGCGGGATGGCTCGTGAAACCGCGGGTGATCCGAACCTCGCGGAGCTCGTCGTCCGCCCTACCGTCTTCTCGTGTCATCACGACCGAAAGCCTAGCCGTCGGCTGTGAGCGCGAAGGGGTGGCGTCAGACGGTATAGACGTCCCCTGCCGACACCGCGTGCACCGGCCCGGAGAATTCCGCCTTCGCCTCGGCGATGACGTCCTCGCGGGACGTCCACGGCGGGATGTGGGTGAGCAGCAGCTCCCCGACGCCGGCGCGGGCGGCGACCTGACCGGCCTCGGTGCCGGAGAGGTGGATGCCTTCGGGCCGATCGGGGCTGTGCGTCCACGACGCCTCCGACAGCAGCACGTCGGCACCGCGGGCGAGGTCGACGACGGCATCGCACATGCCGGTGTCGCCCGTGTACGCGAGGACGCGTCCCGCCTTGCTGGTGACGCGGAAGCCGTACGACTCCGGCGGATGGTTCACCTGCCAGGCCTGCACGGTCAGTTCGCCGATCTCGGCGACGTGCCCGTCGGACCAGTTGCGCAGTTCGATGGTGTCGGAGATGTCGTCGACTTCACCGCCGCACTCCGCGGACGCGACACCGATGCGGCAGGCGCTGTCGGTGGGGCCGTAGACGAGGGCGCGGCCGGCGGGCGGATTCGGGTGGTACCGGCGCCACACCAGCAGACCCGGCATGTCGAGGCAGTGGTCGGCATGGAGGTGGGAGAGCAGGATCGTCGCCTCGCCCGGATCGGCGTGCTTTTGCAGGGCTCCCAGGACGCCCGGGCCGAAATCCATGACCACCGGCGGAGTGCCCGGCGCGGTCAACAAGTAGCCCGACGCAGCCGAGTCAGGTCCGGAGACGCTGCCCGAACATCCCAGGACCGTAATGCGCATGCCAGCTATGCTGCCACGATCACCCGGCTCTCAAAAAGCTTCGGTCACTTTCGGCGGCGTCAACTCACATCCGACGTCGGATTGTGATGCGCCATTTCACAGTCCGGGGCCTGTGACGATCGAGTCAGCCCGGCAGGCGCGGCACGGTGGACACGCCGCCCGTTCCCGGTGCCGGGACACCACCCTTTCTGCGGGTGTCCGACGACAGCGCCCACGCCGCCACGACACCACCGATCGCCCCGAACAGATGCCCCTGCCAGGAGATCCCGTACTGCCCCGGCAGCACGCCCCACAGCATGCCGCCGTAGACGAACAACACGACGACGCCGAGCAGGATCTGTCCGACGCTGCGGGTGAAGATGCCGCGGACCAGCAGGTATGTGAGCCAGCCGAAGACGAGGACGGACGCGCCGAGGTGCGAGCCGGCGCCCCCGGTCAGCCACGTTCCGATCCCGCCGATCACCCAGATGATGCCGGTCGCGGCCAGTCCTCGGCCGATCCCGGAAAGCAGCACCAGGAATCCGAGGACCAGCAGCGGGACCGTGTTGGCCAACAGATGACCCCACCCGAAGTGCAGCATCGGCGCGAACAGGACGCCCCACAACCCGTCGAGGGTCCGCGGCTCGACGCCCCACGCGTCCAGACGATTTCCGGCGACGGTGTCGATCGCCTCGAGCACGTAGAGCACCGCGACGAAACCACCGATGGTGATCGCCGCGCGCTGCCACATCGGGCGCGGGGCGCGCGCCGGGTTCGCCTGCAGTTCGGATCCGGTTGTCACGGAGTCGAGCGTACCGACCACCACCGACGAGCGGTCGGTGTCGAACGACTGCTCGATCTAGTCGGAGGCCCCGAACGCCGACGGGAACACGTCCCGGTACCCGGGGATGCCCGCGACAGCGGTGGCCGAGAGGACGGCGTCGACGATTGCCCGCTGCACGCACTGCGCCGCCGCGGAACAGACCGCGTCCAAGATCGGCAGCTCGGCCGGGAACGCTGCGGGCACCCCGTCCGGGGACGGGGTCTCGTGGGTCCCCGTCGCGAGCGCGAAGATCGTGTCGCCGTCGAGCGGGGAATGCGCAGGCCGGATCGCGCGGGCCAGGCCGTCGTGCCCCGCGACCGCGACCCGGCGGCACGACGCCTTCGACAGCGTCGCGTCGGTCGCGACCACCCCGATCGTGGTGTTGAGGACGGTCGCCTTCTCCCCCAGCGTGTTTGCGGCGGCAATGTCGTCGGCCGACGGCCGCCGGATCCCGCGCCGCTCGGCATCTGCGAGCGTCAGGCCCCACGGCAGGCCCGTCTCCGGATCCCACACGGAACCGACCGGGTTGGCGACCATGAGCGCGGCGACGGTCACGCCGTCCGCCGGTCCACCCTGGATGACCGTGCTCGCCGTGCCGACGCCGCCCTTGAGGACTCCGGCCCGGGCGCCGGTGCCGGCTCCGACACTGCCGGTGTCGACGGCGGTACCCGCCCGGTCCGCCGCCCGGTAGCCGAACTCCGCGGTGGGCCGGGTGTGCCAGTCCCCGACGGGCAGATCGAAGATCACCGCGCCCGGCACGATGGGGACCACCTGGCCTGGTGCGCCCATCGGGATGCCGTGATCGTGCTCCTCGAGCCAGCGCATGACACCGTCGGCCGCGGCCAGACCGTACGCACTGCCGCCGGACAGCAGCACAGCGTTGACCTGCTGCACCGAATGGCTCGGGTCGAGCAGGTCGGTCTCACGGGTGCCGGGGCCGCCGCCGCGCACGTCGACGCCGGCGGTCGCTCCGGACGGGACGAGCACGACGGTGCAACCGGTGGCCGCGCCGGAGCCGAGGGCGGCGTCGGCGTCGAGTCGGTGGTCGTGCCCCACGAGGACGCCTTCGACGTCGGTCAGGGAGTCCGACGGCCCGGTGACCACCGGCCGAGGCGCGGTCACGACATCAGCGCCTGGACGAGCGAGTCCTGCATCCACGTCAGCCAGTGGTAGACGTCGAGGTGCGGGGCCCGGGGGTCACCTTCCTCCAACTCGTCAGGTGTGTCGGCGTCGATACCGAGATTGGTGCCGAGCGCCAGGCGGATGTCGTTCAGGCCGGCGAGCCACGCGTCGGCCTGCTCCGGGGTGAGCGCGACCTTGCCGCCCTCGGCGGGCACGGTCTGCAGCATGACGGCGCCGGCCGCGATCTTGTCGTCGATGATGTCCGGCTCGTGCAGGCTGCGCAGCGCACTGTTGACGTTGCCCCGCTCGGGATCGTTGTCGGGTGCGTCGGGGTCCGCACGTTGGAAGTCCGGCAGCAGCCGGGCCAGGACCGCGTCCGACGGGGTGTCACTGTTGCCGGTGCGCATGCCGGTGAGCGCCGCCAGTTCGTCGGTGGGCGCCGACGAGGCCCGCTCCTCGAGCAGCCCGGTCACCGAGGACACCAGCGACCGCAGCACTGCCGCCTCGTGTGCGTCCATCTCCGAACGCAGTTTCATTCCGCCGAGCGAGTTCTTCCTCGTCCAAGTCCGCACGTCTGTACCCGGGATCCTTACGGTCGAGATGGATGTGTTGGGCGCCTAGCTGCTGTCACGTTGCATCGTGGCCCACAGGCCGGCGGCGTGCAGCTTGCGCACGTCGTTCTCGACCTTGTCGCGTGAGCCGCTCGAGACGACCGCCTTGCCTTCCTTGTGGACCTGCATCATCAGGTCCGTGGCCTTGGCTTTGCTGTAGCCGAAGAGCTTCTGAAAGATGTACGTCACGTAGTGCATGAGGTTGACGGGGTCATCCCAGACGACAGTGACCCAAGGCCGGTCCAGCGCCTCGGTCGTCTGCTCGATCTCCGCCTCCTGGGGCGCCGCGGCGGGCATCTTTCCGACCGGAACTGCGGTCGGGGGAATCACTGTGGAGCACTGCGCCATGGGTCCAGGGTACGGCGTGGGCTCCGAACTCGACACCCGCGCCCGGCGACCGAATCGTAAAGTTGGGCGCGTGGCAACCGTTTCTGCACAAAGCGCCGGAGACCGTCCGAGTACCGCGCTGTTCACCGACCAGTACGAGTTGACGATGGTCGAGGCGGCCCTCGCCGACGGCTCGGCCGACCGCGCGTGCAGCTTCGAGGTGTTCGCCCGGCGCCTGCCCGACGGACGCCGGTACGGCGTCGTCGGCGGCATGGGCCGACTCCCGGATGCCTTGGCGCGCTTCCGGTTCGGTGAACCCGAGCTCGAGATCGTCTCACGGTTCCTCGACGCCGCGACCGTCGAATGGCTCCGCGATTTCCGCTTCTCCGGTGACATCGACGGTTATCGCGAGGGCGAGCTCTACTTCCCCGGGTCGCCGATCCTGTCGGTGCGCGGCACGTTCGCCGAATGTGTCCTACTCGAAACCCTGATGTTGTCGATCCTCAACCACGACAGCGCTATCGCGTCGGCGGCGGCGCGCATGGTCAGTGCCGCCGACGGCCGCCGGATGATCGAGATGGGGTCGCGGCGCGCGCACGAGGAGTCCGCGGTGGCGTGCGCCCGCGCGGCGTACGTCGCCGGGTTCGACGCGACGTCGAATCTCGAGGCGGTGCGTCGTCACGGGGTGCCCGGGGCGGGCACCAGCGCACACGCCTTCACCTTGTTGCACACCACCGACGGCAGCCCGAACGAGGAGGCCGCCTTCCGGGCCCAGGTCGCGGCGCTCGGGGTCGGCACGACGCTGCTGGTGGACACGTACGACATCACGCAGGGCGTCAAGAACGCGGTCGCGGCGGCCGGTACCGGGCTGGGCGGTGTGCGCATCGACTCCGGCGACCTGGGTGTGCTCACGCGTCAGGTCCGCGAGCAGTTGGACGCCCTGGGCGCGACCGGCACCAGGATCGTCGTGTCCGGCGATCTCGACGAGTACTCGATCGCCGCGCTGCGCGCCGAACCGGTCGACTCGTACGGCGTCGGGACCTCGCTGGTGACGGGATCGGGCGCGCCGACGGCCGGAATGGTCTACAAGCTGGTCGAGGTCGACGGTGTCCCGGTGGAGAAGCGCAGCGCTCACAAGCAGTCCCGCGGCGGCACCAAGCGCGCCGTGCGACTCAGCCGGGCGTCGGGCACGGTCGTCGAGGAGGTCCTGTACCGCGCCGGCACACCGGCACCCGATCCCGGCGAGTTCGCGGCGCGCGAGTTGCTGATCCCGCTCGTGCGGGGCGGCGAGATCGTCGACGGGCTGCCGACCCTCGAGGACGCCCGCGCCCTGCTGGCACGAAACCTTGTCAGCCTGCCGTGGGAAGGACTCAAGCTCTCGCACGGCGAACCGGCCGTGCCGACCCGCTTCGCGGCGCCGGCCGGGGACACCGCGGCCGGCCCGATCAGCGCCGGAGAGGGGTGGCGATAGTGACCGGACGGGCGCTGCTCGTCGTCGACGTCCAGAACGACTTCTGCGAGGGCGGTTCGCTCGCCGTCGCCGGCGGTGCGACGGTCGCCGCGGACGTCAACGATCTCCTCTCGGGCCAGGGGTACACGGCGATCGTGGCGACGCGCGATCACCACGTCGATCCCGGCCCGCACTTCTCCGACCACCCGGATTTCGTCGACACGTGGCCGCCGCACTGCGTGGCCGGGACGCCGGGGGCCGAGTTCCACCCGGCGCTCGAGACCGGGCCCATCCAGGAGGTGTTCTCGAAGGGCGCGTACAGCGCCGCGTACTCGGGTTTCGAGGGCGTGTCACCGACGGGCGAGTCGCTTGCCGACTGGCTGCGCCACCACGACGTCGACGCGGTGGACGTGGTCGGCATCGCGACCGATCACTGCGTGCGGGCAACGGCCCTGGACGCGGCGACCGCGGGGTTCCGCACCCGCGTGCTGCTGGCGTACACCGCCGGCGTCTCCCCCGTCACCGTCGAGGCGGCGCTCGCCGAACTCGACGACGCGGGCGTCGAACTGGTCGGACAGGTCGCCGACCGCACCTGACGGTGGCGGGCAGTACCCTGTTGCCGTGCCCGACCGTGAGCTTCCGAACGTCCCCGACCTCCTCAAGCTCGCGGTCCGCTCGCTCGGCGGCAAGGAACGCCAGAACCAGCTGACGATGGCGTCCGCCGTCGCGCACTCGATCGACACCGGCGAGCACCTGGCGGTACAGGCCGGCACCGGTACCGGCAAGTCTCTCGCATACCTGGTGCCCAGCGTGCGGCACGCGGTCGAATCGGGACGCACCGTCGTCGTCTCGACCGCGACGATCGCGTTGCAGCGTCAGCTCGTCGATCGCGACATGCCCCGTCTCGCCGAGGCGCTGAAGCCCGCCCTCGGGCGCCTTCCCCGGTTCGCCATCCTCAAGGGCCGCAGCAACTACCTGTGCATGAACAAGATCCACACCGGCATGGCGCAGGACGATCCGCCGGAGGCAGAACTGTTCGACGCGTTTGCCGTCTCCCGGTTGGGCCGCGAGGTGCAGCGGCTGACGAAGTGGTCGTCGGACACCGAGACCGGCGACCGCGACGATCTCGTGCCCGGCGTCAGCGACCAGGCGTGGCGGCAGGTGAGCGTCAGCGCCCGCGAGTGCCTCGGCAAGTCCCGCTGCCCCGTCGGCGAGGACTGCTTCGCAGAACGCGCCCGCGCCGAGGCCGCGCAGGTGGACGTCGTGGTCACCAACCACGCGATGCTCGCGATCGACGCGATCTCGGGGATCGCGGTGCTGCCCGAGCACGACGTGGTGGTCATCGACGAGGCCCACGAACTGGTCGACAGGGTGACCGGCGTCGCGACGGCGGAACTGGCGGCGTCCGCGATCAGCGCGGCGGCCCGCCGCTGCGTCAAGCTCGTCGAGGAACAGGACGTCGATCGGCTCGAGGCCTCCGCCGAGGGCTGGGCGGAACTGCTCGAGCAACTTCCCGGCGAGCGGTGGGACGCCCTGCCCGACGGTGTCGCACCCGCGCTGGCCGCCATCCGCGACGCCGCGTGGAACGTGCGCACGGCGATCGGGCCGTCCAAGCCGGGCATGGCGGCCGCCGACCCGGAGGCCGCGGCGGCCCGCAATGCGGCGCTGTCGGCGATCGACGAGGTCCACGACAGCGCGGTACGGGTACTCACCGCGTTCGACGAACCCGATCCGGCGAAGCGCAAGGACGTCGTGTGGCTCTCGGTCGACGAGAACCGGGGAAACGTGCGCCGCGTGGTGCGGATGGCTCCGCTGTCGGTGGGCGGGCTGCTCCGCGCGAGCCTGTTCGCGGAGTCCACGGTGGTGTTGACGTCGGCGACGCTGACGGTCGGCGGCTCGTTCGACGGCCTCGCCGTGAACTGGGGGCTGCCGCCCGAGTCGCCGTCCCGCAGCGACACCGCCACCGCTATCGGCAAGGAGGCGCCGTCGGATTCCGGTGCGTTGCATTGGAATTCACTCGACGTCGGCTCGCCGTTCGACCACGCCAAGTCCGGAATCATGTACATCGCCCGTCATCTGCCGCCGCCGGGGCGCGACGGTCTGTCCCCCGTGTTCCTCGACGAGATCGAGGAACTGGTGACCGCGGCCGGCGGCCGGACGCTCGGGTTGTTCTCGTCGATGCGGGCCGCGAAGGCCGCCGCCGAGGCGATGCGCGACCGCCTCGACGTGCCGGTCCTGTGCCAGGGCGACGACGCGACCGGCACGCTGGTGAAGAGGTTTGCGGAGGACGAGCCGACGACACTGTTCGGCACGCTGTCGCTGTGGCAGGGCGTCGACGTGCCCGGCCCCTCGCTGAGCCTGGTGATCCTCGACCGCATCCCGTTCCCCCGCCCCGACGACCCGCTGCTGGTGGCGCGCCAGCAGGCGGTGGAGTCCCGCGGCGGCAACGGCTTCCTCTCGGTGGCCGCGAACCACGCGGCGCTGCTGCTCGCGCAGGGCGTGGGCCGACTGCTGCGCAGTGTCGACGACAAGGGTGTGGTCGCGGTGCTCGACTCGCGCCTGGCGACGGCCCGGTACGGCGGTTACCTCCGCGCGTCGCTGCCGCCGTTCTGGGAGACGGCCGATCCGAAGGTGGTGCGTCAGGCACTCGCGCGGATCGCGGCCTCGCGCCCGGGTTCCTGAACACGCCGGGGACGTAGGGCAAACCCGGGTCGGCGGCGCCGGTTCGTCCTATGCTCGGGCGATGGACCCGGTGATCTCGGTTCGCGGACTCGCCAAACGCTTCGGCGACGTCCATGCCCTCGACGGTCTCGATCTCGAGGTCGGCCCCGGCGAGGTCCACGGGTTCCTCGGACCCAACGGTTCGGGCAAGTCCACCACCATCCGTGTGTTGCTCGGTCTGCTGCGCGCCGACGGCGGGGACGTGTCGGTCCTGGGAGCAGATCCGTGGCGCGACGCGGTGAGCCTGCACCGACACCTCGCATACGTACCGGGCGACGTGAACCTGTGGCCCAATCTCACCGGCGGCGAGGCCATCGACCTGTTCGGTCGGCTGCGCGGCGGCCTCGACGACAGGCGCCGCCAGGAGTTGATGGAACGGTTCGAACTCGATCCCACCCGCAAGGGTCGCACGTACTCGAAGGGCAACCGGCAGAAGGTGGCGCTCATCGCGGCGCTCGCGGCGGACGCGCAACTGCTGATCCTCGACGAGCCGACGTCGGGGCTGGACCCGCTGATGGAGGCGGTGTTCCAGCAGTGCATCGGTGAGGCGGCGCGGGACGGCCGCACGATCCTGCTGTCGAGTCACATCCTCGCCGAGGTCGAGTCGCTGTGCGGGGTGGTGACGATCATCCGCGCCGGCCGGACGGTGCAGAGCGGGACGCTGCGCGAGCTGCGCCACCTGACCCGCACCACGGTCACCGCCACCACCCGGGAGTCGCCGGACGGGCTCGGGGCGGCACCGGGGGTGCACAATCTGCAGCCCCTCGACGACCAGGACAACAGCGTGACGTTCGACGTCGACTCCGACCGCGTCGACTCGGTGATGTCCACGCTCGCCGGCCTCGGCGTCGTCACGATCACGGCCCACCCACCGACGCTCGAGGATCTCTTCCTGCGCGAGTACAGCGACGAGTTCGATTCGCTGGGCATCGAGCGGTGATGACGACGCAGGTCGCGGGAATCCCCCAGGCCACCCGGCCCGCGGACGCATCCACCACGGATCCGCTCGCGGGCACGTGGACACTCACCCGGCTGGCGCTACGGGTCGATCGGGCCCGCCTACCCGCGTGGGTGATCGCGGTCGGCGGGTCCACGGTGCTGCTGGCGTCGAGCTACCAGACCCTCTACCCGACGCCCGAGTCCCGGCAGGCCCGCGCCGCCCTGATCGAGTCCCCCGCCGCAACGGCGCTCGCCGGGCCGGGTTACGGGCTGTCGGACTACACCCTCGGCGCGATGGTCGCCAACGAGATCGCGGGGATGACGATGATCGCCGTCGCGATCATGTCGGTGCTGCTGGTGACCCTGCATCTGCGCACCGAGGAGGAGACCGGGCGCGCGGAGATGTTGCGCTCGGGCGTGGTGGGCCGGTTCGCCGCGATCACCTCGGGGCTCGCGGTGGTGCTGCTGGCGAACCTGCTGATCGGGCTGATCCTGGGCCTCGGGCTCACCGCCGTCGGCCTGCCGGCGCTCGGGTCGTGGAACCTCGCTGCGGGCGTGTTCATGGTGGGCCTCGCGTTCGGTGCCACGTCGGCACTGTTCTCCCAGGTCACCGAGCACGCCCGCACCGCAAGCGGATTGGGACTGGTCGCTGTCGCCGTCGCGTATCTGCTGCGCGCGATCGGCGACGTCCGCGCCAAGGAGGACGGCAGCCTGTGGTCGTGGCTGTCGCCCATCGGCTGGGCGCAGTCCACCCGCGCCTACGTCGACGAGCGGTGGTGGCCGCTGCTGCTCGGACTCGCTGCGGTGGTCGTCGGCATCGTGCTCGCATACCTGGTGGTGGGCCGGCGCGACGTCGGCGCGGGCCTGGTGGCACCGCGCGGCGGCCGGCCCCGCGCCAGCAGCATGCTGACCGGGATCGCGGCACTGACACTGCGCATGCAGCGCAACCAGATCGTGGCCTGGGGCATCGGCATCGCCGCGCTGGCATTCCCGATCGGCGCCTTGGGCCAGCAGGTCGCCGAGTTCGTCAACCAGGACCCCCGCCTGGCCGGACTGCTGCCGGGCGGCGAGAACAACGCGGCACAGGGCGCGTTCGCGCTGTACCTGGTGTTCCTGGCGATCATGGCGTGCATGTACTCGATGACCGCGATCCAGTCGGCGCGCAACGAGGAGACGTCCGGGCGCGCCGAGGACGTGCTCGCCAGCCCGGTGTCGCGGTGGCGGTGGCTCGGCGCGCAGTTGGCCGTGATCAGTGTCGCGACGTCCGTGATCGTGCTGGCCGCCGGGGCCGCGATGGGGGTCACCGCGGCCGCGACCCTGCACGACGGGTCGATGTTCGGCCGGCTCGTCGGCTCGGCCGCGAACTTCCTGCCGGCGACGCTGACAGTGATCGCGCTGACCGCCGCGGTGTACGCGTGGTTCCCGCGGCTGCTGGCGGTGGTGTGGGGGTACCTCGGGTACGCGCTCGTGATCGGGATGTTCCTCGAGGTGCTGCCCGACTGGACGGGATGGGCGTCGCCGTTCCACTTCACGCCGAACCTGCCGGCCGACGAGTTCGACGTCGCGCCGCTGATCGTGCTGACCGGGATCGCGGCGGCGCTGTACACGCTGGCGCTGGTCGGCTTCCGCCGCCGCGACATCCAGTCCTGACCGGCCCGGGAGGTCACCGTGCCCGACATTGAATACCGGCTCCCCCAGCAGCTCCGGTTGGTCACGGACCTTCCCGGTCCGCGGTCGCTCGCCCTGGCCGCCCGCCGCCGGGACGCGGTGGGCGCGTGCGTGGCGTCGGCGGTACCGGTGTACGCAGCGGACGCGGACGGCGGCGTGATCGTCGACGTGGACGGCAACTCGCTCATCGACTTCGGCTCGGGCATCGCGGTGACCGGCGCCGGGGCGTCGAACGCGGCCGTGGCCGCGGCGGTGCGGGAGCAGGCGGAGCGGTTCACACACACGTGTTTCATGGTGACGCCGTACGAGGAGTACGTGGCGGTGGCCGAGCGTCTGGTCGCGCTGGCCCCGGGCGCCCACGAGAAACGGGCGGCGCTGTTCAACAGCGGCGCCGAGGCCGTCGAGAACGCGATCAAGATCGCCCGCCACGCGACCGGCCGCGACGCCGTCGTCGCGTTCGACCACGCGTACCACGGGCGCACCAACCTCACGATGGCACTGACGGCGAAGAACCTGCCGTACAAGGACGGCTTCGGCCCGTTCGTCCCCGAGGTCTACCGGATGCCGATGTCGTATCCGTTCCGCGAGCCACCGAATCCGGACGGCACCGTGGTGACCGGCGAGCAGGCGGCGCGACGCGCGATCGACCTGATGGACAAGCAGATCGGTGCCCGTC
This sequence comes from Paraburkholderia sp. RHO2, assembly GCF_050955445.1. Classification (NCBI taxonomy): domain Bacteria; kingdom Pseudomonadati; phylum Pseudomonadota; class Betaproteobacteria; order Burkholderiales; family Burkholderiaceae; genus Paraburkholderia; species Paraburkholderia sp. RHO2. The sequence continues at coordinate 2,013,914 of NZ_CP162617.1, read as the reverse complement.
GTATCGCGGCGATCGTGCTCGAGCCGATCCAGGGCGAGGGCGGGTTCATCGTCCCCGCACCGGGATTCGTGCCGACGCTGGCGGTGTGGGCACACGCCAACGGGATCGTGTTCGTGGCCGACGAGGTGCAGACCGGATTCGCCCGCACCGGTTCGTGGTTCGCGTGCGAACACGAGGGCGTCGTCCCGGACCTGATGACGCTCGCGAAGGGCATCGCGTCGGGTCTTCCGCTCTCGGCGGTGGTCGGACGCGCCGACCTGATCGACGGGGTGCACATCGGTGGGCTGGGCGGCACGTACGGCGGCAACCCGGTCGCATGCGCCGCCGCCCTGGCGACGCTCGACCAGATGCGCGATCTCGACCTGTGCGGGCGGGCCCGCCGGATCGAGGAACTCGCGCGGCCGCGGCTGCAGGCCCTCGCCGACGACGTCGACATCGTCGGCGAGGTGCGCGGGCGCGGCGCGATGCTCGCCCTCGAGTTCGTCCGCCCCGGCACCCGCGAGCCGAATCCGGAGGCCACCAAGCGGATTGCGGCACAGGCCCTCGAGCGCGGCGTCCTGGTGCTGACGTGCGGCACCTACGGCAACGTCATCCGGCTGCTGCCGCCGCTGGTGATCCCCGACGCCCTGCTCACGACGGGACTCGACGTCGTCGAGTCCGTCATCCGCCAGGTCTAGACGTACGGTGCCGCGACCAGACCGAGTTCGGCGTCGGTCGCGAGCAGCCGGTGGTGCGGCAGGACGCGGACGGTGTAGCCCACCGACCCGGACACCGGCAGCGGCGTGGTCGCGACGAACACTTCCCCCAGCCCGTCGGTGCCGGCGTGCGCCATCGGCACGGTCGTCACGTCGGTGAGGTCCTCGTCCGGACCGACCCGGCCCAGCACGGCCTGCACGACGACGTCCTCCGGCGACAGGCCGCCGAGACGGACGAACGCCCGCAGCGACAGGTCGGCACCGATCTCGGGGTTGTCGGGCAGCCCGGCGCTGTCGACCTGCGCCACCTGCACAGCCGGCCACGCGGACTCCACGCGCCGCCGGTACTCGGCGACCTCGCGTGCGCCGGAGAAATTGTCGGGCAGCATGTTCCGGGCCGCGACCGCGGCCGGCGCGTAGTACTCGACGGCGTAGTCGCGCACCATGCGTGACGCCAGCACCTTGGGGCCGAGGCTCTGCAGGGTGTGCCGGACCATCTCGAGCCAGCGGGTCGGCAGCGCGCGCTCGTCGCGCTCGTAGAACCGCGGCAGCACCGACCGCTCGAGCAGTTCGTACAGCGCGGTGGCCTCGAGGTCGTCGCGGCGAACCTCGTCGACGACGCCGTCCGCGGTGGGGATGGCCCAGCCGTTCTCGCCGTCGAACATCTCGTCCCACCAGCCGTCGCGGATGGACAGGTTGAGGCCGCCGTTGAGCGCCGACTTCATGCCCGACGTACCGCACGCCTCGAGCGGCCGCAGTGGGTTGTTGAGCCACACGTCGCAGCCCCAGTACAGGTAGCGGGCCATCGACATGTCGTAGTCGGGCAGGAACACGATGCGGTGCCGGACGTCGTGCTGGTCGGCGAAGCGGACCACCTGCTGGATGAGCGCCTTGCCGCCCTCGTCGGCGGGGTGGCTCTTACCGGCGACCACCAACTGCACCGGACGCTCGTCGTCGAGCAGCAGGGCCTTCAGCCGCTCGGGATCGCGCAGCATGAGCGTCAGCCGCTTGTAGGTCGGGACACGGCGGGCGAAGCCGACCGTCAGCACGTTCGGATCGAACACCCCTGTGGTCCAACCGAGTTCGGCCTCGGTGGCGCCGCGCTCGAGCCACGACGCGCGCACGCGTCGGCGCACCTCGTCCACGAGTTGCGCCCGTAGCGTGTTCCGCGTCGACCACAGCTCGGCCGGATCGATCTCGTGCAGCCGCTCCCAGCCGCGCGCCTCCTCGAGCTGTTCGGGGCCGACCAGGCACCGCGCGAGGTCCATCCACTCGCGGGCCGCCCACGTCGGCGCGTGGACGCCGTTGGTGACCGATCCGATCGGCACCTCGGCCGCGTCGAACCCCGGCCACAGCGACTCGAACATCCCCCGGCTCACCTCGCCGTGCAGCTTGGAGACGCCGTTGGCGCGCTGGCCGAGGCGCAGGCCCATGTGTGCCATGTTGAACACACCCGGGTCGTTCTCGGCACCGAGGCCGAGAATGCGATCGACGGCCAGGCCGGGTAGCAGCGTCGACTCGCGCTCGCCCTCGCTGCCACCGAAGTAGCGGCGCACCAGGTCCGCCGGGAACCGGTCGATGCCGGCGGGCACCGGGGTGTGGGTGGTGAACACGGTGCCCGCGCGCACCGCAGCGAGCGCGGCGTCGAAGTCCAGCCCGGAGCCGGTGATCAGCTCCCGGATGCGCTCGAGGCCGAGGAAGCCGGCGTGGCCCTCGTTCATGTGGAACACCTCGGGGTCCGCGAGCCCGTGCGCACGGGTGTACGCGCGCACCGCCCGGACGCCGCCGACACCGGCGAGGATCTCCTGCTTGATGCGGTGGTCCTGGTCGCCGCCGTACAGCCGGTCGGTCACCGCGCGGAGTTCCGGATCGTTCTCCGCGATGTCCGAGTCGAGCAGCAGCAGCGGCACCCGGCCCACCTGCGCGATCCACACCCGCGCCCGCAGCACCCCACCGCCGGGCATCGCGACGTGTACCAGGACCGGGGCCCCCGCGCCGCCGTCGCCAGACGTCTCGGTGAGCAGCCGCAGCGGCAGTCCCTGCGGGTCGTGGGCCGGGTAGTGCTCGGCCTGCCAACCGTCCGCGGTGAGGGACTGCCGGAAGTACCCGGAGCGGTACAGCAGCCCGACGCCGATCAACGGCAGACCGAGATCCGAGGCGGCCTTGAGATGGTCACCGGCGAGGATGCCCAGGCCCCCGGAGTAGTTCGGGAGCACCTCGGTGACGCCGAACTCCATCGAGAAGTACGCGATGCCGGTCGCCAGTTCGGCGCCCTTGTCGAGCTGGTCCTGGTACCAGCGCGGGCGGGCCAGGTAGTCGTCGAGATCCGCGGCCGCGCGATCCAGATCGGCCAGGAACACCGGATCGACCGCGAGGTCGTCGAGTCGGTACGGATCGACCTCGCCGAGCATGCGGACCGGATCGTGGCGCACCACCGTCCACAGCTCGGGGTCGATCGACGCGAACAGATCCTGGGTCGGAGGATGCCAGGACCAACGCAGATTGGTCGACAGCGGCCCCAGTGCCGCGAGGCGCTCGGGCAGATGGGCTCGGACGGTGAACCGACGCAGGGCTTTCACGCCGCGAAGACTACCCACTTTCGACGCCGACGACCCGCCGAGCAGCCAGGCCCGCGGGAACGCGACGGCGCCCTCCGGTTCGGTCGAAGGCGGGATCCGAACCGGAGGGCGCGAGACTGCTTCCTGGTGCGGCGGACCGCCGGCGGTGTCATTCCCCTGACAGCAGATGCGGTAGTCCTCCGACGAGGTCGGGCAATCCGTCGACCCCTCCCTACGGTGTCCTTTCGATCCGGCTTCGTGCGAAGCGTTCGACTGGTACCCCGTGAACGGTATTTGCGGCGGATTGCACCCGGGTTGCCGCGCGTAAACGTGGCGTGACGAACCCGTCGCCGATTTCGGCCCTCGCGATCCCGACACCACGCGAGGCACTGAACTACGGTTGTTCCAGCGCCGTCTCCGGGACGGCCGTCCCACCGGGACGCTCAGAGACCGAACGGAGTACGTGTGACAGGTCGCCTCGCCATCGACGACGTGCTGCCCTCGATCGACGGGGGCCGCTTCCCGGCCAAGGCCGTGGTCGGCGAGGTGTTCCCGGTGTCCGCGACCGTGTGGCGCGAGGGCCACGAAGCGGTGGCCGCGACGCTCGTCGTGGAGGGCGCCGGCGGCCCCGCCGAGTCGCTGGGGATTCCGATGCACCCCGGCCCGCTCCTCGATACGTTCCACACCACCTTCACCCCGACGAGCGTCGGCGTGTGGACCTACCGCGTCGAGGCGTGGGGCGATCCGATCCAGACGTGGCGCAGCGCGGTCGAGGCGAAACTGGCCGTCGGGCAGGGACCCGCGGAACTCGCGAACGACCTCGAGATCGGTGCCCGTCTGTTCGAGCGCGCCGCCGCCGGCGCCGAGTCCTCGGACCGTGCCCGTCTCCTGGCGGTCGCGGCGGCGCTGCGGTCGGATCGGCAACTGCCCGTTCGGGTCGCTCCCGCGTTCTCGGCGGATGTCGCCGAAGCGCTGCGAACCCGGCCGCTGCGCGAACTCGTGACGTCGTCGCGCACGCACCAGGTGGTCGTCGACCGCCGCCGTGCCCTGTTCGGCTCGTGGTACGAGTTCTTCCCCCGCTCCACCGGCGGCTGGGACGAACACGGCGCCCCGCGGCACGGGACGTTCGCGACATCCGCCGAGGATCTGCCCCGGATCGCGGCAATGGGCTTCGACGTCGTGTACCTGCCGCCGATCCATCCGATCGGCGAGGTGAACCGCAAGGGCCCCAACAACTCTCTGACGGCGGGTCCCGACGACGTCGGCTCGCCGTGGGCGATCGGGTCCGCCGACGGCGGCCACGACGCGATCCACCCGCGGCTCGGCACCACGACCGACTTCGAGGCGTTCGTCGCCGACGCCGCCCGCCTGGGCCTCGAAGTGGCCCTGGACCTCGCGCTGCAGTGCGCACCCGACCACCCCTGGGCACGTGAGCATCCCGAGTGGTTCACCCAACTGCCGGACGGCTCCATCGCGTTCGCCGAGAACCCACCCAAGAAGTACCAGGACATCTACCCGATCGACTTCGATCACGACCCGGCCGGCATCCACGCCGAGGTCCTGCGCGTCGTGCGGCACTGGGTTGCCCTGGGCGTCAAGATCTTCCGGGTCGACAACCCGCACACCAAGCCGCCGGACCTGTGGGAATGGCTGATCGCGGAGGTCAAGCGGACCGACCCGGACGTGCTGTTCCTGTCCGAGGCGTTCACCCGGCCGGCCCGGCTCTACGGGCTCGCCAAGCGCGGTTTCACGCAGTCGTACACGTACTTCACGTGGCGGGTGAACAAGTGGGAGCTCACCGAGTTCGGCAACGAGATTGCTGCGAAGGCCGACGAGGCCCGGCCGAACCTGTTCGTCAACACGCCGGACATTCTGCACGAGAGCCTCCAGCACGGCGGCCCCGGCATGTTCGCGCTGCGGGCCGCGCTGGCGGCGACGCTCTCGCCCACGTGGGGCGTGTACTCGGGGTACGAACTGTTCGAGCACGTCGCCGTGCGCCCGGGCAGCGAGGAGTACCTGGACTCCGAGAAGTACCAATTGCGGCCGCGCGACTACGCCGGGGCCCGCTCGCGGGGCGAATCGCTCGAACCGTGGCTCGCGACCCTCAACCGGATCCGGCGTGCCCACCCGGCCCTGCAGCAACTGCGGAACCTGCACTTCCACCACATCGACAACGACGCCCTCGTCGCGTACTCGAAGTTCGACCCGGTCACCGGCGACGCTGTGCTGACCGTCGTCAACCTCGACCCGTTCGGGGCGCAGCAGGGATTCGTCTCTCTCGACATGCCCGCGATCGGCCGCGACTGGCACGACCACCTGTCCGTCCACGACCGGGTCAGCGGCGAACAGTACGAATGGGGCCAGCACAACTTCGTCCGACTCGAGCCGTGGCGCGCGTGCGCGCACATCCTGGCGCTGCCGCCGGTTCCGCTCGAGGCGCGACGGCGCCTCGCCGACCGGGAGCACAACCCGTGACCTCCCCGGCCACGGTGTGCGCGCCCGACCCGCACGACCTGGCGCTGCTGGCGCAGGGCACCCACCACGAGCCACACGCGGTGCTCGGCGCGCACGCCCGGCCCAACGGCACGGTGGTGCGCGCACTGCGTCCAGGCGCCGAATCGGTGTCCGTCCGGATCGGCGGCCGGGACCATCCGCTGCACCGGGTCGCGCACGACGTCTTCAGTGCCCTGCTGCCGGTCCCGAACCTGGCCGACTACCGCCTCGTTGTGACGTACCCGGGCGACCACGTCGTCGTCACCGCGGACGGCTACCGCTTCCTGCCCACCCTCGGCGAACTCGACCTGCACCTGTTCGGCGAGGGACGGCACGAGCGGCTGTGGGACATCCTCGGCGCGCACCCCCGCACGTACGAGACGCCGGACGGCGTCGTGCACGGGACGTCGTTCGCGGTGTGGGCACCCGCCGCCCGCGGGGTGAGCGTGCTGGGCGAGTTCGACCTGTGGGGCGGGCGCACCTTCCCGCTGCGAGCGCTCGGGAGCACCGGCGTCTGGGAGGTGTTCGTCCCCGACGTCGGCGTCGGCTCGATGTACAAGTTCCGCATCCATGGCCGGGACGGCACCGTCCGAGACAAGGCCGACCCGATGGCGTTCGCCACCGAGGTCCCACCCGCCACCGCATCGATCGTCACGCAGTCGACGCATCGGTGGAGCGACGACGAATGGATGGCGGCCCGAGCCGGTCTCGAACCCAGCCGGGAACCGATGAGCGTCTACGAGGTGCATCTCGGTTCGTGGCGTCCGGGCCTGAGCTACACCGAACTGGCCGACGAGCTGAGCCGGTACGTCGTCGAGTCGGGGTTCACGCACGTCGAGCTGCTGCCGGTGGCCGAGCACCCGTACGGCGGGTCGTGGGGGTACCAGGTGACCTCGTACTACGCGCCCACCGCGCGGTTCGGCGCCCCCGACGACTTCCGCGCGTTCGTCGACCGCCTGCACCGGGCCGGCATCGGTGTGATCGTCGACTGGGTGCCCGCGCACTTCCCGAAGGACGAGTGGGCACTGGCCCGATTCGACGGCACGCCGCTGTACGAGCACGCCGATCCGCAGCGCGGCGAGCAACTCGACTGGGGCACCTACGTGTTCGACTTCGGCCGGCGGGAGGTGCGCAACTTCCTGGTCGCGAACGCGCTCTTCTGGTTCGACGAGTTCCACGTCGACGGTCTGCGCGTCGACGCCGTCGCCTCGATGCTCTACCTCGACTACTCACGGCCGTCGGGCCAGTGGACACCGAACGTGCACGGCGGCCGGGAGAATCTCGAGGCGGTGGCCTTCCTGCAGGAGATGAACGCGACCGTGCACAAGCTCCACCGCGGTGTCGTCACGATCGCCGAGGAGTCGACGGCGTGGCCCGGCGTCACCCGCAACACCAACGTCGGCGGTCTCGGGTTCACGATGAAGTGGAACATGGGCTGGATGCACGACACGCTCGGGTATCTGCGGCGCGATCCGATCCACCGCAGCTTCCACCACAACGAAATCACTTTCTCGCTCATGTACGCGTGGAGCGAGAACTACCTGCTCCCGGTCAGCCACGACGAGGTGGTCCACGGCAAGGGCACGCTGTGGTCGCGCATGCCCGGCGACGACCACGCGAAGGCCGCCGGTGTCCGCGTGCTCCTCGCGTACATGTGGGCGCACCCGGGCAAACAGTTGCTCTTCATGGGTCAGGAGTTCGGCCAGAGCAGCGAATGGTCGGAGGAACACGGTCTGGACTGGGGCGAGTTGGAAGACCCGGTCACCGGCGACCTGCACCGCGGCATCCACCAGCTGGTGTGCGATCTCAACACCGCCTACCAGTCCGCCCCCGCGCTGTGGACGCTCGACACGTCCCCTGGCGGCTACTCGTGGATCGACGCCAACGACACCGAGAACAACGTGCTCAGTTTCCTCCGCTACGGCAGCGACGGCTCGATCGTTGCATGTTTGTTCAACTTCTCCGGATCCGCGCACTCGAATTACCGGGTGGGCTTGCCCGAACCGGGCACATGGTCTGAGATCCTCAATACCGATGCGCGGAACTTCCGCGGATCGGGTATGGGCAACTTCGGTGCGGTGACCGCCACCGAGCATCCCTGGCACGGGCGCCCCGCCTCGGCGGAGGTGACCCTGCCGGCGAGCGCAGCGATCTGGATGAGGTTGGAACGGTGAGGGGACACGCGGTGACTGGGCTCGACCGGTGAGCAGACAACTGCCACGAGCCCGTGCGTTGTTCACGGCGCTCGCACTCGTCACGGTCGCCGCCACCGCCTGCTCGTCGACGACCGACGGTCGCGCGGTGTCGATCTACGACGACCCGTTCACCGTCGCGGGCCTCCCCGCGACGGGCGGTCCGAGCGGACCCCGCGCAGGAGTGCCCGATACGGCGCGCACCGTGACCGGCACAGACCGCGGCACGATCGACACCCTGGCCGCGAACGCCATCGCCGACATCGAGGACTACTGGACGGCGCAGTACCCGGCGATCTTCAAGGGCACGTTCCACCCGGTCGGCGAACTCGTGTCGTGGGACCCCGACGACACCGGCGGGCCGCGGTTCTGCGGCATCGAGACCGACGAACTCGTCAACGCCGCGTACTGCACCAAGCAGGACGTCATCGGCTGGGACCGCACCTACCTGCTGCCGGGCCTGGTCGATGCGTTCGGCCCGATGGCGGTGGTCATGGTGCTCGCCCACGAGTACGGGCACGCGATTCAGCAGAAGGCCGGCCTGGTCGGCGAGGACGATCCGGGGATCGTGTTCGAGCAGCAGGCGGACTGCTTCGCGGGGGCGTTCGTCCGCCATGTGGCCGAGGACGACGCCGCGCACTTCACGCTCAACACGTCGGACGGTCTCAATTCGGTCCTCGCGGCCACCGTGTCGGTGCGCGACACCGATCCCAACGATCCCGAGGCGATCCACGGTTCGGCGTTCGAACGGGTCACCGCAGTGCAGATCGGGTTCACCGACGGACCGGCCGCGTGCACGCGCATCGACGCCGACGAGATCACGTCCCGCCGCGCCGACCTGCCGCAGCGTTTCGACAGCCGCAGCGACGACGGCGAACTCCCCGTCACGCGGGAAACGGTGACCGCGATCTTCGACTCGTTCGGCAGCGTCTTCGCGCTCGCGGACCCGCCGACGCTCGACCTCGACGGCGTCGACCGCGGATGCCCGGACGCCGACGCGACGGAACCGGTCTCCTTCTGCCCGACCACGAACACGATCGGCGTCGACCTTCCCGCGCTCGCCGAGCGCGGGAAACCGAGTGTGGGGGACGGCGAGGAGTTCATCACCGTCGATGTCACCGGGGACTACAGCGCCTACGTCCTGCTGGCGTCGCGCTACACCCTCGCGGTGCAGCGGCAGGCCGGGACTTCGCTGTCCGGCCCGCAGGCCGCCCTGCGGGCCGCGTGCCTGTCGGGCGCGGTCACCGCCGCGCTGAGCCCGGACAACGCCCGGACCACCGACGGCACCCGCCGGGTGTGGCTCTCCGCCGGCGATCTCGACGAGGCCATATCCGGACTGCTGTCCGACGGCCTGGCCGCGAGCGACGTGGACGGCAACACCGTGCCGAGCGGGTTCTCGCGGGTCGACGCCTTCCGCACCGGTGTGCTCGGCGGACAGAAGGCGTGCGACGGCCGCTATCGATGAAGTGAGTGCCGGTCAGTACAGGGCCGACGCGAGCTTGCGCCGCGCCGCGACCACGATCGGATCGGCGGGGTCGAACAGCTCGAACAGCTCGAGGACGCGGGTGCGCACACGGGTGCGGTCGTCACCGGCGGTACGACGCACGAGGCCGACGAGACGGTCGAACGCCGCGTCGGGGCGCTGGGTGTACAACTCCGCGTCGGCGGCCGCGAACTGGGCGTCGATCGCGTCGGGCTGGGCGTCGGCGAGTTCGATCGCGTTGTCGGGCAGGCCCTGCACCCGGGCCAGGAACTTAACCTGCCGGAGCGCGGCCTGCGCCTGCGCGTTGCCCGGCTCGGAGTTGAGGATGAGGTTGTAGGCGGCCTCGGCGCCCTCGAAGTCGCCCTCCTCCAAGGCGTTCTCGGCCGCGACGAACCGTGGGTCCTCCGGCTCGGGCTCCGGCTCGGGCTCCGGCTCGGCGCCCGTGGGCGGACCGGACAGCTTGCCCGCGACGGCCTCTTGCAGCGCGGCGATCCACTCGCGCAGCTGCGGCTCCGGCTGGACGCCGGCGAAGTCCGCGAGCGGGCGTCCACCCGCGATCGCGACCACGGTCGGCACCGACTGGACACCGAATGCCTGCGCGATCCCCGGGTTGGCGTCGACGTCGATCTTGGCGAGAACCCAGTTGCCGCCGCCCTCGTGTGCGAGCTTCTCGAGCACCGGCGACAGCTGCTTGCACGGACCGCACCATGTGGCCCACAGGTCGACGACCACGAGGACCTGCATCGACCGCTCGAGGACCTCGGCCTGGAAGGTCGCCTCCGTGACGTCGACGACCGGCGCAAGCCCGGTGCTACCGACGGGAGCGGGGCCGTCCGCCGGCGGGGCGGCGGGTGCACTCGGGGGCTGCGTGGCACGGTCCTTGAGGCCGGAGAGATCCACGGCTCCGGACATGGCCGCAGCGATTGCAGGGGACGGACGAGAACCGGGTCGAGTCACGGTTTCAGTGTGTCACGAGTGGCGGGCAGGCAGCCATTCCGGCCCGCCACCCGGGGGCCGAGCTAGCGGGCCGAGGCGGGTGTGGGCTCGCCGCTCTGACCGGACGCGCCCACCGACAATTCACCGAGCTGCCCGTTGCGGGCAGCCCGACGCTCGAACCAGACCGTCATGAAGGGCGGAACACTCGAGACGAGCGCGAGGACGAGCGTCTTGAAGTCCCACTTCAGCGAGCGCGCGGTGAGCAGGGTGACGAGGATGTAGAGCATGAATCCGGCGACGCCGTGGATCATGCCCGGGATCTTGACGGCCTCTTCGTATCCGAGAACCCACTTGAAGAACATCGCGACCAGCAGCGCCGCCCAGGTCACGGCCTCCCACAGGGCCACAAGGCGGAACCGCTTCGCGGCGGTGGACACGTCGAGAATGTTTGCCATGGGCGCCATTGTGCCCGAATGGCTACGACACCCCGTAGTTGAGACTCGTCACAGTCCCGACCACGGGGTGTCGCGGGGCGTCGTGTCCGCCCGGAAGCTACCGAGATCTACTTCTTCGGCACGCGCACGATCAGGGCGTCGCCCTGTCCGCCGCCGCCGCACAGCGCGGCCGCGCCGACACCGCCGCCGCGACGGCGCAGCTCGAGCGCCAGGTGCAGCGCGATGCGGGCACCGGACATGCCGAGCGGGTGCCCGATCGCGATGGCGCCGCCGTTGACGTTGACCTTCGCCGGGTCGATGCCGAGCTCGCGGGTCGACACGATGCCGACCGCCGCGAAAGCCTCGTTGATCTCGACCAGGTCCAGATCCGTCGGGTCGATCCCCTCACGCTCGCAGGCACGGGCGATCGCCCGCGCCGGCTGGGACTGCAGCGTCGAGTCCGGTCCGGCGACCACACCGTGCGCACCGATCTCGGCGATCCACTCGAGACCCAACGCCTCGGCCTTGGCCTTGCTCATCACCACGACCGCGGCCGCGCCGTCGGAGATCTGCGACGCGGTGCCGGCGGTGATCGCACCGTCCTTCGCGAACGCCGGACGCAGCTTCGCCAGCGACTCGACGGTGGTGTCCGCGCGCACGCCCTCGTCGGTGTCGACGACGACGGGCTCGCCGCGGCGCTGCGGGATCGTCACCGGCACCACCTCGTCGGCGAACAGCCCGTCCTTCCACGCGCGGGCCGCCCGCTGATGCGAGGCCGCCGCGAACGCGTCCTGGTCCTCGCGACTGACGAACCGCGCGTCCCTGTTCTCGGACTCGGTGAGGTTGCCCATCGGCTGATCGGTGAAGATGTCGTGCAGCCCGTCGTAGGCCATGTGGTCGCGCAGGGTGACGTCGCCGTACTTGAAGCCCTCGCGGCTCTTCTCGAGCAGGTGCGGGGCCCGCGACATCGACTCCTGGCCGCCGGCGACGACGATGTCGAACTCGCCCGCCCGGATCAACTGGTCCGCCAGCGCGATCGCGTCGATACCCGACAGGCACACCTTGTTCACCGTGAGCGCGGGAACGCTCATCGGGATGCCCGCCGCCACCGCGGCCTGCCGGGCCGGCATCTGGCCCGCGCCGGCGGTCAGGACCTGCCCCATGATCACGTACTCGACCTGCTCCGGCGCGACACCGGCCTTCTCGAGCGCACCCTTGATCGCTACCCCGCCGAGGTCCGAACCCGACAGATCCTTCAAGGTTCCCAGCAGTCGCCCGACCGGGGTCCGGGCCCCGGCAACGATGACAGAAGTGGTCAAGATTCCTCCAGCGGTCGATCTTGGTCCGAGCTAGCGGGCTGTGCCGCGGCCCGACGCGAACACCTCAAACCGTAGCGCTACCGTTTGATACATGACATCTTCGTCCCCCAGCCCCGCCGCGAGCGGACTGTCCTCGCAGCTCGTGACCGCGATCGACCACGTCGGCATCGCCGTGCCGGATCTCGATGCCGCAATCGAGTGGTACGCCAAGCACCTCGGCATGGTGTCCACCCATGAGGAGGTCAACGAGGAGCAGGGTGTCCGCGAGGCCATGCTCTCGGTCGTCGGCTCGCCGGCCGGCGCCCCGGCGATCCAGCTGCTCGCCCCGCTCGACGAGAACTCCACGATCGCGAAGTTCATCGACCGCAGCGGCCCCGGCCTCCAGCAGCTCGCGTACCGCGTCACCGACATCGACGCGATCAGCGCCGAGCTCCGCGCCGACGGCGTCCGCCTGCTGTACGACGCACCGCGCCGCGGCACCGCGAATTCGCGCATCAACTTCATCCACCCGAAGGATGCGGGCGGCGTCCTCGTCGAGCTCGTCGAGCCGGCAGCCGACGGCGGCCACTGAACCGCCTCCGCCGACGCCGACCCGGAGTGGGGTCGATGTGACGACATCGGTCCCACTCCGCGGGCGCTGCGGCTATCGCCGCCGGTAGATTGGCAGGCATGGCCTACGATCACGACCGCGGCATGCCGTTCACCATCGTCCGCAAGGGATACGACAAGGATGAGGTTCGGCGCTACTTCGACCGATTCGACGCCGAGTTCCGCCTCACCGCCACCGATCGTGACGCGGCGGCCGCCCAGGCCCGCGAACTGGCCAATCAGCTCGAGGACGCTCGGGACGAGATCGACGAACTGCGCCGCGACGTCGATCGTCTGTCCGTTCCGCCCACCACCGCGGAGGGCATGAGCGAGCGCATCTCCCGCATGCTCCGCCTCGCGTCCGACGAGGCGTCCGAGGTTCGCGCGAAGGCCGAAGCCGATGCGGCGGAGATGGTTTCCGTGGCGGAGCAGGACAGCGAGCGCCTACGCCGACAGTACGAATCGAAGGTGACCGAGCTCGAGGAGCGTCGGGTCGCCCTCGAACGCGAGCACGAGAAGACCATGGAGACCGCGCGCGCCGAGGCCGCACGCATCGTCGAGGCCGCCAAGGCCGAGCGCGACCGGCTGACCGCCGAGGCGGAAGCCAAGCGCACCCAGGTGCAGCAGGACTTTGAGATCACCATGGCCGAGCGCCGCGCCAAGGTGATTGCCGCCATCGAGGAACTCGAGGCGACCAGCAAGGCCGACGCCCACCGCCGGGTCACGGAGGCGAGCCAGGAGGCGCAGCGCCGGCTCCAGGTGGCCACCGAACAATCCGAGCGCAAGATCGCGCACGCCAAGGAACTTGCGGAGGAACTGCGCGTGCTGCGCAGCCGAATCCTGGCTCAGCTCCTGGGCATTCGCGGTCAGCTCGATTCCGTGCCCGCCATGCTCGCCTCCGTCAACCGTGAGGCGGAGTTGCTCGACAACGCCGACGCCGCGGAGCCGGCGACCGAGGGCGACAAGTCCCCGGCGCAGGCGGCCGACGAGAAGGCGCCCGCGAACGCTCCCGAGAAGGCGCCCGCGAAGAGCTAGGACCAGCGGCGCGTCAGCCCGCGCGTGCGGCGTCCGCTCCAGCACCCGGTGTGCCAATGGCGCCGATCGTCGGCACCGCCGGGGTCCGATGGCCACGCCACTACGTGCGCGACGCCCGGACGCACGTCCTGGTCGCAACCCGGGCACCGGTACGTCTTGGTCGCACGGGCACCGGGGATCTGGCGAACCATGTAGCGCTCGCCTTCATAGCCTGCCGGACCGGATTCCTCACGCGCGAGGGCATTTCCGAACAGGCTGCCGCCCACCGCCGTCTCGGTGTGACGGTGGGACTTGCGGGACTGGTTACGGCGCGGCACCCCACCAGTCTAGGGCTGCGGTGCCGGCGACGACGTCGTCGCCGGCACCGCAGTCTCATCAGAACAGGCGGAACTCGGTGCTCTCGGTGCCCCGCAGCGCCTCGTAATCGAGGATCAGACATCGGATTCCGCGGTCGGTCGCGAGAGTCTTCGCCTGCGGCTTGATCTGCTGGGCCGCGAACACACCGGTCACGGGCGCGAGGAGCGGATCCCGGTTGAGCAGTTCGAGGTAGCGGGTCAGCTGCTCGACGCCGTCGATCTCGCCGCGCCGCTTGATCTCGACCGCGACCGTTGCCCCGTCGGCGTTGCGGCACAGCAGATCGACGGGGCCGATCGCTGTCATGTACTCGCGGCGGATCAGCGTGTACCCTTCGCCGAGCGTCTCGACGTGTTCGGCCAACAACTCCTGCAGGTGCGCTTCGACGCCGTCCTTGACCAGACCGGGATCGACGCCGAGTTCGTGACTCGAGTCATGCTCGATCTCCTCGATCGTGATCCGCAGCTCCTCACCGGCCTTGTTGGTGACGACCCACAGTTGCTGTTCCGCACCGTCGGGGCCCTCACCGTCGGCGGCTTCCGACAGCCAGCACGGCGGGCTCATCCAGTTCAGCGGCTTGTAGGCACGGTCGTCGGCGTGAATGCTGACCGAACCGTCCGCCTTGATCAGGAGGAGTCGACGCGCCATGGGCAGGTGGGAGGTCAGTCGACCGACGTAGTCGACACGGCAACGAGCAATGACAAGACGCACTCGCCCACCCTAGTGGATGGATTCGGACTAATCTCGAACGACCATGGACCTGCGCCGATCCACCGACCAGCCCCTCGGTTCCCGCCTGCTCGGAACCCCCACGGAGACACCGCGTATCCGACGGATCCGAGTGCAGACGCTGCTCACCACCTCGCTTGTCGGCGCGAACCTGATCGGCGCGGCGGTCGTTGCGGTACTCGTGACGTACGTTGTGCCTGGCCCCGAGATGCTCGACCCTAAGTTCCGATTCCTGAACTTCGTCGTGGTCCCCGTGTACCTGGCCGTCGCCCTGCTGGTCGGGACGATCCGGGGCACTCAGCGCGCGCTGCACAGCCTGCAGTGGATCGTGCAGGACCGCACCCCCACCGAACGCGACCGGCTCACCGCACTGACGATGCCGTGGCGTCTGACCAGGATGCAGATCGGTCAGTGGACGCTCGCCCTGATCTTCCTCACTACCGCCTACGGACTGGTCGATCCGCAAACCCTACCGAAGATCGGCTTCACCATCGCGTTCGGCGGAATCACCATCTGCGCCTTCAGCCACGTCTTCAGCGAGTTCGCCTTGCGGCCGGCGGCCGCCCGGGCCCTCGAGACCGGCATGCGGCCCGACGTCCGCCTCGGCGGTGTCGTCGGACGCACGCTGCTGGCATGGGTCCTCGGCACCGGCGTCCCGATCGCCGGCCTGATGATCGTCGCGGCCTACGCCTACCTCAGCAAGGACACGACCCCCAACCAACTGATCATCGCAATCGTCGGGCTCGGCGCCATCACGCTCTTCTTCGGGCTGCTGCTCATTCTGCTCAACGCACGCGCCACCGTCGCGCCGATCCGCTCGGTCAAGGCGGGCATGAGCCGGATCGAGGACGGGCACCTCGACACGGCGATCGTCGTGTACGACGGAACGGAACTCGGCGAACTCCAGTCCGGGTTCAACCGCATGGCCGACGGCCTCCGCGAGCGCGAACGCATCCGCGACCTGTTCGGAAGACACGTCGGCCACGATGTCGCCGAGGCGGCGCTGGTCTCCCCGCCCACCCTCGGCGGCGAGGAGCGCGAGATCGCCGTGTTCTTCGTCGATCTGGTCGGCTCCACCGAGCTGGCCGCTACCCGCCCTCCCGGTGAGGTGGTCGACCTCCTCAACAGGTTCTTCGAGGTGGTCGTCGACGAGGTAGACCACCACGGCGGCTTCGTGAACAAGTTCGAGGGCGATGCCGCGCTGGCGATCTTCGGTGCCCCGCGCGACCTGGACGACGCACCCGGCCGCGCGTTGGCGGCCGCCCGCGCGATCCGACGCCGGCTACCGGTCGAGGTACCCGAATGCCGCGCCGCCATCGGTGTCGCCGCGGGCACCGCAGTCGCGGGCAACGTCGGCGCGCGAGAACGGTTCGAGTACACCGTGATCGGCGATCCGGTGAACGAAGCCGCACGACTGTCCGAGCTCGCCAAATCCGATCCGGACGCCCTCCTCGCATCGGCCGTCACGGTCAATCTCGCCCATGCGTCGGAGGCCCAGCTGTGGCGGCCCGGCAACCTGGTGGTGCTGCGCGGCCGGACGACACCGACCCGGCTGTCGCACGCGGTGGACGGGCCATCCGGGACTGACCGGAACGAGGACTCCCCCGCGGTTCCGACCGTCGACTGACTCCGACTGGCTACGACTGAGGTCGGACCGAACCGGTCCCACGGCCTTCAGGACAACATCCCTGGCGGACGCGACGCTACATGCACCGACCGCGGGTCACGGACGCCGCAGCGGTCGTGTGGGCCCGGGCACGTCGCGTGCCGATATGTGGATACGCCGAAGGCCCCCACCAGTAATTGGTGGGGGCCTTCGGGAAAGGATGTTCGGCGGTGTCCTACTCTCCCACACCCTGTCGAGTGCAGTACCATCGGCGCTGGAGGGCTTAGCTTCCGGGTTCGGAATGGGACCGGGCGTTTCCCCTCCGCTATGGCCGCCGTAACTCTATGAAACTGTCACACCATCATTCCCCCGCCCGAACCACAACCCGGAGGATTGTGTTGGGGGTGAATGGTTTCTGTGTGTTGTTTCAGATACCGCACAGTGGACGCGTAGCTTCTTTGTGGTAAGTCCTCGGCCTATTAGTACCAGTCACCTCCACACATTACTGTGCTTCCAGTTCTGGCCTATCAACCCGGTGGTCTGCCGGGGGCCTTACCCCCTCGAGGGGGTGAGAAACCTCATCTTGGAACAGGCTTCCCGCTTAGATGCTTTCAGCGGTTATCCCTTCCGAACGTAGCTAACCAGCAGTGCTCCTGGCGGAACAACTGGCACACCAGAGGTTCGTCCGTCCCGGTCCTCTCGTACTAGGGACAGCCTTCCTCAAGTTTCTAACGCGCGCGGCGGATAGAGACCGAACTGTCTCACGACGTTCTAAACCCAGCTCGCGTGCCGCTTTAATGGGCGAACAGCCCAACCCTTGGGACCTACTCCAGCCCCAGGATGCGACGAGCCGACATCGAGGTGCCAAACCATCCCGTCGATATGGACTCTTGGGGAAGATCAGCCTGTTATCCCCGGGGTACCTTTTATCCGTTGAGCGACACCGCTTCCACTTGCCGGTGCCGGATCACTAGTCCCGACTTTCGTCCCTGCTCGACCTGTCAGTCTCACAGTCAAGCTCCCTTGTGCACTTGCACTCGACACCTGATTGCCAACCAGGCTGAGGGAACCTTTGGGCGCCTCCGTTACATTTTGGGAGGCAACCGCCCCAGTTAAACTACCCACCAGGCACTGTCCCTGAACCAGATCATGGTCCGAGGTTAGATGTCCAATACGATCAGAGTGGTATTTCAACAACGACTCCACGAACACTGGCGTGCCCGCTTCACAGTCTCCCACCTATCCTACACAAACCGAACCGAACACCAATACCAAGCTATAGTGAAGGTCCCGGGGTCTTTTCGTCCTGCCGCGCGTAACGAGCATCTTTACTCGTAATGCAATTTCGCCGAGTCTGTGGTTGAGACAGCAGAGAAGTCGTTACGCCATTCGTGCAGGTCGGAACTTACCCGACAAGGAATTTCGCTACCTTAGGATGGTTATAGTTACCACCGCCGTTTACTGGGGCTTAAATTCTCAGCTTCGCCATTACTGGCTAACCGGTCCTCTTAACCTTCCAGCACCGGGCAGGCGTCAGTCCGTATACATCGTCTTACGACTTCGCACGGACCTGTGTTTTTAGTAAACAGTCGCTTCTCTCTGGTCTCTGCGGCCCCCACCAGCTCACGGAGCAAGTCCGGTCACCGGCAGAGGCCCCCCTTCTCCCGAAGTTACGGGGGCATTTTGCCGAGTTCCTTAACCACAGTTATCTCGATCGCCTTAGTATTCTCTACCTGACCACCTGTGTCGGTTTGGGGTACGGGCCGTGTGAAAGCTCGCTAGAGGCTTTTCTCGGCAGCATAGGATCACTGAATTCGCCTCAATCGGCTACGCATCACGTCTCAGGCTGTATGTGACCCGGATTTGCCTAGGCCACGCCCTACACGCTTACACCAGTATTACCACTGACTGGCTCAGCTACCTTCCTGCGTCACCCCATCGCTTGGCTACTACCAGATCGGTTCACGCGCATCCACCAACCACAGTCCCGAAGGACAACGGCCGGCTTCAGGGCGCTTAGCATCACTGATTCACCAGGGGCGCGTTCACACGGGTACGGGAATATCAACCCGTTGTCCATCGACTACGCCTGTCGGCCTCGCCTTAGGTCCCGACTCACCCTGGGCGGATTAACCTGGCCCAGGAACCCTTGGTCATTCGGCGGACGAGTTTCTCACTCGTCTTTCGCTACTCATGCCTGCATTCTCACTCGTGCAGCCTCCACGACTAGTTCACACTGCCGCTTCCATGGCTGCACGACGCTCCCCTACCCATCCACACCACTGCCGGACGATCCGTAAACCATCCGGGGTGTTATGTGAATGCCGCGGCTTCGGCGGTGTACTTGAGCCCCGCTACATTGTCGGCGCAGGATCACTTGACCAGTGAGCTATTACGCACTCTTTCAAGGGTGGCTGCTTCTAAGCCAACCTCCTGGTTGTCTTCGCGACCCCACATCCTTTTCCACTTAGTACACGCTTAGGGGCCTTAGCCGGCGATCTGGGCTGTTTCCCTCTCGACTACGAAGCTTATCCCCCGCAGTCTCACTGCCGTGCTCTCACACTCTGGCATTCGGAGTTTGGCTGACGTCAGTAACCTTGTGGGGCCCATCGGCCATCCAGTAGCTCTACCTCCAGAGTGAAACACACGACGCTGCACCTAAATGCATTTCGGGGAGAACCAGCTATCACGGAGTTTGATTGGCCTTTCACCCCTACCCACAGCTCATCCCCTCAGTTTTCAACCTAAGTGGGTTCGGGCCTCCACGACGTCTTACCGTCGCTTCACCCTGGCCATGGGTAGATCACTCCGCTTCGGGTCTAGAACATGCCACTCGAACGCCCTATTCGGACTCGCTTTCGCTACGGCTACCCCACACGGGTTAACCTCGCGACATGCCGCTAACTCGCAGGCTCATTCTTCAAAAGGCACGCCATCACCCACCCACCGAAGTGGCGCAGGCTCTGACGGATTGTAAGCGCACGGTTTCAGGTACTATTTCACTCCCCTCCCGGGGTACTTTTCACCTTTCCCTCACGGTACTAGTCCGCTATCGGTCACCAGGGAGTATTCAGGCTTATCGGGTGGTCCCGACAGATTCACAGCAGATTTCACGGGCCCGCTGCTACTCGGGTGTCCGCCACGACAGTCACCATGTTTTCGTCTACGGGACTCTCACCCTCTACGACAGGCCGTTCCAGACCACTTCGACTAACACGATGATTTCTTACTGTCGGCCAATCCGGCAGAATTGACAAGACGGATCCCACAACCCCACGAATGCAACGCCCGCCGGCTATCACACACCCATGGTTTAGCCTCATCCGCTTTCGCTCGCCACTACTCACGGAATCACATGTTGTTTTCTCTTCCTGTGGGTACTGAGATGTTTCACTTCCCCACGTTCCCTCCACACGCCCTATATATTCAGGCGCGGGTAACCACACATCACTGTGGCTGGGTTTCCCCATTCGGACATCCTCGGATCTCAGCTCGGTTGACAGCTCCCCGAGGCTTATCGCAGCCTCCTACGTCCTTCATCGGCTCCTGGTGCCAAGGCATCCACCGTACGCTCTTAAACACTTACAACAAAGATGCTCGCGTCCACTGTGCAGTTCTCAAACAACACACAACACCCAGATATCCCGTGGCACCAGCCGGAGCGAACCCCGCGGTATGACCACACCCAGATGCTGTCGTTTCTTCCATGAAAGATCACTCGCGTGTTCCCTCAGGACCCAACAGTGCGCCGATATATCACCCACCAGCCGGCCATGTGACCCGCTGAACCGTGGATGAGGTAGTCAGTGTTCCACCCATGAGCACCACCGGATTACGTGTGAATCCGAAATGGCTCTGCCTGCTCCCCTCACACCTGTGTGTGAGTCCGAGTCAGGAGATGCTCCTTAGAAAGGAGGTGATCCAGCCGCACCTTCCGGTACGGCTACCTTGTTACGACTTCGTCCCAATCGCCGATCCCACCTTCGACGGCTCCCTCCCACGAGGGGTTAGGCCACCGGCTTCGGGTGTTACCGACTTTCATGACGTGACGGGCGGTGTGTACAAGGCCCGGGAACGTATTCACCGCAGCGTTGCTGATCTGCGATTACTAGCGACTCCGACTTCACGGGGTCGAGTTGCAGACCCCGATCCGAACTGAGACCGGCTTTAAGGGATTCGCTCCACCTCACGGTATCGCAGCCCTCTGTACCGGCCATTGTAGCATGTGTGAAGCCCTGGACATAAGGGGCATGATGACTTGACGTCATCCCCACCTTCCTCCGAGTTGACCCCGGCAGTCTCCTGCGAGTCCCCGCCATTACGCGCTGGCAACACAGGACAAGGGTTGCGCTCGTTGCGGGACTTAACCCAACATCTCACGACACGAGCTGACGACAGCCATGCACCACCTGTATACCGACCACAAGGGGGCACCTATCTCTAGGCGTTTCCGGTATATGTCAAACCCAGGTAAGGTTCTTCGCGTTGCATCGAATTAATCCACATGCTCCGCCGCTTGTGCGGGCCCCCGTCAATTCCTTTGAGTTTTAGCCTTGCGGCCGTACTCCCCAGGCGGGGCGCTTAATGCGTTAGCTACGGCACGGATCCCGTGGAAGGAAACCCACACCTAGCGCCCACCGTTTACGGCGTGGACTACCAGGGTATCTAATCCTGTTCGCTACCCACGCTTTCGCTCCTCAGCGTCAGTTACTGCCCAGAGACCCGCCTTCGCCACCGGTGTTCCTCCTGATATCTGCGCATTTCACCGCTACACCAGGAATTCCAGTCTCCCCTGCAGTACTCAAGTCTGCCCGTATCGCCTGCAAGCCCGCAGTTGAGCTGCGGGTTTTCACAGACGACGCGACAAACCGCCTACGAGCTCTTTACGCCCAGTAATTCCGGACAACGCTCGCACCCTACGTATTACCGCGGCTGCTGGCACGTAGTTGGCCGGTGCTTCTTCTGCAGGTACCGTCACTTGCGCTTCGTCCCTGCTGAAAGAGGTTTACAACCCGAAGGCCGTCATCCCTCACGCGGCGTCGCTGCATCAGGCTTTCGCCCATTGTGCAATATTCCCCACTGCTGCCTCCCGTAGGAGTCTGGGCCGTGTCTCAGTCCCAGTGTGGCCGGTCGCCCTCTCAGGCCGGCTACCCGTCGTCGCCTTGGTAGGCCATTACCCCACCAACAAGCTGATAGGCCGCGGGCCCATCCTGCACCAGTAAACCTTTCCAACCCCCGCCATGCGACAGGAGCTCATATCCGGTATTAGACCCAGTTTCCCAGGCTTATCCCAGAGTGCAGGGCAGATCACCCACGTGTTACTCACCCGTTCGCCGCTCGTGTACCCCCGAAAGGGCCTTACCGCTCGACTTGCATGTGTTAAGCACGCCGCCAGCGTTCGTCCTGAGCCAGGATCAAACTCTCCGTTGAAGACTCTAGATTGGCCGGCAAAACCGGCAATCAGCCATAGACATCGAGTCAAATCACTAGCAAAAAAACTCAAACTAGCTTGCACTGACCGCCCCAGACGGAAGAATGAGACGATCAGCAAATACCCACCCCACCAAAAATGATGGCGTGGAGTACCAAAATATTTGGCACTGACATTCATCGACACACTGTTGAGTTCTCAAAGAACACGCGCACACCATCACTCGAAACCATGCAGTTCCTCGTTCCGGGGCAACCGTTCCAGCCTAACCCTTACCGGCACCGGACGCAAATCCGATCCCCGGAGAGAGTTTCAGCAGATTCGCCAGGCGCTCCCCGTACAACCTCGTTTTCCCACGCTGACCAGTGAAGGTCGCGGCCGGGTCGGTGTCCGTGTCGCTCTGACCTCGAATAAGTTACGCGAGTGTTCATGGGGCGTCAAACCGCCAGGTCGGACGTTCATCCGACTCCATTTCCCCAGGTCGGCGATTGCAAAAGGCCCCAAATTCTGCACAACCGCAATTTGTGACGCCGCACACAGGGTCGAGCGCGGCTCCTACTCCCCTGTCACTCGGCGGATATCTCCACCCAGGTCGGCGAGGTCCTCGACGAACCTCGGGTAGCCGCGATCGATGTGGTAGACGTCGTGCACCTCGGTGACACCGTCGGCGACGAGACCGGCCAGTACGAGCCCCGCGCCGGCCCGGATGTCGGACGACCATACGGGTGCGCTCGACAGCTCGGGGACCCCACGCACGACAGCATGGTGTCCGTCGGTGCGGGCGTCCGCGCCCAGCCGGATCATCTCCTCGACGAATCGGAACCGAGCCTCGAAGACGTTCTCGGTGATCATCGACGTGCCCTCCGCGATTGCGGCGAGTCCGATCGCCATCGGCTGGAGGTCCGTGGGGAATCCGGGGTACGGCAGCGTCGCGAAGTTGACCGCCTGGGGACGATCGGCCTGCACCACCCGGAACCCGTCCGCTTCCTGGGTGATCTGAGATCCAGCTGCGCGCAGCTTGTCCAGAACGAGCGTCAGGTGTTTGGGGTTGACGCCCCTCACGAACACGTCGCCCCGGGTCATGGCGGCGGCGATGCCCCAGGTCGCGGCGACGATCCGGTCGCCGATCACCCGGTGCGACGTCGGCTGAAGTCGATCGACGCCGCGAATGGTGAGCGTCGTCGAGCCGGCGCCGCTGATCTTTGCGCCCATGCGCGTCAGCATGTTGCAGAGATCGACGATCTCCGGCTCCCGCGCGGCGTTGTCGATGACGGTCTCGCCCTTGGCGAGCACCGCAGCCATCAGGATGTTCTCGGTCGCACCGACGGACGGGAACGCCAATCGGATGTTTGCGCCGTGCAGGTCGTCCGCCTCGGCGACGACACATCCGTGCTCGATCTCGCTGTGGGCGCCCAGCAGGCGCAGACCGGACTGGTGCATGTCCAGCGGCCGCGATCCGATCGCGTCACCACCGGGCAGCGCGACGACCGCCTTCCGGCATCGCGCGACCAGCGGGCCGAGCACGCACACCGAGGCGCGGAACTGCCGAACCGCGGCGAAGTCGGCGTGGTACTTCGGCTGTGCCGGCGTCGTGATGGTCGCGACGTCGTCGTCGAGAACCACCTCGCAGCCGAGGCCGCGCAGGACGTCGGCCATCAGCGGAACGTCGAGGATGTCGGGGCAGTTGCTGATGACAGTCGTACCCTCGGCCAACAATGCCGCGGCCATCAGCTTCAGGACGCTGTTCTTCGCCCCACCCACTGGCACCTCACCGACGAGTCGGTTTCCACCAGTGACAAGAAAGCGCTCACTCACAGTCGCACAGCCTAACCACGGCTGCCGCCCCACCGCTGAGCGGTACCGTAACCCCATGGCTGTGCATTTGACGCGGATCTACACCCGGACCGGCGACGACGGAACGACCGGACTGAGCGATTTCTCCAGAGTGTCCAAGAACGATCCCCGCCTCGTCGCCTACGCGGACTGCGACGAAACGAATGCGAGTATCGGCGTCGCGCTCGCGTTGGGGGCGCCGTCCGAGGAGATCGTCGAGGTGCTGCGTCAGATTCAGAACGATCTGTTCGACGCCGGCGCCGACCTGTCGACACCGATCGTCGCCGAGCCCAAGTACCCGCCGCTGCGAGTCACCCAGGCCTACATCGACCGGGTCGAGGGCTGGTGCGACGTGTTCAACGAGCGACTCGAGCCGCTGAACTCCTTCATCCTCCCAGGTGGAACTCCCCTGGGCGCCCTACTGCACTCCGCCCGCACGGTCGCGCGTCGTGCCGAACGGTCGGCGTGGGCGGCCGTCGAGGCCGGCCCGGACGACACGAGCGTGCTCCCCGCCAAGTACCTGAACCGGCTGTCCGACCTGCTGTTCATCATGAGCAGACTCGCGAATCCCGGCGGTGACGTGCTCTGGAAGCCGGGTGCCGGCGGCAACGCCTAACCCCTACGAGAACGACGAAAGGGAGGCCTGATGGCCTCCCTTTTCGTATCTGGTCGTCCTCTTTCTCCGGTAGGCACCGGTTCAGGCCGGACGCCCTCGCATGGACCGTCCCGACGGCCTCGATTCGACCCAGGACAGGAATGCGGTCAGTGCGCCCCGATCGAGGGCGATCTCGTACGTGCGGTCGCCGTCGGAGATCTCGAGGATCACGATCTCGTCGGTCATGATGTCGTACTCGTTGCCCACCGGACCGCGGCGGGCGCCGACCTCGATGCCCTGCCGGCTCATCCGGGAATCCGGCCCGGGTCGCAGACTCGACAGCTTGTAGAAGACGAGCGATCCCTCGCCGTACCGCACCACACCGTGGCGCCAGCCGCTACCGCCGGGGGCCGGTGTGATCCGCAGGATCGCCGCGGTACCGCCCCGACGCAACACTGCCAGTCGATACACGAAAGCCGCGACGAAAGCCGCGAGCAGGACGACCAGAATGATGAGAACTACCATCCCGATCGTCACTGCTCGTCGGCTCCGTCGCGGCTCGTCGTGAACTGACTAGGCGCGCTCGACCGCACGCAGCTGACCCTTGGCGACCGCGATCGCCTCGAGGTCTTCGGTGGTCTCCGCCAGGACGGCCTTGGCCGCCTCGACGTCGACGTCCTGCGCCATGTCCGCGGACTCGGCCAGGATCGTCACCGTGGTGGCGGTCACCGAGAGGAAACCGCCGTGCACGGCCGCGACCACACGCTCGCCGTCGACGGTCGTGATCGCAACCACGCCGCCCTCCACCAGCTGACCGAGGACCGGCTCATGCCCGGGCATGACACCGATCTCACCCTCGGTCGTCTGGGCGCTGACGAGCTTCGCCGATCCCGACCAGAGTCGCTGCTCGACGGCAACGAGTTCAACGGTCATCTCAGCCATGTCGGTCTACTTCCCGGCGATCTTCTTGGCAGCGGCCTCGACGTCGTCGAGTCCACCGCAGCTGTTGAACGCCTGCTCCGGCAGGTGGTCGAACTCGCCCTTGCAGACGCGGTCGAACGCCTCGATGGTGTCGCGCAGCGGCACGACCGAGCCGGGCTCACCGGTGAACTTCTCGGCGACGATGAAGTTCTGGCCGAGGAACTTCTGGATACGGCGGGCACGGCCGACGAGGACCTTGTCCTCCTCGGAGAGCTCGTCCATACCGAGGATGGCGATGATGTCCTGCAGTTCCTTGTACTTCTGCAGGATCCGCTTGACCTCGTTCGCGACACGGAAGTGCTCGGCACCGACGATGCCGGGCTCCAGGATGCGCGAGGTCGACGTCAGCGGATCGACAGCGGGGTAGATACCCATCTGCGAAATCGGACGCGAGAGCTCGGTGGTCGCATCGAGGTGCGCGAAGGTGGTGGCCGGCGCCGGGTCGGTGTAGTCGTCGGCGGGGACGTAGATCGCCTGCAGCGAGGTGATCGAACGGCCACGGGTCGAGGTGATGCGCTCCTGCAGCTCACCCATCTCGTCGGCCAGCGTCGGCTGGTAACCCACGGCCGAAGGCATACGACCCAGCAGGGTCGAAACCTCGGAACCGGCCTGGGTGAACCGGAAGATGTTGTCGATGAACAGCAGAACGTCCTGGCCCTGGACATCGCGGAAGTACTCCGCCATGGTCAGCGCGGACAGGGCGACGCGCATACGCGTTCCCGGCGGCTCGTCCATCTGGCCGAAGACGAGGGCGGTGTCCTGGAGGACGCCCATCTCCTCCATCTCCAGCTTCAGGTCGGTGCCCTCACGGGTGCGCTCACCGACGCCGGCGAACACCGACGTACCGGAGAACTCACGCGCGATACGGGTGATCATCTCCTGGATCAGAACGGTCTTGCCGACGCCGGCACCACCGAACAGACCGATCTTGCCGCCCTTGACGTACGGGGTCAGCAGGTCGATGACCTTGATACCGGTCTCGAGGATCTCAGTCTTGCCCTCGAGCTGATCGAAGGCCGGGGGCTTGCGGTGGATGCCCCACTGCTCGCCGTCACGACCGGTACCCGGAGCGTCGAGGCAGTCACCGAGGGCGTTGAACACGTGGCCCTTGACGACGTCGCCGACGGGAACGGAGATCGGCTTGCCGGTGTCGTGCACCGCAGCGCCGCGGACCAGGCCGTCGGTCGGCTGCATCGAGATGGTGCGGACCAGGTTGTCGCCCAGGTGCTGCGCAACCTCGAGGGTCAGCGTCTTCGCCACCGACGGGAGGGTGACCTCCGAGTGCAGGGCGTTGAACAGGTCGGGAACATGGCCGCGCGGGAACTCAACGTCCACAACGGGACCGATGACCCGCACGACCCGGCCGGACGTGGTGTCCACACCGTTCGCGTTGGTTTGGGTTACTGCTGCGGTCATGTGCTAGTCACTTCCTGCGCTCGAGGCCAGCGCATTCGCGCCACCGACGATCTCGCTGATTTCCTGGGTGATCTGGGCCTGGCGAGCCTGGTTTGCCTGACGGCTCAGGGTGTTCACCAGTTCGTTCGCATTATCCGTCGCGGCCTTCATCGCCGTGCGACGGGCGGCAGACTCCGAAGCGGCGGAGTCGAGCAGCGCCGAGTAGATGCGCGTGCTGATGTACTTCGGCAGGAGGGCTGCCAGCAGCGTGGCGGCCTCGGGCTCGAAGTTGTACACCGCAGTCGGACCCGACTTGCCCTCGTGCTGGCCGTTGGACAGCATGTCCTCGCCCAGTTCGATGTGGTCCTCGGTGTAGTCGACCTCGAGGGGAGCCATCCGCCGGACCTCCGGCGTCTGGGTCAGCATCGAGACGAAACGCGTGTAGACGATGTGAAGCTCGTCGACGCCCTCGATCGTGCCTTCCCCGTTCGGGGCCTCGACCTCGGTGCCGGAACCGGCCATGAACAGCTCGACCAGGTGACGGCTCGCCTTGGCGGCATCCGCGTAACCCGGCTCCTGGGAGAACCCGGTCCACGCGCCGCCGACGGTGCGTCCGCGGAACGTGTAGTAACCGAGGCCCTTGGATCCGAGCACGTAGATCACAGGCTCCTTGCCCTCGGAGCGCAGGAGCTGCAGCAGCTCCTCCGCTTCCTTGAGGACGTTGGAGTTGTAACCACCGCACATGCCGCGGTCACTGGTGACGACCAGGACCGCAGCACGCTTGGGGCTGGTGCGCTCGTTGAGCAGCGGGTGGTCGAGCGAGGCCGAAGCGCTCGCCAGCTCGGAGAGCACCTTGGTGATCTCCTCCGCGTACGGCTTGGAAGCCGCGACGCGCGCCTGCGCCTTGGTGATGCGCGACGTGGCGATCAGTTCCTGCGCCTTGGTGATCTTCTTGGTCGAGTTGACCGACTTGATGCGAGAACGCAGTTCGCGGATGCTTGCCATCTATCGATCACTCTCCCTTCGGGTGACGCTGAGTCATGGGGACCACGCTCACTTGCTGACAGTGGTGCGCTTGACGGTGACCTTCTCCTGGCCGACCTCGGACGCGTCCAGTGCCTCTGCCTCGGCCTCGTTCACGACGCGAGCGCCGTCGGAGGTGAGGAAGCCGGCCTTGAACTTGTCGGTCGCAGCCATGAGGGTCTCGATCGAAGCGTCGTCGAGGGCCTTACCACCCTTGATCGCCTCGTAGACGCTGCCCGCGTTGCGGTGCAGGTCGTCGAGCAGCTCGGCCTCGAAGCGACGCACGTCGCCGACGGGCACCGAGTCGAAGACACCCTCGCCGGCGAGGTAGATCGAGATGATCTGGTCCTCGACTGCGATCGGGGAGTACTGGTCCTGCTTGAGCAGCTCGACCAGACGCTGGCCGCGCTCGAGCTGAGCCTTCGAAGCGGCGTCCAGGTCCGAGGCGAAGGCCGAGAAGGCCTCGAGCTCACGGAACTGCGCCAGCTCCAGACGCAGCGAACCGGAGACCTTCTTCATGCCCTTGGTCTGCGCGGCGCCACCGACTCGGGAAACCGAGATACCGACGTTGATCGCGGGGCGGATGCCCTTGTTGAACAGGTCGGACTCGAGGAAGACCTGGCCGTCGGTGATGGAGATGACGTTGGTCGGGATGTACGCCGAGACGTCGTTGGCCTTGGTCTCGATGATCGGCAGAGCCGTCAGCGAACCGCCACCGAGCTCGTCGGACAGCTTGGCCGAACGCTCCAGCAGACGCGAGTGCAGGTAGAAGACGTCGCCCGGGTAGGCCTCACGTCCCGGCGGACGACGCAGCAGCAGCGAGATGGCGCGGTACGCCTCGGCCTGCTTGGTCAGGTCGTCGAACACGATGAGGACGTGCTTGCCCTGGTACATCCAGTGCTGGCCGATGGCCGAACCGGTGTAGGGGGCGAGCCACTTGAAGCCGGCCGAGTCGGAAGCCGGGGCGGCGACGATGGTGGTGTACTCCATCGCGCCCTGCTCCTCGAGGGCAGCCTTGACGCCCGCGATGGTGGAGCCCTTCTGGCCGATCGCGACGTAGATGCAGCGAACCTGCTGCTTCGGGTCGCCGGTCGCCCAGTTGGCCTTCTGGTTCAGGATGGCGTCGACGCAGACCGCGGTCTTGCCGGTCTTACGGTCGCCGATGACGAGCTGACGCTGGCCGCGGCCGATCGGGGTCATGGCGTCGATGGCCTTGATGCCGGTCTGGAGCGGCTCCTCGACGGGCTGACGCTCGAGCACCGTCGCGGCCTGCAGCTCGAGAGCGCGGGTCTCGGTGGTCTCGATGTCTCCGAGGCCGTCGATCGGGCGACCCAGCGGGTCCACGACGCGACCCAGGTAGCCGTCACCGACCGGCACCGACAGAACGTCGCCGGTCCGCTTGACTTCCTGGCCCTCTTCGATGTGCTCGTAGTCGCCCAGGACGACGGCACCGATCTCGGTGGCCTCCAGGTTCAGGGCAACGCCGAGCACGCCGCCCGGGAACTCCAGCAGCTCGTTGGCCATCGCCGACGGCAGGCCGGTGATGTGAGCGATGCCGTCGCTGGTGTCGGACACCACGCCGACCTCCTCGCGGGAGGCCTCCGGTGAGTAGCTCGCGGTGTAGTTCTCGATCGCGCTACGGATCTCGTCGGAGGAGATCGTCAGCTCCGCCATGTTTTTCCTGCTCTCGGTATCTGGTCTTCGAAAAGATCGGGAGTATGTGTTCGGTCGTCGGCTACTTGAAGGTCTTCCGCAGGGCAGCGAGGCGACCGGCCGCGCTCCCGTCGATGACCTCGTGGCCCACCCGGACGACCATGCCGCTGAGGAGGGCCGGTTCGACCTCCACGTGCACGGTGACGGGCTTGCCGTAGGTACGGGTCAGCGTCGCGGCGAGCCGCTCGACCTGCTCACTCGACAACGCAGAGGCGCTACGCACGTGCGCAACGGCCTTGTCTCGCTGAGCCGCGGCCAGGGCCGACAGCTCGTCGAACGCGTCCGCGGGAGCGGTCCGCAGGCGACCCACGGCCTGGATGGCGAGGGCCTCCGTGATCGCGGTGACCTTGCCGTACAGCAGCTTCGACAGCAGCTCGCGCTTGCCGGCGACGGGCGTCGAACGATCCGAAAGGGCCTGCTCCAGCTGCGGATTTCCGGCAACGATGCGGCCGAGGCGGAAGAGCTCGTCCTCGACCGAGTCGCTCTGGTTCTGATCCGCCGCAGCACGAAGCAAGGACTCACGTCCGACCGTGACCAGCGAGTTCAGCAGATCCGCCGAAGTCGACCAGTCCTGGCCCGCGGCGGCCTCGAGGGCTGCCAGCGCCTCGGCGCCGACCTTCCCCGAGAACACCTGGCGGGCCAGGCCCTGTCGACCAGCGGCAGACGTGGACGCGTCGGCGAGCGCACTCCGGAGAGTGCGCTGGCCGTCGAGAACCTCGACCACCGAGAACAGCTCGGATCCGGCCTGCGCCGCGGCCGCAGTGGCCGCGCCGGGGGAAACGGAATCCAACGCCGCGGTGAGCGCAGCACGGGTCTGCGTCAGGGCTTCACGGCTCGCTGCGTACATGGTGCTCACTTTCCTGCTGCGGAATCGGCGCTGACTGCGTCCAGCTCGTTGAGGAAGCGATCGACCGTTCCGGCGCGCTTGACGTCGTCGGCGAGCGACTCACCGATGACCTTCTCTGCCAGGTCGACCGCGGTCTTACCGAGGTCGGCCCGCAGCTCGGTCACGATCTGCTGACGCTGTGCGACCAGCTGGCTGTGACCGGCGGCGACGATACGGTCGCTCTCCTCCTGAGCCTGCGCCTTCATCTCAGCGATGATCGCCTGCCCCTGAGTACGTGCTTCCTCACGGATCTGTGCGGCCTCGGTGCGAGCCTCGGCGAGCTGGGCATGGTACTGCTCCAGCGCGGCCTTGGCCTCGGCCTGAGCCTCTTCGGCACGCTTGATGCCGCCGTCGATCTGCTCGGTGCGCTCGGCGAGAACCTTCTGGAACATCGGAAGGACAAACTTCCAGAAGACGAACCCGACGACCACCAGGGCAACGATCGACCAAGTGATGTCATACGTCGCGGGCAGGAGGGGGTTGTGTTCCTCCCCCTCGGCCGCGAGCAATGCGATGGTGGTTGACATGGTGTGTTCTTAGAAGATGAAGCCGGCGACGAGGCCGATCAGCGCCAGGGCCTCGGTGAACGCGATACCGAGGAACATCGTGGTACGAACCTGGCCGGCCATCTCGGGCTGACGGACCATGCCCTCGATCGCCTTACCGACGACAATACCCACGCCGATGCCGGGGCCGATGGCCGCGAGGCCGTAGCCGATGGCGCCGTAGCCCTTGACCTTGGCAGCTTCCTGCGCGAGAACCTCAGCGGCCTGCAGCGAAACGCTCATTTGGTGTTCCGTTCCCTTTCTGTTGCCCACCGCCGGTCGGCCGGTGGGTCAGGTCTATCGATGTGAGTGGTCAGTGCGAGTCGGCGTGGAGGGCCAGGTCGATGTACACCGCGGTGAGCAGTGCGAAGACGTATGCCTGAAGGCCGATCACCAGCAACTCGAAGAAGGTCATGGCGACGCCCGCGATGATCGACGGAACACCGAAGATCGCCTGGAACCCTCCGGAGGTGAAGAAGAAGTACTGCGTGGCGCCGAAGAACAGCACCAGCAGGATGTGTCCGGCGAGCATGTTGGCCATGAGTCGGACCATCAGCGTGAACGGCCGGAGAACGAACGTCGAGAGGAACTCGATCGGGATCAGCAGCACGTGCAGCGCCGGCGGGACGCCCGGCACGACGATGCTCGACTTCACGTACTTGAAGAAACCGTACTTCTTGATACCCACGTAGTTGAACGTGATGTATGCCAGCGCCGCAAGGACGAGCGGCATACCGATTCGCGCGTTCGGCGAGATGTTCAGGAAAGGAATGACACTCGCGACGTTGCTTGCCAGCACGATGAAGAAGATCGTCGTGATGATCGGCAGGAAGCGCTTGCCCTGTTCCTTGCCCAGGATCTCTTCGGCGATGTTGATCCGAACGAAATCGAGGGCGTACTCGGCGACATTCTGGACACCGCGCGGAACGATCTTCGGGCTACGCATCGCGATGATGAAGAACAGTGCGACCACTGCCGACATCAGCAGACGGATCAGCATCAGACGGTCGAGCTCGAAGGCGGTGCCCTCGAACAGCACTGCGGGCGGGTAGAAATCATCGAGTGACGGCGGATGATATTCACCCGCGGCCATGAAGGTGACGCTCAGCGGTCTCTCCCGTAGTCGGCCGCAGGCATCGCTGTCTGCGGTTCGATCGGACATTGACGATCTAACAAGTCGACAAGGTCGGCTCGCGTATTCGTCAGCAGCTGGAGACTCGGGCGAACCCGTCCTGGCGTCTGTCGGTGTCGGCGACTGTCGTCGACTCGGCAATCCGGGGGCGGTTCCATCCGAATCTGAAATCCGGACAACTCCGACAACCCTGGTCGCCTACAAGCGCCAGCCACACGTCGGGATCTCTGGACTTTCCCGTCGTCAGCGCACTTGCTTGGCCCAGAGACTATCAAGACATCTACGACGTTGTGTAGATGGGGTCCCCTTGAACTCTGGAACACGTTTCACAAACCCGCGCCCGAGACCTGTCAGGCAGTGTCCGACTGCTCGTCGGAATCGGTCGGCGTCACGTACGGGACCTTCGTCTGCAGCACACCGTACGTCTCCGCACCCAGCACGATGACGAGCGACAGCACGATCACGATCACCATCGCCTGGCGGTTGTAGAAGTCGAGCGGATCGAGGATCGCGAGCACGGCGATGGCCAGGATCATCTTGAGCAGCCAGCTGCCCAACAGAACCGCTCCCGCCGTGACCGCCGGCAGCTTGGCGGTCAACAGCACAGCAAGTGCCGTGCACAGGATGAAGCCGCCGCCCACCGCGGCACCGATCAGCGCACCCCACAAACCGGCGGTACCCGCGAACAGGCTGGCGATGATCACGCCGCCGACGGCGAGTGCGATCAAGGCCAGCGCTCCGTAGCGGAGCCCGCGACGGAGTGCTGCGGTGGGATCGGCGGAATACGGCTCTGGCGTCGAAGTCACGGAATCCAGGTTAGAGGAACACCGAAACAGGACATCCGCCCCAGCCCGCCCGCACGCCTTCTACTGGCGACGGTCCTGCTGCAGACCCCGCCACGACGGTACCGCCGTCACCACGAGCGCGAACACCAACCCCGCCGCGACCAGCAGGACGACTACGCGCCTGTCGATGAGTGCCGAGCCGACCGCGCCGAATGCGAGAACCCCGACCCACAGGTAGATCAGCAGGACCACGCGGCGGTGCGAGTGTCCGATCTGCATCAACCGGTGATGCAGATGCATCTTGTCGGGGCTGAACGGGCTGACGCCGGCCCGTGTCCGCCGGACGATGGCGAGCAACAGGTCGAGGATCGGGATGAACATGACCGCACTGACCAGCAGCAGCGGCGTGAGCAGACCGAGAAGATCGCGGGATCCGTACGCGCTCAAACTGATCCGACCCGACGCACTCGTCGACACCGCGGCCAATGTCAGGCCGATCAGCATCGACCCCGAGTCGCCCATGAAGATCCGCGCGGGCTGGAAGTTGTGTGGCAGGAAGCCGAGGCAGGCACCCGCGAGAGCCGCCGCGATCATCGCCGGCGGGTACGCACTGACGTCGCCGCCCTGGTCGTGCAGCAACCCCACCGAGAAGGCGCAGATCGCGAGCGACGCGATGAGGCCGAGTCCGGCGGCCAGACCGTCGAGTCCGTCGACGAAGTTCATCGCGTTGATCATCACGACCGTCACCGCGACGGTGACCAACCCCGCCTGGAGTTGGTCAAGGATGACGGTGGTGTCCCCGAAGGGCTGGTAGATGATGTACCAGCTCACACCCATCACCGCCAGGATGCCGGCCGCGGTGACCTGACCCACGAACTTGGTGAGGGCGTCCAGGCCCCAGCGGTCGTCGATGACACCGACGAGCACGATCACGAAACCGGCCACCAGCACGGCACTGATGTCGGTGGTGAACTCGAACCCTCGCGTCAGTGCCGGCAGTTGCTGCGCGAAGAGCAGCGCGACGAGCATGCCGACGTACATCCCGACGCCGCCGAGCCGCGGAATGGGCTGGACGTGCACATCGCGATCGCGCGGCACCGCAACGGCGCCGAACCTGATGGCGACCACCCGGACGGCACCGGTCCCGAGGAACGTGACCACGGCCGCCGTGAACAACACCAGGAGCAGTTCGCGCAGCGGGACACCAGCCCCGTTTCCTCCCTGGGCGAGCGCCAGCACCGCCGTATCCGCAGAACTCACCTCGACGACGCTACCGGCACGTCCGTCCGCGGACGGGATTGAGGGCAACGCGTCCGATCACGGTCACTTTCCATCCGGGAGCAGGCTCTCGACGGTCACTCCGAGCACCTCGGCCACGTCGGCGGTCGCGACGGCGCCCTCGCGCAGGATCCGCGGCTCGTCCGCTGTGAGGTCGACGATCGTCGACGCAACGGCGTGCGTGGCCGTTCCACCGTCGAGGTACACGCTGGCCGCACCGCCCAACTGATCCCGCGCCTCGTCCACCGTCGTTGCGGCGGGCCGTCCGGAAATGTTCGCGCTCGAGACCGCCATCGGTCCGACCTCGCGCAGCAACTCGAGCGCCACCGGGTGCAGCGGCATCCGGAGCATGACGGTGCCGCGGCTGTCACCGAGGTCCCATGCCAGCGAAGGTGCTTGCTGCACAACCACACTCAGCCCACCCGGCCAGAAGGCCTTGATGAGGTCCCGGGCCTGCGGGCGAACCGAGTACACGAGACCGTCGATGGTGGTCCATGAGCCGACCAGGACCGGGACGGGCATGTCACGACCGCGGCCCTTCGCACGCAGCAGGCTCGCGACGGCGTCGCCGTCGAACGCGTCGGCGCCCAGGCCGTACACGGTGTCGGTCGGGAGGACGACGAGCCGACCCGCCTTGAGCGCGTTCTTCGCGGCGGTCAGCCCCGCTTCGCGGTTGTCGGGATCCTTGCAGTCGTAGACAGTGCTCACGCCCCCATCCTTTCACTCACGTTCGAGCCGCCGTCATCGCGCTGCCTCGACGTCCGTCGCGACACGCTGCGCCACGACGAAACGGGGCCGGCCGGCGAGGTCCGGATGCTCCGCGACGTGACCGAACACCCGACGGGCCCGGAACAGCTCCGCGACCTGCGCACCGTTGGTGTCGTCGTGCTCGACGCCCACGACGCCACCGATGCGCAGCCACCGCGCGATGTTGTTGACCATGGGCTTGATCACGGACAGACCGTCGGCGCCGCCGAACAGCGCCGAGTGCGGATCGTGGTCGGCGACCTCGGGATCGAGCACCGCACCTTCCGGGATATACGGCGGATTGGACACGATCAGGTCGACGCCGCCCTCGAGCGCGGTCAGCAGGCCGCGGTCGGTGACGTCGCCCTGCACCAGATTGATCGGCGTGTCCCCGGCCGCCCCGCGCCGATCGGCGTTCCGTCGCGCCCATGCCAGCGCCCGCGGTTCCAGTTCCACCGCGTGCACGGTGGCGTCCGGGCGAGCATGCGCGATCGCGAGTGCGAGCGCCCCCGACCCGGTGCACAGGTCCATCACCACCGGGGCGCGTCGACCACTCGCCTCGAGCTGGGCGAGCGCCCACGCGAGCAGCAGCTCGGTCTCCGGCCGGGGCACGAACACGCCGGGCCCCACCTCGAGGGAGACGTTGCCCATCGCGGTCGAACCGGTGATGTACTGCAGCGGGATCCGCTCGGCTCGACGGGCCACCAGCGTGCGGTACTCGTCTATCACCGACGGATCGACGAGCGGCACCAGGCCCAGGCGGGTTCGCTCCACACCCAGCAGATGGGCGGCGAGAAGTTCGGCGTCCACGCGGGCCGAGGGAACCCCCGCCCGCTCCAACTCGGCAGCTGCCTCGATGATGGCCAGGCGGAGAGGTTGTCGACTCACGCGTACAGACTGCCACGTCGGTCACGGACACAGCACGGATAGGTGCCGGTCGGCTTGCACCACGGTTCCCGAGGCCCCACCGGCGATAAAATGCGACCGGTCTGGTTATCGTCAGACCGAGGTCGGACGAAGGAAACGTCCCATGTTCTCCGCCACAGCGGCCCGCGTGCTCGCCGCCGCATTTCTCACCACAGCCACCATCTCGATCGGACCGGCGATCGCGTTCGCCGCGCCGTTCGACGTGCAACCCGCGCCGGCGATCTGCCCCAACGGGATGGCCCCGGCCGACGCCACTCCCCTACCGGGTGGTCGCTTGGCGATCAGCGTCCCCGAAGGCCCTCCGGCCGGCGGGGGCCGCGTCGTGTGGACCAACACCAGCACGGGCGCCAACGGCATCGCCACACTCACCAACAACGGCACCCGGGCCGAGTTCGTCGCGAACACCGGACCCGGCACCGTCGTCACCGTGCTCGACGGCGTCTACACGAACGGTGCCGGCCAACCGTGCGTTCTGGTGCAGGGCGGCGTCGCTACGACCGTCGTGCCCTGACGTCGCTCACTCTGCGGCGAGGCGGGCCTCGCGGTCGGCCTGACCGAGGGCGTCGAGCAGCGCGCCCATGTCGCCGTCGAGCACCGCGTCGAGGTTGTGCGCCTTGAACCCGATGCGGTGATCGGTGATGCGGTTCTCGGGGAAGTTGTAGGTGCGGATGCGCTCGGAACGGTCGACCGTGCGGATCTGGCTCTGGCGTCCGGCGGACGCCTCGGCGTCGGCGGCCTCCTCGGCCGCTGCCTGCAGCCGCGCCGCGAGCACCTGCATGGCGCGCGCCTTGTTCTGCAGCTGCGAACGCTCGTTCTGGCACGTCACGACGATGCCCGTCGGCAGGTGCGTGATGCGGACCGCGGAATCGGTGGTGTTGACGCCCTGGCCGCCCTTGCCCGACGACCGGTAGACGTCGATGCGCAGGTCGGTCTCGTCGATCTGCACCTCCTCGACCTCCTCCGGCTCCGGGTAGATGAGGACACCCGCCGCGGACGTGTGCACGCGGCCCTGCGACTCGGTCACCGGGACACGCTGCACTCGGTGCACGCCGCCCTCGAACTTGAGGCGCGACCAGACGCCGTCGCGGACGTCGCCCTTCGACTTGATCGAGATCGTGGCGTCCTTGTAGCCGCCGAGGTCGGACACGGTGGCGTCGAGGATCTCGACGCGCCAGCCGGCGCGTTCGGCGTAGCGGACGTACATGCGCGCGAGGTCGGACGCGAACAGCGCGGATTCCTCGCCGCCCTCGCCGGACTTGAGCTCGAGCACGACGTCGTCGGCGTCGTGCGGGTCACGCGGGGCGAGCAGGTCGGTCAGCGTCTTGTCGAGTTCGGCCACCGCCTCCTCGAGGACGGGAACCTCGGCAGCGAACGCGGAATCGTCGGCGGCCAGCTCACGGGCGGCTTCGAGGTCCTCCTGGGCGGCTTTGAGCTTGGTGTAGGTGGCCATGACAGGTGCGAGTTCGGCGAAGCGCTTGCCCGCCCTGCGTGCCGCTGCCGGATCGTTGTGCAACGCCGGATCAGCAAGTTGCTGCTCCAGACCCGCGTGCTCGGCCAGGATGTCGTCGATCGCCGACGGCTGCGTCGTCCCTGCCATGGTTGGCTCCTGTTTTCCGCGATGAGCGCACTTGTCGGTGTTGACGAGGCCCTCCGAACCGCGGCAAGTGCGCCAAACGCGGATCGGGGAGGCACAGCTGTAGTGCCACAAAAAGGCCGACGCCCGGCCTGCGATTCGCAGGACGGGCGTCGGCGGGGCAGCTACTGGTCGGCAGCGGCCTTCTTGGGGGCACGCTTGCCGTAGCGAGCCTCGAAGCGAGCGACGCGGCCGCCGGTGTCGAGGATCTTCTGCTTGCCGGTGTAGAACGGGTGGCACTGCGAGCAAACTTCGACGGTGATCCGTCCGCTCTGCGCGGTGCTGTGGGTCTCGAACGTGTTGCCGCAACCGCACACGACGGTCGTCGCAACGTACTCGGGGTGAATTCCAGCCTTCATGGTGTCCCTTTCAATGGCCGCCGGGTCGACCTCGCCGTTCGAGGCCGTGAACCGGAACCGGACATAGTTGTCACGCGGTCGATCATTCTGCCAGATCGCCGGTGCTTCTCCTAAACGCGCCGCCCGCCGGGAAGATTCCCGACGGGCGCCGATCGGACGTCAGTCCGCGAGCGAGCCCGGGGCGGTCTTCGAAACCGTCATGAGGAACTCGACGTTGCTCTTGCTCTTCTTGAGCCGGTCGACGAGCAGGTCGATCGCCTGGTGCGTGTCCAGACCGGACAGCACCCGCCGCAGCTTGTGCACGACGGCGAACTCGTCGGGGCTCATCAGGAGCTCGTCCTTACGGGTACTCGACAAGTTGACGTCGACGGCCGGGAACACGCGCCGCTCGGCGATCTTGCGGTCGAGCTTGAGCTCGGCGTTGCCGGTGCCCTTGAACTCCTCGAAGATCACGGTGTCACCGGTGGACCCGGTCTCCACCAGGGCGGAAGCGATGATGGTCAGCGAGCCACCGTTCTCGATGTTGCGCGCGGCGCCCAGGAAACGCTTGGGCGGGTACAGCGCCGTCGAGTCGACACCACCGGAGAGGATGCGTCCGGAGGCCGGCGACGAGTTGTTGTACGCGCGACCCAGCCGGGTGATCGAGTCGAGCAGCACGACGACGTCGCGGCCCTGTTCCACCAGGCGCTTGGCCCGCTCGATGGCGAGCTCGGCAACCGAGGTGTGATCGGCCGGCGGGCGGTCGAACGTCGAGGCGATGACCTCGCCGTTCACCGACCGCTGCATGTCGGTGACCTCTTCCGGACGCTCGTCGACCAGGACGACCATCAGGTAGCACTCGGGGTTGTTGACCGAGATCGCGTTCGCGATGTCCTGCAGGACGGTGGTCTTACCGGCCTTCGGCGGCGACACGATGAGCGCGCGCTGCCCCTTGCCGATCGGCATGACCAGATCGATCACACGCGTCGTCAGGATGTTCGGCGTCGTCTCGAGACGCAGACGCTGGTTCGGGTACAGCGGCGTGAGCTTGTTGAACTCCGGACGCTTACGGGCCGCCTCGGGATCGTGCCCGTTGACGGTGTCCAGGCGGACCAGCGGGTTGAACTTCTGACGCTGGTTGCCCTGCTCGCCCTCCCGCGGGACACGGACCGCACCGGTGATTGCGTCACCGCGGCGCAGGCCGTTCTTGCGAACGAGGTTCATCGAGACGTACACGTCGTTCGGGCCGGCCAGGTAGCCGGAGGTGCGCACGAACGCGTAGTTGTCGAGCACGTCGAGGATGCCGGCGACGGGCTGCAGGACATCGTCCTCGCGGATCTCGGGTTCGCGGCCCTCCCCCGCCTCGCCGCGGTCGCGACCACGACGCCGCTCGCGGAAGCGACGTCCGCGACGTCCGCGACCGCCCTCTTCGTCGTCGCCGTCACGGCGCTCGCCACGCGGACCGCTACCGCCCTGGCTGCGGTCGCCGCGCTCACCACGGTCGCCGCGCTCACCACGGTCGCCGCGCTCACCACGGTCGCCGCGCTCACCACGGTCGCCGCGCTCACCACGGTCGCCGCGCTCACCTCGGTCGCCGCGCTCACGACGTCCGCCGCGCTCGCCGCGCTCGTCGGCCTGCTGGTCCTTGCCCTGCTCGCGCGACTCGCCCTGCTTGGTGTCCTTGGCTTCGCCGTCCTTGACCTCGGCGACGCGGTTCTCGGCCGGCGCGGTCTCGGTCGCCGTGCCGGTCGACGCGGTGTCGGTGGAATCGGCACCCGACGACTCGGGGGCACCCGCGCGGCGGGACGCCCCGCGGCGCTGACGTCCGCGGCGCGGCGCCTGGTCGGCGTCGGCGTCCTGCGTGTCGATTTCGGCTGGGGCCGACGCGGCCTGCTCCTTGCGAGTGGCCGGCTTCTCCGCAGCGGGAGCCTCGGCGGCAGGCGCCGACGTGCCGTTCGCGGACTTGGCGGCGCCGCCGCCCTGCCGCTCCTTGATAGCGGCGATCAGATCGCCCTTGCGCATCCCCGAGGTGCCCTTGATGCCGAGTTCACCCGCGAGCGAACGCAGCTCGGCGAGCACCATTCCGGAGAGTCCGGCGCCACGACGAGCGTCGGCGCGCTTGGTCGACGCGGCGACCGCGCCCTCGCGCGGTGCAGCGTCAGAAGTCTGTGGAGGATTACCAGCCCGGGTACCCGCGGCCTCTGCCGGGGAATCTTGAACAGGCGTGGCAATCAGGTCCGTATCGGTCACGGAGGTCCTTTCCCTTCCCTCGCTCGCGCTGCGCAAAGTCGAGGGTTCGTCCCGCAGTCCAGTAGACAACTGAACTCGGATGTGGCCGTATCCGCTGGATGGAATTTCGGCTTGTCCCCCATCACATCACCCGAGAAGGCGAGTGCTGTCGATCGATCAACGCAGCGACTTGCGTGAGGATCATGCCAGGTATACCCCGAAGAAATGGAGTGATTGCCCTGGTGAAGCACCGGCGTCTGAAGCGCACGATGGACGGACACGCTCAGGATAGCGGCGAATGCCCTACTCGGCAAGAACCGATGGGTAACCAATCCTGAGCGCGTCCGATTCAGTTCACCTGCACGCCGTCAGCGATCTCGAGCTCGAGGACCCGCAGTCCGTCCTGCTCGGCTTCGCTGCGGAGCGCGTCCGGGAACGGCTGGTCGGACAGCGCCAGCACGGTCGGGCCGGCACCCGAGACGGTGGCCGCGATCCCGGCATCGCGCAGCTTCGCGATCCACCGCGTCGTCAGCGGAAGCGCCGGTGCGCGCTGCGCCTGGTGCAGCTTGTCCTCGGTGGCCGTCATCAGCAGATCGGGACGCTGCGTGAGCGCGACCACCGCGAGGGCACCGCGGCTGACGTTGAACGCCGCGTCGCGATGCGGCACGGTCTCCGGCAGCAGCCCCCGGGTGAGCGCGGTCGACGACCTCTCCGACGGGACCAGCACCACGACCCGCACGTCCGGGTGGACCGACAGCCGCACCGCGTTGTAGAGACGCTGCGACTCGTCGTCGATCTCCGTCTCGCTCCACGACACGACCACGCCGCCGAGGACACTGGCCGCGGCGTTGTCCGGGTGTCCCTCGAACTCGGATGACAGCTGGACCAGCTGGGCGTCGGTCAGCGCCAACTCGGGCGCCGCCTTGCGGGCCAGGCCGTTGGCCGCGGCCAGGCCGCCGACCGCCGCCGACGCGGACGAGCCCAGCCCCCGCGAGTGGGGAATGGCGTTCCGGCACACCACGTCCAGACCGTCGGCCCACAGACCTGCCGCTTCCAGGCCCCGCTCGATGGCGCGGACGACAAGGTGGGACGGACCCCACGGCACGTCGTCCGCACCTTCGCCTTCGACTCGGATCGTCAGTCCCGAATCCGTGGTCGTGACAGTGATCTCGTCGTACAGACCGAGCGCGAGACCCAGCGTGTCGAATCCCGGTCCGAGATTCGCGCTCGACGCGGGAACACGCGCGGTCACCGTGAGTCCGGTGGGGAGGGTCTGAGTCATCGCCTGGTTCACTGCCGTGTCCGGAGCCGTGGTCACTACGCCAGCTCGAGGGCCGACGCCACGGCGACCGGATCGACCGGAATGGGCTGCACCGCAGGCATACCCGCGAGCGCGGTGTCGGGATCCTTGAGCCCGTTACCGGTGACGGTGCACACGACGGTCAGGCCCGAATCCAGCCAACCCTCCTTGCGGGCGGCGAGCAGACCGGCGACACTCGCGGCGGACGCCGGCTCGACGAAGACGCCCTCGGTCGCGGCGATCAGGCGGTACGCCTCGAGGATCTCCTCGTCGGTCGCCGCACGGAACGCGCCGTTCGACTCCTCCTTGGCGGCCACGGCGCCGTCCCACGACGCGGGCGCGCCGATGCGGATCGCGGTCGCGATGGTCTCGGGATCCTTGACCGGGGCACCCTGGACCAGCGGCGCCGCACCAGCCGCCTGGACACCGAGCATTCGCGGACGGACCGAGGTGATGCCGTCGGCGAAGTACTCGGAGTAGCCGCGCCAGTAGGCGGTGATGTTGCCGGCGTTGCCGACGGGCAGCGCGTGCACGTCGGGGGCCTTGCCGAGCGCGTCGCAGATCTCGAACGCGGCGGTCTTCTGCCCCTCGATGCGGACCGGGTTGACCGAGTTGACCAGACCGATCGTCGGGAACTCGGAGGTGGTCTTGCGAGCCAGCTCGAGGCAGTCGTCGAAGTTGCCCTGCACCTGGATGATTCGCGCACCGTGCATGACGGCCTGCGCGAGCTTGCCCATCGCGATCTTGCCCTGCGGGACCAGCACGGCGCAGCCCATGCCGGCCTTGGCGGCGTACGCGGCGGCGGAGGCCGAGGTGTTGCCGGTGGAGGCGCACAGGACGGCGCGCTGACCGCGGGCCAGGGCGTCGGTGACGGCCATCGTCATACCGCGGTCCTTGAACGAACCGGTCGGGTTGAGGCCCTCGACCTTGAGGTACACCTCGCACCCGGTGAGCTCCGACAGGTGGCCGGCCGGCAGCAGCGGCGTGCCGCCCTCACGCAGCGTGACGGTCTTCCAGTTCGGTCCGATCGCGAGCCGGTCGCGGTAGGCCTCGATCAGTCCCGGCCACGGGGTGTGGACGGGGGTCGCCTTGGTGTCGGCCTTGGAGTTGGCGCCGGTCATTCGGAGGTACCTTCCAGTCGGAGCACGCTGGTCACAGCGGTTACAGATTCGAGTTCGGCAAGGGCGGCAACCGTTTCCGCCAGTGCCGCGTCGGTCGCGAGGTGGGTGACGACCACCAGGCGCGCGCCGTCACCGGCACCCTCCTGACGGACCGTGGAGATGCTGACGCCACGCTTGGCGAACTCGGCGGAGACCGCCGAGAGCACACCGGCGCGGTCGGCCACCTGCATGTTGACGTAGTAACGGGTCGGGATGTCCCCCATCGGCGCGATGGCCAGGTCCGCGTACTTGGACTCGCGCGGACCGCGTCCGCCGTGCACCTTGTTGCGTGCGGCCATGACGACATCGCCCATGACCGCGGAAGCGGTGGGGGCACCGCCGGCGCCCTGGCCGTAGAACATCAGCCGACCGGCGTTGGCCGACTCGACGACGACGGCGTTGTACGCGCCGTTGACGCCGGCGAGCGGGTGCTCACGCGGGACGAGGGCCGGGTACACGCGGGCGGAGACGCGCTCGCTGCCGTCGCCGTCGACGATCCGCTCGCAGATCGACAGCAGCTTGATGGTGCAGTCGAGCGACTTGGCGGCGTCCAGATCGGCGGACGAGATCTTCGAGATGCCCTCGCGGTACACGTCACCGGCGGTGACGCGGGTGTGGAACGCGATCGACGCGAGGATCGCGGCCTTCGACGCGGCGTCGAAGCCCTCGACGTCGGCGGTGGGGTCGGCCTCCGCGTAGCCCAGGCGGCCGGCCTCGGCGAGCGTCTCGGCGTAGTCGGCGCCGGTCTCGTCCATCGCGGACAGGATG
Source organism: Paraburkholderia sp. RHO2 (assembly GCF_050955445.1). Classification (NCBI taxonomy): domain Bacteria; kingdom Pseudomonadati; phylum Pseudomonadota; class Betaproteobacteria; order Burkholderiales; family Burkholderiaceae; genus Paraburkholderia; species Paraburkholderia sp. RHO2. The sequence goes on along the minus strand of NZ_CP162617.1, from coordinate 1,970,793 downwards.
AAGTTGGTGGTGCCGTTCACGATGCCGAGCACCCGATCGACCCGGTCGCCGGCGAGCGACTGCGTCAACGGGCGGATCACCGGGATCGCGCCGGCGACCGCCGCCTCGAAGTACAGGTCGACGCTCTCGCGCTCGGCGGCCTCGGCGAGTTCACCGGTGTACTCGGCGAGCAGCGCCTTGTTGGCGGTGACGACCGATTTGCCCGCGTTGAGCGCGGCGAGCACCAACTTGCGCGGCAATTCGATGCCGCCGATCACCTCGACGACGACGTCGACGTCGTCGCGCGTCACCAACGCTTCCGCGTCGGTCGTCAGCAGTTCCTGCGGTACGCCACGATCGCCGTCGATGCGGCGCACCGCCACACCACGCAGTTCCAGGCGTGCACCGACTCGGGCCTCGAGGTCCGACGAGTGCTCCCGGATGATCCGGGCCACCTCGCTGCCCACGGTCCCGAGGCCGAGAACAGCCACCCCGATGGCGCGCTGCGCCGATTCGCTGGTCACTCCGTAACCTCCAAGCTGAGCAGATCTTCCACAGTTTCCCTACGCAAGATTAGGCGCGAAGCACCGTCCCGCACCGCCACCACCGCGGGTCGCGTGAGCAGGTTGTACCGGCTCGACATCGAGTAGCAGTACGCGCCGGTCGCGGCGACCGCGAGCAGATCTCCGGGACCGAGGTCGTCCGGCATCCATGCGTCCCGGATGACGATGTCACCACTTTCACAGTGTTTGCCCACGACACGCGCGACCACCGGCTCGCCCTCGCTGGCGCGCGAGACCAGACGGGCATCGTATTCCGCCTGGTACAGCGACGTGCGGATATTGTCACTCATTCCGCCGTCGACGCTGATGTATCGGCGGGTCGCACCCGCATCGAGGGTGACGTCCTTGATAGTGCCGACCTCGTACAGCGTGACGGTACCGGGGCCGGCGATGGCGCGGCCGGGCTCGACCATGAGCGTTGGAACCGGCAGGCCCGCGGACTTCGACTCGGTCGCGACAATGTGCGCGAGCTTGGCCGCGAGCTCGTCGACCGGCGGCGGGTTGTCGCTGGGCAGGTACGAGATGCCGAGACCGCCACCGAGGTCGACGATCGACAGCTGCGCCGTCTTCTCGGCACCGAACCGGTCGACGATCTCGCGCATCAGGCCGATGACGCGATGCGCCGCCAGCTCGAAGCCGTCGACCTCGAAGATCTGCGAGCCGATGTGGCTGTGCAGACCGACCAGGCGCAGGTTGTCGGTGGCGAAGACCCGCTCGACGGCGGCCATCGCGTTGCCGCCGGACAGCGAGAAGCCGAACTTCTGGTCCTCGTGGGCGGTCGCGATGAACTCGTGCGTGTGGGCCTCGACACCGACGGTGATGCGGATCAGGACGTCCTGCACGATGCCGTGACGAGCCGCGACCCCGTCGAGGCGGTCGATCTCGACCATCGAGTCGAGCACGATGTGCCCGACGCCGGCCGTGACCGCGGTCTCGAGCTCGGCGACGGACTTGTTGTTGCCGTGCATAGTGATCCGCTCGGCGGGGAAGCCGGCGTGCAGCGCCACGGCGAGTTCACCGCCGGACGCCACGTCCATCGACAGGCCCTCGTCGCGCACCCAACGGGCAATCTCCGCGGACAGGAACGCCTTGGACGCGTAGTGCACACGCTCGGCGCCGCCGAACGCGCTCGCCATTTCGCGGCAGCGGGACCGGAAGTCGTCTTCGTCGATTACGAACAGCGGTGTGCCGTACCTCTCGGCGAGCTCGGTGACGGGGACGCCGGCCAGGCGGACGACGCCGTCGTCGCCGCGCTCGGCCCCTCGGGGCCACACCTGCGCGGGCAGCGTCGTCATCTCGGACGACGTCACCGGGCGCGGGGGCAGCCCCGGGGCGTGCGGGATCTCGGCGTGCCGGGGTCCGGCGGGGTGCGCGTTCACATCCGCTCCGGTGCGCTGACGCCGAGCAGCTCGAGGCCGTTGGCGAGGACCTGACGCGACGCGTCGCACAGCGCGAGGCGCGCGGTGTGCAGGTCGGTGGCCTCCTCGTCGCCCTGCGGCAGGATGCGGCACGCGTCGTAGAAGCGGTGGTAGGTGCCGGCGAGCTCCTCGAGGTACCGCGCGATGCGGTGCGGCTCACGCAGCTCGGCGGCCTTCGCGACGACGCGCGGGTACTCGCCGATCGTGCGGATCAGGTCGCCCTCGCGGTCGTGCGTGAGCAGGCCGAGGTTCGGGTTCTGCGAGCTCAACCCGAGGTCGGCGGCGTTGCGTCCGATCGAGCACAGGCGCGCGTGGGCGTACTGGACGTAGTACACCGGGTTCTCGTTGCTGGTGCTCGTCCACAGCTCGAGGTCGATGTCGATGCTCTGGTCCACCGACGAGCGCACCAGCGAGTAGCGGGCGGCGTCGACCCCGATCGCCTCGACGAGGTCGTCGAGGGTGATGACGGTGCCGGCACGCTTGCTCATCTTCACCGCGGCACCCGCGCGGACGAGGTTGACCATCTGGCCGATCATGACCTCGACGGTGTCCGGGTCGTCGCCGAACGCGGCCGCCGCCGCCTTGAGGCGGCCGATGTAGCCGTGGTGGTCGGCGCCGAGCATGTAGATGCACAGGTCGAAGCCGCGGGCGCGCTTGTCCTGGAAGTAGGCGATGTCGCCGGCGATGTACGCGGCGTTGCCGTCGGACTTGATGACGACGCGGTCCTTGTCGTCACCGAAGTCGGTGCTTTTGAGCCACCACGCGCCGTCCTCGTGGTAGAGGTTGCCCGAGTCCTTGAGGGTCTCGACGGCCTTCGCCACGGCGCCCGATTCGAACAGCGAGTTCTCGTGGAAGTAGACGTCGAAATCGACTCCGAACTCGTGCAGGGTGCGCTTGATGTGCGCGAACATCAGCTCGACGCCGATGGACCGGAAGGTCTCGTGACGCTCGGCGTCGGGCAGGTCGAGGGCGCCGGGCGCCTGCTTCTGCACCTCGGCGGCGATGTCGACGATGTAGTCGCCGGCGTAGCCGTCCTCGGGGGCGGGCTCGCCCTTGGCCGCTGCGATGAGCGAGCGCGTGAAGCGGTCGATCTGGGCGCCGTGGTCGTTGAAGTAGTACTCGCGCGTCACGTCCGCGCCCTGGGTGGACAGGATCCGGCCGAGGGCGTCGCCGACCGCGGCCCAGCGGGTGCCACCGAGGTGAATGGGGCCGGTGGGGTTCGCCGAGACGAACTCGAGGTTGATGCGCTTACCTGCGAGCGAGTCGCCGGCGCCGTAGGCCGCGCCCTCAGCGAGTGCCTTCGCGACGATCGCGCCCTGGGCGTCGGCGGCAAGGCGGATGTTGAGGAAGCCGGGACCCGCGACCTCGGCCGACTCGATGCCGTCGGCGGCCGTCAGAGCGGCGGCCAGCCACGTGGCCAGATCGCGCGGGTTGGTGCCGGCCTTCTTGGCGACCTGCATCGCCACATTGGTGGCGTAGTCACCGTGCTCGGGGTTGCGGGGACGCTCGACCGTGAGTGTCGCGGGCAGTACGGAAACGTCGAGTCCGTGCTCGGCGAGCACCTTCGCGGCGGTTCCTCGGAGCAGTTCGGCAAGGTCGGCTGGAGTCACAGGAGTCCATCTTATTGCGTGGGGCTCCGGGCCGGATAACCAGTGCCGATTACCAGGATCGGGCTCTCCCAGGTTTCCCTCAGGGTGGGAACGTACAGTGATTGGGCCCACGAGACTCATTACCCCTCGGGGACGCCCTTGTCCAATCACCGAAAGAGCACACATCGATGCCCAGCGGTTCGGAAAATCGCGGTCCCGGCAGTAAGAACACGGGGGCCAAGTCAGCCAAGGCCATCAAGGCGGCCAACAAGCAGGGTGGCGTGCCCGCGGCGAAGCGTGGTGGCGCCACGCCGCGCCAGCTGCCGTGGCTGACCATCGGCGCCGTCGTGGCGGTCGTCGCGCTCATTGCCGTCCTCGCCGTCAACCTGGTGCCGAAGTACCAGGAGAAGGCGGAGGCCGACAAGTACGCGCCGTCCGAATCCAACCAGGATCCGTCGACCGCGATCGACGGCGTCGTCACGGTCGACTACCCGGCCGGTGTGCACATCCAGCCGACGCAGCGCGTCGCCTACGACCAGTCACCCCCGTTCGGCGGGCCGCACGACGCGATCTGGGCCACGTGCATGAGCACCGTGTACGCCGATCCGATCCGTACCGAGAATGCCGTCCATTCGCTCGAGCACGGCGCCATCTGGATCACCTACAACCCGGACAAGGTCACCGACGACCAGCGCCAGCAGCTCGTCGAGCGGGTGGAGGACAACTCCGGCTACATGCTGATGTCGCCGTACCCGGGTCTGGACACCCCGATCTCGCTGCAGTCGTGGGGCCACCAGCTCAAGCTCGACACCGCCGACGACAAGCGCATCGACCAGTTCATCACCGCGCTGCGGCTGAACCGCTACGAGTACCCCGAGGTGGGCGCGAGCTGCTCGACGATCCCCGACTCGTTCGATCCGAAGAACCCGCCGCCGTTCGATCCGAGCGCCCCGGGCCCGGACGCCGTGCCGATGGACGGTGGCGGCATCACGCCCGACAGCAGTGAGGTCGGCGGCGCCGCCGGCCTGCCGACCGACATGCAGCCACCGACCGACATGCAGCTGCCGGCCGGTGCGCCGCAGCCCGGTGCCGGCGGAAACGGCTGACACACGATCATGACCGAGATCGACACACAGAGCTCCGGCGAGACGGCACCGAGCAAGCGCAGCCAGCGCACGGCCCTGGCGGTCGTCGGGCTGATCGGCGTCCTGGCCATCGGGTTCGCACTCGGGTTCTTCGCGCGGCTCCCGATCGACGACGGCGAATCGGCCGCTCCCAGCGCCGATTCGGTGGACGTCGGGTTCTCGCAGGACATGACGGTGCACCACAATCAGGCGATCGACATGGCCACCATCGCGCTCACGAAGTCGGGCGACACGGCCGTGAAGAACCTCGCGTACGACATCCTCACGACCCAGCAGAACCAGGTCGGGCAGATGCAGGGCTGGCTCGCGCTGTGGGATCGTGCACCGCTGCCGACCGGCGGATACATGACGTGGATGACCGAGGGTGACGACCACGGTGGCCATTCGGGTCACGGAACGACCGGCACCGCCACCCCGATGGCGCACGACCCCGGCACGATGCCGGGCATGGCGACCCCCGCGGAGATGTCGGCGCTGGGTCAGGCGTCGGGCCGCGACCTCGACGTGATGTTCCTCCAGTTGATGCTGCGTCACCATCAGGGCGGGTTGCCGATGATGGAGTACGGCGCCCAGTACGCGGACGTTCCTGCGGTCCGCAACCTGGCGAAGACGATGGTCGAGACCCAGCAGGGCGAATCGACGCTCATGACGAGCATGCTCTCCGAGCGCGGCGCGGCACCGCTGCCGATGAACTAGCGGTCTGCGGTGGACTCAGGGCCGGGCGGCGCTTCCCCGCGGAAGCTCCGCCCGGCCTCGTTCCGCTCTCACAGCAGCGCAAAAAAGGCCGATCTACCAGGCGATGTGGATGATCGCCGACAATGCGCTACGCTAACTCCGCCCACTGGCACACCGGAGAATTCCGGTGCGCCCCCGTAGCTCAGGGGATAGAGCGTTCGCCTCCGGAGCGAAAGGCCGCAGGTTCGAATCCTGCCGGGGGCACACGGAAGGCCCCACTCTCGTTCGAGAGTGGGGCCTTCGGCCTTTTCCGGGCCGGTACCGGTTCAGCGTGCCGCGGATCGCAGGTCGAGTCCCCACGCGCCCACGCCGCACAGGACGATGACTGCGAGCGCCGCCACGACAACCGACGTGGCGCCCGGCATCTGCGATTCGAGGGTGGGCCCGTAGTCCACGTAGTGCTCGGGAACCACCCCGGTCATGACGACGACACCCGGGATCGAGACTGTGAACGGCAGCGCAAGCCCGACCGTCGAGGCCGGAGCCGATGTGGGGAGGCAGGATCCCGCGACGAACCCCGCGGCGGCGGGCAGTAGGAACATGTAGGCGATCGCGTGGATGTCCCACTGCTCCGGAGCCACGAGCGACGCCGCCGCGCCGACCGCGAGCAACCCGAAACCGACCGTCGGAACCGGCCACCGGACGCCAAGCGCGAGGCCGACAACGATCAGGGCGGCGGGTATCGCGACGGTCCACCAATCCGTGCTCGTCGACGGCGTTCCCGCGATCGCGGCAGCGAGAACCGCGGCACCCGCGAACACCGCGCGCCCGTCGTTCCCGGGCAGTTGCCATGCGAGCCAGGCCACGACCGTCGTCACCAGACCGGCATAGAGGTACCACGATTCGGGCTGCAGTCCGGACTCCATCACGATCCACCCGACGGCGTAGATTGCGACCGGTAGTGCGGCCGCGGCAGCGAGCCAGCGGGTATCGACCCGCGCAGTCCAGGACGTCCTCCGGTCGAGGAGGGCTGCCAGGACGACCAGAACCGCCGCGGCGACGACCGGCCACAGGCCCACCACGCCCGACGGCGCCGCGGGCTCGAGCGACGTCAGCGGGGTGTACGCGGCCCAACCGAAGTCCGCCGACCTGGAGCCACGCACCTCGGAGAAGGAAGCCGACAGCAGGAATGCACCCACGGCGCCCGCCGCAAGCCCGGCCTGAGCATCCCGGTCGCGAGCGGCGAGAGGCGAGAGAGCCCCCAGGACCAAGCCTGCGCCAACGGCGTTCGAGTACAGCAGAACCGCCGGGTCCTCGGGATACACCACGACCTCCGGTAGCACGAGCAGAAGCAGTCCCGAGAGAGCAGTTGCCGCCACCAACGTCGCCGAGCGCTGACGTACCAACACCACCGTGACCGACACCGCCACGGCGGCCGCGGCCGCGATACCCGCACCGTTCGTGACGAGGGCTGCGGGCAGGGCACTCTCGGCCCTGACGTAGTCGTCGGGCAGCGGCGACCACAGCACGCGGCCGGCGAGCGCACCGCACACGAGTGCCGCGAGCACGGGCACGATCCGAGCGAGACGGCTCATTCCACTCCTTGTCCGGCCTGCAGTTCGGCGATCACGTCCGCCATGCGCCGATCGTGGTCGGGGTTCTCCGGCAGCGCCAGCGTGACACTCTGCGCGACGCCGTCGAGGCGGCCGCGAACCACGTCGGCCAACTCGGCGTAGCGCGCGGTGGGCACGATCGCACCGAGGACATCGTCGGTCACGATGTCGCGCAACCGATCCCAGTTCTCACGGCGGACCAGGTCGGCTAATTGTCCCTGGAGGTCGGGGAATCCGTGCCGCTCCAGGGCGCCTCGGTACGCGGGAGTCGAGTACAGGAAGGCGAAGAGCCGACGTCGCCGCTCACGCTCCGCGGCCACGTCCTCGTCGGTCGCCCCGGTGATCACCTGCAGTCCGGCGACCACGTCGAAGCCGTCGAGCGCACGTCCGGCCGCGGCGGCGCCCTCGGCGAGCACCGGCAGGCACTCGTCGGCGAGATACCGCGGGTCCGAGTTGGTGGGGTGCGTGACGTGGCCGTCCGCGCACTCCCCCGCGACCTTCACCATGCGCTGCCCGACACCACCGAGGTAGATCGGCGGGATCGCGGTGGCGCTGTCGGGTCCGGGGTTGAAGTACGGCTGCATCCGGGTGAACCGGTATCGATCCCCCTCGTAGGCAACGAGTTCGCCGGTGCGGAAGGTCTCGAACGCCGCGCGGACCACGCCGACGTACTCGCGCATGCGGGCCGCGGGCGCCGACCACTCCATGGCGTACCGCTCCTCGATGTTCTGCCGGATCTGGCTGCCGAGTCCGAGGTGGAACCGCCCGCCCGACAGCTTCGACAGGTCCCACGCCGTGTACGCGGTCAGCAGGGGACTGCGCACGAACGCCAGCGCCACCGACGTGCGGACGACGATCCGTTCGGTGGCCTGCAGCGCCAGCAGCGCGAGGAGGAACGGATCGTGAACGGTCTCCGACACGTGCAGACCGTCGTAGCCGGCCGCCTCGGCGCGGCGGGCGAGGTCGGCGACCGCCGCCGGATCGATGGCGGCGTCGGTTCCGGTGTAGACCTTCATCCGTCCGTTCTACCCGGCGAATTGCCGGATTTCGCGGCGGCACGGTGAGTGTGCCCGCGGCGGGTGTGATTGCCGTTACCATCGCTTCTCGTGGTCGAGAGCATGGTGGGGGCGGAGCAGACATCCGCGGGAGATCCGACACGGGGCGCCGAACCGGCACGTCCGGGACGGTGGGGGCTGGCGCAGGCGCGCGTGATCGCGATCGTCGCGGCGGTGATCGGTGTGCTGTCGGCGGTGGCAATTCCGCTGCTGCCGGTCGATCAGGAGCAGTCTTCGCTGTCGTGGCCGCAGAACGGCGTGACGACGAGCGTCGAGGCGCCACTGGTGTCGTACGCTCCGCTGACGTTCGACGCCCGGATTCCGTGTTCGGCGGCGCAGCGTCTCGACTCCGGCGGATTCGTCGCGGCCACGATACCGGCCGGCGCGCCGGGCGCGGAGCGGTACGGGTTGGTCGCGAAGACGGTGGCGGCGTCCGGGGACACACCCGCACGTCTCGAGGTGATCCTGCGCGACACCGCGTTGCTCTCCGCTCCCCTCTCGGACCTCACCGGCGCCGACTGCGCCGTGACGATCTCGTCGAACTCTTCCCGCACGGTCGTGTCGGTCACCGGTTCTCCGGCCGCCGAGACGATTCCGTCCAAGACCCTCGACGGCGACTTCCGCCCCCAGATGGTGGGCGTGTTCAGCGATCTCGACAGCGCCGCTCCGGCCGGATTGCAGGTGAACGCCGAGATCGACTCGCGATTCTCGTCCTCGCCGACGCCGATCAAGGTCGTCGCGATGATCGTGGCGGTCCTCGCGACGCTCGTGAGTCTGGTTGCGCTGCACCGTCTCGACTGTTCCGACGGTCGGCGTGCCCGACGGTTCCTGCCCGCCCGCTGGTGGCGGTTCGGCATCGCCGACGCCGTTGTCCTCGGCACGCTCGTCCTGTGGCACTTCATCGGCGCCACCACCGCCGACGACGGCTACCAGTACACGATGGCCCGCTCGGCACAGTCGTCCGGCTACATGTCGAACTACTTCCGCTACTTCTCCGTGCCCGAGACGCCGTTCGGCACGCCGTACTACTACATCTTCGGCCTGCTCGACGACATCTGGAGCGCGAGCGTGTGGGTGCGCCTGCCGGCGCTGCTGGCGGGCATCGTCACATGGATGGTGCTCAGCCGCGAGGTGGTGCCACGACTCGGTGTCGCAGCACGCACGAGCAGGATCGCGCTGTGGACCGGGGCCCTGGCCTTCCTCGCGGTGTGGTTGCCCTACAACAACGGCCTGCGGCCGGAGCCGATCGTCGCGGCCGGTGTGCTGCTCACGTGGTGCTCGATCGAACGCGCCATCGCGACCCGGCGCCTGCTGCCGGCGGCGGTCGCGATCCTCGTCGCGGCCGCGACGCTCTCGGTGGGCCCGTCCGGAATCATCTGCTTCGCAGCGTTGCTCGCCGGAGCTCGGCCGCTGCTGCGGATCCTCGTCGCTCGCGCCAAAGCGGTCGGCTACGCGGCGCTCCTGCTGCCACTCGTAGCCTCCGGCAGCGCCATCCTAGTCGCGCTTTTCGCCGACCAGACCCTCGCGATCGTCCCGACGATGCAGGACGCGCACGCCGCGGGCCTTCCGAACGAGAAGTGGTTCACCGAGTATCTGAGGTACCAGTGGCTGCTGAACTACACCGCTGACGGTTCGCTGTCGCGCCGGTTCGGCATCTTCGTGATGTTCCTCGGTCTCGTGGTCGGCATCCTGGCGATACTCCGCAAGGGCGGACGTATTCCTGGCACCTCGGCCGGTCCGTCGCGCCGGATCATCGGGGTCACGCTCGGCGCCGTCGCACTGATGATGTTCACGCCCACCAAGTGGACGCACCATCTCGGTGTCTTCGCCGGGCTGGCCGGAGCACTTGCGGTACTGACGGCCGTCGCGGTGAGCACGGCGGCGCTGCGCTCGCCCCGCAACCGGGCGCTGTTCACGGCGGCGGTGCTGTTCCTCATGGCGATGTCGTTCACCGGAACCAACAACTACTGGTACGTGTCGGCATGGGGTGTGATGTGGTGGGACAAGCCACCCTCGATCGCAGGCACGGGCGCCGGGACCATCCTGTTCGGCGCGACGATCCTCATGCTCGCAGTCGCGGCATGGTGTCACCTCCACGACTCACGGGTACCCCCACCCGGATCCAGTAGCCGGTGGGCGTGGGCGCTGCCGCCGCTGACGATCGCCGCGGCCGCGATGGTGCTGTTCGAGGTACTCTCGCTCGCGAAGGGCGCGGTCGCACAGTACCCGGCGTACTCGCTGGCCCGATCCAACATCGATGCGTTGCGCGGGCAGAACTGCGGACTCGCGAATGACGTGCTGCTCGAGACGGATCCAAACGCTTCTATGCTGCAACCGCTCTCGGGCAGTATTGCCTCGGCGCTGGCGGGCGACGGGTCCCCCGGTTTCGCCCCGAACGGAGTCGCGTCCGACCTCAGCGCCGACGCGGGAACGGCCGCCTCGGGCGCTGCCAATCTCGTCGATTCCGACTCAAAGCCAACATCGACCGAGGCCTCTGCCGGCACCGGCGGTGGTGAGGGCGCCGTCGGCATCAACGGCAGCACGGTCGCGTTGCCGTACGGGCTCGATCCCGCCACGACCCCAGTGCTTGGCAGCTACCGTAGCGGCGAGCAGTCGCCCGCGTCGCTGGTCAGCGACTGGTACAGCCTGCCGGCGGTCGGAGCCGACGGCTCGCGGGGCGACATCGTCTCGATCGCTGCCGCCGGTCGGATCCGGTCCGTCGATCGCGACGGCATCGTCACGCCCGGCCAGAATCTCGAGATCGAGTACGGCGTTCGGCAGCCCGACGGATCAGTAACCGTCCTCGGAAGTGCCACGCCGCTCGACATCGGTCCGGCGCCGTCGTGGCGGAACCTACGGGTGCCACTCGACCAGTTGCCGGCGCAGGCCGACACGGTCCGCCTGGTCGCGTCCGACGACAACCGTGACCCGGACCAGTGGCTGGCGGTTACTCCCCCGCGCGTGCCGCAGACCCGGACACTGAACGACGTGGTCGGCTCGAGCACCCCGGTGCTCGCGGATTGGGCGGTGGGACTCCAGTTCCCGTGTCAGCAGCCGTTCACTCATCACGAGGGTGTCGCGGAGGTACCTCAGTACCGGATCCTGCCGGATCGCGGTGGCGCGGTGTCGACGAACCTGTGGCAGGACCACTTCGGCGGGGGCCCGCTCGGCTGGACCGACCAACTACTGACGGCCCGCACGATCCCGTCGTATCTGGACAACGACTGGCGCCGTGACTGGGGCGAGATCGAACAGTTCGAGCCCCGCGCCGACTCGGCCGTCCCAGCTGACGTCACTGTCGTCACCGAACGACGCTCGGGCCTGTGGAGTCCGGGTCCGATGGTGCTGCACTACTGACGGCTCGACCGGGTTTTTTCTCGGTTCGCCCTTGACTTCGGTCGCCGGTGCGTAATACTTAAGGGCGTGCTTAAGTATTCCGCACCGCTCGACCAGGTGTTCCATGCACTGTCGGATCCGAGTCGGCGCGGGATGGTCGAGCGGCTCAGCCGCGGCCCGGCCTCGGTCAGCGAGCTCGCGGCCCCGCTCGACATGTCACTGCCCGCCGTCGTCCAGCATCTCCAGGTGCTCGAGGCCAGCGGACTGGTGCGATCCGAAAAGGTCGGCCGGACCCGCACGTGCCATCTGGTTCCGGACGCGCTCGACGGTGCGGCGCAGTGGATTGCTCAGAGGCGCACCAGCCTGGAGCGCCGCCTCGACCGACTCGGCGAGTATCTCGCCGAGACCGACGCAGCCCCCAGAGCCGAGGAGTCGCCATGACCAACCGATCGGTCACACATTCCACATTCGTCGTCGAGCGTGTCTACGACGCGAGCCCCGCCCGCGTGTTCCACGCGTTCGCTGATCCCGACGCGAAGTCGCGCTGGTTCACCCAACCCGACGAGTGGGTCTCCGACGAACCGGCCATGGACTTCCGTGTCGGCGGCCGCGAGACCGTCAGCGGCGGACCGAAAGGCGGTCCCGTGCATTCGTTTTCGTCGATCTACCAGGACATCGTCCCGGACGAGCGGATCGTCTACAGCTACGACATGCACATGGACGACGTCCGGATCTCGGTGTCCCTGGCCACCATCGAGTTCTTCCCGGCCGGCGACGGCACCCGCCTGGTGATGACCGAGCAGGGCGCCTTCCTCGACGGCTACGACGACGCCGGCTCCCGCGAGCAGGGCACCAACCTGCTGCTCGACGCGCTCGACGCCGCCCTCGCCGCGGAGTCGGCATCCGCGTGATCACAGATCCCGCGGACCGACCAGGGGGCTAGGACTCGTGCCCCTCGCGGCGTGCGAGCTCGAGGACCGCAGTCACCGCCGCCCTGGCCTGCGGGCTGTTGCGCCAGCAGGTCGAGCCGGTGATCGCGGCCCCCGCGTCGAGGATGTCGTCGGCGTGGACGGACCGTAGCGCGTCGAAGCTGTCGTGGCCCATGTCCTCGAGCCGTCGCACGACGGTGGGCCCGACCCCCTTCAACGCCAGCAGCGCCGCCCGTTCATCGTCATCGAATGCCACGGGGCGAGCCTACCGGTCGGCCCGGCTCAGCCGTGCGGCTCGATGATCGCGGTGATCGAGTCGATCTCCGCGCTGGGAATCGAGAAGTGCTCGGTGATCGCGACGGTCAGGGTGTCGCGCCCGGCGTTCATGTCGAGCAGGAACCTCGCGACGACGTCGGTGCCCCACTCGCGGAACTCGAGGTCGCGCACTGCGCTGATCGGCCGGTACTGCCCTCCCGTTTCGAGCATTGCGCGGATCTCGTCGCCGGAATCGCCTGTGCGCTGCCCGTTCTCGTAGCGGTGGCAGTGCCGGGCGAGGCGCACCTTGCTGGCGTCGTGGGTGACGAGCGAGTCGATGTACTCGCGCGCCATCGCCACGCGCGGGCTGTCCTGCGCTGCCGCCGCGGTCAGATCGGCGATGCCGGCGAGCAGCGGCACCGCGAGGTCCCGTCGGCAGATCAGTAGGTCCGGCAGGTACGGATGCGGCTCGTTGTACTGCAGGGGTGCGCCGTCGATGCGGGAGCAGTGCAGGCCGGCCGCGAGCGCGACTCCGACCGGGGCGGCGGAGTCCCACTCCCACTGTCCACCCGCGTGCACGTACGCGTCGGCGTCGCCGCGCAGCACCGCCATCGCCTTCGCCCCCGCCGAACCCATCGGCGCGACGTCGCCGTCGACGCGCTGCGCGAGGGCGTCGACGAACTCCGGGGGTCGGCTGTCGCTCACCAGGATTCGAGGACGTTCGCGATTCGACGACGCCGCCCGCGCGCTCCCGCTGACGTACACCTCGCCGAGGGCGGGCTGTGCGACGGCGGCGGCGGTGATGCCGGCGCCGCGTTCCCACAGCGCGACGTGCACGGCCCAGTCGGCGCGTCCGACCAGGCCGTACTCGCGGGACCCGTCGAGCGGGTCGATGATCCAGACCCTCGGATTGTCCAGGCGGGCAGGATCGTCCGCGGACTCCTCGGACAGCACGGCGTCGCCGGGCCGGGCGGCCGCGAGCCCTTCGAGTAGGAGGGCGTTGGCCGCCTTGTCGCCGCGTCGGCCCAGTTCCTTCGCGGCCGCTCCGTCCAACGGGGTCTCCCCCAGCTCGCGGGCGCGGATCTCCAGCAGCAGGTCGCCCGCGCGCGCCGCGAGTTCGGCGGCGAGTTCGGCATCAGTCGTCAACAGAACCTCTCCAGGGCGCCACGCTCCTCACGTCGAGGAGGAATCGCATCGAACATGTCAGACCTTTCTGCTGGAATCAACAAGATGAGGACGGCGTACAAGGTCCGGGCCTACCCGAACAACGAACAGGCGACACTGCTGCGTCGCACGTTCGGGTGCGTACGCGTGGTGTGGAACAAGGCGCTTGCGGACCGTCGGCGTCGATACACCCTCGAGCAGAAGTCGACTTCGTACAAGGAGACCGACGCGGCTCTGTCCACATGGAAGAAGACCGAGAATCTGTCGTTCTTGTCCGCAGTGTCGAGCGTTCCTCTCCAACAGACGTTGCGGCACCAGCACGCGGCGTTCACTTCGTTCTTCACGGGGTCTGCGAACTACCCGCGGTTCAAGAACCGCCACGGTCGGCAGTCCGCGCACTTCACCCGGTCCGCGTTCCGCATCAAACCGAATGGCCTGTGGCTTGCCAAGACCTCTGCGCCGTTGCGGGTCGCATGGTCCTGGCCCGATATCGATCCGGCCACGCTCAATCCGACGATGGTGATTGTCTCGCTCGAACCGGACGGGCGCTGGTTCGTGACCTTCGCCGTCGACGGGAAGGCCGCCGAGGTACTGCCCACGACAGAACGATCCGTCGGTGTCGATCTCGGAGTGCAAGACTTCGCGGTGCTGTCCAACGGGGAGCGAATCGGCAATCCGCACCACGTGGCCCGCCACGAACGTGGCCTGCGCCGTCACCAAAAGCGTCTGGCGCGTCTGCAGAAGGGCTCGAGAAATCGCGCGAAGCAGCGGGAGAAGTTGGCCCGTAAGCACTCCCGCATACGGGACGCTCGTCGCGACTTCCTCCACAAGACAAGCACCGGGCTCGTCAAGCGGTACGACACCATCGCCGTCGAGGACCTGAACGTGTCGGGGATGATTCGCAATCAGAGGTTGGCGAAGTCGATCAGTGAATCCGGGTGGGCAGAGTTCCGGTCGATGATCGCCTACAAGGCTGAGCGGGCCGGTCGTCAACTCGTAGTGATCGACCGCTGGTATCCCAGCTCGAAAACGTGCAGCGCGTGTAAGCATGTGCTAACCACGCTGCCGCTCGGGACACGGCACTGGACGTGCCCCAGCTGCGGCACCTGGCACGACCGGGACCACAACGCAGCGAAGAACATCCTCGTCGCCGCCGGGCTGGCGGAGACACGAAACGCCTGCGGAGGCGATGTCAGACCCCAAGGGTTCTCCCTGGGGCAATCGCCAGTGAAACAGGAACTCCATGACGTGAGTCACGGAATCCCCGTCCTTCGGGGCGGAGAGTAGTCAAAGGTTCAGATACTCCATGATCTTCGCGGCCTGCGCGACCGGGTCGCCGTCCTCGGGCCGCAGCACCAGCTCGGCATTCTCGGGTGCCTCGTAGGGGTCGTCGATCCCGGTGAACCCGGTGATCTCCCCCGCTCGCGCCTTGGCGTACATGCCCTTGGGGTCGCGGGCCTCGCACTGCTCGATCGGGGTGTCGACGAACACCTCGACGAAGGGCAGTCCGGCTTCCTCGTGCCGTCGGCGCACCCGGTCCCGGTCCTCGCGGTACGGGCTGATGAGGGACGCGACCGCGACCAGGCCGGCGTCAGCGATCAGTTGCGCGACGGCGCCGACCCGTCGGACGTTCTCGGCCCGGTCCTCGGCACTGAATCCGAGGTCGGCGTTGAGCCCGTGGCGCAGGTTGTCGCCGTCGAGCCGGTACGCGGGGATCCCGGCGGCGACCAGGCGTCGTTCGAGTTCGACCGCCACGGTGGACTTCCCGGACGCCGACAGCCCCGTGAGCCACACCGTGGCGCCGCGGGTGGCCCGCTCGTCGCGGGACACGGCCGCCGCGTGCCACACCACCTTCGCTTCCTTGAGGGTGGGGCCGGTGATCATGCCCGCGGCGACGGTGTTGCCGGTGGTGTCGTCGACGAGGATGAAGCTGCCGGTCACTCGGTTGCGCCTATACGGGTCGAACAGCAGCGGCTGTTGCGTGCGCAGCTGGATGCGTCCGATTTCGTTGAGCGAGAGCGACTGCGCGGTCTCGTCGCGGTGCAGGGTGTTGACGTCGAGCCGGTAGTCGAGCCGGACGACCTGCGCCTTGGTGGACCGGGTGGTGTGCAGGACGGTGTATCGGGCGTCGGCGCTGAGCGAGGACTGCTCGGTGAGCCAGCAGACCATCGCGTCGATCTCCTGGCCAACGAGCGGCCGGTTGTTCGGCCGGCACAGCGTGTCGCCGCGGCTGACGTCGAGGTCGTCGGCCAGCTGCACACACACGGCGGACGGCGCGAAAGCCTCCTTGACGGGCTCGCCGCCCGGCCCCCAGATCGCCGAGATCGTCGACGTGAATCCCGACGGCAGCGCGACCACTTCGTCACCGGGCTTGAACACGCCGCTGGCGACGGTGCCCGCGTAGCCGCGGAAGTCGTGCAGTTCGGCGTCGGTCTGCTGCTGTGGTCGGATTACGTACTGGACGGGCAGCCGCGCGTCGATGAGGTTGCGGTCGGACGCGATGTGCACGTCCTCGAGGTAATGCAGCAGCGACGAGCCCTCGTACCATGGCATGTTCTCGGTGCGGGTGACGATGTTGTCGCCCTTGAGTGCCGACACCGGGATGAACGTCAGGTCGTGCACGTCGAGCTTGGTCGCGAACTGCCCGAACTCGTCCTTGATCTCCTCGAAGCGTTCCTGCGACCAGTCGACGAGATCCATCTTGTTGACGCACAGCACCAGGTGCGGGATCCCCAGCAGGGTCGACAGGAACGCATGCCGACGCGTCTGCTCGAGCACACCCTTGCGGGCGTCGACGAGGATCAGCGCGAGGTCCGCGGTCGAGGCGCCGGTGACCATGTTGCGCGTGTACTGCTCGTGGCCGGGGGTGTCGGCGATGATGAACTTGCGCTGCGGCGTCGCGAAGTAGCGGTGCGCGACGTCGATCGTGATGCCCTGCTCCCGCTCGGCCCGGAGCCCGTCGGTGAGCAGCGCCAGATCGGTGTACTCGGTGCCGCGCTCGCGGCTGCTGCGCTCGACGGCCTCGAGCTGGTCCTCGAAGATCGACTTCGAGTCGTAGAGCAGGCGTCCGATGAGCGTCGACTTGCCGTCGTCGACGCTGCCCGCCGTCGCGACGCGGAGGAGCTGTCGGGTGTGCACCATCAGAAGTAGCCCTCCTTCTTGCGATCCTCCATGCCGGCCTCCGAGATCCGGTCGTCGGCGCGGGTCGCGCCGCGTTCGGTGATCCGGCTGGCGGCGACCTCGGTCACGACCTCTTCTGCGGTGCCGGCCGACGACTCGACACAGCCCGTGCAGGTCGCGTCGCCGACGGTACGGAACCGTACGAGCTCCTCGCGCGCCTCCTCGCCCGGCAGCAGGGTCAGGAACCGAGTGTGCGCCAACAGCATTCCGTCCCGCTCGACGACCGGACGGCGGTGCGCGTAGTAGATCGACGGCAGCGCGATGTCCTCCTCGAGGATGTACTGCCAGATGTCGAGTTCGGTCCAGTTCGACAACGGGAACACCCTGATGTGCTCGCCGCGGCGGTGCCGGCCGTTGTAGAGGTTCCACAGCTCGGGTCGCTGCGCCTTGGGATTCCACTGCCCGAACTCGTCGCGGAAGCTGAACACCCGTTCCTTGGCGCGCGCCTTCTCCTCGTCCCGTCGGGCACCACCGAAGACCGCGTCGAACGTGTTCTCCCGGATGCCGCGCAGCAGCGAGTGCGTCTGCAGGCGGTTGCGGCTGGCCCGTGGCCCGCTCTCGTCGACCACCCGTCCGGCCGCGATGTCGTCCTCGACGCTCGCCACGACGAGCCGCAGACCGAGCCGTTCCACGGTCCGGTCCCGGAACTCCATGACCTCGTCGAAGTTGTGCCCGGTGTCGACGTGCATCACCGGGAACGGCAGCGGCGCCGGCCAGAACGCCTTGGTGGCGACGTGCAGCATCACCACCGAGTCCTTGCCGCCGGAGAACAGCAGGACGGGGCGCTCGAAGGTCGCGGCGACCTCGCGGAAGATGTGGACCGCCTCGGCCTCGAGCGTCTGCAGGTGCGACAGCTCGTAGGCGGGCGGGGATGTCAGGGGTGTCACGCGCAGCTCCTCGACGGATCGGCGCACCGGTACATTTTTGTACCGAATCGGTACGCATACTGACTGTGAGGCGAGAATAGAACGCGTTCCACTCGCGGGTCAACGCCTCCGCCCCGGTGGCCGAATGTCACATCGGTTCCGTTGGACGGAACGCATGTGACATTCGGCCACGACGTCAGGGGCGGACGGGGTGGCGCCCGCCGACCTCAGCCGTCACCGCGTCGGCGGCCGCCACGAGCGCCTCACCCCGCCGAGCGATGTCCGCGCCGCTGATCGACCCGCCGACGTCCAGCGTCAGCACCAGTGACTGGTGGCCGTCGGCGTCGTAGCAGGGCGCGGCGATCAGGCTCACCGGGTACTCGACGTCGCCCTCGGTCTCACTGTGGAGGTAGACACGCTCTCCGAGGCTCGAGACCATTTCGCCGATCAGCTCGCGCAGCTCGTTCGGGAGATCCCGGCCGGCGACGCCGGCCATGAGCGAGAAGAGTTTGCGCCCAACGGGCGTGAGCCGTTCGACGAGGTATCCGGCACGACGGCAGTCGTCGACGACCCGCCGGAGCAGGTCGCGATCGAGCACGACCGGCAGCGCCGGCTCGCGCCGCAACCACGCCTCGAGCTCGTCGTCGCCGCCCCAGATCACGTACATGAGCCCGACCGGGGGCGCGAACGGGTACGACTGCCCCACCCGCGCCGCGGTGCGGCCGAGCGTCATCCGCGGCGGGGTGACGGTCTCGAGGATCATCACCTGATCACCCACCACCGCGGACGCCGTGCACACCGCCCCGTACTCGGCGGCGAGCGTGTCGAGTTGAGCGCGCGCGATCGGCCCGACGGCGAATCCGCGCTGCGCGGCCCGGCCCGCGGCGATGAGCGCCGGACCGAGGCCGTAGGTCTTCGAGATCGGGTCGCGAGTGAGGTATCCGCCCGACACGAGTTCCGAGAGGATGCCGAGACACGTGGGCTTGCTGATCGACAGGGCGCGCGCGAGTTCCGACAACCCGAAACGCTGCTCCTCCCGCGCGACGAGGAAGTCGAGGACCTGGACCACGCGCTCGGTCGGAGGGGATCGGCGGCCGCTCGGCTCGTTCGATTCGGCAATCCCGGAAGCCATTGACCACTCCTTGAAACACGTTCTATCGTCTGACCAACACAAGTTCTACCACCGAGGTACATATTTGTACCACTGGATCGAAGGAGCAAGGTGTGCTGACGGATCCACTGGCCGAGGCCATCGCGGAGGCCGAAAAACTCGTCGAGAGCGCCCCCCACATCCGGTCCGAGCAGGATCTGCTGGAGGGAATGCAGTACCTGGCGGGTGGCATACTCGCGACCGTCCACGCGGCCTGGGCCACCGAGAAGACGCATCCGTTCTTCATCCAGGGCACCGGCCCGTTCACGAAGATGGGCCTGGACAACCCCGACACCCTGTACTGGGGCGCCCGGATCAACGACGACGCCGAGTACATCGTCACCGGCACCCGCGGCACCACCGCGGACCTGAGCTTCCAGGTACTCAGCGGCAACTACACCAACGCGAACGTCCCCGGCAGCGAGATCGCGTTCGACGACCGCGAACTGCACATCGAGGACGACGGCACGTTCGTCGCGACGTTCGGACCGGGGCCGGCCGACGGACGCCGGAACCACTTCACGCTCGCCTCCGGGTCGAGCCAGCTCGTGGTCCGCGAGGTCTACAGCGACTGGAACCAGAAGCGCGGCACCATCCGGATCGAACGCGCCGACCGGATCGGGGTGCCGATCGCGCCGTTGACGCGCGAGGAGACCGAGAAGCGGTTCGCCCGCGCCGGCAAGGCCCTGGTGAGCCGGGTGAAGACGTGGCTGCAGTTCCCGCAGTGGTTCTACGACAACCTGCCGGTCAACACGATCACCGCGCCGCGCCTGACGCCGGGCGGCCTGGCCACGCAGTACTCGTCGGTGGGCCACTACGAACTGGCCGACGACGAGGCGATGATCATCACCGTCCCGAAATCCGATGCGCCCTACCAGGGTTTCCAGCTGGGCAGCCTCTGGTACATCTCGCTCGACTACATCAACCACCAGACGTCCCTGAACAACGCTCAGGCTCAGGTCGATCCGGACGGCATGATCCGGATGGTCCTCAGCGAGCGGAACCCGGGTGTCACCAACTGGCTCGAGGCGCTCGGCCACCCGCGCGGCTACCTGCAGTTCCGGTGGCAGCGGACGTCCCGGGAGTACACGCCCGCGGACGGACCGACCGTCGAGGTGGTGAAGTTCGACGAGATTCCCGCCGCACTACCTTTCCACGAACACAACAAGATCACGCCGGAGGACTTCGCCGCCCGCATCGCGGAGCGTCAAGCCGCCGTCGCCGACCGGATGCTGGGGTAGAACATGACAAATCTGTTGCAGGACAAGGTTATCGTCATCTCGGGCGTGGGACCGGCCCTGGGCCGCACCCTCGCGCTGCGGTGCGCGGAGGCCGGCGCCGATCTGGTGCTGGCCGCCCGGACGCAGGAGCGGCTGGACGAGGTCGCCAAGGAGGTCACCGACCTGGGCCGGCGCGCGGTGACCGTCTCGACCGACATCACCGACGACGCCTCGGCCGCACACCTGCTGGCCGCCACGACGGACGCGTACGGCCGGGTCGACGGCCTGATCAACAACGCCTTCACCGTCCCGTCGATGAAGCCGTTCGGGCGCACCGACTTCCAGCACATCCGCGACGCGATCGAGCTGACGGTGCTGGGCGCGCTGCGGCTGACACAGCTGTTCACCCCGGCGCTGGCGGAGTCCAAGGGCGCGGTGGTGAACGTCAACTCGATGGTGCTGCGCCATTCGCAGGAGCGCTACGGCAGCTACAAACTCGCGAAGTCGGCGCTGCTGGCGATGTCGCAGTCGCTCGCCACCGAGCTGGGCCCGCAGGGCATCCGGGTGAACTCCGTTGCCCCCGGCTATATCTGGGGCGACACGCTGAAGAAGTACTTCGAGCATCAGGCCGAGAAGTTCGGTATCACGGTCGACCAGATCTACGAGCACACCGCGGCCAACAGCGACCTCAAGCGTCTGCCGACCACCGACGAGGTCGCCGACGCGGTGATCTTCCTGGCTTCGCCGATGGCCAGCGCGATCACCGGCCAGTGCCTCGACGTCAACTGCGGCGAGTTCCACCACTAGAGCTGGGACCAGAAGGAGCACCATGACTGAACGCACGACCGTCGGCACGATCGAGGACCTGCACGCGTCCGCGACCCGGATGACCGGCCTCGACGACTTCGGCGTCGACGACTACACCGAGGCCCTCGGCGTCCTGCTCGACTCGTATGCCCGGGACGAGGACCTGACGCCGTTCGGCAGCAAGATCTCCCGCGTCTTCCTGCGCGGCGCGCTCGTTGCCCGACTGCTCAGCGAGGCGGCGTGGAAGCAGTTCCCCACGCACGCCGACGTGCAGATCGAACGCCCCATCTTCGTCACCGGCCTACCACGCACCGGCACCACCGCACTGCACCGCCTGCTCACCGTCGATCCGGCCCACCAGGGCCTCGAGATGTGGCTGACCGAGATGCCGCAGCCGCGCCCGCCCCGCGACACCTGGGAGTCGAACCCGGTGTTCCAGGCGATCGAGCAGCAGTTCAGCAAGCATCACGTGGAGCATCCCGAATTCATGGGCGTGCACTACATGTCGGCCGGCGAGGTCGAGGAGTGCTGGCAGCTGCTGCGGCAGACCTTCAAGTCGGTGTCGTACGAGTGCCTGGCGAACCTGCCGACGTACTCGAAGTGGCTCGAGGGCCAGGACTGGACCAACGCTTACGAGCGGCATCGGAAGAACCTGCAGCTGATCGGTCTGCACGACCAGGATCGGCGTTGGGTGCTCAAGAACCCGAGCCACCTGTTCGCACTCGACGAGTTGATGGCCGTGTACCCGGACGCGCTGATCATCCAGACCCATCGCCCGCCGCGCACGATCGTCCCGTCGATGTGCAGCCTGGCCGAGCACGCCACCGAGGGTTGGTCGAACAAGTTCCGCGGCGAGGTCATCGGCCGCAGCCAGCTCGACCTGTGGGCGCGCGGGCTCGAGGATTTCACCGCGGCCCGGGCGAAGTACGACCCGGCGCAGTTCATCGACGTCGACTACGGCGACTTCGTCGCCGATCCCTTGGGCACGATCGAGAAGGTGTACTCACACTTCTCGATCCCGCTGTCGGAGCAGGCGCACCGCGCGATGGAGGACATGCACACCGAGAGCCGATCGGGTAGCCGCAAGCCGGCGCACAAGTACACCCTCGAGGACTACGGATTGACCGCCGAGGAAGTGGACGAGCGCTTCGGTCGCTGACGAGGTGTCGCGTCGTCCGACGCGAGCACCTTCTGCAGCGCGGTCGCGATCGCCTCGAGTTCGTGATCGGTCAGGCGCGCGGCGAACCGTTCCTCGATGCCGCGCAGGTACAGCGGCGCCGCCTCGCGGTACCTGCGCCGGCCGAGGTCGGTGATGGCAACGAAGGCCGAACGGCGGTCGTCGGGATTCGACTCGCGCCGCACGAGCCCGTGGGCCTCCATCTCGGTGACGAGCCGACTCACGCGGGTGCGGCTCAGTACCACGCGATCTCCCAGATCCCCCATGCGCAGACGCCGATCGGGCGCCCCGGCAAGCTCGAGGAGTACGTCGTACCAGGCCAGCGGGAGTCCGGTCGGCCGACGCACGTCGGCGTCGAGTTCCGGAACCAGACGCGCATGAACCTGCAGGAGCGCTCCCCAGGCGTCGCCCGCCAGGTGGCGCCGCGCCGAATCTCGTGACACTGCCATCGGCGCAGTGTAGTCAGATTCCCGAAACCAGTTGCGTGCGGCCGCACATTCCTGTTTCATTATGTGCGTGCGCACGCAATTACCGACCGAGAGAGCGAGGAGAACACGATGACCACGTCGACGATCACCCGAGACGAGCTGACCGAGGCCCTCAACCGAGGGGAGGTGACCCTGCTCGACACCCTGGGGCCCGCCTACTACGCGAAGATGCACATCCCGGGCGCACTGAATCTCGTCGAGGACGAGGTGGAGTCGCTTGCGCCCCAATTGATCCCGGATCGCAACGCCGAGATCGTCACGTACTGCGCCAATGTCGCGTGCCGCAACAGCGAGCTCGTCGCAGGCCGCCTGGAGGCACTCGGCTACACGAACGTGCGACGGTATCGCGAGGGCATCGCAGACTGGGAGGCCGCCGGCCTGCCCGTCGAGGGGACGGCGGCCGCGACGGCTCGACACTGACCCGGAGATCGGGCCGCGAGCACCGGGGGGGCTCGCGGCCCGATCCAGTCCCGGCCGGGATCGGCATCGAAATCCCACCCAGCGAGACCGACTGTGACATGAAACACACCGGTGGGCTAGTTTCCTGCTCGAGAGTCCTGCAACGGCGCTGGAACCCCGCTAGAGAGGCTCGATCCGGATGTTTCTGCACGCAAGACGATTCGACAGCGACCGCCACCGCCTCCCGGAAGGGATGCACAGCACTCCCGCCACCGCGACCTCGGTCGACCTGGCCGCGTGCGGCTACATCGAACACGAGTTCTTCCTCAGCGGCACCGCGACCGCCTACCGGGAGGACGGCGCGTGGGAGTCGGACGGGCGCTGGACGGTCGCCGACGCGGGGCAGGCCCCGTACCGCACTCGACTGCTGGTGCGGGCACCGCAGGACCCGGCCCGGTTCAACGGCACGGTCGTCGTCGAGTGGCTGAACGTGAGCGGCAACGTCGACGTGGACGTCGACTTCGCATACATGCATCCGGAACTGCTGCAGGGGTACGCCTGGGTGGGCGTCTCCGCCCAGGCCGCCGGCGTCAACAGCACCGGCGGCAGCCCCCTCGGCCCCGACGTCGTCGGACTCAAGGCGTGGGATCCGCAGCGGTACGGCCCGCTGCACCACCCGGGGGACGCCTACTCGTACGACATCTTCGCCCAGGCCGGCGCCGCGCTGCGGGCACCCCGGGGCGCCGACCCACTCGCCGGGCTGACGGTCGAACGCCTCCTGGCGGCCGGTCAGTCCCAGTCCGCGATGCGAATGCTCACCTATGTCAACGCAATTCATCGGAAGAACCCGGTGTTCGACGGGTTCTTCGTCCACGGCCGTGCCGGGTTCGGCGCACCGATCGGATCCGGCACCGGCCTGCCGAAGTTGGACGGACCGAACGGACCCGACGTGGTCGCCCCCGCGCGCGTCCGCACCGACCTGGACGTGCCCGTCTTCCAGGTGATCACCGAGACCGAACTGTTCGAACTCGGGGGTGGCTCCGGTCCACGGTCGTTCGTCGCGGCCCGTCAACCCGACACCGACCGGATCCGCACCTGGGAGATCGCCGGCACCGCGCACTCCGATGCCCACGCCCTGCGAATCCTCCACTCGCAGTACACCGCACAGTTCGGCACGGTCCGCGACCTGAGCGCCGTCATCCCGATCGTCAACAACGGACCCCAGGCGCAGGTCGTCTCCTCGGCGCTGCGCGCGCTCCGCACCTGGGTCGCCGACGGCGTCGCACCCGCGTCCGCGGACCCCATCGAGACGACCGACGCCCACATCGTCCGCGACCGCTTCGGCAACGCCTGTGGCGGGGTGCGCACACCGCAGGTCGACGTTCCGGTCGCTACCCTCACCGGGGAGAGTGCGCACGTTCCGAACAACGGCGCCACCGTTCCCCTCGACGCGAACACTCTCGCGTCGCTGTACCCGGACAGGGCCACGTACCTCAGTCGCTTCGCGGAGGCGACCGATCGAGCAGTGGCCGGCGGATTTCTCCGCTTCGAGGACGGTCGCACCCTGGTGGCCGCGGCTCGCGCGGCGTCCGTCGGCGGCTGACGCGCACCGTCCAAGCCTTGGCCGAAACGGCCAATCTATCAAACACCCAATCGGTTTTGGGTGCTTCACCGGGGCGCGTGCAGGCCTGCTAGCTTTACCGCCGGTGGCGTCGGGCCACATTCAGCATCATTCCCAGAGGATCCCCATGGACATCATCACCACGGCCAGCGCTGTCATCAGCGTCGTCAGCGCGCTCATGAAGCTGATCGACGCGGTCAGTGTGCTGAGCTGATCCCCCACGACTCGTGGAGGCCGGCCCCCATGGGGGCCGGCCTCCACGTCTTTCGGGAGCGTGCCCGTCCGCCGCTGCAGGTGGCCGGGTCAGTCGGGCCAACCGGACGCGAACAGGTCGTTGTGTTCGCCGAGACCCGGGGCGTGCAGCCACGCTCATCGGGGGTCGACGTCGCCACCATCGACGTGCCCGCGTCGACGACGGCCTCCGGCGTCAACGCCCGCTCGCACGCGTCCTTCAGGGCGAGTCGGCCGGCCTCGGACGCCGTACCTGCGCCGAAGCCCTGTTCTACGCCACACGGCAGTGCCCAGACCGGGGTTTCCGGCTTCCGTCCGCGCAGCGAGCCACCCCACATTGAACAAACGTCCAAGTGTTTTCGTGTCGTTCATCAACGTCTCGCGAACGGCTGCTAGCTTCACCGGCAGTGGCGTTGGGCCACATCCACCGATCACCTCAGAGGACTGAAACATGGGTTCCTTCACCACGCTCAGCGCAGCCATCGACGCCGTCAAGACCATCATGGCGCTGATCCAGCAGCTCAGCTCCGCGAGCTGACCTCTCACACGCACGCGGAACGGGCCGGGCTCTGCGAGCCCGGCCCGTTCCGCGTCTCGCAGCCGGACCGAGACCACTCGGATTCGCGCTCGGGCATTGGCGATCGGTGACCGGACGTACCGCGACCGGTGCATGAACCGACCCGGTCCACATGGGATGATCGGGACATGCCGTCACCGTCGCCGCTGCCACTGGACCCGATCGAGGAAGCGCATCGTCAGTGGACGCAGCACGGCTGGGGCGCGGTGGCGGACGGGATGGCCGCGGTGACGTCGGTGATGCGGGCGCAGCAGATCATGATGGCGCGCGTCGAGGAAACGCTCAAGCCGTTCGGTCTGACCTTCTCCCGGTACGAACTCCTGACCCTGCTCACCTTCACCCGCACCGGCGCGCTGCCGATGGCGAAGGCCAGCGCCCGACTCCAGGTGCATCCGACGAGCGTGACCAACGCGGTCGACCGCCTCGAGGCCGCGGGGCTGGTGCGCCGCGTCCCGCATCCGACCGATCGCCGCGCGACGCTCGTCGAGATCACCGACGAAGGGCGGGAGTTGGCGTTGCGCTCCACCGAGGAACTGAACGACAAGGTGTTCGCCGAACCGGGCCTGGCCCCGGACCGGCTCGATTCCCTCGTCCGCATCCTCGCCGAACTGCGCTACCGCGCAGGAGATTTCGATACCGGAGACAAGCCCGGCAAGTGGCACTGACCACTCCGTGACACGCCTCGGCCCCGCATCGAGCGATTCGATGCGGGGCCGAAACGTACTGCGTCGTATGCCTAGCGGTGCCCGAAGGTGGGGTCGCGCTTCTCGGTGAACGCGGCCATGCCTTCCTTCTGGTCCTCGGTCGCGAACGCGGAGTGGAACACACGCCGCTCGAATCGCACGCCCTCGGAGAGCGTCGACTCGAACGCCCGGTTGACGGACTCCTTGACCATCATCGCGATCGGCAGGGACATGTCGGCGATCTTCGACGCGGTCGCGATCGCCTCGTCGAGCAGGTCGATGGCCGGGACGATGCGGGCGACCAGTCCGGCGCGCTCGGCCTCCTCGGCGTCCATCGTGCGGCCGGTCAGGCACAGGTCCATCGCCTTGGCCTTGCCGATCGCGCGGGTCAGACGCTGCGAGCCGCCGATGCCGGGGAGCACGCCGAGCTTGATCTCGGGCTGGCCGAACTTCGCCGTGTCGGCCGCGATCAGCACATCGCACATCATCGCCAGCTCGCACCCGCCGCCGAGCGCGTAGCCGGCAACGGCCGCGACGATCGGCTTGCGGGCCGCCGCCAGGCGGTCCCACGCCGAGAACCAGTCGTCGAGGTACATGTCCATGAAGGACTTGCTCTGCATCTCCTTGATGTCGGCGCCGGCCGCGAACGCCCGCTCCGACCCGGTGATGAGGATCGACCCGATGCTGCGGTCCTTCTCGAAGTCGTCGACCGCCGCGACCACCTCCGACATCAGCTGGGCGTTGAGCGCGTTGAGCGCCTTCGGCCGGTTGAGCGTGATCATGCCCACGCGACCGGTCCGTCCGACCTGAATGGTCTGGTAGTCCGTCATCGAGTCTCTCCGTTCGACCTGTCCCTGATGTCCCTGATGATCGCCGAGAAGTCCTCGCCGCCGTGCCCGGTTTCATGGAACCGCCGGTACAGCTCGGCGGCCCGCATGCCCAGCTCTGCGTCGACGCCGTTGGCGCGCAACGCGTTCGCAGCCAGACCGAGGTCCTTGTCCATGAGCGCGGCCGCGAAACCCGGCTGGTAGTCGTTGTTGGCGGGGCTGGCCGGGACCGGACCGGGCACCGGGCAGTTGGTGGTGAGCGCCCAGCACTGTCCCGACGCGTTCGACGCCACGTCGAACAGCGCCTGGTTGCTCAGGCCCAGCTTCTCGCCGAGCACGAACGCCTCGCTGATCGCGATCATCGAGACGCCGAGGATCATGTTGTTGCAGATCTTCGCGGCCTGGCCGACGCCGGGACCGCCGCAGTGCACAACCTTGCGGCCCATCACCTCGAGCAGCGGACGCGCCGCCTCGAAGTCCTCGTCGTCGCCGCCGACCATGAACGCGAGCGTGCCCGCCGCGGCGCCCACGACCCCGCCCGACACCGGCGCATCCACGCCCCGGTGACCGGCCTGCTCGACCAGTTCGTGCGCGGCTCGGGCGTCGGCGACGTCGATCGTCGAGCAGTCGATGAACAGCGTGCCCTGGCGCGCCGCGGCCAGCAGGCCGCCCTCGTAGAGGCCGATCACATGCTTGCCACTGGGCAGCATCGTGATCACGACGTCGGCGTCGGTGGCCGCCTCGGTAGCGGATGCCACGACCGTGATGCCGTCGCGCTCGGCCTGCTCGAGCGCGGCCGGCGCGAGGTCGAAGCCTCGCACGACGTATCCGGCCTTGGCCAGGTTCGCCGCCATCGGTCCACCCATGTGGCCGAGTCCGACGAATCCGACGGTGATGTCGCTGGTGCTCATCGCACTTCCTCCCCACTCACGAGTCCTGCGGCCAAGCCGAGTTCGGCCTCGCCGAGCGACTCGAAAAATCGATCCACGTGTTCGTCGGTGACCGCCTCGAGGGTCGACGGCGACCATGCGGGGTTACGGTCCTTCTCTACCACCTGCGCGCGGATGCCCTCCACGAGATCGTGGGATCCCAGGCACGCCAACGACACCCGGTACTCCTGATCGAGCACCGCCTCGAGCGTGTCGAGTTCGCGTGCCTGCCGCAGCGCCCGCAACGTCACCTTCGCGGCGGTCGGGGACTTCGCCAGGATCTGTTCGGCGGCCGCGGCCGCCGCGGGAACACCACTCGATCGCAGGTTCGCGACGATCTCCTCGACGGTGTCGGCCGCGTACGCGGCGTCGATCCAGTCACGCTGCGTGGCGAGTTCCGAAGCCGGGGCGGGCTGCGCGAACCGCGCGAGCGCGTCCTCGACGCCTCCCGTCGTGAGCGCCTGCTCGAACTCCTCGAGCCGGTCGGTCGGGACGAAGTGGTCGGCGAAGCCGCACGCGATCGCGTCGCCTGCGCTCAGCCGCGCGGTGGTCAGCGCGATGTGGGTGCCGAGTTCACCCGGCGCCCGCGACAGCAGGTAGGTGCCGCCGACGTCGGGCACGAAGCCGATGCCGACCTCGGGCATGCCGACGGTCGACCGTTCGGTGACGACGCGGACGTTGCCGTGCGCCGACACACCGACGCCGCCACCCATGACGATGCCGTCCATGATCGCGACGTACGGCTTGCCGTAGCGGGCGATCGCGGCGTTGAGGACGTACTCGTCGCGCCAGAAGTCCTTCGACCCGCTGCCGCCCTCGCGGGCGTCGTGGTAGATCGAGACGATGTCGCCGCCCGCGCACAGTCCACGTTCGCCGGCACCGGTCAGCAGCACGGCACGCACGGACTCGTCGTCCGCCCACTCGAGCAGCGCCGAGGCCATCGCCTGCACCATCGTGTGGTTGAGCGCGTTGATGGCCTTGGGCCGGTTGAGGGTGATGCGACCGAGGCCGCCGACCCGTTCGACGATGACGTCGGGTTCGCTCACGCCGCACCCGCCGAACCGACCACCGAACGCGCCACCACGATCCGCATGATCTCGTTGGTACCCTCCAGGATCTGGTGCACCCGCAGGTCTCGCACGATCTTCTCCAATCCGTACTCCGCCAGATAGCCGTAGCCGCCGTGCAACTGCAGCGCCTCGTTCGCGACCGAGAACCCGGTGTCGGTGGCGAAGCGCTTGGCCATCGCGCACAACTCCACCTTGTCCGCGGTGTCGGCGTCCAGAGCGTCCGCCGCCCGCCACAGCAGGGTGCGCGCCGCCTCGAGTTCGATCCGCATGTCGGCGAGGCGGAACTGCAGCGCCTGCGACTCGATCAGCGCCGAGCCGAACGCCTTGCGTTCCCCGAGGTAGGCGACCGCCTTGTCGAGCGCGGCCTGCGCGCCGCCCACCGAGCAGGCGGCGATGTTGAGCCGTCCGCCGTTGAGGCCCTTCATCGCGATGCGGAAGCCCTCACCCTCACCGCCGAGCAGGTTCGCCGCCGGCACCCGGACCTCGTCGAGGATCACCTGGCGGGTGGGCTGCGCGTTCCAGCCCATCTTCTTCTCGTTGGCGCCGAACGACAGTCCCGGCGAGTCCTTCGGCACGATGAACGCCGAGATGCCCCGCGCGCCCGCGTTGCCCGTCCGCGCCATGACGACGTACACGTCCGACGTGCCCGCACCGGAGATGAACTGCTTGACGCCGGTGAGCAGGTAGTCGTCGCCGTCGCGAACGGCCTTGGTGGACAGGGCCGCCGCGTCGGATCCGGCGCCGGGCTCGGTGAGGCAGTAGCTGCCGAGCTGCTCCATCGACGCGAGGCCGGGCACCCAGCGCCGTCGCTGCTCGTCGTCACCGAACTCGTCGATCATCCACGTGACCATGTTGTGGATGGAGATGTACGCGGCGATCGACGGGCAGCCCGTGGCGAGCTGCTCGAAGATCCGGACGCCGTCGAGCCGGGTGAGACCCGAACCGCCGACGTCCTCGCGGATGTAGATGCCGCCCATGCCGAGGGCACCCGCCTTGCGCAGCACGTCGACCGGGAAGTGTTTGTTCTGGTCCCACTCGATCGCGTTGGGCGCCAGGTATTCCGCGGCGAAGTCGCGCGCGGTGTCACTGATCGCGCGCTCGTCGTCGGAAAGTCTGAACATTGCCTTCGCTCCTAGTTCGTCGTCATGATGACGCTGTGGCCGCTGTCGTCAGAGGGATTTCGCAATGATCCCCTTCATGACCTCGTTGGCACCCGCGTAGATCTTCTGCACCCGCGCGTCCTCGTACATGCGGGCAACGAGGTACTCGCGCATGTACCCGTAACCACCGTGCAGCTGCACGCAGCGGTCGACGACCTCGCACTGTTTGTCGGTGAGCCAGTACTTCGCCATGGCCGCCTCCGCCGCGTCGAGGTCACCGCGCAGGTGTTCCTGGATGCAGTGGTCGAGGAACACCTCGCACGTCCGTGCGATCGTCTGGCACTCGGCGAGTTCGAACGCCGTGTTCTGGAACTCGAACAGGCTGTGGCCGAACGCCTGCCGGGACTTGACGTACGCGACGGTTTCCTCCACGGCCCGGTTCATCGCACCCGACGCCTGGGCCGCGATGATCAACCGCTCCTGGACCAGCTGCGCGACGAGCTGACCGAACCCTTGCCCCTCCTCGCCCAACAGGTTCGAGACAGGAACCCGCACATCGACGAACGACAGCTCGGAGGTGTCCGCGGCATGCTGCCCGACCTTGTCGAGCACCCGCCCCACCGAGAATCCGGGGCAGTCCCGCAGGTCGACGATCAACAGAGACACTCCCCTGGCGCCGGCCTTGGGATCGGTCTTGACCGCGAGGACGATCATGTCGGCAGAGGAACCGTTGGTGATGAACGTCTTCGAACCGTTGACGACGTAGTGGTCGCCGTCCCGGACGGCCGTCGTCCGGATGGCCTTGAGATCGGAGCCCGCGCCCGGTTCGGTCATTCCGATGGCGCCGAGGATCTCCCCGGACGCCATGCCGGGAAGCCAGGTCTGCTTCTGCTCCTCGGTGCCGTACTCGTTGATGTAGTGCGCGACGATTCCGCTGTGCACCGAGACCCCGAACGCGAGGTCACCCGCGTGGCCCTGCGCCTCGAACACCGCGAGATCGTGTGCAAACGTGCCGCCGCCACCACCGTATGCCTCGGGAATCGAGCAGCAGAGCAGTCCGAGCTTGCCGGCCGTGAGCCACACATCGCGATCGATGCGGCGCTGCGCCTCCCACTTCTCGTTGTTGGCGACGACCTCGCGTTCGAAGAATCCGGCCGCGAGTTCGGAGAGCGCCCTGACCTCGTCGTCGTGCCAGCTCGGTACGTACTTTTTCACTGTCGAAGTCCTCGATCCGGTCGTCGGGGGTTCTCGTGGATTCTCAGGGCACCGGAGGTACCCGAAGTGGTTGGCACTGCACCGGTCTCATCGACCGGCACCGTCTCAGTCCATCGTGGGGATGACGAAGTGGTTGGTCGCGTGCTCCTTGGTGCCCGAGGGCCAGCGCTGCGTGACCGTCTTGGTCTTGGTGTAGAAGCGGAAGGAGTCGGGACCGTGCTGGTTGAGGTCGCCGAAACCGGACCGCTTCCAGCCACCGAAGGTGTGGTAGGCGATCGGCACGGGGATCGGGACGTTGACGCCGACCATGCCGACGTTCACACGGTTGGTGAAGTCGCGCGCGGTGTCACCGTCGCGGGTGAAGATCGCGACGCCGTTGCCGTACTCGTGCTCCGTGGGCAGGCGCAGCGCCTCCTCGTAGTCCGCGGCACGTGCAACGAGCAGCACCGGGCCGAAGATCTCCTCCTTGTAGATCCGCATGTCAGTGGTGACCTTGTCGAACAGCGTCGCACCGGCGAAGAAGCCGTCCTCGTGGCCCTCGAGGGTGAATCCGCGGCCGTCGACGACGGCCTCGGCGCCCTCGTCGAGACCGATCTGGATGTAGTTGTTCACCCGGTCGAGCGAGTCCTTGCTGACGAGCGGACCGAAGTCGGCGCCCTCGTCGTCGCTGCGCCCGATCTTCAGCTTGGCAACCCGCTCGGTGAGCTTCGCGACGAGCGCATCGGCGGTCTCCTCGCCGACCGGCACGGCGACCGAGATGGCCATGCAGCGCTCGCCCGCCGAGCCGTAGCCGGCGCCGATCAGCGCGTCCGCGACCTCGTCGAGGTCGGCGTCGGGCATCACGATGGCGTGGTTCTTGGCGCCACCGAAGCACTGTGCACGCTTGCCGTGGGCGGCCGCGGTCTCGTAGATGTACTGCGCGATCGGGGTCGAGCCGACGAAGCCGACCGCCTTGATCCGGTCGTCGGTGAGCAGCACGTCGACGACCTCCTTGTCGCCGTTGACCACGTTGAACACGCCCGCGGGCAGACCGGCCTCGACGAACAGCTCGGCGATACGCAGCGGCACCGACGGATCACGCTCGGACGGCTTGAGGATGAACGCGTTGCCCGCCGCGAGCGCCGGACCCGCCTTCCACAGCGGGATCATCGCCGGGAAGTTGAACGGGGTGATGCCGGCGACGACGCCGAGCGGCTGCCGCATCGAGTACACGTCGATGCCGGTGCCGGCGGATTCTGTGTACTCGCCCTTGAGCAGGTGCGGGGCCCCGAGCGCGAACTCGATGACCTCGAGGCCGCGCTGGATGTCGCCCTTCGCGTCGGGAATGGTCTTGCCGTGCTCGGAGGACAGCAGCCGCGCGAGCGAGTCCATCTCCTCCTGCACCAGCTGGAGGAACTTCATCAGGACCCGGGCACGCTTCTGCGGGTTGAAGGCGGCCCATTCACGCTGCGCGTCCACCGCATTGGCGATGATCGCCTCGGTCTCGGCCTTGTCTGCGAGCGGCACGCGCGCCTGCACCCGCCCGGTGTTGGGGTCGTAGACGTCCCCGAACCTGCCCGACGCTCCGGGGATGCGCTTGCCGCCGATGAAATGGGAGAGCTCTCGAACGCTCATTGTCCGAACCCGTCCTTTGCTGGTCGTCACGGAGACGCGAAGGAGACGTGCGTCACCTCCGGCATTCTTCGCTCATCCTATAGTTGGAAGTCCACGTAAGTCCAGGGTGTGATCCCGACAATTGCCCGAACCGCAGGTAGAGGGCGAAATCGTCGGACAGAATGACGATCCGAGCGCCTGGATTCAGCGATCGTTTCCCGGACGGAGATCTGCCGATGGACTCCCTGAGCGAACCGATTCTCGACACCCTCGACCACCCGTTCTCCCGGCGGACGTTCCTGGGCGGCGCCGGTGCCCTGCTCGTCGCGGGCATGGCGGGAGCGCCCGCGCACGCGTCGGCGTCACCGCACCCCGCGCGGGCGGCCGGGCCGGGCGAGCTGCCGCGTCGACCCAACATCGTCGTCGTGATCACCGACCAGGAACGCCCACCGATGTTCTGGCCGCAGAACTGGGCCGAGCAGAACCTGCCCCATCGGACGCGCCTCGCCGACACCGGCCTGTCGTTCGACAACGCGTTCTGCAACGCGGCCATGTGCTCGCCCAGTCGCAGCGCCTTCTTCACCGGGCTGTATCCCGCACAGCACGGCGTCACCGCGACGCTCACCGAGGGCGGCACCGTCTCCCCCACCGAGCCCACCCTGCCGCTGAACCTCCAGAACATGGCCAGGCTGCTCGAGTCCGCCGGCTACAACGTGCACTACCGCGGCAAGTGGCACATGAGCAAGGGCGCCGACGGCGGCGACCCGTCGAGCGCGGACGTCGCCGCGTACGGCTTCCAGGGCTGGATTCCACCCGAGGGCGGCCAGGACACCGACCCCGACCACTTCGGCGGCGGCTGCGCCGATCTCGACAGCCGCTACGCGTCCGAGGCCGTCGACTTCCTCCGCGGCCTGGATCCACGCGACGACCGCCCGTTCGCGCTCATCGTCTCGTTCGTCAATCCGCACGACGTGCTCGCCTATCCGCAGACCTGGGATGCGAGGGGCGGCACGTGCGACAACTACGGTTCCGACGCGCCCGGCATCTTCGAGCAGGGCATCGACCTGCCGCCCACCTACGACGAGCACCTCGCCCTCAACTTCAAGCCCACCGCACAGATCCAGTCGCAGCTGCTGCTCGCCGCCGGGCTCGGTCCGCTGCCCGGCCGGGAGGCGGCCCGCAACTACGTGAACTTCTACGCGTACATGCACAAGGTGGTCGACGAGCACATCGGCGCGGTGCTCGACGCCCTCGACTCCCGGCCCGGCATGCGGGATTCGACCGTCGTGATCCGGATGTCCGACCACGGCGAGATGGGCATGTCGCACGGCGGGCTGCGACAAAAGGTGTTCAACGCGTACGAGGAGACGCTGCGCGTGCCGATGGTGATCAGCAATCCGGTGCTGTTCCCGCGGCCCGTGCACACCGCAGCGCTCGCATCGCTGATCGACGTCATGCCCACCCTCGCGACCCTCGCGGGCGTGCCGAACCGGTCGGCGTGGGACTTCAAGGGCGTGGACCTGACGCCGATCCTCACCGATGCCGCCGCGAACCCGACCGCACCCACCGCGGAGGTGCAGGACGTCGTGCACTTCACCTACGACGACCAGAACTGCGCCACCCCGAACGGGCAGCGCATCGTCACACAGCCCAACCACATGCGCACCGTCCGCGACCGACGCTGGAAGTACTCGGCGTACTTCGACCCGGCCGGGGTCGCACCGCCGCAGTACGAGATGTACGACCTGCAGGCCGACCCGCTCGAACTGCACAACCGCGCCGACCCACTGAACATCGGCTACTTCGATCCGGCCCAGGCGGCGCGGATGCACCAGACGCTCTTCGAAGTCATGGACAGGTGCGGCACCACACCCGAACGCGGACTCACACCGCGTCCGCTGGTCGGTTCGTAGAGGTCGCTACCGGCGTCAGTGCACGAGTTCGAGGAACTGCATGGGAGCGGTTTCGGTGAATCGACTCGTGACGTTGCCGCCGAGCCCGCCCTCCAGTGCGGTGTCGCCGATCAGGTCGAGCTTGCGCGCGGAGGCGCCCTCACTGATGTCCAGTTCGGCGAGGTTCACCCACAGGACGTTCGGGCGCGTGGTCGACGAGAAGACGAACTGCCGATTCGTCAGGTCGGCCACCGTCTGCCAGATCGTCTGCGACGCGTAGGGTTTGCCAGGCTCGGGTACTCGGAACGGCTGGGCCGCATTGCGGATCACGCTGAACATCCCCGCAACGGCTTCCACCCGGGTCTTCGGCTGGGGCAGGTGACCGACGTAGTGCGCGGCGCGGGCGAACCGGTCGGATGCCTGCGTGGTTCCCGGGAGCGGCTTGTCACCGCCGAAACCGTCGACCTGCCGCAACATGTCGATCTGCTTGTCGTAGGTCGGCGAGTTGGTCATCACGCGATAGCTGCGGTCGTGCCAGACGTGGGCGACGCCGCCGTCGACGTACTCGACGATCGCCGAGTCGCCGGTGGCATCGTCGAGTGCCAGGTGCACCGCGGGCACCTCGCCCGTGGCCGGATCCCCCAGGGGCACCACCTGAACCTTGGTCTCGTCGATCCACGCGACGGCCTCGGCGACGGTGGCGAAATTATCGAGGAAGTACTGCAGCCAGATCGCCATGCTGAGCGCCGGCCGCGACTTGTCGAACGTTCCGTACTCGGATTCGGTGAGCCAGAGAATGTGGCCGGACAGCCCGGCCTCGTTGATCCCGTCGACGGACATCATGTCGAAGGCGCCGGCGACGACACTGCCGTACTTCGAGGTCCAGCGGAGCGATCCGCCGACGCCGTCGTTCCGCTCGATCCCGCGGGGCAGGGACCAGAGATTGGTGCCGGTATCACGGTGGTAATCCATGTTGCGGCCGACGAGCACCGAACCTGCCGCATCGGGCCACATCACCCTAGTGCACATTCGCTCCACCTTTCGCGGTTCCAGAGAGCAGATCTGTCAACGAGACATCGAGGTGAATCGGACAGAATGCTAGCAGCGGCTCGGGTGCCGATTCAGCTTTCCCGGTCCTCGCCGTGTCCCGTAATCAGATTGGGGTGCAGTCGTTCTCGCTCAGTTCACCGGAGTAGAGGAATGCGGTGACCAAACCGCCGCACGACGAACCCACGGTGGAGCCGTGGACGCCGTCCTCGATCGTGAGCAGCCGGCCACCGATCGCCGCCTGCGCTTCGAGCGCCCACTCGTAGGGGGTCACGTTCTCGATGCGGTGGCCGATGATCAGCAGATCGGTGCCGGTGTTCGCGACCGCGGTCGGCTCCGCCGGCGGGGGCCAACCGCTACACAGGCTGATGCCGGGAACGCCGGAGTCGGCGGGGAACTCGATGCGCCGCTGCGGGTTTCGTGCGATCTCGGCGTTGAGTGCGCCGTTCGCGGCCAGCTGTGCGGCGGTGTCGCCGACCGGGTCGAGGCTGTTGCAGATGTAGGCGGTGCCGGCAGTCCCGTTGACGGAACGGTCGAGAAAGTCCGCGGTGGCCGGGTCGACCGGGGCGTCGTTGTCGTCGGGTGCCGGAGGAGAACCCGGCGGAATCTCGGGATCGTCCGGTGCCGGGCCTCCGACGCCGACCAACCCGACGTCGGGGGGCTCGGGCAGGGCCTCCGGTGGGACGTCCGGATCTGCGGCCGCGAGGGTGCGCAACGCCTCGACCGCGGACGTGCCCGTGT
Organism: Paraburkholderia sp. RHO2; assembly: GCF_050955445.1. NCBI lineage: Bacteria > Pseudomonadati > Pseudomonadota > Betaproteobacteria > Burkholderiales > Burkholderiaceae > Paraburkholderia > Paraburkholderia sp. RHO2. Next base: position 1,934,259 of record NZ_CP162617.1, on the reverse strand, counting down.
AGTCCATGCTGTCGAGCACCACCCGGTGCAGGTGGTCGGGGAACCGGGATTGCAACTCGGCGCCGAGGACCGTGCCCCACGAGACACCGAGGTAGTCGACGGTGTCCAGGCCGAGCGCCTGCCGCACCCGATCGAGGTCGCGGGCCGCGTTCGCGGTGGTCAGGCTCTCGACGAAGTCGGGGTCGGCGTCGATGCAGTCGCGGTTGGCGGCGGCGATCGCATCGGCGTACGCCGTCACGGTCGCGTCGTCGCGCGAGTCGGGGACGTCGGGTTCGGTGCAGGTGACGCTGGTCGAGGAGCCGATCCCGCGCAGGTCGATGCCGACGACGGTGCCGCCGAGCCCGAGATCGGATGCCACGGTCGCCGCCATGCTGCGACCCTCCACCCCCGGACCGCCGGGATTGACGAACGTCGTCGGCGCCGACGGATCCGTGCCGACGACGCGGCTGAGCGCGAGTTCGACCGTGCGGCCGTCGGGGTCGGTGTAGTCCAGCGGGACGTCCACCGACGCGCACTGCAGGCGATCGACAACGCCCGACGGGGTACCGAGATCGTTGACGTACGCGGCGAGATCCGTGCACGGTTCCCATGCGACGGGAACGGGGCCGCCGCCACCCGACCTGCCGCAACCGGACAGCGTCGCCGCAGCAACGGTGACCGCGCCGAGCAGTGCCGCCGCCCACCGAAGCCTCACGCGATTCCTCCTGTGCCGATCACACGCCGGGCTCCACGGTAGAGGCCGCGGTGGCGGCACTGCTCGGCGCCGTGTCACCGCGCCGTCAGGTACTCCGATGTGGCGAGGTCGGCGGGGAAGAACGATTCGATCGCGAGTTCGGAGACCGCGACGTCGAGGGGTGTCCCGAACACCGTGGTCGTGCTGAGGAACGCCAGCTCGCGGTCCCCCACCGCGATGCGCAGCGGGACGACGAGGGCCGGGCCGGGCTCCGCGGCGTCCACTCCGCCCGGATAGTCGGCGAGTTCGGCGCGGAGCCGACGCAATTCCGGGTCGCCCGTGACGTCGGCCTGATGGTCGAGCCGGTGCAGCACGTGGGCCCGCCACTGCGCGAGGTTGGTGATGCGCGGCGCCATACCCTCCGGGTGCAGGCTCAGCCGCAGGACGTTGACCGGCGGCTCGAGCAGCCAGGCGGCGGCGCCCTCGGTCAGCAGGGCCACCGCGTCGTTCGAGTCGACGAGGTTCCAGTGCCGGTCCACCACCACCGCGGGCATCGGCGCATGCGCGGTGAGGATGGCGGCGATCGCGTCGGCGACCACGGCCATCGGCACGTCCGACAGCACGTGTTCTGGATACTCGGGCGCGAACCCGGCCGCCAGCAGCATCGCGTTGCGGCCCCGCAGCGGGATGTCGAGATGTTCGCCGAGGCGAAGCAGCATCGACCGGGTCGGCTTCGCGCGCCCCGTCTCGAGAAAACTCACGTGCCGCGCCGACACCTCGGCCCGATTGGCCAGATCGAGTTGGGTCATCCGGCGTCGACCACGCCACTGCCGGATCAGGTCCCCCACCGCTACCTGCGACCGCGTCATGCCGTCGACCCTAAGCGGTCACGGTAACGAGCCCCATTACCTCCGAGGTAATCGACCGACCACCACCGCCGGCGCCAGGCTCGTTCGCAGCGGCCGAATCCGACGGCCGATACGAAAGGGGTTCACCATGAACGACTTCGAGGCACTGATCGAGCGCTACCTGGGCACCTGGAACGAGACGGACACCGACAAGCGTGCCGCGCTCGTCGCGGACCTGTGGGCCCGCGACGGACGCTACGTCGACCCGATCGGCAGCGCCGAGGGACCCGCCGCGGTGAGCGCCCTCATCGGATCGGTGCAGCAACAGTTCGACGGGATGCGCTTCGAACTCGTCGGCGCCATCGACGCCCACCACGACCAGGCCCGGTTCACGTGGGCTCTCGGGCCCGCCGACGCCGAACCCCTCGCGATCGGTTTCGACGTCCTCGAACGAGACCCCGCCGGGAAGGTGCGCACGGTTCTCGGGTTTCTCGACAAGGTGCCCACTGCCTGACCCCGACGCCGGAACCCGCTGCCGACCGTCACTCGGCAGCGGGGGCGCGGGATACGTCAGACGTGAGAGCCGACGACCTGCGTGAGCATCGCAAGGTTGGCCGCCATGCCGTCCCGCCACACGCCCATCCGGTGGGCGACGATCGCACCCTCCTTGTCCGGATGCTGGTCGATGAAATCGGAGAGCGGGGAACGTCCGGTGCCGGCCTTGGCCCACTGCCGAACGATGGTGCCGTCGCCGTCGGACTCCACCTCGAAGCCCCACGTCGCGATCGGGTCCGCCACCGAACCCACGCACCACACCCAACGGCGACCGTCCTCGACCTCGGCGATCTCCGACTCCGTGTGCCACTCCCCCACCTGCGGGCTCGCATTGTGCCCGCGGAACCGGGCGCCGACGGCGACACCAATCGCCCCGTCCAGCCACTCGACCCGCTGCAGTTCGCCGTCGGCGCGGGTGGGCAGTTCGATGTCGGTGACCAGTGCCCACGCCTGCTCAGGCGTGCAGGCCAGGCGTTCGACAACCTCGACGGTGGGAGTATCGCGCAGACGCATGGGGCTCCTTCAGGTTTCGGGTTCGCGGTTCGGAGGTGACGCTACGCCCATGCTCCGGCACGCCGCGTCACCCCACGCGGTCACGAACCGAACATGATCAGGTTCCCGATGCCGGAGAAGAAGTTCCACACATCGACGAAGAACTGGCCGACCACCGCGGCGAGCGGCCACAGCGGTTCCGGCAGGCTTCCCAGGGGATTCGGACCCGGCGGATTCGCATTCGCGATTCCGCCGCTCACGAGGAACAAGACACCCACGGACACGACGACGGCGGCAGCTCTGATCCTGTTCATGCCAGGTATATCCGGCCGATGCCACCACTCGTTAACGTCGCCGCCGGAATCCACTCCCCAGGGCCCGATAGCACTCGTCGAGGTCGCGCAGGGCCGCGACGACATCCGACTCGTCCTCCACACCCGCACGGAGCACAGCGCGGAGCAGCGTCGCGTCCAGATCATCCGGGGCGGCGGAGAATTCGATCGCGGGCAGGGCCTCGTAGCGGACGTTGTCACCGAAGTGGTCGTCGCCGCCGGAGGCGGGGCTCGGCTCCTCGTCCTCGCCGCCGACCGCCCGCATCAACGTGTCCAGGTCGAGGCCCCGCACCGTGAGCATCGTCAGGGGCTCGCGGTCGACACGCTCGGCCAGCAGGTACGCGACGGCGGCGACGTGCTTGCAGGGCCACCCCGGATCGGGGCAGGTGCAGTCGAAGTCGAGTTCGCGTCCGCCGTCGGGCAGCAGCATCGGCGCCAGTTCCTGGGGCACCGACCCGGCGGCGAGCGCGGCGAGGGTGCCGGGTGTCGACCGGATCGTCTCGACCAGTTCGGCGGTGTGCTCCTCGTCGAGCGTGCGCAGCGTCAGCACCGCGGTGAACGGTGCGATCTGGCTGCCCTGCACCTCGCCGGTCACCCGTCCGGCCGCGATGTCCAGCGCGACCACCTGACCGCCGCGGGCGTAGGTGCGGCCGCGGCTGAGCCGGCCGGTGTCGCCGACCTTCTCGAGCGACTCGATCAACGCGCGCCCCCACCAACCGCGCGCGAATGCGCCTCGCTTGGAGACCGATTCGACGCCGCCGACCACCGGCCTGCGCTTGCCGAAGGCGCTGAAGTCCGGGCGACCGCGCTGCGGGCTCATTCGCCGACCGCCTCGTCGCCGAGGATCAACAGGTCGTGCAATTGATCGGCACTCATCTCGGTGATCCACTTCTCGCCGGTGCCGATCGCGAGATCCGCGAGCTCCTGCTTGTTCGAGATCATCGCGTCGATCCGTTCCTCGAGCGTGCCCACACACACCAGCTTGCGGACCTGGACGTCGCGCCGCTGCCCGATCCGGAAGGCGCGGTCGGTGGCCTGATTCTCCACCGCCGGATTCCACCACCGGTCCAGGTGCACAACGTGATTGGCGGCGGTCAGGTTCAGGCCGGTACCGCCGGCCTTGAGGGAAAGCAGCATGATCGGCGGACCGTCGTCGCCCTGGAACCGCTCGACCATCCGGTCCCGGCGCGCCTTGGGGACACCGCCGTGCAGGAACGGAACGTCCACCCCGAACCGCTCGGCCAGGTACGGCTCCACGAGGTCGCCGAACTCCCGGAACTGCGTGAACAGCAGCGCGCGTTCCCCGTCGGCGGTCACCGAGTCGAGGATGTCCTCGACCAGGCCGAGCTTGCCGGACCGGTGCCGCCCGCGCCGCAGCACCCCGGACCCGTCGCCGAGGAAGTGCGCGGGGTGGTTGCACACCTGCTTGAGCCGGGTGAGCGCCGAGAGCACCGCGCCCTTGCGCTGCATGCCCTCGGTGTCCTTGATCTTCTTCAGCATGTCGTCGACCACGGCGCGGTACAGCGCGGCCTGCTCGACGGTCAGGTTGGCCCGCACCGTCATCTCCTGCTTCTCCGGCAGATCGGAGATGACGGTGGGGTCGGTCTTGACACGGCGCAGGATGAACGGCGACGTCACCGCCCGCAGTCGCGTCACCGCCGCCTCGTCCTGCTCCCGCTCGATCGGCACCGCGAATCGGGCGCGGAAAGCCTGTGGGCTGCCGAGCATTCCGCGGTTGACGAAGTCGAGGATCGACCGCAGTTCATCGAGCCGGTTCTCCACCGGTGTTCCGGTGAGGGCGATGCGGTGGTCGGCCGGGATCGCCCGGGCGGCGCGGGCCTGCGCGGTCGCGGAGTTCTTGATGTGCTGCGCCTCGTCCAGCACCACCCGACGCCACGCCTGATCCGCCAGCGCCGCAGCGTCGCGGGCAAGCAGCGAGTACGTCGTGATGAACAGGTCGCTGGAGCGGACGGCGACCGCCAGGTCCTCGCCGCGACGGCGGTCGGCTCCGTGGTGGACGTGGACGCGCAGGTCGGGCACGAATCTCGCGGCCTCGCGCTGCCAGTTGCCCACCACCGACATCGGACACACCAGCAGGGTCGGCGTGTCGGAGCGCTCGTGCGCGAGGAGCGCCAGCAACTGCAGCGTCTTGCCGAGACCCATGTCGTCGGCCAGGACCGCACCGAGCCCCGTCTCGCTCATGAACGCCAGCCAGTCCAGGCCCCGCTGCTGGTAGTGCCGCAACTCGGCGTTCAGCCCGGCGGGCTTGGGCACCTGCGCCGGCTCGAGCGTGCCGTCGAGCAGGGTGCCCACCCACCCGGTGGCATGCAGTTCCTCGACCGGTACCGGCGGCCGTTCCGCCTCCGTCAGTTGTCCGAGCAGGCCACCGAGCGTCCCACCCTCCCCCGAACTGCGCTGCGTCACATAGCGGGCCGCCTGCGCGAGGACGGTGGCGTCGGCCTGCACCCACTGTCCGCGCAGCCGCACCAGGTCGCTCTGGGTGCCGGCCAGCCGGGTCAGCTCGTCGGGGGTGAGGACGATGTCGCCGAGCGCGAGTTCCCATTCGTAGCCGACGATCTCGTTCATGCCGACGGCCCGCTCCTCGGCCGCGGCGGGCACCGGCGGCGACGACACCCGCACCCGCAGCGACGGCGACACCACCGCCCACGCGCGCGGCAGCAGCAGCGTGATGCCGGCGTGCTGCAGCGCCCGCGCACCGTGCAGCACCAGGTCGGTCACGACGGCCGTCGGCAGCAGCAGGTCGAGGCTGTCCGGGTCGGTCGGCAGGTCCCGCAGCCGCGGATACGCCGCGACGGCCGCCCCCAGCTTGCGGACACCGATCTCGAGGAGGCGGGCCTCGGTGCGGTGCAACAGGACCGGGGTCGGCGCCTCCCCTTCCGGTCGCAGACAGACCTGCAGGCGCCACAGCGCGTCGTCGGCGAGGTCGGCCTCGTCGCCGTCCTCTACAGCCTCCGCCTCGGGCTCGAGCAGCCGCAGCACCAACTCGGGCTCGTCGGCCGTGAGGCTGCCGCGCCACGCGTCGAGGCCGCTGGCCATCCGGTGGTTGCCGCCCTCGTACGGCTCGCCGCGCAGCAGCGAACGCAGCAGCGGATGCTCCGAGTCCCGATCGCCGAGCAGGTCCCGGACCACCGCGTCGGTCAGTTCGCCGACGAAGTCGTCGAGGATCTCGCGCGGGCTGCCCTCGCACCGCTGCACGGACGGCATGGCCGCCGACAACTCCGCCAGCCACGCCCGCTGGCGTTCGCCGCCCAGCAGCCGCCACCGCGGCCACCAGTGGCCCTCCGCGCGGTACAGCTCGGGCACGACGCGACCGGCGCGCGCCCACCGTTCGACGCCACGCGCGACGTGCGCCAGATACCGCAGATCACCCGAGACCTGCGGGGCGTCGTCTGGGACGGCGAGCAGGACGTCGGCGGCCTCGGCGGGCGCAAGCGCCAGCACCGGTACCCGCTGCGGCGCCGTCCCGACCGGACCCGGGACCTGCACGGTGTGGTGGCGACGGAAGCGGCGGCGCAGCACCCGGCCGAGCGGCTCCGGCAGATCGGGCAGCTCGGACTCCGGGCCTCGCCACAGCAAGAGGCCCGCGCCCGGCGACCAGAGCCCGTGCAGCATGCGATCCATCCAACCAGCCCGCACCGACATGCCTGGAATTCACCCCGCTACCAGGCCATACTGAGCCCAGACGAAACTGGAGCCGGTCATGCCGATCATGATTCAAGTCTTCGAACAGGTGTACTCGCCCAACACACCGTGGCAGCAGCGCAAGGTCGCGTTCGTCGACACCGATCACATTGTCGCGATGCGCCTCGACGGACAGGCCGGGGTGTGGCTCGACGTCACCAAACACGGCGAATCGCATCGACTGGCCACCACCGGTTCCCCCGAGGAGGCGATCTACTTCCTCCTGAGCATCTTCGGGAAGATCGCCGAGTGCCGACAGAACGGCGGCTCGTGGCTCATCGGCCACGACGGCGTCGACGCCGGTTCGATCCACGCCGCGAAGTTCCCACACTCCTGACCCGGACCCCCGCTCATTCGCGGGCTGCGCGGTACCCGGGATGCACGTTGGAGGTGAGCCCATGGCTCGCGGCGATCTTGTTCAGCAAGATCGCGAGGGTCTCTCGTTCGTCGTCCGTCAGCGCTTTTGCCATGTCGGCTTCATGTGCGGCACCGACCTCGCGCATCCGACCCATCACCGCGCGCCCGTCGCCTGTGAGTTGAAGTTCGTAGATTCGCCGGTCACGCGTGCTCCGCTCACGAGCGACCAGGCCCTTGTTCTCCAGCCCGTCGATCAAGACGACGACCCGACTGGGGGCGACGTTGAGCCTGTCCGCGAGGGCCTGCTGGCTGAGACCCGGCTCGGCGGCGATGAGTCTCAGAATCCCGACATCGCTGGGCTGCAGGGCCAGATCTTCCAGCCGCTCCGCAAAGCGCGCGGCGGCGAAGGCTCCCACTTGGGAGAGCAGGAAGCTGACGAATGGCGCGATTCGATGCTGTTGAGGCATTTGCGCGTGTTCGGACACCGCATAATGCTAGCGAAACATAATCATTCACTGCTATGAATGATTCATGACAGATACTCAATCCCTGTCCGGTCACGTTGCTCTCGTCACCGGCGCCTCGGGCTCGATCGGCGCCGAGGTCGCGCGGACTCTCGCACGAATGGGTGCCCACGTCGCGGTTCACGGGCGTACCCCCGCGGTTCTCGACGCGCTCGTCGCCGAAGCGCGGGCAGCGGGCGTCGCCGGTGCCGGCTATGTCGGAGATGTGAGTGACGGCGACCATCTCGCGGAGGTCGTCGCCGACGTGGCACAGCGACTCGGGCCGATCGACGTGCTCGTCACGCTTGCCGGCGGCGCCGGGGCACCTGTTCCGACCGCGGCCCTCGGTCCCGATCGATGGAGAAGTGTGATCGACACAGACCTGACGTCGGTGTTCCTCACCATTCGTGCAGTGCTCCCCGGGATGGTGAAGCGGGGCGGAGGGCGAATTGTGACCGTCGCGTCGAGTGCCGGTCGTCGACCTTCGCAGGCAAACGCGGCCTACGCTGCCGCGAAAGCAGGCGTGGTCATGCTGACGGAGCACATCGCGAAGGAGTACGCAGCGTCGGCTGTCCGGGCCAACTGTGTGGCGCCTTCCATCATCGAGACCGCCGCGTTGAACAAGCGCATACCTTCACCACAGCTCGACGCTATTGCCGCCCGTGTACCTCTCGGTCGGATCGGACAGCCGGTGGACGTCGCCGCAGCGATCGCGTTTCTCGTCAGTGACCGCGCGTCGTGGATCACCGGGACGACTCTCGACGTCACCGGAGGAATGACTCTGTGACCACGACGCTCAACCGAAGGGACTGGAAATGATCAACCCGATGCTCGAGAAACTCATCCGATTTCAGCGGCCCGAGCGCGTGCTTCCCTACGCCCAGAACCTGAATGTACCCACGCTCTCAGGCATTTTCGGCACCGACGAGGACCAGTACCGCGCGGTCCTCGAGGCCCTCGACATCCAGCGAACCGAGGCGGCAGCCCGACTCGCAGCCGACCCCCAGGTCAGCGCACACATCGAGAAGCTGCCGTTCGAACACGGCGCGCGCATCGTGGCTATCGGCGAGAGCACCACCGCCGACCGACTTTCCTGGTTCGAGATAATGCGCGCAACACTCGACACACAGCGGCCCGATCTCGAGCTGCGCTTCACCAATCTTGCGGTCGCCGGTGCCACGAGCACGCAGATGCTCGCCGCGGTGCCTGCGATCCGGGGACAGAGCGCGGACTGGATGTTCTGCATGCTGGGCGGCAACGACTCCCGACGTTTGGGCGCCGCTGACGGACCCCCGCTGGTGACCCGACAGGAGACACTACGAAACCTGACCGCACTGCGCGCCCAAGCCTTCCCGGGTGACAACGCGCGCTGGGTTTGGGTGACCCCGACGCCGGTCGACGAAACACAGGTCGCTGCCTTCCCGTTTTTCCGCAGCGCCGGAATCACGTGGACGAACGCCGATCTCGCCTCGCTCGCGGCCGCGATCGCCGACCTGCCCGGCCTCGTCGTCGACAGCACGCCCGCTGCCTCCGGTCCTCATGCCTCCACCGAGGACGGCCTGCACCTCGGCATCGCGAGCCAAGAGGCGCTGGCGGCCCGGGTTCTGGAAGCACTCTCCGAAGGTGGTCTGCGATGAAACTTCTGCTGCTCGGTGCGACCGGTGGAACCGGAGCCGAGGTACTCACCCAGGCCGTCTCTGCCGGACACGACGTCACGGTGATCGCCCGCCGCCCCGAGAAGATCGCCCATCCGGAAAGCTCCACGCTGAGGATCGTCGCGGGTGATGTTCTCGAGGCCGGCGCCTGGCAGGACGCCGCCGCCGAACACGACACGGTGCTCTCCTGCCTGGGAAGCACCGACCGAAAACGCCCGACGACGGTCTATTCCGAAGGAACCCTCAACGTGCTGGCCGCGATGGGCCCGAGTCCGTCACGCCGACTCCTCTGCCTGTCCTCGGCCGGACTCGACATCTCCCCGGACACGCCCGTCCTGCAGAAGATCGTCACTCGTCTCGTCGTCCAGCGACTGTACCGGCACGGGTACGCGGACATGAGACGGATGGAGGCGTCGTTGCGTACCCAGGAGGCCGAATGGACGGTCATTCGAGCGCCCATGCTCACGGACAAGCCTCCCACCGGCAGCTACCGCACCGCTGTCGACGCCCGGCTGCCCGACGCCGGAACCATCACCCGCGCCGACCTGGCTCACTACATGCTCTCTGCAATCGGTGATCGCTCGACATGGAAAGCGACTGTGGAAATCTCCGGAGGCCGCTGACGATCCCGCGCTCCTGACGCCGAGTTCGGTGCCGCCCGGCGCACCGCTGACCTCACGGCCGTCGACGCGCACACGGCGAGGGCCGGCCCATCGCCTGGGCCGGCCCTCGCTCGGTGCCTCGGAAGTGCTGTGAGGTCAGTGCTTGTTCAGTGCTTCGCGGAGTTCGGCGAGCATCTCCCGGTACTCGGCGGAGCTCTCGATGTCAACGGTGTCGCGGGGCCGGTCGAGTTCGACCTTCGTGTCGATCACCACCTGGCCTTCGCGCATCGCGACGACGCGGTCGGCGATCAGCAGCGCCTCGCCCAGATCGTGGGTGACGAACACGACGGTCTGCCGTTCCTGACTCCACACGTTGAGGAATTCGTCGCGCACGACGTCGCGAGTCTGCGCGTCGAGGGCGGAGAACGGCTCGTCCATCAGGATCAGGGCGGGCTTCATCACCCACGTCCGGGCCAGGGCGACCCGCTGGCGCATGCCCTGGGACAGCTGCCAGGGGTAGCGGTCGGCCGCCGACTCGAGACCGACCCTGCGCAACATGTCCATCGCTCGTTCGCGCCGCTCGGCCTTGTCGACGTGGGCGATCTCCATGCCCAGCTCGACGTTGCGCAGCGCGGTCCGCCACGGGTAGAGCGCGTCGCGGGCGAACATGTAGCCCATCTGCGAGCGCGCCTGTGCCGGGCTGGTGCCGAGCACCGACACCGAACCGGTGGTCGGCTGGATCAGTCCACCCATCAGGTTCAGCGCGGTGGTCTTGCCGCAGCCGCTGTGTCCGACCAGCACCAGGAGCTCGCCACGCTTGCCGGTGAGCGACAGATCGCGCACACCCGAGTACGTGGTCGCCCCCGGCGGGGTGTAATCCAGTGTCGCGGAGCGGATCTCGAAGGCCGGATCCTCGATGGTGTCGGCGCCGGCGGCGCCCGTCGTCGTCACGGTCGAATGCATCATCATGAGTCCTGAGGGGGTTGCCAACGGAGAATTGCCTTCTCGATGCGGCCCGACGCCGCGTTGAACGCCGCCGCGATGATCGCCAGCACGATCAGCGCCGCATACACGGTGCCCAGGTCGAACGCGGCCGAGGACGCGGAGATCTGCTGGCCCAGGCCGGCGGTCGATGCGATCAGCTCCGCGCCGACCACGCCGAGCAGCGAGTAGATCAGACCCAGTCGCAGGCCCGCGAAGATCGAGGGAACCGCCACCGGCAGCAGCACCTTGTAGAAGCGCTGCCACTTGTTCGCGCCCATGACCACCGACAGCCGCAGCAACTCCGGGTCGGCGCTGGCGACACCCGCACGGGTGTTGATGGTGATGATGAACACCACCAGCGTGAAGGCCAGCACGATCTTCGACGTCGAGCCGATGCCGAAATAGATCACGAACACCGGTGCCAGCGCGATGCGGGGCATGGCGTTGATCGCGTCGAGGAACGGGGAGACCACCGCCTCCACGCTCGGCGACAGCGCCAGTCCGATGCCCAGAGCGATGCCGATCACCGCGCTGGCGACCAGCGCGATCAACGCCGCCGACACCGTCGACCACAGGTCCGGCCAGAAGGTGCCCTTGTCCTGCCAGGCCACGAACGCCTTCCACACCAGCTGCGGGTTCGAGACCACGAGCTTGTTGCTACCGGCGTAGTTGTAGGTCAACTGCCACAGTCCGAGCAGTGCCACCAACAGACCCAGCTGCACCGCCAGCAGCGACGCACCCGACAGCTTCGCCTTGGCACCGGTGGCGCCGACGACAACCTTGTTCTTCTTCTGTTTCTTCACCTTGCCGGCGGCACGCGTGCCGCCCACGGCCGCGTTCGGAGCGAGTGTCTCGGATCGGGCAACCTGAGCGGGCATGACACTCATCGGGGATCACCTCCTGCGCAAGGCTGGTACACGGTGTCGGCGAAGTTCGGTGCCTCGGGTGCAGGCGAACCGGCCAGCGGCGCCTGCGCCTTCCACGACTCCTCGGTGATGGTGAAGGGCATGTACACGCCCTTGATGGACTCCCAGAGCGCGGGCGCGGCCTCGGGTGTGACGCCGACCAGGCCACCGAGCCACTTGGCCATGGTCGCCGCGTTCTGCGGATCCTGCGAGAAGTCGTAGGCATCCCACATGGCCTTGCAGTAGTTGAGCACGTCGTCGGGGCGCTGCTCGATCGTGCTGCACGACGCGGACGGGTAGCCCTGCACGAGCGGCGAGAGCGCGTTGCCGTCCCGGCCGATGATGTCGGTCACGGGGACGACCTCCGACGGCGGCAGTTGCTCCTCCATCGTGGGGCCGTAGTACATGGCGTCCACCTGCTTGGCCTTGAACGCCTGGATCGCGGTGGCGGGCGCGCCGACGGCCACGAACGTGACGTCCTTTGCCGGGTCGAGGCCCGCCTCGTTCAGCAACTCCGTGATCCACAGCTCCATGCCGGACCCACGGGACGTGACACCGATGGTCTTGCCCTTCAGGCTCTGCATCGTGGTGTCAGGATCGGTGGGGTCGCCCTTGATCTCGGTGCCGGGCTGCGCGATGACCTCCAGCGTGTTGCCCAGGGTCGAGCCGAGCGCCTTCACACACGCGCCCTTGTCGATCGCCGGCCACAGCGTGCCGGGCACCATGGTGCCGACCGTGAGGTCGTTGGAGATGACGGCGGCGGACTGGGCAGTGGTCAGCGACGGCGGCATCAACTCGACGTCGACCCCCCGCTTGTCGAAGAAGCCCTCGTTCTCGGCGACGACCGCCATCAGGTCGCCGGGCACACCCTGGGTGATGCCGACCTTCATCACGGAGCCCTCTGCGGCCGAGGTGTCCCCACCGCATGCTGCCAACGTGACCGCGCCGACGGCGGTTGCGGCGATCGCAACCGTCTTGACCGCGCGCGTGCGGATTGTGGTCATGAAAAGTCCTCTGGTTGCTCAGGTTTGGTGGAAGCAGGCGGGTGTATGCCGCGTCCTGCGTCGACGACGGCCGGGCTTCCGCCGGCGGATCGTCAGGCGTGCTGGGTGAAGCCGACCTGGCCGGGGCGACGGTTCGGGGCGTAACCGAGCTGGGCGAGGGTCTCGTCGGCATCCTTGTAGGTGGTACCGATCTTGTAGATGTCGCGGGCCTCCTTCGCCGTGGCGACCTCACGGCCGAGCTCCTTCGCGACCCGCACCAGCTGACGAACCTGCTCGGCCGAGGTGATCTTCACCTCGCCACTCGGCGCCCACAGGTTGTCCTCGTTACCGCAACGCGGGTGCAGACCCATCGCGATCGCCATCGTGTTGACCGGCAACACGCTGCGCATCAGCGTCTCGAGGGTCAGGCAGGCACCGTCCGGAACCCGGTTGATGAACTGCATCATGTTGTACGGGTTCGGGCCGTCGAAGCCACCACCGATCGCCACCCACGTCAGGTTCAGCGGACCGGTATACACGCCCCGACGGATCAACCGCTCCACCGTCTCGAGCTGCGGAATGCTCGACAGCTGGAAGTGCGGCTGGATGCCGGCGGCCTGCAACCGGCGCAGGTGCTCCTCGACCCACTCCGGGCCGGCCGGCACCGTCATCTCACGGTAGGTGTGCGCCAGCTCGGCGTTCTCCAGCGACGTGCCCTTGATATCGCCCGGCGTCATCAGCTCCATGATGTTCATCTGGCTGGTGTTGATCGCGATCGTGACCTGGTCCGGCTTCGGATCCAGCTCGGCGAGCATGTGACGCACGTTGTCCGGCAACCACTTCGCGTCCGCGCCGTCACCTTCCGGCGCGAACGAAATCGATCCACCGACCTGCAGGATCATCTCCGGCACCGCCTCACGCAGCCGGCCGAGGAGCTCGTTGAACTTCGACAGCCGCTTGGAGCCCTTGCCGTCCTCCTCACGGACGTGGATGTGCAGCACCGTCGCGCCCGCCTCGAAGCAGTCCACCGCCTGCTGGACGTGCTCGTCCATCGTCAGCGGCAGATCCTCCGGGAAGTCCTCCACCGCCCACTCCGGACCGTACGGCGCGACGGTGATAACGAGCTTGTCCTGGTTCTCAGGGAAGAGTGCATCGTCGTGGAAATGCATTGCAGATCTCCGTTCATGGAAAGAGGCGCCAGTCAGGACACGGACTGGGCCACCGCGCGGTATGCCGTCGCGTCGATCGACAACGGGGACGGCACCACTCGCAGCTACCGGGTGACGCAGATCACGTTAGCGTGAGGCGCGAACTCAAACTTGACGGTTTGGGTCGCAATACTTGACTAATTGGGAGAGACTTTTCCTCGCAGTAGCCAGGGGATCGAGCCGTCGACGCCGACGACGATCAGGCGGACGTTCTCGCATCGGACGCGGGCTTCGGGGCCGAACGCCCAAGCGGAACATGCGCTTTCGACGGCGGCCTCCGCCCGCTCCGCACCGCCGTGGTATCGGATGCGAACCGTTTCGTCCAGGCTCGTGGACTTACACCGAATCGCTGCCGGAACCACCTCGAGAAGGCGCTCAGCTCCGAGAACCCCAACTCCGCGGCGAGTTCGGTGAACGAGCAGTCCCCCCGCTCGATCGCGAGTTGGGCGTGCTCCCTTCGCACGGCGTCGAGGATCGAGGAATACGATTCGCCCGACATCGCCAGATGCCGATGCAGCGTGCGCCGGTCCATGCCCAAGCTGCGAGCGATCCGCGCGGCCGAGCAGCTCTCGGTGGGCAGGAGCGTGGCAATCAGGTCGCGAACCTGGAACGACATCGACGTGCCGGTGGCCGGCGCCAACAGCTCGAGGTACTCCTGAACGAACGGGCGCAACAACGGATTGGACAGCGGGTTCGGCGTGTCGAGGTCGCTGGACGGAACGATGATCCCGTCGATCTCGCGGCCGAATGCCACTGTCGTATCGAAGACCTGGTGGTGCCTCTCGACGTTCGGAGGCGCCTCGTGCGCGAAATAGGTGGCCACCGGCCGCCAGCCCTCGGGCAGGAGGTCCGCGAGGATCCGAAAGACGGACGCGACCACCAGCTCGATGGACTGGCGGCCCAGGGTGATGCCGGGGGCGGACTGCACATGAAAGGTGGCCAGGCCCCTGGTCTCGGCCAGGCTCAGGCTGATGGCCTCGTTGTGCAGGTTCAGATGCCGTAGGACGATGCCCAACGCGCTGCGGACGTCGGGCTCCTCCCGGGCGACGAGCCCTACCGGTCCGAGGGTGGACAGTCCGCGGTCGACCGACATCCTGATGCCGAAATCCGCGCAGCCCGACTGAGCCGCGGAGATCTCCAGGAGGCGATCCACCGAGTGCGCCGAGATCCACCCGGTGGTGGCGGCGAAGGCGCCCGGGTCGATCCCGACGACCCGCATCAGCGGATGCGGGTTCAAGCCCACCGACTCCGCCACCTCGACATAGCCGTTCAGAACAGCACTCCGGAGCATCAGCATCCGAGAAAGCTAGCCCCAATCGTCAAGTTTCGCGACCCGGACCGTCAAGTTTTGGCCCGAGCCGCACGCTACCGTGACCTACGTCACTCGACAGCCGTCTGAGGCCGCGAACCTGCCACGGCACCAGCCCATCTGATCCACTTCGCCGATTCCGGCACACAGCAGACCCGGCCGACTCCGGCCGACAGGAGGACACCATGACTCGCACGGACAGCGCGTACCCGGTTGTCGAACGCATGAGGGCCGAGGGCGGCTGGAACGAGGGCTTGGACGGGCTGTACGGACCCGAGTGGACCTCCCCATCCTGATGGAGGAGATGACCGCGCGCCGGACGCGACAGTCCGAAGACTGATCCAGGCCGACGGCGAACAACCGCCCTGCGCGAGCACGCGCATCACTACGCACATCCGACGATTCCCACCCGGTGGGCCGTACACAGATATGAGGAAGTAATGAATCGTCAACGTATTTGGACGCGCAACGCGCTCGCCCTCCTCGCCGCAGCGGGCACCGCACTCTCGCTCGCAGCCTGCAGCAGTAGCAATGCAGCCAGCTCCGGGGCCGACGGCGAGGGCGCCGTGCTGAAGGTCGGGTTGTCGCGCGGTGTGCCCGCCGACCTGATGACCTACGTCGCCGAGAACGAGGGATTCTTCGACAAGCGCGGGGTCAACGTCGAACTGGTCACCATGGACAACGCCAACAGCCTCGCGACCGCGCTGATCTCCAACGACATCGCGGTAGACACCATGGTGCCCGCGCTGATGTGGCCGGCGATCGACAAAGGCGCCTGTGTCAAGGCCATGGGCGGCACCGTCGGCAACACGCTGGAGGTCGTCGCGCAGCCAGGTACGGAGATCACGGGTGACCCCGCCGATCCCAACACCACCATGCACAGCCTGAAGGGCAAGACCATCGGGGTGATCGCCCGCGGATCCGGCACCGAGCTGTGGATCTCGGCGCTGCTCAGCGCAGCGGGTATGGACCCGGCGAAGGACGTCACGTTCGTGGCCGTGGGTGCCCCCGCGACTGCGATCCAGGCGTTCAAGGCCAAGCAGGTCGACGCGCTCTACTACGGCCCCACGATGGAGCAGCAGCTTCCCCCGTCGGAGGTCGTCCGCGTGACCGACATCGTCGGCCGGGACGGCAACGCCCTCTCGCCGCTGGTCCAGGCGTACTACACGACCTCGTGCGACGCGGTCGAACAACGGCCCAACGACATCATGAGCTACTGCCGCGCCATCTGGGATGCCTACGACTTCTCGCGAGACCCGCGGAACGACGAGGCGATGGGCAAGTGGCTCGCCGAGCTGATCGGGGACACCCCCGCCGGAGGCGCGAAGTCCTGGGCCACGTTGAAGAACGCCTTCCTCGAGCCGACGATTCAGGCCGACGCGTGGGCAGCGCAGGCACCCCTGGTCGCGTCACCTGCACCGTCGGTGCCGAACTTCGCCGACTCGACCTATGCGCCGTGCGCGGGCGGCGATCCCCGATAGGTAAGACGTCCGCTCGTGTCGGCGACGACTCGCCGACACGAGCGGCGGACGCCGGTTAGCGTGGACGGGTGAACCGCACGATCACCGGAGCCGTCACCAAGGACACCCGACTGTGCATGTCGCTGTCGGGCCGGCCCAGCAACATCGGTACCCGCTTCCACAACTACCTGTACGACGAACTCGGCCTCGACTTCGTCTACAAGGCGTTCACCACCACCGATCTGCCGGCGGCGATCGCCGGCATCCGGGCCCTCGGCATCCGCGGGTGCGGGGTGTCGATGCCGTTCAAGGAGGCGTGCATCGAGCACGTCGACGTGGTGCATCCGTCGGCGTCGGCGATCGACTCGGTGAACACGATCGTCAACGAGGACGGTGAACTGCACGCGTACAACACCGACTACCAGGCGGTCGCCGATCTCCTGCACCGCGCGCAGCTGAGCCCCGACCTCACCGTCGCGGTGGCGGGCAGCGGCGGCATGGCGAAGGCTGTGGTCGCTGCGCTGCGGGACAGCGGTTTCCGCACCGTCACCGTCGTCGCGCGCAACCACGAGGTGGGCCCGGAGCTGGCCCAGACCTACGGCTTCGAGTGGCAGCCCGACCTCGGCGACGCGCACCCCCAGCTCCTCGTCAACGCCACCCCGATCGGCATGGCGGGCGGCCCCGACATCGACACGGCCGCCGCGTTGCCGTTCCCCGAGGACGCTGTCCACGCGGCCGAGGCGGTGTTCGACGTGGTCGCGGTGCCGCCCGACACCCCACTGATCCGCGCCGCGACCGCTCACGGCAAGACCGTCATCACCGGCGCCGAGGTGATCGCGTTGCAGGCCGCCGAACAGTTCACGCTGTACACGGGTGTGCGGCCGAGCGACGACCAGATCCGGCGGGCGTCGGAGTTCTCGAGGTCCTAGGAACCCCGATGCCGCACCTGCCACCCTCCGACTCGGGCGAGACGCCGAACGCGCGGCTCGCCCGGAACTTCAGCGAACTACTGCAGGAACTCCGTGTGCAGCAGGCCGGTGTGCAGATCCTGTTCGCGTTCCTGCTCGCGGTCGTCTTCACCGAGGCCTACGAGGAACAGTCCACCTACGTGCGCACCCTGCACCTGATCACCGTTCTGTGCGCGGCGGCGTCGTCGGCGCTGCTGATCGCCCCCGCCGTGTGGCACCGGGTCCTGTTCCGGCACCGCCGTCGCGAGGACATCCTCCGCCAGGCCAACCGGTGCGCGCTTGCGGGCTCGGGGTTCCTCGCCGCCACGATGGTCGGGACGGTGCTGATCGTCGCGGAAATCGCCGTCGGCGGGTGGGGCGCGAAGCTGATCGGCGCGCTGACCGCGCTGGTCTTCGTCGCGCTGTGGTTCGTCGTCCCGTCGCTGCTGCGGCGCGACGACGAACTGCGCTAGCCGCGCGCGAGGGATTATCGTCTGATCCCATGGCAGCCCCCGACGAGCCCGACCCGCGCGCCGAGGCGTATCCCGCACTGTGGCCGGTGCCGACCCGCTGGGCCGACAACGACCACTACGGGCACGTCAACAACGTCACCTACTACTCGTACTTCGACACCGCGGTCAACGGATGGCTCATGGCCAGCACCGGACTCGACATCCGCGAGCTGCCCGCGATCGGGATAGTCGCCGAGACATCGTGCCGGTTCGTGCGCGAACTGTCGTTCCCCGACCAGTTGCACGTCGGCCTGTCCGTCGAACGCCTCGGAACCAGCAGCATCGTGTACGCGCTGGCGATCTTCCGGGAGGACCCCGACGGCATCCTGGAACTGGCCGCCACAGGACGGTTCGTCCATGTGTACGTCGACCCCGACACCCGTCGGCCGGTCCCGATTCCGCCCGAGATCCGCAGCGCCGCAAGCCTGCTCACCGTCTCGTACGACTAGTCGGCGAGCCGGTCCAAGGCGGCCGACAGCCGGCGAATCGCGGCGAGGGTGTCCGCCAACTCGTCGTGGCCGACGGCCCGCGCCAGGCGGCCGGCGAACTCCGCATGAGCAGGGTTGATTCGGGAGTTCGCCTGGCGCCCCTCCTCGGTCGGTGCGACGAGCTTGGCGCGACGGTGGGCCGGGTTCGGCCGGTACTCGGCCAGTCCGCGTGCGACCAGCAGATCCGCGATCCGTTGCACGCTCTGCCGGGTGATCCCCATCTCGCGCGCGATATCGGAGACCGACAGCGGCTCCGGCAAGACGGCGCCGAGCACCTGCCACCACGCCGCGGTCAGCCCGACCGGGCGCGCCAGGCCCTCCGCGACGTCGAGGAACTGGCCGTTGAGCCGGAAAGTCCCGAGCGCGAGACCGCTGAGCAGGTCCTGTTCCGCACGCGTGCTCATCCGGCCATCAGTTCGTAGAAGCCCGCAGGGTCGCGCTGGCCGTAGAGCTTGAACCATGAGGCCAGGACGTTCGGTTCGAACACGTCGAGCCGCTCGAGGACCTCGCGGGCGAAGTGCACCGGAGCGTTCGCCGCGGCGGTGACGAGATCGCGATCGGTGACTGCCGGCTCGTCTCGGTACAGGTGCCCGCCCGCATAGCCGACGGAGTTCAGGAACTCGGCCGCGTTGCTCGTGTGCGCGCGGTCGTCGAGCAGCCCGGCCATCGCCAGCCCACCGGTGGCACCGCAGATCGCCGCGACCGGAACCCCGGCGTCGAGGAACTCGCGAGCCTTGGCAGCGAAGGGGGTGAACTGGTCGGTGTTCCAGATGTCGTTGCCGGCCAGGATGAACATCGCGCTCCCCTGCGGTCCGATCTCGTCGAGCGTGGTGTCGGGGACGACCCGTAGACCGCCCATGGTCACGACGGGTTCGCGGGTGGCGCCGACCGTGGAGACAGTGAAGCGGCCCGGCTGCTTCTGCCACGTCGGCTTGTTGATGTGGTCGATCGCGAGGCCGATCTCCCAGTCGACGAAGGTGTCGTACACGGCGACGTACACAGTTTCAGTCATGACAGCAATCTGTCATGTTGACAGCACCATGTCAATGTGCGGCGCGTAGACACGGCGGGTGCGATCAGCTCAGGCCGACCTCGTCGGCCGTCGCGACCGCCCGACGCACGATGCCGTCGACGACCTCAGCCGTCGGGCCACCACCCTCGGCCCGGTTACGCGGATCGTCCATGGTGCGGCGCAGGACCCCCTCGACGATGATCGCGAGCTTCCACAGCGCCAGGACGTGCCAGAAGCCGACGGCGGACACGTCCCGCTTGGTCTCGTGGACGTACACCTCCACCAGTTCGTCCCGGGTCGGGAAGCCCTCGAGCGTCGACGCCATGAGCAGCCCGGACATTCCGTCGCTGCGTTGCGGCCAGTACGCGAGCAACCCGCCGAGGTCGGCGAGCGGATCGCCAAGCGTGCACAACTCCCAGTCCAGTACCGCGACGACCCGGCCGTCGTCGGGTGAGGTGATGACGTTGCTGAGATGGAAATCGCCGTGCACCAGCGTGGTTTCCGTCTGCTCCGGGATGTTCCGCCACAGGCGCTCGGTGAGCGATTCGATGCCGGGCACGTCGCGCGTCTTGGACTGCTCCCACTGCGCGGACCACCGCTTGAGTTGCCGGGGCGCGTAGGGCTTGGTGCTGGCCAGATCGAGCAGGCCGGCCATTTCGAGGTCCACGCGATGGATACTCGCCAGCGCCTTGGGCAGCGACAGCCCGATCGCGCGGCGGCGCTCGGGGGTGAGCCGCGCGGCCGCCTGCTCACCGTCGGCGACGACGTCGTCGATGATGACGCCGTCGACGTAGCTCATGAGGACCAGCGGCGCGTCGGTGATCGCCGGATCCTTTGTGAGACCGAGCATTTTCGGAACCGGCACACCAGTTCCCTGCAGAGCGGACAGGATTCGGTGCTCCCGTTCCACGTCGTGCGCGGAGGCGAGCAGCCGACCCAGGGGCGGGCGGCGCAGCACCCACCGGCCACCCCCCGAATCACGCACCGCATAAGTCAGATTCGACTGGCCGCTGCCGATCCGCTCGAACGACAGTGGCGCCAGCGCACCCACGCCGAGTCCGGTGATCCACGTCGAGACGGCGTCCTCGTTCAGGCCCACAACGCCCATTGCGCATCACTCCCCTGCCGTGCCTCGTGCGTACTTCCGGATGGTGAAAAACGACTGCTCTGCGTGTTTCGATCCGGCGCCCCCGCGACGCCCGTCCGCAGATGCTAGCCCCCCACAGGCCGTCACGCGGGTATTACGGAATGCTCACCGTTCATTGCCGGGCCGTGCGGTCGAGCAGCGGCGCGGTTCGCGGACCGACCAGTTCGCGCATCACCAGCGCCATGTTGGTGCGCTCCACGCCGGGGATCTTGAGGATCTGCCCAGCCAGCCGGTACAGGTCGTCCGCGTCGGTCGCCACGACCTTCACCGACAGGTCGGTCAGCCCGGTCATGCCGTAGACCTCGACGACCTCGGGGATGTCGGCCAGCGCGTCGACGACGTCGTCGAGTCGATGCTGGTCCACCTGGGTGGCGACGAACGCGGCGAGGGGGTAGCCGAGGGCCCGCGGGTCGACGCGACGGTCGAACCCACCGAGGGCACCGGACGCCTCCCAGCGGGACAGGCGAGCCTGGACCGTGTTGCGCGACAGGCCGAGTCGCTGGGCCAGCTCCACACCGGTCGCCCTCGGGTTCCGGGACAGCTCGAGCAGGAGACGGGCATCGGTGGCATCGAGAGTGGTCATAATCCGCAGTATGCCCGTCGGAGTACCCCCGAACCTGTGCACAATGCTGAATCGTGACGATGCCACTTGCGCAGATCGCGGAACGGCGGATGCTGTGAGGTAGAGCACAAACGATCCGGCGATCGCTCACGAGGCGCCGTCGGATCCAGAGCCAGCGAGGTGACCCCGATGGCCGACAGGATCGACTTTCCGGTGCAGCTCGTCCAACCCGACGGACGGCGCGTGCACCGACCCGACTACGCCGCGCTCGTGTCCGACGTGGGCCCCGACGAACTCCGGGATCTGTACGAGGACATGGTGGTTTCCCGGCGCATCGACACCGAGGCCACGCACCTGCAGCGGCAGGGGCAGCTGGGCATCTGGGCGCCGCTGCTCGGGCAGGAGGCCGCGCAGGTGGGCTCGGTGCATGCCCTGAATCCCGACGACTACATCTTCACCAGCTACCGCGAGCACGCCGTCGCCTATTGTCGCGGCGTCGACCCGGCCGTGATGACGCGGATGTGGCGGGGCTGCGCGTACTCGGGCTGGGATCCGGCGACGGTCAACATGACCAATCCCGCGATCGTCGTGGGATCGCAGGGGCTGCACGCGACCGGGTACGCGCTGGGCGCGCACCTCGACGGCGCCGAGATCGCCACCGTCGTCTACTTCGGTGACGGCGCGACCAGCCAGGGCGACATCGCCGAGGCACTCGGCTTTGCGACGAGCTTCAATGCGCCCGTCGTCTTCTTCTGTCAGAACAACCAGTGGGCCATCAGCGAACCGGTCCAACTGCAGAGCCCCCACCCGATCGCGCTGCGCGCCGCCGGCTACGGCATGCCGGCCGTCCAGGTCGACGGCAACGACGTCCTCGCGGTCCTGGCGGTGACCCGGCAGGCCGCGCGCCGCGTCCGCGAGGGCGCCGGCCCGTCGTTCGTCGAGGCGATCACGTACCGGATGGGCCCGCACACCACCGCCGACGATCCCACCCGCTACCGAGCGGCGGCCGAGAACGAGGTGTGGAAGGCGCGCGACCCGATCGAGCGGATGCGCCGACTGCTCGACCGCGAGGGACTGGTCGACGACGCCTTCGACGCGCGCGTCACCGCCCGCGCCGACGAGGTCGCGTCCCGCCTGCGCGCCGGTGCCCTCCACGCGCCCGAGCCCGGCCCGGACGAGCTGTTCGAGCACGTCTACGCCACCGACCATCCCCTGATCGCAGAGGAACGCGCCGAGTATCGGGCGTACCTCGACAGCCTGACCGCAGGTGAGGAGGCCCTGTCATGAACGCCGTCATCAGCTCCGCGACCACGATGACGCTCGGTGGCGCGCTCAACGCCGGGCTGCGTCGGGCGCTCGAGGACGACCCCAAGGTGGTCCTGATGGGCGAGGACATCGGCAAGCTCGGTGGCGTCTTCCGCATCACCGACACGCTGCAGAAGGACTTCGGCCCGGCCCGGGTCCTCGACACGCCGCTCGCCGAATCCGGCATCGTGGGAACCGCTTTCGGGTTGGCGCTGCGCGGCTATCGGCCGGTGTGCGAGATCCAGTTCGACGGCTTCGTCTACCCGGCGTTCGACCAGATCGTGTCGCAGGTCGCCAAGATCCACTACCGGACCCGCGGCCACGTGACGGCGCCGTTGACGATTCGCATCCCCTACGGCGGCGGCATCGGCGCCGTCGAGCACCATTCGGAATCGCCGGAGGCGTACTTCGCGCACACCGCCGGCCTGCGCGTGGTCGCGCCCGGCAATCCCGCCGACGCGTTCGCGATGATCCGACAGGCGATCGCCCTCGACGATCCCGTGATCTTCCTCGAACCCAAGCGCCGCTACTGGGACCGCGGCGAGGTGGACGTGGACGCGCAACCCGACCTGCCGCTGGACTGGGCACGGATCGCCCGGGCGGGCACCGACGCCACCCTCGTCGCATACGGGTCGATGGTGCCGACCGCCCTGCAGGCCGCGGACATCGCCGCCGCCGAGGGCACGTCGCTCGAGGTGGTCGATCTGCGGTCGCTGTCCCCCATCGACTTCGACACCGTCGAGGAATCGGTACGGCGCACCGGACGGCTCGTCGTCGCGCACGAGGCCCCCGTGTTCGTCGGGCTCGGCGCGGAGATCGCCGCCCGCATCTCGCAGCGCTGCTTCTACCAACTCGAGGCGCCCGTCCAGCGGGTCGGCGGATTCGACATCCCGTACCCGCCGGCGAAGCTCGAGAAGCACCACGTCCCCGACGCCGACCGGATCCTCGCCGCTGTCGACGAGGTGCTGGCGTCGTGAGCGGGGTGGAGGAGTTCCGGCTCCCCGACCTCGGGGAGGGGCTGACCGAGGCCGAACTGGTGTCGTGGGCGGTGGCCGTCGGCGACACCGTCGAACTCAATCAGGTGATCGCGGAGGTCGAGACGGCCAAGGCGCTGGTGGAGTTGCCGTCGCCGTTCGCGGGCGTGGTCCGGGAGTTGCTGGCTCGGCCCGGCGACACGGTGCCCGTCGGCGCCGCCCTGATCCGGATCGAGTCCGCCCGGCCCGCCGGCGCCGCACCGCGGGGCGAGCCGAAGACCGACTCGGTGCTCGTCGGCTACGGGCCGTCGTCCCCCGCCCCCAGCCGGCGCCGGCGGCCCGCCGCGCAGCCGTCCCGGTCCGCGGGAGCGAGGCCGGACGCCGTGCCCGCCGCCCGGCGCACCGCCCGCGAACTCGGCGTCGACCTGACCACACTCACCGGCACGGGCCGCGACGGTGCGGTCACCGTCGACGACGTCGAGCAGGCTCGGCCGGCGGCCACACCCGCCGTCGCCTCCCCCGTCCCGGACGCGCGGGAGACCCGCACACCGATCCGTGGCGTCCGTCGACAGACCGCGGCGGCGATGGTGGCCAGCGCCTTCACGGCGCCGCACGTCACGGAATTCCTGACCGTCGACGTCACCGAGACCGTGCACCTGCTGGGGCACCTGCGCGCCTCGACGGCCTTCGAGGGGCTGCACCTGACGCCGCTGTCGCTGGTGGCGAAGGCGCTGCTGCTCACGCTGCCAGCCCATCCGGAACTGAACTCGTCGTGGTCGGAGGACCCGCAGGAGATCGTCACCAAGCACTACGTGAATCTCGGGATCGCGACCGCAACCGAGCGCGGCCTCGTCGTACCGAACGTCAAGGACGCCGGGACGCTGACGCTGCCCGACCTGTGCCGGGCGATCGCCAACCTCACCGACACCGCACGATCGGGTCGGGCAACCCCGCAGGACCTGACCGGCGGGACGATCACGATCACCAACGTCGGGGTCTACGGCGTCGACACCGGCACCCCGATCCTCAACCCGGGCGAGGCGGCGATCCTCGCGCTCGGCGCGATCAACCGGCGACCATGGGTCCGCGGCGACGAGATCGTGGCGCGGGACGTGACGACGCTGAGCCTGACCGTCGACCACCGCCTGGTCGACGGCGAGCAGGCGTCGACGTTCCTCGCCGATCTCGGGGCCGTGCTCACCGACCCCGTGCCCGCCCTGCTCGCGCTGCTCTGAACGCACCCGGCATCAGCTGAAGGGACCCTTCACTGAACTGGTCCCCGATTGTTGGACTGGCTAAGTGGGAGCCTAAGCCGCGAGGGCCTGGGTCCGGTATTGCACCGGGCTCAGGCCCTCGAGTTTTGTGGAGATCCGTTCGGTGTTGTACCAGTCGATGTAGTCGTCGATCGCGGTGGTCAGCGCCTCGGTGTCGGGGTATCGGGTGTGGTCGAAGAGCTCGGCTTTGAGGTGGCCGAAGAAGTTCTCCATCACGGCGTTGTCGTAGCAGTTGGCCTTGCGCGACATCGATTGGGTCGCAGCGGCTTCAGCGAGCAGCCGTCGCCAGGACGAGTGCTGGTACTGGAATCCCTGATCCGAGTGCACGAGCGGGGCCTGCCCGTCGTCGAGGGTCGCGAGCGCGGCTTGCAGCGAACTGTTGGTCAGTTGCAGCGTCGGTGACGGGCCGATCGAGTGGGCGACGATCTGCCGGTCGAACAGGTCCATGACCGGTGACAGATACAGCTTGTCGTCGCCGATGCGGAACTCGGTCACGTCGGTGACCCACTTGCGGTTCGGGGCGTCGGCGGTGAAGTCGCGGTCGAGCAGGTTCGCCGCGATCGTGCCGACCTGGCCCTGATAGGCGACGTACTTGCGCTTGCGTCGGACCCGGCAGGCCAGCCCGAGCGTGCGCATCAGCGTCAGCACCGTCTTCTTCGCCACCCGCCAGCCGGCACGGGTCAGTGCGTGGTGGATGCGACGGTGCCCGTAGCGGCCGCGGCTGCGCACGAACGCCTCGGTGATCGCGGCCTTCAACTCGGCGTTCGGGTCCGGTGCCCGCAGACGCGCCTGGTGATAGAAGAACGTCGACCGGGCCACCCCGGTGGCCTCGAGCAGCACATCGATGCGGTGTTCGGCCTTGAGGGAGACGACGGCAGCGACCTTCACCGTCGTTGTTGCGCCCTCAAGGCCCGTAATTTTCCCAGGTAGGCGACCTGCGCCCGCAGCACCTCGTTCTCGCGGCGCAGCTGCTCGAGCTCACTGACCTCGTCCGGCCCGGGATCGGCGGGTTTCGGGGGACGCCCGGCCCGCTTCGGGCGCAGCCCGTCCTCGCCCTCGTTGCGGTACTTGCGCACCCACGTCTCGATCAGTTTCGGCGAGGACAGGTCGAACTCGCGGGCGAGGTCGACCTTCGCCTCGCCGGCGATAGCGCGGCGCACTACGTCGAGTTTCAACTCGAACGAGAACGACCGTCTGTCCCGAGGTTTGGCCACCAGAACTCCTCTTCCGCGAACCCGCCACCGGTCATACAACCGTCTGACGGCTGGCCGACCCACGCCCAACCTCGTCGCGACCGTGCGGTCACCCACACCGACCTCGAACAACGCTACAGCCACCACCCGCTGATCCTCGGACAGTGAACTTCGTGCACGCATAAAACTGCTCCCCGGACATCGGAACCGAATTTCTCAGTCCAACTTCCGGGGAGCAGTTCACACCCGCTGTCAGCGTATGAAGGGTCCCTTCAGCTGTCCCGGGCCTTGGGTACAAAGGAATACGTGCATCCCCGTACCGAGCAGCCGACGCATCTGCGCTCGGCGCGGGCCGCGATCTTCGGCGTGTTCGGGATCAACGGGTTCCTGCTCGCGATGTGGGTGGTCCACATTCCCGCGATCAAGACCCGGACCGACATCTCCCACTCGACACTCGGGTCGCTGCTGTTGCTGCTGGCCGTCGGCGCGATCGCCGGTATGCAGCTGTCGGGACCGCTCGCCGACAGGTTCGGCAGCCGGCTGCTGGTCGCGCTCAGCGGCACACTGCTGTCGGTCGCGACCATCGGCCCCGGTCTGGCGTCGAACGCATGGCAGCTGGGCCTGGCACTGGTGATCTTCGGGTTCGGCAACGGTGCCCTCGACGTGTCGATGAACTCGCAGGCCGTCCTCCTCGAGCAGGCCTACCGGCGCCCGATCATGTCGGCGTTCCACGGGATGTTCTCGATCGGTGGCGTCGTGGGATCAGCGGTCGGCGCGGCGACCATCGCCGCCGGCCGGTCGCCGACGGTCACGCTCGCCGCGTCGGCCGCGGTGGGGGTCGTCGTGGTCGCGG
This sequence comes from Paraburkholderia sp. RHO2, assembly GCF_050955445.1. Classification (NCBI taxonomy): domain Bacteria; kingdom Pseudomonadati; phylum Pseudomonadota; class Betaproteobacteria; order Burkholderiales; family Burkholderiaceae; genus Paraburkholderia; species Paraburkholderia sp. RHO2. The sequence continues at coordinate 1,907,424 of NZ_CP162617.1, read as the reverse complement.
TGTGCACGACCCGGCTGCTACCGCTGTCGGCGCACCCGCGCCGCGAACACCACGACGCCCGCCCAGGCGGGCGATACTCGCCGCGAGTGCTGGCGCTGGGCGCCGTCGCGTTCGCGCTCATGCTCGCCGAGGGCGTCGCGAACGACTGGACCACGCTGCAGGTCAAGGAACATCTGGCCGTCCCGGAGTCCGTCGCGGCGCTCGCGTTCGGCGCCTTCTCGCTGACGATGACGGTGGGCCGGTTCACCGCGGACCGCGTCAGCGCCGCGCTCGGTCCCGTCGCGGTGGTCCGCTACGGAGCCCTGGTCGCGGCGGCCGGCATGGCGCTGGTCGTCGTCTCCGGGTGGCTGCCGACGACCCTGCTGGGGTGGGCACTGTTCGGGCTGGGGCTCTCGGGGTGCGTGCCGCAGATCTTCACCGCCGCGGGCAACCTCGGCGCCGGCGCGGCCGGGGCGAACATGTCCCGAGTCGTCGGCATGGGCTACATCGGTTTCCTCGCCGGCCCGGCCACGATCGGATGGCTCACGCATCTGGTGCCGCTCACCATCGCCATGATCGTGCCGCTCGTGTGCGTTCTCGTCGCGGCCCGCTTCGCCGGTGTGGTGCACCCGCCCCGCCGAACGGTCGCCGTAACGGCCGAAGGGACCCTTCACACGCCGTGAGCGTGTGAAGGGTCCCTTCGTCTGGCGGGCGGAGGGGGATCGCCCGCCAGGTGCCGTCTTCGTGTATCCGGAATGCGCCGAGGCCTACAGGGCTTTGAGTTCCTCGGTGACCTCGGAGACCATCTTCTTCGCGTCGCCGAACAGCATGGAGGTCTGGTCGGCGGTGAACAGCGGGTTGTCGATGCCGGCGTAGCCCGAGCTCATGGACCGCTTGAGGACGATGACCGACTTCGACTGGTCGACGTTGAGGATCGGCATCCCGTAGATCGGCGAGCTCGCGTCCTCGCGGGCGGCCGGGTTGGTGACGTCGTTGGCGCCGATGACGACGGTGACATCGGTGCGCGAGAACTCGCCGTTGATGTCGTCCATCTCCTTCATCGCGTCGTACGCGACGTCGGCCTCGGCGAGCAGGACGTTCATGTGACCGGGCATGCGGCCGGCGACCGGGTGGATCGCGTACTTGACCTCGACGCCCTTCTCCTCGAGCAGGGCCGCCATCTCCTTGACCGCGTGCTGCGCCTGCGCGACGGCGAGACCGTAGCCGGGCACCACGATGACCTGGTTGGCGTACGCCATCTGGATCGCCGCATCGGACGCGGAGGTGGCCTTCACGGTGCCGCCCGACGCGCTGGCGCCCGCACCGCCGGCGTCACCGCCGCCGAAGGAGCCGAAGATGATCGCCGGGATCGAGCGGTTCATCGCCTTGGCCATCAGGTTGGTCAGGATCGAGCCCGACGCGCCGACGATCATGCCGGCGACGATCATCGCCTGGTTGTTGAGCGCCAGACCCGCGGCCGCCGCGGACAGACCGGTCAGCGCGTTGAGCAGCGAGATGACGACGGGCATGTCGGCGCCGCCGATCGGCAGCACCACGAACAGACCCATGACACCGGCCGCGACCAGCAGGCCGACGATCAGCCACGGCGACTGCGGGTCTCCGTCGGCACCCAGGCCGATGTAGACGGCCAGGCCGACGGACACCAGCGCGAGGACGATGTTCGCGAGCTGGAACAGCTTCGCCGACGCGACGACCTTCTTCTCGAAGCCCTTGTTCAGCAGCTCCTGCAGCTTCGCGAACGCGACCAGCGAGCCCCAGAACGAGACCGAACCGATGATCGCCGCGAACAGCGAGCCGACGATGAACGGCGCCGACGGCGTCGTCTCGACGGTGGTGAAGCCGTCGGAGTTGAGGAACTCGGCCCACGCGATCAGCGCGACCGTGCCGCCACCGACACCGTTGAACAGCGCGACGAGCTGCGGCATCGCGGTCATCTTCGTCCGCAGCGCCGGCGGGACGCCGAGCACGACGCCGACGAGCAGGCCGCCGATGATGAGAATCCAGTTGTCGGTGTCGCGGATGTCGATCAGGACCGCGACGACGGCGACCATCATGCCGACGGCCGCGATGTAGTTGCCGCGCACCGCGGTCTTCGGGCCGGTCAGGCCCATCAGACCGTAGATGAACATCGAGAACGCGACGATGTACAGGATCGTGACGAGGTAGCTCATCAGGCGTCAGCCCCCTTCTTCTCAGCTGCCTTGGGGGCGTCCTTCTTCGGCTTGAACATCGCGAGCATGCGGTCGGTGACCACGAAGCCGCCGACGACGTTCAGGGTGCCGAACACCAGCGCGACGAACAGGATGACCTTGATCGACCACGGGGCGTCCCCGGGCAGATGCCCGAGCACGACCAGCGCGCCGAGCACCACGATGCCGTGAATGGCGTTGGTGCCCGACATCAGCGGCGTGTGCAGCGTGTTCGGCACCTTGGAGATCACGGCGAAGCCCACGAACCCGGCCAGGACCAGGATCGCGATGTTCGCCAACAGTTCGGTGTACATCTACGAGTTCTCCTTCGACCGGGTCACGCACGCGCCGGCGAGGATCTCGTCGGAGAAGTCCGGCGCCAGGGCGCCGTTCTCGTCGAGCATCAACTCGATCAGGGCAGCGACGTTCTTCGAGTACAGCTCCGAGGCGTGCTCGGGCATCGTGGCCGGCAGGTTCAGCGGCGAGCAGATCGTCACGCCGTGCTTGACGACGGTCTGACCGGGCTCGGTGAGCTCGCAGTTGCCACCGGTCTCACCGGCCAGGTCGACGATCACGCTGCCGGGCTTCATGCCCTCCACCGCGGCGGCGGTCACCAGACGCGGCGCGGGACGGCCCGGCACCAGCGCGGTGGTGATGACGACGTCGAAGCCCTTGATGGCGTCCTCGAGGGCCTGCTGCTGCTGGGCGCGCTCGGCGTCGGTGAGTTCACGGGCGTAACCGCCCTCACCGGCGGCGTCGATGCCGAGGTCGAGCCACTGCGCACCGACCGAGCGGACCTGGTCGGCCACCTCCGGACGGACGTCGTAGCCGGTGGTGCGGCCACCGAGACGCTTGGCCGTCGCCAGCGCCTGCAGGCCGGCGACGCCGACACCGAGCACGAGCACGGTCGCGGGCTTCACCGTGCCGGCAGCGGTGGTCAGCATCGGGAAGAAGCGGGTGGACTCCGACGCCGCGACGAGGACGGCCTTGTAGCCGGCGACGTTCGCCTGCGACGACAGCGCGTCCATCACCTGAGCACGGGAGATACGCGGGATCGCCTCGACGGCGAACGCGCTGACACCCGCGGCGGCGAGGGCACCGATCTGATTGTCGGCGTTGCGCGGCGCGAGGAAGCCGACCAGCGTCTGCCCCGACCGGAGCTTGGCGACCTCCGCGTCCGACGGCGGCGCGACCTTGACGACCGCATCGGCCGCCCAGGCGTCGCCGATCGTCGCGCCCGCCTCCTTGTACAGCTCGTCCGGAATCAGCGCGCCCAGCCCGGCACCGGGCTCGACGACGACGTCGACCCCCTTCGCGGCCAACGACGCCACAACCTTGGGCACCAGCGCCACCCGTCGTTCGCCGTCGCTCGTCTCCCGAACGACACCGACCGACGGGCGCACCTGTGCCACGCTCTTCGATGTATCCAATATCTCGACTTCCTGCGGTAGATGGTGTGCCTGCCGCGACGGGCGGCAACTATCGAGCGATCGACGGACGATGACCCGACCGATGCAAGTGGTCCACGATGGTAGCCAGAACTACCGTGAGCAAGGGAACACACGCAAGTCGCTGAAGCTGTCTGAATCGAGTCCGAACAGACGTATACCACCATGCGAGACACTTTTTGTGATACAGCTCACCATTTCACATGGACGTAACCTGGCGCCCGGATCGGCCCAAGACAAGGAGGCGGGAGATGCCCGCGAACACCGTCCAGATCGAACGTGTGTACGACCATCCCGGTGCGGAACGGGGTTTCCGGGTCTTCGTCGACCGGCTGTGGCCGCGCGGATTGCGCAAGGATTCGTTCTATTACGACGACTGGGCGAAGGATCTCGCGCCGTCGACGGAACTGCGCCGGTGGTACAGCCACGATGTAGCAGAGTTTGCCGAGTTTCGCTCCCGTTATCTCGCTGAGTTGGAATCTCCGGACGGCCGCAGCGCCGTCGAGCGGGTGCGGACCCTCGCCGGCGACCGTCCGCTCGTCCTCCTCACCGCGACCAAGGACGTGGAGCACAGTCACGCGGCGGTGCTGCGGGAGTTCCTGCTGGAGCTCGAGCGCTCGGCCTGACCCTCACGCGAGGACGTACCGGGCCAGCGGGGGTCGCGCTTCCACGTCGGCGTTTCCCGTCACACCGTCCGCCAGCTGGACGATCGCCTTGACTTCCTCACATGCTCGACACGTGGATCAGGCCAGCGCCTCGGTCGCCTCGAACCGGTCCATCACGATCACCGTCGCGCCCACCGGCTCGATCGTTCCGCAGAACGTCACGGGCGCAGCGTGATACATGTCCTCACAGTCGTCGACGACGAACGCAGCCTCGGCGGCGTGAGGCGCCAGTGACCGGACGGCCCTGCCGCGATGTTTCCGGGTCGAGTCGTCGCTCCGGACGGCGATCGGTCATAGAGTGACAGGGTGACCACGGACGGGGGCGTCGAGGCGATCACGTCGGTCGATTTCCACTTCGACCCGATGTGTCCGTTCGCGTTCCACGCGTCGCGGTGGATCCGGCATGTGCGCGCCGAGACCGGCATCGACGTCGCGTGGCGCTTCTTCAGCCTCGAGGAGATCAACCGGCGCGAGGATCAGAAGCACCCGTGGGAGCGTGAGTGGTCGTACGGATGGTCACTGATGCGGATCGGTGCCCTGCTGCGCCGCGAGAGCATGGACCTGCTGGACCGCTGGTACTTCGCGACCGGGCACCTGCTGCACGTCGACGGCGGGAAGCCGCACGACCCCGCGGTGGCCCGCGACCTGCTGGGCCGGCTGGGCCTCGACCCGGGACTGCTCGACACCGCCCTGGCCGACCCGACGACGCACGACGACGTGCGGGCGGACCACGACCGCGTGGTCGCGGCGGGCGGGTTCGGCGTCCCGACGCTGTTCGTTCAGGGCACCGCGTTCTTCGGCCCTGTGCTGATCGATCCGCCCGAGGGTGAGGCGGCGGTGCGGCTGTGGAACACGGTGACCGAACTGCTGGAGTTCCCGCACGTGTACGAAATCCAGCGGATCAAGGGGCCGTCGGATGCCGAGCACATAGGACGGGCCCTCGAACCGTATGTGCGAGGCCGCGATTGGCAGAGTGTCGATCGTGGAGAGGTCGTGGACCTCTCGGTACTGGAAACGGAGCGCGATACATGAGCGAGTTCCCCCAGGGCATGATCGTCGATGCCCTCTCCGAGCAGTGGGCCGTCCTCGACGACCTGCTCTCCACCGTCGAGGGCGACGCCTGGATCACCCCGACCGCACTGCCCGGCTGGACCGTCCGCGACATCGTCTCGCACATCATCGGAACCGAGTCGCTGCTGTCGGGGCTGAAGCCGCCGGAGACCGCGATCGACGTGCATGCACTTCCCCACGTGCGCAACGAGATCGGGGCCCTCAACGAGCGCTGGGTGGAGGGACTGCGCGCCCATACCGGGGAGCAGATTCTCGCGATGTTCCGCGAGATCACGTCCAGCCGGCGCGAGGCGCTCTCCGACATGACGCAGGCCGACTTCGACGCCGCCGCCGTCACTCCCGCCGGCCCGGCGACGTACGGCCGGTTCATGCGCATCCGCCTGTTCGACTGCTGGATCCACGAGCACGACATCCGCGACGCCCTGCCCGTACCGGCGGGCGACGAGGGCGGCAGCCGCGGGAACCTCGCATTCATGGAGATCGAGAACGCGCTGGGATTCATCGTCGGCAAGCTCGGCCGCGCTCCCGAGGGCGCCCGGGTGACGTTCGAGTTGTCCGGCCCGCTGGCCCGGACCATCCACGTCGAGGTGGACGGCCGGGCCGCGGTGGTGCCGCAGCTGTCCGGGCCGGCGACGTCGACCATCGCGATGGACTCGCGCCTGTTCACCCGCCTGGCGTGCGGCCGCACCAAGGCGGCCGAGCATGTCTCGGAGTTCGAACTCGGCGGGGACGTCGGGGTGGGCCGCCGGATCGTCGACAACCTGACGTACACGATCTGACCGCGCGTGCGACTGTTCCTGTCGTCGTATCGTTTCGGCGCCCACGTCGACCGCTTCGTGGATCTGGTGGGCGGGCCCGGACCCATCGCGGTGATCGCAAACGCGGCCGACGCCTGGCCCGCGCGGGCCCGGGAGTCGGCGGTGGTCAGCGACGTTGTCCCGCTGCGGCGGCTCGGGTTCACGGCCACCGAGGTGGATCTGCGCGACCACGCGGGCCGGCCGGACCGGTTGGCCGACGCGCTGTCGGCATTCCGCGCGGTCTGGGTGCGGGGCGGAAACACGTTCGTGCTGCGGGCGCAATTGGCCCGATGCGGCGGCGACGAGGTGCTACCTCGGTTGCTCCGCGCCGGCGCGCTCGCCTACGCCGGTTACAGCGCCGGTGCGTGCGTCATGGCGCCGACGCTGGTCGGGGTGGACAGCGCCGACGACCCCGCCGAGGTAGCTCCGACGTGCGGGAGGGAGCCTCGCTGGGACGGGTTGGGGTTGGTCGACTTCGCGATCGTGCCGCACTGCCCGGCCGTCGACAGTGCACAGACGGCGCCGGACATGGCGAACCCCAGCGACGAATCGGCCCGAATGATCGAGGCCTGCCGTGCCGCCGGGGTTCCCTACAGATGTTTGACCGACGATCAGGCGATCGTGGTGGACGCCGCCACCGCGACGTTGCTGTAGCCGCCGACCGCGATCTCGGCGTGCTCGACCGGCGCCGGCCGGTCCAGCGCGGCCCACGTCGTCTCGCAGCGCCGAACCGTCATCTCGTCGGCCTCGGAGAGCAGGGTGTCGAGCAGGGCCTTCGGGTCGCGCCGCCACACCGCATCGATGCCCTCGACCTGCGCGTTGGTGAAGAGCCCGGAGCCGGCGACGGCCGACACCCAGTCACTCACCTCGCCACGGTGGATGCGGGCGAGCGAGTCGTAGTCGACTCCCCCGTCCATGAATTCGTACGCGAACATGGCCGCGACGTAGTCCTCGATGCAGTTCGACGAAGCGCTCACGACTCCGCGCCCCTTTCTCCCCGACGGCGTTCCCCGGTCTGACGGACATCACGTTCCGGGCGACAAGGATGTTGATGATGGTGACTTCGCGTAACACTTCGATAGCGCTGAGCGATTGAAATCGACGCTAACGCGACGTAAGACAGGGGCGTTACTGTTTGATCATCACGATTGAATAACGAAACCTGGCGTTCACCGGGCGCACAAACGGACGAAACCTGCGGCCGACGAATTCGACTCGAGTCCATTCGTAGGACCCCACAAGGGCACATTGCGCTGCTAATATCGCGCGCGCACAGGACGGCACCGTACGACTGGATCGTGTCTGACAACGTCTTTGTACAGTGCTCGAATGCTTATTTCCGCTGACGTGATCGACGTCCTGGACCCGATGTCGGGTCTCGTCTTTGCGGGCGAGGCTGGCGGGCGTCCGACTTTCGCGCTGTGGCGAGACGGTGCGGTGCGTCTTCTCGACGACAGACTCGCCGAGAACTCGCAGCGAGAGCTCGCTCTGGAGGAGGAGGTCCGCGTCCTTGCGGCGGCCGGCCTCGATCTGCTCGTACTCGCCTCCGCGGGCGGCCTCGTCATCGCAGGAGACGACGTGGTCACGGTGCCCGGACTACGCGCCGACGCGGCTGCGCTCCTGGGCGGTGTACTTGTCGTCGCGGTCCCGGACGTCGAGTGTCACCGGCTGCTCGTGCTCGATTCCGCGACCGGGGCGATCCTCGACGACCAGACGATCGACGCCGACGATGCTCGCGCCTTCCTGCATCCTCATCCTGCCGAAGACACGGCGATTCTCGAGGTCGCCATGGGGCAGGACGGCGTTCTCGCCTTCCGCGTCGATGCCGAGGGATCGCGCCTCCACCTGACCGAGATCCTCGCAGGAGAGGATCCCGTGATCGCGGGCTTCAGTCCGTCGGGCGCACGGCTGCTGGTCACCCCGTATCCCAGCGATCCGGAGACTGTACGGATCCTGTCGTGGCCGGATCTGAAGGAGATCGCACGGCTCGACGCGAGCGACGTCGACGCCGCGTACGGTTTCGGGCTCGCCGGATGCTGGATCAGCGACGACCGAGCCGCCGTGTACGCGACCGAGGACGCATTGATCGTCACCGACGAGAACTTCGACTCGCCCGAACGCATCGCACTGCCGATCGACTTCGGCGACGAGGGAGAGATCGAGAGCCTCACGTATCTGGGTTCGGGGAACGTCGCCGTCGGCGCGTGGACGCCGGCCGGTCGCCTCACCCTCGTCGTGCACCTCGTCGAGGGCAAGGGCTGACCGGCAAACGCGCAGGGCCTAACGCGCCGAGTGCGGCGCGCCGATACCCGGATCGATCTTCACGGGGCCGGCCGCGGACGGGGCGATCGGGAAGTCGAAGATCGCCGTCGGCAGGTACACCGTCGCGCACGAGTTCGGGATGTCCACGACGCCGGACAGTCGGCCCTCGATCGGCGCGGCGCCGAGCAGCAGGTACGCCTGCTCCGGGCTGTAGCCGAACTTGGTGAGGTACTCGATCGCGTGCAGGCACGCCCGCTGGTAGGCGAGGTGCGAGTCCAGGTAGCGCTGTTCGCCGTCGAGGGTCACCGACGTTCCCGAGAAGGCCAGCCACTCGGAGTACTGCGGGTCGGTGTTGCCGGGCATGAAGATCGCGTTCTCCGCGACGCCGTAGGTCTCCATGCCGCCCTTGATGAGGTCGACGCGCAGGTCGATGAAGCCGCCCATCTCGATGGCGCCGCAGAAGGTGATCTCGCCGTCGCCCTGGGAGAAGTGCAGGTCACCCACCGAGAGCTTGCCGCCGTCGACGAACACCGGGTAGAAGACGCGGCTGCCCTTGGTGAGGTTCTTGATGTCCTGGTTGCCGCCGTTCTCGCGGGGCGGGGCGGTGCGCGCGGCCTCGGCGGCCACGCGGTCGAAGTCGGCGCCGGTGAGCGTGCCGAGGATCGCGTCCCGCGGCTCCGGCGGCAGCGCCAGCGGCGGCACCCGGTCGGGGTCGGTCGCGATCAACGCGGCCTCGCGGGTGTTCCACTTGCCGAGCAGCGCGTGCGACGGCGCGGTCCCCATCAGACCGGGGTGGACGATGCCGGTGAACTTCACGTGCGGCACGTGCCGGGAGGTGGCGGTCTGCCCGGAGAAGTCCCACACCGCCTTGTACGCGTCGGGGAACTGCTCGGTGAGGAACCCGCCGCCGTTGTCGCGCGGGAAGATGCCGGTGTAGCCCCAGCCCTGTCCGGCGAGCGGCCCCGAATCCTCCTGCGGGATGGGCCCGATGTCGAGGATGTCGACGATCAACAGGTCACCGGGCTTCGCCCCCTCGACCGCGAACGGGCCGGACAGGGTGTGCACCGTCGTCAGCGGCGCATTGAGGATGTCGTCGGCCGAGTCGTCGTTGTGGATCGCGCCGTCGAACCATTCGCGGCAGTGCACCCGGAACGAGTCGCCGGGTTTGACCGTCACCGCGGCCGGGATGTCGGGGTGCCACCGGTTGTGGCCGATCTTCTCCTGCTCGGTGAACTTCTTGCGGGAATCCAACGGGAACAACAGCTCGGGCATGCAAGGCTCCTCACGACGTGGGCGAATCACTCAGGGACGGGGCAACTTTCGGTGGAGCGGGTTGGTGGTGACCGTCTGCGCGGTGCGGCCTGCGCCGGGGCGCGGACCGCGCACGACAGCGGGCTCGCTCGCGGACCGCGCGGTCGCGTCGAGCAGTCGCATCTGCGTCGATGCGCCGTGGCCGAGGCGCGGTGCGGTCACCTGCCGACGCGAGTCGGACGCGCAGTCGGGGCAGGCGCTCGTGTCGGGGACGGCGGCCATCGGGAAGGTGCGGTCGAAGGGACCGCAGCGATCGCACCGGAACTGGTAGAGGGGAATGACCGCGTCCTTTCGCTGGGTAAGGATCGAAGTCCCTCAAACGGTATCCGAGACCGGGCCGGACCGCGCGCGACACGACATGTCCGCATCGTCCGAACTGGTGAAGCACTGAATTCCATGACGCGTCCGCGCGCACGGGTCCACACTTGAAGCGACACCCCAGAGCGATCTCGTCAGTGCGGATCCGAGGAGCGTGCGCATGGCCGACGGACAACCGTTCATCCCTCCGAGCGCGGTGGACGTCGACCTGTCCGCGGTCGGGTGGGGCATGAGTCGCATCATGTCGGACTTCGAGACCGGCATGTGGCGGATGGAGGAGGTCCGGCCGGAGCTGCGGACGCCGATCGTCGCCGTCGACGTTCTCGATCAGGCACCGGACTGGGAGCGTCTGGTCCGCGCGCACGAGTGGGCGTCGCACATCGTTCCCCGGATCCGGATGCGGGCGGTGGAACCGGCGTTCGGGCTGGGCAACCCGGTGTGGTCGGTCGATCCCGAGTTCGATCTGGACTACCACCTGCGCCGGGTGCGGCTGCCGGAGCCGGCCGATCTCGATCACGCGCTGCGCCTGTGCCGTCACCTGGCGACCGAACCGTTCGACAAGGCCCGCCCGCCGTGGATGGCGGTGCTGATCGAGGGCATCGACGATGGCCGCGCGGTGTACGTCGTCAAGACGCACCACAGCATGACCGACGGGATGGGCGGCATCCAGATGATGACGCTGCTGCACAGCCGCCGTCCCGAACCCACCCCCGACAAGCCCGATCGCGAGCCGGCGCCGCCCGAGCATCTCAACGACCTCTCCGCGCTCGGCCACGAGGTGGTCACCGAGGCGCGGCGGGCGCCGAGCCGGATCGCCGGGCTGGTGACGGGCTCGCTCCGGTTGGCGCTCGACGCGGTCCGCCGCCCGCTCGACGCGGCCGGCGAGGTCCTCGACTACGCGAACTCGCTGCGCCGGGTGGTCCAACCGCCGCCGGCGACTGGCTCTCCCCTGCTCCGCGACCGCGGCCTCGGCCGCTGGTTCGGGGTGCTCGAGGTGGGGCTGCACGACCTGCGGATCGCCGCACATGCCGCCGGCGGGTCGGTCAACGACGCGTACGTCGCGGCGCTGCTCGGCGGGTATCGCCGCTACCACGAGGCGATGGGCGCCGAGGTCGGGAAGGTGCCGATGGGCATGCCGATCAACATGCGGGCGGCGTCGGATACGTCCGGCGGCAACCGGTTCGCGGCGGTCCGGTTCGCCGGTCCGGCGACCGAGGAGAACCCGGCGATGCGCATCCGCAAGGTGCGCGCCATCGTGCTGGCGCTGCGCGAGGAACCCGCACTCGACATTGTCGAGGCCGCGTCGCCGCTGCTGGTCCGCCTGCCGACCCGACTGCTGGCCGAGTGGTATCTGTCCCAGTCGAAGGGCCTGGATCTGCAGGCGTCGAACGTCGCCGGCGTCCCCGTCCCGGTGTATCTGGCGGGCGCGCGGATCGAGCGGGTGTTCCCGTTCGCGCCGGCGCCGGGGTGCGCGGTGATGGCGACGATGGTCTCGCATGTGGGGGTGTGCTGCATCGGCGTCAACCTCGACACCGCCGCCGTCACCGAGCCGGCGCTGTTCATGCGCTGCCTGCAGGAGGGGCTCGACGAGGTGGTGGCGCTCGGGAGCGCCCGCGGCAAGGCGGAGGGATCGGAAGGAGCGCGGAGATGACGAGCACGAACCATCACACGCGGGTCTATCTCACCGAGCCGATGACCGAGACCGAGAATCGGGTGCTGCAGACGTGGCTCCAGCGGCGCGAGGCCGAGTCCGGGGAGCCCACCGTGACGGTCACGACGACCGATCAGGGGCTGATCCCGCTGTCGCAGCGCGACGACGATCCGGAGCTGACGCCGGTACGGGTGGTGTGGTTGCCCGACATCACCGACGGGCATCGGGCCCGCCGGCTGCGCGAGGTGCTCTCGTCGCGCGATCCGCTGCACCTGGGCCCCGGCGCGCAACGTCGGGTGCTGCGCGACGATCCCGCGCGGTGCCGCGTCATCGAGGGCGACTCGGCGCCGTTGAACGAGTTGCGGGACCGTCTGGCCGAGCGGGGCGGCGGGTCGCTGCCCGACTTCATCCGGCGGCAGGCCGCCCTCGCCCTCGAGCGGGCCGAGCGCAAGCTCCTCGGCACGCAGTACAAGGTGTCACGATTCGTGGTGGAGGAGATCACCGACACCGGCCGCTTCACGGCCGGCGTGAAGAGGCTTGCCGCACAGCTCAATCTCACCGTCAGCGACGTCGACCAGCGGGCCCGCGCCGACCTCGACGAGATGGTCGCGGCGCAGAGCCGGCGGGCCATCGCGCTGTGGGATCAGCTGGGCCGTTACTTCGCTCGCGCGTATCGGCTGGACGTCGACACCACCCGGTTCGAGGATCTCCGCGAACTCAATCGTGACCATTCGCTGGTGTTCCTGCCCAGCCACCGCTCGTACCTCGATCCGCTGGTGCTGCGGCCGGCGCTGCTGGCGAACGATCTGCCGCTCAACCACGTGATGGGCGGTGTGAACGTCAGTTTCTGGCCGGTCGGTCCGATCAGCAAGCGGTCGGGCACGGTGTTCATCCGACGCAAGTTCGGCAGTGACGAGATCTACAAGTGGACGCTGCGCGAGTACATGCGGTTCCTGCTGAACAAGCGCTTCAACCTCGAGTGGTACATCGAGGGCGGCCGCTCGCGGACCGGGAAGCTGCGCCCGCCGCGGTACGGGCTGCTGACCTACCTGGCGCAGGCGTTCCTCGAGAGCGACGCGTCCGACGTCTACCTGGTACCGGTGTCGCTGGTGTACGACCAGCTGTACGAGGTGAGCGCGATGGCCGCCGAGGCGCACGGCGCGGCCAAGCGCAAGGAGAGCTTCCGCTGGTTGATCGGCTACGTCCGGGCGCAGGGTCAGCGCCGCGGCGTCGCGCATGTGTCGATCGGACGTCCGCTGTCGCTGCGGGACTCCCTGGCGCGCGAGGACGATCTGCGTCTGGCCATCCAGAAGACCGGCATCGAGGTCTGCCACTGCATCAACGAGGTCACGCCGATCACGGCGTCGTCACTGGTGATGCTCGCGTTCCTCGGCATCGAGGACCGCGCGCTGACCGTGCCCGAACTCGGTTTCATTCTCGCGCCGATGGTGGACTACATCACCGACCGCAAGCTGCCCACCGCCGGGGATGTCGACCTGACGAACCCCCAGGTGATCCGCAGGGCGTTGTTCACCCACGTCGATGCCGGGGTGCTCAAGCGGTTCGACGAGGGCAACGAGCGCGTCTACTACCTCGGCCGGGATCAGGGACTGGTGGCGGCGTTCTACCGCAACAACATGATCCACTTCCTGGTGGTCCGGGCGATCGCGGAGATGGTGTTGGTCGCGGCGGTGGACGAGAAGTTCGCCGATACGCTGGCCGACGGGTGGCGCGAGGCGCTGCGGATCCGGGACCTGCTCAAATTCGAGTTCTTCTTCAGCGACAAGGACACCTTCCGCCAGGAGTTGCGCGCGGAGCTCAGCCTGATCGATCCCGGCTGGGAGGACGATCTCGCCAATCCCGGACACGTGCGCAACGTCCTGGAGCAGGTTCGCCCCTATTTTGCGCACCGGGTGCTGCAACCGTTCCTGGAGGCGTACGAGGTGGTGGCCGATCACCTGCTCGCTGCCCCGGTGTCCGAGAACTTCGACGAGAAGACCTTCACGACGGAGTGTCTCGCGTTGGCGCAGCAGCGTCGGCTGCGGCAGCAGATCGCGAGCAGTGAATCGATCTCCTCGGAACTGTTCGGCACCGCGCTGCAATTGGCGCGCAACCGGAGGCTGATCGGGGTCGACGACCCGTCCGTGCCCGAGCGGCGACGCGCATTCGCCGCCGAGGTCAGGATGCTGGTCCGGCGGGTCCGGGAGATCCGCGACCTGGCGCACGCCAAGCTGGACGAGGTGAAGGGCCCCGACTCGGTCGCCGGGGCGGCCGACGGGCCCGCGGAGTAGGACCGATGAACCGACTCGAGGATCTGTTCGCCGCGATCGCCGCCGCCCCCCAGGGCCCGACGACCCTGGCGGCGTTCGACCTGGACGGCACCCTCATCACCGGGTACACCGCCAGCGTCGTGTACCGGGACCGGTTGCGCCGCTTCGACATCAGCCTCGCCGAACTGCTGCGCACCACGGGTGCGGCGTTCGACACGCAGTTCCGGGGCGCCGACGTCGGGGGGTTGATGGCCGTCGCGGTCACCGGGTTGGCCGGCCGGAGCGAGGACGAACTGTGGGAGTGGAGTCAGCGACTGTTCCGTCAGGAGGTCGCGTCGATGATCTACCCGGACGTGCGGCGGCTGCTCGACGCGCACCGCCGCGCCGGGCATCGGATCGTGATGGCGACGTCGGCGACGGTCTATCAGGCGCAGTACCTCGCCGACGACCTCGGGATCGACGATGTGCTGTGCAGCCGGCCGGAGGTGGTCGACGGGATGCTGACCGGTGGGATGACCGGTCCGGCGCTGTGGGGGCCGGCGAAGGCGAAGGCGCTGCGCGAGTTCGCCGACGAGGTGGATGCGCCGCTGTCGGAGGCGTTCGCGTATTCCAATGGTGTCGAGGATGTTCCGATGCTCGACTCGGTGGGGCGTCCGGTGGCGCTGAATCCGGACCGGCGGCTGGCGGGGATCGCGCACGACGAGGGGTGGCTGTCGGTGAACCTGCGCAAGCCCGAGCGGGGGGCGACGCCGGTCGCGACGGCGCGCACCGGGTTAGCGTTGGGAACGTTGACTGCGACGACCGTTGCGGGCGTGACGGCGGGGGTGCTGGCCCGCAATCGGCGGCTGGCGGCCAATCTGGTGGGCACGTTCGGCCCCGATCTGGCGCTCGCGATCTGCGGGATCGACGTGAAGATCACCGGTGAGGACAACGCGTGGAAGGACCGGCCGGCGGTGTTCATGTTCAACCACCAGAGTTCGCTGGACATGCTGGTGGTGGGCAAGGTGATTCGACGCGACGTCACCGGGGTGGCGAAGAAGGAGGCGGCGCACGATCCGCGGTTCGCGGCGGTCGGGGCGCTGCTGGATGTGGCGTACGTGGACCGGGCCGACAGCACGCAGGCCCGGGCCGCGTTGGCGCCCGCGGTGGAGAAACTGAAGAGCGGCACGTCGATCGCGATTGCCCCGGAGGGAACCCGCTCCCCCACACCGCGATTGGGGCGGTTCAAGAAGGGCGGGTTCCACCTGGCGATGCAGGCGCGGGTGCCCATCGTGCCGATCGTGGTCCACAACGCCGGCGACCTGATGTGGCGCAACTCGTTCATCGCGCACCCCGGCACCGTCTACGTCGACGTCCTCGAACCGATCAGCACCGAGGACTGGACGGCCGAGGACATCGACCAGCACATCGCCGAGGTGCGGGAGCGGTTCGACGACGTGCTGCGGGCGGGGCCGGTGAAGGCGTAGGACTTGTTGGCCCCGTTCAGGATCCAATGACCGGCGGGGCGGCGAGCGGCAGCTTGCCGATCAGTTCGTTGCCGTTGTCGACGTTGACGAGGTAGCCGGGCGTCTTGTGCTCGTTGTCGTCCTCGCCGCGGCCGCGGGCACCCGCACCGGGCATCATCCCGGAACCGCCGGGGGCGCCGGGGCGACCGGCCGCCGCCGCGCCGCCGCCGGTTGCCCCGGCGGCTCCTGTTGCCGCCGCACCGGGGCCGCCTGCACCGCTGGCACCGAGGCCGCCGCCGCCACTGCTGCCGCCGAGCCCACCACCGCTGCTGCCGCCGAGCCCGCCGCTGAGGAATCCGCTGGGGGCGTAGCCGCCACCCGCACCGGATCCGGCCGACCCTACCCCGCCGCCGAAGCCGCCGCCCGCGCCGCCGTAGCCGCTGCCGGTTCCCGCGCCGAGCGGGCCGAGCGTGCCAAGGCCGGTCTGCCCGTAGCGTGCGGCGGCGTCGCTGCCGTTCGCGGCGGCCGGCGCCGTCCACGCGGAGGCCGGGTTGGTCTGCGCGTCAACGGCGTTCGGGGTGCCGGCATACTGGTCGCCGCCGCCGGGGGTGAGGGGGTTCGGGCCGGTGGTGCCGGGTCCGAAGGCGTCGGGTCCGGGGGTGTCGGCGCCGGGGGTGTCGGCGCCGGGTGCCGCGCCGGGTCCTCCGGGGGCGCCCGGTAGCCCCGCGCTCGGTCCCGGTGAGCCCGGGTTCGGTGCCTGGTACGGCATGCGGTCGGTCGGTGCGCCTTCCCAACGGAAGTCGACCGTGCTCGAGGGTGCGTTACCGGGATCACCGTTGGTGACCTGCGGCGGCTTGGGCAGTTTGGGCACGTTGGTGTCGGACTGCTGCATGACCGGGGTGTAGACGCTCCGCATGATCTGGATGGCCTCTTGGTGGGCCTCGTCCCGCTCGTGGAGCATGAACTTGAGCATCCCGACGGACGGGAGCGTCCGGTCGATGGCGGATTGGAGGAACGACCGTTCGGCGACGGGCGGGACGGTGGCTTTCACCTGGTCGATCGCGGTGGCGGCTTCCTCGATCTTGCTGCCGACGAGCTTGCCGGCGGCCGCGAGCCTGGCCGAGTCCTCTGCGTAGTTGGCGGTGGCCAGCTTGGCGCTGTCCGCGGCGACGCCTTCCCACGCGCCGTCCGTGATCGTCGAGGACATGAAGTCTCGAAAGTCGTTGAGGGACTGTTCGAGCGATTGGCCGATCTTCTTCCAGCCTTCGGCGCTCGCACGGAGTGCCTCACCGTTCATGGCGTCGACAGCAGACTTGATGTCCTGGTGTGACATGGCTTCGAACGCATCCGGCGAACCGAGGACCGGATCGTCGAAGTCGTTGCCGACCTGGCTGTACAGTCCGGTCTGCTCCTGGTAGATCCCGGCGCGTTCGGCGTTGCCGGAGGCCTGCTCGTCGCGGACGCGGTCACGCTCGTTGTAGTCGGTGCCGGTGACGAGTTCGGCGACGAAGTTCGCTGGGTCGCGGGCATACTCGACCGCCCCGCGCCCAATATCGACGAACGCGTCTCCAACCTCCGATGCCGCTTCGCCGATGAAGTCAGACCACGCCATGCCACGTTCCCCCTCTTGTCGTGCGTTCCGTTCGGCCGATCCGATGGAAAGGCCGATGCGGTGCCACGCCATCCCCTCAGCCGCGGCACCCGAAGTTCTTACCTGATCTGCGACCCGACCGCCGTCATGGCTGCGGTGATCGCTTCCTCCGTCGCGGCGTAGCAGGCCTCGATCTTGAGGAAGACGTCGCGCATCTCACCGACGACCGCGATGTGGTCGGTAATGGCTTGATCAAGCGAGTACTCACCACCGGATGCTTTACGTTCGAACTTCGCAGCCAAAGCGAGGCCCGATGGGAGTTTGTCGCCAAACCCGTCGATCTTTGTCAGCCCCTGGGACTCGAGATGCATGTCCTTCAACTGCGCTATCAACTCGTCGCAGCGATCCGCACACCTCCGAGCTGTTCCCGGTTCGAGGAAGAGCTCACCTGCCTCGACCGCAGCGCCGACCTGTTGCCAACTGATAGATCTCACTGATCCCCCTGTAGTCGCACCCGAGCTACCGCGGAATGTATGGAGCGATGCGCGTAGCTCGCTGTACGGCAACCGAGCAAGGCTCCTCTTCCACTCGATCCACGCCCAGATAGGCGACTGAGACAAGGACCGCACCATTGCCGGACGCCAGTGCCACGTCGCAGTTGCGGCGATTCTTGTCCGTCGTCTCCCGGTATGTGAAACCCTGCCGGTTCCCGATCTCGACAGGATTGAACTCGACGTTCCGTGCGTTTGCTCGCACGTCGTCCAATGTGTATGTCGTCGCGAACACGCTGAGTGCAGGCCCCGCCCCTTGCCACTTGCAGATCTTCCAGCCCGGCTGCTTCACCCCGACGATGTCGGGCGATTCGGTACTAGGGCTAAGCCCTAACTCAATCAGGGCCTCATCAGGAATGTCGTCGCACGGGCTGAACACCGGCTCCTGTGCCGTGCCGTCCACAGCAGCAGCGGTGCCCTCAACGTCACCCGACCCACAACCCGCCAGCAGCACCCCAGCGCCGACCAGCCCGATCACGGCACCCACCCGCATCCGGCGCTCCTCCCCTAGTTCCAGACCGCTCCACCCTAAACAGACGCAAGACCGGCCGATTCGGTTCCCCTCCTTTCGAAGGTATGTCTACGGCACGACAGCGCAGGCCGGAGCGTCACATGAGCGTCGCGATCCCCGCGTCCGGAAGGTGAATCCAGCCCTCGCGCCGCGCCACGCCCTCGTCCGCCGGCGAAGGCATCCGGGTTCGCCCCAGCGCCGCCGCCCGCGCGATCACCGCCGCGACCACGGCGTCGAACGCGTCGTCCGACGACTCACAAGTGTCGCGGAACTGGCCGAATTCCAGGCCGTCGATCTGCGCGTCGAAGCTGACGACGAGCGATTGCAGATTCGGCCGATTGGCCAGCCCCTTGTAGCCGCGGAACGGGAGTCCCCACTGCTGCAGCGCCGCAGCCGGATACACCTCGACCACCGTGCCGTCGACTCGATCCACGTCGACCCCGGACACCTCGAGCCGCGCCAGCAACCCGGCGCACCGCAGCGCGACGTGCGCGATCAGGTCCGCCGACACACTGAGCGGCACGATGCCGGTCGACTCGTGGACGACCCGGTCGGTGCGCCGCCGGACCAGCGGCAGGCGTCCGGCGCGACTGCTCAGCTCGAGCTCGAGCTGCGGCCGCCGGGACCGGTGTGCGAGAACGAAGTCGACGAAGGCGTCCGGCCACCCGAACGGCGCGTCGATCCCACACTTGTCGGCACCAGCGACCGCCGCGACCAGGTCGTCATCGGTGCCACCGACTCGGAGATCGACCACACGAGCCGATCCGCCACGCCAATCGATACTCGCGACAGCAGTTTTCGCGGGTTCGGCCGCGAGGTCGATGCCGACGGTCCTCATGCCCTGGGGTTTTCGATCCTCAGCGCATCACCGGCAGCACCTGGCTGGCCGACCGTCCCGACGCCGCCTCGACGAACGTCAACGGATCGGGCACCGCGGCGAGGACGTCGCGCGCACGCTCGAGGGCCAGCGACTCCGGCTCGGGACCGCCGACCGCGTCGACGACGTCGAGCCAGTGGATCGTCGCCTCCATGATCGCCATGTCGAGGAAGGCGCCCAGCGAGACGGACTCCAGAATCGGGTGCGCAATGACGGTGTCGCGGCTCAGCCCGGTGAGCCGACCGAACGCCTCGGGCAGCTCCGTATCGAAACGCTCGACGATGGTTCCGCGATCGACATCGGCCGCCAGCTGACGGACCATCTCGGCGAGCTGCGCGTGCAGCGGTTCCGCTTCGGCCGGGTCTGCGTTGAAGATCCGGAGCATCTCCGCGGCGCTGGTGACCTGCGCGTCGCCGTCGGCGGCGGGCGCGGCGAGCATCGCGATCAGGACATCGGGCGTGACGTGCACGTAGACGTCTCGCACGGTCCAGCCGGGCAGCCGCGTCTCGGCCGCCCACTGCTCGTCCGACAGTTCCGCGGCCCGCTTCGCCCACATCCGCCACAGCCGAATCAGCAGATCCCGATCCTGCTCGAAGTCCGACACTCCAACCCCCTTCGTCGACATACCGTCGCCTCGACGCTATCGGCCCGGGTCCGCCTCCGTCCGAAAATCGGGCATCCGGAGGAGAATGGACGCATGACGACGCTGGACCCGGCGGTTCTCGATCAACTCATCGGCGCGCTACCCGACGGTGCGGTGCTCACCGACCCCGACCTGGTTGCGAGCTACCGCCAGGACTGGGCCGCCGACCCGAACGCCGGCACCCCGTTCGCCGTGGTCCGCGCGACCTGCACCGAGGACGTGCAGGCGGTGATGCGGTGGGCGTCCGAGCATCGGATCGCGGTGGTCCCGCGCGGCGCCGGCTCCGGACTGTCCGGCGGGTCGAGCGCGGTCGACCACGGGATCGTGCTGACCACCGAGCGGATGCGGGAGATCACCGTCGACCCAGTCACCCGGGTCGCCGTCACCCAGCCCGGGCTGCTCAACGCCGAGGTGAAGAGGGCCGCCGCCGAGCACGGGCTCTGGTATCCGCCGGACCCGTCGTCGTACGAGATCTGCTCGATCGGCGGCAACGCCGCCACCAACGCGGGCGGGCTGTGCTGCGTCAAGTACGGGGTGACCACCGACTACGTGCTCGGCATGCAGGTGGTTCTCGCCGACGGCACCGCCGTCCGGTTGGGTGGCCCGCTGCTCAAGGACGTCGCCGGGCTGTCGCTGACCAAGCTGTTCGTCGGCAGCGAGGGCACCCTCGGCATCATCACCGAGCTGACGCTGCGGCTGATCCCGGCGCAGCCGCCGGCGTCGACGGTGGTCGCGTCGTTCCCGTCGGTGGAGTCGGCGGCCGACGCCGTCCTCGCGATCACGCGGGAGATGCGGCCGGCGATGCTCGAGTTCATGGACCACGCGAGCATCAACGCCGTCGAGGACGCGGTCCGCATGGGCCTGGACCGCAACGCCCGCGCGCTGCTGCTCGCCCAGTCCGACGTCCCCGGCGCCGCCGGGGCGCAGGAGATCGAGACCATCGTGGCGGCGTGCGAGAAGAACGGCGCGACGGAGGTGTTCGCGACCGACGACGCCGCCGAGGGTGAAGCCTTCACCGCCGCACGGCGATCCGTCTTCCCGGCCGTGCAGGCGATGGGCAGCCTCCTGCTCGAGGACGTCGGGGTGCCGATGCAGCAGCTCCCCGCGCTCATCACGGGCGTGGAGGCGATCGCCGAGGACTGCGACGTCCTCATCTGCACCGTCGCGCACGCCGGCGACGGCAACACCCACCCGCTCATCGTGTTCGACCCCACCGACCCCGACATGACCGAACGCGCCCGCATCGCGTTCAGCCGCGTCATGGACCTCGCGATCGCCCTGGGCGGCACCATCTCCGGCGAGCACGGCGTCGGGCGGCTCAAGCGGGACTGGCTGCCCGGCCAGCTCGGCGAGGACGTCATGGAGCTGAACCGGCGGATCAAGACGGCGCTCGATCCGCTGGGGATCCTCAATCCCGGTGCCGTGCTGTCCTGACCCCGGGTTCTACAGCGGCGCCCCGAACGACGACCGTTGCGCCAACGCAAGGTCGACCACCCGCTCCGCGAGATCCACCCGCTCGGGCAGCGGGCCGGTGAGCAGCACCCACGACCGCCCGGTCGCGGTCAGCGCGTCCTCGAACCACCGCGTCATCTCGGCCCGCACGTGCTCGCCGTCGCGGATGCCGTCCTGCACGAAGGGCACGCCGGTGTGATCGGTGAGCAGGTAGAGCGCCGGCCGGTCGACGACGCCCTCCCAGGCGCGCCCGCTGCCGGTGCCGAGGTAGCGCCGCTCCCAGACGGTGGTGGCGAAGGCGTCGGTGTCGCAGATCAGCACCGGCGACCCGGTTCGGGCGGCGCGCTCCTCGATCCGGGTCTGTTCCGCGGCGATGTCCGCGAAGTCGTCACCGGTCCACGTCAGCTCCTCCACGGCGGCGTCGGGGCGCGCCGCCCGCAGTCGGTCCAGCTTGTCGTGGGTGGCCTGCCGCCCGTACTCGGGCACCCATTCGGTGCGCGCCCACACGCCGCCGCGGTCCCGATAGCGTTGCGCCAGTGCGCGACTGACCGTCGTGGTTCCGGTCGACTCGGCTCCGAGTACCACGATGCGGGTCGTCAGCCCGGCCCGCGCGGCCTCGTCGAGCAGATCCCAGTGGCCGGCGAGGTCGGCGCGGCACCCGGTCCCCGACACCGGGTGCGCGACCCGGTCCGGGTCGACGCACACGTGGGTGGCCGAGAACCACCGCGCCAGCTCGTCGCCGTACTTCTCGCTCGACACCACCGCGTCGATCGGTGTCGTGTCGAGCTGCCGGACCGCCGCGCGCATGCAGGCGACCTGCGCCGCCCACACCGCGGTCGATTCGAGGTCCATCGGGGCGTCGCAGGCGACTCCGGCGACCCGCACCGCCGCGTCGCCTGCGTGCGTCTGGCGCATCCAGGACACCCGGTCGGCGAGCGGGATCGTCTCTGCCTCCGAGGCCATCACCACGACCGTCACCCGGTCCGCGATCCGCGCGGCCGACCGGACCAGGTGGTGGTGTCCGCGGTGCGGCGGATAGAACTTGCCGATCACCAGGGCGTGCCGGTACATCGTGGTCATCGCGCCACCGCCAGCACGGGTTCGGTTGCGCGACTGCGCCGCCAGGCGAGCAGGCCGCGAACGCACAGCAGCAGGAACCCGGTGTAGAGCAGGGCCGTGAGCGTCAGCCCCTTGTGCAGGTACAGCGGAATGTAGATCAGGTCGGCGGCGATCCACAGCAGCCACGACTCCCACCGCTTGGTCGCCTGCCCCCACGTCGCGAGCAGCGACAGGACCGTGGTGACCGCATCCCAGAACGGAACCGTCGACGACGTTGCCGCGTCGAGGAACAGCGTCAGCGCACCGGTTCCGGCGATGCCCGCGGCGGCGAGCCACACCCATTCGGTCCCGGTCGTGCCGGTGACCGGAAGCGTGTCCCCCGCGCGCCCCTGCACCCAGTTCCGCCACCCCCACACAGCGAGCGCGATGTACACCACCTGCAGCGCCGAGTCCGCGAAAAGCCCTGCGGTAGCGAACAGCAGGATCCACACCAGATTGTTGGCGATCCCGATCGGCCAGTTCCACACCGACTGACGGCCCACCAACCACACGCACCAGGCCCCGGTCACGAAGCCCAGCACCTCCGCCCAGCTCGTCGGCGCACCGAATGCGGTGAACGCCGTCGAGTTCAGAAAATCGATCATCACCCCTCCTTGGCTCATCGCGGCAAACATTAGCGCATATTTGCGCTAATTCGTACTGGGGGTATCCCGCCAGCCGCTCGGACCTCATCCCCGACAGCACTCGAAGTGGTCGCCAAATCGCCTGTCGCACCCGGATTCGCAGGCTGGCCACGGAGTCAAGGAGGCCCGGACCGACGAACGACAACGGTGCGGCGCATCCGCCAGATCACGACGACCGGATTCCGAGACGTAAACCGTCCCGACCCTCGCTGAGCCCGCTGATCCAGGCCGCCGCCAGCTCAGCGGGATCCGGGCGCAGTGCTTCACCTATCCGGCGTCACGTGAAGGCGCGTGACTCGAAACGGACTCGCGCAGCATCGATCCCCAACTCGGCACGCATCGCAGGATTGCTCGCGTAGAAGCTGACGAAGTGGAGCAGCAGCACATCGTCCATCGCGAACTTCCGGCAGTCGAGCTCGACCATCGGAACCGGCGGGAGTTCGTCGATCCGCCAGATCGGCGTGGTGTATCGGCGGGCCCAGTGCGCGTTCGCGAACCTGATCAGCAGGATCATGCGGTGCCCGCTGTAGGCAGGCTTGACGCCCGCCACCGACGCCCACGGCAGGTAGGAGTCGAAGCTCCAGCCTCGGTGCCGAATCCCGTCAGGGGTGAACTGCACCGCGCCCGGACGAACCAACCGCAACGCGACCAGGACGAGGAAGGACACGAACAAAGCTCCGAGCACACCGAAGATCACTGACGCGCCAGGAACTCCGGAAGTCGGCGCGTTAAAATAAATCTCGATGGCCGGACCGACCGTGACAACGGCGCAGCACACCGTCATCGCAACCAACGTGGACCAGAGTCGTCGGGACTGCCGGATCTCGGTGGCGCCACTTTGGCCCGACTCGATGGGAACGCTGCGAATCGTCTCCCGGGCACCTGTTCGTCTGACCAGTACGCCGAACACCGCGATGAGGAACATCAGGCACGCGTAGGCGAGACCGTATCGAAGCGCAGCAGGCTGGCCGCCGAGTCCGCCCGCGATGCCCACAAGCACTGCAACACAACCGATCCCGAACAGGGCCGCGATCGAGATCTTCTCTCGCGCAGAGAACCCGATCCTCGGCCATTCGACCGGCTGCTGCACTCGACCAGATTTCGACATTCCGTCCACCTTCACCACTCCGCGGTCGGGCACCGAACGCAACTCGTGCGCGACGGACTTGGCGTTGTAGGTGCCGGAGGGGATGCGCTTGACGCGCGGCGTCGCACCTCTTCCGCCGCTGTCGCGGGCACAGGAGCCAGGTACCGAATGATCCTCGGCCCATGCGATAGGTTGTCCGTTCGAACAGGGGGATCGGCCGCCGGGAGGGCGCCGCCGGCTTCGGGGGGGAACAGATGAAGGTAGACACCGCACACCTGCGCGCATTCGCATCCGCCATGGACGACGTGGGGGCGGCGATCGACGCGCTGGACGCAATCGGGCCCGGCACCGCAATGCCCGGTTCGGCGGCGGCGCTGGCGTGTGACCAGGCAACCGAGTTCGTCGAAGGCGCCTACCTGCGAGTCGCGGACCGCGTGCGGCAGATGGCGACGATCGCGCGCGGCAACGCCGACGACTACGACGTCACCGAGGCCGACTTCACCGGCCAGCTCGCCGCCATGGGAGAACACGCCTGATGCCCAGTCTGTCCGAGGTTCAGGGATGGAACACCGAACTGTTGTCGGAGGCGGCGGCCCGCGTGACTGCCGCCGACGATAGGTTCGTCGACGAGCTGGCCCGAATGTCGCGGTGCATCGACAATCTGCACACCGATTGGAACGGCAGTGCCTACGACGCCGCGCGCGACCGTGTAGACGCGGAACGAACCTCTGCCGCCAAGATCTCCTCGGAGATCGACGAACTCGCGAAGACACTCTCCGACGGCTCCCAGCGGCTGTATTGGGCCCGGGACGCCGCGCTGGCGAAGGTCGAGGCCGCGCGCGCCGACGGTCTCGTCGTCGGGGACGACTGGTCGGTCAGCGGGACCGTGGTCGGGACCGGACCGGAAGCTGAAGAACTTCTCGAAGCGCACCGTTGGGCGGTCCTGCGCGCCGCCGAATCAGTAGCCCGCGAGGACAGCGAGGTCGCTCGGCTGATCGAGGACGCCGCCCAACGCGTTCGCACCCGAGGCGACGAGGTAGGCGACGGCGCCGACACCTCCCGGCCCGCACTGGACGGGGCGGGCCGGCTCGGCAGCGAGGACGGCGAGGCACTCGCCGCGGCCGCGGCGAGCGGGGACATGGCGGCATTGGACCGGATCGCGGGTCAGCTTCCCGTTCAGGGCCTGACCTCCTCCGAGCTGGAAACCCTCGCCGCGGGCGGCGAAATCGACACGCTTCCCCGCTCGGTGCGCGACTACTACGCCGAGCTGTACCGGGCCGCGGGCAAGGACGGCGTCCTCGCTCTCAGTGACCACCTGCAGGCGCAGGAGACAGCGGGAAGCCCGACCTCTGGGCGCGCGCTGAACTCCCTCGCCAATGGGTTGATGGTGGTCTCCAACGAGCACATCGGCAGCGGCCGCGAAGCGGACGGGTCGCTGCGCCTGCCGGGCTCGTACGCACAGCTGCCGGACGACCTGCGGGAGCTGATCTCGACCCGCACCCACGGCGCCGACGCGAACGCCGTCCGCTACCCCGGCGACGCCGGCCCGTTGGCCGACGAGTATCGCTTCCACGAGGACACCCGACGCCTCGGCGCGCTGCTGAAAGAATCGGAGCCCGGATATCTTCCCGGCACTGAGCTGTCGAGGGAGTTGACCCGTCAGGCCGCGAATCTCGCTGTCGGTAGCGGCATCTCGGGGGTGAGCCCCGAGCTGGTGGAGCAGCCGATGAGGGACTACCTCGAGGTGTCCGGCCGTAACCACGAGGCGATGACGCAGTTGCTCACCGGCGACGGGTCGGCGCAGGTACCGCTCGACGACGGATATCAGCGGTCGGACACCATCACGCCGCTGCTGCAGTTCGACTGGTCCGACGACCGCGGCGCCCCGGACCTGTTCGGCTGGATCACTGAGGACGCTGTTACCGGACCTGGGGTCAGCGTCGAGCAGTCTGAGCAGGCGGGGCGGGCCGCGACCGGCCTGATCTCGCTGATCACCGACGCTCAGTCGGGCACATTCGAGTCGATGATGAATCTGCCCGGCCAGGACGGCCGCGCGCTCGGCGAGGTCAATCCCGCACTGACGCAGCAGATCGCGCAGGCGGTGGTGCCGTATCTCGACGATATCGCGGTCGCACCCGAACTCCAGACCCACGGCTTCGACAGGAGCGCTGCGATCGGCGAGGGTGGTGACGTCCGGGCGATCAGGCTGGCCACCCTGATGAATACAGATGACGTCTCATCCGCCCTCTTCAATGGCGCGATCGTCGACCGCACGAACGCCTACGCGGGACGTTTCGGCGAACTGCACGGCGAGCCCACCCTCATCCGACACCAGCTCGGCGAGGCGAGTGGACGCCTGCTCGGCTACATGGACCAGGGCCTACGCGCGGAAGCGTACGACAGTGGGCTCGACGATGCGGGCGCAGCCGCGCAGACCGCGACGAAGACGAAACTTGCGATCGATCTCGCGACCAAGACCATCGTGGGACTGAGCGGCCCGGCGGCCATTCCCCTCGATCTGGCGTCCTCGGTGGTCCAGGCGGGGATCGAGCCGAACGCTGCACTGCTGCCCGAAGAGGCATACAAGGTCAACGAAGATTCCCTCGCTGCGCAGCGTGCCTATCGGATGCTCGAGGCAGTCGCGAACAAGAATCCAGAGGTACTCACCCCGATTATCGGCGACGAATCCGGGTGGGTCCGGGACGGGCGCCTCCGGAGCTTCGAGGAAATCATCGCCGACAACAACAGTTCGAGCCAAGGAAACAAGATTCGTACGATCGCGGAGGAACTGCTCGATCGCCAGGGACTCCGCATGGAACGGTTCACTGATGCACTCGACAGATCACAGGGCAACCTTGCCGGCTACACCACGGACGCCGACTACTACCGAAGCCGAATCCTGTTGGGGGAACAGTGATTGGAACTCGATTCAGAGCCTGCGTGGTTGCGTTAATGGCACTGGCCGTGTTCACCACCGCGGCTTGTGAGACCGACCGGCCCACGGACATCGAGCCGGCGAAGCGGTGGTCGGTCTCTTTCCAATGGGATGATGCCGACCCCACCGTCGATCTGTCGACGCCCGCCATCCGCGCCATCCGCGGTGCCGTGGAAAGCGATGCCATCGAGGTCGGGATCGGAAAGCCGTACACGTATCCCGGGTACATCGACGCAGCCGGACTCAACCGAACGATCGGCGGCGAGGCCTCGACTGATGATCCTGCAGACCCGGTAGGAACACTGCGCCTGAAGATCATCGTTCGCGAGGCCACGCCGACGTCGGTGGACGCCGTCGTCTGTCGCGACGACACCGGTGTGACCCGCAGCGCAGGCGGCCGCTACCCGCTGCCTCCCACCACCCAGGCCTTCGGTTTCTGGGCGACGCGGGTCTCCGTTGAACGGGCCGACTCCCCCAACCAGACCTCTGCAGCAATCCCCAGCGACGCACCTGTCACCCTTCGAGAGGCGACGTCACCCGAAATGACCGGGCCCCCCGGCCGTTCCCCGCGCCCGGACGAGGACATCTTCGGAGGTTGGAAGATCGCCGAGTACGAAGGCGACTACTCGATCGCGACACGCAGCCTCTGTATGCCCTGGATCGAGCAGCTCTGGGGTGGACCGAATCCACCCGCCCCGACCCGAACCGAGACCGAACCGCCGGCGATCGAACCCTTCTACCCTGGTTGGTGAATTCCGGCGACCACGGTGGTTTCTGACGCCGTCTCATCGGCACACATCGGTACAACGCGGGTCTCGAGTCACCCCAGGTGACGCGCGCTGCGGGTGCCGCACCGAATACAACCGCGCCTTCAATCTGTTCAACCGCTGCAACCATCCACCGCACCCGCCCGCACGGAACGTGCGACCCGAGGCGCCGCGACGTCGACGGTCGTCGCGTCGTTCGAATCGGTGGAGTCCGCGGCCGACGCCGTCCTCGCGATCACGCGGGTAATGCGTCGGGCGGTGCTCGAGTTCATGGACCACGCCAGCATCAACGCCGTCGAGGACGCGGTCCGCATGGGCCTGGACCGCAATGCCCGCGCGCTACTGCTCGCCCAGTCAGACGCGCCCGGCGATGCCGGGGCACAGTAGATCAAGGCGATCGTCGCGGCGTGCGAAAAGAACGGCGCAACCGAGGTGTTCGCCACTGACGATGCCGCCGAGGGCGACGCCTTCACCGCCGCACGACGATCCGTCTTCCCCGCCGTACAGGCGATGGGCAACCTGCTACTCGAGGACGTCGGAGTGCCGATGCAGCAACTGCCCGCCCTCATCACCGGTGTCGAGGCCATCGCAGAGGACTGCGACGTCCTCATCTGCACCGTCGCCCACGCCGGCGACGGCAACACCCACCGCCTGATCGTGTTCGACCCCACCGACCCCGACATGACCGAACGCGCCCGCATCGCATTCAGCCGCGTCATGGATCTCGCAATCGCCCTGGGCGGCACCATCTCCGGCGAACACGGGGTTGGACGGCTCAAGCGGGACTGGCTGCCCGGCCAGCTTGGGGAGGACGTCATGGAGCTCAACCGGCGGATCAAGACGGCGCTCGATCCGCTGGGGATCCTCAATCCCGGGGCGGTGCTGGGCTAACCAAACTTCCCTAATTACAAACTCTCGCCACAACTGCTCCTAATTGTTTAGGCCACCCGGACCACCGTGTGATTCCTGGGTGCATACCTGAGACAGGGCAAGTCAAAAGACAGCGAAGTGGCTGCTGCACGCCAGCGGCGGGTAACCTCACCCCGTGAGCCACCTTCAAGAATCCGATTTCATTCATTCTCAAAGCAGGAAAGCAAGGCTGGACGCTCACACGTCCACACTTCCATCAAACTCGAGTCACACCAACAGATTCGCGGAGCATTCATGACCGACATCTCCTTCCCCGCCGCCGCATACGCCCCCAACGGCCAGCTTTGGTGGAGACTCAAGAACCACCCTGGCACGAGGCGAGCGTTCGGCGCTGAGCAGAAGATTGCAGCATGGCTTCGTATCAATAAGCCTGTCGGGTCGACGTTCACTATGAAGGAGATCCGGGCCGCCCTGGGTGAGGCCGAGGCTCCGGACGCTGCCGAACATCTCAACCGCCGAATGCGTCAGCTGCGCAAGTTCGACTGGTCGATACCATCGGCACAAGAAGACGCATCACTGAAACCCGATGAGTACCGAGTCGTCAAGGTTGGCTGGTATCCTGGCGACGGTCCGAAACCCAAGACAACCGGGAATATCGGGCCGACGATTCGTCGGCAGGTATTCAAGCGGGATGGCTATCGTTGTGTTATCTGTGGAGTCGGCCGCGGCGAAGAATACCCCGATCCGCCCCACGGTCCGGCTGTCATCACTGTTGGGCATCGGACTGCGCAAGATTTCGGCGGTTCCGATGACCTCGACAACCTTCAGACAGAATGCAAGCGCTGCAACGAGCCCCTTCGGCAGGCGGGCGGGCTCCCGGAGACCCTGGACGAGGTGTACGCGACGATAAAGGGGCTAAGAAGGGACGAGCGGGCGACCATCCTGCGGTGGCTCCGACATCAACGTCGTTCGCGATCACGGCTGGACATCGCTTACGATCGCGCGCGGCAGCTCAGCTGGGAAGATCGCGAGGCGCTGGTCGCGAGGCTGGAGAAGTCAACCGGGGCCTAGCCTGGCGCCTACTCCACACATCCACCCCTGGTACCAGCCGGGCCAGGTTGGACACGTCCTGTCAAACCAGGCTGATGGGTTTGGGGGAACATGTCGGCACCACCCGGTACGGTGCACATATGTTCGATTGCCGACGCACCGATCCCAACGCCTCCCCCAGCGTGAGGGTCGCGGCGCGGTCTGAGAGAAGATGCTCGGGTGACTCGGAGCGGTCGGTAAGGCCGCCGCGGGAGATCTTCATTGCCTACACCACAAGCGAAGGGAACGACTGGTGACAAACGACCTCCGCGTCATCGAGATTTGCGCTGGCGCCGGCGGTCAAGCGCTCGGCCTCGAACGTGCAGGCTTCGAGCACGAGCTCGCGGTCGAACTAGATGTCAATGCAGCCGCAACCCTCACGCACAACCGGCCTCATTGGAAAGTCGCGATCGGCGACGTCGCAAACCCAGAGATATGGAACCCTGCCGACTACGCGCCCGCTGATGGCCGTCGCCCGGTGGATCTATTGGCGGGTGGCGTTCCGTGCCCACCATTCAGCATCGCAGGCAAGCAACTCGGCGCGAACGACGAACGCGATCTTTTCGCGTGGGCCGTCGAACAGGTCTCCGTCCTGCAACCGCGTGCACTGCTGCTCGAAAACGTTCGTGGACTCAGCATGCCGCGGTTCGCCGGGTATCGTCAGCATGTCCTTGACCGACTCCGTGAGTTCGGCTACTCAGCAGAATGGCGACTTCTCCATGCCGCCGATTTTGGCGTGCCACAGCTGCGCCCACGATTTGTCCTGGTGGCACTGAAAGCCGAAGACTTCGCATACTTCCACTGGCCTGACCCGGTCAATAGCATTGCCACCGTTGGTGAGACGCTCCTTCCCTTGATGGCGGCGAACAAGTGGCGAGGAGCGAAAGCCTGGGCGCGACAGGCGAATACCATCGCCCCCACAATTGTCGGCGGTTCGAAGAAGCACGGAGGCGCCGACCTCGGCCCCACCCGCGCGAAGCGCGCCTGGGCGGCACTCGGCGTGAACGGGCTCGGTATCGCCGACGAGGCCCCTGGGAGGGAGGACACCTTCGAAATCGGGCCAAAGCTAACATGCGAAATGGTCGCACGACTGCAGGGCTGGAATGACAACGAATTCAGATGGGAATTCACCGGACGAAAGACTTCGGTGTACCGGCAGATCGGAAATGCGTTCCCGCCGCCGGTTGCCTACGCCATCGGCAGGCAGATTGTCGATGCGCTCGCCCGTCGTGGGCAGGCACGCGCAGTTGACCTCGAACCCGATACCGACCCGATCTACCGCGTGTTGCGTGATGCCACTGACTTCTTGACCGCTCGACAGATCGTGAAGAAGTCTGGAGTCGAGCTCGATGATCCGGAGATCGACCGCCGAATCAGTGTCCTCGGCGCCGACTTCGAGATTGAGAAGGAGCAACGGTCGACAGGGCTTGCATACAAGCTCCACGGATTCCGCGGATTCGTAGGACAGGACGATCACATACGTCACGATTATTTGCGCATGAACACGTCGAAGGTCAGCTGACCGCCGTGCCATGAGGTCAGCGCCCTCGGCGTAGGTATTGTCTCCCGGATGAGTATCGACTGGGTTGACCACGATGACGTTGCGATGAGCGATGTAGTGGACGCACTGCGAAATGCCGACCCAGACGGGAGCCGGTCCGCCAAAGTCTTCCGAGACACCTTCGACCAGCTCTACGATGGCCAGCGAACCGGGCGATATTGCTGGGATCAGCTCTTCAAGACCGAGAAAACACACTACGGCACTCTTATCGAGATCAACCTGCGCCGTGAGTTCGATGGTGTGATCCGCGACGGTGACATCCTGGACTACTCCATTTGCACACACGAGGTTGACTGCAAGTACTCGCAGAAGCTCGGAGCATGGATGCTGCCGCCAGAGTCCTTCGGCCAGCTGATTCTCTGCTGCACTGCCGACGATCAAGCGGGTACGTGGAACATGGGTGTGGTGCGGGTTACCGAGGGCAATCGCAGAACCTCCACGAACCGCGACGGAAAGACAAGCCTATCCGCGGTGGGTCGAAGCGACATCGTATGGCTTCACCGCGACGCCATCCTTCCACCAAATGTGCTGCTACATGTGTCATCGGAACTCACCGAGAGGGTTCTGAAACCAAAATCAGGCCAGCAGCGGGTGAACGAGCTCTTCCGCCTTGTGACGAACCGGCGAATCGGCAGAAACACCGTGGCCACCGTGGCCCAGCAGGACGATTACATGAAGCGCGTGCGCGCCAACGGCGGCGCACGAACCACGCTTCGACCCGAGGGCTATCTGATCCTCGGCGGTGACTACAGCATCCAGCGCGACATCGCGATCCAGCTCGGTACCGAAGTTCCAGAGCCAGGTGAATTCGTCAGTGTCCGTGTAAAACCCGTCGATCACAGCAACCAACAGTCCGTCGTCATAGACGGACTGACGTGGACGCTTGCCAACGATATGGACGTCATCGAGGCCCCAGCTCCGGTGCTGCCCCAGAGGTAGGGCCGTCGAGTGCTGCAACGACCCGCCCGACCGCATCGGCTACTGGCTCGTGCTCCCACACCCGCACCACCGTCCATCCCGCCCCGCTGAGCGCCACGTCGGCAGCGCGGTCCCTTTCAACAGTTCGCCGCAGTTTTGGAGCCCAATACCACTCGTTCGATGTCGGTGGGCGCCCATGCTGAGGGCACGAGTGCCAGAAACAGCCATCGACAAACACTGCTACATGCCGTGAGGTGAAAACGACGTCAGGCCGCACCTTGACGTCACCGAGGTCGAGCCTGAAGTCCTTGCGAAACCGAAAACCCCGCCGGTGCAGAGCACTCCTGATCGCGACCTCCGGTTTGGTATCTGAGCGTCGGATTGCCCGCATGTTGCGGGCCCTGCCCGCAGTCGCTGGCCGAGGTACTCGCTGCGACCTGCATGCCTCCTCGTTGCCAGTGCCGTTCGTTACGTCGATTCCGTTCTCACGGCTCCGCATACTCCGAAGATACTCAGCGCCGGTGCTGCACGGGTGCGAGCTTGAGTGTGGGCCCGACTAGTGGGCGAAGTCAGCCGGCGAGTACCCGGAAGGCACTCCCGTCGAACCTCGTGTGGATTTCGGCCGTCGAATCTCGCAGCCTCCTTCGCGAGGATTCGTGCTTGACCTCCGGCTGCCGCCCCCAGGCGCGGTCCTCCGAACCGACGCGCGTGACGCTAGAGGCTGATCCGAACGCTTACCTGCTCTACGGACACCTCTTCGACTCGCATGGCCCTAGCGAGCTCGGGCCTAAATATCGCGATATTAATTCCGTCATCGCTGCTGACAGAGCTTCGATAGAGGACGCCGTCGAACCCGCAGGTCTTCACGAATTCGCACAGATACTGCGTGGGGATGTACTCGTATGGGGCCCCGCGGGGTTGGACGGGACGGGTCAGCTCGTCGCCCAACCGTTCTAAGAGCGGCAGGTCGGCGCGGAGCTTGATGATCTGACTCTCATCGCCGAATAGCGGCGAGATCAGTCCTCTTGGCTCTCTGAGGTCTGCGAGCTTCAGATCGGGACTTGCCAGTTCGAACTCAGCGACGCATGCCCGCTCGCCAGTGTGCGGCCTCAGTTCCGCAACCGAGGTAGCGCGAGTGGAACCTAGGTAGAGGTATGGAATGCCAGCCGGGTTCGCGCGTCCGTGCCCGGCGAGGTGTGGAGGCGGTGCCCCCATGTTCGTAAGCTCGTAGGGGTCATCGTTGCTCATCAAACGAGCTCGGTACCAAGATAGATCACCGAGCGAAGCCGGCGATGTGATCAGCTGGTTCAGTAGTTCCTCGATGCGATCCATATCCATCGGTTCCGCAAGGAACCAACGGTTCTTGTGCATCATCTCGTCGCGAAGATCGTCCCAGCGCCTGAGGTTCCCGCCCTCGGAATGCGCGATTGGAGAGAACGACCTGCGGACGACCTCGCCGTCGTCGAGCACGTCCGCAAGAAGATCCTTGGCTTCCGCTGGGCGAAGGCCGGAGTCTCGAAACATTCTCCACTCGTTGGTCAGGAGTTCTACTATCGGCTCGCCGTCATCGACCTCTTCGTAGGTCGCCATGAGCGTCGAGAACCACTGACCGAGACTCTGCGGCTCCACACACGAGGCGTTCGATGCGCCGCAGTAGTCACATGTCTGGACGACGGGATTGCACTGGTCGATGTACTCCTCGCGGATCAGACGGTCCCCGAAGCAATTCGCACAGCATCGGCGACTATGCATGCGCATGGTAGTCAGCCAGCGTCTCTAGATGATGCTTGATCGACAGCTTCTTCACGTACCCGAGCCCAGGGAAATGGCGTCGGGCATGGAGATCTCTAAACTCTCGCAACGCAGAAGTTTCTAGAACGTTCGAGCTGTCGCGGTCCACCTCTGCGATCAGTTTTCCGAGCGCCTGTGAGAACTTCCCCGCCGGGTCGACCGGAGTGTCGTTGGTGTCGGACACGAAGTGGTAGACGAACATTGCGTCGTCTTGCTTCGGATCTATAAATGTCAGATGAATCGCCACCGCGTAGGCCGGTCCGCCGCCTTCCGCGTAATGATCGCCGACTGTCAGGAAGTCACCGTATCCGTCGCCGCCGAGCTCGTCGAATGTCACGTGCAGATCCGAGAACCTATCTCTAAAGTCGTAATCAGCGTTCTTCTTGCGCTCGAATCCGTCCTCGACGAGGATTCGGCGACCGCCCTTGAACGGCCGCCTGTACAGGGTATTTCGAGCATCCAAGAAGACGTGGGTGTAATCGCCTTCGGGCAGGTTGTCAGCAAGGCCTCTGCCATCCGTGAAGCCTGCATGGACCAGGGTCAGTGGGTGTTCTTCGTAAGGCGAGATCTTCGCCAGCGCATCGTCGACGCCCATAGTGCTCGTCAACAGCAAGGCAGGCGAGATCGCGTCGTTGTCACCGTAACTCTCCGCCAAGTAGGCGGCGAGGTTCTCGCTGTCCTTCTTGTGGTCGCCGTGGCGCGGATTGACAATGACTGCGGCAGCAGCCCCTTGTGCGACGAGTTCTTGCAGTGTCCGCTGGAGGCCGCTGAAAGTTTCGCGGACCGGTTCGATGATCGGATTGAAAGAAGCGTCGGCGATGACCTTCGCCGATTCTCGAATCGCAAGGAGCTCGAACTGCTTACCGCGGAAGAACGGATAGTACATGGGGGTCCTAACTCCAAGCGAGTACGGATGAGAGCGGTTGCCACGTCGCGGCGCTCAGATTCCGTCGCGCTGCTGCTGACAGATCGGTAGAGAGGATAGCCGCACTAAGCGGCTTGGGAAGCTGCTTTACGAAAGGCTCAAGCTCGGCGCGCGAGCGGGCGGACTTAAGCACGCTCACCGCCCTGGCATGAACAGTCGATGCATCCAATCCGGCAAAGATCTCGCGAAGCACTCCCCACCGTCGGGTGTTCGGCACGTCAGGGAATTCGATTCCGAGGTCAGTGAGCACGTCGATGGCTTCATCTATGCGAAGCGTCGAGAGGACCGCAAGTGGGGAGGTTCTTTCCGGCAGGTCGACTGCTTCCCTTACGACCTGGAGGCGGAACCGAGAAGAGAGGACAAGTACGCCCACATCCTCCGGAGCGATCCTTAGGACAGATTCGGCCTGCGCCGGACTTGTAACCACGTTCACGCTCGCGAAAACGGAGCGGTAATCGGCGAGCTGACCGGCGAGGCGCTGGCATGAGTCTCGCTCGGACTTTATCTCGTATGCCGTGGCGGTCCCGTTGAGGACGACGACATCGGCCCTTGAGCTTCCCGCCCGCAGTTCGTTCAATACCGTGGCGGTTCGGAGGTTATGCCTCCCCAAGACGATTTTCTGCGTAATCGCGATGCGATAGACGTAGTCGTCACGGTTGCCCATTTTGCACAGAGAGGAGAAGCCCAGCTCGAAGGCATCTGCCAGTGTCGCTTCTTCCGGAAGCATTGCGGGAACACCGGATTCGGTCAGCAATCGCGCTAGAAGTGGAGACCGACCTGTCTTTCCGATCTCCCGAAGTACGGCGGGAGAGAAAATCCGAGAAAGAGCCGCCAACTCACGCTTCGTGGGAGTGCTCATAATGTCCTCCCCTGCGGCGGCTTGCGGTCTGTTTTATCATAGTCGCGGCGGGCTCAACCACTTGCAGGTCGGCGGGGTCGTCCATGTCACGGGTGGTAATCGCCAGGGCAAGTCCGACAACTTCAGGTCCGGGTGATGAACGACGCCGGGACTGCGTCCTCCTGGCGACTATGGAGGCGCGATCTCTCGTGAGGAGGGACTCCTATCAAGTTCAAGGAAGTGTCCGGACGAGCTGCGCGAGCGGTCGGCGCCGGTCACGGCGGCTCGTGACGAGTATTCGTCGCAGTCGGCGGCGATCGAAGTCCGTCGCCGCCAAGTTCGGCATCGACTCGACAAAACTCTGCTGAGCTGAGCGCGTCGCGACCTACTCGACGCAAGCACGCATCCCATTTGCTGCCAGCGACACAGCCCAGAAGCTGGGTCGGATCGGGACTAAAGGTCGAAAATCAAGCGCCAACGCTATCTAGAAGATCGAATCAGCCTTCGTTGGGGCGGAGCTCGACCAATTGGCGATCGTCGACACACACGTGCAGGAGCCCGCCCGCTGCACGGTCGAACGACAGGCGGGCAACATCGGCCCTGATCTCGGGGGTCCCCACCGCGGCAAGAGCAAGTGAACATCGGTCACTGATTCGCAACCGGAGCGCGTCGTGGAATTGATTCGGCGTCAGGTCTGTCCGGAGGAACCGATGTGTTTCGGGTAGCCGACTTTGTATATCCTCGACGTGCCCCGGGTTGTATACGTAGCTCTTCGCAGTCTGCGGTGGCGCAGCTTGCGGTGGCATTGATGCCAGCCGGATACCGCCCGTGGTGCTTGTTGGGTGTGGCCCACTGTTGCCACTGCCCGTCGCCGAGTTGCGACCCACCTTCGACGTCGCTCAATCCACTTGCTCTCACCGCAATGGCCCGCCCCCGACTGCTACGGGTTACACGCGATACCGTGGACACCCACAGAACACCGACTTTGCAGCGCCCGAACCGTAGATCCGGCCGGCGCCGGACAGGGGAACAAATGACCGACCACGACACCACCGACCAGCCGCTGCAGCTCGATGGCGCGTTCGCGATTGCGACGGACAGCCGCGACCAGCTGCACGCCCTGTCCGTCCGCACGCTGACCGAGCTGCTGGGCAGCGCACCGGAGGTCGACGAGGACGGCGACATCGCGGTCCCGGTCCACGGATTCGGCCTCTACGTGACGGTCGCCGAGGACGGCCCGCAGCTGCACGTGTGGGCGTCGATCCTCTCCGAGCTCGGTGACGGCGCCGCCGCCGCGAAGAACCTGCCGGAGCTCTCCGCCGAGTGGCCGCGCCTGCGCTTCACTATCGAGGACGGGCACCTGCTGGTCTCGACGCTGGTCGACGCCGACCCGTTCGCGCCGCAGCACCTGATCAACCTGGTCGATGAGATCCACGAGCTCACCCACGAACTTGACGACGACTTCGCCGCCAAGTTCGGTGGTGTCCTCGACTGCGACGCTGACGACGACTCCTACGCGGGCGGCTGCGGGGGCTGCGGTGACGACTGCGCGTGCGGCGGCCACGACGCCGGCGATCTCGGGGAGACGATCCCCGTCGGGCAGCCGTCGAACTGACGCTCGTTACTTCTCGGCCGGCTGGGCGTTGGCTCGCACCGACGTCCAGCCGGCGATGAGCGACTCCATGTCTCTGCGGCCCCGCAGCGCGGGCATCTCGGAACTCGTCGATGGCGCGGGGACCTTGTCGCCGGCCAGGAACGGCCGAATGAGGTCGATGGGCACGGGGAACACCACCGTCGACGTGTTCTCCCCACCCAACTCCCCCAGCGTCTGCAGGTAGCGAAGCTGCAGGGTGGTCGGGT
The DNA here is from genome assembly GCF_050955445.1 of Paraburkholderia sp. RHO2. NCBI lineage: Bacteria > Pseudomonadati > Pseudomonadota > Betaproteobacteria > Burkholderiales > Burkholderiaceae > Paraburkholderia > Paraburkholderia sp. RHO2. The sequence continues at coordinate 1,869,989 of NZ_CP162617.1, read as the reverse complement.
TGCGGCTGATGACGTCGGCGGCCTCGGCGAGCCGTGCCGACGCCTGGAACTCGGCTTCCGCGTTGATGATCTTGGCGCGGCGCTCGCGCTCGGCCTCGGCCTGCCGCGCGATGGCCCGCTGCATGTCCCGCGGGATCTCGACGTCCTTGATCTCCACGGTGGTGACCTTCACGCCCCACGGTTCGGTCTGCTGGTCGATCACCTTCTGCAGGTCCTCGTTGAGCCGCTCGCGCTCGGCCAGCAGCGCGTCCAGTTCGGCCTTGCCGAGCACCGACCGCAGCGTGGTCTGCGCGATCTGCGACGTCGCCGCGTAGTAGTCCTCCACCCCGACGATCGCCCGGTCGGCGTCCACCACCCGGAAGTAGGCGACGGCGGTGACCTTCACCGGCACGTTGTCCCGGGTGATCACCTCCTGCATGGGGACGTTCAGCGTGACGGTCCGCAGACTCACCCGGACCATCCGGTCCACGGCCGGGATCAGCAGCACGAAGCCCGGCCCCCGTAGCTCGACGAGGCGCCCGAGCCGGAACAGCACACCGCGCTCGTACTCGCGCAGCACCCGGACCGCGGCCGAGGCCACGATCACGACGAGCAGCGCGACGACGATGACGGCAAGGACGATGGTGGTCAACATGGCAGCTCCCACGGTTCACGACGCCGCACGCTCAGGGTGAGCCCGCGCACGCCCTCCACGACCACCGACTCCCCCACCCGCGGGATCTCGGTGTAGCCGAATTCCATTTGCGCGCGCCACAATCCGCCGTCGGCCTCCACCTGCCCGTGGGCCCCGTCCCAGCTGCGGACGGTCGCCGCGGACCCGACCAGCGACTGCACCCCGGTCTGCACCGGCGTCTGACGCGCCGTGAGCACCTTCCGGCCGGCCACCGCCGCGGCACCCAATCCGACGACGCCGATGCCCAGCGTGACAGGCAGCGCGACTTCCATCCCCAGCCCACCCTCGGTGAACAGCAGCCACGCCCCGGTCCCGGCCAGCAGGGTCCCGACCACGCCGAGGGCACCGAAGGTCGGCACGTGCGCCTCGATCACGATCAGCAGCACGCCCACTACCAGCGCCAACGCGCCCAACCCGGTCATCTGCACTCACCTGCGGCGAGGGCCCGGTCGCCTCGCGTAGCCACCCGCGATCGAGCCCTCACGTCAAAGGTATGCCCGCCCGCGCCGGGGTGCCACCGTGTCGTGCACCGACACTGTCGCTGATCGGTGCGATCATCGCCGCATGCATCTGCTCGACGACGGGTTCGCGCCTCCGGAGGCCTGTGTGCAGTGGTGCCGGGCGCGGGCCTACCCGCTGCACGTGTTGGACGACAGCGCCCACGTCGACCTCGACTGGTGGAACCACCACCTGCGCGAGCACAAGCACGAGATCGTCCTGCACGGGCGGGATCTCGACGGCCACGTGGTCGATCGCGGCATCGCGGTCGTGCAGCGCAACGACCTGCAACTCGGCAGCGAACTGGTCGACGCCGACCACGACGCACTCGGTCTGCTGTTCCTGTGCGCGGCCTGGCGCAGCGCCCACCGCAGCCGCCGCGCGAGTCGTCGCCTGCCCGACGTCTTCCACCCGCACGCGGACCAGGACCCACTTGGCAGGATCAAGCAGGTCCTGGACCGGTGCGCCAAGGACAAGCGGATCCCCGATCCATCGGGCGACGCGTGGTCGGGCTGGCCGGACATGCCCGGCGTCGGCGTGCCGCTCATGGCACTGTTCCTGTGGGCTGCCGGTGTCCGGCGGGAAGGGATCCGCGCCCAGCTGATCGACCAGCATGGCGTCTCGACGCTGATCCACGAGGGCTGGCTCGAGGAGCCGTCGGTCAGCGGCTTCACCATCCGCCGCTACGACCGCTACCTGCAACTGCTCAGCGACTGGGCGATGCGGGTGGGCACCGAGCCGGAACTGATCGAGATGTGGCTGGTGCAGCGCTGGAACGCGCGGGTCCAGGAGGCACGTAGCGGCGCCCGCGCCGAGCCGACGCTGTTCTGAACCACCCGCCGGCGTTCTCGGGGACACTGGCCTGATGCCGACCAATCCCGTCACGATCACCGTCACCGGTCACGCCGAGCGCACGTTCGTGCCGAATCGCTGTGTGGTGCATCTGAACATCGCGTTCGACGGCACCACCCGCGCCGAGGCCGCCGATCACGCGGCCGAAGCCGCCGCGGCGCTGACCGAACTGATCCGCACGCTCGACGGCGATTCGGCACGGCCGCTCCGCCGGTGGTCCCTGGACCAGGTCCAGCACGCCCGCTTCCGCCCGTACCACCCGCAGGGCAAGAAGCTGCCGTGGAACTACCAGTCGACGGCGTCCGGTTCGGTGACGTTCTGCGACCTCGACGCCGTCGCGGCCTTCGTCGACCTGGCGTCCGCGATCGAGGGCGTCAACGTCGCGCACCTGGAGTGGACGCTCACCCGGAAGGCGCACGCGAAGGCCGTCGCCCGGGTGCGGGACCTCGCGGTCCGCGACGCGCTCGCGAAGGCAGAGGGCTACACCCGCAGCCTGGGCTGCCGCCGGATCGAGGCGGTGGCCATCGCCGATCCCGGCATGCTGAACGCCGGACATCACCCGGACGTCGGACAACCGACCGCTCGGATGATGGCCGCGTCCGCCCCGGCCCCGGACAACCATGCCGATCGGCCGGCGATCGAGCTAAAGCCCGAGCCGATCCGCGTCCGCGCCGACGTGGAGGCCCGGTTCGAGGCGGTATGACCGACGGCAGAGGACGCGACGCCGTCATGCCGGGCGTCTATCAGGCACGGCGCATGAACTCGATTGCGGTGACCGACTTCTCAGCGGGCAGCGGTGCAGGCGGTCTCGGCGCAGAGTCTCGATCCGTGTCACGACGTCGGGCGCAGTGGTTGTGGGCTGGTGGTGAGGGACGGAGGAGCGGTCATGGAGTCCCAGTTCGCCGCACTCGCGATAGCGGCCCACCCACTTGCTCGTGCGGGCACGCGAGATGCCCATCTCCGCGGCGACGTGTGCGATCGGTCTGGTTTCGTACCGTTCGATCAGCCGCCTGCGTCCCTCGACTGACAGTGGTGCGTTGACATGCAATCTCGCCACTAGCGATCCCTGTCCGATGGTTGTGAGGTCCGGGCTGGTCTTGTTGCGCGGTAGATGAGCCAGGCTCCGGCGGTGGCTCCCAGGGCAGCGACCAGAAGCGCCAGATAGGCGTGGGTGAAAGCTGCTGCAAGACCTCTCTGATTGCTGGCGACGAGTACCGCGCAGATCGCTCCACCGAGGGATCCGCCGACGCGTTGGAGGATATTGATCTGGGCGATCGCGTCGGCGAGATGCGTAGCGCTGACGGACCTGTAGGCGGTGATGCCGGCCGGCATCGCAACCATGTTGACGGCAGCACCGAAGACGATGAGTGGGGGTTGGAGCACCCAGATCGGCGCGTCCAAAGGCAGAGCCGTCAGGCCTGCGGTAGTCGCCGCAGCCAGCACGCCACCGGCGAGCGCGACGCGACCGGGACCGCGGCGGTCGATCCAGCGACCGGTGATCGGGGCGGTGACCGCGGTTGCGCCTGCGAAGCAGAGGAGGCTGACCCCGGCGTCGAGTGGTGTCTGTCCTCGACCGACCTGAAAGTACAGGGCGAAAAGGACACCGCTTCCGAAGATCAGCGCTCCAGAGAAGAACGCGGTCACGGCACCGGCACGGAATCCTGGCACCCGAAACATCTCGAGGTCGAGTAGCGGATCGGTGGATTTGAGGGTGACAGCAACAAACGCCGTCAACGCGAGGGTCGCGATCCCTGCAGCCGCGACGATGTCGGTGGCCAGTTGGCCGGCCTCTCCCCACCGGCTGGCCGCGAACACCAGGGTGGGGAGCCCGACACTGATCAGCCCGAGCCCGGTCCGGTGCAGCGGGGAGGTCGTCGATGATCCGGCGTCTGGGGGGATCAGGCGGCTACCAAGTACGAGCCCTGCCACGCCGATGGGGATGTTGATCAGGAAGAGATACGGCCAGGCAGCGCCATGCAGGATGAATCCACCCAACAAGGACCCGATTGCGGGCGCCGCGCTGACGGCGATGCCGAGGGTGCCCATCACTCTCCCTAGACGGTCCGGTCCGACTGCCTGGCCCAGGACCGTTTGGCCGGTCGGAATGAGGACACCTCCGGCAAGGCCTTGGAACACGCGCGCCACAATGAGGAACCCAATTGTCGGCGCGGCGGCGCACCCGATGGACGCCACGGTGAACGCCGCGAGAGATGCCAGCCACAGTCGTCTACTGCCGTAGCGACGGGCGAGCCATCCTGCCAGCGGAAGAGAGACAGCCAGAGCCAGCAGATAACCGCTCGCAACCCATTGCGTGGCCGCGAGCGAAGATCCCAACGCACGGCTGATCGAGTCCATGCCGACATTGACGATCGATGCATCGAGGCCACTCGCGAAGGCACCGAGCACGATCACCCAGCAGAGCCGCCACGTCCGCGCATCGATGCGATCGGTTTGCTCTCCGGCGCCACTCACCGCCGCCGAGGTCACGGCCTGCGCCCCGATCGAAGCGCGCCCAGTGCCTCGGACCAGTCCGCGACCTCGTCGAGCATCCGCACGAGAATCTCCCCGTGGTGGGGCGCGGGAGTGAGCCGCCCCGGCTGCTGGATGTCCGGGAGGTCGAAGTCCGTGAAGAGACTGAGCGCGACCTGGCTGCGGACACACGCAATCTTGACCTCGGCGAGCGTCAGGCGCAGCTGCTCGACCGCGCGCACACCGCCATGGAGGCCGTAGCTCACGAAGCCCGCTGCCTTGTCGTTCCACTCCGCGAACAGAAAATCGACCGAATTCTTCAATGCGGCCGGAAGCGAGTGGTTGTACTCGGGGGTGACGAACACGAAACCGTCGTAGGTGGCGATTCGTTCGGCCCAGCGACGAGTGTGTGGCTTGGTGTAGGCGCCAATGGCGGCGGGCACCGGTTCGTCCAGCAGCGGCAGGTCGTACTCGGCGAGATCCACCATCTCGATCTTGGCGCGCCCACGAAGGTGTTTCTCGGCGTTCTCCTGTACCCAGTCGGCGACGAGTCTCGCCCTCCGGTGGGGGCGGGTGGATCCGACGATGACAGCGATGCGGGGCACAGATGTGGTTGCGGCGTTGGTATCCATGCACTCAAAGTACAACGATCATTGCACTTAGTACAATGGTCGTTGTACTCGATCGGGAGGTCTCGTGTGAACGGCTACAAGGAGCGGGCACTGCTCGACGGAGCGCTGCGCGTATTTGCGCGCGACGGCTACAGCCGGGCAAGCATCCAGTCGTTGGCAACCGAGGCCGGCGTCTCCACTCGGACGATCTACAACCGATACGGCAGCAAGGAAGCACTGTTCCGCGCGGTCATCCTCGACAGCGCCAACCGCGTTGCTGAGCGTGAGATCGTACTGGCGGATCGGCTACTCGGCCGCATCACGGACCTCCGCCGTGACCTGATCGCGTTCGGTGTCGCTTGGGCCACACCGGATCCGGCATCGCTGTCCCACTTCGCCATGATCCGGCAGGTGGCCGCCGACGCCGACCACATCGACCCAGACGTCCTGGCGGCGTGGCGCCGCGCCGGTCCGGAGCGCGTCCGTTCCGCCATCGCCGAACATCTACTCGCCATGAGCAGCCAACGCCTGCTGAAGGTGCAGGATGGCCAGATTGCGGCCGTTCACCTGATCCAACTCACCGCCGGCACGGTCAACTCAATCGCCTCCGCAACCGATATCGAGCACCTTGTCACTGAGGGCGTCGACGTCTTCCTCGCCGCGTATGGACGCTGAGCCGTAAGCAGAGCTCTTAGTACGCAGTTCCCCGCAACAACCTCATGAACCGCAACAACTGATATATGTAGAGAAGCTTTGTCAAGAGGGCATGGTGAGGCGCCGCCGGGGAGCGACCCCGACGGCGCCTCGTTGCTTCCTCGCCCGAGCCGTGTGGTGAGCGTGTCGGTGGGCGACGCGCGGTCAGTCTGATATGCGCGGGTTGGCTACCGCAGGACGGTGTTTCGGCTGGATCGCATCCGCGTGTCTAGAGTCGAGCGTCGACCCGGCAGGGTCTGCTCATAGTTGTGTCGCGGGTCGATCCACGCGCTGCCACCACCGGCCCGGGAAGGAAGCCGATCAGGTTGGACGGTCAGTCGTCCATGACCGCCAACGACCAGCACCAACCGGCCAGCTCGCGGGCGATCGCCACGTTCGCCACCGTCGAGCGCTTGCGGCGTTCGAGGAAACCCACCCAACGCTGGTGCAGGCGACGGTTGCCCTCGTCCCCACGGGCCCGGGCGGCTGCCGGCGCCTGATCCCACCTCGAACGCATCACCGCACCGACGTGATACCGCGGCCGGTGGTGCCAGGCCGCCTCGACCAGCAGCCTGCGGGCGTGGGTGTTCCCGGTCTTGGTGATGGCGCCCTGCACACGTGACGGACCCGACGAGTACTCCGACGGCACCAACCCGACGAAGGATCCGATCGTGTTGCCGGTGAACCGATTCCAGTCCCCGATCTCCACCGCCAACCCGAACCCGGTCAAGGTGCTCACCCCACGCAGACAGCACATCCGGTGGACGGTCGGGGTGAACTCGCTCGCCGTGGCCATCTCCTCGATCGCGGTGTCGAGTCGCCGGCGCCGGGCCTGCATCGTCAAGACGTGGTCGTAATCGGCGTCGAACGCCATCCGCGTCGCGGGTGAGGTCAACTGCGGTGCCGCTTCGGTGCGCAGCCACCGGTCGTGCGCTCCGGTCCAGGCGGCGCCGCCGTAGTAGACGATGCCGTGCCGCAGCAGCAGTTTCGACAGGCGATGCCGCGCCCGCATGAGATCACCGCGGCAGTCTTCACGGGCCCGCACGAGATCGCGGGCCGCTTCCTGATCCGCGGTCGGGATCGACACCGAGGTGATCTCGTCGAGGCGCAGCAACCGTGCCAGATGCACCGCGTCCCGGGCGTCGGTCTTGACCCGGTCCCCGGACGGTTTCTGCAGCTTCGAGGGGGCGGCGACCTCGCACCGAATCCCTGACTCCGTCAACGCCCGATACAGCCCGAACCCGGTCGGTCCGGCCTCGTAGACCGCCGCTGCCGGTCCCGGCAACCCAGAAATCCAGGATCGGATGTGGTCGTAGGACGGAGTCAGGCGGGCCGCGAACACCTCACCCGTGACACCGTCGATGGCCGCTGCCGCGACCGAACGTGCGTGCACGTCCAGTCCAACGCTCGTACGCTCGGTAAACACCGGGGCCTCCCACAATTGTCGGATAGGCCGAACAGACAGGTTCGTCTGCTCGGTAACCCACGAATCTTGTGCGTGAGGCCCCGGCCCGCAAGAGCGGTCCACAGCCGGCCCTTCCGGGGCGTTTCTCGATCACTGCCGACCCGCCCGGCGCAGGCTGTCGATGTCAACGTGGAGCACGCGCAGCGCAGCGAGCATGAACGACGTTGACGTCGGCCCCGTGCCGGGCGCACCCTCACCGATCGAGGGGCGCCGACCCACTCGGGGCGAACTCACGACAAGTCGTGTGTCACTCCATACCGGCTAGCGGCGAATTGGATCACGACACCGGCGCGTTTCAAGCGATGTTCGCGCAGGGCTTGTGACGCTGTGTCGGCGCCCGCGCTCGCAGGGGCCGTGGCATCTCCCGTTCCGCGGGTTCGAAACTTTCCACTCGCCTGGCGGACGTGGTCGATATCCGACTTCGACTGGAGCACCATCCACCCTGATCGGCCCAGGGGCGGCGAACATCAAAAATCGCTGGTCGCACCGCCCAAGGTCGCGATCGCCTCGGGTCTCTCTGGCAACCCAAATCCGCTCGGCCGGACCTGATCCCATACGGGGTCGATCGAAGCCACCGGCGGCGTATCATTCGCCCGGTTGCCGATCGGCGCCAACGATTTCGACGGGGAGGAAACGCGAATGATCGAACGTCCTGTGCAGCTCGATGGCCGGTGGGCCGGGGGCTCGGCACCCAAGGTTCTCGCAGCGTGCGTGCTGGCCACCACCGGGATCCTGATGGGGAGCACGGGAACTGCAGGGGCCGAATCCGTTTCGAGTTCTTCCGCTTCCTCCTCCAGCGTCGATGCGGAATGGGAGTCCTCGTGGGCCGCCTACCAGTTCGAGAAGAGCCTGGCCGGTTCGGCGCTGAAGACCGTGACCGTCGACCTGCCGGTCACCATCGACGCGCCCGTTGACCGGGTGTTCCCGGTGTATTCGAACCTCTCCAACAGCCTCGGACGGCACCCGTTCCTGAAGGATGTGCTCGACCACCGCCGGTACACCGAGGGTGGCGCCGACGTCTGGGAGTTCATCGCCCTCGAGGACGTCCCGGCCGGCTCGCTGTCGATCCCAGGACGCACTGTCGGGCAGCAGCGGGTGTACGCCGCCGACCACTGGTACAGCACCGACACCTGGGACATGCCCGGCGTGATCACCCACCAGGAGGTCACGTTCACCGAAAACGGTGGCGCGACCACGGTCACCGAGCACCTGACGTTCTCGGCGCCGGCGGTGCTGATCGACTACACCGTGCAAAACGGCGTGTCCTCCCACATCGAGAACCAGCAGGCCATGAAGCGCGACATCGAAAACGGCACCCTGTAGCGCTACTGCGCGGAGGTAGGCGGGGTCGCGAAACCCTCGCCTACCTCCGCAGCCCGCTCGCCCGCAACACCCGCCGCCCCACCGCGGCACGCACGGACTCCTCGGTCCCGACGATCCGGACGTGGGTGCGGGCGCGGGTGATCGCGGTGTAGAGCAACTCGCGGGTGAGCAGCGACGACTGTTCCCCGGGCAGGATCACCGAGACCACGTCGTACTGGCTGCCCTGGCTGCGGTGAATCGTCATGGCGTACACCGTCTGCACCGACGCCAGGTGGCTCAGGTGCAGCAGGTACGGTTCCTCGCCACGCGCGAACGCCGCCACCAGGTCGCCGTCGACACCGTCGACACCGTCGGCGACGACAACGCCGGTGTCGCCGTTGTAGATCCGCATCTCGTGGTCGTTCGCGGTCACCATCAGCGGCTGCCCCGCATACCAGCGGTCCGGATCCAGCCGGCTGCCGGTGGCCTCGCCGATCCACGTCATCGCGTTGCGCGCCCACCACGACGCCCCGAACGGGCCCTCCCGGTGCGCGCACAGCAGCCGATGCTTCTCCGACGCCCGCACCGCGGCGGCCGCGTCACCGGCGAGGGCGACGGCCGTCACCTCCGCCGACGTCGCCACCACGTCGGCGCGTAGCCCGGCCAGGTCCTCGGGGTCGACGAACGACACGTCCGCCGCGCCGCTGCGCAGGATCTCGAGGGTGCGTTCTTCGTCGCCGTCGCGCACCGCCACCGCCAGCTGCGCGATCGCGCCACCGAACCGGCGGCCGCGGCTGAGGCGAATCACGCCGCCCCGCAACCGGTCCCGCTCGGTCGCGCTGAGCGCCGCCTCGGCCGGGTCGTCGGACGCCGCCAGGTCCGCGCCCACCACCCGCGCCAGCACCGGGTTCTCGACGCCGGTCACCGGCCGGGCCACCAGGTCGGCGAGCACGGCGCCGGCGTCCACCGACGTCAGCTGGTCCGGGTCGCCGACGAGCACCAGCCGCGCCTCCGGCCGCACGGCCTCGAGCAGCCGGCACATCATCGTCAGCGACACCATCGACGTCTCGTCGACCACGATCACGTCGTAGGGCAGGTGGTTGGTCTCGTTGAAGCGGAAGCGGCTGGTCCCCCGCTGCCAGCCGAGCATCCGGTGCAGCGTCATCGCCGGCAGGTCCGCCCGCAGCCCCACCGCGTCGGCCTGCTCGCGCACCGACTCCTGCAGCCGCGCCGCCGCCTTGCCGGTGGGCGCCGCCAGCCCGATGCGCAGCCCGGGCTGCTGCCGTTCGAGCAGCGCCAGCACGCGCGCGACGGTGTGCGTCTTGCCGGTGCCGGGGCCGCCGGCGATCACCGACGTCCGGTGTGTGGCCGCGACCGCCGCCGCGATGCGCTGCCGGTCCGGGGCGTCCGACGGCCGCGACGGATCCGCGAAGTCGCGGAACAACTCGTCCAGCCCGGCCCGCAGCAGGGCCTCGTCGACGGCGGGATGCCCGTGCGCGCGCTCGTCGAGGATCCGGCGCACGGTCTGTTCCTGCCGGTAGTACCGGTCCAGGTACAGCAGGCCGTCCACCAGCCGCAGCGGTCGCAACGGTCCGGTGTCGCCGCCGACGACCAGCGGGCTCGACGCCAGCCCCTCGGCGACGACGGCGTCGTCCGGCCAGGGCAGCGCGGCGGGGTCGACGTCGAACTCCTCGTCGACGGTCACCTCCCGGAGGCGGCTCAGGTCCAGGCACACCGACCCGGAGCGCACGGCCCGCACCGCGAGCGCGGTCGCCAGGTGCACCGGCTCGCGGGTCTCCCCGCCGAGCGCCGCCAGTCGCAGCGCGACGTGCACGTCGGCGGCCTCGAGCACCCCGGCCTCGTTGAACTCGCGCAGCACGCCCTTGCCGCGCTGCGCCACCCGCGCCTCGATCACCGGTCCCCCTCCCGATCGCCGGACGCCGCCAGCAGATCCGACAGCTCCACCACCAGCGCGGCGGGCGGATCCCAGTCGAACACGCCCGCCCCGCCCGGGGTGTCGGGCCCGACCATGCCGCGCACGAACAGGTACTGCATCCCGCCGAGATGCGTCGCCGGGTCGTAGCCGGGCAGCCGCCACCGCAGATACCGGTGCAGCGCAACGGCATACAGCAGCGCCTGCAGCGGATAGTGCGAGCGCATCATCTCCCCGGCCATCGCGTCGCGGGTGAAGTCGGCGGTGGTCAGCTCGCCGGGGGCGATCCGGTTGGTCTTGTAGTCGACGATCACGAACCGCGGCCCGTCCGCCCCCGACAGCCGCAGCACCGCGTCGATGCTGCCGGTGAGGTAGCCGCGCAGCGGCGTCGGCTCCAGGGTGGCGAGGCGGTCCGCGTACGGCGCGAGGACGTCGTCAGCCGGCAGGTGCCGGCGGAGCAACTCGACGATCCGGTGCAGCGTCACGGTGAGCTGTGCGGGATCGTCGCCGCCGCCGAGCGGCAGCTCGAAGTCCAACTCCGGCAGCCGGTCCCGCGGCATGATGTCGGCGAGCGTGCCGCCGCCCCCGGCGAGCGGGGTGCGCAGCACCGGCAGCAACGCGTCGGCCAGCGCCACCGGGTCCACCTGCGACATCCGCGTCGCGACCGACTCGGCGCAGTGCCGCCGCAGTTCGGTCTCGAGGTCGTCGGCGGCGGTGTCGACGTGTTCGAGGATCTCGTGGACGAGGGTGCCGAACACCGCGCCGTACGGCATGTCGTTCATGGTCGACGGGATCGCATCCGCCGCGGCGGCGGGGGCGATCAGCGCGGGTTCCTCGGGCTCGTCGTCGGTCTCGGGCTCCTCGGCCTCGCTGGTCACGCCGGGATGCTCGTGCGCGGACGCGGTGAGCGCGGTGTACGACGTGCGCCGCCACCCGGCGTCGAGCACCCGGTCGAAGACGGCAGCGGCGAGCGCGCCGGACTCCTCCTGCGGCGGCGTCCACGACAGCCGCGGGATCGGGTCGGCGCCGACGGCCTCCACCGAGATCGCGGCGGGCGCCGCGTCGGCCCACCGCGTCAGCTGCTGCGCGACGGCGGGATCCTCCGGCACCCCCACCTTCTGCGGCACCTCGGCCTCGCCGGGGTCGCGCCCGAACAGGATCCGGTGCAGCGGGCCCTCGCTGGTGCCGTAGGCGGGCGCCCACCACAGCACCAGCTGGCACTTGGCCCGGGTGAGCGCGACGTACAGCAGCCGCAGGTCCTCGCCCGCCGCCTCCGCGTCGCGCCGGCGTTTGCGGTCGTTGTACTCGGGGCTGCCCTCACCGCCGATGTCGAGGACGCGGCGGCCGTGCTCGTCGTGCAGCAGCAGCCGGTTGGGGTCGGAGTAGCGGCCGGTGCTCCACGCGAACGGCACGTACACGATCGGGTACTCGAGGCCCTTGCTGGCGTGCACGGTGGCGAGCTGGACGGCGGCGGCGTCCGAGTCGAGGCGGCGGCTGCGGTCCCCGCCCCCGGACTTGGGGTCCTCGATGCGGTCGGTGAGCCAGCCGGTGAGCGCGGTGAGGCCGAGGGACTCGTCGACCGCGACGGCCCCGAGGAGCTGGGCGATGTGCCGCAGGTCGGTGAGCGCGCGCTCCCCGGACGCGACGGCGAGCAGGCGCTTCTCGAGTTCGGTCTCGGCGGCGAGCCGTTCGAACAGCGCCGCGAACCCGGCCTGGCCGAACAGCGCGGACAGGTCCCGCAGCCGGCCGCCCACCGTCGCGATCAGGTTGTCGCTGGCGGCGTCGATCCGCTCGGCGGTCCACCCGAACAGCGGGGTGAGCGCGGCCAGCCGCACCCGGTCCGGCCGGTGCGGTTGCTCGAGCGCCTGCAGCACCCGCAGCCAGTGGTGCGCGGCGGGCGTCTCGAACACACTGCTGCCGCCCGCCAGCACGGACGGGACACCGGCCCGGTCCAGGGCCTCCCGGGCCAGCGCGATCTGCGCGTTGGTGCCCGCGAGGATCGCGATGTCGCCCGGTTCGACCCGGCGGCGGACGCCGTTCAGGTCGAGGGTGGCGCCGCTGTCGAGGAGGCGGACGATGTCGGCGGCCACGTCGTCGGCGACGCGCTCGCGCACCCGCCCGACGACGGGGAATCCGGAGTTGTTCAGCCGCCCCGCGCCGGCCCGCGGCAGGTAGCGCACCCGCAGCGGCGGCGCGCCGTGCAGCCGCGTTCCCGGCTTGGCCGCGTCGACGGCGTGCACGACGATGTCCCGGTGCCCGAGCGCGGCGCCGCCGTGCAGATAGTGCAGCGCCGCAACCAGATCCGCGTCGCTGCGCCAGTTGCAGGTGAGCTCCAGCCGGCGATCCGCGGCGTCGACCGCGTCGAGGTAGCTGAGCACCTCGGCGCCCCGGAACGCGTAGATGGCCTGCTTGGGATCGCCGACCAGCACCAGCGTCGAATGCCCGTGGAAGGCGGCGCTGAGGATCCCCCACTGCTGCGGATCGGTGTCCTGGAACTCGTCGACGAGCACCACCCGGTAGCGTTCGCGCACCCGGCGGCAGGCCGCCGCGCCGTGCTCGGGGTCGGTGAGCACGCCGTGCAGCAGGGCGGGGAGGTCGTCGAAGTCGCGGATCCCGGCCAACCGCTTGCGGCGGCGGGTCTCCTCGCGCACCGCGGTCGCGAAGCGGACGGCGTCGCCGGCGCGGGTGCCGTCGGCGTCCTCGGGCGCGAGCACCGCCTGCGGGTCGAAGATCGCCGCGCGGGCCGCCGCGCGCGCGTCGCCGGGCCGCAGCGTGCGGGTGTCGGCGCGGCCGAAGTGCCGCACGTACAGGTCGGCGATGACCTCCTCGACGAGGTCGTCGGCCTCCTCGACGAGGACGGCGTCGGGGTCACGCTCGCCGGCGATGCCGAGACCGTCGAGCATGCGCTGACAGAAGCTGTGGGTGGTGACGATGGTGCCGGCGTCGAAGTCCGAGAGCGCCTGCACCAGGCGTCGCCGGCGCTCGGCGATCTCGACGTCGTCGGCGTTCGCCAGGTGCGCGACCAGCCGGTCGTCGCCGGCGCGTGCGGCCGCCGGATCCGCCAATCCCGCTGCCGCCGAGGCGAACCGCTCGCGGGTGCGCTCGCGCAGTTCCTTCGTCGCGGCGCGGCTGAAGGTGACCAGCAGCAGCTGCGACAGGTCGACCCCCTGCTCGGCGACGAAGCGGGCCGCGAGCCCCACGATCGCGTACGTCTTGCCGGTGCCGGCGCTGGCCTCGAGGACCGTGGTACCGGTCGGGAGCGGCGCGAACAGGTCGAAGGCGGTGTCGATCTCGGTCACTCCCGTCGTCACGGCTCCCCCAGCGTCTCGGCCGCCAGCAGCGGGCCCCACAGCACGGCGGCCTCGGTGCCGAAGCGGGTGGGTTCGCAGGCGCCGGGCGGCGCCTGCTCGGCGGTGAGGGCCGACAGGCTCGCGCCGGCCCCGTGCACGTACTGGATGTGCCGGTCCTTGCCGTCACCGAAGTCGCCGCCCCATTCCCGGTCGGCGGCCACCAGCGCGAGTTCGATGGATCGGCCCCGGAACCGCTGGTCGGCGTACGCGGCCGAGGCGCCGGGCGCCACCGGCAGCGGATGCTGGAGGCCCCGATCGCGCATGTCGACCAGGCGGCGCAGGATCTCCGGCGCGTTCTCCGGTGCCACCAGCGTCGAGCGCGCGACGGGCGACCGGCCCCGGCCGCGCCCGGTGGTGACCGCGGTGGGGGTCGCGAACCGTCCGGTCGCCGCCACCGCGAGCAGACGCACCCACGCGCCGATCCGATGCTTCGCGGCCAGCCGCGAGAACGTGGTCCGGGCGACGACGTCGCCGTGCACGCCGTCGACGGTCCCCACGAGCCGGCGCCCACCACCGAGGTCGACGTCGATGTCGACGGCCTCGGCGCGCCCGGTGTGCACGGGTGCGGCCGCGCGGACGAGCGATTCGACGGTCCACTCGATGTCGGCGAGCGCCGTCTCGCCGAGTTTCGCGGGCGGCAGGGTGCCGCGCCGCCACTCCGCCGCACGGAACGCGGCCGGGTCGATGCCGGCGATGCGGGCCGCGAGCATGCGGTCACCGATCCCCCACCGCGCGAGCGGATCGAGTTCCAGGTCGAGCGCGTCGGCGGTGTCCTCGTCGAGATCGGGCACCCGGAACCCCAGGCGCTGCCGCAGGAACCCCTGGATGGGGTGTTCGAGGAACGCGACGAGATCGGCGAGGTCGACGATGCCGTCGCCGATCTCCGCGGCGGGCAACGGCTCCGGCAGGAACGGCGGTTCGGCGGCCGGCGGCTGCTGCGCCGAGCGGGCCCCCGCCAGCGCGGCCGCGTCGAAGCTCCGCGGGGCGACCGGGTCGAAGTTGCGGGGATCGAAGGGCTGCAACGGGTGCCGCGTCACGACGGCGTCCGATCCCGTCATCGCCTCGAGGACGTCGCGCAGTTCGCTCAGCGGCACGGCGGGCGGCCGCGGGGTGCCGTTGACCGGGTCGGCGCCGGTGTGGAACAGCAGCAGCCGTTCGGCCGCGGACATGATCGCGTCGAGCAGCAGCTGCCGGTCCTCGCTGCGCGGATCACGTTCCCCGAGAAGCGGATCGCGGGCCAGGACGTCGTCGCCGTCGATGTTGGTGCCGCGGGGGAAGACGTCGTCGTCGAGTCCCAGGAGCACGACCACGCGGTGCGGGACCGAGCGCATCGGCACCATCGTGCACACGGTGAGTTCGCCGGTGCGGAAGTTGGCGCGGGTGGGCCGGCCGGCGAGGCGGGACCGCAGCATCGCCCGGACGTCCGCCAGGCGCAGCTGCGCGGCGCCGCCGTACTCGACGGCGGCGGCCAGCTCGCGGCGCGCCTGCCCGAGCTGCCAGGCGTCGGCGTCGGGCACGTCCACCAGCAGGTCGAGGGCGCGGGACAGCGCGGCCGACCACTGCTCGGCGGACTGCGGTCCGGCGAGCCCGCGCAGCGACACGTCGATCCGGTCGACGTACTCGGCGAGGCGGCCGGTGAGGTCGATGTCGTTGCTCTCGACGTCGTCGAGCGGCAGCGCGAGCGAGAGCCAATCGCCGGCGGCATCGTCCGCGGCGGCGCCGAGCAGGATCCGGTCGAGCGCGCCCTTGATGGTGTTCTGTTCGAAGCCGTCGAGCCCGAACGCCCGCCGCTCGCGGATACCGATGCCCCAGCGTGCGCCGGCCGCGGCGGTCCACTCGCGGATACGTTCGAGCGCGTCGTCGTCGAACCGGAAGCGGCGGCGGACCGGACCGGTGGCCGCGAGGTCGATCACCTGGCTGATGGTGATGCGGGAGTCCGCGAGATCGAGCAGCGTGGACACGACCCCGAGGACCGGATTGGTCTGGTGCAGTGCACGATCCGCCAACCGCACCCGCAGCTGGTGGCCCGGATGGCTGAGCGGGCCGTGGACGCCCTGCCCGAACGCCGCGCGGACCAGCGGCGCGTACGTCTCGACGTCGGGGCACATGACGATCACGTCGCGCGGCTCGAGCGTGGGATCGTTCTGGAACAGGTGCAGCAGGCGTTCCCGCAGCGCCTCGACCTGCCGGGCCGGCCCGTGGCAGGAGTGGATCTCGACGGTGTCGTCCGGCGGGCAGGTCGACGGCGCCCGGTCGGCGGCGATGTCGGACTGCAGTCGCCCCAACAGCGTCGGCGGTCGTGCCGGACCCGGGTGATGGACGTCGACCACCCCGACCGCCGCGAGCCGCGACTGCAACTCGCGCACGTCCCGGGCGAGACTCGCCAGCAGCGGGTGGGCCACGTCGAGCGCCCGCAGGTCGTCGGCCCGCCGTCGCGGCGGATCGGTGTCCGCCAGCGCACCCCACATCTCGATGCTCGGGTGCGGAATCCACAGGTGCACATCACGATTCGCGCCGATCGCGGACAGCACCTCGATCTGGTCGGCGCCCAGGCGGGTGGGTCCGAACAGCGAGAGCCGCTCCGGCAGGTCGAGGAGGTCGGGCTCCGCCCGCAGGCGCGTGCAGGCGCCCTCCAGTCGCTCGGCCGGACTCGGGCTGCCGATCCGTTCCCGCAGCCGCCGCCACAGCTGCGCCTGCCACAGCAGGTCGTCGTCCAGCGGAGCGGCGCCGTCGGTGTCGCGTCCGGCGGCCCAGTCGACGAGCATGGCGGGACGCTGCGACCCGTACGAGCGGAACAGTTCGGCCAGGTGCGCGGCGGTGCCGTAGCGGCGCCCGGCGCGGTGGTCGTCGGAACCATGCCCGAGGTGACGGGCCAGCACGGCACACCACGGCTCGGCCAGGCAGTCGTCGATCACCTGCAGGAGGGTCCACAGCATGCGGGAGGGATGCCACGGGTCGTCGTCGACGTCGTAGCCGGTCGCGGCGGCGAGTGCCTGGTCGATCAGCCGCGTCGGGGACGGGAAGTCGATGTTGGCGGCGACACCGTCACCGTGGCCGGCGTCACCCGCGCCGAGCACGTGTGACAGGCGCTGCGTCAGCCAGCGCTCGACGCCCTTCGCGGGAACCGCAATCACCTCACGCTGGAACGGGTCCGCGAGGGGCGTGACCAGCACATCGGCGAGGGCGGACGCCAGTGTTCCAGCGCTCTCCGCGCGGTGCAGCGTCAGCAAATTTCGTACCCCCTCGGCGTCCCCGCACCGTGTCGTTGGGCAATTCCAGGGCCTAGGAGTATCACATGCTCCGGACAACTCAGCCTATCCGGAAGGCTGTTGGTCCGAGCCGCCAGCTCACCTCTGTGCACGACAGAGTTTTGTACAAAACCAGATCTTGCGGAATCGACGGGCCTCACTTGTTCCCGGTTCCCGCCAGAATATTCTCGGCACGAGGTCGAGCAGGGTCTGTTCCCAGGCCGTTGCCGGCCGGGAACAGACCCCGTCGTTGTCGGTGGCTACGCGCTACTGCTACTTGTTGGATCCGAATCCGCCGAGCGAGCCGAGGCTGCCGGTTCCGCCGGTTCCAGGGTCTCCAGGGCCTCCGGGGTCTCCGCCGGGCGCGACGATCACCGATACCTGATCGGCGGAGGCGTTGACGGTGCCCTGGCCCGAGTACTCGGCGGTGACGGTCCGCTGGCCGGCGGTAGCCGGGGTCCACGCAGTCGTGGCAGTCCCGTCGGATCCGACCTGGCCGGTGCCGATGACGGTGCCACCGTCCTTGAAGGTGACGGTACCGCCGGCGTTGGCGGGGTTGACCTTTGCCGTGAGGGTCGTGGTCGTGCCGACGGTGACGCTGCCGATCGGGTTGAGGGTGGTGGTCGAGTCGGTGGTGGAGGCGGGTGCCTCGGCGACGTTGACCTGTGCGGTGGCGCCCGATCCGGTGACGCCGTCACGGCCGGAGAAGGTGGCGGTGAGGGTGTGGCTGCCGGCCACCGTGGGCACCCACTGGTAGGTGACCTTCCCGTCGTTGCCGACCGGCAGCGTCGCCAGTGTCGTGGTGCCGTCGCGGAGTTCGACGGTGCCACCTGCCGCGGTCGGGCTGACCGTGGCAGTGACGGTGGAGGCGCGGCCGACCTGGGCGCCGGTCACCGGCGCAAGGTTGATCGTCGAGGTGACGTTCTGCTCGGCGACCTGCACGGTGATCGTCCCCGACTGGGACGCGGTGGAGAACGCGGTGCCGAGGAAGCCCGCCGAGAGTGCGTGGCTGCCCCGGAGCGTGGGGGTCCAGGCGAGGGTCGCGGTTCCGCCGGCGTCGATGGCGGCCTGGCCGAGTACGGCTGCGCCGTCGCGGAATTCGACGGTGTCACCCGCCGCGCCGCCGGTAACGGTGGCGGTCAGCGTGCTCGGCACGCCGACGCGAGCGCCGGCGACGGGGGCGAGGGTGGTCGTGGTAGCGGTCTTGGCCATAGTGATCGACGGGCCCTTGGTGCCGTAGTTGCCGCTGCCGAGCGATCCGCCGTAGTCCATGCCGGTGGCCAGGGCGGTATCACGGGCGCAGTTCTGGCCGACCCTGTAGCTGACGCTGAAGACGGGGTTCCGGAAGAAACCGGGGCGATTCTGAACCACCCAGTCGGTGATGCCCCAGGAGGCGCGGACGTAGCCGGTCCCGTTGCCCTCGTCGGCGACGACCTCGGGGTTGGAGACAGGGTATTCGCTCTGGCCGATCATCTTGGCGGAACCCGGGACGTAGGTCATGCAGGATGGGTGCCGGTCCTTGACGTTGTAGATGAACTCGTCGACCCAGCTGGTCCGGTCGAACTTCGTCGTCACGGTGATCGTGTCGCCGACCGCGGGGGCAGTGTTGCTGACGGTGCGGGTGAAACGGGAGCTTCCGTCGTCCCAGGTGATCGACCCGGGGGCTGCGCCGGCGACACCTGCGCCGAGAAGGGCGAATGCACCAATCGTCAGTGTCGTTGCCGCGCCGACCGCGATGCCACGCGTCATCGCTCGTGATGTCATGTGTTTCCTTTGCTCGCTGGTGTCGCGACCGTCGACATCGAGGTCGCAGCGTTGGTTGAGTGGCCGTGTGCTGAGCCCGGCGGTCGGGCGCCGACCACACGGCTACACGCTGGGGCTAGCCACCATCCCCCGAGAACGTTGCTGACCGGGCCGGTTGAACTGAGCCGGCCGTCGACGGGGCGGCGATACGACAGACTGCGGATCGGGCCACACAGATCTCCGTTCGATCAAGCGCATTCCGCAGTATGTGACTGCAGGACCCCCAGCAAAAGAGGTGCCCGTGCGCGATACGAATCACGCACGGGCACCTTTATACAGACAATCGTCCAACTACCGTGGGGCTTTCGCGGACCGGACTGCCGAGGACCGGAGAATCCGCAGGTCCGTTTCCGAACGCAACGGGACCGCGGACCGCAGAGGCGCACCGCCCAAGAGGCTCATTTTCGCTGGGCCGGGCGACGCCGAGATCGGCTCAGCCCACGATCAGCACATGCAGGTTCCGCGGCCCGTGGACGCCTTCGACGCGCTCGAGTTCGATGTCCGACGTCGCCGACGGCCCGCTGATCATCGTGGTCGGCCGCTCGGGCACCAGCCGGGCCAGGGCCTCGGGGACGCCCACCTCGATGCTCTCGGCGGTCACGACACACACATGCAGATCCGGGACCAGGGTCAGCGCCCGGCGGCCCTGGTCGGGGCTGCCGTCGAGGAAGATCGTCCCCGTCTCGGCGCACGTCACCGCCGACGCGGTCACGACGCCGTCCAGGTTGGACAGCTGCGGCGCCGGCATGTCCGGGGAATCGACGACAACCTCGCCACCGAACCCCGATAGCCACGAATCCTGCAGTCCCGCAGGGACACCGACGCGGTCGTCTATGACCTGCAGCAGCGTGCACAGCATCCGCGACGGATGTCAGGGGTCGCCCTCGACGTCGTAGCCGGTCGCGGTCGCGAGCGCCTGGTCGATCAGCCGCGTCGGGGACGGGAAGTCGATGTTGGCGGCGACACCGTCACCATGGCCGGCGTCACCCGCGCCCAGCACGTGCGACAGGCGCTGCGTCAGCCAGCACTCGACGCCCTTCGCGGGAACCGCAATCACCTCACGCTGGAACGGGTCCGCGAGGGGCGTGACCAGCACATCGGCGAGCGCGGACGCGAGCGTGCCGGCGCTCTCGACGCGGTGCAACGTCGGCAATGCGCATCTCCTAGCGGTGTCGTCGACAGTGCGGCATCGGCCAAGAATTATCACACCGATCCGACATTCCCGGAGGTCGCCGACCAGCCGGACTCATCCATCGACCCGCGAGCACTGGAGGAACCGCTGCCACGCGAGCCAGGGGCGAGAGATCAGAACTATTCGTCGAGCCGGACGACGTCAACTCGTTCGCGAAGCATATGGCGGACCTGAGCGCGCAGGCGGACACCGCGCGTCCCGATGGATCGACGCTTTCGCCAGGGCGGACTACTTCGAATCGCGCGCCGACGTAGTGCACCGGTGCACGGCGGCAGTCGCGGACTGACGCGGTGAGGAGATTGTGTTGGCCGGCAAGTGGGTATCCGCGCCGGAGGAAGGTAATCATCGGCTGAAACGGAGCCTGTTATGACCGACACTTCAACCCTCATCGTGCAGTTGCGTGCGCTGCTCGAGCTGACGAACACCGAGACCCAGATAGCGGACACCCGACGGGCACAGGCACGTACCGAGGCCGTGGCCACCGAACTCACCGAGAATGCGGACAACGCCCGCGGACGTGCCGACAACATCGAGCGGGCCTTGCGTGAGCTGGGTGGGCGCCCGTCGCTCGTGGCACCTCTGCTCGGGCGCGCCGCGGCGGCATTCAAGACCGTGACAGAGCAGATGCAACCGTTCGACGAAGCACTCCTCGGTGACCTCACCCTCGAACACCAACTCCTCGACCGCTCCCGGTATCTCAAAGCCCTGGCCACGGCCGGACACCGAGGCGACATCGTCCAGCTGGCCGACGAGCTGATCACCGCACATTCGGCAACCGTGGAATGGCTGACAACCGTACTGGCCGAGGACGCGCTCGGCGGCCCGGCGGCGCTACGCCGCACGCCGGTCCAGGCGGCGGCCGGCGCTGCGGTGCGCTGGATGAACACTCCGGTGTCCTGGTCGACGATGGGCATCGACCGGGCGATGGACGCAGCACGTTCCACCAGACCCCGGATCAGCCAGCTACTGAGCCGAGGCGCTCACACCGGCGAGAGCGAACCGGACCAGCTGCCAATCCCCGACTACGAAACGTTGAACGGCTCCGCTGCCGTGACCGCAGTCAAGGAACTGACCGCACCCGCCGATATCCGGACGATCATGGAATACGAAGAGGCGAACAAGAACCGGCACCGTGTCGTCTCCGCAGCACAGACACGCCTCGCCGCCATCGCACAGGAAATCACCGGTATCTGATCCATCGGTCCGGGTCCTGCAATACGCCTCCTGATACGTCGTATCTGCACGTCAACGCACCGTTCATCCCGTTGCGCGATCAGCGATTTCGCGTAGCGTCGACTGTGGCCGCCGGCTCGGATCGGCAGTGAAGGTCGGGCGGCACGTTCGGGGCAACGCCACACGTTGCGGCGCGGTGAGGTCGTGAGAGCGATCCGGGTGGCACTGGAACCGGGTGAGCGGGGCACACCCGTCCGGGGCCGTACCTGAGCACGGCAGGATCTGTCGATACCACCCGCGGGCAGAGACTGCAGCGGCACGATCCACAAGATCATTGCCGCCCTCACCCCCCGGAGAACGGCCCGGCGAATAGCACCACTTCCGCCACGCTGTTGGTGCGGCGACGGCGGCACGGGTTCGACGGACGCGGCGGCCGGTGCTCGGAGCGCCGCCGGGCGTGGGTGAATCGAACCCGCCGCCTCAGGCTCAGGCATCGAGCGATGATGATCGCCCTCAGCCCACGATCACCACATGCAGGTTCCGCGGCCCGTGGACGCCTTCGACGCGCTCGAGTTCGATGTCCGACGTCGCCGACGGCCCGCTGATCATCGTGGTCGGCCGCTCGGGCACCAGCCGGGCCAGGGCCTCGGGGACGCCCACCTCGATGCTCTCGGCGGTCACGACACACACATGCAGATCCGGGACCAGGGTCAGCGCCCGGCGGCCCTGGTCGGGGCTGCCGTCGAGGAAGATCGTCCCCGTCTCGGCGCACGTCACCGCCGACGCGGTCACGACGCCGTCCAGGTTGGACAGCTGCGGCGCCGGCATGTCCGGGGAATCGACGACAACCTCGCCACCGAACCCCGATAGCCACGAATCCTGCAGTCCCGCAGGGACACCGACGCGGTCGTCTATGACCTGCAGCAGCGTGCACAGCATCCGCGACGGATGTCAGGGGTCGCCCTCGACGTCGTAGCCGGTCGCGGTCGCGAGCGCCTGGTCGATCAGCCGCGTCGGGGACGGGAAGTCGATGTTGGCGGCGACACCGTCACCATGGCCGGCGTCACCCGCGCCCAGCACGTGCGACAGGCGCTGCGTCAGCCAGCACTCGACGCCCTTCGCGGGAACCGCAATCACCTCACGCTGGAACGGGTCCGCGAGGGGCGTGACCAGCACATCGGCGAGCGCGGACGCGAGCGTGCCGGCGCTCTCGGCGCGGTGCAACGTCGGCAATGCGCATCTCCTAGCGGTGTCGTCGACAGTGCGGCATCGGCCAAGGATTATCACACCGATCCGACATTCCTGGAGGTCGCCGAGAGCCAGGAGAGTATCCATCCATCTACCCCGCGAGCCCTAGAGGTGCCGCTGCTACGCTGCCACGCGACAACAGGAGCCAGGGGGGCGCGATGTCAGAATTATTCGTAGAGCCGGACGACGTCGATGCGTTCGCGAAACATATGGCGGACCTGAGCGCTCAGGCGGACACCGCACGGCAGTACGCCGAGAAGTGGACCGCGATCGGGTACAGCGAGGGCCGTATGTTCGTGCCGGTCGTCGAGAAACTGAGCGGATTGCACGACGTGTTGTCAGAGAACTTTCGCCGCATATCTCAGCTCTCTGCGGACGCAGCGAACGAACTAACGCGAGCAGCTGCGATGTACAGATCGACCGACGGAGCGTCTCACGACCGGATCGAATCCATGTACTGAATTCGATCATCCGCTTTTCTGGGGGAAGAATGACAACAATCGACTTGAAGGACCCTGTCGCGACCGATCCGGTCCCGGACCTCGTCGAAAACATCCTCGGCGCAGCTCAGTACATGAGCCCGACCTACTGGATCAATGAAGCCGCGAAACTGGTGTGCGGTACCGACCCGATGGCATGGATCGCCTCCCAGTTCGCAGGGGATTGGGAGGCGGTTCAGCGTGCAGGCGTCAGCATCACTACCCTGGGCGAGTTCAATGCGGAGTACTCACGTCGCATCGATCAAGATGTCGCGGGCATTCCGAGCTTCTGGCGGGGTGAAGCAGCTGACGGCGCGTCCAACTACCTGACCGGCTACGCGTCGACAATCCACAGCCAATCGCAGGACTTCACCCGGATCGGCGAACAGATCAGCCAGATCGCGGTCGGCATGTATGAAACCGCCAACGCCGTCAAAGGACTGTGGCAAACGCTCTTTGATTGGCTGATTACGATCGGCGTAACGCTTGCGGCAGCTGCACTCACCAGCTGGACTGGCGTCGGAGGCGTTGTCGGCGGCGCTGCGGTGGTCGCCGAGATCGCCGCAGCAACCGCGATTTGGCGGCAGGTGGTCGACACGACTGGCAAAGCGTGGGACGGCGCTCAGGGCTCGATCGGGTTGATCACGGGCTTCATGGCAGGGCTGGAGAACGTGTCGATACATCAACTTCCACAGGCCTCGTACGACCATCCAGGAGCATGACATGTCGACCGACGACCAATTTCGAGATTTGGCAGGCGGAGACCGCGGTGTTGCACGCCATCTGGCCAGTTCTCTCCGAGCCCTCAAGCAGCACAGCCACGATCCGGAGTTTTCCAAGATCGTCGACGAAGTGCTCAGCGGGCGAACACAGCTTCGTGATGTCTTCACGTCGGACGCGTTCGCGCGCACACTCAACCCTTTGATCGCGGAGTCTACTGCGCGCTATCGCGAATTGGACAGCGACACGAAGGCGGAACTAGCGGCGGAAGGTGAACGTCAATTGCTCCGTCTGGGTGAATCGAACCCGCCGTCATACGCTCAGGCATCGAGCGATGATCCAGACGACTTTCCCACGTCCACCAGAATCTTGTCCTCGGATTGGTG
The DNA here is from genome assembly GCF_050955445.1 of Paraburkholderia sp. RHO2. Taxonomy (NCBI): domain Bacteria; kingdom Pseudomonadati; phylum Pseudomonadota; class Betaproteobacteria; order Burkholderiales; family Burkholderiaceae; genus Paraburkholderia; species Paraburkholderia sp. RHO2. The sequence goes on along the minus strand of NZ_CP162617.1, from coordinate 1,845,894 downwards.
ACCGATGTCAGCCGCCCCTGAAACCACCGTCAAGTTGAGTGCCGTGGCAGTTGACGAGTCCGGACAGCACTACTTCCCAGCCTCCGCCTTGCCCGAGATCTGCGTGGAGCATGGCTTGTCCGCGACGAACACCGCGACGACATGGATACGACCGCCCCGCAAGATCACTGACGACCTTCCGAAGGGGGTCTCCTCATACATTCCAGGCGGATTCGGGCCGTTCTGGAAAGGTGTGGCGAATTCGTTCAACCGTCTCCAGCATGGACCCGCAGTGCGTGCGGAATGGCCGCTCTGTATCCGCTGCGAGTCTCGCCGATCTCGGGGCCTGCGCAGTGCGGCTGCGCTTGCCGCACTGGGGACAGCTCTGATCATCCTCGCTGTCGTCATCGCTGTGGCCGACTTCGAGGGCCTGATTGTCAGCGCGATGTTCGTGATCGGACTACTCGCGCTGCCAGCGTCGGTCGCGCTGCTTCACGCGATCCGGCCGGAGAGGCTGTTTCACGCCACCGCGGCACCCGACGGCTCCGCCGTGATCGTCACCGACCCGCACCCGAACTTCGCGGCGGCAGCGCGGGCCGGCCAAGGCTGAGAGTCAGCCCACGATCACCACATGCAGGTTCCGCGGCCCGTGGACGCCTTCGACGCGCTCGAGTTCGATGTCCGACGTCGCCGACGGCCCGCTGATCATCGTGGTCGGCCGCTCGGGCACCAGCCGGGCGAGCGCCTCGGGGACGCCCACCTCGATGCTGTCGACGGTCACGACGCACACGTGCAGATCCGGGACCAGGGTCAGCGCCCGGCGGCCCTGGTCGGGGCTGCCGTCGAGGAAGATCGTCCCGGTCTCGGCGCACGTCACCGCCGACGCGGTCACGACGCCGTCCAGCTCCGACAGCTGCGGGGCCGGCACGTCGACGGAGTCGATGTGGACGTCGCCGCCGAACCGGGACAGCCACGAATCGTCCAGTCCCGCAGGAACACCGACGCCGTCGACGTCGAGGTCACCGAGCACGCGCGCCAGCACCTCGGGGAGTTCGTCCGGCGCACTCCGGTGCACGACGGCCTTGTAGTCGACCAGCCGATCGACCAACAGCTCGACGCGCTCGGCGTCGGGCATCGTGCGGCCGGTGCGGTAGTTCCGCGGAATCTCGACCGCGGCGGGCGGCGCGAGGGTCAGCGCGTCGCGGATCCGTCCCATGATGACGTCGCGTGAGCTCACTGCTGCGCCTCCTTGCGTGCCTCGTCGATCGCGGTGCGGCCCTCCACCGAGTCCCACCACTGCCGGAACGTCTGCTTCGGCGGGGCGGGGATGTCGCGGGCGTCGGTCCACCCGTTCAGCGGCGGCGGCAGTGTCGAGATCTTGCCCTTCTTCCCGGCAACCACCCGCCCCAGTCCGGCCGCCTTCTGCGCCAGCGTGAACCGCTTGGCCGACGACATCACCACCGACGCCGCCTTCATCGCGGCCGCCTCCGCGCCGAAGCCGGACTTCTGCACCTTCTGGTGCCGCAACTCCACCAGCAGCGACGGGATGTCGATCTTCACCGGGCACGCGTCGTAGCAGGCCCCGCACAGGCTCGACGCGAACGGCAGCGTCGAGTTCGGGTCGTCCTTGCCGTCCATGCCCGCCAGCTGCGGGGTGAGCACCGCGCCGATCGGGCCCGGATACGTCGACCCGTACGCGTGCCCGCCGGTCCGCTCGTACACCGGGCACACGTTCAGGCACGCCGAGCAGCGGATGCAGTTGAGCGCCTCGCGCCCGACACCGTCGGCGAGCGCGGCGGTGCGGCCGTTGTCGAGCAGCACCAGGTGGAAGTCCTGCGGCCCGTCGCCGGGTGTGACCCCCGTCCACATCGACGTGTACGGGTTCATCCGCTCCCCCGTCGACGAGCGCGGCAGCAGCTGCAGGAACACCTCGAGGTCCCGGTAGGTGGGGATCACCTTCTCGACGCCCATCACGGTGATCAGCGTCTGCGGCAGCGTCAGGCACATGCGGCCGTTGCCCTCGGATTCGACCACGCCGAGGGTGCCGGTCTCGGCGACGCCGAAGTTGGCGCCCGAGATCGCGACCGGCACCGTCATGAACTTGTGCCGCAGGAACTTCCGCGCCGCGGCCGCGAGGTTCTTGGGATCGTCGTCCAGCTCCGGGTCGACGTCGGCCATCTCGCGCAGGAAGATCTCGCGGATCTCCGACCGGTTGCGGTGGATCGCGGGCACGAGGATGTGCGACGGCTTGTCGTGGCCCAGCTGGACGATCAGCTCCGCCAGGTCCGTCTCGTAGGCGCGGATACCGTTCGCCTCGAGATGCTCGTTGAGCTCGATCTCCTGCGTGGCCATCGACTTGACCTTGATGACCTCGTCGGAGCCGGTCTCGCGGACGAGCCGGGTGACGATCGCGTTGGCCTCGTTGGCGTCGGCGGCCCAGTGGACGGTGCCGCCGCGCGCGGTCACCGCGGCCTCGAGCTGCTCGAGCAGTTCCGGCAGGCGGCCCATGACGTCGGACTTGACGGCCGAGCCGGCGTCGCGCAGGTCCTCCCAGTCGGGCAGCTCGCCGGTCACGGCCAGGCGCTTGGCCCGGATCGTGTGCGTGGCCTTGCCGATGTTGCGGCGCAGCTGGGTGTTGGCCAGCTCGTGGTGCGCGGCGGCCGGGAACTTCTCCTGTCCGCGCAGGAAGCCGACGCCCTTGGGGGCGCGCGGCGGGAAGGCCGGCAGTCCGAGTGCGACGCCGCTCATGCGGTCACCTCCGCGTTCTCCGTGGACGCCAGGATCTCGGCCAGGTGGATCGTCCGCGTGCCCATCTGCAGGCGGGACATGCCGCCGCCGATGTGCATCAGGCACGACGAGTCACTGGCCGAACAGAATTCGGCGCCGGTGTCGGCGACGTTGCGGATCTTGTCGGCCAGCATCGCCGTCGACGTCTCGGCGTTCTTGATCGCGAACGTGCCGCCGAATCCGCAGCACGAGTCAGCTTCGGGCAGCTCGACCAGGTCGATCTCGCGGACCGCCCGCAGCAACTGCAGCGGCTTGTCGCCGACTCCGAGCATGCGCAGCGAGTGGCACGTCGGGTGGTAGGTCACCCGGTGCGGGAAGTACGCGCCGACGTCAGTCACGCCGAGCACGTCGACCAGCAACTCGGACAGCTCGTACGTCTTGGCCTTCACCGTCTCGACCCGGCCGCACAGCGACAAGGTCCCGTACCGCGAGGCGACGATCTCGTGCTGGTGCCGGACCGACCCGACACAGGACCCGGACGGCGCGACCACCGCGTCGATGGAACCGTCCCCGAACGTGTCGGCGTAGTTCTCGACCAGCGGCAGTGCGTCGGGCTGGTACCCGGTGTTCACGTGCATTTGCCCGCAGCACGTCTGGCCGGGCGGGAACACCACCTCATGGCCCAGCCGGGTGAGCAGCAGGGCGGTGGCTCGGGGGGCATTCGGGAACATCGTGTCCCCCATGCACGTGGCGAACATCGCGATTCGCATGCGGATCTCCGGCATCGTCCGACGGTGTGGTCAGACCACAGTAAGCCATGGTCAACGCGATGACGCAACCCACGGGGCGTTCTGCACCAACTTTCGTTCAGGCCTCGAATGTGACCCGAGTCATGGTGTACGGTCTCTGTGGTCTGACCACAGGTACCGGCCGATGCACGCCTTCCCCGAGACGCCGCGACCCGGCGCAACCCAGGAGTTTCATGTGGAATCCGAGATCCTCGCGGTGACCTTCACGCCCGCGACCGATGCCGTCGGCGGCAGCCTCACCGCGTCGGCACTCGTCGCCCTGGCCCCGCTCGCGACGTTCTTCGTCCTGCTGGCCGGTTTCAAACTGAAGGCCTGGTACGCCGGGCTCGGCGCGCTCGCCGTCGCGGCCCTGGTCGCGATCGTCGGCTTCGACATGCCGGCGTCGCTGACCGGCCTCTCCGCACTCCAGGGCATCACCTTCGGTCTGTTCCCGGTGATGTGGATCGTCGTCACCGCGATCTGGTTCTACGAACTGACCGTCGTCAGTGGCCGCTTCGAGGACCTGCGCCGGGTGTTCAGCTCGGTCGGCCGCGGCGACATGCGCGTGCAGGCGATGCTGATCGCGTTCTGCTTCGGCGGCATGCTCGAGGCGCTCGCCGGATTCGGCGCCCCTGTCGCGATCACCGGCGCCATGCTCATCGCAATCGGCATGCCGCCGATCCGCGCGGCGGTCACCGTCCTGGTCGCCAACACCGCCCCGGTTGCGTTCGGCGCCATGGCTATTCCGATCACCACCGCCGGCAACCTGACCGACATCCCGCCGACCGAGATCGCCGCCGTCGTCGGCCGTCAGACACCGATCCTCGCGCTGTTCGTGCCGCTGCTGCTGCTCTTCCTCGTCGACGGCCGCCGCGGCATGAAGCAGGCGTGGCCCATCGCGCTGGTGACCGGTGCCGTGTTCGCGCTGGCCCAGTTCTGGTGCTCGGCCCACTTCTCGTACGAGCTCACCGACGTCGTCGCCGCCCTCGCCGGGCTGGCCGCCGCGGTGACCATGCTGCAGTTCTGGAAGCCGACGACCCCCGAGGATCAGCGGTCCCAGGTGGAGCCCGAGCGCCTCGGCCCGTCCCGCGTGTTCCTGGCGCTGTTCCCCTACCTCCTCGTGGTCGTGGTGTTCGGCATCGCCAAGCTGTGGACCCTCGGCGTCGACATCCCCGCGTGGCTGGCCGGCACCGACCGCAAGATCCACTGGCCCGGCCTGTACGGCAACCTGCTCACCGGCAGCGGCGATCCCGCGTCCAGCGCGGTGTACACGTTCTCGTGGCTGTCCAACCCCGGCACCCTGCTGCTGATCTCCGGCATCATCGTCACCATCGTCTACTCGCTGTGGACCAGCGGCGGGCGCTTCCGGCTGACGGCCCGCGACGCGGTCGCCACGTTCGGGGTCACCGTGGTCAAGATGCGCCTGGCCATCGCGACGGTCGCGACCGTCCTGGGCCTGAGCTACGTGATGAACCAGTCCGGCCAGACCGTCTCGATCGGCACGTGGCTCGCCGGGACCGGCGCGATCTTCGCGTTCTTCTCCCCGATCCTCGGCTGGCTCGGCACCGCGGTCACCGGATCCGACACATCCGCGAACGCGCTGTTCGCGAAGCTGCAGCAGACCGCCGGCATTCACGCGGGCATCGACCCGACCCTGCTGGTCGCGGCCAACACCTCCGGCGGCGTGGTGGGCAAGCTGGTGAGCCCGCAGAATCTGACGATCGCCGCGACGGCGGTGGGTCAGCCGGGCAGCGAGCCGATCCTGCTGCGGAAGGTCGTCGGCTACAGCGTCGCGATGCTGCTGATCCTGTGCACGCTCGTCTACCTGCAGTCCACCCCGGTCCTGAGCTGGATGTTGCCGTGACCGGTCGGGGACTCGGACACGACCGGCGCACGGCCTAGGCTGACGTGTCATGACGTCCGAGTCCCCGACCACCGACCTGACGAGCGCGACGCACCCCCGCGCGTGGGAGCACGTGCTCAGCCGGGTCGAGGAAATGATGGTCTCGGGCGAACTGCTGCCCGGCCAGCGCCTCCCCGGCGAACGGACCCTCGCCGCCGATCTCGGCGTCGGGCGCTCGTCCGTCCGCGAGGCGCTGCGCGTCATGGAGGCCCTCGGCCTGCTCAAGGCGCAGACCGGGTCGGGACCGAACGCCGGCGCCATGATCGTCTCCCGCCCCACCGGCGGCATGACGATGCTCATGCGGATGCAGGTCGCCGCCCACGGCTTCCCGGTCACCGACGTGGTGCAGACCCGTCTCGTCCTCGAATCGGAGGTGATGCGCGCCCTCGCGCAGACGCCGTCCGTCGACCTGGCCACCGCCGTCGAACTGCTCGACTCAATGGACGAGCCGACGCTGACCGCCGACGAGTTCCTCGTCCTCGACGCCCAGTTCCACGTCGCGATGGCGGACGCGGCGGGCAATCAGGTGATCGCGGCGATGATGGCCGGGTTGCGCGCGTCGATCGAGTCCTACGTCGTCGCGGGCGTGGATCCGGCGGCGTGGCCGGGCACCTGCACGCGACTGCGGCACGAGCACCGCGGCCTGGTCGAGGCCGTGACCCGCGGCGACGCACCCCTGGCGCAGAAGCGGATCGTCGACCACATCACCGGCTACTACGAGGGTGTGCGCGGCGACTTCTGAGCCACGATCACCACGTGCAGATTCCGCGGACCGTGCACCCCCGCCACTCGCTCGAGTTCGATGTCGACGGTCGCCGACGGCCCGCTGATCATCGTGGTCGGACGCTCCGGTACCAGCCGGGCGAGCGCCTCGGGGACGCCCACCTCGACGCGGTCGACGGTCACCACGCACACGTGCAGGTCCGGCACCAACGTCAGCGCCCGCCGGCCCTGGTCGGGGCTGCCGTCGAGGAAGATCGTCCCGGTCTCGGCGCAGGCCACCGCCGACGCGGTCACCACCCCGTCCAGGTCACCGAGATCGGGGGCGGGAATGTCCGCCGCGTCGACCACCACCTCGCCGCCGAACCGGGACAGCCACGAATCGTCCAGTCCCGCAGGCACACCGACCCGGCGGGCGCCGACGTCGGCCAGCACCCGGGCCAGGGTCGCCGGCAGTTCGGCCGCGGTGCACCGGTGCACACGGGCGTCGTAGTCCTCGAGGCGATCGACCAGCAGGGCGATGCGTTCGGCGTCGGGCATCGTGCGTCCGACGCGGTACTCGCGCGGCACCTCCACCGGGGTCGGCGGGGCCAGCGCCAGGGCGCCCCGGATCCGCCGCAGCACCTCGTCGCGCGAACTCACCGCCGCGCCTCCTTCCGCGCCGCGTCGATCGCCGCCCGCCCCTCCGGCGAGTCCCACCACTGCCGGAACGTCCGCTTCGGCGGCGCCGGGATGTCGCGGGCGGACGTCCACCCGTTCAGCGGCGGCGGCAGCGTGGAGATCGTGCCCTTCCTCCCCGCCATCAGCCGACCGAGCCCGGCCGCCTTCTGCGCCAACGAGAACCGCCGGGCCGACGACATCGCCACCGACGCGGCCCGCATCGCCGCGGCCTCAGCGCCGAAGCCGCTGCGCTCCACCTTCTGGTGCCGCAGTTCGACCAGCAGGGCCGGGATGTCGATCTCGACCGGGCACGCGTCGAAGCAGGCGCCGCACAGGCTCGACGCGAACGGCAACGTCGAGTTGGGGTCGTCGGCGCCCTCCATGCCGGTGAGTTGCGGGGTGAGCACCGCACCGATCGGCCCGGGATAGGTGGAGCCGTACGCGTGCCCGCCGGTGTGCTCGTAGACCGGGCACACGTTGAGGCACGCCGAGCAGCGGATGCACTTGAGCGCCTGCCGGCCGAGCGCGTCGGCGAGGGCGGCAGTGCGGCCGTTGTCGAGCAGCACCAGGTGGAAGTTCTGCGGCCCGTCGCCGGGCGTGACGCCGGTCCACATCGAGGTGTACGGGTTCATTCGTTCGCCGGTGGACGAGCGCGGCAGCAGCTGCAGGAACACCTCGAGGTCGGCGTACGTGGGGATGATCTTCTCGATGCCCATGACGGTGATGAGCGTCCGCGGCAGCGTGATGCACATCCGCCCGTTGCCCTCGGACTCGACCACACCGACGGTGCCGGTCTCGGCGACGCCGAAGTTCGTGCCCGAGATCGCCACCGGCACCGTCATGAACTTGCGCCGCAGGAACTTTCGGGACGCCGCGGCCAGGTGCTGCGGGTCGTCGTCGAGATCGGGATCCACGCCGTCCATCCCGCGCAGGAAGATCTCCCGGATCTCCGCGCGGTTGCGGTGGATCGCCGGCACCAGGATGTGCGACGGGCGGTCGTGCCCCAGTTGCACGATCAGCTCCGCCAGATCGGTCTCGTAGGCGTGGATGCCGTGCTGCTCGAGGTGCTCGTTGAGACCGATCTCCTGCGTGGCCATCGACTTGACCTTGATGACCTCGTCCGAGCCGGTGTCGCGCACCAACTCGGTGACGATCGCGTTGGCCTCGATCGCATCCGCCGCCCAGTGCACCATCCCGCCCCGCGCGGTCACCGCGGCCTCGAACTGCTCGAGCAGTTCCGGCAGCCGGTTCAGCGCATCGACCTTGATCGCCGATCCGGCGTCGCGCAGCGCCTGCCAGTCCGGTAGCTCACCGGTGACGGCCAGCCGCTTGGCCCGAATCGTGTGCGTCGCCTTGCCGATGTTGCGGCGCAGCTGCGGATTGGCGAGCTCGTGGTGCGCGGCCCGCGGGAACGTCTCGTCGCCGCGCAGGAAGCCGATGTCGTCGGGTGCGCGCGGCGGGAACTCGGGGATCCCCAGACCGACGGCGGTCATGCCGGCGCCCCCGCGGGCACACGGGCCTCGACCGACGCGAGGATCTCGGCGAGATGGATCGTCCGGGCACCCATGCGGAGCCGGGTCATGCCGCCGCCGATGTGCAGCAGGCACGACGAGTCACTCGCACAACAGAATTCGGCGCCGGTGTCGCCGATGTTGCGGATCTTGTCCGCCAGCATCGCCGTCGACGTCTCCGCGTTCTTGATCGCGAACGTGCCGCCGAACCCGCAGCACGAGTCGGCTTCCGGCAGCTCGACCAGGTCGATCTCCCGAACCGCGCGCAGCAGCCGCAGCGGCTTGTCCCCGACCCGCAGCATCCGCAGCGAGTGACACGTCGGGTGATAGGTCACCCGGTGCGGGAAGTAGGCGCCGACGTCCGTCACGCCGAGCACGTCGACCAGCAGTTCCGACAGCTCGTACGTCTTGGCCTTCACCGTCGCCACCCGCTCGCACAGCGCGGTGGTCCCGTACCGGGCGGCGACGATCTCGTGCTGGTGCCGGACCGACCCGACACAGGACCCGGACGGCGCGACCACCGCGTCGATCGACCCGTCCCCGAAGCTGTCGGCGTAGTTCTCGACCAGCGGCAGTGCGTCGGGCTGGTAGCCGGTGTTCACGTGCATCTGCCCGCAGCACGTCTGCCCGGGCGGGAACACCACCTCGTGTCCGAGTCGGGTGAGCAGGATCGCGGTCGACTTCGACGCCTCGGGAAAGAGCGTGTCGCCGATGCACGTCGCGAACAGGGCAATTCGCATGGGACCTCCCGCAGTCGGTCTGCAGCAACCACGCTATCGCCGATCCGACAGCCACGCCTGGGTACGGCGGAACTCGGCTCGCGCCCTGTCAGCTGAAGGGACCCTTCATTGAACTGCTCCCCGGAAGTTGGACTGAGAAATTCGGTTCCGATGTCCGGGGAGCAGTTTTATGCGTGCACGAAGTTCACTGTCCGAGGATCAGCGGGTGGTGGCTGTAGCGTTGTTCGAGGTCGGTGTGGGTGACCGCACGGTCGCGACGAGGTTGGGCGTGGGTCGGCCAGCCGTCAGACGGTTGTATGACCGGTGGCGGGTTCGCGGAAGAGGAGTTCTGGTGGCCAAACCTCGGGACAGACGGTCGTTCTCGTTCGAGTTGAAACTCGACGTAGTGCGCCGCGCTATCGCCGGCGAGGCGAAGGTCGACCTCGCCCGCGAGTTCGACCTGTCCTCGCCGAAACTGATCGAGACGTGGGTGCGCAAGTACCGCAACGAGGGCGAGGACGGGCTGCGCCCGAAGCGGGCCGGGCGTCCCCCGAAACCCGCCGATCCCGGGCCGGACGAGGTCAGTGAGCTCGAGCAGCTGCGCCGCGAGAACGAGGTGCTGCGGGCGCAGGTCGCCTACCTGGGAAAATTACGGGCCTTGAGGGCGCAACAACGACGGTGAAGGTCGCTGCCGTCGTCTCCCTCAAGGCCGAACACCGCATCGATGTGCTGCTCGAGGCCACCGGGGTGGCCCGGTCGACGTTCTTCTATCACCAGGCGCGTCTGCGGGCACCGGACCCGAACGCCGAGTTGAAGGCCGCGATCACCGAGGCGTTCGTGCGCAGCCGCGGCCGCTACGGGCACCGTCGCATCCACCACGCACTGACCCGTGCCGGCTGGCGGGTGGCGAAGAAGACGGTGCTGACGCTGATGCGCACGCTCGGGCTGGCCTGCCGGGTCCGACGCAAGCGCAAGTACGTCGCCTATCAGGGCCAGGTCGGCACGATCGCGGCGAACCTGCTCGACCGCGACTTCACCGCCGACGCCCCGAACCGCAAGTGGGTCACCGACGTGACCGAGTTCCGCATCGGCGACGACAAGCTGTATCTGTCACCGGTCATGGACCTGTTCGACCGGCAGATCGTCGCCCACTCGATCGGCCCGTCACCGACGCTGCAACTGACCAACAGTTCGCTGCAAGCCGCGCTCGCGACCCTCGACGACGGGCAGGCCCCGCTCGTGCACTCGGATCAGGGATTCCAGTACCAGCACTCGTCCTGGCGACGGCTGCTCGCTGAAGCCGCTGCGACCCAATCGATGTCGCGCAAGGCCAACTGCTACGACAACGCCGTGATGGAGAACTTCTTCGGCCACCTCAAAGCCGAGCTCTTCGACCACACCCGATACCCCGACACCGAGGCGCTGACCACCGCGATCGACGACTACATCGACTGGTACAACACCGAACGGATCTCCACAAAACTCGAGGGCCTGAGCCCGGTGCAATACCGGACCCAGGCCCTCGCGGCTTAGGCTCCCACTTAGCCAGTCCAACAATCGGGGACCAGTTCACATGCGCTGCGAGCGTACGAAGGGTCCCTTCAGCTGGGCCGTCGGCTCAGCCGAGCGCGCGGCGCATCAGGTCGGCGACCATCGGATCGAAGGCGACGAGCGTGACGGTCCCGACGTCTGTCCGGGTGGACCGGATGGCGGTGACCGCCTGCGCCACCGCATCCCCGGTGGGCCAGCCGAAGGCGCCCGCCGAGATGAGCGGGAACGCGACCGTCGCGGCGCCGAGTTCGTCGGCGACCGCGAGGCAGCTCCGGTAGCACGAGCGCAGCACCTCGCGGCGGTCCTCGTTCCGCGAGTAGCGCGGGCCGACGGTGTGGATCACCCAGTTCGCGGGCAGCTCCCCCGCGGTCGTGGCGACGGCCGCCCCCTCGGCCAGGCCGTCGGGCAGCGTGGTCGCGCGCAGCGCGCGACACGCCGCGAGGATCGCGGGACCGCCGCGGCGGTGGATCGCGCCGTCCACGCCGCCACCGCCGAGCAGCGACGAGTTCGCGGCGTTGACGACGGCGTCCACCCGCTGCGCGGTGATGTCGCCCTGGACGATGTCGATGACGGTCATGCGTCCTCCTGCGGTGTCGTGGCAGTGACCTCACCGCCGCCACGGACGGTGCCGACGGCGAGGCGGACCAGGTCGTCGGCCCGGTAGCCGGGCCAGCCGTGCAGCATCCGCCGCCAGCGGTCCGGCACGGCGGACGCACCCCACCGCGCCCCGAGCAGGCCGCCCGCGATCGCCGCGGTGGTGTCGGTGTCGTGGCCGGCGCGCACCGCCCGTTCCAGCGCACGCTGCAGGTGCTCGGACGCCGGGCCCGTCTCCATTGTGGTGGTGATCGCCCACCACGCGGTGAGCAGCGCGTCGACGACCCAGCCATTGTTGGGGAAGTCGGCCGGCGTGCCGCGTTCGGCCGTGTCGAGCCGCGGCGCCCAGTAGCCGCGCACCCCCGCCGGGGCGGCGTCGAGGTACTCGCGGACCCCGTCGAAGGTACCGTGCAGCACGGCGTGGCGGATCGCGTGGGTCCACATCTCGCACGCCTCGACGGCGCGCTCGTCGTGGTGGGTGAGCAGCCCGATCGCGCGGGCCGCCCGCACGCACCCCTGGGCGTCGTCGAGGTAGGCCAACGCGACCGGGGCCGTCCGCATGAGCGAGCCGTTGCCGCCCTTGCGCCCCGGCAGCGACCACGCGATCTGCCGCATCTCGTCGGCGGACGCGGGTCGCCGTGAGAGCACCGCCGACGTCTGGTTCCCGATGTCGGCCGGACCCGAGTCGTACCACCGGACGAACTGCGCCGCAACGGCATCCAGTCCCGAACCGCCGGAGATGTCGCCGCCGGTCGCGGCCACCTCGGCGATCGCGAGGGCCATCGAGGTGTCGTCGGTCCACTCCCCCGGGGCGAACGCGCCGATGCCGCCGCCGATCATGTCGATCACGGCGTCCGTCGCCGGCGTCGTGAACTCGTAGCCGGCCCCCAACGCGTCGCCGGCGGCGGTGGCCAGCAGCACCCCCGCGGCGCGGTCGGCGCGGTCCTCGGTCGATATCATCGAACCCCCTTGGATCGTTTTTGCGCTAAAGATTAGATCGTCGTTGCGCTAATCTGCAAGGGTGACTGAGCGCGCATCCGATTCCGAGTGGCGGGACACCGGCGGCAAGGCACTCACGGACTACCCGCGGCCCTCGGTGGCCGTCGACGTCGCGGTCCTCACCGTGCAGACCGGCCGACTCCACGTCCTGGTGGTCGGCAGCCCCCGCGGTGGGCTCGCGCTCCCGGGGTCGTTCCTGCGGCCCGGCGAGCGCCTGGCCGACGCGGCCGAGCGGGCGCTGAGCACCAAGGCCGGACTGCTCGGCGCCGACTTCCATCAGCTGGCGATGTTCGACGCCCCCGACCGCGACGACCGCGGCTGGGTGCTGTCGATGGCGCACGGCGCGACGCTGCCCCGCGACGAACTGCCCCGCGACGCCGAACTCGTCCGCGTCGACGGGCGCGCCGCGTCCGAGCCGCTGGCATTCGACCACGCCGACATGGTCTCGCGGGCCGTCGACGACCTCCGTGTCCGCTACGGCCGCCGGATCGACCCGTCCGGACTGCTCCCTGACACCTTCACGGTGCTCGAACTTCGACGCCTGTACGAGACCGTGTTCGATCGTTCGCTGCCCAAGGACTCGTTCCGGCGACTCGTCATCGACGCGATCGAGCCCACCGGACGGATGTCGACCAGCGGCGCCGGACGTCCGGCCGAGTTGTTCCGGCGCCGCGGCGACGCCGAGCTTCCGGCCGGCGCCGCGGGACTCCTCACCGATTGACGAGCCCGATCGGCCTGCCGGGCCGGACTTGTCGGTCTGCCGCGCTACGTTGAACTCGACACGGGACACGCGCCGTACCGGCACCCGCCCGTGACACTCGGGCCCGACAGACAGGGGGGGCACATGTTCGAGATCACCAGCTTCGACGAGGCAGTCGACCGGTCGTGGATCACCTTCCAGCACAACCTCGCCGACCATCTTTCCGCGATGTGCAATGACGACATCCTGATCCTCGACTGGATCGAGGAGTCCACCGTCGAGGGCTTCACGCCGTGGATGCAATTCCTGCTGTGGGACAACGAGTTCGTGCGCGCGGAGGTGTCGTCGAACGCGTACCTGGCGCCGCTGTACACGCTCGCATCGGAGTCCGAGAACCGACTCTGCGCGCTGGGGTGGGGGCGCCCGACGCACCTTCCTCACGAGGAGCCCGACGACGGGTCGCCCGCGTTCTTCGTCGACAAGGAGCAGCGCTGGGCCGACCAGATCGCGGCGATGACCGTCTCGACGCTGCGGGAGATCTGGAACGTCCCGCATCCCAGCTTCCTGCGCACCGAGATGATCGGCAGTCTCGAGGGGACCGACCTGATCGGAGCCGACACGACCGACGTCGACATCGAACCCGCGGGCCTCGGTCTCGACGACTCCGCGGCTGTCGTGCCCGGCGATCCTCGAGAACTCCGCGACCTCGTCGCCCGCACCGTCGAACAGGCCCTGGGCTTCCCGCCCGAACTCGACGAGGACGGGGATGTCGTCCTCGAACTGGACGACCAACCGGTGTTCGTGATCGCGCATCCCGACCGGCCGCTCGTGCGGGTGTGGGTGCCGCTGCTGTACGCGGTCGCGGGGCGCACCCGCGCCGCCGAGATCGTCTGCGACCTCACCCGGCGCTGGCCCGGCATCCGCTTCACGCTGGACGACGACCGACTCAATGCGTCGATCGACATCTCCGGAAACCCCTTCGTACCGCGTCATCTCGCAGACGCGCTCGACCTGTTCGGCAAGTTCGCGCCCACGGTCGACGCCGGGTTCGCGGCGCGATTCGACGGCAGGCGGTTCGCCGACGGACTTCCTCGGGGCGAAGCCGACGAGCAACTCCTCCTCGCCGTCGGCGGCGACGAGGACGAGGACGCGGGCGACCTGCCGCCGGCGCTGATGACGCTGCTCCACCTCGACCCGAACGGCTCCGGGGCGCTGAGCGCACACGAGGTGGCGGCGGTGTGCGGACACGACCGCGACGCTGTCCTCGAATTCCTGAAGATCACCAAGGAACAGGAGCTCAGCTGGCGCGAGTCCTCGAGAACAGCCCGCGCCGACGATGATTCGGAGGAAGCAGACGTCTGCGACTGCGAGGCTCGCGTGTGGGCTCAGACGCACGAATCGCTGCGCGCGGCGCTCCGGGTGATCGCACTCCCCGATCCCCCGCGGCTCACGCCGTCGGCCGTCAAGCCCGATCAGATGGATCTGTTCGGAGAGCCGACCGAGCAGACGCTGTTCGACGCGAACACGATCGAACCCCCGGACCACACCGCGCGGGGCTCCGAGTGAGTGTTCACCCCGCTCGAGTGCCCGGCGACTGATCTTTCGATCCGATCCCCTGCAGTGCCGACGAAATCTGCGAAATCAAGGTCGTCGAACACGGTGCCCCGAAGGGCCGTCGGGTGGACAATGAGTCTCGCCAGACCACTTCGGACCCGAGGGAAGGAAGGGTCATGTCAGAGGTATCAGGTGAATCGATCGTCCAACAGGGCGTCGCCAAGGGAACCTCGATGGGCGCCGCTGTCCTCCTCGTCACCGTCGGCGTGCTCGAGTTCCTGCAGGGAATCTCCGCGGTAGCCAAGGACGACGTGTTCGTCGTCGGGCTCCAATACACATACAAATTCGACGTCACCGCGTGGGGATGGATCCATCTCGTGCTCGGTGTCCTGGTCACGCTCGTGGGTGCCGTGTTGTTCACGGGCGCAACGTGGGCGCGGATCGGAGCGGTGGTGATCTGCGCCGTGTCGATCATCGTCAACTTCCTCTGGTTGCCGTACTACCCGTTGTGGGCAATCTTGATCATCGCGCTGAACACCGTGGTGATCTGGGCGGTAACCACCTGGAACCCCAAGGAGGTGTGACCTGTACGGGAACACGATGGACAACGGCCCCGAGAACAAGCCCCTCGACGAGAACGAACGCGCCGAACTCCTCCGGTTGCGCAACGAGGTGACGGCCCTGCGCACGCAGGTCGCCGAAACCACCACCGTCCCAACGGAGAAGGTCCCGCACGGCCCGCGCCACACGATGCGGTGGGTCGCGGTGACGATCCTGCTCGTTCTGGTGGCCGTGCTGTCCATCGTGTCGGTGACATCCCGGTTCACCCGCAGCCAGATCCTCGACACCGACCGGTACGTCGCCACCGTCGCGCCGTTGGGTGAGGATCCGGCGATCCAGGCGGAGATCTCGAACCAGATCACGGACGAGATCTTCGACCGCGTCGACGTCGAGGCGCTCACCACGGAGGCGCTGACGGCGCTCACCAACGCGTCGAACCTCGCCGAGAATGCGCCGCGCGTCAATCAGATCCTGGGCGGGCTGGGGCCGGTGATCGCCGGGCAGGCAAGGAACTTCATCAGCGACACCGTGACCACGTTCGTCCAGTCGCAACAGTTCGAGGACCTCTGGATCCAGGCCAACCGCTCCGCACACAACGCACTCGTCTCGGTGGTGACGGGCAACTACGGGGTCAGCTCCGTGGAGGTCGACCAGAGCGGCACTGTCAGCATCTCGCTCGCGACGATCATCGACAACGTCCGCACCGAACTGACCGACCGCGGTTTCACCTTCGCCGAGAAGATTCCGAGCGTGGACAAACAGTTCGTGCTGTTCCAGTCTCCCGACCTGGTGAAGGCGCAACGCGCGGTCAACGCCCTCGACAAGGCCTCGGCCGTGCTGCCGTGGCTGACCATCGCGTGCGCGGCCGCAGCCGTCGCGGTCGCCCCCAACGGACGCCGTTTGCGCACACTGTCTCTCGCGGGGCTGTCGATCGCCCTGGGGATGCTCGTCCTGGCGATCGGGATCCTCGTCGGACGCGCGATCTACCTGAACGAGGTTCCGCCCGACGTCCTGTCGCCCGACGCCGCGACCGCGGTGATCGACACCATCCTGGTGCCGCTGCGAACGAGCCTGCGGGCCGTCGCGGTGTTCGGCCTCGTGATCGCACTGGGCGCGTACCTGATCGGAGGCTCATCGTCGGCCGCGCTCGTGCGCCGCGGTTTCGGCCGCGGCCTCGACGTCGCACGCCACCCCACGCCGGGCCGCACTCCGAGCACCGTGGAACGGTGGGCCGCGCAGGCACGAATCCCGCTGCGATGCCTCATCATCGGCATCGCCGCACTGCTGTTGATCTTCTGGCGCTACCCCACCGGGCTCGTCGTGCTGTGGATCGTGCTCATCGGTCTGCTCGCCCTCCTGGCGCTGGAGATTCTGATCCGTCCCGCCCGGGCCGGCGTGCCGCCCGAGAGCAACACCCCCAACGAAGCGGAACCAGTCACCGGCCACGAGTCCGAGACCGAGTCGAGCTAGAGCGTGCACCCCGAGGAACACACCACCCGCATTCGTGCACTCGGACTACCCGATACGGTCGTGCGCATCGCCGTCGAGGGCGGCGCGACCGTGCACCCAGTTCTGCGGGACCTGGCCGATTCCGTCTGGGCACCGGCCTGGTCGATCGTGGAGGGCCGTCCCGACCTCGTTCCGTTGTGGAGCGCGGGCACCGCCACGGTGCTCGCCGCTCCGGACGGCACCGTGCACCGATGGAGCGCCGAGTGCCCCGGCGAACCCCTCGACTCCTATCCCGACTTCGCGTCCGCCGTCCGCCACCTACTCACCGACCTCTGGGAACTGGACAGGGAAGACGATGACCGTCGCGCCGTCGCCCACCTCCTGCTGCCGCCCGAGCAGGTCGAGGCAGCCCTCGACCCGATAGAGCGCTGAGCACGCAGGACAATGGCGAGAAGTGCTGCCCGACAGCACTCTGTCAGCACGAAGTGGGTGATCCGGCCGCGTGGCCGGATCACCCACCCCGTCGGTGTCGTCGACGCCGAGACCTACGCCTCGATTCGCGCCCGCCGAAGACCCTCTCCTACGACAGGGCCTTGGCTTTGAGCGCCGCGAACTCTTCGTCGCTGATGAGTCCGGCGCTCCGCAGTCGCTGGGCGTCGGAGATCTGTTCGGCGCGAGACTTGCCCGCGATCCGCCGGGCGGTCGCGTCCTGGCTCTCCGCGAGCCTCTCGGACGCGACCCGTGAGCGGCGTGCCATGCCTTCGCCTCTCACGATCAGATAGATCAGAGCCGAGAAGAACGGCACGACGAACAGGAAGAGAATCCACGCCGCCTTCGCCCATCCGCGTGTCGCGCGATCCCTGAACAGGTCAGCGAAGATCGCGAAGAGCACGATCAGGTAGGCGCCGAATGCAAAGCACGCGAGGACTACCCAGAAGAAATCCCAGAAGCTGTCCATCCTTCGGCTCCGTTCTCCCTGTCGACCGGCCGCCGCTCACGAGGCCAGGATTCTCGCCTTCTCCGCAGCGAATTCCTGCTCGGTGAGGACGCCCTGAGCCTTGAGCTCGCCAAGCTGCTTGAGGGCCTCGATGCGATCGATCTGGCCGGCGCCCGGCGCAGAAGGAGCCGGCGGAGGCGGCGGCGGGGCCTGGTACTGCGGCTCCCGGTACTGCGGGGGCTGCTCCTGCGCGGCCCAGCGCTGTCCCTGCCGACGCGACACTCGGTTCGATACCGCCGTCGCGGTTCCCGCGACGACGGCGGTCCGGGCCACACCCCGGAGAAGTCCCGGCATGATGTTCTCCTCGATCTCTCAGTTGGCGGCGTCGAGCGCATCGAGTGCCGACAGCACGCTTTGGACGGGGATCCTTCCGGAGGCCACGAGTTGGGCGCCCTCACGCCGCAGCGCGGCCGCGAACGGTGCCGCCCAACAGTTTTCGTAGACCAGAATCGCGCCGGCGCAGCCCGGTTCGAGGACGGCCGCGGCCTCCTCGAGATCGGACCGGTCGATCAGGCCGGACGCCGCTTCCGCGAACAGAGTCACGTCGATACCACCCTCGAACCCGAGGTCCTCGATCGCGATTCCGGCCAGCGACCCGTCGACGTCCTTCCGGACGAACACGAGGTCCAGGACCCGGATGATGCCCCGCTCGACCAGGTCGCGCAGGTGTGGCAGAGCAGATCCGTCCGGCTTCCGGTCTGCCGGGAATTCCACCACGAGATAGTCGATTGGTCCGAGTTCGTCGAGTTCCGTGTCGTTCACCGCACGCCCTCACTTCCCGAGGCGGCGGACCCGAAACCAGGGTGGTACCCGGCGCCGGATCCGGCGCGATCATGTACCGCTCGAAGTTGCGAGATCAGTATTCCATCGGCGCATGCCGCATGGGGGATCTACGGGAATATTCGGTCCCGACGTCGGTGCTGTACCCAGGTAACGTGCGATTGTAAGCACAACGAAAGGAGCCCGGCCGTGGCAAACAGGATCGAGCAAAACGCGGACGAGAATCGGTTCGAGATCTACGTCGACGACGCACTCGCCGGCTACGCCGACTACGTCGAGCGCGACGGTGTGCGGGACTTCGGGCACACCGTCACCGACCCCGACTTCCGCGGGCAGGGTCTGGCCGGCCAGGTGGTGAAGGCTGCGCTCGACACGTCTCGCGAACAGGGTTTCACGATCGTGCCGTCGTGCTCCTACGTGGAGAAGTACATCGCCACCCATCCCGAGTACGCGGACCTCGTCGCGTAGCCCGCATTCCGATAAGTGGGACCCGTTCACCCGCGCCGACGCGCCGCCGGGTAACTATGACGTCATAGGTAGAACAGGTTTTCATCTAGCCAACGAGGTTGCGTATATGAGTGGCGCTTCGGCCATCGGTGATGGCATCTTCCAGATCACGGTCCCCATGTCCCACAACCCGCTGGGCAGCACCCTGGTGTACGCGATGGAGTCGCCGGGCGGCCTGATTCTCGTCGACGCCGGCTGGGACGGCGACGAGGGATGGGACGGACTGACGTCGGGCCTCGAATCGATCGGACACTCGATATCGGAGGTCGAGGGCGTCGTGCTCACCCACTTCCATCCCGACCACACTGGTCTGTGCGGGCGTGTGCGGGAGGCGTCGGGCGCGTGGATCGCGATGCACGAGGCCGATCACGACATGTTCGAGAAGATGTCGTC
This sequence comes from Paraburkholderia sp. RHO2, assembly GCF_050955445.1. Taxonomy (NCBI): domain Bacteria; kingdom Pseudomonadati; phylum Pseudomonadota; class Betaproteobacteria; order Burkholderiales; family Burkholderiaceae; genus Paraburkholderia; species Paraburkholderia sp. RHO2. The sequence goes on along the minus strand of NZ_CP162617.1, from coordinate 1,826,802 downwards.
CGGCCGGGACCAGGAGTGGATGGACTACCACCTGGTCAACCTCGAACGTGCCGGCGCTCCGCTCGCCGACCGCGAGGCCTTCGCCCGGGCCGCCGAGGGCGACGCGCCCGTCGGACCGGAGTCGGCCCCCGACCGGATCCTCGTCGACGACGAACTGATCGCCCTGACCGGACGCGACCTGCGGGCGGTCTACACGCCGGGCCACACCCCCGGACACGTGTGCTTCTACCTCGAGGACGCCGACGTCATGTTCACCGGCGACCACGTGCTGCAGAAGACCACGCCGCACGTCGGCAACTTCGAGTACCCGCTCGAGGAGCGCGACGCGCTCGCCGAGTTCATGGACTCGCTGCGCCGCGTGCAGAAGATGGACATCACCCGCGGGCTCGGGGCGCACGGCGTCCCGATCCTGGACGTCGCAGGCCGCGCCGGTGAACTGATCGATCACCACGAGGAACGTCTCGACCACCTCTACGAGGCCTTCGGTGACGACCAGATCACCGTGTGGCAGGTTGCCGAGCGGATGAAGTGGTACCGGCCGTGGGACAAGTTCCATCCGATGGCGAAGGGGATGGCCCTGTCGGAGGCCGCCGCCCACCTGCGGCATCTGGTCGCGCGCGGCCAGGTCGCCGCGGTGCCGGGCACCGAGCCGGCGCGGTTCGCCCGCAACTGATCGAGACGCGCGATGGGGCCCGGCGAGAACCGCCGGGCCCCATCGTTATTCCTCGTCCTTGCGTGGACGCCCCGGTCGCCGCATCCGCTCGGCATTGGACGGTGCCCGCCCCGCGTCGTCGAGCGCGCGCCGCAACAGGAACTCGATCTGTGCGTTGGTGCTGCGCAGTTCGTCGGCGGCCCATCGTGCGAGCGCGTCGTGCACCGCGGGGTCGAGGCGCAACAGGACCTTCTTGCGTTCGACCATGACGGCGCAGCCTACTGGTAGAGGGTTCCGGTGTTGACTATCGGCTGAGCGCTCTGGTCGCCGCACAGCACCACGAGCAGGTTCGAGACCATCGCCGCCTTGCGTTCCTCGTCGAGTTCGACGGTGTGCTCGCGCTCGAGCCGTTCCAGGGCCGACGCGACCATGCCGACCGCGCCGTGGACGATCTGCTCGCGCGCGGCGATGACGGCACCGGCCTGCTGTCGGCGCAGCATCGCCTGCGCGATCTCCGGCGCGTACGCGAGCTGGTTGATCCGCGACTCGATCACCTGCACGCCTGCGGAGCGAACCCGCTCGCCCACCTCCTCGGACAGCCGCGAGGTGATCTCGTCCGCGTTCTGCCGCAACGAGATCGATGTCCCGTCGCCGTCGTACGGGTAGCTGCCGGCGATGTGGCGAACCGCGGCCTCGGTCTGGACCGCGACGAACTCCTCGAAGTCATCGACGTCGAACATCGCGCGGGCGGTGTCGCGCACCTGCCACACGATGACCGCGGAGATCTCGATCGGATTGCCGTCGGCGTCGTTGACCTTCGCCTTGCCGGTGTCGTGGTTGCGGATTCGCGTGGAGATCGCCCGCCGGGTGTTCAGCGGGTTGACCCAACGCAGGCCGTCCTCGCGCAACGTGCCCGCGTACGACCCTTGCAGCAGCTGCAGGACCCGGGCCTGGCCGGGCTCGATCAGGACGAGTCCCACGAGGGCGTCGAGGGCAAGGAAGACGAGCACGCCGCCGGCGACGATGAGCGCGATGTTCGGGTCCGACCCGAGGAAGATCCCGGCGGCGATCAGACCGGCACCGGCGACGAGCGCCAGCAGCCCACCGATCGCGAAGGGCCAACCGTTCGCGGACCAGCCAGGGCGTTCCTCCACCCCTGTCGAGTCGATCGCATCCCTGGGCGCGAATTCGGTTACCGCTGTCATCGTGTCCTCCTCGTCGGCGCGGCCCGCGTCAGCGCGTGCCGCCGAAAGAGATATTAAAGTGATATCACTTTTTAGGCAATCGCAGCGCGGCACGACTCCGCCGCGCCCCGACCAACTCACCCGACGCCGGAATCGACCGATTCGGACCGCTCGTGATCTAGCGTGGCTGCATGGACTCGATCGGCTTGCGGGTGGCGCTGTGCCTGACATTCACGATCGCGGGGACCGCGCTCGTCTGGACCGCACGGGCAGCAGCGAGCGGCCGCCTGGGCCGGAACCCATACGTGGGCGTCCGCACCCCCACCACGATGGCGAGCGACACCACATGGATTGCCGCACACCGTGCGAGCAGGCCGTTCACCGAGATCGGCGGGTGGCTCGCGATCGTCGCCGGGCTCGGCGCACTGGTCCCGATGCCGGAAACGATGCTCACGGCGCTCGGGATCGCCGGGGCGGCATGCCTGGTCGGATTCGCCCTCGTCGGAGCCTGGATCGGGGTCCGCGCCGCCCGCAGTACGCCGCCGGAACCCGAAGACCACGGACCCGCGACGACCCAGCAGTCGACAGACGCGCCCTAGGCCCGCGGACTACCCCCGGAAGTCGGACTTCGTGTATTCGGAGAGCGGCGAGAATCCCAGGCCGCGCAGCCCCGCCGCCTCGCAGGCGCTTTTGAACTCGTCAGTGCAGACGAGCGCGCCGTCGACGTCGGTGCAGATGAAGGCCGCAGCCTCGGGGACGCGCGCCTCCGCGATCTCGAACCGCGCGACGGAGTCGAACCTCGGCGCGTCCGGGATGATGCGATCGCGGGACGGCTCACCGCTGACAGGATCGATCTCGAGCTCGACATCGGATGCCGCCACGTCGATCACCGACGCCCACTCACCCCAGCGCAGGTAGCTGTACCTTCGCCGTCGGCATCCCGCCGGACTGCAGCACTCGCACGGGCACCGCCACGAGCCGGAGCCCGAAGTCCCGGCAGATCCGCACGAACTCTTCCGATGCGAGCCGGTTGACGCCCCAGTAGTCGACGTCGAGCCGCCGATTGGTCGTGACGAGCTCGTAGTCCGACTCGATCGCGGACTCGGCGGGTTCGGGATCGAACGCGTCCCAGTCCCACGGCCGGTTGAGTTTGCCCCTGAGAACCAGCGGGCAACCGGGTTCCCCGGCCACGTACTCGACGATCCACAGCATCATGGCCCTCGTTCTCTCGATCCAGCCGCGTGAATCGCGCGGTTGAGCGGGGACCGGTCAACCCTCGTCGCGCAGCACCTTCGCCGATTCGGCGAACCGACGCACCTGCTCGTCCTGCCACACGTGCGCCTGGGTGCCGCCGCCGAGAACGCGACTCGCGAGCGCCGACGACGTCGCGATCGGAACGTCACTGCCGGCGATGACGACGTTGCCGTCACGCCGGCCCTTGAGCATCGCCGGATCGGCGATGATCGCCGTGTGCTCGAAGACCGCGCCGATCGTCGCGGCCTCCGCCCGGGCGCCACGCAGGTCCGGGGTGTCCCCACAGTTGACGACGTAGATCCCGCCCGGTGACAGCACGCGCCGCGCGTGCCGGGTGAACTCGAGCGTGGTCAGCGGGCGCGGGGTGGTGCGGCCCGCGAACACGTCACGGATGATCAGATCGCGGCTGTCGGCCGTGAGGGTCTCGGTGACCGCGCGCGCCTCCCCCACCCGCACCCGCAGGAGCGGGGCCCGGGGCAGGTCGAACCACTCTCGCACCAGGACGGCGAGGCGACCGTCGAGTTCGACGACCACCTGTCGGGCCTCCGGCCACATCGACGCGAAAGCCCGCGCCAGCGTGCACGCACCCCCGCCGAGGTGGAGGATGCGCAGCTTGGACGACGAATCCCACTGGGACCGAACGAGTTCAGATATCCACCGCATGTAGTCGAAGGCCAGTGTCTGCGGATCACCGAGGTCGATGTGCGAACTCGGCTCACCGTTGATCCGCAGGATCCAGCTCTGCTGGTCGAACGGATCCTCCTCGAGTTCGCACATCCCGGTGTCGATCTCGTAGGTGCCGGCGACGGGTTCACCGTCGCCGCGAGGGCTGCGGCCCTCTGCCCTGCGGCCGCCCCGCTGCCTGCCCATCGACGCCATCCCTGTTGCTCGTCTACGCCGCAACATCCGCGGACGCTCGATGACCAGGGTAGCGGTGGGCGACGGCGGGGCGACCGCCGGATTCCGTCGGTCAGACGGCGGCGCGGCGGCTCGCCTCGACGACGTCGCCGAGCCACGGCAGCACCGCGTCACGCACGGTGACGGCGCGCGGCAGCAGCCCGTTGGCGTGCAGCAGGTCGGCCGCCCGCTGCTGCTCGTCGAGGAACTCCGCCGTGACCGGACCGATCCCGAACGGCCGGCCACGCAGCGCCTCCTCCCAGCGGTCGAGATCGGCGGTGCCGCCGTGCCTTTCGGCGTCCTCGACGAAGAACCGTGCGGCCTCACGCGGATTCGCCACGATCCAGGCGTCCGACTCCTGCAGCGCCGCGATCACCGCCTCGAGCTCCGGGCGGCGAGTCTCGGCGAACTCCCGCCGTACGAACCACAGCGACGGGTGGCTGAACAGACCGTCGGTGTCGACGAGGGTGCGCACCTCCGTCTGCGCCTCCACCTCGGCCAGGCCCGGGTAGGCGCCGACCCACGCATCGATCTCCCCGGCGAGGAGCGCGGCCCCACCGCGGTCGACGTCGACGTCCACCGGGACGATGTCCGACCAGGTCAGACCGTCGCGGTCCAGCGCCAGCAACACCAGGGTGGTCTGCCACGAGCCGTGCGCGACACCGACCCGCTTGCCACGCAGGTCCGAAACCGTCCGGATTCCGGACTCCGACAGCGCGACCAGCCGGCCGTTCTCGACCCGAGGTCCCGAGATGCCGACATACACGAGGTCCCGGCCCTGACCGAGCGCCGTGATGGGTGGGGTGAACCCGGTGCCGATGACGTCGTACCCGCCCTCCTCGAAGAGCCAGTCCGAGTGCAGTGTCGGCAGACCGTGCCGCGGATCGACTCGCTGCGGCGCGGGCAGCTCGCGCAGGTCGACCCACTCGACGTCGGGCAGGCGGAGTTCGAGCAGGCCGTTGTGGCGCATCGCGAACAGGGAGTTGTTGTTCGGGAAGTACCCGACTCGAATCGTCATGAGATGCTCCTCCTGACTGCGCGCGGCTCAGACGAGTCCGCGGCGACGGGCCTCGTCGAGCAGGCCGCTGCGGCCCCACTGGGCGACGAGGTTGGTCTTGTCGAAGTCGAGGGTGCCGCCGACGAGTTCACCGAGCGCCTGGTACTGCGCGCCCTCCTCGAGCAGCACCACGAACTTGGCGAGTTCGAGCAGTCCGTCGCGGCCGATGACGTTGACGCCGCCGTTGGCCTCGAAGATGGCGACGAGATCGGGGTCGTCGACGAGGCGGTCGAGGATGAAGTCGCCGGGCGACTGGCTGCGGTCGATGTGCGGCGGGATGTCGCGCGAGAGCGTCAGGCGCTGCGAGGCCGCGTACTTGATCCGCAGCGTGCGGTGGGTCTGCGCCCACCCGCCCAGCCACGGGGTGTGCACGTGCACGATCGACGTGATCTCGGGGTGCGCGCGGAACACCTTGGCGTAGCCGGTGACGAAGCCTGCGGGTCCGTCGCCGGACAGCACCTCGCCGTCGAAGGTCGCGAGAATCGGCTTCGCGCTGCGGTCCTCGGCCCACGGTCCGGGCTCGTTGAGCGCGACCGCCAGTTCCTCGCCGGGCACGCGTTCGACGAAGTTGACGGTGCCGTTGGCGGAGACGGTGCCGGTCTCCCGGAACACCCGGAACGCGGTGTCGGCGGCGCGGCGGGCGTCGTCGACGAACGCCTCGATCGCGGGAGTGATTCGAATTTCGGTGCTGGTCAAGGGAAAACTCCTATCGGACGGAAAGACTGCGGACCGGGGTGGGCGTGGTGCGGCGCAACAGCGGCAGCACCTCCTCGCCCACGCGGTAGGCCTCTTCGAGGTGGGGGTTGCCGGCGAGGATGAAGGCGTCCACGCCGAGATCGATCAGCTGGTCGAGGCGCTCGGCGACCTGCTCGTAGCTGCCTACGAGCCCGAACGCCGGTCCCCCGCGGATGAGGCTGAACCCGCACCACACGTTGGGTTGGACCTCGAGGTCGCGATAACCGGTGATGTTCTCCGGCACCCAGCCCGCGATACGGGCAGCTCCCACCGAATCACCCTGCGCGGCGCGATTGGCGGCCTCACGATCGACGAACGCCCACCCCTTCTCGATCTCGGCCCACGCCGCTTCCTCGGTATGCCGCGCGACGATGTCGATGCGCACCGCGAACTTCGGAGTCCGTCCGAGCTTCGCGGAATGCTCGCGGACACCGTCGAACTTGGCGCGCAGGTCCGCGCACGGCTCGAGCCAGGACAGGTAGTAGTCGGCGTGGGCTCCCGCCGCCGCGACGGCCGCGCCGGACGACCCCGAGAAGAACACCTCCGGGAACGGCTGACCCGCCAGCAGCGGCGGCAGCGCGGCGCCGGCGGTGCGGAAGAAGCGGCCGTCGTAGTCGAACGGCGCCCCGTCCCACACCCCGCGCAGCACGTCGAGGAACTCGGTGGTGCGCGCGTACCGGTCGTCGTGCGCGACCTTGTCACCCCACCACAGCTGAGGTGCTCCCCCGCCGCCGCTGATGATGTTGTAGACGAGCCGACCGCCGGTCGCCCGCTGCAGGCTCGCGGACATCCGCGCCGCCTGCACGGGATGCAGGAACCCGGGCTGGAACGCCACCATGAACCGGTAGGTGTCGCTCTCCCGCGCCAGCGCCGACGCCGCCGCCCACGGGTCCTCGGTGATCGGGAACGACGGCAGCAACCCACCGACGAATCCGGCCGACTCCGACGCCTTCACCACCGCGGCCATGTGGTCGATGTAGCTGTAGCCGTCCAGTTCGCCGCCGCGGATCGCGGGAGCGATGTTGCCGGGACCGTGCCCACCCGCGTGTCCGCGGTTGTAGCGGCGCGGAGTGCGCAGCGACGCGTGGTCGCCCTCCATCCCGATGCGCCAGTAGAAGTCGGTGCTCATGCGGAGATCTCCTGTCCAGCGAGCGTGCGGCCGGCGGGGTCGACGAGGTGCAGCAGGTGCTCCCCGACGCGGTGCAGTTCCTCGAGATGCGGGTGTCCGGTGAGGACGAACACCTCGACGCCCTGCTCGCGGTAGCGCGACAGCGCCTGCGCCACTTGCTCATAGCTTCCGACCAGCCCGATCTGCTGCCGGTATCCGATGCGCTCGAACCCGGCCCAGCGGGAGCCGTCCAGAGCCAGAGCCCGCACGTCGGCCGCCGTGGCCTCGGGATGCACCTCGCGCCACTGCCGCAGCACGCGTGCCCACGCCTCGTCGGCGTCCTCGCGTGCCACGATCGGCAACTCCAGCCCGATGCGGACGGCGCGACCGAATCCGGCAGCAGCGCTGCGGAGTTCAGCGACGGTCGCGGCGATGCCGTGCGGCTGCTCGTCGAGCAAGTGGACGTCGGCGTGCTCGGCCGACAGCGCGATCGCCTCGGGGGACGTGCCGGACAGATACACCGTGGGAACCGGCAGCCCCGACAGGATGCCGCGGAAACCGCCGTCGATCACGTCGTAGAACTCACCCGCGAACTCGAATCCGGTGCCACCGAAACGCCCCGGCAGCACCTGCTGCTCGTTCCACACGCCGCGGGCGACGGTGAGGAACTCGCGGGCCCGGCGGTAGCGATCGGTTCCGGTGACGTCATCCCCACGCGAACGCGCGTCGTGGTCGTCGACGTCCACCCGCACCCGCCAGTCCAGGCGACCGGCGGACAGCCGCTGCAGCGTCGCCGACAGCTTGGCCGCGTACACCGGGGTGCCGAACGCCGGATGGAACTCGACCGTGACGCGGGCGTGCCGGGTCTGGCGCAGCGCGGTGCCGGCGACCACCCACGAGTCGTCCCCCGCGGGGTCGTACGGAACCACGACGCCGTCGAGACCGGACAGCTCGGCCGCGAGGATCGCCTGGTCGAGGAAGTCGAAACCGTCCCGCCGTTCGGACACGGTGCCGACGTGCCGGCCGTCGCCGCGTACCGGCAGCTCCCACAGGAACTCGATCACGATGCCACCTTCCGTTCGGACGCGAGCAGCTCGCGTGCCTGCGCCAGCGGCTCGGGTGCCACCCACGACGCGAGGTCGAAGTCGGCGGCCAGGAAGCCGTGCATGTAGAGGAACTGCTTCTGGATGTCGAGCAGTTCGAGCCGGTCGGCGTCGAGCGTCGGGTGCAGCCCGCGGTGGAACGTGTCCCCGTACGCGGCCTCGACACCCGCTGCCCCCGAGTACGTCTCACGGGCCAGGACGTCGCGGACCTTGTCGAGGTTATCGGCCGCCCAGTCCGCGGCGCGCAGCGTCTGTGCGAGGAACGCGACGACGAGGTCGGGTCGGGACTCGAGCAGGTCGGCGTGCACGGTGATCGGTCGCGGCGTGCCGTTGTTGACCCGCAGCCGCTTCGACGCGGTGGCGTCGAGGTCGACGGCGACCTGCAGACCGTGCTCGCGGGCCACCTCCTGCGCCCGTGCGCCCTTGACGTAGATCGCGTCGACGTCGCCGCGCAGCAGCGCCTCGACGCCCCACGTGGTGCTGCGAGCTCGGGATGCGGTGCGTACCTGGGGGTTCGGCTCGGCCGGCACCTCGACGGCCACGACGTCGGCGAATGTGAGCCCACCGAGGCGCAGCGCCGACGCGAAGCCGTGCAGGGCCATCGCCCGCGGGAAGCTGCGTGCCCGGTCGTCGGCCCACGCAGGAATACCGATGCGCAGACCCGCGAGTTCGGCGGGCGAGTCCAGGGATGCGGCCGGTCCGACGAGGATCGCCTGCGATTCGTCGATCCACGTCAGCCCGATCAGCCGAGTGGGGGCGCCCTCAGCCCGCGCCGCGAGCGCGGGCACGTTGCCGCCCTCCCGGACCAGGCTCGGCAGCCCGTGATCGAAGTGCCGCCCGGCGAGGTCGGCGTCGGCGTCCTGCAGGATGCCGAACCGCAGTCCGGCGTCGTCGGCGGTCTCGGCCAGCCAGCCCAGCGAGTTCGCGAGTCCGCTCGCGGTCGGGACGGGGCACCGTGTGTACCAGAGGGTGTCGAGGGGTGATGCGATGGTCACGGGGTACTCCTTCCGCGGTGGTGGGTGGCGTCTCTGCCGACGCCGAGTTCAGCGAGGAACGCCGCGCGGTAGCGCAGCGCTTCCGGGTCGTTGCGGTCGCGGGGACGCGCGAGGTCGATGTCGACGTCGACCGCGAACGATCCCTCGTTGAGGATCAGGACGCGGTCGGCGAGCCGGACGGCCTCGTCGACGTCGTGCGTGACGAGCAGGACCGCCGGCCGGTGCCGGGCCACGAGGTCGCCGACCAGGTCCTGCATCTGCAGTCGGGTGAGGGCGTCCAGCGCCGCGAACGGCTCGTCGAGCAGGAGCAGCTCCGGCTCGCGGACCAGGGCCCGAGCCAGGGCGACACGCTGTGCCTCGCCGCCGGACAGCGTCGCCGGCCAGTCCCGCTGCTTGCTGGCCAGACCGACCTCGTCGAGAGCCTTGGCCCCGGCGGCACGGACGCTGGCGGACCGGCGCTGCCCCACGACGACGTTGCCCAGGACCCGCTTCGACGGGATGAGCCGCGGCTCCTGGTAGACGACGGTCCGCTGGTGCGGAACCCGGATCTCGCCGCCGTCCGGTCGTTCGAGGCCGGTGAGCAGTCGCAGCAGCGTGGTCTTGCCGGTGCCGCTGGGTCCGAGCAGGACCACGAACTCGCCCCGATGGATCTCGAGGTCGACACCGTCGAGGATCGTCTTGTCGCCGAAGCTCTTCCGCACTCCGTGCAGCCGCACCGCGACCGGTTCCCCGGCGCGACGGGCCGCCGCCGTGGTCGCCGTCTGCTCCCGCTCCGCGAGCGGCGGCAGCGGGGCCTGTGCGGGGATCATCGGACCACCGCCAGTCGTCGCCACGGCATCGCGAACCGCTCGATGACGCGCACGATCGCGTCGAAGACGAGACCGAGGGCGGCGTACAGCACCACGCACAGCACCATGTAGTCGGTCCGGTTGTACTCCTGCGCCAGCGTGACCAGGTAGCCGATGCCCACACGGGTGCCGACCTGCTCCGCGGCGATGAGTCCGGTGATGCTGAGCGACAGGCAGATTCGTAGACCCATCAGCACGCCGGGCAGCGCGGCCGGCAGGATCGCCTCGGCGACCAGGCGCCAGCCGGTGAGCCCGAACCCGCGGGCCGCCTCGACCATCTTGCGGTCGACGTTCCGGACGCCGAGGTACGTGTAGGCGTACATCGGTGCCACGGTCGCGACCGCGATGAGGACGACCTTGAACGTCTCGTCGATCCCGAACCACGCGATGAACAGCGGCACCAGCGCGAGGAAGGGGACGGCCCGGTTGATCTGCATCGTCGAGTCGATGAGCTCCTCACCGAGCGTCGACAGCCCCGACAGAACCCCGAGCACCAAGCCGATGACGGTGCCGAAGAAGACACCGATCGCGGCCCGCTGCAGCGACGCGAGCGAGAAGTCGACCAGCTGGCCGGTGGAGTACAGCTCCGCGAATGCGTCCCACACCTTGACCGGCGAGGCCAGCACCGCCTCGGAGATCAGTCCGGTGGCGGACCCGATCCACCAGCCGGCGAGCAGCGCCGCGGGCACGAGCAGCCGCAAGGGCAGCGACAGCCACGCGGGGCGGCTGCGCCGCCGGCGGTACGCGGGTGTCTCGAGGTCGAGCCGCTCCACCGGACCGGTTCGCCCGGTGTCTTTCAGCGTCGCGGTCACGGTCACGCCCCCGGCTTCGCGGCGACCGCACCCTGCAGGTCGAACGTCAGGTCGGCGGCGGTGAGCTGCCGCTGGATGACGCCGTTGCGGTAGAACAGGTCGACCACCGACTGCAGGTCGGCCTCGTCTGCAGCGGTCGGGTAGCGGAAGTCGGTGACCTGGCCGCCCAGCGCGATCGCGTCGTCGAGGCGCTGCCCGCTGAGCGCGCGCGGGCCGGCCGGTTCGAAGACGTTCTCGAACGCGGCCGGATTCTCCCGCTGGCGGCGGGTGAGGTCCCGGGTGACCTCGAGGAACTTCTGCACCACCTCGGGGTGCTCCTGCAGCACCACGGTCCGGCCGGCGATGATCGTGTTGTCGACCGACTTGATGTCGCCCTCGGTGACGATTTCCGTGGCTCCCTTGGCCTTCGCCTCCTGATACGGCGCCAGGAACGACGCCCACGCGTCGACCTGGCCGGTCGAGAACGCCGACGCCGCGTCGGCCTGCTGCAGCGGGACGCGCTCGACGGAGTCGATCGGGATGTTCGCCTCGGTCAACGCCTTCAGGACGATGTACTCGCCCTTGGCCGCCGGGTTCACCGCGACGCGCTTACCCTTCAGGTCCTCGAGCTTCGAGATGCCCGATGCGGGAGTGGCGACGATGCCGCTCTGATCCTTGTTGTACGGATCCGCCGTCGCGAAGATCTGCACCCCGACGTCCTTGGACAGCGCCCCGACCACCGGACTGTAGGCACCGGTCTGAATGTCCAGCTCACCGGTGTTGAACAGCTTGAGGTTCGAGCTGAAACCCGGTGTGGTCTTGACCCATTCGATCTTCGCACCCAGCGGCGCGAGCGCGCGATCGTAGTCGCCGTCACGCTTGCCGACCGCGATGGCACCCGCGTTGCCCGGGTCGAAGACCTTGAGGGTGAACGTCGCGCCGGCGGTCGCGCCGTCCGCCTGTGCACCGCTCCCGCACGCGACCGCCAACCCGGCCACGGGAACGAGCGCGAGCGCGAGAACGGCTCGGGGCAGTCGGCGGAGACGGAACATCGGAGACTCCTCGGAGGAAGGGGAATGTGAACAGAAGTGAATGCGCCGCACCGACATAGATTCGCGTCGGAGGGTCGCGGGTGACGGAATGCAACATTAGGACTGGACGGTCGAGAATCCACCCGTTGCCGTTTTCGTGAACACAACGCTTGACACACCGGCGGTTTCGTGTCGACGGATCCGCAGAGAGGTTCACATCACAAGTGGTCGGGTTTAGACTCGGCTACTAGTGGCAACCCGATCCAGCGAGGCTCGGCGCAGATCCACCGCCGAACCGATCCGCGTAGTCCGGACGATAGGCGTTCGATGGAACAGACAGGGAACATCTCGCGCAACGGTCACAGACCTGGCGGCCGAATGTCGTTCGCCGACGGTGCAGTGCGGACCGTCTCGGGGATCGCCGACGTGACCACGTCGTCGATCGGGGCGCTGGGCGGCGCTGCCGTGGGTAGCGTCGTGGGCGGCGTCCGCGGCGCCGTCACCGGAGTCGCCGACGGCACCCGCCGGGGCATCGAGCGGGGAAGCCACTCCACGCCGGCCGCGTTGCTGACGATGGCCGCCGCCGGTGCCGCCGGTCTCGTCGAATGGCCGGTGGTCCTGACCGTCGGGGGCGCCGCGCTCGTACTGAGGCAACTCCACGAGCGCGGCGCGCAACCCGCGCGGCGGCAACCGGCCACGACGACCGAGGCGGACGGCACCGCAGACGGAAGCCCGAGCAGGAGCACCGCCCGCACGTCCGCGAAGAAGACCACCGCCGCTGCGGGCACCACCAGACGCAGTCCCGCCAAGAAGACCGCTGCGAAGAAGAGCGCTGCCCAGAAGAGCCCGGCCAAGAAGAGCACCGTCAAGAAGAGCAGCGCCCAGAAGAGCACCACCTCCCGCCCACGGGGGCGTGCCGCTCGGTGAAGATCGCCGGAATCGGGGCAATCGTCGGGCAGGCGCGCAGCCTGCCGGGACGATCCGTGCATGCCGCGCTCACCGCCGCCACCGTCGGCACCGCCGCGACCGCGGGCGTGCTGACTGGCCTGCTCGCCCCGTCCGGTCGCCAGGCGCACACCGGTGGCGGCACGGCCCCGGCACGATTTCCCCGAGACTGGGACGACACCGTCCTCTCGGCGCGCATCACGGCACTCGCCACGCACTCGCTCGGCTTCGGTCTCGCCACCACCGGGCGGTTGTTGCGGATCCCTCGACTGCCGCTGGCGGTGGCCGCGCCGGTGACGCTCGTCGACTACCAGCCGGCGCTGCGCCGCGCGCTCGAGACGAGCCTCGGGCGCGGCCGCACAGACCTGCTCCTCTCGACCCTGACCGCGGTCGGCTACACGCTCGCTCAGGCTCCACCGCCGCTGGCGATCGAGGCGTTGTTGCGCGCTTCTCTCGTGGGCGAGGTTCTCGCCAACCGGCGCGCGTGGCAGCGCAGCGCGCTGGATCCCCCCGACGACGCGGCACCGCGGCCCGCCGCCCCCGGTCCCGTCGACCGCCATCTCGAACGCGCCGCGTGGGCCCAGCTGGGCGGCGCAGCGGCTGTGGGCGCCGCCACCGGCAGTGTTCGCGCCGCCGGCACTGCCGCGCTCGTCGCCGCCCCCAAGGCCGCCCGTATCGCCCGCGAATCGTTCGCCTGCACGTTCGGTCGCGGCCTCGCGGACGATCACGACGTGCTGTGCCGCGGGCCCGACGTCCTGCGTCGTCTCGACGGCGTGACCGCGCTCGTCGTCGACCCCCGTGCACTCCTCACCGAGGACCTGAGGGTGAGCCGGATACGCGGTGTCCGCGACGGCCGCCGCCCCGCGGTGTGGGAAGCGGCACGAACCGCCGTCGACGCCGGCGACCTGGACGTGGGTTGGCATCCGTTGGGCCGGTTCACAGCCCTCGCGGACACCGACGATCCCGACGCCGCGGTACTGATCTCCCCGGTCCGGGATGCCCTTGCCGGCGCGGTGCTCGAGCAGGCACGGCAGGCCGGCGTCACGGTCCACTCGGTGGACGACGAGGCCCTGGGAACCTTGCGATCCGCCTTCGACGACCTCCGGAAACACACCGACACAATCGATTCCGATCTGACGACCGGGATCGAGGAGCTGCGGTCGGCGGGTGGGAAGGTAGCGGTACTGGCCGCGGGTTGTCCGAATGCCGTCACCGCAGCGGACGTGAGCATGTGCCTACGTTCGCGTGCGATGCCGTCGAACTGCGATCTCATCGTGCCGGATCTGGCCGCGGCGTGGCGGATCGTGCGCGCCCTACCGGCCGCCCGCACCGCGAGCCGGCGAGGCATCGAGATAGCTTCGGGTGCATCACTTCTGGGCGCCCTGCTGATGATTCCCGGGACGCACGGGAGGGGCCCGGGACCGGTCAGCGCCGGCGCCGGCGCCGCGCTGTGGACAGGGCACAGCCTCGCCCGGCACGTGCTCGGGGCCGATCCCCCACGCGCCAACCCACAGCACGACTGGCACGCCATGTCGGTGGACCGCGTCCGTCGGATGCTCGGTAGCCCGCCACCACGCAGTGCCGACGCGCGTCCCGGACGCGTCGACACCACCATCGGCTGGGTCCGACGTCCCGTCACCGGAATGTGGGCCTTCGGCAGGTCACTCCGCACCGAGCTGTCCGACCCACTGACCCCGATCCTGGCGACCGGGTCGGCGGCCAGCGCGGTGCTCGGGTCCCCCGTCGACGCCGTCCTGGTCGGCACGGTGCTGGTCGGTAACGCCGCACTGTCCGCGGCGCAACGACTGCACGCCGAGCGTCTGCTCAATCGGCTGCTGGCCGTCCAGGACGCGCCGGCCCGGCGGATCCGCGCCGGGACGGACGACGAGTACGAATCGGTCGAAGCGGGACTCCTGCAGCCGGGCGACGTGATCGCAGTCCGGTCCGGCGAGGTGGCCCCCGCCGACGGTCGGCTCATCGAAGCCGACGGCGTCGAAGTGGACGAGTCCTCGCTGACCGGCGAGTCGATGCCGGTCGACAAACAGACCGACGCCACGCCCGGCGTGCCCCTCGCGGAGCGCAGCTGCATGCTCTACGCCGGGACGACGATCCTGACCGGCACCGCGACCGCGCTGGTCACCGCGGTCGGCGACGACACCGAGACCGGCCGCGCCGCGGCCCTGTCACCGGCCCCGGTCCGGAAGGTGGGCCTGCAGGCACAACTCCGCGCCCTCACCGACCGGGTGCTGCCGGCCAGCATCGGGGGCGGCGCGCTCGTCACCGCGACGTCGATGCTGCGCGGCGGCGGCCTGCGCTCGGCGGTCACGAGCGGTGTCGCCGTCGCGGTCGCCGCGGTTCCGGAAGGACTCCCGCTCGTTGCGACGCTGGCCCAGCAGGCGGCCGCCCGGCGGCTCACTCACGCGGACGTGCTCGTGCGCGCTCCCCGGTCCGTCGAGGCGCTCGGCCGCGTCGACGTCGCGTGCTTCGACAAGACCGGCACACTCAGCGAGGACCGGTTGCGCGTGACGCGGGTCCGCCCGGTCGGCGCGCACGACCGCGCCCGGGTCGTCCGTTCCGCCGCCCGGACGTCCGTGACGACGGAGGGCCGGGCCGCCGCCCACGCCACCGACCGGGCCGTCGTCGAGGCCGACGACGAACCGGACGGAACACCGACATCGGATGTGCTGCTCCCGTTCCGGGCGGGCCGGCCGTACGCCGCGGCGCTGCAGGGGACCGAACTGGTCGTGAAGGGTGCCCCCGAGGTGGTCCTGGCAGCGTGTTCCGGCGCCGCACCCCATGCGCTCGAATCGATCGTCGAGGACGTGCAGGCGATGGCCGAGGAGGGCCTGCGGGTGATCGCGGTCGCCCGCCGCACCGTGACCGCGTCCGACGCCGAGCGGGCAGCGGCGGACCCGGACGCCGTCGAATCGCTGTGCGGCCGAGGCCTGGAGCCGATGGGCCTGCTGGGACTGTCGGACACCGCCCGCCCCGAGGCGGCGGGGCTGCTGCCGGAACTCGAGGGCCGCGGTATCTCCGTCCGGTTGATCACCGGCGACCACCCCGTCACCGCCGCGGCCGTCGCGTGGGACCTCGGGCTCGACGTGGACGCCTGCGACGTGATGAGCGGCAGCGAATGGGAATCGCTGGCGCATCGGCACCAGGAGACCGCGGTTCGCGAGCGGCGCGTGTTCGCCCGCATGTCGCCGGAGCAGAAGGTTCAGATCGTGCAGACCCTCGAGCGCGCCGGGAGCGTGTGCGCGATGGTGGGTGACGGCGCCAACGATGCCGCCGCCATCCGCGCGGCGAGCATTGGCATCGGCGTCACCTCCCACGGCAGCCATCCGGCGCGCAGCGCGGCCGACATCCTCCTGATCGGAGGCCACGTCGACGCGATCCTCGACGCCGTCGACGAAGGTCGGCAGTTGTGGCAGCGAGTGCAGTCGGCGGTGGCCGTGCTGCTCGGCGGGAACGCCGGCGAGGTCGCGTTCGCCCTGATCGGCAGCGCGATCGGAGGCCGGGCGCCGCTCAACGCCCGGCAACTGCTGCTGGTGAACCTGTTCACCGACGCGCTGCCCGCGGCTGCCCTCGCGGTGAGCCCGCCCAACCGGAACCACGCGTACGACGGGCGCGGACCGGACCGTGCGGCGCTGTGGCGGACCGTCGCCGTCCGCGGCGCGACCACCGCGATCGGAGCCAGCGTCGCCTGGGGCATGGCGTCGGTCACCGGGCGTCCCCGACGGGCGTCGACGGTGGGCCTGGTCGCGCTGGTCGGGGCCCAGTTGGGTCAGACGCTCATCGACTCGCGCAGCCCGCTCGTCCTGGCGACAGCCGCCGGTTCCATGGCGGCGCTGGCCGGAGTGATCAGTGTGCCCGGGTTGAGCCAGTTCCTCGGCTGCACGCCGCTCGGCCCGCTCGCGTGGGCGCAGGCCCTCGGCTCTGCGGCGGGTGCGACGGCCGTCGCCGCCGCCGCTCCGCGCGTTCTCGCCTGGTGGTCGGCCCGCGGCGCGCCCAACGATCAGTCGACAACCAGCACCCCGGCCCGCAGCAGCACCGCATACGCGTGGCGCAGCGGCGGCGTGAGGACGGACGTGACGGCCCCCGTCAACGGGTCCGGACCCGACGGGCGGACGGCCGAGGCGAAAGTGGAGATCATCGGTAACGAAAAGATCACGGTGCCCACGATGACGGCCGAAGGTGTACGCCAGGTGAACGACAGGAATGGGGAGGCCGAACGATGACCGAAGCAACCCTGGATCGCGGCATTTCCCCACGATCCCACCAAGCCGCGCTCGACCGGATCACGCAGGGCTCACGGTTCGCGATCCGTCTACCGCTCGTGGGCGACGTCGGCGTCCCCAGTCCCGACCACCTGGCCTACTACGCCGCACTCGGCCTGCTCGCGGCGTTCGAGGTGATCGAGTGGCCCGTCGCCGTCGCGATCGCCGTCGGGCACGCGCTCGCCGAGGACCAGCACCACCGCGCGCTGCACGAGGTCGGGGAGGCCCTCGAGGCCGTGTGATCGGCCGTCAGGAACGTAGGTGCGCCAGCACCGCGAGCACCCGCCGATGTCCGCTGTCGGACGCCGACAGACCGAGCTTGGCGAAGATGTTGCCGATGTGCTTGCTCACCGCGGTGTCGCTGACCACGAGCTTGCGGGCGATGTCGGCGTTGCCGAGCCCCTCGGCCATCAGCCCCAGCACCTCCGATTCGCGTGGGGTCAGCGTCCGGATGGGGTCGTCGGCGCGGCGGCGGCTCATCAACTGCGAGATCACCTCGGGATCCATGACCGTGCCGCCGTCGACGACACGGCGCAGCGCGTCGACGAACTCCTCGACCCGGCCCACCCGTTCCTTGAGCAGGTAGCCCACGCCACCGGCGCCGCCGGAGAGCAACTCCCCCGCGTACCGGTCCTCGACGTACGCCGACAGCACCAGGACGGGGAACCCGGGACGCCGCCGGCGCGCCTCGATCGCCGCCTTCAGTCCCTCGTTGGTGAAGGTCGGCGGCATCCGCACGTCGAGCACGGCCCCGTCGGGTGGATCCGCCTCGAACGCCTCCAGGAACTTCTCGGCGTCGTCGACGGCCGCGGTCACCTCGATCCCGACGCTGCCGAGCAGCAGCGCGAGCCCCTCCCGCAGCAGGGCGTCGTCCTCGGCGATCAGAATCCGCACGGCAGTTGCACCTCGAGTCGGGTCGGCCCGCCCAGCGGGCTGTCAATGGTCATCGTCCCCTCGAACGCTGCCACGCGACGGCGGATCCCCGCCAATCCGCTGCCCGCCGATTCGACCGCGCCGCCCACGCCGTCGTCGACGACGTCGATCACCATCGTCGCCCCGCGCTGGTCGTCGCGGGTGGCGATGGTCACCTGCACCCGCTCGGCGCCGCTGTGTTTGGCGACGTTGGTCAGCGCCTCCGCGACGACGAAGTAGGCCGCGGCCTCCACCGCGGCCGGCGCGCGGCGCAGGCGGTCGACGTCGAGCACGCACGGCACCGCGCTGCGGCCCGCGAGCGCCGAGACAGCGCCGCCGAGTCCGAGTTCGTCGAGCACGGGCGGGTAGATGTCGTGGACGAGGGTGCGCAGCTCCGACAGCGCATCGGACGCGGCGTCCTGAGCCCGGAGCAGTTGCGGCAGCGCCTGTTCGGGCGCGACCCGCAGCGAACGTTCGGCCAGTCCGAGCATCATCACGACGGCGACCAGACGGTTCTGGGCACCGTCGTGCAGATCACGTTCGATGCGCCGCAGCTCGGCGGCGTGCGCATCGAGGGCCGCGGCGCGGCTCGCCGTCAGGGCCGAGACTCGTTCGGACAGTTCGGTTTCCCGACGCGGCGCGAGCAGTCGGGCGGCGAGGCCCGCCACCCCGCGCGCCATGGCCGGGATCGCCCACCACGCGAGCGCCGCGTATCCCACCGCGACCAGCGGCATCGGCGCCGCACCCCACCACGACGTGACCGGGTAGATACTGCTCACCGGTTCGTCGGCGGGCAGCATCCACCAGTAGAAAGTGATCGCAAGCGAATTGAGCGCGGCGAACGGCAGCCCGACCGCGAGCAGGCCCGCGGTGAGCGCCGCGATCGAGTGGATCGCCACCCACGCGAAGTCCCGCCGGGTGGACGGGGCGAGCAGCAGCCGGCGCAGGTCGTCGAACCCGGCGTGCTCGGGGATCGGCGGGTACCGCTGGGCGATCTCGACGCCGGTGAACCGGCCGGCGCGACCCCTCGCACCTCCCGCCCACCACCGCAGCACCCGTAGGTACGCGGGGAGGGCCAGCCATCCCACGATCAGGATGAGCAGCGCACCGACGACGAGCCCCGCCACCAGCAGTGCCATCGACACGACGGCGGCTGCCGCCTCGACCACCAGGTAGCGGACGGCACGCCACCGCACCGCCACCCGTTCCTTCCGATCCATCGCTCCAGCATGCCGCACCGCCGTGACCGTGTCGGTAGAGCTGGCTACACCATGGATCGGGTACCTGACGGGATGTTTCGCAGCCTCCCCGATCCATAGCGTTGCGTCCATGCCCTCCTTCACCGCCGCACCACCGCTTCTCCAGAGTCCGCCGCGGGCCGCCGTCCGGCTCGCCGACGTCAGCAAGACGTACGGCTCGGGGCGCGCCCAGGTGACCGCACTCGACAACGTCAGCCTCGCCCTCGCCCCCGGCAGCTTCACCGCGATCATGGGCCCGTCCGGCTCCGGCAAGAGCACCTTCCTGCACTGCGCCGCCGGCCTGGACCAGCCCTCGCGAGGATCGGTGTGGCTCGGCGACACCGAGATCAGCGCGTTGAAGCCGAAGGCCCGCACCGTCTTCCGCCGCGACCACATCGGGTTCGTCTTCCAGGCGTACAACCTGATGGCGGCCCTCACCGTGGAACAGAACGTGACCCTGCCGTTGCTGCTCGCGGGCCGCAGGGCCGACCGGGTACACCTGGACCACGTTCTGGGCGCGGTCGGGCTGGCCGACAAGCGCGACCGGCGTCCGGCCGAGATGTCCGGCGGTCAACAGCAGCGGGTCGCGATCGCGCGGGCGCTCGTCACGCAGCCGCACGCGGTGTTCGCCGACGAGCCGACCGGCGCGCTCGACAGCCGCACCGGCCGACAGGTGCTCGACCTGCTGCGCCGCACCACCACCGACCTCGGCCAAACGATCGTGATGGTCACCCACGATCCGGTGGCGGCCGCGCACGCCGACCGGGTCCTGTTCCTCGCGGACGGGCGCCTCGTCGGTCGCATGGACTCCCCCACCGCCGCCGCGGTCGCCGACCACATGACCCATCTCGGGGAGTGGTGAGCATGGACCGGTCTCGCCTGCGTGCACTCGCGCGCGCAAACATCCGACAGCGCCGGGGCAGCTTCGCGGCCGTGTTCGTCTCGGTGTTCTGCGCCGCCCTGCTCACGTGCGGACTCGGGGTGCTGTTCGAATCGGGGATCCGCGGCGGCGTCACCCCGCACCGCTACGCCGGAGCCGACGTCGTGGTCGGGGCCGCCCAGTCGCTCGACATCCGCGAGGACATCGACCCGCAGTACGTCGAACGCGCGCTGCTGCCGGCATCGGCCGTGGACGAACTGTCCGCGGTGCCGGGTGTCCGGGCCGCGGTCGGTGACATCAGCGTGCCGATGACCACCGCCGACGGCCGCCTGCTGGACGGGCACGGCTGGGCCTCGGCCGCGCTCGCGCCGTACGCGCTCACCGCCGGACGGGCGCCGTCCGCGCCCGACGAGGTGGTGGTGACCGGCGCGGGCAGCCCCGGGGAGCGGATCACGGTGCAGCACGGCGGGATCGGCGACGACTACACCGTCGTAGGCGTGGCCGCCGCGCCCACGACGGAGCCCACCGACCGCCCCGCGACGGTGTTCCTGTCCGACGACCGCGCCCGCGACCTGTGGCCGCACGGCGATCGTGTGGCGACGGTGGGGCTGCTCGCCGACAGCGGAGTCGACGCGTCGTCGCTGGCCGTCCGGGCGCGGGACGCGCTGGCCGGCACCGACGTCCGCACCTACACCGGCGACGACCGCGGCGACGTCGAGTACCTCGACGCCGGCGCGGCACGCACCGAACTGATGATGCTGTGCGGATCGTTCGCGGGAATGGCGGTACTCATCGCGATGTTCGTGGTCGCGAGCACGCTGTCGCTGTCGATCCAGCAGCGGCGCCGCGAGTTCGCACTGCTGCGGGCGATGGGCGCCACCCCCGGCCAGATCCACCGGCTGATCGGCAGCGAGGTCCTGCTGGTCGCGGGCGCCGCCGCCCTGCTCGGTGTGGGCCCGGGCTACGCGCTCGCCCAGGTCCTGCGCGCCCAGTTCACCGAGGCCGGCGTCCTCCCGTCGGACTTCGCGCTCGCGTACAGTCCGCTGCCCGCGCTGATCGGGGTGCTGCTCGCGGTGAGCACCGCGCGCATCGCCGCCGCCGTCGCCGCGCGGCGTCCGGCCCGCCTCGACCCGACGGAGGCGTTGCGGGAGTCCGCGGTCGAACCCGCCGCGATCGGTCGTGGACGCCTGATCGCGGGCCTCGTCGTCGGCGCCGGTGGGCTCGCCACCGCGTCGCTGCCGGCGGTGCTCCCCGGGCAGGCGGCACTCGCGGGCGCCGGCAGTTCGGCTGTCCTGCTGGTCATCTCGGTTGCGCTGCTGGGTCCCCTGCTGGTGTCCGGTGCCGTCCGCTGGTTCGGCGGCCCGCTGCGCCGCAGTTCGTCCCCCACACTGGTCCTGGCGGCCGCCAACTCCGGGGCCCGCGCCCGGCGCCTCGCGGCCGCGATCACGCCGCTCGCGCTCGCCCTCGCGATCGGGTCAGTGCAGCTGTTCACCCAGTCCACCATCGCTGCGGCGGCCGACGACCAATCCCGCAGCGGCATCACCGCCGACCTCGTCGTCACCGCCCCCACCGGGCTCGCTCCCACGCTCGTCGAGTCCGTCGCCGCGGATCCGGCTGTGCGCGCGGCCAATCCGATCGTCCGCAGCCAGGCACTGTTCACGACGGGTGGAGAAACTGCCTCCACCGAGCCGTACCCGATCCAGGGCGTCGATCCCGCAACGACCGGCTCGACCCTCGATCTCGACGTGCGCGACGGCGACCTCGGCCAGTTGCGGGACGGCACGGTCGCGCTCAGCACGGACGCCGCGGTCGGCATGAGCGCCCGGGTGGGCGACACCGTCCCGATCCGACTCGGGGACGGCACGCTGATCACACCGACGGTCGTCGCGACGTACGGCCGCGGACTCGGCTTCGGCGACGTGACGCTGCCGGCGTCGCAGGTGCGGGCACACACCACCACCGGGCTGACCGACATGCTCCTCGTGACCGCGGAACCCGGCCGGGTCGACGAGGCCCGCGCCGCGATCGCCGCGACGGGCGGCGTGGTCGTGTCGGATCGCGCGGAATTCGCCGCCGCCGGTCAGGAGCAGCGCCGGACGCAGGCATGGGTGAACGTCGTGGCCCTCGCCGTGCTGCTCGGCTACCTCGCGGTCGCCGTGGTGAACACGCTCGTGCTCGCCACCGCCGAACGCGGCCGGGAGTTCGCACTGCTGCGCCTGGTCGGTGCGAGCAGCCGCCAGGTGCGCCGGATGATGCGCGCCGAGTCGGTGATCGTGGTCACGGTCGCGGCGGTGGTCGGCTCCGCGATCGCGCTGCCGCCGCTCGCCGGGATCGCCGCCGCGGTGTCCGGCCGCCCGATCCCGACCGTCTCCCCGGTCGTCTACGCACTGATCCTGGGTGTCACCGTCGTACTGGGCCTCGGCGCGATCGCGATCCCCACCCGCACCGCGCTGCGCCAGGACCCGGTGGCGGCGATCGGCACCCGCGAGTAGCGGCCGCGGGCGCCGACGGCACGGCCGGAAAACCGCTCGCGCGGATTCCGGCCGCGCTGTTAGCTTCGGGGTCGACGACCGATCGACCGAAGGCCCCCTGCTGTGACCACCACGGACGAGACGACGACCCGCCGCGTGGGGCCGTTGATTCTGCTCAACCTCGCCACCCTGCTGTCCGCGACGGGCAACGGCATCGTGATCGTCGCCCTGCCGTGGCTGGTGCTCGAGCAGACCGGGCGGGCGACGGACGCCGCGGTCGTGGCGGGTGCCGCGACCCTGCCGCTGCTGCTGGCGAGCCTGTTCTCGGGCACCGTCGTCGATCGGTTCGGACGACGACCCACGTCCCTGGTCTCGGATGGGCTGTCGGCGCTGTCGGTGGCCGCGATCCCGGTCGTCGCGGGGACCGTGGGCCTGTCCGTGCCGGTGCTCGCGGTCCTGGCCGCGCTCGGCGCGACATTCGACCCGGCCGGAATCTCGGCACGCGAGTCGATGCTGCCGGCCGCGACGAAGGCTGCAGGCTGGCGACTCGACCGCGTCAACAGCCTCTACGAGGCCAACTACAACGTCGCCTACCTCGTCGGCCCAGGCATCGGCGGCGTGCTGATCGCGCTCGTGGGGCCGGAGAGCACACTGTGGGTCACTGCGGTGTGCTTCGTCCTGTCGATTGTCACGATCGCGTTCATGCGGCTCGAGGGCTCCGGTCGGCCGGACCACGAGACCCGGCCGACGTCGATGTGGTCCGGCACGCTCGAGGGGCTGCGGTTCGTGTGGCGGGACCGACTGCTGCGCACCCTCGCACTGGTCGACATGGTGATCGTGGCGCTGTACCTGCCGATCGAGTCGGTGCTGTTCCCCAAGTACTTCACCGACCGCGGCGAGCCCGCCCAACTGGGCTGGGTGCTCATGGCGATGAGCATCGGCGGCCTGGTGGGCGCGCTCGCGTACGGCGCGCTGGCCCCGTACCTGCGGCGCCGGAACCTGATGCTCATTGCGGTCAGCGGGCTGGGCCTGTCGATGATCGGTATGGCGTTCCTGCCGCCGTTGTGGGTGCTGCTCGCCCTCTCGGTGGTGATCGGCCTGGTGTACGGACCGGTGGGCCCGATCGCCAACTGGGCCATGCAGACCCGCAGCCCCGAGCACATGCGTGGGCGCGTCGTCGGCGTCATGACGTCCACCGCGTACGCCGCCGGCCCGCTCGGGTACCTGCTCGCCGGACCGCTGATCGACCAGGTGGGTATCCGCACCACGTTCTTCGCCCTCGCGATCCCGGTGGTGGCCGTCGCGGCCGTGTGCTTCATGCTGCCGGTGCTGCACGAATTGGACTCGGATCGGCCGGCGATGATCGAACACCCCTGACCCCGTCGATAGGCTCGTCGTGTGACTTCCTTCGACGCCACCGTCATCGCCGCCGTGACCGGCCACATGAACGTCGACCACACCGCCGACAACCTGCTGATCGTGCGCGCCTTCGCCGCACCGGCCGCGACGGCCGCCCGCATGACCGGGCTCGACGGCGAGTCCGGCGAGTGGGTGGCCGACGTCGACGGCACCGAGCGCACGGTGCGGGTGCCGTGGCTCGGCCCGGTCACCGACCGGGCGTCGATCCGCACCGAAGTCGTCGCGCTGTACCGGGCGGCGTGCGACAAGCTCGGGATCGCACCGTCCGAGCACTGAGCGTGCGCTGCCGCTAGGCTCTCCACGTGGAAAACGCCCTGCCGCCCTGCCCCAACTGCTCGTGCGAGTACACCTACGAGATGGGTGCGCTGCTGGTCTGCCCGGAGTGTGCGCACGAATGGGCCCCCACCGATCACGGGGCGGACCCCGATGACGGGGTCATCCGGGATGCCGTCGGAAATGTCCTCGCCGACGGCGACACCGTCACCGTGGTCAAGACACTCAAGGTCAAGGGCAGCCCGACCGGCATCAAGGCCGGCACGAAGGTCCGCAACATCCGGCTGGTCCAGGGCGTCGGCGACCACGACATCGACTGCAAGGTGGACGGCATCGGCCCCATGCAGCTCAAGTCGAGCGTCGTCAAGAAGGCCTGACCGGCCCCCCACCTACAGCGGAGGGACGAAGCCCGGGGCTACTGCGCCCAGGGCGGCGCAATCTGGTCACCGCCGGCCTGCATGGCCGCCTTCATGCCGATGACGGATGTAACCCATGCGCTGGCGGGCTCGGGCGTGGCGTTGGTGACACGGAAGAGTGCACCCGCCGGGACAACCACACAGTCGCCGACTCCCGCCGTGAAGCTCTCGTCGTCCATCTCGATGTCGAGGGTGCCGCTGAGGACGTAGAGCACCTCTTCCTCCGTCATCGCGTGGGCCTGCCCCGGGGTGTTCGGGGAGAAGTCGGCACGCCAGGCCGCGAGCGTCCGCGCTCCGCTCGCCCCCGCGGCGAACGACGTGAAATCGACCCCGTGCATGTGGAACACGCGGGCCTTTTCCTCGGGCAGATGAACCATGACCCCTCCTTGTCATACAGCGAATGGACAACCAAGTTGACCATATACGGTCAACCTGGTTGTCCACAGCGTTCTAGGGTGAATCCATGAAGCCGGCCGACGATCTCGCTATGCCCTTCCTACTGATGGGCGCCTTCCGGGCGCTCGTCGACGCCGTCCACGAGCGATTGGCGCAGGACGGGTTCCCCGGCATCCGCGCTCACCACGGCTTCGCGCTCCAGGCGATCGGGACCGGCGGATGTACCAGCGTGGAGCTGGGCGATCGCCTCGGGGTGTCCAAACAGGCGGCAACGAAGACCGCCAAAAGCCTGGAAACCATGGGCCTGGTCGACCGCCGGACGAACGACGACGATCGGCGTGAGCGCACCCTGGTCATCACCCCACGAGGACGAATGCTGCTCGACCTGTCGGCAGCCGCCTTCCGGCAGGAAGTATCAGCCTGGCGAGCGAGGGTGGGTGACGATCACGTCGACGCGACCCTGACCACACTGTCGACCGTCGGCCGGGGAAAGCGGAGCGACACCGACCTGTCGGACTGGTCCTAGCTGAACCCCATCACCTCGTCGCCCCAGGCGACGCGCATCGCGTGGTCGGGGTCCTGCACCAGGGTGTCGTGGTTGTCGATCAGCAGCGTGGCGCGGCCGGCCTCGGTGTACGGCGCCCAGTGCTTGGAGCCGTCGAGGGCGGCCGGGACCGCGTGCCGGGCGAATGCCAGCCACCGCCGTTGCACCCGGCCGGACACCTCGGATGCGCTCTTGCGGCCTCCGAGCCAGAAGGTCGGGTCCGGGTTGAGGGTCCCGAAATTGCCGAATACGTAAGGCAATTCGGTCGCGTGCCCCGCACCGACCCGGGCCGCCTTGAGCAGCGGGGTGGAGTGGTCGAAGCGGTACACCCACGTCGGCGAGTGCCTGCTGTGCGCGTCGGCCACCCACAGGGCGGGCATCCGGAACGCCGCGTCACGCGAAATCGCCAGCACCCCTCGCGGTTTGGTGTTGTCCGGGTACGCGGCGACGATCTCGGCGAGCCGCACCGGCGAGAGCCCGGGATTGTCCTCGGCCAGTCCGGCGAACATCTGCTGGACGGCCTCGGAGCTGACCGGCAGCAGCGGCGAGCGCATGAACTTGAAGATCGACGCCTCGTCCTTGTTGGAGCCGATGATCAGCGGGATCCGGTGCGAGTACCCCTTCTGGAACGCCGCCACCGGATAGTGCGGGACCAGGTCGCGGTCGACCACCGGTGCCATCGCGAGCGTGCCGGGCACCCGGGTCGGCACCTCGTCGACGAGGATGTCGCCGGCCTTCACCAAACGTGCGGCCGGCATGTCCATCAGGTCGCCGATCCTGCCGACCGGCAGGTCCAGGATCTCGAGGTAGCGGCGAGTGACGTTCGCAGCACGTTCGGCGCCGTACACCGACGTCGCCGGCGGACTCTGCGAGATCGCCCGGTGGAACAACCCCTCCGCCTTGGGCACCGTCATCAGGGTGGTGATCGCGCCACCGCCCGACGACTCGCCGAACAGCGTCACCTCGTCCGGGTTCCCACCGAACACCGCGATGTTGTCGCGGACCCACTCGAGTGCCGCGATCTGGTCCCGCAGGCCCAGGTTGGACTCGAACGTCCGGGCCGCGGTGGAGAACGAGGACAGGTCCAGGAACCCCAGCGTCCCGAGTCGGTAGTTGAACGTCACCACCACGACGTCGCCGCGCTGAGCGAGCAGCCGACCGTCGTAGATCGCCTGCGCGGACGAGCCCAGGACGTAGGCACCGCCGTGGATCCAGACCATCACCGGTCGCGGTGTGCCGTCGGGCCGCGGCGCCCAGACGTTGATCGTCAGGCAGTCCTCGTCGATGCGCATCGACGGGTCGAGCGGGACGGAGGTGTCGTGCCCCTGCGGCGCCATCGCGCCGAACGCACGGCCGTCGAGCACGTCGCTCCACCGCTCGGCCGGCACCGGGGAACGGAAGCGCAGGTCTCCCGTCGGGGCCATCGCGTAAGGGATGCCCTTCCACGCGAACACCGGTCCGGAAACGCCTCCGCCGTATCCGCGGACCGGGCCGAGCGACGTCTCGACGACGAGCGTCTCGGGGCCACGGGACGCCCCCGTCTCCAGGACTTCCACAGCTTCCATGACGCGCCCCTCCTCACCTCCGACACGTGGTCGGAGCCGTCCGTCGGTCGGTCCCCCGCACGACAGAACAGCCGATTGCCAAGGTACCAATCCTGCGGTGCTAAGGTCGGCTCGTTCACTGACACGGGGTGCTCCGCACGGGCGGGGCTGAGATCACACCCGGGAACCTGCATCAGGTAATGCTGACGAAGGGATGTCACGGCGATGACGACGCCTGTCCACGACACATCTGTCCACCTCGCCCCAGCGGGCTCACGCTTCACCGATCTGCTGTGGGAGCGAAGCGCCGTCCTGCGTGCGGCCATCGACGACATGGAGTTCCTGCGCCGCCTCGGCGACGGCACCCTGCCGCTCGAGGTGTTCCGCACCTACATCGAGCAGGACTCGCTCTACCTCGCCGAGTACGCGAAGGCCCTCGCGCTGCTGGCCACCAAAGCCCCGGACCCCCGTACGGCCGCGTTCTGGGCGACGTCGGCCGCGACGGCCGCGGTCGTCGAGACCGAACTGCACGAGGGGCTCATGAGCAGCGGCGTGCTGCCCGAGCGCATCGGCGAACCCGAGCACTCACAGGCCTGCCTGGGGTACGTGTCGTACCTGACCTCGACCGCGTCCACCGAGCCGTACCCGGTGGCGGCCGCGGCCGTCCTGCCGTGCTTCTGGATCTACGCCGAGGTCGGACGCCGCCTCGCCGCCGACGCGCACGAGGTGCTCGCCGCCGACCCCACACACCCGTACGCGCAGTGGGTCACCACGTACGACGACCCGGCGTTCCACGAGTCCGTGGCCACGGCACGACAGCTCGTCGACGCTGCCGCGGACGCCGCGACGCCCGAGCAGCGCGAGGCGATGGTCCGCGCGTTCGTCATAGCGACGCGCTACGAGTTCATGTTCTGGGACACCGCCCTGAACCCGCAGCCCTGGCCGGCGTCGTGACGACGGTGTCGCGGTTGCGCCGCGCCCTGGCCACCTCGGCGATCGTCGCGTCGGCGCTGAGCATCCTCACCGGATGCGGGGGTTCCGACGATTCCGGCGATACCATCCGCTTCGCCCTCGACTGGACGCCGAACACCAACCACACCGGTTTGTACGTGGCCCTGCAGGAGGGCTACTTCGCCGACGCCGGGCTGAACGTCGAAGTGCTGCCGTACAACAACACGTCGCCGGACACGCTCGTCGACGCCGGCAACGCCGAATTCGGTACCAGTTTCCAGGATTCGGCCACGTTCTCCCGCGCCGCCGGTGCGCAGACCGTGTCGGTCCTGGCGCCGCTGCAGCACTGGGCCACGGGCATCGGGGTCCGAGCGGACCGCGCCGACCTCGCGAGCCCGAGGGATCTCGACGGCAAGACGTACGCCGGCTTCGGCGACCCGGGCGAGCGGGAGACGCTGCGCCAGGTGATCCGGAACGACGGCGGCACAGGCGACTTCGAGACCGTCGTGCTCGGGACCTCCGCGTACGAAGCCGTATACGGCGGGCAGGCCGACTTCACGGTGTCGTACTTCGCGTGGGAGGGCGTCGAGGCGGCGCGCCGCGGCACCCCGATGCGCTACTTCCACTACACCGACTTCGGGTTCCCCGACGCCTACGCGATCGTCGTGAACGGCAACGAGAAGTGGCTCGCCGAACACCCCGAGCAGGCCCGCAAGTTCGTGCAGGCACTCCAGCGCGGCTACCAGGTGGCCGCCGACGATCCGGACCGCGGCGCGAAGGCCCTCATCGACGCGAACCCGGGGGTCTTCAGCGACGAGGAGTTGGTGGTCGAGAGCCAGCGGATGCTGGCGGCCGACTACATGAAGGACGC
This sequence comes from Paraburkholderia sp. RHO2, assembly GCF_050955445.1. Classification (NCBI taxonomy): domain Bacteria; kingdom Pseudomonadati; phylum Pseudomonadota; class Betaproteobacteria; order Burkholderiales; family Burkholderiaceae; genus Paraburkholderia; species Paraburkholderia sp. RHO2. The sequence continues at coordinate 1,798,010 of NZ_CP162617.1, read as the reverse complement.
ATCCGGCCGGGTCGGAACTCAGACGCGGGAGCAGTGGGCCGGGTACTCGGGATTCCTGTACGAACACGGACTGCTCGCCGGCCCCGACGGCAAACCACTGACGGCGGAACCGGATTGGTCGACGTACTTCACCGATGAGTATCTCGCGACCCCGTAAGCGCGACGCGACGACCACCGCCGGCCCGGTCCGCCGGCTACTTCCGGCGGTGGTGGTCGCACTCGCGCTCGTCGCGGCGTGGCAGGTCTACGTGACGATCAGCGGGATCCGCCCTCAGGTGCTGCCGTCGCCGGGCCGCGTGCTCGAGCAGGGCTGGGCCCACCGCGACGACATCGCCGTGCACGCCTGGGCGACGCTGCAGGTGACGCTGATCGGGTTCGCGGTCTCGTTGGTCGTGGCGTGGGCGCTCGCGATCCTGGTCGACTTCTCGCCCTGGCTGCGAAGGGCTTTCGTGCCACTGTTCGTGGTGTCGCAGACCCTGCCGATCATCGCGATCGCGCCGCTGATGATCATCTGGTTCGGCTTCGGCCTGCTGCCCAAGGTCCTGGTCATCGCGCTCGCGACGTTCTTCCCGATGGCGATCGGGCTCGTCGAGGGGTTCGCCTCGGCCGATCGCGAGGCCGGCGCGCTGCTGCGCAGCATGGGCGCGTCGAAGTGGCAGCAGTTCCGGTACGTGCGGTTGCCGTCGGCCCTCCCCCGGTTCTTCACGGCGCTGCGCATCGGCGTCACCTACGCGGTCGTCGGCGCCGTGTTCGCCGAGTATGTCGGCGCGAGTTCCGGACTCGGCATCTACATGAGCGTGCAGAAGAACTCGTTCCGCACCGACCTGGTCCTCGCGGCCGTCCTGGTGACCGCGACCATCAGTGTCGCCCTGTACCTGTGCACGTTCGCGATCGAACGGGTCGTCGCGCCGTGGATCCAGCAGCCACGGCAGGAGGCGCGTCATGACTAGCGATCGTTCCGAGGCCCCCGTCGTCGAACTGTCGTCGGTCACCAAGTCGTTCGGCGCCCGGCAGGTACTCGACAGGGTCGACCTCGCGGTCCGCCCGGGCGAGTTCGTGTCCGTCATCGGCCCCAGCGGGTGCGGCAAGAGCACCCTCTTCGGGATCGTCGCGGGCCTCGAGGCACCGGATTCGGGCCGCGTCGCGGCCCCGACGTGCGCGCACATGCCGCAGAAGGACCTGCTCTTCCCGTGGCGATCGGTGCTCGACAACACCACCCTCGGCCTCGAGGTGCAGCGCATGCCCCGCGCACAGGCCCGCGCCCGCGCCGCCGAGCTGTTCCCGCGGTTCGGGTTGGCCGGCTTCGAGGACGCCCGGCCGCACGAGCTTTCCGGGGGAATGCGCCAGCGGGCCGCCCTGCTGCGAACCGTCGTGCAGGATCGTTCGGTCCTGCTGCTCGACGAACCGTTCGGTGCGCTGGACTCGCTCACCCGGACCGAGATGCAGACCTGGCTGCAGGACGTGTGGCAGCAGTACCGCTGGACGGTCCTGATGATCACGCACGACGTCCGGGAGGCGGTGTTCCTGTCGGACCGGGTGGTCGTGTTGTCCGCCCGGCCGGCGGCCGTGCGCCGCGAGGTGGTCGTGGACCTGCCCCGGCCACGGCAGCTCTCGATCGTCACCTCCCCCGAGTTCGCCGCGATCGAAGGCGAACTGATCGAGGTCCTCCACGAGGAGTCCCGCCGGGCGCTGGCGGAGCAGGAGACCGCCGGCTGACCGCACGTACCGTCCGGTCCCCCTCCTGGGCATCGAAATCCCTTCCGGTTCAATAGGAACCGGTCGGTTCATGTCCAATCGAGACAATGCTTCGGGCCCCTCGACGGATCGATGTATCCTCGTTACTCTTCTGTTATGGCGCTGGGAGCGGAAACGTAATCCCTCCCCCAGGCGCCGGTTCTCCACCTCGTCTCCCGGGTGCCCGTCACCCGACAGGAAGCAGAAGATGACGATGACGAAACGAGTCCTGCTGGCCACGCTCGCCGCCTGCGCCGCGCTGGTGCCGGCATTGGCCATCACCCCAGCCGCGTCCGCGGCGCCAGGAACGGTCTCCAACGGAATCGCGTGGACGGCGAATCCGGACGCCGGACCGTCCAACCCGATGGCGAATCAGGAATACTGCACCCTCGGCGTCGTCGGCACCGACGACCTCGGCAACAAGATCGCGATCTCCGCGGGGCACTGCGTATCCACGGCCGCCGGTGGTGCGACCGACTTCCCCGACGGCGCAACGGTTTACCGCTTCGGGCCGACCGGGACCGGGGATCCGATCGGAACCATCGCCTACCGCGATCCGCGCATCGACTACGTCGTGATCGAGCTGAACCCGGACGTGGTCCTCTCCTCGAACGGACCGGAAGTGCGCATCGACAGCATCGGGCCGTCCACCCCGGAGGGCATGCTGTGCAAGGCCGGCGTACGGACCGGGGTGACGTGCGGGCCGATCTACGGACAGGCCGCGCCCCGGATCAACTCGGCCGTCACTGCCAACGGTGGTGACTCGGGCGGCCCCGCGTTCGTCAACGACACCCAGCTGGTGGGCATGACCCGGGGGCCGTTCGAGTTCATCGACTTCGCCTCGGTACTCGACAGCATCGCGGCGCAGCCCAACCCGATCGGCAAGGGCTTCACCGTCACGAACAACTAACCCTGGGCGCCGATCAGTTCCTTGGCGGCGGCCACGGCGGCCGGCCCGTCCAGCGACGGCACGTCGTCCCACTGCCCGCCGGTGATCGTCACCTTGACGTCCGGCGTCACGACCGTGGTGACGGTCACCCCGGCGACGGCCGTCGTCACGGGCAGCGTGTAGGCCACGGCCCCGGCCCGCTCGAGATCGGTGTCCGGCAGCACGACGAGTTTGCCCGTCTCCAGGTCCTGCACCGTCGGAACTTCCCCCGTCCCCGGCTCGACGAGAACCTCCACGCTACGGATCTGGCTCAGATCCGTGACTCCGTCCAGGATCTCCCAATTGCACGAGACCCCGTACTCGTCGACCACGTTGGACTCGCTCTCCTGCAGTCCCGCGATGTACTGCGCGACGGCCGGCGCAACGTCGTTGCAGCTCGTGAACCGCGCCAGCACCTCCGCACCGGAGGCGCCGGCCGTGCCCTCGTCAGCGAGCGCGATCTCGGCGGTCGTCGCGCCTGGAACCGACGTGTCGGCATCGTCGGAGGAACCGCAGGCCGTCACCGCGGCCGCGAGCAGAAGCGCAATCGGAACAAACCGGACGTTTCGAAACATGGGGCTCAACCTACCAAGCAGGGCAGCCGCGGGAGGTAGTTCCACGGTTTCCGCCCGCACGCCTCGGCCGCCCGGCGAACGAACAGCGCCGCGCCGCCCCGATTCGGGCGGCGCGGCGCTGCCGTGACGGGACGGCTTACTTGCCGGCCATGTCCATTGCCGCGAGGTGGCTGAAGAGCATGCTGGTGCCGATCGGGTTGCCACCGCCCGGGTACACGGTGCCGCTCGGCGCGGCCATCGTGTTGCCCGCCGCGTACAAGCCGGGGATCGGGTTGCCGGTGGTGTCGAGGACACGCGCCGCGGTGTCGGTGCGCAGACCGCCCTTGGTGCCGAGGTCGGAGATGCCGAACGCGGCCGCGTGGAACGGGCCCTGCTCGATCGTCACGAGCGGCGGCTCACCACCCGAGAACGCGCGGTCGTACGCCTCGTCGCCGCGACCGAAGTCAGGGTCGACGCCGGCGGCGACGAACGAGTTGAACCGCTCGACGGTCGCGACCAGGTTCTCCGCCGGGACACCGACCTTCTCGGCCAGTTCCTCGAGCGTGTCCGCGGTGTGCCACAGGCCCGCCTCGACATACTTCTCCGTCTCGACCATGGAGACGTTGGTGGCGTTCACCGGGGGACGCTCGCCGTCCTTGTCGTCGTAGATCATCCAGTAGGGCAGCGTGGCCTTGCCCTCGTCCATCTGGGCGATGATGTCGCGGCCGATGCGGTCGTACGCCGCGGACTCGTTGACGAACCGCTTGCCATCCTGGTTGACGAAGATGCCGGCGGTGAACCACAGCGCGAACGCCGAACGCCCGTCCGGGTGCGTCATGCCCGGCGACCACCACGCCTCGCCCATCAGGTCGGTGTCGGCACCGACCGCGATGCCCGCCTGGTGCGCCTGACCGAGGTTGCCCCACGGACCCATCGTGTCGCGGGCCTCGCCGGGAACGCCGTACTTCTGGCGCATCTCGTCGTTGCCTTCGAAGCCACCGGCCGCCAGCAGGACGCCCTTGCGAGCGTGGATCGCGACGCGCTCGCCGTCACGCTCGACGATGGCGCCGACGACCGCGCCGTCTTCGACGACCAACTCGACGAGGACGGTGTTCAGGTGCAGTGTGGCGTTGGGGTACTTCTCCATCGCCTTGAGGAACCGGCCGATCAAGGCGCGCCCACCGATGAGGTAGTCGGGCAGCGGGGCACCGAGTCGGTCGACGTCCAGCGGTCCGCGCACCAGCTCGTGCAGGTCACCGACCTCCGCGATCGGGAGCGGGGTCGGCATGGTGTGGCGCTGGCCGTCGAGGCGGGCCTTGGGCGCCTTGCCGAAGTAGTCGGGCCACGGCAGCATCTCGAACTCGAGCATCTCGTCCTGCTCGAGGTACTCGATCAGCGGGGCGCCGCCGCGGACGTACGCCTCCTGCAACTCGCGCGGGGTCCGGTCGCCGACCACCGCGTGGTAGTACTCGAGCGCGTCCTCGATCGTGTCGTCGGTGCCGGCGCGCTTCAGCGCCGGGTTGCACGGAAACCAGAAGCCGCCGCCGCCGGAGTAGGCGGTGGTGCCGCCGAACTTGTCGGTCGCCTCGACCAGGATCACGTCGAGCCCCTCGCGGGCCGCGGTGTACGCGCCGGTGACGCCGCCGCCACCGGACCCGGCCACCAACACGTCACATTCTTCGTTCCAGTTGACCATCGTTCAGCCTTTCCCGGCCACGCCGGATTGGATTCTCCACCTCGTCGAGGAGGACGGTGGGACTTGATGTCTGAGTGGCTCGCCCGCAGTCAGGCGATCGGCCGGACAGGATCCGTCCCGTCCCACGTCCGGGCCTGTTCGATGCCGTACTCGAGCATCGCGCGCATGCCGGCGCTCTGGATGTACTCGAACACGACCTCCGGCTGGGCCGGCGAGTGCACGTACGCGACGCGGGTGCCGGGGCCTTCGGCAACGAACAGTTCCTCGAGTCCCCGGCGGTGCGCGGAGGCGAGGGCTTCGTCGAGATCGTCTGTGAGCCAGGCGATGTGGTGGGGTCCGACGTGCGGCTCGCCGGCGGCGTTCGTGTACGGCGACGGAGTCGTCGACGTGATCTGCATGAGTTCGATCTGGAGGTCGCCGGTGTAGCCCATCGCGACGTCCATGGTCACCACGGTGTCGGCTCCCGCGTAACGGCCGCTGAGCGTGACGCCGCGGAACACGGTCCACGGCCCCACGCGGGCCTGCGTGACCCAGTGATCGATCGCGGCATCGAGATCGGCCACGACATACCCCATCTGAACAGCGGGTTCGGGGACCTCGTGGCCCATGCACACCTCCAACGGCAGTCGACGTGGGAGTGATGGTAGCCACGCCTACCGGAGGGTCCTCAAGCCTTCGTCCCACTGAGCAGACTCTTGACGTGCCTGCCCGTCACGGGGATCAGCGTCCCGAACCGCCACATCCGAAGCCGAGCCCGGCGAGGTCTTTGCCGCGCGCGACGACGTCGTCGAGCATCTGCTCGGTGAGCGTGCCGGTGAAGGTGTTCTGCTGGCTCGGGTGGTAACAGCCGATCACCGTGAGCGGCTTGCCGTCCGGGGTATGGAGGACGGTGACTTCGCCGTGCCCGAACTTCGGTCTGGGCGTGGGCACCGTGCCTCCGGCCCGCCGGACGGCGCCCAGCGTGGCGTCCCAGCCGAAGGAACCGAGCGCGATGACGGCACGCACCCACGGCAGCAGGTCGGCGAATTCGGCATCCAACCAGCCCGCGCAGCAGTCCCGTTCGCCGACGGTCGGCTTGTTGCCCGGGGGCGCACAGCGCACCGCCGAGATCATCCGCGCGCCGAACAGCTTCTGGCCGTCCCCGGCATGCTCGGCGGTCGCCTTGTTCGCGATACCGGCGCGGTGCAGAGCCCGAAACAGCCAATCGCCGGCCTGATCCCCGGTGAACATCCGGCCCGTGCGATTGCCGCCGTTCGCGGCGGGCGCCAACCCCATGATCAGCAGTTTGGGGAGGATGTCGCCGAACCCGGCCAGCGGCCGACCCCAGTACGGCTGATCGGCGAACGAGCGGCGTTTGACGTCCGCGGCCTGCTCACGCCAGTCCACCAACCGCGGGCAGGCGCGGCACACGCTGATCCGGGCGTCGAGTTCTGCCAGGTTCGACGCCGCCGCGGCCCCCTCGACGACGTCCCGGGCGGAGCGCGCGACGGGCGTGTCCGCGGTCGCGGGATCGCCTGGCCATCCGGCACCCGGCGGCACCGGCGACGGGAACAACTCCCCCGTGCCGGGGTGCGGCAGCAGCTCGCCGGTCATCGGATCCGCGCACACGTTGGCATGCGTCAATTCAACCCGATCGCAGGCACACCGCCCACTCGGGTGCAGCCCACCGGAAGCCCTGCGCGCACAATCGACCACATGGACCAGTTCGCAGTCGACCCGGCACTCGTCGAGGCCGCCCGTGCCGCCCGTCGCGTGGTGGTGTTCAGCGGCGCCGGAATGTCCGCCGAGAGCGGCGTGCCGACATTCCGCGACGCACAGACCGGCCTGTGGGAACGCTTCGACCCCGCCGAACTCGCGACGCCGCAGGCATGGGAGAGCAATCGGGCCCTCGTGTGGGCGTGGTACCAGTGGCGCACGGGACTGATCCGGCGAGTGCAGCCGAACGACGGCCATCGCGCACTGGCGACGTGGGCGCAGCGGGTGCCGATGACGCTCGTCACCCAGAACGTCGACGATCTGCACGAACGAGCCGGCAGCGAGGTCGCGGCCCACCTGCACGGCAGCCTGTTCACCCCGCGCTGCAGTGTCTGCGCCGCGCCACATCCGTCGGACGGTGGACTCGACGTCGAGCCCACCGGTCCGGTGACGCCGCCCGCGTGCGCGAGCTGCGGCGGCGACGTGCGTCCAGGGGCGGTCTGGTTCGGCGAGGCACTGCCGGAGGACGCCTGGACACGGGCCACCGACGCCGTCGACGCCTGCGACCTGATGGTGGTCGTCGGCACGTCCGCGGTGGTGTATCCGGCCGCCGGACTGCCGCTGCGCGCGGTGGAGTCGGGCGCGACGGTGATCGAGATCAACCCCGAGGCGACCGACCTCAGCGCCCTCGTCCACCACTCGTGGCGCACCACCGCGGCCGTCGGACTGCCCGCGCTCGTCGCTGCGGTCGGCTAGGAGCGCTGACTCCACCCCAGGACATCTAAAACCCCGCCAGGACATGGACAACCGTCCAAGTCCGGGGGGTTTCGCATTCCGCCCGTAATACGCAGGTATGCAATACGATTGCGCGGTGCCTCGCCGCCCCGCACTGATCTCGGTCGTGATCGCCGCGCTCGATGTCAAGGGAATCATCGACGTCCAGCTGACGGCGCTCGCCCAGCAGGACTACGACGGCGCCTTCGAGGTCGTCGTCGCCGACAACGGGTCGAGCGACGGGCTCGAGGAGTACCTCCGGAACCATCCGCTTCGCGACAGGCTGCACCTGTCCTGGGTGGATGCGTCGGACGCGCGGGGCGTCAGCCATGCTCGCAACGTCGGCGTCGCCCGGTCCGCGGGCGACTTCGTCGCGTTCTGTGACGCCGACGACCGGGTCCGCCTCGACTGGCTGCGCCACCTGGCCACGGCCGCAACTCGGTTCGACGCGGTAGCCGGTGGACTCGACGGTCGCCCACTGTCGAGCGAGCGGGCCGTGGCCTGGCGCCCGCTCGCGGACGTGGCGACGCAGCCCACCTCGGCGAACGCCCGGTTCCCGTGGGGCGGCGGCGGGAACATGGGCATCTGGCGTGAGGTGTTCGACGAGATCGGCGGGTGGGACACCTCGTACGTCTACGCGCTCGAGGACATGGAGTTCAGCTGGCGCCTGCAATTGCGCGGCTACTCGCTGGGCTGGGAGCCGCGCGCAGTGGTGGACTACCGTCTGCGCGACGACCTCCGCTCGCTCTGGCGTCAGTCGTTCGCCTACGGCCGCGGCGAGGTGCAGCTGTACCGGGACCACCGCGCGACGTGTATGTCCGGGCGCCCCGTTCCATATCTCGTCCTGCTGATCGTGCTCATCGTCATCCGCAACCCGCTGCTGCCGACGACGCTGACGAGGCTGCCACGCGGACAATGGCTCTGGCATGTGAGCGCGCTGTTCGGACGGGTCGCAGGCAGTCGCGAGTTCGACGTCTTCTACGTGTAGGAACCTTGGGAGGCTCCATGCCACGCACGCCCACTCTCGTCTCGGTGGTCCTGCCCGCGTTGAACGCTGCTCCGGTCATCGACGTGCAGCTCGCCGCGTTGGCAGGGCAGGACTACCCGGGCGAGTTCGAGGTGATCGTCGCCGACAACGGGTCGACGGACGGATTGGACCGGCACCTGTCCGAGCATCCTCTGGCCGAACGGCTGCGGCTGCGCCGCGTGGACGCCGGAGGGGCGCGCGGCGCCGCGCACGCGCGAAACGTCGGCGTCGACGCCGCCCGCGGCGACTTCATCGCCTTCTGCGACGCCGACGACCAGGCCCATCCACAGTGGCTCCGACGTCTCGTCTCCCGTGCCGCCGCCTTCGACGCGGTCAGCGGCCCGGTCGAGTCGAGCACCCTCAACTCCGCGCGGGCCGCGGAATGGACGCCGGTCAATCCGCCCGAGGTCCGAACCGAGGTCCCCGGGCTGTTCCCGGTCGCCGGGAGCTGCAACCTGGGGATGTGGCGCAACACGATCGACAAGGTCGGACCGTGGGATGTCGACTGTCTCGGCGGTGGCGAAGACGTCGACTACTGCCTGCGAATTCAGCTCGCGGGCCTCACGTTCGGCCACGAGCCCGAGGCGATGATGGCCTATCGCGTGAAGAGCTCGTATCCGCAGTTGTGGCGTCAGCAGTACTTGTGGGCGCAGTCGGACGTCGACACCTTCGTCCGGTACCGGGACCGCGGCCACCGGCGCCGTAGTCCGGTGCTCGCCCTCGCCATGCCGGTGCTGCTGGTGCTGAGGAATCCGCTACTCCCCCAGGCCGTCACGAAACTGCCGACCGGAACGTGGATCTGTTATCTCGCCGGGTTCGCGGGCCGCATCCGCGGCAGTCTCCGTAACCGGGTCTTCTACCTCTGACGGCTACAGGTACAGGTGGCGCTGCTCGATGCTGCCCTTGATCCGACCCGTGACGGCCCCGGCGACCCAGTACCACTGGCCGCGGCGCCCGGCCGGCCAGTTCCACGGCAACGCCGGCAGCCGGAACAGCAGCCACCCGAGGTAGCCGAACAGGATCAGAGGATTGGTGCCGCGGGCGCCCTCCGCCGCGTACTGCTTTGCTAGCCGCGCCTCCGCCATGTTGTATTCGACGGCCTGGTCGAACATCTCCCGGCGGGTGGTCCGATACCGGTACGCGACAAGGGCGTCCGGGTTGTAGCCGAGGTCGTACCCGCGCAGTTGGGCACGCCAGCAGAAGTCGACGTCGCCGCCGGCGGTCGGATACGTCTCGTCCCAGCCGCCGATCTCGTCGAACACCGAGCGCCAGATGCCGAGGTTGCACCCGAACGTGCTCGGCAGGAAGTGCGCCATCAGCGGCAGCTTGTCCGGTGGCGGGAGCGCCCGCCACTGCGCGATCACCGGATCGTTGAGGGTGTCCCGCTCGAGGAGACCACCGACGATGCCGTGTTCCTTGGCGGTGACGGTCATCGCGGTGAGCCAGCCTGGGTACACCGCATCGTCCTGGTCGCAGTACGCGACGAAGTCGTACCGGGCGGCCCGGGTGCCGACGTTGCGCGCATGCGACGTCCCGGCCACGGCACTCGAATCCACCCACCGCAGCCGCAGACGGTCCCGCAGGGGGTGCTGCTCGACATGACTCCGTAGTGCCGCACTGTTCTGGTTGTCACTCACCACGACCTCGAACTCGCCGTCGTAGTCCTGGCGCGCGAGCGCCTCCAGCTGGATGTCGATCTCCGGGAGCGCGTTGTACGCGGCGACGACCACCGAAACCCCTGTCGGTGTTCCGAACGTCGCTGTGGCCAGTGGTCGCTCCCGGTCGGTCACCTACACTCCTCACATCGTCGGATGTCACGATCGGCGCGGGACGCATCGGCGGCCATGGTTCGCAGTACCGACACGAACCGCTCCACGACGCTCTGCGCGGTCGACTCGTCGAACAGCGCCGTCTGGTACAGCAAACCACCGGTGACGCCGGTCGGCACGCCGAATGCGTCGTAGTGGTCGTTCAGGCTGAACTCGAGTTCGTGCTTCGCCACGGTCGTCGGTACCGGATGCGGTTCGATCGACAGCCCGGGGAACTGCGCCGCGAGCCCGTCGGCGGCCCGCTGCAGGATCAACGTGACCTGGAACAGCGGGTTGTAGGGCGCGTCCGGGTCGAGTCCGAGTGCCCGCTCGAGCCGTGGGTTCGACACGTCCGGGTTCGCGTAGGCACCCAGCGCCGCCGACCGAACGGCGGCGACGAGGTCGGCGACCGACTGCCGCTCGTCGACGACCACTCGCATCAGGACGTCGTCGGAGAAGTTGCCGACCAGGTCGTCGAGTTCGGGCTCGCCGCGGCCCGCGATGGAGGTGGCCACCGTGACGTCCTGCTCGTTCGCGAACCGGCTGACGCACAACGCGAACGCCGCCTGCAGCACCATGAACAGGCTCGCACCGCACTCCCGGGCCAGCGACACGAGGCCCGCGTGGGTGTCGGCGTCGAGGTGGACCGGTAGCGCCGCTCCCGCCGTCGGACGCGTCGCCGGCCGCGGCCGGTCGGTCGGGAAGTCCAGGAAGCCGGGCCGGTCCGCGAGCGAGCGCGTCCAGTAGTCCATCTGGCGGTGTGCCTCGCTCGCCGGGTCGTCGAACTCCCCGAGCAGTGAGCGCTTCCACACCGCGTAGTCGGCGAACTGCACGGGCAGTGGATCCCATTGCGGTGCAACACCCATTGCACGCGCCGCGTACGCCACCACGACGTCGCGGGTGAGCGGCCCCACGCTGTAGCCGTCCGCGGAGATGTGGTGCACGACGACCGCGAGCACGTAGTCGTCCGGTCCGATCCGGAACAGCCGCATCCGCATCGGCAACTGCGTGGTGACGTCGAAATCGCCCCACAGGAACGCATTCAGCTCGGCATCGAGGGACGCCGCATCCGCAGCGACGACCTCCACCTGTGGTACCGCGTCCTCCGCGGCCACGATCACCTGCACCGGACCGTCCGGGGTGGCCGGGTAGACGGTCCGCAGCGACTCGTGCCGCGCGACCACGTCGCCGGCCGCGGCGCGCAGCACCGCGACGTCGATCGCGCCGCGCAGCCGCAGAGCGAACGGAATGTTCCACTCGCCGCCCCGGGTGCGCTGGTTGTCGGCCCAGATGCGTTCCTGGGCCGGCGCCAACGGGATTCGGTCCGGACGCTCCGACGCCGTCAGCCTCGGCCGCTCGAGCCCGGCGTGCTCATCGACCCGCGTCGCCAACGCCGACACCGTCGGCACCTCGAAGAACTCGCGGACCGTCAGCGCGGTCCCGAACGCCTCGTTGATCCGTGCCGTGGCCCGGGTCGCGGACAGCGAGTTGCCGCCGACCTCGAAGAAGCTGTCGTCGGCGCCGACCCGGGCACCGCCCGTCAGGTCCGCGAAGATGCCCGCGACGATCTCCTCGGTGGCGGTGACCGGCTCCCGGAACCCGCTGCTGCTCGCGAACTCCGGTGTCGGCAGCGCCCGGCGATCGAGCTTGCCCGTGACGCCGAGCGGAAGCTCGTCGAGCAGGATCACGGTCGAGGGCACCATGTAGCTGGGCACGCGTTCCGCGACGAACGCGAGCAGTGCGGCGACGTCGGGCGAGGTCCCGGGCCGCGGCACCGCGTAACCGACGAGGTGCTCGGCCCCGCCGGGGGCCCGTTGCACCGCCACGACGGACCGGTCGACGTCGGCGTGCGCGGACAGCGCCGTCTCGATCTCTCCGAGCTCGATCCGGAAGCCCCGGAGCTTCACCTGGAAATCGGTGCGGCCCAGGTAGTCCAGGACGGCACCCGACCGACGCGGCACCCAGCGCACCAGGTCACCGGTTCGGTACATGCGGGTTCCGGCGGCTCCGAACGGATCGGCCACGAACCGGTCGGCCGTCAGGTCGGTCCGCCCCACGTATCCGCGGGCGAGCTGGGCACCCGCGAGGTACAGCTCGCCGGGTACCCCGATCGGCACCGGCTGCAGGCGCGCGTCGAGCACATAGACGCGGGTGTTCCACTCCGGCAGACCGATCGGCACGGACGGACCGTCGTCGGGCCCGCACGCGTGATGGGTGACGCTCACCGCGGCCTCGGTGGGCCCGTACAGGTTGAACACCGGGGCGGCGCTCACCTCACCGAACCTGCGGACCACCTCGGCGGGCAGCGCCTCGCCGATGCAGATCACCCGGCGCAACGCGTCGAGCGGCTCATCGCCCACCGACGCGAGGAACGCGGTCAGCAGCGACGGCACGAAATGCACGGTGGTGACGCGGTGATCGCGGATCAGCCGCTCCAGGTATGCCGGGTCCTGCTCGCCCCCGGCCTTCGCGACCACCAGCCGGGCGCCGGCGGTCAGTGCCCACCAGAACTCCCACACCGACAGATCGAACGTGGCCGCCGTCCGCAGCAGCACCGCATCGGTGCCGTCGAGTGCGAACTGCGCCTGCTTCCAGAGCAACTGGTTGACGATCGCCGCGTGTGGAACCGCGACGCCCTTGGGTCGGCCGGTCGAACCGGACGTGTAGATGACGTACGCCGTGTTCTCCGGGCGCAGCGGTGACCGCAGCTCGGCGTCGGCGATGGGATCGGACCGGTGCCCGGCGAGGTCGACGGTGTCGACGTCCACCCGCTGGGCGGTCTCCGGCACCGGAACCGTCTCACCGCTCGAGGTGAGAACAACCACGGGACACGCGGATTCGAGCACGTACTCGGTTCGCTCGACGGGATGGTCCGGGTCGATCGGGACGTACGCGCCGCCCGTCTTGGCGACCGCGTACATCGCGACCAGCAACTCGAGCGACCGCCGGATCGCGAGGGCGACCCGGGTCTCGGGCCCCACGCCGCGCGAGATCAGCTCGCGGGCCAGGCGGTTCGCGAGGGCGTCGAACTCGGCGTAGGTGAGTTCGAGCTCCTCGACCACCACGGCCACCGTGTCCGGGGTGGCGCGCACCCGCTGCGCGAACAGGTCGGCCAGCGTCGTGCTCGGCACCTCGTGCCGGGTGGCGTTCCACTCGACCAGCACGGCACGCCGCTCGGCCTCGCCCTGCAGGTCGATGTCACCGATCACCGCGCGGCGGTCGGCGACGACCGCGCGCAACAGCCGTTCCAACCTGTTCGCGAACCGCGCGACGGTCGCCCCGTCGAACAGGTCGGCGGCATACGTGAACGACGCGGCGATGTCGGCCGGCTCCCCGTCGGCGTCGCGATGGTCGACGAGCGTGAGGTGCAGGTCGAACTTCGCGGGCTCGAATCCCGCGTCGAGGACGTCGATGTCGAGACCGGGGAGCTCGAACCGGGTGCGGCCGAGGTTCTGCAGCGACAACGCCACCTGGAACAGCGGATGGCGCGCCGTGGAGCGCTCCGGATCGAGTACCTCGACGATCCGCTCGAACGGCACGTCCGCGTGGGCGAAAGCGGCCAGGTCGGTGCCGCGCACCCGGTCGAGCAGGTCCGCGAAGGTGGCATCGGCGCGCACACCGGTCCGCAACGCGAGGGTGTTGACGAACATGCCGACCAGACCGTCGAGTGCCTGTTCGCCGCGACCCGCGATCGGGGTGCCGATCGTGATGTCGTCGGTTCCACTGAGCCTGCTCAGCAGCGCCGCGAACGCGGCGTGCACGACCATGAACAGCGTGGCGCCCTGACTGCGGGCGAGCGCGAGCAGCGCCCGGTGCAGCGACGCGTCGAGGGTGAACGCGTGGGTCTGCCCGCGGAACGACTGCACGGCCGGACGCGGGTGGTCGGTCGGCAGGTCCAACTGGTCCGGCAGGCCGGCGAGAGTGTCCGACCAGTAGGCGATCTGGCGGGCGGCGACGGATCCACCGTCGTCCTCGTCGCCGAGAATCGCACGCTGCCACAGGCTGTAGTCGGCGTACTGGACGGGCAGCGGCGCCCACGACGGTTCGAGGCCCTGACGGAACGCGGCGTACGCGACCATCACGTCCCGGGCGAGCGGGGTCACCGAGAATCCGTCCGCCGAGATGTGGTGCACGACGAGCACAAGCACGTGGTCGTCGGGTCCGACGCGCAGCAGGGCCACGCGCAGCGGCGCCTCCACGGTGACGTCGAATCCCGCGCCCGCCAGCCCGACGACCGTCGGCAGGATCTCGGTCGGCTCGACCGCCACCGGGTCCAACGTCGGAATCACCTGCGCCGCGGTCACGATCACCTGGTGCGGGCCGTTCGGCGAATCCGGGTACACGGTGCGCAGCGCCTCGTGCCGATCGACGGTCGCGGCGATCGCGGCGTGTAGCGCGTCGACGTCGAGCGCCCCGGACAGCCGCAACGCCATCGGGATGTTCTCGGCGCCCGACGTCGGGTCGAACCGGTTGAGGAACCACATGCGCTGCTGCGCCGGCGAGAGCGGGATCCGGTCGGGACGCGCGAGCGTCCCCAGTGCCGGCCCGGACTCGGTGCGGGCCGACTCGGCCCGCGCCGCGAGCGCCGCAGCGGTGGGGTACTCGAACAGTTCCCGGATGCCCAGCGCGGTACCGAGCACCGCGTTGACGCGGGCGATGAGCCGCGTCGCGAGCAGCGAGTTGCCGCCGAGGTCGAAGAAGCTGTCGTCCACCGACACCAGTTCGAGGCCGAGCAGATCGGCGAACACGTCGACGACCTTCTCCTCCACCGGGCTCGACGGGGCCCGGAACTCCCGCGTCGAGACGAACTCGGGAACCGGGAGAGCCCGCCGGTCGAGCTTGCCGCCCGCCGTCACCGGCAGCCGGTCGAGCACCACGACCTGGGTGGGGACCATGTACCCGGGCAGCGACGCACCGACCCGCTCCCGCAGGTCCTCCGGGTCGAGGGTCGCGCCCCGCTCGGGCACGACGTAGCCGACGAGGTGATCGCCGGTGCGGGTGTCACTGTGCAGCACCACCACCGACTGTGCGACGTCCGGGCAACCCACGAGCGCCGCCTCGATCTCGCCGAGTTCGATACGCAGACCGCGCAACTGGACCTGCGAGTCGGCGCGGCCGACGAAGTCGAGCAGTCCGTCCCGGGTGCGCCGGACCAGATCGCCCGTGCGGTACATGCGGCCGCCACCGAACGGGTCGGCCACGAACCGCGACGCCGTCAGACCCGCGCGCTGGTGGTACCCGCGGGCGACACCGGGGCCCGACAGGTAGAGCTCGCCGATCACGCCCACCGGCACCGGGCGCAGGCGCGAGTCGAGGATGGTCGCGCGGGCACCGGCGATCGGCGCGCCGATCGTGATCCGTTCGCCCACCGACAGCGGCTCGGTCATCGTGATGATGATCGTGGTCTCGGTCGGTCCGTAGCTGTTGAAGAACCGGCGTCCGGGTGCGAACCGCTCGACGAGCTCCGGCGGGCAGACGTCGCCACCGACGATCACCGTCTCGAGGGAGTCGAGGCCGTCGGTGTCGACCGTGCCGAGTGCCGCCGGTGCGGTGAGGATGTGTGTCACCTCCCGGTCCCGGATCAGCTCGGCCAGTTCGTGGCCGCCGATCACCGCGGGCGGCACCACCACGAGCGTGGCGCCCACGCTGAAGCCCGCGAGCATCTCGAACACCGACGCGTCGAAGCTCGACGACGAGAACCGCAGGACCCGGGAGTGGTGCGACAGCGCCAGTTCGGTGCGGGCGTCGGCACAGAACGACGCCAGTCCGGTGTGCTCGACGACGACGCCCTTCGGCAGTCCGGTGGACCCGGACGTGTAGATCATGTACGCAGCGTTGGTGAGGGCGATCGGCCCACCGCGATCCCGGTCGGTGACGGCGGACGCCGAACGCTGCGCGCAGTCGTGCTCGAGTTCGGCGGAATCGAGCACCAGCCACTGCGTCGAGTCCGGCAGTCGGTCGACGACGGCCGCCGCGGTGACGCCGACGTCGGCGCCGGAGTCGGTGAGCATGTGCCGGATCCGGTCCGCGGGATGCGCCGGGTCGACCGGTACGAACGCGGCGCCGGTCTTCACGACCGCCCACATCGCGACGATCGACTCCGCGGACCGCGGGAACGACAGCGCGACGAACCGCTCGCGGCCGACCCCCCGGTCGAGGAGCACCCGTGCCAGCCGGTTCGACCGGGCGTCGAGTTCGGCGTAGGTGAGGGCGACGCCGTCGCCGTGGATTGCCACCGCGTCCGGCGCGGAGGCCGCACCCGCGGTGAGGATCTCGGCCATCGTCCGGGGGGCGACGGTCAGCGGCAGCGGGGCCGGCGACACGAGCGCCCGGTCGCGGTCGTCGAGCAGGTCGAGATCCCCCACCGGCAGGGCCGGGTCGGTGGCGACCTGCGCAAGCGCGCGCACCAACTTGTCGGCGATCGCGGCCGCGGTCGCGGGATCGAACAGGTCCGTCGCGTAGGTCAACGAGCCGAGCAGTCCCGCGGACGCCGAGGCACGGAGTGTGAACTCGAGGTCGAACTTGGCGACATTGGCACCCGGGTCGACGACGGTGGCCGTCACGCCGGGAAGCTCGAGGACCACCTCCCCGTGGTTCTGCAACGACAGCGCCACCTGGAACAGCGGCGAATATGCCTGCGACCGAGGCGGATCGACCACCTCGACGACCCGCTCGAACGGCACGTCGGACTGCGCGAACGCCGCGAGATCGACGGATCGGACCCGCCGCAGAAGCCGGTCCCACGGCTCGGCCGGATCGACCTCGGTGCGCAGCACGAGCGTGTTCACGAACATGCCCACCAGGTCGTCGAGTGCGCGTTCGCCGCGCCCGGCGATCGGGGTTCCCACCGACACGTCGGAGGTGTCGGTGAGCCGCGCGAGCACCGCGGCCAGTCCCGCGTGCAGCACCATGAACAGTGTCGTGGCGTGCTCCGCCGCCAGCCCCTCGAGACGCCGGGTGACGTCCGGATCGACCGTGAAGTCCACGCGCGCAGCGCGATACGACGCGACCGGCGGCCGCGGGCGGTCCAGCGGCAACTCGAGCACCGCCGGCGCTCCGTCGAGCCGTTCCCTCCAGTAGCCGAGTTGCTGCGCCGCGAGCGACCGCGGATCGGCCTCGTCGCCCAGCACCCGCCGCTGCCACAACGCGAAGTCGGCGTACTGCACCGCGAGGGGCGCCCAGTCGGGCTCCTCGCCGCGCATCCGCCGGGTGTACGCGGTCATGACGTCCCGGGCGAGCGGCAGCGTGGACACACCGTCCGCGCTGATGTGGTGCACGACGAGGACGAGCACGACGTCGTCGTCGGCGATCCGGAGCAGTCGTCCGCGCACGGGGACGGCCGTCGTCACGTCGAAGCCACCGGCGACGACCGCGGCGACCGCGGCCTGCAGGGCGGCCTCCCCCGGCACCGTCACCGGGTCGAGTTCGAGCGGAACACGGTCCGCCGGCACGATCACCTGGTGCGGCCCGTCCTCCGACTGCGGGAAGAGCGTGCGCAGCGACTCGTGGCGGCCGAGGACGTCGCGGATCGCGGCCTGCAGTGCCGGGACGTCGAGCCGTCCGGTCAGCCGCACCACCAGCGGGATGTTGTACGCCGGCGACGCGGGATCGAACTGGTTGAGGAACCACATGCGCTGCTGCGCGAGCGAGAGCGGCAGCTCGGCCGGGCGGGGACCAGCGGTGAGCGCGGGACGGTCGTCCTCGTGCCGGGCCCGGTCCACGCGGACCGACAGCGCGGCGACGGTGGATGCGTCGAACAGTTCCCTGACGCCGATCCTGGTGCGGCGCAGTTCGTTCACGCGGGCGACGACGCGGGTGGCGCTCAGCGAGTTGCCGCCGAGGTCGAAGAAGTCGTCCTCCGCGCCGACACCGACGATCCCGAGGACGTCGGCGAACACGTCGGCGACGATCGCCTCGGTCCGGGTGCGCGGCTGGACGAACTCGCGGGTCGGGAACACCGGCTCCGGCAGCGCCCGCGTGTCCACCTTCCCGGACGGTGTGAGCGGCAGGGCGTCGACCACCGTGACGACCGACGGCACCATGTACTCGGGGAGACGGCCGCGCGCGTGCACGACGACGTCCCTCGGGTCGACGACCTGCCCGGCCGCCGGTACGACGTACGAGACCAGCGCGTCGGCGCCACCGCCGCGGTGTCCGACGGTGACCGCCACGTCGACGGCGGGATGCGACGCCAGGACCGCGTCGACCTCCCGTAGTTCGATCCGGTGTCCGCGCACCTTGACCTGGAAGTCGGTGCGGCCGAGGTATTCGAGCGAGCCTTCGAGCCCGTTCGTCGTCCAGCGCACCAGGTCACCGGTGCGGTACATCCGGGTACCGTCGGACGCGTACGGGTCGGCCACGAACCGCTCCGCCGTGAGCGCCGCGCGATAGTGGTAGCCCCGGGCCAGCCCCTGCCCCGTCACGTACAGCTCACCCGCGACGCCGACCGGCACCGGATGCAGCCGCCGGTCGAGGACCCGGACACCCGTGCCGCGCACGGGCGCCCCGATCGACACGGACTGGTCCGGAGCCATCGGGCCGTGATGGGTTGCCATGATCGTCGACTCGGTGGGCCCGTAGGCGTTGAACATCGCTCGTCCCGGCGCCCACCGCCGCACCAGCGCGGCGTCGCACGCGTCACCGCCGACGACGACCACCCGGATGTGCTCGAGTCCCGCCGGTTCGACGGTCGCCAGCGCGCCCGGGGTCACGAACGCGTGGGTCACCCGCTGTGCGCGCAGGACCTGCGCGAGTTCCTCCCCGCCGTACACCCCGACCGGGACGACGACGGTCGTCGCCGCTCCCCCGACCGCCATGAGCAGCTCGAGGATCGAGGCGTCGAAGCTGGGCGACGCGAAATGCAGTACCCGCGAGGCGGAATCGACCCCGTAGCGGTGCTGCTGTTCGGCGACGAAGGCCGCCAGTCCGACGTGCGTGACGACCACACCCTTGGGCACACCGGTGGAGCCGGACGTGTAGATCATGTACGCCGGGTTGTCGGGGCGCAGCGGCCGGAGACGGTCGGCGTCGGTGATCGGGGCCGCGGAGTGCCCGGCCCGGCCGTCATCACCGTCGAGGACGGTCCACGCCACCGTGTCGGGCAGGGCTGCCAGGTGTTCACCGACGGTCACGCCGACCCGCACACCGGAGTCCGCAAGCATGTGGGCGATCCGCTCGGCCGGATAGGTCGGATCGACCGGCAGGAAGCCCGCACCGGTCTTGGCGACCGCCCACACCGCGCACACCGACTCGAGCGAGCGCGCCAGCGCGAGCGCGACGAACGACTCGGGGCCGACGCCCCGGCCGATCAGGTCCCGCGCCAACCGGTTGGAGCGGTCGTCGAGTTCGCCGTAGGTCAGCACCCGATCGTCGTGGATCAGGGCGGTCGCGGCGCGGTCGACGGCGGCGTCGGCGAGCAGATCCGGGAGCAACCGCGGCGGCACCGGGTCCGCCGCGGCCGACAGGCGTGCCGATCGTTCGGCGGCGCCCAGCAGTTCGATGTCGCCGACCGGGACGCCGGGGTCCGCGACCGCGGCGGCGAGCAGTCGCACGAACCGGTCCGCGAATCCCCGGGCGGTCGACGCGTCGAACAGGTCGCACGCGTAGGTGAACGTGACCCGCGCACCGGCACCGGCCCCGGCTGCGTCCACCCGTTCCGCGACCTCGACCTGGAGGTCGAACTTGGCGATCCCGAAATCGAGTTCTTCCGAGGCGATCTCGACATCGGGCAGCGAGATCGACTGCGGCTTGGGGCCCTCGAGAGCGAGGACCACCTGGAACAGCGGGTGGTGCGCCGTCGACCGTGCCGGGCTGATGACCTCGACCAGTTGCTCGAACGGGACGTCCGCGTGCGCGTACGCGGCCAGGTCGGTGCCGCGGACCGCTGCCACCAGATCGGCGAACGACGCCGACGGGTCGATCTCGGTGCGCAGCACCAGGGTGTTGACGAACATGCCCACCACGTCGTCCAGTTCCCGCTCGCCACGACCGGCCACCGGGGTGCCGATCGAGACGTCGTCGGCCCCGCTGAGCCGCGCGAGCAGCACCGCGAGCGCCGCGTGCAGCACCATGAACGGTGTGGCATGGGCGCCGCGTGCCAGGGCGCACACCGCGTCGTAGACGTCCGCGTCGATCGTCGTGGCGACCGTGCCACCGACGTGGCTGGGGGTCGCGGGGCGGATCCGGTCGGCGGGCAACTCGAGCACCTCGGGTGCACCGGCCAGTTCCGCCGACCAGTAGGCGATCTGCCGAGCCGCCGTCGACTGCGGATCGTCCTCGGCGCCCAGCAGTTGACGCTTCCACAACGCGTAGTCGGCGTACTGCACCGGCAGCGGCTCCCACGCCGGCGTCTCGCCGCGGACCCGCGCCGAGTACGCCTGCACCAGGTCGGCGGCGAGCACGTCCATCGACCACCCGTCGATGCTGATGTGGTGCACCACCACGACCAGCACGTGGCGGTCCGCGCTCTCGCGCAGCAGCGTCACCTCGATCGGAAGCTCCGCGGTGACGTCGAACCCGGAGGACACCGCCGCCCGGATGCGGTCGGCGAGTTCGGGCCCGACCGGCTCGCCGAGACCCAGTTCATCGAGCGCCAATTCGTCGAGCGCCTCACCGGTCGGCAAAATCCGCTGGTGCGGGCCGTCCACCGAGTCGGGGTACACGGTGCGCAGCGACTCGTGCCGGTCGAGGATGTCGGCGACCGCCGCGGCGAGCGCCGCGCGGTCGAGCGCGCCGGTCATCCGCAGCGCCACCGCCACGTTGTACGCCGGCGACCCGGGATCGAACCGGTTGAGGAACCACATGCGGGACTGCGCCGGCGACAACGGGATCCGCGCGGGACGCGGCCCCGCCTCGAGTGCCGGGACGGGCCCGCCGGCCCGGGACGCGTCGACCACCGCCGCGAGACCCGCGACCGTGGGGGCGTCGAACAGCTCCCGCACCCCGAGTTGCACCCCGAACTCGGAGTTGACCCGCGCCAGCAGCCGCGTGGCCACCAGTGAATTGCCGCCGAGGTCGAAGAAGTTGTCGGAGGCGCCGATCGGCGCCTCGTGCCCGAGCACCTCCCCGAACACCGCGACCAGCGCGTACTCGGTGGGGGTGCCGGGGGCCACGTACTCGGACGTGCTCGCGAACTCGGGGACGGGCAGGGCCCGACGATCGAGCTTGCCGTTCGCCGTCACCGGCAGCGCGTCGAGCAGCACCAGCGTCGACGGCACCATGTACCGCGGCAGGACGGCGGCGACGGCGTCCAGCAGGTCGGCCTCACGCACGTCCGCGCCGGCGTGCGGCACGACGTACCCGGCGAGGTACTCCCCCGCGATCTCGTGGACGAGCCGCACCACGACGGCCTGCGCGACACCGGGCTGCGCGAGCAGCGCCGCCTCGATCTCGCCGAGTTCGATGCGTTGGCCGCGCAGTTTCACCTGGAAGTCGCTGCGCCCGATGTACTCGAGCTCGCCGGCCGGGTTCCACCGCACCACGTCGCCGGTCCGGTACATGCGGGTCCCGACCGGGCCGTACGGCGACGCCACGAATCGGTCGGCGGTGAGATCCGGTCGACCGACGTAGCCGCGCGCCAGTTGCGCACCGGCCAGGTACAGCTCGCCGTCGACGCCCACCGGGACCGGACGCAGACGCGAGTCCAGGACGTAGAGCGCGGTGTTCCACACCGGCGCACCGATCGGCACCGACGCCCCGCCGGAGCGGGTCCGGTGGTACGTCACGTCCACCGACGCCTCGGTGGGCCCGTACAGGTTGTGGAGTTCGATATCGGCACGCTCGTGCACGCGCCCGACGGTGTTGGCCTGCAACGCTTCGCCACTGGTGAAAATCCGGCGCAGCGACGGGCATCGCGCCGGATCGGCGCCGGCGAGGAACGCGTCGAGCATCGACGGGACGAAGTGGATCGTGGTGACGCCGTGGTCGCGCACCACCCGCTCGAGGTACCGCGGGTCGCGGTGCCCGTCGGGTTCGGCGATCACGAGGTGGGCACCGACCTGCAACGGCCAGAACAGCTCCCACACCGACACGTCGAAGGTGACCGGGGTCTTCTGCAACACCACGTCCGACGCGTCCAGCGGAAACGCGTCCTGCATCCACACCAGTCGGTTCACGATGCCCGCGTGGGGGACCGCGACCCCCTTGGGTCGTCCCGTCGATCCGGACGTGAAGATCACGTACGCGGTGTGCCCGGGCCCCAGTCCGCCTCGTTCCTCCGCCGTCAGCGGCGCCGAATCGACGTCGTCGAGCACGAGGGCGTCGACGGCGATCACCGGCGCGCCGGGCGGCAGCACGTCCACGGTCCCCGAATCCGTCAGGACCAGAACAGGTTCCGCCTGGAGGATCACGTATCCGATGCGTTCCGACGGCTGCGACGGGTCGATCGGTACGTACGCGCCGCCGGCGGCCACCACCGCGTGGATCGACACGAGCAGGTCGATCGACCGCGGCATCGCGATGCCCACCGACGTCTCCGGGCCGACGCCGGCCGCGGCGAGGTACCGGGCCAGACGGTTCACCCGGGCATCGAAATCCGCGTAGGACAGCGTGACGTCACCGAAGGAGACCGCCGGCGCATCCGGGGTGCGCGCGACCTGAGCGGCGAACAACTCGGCCAGGGTCGTCGCGGGGACCGGATGCTCTGTCGCGTTCCAGGTCTCGACGACGGTGGTGCGCTCGTCGGCAGTCAGGACGTCGATGTCGCCCACGGGCCGCGACGGGTCGGCGACGATCGCACCCAGGATCTGGGCGAGCCGTGCCGCCAGGGTCGCCGCCTCGTCGGCCGTGAACGACGACGGCCGGTACCGCAGCGTCATGCGCATGTCCGGCAGCGTCATCAGTGTGATCGGGTAGTGCGTGGCATCGAGACCCTGCAGGGCGCGCACCCGCATGCCCGCAATGTCGGTGTTCTCGTCGAGTCCGGCCCGCTCGATGGGGTACGACTCGAACACGGTCAGGGTGTCGAACAGATTGCCGATTCCAGCGATCGCCTGGATCTCGGCGAGCCCGACGTGGTGGTGGTCCAGCAACTCGGCCTGCTCGCCCTGCAGCCGGGACAGCAGCGCCCCGATCGGCTCCGTGGGATCGGTGCGCAGCCGCACGGGGATCGTGTTGATGAACAGGCCCAGCGTCTCCTCGACGCCCTCCAGTTGTGGGGGTCGGCCCGAGACGGTCGCGCCGAACACGACGTCGGATCGGGAGGTACTCCGGGACAACAGGATTCCCCACGCGGCCTGGACGACGGTGTTGACCGTGACGCCGAGGGTGTGCGCGAGGTCGGTGACCGTGTCGATCAGCGACGGCGCCGCAGGGACGTCGATTTCGATCGGGGCGTCGTCGGACCCCGCGTCCGCGGTCGCACCGCCGAGCAGGGTGGGCTCGGCGATCCCGTCGAGCGCGGTGCGCCACGCCTGCCGGGACCGCGCGGTGTCGCGGGCGGCGAGCCACTGCAGGAAGTCCCGGTACGGCCGCGGTTCCGGCACGGCGGCCGCCGTGTCGCCGGCCGCGTAGCGGACGAGCAGCTCGCGCACCAGCAGCGGCATCGACCATCCGTCGAGCACGATGTGGTGGTTGGTCACCGCGAACGCGTACCGGTCGGCGTCGAGGCGGACCAGCGTCGCCCGCAGCAGCGGCGGACGGTCGAGTTCGAACCGGGTGGTCCGGTCCACGTCGAGGATCCGGCACAGCTCTTGATCGCGCTGCACAGCGGGAAGCTGCCGGAGATCGACCTCGTTCCAGGGCACCTCGCCGCGCTCGAGAACCAGCTGGGCGGGCGCACCGGAGTTGTCGTAGACGAAGGCCGTCCGCAGATTCGCGTGCCGTTCGACCACCGCGTCGAGCGCCGATCGCAGGCGGGCCGCATCGACGCGGCCGACGAGGTCCATCCGCAGCTGCGCGGTGTACACGTCCACCCCGTCGGCGACGAGGCGCGCGTGGAACAGCAGTCCGGCCTGCAGCGGCGAGAGGGACCATACGTCGCGCACCGCCGGATAGCGGTGCTCCCATCGGTCGATCTCGGTCTGGGACACCGCGACCAGCGGAAGGTCGGACGGGGTGAGCCCGCCGGCGCCGGGCAGGTCGGCGTGCGCGGCCAGACCCTCGAGCGCCCGGCGCCACAGGTCGGCCAGCTCAGCCACGTCGGCGTCACCGAGCACCGCCGTCGGATAGGCGAACGTCGCGGTCAGGCGCGGCCCGTCGGGGCCGTCGGTCACCATCGCGTTGATGTCGACGGCGGCCGCGACGGCCATCGCGGACCCACTGCGCGCGACGAGATCCGGAGCGGCCGGGTCCGGCAACCACCCGGTCGTCGCGTCGACCGTCTGCCCCACACCGAGGCGGCCCAGGTAGTTGAAGCTGAACTGTGGGCGCGGCTGGTCCGCGAGTTCGTCCCGTGTGCGCGGATCGAGGTGTCGCAGCACACCGAAACCCAATCCGCGGCTCGGCACCGCGAGCGTCTGCTCCTTGACCGCCTTGATCACGGCGCCGGCGTCCGGTCCACCGGCGAAGGCGTCACCGAGATCGACGTCGGGAAGCGCCAGCCGCACCGGGAACGTGCTGGTGAACCAACCCAGCGTGCGGGCAAGGTCGGCGCCCGGGACCGCGTCCTCCTCGCGGCCGTGCCCCTCGAGGGTGAGCAGGACCGACCGTTCGGGGAATCCGTGCTCGTGACGCCAGTGCACGATCGCCATCGTCAACGCCGCGAGCAGCCCGTCGGCGGCGCCGCACCCGAACGCGTCGGGGAGCCGCCCGAGGACGGTGTCCGTCACAGCCGCACCGAGTTCCACGTGGACGCGTGCGGTCGTGGCGACGGTGTCGGTGCGCGGATCGAGGGGGCGCGCACCCACCAGCCGGTCCGGTCCGGCGAGGATCTCGCGCCACCGCACGAGTTCGTCGCGGTAGGCGCCCTCGACACCGGCCTCACGCAGCCCGTGGGCCCATCGCCGGAACGAGGTACCCACCGCGGGGAGCTCGACCTGACCACCGGCACGGACCTGCATCCAGGCCACCACGAAGTCCGGTACCAGGATCCGCCACGAGACGCCGTCGACGACGAGGTGGTGCGCGACGACGAGCAACCTGCCGCCGAGGTCGCCGGCGTCGAGCCACACCACCTGCAGCATCACGCCGGATCCCGGATCGAGACGCTGTGCGGCACGGTCGCATTCGTCGAGCACCGCGGACTCGAAGGCTCGGGTGCCCGGCGCGCTCGGCACCGCCACCCGGGTCACCAGGTCGGACGGATCGACGGTTCCGGGCGCCCCGACGGTGAGCGCCCGCTCCCCCTGCGGGTCCGTGTCCAGACGGCTGCGCACCATGTCGTGCCGGTCCACGACCGCACGGACGGTGTCCGCCAGGCCTCGCTCGTCGATGTCGTCGGGCGCCGTGAGGAGCACCGACTGGTGGAAGTCGTCGAACGGTCCGCGGGCCGTCATCTCGTACATCACCGGTGTCAGCGGAACCGATCCGATTCCGCCACCCGGAAGCTCTTCCAGCAGGCCCTGCGGCACGCTGTCGATCGGCACGGACACGCGCGCGATCTCGGCAACGGTCTTGTGTTCGAACACTTCCCGCGCGGTGAATCCGAGTCCGACGGCCCGCGCGCGGGACACCAGCTGCATCGCCACGATGCTGTCGCCACCCAGCGCGAAGAGCGAATCGTGCACGCCCACGCGTTCGATACCGAGCACCTCGGCGACGATGTCGGCGATGGCCTGCTCTGCCGGGGTGGACGGCGCGCGGTACTCCTCGGCGTCGCCGCCGAACTCGGGCACCGGCAGCGCGCGTCGATCCAGTTTTCCGGCGGGAGTGACCGGGACGTGGTCGAGGCGTACGACGGCGGCCGGCACCATGTGCGACGGCACGATCCGCGCCACACCCGCGACGACGGCGGCGGCATCGAACTCCGCACCGGGATCCATCCGGACGTAGGAGACCAGCACCGGACCGGAGGTCCGCTCGTGCGCGACCGTCGCCGCGAAGTTCACGCCGTCCTGTTCGAGCAGCGCCGCGTCGATCTCCCCCAGCTCGATCCGGAAGCCGCGAATCTTGACCTGGAAGTCGGACCGGCCCACGTACTCGAGCTCGCGCGCGGCCGTCCACCGCACCTCGTCGCCCGTGCGGTACATGCGGGTGCCCGGTCCGCCGAACGGATCCGCGACGAATCTGTCGGCGGTGAGCGCACCGCGACGGTGGTAGCCGCGGGCCAGCCCGGGTCCGGTGAGATACAGCTCGCCCACGACGCCGACGGGGACCGGACGCAGCTTGCGGTCGAGGACGAGCGCCCCGGCGCCCTGGATCGGACGCCCGATCGTGATCGGATCGCCGGGCGCGAGCGGGTCACCGGTGGTGATGACGATGGTCGTCTCGGTGGGGCCGTAGCTGTTGGTGAACCGGCACACGTCACCGAACCGCTCGACAAGGTCCGGCGTGCACACGTCGCCGCCGACGACGACGCCCTCGAGGTCCGTCAGGCCCCGCGGATCGACCGTGTTCATCAGCGTGGGCGCGGAGATGATGTGCGAAACCCGCTGCCGACGAAGCAGATCCACAAGGTCGAGGCCGCCGTAGACGTCGGGCGGCGCGACGACCATGGTCGCCCCGGAGCTGAACGCCTGGAGCATCTCGAACACGGACGCGTCGAAACTCGCCGACGAGAACCGCAGCACGCGCGACTGCGGACCGATGTTCAGTTCCGGGCGTGCCCCGGAAGCGAACGCGGACAGTCCGTCGTGCGTCACGAGGACACCCTTCGGGAGTCCGGTCGAGCCGGACGTGTAGATCATGTACGCGGTGTTCGCGATCCCGACGGGCGCGAGCCGGTCGACGTCGGTGACCGGCTCCGACGAGAAGCGTTCCGCGGCAACATCGGTCGCGTCGTCGTCGACGACGATCCAGTCGGTACCGTCGGGCAGTCCCGGCCGTTCGGACGCACACGTCAGTCCGATGGCGGCCCGCGAATCGGTGAGCATGTGGACGATGCGATCGGTCGGCAGTCCCGGGTCGATCGGCACGAACGCCGCCCCGGTCTTGGCCACCGCCCACACCGCGATCAGTGCGTCCGCAGAGCGGGGCATGCTGATCGCGACGAACGTCTCCGGACCCGCACCACGATCGACGAGCAACCGCGCCAATCGGTTCGACATCGCATCGAGGTCGCGATAGGTGACGTCCCCGGTCTCCGCCGCGATGGCGACGTTGTCGGGATGGGCCTGTGCACCGCGGCGCAGCAGATCGGGCAGCAGCCGCGGCGGGCAGGCGGCGGGACCGCGGAGCGGGACCAGCGCGGCACGCTCGTCGACGTGCATCACGTCGAGGTCGGCGACCGCGGTGTTCGCCGACTCGGCGAAGGCCGCGAGGAATTCGAGGAACCGCGCGTGGTGCGCATGCAGTTCCTCGGGCGTGTAGAGATGGGGATTCGCCTCGAAGTCCACGTGCGCGCCCTCGCCCGCGAGCGCCGGGTAGATGTTCACCGCGAGGTCCTCGACGGGGCCGGTGGTGAGGACGTGCAGCGTGCCGACCTCGTGCCCCAAGCGGATCTCGCCGTGGAACATCATGACGTTGACGGCGGGGCCGAAGAACCCGCGCCGGCCGCCGCCCACTCCCGCGTCACGCCTGATGTCCTCGTGCCGGTACCGCTGATGGCGTAGGACGCCGGTCAGTTCCACCTGGACCCGGCGCGACAACTCGGCGCACGTGACACCGCCGCCGGTGTCGAGGCGGATCGGCACGACGTTGGAGACCATTCCGCCCGAGCGGCGCAGTTTGGCGGTGGTTCGAGCCGAGACGGGCAGGCTCAGGACCACGTCGTCCTCACCCGTCAGCCGGGACAGGAACGCCCCGACCGCGGCGACCACGATCGCGGCGAACGTGATTCCGTCCGCTTCGGCCACCATGCGGCGCATCGCGGACTCGACGGCGGCGGGCAGCGGGCCGGTCGCACGCTGGGAGTGCGGTCCCACGTCCGCGGAGCGGCCGGCCAGACTGATCGGGTGCGGCAGGTCCCGGGTGCGCTCGGCCCAGTACCGGCGGTCGGTCTCGAACCGCGACGACGTCCGGTACCTCGCCTCGTCCTCGCTGATCTCGCGGAGGCCGTAGGCCTTCCAATCGGGGAGTTCCGCGCCCGTGACCGCCGAGGTGTACCGTTCCGCGGTCCGGTTCACGAAGGTCATGGCCCCGAACCCGTCGAGGGCGATGTGGTGGATCCTGGCGTACCAGTAGTAGTGCGACTCGCCGATCCGCAGGGTGGCGGACTCCACCAACCGGTCCACCAGTATGTTCGTCGGGGTGCTGTACTCACGCCGCATCCACGCCTGCGCTGCCGCAACGGGGTCGGACTCGGCGCGGAAGTCGAGATGCGTCGTCCGGTCGTTCACCGCGTAGTCGATCGCCTGGTACGGCTCGCCGTCGATCTCCACGATTCGCAACATGCCGGTGCCCAACTCGCGGGCCGCGTCCGCGCACGCCTCAGAGAGAGCGTGGACGTCGAGATCACCGACGATCTCGACGTACTGCGCGATCGCGATCGGGACGTCCTCGATCAGGTGCTGCGCGAACCAGATTCCGCGTTGCGCCGCGGACAGGGGTAACACTTCGCCGTCGGAAGCGATCACACCGGTGACCGAAGCCCCTGCTCCGGCCACGGATCCGGTACCAGTTCCGTCCAATTCCGCGAATACAGCGTTCGCAGAAATACGTTCCGACCCCACGCAAAACGACCCTTCACGTCCAACTTCAGAGAGCACAAACAAGCGACCGAAGAGCGGTGTTTCTCCAATGCCGGACGTGAGAGTATCGCGTCGGGAGCGTCCACTCAGCGCGAATGCTCGGACTGGGTGAAATGCGCGGTATGCGCGGGTTCGGAGCGGTGGTCGAGTCCCATCCGGATACCGTCGGGGCGCGCCGGACCTGGCCGGATTCGACCAGGCCGTGCGCCGGGCTCAGTGCCCCCGGTAGATCGACTCGATCCGGTCGGCGAAGTGTTCGGACACCACATTGCGCTTGATCTTCAGCGTCGCGGTGAGCTCGCCGGCTTCCTCACTGAGGTCGACGGGTAGGATCTCGAATCGCTTGATCGCCTCGGCGTGGGAGACGGTCGAGTTCGCATCGTCGATCACGGCCTGCAGGGCGGCGCGGAGATCGGGGTCGGTGACGAGGTCGGCAACGGTGGCCGAAGCGGGCTTGCCGTTGGATGCCTTCCAGTTCTCGAACGGCTCCGGGTCGAGAGTGAGCAGTGCACCGATGAACGGCCGACCGTCACCGACCACCACCGCTTGCGAGATCAGGACGTGGGAGCGCAGTCGGTCCTCGAGCGGACCCGGCGAGACGTTCTTGCCGCCGGCGGTCACGAGTAGGTCCTTCTTCCGCCCGGTGATCGTCAGGTATCCGTCATCGTCGAGTTCACCGAGGTCTCCGGTCCGGAGCCAACCGTCGTGAAGGGTTGCGGCAGTGGCGGTCTCGTTGCCCCAGTACCCGCCGAAGACCACGCCACCGCTCAGCTCGATCTCGCCGTCGTCGGCAATCCTGACGGCGTTGCCACCCATCGGCCTGCCCACCGACCCGATCTTCTGCTGCCCCGGGACGTTGACACAGTGCGCGGCAGTCGATTCCGTCAGCCCGTAGCCCTCGTAGATGGGAATGCCGGCGCCTCGGAAGAAGTGCCCGAGGCGCGGCATCAGCGCGCCTCCGCCGGAGATCGCCCACCAGCACTCGTTGCCGATCGCGGCGCGCAGCTTCCGGTAGACGAGGCGGTCCGCGACGCCGTGGTACAGCTTCAACCGCAGCGACGGGCCACCTGCGTCGAGCGCCTCGCTGTAGGCGACGGCGGTGGTCTCGGCGAACGCGAAAACGGCCCGCGGGATTCGGCCGCCCTTCTCCGCGGCGTGCGCGGCGCTGTCACGGACCTTCTCGAACACGCGCGGCACGCCGAGAATCACGTGCGGGCGGAACCGTTCGAACTGCGCGGCCACGGTGCCGAAGTTCGACCAGTGCGCCTGCATCCCTCCGGCCTCGAACATCGCGAGCGAGACCGCGCGGGCCAGCACGTGCGCGAGCGGCAGGAACGTCAGCATCCGGTGGCCCGGGCGGGCAACCTCACCGATCGACGCGGAGAGGATTCCGCGGACCTCGGACAGGAAGTTCCGATGCGTGAGGACGCAGCCCTTGGGGCGCCCCGTGGTGCCGGACGTGTAGACCAGGGACGCGAGAGCGTCGGCCCGGATACCGGACAGACGCTCCCGGATCACGGCGTCGTCGATTCCGGAGCCCTCCGCGATCAACTTCTCGACGGCCCGGTCCTCGATCTGCAGCAGCCGCGTGAGCTGCCCGTCCACACCGTCGAATCCCGCAGCATGCGTGGCGGTTTCGACGATCGCGACCACGGCCCCGGAGTCCTCGATGATCCACCGGATCTGCTCGGGCGACGAGGAGTCGTAGATCGGCACCGACGCGGCCCCGGCCGCCCAGATCGCGAAGTCGAACAGAGTCCACTCGAACCGGGTGGGCGAGAGCAGCGCGACTCGGTCCCCCGGCTGCACGCCCGCCGCGATGAGCCCCTTCGCAACGCCGGTCACCAGGTCCGCGAACTCCGTCGCGGTGACGTCCACCCATTCGCCGCCGCGCGGCCGGGAGAAGAGCACCAGATCGGGGCTGCGGCGCGCGTGTTCGAAGACGGTATGGACGATCGAGTCGTCCTCGGCGACGGTGAAGCGGGCGGGGGTGCCGTACTCACGCATGTGCGTCATCTCCAACTCGGGCGGTGGGGTTGTGGTCGTCAGCCGGAACCGGTGTGTCACGGAACCGACGCAGGGTGCGAGCGAACTGAGCAATCTCGGCGGGCGACCACCCGCGCACCCGGGCACGGACCTCGTCGAACCGTTTCCGATCCGCTTCCGCGAGCGCCGCGGCACCCTTGTCGGTCAGCCGCAGCGGGTACCCGTTCCGCACCGAGCCCGGCTCGGTGCGCACCCAACCTGCATCGAGGCACCCTCGCAGCTGACGGGAAACGGTCGACCGGTTGACCCCGAACGCGTCGGAGATGTCGGTGGCCCGGGACCCCGGGTGCCGCGCGACGAACGAGAGCACCGAGTGCTGGGCGAACGAGGGCCCGCCCTCTGCGTCGCGACCCCCGGCGACCAACTCGCGCGCCAACTGGACCAGCTCAGCATGCACCGCCGCCACATGGTCGACCGCCAGTTCGTGTTGCACAGTGCAACTATACGCCGTCGAGCGAACCGGGCACGCTTCGCGTACCGGAAGTAACGTATAGCCCGCTGCTGCGACTAACCATGAGACGGCGTCGCACACCGCGGCCTTGCCGCCCGAGCCTCGAGGAGACGATGTGACCGTTCAGACCGAATCGTTCGCCGTCCACACCGTTGGATCGTCCCGGGATGCCGACGCGACCACGCTCGACCGGCTCGAGCAGGAGATCGTCGACCTGGACGCCCTCATCCTGGCTACCGTGCGCCGACGCAGCGACCTGGCCCGCAGCCTCGCGTCCGCGGAGTCGATCGGATCCGACGCGACCGCGTCCCACTTCGATGACCTCGGCCCCGACGGCCCGGCCCTCGACCGCATGCTCGCGCGCCTGAGTGCGGCCGATCCGCAGTAGCCGCCCGCGCACCCGGACGATGCGAGCCGCCTCCGCTCCGTGACATCCGTCACGTGAACGCAGGCGGCTCGACTGGTTCCGGGATCCGTGGCGTCGTCAGTGCCGCCCGTGGAGGGCGTGCGCAGTGAGCGCGTGCGCGGCGCGCTGCTCGACGACCTCCAGGGACTCGCCGACGTGCGCGTGCAGCGCCGCGAGCGCACCCGTCAGTTCACCGTCGAGCACCTGCTCCACGATCGCGAGGTGCTCGGAGACGGTCGCCTCCACCCGCTCGGGCGTTCGGTAGTCGTACATCCGGACGAGTCGGATCTGGCTGTTGACGGTCGCCAGCGCGCGCGTCAGGGCCGGATTGCCGGCCGCGGTCGACAGGTCGAGGTGGAACTGCTGGTCCAGCTGGACGATGTCGGGCGACGGGCGCGGCGGCTCAGCCTTCAGACCGAGCCAGCGGAGGCGCACCGATTCGAGCAGTGTCCGGTCGAACTCCAGCGCCGGGTTCTCCACGTGCCGCGCGATCCCGCGCAATTCGAGCGTGATCCGCAGCTCGTACAGGTCCCGGATGCTGTCCAGGTCGGGGAACATCGGGTAGTACCCGTCCTCGCGGCGGGTGACGATGCCGTCCGAGTGCAGCCGGACGAGGGCCTCCCGCAACGGAGTACGCGACACACCCAGCGCCTCGCACAGCCGCCCCTCCACCAACCGCGCGTGCGCCGGGACTTGCCCGCTCATGATCCGTTCCCGCAGCTCCAGGTACACCTTCTCCCGCAGGCCGGTACCGGATCCCTCGCCGACGGTGGCCGTCACGTGGTCGCCCCCGTGCCTGCCCGCCGTCACGCCGGTGTCCCGGTGAGAAAGAACCGCCAGCCACCGAAATCGGTGATGTCGACGCCCGACGCCGCCGCCGCGGGCGTGCAGGTGAACCCGACCGCGGCGGTGCCGTCCGCCAGGGTCATGGCGGTGAGCGCCATCGGCTCCGGCAACGCCGCCAGGAAGACGCCCAGGCCGGCCGGCGAGATCCGGTACAGCTCCCCGGGCAGCGACCGTCCGCCTCCGCCCGGCACGTGCACCAGCCCCGGCTTGGGCGGCACCGAGTCCAGGCGGACCATGAGGTAGTCGTCCGTGGTCGACACCGCCCGCTCGAACCGCGCCCCCAGCGCCTCCAACTGGTGGTGCAGCGGCTGCCCGCGCAGGTGCGCGCCGAACACTGCGAGCAGCACCCCGGCGTCGGGCGCCAGAACGGCGGTGTCGCTGCCCGCGACGCGGGCCGCGACGTCGAGCGCCACCTGGTCGCCGAACGCCGGCGTGACGGTCATGACCCCGAACGATTCGCCGGGGACGCCCGGGGCGGGCACCGCGACCGAGGCCATGTCGAGCAGGTTGCAGAAGTTCGTGAAGGTGCCCAGGCGGCGGTTGATCTCCACCGGGTCGGCGAGCACGTCGGAGACGAGTGGGTGCTCGGTCGTGGTGGGCAGCAGCAACGCATCGACCTCCGCGAACAGTCCGGCGGCGTAATGCTTGGCGGCCACGAGAACACCTGTGTCGCGGACGAATTCGTGCGCAGGCTTCGCAGCGGCGGCGCGGACGATGGCCGCGACCGTCGGATCGAGCGCGGCGTCGGGATGTGCCACGACGAATTCCCCGACGGCGTCGAACCGTTCGGCGACGAGGGCGCCGTCGTAGAGCAGCCGCGCGGCCTCGAGCAGCGGTGCGATGTCGACGGGCACCACATCCGTGCCGGACTCCTCCGCCCGGACGACGGTCGCCGCGAAGGCGGCCCGATAGCTGTCCGAGAGCATCTCGAGTTGCGACTCCAGCGGGACACCGACCCGGGGACGGCTCGGGGCGGAGAGGGTCACGTCCGCCGGCCACACCCGGCTGCGCGGGTCGGCCGCATCCGGCCCCACCATGATCGACATCACGAGTCCGGCGAGGCCCACGGTCGGCGCCATCACCGTGACGCAGTCGAAGTCGGCGCACGCCGGCACGACACCGAGCGTCGGCACCAGGCCGACGGTCGGCTTGATGCCGACGACGCCGTTGAACGCCGCCGGGACGCGGCCCGAGCCCGCGGTGTCGGTGCCGAGCGCGAAATCCACGAGCCCCAATCCGACGGCCGCGCCCGACCCGGAGCTCGACCCTCCGGACACTCGCTCGGGATGCTGTGCCGCACGGACGATTCCGTACGGACTGCGGGTGCCGACCAGGCCGGTCGCAAACTGGTCGAGATTGGTCTTGCCGAGCAGCACGGCACCGGCGGCGAGCAGTCGCGTCACCGCCGGCGCGGACACCTCGGGCACGTAGGCGAACTCCGGGCAGGCCGCCGTGGTCGGCAGCCCGGCAACGTCGATGTTGTCCTTGACCGCGAACACCGTTCCGGCGAGCGGCAGCGCCTCCCCCGCGGCGAGGCGCGCCTGGACCGTCGCCGCGTCCGCGAGCACGTCGACCTCGGCACGCAAGCAGATCCAGACCTCCGGACGACCACAGGCGGCGATCCGGGCGAAGGCGGAGCGCACGCTGTCGGTCGGGGTGGGGGTCTCGAGTGTCGTCGTCATCGTCGACCGCTTTCTCGCGAGGACCGCAGACAACGGCCCAACCGGTGTATACCTCGGCGTATACGCTAGGTGGCCTGGTGTTACGTGCGAGCTACGCGGCGTGACGATCTCGTGTCGACCGACCGGGCCGTATCGGGCCTCTCGGCGAGAGCCCCGACCGCCTCTGCCAGGGCCTCCCCACCGGCGCGATACCGTGTATGTCGTGTCCGAGTTCTCCAGCAGGTCCGCCCGAGGCGACTTCGATCAGGCGGTCGACGAGGCCTGGGGTGCCTACCGGGCGCGCCTCGCCGACCGGATCGCGGCCATTTCCGCAGACGACCAACTGGTCCTGGAGACGACGTGCGAGACCGACGAGGCGGACGGTCGCGTCCCGTTCGTGCAGTGCCAGATCGTCACCGGACCCGACGGGCCCCTCGTCCGCTGCGAGATTCCGGCCGACCTGCACCTGCCGCCGCGCCGACGACTCTCCGACGCCGACCGCGCGCGACTGCTCGAGCAGGGCTGGACACTTCCACCGGCCGTCGACGAGCCGCCCCTGTTCGCGGAGTTCAGCGAGGACGAAGCCTCACTCGTCGTCGAGAAGGCGCCTCGGTGGGCCGACCAACTCGCGGCGATGACGGTGTCGGTGTTCCGGGACACGTGGAACGTGCCGCATCCCAGCTTCCTCTCGCTCCATCACCTCGGCGCCGACGGTGATGTCGACCCCGCCCAGCCCGGAGCGGGAGCACCCCGACCGACCGCGCTCGACCGGCACGTCGCGATCAGGCCGCGCGACACCGAACACCTCCGCGAGGTGATCGCCATGACGCTCGCCGACATGTACGGCCAGATCCCGGAACGGGACTCCGACGGCGACATCGTCCTGCGGTTCGGTTCGGCTCTCGCGCTCGTCATCGCGAACGAGAGCACCCCCGAGGTGCAGTTGTGGGCGCCGCTGGTGCGCGACATCAGCGGGCGGACCCGCGCGTCCGAGTTGATCACCGATCTCAACCGACGCTGGCCGTACCTGCGGTTCGGCCTCTACGAGGACCGGCTGCGCGTCATGATCGACATGCTGGCCGATCCCTTCGTCCCCCAGCACCTCGCCGACATGGTCGAGCACCTGGGCGACTTCCTCAGCGGGGTGGACGCAGAGTTCGCGGCCCACTTCGGCGGGCAACTGCACTTTCCGCCCGCGTCTCCCGCCACCATCGGTGACGCCCCGGAGGCGCCGGCGGAGCCCACACCCGACAAGCCCGAACCCGAGAGGGACGCCCAGCCGGACGAGCGGCCCGCGCAGCCGGCCCCGGTCGAGGAGCCCATCCAGCCGTCGCTCTTCGACGACCTCGACGACCAGTAGGCCCGCGCCCGCTCAGCAGGGGTTCGGTTCGCCGATCTTCACGGCCGAGAGCACAGCATCTCCCTCGCCGATCAGCGCACCCACGTCAGGGGTCTGACCGACGACGATCCAGTTCGAGTCGACGACCTGGTTGCGCCCCTTGCCGGTGGCGTCCGCACTGCGAGAGAAGAAGACGCCGCTCTCCTGGATGAGGTTCTGCGCAGCCTGCAGATTCATGCACATCACATTCGGCATGGGCACCAGCGTCGGCGCCGACGCGGAGGACACGACCGGCACCGTGGCGGGGGGAACAGCATCCGGACTCGGCTCGGGTCCCAGAAGCGAAGATGCCGGTGCCTCAACAGTCGTCGTGACCGGCGGGGTCGTCGTCGAGGCGGCCGCCGTCGACGAGGCGTCGGACGCTCCGCAGCCCGTCAGCGCTGCAGTGATCGCCAGGCACGCGCCCACGCCGCCCGCGACTCGAACCGGACTGGTACCGCACACATCCCGGACACCGAACATCGTGATGGAACCTCCCCCTGATATGACTACCTATCCCAATGGCCTCGGCCGGCCGACGGCGGCAGTTATGTCAACGGCGGCAGTTATACCGCACCGTCGTGGAAGCTCGATCCGACACCCCAACAAAACCGACTGAAAGGTTTCGTGTAAATCTTCCCTGTTCCCACAAGCACGCGAGGTCCTGCTGTTCTGCAGCCTCGTCGACGAATCGAGGATTCATGCGAGTTCGCACGTTCACACTGGCACTCGTCGGCTGCGCGGCGGTGACCGTTGCCGCGCCGGCTATCGCGACGGCATCGACGGTTCACGATTTCCTGCCGCCCGCGGTGGCCAACGCAGTTCCGCAGTTCGTCGCGGATGCGGTCCAGCCCCTGCTTCCCCCGGCGCCGGGAACGCCGATGCGACCCGGAACAATTCAGGATTTCCTCCCGTTCGAGATCGCCAATCTGATCCCCACCGGTTCGGCCGACGCACTCGGTTCGATGCTCCCGCCGGTCGTGGCGCCGCCCGTCGCCGCTCCTGCCCCGACTCCGGCGCCCGCCCCCGCTCCCACCCCGGCTCCGGCGCCGACTCCGGCGCCGGCTCCAGAGGCCGCTCCCGCGCCGGTACCGCAGACCGGGTACAAGAACTGCACCGAGGCCCGCAATGCCGGAGTCACGCCGATCTACCGGGGCCAGGCCGGATACGCGCCGCACCTGGATCGCGACAACGACGGAATCGCCTGCGAGTAGGGGTCGCCGTCCCGCGCGCACAATCGTGCGCGCGGGACGTCAATTCGCGCGCGCGACCGACAGCGGCGTGCGGCCGGGGGCGTCTATTGCGGCCCCCCGCTTACGGCTGCAATCATGTACGGAGCTTCAGGCACCAGCGCATGCGCGCGGGCGGTGCCCCCGACGTCGACGGCGCCCGAGTGCACCGACGAATTCGTCGCCTTACCCCTCGACGGCTGGGTCGCACCGGACAGCCGCTGACCCGAAACGGCAAAGGACACAACGTAGATGACTGGAACCGCATTCGTGACCGGTGGCACTGGCGCCCTCGGCGTCCACGTCACGAACCACCTGCTGTCGCTGGGCTGGCGGGTTGTCGTTCCCTACATCCAGCCGTCCGAGGCCGCGCGACTCGACGACCACGACCGGCTCGAGCTGGTCCGGTGCAATGTCTCGGTGCCGGCGGAACTCACCGAGGCCGTGGCGGTGGCCGCGGGCGACGCGGACGCACCGCTGACGGCGCTCGTCAACCTCGTCGGC
Source organism: Paraburkholderia sp. RHO2 (assembly GCF_050955445.1). NCBI lineage: Bacteria > Pseudomonadati > Pseudomonadota > Betaproteobacteria > Burkholderiales > Burkholderiaceae > Paraburkholderia > Paraburkholderia sp. RHO2. The sequence continues at coordinate 1,760,551 of NZ_CP162617.1, read as the reverse complement.
GGATTCGAGTCGGGTCCGCGCACCCACGAGGCCGACGCGGAGGCCATCGACCGCCAACTGAATCTGAACGTGCGCACCACGTATGCGGTGCTGCGCGAGGGACTGCCGCACCTCGTCGCCAACGGCGGCGGCTCGGTCGTGTCGATGTCGTCGGGCGCGGCACTGAAGCCGTTCCCGGGCGGGACCGCGTACAGCACGTCCAAGGCTGCGGTTCTCGCGCTGGCCGAGTCGATCGCGGTCGAGTACAAGACGGATCACATCCGGTCGAATGCCTTGCTGCCGGGCGTGATCGACACGCCGGCGAACCGCGCCGCGATGCCGAACTCCGACCGGTCGAACTGGGTCGATCCGGCCGATATCGCGAAGGTCATCGCTTTCCTGCTCTCGGACGACTCCGGTCCGATCTCGGGTGCCGCGATCCCGCTGGGACTCTGACGACTACGCGTAGTCCCCGAGTACCAGGCGGGACACGTCCTGGACGTTGCGGAGGGCCTCGGGGAACCCGATGCGGCCGGTGGTCCACAGGACCAGCGAATTGAGCATCGTGCTACCGATCGACAGCGACGCGAGCCGGGCGAGTTCGGCGGGTACGCCTTCCATCAGCTCGAACAGCGCCGTCCGGTTCGCGGCCGACCGCTCGTCGAGCGTGTCGCGGACGTACGGGTCGTCGGACGTCTGCAGCTCCACCTCGAGGCGCGCGAAGTTCGGCCCCCGCTGGAACGCCTTCATCTGCCGGGTGTAGAGGTCGACGACACGGTCGAGAACCGAGGCGTGCCCTCGACTGCGCCGCCCGGTGGTCCGTTCCTCGGCGAGCCGTTCGGCGAGAATCTCGTTCCACGCGACCATCGCGGCGGCCAGCAGATGCTGCTTCGCCGGGAAGTAGCGGTACAGCGTGCCGAGGGCGACCCCCGACCGCTCGGAGACCTCGCGCATCTGGATCCCGTCGGGCCCCGTCTCGGCGAGCATCGCGATCACGGTGTCTGTCAGGTGCCGGCGACGCGCGCGTTGCGCGTCAGTCATGTCGTCGGGGCTCATTGGCACGGCAACGGATTCGGTCACGAGTGCAGCCTAGCGGTCGCCACCTGCCACCACCTGGCCCGTCGCCTGTGACGTCGCGGCGAGATGCCCGCCCAGCACGTCGTGCAGTTCGTCCTGGCTCCATCGCGATGCCGACCGCAAGCTCGTCTCGACCGTCGGCGCGGACATCACATCGATCCGATCACCGTACGCGACGAGGACCCGGCCGGTGACCGAATCCGCCACGGGCGACGCTAGGTAGACGACGAGCGGTGCGACGTGCTCGACGGAGAGGGGATCCGCCCCCGTCTCGGGTCGCGGGCCGAAAACCTCGCTGGTCATCTCGGTCCGGGCGCGCGGACAGATCGCGTTGGCCCGCACGCCGAACGCTCCGCATCCGCGGGCCGTCGACATCGTCAGCGCGACGACGCCAGCCTTCGACGCCGCGTAGTTGGCGGCGCCCGGCGGTCCGGACGCGTACGCCTCCGACGACGTGTTCACGATGCGCGCGTACACCGGCGCACCAGTCTGTTTGGCCGAACGACGCCAGTGCTCGGTGGCCGCCCGCGTCGTGAGGAACGTTCCCCGCAGGTTGACTCGTAGAACCTCGTCCCATTCCTCGTCGGACATATTGAACACCATGCGATCCCGAATGATGCCCGCGTTGTTCACGAGGATGTCGAGCCCACCGAACCGTTCGAGCGCGAGTGCGACGAGCCGATCGGCGGTGGAGCGCTCGCCGACGTCCCCGCGGCACGTGACGACTTTCCCGCCCACGCGGCGGATCTCGGCGGCCACGTCGTCGATGCGCGCGCTGCGGGAGTTGATCACGAGATTCGCTCCGGCCGCAGCGAGCGCAAGAGCCTCGGCCCGCCCGAGCCCCTCGCCGGCCCCCGTGACTATGGCGGTGCGGCCGTCGAGGGATCGCGTGCTCACCGCGATTCCCTCGGCAGTCCCAGGATCTGTTCCGAGATGACGTTGAGCTGGATCTCGAGGGTGCCGCCACCGATCAGTAGCGACGGCGTCGACAGATACGCCTTGGCCGCGCGGCCACCCCCGACCACGTCGGGGCCCAGGCTGCCGACCGCAGACTCGGAGCCGAACCACTCGAACACCTGTGCCGCGGCCTCGGTGATGTGCCGCGCCGCCGCGGCCTTGAGCACGCTCGCCTCGACGCCGGGGTTCAGTCCCGAGAGCCGTTTGAGTACGCTGCGGTGCCCGAGCGCGTCGAGTGCGCCGGTGGTGGAGGTGATCCGTCCGAGCTCCGGCAGCGCGTCTCGACGGGTCTGGGGGTCCAGCGTGCGGGCCACCTCGATCGGATCGAAGCGGTGCCCGCCCGCAACCGGCGTGTTGCCCATCGCGACCCGCTCGTTCGCGAGCGTCGTGCGGGCCACCTTCCAGCCCTCCCCCGGAGCGCCGACCAGGTCGGCGTCCGGCACGAAGACTCCGTCGAGGACCACCTCGTTGAACATGCTGTCGCCGTTGGCCTCCCGCAGCGGCCGCACGTCGACACCGGGCGCGCTCATGTCGACGAGGAAGAAGGTGATGCCGCGATGCTTGGGTGCCTCACGGTCGGTGCGCGCCAGACAGATGCCCCAGTGCGCCTCGTGCGCCCTGGAGTTCCATACCTTGTTGCCGTCGATGCGCCAGCCGCCGTCGACCTTGGTGGCGAACGTCGTCAGCGACGCGAGATCGGATCCGGCGCCCGGCTCCGAGAAGAGTTGGCACCACACGATCTCGCCGCGCAGGGTGGGGGCCACCAACCGCCTCGTCTGCTCCTCAGTGCCGTACTGGAGGACCGACGGAAGCGCCCACTCCCCGATCACGGTCGTGGGCTGTGACATCCCGGCGCGGTCGAACTCCTCAGCGACGATGAGCTGACCGACAGTGTCTGCGCCGAGACCGTACGGCTCGGGATAGTGCGGGGAGACGAGCCCCCGCTCGGCCAGCAGCGTGCGCGCCGCCCCGGAATCCAGCTGCGCGGCCGCGGCGATCGCCGCGGCGACCTGCGCTCGGAACTCGGGACGGTCCTCGACGCCGAGGTCGGCGTTCCGCTCGATCGTCAACGCGAGTTCGCCGGCACGCCGGGCCCACTGGTCTTGTGAACCGCCCAGAGCGAGCAGGCTCACCGCCCGCCGCCAGTAGAGGTGGATGTCATGCTCCCACGTGTTGCCGATGCCGCCGAGCAGCGTCAGGCAGTCCAGGACGATGTCCACGGCCTCGCGGCGGCACACGGTAGCCGCGCGGGCGGCTGTCAACGCCGCCTGTGCCCGGGCCCCGCTGTCGGCGGCGGCCGCGGCGTCCCACACGGCACTGGTCATCACCTCGACGCGGATGAACAACTGCGCGCACTTGTGCTTGATTGCCTGGAACGATCCGATCGGCCGGCCGAACTGCTCGCGAATCTTCGCGTATGCGAGGCTCGTCTCCTGCGCCCACCGGGCGATGCCGACGGCCTCGGCGCACTGCAGCACGACGGCGAGCGCATTGACCTCCTCGGGCAGCGCCCCGAGGATGTGGTCGGCGGGAATGCGGGCCTCGGACAGGTGGATCCGACCGATGTCCCGGGTCAGGTCGACACCTTCCTCAACTGTCCGGCTGACGCCGTAGGTGTGGGCCGGGACCACGAACCACACCGGTTTCTCACCGCACTGGCCGGCCAGCACCAGGATGTCCGCACCGACCGCGCCGAGAACGGGCGCCGTCGTGCCCGACGCGACGACCTCGTCGCCGTCGCCCTCGAGTGTGACCGTCCCCGGTTCGAGGGCACACGCTCCGGTCGCGCCCGCCGCGAAACGCGGCAGCAGAGCCTGATGCACGGCGTCGGTGCCGTGCGCTTGGACCACCGCACTCGCCGTCACCGTTGCGAGCAGCGGACCGGGGATCAGCCCGTGACCCGACCGTTCCAGCGCGACGGCCAGTTCCAGCATTCCCGCGCCGGCTCCGTCGAACACCGCGGGGATGTGCAGGGACGGAATCCCCATGTCCACGAGTTGCTTCCAGTGTTCCGGCAGCTCTCCCCGACCGAGCTCCGAGAACTGGGTGCGGGTGCGTTCCACGGGTGTCTCGCGCGCGGCGAATCTGGAGAGCGCGTCGGCGAGTGCGTCGTGGTCTGCTCCGATACCGATCGGCATATCCGATCAACCTTTCAGTTTCAGTACCCGGCGGGCGTTCTCGTGGAGGAACTTGGCCCACACGTCGTCCTTGAACGGCACGTGCGGCATGTCCTCGAAGATGCGGTCCAGGCTCAGCCCGGCCGGGAAGTAGCCCGCGTAGATGATCTTGTCGGCGCCGCGGGTGTTCGCGTAGTCGACGATCGCCTTCGGATAGTGCTTGGGCGCGAACGCCGACGTCGAGTAATACAGGTTGGGCCATTTGAGCATCAGCTTGATCGCCAAGTCCTCCCACGGCTCGCACCCGTGGCGGGTCACGAACACCAGGTCGGGGAAGTCGAACATCACGTCGTCGATGAGCTCGACGTGCTGGACCGACGACTTGACCCGCGGTCCGGCAATACCCGCGCACGCGAAGATCGGGATGTCCAACTCGACGCACTTGGCGTAGATCGGATACATCTGCGGCGCGTTGAGTGCCACTTGCGGGAAGGTGCCGGCCGCGAACGAACTCACCGACCGGATGCCGAATTCCTCGTACTCGCGCGTCATCCGGTTCAGCGTGCCCATGATGTCGTTGGGGTCGACCGCGGAACCCTGCGGTACGAACCGGTCCGGGAACATCCGCACGGCGCGCTGCCCGGACTCCTTGGCCATGCTGACCATGCCGATCTCGATGCCGTGCTTGTCCATCTCGTGCAGCGTCACCGAGATCGGATCGTCGGTCGCGAGATCCGGCACGCCCTTGAACATGTACTGCGCCGGCATGCTGAACTCGGCGCGACTCTCCTGATCCTTCGTCTGCCGCGTGATGAAGGCGTACTCGTCGTGGCCGGCCTCGCGGAATCCGATGTGCGTGTCGATGATCGGGATGCCGGCGTAAGGTGTCATGCGTTCTGCTCCTTCGCGATCGGCCTGCCGTCCAGGCCGTGAACCGTGACCTTCTCACGTTCGAGGATGTCCAGGCTGGCCTCGACATGGCCGGTGTAGTGCGGTGCGGCGTCGCACAGCCAGGTCACCGCCTCGACCATCTCCTCGAGGGACTCCGGCACGAACCACTCGGATCCGACCATGTTCGACGCGACCGTCAGCGCACCGGCCGTCGCGACCGCCGAACGCGGGCGCACGGCGTTGACCCGGATCCCGGTGCCGTTCAACTCGGCTGCCAGGCCGGCCGTCATCCGGTCCTGAGCGGCCTTGCTCATGCCGTAGAGCGTGGTGCCGTGGATGTCGGCGTCCAGGTCGGTGGCGCCGTCCGGGAGCGGCTCGACGGGCCTGATCCGGGCGGTGCCACTGGTGATGTTGACGATCCAGCCCTCCCCCCGCGAGCGCATGCCGGGAATCACCCGCTGCGCCAGGTCCAGCGGCGCATGCACGTTGACTTCGAAGCTCAGGTGTGCCCGCTTCGCCGGGTAGTCCCGCAGCGGCTGGAAGATCGCCGCCGCGGCGTTGTTGACGAGGATGTCGATCGGACCGCCGAGCTGCCGCTCGGCCTCCTCCACGATCCGACCACGGGACTCGGGATCCTCGAGCGCTGCCGGAACGATCGCAGCCGTGCCGCCTGCCCGGCGGATCAGCTCTGCGGTCTTCGCGAGGGTGCCCTCGGCTCTGCGATCGGGTTCGTCGACCGTCCGCGCGACGATCGCGACGGCCGCGCCCTCCGCCGCGAGCCGCTGCGCGATGCCCGCCCCGATCCCGCGGCTGGCGCCGGTGACGATCGCCCTGCGGCCCTGCAGCCGGACGCTCATGCGCCGAGCTCCGCCTCGAGCTGCTCGGCGAACGACTCCCGCAGCAGCACGTCGTTCGGGTTCTCCGGCAGCTCGGTCAGCGGCCGCGCCACCTCCGACGGTGTCGGACCGTACTTCGCCGCCAGCGAGGCAAGCGCATCGAGATCGAAGTCGTACAGCTCGGCGGCGTTCTCCGCGAACAGCTTCCGCAGCTCACCCTCCTCGACGTCGTGCATGACCTGACGGATGCACTCACGCGTGAACGGGTAGGTACCCTCGTTGTGCGGGTAGTCGCTGCCCCACATGAACTTGCCCTCACCGAGCGTGCCGCGCGAGGCCATGTCCTGCGCCGACGGCATCGTCGCACCGACCCACACGTTGCGACGGAAGTACTCGCTCGGACGCAGCGGCAACTGCTCGTCCTCGCTGTAGAACAGCTCACCGATCCGCCCGGTCCGTTTGACCCGCAGGTCCACCGTGTCGAGCTGACGCATCAAGTCCGGCGCCCACGCGCACCCCTGCTCGGAGACCGCGAACTTCAGCCGCGGGAACCGCTCGAACACACCCGAGAGGATCATCTGCACCAGCGGACGCATCGAGTAGAACCCGACCTCGTTGATGTAGAGCAACGAGGACGTCTTGTAGCGGCCGTAGTCCGGCAGACCCGTGCCGGCGTGGCTGTTCACCGGAACGCCGAGATCCTCACACACCTCCCACAACCGGTCGTACTCCGGGTCGTACAGCGGCTTGACCCACTTGACATCCGGCGCCAGGATCGGCAGCAGGATACCGCCACGCAGCCCGTTGTCCTTGATCCACTTCACGTCCGCGATCGCCTCGTCGACGTCGTTGAGGAACACCTGCCCCACACCGGCCCGCTGAGTGGGGGCGTCGTTGCAGAAGTCCTTCAGCCACCGGTTGTGGGCGCGGATGCCGGCAAGGCGCTTCTCGAAATCCTCCGCCCGCGGCGGGCCGGCGAGAACTGCCGCGCTCGGGAAGAACGGCGGCACGGTGTTGGGGAACAGCACCTCGCCGACGGTGCCGTCACCCTGCGTCTCACGCATTCGACGTTCGTTGTCCCAGTTGCGGTTTCGTCCGTCGTCGACCAGGTCACGGTACGGGTTCTTGTACTTGCCGCGCCAGGTGTCGAACTCGTCGTGCCACTTCGACTCGAGGTACGACCGGTAGGTGGCGTGATCGGCACCGGCATGACTGTCCGCGGAGATGAGAATGTACGGCGTTTCGTTCGTCACGATGGACACTCCTTACAGGGGTTCAATATGAAACCGTGTTCTATCCGATTGTCTTCAGACTAGCGAGGCTTCCTCGAAAGTCAAGGAGCGCCGGGGTGTGCAAATATAGAACCAGGTTCCATAGATGCCCTATCGACTCCAGCATGGATGGTGCGTGAGAACGCGACGAGCCCCCGACTCGGAAGTCGAGGGCTCGTGGAAGGCGGCTGCATGCCCCGCACCGGCGCCTACGTCGGCGCTACAGCTGTGCGCGCGTGCTTCGAGGCGAAGGCGTGGATGCTCTCCACGACGTGATCGAGTTCCTCGTCGCTCATCCCGTGACTCATGCCGAGCGACATCCCACGCTCGAAGACCTCGTCGGCGAAGGGCAGACCACCCTCCGGGATGCGGTACTCGACGCCCCGCATCATCGGATGGCGGGTGACGTTGCCGCTCCACACCGTCCGCGTGTCGATACCGGCACCCTCGAGCGACTCCTGCAGATCGGACCGGGTGAAGCCGGCATCCTCACGAACGGTGACCGGATAACACAGCCACGCCGTGTGGAACCCCTCGAGCTGCCTCGGCAGCCGGAACAGCGACGGATACGCCCCGAACGCCGCGGAGAACGCCTCGAAGATCTGCGCCCGCCGCGTGTAGTTGACGTCGAGCTTGCTCAGCTGCACCAAACCGAACGCCGCACCCAGCTCGGACGGCTCGAAGTTCCACGGCAGAACATCGAAGATGAAGTCGTTGTCGTACGCGACACCGTCGAGATCCTCACGGAACACCCGGCCCGTCTTCTCCGAGCCGAACAGGTGCGGCTCCGAACGCCGCCCCCACCGCCGCAGCATCAGACCCTTGTCCCGCAGCTTCTCGTCGTCGAGACACACCATGCCACCGTTACCCGCACACGTGATGATGTGCGCCATCGCGAAGCTCGTGACGGTGATGTCCGAGCGTGACCCGGTCCTGGTGCCACGCAGCGTCGTTCCGATGCAGTCGCACGAATCCTCGACGACCTTCAGATCGTGCCGGTCCGCGATCTCCCGGATCGCGTCCCAGTCAGGCGCATTGCCCGCCAGGTTCGGCACCAGGATCGCCCTGGTCTTGTCGGTGATCAACTCCTCGATCTTCGACGCGTCGACGTTGTACGTATCCGGCTCGACGTCCACGAACACCGGAACCCAGCCCCCACGCACGATCGGCGAGACATCGGTCGAGAACGTGAGCGGCGAGGTGATGACCTCCGACCCCTTCGGCAGATCCAGCAACTCCAACGCAAGATACAGCGCGGACGAGCCCGAGTTGCACATCAGTCCGAGCCTCTTGCCGTACAAATCGGCGACCCGCCGCTCCATCTCGGCCACATTCTTACCGATCTTCAGCGCGAACGGACCACCCCGCAGCACCTCCAGACACGCATCGATCTCGGCATCGTCGTGAACACTTCGGGCGTAGACAACCCTGGTCATGGGATCTCCTCGGTTGATATCTCGGAAGGCGTCCGTGGGCACCGATCAGCTACGGCAGCAAGCTCTGCACGCCAACCCTGCTCGAGCAGGGACGGAAAGGAAGAGGCGGATCGCCCCGCACGGGTACCGCGCCGTCACACGTGAACGAAGTCCATACGACGGTTCATTCAGAAGCGAATATAGAACGGGGTTCTCACATCGTCAAGATGAGACGATACGTCTGGCAGTGCCGACCACTGCGCTCTACCACCATGTCATCCACGGGAACGTCGCCGAAGGACGCGCTTGCACCGCTGCCGCCGTGGGGCACGATTCCGAACCCGGGTTCTAGAAGCGGTTGAAGGCTCGCTCGGCCTGAGCCCTTACTGCACCCCGCGCGAGGTCAGCGCCGCGATGTCGCCACCGAGGGTGTTGCGGTACGTCCCGATAAGTTCCTCGACCCCGCCGAGCTGATCGCCGACCTGGTGGGTGTTCTCGGCCGACAACTCCCGGTTCCCCGACCGGGCGATCAGCGCGTCGATCCGGGTATCGAGGCTGGTCGCCCACCGCATCGATTCCATTGCGCGGAGCTGGATCTCGGCATGCGCCAGCAGGTCCCCGATCCGGGCGAGGGCGGCGACCCTTTCCACCAGCTGGTCCCACACCGGTGCGAGTGCGTCGCGGCGGGACTCCACGTGCTCGCGGGCCTCCGGCGTGGACTCGAGCGCACCGTCGAGTTCGCCGACGATCCCGTGCAGCGCGACGGTGTCGACGGCGATCTGGGTCAGCTCCTCCGCGAGGTCGAGCTGCGCCCGCTGCACCGCGAAGTGCTCCGAGTGCCACGCCGCCGAACCCTCGACCCGGTCGTACAGCGTTCCGGCCAGGAACAGCAGCGTGTCGTAGCGGTCGGCGAACCGGTCGTCGTCGGGCGTCACCGCGGCCGCCAGCACGTCCGCGGCACGGCGACCCGCCTCGTGCGCCCTCGTGTGCTCGGACACGCGCGTCACCCGAGAGGCCGTGCCCTCGAGCATCGCGTTGCGCAACTCGTGCAGGTGGCGTCGATACTCCGGCACCGGCGCCGGGGTCCGCGTCAGCGCGACGAACAGCGCGTCGCGCTGCTCCGGGTCGAGGTGGACCCCGTCGCGGCGGTCCCGGCGGATGGCCCGGACCCCGCCCGCGTAGTGCGCGTTCGACATCGTCGTCGCCGTTCGCAGGCCGTCGAGCCGCTTGCCCAGTTCAGCAGCCCGGTACCGGTACGCCAACTGCACCGGCCCCGGCCGCAGCGACGCGGCCTTCCGCAAGATCCGGGCATGCTCGTCGGCCAACAGGCGCAGAGCACCGAAGCCGCCGATCGACGGCAGGGTCCGCCCCGCCCGCCGGCGGGCCGCCACGATTCCGCGGGTCGAGGCGTCGACCCTGCCGGCGGCGATCAGCAGCGACGCAGCGTCCGACAGCGGCGCGTGCCGACCGTCGAGACGCGCGCGCTCGCACCAGCAGCGGACCTGTTCGTTGATGCGCGCGCGGCGCTCGGCCGTGGCGGGGTCGGGAGCGGGCATGGTGCCTCCTCAGGGAGCGCTCTACCACACCACTGTTCCAGAATTCGCGGGCGTCGTCAGTCGATGACAGCGTCGGAGAACACCGGCGGATTGCCGAGGAACGGCCGGTGCGACGGCGGCTGCTTCCCCTCGAGGTCCTTGACGCCAAGTTCCTCCGCCACCTCGGCACCGACCAGGACCTGACCGCTGCGCTTCATCAGTTCGGGGTCGCGGGCAAGAGCGTCGATGACGCGGCCCGGAAACTCCATCGACTCCGCGGTCGCCGCCAGACCGTCGTAGGCACCGGGGTTCGCATCGAACCCGGCCTTGGTGCGCTCGGTCATGAGCAGTCCCATCCACAGCGAGACGACCGCGACGTTGAAGGGACGGAAGTCGACGGCCATGTCGTGGGCCATCTTGTCCACCGCGGCCTTGCCGGCGCCGTAGGCGGGACCGTGCATGTAGCACGTGCCGCCGAACGACGACGTGTTCACGACCAGACCCTCGCCGTTCGCCGCGAGCAGCGGGGCCGCGTAGTAGCTCGAGATGTAGCTCGAGCGCATGCCGACGTCGAACAGATCGAGCAGCGAGAGCGGCTTCTCCCAGAACGGGCCCTTCATGGTCAGTGCGTCCGGCACCGCCAGGGCGTTGTTGACGAGGATGTCCAGGCGGCCGTGCTCCTCGCGCAGCCGCGCGAAGAACGCCTCCACCTGCGCGTCGTCGCTGTGGTCCAGGACGACGGGGACGCCGGTGCCGCCACGCCGGGTGATCTCCTCCGCGGTCGAGAACACCGTGCCCGGCAGCGGGGCGTCACCCTCGGTCTTGGACCGTCCGGTCACGTACACCTTCGCGCCGGTCTCGCCCAGGGCGAGGGCGATGCCCTTGCCGGCACCGCGGCTCGCTCCGGTGACCACCACGATCCGATCCGAACTCAGACCCACCATGCACTCCATCCGTCGTCGGGCGACCACACGCCGAGTGTGGCTCACGTCTCATCCAGCACACCGTAGGCGCGGGCGTCCGTGCATGTCACTTCCCGATGGACGGGAAACCACGGCGCCGCGGAAACTGATTCAATCGAGGCATGACGCAGGACATCCCGACGCGCCCCCTCGACGGTGTGCGCGTCCTCGAACTCGGCAACTACATCGCCGCCCCCACCGCGGGTCGGCTGCTCGCCGACTTCGGCGCCGAGGTGATCAAAGTCGAACGGCCGCGCACCGGTGACGAACTGCGCAACTGGCGCCTCTACTCGGGCAGCACGTCCATGCTCTACCGCACGATCAACCGGAACAAGAAGTCCATCGTGCTCGACCTGCGGTCGGACGAGGGCCGCCGCCTCGTGCTCGACCTGGCCGCGGAGTGCGACATTCTGCTGGAGAACTTCCGCCCCGGCACGCTCGAGAAGTGGGGCATCGGCCCCGAGCAGCTGAACGCCGTCAACCCGGAGCTCGTGATCACGCGGATCTCGGCGTTCGGGCAAACCGGCCCGCTCGCCGAGCGGCCCGGTTTCGCGGCCGTGGCCGAGGCCCTCGGCGGCTTCCGCGAACTGGTCGGCGACCCGGACCGGCCGCCGGTGCGGGTGGGCGTGTCGATCGGCGACTCGATCGCCGGTCTGTACGCCGCGTTCGGCTCGGTGATGGCGCTCTACCAACGCAAGTCGCGCGACGGGCAGCCGCTCGCGCTGTCGCAGCGGATCATCGACGTCGCCCTCAACGAGTCGATCATGTCGATGATGGAATCGCTCGTCCCCGACTACCTGGCGTACGGGGTCCAGCGCGAGCGCGTCGGGGGTCGCATGGAGGGCATCGCCCCGTCCAATGCGTACCCGTGCAGCGACGGCACCAGCATCATCATCTCGGGCAACGGGGACGCGATCTTCCAGCGCTACATGGAAACCATCGAACGCCCGGACCTCGCGGCGGACGAGGAGTTGCAGACCAACGCCGGCAGGTGGGCGCGCCGCGACGAACTCGATGCCGCGATCGGCGCCTGGACGTCGCGGCACACCCGCGACGACGCGCTGCGGATCCTCGATGCGGCGAACGTCCCGTCCGGCCCGATCTACACCGCCGCCGACATCGTCGAGGACGAACAGTACAACGCCCGTAACATGATTCAGACGTTCTGGGTGGATACAGGCGACACGTCTGCGAAACCCGTGGGCTTCCCCGGGATCGTGCCGGTGATCGGCGACAAGTCGCTGCCGATCGACCACATCGGCCCGGACCTGGGCGTGCACACCCGCGAGGTGCTCGCGTCAGTGCTGGGCAAGTCCGACGCCGACATCGACCGGATCATCACCGAGACGGAGGCGTGATGACCTATTCCTTTGCACCGCAGTCGATTCTGCGTGATGTCACGTTGCGCGACGGGCTCCAGCTCACCGGCAAGCCGCTGTCGACCGACCGCAAGCTCGAGATCGCCCGCGGCCTGCTGGCGCTCGGCGTTCCCGAACTCGAGGTGGGCTCGATGGCCCGACCGGACCTGGTGCCGCCGATGGCGAACACGCTCGAGGTGATCGGGGAACTGACCCCCGACGAACTGGACCGCTGCTGGGTGTGGGTAGCCACCCCGCGCCACGTCGAGAAGGCGGCGGCCGCGGGCGCCCGCAACTTCCAGTACTGCTTCTCGGCATCGGATTCGCACAACCGAGCCAACATCGGACGCCCCACCGACGACAGCCTCGCCGCGATGCCGACGGCCATCGAGATCGCCCGATCCGTCGGTGGCAGCATCCAGCTGTGCATCGCCACGTCGTTCACGTGCCCGTTCGAGGGCGAGGTGCCCGACGACAGGGTGTTGGCGATCGCGAACGACCCGCGGAGCGACGGCGCCGACGACATCGTGCTCGCCGACACCCTCGGCCAGGCCGTGCCGGCGCAGGTGGCCGCACTGGTCGCCCGCGTCGCGGCGGAGTCACCGCAGCGCCGCATCGTCTTCCACGGGCACGACACGTGGGGGCTCGGCGTCGCGAACACGCTCGCCGCGATCGGCGCCGGCGCGACCGTCGTCGACGGTTCCCTCGGCGGGCTCGGTGGCTGCCCGTTCGCTCCGGGCGCCAGCGGGAACACCTCGACCGAGGACATTGCGTTCGCGACCCGGCCGGACTGGCTCACACCCGAGACCCTGACCGCGCTCGTCGACATCGCGGCACCCATGCTCGCGGAACTGGGCGAGCCCAACCGGTCCCGCACTGCGGAGGGAAGCCGTTCGGCGGCACACGCTTTCGAGTGGGTGCGTCCGCAGAGTCAGTGAGGTTCGACGACCGGCCCCTCGACCAGCTCGCCGACCAGCCGGTTGACCTGCTCGCGGGTGAGATGGGCGCCCTGGGAGGCGTACTGCTCGTACTCCTCGTCGTCGAGGGCGTCGTGGACGACGGCGGCCTCGATCGGACCGTCCACCGCGTCGATCCACGCCGGCAGGAATCCTGCCTGCGCGCCGAGCGCGTCCACGGCGCCCATCAGCACGGCACCGTCCGTCGGGCGTCCCGCGCCGGCCAGCACGGCGGCGGTCGAGTGGATCATCACCAGCCAGGAGATGACGTCGGGTTCCTCCTCGAGGTCGGCCCGCAGCACCCGCATCGTCGCCAGCGCGCCCTCCACGTCCCCGGTGTCGGCCGCGGCCTTCATCAGCGCCCACGTCGACGACGTCACCGCCCAGCGGTGCCCGTACCGCTCACCCGCACGGATGGCCTCCCGCAGTTCGACCCTCGCCTCCGCGGCCTGCCCGACCGCGCGCAGCAGCATGCCGAGCACCATCCGCGCCTCGGCCTCGATCCATCCCGCGTCGTGCTCGACGGCCAGGGCGACGGCATGCCGGGCCAGGTCGACCGCCTCGTCGGACCGTCCCTGCATCGCCACGAAGTGCGCGCGCCACGCCTCGTCGCGGGCCACCTCCCCCACGTCGCCGATCGACGACCACAACTGCCCGCCCCGCCGGACAGCGTCCTCGGCGCTCGCGGCGTCACCCGTCAGGTATGTCAGCGACGCCAGGCCGTCCAAGGCGCGTGCCATCACGCGCGGCTCGGGCGGGCGCCAGTCCCCCGCCACCAGATCCAACGCGGTCCGCAGGAACTGCAGGCCCTCGCCGATGTTCCCGGTCCGATACCAGAACCAGGCCAGACGACCCGCCAGGTCGAGCGCGTAATGAGCGTCGTCCACCGCGAACGCCGACTCCAGCGCCGCGCGATGCTCCGCCTGATCCGCGGCGAGGAGCCTCATCGCCTGCCGACCACGGGAGCTGCGCAGCGCCGCCGACACCGACTCGACCCGCCCCAACACGAAATCGCGATGGGCCGTGCGGACTGCGATCGACTCGGCGTCGTCGGCCTGCTCGCGCGCGAACTGGCGGATCGTCGCCAACATCCGATAGCGGGTCGGTGAGGACCCCGGCACCACCCGGAGCAGCCCCCGGCGCACCAGCGCGGTGAGCACCGCGGAAACCTGTGTCGTGGAACCCAACACGCACATCGCGGTCGCACCCTCCACGTCGAACGAGCCCGCGAACACCGCGATCCGCCGCAACAGGCGGGCCTCGCCGCCCGACATCAATCGGTTGGCCCAGTCCACGATGTCCCACGTCCGCCCACGCGGCCCGATCGCCGGCGCCGGGTCCCCGTGCAGCAGTGTGAAGCGCTCCGCGAGGCCGTCGGCGATCGCCTCCTCGTTCACGTAGCGCAGTTGCGCCGCCGCCAACTCGATACCGAGCGGCAGCCCGTCGACCTCCCGGCAGATCGCCTGCACCGCACTCTGATTCTTCGCATTGAGCGTCCAAGTGGCACTGACGCCGACGGAGCGTTCGGAGAAGAGTTCTATGGCAGCGCGGTCCACCGACAACGGCTCGACCTCGTGGACGCCCTCACCCACGACACCGAGCGGCACCCGTCCCGTCACGATCAACCGGACGTCCGGGCAGCGTGCGAGGACCGCCCGGGCGACGTCCGCCGTGTAGTCGGCGACGTGCTTGCAGTTGTCCAGCACGAGGACACAGGACCTGGCTGCCATGGTCTCCGCAAGATGCGTCGGCGAGCCGACGCCCGGCAGCGCCAGCAACGTTGCGATCGTCGACGGAATCAGGGCACCGTCACTGACTTTCGTGAGATCGACGATCCACGGTCCGTCCGGAGCCTGAACTCTCCGACACACTTCGACCGCCAGTCGCGTCTTGCCCACCCCGCTCGGACCGACGAGCGTGACGAGCCGGCGCTCGTCGAGCAACTGCATGACCGCCGAGACGTCGTGTTCACGGTCGACCAGCCGGGTCCGGGGCTGGATCAGATTCGAGTTCGGCACCTCGAGCGGCGGCGAGAGCTGCGCCGATTCGAGATAGACACTGTCGTGCGTCATGAGGGCCGTCTCGATGCGCCGGAGGCCGGCCCCGATCTCGCACCCGAGGCGGTCGTCGAAGATGGCGCGGCACCGCCGGAGCGCCGCCAGGGCGTGCGCCTGCTGGTCGGATCGACTGAGCCCCAGCGTCAACAACTCCCAGGCGCGTTCGTCGAGAGGATGGTCCGCCAGAACGGCCTCGGCCTCCACCGCGGCCGACGCCGGGGAGCCGGCCTCGAGTTCCGCCCGCGCCAGCGAGATCCGCGCCTCGAACCGGCGTTCCGTCAGCCGCGCCACGTCGGACTCGATGAAGACGGTGTCGGCGAACGCGGACACCGGGAGGCCCTCGTACGCGAGGCCGCGCCACTGGCGCAGTCCCTCGCGGTAGGCGTCTGCGGCCGTGTCCGGGGCATGCCGCAGCATCGCGTCGCCCCGACGGACCTCGTCGACGAACCGCGCCGAGTCGACCGCGTCGCGGGGCACGACCAGCTGATATCGCGTGCCATCCCGCACCAGGACACTGTCCGCGGCGCCCCCGTCGTCGAGTCGACCACGGAGTCCCTCGAGCGCCTGTTCGAGGGGGTCGGGTCCGCTTCCGGCCTGGCCGTTCCCCGCCGCGGCCGCACGCGTGTACCGGACCTGGGCGCGCAACCGCTCGATGTCGACCGAATGCGGGTAGGCCACCAACAGCGCGGCGAGCAGTGCCCTCTGCTGCTGGTCGAGCACGATCTGGCGGCCGGCCCGGGTGGCCGCGACGGGACCCAGGACCGTGAACGCGATGTCGCTCGCCACCACCTTGCTCCCTTCACGCCGTCCCGCGGGCACGGCTACTCTGCGACCTCGACCATGTCGTGCCCGGCGACGTCGGCCGCGAGAACCCGCAGGTGGTCGTCGGCCGAACCGAGCGTGTGCTCGATCGCGGTCAGCCGGGAAACGTAGTGGCCCACCGCATACTCGGCGGTCATGCCGATACCGCCGTGCATCTGTATCGCCTCCTGCCCGATGTGCCGCGCCGACCTGCCGATCCGCAGCTTCGCGCGCGACGCGACCACGGGATCGACCACGCCGTCCGCCAGCGACATCGTCACGTACAGGCTCATGCTCCGCGCCAACTCCAACGACACGTACATGTCGGCGGCGCGCTGCGTGAGCGTCTGAAAGCTGGCCAGCGGAACGCCGAACTTTCTTCGGGTGCGAAGGTATTCGGTAGTCAGCCGCAACGCCTCCTCCATCGCGCCCACGGCCTCGGCACACAGAGCGGCCTGCGCGCGGACCTGCGCCGCCCGGATCGCAACGACGGCGTCCCCGCCATCACCCAGCGGTTCCGCAGCGACGTCGCGCAACTCGATCTGGGCGGCCCGCAGACCGTCGTGGGTGGCGTAGCGTCGCCGGGTCACACCGGGGCCGCCCGCACCCACGAGGAACAGACCGACCCCAACCTCCGGGAGCGACGCCGAGACGACGAGCGTGTCGGCGCAGTCGCCGTGCGGGACCGGATTCTTGGTTCCGGTCACCGTCCACGAATCTCCTTGCCGCACAGCGCGAGTGTTCACCTCGACTGCCGGCCAACGGGACCCTGGCTCGGCATGCGCGAAGGCCAGCAGCATGCCACCGTCGGTGACGATGGGAAGGATCTTCCGCCGCTGCACCTCGCTGCCCACGTCCGCGATCACGGCGCCGGGCACCACGACCGCATCGAGCACCGGTTCGGGTGCGAGGCGCCGCCCCAACTCCGTCATCACCAGCCCGACCTCGACCGGCCCGGCACCCGATCCGCCGTCCTCGTCGGCGAACCCGAGTCCGAGCAGCCCGGTCTCCGCCAGCCGACGCCACACGTCCTCGCTCCACCCCCGCGGCGACGCCTTCACCGCGGCGAGGGTCTCCTGGTCGTAACTGCGGTCTAGCAGGCTTCTCGCGGTGTCCCGCAACAGCTTCTGTTCCTCGTCGAGTTCGAAGTCCATGCCCCTCCTCACAGTCCGAGGATCGAGGACGCGATGATGCTGCGCTGCACCTCGCTCGACCCGCTGTAGATGGACACCTTCCGGTAGTTGAGGTAGGTCGGCGCCGCGCGCTGCGCCCAGGACGGTGTCTCGATGTCGGGCCCGGCCTCGAACGGCAACGAGTCCGGACCGGCCACATCGACGAGAAGTTCGGTCGCGGCCTGCTGCAGTTCCGAGCCGCGCAGCTTCAGCAGCGACGACGCGGGGTCGGGTTTGCCGTGGGCCGAGGCCGCCACCACGCGCAGTTGTGTCAGTTCGAGCGCGAGCAGTTCGTTCTCGAGTTCGGCGACACGGGCCGCGAACAACGGATCGTCGAGAAGGCTGCCCGGTCCGAGGGAGGTGCGCGCCGCGTGTTCCTTCGCCCGCGCCAACCTGACCTTGGCGCGGCCCACCCCCGTGACGCCCGTGCGTTCGTTGCCGAGCAGGAACTTCGCGTAACTCCACCCGGCGTTCTCCTCGCCGACCAGGTTCTCGGCGGGAACGTGGACGTCGTCGAAGAACACCTCGTTGACCTCGTAACTGCCGTCGATCAACCGGATCGGCCGGACCGTGACGCCCGGCGACGTGAGGTCGACGAGCAGGAACGAGATCCCCGCCTGCTTCTTCGGGGCGTCCGGGTCGGTGCGGACGAGACAGAAGATCCAGTCGGCGTACTGCGCCAGCGTCGTCCAGGTCTTCTGCCCGTTGACGACGTAGCGGTCGCCGTCGCGCACCGCACGGGTCTGCAGCGACGCGAGGTCGGATCCGGCCCCGGGTTCGGAAAACCCCTGACACCACCAGATGTCGAGGTTGGCGGTCGGCGGCAGGAACCGTTCCTTCTGCTCTTCCGACCCGAACGTCGCGATCACCGGACCGACCATGTTCGCGTTGAACGCGAGCGGTTCCGGCACCGCGGCCAACTGCATCTCGTCGAGCCAGATGTGCCGCTGCACCGCCGTCCAGTCCCGGCCGCCCCACCGGACCGGCCAGTGCGGCACCGCGAGGCCCGCCGCGTTGAGGATGCGCTGCGTCGCGACGAAATCGTCGCGGCCGATCTGTGCACCCGACGCCACCCGCTCGCGGATCTCCCCGGGGATCTCGGTGCGGAAGAAGGTCCGCATCTCCTCCCGGAACGCGCGCTCCTCCGCGGTCAGGGCCAGGTTCATCGACGGTTCCCTTCACGCGCACGGATCTCAATGGTCCTCGATCCGAACGCTACTCCCTCGGGCGCGACGAACGGCGGCTTTGCTCGGCTCCTAGCGCGTCTCCAGGACCAGGAGATATCCGCCGCCGCCCGCATCCACCCGGGTCGTCAGCGCCAGATCCGGTGCCAGCCGCGAGAGCCGGTCGAGCAGCCACTCCCCGGCGGCGGTGGCGTCCGATTCACCCGGACAGCGGGCCACCGCAACCCGGCCGCCCTTGCGGCCCAGCTGTTCGACGACACCGATGATCGGCGCCGGATCGACGACGAACAACTCGTCGGGCCAGGGCACGACGGGCTTGACGGCGCCCTTTTTCGTATTGCACGCGCGATGCGCAAGGCGTTCCTGAACCGACTTGCCCTTGCTCTTCTTCGCGGTACTGATGCCGTCGACGCTCGGCCCACGCGGATCGTTCACCGACATGTCCGGATCGACGGGCTCGTCGCACAGCCAGCAGCGCCAGCCGTCGCGTTCACCGATGTCCTGCAGGTTGCTCATCGTGACGACGGTACCGCCGCGGCGTCGGGCCGCGGCGGTACCGTCCCCGGAGCATCACCCCTACATGTCGGCGATGGCCTCGAGCGGCTTGGTCCGCGCCGCACGGCTCGCCGGCCACAGGGCCGCGAGGACGCCGACGACCGCGGACCCGATCAGCATGGCCAGCACCTGGCCCCACGGGACCGAGATCTGGTCGAGGCCCTGATCGGCGAGCGTCCGCACGAAGCCCCAGCCGAAGACCACGCCGAGCACCACGCCGACGATGGCGCCGAACACCGCGATCAGCACCGACTCGAGATAGATGGTGCGCCGCACCTGGGCCCGCTGCATACCGACCGCCCGGAGCATGCCGATCTCACGCCGCCGTTCGACGACCGAGAGGGCGAGGGTGTTGACGATGCCGAGGATCGCGATGACGACCGCGAGCGCGAGCAGGCCGTACAGCACGGCGAGCAGCATGTCGATCTGCTGGCCCTGGGTGCCCTTGAACTGCTCCCGGTCCTGGACCTGCACCACGACGAACGGGTCGGTCGCGGTCGCGAGGTCGGTCGCCATCATGGTCATGTTCGTGCCCGGCGCCGCCTTGACCAGCACAGCCCACTCGGTGCGCATGCTCAGCGGCGTCACCTGCTGGTACACCTGGTCGGAGATGACCCACGGGCCGAGCAACTGGTTGTCGGCGTAGATGCCGGTGACTGTCGTGGTGACCTGCTCGCCGTCGCGGTCGGTGAGCGTGACCGGCGTGCCCAGCTTCCAACCGTGATCGGTGGCCTCGGACTCGCTGACCAGCATGTCGGTGCCGGCGATGGAGGTGGTGCCCTCCTTCATCGTGTAGTCGAGCACGCCGTCGGGAGAACCGCTCAGCGCCGTGCCGAACACGTCCTTGTCGTCGATCTTCACGGCGACGCCGTGGAGCGAGACGGCCTCCTCGACCCCGGTCACCTGGGCCGCGGCTGCCGCCGCGCCCGCCGGGACACCGATGCCCTGCGGTCCGGTGAGCACGAAGTCGGCCTCGACGCCCTTGTCGACGAGCGCGTTCACGCTCGACTTGGCGGACGCACCGAACACCCCGATCACCGACACCAGCATCAGGCCGAGGGTCAGCGCGAACGCCGTCGCGGCCGTGCGCTTGGGGTTGCGCACCGCGTTGGTGCGGGCCAGTCGTCCCACCGGGCC
This sequence comes from Paraburkholderia sp. RHO2, assembly GCF_050955445.1. Classification (NCBI taxonomy): domain Bacteria; kingdom Pseudomonadati; phylum Pseudomonadota; class Betaproteobacteria; order Burkholderiales; family Burkholderiaceae; genus Paraburkholderia; species Paraburkholderia sp. RHO2. The sequence continues at coordinate 1,740,291 of NZ_CP162617.1, read as the reverse complement.
GAACGGCTTGGCGAACACCGCGCCGAGGGCACCGACGACCGGCCGGGACAGCGCCGGCGCGGCCAGCAACACTGCAAGGACGAGCGCGAGTGCCCCCAGTCCGACGATCGCCGCCGCACCGCCACCGGTGGACTGGGCGCCGACGACCAGCGCGAGGAGACCGAGCACGCCGGCGATCGCACCGATCAGGGTGCGCACCTTCAGGGTGTCGCCGGTGGACGCGAACTCCTCGCGCATGGCCGCGACCGGGGGCACCTTCGACGCGCGGCGGGCCGGCGCGTAGGCGCTGACGACCGTCACGAGCACACCGAGCACGAGCGCCACGATGATCGTGCGCGGCTCGATCTGCAGCGGCCCCTCGGGCAGGCCCAGGTCGAACGCGTTGAGCAGACCGCGCAGACCGTACGCGAGGCCGACGCCGGCCGCGATGCCGAGTGCGCTGCCGATCACGCCGACGACGAGTGCCTCGAAGACCACCGACCGGCCCACCTGCTTGCGGCTGGCGCCGATCGCCCGCAGCAGCGCGAGTTCGCGCAGGCGCTGCGCGACGATCATCGAGAAGGTGTTGTAGATGATGAAGGTGCCGACCAGCAGCGCGATCGCGCCGAATGCCAGGAGGAAGTAGTTGACGAAGCTGAGCGCCTTGCCCACCTCGTCCTTGGTCTCCTCGCGGACCTCGTCGGCGGTCTGGACCTTGGTATCGGGCACCGCTGCCGCGATCCGGTCACGCAGCTCGTCCTGAGAGACACCGGTACCGGCGACGTCGATGTAGCCGACGTGGCTGCCATCGGTGAACAGCTGACGCGCCTGCGCGTCCGTGAACAGCGCACCGACGTACCCGCCGGTGTCGGTCTCGGGGGCGTAGATGCCCGACAGCGTGACGTCGTTCCAGCCGCTCATGGTCAACACGCGCGTGTGGTCGCCGACCGCCAGTCCGGCCCGCTTCGCGGCGCTCTCGTTGAGCGCGATCTGACCCGCCTGCTGCGGAGGCGTGCCGCCGACGAACTTCTCCGGCTCGCCGAGCTGCTGGTCCGGCGGCAGGTACGACGACCCGATGCTGGGCGCGCCGCCGTTCTGCAGGGGCTTGCCGGCCGAGTCGAGAACCACGATCTGACCGCCCACAGCGGGCGCGACGGCACGGACACCGTCGACGGCGCGGATGGTGTCGACGTCCGCGATCGGGACACCGCTCGAGCCCTGCTCGACAGGGCTCACCCGCACGTCGACACCCTTGGCGCCGCCGTCCATGATGCTGTCGAACGTCTTCTGCAGGGTGTCGGTGAAGACGAAGGATCCCGCGACGAACGCCGTGCCGAGCACGACCGAGAGCACGGTGAGGATCAGCCGCACCTTGTGCGCGGCGAGGTTGCGCAGGGAGACCTTGCGCATCGGGGAGTTGGTGACTGCCATGGCGTCAGACCGTCTCGAGGTTCTTCATGCGGTCCAGGACCGACTCCGCGGTGGGCTCGCGCAACTCGTCGACGATCTGCCCGTCGGCGAGGAACACCACCCGATCGGCGAAGCTCGCGGCCCGCGGGTCGTGCGTGACGATCACGACGGTCTGGTCGAACTCGTTGACCGCGGCGCGCAGGATCGACAGCACCTCGCCCGACGAGCGCGAATCCAGGTTGCCGGTCGGCTCGTCACCGAAGATGATCTCCGGCTGCCCGGCGAGGGCACGCGCACACGCGACACGCTGCTGCTGGCCGCCGGAGAGCTCACCGGGACGGTGGTCGAGGCGATCGCGCAGACCCAGCCGGTCGATCACGGTGTCGAGCCACTGCTGGTCGGCCTTCCGGCCGGCGATGTCGAGCGGCAGGGTGATGTTCTCGAGCGCGGTGAGGGTCGGCACGAGGTTGAACGCCTGGAAGACGAACCCGATCCGGTCCCGGCGCAGCTGCGTCATCTGCTTGTCCGAGAGGGTGGTCAGGTCCGTCGCACCGATCAGCACCGAACCCGACGTCGCCGCGTCGAGACCGGCCAGGCAGTGCATGAGCGTCGACTTGCCGGAGCCGGACGGCCCCATGATGGCGGTGAACTCCCCCCGCGCGAACTCCGCGGACACGCCGGCCAGGGCGTGGACCTGGGTGTCCCCCGTCCCGTACACCTTCGTCAGGTTGACCGCCCGTGCGGCAACGGTGGTTTCGGTGGGCATCTCGGTTTCGGTTGGCATGCCCAACATCCTCACCCGAGAGGGTGACGGAAAACCATCGGGGACTTCCCTGATCTTGTCCCCCGACCCAGGGATGGCATGTCAGTCGTGGGAGAAGGCGCGAGCGATCTCCCGCTCGAGGTCGAGATACGCGCTGCCCGAGACGTCGGCGGTCACCGTCGCGACGGTTCCCCCGCGGAACCGGAACGGTGCCTGGTACAGCCGTGACACCGACTGCCCGGTGTCGCGTCCCACCCGGATTCCCTCGCCCACCCCGGAGAACATCGCCGGCTGGATCCGCACGCCACCGAGCGAACCGACCTCTCGGTCGTCGATGTGCAGGGTCACGTCCCCGACGGGGGTGAATCCATCGGCGGCCGCTCCGGTCCGGTCGAAGCGCACTCCGAGCACGTGCGCGCCGGCGGAAACCGGCTCCGACGAGACGACGAGCTGCTCGTCCTCCCCGAGGAAGTTGTAGACGTACTTCAGGTGCCCGTCCTGGACGAACAGGGTGTGGCCCCCGAGCCTGCCGCCGTGCGCGAACAGGACCCCTTCGACCGCGACGGGACTGTCGGCCTCGATTCGCACGTTTGCCAGCACAGAGAAGGAGCGGCCCCGCATCTCGAGGGCAGCGCCCGGCCCCACCTCGGCCGCGTCCGGGTAGTAGACGAACGACTCGCGCGCCCCCGTCAGGTACGGACGGTAGCGCAGGAACGCGGACAGCACGTCGAGGTCGTTGAGAGGTAACCCGTCGTACTTCGCGGCCTGGTCGAACCACAGCCGGCGCATCTCGTCGAGCTTGTCGGGCCGCGCCGCCGCGAGGTCGCGGACCTGGCTGCGGTCCCGCTCGATGTGGAACAGCTCCCAGCGGTCCTCGTCGAAGTGCGCCCAGTTGGACGGAGCCGCCGGGTGCACGGTGTTCGCGAACCAGCCGTCGTGCCAGATCCCACGGGTGCCGAGCATCGAATAGAACTGGGTCGTCTTGCCGGTCGCCGCATCCGGGTCCGCGAGGACGGGACGGAAGCTCACCCCCTCGAGCGGGCGCTGCGGCACCCCGCCGACCAGCAGCGGCGGATCGATACCGAGCAGCTCGTACACGGTGGGCGTGATGTCGCAGACGTTGATGTAGTTGTCGCGGACCTCACCGCGGGCGGCGATCCCGTCCGGCCACGAGACGACACACGGGTCCGCGATCCCTCCCTCGTGCGATGCGTACCGTTTGAACAGTTTGTACGGGGTGTTGAACGCCATCGCCCACCCGGTGCAGTAATGGTTGTACGTCTCCGGACCACCCAGGTCGTCGATCTGCGCCAGACCGTCCTCGACCCGGTCCGGATAGCCGTTGAAGAACTTGTACTCGTTCACCGAGCCGTTGGGGCCGCCCTCACCGCTGGCGCCGTTGTCGGACAGCAGCACGACGATCGTGTTGTCGAGCTGCCCGGAATCCTCGAGATAGTCGAGCAGACGACCGATCTGGGCGTCGGTGTAGCTCTGGAACCCGGCGAACACCTCCGCCATCCGGCAGAACAGACGCTGCTCGCCGTCGTCGAGCGCGTCCCACGGGCGGACGGTGTCCCCCACCGGCCACGGCACCCCGTCCGCGCTCACCTCGCCCGCGTACGGATTCATCTGCGACAGTTCGGTGTCCGCGGGAACCAGTCCGAGCCGCTTCTGGTTGTCGAGGACGATCTCGCGGTACCGCTCGTAGCCCATGTCGAACCGACCGGCGTACCGATCGGACCATTCCTTCGATACGTGATGCGGCGCATGCCCGCAACCCGGGCACAGGTAGAGGAACCACGGCTTGTCCGGCGCGATCACCTTGGCGTCGCGGATGAACTCGATCGATTTGTCCGCCAAGTCCTTCGACAGGTGGTAGCCGTCCTCGGGCGTCGACGGCGGGGTGACCGGATGGTTGTCGTAGACGAGATTGGGATACCACTGGTCCGCCTCACCACCGAGAAATCCGTAGAAGCGTTCGAATCCTCGCGAGAGCGGCCAATTTCTTTTGTTAGCCGCAAGATTCGACTCCTCCAACGGAGTCAGATGCCACTTGCCGACGGCGTAGGTGTTCCACCCGCGTTCGCTCAGCACCTCCGACAGCAGCGCCGCGTCCGTGGGGATCCGACCACTCGCGTTGGCGAACCCGTCGGTGAACTCCTCGATCGTCGCCATTCCCACCGACGTCGGGTTCCGTCCGGTCAGCAACGCCGCCCGCGTCGGCGAGCACAACGCGGTGGTGTGGAACTGACTGAGCAGCACCCCACGCTCGGCGATGCGCCGAAGATTCGGCATCTCGACCAGGCCACCGTAGAAGTCCCACGTACCGATCCCCGTGTCGTCCCACACCAGGTACAGGACATTCGGGGCACCCTCCGGCGCGCGAGGTTCCGCGAACGGCGCCCAGTCCGGCGTCGAATCCCGGATATCGACCGAAACCTTGCCCGTGAACTCCGCAGCCATGGCCGGGTCCTCCCGATGCGTGGTACCCGATCATCATCACACGCACCGGGAGCCACCCGGACCGCTTCGTCGAACTACGCGGGATTCACGACCACCGGGCCTGACCGCCGTCGAGGGGGATCGTCGCACCCGTCAGGTATCTCGCGTCCGGCCCGACCAGGAACGCGACCGCATTGCCGATGTCGGTCTCGGGATCACCGATCCGACGCATCGGGATACTCGCGACGAACGCGGCAGCCTCCTCCGGACGCGCCTCGGTCCAACGCTGCAGACCTGGCGACATCGCGTGCGGTGCAACCGCATTGACGCGGATATTGTCGACACCCCACTCGCACGCCGCCGCGCGGGTGAGGGCGCGGACCGCCTCCTTCACGGACGCGTACCCGCCGTACCCGCTCGCGTCCCACCGGACGGCGACGGACGACACCATGTTCACGATCGCGCCACCGCCCCGTTCCTTCATGTACGGATAGCAGGCCTGCATCGTCCGCAGCGCCGCGATCGGACCGGAGGTGTAGGCCCGCTCGAGGACGTCCGGCCTCAGTTCGTTGACCGGCCCCAACGGATTGAGGCTGGCGTTGTTGACCAGGATGTCGACGCCACCGAACAGCGCGGCGGTCGTGTCGACGGCACGTGCGATGTCCTCCGCGTCCGACACGTCCGCGACGACCGGTTCGGCGACGCCGCGGAACGCGGCGATCGCCTCACAGGTGTCGATCAGCTTGGACTCGGTCCGCCCCGACACCGCGATTCGCGCGCCCTCCTTGGCGAGCGCGAACGCGACGCCCTGACCGACGCCCTGGCCGGCACCCGTGATGAGCGCGACCTTTCCCTCCAACTTGCCCATGTGGTTTCAATCTCCCGCAATCGATGTGTCGCACACACAACCAGGTACGGCCGATCGTCACGTCGTGTTTCCCGTTGATCGGGACCGGTTCGCCGCTACGCTCGACGGCATGCGGATCGGAGCCCACGTCCGGCAGGACGCCGACCCCATCGGGGCCGGCGAACGTCTCGGTGCGGACATCGTCCAGTTGTTCCTCACCGACCCCCAGGCATGGGACAAGCCCGAACCGCATCCGCGGACGGAACAGATCCTGCAGAGCCCGATCGACGTCGTCGTGCACTCGTCGTACGTCATCAACGTGGCCAGCCTCAACAACCGACTACGGATGCCGTCACGCAAGGCCGTCGCGGACCAGGCCGCGGCGGCCGCCGAGATCGGCGCGATCGGTCTCGTCGTCCACGGTGGTCATGTCCGCGACGGTGAGGATCCGGCAGCCGGTGTCACGAACTGGCGCAAGCTCTTCGAACGGCAGCAGGACAAGGGCGGATTCCCGGTGCCGATCCTCATCGAGAACACGGCGGGCGGCGACTTCGCGATGGCCCGCCACCTCGACGCGATCGCACGGCTGTGGGACGCCGTCGGCGAGTTCGGCGCCGGTTTCTGCCTCGACACCTGCCACGCGTGGGCGGGGGGCGAGGAACTGCTCGGCATCGTCGAGCGCGTCAAGGCCATCACCGGCCGGATCGACCTGGTGCACCTGAACAACTCGCGCGACGAGTTCGACTCCGCCCGCGACCGGCACGCCAACCTGGCCACCGGCACGATCGACCCGGCGATGCTCACCGCCGTCGCCGCCACCGCGGACGCCCCGGTGATTCTCGAGACGCCTGCAGAGGGGATCGCCGACGATCTCGCCTACCTGCGCGACGCGCTGGCCGGGGACTGACGAGTCTCCGACATCACATACCGAATCGGACACGACGCCGCGTCGGAGGCGAACCGACCCGCCACCGGCACCTACCATCCCGAGACATGACGCACTTCCGGTCCCGCCGCACCCTCGCCATGTCGTCCGTCGCCGTCGCCGCACTCGCCCTCGCGGGGTGCACCAGCGCCGAATCCGAGCCGGCCGCCTCGACCACGTCGATGACCTCGTCGGCCGCCGTCGACTCCGACTCCGACTCGAGCCGCCAGCCGAAGGCGCTCGCTGCTCCCGCCGAGGGCACGCTGACCGCCGCACCGACCGGGCAGGCGGCGCCGCAGACCTCCGCGGCGTCAGCGGATGCCGCGCTCACCATCACCGACATCCGCGTCGGGAAGCACGACGGCTTCGACCGCGTGGTCTACGAGTTCGGCGGCACCGGAACCCCCGGCTGGCGCGCCGAGATCGTGTCCACTGCGACCCAGCAGGGCAGCGGCAACCCCCTCGCGGTCGCCGGCCAGGGCATTCTGCAGGTCCTGATCGACGGCTCCTCGATGCCGTTCATGACGAACGTCGAGCCGTACGCGGGCCCGAACCCGCTCGAGGTCGAGAATCCCGTCGTCGTCACCGAGGTCCGGGACGCCGGGATCTTCGAGGGCACCGACCAGACGCTCGTCGGGCTCACCGACCGCAACGTCTCGTACCGTGTCTACACCCTCACCGAGCCGACACGCCTGGTCGTCGACATCGCGCGCTGACGCCGAACCTCCCGGTTTGACCTCAACCTTTCTCGAGGTCCTACCTTCGGTGTCGTACCCCCGTCCTACAGTGGCGGGGCCGACGAGAGGGGCGACGGATGAGTATGGACGTGACCGCGTGGAACGCGATGTACAACGCCATGCACGCGCAACAGGACCGCCGCCCCTTCTCGCGGGCGACCCTGCGCAGGGTTGCCGGTTACGCGCGCCCGCACCGTAGCCACATCCTCTGGTACGTGCTCCTCAGCGTCGTCACCGCCGCGCTCGCGGTGGCGACACCCGTGTTGGCCGGACGGGTCGTCGATGCGATCGTCGCCGGCGACGACACCCGCGTCGTCGTGCTGCTGGCCGCGGCCATCGCGGCCATCGCGCTCGTCGAGGCGGGGATGGCCGTGCTCACCCGGTGGCTGTCCGCGAGTATCGGCGAGGACCTCATCCTCGATCTGCGCACCGCGGTCTTCGATCACGTGCAGCGCATGCCCGTCGCGTTCTTCACCCGCACCCGCACCGGCGCGCTCGTCAGCCGTCTCAACAACGACGTGATCGGCGCTCAGCGGGCGTTCAGCGACACCCTCTCCGGCGTGGTCGGGAACCTCGTGACACTGGCCATCACCCTGGTGGTGATGGTGAGCATCTCGTGGCAGATCACGCTGCTGTCGCTGCTGCTCCTGCCGGTGTTCGTGATCCCGGCCCGCCGCATGGGTACCCGACTGGCGCGGCTGAGCCGCGAGGCCGCCAACCACAACTCGGTGATGAGCACCCAGATGACCGAGCGGTTCTCGGCGCCCGGTGCGACCCTGGTGAAGCTGTTCGGCCGCCCCTCCGCGGAATCCGCCGAGTTCGCGGTGCGCGCCCGCCGTGTCCGCGACATCGGCGTCCGCACCGCGATGCTGCAGTCGGTGTTCGTCACCGCCCTCACCCTCGTCTCGGCCCTCGCGCTCGCCCTCGTCTACGGCCTGGGCGGCTACTACGCGCTGCGCGGACAACTCGAGGCCGGCGCCGTCGTCTCGCTCGCGCTGCTCCTCACCCGGCTGTACTCGCCGCTCACCTCGCTGGCGAGCGCCCGCGTCGACGTCATGAGCGCGATGGTCAGCTTCGAGAGAGTCTTCGAGATCCTCGACCTGAAGCCGCTCATCGCGGAAAAGCCCGACGCCGTCGATGTCCCCGAAGGGCCCGTGTCCGTCGAGTTCCGGTCGGTCGACTTCGCGTACCCGGCCGCCGACAAGGTCTCCCTCGCCTCCCTCGAGGAGGTCGCCGGCCTCGACACCCGCGGCGGCGCGACCGTGCTGCACGACGTCTCGTTCCGGGTGGAACCGGGCCGGATGACCGCACTGGTCGGGTCGTCCGGCGCGGGGAAATCAACCATCGCGCAACTGCTTCCGCGCCTGTACGACGTCGATTCCGGCGCGGTCCTGGTGGGCGGCGTCGACGTCCGCGATCTGACGACCGATTCGGTCCGCGCAACAGTCGGCATGGTGACGCAGGACGGGCACCTGTTCCACGAGTCGGTGCGCGCGAACCTCCTGCTCGCGCGGCCCGACGCGACCGAGGCCGACCTGTGGGACGTGCTGCGGCGCGCAAACCTGGAGTCGCTGATCGAGTCGCTGCCCGACGGCCTCGACACCGTCGTCGGCGAACGGGGGTACCGACTGTCGGGCGGTGAGCGGCAACGCCTCACGATCGCGCGACTGCTGCTGGCACAGCCGCGCGTCGTGATCCTCGATGAGGCCACCGCGCACCTCGACTCGACGTCGGAGGCCGCGGTGCAGGACGCACTCGGCGAAGCCCTCGAAGGGCGGACCGCGGTCGTGATCGCCCACCGGCTGTCCACCATCCGCGCAGCCGACCAGATCCTCGTCGTCGAAGACGGCCGAATCGTCGAGCGCGGCAACCACTCCGAACTGCTCGCCGCCGGCGGACGCTACACCGAGCTGTACCGGACGCAGTTCGACACCGGATCGCCGATTCTCACCGAGGTCCTGCGCTGATCAGAAGAACCGACGGATGTTGTGGATCGTGAAGTCCGACAGCGGCCGCAGCCCGGTCGGGACACCCGATCCGTACGCGTTGAACACCATGCCGTTGCCGGCGTAGATGCCGACGTGTCCGGCGATGTCGTAGGTATTCATCGTGATCACGTCGCCGGGCTGCAGCGCCGACAGCGGTACCAGCATGCCGCCGGTGTCGCGCGCCATCTCCTGGCTGGTGCGTGGCAGCGAGATCCCCACCGTCCGGAAGGCCCACTGCACCAACCCCGAGCAGTCCCACGCGTCGGGGCCGTTGCCGCCCCACAGATACGGCTTTCCGGTCTGGGTCGTGGCAGCCGCCAGCGCCGCCAGGCCGCGGGGGCTGGGAATCGGCAGCGGGATCGCGATGTCGCCGCTGCCGGCGAACAGGCTGGCGCTCCCCGTTCCGCCACTGCCGCCGGCGCTGCCGGACGATGCGATGTCGGCCAGGCCGTTGGTGAACTCGGCTGCCCCGGTGATCGAGCCTGCGATATCGGGTTGTGCGGCGGCGGGTGCAGCCAATCCGACAGCACCACCGGCGATGAGTCCTGCTGCGATCAATCCTCGACGAATCACGTGGGCCACGCTCGTGCCTCCTTGCTCGGAAATGCGCGAATCCCCCGACCCCAAACTGTGAGGCACATTACAGAGCAGGAATCACTTCCGTCACAGGATTCGGCGATCGACGAAAAGGGGCGCCGGCGGGTTCGATACCCGCCGGCGCCCCTTTCGAAAGCCGTTCGCCCAGGTCAGGCGTCAGTCGCGCGGCCGACGCTTGCCGAACTTTTCGCCCTTGCCGCGGTTGAACTTGCCACCGGCCCGGTCGTCGCGGCCGCCCCGCGACGACGGGCGGCCCGCCGGCGCGCCCTGGTCCGGCTGCAGCTGGATCAGCACACCCGAGATCCGCGTCGCGCGCAGCGCCTCGACGGTCTCGCGTGACAGGTTCGCGGGCAGCTCGACCAGGCTGTGATCAGGGCGGATGCTGATGTGCCCGAAGTCGCTGCGGCGCAGGCCACCCTCGTTGGCGATAGCGCCGACGATGGCACCGGGCACCACCTTGTGCCGCTTGCCGACCGCGATCCGGTAGGTCGCGAACTCCTGGCCGTCGCGACCGACGCGCGGACCACTGGGACCGCCCTCGTCGAATCGGCGGGCCGGCCGCTCCCGCGCCTCCCGCTCGCGGCGCGGCGGGGCCGGGGGCTCCGGCGCCATCAGGAACGACTCGCCGTCCCGCGACTGCACCGCCAGCGCGGCGGCGATGTCGGCGAGCGGCACGTCGTGCTCGCGCTCATAGTCCTCGATGAGCTTGCGGAACAGCGCGAGGTTGTCCGAGCTCAGGCTCGCGGTGATGGAATCGCCGAACTTCGCGACCCGCTGCGCGTTGACGTCCTCGACGGTGGGCAGCTGAATCTCGGTGAGCGGCTGGCGCGTGGTGCGCTCGATCGACTTGAGCAGATGCCGCTCGCGCGGGGCCACGAACAGCAGCGCGTCGCCGGTGCGGCCCGCGCGGCCGGTGCGGCCGATGCGGTGCACGTACGACTCGGTGTCGTGCGGGATGTCGTAGTTGACAACGTGCGAGATGCGGTCGACGTCCAGGCCGCGGGCCGCGACGTCGGTGGCGACGAGGATGTCGAGCGCACCGGACTTGAGCTGGCCGATCGTGCGCTCACGCTGGGCCTGGACGATGTCGCCGTTGATCGCGGCGGCCGAGAAGCCGCGCGCCCGCAGCCGCTCGGCGAGGTCCTCGGTGGCCTGCTTGGTCCGAACGAAGATGATCATCGCCTCGAACGACTCGACCTCGAGGATGCGGGTGAGGGCGTCGAGCTTGCGCTGGTGCGCCACCTGCACCCACCGCTGTGTGATGTTCGCGGCGGTCGCGGTCTTCGCCTTGACGGTGATCTCGACGGGATCGTGCAGGTACTGCTTGGAGATCTTGCGGATCGCCGGCGGCATCGTCGCCGAGAACAGCGCGACCTGCTTGTACTCGGGCGTGTCGGCGAGGATCCGCTCGACGTCGTCCTGGAAGCCCATCTTGAGCATCTCGTCGGCCTCGTCGAGGACGAGGTACTCGAGATTCGACAGGTCGAGCGTGCCCTTCTCCAGGTGGTCGATCACGCGACCGGGGGTGCCCACGATGATCTGCGCGCCACGACGCAGGCCCGACAGCTGCACGCCGTACGCCTGGCCGCCGTAGATCGGCAGCACGTGCAGACCCGGAATGTGGGCCGAGTACTTGCCGAAGGCCTCCGCGACCTGGAGCGCCAGCTCACGGGTGGGGGCCAGGATCAGCGCCTGGGGCACTTTCCGCTCCACGTCCAGGCGGGACAGGATCGGGATCGCGAACGCGGCCGTCTTGCCGGTACCGGTCTGCGCGAGGCCGACGACGTCGTTGCCCGCGAGCAGGGGCGGGATGGTCGCGGCCTGGATGGGCGAGGGCGACTCGTAGCCGACATCGGAGAGGGCCTTCAGCACCCGTTCGTCGATCTGCAGGTCGGCGAAGGTGATGGGATTGTTGTCGGACTGCGGGTCGCGCTCGGTGTCACTCATTTGACCAGTGAGTTTAGTCGATGCGTGGTATGGCCCTGCCGCCCTCCTCCCCCTCCCAACTCCTGAACGGGAATTCATGGTCCGCTTTCGGGTCCGATCCGTATCGTGAACTCCCGTTCAGCGCTTCGGGACGGAACCGGAGCAGGGACGACCCCGCCCGCGCGCCCGAAATGACCGGGATCACAATGTGGGCGACCCCCCTTCATTTCGAGAGGAACCCGCAGTGTCCGATTCTGTAGCGAACGCCATCCCCACCCACTGGTACAACATCGTCGCGGACCTGCCGGTCGCCCCGCCGCCTCACCTGCACCCGGGCACCAAGGAGCCGGTTCAGGCCGCTGACCTGGCCGCACTGTTCCCGAGCGCGCTGATCGAGCAGGAAGTGACCACCGACCAGTACATCGAGATCCCCGAACCGATCCGCGAGGCGTACCGGACGTGGAGGCCCGCGCCGCTGATCCGCGCGCGGGAATTCGAGAAGGCCCTCGGCACCCCGGCCCGCATCTACGTCAAGTACGAGGGCGTGAGCCCGGTCGGCAGCCACAAGACCAACACGGCCGTCGCGCAGGCGTACTACAACGCACAGGACGGCGTGAAGAAGATCACCACCGAGACCGGCGCCGGCCAGTGGGGCAGCGCGCTGTCGTTCGCGTGCGCCAAGTTCGGCATCGACCTCGAGGTGTGGCAGGTGCGCGCGTCGTACGAGTCGAAGCCGTACCGCCGGCACCTGATGGAGACCTACGGCGGCACCGTGCACCCGAGCCCGTCGGAGCTCACCGAGTCGGGCCGCAAGATGCTGGCCGACTTCCCCGACACCCCCGGCTCGCTGGGCATGGCGGTCACCGAGGCCGTCGAGGTCGCCGCGAACGACCCCGACGCGCGGTACGCGCTCGGCAGTGTCCTCAACCACGTGGTGCTGCACCAGACGGTGATCGGCCTCGAGGCCGTCGAGCAGTTGCGCGCCGCCGGCGAGGCCAACGCCGACGTCGTGTTCGGCTGCGCCGGTGGCGGTTCCAACCTGGCCGGCCTGGCGTTCCCCTTCATCCGCGAGGTGCTGCACGGCAAGGCGCAGACGCGCATCGTCGCCGCCGAGCCCGCCGCGTGCCCGTCGATCACCAAGGGCGAGTACCGCTACGACCACGGCGACGTCGCCGGCCTGACGCCGCTGCTGAAGATGCACACGCTCGGCCAGGACTTCGTCCCGGACCCGATCCACGCCGGTGGCCTGCGCTACCACGGCATGGCGCCGCTGCTCAGCCACACCGTCGAACTCGGCTACGTCACCGGCCAGGCCGTCGACCAGCGCGACTCCTTCGACGCCGGTGTGCTGTTCGCCCGCACGCAGGGCATCGTCCCCGCCCCGGAGTCGGCACACGCGATCGCCGCGGCCGCCGAGTACGCCCGCGGGCTGACCGAGCCCGAGGTCCTGGTGATCGGCCTGTCCGGCCACGGCATGCTCGATCTGCCCGCCTACCAGGCACACATCGACGGCGACCTGGTCTCGACGGCCTAGTCGACATCGAAGCGGGCCGCGTCGGAGTGCTCCGCCGCGGCCCGCGCCGGTTCGGCGGGCGTATCGTCGGAAGCGAGAGCGAAACGGAGCACGCGCATGCACTACGCGACGCGCGCGAGAGCCGGTCGCGCGCTGGCCACATCGCTGAGCCACCTCCGCGGGACGGACACGGTCGTACTCGGACTCCCCCGCGGCGGCGTGCCGGTCGCATTCGAGGTGGCACACGCGCTCGGCGCCCCCCTCGACATCATCCTGGTTCGCAAGCTCGGCGTGCCGTGGCAGCCGGAACTGGCGATGGGCGCCATCGGCGAGGGCGACACCGAGGTGCTCAACGAGGACGTCATCCGCCTCGGCCACGTCTCGCGCCAGTCGGTGGACGCGGTGCGGGCCAGGGAGCGGCAGGAGCTGCTTCGACGGGCCGACGCCCTGCGGGGCGGTCATCCGCGTACACCGCTGACCGGCCGTACCGCCGTCCTCGTCGACGACGGGATGGCCACCGGCGCAACGGCCGCGGTCGCCTGCCAGGTGGCGCGCGCCCAGGGAGCGAGCCGGATCGTGGTCGCGGTACCGGTCGCGTCCCCCGAAGCGATGTCGAGGCTGAGGGTCACCGCCGACGAGGTCGTCTGCCCGTTCGTCCCCGCGAACCTCGGCGGGGTCGGCGGCGCCTACATCGACTTCCACCAACTCGACGACCGTGAGGTGACGGAGCTGCTGGCACGCGCCCGCGAACCGGGCACGTGACCGGTGCAACACTCGACGCCTCGCCGGCGATACACGTTTCGGAGGCCCCACGCAGTCAGGGAGGATCCGTGAGCGTCTCGGAACAGCAAGTACAGGCGGTGACACAGGCCTGCCGGGAACGGCTGGGCGATCCGGCCGGGTGGGTTCCGCCCGACGAGTACCGCCACAGCCTGGCGCTGTGCATCATCGAGTCGGTACAGGCTGCGGGAACCCGCCTCGCGGACGCGGGAACCGTCGTCGACCGTTACCTCGCCTATCGCCGCGCCCATCAGTCCGGCCCGATCACCGACGGCGCCCGCGCCCTGCTCCGGACGTTCGAGGAGGCCGGCAGCGCCGATCTGTGGGCGGGCAAGATCGGCAACTACAAGCGCCGCTACTCCGAGTCGACCGCACCTCTGCGCGCCACCGAGATCCAGCGCACCGCCGAACGTCTCCACACCCTGCAGGTCGATTCCGTCGAGGACCTGGTGGGCGCGACGCGCACCGCCGGGACCCGGCACCACCTGCGCACCGTGTGGGACGAGTCCAGCGGCGCCCGCGACGACACCACCTGGCAGCACCTGCTGCTGCTCGCGGGCGCCCCGGGCGCCGACGACACCACGCTCGCCATCGACGAGTTCGTCCGATCGGCCCTGGCGTCCTCGGATGCCGGCGTCGAGCCCGACGCCCGTCCGGCGGCGATCCTCTCCGCGGCCGCCGACCGCCTCGACGTCCCTCCGGCCGCGCTCGAACACGCAGTCCGCCGGTGGAGGTGCACGCGGGAGGACCACTTCGTACCCGTCTCGTGACGCTGCAGGGCCCGGACCTGCAGAAAGTTAGCAGGACTTACGGTTACACCTATTTTCCCAGGTGGCGGCGCGGAATGCCGCAAATCGGGCGTTTGACTGAGTGCAATGAGACTCCAAGTGTGATGCAATGCACATCCGTCATGTCATTTCTCGGAGGGGTCACAGTGCGTGAGTATTCGGTTCCACAGTCGTTCACCATCCCGGAAGACGCGTCGATGGCCGACACGGTCTTCCGTTACGAAGCGGAATGCCCGAACCTCGTGCCCTTCAAGAAGCCGGGCAGCGGCGGCTGGGTGGACGTCACTGCAGCCCAGTTCGCGAAGGAGGTCAGGGCCGTTGCCAAGGGCCTGATGGCCTCGGGCATCGAACTCGGTGACCGCGTCGCGATCCTGTCGTCCACCCGGTACGAATGGGTGGTCCTCGACTACGCGATCTGGACCGCGGGTGGCTGCACGGTCGCGATCTACGACACATCGTCGGCCGATCAGGCCCAGTGGATCCTCGAGGACTCCGCAACGTCCATGCTCGTGGTCGAGACGTCGACCCACGCCGAGACCGTCAAGGACGTCGCCGAGGCCGCCCCTGCCCTGCGCGAGGTCCTCCAGATCGAGGCCGGCGCCATCGACGAACTGGTGACCCGCGGTGCGAGCATCAGCGACGACGACCTCGACGAGCGACGGCACCAGGTCCGCGCGTCGTCGCCCGCGACCCTGATCTACACCTCCGGCACCACCGGACGCCCCAAGGGGGTGCAGCTCACCCACTCGAACTTCTACGCCGAATCGGCCGCCGTGCGGATCGCGCTCGGCGACGCGCTGGAAGAGGGCAAGCGCACACTGATGTTCCTTCCGCTCGCCCACGTGTTCGCTCGGGCCATCTCGTTCGGCGCGTTCGACGCGAAGGTCACCGTCGCACACACCGCGGACCTGACCACGCTGCTCGATCAGTTCGCGGTGTTCAAGCCGAACTTCATCCTCTCGGTCCCCCGTGTGTTCGAGAAGGTCTACAACTCGGCCAAGCAGAAGGCGGAGGACGGTGGCAAGGGCAAGATCTTCGCCAAGGCCGCCGAGACCGCGATCGCGTGGAGCGAGGCGCAGGACGCCGGCGGCGCCGGACTCGGCCTGCGCCTGCGTCACGCCCTGTTCGACAAGCTCGTCTACTCGAAGCTCCGCTCGGCCCTGGGCGGTGAATGCGACCGTGCGGTGTCCGGTGGCGCCGCGCTCGGCGCCCGCCTCGGTCACTTCTTCCGCGGTGTCGGCATCCCGGTGTACGAGGGCTACGGCCTCACCGAGTCCAGCGCGGCGGTCACCGTCAACACCACGCGCGACCAGAAGATCGGGACGGTCGGCAAGCCGATCGACGGTCACGCCGCGAAGATCGCGGAGGACGGCGAACTGCTGATCCGCGGTCCCGTCGTGTTCGGCGGCTACTGGCACAACGAGGCGGCCACGGCCGACGCGATCCGCGACGGCTGGTTCCACACCGGCGATCTCGGATCGATCGACACGGAGGGCTACGTCTCGATCACCGGCCGCAAGAAGGAGATCATCGTGACCGCCGGCGGCAAGAACGTCGCCCCGGCCGTGCTCGAGGACGCCCTGCGCGCACACGCGCTGATCAGCCAGTGTCTCGTCGTGGGCGACGCGAAGCCCTTCATCGGCGCGCTCATCACGCTCGACCCCGAGGCACTGCCCGGATGGAAGGAGCGGAACGGCCTCGCCGCCGACACCCCCATCGCGGAACTCGTGAAGCACCCCGACCTGGTCGCCGAGATCGACGCGGCGGTCTCCGAGGGCAACAAGAAGGTCTCCAACCCGGAGCAGATCAAGAAGTACCGGATCCTCGAGGTCGACTTCACCGTCGACTCGGGCGAGCTGACCCCGACGCTCAAGCTCAAGCGCAACATCATCCACGAACAGCATGCGGAGGCCATCGCCCGGATCTACACGTAAGCGCGAGAAGACGATTCGGGGCCCGGATGCCGTCGGCACCCGGGCCCCGAGCCGTTCGGAAGCTGTTCGGAAGCTGTTCGGAAGCTACAGTGCTGCCGCCTCGAGCAGATCGCGCGCGACGGTCTCGTCCCCGACCACGTCGAGACGCTCGAGCGGCCGCCGACGCCACATGGTGAGCAACAGATCCTGGGCCCGACCACGCAGCGCGACGTCGCCCTTGCGGTGTTCGCGTGTCACCGTCACCGCGCCGGGCTCGAACGCGAGGTGCCATTCCCCCGACCCGGTGTCCGTTCCGTGCAGGTGGATGGTGCGGCCGTGGAGCGACTCCGGCAGTCGACCGTCCCGCGCGAGGAGGTCGAGGAAGCTGTGCGCCCACTCGTCGACCCCGTCGGCGGCGATCTCCGGATCGAGTTCGGGAACGCTCGGGCCGCCGGCCGCTCGCAGCGTGTCGGACACGTCGATCCGGTGGACCGACACCTCGTGGGTCTGCCGGCGCAGCCACCAGAACGCCGTGCCCGGCCCGACCATCGTCGGCGCCGGATGTTCGGGGTCGAGGCGAGCGAAGGTGTCCACGAGTGAATCGAACGCGAGTCGGTATGCGGCAACGCATTCCGGGCCCCTCGGCATGTCGCCGAGTCGAACGACGTCCGACAGCGGCGCGTCGGCCGGCGTCTGCAACGCCGCGAGCACCCACTGGTGCACCTTGCCGGTGTGTCGCACCACGTGTTCGACGGTCCAGCCCGGAACCGTCGGCACGGGTTCGGACAACGCCACGACCGGGGTCGCGGCCAGCATCTCGCCCTGCTCGCGCAGCGCGGACAGCAGACTTGTGGAATCCATCAGCCCACGGTAGCGCCGAGGACGAAGTCCGCGACGTCGTTCGTCACCGTCCGGTGGGTCTTCTCGTGCAGCAGGTCGTGTCCGATGTCGGGATACTCCCGCAAGGTGACGCCCGCGAGACCCGACGTCCAGCCCCGCACGCCGTCGATCGGCGCCAGCCGGTCGTCGACCCCGTGGATCGCGAGCACCGGGAAGACCGGATCGGCGAAGTCTGCGGTGTCCTCGTGTTGCACAACCGATTTGGGAGTTCCGCAGAGCACGGCCGCGCGGAAGGGTGCGCGTCCGCGACGGAGCAGGGTGACGGAGACGGCGGCGCCGAGGGAGTGCCCCATGAGGACCAGCGGCAGGCCTGGCCGGTCACCGGCGGCGATCTCGGTGAGTCGCGCCGCATCGTCGGCCAGGTCGGTGAGCGCGCCGGGCGTGCCGGGAGTCCCCTCCGAGAGCCCGTGCCCGGCTTGATCGACGCCCCACATCTCGATGTCCCGCGCGGCGAGACCGGCGGCGAACCGGTGGTAGTGACCGGTGTGCTGCCCCATCCCGTGCAGGAAGACGAGACCGGCACGCGGCCGGCCCTGCCCCTCGGGAGACGCGAGGGGCCAGCGGCGGTAGTGGATCTGTCCGGTGGCACCGGCGAAGAACGGCATACCTTCATTGTGCGCAACGCGTTCGACGCGTCGTGCGACGGCACCCACCTTGTCGGCGCCCGGTGGCACAATCGACCGGAACCGACCCGGAAGGGGTGCGATGTTCCTTCTCGACGACGTCGTGGTCTACAGCTCCGGCGACCTGACGCTCGCCGCGACATGCGAGTTCGCACTGCTCCGACGACTCGACGGCCTCCTCGGATTCGTCCCCGCCGCAGCCGGATCCGCGACCGATCCCCTGCTCGAACGGACGTCTCGACTCGGCACAGCCCACGAGCGCGGCGTGCGCGAGGACTTCGAACGCCGCTACGGCAGGGTCGAGACGATCCCCCGACCCGAGTACACCGTCACCGGCCTGTACGACGCACACCGGGCCACCGTCGACGCGGCCCACGCGGGCGTCCCGGTGATCTACCAGGGCACGTTCTTCGACGGACGCTTCCTCGGGTTCTGCGATTTCCTCGTTCACGACGGCGACGACGCGTACGCCGTGTACGACACCAAACTCGCCCGCCACGCCGAGGTTCCGGCGCTGCTGCAACTGGCGGCGTACGCCGACGCGCTCTCCGCCGCGGGAATCCGTCCCGCGCCGCTCGTGCACCTCCTGCTCGGCGACGGTTCCGATTCGGCCCATTCCCTCGCCGACCTCGCGCCGGTGTTCACCGCGCGCCGCATCGACCTGCAGCGCGTCCTCGACCAGCACCGAGCGGGCGGCGTCCCCGTGGCGTGGGGCGACGAACGGTACCTCGCGTGCGGTCGCTGCGAAACGTGTGCACCGGAGGTCGACGGCCATCGGGACCTGTTGCTGGTGGCGGGGATTCGTACGAGCAGTCGGCAGAAGCTGGTGTCGGGCGGAATCTCGACCATCGACGGCCTCGCCGCGCACACCGGCTCCGTCGCGGATCTGTCCGGCCGGACCCTGGCGACGCTGCAGGCGCAGGCCGCCATCCAACTGCGCCGGGAACGAGACGGCGGCAGTACCTTCGAGGTGTTCGACCCGGGTGCGCTCGCAGCCCTCCCCGAGCCCGACCCCGGGGATGTCTACTTCGACTTCGAGGGGGACCCGCTGTGGTCCGAGGCCGGCTCGAACGACTGGGGTCTCGAATACCTCTTCGGCGTGGTGGAGGAACCGCGCGCGGGATCGTCGGATCCGATGTTCCGGCCGTTCTGGGCGCACGATCGCCGGCAGGAGCGGCGCGCGCTGATCGACTTCCTGGAGTACATCCGGGCCCGGCGCACCGAGCACCCGGACATGCACGTCTATCACTACGCCGCGTACGAGAAGTCCGCTCTGCTACGGCTGGCCGGACGGCACGGTGTCGGCGAGGACGCCGTCGACGACCTGCTGCGCGCCGGTGTGCTGGTGGACCTGTACCCGATCGTCCGCGCCGCGCTGCGGATCGGGGAGCGCTCGTACAGCATCAAGAAGCTCGAGCCCCTCTACATGGGCGATCGACTACGCGGAGGCGACGTCACGAACGCCGCCGATTCCGTCGTGGCCTACGCCGGTTACTGCGACCTTCGCGATCGCGGAATGGTCGAGGCCGCGGACGAGGTGCTGCTCGGCATCGCCGACTACAACGAGTACGACTGCGTCTCCACGCGCGAACTGCGCAACTGGTTGCTCGTCCGCGCCGCCGAGCACGGTGTGTCGCCGCATCGACGAGCGCCCTCCGCTCCCGCGGCCGACGACGCGGCCGGACACGCCGAACGCGTGCTGCGACGTTTCGCCGGTGACGGGCCCCGCGAGGCGCGATCCGCCGACCAGCAGGCCGCCGCGCTGATGGCGGCCGCGATCGGGTACCACGGCAGGGAACGGAAGCCGTTCTGGTGGGCTCACTTCGACAGGCTGACGCAGCCGGTGGACGACTGGTCCGATACCCGCGACGTGCTCCAGGTGGAGCAGGCGGACGTGCTGCAGGATTGGCACAAGAGCAGCCCCAAACAGCGGAAGCTGCGCCGGCACCTCCGACTGACGGGACGGCTGGGCACCGGCAGCACGGTCGTGCCGGGTGCCGAGGTGTTCACCCTCTACGAGCCGCCGCTCCCCGACGCGCTGGCCGGTGAGAAGCCCACCCAGCGGGGAACGTCGACTGCGGTCGTACTGTCGGTCGGCTCCGGCGCCGGCTTCGACGACGTGGTCGTGGTCGAGGAGTTGCTCACCGGCACGGTCGAGTACGGCGATCTGCCGATCGCGACCGCTCCCGGCCACCCGATCGCGACGGTTCGGATCGAGAAGGCCGTCGAGGCCGCGGCCGACCGGATGGCGGAGGCGGTGCCCGTGATGCCGCCGGACGCCGCGGTGGACGTCCTGCGGCGGATCCCGCCCCGTACCCGCAGCGGCGCTCCGCTCCCGGGCCTCGCGCGCGGCGCGGACCCGGCCGCGACCATCGCCGCCGCGTTGCTGGATCTCGACGATTCCTACGTGGCCGTGCAGGGACCGCCCGGCACCGGCAAGACGTACACCGGTGCCCGGGTGATCGCCGAGCTCGTCGGTTGGCACCGGTGGCGGATCGGCGTGGTGGCCCAGTCGCATTCGGTGATCGAGAACATGCTCGACGCGGTGGTCGCGGCCGGCCTCGACGGCGGGCTCGTCGCCAAGAAAGACGGGCGTCGGGACGAACGCTCGTGGACGGCCATCACCGCCGACGCCTACGCGGAGTTCGTCGACACCTCCGCCGGCACCGGCTGCGTCATCGGCGGCACCGCGTGGGACTTCGCGCACGCCGGGCGGATTCCGCCCGGCAGCCTCGACCTGCTGGTGATCGACGAGGCCGGGCAGTTCGCGCTCGCGAACACCATCGCGGTCGGTGCCGCCGCACGGAACCTGCTGCTGCTCGGGGACCCGCAACAGCTGCCGCAGGTCAGTCAGGGCACCCACCCCGAACCGGTCGACGAGTCCGCGTTGGGCTGGCTCGCACAGGGACACGACGCGCTCCCGTCCGACCGCGGCTACTTCCTCGAGCGCACCTGGCGGATGCATCCCGCACTGTGCGCCCCGGTGTCCGCACTCTCGTACGACGGCCGGCTGCGTTCGGAGGAACCGGTGACGACGGCCCGCCGCCTCGACGGCGTCGAACCGGGGGTGCACAGCGCGATACTCGACCACCGCGGCAACGCCACGGAGTCGGTCGAGGAGGCCCGCGAGATCGTCGCCCGGATCGGCGCGCTGCTGGGACGAGCGTGGACCGACCTGGGCGCGTTCGACGGCACCCGGCCGCTGGACCAGTCCGACGTCCTCGTCGTCGCCCCCTACAACGCGCAGGTCGGCCTGATCCGGCAGCACCTCGCGGCGGCCGGGTTCACCGACGTCCTCGTCGGAACCGTCGACAAGTTCCAGGGACGTCAGGCCGCGGTGGTGTTCGTGTCGATGACGGCGTCGTCGGTCGACGACGTTCCCCGCGGAATGTCGTTCCTGCTGTCCCGAAACCGGTTGAACGTGGCGGTGTCGCGGGGCAAGTGGTGTGCGGTTATCGTGCGCTCACGGGCCCTCACCCACTACCTGCCGGCGACGCCCGCCGGGCTCGCCGAACTGGGTGCGTTCATGCGGCTCGCGAGCGAGCCGTGCCGGAGACCGTGACCCGGCGCCATCACCCGAAACAGCCGCCCTCACCGCGATAGGTCGGTACCGCAGTGGCCTTTCCGTCGCCGTCCACCAGGTGCACCTCGGTGAAGCGCTCGCACAACTCGCCGGCCTTCGCGTGCCGGAACCAGACCCGGTCCCCCACCGCGAGTGCCGCGGCCGCGGCACCCGTGACCGGCGTCTGGACCTCCCCCGCACCCTCGTTGCGCAGCAGCTTCAGTCCGCGCGGCCACACCGGCACC
Organism: Paraburkholderia sp. RHO2; assembly: GCF_050955445.1. Taxonomy (NCBI): domain Bacteria; kingdom Pseudomonadati; phylum Pseudomonadota; class Betaproteobacteria; order Burkholderiales; family Burkholderiaceae; genus Paraburkholderia; species Paraburkholderia sp. RHO2. The sequence goes on along the minus strand of NZ_CP162617.1, from coordinate 1,718,353 downwards.
GGAACGCGGGTGTTGCCCGCCGGTCCGGAGGCGATGTAGCCGCCGCCGAACAGGGTCGTCACCTTCGAGGTCGGCTTGCGGACGGCGGGCAGTGCGAAGAACATCGCCGGACGCGGCGTGAACGAGTGGTAGCGGTCGAACAGCGTCGGCACGTACAGCCCCGAGCCCGCCGTGACCTCGGTGACGGTCCGGTCGGCGGAGCTCACCTCGAGAGAGCCGGTCCCTCCGCTGTTGACGATCTCCAGCTTGCCGACCTCGTCGGTGACGGAGTCGACGACCGCCGTTCGGCGCGTGGACAACTCGGCCGCCGATGCCTTCTTGACCATCCGCACCGCGAAGCTGGTGTCGGGCAGGCCGGCGATCTGGGCCTCGTAGAACATCACGCCGACGACGGCGAATCCGCGGTCGGTCGCCAGCCGGGCGAGCCGGGCCACCGCGGCGGGCTCACGCAGCGGTGACCGCCGGACCCCGAGATGCGCCGGACCGATCCGCAGCGACGCGTCGACGTCGAGGCAGATCCGCGGCCGGACCTTGTCGGATCCCACTGCGGCGCGCACGACGTCGAGTTGCGCGACGTCGTCGACCATGAGGGTGATCCTGTCGAGCAGCGTGGCGTCGCCACCGAGTTCGGCGAGCGCGCCGCGGTCGACGGTGGGATAGCCCATCAGGATGTCCTCGGCGCCCTGCCGGGCGAGCCAGATCGCCTCCCGCAGCGAGTACGACATGATGCCGCGGAAGCCGCCCGACGAGGTCAGGCCGGATCCGAGCGCGATCTCGAGGACCGCGCGGCAGCGCACCGACTTGCTGGCGACCCGTACCGGCGTACCCTCCGCCCGCCGGACGAGGTCGGCTGCATTCGTGTGCAGCGTCGGGAGATCCAGTGCCGCCAATGGTGGATCGAGATGAGCGGTGGCGGCAGTCAGTCGGTCGATCGTGGCAGTCACATCAGTTCCGTTCGTCAGTCCGAGGAGGCCGGCGTCCGGACCAGTCGATCACTCTCCTGAACGATTGTCCAGGTCTGACTCCGCCTCGACCGCCTTGCTGGCGACGATGCGCACGAGATCGTCGAGTTCGGTGAGGATCGCGTCGCTGTCACGGTCGACGAGCCAGCGCAGCACGATCCCGTCGATGACCGCCAGCGCGAAGCGGGCGATCGCCTCGACCGGTTCGGTCCATGTGCAGCCGGTCCGGCGGGCGCTCTCTTGCAGGAAGACGGTGGCCTCGACGTCCATGATCCGGTACTGCTCGTCCGCGACGCTCCCGGCGAGAGGCGCGCCGGCCGCGCGGTGACGCAGCGCGTAGGCGGTGATCTCGTACGTGAGCAACTGGCGATCGGCGGTGGCCTCGACCAGCGGCCACATCCCGGTCAGACCCGTGTGCAGGACCTCGCGCAGGTCGCGCAGACCGTGCAGCTCCTGGGAATCCCACACCGCGGCGAACGCCTCGCGCATACCGGCGCTGAGCTGCAGAACCAGGCTCTCCGCCATGGCCGCAACCAGGGCTTCCTTGCTCTCGAAGCAGTAGTGCACGACGCCGAGCGACACGCCCGCCTCTTCCGCGACGGCGCGGATCGTCACCGAGGCGATCCCGCCGCGTTCGGCGATGTTCAGCGCCGCTTCGATGAGCTGGGCGCGGCGTTCTTCCGCAGGGAGCCGATTCAACATCCCCCGATCGTAAAACCCGGAGCCGAATTTTCGTGTTTCATTTGCCTGGACGCTCGTCCAGGTGAATAGTTGCCGGAATGGCACAGGACACGTGGCGCAACTGGGCGGGGACCCACTCGTCGACACCGCACCGATTCGAAACTCCGAGATCGGTGGCCGAACTGAGCGCGCTCGTCGCGAGCGCGACCGAACGAGGATTGCGCGTCAAGGCGGTGGGGGCGGGCCACTCGTTCACCGGAGTCGCGGTCACCGACGGCATTCTGGTCAGCCTGGACAACATCGCGGGGATCGAGTCGGTCCGCACCACCCCGGACGGACCGATCGCGACCGCCTGGGCGGGCACCCGCCTGCGGAGCCTCAACGAGCAACTCTGGAACCGCGGACTCGCGATGATCAACCTCGGCGACATCGACGTGCAGTCGATCGCCGGCGCGCTCTCGACGGGAACCCACGGCACCGGAGCACGATTCGGTGGGCTCGCGACGCTGATCCGCGGGCTGCAGATCGTCCTCGCGGACGGCTCGGTCGTGGACTGTTCCGACACCGAGAACCCCGACCTCTACCAGGCCGCGAAGATCAGCCTGGGCTCGATCGGCATCATCACCAAGCTCGACCTCGCGGTCCAGCCCAGGTACGCGATGCGGGCGGTCGAGGGCCCGGCCGCGCTCGACGAGACCCTCGAGGGTCTCGAACACGATCTCGCGACCGTCGACCACTTCGAGTTCTACTGGTTCCCGCACACCAATCGTGTTCTGACGAAGCGGAACACCCGACTTCCCGGGCACACGCCGCTGCAACCGGTGGGGCGTGTGCGCGGCTACATCGACGACGAACTGCTCTCCAACACGCTGTTCGAGGGCATCAACCGGCTCACGACCGCGTTCCCGGCGACGATTCCGCAGATCAACCAGGTCTCGGCGCGCGCGCTCTCGGCGCGGGAGTTCACCGACCGCAGCTACGAGGTGTTCGCGTCACCCCGCCGGGTGCGGTTCAAGGAGATGGAGTACGCGGTGCCGCAGGAGGCGGTGAAGGACACGCTGCGCGAGATCGCGGGCTGGCTCGACCGTTCCGACTGCCGGATCGCGTTCCCGGTCGAGGTGCGCTTCGCGCCCGCCGACGACGTCTGGTTGTCGACCGCGAACGGCCGGGACAGCGCGTACATCGCCGTGCACCAGTACCACCGCCGCGATCACCGGGACTACTTCGACGCGGTCGAGGCGATCGCGCGCTCGGTGGACGGTCGCCCGCACTGGGGCAAGATGCACGGCCGCACCGCCGCTGACCTGCGCCCCACCTACGCGCGGTTCGACGACTTCTGCACCGTCCGCGACAAGTTCGACCCGGCGCGGACGTTCGACAACGACTATCTCCGACAGGTTCTCGGCTGACACGGGAGCAGAACACGTTGCGTCCGGTGGGCACGTGGCTACTGTGAGCGCGTGCCGACCGGACCGAATCTCCCACGCCTCGACCGCCGTTCATTCCTGCGGATCGGTGCCCTCGGCACCGTGCTCGGCGGTGCCGCACTGATCTCCGGGTGCGGCGACGACCTGCGCGATCCCGGCGTTCCCCCGCTGCCCGGCGGGACCGTCCCCGTCGACGACAAGGCGACCTGGCGCGTCCAGGGCGCTCCCCTGCTGTCCGCGCGCGGTTCCGGTGGCGTCGACGGGCTGACCGTCGCGGTCACCGATCTGTTCGCGGTGCAGGGGCAGGCCGTCGGCGCCGGAAATCCCGTGTGGCTGGGTCAGGCCCCGATCGAGACGACGACCGCGGACAGCGTCGCCCGGCTCCTCGCCCGCGGCGCCTCGGTGCTCGGCATCGCGCAGACCGTCGACTTCGGCTTCGGCCACTCCGGCGTCAACGCCGCGTACGGGACCCCGCCCAATGCGGCGGTGGCGGGACGGATTCCCGGCGGGGCGACGTCGGGAGCGGCGACCGCGGTGGCGCGGGGCACCGTGTCGGTCGGTCTGGGGCCCGACACGACGGGTTCGGCACGGATCCCCGCGTCGTACCAGGGGCTGTACGGCTTCGGTCCCACCCACGGGGCGGTCTCGACCGAGGGCCTGATGCCGCTCTCTCGCACGCTCGACAACGTCGGGTGGGTGTGCGCCGACGCCGCGAGCCTGGCCGCTGTCGGAGACGTCCTGCTGCCGTCGGCGGCGGACGCCGACTTCGGTGCGGCAGTGGTGTCCCCGGGGTTGCTGGCCGTCGCGGACGACAAGGTCCAGGCGGCGATTCGCGACGCGCTGGCCAAGTGGAAACGGTCCGGCCTGCCGACACTGAGCGAGGAGGACCTCGATGTCGGCGCGCTCCCCGACTGGTACGACGCGGTCGTCGCGGTGCAGGGATACGAGGCGTGGCAGCAGTACGGCGGTTGGGTGTCGACGGCGACCGGCACGATCGGCGACGAGGCCCGGGCGAACTTCCTGGCTGGGTCGACGGTGTCGGTGGCGACGTACGAGCGGTGCCTGGAGGAGGTGCGCGCGGCGGGGCAGATCGTGCGCGACTTCCTCGGGTCCCGGGTTCTGCTGCTGCCGACGGCGGGATCGCAGGCCCCCTCCACGACCGACGATCCGGGCAGCGTCCACGTCGCGGCGGTGCTGCGTACCACCGGGTTGCTGACGTCGGTGGCGACCGTGGCGGGGCTTCCCACGGCGACTGTGCCGGTGAAGACCGCCGACGGTGTCCCGGTGGGACTGTCCATCGTCGGGCCGGCCGGTCGGGACCGGGCCGTGCTCGCCCTCGCCGGACAGGTGGCGGCGACCGGCATCGGAGCACACCGCTGAGTGAGGTGAACCACACCGAGGTGCACACAATTCAGTTAACTGATTACACTCAATCCATTTCCCTGAGGAGAGAGTGAGGCGCCATGCGCGACGCAGTAATCGTCGAGGCCGTCCGTACCCCCATCGGCAAGCGGAAGGGCTCGCTCGCCGACGTCCACGCCGTGGAGCTGTCCGCCCACGTGCTCCGCTCCATCGCCCAGCGCACCGGCATCGATCCGGCCGTCGTCGACGACGTCTACTGGGGCAATGTCAACAGCGTCGGCATGCAGACCGGCAACATCGGACGCATGGCCGTCCTCGGCGCCGGCTGGCCCGAATCGGTGCCCGGCCTGACCGTCGACCGCCAGTGCGGATCGTCGCAGCAGACGATCTCGATGGCCGCCGCGTCGGTCATCTCCGGCCAGGCCGACGTCATCGTCGCCGGTGGCGTCGAGATGATGACCGCAGTGCCGCTGGGCTCCTCGAACGTTCCGGGCACCGGCGATTCCGCGGGCCCCGCGCGCGACCGCTACGCCGCCCAGCTCGACGCCCCCGGCTTCAACGGCCGCTTCAATCAGGGTGTCGGCGCCGAGCTGATCGCGCAGCAGTGGAACATCTCCCGCGCGCAGCTCGACGAGTACTCGGTCGCCTCCCACGAGCGCGCCGCCGCCGCGCAGGATGCCGGCGCGTTCGACGCCGAGATCGCTCCCGTCACGCTCGCCGACGGCACGGTCTTCTCCGCCGACGAGGGCATCCGCCGCGGCTCCACCACCGAGAAGCTGAGCCAGCTGAAGTCCCCGTTCCTCGAGGGCGGCGTCATCACCGCGGGCAGCGCGTCGCAGATCTCCGACGGTGCCGCGGCCGTGCTGGTCATGACGTCCGAGAAGGCGAAGGCGCTGGGCCTGACGCCGCTCGCGCGCATCCACACCGCCGTCGTCGCCGGCGACGACCCGGTCAAGATGCTCACCGGCCCGATCCCGGCGACCGCGTTGGCCCTGAAGAAGTCCGGCCTGTCGATCGACGACATCGACGCGTTCGAGGTCAACGAGGCGTTCGGCTCGGTGCCGCTGGCGTGGCAGCTCGAAACCGGCGCATCGTCGGACAAGCTCAACCCGCTCGGCGGTGCGATCGCGCTCGGTCACCCGCTCGGCGGCTCCGGAGCGCGCCTGGCCGCGACGCTGATCAACCACCTGCGCCGCACGGGTGGCCGCTACGGCCTCCAGACCATGTGCGAGGGCGGCGGCACCGCGAACGCCACCATCTACGAGCGCATCTGATCTCGACACCCGCGCAGTGACGAAGGCGGCCGGCCCCCTCCCGGGGCCGGCCGCCTTCGCTGTCCGGACGCAGAACGACCGTTAGACTCCTATTCCATGGATCCCGGGAATATCGGATCAGCTGACAAGGCGTCCGTCTTCGAATCACTGGCGACCGTCGTGAAGGCCCTGGCGAACGGCCGCCGACTGGAGTTGGTCGAGTTGCTCGCCCAGGGCGAACACTCGGTCGAGGCCCTCGCCCGGATGTCCGGGATGGGTGTGACGACCGTGTCGGGTCACCTGCAGACGCTGAAGCAGGCGGGACTGGTCGTCACCAGGCGGGAACGCACCACCATCTTCTACCGTCTCGCAGGTGACGACGTCGCCGAACTCTTCCTCGCGGCCAAGCGCGTGGGGTTGCGGCGCTACCCCGAGCTGCGGCAGACGCTGGTCGAGTACATGGAGCAGGCGGACGGCGGGCGGACCATCCCGTCGATCGATCCGTCGGCGGTCACGTCCGCGATGACCGTCGTCGACGTCCGTCCGCGGGAGGAGTTCGACGCCGGCCACTTCCCCGGCGCGGTGTCGATCCCGCTGGCCGAACTCCCGGATCGGTATCGGGAGCTCCCCTACGGCGCGGAGGTCGTCGTGTACTGCCGCGGCGAGATCTGCAGCTTGGCGCGCGAGGCGGTCCGGTGGTTGAGCGATCACGGCGTCGATGCGAAGGCGATCGCCGAGGGCGTCGTCGAGTGGCGCGTGAGCAAGGAGGTCGATCTCGATGTCGCGCAGTGATGCCCCGGTCGCGGAGGTGACCACCCTCGACGACGCGGAGCGCCGACGGGTCCAGAAGCGCACCCTGACCGTTGTCGTCGTCAGTCAGATCCTCGGCGGCGCCGGCCTCGCCGCCGGTATCACCGTGGGCGCGCTGCTGGCCCAGCAGATGCTTGGTTCGGACAGCCTGGCCGGGGCCCCGACCGCACTGTTCACGCTGGGCTCGGCGCTGGCGGCCTTCCTGGTCGGCCGGATCACGCAATCACGCGGTCGACGCGTCGGACTCGGTCTCGGGTTCGGCGCCGGTGGCGTCGGCGCCATCGGCGTGGTTGCCGCCGCGATGATCGACAGCGTGCCGCTGCTGTTCGTGTCACTGTTCGTGTACGGCGCGGGCACGGCCACCAACCTGCAGGCCCGTTACGCGGGAACGGATCTCGCTCCGGCCGCCCAGCGCGGCACCGCGATCAGCATTGCGATGGTCTCCACGACGCTCGGCGCGGTCGCGGGCCCGAACCTGGTCGAACCGCTCGGCGAGCTGGCCACCGGACTCGGCCTGCCCGCGCTGTCCGGGCCCTTCCTGCTCGCCGCCGTCGCGTACCTCGCGGCCGGCACCGCCCTGTTCGTGCTGTTGCGCCCGGATCCGTTCCTCCTGGCGCGCCGGATCGACCCGGGTGAGCCGGTCACCGATTCCCCCACCGGTGCCGCGCCCCGGCCGGCGCCGGGGGCGTACGTGGGCGCCGCGGTGATGGTGCTGACGCAGATCGCGATGGTTGCGATCATGACGATGACCCCGGTGCACATGCGCGCCCACCATCACGGACTCGGCGAGGTGGGGCTGGTGATCGGAATCCATGTCGGCGCAATGTATCTCCCGTCCCTGGTCACCGGCGCCCTGGTCGACCGGGTCGGACGGCTGCCGATGGCCGCGGCTGCGGGCGTCACGCTGCTGCTGGCCGGTGTCACGGCGGCCCTCGCGCCTGGTGATTCGCTCGCGCTGCTCATCGTGGCCCTGGCCCTGCTGGGAATCGGCTGGAACTTCGGGCTGATCTCCGGGACCGCCCTGGTCGTCGACGCCACCGTGCCCGAGAACCGTCCGCGCACGCAGGGCACGATCGACGTCCTGATCGCCCTCGCGGGCGCCGGCGGCGGTGCGGTCTCCGGGGTCGTGATGTCCGCGACCGACTACGCCACGCTGGCCCTCGGCGGCGGCGCGCTGGCACTGCTCCTCATCCCGGTCCTGTTCTGGGCACGAGGCGATCGGAACGCACCGGTCTCGACCACCGCACCATGAGTCGGTCCGCGGATCGGTTCGGTCGATCCGCTCCTCAGCGTGCCACCGATCGGCTCGCCGTCTCGCGGGATTCGCGCGGAGGCACGATGGTCAGCGTGGGGAGATCGCCGGTGCGGGCCGCGCGGATGGCGTTGCCGATGACGAGGACCTCGGCGAACTCGTGCACGAACACCACCGTGGCGAGCCCCAGCACCCCGGTGGCCGCCAGCGGTATGAGGACGCCGATGATCGCGAGCGAGAAGCCGATGTTCTGCACCATGATTCGACGGGCACGCCGCGCGTGCGCGAGGACCTGCGGCAGGTGGCGGAGGTCCTCCCCCATCAGCGCGACATCGGCGGTCTCGATCGCGACATCGGTACCGGCGGCTCCCATCGCGATCCCGACGTCGGCCGACGCCAGCGCCGGGGCGTCGTTGACTCCGTCGCCGACCATCGCAATGCGCCTGCCGCGCGCGAGTGCGGGCAACAGGTGCGCCTTGTCCTCCGGCAGGAGCCCGGCGTGCACCGTCGAGATACCGGCCTGGGCTGCGAGTGCCTCTGCGGTGCGCCGGTTGTCGCCGGTGAGCATCGCCACGTCGATGCCGAGCCGACGGAGCAACCGGACGGCCTCGGGGGCTTCCGGGCGCAGCTCGTCGCGTACGGCGATCGCGCCGAGCACGGTGCCCTCGCACTCGAGGAGCACGACAGTGGCACCCGCGCGTTCGAGACCGTCGACGTCGTCACCGAGGTCGCCGGCGTCGATCCATCCGGGTTTGCCGAGCCGGAAGGCACGCCCGTCGAGGGCGCCGGTGAGCCCGTGCCCAGGGATCGCCACGACGTCGTCGGCTGCGGTGACATCGCCGACCGCGTCGAGAATCGCCCGCGCCAGGGGGTGTTCGCTGCGGATCTCCAGCGCGGCCGCGGACGCGAGCACGTCGTCCGGGTCGGCTCCGTTGCGGGGTACGACGGCGATCACCTGCGGCGCGTTGCGTGTCAGGGTTCCGGTCTTGTCGAGTGCGATCATCCGGATCCGGCCGAGTTCCTCGACGGCGGCGCCGCCCTTCACCAGCGCACCGTGCCGACTCGCGGCGCCCACCGCCGCGACGACGGTGAGCGGCACCGCGATGGCCAGCGCGCAGGGGGACGCCGCGACCAGGACGACGAGCGCGCGCTCGACCCACAGTGCGGGGTCGCCGAGCAGTGCGCCGACGCCCGCCACCGCGGCGGCGAGCACCATGATCGCGGGTACCAGGGGGCGGGCGACCCGGTCGGCGAGGCGCTGACCGGCCCCCTTCCGTTCTTGGGCCTCCTCGACGATGTGCACGATCCGGGCCAGCGAGCTGTCCGAGACGACGGCCGTGACGGTGACCTCGACGGCGCCGCCGCCGTTGACGGAGCCGGCCAGTACCGGGCCGCCGGGACCCGCCTCGACGGGAACCGACTCTCCGGTGATCGCCGACAGATCCAGTGTGGTGCGGCCGGCGCGGATCACCCCGTCGGTCGCGGCGCGCTCGCCCGGCCGCAGCACCAGGACGTCCCCGACGACGAGATCGTCGGGGGCAACGACGGTCTCGGCGCCCTCGCGGACCACCGTGACCGTCTTCGGGACGAGGGACAGCAGTGCCCGCAGTCCTCGCCGGGTCCGGTTGACGGCGTAGTGCTCGAGCCCCTCGGCGATCGAAAACAGAACACCGAGCATGGCCGCCTCGGGGATCTCGCCGAGCGCGATCGCCCCGACGGCGGCGACGGTCATCAGTGTTCCGACCCCGATCCGGCCGTGACGCAGGTTCCGGACGGCGTCCGGCACGAACGTCCGTCCTGCCACCACCGCCGCGGCGAGTTGGAGCAGCGTCCCTGCCGGTTCGGTACCCGATCGTCCGATCAGCCATCCGATTCCCAGGACCGCCGCGGCCACCGCCGCGTACCGCAACTCGCGCACCTGCGTCAGTCGCACATCCGGCGTCGGCTCGCTTTCCGCCGCGTCGACGTTCCCCGCACAGCACGCGTCAGCCACGCGCAGCCTCCCGGGAAGGATCGCCCTCGAGCGGAAGCGGCTCGCCCAACACCGCCTGCACGAGCCCCCGCCCCCGCGCGGTGAGCGAGTACATCACCAACCGCCCCTGCCGTCGCGAGGTCACCAGCTGGGCGGACTTCAGTTGCCGCAGGTGGTGGGAGACCAGGTTCTGCGCCTGCCCCACGACCCACCCCACGTCGCACACGCACAGTTCGTCGCCCGCAGCCAGCGCCACGGCAATGGTCAGGCGGGTGGGGTCCGCCAGTGCCCGTGCGGCGCCGGCGGCGGACTCGACGCTCGGCAGCGGAGGCAGGCCGGCCCGGATCTCCTCCGCGTGCGGCAGGTCGAGGCACAGCAGGTCATAGGTGTCCGCGGGATCCGTCACATCAACATACTAACGACTATTGATATCGGAATAGGCCCACGCCGGTACCCCTCGCGATCTCGACGGTGTCACCAGGTCACTCGAGGGCGGAGACCGCGTCCTCGGCCTCGGCGACCCGCCTGTCCGCTCGATCGACGTCGTCACGGGCGGCCGAGACGGCCCGGTCGGCACTGGCCTCCGACCGGGCCAGGAATTCGACGCGCTCCTCCAGGTGCCCGAGTTCGCGCCGGAGGGCACCGAGGCGATCGGCCGCCTCGGCCGCGGCGGAGCGAATCGCCGCCAGGTCCGTCTCGGCCTCATCCAGCGCGGTGCGCGTCTGCCGGGCTTCCTCACGCGCGGAGCGCAGTTCGGCTCGCGCCCGCTCGAGCACCTTCTCGCGGTCGCGGACCCGTCGCCCCGGCCTGGCCCGCGCGGCGGCGGCACGTGCCGCCGCTTCGCTGCCATCCGCACCGGCATCGACGGACTCGAGACCCGCCGGACCGAACCCGCTGTAGCTCACCGCCGCCACCGCCCGACCCTGACGCACGGCCCCGGCGAGGACGGGATCCACCATCGCCGCGTGCAGCGTCTGCGAAACCTGCCGCAGCACAGTCTCGTTCACCGCTCGGCCCCGATCGGCGGCCAGCGCGCCCGCCCGCGTCGCGAGTGCACGCACCAGCCGTTGCCGTTGCTCGGTGAGCTCGCGGAGCGTCTCGGCGTCGAGACGGCGCTGCGCCCGGTTCAGCGCGTCCCCCAAGCTCAGCACCGCGTTCACGTCGTCGGGACATTGCTGCGCGAGGAGGTTGACCAGCCAGCCGACGGTGGTCGGCTTCTTCAGACCCGCGATCGCCGCGGCCATATCACGCTCCTTTGCCGCGCGCGCCTGCTTCACGAACGCGGCGCGAGCGGCCACGAAGTCCGACGGATCCAGCCGGTACAACTCATCGGCGACGGCGTCCACGTCCACACCGACAATCCTGTCACCGTCGACGGGATTCGACCGAACTTACCTACATCCGGAGCAACTCCGCCTTGCGGGCCGGGGACGCGAACGACGCCTCGATCGAAGTGCGCGCGAGCAGATCGACCTCGCTGTCGGTGAGACCGAGCCGATCACGCAGCTGCGCGAAGTTCTCCCCGAGATCCCCGCCGAAGTACGCCGGATCGTCGGAATTGATCGTCACCCGCAGCCCGGCTCTCAGCATCTCCCGCAGCGGGTGCTGGTCCATCGAATCCACCACGCGCAGGCGCACGTTCGACAACGGGCACACCGTCAGCGGAATCTCCTCGTCCACCAGACGGTCCACGAGGGCCGGGTCCTCGAGGCACCGGACGCCGTGGTCGATCCGCTCGGCGCCGAGGAGATCGAGCGCCTGCCAGATGTACTCGGGCGGCCCCTCCTCGCCGGCATGCGCGACGACGTGCAACCCTTCCGCCCGGGCCCGCGTGAACACGTCCTCGAACAGCGTCGGCGGGTATCCCACCTCGGCCGAGTCGAGCCCGACGCCGATGATCGGCGCCTGTAACCGCAGGATCTCGGCGAGGACCTCTTCGGCGTCGTGTACCGGCTCGTCCCGCAGGAACGACGCGATCAGTCCGCTGCTCACGTCGAACTCGCGTTCGCTCGCCGCGAGCGCGTCGAGAATGCCGTCCAGCACCACCTGCAACGGCACGCCCCGCGAGACGTGCGCCTGCGGATCGAAGAAGATCTCCGCGTGCCGGACCCCCGCGGCCGCGGCCCGCCGCAGGTAGTCGCGGGTGAGATCGGCGAAGTCCTCGGCCGTCCGCAGCACCGCCATGTTCGCGTAGTACAGGTCCAGGAACGACTGCAGATCGGTGAACTCGTAACGGGATTCGAGGTCGGCGAGTCCGCTGTACGGAAGGTGCATCCGGTTGCGCTCGGCCAGCGCGAAGATCAGCTCCGGCCCGAGCGCGCCCTCGATGTGCATGTGCAGTTCCGCGAACGGTGTCGCAGTCATGTCCTCAGCGTCCCTTCCACACCGGCGCGCGCTTCTCGGCGAACGCGGTCGCGCCCTCACGTGCGTCCTCCGACGCGAACACCGGGCCGATGATCTCGAACTGACGCGCGAACGCCTCGTCGTCGGACCATTCCCCCGACCGGACGAGCACCTCCTTGGTCTTGGTGACCGCGAGCGGCCCGTTGGCCGTGATGCGCTCGGCGAGGGCCAGCGCGCCGGCGAGCGCACCACCCGGCTCGGTGAGGGCGTTGACGAACCCGTACGTCGCGGCCTCCTCCGCGGTGAACGAGTCACCGGTCAGGGCGTACTCCATCGCCTTCTGGTAGGGGATCCGACGGGGCAGCCGCAGAAGTCCCCCCGCCCCGGCCGCGAGTCCGCGTTTGACCTCCGGGATCCCGAACTTCGCCTTCCGCGACGCCACGACCAGGTCGGTGGCGAGGACGAGTTCGGTGCCCCCGGCGAGTGCGTAGCCCTCCACCGCCGCAATGATCGGTTTGCGCGGCGGCGTCTCCGTGAAGCCCAGCCCCCGACCCGGCACCACGACGTTCTCCCCCGCTACGAACGCCTTGAGATCCATTCCCGCGCAGAAGTTCCCGCCCGCGCCGGTGAGGATTGCGAGCGCGAGCTCGGCATCGTCGTCCAGCTCGTCGACCGCCGCGGCGAGCCCCCGGCTCACCGCACCGTTGATCGCGTTGCGCGCCTCTGGGCGGTTGATCGTCATCACCAGCACGCGGTCCCGCCGTTCGAGCAGAACTTCATCCGACATCGGCACTTCCCTTCGTCGTGGAACAGGAATCCTCCAGCCACGAACGGACCGACCATCGGTCGATTCGTCCGGTGGCACCCCGCGGCAACACCGCCACACTGGCACACAGCCGGCGCGGCAGACGGTGCCCGAGCGGTGCGTCGAGGAAATCACGGACCGCGTCGAGCCGCAGTTCGGTGCCGGGTTCCGGCACGACGACCACGCCGAGGTCGGGGCCGCGTGGCGTCATGACCCCCACCGCGACCGCCTCGTCCACACCGGGACAGTCGAGCAACGTCTCCTCGATCTCGCGGCTGTAGACGACGCCGCGGGGTATCTCCACCGCGTCAGCGGCGCGGCCGACGAAACGGAAGTCGCCGGTCGGGCCGATCCGGACGACGTCGCCGGTGTGGAGCCAGCCGCCGGCGGTGGTGCGGGCCGTGCCCTCGGGATCACCCCAGTACCCGCGCATCACACTCGGTCCACGACACCACAGTTCTCCCACACCCGCGTCCACCTCCGGGCCCGAGACCGCGAACTCCATTCCACCGTGCGGCAGTTCGAGTCGACCGGACGCCGGAGCCGTCCCGAGAGTCATCCCGGCACCTCCGGTCTCGGTCATCCCCCAGCCCGAGACGATCTCGGCGGCCGGAAACCGTCGACGCAGCCGCTCCAGTGTCGCCGCCGATACCAGCTCGTCGTCGAGCGTGAGGGACCGCAACGATCCGGAGTCGGCGACCGGCACGCGCGCCAGGTCGCGACACAACCATCCGGGAGCCGAAAGTCGTTCGACGCCTTCGTCATCGATCGCGCGTTGCAGGACCTCGGCGTCGCACTCGGCCGCGAGCACGACGGTGCCACCAGACACCAGGGTGGGCAGCAACTGCAGCACGCACGCCGCCGCGGAACTCAGCGGCAGCGCGATCGCGTGCCGGACACCGTCCGCATCGGCGCCCCACGACCGGACCACGGCCTCGATCGTGGAGAGCACGTTCTCGTGGCAGAGTTCGACGCCCTTGGGCATTCCCGTGGTGCCGCCGGTGTAGAAGAGAAGCGCCGAATCACCCAGCGCCGCACCGTCGTCGATGAACGGCGTCCCGGTGGGCAGGTCCTCTCCGAGCACCGGGTCGCTGCCGCTGTCCGCCAGGATGTGTCGCAGCGTCCCGTCCGGGTGCCCGGGATGGACGGGCACCGGCACACCGCCCGCAAGCAGCACGCCGAGGAACGCCTGCACCCACCGCACCCCGTTCGGCAGCCGGATCGCGACGCGGTCCCCGATCCCGACGCCCCGGTCGAGCAGTCCTCCGGCGACCCGGGACGCCGACGTCCACAGCTGCGCGTATGTCAGCCGCGCACCGACGCCGGCGTCGACGACGGCCTCGCGCCCCGCATAGCGGTGCGCCGCGACGTCGAGGAGTTCGGTGAGGCACGACGTCAGTCCGGAGAAGTGCAGCAGACCGTCGGCGCAGCGCACCATCCGGTCGCCACGCGATCGATCGATCGAACACTCGAGCAGCGACGCCATAGCCACCTCCACCGAGTCGGGTTGGCCACGACTATATGACCCCCGTCACACCGATGCAGGTGAACCACGCGGTGGGCGCCGACCGAACGAACGCCGAGTCAGCGGTCAGGCGGCGCGGGCGGTCACCGAGCCGAGAACCTCGGTGATCGCCCGTCCGAACGCGTCCGGGTTGCCGATCAGCCACCCGTGGCATCCAGCGACCCGGTGTACGTGCGGATCGCGCAGCGCCCGGCGCAGCGACTCGAAGCTGGCGCGCGGAATGAACGAGTCTCCGCGGCTCCACAGCAGAGCGGTCGGTACGCCCCGATCTGCGATCCGGGCGGCCTCGACACGCAGGTCCGCCGACCGGGCCAGCTCTCCGATCCGCCACAGCGCGGCGGGATCCCGGACCACGTTGCGCAGCCCGTCCCCCGCGATGGAGGCGATCGCCGACGGCGGGGTGCCGGTGAGGACCGCGTCGACGAGCGCGGACGCTCCCCACCGCCACAGCGGCCGGTGCCGGATCTCGCGGACGGTGCCGTCCGGGGCCCAGGCACCGCCGCCGACCGAGTTGACGAGCACCAGGTCCGAGACCCGATCGCCGAGGTCGTGGGCCGAGGCGAGCGCCACCCCACCCCCGAACGAATGACCGACGACGGTGACGGGTTCGTCGATGCCGACCGCGTCGAGGAACCGGCCCGTCCACGCGGCATAGCCACCGAATCCGTGGCTGCCCACAGACAGGGCGTCGGTGCCACCGAAGCCCGGCAGCGCCGGCGCATAGACGCGCACACCGGTCGCGGCGAGCCGCCCGATCGCCCCCGCGTACGTGCGGTGGGTGAGGCCGAAGCCGTGCAGGAACACCACCGGTCGTCCGCGTCCGGCCACCCCGTACGGAACCGCCTGTCCGTCGACGTCGAGTTCCCGCCACGACGGCCCGACCGTGGACCGCGGGTCGGGATCGATCGTCGGGTGGAACTGCGGCTCTCGGCGCATCGGGGTACCTCGTCTCGTGCAGTCGGGGACGGCCGCTCACAGCGTCGCCGGTCACACCTGGACCCCGCGACCGTAGAACTACCCGTTTTGCATACGTGTTGCGCGCCACACCGCCGCGCTCGCGCGGACGTTTGCGCAGTTCAGGAGGTCGACTCGCGGCGATGCGCCACGACCCAGGCGGCGATCTGGGTGCGCGATCCGAACCCGAGCTTGGCGAGCACCCGCTCGACGTGCCCCTCCGCCGTCCGCTGCGAGATCACCAGGGACTCGGCGATCTCCCGGTTGGTGAGTCCTTCCGCGACGAGCTCCGCGACCTGCCGTTCACGACGGGTCAGGGCGGGTGGCTCGGCGGGCACCGTCACGATCCGCATCGGTGCGGTCGGGGCCTCCATCTCGACCCGAGAGAGGCCGACGCCGTCCCCGCGGCCCAGCGCGAAGTCGACCGCCTCGACGAAGTCGAGTTCCATGCCCTTCGCGAACGCTGCCTCGAAACCGCGGTCGCCGAGGATCCGGCGGCACAGTCGGCGGCACTCCTCGTGCCACGCCAGCATGGTCGGGATCAGGACCGGCGGCAGGCCCATGGCCTGGCGGAGGGCCTCCGCCGCGCCGGACAGGATCGCAGCACGCTCACCGTGCCGCGCGGCGGCCGCGCCCCACGCCAGGGACTCGAGACATCCGGCTCCCGCGAACTGGTCGCCCACCGACCGGGTCAGCAGCAACGCCTCGGTGAACAGTTCGGAGGCGCGCTCGCGATTACCCACCCTCCACAAGGTGAGGGACAACAGGTACATCGCCCGGGCCCGGTACTCCCGCTCGCCGTGTGCCCGGGTAATGGCCAGGACCTCCTCGTGGCACGCCTGCGCGCGCGCCGCGTCGCCGGTCATCCCGCAGACCAGGCCGGCGGCCTGGAGCGCCCAGATCAGTCGGTGTACGTCGCCGGCCTCCCGGAACGGCGTCAGCGACCTGTCCAGATACGCGAGAGCCCGCCCCAGATCACCGCGGTACAGCGCCTGCCGCCCCGCGGCCTGGGCGACCATCGCCCGGGCCAGCGGATCCCCCATCGCTCCTGCGAGACGGTCCGCCTGCGCAACCAGTTCTCCGCCCGCCGCGAAGTCCTCCTGCATGCCGGCGAGTTGGCTGGCGACGCACATCGCCAGCACGCGCACCCACACCGGTTGCTCGTCCGACGCCGCGAACGCCTGGGCGAACCACCGGCGGGCCTCACCGAAGATGCCCTGACAGAACCAGAACGGAAACAGCGCGTTCGCCAGCCGAACCCCGCGCGCACCCTCGCCCGGTTCGCTGACACAGAACTCGAGCGCGTCGCGCAGGTTTGCCGTCTCCCGGGTGAGTCTGGCGATCAACTCGACCTGGTGGGGACCGATCCAATCTGCGTCGGCGCGCTCGGCCAGACCGAGGTACCAGTCCCGGTGCCGACGTCGGCACTCCGTGCGCTCGCCCGCCTCGTCGAGCTTCTCGAGTCCGTAGTCGCGCATCGTCTCGAGCATCCCGTAGCGGACCACGGAACCTGATTCCTCGACCGTCAGGATCGACTTGTCGACCAGCGAGGCGACCAGATCCAGCACGGCACCCGAACCGACCGCGTGCGGGCAGGTGCCTTCGACGGCATCCAGTTCGAAACCGCCGGAGAACACCGACAGCCGACTCCACAACCGGCGCTCGTCCGGGCTGCACAGGTCGTAGCTCCAGTCGACACTCAGGCGCAGCGTCTGCTGACGGGACGGAGCCACGCGGCTGCCCGCGGTGAGCAGCCGGAAGCGGTCGGCGAGCCGCTGCAGGATCTGCTCCGCCGACAGCGCCCGCATACGCGCCGCCGCCAGCTCGATCGGCAGCGGGAGTCCGTCGAGCCGGTGACAGATCCCGGCGACCGCCTTCCGGTTGTCGTCGGTGACAACGAAATCCGGGACCGCGGCGCGGGCGCGCTCGACGAACAGCGTCACCGACTCGTATCGCGGCAGCGCCTCGAGGGTGGGCGGCGACGTCGGATCGGGCACGGGGAGCGGCTGGACCAGAAGCAGTGTCTCCCCACCCACACCGAGCGCCTCGCGGCTCGTCGCGAGGACGCGCAGTTCCGGGCATTCGCGCAGCAGCTCGTCGACGAGCTTCGCAGCCGCGTCCACCAGGTGCTCGCAGTTGTCGAGCACCAACAGGAGATCGCGGCCGGTCAGATGCTCGACCAGCAGGTCCATCGGCGAACTGGTCGCCATGTCGTGCAGCCCGAACACCGCGGCCACCGTGTCCGGCAGCAGGTCCGGCTCGTGCACCTCCGACAACTCGACGAACCACACCCCGTCCGGGAAGTCGCGTCGCAGGTCATTCGCGACCTCCAGCGCGAGCCGTGTCTTGCCCACTCCGCCGATGCCGGTCAACGTCACCAACCGGGATCCGGAAAGCAATCGCTTGGCCGCCGTCACCTCGCGACGACGTCCCACGAACGTCGTCAGCGCGGAGGGAAGATTTCCCACCTTGCTCCGTGTGGTGGGTGACATGAACCGCCCCACTCCCTCGAGCCCCTGCTGCTTCGACGGTACCCCCGAGCGGGGCGGGTCGATGCCGGACGAACGGATGCGGTCGGCGACGCCGTCCGGGCGCGGCACTACCGTTGACGACGTGGACGGCCACCAGATCGACATCATCCGGCTCGCGTGGGCGCGCGAACTCGGCCTCACCGACCGCGCCCTCGACGACTCCGGGGTCCGTCACGTCCGGATCGACGACTCGGACGACCGGATTCGCTTCGTGACCATCGCCGGCGCCGGCGCCCTGGTCGGCCCCGCGTGGGCGGTGGACCGCGCGCAGGCCCACTCCGACGAGGAACTCGCCCGGCCCGGCGGCCTGCTCGCCCTCACGAAGGACCACTCCGGCCGCAGTTCCGGGCCCGTCGAGCTGGCCTGGGCGGCCGACTTCGGGAAGGGCATCGCCGTCGAGGAACCGCTGGTCTCGCACGAGTTCGAGCACGTCCTCGCGCTCCAGACCGCGTGCCCGCCCGACGACGTCGCCGAGGCCGGGCTGAGCGACAAGGCGAACTGGTTCACCGTCGTCGACGACGCCCACCGTCCACTCGCGTCCGCCGGGTACGCCGAGTGGCAGGGGATCATCGCGGACATGGGCGCGCTCACCGCGCCGGCCGCCCGACGACGCGGGTTCGGGGCCACCGCAACACGACTCGCCACCAACGACGCCCTCGACGCGGGACTGATCCCGCAGTGGCGCGCCCATCGGGACAACGTCGCGTCCCGCCGGCTGGCATCCGGCCTCGGGTACGAGGAACTCGGAACGTACGTGTCGATCGCGGTGGCGCCCAGTACCGTGTGAGAGGGGACGACACACGGAGCTGATGCACGATGAGTGACGACGGCACGGAACGTACGACCGACAGCGACGACGGTCCCCGCACGGCCGATGTCGGCGCCACTTTCGTCGAATCGGGGGTGGAGTTCACCCGGGACATGAACTACATCCCGACGCGCATCACTGCCGATGGGCGCGACGGCTATCCCGTCGAACCGGGCCGGTACCGCCTGGTCGTCGCCCGCGCCTGCCCGTGGGCCAACCGCGCGATCATCGTGCGGCGCCTCCTCGGGTTGGAAGATGTTCTGTCCATGGGCATCTGCGGTCCCACCCACGACGAGCGCAGTTGGACCTTCGACCTCGATCCCGGCGGCGTCGACCCGGTGCTGAAGATCCCGCGACTACAGGATGCGTACTTCGCCCGCTTCCCCGGCTATCCGCGGGGGATCACGGTGCCCGCCATCGTCGAGATCGCGACCGGTCAGGTCGTGACCAACGACTTCGCGCAGATCACGCTGGACCTGTCGACCGAGTGGAAGCAGTTCCACCGCGACGGCGCGCCGGACCTGTACCCCGAAGACCTGCGCGACGAGATCGACAAGGTCGCGGACCTGGTGTTCCGCGACGTCAACAACGGGGTCTACCGGTGCGGATTTGCGGGTTCACAGGACGCGTACGACGCCGCGTACGACCGATTGTTCGAGCGCCTCGACTGGCTCACCGAGCGACTGTCGACCCAGCGGTTCCTCGTGGGCGACACCAGACAGATCCGGCCCCTTGGGCACGATCAGCGTCGGATTGACGTCCTTGTGGACGACGTAGTAGTGCTGCTTGATTTGGGTGAAGTCGATCGTGTCTCCGAAACCGGGCGTCTGGAACAGGTCCCGCGCGTAGTTCCACAACACCGGCATCTCCGACAGTTTGCTCCGGTTGCACTTGAAGTGCCCGTGGTAGACGGCGTCGAAGCGGGCGAGCGTCGTGAACAGGCGGACGTCGGCCTCGGTGAACGCACTGGCTCGAGCCGCACAACCGGGAGGTCCTCGGCGGCCACCCCTTCGGCAACGGCACTCCCCCGCACCCGCCGCGCCCGGACGAGGTTGTGCCGCTGTCACACTGGGCCACCACCCAACGCGACTGAACCACCCAGTCGCCGGTGCACGTCCCGAAGCTCCGGTACACGCCTGGACCACCACGGCGCCGGCGTCCATCGCGCCCTGCCTGGGAATTCGGCGGCGGCAGGCCCGGTTTCCATATAGTCGGACATGGGCGACCGCCCGCGTGCCGGAGCGGGATACCGAGATGGGGACTGGAATGGCCGAGAAGCAGGGACGGATCGAATCGACGATCGTCTCGGTACTCGACAACGCGAGCCGGCTGCAGGCGCCGGCCGTCGCCAAGTACGTCGAGCGGGTACGACGGGCCCACCCCGACGACACACCCGCACAGATCGTCGAGCGGATGGAAAAGATGTTCCTGACCGCGGTGACGAGCAGCGGCAGTGCGGTCGGTGCCGCCGCCGCGGTGCCGGCGGTCGGGACAGCGGCATCGATCGCCGCGGTCGGCGCCGAGACCGCGTTCTTCCTCGAGGCGTCGGCGCTGTTGACGCTCGCGATCGCCTCCGTCCACGGCATCTCCCCGCACGACCATCAGCAGCGCCGTGCGCTCGTACTGGCCGTCGCGCTGGGCGAATCGGGCATGGAGATCGTCGAGCGGGCCACCGGCCTGACCGCGACCAACTGGGCGCGGCTCGTCACCGGACGGATCCCGCCCGGGACCATGCGGGCGATGAACAGTTCCCTCGTGCGCAAGTTCGTCACGAAGTACGCCGCGAAGCGCAGCGCCCTTATCCTGGGCAAACTGCTCCCGGCCGGGGTCGGTGCGGTGATCGGCGGCGCCGGAAACCGCGCGATCGGCCGCGGCGTCGTCGACAATGCTCGTGAGGCGTTCGGCCCAGCCCCCGCGGTCTGGCCCGATCGGCTCGCCACCACCGACAGCCGGGCCCGGTTGCACGTCGTCCGGCCACCAGACGAGCCGCGGCGCCTCCGGTCCTGACCCGTCCGCCCGACGAGAGGACGTCGACGTGCGCACCGAAGGTTTCGAGGGTCTCCACGTCTTGTCCGCCGGGTCCGGCGATCGCACCGTCGTGCTCCTGCACGGCTATTCGGACCACGGCGGCACCTGGCAGAAGGTGACACCGACGCTCGCCCGGCACTTCCGGGTGCTGGTGGTGGACCTGCCCGGATTCGGGCGCAGTGCCGGCACCTGGCGCGAACCGCTCATCGACGGGTACGTCGAGACGCTGAGCGCCCTCACCGACGACGTCTCCGGACAGGTCAGCGTGATCGGCAATTCGCTCGGCGCGGTGACCGCCCTCGCGTGGGCGTCCGCCCGGCCGGACCGCGTCGCGAACGTCGTCCTGTCCGACATGCCGGGCATCTCCCGGATCCCCCGGTCGTGGACGCGCGGCACGCAGGTACGGATGGACCGGGTCGCGCGTGTGCTCGCCGGCCCCGTCCCCGACCGGTACGTCCAACAGATGATCGGCGCCATGTACGCGGGCGCCGCGCTCCGTCATCCCCGTCGCGCGGACGCGCGTGTGCGCGCCGACTACACGGAGCACTACGCCACCAAGCGACAAGTGGCCGACCTGCTGGCCATCGGCCGCGTCGTCATCCGGGAGATCGCGGAGCTGCCGATCCCGGCGATGATCGACTCCCTCGAGATGCCGACGCTGTTGCTGTGGGGCGCGAACGACCTGCTCACGCCCGCCCGGGCGGCCCGGCGGATCGCCACCACCGCGGACCGTCGCGTCGCGATCATCCCCAGCTGCGGACATTGCCCGCAGCTGGACTGTCCGAGCGAGTTCCTCGCCGAGGTACTTCCGTTCCTGCACCGCTGACGGCGTCCCGCGGTCGGTACAGTCGGATCCATGGCCGGGCAGGTTCGAGCGTCGATCATCCGCGTCGCGGCCCTGTGCGCTCTCGCGTTCGGTGTCCTGGCCATGCACCACGTGACCACCGCACCCCTCGCCCCGAGCGCCGCCGTCGGCCACCACGGATCGGAACACGCGACCGGCGCTTCGGAATCACCGATGGACCCGGCTCCGGCGCCCGACCACCCCAGCGACCACCTCGGCTTCCACGTGTGCCTGGCCGTGCTGCTGGCCGCGACGCTCACCCTCGCGGTGTGGCTGCTGTTGCGGACCGCCCGGGCTCGGCACGTGCGGATCCATCGCGCGTCCGGTCCCGCACGGCGCGCCGGACGCGCGCCCCCTTTCGTCCCGACGACCTCTGCCTTCCTGTCGTCTCTGTGCATCCTGCGGGTGTGACAGGGCCACTGCGGCGCGGCGCACCGCCGTTCCGGCCGCAGTCCGGTTCCTCGATCGATCACCCAGAAGAAAGCACAGGTCATGAACAGCAAGCGAATGCTCGTCAGCATCGGCGCCGCCGCAGCGGCCGTCACCCTCGTCGTCGGCTGCTCGAACAACGAGTCCGGCGACAACACGTCCAACGGCACCACCGCCACGACGTCGGCGAGCGCGTCCGGCACCGCTGAACAGGGCGGCGCGCACAACGAGGCGGACGTGGCGTACGTCCAGATGATGATCCCGCACCACGAGCAGGCGGTCGAGATGGCCGAACTCGTTCCGAGCCGCAGCAGCAACCCGGACGTCGTTGCGCTCGCCGCGCAGATCGAACAGGCCCAGGCACCCGAGATCGAGCAGATGGAAGGGTGGCTGAAGGCGTGGGGAGAGCCGGCGCCGAGCAACGTCCCGATGCCGGGCAACGGTGAGACCACCGCGGGCGGCATGGATCACGGCGGCATGGGCCACGGCAGCGCCATGCCCAGCATGCCGATGACCAGCATGCCCGGGATGTCGGGGATGCCCGGGATGGAGGGCGGCGGCCACGGCATGATGACCGGCGACCAGATGCAGGCCCTCGAGAGCGCGAAGGGACCCGAGTTCGATCGCATGTGGCTCGAGATGATGATCGAACACCACCGGGGCGCGGTCGCCAGTTCGGAGCAGATCCTGAACACCGGTGAGAGCGAACAGGTGCGGCAGTTGGCGCAGCAGATCGTGTCGAGCCAGCAGGCCGAGATCGCTCAGATGGAGACCCTGCTGAACAAGTAGACCGGACGGGTTGCGCACCCGACGACGCCGCCGTGGCGCCGCACCGGGTGCGCAGCCCGAACCGACCGGTCCCCCAGGTACTCTCACTCGACTGACAATCCAGGGGGATCAGTGACTTCAGGCATGCCACCGGCACCGTTCGTGGGCGCACCGCCGGGACCACCCGCCGCCATCCAGGCGCACGGGCTGTCGAAACAGTTCAAATCGGTTCAGGCCGTGTCGAATCTGAGTTTCGCGGTTCCGCAGGGTTCGGTCACCGGGTTCCTGGGCCCCAACGGGTCCGGGAAGACGA
The DNA here is from genome assembly GCF_050955445.1 of Paraburkholderia sp. RHO2. Classification (NCBI taxonomy): domain Bacteria; kingdom Pseudomonadati; phylum Pseudomonadota; class Betaproteobacteria; order Burkholderiales; family Burkholderiaceae; genus Paraburkholderia; species Paraburkholderia sp. RHO2. Next base: position 1,695,286 of record NZ_CP162617.1, on the reverse strand, counting down.
CGACACTGCGGATGCTGCTCGGTCTCGTCCAGCCCACCGCGGGCAGTTCGACGGTGCTCGGGGTTCCGTTCGCCGCGATCACCGAGCCGGCCCGTGCGGTCGGCGCGGTGCTCGATTCCCGTGGGCTTCACCCGAAACGGACGGCGCTCGACCACCTCCGGGTGTACGCGTCGGCCATCGGCGTGCCGGACGACCGGGCACGCCAGGTGCTGCACCTCGTGGGACTGTCCGAGGTCGCGGACCGCAAGGCCGGCGCGTTCTCGCTCGGCATGCGGCAACGCCTGATCCTCGCGACGGCGCTGCTCGGGGATCCGCAGGTCCTCGTGCTCGACGAGCCGTCCAACGGGCTCGATCCCGAGGGCATAGCGTGGCTGCGCGAGTTCCTCGTCGGCTTCGCCAGATCGGGTCGCACCGTGTTGATCTCGAGCCACATACTCCGCGAAGTGGAGCAGATGATCGATCATCTCGTGGTCGTCAGCCGCGGCGTCCTCGTCCATCAGGGGTCGATGGAGCAACTCCGAGCGAGCCGGCGTGCCCGGCTCCTCGTGGCCTGCTCCGACCCGGCCCGCCTGGCCACCGCACTCGCCTCCACCGGCGTCACCGACGTCCAGCACCTCCCGGACGGCCGAATCGGCGTCGCCGGATCCGATCCGGCCACCGTCGGCCGGATCGCCGCGGACTCCGACATCACCGTCTTCGGTGCCACCGCCGAGACGGTCGACCTCGAGCAGGTGTTCCTGGCGATGACGTCGGGACAGTTCGCAGCGCCCACTGCTGCCACACCCGGAAACTACGGTCCGCCGCCGGGGTACGGGCCCCCGCCCGGCTACGGCCCACCCCCCGGCTACGGGCCCCCGCCCGGCCACGGCCCCGGACCGAATGGAGTTGGACAGTGACGACCAATCTGCTGCTCTCCGAGCTCCGCAAGGTCACCACCTTGAAGTTCTGGTGGGCGCTCGGGCTCGCGCCGCTTCTGGTCGGCCTGTTCTCCGGTGCGATCACCCTGCCGCTCATCTCCGGGATCGCCGACGAGGTGGACGACGACGGAGTGAAGACCGCCGTCGGGGCCATCGGACTCCTGGTCGCGCTCGCGCTCGTGTTCGTGTTCTCGGCGCTGTTCGGCGCCGTCAACGCCGGCACCGAGTTCCGGCACAACACGATCACGACCACACTCCTCACCACGCGCGGCCGCGACCGCGTCGTGGCCGCCAAGCTCGCGGTCAGCGCCCTCTTCGGAATCCTGTACTGCCTCGCCATCGAACTCGTCAGCATCCCGGTCCTGTTCCTCGCCGGGTCGGGCGACGTGCGATTCGACGGGACAATGACGGCCGTCCTCGCGGTCGGACTGATCGCCTCGATGCTCTGGGCACTGATCGGTGCCGGCCTGGCACTGCTGACCGCCTCGACGATCGCGAGCACCGTCACCATCGTCGTCTGGTACGTGATGGGCGAGGGAATCGTCCGGGCCGTCCTGGCCGGCCTCGACCTCGATGCCGTCGGCCAGTGGCTTCCCGGTTCGGTCACCGTGAGCGCGTTCATCGGCATCGTCGACGACAGTGCGCTCACGTCCGAACCCGACACGGCGGTGTCGCTGCTGTGCCTGGCGCTGTGGGCGGCGGTCGCGTGCGGCCTGGGATGGTGGGCCACCCGCACCCGCGACATCACCTGAGCGGGTCCGCGCTCACTGGTCCGATCGGTGGATGCGTCGGATCACCCCGTCGAACCCGACACTGAGGTAGCCCCTGGTGCCCTGCTCGTCGTTCGTCAGGTTCATCTCGACGATCGGCCCGCTCGCCCCGACGATCACGTGCGCCGAGGTCGGGTTCTCGACGCGGAGGGTCTGGTCCGCTCCGGAGAACAGCCCGATCACGCGCGGCAGGTTCTGCCGAAGCGGAGCGAGATCGTTGGGGATCGCGTCACTGCTGCGCGACGACGTTCCCTGCTCGGTGAGTTCTCCGGCACCGGAGACGAGTCGGTAGCCGAAGCTCTGGTCCTGACCGGGCTTGCCGGGGATGGGTCGTTCGATCTCGGCGCGATCGGGATAGATGGTGATGCGGTCGACGACCAGGTCGCCGAACTCGCGCTGGATGTCGTCGAGCATCTGCCCGAAGCCCGCGACCGTGAACAGCGCATTGCGGTCCGAGGACTCGGGCGACGCCCAGGTCGTTCCCGAGTCGGGGGCCTTGCCCACGAGCGTCACCAACAGCAGCCCGCCGACGAGCGCCGCCCCGGCCAGGACCACGGCGCGGCGTCGTGGCGTGAGCCTCGCCGACGTCGCAGCCGTGGACGCCGGCGGTGCGGGCTGTGGGTCCGGGGATGGGGTGAACCGCGTCCTCCCGACCACCTCGTCGGTGAGCTGCAGGTCACCGACGAGCCGGTCGAGTTCGTCGAGGGTCGCCGCGGTGGTGGCGGATTCGACGCGCGCACGGTGTTCGTCGGGGCTCAATTGCCCGGTCCCGTAGGCGGCGTCGAGGAGGGCGCGGGCGTCGCCCCGGTCGATGTCGCGCGCGCGTAGCGGCACGGTCGTGCCGCGGCGGCGGCGGTTGGTCGCCACAATCAGCCCTGCTTTGCAGTCTGGACTTCGACGATCTCGCCGCCGAATGTCGCCGTCACGCTCCCCCTGGACTCGTCGTTGTCGACGACGTACACGGTGACGCGCGGCTGGCCGTCGTAGGCGCGGATCGCGACAAGATCGATCTTCCCGCTGGGCCGCTGCACCAGCTCGCGCGCGTTGGCGATGACGGCGCCGATGCGGTCGGCGTCGAGCTGAGTGAGGTCGACCGTCTGCTGATCCCGATCCCGGACACTGGGTAGGTTGGTCCACTGCTCGAACCCGCCGCTGAACCGCCACCGCAGGTAGCGGTGCGGTTGGTTGGGGACCATCCGTACGACGATGGCGTCGTCGCGGTACAGATCGACGTCGTCGGCGATCGTGTCGTGGAACTGCACCTCGAACAATCGCACGAACTCGCGGATGCCGTCGGCGGTGTGCAGGTCGATCGACTCGACCGCGATCGGGTCCGGCTCACCGGCCGGCGCAGGCTGGGCAGCGGTCGATCCCGACGCGCCGGTCGACCGGTCACCACCGGCACTGCTCCACAGCAGGTAGCCGACGATGCCGCACACCACCGCCGCAGCGATCACCGCGGCCAGGACCAGGCCGCGGCGGTGCCACTGTCCGGTCTCGTCGGCGGGCGGCTCCGGCGACTCGCGGAGGTGGTCGGCGATCTGCAGATCCTCGGTGAGCGCCCACAGATCGCCGAGCGTCTGCGCGCGCATCGCCGCCGCGGTGCGCGCCTCGTAATCGTCGACGCCGAGCTGACCGTCGCCGTACGCGGCGTCGAGCAGGCTGCAGGCGTGCGCGCGGTCGATGTCCCGCGCCCGGGTCTTGGGTGATCTTGGATCGGGCACGCGCTGATCTTAGGAAACGCCCTGTGACACCGACAGCATCGAGGCCGAAGGGGTGTCCGAACCACGGACTACCGTTGATCGCGATGGCTACACAAGACGTGACAGGGGTGGCGGACGGTCACCGGGGCTGGATACGCCGACTCGGCGCCGAGTGCTGGAACCACCGCCGGACGGCTGTCGGCGCGCTCACCGTGACGGTGATCGCCGCGGTTATCGACATCGTGTTCCCGCTGCTGACGAAGGTCGCACTGGATGCCGCGTCAGCCGGCGAATCCACCGCCACGAGTGTCATCACGATGATCGCGGCGCTCATCGCGGTCCTCGCGTGCGTCCGTTTCGCGTGCCAGTACGGACGTCGCATGCTGGCCGGTCGGCTCTCGCTGGACGTCCAGCACGACCTGCGGCTCGGGCTGCTCGGCGCGCTGCAACGCCTCGACGGCCGCGGCCAGGACCAGATCCGGACGGGCCAGGTGGTGTCCCGCTCGATCACCGACCTGCAACTGGTGCAGGGCCTGCTCGCGATGGTCCCGATGTCGGCGGGCGTGGTGCTGCAGTTCGCGCTCGCGCTGGTGATCATGGCGTGGCTGTCGCCGCTCCTGACGGTGGTGGCCCTCGTCGTGGTGCCCGCCGTCGCGCTCGTCGTCTACCTGGTGCGGCCGACGCTGTTCGCCGCCACGTGGTCGGCGCAGCAGCGCGCCGCCGACCTCGCCCAGCACGTCGAGGAGACCGTCACCGGCGTCCGCGTGGTCAAGGGGTTCGGGCAGGAATCCCGTGCGGTCGACCAGCTCGAAGGCCTCGGCCGCACCCTCTACGCGGAGCGGATGCGCGCGGCGCGGGTCAACGCCCGGTTCGCACCGTCGATGGCGGCCCTCCCCCAGCTCGGCCTGGTCGGCGTCGTCGCGCTCGGCGGCTGGCTCGCCCTGCACGGGTCGATCACCGTCGGCACCTTCCTGGCCTTCGCCGCCTACGTCGCGACGATGACCGCGGCCACCCGGACGCTGTCGCAGGTCGTGATCATGGCCCAGCTGTCGCGCGCGGCCGTCGAGCGCGTCTACGAGGTGATCGACACCGAGCCCGACGTCTCCGATCCGCCGCACCCGGTCGATCTGCCCGACGGCCCGCTCGGTGTGCAGCTGCGCGACGTCGTCTTCGGCTTCGAGGACGGCCGTGACGTCCTCACCGGGCTCGACCTGTCCATCGCGCCGGGCGAGTCCGTGGCGGTGGTGGGGCCGGCGGGCTCCGGCAAGACCGCGCTCTCGCTGCTGCTGCCCCGTTTCTACACGCCCGGCTCCGGGACCGTGTCACTCACGAGCGAGGGACGCAGCCTCGACGTCTCCGAGCTGCGCGCCGAGCAGCTGCGCGAGGCGGTGGGCCTCGTCTTCGACGAGCCGTTCCTGTTCTCGGACACGATCGCCGCGAACATCGCGCTCGGGCGCCCCGACGCCAGCGCCGAGGAGATTCGGATCGCCGCGAAACTCGCGCAGGCCGACGAGTTCATCTCCGCCCTGTCCGACGGCTACGACACTGTCGTCGGCGAACGGGGGCTCACGCTGTCGGGCGGTCAGCGTCAACGTGTCGCGCTGGCCCGCGCGCTGCTGGTCGATCCGCGGGTGCTGATCCTCGACGATGCGACATCGGCGGTGGACGCGGGCACCGAGGCCACGATCTTCGACGCGCTGGGAGACGGTCGCCACCGTACGACGCTGATCCTCGCCCACCGCCGCTCCACGCTCACCCTCGCCGACCGCGTCGCGGTCCTTGACGGCGGCCGGATCGTCGACATCGGCACCGCCGACGAACTCGACGAGCGGTGCCCGCTGTTCCGGACGCTGTTGTCGGCCCCGGATCCGCTGGATGCCGCGCAGAGCGGACCCGACGGCGAGGCGGCCGACGGATCCGGGGCGCTGGTCGCGGAGCCGACCGAGGCAGAGCTGTGGCCGGAGATGGAGGTCGACTCCGACGCCGGCGCCGCCGGCCGGGCCGGAGGACCCGCCGGCGCGAGTGGGCACGGTGGGGGCGGCCATGGCGGCGGCGGGCACATGGCGGGCGCCCTCGGCGGGGTGGCCGCGACCCCGGAACTGAAGCGGGCGGTCGATGCGCTGCCGCCGGCGGACGAGGATCCGCGCACCGACACCGCCCGGTTGCGCCGCGACGACTCCGAGTTCCGGCTCGGCCGGCTGCTGCACCCGGTGCGCTGGCTACTCGCCGGTGTCGTGGTGTGTCTGGCCCTGGACTCGCTGATCGGCATCACGTTCCCGTCGATCGTGCGGTACGCGATCGATCACGGTGTGGTCCCGGGTGACTACGGCCCGCTGTGGGCGGCCACCGCGGTCGGCACCACGCTGGCCCTCGTCGGCTGGCTCGTGGTGGCAGTCCTGACGGTGATCACCGCGCGCGCCGGCGAGCGGGTGCTGTTCGGGCTGCGCGTGCGCAGCTACGCGCACCTGCAGCGGCTCGGCCTGGACTACTACGAGCGCGAGCTGTCCGGCCGGATCATGACGCGGATGACCACGGACGTCGACGCGCTGTCGTCGTTCATCCAGACGGGACTGTCGACGGCGGTCGTCGCGCTGCTCACCCTCGTGGGGATCGCCGTGGCGTTGCTCGTGACCGACGTGACGCTGGCACTGGTCGCACTCGCCGCGCTGCTCCCACTGACTGTCGCGACCCTGGTGTTCCGGCGCGTGTCCGGCGCCGCCTACAGCGTGTCGCGCGAGCGGATCTCGCTGGTCAACGCCGAATTCCAGGAGAACATCGCGGGCCTGCGGGCGGCCCAGGCGTACCGCCGCGAGGAGTTCGCGGCGCGACGGTTCGCCGACCGCGCCGACAGCTACCGCCGCAGCCGGATGCGGTCGCAGCGCGCGATCTCGGTGTACTTCCCGTTCATCACGCTGCTGTCCGACCTGGCGCTCGCGGCCGTCGTGTTCGTCGGCGCGCAGCGCGTCGCGGACGGTTCGGCCACCGCCGGCACGCTGGTCGCGTTCGTGCTCTACCTGGGTCTGCTGTTCGGCCCGATCCAGCAGCTGTCGCAGGTGTTCGACGGCTACCAGCAGGCCGACGTCGGCCTGCGCCGGATCGCGGACCTGCTCGCGACACCGAGCTCGATCGAGACCGCCGACCCGGGCGACACGGTCCCCATCGAGGGTCACCTGCGCGGCGAAGTCGCCTTCTCGGATGTCAGCTTCCGCTACCAGGGCGCCGAATCCGACGCCCTCAGCGACATCGACCTGCGCATCCCGGCCGGCACGACGGTGGCACTCGTCGGCCGCACCGGTGCCGGCAAGTCGACGGTCGTCAAACTCCTCGCCCGCTTCTACGACCCGACGTCCGGCGCGGTCCGGGTCGACGACGAGGATCTGCGGCGCTATCCGCTGCACGCCTACCGCGGACGCCTCGGCGTCGTCCCGCAGGAGGCGCACCTGTTCACCGGCACCGTCGCGAGCAACATCGCCTACGGGCGACCGGACGCGACCCGCGAGCAGATCGAGGACGCGGCGCGGTCGGTCGGCGCGCTCCCGACAATCGCAGCACTGTCCGGGGGCATGAATCAGCCGATCGGAGAGCGTGGGCAGGGGCTGTCCGCGGGGCAGCGCCAGCTGATCGCGCTCGCCCGCGCCGAGATGGTCGATCCGGATCTGCTGTTGCTCGACGAGGCGACCGCGACCCTCGATCCGGCGACCGAGCGACTGGTCCTCGAATCGAACCGAATGGTCACTCGAAAGCGCACGTCGGTGGTGGTCGCGCACCGTCTCGCGACCGCCGCGAGGTCCGATCTCGTCGTGGTCGTGGATCGGGGTCGTATCGTGGAAACCGGTGCTCACGACACCCTTCGACGCGCGGGTGGACATTACGCGCGACTCTGTGATGCAGCGGAGAGTGAACAGGGGAATAATTCGTCGGCGAGAACCGTCATCGATGGAGACCCCATCGCAACAATGTGAGCCAGCCGACACGCGCCGGACCGGATGCCCGAGCTCGACGCGCGGAGGCTAGCCTCATGTGTATAGGCGCTCTGATCGGGTACCGAAGAAAGAAACGAGGCGAACACCTGCCGTGAGCAGCAGCTCTACTTCCCAGTTCGGACAGAACCAGTGGTTGGTTGACGAGATGTACCAACGCTTCCAGGATGATCCCTCATCCGTGGACGCAAGTTGGCACGAGTTTCTGACGGATTACTCGCCCGATGCGGCGAACGCAACCGGGAACGGCGAGGCGCTCGGCGCCGGTGATGTCGCCACGAAGGCCGCGAACGGTGCCGCGGTTCCGGCGCCTGCCGCAGCGCCCGCGTCCGCGCCCGCCCCGGCGCCCAAGGCGGCGACCCCGCCGCCGGCTCCGGCCGCCCCGCCCGTGCCCAAGCCGGTTGCCGCCCCGAAGCCTGCTGCTGCTCCCAAGGCGGAAGCCGCCGAGGCCCCCACCCAGGACACCAACCAGGTCCTGCGCGGCGCGGCTGCCACGGTGGCCCGCAACATGTCGGCCTCGCTCACGATCCCGACAGCCACCAGCGTTCGCGCCGTTCCGGCGAAGTTGATGTTCGACAACCGCATCGTCATCAACAACCACCTCGCCCGTACCCGTGGCGGCAAGGTCTCGTTCACCCACATCCTCGGTTACGCGATCGTGCAGGCGGTCAAGGCGTTCCCGAACATGAACCGCCATTTCGCCGAGATCGACGGCAAGCCGAACGTCGTCACCCCGGCGAACACCAACCTCGGCCTGGCGATCGACCTGCCGGGCAAGAACGGCAGCCGTTCGCTGGTCGTCGCCGCGATCAAGGGCACGGAGTCGATGAACTTCGTGCAGTTCTACGGCGCCTACGAGGACATCGTCCGTCGTGCGCGTGACGGCAAGCTCACCGCCGAGGACTTCGCCGGTGTCACGATCTCGCTGACCAACCCCGGCGGCATCGGCACCGTGCACTCCGTGCCGCGCCTGATGCAGGGCCAGGGCGCCATCATCGGCGCCGGTGCGATGGAGTACCCGGCCGAGTTCCAGGGCGCGAGCGACGAGCGCATCGCGGAGATGGGCGTCGGCAAGCTGATGACCCTGACCTCCACCTACGATCACCGGATCATCCAGGGCGCCGAGTCCGGCGACTTCCTGCGCACGATCCACAACCTGCTGATCAGCGACGAGTTCTACGACGAGATCTTCCATTCGCTGCACATTCCTTACGAGCCGGTCCGCTGGCGCAAGGACGTGCCGGAGGGCGCCGTCGACAAGAGCACCCGCGTGCTCGAGATGATCGCGGCGTACCGCAACCGTGGCCACCTGATGGCCGACACGGATCCGCTGCAGTTCGTCAAGGACAAGTTCCGCAGCCACCCCGACCTCGACGTCACGAGCCACGGCCTGACGCTGTGGGACCTCGACCGCGAATTCAACGTCGGCGGCTTCCACGGCCAGTCCCGGATGAAGCTGCGCGACGTCCTGTCGATCCTGCGCGACGCGTACTGCCGCCACATCGGCGTCGAGTACACGCACATCCTCGAGCCCGAGCAGCAGGCATGGCTGCAGGAGCGCGTCGAGGCGAAGCACGTCAAGCCGACCGTCGCTCAGCAGAAGTACATTCTGAGCAAGCTCAACGCCGCGGAGGCGTTCGAGACGTTCCTGCAGACCAAGTACGTCGGGCAGAAGCGCTTCTCGCTCGAGGGTGCCGAGTCCGTCATCCCGATGATGGACGCGATCATCGACCAGGCCGCCGAGCACAGCCTCGACGAGGTCGTCATCGGTATGCCGCACCGCGGTCGCCTCAACGTGCTGGCGAACATCGTCGGCAAGCCGTACTCGAAGATCTTCACCGAGTTCGAGGGCAACATGAACCCGGCGGCCGCGCACGGCTCCGGCGACGTGAAGTACCACCTGGGCGCCGAGGGCACCTACATCCAGATGTTCGGCGAGAACGACATCAAGGTGTCGCTGACCGCGAACCCGTCGCACCTCGAGGCGGTCGACCCGGTCCTCGAGGGCCTGGTCCGCGCGAAGCAGGACCTGCTGGACAAGGGCCAGGACGGCTTCACCGTCATGCCGCTGATGCTGCACGGTGACGCGGCGTTCGCCGGCCAGGGTGTCGTGGCCGAGACCCTGAACCTGGCACTGCTGCGCGGCTACCGCACCGGCGGCACCGTGCACGTGGTCGTCAACAACCAGGTCGGCTTCACCACCGCGCCGGAGCACTCGCGTTCGTCCGAGTACTGCACCGACGTCGCGAAGATGATCGGCGCCCCGATCTTCCACGTCAACGGCGACGACCCCGAGGCCTGTGTCTGGGTCGCGCAGCTGGCCGTCGACTTCCGTGAGAAGTTCGGCAAGGACGTCGTGATCGACCTGATCTGCTACCGCCGTCGCGGCCACAACGAGGGCGACGACCCGTCGATGACGCAGCCGGCGATGTACGACCTGATCGACACCAAGCGCAGCGTCCGCAAGAGCTACACCGAGGCCCTGATCGGTCGCGGCGACATCTCGATGAAGGAAGCCGAAGACGCCCTGCGTGACTACCAGGGCCAGCTGGAGCGGGTGTTCAACGAGGTCCGCGAGCTCGAGAAGTTCAAGCCGGAACCGTCGGAGTCGGTCGAGCTGGACCAGACCCCGCCGGCCCGCCTCACCACGGCGGTCGACGCGGCCACGCTCGCCCGCATCGGCGACGCGTTCGTCAACGTCCCCGAGGGCTTCACGGTGCACCCGCGCGTCAAGCCGGTCATCGAGAAGCGTCACGAGATGTCCCGCGAGGGCAAGATCGACTGGGCGTTCGCCGAGCTGCTCGCGTTCGGTTCGCTGGTCGAGCAGGGCGCCCTGGTGCGCCTGGCCGGTCAGGACTCGCGGCGCGGCACGTTCACGCAGCGGCACTCGGTGCTCATCGACCGCAAGAACGGCGACGAGTACAACCCGATCGCGCAGATCGCCGCGAACGCGGACAACGGCGGCAAGTTCATGGTGTACGACTCGGCGCTCACCGAGTTCGCGGGCCTGGGCTTCGAGTACGGCTACTCGGTCGGCAACCCCGACGCGCTGGTGCTGTGGGAGGCGCAGTTCGGCGACTTCGTCAACGGCGCCCAGACCATCATCGACGAGTTCATCAGCTCCGGTGAGGCCAAGTGGGGCCAGCTGTCCGACGTCGTGCTGCTGCTGCCGCACGGCCACGAGGGCCAGGGCCCGGACCACACGTCGGGCCGCATCGAGCGGTTCCTGCAGCTGTGCGCCGAGGGCTCGATGACGGTCGCGATGCCGTCGACCCCGGCCAGCTACTTCCACCTGCTTCGTCGTCACCACCTGGACGGCATCCGCCGCCCGCTCGTGGTGTTCACGCCGAAGTCGATGCTGCGCAACAAGGCCGCGGTCAGCAACCTCGAGGACTTCACCACCGGCAAGTTCCGCTCGGTGTTCGAGGAGCCGTCGTACGAGACGCAGGGCGGCGACCGCGACAAGGTCAAGCGGGTGCTGCTGACGTCCGGCAAGCTCTACTGGGAGCTACTGGCGAAGAAGCAGAAGGAGAACCGCGACGACGTCGCGATCGTCCGAATCGAGCAGCTGTACCCGATCCCGCGTCGCCGCATCGCCGAGACGCTGGACCGCTACCCGAACGTCAGCGAGTTCTTCTGGGTGCAGGAGGAGCCGGCGAACCAGGGTGCGTGGCCGTTCCTCGGCCTGGCCCTGCCGGAGCTGCTGCCCGAGAAGCTCGCAGGCATCAAGCGCGTCTCGCGTCGCGCGATGTCGGCGCCGTCGTCGGGCTCGAGCAAGGTTCACGCCGTCGAGCAGCAGGAGATCATCGACGCGGCGTTCACGCCCACGAAGTGATCCGCCTGATCGGCTGAGACACGACGACCGGCCCGCCCACTCTCCACGAGTGGGCGGGCCGGTCCGTTTCCGGGGGCGAGACGGTTCCGCAGGGCCGCCGGGTTCCAATATTCTGGGAACAGGGTCTCACCGTCTCGACGAAGGGGGCTGAAGATGAGTCAGCCAACCACGGACCCGACCTTCTATCGAACGGCCGCGGACGCGGCGGCCGCGCCACCGGAACGGCTGGCCTACGTGGCCGCGTTCGATCGCGCCGCGGACAAACCCGACGCGATGAGCGTGATCGACGTGGATCCCGGCTCGGACACCTACGGCCGGGTGGTGGGCTGGACCGAGATCCCGGGGCGGGGCAACGAGCTGCACCATTTCGGCTGGAACGCGTGCAGCAGCGCGTTGAAGCACGAGGGCCACGATATGGCGGGTCTGGCCCGCCGGTATCTGATCGTGCCGGGCCTGCGCTCGTCCAATCTGTCCGTGCTCGACACCGGGCCCGATCCGCGTCAGCCCACCGTGACCCGGGTCGTGGACGCCGCCGATCTCGCCGCCAAGGCCGGCTACTCCCGGCCGCATACCCTGCACTGTGGGCCGGACGGGGTGTTCATGACCTGCCTCGGAGGTGCGAATGGATCGGAGGGCCCGGGTGGGATAGCCCTGCTCGACCACGACACGTTCGACGTGCTCCGGCAGTGGGAGACCGACCGGGGGCCGCAGTACTTCGCGTACGACGCCTGGTGGCATCTGAACCAGAACACGCTGATCAGCAGCGAGTGGGGCACCCCGTCGATGATCGAGGACGGGTTGGTGCCCGAGAAGCTGCTGGCGAACGAGTACGGCCACGCGATCCACTTCTGGAACCTCGCCACGGGCGAGCACCGGCAGCGCGTGGACCTCGGCGCGCAGTACCAGATGCCGCTCGAACTTCGCCCGTCGCACGACCCGGAGGCCACGTGGGGGTTCGTCGGCGTGGTCATCTCGACCGAGGACCTGTCGGCCTCGGTGTGGCGCTGGCACCGCGACGACGGCACGTGGGCGGTGGACAAGGTGATCACCATCCCGGCCGAGCCCGCTGACCCGGACCTGCTGCCGCCCGCGCTGAAGCCGTTCGGGGCGGTGCCGCCGCTGGTCACCGACATCGACCTGTCGGTCGACGACGAGTTCCTCTACGTCTCGTGTTGGGGCACCGGCGAACTCAAGCAATTCGATGTGCGCAACCCCGCCCATCCGAAGGAGACCGGGTCCGTCCGGCTCGGGGGGATCGTCGGCCGGGTGGCGCATCCGGCGGAGCCGAGCCGGCCGCTGTCCGGAGGCACGCAGATGGTCGAGATCAGCCGGGACGGCAAGCGGGTGTACGTCACCAACTCCCTGTACGGCGCGTGGGACGACCAGTTCTACCCGGACGGGGTCGGCGCCTGGATGGCATTGGTGCACACCGATTCTCGCGGCGGGATGACCATCGACGACCGCCTCTTCCCGCACGACGGCGACTTCCGGGGCCTGCGGGCGCACCAGGTTCGCCTCCAGGGCGGCGATGCCTCGTCCGATTCGTACTGTTACCGGTAGCGGTCGGTGACGACCACCGCGCTACTGCAGCAGCGCGGCGGCCGCCTCCGCGCTCAGTGCGACTGCGGGCAGCGCGGTGACGAGCATGTCGATCAGCTCGTCCCGGCTGATCTCCGGGCTGCGCAGCCACGTGATGGTGGCCTCCTCGACGAATGCGATCCAGCCCCGCACGGACAGGCCCATTCGGGCGTCGGGTTCGATCCCCAGGTTCGGGAGCTGGTCGATCACGCGCCGGGCCATCTCGGTTCGGGTCTCCTCGAACACCTGCCGCATGGTGGGGTCGCCGCTGGCGGTCCCCCGCAGCAGCGAGACGTAGGTGTCGCGGTTGTCGGAGACGTAGTCGACGTACGACGCCATTGCGTCGCGCAGGATCTCGATCGGTGCGAGATCCGGGTTCGGCGCTGTGCGGGCGAGCATGTCGGCGCTCGTGTGGCGCACGATCGCGACGTGAAAGTCGTGCTTGGACGCGAAGTAGTGGAACAGCAGCCCGCGGGACACGCCGGCCTCGTCGGCGATGTCCTCGACCGAGATCTGTTCCAGCGGCCGTTCGGCGAGCATCCGCACGCCCAACTCGATCAGCTGCGCCCGCCTCTCCTCGGGACTGAGCCTGGTGCGTTTGACGACATCCATGAGCACCCACCTTACTGAATCGCAGTCAATTAGCTATTGACCGACGATCAACAACGTCCTACGCTCCCTTACATGAGTCTTCCAGTCACAGATACTTCCGCCCGGGTCGCGACCCCGCGCCAGGTCGACACACTGATCATCGGCAGCGGCTTCGCGGGCCTCGGCGCTGCTATCAAGCTGGTTCAGGAGGGCAAGCACAACTTCGTCGTGCTCGAGCGCGGCAACGACGTGGGTGGCACCTGGCGAGACAACACGTACCCGGGCGCGGCATGCGACGTCCCCTCGCACCTGTACTCGTACTCGTTCGCGCTCAATCCCGAATGGACGCGGTCGTTTTCGCCGCAGCCCGAGATCCAGAGCTACATCTCGGCGGTGGCGCGCAAGTACAACGTGCTCGACAAGCACGTCTTCGGCTGCGAGGTGGAGTCGGCCCGCTGGAACGGCGACGCCGCACGCTGGGAGGTGCAGACGTCGAAGGGCGAGTTCGTCGCGAAGGTCGTCGTGGCCGCCGTGGGCGCGCTGTGCGAGCCGTCCCTGCCCGATATCGCCGGCATCGAGGGGTTCGAGGGCGAGATCTTCCACTCCGCGCAGTGGAACCACGACGCCGATCTGGACGGCAAGCGGATCGCGGTGATCGGCACCGGCGCGTCGGCCATCCAGATCGTGCCGCAGCTCGCGACGAAGGCCGCCCAGCTCGACGTGTACCAGCGCACCGCGCCGTGGATCCTGCCGCGCGCCGACCGCGAGTACACCAAGGCCGAGCATCTCGCGTTCAAGTACATCCCCGGCTTCCAGAAGCTGTGCCGCGCCGGCATCTACTGGATGCGCGAGACGCAGGTGGTCGGTCTCGCAAAGGCCCCGATCTTCATGAAGCCGTTGCAGTTCACCGCCTCGCGGCACCTGCGCCGCCAGATCAAGGATCGGGAGCTGCGGCGCAAGGTCACCCCGAACTTCCAGATCGGCTGCAAGCGCATGCTGATCTCCAACAACTACTACCCTGCACTCGCACGGCCCAACGTCGACGTCGTCACCGACGGCATCGCGGAGGTCCGCGAGCACTCGATCGTCGACCGCAGCGGCACCGAACGTGAGGTCGACGCGATCGTCGTCGCGACCGGCTTCCACGTCACCGACTCCCCCACGTTCGCAGGCATCTTCGGCAAGGACGGGCGCTCGCTCGCGCAGACCTTCGACGACGGCGGCCAGCAGGGCTACAAGGGGTCCGCGATCGCGAACTTCCCGAACATGTTCTTCCTGGTGGGTCCGAACACCGGCCTCGGCCACAGCTCGATGGTGTTCATGATCGAGTCGCAGCTCAACTACGTCGTCGACGCGATCAAGGTGATCGAGCGCTACGACATCGGCACCATCGAAGTTCGCCAGGACGCCCAGGACGCCTACAACCGCGACCTGCAGGCCAAGCTGGCGAAGAGCGTGTGGAACAACGGCGGTTGCGCCAGTTGGTACCTCGACAAGCACGGCAACAACACGACGCTGTGGCCCGGCTTCACGTTCGAGTTCCGCAACATGACCAGGCAGTTCGACCTCGGGGCCTACCGCAGCGTGACGACCGACGATCTGCCGACCACGACGATTGCGGACCCCATCGACACCGAACTGACCGATCTCGACGACGACAAGGTGGCGGCACAGTGAGCGAGTTCGCGGGGAAGGTCTGCGTCATCACCGGCGCAGGCTCCGGAATCGGCCGGGCACTGGCCCTGAACCTGGCAGGGCAGGGTGCGAAACTCGCACTCTCCGATATGGATTCGACCGGACTGGCCGAGACGGTCCGCCAGGTCGAGGCGCTGGGCGCCGACGTGAAGTCCGACCACCTCGACGTCACGCAACGCGAGGCGGTGCTCGCGTACGCCGACGCGGTGGTCGCGCACTTCGGCACGGTGCACCAGGTCTACAACAACGCCGGCATCGCCTTCCACGGCGAGGTGGAGCGCTCCGAGTTCAAGGACATCGAGCGGATCATGGACGTCGACTTCTGGGGTGTCGTCAACGGCACCAAGGCGTTCCTGCCGCACGTGATCGCGTCCGGCGACGGGCACATCGTGAACGTCTCGAGCCTGTTCGGCCTGCTGTCCATCCCGGGTCAGAGCGCCTACAACGCCGCGAAGTTCGCGGTGCGTGGGTTCACCGAGTCGCTGCGCCAGGAGATGCTCATCGCGAAGCACCCGGTGAAGGTCACGTGTGTGCACCCGGGCGGCATCAAGACCGCGATCGCACGCAACGCCACGATGCCCGACGGCGACGACCAGGCGACGTTCGCGCAGTTCTTCGACAAGCACCTCGCGCGCACGACGCCCGAGGACGCGGCGAAGACGATCGTGAACGGCGTGCGAAAGGGCAAGCCGCGCGTGCTGATCGGCGCGGACGCGAAGTTCCTCGACGCATGGGTGCGCATCGTCGGCCCGACCTATCAGCGCGTGGTCGCGGCGGTCACGTCCCGGGTCCTGCCCACGTCGAGCTGAGGGGTGCGGGCGAGCCGTCCCGCCACCCGGACCCGCGGAGCACTCGATGTGGCCGAAATGTCGGACTCTGTCGATAAGCTCTGCCCCCGATGACAACAAGAGCCGACGGCAACAGCCGTCCATTCCAGGTACACCTCGGTGGGATCATCGAGCTGCTCAGCGCGAGCATCTACACCGGGCCGCACGTCTTCCTCCGGGAACTCCTGCAGAACGGATGCGACGCGATCGCGGCCCGTCGGGAGCGTGAACCCGGCCACGTCGGCACCATCCGGGTCCTGCCCGCCGACGGAGCCGGGTCCGTGTTCGCGGTCGAGGACGACGGGGTCGGGCTGACCGCGGCCGAGGTGGGCGAGCTGCTCGCGACGGTCGGCCGCAGTTCCAAGCGGGACATCCTCGATCTGCCCCGCACCGACCGCCTCGGCCAGTTCGGGATCGGCCTGCTCAGCTGCTTCATGGTGAGCGACGAGATCCGGGTCCGGTCCCGCTCTGCCACCGGCGCGCCCGCCGTCGAGTGGGTCGGTCGCACCGACGGCACGTTCACGGTCACCGAGCTCGCCGACGAGCTGCCGGTCGGCACCCGCGTCGAGCTGTTCCCCCGCCATGACGCCACCGGGCTCGTCTCCCCCGTCGGGGCGCGCGAGCTGGCCGACCGGTTCGGCCGGCACCTGCCGGTGCGGGTGACGGTGGCCGGAGAGACGGTGACCCGGCCGGCGCCGTTCCTCGAGAACAGCGCGGTCCCGTCGCCGGAGTTGCGCGAGCTGGGCCGAGAAATCGTCGGCGCCGAGCCGTTCGCGACCATTCCGCTGCACGTGCCGTCGACCGGCACCCGGGGCACGGCCTTCGTACTGCCGTTCCAGCTCTCCCCCGGCCAGCGGCAGTCGAGCCGGGTCTATCTGGGCGGAATGCTCCTGTCCGAGCGCATGGACGACCTCCTGCCGGACTGGGCGTTCTTCGTGCGGGCGGTCGTGGACACCACCGGGCTCCATCCGACCGCCTCCCGGGAGGCCCTGATCGAGGACGGGGCGCTCGAGTCGACACGCGCCGAGCTGGGGTCGGCGGTGCGCCGCTGGGTCATCGGGCTGGCCGCGACGGCGCCGCACCGGTTGGCCGCGTTCCTGGCCGTGCACCACCTCGCCTTGCGGGCGCTCGTCGTCCACGACGACGAGCTGGCCCGGTTCATCGTCCCCCACCTGCCGATCGAGACCACCGAGGGGCCGACGACCTTCGGCGAGGCCGCCCGGCGCGGCACCGTTCGGTACACCCGAACGGTCGACGAGTTCCGGCAGCTGGCCGGCATCGCCCGCCCCGGCGCCCCGATCGTCAACGGCGGGTACGTCTACGACGCGGAGATCGCGGGCCGGCTGCCGGAGTTCGTGCCCGGCGCCGAGGTCGAGATCGTCACCGTTGCCGACGAGATCGACCACCTGGACGTGCCGCCGCTGGCGGACCGGGCCGCCTCGCGCCGGCTGCAGGAGCGCGCCGACGCCGCCCTGGCCGACCTCGACTGCGCGACGGCGGTGCGGGCGTTCGAGCCGGACGACGTTCCCGCGCTGTACGTCGCGGACGAGGCGGTACTTCGCAGCCTGCGCCGTGAGCAGGCGAGCGAGAGCGGCGGGTTCTGGGCCGATGTCCTCGGTCGGGTGAGCGAGGCGGAGGCCGAGAGTGTGGACACCGCCGGCCGACTCGCCCTGAACTGGCGGAACCGGCTGGTGCGCACCCTGACCACTGTCGACGACGAGGCCGTGCTGTCGCGGGCGGTGCGGATCCTCTACGTCCAGGCACTGCTCGCCGGTCACCGGCCGCTGCGGACAGCCGACCGCGCGGCCCTGACCGACGCCATGACGGACATCGTCCACCTGTCCGTCGGCCTGGCTGCACCCGTCACCACCACCGATCCGGGACCGCACTGTCCCTCCACCACCGATAAGGACGACCATGCCGAGTGACACCACCGTCGACGCGTTGATCAGCGAGATCGACGCGACACCGTACGGACCGGCCGAACGCGAGCTCATCGAACGGGCGATCACCCTCGCCGAGGAGACCGGCAACGAGGCTGCCGCCTACGCGGTGCGGATGCGACTGGTCCAGTCCGCCTCCATGACGGGCGACACGGACACCTTGCTCACCGCGTTCGCGTGGTGCGTCGGGCGGAACGCCGCCGACCCGGCCACGTTCCCTACCCAGGTCGACGAGCACGACCTGCTGTGGTTCCACAAGTGGATCGCCGACGCGCTCGCGTCGAACCCGATGTTCCCGCGTTCGACGATCGACGAGTCGATCGACCGGATGGAGACCGCCTACCGGCAGGCCGGCGTCGGCCTGTCGGGCGTGGTGCAGACCCGGTTCTCGCAGGCATTCGACGCGGGGCAGAACGAGGAGGCCGCCCGTCACCTCGAGGAGCTGGGCCGGACCCCGCGCGACGCGTACAGCCACTGCGAGGCGTGCGTGCGTTCCGAGGAAGCCCGATTCCGGTTTGCCACAGGGGACCTGGAGGCCGGGCTCGGCCTCGTCCAGGAGATGCTGGACCAGGGTCTGGGGTGCGCCGAGGAACCGGAACGGGCGATGGCCCACACGCTGCTACCGCTGCTCCGGGTCGGTCGTCTCGAGGACGCCGAGCGGATGCACGTGCGGGGTTACCGGCTCGCTCGCGGGAACGCCGCCGAACTCGACATGATCGGGCTGCACCTGGTCTTCCTGTCCGTCACGGGCAACGAACAACGCGCCCTCGAGATGCTCGAGCGGCACATCGGCTGGCTGGCGCACGACACCCTCAACGCGATTGCGCACCTCGAGGCGCTCACCGCGTTCGCGGTGACGTGCACGGCGGCCGGTGCGGTCGGGCTCGGCCACGAGCACGTCCGCGGGGCCGACGCCGCGCCCCTGCGCAAGTTCCTGGGTGCGCACGACGGCCCGTGGACGGTCGACGAACTGGCGCAGGCATGTTGGCGCGCCGCCGAGGATCTCGCGGCCCGCTTCGACGAGCGCAACGGCACCGCGTACCGTAGCGAAAAGTTGTCCGCCGCACGGGCTCTCGCCGGACAGCGCTGGGACCTGCCGATCGGTACCGCGCACACCGTGTCCGTCTCGCCACCGGCTGCCGTGGACCCGGCCGCGGCCGCGGCCTTCGTCGACGAGGTGGCCGGCTCGCGCCCTGCGGAGGAGCGGGTCGACACCATCCTGGATTCCGAGGGCGGCGACGCGGCGCTGGCCTGGATCGAGTCCGAGCTGACCGCCGAGGTCGCGCCCGGTCGCCGCGCGGTGCTCTTGCGGATGCGGGCCCAGCTGCTGGCCGGCGGCGGGCAGTTCGAGGAGGCATTGACCGCCGTCGACGGCGCGCTCGACCTGGCGGTGACCCACGCGGCGCGGTCCGTGACCGCCCCGCTCGCGGCCCTCAGTGCCCAGATCTGCGACGACCTCGGCCGACTGGACGACGCGGCCGGCCGCCTGCGGCTGGCGACACGGGAGGCCGAGCTGGCCGGCACCGAGTCCGTCGGCCACCGCTACCGGCTCGGCGTCACGCTCGTGCGGGCCGGGCACCCGGACGAGGCCGTCGACGAGCTCACCACGGTCGCCGAGACCGAGGAGGCCCAGGGCACAGAGGCCGGCTCCCGTGCTCTGACCATGCTGTGGCTCGGCTATGCGAGGCGCGACGCGGGCGAGCCGGGTGCTGCCGTCGCGGCGTGGGCCGAGGGCCAGGAGCTGGCCCAGGCAGGCTCGGATTTCGCGGTGGCCGCGCGGATCGGCAAGGAACTCGGGCTGCTGATGATGCAGTTCGACGACGAGGACGCCGTGGAGGTTCTCGACGCCGCGGTCGAGGACGCCCGGCAGCTCACCGATCAGCCCGACGCACTGGCCGACCTTCTGCACGCACGCGGACGCGCCCGCTGCCAGTTCGGCGACGAGGACGGACTCGAGGATCTGCGGGCGGCGGCCGAACACGCCGACCCGTGGACCCGCGCGGACATCGAGGACTCGACGGCGCGGGCGCTGTCCCAGCTGGGCCGGTTCGACGAGGCGGTGCGGACGGGGCTCGCCGCGTCCGACGCGTACGCCGCGGCCGAGGACGTCGTCGGTTCCGGCAGCGCCCTCATCGTCGTCGCGCAGGCGTTGCTGACAGCCGAGCGCCATGAGGAAGCTCTGGCCGTGCTCGCCGACGCCGCCCCGCGGGTGACCGAGGCGCCGCGCCTCGCGGTCCGGGTCGCGCTGATGGAGGGCGACGCCCTCGAGGCCCTGGGCCGACACGACGCCGCCGCGGCAGCGCGGGCACGGGTCGACGGCTGAGGGAGCCGTCGTCGACCGACGCGGGCCGTCAGAGGTGGTCGGCGAGCCAGTCGGCGGCGGCGTCGGCCGACGTGATCTCGCCACCGCGGATCCGGACCACCATGTCCGTCAGATCCGCGGTGGTGAGCTGCAGGACGACGCTCAGTCCCTTGACGTCGTCGGCGCGCAGCACACCGCTGCGCTGCAGCGGCACCACGTTCTGCGCGGTGAACGCCTCCTCGTCGTCGGCCAGCACCACCAGTTCGTCCTGCGCGATGTCGGGCGACGCGGCGGTGGCGCCGCCGATCGGCGACGCGCCGACGCCCAGTTCGCGGGCCACGTCGGTGGCGCCGCCCACCGGCACCACGGACCCGAACGTGCACCCGTACGCCGACTGGAGGTGCTCCAGTGCGCGCGGGTCCTCACGGAACGCGTCGGACGCGTACAACGTCAGGCCCGCGCACCCGGGGGCGATGTCGTCGATCGAGTGTCCGCCGAGGCGATCGGCCTGCGGCGCGGACAGCACGAGTGCCGACCGGTCGTCCGCGGGAGCGTAGTCGGACACCGTAAGGCCCTCCGGCAGCGACTTGTTGAGCGCCTCGAACACGTCCTCGGCGTCGGTGACGTCGGCGTCCGGGTCGAACCAGTGCAGCAGCCGCCCGGTGTAGTCCGGCACCAGCGCCACCCGGTTCGCGTCGAGGGCGGCGATCCGGTCGGCGCGGTCACCCAGCCCCAGCACCAGTTCGGCGCGGCGCCCGCCCGCCTCGAGCGCGCCGGCGTAGAGCCGCGCGACGAGTTCGCTCTCGATCGTGTCCGACGCACCGACGACGACCGGTTCGGGTGCTCCCGGGCCGCTGACGCTGCTGCTCGTGTCGACGCCGCACGCGGCGACGATCGCGAGCACGGGAACGATCGTTAGCGCCGCGAGCCTGCCGGCCTGCCCATTCCTGTTCGGTGACACCGTGTCCCTCTCCGCTCGTCGACCGTGCGTTCGCCGCTCCTATCGTTACACTGACGGCGCGCACCATCACGAGCGGTCGAGAGATCCGGCTTGTCACCCTGCGGCGGCTGTCCGCGTCGGGTGGGCCGCTACGCCGGACCCGATGGAAGGACGACATGAACGGTTCCCGAATCCGCCTGCGTCACCGCTTCTTCCGGGGCGCTGTGGCGATCACTGCCGTGTCCCTGACGATGCTCACCGCGTGTGGGGGCAACGACCCGCTCGACAGCGGCGGTGGCGGCAGCGTCGATGCGAACACGATCGTGGTGGGCTCGGCGAACTTCCCGGAGTCCACGACCATCGGCTACATCTACGCCGAGGTGCTGCGGGCCAACGGCTTCGACGTCGACACGAAGATGAACATCGGGACCCGCGAGGCGTACGTCCCGGCGCTGCGCGACGGTTCGCTCACGGTGATCCCCGACTACACCGGCAATCTGCTGCAGTACCTGGATCCGTCGTCGACGGCGACCAGCTCCGCCGACATCGACGCCGCCCTCCCGGCCGCACTCGCGCCCGATCTCACGACGACGACCCCGGCACCCGCCGAGGACAAGGACGCGGTCGTCGTGACCCGCGAGACCGCCGAGAAGTGGAATCTGACGTCCATCGCGGACCTGGCGCCGCACTCCGCGGAGGTGAAGTTCGCGGCGCCGGCCGAGTTCCAGGAACGGCCCGTCGGGCTGCCCGGGCTGCGGGAGAACTACGGTCTCGACATCAGCGCCGCCAACTTCGTGCCGATCGGTGACGGCGGTGGCCCGGCCACGGTGAAGGCGCTGACGTCGGGCCAGGTGACCGCCGCGAACATCTTCACGACCTCGCCCGCGATCGAGGCGAACGATCTGGTGGTGCTGGCCGATCCGGCGAACAACTTCCCCGCCCAGAACGTGGTGCCGCTGCTGCGGGCGAACGCGAAGACCGAGCAGTTGACACGTGTCCTGGATGCGATCTCCGCCAAGCTGACCACGGCGGAACTGGTGGCCCTCAACGACGCCGTGTCGGGCGACAGCAAGACCGAGCCGCAGGCGGCGGCGCAGCAGTGGGTGGCGCGGCAGGGACTGGACGCCCCGATCTCGTGATCACGTTCTCGGGTGTCACCAAACGCTTTCCGGACGGCACGGTCGCCGTCGACGGCCTGGATCTGAAGGTCGAGGCGGGCTCGTTCACGGTGTTCGTCGGACCGTCCGGCTGCGGGAAGACGACGTCGATGCGAATGATCAACCGTATGGTGGCGCCCACCGCGGGCACGGTCGGCGTGGACGGCCGGGACGTGGCCACCGTGGACGCCGTCGAACTGCGGCGCGGCATCGGGTACGTCATCCAGAGCGCGGGGCTGCTGCCGCACCGCACGGTGGTCGACAACGTCGCGACCGTACCGGTCCTGCGCGGTGAGTCGCGGCGGGCGGCGCGGCGGCGCGCACTCGAGGTGCTCGAACGGGTGGGGCTCGATCCGGCACTGGCGGGCCGCTACCCGGCGCAGCTGTCGGGCGGTCAGCAGCAGCGGGTGGGCGTGGCCCGGGCGCTGGCCGCCGACCCGCCGATCCTGTTGATGGACGAGCCGTTCAGCGCGGTCGACCCGGTCGTCCGGGCCGATCTGCAGGCCGAGATGCGACGCCTGCAGTCCGAGCTGCGCAAGACGATCGTGTTCGTCACCCACGACATCGACGAGGCGGTGCGGCTGGGCGACCGGCTCGCGGTCTTCGGACCGCACGGCCGGTTCCAGCAGTACGACACCCCGCAGACCGTGCTCACCTCCCCCGCAACCGATTTCGTCGCCGATTTCGTGGGCCGCGACCGCGGCTACCGGGGGCTGTCGTTCCGCAGCGCGGACGGCGTGCCGCTGCACGAGATCCGCCGCATCCGCGAATCGGCCGTCACCACAACGATTCTCGAGTCCGGTGTGTGGGCGCTGATCGTCGCCGACGACGGTCGTCCCCGAGGGTGGATCGACGCGGCCGGCATCGACGCCGCCCGTGCCGGCCGCGCGCTCGCGGACGCCTCCGCCGCCGGTGGTTCGCTGTTCACCCTCGGCACGGATCTGCGGCAGGCCCTCGACGCGGCCATCTCGTCGCCGTCGGGCATCGGGGTCGCGGTCGACGCCGACGGCGTCGTGGTGGGCGGCATCGACGCCGGCGAGGTGGTGGCGGCACTCGACGCGCAGCGGCGCGCGGAGGACCGCGTCCGGAACGGACGGTGAGCCCGTGCGCTGGCTGATCGACAACTTCCCGCGCGTGCTCGACCTGACGCGCGAGCACCTGCAGTTGGCGTTGCTGCCGCTGCTGCTGGGCCTGGTGATCGCGGTGCCCCTGGGCACCGCGGTGCGCCGGATGGGCTGGCTGCGCCGGATCACCGTCGTGGCGGCGAGCATCGCGTTCACGATTCCGTCACTGGCGCTGTTCGTCACCGTGCCCAGCCTGTTCGGGCTGAGTGTTCTCGATCCCGCCAACGTCGTGATCGCGTTGACCGTCTACTCGACCGCCCTGCTGGTGCGCGCCGTCCCGGAGGCCCTCGACGCGGTACCGGACGACGTCGTCGACGCCTCGACCGCAATGGGATTCACCCCGGTGCGGCGCGCGCTCACCGTCGAACTGCCGCTCGCGTTGCCGGTGCTCGTCGCGAACGTCCGCGTCGTCGCGGTCACCAACATCTCGCTCGTGTCGGTCGGCGCGCTCATCGGCGTCGGCGGGCTGGGCGAGTTGTTCACCGAGGGCTACCAGCGCGACTACCCGGACCAGATCGTCGCGGGCATCATCGCGATCGTCGCGCTGGCGCTCGCATTCGACGCCGGGCTGTACGTGGCGGGCCGGCTGCTCACGCCGTGGGAGCGGCCCGGCGCCCGGACGCGCCGCGCCACGGTCGACATGTCGGAGGGGCCGGCCTGACATGTTCACGAGCGCATGGGACTACATCACCGAGCCGGCGAACTGGTCGGGCCCGACCGGCATCGGCACCCGGATCCTGCAACACCTCTGGTACAGCCTGCTGGCCGTCGCCGGCGCGGCCGTCGTCGCGGTGCCCGCCGGGCTCGCGATCGGACATTTCCGACGCGGCGAGATCGTGGTCGTGGGCGTCGTCAACGCCCTGCGGTCGCTGCCGACCCTCGGGGTGCTCACACTGCTGGTGCTGCTGCTCGGCCTGGGCCTGGTGCCGCCCATCCTCGCACTGGTCCTGCTCGCGATCCCGCCGCTGCTGGCCGGCACGTACGCGGGCGTCGCGAACGTCGACCGGTCGGTGGTGGACGCCGCGGAGGCGATGGGCATGACACCGCTGCAGGTGCTGTGCCGGGTCGAGATCCCCAACGCGCTGCCGCTGATCCTCGGCGGGGTGCGTAGCGCCGCACTGCAGGTGATCGCGACCGCGACGGTGGCGGCCTACGTCAACCTCGGCGGGCTCGGCCGCTACATCTTCGACGGCCTGGCGCTGCGCAGCTACGACCGCGTCCTGGTGGGCGCGATCCTGGTCGCCGTCCTCGCCCTGATCGTCGACGCGATCCTCGCGGCAGCCGTGTGGGCGTCGGTCCCCGGCACCGGACGGCTTCGCCGCCCGGTCGACGTCACTGCGCTGCGAGGAACGTCAGGATCCGATCGTTGACCTCCTGAGGCCGCTCCAGGTGCAGGAAGTGACCCGCATCCGCGATCTCGTGGAAGGCGCTCCCCTGCGACAACCCGGACGCCGCCACGGCGGCCAGTCGGGGATCGAGACAGCCGTCGCGATCCCCGTGCAGGTGGAGCGTCGGGGTGACCGGGCGCCGCATCTGCGCCCCGACCCAGCGCCGGTACCGCGCCGGGGGACGCGGGAGGGGCCGGGCGATGCTGCGGTAGTAGTCGAGCACCGCGCGCCGGTGCGCCGGATCGGCGATCGACTCCATCACGGCCGGCAGGTCCTCGGCCGCGTCGTACCCGGGTGACCAGTCCGCCCACAGTCGACGCACCACCTGTTCCGCGTAGCGCTCGGGCAGGGCCGGCACCTGGTTGAACAGGATGTACCAGCTGTTGCGCAGCTGGCGCGGCAGCACCCGCAGCACGGCCGGCGTCCGCAAGGACGCGAACGGCGGCACCGACAGCGAGACCATGGCGGCGAACGGGTTCTCGGTGTGCGCGGCCAGCGCGTTCGCGGTGATCGCGCCCCAGTCGTGTCCGATCAGCACGGCGTCGGATCCGCCGCCCAGGAATGTGTGGATCGTGGCGGCGTCGTCCATCAGCGCGGCGACATGCAGGCTGCCGTCGGCCGGCACTGCGGAGGGCCCGTAGCCGCGCGTGAACGGGGCGACCACCCGCCATCCCTCGTCCGCCAGCGCGGGCCCCAGATGCCGCCAGGTGTGCGCGGTGTCGGGGAAGCCGTGCAGCAGCACCGCCAGGCGACCGCTCTCCGGCCCCCAGGCCAGCGCCCGCAGTCGGACCGCTTCGAGGCCGAGGCTGATTTCACGCATGCGGACCATCCTGTCGGAGAGCGACAGGCCCGCACGGCAGATCGGCCGATATCACGCAGCGGGGCCCCGCCGCCGATGCGACCGGGCCCCGCTGCTGAGTGTGCTCACGCCGTCAGGCGACGCCCTCGTCCTTGGCGGCCTGCGCGACGGCCGCGGCCACGGCCGGGGCGACCCGCGGGTCCAGCGGGCTCGGCACGATCTTGTCGACCGCGAGCTCGTCACCGAGCACCGACAGGATCGCGTCGGCGGCAGCCAGCTTCATGCCCTCGGTGATCCGGCGGGCACCGGCGTCCAGGGCGCCCTTGAAGACACCCGGGAACGCGAGCACGTTGTTGATCTGGTTCGGGAAGTCGCTGCGACCGGTCGCCACGATCGCCGCGTACTTGCCGGCGATGTCGGGATGGATCTCCGGATCCGGGTTCGACATCGCGAAGATGATCGAATCGGCCGCCATCGTCGCGATGATCTCCTCGGGCACCGTGCCCGCCGAGACACCCAGGAACACATCCGCGCCGGCGAGCGCCTCGACGAGCCCGCCGCTGCGGCCGGCCGGGTTGGTCCGGGACGCGAGATCCGCCTTGATCTCGTTGAGATCAGCCCGATCGGTGGACACGATGCCCTTCGAGTCCAGCACGGTCACGTCGGCGATGCCCGCGGCCAGCAGGATGTTGGCGCACGCGACACCGGCCGCGCCGGCACCGGAGATCACCACACGCAGGCCCTCGATGTCCCGGTTCTGGACCTTGGCGGCACCGCGCAGCGCGGCGAGCGCAACGATCGCGGTGCCGTGCTGGTCGTCGTGCATGACAGGGCAGTCCAGCGCCTCGATGACACGGCGCTCGATCTCGAAGCAGCGCGGCGCCGAGATGTCCTCGAGGTTCACTGCGCCGAAACTCGGGCGCAGCCGGACCAGCGTCTCGACGATCTCGTCGGGGTCCTTGGTGTCGAGCACCAGCGGGATCGAGTTCAGACCCGCGAAGTTCTTGAACAGCGCCGACTTGCCCTCCATGACCGGCAGCGACGCGCGCGGGCCGATGTCGCCGAGACCGAGCACGGCCGAGCCGTCGCTCACCACGACCACCAGCCGGTTGGTCCACGTGTAGCGATCGGCCAGCGTCTCGTCGGCGTGGATCGCGCGGCTGACCTGCGCGACGCCGGGCGTGTACGCGATCGAGAGCGCACGCTGGGAATCGAGGGGCGCGGTGGTCTCCACCGAGAGCTTGCCACCGACGTGGCCCGCGAAAATCTCCTCGTCGGTAATTTCGACCTTTGGCGTTACGGAAGCTTCAGACACAGGGGACACGATGACACTCCTCTTGAGGCCAGACTCACTCGGGTCCTGGTTACTGAGAAGTAACCGGGTCGGCACGGATGAAATACGACACGGCACTTCGGAACACAGGATTGATCAGTTGCAACTACCGGGGCGCGCGATCGGCTGCACTACTGCCGGAGCGTGATGGCGCCGGGCGGGGTGGGCCCTGGCACAAGTTCTGCCACCATTCCAAACCTCCTGCGAAGGGCGGTAGCACCCACGCGAGAGTGCCGTAATTTTGCACCATCGACGGGCAGGAATCAAATCCCCCACAGGGACCGAAGCCTCACCGAAACCGGCATCTACCTGTGAGGATGCGCGTGACGGTCGAGATGTGACCCGAACCGCAGCGGTGTTCCGGTCAGCGGGAGGTCACATCCACCACTGCGTCCACAGCAACAGCCCGGTAACCGCCAGAACCGCGGTCGACGCGAGCGCGGCCACGGCCCCGCGGCGGCGGTCGGCCAGCAGCTGCGCCGCCACGACGACCACGCTCGCCACCGCGTGCGCGGCGATCGATTCGCGGCCCGGCCCCGGGAAGTCCCGATCCGACGCGAGGTACGCGACACCCACGACGACGAGGGTGAGCACCACGACCCCGCCGGCGACGACACCGGAGAGCCCTCGCAGCACCCGGACCGCCCACAGGTCCGACCGCCGACGCCTCTCGTAACCGAAGTCGTCGACGCTCACCGACCGACTCCACGGGACACGACATCGCCGCTCGGCTGCCCCGACAGCACCGGCACGCCGGACGCGCGCGCCACGAGCGCCTCGAACGCCGCGGGGTCGGTGGTGTGCCGGCCGAGTTCGATCGTCTTGTTCGAGCCGTGGTAGTCCGACGACCCGGTCGTGATCAGGTCCAGTTCGGCGGCGAGCGACCGCAGGACCGCGACATCGTGCGCGTTGTGGTCGGGATGATCGACCTCGAGACCGCCGAGGCCGCGGTCGGCGAGTTCGCGGACGTGGTCGAGCGACAACAGCCGTCCGCGCGTGCGGGCCCGGGCGTGCGCGACGACGCTGACCCCGCCCGCGGCGGTCACCATGTCGACCGCCCGTTCGAGCGGGGTGTCCGCCTTCTCGACGTAGTAGGGGCTGCGGGTGGACAGGAGGTCGGTGAACGCCTCGCCCACACTGTCCACCACGCCGGCGCGGACGAGGGCCCGCGCGAGATGCGGGCGTCCCACCGCCGGGCCGGCCTCGGCCATGACCGCGTCGGGGTCGATCGGCAGCCCGTCTTCGGCCATCAGCGTCGCCATCGCACGTAACCGCGCGACCCGTTCGCCGCGCAATCGTTCACGCTCGGCAGCGAACTCGCGTGAGGTCGGGTCGAACAGATAGGCCAGCAGGTGGACGGCCACCGGGCGCCCGTCCTCGCCGCGCCCCTCGCACGACATCTCCATGCCCCGCACCAACTGCAGTCCCGCGGGCAGTGCCGCGGCGGCCTCGCCCCACCCGGCGGTGGTGTCGTGGTCGGTGATCGCGAGCACGTCGACCCCCGCGTCGGCCGCCGCTCGCACCAGTTCGGCGGGCGTGTCCGTGCCGTCGGACGCGGTCGAGTGGGTGTGGAGATCGATACGCACCGGTCCAGTGTGTCAGGTCCGGCAGCGATGTCCGGTCAGAGCGCCGCGGCGCCGCGGTTCGGGTCGCGGACGTCGATGCCCGCTTCGGCCCAGGCCTCACGGAGTGCAGTGGCGCCGCGCAGGCGCACCCACGCCGCCTCGGTGCCGGTCAGCGGCGCCACCTCGAGAAACTGCACGGGATCGAGCGGCTCGGGCAGGACGAGGTCGGGGATCTCGCTCGGACCGAGCAGCACCGCGGTGAACGGCACGCCCTTCCACAGCGGCTCGCCCAGGTCGATCAATCCGTCTGGCCGCAGCACCACGCCCTCGACCGAGGGCGCGGCCGCCAGGACCGCGAGGGTCTTGTGCACTCCCGACGCCACCCCGGCGCCGCCCACGAGGCTCAGCACCAACTCGGCGCGCGGCCCACGCGTGGGATCGGCGATCATCTCGCTGGGATCACCCATCGGGTGCCGCGAGCACCCCAGGGTCGCGTATCGGACCGGAGTGTCGTCGCCGTCCCCCGGGTACCGCAGGACGTCGACGGGTTCGACGCCGAGAAACGTCACCGACGCCACGGACGGCTGGGCCGACTCCGATCCGCCGATGTACCGGTCGAGATGGGCGCGGACGGCCGAGACAACGCTGTCAGTCACACGTTCATCTAACACCCGCGCCGGGTGGGCGCGTTCATGGCTGTCCGACGGGCTGCCGTGCGCACCCCGCGGACCGGACGGCTGCGTCGAACGCCCCTGGGCGCGAGCCGATTCGGCGGATCTTCCCGCCCACAGGGAGAGCGATTGGACATCCCGACTCGGACGCACTAGCTAATGAGCTAACCGATTGACTGATTTCTTGCGTCACCCCTTGCCTCATCTTTGCTCGACTTCTGACCAGAGTTCCCGGGAGCCCACTTGTTCCGTCCCGCACAGGCCTCGGCATCGCTGCTGACCGCCACGCTGTGCTTTGTCATCCTCGTCGTATCGACCCAGCAGACCGTCGTGTTGCCGCTGTCCTCGGTCATCGGCAACCAACTCGACGTCGGCACCACCGCGATCGGATGGACCATCACCTCCGGATTCCTCGCCGCCGCCGTCATGACCCCGGTCGCGGGGCGTATGGCCGACCTGCGGCGCAAGCGCACCG
The DNA here is from genome assembly GCF_050955445.1 of Paraburkholderia sp. RHO2. Classification (NCBI taxonomy): domain Bacteria; kingdom Pseudomonadati; phylum Pseudomonadota; class Betaproteobacteria; order Burkholderiales; family Burkholderiaceae; genus Paraburkholderia; species Paraburkholderia sp. RHO2. Next base: position 1,665,693 of record NZ_CP162617.1, on the reverse strand, counting down.
TTCTGCTGGGCGTGTTGACGATCATGCTCGCGGGGTCGGTCCTCGCGGCTGTCACCGAATCGTTGCCGCTGCTGATCCTCGCGCGGGTACTGCAGGGGGTCTCGTTCGCCGCGTTCCCTGTCGGCCTGGCGATTCTGCGGGACGAATTGCCGTCGCGGCGGCTGGCGTCGGCGATGGGATTGCTGTCCGGCACGCTGGGTTTCGGCGGCGGCGTCGGCATGGTCCTGACCGGGTTGGTGGTGCCCGCCGGCGCCGACTATCGGCGAGCGTTCTGGCTCGCGACCGCGCTCACCGTCGTCGCGATCGTGAGCGTTGTCGCGGTCGTGCCGTCCCGAGCCAATCCCACGCCGGGCCGGGTCGACTGGACCGGTGCCGTGCTGCTGGGCGCCGGGCTGGTGCTGGCCCTGCTGCCGCTGGCCGAGGGCGGGAGTTGGGGGTGGGCATCGCCCCGGACGATCGGATGCGCGGTCGCCGGGATCGTCGTGCTCGGGGGCTGGTTCGCGTTCGAACGCCGCATCGACCATCCGCTGGTGCCGACCGAGATGCTCACCCGCCGTCCCGTCGTCTGCACGCACCTCGCCGGCCTGCTCGTCGGTGCCGGAATGTTCGTCAACATCACCGCCCTCACCTACTTCGTGCAGACCACCCGAGCCGCGACCGGATACGGCTTCGACGCCAGTCCGATGCAGGCCGGTCTGGTCTACATCCTGCCGGGCGCCACGATCGGCGTCGTCGTATCGATCTGCAGCGGTGTCCTCATCAACCGTTTCGGGGCCCGGGCAGTCATGACGGCGGCCGGTGTGCTGGGCGTGCTCGGGTTCTGTTCGCTCATCGTCGCCCACGACACCACGTGGCAGGTGGTCGGCGGATCCATGGTGGCGTCGGCGTTCACCAGCCTCGGTTACGCCGCGATGCCGGCGCTCCTGGTCGCCGAGGTGGGCCCGGACCAGACCGGTGTCGCGAACAGCGTGAACTCGATCGCCCGGACCGCCGGCAGTTCCGTCGCCAGCGCGTTGCTGGCGACGCTACTGGCGGCCCTCACGATCGGCGACACCACGAACTCCCGGGTCGACGCCTACCTCGTCGCGTTCGGGTTCGGCGTGGTGTGCGCGGTCGGGTCGACGCTACTGGTGTTCGTCGGCACGGCAGGACGACGCCGCACCGCCGTGCCGGACGAGTCGGGTCAGAGCGCGAGCTTGGCCAGCATGTCCCGCGCGGCCTCGGCCGTCTTGGGATCGCAGAGCACGTCGTAGCGGCCGGCCACCAACTGCATGGTGGACGAGAAGTCACGTGTGCCACGGGCGGCCGCGTACGGGATCGTCGTGGAGATCAGGCCGAAGATGATGCCACCGACGATGCCCACGAGCAGCGGGCCTAGGAACCCGCCCGTGAAGATGCCGAGCAGCAGACCGAAGAACACGCCGAGCCAGGCACCCGAAACGATGCCGCCGCCAATGACTTTGGCCCACGTCAGGCGGCCCAGGACACGCTCCACCTGCATGAGGTCGACGCCGACGATCGTCACATCCTCGACCGAGAAATCCTGGTCGGACAGGTAGTCCACGGCGCGCTGGGCCTCGGCGTAGGTCGGGTACGAACCGATCGGCCAGCCCGTGGGCGGCGTCGGCAGCCCCCGCCCGGCGCGGTTCGGCTGTGAGAGTGGATTCGTCATCGGCTTCGTCTCTCTTTGCTCGGGGCGTGCGATATGTCCGGTTCTACCGGTCTCCGGGCCTCATATCCAATTGTGCCCGCCCCGAGCCGCGCTCGCCTATCGGTTCGCAGGCGGAGTGAACGACGTCGTACGGGCCATCCCGGCCGCCCGCCCCTTCGCGGAGATCACCAGCGCCATCTTGCGGCTCGCCTCGTCGATCATCTCGTCACCGAGCATCACCGCACCGCGGGCACCGCCCGCCGCGGACGTGTGGAACTCGTAGGCGTCGAGGATCATCTCGGCCTGGTCGAAGTCCTCCTGGCGGGGGCTGAACACCTCGTTGGCAGCGTCGATCTGGGTGGGATGCAGCACCCACTTGCCGTCGAACCCCAGCGCCGCGGTGCGCTGCGCCGAGCGGCGGAACGCCTCGACGTCACGGATCTGCAGGTAGGGACCGTCGATGGCCTGCAGGTCGTGGGCCCGCGCGGCCATCAGGATCGTCATGAGGATGTGGTGGTAGGCGTCGCCCCGGTCGTAGCCCTCGGGCTGCTCGCCGACGACCAGCGTGCGCATGTTGATGCTGGCCATGAAGTCCGCCGGACCGAACACCAGCGTCTCCACGCGCGGGCTCGCCGTCGCGATGGCATCGATGTTCGTCAGACCGATCGCGTTCTCGATCTGCGGCTCGATGCCGATCCGCCCCACCTCGAGGCCGTTGGCCTTCTCGATCTGCGTCAGCAGCAGATCGAGGGCCTGAACGTGGCTGGCGTCCGGGACCTTCGGCAGCAGGATCGCGTCGAGGTTCGCACCGGCGCCGCCGACCACCGTCGCGATGTCGGCGTGCGTCCATTCGGTGGTCCAGTCGTTGACCCGCACGACCTTGATCTGGTCGCCCCAGCCGTCCTCGTTCAGGGCGTCGACGATCCGTCCCCGCGCCTCGGCCTTCGCGATCGGCGCCACCGCATCCTCGAGGTCGAGGAAGATCTCGTCGGCGGGAAGACCCTTCGCCTTGTCGATCATCTTGCGGCTCGAACCGGGGACGGCCAGAACCGAACGACGTGGCCGGAAGCGGGAAGTCATGACCGACAGGCCCTCCGAATTCAGTGGATCAGGATGCAAGGAATTAGCCTTTTCATCATGGCAGCCGTGAACAAGGTATTCGCAGCCAGGCTCGCCGGCCTGGTGGTCCTCGGACCGGACGGCGAATCGATCGGGCGTGTGCGGGACGTGGTGCTCACGATCCGCGTGGGCCGCCAACCACCGCGGGTCCTCGGCCTGGTCATCGAGATGTTCACGCGCAAACGAATTTTCGTGCCGATGCTGCGCGTCACCGCGATCCAGCCGGGCTCGGTCACGCTCAAGACCGGCAACGTCAGTCTGCGCCGGTTCGACCAGCGCCCCACCGAGGTTCTCGCGCTGGCACAGGTTCTCGACTCCCACGTCCGCATCGACGACCCGGAGGTCGCCGACACGATCGGCACGGACGTCGTGGTCGTCGACCTCGGCATCGAACTGACCCGCACCCGCGACTGGGTGGTCTCCCGTGTCGCGGTACGGGCCCACCGTGGGCGGCTGGGCCGGCGTTCCGCCATCCACGTCGTCGACTGGCAGCACGTGCACGGTCTCACCCCCACCGCCCTCGCGATGCCCGGCCAGGGCGTCTCCCAGCTGCTGATGCAGTTCGAGGGCATGCGGGCCGCCGACGTCGCGCACGCGATGCGCGAGCTGCCCGAGAAGCGCCGGCACGAGGTGGCGCTCGCCCTCGACGACGAGCGGCTCGCCGACGTGGTGCAGGAGCTACCCGCCGACGACCAGACCGACCTGCTGCTGCACCTCGAGGTCGAACGCGCGGCGGACGTCCTCGAGGCGATGGACCCCGACGACGCCGCCGACCTGCTCGGTGAGCTCCCCGAGACGGACGCCGAGTCGCTGCTGCAGCTGATGGACCCGGAGGACTCCGAGCCGGTCCGGCGCCTGCTCGAACACTCCCCCGACACCGCGGGCGGCCTGATGACGCCCGAGCCGGTGGTGCTGACGCCGTCGACGACGGTGGCCGAGGCCCTGGCCCGCGCCCGCAACGCCGACCTGACCCCGGCCCTCGCGAGCATGGTGTTCGTGGTCCGGCCGCCCACCGCCACCCCGACCGGGCGATATCTCGGCTGCGTGCACCTGCAACGGTTGCTGCGGGAACCACCCGCGAGTCTCGTCGGCGGCGTCCTCGACGACGACCTGCCCCGGCTCGATCCCGAGGACTCCCTCACGAGCGTCACCCGATACTTCGCCACCTACAACCTGGTGTGCGCGCCCGTCGTCGACGACGAGCACCACCTGCTCGGCGCCGTGACCGTCGACGACGTCCTCGACCACCTCCTGCCCACAGACTGGCGCGAGGAGGACGGCGATGAGTGAACTCAGCGGGCGTCAGCGTCTGGAGACCCCGCGCGGCACGCGCGGGCTGCGGCTACACATCGACGTCGAGGCCGTCGGCCGGGTGAGCGAGAGCATTGCCCGCTTCCTCGGCACCGGCCGGTACCTGCTGATCCAGACCGTGATCGTGATCGTGTGGATCATCCTCAACGTCTTCGCGGTGCGGCTGCAATGGGATCCGTATCCGTTCATCCTGCTCAATCTCGCCTTCTCGACGCAGGCGGCGTACGCGGCGCCGCTGATCCTGCTGGCGCAGAACCGGCAGGAGAACCGTGACCGCGTCTCTCTCGAGGAGGACCGGGCCCGCGCCGCGCAGACCAAGGCCGACACCGAGTTCCTGGCGCGCGAGCTGGCGGCTCTGCGACTGGCGGTCGGCGAGGTCGCGACCCGCGACTACCTGCGCCGCGAGCTCGACGACCTCCGGCAGATGCTCGTCGAGCGGGACGCCCGCGGCGACGAGGACGGCGAGCCCGGACCCGCACCCCGGGCGCGCGGCGGACGCAAGTGACCCGGACGCTTCGGATCTTCCCCTCGCCTGCCGCTGTTCCGCGCCCACGATCGGTCACCGATATGTAACGTGTGTCACATCGATCGAGATGTATCCACCGGAACGCTCGGAACGAGATCCGTGATCGCGGATGCAGGTTTCCTGCAAGGAGGGGATTGAAGAGTGCGTGTCCGTGGAACCGTCGGTGTGTCCGCCCTCGTCCTTGCCGGTTTCGTGACAGCAGCGTCATCCATAGGTGGTGTGTTCGAGACTCCGCTCCCGGAGTCCGCTTCGACCGCCGCGGCGCACGTGCTGGACCCGGGAACCCAGCCCACCACCGCACCGGAGGCACAGGCGGCCGTCATCCCGACGGTCGGGCTGGTGCCGGCGGCGCCGCGACCCGAACGCCAGCTCCGCACGGCCAAGCCCGCGCCCGCCCCGACGCTGCCCGATCCGGCCGGGTTGCTGCCCGGTGCCGCCCCGCGCTCGGTGCCGGTGCCCGTCGTCGTCGGACCGCTCGGGATCCCCGAGATCGTGCTCAACGCCTACCGGTCCGCCGAACTCGCGATGGCCGGCGCCCAGCCCGGCTGCGGACTCCCGTGGAACCTGCTCGCGGGTATCGGGAAGATCGAGTCGGGCCACGCCGGCGGCGGACAGACCGACGCGGCGGGCACCACCGTGACGCCGATCCTCGGCCCGACGCTCAACGGCCACTTGGCGGGCAACGAGATCATCACCGACACCGATCGCGGCCTGCTCGACGGCGACGCGACCCACGACCGTGCCGTCGGGCCGATGCAGTTCATCCCCAGCACGTGGGCGCGGTACGCGTCGGACGGCAACGGCGACGGCGTCGCCGACCCGAACAACGTGTTCGACGCGTCCCTCGCGGCCGCACGCTACCTGTGCGCGGGCGGCCTCGACCTGCGCGATCCCGCGCAGGAGTCGCGCGCCGTGCTCCGCTACAACAACTCGACGTCGTACATGGCGAACGTGCTCGCCTGGTCCACCGCGTACCGCACCGGCGGAACCGCCGCACCCGCGGTCCCCGTCGCCCCGACGCCGCCGCAGCGTTCCGCCGACTCGGAGTCGGCGGCGGTGGACGTCGCCGCGCCCGGGCCGTCGGCCACCGCACCCGCCACCCCTACGCCGACGGCGCCTCCCGCCGCACCGGCTCCGGCACCGGCACCGGCGCCCCTGCTGCCGGGCCTGCCGGAGCTGCCGCCGCTGCCGTGCCTCGTCTTCTGCCCTCCGCCCGCCCCCGCGCCGGTCGCAGCCCCGACGCCCTGATCGGTGTCCACACCGCGCCGCATACCATGGGGGCATGGCAGCCCTGACAGAGACCGCCGTCCGCACCGCACTATCCAAGGTGCAGGACCCCGAGATCCGTAAGCCCATCACGGAACTGGGCATGGTCAAGAGCATCGTGATCGGTGACGACGGCAGTGTCGACATCGGCATCTACCTGACCACGGCGGGCTGTCCGCTGCGCACCGAGATCACCCAACGGGTGACCAAGGCCGTCGCCGACGTCGAAGGCGCCGGCACCGTCCGCGTCGAGCTCGACGTGATGAGCGACGAGCAGCGCACCGAGCTGCGCCGCTCGCTCCGCGGCGACTCCACCGAGCCGGTGATCCCGTTCGCCCAGCCCGGATCGCTCACCCGCGTGTACGCGGTGGCGTCCGGTAAGGGCGGCGTGGGGAAGTCCAGTGTCACAGTCAACCTCGCGGCCGCCATGGCCGCGAAGGGACTGTCGGTGGGCGTGCTCGACGCCGACATCTACGGCCATTCGGTGCCCCGCATGCTCGGCACCGACGCCAAGCCGACGCAGGTCGAGCGGATGATCATGCCGCCGCAGTCGCACGACGTGAAGCTGATCTCCATCGCCCAGTTCACGCAGGGCAACACGCCGGTCGTGTGGCGCGGGCCGATGCTGCACCGCGCGCTGCAGCAGTTCCTCGCCGACGTCTTCTGGGGCGATCTGGACGTGCTGCTGCTGGACCTGCCGCCCGGCACGGGTGACGTCGCGATCTCGGTCGCCCAGCTCATCCCGGGCGCCGAGATCCTCGTCGTGACCACCCCGCAGCAGGCCGCGGCCGAGGTCGCCGAACGGGCCGGCGCGATCGCGCTGCAGACCCGTCAGCGCATCGCCGGTGTGGTCGAGAACATGTCGTGGATGGAGCTTCCCGACGGCACCCGCATGGAGGTCTTCGGTTCGGGTGGCGGCCAGGCCGTCGCGGACCGTCTGACCCGCGCCGTGGGCGCCGACGTTCCTCTGCTCGGACAGATTCCGCTCGAGCAGGCCGTCCGGGAGGGCGGCGACGCCGGCCTACCGATCGTGCTGGGGGCGCCCGATTCGCCTGCCGGCACCGCGCTGCGCGAGATCGCGGACAAGCTGTCGGTCAAGGCTCGCGGACTGGCCGGCATGTCGCTCGGTATCGACACCGTTCGGCACCTCTGACCGCACAGACGACAAGGGCCGGATCCGCTGAGCGGATCCGGCCCTTCGTCGCGCGGACGGTGGCGCCGCCCTGGCGGGCGGCGACTCAGGTGGCGTCGGGGTCGACCGGGGGTCGCTCTCCCGCCGCGAGGGGCTTGGATGCGGGCTCGGCGGCCGACGGCGATCCGTTGGTGCCCGGTTTGCTGTCGAAGTTGCCGGTCAGGATCGAGTCGTCGCCGTCGAGCAGGTGCTTGGTGATGACCGCGCGCGGCGACATCCCGCGCAGCTCGTTGAGGTCGGCCAGCGGCTTGCGCAGGTCGTCGAATTCCGGCCCCAGCTCGTCCTTGAGCTGCTGGCTGGCACCACTCGCGTAGTCACGGACCTGTCGCATGGTCTTGGTCACCCAGCTGACGGCCCCCGGGAGCCGCTCGGGTCCGAGGATCACGAGCGCTGCCACGAGGAGCACCATGAACTCGCCCCAGCCGATGTTGCCAAACACCGCTTCAGGGTACGTGGTCGCGGCCGGAACCGCTCGCACGATCTGGAAATATCACATGAATTCTGGCTGGCGGTGCGCCCGGTCAGTCCGACGTCGGCGTGACCTGCAGGTCGACGGTCCGCCCGGAACGGATCAGCTGGACGGGTACCGACTGGCCGACCGCCTGGTCGTGAACGGCCACGACGAGCTCGTCGGCGCTGGCCACGGTCCTATCACCGATCTTCACGATCACGTCGCCCTCCGTGATGCCCGCCCGCTCCGCGGGGCTGCCGGCCTGCACGTTCGCGACCTCGGCGCCGCTGGTGGCGTCGTTGATGACGGTGCGCGCGTTCACCCCGATCTCCGGATGGTGCATCACGCCGTTGCGGATCAGTTCCTGCGCGACCGCGGTGACGTCGTCGATGGGGATGGCGAAGCCGAGACCCACCGAGCCGCCGCTCTCCGAGCGGATCGCGGAGTTGATGCCGATGACGCGGCCCTCCATGTCGATCAGCGGGCCGCCGGAGTTACCGGGATTGATCGCGGCATCGGTCTGCACGGCGTCGATGACCGCGTCGGTGTCGGTGCCCTCGCCGGACAGCCGCACCGGCCGGTTGAGGGCACTGACGATGCCCCGGGTCACGGTCTTGTTCAGGCCGAGGGGCGAGCCGACAGCCACCACGTCCTGCCCCACCCGCACGTCGGACGACTTGCCGAGATCGGCGACCGTGAGGTTCTGCGCCTCGGTCTTCAGGACCGCGAGGTCGGTCTTGGTGTCCCGGCCGACGATCTGCGCCGGCACCTTGGTGCCGTCGGAGAACGTGACCCGGATCGTCGACGTCCCGGGGTCGGCCGCGGCCATCGAGACGACGTGGTTGTTGGTGACGATGTAACCGGCGCCGTCGACGACGACGCCGGAACCGGTCCCGGACTGGTCGCCGTGTGCCACCTGGATCGAGACCACCGACGGGAGCACGGCGTCCGCGACCTCGGCGATCCGGCCCACGGGCGCGTCCTCGTCGCCGTCGGACTGCGAGAGCGTCACCTTGCTGCTGGTCAGGGAGCCCCGATCGGACGTCGCGACGGTCGCGATGAGCCCGCCCACGAGACCGAGCGCGAGCGCCATCGCCGCCAGGACCGCCAGCGCCTTGCGCTCGACGCGCTCACCGAACAGCACGTCGCGCACCGTCAGCTTGGGGGCGTGCGCCTGCAGCGTCGGGGCCGCGGCACCCTGTGCGGGTGGGCCGAGGCGGACGGGGGCGTTCGGATCGCGCCACGGATCGGCAGCCGACTCGTCGTCGACGACGACGTCGGCGCCCTCGGGTCCGCGCTGGAGGGAGTCGGGCTCGCCGGCCGGGCGGCCGAACGCTTCGGCGAGCGCCTCGTCGGGACGGCCGACACCGACGGGTGGACGGTTCGGCGACACCGTCCGCGGACCGAACGAGCCGGCCACGTCCGCGGGGCGGCCGAACGCGTGCTGCGCGGCCGCGTCGACGTCCGGACGGTAGATCGGACGCGGAGCCAGCCGCGGACCATCGGAGCGATCGGGCCATCCGCCCTTCGCCGGGGTCTGGTCCTGCGCCGGTCCCGGAGTCCTCGAATCGGCCGTCACGCGCGCCTGTCCCCCTCGTGTGCGTCAGTCACGCCTGCCAGTATCACCGATTCGTTCCGCGGCGGTGACACCGATGCGATCGGTGCGGGTGCGTTCCGGACGGTCAGCGGCGGCGGCGGAACGGCCAACGTCGGTTGATGTCGTCGCGGTCGAACGAGATGATCCCGGGAACGGAATCGCGCCCGGACGGCGGTTCCGGCTGGGGGTGGCATCGCGGAATCTGGCTGAGCACCCCGAGCAACGAACTCGGCATCGAGACGTCGGAGGCGGCGCGGCGCAGGGCGATCCGGGCCTGCTGCTGCGCGTCGACCTCGGCCGCGCAGTCGGGGCACAGCGACAGGTGCTGGGAGGCGCGGAGGTACGCGTTCATGCGGAGTTCGCCGTCGACGTAGGCTGCGATCGCCTCACTCGCCAGGTGTTCGGTCGAACCGAACTGACGAGGTCCGCGCGCCTGCGTCATCAAGCCCTCCTGCATCAACACCCGATACCGATCCGATCCGAGTCCACCTTGCCATTCGCGGCGAGGTGGTCGCGCAGCGCCTGTCGTCCACGATGGATCCTGCTGCGAACAGTACCCAGCTTGACTCCCAGTGTGGCACCGATCTCCTCGTACGACAGTCCTTCGATGTCACACAGGACGACGGCGGCACGGAACTCCGGCGCCAGAGAGTCGAGCGCCGACTGGAGGTCGGGCGCCAGTCGCGCGTCGTGGTAGATCTGCTCGGGGTTCGGCGAGTCGGACGGGACGCGGTCGTAGTCCTCGGGCAGCGCCTCCATCCGGATCCGGTTGCGGCGGCGCACCATGTCGAGGAACAGGTTCGTGGTGATGCGGTGCAGCCAGCCCTCGAACGTGCCGGGCTGGTAGTTCTGGAGCGAGCGGAACACCCGGATGAAGGTGTCCTGGGTAAGGTCCTCGGCGTCCTGCGCGTTGCCGGACAGGCGGTAGGCGAGCCGGTAGACACGGTCGCCGTGCTCGCGCACCAGTTCCTCCCACGACGGCATGGCGGCCTTGTCGCCGGTCGCGTCGAACACAGCGGTGCCGGTCGGTTCTGATGTCACATCGTCAACGCCGGGTGCGGACCCACCTGAATCTGTGCCCGCCGCGACGAGTCCGTCAGCGGTGTCGTGGAGGGTGCGTTCGGCATTGATCATGTGGATGGGTGGATCCTCCTACTCAGGACCGCGGATCACGAGAAACCGGATTGTGGTGGTTCAACTCCCGGGAGCCCGGAATTGTTCCCGCCACCGTCCGAAGGGATCGGTCTCGCGATCTTCACGCCGTGCGGTCTAGTCGTCCGGCGTTGCACTCACCCTGTCGCACGGCGATATGTGCGCACTATGAGCAACCTGAGCGTGACCTGAGAATTTCACCGACGCGGGCCTCGCGACGCACCGACGACCGGCCGCGGCGGGGGACGGCGAGCGAGCCTTGACACCGGGACCGCGCGGCAAGGCTAGCCTCTATTGCGTGCACACGAACGCCGAACGAATTCTCACCCACACCGAGGACTCGATCCTCGAGGACGAGATACTGACCGCCGCGCGCGACCGGGCGACGGAACTCGGCGCTGCTCCGGTGCCACCGCCGGTCGGTGCCGCGCTCGCGCTGTTCACCAGGATGCTCGACGCGAAGACGGTCGTCGAGGTCGGGGCGGGTGCGGGCGTCAGCGGCCTGTGGCTGCTGCGCGGCATGCGTGAGGACGGCGTCCTCACCACGATCGACAGCGAACCCGAGCACCAGCGCACGGCCAAGCAGACGTTCCGGGTCGCCGGCGTCGCCCCGTCCCGGACGAGGCTGATCAACGGCCGCGCCCTCGACGTCCTGCCGCGGCTCGCCGATTCGGCGTACGACCTGGTGTTCATCGACAACGCCCCCGCCGACCATCCGCATTTCGTGCGTGAGGGTGTGCGTCTGCTGCGGCCGGGCGGGGTGATCGTGCTCCACAACGCGCTCCTCGGCGGCCGGGTCGCCGATTCCGGTCAGCGCGACGCCACCACGGTCGCGGTCCGGGAGGCCGCACGGGCGATCGCCGAGGACGACCGGCTGACCCGTGTGCTGTTCCCCGTGGGCGACGGCCTGCTGTGCGCCGCGCGGCACTGAGGTCTAGATCCAGACGCCCTTCCCGATCGTCACGACGCCGCCGTTGCTGACGGCGAAGCGCTGCCGGTCGCGTTCGAGGTCGACGCCGATGATCTCGCCTTCCCCGACGACGACGTTCTTGTCGAGGATCGCGCGGCGCACCACGGCGCCCTTGCCGACCCGTACGCCCGGCATCAGGACACTGCCCTCGACGGTGGCGCCGTCCTCGACCATCACGTTGGAGCTGAGGACCGAGTTCCGGACGGTGGCCGCGGACAGGATCGAGCCCGCACCGACGACGGACTCCTGCGCGAGCCCGCCCTTGACGAACTTGGCGGGCGCGAGGTTCTCACCGCCGCCGCGGATCGGCCAACGCCGGTTGTAGAGATTGAACACGGGGTGCACCGACACCAGATCCATGTGGGCGTCGTAGAACGCGTCGATCGTCCCGACGTCCCGCCAGTACCCGCGATCGCGGTCGGTCGCGCCCGGGACCACGTTGTTCTTGAAGTCGTAGACCGAGGCGAGGCCCGCGTCGACGAGGGCCGGAATGATGTCGCCGCCCATGTCGTGGTCGGAGTCGGAGTTCTCGGAGTCGGCACGGATCGCGTCGACGAGCACCTTGGTGGTGAAGACGTAGTTACCCATCGACGCGAACGTCACGTTGGGGTCGTCCGGGGTCCCCGGCGGGTGTGCGGGCTTCTCGAGGAACTGGGTGATCCGGCCCGATTCGTCGCTGTCGATGCACCCGAATGCGAACGCCTCGCTGCGCGGCACCCGGATGCCGGCCACCGTCACCCCGGCACCGGAGTCGATATGGTGCTGCACCATCTGCTCGGGGTCCATGCGGTACACGTGGTCGGCACCGAAGACGACGATGTACTCGGGATCCTCGTCGTAGACCAGGTTGAGGGACTGGAAGATCGCGTCGGCGCTGCCGGTGTACCAGCGCGGACCGAGCCGCTGCTGCGCGGGCACCGGGGTGATGTACTCGCCCGCGAACCCGGACAGCCGCCAGGTCTGCGAGATGTGCCGGTCCAGCGAGTGAGACTTGTACTGGGTGAGCACGCAGATGCGCAGGTAACCCGCGTTCACCAGGTTGCTGAGCACGAAGTCGATGAGCCGGTACGCACCGCCGAACGGAACCGCCGGCTTGGCGCGGTCAGCGGTGAGCGGGTACAGGCGCTTGCCCTCGCCGCCGGCGAGCACGATCCCGAGCACATGGGGCTGACTCCTCACACCAGTCAACCTATCCGGCGGCCCCCGACCGCCGCCACCGTTGCCGGGAACACGTGCGAGCCCGCTGGCCGGAACGGGTTCCGGCGGTTACGTTTACCCGGTGCGGGTCGCGATGATGACGAAGGAGTATCCCCCGGAGATCTACGGAGGCGCGGGGGTCCACGTCACAGAACTCGTCGCGCACCTGCGCCGGCTGTGCGAGGTCGACGTGCACTGCATGGGTGTCCCCCGCGACGGCGCGTTCGTGCACCGTCCCGACCCCGAACTCGCCGGCGCCAATCCCGCCCTCAGCACGCTGTCGGCCGAACTGCGGATGGCACAGGCGGCGGACGGCGCCGACGTCGCGCACTCGCACACGTGGTACACGGGGCTCGCGGGCCACCTGGCCGGCGCGCTGCACGACATCCCGCACATCGTGACCGCGCACTCGCTCGAACCGCGGCGACCGTGGAAGGCGGAGCAGCTCGGCGGCGGCTACCGCGTCTCGTCCTGGTCCGAGCGCGTCGCGATGGAGCACGCCGACGCCGTCATCGCGGTGAGCGCCGGCATGCGGGCCGACGTCCTCGACACGTATCCGACGATCGACGCGGCGCGGGTCCACGTGGTGCACAACGGGATCGACTCGGAGGTGTGGCATCCCGGCCCGGCGGCGCCCGGACGCGTGTCGGTACTGGCGGCGCATGGGATCGATCCCGGTCGCCCGATCGTCGTGTTCGTCGGCCGGATCACGCGACAGAAGGGGCTGGGCCACCTCGTGGCCGCGGCGCACGCGTTCGATCCCGCGATCCAGCTCGTCCTGTGTGCGGGCGCCCCGGACACCGCGGAACTCGCCGCCGAGACGGAGGCGGCCGTCGCCCGACTCTCGGCGCACCGGGCCGGGGTCGTCTGGATCCGGGACATGCTCCCCACCGAGCAGGTACGCGAAATACTCGCCGCGGCAACGGTGTTCGTCTGCCCCTCGGTGTACGAGCCGCTAGGCATCGTGAATCTGGAGGCGATGGCGTGCGAGACGGCCGTGATCGCGTCCGACGTCGGCGGCATCCCCGAGGTGGTGCAGGACGGGGTCACCGGTCGACTGGTGCACTACAACTCGTACGAGCCCGAGGCGTTCGAGCACGCACTGACGGCGGCGGTCAACGAGATCGCGACCGACAGGGCCCGTGCGGCCGCGATGGGCCGGGCGGGTCGCGTGCGCGCGACGGCGGAGTTCTCGTGGGCGCGCATCGCGCAGCAGACCCTCGAGGTGTACGCCGACGTGCTCAGTCGGCGGTAGCGGCTCGGCGGTAGGTCGAGACGACGACGGATGCCGTCACCGGGAACAGTTCCGGCAGTGCGGCAATCGCCTCCGCCCGCCGCTCGGCAGTGAGGTGGCGGGCCGAGGGGCCCATTCCGACGAGATTCTCCACGTCTCGGCGTGACAGCATCATCCGGATCTCGACCGGGGTCCGGTGGGCGCGGTCGAACCGCCCTGCCACCGTTTCGCCGAGTCGCTCGACCTTGCGGTCGTCGACGCGGACCATCCCGAGCAGGTCGACCAACTCCGCGAGGTGCCGGTCGGTCGGCGTGAGGACGACGAGGGTGCCGTGGTCGGCGAGCACACGGTCGATCTCGGCGGCGTTGCGCGGCGCGAAGACCGACAGGACGTGGCTGAGAACGTGGTCGCGGACGGGCAGGGCCCGCCAGACGTCGGCGACGACCGCCGCGGCGCGCGGATGTGCGCGCGCCAGTCGCCGGGCGGCGGGTTTGGAGACGTCGAGGCCGATGCCCTGCGCCGCCGGCACCGCGTCGAGCACCCGGGCGAGGTAGTGGCCGGTGCCGGCACCGATCTCGAGGATTCGCGGTTCGGTGTCACCGTCGACGGTCTGCGCGACGGCGTCGGCGACCGCGTCCATCAGGGGGTCGAAGTGACCCGATCCGAGGAATTGGTCGCGCGCCGCGATCATCTCGGAGCTGTCGCCGGTGAATTTGGTCGCGGCGCCGGTCAGCAGTGTCACGTAGCCCTGTCGGGCGACGTCGAAGCTGTGGCCGCGCATGCATACGAGGGCGCGGTCGAGCAGGTCCAACTCGTCGCCGCATTGCGGGCACGCGAGCAGTGCGCACACATCCGTCAGCACCTGTACCGCCGTGCCCTTTCCGGAAGATCGTTCGCCACCTGCAGGCGCCGGCCGGGTCGACGAATCGACCCGGCCGGAACACCGAAGAGAGAGGATCCTCTCAGCTGGTGACACCCTTGAGTTCGTCCCCGAGCGCCGCAGCTTCCTCCGGGGTGAGTTCGACGACCAGACGTCCGCCGCCCTCGAGCGGAACCCTCATGACGATTCCTCGTCCCTCTTTGGTTGCCTCGAGGGGACCGTCCCCGGTCCGGGGCTTCATGGCCGCCATCCTCTGCTCCCTCCACATCTGCGCCGGATTTCGACTAGCGCCTCGGGTTACCGTGGGTGCCTCGCCAGCACTTAGCGAGGCTCTGTACTCCATTCTTCCCTATCGAGTGGGTTGCCGGGTAGCTGAGGCGAAAAAACCACTCGAATCAGACACCTCTACCCGTGCTGTTCGACCCAGCAGGAGGTGAGGTGGTCGTCGACCATACCGGTGGCCTGCATCAGTGCATACGCCGTGGTCGGACCCACGAATCGGAAGCCTCGACGCTTCAGCTCGGCGGCAATCGCGGTCGACTCGGGAGTGATTGCGGGCACGTCCTCGACTCGCTCGTACCGCCGCGCGCGCCGCGGCGGGGCGAACGACCACAGCAGCGTGTCCAGGTCGGTGTCGGCGAGGTCGAGGACCGCGCGCGCGTTCGCGACGACGGCCTCGATCTTCGCCCGATTGCGGACGATGCGCGCGTCACCGAGGAGTCGCGCGACGTCGTCCTCGGTGAAGGCCGCCACGGCCTCGGGGTCGAATCCGGCGAACGCCTCCCGGAACGCTTCTCGCTTGCGCAGGATCGTGATCCACGACAGCCCGGACTGGAAGGCCTCGAGGGAGAGTCGCTCGAACAGCGCATCGCGGCCGTGCAGCGGCTGCCCCCACTCGAAATCGTGGTAGTCGCTGTAGATCCGGGAACCGTCGGTGTCGACGGCCCACGGGCAGCGAGGTCGCCCGTCCGCCAACGAAACATCCTCCCCCACAACCGCGCTCATCGGCCCGCCTCCGCGTCGTCGGGCCCGGCGGAGTCGTCGGGACCGTCGGACGCCGGCACGTCGACACGTTCCGCCAATTGCGCTCGCAGGGAATCGATCTCCCGACCGAGACGATCGAGCGCCCAGTCCACCTCGCTCGCCTTGTAGCCGCGCAGCGTCTGCTGGAACCGCAGCGCCCGCACGTCGGCACCGCTGACCCCCTCGGCGGGCAGCACCGTCGCGGTGGTCCCCGCCGGCAGCGGTGGCAGTTCCTCGGAACGACCGAACACCGCGCTGGCGGCGAGGTAGAGCAGGCCACCGACCAGCGCCATGATCACCAGGTACAGCAGGACCGTCAGCATGCCCCGATACTGTCACGAACCTCCGACACGCACCGTGAGGGCTGTCAGGAACGGACCGTGTTCATCGGCGGCCGATCCGCGAGCGAGACGTCGGTTCGCGCCGGGACGAACGAGTCGCCGTCGGAGACGAACTGTGTCAGTCCGGCACCGCTGTCGTCGACGCCGCACCGCCGCAGCATCGTGCCGATGATCTGCCGGCTCATCACGCCGAGCTCGGACAGCGGCCGGTTGCGGTGCTTGCGCACGCCCAGGTTGACCTGCCCGATCGCGGCGAGCCCGAGACGGTCGTACGTGTCGAGGAGCAGGCCGATCTCGACGCCGTAGCCGGGCGCGAACGGCACCGACGACAGCAGTTCGCGGGTACCGGCGTACTCGCCGCCGAGCGGCTGCAGCACACACGTCAGCTCCGGACGCAGTGCGGCGAGCATGGGACGCGCGACCAGTTCGGTGACCCGACCGCCGCCGTTGGCGTCCTCGGTGCCGCTCACGCGCAGCGGACGGCGGTAGTAGCCCTTGACCAGGTGGATCCCGTCCACCGTGAGCAGCGGGCCCAGCAGCTTGGGGACGAACGCCGGATCGGGCTCGACCAGGTCGGAGTCGACGAAGGCGATCAGGTCACCGCTGCTCGCGGCGATCGAACGCCACAGCACCTCGCCCTTGCCGGGCACAGGGGGCAGGCCCGGGACCGCGTCCTCACGGCTGATGACCGTCGCCCCGGCGGCGGCGGCCCGCTCGGCCGTCGCGTCGCACGAGCCCGAGTCGAGGACTATCAGCTCGTCGACGAGCCCACCCAGGAGCGGGTGGATGGTGTCGACGACACCCGCAACGGTCTTCTCCTCGTTGAGTGCCGGCAGCACCACCGACACCGTTCGCCCCGCCTTGGCCCGCTCGAGTTCGGCGATGCTCCAGCACGGGTGATCCCAACTGTTGGCGTCCGTCCAGGTGCGCGACGCTTCGGTGATGCTCATGCCAACCCCCGTACGGTGCGGACGGGCTGCCGGGTACCCATGATCGCGGCGACCATGTCGACCACACGCCGGGTCGAGGCAACCTCGTGGACGCGGAACACGCGAGCGCCGCCGGCGGCCGCCAGCGCGGTCGCCGCGAGCGTGCCCTCCAACCTCTCGGCCAGTTCCACCCCCAAAGTCTCTCCGACGAAGTCCTTGTTGCTCAGCGCCATCAGCACGGGCCATCCGGTCTTAACGAGATCTTCCACGCGACGCAACAATTCGAGTCCGTGAAAGGTGTTCTTCCCGAAATCGTGGGTCGGGTCGATCAGGATCGAGTCCGCCTTCACACCCAGTCGGGCCGCGTGCTCGGCCGCCCCGACCACCTCGTCGACGACGTCGGCGACGACGTCGGTGTAGCGGACTCGGTGCGGGCGGGTGCGCGGCACCGCACCCCCGGTGTGCGAGCAGACGATTCCCGCACCCAGTTCGGCGGCGACCTCCACGAGATGGGGGTCGGCGCCCGCCCACGTGTCGTTGATCAGGTCCGCACCCTCGGCGCACGCGAGTCGTGCCACCTCGCTGCGCCACGTGTCGACGCTGATGATCACGTCCGGGTGGCGCGCGCGGATCGCCTCCACGAACGGCACCACGCGACGGATCTCCTCGGCGCTGTCGACCACGGCGCCCGGGCCGGCCTTGACCCCGCCGATGTCGACCAGATCGGCGCCCTCGGCGACGGCGCGATCGACGGCCGCCATCGCTGCCTCGTCGGTGAACGTGGCGCCGCGGTCGTAGAACGAGTCCGGGGTGCGGTTGACGATCGCCATCACGAGTGCACGATCGGTCGCGACCGGCCTGCCGCAGAGCGTGGGCAGGACGTGGCCGGGGGCCGAGGTGTCATCGGGGCGGGGTGCCATGCCCCCATAGTCGCATGACGGGGATCGCACTACGCCCTGGGAGCATTCCCCTCGGCGACGTGACGCGCGTAGTCCGCGTAGGCGGGCACGTAGCCGTCGGTCCGGCCGGCCAACACGTACAGCCGGTCGACGCTCACCGAGTACCCCTCCTCGCGCAGTCCCACCTTGCGGCTCTTGAACGTCGAGGTCGTCTCGAGCGAGTCGACCACGCGCACGAACAGGGGAATCGCGTACACGGGCAGCCGGTCGAACAGCTCCTTCGCGAGCAGCTCCCCGTCGAACTCGTACCCCGGGTGCATCGTCACCGCCGCCATGCCCGCCTTGCCGTCGGTCCCCGGCACCGCGACGCCGTACACGACGGACTCGTCGATCGCGGGACACGCCGACAGCGCGCCTTCGACCTCTGTCGTGGCGACGTTCTCGCCCTTCCACCGGAACGTGTCACCCAGCCGATCGACGAACGCGACGTGCATGAACCCCTGGGTGCGCACGAGGTCGCCGGTGTCGAACCAACAGTCGCCGTCCTTGAATCCGTCTCGGACGAGCTTCTTCTCGCTGGCGTCGGGATCGGTGTACCCGTCGAACGGTGCCCGGTCGGTCACCTTCGACAGCAGCAGTCCCACCTCTCCGGTGCCGACCCGGCGCAGGCGGCCGGCCGAATCCCTTCGGGCCCGGCCGGTGTCGGGATCGAACTCGACGACGGCGTAGGGCAGCGGGCAGAGTCCGGCCGTGCGGTCGACCCCGAGCGCATTGACGAACGCGATGTTGCATTCGCTCGCGCCGTAGAACTCGGCCACCCGGTCGATCCCGAATCGCTCGGTGAACTCGGTCCAGATCTCCGGGCGCAACCCGTTTCCGACGACGAGGCGGATGTCGTTGTCCCGGTCGGTCGGCCTGGGCGGCTGGTTGAGCAGGTACCGGCACACCTCGCCGATGTAGACGAAGGCGGTGGCCCCGTTGACCTTCGCGTCCTCCCAAAACCTGGACGCGGAGAAGGTGCGCCCGATGGCGAAGGTGGCGCCCGACGACAGCACCGACGACAGCGACACCGTGAGGGCGTTGTTGTGGTAGAGCGGCAGCGCGCAATAGAGGGTGTCGCTGCGGCGCAGACGAACTCCCATCGCGCCGAGGCCGGACATGCTCTTGAGCCAGCGAAAGTGGCTCATCAGGCTCGCCTTGGGCAGTCCGGTCGTACCCGAGGTGAAGATGTAGAACGCCCGATCCTTGCCCTGGATGCGCTCGCACACAGCAGGATTCGACGCATCCGCACCCTCGGCGGCGGCGTCGAGGTCGGCGCCCGAGAGCACCGTCCGAGCCTGCGGAGCACCCTCCAAGGATGCGACCGCCTCGCCGCACTCCTCCCCCACGACCAGGAGCCGGCTGTCCAGCAGCGAGAGACTGTGCGCCAGGACGTCGCCCCGCTGATTGTGGTTGAGCATCCCCGCGACGGCCCCGAGTTTGACCGCCGCCAGTGTCAGCAGCAGCGTCTCGGGCCGGTTCTTCATGAGGATGCCGACGACGTCGCCGTGCCGGACGCCGTGCTGCGCGAGGACGGCGGCGTACCGGTTCACCCGGGCGTTCGCCTCGCCGTAGGTGACGGATTCGCCCTCGAAGCGGATGAACGGATGGTGCGGTTGGCGCTGCGCCTGCTCCTGGAAGACCCGTCCGATGGACACGCGCGCGTCGGGTTTGCGGGTCAAGCCCAGTGCCCCACGCGCCAGGCTCGGGAGTTCGGTCGCCATCCGCGGGAGTTGCAGCGCCAGCTGCACGAGACCGATCGTCGGGGCAGTGGCGTCGGAACTCATCGGCATCCTTGTCGGGAGGGGACGGGGCGGTTCTTACTTCACAGTAACCTTTGCGCCCCGTCCCCGGAACCCCTCGACGGGAACCACTTTCACCTCGTGCAGGCGTCCAGCGCTTCCTCGACATCGCGTGTGACGATCAGACCGTCGAGCGCCCGCCGGGCGACGAAGCCCTGCGTCTCCAGGCCGTCGAGCCAGTCCAGCAGCGGCCGGAAGTGGTCCACGGGATCGAGCATCACCACCGGCTTCGCGTGCATCCCCAGGTATCCCGCCGTCCACGTTTCGAACAACTCCTCGAGCGTGCCGATACCGCCCGGGAGGGTGATGAAGGCGTCGGCGCGGTCCTCCATGATCTGCTTGCGTTCGCGCATCGTGTCGGTGACGATCAGCTCGTCCGCGTCGACGTCGGCAACTTCCTTGTGCACCAGCGCTTTCGGAATGACACCGATCGTCCACGCACCGGACGCGCGGGCCGCCTCCGCGACGGCGCCCATCATCGAGACGTTGCCGCCGCCGGAGACCAGTTGCCATCCGCGACGACCGATCGCGGCGCCCACCTCGGAGGCCAGCTGCAGGAACTGTGCATCCACCGGACCCGACGCGCAGTACACGCAGACGGCGAACTTGTCGCCGCTCACCACTCGTCCTCGTCCCCGAGGAGCGCCGCCTCGTCCACGCCCTGCTGCGACTCGACGACGATGCGCACCGCCTCGTCGATGCTGTCGGTGACGTGGATCAGATCGATGTCACCGGGCGAGATCTTCCCCGTGCTCTCGAGGACGCTGTGCAGCCAGTCCACCAGACCGGACCAGAACTCCGTGCCGACCAGGACGATCGGGAAGCGGGTGATCTTGCGCGTCTGGACCAGAGTGAGCGCCTCGAACAGTTCGTCGAGCGTGCCGAACCCACCCGGCAGGCAGATGAACGCCTGCGAGTACTTCACGAACATCGTCTTGCGCGCGAAGAAGTAGCGGAAGTTGATCCCGAGATCGACCCAGTCGTTGAGACGCTGCTCGAACGGCAACTCGATGCCGAGCCCGATCGAGTAGCCCCCGCCCTCGCTGGCACCGCGGTTCGCGGCCTCCATGACGCCGGGGCCGCCACCGGTGATGACCGCGAACCCGGCCTGCACCAGTGCGGCGCCGAGGTCGTGGGCCAGTCCGTACTCGGCCGACTCCTCCGACGTACGGGCGGAGCCGAACACCGTGACCGCACGCGGCACCTCGGCGAGGGCACCGAACCCCTCGACGAACTCGCTCTGGATGCGCAGCACCCGCCACGGGTCGGTGTGTACCCAGTCGGTGGGCCCACGCTGGTCCAGCAGCCTCCGGTCGGCGGTCGTGACCTCGGCCTTGCGGTCGCGCCGCAGCATGACCGGGCCGCGATGTTTCACCGATGCGTTTCCCTGCCGGGCCGCTCCGGTCTTCCTCTCAGGTGCCATGCGGCCAAGGCTAGGCGTTCACACGCTCAGGTACCCACGCAGCACGCGCGTCACGTCGGTGATCTGGTGGACCGGGACGTGCTCGTCCCGCTTGTGCGCCAGATTCGGGTCGCCCGGGCCGTAGTTGACCGCGGGAATCCCGAGTGCCGAGAAACGCGAGACGTCCGTCCAGCCGTACTTCGCGCGGTACTGCCCACCGGCCGCCTCGATCAGTGCCGCGGCCGCGGGATGCGACAGGCCCGGCAGCGCGCCCGCCGAGCTGTCGGTCACCTCGAATCGCAGCTCGAGGCCGCCCAGGGCCGACGGGTCGAAGATCTCACGGACGTGGTCGATCGCCTGCTCGACGCTGCGGTCGGGCGCGAATCGGAAGTTGACGTCCATCTCGGCGGCGTCGGGCACCACGTTGCCGGCCACCCCACCGGAGATCCGTACCGCGGACAGGCCCTCGCGGTACACGCAGCCGTCGATGTCCACCGACCTGGCCTCGTACGCCGACAGCCGCGCGAGTGCCGGCGCGAACTTGTGGATCGCGTTGTCACCCAGCCACGATCGCGCCGAGTGCGCGCGGGTGCCCGACGCCGTCAGGCGCACCCGCAGCGTGCCTTGGCAGCCGGCCTCGATGAAGCCGCCCGTCGGTTCGCCGAGGATCGCGACGTCGGCACGCAGCCATTCCGGCAGCTCGCGTTCGATCCGGCCGAGTCCGTTGTACTGCGCGGCGATCTCCTCGCAGTCGTAAAACACCAGCGTCAGGTCGTGGGCGAGGTCGGAGACGGTCGCCGCGAGGTGCATGAACACCGCGTCGCCGGACTTCATGTCGACGGTGCCGCAGCCGTGCAGCAGGTCGCCGCGCTCGTCGGACGTGCGACGGCTCGGCACGTTGTCGGCGATCGGCACGGTGTCGAGGTGACCGGCGAGCATGACGCGACTGGGCAGGCCGCGGTCGGTGCGGGCGAGTACCGCATTGCCGCTGCGGATCACCTCGAACCCCGAGGTCTGTTCCCGCAGCGCGGCCTCGACGACGTCGGCGATGACGCCCTCGTCCTGCGACACACTCGGAATGTCCACGAGGGCGGCGGTGAGATCGATGGGGTCGGCGTGCAGATCGAGAAGGCTCACCGTTCCAGACTAGGGGCACCCGAGCCGCGCTACCCGACCGGTCGGAACGCGGACCCGGGATCGCGATGGGCTCACCGCGTCCGGAGCGTGTCCGCGCGTTCGCGTAACCTGTGCATCCGTGAGTGCACAGGGAGCATCTGCAGTAGGCGTCGCCAACGTGACCGAGTCCGGCACGATTCTCGACACCTGGTACCCGGCCCCCGAACTGGGCGAGTACCAGGAGAACGGAACCGTCGCGCTCGAGGGAACCGACATCCCGTCGGACCTCGCGCTGCTCGCCGGCCACGACGAGGCCCGCGAGGTCAAGCAGGTCGTGGTACGCACGACCATCGCCGATCTGTCCGCGGCGCCGGTGGACGCGCACGACGCGTACCTGCGGCTGCACCTGCTGTCGCACCGCCTGGTCGCCCCCCACTCGATCAACCTCGACGGCATCTTCGGCCTGCTGGCCAACGTCGTGTGGACCAGCTACGGACCGTGCGCCGTCGACGGCTTCGAACTGGTCCGCTCGCGCCTGCGGATCCGTGGGCCGGTGACGGTGTTCGGCGTGGACAAGTTCCCGCGCATGGTCGACTACGTCGTCCCGTCGGGCGTCCGCATCGCCGACGCCGACCGGGTCCGCCTGGGCGCCCACCTGGCGAGCGGCACCACCGTCATGCACGAGGGCTTCGTGAACTTCAACGCCGGCACGCTCGGCAGCTCGATGGTCGAGGGCCGTATCTCCGCGGGCGTCGTCGTCGGTGACGGCTCCGACGTCGGTGGCGGCGCCTCCATCATGGGCACCCTGTCGGGCGGCGGCAAGCAGGTCATCTCGGTCGGCGAGCGCTGCCTCCTCGGCGCCAACGCCGGCCTGGGCATCTCGCTCGGCAACGACTGCGTGGTCGAGGCCGGCCTCTACATCACCGCCGGCACCAAGGTCACCGGTCCCGACGGCACCGTCGTCAAGGCCGCCGACCTGAGCGGCCAGTCGAACATCCTGTTCCGCCGCAACTCCGTCTCCGGCGCGGTCGAGGTGGTGCCGTGGAAGGGCACGGGCGTGGAACTGAACGCGGCACTGCACGCCAACGACTGATTCTCGGCTTGTGAGCTCCACCGAAACCCCCGTTCGACTAGGGCACGGCCTCAAGGTCCGTCATCTCACGATGATGGGCCTGGGGTCGGCCATCGGCGCCGGTCTCTTCCTGGGGACCGGCGTCGGGATCGCGAAGGCAGGCCCCGCGGTCCTCGTCTCCTACCTGCTCGCCGGTTTCGTCGTGGTGTGCGTGATGCGCATGCTCGGCGAGATGGGCGCCGCTCTGCCTGCGAGCGGATCCTTCTCGCATTACGCGCGGATCGGCATCGGCGAGTGGGCCGGCTTCGTGATGGGCTGGCTGTACTGGTTCATGCTCATCATGGTGCTCGGCGCCGAGATCACGGGTGCCTCGGCGATCGTGAACGACTGGTTGCCCGGCGTTCCGCAGTGGGTGATCGCCCTCGTCTTCGTGACGTTCTTCGCGGTCGTCAATCTCGCGAAGGTCAGCAACTTCGGCGAGTTCGAGTTCTGGTTCGCGGCACTCAAGGTCGCCGCCATCATCGGCTTCCTCGTGGTCGGTGTGCTGCTCGTCTTCGGTCTGCTCCCCGGCACCGACCCGGTCGGCTTCACCCATTTCCTCGGCGACGGCGGGTTCATGCCCAACGGCTTCGCCGGCATCGCCGCCGGCCTGCTGGTCGTGGCGTTCGCGTTCGGCGGCATCGAGATCGTCACGATCGCCGCGGCCGAGTCCGAGCACCCCGAACAGTCGATCGCCACCGCCGTCCGCACCGTCATGTGGCGGATCAGCGTCTTCTACATCGGCGCGATCGCGATCATGGTCTTCGTCCTGCCGTGGAACGATCCGGAACTGCAAGACGGCCCCTTCGTCGCGGTCCTCGAGAAGGCGAACATCCCGTACGTCTCCGGCCTCATGGAACTGGTCGTGGTGGTGGCGCTGCTGTCCGCGTTCAACGCGAACGTGTACGGCACCTCCCGCATGGCGTTCTCGCTGGCGCGGCGCAACGACGGCCCCGCAGCGCTCGCGAAGCTGTCGAAGTCCGGCGTGCCCACCAACGCGGTGCTGCTGTCGGTCTTCTTCGGTTTCGTCAGCGTCCTGCTGAACTGGCTGCTTCCCGACGACCTGCTCGGCATCCTGCTCAACGCCGTCGGTGCGGCGCTGCTGGTGATCTGGGTGTTCATCGTCATCGCTCACCTACGCCTGCGGCCACACCTCGAGCGCGAGGGCAAACTGTCGGTGCGGATGTGGCTGTTCCCGTACCTGAGCTACCTCACCCTGGCACTGCTCGGCGGCTTCGTGGTGCTGATGGCGTTCGACGAGGACGCGCGCGAGCAGCTGATCTCCACCGCCGTGCTGTTCCTCGTGATCCTCGCTCTCGGGCTGATCACTTCGCGCCGCCGAGCGCGCAAGGCCGCGGCGGAACCTGCGAACTGACCCGACGACCGCCCCCCGCGCCGGCGGATCCCGGCGCGGCGGGCGGTGTTCGCGTTTTCCCGTATGCGCCGTGGATTCGCTTGCTAACCTGCCGCCGACAATCGAGTCGACGAGGGGGCACGGATGACGTCACGCAGGACCGTTCCGGGACGGGGGTGCGCCGTCGCCGTGGCGGCCGCCGCGGTGTTCTCGACGCTGGCGGTCGGCGCACCGACCGCCGCCGCGGACCCCGCGGGGCTCGACGAAGTGCTGTTCGTCGGCAACAACTGGGACGGCACCGCCGATGTCATCGACTCGACCGGCAGCTACGACAAGCTCGGCCGGATCGACATGATCCCCGACAAGAACGAGCGACTGCGCGACATCAACCTCAACCCGATCAAGCTCGCCTACTTCCTCGGCATCCGAGCCACCGCGGGCGAGGGCCACGACCAGTTCGTCGACGACATGTACACGACGCCCGACGGGTCCGCGGTGGTCGCCTCACGGCCCAGCTTCGCCGACGTCGTCTCGATCGACCTGACCACCGGGAAGGTCAACTGGCGCTTCCCGGTGTCCGGTTTCCGGGCCGACCACATGGCCGTCTCACCGGACGGCACCCGGATCGCGGTGTCCGCCTCGACCAGCAACACCGTGCACGTCCTGGACATCGCCACCGGTCGGCAGGTCGGATCGTTCCGGACCGGCGACAAGCCGCACGAGAACGTCTTCACCGACGGCGGCCGCTACCTCTGGAACATGTCGATCGGCGAGGTGACCTCGAACACCGACGCGCCGGAGCAGGACTCCACCAAGGGCGACCGCCGGATCACGGTCGTGGACGCGAACACCTTCCAGGTCGTCGAGGTGATCGACATGCGTGACCGGCTCGATGCGTTCGGCCGCTCGGACCTCTCCGACGCGGTGCGCCCGGTGGCGTTCAGCCCGAACGAGGACAAGCTGTACTTCCAGGTGTCGTTCTTCAACGGTTTCGTCGAGTACGACGTCGCCACGGACAAGATCACCCGGATCAAGGAACTTCCGAAGAACCCGGCCACCAACCCGGACCGCACCACCTGGGTCAACGACTCACGCCACCACGGCATGTCGATCAACCCCGACGGCAGCCGGCTGTGCATCGCCGGGACGATGGACGACTACGTGACGACCGTCGACACCACGACGTTGGAGGCGACCACGCCGGTCCCGGCCGGCAAGCCGTACTGGGCCACCGTCAACGGCGACGGGACGCAGTGCGTGATCTCCGAGAGCGCGAACGACACCGTGGCGGCGATCGACTTCGCCACCGGACAGCGGGTCGCGACGGTTTCGGTGGGCGACCACCCGCAGCGGGTGCGCCTCGGCCACGTGCCGATCGGCTGGACCGCGCCGCCCGCCGGCAGTGGCGGAGGCGGCAGTCTCTACTCGTCGGACATCGTCGGGTCCTCCGGCAGCGCGGGGTCGTGAGCCCGCGTCGGGGAGGCGGCGACCAGCGATGAGCCGAATAACGGGCACATCGGACGCCTCCCCGGCGTAGGGTCGGCGCACATCGACCCGTCGCACGTAGGAGATTCGTTGAGCTTCATCGTCGTCGAACGGCCGCGCGAGAACGTGGCGCTGGTGACCCTCAATCGCCCGGAACGCATGAACGCGATGGCGTTCGACGTCATGATCCCGTTCCGGGAAGCGCTCGAGGCCATCAGCAACGACACCTCGATGCGGGCCGTCGTGATCACCGGCGCCGGCCGGGGCTTCTGCTCGGGCGCAGACCAGCAATCGGCGGGCCCGATCCCGCACATCGAGGGACTGACCCGCCCGTCGATCGCGCTGCGCTCGATGGAACTGCTCGACGACGTCATCCTGACGCTGCGCCGCATGCACCAGCCGGTGATCGCGGCGGTCAACGGAGCCGCGATCGGCGGTGGATTGTGCCTGTCGCTGGCCGCGGACATCCGCCTCGCCGCGCCCGAGGCGTACTTCCGCGCGGCCGGCATCAACAACGGCCTGACGGCCAGCGAACTCGGCCTGAGTTATCTGCTGCCGCGGGCGATCGGATCGTCGCGGGCGTTCGAGATCATGCTCACCGGCCGCGACGTCGACGCCGACGAGGCCGCCCGGATCGGGCTCGTGTCCCGGATCGTCGCCGGTGACGACCTGCTCGAGGAGGCGTTCGACATGGCGCAGCGGATCGCGATGTTCTCGCGACCGGGCGTCGAACTGACCAAGCGGACGCTGTGGTCGAGCCTCGACGCGTCGTCGATGGCGCAGCACATGAATCAGGAAGGGCTCGGCCAGTTGATGATTCGACTGATGACCGACAACTTCGAGGAGGCCACCCTGGCGCGGCGCGAGAAGCGGGATCCCGTGTTCCGCGACGCCCGCTAGTCGATCCGTCCCACCCCATCCCGCGATAAGTGCGCAACCCGCGGGATGGGGTGCCCGATTCTCGCGATGAGTGCGCACAACGCGCCAGTGACACTCGATGACGTCCAGGTCGCGGCCGACCAGTCCAACAAGTCGGCGGCCAAGTACCACTTCGGTTCGCGTGAAGGGCTCATCGAGGCGGTGGTCGAGTCCCGCACGGCCGCCGAGACATTCGGTCGCCCTGACAGCCGACACGCTCCAGCGACACCTGCGCGCCGAAACATCCAGTCGCGTACACCAATTGGGCTTCCCGCCCGACCCGCCTTCCCCGCCGTCACGCAAACCGTGGGCGACGAGCCCCTCGGCGCCCGACCTGACGCTCACTCGTCGGGGCCGACCCGGACCACCAGCTTCCCGAAGTTCTTGCCGTGCAACATCCCCAGGAATGCCGCGGGAGCATTCGCCAACCCGTGCACGACGTCCTCCCGGTACTTCAACCGACCGTCGGCGACCCACCGGGAGGCGTCGCGTTCGAAGTCCGCGGACATCTCCCGCACGAACTCGGACTGGATGAAGCCGCGCACGGTCAGGCTCTTGGTGAGCACCAGTCCCATGAACGCCGGCAGCCGGTCCGGTCCCTCCGGCGCCAACGTCACGTTGTACTGGGACACCAACCCGCACACCGGTATCCGCGCGTACGTGTTGAGGAGCGGCAGCACCGCGGCGGCGACCGGGCCACCGACGTTCTCGAAGTAGACGTCGATGCCGTCCGGCACCGCCGCCTTCAGCCGATCGGCGAAGTCCGGGGACCGGTGGTCGATCGCGGCGTCGAACCCGAGTTTGTCGCGCACGTACGCGCACTTGTCGGGCCCGCCGGCGATGCCGACTGCACGGGCCCCGTGGATCATCGCGATCTGACCGACGGCGGAACCCACGGGACCGGCAGCCGCGGCCACGACGACGGTCTCGCCCTCCTTCGGCTGACCGATCCTCAGCAGACCCGAGTACGCGGTGAATCCCGGCATGCCGAGCACGCCGAGCGCCGTGGACAGCGGCGCCGCGGACGGATCGAGGACCCGCACCGCGTTGCCGTCGACCACGGCGTGCGTCTGCCACCCGGAGTACGCGAGGACGTGGGAGCCCGCGGCGACCCGCGGGCTCCGCGACTGCATCACCTGCGCGACCGTCGCGCCGACCATGACGTCGCCCACCTCGACCGGTTCGGCATAGGACTCGGCGGCGCTCATCCGACCGCGCATGTACGGGTCCAGTGACAGGTAGACCGTCCGCAGCAGCACCTCGCCTTCGGACAGGTCCGGCAATTCGACTGTCTCCGTGCGGAAGTTGTCCGCAGTGGGCTCACCGTGCGGTCGTGACGCGAGGACGATGCGGGTGCTCGTGACAGCGCTCATACCCCGACGGTACGCCCGCTCCCACCCGGCGGGGATATGGTCGAAGAGAACCGGCCGGCGTCCGATTCGGCCGAACGCAACCGGGAGGTTTCATGACGGACATTCGGAAGGTCACCGTACTGGGCGCGGGAGTTCTGGGTTCCCAGATCGCATTCCAGACGGCCTTCAAGGGCCTCGACGTGACGTCGTACGACATCGACGACAAGGCACTCGAGGCTGCGCGCGGTCGCTTCGCCGGTCTGGTCGACACGTATCGACGGGAGGTTCCCGGCGCGGACGACGGCAGCGCGGCCGCCACGCTGGACCGCCTGGCCCTGACGTCCGATCTCGATGCGGCGGTCGCCGACGCGGATCTCGTCATCGAGGCGATTCCCGAGATCCTCTCGCTCAAGCAGGACACCTACCGCCGGATCGGCGCCGCCGCGCCCGAACGGACGATCTTCGCGACGAACTCGTCGACGCTGCTGCCGAGCGACCTCGCCGACGCCACCGGGCGTCCCGACCGTTTCCTGGCGTTGCACTTCGCGAATCGGGTGTGGAGTTCCAACACCGCCGAGGTCATGGGCACCGAGCGCACCGATCCCGCGGTGTACCGGAAGGTGGTCGACTTCGCGACCGCAATCGGCATGGTCCCGATCGAACTGCACAAGGAGAAGGCCGGTTACGTGCTGAACTCGCTG
This sequence comes from Paraburkholderia sp. RHO2, assembly GCF_050955445.1. NCBI lineage: Bacteria > Pseudomonadati > Pseudomonadota > Betaproteobacteria > Burkholderiales > Burkholderiaceae > Paraburkholderia > Paraburkholderia sp. RHO2. The sequence continues at coordinate 1,636,675 of NZ_CP162617.1, read as the reverse complement.
CTCGTGCCGTTCCTCAACTCCGCCGCGGCTCTCGCCGCCGGTGGCTACGCCGAACCGGAGGACGTCGACAAGACCTGGAAGATCGCCACCGGCGCGCCCCTGGGGCCGTTCCAGATCTTCGACATCATCGGCCTCAACACGCCGTACAACATCATGGCGCACGGCAACGAGGACGCACAGAAACTCGCGGTGTGGCTCAAGGAGAACTACATCGACAAGGGCAAGCTCGGCATCGCGTCGGGCGAGGGTTTCTACCGCTACTAGGCGCTCCGCGCCCGTGCGCCTTTTCGGTAGCTGGGACCAGGCGAGTTCAATCGGTCGTTGCAACATCCCTGATCCTGGAGGGTGTTGCAGATGGTGTGGATCGGTCGGCCGCCGGCGCCGGCGCATGCTCGGCTGAAGTTCTGGCAGTGCCGTAGCGAGGGCGCGTCGACGGCAGCGGCCGCGGGTGCGGCATCGGTGGCGTATTCGACGGCGCAGCGGTGGCTGGTGGCGTCCGGTGGGGTTCGTCCCCGCCGGACGCCACCACCGTCGGGCCGGTACCTGTCCCTCGAGGATCGTGAGACGCTCTCCGAACTGCTGCAGGCCGGAAAGAAGCAACACGAGATCGCCGCGGCGTTGGGGCGGTCCCCGTCGACGATCAGCCGAGAGATCGCCCGGGGCACGAACAAGCGTGGCTACTACATCGCCTCCACAGCGCACCGGGCCGCCCAAGCGCGGGCGAAACGACCGAAACCAGCGAAGCTGAACTCGTGCGAGCGGCTGCGGACGTTCGTGCAGTCCCGGCTCGGGAAGAATCATTCTCCGGAGCAGATCTCACGCGCCTTGGTGCGTGAGTTCCCCGACGATCCGGAGATGCGTGTGTCCCACGAAACGATCTACCTCTCGCTCTATGTCCAGGCCCGCGGAGGACTCAAACGGGAACTGACACAGCATCTTCGGACCGGAAGGGTGTTGCGTCAGGGTAGCCGCAAGCCCGACGAGCGGCGGGGCCGGATCCCCGACATGATCAACATTTCCGAGCGTCCCGCCGAGGCCGGGGACCGGGCCGTGCCCGGCCACTGGGAGGGCGATCTGATCATGGGTGCCGGCAACCGGTCCGCGATCGGCACCCTGGTCGAACGTTCCACCCGGTTCGTGATGCTGCTGCACCTGCCCGACGGTCACTCCGCCGAACACGTCAACGTCGCGATGGCCGCCAAGATCCGGGAACTGCCCGCTGCACTGGCCCGCTCGATCACCTGGGACCAGGGCACCGAGATGACCCGGCACGCCCAGTTCACCGTCGACACCGGCGTCCAGGTCTACTTCTGCGACCCCCGCTCACCCTGGCAGCGCGGCTCGAACGAGAACACCAACGGACTGCTGCGCCAGTACTTCCCCAAGGGCACCGACCTGGCCGTTCACACCGCCGAGCGCCTGCAGTTCGTCGCCGACGAACTCAACGAACGGCCCCGCAAGACGCTCGACTGGCATACTCCAGCCGAGCGTCTCGACGAGGCCCTCGTTGCAACGACCGCATGAATCCGCCCCACCGAAAGTGCGCACGGGCGGCGCAGCCGCCTACAGCAGCTTCTTCTGCACCTTGCCCATCGCGTTGCGCGGGAGCGACTCGACGATCCGCACCTCGCGCGGCCGCTTGTGCACCGACAGCTGCGACGCGACGTGGTCGATGAGCGCCTGCTCGCCGAGACCGTCACCGACGACGAACGCCACGATGCGCTGGCCGAGGTCGGCGTCCGGCAGGCCGACGACCGCGGCCTCCTTCACGCCCGGGTAGCCGAGCAGCGCGGTCTCCACCTCGCCGGCTCCGATGCGGTAGCCGCCGGACTTGATGAGGTCGGTGGACTCGCGTCCGACGATGCGGTGGAAGCCGCCCGCGTCGATGACCGCGACGTCGCCTGTCTTGAACCAACCGTCCTCGGTCCACGATTCGGCGGTGGCCTCCGGCCGGTTCAGGTAGCCGTCGAACAGTGTCGCCCCACGGACCTGGAGGCCGCCGATGCTCTCGCCGTCGTGGGGCACCGGGTCCCCGTGCTCGTCGCGCAGTCGCGTCTCGACGCCGCGAACGGGGAGGCCCACCCAGCCGGGGCGGCGCTCGCCGTCGACGCGGGTGCTGACCGTCAGCATCGTCTCGCTCATGCCGTAGCGCTCGATCGGAGTGAGCCCGGTGAGCTCGCGCAGCCGCTCGAACACCGGCACGGGCAGCGGCGCGCTGCCCGACACGAGCAGTCGGGCGCCGCGGAGCGCACGCGCCGACGCCTCGTCATCGACGATCCGCGACCACACGGTGGGCACGCCGAAGAACAATGAACCGCCCGCCCCTGCGGCCTCCGCGTACGCCTGCGGCGTCGGCTTGACGGTGTGAACCAGCCGGCTGCCCACTCGCAGCGGGCCCAGCACACCGAGGATCAGGCCGTGCACGTGGAACAGCGGAAGACCGTGCACCAGAACGTCCTTGGACGTCCACTGCCACGCCTCCGCGAGCGCGTCGATGCCCGCAGCGATCGCGCGCCGGCTCAGCAGCACACCCTTCGGCGGACCCGTCGTCCCCGACGTGTAGAGCACGAACGCGGTCGACGCCGGGTGCGGTTCGGGATGCGAGTGCCAGTCCCGGGCGTGCACACGCACCGGGACCACCGGCAGCGCGGAGCCCTCCGGTGCCCGTCCGAGCCACGCCTGCGCACCGGAATCGGACAGGATGTGGTCGAGTTCGGCCGGACCCGAATCCGGCGGGACCGGAACGACGGTGACCCCGGCGAGCAGGCAACCGACGACGGCGATCACGGTCGCCGGGGTCGGCTCGGCCAGCACCGCGACCACGCGGGCGCCGGCGATCCGCTTGGCCAGGGCGCCGGCGGCACCGAGGATGTCGGTGCGCGAGAGCGTGGTGTCGCCGATCCGGACGGCGTCGGGCATGTCGTCGCCGCGCGCGACGGCGAGAGGATTGAGCGAACTGAGCAGCACGACGCCCACTGTCTCACAAGCGCCCGGTCAGCCTCGCGTGAGCGTGGAGCGCAGGAAGAACTTCAGGTTCGACGGCCGCTCGGCGAGGCGGCGCATGAAGTACCCGTACCACTGCACGCCGTACGGCACGTAGACCCGCACCCGGCGACCGGCGTCGACCAGTCGCCGCTGTTCCAGGTCCCGGATACCGAACAGCATCTGGTGCTCGAAATCGGCTGCTCCCCTGCCGGTTTCCGAGACCAGTGCGTCCACCGACGCGATGATGGCCGGGTCGTGGGTCGCGACCATCGGGTAGCCGTCGCCATGCATCAGGATCGTCAGGCACCGCGCGTACGACGCGTCCACGTCGGCGCGCGACCGGAACGCCACCGACTCGGGCTCGCGGTACGCGCCCTTGCACAGGCGGATCCGCGAGCCCGTACCCGCCAGGTCCAGACAGTCGGCCTCGGTGCGCCGCAGGTACGCCTGCAGCACCGTGCCGAGCCACGGGAAGTCCGCGCGCAGCTCCCGCACGATCGACAGCGTCGAATCGGTCCGGGTGTGGTCCTCGGCGTCCACGGTCACCCACACCCCGTGCTCGTGCGCGGCCGCACAGATGGTGCGGGCGTGGTCGAGAGCGATCTTGTCGCCGTCCACCGGCAGCCCCTGCCCCAGCGCCGACAGTTTCACCGACACCTCGAGCGGGCGCACCCCGTCGGCACCCGCCTGCGGCAACCGTCCCAGCTCGCCGAGCAACTCGAGGTACGCGACGACGGTGTCCCGGGCCTGCCCGGCGTCGAGCGTGTCCTCGCCGAGGTAGTCGAGGCTCACGGACCGCCCCGCCGCCAGCAGGGTCGACGCCGCGGCCACCGCATCGGCGAACGTCTCCCCCGCGACGAAGCGCTGCACGATCGACTTGGTCACCGGCGCCCGGGTCACCGCGTGCTTGACCCGGTCCGACCGCGCGGCCGCGAGGATCGCCGGCCGCAACGGATTCGACAGGACGCCCGGCGTCATCGACCCCGCTCCGGCGCCATGTGCGGATAGCGGTGATCGGTCGGCGGGACGAACGTTTCCTTGATCGTGCGCGCCGACACCCACCGCAGCAGGTTCAGCGGCGAGCCGGCCTTGTCGTTGGTGCCCGACGCCCGCCCACCCCCGAACGGCTGCTGCCCCACCACCGCACCGGTCGGCTTGTCGTTGACGTAGAAGTTGCCCGCGGTGAAACGCAGCGCGGCCGAGGCCTGTTCGACGGCCTCCCGATCGTCCGCGACGACCGCGCCGGTCAGCGCGTACGGCGAGGCGGTGTCCACGGCCGCCAGAACGTCGGCGAACGCGTCCGGGACCGAGTCGTCGTACAGGTGCACCGACAGGATCGGGCCGAAGTACTCCTTGGTGAGCGCCTCGTCCCGGGGGTCGTCCACGAGCAGCACGGTGGGCCGGACGAAGTACCCGACGCTGTCGTCGTACTTGCCGCCCACCGCGATCTGCACGCCGGCGGCGCCCCGGGCGCGCTCGATTGCCGCGACGCTCTTGTCGTAGGCGCGGCGGTCGATCAGCGCACCGCCGAAGTTCGCGAGATCGTTGATGTCGCCGTACGTGAGGGCGTCGACCTCGGCGAGGAACTGCTCCTTCATCCCGGCCCACACCGACCGCGGCACGTACGCACGCGAGGCCGCCGAACACTTCTGCCCCTGGTATTCGAAGGCGCCGCGGATCAGGGCCGTCGCCAGCACCGCCGGATCGGCCGAGGCGTGCGCGACCACGAAGTCCTTGCCGCCGGTCTCCCCCACCAGTCGCGGGTAGCCGTCGTAGTTCCCGATATTCGCCCCCACCTCACGCCACAGGTGCTGGAACGTCGCCGTCGACCCGGTGAAGTGGATCCCGGCCAACCTCGGATCACGCAGCACCACATCGGAAACCGCGAGACCGTCGCCCGTGAGCAGGTTGATCACCCCCGGTGGCAGGCCCGCCGCCTCGAGCAGGCGCAGCGTCCAGTAGGCGGCGAGCGTCTGGGTCGGCGACGGCTTCCAGATCACCGTGTTCCCCATCAGCGCCGGGGCGGTCGGCAGGTTCCCGGCGATCGCACTGAAGTTGAACGGCGTGATCGCGTACACGAACCCCTCGAGCGGCCGGTACTCGAGCCGGTTCCACACCCCCGGCGACGAGATCGGCTGCTCCGCCAGGATCTGCCGGGCGAAGTGCACGTTGAACCGCCAGAAGTCCACCAGCTCGCACGGGGCGTCGATCTCGGCCTGCTGCACCGACTTGGACTGCCCCAGCATCGTCGCGGCGGCCAGCTTCTCCCGCCACGGACCCGACAGCAGATCTGCCGCGCGCAGCAACACCGCCGCCCGCTCGTCGAACGGCAACTCGCGCCACCCCGGAGCCGCCGCGGTCGCGGCGTCGATCGCGGCGCTCGCGTCGTCGTACGTCGCGTTGGTGAACGTGCCGAGTATGGACGAATGGCGATGGGGTTGAACTACTTCCAGCGTCTCACCGCCGCCGAAACGGTGATGGCCACCGATCACGTGCGGGATCTCGATCGCCCCGGCGGTGTGGTCCGCGAGAGCGTCCCGCAGACGCTCGCGCTCCGGACTGCCCGGCGCGTAGGAGTGGACCGGCTCGTTGCGCGGCGCTGGCACCTGTGTGACGGCATCCATGCTGCCCTCCTCAGCCTGAGCCCGAGAGACTGCGACCAAGCTCAGGCTACGCCCGACACCGCCTCCCGCGCCCCGCAACAAGTGCGCGAAGCGTCGGAGCCCGGGCCCCATTCACGCGATAAGTGCGCAAAACGCGGGAACCCGGGTACCCGGTGTGGTCAAGACAGGCGGCTCGCCGCAGTCAGGACAGGCGGCTCGCCGCAGTCAGGACAGGCGGCTCGCCGCCGCGGCGATGCGCTCGTCCGACGCCGTGAGCGCGATCCGGACATGCTTCTGTCCGCGGGGGCCGTAGAAGTCGCCCGGCGCGACCAGGATGCCGCGCTCGGCGAACCAGTCGACCGTGTCCCGGCAGTCCTCGCCGCGGGTGGCCCACAGGTACAGGCCGGCCTCCGAGTCGTCGACCGTGAAGCCCGCCGCGCGGACCGCCGCCAACAGGATCTCGCGGCGCTCGCGGTACCGCTCGCGCTGCTCCTTCTCCTGATCGTCGTCGGTGAGTGCGGCCGCCATCGCGGCCTGGATCGGCGTCGGCATCATCATGCCCGCGTGCTTGCGGACCTCGAGCAGCTCGGCGATCAGGGCGGGGTCACCGGCGAGGAACCCGGCCCGGTAGCTCGCCAGATTCGACGTCTTCGACAGCGAGTGGATGGCCAGCAGACCGGTGTGGTCGCCGCCGCACACGCGCGGGTCCAGGATCGAGACCGCCTCGGCCTCCCAGGTCAGCCCCAGGTAGCACTCGTCGGACGCGACGATCGCGCCGCGCTCACGCGCGAACTCGACCACCTTGCGCAGGTGCTCGACCCCGAGCACCTTGCCGGTGGGGTTGGACGGCGAGTTGACGAAGATCAGTGCCGGCTTCTCCGGGCCCAGCTGCGCGGTCCCGTCGGCGCGCAGCACCCGGGCACCGGCGAGCAGCGCGCCCACCTCGTACGTCGGGTACGCCACCTCCGGAATGACCACGAGGTCGCCCGCGCCCAAGCCGAGCAGGCTCGGCAGCCACGCGATGACCTCCTTGGTGCCGATCGCGGGCAGGATCGCCGCGGGATCGATCCCCGTCATGCCGTAGCGCCGGGCCAGCGACGCCGCCGTCGCCTCACGCAGCTCGTCGGTGCCGTGCGTCGTCGGATAGCCGGGCACCGCCGCGACCGACGACAGCGCCTCCTGGATGACGGGAGCCACCGGATCGACCGGTGTCCCGACCGACAGGTTGACGATCCCGTCGGAGTGCGCGGTCGCCTTCTCCTTCGCGGCCGCGAGGGAATCCCACGGGAAATCGGGCAGGGTCTTGGCTACAGAGATGCGCGGCAACTGATCTTCCTCGAACCGTTCCTACTTGGTACTGGACGAGTCGTCGACTAGTCCTCGTTCATGGGCGGCAGCGCCTTGATCATCGGCGAGTCGTGATCGACCTTGCCGAGCTTCGCGGCACCGCCCGGCGAACCGAGATCGTCGAAGAAGTCGACGTTCGCGCTCACGTAACCGGTCCACTGGTCCGGCACGTCGTCCTCGTAGAAGATGGCCTCGACGGGGCAGACCGGCTCACACGCACCGCAGTCCACGCACTCGTCCGGATGGATGTAGAGCATGCGACCGCCCTCGTAGATGCAGTCGACCGGACACTCCTCGATACAGGCCTTGTCCATCACATCGACGCACGGTTCGGCAATCGTGTAGGTCACTGCTGCTCTCCCTGCCTTTCTGACACGGGCGCCGGGGCGCCTCGGCGAGCCGGCCGCCGGGCTCCCGCCCGACGAACATCCGGAAGTGTCCAGTATGAAGCGTGCGGCACCGCGCGGTCAGGTAAGGGTGTCCTTCGAAGCCCCGGACTACCGCGCACGGCACCGGCGCATCGTTTGCCTGTCCGGGGGCGCGGGTAGCCGAGTACATCCCGCATCGAAACGATCTGCAGAGGGGGCACGATGGCCGACCGGAACGTCGCGGACTATCTCCTCGAGCGCCTACGGGCATGGGACGTCGAGCATGTGTTCGCGTACGCGGGCGACGGCATCAACGGGATCCTGGCCGCGTGGGGACGAGCCGACAACCACCCCAAATTTGTTCAGGCCCGGCACGAGGAGATGTGTGCGTTCCAGGCGGTCGGGTATGCGAAGTTCTCGGGCCGGGTCGGAGTGTGCATGGCTACCTCCGGGCCGGGCGCGATCCACCTCCTCAACGGCCTGTACGACGCCAAGCTCGACCATGTGCCGGTGGTGGCGATCGTCGGGCAGACCAACCGCAGCGCTATGGGCGGCTCCTACCAGCAGGAGGTGGATCTCGCCAGCCTGTTCAAGGACGTCGCGGCCGACTACGTCCAGACCGTCAACGTGCCCGAGCAGCTGCCCAACGTCCTCGATCGCGCCATCCGCACAGCGTTGTCACAGCGTGCGCCGACAGCGCTGATCATCCCGGCCGACGTGCAGGAACTGCCGTACTCGCCGCCGACGCACGACTTCAAGATGGTCCCTTCCAGCCTCGGGTTCGATCTGCCGGAGGTATCGCCGGACGACGACGCGGTCCGCCGGGCCGCCGATGTCCTCAACGCCGGATCCAAGGTCGCCATCCTGGTCGGGACCGGCGCGCGCGGCGCAGATCGCGAACTGGCCGTGGTGGCCGATCTGCTCGCGGCGGGCGCGGCGAAAGCGCTGCTGGGCAAGGACGTCCTGTCGGACGAGCTGCCGTGGGTCACCGGTTCGATCGGTCTGCTCGGCACCCGGCCGAGCTACGAGATGATGCGCGAGTGCGACACCCTGCTGACCGTGGGGTCGAGCTTTCCGTACAGCCAGTTCATGCCCGACTACGACCAGGCCCGCGGGGTCCAGATCGACATCGACGCACGGTTCGTCGGCATGCGGTACCCGTACGAGGTCAACCTCGTCGCCGACGCCCGCGCGGCGTTGCGCGCCCTGATCCCCCGTCTGGAGCGGAAACGGGACCGCTCGTGGCGCGAGAAGATCGAATCCGACGTCGCCCGCTGGTGGGAGACGATGGAGATGCAGGCGCAGGTCGCGGCCGATCCGATCAACCCGCTGCGGCTGTTCTCCGAACTCTCGCCGATACTGCCGGACAACGCGATCGTCACCGCCGACTCGGGTTCGTCGGCGAATTGGTATGCGCGCCAACTCCGATTCCGCGGTCACATGCGGGGGTCGTTGTCCGGGACTCTCGCCACGATGGGCCCCGGCGTCCCGTACGGCATCGGCGCGAAGTTCGCCCACCCGGAACGACCGGGAATCGTGTTCGCCGGCGACGGCGCGATGCAGATGAACGGGATGGCCGAACTGGTGACGGTCAAGCGGTACTGGAAGGAGTGGTCCGACCCCCGTCTGGTCGTCGCGGTGCTGCACAACAACGATCTGAACCAGGTGACGTGGGAGATGCGGGCAATGTCGGGGGCCCCGAAGTTCACCGAATCGCAGACCCTGCCCGACGTCGACTACGCCGCGTTCGCCGCCGGCCTGGGGCTACAGGGAATCACCGTCGAAAACCCCGACACGATCGCCGGGGCGTGGGACCGGGCACTGACCGCCGACCGCCCCACCGTTCTCGACGTACACACCGACCCCGACATGCCGCCGATCCCGCCGCACGCGACGTGGGAACAGTTCAAGGATGCGACGGCGGCGGTACTGGCCGGCGACGAGGACGCGTGGGGGTTCATCAAGACCGGCGTCAAGACGAAGGCACAGGAGTTCCTTCCGCACCGAGAGGGCTGACCAGTTCGAACCCGGAGAGCCGCGGGAGCTCCGTCAGACCGCGCCCTCAGACCACGGGCAGCGCTGTCGTCGACTCCCGCAGCGCGTAACTCGTCGTCCGCTCCCGCGCCGGGCGGCCGATCCCCTCCGCGATCGCCCGCAACTCCTCGACCGTCTTCTCCGATCCGTGCTGCGAACCCGCCATCCGCGAGATGGTCTCCTCCATCAGCGTGCCACCCAGATCGTTCGCGCCGCCCTGCAGCATCGCCTGCGTGCCCGCGACGCCCAGCTTGACCCAGCTGGTCTGAATGTTGTGGACGCGTCCGTGCAGCATGATCCGCGCCAGCGCGTGCGCGGCCCGGTTGTCGCGCTGCGTCGGTCCGGGGCGCGACGCGCCCGCGAGGTACAGCGGAGCGCTCTGGTGCACGAACGGCAGCAGCACGAACTCGGTGAATCCGCCGGTCCTGTCCTGGATGCCGCGAATCACCCGCAGGTGCCCCACCCAGTGCTTGGGGCTGTCCACGTGGCCGTACATCATCGTCGAACTCGACCGCAGGCCCACCTCGTGCGCGGTGGTGACGACGTCGATCCACGCCGACGTCGGGAGCTTGCCCTTTGTCAGGACCCACCGCACCTCGTCGTCGAGGATCTCGGCCGCCGTGCCCGGGATGGTGTCGAGACCGGCGTCCTTGAGTTCCACGAGCCAGTCACGGATGCTCTGGCCGCCGCGGGAGGCACCGTTGACGATCTCCATCGGGCTGAACGCGTGCACGTGCATCGACGGCACCCGACGCTTGACCGCCCGCACCAGGTCGGCGTAGCCGGTCACCGGCAGTTCGGGGTCGATACCGCCCTGCATGCACACCTCGGTCGCGCCCGCGACGTGCGCCTCCCACGCTCGGTCGGCCACCTCCTCCGCCGACAGCGTGAACGCGTCCGCGTCGCCCTTGCGCTGCGCGAACGCGCAGAATCGGCAGCCGGTGTAGCAGATGTTGGTGAAGTTGATGTTCCGGTTCACGATGTAGGTGACGTCGTCGCCGACGGCGTCCTTGCGCAGCGCGTCGGCCAGCGCGACGACCGCCTCCAGGCCGTCACCGTCGGCGGTCGCGAGCGCGAGGTACTCATCGTCGGTCAGGGCCGCCGGGTCGCGTTCGGCGCTGCGCAGCGCCGCCAGGACGTCGGTGTCCACCCGGGTGGGCGCGGCGCGGCCCAGTTCGAGGACCTGCTCGCGGACGGTCTCCCAGTCACCGAACGCGCTGCCGAGATCGGAGCGGGTCTCGGTGTTGCGGCCGTCGGTGTCGATCTCGGTGTTCAGGTCGATACGTCCCGACGACACCCACTCCTCGTCCGGTTCCTGCCACGGCAGCCCCGCGGGCTTGACGCCCTCCCGGGCCAGACCCGTCGCCGGATCCGCGAGCGCGCGCACGTGCACACCGATCCGCGGGTCGATCCACGGGTGGCCGGCCAGCACGTACTGCGGTTGCGCGGCGGTCCGTTCGACGAGCGTGTACCCGGCCCGCGCGGTGATCTCGGCGAGCGTGTCCAGGTTCGGCCACGGTCGCTCGGGGTTCACGTGATCAGGGGTCAGCGGCGAGACGCCGCCCCAGTCGTCGACGCCGGCGCCGATCAGCGCGAGGCACTCCGCCTCGGAGACCAGGTTGGGCGGCGACTGGATCCTCATGCCGGGGCCCAGCAGCAGTCGCGCGACCGCGATGGTCGCGAGGAACTCCTCGAGGTTCGCGTCCGGCGCGTCCCGCATCGCGGTGTCCGGCTTGGCCAGGAAGTTCTGGACGATCACTTCCTGCACGTGCCCGAAGGCCTTGTGCAGCTTGCGGATCGCCATGACGGACTCCGCCCGCTCGGCGTACGTCTCGCCGATGCCGACCAGGATGCCGGTCGTGAACGGCACCGACAGCCGGCCGGCGTCGGTCAGCGTCCGCAGCCGCACCTCGGGATCCTTGTCGGGGCTGCCGTAGTGGCACTCCCCCTTGTCGGTGAACAACCGCGTCGACGTGGTCTCGAGCATCATCCCCATCGACGGCGCGACGGGCTTGAGGCGCGAGATCTCCTCCCAGCTCATGACACCCGGGTTGAGGTGCGGCAGCAGGCCGGTCTCCTCGAGCACCCGGATCGCCATCGCCCGCACGTAGTCCAGGGTGGAGTCGTAGCCGCGCTCGTCGAGCCACTGCTTGGCCTCGGGCCAGCGGTCCTCGGGGCGGTCACCGAGCGTGAACAGGGCTTCCTTGCAACCCAATTCGGCACCCTGACGCGCGATCTCGAGCACCTCGTCGGGCTCGAGGTACATCCCGTGCCCCTCGGCGCGGAGCTTGCCCGGCACCGTCACGAACGTGCAGTAATGGCACTTGTCACGGCACAGGCGGGTCAGTGGGATGAAAACCTTGCGCGAGTACGACACCGTCCGGGGCCGGCCCGCGGCGACCAGACCGGCGTCGCGCACCTTGGCCGCCGACGCGCACAGGTCCTCGAGGTCGGCGCCACGCGCCTGCAGCAGCGTCGTGGCCTCGTCGACGTTGAGTGTCGAACCGTCCCGGGCCCGCCGCAGCACGCGCCGCATGGCACTCGCGGACGGCGCCTCGATGTTCCCGGAACGCCCCGGAACCGACGGAATCGGCAGGATCGTGGACCGATCGGTGTCATCGCTGGTGTGACTCACCCGACGATCATGCGCCACCGACCGGGTGCCCTGCCACCGCGGGTCCCCGGGGGCGTCCTTGCTACTCGTGCGGGTAGTCCTCGTCGACGGGGACGCTGCGGTGCTGCTCGGCGGCATCGGCCGGATCCACCTCGAGCGGAGTCGGCACCGGCGTCGACTCGTCCCGCTCGTCGTCGGCCTCGGCGGGGGTCATCTGCTCGACGAGGTCGGCTTCGGGGACATCCACCGCCTCGACGGCCTCCGCCTCGGCCTCGGTGTTGTCGGCGTTGTCGGATTCGAACGAAGCCATCACAACCACCTCCCGTCTCGACAGACAGCGCAGCCCTGTCCGGCCACCTCCACCATAGGACGCCGCGCGCCGCCTCGGGCAGGATGAAACCGTGAGTCTTCCTCCCGACCCCACCCGCGCACGGACGGTGGCGATGGCCGACCCGCAGTGGCGACCGAGCACCCGGGCGCCGCGACTGTGGGCCACGACGGCCGCCCTGCTCTGGTTGCCGATATTCGCCGCGCAGGTCGGGTGGGCCGTCGTGGACGGGAACTGGACCACGTGGCCGCACGTCACGGTGTTCGCGGCGACGCTCGTCGTCGCCGCCGCCGACATCCTCGTCGTGCCGCGGTGGCGGTATCGCGTGCATCGCTGGGAGATCAGCGCCGACGCCGTGTACACCCGCACCGGCTGGTTCAACCAGGAGCGCCGCATCGCCCCGATCACGCGCATCCAGACGGTCGACACCGAACGCGGCCCCCTCGACCGGCTGTTCGGCCTCGCGACGGTCACCGTCACGACGGCCTCGTCGGCGGGCGCCGTCAAGATCGCGGCGCTCGACCTCGACGTCGCCGACCGCGCCGTCGAACATCTCACCGAGATCGCCGCCGCCGACGCCGGGGACGCCACGTGACCGTCCCCGTCGAAGAGTCCGGGGCCGACGCCCTCGCGGCCGAACAGGAGCAGCCGTGGCTGCGGCTCGACAGGCGGATGCTGCTGGTGCACCCCGTCAACGAGGTCCTGAAGCTGCTCCCGGTGATCGCGGTGTCGTGGATCGTCGGCAGCCGCAGCGGTAACCACTACTGGGGGCTGGCCGCCGTCGCCGCGCTCGTCGTGTACGGCGTGCTCCGCTGGTTCACCACGACGTACCGCATCGGACCGGTGCACGTGCAGCTGCGGCGCGGGGTGTTCCAGAAGAAGGTGCTCTCGGTCCCCCGCAGCCGGATCCGGTCGGTCGACGTCGAGGCTCGCGTCCTGCACCGTCTGCTCGGGCTGGCAGTGCTCCGGATCGGGACCGGCCGACATACCGCCCGCCACGAGGAGCGATTCGAGCTCGACGCCCTCGACGCGTCGCTCGTCCCGGAGATGCGCGCCGCGCTGCTGGCCGGTCACGCACGCCCCGACGCGGCCGCCGACCGGGTCGCCGCGCCGGATGCCCCGGCCGGCAACGAGATCGGCCGCTGGTCGCCGTCGTGGGTGCGGTACGCCCCGTTCTCCGTCACCGGCCTGATCGCGATCGGCGCCTTCGTCGGCGTCGTCTTCCAGTACGGGCTGGCCGACCGGATCGCCCGTTCGCCCGCATTCGAGAACGGGTTCGACTCCGCGGAGCGCGCCGGGACGCTCGCCCTGACCCTGCTCGGCCTGGTCGCCCTGATCTTCCTGTTCGTCGTCGCGAGCGTCCTCGCGTGCGTGCGGTACCTCGTCGTCTACGGACGCATGACGGTCACCGACAACGGCCGGACCCTGCACGTGAGCCACGGTCTGCTGCGGACCCGCCAGACGACGCTCGACCGCGCCCGGCTGCGGGGGACGACGCTCAAGGAGCCGCTGCTGCTGCGCCTGGCGGGCGGCGCCGCGCTCGACGCGATCATGACCGGCGTCAGCGCCGAGCACCGCGAGTCGTCGCTGCTGCTGCCGCAGAGTCCGCGCGCCGAGACGACACGCGTGATGGCGACCGTCCTCGGCGACGACCGGCAGGCCGACGTCCCGCTCGCTGCGCATGGACCGTCGGCGCGCCGACGCCGGTACACACGCGCCCTGTGGCCCGCCGCCCTCGCGGCGGTGATCGCCGCCGCGGTCGCGGTCACCGGCCGGCACGTGCCGTGGCCGGTGTGGGCCGGCATCGTGGTGCTCGCGGTGGCCGGCGCCGGACTGGCGTGGGACCGGTACCGCGGGCTCGGCCACGCGGTGCTGCCGGGCTGGCTGATCACCCGCAGTGGATCACTCGACCGCCGCCGCGACAGCGTCGAGGCCGCCGGCATCATCGGCTGGACGGTCCGGCAGACGTTCTTCCAGCGTCGCGCCGGTGTCGCCACCGTGATCGCCGCGACCCCCGCCGGCACCGGCCGGTATGTCGTACACGACCTGCCCGTCGAGGAGGCCTGGGCGCTGGTCGACGCCGTCACCCCCGGTGCAGGCGGCGTCTGGCGCCGCAGCATCTAGCGGATGGCGCTGCCGTGCCTCGTCAGCGGCGTCACCTCGATCGTCATGTATGGGAACAGCGGGAGGTTCCACAGGATCTCGTGGAGTTCGTCGGCCGATTCGACATCGAAGATGCTGATGTTGCTGTACTGCCCGACGATTCGCCAGATGTGCGCCCACTTGCCTGAGCGCTGGAGGTCCTGGGAATAAGCCTTCTCTCGGACGACCGTCTCCTCGCGGACCGCGGGGTCGAGGTCGCGGGGAATGTCGACGTCCATCCGGACATGGAACAGTGCCATCGTGCGGATACTCCTGTATCGGTAGCGGATTCAGTCACGGGCGAGGCGTTTGACGACGTCCATGTCGAGCTCCACACCCAGGCCCGGCCCGGACGGGAGGTGCACCTGCCCCTCCGAGTAGTCCAGCGGCGTCTGCAACAACTCCACCGCGAACAACTGCGGACCGAACAGCTCGGTGCCGTAGTCGATCCCCGGCTCGGCACACGCGAAGTGGATGGACGCGGCCGTACCGATCGGGCCCTCGATGGACGTGGCGCCGTGGCAGCGCAACCCGGCCGCCTTCGCCACGGCGACCACCTGCCTACTCCGTTGCAGACCACCACATTTGGTGGTCTTGACCGCGATCACGTCGGCGGCGCCGAGCTTCGCGAGCTCGAGCACGTCGTGCGGTGTGTGCGCCGACTCGTCGGCCATGACGGGCGCGGACACCCGACGGGCGATCTCGGCGAGCACCTCGCGCTGCTCGCCCGGGGTCGGCTGTTCGACGAGTTCCACCCCGCCGTCGACCAGTTCCGGCACCCATCGAAGTGCGGTCAGCCGGTCCCAGCGGGCGTTGACGTCGATGCTGACCCCCGCGCGGCCCTCCAGCGCCTGCGCGACGCGCACCACGCGGGCGGTGTCGACCGCCGGGTCGAGCGCCCCCATCTTGAGCTTGAAGGCGAAGTTCGAGCGCGACTCGATCTTCTCCGTGACCTCGTCCAGGATCTCCTCGGACGGGGCCGCGCCGAGCGCCCACCGGACGTCGACACCGGTCCGGAAGGCGCCGCCGAGCAGCGTGTGTACCCCGACGCCCAGACAGCGGGCGTAGGCGTCGTGCAGCGCCACGTCGACGGCCGCCTTCGCGAACCGGGCGTTGGCGACCACCCGTTCGAGATCGACCATGATGCCGGCGATCTCGTTCACCCCGCGCCCGATCAGGGTGGGCGCGATGTGCAGATCGACGAGCACCTTCATGGTCTCGACGGATTCACCGCCCCACCACGGTCCGCCCGGGACGACACCCTCGCCGTACCCGGTGACACCGCCCGCCGTGGTGATCGCGACGAGCAGGATCGGCTGCACCTCGCTGGTCGTGGTGGCGAATCTGTGTGGACGGACCAACGGCACGTCGAGGATCGTCGTCTCGATCGAGACGATCGCCAGATCGGGGTCGGGCATCGGGAAACTCACCTTCGCAGAACGGATTCGACGCTTGTGGACAACTACCGGGCGGGATCGAGCGCGAAGTCGTAGCTCACCCGGCCCACCCCGTCAGCACCCCGCACCGGGTCCAGGACGAGTTCCGGCTTGACCGCCGTCGCGACATCCGTCTCGACCCAGTCCCCGCCGCGGAAGTACAGCTGCGTGGTGATCGGCAGCCGGCCGGGCGCCTTGACCATCAGGTGCAGGTGCGCCGGACGCCACGGGTGGCCGCCGTGGGACTCGATGAACCACCCGGTCGGGCCGTCGTGCGGAATCTGGTAGGGCGCAGGCTGAATCGTCGTGATCTCGTATCGACCCTCGTCGTCGCACACGATGGTCCCGCGCAGATTCCACTCCGGAATGTTCGGAGCGAACTGCGAGTAGTACCCGTCCTCGTCGGCGTGCCACAGTTCCACGGTCGCCCCGGCGAGACCGTTGCCGTCGAGGTCGGTGACCTGGCCGGAGAACACGAGCGGCGCGGACCGGCGGTCCTGGTCACGCATCGGCATGGTGCACACCGCCGGAAGTTCGGGCGCGTTCGGCACGTAGTACGGCCCCTCGATGCTGCCCTTGGTGCCCGCGAGCCCGTTGCGGCTGTAGTTGACATCCTCGACCTGGTGCTCGACGAACACGTCCAGCCACAGCGGCCATTCCCCGTACTCGCCGACGTCGATCATCCACTGCTTGAGGACGCGGTACTCGTCGTAGGTGACCTCGTGCCGGTGGATGATCTCCCCCAGTGCGTTCAGCACGTCCCGGTAGATGGCAGCGGCCCGTTCGGGTGAGGTGTCGGACGAGACCCGGGCGGTCTTGAACTTGTCGGTGGCGGCGTTGCCGGACGCGTGTGCCGTCGCGACGGCGGTGTCGATGTCGGTCATGGATCCTCCTCGTCGAGGGTTCGGGCGATGCGGTCGAGAAGTCGCGGGATCGGGAGACGGTTTCGTCGAGCCCGATCAGGAAGTACGCTATGCGTACATATGATTCGCAGTGCGTACACGCTGTGCGTGTAGATACTGTGCGTCGAGTCACACACTTTGTCAACAGTCGGCGGCAGCGCCGGCACCGAAATGCCTGCGGGGAGCGCCGATGGCCCACGACGAACGCGACTACATCCAGAGCATCGAGCGGGGCTTCGCCGTGCTGCTGGCATTCGACGAGCACGACCCCGAGCCGTCGCTGGCGGAACTGGCGGCCAAGACCGAACTCTCGCGACCAGCGGTCCGCCGCATCCTGCTGACCCTCCAGCGACTCGGCTACGTGAGCGCGAACGGCAGCCGCTGGTCGCTCACCCCCCGGGTGCTGAGCATCGGCCAGCACTACTCGGCATCGCACGGCCTGGCGGACGCCGCGATGCCCCGCCTCGTCGAGCTGTCCGAACGCACCGGCGAGTCGGCATCGCTCGGCGTGCTCGACGACACCCAGGTGGTGTACGCAGCGCGCGTGCCGGTGCGACGGATCATGAGCATCAACGTGTCCGTCGGCACCCGAGTGCCGGCCTACGCCACGTCGATGGGCCGAGCCCTGCTCGCGTGGGCGCCACCGGAGACCGTCGACCGACTGATCGCGGCCACCCGGTTCGACAAGCTGGCGTCGGCGACCGTCGCCACGCCCGACGACCTGCGCGCCGAGCTGGCCCGGGTGCGCGACCAGGGGTACGCGCTGACCGCAGCCGAACTCGAGGAAGGCCTGATCTCGCTTGCCGCCCCCGTTCGCGACGCGTCGGGAGCGGTCGTCGCGGTGACCGCGTGTTCCACCTCGTCCGGACGCAGCACGCCCGAACAGTTCCGCGACACGGCGGCGCCGCACGTCGTCGCGGCCGCGGACGCACTCAGCGCGGATCTGGGCCACCGTGGATGAAGGTGCGCGGGCCCGTCAGGAACGCAGCGTTGCCGACGGGGCGCACCCGTACTTACGCCGGTAGGCCGCCGCGAACCGCCCGGTGTGGGTGATTCCCCAGCGCAGGGCGACGTCGGTCACCGAGGTGACCGAGGGGTCGCCCGCCGTCAGGTCGTCGTGGATCCGTGCGAGCCGGACGTCCAGCAGGTAGTCCCGGGGGCACACGCCCAGATACTCGCGGAAGCCCTCCTGCAGCCGCCGCACACTCACTCCCGCGACGTCGGCCATGTCGCTCGCGGACCACGCCAGCGACGGGTCCTCGTCGATCCGGTCGAGGACCCGCTTGACGATCCGGGGCCGCGGCGCCGCGGTGGGCTCGTCGGGCATCGCCGCCAGCACGAACGCGCTGGTGATGGCGCCCGACAGCTGTTCGGCGACGACCGGCGCCTGCCACAGCCCCTCACCGCCCCGCACCTGCTGGACGATCGAGTTCAGCAACCCCATCCAGTCCCGCCCGGCCGCCGTCGACAGATCCACCTGATCGGGCAGCCGGCGATCGGGACGCCCGAGGACACGCGCGATTTCGCGGTGCAGATACTCGCGATCTATCCTGACGCCCACGATCTCGCAGTCCTCGGTCCACCGCGTGATGGCGGCCGGGGTGTCCGGCCGGAACACCGACGCCGCCCCCACACCCGAGACCACCGCGGCGCCGGCACTCACCGATTCGATCCGACCGGAGAGCGGAATGTTCACCGCATATCCGCCGGGATGCTCGGTGTCCACGGAAACCTCTGCTCCCCAACCGATCCGAGCCAGGCGCAAGGGGCCGATCCGGGTCGCCCGCAGGTTCAGGTGCGGCTCCGAACCCGCCGACAGCGGCGACAGGTCGTGCGGAAAGTACGCATCGGAGACCACGTTCTCCGCCGCGCCCCAATCACCTGGATCGGCGGTCCCGTTCATACCCATCGCCTCGCACCTTCCCGCCCCGTCCAATTCGGGACTTCGGCCCCAGTGTGATCGGGAACACCTCCCCTGGCAACAACGCACCGTCGAACCGACCGCGCATTCCGGATAGCGGGGCCGCTCAGCGGATAGCCCACCCGAATCCGATCGACCTATGGTCTCCGTCACAGTCAACGACCACCGACAAGGAGCCCGACATGGATTCGCGTCGACTGCGAAACATATTCGGACAGTTCGCAAGTGGGGTCACCGTCATCACCTGCGCCAAGCAGGACGGCACTCCCCACGGCGCCACGGTGACGGCCTTCACCGCAGTCTCGCTCGAACCGCGACTGTGCCAGGTCACGCTGACCCGCACATCCAAGGCGTGCTCGTTCCTGTCCGGCGCACCGTTCGCGGTCAACATCCTCGCCGCGGACCAGACCGACGTCGCACTGCACTTCGCCGGTCGCCCGCAGTCGCCCGAACCGGTGTGGGTCCAGGGGCCCACCGCCCCGGTGCTGGCCGGCAGCGCCGCCACCCTGTCGTGCGTGCCCTGGCGGGAGTACGACGGCGGCGACCACGTGATCTTCATCGGCGAGATCGTCGACGCCCAGTGTCGCGACACCGACCCATTGCTGTTCTACCGCAGCACGTTCCACGATCTCGGCGCGCCGAGCGCGAACGCGGCCTGGAACGGCTCGATGGACGATCCGCATCGCGGCTGGTTCGACGCCACCGCCACGTTCATGCCCATGCACCTGTCCGGTGCAACCAACTGACCCCCACGCAGGAGAGACGATGACCACCACCGAACCCCGTCCCACCGTCGATGATGTCGACCGCTCGAAGGTCAACGTCGCCGCGGATTCCGAGGCCAATCGCACCGCCAACTTCGCGACGCGCCCGATGACCGGCGACGAGTACATCGAGTCCATCAAGGACGGGCGCGAGATCTACCTGCACGGGGAGAAGGTGAAGGAGTTCTGGAACCACCCCGCGTTCCGCAACTCCATCCGGATGACCGCGCGGCTGTACGACGCCCTGCACACCGGCGAGCATGTCGACACGCTCACCTGCCCCACCGACACCGGCAACGGCGGCGTCACCATGCCGTTCTTCAAGACCCCCAAGTCGTCCGACGACCTGCTGAAGGAACGGGACGCCATCGCCACCTGGGCACGCATGACGTACGGCTGGATGGGCCGCTCCCCCGACTACAAGGCCAGCTTCCTCGGCACCCTCGCCGCCAACAGCGAGCTGTACGCGCCGTTCCAGGACAACGCGAAGCGCTGGTACCGGGAGTCGCAGGAGAAGGTCCTGTACTGGAACCACGCGATCATCAACCCACCGGTGGACCGGCAACTGCCGCCCGATCAGGTCGGCGACGTGTTCATGAAGGTCGAGAAGGAGACCGACGCCGGGCTGATCGTGTCCGGCGCGAAGGTGGTGGCGACCGGCTCGGCGATCACCAACTACAACTTCATCGCGCACTACGGCCTGCCGATCAAGAAGAAGGAGTACGCGCTGATCTGCACGGTGCCGATGGACGCACCGGGCATCAAGCTCATCTCGCGCGCCTCGTACTCGCAGAACGCCGCGGTCGTCGGCTCGCCGTTCGACTACCCGCTGTCGAGCCGGATGGACGAGAACGACGCCATCTTCATCTTCGACAAGGTGCTGGTGCCGTGGGAGAACGTCTTCATGTACGGCGACGTCGAGAAGATCAACGCCTTCTTCCCCCAGTCCGGCTTCCTGCCGCGGTTCACGTTCCAGGGCTGCACCCGGCTCGCGGTCAAGCTCGACTTCATCGCCGGACTGCTGATGAAGGCCCTGGACTGCACCGGCGCCGGCGGCTTCCGCGGCGTGCAGACCCGGGTCGGCGAGGTGATCGGCTGGCGCAACCTGTTCTGGTCCCTGAGCGAATCGATGGCCCGCGACCCGGAGCAGTGGATCGGCGACACCGTCATCCCGAAGCTCGAGTACGGCCTCACCTACCGGATGTTCATGATCCAGGGCTACCCGCGGATCAAGGAGATCATCGAGCAGGACGTCGCGTCCGGGCTCATCTACCTGCCGTCCAGCGCCGCGGACTTCAAGAATCCCGACGTGCGCCCGTACCTGGACAAGTACGTGCGCGGCAGCGACGGCATCACCGCCGTCGAACGGGTGAAGGTGATGAAGGCACTGTGGGATTCGATCGGCTCCGAGTTCGGCGGCCGCCACGAACTCTACGAACGCAACTACTCGGGCAACCACGAGAACGTCAAGGCCGAGTTGCTGTTCGCGGCCGAGAATCGCGGCGGCGTCTCGGCGATGAAGGGCCTGGCCGAACAGTTCATGAGCGAGTACGACCTCGACGGCTGGACCGTTCCCGACCTGATCGGCAACGACGACGTGACCGCGTTCTACCGCACGTAGCGCCGTCCGAGGCCGTGCGCGGGCGGGACCCTCGCCCGCGCACGGTCAGCTCTGGGCCTTTGCGACCAACGACTCGAGACGCACCCGGAACAGGTACAACCCCGCCGGCAGCAACGCCGCGACGAACAGCAGCAGGGTCCGCCAGTCCTCGAAGACGAGCAGATCGCCACCCGGTCCGCCGATGACGCACAGGCCGAAGCCGAACAGCCACCCGAAGAGCGGCAACGCGGCGCCCAGCGCCCGATCGGTGAACTTGCGGGCCCCCAGCACCAACAGCAGGTTGACCACCGCGGCCACCAGGATCGACAACGGGAACGGAGTAGTCCCGATGTACGCGGGCAGGAACAGCACCGACAGGACCGCGCACAGAAACCCGTCGAACGTGAGCAGCGCCAGTGTCGTGCGGGACTCGGCGGGGGTCGGCATGTCGGCGACGAGGCTCGGGGCTGTCATACCCTCGATCGTCCCCCGTGACCGCGCGGCCCGCGACAGTGGGGTCGACTCGAGATCACGGCACCGGCGGATACCCGAGCATCGTCAGCAGTTCGCTCTGATGGTCCGCGAACGAATACAGCGAGCCGTAATAGAGATCGCGATAGAACTGCGACATCGGCCGCAGGCTGTCCACGAACGCGACGATCGCGTTCTGCACGTCCCAGTTGTACATGCGCCGGACCCTCCCGATCGACAACCCGAGACGCCGACGATCGGACCCCCACGATCCGTGGCGTAGGTCACAGCATACGGGGACCGGTCAGGAAATCCCGCCGAAGAGGTCCCGCTCGCGACCGTGCTCGTCGACCGGACCGGCCTGTCCCCGGACCAGCACGAAGTGTTCCTCGGTGAGGATCGGCTGGATCACGTCGTTCGACAGCGCGAACTCCGTCGCCGACGGCGCCACAGTCACCTGCGTCTCGTGGGCCCGCAACGCAGCGAGTTTCGCGTCCATCACGCCCGAGACGTCCACTGCGGCGGTCACCGAGGCGTCCGGCACGCTCGGCAGCTCGTCCGGTCCCGGCCGTCGCCATCCGGCGGGGACGGCGTCGATCGCCGCGACACCGCTCTCGAGCGCCCCGCGCTCGGTCACCGTCCAGTAGAACTTCGCGACATCCCACGGGGCACCCGCGTCGGGGAACGCGTCGGTGCCGGCGGCCTCGACCGCCGCCGTCGTGAACCGGTGGGCCTGAACGTGATCCGGGTGTCCGTATCCCCCGACGGGGTCGTACGTCACGACCACGTGGGGGCGCAGTTCGCGGATCACCGCCACCAGTGCCCCCACCGCCTCGTCCGGGTCGGCGTTGACGAACGCGCGCGGATTGCGCGCCGATGGTGTCCCCGCCATCCCGGAGTCGCGCCAGCGGCCGGCGCCGCCGAGGAACCGGGGCGCCGCGGCACCCAGGGCCCGCAGTGCCCGGGTCAGTTCGAGGATCCGGTAGCCGCCCAACTGGTCGGCGCGGTCGGCGACCAGACCGGCCCACCGATCGCCGATCACCTCCCCCTCCTCGCCGAGGGTGCAGGTGAGCACCGTGACCGCCGCGCCGTCCGCCGCGCACCGGGCGATGGCGCCGCCGGTGGTCAGCGTCTCGTCGTCGGGATGCGCGTGCACGAACAGGATCCGTCGACCGCTCACCACGGCTGGTTCACCTCTACTCACTTCGACGTCCGGGTCCACACGGCGGCATCCGCGAAGATCCCGACCTGCACCGGGCCGGTCAACGCGACGCCCTCCACCCCGGGTCCCGCCGCGACCACGGTGTTGTCCTGCAGCACCGGCAGCGTCACCGCCAGATCCCACAGCCGCGGCTCGGCGTCCGCGATCACCCGGGCCGTGTCGGCCCGACCGCGCAACGCCTCGTCGATCGCGGGCTGCAGCGTCGGATCGCACAGGCCCGACAGGTTGCTCGGGGCACGTCGCGACGGCGCGACATCGGGTGTCGCCGACAACTCCGCCGACGGCTCGGGGGTCGCGACCGGCAGCGTCGAGGGCAGGCACCCGAAGCGGGAGGCGAGCGAGGTCGCCGGATCCGAGCCGGCCCGCTCCCAGCCGACGAGGGCGTCGACGTCGCCGGACGCCAGCGCGTCACCGTAGAGGTCCTCGGCCCGCAGCGCCCGGACGGACGCCGCGATCCCGGCGCCGCGCCACTGATCCGCCACGGTGTTCGCGACGGCGATCGCGGTGTCGTCGTTCTCGGGAGCGCCGATCACCATCGTCAGCTGCTCGTCACCGCGCATCATCCGGCCCCGCGTCAGGGTCTCCGGATCGACGTCCTCGGTGACGTTCGGAACGAGCTGGTATCCGGCGGCGGCCAGCAGCCCGGACGCCTGCTCGCGGGTCGGCTGCGGCGGCGCGGTCGGCGCGTAGCCGGGGTCGGACGGGGCCAGCACCTGCGCGCGCGCCGGTGTCGCCGACGATTCGCTGCCCGCGCCGACGGTGGCGAGCAGGTTGGGGTCGACCAGCCCGAGCAGGCCCTTGCGCACCTGCGCATCGACCAGCTCGGGGACACGACCGTTGAGGGTCATCGACAGCACCCGCGGCTGCAGCTCGGTGCCCGTGCGCACGTCGGGGATCACCGACAACTGCGCCAGCGTCGCGGCGCCGCCGTGCACACGCGCGACCTGCGCGTCGCCCGAACGCATGGAATCGGCCAGCTGCGCCGGTGACCCGCCGCGGCGCATCATGATCTGGTCGGGTTTGGCCGGGGTGTCCCAGAACCGGTCGTTGCGCTCGAGCAGGATCTCGTCCCGGCCGCGATCGACCGACTTGATGTGGAACCGTCCGCCCGATACCGGGATGTTGTCGACCAGGCCACGCGCGAAACCGCCCGGCGAGTCCTTCACCAGGTGCGACGGCAGCAGATCGGTGAACAGTTCCCGCCACGCCGGATACGGCGCCGACAGCTTCACGGTCACGGTCTTGCCGCCGCCGGACGATTCGACGTCCTCGATCAGCCCGTAGCCGGCGGGGTCGACGACGCCGGGCTGGCTGATCATCTGCTGCCACAGGTACCGGAAGTCCTCGGCCGCGATCGGCGCACCGTCGGACCACTGCGCCTCGTTGCGGAGCTGGTAGGTGATCGACGACGGCGCCTCGGGTGTCGGCGGATTCACCGTCGCCGACACGAGCACCGACGGATCGAGCACCCAGTCGGTGACGCCCGGCCGTGCCGGGTCGAGCACCGGGCGGAACGGGCTGGGCAGCACCAGCGCGCTCACCGCGGAGTTCGCCGGCGACTGGTCGGCGAGCAGGTGCGGGTTGAACCCGATGCCCACGTCGTCGATCGCGACGACGACGGTGTTCTTGGTGGGCACCGCCGTCGTGGGCTTGGGGCTGTCGGTGCTCTCGACCGGCGGCGGCGGGTTGGCGGTGCAGGCGGTGGCGGTCAACACCACGCCGACCGCGACGGCCCCGACGACAAGTCGACCCGTCACCCCCACCCTCGAGTGCAGCGCCACTACCGGTCCTCCCCTCCGCGAGCGGCTCTCACAGCCGTGCGCGTTGCGCGAGGGTTCAGCCTCGCACAACGCGCACGGAACGCGTCACGCACTTACAGTGCGGCCTTGTCACGCGACTTCGCGCGCGAACGCTCGCGCGCGCGGTCGGTCTGCGACAGGTGCAGCTTGCGCACGCGGACGACCTCGGGAGTGACCTCGACGCACTCGTCGCCGGCGCAGAACTCCATCGCCGCCTCGAGCGTCAGCTCGATCGGCTTCGCGAGCGTCTCCGTGGCGTCGGCGGTCGCCGAACGCATATTGGTGAGCTTCTTCTCCTTGGTGACATTGATGTCGAGGTCCTCGGCGCGCGGGTTGATGCCCACGACCATGCCCTCGTAGGTGTCCGAGCCCGGCTCCACGAAGAACGTGCCGCGGTCGGCGAGCTGGATCATCGCGAACGGGGTCACCGAGCCGGTGCGGTCGGAGACCAGCGAGCCGGTGTGGCGGGCGCGGATCTCGCCGGCCCACGGGCCGTAGCCGTGCGAGACGGCGTTGGCGATGCCGGTGCCGCGGGTCTCGGTGAGGAAGTCGGTGCGGAAACCGATCAGGCCACGCGACGGGACGATGAACTCCATCCGAACCCAGCCGGTGCCGTGGTTCGTCATCTGGACCATCTTGCCCTTGCGGTTGGCCAGCAGCTGGGTGATCGCGCCGAGGTGCTCCTCGGGGGTGTCGATCGTCAGCTCCTCGAAGGGCTCGTGCAGCTTGCCGTCGACCTGCTTGGTGACGACCTGCGGCTTGCCGACCGTGAGCTCGAAGCCCTCACGACGCATCTGCTCGACGAGGATGGCCAGCGCCAGCTCGCCGCGGCCCTGCACCTCCCACGCGTCGGGGCGACCGATATCGAGGACGCGCAGCGACACGTTGCCGATGAGCTCCGAGTCCAGGCGGCTCTTGACCATGCGCGCGGTCAGCTTGTGGCCCTTGACGCGACCCACGAGCGGCGACGTGTTGGTGCCGATGACGACGGAGATCGCGGGCTCGTCGACGGTGATCGTCGGCAGCGCGACCGGGTTCTCGATGTCTGCGAGAGTGTCACCGATCATGATCTCGGGGATACCCGCGACGGCGACGATGTCACCGGCGACGGCGACCTCGCCCGGCTCGCGGTTGACGCCGACCGTCTTGAGCAGCTCGGTGATCTTGACGTTCTTGACGCCGTCCGCGTGCATCCACGCGACGTTCTGACCCTTGCGCAGCTCGCCGTTGTGGATGCGGACCAGCGCGAGGCGACCGAGGAAGTCGGAGGCGTCGAGGTTGGTGACGTGCGCCTGCAGCGGCGCGGACGAATCGCCCTTGGGGGCCGGCACGTGCTCCATGAGGACGTCGAACAGCACGTCGAGGTTCTCGGTGTCCGGGGCCTGGCCGTCCTCGGGACGGTTCATCGACGCCTTGCCCTCGCGGCCCGACGCGTACAGGACCGGCAGGTCGAGCAGCGCCTCGGCGGCCGCCGCGGCCTCGTCGTCGAGGTCGGACGCCAGGTCCAGGAGGAGGTCCTGCGCCTCGGTGACGACCTCCTCGATGCGGGCGTCGGGGCGGTCCGTCTTGTTCACGACGATGATGACCGGCAGCGACGCGGCGAGCGCCTTGCGCAGGACGAAACGGGTCTGCGGCAGCGGGCCCTCGGACGCGTCGACGAGCAGGACGACGCCGTCGACCATCGACAGGCCGCGCTCGACCTCGCCGCCGAAGTCGGCGTGACCGGGGGTGTCGATGACGTTGATGACGGTGACGGTGCCGTCCTGGTTGTGGCGATGAACAGCGGTGTTCTTCGCGAGGATGGTGATGCCCTTCTCGCGTTCGAGGTCACCGGAGTCCATGACGCGGTCGACCAGCTCGGCCCGCTCGGCGAAGGCGCCGGACTGGCGCAGCATGGCGTCGACGAGGGTGGTCTTGCCATGGTCGACGTGCGCGACGATGGCGACGTTACGGAAGTTGGTGGTGCTCACGCGGGGCGTTCTCCTGGCTGCTGACGGGGCCACGCGAGGTAGGTGTCGCACGGCATCTGGGCTGCCGCTGCGCGCATGCGTGATTCCCATTCGCGATCCCAGGGCACCGAACGTCGCGCGAGTGATCACGACATTTGTGCCGACGAAGGGATTGCGGCCAGCGAATACCCTACCCGCCCGCACCGCCCGTTCCCGCATCGCGGGCCGAGATCACACGCCCTGACCTGGGAATAGTGATCTGCACCACTACGCCGTCAGGCGTCCTGCGTGAACCACCCGGACGGCGACAGCCCCCCTCCGATCCGGGGCGCGTAGTGATCGAAGAACACCTTCGACGTCAGCTCGCGGCGGCTCGACACCCCGGCCTTGTCGAACACCACCTTGAGGTGGTCCTGGACCGTATACGGCGACAGGTGCAGCTTCTTGCCGATCTCCGCGGTGGTCGCCCCCTGCAGCACGTGCGCGACGACGTCGCGCTCGCGTCCGGTGAGCCCGAACGCCGCCACGACGAGGGGCACGACGTCGGGCGCCCCGGCCTTCTCGACGGTCACCGCGACCTGCGACGAGCCCTCCCCGCGGCTGCTCAGCGGCGACGCGTGGATGGTCAGCCATTCGCCGGTGAGCGAGCGCACCCGCAACCGCGGCACCGACCCGGTCCGGCCGGCCTCGAGGGCCCGCGCCGCCGTCACGATCGACACGATCGACGGCGGTAGCTCGCCCCACAGGTCGCCGCCGAGTTCGTTCATCTGCCGTTCGGCCGCCCCGGTCGCCTGCAGCACCGAGCCGACTCCGTCGAACACGATCACGACCGGCCCGTCGGCGCCGGACTCGAACTCGACCGGGCCGCCGGCGGCGGCCGCGACCAGTCCGGCGCGTACCCCCACTGCGAGCGTCGTCGACAGGCCGTCGAGGAAGTCGGCCTCGGCGGGGCTGAAGCCGCTGCTGCCGGCGCTGCGGTAGATCGCGAGTCCGCCCCACGCCTGTCCGCCGCAGCGCAGCATCAACCGCAGCTCGTGCCCCAGCCCGAAGCGGGGCTCGAACAGGTCTCGGAACCGGGAGCTGCGCCGCGGGTCGCCGCCGGTCTCCTCGTGGAGGATGCTGACCCCGACCTCACGCTTGGCGAGGTCCGAGAAGAGACTGACGTCGTCCTGGACGTACTCGTGGTGCATGAACTCCGCTTCGCACGGCTCCGGCAGACCGGTCTTCACCGACCCGGTGACCAGGGCCGTGGTCGGATCGATGGTCCCGAAGCACGCGGAGTCGAACGGCACGGCCTTCGTGAGCACCATGAGCGCCTGCTCGCCGAATTCCGTCCACGGCAATCCCGCGCGGGCCAGAGCGCTCACCCGATCCCGGGCAGATCCTGCCTGGTAGGTACTCATTCCAGAAGTCTGACCGATCGGTCTGGTCTTGTGAACCCCCAGAAGTCTGGGGTCCTCGAAACCCCACGCCGAGGGATACCGGCCACCGCTGCGCCCGGGCGACGCTTCCGGCCATGACATACACACCGATCCACCCCGACACCGCCTGCCCGGCTGTCCGCCTCGATGCCGGCACCTGGAACGGTCTCACCGCCGACCTGGACGGCCGGCTCCACCTGCCCGACAGCCCCGACTGGTCCACCGCCACGCAGGCCTGGAACCTGAGCATCGCCCAGCGCCCCGCCGCGGTGGTGACCGCCGCGAACACGGCCGACGTCGTCAAGACCGTGCGTTTCGCGGCGGCGCACCGCATCCGCGTGTCCGCGCAGCCGAGCGGCCACGGCGCCACCCGGGCCCTCGACGACACGATCCTGATCCGGACCGCGGCGCTCGACGACATCTGGATCGACACCGCCGCACGAACCGCCCGCGTCGGGGCGGGCGTCAAGTGGGGTGCGCTGCAGTCGGCGCTGGACGGCACCGGGCTGACCGGGCTCGTCGGCTCCAATCCGGACGTCTCCGTCGTCGGCTTCTGCCTGGGCGGTGGCCTGTCGTGGCTCACGCGCCCATTCGGCCCGGGCTCGGGATCGCTTTCCGCGGTCGAACTAGTCGACGCGCAGGGCGTGCACCGCTGGGTGAGCGACGACGAGTCGCCCGAACTGATGTGGGCGCTGCGGGGCGGTGGCGGGGAGTTCGGCATCGTCACCGCCGTCGAGATCGACCTGTTCCCGGCGCCCGAGATCACCGGCGGGCGGCTCGTGTTCCCGGCCGCGCAAGCCACGTCGGTGCTCCGCGCGGTCACCGCGGTGACCGCGAGTGCGCCGGCGGAGCTGACGGTGTGGACGTCGATCATGCACTTCCCGCCCATCCCGGACCTGCCCGAGGAGATCCGGGGACAGTCGTTCTGCTGCGTCGACACGGTGCTGCTCGGCTCGCCGGGCGACCTCGCCGCGCACCTGGCCCCGATCCGGGCGGCGGGAACGGTCCTGCGCGACACCGTCCGCCCGCTGCAGCCGGGTGACCTGGGCGGGGTGTGCGAAGAACCGGTCGACCCGTCCCCGGGGACTCATTCCTCGATGATGCTGGGCACGCTCGACGACGCGGTCGTCGACCTCGTCGTGAACCGGGTCGGCACCCCGGGGACGACACCGCTGACGCAGGTGCAGTTCCGACACCTCGGCGCAGCGGCACTGGCCGGTCGGGACGGCGCGGTGAATCTGCGCCGGTGCGGTGCCGAGTTCGCGGTGACGGCCATCGCGATCGCCCCCGTCCCCGAACTGCTCGACGCGGCGGCCGCAGCCATGACGGCCCTGTGGCACGACCTCGCGCCGTGGGCGGCGGGTCCGACCCTGCCGACGCTGCTGGGCCCGAACGAGTCGCCGAAACGCGCGTACGACGCGCCGACGCTGGCGGCGCTGCGCCGCCTCAAGCAGGCCGTCGACCCGTCGTACGTGGTGCGCGGCAACTACCCGGTGCACGGACGCTGACGAACGTCCGACCGCCAGGTGGCCCGGAGCCGACTCCGGGCCACCTGGGCCCCGACGTCGAATGAGGGTACGCTAACTCCGTGCGGCGACGATCCGGGCGCCGCACTCGGGAGGAAGGCCGGTCGCGCGCATGGGCAAGGGAAAGGTGAAGGCCAGCAAGGTCTCTGGTCTCAAGCCCAAGAAGAAGTGCTGCCGGAAGAAGACGCGCTGCCTCAAGTGCCCCGTCGTGATCATGCGCATGAAGAAGCTCGAGAACGAGGGCGCGACCAAGAAGGAACTCAAGAAGGGCCTGAAGAAGGCCCGCGCCGCCTGAGGGTCACTCGCCGAGCAGCGCCACCAGTTCCGGCAGCCAGCCGCGATCGTTGTCGACGAGGTCGATCTCGCGCAGTTCCCGCGCGTCGACCCAGCACAGCGCCGCGTGGTCGAGCGCCTCGGGTGTGCCACTGACGAGTTCGGCGCGGTACGCGCGCAGCACCAATCCGTCGCGCAGCGGCACGTCGGCCCCGATCCGCTCGCCCGCGATCGCCTCGACGCCCAGTTCCTCACGCAGTTCCCGGCGCACCGCCTCGGCCGGCGACTCGTCGGGTTCGACCTTGCCGCCGGGCAACTCCCACAGACCGGCCAATTCCACCGGCCGCGTGCGCTGCGCCAGCAGCAGACGCCCGTCCCGGATCACCGCGGCCGCGACCACCTCGCGTTCCCGGATCATTGCGGTCCCCTCGCCATCGCACCATCATGAGGTATGGCCGAGTTGCTGTCCGACACCGAGATCGACACTGCACTCTCGAATCTTCCGCACTGGAGCCGCGACGGCGCCGCACTGACGCGGACCGTCAAGTCGGCGACCTTCCCGGACGCAATCACCCTGGTAGACCGGGTCGCGGAGGTCGCAGAGTCGATGAACCACCACCCCGACATCGACATCCGCTGGCGCACGGTCACGTATTCGCTCTCGACGCACTCCCTCGGCGGGATCACGAAATTCGATCTCGAGCTGGCTCGACAGATCGACGAACTGGCCGAGTCGGCGTAGCCGCGTGGCGGCGGCCGGCGTATCCGATCCACAGGAAGACGACCAGCGCACCTGCCACGTTCACCGTCCCCGCCCACGCGAGTGCGCCGGCGCGGGAGATCGACTCGCCCTCGAACTGCTGGAGTACCCAGGGCACGCCGATCACCGTGACGGCGAGCCAGCACCCCGCGACGATCCGGGTGCCGAGGAGTTCCCGGTACGGGCCGTAGACCAGCCAGATCAGCATCGGCAGCACCCACACCCAGTGGTGGACCCAGGAGATCGGCGAGATCAGCAGCCCGAACAACTGCACCAGTACCAGCGTGCCCAGCCGGTCGTCGCGGGCGAGCGCACTCCACGCGAAGAAGGCGAGCGCGGCCGACACCACGACCGCCGCGATCCACACCGGACCGGAGCCCACATCGTGGCCCGCGAGACGGCTCAGCGCGCCGCGCAACGACTGGTTCCACGCCGAGCCGACGGGACCGATCCGGTCGGCGTCGCCGAACTTGGAGGAGAAGTAGTCACGCGCCTGCGCGCTGATCACGAGGTAACTCACGCCCACGGTTCCCGCGAAGGCCACCGCCGAGAACACGGCGGCGCGCCACCGGCGTTGCGCGAGGAAGTACAGCCCCGTCACGGCGGGGGTGAGCTTGATGCCGGCGAGGATGCCGACGATGCCGCCGGACACCCACCAGCGGGTGCTCCGGACCGCGAACATCGCGCCGAGCACGAGGAACACGTTGACCTGGCCGTAGTCGAGCGTCGTGCGCACCGGTTCGGTCCACACCCCGACGGCGGTCCACAACATCGCGACGTACTGCCAGTGGCGCTCGCGGGCGGTCTCGCCGAGCAGCAGCTCGAGGCTGATCCGGATCACCCAGAACAGCGCGAGGACGGTACCGAGCTGCCAGCAGAAGCCGACCAGCCCGAACGGCAGGTAGTGCAGCGGCAGGAACACCAGTGCGGCGAACGGCGGATAGGTGAACGGGAGCGGGAAGTCGGGGGTCTCCTCCGAGTAGGTGAACCCGTAGAGATCGCCCCGCAGCAGCGCCGCCGAACCGTCGACGTAGACGTGCAGGTCGACGAAGTTGGTGCCATTCGGCGTGAGGACGGTCCACAGCAGCCTCGCCAGCACCGACACGGCGAGCACGAGCGGCGCCCACCGGACGAGCCCGCGGTACGCCCCGAGGGCGCGTGGAAGCTGAGTCACTGGTCGACGCTCTCCCTGATCGGTGTGCTGGCTGGAAGCACCCAGTGTGGCGCAGCGGCGGGAAGGACCAGGTGTCGCGTCAGCCTAACCCGATGGGAACGGCGGCCGAAAATACCTTGCTCATCCGTAACAGTTGCATCAACAACCACTTTCTCCCCATATGTCACGCGATATTGTCACCAGGCGATGGCAGTCATGTCACAGCTTGCATAGACTTCTCCGCGACGCAGGTCACGAATGGGTCGTACGGACAAGTCTGTACACATCGGGGGTCGGTCCCTAGAGTGACCCGCGACCGGGACGGACTCAGCGTCCGCCCGGGAGACCGACGCTGCACCGCCGGCGGCTGAACGACAAGGATGGGGAAACCGTGATTCGTAACCGAGGAATGCGACGAGCAATCACCGCGTGTGCAGTTGCGGCCGCCGCCGCGCTCGCCGTCCCGGCCACCGCGGCCGCACAGCCGGCGCCTCCCGGCATCCCCGAGGGCGTCTCGATCGACGCGCTGGCGTCCCTGGCCCCGGCCATCCTCGGCGCTGCCGCGGCCCCGGCCGAGCTCCACGACGTCGACGCCAAGGCCGATCTGCTGGCCCAGGCCCGCGCCCTGCTCGAGGGGGCGAACCTGCCGCCGGAGCTCAAGTCCACGCTCGAGCGCGTCATCACCTTCCTGGACGGCAGCGGCGGCGGCGGACCGGAGATCCCGCAGGACGGTCCCGTCATCGCGCAGTTCCTCTACCCGACCGTCGGTAAGGGCTGCATCGCGCCGTCGAGCGATTCCGTCGGCACCGCGCTCGCCGTTCCCGGCCCGGCTCACCTGCCCCCGCCCGGTCCGGGCGCCGGCCAGGCCGGTTTCGTCTTCACCGCGCTCGGCACCGCGAAGGCGGCCCCGAACCAGGGCATGACGGTCACCTGGATCAACGTCGACAACGGTCGTCGGGAGACGCAGAACCTCACCACCGAGGCGCGCATCAACCCGGACGGTCCGGCCACCCTGTCGGCGATCGCGAATACCGGCCCCGGCCGCGTCCTCGCGGTCATCTCGGGCGATCTGACCACCGAGCCCGAGGGTGCCGCACCGATCACGTGCAACTTCCTGCCGACCGTCGGAATGTTCACGGTCGCGTAACTCCCCCGCTCTCGCACCGCCCTGCCTCGACCGCCACCGGTCGCGGCAGGGCGTTCGTGTTCGCGGGGACAATCGCCACCCGACGGTGGAGGGAACGACGCTCGGCTCTTCCGCTTTCACGGCCCGGTCGTTCGTGGTAGACCGAGGAATGGCCGACTCCAAGCAGTCCATCCGTTCCCGGAACTCGCGGCGGTCCATCCTGTCGATCCGCTCGGAGGGGTCGATCCTGTCGATCGGCAGCGTCGGGTCGATCCTCTCGATCGGCAGCGTCGGATCGGTGCTGTCCATCGGCTCGATCGGCTCGGCGGGCTCGGCGCTGTCGTCGCTGTCGTTCGCGAGCGTCGGCTCGGCCCTGTCGGGGTTGTCGCGGTGGTCGCTGCTGTCGTGGCGCGCGGTCGGTCACGCCCCGGACCAGCGGCCGCCCCTCGTGGTCGTGCCGGACGAGCCCGACCTCGTCGAGTCACCGACCCGGCACGTGCAGTCCTAGTTCCCGTCGGGGCGCCGATCCTCGAAGGGCCGCGGCCAGGGCCGGCCCTCGAGGCGCTCCACGTCGGTATTGAATCGGGTCAGCACGTCCCGCAGCTCGCGAACGTCCTGGACCGACCAGTCGTCGAGAACGCTGTGGATCCCACGACAGTTGAGCTCCCGGTCCTCGCGTAACTGTTCGAGGCCCTTCGCCGTGGGCTGGATCTTGCGCGCCACCCCGCCGGCGGGGTCGGCCAGACGTGCGACGAATCCGTGGCGCAGCAGGGCGCCCACCTGCCGGTTGACGGTGGAAATGTCCAATCGGAACGCTTCTGACAGTTCCTTGAGGCTCATCGGAGGTTCCAGCTCGAGGCGGGCCAGGATCAAGTACGCCGACCGGTCGAGTTTCTGCCCGCCGCGCTGACGCGCGAGCGCGTGGTACCGCGACAGCAGCGTCAATTCGTATTCGATCTCGCTCAACACCCGGTCCGCGTCGGACACGCACTCGCCCTTCCTCGCCTTGTCGCCAGAATTGTCCGCTTTGTGCATCGTGCACACGCTGTGTACCGTACACACTCTTGCGATTTCGGTCTTCTAGCTTTCTTTCGAGGAGTATCCCTTGGCCTCATCCGTCGCGTCTGCGTCGACGGCCCCCGCAGAAACCCGATCCGGCGGCGGCGCCATCGTCGCGATCCTGGGCTTCTGCGGCATCGTCGTCTCCCTGATGCAGACCCTCGTGGTGCCGATCATTCCGCAGTTGCCGCACCTGATCTCCGCCTCGCCCGCGGACGCCTCGTGGGCCGTCACCGCGACACTTCTCGCCGCCGCGGTCGTCACCCCGATCAGCGGCCGGCTCGGTGACATGTATGGGAAAAAGCGCATCCTGGTCGCGAGCCTGCTGCTCGTCGTCCTCGGGTCGGTGGTCTGCGCCTTCGCGAACTCCCTGATCCCGCTCATCGTCGGTCGTGCGCTGCAGGGCGCCTCCGTGGGCGTCATCCCTCTCGGCATCAGCATCCTGCGCGACGAGCTGCCCCCACGGAAGGTGGCCGGCGCAATGGCCGTCGTCAGCGCGACGCTCGGCGTCGGCGGTGCGATCGGCCTGCCGGTCGCGGCCGCGGTCGCGCAGGTCGCGGATTGGCACGTGCTCTTCTGGATGTCCGCCGGACTGGGTCTGGCCTGCATGGCGCTCGCGATCGTCATGATCCCGGAGTCGCCGGTCCGCACCCCGGGACGTTTCGACTTCGTCGGTGCGGTCGGCCTCAGCGCGGCCCTGATCCTCTTCCTGCTCCCGATCACGAAGGGCGGCACGTGGGGTTGGAGCGATCCGCTCACCCTGGGCCTGCTCGCGGCGTCGGCCGTGGTGTTCGTCGCGTGGGGGTTCATCCAGCTGCGGACCGCGCGACCGTTGGTGGACCTGCGGGTGTCGGCGCGCCCGAACGTGCTGTTCACGAACCTGGCGTCGATTGCCATCGGGTTCAGCATGTACGGGAACTCGCTGACACTCCCCCAGTTGCTGATGGCACCGGAGTCCACCGGCTACGGGCTGGGGCTGTCGATGATCACGGCCGGTATCGCACTGGCCCCCGGCGGCCTGGTGATGATGGCGCTGTCACCGGTTTCCGCGAAGATCTCCGCGTGGCGCGGGCCGCGGTTCACCCTCATGGTGGGCTCGATCGTGGTCGGCCTCGGCTACCTGTTCGTGTACTTCCTGTCCTCGTCGGTGTGGATGATCGTGGTCGGCGGCATGATCATCGGCGCGGGCGTGGGTCTGAGCTACTCGTCGATGCCCGCGCTCATCATCGGCGCCGTTCCGGTGTCCGAGACCGCGGCCGCCAACGGCCTGAACTCGCTGATGCGGTCGATCGGAACCTCCAGCGCTGCAGCGGTGATCAGCGTCGTGCTGGCCAGCATGACGGTCACTCTCGGCACGGCCACGATTCCCTCGTTCGACGCGTTCCGTGCCACCTTCGTCATCGCTATCGTGGCGGCGATCGTCGCGCTCGTGTTCGCCTTCCTGATCCCGAAGGCGAAGCCCGCGGCCGCCGGCGGGCAGTCGGCCTGACGAGCGCCGTCGAGACAACGAAGGCCCACACCGGCAATCCGGTGTGGACCTTCGCTTCGTGCGGTCTTTACGGGTTCGGAGTCGTCGGAGCCTGACCACCACCGGACGATCCGCCGGACGATCCCACCCACAGGTTTGCGGCGATCGAGTACAGCAGGTTGATGAGGAAATCCACGAGACCCTCCACGTAGTAGCAGCATTCGGACCGTTGACGCTATCCGAACCGGTCCGTCGGTCGGACCCGTACCGGGCATATCGCAGGTCCGCCCGACTCCGTTTCGCCACCTATCCGGTGCGGTAGCGTTGAACCCGCATCGTGTAGTCACTCCAGACGGGAGTCACGACCATGAGCAAAGAGAAGTGGTGGGTGCTGGCGGGGCCCGACAGCGGTTGGTCCCTCGAGCAGCGGCCGAACGGCGACCACGTGGTCGTCAACCGTGCCACGTCCGAGGAACACGTGCTCGCCGGATACCAGTGGATGCACGTCAAGCACGACGACGCCGAAACCGGAACTCCCGCACACGCACTCAAGGTGCTCGGTGAGGGCCCGCCACCGTTCGGTCAGTGGACGGAACTTCACGGAACCTGACAGCGCACCCCATTCGGGGCAAAAACTGAAACACGTTCCAGCCGTGCGTTAGGTTGCAGGAGAACTCGCCCACGTGGCGGGTGACCGCAACCGAGCAGGAGGAGCGCAGCGATGGCGTGGACCCGCGACGAACTCGAGGCCGCATTCGCGAACTATCAGAAGACCGTGGTCGAGGCGACGCAGACCCGGGACTGGAACATCTTTGCCGACCAGTTCACCGAGGACGCGACCTACCTCGAGCATGCATTCGGAAGCTTCGCCGGCCGGGAGGAGATCCGACGCTGGGTGACGCGCACCATGACCGCGTTCCCCGGCAACCGGATGCCCGAGTTCCCAGTTTCGTGGTACGTGATCGACGAGGAGCGCGGCTGGGTGATCTGCGAGGTGCAGAACCCGATGGAGGACCCGGGTGACGGCACCGAGCACGGTGCCGCGAACATCACGATCCTCCACTACGCGGGCGACAACCTGTGGTCGCACGAAGAGGACGCCTACAACCCGATGAATTTCCTGTCGATGGCGAAGAAGTGGTGCCGGCACGCCGAGCAGGCCGGAAACCTAGCCGACGATGCCCGGGCCTGGCTCGAGAAGATGGCCAACGTCCCGGGCTGACAGCGGCCGCGAACGACGACGGGCGCCCTCCGTGCGGAGGGCGCCCGTTTCGTGTGCACGAGGCAGATGTCAGTAGCTGGTCCAGAGCACCGCGATGAGCGCGTTGACGATTGCCAGGATGCCGACGATGTGCGCGAAGTTGGGGTTGCCTGCGCCCCGCTTCTGGCGAGCCCGGCCGATCTCCGCGACGGCGACGATGACCAGGGTGATCAGCAGCTTCACGCCGATCTTGGACATGTTGTAGTCCTTGCCGAGCGACTCGACCGCCTCGCCCAGGCCGACGATCACGATGCCCGACAGCAGCTGCACGCGGGCACCCCAGACCATCACCTCGCTGATCCGGGGGGCCTTCAGGACCGAGAGGTAACCGCCGACGATCGAGGCCATGCCCAGAAGGTGCACGGCGACGAGGATGTTGTAGAGGACAGACATGCTATTACCTTAGCTTTACGCATCCGGCGGCTTCACAACTCTGCTCGAGAAATCCATCCAAGGATGTACTCACCGGAACCGCGGGTGCCACACCGCCTGCACGCGGCCGTCCTCGATGACGGCGATGTCGGGCCAGCGATCGAAGGCGGAACACGGGTGGGAGATCCCGAGATCGACGATGTCACCGACCTCGAGCCCCTCGGATTCGGTGAAGACCAGGTGGTGATCGTAGATCCGGGTCGCCGTCGCCTTCGCCGGGCTGCGCGGGATTCCGTGGGCGTCGGTGGCGGACACCATCACCGGCAGACCCGCGTCGTAGGGCAGCTCGCGCTTTCCGGCACCGACCACGATCAGTCCCGGTTCCGGCGCGGAGAGCACGACGGCCCGGACCGTCAGGGCCGCACGCAGACCGGGCACCGGCGACACCTGCGCGTACGTACCGTGGTCGTGGGTCACGTAGCAACCCGATCGCAGCACCGGAGTCGGGCGTCTCCCGGCCCGGCCGGAAAGGTCCGGAAGGTCCGCAATGGCATCGACGACTCGGTCGGGGAAGGCCGAGCCCCCCATGCTGAAGACGGGCTGTTCGGCCTGGATCCACGGTGACACGGCACGAAAGGCCTCCACGGTCTCCCGGCAGTGCGCATCGACCTGCGCGATGACGTCCGCCTCGCGCCGGTTGGGTCGCACGCCCTCGTACCCCGCGACGCCGGCGAGGACGATTCCGGACTCGCCGTCACACGCCCTCGCGAGATCCAGCGCCGCCGACGCGTCCCGCACACCGGTTCGCCCGCCCGGCGTCCCGACGTCGATGAGCACCTTCAGCGGAGTGGCGACGCCCCGCATGACCGCGGCGGCCAGATCCAGGCCGGCCGTCGAGTCCACCAGGAGGTAGAGCTCGAGCGAGGGGCGCGCGTCGAGCCACGTCCGCATCGTCTCGAGTTCGGCGCGATGAATCACCTCGTTGGCGATCAGGATGCGCCGCATTCCCCACTCGAGGGCGATGGAAGCCTGGCGAACCGTGGCGACGGTGACGCCCCAGGCACCGGCGCGCAGCTGCCGCTCGACGATGGGGCGGGTCATCGTCGTCTTGATGTGCGGGCACAGCTCCACGTCGCGGTCGCGGCACCACGCCGCCATGAGTTCGACGTTGTGCTGTACCGCGGGGAGACTCAGCCGAAGCTGCGGCAGGGTCGGCTCGGCACCACCGTGGTGCGCCGGGCGGTCGGGGAAGTCGTCGGAATGGGTCACGGGGAGTCGTCCGATCCGGTGTCGGCGGGCGACCTGGTCGCCCTGCGGGAGCTAGCCACGGCGACGCGACAGGGCCGTCGTGGCCACGGAGTTGTGCACGGTGAACGAGACGGTGCCGGGCAGGAAGCGGTCGTCGGACCACAGTAGCGGGGTGCTGGCGGGGTCGGTGACGCGTCGGCGCTCGCGGAGCAGAGGCGAGCCCTCGGTGCACCCGAGGAGACGCGCGTCGTCCACATCCGCTTCGACGAGGTCGATGGTGTGATCGGCATCGGTGAACACGATGCCCCCGTCCAGCAGTGGGTTCGCGTGAGAGGAGGCATCCGGCGGCAGATCGGCGATCAGCTTGCCGATCTCCTCGGGATAGATGGCCCGCTCGAGCATCACGGGAACCCGCGAGAGAGTCCGGAGCCGGACCACTCGGTAGATGTGCGATCCCGGTTCGAGCTGGAGCTGCTCGCACTCCAGCGGCAGAGCGACCCGGTGCTCGATCTCGATCGTTCGGCTGCCGGGAGCCTCGCCGATCGAGTGCGCCCAGCCGGTGAAGCTCAGCAACTCGAAGAAGCTCTGCGTACGCGCCGTGCCGAGAATGACGCGGCGCGTGCCCCGCCGGGAGGTGACCAAACCGTTCGCGCGCAGCACGGCCAGGGCCTGACGGACGGTGCCGCGGGAGACGCCGTACTGCGCGGCGAGACTCTCCTCGCTGGGCAGCCGGTCGCCGGAACCGAACTGTCCCGACGTGATCGCCTCTCGTAACTCGGCTGCCAACCTTCGGTACTCGGCACGCGGACGTTTGCCCCCCGCCTCAGCCACTGTTCGTCTCCTTCCCGGAACACGGTCGTCTGTTCCCGATCGTAGCTGTAGCAGTTATTCCAAACGCTCACAGGCATATCCGCGCGAGCAGACGTCGGTTCGTGGACGGTCAATCTTCACGGTTCGATCCCGAACCGTTCACCCGGCGGCAACGTCGCTCTGTCGAAATGATTGCGAAGTTGTATAGCCAACATTGATCATCAGGGAGACACCATGCGACTGCACAACCTTCGCCGGGCGAGCCTTGCTTGTTCGCTGGCGATCGCCCTGTCGACCCTCGCGGGCTGCGGACTGACCAGCACGAAGGCGGACGGAGACGCCGGTGGAGCGTCGAGCGCCACCTCGGTCGAGGACTTCGGCGGTATGGACGGTCTCATTGCCGCCGCGAAGAAGGAGGGCAAGCTGAACGCCATTGCCCTCCCGCGGGACTGGGCCAACTACGGCGAGATCATCGACACGTTCGAGGCGAAGTACGGGATCGACGTCGAGGTCGAGAATCCGGACGCGTCCAGCCAGGACGAGATCAACGCCGCGACCTCGCGCAAGGGGCAGGACCGCTCTCCGGACGTCATCGACGTGGGCCACACCTTCGGCATCAGCGCCGCCGAACAGGGTGTGCTCGCCCCGTACCGGGTACAGGCGTTCGGCGACATCCCCGAGGGCCAGAAGGACGCCGACGCCCGGTGGTACAACGACATGGGCGGCTACGTCTCGATCGGCTGCGACAGCGCACGCATTGCGCAGTGCCCCAAGACCTTTGCAGATCTGCTCGACCCGCAGTACAAGGGCATGGTCGCGTTGACCGGCAACCCCACGCAGTCCGGTTCCGCCTTCGCCGCCGTCTACGCGGCCGCTCTCGCCAATGGCGGTTCCTTCGACAACATCCAGCCGGGTCTGGACTACTTCGCCCAGCTCAACGCGATCGGCAACTTCAACCCGGTCGAGTCGACGGCCGCGACCATCGAGAAGGGCGAGACCCCGATCAGCGTCAACTGGGACTACCTCAATGCCGGCTACAGCGAATCGCTCCGCGGCAAGGGGATCGATTGGCAGGTCGCCATCCCGGCCGACGGGTTGTTCGCCCAGTTCTACTCGCAGGCAATCGTGAAGTGGGCGCCGCACCCTGCAGCGGCGCGACTCTGGCAGGAGTTCCTCTACAGCCCTGAGGGCCAGAATCTCTGGTTGAAGGGTTACGCCCGGCCCGTGCTCATGCCCGCGATGGAGAAGGCGGGAACGCTCGACGCCACTGCCGCCGCTCGACTTCCGGAGGTAGACGCCGCCGCACCGGTCTTCCCGACGGAGAAGCAGTCGTCGCAGGCCAAGGACGTGGTCAGCCGCGGCTGGGGCGGTGTGCTCGCCGGATGAGCGTCCAGATGACTGCGACCCGCGGCCTCGGCGCGCGGTCCGGCACCGCCGTCGACACCCCGGTTACCCGCCGCCGCAGCAGCTTTCGGGTGAGAGCGGGGGCCTGGCTCGGCGTCCTTCCGCTGCTCCTGTTTGCGGCGATCGCGTTGGGCCTCCCCGTCGCCACGATGGTGATCGGTGCGTTCACCACGCCCTCGACGGGATCGGCCGAGGCCGGGTTCACCACGGCCAACATGACTGCGACGCTGCAGGACCCGTACCTCTCGAGCCTGCTCGGCAGCATCAAGCTCTCGGCGACGGCCGCGGCGATCGGAGCGGTCGTGGGCCTGCCGATCGCGCACGCAATCGTGACGTCGCGATTCCGGGCGCTGCGTGAAGCGGTGCTGGCGGCGGCCGGCGTGCTGGCGAACTTCGGCGGAGTCCCCCTGGCCTTCGCATTCGTGGCGACCCTCGGCAACGCGGGAGTCCTGACAGGCGCCTTCCACCTCGACGAACTCGGCTGGAGCCTCTACGACATGCGGGGGCTGACCGTCGTGTACCTCTACTTCCTCATCCCGCTGATGGTCCTGACCATCACCCCGGCCCTGGAGGGTCTGCGGGTGCAGTGGCGTGAGGCGGCCGCAAACAACCGCGCGAGCACGGTGCAGTACTGGCGGCACGTGGCGCTGCCGATCCTGCTGCCGTCGCTTCTCGGTGGATTCGTCCTGCTGTTCGGGACGGCATTCAGCACCTACGCGACGGCCGCGGCGATCGCGGGCAGCACCGTGCAGCTCGTCACCGTGCAGATCGCGGCCGGCTTGTCCGGCGACGTCCTCGTGGGGCAGGGCAACATCGCCCTCGCCCTCGGTCTGGACATGGTGTTGGTCGCGGCGATCGTCATGGCGATCTACCTGCCGCTGCAGCGTAGGAGCGCCCGATGGTTGGCCTGACACGGACGAGGGGTGACTACGGGCGCTGGATCGTGCTCCTCGTCGCCGGCCTCTATTTCCTCGTTCCGATCGGATGCGCGTTCGCCTTCAGTGTGGGCGTCGGATCCCCCGGCGGGCAGGTCGGTCTCGATGCGTACTCCGGCATCGGCGGCGCGGAGGGCCTGGCCGACAGCCTCGCGCTGACGCTGAAAGTGGCCGTGGCGACGATTGCCGTCGTGCTCGGGCTACTGGTACCGGCGCTGCTGGCGGTGCGTCTCGCCGCACCTCGCCTGCGCACGGTCGTCCAGGCCGTGTGCCTGCTGCCGCTGGTCGTTCCGGCCGTCGCGCTGGGCGCCGGCATCACCACGCTGCTGCGGTGGGGCGCGGACCGCTATTACGGCACGCCGTTGTTCGACGGTCTGGTCGCGCTCCAAAATCCCGACTTCCCGGTGATCCTCGTACTCGCCTTCGCCGTGATGGCCCTGCCGCTGGCCTACAGCACGCTGGACGCCGGCGTGTCCGCGCTCGACCTGCGGGTCCTTGTCGAGGCCGCGCGGTCGTGCGGGTCGTCATGGCCGCGCACCCTCGTCCATGTGGTGCTGCCGAATCTGCGTGGCGCCCTTCTCAACGCCGCCTTCCTGACTCTCGCGCTCGTTCTCGGCGAGTATGCCGTCGCTGCGCTGCTCGGGTACCAGCCCTTCGCGGTGTGGACCGTCGTGATCAGCGGTTCCCAGGCGCAGATGTCGGTGGCTGTATCAATCGTCGGCCTGGTCGGCACCTGGGCGCTGCTCATGGTGGTCGCCGCGGCCGGCCGCACCCGTCGCCTCGAGGAGG
This sequence comes from Paraburkholderia sp. RHO2, assembly GCF_050955445.1. NCBI lineage: Bacteria > Pseudomonadati > Pseudomonadota > Betaproteobacteria > Burkholderiales > Burkholderiaceae > Paraburkholderia > Paraburkholderia sp. RHO2. The sequence goes on along the minus strand of NZ_CP162617.1, from coordinate 1,594,585 downwards.
CCCCATGACCGTGTTACTGACCGATCGAACGCCCGCTCCCACGACAGGGGCCGGTTCCACCGTCGAGTTCCGGGGGTTGCGCCGGACATTCGGCGCCACAACGGCATTGGACGGGCTGGATCTGAAGATCCAGCCGGGCGAACTGCTCGCCCTGCTCGGCCCGTCCGGATGCGGTAAGACCACCGCCCTGCGCACCGTGGCCGGTTTCGAGCGCCCTGACGCAGGCATGGTGCTCATGGACGGCGAGGACATCACTCGGGTCCCCGCGCATCGGCGTGACGTGGGCATGGTGTTCCAGTCCTACAGCCTCTTCCCGCATCTGAACGCCGTCGACAATGTCGCGTTCGGTCTGCGGATGCAGGGGAAGAGTAAATCCGCCCGGCGCGCCCGCGCGATGGAGCTGCTGGAGTTGGTGGGACTGCCGCAGCACTCCGCGCGGTATCCCCGCCAGCTCTCCGGTGGCCAGCAGCAGCGAATTGCATTGGCGCGCGCCCTCGCTCTGCAGCCCCGGGTCCTGCTGTTGGATGAGCCGCTGTCGGCGCTCGACGCGCAGGTGCGGCAGACGCTGCGGGAGGAGATTCGCCGGCTGCAACAGCGGTTGGGCATCACGACGTTGTTCGTGACCCACGACCAGGAGGAGGCCCTCTCCATGGCCGACCGGGTTGCCGTGATGCGGGCCGGACGGATGGAGCAGTGCGCCGCGCCGTCCGAACTCTACGAGCGCCCCGCCACGGCGTTCGTCGCCGAATTCGTCGGAGTCATGAGCCGGCTACCGGGACAACTCTCGGCGGACGGGCGGACGGTACACGTCCTCGGCCGCCGCCTGCCCGTCCATGGGGAGCTCCCCGGCGCCACGGAGTCGGGAACCGGCGCCCGCGCCGTCGATGTGCTGGTGCGTCCGGAGGTCCTCGGTGTGACGGCGGCCGACGACGGAACCTCCCGCATCGCCGCCTCGACGTTCCGGGGCGCGGGCACGCGGTTGACCGTGCGGTTGCCGGACGGACGCGAGGCACTCGCCGACGTGCCCACCACCGCCGCCACCGCGCTCGGCGCGGGCACGGCCGTGACCCTGTCGCTGCCCGACCGCCCCGTGCTGGTGGACCGCCCACGGGGCACCATCGAGCCGGCCGCAAAGGCCGTGGCCCAACCCGTTTCGCACAATCGCCGGTCCTGGAGGCGCACCCGATGAGGCACGAGACCCGGCCGGCAGCCGTCCTCTTCGACATGGACGGGACGCTGGTCGACACCGAGCGGCTCTGGTGGGATGCGGTCGAGCGGGTTGCGGCAGGGCTCGGACATCGCTTGTCGTCGGCCGACGCGCCGGCCGTCCTGGGCCGCCCCTCCGATTACACCGCGGACCATCTACGTCGGATACTGGGACCGACCGCGCCCGACCCGGATGCGCTCGCCCGCGATCTCGATGACGCGTTCGCGGCCCTGGTCGCCGACGAGGTCGTGCCCCGTCCCGGCGTGCTGTCGCTGCTCGACGAGTTGTCCCGCGCGGAAATCCCCACAGCGATCGTGACAGCGTCACCACGACGGGTCGTCGATCTGGTGCGCGAGACGCTCGGCGTCGACCGGTTCACCACGACGATCGCCGTCGAGGACACGGTCCGTTCCAAGCCGGCGCCGGACCCCTACCTCGCGGCCGCCGCGGCCCTGGGCGTCGACCCGCACGCGTGCGTCGCGGTCGAAGACACGCCCGTGGGTGTGGCGGCGGCCGAGGCTGCAGGATGCGCCGTGCTCGCCGTTCCTTCTGTCGACGTCCCGCCGGCGCCGGGACGAACGATCCTGAAGTCACTCGAGGGGGCCGACGTGGCCTTCCTCGCCTCCTTGTTGCACCCGGCAGAAAGGTCTTGACCATGGACGACATCCGCCACGTGGTGATCCTGATGCAGGAGAATCGCAGCTTCGACCACTACTTCGGCACACTCGGCGGAGTCCGCGGGTTCGAGGACCGACAGGCCCTGACCTTCCCGGACGGCGACACCGTCTTCCGCCAGCCCGCGCTGTCCCGGACGGACGGGGGCGTCCTGCTGCCGTTCCGGATGGATTCCACTCGCTACAACGCCCAGAACGCGGAGGGCCTGCCGCACGACTGGGAAAGCGGTCACGACGCGATCAACCAGGGCGCGATGAACCGCTGGACGTCGGCCAAGGGCGAGCGGAGCATGGGCTACCTCACCCGCGAGGACATCCCGTATCAGTTCGCGCTGGCGGACGAGTTCACCATCGGCGACGCGTACTTCTGCTCGATGGCCGGCCCCACCAGCCCCAACCGCCTCTTCCTGTGGACCGGGACGGTGGGACCGGGCCGCGACGGCACGACAGGACCGTGGATCGACAACACCCCGCTGCCGGAGAGTCCGGTGTGCGACTGGACGACGTATGCCGAGCGTCTCTCCGACGCCGGAGTCTCCTGGCGCGTCTACCACACGCCTGGCCTCGACGAACGAGACGGCAACTACGAGGACAACGCCCTCGAGTACTTCCCGCAGTTCCACGGCTTCGCGCCGGACGATCCCCGGTACATCAATGCGATGACGCGGTGGGACCTGACGGCGTTCGACGCGCACTGCAAGGACGGCACGCTGCCCACGGTGTCGTGGCTGGTGTCGCCGTACCTCTTCTGCGAGCACCCCGACGCCAGCCCCGCGTACGGCGCGCACTGGGTCGACACCGCCCTGCAGTCGCTCTTCGCCAACCCGGACGTGTGGCGGCACACCGTGTTCCTCCTCATGTACGACGAGAACGACGGCTACTTCGACCACGTGGTGCCGCCCTTCCCGCCCGCCGGCACCCCCGAGGAGTTCGTCGACGGGCAACCGATCGGGCTCGGTAACCGGGTGCCGTTGCTGGTGATCTCTCCGTGGTCGCGCGGCGGGTGGGTGAACTCCCAGGTGTTCGATCACACCTCGGTGCTGCGCTTCCTGGAGCGCGTCACCGGAGTCCACGAGCCCCATATCAGTGCGTGGCGGAGGGCGGTGTGCGGCGACCTGACCAGCTGCTTCGACTTCGACAACCCCGACTATTCCGTCCCCGCGCTGCCGGACACCCGCGCGCTGATAGCAGCCGCCGATGCGGCTGTCGACCTTCCGCCGGTACCGCTGCCCACCCCGGGGGCCCAGGTGATGCCGACGCAGGAGCCGCGACGCCGGCCCCGCCGGCCGCTGCCGTACCGGCCCTGGGTCGACGTGGCGGTCGATCGCACCACCGGCCGGGTCCGCGCCGAGCTCACGAACGAGGGCAGCGCGGCGTTCCACTACACGGTCTTCCCCAACATTCACCGGCCGTTTGCCGGGACTCCGTTCACCGTCGCGCCGCGGGGCACCGACGTCTACGAGTGGGACGCCGTCCGCACGGCAGGTCGCTACGACTTCACGGTCCACGGGGCCGACGGATTCCTGTGCCGCTTCGCGGGTGCTCTGCCCACGACCGACGACGCGGCCGTCCCGCACGTCAGGGCTGCACTGAGGGGCAGCGGGCCGGCGGGTTCGTGGTTGGAGTTGGAGCTGGCCAACCACGGCGCGACGGGGCTGTCCTTCGCGATCGCGGACCTCGGCGGGGAATCGCGCGTCCACGAGGTCGGGCCGAACGGACGGGTGAGCGTCCGCTGGCCCACGACCGACGGCCGCTACGACGTCACCGTCACGGCTGACGACGGAACGTCCTTCACCCGTCGCTACGCGGGTTCGGTGCACGGAACCGACACCGCGTAGGCAGTCAGGACAGGAAGAACGGCCTCTGCATCGACCACTGCCCGTAGTCGGGCTTGAGGATCGAGTTGACGTCGACGCCTATCCCCTCGATCTGACGCTTGTCGATCTCGAACTGGTGCAGGTGCGCCGCGGGGTGCACGAAGCCGGCGGGAGTGCCCCAGTTGTGCTGCCAGAACCACGAACCGACACCTGCTCGCAGACAGCGGTCGATCGTCGGAGAGTTCGCGTAGACACCCACGTTCCCGTGGCCGATCACGCTCTCCCACCCGCGCAGGTACGGCGCGATGAGGTTGTCGAACTCCCACGCGGACGGGTTGTCGTCGATGGAGGCGTAGATCGGGCTGTTCTCCGGCCCGCCGGCGGCCAGGTGCAGTTCGCGACCGCGCCGCGCGTGCCGCACGCCGGCGTCGTAGCCGCCGCGCCAGTCCGACGTCGCGCCCTTGCCGAACTGGTAGCACGACACGATCTGCAGTCCGAGGGCCGACATGGCGGCGGCCTCACCGAACTGCATCGGCTTGCCGAGCATCCACTCCGCGCCCGGTCGCCGGTCGGAGACGTAGCGGATGGCGCCGACGTGTCCGGCGAGCCGGATGCCGAGCGGCGACGGGACCCCTCCCGAGTAGTCGACCAGCGTCGCCGGTCCGGCGTTCGCGATTGCGGGGGCCGCCACGGCGGCCAGCCCGGCCGCGGCGGTGCCGGCCGCGGCGAACTTGAACAGTTGTCGTCTGGAGACCTGCACTGGCAAAACCTCGCATCACCGGCGGATCCCGGCATCGCTGTGACTGAGCGGCACGATCGATTCGTCTCGGACCGCTTGAATTCGAGGGCTATTTCACCACAGTCACTCTGGTTCCGTCAGTCACATGGGTGACTTCGGGTCAGTCGGATTCGAGGCCCGCGAAGAAGTCGGCCTGCACGGTCACGTCCTCGACGACGCGGGTCGTCGTGCGCACACCGAGCGCGTGCTCCTTGAGCAGTTCGCACAGGCGGTCGCCGTCGATGAGGTCGATGGGCGGGGCACCGTCGCGGCGCGATTCGGCCCGTGCCTCGCTCGTGAAGGTACCGGTCGTGATCAACAGGCCCTTCTCACCTCGTCCGGCCATCGCACCGCGCAGATCCCGCACAGCACCCGCCCCGACGCTTCCGCTGACCCGCTTGCACTGGAAGGCGACGGGGAAGCTGAGCAGCGAGATCTGGCACATGCCGATGCCGTCGACCACTCCGTCCGCCCCACGCCCGGTGATCGTGGCGGTCGAGAACCCGGCCTCACGGAGCAGTCGTTGAGTGAGGCGCTCGAACGCGGTGGACGACATCCGCAGGATCTCCTCGAGCAGCGCGGACTTCCACTCGACGGCCTCCCCCGATTCGCCGTACGACGCATCCGGTTCGGAAGGCGCACTGGGTTCCGAGAGCGGAAGATCCTGTGCGTCAGGAACGTTGGCCTTGCGATTGAGGCGCTGGCGACGCTTGTCCGCCGTGAACGTCGCGAGCAGCGGACGGATCTCGCCCTCGCTCACGTCACGGCCGCGTTTGGTCACGCTCCACACCGCGCGCCGGCTGTTGGCGAGCAGGCCCATCCCCTTGAGATATGTACGTGCCCAAGCCAACCGGTACTCGACCTCGGTGCCCGGACCGTCGCCATGCAGGATGCCCTGCAGCTCGGGCGACCAGCCCTCCCGCTCCACGACGGCGCCGTCGAGTTCGTTGTTGGACGCCGAGCCGCCGAGGGCGATCAGCGCCTGGAGGGTGGGCCACAGCAATTCGGTGTACGGCGGAAGCTGGGCGATCAGATTCGCCTGACCGGTGACGTCCCCACGTCGTGGCTCCTGCACCTGCACACCCGCTCCCATCGCACCGTCGTCGGTGGCCGCTCGACACCGGTTCGGCCAGCCGACCTGGATGTTATCGGGAAACCGGTCAGGTCCCGAATCCGGTGGCCCTGTCGGGACCGCGGACCGATGGACTCCGGTCAGGAGCGGACGGCGGCGCCGAGTCCGACGACTTCCGCGAATTCCGTCACGCCGGATTGCTGCTTCCCGGACGCGGTCGGCGGTAGAAGTCCCGGTAGGTGCGCAGCGCCATCGCTACGTAGGCGATGGTCTTCGGAATCATCAGCAGTCCAACCAACGGTGAGCGCCGGGCGAACAGCACCACCGGCGTGTAGAACGCGTAGGACGCGAGCATGGATCGTCCGATCCGCTGGAAAGTGCGGTCTCCGGTGCGGCGGGCGTCCTTCTCGATCAGGTAGGCCTGCCCGAGACCGAGCGTGAGCAGAGGGACGTTGCGGTACGTGGACCAGGGCTGAGGCGGCTCTTCCTCCTCCCACTTGTTCTGCGGCGCCGCGAGGGCTGCGATGCGTACTCCGGCAGAGGCCAGTAGCAGACCGGTAAACCAGTTCCATGCCTTGCCGAAGCGGACTCGCCACGCGTCGAGGGTGAGGACGTAGAAGAAAGTCATGGTGATCGAGGCGACCATCTCGCCCAGGCCGATCAGGCTGACGCGCTGGCCCAACCAGGTGACGAACGACTTGTCCCTGCCCCGCGCGTAGGCGAGGACGCGGAACCCGACGTGCGCGGTGTCGCCGACAGCGAGCATCGTGAATGCCCTGCGCAGTAGATCCGCAGTACGGCGATCACTCGCCGGGACCTGTTCCTTGCGGCGGCTCATCGCGACGACGAGCGCCCAGATGGTGGCGATGTAACTGACGTCGAAGATCGACTCGAACCACTTCCGGGCCGGACTGTCCGTCGGCGTGTCCGATGTTGACGGGTCCGAGACAGCTGAAGGATCTGGGGGGAGGATTCCGTCGGTGTGCATTCTCGGGATTCTAAGTCTCGATCCCCAAGGCGCGATGGCGAATACACGGGGAATCGAACCGTGCCGAGCGCGGTCGGTTTCGAGTGCTACTCCGCGAAGCGCCGCCAGAACAAAGCTCTCGCCGCGACGGTTCAGCTCAGGCTGCCGTACACCGTCTTCCCCGCGAACACCGTGGCCTTCACCTCGATGTCGGCGAGGCTGCCGGCATCGACGGTGAGCGGATTGGCGGACAGCACAACAATATCCGCGTGCAGGCCCGGCTCGAGCTTTCCGACGGCGTCGTCGCTGAACAAGTGCCACGCGGCGTCGACGGTCTGGGCTCGCAGCGCCGCCTCGACCGGGATGCGCTCGTCCGGCGCGAGCACCCGCCCGCTGCGGGAGCGACGGTTGACGGCGTCGGCGATGTTGCGCAGCGGATTCGTGGGCGTGACCGGGCCGTCGTTGTGGAACGAGATCCGGTGGCCCGCAGCCAGCGCCGAACCCGCTGCGGCCCAGTGCCCGCCGTGATCGGTCCCGAACAGGTCACCGACGAGAACGTCGCCCAGTAGTAGAGGTGGTCCACGAACAAGCTGCACGTCACACCGAGGTCGGCCGCGCGCCGGAACTGGTCGGGCCGCATGGCACCGACGTGCTCGAGGCGCAGGCGGTGGTCCGGGCGCGGGTTCGCGGTGAGCATCTTCTCCCAGGCGTCGAGCACCATGGTGATCGCCTCGTCGCCGTGCGCGTGGCAGGCGATCTGCCAGCCCCGCTCGTAGTACGGGGTGCTGATCTCGACGATCTGCTCGCCGGTGTAGTTGGCGTGGCCGTGGCTGCACGCCATGCCCAGCGCCCGGGTCGCCGGCGTGTCGAGGTAGGGGAAGCTCAGTGCGATGTTGCCGATCCACGGGGATCCGTCCGACCAGATCTTGATGCCCACCTGCCGCACCAGGTCGTCGCCCGCACCCGGTTCGACGTCGGACGCCCGCTTCGGCCCCGACATCTCGTACAGGCGCAGGCGCGTGGTGAGCGCCCCCGCTTCGGCCGCCGCGGCCAGCGGGGCGCGCATCTTCGGGTCGAACGCCATCTCGCTCACCGTGGTCACGCCGACGGCGTTCATGCGGGCGCACTCCGCCGCGATCAGGTCGCCGAATCGCGCGGCCGCCGACACGAGCAGCGGGCCGGCGATCGCCATCACGGCCGCCGATTCGTAGGCGCCGCCGTCGAGGTCACCGGACTCGTCCCGGCCGAACCGGGCACCCTCCGGGTCGGGGGTGTCGCGGGTGACGCCGGCGGCCGTGGCGGCATGCGAGTTGAAGTAGGCCGCATGGCCCGAGTTGTGCAGGATGATCAGCGGCTTGTCGGGTGACAGTTCGTTCATCCACTGCATTGTCGGATCGGCAAGCCCCTTCTGGAGCAACGGATCCCAGCCGTTGAGTACGGCGCCCTCGGGACCGGCGTCGGCGACCGCCTGGTCGATCGCGGCGAGCACGCCGTCGGCGTCGGGGATCGTGACCGGGCGGATGTCGACGACCGGATCGCCCAGCAGGACGGCCTCGTTCATCGGGTGACCGTGCGCCTCGATGAACCCGGGCATGATGCAGGCCTCACCGACGTCGTGGACCACTGTCGCCGGGCCGATGAGCGAGGCGACGTCTGCGTCCGAGCCCACCGCCACGATGCGCCCGTCTTCGACGGCCACGGCAGTCGCGCGAGGGTTGGCCTCGTCCATGGTCAGCACGTCACCGAACACCACCAGGTCAGCCATCGACCCTCCCCGTTCTGCCCCGGCCGCCCGAGGGCCGGTTTCTCGCACGAAACAGGCTACAGACCGACTGTTCACTCCGCGCGTCGGCGAGACGGTGCCGCCGCGATCGTGTCGTCGTCGGGTAGGAATGGAGAGGGCATCCCAGCAATCGTGGACGCGAAAGGAACAGCACCATGGCGAAGTCGAAGTGGGCGGATCTGAGCCCGGCCAAGCGGGCGTCGATCATCGCGTTGGCCTCGGTCCAGCTGAGTCTGGCGGTCAGTGCGTGGGCAGACCTCGCGAAGCGTCGCCGCGAGGACGTCAACGGCAGCAAGGGAAAGTGGGCCGCGATCATCGCGGTGAACTTCGTCGGTCCGCTGTCGTACTTCCGTTGGGGCCGCAAGAAGTCCGCTTGACCCGGTGGAGTCCCGGGGGCGGTCAGTTCGCGCTCGCGACCCTGGTGCCGACGAGGTCGGCGAACACGACGGTGTTGTCGCGGTAGCTGCGTGCGTCGGTGTCGAATTCACCTCCGCAGGTGATGAGGCGCAGGCCTGGATGGTCGATGTCGCCGTACACCCTCGCGGTGGGGAAGGCATCTTTGGCGTACCGTTCCACGGTCGCCACCCGGAACACCGCGGTGACACCGTCGGCCCGGTCTGCGGTGATCTCGTCCCCCGGCGCCAGTTCGTGCAGGCGGAAGAACACGCCGGGCGCGCCGCCCCAGTCGACGTGTCCGGCGATGATCGCGGGTCCGAGCTCACCGGGAACCGGTGAACCGGAATACCATCCGGCCGGGAAGCCACCCGGTGGTACCTCCAGCGCCCCGTTGGACTCGAGGCCGAGTTTCATCAGGTCGGAATCGACCCCGATGGCCGGGATCGCGATCCGGACCGGACGCGGATCCGTGATCGACGCGGGGTCGGTTCCGGTGCCGACAGCTGGTCCGGACGCCTCCTGTACGACGGTCGGCACCGGCGGCCCGTCGGCTCCGTTTGCGGTACACCCACTCAGTGCAACAACGACCAGCGCACAGGCGGCCAGGCCCGCCGACAGGCCGCTGCCGAACAATCGCCGGCAACGGCCTGTCGATGTGATGCTCATCGGCATGTTCGGATCTTAGAGCTTGCGACGACTCCGCATGGTGGCTACGGACCCGCCGCCCGCGGCGGCCGCCAGCAGCAATGCCGTGCCCAACAGCACGCCACCGTTCGACGAATCGTCGACAATGCCCCCGTCGCCGGCCTCGACGCCGCCGACCGGCACCGCGGTGATCTGGCCGCCGGCTCGGGCAGCGCTCACCTCGGCGGCGCGAACCGGCACACTGACTTCATGTGCCGCAACGGCATCGACTGCGACGGGTAGCGCAACGTTGGCCGCACCGTTCGCGCCGACACCGACCTGGCTGCCCAGCGCCGCGCCGCCGGCGATCGCACTGCCGAGTGCGGCACTTCCGAGCAGCGCGCTGCCGAGATCGACACCGCCCTCGCCGCCGGCCGCACTACCGGTGTCGCCCGAACTACCGGGGACGGTCGCGCTCCCAGAGCTGCCTGCGCCGGTGTCACCACTGCCGCTGCTACCCGCACCCAGATCCCCGAGGCTCCCCAGATCCACACCGGCGCTGCCGGTGTCGACGCCACCAGAACTGCCCGCGTCACCGGTGCTGCCCAGTGCAGCAGCACTGCCGAGCACCGGAAGCGCGAGGCTGCCGAACGGCAGCGCCAGGCTGCCCAGGGCCAACTCACCCAGGCTGCCGAGATCCCCCGCGCTGCCCGCGTCCCCGGCGCTACCGGTCGCCAGATCACCCAGGCTGCCGGTGCCGCCGGCACTGCCCGCGTCCAGGTCACCGAGGCTGCCGGTGTCCACACCACCCGTGCTGCCCGAACCGAGGCTGCCGAGCGCCAGATCGGCCAGGCTACCCAGATCCAGATCGGCACTACCCGAATCACCGGACGAACCGGCACCCAGGTCGCCGCTGCCACTGCTGCCCGCGCCGAGATCCCCGAGGCTCCCCAGATCCACACCGGCACTACCGGTCTCCACGCCCGTCAGGCTGCCCGCGTCGCCGGTGCTGCCTAGCGCGCCGACACTTCCCAGCACCGGAAGCGCCAGGCTGCCGAACGGCAGCGCCAGGCTACCCAGGGCCAACTCACCCAGGCTGCCGAGATCCCCCGCGCTGCCCGCGTCCCCGGCGCTACCGGTCGCCAGGTCACCGAGGCTGCCGGTGTCCACACCACCCGTACTGCCCGAACCGAGACTGCCGAGCGCCAGATCGGCCAGGCTACCCAGATCCAGATCGGCACTACCCGAATCACCGGACGAACCGGCACCCAGGTCGCCGCTGCCACTGCTGCCCGCACCCAGATCCCCGAGGCTCCCCAGATCCACACCGGCACTACCGGTCTCCACGCCCGTCAGGCTGCCCGCGTCACCGGTGCTGCCCAGTGCGCCGACGCTGCCCAGCACCGGAAGCGCCAGGCTGCCGAACGGAAGCGCCAGGCTGCCCAGGGCCAACTCACCCAGGCTGCCGAGATCCCCCGCGCTGCCCGCGTCCCCGGCGCTACCGGTCGCCAGATCACCCAGGCTGCCCAGACCGCCCGCGCTGCCCGCGTCCAGGTCACCGAGGCTGCCGGTGTCCACACCACCCGTACTGCCCGAACCGAGACTGCCGAGCGCCAGATCGGCCAGGCTGCCCAGATCCAGATCGGCACTACCCGCATCACCGGACGAACCGGCACCCAGGTCGCCGCTGCCACTGCTGCCCGCACCCAGATCCCCGAGGCTCCCCAGATCCACACCGGCACTACCGGTCTCCACGCCCGTCAGGCTGCCCGCGTCACCGGTGCTGCCCAGTGCGCCGACGCTGCCCAGCACCGGAAGCGCCAGGCTGCCGAACGGAAGCGCCAGGCTACCCAGGGCCAACTCACCCAGGCTGCCCAGATCCACGCCGGCACCACCGGCACTGCCCGCCTCGAGGCTGCCAGAATCCACACTGCCGGTGTCCCCCGAGCTACCCGCCCCGAGGTCGGTCAGACTGCCCAGACCGAGATCACCACCGCCGGCACTGCCGGTTCCCAGATCGGCGAGGCTGCCCAGATCCACCCCGGCACCACCGGCGCTGCCCGCCTCCAGGCTGCCCGGATCCACACTGCCCGTGTCCCCCGAGCTACCCGCCACGAGGTCGCCCAGGCTCCCGGCGCCGAGGCCGGCGAGGCTGCCGAGATCCAGTTCCGCACTACCGCTGTCGCTGCCCGAATCGGCGCTCCCGGAGACGAGTCCGAGGCTGCCCAGCGCGAGCTCCGACAGGCTTCCCAGGTCGACGCCGACGTTGCCGGCACTCCCCAGCGCGAGTTCGACCAGAGCGTCCAGGCTGCCACCCGCTGCGCTCCCGGTGTCGGCGGCGCTGCCGGAGCCGAGGTCGGCCAGGCTACCGAGATCCAGTTCTGCGCTGCCGTTGTCGACACTGCCGCCGTCGACGCTGCCGCTCGCGATCTCTCCGACGCTGCCGGTATCGGCCTGGCCGGCGCTGCCCGCTGCGAGCCCGCCGAGGACGTCGAGCCCCAATTCCAGGCTGCCGGAGCTGCCGGTGTCCGTGCCGCTGCCCGTCCCACCGGCACTGCCGACGTCCAAGTCGCCGCCGGCGAGGCTGCCGGTGCCGATGTTTCCGAGGCTGCCGAGCGCCACCTGCGCAAGATTCGCCAGGTCGAGGTTGCCCGCACTGCCCGCGTTGACGCCGCCGTTCGCGCCGCCGGGGCCCACCGCGCTTCCGAGACCGGCATCGCCGTTGCCCCCGATGCTGCTGCCCAGACCCGAGAGTCCGCCGCCGGCACCACCGTTCGCACTGCTACCGATTCCACCTCCCGGGGCCGGCGCAGCGTGACCGATGGCGGGGGTGGCAATCGTCAGGGCGCCCACCGCGGTGGCGGCAACCATGATGCGACTCTTCATCTTTCGCGTTCGGATGTTCTCGGCTCTGTGGGTAGACATCGTTCTTCGACCTCCTCGATCGGCGTGTCCAGATGCAAAGACAGACAGCCCAGTCGCATGAAGACAGAATTGACGAAAAACGCCCCCCGAAAATCCGCCAGCCCCCGCTGAAACGGATAGCAACCCCCCCGGCCACATGCATACAGGCGCGATCAAGATAGCATCTCGAACCGGTATCGATCACCGATCCCACGCACCGAATTCCGTGTAATGCGTTCGCGCGCCCGGTAACACCGCCCTCACCGGCCTGCTGATCTGCGCGTTTCTCGTCGGAACGAACACTCGAACGGACACGACGTCGCGCCCGGCGCGGACGACTCGCCGACTGATCGACCTCGGTGTGTAACGCCTGCGTTCTCACTCGCGATGCGTCATGCACAACCGAGATATCCGACTCGAGCCCATGAAGGAGGTCACCCCGCACCGGTCGCGTGTCGCGCAACGATGGGCGTTGAATGCGCACCGCCGGAAACCAATTCACTCGCGGCATGTTCACGCGAACAACCAACTCCGCGAGTGCGGCCGCCGCCTAGTCGATCCGATAGGCGTGCTCGTTGGCGGCCGCATGCTGCTTCGCCCACCCGAAGTCGGGCTTGCCGCTCGGCGTCCGCATCACCTCGTCCGCGATCCAGAACGCCCGCGGGATCTTGTAGCCGGCGAGTCGGCTGCGGGTGTGCTTCTCGATGGATTCGAAGTCCGGCACGACGCCGTCCCGTACCCGCATCACGGTGGCCACCCGGGCGCCTCAGCGCTCGTCGGGGACGCCGATCACGATCGCGTCGTAGATGTCGGGGTGCATCCGACCGAGTCGGAGATCATCAGATTCGGCATTGCCTCGAAGAAGGCCTCCTTGACCGCGGCGGAGAACAGCGCCGCGCCGGAGGCGACGACGCCGAGGCTGGAGGTGTCCCGGTCCTGCTCCCGGAACGCCTCGACCAACGGGCGGCCCATCGCGTCACCGGTGATGACCATGACCTGCGGTCGATGGTCCGCCACCTGCCAGACGCGGGCGGCGTCGAACTCCGGTTCCATGATCACGGTGTTGCCGGTGAGGAGCGCCGTGAACGTCGGCATCATCGCGGACGTGTGGATCAGCGGCGGCAGCATCAGCCAGCGCATCGCCTCCCCGGCGGACACCCCGCCCCGCGACTGCTGGAACTCGTCGGTGACGGACGTGTAGGCCATGCGAGTGTCCTGTCGGGGTCGGCCGCTCAGATCACATAGAGCGGCAGGGGAATTCCGCGGTCTTCGAATGCGAACGCCGCGCCGGTGCTGACCTTCGTGATCGCCACCTCGACGCATTCGGGGGCAGGTTCGTCGGTGATCTCGACGACGACGAGGAGACCTGCCTCGTCCTCACCGCCGACGCGGACGGTGAAGTGCGGGTTCGTTCCCCGCACCAGGGCCTGCAGCGCCTCGAGGTGTCCACCGTCGATCAGCGTCGGCCAGCCGCCGTCGGCGTCGACGAGTCCGCGGCGGCCGATTCGCAGCTGCAATTGCTCGCCGTCGAAGCCGATTTCCCTGTCCACGTACCGATCCGGATTCAGCAGCGGATGCAGCGACAGCACGGTCGCCAGGCCCTCGAGATCGTCGGGGAGGCCGAGCGCGTCCCGGATCCGCTGCGCGGCGACGCCGGCGATGCCGGTCAACTGCTTGCGGGTGATCTCGCGCGCCTTGCCCTCGTCCACCCGCTTACGGACGGCGATCAGGAAGCCGAGCGCGAGCAGGTGGTGCTGCAGGCACACCTCCTCGGCGATCCGTACGAGCGCGGAGTGTGAGAAGTCCCCGAACCGCAGGTCCGTCAGCAGCGGGCCCGCGTAGTCGTGACGGCCCTCGCCGGTGGCGTCGATCGGGCTGAGATCGACGGTGTACGCGGCGGTTCGGCCGATCTGCTCGGTGTGCGGCGGCATCGTCGGGGGGACATGCCCCGCGTCGATGACCACCGTCCACGCGCAGTGCGGATGGCGGTCCGCGGGCCGGCGCGGTGGACGGTGGATCGGCCGCACCTGGGCGTGCGGGTTGGTGGCCAGTGCGGTGGCGTCGAAGGTGGGGTCCTCGATGTCGTGACACATCGCGGTCACGTACTCGTCGCCGAGCGGTTCGACGTCCATCAGCGCACCGCAGTGGTCGAGCCAGAATTCGCCGTGGTGCGGGTCGTCGACGCGGAAGCGGAAGTCCATGAACTGCGGCGGCGCCCCGATGTCGAGTTGCAGACCCTTGAAGATCGTCACGACGTCGTCGCCCTCGTAGCGCAGGGCGCGCTGCATGCGGCGGGTGTACCACGGGCTCGATGCCTGCCACTCCTCGATCGCGATCTGCGCCATGCCTTCCCGGCCGAACTCGGCGATCAGGTGCGCCATTCCGGACCGGTCGATCAGCTGGCCACACAGCAGCAGTTCCGGGACAAGCGTGGCGAGGTCGGAGCGCGGGAGCGCCGCGAACGACCGCGACGGCTGCGCCTGGGTGCTCACCACAGCGGGACCGGTGCCTGCCCGGCCGGGTACCAGCCCGGTAGCTTCTCGCCCGAGAGCGAGCGCTGCATGCGTGCCTGCATCCCCGTCGACAGCGCGCTGTTCTGGATCATCTCCATGAACAGCGCCGAGACGTTGCCGAAGTCGAAGAAGTCACGCTGCCACGACCACTGGAAGTTGCCGCCGTAGCGGAACCAGCTACCACCGATGCCGTACACCGAGTAGTTGGTGCCGTCGGGGCGCTCGGCGTCGGAGATCTGCTTCCACAGCCCGATCACGTTGCCGCTGACCTCGTCGATCACGAACTCCTGGTACGGGTACTCCCAGCCTTCGAGTCCCTGCATTTCGAGCCCCAACGCGATGTCGCGGATCTCGTCGCGGCCCACCGCCATGAAGTCCTGCTCGGGGCCGTAGTTCCATCCGTAGGTCGCGTCGTCGGTATAGAAGTCCGCCAATGGCTTCCAGTCACCGGCGGCCTCGGCCTTCTTGTTGCCGTCCACCCAGCGCCGGACCATCTCGTCCAGCTCGGCCCGATCGAATCCCGTCATGCTGTGGTCTCCTTCGAAAGTCTTGGTGCGTGATGGTTTCGAGTTCAGTCCTCGACGATCCGCAGGGCTTGGGTCGGGCAGTACCGGACAGCACTCTCGACGTCGGCGAGCATCGACTCGGGCGGGCTCGGATCGAGGATGGCGACCTTGCCGCGCTTGGGCACCGCGAACACGTCGGGCGCCTCCATCTCGCAGGCGGCGTGGCCCTGACATAGGTCCAGGTCGACTTCGACGCGCATGGTCAGGCCTCACTCGGGTGGGCGACGGGGCAACCGGTGGGCACCGCAGTGGCCGTCGCGCCGACCGACTCCGCCCGGCCGGCCCGCCGCCGGTAGCGCACCCGGCACGGCTGCTGCAACTGCACGACCATCTTGCTGTGGTCGTTGCGGTAGGTATCGGCGGGTTGAGACATCTCGAACTCGAAGTCCCGCAACAGGATCGAGAAGATCGCCTTGAGCTGCATCTGGGCGAATGCCGCCCCGACGCAACGGTGACGTCCGGCGCCGAACGGGATCCAGGTCCACCGGTTGGCGGTGTCCTCGTGGTTGGGGTCGATGTACCGGCCCGGATCGAACAGTTCGGGGTCGGGGAAGTCCTCCGGGATGCGATTGGAGATCGCCGGTGTGGCCGCCACCAGATTCCCCTCGTGGATGGCGTATCCGCCCACCTCGAAGTCGCCGCGGGCCACCCGGAGCAGGATGATCAGCGGCGGGTGCAATCTCAGCGTCTCCTTGATCACCGCCTCGAGCACCGGGATCTGCCGGAGGGCGTGGAAGCTGATGTCGGCACCGTCGGCGTAGAGCTCGTCGAGCTCGCTGGTGACCTTCCCCATCGTCTCGGGGTGACGCAGCAGTTCGATCAGCGACCAGGCGGCGGTGCCGGAGGTGGTGTGGTGGCCGGCGAACATCATCGAGATGAAGATGCCGGTGATCTCGTCGGCGCTGAACCGCAGACTGCCGTCGTCGCCCCGGATCGACACCAGGACGTCGAGCATGTCCCGATCCTCCTTGCCCTGGGGAGGATCGGCGATGCGGCCGTTCATGATTCCCTGCACGAGTTCGACCAGCGCGACGCGGGCCGCGTCGCGACGGCGGAAGCTCTCGATCGGCGCGTACGGGTCGACGAACGCGATCGCGTCGGTGCCCTGCTCGAGCTCGTGGTAGAGCGTGGCGAACCGGTCGTCGAGTTCGTCCCGGAACTTCTTGCCGATCAGGCACGCCGACGACGTGTAGATGGTGAGCTCGGCGAAGAACTCGAGCAGGTCGATCTCGCCCTCGTCGCCCCAGCCGGCCACCATGTCCTCGACCTCGACCCCGATGGTCGTGGCGTGTCCCTTCATCTGCTCGCCGCGCAGCGCCGAGTTGTGCAGCATCTCGGAACGACGTTCGGGGCTGGCGTCGAACACCACGCCCTCCCCGAAGATCGGCTTCATGAACGGGTAGGCGGCCTGCTGGTCCAGATCGCTGTCGGTGGAGCGGAAGAAGAACTCGTTGGCCTCGGCGCCGGACAGCATCACCACGTCACGGTCCGCAAGGCGGAACACCCCGACGTCGCCGCACTCGTCCCGGACGCGCCGCATCAGCGCGATCGGGTCGGTGCGCAGTTCCTCGAGGTGCCCGTGTTCGTGGTCGCCGCCGGACACGCGCGGCGGATCGGGCAGTGTCGTCTCGGTCATTCCTTCTTCTCCGAACTCGGAAGGGGCGCCAGCGGCGCCTCGGGCTGAACCTCGACGAGGACGAGGTGGACGCCGCGGGGGGCGCCGACGACCGCGACGACGGCGTTGGCCATGTCGGACGCGCGCAGCATGTAGCCGTGCCGGGCGAAGCCCCATTTGGCCCACATCTCGGCGACCGGCGCGAGGATTTCCGGGGTCGAGTTCATGCCCATTCCGGTGAAGGTCGGCCCCGGCCGGACGATGGACGCGCGAATTCCGGTCCCCTCGAGTTCCATCCGCATCTGTCGACCCATCGCTTCGAGGCCCGCCTTGGCCGCGTCGTAGGCGCCCATCAGCGGCCGCTGGTGGGCGGCGCAGTCCGATCCGATCAGCACGAAGTCTCCCCGGCGCCGCCGACGCATCCCGGGCAGGACGCGGTGCGCCAGGCGCTGCGCACCGACCAGGTGCACGTCGATCTGCTTCGCGAAGCGCACCGTGTCCATCTGGTCGGCGGCGCCGAACTCCAGGTCGCCGGCGCCGGAGACGACGATCTCCGCCGGGCCGAGCGCGTCCTCGGCGGCGGTGACGAAGGCGTCCACGGACGCGTCGTCGGTGACGTCGAGGACGTGCGCGAAGGCCTCTCCCCCGTTGCTGCGGATCTTCTCGGCGATCGCCTCGGTCTCCGCGGCCCGGCGGGCGCCGAGGGCGACGGGGTGCCCCAGGTCGGCGAGCGCGTACGCGGTGGCCTCACCGATCCCGGACGAGGCGCCGCTGATCAGCGTCGGCCGGCGGGTGGGGTTGGGTTCGAAACGGGGCATCAGCGCACCTGCACCTTCATCGGCAGGGCCGCGAAGCCCCGCACGTTCGTGGAATGGACACGTTCGGCTCCGGACTCGTCCACCTCGTATCGCATTACCCGCTCGGCGAATTCGGCGAGCGCGATCTTCGCCTCGAGCCGGGCGAGGTGGGCGCCGAGGCAGAAGTGCACACCGCCCCCGAAGCTGATGAGTTTGTTGGTGGAGTCCCGACCGATCCGGTACCGGTCGCCGTCCTCGAACACGGACTCGTCCCGGTTGGCGGAGCCGATCAGCAACAGCATCTTCTCGCCCGCGGGCACGGTCTGCCCGTGGTAGTCGAGATCGACCGCCGTGGTCCGGGCGACGATCTGGCTGGAGGTGTCGTATCGCAGGGTCTCCTCGACCCACTCCGACACCCGGCCCGGGTTGCCGAGCACCTGGGCGACCTGGTCCGGATTGCGCGCCCCCCAGTAGGCGGCGTTGCCGAGCAGCTTGGTCGTGGTTTCGTTGCCCGCCACCACCATCAGGAACATGAACCCGAGGATCTCCTGGTCGGACAGCTTGTCGCCGTCGATCTCGGCGTCGAGCAGCGCCGAGGTGAGATCCGCGGTGCGCGAGCGACGCCGCTGCCCGATCATCTCCTTGTAGTAGGTCATCAGGGTGATCGACGCCTCCACGGACGCCTGCGGCACGTCGAGAACGCCGTCCTCGCGGTGCACCACCAGATCGGCGAGGCGACGCAGTTCCGCGCGATCGGCCTCCGGCACGCCCATGAGTTCGGAGATCACGTCCATCGGCAGCTTGCCCGCCACCTCGGCGATCCAGTCGAATTCGCCGGCCTCGAGCGCGGGTTCCAGGTACCGCTGGGTGAGTTCGAGGATTCGTCCTTCGAGTTCGGCGACTCGCCGCGGCGTGAAGCCGCGCGAGACCAGTTGCCGCAGCCGCGCGTGCCGCGGGTCGTCCATCGCGAGGAACGACATCACCAGGTGGGCGTGCGGTCCGTACGCCGCCGGATCGAGCGAGACCCCGTTCGCGCTCGACAGTCGCGTGTTGTCCCGGAACGCGCGCAGGACGTCGGCGTGGCGGGACAGCGCCCAGAATCCGATCGTCGGATTGTGGTATAGCGGAGCCTCTTTCCGCAGCCGTGCGTACGTCGGGTAGGGATCGTGGTGGAACTCGTAGTCGTACGGATTGAAGACCACGGGGTCGATCAGCGCTTCGGTCATGTGATTACTCCAGAATCCTCGTGGCGGAACGCTCCAGACGGCCGGTCAGGTCCTCGTAGGTGCCGTAGCCGATGCCGGCCCGCAGGAGTGCTCCGGCGTAGAGCAGATCGAGCGTCTCGAGGACGTCCGGATCACCGGACTCACCCAACGCCTCCTCGAGCCGGCCGCGGATCTCGATGCCGATCCGCAGTCGCAGGTGTTCGACGTCCGGGTCACCCCCGAGCAGCGCGTTGGTGACGGCGCCGGCGAGCCCCGGTTCGTCAGCGAGCAGCAGCGCGATTCCGCGGAACACCGCGACGACACGGCCGGCCCGGTCGAGCCCGCCCGCCTCCGGCCGCGGCGAGCGTGAGAGCCGGCGCCAGAACACCTCGGCGACGAGGTGCTCCTTGGACGAGAAGTAGGTGTAGGCGGTGGCCGGGCCGACCCCTGCGCGCGCCGCGACGGCACGGACCGTCAGGCCGGCGAAGTCCTCGTCGTGCAGAACCTGCACCGCCGCCTCGCACAGCTTGTCGACGGTGTCCGCCTGCTTCTGCGTCAAGCGTCTACGCGTGGACTCGAAACGTGAACTGGACACGTGTCTGGACATTACTGCAGATCACCCTCCGGCGGGACCGTTCGAGACGAGATTCCCCACATCCCGGCGGGGACGGTTCGCGAAAACCATTCCGCCAGATCGGCATTGTCATCGGGATTTGACTCGTACTATAGTCCAGACACCTGTCCAGTAAGAAGGGGTCCGCGCAATGACGCTTCGACCGACCGACAGCTCCGCGCTTCTGATCGACGGCAAGCTCACCCCCGGCTCGGGCGGGGTGTTCGAGGTGACCGATCCCGCAACCGAGGAGGTCATCGGGTACGCCGCCGAAGGGACCGCTGCCGACATGGACGCGGCGATCGCGGCCGCGCGCCAGGCGTTCGACACCACCTCGTGGTCGCGCGATCACGCCTTCCGCGCGCGCTGTCTGCGACAACTGCGCGACGCCCTGCAGTCGCACATCGACGAACTGCGCGAGATCACGATCGCCGAGGCGGGCGCGCCCGCGATGCTCACCGCCGGGCCCCAACTCGAGGGCCCGATCGCGGACCTCGGCTACTTCGCCGATCTCGCCGAGTCCTACTCGTGGGAAACCGATCTCGGTGTCGCGTCGCCGATGGGTATCAGGACCCGGCGACGGGTCCTCAAGGAGGCGGTCGGGGTGGTCGGCGCCGTCACCCCGTGGAACTTTCCGCACCAGATCAACTTCGCGAAGATCGGCCCGGCGCTCGCCGCCGGCAACACCGTGGTCCTCAAGCCCGCTCCGGACACCCCGTGGTGCGCGGCCCTGGTGGGCAAGGTCGTCGCCGAAGAGACCGACATTCCGGCCGGCGTGATCAACATCGTGACCTCCACCGACCACGCTCTGGGGGCCCAACTGTCCCGGGACCCGCGCGTCGACCTGATCTCGTTCACGGGTTCGACCGCTACCGGCAAGGCGGTCATGGCCGCGGCGTCGGAGTCGCTCAAGAAGGTTTTCCTGGAACTGGGCGGCAAGTCGGCGTTCATCGTCCTCGACGACGCCGACCTCGCCTCCGGCTGCGCGATAGCGGCCTTCACGGTCTGCACGCACGCCGGTCAGGGCTGCGCGATCACGACGCGCCTGCTGGTGCCGCGCGAACGCTACGAGGAGGCCGTCGAGGCCACCGCACGCACCATGGCCGGGATCCGACCGGGCAATCCCGCCGAGCGCGGAACCGTGTGCGGACCCTTGATCTCCGCGCGACAGCGGGCCCGGGTCGAGAGCTACCTCGCGCTCGCCGTCGAGGAGGGCGGCACGATCGTCGTCGGCGGCGGTCGACCAGCCGAGCACGAGCGCGGGTTCTTCGTCGAGCCCACGCTGATCTCGGGTCTCGACAACACCTCCCGCGTCGCGCGGGAGGAGATCTTCGGCCCGGTGTTGGTGATCATCCCCCACGACGGCGACGACGACGCGATCCGCATCGCCAACGACTCGCCCTACGGACTGTCCGGGTCGGTCTGGGGCACCGATCCCGACCGGGTCCGGAAGGTGGTCGACGGGGTCCGTACCGGCACCCTCGCCGTCAACGGCGGCGTCTGGTATGCGGCCGACGCCCCCTTCGGCGGCTACAAGCAGTCCGGGATCGGCCGCGAGATGGGCGTCGCCGGGTTCGAGGAGTACCTCGAGACCAAGCTCGTGGCGGAACCGGCGCAGGCCTGACGGACCGACAGACAAGGAGTAGGCAGATGGGACGTTTCGACGGACGCACCGCCATCGTCACCGGCGCGGCGCAGGGCATCGGGGAGGCGTACGCGCGGGCGCTGGCCGCCGAGGGCGCGAGCGTCGTGGTGGCCGACCTCAACCGCGAACTCGGTGAGACCGTGGCCAAGCAGATCGTCTCCGACGGCGGTTCGGCAGCATTCCAGGAAGTCGATGTGGCCGAACCGGATTCGGCGCTCGAACTGGCCGCGTTCACGATCGACCGGTTCGGCGGTGTCGAGCATCTGGTGAACAACGCGGCGATCTACGGAGGCATGAAGCTCGACTCGCTGCTCACGGTGCCCTGGGACTACTACAAGAAGTTCATGAGCGTGAACATGGACGGTGCGCTCAACGTGTGCCGGGCGGTGGTACCGCACATGCGCGCCGCCGGCGGTTCGATCGTCAACCAGTCGTCGACGGCCGCGTGGGTGTACTCGAACTTCTACGGCCTGGCGAAGGTCGGGATCAACGGTCTCACACAGCAACTCGCGTTCGAGCTCGGCTGGTCCAAGATCCGGATCAACGCCATCGCGCCCGGTCCGATCGACACCGAGGCCACCCGCACCGTCACCCCCGGCAACATCGTCTCGGACATGGTCAAGCGCATCCCGCTGCAGCGCATGGGCACCCCCGACGATCTGGTGGGCATGTGCCTGTTCCTGCTGTCCGACGAGGCGAGCTGGATCACCGGGCAGATCTTCAACGTGGACGGCGGGCAGGTGATCCGGTCGTGAGTGACGACACCACAGCGGCTCCCGCGGTCGGCTACATCGGGCTCGGCAACATGGGCGCGCCGATGGCCACCCGGCTGCTCGATCGTCCCGGCGCCCTGGTCGTGTGCGACGCCCGTCCCGAGGCCACGCAGCCCTTCACCGCGGCGGGCGCAACCGCGGCGGCGACACCGGCCGACGTCGCCGCGCAGGCGACGGTGATTCTGGTGACGGTGCTCGACGACGCGCAGGTTCGCGACGTCGTCACCGGCCCGGACGGCATCCTGTCCACGGCCGGGCCGGGGACGGTGATCGCGGTGCACTCGACGATCGGCGACGAGACGGCGACCGAGCTGGCCGCTACCTGCCGGGCCGAGGGGGTGGACCTGGTCGACGCTCCGGTCAGCGGTGGCGCGCCCGGAGCGCAGCAGGGGCGGCTGGCCGTCATGGTCGGCGGCAGCGACGACGCGTTCGAGGCGGTGCGCGAACCGTTCGCGTACTTCGCCGAGCTGGTGATCCATGCGGGACCGGTGGGCGCGGGCACGCGGATGAAACTGGCGCGCAACCTTCTCCACTTCGTCTCGTTCACCGCGGCCTGCGAGGCCCAGCGGCTCGCCGAGGCGGCCGGCCTGGACGTGCGGGCGCTCGGCAAGATCGTCCGGCACACCGACGCCATCACCGGCGGCGCCGGCGCGATCATGCTGCGCGACACCACGGTGGCCTTGGCCCCCGACGATCCCTGGTTCTCGATCCTCTCGCACGTGCGGAATCTCGGGGAGAAGGACCTCGCCCTCGCGCTCGACCTGGGTGACCGGTTCGACGTGGACCTCCCCCTGGCCACGAGGGCCCTCACGGGACTCGGCCCCGGACTCGGCGTCGGCAACGGAACCGTCGCCGACCGGTCTACCCACGAGAAGGAGCACGCATGACCGACCACAACGGTGACGCCGCCGCGACCGAGCGCCGCGCGCGTGGCGTCGCGATGATGAACCAGGTGTACGGCTGGGAGATGCCGGCGGACGTGCCGGGCGACTTCTTCGCCGTCACCGCCGACCACCTGTTCGCCGACGTCTGGACCCGGCCGGGTCTGAACATGCGCGACCGACGCCTGCTGCTGCTCGGGGCGATCGCGGCACAGGGGCAGACCGACGTCGCGAAGATCCAGATCAACGCCGCGCTCCACAACGAGGAGTTGACCGAACAGCAGATCGAGGAGGCCGCGATCTTCCTCTGCCACTACGTCGGCTGGCCGCTGGGTACCGGGCTGAACAACGCGTTGATCTCCGTCGCGGCCGACCGACGCCGGGCGGCACGCGCGGCCGACAAGCAGCGCGAGCAGTAGTCCGGCGATTCGGGTGCAACGCTCGGCTGCGAGGGTGAATACTAGGAAATAGAACACGTTCTACCAGTGCACGTCGAAAGGACCCACCCCATGGCCGAGGCCACACCCCTCCGTCCCCTGTCCGCCGAGACCGTCGACACATGGAACTACGAGGCCGACGTCGTGATCGCCGGCTACGGTGTCGCGGGCGCGAGCGCCGCGATCGAGGCGGCGCGCGCCGGTGCCGACGTCCTGGTGCTCGAGCGCGCGGGCGGCTGGGGCGGTGCGGCCTCGCTGGCGGGCGGATTCATCTACCTGGGCGGCGGCACCCCGCTGCAGAAGGCCCTCGGCTTCGACGACACCCCCGAGAATATGAAGACGTTCATGATGGCCGCCCTCGGGCCCGGCGCCGACGAAGCGAAGATCACCGAGTACTGCGAGGGCAGCGTCGACCACTTCAACTGGCTCGTCGACTGCGGCGTCCCGTTCAAGGAGAGCTTCTACGGTCAGCCCGGCTGGGAGACGCCGTTCGACGACGGCCTCATGTACTCGGGCGGCGAGAACTCGGCCCCCTTCAACACGATCGCCACCCCGGCACCGCGCGGACACATTCCGCAGATGACCGACAAGAAGGTGGGCGAGAAGGGCGGCGGCTACATGCTCATGAAGCCGCTCGTCGATACGGCCACCGCCCTCGGTGTGCAGGCGCAGTACGACATGCGGGTGCAGACGCTGATCACCGACGCCACCGGCCGGGTGGTGGGCGTGCAGGCCAAGCAGTACGGCAAGGACGTCACCGTCCGGGCGCGCCGGGGCGTCGTGCTGGCGACCGGCAGCTTCGCCTACAACAAGGAGATGGTCGAGGCGTTCGCGCCGCGGCTGATCGGCCGCCCCGGCGCCGCGATCGAGGAGCACGACGGCCGTGCGATCCGGATGGCGCAGGCACTCGGCGCCGACCTGGCACACATGGACGCCACCGAGGTCGCGTTCTTCGGCGATCCGCAGATGATGGTCCGCGGCATCCTCGTCAACGGGCGCGGCCAGCGCTACGTCAACGAGGACACCTACCCCGGCCGCATCGGCCAGCTCACGTTGCTGCACAACGACAACCAGGCCTACCTGATCATCGACGAGGACGCGTACGAGGAGGCGAAGACGACGCCGACGTCCACGCCGTTCTTCCGGTTCCAGCCCAAGTGGGTGGCCGAGACGGTCGAGGAACTCGAGGCCGAGATGGGTCTGCCGGAGGGCACCTTGCAGGCCACCGTCGAGGTCTACAACAAGCACGCCGCGACCGGGCAGGACCCGGTTCTGGGCAAGAAGGCCGAGTGGGTCAAGCCGATCGGGTCACCGATCGCGGCACTGGACCTGCGCAACTTCACCGCCGGCTTCACGCTCGGCGGCCTGCGCACCAACGTCGAGTCCGAGGTCCTGCACGTCTCCGGCGAACCGATCCCCGGCCTGTTCGCCGCCGGCCGCTGCACCGCCGGTGTGTGCGCGTGGGGTTACGCGTCCGGCACCTCTCTCGGTGACGGCAGCTTCTTCGGCCGCCGCGCCGGCATCAGCGCCGCGAAGGGCTGACACCGACGGTGACGGGGTGGGCCCGGCAGGTCAGCGCGGGCCCACCCCGTCACCGTGGATCGGCGTCACCGTGGATCAGCGTCACCGCGGTCCGCACCAACTCGCGATCCCCCTCCGCCGAACGCCGCACCCCGATGTCCGACCGGACGACGGAGGAACCCTCGAGGAGACTGACCACGATCTCCGCCAACGCGTTTCGACGATCCTCGGAGACCTCCGGTCGCGCGCACGCGATGAGGTCCGCGACGAGGCCGACGTACTTGCGGTAAAAGGTACGCACCACCGCCGCGGTCTGCTCGTCTCCCCCAGCGATTGCCCAGATCTCCCGGTAGAGCCGGACGCAGCCGGCGTCGTCGTGCTCGGCGAGAAGGACTTCGAGCATCCGCTCGGTGTCCTCACGGGTCACGGTCCGTTCCGACCTGTCGTCGGCATCCAGACCCGTCGCCTCCGCCAAGCGCGCCAGCGAACGCGCCAGCGCACGGTCGAGCACCGCCCTGATCAGGTCGGCGCGGGTGGGAAAGTAGTGCTGCAGGTGGCCGATTCGCACCCCGGCCTCCGCCGCGAAGTCCCGGAGCGCAGCGTTCGCGTTGCCCCGTGTGGTGAGCACACGTTCAGCGGCGTCGAGCAGTTCGGCCTGGCGCTGCGCGCCCTTGGACGAGGTCATGACCGCAATACTTCCACCCCGTGTTCCGCGAGTTCCCGCAGCGCGGACTCGGGGCGCGGATGCAGTTCGGGGAAGGTGACGCCGGCGACCGCGTCGCCCGCGAGCACCCGACGCAGCCCCAGGAATCCGCCGAGCGCGGTGAGATGCGCCTGACCGCGGGAATCGACGATCGTCGCGGACGTCACGCCCGCATCACCGACGACGTCGATGCGGATCTGCGCGCTGCCCCCGTCGCCGGGCGAGTACAGCAGGGATCGCCGCACGGAGGTCCAGCGGTCGCCGCGCCCCCAGCGGAAGAGTCCCACCTTCTTCGCCGCGAGAAGCGCAGCCGTGGCGGAGTTGGAGCTGAACCCGATCCGGGTGGTCACGGTGTCCACGCCCAGGGTCAGCGGCAGCGTGAACTGCTCGGGGGTGTCGAGCCGGGCGACCTTCGTCCGGGAGCCGGCGATGTCCACCCACCGGGCGTCGGAGAGCGGCGCCACCGTCGCCGGGCCACCGGAGCGTCGCACCTCGTAGTCGTAGCCGAGCCGGTCGATGAAGTCGACCGAGTCGACGCCGGCCGCATCCTGCACGTCGTATCGGATTGCGATGTCGACCGAGGTGGCGTCACCGCCTCGCTCGGCGACCAGGGCGGCGGTCACCAGACTGGTGACGCCACCCATCCAGGACGACGAGAACAGCACCGGCGCGGTCGGTTCCGCGAGGGTTGCCACCGTGACCGCGCGCGCGAGCCTCGCGGTCCACCGGGTGACGTCGACGTAGGGCACCCCACCTCCCACCGCCGCACGGAGCACCCGATCGTCCGGGTCGTTGACCGCGGAGACCACGGCGCGGACGCTCGCCGCGAACGGTTCCGGGTCGGCCACGTCCCAGCGGCGCACGGTCGCGCCGTGTCGCTGCGCCAGGGCTGCGCCCCTCTCCGGGTGGCGCCCGGTGAGCAACAGCGGCCATTCGCGCCCCGCGAGTTCGGTGAGCGCGGCGCCGACGGTGCCGTACCCACCGACGATCAGCACCGGTCCGGCGGGGTCGTACTCGAGTTCGTCGTTCATGACACGAAAATAGGTCATATGACCAATTTTGTCGATGTTCGTGGTTTCGACCCCGACGAGCCGACATGCCGGACGTTTCGGTCCGGCACCGCCGAGCGGGCTGCCCGCCGACGACGTGCGGGGGATACTCGGAGAAGGCCGCCGTCCGAGTGGCAGACTCCAGTTGTCCGGGGATGCGCCCATGACCGAGCCCAATTCCGTCGACGGGAACGAACTCGTCGTCGACGCACTCGTGGCCAACGCGGTCTCGACGATCTACGGCGTGGTCGGGATCCCGATCACCGACCTCGCCCGCATCGCCCAATCCCGCGGCATCCGCTACCTCGGATTCCGCAACGAGCAGGCCGCCGGGCACGCCGCCGCGGCCGCCGGCTACCTCACCGGGCGGCCCGGCATCTGCCTGACCGCGTCGGCCCCGGGCTTCCTCAACGGACTCGTCGCACTCGCCAACGCGACCACCGACTGTTTCCCGATGATCCAGATCAGCGGATCGAGCGACCGGTCCGTCGTCGACCTCGGGCAGGGCGACTACGAGGAATTGGACCAACTCGCGGCGGCCCGTCCGTTCGCGAAGGCCGCGTTCCGCGTCGATGCCGCCCACCTCATCGGCGTCGGGGTGAACCGGGCGATCCGAGCCGCGGTCTCCGGTCGGCCCGGCGGGGTCTACCTGGATCTGCCGGCTCGGGCCCTCGCCGGCCCCGCACCACGAGTGCCGCATCCGCCGGTCGTCGACCCGGCGCCGCAGCAGATTCCGGCGCCCGACGCCGTCGGCCGTGCCATCGTCCTCCTCGAGTCCGCGCAACGCCCGCTGATCGTGCTCGGGACAGGGGCGGCGTACGCGCGGGCCGACCGGGTCGTTCGCGACTTCGTGGAGGCGACGCGGGCCCCGTTCCTGCCGATGCCGATGGCGAAAGGGCTTCTACCGGAGGATCATCCACAGTCCGCGGCGGCGGCGCGATCGCTGGTGCTCGGCAGCGCCGACGTCGTGGTCCTGATCGGCGCGCGCCTGAACTGGCTACTCGACCACGGGCGGGCTCCGCGGTGGTCCCCGGACGCGCGCTTCGTCCAGCTCGACATCTGTGCGGCCGAGTTCGACAGCAACCGACCGATCGCGGCCCCGGTCCTCGGCGACATCGGGTCGTCGACGGCGGCCCTGCTCGCGGCGCTGCGACCCGACCGGATCCGACCGTCTCGCGACTGGCTCGACGAGGTCGCCGCCACGAGGCGGGCGAACACCGCCGAGCTCGAGGGGCGGCTGCGGGCCGACGTCCACCCGATGAACTTCGCGGTCGCGCTGCGCGCCGTGCGGGACGTCCTCGACGACCGGCGCGACACGGTCGTGGTCAGCGAAGGGGCGAACACGCTCGACAACGCGCGCAACATCGTTCCCACCCACTACCCACGGCACCGCCTCGACGTCGGGACGTGGGGGGTGATGGGTGTGGGCCTCGGGTATGCGATCGCCGCGGCCGTCGAGACCGGCCACCGGGTGGTCGCGATCGAGGGCGACAGCGCATTCGGGTTCAGCGGCATGGAGATCGAGAC
Source organism: Paraburkholderia sp. RHO2 (assembly GCF_050955445.1). Lineage (NCBI taxonomy): Bacteria > Pseudomonadati > Pseudomonadota > Betaproteobacteria > Burkholderiales > Burkholderiaceae > Paraburkholderia > Paraburkholderia sp. RHO2. Next base: position 1,566,518 of record NZ_CP162617.1, on the reverse strand, counting down.
GATCTGTCGCTACCGCCTGCCGGTGGTCGTGGTCGTGTTCAACAACGGTGGCGTCTGCCGCGGCGACGAGGTCAACACCCACTCGGAGGATCCGGCACCGACGGTGCTGCTGCACTCGAGTCGCTACGACACGCTGATCGAGGCGTTCGGCGGCGTCGGGTACCACGCCGAGACACCGGAGGAGGTCGCCGGCGCGCTTCGGTCCGCGCTCACCACCGCGGGGCCCGCGCTGATCGACTGCGTCATCGATCCGGCCGTCGGGACCGCGAGCGGCCGTCTGCAGAAGCCCGATCGTCCGGCGCACGAGGAGGAACCATGACCGAACACGACCCCGGCGGACACCTCGACCCCACCAAACCGCAAGCGCTCGAGGGGATCACGGTCGTCGACTTCACCCACGTGCTCGCCGGACCCACGTGCACCCGAATGCTCGCGGACGGCGGTGCGCGGGTCATCAAGATCGAACGTCCCGGTACCGGAGACGACACGCGGCAGATGGGTCCGTTCGCCGACGACGGCAGCTCCGAGTACTACCGGCTGGCGAACATCGGCAAGGAGAGTATCGCACTGAATCTGAACGATGCGGACGACATGGCGCTGGTCCGGTCGATGATCCGGCACTCCGACGTGGTGGTGGAGAATTTCCGGCCGGGCGTGATGGCGGCGCTCGGCCTGGCCCCGGACGACCTCGTCGCCGAACATCCGCGGCTGATCGTGTGCTCGATCTCCGGCTTCGGCCAGTACGGCCCCATGCATCAGGAGTCGGCCTACGACACGGTGATCCAGGCGCTGTCGGGCATCATGGATGCCACCGGGTGGCCGGACGGTCCCCCGACCCGGGTGGGCACGTCGATCTCCGACATCGCCGCCGGCATCATGGGCTACTGCGGCATCGTCACCGCCCTCGTCGCCCGCGAACGCACCGGCCGCGGGACCACCGTCGACATCGCGATGCTCGACAGCACGTTCGCACTGATGGAGCACGGACTGATGGATGCGCTCGGCCCGCGGGTGCACCCGACCCGCCTGGGCAACCGGCACCCGTTCATGTACCCGTTCGACACCTTCGAGTGCAGCGACCGGCCCATCGCGATCGCCGCCGGCACCGACCGTCTCTTCGGACTCATGTGCAGCGCACTGGGACTCACCCATCTGCGGTCGGACGAGCGATTCGCCACCAACGTCGACCGCTGCGCCAACCACGAGGACCTGAAGACCGCGTTGGAGGACGTGCTGCGCACCGACACCAGCGAGGCGTGGCGAGGCCTGCTGATCGACGCCGGCGTCCCGGTGGGCGTAGTCCTCAACGTCGATGACACCCGCCGACTCGATCAGATCGAGATACGCGGCATGATCAAGGAAGTGGGCGGATTCGCCGTTCCGGGAACCCCGCTGAAGTTCGGCACCTGGGATTCGGTCGGGTCGACGATTCCCGCACCGGAACTCGACGACTGCGGGGACATGCTGCGGCGAGAATTCGCCCCACGACCGGACGCGTGAGCGTCACGACCGGGGTACGACCGTGACCGTCACCGGCTGACGGGTGGCCGGGGCGCGGAGCGTGAGGATGCGGGTGTCCGGGTTCCAGCCGGCGACGTGCGCACCGTCGACGTCGGCGCCGTGCGGGAATGTCCGCGCGGGCAGGTACATCTCGGTGGGCGCAGTGATCGACAGGTTGGGCACGTAGGAGAACTCGAGGCGGTCCGCGTCGGCCGACCAGTCGAGCGGCGATCCCGCGATCGCTCGCGGGTACGGCCTGTCGAGGGTCGCCACGAGGTTCCGTTCGGACCCGTCCTCCTCGTACGGCCCCCACGGGCCGGGATCGCGCGACCAGTAGGAGACGCCCGCCCCCATCTCGCGGGCGGTGTCGTAGATCCGCTCGACGTAGTCGAGCGCGCCGGGCAGCGTCGTGTCGAGTCCGAACTCCCCCAGGATGATCGGCACGTTCCCCAACGCGGCCGCGGTGCGCAGGGTGTTGCCCCGCCACGCGTCGATCGTCGCGTCCACCTGTGCGCGGGCGGATCCGGTGTAGCCGCCGCCGAGGTCCATGGGCAGCGGGTAGATGTGCGGGCAGTACGCGATCCGCTGCGCGCCGTCACGGGCGTCCGAGATCGCGCGCAGGCCGCTGGCGGTGCCCCAGTTGGTACCCATCGCCTGCGGTGCGACACACACCCAGGTGTCCTGGTCGACGGTGCGGATGGCGTCGGACGTCTTCTGGTACAACGCGGTCAGCGGGCCGGCCTCGAACGACGGGCCCTGCAGGGTGCCGCCGTACGGCTCGTTCATGAGGTCGTACGCGACCACCGCCGGGTTGCCGGCGAAGCGCTCCGCGACCGCCCGCCACGCGTTCGCGTAGTGGTCGGTCAACTCGGGGTGGTCGCCGGTGGTGTTCCAGAAGTTGTCGAACGCCCGCATCACCCCGGGCTCGAGGTAGTACATCTCCCACATGTCGTTGTCCCCGACGGGGAGCCCGTCGAGGTAGGTCGCCCACGCGGGGGCGCCGTTGCCGTTCTGCCCGCTCGGGGTGATGGCACTCGAGTACAGGTCCTGGTGCATGTCGAGCATCACGCTGTACCCGCGTTCGGCGTACCAGCCGACGCGTTCGGCCACCCGGTTCAGGTACTCCTGGCTGTAGACGCCCGGTTCGGGTTCCACCGACCGCCACGAGATGAGGAACCGCACAAAGTTGGTTCCCATGTCGGTGTGTTCGCGGTCGAGATCGGTCTCGGTGAACGTCGGCATGCCGTCCGGTGTGCTCTTGGCGCTCGACGCGGTGTTGAACCCATTGAGGATCAGTGCCCGGCCGGCGTCGTCCGTGAGATACGCGGAGGCCGGCGCCGGATCCGCCCGCAACGCGGCTCCGACGCCACCGACGAGAAGCAACGCCCCGACCATCGCCGCGAGCACCCTCGAACGCCTCACCACTCCACCAACTCTCGCATCCACGCCAAACCTGGACGTTCGTCCTGTTCAGTGCGTTAATGTTGCGCCATGTCTGACGAGCACGGGGCGTTTTCGGCAAGGGTGCTGGCCCGCCGGATCCCGGCCGGTCCATGGCCGGCAACGGTCACCGTCCTGCTCGCGTCGATACTGTTCGGCACGTGGTCGCTCACCGGGCGGATCCTCACATTCAACCCGGAACTGCTGGTTCCCAGCGCGATCGGCCTGCCGTTCGGGATTCCGCCGCTGCGGCTGTATCCGCTCGGCGACACCACGTGGTCGTTCTGGTTCGTCGACGTGGTCGCCGCACTCGCGATGACCGCGGTGGTCTGGACCCAGCCGGCCGGGAGCAGGCGTCGGCCGTTCCTCGCGGCCCTGCTCGCCACGATGCTCGGAGTCGCTGTCGGCAACCTGGTGCGGACGGTGTACCTCAGCTTCGAGACGCACCAGGGCCTCGGCACGTTCGTGCTCGCCGTGGTCCTCGGCCTGGTGGTGTCGGCGCTGTGGGGCGCCGTCGTCGGCGTCGTCGTCGGCCTGGTTCACCTGCTCGATCGGCGACTCCGACACCCCGCGGAACCGACTCCGAAGGCCCGGGCGGCCCGTCGTCCTTCGAAGGTTGGAGCGCGCTGAGCCGGAGCGCCGCCGCCTCCTGCGCGACCGCGATGTGAGACGGTGCTCCCATGGGGAGAACCGACGGCTGGCCGATGCTCGATCGCGGGACGAGGCTGTGGTGGCGGACGGTCGGCAGGCGGATCGATGTCGACGGCGACGATGCGTGGTTGGCCGCGCCCGTTTCCGGGCGCGGCACCGTCGCCGACCGCTGGCTTCCGGCCGAAGCCGATCGCATCGGCGGCAGAACGGTCCGTGACGGCAACTCCGGGTTGCTGCCGAGTATGGATGCGCTGGCCGGTCCCGGCTTCGATCCGACCGCAGTGCACCCGGCGATCAGAGGGTTCTACGAGCACACCGCGTCCTGGCGGATGGACGCGTGGACCAAGTGGTCGCGTGGGTTCGCCGGCCCGGGTGCGGTCATCGAATCGCTGTACGGCAAACGGCTGCAACAACTTGCGCTTCCGGTTGATGCACTGGCCGTCGCACACGGGGTGGACAGCGAGATCGTTGCGATCGTGGGCCCGGAAGGAGACCATGCCGGGGCCGCGTGGCTGCGGACCCTCCGGCGGACGGGCGACTACATGTTCAGCGGCTACTATCGCGTCGGCCGGCTCCCCGGACGTGACCAGCCGAGCGTCCACGTCAGTTTCCCGCTCGAGCAGGGCAACGTGCAGGTGTACCTCCGCCCGTCCAACGGTCCCGGCGGATCGATGACGCTGGCGTCGCCGCCCGGCGGATTCGGCGACGACGGCGCATACGTCACCGTCATCGACGGCGGTCACACGTACGCCGCCCGCGTGCCGATCCACGAGGAATTCCACCTGTACGTCGACGACGAGGGCGTCGCCCGAACCGATCATGTCCTGAAGGTGTGGGGCGCCACGGCCGTGCGACTGCACTACCGTATGGCACCGGTCGAGGCCGGAAGTCGAGTGGTCGCGGAGTCGCGGTGACAGGGTCGGGCTCGACACCGTGAGGAGACGAGCCCGACCGTCCGACTCAAAAGTGCCGCGTGAGCCAAGAGACGAGGATCTCGTTGGTACCCTGTGGATCCTCGCAAGCGGCCGCGACGTTGTGGCCATCGGCAACCATGCTGTTCCAGATCTCGATCGGATCGTCCACGGCGGGTCGACGGCGGTGTCGGCACACATCTTCAGTGCCAGCTCGCGGCGCTTCGGGGAGGGTTCGGATGCGATCATGGTGTGTGCCCCGCACGCCCTGGCCGCGACGATCGCGTGGCCCGCTGCGGCGTTGACCGCGCGAATTCGCGTGACCTGCCGAAACTACCGCAGCACGAAGTCTTCCTCGATCGGCGTGCGGTGCTGCTGCCACACGTCGACCAGGCGCCACGGGCTGGCGACGACCACCCGCCCGCTGTCGTTGCGGTAGTAGGTGTGCGCGTTCGGCGTGTGCCGCCAGACGGTGTTCTCCATCGCGACATCGATCTCCTCGACGTACGCGTCGTAGGCCTGCCGGGTCGGCTCCAGCGAACGCGCGCCACGCTCGGCGAGCAGATGCAGGCACTCGACGATGTAGTGGACGGCCACCTCGATGCCGAGGTTGTTGCCCGCGCCGTGGCTCGGATTGGTGTTGGGGGCGGAGGTGATGAACAGGTTCGGGAAGCCCGGAACGGTGCCGCCACGGTACGCCCGCGGGTTGCCCGACCACTCGTCGACCAGCGTGCGGCCGTCCCGTCCGCGAATGTCCATGGTGGACAGGAAGTCCAGGTGGAAACCGGTGGCGTACACGATGACGTCCACTTCGACGAGGTCCCCGTCCGGGGTGACGATCCCCTCCGGGACGATCCGGGCCGGCTCGGCGACGAGCACGTCGACGTGCTCACGCGTGAGCGCCGGGTAGTAACCGCCGGGATCGCGGATGATGCGCTTGCCGAACGGCGCGAAATCGGGGGTCACCTTCTCGGCCAGTTCGGACCCGGCGCCGAACGTGCGATCGATGTAGGCGAGGCAGTCCTGCAGCAGCATGTCGTTGGCACGCGAGATCGACAGGTGCGTCGACGCCCATTCCGGATCCACGATCACCACGGGGTACGCACTGTCCGCCGATCCCCAGAACGCCTTGAGACGCAACCAGTTCGCATAGAACGGCACGTGCCGCGAGAGCCACCGGTGATGCTCGGGGACGTCATCGCTGTCCCGTTTCCGCGGCGCCACCCAGTGGGGTTGACGCTGGAACAGCGTCAGGTGGGCGACGTCGTCGACGATGGAGTCGACGATCTGCGCGGAGGTGCACCCGGCCCCGATGACCGCGACCCTCTTGCCGGCGAGGTCCAGTGTCGGGTCCCACTCCCCCGAGTGAACGCTGATCCCGGCGAAGGACTCTCGCCCTTCGACCCGCGGGAACTGCGGCCGGTTGAGATAGCCCAACGCGGTGATCACCGCCGCGGCGTGCGTCACCGATCGGGTGCCGTCCGACGCCCGCACGTGGATCTGCCAGCGATGCGCCGCCTCGTCCCAGACGAGCGACTCGACCTCGGTGCCGAACCGGGTGTGATCTCGTATCCCGTGCTTGTCGGCGACGCCCCGTAGGTAGTCCCGGTACTCGCCGCCCTTCGGGTAGTAACTGGTCCAGTCAGGGTTCAACTCCGAGGACAGCGAGTAGTACGACGACGGGGTGTCGACACCGACGCCCGGATAGTTCTGGATCAGCCAGGTGCCGCCGAGGTCGTCGTTCCGTTCGAGGAGCTCGTACGAGATCCCCTCGCGCGTCGCGGCGATCGCGGCCGCGACGCCCGCCAGGCCGCCACCGATGATCGCAAGGTCGAGGGTGTCCGGCAGCGGCGTCGTGCGAGGCAGGACGGGCTGCGCCGGATGGAATCCGCCCTGCTCCGCCAGCATCGGCAGGAATTCGTCCCCGGGCGTCGCGCCGAGTGCCAGCGGGACCAGACGGGCGAACAGCGCCGGATCGTCGGGCGCGGGGGCGTCGGGGCGACGGTCCGCCGTCAACGCCGTGATCACGTCCTCGACGATCGCTGCCGCCGTGTCCGGGTCGGTGACGCCGGCCATCTCGGGCGCGTCCGGGACGTGCGAGATCGCCGCGGCGTGCCGATCGAGCACGGCCGCGTCACCGGTGAGCTGGGCGAGCACCGCCAACAGCACCGCCGGGTCCGCCCGTCGCAGATGTGTACGCAGCGGTTCGGGGTCGGGCGCGGCGTGGCCGGCGTGTGCTGTCGACGGTACGGCGGTGCTGGATGTCATGGAATCTCCTTGCAGGCCCGGCGGTCCGGGCCCGACGCGAGTCGTGAGGAGCTGGGGGACGACGCTCACGCACCCGGTGCGTGGCGACGTGACTCGGGACAGTAGGCCACCGAACCGACCCTGTCCATACCTACATCCCATTTACCAGACTGATAGTCTGGTTTTTTGCTCGAACGTCTACCGCAGCGTCCACCGGTCGGCTACCGTCCGATCAGACGCCACCGCACTGCGCCCGTGGCGGTCCACCCACGCGTGTCCCGACGAAAGGCGTTGTCTGCCATGGATCCACTACGTTTCGACGGCCAAGTCGCCCTGATCACCGGCGTGTCCACCTTCGGGCTGGGCCTCGCTTACGCGCGTCTGCTCGCTTCCCGCGGATGCTCGGTGGTCGTCAACGATCTCGGCCGGGACTGGACCGGGTCGGCGAGCACGCCGGCGACCGACGAGGTCGTCCGCCTGATCGAGGCCGACGGCGGCACGGCGGCGGGGGTCACCGGAGACGTGGTGACGGAGGCCGACGGCATCGTGCGAACCGCCGTCGACGCGTTCGGCCGGTTGGACATCGTGATCAACAACGCCGGCGCGGGCGGCGACTTCGACACGCTGGTGGACGTGCACCTGCGCGGCGCGAACCGCATCACCGAGGCCGCGTGGCCGCACCTCGCTGCCACTGGGGACGGGCGGATCCTCAACATCTCGTCGAACGGCAGCTTCGGTGCCCCCGCCATGCCCGGCTACGCGGCCGCGAAGGGCGCCATCCTCTCCCTCACTCGGACGCAGGCCATCCTCGGCAAACGAATCGGCCTGCGTTCCAACGCGATCCTTCCCGCGGCGTGGACGCGCTCCACCGCCGGGATCGACCAGCCCGGCTTCGCGGACTTCATGCAGGCACACTTCCCGCCCCAGGCGGTCGCCGCGTTCGCGGCCTATCTGCTCCATTCCGACACGACGCTCACCGGCGAGGCGTTCACGGTGGGCGGCGGCCTGGTCTCCCGTGTGGTGCAGGCGGAGACGCCGGGCGCCCTGACCGACGACCACACCCCCGAAGCGTGGTCCGCACTGATCGGCCAGGTGATGACTCCCGGCGACATGGTCGTCTCGAAATCACTGTGGTCCCAGCTCGATTCGTTCGTCGCTCGGATGGGCTCGCGGACCCGCGCGGACTGGGATGCGATCCGCGTCTCCCCCGACGTCGACGGCAAGATCCAGGCCTGAACCCCGAGAGGACACCGACATGCTCGAGCTCGACCCCGACGTCGCCGCCTACCTCGGCACCCGCTCCGACTGGGTGCCCATGCACGTGGCGGGCGTCCAGGCTGCCCGCGCGGCCTTCGCGGCCGTGCCGCAGCGCCCCGGACCCGACCTGCACCGAGTCGCGGACCGCGTCGTCGACGGCCCGCACGGCCCGCTGCGGCTACGGATCTACCACCCGGTCGATGCGCCCGACCTTCCGGCGATCGTCTACTTCCACGGCGGCGGGCTGGTGATCGGCAGCATCGACACCTTCGACCGGCTCGCGCGCCTGCTCGCGCGGGCGTCCGGTGCGGTGGTAGTGAGCGTCGACTATCGCCTCGCCCCCGAACACCCCTATCCGGTCGCGACCGACGAGGCGTACTTCGCGACGCAGTGGGTGGGCGACAACGCTGGAGACCTCGGCGTCGACCCGACCCGCATCGCCGTCGCCGGGGACAGCGCCGGAGCGACTCTCGCGGCGGGCGTGACGCTGCAGACCCGGGACGACGGCGGCGTGCCGCTGCTCTTCCAGTTGCACATCTACGCCGGTATCGACCGCGACGACACCAGGCCGTCGGTGCTCGAGTTCGCGGACGGGCCGATCATCACGGCCGGGGACTTCGCGTGGACCAAGAACCTGTACCTCGGCGACGACCCGAGCCGGGACCACCCGTACGGCGTGCCGAGTCTGGCCGAGAACCTGTCGGGTTTGCCGTCGGCCATCGTCGTCACGGCGTCCCACGACCCCAGTCGCGACGGCGCCGAGGATTACGCGCACCGCCTGCGCGACGCCGGCGTCCAGACCGCGGTGCTGCGCTATCCCGGTGTGGCGCACGGCTTCCTCATGCACGCCGATCAGCATGCCCGCGCCCGACTGGCGCTCGCCGAGATCGGCGGCCTGATGCGCGCCAAGTTCGCGTTCGGCTGAGGCTACTCGGACGGCAGCGCCGCACACCAGACGTCGGTGATCGTGCCGATCGCACCCTCACGATCGGCCGGCCACCCACGGACCATCCACGTGTTCAGGAACAATTCGAGCCCGCTGATCAGCAATAGGGCGCGGCGCTCGATCTCGGCGTCGTCGAGCGTCTTCCACAGCTCGGCGTTCGCGGTGAGGGCTGCGACGAAGCGGCGGTGGTAGTCGAGGTAGAACTCGTCGAAGCGCACCAGCCCGGCGGCCTGCACGCGGAGTTTGTCCCCGCTCGCCTCCCACCGCTCGACCACGCGCTCCACCCAGGCGCGCACGGTCGGGCGGGACCAGTCGTCGAGCGCACCGAAGTCCCGGTACAGGGACTCCGCGCGGTCCCACACCTCGACGACGATCTCGCGGACGATCGCGTCCTTGCTCGGAAAGTACGAGTAGAGGGTTGCCCGGCTCGCGCCGGCGGCCTTGGCGATGTCGTCGATCGTCGTCTCCCGGAAACCGCGCTCCCCGATCAGGGCGGCCGCCGCATCCATCAGGTGCGTCCGGCTCTGGCGCTTCTGCAGCTCACGCAGCGACAGTTTCTCGCCGGGTTCGGTTTCCATACTGGCAGTCTAGTGTCTCCCGGCATTTGTCTGTGACCGCCCTTACACTCACGCCATGACCGTCGACGTGACCCGCGCGCAGGTGCTTTCGTATCGCTGGCACGCCCAGCAACTCGACCGCCCCGCGGGCGTCGCGGCCGGGCCCACCGACTGCGACGTCCTCGACCTCGGCATCCAGAACACCGGACCCGACGGGGCCGCGTGGGCGCTGCGCGTGCGCGGCACGCCCGGTGATGCCGGCGGCGACCTCGCGCTCGCGTGGACGTTGCGCGGCGCGCCGCACTGTTACCGGCGCGCGGATCTGCCGGCGATCGCGACCGCGACCGCCCCGTTGTCGGACGCCGACGCGGCCAAACGGATCTTCGACGCGAACCGACCGCTGAAGGCCGCGGGGATTCCGACGCTCGACGCGCTCCGCACCGTCGCCGACGAGATGCGCGACATCGTCCGCGCCCCCACCGTCAAGGGCGAGATGTCGGCGGCGCTCACGGCCCGGATGAGCGAGCCCTATCTGCGGTTCTGCCGCCCGTGCAACGCGACGCACATGTACGAGATGCCGTTCCGGCTCGCGGCGCTGCAGGCCGGTCTGGAACTGCGGCCCGACACCTCGCCGCCCGTCCTCGAACGCATTCCCGGATGGCGCGGGAAGCCGTACAACCGCACCGGCGCGGACGCCGACGCCCGGTTCGACGTGATCCGCGGCTACCTGAGGTTCTTCGGCCCGGCCGAACCGAAGGCCACCGCCGCATACGTCGACGCGCCGGTCAAGGACGTCAAGCGGCACTGGCCGGACGACGCGACGCCGGTGTCGGTGGAGGGCGCCGAGCGATGGATCCTCGCGGCCGATCTCGACGCCCTCCTCGATCCGCCGACCGACGACTCGGTGCGACTGCTCGGACCGTTCGATCCATTCCTGCAGCTGAAGGACCGCGAACTGCTCGTCGCCGACGAGAGCCTGCGCAAGGCGCTGTGGCCGACACTCGGCCGCCCCGGAGCGGTCGCGGTCGGCGGGGAGGTCGTCGGCCTGTGGCGGCCCCGGACGTCGGGGAAGAAGTTCACCGTGGAGATCACGCCGTGGACCCGGCTGGAGAAGCGGGTGCGGACAGGGATCGAGCAGCAGGCGCAGGTGCTGGCCGACTTCCGTGGAGCAACGCTCGCGGGCGTCGTCGATCGGGACTGACGTCGGCCCGCTGCCGGGTCAGCCCAGGGCTGGGTCAACTCAACGACGCGTGCCAGACCAGGGCCGCGGCCAGCGCGCCCACGCCGTTGAGCGACCAGTGCAGGGCGATGGGGGCGAGCAGGCTTCCACTGCGGCGGCGCAGCCACGTGAAGACAAAGCCTGCGGCCGCGGTCGCGGCAACCGCACCGGCGATACCGAGTGCCTGCCCCAGCGGACCGCCGCCGAGGATCGCGCTCAGCCCTTTGTTGCCGGATGTCAGCCCGAGCGACGACGCGATGTGCCAGAGACCGAACAGGAGGGAACCCGCGGCGAAAACGCCGCGCACGCCCGAGACGCGGGAGAGGGTGCCGTGCAGGACGCCGCGGAAGGCGAGTTCCTCGGGGATCACCGTCTGCAGTGGGATGACGACCATGGAGGCGATCAGGGCACCGGAAATGGTGGCGTACCGATCGGCCATGAAGAACTGCCGCGTGACCGGGAGCGCTATGCCGATCGCGACCACCGCGAGGACGATTCCGACCGATGCCAGCGCGTACACCGTCCCCTTGCGCCAGTTCCGCGGCGACAGCCCCAACTCGGACCAACCCAGGCCGCGGCGCCGGGTCAGCCCGACCAGGATCACGGCCGCGATCGGCACGGTGGCGATGCTCGCCCAGACGGTGGTGAAGTGGGCGATCAGGTTGGTCGCGACCAGCACGACCACCACGACAGCCACGTCCAACCACGCATGCGCGGCGCGTATGCGGTGAAGACCCGTCGTCGACACGGCGCCGGCGTCGGCGTCGGCGGTTGCGAGATTCATTCGGTGCGCATCCCCAGTCTCTGCGATCACCCCGACACGAGAGAGCACAGATTGTTATCCGTCCGTTACCAATCTCGAGAGTACGCCTCCGTGCGCCGGGGGCACGCGGTGAGCTGGCCCACACCCGGCACACGGTCACCTTCGATGCTACGGCCCCGCGGCCCGCCCCGGTTCGGGCGATCCGGCGAGCGCCGTTAGCCTGAGTACGAACTTCACAGCCCCGTGTTCAGGAGAGATGATGGCCGAATTCCTCTACGAGGACCTGCTTCCGATCGGTGAGGACCCCACCGAGTACCGGCTGCTCACCACGGAGGGGGTGTCCACCGTCGAGGGACCCGACGGCCGCACCTTCCTGAAGGTCGAGCCGGAGGCCATGCGGCTGCTCACCGAGACCGCTCTCCACGACATCTCGCACTACCTGCGCACCGACCACCTGAAGCAGGTCGCCAGCATCCTCGACGACCCCGAGGCGTCGAACAACGACAAGTTCGTCGCGCTGGATCTACTCAAGAACGCGAACATCTCCGCGGCCGGCGTGCTGCCGATGTGTCAGGACACCGGCACCGCGATCGTCATGGGCAAGCGCGGCCAGCACGTGCTCACCCCCGGCGACGACGAGGAGTCGATCGCCCGCGGCGTGTACGACGCCTACACCAAGCTGAACCTGCGCTACTCGCAGAACGCTCCCATCACCATGTGGGAGGAGAAGAACACGGGCAACAACCTGCCCGCGCAGATCGAGCTCTACGCGGACACCGCGAAGGGCCACGAGAACTCCTACAAGTTCCTGTTCATGGCCAAGGGCGGCGGATCGGCCAACAAGTCGTACCTGTACCAGGAGACCAAGGCCATCCTGAACCCGGACTCGATGATGCAGTTCCTCGAGGCCAAGATCCGCTCGCTCGGCACCGCGGCCTGCCCGCCGTACCACCTCGCGATCGTCGTCGGCGGCACGTCCGCCGAGTTCGCGCTCAAGACGGCGAAGTACGCGTCGGCGCACTACCTGGACGAGCTGCCCACCGAGGGCGCGATCACCGGCCGCGGCTTCCGCGACCACGAGCTCGAGAAGCAGGTCTTCGAGCTCACCCAGAAGATCGGCATCGGCGCACAGTTCGGTGGCAAGTACTTCTGCCACGACGTCCGCGTCATCCGCCTGCCCCGCCACGGCGCGTCGCTGCCCGTCGCGATCGCCGTCTCGTGCTCGGCCGACCGCCAGGCCAAGGCGAAGATCACCCCCGAGGGTGTCTTCCTCGAGCAGCTCGAGTTCAACCCCGGCCAGTTCCTGCCCGAGGTCACCGACACCCAGCTCGACTCGGACACCGACGGCGTCTCGGGCACCGGCAAGGGCGCCGCGGTCAAGATCGACCTCACCCGCCCGATGCCGGAGATCCTGGCCGAGCTGTCCAAGCACCCGGTCAAGACCCGCCTGTCGCTGACCGGCCCGCTGGTCGTCGCGCGCGACATCGCGCACGCGAAGATCAAGGAGCGCCTCGACGCCGGCGAGGAGATGCCGCAGTACCTCAAGGACCACCCGGTGTACTACGCCGGACCGGCCAAGACCCCGGACGGCATGGCGTCGGGCTCGTTCGGCCCCACCACCGCCGGGCGCATGGACTCCTACGTCGAGCAGTTCCAGGCCGCGGGCGGATCGATGATCATGCTCGCCAAGGGCAATCGCTCCAAGCAGGTCACCGACGCGTGCAACGCGCACGGCGGCTTCTACCTCGGTTCGATCGGCGGCCCGGCCGCGCGTCTGGCCCTGGACTGCATCAAGCACGTCGAGGTCATCGAGTACCCCGAGCTCGGCATGGAGGCGGTCTGGAAGATCGACGTCGAGGACTTCCCCGCCTTCATCGTCGTCGACGACAAGGGCAACGACTTCTTCGCCCACACCGGCGAGGTCACCCTCACGATCGGCAAGCGCCCCGGCCTGTGAGCTGACGCACCGAATCCCGAAGGCCCGGTGGAGCATTCGCTCCGCCGGGCTTTCGCCGTCTTTGTCGGCTCCCACGCCACGGGTGGGCGTCGATACCTGCCCAGCCCTTGCCAGCGGCTTCGGGCGAGGGCTTGACTGGACTCTGGTATCGATCGCCCATGGCCACACACGGAGCGAGGTAGCTGATGTCGACCCACCGAGCAGTGCACGTCCAGTCCCCCGGCGAAGCGTTGAAACTGGTCGACGTCGAAACGACGTCGCCGGACCCCGCACACGTCCGGATCGCGGTCTCCGCGTGCGGAATCTGCGGCACCGACCACGGATTCGTCAGCGGCGGATTCCCCGAAATGACCTGGCCGCTCACACCCGGACACGAGATCGCCGGAACGATCGCCGAACTCGGCGCCGGCGTCGAGAACTTCGCGGTCGGCGACCGCGTCGCGGTGGGCTGGTTCGGCGGCCACTGCAACGAGTGCATCCCCTGCCGCAAGGGAATGTTCATCAACTGCGAGAAGCTGCAGGTCCCCAGCTGGCAGTACCCCGGCGGCTACGCCGAGTCCGTGATCGTCCCCGCCAACGCGCTCGCCCGGATTCCCGACGGACTGTCCTTCGCGGAGGCCGCCCCGTTGGGCTGCGCCGGCGTCACCACATACGACGCACTCCGGAAGACCAAGGCGCTGCCAGGTGACCGCGTCGCGGTCCTGGGGATCGGCGGCCTCGGCCACCTCGGTGTCCAGTTCGCCCGGGCGATGGGTTTCGAGACGATCGCGATCGCCCGCGGCGCCGACAAGGCGGACGACGCGCGACGGCTCGGCGCCCACCACTACGTCGACTCCACGGCCGGCGACGTCGGTGCCGCGCTGCAGGCGCTCGGGGGCGTGTCGGTGGTCCTGGCGACCGCCGCGAGCGCGAAGGCAATGGGTGACACGTTCGGGGGGCTGCTTCCGCAGGGCGAACTCGTCACCATCGGCGTCACGCCGGATCCACTTCCGATCAGCCCCCTGCAGCTGATCATGTCCGGGGTCAGCGTGGCCGGTCACGCCTCCGGCACCGCCCGCGACGTCGAGGAGACGATGCAGTTCGCGGTGCTGTCCGGGGTGCGGGCGCAGATCGAGGAGCGCCCCCTGGCCGACGCCGCCGACGCCTACGCCGCGATGGAGCAGGGCCGCGCCCGCTATCGCATGGTCCTCACCATGTGAACGTCGAGGACTCCCCTCGTTCACGGTCACAGCACCCAGGGAATGAGCCGTTTGGTCCGCCGCATGTAGTGCCTGTACGGCTCGCCGAGCCCCGCCACCAGCACCCGTTCCTCGTGCGGTATGCGGATCACGTACGCGCCAGCGAGAGCCAGGACCGTCAGCGGCGCAAGCCAATTGGTGTAGGCAACGGTGAATCCCAGCGCGCACACCAGGGCGCCGGTATAGGAAGGGTGTCGGATACGGCGGTAGAGACCGGTGTCGACCACCCGCTGTCCCGGCGTGGTCTGCACACGGAACGTGAACGACGCCCCCAGCTCCTGCACGGCGCGCAGCCGCATCGCCTGTCCCGCGGCGGCCACCGCCAGCCCGGCCCAGAAGAACCACCAGACGCCGGTGGTGATCACCGTCGCCGACACCAGGACGCTCACGGCTGGACCGCCGAGATACACGGCCGCCAGGCCGATTCCCACCGCGACGCCCGTCCAACCGTCGCGTGACGCGCCCGCGCCCGGATGCGTGCGGCCGATCCGGTACTCGGACAGCAGGAAAGCGACGAAGGCGCACCCGAGCACCACCGCCGCGACTGCGTGGGTCGCGAACAGCGGGAGGGCCGATCCGGAGCTCCCCGTCATGTTCCGAGTGTGCCGTGCGCGCCCCACCCCCGTCGGCCGAATGTCACATGCGTTCAGTCCAAGCGAACGTATGTGACATTCGGCCCGTTCGGGGTCACCGCGGGACCACACCGGCCTCCACGGCGGCGGCGCGGTACGCGTCGGCCAACGTGTCGACGGTGTCGTGGGCGTTGAGTCCGCTCGGGTTGGGCACCACCCACAACTCGGCGCCCTCGAAGTCGTCCGGCTGTCGACCCTTCTTCGCGGTGCGCACGCCGAAGGCGGCCCGGTACGCGGTGATGCCGGCGATCGCGACCACCCGGGGGCGCAGCTCGGCGACGAGCTGTCGCAGCCGCAGGCCACCCGCGCGGAGTTCGTCGGCGGTCAGTTCGTCGGCCCGCGCGGTCGCGCGCCGGGCGAGATTCGTGATGCCGACACCATGCGACACGAGTAGGTCCCGGTCGTCGTCGGACATCCCCGCGGTGGGATCGATCGGGCGGTCGATGATTCCGGCCCGCAGCAGCGCCGGGTAGAAGCGGTTGCCGGGCCGGGCGAAATGGGCGCCGGTCGCCGCCGTCCACAACCCCGGGTTGATCCCGACGAAGAGCAGGCGGCAGCCCGGACCGATCAGGTCGGGCACCTCCGCGTCACGAAACGACTCCAGTTCGGCACGGCTGAATCCCATGGGGACAGCGAACCCCATGGATCACGTACCGGACAAACCGTCAGGCGCCCGCAGCACCCTCATAGGCCGTGCGGATGACGTCGATGTCGAGCTTGCGCATCTCGAGCATCGCCTGCGTGGCGCGCTGTGCGCCCTCCGGGTCGGCGCCGCCGAGATACGACCCCAACTGCGCGGGCACGATCTGCCACGACATTCCCCAACGGTCCTTGAGCCAGCCGCACCGGCCCTCCTCGCCGCCGTCGGCGGTCAGCTGGGACCAGTACGCGTCGACCTCCGCCTGGTCGGCGCAGCTGACCTGGAAGGAGATCGCCTCGTCGAAGGTGTATTCGGGTCCGCCGTTGAGGATCGTGAACCGCTGTCCGTCCAGTTCGAACTCCACGGTGAGCGCCAGCCCCTCGGGGCGGTGCATGCCGGGCCCGTAGCGCGAGATGTTCAGGATCTTCGAATTCTTGAACACCGAGACGTAGTAGTTCGCGGCCTCCTCCCCATCGGTGTCGAACCACAGGCACGGGGTGATCTTCTGCATAGTCGGTTCGTCCTTCCGGTCGTTCGTCGTCGAGACGTGCTCTGTCGGGATAGACCGTGGCGGTGCGGGGAGAATCGTCGGCCGCCGATCGCGAGCGTACGACGATGCGGCGGCAACCGCCGGGAACGCGGCCGATCCGGCGGTAGATTGGGACGGGAACGGACCCGTGCATCGTCGATCGCCGAGGGAGTTCACATGTATCAGGTTCCCGACATGACGGGCCGATACGTCGTCGTCACCGGCGCCAACAGCGGCATCGGCAAGGAGGCCACCCGCCGGATGGCCGCGGCGGGCGCACACATCGTGATGGCCTGCCGCACAGCGAGCAAGGCCGAGAACGCGTGCGCGGAAATCATGCACCAGATCCCCCGGGCGCAGCTCGAGATTCGGCGAATCGACCTCGCCGACCTCGGGTCGGTGCGGGAGTTCGCCGCCGGATTCCTCGACGACGGACGCCCGCTGGACCTGCTGGTCAACAACGCCGGCGTGATGTCCCCGCCGGAGAGGTTCGAGACCGTCGACGGCTTCGAGTTGCAGTTCGGCAGCAACTTTCTCGGCCCGTTCGCCCTCACCAATCTGCTGCTCCCGCTCCTGCTGGACGCGCCCGCGCCCCGTTTGGCGACGATGACCAGCGCCACCGCACACTACGGCCGGATCAACTTCCGCGACCTGCACTCGACCCACCGCTACAGCCCGGCCCTGAGCTACGCCCAGTCCAAGCTCGCCGACATGCTGATGGCCCAGCACCTCGCCCACGTCGCCGACGAGCGCGGCTGGAACCTGTTGAGCACATACGCGCATCCCGGCTACACCCGGACCAATCTGCAGACCGCCGGGGCGAGCCTGGGCCGGGACAAGCCGCGCCACGGCATGTTCTCCGGGAGCGACCGCACGGTGCTGCCGTCGCAGGACGTCCAGCACGGCGTCGAGCCGTTGCTGTTCGCCGCCACCAGCCCCGACGCCGTCCAGAGCGGCTACTACGGACCGGGCGGGCGCATGGGCCTGGTGGGACCCACCCGACGATGCGACCCGCCCCGCAGCTCGCGTGGTGTCGATCTCGCGTCGTCCCTGTGGGCGGTGGCCGAAAAACTCACCGACACAACACTTCCGTACTGAGGGTTCTCGGCACGGATACCGGAGTCCGCACATCACTCGACGGAGGGACCTCATGACCGACCGGACCGCAGCCGCCACCGTCACCCTGTCGGGCGAGCGCGGACTGCACATCGAACGGGTGGTGAACGCGCCGCGCGAACGCGTGTGGGCGGCGTACACCGAACCGGACCGGATCGCGCAGTGGTGGGGCCGCGGCAATCCGCTCGACGTCGAGAAGTGGGAACTCGAACGCGGCGGCCACTGGCGGTTCGTCGAGCACCACGACGGTGGCACCGACGGTTTCGAGGGGCGATTCCGCGACGTCACACCGAAGGACCGGATCACGTGGTCGTTCGAGTGGGACGGCATGCCGACGCACGTGTGCGTGGAGACGATCGAATTCGTCGATCTCGGTGACGACGGCACCAAGGTCGTGATGGACTCGCTCTTCATGACCGCCGAGGACCGCGACGGCATGGTCCAGTCGGGCATGGAGGAGGGCATGAACGCGAGTTTCGCCGCGCTCGATGCCCTCCTCGCCCGAACCTCCTGACAGCCGATACCGCCGGGGCGCCCACGTTCTGGACGGGCGTCCACTCTTCTTTTCGTAAACCGGCGTGTCCCGCATCCCCCTGGGCTATATTTCGGCCGCATAACAGTCAGTCAACCGGCCTGCCCTGGAAGGGTTTGCAATGAACATCAACGGCATCATCTCGTTGTTCCCGCCTCTGTTTATCGAGAGCCTCCTGGACCTCGGCAGCTCGTTCCACTTCAGCTTCTAACGTCGGCAACGAGCTCCGCTTCGGCCGAGTCCGAGGCGGCTACGTCCCCTTGACATTGAGGATCTGCCGCAGCTCGTGCCGGATGTCCACGAGATCCCTGGCGTCGTCCATCACCACGTCGATGTCCTTGTAGGCGTCGGGGATCTCGTCGACCCACTCGGCACCGTGCCGGTACTCGATCCCCTTCATCCGCCGGGCCAGGTCGTCGACCGTGAACCGCTTACGCGCCTGGGTGCGGGAGAACCGGCGGCCGGCGCCGTGCGGGGCTGAGCACAGTCCCCGGGCATCGCCCTTGCCGACCACGACGTACGAGCGGGTCCCCATCGAGCCCGGGATCACCGCGGCGACGCCCTCGTGCGCGTTCACCGCCCCCTTACGGGTGAGCCAGACCTTCTCGCCGTAATGCTCCTCCTGCTCGGTGTAGTTGTGGTGACAGTTGATCCGCTCGGCCTCGATCACCGGCGTGCCGATCCACTCGCCGAACAGCTTGCTGAAGCGGTCCATCATCTCCGCCCGGTTCAGCAGCGCGAACCGCTGCGCCCACCGCAGTTCCCGGATGTACTCCCAGAACTCCGGCGCACCCTCCGCCAGGTAGGCGAGGTCCCGGTTCGGCAGGTCGATGTGCCATGTCCGGCACAGCTTCTGGGCGATCGCGATGTGCTTCTGCGCGATCTTGTTCCCCACTCCGCGGCTGCCGGAGTGCAGGAACAGCCACACCCGATCCTGTTCGTCGAGGCACAGCTCGATGAAGTGGTTGCCGCCGCCCAGCGACCCCAGCTGCTCGCGCCACTTCGGGGAGTGCGACAGGTCGACGCCGTCCTTCGCGGCCTTCTGCTCGAGTTCGGCGATCTTGGCCTCCGCGAACCACTTTCCGAGGGACGCGGTGAGGTTGTAGTGCCCCGGGGACAGCGGGATCGCGTGCTCCAGCCGCAGCCGCAGCGCGTGCAGGGTCCGCCCCTGCTCCTCGGCTCGCTCGACGTCCGCGAACGTGAACTGCGTTCGGGCGGCGATCATTCCGCAGCCGATGTCGACACCGACGGCCGCCGGGATCACCGCACCGCGGGTGGGGATCACCGTTCCCACCGCCGATCCCTTGCCGGCGTGGGCGTCGGGCATCAGCGCCACGTGCGGGAACACGAACGGCATGGAGGCGGTCTCGCGCGCCTGTGCGAGGGTTCCGTCGTCGAGGTGGCTGGCGAAGTTCACCAGGTTGTGGCCGTGCTCGGTGGGGGTCACTGTCCTACTCCGGTCGTGGATGTCCGCGCGGGGATCGCCCGCGTCGCATCCGAAAATTGTTGGTACCACAACCGTATGGCGATACCGGGACAAAGCAACCGAATATTCGTTCGTTGCAGTCCAATGGAGTACGACGACGTCGCACCCGAAAGGACGGTGGTGGCAGTGACGGCCTCGATGCGCTGTTCGACGCCGCCGCACCGGCGTGGACCTTCCCGGCCGTCTGGGACGCGAGCGAACCGTGGCCGCTGATCCCACGCACGCTCGTCGGGGTCGCGCGGCCACGCCAACTCGCCCCGGTGACGACCGAGGTGGTGCGCCTGCACCAGGCCCGGCAGCACAACTGCCGGCCGTGCAAGTCGGTACGCAACCGCACCGCCATGGTGTCCGGCGGCGGCGAGAGCCTCTACGACGCGATCGACGATCTCCGTCGCAGCGACCTCTCCACTACCGGGCTGACAGACCTCGCACCATTGCCAGGCCCCGACCATGGGAGGAAGGTGAGGTGAAGAACGGGACCGGTGGCGCCACCGGGGCGCCGCCTCGAGCAAAGGAAGTTGATCGTGTACGCGCGTTCTACAACCATTCAGGCGCATCCCTCGTTCATCGACGCCGGAATCAAGCACATCCGTGACACCGTGATGCCGGAGCTCGCCGACCTCGAGGGCAGCGCAGGGCTGTCACTACTGGTCGACCGCGACTCCGGGCGCTGCATCGTCACCAGTTCGTGGATGGACGAGGACACTCTCCGTGCCAGCGAGGGGCCCGTCATACATCTTCGGGATCGGGCCACCGAGGTCTTCCACGGCACCGCGAACGTCGAGCGGTGGGACATCGAAGTCCTGCACCGCGATCATGCGTCGAGCCTCGGCGCGTGCGTCCGCGTGACCTGGTTCAAGGTCGATCCCAGCAAGATGACGCACGCTGTCGACGTCTTCAAGCTGGCCTTGCCTGCGATGGAGGACACCGACGGATTCTGCAGCGCGAGCCTCATGGTGAACCACTCGGCCGGACGGGCGGTGTCCTCGGTGACCTTCGACAGCGTCGAACAGATGCGGGCCAGTCGCGAGCAGGCCGAGACGCATCGGACCGCCTTCTTCCGCGAGGCCGGAGCCGAGTTGCTGGAGGCGTGCGAGTTCGAGCTCGCGATCGCGCACCTGCACGTGCCCGAGATGGTCTGACCGTCGGCACGCCGACGGGCGGCCGGGTTCAGGTGTACAGCCGCTCGACGAAGGCGTCGAGGTGCTCGCGGACCCGTTGGGTCTTCTCCTCCTCGGAGAGGTCCTCGCGGTACCGACTGCCCAGCGCGGGCTTCTTCTTTCCGCGGGCGTACAGCGAGCACGCGAGGTCGATGCACATGTAGATGCCCACCGAGTTGCCCGCCCGGCCCGACTCCCCGACCTTGTTCGCGGTCATCAGCGCGATGCCGCCGCGGGTGTGGGTGGTCAGGCAGATCGCGCACATCTGCGACTTCCCGGAGCCGTTCGGCTCGAACCGCATCGCGATGCCGACCGGACCGTCGTCCCGGGGCACGACCAGGTAGCCGCGGCCCGGGAACGAGGCATCGGTCCAGCCGAGGAAGTCCAGGTCGTCCCACGGCCGATCGTCGAGGTCGCGAGGCGCCGGCAGGCGCTTGGCGTCGCCCTTGGAGCAGTTGACGAACGACGCCCTGATGTCGCGTTCGGTGATCGGATCCATGACGGCCGGTTCCTTCGATCGTACGGGCGGCTAACCACCGTCACGATACGACCGGCCCCGGCGACGAACAATCGGTTTTTCCCCGTTCGGCATCGTGGACGGTCAGGCAACCTGCAGCAGACCTTGCCGCGAGAGGATCGGCCGCACCCCCTCCCCGAACCAGTAGGCCTCCTCGACGTGCGGCTGTCCCGACAGCACGAAGTGCTCGACGCCCACCGCCGCGTACTCCCGGATCAGCGCCGCGACCTCCGCGTGGCTGCCGACGAGCGCGGTCCCCGCGCCGCCGCGGACCAGCCCGTAGCCGGCCCACAGCCCCGGATACACCTCGAGGTTGCGCAGGTCCGCGCTGAGCCCGAGTTGGCGGCGCTGTCCCTCCGACTCGCTCTGCGCCAGCCGAGTCCGTGCCAGTTCGATCTGGGCGGGATCCATGCGGGCAACGAGCTTGTCGGCCTCGGCCCACGCCTCCTCGGACGTGTCCCGGGCGATCACGTGGGCGCGGATGCCGAAACTCAGCGTCCGGCCGTGGGCCGCGGCGCGGCGGCGGACGTCGTCGATCAGCGCCCCCACCTTCGCGGGCGGCTCGGTCCACGTGAGATACGTGTCGACGTGTTCGGCGGCCACGTCGAGCGCGGGCTCGCTGGCCCCGCCGAAGAAGATCCCCGGCGCCGGCGCCGGCGTCGGGAACGCCGCCGCACCCTCGACCCGGTAGTACTTCCCCGCGTAGTCGTAGGGGGCCGCACCCCACGCGCCGCGCACGATGTCGAGGAACTCCCCCGTCCGCTCGTACCGCTCCTCCTTGGTGAGGAAGTCGCCGAACCGCCGCTGCTCCTCCGCGTCGCCGCCGGTGACGATGTTGAGCAGCAGCCGCCCGCCCGACAGCTGCTGGAACGCCGCGGCCTGCTGCGCCGCCAGGGTGGGGGTGATCAGTCCGGGCCGGAACGCCACCAGGAACTTGAGCGTGCGCGTCTCCCGGATGAGCGCCGCGGTGGTGATCCAGGCGTCGGGGCACCACGTCCCCGTCGGCGTGAGCACCGCCTCGAACCCCAGTTGTTCGGCCGTCTTCGCGACCAGCGTCAGGTAGTCGAGCGAGGCCGGCCGGAACTCGGACGCCCGGCCCGACGCCTCGCGCGGTTCCAGGGCGCCGATCACCTCGCGCCCGTCGCCGGAGGTGGGCAGGTACCAGTGGAAGTGCAGGGTCATGCTGAAATCCCTTCGAGAACACCGAGATGGGCGAGAACTTGCTTGCGCAGGGCGACGACGGCCGGGTCGGCACGCCGTCGCGGACGCGGCGACGTCACCGCGACGTCGTGCGCGATCCGGCCGGCGTCGAGGACGAGCACCCGGTCCGCGAGCAGCACCGCCTCCTCCACGTCGTGGGTGACCAGGAGAACGGCGAACCCGTGCCGCTTCCACAGCCGGATCAGCAACTCGTACGCCGTGATTCGGGTGAGCGCGTCGAGTGCACCGAACGGCTCGTCGAGCAGCAGCAGGTCCGGCTCCCGCACCAGCGCCCGCGCGAGCGACACGCGCTGCGCCTCACCGCCCGAGAGCGTGAGCGGCCAGGCGTCGACGCGGTGTCCGAGGTTGACCTCGCCGAGAGCCTCGACCGCGCGCCGCTTGCCGTCCCCGTCCGCGAGCCCCAGGGACACATTGCGGTGCACCCGCTTCCACGGGAGCAGCCGCGGTTCCTGGAACGCGACGGCCACCGAGCCGTCGACGTCGATCCGTCCCTCGTGCCCGCGGTCGAGTTCGGCGATGGTCCGCAGCAGCGTCGACTTGCCGGATCCGCTGCGGCCCACGAGTGCGGCGATCTCCCCGCGACGCAACGTCAGGTCGATGCCGTCGAGCACCACATCGGACCCGAACACCCGTCGCACGCCGCGGGCGGCGACGACGGCGTCGCTCACGCGCCCTGGTACGTCTTGCGCCATGTCAGCAGCCTTCCCTCCAGGGCCCGCACGAGCGCGTCGGTCGCGAGACCGAGGAACGCGTACACGAGCAGACCGAAGATGACGATGTCGATGCGGAAATAGATGCGGGCGTTGTTGATCAGGTAGCCGAGACCGGCGTCGGCGTTGATCTGTTCGGCGACGATGAGCGCGAGCCAGGCGACGCCGAGCGACATCCGCAGGCCGGTCAGCGCCTGCGGTAGCGCACCGGGGAGGATGACATGAAGAGCGAGTTGGAACTTGTTCAGCCCCAACGTCTCCGCTGCCTCGATCAGCTTGCCGTCGATGCTGCGGATGCCCGCGAACAGATTGAGGTAGAGCGGGAACATCACGCCGAGCGCCACCAGGAACACCTTGGGCTGCTCACCGATCCCGAACCAGATGATGAACAGTGGGATCAGGCCGAGGAACGGGACCGTCCGCAACATCTGGATCGGCGGGTCGATCGCGAGTTCCACGACCCGGGAGAACCCGGCCAGCACACCCAACAGCACCGCGACCGCGATTCCGAGGACCGCGCCGAGCAGCACCCGCTGCACCGAGACCGCCAGCGCGTCCTGCAGGCTGCCGTCCGACCACAGTTCGGCGGCGGCCGCGAGCACCTGCGCGGGCGAGGCGAGCGTCTTGTCCGACACCACACCGGCGCTGCTGAGTGCCTGCCACAGCACCAGCAGAACCAGCGGGGAGATCAGGCGCAGCAACGGTGTCCACGAGCGGCGCGACGGCGTCCCCTCCGGCGCCGCCGAACTCTCGATCGACTCGACCGCGGCGACGTCCTTCGTCAGGAGCGCGGTCATTTCGCACCCGCCTGGATCTGCGCGTTGAACCGGGCGTCGAACCAGTCACCCGCCACCGGCGCTTGCTTCAGCAGTCCAGCGGCCGCGAACAGGTCGATCAGCTTCTGCTGCTTCGCGATGCGCTGGTCGTCGATCGGAACGTAGGAGCCCTTCGACGTGTCGAACGACGCCGCGGCGACGTCCTGCGGGAGCTTGGTCAGCTTCGCGAAGATCGGCACCCACGCCTCGGGATGCGCGTCCGCCCACACCTGGGCGCGGGCCAGGCGCTGGAAGAAGTCGGCCAGCGCCGCCGACTTCGCCGGATCCGCGAGCGCGCCCGACGCGGCCGAGAAGTAGGACTGACCGGTGGTGACCTCGCCGCCGTCGGCGATCACCTTGGCGCCCGCGGTGTTCCGACCGATCGTCGCGTACGGGTTCCACACCGCCCACGCATCGACCTGCCCGGCGGTGAACGCGCTCAATGCGTCTGCGGGACCGAGGAACTGGAACTGGATGTCCGAGACCGGCAGCTTCGCCTGCTCGAGCAGACCCAGCACCAGGCCGTGCGAACTCGACCCCTGCGTGACGGCGATCTTCTTGCCTTTCAGGTCGGCGATCGACGACGCCGTCGAGTTCGCCGGCACCAGCAGGAAGTCGTTGGTGCCGGTGCGTGCCTGCACCGCGACGATGCGGCCCGAGTTGCCGTTCGCCTGTGCGAACACCGGAGGCACGTCGCCGGTGCCACCGGCATCGATCTTGTTGGCACCCAACGCCTCCAGCAGTGGCGGACCGGCCTCGAACGTCGACCACTCGATCTTGTAGTCGAGGTCGTCGAGTGCGCCGGCGGCCTCGAGCAGCGACTGCGTGCTCTTCACCTGGTCGCCGATGCGGAGCGTGACATCCGAGGCGGCGTTGCCGGCGGTGTCGGACGGTTCCGAGGCGCTGGAGCTGCTGCACGCGCTCAGCGCGAGTGCCGCGACGGCCGTGAATGCGGTGAGGACGAAACGTGTTCGCGTCGAACGACGCATGGAGAACCTCCGATAGGTACATGACGAGTGCACGAGGAACCCGGCCGCGGTCGCGGCGACCGGCGGGTGAAACGAGAGAGGGCCCGTCCAGTTCACGCGGGCCGGTGACATCAACAGGAGCGCGGACAGGGCGCACACGCGCAGCACGCCACGGTTGCGTGCTGGCGTGCCCGGGTCTCGACGCTGGCGATGGTCATGCCGGAATCGTGGGCGCCACAGCCGCCACCGTCAACGGAGTTCCGGACGCGCATCCCCTGCCGGGACCGCGCCTGGGCACGGCGTTCAAGAGTTCGGATCACCCGAGTTCGATCCGATCTTTTGCGGCACGAATCAGCGTGTCCGACCGGCAAATCAGGGATCTCGCGGGAGTGTGCTGCCTATACTCCCGCCATGCTGATCATCGGGATGATCCTGTTCGGGTTGCTCGTCGGCGCCGTCGCCCAGCTCGTCGTCGGCAAGTCCAAGGCCGGTATCGACTGGGGCCTCGCGTGCGCCGCGGGTGTCATCGGGTCGTTCGTCGGCGGCCTGCTCATCAGCCTGCTCGCCGGAGACGGCCTCGCGTTCCGACCGAGCGGCATCATCGGCTCCTTCGCCGGCGCGATCATCGTGACCGCCCTCTGGTCGTGGTGGAAGTCCCGCGACGCGTCGTCGGTCAGCTGAGCCACAAGCTCACCCCCGCCTCTACCTCTACAAGTCTCGGGCGGCTTCCAGACTGCCACCGGCATCTTCGCCGGCTCGCCCGCATTCACCGCACCCGAGGTGCTCGACGGTCACCCCCCACGCCCGCCGCCGACGTGTACGGGCTCGGTGCCACCCTGTTCTGCGCGCTCACCGGCCACGCCGCGTTCGAGCGCTACGACGGCGAGCAACTGGTCGCACAGTTCCTGCGCATCACCACTCAACCCAGCTGTCACGCCAGGGAAATCTCCCGGCGGAGCTGACGGGCTTCGTGGGGCGCCGCACCGTACTGGCGCAGGTGCGCGATTCGCTGTCGGCCGCTCGTCTGGTGACGCTGCGAGCACATGATCACGGCCGTCGCAGACCTGGCGCAGATGCTGCTGACAAGGTGCCCGAGTCTGCGCATCCCCCCACCAGCCGCGACGCACCCGGGGCATCGGCGGCGAATCGGTGATCAGGGTCGAACGCGCCTCCTCCGCGGTGCCCAGCTTCGAACTCACCGACGAGAACCGGGGCGTCGTCGCCCAGATCTGCGCCCGCCGGACGGGCTGCCGGTTGGCGATCAGGGCCTGACGAACAAGCGATCGCAGCCCGACTGTACTTTCGCAACGCACGGTAGATGGGCACGTCGAACACGTCTTGGCGAAACTGGGGTTTACTTCGCGGGCGCAGGAACATGTTTCGAGTACGTGAGCAGAGCCGCATTCTCAGGCGCACACGCGCCGGAGTACCTGGGTGGTGCGCCGGAACGCGCCCCGAAGCTGCGGCTGGTCGCGACGTCGACGTCGTCGGCGGTGACGCTGCAAAAACAAACCGCCCAGTCGTATTGATTCCTGCCGCTCGATTGTCTACTGTCACTGGAGTCGCTCAAAAGTTCAACGACCAGAACAGAGAGCGGCGCCTGTGCCTGCGGGGGGCTACAGGGGGGTTGCGCCGGGAACTGCATGCCGGCGATTCATCGACTCGAACGACATCCCAGTCGGGCATCGACACCCGCATGGGGCGTCGAACCATGTCCACTACTCCCAATGAGGTGAGTGAAGAGTATGTCCAAGAACGCATTCCGGATCGGCTCCGCTGCGGCCATCGTCAGCGCTGCCGCGCTCGTCGTCCCTGCACTGGCCGGCGCCGCGCCGACCGGTTCGCTCGGCTCGCTCGGCTCGAGCGAAGTATCGACCAGCTCGCTCGGTTCGAGCGGTTCGAGCGGTTCCAGCGGTTCCAGCGGATCCAGCGACGGCCCGGAGGCATTCACCTGCGCCGAGCTGTCGACCGAAGCCACTCCCAACGGATGGGGCATCCCGTTCGAGGATGAGAAGGAGGAGATCGCCTACTACACCGACGTCTCCGTTCTCGACGACGACGGCTCGCTCCGGCTCGAAGTCGTGGACAGCACGGACAGGTCCGTGAGCTACCACTCGGCCGGCGGCATCAAGCTGTCCGATGCCATCACGGAGGAGATCGGCTTCTCGGAGCGCGCCGAGCATCCGACGGCCGCGTTCCAGCTACGACTGACCGGCACGAAGGACAACACGCGCTTCCCGGACAGCGGCTTCACGACGCTCGTGTGGGTTCCGGACGCCGACGCGGCGGACACCGCCAACGGCGGCGTCCATGCCAACCTGCAGGACGGCAAGTGGTGGAGCACCTCGAACATTGCCGGCGCCAAGAAGGGCGAGCTCGTCGACCTCGCCGACGTCGCCAAAGCCAACCCGGACGCGGTCGTCGACCACTACGGCGTGAGCGTCGGAACCGGAGCTGCGGCCACCTCGACGCTGGTCGATGAGGTGAAGTTCAACGGCTGCACGACGAACTTCGCCAAGAACGATCCGGAGCCCGCCGCGGGCACGACCGGCTCGCTCGGATCGCTCGACGTCTTCGGCTCCCTCGGCGCCGGATCGCTCGACACCGGCTCCGTTAGCACCGGCTCGCTCGGCGCCGGATCGCTCGACACCGGCTCGCTCGGTTCCTGACCCGACGCGAGACGCCAACGGAACCCGCAGCGGAGCGGTCGAACAGACTGCGCCACTGCGGGTTCCGTTGCGTCGGCGAGACCACCGGCTCAACTCCGTTCCCTCCTCGACGCCGCCCGCGTCGCCGCCGTAAGCCGGTGGGATGATGGTGCACATGCCGATGCCCTCACCGCTGCCCGTCAAGGAAGGGGTCGGGCCGACGCGGCTGCGGGTACCGACGTCCGGGCCGTGGACGACGATCGCCGAGTACGTCGTCGCACGGTTCGACCACCTGGACGCCAACGACCTGTACCGCCGGTTCGACGCCGGTGAGATCGTGGGCGCCGACAGCCGACCGATCGGTCGCGATACGGCGCTGGGCGCGCATGTGTTCATCTGGTACTACCGCGACCTGCCGGCGGAGGATCCGGTGCCGTTCCGCGAGGAGATCCTGCACGTCGACGACGACCTCGTCGTGATCGACAAGCCGCACTTCCTCCCGACCACCCCGGGCGGGCGCTACCTGCGCGAGTCCGCTCTCGTCCGATTGCGGACCCGCCTCGACAACCCGGACCTGACACCGATCCATCGACTCGACCGCGCGACCGCCGGCCTGGTGATGTTCTCGACCCGTCCCGCGACGCGCGGCGCATATCAGTCGCTGTTCGAGAAGCGGCGGGTCACCAAGGTCTACGAGGCGGTGTCGGCGCTACCGCCCGGGTGGGACCCGGACGCACCGGCGCTGGCCGGGCGCGCTGTTCCCGTCGTCTACCGCAACCACATCGAGGCGCGGCGCGGCGAGTTGCGGGTCGTCGTCGACGACTCCCGCGAGCCCAACTCCGAGACGATGATCGAGGTGCGTGGCACCGGCGTGAGCGCCTCCGGACGCGCCGTGCTGCACACGATCCTGCGTCCACACACCGGACGCATGCACCAGTTGCGGGTGCATCTGGCGGCACTCGGCGCCGGGATCCTGGGCGACAGCTGGTATCCCGACCTGCTGCCCGAGGCGCCGGACGATCACTCCCTCCCACTCCAATTGCTCTCACGGGAACTGGAATTCACCGATCCACTGTCGGGAACGCCGCGCCGGTTCGGCACCCGCCGGACGTTGAGCGAGGCACCAGTCTCGGGACGCTGAGCGGCCTCACGCGGGCGCGGGCACGACGTCGGTGTGTCCCGCCGACCTGCCCGCTCCTTGTCCCCAAAGCAACGTGCCCCAACCGACACCGGTTGGGGCACGCACGCTCCGCTGCTCCGAGGAGGTCAGGAGCCGGCCGATCCGTTCTGGGACAATCCCTTGATGAGGGACCCGGTGGCGAGGGAGCCGCCGACCGCTCCGGCCGCAGAACCGAGCTCGAGAGAACTGACCAGAGTGTCTGTCACAGAACTGAAGTCGAGCGAGCCGGACAGGGATCCGGACGAGAGGAAGCCCTCGTGCTGCGGCTTGTCGAGCGTCCACCCGCTGCACCCGGCGGTGATGAACACGTCATCGGTGTCTTCGATCTTCACCGTGGTCGGACCCTTGCCCTCGCCGAACGCGATCGGCTTCACCTGAAGCGACTTGAGGTCTCCACGCATCCAGCTGCAGACCTGGTCCCCGCCGACGATGGCGCCCTGCGTCGAGTAGATGCCGGGTCGGATGTCGGTGTTCACGCGGTAGAAGCCCGTCCCTTCGGGGATGGTCTTGGACGCCGCGGAGGCGATCCCGGTGCCGCCGAGGATGGTTCCTACCGATGCTGCCGCTACGACACCGGCAGCGATGGACTTACGCATTCCGTTTCCCCCTGGGATTCCATGGTTGGGTCCCGGAGACAGTAGACGGCAGACCAGACGTATCGGGTCCTTTTGCGGGGTGAATTGTCGGGGTGAGCGGATTGACCGTTCACCTGCTGGTTTGCCGCTCGGCTGGCGTTGTCACGCCGGCTCTCGCATCACACCGAAGTGGCGCATCTTCCCGGAAAGACCCGGAAGCTCTTGCACCGGCGACCACGTACTCAGCCCGTCAGTGCTGTCGGAGTAGAGGTACTTTCCTTCGGCGTAGGCGTCGAGATATATCCGCCAGGCACCGTTCGGCAGCTGGACAACGGCCGGGCCCTCCACCTGTGTGCCCCAGTTTCCAGTCGGGACGAAGGAATAGGGACCGGTCACCGATGGGGCGACCGCATGCTCGATGACCTTCTTCGTCTCGTTCTTGATGAACGCATGATAGGTCGATCCGACCTTGACCACGGTGGTGTCGATGTGGTCGGCTCCGATGCCGGCAAGCGGAACGGGCAGGCTCCACTGCCGAAGCGACGGCTCCAGCGCCGTCATCAGATACGGCACGAATCCCCCACCGGTCGACATCGACAGGATGACGTTGACGCGGTCGCCGTCCACGAACCATTCGGGGGCCCATGCCTTGGTGACGAACGGCGACAGCGACGGCCCGTCGGCCGAGCCCGCCGACCCCGAGGAGCCCACGAAGTCCGAGGAGCCCTGCAGACTCGCCGAACCCGTGCCGTCCCCCGTCCCCGGCATCAAGGCGCAGCAGAACGGGACCGGAAGGTTGCCCATGTGCGTCCAGTTGACGCGGTCACTGCTGCGCGCGAAGCCGATACTCGCCCCGCCGCCGGTGGTGTACGTGATGTAGTACAACCCGTCCGTGTGCCGGAAGATGCTCGGATCCCGTACAAGTCCCGACGGCGGCCGGAACGCCGACGGTTGTACCGGTTGAAACTGGGTGCCGTCCCCCGACTCGAACACATCCATGTCGCGATCGCTGGTATTGCTGAACGCCACCAACGTGTATCGCCAACCCGGCGACGGTGTGGCCCCACTGCTCCCCGAGGCCGCGACCAACAAGCCTGCGACACACAGCATCACCACCCAGAGGGCGGAGCAGCTTCGCTTGGCGAGGGTCATCCCTGCAGCATTCATCACAGCAGGCGCACCGCGTGCAGCTTCGGCCACAGGTGTCGCAGATTGTTACCGACGACGTGGGGACGCCGCACCGCGGCGCACAAGCGAGGGGCCATTCACATGGACTCGCGAACAAACTCAGACGTTGAAGCGGAACTCAATCCTGGGAATTGAGGACTAACGAGGAGCATCAACAAGAGCGTTGCTACCTGCGAAAACCGCAGATTCTCGACCGAGGAGTACCGACGGCTGCCGAGGCTGCTGCGTACCCACTGCGTACCGGCGCAGCGTGGATTCAACTGGCTGCGGCGTAGGGCATCCTGAATGCATGCCTAGACGGTTCGCCCCGCTGTCCGAGCGCCAGCGAGAGATCTTGCAGTGGGTGTCTGACGGCTGTCCAGCTCGGCGGGATGGCACAACCTACAAACTCACGGTCTACGCGCTGGCCAACCGAGGGTTGGTGAATGTCGACCGCCGCCGGCACGCTTGGTCCACGGCTATCACCGATGCCGGCCGGCATTACCTAGAGCACGGCGACTACCCCGCCGCACCAGAAGGCGCAGTTACGAAGCGGCGTAGCCAGCACCGGGCAGTGGAAGCGACAACACCACGACCGCAGGGGCTGGTTATATCTGTGGAGTCGCTGCTTCAGCAACTCGCCGACTCTGACGGCCAAATTGCAATTGCCGATCCGCCGCCAGAGCTGCGAGCAGCATACCGACGAGCGATCAGTAGAGCTATAACGACGGGTGCCCTACCCGATGGCTTTGTGTTGCGGCACCGCGGCCGCGACAAGGGCGCCTTGCATATACGGCTCGTGCCCGAGAGCGAGAGCCCTTCCAAACCGGAGCCGCTTCCGCAAGTGCCTATGCCAGTAAGGCGATCGACCGAACACGACGTGGTTCGTGAGCTATCGCGGGACCCAAAACTACTGGACGTCTCCGACCAGGTGCGGCCGCGCGCACTGTTGATTACACAGGCAATCATCGAAGAATGCTCACGCCGTGGGTACAGTGTCAGCCTCAGGGGCGAGCGCCAACCGTCGTTCGAGATCGCGGTTGGCGACGACAGCTTTGCAGTCACAATTGCCGAAGAGTGGGACCGAGGCGAAGCACCCGACCCGGAGGCGCTCGGGAAGGCGAAGTACGACTGGCAGCGCATCCCCGTCACGATGCAGAAGGTGCGTTCCGGCCGATTGAGGCTGGAGCTTGGTGAGGGACGGATGGTCCAGTTTTGGGCCGATCGGAAAAGGTGGACGCTGGAACAAAGACTCCCGCATGTAGTCGCTGCAGTAGCCGACCGAGCCGCCGCAGAAGTGGAAGCTCGGATCCGAAGGGAGGCTCAACGACGGAACCGGCTAGACCGATGGCATGAAGCGGTTCCCCGCGCCAAACGGGCCTACACCGAGCAAGTTAACCGGGAGAGATTGCGGGACCAGATCTCACGATCTGCCGAGGCCCAGGCGATTCGTATGTACTGCGCACAACTCGATTCAGTTGCGGCAGCAAGTGAGGATTCCACGCGCGCCGACAGTATCGCAGAGTGGGCTCACTGGGCGCGAGCGGAGGCTGATCGGATTGACCCGCTATGCCAGCCCCAGGAACTCGCTTTCGAAACGCCAAGCGACGTCTTTCCATCCGATTTCGCGCCCTTTATGCCGAGGGGTATGAGCCCATGGCATCCACCTGACTAGTCGCGCGTTTCCTCGACTCGCAGCATCTCAACCGTCGTCCCCAGCGACCGAGTAAGGTCGGCGGCGACGTCTTTGGCGCCTACGGTGATGAGCGCATCGATCGCACCTTGGGCAACTTCGCCGACACGGCGAATTTCCTTGCGTAGCTCGAGTAACTCGTCGAACCATTCGCCGGCCTCTTCCCCGCACCACTGCCGCAGGACTTCCCGCTCCGGCTTGTAGTAGGTGTCGTCGAACTCGATGCACCGCTCCGGCTCCATGTAGTCACGCGGACCCCGCACAGGACCCCACCAGCGTCCGTGGATCGCTTCATACCGCGCGCGCCGCTCCTCGGCGGCGATGAACTGAAGAATCGGCTCGGGCGTCCGACTAGCAATTGTCGTGACGATCAGCTCGGTGACCGCCCACGGCGCAATCGTGACGTTGTCCTCGATGAAGCACAGTGGATGTCCGATCAAGCGATCGAGATCAAGACCGATCGCCGCAGCCAATCGCGATGGATCACCTAGACGTACCGAGCCTCCCTCGCGGTAACCCATCTCGACAGCTTCATCGTCGAGCGTCAATTCGAGAACTCGCTCCGCCGCACCGGCTCTCGGATCGTCGCCATCGATTCCGGCGGCATGAATCGCGGCCCAACGCCCTTCACGTGCCTGGTACTCCCCGACCTCTGACCAAAGCACTTTCAGTCGCGCGGGTGGGACCCACTCCTCGCGGCCCTCGAACTGCTCGTCCGCGAACCGCACCAACACCCGAGGCGGCTTCTGGGTTCCATGACGCACAACGACTACCTCGACGAGATCGTCAATCCGACGCGCACGATATGCCCACGACTGACCAGGTTCCACTCAGCCCTCTCTACTCTCGATAAACCAAGGTGTCCAGCGAATCTTCGGCACTGGCGTTGAGGTACGGGAACCGGCTCATTCTGCGACCGTTTGGTCTACTGTGTCCACTTCGTATGTCCATCAGACCTCCCGTCGGGGCATCGGGGGCATTTAGAAACAAGGGGAACAGCGGAAGAATGCGCAAGGTCGGAACAACCATCATCGCGGCGGCGGCCGCAATCGGGATCGCAGTCGGCGGCGCAGGAACAGCGACGGCCGCCCTCGATCGGAGTGCCGACGCGGTTGGCAACGCAAGGGCAACAGCTTCACCGGGACATCTACTCGTTGAGATCGACAGCCAGGCGAACGATACGTTGACCTGTAGAATCTACGGCGAAAAGGCTGGCGATCCCGACCGGAAGATCGCCTTCGACTCCGGCACGTGGCGGTACGACCCAGAGGACGACATCAGTTGGGGCTTCCCATTCGACTATGTCGGTAGCGGCGAGTTCGATGTCTACTGGAGTTGCTGGAACCGATACGGCGACCCGCTCACCGTGTGGGGATCGGACTATCGCGTGAATGTAGATCATTCGAAGCCTGTGATCCGCGTCGATGTTCCGCGAAGCACAGTGAACGATCCGAACCCGCTGGGTTCGCTCACGACCGGATCGGCCGGATTCGGATCGTTTGGATCCTGAGTGGCATCGCCACCCGAACGCCTCGCCTTGTGCGGGTTGTTCGTCTCGGTAGCAGGCGCCGACCACGAGAACGAGGTCTACCTCGACGGCGACGGCGAAGGCCTGTACGGGCGGTACCAGCCGCCGAACTGATCCAGTTCGGCACATCGAGGCGGATGCGAACGCGGTCGCTGATCTGAAAAACCCGTGCGGGTTCCTCAATTCTCGGCCTGCCTTCCTCCAGCCGTGGATGATCGTCATCGCAGTGGTGCTGGTCCTCACCGCCGCTGCCGGACTGGTCTTCGAGTACCACCTCGGACCCGAAACGCACTAGCACTCGCTCGACCACAGCGACCGATGGCGCAGAACCCCACAGGGATTCGGCGCCATCGGTCGTGTCGCCGTCGGACTCGATCAGGTCCAGGGGAGCTCGGTCCGTTCGAGTGCGCTCGGCTGCACTGCCGCGGTGCTCGCTGATCCGCAACATCGAAGCGTGTCGAATGGTCGTTTGACCTGAGTGGCACCGTATCGTCGATTTGTCAGAATTGCGCATATGCGCCCGCTGGGTGTTGGGCGATGGAGGTCGGGGTTCTATGGTTCAGATGAGGACGTCCAACGGTCGGTACGGCGACGAGCTGTTCGGGCATGAGCGCAGCGGTGAGCGCGATCGCTTGAACGCACTCACCCACACATACGACGAGATCACGTTCGCGCGGCTCGACGCGCTGCAGATTCGGTCGGACTCACGGTGCTTGGACATCGGCGCGGGCACCGGTACGGTTGCCGTTTCGCTCGCCGACCGAGCTACCTCGGGGCACGTCATCGCTCTCGATCGCAGCACTGCGTTCCTGGATCCGAATGCCCGCGAGAACCTCGAGGTAGTGGAAGCGGACATCACCACAGCGGAGTTCCCTTCTGGCAGTTTCGATGTGATCCACGCGCGCATGGTTTTCATGCACATACCCGAGCGGGAAGAGGTCATCCGCCGTGCGATGACGTGGTTGGCTCCGGGTGGCTGGCTCGTGTTGAGTGAAGCCATCGATCCGCTCAGCTCCACCTCCCCGAACACCCTCTACAGCAGGCTGTTCGCGGCAGTGTGGGACGCCATGCATCGGTCGATGGGTACCGATGTGAATTGTGCCCGCAACTATCCGGCGATGCTCGCCGAGCACGGGTTTGTGCACATCGGTACCGATGTGCACGTGCCGCACGTTCGTGGCGGCAGCCCGATGGCAGAGTTCTATCGCGTGGGCGGCAGCCAGATGCGAGAGTCAATCATTGCTGCCGGCCGCCTCGACAACAAGGAGTTCGACACAGGCATGGCCCTGTTCGACGACCCGACCTTCATTGATTTCGCGATGGGAATGATCTCGGTGTGGGGGCAACGGGGCTGACTACGATCCCATTGTGGACGGCGGCCTGAGAACGACCCCTTAGCGACGACGCGTGGGTATTGGGCGGCGTCGCGCGCAGGGAGATGCGTGGCGCCGTTCCCTACTTCCGCCGCCACCGCTCCCCGAAGTCGAGCGGCCCGTCGTGCGCCGGCACGTACAGGATCACGCCGCACTCGCGGCACTCGTAGGTGCGGTGTCCGCCGCGACCCGTGCATCCGCAGGCCATCCAGCCGACGACGACGCGGTCAGGCCCGAGCTGATGCCCACGCGGACAGCAGAGGGGTGCTCGCTTGTAGCTCGGCACCCCACCATTTTCGCACACATGTTCGATTGCAGTGGTAACGTCGCCGACGCTCGCTGGCGAAGGATCCCGTGTGTGTTGACAAGCGCCCCCGGGGTTCGAACGCCGGCTGGTAGGTCTCGGTGCGGGTCGACGAGGGAAGCGTCGGCCCGCACCGTTCCGGACCAGAGTGGGCCGCGTCGTCGATAACCAGCGCGCAACAGTGCATGCCGCGGACTCCTCCGAGGTCTAGCCTGACCAGGTAGGTCGGGAATGATGTCCCGGAGGTGCTCGACGATGGACAACTGGTTCCTGTTCTGGCCAGTCCCTCCTGAATGGCAACAGTGGCTTACACAGCACGCCCCATGCTGGTTGGGCGGCTACTGCCCATAGGAGGAGGTGAGTTGAATGGGAGCAACGGCTTGGGCTTTTTGGGGAAACCTCGCACCGCTCGCCTACGTTCTTTCGCTACTCGGCGTGCCGGTCGACTGACACCAGAACGACAGCGGGCCAGCAAATCCGGGGTTGCTGGCCTCCTTAGAGGTCACCATGATCGACAACACTCCCACGCCACTCGGCGGCATTTTCGTGCCGAAGTGGTTCTACGACATCGGGTACCAGCTCTGGCTGTGGGGCATCCCACCGCACTGACTTTGGAGGTGAACGGCGATGGGTGACACCTTCTGGTTCCTACCGTTACCGTTCGAGACCCTGCGATGGCTGGCCTCGACCTATCCGTGCCTGGTTGATTTCCGACAGGCTTGTCGGTGATGACGATGTTCGACTGGTTCTATGTGCCGTTCCTGAACGATGAAACGAGAGGGTGGCTGATCACCCTGTCGTACGAACTCTGGAAGCTCGGCTTCCCGCCCGGCTATCCGGGCTGAGGTTCAAACTTCGACAGCGAGACAGCAAGGCCCCGACTGTTCGTGGAGGTCGTCGTGATCGATTTCGTTCGCCGATCGGTCGCCTGCGCCGCGATCGTGGCCGGTGCGGTTCTGGCGCCGGCGGCCGTCGCATCCGCCGCGGTCACCGTTCCGTTCCAGATCAACCCGTACGGCAGCTTCGATTTTCCCGCGGTCCGCTGCGTGGCCGTGGTCGGCGAACAGCCTGGGACGGTGACGATCGCCGGTCCGGAGGAACGCAGACGGGAAGGCAGATCAGGGTGCCTACAACTGTCCGAAGTGCGCTGGCTGAACCTGTCGAGCGGAGCCTCCGGCTCCACCCGGATGTCGGGCGGCTTGGACGGATACCCGGAAGCGGTCCTGCCGACCGGGACCGGGCACGTTGTTGTCGTCGTCGTACACACCGGCAGCTTGTTCGTCACGCCGGGCGTCGTAACCGTCGACGTTCCGTAGTCGACCGGACCCGTCAGTTCGAACGCCTGCCGCCACGCCATACAAGCCGGAAGTCGGGGCCCTCGCGGTCCGGGAGGGTGCACGGTCGCCTACGCACGCTACGAACCCGCGTTTCACGTTCAGGGCACGGGCCGCGAGAGCCGTCAGAGGTTGGCCTGAATCCACCCCCTTTCGCTGTCGTACGGACATGGTTGTGTTGCAATCGACGTTCCTGACGACGGCACCCGCTTGGGTTGCCGTGCACTGAGGGAAGGGGGTGGATCCGAATGGCAGTACTTCAGCTCGTATCGCGCGAGTCTGAAGGTCTGGCGATTTTGCCGAACCCGAAACAGCGTGCACCTGAAGCGTTCTCGTCGGATAGTGGCCACGCTCTCCTTCTAGGGTCCAATGACCTCATTGACGTGGGGGTTAGCCTCGCACGTGCAGGATTTCAGATCATGTCGATCGACTTGGTCGATCGCTTCTATTCGCCGATCGGCGAGAAGATGCACGCCATCCTGGAGGAGCCAGGACTTCCCGCTCCGGCTTGTAGTAGGTGTCGTCGGTTACTCGAGCTACGCAAGGAAATTCGCCGTGTCGGCGAAGTTGCCCAAGTCTGTTCGTCGGCGGCGCGCCAACCGCATGGCTGTTTCCCGGCGAGAACGGTCACCCGTGGCACCAGAACTCGGTCGGCTACCGGTGGCGCAAGACGCGAGAGGCCGCGGGCGTGGACACGCTCAAGTTGCACGACCTTCGACACTTCTACGCCTCCGGCCTGATCGCGGCGGGGTGCGATGTGGTGACCGTGCAGCGTGCCCTCGGGCATCACTCTGCAACGGTCACCCTCTCGACGTACTCGCACCTCTGGCCGGACGCGAACGACCGCACACGCAAGGCAGCGGACGACCTGTTCCGGACGTCCACGAAATCTACTGCGTACTCACTGCGTACCGAGGCGTGCAATCAAGCCTCTGAACAGGGCCTTTAGACGTTGAAGCGGAACTCCACGACGTCGCCGTCCTGCATGACGTATTCCTTGCCCTCCATGCGCACCTTGCCGGCGGCCTTGGCGGCGTTCATGGAGCCGGCCTCGACGAGGTCGTCGAAGGAGACGATCTCGGCCTTGATGAAGCCGCGCTCGAAGTCGGTGTGGATGACGCCGGCGGCCTGCGGGGCGGTGTCGCCCTTGTGGATGGTCCAGGCGCGGGCTTCCTTCGGACCGGCCGTCAGGTAGGTCTGCAGGCCGAGGGTGTGGAAGCCGGTGCGGGCGAGGGCGTGCAGGCCGGGCTCGGACTGGCCGATGGAGTCGAGCATCTCCTGACGGTCGTCCTCGTCGAGTTCGAGCAGTTCGTGCTCCACCTTGGCGTCGAGGAACACCGCGTCGGCCGGCGCGACGGACGCGCGCAGCTCGGCGACCTTGGCCTCGTCGGTGAGCACGGCCTCGTCGGCGTTGAAGACGTACAGGAACGGCTTGGTGGTGAGCAGGTGCAGCTCGCGCAGCAGCGCGAAGTCCAGTTTGTCCTTGGCGCTGAACAGGGTCTTGCCCTCGTTGAGGATCTCCTGCGCCTTCAGCGCCTCCTCGTGCTGGGGCTTGAGTTCCTTGTTCTTCTTCGCGTCCTTCTCGAGCCGCGGCAGTGCCTTCTCGAGGGTCTGCATGTCGGCGATCACGAGCTCGGTCTCGATCACCTCGATGTCCGACGCCGGATCGACGCGGCCGTCGACGTGCACGACGTCGTCATCGGCGAAGACACGAACCACCTGACAGATGGCGTCGGCCTCGCGGATGTTGGCGAGGAACTTGTTGCCCAGGCCCGCACCCTCTGACGCGCCCTTGACGATGCCGGCGATGTCGACGAACGACACGGTCGCGGGCAGGAGGCGCTCGGAACCGAAGATCTCGGCGAGCTTGTTCAGCCGCGGATCCGGCAGCTCCACCAGGCCGACGTTGGGCTCGATCGTGGCGAACGGGTAGTTCGCGGCGAGCACGTCGTTCTTGGTCAGCGCGTTGAAAAGGGTCGACTTGCCGACGTTGGGAAGTCCGACGATTCCGAGGGTAAGGCTCACGGTATAGGGATTCTACGGCGTCACGGCGCGATAGCGGTGGTCGGCCGCGCTCCGGGGCCGACCACCGCCACGCGTCAGCGGCCGTAGGTGGTGGTGTTGGTCGCCTCGTCGATGGCCGCGGTGAACGCGGCAATCATCACGAACCAGCCGAAGAACGCGAGCACGAACACCGCCACGCCGATGCCCAGAGCGATCTTGCCGAGCGTCGCGACCCGCTCCGAGGCGTACTGCGCGCCCTGGTAGTCCCCCATCGACCACTTCGGGAAGATGGAATGGAGGTGGTTGAACGCGGCGAACGCGAGCGGCCAGAAGAAGAGGATCGACGCGACGGCCCAGCCGGCGTTCGACGGCGGCAGCGGCGGCTGTCCGCCGTACTGGGCCGGCGCGGGACCGGCCGGGTACTGCGGCACGCCCGGGTACGGCTGCTGCGGATAGCCCGGCTGCGCACCGAACGACTCGGTCGGCGCCCTGAACTGCTCGGCGGATCCGCCGAACGGTTCGGTCGGCCCACCGGCCGTCGGAGCGGTGTAGTTCGGTTCGGACAAGGTTCCCCCTCGGGTCTGACGACGCGTTGTCGGCAGAGACCGTAACCGAAACCGACACGTCGGTTAATCGGCAGGCTTGCGCGCCACCGTGACCGCCCAGCCCGCGCCGCCCTGCCACGGCCGCAGGTCCCACGTGGCGAACCGGTGCTCACGCACCAGCCCGACCGCGGCGAGGTCCGTGTCGAGTTCGTCGACGGTGTACTCGTAGTCGGTGGCGAACCCGGTGACGAGCAGTCCCCCGGGCACCAGGTGATCGGCGAGGCGTCCGAGTATCTGCCGCTCGGTGCCGCGCGCCACGAAGATCATCACGTTGCCGGCCGCGACGACGGCGTCGAACCGCTCCCCCGGCAGGTCGAGCGTCGCCAGGTCGGCCTCGTGCACCGTCAGTTCGGGATGCCTGCGGGCCTCCGCCACCAGCACCGGATCGAGGTCGACGGCGGTGACGCGGTGACCGCGTCGGGCCAGCTCCGCCCCGAGGCGCCCTGTGCCGCAACCGGCGTCGAGGACGCGGGCACCGCGCGGCAGCATCGCGTCCACCGCCCGCGCCTCGCCGTGCAGATCCGTTCCCTCGGCCGCGAGCCGAGCGAACCGCTCGATGTACGCCTGGGAGTCGGATGCGGATCGTTCACGCTGCCATCGGGTGCTGCTCATGCGCCCACAATAGGCCCGGGAAAACACTCGGACCGGGCGCCGTCGACGACGGCGCCCGGTCCTGCGTGTGTCGAGCCGTGCTATCGGCGTGTGGTGTTCGTCGAGTCCGCCGGGACGGGATCGACGAGAACCGGGTCGCCCTGGACGATCTCGGCCAGTTCGGCGTCGACGTCCTCACCGGCAGCCTCGGCGCGGCGCTGCTCGTCCGCGCTGAACGTGCGCAGCGCCACCTCCTTGATCAGCGCGATCGCCACGAGGCTCAGCAGCGACACGATGCCGGAGATCAGGAAGATCCGCGCGGTCGCGTCACCGTAGGCGCCGCGGACGATGTCCGCGATCGGACCCGGCAGCTCCTCGAGATTCGACAGGCCCGCACCGGAGCCGCCGGCCTGGCTCATGTCGACGCCGGCGGCCGCCAGGCCCTTGACCGTCAGGTCCGCGACGTGGCTCGAGAGCACCGCACCGAGCACCGAGACACCGGCCGCGCCACCGAGCGAACGGAAGAACGACACCACCGAGCTGGCCGACCCCAGATCCTCCGGGCTCACCGTGTTCTGCACCGCCAGCACCAGGTTCTGCATCGTCATGCCCATGCCGACACCGAGCACGAACAGGAACGAACCCAGGACGACCATGTCGGTCTCGTGGTCGATCGTCGAGAGCAGGAAGAAGCCGACCGTCATCATGATCGCGCCGCCGACGAGGAAGCCCTTCCAGCGCCCGAACTTGGTGATCAGCGAGCCGGACACGGCGGAGGACACCATCGAGCCGAGGACCATGGGGAGCGTCAGCAGGCCGGCCGCGGTCGGCGAGTAGCCGCGCGCGATCTGGAAGTACTGGCCCAGGAACACCGAGCCGCCGAAGAGCGCGATACCGACCGCGACGCTCGCGAGCGTCGCCAGCGCGGTGGTGCGATCCCGGAACAGGCGCAGCGGGATGATCGGATCCGTGGCCTTGGTCTCGGCGAACACCGCCGCCGCCAGCAGCAGAACACCGAGCGCGACCAGACCGAACGACACACCGGACACCCAGTCGAAGTTCTTGCCGGCCAGGGTCACCCAGATCAGCAGGGTGCTCACGCCGGACGCGATGAGCACCGCACCGAGGTAGTCGATGCTGACGTTCTTACGCACGACGGGCAGGTTCAGCGTCCGCTGGATGACGACCAGCGCGATGACGGCGAGCGGGACACCGACGAAGAACGTCCAGCGCCACCCGAGCCAGCTGGTGTCGACGATGACGCCGCCGATCAGCGGTCCGGCGACCGTCGCGATCGACATGACACCGGCCATCGGACCCTGGTAGCGGCCGCGCTCGCGGGGGCTGAACATCGTCGCGATGACGATGACGACCAGCGCCTGCAGGCCACCCAGGCCCAGGCCCTGGACCGCACGGAACGCGATGAGCATGCCGACCGACTGCGACAGGCCGGCGAGCACCGACCCGGCGGTGAAGATGAGGAGCGCGAGCTGGACCAGCAGCTTCTTGCTGACCAGGTCGGAGAACTTGCCCCAGATCGGGGTGGTCGCGGTGGACGCCAGCAGCGTCGCCGTGACGACCCACGTGTACTGGTCCTGCGTGCCGTGCAGGCTGGTGATGATGGTCGGCAGCGCGTTGGAGACGATGGTCGACGACAGGAACGCGACGAACATCCCGAGAAGCAGACCGACGAGCGCCTGGATGCGCTGCGGGTGCGTCATCGGCGAGTCCGCCGCCGAATCGGGTGCGCCGGTGGCCCGGCTGACGGAAGTGCTCATGCAGAAACCTCGCGAATTCTTCGGGTTTCCCCGAAAACAGTTGCGTAAAAAGTGAATTGGGATTTCGGCGTCAGTTCGCCGAGACCGCGTCCCGCATCGACGAACTCAGGCGCGCCAACCCGTTCACGAGCTGTTGCACCTCCTCGTCCGTCCAGTCCGCGATCGATTCCAGCAACCATTCCCTCTGCCGCGCACGATGGCGACGCAGAACCGCGGCCCCCTCGTCGGTCAACACGGGCAGCGCGGCCCGGCGATCGACTGGATCGGGAACTCGCTCGAGATAGCCGAGTTCCTCCGCATGGGCGATGTGCCGACTCAACGTCGAGGGGGTGATGTGCATCCGATCCGCCAGGGCGTTGCAGCGTCGCCCTGACCGGCGGCGACGTGCGACAGCAGCGCCCCCAACGGCACGGTGAGCAATTCGCCGTCGGGCTCACGCACGAGCGCCGCCGACACTTCGCGACTGCTCCGGACGATGTCGCGCAGGTGGTCGATGAGCACCTCCGCGGTGTCCTTCGCACCCATGAAGCCTCCCGATAGTTGAGTAGTACAACTATAGACCTGATAGTTGCAATGCGCAACTATCGGGGTCGGGGTGCCCGCGGTTCAGCCTCGGTTCAGCACGCGCTCTCCGCGAGCCGACGCAGCAGAATCGTCAACTGCCGGACGTCGGCGGGATCCCAGCGCGACAGCCGCTCGCGCCACTGCGAGATCGCCGACTCGCGCAGCTCGGTGAGCTGGGCGCGCCCCGGCTCGGTGAGCGCGACCTGGCGGGCCCGGGCATCCAGCGGGTCGGGGCGACGCTCGACGAGTCCGAGCCGGACCACCGCGTCGATCTGCCGGGTGAGCGTCGACTTCTCCACCCCCAACTCGGCCACCAGGGCCGACATCGGAACCGCCTCCTCGCGGGCCAGGATGACGAGGAGCGGATAACACGCCGGATCGAGTTTCGGGTTGATCGCCCGGGCACGCTCACGCGACTGGATCCGCCCGCGTCGCCACATGTCGACCAGTTCGGCCTCCAACTCGGTGATCGGATCCGAGTTCATGTTCGTGGGCACCCCTTCGCTTCGACCGGCGCCGGTGGACACACCGACTCACATCGCCGACAGGGTACGGCCCGGCGCCGCCCCTTACCATCGCCGCATGGCTCGCATCTCGATCGTCGTCTGCTTCTGGGTGCTCGCGCTGGCCGCGGGAGTCGCGGCCGCGACGGTGTCCCCGTGGTGGCTCGTCGCCGCCGTGCCCCTCGTCGCCTTGGCCGCACTCGGCACCTGGGACCTGACGCAGCGCCGGCACAACATCCTGCGCAACTACCCGGTCCTCGGCCACGCCCGCTTCCTGCTCGAGGGCATCCGCCCCGAGATCCAGCAGTACTTCATCGAATCCCCCACCGACGGAACGCCCTTCGACCGCGAAACGCGAGACCTGGTGTACGAGAGAGCGAAAGGGACGCTCGACGAGGAGCCGTTCGGCACCGAACGCGACGTCCACGCCGTCGGCTACGAGTTCATGACGCACTCGCTGCGGGCGCGCACCGCGTCCGCGGCAACCCCGACGGTGCGTCTCGGTGGCCCGGACTGCACCCGGCCGTACGACATCGCGCTGCTCAACGTCTCCGCGATGAGCTTCGGGGCGCTGTCCGCGAACGCGATCGAGGCGCTCAACGCCGGCGCCGCACGCGGCGGATTCGCGCACGACACCGGCGAGGGCGCCATCAGCCGCTACCACCGCAAGCACGGCGGCGACCTCATCTGGGAGATCGCGTCCGGCTACTTCGGATGCCGGACGCCCGCCGGCGAATTCGACCCCGACCTGTTCGCCACGAAGGCGGCCGACGACCAGATCAAGGCCATCTCGATCAAGCTGTCCCAGGGCGCCAAGCCCGGCATGGGCGGTGTGCTGCCCGGCGCCAAGGTCACCGCGGAGATCGCCGAGGCGCGCGGCGTCCCGATCGGCGAGACGGTGACGTCACCGCCGGCACACCGGGCGTTCGGCACCCCCGACGAACTGATCGACTTCATCGTGGAACTGCGCACCCTCTCCGGCGGCAAGCCGGTCGGGTTCAAGCTGTGCGTCGGCTCGCGCGTCGAGTTCCTGGCCATCTGCAAGGCCATGCTCGACCGGAACGTCACCCCGGACTTCATCATCGTCGACGGCGCCGAGGGCGGCACCGGCGCCGGCCCGGTGGAGTTCGAGGACCACATGGGCATGCCGCTCACCGAGGGACTGATGACGGTGCACAACGCGCTCGTCGGCACGGGCCTGCGCGACCGCGTCAAGATCGGTGCGTCCGGCAAGATCGCGAGCGGCGCCGACATCGTCAAACGCATCATCCAGGGCGCCGACTTCACCCTCGCGGCGCGGGCCATGATGTTCGCCGTCGGCTGCATCCAGGCCCAGAAGTGCCACA
Source organism: Paraburkholderia sp. RHO2 (assembly GCF_050955445.1). Lineage (NCBI taxonomy): Bacteria > Pseudomonadati > Pseudomonadota > Betaproteobacteria > Burkholderiales > Burkholderiaceae > Paraburkholderia > Paraburkholderia sp. RHO2. The sequence goes on along the minus strand of NZ_CP162617.1, from coordinate 1,522,313 downwards.
CCAACCGGTGCCCCGTGGGTGTCGCGACCCAGGACCCCGCCCGCACCCGCGCACTCGACGTGCCCGACAAGACCGCGCGCGTGTACCGATTCCAGAAGGCGACCGTCGCGAGCGCGAAGCAGATGATCGCCTCGATGGGACTCGACGGCTTCGACGAGCTGCACCCGTCCATGCTGAACCGACGCATCGACGGCGTCACGACCCGCAACTACGCCGAACTGTACGAGTGGCTCGAACCGGGTGAACTGCTCGACCACGCCCCGGCGGCATGGCGGCGCGACTGGCTCGCCGCCGACCCCTACTCGTTCCGGCCCCGGACTCCTACGGGCACGCCGGCCTGACCAACTGCAGGATCCGGTTGGCCTGGTCCTCGGTCGGCACGGTGCCGTCGTTGGTTGCGACCTGCGTCACCTTCGCGACCAGTTCCTGGTCGCTGGCCCCGGCGTCGATGGCGGTGCACGTCTCCTTCACGATCGACTCGATCGACTCGTCGTCGCGATCGCTCGACAGGTTCGGGTACGCGGTCCGGAAGGTGGCGGTGAACGCGGTCAGCTTGGCCTGATCCCATGCCCCGCCGATCCCGGACACCACGCCGGACGCCGTCTCCTTGATGCTCGTACGCAGGGCCTCCCCGGGACCGGTCTCCGGTGTGGACGTGACGGCCGAGCTGATCTTCTCCTTGGTTTCCTCGGATGTACCACCGTCGTTGGTGCATGCCGAGAGCCCGAATACGAGGGCAGAAGCGGTGACAATCGTGGCGGTTGCTTTCCCGATGATGCTCCTCATGAGCCGGATCCTACGTTCGTCCGCGAAAGCGAATGTCGGATTTTACCACGCCGTGACCTGATCGATTGATCGCGCCGATCCGGGGAGAAATGCGTAGATTCGACGGAGACTGTCACCCGACCGCCGGAAGGAACCCCCGCGCTGTGAGCGTCAAGAAGATCGTCCAGCCCTCCCCGCGCCCCCGCATGCGCGACCGCGGTGAGGTGATCGGGGCCGGCGGGATGTGGCTCGCCAAATGGTCGCTGTGCATAGCCGCGATCGCGCTCGGCGCGATCGTGGTGGGCTGGATCTTCGAGAAGCTGTGGGTGATCGCGCTGCCCGTGCTCCTCGCGATCATCGTCTCGACCGTGCTGTGGCCGCCCACCCGCGCGCTCACCCGGCGCGGCATCCCCCCGGCCGGCGCGGCGTCGATCACGCTGCTGGTCTTCTTCGGGCTGCTCGGCGGCGTGGTGGCGCTGATCGTGCCGTCGGTCGTCGACCAGACGCCGGAGTTGGCGAACAAGGCGACCCAGGGCATCCAGCAGGTGCAGAACTGGCTCAAGGGCCCTCCGGTCAACCTGCAGGACGACCAGATCGACACGGCGATCCACGCGCTCACGACCAAGCTCCAGGAGAGCGGCACGGCGATCGCGTCGGGCGTCTTCAGCGGCGTCACCACCGCCGGGTCGATGCTCGTCACGCTCGGCCTCGTCCTGGTGCTGGCGTTCTTCTTCGTCAAGGACGGCCCCCGGTTCATCCCGTGGATGCACAGCGTCGGCGGCGGCCGCGCCGGACGCCACCTCGAAGAGGTGCTGGGCCGGATGTGGGACACCCTCGGCGGCTTCATCCGCACCCAGGCGCTCGTCAGCCTCATCGACGCCGTGTTCATCGGCGCGGGCCTGCTGATCCTCGGCGTCCCGCTCGCACCCGTGCTGGCGATCTTCACCTTCATCGGCGGCTTCATCCCGATCGTCGGCGCGTTCGTCGCCGGCGCCCTCGCCGTTCTGGTGGCGCTCGTCGCCAACGGTGTGACGACCGCGCTCATCGTGCTGGCGATCATCATCGCGGTGCAGCAGATCGAAGGAAACGTCCTGCAGCCGGTGCTGCAGAGCAAGAGCATGAAGCTGCACGCCGTCGTGGTGCTCCTCGCCGTCGCCGCCGGCAGCTCGCTGTTCGGCATCGTCGGCGCCTTCCTCGCCGTCCCGGCCGCCGCGGTCGCCGCCGTGGTGATCCGCTACCTGGGTGAGCAGATCGACCACCGCCTCGAGGAGGACGCGCTGCTCGACGCCGCCGACGCGACCGCGGACGGAACGGTCACGGAGCGCGACGGCGAGCCGGAGACCGCGGTGCCGAGCCCGATCGCGGACACCGCGCCGGGCCCGATCCCGGAGCCCGGCACCAACTCGTCGGGCCCCACCCGGCACTAGCCGGCGATCATCTCCAGCGTGGACCCGGTCCGGCCGCGCACCACGTGCAGCCGGCTCGGGATCCGCTGCCGCATCTCGTCGACGTGACTGACGATCCCGACCACCCGACCGCCCGCCCGCAGTTCGTCCAGGACGCCCATCACCAGGTCCAGGGTGTCGGCGTCGAGCGTGCCGAAACCCTCGTCGATGAACATCGTGTCGAGCACCACGCCACCCGACTCCGCGGCCACCACGTCGGCGAGACCGAGCGCGAGCGACAGCGACGCCAGGAAGGACTCGCCGCCCGACAGCGTCTTCGCGGAGCGGACCACGCCGGTGTAGTCGTCGCGGATGTCGAGCCCGAGTCCGCCGCGACGCCCGCGCGAGCCCGCCTCGTCCGAGTGGACGAACTCGTACCGACCGGCGGACATGCGCCGCAGCCGCACCGACGCCGACACCGCGACCTCCTCGAGCCGCGACGCGAGCACGTACGACCGCAACGACATCTTGCGCGCGTTCTGACCACGCCCGGCCACGACGTCGGCCAGTCCGGCGAGTTCGTCGTGCGCCGCGAGCACCGGCCCGAGCGCCGTCATGGTCTCCTCCAGGTGCGCGACGAGTCGCTCGAGGTTCCCACGCCTCGTCTCCGCCTCCGCCGCGGCGGCCGCGGCGGTCTCGACGGCCGCCGCGGCGTCCCGCGCGAGCGCGTCGGGGACGGCGGGTTCGCGGTCGGCGACCGCCACGATGTCGGGCTCCGACAGCACCGCACGGGCGGCGGCGAGGCGATCGCGGGCCGCCGCGAGGACCGCCTCGATCTGTTCCACGCGGGCGGCCGGGCGGACCGCCGCCGACGCCTCGGCGAGCGACTCGAACCCGGCGTCCGACACCGCGGTTCGCGCGCGGGCGTCGAGTTCGCGTGCGGCCTCGTCGAGCGTCGCAGCCCGGTCCCGGGCGTCGAGCAGCTGTGCAGCCCGGGTGGCGAGATCGTCGAACCGGTCGCGGCGGGCCTGCACACTGCCGTCACCACCGGCGGCCTCGGACAGCCGGGTACGCAGCGACGCCACCTGCTCCTCCGCAGCCTCGATGCGCGTGTCGAGCGCGGCCCGCTCGGTGGCGACCGCGCGGGCCTGATCGTCCAACTGCGCACCGCGCAAACGGAGTTCACTGACCGATGCGGACGCCCGGGCGAGGCCCGCGGCGATCGATCGTGCACGGTCGACCGCCTCCGCGGCCATCTCGCGCAATTGCCGCAGCTCGTCGCGGTCGCCGTCGCCGCCGCGCTGGGCCAGCAGATCGACCGTCCGCTCGAGCTGTGACTGCCGGTCGGTCTCCGTTTCCAGGACCCGGGCGGCCCGCTGCTCGGCGAGCCGGGCCGCCTCCTCGTCCTCCTTGGTGACCGTCGCGTCGCCCGGCCGCGCCGGCTCGGGGTGATCGACCGCGCCACAAACGACGCACTTCTCTCCCACGACCAGCTGGGAGGCCAGCTCGGCCGCCATGCCCGCGATTCGCTGCTCACGCAGATCGAGAAGTCGGTCACGCGCGTTCTGGTGCGCGTCGCGGGCACCGGCAACCGCCAGCCGACGCTCCTCCAGAGCCGTTCTGGCCGACACCAGTTCGTCGGCCGCGGTGGACGCATCGGCGGCGCGGGCGGCCGTGTCCTCGAGCGCCGGCAGCGACGCCTGCGCCTGCTCGGCGGTACGCAGCGCCTCCTCCGCCGCGCGCAGCGCCTCCGGCCACTCGGCGCGGTCGGTCGCCAGCTTCTCCGCCCGCCGGACCAGATCGGCACTGCCCCGACGCATCTCGGCGAGGTCCCGCTCGAGCTGCTCCGCGGCGCGGGCCTCGCCGAGTAGTCCGTCCAGCCGGACCACCTCCGCGGCCCACTCCCGCGCCCGCGCACGGATCGCGTCACGGTCCGCTTCCGTCTGCGGCCAGGACAGCGTCGCGACCAAGCCCGCGCCGTCCTCGGACGCCGCGAGACGATCGGCGACCGTGCGGGCGCGCGATGCCGCGGACTCCGATTCCCGTGCCGCGGCGTCCGCTTCGGCGGCCGCGGCCGCAACGACAGCGGCCCGCGCAGCGCGATCCGCTTCGGCGGCAAGCGCATCGCGCTCGGCCGCCCCGGCTTCCAGTTCCGCCAGCGCCGCCCGGGCACGGTCGCGCCGGGCCTGCAGGTCCCGTACCCGCCGGGCCTCGACCGCCGCGGCGCGCGCCCTCTCCTCCGCGGCACGCGCCCGGGTCAGCTCGACCGATGTGAGGTCCGCCGTCTCGACGGACTGGTCCAGCAACCGCCGCGACCAGGTGAGCGGGTCGCCGTCGGCCCCGAGTTCGATGCCCGCGGCCGTCGAGACCCGGGCCACCAGCAGGTCCACCTGCTTGCGGTGGTCCTCGACGCGGGCGGTGCTGGCCCTCTTCCGGTCCACGAACCAATCCTCGACGGACTTGAACCGCGTGGTGTCGAAGAGCTTCTCGAGCAGTTTGCCGCGTTCCTCGTTGTCCGCCCGCAGGAATTTGGCGAACTCGCCCTGCGGCAGCAACACCACCTGGAAGAACTGGTCGGCGGTCATGCCGAGGAGACGCTCGACCTCCCGCGCGATGTCCGGGATGCGGGAGAGGTTCTCGCTCTTGCCGTCGAGCCACTCGAGCGTCGCCTTGGCGTTCTCGGTGAGCGTCCCCGCGCCCCGCTTCTTGGGACGTTCGTACTCGGGACTGCGGGTGATCCGCAGGGGCCGCCCCCCGATGGTCGCCTCGAGCGTCACCGTCGGCACCGATCCGGCTGCGGCGTGGTCGGAGAGCAGTCGCTTGCCCTCCTTGCGGGCGCCCGGCACCGTGCCGTACAGCGCGAACGCGACGGCGTCGAGGATCGTCGTCTTGCCCGCACCGGTCTGTCCGTGCAGCAGGAACAGCCCGTCCGCTCCGAGCTCGTCGAAGTCGACCTCCACAGTGTCGGCGAACGGGCCGAACGCGGTGACGGCGAGGTTGTGCAGCCTCACGCCGACACCTCCAGCACGCCCACCGGTGCGTCGCCGGCGACCGACACGGCCTCGGCCGCCGACGCGCTGCGCAGCGCATCCTCGAGCAGTCCGATCTCCCCCACAGTCGCCTCGCTGCGCACATCCGACAGGAAGCCCTGCGCCACTTCGAGATCCGAGCGTCCCCGCACCCGCTCGCGGTACCGCAGCTCCGGATTACCTTCGGGGCGCTGCCATTCCATGTGCACCGCGAACGGGAAGCGGGCCTGCAGTGCCCGCATGGCGTCGACCGGGCGCAGCGGGTCGGTGAGGACTGCGGACACGTAGTGGTCCTCCGCCGACGCGAACGCCGCGTCGTGCAGCAACTCGCCGAGGGTGCCGGTGAGCTGGCTGAGCCCGCGCACCACCGGCAGGTCGATCCGCTCGACACCGGCGAGACCGGTTGCATCGACGTCGACCAGCCACACCGCCTTGCCGTGCGAGCGCTCACCGAACGAATACGGCAACGGTGAACCGCTGTACCGGACGTTCTCGGCCAGGGTCTGCGGCGAGTGCAGATGCCCGAGCGCGACGTAGTCGACGCCGTCGAACGCCGAGGCCGAGACAGTCTCGACGCCGCCGACGGAGATCGACCGCTCCGACCCGGTCGCCTCCCCGCCGACGACGAAGGCGTGCGCCAGCAGGACCGAGCGCAGCGCGGGCGCCGCGGTCCGCCGGACGTCCAGGTCGGCACGGATCCGCGCCATCGCGACGTCGAGGATGTCGGCGTGCGACCGCGCCTGGGGCGCCCCCAACTCGGCACGGGTGATCTCGGGCTCGAGATACGGGATGCCGTAGAACGCGACCGGACCGTGCTCGTCGTCGAGCAGCACCGGGGTGTCCAGCGCCCCGACCCGGGTGAGCAGGTGCAGACCGCCCGCCGCTGAAAACGCCGCGCCGGCGCCCAGTCGCACCGGCGAGTCGTGGTTGCCCGACGTGGCGACAATCACAGCACCGGCCGCGCGGATCGCCTCGAAACCCCTGTTGCACACGGCGACCGCGTCGGCGCTCGGAATGGAGCGGTCGTACACGTCCCCCGGCACCACCACGACGTCGACGCCGTGGGTAACGACCAGATCCGCGATCGCCTCGAGCACCCGCGACTGGTCGGCGAGCAGGTCGACGCCGTGGAAGGTGCGCCCGACGTGCCAGTCGGATGTGTGCAGGATCCTCATGGCGAACGACGGTAGAGCACCCGACCGACAGGCCATCGATTCGGACATGCCGGTCGGACGCGGCCATCGGGCCCGGTCGAGCGGTGGAATCTCAGCGAATTCTCGGTCTCGGACGGTCCCGCCAACAAAGCAAGCCGACCGTCAGCGACTACTGTCGAAGTGTGTCCGCAACCCAACGTGCTCGTTCCGGGGTGCCGCTCGACCAACGATCGGCCCTCCCCACCGTTCCCGGCGTTCCTGCCTGGGGGGCTGTCGCCGTCGCCGCTGGGTTGACCTTCATCGGCTTCGCTCTCGACGCAATGTCGGGCAGCGAACTGACGTCGACCTTCTCGATGCTGTACTTCCTCGGATGCGTCCTGGCGGTTCTCGCGGTTCGCTACCGGGGCCTGTTCACGGCCGTCGTCCAGCCTCCGCTGCTGCTGTTCGTCGCCGTTCCCATCGGTCAGCAGATCCTCACCGACGGCAGCGGAAGCCTCAAGGACCTGGCACTCAACGTCGCGTATCCGCTGGTCAACCGGTTTCCGTTGATGCTGGCGGCCACCGTCGTGGTGGCGCTGATCGCCGGCGCGCGGGTATTCCTCGTCCAGCAGGGCAAGGGTGCCCCGGCCCGATCCAAGGCCCGACGCGCCCCGACCCGATCCGCCCGCGCCGACTCGTCGGCCGGTCGTCGCGAAGCCTCCTCCCGCTCGTCGCGCGCCGCATCGCGCCGCGACGACCACGCACGCCGCGACGAGCAGACACGGCGCGACGACTACGAGACGCCGATGGAGCGACGCCCCCGACCGCGCCGCGCTCCGGTGAACGAACCACGTCCGCCCCGCCCCACCCACGAGCCCGTCACGGCACACGCCTCCGGCTACGGTGGGCGCGACAGCGGCGGCTACCGCGAGCCGATACGACGCGAGACGCGCCGCGAGACCGCGTACGGCGAGCCGATCGCCCGCGACCGCGAACCGATCCAGCGCGATCCGATCCCGGTCCGCTCGCGCCCGGCGATGGACATCCCGCCACGACCGGCACCGCGGGTGCGCTACCGGGAGCGGCGCGAACCCCCGATCGACGGGTAGACGGACAACAGACGGGAACGTCCCGGGACGAACATTCGTCCCGGGACGTTCCCTGTGTCGGTCGTCGTCAGTTGCGCGCGGCGCGCAGTTCCCGCGGCAGCGCGAAGACGAGCGTCTCGTTGGCGGTGGTCACCGACTGCACGTCCGCGAAGCCGTGCTCGGCCAGCAGGTCGATGACCCCGCGGACCAGCACCTCGGGAACCGACGCGCCGGACGTGATGCCGACGGTCCGCACGCCGTCGAGCCACGCGAGGTCGACCTCGCGGGCGTAGTCGACCAGGTGCGCGGCCCGCGCGCCGGCACCCAGCGCCACCTCGACCAGTCGCACCGAGTTGGACGAGTTCCGCGAGCCGACCACGATCACCAGGTCGCATTCCGGCGCCATCGCCTTCACCGCCACCTGACGGTTCTGCGTGGCGTAGCAGATGTCGTCGCTGGGCGGGTCCTCGAGCTGCGGGAACTTCTGCCGCAGCCGCTGCACCGTCTCCATCGTCTCGTCGACGGACAGCGTCGTCTGCGACAGCCAGACGACCTTGGCGCCGTCGCGCACCGTGACCTTCTCGACGGCGTCGGGGCCGTCGACGAGTTGCACGTGATCGGGAGCCTCACCGGCCGTGCCCTCGACCTCCTCGTGCCCCTCGTGCCCGATCAGCAGGATGTCGTAGTCGTCGCGCGCGAACCGCTTGGCCTCCTGGTGCACCTTCGTCACCAGCGGGCACGTCGCGTCGATCGTGTGCAGGCTCCGCTCGGCGGCCGCGCTGTGGACCGCGGGCGCGACACCGTGCGCGGAGAACACCAGCACCGATCCCTCGGGCACCTCGTCGGTCTCGTCGACGAAGACGACGCCGCGCTCGGCGAGCGTGTCGACGACGTGACGGTTGTGGACGATCTCCTTGCGCACGTAGATCGGCGCGCCGTGCTTCTCGAGGGCCTTCTCGACGGTCTCGACGGCACGGTCGACGCCCGCGCAGTAGCCGCGAGGCTCGGCCAGGAGAACCCGCTTGCCCTGATCGGTGGCGTCGGCACCGGCGGATCGGGCGATACCCAGATTGAGAGGAACTGCCGAAGACATGACTCCAGCGTACGGTGCACGCCGCAGGTCTCCTCTCCTGCACACGACGACGCGGGATGCCGGGCCCGGATCATCGGTGCCGTCGGCTACCAAATACCGCCGTCGTGAGGCAGGCTGTGAGCATGATCCGTCCCCCGTTCATGGCGCGCGTCGCCGCCGGCATGGCCATCACGGCGTACGAAGAGGCGCTCAAGCTGCCGTCCACCGCCATGACGCTGCCGATGACGGCGGTCAGTCAGGTGCTGCAGACGACGATGCGGGTCCAGCAGTCCATGACCTCGCTCGCGATCAAGGGCGACCGGGCGTTCTGCCTCTTCGACCGCACCGAGGAAGAGCCGTCGTGGGCGGTGTTCGACGAGGACCGCACCGACGTCGACACGGCCGGCGAGGTGGACGTCGAGGCCCCCGAGGATGCCGACCGTCCGAGTACGCCGGGCCGGTTCGCGCTGTACTCGATGACCCCTGCCGAGGACAGCGACACGGCGGCCCCGACGGAGAAGCCCGCCGACGCCGCGCCGACCGCCCACGACGTCCCGGTCCCGGAGATCGCCGAGGAACTCGACTACGCGGCGCTCACGCTCGCCCAGTTGCGGTCGCGGCTGCGGTCGCTGTCGGTGGAGGACCTCACGGCGCTGCTCGAGTACGAGGAGCGCACCGCTGCCCGGGCGCCGTTCCAGACCATGCTCACCAACCGCATCACCTCCGCCAAAGCCAAGTGACGTCCGCTCGCCCCGCGTCCGCCGGCCCGTCTCCGAGCACGGCCGAGCAGCCCTGGCCGGTCCGAACGGTCTCCACCAAGGTCGCCCAGTGGATCGACCGCCTCGGCAGTGTGTGGGTGGAGGGCCAGATCACCCAGATCAACGCGCGTCCGGGCACCCGGACGGCGTTCCTCGTGCTGCGCGACCCGTCGGTCGACATGTCGCTGTCCGTGACGTGCTCGCCGCAACTGCTGCGCGACGCCCCGGTGCCGCTCACCGAGGGCAGCCGCGTGGTGATGTTCGGCAAGCTGTCCTTCTACACCGGTCGCGGCACGGTGTCGCTGCGGGTGACGGAGATCCGGGCCGTCGGCATCGGTGAGCTGCTGGCCCGCATCGAGCGGCTGCGGGCGCTGCTGGCCGCCGAGGGCCTGTTCGATCCGCGGCTCAAGCGTCCGCTGCCGTTCCTGCCGGGCACGATCGGCCTCGTCACCGGTCGGGCCAGCGCCGCCGAACACGACGTGCTCAGCGTCGCGCAGCGCCGCTGGCCGGCCGTGCGATTCGAGGTCCGCAACACCGCCGTGCAGGGACCGACCGCGGTGCCCCAGATCATCGAGGCGCTCGAGGAACTGGACCGCGACCCGCGCGTCGACGTCATCATCCTGGCCCGTGGCGGCGGCAGCGTCGAAGATCTGCTGCCGTTCTCGGACGAGGCGCTGTGCCGCGCGATCGTCGCGTGCACGACGCCCGTGGTCAGTGCGATCGGTCACGAGCCCGACAGCCCGCTGAGCGACCACGTCGCCGATCTGCGGGCCGCGACCCCGACCGACGCCGCCAAGCGGGTCGTGCCCGACGCCGTCGCCGAGCAGGCGCTGGTCGCAGATCTCCGCGCACGCAGCGCGGCGGCCCTGCGGAATTGGGTGCAGCGCGAGGCGCGTCTCGTCGCGCAGCTCCGCAGCCGTCCGTCGCTCGCCGATCCCCTGTCCGGGATCGACCGCCGTGCCGAGGAGGTGGAGCGACTCCGGGACGCGGCGCGCCGGGACGTCACCCGGGCGATCGATGCCGAGTCGACGACCGTCGCGCACCTGCAGGCGCGGCTGACCACTCTCGGTCCCGCGGCCACCCTCGCCCGCGGCTACGCGGTGGTGCAGAGGGTGCACGGCGACACCGAGCCCGAGGTGCTGCGGTCGGTGGAGGACGCGCCGCCGGGAACGCAGATCCGAGTCAGATTGGCCGACGGCGCGGTGCGCGCCGCCGTGATGGGAAGAGAGTCATGAGCAACGAAGATGTGGCCGAACTCGGGTACGAGGCGGCCCGGGACGAACTGGTCGTCGTCGTGAAGACCCTCGAGCTGGGCGGCCTGGACCTGGACGAATCGCTCGCGCTGTGGGAGCGGGGCGAGGCTCTCGCGAAGCGCTGCGAGCAGCACCTCGCGGGCGCCCGGCAGCGGGTCGAGCAGGCACTCGCCCACGCCGACGACGACGCCGGCGAGTAGCCCCGGCTACCGCTGCAGCGGCTCGACCGCCCCGACCGCGGTCGCCAGTGTGGTGAAGTCGGGCGCCGGCGCGGGCCCGGTGATCAAGATGCGGGTGTCACCGAAATCACTGACCCAGATGGCCTCGACGCCGTCGCCACCGAACACATCCCACGTGTGATCACCGATCTGCTCGGTGCCGGTTGCGTACCGGGGCTCACCTGCGATGAACGGGACCAGCGCCTCCTCGGAGGCGTTGCTCTGCGTGAGCTGGATGTACCGGCCGGCCTCGGTGATGAACCCGATGTTGCTCGAGTCGCCGCCGCCGTCGCCGGTGACGATGCTTCGCGAGCCTGAGTTCGGCGTCCACCCCTCGGGGATCTCCGGCTGGCGGATCGGGAAGCCCAGCTCGCGTGAGTCGTACTTGAACGCCGCTTCGGCGTCGAAGCTGGGGATCGGTCCCTGCTTCGGACCGCCCGGACTGAACGAACACTGGGTCGCGATGCCCGCGATGATCAGACAAGCCACAACCAGCGGGATCAGCGACCACGCCATGTCTTGGCCGTTCTGCAGGATGCGGGGCTTCTTCTCGGGCACGACGTCCAGTATTCCTGTTCCGCCGGGAGTGTGGACCAGCCCCCCACTCATCGTGGGGGTTCTGAGAGAATCACTGCGAGATTCGTCCACCGAATCGACGGCCCGACCGCACCGCGGTCGACCGCCCCGAAGTGTCGGCCGACATACGCGCCGACCTTGACTGCAGCAGGAGGCACTGCCCATGACGGCCAGCACCCCATCGAGTCGCCGCGAGGCCCCGGACCGCAACCTCGCTCTCGAGTTGGTGCGAGTCACCGAAGCCGCCGCCATGGCGGCCGGCCGCTGGGTCGGGCGGGGCGACAAGGAGGGCGGCGACGGCGCCGCCGTCGACGCCATGCGCCACATGGTGAGCTCGGTCTCGATGCAGGGCGTCGTCGTCATCGGCGAGGGCGAGAAGGACGAAGCCCCGATGCTCTACAACGGCGAGGAAGTCGGCAACGGCGACGGCCCGCTGTGCGACGTCGCGGTCGACCCGATCGACGGCACGACGCTGATGAGCAAGGGCGCTCCCGGCTCGATCGCGGTGCTCGCGGTCGCCGAGCGCGGTGCGATGTTCGACCCGTCCGCGGTGTTCTACATGGACAAGATCGCCGTCGGCCCGGAGGCCGCCGACGTCATCGATCTGTCGGCCGGTGTCGCGGAAAACATCCGTCGCGTCGCGAAGGCGAAGAACCGCGCGGTCTCCGACACCACCGTCACCATCCTGGACCGGCCGCGTCACGCCGACATCATCCGCGAGATCCGTGAGACCGGTGCGCGCATCCGCCTGATCTCCGACGGCGACGTGGCCGGCGCGATCGCGACGGCCCGCCCCGAGTCCGGCGTGGACATGCTGCTCGGCATCGGCGGCACCCCGGAGGGCATCATCGCCGCCGCCGCGCTCCGCTGCATGGGTGGCGCGCTGCAGGGCAAGCTGGCCCCCAAAGACGACGAGGAGCGCCAGAAGGCACTCGACGCCGGCCACGACCTCGACCGCGTCCTGCGGACCGAGGAGCTGGTCACTGGCGAGAACATCTTCTTCTGCGCGACGGGTGTCACCGACGGCGACCTGCTCAAGGGTGTGCGCTACTACGGCGGCGGCGCGACGACGCAGTCGATCGTGATGCGCAGCAAGTCCGGCACCGTCCGCATGATCGAGGCGTACCACCGCCTCGAGAAGCTGCACGAGTTCTCCTCGATCAACTTCGACGGCGTCGAGGGCGCGCAGCCGCCGCTGCCCTGATCGCCCTCGGGTATCCCGCTGAAGGGACCCTTCGTGCGCTGTGAGCGCACGTGAACTGCTCCCCGGAAGTTGGACTGAGAAATTCGGTTCCGATGTCCGGGGAGCAGTTTTATGCGTGCACGAAGTTCACTGTCCGAGGATCAGCGGGTGGTGGCTGTAGCGTTGTTCGAGGTCGGTGTGGGTGACCGCACGGTCGCGACGAGGTTGGGCGTGGGTCGGCCAGCCGTCAGACGGTTGTATGACCGGTGGCGGGTTCGCGGAAGAGGAGTTCTGGTGGCCAAACCTCGGGACAGACGGTCGTTCTCGTTCGAGTTGAAACTCGACGTAGTGCGCCGCGCTATCGCCGGCGAGGCGAAGGTCGACCTCGCCCGCGAGTTCGACCTGTCCTCGCCGAAACTGATCGAGACGTGGGTGCGCAAGTACCGCAACGAGGGCGAGGACGGGCTGCGCCCGAAGCGGGCCGGGCGTCCCCCGAAACCCGCCGATCCCGGGCCGGACGAGGTCAGTGAGCTCGAGCAGCTGCGCCGCGAGAACGAGGTGCTGCGGGCGCAGGTCGCCTACCTGGGAAAATTACGGGCCTTGAGGGCGCAACAACGACGGTGAAGGTCGCTGCCGTCGTCTCCCTCAAGGCCGAACACCGCATCGATGTGCTGCTCGAGGCCACCGGGGTGGCCCGGTCGACGTTCTTCTATCACCAGGCGCGTCTGCGGGCACCGGACCCGAACGCCGAGTTGAAGGCCGCGATCACCGAGGCGTTCGTGCGCAGCCGCGGCCGCTACGGGCACCGTCGCATCCACCACGCACTGACCCGTGCCGGCTGGCGGGTGGCGAAGAAGACGGTGCTGACGCTGATGCGCACGCTCGGGCTGGCCTGCCGGGTCCGACGCAAGCGCAAGTACGTCGCCTATCAGGGCCAGGTCGGCACGATCGCGGCGAACCTGCTCGACCGCGACTTCACCGCCGACGCCCCGAACCGCAAGTGGGTCACCGACGTGACCGAGTTCCGCATCGGCGACGACAAGCTGTATCTGTCACCGGTCATGGACCTGTTCGACCGGCAGATCGTCGCCCACTCGATCGGCCCGTCACCGACGCTGCAACTGACCAACAGTTCGCTGCAAGCCGCGCTCGCGACCCTCGACGACGGGCAGGCCCCGCTCGTGCACTCGGATCAGGGATTCCAGTACCAGCACTCGTCCTGGCGACGGCTGCTCGCTGAAGCCGCTGCGACCCAATCGATGTCGCGCAAGGCCAACTGCTACGACAACGCCGTGATGGAGAACTTCTTCGGCCACCTCAAAGCCGAGCTCTTCGACCACACCCGATACCCCGACACCGAGGCGCTGACCACCGCGATCGACGACTACATCGACTGGTACAACACCGAACGGATCTCCACAAAACTCGAGGGCCTGAGCCCGGTGCAATACCGGACCCAGGCCCTCGCGGCTTAGGCTCCCACTTAGCCAGTCCAACAATCGGGGACCAGTTCAACGAAGGGTCCCTTCAGCCGTTTCCGGAGCAAGTCAGACCGTGACCGGTGCGGTACACCGGGCCGCGCTGAGCGCATATCCCGCCCGGAACATGTTCGTCGGATCGTGCACGTGCTTGATACGCAGCAACCGCTCGCGATCGTCGGGCGCCCAGGCGCCGAGCACATCGGTCGGTGAAGATGCGCGGCCGAGAAAGTTCACGAACGCCCCATCCGCCGTCGACGATGCGACCGAGGCGACGACTGCATCGACGAGTCCCGGTGCCACGTCGGCCAGTTCGGGCGGGAGTGGTGCGATGACGAACAACGAGAACGCGGCGCCCCGACCGCTTACGGCATTGGGAACCTCGGGCATGCGGTCCAGTGCCCCACCCAGCTGACGAAGTTCGACCACGGCGAGCGGAACATCGCACTGCGGTCCCGCGACGTCGAGCAGCGCCTCGATCGTCTCGGCGGTCAGCTCGCGGAGCAGTACTCCCCGCTCACACGAGGGCATCGGGTCGACCGGATCCTGGTGGATCGCGTCGACGGCGCTGAACGGCATCTCTCCCACCGTGTCGAGGATCGCCGGCGCGACGGACCGCATCGGCGCGAGCAGCCGAACCCCGACATCGGTGGGCCCGACGTAGGCGACGCGCAGATGGACGACGAACCGTCCACGCAGCGGCTCGGGCAGTGCAGGATCCGGGGGCAGCCGCAGCAGGGCGACCGACGTCGTCATCTCCTCGGGCAGGGCGCGAGCCCACCTCCGGTACGAGTCCAGAACATCGGCGGTGTGCTCCGCCGCGAAGAAGATCCCGCCGCCGAACAGTGTCGGGAGGGCGATGAGGCCGATCTCGATCGACGTCACGATCCCGAAGTTGCCCTTGCCGCCGCGCAACGCCCAGAACAGTTCGGGGTCGTGCTCTGCGTCGACCGATCGGACGACGCCGTCCGCGGTGACCACCTCGATTCGCTCGACGTTGTCCGCGCCGAATCCGTAAGTCCGCGACAGCGGGCCGACACCGCCGCCGACGGTGAACCCGACGACCCCCACGTCGGTCGACGAACCGCACACCACGCCGAGTCCGTGCGGCGCCGCGGCGTCGATCACCTGCCGCCATTTGACGCCGGCTCCGACGCGCGCCGTCGCGGACGAGGGGTCGACCGTGAGCTCACCCATCCGCTTGGTGGAGATCAGGACCGTGTCGTCCGTGGTCGGCAGGACGCCGTGGCCGGTCGCCTGCACGCCGACCGCCAGCCCCCGCTGACCCGCCCAGCGGACCACCGCTGCCACATCCGCGGCGCAGGTGGCGCCCACGACCACCCCCGGTGCCGGGGTCACCGAGACATTCCAGGCGAACACCTCCGTGGCGTAACCGGGCTCGCCGGGCAGGAACACCGGTCCCAGGACCGACCCCTTCAGGTTGTCGATGTCGGTCGGTGTGAGCGCCCTCGTCGACGGCGTCGACAGGTCCATGGTCTCTCCTCGTGACGGGATCCCACGCCGATCGCGGGATCTGCTCACGAGCCTGTCCAAGCGCACTTGGTGAACTCTTCACGCCGGCTAGGTGCGGACCTCGGACGCCCGAAGGATCCCGATCTGCGTCCGGCTCGCGTCGACGAGGTGGTCGATCCCGAGACCCAGATGAGTGGCCAACGCCGACTCTGCGTGGGCCAGCGCGGTCTCCGGGCGGCCCAGACGGTGCGCGAGAGCCGCCAGCGCGTAGTGACACGACCCCCACGTCGCGAGGGGGGTGCCCGGCACGACGAGGTGCGACGCGGACGGGGCGAGCTGGTCGTAGATCCGTTGCGGGTCCGGGGCGCCGAGCGCTGCCGCCACCAGTCCCCACTGGAAGAGCAGCCATTCGGAGACCCAACTCGGACGCACGTCGGTGGTCGAGCGATCCAGCAGAGCACGCGCGAGTGGTTCGTCGCCGGCCTCGTAGGCGGCCAGCACGGCTGTGGGTTGGAGGAGTTCGTAATGGGGCAGGTCCGTGGCGCGGACGAGTTCGTCGACGAGTTCCGCGCCGCGCCCGCGGAACCGCGCGCTGGTGTACTGCAGGACGAGGCGCACCCAGTCGGCTCCCCACATGCTGGTGCGGGAGTGCAGCTCGTAGCCGACACCGATCAGTTCCTCGGCCCGCTCCCACTGTCCCCGGCGCAGCGCCTGTCCGGCCTCCGCGCACGTGATCTGGACGAGCAGCTCGGGCAGTCGTGCCTCGTCGACGAGGGCGCGACACCGGGCCAGGTCGGCGTCGGAGCCGGCGACGTCACCGACGTTGAGCCGAGCCATCACGCGGTGCATCCGGGCGGTGATCTCGACGCTCCGGGGAAGTGCGCCCAGGCTGAGGATCTCGTCGATCGCCTCGCAATGCTCGTCGAGATGTTCCGGATCCCATGCCGCGATCACGCGGTTGTTCAGCGTGCGCACCAGCAGCTCGCGGTCTCCGAACCGTCGCGCCAGATCCACGGCCTCGGTCGCGAATTGCCTTCCCTCGCCACGCCGGTCACCGTAGTAGAGCTCGACACCCAGGGTTCCGAGCAACGACGCCTTCCGGACCGGGTCGGTGTCGCCGACGGTCGCCAAACCGCCTTCGAGAATCCGCACCATCGCGTGGTCGACGACACCGTAGTACCGCCAGTTCCACAGCGTGACGACGCCGAACACCGTCGCCGCGTCGATCACCGCCAGATCGTCGCCCAGTTGCGCCGCGAGCGTCACCGCGCGATCGAGGTCACCGTGGGCACCCACGACGTCCCCGATTGCCCGCTTGGCCTTGCCGAGCGCGAGCAGGATCGAATACCGCTGACGCATAACCTGTTCCGATGTTCCGCGGAGTGTCGTGAGCGCCAACTCGAGGAAGGCCACCGCATCGTCGAACGCCAGTGCCGAGGTCGACTGTTCAGCCGCAGCCGACGCGTAGTGGACCGCCAGATCGGCACCACCGACCCGTGAGGCTTTCGCGAAGTGATGGGCCATCCGCCCGAACCGCCCCGAGTCGCTCGGATCGCCGACATCGCGCAGCGCGTACCCGACTCGCAGATGGGTGCGGGCGCGCGATGCTCGGGAGATGTTGCCGTACACGCTTTCCTGAACGAGGGCGTGGGTGAACCGCAGCTCCCATTCACTCGCACCCTCGCTGACCAGTCCCTCCAGCAGCGCCGGTTCGATCCGTTCGAGCAGTGTCTCGCCGTCGATGCCGGCTGCCGATTCCAGAACGGCCGCGTCGAATTCGCGGCCGATGACCGCGGCGACCTCGAGAACGGACCGGGTCTCCTCGGGCAGCCGGGCGACCCGACGTCCGATCACGTCGCGCAGGCTGTCCGGCACCGCGAAGACGGACACCGACGGCGGCGTCTCCAGGGCCGTCGGCTGCTCGCTGCGGATGAGAGTCAGCAGTTCCTTGATGTAGAACGGATTGCCGCCGGTCCGCTCGTGCAGCGCATGCACGACGTCGGGCCTG
Source organism: Paraburkholderia sp. RHO2 (assembly GCF_050955445.1). Lineage (NCBI taxonomy): Bacteria > Pseudomonadati > Pseudomonadota > Betaproteobacteria > Burkholderiales > Burkholderiaceae > Paraburkholderia > Paraburkholderia sp. RHO2. The sequence continues at coordinate 1,504,894 of NZ_CP162617.1, read as the reverse complement.
ACCTGCAGGTGCCCCACCTCCAGGTACTCACCGACCTGGCGAACCGTGAAGACAGGCAGATCGAGCCGGTGAAACGTCGGCTCCTTCGCCAGCTGTGCCAGCGCATCGAGCAGGACCGGGTTCGCCGCACGCTCGAACGGCCGCATCGTCGCGACGACATGGACCGGCGGTGGGTTCTGGTGGGCGCCAAGATACGCGAGAAGCTGGACCGACGCCGGATCGGCGTCGTGCAGGTCGTCGATGACCACGACGAGCGGCGTGCGCGCGGTCGCCGCGCGCAGCACCTCTACGGCGCGCTCGTAGAGCCGGTACCTGGCGGTGTCCGGATCCTTGTCGTCCGAAGTGGCCGCGGACTCGCCGGTGAACACGGACAACAACTCGTCGACCGCGATTCCGGGGGCATCCAGCGCCCGAAAGACCTGTATCCAGGGCCAGAACGCCGGCGTGGATCCACCCTCGACCGCCCGGCCCCATGCCACTCGGAAGTCCGCCGCGGCCCCTCCGTCCGCGACCGCCCTGGCCAGCATCGTCTTGCCGACGCCCGCCTCCCCCACGACGACCGTGACGCCCCCGCGCCCGCTCCGCAGTCCGGCAATCCGGCTCGTGAGGAGCCCGAGTTCCGATTCCCGCCCGACCATCGTGCGGTCAGGCTGCGGAGGAGGCGGCACGTCGGCGTTGCCGACGGAAACCGTCGCGGCCGGCGCGACGGCCGGCGTCAGGTCGAGCGCGGGATCCTGTCGGAGGATTCGTTCCTCGAGTACCTGAAGTTCGCGGGTGGGCGCAAGACCGAGTTCTTGCCGCAGCACCGACTGCGCGCGTCGATACGCATCCAGCGCGTCCGCCTGCCGACCGGCTCGATAGAGCCCCAGAATCAACTGCTGCCACAACCGTTCCCGGAACGGGAATTCCTCCACCAAGGCGGTGAGCGCTTCGGTCGCCCGCGCATGCCGGCCCGCCGCGAGTCGAGCTACGGCAAGTTCCTCCGCCACCATCGCCCGCACCTCGCGCAGCCTGACGGCGGCGGCGACGGCAAACGGCGCGTCGGCGAACTCCGGCAGCGGATCGCCCCGCCATTCCTTCAGCGTCGCCTCGAGCACTTGCTCCGCCTCCAGCGGACGTCCGAGTTCGATGAGGCGCCGACCTTCGTCCAGCCCCGCTTCGAACCTGTGCGCGTCCACCTGGTCGGGCCGGACCGCCAGCAGGTAGCCGCGACTCCGAGTCACCAGCACCGTCGCGGGCGCGCGGGCCGGGCGGTCGGGTTCGAGTACCCGTCTCAGCTTCGAGACATACGCCTGAATGGTTCCGCTCGCACTGGGCGGCGCCGCCCCCGCCCACAACTGACCGATCAAGCGATCCGCCGACACGACCCGCCCGGCCTCCAGTGCCAGCACGGCCAGGACCGCGCACTGCTGTGGTCCTCCCGGATCGAGCGTTTCCCCGTCCCGCCCGAGTACATGGAATGCGCCGAGTACGCGAAACTCGTGTGTGCGAGTGTCCAGGTTGTCCCTGCGCACAGATCCCCACCCCACCGTCCGACAAACTTGGATGCGCACGACAATATCGCCCGATACGGACCCCCGTGCCGGTTCCGCCCGGGAGCGCCGACCGAACCCGAGCACCGATTCCGGCGTGGTGGCAAGGTTGGGGCATGGCCGAGAACAACACCGAACGCTTCCGCATCGAACACGACACGATGGGCGAGGTGCGCGTCCCGGTGGACGCGTTATGGCGTGCCCAGACGCAGCGCGCAGTCGAGAACTTCCCTATCTCGGGCCGCGGCCTCGAGCGCGCGCAGATCCGCGCGATGGGCCTGCTGAAGGCGGCCTGCGCGCAGGTCAACAAGGACCTCGGCTTGCTGGCGCCGGAGAAGGCCGACGCGATCGTCGCCGCCGCGACCGAGATCGCCGACGGCCGGCACGACGACCAGTTCCCGATCGACGTTTTCCAGACCGGCTCGGGCACCAGTTCGAACATGAACGCCAACGAGGTCATCGCGAGCCTCGCAGCGAAGGCCGGGGTGACCGTTCATCCCAACGACGACGTCAACATGTCGCAGTCGTCGAACGACACCTTCCCGACGGCCACCCACGTCGCCGCCACCGAGGCCGCCGTGAAGGATCTCGTGCCGGCACTCGACCATCTGCGACTTGCCCTCTTCGACAAGGCCGCCCAGTGGCGGACGGTGGTCAAGTCCGGACGCACGCACCTGATGGACGCGGTCCCGGTGACGCTCGGACAGGAGTTCGGCGGCTACGCGCACCAGATCGAGGCCGGCATCGAGCGGGTTCTGGCGACGCTGCCGCGGCTCGGCGAGCTTCCGATCGGCGGCACCGCGGTCGGCACGGGCCTCAACGCGCCCGACGGCTTCGGTCCGCGTGTGGTCGCGGAACTGGTGCGCACCACCGGCCTCGATGCCCTGACCCCCGCCCGCAACCATTTCGAGGCGCAGGCCGCCCGGGACGGTCTGGTGGAGGCGTCGGGGGCCCTGCGCACGGTCGCGGTGTCCCTCACCAAGATCGCCAACGACATCCGCTGGATGGGATCCGGTCCGCTCACCGGTCTCGGGGAGATCCAGCTGCCGGACCTCCAGCCGGGCAGCTCGATCATGCCGGGCAAGGTCAATCCCGTTCTGCCCGAGGCGGTCACGCAGGTGGCAGCACAGGTCGTCGGCAACGACGCCGCCGTCGCATGGGGCGGCGCCGCCGGAGCGTTCGAACTCAACGTCTACATCCCGGTGATGGCTCGCAATCTCCTCGAGTCGTTCCGCCTGCTCGCCAACGTCTCTCGGCTCTTCGCCGACCGCTGCGTCGCGGGTCTCGTGGCGAACGAGGAGCGTCTGCGCACGCTGGCCGAGTCGTCCCCGTCGATCGTCACGCCGCTCAATTCGGCGATCGGCTACGAGGAGGCCGCGGCGGTCGCCAAGCAGGCGTTGAAGGAGAAGAAGACGATTCGGCAGACGGTGATCGACCGGGGGCTGGTCGGCGACGGGCTCACCGAGGCGGAACTGGATCGCCGCCTCGACGTGCTCGCCATGACGAAGCTCGACGAGTCGACGCCCGAGGAGTGAACCCGTGACGCGACCCATCGAGCGGTACTGGCGCCGCCGCCTCGCCGACGGCACGCGGGTGGTCGTGACGATCTCGGACAAGCCGGGAGGGAAGGCGGGTCTCGCGGTCACCCACGAGAAACTCGACGCCCGCGAGGACGTCGACCGCTGGCGGTCGGTATGGAGGGGCGTGGTCGCCGAACTGACCGAGTGATCGACCGCGCGCCGTTCATTCACCCACCGAGGAGGAGCACACCGTGAACACTCCATCGAACGCCGACGCCGCCGTTCGGGTGGTCGAGGACTTCTTCGCCGCCCTCGGAGACAGGGACGTCGACCGCGCCGTCGAGCACCTCGCGCCGGACGTCGTGTGGCAGAACACGACCCTGCCGACGCTGCGCGGGCTACCCAGGGTGCGGCGCGCACTCGCCTTCGCGAACCGGCCGGCGCTCCGGTTCGATGCGGTGATGGAGAACATCGCGAGCGACGGCGAAACGGTGCTCACCGAGCGGATCGACACCCTGGTGGTCGGTCCACTGCGCTCGACGTTCTGGGTCTGTGGGACGTTCGAGGTGCGCGACGGACGGATCGCGGTCTGGCGGGACCGTTTCAGCTGGGGCAATGTCGCCGTCGGCACCGTCACGGCGACGGCCCGCTCCCTGCTACGTCGAATTCACACTCGGACAACCGGCTGAATCCCGGCGTCTTCGGGCGAATTGCGGATCAACGCCCCGAACACAGCATTCGCATCGCAACCCCGGCACCGCGCAGTGGGACCTGCACTCGGCGGTTGGTCGCCGCCGAGCACGCGGTGCCGACGCCGCGGCCGACCTAGTAGGCTCCCGCTGAGCGGTACAGGCGAGATGTGCCGCCTGACCCGCACAGGAAGCCGATCGCGATGACCGAGCACCAGAACACCTCCCCCGCATTCCAGGCCGGACTCGACGTCCGCACCGAGGTGATGGGCGCCGACTTCGTCGAGCGGGCCTTCGACCGCACCCGCGGAACCGACTCCGAGGACATCCAGGAGTTCATCACCGAGCACGTGTGGGGATCGGTGTGGACGCGCCCCGGCCTGGATCGCCGCAGCCGCAGCCTGCTCAACCTCGGGATGCTCATCGCACTGCGCGCCGAGAACGAACTGCGCGGGCACGTCCGCGGCGCCCTGCGAAACGGGTTGACCCGCACCGAGATCGTCGAAGCGGTCATCCACGCCAGCGCGTACTGCGGTGCGCCCGCCGGACTCGCCGCGATGCGCGTCGTGCAGGAGGTCCTCGAGACCGAACTGGGTCCGCTCAGCGACGACTGACCGGCTTGCCCGCCTTCTCTGCAATGTCCAGCGCCGCAAGGTAACCGAACACCAGCGCGGGTCCGATCGTGGCACCAGGTCCGGCGTAGGTGTGCCCCATGACGGGCGCGCTGGTGTTGCCGGCCGCGTACAGTCCCTCGATCACCGAACCGTCCTCGCGGAGGGCCCGTCCGGCGACGTCGGTGACGATGCCTCCCTTGGTGCCGAGGTCGCCGGGCACCATCTGCGCCGCGTAGAACGGCGGCTTGCTCAGCTCGCCGAGGCTCGGATTGGGCTTGTTGGTGATGTCACCGTAGTAGTGTTCGTACCTGCTCTCACCGCGGTGGAAGTCCTCGTCGACACCGGTGCGCGCGAAACCGTTGAACCGCTGGACCGTTGCGGCCAGCGCGTCGGCGGGAACACCGACCTTCTCGGCGAGCGCGTCGATGCTCGACGCCTTGACGATCGCGCCGCTGTCGAGCCACTTGCGGGGCAGCGGGGCGCGGGCGGTGACACCGGCGAACAGGTAGCGGTCGCGGTAGGTCTGGTCGAAGATCAGCCAGCACGGCAGGTTCTCCCCCGGTCCGTCGCCCTGCCCGAATTCGCCGCCGTACATGCGATGTGTCGCCTCGACGTACGGCAGCGACTCGTTCATGAAACGCTCGCCGCGGTCGTTGACCATGAGGCTGCGCGGCAGCGATCGCTCGGCAAGCGCGAACCACGGCCCCTTCGGCAACGGGATGGACGGCGCCCACCACGCGTCGTCCATGAAATCGATAGCGGCACCGACCTTCAGGCCTGCGTTGATGCCGTCACCGGTGTTCGATGGCGCGCCGATGGTCCAGTCCGCCCCGATGGGGGCGCGCTGATACTTCTTGCGCATTTCGTCGTTGGCGTCGAATCCGCCGCAGGCGAGGACGACGCCGTGCTCGGCGCGGAGCGTGCTCCGGGTGTCGCCGGATTCGACGACGACACCCGTCACGCGCCCCTCCTCGACCAGCAGGTCGACCAGACCGGTGTTGAGCCGCAACGGAACTCCCGCCTGACGCACACCCAGCAACAGTTCGGCCATGAGCGCGCCGCCCATGCCGATGAGTTTGCGGTGCCGAGCCTTCGCGACGAAGGTCCGCAGGCCGACGCGAGCCATCCGGACCGGTCCACGCCAGTGCCGCAGCCCGGTGCTGAGCCAGCGGTAATCCGACTGCTTCACAACGACGTTCAGCGGCGCCTTGCTGTACGGCGGATGCAGCGTGTCGAGGTCGTCCCCCAATGCGCGGGCGTCGAACGGCTTGGGCTCGCACGACCGTCCCGTGGACAGGCCGCCCGGCGCCTCCGGGTAGTAGTCGGAGTAGTTCTTGACCCACTCGAGCTCGAGCGGCGAGTTGTCGATGAGGAACTGCAGCGCCTCGGGACCGCGATCGATGTAGGTGTCGATCCGCGCGGGATCGACGCCGGGACCGATGATGCTGTGCAGGTAGCACCGCGCGGCCTCGACGTCGTCGGCCGGCGCGTCCCGCTTCAGCACGGAGTTGCCGGGGATCCAGACACCGCCACCCGAACGCGACGTCGAACCGCCCCAGTACTGCGACTTCTCGACGATGACGGTCCTCAGCCCCTGCTTGGCCGCGGTGATCGCCGCCGCCATGCCGGCCCCGCCGGCACCTACCACGACGACGTCGAACCGCTCGTCCGAACCCGAATTCCCTGCCATGACCACCCCTCGGTGCGCATCGGAAAGTAAGTACGCCAAATCTAGAACACGTTTCAGTATTGAACAACGATTTGGGAGCACGGATTGGCTTGACCAGGCCAAATGGCGCGATCATTCACCGTATCGACACAGATATTCCTTACAATAAGGAACGGGGTCGCACGCGCCTCAGGTGCTATCGCGCGTCCGAAAGCGCCGACCAGTCGACGGCGGCGACGAGCTGCTCGACGAAGCTGCCGCCGCCGTGCCCGGCATCGTCGACGACGACGAGTCGGCTCCCAGTCCACAGGCGCGACAGTTCCCACGCGGTGTCGAGCGGCCCCGACACGTCGTATCTGCCGTGGACGAGCATCGCCGGAATCGTGGCCAGCCGGGCCATGCCGTCGCGTATCTGCCCGTCCTCGAGAAAGTGGTCGCTGCCCCAGTAGTGGGTGACCAGTCGCGCGAAGATCATCCGGAACGTCGGGTCCTGAAATCGCGGGCTCGGCCGCCACCCCGGCACCAGGGACACGTGGGTGTCCTCCCACTCGCACCAACGCGACGCCGCGTGCGCCCGGACGGCCGCGTCCGGATGCGCGAGCAGGCGCGCGTACGCCGCCGCGAGGTTCCCGTCTCGCTCTGCCGCCGGCACGGGTTCGACGAAACGCTCCCACTCCCGCGGGAAGACCCGCCTCATATCGCGGGTGATCCACTCGACCTCCCGGGCGGTGCCCGACGTGATCGCACCCAGTGCCATGGAGATCACCCGGTCCGGATGCGCCTGGGCATAGGCCAGCCCGAGCGTCACGCCCCACGACACGCCGACGACGACCCACCGGTCGATCGCCAGGTGTTCGCGGAGCCGCTCGATGTCGGCCACCAGATGGGCGGTCGTGTTGGTCGAGAGGTCGGTGTCCGGATCGTCCGCGAGCGGTCGGCTGCGCCCGCACCCCCTCTGGTCGAACAGCACGGCGCGAAACACGCTGGGGTCGAAGTATCTGCGTACGCCCGGTCGGCAGCCGGACCCCGGCCCACCGTGCAGATAGACCGCGGGAGTTCCGGCCGGATCACCGATCGCCTCCCAGTAGAGCGTGTGCCCGTCGGATACGTCGAGGAGTCCGGACTCATAGGGCTCCAGTGCGGGATACAGCTCGGCCATACGCCCAAGTCTGACAGCACGGCCCGACTGTGGTGGTTGGCCGGAAATCAACACCGGCCGGTGAACTCCTCCGACCCCGCCCGCACGGCGTGACGACACCGAGGGTGAAATCCCTGGATGAAATGTCAGCTTCGGCGGCTTTCGAATTGCCGCGAACGTTCCTTGCGGATAGCGTCACAGGCGCTGCTTATCCTCTGTCAAAGCAGTCGAGCACTCGCCCATCCCCCGACGCGGGCGAGCGCTCAGCCGTCGGGCGGTGGGTTCGGTCACGCCGGTTGAACGCCACCGCCCGGCACTCCTCCCCTCGGAGTGCCGGGCTGGTGACTGGATCCAACTGCACCCACCCCCGTCGGTGAATACAGATCAGGCGTTGGGCCCGAACTCCTCCAGCATCTCGGTCACAAGGGCCGCGATGGGCGACCGCTCGCTGCGGGTGAGGGTGATGTGCGCAAAGAGCGGGTGCCCCTTGAGCTTCTCGATGACGGCAGCGACGCCGTCGTGTCGGCCGACCCGCAGATTGTCACGCTGGGCGACGTCGTGGGTGAGCACGACCCTGGACCCGGTACCGAGACGGGACAGCACGGTCAGCAGCACGTTGCGCTCGAGGGACTGCGCCTCGTCGACGATCACGAACGAGTCGTGCAGCGACCGACCCCGGATGTGCGTGAGCGGCAACACTTCCAGCATGCCGCGGCTCATCACCTCGTCCATCACCTCGGGGCTCGCGAGACCGTCGAGAGTGTCGAAGACGGCCTGCGCCCACGGCTCCATCTTCTCGCTCTCACTGCCCGGCAGATAGCCGAGTTCCTGACCGCCCACCGCGTAGAGCGGCCGGAACACGACAACCTTGCGGTGGCTGCGACGCTCCAGCACCGCCTCCAGTCCGGCGGTGAGCGCGAGCGCCGATTTGCCGGTGCCGGCCTTGCCGCCGAGCGAGACGATCCCGACGCTCTCGTCGAGCAGCAGATCCAACGCCACCCGCTGCTCGGCGGACCGGCCGTGCAGCCCGAACGCCTCCCGCTCACCCCGCACCAACTGCACCCGCTTGTCCGGGGTGACCCGACCCAGCGCACTCGAGGTTCCGCCCAACAGCCGGATACCGGTGTGACACGGCAACTCCCGCGCCTCGTCGATATCGACGACCCCCTCCGCGAACAGCGCATCGATGTCGCTGGACGCGACCTCCAGTTCAGTCATGCCCGTCCAGCCCGACGGGACGACGTCGTGGGCACGGAACTCGTCGGCCGGCAGTCCCACCGCGCCGGCCTTGACGCGCAGCGGGATGTCCTTGCTGACCAGGACGACGTCCTTGCCGTCCGCCGCCAGGTTGAGGGCGCAGGCGAGGATCCTGGAATCGTTACTGTCGGTGCGGAATCCGACCGGGAGCACCGAGGGGTCGGTGTGGTTGAGCTCCACCTGGAGTGTGCCGTTCTCCGAGCCGATCGGGACCGGGCGGTCCAGGCGACCGTACGCGAGACGGAGATCGTCGAGCATCCGCAGCGCTTCGCGGGCGAACCATCCCAGCTCGTGATGGTGGCGCTTGTCCTCGAGTTCACTGATCACGACCAGCGGTAGGACCACCTCGTGTTCGGCGAAGCGGGTGACAGCCCACGGGTCCGAGAGCAGGACTGAGGTGTCGAGGACGTAGGTGCGGACGGAGCTGATTGCGGTCACGTGAGGCTCCTCGTGTCTGCGTGGCACCCGCGCAGACGTATTCGCTGGACCGGTCCGAACCCGATGTGTCAATCGACACGAGGGCCGGGCGCCGGCCCCCTCGCACTGAGCAGATCAGCCACGATCAGGACCTCCCGTACAGTCAGCTTCCCCTGCTGCCTGTTACCCCGGGACGCTACGCCTGTCGGCGAATCGCCCGGCGCACGAACCCGGCGTGTCGAGTGAACGCGGCGTTAAGTCTCGTGCACCGAAACGGATTTCCCCGGAAACGCGGATCGGCCCGCACCCTGGGGGGGGTGCGGGCCGATCCGACGAGTGAACGTCAGGCGTTCTTGGAGAGCAGACCCCAGCCCTCGAGGCCGTCGTACAGCGGGAAGTCCTGAGCCAGCTTGGAGACCCGGGCCCGCAGCGCCGGGACGTCGGCGTCGGCGCCCTTGGCGAGCGCGGTCGCGATGATGTCGGCGACCTCGGTGAACTGCTCCTCGCCGAAGCCGCGGGTGGCCAGCGCGGGGGTACCGATGCGCAGACCCGACGGGTTCATCGGCGGGCGCGGGTCGAACGGCACGGCGTTGCGGTTGACGGTGATGCCGATCTCGTGGAGCAGATCCTCGCCCTGCTGGCCGTCGAGCTGCGAGTTGCGCAGGTCCACCAGGACCAGGTGCACGTCGGTGCCGCCGGTGAGCACGGAGACACCGTTGCCGGCGACGTCCGCGCCGCCGAGACGCTCGGCGAGGATCTTCGAGCCCGCCAGGGTGCGCTCCTGGCGCGCCTTGAACTCGGGGGTGCCGGCGATCTTCATCGCGACGGCCTTCGCGGCGATCGCGTGCATGAGCGGTCCGCCCTGCTGGCCCGGGAAGACGGACGAGTTGAGCTTCTTGGCCCACTCCTGCTTCGCCAGGATCATGCCCGAGCGGGGGCCGCCGAGCGTCTTGTGGACGGTGGTGGAGACGACGTCCGCGTGCGGCACGGGCGACGGGTGCAGCCCCGCGGCGACCAGGCCGGCGAAGTGCGCCATGTCGACCCACAGCTTGGCGCCGACCTCGTCGGCGATCGAGCGGAACGCCGCGAAGTCGAGGTGACGCGGGTAGGCGGACCAACCGGCGATGAGCACCTGCGGCTTCTCGCGCACCGCGATCTCGCGCACCTGATCCATGTCGACGACGTGGGTGTCCTCGCGGACGCCGTACGACGCGACCTGGTACAGCTTGCCCGAGAAGTTGAGCTTCATGCCGTGCGTGAGGTGACCGCCGTGGGCCAGATCCATGCCGAGCAGCTTCTCGCCCGGGTTCATCAGCGTCATCAGCACGGCGGCGTTGGCCTGCGCACCGGCGTGCGGCTGGACGTTCGCGAACTCGGCGCCGAAGACCTCCTTGGCGCGGTTGCGGGCCAGATCCTCGACGACGTCGACGTACTCGCAGCCGCCGTAGTAGCGGCGGCCCGGGTAGCCCTCGGCGTACTTGTTGGTGAGCACGCTGCCCTGGGCCTCGAGCACGGCGCGGGGAACGAAGTTCTCGGACGCGATCATCTCGAGGGTGTCACGCTGACGCGACAGCTCACCCGCCATGGCGGTGGCGACCTCGGGGTCCAGTTCGGCGAGGGACGCGGTGTTCACGTCGGTGGCAGGGACAGCAGTCATCAGCGAATCTCCAGGCTGGATTGCGGAAGTATCCCCCTCAGTCTAAGGAACGGGGGTCTCAGCTCCCCAACGCGGCTCCGCCACCGCTCGTCACCTCGTCCCGCAGCGCCCCCGGAGTGAGCGGTTCGTCGAGCAGTCGACGGAACCGTTCGGACCGGTGCGGACCCGCCGGAACCTGCCCCAGCCAGCCCCCGAGGAGCCGGTAGCCCTCGACGTACGTGCTGATGTACGCCCGCCACAGCGGCGACGACAGGAACCGCAGGCTCTGCTCGGCCCGCTCGCGGCTCGTCAGGCTCCAGCGCTGCAGGAAGGCGACGACGTCGTCGGCACCGGCCCGGCGGTCGTGCAGCAGCAGCGCGGCGTCCTGCCGCACGCCGAGCAACCCGCTCGACGCCGCCGACAGCTCCTCGGCCCGCTCCCCGTCGAATCGCAGACCCAGGTCGGCGTAGATCTCCTGCGCCCAGGCACCCCACCCCTCGCCGACGACGGATTCGAGCGCCAGGTCCGCGAGCCCCTCCGCCATGAGGCACTGCGGGGTGTTGACGACGAACAGCGTCTGCTCGAGCTGTCCGGTTCCGACGAGGCCGGCCTCCTTGCGACAGTGCTCGGTGTGGTGGCCCGGGTAGGACTCGTGCGCGATGAGCCGCGGCAGGTTCGACATGTGCTGGTCGAGGTCGGAGTTGATCGCGACGGTGGACCGGTACCCACCCAGGTAGTAGTTGAACCCGGACCACGGCTTGTCGCCGACCACCTCGTACTCGACCCGCTCGGTCTCGGGGAGGGCGTACTCGGCGCGCACCCGGTCCCGCAGCGCACTGTTGAACGCCTCGACGCACTCGGCCAGCCGGTCCGGCGGGATGCGGTCGGCGGCCCGGTGCGCCTCCATCCGCTCGGCGAGCGTGCCGGGGCCGGGCAGCACGGCGTCCATCCGGCGGTGGGCCTCGCGGTACTCGCCCTCGTCGCCCGGCTCGATCCGCACGTCGAAGTACGCCGCGACCTCGTCGACGAAACCGATGTCGTCGCCCGCGAACTTGCGGGCCGAGCACTCGAGCGCGGTGAGGTGCGCGTCGAGGAACCGCGTCCGCGTGTCCGACAGCCCGGCGGACCCGAGATCCGCACGTAGCGCGCGGGCGTCGCCGGCGAGTCGGCGCGGGTCGGGCCGCGACTCGTTCTCCACCTGCCGCCGCAGGGCGGGGTCACCGGTGTAGGCGTCGACGAAGCCCTCTTCGAGGCGGTCGAAACGCAGACCAAGCAGGAGGTAGTCGCGTACCAATGCGTCCGATTCCATGTTCGGGACCATAGTCCTTCACCTGTGGTTTCCGCCGAGAGGCGGACCCGGCGCACCGCTCCCCTGTGGCTGCGAGCACAATTTGCCTCATGCACCTGCCTCCCCTCAGCACGCGCATGCACCGGTTGCAGTCGAAGCCGCTCTCCCGGAAGGGGCATCGATGGCACGGGTGAGCGAGTCCAGCCCCTACGTCGAGTTCGACCGCAAGCAGTGGCGCAAGCTCCGCAAGTCGACGCCGCTCGTGCTGACCGAAGAAGAACTCGTCGGGCTCCGCGGCCTCGGTGAACAGATCGACCTCGACGAGGTGGCCGAGGTCTACCTCCCGCTCGCCCGTCTGATCCATCTGCAGGTCGCCGCGCGCCAGCGCCTGTTCGCCGCCACCGCAACCTTCCTCGGCGAGAAGCACCCCGACCGCCAGGTGCCGTTCGTCATCGGCGTCGCCGGCAGTGTCGCGGTCGGCAAGTCGACCACGGCCCGCGTGCTGCAGGCCCTCCTCGCCCGCTGGGAACACCACCCCCGGGTCGACCTCGTCACCACCGACGGGTTCCTCTACCCCACCGCCGAGCTCACGCGCCGGGGCATCATGCACCGCAAGGGATTTCCCGAGAGCTACGACCGCCGCAAGCTGCTGCGTTTCGTCACGGAGGTGAAGTCGGGTGCCGAAGAGGTTGCGGCCCCCGTGTATTCGCACATCTCGTACGACGTGATCCCGGGCCAGTACCACCTTGTCCGGCAGCCCGACATCCTCATCATCGAGGGCCTCAACGTGCTGCAGACCGGTCCGCGCCTGATGGTCTCGGACCTGTTCGACTTCTCGATCTACGTCGACGCCCGCATCGAGGACATCGAGCGCTGGTACATCAAACGCTTTCTGGCGCTGCGCAAGACGTCGTTCGCGGACCCGAACGCGCACTTCCACCACTACGCGGCACTCTCGGACGAGCACGCGACGCTCGCGGCCGAGGACATCTGGAACTCGATCAACCGGCCGAACCTGGTGGAGAACATCCTGCCCACCCGGCCGCGCGCGACGCTGGTGCTACGCAAGGACGCCGACCACACCATCAACCGGCTGCGCCTGCGCAAGCTCTGATCAGGCGGGTGTCCTTTGCGTCCCCCTCGCAACGCAAAGGACACCCGGTCACAGGCCCGCGTAGGCCTGCGCGACGTACTCCTCGGTGCGTGGTGCGCCGAGGAGTTGCGGGGTCATCTTGTTCATCACGTACGCGAATGTCGTTCGGCGGTCGAGGTCGTTGACGACGATCGACCCGCCGTACCCCGTCCACCAGCACACCCGGCCGTCGGGGATCGACGGATGGACGTCGGGCGCGGGCAGCGCGTAGCCCAGACCGAATCTCAGCGACGCCCCGAGCACCTGGTCGACGCCGTCGGCCTGCACGTCGAAGATCCGCTCGACCGTCTCGGGGCGGAGCAACTGCTCCCCCGACGGGGCCCGTCCGCCGTGCGAGACGACCGACTGTGCGAGGGCCACCGACCGCGCGTTGCCGTGACCGTTGGCGCCGCCGATCTCGGCGCCGCGCCACAGCCGACTCGACGTCTCCGGCACCGGGATCACCGGGTTCGCCATCGTCTTGACGAAGACGCCGTCGGGCGGCAGCGACGCGTAGTCGAACCCGGTGGGCGGCGGGGCGATCAACGGCGCGACCCGCGGATCGACGTCGGCGGGTGTGCCGATGCGGTAGTCGGCGCCGCACGCGTCGGCGACCTCGACGGCGAAGAAGTCGCCGAGGGTGCGTCCGGTGACGCGGCGGACCATCCCGCCGACCAGATGCCCGAAGTTGGTTGCGTGGTAACCCGACGCCGTGCCCGGCTCCCACCACGGCGCCTGCTGCGCGAGGAGGTCCTCGGCACGGACGTCGTCGCAGATGTCGGCGACCGTGACCGGTTGCTGCCAGCCGCTCACGCCGGACGTGTGCCCGAGGACGTGCCGCACCAGCACACCGTCCTTGCCGTTGGCGGCGAACTCCGGCCAGTACCGGGCGACGGGGGCGTCGAGGTCGAGCAGGCCGCGGTCGACGAGCAGCAGTGCCGCGAGCGTGGTCATGGTCTTCGTCAGCGAGTACGTGTTGACGACGGTGTCCTTGACCCAGCGCGCACCGGTGTCGGCGTCGGCGACCCCGCCCCACAGGTCCACGACGGTCTCCCCGTCACGCACGACACACACGGACGCGCCGACGTCGGTGCCGTCGTCGAGGTTGCGCTGCAACAGCTCTCGCAGCCCCCCGAAAGCGGGGTCGGCGAATCCCTCGACGGATGTCACCGGGCGCCGACCGGCGTCTGCTGGGCCCGCTTCTCGCCGGCCGCGATCTCTTTCTTCAGGTCGCGCACATACCGCGCGAAGTCGACCTGGATGGTGTGCCGCGGCGTCTCGTAGTACTGCGCGAGGCTCGCGGCGTCGTCGGCCGCGATGATCCGCCGCATCTCGTCGGCGGTCGGCGCCGCGTACGAGCCGCTGAGCACGCCGGCCACGAGCTTGCTCTGCTGCTCGGCGAGATTGACGATCGTCGGCGACGCCTGCGCCAGCCCCATGAAGAACAGGTTGTCGACGCCGGGCTGCATGATCCGCTTGAACAGCGGGAACCGGTGCTGCGCATCGGGTTGCAGCGACGGATCATCGAAGAACGGGAAGCTCATGTTGTACCCGGTGGCACACACGACGACGTCCGCGGGAATCCGACGGCCGTCGACGAGCCGGACGTGGTCGCCGTCGAGCGATTCGATCGCCGGGACACACGTCAGGTCACCGGATCCTGCCTTGGCGAGGAAGTCGATGCTCACCGACGGGTGCGCGCCGAGTGGCTCGTGGTCGGGCTCGGGCAGCCCGTAGTCCTGCATCCGCCCCAGCGACTTCTTGATCTTGCGCCGCGCGATGGCCAGGCCCAGCTTCTTCGGCATCCACGGCGGCATCATCATCTTGTCGGCCGGCTTGCCCTCGCGGTACTTGGTCAACACCCAGACGCCGCGTCGCGCCGACACCCACACATGCTTGGCGATCGATCGGTGCGAGAGTTCCGACGCGATGTCGAGCGCGGAGTTGCCCATGCCGACCACCACGATGTTCTTGCCGCGCATGTCGATCGGGTCGTATGCGTTGAGGTAGTCGTGGCTGTGGATGATCTGTCCGTCGAACGTGCCCGGGTACTCCGGCATCCGCGGATCCCAGTGGTGACCGTTCGCGACGACGAGCGCGTCGTACGTGCGGGTCTCACCGCTGTCGAGCGTGACCGCCCACGTGCCGTCGGGGAGACGCTCGGCCTTCTCGACCATCGTGTCGAACGTGATGGTGTCACGCAGGCCGAACTTCTCGACGTAGTCGCGGAAGTAGCCGTGCATGAGCGAGTGGTGCGGGAAGTGCGGCCAGTCGGTCGGCACCGGGAAGTCCTCGAACTGCAACCGCGTGGACGACGTGTCGATGTGGAGGCTCTCGTAGCACGACGACATGCCGGTGGGGTTCTTGTAGTACCAGTTGCCGCCGATGTCGTCGGACGCCTCGAAACAGTCGTACGGGATGCCGTGGTCCTTGAGGCGCTTGGCCGTGGTGAATCCGGAACAGCCGGCACCGATGATGCACACCTTGGGCAGCTGAGGCATGGAAGTTCCTTTCCCGCAATCGGATTGCATCGACCTTCGGCAAGAACGTGATATAAGTCATAGAACCGGATTCGCTGACACGCTGTCAAGCGAAAGTGCTCGGAACTCACCAGCTGATACCGCACGCAGCCGATTCCCGGTGTGCCGACGCAGTGCGGACGGCGCTCGGTCGAAGATCGCGAGGAGTGAATATGGGTTTCTCTCTTGTCGTCTCCAACGGGACAGTGGTCGACGGGACCGGTGGTCAGCCCTACCTCGCAGACATCGGCGTCCGCGACGGTCGGATCGCGGCGGTCGTCCCGGGTGGCGAGCTGAGCAACGCGGACGCCGACGAGGTCGTCGACGCGACCGGATTGATCGTGACGCCGGGGTTCGTGGACATCCACACCCACTACGACGGGCAGGTGACCTGGGATCCGATGCTCACGCCCAGCTGCTGGCACGGCGTCACCACCGCGGTGATGGGCAACTGCGGGGTCGGGTTCGCGCCGGTCACCGAGTCCG
This sequence comes from Paraburkholderia sp. RHO2, assembly GCF_050955445.1. Classification (NCBI taxonomy): domain Bacteria; kingdom Pseudomonadati; phylum Pseudomonadota; class Betaproteobacteria; order Burkholderiales; family Burkholderiaceae; genus Paraburkholderia; species Paraburkholderia sp. RHO2. The sequence continues at coordinate 1,488,997 of NZ_CP162617.1, read as the reverse complement.
AACGCGAGTGGCTGATCGGGCTCATGGAGGGCGTCGAGGACATTCCGGGCGCGGCACTGTCGACGGGGATCCGGTGGGCGTGGGAGTCGTTCCCGCAGTACCTCGATGCGATCGAGCGCCTGCCGCTGGCCATCGACGTCGGGACGCAGGTGCCGCACGGTGCCGTGCGGGCCTACGTCATGGGCGAGCGCGGAGCCCGCAACGAAGCCGCGTCGACCGAGGACATCGAACTGATGTCCACCCTGGTCCGCGAAGGCGTCGAGGCCGGAGCGCTGGGGTTCTCGACGTCACGCACCATCGTGCATCGGGCCATCGACGGTGAGCCGGTGCCGGGCACCTTCGCCGCCGAGGACGAACTGTTCGGGATCGGACGGGCGTTGGCCGCCGCCGGCACCGGGGTCTTCGAGCTGGCGCCCGCGGGCATCATGGGCGAGGATCTCGCCGCACCCGATCGGGAACTCGACTGGATGGTCCGGCTGGCCGAACTCACCGGTCGGACCGTGAGTTTCGGGCTGCTGCAGCACGACGGCGCGCCGGACGACTGGAAGCGGTTGCTCGATCTCGCCGCCACCTCGTACGAGTCCGGCATTCCGCTGCGCCCGCAGGTGTCGGCCCGCCCGCTGGGCCTGCTCACCGGGCTGCAGACCTTCAACGCCTTCAACACCCGTCCGAGCTACGTTGCCGCCGTCGAACGCGCGGGCGGCGACCTTGCCGCGCTGGTGACCGAGCTGAGCGACCCGGCGACCCGGCGCGCGATCCTCGACGAGGCCGATTCGCCGCACAATCGCATGCCGTACCTGAGCAAGCTGGACCGGACGTTCCACCTCGGCGACCCGCCGCAGTACGAGCCCGACCCGGAGACCAACCTCGCCCGCGAGGCCGAACGTGCCGGGCGGGATCCGTTCGAGCACGCTTACGACCTGCTGCTCTCGCAGGAGGGTCGTGCGCTGTTCTTCCGTCCGCTGCTCGGCTACTCGAACTTCACACTCGATCCGATCGAGGAGATGCTGCTGCACCCAGCGACCGCGGTCGGACTCGGCGACGGCGGAGCGCACGTGGGCGCAATCTGCGATGCGTCCAACACCACGTTCCTGCTCACCCACTGGGCGCGAGACCGCCGCCGGGGCGCGCGAATTCCCCTGGCAACCGCAGTGAAGAAGATGACGTCGGACACGGCCACCCTGTACGGACTCACCGATCGTGGCGTGATCGCCGAAGGCAAGAAGGCAGACCTGAACGTCATCGACTTCGAGCGGCTGCAACTGCAGCCGCCGGCGATGGCGTTCGACCTGCCGGGCGGGGCGCGACGACTGCTGCAGCGCGCCGACGGCTACCGGGCCACCATCGTGTCCGGGCAGGTGGTGCTCCGCGACGGCGAGGACACCGGCGCCCGACCAGGCGTTCTGGTCCGCGGCGCACGCTGACCGAGCCGCACGATCGGACAGTACGATGCCGGTCGGAGGTATGCAGTGAACGAGATCGACCAGGCCCCCGACCGGAAGCCGACGCTGCGCGACGAGCAGAAGCGGCTGACGCGGCGGCGCCTGCTGGACTGCGCCCGAGAGCAGTTCGCGGCCAACGGATACGCGGCGGTGAAGATCGACGACATCGCGTCCGCGGCCGGCTGCAGCCGAGCCACGTTCTACCTGCACTTCACCGGCAAGACCGATGTCCTGCGCCGGATCGGCGCCGAGTCGATGGATCCGCGGGCGGTGTCGATCTACGCCGACCTGGACGAGGTGCTCGAGTCGGGTTCACGCGACGAGTTCACCCGGTGGATCGAGCGGGCCATCGACTGGTTCGACCGCAATCGCGCGATCCTGCCGGCGTGGGACGAGGCGCTGGTGCTCGAGCCCGACTTCCGCGAGCCCGCCCGGGAGGCGATCGCCGCGCTGCCGAACGCGATGCCGTCCTACCTGGCCCGGTGGGGCGCCCACCGCGAGCGGGAGGCCCGCGTGCGGATCGAACTGCTGGTCACCCAGCTCGAACGGTTCTTCACCCGATGGGCCGTGCAGGGGACGATCGAGATCCCCCGCGAGCAGGCCGCGGAGGTCCTCACCGACATCTGGTTCCCGGCGCTCACGCCACCCGCGACGTGAGGGCCTCGGTTACACGCCGAAGCGTCGGTGTCGAGCCGCGTAGTCGCGCAGCGCGCGCAGGAAGTCGACGCGGCGGAACTCCGGCCAGTACGCCTCGGTGAACCAGATCTCCGAGTACGCGCTCTGCCACAGCAGGAACCCGGACAGCCGCTGCTCGCCCGACGTCCGGATCACCAGGTCCGGGTCCGGCTGGCCGGACGTGTAGAGGTGACCGTCGATGCCCTCGACGCTCATCGCCTTGACGAGGTCGTCGCCCGTGAGGCCCTCGCGGAGCTTGTCGCGCAGCAGCGACTGGACCGCGTCGGCGATTTCCTGACGGCCGCCGTACCCGACCGCGACGTTGACGTGCGTGCCCGTCCGGCCGCGCGTCCCCTCGGCCGCCTCGCGCAGCCGCCGCGCCTGATCCTCGGGTAGCAGGTCGAGCGTGCCGACGATCTTGACGCTCCAGTTCTTCCCGGGAGCGGAGATCTCCTCGACCACCTCGGTGATGATCTCGAGCAGCGTGTCGAGTTCCTCCGGTTCACGGCGCAGGTTCTCCGTGGACAGCAGGTAGATCGTCGCCATCTCGATGCCGGCCGCGTCGCACCAGCTGAGGAGTTCGGCGATCTTGCGCGCACCCATCCGGTGCCCATGGCTGACGTCGGTGAATCCGTTCTCCCGCGCCCAACGCCGGTTGCCGTCGCACATCACCGCCACATGGCGCGGGTGCTGTAAACCGTCGAGACGGCGCAGCAGCCGTCGCTCGTAGATGCTGTACAGCAGGCCGCGCAACTTCACCTGGACATCACCACGGGAAGAAAGAGTACGCCGCGAACATGTTCCACCGACCACCGTGCCGATGCTCTCGATGTCGCGCACGCCTCACTTCTAGCCCTACCGTAGTTACTCCACCGTAGGTTACGGTTCCGTAAGTTCGCCGGGTTCGCCCGGCCCCATCGACGACAGGGGCACGCCATGACGGTTCTCGGGCTCGACGACCTCGTCGCGCTACCGACCAAGCCGCGGCTGCGCGGCTGGATCCACGCGTGGTCGCTCGTGGTCGCCGCCGTCGCGAGCGTCGCGCTGGTGGCACTCGCGTTCTCGCTCGAGTCCACGCGAGCCGGGCTCGCGACCCTCGTCTACTGCACCACCGTGTGCGGGCTGTTCGCGGTGAGCGCGACGTACCACCGCGTCCACTGGCGTACGGTCCGCGCCAGAACCTGGATGAAGCGCGCCGACCATTCGATGATTTTCCTGTTCATCGCCGGCAGCTACACCCCGTTCGGCCTGCTCGCGCTACCGCCGCACACGGGTACCGTGCTGCTCACCGTCGTGTGGTGTGGCGCCCTCGTCGGCATCGCCCTGAAGATGTTGTGGCCCACCGCGCCCCGCTGGGTGGGTGTACCTCTCTACCTGCTGCTCGGCTGGGCGATCGTCCCGGTCGCCGGCGAACTGGTCGACGAGGCCGGCGTCGCACCGATGGTGCTGCTTGCCGTCGGCGGTGTTCTCTACAGCGTCGGGGCGATCCTCTACGCCACGAAGTGGCCCAACCCGTGGCCGCACACGTTCGGCCACCACGAGTTCTTCCACGCCGCCACGGCCGTCGCCGCCGTCTGCCACTTCGTGGCCGTCTGCCTGGTGGTCTTCGGTTAGGTTCTGCCGGCGCGAATTGCGGTGAAGGTTCCGAAAACGGGCACGGGCCTTCGGGCGATCTGCTTACCCTGCTATCCACCCCGGGGGAAGGAGCGCCGTGACGACGACCGAGCAAACAGTTGGTGGAATCTCCCAATTGGCGCCGCAGGACGCCGAATTCGTCTATCACGAGGGCGAGCGCCACATCTCGAACTCGACCGGCATCTACATGTTCGACACCACCGCAGACGTCGCACCGATCACCCAGCGTGAGGCCGTCGAGTGGATGCGCGCGCGACTGGGTTACAGCGGGGTGTTCACACGGCGCCTTCGGCGCCTACCACTGGAACTGGACTACCCGTTCTGGGTCCCGGATCCCACGCTGGACCTGAGGAAGCACGTGGTCGTCGAACCGGTCGACGGTCCCGGATGGGACGCTCTGCGACGCCACATCTCCCGATTCTCCGGCAAGCCGCTCGATCTCACCCGCCCACCGTGGCAGTTGCACTTCCTCACCGGCGTCACCGGAGTGGACGGCCTGCCCGAGCAAATGACGGTGGCCGTACTCCGGTGCCATCACAGTTCCGGCGACGGGCTCACCGCCCGGGACCTGGGACTTCGCATCTTCGGACGGTCCGAGGTTCATCCGCCGATCCCGTCCGCATCCGAAAGCTGGTCCATGCCGAGGGAGTTCACGAGAGCGATCGGCCGACTTCCCACCCAGTGGCGAGCCTTCCGCGAAGGGCTGGCCACGACCGGGGACGCCGCCAAGCGGGTCACCGACGAGATCGCAGCGGGCACGATCGCCCCGCCCGGACCACCCCGCCCGGCGACGCGGTTCAACAATCGGATCACGCCGGATCTGACCTTCGACGTCGTGAGCTTCTCGTCGGACGACATCCGCACCGTGCAGGCCGCGGTCGAGGGCGTGACCTTCAACGACGTTCTCCTGACGACGATCTCCGGCGGACTCGCTGCATACCTGCAGGAAAAGGGCGAGACGCCGACGGCATCGCTGTCCGCGATGGTGCCGATGTCGCTGCGCGGCACCCGGCCGGGTGTCGCGAATCGACCGGAGAACGATCGCGCCAATCACCTCGCACTGATGAACGTCGATCTCCACACCGACATCGCAGACCCGCTCGAACGGCTACGGGCGGTCACTGCGTCTGTCCGCGCGGAAAAGCACCGTCACCGCCATGCGGACGTCCAGATCGCGGCATCCCGGGTGGAGACGTCGCCGGCATGGTTGCTGCGCGGAGCCAATTGGCTGTTGCAGCTTCGCAAGCAGCCGGAAGGTACCGTCGACTCCGTCAATACGATGGTCAGCAACATCCCGTGGACCGGCGACGACCTGGTCCTGCGCGGCGCGCCCCTGGTCCGGAGTTTCGGCATCCTCGGCATCGTCGACAAGGTCGGACTCCGGCACCTGATCGTCTCCCATCACGGCGACGAAATCGAGATCTCGTTCTGCACCGACACCGCAATGATGCCCGACACGGATCGTTACAAAGAACTCTTGATCCGGGCGTTCCGCGAGTTGGTCGATCGTCCAAAAGCTCCTGTGGTGCAGGGAGTTTCCGCCGATTCCGGAGAAATTTCGTGAAACCGACCCGTCGCCATTCAAACGGTTGTTAACGTTCGGGACATCGCGGGTAATCCGCCCGTGATGAAGGGCCGGTGTCGACCCGTACAGCCGTGTTTCCGGAGTCGGGTACCGGACAACGACATGATGTCTTCAGGAGGCAAACATGGGTTCTCTCCAGGGAATTCTGGGCGCACTGCTCGACGGTGGACTGGGCTCGCTGGGCGCTGACGGACTACTCGGCGCGTTCCTCGGCTCGGCACAGACCAGCATCCACGACGCACTCGGCTCGCTCGGTGAACTGGTCGACATCGGCTTCGGCTCGATCGACAGCTTCTCCGCCATCCCGACACCTCCGGCCTAGTCGGCATTCGCCCCACCTGACAAAGCGAGTACCGGCCTGAGTAGGCAATACCGGAGGCTTCCGGATCACCGAGGGCCGGTATCGGAGATCGCACCAACTCGCCATACCTAAGGAGAATCATGGGATCCGTCTACGAAGCTCTCGGCGTCGTCACCGGCAGCGCCGGCGCGGCGATCACCAAGGTCGTCAATGCCCTCTACGCACTGAGTGGTGCCACCAACCCCAAGTAACGACACTTGGCACTGGTGCCGTCCGGCACCCAATCGGGATCCGCAATCATTGGCGGGTCCCGATTGCGCATGTCAGAGACCGCTCGAGCGACCCGACCCAGGACCGATCCATGAACAACGCGCACGCAACCCGACGACTGCGGACGGTGTGCGTCCTGGCCGCGGCGACACTTCCGCTGCTCGGCGGATTCCCTGCGGCGGCAGCGATCCCAGGTTCGCCCGACACGGCTGATGTCGACGTGACGACGGGTGCGCGCCTCGTCAGCCTGGAGGAGAGCGCCGGCCGGCAGGTCGACATCGAGGTGTACTCGCCCTCGATGCAGCGCAACATTCCCCTGCAGGTGCTCCGCCCCAGGGACACCGGTATCCCAGCTCCCACGTTCTACCTGCTCAACGGCGCCGGCGGCGGTGAGGACGGTGCCGCATGGAACCTGCAGACCGATGTCGGAGAGTTCTTCGCGGACAAGCACGTCAACGTCGTCACCCCGACGGAAGGCGCGTTCAGCTACTACACCGACTGGCGCAACCCCGATCCCGGACTGGCCGCCACCTCCGGCAACAACGGCATCAACAAGTGGACCACGTTCCTCACCGAGGAACTGCCGTCTGTCATCGACGACGCCTTCGACACGACGGGCGACAACTCCATCGCCGCGATCTCCATGACCGGGACCTCCGTCCTCGACCTGGCGATCCAGGCGCCGGACCTCTACAAGAGCGTCGGCTCGTACAGCGGATGCGCGATCACCAGCAGAGCCCCCGGGCGCCAGTTCGTCAGGCTTGTCGTGGGACTCGGAGACGGCGACACCGACAACATGTGGGGTCCGGAGGACGACCCGGAATGGGTCGCCCGCGATCCCTACGTCAACGCCGACAAGCTTCCCCGCATCCCCATGTACATCTCGACGGCCAGCGGACTGCCCGGGGCGCACGACAACATGGGCAACCCCCGAATCCAAGGCAAGCTCGCGGCATTGGCGAGTCAGGTCGTGGTCGGCGGGATCATCGAGGCGTCCACGCAGTACTGCACGGATCAACTCTCGAAGAAGACGCGCGCACTGGGAATGGACAACATCGTCTACAACTTCCGCGCGGCGGGTACCCACTCGTGGGGATACTGGGAAGACGATCTGCACGAGTCGTGGCCGATGATCGCACACTCGCTCGGCATCTGACCGCACCGAACCGGGGAGATCGAACACTCATGCAACGGAACGACGTTCGAAAACTGGCCGCCGCACTGTTGACGGCAAGTCTGCTGACGACGGGTCCGGCGGTCACGACGGCGGCAGCCGACACGGAACCGGGAACGGATGTCCCGCAGTACGTGCAGGTCGACGCGAACACGCAGCCGTCGATCACGAGTGTCACGCCCGTCTCCGACCGGCTTCTCCTGTTGCAGGTAGCCTCCCCAGCCATGCGCCGCGAGGTGCCGGTGAACGTACTGCTGCCGGCCGATCGCAGCGAACCACGCGGCGTTCTCTACCTGCTCGACGGCAATTCCGGGCAGGTGGCGAGCACCAACTGGCTCGAGCCCACCAAGGGCAACGCGCAGGCGTTCTTCGCCGACAAGAACGTCAACGTCGTCATGCCGGTCGGGGGCACCGGCAGCCTCTACCAGGACTGGGCCGAGGACCACCCCAAGTTCGGACACACCCAGTGGGAGACGTTCCTGTCCAAGGAATTACCTCCCCTGATCGACGCTCGATTCGATACCAGCGGGCGCAACGTCATCGGCGGGATCTCCTCGGGCGCCCAGGGCGCCGTGATGCTCGCCGCCCGTGATCCGGAACTGTACGACGGGGTCGTGGGCTACAGCGGCTGCTACGCCACCGACGGACCGGGAGGGCAGCTCTTGACCGATCTGATCGTCATGAACGGCATGGCGACCTCGGACATGATGTGGGGGCCGCAGGGTAGCGACGCCTGGCACGACCACGACCTGTTCCGCAACGCTTCTCGCCTCGCCGGCAAGAAGGTGTACCTGTCGTCCGGGAACGGCCTGCCCGGCCCGCACGAGTCCCTCGACGAGCCCGACATCGCCAACACCGTGGTGGTGGGCGGGCTACTGGAGGCCGGTGCCAATGTGTGTACCGACCAACTGACGCAGGCACTTCGGAGCGCCGGAGCCGACGTGACCCGCAGCGCTCAACCTACCGGGGTGCACGCGTGGGACTACTGGCGGGACGAGCTCGGCCGATCGTGGCCGACGATCCGAGCGGCCCTCCGCCAGTAGCGGATTCAAACAACTGACCGATCGATTCGAAACATAGCGCGCGTACCAGACGAGTTACTGCTAGCGTCGTGTGTCACGGGCGGTTGCCCGTTACAGAGACAACGCGATTGCGGGACTGCGCAACTGGTTGAAACTCCCCGCACCGCACCGGGAAACAGGGAGGGATCATGGGTTCTATCGCAGACATCCTCGCCGACGTCCAGTCGGTGGATCTGACCGAGGGCACCATCCGGACGGTGCTCGCATGGCTGGGCGGCCTTCTCACCGGTAGCGCCGCCAACTGACACCGATCGTTGTGCCCGCGCGGCGCAACGTCTCCCCACCCTATCGATTTGCAGTGCCGGCAGGCCTGCGCGATCAGGAGGAAACCACATGGGTTCGCTCGCCGCTCTCATCCAGATTCCCGTCATGAGCATCGACGCCATCGGCGTCGGAATCCTTCAGTCCTTCAGGAACCTCGTCGACTACACCACGTTGGCACTGAGCTGACGCTTCGGTCGGGGTCGCCGATTTCGATGACACCCGATATGCAGGAAGGGTCCGTGAGCGTCAACCACGGACCCTTTCTGCACTTCACGCCCGATTTGGACAACTGAACAGTTTTTTTCCGTTTTGCCACGACAACCTCCGCGGGATTGCTATCGTCGCTGCAGTCGCGGGGCCCTGCCCTGCGATAACACGAAGAGGGTTGTCCTGCAACAGATTTTGCAGGAGCTCTCTGTCACAAGCATTCACGAAGGAGAGTTTCATGGGCTCGCTCGACGGCATCTTCACCAACTCGTCGCTCGCCATCGACCACCTGTTCGACACCGTCACCGGATCGGTCGAGAACATCTTCGACCTGGTCGCGGGCATCTTCGCCAGCTGAGACCCTGTCGCGAATCGCGGGCGCTGCTGAGCGCCGGCGCGGTTCCTTCGCTCCCGTCGGAGCATCCCCATCACTCGTAGGGCCGAACAGTTCGGCCCCGCCCCAATCTCGGAGGTACACCATGGGCTCGATCCTCGACGCCGTCATGATCCCGGTCGGCAGCGCCGACGTCATCCTCGCCGGCTTCATCAACTCGATCAGCGTCACGATCGCAGGCATCAACGATGTCGTCGGCCAGGCCTTCGGCAGCGTCGCTGACATCTTCAACAGCTGATTTCCGACAGGAATCACAAGAGAGCCGTGCGGCACTGCCGCACGGCTCTTTTCGTGTCAGTCCGATCCCACCAGTTCGCGCAGGGCGTCGACCTCGGTGACCGGCTGGTCGCACACGAATCCTCTACACACGTACGCCGTAGGAGTGCCGTCGATCTGCGGCCTGTCGGCGAGTAGCGGCGTCGAATCCGCGGGCCCCGCAACCACTACGGCGCCACCGGGCGCGAGTCGACGTGCCTGCCTGGACAATTCGGACGATTCGGTCTCCGATACCGCGATCTGGACAGGCCCACGTACCGAGGCTTCCGCGACCGCGAGCCAGTGCCCCGCCGATCGCGGCGCGCGCTGGAGCACCATCGCCGCGCGGCTCAGCGAATCCGCTGCCGCGCCCGCATACGTCGATGCCCGGTCCGCGTCCGCCAGCGCAGACGCCGTCAGCAGCGCCTCTGCCATCGCGGACGCCCCCGACGGGGTCGCCCCGTCGAGCGGATCCCGTGGACGGGTCACCAAGACCTCGGCGTCGTCCGCGGTGTCGAACCAGCTACCGGGCTGCTCGGGGTCGGCGAAACGCGCGATCGCGATGTCCAGCAAACCGGTGGCGGCGTCCAGCCACTCGACCTCGCCGGTCGCCTGGTGCAGGGTCAGCAGTCCCGTCGCGAGCGCGGCGTGGTCCTCGAGGATTCCCGCCGGTTGCCCCACCACGCCGGCGAGCGATGCGCGTCGCAGGCGCCCGTCCACCACGTGAGTCGTCAGCAGTACACGGGCGCATTCGGCTGCCGCCCATACCCATTCCGGTCGGTCGAGTGTCGCGCCGGCCTCGGCGAGCGCGGTGATCGCGAGCCCGTTCCAGGCGGTGACCACCTTGTCGTCGCGGGCCGGCTGCGGCCGTCGGCTGCGCGCCGCGAACAGACGCGCGCGCACGTCGGCGAGACGGGCGTCGTCGGACGGGTCCGAGAGGAGCTGCAGGACCGAGGTTCCGCGCTCGAACGTTCCCTCCGCCGTCACCGCGAACGTCTCGGCTGCCCACGCCCCCTCGTCGGCGCCGAGTACATCGACCAGCTGCCCGGGAGTCCACGAATACGTCAGACCCTCTTCGCCCTCGGTGTCGGCGTCGAGCGCCGACGCGAAGGCCCCCGCGCTGGTGCGCAGGTCGCGCAGCAGGAAGTCGGCCGTCTCCTCGACGACCCGGTGGGCGAGAAGCGAGCCGGTGCGGCGCGCGAGGTGCGCGTAGCAGCGCAGCAGCAGGGCGTTGTCGTACAGCATCTTCTCGAAGTGCGGCACCATCCAGTCGGCGTCCACCGAGTAGCGCGCGAAACCGCCGCCGAGCTGGTCGTAGATGCCGCCGCGGGCCATCGCGTCGGCGGCTCGCTCGACCGTGCGCAGCACCGGCTCGGCGCCCGTCCGCTCGTACGAGCGGAGCAGCCCCTCGAGCAGCGTCGACGGCGGGAACTTCGGGGCGCCGCCGAATCCGCCGCGGTCGCGGTCCTCGTCGCGCAGCACGGTGGCGACCGCCCCGGACAGCAACGGCACGTCGACGGGCGGGCCGGCGGCCGGCAGCGGGGCGCTGCTGCGCCGTAGCTCGGCGACCACCGACGCGGCCGCGTCGTCCACGTCGCCGCGACGGGTGCGCCAGGTGTCGGTGACCGCGTGCAGCAATTGCGTGAACGACGGCATCCCGCCCCGTGGCTGCGGCGGATAGTAGGTGCCGCAGTAGAACGGGGCGCCGTCCGGCGTGAGGAAGCACGTCATGGGCCAGCCGCCCTGACCGGTCATCGCGACCGTCGCGGTCATGTAGACCGCGTCCAGGTCGGGGCGTTCCTCGCGGTCCACCTTGATGCACACGAAGTTCTCGTTCATCACCGCCGCGGTCGCCGGATCCTCGAACGACTCGTGCGCCATGACGTGGCACCAGTGGCACGCGGCGTACCCGATCGACAGCAGAACCGGGACGTTGCGCTCACGCGCCCACGCGAGCGCCTCCGGACCCCACTCGTGCCAGTGGACCGGGTTGTCCGCATGCTGCCGTAGATACGGGCTGGTCGCGCCGCCCAGGGTGTTCCGCTCGAGCGACACGACTCTCCCCTAACTCGTCGGTTTCGCGGGCGGGTCCTGATCGGCCTGCGAGTCGCCCGCCGGCCGCTCCGGCTCGGTGACCTCGGCGATCGCCGCACCACGATCCGTGCCCTCGTCGGCCGCCTGATCGGCCTCGGGGTGCTCCGGCTGGAAGGTGTCCGGCAGCTTACGCAGCTGCTTGTTCATCGACCGGACCAACAGGACGGTGCCGACCAACAGCGCCACGATAAGCACCAGACCGAGCGGGGACGCCTTGCCGAACTCGGGACCTTGCGGGCTGCTCGGGGTACTGGTCCCCTGCGCCAGAAGGTCCCACGCCAACGTCGTCATCACTGCTTCTCATCCTCCGAAATGCCCGCAAAGAGGTCGTCCTCCGGGATCGCCGTGTGTACGCGGGTCTTGGCCAGCTCGAACTCCTCGGTCGGCCAGATCTTCTGCTGGATGTCCAGCGGAACCGCGAAGAACGAGCCGTTCGGGTCGATCTGCGTCGCGTGGGCGCGCAACGCGTCGTCCCGCTGCGGGAAGAAGTCCCCGCACTGGATCTGCGTCGTCACCCGCGCCATCAGGTCGCCCTGCTCGGTCTTCCACTTGGCGAGCCACTCGGCCATGGGGAACTCCTCCCCGCGGCGCTCGTACTCCTCCTTGAACTGGACCAGACGCTTACGGATGAACCCGTGCGAGTAGTAGACCTTCTGCACCTCCCACGGCTCACCCGCGTCGGGGAACCGTTCCGGGTCGCCCGCCGCCTCGTACGCGGCCATGGAGACCTCGTGGCACTTGATGTGGTCAGGGTGCGGGTAGCCGCCGTTCTCGTCGTACGTGGTCATCACGTGCGGACGGAACTCGCGGATCACCTTCACCAGCGCCTCGGTCGGCACCTCGAGCGGCTCGAGCGCGAAGCAGCCCTCCGGCAGCGGCGGCTTGGGGTCGCCCTCCGGCAGGCCGGAGTCTACGAACCCGAGCCACGTCTGCCGCACCCCCAGGATGCGGGCAGCCTCGGCCATCTCCTCGCGGCGCACCTCGTCCATCCGCTCCCGGATACCGGGAACGTCCATCGCGGGGTTCAGAATGTCGCCACGCTCACCGCCCGTCAGCGTCACGACGAGCACCTCGTTGCCCTCCGAGGCATAGCGGGCCATCGTCGCGGCGCCCTTGCTCGACTCGTCGTCGGGATGGGCATGAACGGCCATGAGTCGGAATCCGCTCACGTGTGTCTTCACCTCAGCTTCGCGTGTCACCGTCGTGGCGTGTCACCTGCAGTGGTCGACCGCTACCGCGCACGGTGTGCCGTCGTCCTTCCCCTATAGTTCCACCTGACACATACGACCGTCTGTCGTACCCCCGCTACGCGTGGCATACGGCGATCCCGACGGCCCCACGGAGCACCACCACAACCGGCTCGAGAGCGAAGTGATGAGCAGTACACCTCCCACCGACCGCTACGGGTCCGCGCCGCGCACTGCCCGCCCGAAGAACTGGGGCAAGTGGGTGCTGACGGGTCTCGTGATCCTCGCCGGCATCGGGATCGCCTACATCGGCTACACCAAATTCGCGGTCAAGGACGTCGACGGCAAACAGGTCGCGTTCGAGATCGTCGACGACCAAACGATGAACATTCAGATCACAGTGACGCGCGAGGACCCCTCCGAGCCCGCCGTCTGCATCGTCCGGACGCGCTCGAAGGACGGTTCCGAGACCGGGCGCCGTGAGGTGTACATCGCGCCGTCCGAGTCGAAGACCGTCGAGGTCACCGCCCCCGTCCACGCCTCCCAGCCACCCGCTATGGGCGATCTGTACGGATGCAGTATGGACGTTCCGGACTATCTACGCGCGGGCTGACGTTCAGACCGACCGGTCTTCGTTAGACCGGGTCGGAAGGCCCCTCCGTGCTAAAATCGGTTGATACACGGTTCCACTCGGAGCCGTGTATTGCTGCATTGACGGCAGGACGAGTCTGCTCACGATGTGGGCGACCGGGGGATAACCGCCACGGACAAGAGCGGCCTGCCCGTTGATCGCTGCTGATCGCAGCGATCTGCCGAGGGAGTCCACGGTGGACTTCGACTACAAGGGAGTGATCGACAATGACCGAGACCCAGGTGACCTGGCTTACTCAGGAGTCTCACGACAGGCTCAAGGCTGAGCTCGACCAGCTCATCGCCAATCGTCCGGTCATTGCCGCCGAGATCAACGAGCGTCGCGAGGAAGGCGACCTCAAGGAGAACGGCGGCTACCACGCTGCGCGCGAGGAGCAGGGCCAGCAGGAGGCGCGCATCCGCCAGCTGCAGGAGCTGCTGAACAGCGCCAAGGTCGGCGAGGCCCCCACGCAGTCCGGCGTCGCGCTGCCCGGCTCGGTCGTCAAGGTCTTCTACGACGGCGACGAGACCGACACCGAGACCTTCCTCATCGCCACCCGCGAAGAAGGCGCCCGCAACGACAAGCTCGAGGTCTACTCGCCGGGCTCCCCGCTGGGCGGCGCGCTGATCGACGCCAAGGTCGGCGAGACCCGCGAGTACACCCTCCCCAACGGCAGCCTGATGAAGGTCACCCTCGTCAGCGCCGAGCCGTACCACGGCTGATCCGTCGCGGCCGTACCGCGGCTGATCCGACACTCGTAACGACGAACCCCGGCCGGGCAGCTGCCCGGCCGGGCAGCTGCCCGGCCGGGGTTTCTCGCTTTCGCCTCGCGCCGTCAGAGCACCCGGCGCGCCTTCATGTCCGCGAAGACCGGACCGATCTTGACGACATCGCCGGTCTGCGGGGCGTGGACCATGAGCCCGTTGCCCATGTAGATGCCGACGTGACCGGGGCCGCCCGCCTGCCAGTTGCCGAAGACGAGGTCGCCCGGCTGCGCCGCGGCCATCGGAATCTCGGTGCCGACCCCCCACTGCGTCTCCGACGTGCGCGGCAGCGCCACCCGGCCGCCGCTGGCCGCGAACATCGCGTACGACGTCAAACCCGAGCAGTCGAAGCCGCCCATCGATGGCCCGCTGATGTTGCCGCCACCCCACACGTAGGGCAGGCCGAGGTACCGCATCGCGAGCTGGACCGCGGCACCGCCGATCCCCGTTGTCGGGAGGTTGATGTCGAAGTTGACGTTCGTGAACGGTGACAGCAGCTGCTCGAACTGGCCCTCCGACCCGCGGATCTTCTGCACGTACGGGCCGCTCTGGTCGGCGGCGTCGTCGACACCGGTCGGGATGCCGCCGGCCTTGCGGATGGCTCGGGTGCCGGCGTTGAAGGCCGCGAGCGCCAGGTCGAGGGTGTCACCCTGGACCAGGCCCTCCTGCTTCCAGGCGTCCATCTGAGCGTAGTTGTCGCACAACATGTGTCCGGCGGCCATGACGGAGTCGGCGACACCGAGAATGTCGGCGGTGCCGTCGCCGTCGGCGTCCTTGCCGTACTTGGCCCACTCGCTGGGCATGAACTTGGCCGGGCCGCGCCCGCCCGCCAGCGAGACGGGCGCGCTGGGGCCGTACCGGAAGTCGTTCTCGACCGAGAACAGCGCCGCGAGTGTGGGGGCCTTGACACCGTCGCAGATCTCACCGGCCTTGCGCAGCCACGGCGCGAACACCGCGATCGAACCGACCTGCCCCAGTGTGGCATTCGGGGGAAGCACGGCGGGCAACGGCGGCAGGGCGACGGACCCGATCCCCGGAAGCGTGATCGCGGGGGCCGTGACCGGCACGGGCACTCGCGTCTCGGTCGGGGGCGCCGCGGGCGGGGCCGCGGCGGGCGACAGCGGGGCCGGTTCGGTGGTGGGCGGCTGTCCGGGAGCCTCCGCCGTCGACGGCTGCGCCGGCGGGGCGGCCGGCGCCTGCAGTACCGGGATGGCCTTCACTAGATCCGACGCCGCCTGCTGCCGCATCTCCGGCGGCAGCAGCGCGACGATGCTGTTCACGGGCTCCACCAACTGCGGCGCGGGCTGCGGGGCGGTGGTCGCTGGCGGCGGTTCGGGAGCCGGGTCGGGTGTTGCATTCGCTACCGCCGGGAACGCGACACCTGTTACTGCTGTGACAGCCACGATGACGGCTGCGGGCTCCCATGACATACACCGCTCCTGGGGTCGTCCGTGTTCCGAGGACTCACCGTAACGGGCAAACTGACGGGCGCGTGCGAGATTCAGGAAAACCTCAGCCTTTCGCACGCCTGCCGTCGCCGGGCGTTCACCCGCGACGACGGCAAGCGTGCAAAACGGCTGTTCAACGACCTGTCAGCCGAGGGCCTGCTCGATGTCGGCGAGCAGGTCGGCAGCATCCTCGATGCCGACGGACAAACGCACCAGATCCTCCGGAACCTCGAGGGCGGAGCCCGCGGTCGACGCGTGCGTCATCGCACCCGGATGCTCGATGAGCGACTCGACGCCACCGAGCGACTCGGCGAGCGTGAAGATCTGTGTGCGCGAGCAGAAGTCGAGTGCGGCCTGCTTGCCGCCCTTCAACCGCACCGAGACCATGCCGCCGAAGCGACGCATCTGCTTGGCGGCCACCGCGTGCCCCGGGTGCGAATCCAGGCCCGGGTAGATGACCTGGGAGATCGCCGAGTGGCCCGCGAGGAGGTCGACGACCTTCTCGGCGTTGTCGCTGTGCCGCTCCATGCGCAGCGCGAGCGTCTTGATGCCGCGCATCGTCAGGAACGCGTCGAACGGGCCGGGCACCGCGCCGGCACCGTTCTGCAGGAATGCGAACTTGGCGTCGAGTTCCGCGTCGTTCGTCACGAGCGCGCCGCCGACGACGTCGGAGTGGCCGCCGATGTACTTCGTCGTCGAGTGCAGCGCGATGTCGGCACCCAACGTCAGCGGCTGCTGCAGGTACGGCGAGGCAAAGGTGTTGTCCACCACCAACTTCGCGCCCGCGGCGTGTGCCACCTCGGAGATCGCGGCGATGTCACCGATGTTGAGCAGCGGGTTGGTCGGGGTCTCGACCCACACCAGCTTGGTGTCGGGCCGGATCGCGGCGCGGACCGCGTCGACGTCGGACACCGCCGCCGGGGTGTATTCGATCCCCCACTGCGTGAACACCTTGTCGATGAGCCGGAACGTGCCGCCGTACGCGTCGTTCGGGATCACCAGGTGGTCACCGGGACGCAGCACCGACCGCAACACGCAGTCCGTCGCCGCCATGCCCGACCCGAATGCCCGCCCGAACGTGCCCGATTCGAGCGCGGCGAGGTTCGCCTCCAGCGGACGACGGGTGGGGTTGCCGGTGCGTGCGTACTCGAACCCGCCGCGCATGCCGCCGACACCGTCCTGGGCGAACGTCGAACTGGCGTAGATCGGCACGTTGACGGCACCGGTCTGCGGGTCCGGCTCGTATCCGGCGTGGATGGCCCTGGTAGAGAACCCTGTCGTGAATCCCTGCTCGCTCATGGCGTTCAGCCTAGCGACCGGGCCGGGCCACCGGTCAGTTCACCATCGCCGACCGCACCGCGACCAGCAGCGCCGCGGAGTCCTCCTTCGAGAACGTGGCGCCGCCGCGGGGAAAGAGGAAGAGATTGGCGCGCGGCGAGTTGTAGGTGGTGCCGACACCGTCGAACGTCGTGATGTAGCCACCGATCGCCTCGGCGTCCTTGCTGGGAACGTAGATGCTCGAGCGGGCGATGGCCGGGCGGAGCTTGTCGACCGCCTCGGCGGTCACGTCCGTCGGTTCGACGCTGACCGTGAACTCCCCCTTACCCATGAACGAGCAGATCGTCCCGGCGTCCTCCGACAGGACCGTCATCGTGTAGCCGCTCGCGTATCGGGCGATCGCCTTCTCGACCTCGGCGCACGTGGGAAGTTCCACCGCCGCACCCTCGGCCGTACGGGACGCTCCCGTCGGCACTGGGGAGGATCGGGGCGACGGCTGTGACGGCGGTTGCGCCGAGACCATCCCTCCGTCGGCCGCCGTCGCCGTCCCCTCGACCGTGCCACTGCACGCCGAACCCGACATCACTACTGCCGCAAGACATGCGACAGCCCCCATGTTTCTCCCCCACTGCATGGCGCAGAGCCTATCCGAGGCCCGAAACGACGAATTCCCGGCGGGTGTCCACCGGGAATTCGTCAGTAACCGAAGGTTTCGGGCTCAGGCTCCGGCGCTGAGGAACCCGAGCAGATCGTGTCGGGTGATGACACCGACGGGCTTGCCGTCGTCGACGACCATCAGGGCGTCGGTGTCGCCGAGGGCCTTGGTCGCCGCCGACACCGGTTCGTGCGCACCGATGAGCGGGAAGGGCTGGCTCATGTGCTTCTCGACCGGATCGGCGAGGGCGGCACGGCCCTCGAACACCGCGCTCAACAGGTCACGCTCAGACACGCTGCCCGCGACCTCGCCGGCCATGACCGGCGGCTCGGCACCGACAACGGGCATCTGGGAGACGCCGTACTCGCGCAGGATCTCGATCGCGTCGCGCAGCGTCTCGCCCGGATGCGTGTGTACCAGATCCGGCAGCTCACCGGACTTGCCGCGCAGTACGTCGCCGACCGTCGGCTCGGTGGTGTCCCCGTCGAGGGGGGTGCGCAGGAAGCCGTACGACGCCATCCACTCGTCGTTGAAGATCTTCGACAGGTAGCCGCGACCGCCGTCGGGCAGCAGCACGACGACGACGGCGTCCGGGTCGCGCTCGGCGACCTTGAGCGCCGCGACGACGGCCATGCCGCACGAGCCGCCGACCAGCAGGCCCTCCTCGCGGGCGAGGCGGCGCGTCATCTCGAACGAGTCGGCGTCGGAGACGGCGATGATCTCGTCCGGCACGGTGGGGTCGTACGCGCTGGGCCAGAAGTCCTCGCCGACGCCCTCGACCAGGTACGGCCGGCCGGTGCCGCCCGAGTACACCGAGCCCTCGGGGTCGGCACCGATGACCTTGACCTTGCCGCCCGAGATCTCCTTGAGGTAGCGGCCCGTGCCGGTGATGGTGCCGCCCGTGCCGACACCGGCGACGAAGTGCGTCACCTTGCCGTCGGTGTCACGCCAGATCTCCGGACCGGTGGTCTCGTAGTGGCTGTCCGGTCCGCCCGGGTTGGCGTACTGGTTGGGCTTCCAGGCGCCGGGGATCTCCTTCACCAGACGGTCGGAGACGTTGTAGTAGCTGTCCGGATGCTCGGGGGCGACCGCGGTGGGGCACACCACGACCTCGGCGCCGTACGCACGCAGCACGTTGCGCTTGTCCTCGCTGACCTTGTCGGGGCAGACGAACACACACTTGTAGCCGCGCTTCTGCGCGACCAGGGCCAGGCCGACGCCGGTGTTGCCGGACGTGGGTTCGACGATGGTGCCGCCCGGCTTCAGCTCGCCGGACGCCTCGGCGGCGTCGATCATCTTGACCGCGATGCGGTCCTTGGAGCTGCCGCCCGGATTGAGGTACTCGACCTTGGCCGCCACCAGCCCGGAGCCCGCTCCGACCACGGAGGACAGCTTGACCAGGGGGGTGTTGCCGATGAGGTCGACGACATGATCCGCGATGCGCATGACCCCATGCTTCCAGATCGGAATCGGACACGCCCACCGGATCCGCACGATGCGATCGCGGCCCTCTCGCTCGGGCGCACCACGCGCCCCGGAAGAGGCTCTCGCTGAGTGGGACGGGGGGTCGTCATTCCACGGCACGGAACACGTTCCAGTATCGCGCGCATTCCCCCTGGTCGTGGACCGTTCGCGGTCGTGAAACCTGCCTCGAGTCGATCTTCCGGCCGCCGACGGGAGGCGGCCGCGTGGAGATACCGACGCGGCAACGTAAGTTCATGGTCGAAGAGACCAATTCGAGAAGGAGTTCCCATGCCCGAGGCAGTCATTGTCTCCGTTGCCCGCTCACCGATCGGCCGCGCCGTCAAGGGCTCGCTGGCAAGCATGCGTCCGGACGATCTGGCCGCACAGATGATCGCCGCCGCGATCGCCAAGGTTCCCGAGCTCGATCCCACCGAGATCGACGACCTGATGCTGGGCTGCGGCCTGCCGGGCGGCAAGGCCGGCTTCAACATGGGTCGCATCGTCGCGATCAAGCTGGGCTACGACACCCTGCCCGGCACCACGATCACCCGTTACTGCTCGTCGTCGTTGCAGACCACTCGGATGGCGCTGCACGCGATCAAGGCCGGCGAGGGCGACGTGTTCATCTCCGCCGGTGTCGAGTCGGTGTCGAGCTTCGCCGCCGGCAACTCGGACTCGCTGCCGGACACCAAGAACCCGTTCTTCGCCGAGGCCATGGAGCGCACGGCCGTCGCCGCCCAGGGTGGCGTGCAGTGGAGCGACCCGCGCGAGAACGGCATCGTCCCCGACGCGTACATCGCGATGGGCCAGACCGCCGAGAACGTCGCGCAGATCACCGGCATCACCCGCGAGGAGCAGGACCGCTGGGGCGTCCGCTCGCAGAACCGCGCGGAGGAGGCCATCAAGGCCGGCTTCTTCGAGCGTGAGATCACCCCGGTCACCCTGGCCGACGGCACCGTCGTCTCCACCGACGACGGCCCGCGCGCCGGCGTCACCTACGAGGCCGTGAGCCAGCTCAAGCCGGTCTTCCGTCCCGACGGCACCATCAACGCCGGCAACTGCTGCCCGCTGAACGACGGTGCTGCCGCGCTCGTCATCATGAGCGACACCAAGGCTAAGGAGCTGGGCCTGACCCCGCTGGCCCGCGTCGTCTCGACCGGCGTCTCCGGCCTGTCCCCCGAGATCATGGGCCTGGGCCCGATCGAGGCCACCAAGAAGGCCCTCGCGCTCGCCGGCAAGTCGGTCAGCGACATCGACCTGTTCGAGATCAACGAGGCCTTCGCGGTGCAGGTTCTGGGCTCGGCTCGCGAGCTGAACATCGACGAGGACAAGCTGAACGTCTCCGGTGGCTCCATCGCCGTCGGCCACCCGTTCGGCATGACCGGCGCCCGCATCACCGCGACGCTGCTCAACAACCTGCAGACGCACGACAAGCAGTTCGGCGTCGAGACCATGTGTGTCGGCGGCGGCCAGGGCATGGCGATGGTGCTCGAGCGCCTCTCCTGATCCCCGAGCGTCCGCGAACGGGCGGTTTTCCGAAGGTCGGCCGAGAGGCCCGTCGGAAACCGCCCGTTCGTCGTCAGACGGCGGCTCCCGCGGCTCGGAGCTTCTCGCGAACGCGGTCGACGAGGACCCCCGGACGGTCGTAGAGCAGCTCCGCCCCGACCCGGACGACAGTCCATCCGAGTGCGTCGAGTCGGGCGAGCCGCTCGATGTCTCGGGCCCGCTGCACCCGGGTCCAGTGATCGGCTCCGTCGTACTCGACGAGCACGAGCCACTCCCGCCAACCCAGGTCGGAGCGCGCAAACACCCGGCCGTACGAGTCCCTGATGCGGATCTGGGTCTCCGGGCGCGGCAGTCCTGCATCCACGAGCGTCAGCGTCGTATGCGTTTCCGGTGGAGACTCCGCGCCGGCGTCGACGTCGCGAAGAACCGACCGCAGCCGCGCCACCCCACGCGCACCGGCATATCGGTCCGCCAGAAGCGATACCTCCGCAGGCTTCAGATCCGTCGCGTTGCAGAGCGCATCGATGGCCACGATCGCCGGCACCCGAGGCAGTCGACGACCGAGATCGAAGGCAGCGCGGGCGGGCGTTGCGACCCGCATCCGCCGAACTGCGCGAAACTCGTCCGGCTCGATCCGGCAATTGTGGACCAGCATTCCCGGCGGGGCCCGCCAGTGACCCGAGCGAATCACCTCGGCCGGCTCGTGCGCACCGATCCACTTGGTCCCGTGCAGCGCTGCCGCCGAGAACCCCGTCAGGATCGCGTCCGGGCCGCTGAACAGAGCGGCGGCGTGGGCCCGCCGACGCGGCGTCAGCTCGACGCCTTCGTCGTAATCCCCCATGCGGGCAGCATGACCGACCGGGGTACGACGTCCGGGCCCCGAAGACGAGTTATCCACAACGACGAACGGGCGGTTTTCTGACCGTCGGCCGAGTGGCCCGTCAGAAAACCGCCCGTTCGTGAGGCGTGGTGAGACTAGTCGTTGTTGAAGTAGCTCAGCAGACGCAGGATCTCGACGTACAGCCAGACCAGGGTGACGGTCAGGCCCAGGGCGACGCCCCATGCAGCCTTCTCCGGCGCCTGGGCGCGGATCATCTCGTCGGCTGCGTCGAAGTCCAGCAGGAAGCTGAACGCGGCGAGCGCGATGCACACGAGGCTGAAGATGATCGCGACGGTGCCGCCGTCACGCAGGCCGAAGCCGCCGCTGGTGAAGAAGCTGGCGATCAGGTTGCCGATCATCAGGACCATCACACCGATGAGGCCGCCGATGATCATGCGGGTCAGGCGCGGGGTGACGCGGATGGCGCCGGTCTTGTAGACGACGAGCATGCCGAAGAACACGCCGAACGTACCGAGGACGGCCTGACCGATCAACATCGATGCAGGGACGTCACTCACCAGGACACTCGTGAACATGAACGAGAACGCGCCGAGGAACACACCCTCACATGCCGCGTAGGCGAGCACGATCGCCGGGTTGTCCATCTTGCGGCCGAACGACGCGACCATCACGAGGACGAAGCCGATGAGGCCGCCGACGATGACGAACGGCGCCGCGAGGCTGGGGTTACCGTCGACCAGGAAGTACGAGATGATCGCCGAGATCGTCAGCACGCCCAGCGTGATGGCGGTCTTGGTGACGACGTCGTCGATCGTCATGGCCCGCTGCGGCGTCTGGTACTGCTCGGGCGCCGGGTACTGCTGGCCGTATCCGTATTCCTGTGCAACCTGCGCGGCACCTGCCTGCGCAGATCCGAATGTGGCGTAGCCCCCACCCTCTTGCTTGGGCAGGTTCTTGAACACCGGGTTGCTGGTGGTGCGCACCGTGCACATCCCTTCTCGTGGTCGTCTGTCGTGCCCGGTGGGGCCCGAGTCGGCCGGTCTCGCCCGGCGTCGTTGTCCGTGAAACGTCCGGCGTCGTGGGGAAAGTTCCCGACCACGCGCAGAGTTGGACATTTCGGACTGTACCGGGCGCACCGCTGCGATCGCTATACGAGGATCCGACCAAACGGTATCGCCTGCCGCGACAATCCAGCAGGAAATCGCGATCCGGCAGACAATGGCGACATGGGAATCGAAGACGGATCCGACGAGACACTGAATGTCAGCGAGAGCCTCGATTCTGACGAGGTTCGCAACGAGGACGGCGACGACGTGGTCGACGCTCCCGACGAGTGGAGCGAGGCCGACCGGTTCGGCACCACCCTGCGCGAGGCAGAGCAGGGTGAGAGCCTCGACCAGCGCCTCGCCGAGGAGGAGCCGGACCTGCCGCCGTTCGGTGAGGAACGCGAAGACGACGACGAACTCCAGGGTGCCGAGATCGTCGACGGGGTCATCGTCGAGGACGTCGGGCTGCACCGCGGCCAGGTCGACGGCGACGCGGCCGGCGGCGGGCCGGTCCAGTAGACGCTGCGCTATGCCGCGCGGACGGACCGCGTGACGGTGAACTTCGTGCTGCGGCCGACCACCTCGGTGGGCCCGACGGACCGCTCGAGCGCGCCCTTGTAGCCGAGGTGGGAGTTGTAGACGGTCCACAGTTCCCCGCCCGGTCGCAGGACCCGGCCGGCGGCGTCGAACATCTTGCCGGCACCCCCGGTGTGTACGGCCGCCCCGACGTGGAACGGCGGGTTGCACAGCACCAGGTCCACGCCGGCGTCGGGCAGCGATGCGACGGCGTCGTCGCGCAGCGTCTGCACCCGGTCGTCGACCCTGTTGGCGAGGGCGGTCGCCGCGGCGGAGGCGACGGCGGCCGCGGACTGGTCGCTCGCGATCACGGTGACGGTGGGGCGGGCCTTCGCGAGGCTCACGGCCAGGATGCCCGTGCCGCACCCTAGGTCGACGGCGGTGCCGGCGTCGCGCATCCGTGGCAGGAACTCGAGCAGGAACCTCGTCCCGATATCGAGCTTCGGCCCGGCGAAGACGGCGCCGTGTGCGACGACGTCCAGTCCGAGTTCGGCGAGGTGCTCGGTCACGGGGAACCGTGACGACGCGGCAGGCGGCCGGGGCGTGTCGGCGATCAGCACCCGCGACTTCTGCCGGCCCAGCGTCGCCCGGACGTTCGCGAAGGACCGCCGCAGGACGTCGTTCATCGCCGGGGTGATGTGTTTGTTCCGGCCGCCCGCGAACACGACGACGTCGGGGGCGGCGTACCGGGCGATCGTGTCGGCGATCTCGTCGAGTTCGTCGAGGCTGCGCGGCAACTGCAGCAGCACGACGCGGGCACCGGCGAGCAGATCCTCCCCCAGTGCGCACGGGCGGAAGCTGCCCGACAGTCCGACAGTCTCGGCGTTGTTCCCCAGCGCCCGTTCACCGGTAATCGGATCCTGGTGCACGCGAACGTCGTTCGCGCCGAACCGCGCCACCGCGCCGAGCGTGAGCGCACCGTAGTGGTCCCCGATCACCGTCACCGAGCCGTCCGGCGCGGCAGCGAGGGCGCCGGCGGCCTCGTCGAGGATCAGCCGGTCGGCCGCGTCGACGGCGAACAGGTTGGGCGCCTCGACGTCGGGAAAGCGCCGCATCCGGCTGAACAGGTCTTCGACGGAGAGCATGACGTCAAGTGTCCTCGACGCCCGGATGGGTGCGGCCATCGGCCTGGCCGCCCATTCCTCACCGCCACGCGCGGGTATCCGCGAAAACCGACCGGAAGTGGGCGCTCAGGCCGACCGAGAGAACCACACTGGCGCCGCTCGTCCCCGGAGGCTCAGGCGGCCGCGAGCTCGCCGAGGAACGCGTCGATGTGCCGCCACGTGGTGTCCTTCGCGCCGGGTCCTGCGAGTAGCCCCAGGTGGCTCCCCGGCGCCGTCTCGAACCGCACCGACGGCGACCCGGGCAGGACGTCGACGATTGCACCCACCGAGTCGGCGGTCGCGATGACGTCGCCCGTGCCGCCGACCGCGAGCACCGGAACGCACACCTCGGCAAGTTTGATTGTCGTGCCGCCCAGCGTAATCCGTCCTTCGAAGAGGCCGTTGCCGAGCACCATTTCCTCCGCCATCTGGTAGAACAGCCGCGCCGGGTAGCCGGGCATCTCGGCCATGAACCGGTCGATCGCCTCCATCCGGGCGAGGGTCTCGGTGTCGTGCAGATTGCGGGCGACGAACCACGGCTTGAGCAGCTCCCGCTGCGGGGCGGTGGCCCGGTAACCGACTTGGACGAGCGGGGCGGGTAGCCCGCCCATCAGCCGGGTCAGCTCGGTCACCGGGCGGTGCCCGGTGACGCGGCCGACGCCGCGAGCGGCCGCCATCAGGGGGATTCTCGAGTAGTCGATCGGAGTGCCGAGTGCAGTGATCGACGCGATCGGTAGATCCGGGTGTGCGGCCGCGGTGAGCAGCGAGAGCGTCCCACCGAGACTCCATCCGACGACGTCGACGTCGGCGCCGTCGTGCAGTTCGCTCACCCGCCGCAGCGCGCCCGGGACGATGTCGTCGATCCACTCCTCGAAGCCGAGGCCGCGGTCGGCGTAGCTCATCGTCCCGTAGTCGACGACGTACGGAGTGCGGCCCGTGTCCAGCAGGTGCGCCGCGAGGCTCTGGCCGGGCCGCAGGTCGTAGCAGTGCCTCGGCACTGCGAGCGGCGGGACGAGCAGGACGGGGCGGCCACCGCCGGCCGGGCCGTAGCGATACAGATCGCGATGCAGTTCCAGGTGGATCGGCTCCGACGGTGTCCGCTCCGCCGTCGCGACACCGTCACCGAGTGTCAGGCCCCACGCATTGCGCAGCGCGACATTCACCCGTGTCCACCAGTCCGATTCCCGCACGATCCGCTCCCCCGTATCGATCGACGACGTCAGTTGCGGAAATATTACTCACGAGTCAGGTACACCGGGGCGAGATCCGCTACCACCCGTTACGGGCGAGCAGTTCCTCGAACGGCACCGAGTCGGTCACGACCGCACCTCCGCCTTCTTGCCGGCCAGCAGGCTCGCGTGCGTGGGCGCCTCGGGGACATGCGCGGGGCGCATCGCGTCCATCTCGCGACGCAGCACCGGCACGACCTCCGCACCCAGCAGGTCCAACTGCTCGAGGACGGTCTTCAACGGCAGGCCCGCGTGATCCATCAGGAACAACTGACGCTGGTAATCACCGAAGCTTTCGCGGAACGTGAGGGTCTTGTCGATGACCTCCTGCGGGCTGCCGACGGTGAGCGGAGTCTGCTCGGTGAACTCCTCGAGCGACGGGCCGTGACCGTAGACCGGGGCGTTGTCGAAGTAGGGACGGAACTCCCGGACGGCGTCCTGCGAGTTCTTGCGCATGAACACCTGACCACCGAGTCCGACGATCGCCTGGTCCGCCGCGCCGTGACCGTAGTGCTCGTAGCGCCGGCGGTAGAGGTTGATCAGCTGGATGAAGTGCTCCTTCGGCCAGAAGATGTTGTTCGCGAAGAAGCCGTCGCCGTAGTACGCGGCCTGCTCGGCGATCTCCGGGCTGCGGATCGAGCCGTGCCAGACGAACGGCGGGACGTCGTCGAGTGGCCGCGGCGTCGAGGTGAACGACTGGAGCGGGGTCCGGAACCGACCCTGCCAGTTCACGACGTCCTCCCGCCACAGCTTGTGCAGCAGTGCATAGTTCTCGATCGCGAGCGGGATGCCCTCGCGAATGTCCTTGCCGAACCACGGGTACACCGGACCGGTGTTGCCGCGGCCGAGCATGAGGTCCACGCGCCCGTCCGCGAGGTGCTGGAGCATCGCGAAGTCCTCGGCGATCTTCACCGGGTCGTTGGTGGTGATGAGCGTGGTCGACGTCGAGAGCTGGATGCGCTCGGTGCGCGCGGCGACGTAGCCCAGCATCGTCGTCGGCGACGACGGGACGAACGGCGGGTTGTGGTGCTCACCGGTGGCGAACACGTCCAGGCCCACTTCCTCGGCCTTCTCCGCGATCGCGACCATCGCCTTGATGCGCTCGGCCTCGGTCGGGGTCCGCCCGGTCGTGGGGTCCATGGTCACGTCGCCGACGGTGAAGATTCCGAACTGCATGCCCTACCTCCGATGTATTTCAAGTTTCAACTATATGCCACCAACACCGCCGACCCCACGGATATTCCCGCGGCGCGTCGGTGTGGGGTAGGTGGACGCCGGCCACAGGTGCCCGCCCTCGGTGCCCGACACGATCGCGCAGCTTCCGACGAGGATGGCCGATTTCCGCCAGCGCACGTCGGGCGACGTTTCCTACCGTCGACGTGTGATCAGATGTGCTTCCACACACGAGGACAACACCATCGGTAGCGCAGCGGTGACCTTCATGTCGGTTGCTGCGGCGCTCGGAACGGCGACGATCTATCCACTCCAACCAGCTGTGGCGGAAGTGTCGAGCACGCTCGGGGTGCCCGTCGCAGCCCTGGGTGTTGCGCTCGCATGCGGACCGGTGGGATACATGATCGGTCTCGCTCTGCTCGTTCCTCTCGTCGACAGGTTCTCACCGAGAATCGTTCTTGCACTGCAGTTCTCTGCCCTCACTGCGGCTCTTGTGGTGACCGCTGTCAGCGGCGCGGTGTGGTTGATCGGCCTCGCGATGCTCCTCACGGGGGCATGCTCTTCGGTCGGTGCGGGCATGAGCTCAGTGGTGGGACGGTTGGCCCCGGAGTCGCGCCGTTCGACGAGTCTGGGAATCGTCACTGCCGGAATCTCGGCCGGAATCCTCGCGGGACGAATCCTCGGCGGGTGGCTGACCGACCTCGCGGGTTGGCGGGCCATGCTTCTCACGGTCGCGGCGGCGTGCGCGCTCGCCGCTGCAGCGTGTCTGCGCATGCTGCCGGACTCCAAGGGAAGCGTCGCTCAGGGCTATCTGGCGGCGCTCGTGTCGACTCCCACCTTGCTCCGTCGCAACGACGTCCTGCGGGGCGGCGCAGCGCGCGGCGCTCTGTGGTTCTTCGCGTTCTGCGCCGTATGGTCCGGGATCGCAGTCGCCTTGTCGGAACCACCCTTCTCGCTGTCGGCCGAACAAATCGGGTTGTACGGCCTTGCCGGCGTTTCGGGAATTGCCGCGACCCGGATCGCGGGCAGGTGGACCGACCGAGTCGGACCTCGGCCGGTGGTCGTCGTCGGCTTGGCCACCGCAGGTGCGTCGTGCGTGGTCCTCGCATTCGGGTTGTCGAGCACTGCTGCAACACTTTCCGCTCTCGCCCTGTTCGACGCCGGCCTGTTCGCGGCACAGGTAGCCAATCAATCCACGATCTTGGCGATCAACCCGACGGCGCCGGCACAGTTCAACGGCGCCTACATGCTCGTGTATTTCATCGGCGGGAGCGTGGGAACAGGATTCGGAGCGGTGGCGGTCGCCAATGTCGGATGGGAAGCCTGCGTCGCGATCTGCGGTGCCGCTATTGCCATTGCCGGGGCGCTCACGGCGTCCATGCGCTCGGGCGGCAACGGTGAAACCGGTCATGCTGCAGTACCGAAAGCGGCTAACCTGGACAGGCCGTGACCAATACCGTGGCCCCCGAGGGTCCGAACGCCCGACCCCTCAATTTCGAGCGATGCTACCGAGCGATCGCCAGCCGCGACGCGCGGTTCGACGGCCAGTTCTATACCGCGGTCTCCACCACAGGCATCTACTGCAGGCCGTCGTGCCCAGCGCAGACACCCAAACGCGAGAATGTTTCCTTCCATACGACGGCCGCGTCCGCCCAGCAAGCAGGTTGCAGGGCGTGTCGCAGATGCCTGCCCGACGCGACTCCCGGCTCGCCGCGCTGGAATCTCGATTCGACACTGGCCGCGCGTGCGATGCGGCTGATTGCCGACGGTCTGGTCGATCGGTCCGGCGTAACGGGTCTCGCGCACCAACTCGGATACAGCACCCGCCATCTGACCAGAGTGCTGACCAACGAGCTCGGTGCCGGTCCGTTGGCACTTGCGAGAGCCCACCGCGCCGACACTGCACGAATGCTCATCCAGTCGACGGACCTTCCCCTGTCGGATGTGGCATTCGCCGCCGGCTTCACATCCGTCCGGCAGTTCAACTCGACTATCCGAGCTGTGTACTCGCGGAGTCCATCGGAGCTTCGCACCCACACGAGCGAAGCGCAGATTCCCGGCGAAATCAACCTTCGGCTTCCCGTACGCACTCCGTACGCGGCCGGGGCGATGCTCGAGTTCCTTCATCGCCACGCTGTTCCCGGGCTCGAGCACTGCGACGGAACACAGTTCACGCGCACCCTGAAACTCCCTCACGGCACTGGCACCGCGACCGTCGACTTCTCGACGGCCGCTGCAGGCTACATCCGAACAAGGTTGGCGCTCGACCAGGCCCGGGATGCAGCGACCGCCGTCTCGCGCCTGCGCCATCTGCTCGATCTCGACTCCGATCCCGTCGCCATCGACCGCGCGCTCGGCGCCGACCCGAATCTGGCACCTCTGGTGGGATCGAACCCCGGCACACGGACACCAGGATGTGTCGATGCCCAAGAGTTGTTGATTCGGTCCCTGATCGGTCAGCAAGTATCGGTGAGCGCAGCCAGGGCACGCACTGCGAAACTGGTTGAGGGCCTCGGGCGTTCGATGGGAAATCGCGCGGTCGGAAGTCGAGTCGCGGTGATGTTCCCGGACTCCGAGAGTATCGCCGAAAGCGCGCACCTGGTTCTGACCGGTCCCGCCCGAAGGATCGACGCCATCCGCCATGCCGCAGACCAGATGTGCACTGGCAAGATTCACCTCCACGGCGGACTCACAGCGACGGAGTGCCGCGCGATGTTGCTCGAGCTGCCTGGTGTGGGCCCATCGACGGCCGACTACGTCACCATGCGCCTACTTCGAGACCCGGACACGTTGGCCCCGATCGACCTTGCTCTTCGCCGTGCCGCGAAGCAGCACGGCGTCGGACTGGATCGAGACCGGTGGCGACCGTGGTCGTCCTACGCGATGGCCTACCTGATGAACACGTCCGCGCCGTGAGCCCGTCGGCGCCGCGGGGGTGCCGGCGCCTCGCGGTGGCTCGCTTCGCTGTCCACCGTCGCTATCCTGCAGCGCGTGAATGCCCTCGATCGGTACCGGCGGAGGCTCGAACCGCACCTGCCCCGCGTCCGCGACGTCGTGCTGACGGTCGCGACCATCACGCTCCTGATCGTGCGCTTCGTTCAGACGGGGTCCACGTCGACCACCGCGGTCTGGGCGACGGCGTCGTCCGCCGCCGCGGCGACGACCCTGATGTGGCGACGCCGCTATCCGATCTCCGTCACCGGCGTCGGGGTCGGGGTGTGCGCCCTGACCGGGTCGAACGTCATGATGATGCTCGGGATCTGCACGCTGGCGGTTCGCCGACACGACCGGTGGCTGTGGATCGTCGCCGCGATCGGCGTCCTGACGAACGCCACGTCCGGCTTCCTCCGGGCGGACACCGGCAGCTACGTGGGCTACCTGGCGTCATCGATCTTCACGGTGGTCACCTACGTCGTGCTCGGCGCCTACATCGGACTGCGCCGACAGCACCTGGACGGACTGCACGAGCGGGTGCGGCACGCGGAAGCCGAGCGGGAGGTGCGCGCCGCTCAGGCGCGGTTGGCGGAGCGCGGCCGGATCGCGCGCGAGATGCACGACGTCGTCGCGCACAAGGTCTCGCTCATCGCTCTCCACGCCGGCGCGCTCCAGATGACCGCGGCGCCGGACGTCGACCGCGTCCATCGCTCCGCCGAGCTGATCGCGGACACCGCCCGCGCCGCGCTCACCGACCTGCGCAGTGTGCTGGGGGTGCTCCGAGACTCGCCCGACGGCGATCACCCGGATCCACCGCAGCCGCGTCTGGTGGATCTACCGGCGCTCGTCGCGGCGTCCCGCGAGGCCGGGATCCCCATAGCGGAGAACGTCTCCGTGGATCTGGGCGCTCCCGCTCCGTCCGCGCTCGCACTCGCCGCCTACCGGGTGACGCAGGAGGCCCTGACGAACATTCACAAGCACGCCGCGGGCGCGCCGACCACGGTCGAGATCCACGGCCGCCCCGGTGACCGTCTCACGATCGAGGTCGTCAACGGGCCCCCTCCGCGCCCGGTGACACCGTCGGGCCTGACCGGTTCGGGTTCGGGTCTCGTGGGCCTGCGCGAACGGGTGGGACTGGCGTCCGGCAGCCTCGAACACGGCCCGACGCCGGACGGGGGGTGGCGTGTGTTCGCGAGTTCGCCGTGGCCGGACGGTCAATCCGGGTCGGCGAGCAGCTGAGCATCGCGGACCACCAGCGCTGCCTGCACGCGGTTCGACACCTCCAGCGCAGCGAGGATGCGGCTGACGTGCGCCTTCACCGTGCTCTCCCGCATCGCGAGGGCGCGGGCGATGTCCGCGTTGGACTCGCCCCCGCCCACCCGCTCGAGCACCTGCTTCTCCCGCGGCGTCAACCGCTCGATGCGTTCGACCGCCGCGCGCGCAGCGTCGGAGGTCTGCCGGTGGAATCGGTCGATGAGAGCCCGCGCGGCCCCCGGGTGGAGCATCGACCCGCCGTCGGCGACGACGTGAACGGCCCTGATGATCTCCGCCGGCGGCGTGTCCTTGAGCAGGAAACCGTCCGCACCCGCGGCCAGTGCCGAATACACGTACCGATCCAGGTCGAAGGTGGTCAGGACGAGGATGCGCGGGCGCCGGGGCAGCATCGCCATCCGCCGCGCCGCCTCGATACCGTCCATGATGGGCATCCGCACGTCCATCAGCACCACGTCGATCCGCTCCGACGCTGCCGACCGGACCGCCTCACCGCCGTCGGCGGCGTGAGCGACCACCGCGATGTCGTCGTCGGTGGCCAGTAGTTCGGTCAGCCCCTGCCGGACGAACGGATCGTCGTCCACCACCAGAACCGAGATCACGCGGAGACTGTACCGCGGCGGCATCGGGTATTCGGCCTCCACCGATCGTTCGCGGACACTTCGACTTTCGTCGGGGGTAGTGGTGGCCGAGCGTCCGATGCGGCGGCGCCCATTCCTGGCACACAGTCGATTCATGACGACTTTCGACGAGCGGCCCCGGTCCGCCCGACTGACCGGACGTGTGCTCTTCGCCGCCGAGGCCGGGCGCGACTTGCGGGCCACCGGCGCGATCGCGCCCAGCGGTTCGACGCTCGCGAACGCGCTCACCGAACCGGTCCGCAGGTCCGCGCGGCCCACCTTGTCGATTCTCGAGGTGGGCTCCGGAACGGGCTCGCTCACTCGGGCCGTGGCGACCTGCATGGGGCCGACGGACACCCTGACGTGCGTCGAGAGAAACCCTCGCCTCGCCGAGTATCTGCGCAGGCGGGTCGACATCGACCCGAGCTTCCGGTCTCTCGGCGAACGGATCACCGTCCGCGAAGCCGACGTGGTCGACGCCGTGATCGGCGAGGAGTACGACGTGATCGTCGTGGGGCTACCGTTCGCGAACTTCACCGCCGGCGAGACCCGGGCGATCTGCGACGCGCTGGACGACGCCCTCGTTCCGGGCGGCACCCTGACGTACTTCTCCTACCTGGGCGCCTCGATCGTCGACCGCCTCGCCGGCGACCGGCACAGTCGGCGGCGGCGGCACAGCGCACGGGTGCTCGCGGAGTTCCGCGGCCGATTCCGGCAAAGTCGGCGAACCGTCTGGCCCAACGTCCCGCCCGCCCACGCGTGGACGCTGACCAAGCCCTCCGAGGCACCGAACACTCGCGCGAGCGAACCGCCCGCGTCATAGTGGGATCATGAGCGACGAACTGGATGCCCAACCCGAGGTCCACGCCGACAGCCGGCGTTACGAGATCCGCGTCGGAACCGAAACGGCTGGTTTCACGGAGTTCGTGGACAGCGGCGAGCAGCGCATCTTCTTCCACACCGAGATCGACGAGCGCTTCGCGGGTCGGGGTCTGGCGAGCACGCTGATCCGGGCGGCGCTCGAGGACACCACGTCCCACGGCAAACGCATCGTGCCGATCTGCCCGTTCGTCGCCGGTTTCCTCGAGAAGCACGACGACTTCGCCGGGTACGTCGACGCGGTCACGCCGGCCGCGCAGGACGCCGTCATCGCGTCGCAGCAATGACGGGTGCCGCTCGCGGCCCGTTTGGGAAGTGGCATCGGTCCCGGGTACGCAGCTGACATCGCTCGGAGCACCGCTGGGCCCCTACGATGGGGGTACAGCAGCGATGCACGCTCGACCGATTGCGTTCCGCTGCGGCGAGCGCATCGCGACGGCCACGAAGGATCGGACCGATGACACAGGAGTACGCCCCGAACCGCGGCGCCACCAGCGGATTACGCTTTCTCGCAAAGGTTCTCGCCACGGCCACGTTCGCGACGCTGCCCCTCGCAGTCACCGCGACCCCCACGAGCGCCGACACCGTCCACACCACCGTGGGCCCCGCGGTGACCGCAACCCACCAAGCGGGCGCCAACTACGACGCCCCGTGCCGACGCTGGCAGAACCCTCGGGCGTACGGACACTGGCACTGCAGGTAGGGCGTGAACCATAACTGCCGCGCCCGCGCATCGGAGCCCGACTCCTCAGCCGGCCGGGCGCCCAGGACCTGTGATCCGGACCACTCCGCAGCCATTGCAGACCGATAGGTCTTGTCTCGCGGTTACGCTCCGCCGCGCGAAGAAACACGTCTTCGCTCGAAGGCAGGAATCAGCATGTCCGAGTCGAATCCGTCCACGCCACCGGCGACCACGCCCATGCCGGCCATATCCGCCTACGCGGCGGCGGCGCAACCGGCCGTCGCGGTGAACCAACAGCCGACCGGCCTCGCCATGAAACGACGCAATCCGTTCGCCGTATGGCTGGGACTGCCACTGATCACACTCGGGATCTACACCTTCGTCTGGTACTACAAGATCCACAAGGAAATGGCCGAGTTCGACCGTCGCCGCCACATTCCGGTCGTCGGCCCGATGCTCGTACTGTTGCTCCTGGGTTGGACGATCATCGGCCCGCTCATCAGCTACCACAACGCCGGGGTCCGAGTCCGCGAAGCCCAGCGCGCTGCAGGCCTCCCCCCGACCTGCTCGCCGACCCTCGCCTGGCTGCTGACCTTTGCG
Organism: Paraburkholderia sp. RHO2; assembly: GCF_050955445.1. Taxonomy (NCBI): domain Bacteria; kingdom Pseudomonadati; phylum Pseudomonadota; class Betaproteobacteria; order Burkholderiales; family Burkholderiaceae; genus Paraburkholderia; species Paraburkholderia sp. RHO2. The sequence continues at coordinate 1,455,731 of NZ_CP162617.1, read as the reverse complement.
CTCGGAGTCAACTCGCTCTACCTGCAGGTCGAACTGAACAAGGTCGTCGACCATTATCAAGGTGCACCGGCCGGCACCGAGGTTCCGCTGTACGCGTGACGAATCGGCGTGCCGGCGACACTGATTCAGCCTGATCGCCGACCAGATTCGGGGATTGACCGCGCAGGTCGCGCCCACCGGCTTCGGTGGGCACGGGACCCGCAACACCGCAGGGCAGCAGCGGACGGGACAGGGTGCCCCAAGTGGGACTCGAACCCACACTCGGCGGATTTTAAGTCCGCGAATCAGCATCTGCTCGCATTTCGCCGCCGGTCGTCAAGGCGCTGCGACCAGCTATCTTGCTTCGCAGCTGTTCGTAGACGTTCCCGCGGATTCGCGGATAGTTGTGGCACTCTCTCGGCACTGAGCGGGTTGAGCGATTTCTGTCCGTCGTGCCCGGCATACTTCATCATCATGGGGGCGTGTTCGTGCTTCCCGTCGAACCGGAGGTAAGAACATGTGGCAAGTGATTGGGATTCTGCTCCTCATCGGCATTGTGATTGCCGCAATCCAGGCTCTTTGGCCGGTCGCCCTCATCGCAGGAATTGGCTATCTCCTGTACCGGCTTATCCGGTACATCCTGAAGGAGCGCTACTTTGCCGGCGAGGAGTTTCTGGCATATAAGGCCCAGATCGCTTCGGTGGTCGCTGAGCACAACGAGATCGCTAGCTACGTCGCCGAGATCCGCAGCCAAGGAACCTTCGTGCTCGGCAGCTCATCAACCGGTGCGCAGGCGCACCTGGCGACGTTCGACAACACAAGCCGCCACAAGTACCGGCGTGACCGCCACCTGGCCACTTATCAGGCTCCAAACGTTCACAATTGCTCGCTGCAGGTCGTTCGCAACGCCAGCGTCGACCCGATCAAGTACCTAATGAAGTACTTCGGCATCAGGGCCAACGAGGAAGACCTCGCCGAGGTGGAGAGCCTCGGGGAGGGCATCACCCGTCTAGAGGATGCAGTCGCGAATCTTCAGCAGCGGGAGGCCAGCATCACACAAATGGTCAACCCGCCGAAGTTCATCCTCAAGCACTACTCTGACGAGTTCATGAAGCACGTCGGAGTCGAGTTGTCGCCGATCAGCGTGCCGTACCCCGTCTATACCTTCGAGTATGTCAGTGCCGGTGGAAACAGCGGCCAGCGATCATCCGTCACTCTCGACCGGCAGACGATCGACGTGCTGATCGAAACTATGTCGCAGAAGATCAAGTGGCGGAAGAGCGCGGCTGGCCAGCGCGCGCTCATGACCACGAAGCTGCGCAACATGATCAAGACCCGGGACAACCACACTTGCCAGTACTGCTCGATTTCTCTGTCTACGGAACCGCACCTTTTGCTTGAGGTGGATCACATCGTGCCTGTGTCCAAGGGCGGTCTGACAGCACCGGAGAACCTCCAAACCCTGTGCTGGCGGTGCAACCGGACCAAGTCGAACAAGATCATCGCGGCGGGATAGGGTTTTCCTGCGGAGTGTCATATCGCTCGCCCCGCGCTCTCGCACTTCGCCAGCGCGGACGCCTCAAACGACCTGTTCGCCATCCGATGCATGCACCGCCAGCCCCTCGGCCTCGGATCAGACGGACATCTCCGTCACGGGAAGGGCTGTTCTTCGCCATCGCCTCGGCCTTGAACCACCTGGTCGTGGACTCGGCCAACGCATTGGCGCATGCGTCGCCGCATGTTACCAATCGCCGCTGTGATTCCTTCCAGGCGCTGCGCACGGTGCACCTGCCCGACAAGGGTTTCCGATGAGCGCCCGTCGGTACGCCCCACCAAAACGCTGGCCGAGTGAAGACACTAACCGCACGCATAGCGCAGATCATCGGACGCCACCCGCACGTCACGGCCTTTCACGGCCGCCGGAGACTTGCACAGCTTCGTAGCTCGAGACCGAAATGCCCCTAACTGCGGCGAAGTGGTGCCCCCAGTGGGACTCGAACCCACACTTGGCGGATTTTAAGTCCGCTGCCTCTGCCAATTGGGCTATGGGGGCCCACCACCGGCCCGACTCCGGTGGCCCACGACCGTGGAACTCAGAACAGTGTAGGCGGAACCGACAGTGAGCTAATTCACGACCCGCCCAGCGGAACCGACATTGCAATTCCGTCGAGAATGTCGTGTTCGCTCACGACGAGTTCGCCGATGCCGGCGCGGCGCGAGAGTTCGTCCGCCAGAACGGCCGTGACGATCGCGCCGCCTCCGATCACGTCGACCCGCCCGGGATGCATGGGGCCGAGCGCGGCACGCTCGTCGTGCGTCATCGTCACCAGACGCTGTGCAACCTCGTGCAGCTGCTCGAGGCTGAGCCGCGACAGGTGCACTCGATCGGCGTCGTACTGGGGGAGGTTCTGCGCGACGGCCGACAGTGTCGTCATGGTCCCGGCCACCCCGACCCACGTGTGCGCCTGCTCGACGGGCACGCGGGCGAACGCCTCTGCGAGCCGGTCGGCCGCGAATTCGCGTGCCGCAGAGACCTGTTCGACGGTCGGCGGGTCGTCGTGCAGGCACCGCTCGGTCACCCGCACGCAGCCGACGTCCGTGGAGTACGCGGCATGGACGCCGCTGTCGTCACCCAGGACGACTTCGGTGGATCCGCCGCCGAGGTCGACCACGACGAACGGCCCCTCGGCCGCGTCGAGTTCGCCGACCGCGCCGGCGAACGACAGCCGTGCCTCCTCGTCTCCGGTGATGACCTCCGCCTCGGCACCGGGGATCACCGCACCCAGTACCTCGCGGGTCATCGCGAAGAAGTCCTCACGGTTCGCGGCGTCGCGGGTGGCCGATGTCGCGACCATCCGCACAGCGGTCGCGCCGGTGTCACGGATGATGCCGGCGTACTCGGCGAGTGCGACGCGGGTGCGCTCGATAGCCTCGGGTGCGAAGGCACCGTTGGCGTCGACACCCTGTCCCAGGCGCACGATCCGCATCAGCCGGGTCACGTCGGTGAGCCGCCCGTTCTCGTCGGCGTCCGCGACGAGCAGTCGGATCGAGTTGGTGCCGCAGTCGATCGCTGCGACCCGGGTCACTCGTCGCCCTCGGCGAAAGGGCCCCGGTACTCGGGCCAGTCGGCCGGAATCGCGGTGCCTCGCAGGCCACCTCGCGCGGCGAGCGACACGGCCTCGTCACCGAGCGGGTTGACGCCGGGCCCCTTCGCGAGCGAGTGCGCGATGAGCACGTGCAGGCACTTGACCCGGTCCGGCATCCCACCTCCGGTGAAATCCGTTCCCAGGGAATCGATTTCATTGCGCTCGGCGAGGTAGGACTCGTGGGCCCGCCGGTAGGCCGCGGCGAGTTCGGGATCGGTGTCGATCCGTTCGGTCATCTCACGCATCACACCGGCCGACTCGAGCCGGCTCGCCTCCGCGGTCAGGCGGGGGTCGGTGAGGTAGTAGAGCGTCGGGAACGGGGTGCCGTCCGGCAGCCGGGGAGCGGTCTTGACGACGCCGGGCTGCCCGTCCGGGCACCGGTAGGCGATAGCGAGCACTCCGCGCGGGACGCGACCCAGCTGGGCCTCCACCGCGTCGAGGTCTTCCTGGGGGACGGACGATTCGCTCACCCGGTGGGTACTCCTGGTTCTTCTGATGCGGGAGCCGGCACCGCGGGGGCCGCCGGCGGTGTATCTGATCGAGGCTCGGTGGTGGGCAGCGGTTCGGTGAGCCGCTGCCAGAGATCACTGTGCCAGGCGCCGGTGGACGGCGGTGGGGGCGGTGCATCCTTCTGCGGCGGCTTGTAGTCGCCAGGCAACTGGACCTTGTACGGCGTCTCCCCCGGCCGTACCAGGCCCAGCCGTTCGCGGCCCTGCGACGCGATCCACGCGGGATCGTCGATCTGTTCCTTCTGGCGCTGCAGTTCCTCGAGCTGCCGTTCGAGCTGCAGCTGCTCGGAGGCCAGCCGATCGGCCTCGGAACGCTGGGTCAGGTAGGTGCGCAGCGGCACCGCCAGGGTGAGCGCCAACGCGCAGATCACCACTCCGAGAATGACGGCACGCCCGGTCGAGAGCCCGAAGAACGTGCGCTCGGCCTTCACCGGAACCGATCCCCGTCCCGAACCACGCATCGAGCGGGCACGGGACGGGGCGGCTGCGTCGGTATCACCCCCGCGGGCCGCGCCGGTGTCACCCGGGGCGGCCGCGTGGAGGCGGTCGGTAGGTGCGGCAGGTGCGCCGGAACGAGTCCGCCGGGGGCGACGCGGCCCCTGGTCCGACCCGGCACCGCGACGCGCGGGACGCCCACCCGGGCGACCCGACCGCGACCTACCGCGCTGGTTCATCAGCTGGCGGCACCCTCGAACACGAAGCGCGGGAAGGCCAGCTCGCCGGCGTAGCGGGCGGCGTCGCCGAGGCTCTCCTCGATGCGCAGCAGCTGGTTGTACTTCGCGACACGCTCGCTGCGAGCGGGCGCACCGGTCTTGATCTGACCGCTGCCGACCGCGACGGCCAGATCGGCGATCGTGGTGTCCTCGGTCTCGCCCGAGCGGTGGCTCATCATGGTCTTGTAGCCGCTGCGGTGCGCCAGGTCGACGGCGTCCAGCGTCTCGGTGAGCGTGCCGATCTGGTTGACCTTCACCAGCAGAGCGTTCGCGGCACCCTTGGCGATGCCCTCCTCGAGACGCTCCGGGTTGGTGACGAACAGGTCGTCGCCGACGAGCTGGATCTTGTTGCCGATCTGCTCGGTGAGCGCGACCCAGCCGGCCCAGTCGTCCTCGCTCAGCGGGTCCTCGATGGAGACCAGCGGGTACTGGCCCAGCAGCTCGGCGTAGAACGCACCCATCTCCTCGGCGGTGCGGATCTTGCCCTCGAACTTGTAGCCGGTGCCGTCGGTGTAGAACTCGGTGGCCGCGACGTCGAGCGCCAGCGCAATGTCGGTGCCCAGCGCGAGGCCGGTCTTCGCGATGGCCTCGCTGATCAGATCCAGCGCCTCACGGGTGCCGGCGACGTCGGGAGCGAATCCGCCCTCGTCACCGAGGCCGGTGGACAGGCCCTTCTGCTTCAGGACGGCCTTGAGCGAGTGGTACACCTCGGCACCCCAGCGCAGCGACTCCTTGAAGGTGGGCGCACCGATCGGGGCGACCATGAACTCCTGGACGTCGACACCGGTGTCGGCGTGGGCGCCACCGTTGAGGATGTTCATCATCGGGACGGGCAGCACGTGCGCGTTGGGGCCACCGACGTAGCGGAACAGCTCCAGGCCCGAGCTCTCGGCGCCGGCGCGGGCGACGGCGAGGGATGCGCCGAGCAGCGCGTTCGCACCGAGGCGGGACTTGTCGGGGGTGCCGTCCGTGTCCAGCAGAGCCTGGTCGACGGTGCGCTGCTCGGTGGCGTCGAGACCGATGATGGCCGGCGCGATCTCGCCGAGCACGGCCTCGACGGCCTTCTGGACACCCTTGCCCAGGTAGCGGTCGCCGCCGTCGCGCAGCTCCACGGCCTCGTGCTCACCGGTGGAGGCACCGGAAGGAACGGCGGCGCGGGCGAAGCTACCGTCCTCGAGCAGCACCTCGACCTCCACCGTGGGGTTGCCACGGGAATCGAGGATCTCGCGAGCTCCTACCTGCTCAATGATGGCCACGAATGGTTCTCCTTCGGCGGCTTCGTTCGGCTGCTTCCGGGGCGGACAATGCCGGTCCGGACAGACAGCGTCTGGGTTGTCTACGGGCGGGCGGCGGCAGCGAGCCACCGATTGCTGGCGGCCGGAAGCCGCCGGAAGCATAGTGCCAGGTCTGAGCCTAACCGGAGTAACCGACTCCCGCGCCGAGGCGCGCGCGTCGCACCTGTCACCGCCGGACCCCTACCGAGTACGCGGCAGCGCGATCCCGCACGTCCAGGAGGTACTCGCCGGACAGGTTGTAGGCCATCAGTGCGGTGCGCCACCCCTCCTCGGTGGTGAGGTCGCCGCCGCGCGCGCACAGGTAGCGCGCGGCGGTGAGCGCGGCGTCGTCGATGTTGTCCGGGTCCGCGGCCCCGTCCCCGTTCGCGTCGACGCCCCAGCGCTTCCACGTCTCCGGGATGAACTGGAGCGGCCCCATCGCCCGGTCGTGGGTGGCGTCGCCGTCCATCGCACCGGCGTCGGTGTCCGGGATCTCCGCGACGCCGGGCGACCCGTCCAGCGGGATGCCGCGGATCGGCGGACTGACCAGGCCGTCGTCCGAGACGCGCGCACCGCCGTGGGTGCCGTGCTTGCTCTCGACGGCGGCGATGCCCGCGAGCGTCGTCCAGCCGATGCCGCACCCGGGTCGGGACTCGGCCATCACCGCGGCCGCGTGCCCGTAGGCCTCGAGGGCGGTGGACGAGATCGCCAGGCTGTCGGACAGCGGCGCCGCCCAGTCCGCCAGCTGCGTCGCGGTCCGGCCCGGCGCGTCGACGTCGATCGGCGGGAGCGGGGCACCGGGTCCCGGGGGAATGCCCTCGGGAATCTCGATGCGGGGCTGGCGCTGGTCGAACTCGTCCAAGCCCGACGCGACCGTCACGGCCGCGACCGCCACCAGGGTCGACGACGTCACGATGAGGAACGTTCGAAACCGCCGCCGCGGTCGGCGGGGAAACGGATCCGGCGGCATTCCGGCCGTGCCCGCCCGGGGAGCCCCGCTTCGGGGCGCGGCTTGTCTCGTCACGGCGTCCATCATCCAGACCGCGCGGTCGTGACGCTTGTCGATATCGGGACCTAAGCCGTATTTCGGACAAAAAGGACCAGGCAGGGGGCGGTTTTCGGTCGATCTTAGGGAATGCTACGTTCACCTCGGCCCTTCCAGGTTTGCCTTGCCTTCCCAGAGATCACCTCCGGGACGACGACGCCGGGCCGTTCCGACTCGCCCCAGGAGCACATGCAGTGTCAGTCCTCGCCGCCGGCGCCGACGCGCCCTCCGTTGCCACCCAGCTGTTCGGCAGCGGGCTGATCGGCGTCCGCGAGGGGCTCGAGGCCGGCATCGTCGTGATGGTCCTCGTCGCGTTCCTCGTCAAGTCCGGGCGCCGCGACGCACTGAAGTGGGTGTGGGTCGGCGTCGGGGCGGCGATCGCGATGGTGGCCGTGATCTTCGGCGTCATCCACTTCGGCACGTCCACGGTCACCGGCACCGCCGCCGAACTGATCAGTGGGCTCGCGTCCCTCGTCGCCGTCGCGATCGTCACCGCGATGGTGCTGTGGATGCGCACCGCCGCGTCGTCCATCTCGGGTCAGCTGCGGGCCGGCCTGGATCGGGCGCTGGCCGTCGGGCCGGCCGCCGTCGTGACGCTCGCGTTCTTCGCCGTCGGCCGCGAGGGCGTCGAGACCGCGCTGCTGCTGGTCGGCTACGCGGAGAACACCGCCGGCAGCGCGTGGCCGCTGGTCGGGCTGCTGCTCGGCATCGTCGTCGCGGCCGTGCTCACGGTGCTGCTCTACGTCGGCGCGGTCCGGATCGACTTCGGCCGGTTCTTCCGCTACACCGGCGTGTTCCTCGTCGTGGTCGCGGCGGGCATCCTCGCGTACGGCGTCCGCGCCCTACAGCTCGCCGGCTGGCTGCCGGGCGGCTCCACCCTCGCGTTCGACATCTCGTCGGTGTTCGACACCTCCAGCTGGTACGGCACCGTCCTGCAGGGCATCTTCAACTTCCGCCCCGACCCCACGGTGCTGCAGCTGACCGCGTGGGTCGGGTACCTCGCGATCGTGATGCCGCTGTTCCTGCGCCCCGTCAAGGCCGCGGCGAAGACCGCGTCCGATGCGGGGCGACCCGATCCGGACAGCACCGACACCTCCGTCGCCGTTTCCTGAGCACCGTTTCCCGAAAGGTTCCGCCCGTGCGTCGTACCACCTCCGCGCTCGCCCTGCTGGCGATCGCTCCGCTCGCTCTCGCGGCGTGCACGTCCAAGTCGACCGCCGACGCCGAGGCCATCACGGTGACCGCCACCGACACCACGTGCGAGATCTCCGGGAACACCGCCGAGACCGGCAACACCACGTTCGCCATCACCAACAACGGCTCCAAGGTCACCGAGTTCTACGTCTTCGGCGACGGCGACCGGGTGATGGGCGAGGTCGAGAACGTCGGGCCCGGTCTGACCCGCCAGCTGATCGTCAACCTCGCCGAGGCCGGGACCTACCACACCGCGTGCAAGCCGGGCATGGTCGGCGACGGCATCCGCAGCGAGTTCACCGTCACCGGCGACTCGGTGGCCGCCACCGACCAGGACAGCCGCCTCGCCGAGGCCGCCGCCGGATACAAGCGCTACGTCGACAGCCAGATCACCGCGCTGCAGGAGACCGCCGCGGCGTTCATCGCGTCGGTCAAGGCCGGTGACGTGGCCGCCGCCAAGGCCCAGTACCCGCTGACGCGCACCTACTACGAGCGCATCGAGCCGATCGCCGAGAGCTTCCCGAACGATCTCGACCCGCGCATCGATCTGCGCGAGGTCGACGTCGAGCCGGGCTGGCACTGGACCGGTTTCCACCGGCTCGAGAAGGACCTGTGGGTGCAGGGGCTGCAGCCCGACACCAACGCGATCGCCGATCAACTGCAGGCCGACCTCCAGGAACTGATCGACGGAGTGGCCGCGCCGGACTTCGAGGTCGACCCGATCCAGGTGGCCGGTGGCGCGCAGACGCTGCTCGACGAGATCGCGCGCACCAAGATCACCGGCGAGGAGGACATCTTCTCGCACACCGACCTGTACGACTTCCAGGCCAACGCCGACGGCTCGCAGGCCGCGATCGCGTCGGTGCGCCCGATTCTCGAGGAGCGCAACCCCGAACTCGCGAAGCGTATCGACCAGCGCTTCGCCGACCTCGACGCAGAACTCGCGCAGTACCGCCAGGGCGACGGATTCGTCTCGTACGACACGGTGACCGAACCGCAGCGTCAGGCACTGACCCAGAAGATCGACGCGTTGTCCGCAGAAGTGAGCCAGGTGCAGGGTGTCATCGCAGGACAGTAATCAGCCCGCCGGCAACCAGGAGGGCGGCAACGCCCGGCCCGAGGCCCGCCCGGGCCTGTCCCGGCGGCGTCTCTTCGGCGCCGTCGGGGCGGGCGCGGTGCTCGCGGGGGCGGGAGTCGCGGTGGGGCGTCTGACCGCCCCTGCGGCCGCGGCGTCGACCTCGGAGGTGGTGCCGTTCACCGGCGCCCATCAGGCCGGAATCGTCACGCCCGCACAGGATCGCATGCATTTCGTCGCGTTCGACGTCATCACCGATTCGCGTGACGAGCTGATTGCGATGCTGAAGAAATGGACTGAGATGGCCGCGCGGATGACCGCCGGCGAGGAGGCCACCGAGGGCGGCGCGACCGACGCCGGCGAGTACAACCCGCCGACCGACACCGGTGAGGCGCTCGACCTGCACGCGTCGAAGCTGACGCTCACCATCGGCTTCGGGCCGTCGCTGTTCGGCGTCGACGGCAAGGACCGGTTCGGCATCGCCGACAAGAAGCCTGCGGCACTGGTCGATCTGCCGAAGTTCACCGGCGACGCCCTCGAACCCGCGCGCTCGGGCGGCGACATCGCGATCCAGGCGTGCGCCGACGACCCGCAGGTGGCGGTGCACGCGGTACGCAACCTCGCCCGCGTCGGCTTCGGCGTGGTCGCGGTGCGCTGGTCGCAGCTCGGGTTCGGCCGCACGTCGTCGACCTCGACGAGCCAGACGACACCGCGAAACCTGTTCGGGTTCAAGGACGGAACCCGCAACATCAAGGCTGAGGACCCGGCCGCGCTGTCGGAGTTCGTGTGGGTGGACCCGCAGGACGATCAGGCGTGGATGGCCGGCGGCTCGTATCTCGTGGCCCGGCGGATCCGGATGCTCATCGAGCCGTGGGACCGCACCACCCTGCACGAACAGGAGCGGGTGTTCGGGCGCAGCAAGGGCAGCGGTGCCCCGCTCGGCCGCAAGGACGAGTTCGACGACCTGCAGCTCGACGCCAAGGGCGCCGGCGGCAAGCCGGTGATCGACAAGGACGCGCACGTGCGTCTGGCGTCGGCCGAGGAGTTGGGCGGCATCCAGATCCTGCGCCGCGGCTACAACTTCACCGACGGCACGGACGGATTCGGCCACCTCGACGCCGGCCTCTTCTTCATCGCCTACTGCCGCGACCCGCAGAAGCAGTTCGTGCCGATGCAGCAGAACCTCGCCCGCAACGATGCGCTGGGCGAGTACGTCAAGCACGTCGGCTCCGCGGTGTTCGCGGTGCCGCCGGGCGTGGGCGACGGCGGCTACTGGGGGTCGACGCTGTTCGAGGCGTGACGTCGCCTCGAACGAGCGCGCCCGACGCCGGCTGATAGAGTGCCGTCCATGGACATCGAGGTCGACAGAATCTAGCCACCGGACTTGCCGGTGGCCTTTTACCGAGAAGGCGCGATCCGCGCCCCGGTGACTGACCCATCCCCGTCGTCAGTGGTTTCGGTCCGAGCACATCCGTGCCGTTCTGCCCTTCCACGGACCGGGCTCACTCCGGCATGTCCGCTCCGCACCGATCACGTTCGGTGTGCAGAGCGATGTCGACCACGGGATCCGCGTACCCCTCCCGGCCCGCGGCACCAATCGAGTTGCCATGCAACGCTTGGCAAACAATGCACTCGCGTCCCTGCCCCACACCCGCTCGTGATCGGTTTCGTCCTTCAGCACCGCTGATCAGCAACCTTTCACGAAAGGCCGTCACGTGCAGCATCGCACCTCCCGTTCCCGTGCCCGCCATCGCCGGGCACAGTGGAAAGCAACCGTTCCCGTTCTCACGACCTGCCCGAATCCCGCTTGCGGAGAGACCGTTCCGGCCCATCACGCATGCCCGTACTGCGGTGTCTACCGCGGTCGCCAGATCCTGCCCAGCAAGGGAGGCAACAACGCATGAGTACCTCCGCAGTCACCCTGCGAGACATCACTTTCGAATGGCCCGACGGTACGGTCGCACTCGACCACGTCAGCGGCACCTTCACCGCTGGCCGCACCGGCCTCGTCGGCCGGAACGGAGCGGGCAAGTCCACGCTGCTGCGACTGATCGCCGGGGTGCTGCGGCCCACGTCGGGTCGGATCGACCTGATGGGTGAGGTCGGTTACCTGCCGCAGACGCTGACCCTGCGGAAGGACTCGACGGTCGCCGAACTCCTCGGCATCGACGGAATCATCGGCGCACTGCGGGCGATCGAGTCCGGGGATGTCGGGGCGCATCACTTCGACACGGTCGGCGACGACTGGGACATCGAGGCGCGCGCCGACGAGGCCCTGCACGAGATCGGCTTCTCCGCCGCAGATCTCGATCGTCGAGTCGACGAGGTCTCCGGTGGCGAGGCGATGCTCATCGCCATCACCGGCCTGCGGATCCGCCGCACCCCGATCACCCTGCTCGACGAGCCCACGAACAACCTCGATCGCCCCACCCGCGCGAAGCTCGCCGAGTTCGTCGACACCTGGCCGGGCACCCTCATCGTGGTCAGCCACGACCTGGAACTGCTCGAGCACATGGATCACACCGCCGAGTTGCACGCCGGGCGGCTCGACGTCTTCGGCGGCCCCTACAGCGCATGGAAGGAGCATCTCGAACAGGAACAGGCGGCGGCCGTCCAGGCCGCCCGCTCGGCCCAGCAGGCGCTCAAGGTCGAGAAGCGTCAGCGGATCGAGGCCGAGACCAAACTGGCCCGCCGCGAACGCACGGCGAAGAAGACCCAGAAGGACGGCGGGATTCCCAAGATCCTGGCGGGGAATCGAGCCAGCAAGGCGCAGGCGTCCGCCGGGTCGATGCGCTCGACGCTCGATGCCAAGGTCGAGGCCGCGCAGGCCGCCGTCGATGCGGCCGACCTGCGGGTGCGAGAGGACGAACACATCCACCTCGTCCTCCCCGACCCGGACGTGCCCCGGAGTCGGCGGATCGCCGAGTTCCACTGCGGGGCGCGCACCGTCGTCGTCCAGGGCCCGGAACGCGTCGCGCTCGTCGGCCCCAACGGCGCCGGCAAGTCGACCCTCCTCCAGCATCTCGTCCACGGCACCGCGGGCGACCCGGACCGGGTGAGCGGCGTGCTGCTCACCGAACGCGTCGGGTACCTTCCCCAGCGCCTCGACAACCTCGACGAGGCCCTGAGCGCACTCGAGAACGTGCAGAAGGTCGCGACCGGCACGACGGCCGGCACGATCCGGAATCAGCTCGCCCGTCTGCTGATACGCGGGAGTTCCGCCGATCGGCCCGTCGCGACGCTGTCCGGCGGAGAACGCTTCCGGGTATCGCTCGCGAAGCTGCTGCTGGCGGACCCGCCCGCGCAGCTGCTGATCCTCGACGAGCCGACGAACAACCTCGACATCACCAGCGTCGAGCAGCTCGCCGAAGCACTCGACGCCTACGGTGGTGCGATGCTGATCGTCAGCCACGACTACGAGTTCCTGCGCAAGGTCGGGATCGACGTCACCGTGGAGCTCGACGAGAACGGACGCATCTCCGCCGAGTCTCGACTGACGCACTAGGCGACGCCCGCACTTCCTACGCCCTGACGGCGGCTACTGGGGAGCGACGCTGTTCGAGCCCGCCCCCAGTAGCTCCGCCGCGCGTCGGCGTCGAATCCGATCACCGCTGTGACCGCATCCGCCGAAACATACCTGCGGGTAACCCCAGTCGGGCTTACCGTGACGGTGTGTGGGCCTCCGTTGTCACGCTGGACGACATCAGGAGCCCTCGGCCACACCCCACTCACCAGAAGAGGTGCGTATGCAGAGCCAATTCGACGAGCTTGCCGATCTCTACGAAGACATGGCCGACTGGCCCTTCAGAAGGCATCTGGAGATTCCGAACGTACTCGCAGCGATCGGGGATCTGACCGGACGCGATGTACTCGACTTCGGTTGCGGCAACGGGATGTACTCGCGATGGTTGAAGGAACAGGGAGCCCGCCGGGTGGTCGGCTACGACGTCTCGGAGGGCATGCTCGAGTACGCACGCGCGTGGGAGCAGAACAGCCCTCGCGGAATCACGTTCACATCCGAGCTGACACCCGACCTCGAAGGCCAGTTCGACCTTGTCCTGGCCGTGTACGTACTGCCCTATGCCACCACACGACAAGAACTTCACGAGATGTGCGCGCAGATGGCACGACCGCTTCGGTCCGGTGGTCGCTTGGTGACCCTTCCCATCCACCCTGACTACGAACGAGATTCGTCGTACTACGAACGGTACGGGTTCCGCCTCACTCCGATCGGACCCGATGTGGACGGCGGGCAGGTGCGACTCGACCTCTTCGACCCGTCCGACCGCACGAAGGAGGACACCGTCACCGCCTACGTCTGGACCAAGGAGAGCATCGACGATGCGATGCACTCGGCCGGGTTCCAATTGGCGCAGTGGGTCGACCACGCCCAGGTGCGCTCACCGGAAGCGGATGCCGAGGCGCACCTCCTTCGTGGCTACTGGGAGAGGCCTCATGCGGCGATACTGAACTGCCGCAAGCACTGACGCTCGCCGACAGTTCCTGTCCCGGCTGCACCGCGCGCACGTCCTACGCCCAGTAGGTTCGCCAGCTGTCGGCGTCGAGTCCGCCCCACGCGACACCGTCCGCGTGCGCGGCGGACTCGGCGGCGCGGATCCGCGCGACGAAAAGCAGTGTCGCCTTGCGCAGTTCGTCCTCGGCACTGTTCGGTCCACCCAACCGGACCACCCGCAGCTCGTCGGGGACCAACTCGTCGGGCAGTCCGGCCTTGCGGGCCCGCGCGATCACCTTCTCGGCGAGTGCCAGGGCGGGCTGCTGCAGCGCGATGCCGTCGATACAGGATTCGCGTGCCTTCTCGGCTGCCTTGCGTGCCTCCCATGCCCGCTCCTGCTCGGCGATGTCGACCGGGCCGACGACGTCTTCGGCCAAGTGCGGGCTGCGGTGCGCAAGCTTGGCCACCAGCGTCGCGGCCACGTCGTCGACCGTGAACTCCCCCGCCGCCTCGGCAATCCGCGAGTGGAACAGCACCTGCAGCAACAGGTCTCCGAGTTCTTCACGGATACCGTCGGGGTCACCGGCCTGCATCGCGTCGAGCAACTCGTAGGTCTCCTCGAGCAGGTAGGGACGCAGCGAGTCGTGGGTCTGCGTCACCTCCCAGCCGCCGTAACCCCACAGCTTGTCCATCACCTCGACGGCCTCGATCAACGCGTCACCGGCGCGCCACTCCTCGCGGCGCTCCTCGCCGATACCCATCCGGGTCAGACCCCCGCCTGCACGCCGGTGGGCGTGCTCACGTCCACCGAGCCCGCCGCCTTGCCGTCCATCGCGAGCAGGAAGTCCGCGATGTACTGCAGCAGTTCGACGTCGCGGACCCGTTCGGCGCCCACACCGCCGGATCCGGTCCGCGGCAACGGCATCTGCACCATCCCGGTGGTGGCACGGTACTGCGCGCTCGGATAGATGCGTTTGAGCCGCATCTGCTTCGAGTCCGGGAGACTCATCGGCGACACCTTGAGCTGGGTGCCGGTGACGGCGACCTCCTCGATCCCGTACTCGCGGCACAGCAGCCGCAGCTTGGCGACCGACACCAACCGGCCCACTTCCTCGGGCAGCGGGCCGTAGCGGTCGACGAGTTCCTCGACGACCCCGGCGATGGCGCCGGTATCGGCCGCCGCCGCGAGCTTGCGGTAGCCCTCGAGTCGGAGGCGGTCGCTGGTGACGTAGTCGGGCGGGATGTGTGCGTCGACCGGCAGGTCGATGCGCACCTCCTTCGTCTCCGGCTCGGTCGTGACGGGCCGGCCGTCGGCGATCGCGCGGTACGCCTCGACGGCCTCGCCGACCAGTCGCACGTACAGGTCGAAGCCGACACCCGCGACGTGACCGGACTGCTCGGCACCGAGGACGTTGCCGGCGCCGCGGATCTCGAGGTCCTTCATCGCGACGGCCATGCCGGCGCCGAGGTCGGAGTTCTGCGAGATGGTCGCCAGTCGGTCGTACGCCGTCTCGGTGAGCGGCTTCTCGGACGGGTACAGGAAGTACGCGTAGCCGCGCTCGCGGCTGCGGCCGACGCGACCGCGCAGCTGGTGCAGCTGCGACAGGCCGAGCGAGTCGGCCCGCTCCACGATGAGCGTGTTGGCGTTCGAGATGTCGAGGCCGGTTTCGATGATCGTCGTGCAGACGAGGACGTCGAACTCGCGTTGCCAGAAGCCCTGCACGGTCTTCTCGAGCGTCTCCTCGTTCATCTGGCCGTGCGCGACGACGACGCGAGCCTCGGGGACGAGGTCGCGAATCCGCTTGGCGGCCTTGTCGATCGAGCTGACCCGGTTGTGGACGTAGAACACCTGGCCGTCGCGCAGGAGCTCGCGGCGGATGGCCGCGGCCACCTGCTTGTCCGCGTACGCGCCCACGTACGTGAGGATCGGGTGCCGCTCCTCGGGCGGGGTCAGGATGGTCGACATCTCCCGGATGCCGGCCATGCTCATCTCGAGCGTGCGCGGGATCGGTGTCGCCGACATCGTCAACACGTCGACGTGCGTGCGCAGCGCCTTGATGTGCTCCTTGTGTTCGACGCCGAACCGCTGTTCCTCGTCGACGACCACGAGACCGAGGTCCTTCCAGCGGACGCCGGTCTGCAGCAGGCGGTGGGTGCCGACGACGACGTCGATCTCCCCCTCCGCCAGCTGCGCGATGATCTCCTTGGACTCGGCGGCGTCGGTGAAGCGGGACAGGCCGCGCACCTTCACCGGGAACGACGCCATCCGCTCGGAGAACGTCTGCAGGTGCTGCTGCGCCAGCAGGGTCGTCGGGACCAGCACCGCGACCTGCTTGCCGTCCTGGACGGCCTTGAACGCCGCGCGCACCGCGACCTCGGTCTTGCCGTAGCCGACGTCGCCGATCACGACGCGGTCCATCGGGACCGGCTTCTCCATGTCGGCCTTCACCTCGTCGATGACGGTCAACTGGTCGTGGGTCTCGGTGAACGCGAACGCGTCCTCCATCTCCTTCTGCCACGGGGTGTCGGGGCCGAACGCGTGACCGGGCGCCGCCTGCCGCGCGGCGTACAGCTGCACCAGCTCGCCCGCGATCTCACGAACAGCCTTGCGGGCCTTGCGTTTCGTGTTCTGCCAGTCGGAGCCACCCAGCTTGGACAGGGCCGGCATCTCGCCGCCCACGTAACGCGAGAGCTGGTCGAGCGACTCCATCGGCACGAAGAGCCGGTCCCCCGGATGCCCGCGCTTGCTGGCCGCGTACTCGATGACGAGGTATTCGCGACGTGCCCCGCCGACCGTGCGCTCGACCATCTCGACGAACCGGCCGATGCCGTGCTGGTCGTGCACCACCATGTCGCCGGCGGTGAGCGCGAGCGGATCGACCTGGTTGCGGCGCTTGGCCGGCATCTTCTTGCCGTCGCCGGCGGCCGCGACCCGGTTACCCGTCAGGTCGGCCTCGGTGACGATCACCAGACCCGGGATCCCGGCGGCCTCGTCGCCGGGCAGCACCAGGCCCTCGTGCAGCGACCCGCACAGCACGCCCACCAGACCGCGGCCCGGCTCGGCGCCGGGCGCGAGTTCGCCGGCGGGGACGTCGGCGTCGCGCAGCCGCTCGAGGACCCGGTGCGCCGTGCCCGAGCCCGCCACGACGACCACCGCACGACCGCCGGTCGTCACGTGTGCGCGCAGGTTCACGAAGAGCATCGACAACAGCTCGTCCGAGCCCCGCACCTCGGGCGCCGACTGCACGGGAAGCACCATCTCGTCGTCGCGGCCGGACGCGAGCGGGCTGATGGTCCACCATGGGCGCCCCTGCGCCTCGGCGGTCTCCCGTACCTGCCGCAGCGACCGGTACGCCGACGCGCCCAGGTCGATGCCGCCGCCGAGGACGGACGTGTCGATCGGGGCCGCGCCACCGATCGAGGCCGCCGTCCACGACGCCTCCAGGAACTCCTGCCCGGTGCGCACCAGATCCGTTGCGCGCGTGCGGATCTTCTCCGGATCGCACAGCAGGACGTGGGTCTCGCGCGGCAGCACGTCCGTGAGGAGCTGCAGCTCGCCCGGCTGCAGCAGCGGCAGCAGGGCCTCCATGCCCTCGACCGGGATGCCGGCCGAGAGCTTGTCGAGCATCTCGACCAGTGCCGCGTCGGCCGGGTTGTCGGCCGCGAGCTGCGCGGCACGGTCGCGCACCGTCTCCGTGAGCAGCAACTCCCGGCACGGGGGCGCGATGACCGTGGCGAGCTCGAGCTCGGGCAGCGAACGCTGGTCGGCGACCGAGAAGGCGCGCAGCTCGGTGACCTCGTCGCCCCAGAATTCGACACGCACGGGATGGTCGGCGGTGGGCGGGAAAATGTCGAGGATGCCGCCGCGGACCGCGAATTCGCCGCGCTTGCCGACCATGTCGACGCGCGTGTACGCGAGCTCGACGAGACGGGAGATCAAGGCGTCGAAGTCGTGTTCGGCACCGACCCGCAGGATGACCGGCTCGATCTCGCCCAGGCCCGGGGCCATCGGCTGCACCAGCGAGCGCACGGTCGTCACGATCACCCGCAGCGGCGGGCCGTAATCGGCGTCGTCGGGCCGGGCCAACCGGCGCAGGATCTGCATCCGGCGTCCGACGGTGTCCGCGCTCGGCGAGAGCCGCTCGTGCGGCAGGGTCTCCCACGACGGGAACTGCGTGACGGCGTCACCGATGATCTCGCGCAGCTCGACGGTGAGGTCGTCGGCCTCGCGCCCGGTGGCGGTGACCAGCAGCAGCTGCGCCTTCTCGGACACGGCCGTCGCGACGAACGGACGCACCGGGCCGGGCGCGACGATATCGATCGACGCGCGACCCACGCTGTCGACGACCTGCCCGATCGCGGCGTCCGTGAGGACTGTCCGCGCGAGGCCGGCGAGCGGTGTGATCCCGCCGACTGGCGCCACGGACGGAGCTGAAGAGGACACGGAAGACAACGACGGCGCTCCTGATGTCGTGAAATGCAGACTGTTCGATTCTAGGCGCGTGGCCCGACACGGGACCCGGCGCCCGCGAAGGGCCCGACCGGCCGGATCACTCCCCCAGCTGCGGATCCGCCTCGAGGTTCGTCAGACCGTTCCAGCAGAGGTTCACCAGGTGGGCGGCGACGACCTCCTTGGACGGCGTCCGCTCGTCGAGCCACCACGTCGCGGTCGTGGCGACCATGCCGACGAGCGCCTGCGCGTAGAGCGGCGCGAGTTCGGGGTCGAAGCCTCGACGTGCGAAGTCACCGGCCAGGATGTGGCCCACCTGCCGGACAGCCTCGTTGAGCAGGCTCGAGTACGTTCCCTCGGGCGCGGCGACGGGCGAGTCGCGCACCAGGATCCGGAATCCGTCGGTGCGCTCCTCGACGTAGGTCAGCAGCGCCAACGCAACGCGCTCGACCCGGATGCGCGAGCGGTTCTGCGTCAGCGACGACGTGACCATCTCGAGCAGCTTCGACATCTCCCGGTCGACGACGACCGCATAGAGCCCTTCCTTGCCGCCGAAGTGTTCATAGACCACAGGCTTGGAGACCTGGGCGCGCGCGGCGATCTCCTCTATCGAGGCGGCCTCGTAGCCGCGTTCCGCGAAGAGCGTCCGACCGATCTCGATCAACTGCTCACGGCGCTGCGTCCCCGTCATCCGGGTTCGAGGCGTACGTTCGGGGTTCGACGACTCCCGTGCTGGTCGCGACACTCGAGGTGACCGTCCTTTCCGACACGCCGCGGGCGAATTTTTCGAGCAGTTCGACGCGCGGCGCGTCGGCATGCGAGGATCGTTCCCGCGCTGCGAGCGCCAGCTCGCCGGCGCGGCAATCCGCCGTAGTGTAATGGCAGCACCTCTGATTTTGGTTCAGATAGTTCAGGTTCGAGTCCTGGCGGCGGAGCTCATCGACCGGGCGGACTGTGATTCCGGCCACGGTATGCCGACCGGTCGGTCGAATCTCGTTAACTCCCCGCTAACTCGCTTCTGCGGCTGGACGATCCGAGGCGCGCGGTTCCACCGACGAGCGTGCTCGCTCCCGGCTACTCTCGGGCACGTTGCCGTCGCGCGGACCGCTCGCGATATTCTTTTCCGGAACGTGTGCGACGAGTCCGGCCGCTCGAGCGGCTCAGCGTAGATCGACTTCGAGGGAGCTTCATGCCACCGCAGACCGCCGTCATCGTCCTCGCCGCCGGCGCCGGGACTCGAATGCGGTCGAAGACCCCCAAGGTGCTGCACACCCTGGCCGGGCGCTCGATGCTCGCCCACTCGCTCCACGCCGCCGCGGCCGTCGACCCCACCGAACTGGTGACCGTCATCGGACACGACCGCGAGGCGGTCGCCGCCGCCGTCGACGAGGTCGCCAAGGACTTGAGGCGGTCGGTCGCGACGGCCGTCCAGGACGAACAGAACGGCACCGGACATGCCGTCGGCTGCGGACTGACCGCCCTGCCCGACGACTTCGACGGCACCGTGCTGGTGACCGCGGCCGACGTCCCGCTGCTCGACGCCGACACGCTCCGCACCCTCGTCGACACGCACACCGCCGAGCCCGCCGCCGCCGTGACGGTCCTGACCTCGACGGCTCCGGACCCCACCGGGTATGGACGGATCCTGCGGACCACGGACGGCGAGGTCGCCGCGATCGTCGAGCAGGCCGACGCCACCGAGGCGCAGCGCGCGATCACCGAGGTCAACTCGGGCGTCTACGCCTTCGACGCCGCCACGCTCCGCGGCGCGCTGGCGTCGCTGAGCGCGGACAACGCGCAGGGCGAGCTGTACCTGACCGACGTCATCGCCATCGCCCGGCGGGCCGGGAAAACCGTTCGGGGCCAGCACATCGCGGACAGCCAGCTGGTCGCCGGCGCCAACGACCGCGTCCAGCTCGCCACTCTCGCAAGGGAACTGAACCGACGGATCCTCGAGCGTCACATGCGCGCCGGCGTCACCGTCGAGGACCCGTCGAGCACCTGGGTCGACGTCGCCGTCACGATGGGCCGTGACGTGATCCTGCGTCCGGGCGTGCAGCTCCGCGGCTCCACGAGCGTCGGAGAGGACGCCGTGATCGGCCCCGACACCACGCTCACCGACGTCACGGTCGGCGAGGGCGCCTCGGTGATCCGCACCCACGGTGACGACGCGGTGATCGGCCCCGACGCGACCGTCGGCCCCTTCACGTACCTGCGGCCCGGCACCGTCCTGGGCGCGTCCGGCAAGCTCGGCGCCTTCGTCGAGACCAAGAACGCCGACATCGGCGCGCACTCGAAGGTGCCGCACCTCACGTACGTAGGCGACGCGACCGTCGGCGAGCACAGCAACATCGGAGCATCCAGCGTTTTCGTCAACTACGACGGCGTGAACAAGAGTCGCACCGTCGTCGGTTCGCATGTACGGACCGGATCCGACACGATGTTCGTCGCCCCGGTCCGCGTCGGGGACGGCGCCTACACAGGCGCGGGCACCGTCCTGCGTAACAATGTTCCGCCGGGGGCGCTCGCCGTCTCGGGCGGCAAGCAACGCAATATCGAGGGTTGGGTCCAGCGCAACAGGCCCGGCACTCCCGCTGCTGAGGCGGCGGAACGAGCACTCCAGCAAGAGACCGATCGGCAAGAACCAAAGGATGGCGAAGATCAGTGAGCGCGATATCCAGCGACGTGCAGAAGAACTTGATGCTCTTCTCGGGCCGCGCACACCCCGAATTGGCCGAGCAGGTGGCCAAGGAACTGGACATCAAGGTCACTCCGCAGACCGCGCGTGACTTCGCCAACGGCGAGATCTTCGTCCGGTTCGAGGAGTCGGTGCGCGGCAGCGACGCGTTCGTGCTGCAGAGCCACCCGGCGCCGCTGAACCAGTGGATCATGGAGCAGTTGATCATGATCGACGCGCTCAAGCGTGGATCCGCCAAGCGCATCACCGCCGTGCTGCCGTTCTACCCGTACGCCCGCCAGGACAAGAAGCACCGCGGCCGCGAGCCCATCTCGGCCCGCCTGATCGCCGACCTGCTCAAGACCGCGGGCGCCGACCGGATCATCACGGTCGACCTGCACACCGACCAGATCCAGGGCTTCTTCGACGGCCCGGTCGACCACATGCACGCGCAGGGTCAGCTGGCGCAGTACGTCCGCGAGAACTACGGCACCGACAACATCTGTGTCGTCTCTCCCGACGCGGGCCGCGTGAAGGTCGCCGAGAAGTGGGCCGACGCCCTCGACGGCGCGCCGCTGGCGTTCGTCCACAAGACCCGCGACCCGCTGGTCCCCAACCAGGTGAAGTCGAACCGCGTCGTCGGTGACGTGAGCGGACGCACCTGCGTGCTGATCGACGACATGATCGACACCGGCGGCACGATCGCCGGCGCGGTGGAGGTCCTCAAGAACGCCGGCGCGGGCGACGTGATCATCGCGACCACGCATGGTGTGTTCTCGGACCCGGCCGCCGAGCGCCTCGCGAACTGCGGCGCCAAGGAGGTCATCGCGACCAACACGCTGCCGATCCCGGAGGAGAAGCGGTTCCCGACGCTGACGGTGCTGTCCATCGCACCGCTGCTGGCGCGGACCATCCAGGAGGTCTTCGAGAACGGTTCGGTGACGTCCCTCTTCAACGGCATCGCCTAGATCCGTCCCCACGCCCGTGCCCGGTTCGCCCCTGGCGTGCCGGGCACGGGCGTAGTGTTTCCGGTGTGTTCTCCGGCTTCCCCACCACCGCACTGGATTTCTACGAGGACCTCGAGGCCGACAACAGCAAGGCCTTCTGGACCTCCCACAAGTCGATCTACGACACCGACGTCCGTGTGCCGATGGTCGAGTTGCTCGCCGAACTCGAACCGGAGTTCGGTCCCGGCAAGGTTTTCCGCCCCTACCGCGACGTCCGGTTCGCGAAGGACAAGTCGCCGTACAAGACCCATCAGGGCGGGTTCGTCGAGGCGTGCCCGGGTGTCGGTTTCTACGTCCAGGTGGACGCGTCCGGACTGTTCGTGGCCGGTGGGTACTACTCGCACACCCCCGAGCAACTCGCGCGTTACCGCGAGGCCGTCGACGACGAGCGCCGCGGCCGCGCACTGCAGCGGGTGGTGCGCACACTCGAATCGGACGGCTACGACATCGGCGGCGACCGCCTCGCGACCCGCCCGCGCGGCGTCGCGGCCGACCATCCACGCATCGAACTGCTCCGGCACCGATCGTTGACGGCCGCGTCGAATCTGGGGTGTCCCGACTGGCTCGGCACGAGCGAGGCGGCCGATCACGTGCGGCTCGCCTGGCGGGCGATGAGTCCCCTCGTCGACTGGCTCACGAGCGCGTTCGGCGCGAAGGCGTGACCTCGGCCCGGAGCGGAGAAGGCGTGTGGCACAAGACTTTGCCGCTACCAGCCGGTACCGAACATGAGTTTGGTCACGCGCGGCGGGAAAAGTGGACCTCGGTGTAGCCGGACGCGGAGCGGTGCCTTATTGTGGCTGCTCGTGATCGACGCGCAGACCCTCGAAAGCCCGGCCGCAGGCCCTGAAATCTCGAACAGCCAACCGGTTCGCCGATGGACCCCGGGGTCGTGTGTCTGGTGCGGAAGCGATCAATCGATCGAGGAGTTCCGCAACGAGCCTCGCTGCGGAACGTGCCGCGAGCATGAGACCGTCATCGACGAGGCCCGCAAGTTCATGGGCATGTACGGCCTGCGCCCGATCGGCGGCACCCTGCAGTCGGACGACGAGGAAGAGCGCGAGTGGCGAGTGGCCGCCCGTGACGCCCGCGCGGCCCTGAACGGGATCCGCCTGGCCGAGCCGCCGGACCCGGCCCTGGTCCGCAAGTCGATGCGCCCCAAGGCCGCTCGTATCGTCAGTGCCTTCGACGCCGTGGACGCGCCGGCGCGTAAGGCCCCCGCGCGTCCGCGCACGGCTCCGTCCGCACCGGCTCCCACGCCGACCGCGGCGGTCGCTCCGGCGAAGAAGCTCGACGTCGCCGCGCTCGAGGAGCGCGTGACCGGTCTGCTGGACCAGCTCACCAAGGTCGACACCCAGATCCAGCTGGCCGAGGCCGGACAGGGTCTGGCCGCGCGTGCCCGCCTCAACGACCTCAACGGTCAGAAGGCGACCATCCTCCGCACCCTCGCGGCGCTGGAGAAGGCTCGCCGCAGCGCGGGCGCGTAGAGACACGACGCTCGACATGCTCGTCCGTGACGCCACCCCAGACGATCTGCCCGGCATCCTCGAGATCCACAACGAGGCGATCGCCAACTCGACGGCGATCTGGGACGAGACCCTCGCCGACCTCGATGAGCGGCGGTCGTGGTTCGACGACCGCCGCCGACGGGGCTTCCCTATCCTGGTCGCCGACATCGACGGCCGGATCGCCGGATACGCGTCGTACGGGGTGTGGCGGCCCAAGACCGGCTACCGCCACACCGTGGAGAACTCGGTGTACGTGCACGTGGACTTCCACCGCCGCGGTATCGCGACGACCCTGATGACCGAACTGATCGCACGGGCCCGGGCCGGCGGCGTCCACGTGATCGTCGCCAGCGTCGAGGCGACCAACGCCACGTCGATCGCGCTGCACGAGCGCTTCGGGTTCCGGGTGGTTGCCCAGATGCCGCAGGTGGGACGGAAGTTCGGCCGCTGGCTGGACATGACCTACCTGCAGTTGACGCTGCCCGACCCGTACGCGGACGGGGACGGGGACGCCTAGTCAGCCGCGACGGGCACAGACCAGTGCGAACCGGTCGTCGGCGTCGGTCCAGGTCTGGACGTCGTCGAATCCGGCGGCCGCGAGTTCTCGCCGGATACCGTCCTCTCGGAACTTGGCGGAGATCTCGGTCCGCATCTGTTCTCCCGAGTCGAACGGCACGGTGAGGCCGAGATCCGGGATGCGCACGGTCATCTCGGACGTCGCCTCGAGTCGCATCTCGATCCACTCGTTACCCGAATCCCACACAGCCACGTGCCGGAACCGGTCCAGGTCGAAGTCCGCCCCCAACTGTTTGTTCAGCACGGAGAGCACGTTGAGGTCGAACTGCGCGGTGACGCCGTCCGCGTCGTCGTACGCCGGCACCAGCACCGCCGGATCGGTCACCAACGCGACCCCGAGCAGCAGGTGCTCCCCCGGTTCGAGGACGTCCGCGATACCGGCGAGGAACGCCCGGCGCTCGTCGGGAACCAGGTTTCCGAGCGTCCCGCCCAGGAACGCGATCATCCGCCGGCCTCCGCCGGGCAGGTGGTGCAGCGACTCGGTGAAGTCCCCGACCACCCCGTGCACGCCGATCTCGGGGAATTCCTTGGCGATGCGTCGGGTGGCGTCGCGCAGCGCGCTCTCCGAGACGTCCTGCGGGACGTACCGTTCCAAGGACCCCCGCGCGCCCAGCTCCTCGAGCAGCAGCCGCGTCTTCTCCGACGACCCCGAGCCGAGCTCGACGAGGATCTCCGGCACCGCGATGTCGGAGATCTCGCGCGCGTGGGCCTCGAGCAGCGCTCGTTCGGTTCTCGTCGGGTAGTACTCCGGCAGCCGCGTGATCCGCTCGAACAGTTCGCTGCCACGCGCGTCGTAGAACCACTTGGGCGGCAGCCACTTGGGCGACGACGTCAGTCCCCGCGCGGCGTCCGCCCGCAGCGCCGCGGTCAGCTGCTCGGGTGCGATGTGGACCTCGAGGGTCGGTGCACTCATTCCTCTCCCATCTGAAATGTTCGTATCTCGGATGACGCTCAGAGCGGGGTATCGATCAGGTGACCGGGTCGCGCGGTGACAATGTGCCCGTCGGGGATCTCCTTCCATTCGTGGTTCCGGTCGTACGGCTCGGAACTGAGGACCGCGCGGTCGTCGTCGACGAGGGCCGACAGCGAGTGGTCCCACGTGGTGGCCCACAGTTGGCGTCCATCCCCGAGCAGCATGTTGAGCCTCGACCCCGGTGCGGCCTCGGCGACCAGCGTCGTGACCTGCATCAGCGCGACCTCCGGGCTGTTCTCCCGCAGTGCATCCCGCACGAGCAGCCACAGCAGGGCCGAATCGGTGGGCGCCTCCAGGCCCAGCAGGTCGACGGTCGGCAGTCGCCGCGCCGGCTCCACCATCGATTCGGGCCAGCCCACGATCCGCCCGTTGTGGCTGAACGCCCAGTGCCCCGAGACGAACGGCGCGCACGCGCTGCGTTCGACCGGCATCCCGACGGTGGCCGACCGGATCGCCGCGAACACCGCGTGCGAGCGGACCCGTGACAGCATCTCGGGCAGGGCGGGATCCGACCAGATCGGCATCGCGCTGCGGTACCGCGACAGCGTCGGCCCCCACCACGCGGCGCCGAACCCGTCGGCGTTCATGGTGCCGCCGCCGCGCATGTCCCGCGGATCCCACGCCTGCCGCAACAGCGAGAACTCCCCCGCCGTGATCACCTCGCGCACCGAACGCGTCGGACCGACATAGCCCAGGTGCCGACACATCAGACGTCCCTCGCGCAGCGGAAGCCGGCGAAGATCTGGCGCCGGATCGGATGATCCCAGTTCCGGAACGTGCCCCGGCACACCACCGGATCGGTCCCGAACGACCCGCCGCGCAGGACGCGGTAGTCGCCCCCGAAGAACACCTCGGAGTATTCCCGGTACGGGAACGCCTCGAACCCCGGGTAGCCGGTGAACGGTGAGGACGTCCACTCCCACACGTCACCGATCAGCTGATGCACGCCCGCCGGCGACGCGCCCTCGGGATAGGACCCGACCGGGGTGGCGCCGAGATACCGCTGCCCGAGGTTCGCACGCCTGCGGTCGGGATCGTCGTCGCCCCACGGGAACCGGCGCGAGCGTCCGCTGGCCGGATGCCAGCGCGCCGCCTTCTCCCACTCCGCCTCGGTGGGCAGACGCTTGCCGGCCCACCGCGCGTACGCCTGCGCCTCGAACCAGCACACGTGCATCACCGGTTCGTCCGGCGGCACCGGCTCGAGCACCCCGAACCGGTTCCGCCACCAGTGCCCGCTGCCGTCGCCGATCCAGAACTGCGGAGCCTCGAGCCCGGACTCGACGCGATGCCGCCATCCGCGCGTACTCCACAGCTCCCTGCGCCGGTAGCCGCCGTCCCCGATGAACGCGGCGTAGTCGCCGTTGCTCACCGGGACGGTGTCGATCGCGAACTCGGCGACGAACACCCGGTGCGCGGGCCGCTCGTTGTCGAGCGCCCACGGGTCCTCGGACGTTCCCATCGTGAATTCGCCCGCCGGGACGACGACTTCGGGTTCGAGTACCGGAGCGACGGCGACGGCGACCGGCGGGGCGGTCAGCACCGCCGCGCCGGTGCGCAGCTGGTGCGTCGCGAGCATCGTCTCGTCGTGCTGCTGTTCGTGCTGCGCGATCATCGCGAACGCGAACCCGTTCTCCTCGAGCCGACTTCCACGAAACCTGCTCGCGTCCAGCACGTCCCAGACCTTCTCGCGGACGTCGCCGACGTAGCGCCGGGCCTCGCCGGGCCCGAGCAGTGGGAGCGTCGGACGGGTGGAGCGGGCGTGCTTGAACGCGTCGTACAGCTCGTCGATGTCGCTGCGCACGGCGTCCCGACCACCGACGTCGCGGACCAGCCACAGCTCCTCCTGATTCCCGATGTGCGCGAGGTCCCACACCAGGGGGCTCATCAACGGCGAATGCTGCGCCACCAGGTCCCGGTCGTCGACACAGTCGGTGAGGACGGCGGTTCGCTGCCGGGCGCGCGACAATGCCGACTCGAGCTGCTCGCGCAGGCCGGTCACATCGGCTCCTCGCCCGGACGCGCGCCGCGGCGACACCGCCCGGCCGCCGCTGCCAGCTCCGACGCGAGGACCCGGTCCGGCGCGTGGTCGGCCGCCAGCTCGAGCAGCGCCACCGCACCGCTCCGCAGGTCGCCGTCCGCGAGCCCGTCCCGCGCCGCGTCCCACCACCGGCCGCGGGTCGGCAAGGCGACGTCGACGGCGTCCGGCGCGATCAGCAGTGCCTCGAGCGCGGCCACCGGCACGCGCCACCGGTCGCCCGGCTGGGCATCGAAGTACCGCACTTCGAGGTGACCGACCGCCCGAACCGGGGGGAACACCGTCGTCAGGTGGTAGTCGAGGTCGGCGTGCGTCGGCCGCCGGCCGAGTTCGTCGTCGAGCGCGCCGTCGATCCAGTCCCCGAACGTCGCGCCGGGCGGAGCCGTCCAGCACGGTCCGTCACGCATCACGCACAACAGCGGGACGTCGAGCACCCACCGCGCATAGTCGCCGATCGGGTCCATCGAGAACTCCCCGGACTCCGACGGCCCGATGGTGCGGGACCGGTCGAGCTCGAGCCACGTCCGCATCCGTTGCGACGCCCAGTCCCCCGGGGGAATGCCGCACAGCCGCGGCGAGCACGCGAACGCCGCAACCAGGGCGGGCCCGACGGTGTGGAGCAGATTCCACCGGCCGGCGACGTCCGCTGCGTCCGCTCCGGCATCGACGCTCACCTGGACGGCCGCGGTGTTGCACATCATGAGCTTGCCGAAGGGGCCGATGTCCTCGAACCGCTCCTCCATCGCCCGGTAGCGCGGCAGTTGGAGCAGCCGCTGCGCGCTCCGCCGGGCGTCGGCCGCATGCGCGTGGGTGGTGATGGAGCGCGTCGAGAGCAGCGCGCGCAGGGTTCGTTCGTCGGAGGCGAGGGCGTCGCAGAGCGCGACGGCACTGTCGCGGGGCGCGCTGGAGAGTTCGATCTGACCGCCGGGTTCGATGGTGACGAGGCTGCCGGACGGCAGCGGGCACGCGGGCGAATCGGGGACGAGGGACCGCGGGGCATGAGGCCCGAGAGCTGCGGCGATGGAGGCGAGGTCGGGGCGGGTCGACGAGGGACTTCGGTGGTCGGTGAGCCATTCGAGTTCGGCACCGATCAGCCTGGGCGGCCCCAGCTTGAAGCACACGCCGCCGACGTAGGACTCTGCCGCGGGTCGTGAGCTGAGACAGGTGGACTCGACTGCGACAACCATGCCATCCTCCCCTCGGGAGCGGTCGAGCGTCCTCCTCGAGGGTAGAGCCCGCTCCCCGTCGTGGCTACCGATCGGGAGGATTTGCCGATGCTCGACCTCGAACGGCTCAGACGCGACACTCCGGGATGTCTGGAACGAGTATTTCTCGACAGCGCGGGGTCGTCGCTGCCGCCGCAGCCGGTGCTCGCGACGGTGATCGGGCACCTGCGCCGCGAAGCCGAGGTCGGTGGCTACGTCGCCGCCGCGGAGCGGGCCGACGACCTCGCCGCGGTGCGCGTGTCGCTCGCCGAACTGATCGGCGCGCAGCCGCAGGACATCGCCCTCGTGGACAGCGCCACGCGGGCGTGGAGCGAATTCGTGTCCGCGATCCGGTTCGCGCCCGGCGATCGGATCCTGATCTCCCAGGTGGAGTACGCCAGCAACGCGATCACCGCGCTGCACCGCGCCCGCGCAACGGGCGCGACGGTCGAGGTCGTGCCGAGCGACCCCAGCGGCCGCATCGACGTCGAGGCCTTCGAACGGATGCTCGACGACCGCGTCCGCCTGGTGTCGCTGGTTCACGTCCCGACCAACGGTGGGTTGATCAATCCGGTCCGGGAGGTGGTCGAGCCGGCGCACCGGCACGGCGCGCTGGTGCTGCTGGACGCGTGCCAGTCGGTAGGGCAGGTTCCCATCGACGTCGGCGAACTCGGCGTGGACGCGCTGTCCGCGACCGGCCGCAAGTGGCTGCGCGGACCCCGCGGAACCGGATTCCTCTACGTGCGTGGCGAACTCGCGGGATCACTGGATCCCATGGCACTGGATCTGCACGGCGCCGAGTGGATCGGACCGGACGAGTACCGGCCAGCGCCGGACGCACGACGATTCGAGCTGTGGGAGTGCGACGTCGCGGCGCGACTCGGGCTCGGCGCGGCGGCCGACTACCTTCTCGGCATCGGAATCGATGACGCCGCAGCCACCATCGACGATCGAGCCGAGCGGATGCGCGAGGGACTCGGCGAACTCCGAGGCGTGACCGTCCGCGACCTGGGCACCGATCGCAGCGGCATCGTGACCTTCACCGTCGACGGATTCGATCCGGCCGGCGTGCGAGAACAGCTGGCGCGCAAGCAGATAACCGTGACGGTGAGCGGACGGTCGTCGACGCTGCTCGACATGAGCGCCCGCGGACTCGACGCCGTCGTGCGCGCGTCGGCGCACTACTTCGTGTCCGACAGCGACATCGACCGTTTCCTGGCGGCGGTCGCGCACCTCGAGTGACCGTGTCGCCACATCCACTTTCCGGACTATCCGGAACGGGGCTCCCGCTGGGCGGGATGTGTGTCCCATCGAACCCCGCGCCCGTGTAGATGATCTGTGTCACACATTTGTTCGTGCGAGAGGACACCACATGGCTGACGCCACACCGATCCACCCCATCCCGGCAGAGCAGGTCACCGATTGGGCCTACGAGGCCGACGTCGTCGTCGCTGGATTCGGTGTCGCCGGCGCGTCCGCCGCGGTCGCTGCCGCCCAGGCGGGCGCCGACGTGCTGGTGCTCGAGCGCACCGGAGGCTGGGGTGGCGCCGCGGCGATGGCCGGCGGCTTCATCTACATGGGCGGTGGCACCCCGCTGCAGAAGGCGTGCGGGTTCGAGGACACCGTCGACAACATGAAGGCCTTCATGAAGGCCGCTCTCGGTCCGGGCACCGACGAGGCGAAGATCGACGCCTACTGCGAGGGCAGTGTCGACCACTACCACTGGCTGGTCGACGAGTGCGGCGTCCCGTTCAAGATGAGCTTCTGGGGCGAGCCGGGCTGGGAGCCGCCGGGCGACGACGGCCTCCAGTACACCGGCGGCGAGAACGCGGCCCCGTTCAACGCCACCATCCCGCCGGCGCCGCGCGGGCACGTCCCGCAGATGTCGGACAAACAGTCCGGCGGCGAGAAGGGCGGCGGCTACATGCTGATGAAGCCGCTCACCGACAAGGCGGCCGAGCTGGGCGTGCGCGCCGAGTACGACATGCGCGTGCAGACGCTGATCGTCGACGCGGACGGCCGCGTGGTCGGCGTGCAGGCCAAGCAGTACGGCAAGGACGTCGCGGTCCGCGCCCGCAAGGGTGTGGTGCTGGCGACCGGTAGCTTCGCCTACAACAACACGATGCTCGAGTCGTTCGCACCGAAGATGGTCAATCGGCCCGCCGCCTCGATCGAGGAGCACGACGGCCGCGCGATCCAAATGGCGCAGGCCCTCGGCGCGGACCTCGCGCACATGGATGCGGCGGAGGTCGCGTTCTTCTGCGATCCGCAGCTGTTCATCCGCGGCATCCTGGTCAACGGCCGTGGCCAGCGCTACATCAACGAGGACACCTACCCCGGCCGCGTCGGCCAGGCCACGCTGTACGAGAACCAGAACCAGGCGTATCTGATCATCGACGAGGCCGCGTACGAGGAGGGCCTGTCCCGCCCGACCGCGACCGAGCAGTTGCGTCACCAACCCAAGTGGGTGGCCGAAACGGTCGAGGAACTCGAGGCCGAGATGGGCCTGCCGGCCGGCGCACTGCAGGCCACCGTCGACGTCTACAACCGGCACGCCGAGAACGGCGAGGATCCCTTGTTCGGCAAGAAGCCGGAGTGGGTCAAGCCGGTCGGCTCCCCCATCGCCGCGATCGACCTGCGCGGCATGACCGGCGGCTTCACGCTCGGCGGCCTGCGTACCAGCGTCGACTCCGAGGTGCTGCACGTCTCGGGCGCGCCGATCCCGGGCCTGTTCGCCGCCGGCCGCAGCACCTCCGGTGTGTGCGCCGGCGGCTACGCCTCCGGCGCCTCGCTGGGTGACGGCAGCTTCTTCGGCCGCCGCGCCGGCATCAGCGCCGCCAAGGCCTGACAGCTGCACTCCGGATCGGGTCCGGTCGACGCTCTCGCGCGTCGACCGGGCCCGATTCAGTTCTGCACAGCCATCCGGTAGACTGCTTCGAGTTGTCTCGGCGAGGGCGATTCGCGTAGTGCGCTGAATCACCGTGATCGACGCGGCACGGCTTCGATAGAGCAGTTTGCTCCGGCCGTTCGCGTCTGTCCGCCCCTCGTCGCGACGAACGACCGTCAACGAATATCTCACGTGAGTTGTAGGAGCCGTTTCACATGTCTGACGACAACCGTCTCGTAGCCGCCGCCCGCACCGAGTTCGGCAAGGGCGCTGCCCGCCGTGCACGCCGCGACGGCCAGGTCCCCGCCGTCCTGTACGGCCACGGCACCGACCCGCAGCACCTGAACCTCCCGGCTCGCGAGTTCGCCGCCATCCTGCGTGCGCACGGCACCAACGTCGTCATCAACCTGGACATCGACGGCAAGGAGCAGCTGGCGCTGACCAAGTCGGTCGTCGTCCACCCGATCCGTCGCCACATCGAGCACGCCGACCTGCTGATCGTCCAGAAGGGCGAGAAGGTCGCGGTCGAGGTTCCGATCGTCCTCACCGGCACCGCCGCTCCGGGCGCGCTGGTCACCGAAGAGGTCACCACGATCAAGCTCGAGGTCGAGGCCCTGCACATCCCCGAGTCCGTCGAGATTTCGATCGAGGGCGCCGAGGTCGGCACCCAGGTTCTGGCCGGCGCTGTCGCACTGCCGAAGGGTGCGACCCTGGCCGACGACGCCGAGCTGCTGCTCGTGAACGTGGTCGCCGCTCAGGCCGCCGAGCCCGCGGCTGCCGAGGAGACCGAGGCCGAGGCCTGATCAGCTCCGCGCTGAAACGTCGTGCGGCGCGCCGATCCCGTTCGGGTTCGGCGCGCCGCTGTCGTATGAGCACTGTCGCATCGAAAGGACGCCCGAGCAGTGAGTGACGAGACCGGCACCGCAGTGGTCGTCGGCCTGGGTAATCCGGGACCGCAGTACGAGAAGACCCGCCACAACATCGGATTCATGGTGGCCGACCTTCTCGCCGGGCGCGTGAGCGGAAAGTTCAGCGCCCACAAGCGCAGTGGCGCCGAGATCGTGCAGACCCGGCTCGTGGGCCGGCAGGTGATCCTCGCGAAACCGCGCTCCTACATGAACCTTTCGGGTGGGGCGGTCTCGGGACTGGCGCGCTTCTTCTCCGTGAAGCCGGAGAACATCGTCGTCATCCACGACGAACTCGACCTCGATTTCGGCACCATCCGCCTCAAGCAGGGCGGCGGCGAGGGCGGCCACAACGGCCTGCGCTCGATCTCGCAGTCCCTCGGCACCAAGGACTACCTGCGCGCCCGCGTCGGCATCGGCCGCCCGCCGGGCCGCCAGGACCCCGCCGACTACGTGCTCAAGCCGTTCTCGAGCGTCGAGCGCAAGGAACTGGACCTGGTCTGTGAGGAGGCCGCCGACGCCGTCGAACTGGTGCTGCAGCTGGGACTCGAGGCGGCGCAGAACCGGCTGCACTGAGCGCTTCCACGAGGCTCTGCCGTCGACGGTGTGATTGGATCACCCGGACGAATCTTCGTGGGAGGAAAGAATGACGGCTCGCGCGGTGCTCTTCGCCCTGGACCCCGACGACACCGAACGGCTGCTGGCCTGCCGGGACGACGACGAGCGCAGCGAACTCGTCGGCGAGGTCGAGGAGCGCTGGGAAGAGCATCATCTGTGCGAGCTCGACAAGTCGTGGGACGCGATGCACCGCTGTTTCACGGACGGCGACCTGGCCTTCGGCAACGGTGAGTTCCCGTTGTCGCACGTCATCCTCGGCGGGGCGCCACTGCACGAGGACGACGACTATCTCGTCTGCCACGTGACGGCGGAGCAGGTGCCCGAGGTCGCGGCGGCCCTGGAGCCGCTGGACGGTCAGTGGCTGCGCGAGCGCTTCGCCAGCCTCACGTTCGACGACTACGAGGGCACCGGCGACGCGGACGACATCGCCTACACCGCGGCCTTCCTGCCCGATCTGAAGGTCTTCTACCGCGCGGCGGCCCGAAACGGCCGGTCGGTGATCTTCACGGTCGATCAGTAGAGACGGGCCGACTCGAGGTTCAGAGCAGCCCGAGCGAACTCGACCGCCGCAGCTTGCCCGACGACGTCTTGGGGATCGCGCCCGGCCCGAGGACCGCGACGGTGCGGGGCCGCACACCGACCTCGGCGACCACCGCGTGGGCGACCTCGTGCTCGATCCGTCTGACCTCGTCGGCGTCGTCGATTGCGTTGGTCTCCACGGCAACTGCGAAACTCTCGCGCTTGTCGCCGGCATCGAGGCGGATCGCGACGGCGTTGCCAGGACGCACCCCGGCGACGGAACCGGCGGCGCGTTCGATGTCGGTGGGATAGATGTTGCGGCCGCCCATGATGATGGTGTCCTTGACGCGGCCGCACACCACGACCAGCCCGTCCTCGGTGAAGTAGCCGATGTCGCCGGTGTCGATCCAGCCGTCCTCGTCCCGCGTCTGCACGGGGCCGTCGACGGTGAGATAGCCGGGAGTGACGGCGTTTCCGCGCAACTGAATCACCCCGACCGCCCGCCGCGGCAGTTCCAGCCCGTCCCGCGCCACGACCCGCCCCTCGAGACCGGGCACCAGGGGCCCGAGGGTGGCGAGGGCCCGGGCGTTGCTCCGGTTGGAGCGGACCGCCAGCCCGCCCGCCTCGAGCAGGTCCGGGTCGACGTGGTCGACCACCAGCCCCTGTCCGGGTTCGGGCACCGACACCGCGAGGGTCACCTCGGCCATCCCGTACGTCGGCGCGAGGGCGAGCGGGTCGAGTCCGAAGCGGGCACCGGCCTCCGCGAGCGCGACCATGGTGTCGGGGTCGACCGGTTCGGCACCGTTGAGCATGCACCGCATCGACGACAGGTCGTACTCGCCTTCGGGTGCCTGCGCGAGCCGCCGTGCCAGCAACGAGTACGCGAAGTTCGGTGCGGCGGTGACAGTTCCGCGGTACTTGCCCATCAGTTCGGCCCACAGCAGCGGGGTCCGGAGGAAGTCGAGCGGGGTGATGTGGACGGTGGTGGCACCGATCTGCATCGGCACCGAGAGGAACGCGATCATCCCCATGTCGTGGAAGAGCGGCAGCCAGCTGATCATCACGTCGCGGTCGGGGCTGAACTTGACGCGGTCGATCATCGCGTAGGCGTTGGAGTAGAAGTTGGCGTGCGTGAGCTGCACGGCCTTGGGTGAACCGGTGGACCCCGACGTCAACTGCTGCAACGCGATGTCGGTTTCCGCGGTCTCGACGGGAGCGATCGCCTCGCCGTCACGCATCGCCTCGACGGTCACGACCTCGATGCCGCGTTCCTGCAGCAGCGGCACCGCCGGTTCGAAGGGCGCACCCACGATCACCGCGGTGGCCTCGATCATCCGGATGATCGTCTCCGTGTCCTGCGCCCACACCTGCAGGTCGGTACGCGGGGTCGGCTGGTGCAGCATCGTCACCGACGCGCCCCGCATCCACGTCGCCTGGCAGACCGGGGCGATGTCGACGGGCAGGCCGGCGAGGACGCCGATCGCGTCGCCCCGCCCGATACCGGCGTCGGCCAGGGCGCCGGCCATCCGGCGCGCGATCGCGTGTACCTCGCCCCATTCCTGCCGGAGCGGGGCGTCGGGCTCACCGGTGATCAGGGCCTGCGAACTAGTCGCGGCCGTGGCGTACATCTCGTCGGTGAACTTGCTCATCGAAACGCTCCTGCCGGTCAAGTCCGGACACTACGACTGCGCTGCCGATCTCCCTACTTTTATCCACAAGCGGTGCCGACCTGTTACCCCGTCGGCGGTGCCGACCTGTCGACTCCGTACTGGGCCCGCGTACCCTGGTAGCGGTTCTCTGACCCGTTTCTCCACCGGCCCCGACTCCCGAGAGGTTCCCCGTTGACCAGCGCCCCCGACTCGGCCGAACTCACCACCGCCGAGAAGGCGCCGACCGGTTCCGCACCGAAGTCCCTCGCGGCCGAGGCTGCCCGACGCCGCACGTTCGCGGTCATCTCACACCCCGACGCCGGTAAGTCGACGCTCACCGAGGCGTTGGCACTGCACGCGAAGGTGATCTCCGAGGCCGGCGCCGTGCACGGCAAGGCCGGCCGCAAGTCGACGGTGTCGGACTGGATGGAGATGGAGAAGGCCCGCGGCATCTCGGTGTCGTCGACGGCACTGCAGTTCAACTACCACGCCGAGGAAACCCCCGACGACCAGATCAACGTCGTCAACCTGGTCGACACCCCCGGCCACTCCGACTTCTCGGAGGACACCTACCGCGTGCTCACCGCCGTCGACGCCGCGGTGATGCTCATCGACGCCGCGAAGGGCCTCGAGCCGCAGACCCTCAAGCTGTTCCAGGTGTGCCGCCACCGCGGCATCCCGGTCATCACCGTGATCAACAAGTGGGACCGCCCGGGTCGCACCCCGCTGGAACTGCTCGACGAGATCAACGACCGCATCGGTCTCACCCCCACCCCGCTGTACTGGCCGGTCGGCATCGCCGGCGATTTCCGTGGACTGCTGCGCCGCGGGGAGGACGGCGCCCCGAGCGAGTACATCCGTTTCACCCGCACCGCGGGCGGCGCCAAGATCGCGCCCGAGGAGGTCATGGACGCCGACGCCGCCCTAGAGCGTGAGGGCGACGAATGGGTGACCGCCGCCGAGGAGAGCGAGCTGCTCTCGGCCAGCGGCCAGGACCACGACCAGGAGCTGTTCCTGGCCGGCCAGACGTCGCCGGTGATCTTCGCGTCCGCGATGCTCAACTTCGGTGTCCGGCAGATCCTCGACACCCTGATCGCGCTCGCCCCCGCGCCGGGCGCCCGCAAGGACGTCGCCGAGGGCGCCCGCGAGGTGACCGACCCGTTCAGCGCCGTCGTGTTCAAGGTGCAGGCCGGCATGGACGCCGCCCACCGCGACCGCCTGGCGTTCATGCGTGTCGTGTCCGGCGTGTTCGAGCGCGGCATGGTCGTCACGCACGCCCAGACCGGCAAGCCGTTCGCGACCAAGTACGCGCTGACGGTGTTCGGCCGCGACCGCAACACGGTCGAGAACGCGTACCCGGGCGACATCGTCGGCCTCGTCAACGCCAACGCGCTCGCACCCGGCCACACGCTGTTCAGCGACAAGAAGGTGGAGTTCCCGCCGATCCCGTCGTTCGCGCCCGAGCACTTCTCGGTGCTGCGCGCCGAGAGCGCCAGCAAGTACAAGCAGTTCCGCCGCGCCGTTGACCAGCTCGAGTCCGAGGGCGTCGTGCAGATCCTGCGCAACGACATCCGCGGCGACGCCTCCCCCGTCATGGCGGCCGTCGGCCCGATGCAGTTCGAGGTGGTCGCGGCCCGCATGAAGGCCGAGTTCAACGTCGAGGCCCGGATGGAGCCGCTGGGCTACGCGCTCGCCCGTCGCACCGACGCCGAGTCCGCGGTCGAGCTGGGCCGCCAGCGCGGCGTCGAGGTCTTCACCCGCACCGACGGCGTGCTGCTGGCGCTGTTCAGCGACAAGTGGCGCCTCCAGTACATCCAGAAGGAGATGCCGGAGCTCACGCTCGAGCCGTTGGTCGCCGCAGGCGATCAGTGAGCCTGCTGCAGACACTGTTCGACGCCGAACTGCACATCGGCGGCGCCACGATCCTGTGGCGCGAGATCGTCGGCAACGCGTTCGGAATCGCGTCCGCGATCGGCGGCATGAAGCGCGTCGTGTGGGCGTGGCCGGTGGGGATCATCGGCAACGCCCTGCTGTTCACGGTGTTCATGGGCGCGCTGTTCCACACCCCCCAGGACCTCAACCTGTACGGCCAGGCCGGGCGGCAACTGCTGTTCATCACCGTCAGCGCCTACGGATGGGCGCGGTGGGCACAATCGCGCCACGATTCCGGCAAGGCCGTACTTCCGCACTGGGCGTCCACCCGAGCGCGCGCGGGAATGATTGCGACGATGGTGATCGGCACCGTCGTGTTCGCGAAGGTCTTCGAGATGCTCGGCTCGTGGGGCCCGTGGCCCGACGCCTGGATCTTCACCGGGTCGATTCTCGCCACCTACGGCATGGCCCGCGGCTGGACCGAGTTCTGGCTGATCTGGATCGGGGTCGACGCCGTCGGCGTCCCGCTGCTCTTCAGCGGCGGCTACTACCCGTCGGCGCTGCTGTACCTGGTGTACGCGGCATTCGTGCTGTGGGGCTTCGCGGTGTGGCTGCGCATCCAGAGGCAGTCGGCGCAGCAGTCGCGGGCGATCGCCGCGGAATGATCCACCGACCGGTCCCGTTGGACGCGGTATGGCAGCGGTCACACACGACACGGCAGGTACCACCTCGTACGGACGGTTCGGCGTCTGGCGGCACGCATTCGGACTGCAACCCGAGGTCGGCGCGGAGATCGAACGACTCGGCTACGGCGCGATCTGGGCCGGCGGATCCCCTCCCGCCGACCTCGAGGTGATCGAGGACCTCATCGCCGGCACCGAGCGGATCACCGTCGCGACCGGCATCGTCAACATCTTCTCCGCACCTGCGGACGAGATCGCGAAGTCCTACCACCGGATCGAGTCCCGCCACCCCGGACGCTTCATTCTCGGCCTCGGTGTCGGTCATCCCGAGGTGCCCGGCATGGGCGCCGAGAAGCCGTACGACGCCCTCGTCCGCTACCTCGACGTCCTCGACGACGCGGGCGTCCCGAAGAACCGGCGTGTCCTGGCCGCGCTCGGTCCCAAGGTGCTGAAACTGGCGGCGGATCGGTCCGCCGGTGCCCATCCCTATCTCACTCCGCCCGAGCACACCCGTCAGGCGCGGGAGACCCTGGGCCCGGACGCGCTGCTCGCCCCCGAGCAGAAGGTGGTGCTGAGCACGGACGCGGACGCCGCCCGCACGACCGGCCGCGAGGCCGTCGAGAACCCGTACCTGCACCTGCGGAACTACCGGAGGAACCTCGAGCGTCTCGGGTTCCCCACCGCCGAACTCGACAACGGCGGCAGCGACCGCCTCATCGACGCCCTCGTCGCGCACGGTGACGCGGCGGCCGTCGCGGCCCGCCTCACCGCGCACCTGGACGCGGGCGCGGACCACGTTGCGGTGCAGGTTCTTCCGATGGCCGGCGATCCGCTGCCGGCGCTGCGGGAACTGGCGGAACACCTGGGGCTCGACGCTCGGTAGAGCCGCGCCGGGGACCCCCATCGGGGTCCCCGGCGCGCAGACTCCGCTGCCCGATATACGGATCTACCGGCCGCCGTGCGACGGCTGCGCGTCGACGATCTCGGCGGTGATCTCCGTGAACAGCGCCTCGATCGCCTCCGGGTCGATATCCTCGATCGACGGCGGATTCCAGGACGGGTTACGGTCCTTGTCGACCAGGACGGCGCGCACACCCTCGACGAAATCCGCGTTGCGGGTGACCTCGCCGCCGAGGGCCAACTCGAGATCCAGGCACTGCGCGAGGGTCAACTCCGCACCCCGCCGCACCAGCTCGGCGGTGATCCACAGGCTGCTGGGAGCCAGTGAGGTCAGCTCCTCGCGGGTGGTCTTGGTCCACACGTCGTCGCCGGTGAGCCGGGCCACCATGTCGCTGAGGCTGCCCGACCCGAAGACACGGTCGATCTCGTCCTGCCGATCCGCCAGCTCCGACGCCGGCGCGGCGGTGGCGTGGCGCGCCAGCACACGATCGACCTCTGCGGCGTCACCGCCCTGCATGGCGCGAAGGTCGCCGGCGAGCGCGTCGAGCTTGTCGCTGGGCACGAAGTGGGTGGCCAGTCCCGCGGCGACGGCATCCGCGCCGGATGCGCGGGCACCGGTCAGCCCCAGGTACATGCCCGTCGCTCCGGTCAACCGCGGCAGGAAGTAGCTGGCACCGACGTCGGGAAAGAAGCCGATCGCGGTCTCGGGCATCGCGAGGGCTGCCCTCTCGGTCACCACGCGCACCGATCCGTGCACCGAGATGCCCAGCCCACCGCCCATCGCGTGCCCGTCGATCAGCGCGATGTACGGCTTGGGGTAGTTCGCGATGAGCGCGTTGAGCTCGTACTCGGTGGAGAAGAACTTGTGGACCGCGTTGTGGTCCCGGTCGAGCGCGGACTGGCGCACCGACTTGATATCGCCACCCGCACAAAATGCCCGGTCCGATGAGCTTGTCACCAGTACCGCCGTGATCGCGTCGTCGTCGCGCCACTTCACCAGCGCGGCATGGATATCGCGAATCATGCTGCTGTCCAAGGCGTTGAGCGCCCTGGGCCGATCGAGCACGATCTCCGCGACACTACCGTGCACGCGGGTCTGGATGAACGACGTCATCGTGCCTACCTCTCCTGTCGAACGATTCACGGCCACAACGCGTCGGTGTGCCAACCGGCAACCCCACCCGGGGTGCGCCGGTAGCGGACACGCAGGTGCCGTCGGCCCGGATCTGCGTGCCAGAACTCGACTGTCGCCGGAACCAGGCACCAAGCCTGCCAGGTTGCAGAAACGAACGATCGGTCGCCCTCCACCTCGGCCGCCGCGGCCCGGATGGCGTCGTCGTATTCGGCTACGTCCGTGAGGATCTCGCTCTGCCGACTCGCCGCCGCCACTGCACGTGCCGTCACCGACCGCTCCAGGAAGTCCCGTGCGCTCACGTCGACGCCGCCGCGTTCCACCCCGCCCCGCACCCGCACCTGCCGCCCCTGCTCGCGCCAGTAGAAGGTCAGCGCCGCCTCGGGGTGGGCGCCGAGCTGGTGCGCCTTGGGGGAACGCAGGTCACTCGAAAACCACCACCCGCGCGCGGTGACGTCCTTGAGCAGCAGCGTGCGGGCGTCGGGGAGGCCCGCCTCGTCCACCGTCGACAGCGTCGCGACGTGCGGTTCCACCACCCCGGCCGCGCCCGCCTCGCCCAGCCAGGACAGGAACAGCTCGACCGGATCGGCGGGCAGGCCCGGCTCCGCGGGCATCGGCAGACCGCTGCTCGGCGGTGACGCCTGCGCACCCGGGAAGGCACGGATCCAGCTGCGGGTGTCGGGAAACGACGCGCGGGGCGGAACGGTCACCGTCCGACCTTATCGGCCGGCGGCACCCTTCGCCGGACCCGACAGCATCCAGCGGTGCCCGAACGGGTCGATCAGTGTCGCGTTGCGGCGGCCGTAGTTCTCCGAGATCCACCGCTCCACGGTGCCGCCGGCGTCGTGCGCCCGCGCCAGCACCGCGTCGGTGTCGTCGACCGGCAGCATCAGGCTCACCGACGTCGCGCCCGACTCCGGTGCGGTGAGCCCCATCTCCGGGAACTCCTCGGCCAGGTAGATCATCCCGGTCTGCAGGCGCAGCTCGGCGTGCCCGATGCGGCCGTCGTCCATCACGATCGGCTCCCCCACCAGTTCGGCGCCGAACGCCTTCCGGTACCACTCCAGCGCCTCCCGCGCCCCGCGGACCGTCAGGTACGGCAGGGCGCCGGCCGGCGGGAAATCCGTCACGGGGCCACCCCGGGCACCCCCGACTGCGGCGACCCGATCAGCGCCCACCGGTTCGACGTGAGCCGGAAGCTCGGCATGTCGGCCAGTGAATACACCGACTCGTAGGTGCGCTCGTACGCGGTGTGCGCGATCTTCCACCGTCCGGCGGCGTCCTTCGCGTACCGGTCCTGGTAGAACGCGGCGCCGTGCATCAGCATCTGGTCACCGGGCACCACGACCGTGTCGGACAGGTACCAGATACCCGTCGCGGTGTCGCCGTGCACGTCGATCTCCGGGTGGCCGCAGTGGTGCTCGGTGATAACGTGCGGACCGAGTGTGTCCTGCAGGAACGACACGAAGGCGTCCCGCGAGTCGAACCGCAGATGCTCGGCGTAGGTGGCCGTCGCGTCGGGCAGCAGGGTGTCCGCGAAATCGACCCAGGACTTCGTGTCGAGGGCGCGCACGTACCGGTACTTGAGCCGACTGATCTCGGCTATCGCCTCCAGATCCACGATGCCCGCCCTCCACCGAAGCCCGTACGGTACAAGTGCAGGCTAACCGTCACCGCAGGTATCTGGGGCCGGTAGCGGCATTATCGTTGCACGCGAATACGAACGGGACGATTCCCGACGAGGTCACTCGAGCTCGGACGCGAGTTCCATCCACTGCTCCTCCGCGGCCTCCTTCTCGGCCACCACCTGCTTGAGCTCGGCGTCGAGGGTCATCAGCTTCGCCGGGTCCGTCGCCGCCTCGGCCAGTTGGGCGTGTAACTTCTCCTCCCGCTCGGACAGCTTCGACACCGTCCGCTCGAGTCGCGAGAGTTCCTTGCGGGCCGCGCGGTCGGCGGCACCGTCGCGGGCTACCTTCGGCGCCGACGCCCCGGCGGTGGACGCGACCGACTGCGCCACGTTCTCCGGCTTCTGCGCCAGCAGCGCGCGCCGACGCAGGTACTCCTCGATGCCGCCGGGCAGGTTCGTCAGCTTGCCGTCGCCGAACAGCGCCCACGTGGAGTCGCAGATCCGCTCGATCAGGTAGCGGTCGTGGGAGATGACGACCATCGTGCCGGCCCAGCCGTCGAGCAGGTCCTCGAGCTGCTGCAGGGTGTCGATGTCGAGGTCGTTCGTGGGCTCGTCGAGCAGCAGCACGTTCGGCTCGGCCATCAGGACGCGGGTCAGTTGCAGGCGACGACGCTCGCCACCGGACAGGTCACCGACCGGGGTCCGCTGACGGGCCGGCGCGAAGCCGAGCCGCTCGGCGAGCTGGCCGGCCGAGATCTCCTTGTCCCCCAGCGTGATCCGCTCCGCGACGTCCTTGACGGCGTCGAGCACCCGCATGTCGGTGGGCAGGTCGTCGAGCTCCTGGCGTAGCCACCCGATCTTGACGGTCTGGCCCTGGACCCGCTTGCCCTCCGCAGGCTCGAGCTCGCCGGCGAGGGTGCGCAGCAGCGTCGTCTTGCCGGAGCCGTTGACCCCGACCAGGCCGACGCGTTCACCCGGCGCGAGCCGCCACGTCAGGTCGTGGACCAGCTCGCGGCCGTCGGGCGTGGCGAGCTTCGTGTCCTCGAGTTCGATCACGACGCGGCCCAGGCGGCGCTTCGCGAACGACGCGAGCGCGATGCTGTCGCGCGGCGGGGGCACATTCGCGATCAGCGCCTCGGCCGCCTCCACCCGGTACCGGGGCTTGGACGTGCGCGCCTGCGGTCCGCGGCGCAGCCACGCCAGCTCCTTGCGGGCCAGGTTCTGCCGCCGCTCCTCCGCGGCGTCGGCCTGCCGGGCGCGTTCGGCTCGGGCGAAGATCCAGTCGTTGTAGCCGCCCTCGTAGCTCTCGACCTTGCCGCCCACCACCTCCCACGTGCGGGTGGCGACGGTGTCGAGGAACCAGCGGTCGTGGGTGACGACGACCAGCGCCGAGCGCCGCGACACCAGGTGCTCGGCGAGCCACTGCACGCCCTCGACGTCGAGGTGGTTGGTGGGCTCGTCGAGCACGAGCAGGTCCAGGTCCTGCACCAGGGCGGCCGCGAGCGCGACGCGACGCCGTTCGCCGCCGGAGAGGCCGTCGACCTTCGCGTCGAGGCCGAGGTTGTCGATGCCGATGCCCGCGAGGATGCCGCGGATGCGCGCGTCACCGGCCCACTCGTGGTCCGCGACGCCCAGCGGGCCGAGGACGACGTCACCGACGGTCGACCCCGCCGGGAGCGCACCGCGCTGCGTCACGACGGCCATCCGCAGCCCGCCCACGCGGCTGACGCGGCCGGAGTCGGGCTCCTCGATCCCGGCGAGCACCTCGAGCATCGTCGTCTTGCCGCCGCCGTTGAGGCCGACGACGCCGATGCGTTCGCCCTCCTGCACGCCGAGCGAGACGGAATCGAGCAGCGGCTTGATGCCGAAGGACTTCGAAACCTGTTCGAGATTGATCAAATTCGCCATCAGTGGCTGCCTTCCGGCTCGAGGTCGATCACGCGCGCACCGGGCACCGGCCCGCTCGCGACGCGCACGGTGCGGCATACTCCCGCACCCGAGAGTTCCGCGCTCACCGCGACGGCGGCGTCGGCGTCGGCGCACAGGAACGCGCACGTCGGCCCGGACCCGGACACGATCCCGGCGAGCGCTCCGGCGGTCACACCGGCCCGGAGCGTGCGCCGCAGTTCCGGTGCCAGCGACAGCGCCGCCGCCTGCAGGTCGTTGCCGAGCAGCGGCGCCAGCGCGGCGGCGTCACCGGACGCGAGGGCGTGCATCAGATCGGCGGCGTCACCGACCCGCGGCGGCCGACCCGCGGCGCGGAGCCGATCCAGCTCGCGGAACACCGTCGGCGTCGACAAGCCGCCCTTCGCGAGCGCGAGCACCCAGTGGAACGTGTTGCGGGACAGGACGGGCAGCAGCTTCTCGCCGCGCCCGGTACCGAATGCGGTGCCGCCGTGGAGACTGAACGGGACGTCGCTGCCGAGCCGCGCCGCGAATTCGCCGAGGGCGTCGCGGTCCAGACCGAGCTGCCACAGTTCGTTGAGCGCCACCAGCGCGGCCGCCGCGTCGGCGCTGCCGCCGGCCATGCCGCCCGCCACCGGGATGCCCTTGACGATGGAGATCTCGACGTCGGGGGTGATGCCCGCCTCGGCCGCGAGCATCTCGGCGGTCTTCCAGACCAGGTTGCCGGCGTCGGTGGGCACCGCGGCGGCGCCCTCGCCACGTACCCGCACCGCGAGGCCGTCGGCGCGGACGACGGACACGTCGTCGGTGAGCGAGAGGGCCTGGAACACGGTCGTCAGCTCGTGGTAGCCGTCCTCCCGCAGGTCACCGACCGCCAGATGCAGGTTGACCTTGGACGGGGCCCGGACCGTGACGGGGCGTGGAACGACGGAGAGCACAGGTTCCAACAATAGGCGGTGCGCCCGAGGTGACGAAAACGCACCTCAGGCGGCACTTACACCGGTCGAGCGCCTACCGCACGGATCGGACGCCGACACCGAGTCCGACCACCGCGACGGTGACGGCGGCGACCGTCCCCGACAGGACCGGCCCGGACGCGAGATCTCCCGCGAACAGGGCGCGTTCGGCCTCGACGACGTAACCCAGTGGGTTGACCGCGACCAGCGCGCGCATCCAGCCCGGTGCGTCGTCGAGCGGGAGCATCGTGCCCGACAGGATCAGCATCGGGAACATCAGCGTCTGCTGCACCACCCAGAACATCCAGTCCTGCTCGCGCACCGCCAACGCCAGCGCGTAGGACAACGCCCCCAGGCCCACCCCGAACACGCCGAGCAGCACGATGCCGACGACCGCACCAAGCGGATCGACGTCGAGACCCAGTGGCAGTGCCACCAGGATGATCAGGACCGCCTGCGCGGCAAGGGGAACCATCTCCTTCGCGGCCCGTCCGATCAGCAGCGACGAGCGGTGCAAGGGTGTCACGAGCATCCGCTCGTGCGAACCCTGCTGCATCTCCATCAGCAGGTTCGAGCCCGTCATGGACGTACCGAAGATCGCGATCATCACGAGCACGCCGGGGATGAACCAGTTCCACACCCCCTCCCCCGTCCCGGGGACGCTCTTCAGCAGCGGACCGAACAGGGCGAGCAGGATCAGCGGCTGCGCGAGGCTGAACACGACGCTCACCGGGTCACGCAGCGTGGGTCGCAGTTCGCGGGCCATGACGATGCCGCTGTCGCGGACGATGCCGGTCATGAGATGTCTCCTTGGTCTGGTCTGGAAGTCGGAACGAGTCGAGGCGGGCGCGCTCACGCCGCGGCGGTCTCACGCAGGCTGCGCCCGGTGAGACCGAGGAAGACGTCGTCGAGGGTGGGGCGGGCGATCTCGGCGGTCGCCACGCGCACGCCGCACGCCTCGGCGGCCCGGAGCAGTTCGGGCAACGTGGCGTCGCCCTCGCGCGTGCGCACCTGCACCGACGCGCCGGCAACCGTCACGTCGCGAACCGTCACGAGCGCGTCGGCCAGGCCCGC
Source organism: Paraburkholderia sp. RHO2 (assembly GCF_050955445.1). Taxonomy (NCBI): domain Bacteria; kingdom Pseudomonadati; phylum Pseudomonadota; class Betaproteobacteria; order Burkholderiales; family Burkholderiaceae; genus Paraburkholderia; species Paraburkholderia sp. RHO2. The sequence continues at coordinate 1,411,188 of NZ_CP162617.1, read as the reverse complement.
GACCCGTACCGCCGCCGCAGGATCGTCCAGCCCGATCGTCAGCAGATCGCCCGCCAGATCGGACTTCAGTGCCGACGCCGTGTCGTCCGCGATCACCGTGCCGCGGTCGATGACGATCACCCGCTCGGCCATCGCGTCGGCCTCCTCGAGGTAGTGCGTCGTGAGCACGATCGTCGTGCCCATCTGCGACCGCAGTCGCAGGACGTGGTCCCACAGGTTGGCGCGGCTCTGCGGATCCATACCCGTGGTGGGCTCGTCGAGGAACAACAGCGGCGGCCGGTGGACCAGGCCCAGCGCGATGTCGAGGCGTCGGCGCTGCCCGCCGGACAGCGTGCTCACCTTCCGGGTCGCGAGGTCCGCCAGATCGAGGGCGTCCAGCAATTCGTCGGCCCGGAGGCCCGACGCCGCCTTCGTCATCCCGTAGCAGAGTCCCTGCGTCACCAGCTCGTCCCGGACCCGCTGGTTGTGCCCGGCGCCGCTGCCCTGCCCGACGTACCCGATCCGGCGCCGCACCTCGTCGCGGTCGGCCGTCACGTCGAATCCGGCGACGCTCGCCCGGCCGGACGTGGGGGCCAGCAGCGTCGTGAGCATCCGCAGCGTCGTCGACTTGCCGGCGCCGTTGGGTCCGAGCAGGGCCACCAGTTCGCCGTCCGCCACCTCGAGATCGACGTCGACGACCGCGTCGACGGTGGCCTTACCCTGCTTGAAACGCCTGGTGAGCGCCTCCGTGCGGATCATCGCGTGCATCGTCCCTGCCTCCGAGGTTTCGTGATTCGTTCCTGTCGCCACGAAAACTAGGAGCTATTGCGGACACCTACCGTCCTCGTTGGGTGGAATGCTCGGACGCATGAGGGAAACATCGGCACGGCTGCTGCGGCTGCTCTCCCTGCTCCAGACCCGCCGGGACTGGTCGGGCCTGGAACTGGCCGAGCGCCTCGACATCACCCCGCGCACGGTGCGCCGCGACGTGGACAAGCTGCGCGGCCTCGGCTACCCGGTGGACGCGACGGTCGGCGTCGGCGGCGGCTACCGGCTCGGCGCAGGCGCGGAAATGCCGCCGCTGCTGCTCGACGACGAGGAGGTCCTGGCCGTCGCGCTCGGGTTGCAGTCCGGGGCGAGCGGGGCGGTCGTCGGGATCGGCGAGTCGTCGGTGCGGGCGCTGGCGAAGCTGCGGCAGGTGATGCCGTCCCGGCTGCGGCACCGCCTCGAGGCGTTGCAGGTGGACGTGGTGCACCGCGAGCCGGCGCCGAGCGCCGTCGACGCGGCGGTGCTGTCCGCGATCGCGGCGGTGTGCCACGACCACGAGCGGCTGCGGTTCGACTACCGCACCCACGACGGCAGCGAGAGCCGCCGCGAAGTGGAACCGTATCGCCTGGTCCGCTCAGGTTTCCGCTGGTACCTCGTGGCATGGGACGTGATGCGCGCCGACTGGCGCTCGTTCCGGGTGGACCGGATGGAGCCGAAGATCCCGACCGGACCGCGGTTCACACCCCGCGAACTACCACCGGGCGGTGCCGCCGAGTTCGTCGCCCGCGGCGTCAACCGGGCCGTCACGCAGGTCCGGGCGCGCGTCCTGCTCCATGCCCCGATCGACGAGATCGCGCCGAAGGTGGACGCCGCGTGGGGCACGCTCGAGGACGCGCCGGACGATCGCTGCGTGGTGGCGCTGGGTTCGGATTCGCTGCGTTCGATCGCGCGCTGGCTCAGCGCCTTCGACGTCGACTTCACGGTGCTCGGCCCGCCCGAACTGCGCGACGAGTGCCACCGCGCGGCCGAGCGTCACGCACTGGTCGCCGAGCGCTACCGGGGCGCCTGACCGGGCACGTCCATCCACATGCCGCCGACGTCGTTGCGGATCCAGTCGACCTCGATCCGCCGGTCCGCGATCGCCCAGCGCCCGTCCCGGCGCTCGAAACGGTCGAGGTAGCGCAGCCAGACGGTGAGGAAGTTGCGCGTCGAGTTGCCCGCGTCGGCGGCGCTGGTGTGCTGCGCCATCGCGTACGTCTCGGTGTCCGCGCTGTCGCCGGCCAGCTCGATCAGCTGGTTCCCCGCGAAGTGGAACGTGCGGTCGAACAGTCCGAAGCCGCCCGGGTCGGCCAGGAACGTCATGAAGTCGTCGACCGAGCCCTGGTAGAACGGCGCGTAGTCGTTGCGCGCGTCGTCGAAGAAGCATCCCCGCACCAGCGCCCAGTCCCGGCGGTCGACCCCCCGGAAGTAGCGGTGCAGGACATCACCGATCTCGGCTCGGTCGCTCAACTCCTCGGGCGTCACCTCGGCCCCTCCGTCTCGTCGGCTCGGTTGCCGAACACTAGCGCCGAATCCGGCGCCGGTGCGCCGAATCGGCCGGAGACACGACACGGGCCCCACTCCGGTGACGGAGTGGGGCCCGTTCTCGTCAAGCGCCCGGCTCAGCCGGGCAGATCCGAGTCAGCTCAGACAGCGGTGACGTCGGTGGCCTGCGGGCCCTTGTTGCCCTGGCCGATCTCGAAGCGCACGCGCTGGTTCTCTTCCAGGGTGCGGAAGCCGTTGGTCTGGATCGCCGAGTAGTGGACGAAGACGTCGGCGCTGCCGTCGTCGGGCGCGATGAAGCCGAAGCCCTTTTCAGCGTTGAACCACTTCACGGTGCCTTCTGCCATGTTTCTTTCTCTCCTCTTACGCAGTGCAAACTCGGGAAACTCCAGGTCAGGGGTTCCCGGGCCGATGTCACACGGCGGTGTCGTCGAACTCCGAAGTGGAGACTCGCCCGCCCGCAACTTAAGGATTTGCGAGCGTGGACTAACACAAACACAAAAACTACGACCGCGGACCAGTCAACCACAGCGCCGTCGGGCGCGCTTGCCCTGCCTACGAGAAACCCGGCGACGTGGCGAAGATCTCTTTCGGCCCCTTGCGTTTTATACCCCCTGGGGGTACCTTTCGAATTGTTCGAGCCATACCCACACGGGGTAGTGGTACAACCAGAGGGAGACCGACATGAGCAGCACCGCCGAATACACCGTCACCGGGATGACCTGCGGACACTGCGTCGCCTCGGTCAAGGAGGAGGTCGGCGCCATCGACGGTGTCTCCGACGTCGCCGTCGACCTGCCGTCCGGCCGCCTGACCGTCACATCCGCAGCCCCGCTTCCCGTGTCCGCGGTCTCCGCGGCCGTCGAGGAAGCGGGCTACACGGCACAGCCGATCTGAGGAATCCGATGCGCACGTCCACCACGCTCATCGCCTACGCCGGGGGTCTCGCGGTCGTCTTCGCCGCGGCCCTCGGCGTGGGGACCGTCACGGGAAGCCCGATAGACATGACGAGCACACACACCGACAGCCACGCGGCGCCCTCGCCGACCGTCACGGCGGACGCGGAACCGCCCGCCGGACTTCAGGTTTCGCAGGACGGATACACCCTGGGCGAGGTCGCCTCGCCCACCCGGGCCGGCGAAGCCGGAACCCTGAACTTCCGCATCCTCGGCGCCGACGGCGATCCCGTCCGCGAGTTCGACGAACTGCACGGCAAGCAGCTGCACCTGATCGTCGCTCGCGCCGATACCAGCCAGTTCCGACACGTCCACCCCACGCTGGGGCCCGACGGCACGTGGTCGATCGACTGGACCTGGCCCACGGGCGGCACCTACCGCGTGTTCGCCGACTTCCAGGCGAGCGGCGCTCCCGGCCAGCTCACCCTGGGCCGGAACGTCGACGTCGGCGGCGATCTGCAGCCGGCGGCACTGCCGACCCCGTCGCGCACGGCGACGGTCGACGGCTACACCGTCACCCTCGACGGCGACCTCGGCACCGCGGGCGGACCGCTGACGCTCACGGTCGCCCGCGACGGCGCACCCGTCACCGATCTCGATCCCTACCTGGGCGCATACGGCCACCTGGTCGCGCTGCGCACCGGCGACCTGGCCTACCTGCACGTGCACCCCGAAGGCGAACCCGGCGACGGTGTCACCGCGCCCGGCCCGGACGTCACGTTCCACGCACAGGCCCCGAGCGTCGGTACCTACCGACTGTTCCTCGACTTCCAGCACCAGGGCACCGTCCGCACCGCCGAGTTCACCGTGCCGGTGGGCCCCGTGGCCGCCACGCCCGGCACCGAGTCCACGTCCGCACCCGCACACGACGGTCACGAAGGAGGACACTGATGACTACCGCCGATCTCACCACCGGCCGCAGTGACACCATCGAACTCGCGATCGGCGGTATGACGTGTGCCTCGTGCGCCGCCCGAGTCGAGAAGAAGCTCAACAAGATCGAGGGCGTCTCCGCCACGGTCAACTACGCCACCGAGAAGGCGAAGATCGCCTTCCCCGAGGGTGTCAGCACCGACGACCTCGTCACCGCGGTGCAGAACGCCGGCTACACCGCGACCCTGCCCACTCCCCCCTCGGCCGACGAGTCCGGCCCCACCGACGATCCGCGTGATCGCGAACTCTCCGCACTGCGCACCCGTCTGATCGTCTCGGCGATCCTGTCGGTGCCGGTGATCGCGATGGCGATGGTCCCGGCACTGCAGTTCACGAACTGGCAGTGGCTCTCGCTCACGCTCGCCGCGCCGGTGATCGTGTGGGCGGGCCTGCCCTTCCACCGCGCCGCGTGGACCAACCTGCGGCACGGCACCGCGACGATGGACACCCTGATCTCGCTCGGCACGTCCGCCGCGTTCGCGTGGTCGCTGTACGCGCTGTTCTTCGGCACCGCCGGCACCCCCGGCATGACGCACGCCTTCGAGCTGACCATCAACCGGATGGACGGTGCCGCGAACATCTACCTCGAGGTCGCCGCCGGCGTCATCACCTTCGTGCTCGCCGGCCGGTACTTCGAGGCCAAGTCGAAGCGGACGGCCGGCGCCGCGCTGCGCGCGCTGCTCGAACTGGGCGCCAAGGAAGTCTCGGTCCTGCGCGATGGTGTCGAATCCCGCATCCCCGCAGACCAACTGCGCGTCGACGACCTGTTCGTGGTGCGGCCCGGCGAGAAGGTGGCCACCGACGGCGTCGTGGTCGAGGGCAGCTCCGCCGTCGACATGAGCATGCTGACCGGCGAATCGGTCCCGGTCGAGGTGAGCGTGGGCGACGACGTCGTGGGCGCCACCGTCAACGCCGGCGGACGCCTCGTCGTGCGGGCCCGACGGGTCGGCAGCGACACCCAGTTGGCCCAGATGGCGGCGCTGGTCGAGGACGCGCAGAACGGCAAGGCCGAGGTGCAGCGTCTCGCCGACGGTATCGCGGGCGTGTTCGTTCCCATCGCGATCGCGATTTCGGTTGCCGCACTGGGGTACTGGATCGGCACCGGCAACCCGCTGCAGGTGGCCTTCACGGCCGCGGTCGCGGTGCTGATCATCGCGTGCCCGTGCGCGCTCGGCCTGGCCACCCCGACGGCACTGCTCGTCGGCACCGGCCGCGGCGCCCAGCTGGGCGTGCTGATCAAGGGCCCCGAAGTCCTCGAGACCACCCGCGGCGTCGACACCGTCGTGCTCGACAAGACCGGCACCGTCACCACCGGCAAGATGACCCTCGTCGACGTGATCACCGCCGACGGCGTCGACCGGGACGAGGCGCTGCGACTGGTGGGGGCACTGGAGAACGCGTCCGAGCACCCGATCGCGCAGGCCGTCGCGACCGGCGCCGCGGGCAGCGTCGGAACGCTGCCCCGCGTCGAGGACTTCGTGAACGTCGAAGGCAAGGGCGTGCAGGGCATCGTCGACGGCCACGCCGTGGTCGCCGGACGCGAGAGCCTGCTGGCCGACTGGTCGCAGCACCTGCCGGACGACCTCGCCCGCGCCAAGCGGGACGCCGAGAAGCTCGGGCGGACCGCGATTGCGGCCGGCTGGGACGGGCAGGCCCGAGCCGTGTTCGTGGTCGCCGACGCGATCAAGGACACCAGCGCGGACGCCGTGCGCCGCTTCAACGCCCTCGGCCTCACCCCGGTCCTGCTGACCGGCGACAACGAGACCGTCGCCCGCACCGTCGCGGCGCAGGTCGGCATCGACACCGTGATCGCCGAAGTGCTCCCCGGTGACAAGGTCGACGCCGTCAAGAAGCTGCAGGCGGAGGGCAAGGTCGTCGCGATGGTGGGCGACGGTGTCAACGACGCGGCCGCCCTCGCCCAGGCCGACCTGGGCCTGGCGATGGGCACCGGCACCGACGTGGCCATCGAGGCCGCCGACATCACCCTGGTCCGCGGCGACCTCCGCTCGGCCGCCGACGCGATCGAGTTGTCCCGCAAGACCCTTCGCACCATCAAGGGCAACCTGTTCTGGGCCTTCGCCTACAACGCGGCGGCGATACCGCTCGCGGCGGCGGGCCTGCTCAACCCGATGCTCGCCGGCGCGGCGATGGCGTTCTCGAGCGTCTTCGTCGTCAGCAACAGCCTGCGACTGCGGGGGTTCACTCCGTCCGCGTAGCGGACGCCACGAGGGCCCGGCGACCACCCGGTCGCCCGGGCCCTCGTCGCGCGTCACCGCGTCAGCTGCGACCGGCCTTGTCCAACAGCATGATCCCGGTCGCGGTGGGCAGCACGCCGCGGACGTCCTCCTGCCAGGCCACGTAGATCATCACGGAACTGATCGGCACGCTCGGCACGGTCTCGTTCCACAGCGTCTGGATCTCGGAGATCACGCCGCGGATCTGCTCGTCGCCGTCGGCCGCCTGCAGCTTGCCGAGCAACTCGTCCATCTGCGGGTTCGAGTACCCCGAGAAATTGGCGCCGGAGTTGCCCGCCAACGTCGTCTGCAGGCCCAAGAACGGAATCGCCTCGTACAGGCCGATACCAGCGTGGGCCATGTCGTAGTCGTGCTGGACGTACACCTGCTTGACGATGTCACCCGCGTTGTTCGCGTTGACGATGTTCACGGTGAACCCGACCGCCTGCAGCAGCGACTGCACGGCCAGGCCGATCGCCGCCTCGGTGGGCTCCTGCAACACGATGTAGTTCAGCGTGCCGTCGTAACCGTCGGCCTTGGCCGCGTCGAGCAGCTTGCGGGCGGCATCCGGGTCATACGGCAGGCCCTCGACGTCGGTGGCCCAGCGGGAGCGCTCGTCGAACATCGCCTTGCCCGGCAGGCCGAGGCCGTTGTCGCCGCGCTGGCCCACCAGTTCCGGATCGATCGCGAGCGCGATCGCCTTGCGGACACGGACGTCGGAGCCGGGGCGACCCTCACGGTTGTTCACCAGCTCGGCGCCACCGCTGTTGAGGATGCTGAACGAACCCGGATAGTCGGCGTCGAGCGCGTCGTAGACGGCCTGCGGGTTGCCGCGCATGAACCCGATGTCGATGCCGTCGGTCTTCAACGACTCGAGGTTCTCCCGCGAACCGCTGAGGGCGATGAACCGGATCCGGTCCGCGTTGGGCTTGCCGTTCCAGTAGTCGGCGCGCGCGGTGACGATGCGCTCCTCGTTGGGTGCATACCGCTCGAGCACGAACGGGCCGGCACCGATCGGCCTGAACGCCTCGCCCTCACCGGCGCTGGGCGCCACGATCATGCCGTGACCGAGGGCCAGCATCGACGGGAACGTCGGCCACTGCTTACGCAGGCGGAACTCGACGGTCTGCGGGTCGACGGCTGTCGTCGACTCGACGGCGTCGACCCACACCGCGGCGCCGTTGCCGCGATTGGTGTTGTAGCGGTCGATGCTCGCCACCACCGCGTTCGCGTCGAGCGGAGTGCCGTCGCTGAAGGTCACGCCCGCACGCAGTTTCAGCGTCCACACCATGCCGCTGCCATCCGCCGCCAGGGACTGGGCGAGTCGCGGCACGAATTCGCCCGTCTGGTCGTCGTAGCGCAGCAGAACGTCGTAGACCGCGGCCAGTTCGTCGCCGCCGCTGCCGCCGCGGGCCGCGGTCTTGGCGGGGTCGAGAACCGCCGCCAGGGCCTGCACGCTGAACGTCAGCTGGGGCACCGGGCCCGGGGTGCCGTCCTGGTCCCCCACGAGACCGACGGCCGGTGGGGTACGAGTGTCCCCGGACTCGCCTCCGTCGTCCGAGTTCGCGCAGCCCGCAAGCACCAGCGCACCGGCAACCACCGCCGCGACGAAGCCTCTACCGAATACCGATCGTCCGCCCACACGCCCTCCCACCACTCGTGAAACCGTGACGGCCGCCACAGATTTCCGCAGAGGGTAGGGTGCGTCCGGTTCGCGACGGTCGACCGTTCCCGGTCAGTGAGAGCGGTGGCCGTTGAGTCCGCACGATTCAATCCGCGCGCGGAAGACCTCCGGCGCTTAGTCTTTCGCCGTGAACACACCGCAGCACGGCGCTCCGCCCGGTGTCACGGGCCGACGCCTCTCCTACCTGTCCTTCGCCGTCATCGTCGTCGCATACCTGGCGGTCATTCAGATCGGCACCCCCCTCATCGGAGGCTGGGCCGACGAGGACGACATTCTGACTACCCGAGGCGTGGTCTTCACCATGATCATCCCACTCGGGCTCGCCCTGGTCTTCGCCTACGGCGTCGTCGCCGCCCTGGGATGGTGGCGTCCAGTGATCAAGGACGACCGGCCGGTCAGCCGGTGGGTCTGGGTGGTACCCATCGTTCTGCTCGTCGCAATCCTGCTGGGCATCGACTACAGCGCCCTCGCCGACCAGGGATGGCTGTTCGTCATCGCGTTGCTCATTGCAACCCAGTTCGTCGGGTGGGGCGAGGAAGGAATGTTCCGCGGCATCGGCGTGACAATGCTGCGCCGGCACGGCCTGCGCGAAGGCCAGGTGGCCCTGTGGTCCAGCGTGATCTTCGGCGTCGTCCACCTGTCGAACGCATTGGGGCACGGGGGCGCGTCCGCGATTCCCCAGGCGATCGTCGTCAGCCTCGCAGGGTACTTCTTTTACCTGACCCGCCGTGTCTCCGGCAGTAACGCCGTCAACTCCGTCCTGCACGGCCTCTTCGACTTCGCACTGCTCAGCGGCACTTCCATCCTGGTCGACCAGCCCTTCTACCCGGGCACCTTCGCGCCGATCCTGGCCTACCCGGTGCTCGCCGTCATCCTCCTCGTCAAACGCCGCGCCATCGAACCGTCGTGCCGCGACGACGACGCCATCGCCGCCTCGGCCTAGAGCGCGAAAGACGAACGGCTCGGAGGATTCCACCGAGCCGTTCGTCGCGTTCGGAGCGCTAGCCGCTCACCGTTTCGGTGCATACCGTGAAGCGCCGCTCGTCGTGGACGAAGCCGCCCTCCGAGCACTGCTCGACGTCCGTCACGCCCTCGATGATCTCGACGGCCCGCTCGATGTTCGGCGCCGACGTATCGCTGCAGTCCACGCGCTGCGGCTCGTCCTCACCGTCCGGCATGCTCATGCAGCCACCCATCACCCAGTCGACGTCGAGGCACAGGGCGCCGCGCTCGCTGCCCCACCGGGTCTCGTAGTAGACCTGGTCGACGTCGGTGGGGCACTGTGCGTTCTCCGCCGCCTTGGCGACCACCTTGTAGTTGGACTTGTCACTGCCGCACTTCGCCTCGGCGATCGTCGCCGCATCCGACGTACCGCCCAGGCGCACACACTCGCCGATCTCGACGTCGATGTCGACCGAACCGCCACCGTCGGTGCCCTGCTGGCCGGCCACCGTGCTGGGTGCCGCGCTGCTCGTCGTGCTCGACGAACTCGTCGATCCGGCGTCCGCAGCGGACGCAGTGCCCTCCACGGAACCGCCGCAACCGGCGACCAGCGCGGTCGCCGCCACCACCGATGCCACCCCGATCGACCGTCGCAGGTAGGCCCACATTCGCTTGTTCACAACCGTTTCCTCGAAATCGCAGCTCGAAAGGATCCTTCCGCGGCGATCTCCCCCGACAGCGACCGCCCGGTCTATTGTGGTCCAGAAGTCTGATCCGCACGAATCGACCCCGACCGGATCACAGAAGCGGCCCGGATCGTCCTGCGACGAGTGCTGATTCGGCGTCAGGCCGATTCCGGGACCGCGGCGAGTCGCACGAACGCGGCCGCGTCGAGCTTCTCGCCTCGGGTCGACGGTTCGATCCCCGCCGCGACGAGCCGACGCTCGGCCTCGGCGGGCGACCCCGCCCAGCCCGCGAGGGCCGCGCGAAGAGTCTTGCGGCGCTGCGCGAATGCCGCGTCGATCACCGCGAAGACCCGGCGGCGGTGCGCCGCGTCCATCGGCCACGGTTCCTCGGTGTACCGGTCGATGCGCACCAGACCCGACTCCACCTGCGGCACCGGCCAGAACACCGCCCGACCGACGTGGCCCGCACGCTTGACGGCACCGAAGAAGTTGGCCTTCACACTCGGCACGCCGTACACCTTGTTGCCCGGCGTCGCCGCCAGCCGGTCCGCGACCTCGGACTGCACCATCACCAACGCGGTGCGCAGGCTCGGGAACTCCGCGAACAGGTGCAGCAGCACCGGGACGGCCACGTTGTACGGCAGATTCGCGACCAACGCCGTGGGCTCGGCCGGGACGTCGTCGGGCATCACCCGCATCGCGTCGGCCCCGACGACCGTCAACCGGTCCGCCAGCTCCGGCGCCCGGTCCGCGACCGTCGCGGGCAGGCGTGCAGCCAGCTTGGGATCGATCTCGACGGCCACCACCTTGTCGACGACGTCGAGCAGCGCCAGCGTCAACGAGCCCAGGCCCGGACCGACCTCGAGCACCGTGTCCTGCGGACCGACACCGGCCGAGGCCACGATGCGGCGCACCGTGTTGGCGTCGTGCACGAAGTTCTGACCGAGCTGCTTGGTGGGGCGCACCCCGAACTCTTCGGCGAGGGCGCGGACTTCGGCGGGGCCCAGGAGGGCGGCCTGTCCTCGCGGGTGGATGGGGGGCGGCACGGCGTCTGACACCTGAAGAACCTAACGCACGCGGGAACCGGTCAGCGCAGGCCCAGCTTGCTGGTGCACGACGGCCACGCGCCCCAGCCCTGCGTCTGCTGCGTCCGGCTCGCGATCGCGATCTGCTCCTCGCGGGTCGCCAGGTCGGCGCGGGGCGCGTACTTCAGTCCGCCCTGGCGCTCCCACGTGTTCTGGTCGAACTGCACACCGCCGTAGAAGCCGTTGCCCGTGTTGATCGCCCAGTTGCCCGTCGCCTCGCACTGCGCGAGCGCGTCCCACGTCGCGCCGTTCTGCACCGGCGGCACCTCGGTGCCCGGCTTGGCACCCACCCGCACTACGCGCGGCTGCGCCGGCACGGTGACGGTGGAGCCGACCGGCTTGCGACCGGACTCGACACCGTTGATCGTCGAGATCTCGTACGTGACGTCGGCGACGCCGGGGCTGCCCGGATTCTCGACGACCGAGCGGCTCATGTTCATCGTCGGATCCTCGATGCGCTGCTCCGGCGGCGCCACCGACTCGGTGAACGTGCGGGTCTCCACCCGACCCCGGGTCACCGTGATCTCCATGTTCTCCGCGAGCGGGGTGTCCGCGGCGGGAACGACGGTGTCTGCCTGCTCGAGCGGCGTTCCGTGCGCCGCGAGGAACTCGCCGACGGTCGGCGCCGCCAACCGGACGTCGGACGGCGCGCCCGCGCCGTCGATCAAGCGCACCGTCCGCGGGTTGAGCACGTCGAGGTCCGCGCCCTCGAGCGGCAGACGCTGCGAACGCGACGCCGAGACGTGCACGTCACCGGCGAGTCGGAACTGGTTCAGCGCCTCGTCCACCGTCAGCGCCGTGGTCCACACCGAGCGCTCCTGACCGTCGACGGTGAGTGCGACCTCGCGACCGCGGCGCAACACCACGGTGTCGCCGTCGTGCAGGTCCGAGTCCACCGCGGGTGCCACCGCGTCGTGCTCACCGACCGAATAACCGGCCGCCGCGAGTGCGCCGTCGACGCTCGACGACATCGTGCCGACCCGGATCAGGTCGCCGTCGACGTCGACGGTCACCGTCTTGTGCTGCGCGATCGCGGTCCCGCCACCGACGGTGAGGGTTGCGAGCGTCGCGGCCATCACGCCGTACATCAGCGGCGACCGACTCGTGTTGATCTTCGACAGGGGCGACATCGAGTTTCCTTATCCGAGACCCAATTTGCTGGTACATCCCGGCCACGCACCCCAGCCCTGCGCCGCCTGCACCTTCTCGGCGACGGCGATCTGCTGCTCGCGGGTGGCCAGATCGGCGCGCGGGGCGTACTGGGTACCGCCGTACGCGGCCCACGTGCTCTGGTTGAACTGGAGGCCGCCGTAGTAGCCGTTGCCGGTGTTGATCGACCAGTTGCCCGTGGCCTCGCACTGGGCGATGGAGTCCCACACCGAGCCGCTCGCGACGGACGGCGCCGACGGCTTGGCCTTGGTCCCGACCCGCACCACGGCCGGCGCGGCCTCGCGGACCACCGACGACGACAGCTCCTGCCGATGCGTCTCCGCACCGTTGACGGTCGTCACCGTCGCCGTCACCGTCCGCTCGCCCGGCACACCCGGGTTCTCGACGGTGGTCTTGCCCTGCTCCAGCTCCGGGTCGTCGACGCGGTGCTCGGGGACCGGGATCGGCTGAGTCTCGGTGCGAGTCTCGGTGCGGTTGCGCGTCACGACGATCTCCAGGCCGTCGGTGAGCGGCGTCTCCGGCGCGGGCGTGACGCTGTCGGCCTGCTCGAGCGACGCGTTCGTCACGGCCAGGAACTCGCCGACCGTCGGCGCCGCGACGCGGGCCTCCGCCAGCGGGGCACCGCCGTCGGACACCTTCACCGACTTGGCGTTCACGACGTCGAACTCCAGGCCGTCCAACGGGATGCGCTGCCCGCGCGACGCCGACACGTACGCATCGCCGGCGAGGCTGAGCTGACGCATCGCGTCGTCGACCGTCAGGGCCGTCGTCCACACCGTCCGACGCTCACCGTCGACCGTGAGCGCGATCTCGCGACCACGGCGCAGGACGACGGTGTCGCCATCGGAGAGCTTGGCGTTCGAACCGGGCGCGACCACGTCGTGCTCACCGACCGGGTAGCCGGCGCTGTCGAGGACGGACCCGACCTCGGACCGCAGCGTGCTGAGCGAGATGGACTCGCCGTCGACGTCGAGGGTGATCGTCTTGTGCTGCGAGACGACCAGCCCGCCACCGACGAGGAGCGTCGCAAACAGAGCGGCGACGACGACGTACAGCAGTGGCGACCTGGCGGTGTTGATCCGGGCAAAAGGCGACACGAGAAGTCCTGGGGCCGACGACAAGTTCGATCACAGCACGGTAACGGTGAGGCTGTGATCTGGCAACCGCAAGGTGTCGATCAGCACATATGCTGCAACAAAGGTCTCGACAACGGCGCTGGTCAGTCACGAATCGGTCACGGCGCCTTCGTCATCGGATGTCCGGACACCCACCCTCCGGACGCGTGAAAGGGTGGAGCAATGAGCAACGTCGAAACCGACCCGGTCGAGATCGAGTGCGAACACGGACCCGACGAACCCGTCGCCGGGCGGCCGCTGACCGAGATCATCACCTCCCGCGAGGTGCCACTCGGCGGGCCCCGCGCGATGCCCGTGCGACGAACCCTGCCGCAACGGCAGCGGTCGCTGATCGGAGCCTGGTGCTTCGCCGACCACTACGGACCGGACGACGTCGCGCTCACCGGCGGCATGGACGTCGCGCCGCACCCGCACACCGGGCTGCAGACCGTCAGCTGGCTGTTCACCGGCGAGATCGAGCACCGCGACAGCCACGGCGTGCACGGGATGGTCCGCCCCGGCGAGGTCAATCTCATGACCGGCGGCCGCGGTATCTGCCACTCCGAGGTGTCGACGGCGGCCACGACAATCCTGCACGGCGTCCAGCTGTGGGTGGCGCTGCCCGACGCGGCGCGCGACGCTCCCCGCAACTTCGAGCACCACGTGCCGCCGGTCGTATCGGTCGAGGGTGCGTCTGTTCGTGTGTTTCTCGGCTCGCTGGCCGGATCCGTGTCGCCCGTCCACACCTTCACGCCCCTGCTCGGTGCGGAACTCACACTCGAGCCGCGGGCTCGGGTCCGCCTGGACGTCGATCCCGCGTTCGAGCACGGCGCCCTCGTCGACACCGGTGCGGTCCGGATCGAGGACATCGACCTGGCCCGCGCCGACCTCGGGTACGTCGGGATCGGGGCGTCGACCCTGACGCTGACGAACCTCACCGACGAACCGGCGCGCGTCGTGCTGCTCGGCGGCGAACCGTTCGGCGAGGAGATCGTCATGTGGTGGAACTTCGTGGGCCGCAGCCACGAGGAGATCGAGGAGTTCCGCGACGCGTGGCAGGCCGAGTCCGACCGCTTCGGCGCGGTGGACGGCTACTCCGGTGACGTGCAGCGACTGCCGGCGCCGCCGCTGCCCAACGCCCGGATCCGGCCGCGGAAGAACCCGCCGTCGGCCTGAGCGCCCATTCCTCGAGCCCGGACGCGGGATCCCGCGCGAACCGACCGGGAATGGGCGGTGAGGCCGAACCTCAGTCGCGCGCGGGCAGCCGGTAAACCCGCTCGGCAGTCGCGGTCGACGCCTTCGCCAGCTCACCGGGGTCCTCGCCGCGCACCTCGGCGAGCGCCCGCAACGTGTAGGGCAGGCAGTACGACTGGTTGGGCGCGCCCCGGAACGGGTGCGGGGTGAGATACGGCGCATCCGTCTCGACGAGCAGCTGGTCCGACGGGACCAGCAGCGCGGCCTCGCGCAGCGCCTTCGCGTTCTTGAAGCTGACGGTGCCCGAGAAGCTCAGCACGTAGCCGGCGTCGACGCAGGCGCGGGCCATCGTCGCGTCGGACGAGAAGCAGTGGAAGATCACCGTCTCGGGCGCGCCCTCCGACTCGAGGACGCGCAACAGGTCGGCGTCGGCATCCCGGTTGTGGATCATCAGCGGCTTGCCGAGACGCTTCGCGAGGTCGATGTGCCATCTGAAAGCACCGACCTGTTCCTCGAGGGTCGCGCAGCCGTCGAGCTTGCCCGGCCAGTACAGGTCCAGGCCGGTCTCCCCCACCGCGACCACGCGCGGGTCCGACGCCAGACGCTCGACCTCCGCCTTGGTGGCGTCGTCGAGGGCATTGGCCCGGGTCGGATGGATCGCGACCGCCGCGAAGACCCGCTCGTCCCAGTTCGCGGCGTCCACCGCGAACTGCGCGGCCGCCAGATCGTCGGCCACCGTCACGATCCGCTCGACGCCGACCGACGCCGCGCGGTCGACGATCTCGCGCACGCTCGCCGCGTCGGTGGCACCGCACGCATCGAGGTGGGTGTGGGCGTCGACGAGCGGAAAAAGCGGCTCGGGCAGGTCCGGGGCGGGACGATCTTTGCTCACGTCGATAGAGTAGGCGCACCATGACTGTGCCTCCCTCGCCTACCCAGCCGTCCCGGCGCCCGTTCTATCTGACGACCGCGATCGCGTACCCGAACGGCGTCCCGCACATCGGACACGCCTACGAGTACATCTCGTCGGACGCCATCGCACGCTTCAAGCGTCTCGACGGGTTCGACGTGTTCTTCATGACCGGCACCGACGAGCACGGCCTGAAGATGCAGCAGACGGCGGCCAAGGAAGGCATCGACGTCCGCGACCTCGCCACGCGCAACTCGGACGTGTTCCAGGCCATGGACAAGGCCCTCAACATCTCCTACGACCGGTTCATCCGGACGACGGACGCCGACCACCTCGAGGCCAGCAAGGCGATCTGGCAGCGGATGGAGGCGGCCGGCGACATCTACCTCGACACCTACTCGGGGTGGTACTCGGTGCGCGACGAGGCCTTCCACGCCGAGGACGAGACGACGGTCCTCGAGGACGGCACGCGCATCGCCACCGAGACCGGCACGCCGGTCGAGTGGACCGAGGAGTCGAACTACACGTTCCGGCTGTCGAAGTACCAGGATCGCCTGCTCGCGCTGTACGAGGAGAACCCGGACTTCATCGCGCCGGCCACCCGCCGCAACGAGATCCTCAGCTTCGTCAAGAGTGGCCTCAAGGACCTGTCGATCTCGCGCACCACGTTCGACTGGGGCGTCCCGGTGCCCGGCGACCCCGCGCACGTCATGTACGTGTGGGTGGACGCGCTCACCAACTACCTCACCGGTGCCGGCTTCCCGAACACCGAGTCCGAGGAGTTCGGGCGCTACTGGCCCGCGAACCTGCACATCATCGGCAAGGACATCACCCGGTTCCACACCGTGTACTGGCCGGCCTTCCTGATGTCGGCCGGCGTGGAGCTGCCGAAGCGCGTCTTCGTCCACGGCTTCCTGTTCAACAAGGGCGAGAAGATGTCGAAGTCGGTCGGCAACGTCGTCGACCCGCTCGCGATGGTGGAGCAGTACGGCCTCGACGCCGTCCGCTTCTTCCTGCTGCGCGAGATCTCGTACGGCCAGGACGGCAGCTACAGCCACGAGGCCATCGTCACCCGCATGAACACCGACCTGGCGAACGAGCTGGGCAACCTGGCCCAGCGGTCGCTGTCGATGGTCGCGAAGAACTGCGACGCGCAGGTCCCGACGCCGGGTGAGCTCACCGACGACGACCGTGCGCTGCTCGCGCAGGCCGACGCGCTGCTCGAGAAAGTTCGGGCCGAGTTCGACGTGCAGGCACTGCACCTCGCGCTCGAGGCGATCTGGCACGTGCTCGGGGAGACGAACCGCTACTTCTCGCAGCAGGAGCCGTGGGTGCTGCGCAAGACCGATCCGGCCCGCATGGCCACGGTCCTGTACGTGACCCTCGAGGTGGTACGCATCGTCGGCGTTCTCGTCCAGCCGGTGATGCCGGACTCGGCCGCGAAGATCCTCGACCTGCTCGGCCAGGCCCCCGAGGCCCGCACCTTCGCCGACCTCGAGAACCGCATCGTCGCCGGTACGCCGCTGCCCAAGCCGGTCGGTGTGTTCCCGCGGTACGTCGAGGAATCCGCCGACGAGTAGTCGCTCACCGAAAGTTGTCGGTCCCCTCGTGCACACTCGCACCCATGGGGAGCAATAGAACATACTTTCGAACACGGGAACGCCTCGCCGCCGACTGCGTGCCGCCGCGGCAGCGGTCGGCGGCCGGGCTCATGGCCGCGCTCGCCGACGCCTACGAGCGCGGCTGGCAGCCGGCCGACGTGATGCACGTGACCCGGCGCGCGCTCGGCGCCGGGACCACGCCGACCGCCGCCGCGGCGGTGCTCTTCCAGGCACACACCTCGGGCAGCACGGGCCGGGCACCGCGCGAGTGGCTGGCACAGCTCTCCCGCATCGCGGACGGCGAACCGGACGCCGCCCGGTTCGCCGACGCGCTGCCGCCCCGCTGCGACCCCGACGACTTCGCCGCGGCCCTCGACGCCGACGGTTGGCAGATCGCGGTGCGCGACTGGGTGGACCTGACGGTGCTGTGGCTCGAGTTCCCGCGGCTGAACCAGCTGTGCGAGCCGCCGTCGGTGTGGCCGCGCCTGCGGGCGCAGCACGGCGACGGTCCCACCGAGGTCCCCGAGGCCGTCGACGCCAAGGTCCTCGGCAGGATTCGCGGGCTGCTCGCCAAGGCCGAGGCCACCGAGTTCGTCGAGGAGGCCGAGACCTTCACCGCCAAGGCACAGGACCTCATGACGCGGTACGCGATCAGCACCGCACTGCTGAGTGGCGGCAGTCCGGCGTCCACCGCGGTCCACAGTCGCCGCCTGCACCTCGACAACCCGTACGTGCGCGAGAAGATCCACCTGCTCACCGCGATCGGCGAGGCCAATCGCGTGCGGACGGTGTGGTTCGACCGGTTCGCGATCGCAACCGTCGTCGGCAGCCCGCTCGACCTCGAACAGGTGGAACTGCTGTTCACGTCGCTGCTGGTCCAGGCCACCCGCGCGATGCAGACGGCCGGAGCCCGCGACGCGGGCACCTCCCGGACCGCGTCGTTCCGCAAGGCGTTCCTGTTCGGGTTCGCGGTGCGCATCGGGCAGCGACTCAAGGAGACGGACGGCCGCGCCACCGCCGAGGCCGCGGTGGACGCCGACGTCCGGATCGACGACCTGCTGCCGGTGCTGGCCGCGCGGTCCGCGGCGGTGGACGCGGAGTTCGAGCGGCTGTTCCCCACCACCAGGGCGTCCCGGAGTCGCACCGTCGACGCCGACGGCTGGCACGCCGGGCAGTCCGCGGCCGACGACGCGTCCCTGTCACCGTCGGCTCGGGCGATCCCGCGATGAGGCACCGGCCACACACGGGGTGCCGGCCCGATCGACGTCACCGTGGACCGATGCCGGTGCCGCCCGCCGCCCATGGAAAGCTGGACCGATGCGGATCGAGCGGCTCGGAGACGGTGGCACCGCCGCCGACGTGTTCCGCGCACTGGCTCGGCGGGCTCGGTCGCGGCAGCTTCCCCCGCCGGCCGGCCTGACCGGACGCTGGTTCGGCACTGCCGCGGTGATCGCCCCGAGCGTGCGGGCAGTCCCGTGCGACCCCGCGGCGGCCTTCACGCTGCGGCCGCCTGCCGGGTCCGACCCACGTGAAACACCGGTACCGGACGGACTGCTCGTCGGCGGCGGCTGGATCGGCTACCGCGCCTACCCCGACCGGACCGGGACGCTGCCCGCCGCGGCCGGCGGCTGGACCGATCACGTCGTGCGACTCGACGCGTCGGGGTGCTGGTGGTTCGAGAGCCTGCGGGACGAGCCGTGCCCCGACGACGTCGTGCGAGCGGTACGCCACCCGGACGCCGCTCCGGAGCCGTGGCACGTCGAATGGACCGAACCGGACCGGCACGCCCACCGTCGCGGCGTCGAGGCCTGCCTCGACGCCATCGCCCGCGGCGACGTCTACCAGGCGTGCGTGTGCGCGCGATTCCACGGCACCAGTTCCGGGCTGCCCACCGACTTCTTCGCCGACGCCGTCGAGCGGACCCGCCCCAGCCGGGCCGCCTTCGTGCAGGGCCCGTGGGGTTCGGTGGCGTCGCTGTCGCCCGAGGTGTTCCTGTCCCGGCACGGCGGCACCGTCACGTCGAGCCCCATCAAGGGCACGCTGCCGCTCGGCGAGAATCCCGAACTGCTGCGCGGCTCGGTCAAGGACGTGGCCGAGAACGTGATGATCGTCGACCTCGTCCGCAACGATCTGGGCCAGGTCGCCGAGCCCGGATCCGTCCGGGTCACCGATCTGCTGCGGGTCAAACCGGCCCCCGGCGTCTGGCACCTGGTCTCCACCGTCGCCGCGACCGTCCCCGACGCCGTGGACGCCGCCGCGCTGATCGACGCCACCTTCCCGCCCGCGTCGGTCACCGGCTGCCCCAAACTCTCCGCGCGACAACTACTGGCGCAGTGGGAGCCGGAGCCGCGGGGCGTCTACTGCGGCACCGTCGGGATGCACAGCCCGGTCGCGGGTCTCGAACTCAACGTCGCGATCCGCACCGTCGAGTTCGACCCGACGGGCCGGGTGGAACTGGGCGTCGGCGGCGGCATCACGATCGACTCCGATCCCGCCGCCGAATGGCAGGAATGCCTCGACAAGGCGCGCAGCATCGTGACGCTCACCGCGTCCCGCACGCATCCTGTCCCGACTCCGGCATCTCGAAATGCGCCGGCCGATCCTGCGTCAGTTCCGAGGTAGCGGCACAAATCCGCCCGGTGATCGTGTCCGCGTCCAGCCGCCACATGCGCAGCACGCCGTCACCGCCACCGGCGACAACGGTGTCGGTCCGCGGCATGGTCGTCACCTGCCAGCGTCCCTTGCCGATCGTCGTCAACGGGCCTCCGACGGCCTCGCCGTCGTCGGCGACGCTCCACAACAGGACCGAGCCGTCGTCACTGCCGCTGACGACGTGGGATCCGTCCGCTGTGAACGCGACGCTGTACACCGTCCCGGTGTGCCCCCGCAGTGGTTCCGGACGCCGGTCGAATCCGCCGTCGGCGTCGCGATCCCACAGCAGCAGCGTGTGATCGTCACTCGCGGTGACCATCGTCGAACCGTCCGGACTGAACGCGAGGGCGTTGACGCCGCCCTCGTGACCGCCGCCCCGCAGCTCCCGCGGCGCAGCCGCGGACGGATCGGTGACGTCCCACGCGTGGATGTCGCCGTCGGCGCTGGCCACCACCAGCAGGTCGCCGCTCGGGCTGAACTGGGCGCTGCGCACCAGATTGTGCGGTCCGGTCAAGCTCCGGCCGCGGATGACGGGCGCGCGGGGATCCTCGATGTTCCACAGCGCGACGCTGAAGTCGTCGTCGCCGATCGCCAGGGTCCGCCCGTCCGGGCTGAACGCCATCTCCCACGTGAACCGGGTCGCGGTGACGATGGCGGGACCCAACGGGGTCGGCTTCGCGGGATCCTGCACATCCCACAACTGCACGTGGCCGCCCGAGGTCTGCGTGGTCGCGAGGATCCGGCCGTCCGGTGACAGCGCCGCGACATTCGCGCCGCCGCGCGGTCGCGGCACGTCGATCGACCCGGCCTGCTCGAGGCGGCCCTGCTCGTCGACCGCCCACAGCCGCACCGCGGTGTCGTATCCGGCGGTCGCCAGCAGCGACCCGGACCGGTTCATCGACGGCAACGTCAACTGCGCATCCGACACCGGGACCGTCCCCGGCGCCAACGTCCAGACCCGCAGCACCGAATCCTGGCCACCGGTGACGATCGCACCGCCGTCCGGGGAGAGCGCGAGCGCCGGAACCCCACCGCCGTTGCCGCTGAGCGCGGGCTTCATCTCGTGCAGGACGCGCGTCGCCGGGTCCACCGACCACAGTTTCGCGGTCCCGTCCCACGACGCGCTCGCCAGGGTCGCCCCGTCCGCGGCGAACGCGATGGTCCAGATGCCGCCCGTGTGCGCCTGGATCGGGGTGTCGATCGGGCGGATCGCCGCGAGATCGGTGGTGTCGAACATCCGGATCAGCCCGTCGTCGCTGCTCGCGGCGAGGCTGCGGCCGTCCGGGCTGAACGCGACCGAATGCACCACGTCGTCGAAGCCCGACAGCTCACGACCGATCTGGACCGGGCGCGCCGGGTCGGCGACGTCCCACACCCGGACGGTGCGGTCGTCGCTCGACGTCGCGAGGACCGAGTCCCCGCGGAACGACACCGTCCGCACCGCACCGGAATGGCCATGCAGCGTCCACGTCGGGAACCGTCCGGAGACGGGGTCCGACGTGTCGACGAGGGTGACGGTGCCGTTGTCGTGCGGGACCGCGAGCAGCGTGCCGTCGGGGCTGAACCGCACGTTGTGCACGGCGCCGGGCGCCGACCGCACGCCCTCCACCAGCGGACGCGGCGCGGCACGGTCGGTCACGTCCCAGATCCACATCGCGCCGTCGC
Organism: Paraburkholderia sp. RHO2; assembly: GCF_050955445.1. Lineage (NCBI taxonomy): Bacteria > Pseudomonadati > Pseudomonadota > Betaproteobacteria > Burkholderiales > Burkholderiaceae > Paraburkholderia > Paraburkholderia sp. RHO2. Next base: position 1,390,072 of record NZ_CP162617.1, on the reverse strand, counting down.
CGCTGCCGGCGGCGAGCAGTCGACCGTCGCGACTGAACGACACCGATGCCATGTACTGCTGCGATCCGGTCAGGTCTGCGCCCACCTGGACCGGATCGGACGGATCGGTGAAGTCCCACAGGCGCACCGTCCGGTCGTCGCTCGCCGTCGCGAGCGTCCGGCCGTCGGCCGAGATCGCCACCCCGTAGATCGGTCCGGTGTGTCCGGGCAGGGCGCGCGAGATGGGCGTGTTCTCGGTCGCGACCAGCCGGGAGAAGGCGTCGTCGCTGCCGGGGCGCATCTGCCACGCGGCGAGCGAGAGCTGCGCCGACGTGGTCGGGTCGCTGTCACGGAGTGCGTCGGCCAGGGCCACGACCTGCTGAAACTGCGCCGCACTGCGCTCGTTCTCGGCGCGGGACTTCGCGGCCAGCGCCATCACGCCCATCACCAACGCGACCACCGCGGAGAACGCGAGGGCGGTCATCACGCTCCGCTCCATCCAGGACTGGCGTCGCACCTGGCGGACGGACGCGTCGAGGAAGTCGGCGGCCGCAGGCGTGAGCGACGCCGCCACCGCGGGAATGCCGGCCTCGGTGGTGTCGGTGGAGTTGTCCGCACGTTTCGCGGCGTGCTCGGCCAGCAGGTCGAGGCGACCGCGGTGATAGAGCAGGCTGTTGTTGCGCTTCGCGTCGTCCCAGTGCACCGCGTCGGTCTCGACCTGCTGCCGCAGCGCGGAGTAGGACCGGTCCTCCTGGATCCAGGTCGCGAGCCGCGGCCAGGTGACGATCACCGCGTCGTGGATCAGCTCGACGTCGTCGCCGTCGACGACGAGCACACGGGCGTTGACGAAGTGGTCGATCACGCGCCGTCCGGCGCCGGTGTCGGCGCCCTCGAAGGCGACGAGCTGCGCGAGGGTGCGGCGGATCTTGACGTCGGTGCCGGTACTGGTCACGTACACCAGGTGCACCATCATCGCGCGCGCGAGGACGCGGCCACGTTCGTCGAGCTGTTCCCAGGCCTGTTCGGCGGCGGCGGCGATGGAGCCGAGCACGCCGCCGGTGCCGCGGTAGTTCGCGATGGTGAGCTGGCCGCCGCGGCGCCGCTCCCACATGGTGTCGAGCAGATGCGAGACCAGCGGCAGCACGGTGCCGCTCCCCTCCGGCAGCACCGCGCCGCTGCCCTCGGGCGGGTTCGGGGACGGCTCCGTGAGCACCCCGAGGTCGTTGAGGATCAGATCGACCAGGCCGGGCTCGAGTTTCAACCCGATCATCCGGGCCGGCTGCGTGATCACCTCGACGACGTCCTCGCGGAGCAACGGCGCCACCGCTTTGCTGCGTTGTTCCAGCGCGCGAGCGAGTACCGGGTAGGCGAGGGCCTGCGCGTAGAAGTCCGAGCGCATGGTCGCCACGACGGACGGCGTCTCGGACGGCTCCTGGCCGAACCGGGCCGTGGCCGCGAAATCGAGCACCGTGAGGAATCGCGTCCGCTGGTCCGGATCGGTGCACTGCGTGAAGAGCTCTTCGATCTGGTCGACGACCAGCAGGACCTGGGCGGCCCCCGTTCGGCCCGCGGCTTCGCGGAGCGCCAGGTCGATCTGCGCGTGATCGGGGGCGGCGATGCACTTCTCCAGCTCCGGCACCGCCGCGACCAGGGCATCGAGCGGGTTCGCGCCGGGCGCGAACACGATCGGCGCGAACGCGGTCCGGCCCTCGCCGCGGTCGTGTCCGCGCAGTTCGGGAATGAGGCCGGCCTGCACGAGCGACGACTTGCCGACACCGGAGGCGCCGGTGACGATCACCAGGCCCTGCCCCTGCGCCGACAGCACCGCGGCGACGAGGCTGCTCACGCTGTGCCGTCGACCGAAGAACAGTCGCTCGTCCTTCTCCCGGTACGGGGCGAGTCCGCGGTAGGGCCGCACACCCGCGGGGAGGGCCGGGACGATCGGCTCGGCGCCGGCGCCCGCGGTCCGGGCGGCGGGGACCGCGTTGGCGCTGCGCCACCACGTCTCCCACTGCCGCATCGAGAACAGCCCGTCGGTGGGCGGCTGGCCGACGTGGAGTGAGCGCGCCATGCGGATCAGCACGGCCAGCACCGGACGGACGGATTCGAAGGTGGCCGGCATCCGCTTGCCGGACCGCCAGTCACTGACGCGCTGAACCGACGCCGGCTTCTCCCCGCCCATCGAGCGCGTGAGGGTGGCGGCTTCGGAGACCACCTTCTTCAGCGGCGGTCCCCCCGCGGTCGCGAACAGGAGCCGGAGTTGGTCGGCAAAGAACAGGCGTGCCTGCGAGCCCGACTGCCCCGCGTCCGGCATCTGTTCGGTCTCGGACGTCATCGCCCGCGTCCCTCCTCCATCCCCGACTCGTTGGTCCGATTCGTCTCGATTCCGCCCTCGACAGAGGGCCGCGGACGACCTGGAAGACCACTCGAATTCCGCTGCGGATTAATTCCTCACCGCCTGCGAACTGCGATGATAGCGCCTCGTGCGGACTCGTCGGTTTCTGAGTTCCGCCAAGCGGGGCAAAGTCGACATCGACGCACAACGGCCCCAGAGCCGGCGGCGCGGTTGCCGGTTGGGGCTGGAGACAGACGAGGGGTAGTCCCGGCCGGCGCACGCCACGGAGGAGGAGCGCGCGATGATCGAACGAGCGACGAAGTTGACGGCGAGAACACCGCCGGCAGTAGCGGCCACTCTCGTGATCGCAGCGACTTTGGGGCTGATGGTGCTGTTGGGTGCGGCCCCCGCCGATGCGGCCGCGACCCCGCCGGGTGGGGCTTCGATCTCAATCGAAGCCCCTACCCGCGGGTGAGTGACTCCGACGGGGGTCGGCGGGGGCCGGCAAACCACGCCGTCATTCCACCGCGCGGGCGTCAGCCCCGACGCGTCGCGAGCACCGTCTCGTACAACTCTCGCTTCGACACGCCATCGGTGGCGACCTGAGCGCACGCGTCCTTGAGCCGGACGCCCTCGGCGACGAGACGCTCCACTTCCCCGACGAGATCCTCGGGATCGGCGGAGACCGGCTGCGCGCCCTCGAGGACCACAGTGATCTCACCTCGGGCACCGTCGGCGGCCCACTCGGCCAACTCCGCGAGCGTGCCGCGGCGGACCTCCTCGTAGGTCTTCGTCAGCTCCCGGCAGACGGCGGCACGCCGATCCCCTCCGAGGACGTCGACGGCATCGGCGAGGCAGGCCGCTAGCCGGTGCGGCGCCTCGAAGAACACGCACGCCCGCGGCTCGGTGCGCAGCATCTCCAGCCAGGCACGGCGCTGCCCCGGCTTGCGGGGCGGGAACCCGTCGAAGCAGAACCGTTCGACCGGCAGCCCGGACAACGCCAGCGCCGTCGTGACCGCGGACGGTCCGGGCAGGCACGTCACCGGCAGATCCTTCTCGACGCACGCAGCGACCAACCGGTAGCCGGGGTCGCTCACCGACGGCATCCCGGCGTCGGTGACGAGCAGGACCGTCCGCCCCTCCTCGAGGTCGGTGAGGAGTGCGGGCAATCGGTTGACCTCGACCTGGTCGTAGAAGCTGACGACCCGACCGGTGATGGTGACCCCCAGTGCGGCCGCGAGAGCCTTGGTGCGACGGGTGTCCTCCGCGGCGACGACGTCGGCGGATCCGAGCGCGTTGCGCAGGCGATCGGAGGCATCACCGATGTCGCCCATCGGAGTTGCGGCGAGGACGAGGCGACCAGTCATGGATGACAGCCTACGATCGACTCGTGACCCAGCTGACGGACGATCGTCCTGTGCCGTCGTCCGGCAGTGCCCGACTCGTGAGCCCGGCGCCACTGGCGCCGGCGCCCGACTTCGGCCTGACCGATCGACGCCGCGGCTGGATCGTGACGGCGCTCGTGACGGCGCTGGCCGCGATCACCCGGTTCACGATGCTGAACTACCCCACCGACGCCGGGACGCCGGTCTTCGACGAGAAGCACTACGCGCCGCAGGGCTGGCAGGTGCTGACCGGTGGCGGCATCGAGGACAACCCCGCGTACGGGCTGGTGGTGCATCCGCCGGTCGGCAAGCAGCTGATCGCGATCGGCGAGGCGCTGTTCGGGTACAACGCGTGGGGCTGGCGGTTCGCGTCGGCGATGGCGGGGACGATCCTGGTGCTGCTCGTCGTGCGTATCGTGCGGCGCATGGCCCGGTCGACGCTGATCGGTGCCATCGCCGGCCTGCTCCTGATCGTCGACGGCGTCACGTTCGTCTCGTCGCGGCTCGGGATGCTCGACATCTTCCTGGCCCTGTTCACCGTCGCGGCGCTGGGCTGCCTCGTCGTCGACCGCGACCAGGTGCGGGAGCGGATGGCCCGCGTACGGGCGGAGGGACGCATCGACGTCACCGCGTTCGGCCCGAGACTCGGCGTCCGGTGGTGGCGTTTCGGCGCGGGCATCATGCTCGGGCTGGCGTGCGGCACCAAGTGGTCCGGCATGTACTTCATCGCGTTCTTCGGGCTCATGTGCGTCGGCTTCGACATCGCGGCCCGACGCGCGTACGGCGTGCGCCGGCCGTGGGTCGGGACCGCGATCCGCGACATCGGCCCCTCCCTGTACGCGCTGGTGCTGGTGCCGCTCGGCGTCTATCTGGCGACGTACTGGGCGTGGTTCGCGAGCGAAACCGGTGTGGACCGGCACGCGGTGGGCAACGAGGTCGGTACCGGCGGACCGTTCGGGTTCGTGCCGGACGCGCTGCGGTCGCTGTGGTACTACAGCGCCAAGGTGCTCGAATTCCATTCGGGGCTCACCAACTCGGCGGGCAACCACCACCCGTGGGAGTCGAAGCCGTGGACGTGGCCGATGGGTCTGCGGCCGATGCTGTACTACTACGCCGAAGGCGAGCACGTGTCCGGCTGCGGCGGGCCGAGCTGCGTGAAGGCGGTCATGCTGATCGGCACGCCCGCCATGTGGTGGCTGGCGGTGCCGGTGCTCGGATGGGCGTTGTGGCGGACGTTCGTGAGCCGCGACTGGCGGTACGCGACAGTGCTCACCGGGTACGCCGCCGCGCTGCTCCCGTGGTTCGTGACGCTGGACCGGCAGATGTACTACTTCTACGCGGTCGCGCTGGCGCCGTTCTTCGTGATGGCGATCGCGCTGATTCTCGGCGAGATTCTCGGCGCCGCGAAGGATTCGGCCGAGCGGCGCGGCACCGGTCTGCTCGCGGTGTGCCTGTACGTGGGCCTCGTGGTCGCGAATTTCGTGTGGTTGTGGCCGATCCTCACTGCGGTGCCGATCACCCCGGAGATGTGGCAGCGGGAACTGTGGCTGCCGAGTTGGCGCTGACCCCGGCGGCTGAAAGGCATCCGTCCGGCCCCGCGCGTGGGTAGTGTGCACCGGATGTCCAGATCGTCTCTCGCGGGAATCGTGACCGCCCTCGCCGTGCTGACCGTGCTCGTACCGGCAACGGCGCGAGCCGATGCCGGCCCGGTGGCGCCCCGCTGGTCCGATGTGACGTCGGTGGGCGTCCACAACACGTTCGAGAAGCAGCGCTACCCGTTCCTCACCGATGCGCTCGATGCCGGTGCCGGCCTGATCGAACTCGACGTGTGGACCAATGCCGCAGGCCCGGAGTGGCGCGTGTCGCACTCCAATCCGATCGCGAACGACAACAACTGCACGGGAGCGACGTCGGCTTCGCAGTTACGGACGGGTCCGCTCGATCGGTTCCTCGGCGGCTGCCTCGACGACCTGCGAACGTGGCACGACGCGAACCCGAACCACGCGCCCGTCGTGGTGAAGGTCGAGATGAAGGACGGTTTCACCGCACCGTTCGGCCGCGGTCCGGCGGAGTTCGACGCGCTGGTGCGCAGCCATCTCGGGGATGCGGTGTTCGCGCCGGCCGATCTCCTTGCCCACGGTGGGTCCGCCGCGACACTCGACGACGCCGTCCGGACCGCGGGGTGGCCCGCGGCGGATGCGCTGCGCGGAAAGTTCCTGATCGAGTTGATCCCGGGGACCGTGCAGGAGAACAACCCGCTCGACACCTGGTGGACCGACCGCGCCTACGCGACGCACCTGGCAGACCTCGCCCGGGTCGACGGGTTGGGTCTCGCGAGCGCCTTCCCCGCGGTGCACAAGGCGCAGGCCGGCGATCCGCGCATGCGGTACGAGGCGGGCCTGCGGCCGTGGTTCGTGGTGTTCGACGGCGACGCGTCGGACTTCACGGGCGGCGGGATCGACGCCGCGTGGTACCGCGACAGCGGCTATCTCGTCGTCATGACCGACGCGCACAAGGTGAATCCGGCGCTCGACCCGGTCGCTCCGCCGGAAGCGGACGCGCGGGCGCGGGTTCTGGAACTCGCGGGCCGGTCGGCGTCCGTGGTCTCCACCGACTGGACGCCGCTTCCCCGGATCCTGTCGATGGTCACCGACCGTGGCTGACCGTCACGTCCAGCGACTGCGGGCCCGCACCGACAGTCGCCGTTCCTTGCGCTCGGCGAGGATCATCGGGTCACGCGACAGGTCCCGGTACAGCGAGATGCACAGGCCGATCATGACGATGACGAACGGTGCGGCCGCGATGATCGTCATCGTCTGCAGTCCGTTCAGCGCCTCGGCGCCGCCGGTCCACAGGATCAGGGCCGCGACACCGCCGGTGAGCAGACCCCAGAACACGACGACCCAGCGGGCCGGTGCGAGCGCCCCGCGCTGCGACAGCGTGCCCATCACCATCGAGGCGGCGTCCGCGCCGGAGACGAAGAAGATCGCGACCAGCACCATCACGATGACGGTCGAGAGCCCGAACAACGGCAGATGCTCGAGCATGCCGAACAACTGGCTCTCGGTGGTGTCGCGGCCGGCGAGGTCGATGCCCTCCTGCTGCTCGTTGATGCCGGCGCCACCGAACACGGAGAACCAGAGCAGGCTGACGAGGCTCGGGATCAGGATGACCCCGACCACGAACTGGCGGATGGTGCGGCCGCGGCTGATGCGGGCGAGGAACATCCCGACGAACGGGGTCCACGAAATCCACCAGGCCCAGTAGAAGATCGTCCACGACGACAGCCATTCCGCGGTGGCCGGATTGCTCGACGCCGCCGTCCGCGCGGACATCAGCGAGAGCTCGGCGGCGTAGTTGCCGATCGTGGTGGGCACGAGGTTGAGGATCAGCACGGTCGGCCCCAGCACGAAGACGAACACCGCGAGGGTGAGGGCGAGCACCATGTTGATGTTCGAGAGCCATTGGATGCCCTTGGCCACGCCGGACACCGCGGACGCGACGAAGGCGAGAGTGAGCACGGCGACGACCGCGACCAGCAGGAGGGTGCCCACCTCGCCCATCCAGCCGACGACCTCGAGGCCGGAGCCGATCTGCAGCGCACCGAGCCCCAGGGACGCGGCGGTGCCGAACATCGTCGCGAAGATCGCGAGGATGTCGATGATCCGGCCGATGGGTCCTTCGCTGCGCCGCCCGAGGAGCGGGAAGAAGGCCGCGCTGATCAGCTGCGGGCGCCCCCTGCGGTAGGTGCCGTAGGCGATCGCCAGTCCCATCACCGCATAGATCGACCACGGGTGCAGGCTCCAGTGGAACATGGTGGTGGCCATGGCCGTTCCGACACCGCCGTCGGTGCCGGGAGGCGGTGTGACGAAGTGTGCGAGGGGTTCGGCGACACCGAAGAACATCAGTCCGATGCCCATGCCCGCGCTGAACATCATCGCGATCCAGCTGACGGTGGTGAACTCGGGCTTCTCGCCGTCCTTACCGAGCGGCACCCGCCCGTACCGGCTGGCGGCGAGCCACAGCGCGAAGATCACGAAACCGGAGGCGGCGATGACGAACAGCCAACCCAGGTTCTCGACCAGCCAGTCGAGCATGTTCCCGGTGACCGTCTCGAGGTTGTCGGGCGCGGCCAGTCCCCAGACGAGGATGGCGGCGACCGCACCCGCGGCGACGCCGAACACGACACGATCGGTTCCGGGCAATTCACGCGTGCCTGCCATTCCCCACACGCTGCTCATCTTCCTGCGCAAAAGCAAGCACCCGGACGCTCGTGGCGGCGTCCGGGTGCTGCTCGCGTGCGGCGGGCGTGGGATCGCTATGCCGCGGACAGGATGCGCGAGTTCTTGCCGACGAAGGCGTCGACGCTGACCCGGCCCGCACCGACACCGGCAATGAGCAGCGAACCGACCCCGAGGGCCACGACCAGCTCGTAGCCGCCGTCCCCGACGAAGACGCCGTTGCCGATGTGGACGAGGAAGAACGCCCCGAGCATGTTGAGGAACAGCAGGACACCCGCGATGCGGGTGGCGAGTCCGATGAGCAGGGCGATGCCGCCGACCAGCTCGATCGTGGCGGCGACGATCGCCGAGACGTCGGCGAGCGGAATGTCCATGCCGGCGAACGCGGCCTGGGTGCCGTCGATTCCCCAGTCGAAGAACTTCTGCCAGCCGTGGGCGATGAAGATGACGCCGATTCCGACGCGGGCGATGAGCAGGGTGGCGTCACGGAAAGCCGTGGAGTTCATGAGAGTCCTCAGGATGGGATCGGACGCGCGGAGCCGCGCCCTCGGATGTCCCCACTCTGACACGTTTAAGTTGAAGCGTCAACCAAATGTGTCAGGCCCCCTTGAGCGCGGTCGCGACGAACGCCGCCGCGTCCTCGTCGGACATCCCCAGCCGACGAACCGTCGCCACGTACTCCGTCGCGGCCCGCTGCGCCTTGGTCCGCGTCGGATCGCCGGTCGCCGCGATGAAAGAACCGAGCCGACCGCGCGTCTCGATCACCCCGAGCTGTTCGAGCTCGCGGTACGTGCGGGCCACCGTGTTCGGCGCGATCCCCAGGTCGGCGGCGAGCTTGCGCACCGTCGGGATCTTGGTACCCGCGACCAGCTCCTCGTTGCGGACGAGTTCGAGGATGCGCACCCGCAACTGCTCGAACGGCGGCGTCGCAGCGTCGTGGTCGATCTCGATCTCCACCGGCGTCCCCGTTCGTCGTCCTTGCTGATCCGGCCCGTGAACTCACGGTAACACGGCGACGGCGTCCTGGACCGGAATCGAGCCCTCCGTGAGCATCAATGTGCGGCCCACCGCCCGCGGCGTGTGGCCGTCCGCCCCCGACGCGAGCAGGGCGACGATCACCGCCGCGACATCGGCGCGCGGCACGGTGCCGCGCTCGAGCGGCGGTTCGGTGAGCGCCACCTCCCCCGTCGGCTCCTCGTCGGTGAGCTCGCCGGGCCGCACGATCGTCCAGTCCAGGGCATCGCGTCCGCGCAGATCCTCCTCGGCCGCCGACTTCGCGGTCAGGTACGCGGCGAACACCTCGTCGGTTCCCGGCGGAACAGGCTCGCCCGCCCCGAACGAGCTGACCTGTACGAACCGCCGAACTCCGGCCAGCTCCGCCGCGTCGGCCATCAGCACCGCCGCGCCACGGTCGACGGTGTCCTTGCGGGCAACGCCGCTCCCCGGGCCGGCTCCGGCTGCGAACACCACGGCGTCGGCGCCTCGGAGCAGTTCAGCGACCTCGCCGGCGGTGGCGTGTTCGAGATCCACGATCTGCGGGAGCGCGCCGAGCGCGCGCACCGGGCCCTCGTGGTCGGGGTTGCGGATGAGCGCCACGGCCCGGTCCCCCGAGGCGGTGAGCAGTTTGATCAGATGCCTGGCGAGCTTGCCGTGCCCGCCGGCAATGACGACGCGTCGATCGGTCATGGTGGACTCCTCACACTGGTTCGACATGACGTGTCCGCTCCCTGCCATTGTCCCAGTGCACAATGACTGACATGGCAGGCACGAACGACACCGCGAAAACCGCAACGATCTATCACAACCCGCGCTGCAGCACGTCGCGGAACACCCTGAAGCTCATCGAGGACGCGGGCATCGAGCCCACCGTCGTCAAGTACCTCGAGACGCCGCCGTCGCACGACGGTCTGCGCAAGCTGCTCGACGACGCCGGCCTGCGCCCCAGCGAGGCCATCCGCAAGAAGGAGGCCCTCTTCGCGGAACTCGGACTCGCGACGGCGTCGGAGGACGAACTGCTCGACGCGATGGTCGCCAACCCGATCCTGATCGAACGCCCGATCGTGGTGACCGACCGCGGCACCGTCCTGGCGCGCCCCTACGAGAAGGTGCGCGAGATCCTGTAGTCCGCCGGTCAGGCCAGCGGATCGCGCGCAAGTGGACACGACATGCACCGCGGTCCGCCCCGGCCCGACCCCAATTCCGCCCCGGAGATGCGCAGCACCTCGATGCCCGACGCCTCCATCCGTGCGTTCGTCTCGACATTGCGCTCGTAGGCCACCACGACACCGGGCGCCAGCGCGAGCGTGTTGTTGCCGTCGTCCCACTGCTCGCGTTCGGCGGTGATGTGGTCGAGTCCGGTGTCGATCACCCGGAGCTTGCCGATGCCCATCGCCGTCGCGGCCGCCTCCAGGAACGGCTCCGGTCCGCCGATGCAGACCAGTCCGTCCTCACGTCGAATCGTGTACGCCGACAAGGTGTCCCGCACGGCGGGATACATCACCACGGCATCCGAGTCCACCATGGTCAGCACCGTGTCCAGGTGCATCGACGCGCGGCGCTGCTCGATCGGCACCGCGAGCACCGTGTGCGCGAGCCCGTCTTCGAAGACGCTGCGCGCCAACGCTTCCGCACCCGCCGGGGTGGTCCGCTCCCCCACCCCCACCGCGATCACACCGGGCGCGAGGAGCAGCACGTCCCCGCCTTCGACCGGGGCGGTGTGCGATTCGTATGCCCGCCGCACCCCGCGGAAGCGCGGATGGTGCGCATAGATCAGGTCGGTCAGCGACGCCTCGCGCACCCGCGCGGGCAACGCGAGCGACGTGATCGCGACGCGACCGCCGACCCAGAACGACGAGTCCCGGGTGAAGAGCAGATTCGGCAACGGGTCGATGACGAAGTCGCCGCCGTGGTGCATCAGCCGCACCAGGGACGGCGTCGCGGCGCCCGTGCCGATCGGCAACTCGTCGAACGTCATGCCCGCCGTGAGGATCGCGGACAGTTCGTCGGCCGGGACACCGCGCAGGTGCGCGGCCAGATCCTGAGCGAGCGCGTGTCCGAGCTTGCGCGGATCGACCGCAGCCGAGATGCCCTGCATGCGCGCCGCGCCGCTGGTCGTGAGGGTCTCGGTCAGCACGTCGGCGAGCAGCAGCACCTCGACACCGTGCCGGCGTAGCAGGGCGGCGAACGCGTCGTGCTCGTCCTGCGCGCGATCCACCCACGGCAGCCCGTCGAACAGGAGCTGATCGTTGTTGCGGGGAGTGAGGCGTCTGAGCTCGTCGCCGGGGCGGTGGAGCAGCACCGACCGCAGCGTCCCCACCTCGGTGTCGACGCCGAGCCCGGAGGCCTCCTGCACGCTCATGGGTAAACGGTAGTCCCGCGTGGGTCGGTCGGCACCTCACAATCCTCGACTATTGTCGAGGTTGTGGGCTCGGGAGAGGCGGACATCATGGACAAGCCGGACTGGAACACCAGGGAGCTCACCCCCGGGCAGCTGTCCGAACGCAGCGGGGTCGCCGTCTCGGCGCTGCACTTCTACGAACGCGAGGGCCTGATCTCGAGCCGCCGCACCAGCGGCAACCAACGCCGCTACAAGCGCGACGCCCTCCGCCGCGTCGCGTTCATCCGGTTGTCACAGCGTGTCGGGATCCCGCTCGCCGAGATCCGGGACGCCCTCTCGACCCTGCCCGACGGCCGCACACCCACCCGCAACGACTGGGCCCGACTGTCGAGCCGCTGGCACGCCGACCTCGACCGCCGCATCGAACAGCTGGTCCGGCTCCGCGACGACCTCACCAACTGCATCGGCTGCGGCTGCCTCTCGCTCGCGAGCTGCACGCTGGCCAACCCGCACGACGAGCTCGGCACCGAAGGGCCGGGCGCCCGCGTCATCGACGTCGACCTGGACTGACGTCACGCCCGCTCGCCGTCGAGACGGCTCTGCGCCTCGGTGCGGTCGCGCTCGACCATCTGGGACACCATCTGTCGGGCGAGCAGCTCGATCTGCCCGCCGACCAGCGGGACGCGCACGGTGATGGTGCCGCGCACGTCCAGCACCGATCCCACGCCGTGCGAGCGCAGGGCGTACTCGCCGTCGATCGCGACGGGGATCCCGGTGGAACGCCCGGTGACCAGGCCCGTCGCCGCGCCGTCGTGGACGGGCCGCCACGCGTCGACCCGTTCCATCCGCATCTCACCACGAATCACCTTGCGCACCAAGGCCGGAAAGTTGTCCGAATCGACGGTTTCGACCATCGTCACCGTCACCAGCCGCTGCCCGTCGTCGGACGTTGCCGCCTCCACACGCACCTCGGCGCGCGACGACCCGTCGGCCGCGCGGGAGCGCCAGTAATCCTCGTCGGTCAGCAGCGCATGCACGCGCTCGACGGGGTGATCGAACTCGGCCGAGAACTCGAATCGCTTCGGCATGGAGCCGACGGTACCGGATCGCTCAGGCGATGAGGCCCCGTTCGCGGGCCGCCGCGACGGCGGCGGTGCGACTGTCGACCTCGAGTTTCGTGAACGCGTGCACGAGATGCGACTTGACGGTGGCCTCACTGACGAACAACTGCTTGGCGATTGCCCGGTTCGACAACCCTTGGGCCACGAGCCCGAGCACCTCGACCTCTCGCGCGCTCAGGTCGGCGCGGGGCTGCTGCATCCGCCGGTACAGCCGCTGCGCCACGTCGGGATCCAGCACGGTCTCACCGCGCGCCGCGGCGAACACCGAATCGATCAGCACCTGCGGGGCGGTGTCCTTGAGCAGATAGCCGGACGCGCCCGCCTCCACCGCCCGCAGGATGTCGGCGTCGGTGTCGTACGTCGTGAGCACCACGACCCGCGGCGGCTCGGGCATCGCGGTGATCTGCGCGGTCGCGCCGGCGCCGTCCATACCGGCGCCGAGCCGCAGATCCATCAGCACCACATCGGGTTTCGCGGTCGCCGCGAACGCCACCGCCTCCTCGCCAGACGACGCCTCGGCCACCACCTCGACCTCCTCGTGCGACGCCAGCAATGCGCGCAGGCCGGCACGCACCACCGGGTGGTCGTCGACCAGCAGGACCCGGACCGCGCTCACGCCGGCCTCCCGACGGGAAGTGTTGCGGCAACAGCGGTTCCGTCGCCGGGGGCGGACTCGACGACCAGTGTGCCGCCGAGCTCGGCGAGCCGATCCCGCATCGCGCGCAGACCGAACCCGCCCGCCTCGCGCTGATCGAACCCGACACCGTCGTCGACGATGTCGAGGCGGACCTCGTCGCCCGCATAGCTCAGCGTCACCCGGACGCGCTGAGCCTGCGAGTGCAGGCGCACGTTCGCGAGCGCGCTCTGCGCGACCCGCAGCAGAGCCACGTCGTAGTCCATCGAGAGCGCGGCCGACTCGCCGTCCGTGAGCAGTTCGCCGGCGATGCCGGTCTGGTCGGACAGTTGTTCGAGCAACCGGCTCAGCGCCGATTCGAGCGGCGCCGACTCGAGGGCGGCGGGCGCGAGCGCGGCCACCACGCGGCGGGCCTCGACGAGGTTCTGCTGTGCCGTATCGGCGATCTGAGTGAAGATCGGCGCGGTCTCGGTGCCGCGCAGACCAGCGCGCGCCAACAGCAGGATCGACGAGAACCCCTGCGCGAGGGTGTCATGGATGTCGCGGGCCAACCGCGAACGCTCGGAGAGCGCACCGGATTCCCGTTGCAGCGCAACCAGTTCGTCCTGCGCCCCGAGTAGTTCACGATGAGCCTCGGTGAGCTCGTCGACCAACACCTGCCGCTCCCTCGCCTCACGTACCAACTGCTCGTACACCATCGCCATGCCGGCGGCGACCGCCGCTCCGATCAGGGGTCCCAGGATGGACGCCATCGTGTTGGACACACCGTGCCACAGGCTCGCCCCGATCGACACCGCCGTCAGCGCCGCCGTCGCCCCGAGCGCCTGCGGGATCGACAGCAGGTGGAAGCACAGGAAGAACAACGCGAACGAGAGCCACACGAAGTCGGGGTTCGAGGCCACCAGCACCAGCCAACCGATGACGAGGATTGCGAGCCACACCCGCCCCGATGCCTTGTCCGCTTTGCCGCCACCCCGGCCGCGCTCGACGAAGAAGACCCCGCACACGTACCACCCGAGTTCGGCGATCGCGAGCACCACGATCCACCAGCCGTGGGTGCCCTGAGAGGCGATGACCCGTCCGACGCCGACCGCGAGCAACAACACGAACAGCAGGTGCGCGCCGATCCGCATCGCGCGCAGCACCGGGGCGACACCGCCCGGGTGGTACACGTCAGAGGTCTGCATTTCACTCACGCTAACACCGCCGATGCAGCGTCTGCCGCCTCGGACGGCCATCTCCAACTTTCGATGGACCGAGGATGTCAACCGATGTGCGATGCCCCGACCCCTCACTCCACGCGAAGGTGGATGACATGTTCCTCAGTATTCGAGATCTCCGCTTCGCCAAGGGCCGATTCACCATCATGAGCTCGGCCCTGTTCCTGATCTCCCTGATGGTCGTGATGCTGTCGGGGCTGACCGCAGGACTGGGTAACCAGTCGATCGCCGCGGTCCAGCACATCGGCGCCGACAACTTCGCGTTCGGTGCACCTGCCGAGGGGCAGTCGCTGTCGTTCGGTGAGTCCACGGTCACCGAGCAGCAGCGCGACGCCCTGGCCGCGACGCCCGGTGTCGACGAGGCCGCCGTCGTCGGAATCGCACCGGTGCGGATCAGCACGAACGGCCGGGAGGTGGCCGCCTCCGCCTTCGGTGTGGACGGCGGGTCCTTCGCCGCCCCCGTCCCGCTCGACGCCGGATCGGCTGCCGTCGACACCGACCTCGCCAAGGACAACGGGTGGACCGTGGGCAGCCGAATCACCATCGGCACAGAGACATTCACGATCACCGCGCTCGTCGACGAGTCCTTCTACAGCCACCAGCCGGTGGTGTGGATCGACCACGAGATGTGGACGCAGTTGCCCTCCGCGGGCGGCAGCGACGGCACCGTCGTCGCCCTCCGCACCTCGGGCGGGTTCGACGCCGACGGCGCCGCCGCGGCGACCGGCACGTCGATCACCGACGAGAAGGGTGCCCTCGACGCGATCGGCTCCTACACGTCGGAGCGGGGCTCGCTGCTCCTGATGCAGGCGATGCTGATGACCGTCAGTGCCCTCGTGGTCGGTGCGTTCTTCACCGTCTGGACCATCCAGCGCAGCCAGGACCTGGCGGTCCTCAAGGCGGTCGGCGCATCCACGAAGTACCTGCTCAAGGACGCCCTCGGCCAGTCACTGATCGTGCTGGTGCTCGGCGCCGGCCTCGGCACCCTCGCCGCGGTGGGCGTCGGTGCGATCGCATCCCAGTTCGTGCCGTTCACGCTGACCCTGTCCGGCACGCTCGTCCCGTTCGTCGCGCTGATCGTCATGGGCATGGTGGGCGCCACCGCCGCCCTGGCCCGCATCGTCTCGATCGACCCGCAGTCCGCGCTCGCGACCGCCCGCTGAGCCGGCCTACAACCCCGAAAGGACCCCCATGAGCATCGACCTCCGCGACATCGTCCTCACCTACCCCGACGGCGACACCCGACTGCGCGTCCTCGACCAGGTGAACCTCCACGTCGATCGCGGCGAACTGGTCGCCGTGACCGGCCCGTCCGGGTCCGGCAAGTCGAGCGTCCTCGCCGTCGCCGGGCTGCTGACCTCGCCCGACTCCGGCACCGTGACGATCGACGGCACCGACGTCACCGGCCTCGACCGCGCGGCGCGCACCGATGTCCGGCGCGAGAAGCTCGGCTTCGTGTTCCAGCAGTCGAACCTGCTGCCGTCCCTCACCGCCACCGAGCAACTGCAGATGATCACGCATCTGAACGGCGGGTCGGTCCGGGAGAGCCGTCGACGCGCCCGGGACCTGCTGAGCAGCCTCGGCCTGGAGGGCCAGCTGGACCGACGCCCGAATCAGCTCTCCGGTGGCCAGCGTCAGCGCGTCGCGATCGCCCGCTCGCTCATGAACGACCCCGCGGTGCTGCTGGTCGACGAACCGACATCGGCTCTCGACGAGGAACGCAGTCGGGAGATCGTCGCGCTGCTGGCCGACCTGAGCCGGGAGCGCTCGGTCGCGACGGTGATGGTGACCCACGACCTGAACCAGCTCGACCTCGTCGACGCGGCGTACGAGATGCACAGCGGGCGGCTGCGGCCCCGGGCTGTCCCCGCGGCTACAGGAGCTTACTGAACTGGTCGTTCGCCTTCTGCATGACGAACTCGTACGGCGGCGCGAACTTGCGCGCCCACCAGTAGCCGAACCGGACGTCCGGGGACGTGTACACGAGGAAGCGGTTCTTCTCGATCCCCGAGAGGATGCAGGCGGCCACCTTCTCGGGGGTGACCGCGCGCTTCTCGAACCGGCGGGTGAGCTTCTCGATCCGCGGATCGGAGCGGTCCACCCCAGCGATCTGCACGGTGCCCACAAGGCCCGTGCGGACTCCGCCCGGGACGACGAGGCTCACCCCGATGCCGTGGCGCTTGAGGTCGAACCGCAGCACCTCGGACACGCCTCGCAACCCGAACTTGCTGGCGCTGTACGCGGCGTGCCAGGGCAACGCCAGCAGGCCGGCCGCCGACGAGACGTTGACGAGGTGCCCGCCCCGTCCGGCGGCGATCATCGGCGGCACGAAGCACTCGATGACGTGGATCGGGCCCATCAGATTGACGTCGACCATCGACTTCCAGTGCCGGTGCTCGAGGTTCTCGACAGTGCCCCACGCGGAAATCCCTGCCACATTCATCACGATGTCGAGGCTGCCGAACTGATCGTGGATCTCGTCCGCGAAGGCGGTGACCGCCTCGAAGTCGGAGATATCGAGGGCGCGGGAGAAGCTCACGGTGCCCCCGGCCCGGCCGATGTGGGCGGTGGTCTCCGCCAGCCCGATCTCGTTGACGTCGGTGAGGAACACGTGCGCGCCGCGCGCCGCAGCGGCGATCGCGGTGGCCCGGCCGATCCCACTGGCAGCCCCGGTGATCAGGCACTTCTTACCGTCGAACGTCGTGATCGCCATCGCGTGCTCCCCCACCTTCGCCGATCGGTTCGGTCCGTGTCGGCAGTGTACGTGGCGCACGCCACTTTCCGCGCTCGACGACTTCCGGCACCGAGGATGTGCGGCGCCGGAGTTGTGGGGACGAGGCCTACAGGCGTTGTGTCATCTCGTCCTGGTAGTCGCGGATGGTCTTCTCGATCCCGTCCGCGTCCTCGGGACGACCGTGCCTGCGCGCGTCGTCCGCCCGCTCGCGCAGCACGCGAATCGCCCGGCGCAATTCGTTGTCGCTCATTCTGCGGTCCATGAGTCCCAGTTTCCCCGCAGGCACTCACATTTTCCAGGTTCCGGCGACACCGGACCGACATCGTTACCCCGAATCGAGGCAACGAGCTATCACGAGGTTATTCACATGCCAACCCCTCGTTCCACCGTCTCGAACGGGGCAGCGAGTCGGTCTTCCGAACAGTCGACCAATCACTCTCAACGAGCTACCCGCCGGTTATTCCCGGTGTTACTATCTTCGCGATGTCTGACTTCGCCGCACGGCTCAACAAGCTCTTCGACACAGTTCATCCCCCTGGCAGGAAGCCGCACACCAACGCCGAGGTGGCGAACGCCCTCTGCGCCGACGGCCACCAGATCTCGAAGCCGTACATCTCCCAGCTGCGGTCGGGGCAGCGGTGCAACCCGTCGGACGAGACCGTCGCCGCATTCGCGAAGTTCTTCAAGGTGAAGCCGGCGTACTTCTTCAACGACATCTACGCCGCAAAGGTCGACCACGACCTCGAGTTGCTGGCCCAACTGCAGGGCTACGGGCTGCGCAGGCTCGCTACCCGCGCATTCGACCTGTCCGAGGAATCGCAGGCACTGCTCACCACGCTCGCGGAAAAGCTCCGTGCCGCGGAAGGACTCCCGGAGATCCCGCCGGACGCGTCGCGCTGAGCTGAGTATCGATTCGCGCCGGAGTCGAGGAACAGGTTCCATCGACGCCGGCGCGAATGATCGTCTACGGGCGCGTCAACTCAGCGAACCGAACGCTCCCGAGAGCGAACCCGGCGATTCACTCACGGGCCGTTCGGATGCGATCGCCAGACTGTGCCACCCCCCTGCCGCAATGTTTGTGTAGACCCTTCCGGACGGCAAAGCCGGCACCGTCGACTGGCCGACACCGTTGGCGCCCCACGCGACAATCTGGCCACCCGACGTCAGCGCAAGCGAATGCGCGAAGCCACCCGCAGAGACCGCAGTGAACCTCTGACCGGCCGGCGGCGCCGACACCATTGTCTGACCGTCGCCGTTGAAGCCCCATGCAACGACCTGGCCACCGGACGTCAAAGCAAGCGAATGCGCATTGCCGGCAGAGACCGCAGTGAACTTCTGCCCTGCCGGCGGCGTGGGCACACTCGTCTGGCCTTCCCGGTTACTGCCCCAGGCAACCACCTGACCATCCGATGTCAGCGCCAGCGAATGCGCATAGCCGGCAGAGACCGCAGTGAACTTCTGCCCCGCCGGCGGCGCCGGCGCTGTCGCCTGACCCTCGTTGTTCATACCCCACGCAACCACCTGCCCCGCAGACGTGAGCGCAAGCGAATGGACACCACCGGCGGCGACAGCGGTATACCGCTGTCCTACAGGCGGTGCCGGTACCGTCGTCTGGCCGTACTGACCGTGACCCCAGGCGACCACCCATCCATTCGACGTGAGCGCGACCGAATGGACACCGCCCGCAACGACGGAAGTGAACGTCTGCCCCGACGGAAGCACCGGCACCGTCGCCTGGCCGTAGTCATTGAGACCCCACGCCACGACCTCACCACCGGACGTCAGGGCCAGCGAGTGATAGGAACCCGCCGAGACGGCGGCAAACGTCTGCCCCGACGGCGCAGCCGGCACCCTCACCTGACCCTCGCCATTTGCGCCCCAGGCAATTACGGCACCACCACTGGCAGAGATCGGGGCTCCGACGGGTGCTGCGACGGACGGCGCGGCGAGGGCCAGGCACGCGGCAGCGGCGAGGGGTACGAGCAGGGCGGTTCGAGCCCGCCGCGACACCCGCGGCCGCCCCCTCCCCAACAACTCGGATAGCGATGAAAGCACGGTTCTCGGCTCCTTTCGAAGGCAGATCGTCGAGACGATGTGGATCTGCCGCCGAGTCTGGCTGCCTCCGCTTGGTGGATTCTTTGCGTTCTCTAGGCGCACACGCTCGGCACAACGCCCTGGCTCGCCACATAGCAGAAAACCCTGCTCACCGGATACGGTGAGCAGGGTTTCTCGTGGTGGAGCTGAGGGGAATCGAACCCCTGACCTCTTCGATGCGAACGAAGCGCGCTACCAACTGCGCCACAGCCCCGAATCACGGTCCCGCTTTCGCTGACCGCTCGGAAACTGTAACAGGCGATGACCCCGGAGAACGAATCGCCTGGTCAGCTCACATGATCGACGCAAAGAAAGAGGCGCCCGGTCACCGTGTGTGACCGGGCGCCCAGCGCTCTCGACGGCTCGCGCCGTCACATCCCCGATGCCCGGCGCATTCCGTCGCCGCGGTAACCGTCGTAACCACGCCGGTCGCCGTAGTCCTCCACCTCGGCGTCGTAGTGCTCGAGATGGTCGAACGCCGGATCCCCGTCGTCGACCTCGAGCACCACCGCCCCGGGACGACGGAGCCGCGACGGCACGAGGCGCAGTTCGTCGTCGGTGTCGGACTCCACACCCAGGCGGGAACGGCCCAGCCGCGCCATCCGACGCCGACGGATCTCCTGCTCGAGGTTGACCTGGCGCCGCAGGTACGCCATGTAGCCCACGAGTCCGCATGCCGCGAGCGCGAACACCCACCACAGGACGGCGCTGACAGCCACTGCAAGCGCCGCGGTGAGAATCGCCGCGAACACGAGTCCCAGCACGGTGCGCTGCCGGAACCGATAGCGCGCCGCACGCGCAATGGCGTCGGCCTCGGGGTCGAATCCGCCCCGGCCGCGCCGATTCGGAACAAATTCCCCCGCGGAACCGCGCTCACGGTCCATCTCGTCATCCATCATTTCGGAGTCGGCGTGAACATCCATTCGGTCCTCCGCGTCTGTGCCGTACATGTCGTCGTCGCCGTGTGTGTCGCTGCTCTGCGATGTCGGCCCGTGATGCCAGTTCGGATCACTGCGATGCCCCGCCGCGGGACCACGTGCCGGCCTGTCCGCGCCTCCCCGGAACAGCACTCGAGTGGCGAGCGCCGCATCCGTCGTCTGCCGAATTCGAGGCCGCTTGCTCACAAGCATCGGAACAAGGACGAACAGCCAGACGGCTACCAGCGCGATCCAGATGATCGAGGAACTCGGCATACCGGCGACCTCCTCCCATTCGTCTACCAGCACGGATGACGCTCTTGACCCGTTCAGCGTAGTGGCATCCGCGCTCCCATCCTCGCAGACGCGCCGACTCAGCTTTCGCAGGTGTCACACCCGTCACTCGATTATCACCCCTCGAGAGGGAAATTGCAGACTCGAGATTCAGGGGCGGCGCCCGCCTCGCCCCGTCCCGGCGCTCCAGACCGCTCGGGTCGCCACCTCGCACCGCCAACACCGCCGGACAATTCCGGCGATTCGCGCGAATACCGGAAACGACACAATTGGGCGCCGAAGCCGAATTGTTAGCTTTTCTTTATCAAATTTGAGAAAACTAGTCGCCAAAATCTTACGCGCCAGTGATCGAGAACGAATACTGCACACGGGACGCCCGACGCGGGAGTCGTACCAACCTGCCCGAGGCCGGTTTGCGCCGGTCGCGAACAAACGAAGACGAGGAATTCCTATGCTCGTGAATCACCAGTCTTTCCTTCGCCGCAAACTCGCACGCTCCAGCACCGCCGTCATCGCCGGGGCCGCGGCTCTGACGCTCACGGTGTCCGTAGGTTCGGCCGGCGCCGACGTCGCGTACCAGGACGACACATCCGCCCACACCACCAGCTTCGACGGCTGGGAACTCCACATCGACCAGACCGGCCAGTCCATCAACAGCGTTCCGCCGCTGTCCGGGAACCAGTTCACTCGCGACATCTTCGCCAGCGGCCGCTCGCTCGCGACCGTCAGCGGCAACGGCAGGTCCCCCTACACGGGCGGCGTCCTCGAGGTCGGCTACCAGATCGGCTACCAGGCGGATGTCTCCAACGGCGCCGTGATCACCGGCAACGCCGGGATCACGCCCGGTGCGGTGTACATCCCCGAGCAAGCGGAGACGCTGATCCTCGCCGCCGATCCCAACGTCCCGCCGGTCGTCGAACTCTTCAACGGTCAGGCCCTCGAGTTGGGCGTCGAGACACCGGTGGAGGGCAATCTGTCGACGCAGATCGCGCCCGGCACCATCGCGACGGTCCCGGTGCAGAAGAAGGAATGCAAGTCCAACCAGTGCGCGATCACCCTCCGGGACGTCCACCTCGAGGTCAACCACGCCCTGGGGTCGGTGTCGGTGCGCTCGTACGCGCTGTTCACCGCCTCCACGGATGTCGCCGACGACGTCGTCGTCAGCTACGGGCCCCCGGTCATCGTCTGAGGTCGGCCGAGCGGCCCCGTCGGCAGTCGGGCACCGGCGGGGCCGTTCTTCGTCCTCCGACGTAGCGGCCGGGCCGAACTACGCCCAGTCCGCGCGACCCTCACGCACCAGCCGATCGGACACCGACCCCGGCACCTCCTCGACCGTCATCGCCACCAGCAGATGATCGCGCCACTGACCGTCGACGTCGAGATAGCGGCGCAGCAACCCTTCCTCGCGGAACCCGGCATGTCGGAGCACCGCCTGGCTCGCCAGATTCTCGGGCCGCACCGTGGCCTCCACCCGATGCAACATCATCGGCCCGAAGCAGTGGTCCAACCCGAGCCCCAGTGCCGCTGTTGCGACCCCCTGCCCGCCGACTTCCTTGGCGACCCAGTAGCCGATCCACGCCGAGCACAGCGCCCCGCGCACGATGTTGCCGACCGTGATCTGACCGCAGAAGCTGCCGTCGAGCTCGATGGCCATCGGTAGGATCCGCCCCTTGCGGGCCTCCGAACGAAGACTCGAGCACAGTCCCGGCCACGCCGTGATGTGGTGCCGGTCCGCCCACGGCGCCTGCCCCGTCGGCTCCCACGGTTCGAGGTGTTCCTGATTCTCGATACGCAGCCGGCTCCACACTGCCGCATCCCGCAACCGGATGGGACGCAGCGTCACTCGCCCGGCCGGCACCCGCAGCGGGCCGATCCGGGCGGGCCAACCCGGATGCACCGACATCGAGCGTTCAGCCCCGCTGCGCAAGGAACGCGACTTCCACCTGTTCGCCGGGATGGATCTCGGTGACCTCCGGCTCGACGAGAACCAGGCAGTTGGCCTCGGCGAGCGTCGCGAGCAGGTGCGACGACGCGCCCGGCGCACCCCCGAGGGCCTGGACGAGGTACTCCCCCGTCGACTCGTCGCGCATCAGCTGACCGCGCAGAAAACCCTTGCGGTTCGCGATGGACGTGATGGGGCCGACGGTCCGCGCAGTGACGATCCGGCGCATCGGCTGGCGGCGTCCCAACGCGATCCGGATCAGCGGCCGGACCATGACCTCGAACACGACCAGGGCACTCACCGGGTTGGACGGCAGCAGGAACGTCGGCACCTCGTCGCGTCCGAGCTGTCCGAATCCCTGCACCGAACCTGGATGCATCGCCACGCGCTCCACCTCGAGGTTCCCGAGGTCGGCCAGCGCGTCACGGACCTCGTCGGAGGCGCCGCCGCCGACGGCTCCCGCGATCACGACGATCTCCGAGCGGATCAGCTGCCCCTCGACCACCTCACGCAGGCGTCGCGGATCCATCGTCGCGATGCCGACCCGATTGACGTCGGCGCCGGCGTCGCGGGCCGCGGCCGCGAGCGCGTACGAGTTGACGTCGTACACCTGGCCGGGTCCGGGGGTCCGGTCGACGTCGACGAGCTCGCCGCCGACGGAGATGACCGACAGGCGCGGCCGCGGGTGCACCAGAACCTTGTCGCGGCCGACCGCGGCGAGCAGTCCCACCTGCGCGGCACCGATGATCGTGCCGGCGCGGACGGCGACGTCGCCCGGCTGGACGTCGTCGCCCGCGCGTCGGACGTAGTCGCCGGACCGGACCGGCTTGTAGACCTTGACGCGGGCGTGCCCGCCGTCGGTGCGGTCCATCGGGAGCACCGCGTCCGCCAGTGTGGGCAGCGGCGCGCCCGTGTCGACCCGCACCGCCTGACGCGGCTGCAGCCGGATCGGCTGCCGCGAGCCCGCCGTGACTTCGCCGACGACCGGCAGCGTCAGCTCGGTGGGCTCGCCGTCCTCACCGCGGATATCGGTACCCGCGGCGAGGACGTCGACGCTGCGCACGGCATAGCCGTCGATCGCGGCCTGGTCGAAGCCCGGCAGGGGCCGTTCGGTCACCACTTCTTCGGCGCACAGCAATCCCTGTGCCTCGGAGATCGCGACCCGGACGGGCCTGGGCGCGACCGCGGCAGCAGTGACTCTCGACTGCTGCTCCTCAACCGAGCGCATGTGGTTCCTCGTCCTCCCGACCCTGTCGACCCGACCTGTACCTACCGGCGACTACTCGCCGGACGGCTGCTGGAGACGGTCGGTCAGCCACTCACGCAGAGACGGGCCGTACTCCTCGCTGTTCAACGCAAAGTCAACCGCAGCACGCAGGTAGCCGCCGGGATTTCCCAGATCGTGTCGAGATCCGCGGTGGACGACGACGTGAACGGGATGTCCCTCCTCGATGAGCAGGGCGATCGCGTCGGTGAGCTGAAGCTCACCACCGGCGCCCGGAGTGATCCGGCGCAGCGCGTCGAAGATCGCCCGGTCGAGCAGGTAGCGGCCCGCGGCCGCGAACGTCGACGGCGCGTCCTCCATGGCCGGCTTTTCGACCATGCCGGTGACCTTGAGGACGTCCGGGTTGGTCGTGTCCGGCACGGTCTCCACCTCGAACACACCGTAGGCGCTGACCTGGTCCTTGGGTACGTCGATCGCGCAGAGGACGGTGCCACCACGCTTGGCCCGCACCCGGGCCATGGTCTCGAGCACACCGCGCGGCATGACGAGGTCGTCGGGCAGGAGTACGGCGATCACGTCCTCGTCGTTGTCGAGAACAGCTTCGGCGCAGCCGACCGCGTGGCCGAGGCCCAGCGGCTGTTCCTGAACGACGGACTCCACCTCGAGCAGCCCCGGGGCCTTCCGCACCTTCTCCAGAAGGTGGTACTTGCCGCTGGCTTCGAGCTTGCTCTCGAGGACGAGGTCCTCGACGAAGTGGGCGACGACACCGTCCTTGCCCGGTGAGGTCACGATGACCAGACGGCTCGCCCCGGAGTCGGCCGCCTCTCCCGCCACCAATTCGATGCCGGGGGTGTCGACCACCGGGAGTAACTCCTTCGGCACGGTCTTCGTCGCAGGTAGGAACCGGGTTCCCATACCCGCAGCGGGAACGACCGCCGTCCGAAAGCACCTGTTGTCATTGGTGACGGCTTCTGTCATAACTCACCACCCTATCCACCGGCCCCCGCGGCCGGTCGGAGCGATCCTATGGTTGCGATCATGAATGTGCCGACCAAAGCGCAATGGCGGACCCGCGTGCTACGGGAACGCAGGGCGGTCGCGCCCGAGACCAAGAGGGCCGAAGCCGAGGCGCTGGTCGAGTTCGTCACATCGGTCACATCGGTCACGACGGACCCGGAAACCGACACCACGGTGTGCGCGTACGTCCCGGTCGGGAGCGAGCCCGGCTCGATGGAGATGCTCGACGCGCTGCGCGACGCGGGCCGCCGGGTTCTGTTGCCCGTCACCGGTGAGCCCGGCCCGCTCGAGTGGGCCGAGTTCACCGGTCGCGACGATCTCGTCCCGGCCGGGTACGGGCTGCGCGAGCCGAGCGGTCCGGTGCTGCCGTCGACCGAGGTCGCGGCCGCCGCGGTGGTCCTGGTGCCGGCGCTGGCGGTCGACGAGCAGGGCGTGCGGCTGGGCCGGGGCGCGGGCTTCTACGACCGCACCCTGGGGATGGCGCGACCCGACGCGATGCTCGTCGCCGTCGTCCGCGACAGCGAACTGGTGCCGCACCTGCCGGGTGATCCGCACGACGTGGCCATGACCCATGCCCTCACGCCGGGCCGCGGGCTGGTGCGTCTGCGGGCGGGCGATCCGGGGTAATCGGCAGGTCGGTCCGCTGCCGCTGGAATAGTCGGCTGGTTCGCGCTGTTGGCACTGTCGACTGTAGAGTGCCAACACCTGCGGTTTGACTACACAATGCGCGACACCAGCGGAGGACCCCAGTGCCCACCTACTCGTACGCCTGCACCGAGTGCGACAACCGATTCGACATCGTGCAGTCGTTCACCGACGACACCCTGACCGTCTGCCCGGAGTGCTCCGGCAAGCTCCGCAAGCTGTTCAACTCGGTCGGCATCGTCTTCAAGGGCAGCGGCTTCTACCGCACCGACAGCCGCGGCGGATCGAGCACCGCGAGCGAACCGGCGAAGAAGAGCGACTCCTCTACCAGCACGTCGAGCTCATCGACCTCCGGGTCGTCGTCGAGCACCTCCGCTCCCGCCGCTGCCAGCTAGTCAGCAGGTTCTCCACAGCCCGCCGTTCATCCACAGGCGGGTTGCCGAACGCGGTTCCGACAGGCTCCGGCCTCCACTCCCAGGCCTAGCGTTCCCGTCATGCCCCACGACCTGTTCCGTCGACGCGAGACCGACCGCAGCGGATCACTCGCTCCGACGATCGGCGACCGGCTCGGTCGGCTGCTGCGCCCCGGCTGGGCCCGGACCGACACCGCACGGCGGATCGCCGCGGCGACTCTCGTCGTCGCGGCCTTCGTGTTCCTGATCCGCGACAACCGAGACGACACCGGCGAACCGGTGGTCGTCGCGGCGCGGGACCTGACGCCCGGTCACCTCGTGACCGCCGACGACGTCCGCACCGTGGCCCGTCCGCGCGCCGATCTTCCCGACGCCGCGGTCGACGACGCGGGCGCCGTGGTGGGGCGCACCGTCTCCTCCCCCGTCCGTGGCGGTGAGATCCTCACCGACGTCCGACTGCTCGGACCGCGCCTCGCGGAGGCCGCCGTCGGATCCGCCGACGCCCGGGTGGTTCCCGTCCGACTGTCCGACGCGGGGCTCGCGGAGTTCATTCGCGAGGGCGACCGGGTGGACGTCCTCACCGTCGGCGCGGCGCACGACACCGGCGCGTCCCAGCCGCCCGCTGCGACCGTCCTGGCGTCCGGCGCGACGGTCGTGCTGGTGTCGCCCGAGCAACCGTCGTCGGGTACGCGTCGGGACCAGGTCGTGATGCTCGCACTCCCGGCGCCCGAGGCGGGTGCGGTGGCCGCGGCGTCGCTCACCGACGCGATCACCGTGACACTGCACTAGTCTCGCCTCGGTCGGGAAACACACAGAGGGGCTACCACATGCTCAAAGGCTTCAAGGACTTCCTGCTCCGCGGAAACGTCCTGGATCTCGCCGTCGCGGTCGTCGTCGGCGCCGCGTTCACCGCGATCGTGACCGCCTTCACCAGCAACATCATCAATCCGCTCGTGGCCGCGGTCGGCGGCTCCGAGGAGCACGCCTGGGGCAAGGAGATCATCGCCGGCAACCCGGAGACGTTCGTCAACGTCGGTGCCGTGGTGACCGCGATCATCAACTTCGTCATCATCGCGGCGGTCGTCTACTTCGTGCTCATCGTGCCGGCGAACGCCGTCAAGGCCCGGTTCGCGACCGAGGAAGAGGACACGAAGGCCAGCGAGGCCGATCTGCTCATCCAGATCCGCGACATCCTGGCGGAGGGTCGCATCGGCGAGGCGGGTACCGAGCCGGACGGAAAGCACACCCGGGTGCTCGACTAGCCGCCCGATCCAAGGCGAAGGAGCCCATCCGAATCCGATCGGATGGGCTCCTTCGCCGTTGTCGTCTCGCCCGCGGGTCCGGACGCCGGTCAGCCGTGATGCGGCGGCACCTGCCGCCGCAGCCACTCGTCCTGACCGCCGCCCGAGGACGACGCGCCGTCGCGGGAGCGTTCGTCGGAGGTCTGCTCCGGCAGGACGGTCCCGAAGATGGCGTCGAGGCGAGCCCGGTCGATGCGGGCCCGGCCGGACGCCGCGGAGGGCCGGCTTTCCGCCGTCGAGCCGGTGTCCGTCTGTCCTGCCGACATGTCTTTCGTTCCGCTCTGTTCGCCGGTGTCTAGTCTTCGATGCTCGACAGCTGCCCGATGACGTGGCTGGCCAACGGGGTCAGCGTCGCCATGCCGTCGCGCACCGCGGCGCGGGACGACGCCAGGTTGACCACGAGGGTGCTGCCCGAGATGCCGACGAGTCCTCGCGAGATCACGGCGTCGACCGCACCGGCCGCGAGTCCCGAGGACCGCAGTGCCTCGCTGATTCCCGGCAGCTCTCGATCGAGCACCTCGGCGGTGGCGTCGGGCGTCACGTCGCGTGGCGAGACACCGGTACCACCGACGGAGATCACCAGATCGACGCCACCGATCACCGCGGTGTTCAGTGCGTTGCGGATCTCCACCTCGTCGGCGGTCACCGCGACCACCGCATCCACCAGGAAGCCTGCCTCGGTGAGCAGTTCTGTCACGAGCGGTCCGGTCGAGTCGACGTCACCGTGTGCGGTTCGGTCATCGACGATCACGACGAGCGCACGTCCGGCGAGCGGTGCTTCGAGTTCCATGGCCCCTACCGTAGTGGCAGCCCCCGGCAGCTCGCCCGACACCGTCGGGAGCGGCCTGAGAATCCGTGCCGGGGGCCGGGGGTGATCAGAGTCCATCAACGACCGCCCTGTGTCTGGGTTCCGAGCTGGACGTCGACGGTCTTGGAGTTGCCGGCGGAGTCCCGGTAGGTCACCTTCACGGTGTCGCCGGGGGCGTGGGACCGGATGGCCGCAATCAACGAGTCACCGGTCGTGACGACCCGGTCGTCGACCTTGGTGACGATCACGCCCTTGGGGATACCGGCCTTGTCGGCCGGGCCTCCGGGGGTGACGTCGACGACGGTCGCGCCGCCCGCGGACTCCTTGGCCGACACCTGCACACCGATGATCGCCTGGGTGGCCTTGCCGGTGTCGACGAGTTCGTCGGCGATCCGTCGGGCCTGGTCGACGGGGATGGCGAAGCCGAGACCGATTGATCCGCCCTGACCGCCGGCGGTCGCGATCGCGGTGTTGATGCCGATGAGCTGGCCGTTCATGTTCACCAACGCACCACCCGAGTTACCGGGGTTGATCGCGGCGTCCGTCTGGATCGCGTCGATGACGGTGTTCTGGTTGCCGGTCTCACCGCTGGTCGACACCGGCCGGTCGAGCGCCGAGACGATGCCCGACGTGACGGTGCCGGCCAGTCCGAGCGGCGAACCGATCGCGACGACCTGCTCGCCCACCTGGACGCCCTCGGACGAGCCCAGCTCGACCGGGGTCAGGTCCGTCTTGCCCTGGGCCTTGATGACCGCGATGTCGGACGTCGGGTCCGTCCCCACGAGGGTCGCGGGCGCGGTGGTGCCGTCGGAGAAGGCGACCATCAGCTTGCCGTCGGGTCCACCGCCGGAGACCACGTGGTTGTTGGTCATGATGAGGCCGTCGGACGAGAGGACCACGCCGGAGCCCTCGCCCTCGCCCCGGCTGCCGGCGACCTGGATCTGCACGACACTGGGCACGACCTTGGCCGCGACCGCCTGGACGGAGCCCTCCGGCGCGTTCGACGCCGGGCTGGCGCTCGCCCTGGGGGCGTCGAGCGCGTTCGACACCGGGGCATTGCTGCCGTTGCTCGACGTCGAGAGCGCGCCGACGGCGCCGCCGATACCGCCACTGACCAGGGCCAGGGCGATGGCACCGGCGACGAGCGTGGTGCGTCCCACCCGGCGCGGCGGAGTGGCCACCGGCGCGCCGGTGGTCGGAAGGGTGCCGGTCGCGCCGATCCCGGGGAACTGCTCGGTCGGCTGGTGCCCCGCCTGGTATCCGGGCTGGGTATAGCCGTGGCCGGGATGCGCACCGCCCGGGTATCCGGGGGTCTGGGCCTGGTAACGCCACGGATCCTGCGGCGCGGACTGATGGCCGGGCGCCTGGTAAGGAGCGCCCTGCTGAGGATTGCTCTGCTGAGGGCTACCGTGCTGCGGAGCCCCCTGGTCGGGGCCACCGTGGGGGTTACGGTCGTCGGTCATCGCACCGCCTTCGTTCGTGACCGCCTTGGGTGGGCGGCTCTGGTCCGGTCGTTGACTTCAGGTTGCCCGGTACGGCTGAGAAGCCGCTGAGACGCCGCTTTCAGTTTCCCGTGACCTTGCCGTGAATTCCACCGAGGTCACCCCCGAAGGCACCCGGACGGACGTTCAGCGGGCGTCGGCGTCCGGTTCGCCCGGCAGCACGACGCGGATACGGGCGCCGCCGCGGTCGGACGTCTCGACGGCGATCGTGCCGCCGTGCTTGACGACCACCTGCCGCACGATGGCGAGGCCGAGCCCCGATCCGGGCATCGACCGCGATGCGGTGGCCCGGTAGAACCGCTCGAAGACCAGTTCGCGTTCCTCGACCGGGATGCCGGGACCGGCGTCGTCGACGGTGAGCTCGAGCAGCCGGTCCCCGATCTGCCGCATCGTGACGTCGACGCGTTCGCCGGACGGGCTCCACTTCGCCGCGTTGTCGAGCACGTTGAGCACGGCCCGGGACAGGCCCGCCTGGTCGCCGTAGACGAACCACGGCGTCGTGACGGCCTCGAAGTCGATCTCGTTGCGTCGCCGGCGGGCCTTCTCGAGCGACCGCTCCACCACCTCGCGGAGGTCGACGAGTTCGAAGACCGTCTCGGGCGCGTCCTCGCGGGCGAGGTCCACCAGGTCGCCGACCAAGGTGGACAGCTCCTCGATCTGGGCGATGACGTCGGCGCGGAGTTCGGCCATGTCCTGGTCCGGGATGTGCGGGGCTCCGGGACGACTCGACGCGATCAGCAACTCCATGTTGGTGCGCAGCGAGGTGAGCGGGGTGCGCAGTTCGTGCCCCGCGTCGGCGACGAGCCGGCTCTGCCGCACCCGGGACTCGGCGAGGGCACGCAGCATCGTGTTGAAACTCACGGTCAGCCGGGCCAGTTCGTCGTTGCCGGTCACCGGGATCGGCGTGAGGTCGTCGGTGCGGGCGACACGTTCGGTCGCCGCGGTCAATCTCCCGATCGGTCTCAAACCGGTTCGTCCGACGGTGGTGCCGGCGGCCGCCGCCAGGACGACGCCGCAGCCCCCGACGACGAAGAGCACCCAGGCGAGACGGTCGAGCACGTCCTTGGTGGGCTGGAGTCGCTGCGCGATCACCAGCGTGCTGCCGTCGCGGGTGCGTTCGGCGAGCACCCGGTTGTCCTCGACGGTCCGCAGCGAGAAGTCGCGTTGGCCGCGCGCCACCGCCAGCTCGGGCGCACCGATCGGCACCACCGATCCCGGCGGGATGTACTTGTTCAAGTCCGGGAAGATCAACGCCACGCTGATGTCGCTGGTGTACAGCGTCGCGCCCGCGACGTACCGCGGGTCGAAGGTGATGAGGTCGTTGTCGACGATCGCCGACGCCCGCGACTGCAGCTGCTTGTCGACGTCGGCGTACAGCGCGCGGGAGACCACCGCGTACGCGGCGACGGCCATGACCGCCACCGCGATCGCCACGACCGACGCCGCGAGCAGCGTCACGCGCCACCGCAGCGACACCGACCGGGTCAGCGGCATCGGGGGACGCATCTCGTGCCGGGGAGGTGGCATGGCGCCGATCGGCGTCTCCGGGCCGTTGGGACGGGAACCCGCCCGACCGAAGGGAGTGACCATCACGGAGGCGTCTCCCGCAGGACGTAGCCGACCCCGCGCACGGTGTGTATCAGCCGCGGTTCACCGTCGGCCTCGGTCTTGCGGCGCAGGTAGCCCACGTACACCTCGAGCGCGTTGCCCGACGTCGGGAAGTCGTACCCCCACACCTCCTCGAGGATGCGGCTGCGCGAGAGCACCCGGCGCGGGTTCGCCATCAACATCTCGAGCAGCGCGAACTCGGTTCGGGTGAGGCTGATCGAGCGGCCGCCGCGGGTCACCTCGCGGGTGACCGGGTCGAGCGTGAGGTCCTCGAACTTCATCGTCTCCGAGTCGTCACCGGCAGCGGGGGCCGCGCGGCGCAGCAGTGCCCGCAGTCGCGCCAGCAGTTCCTCGAGCGCGAACGGCTTGGGCAGGTAGTCGTCGGCGCCGGCGTCCAGTCCGGCCACCCGCTCGGACACCGAGTCGCGCGCGGTGAGGACGAGGATGGGCAGGTCGTCGCCCGTGCTGCGGAGTCGGCGGCACACCTCGAGCCCGTCGAGTCGCGGCATCATGACGTCGAGCACCAGCGCGTCCGGGCGCGACGCGGTCACCTTTTCGAGCGCATCGACTCCGTCGACGGCGAGATCGACGGTGTAGCCGTTGAAGCTGAGGGATCGCCGCAGCGACTCCCGGACCGCCCGGTCGTCGTCGACCACCAAAATGCGCATGCCGACATTTTGGCCCGAGCGACTGAGATCCCGCTGAGAGGTCCCGTCGAGCAGGCCGGCGTGTCGGCTCAGTCGGAAGGGAACCGGGGAGCGGGCAGGCTCCAGCGCCGCCAGATCGCGACCAGTCGCAACGTCGTCGCGACGACCGTCCCGAGCACCAGCACCGCGTTGTAGGTCATGCCCACCGACGTCCCCGCAACGACGAGCGCGGCCCCCAGCAGCGCCGGGATCGCGTACAGGTCGCGGTGCAGCAGCAGCGGGACCTCGTTGACCAGCACGTCGCGCAGGATGCCGCCGCCGATCGCGGCGGTGGCCCCGATCAGGGCGGACGCGAGCGGGCCCGCGCCGTGCTCGAGAGCGATCGTCGCACCCGTGCTCGCGAACAGGCCCATGCCGAGGGCGTCGAGCACGAGGATCACGCGTCGCAGGCGGCCCAGCGTGGAGTGCACGAAGAACACGACCACCGACGTCGCCGCCGCCGTCCCGAACAACGGCCAACTGGTCAGCGACGTCGGCGGATGGATCCCCAGCAGCAGGTCACGGACGATGCCGCCGCCGATGCCGGTGAAGACACCGACGACGAACACCCCGAAGATGTCGAAGCGCTTACTGACGCCGACCAGGGATCCCGACGCGGCGAACGCCACGATGCCCACCAGTTCGAGGATCTTCAGCAACACGCGGACAGGGTCGCACGGACCCGCTGCCGGGGATCACAGGCGGGTGGGATCGACCACCCCGAGCCGGATGCCCCGGACCAGCCGCCGCGGGACGCGAAACGTCTGTCCGCCGACCGTGACGGTCACCAGGTCGGGGACGGACGCCTTCCACTGCGCGCGCCGGCTGCGGGTGTTGGCGCGCGACATGCGCCGCTTCGGTACCGCCACCGCTCAGCCCTCCCTGGGGTCGCGTCGGACCCGGCGACCGTACCGGCGCTCGAATTTCTCGACCCGGCCCTCGGTGTCGACGATGCGGTCCGCGCCGGTCCAGAACGGGTGGGACGCGCTGGTGACGTCGACGACGACCAGCGGGTAGCTGTGGCCGTCCTCCCAGTCCACGGTGCGCTCGGTTCGGGCGGTGGACCTGGTGAGGAAGGCGGTGCCGGTGCCCGCGTCCTGGAACACCACGGGCCGGTAGTGGGGATGGATGCCGGGTTTCACGATGTCGTTTCTCCGTTCTTCTCGAGTGCGCCCACGGCGGTCGGGGCGCACGGATCGGTGTGGAACTCGCCGAACGGGTCGTCCCACGTGGGCCATGACGCCTCGTCGTCGAGTTCGCGTTCGGTGAGCAGCGCCCAGTCGAGCGCCGCGGTGATCGCGCTGGGGTCGACGTCGTGGACGAGGACGACGATCGAGGTGTCCCGGTCGCCGAACCGTTCGTCCCAGCGCAGGGCGGCGAGCGCACGCCGCTCGGCGTCGACGTCGCACCGTTCGTCGGCCGTCATGTCGGCGAGCCAGCGGTCGGCCGCGGCGACCCGCAGTCCCCCTCCCGCCGATTCGAGCCACAGCGCGACGTCGGGGCGGGTGGCGAGCCAGAGTCGGCCGCGCGCGGTGACGACGCCGTCGAGCAGGACGTCGATCGCCTCGTGGAGCCGTCCCGGGTGGAACGGTCGTCGCGCGGTGAACTCGACGAGCGCGACACCGTGGTCGGCGTCGAGGGGCGGACCTCCCCGGAGCAGTGGGGAGTGGGCGCCGTCGACGCGGCCGCGCCGGGTGTCGGCGCCGACTCGGGACAGCAGCGCCGGACCGTCCGGCGCGGCGGAGGTCGGGCAACCGGGCGCGAGCCGGGCGAGCACCGCCGCCACCTTGTGCGTCAGCCAGGGGTCGGCGGCACGGTCGTCGACGACGAGCGCGTCGGCGAAGGCGACTTGCCCGACCGCGACCTGCGCGACGGTCCGGTCGTCGTCGAGGTCCTCGTCGCCGGTCACCGCCTCCCACCAGGCCTCGGTGTCGAGGCACGCCACGACGGCCTCGACGCGGACGTCGCGGCCTGCGGGGCCGTCGAGTTGTCCGACGACACCGACCACCGGGACGTGCTGCACCGCCCAGCAAACGGCTTCCGGCTCGAGCGCGGGGTCCAGTTCGAGGACGATGCGGCCGACCGAACTGCGGGCGTGCAGCCTGCGCAACAGCGGCAACAGGTCGTAGCGGAGCGTGCAGGACACGCACCCGTGGGCCAGTTCGAGGACCTCCGTGGTCACCTCCGGCGCCTCCGCGGATCCGGTCGTGAGGGTGCGTCGCACGATGCCCTGGCCGAGGTCGCCGAGGTCGTGTCGAACCACGACGGCGGGCGTCTCCCGGTCACCGAGGAACGAGTGCGCGGTCTCGTGCACCGGTCCGCTCCACCCGCTGACCACGACCAGCGGGGTGCGGCCGTCCGGCTTCGCAGCCACAATCGAGCCCCTTTCGAAAACGATTGTCATTAACGGTTGGCGAGACTACACTCACCGAGCGATTAACGACAATCGTTTTCATTAACTGGCCGTTCCGGCCGGAAAGGAGCACCCGTGTCCGCTCACTGCCAGGTGACCGGCAGACGGCCCGGTTTCGGTCGGTCCGTCTCGCACTCCCACCGACGGACCAACCGGCGCTGGAACCCGAACATCCAGACCAAGACGTACTTCCTGCCCGGCGAGGGCCGCCGGGTCACCCTGCGGCTGACGCCGAAAGGCATCCGCACCATCGACCGCGACGGCATCGAGGCCGTCGTCGCCCGCATGCGGGCCGCCGGACAGAAGGTCTGAACCCATGGCACGCAACGAGATCCGCCCCCTGGTCAAGCTCGTCTCCACGGCGGGGACCGGCTACCGGTACTACACCCGGAAGAACCGCCGCAACGACCCCGACCGACTGGTGCTGCGCCGCTACGACCCGAAGGTGCGCCGCCACGTCGACTTCCGAGAGGAGCGCTGAGACGGTGGCGAAGAAGTCGAAGATCGTCAAGAACGAACAGCGCAAGGAGATCGTCGCCCGCTATGCGCGACTGCGGGCCGAGTTGAAGGAGACGATCCGCCGCCCCTCGAGCACCTCCGAGGAACGCGCCGCCGCACAGTCTCGGCTGGCAGGGCTTCCGCGGGACGCCAGTCCGGTACGATTGCGCAATCGAGACGCTGCGGATGGACGTCCGCGCGGTCACCTGCGAAAGTTCGGTCTTTCCCGCGTGCGGGTACGCGAGATGGCCCACCGCGGGGAACTGCCAGGCGTACACAAGTCGAGCTGGTAAGGAAGAGCAATGGCAGTCAAGAGGGCACCGTCGAAGAAGGCGCGCAGCGAGCAGGGCCGCCGCCCCAAGAAGAACCCGCTCATCGCCGCGGGCATCGAGACCGTCGACTACAAGGACGTCAACCTGCTCCGCACCTTCATCTCCGATCGCGGCAAGATCCGCAGCCGCCGCGTCACGGGTCTGACCCCGCAGCAGCAGCGTCAGGTCGCCATCGCCGTGAAGAACGCCCGCGAGATGGCTCTGCTGCCGTTCACCAGCCGGTAGCACGCAGACAGATCGCACAGACAGATCGCGCGAGGCCGCGCAGTCCCAGAGACTGCGCGGCCTCGCGCGTTCGGCGTCACGCTAGATTCTCCGGGTGTCGTTTTCGCTCCGTACCGCCGCTCTCCTGGCCGCGACCGCCCTGACCGTGGGCGGTGTCGCGGCCTGCTCGTCCGAGTCCTCGACGTCGGTGTTCGGTTCTCCCGACTGCATCACCGACTTCGACCCCGGTGTCGACTACTTCCCGGACAAGCAGACCGTCGAGTACGCACAGAACTTCGACATCGAGTACCGGGGCTCGTACCAGGTGCTCACCGTCCGGCAGCCCGGTCAGGCCGACGAGTCGTACGTGCTCACCAGGTGCGGCGCCCCGGCACCCGACATGAAGGGTGATCTGGCGGGCGCCCAGCAGGTCACTACTCCGGTGACGGACCTGTTCGCCGAGTCCACGACGCACCTGCCGAGCCTCGAGGCGCTCGGCAAGCTCGATACCCTCACCGGCTTCGCCAGCGCCGACTACGTCTACAGCGAGACCGCGCGCACCCACATCGCCGACGACGGTGTCGTCCAGTTCGCGACGGCCGGCCAGGTCGACGCCGAGGCCGTCGTCGCCCACGCGCCGCAGGCGTTCGTCACCGGCGGTTTCACCGATCCGGCGTTCGCCGTGATCGAGCGTTCGAAGATCCCGGTCCTCGACAACTACGACTGGCTCGAGACGAATCCGCTGGGCCGCGCCGAGTGGATCAAGTTCTTCGCCGCCCTCACCGGCACCGAGAAGCAGGCCACCGAGACGTTCGACGGCATCGTCGCCGAGTACGACAAGTACACGAGCCTGGCCGCGAACACCGCTCCCGTGCCGGTCGTGCCTGGCCTGCCGTACCAGGGCGCCTGGTCGGTGCCGCTGGCCAGCTACTCCAACGACCTGTACACCACCGCCCACATCACGCACCCGTGGATGACCGAGCCCGGCACCGGCACCCTGCAGACCGATCTCGAGACGGTGTTCGCGAAGGCCGGCGACATCCCGCTCGCGATCAGCACGTCGTCCAACGCCACCAAAGCGGACGCGATCGCGGCCGAACCGCGGCTGGCCGAGTTCGCGGCGTTCCGCGACGGCCAGGTGTGGACGTCGTCGAACCGCATGACCGACGCCGGCGCACTCGACATCTACGAGCAGGGGGTCCTGCGGCCCGACCTGGTGCTGGCCGACCTGATCGCGATCGCGCACCCGGATCTGCTGCCCGGCCACGAGTTCGCCTTCTACCGTCGCCTGCAGTGAACCGCACCGCAGCCGCCGTCACCGCGCTGGTCGCGCTCGTCGTTGCGGCGACCGTGCTGGCGGTGTCGGTCGGGTCGGTGACGATCCCGTTCGACGCCACCGTGCGCTACCTGTTCACCGGGGACGCGGGTAGCGGCCGGTGGACCACGCTCATCGAGGACATTCGTCTGCCCCGGGTCGTGACGGCGGCGTGCGCGGGTGCCGCGCTCGCGGTCGCGGGCCTGCTGATGCAGACGCTGTTCGCGAACCCCCTCGCCGACCCGTACATCCTCGGTGTGTCGTCGGGAGCGAGTCTCGGTGTCGCGCTCGTCGTGCTGGGCTCGGGCGCCGGGGCGGGCGTGTTCGCGGCCGTGGCCGGCACCGGCCGACTCGGGATCGCCGCGGCCGCCGCGGTGGGCGCCCTCGCGGTGCTGCTGCTGGTGGTCGCGATCTCGCGGTGGGTCCAGTCGGTGGTGACGCTGCTGATCGTCGGTGTCATGGTCGGCTCGGTCACCAGCGCCGTCGTCTCGCTGCTGGTCGCGTTCTCGCAGCCCGCCCAGATGCAGCAGTTCATCCTGTGGAGCCTCGGCTCGTACGCGGGCGCGTCGTGGTCGGACCTGCGGGTGCTGGTGCCCGTCGTGCTGGTCGGCCTCGTGCTGGCGGCGACGCTGGTGCGGCCGCTCAACGCGATGCTGCTCGGCGAGGACTACGCGAGTTCGATGGGTGTGCACCTGCTGCGCACACGGGCGATCGCGATCACCGCGTCCGCCCTGCTCGCGGGCGCGGTCACCGCGTTCTGCGGACCCATCGCGTTCCTCGGCATCGCGGTTCCGCACCTGGCGCGGCTCGCGCTCCGGACGTCGGATCACCGGCTGCTGGTCCCCGGAGCGATCCTGATGGGCGCGGCGGTGTCACTGCTGTGCTCGGTGGTCGCGCAGCTTCCCGGACGCGACGGCGTGCTGCCGCTGAACGTCGTGACCGCGCTCGTCGGCGCCCCGGTCGTGATCCTGGTGTTGCTGCGCTCGCGCCGGGCGAAAGCGGGTATGGCATGACGCTCGTGCTCGACGGCGTGACCGTCGGTTACCCGGGCCGCCCGCTGCGCGAGGTGCTGACCGACCTGCACCTGACCGCGCACGCCGGGCAGGTGACGGCGCTGCTCGGACCCAACGGTGCCGGCAAGTCGACGCTGCTGCGGTCGGTCGCCGGCCTGCAGCGGGTGCTCGGCGGGGCGGTGCTGCTCGACGGCGTCGACGTCACGTCGCTGCCACCCGCGCAGCGGGCCCGGCGGATCGCGGTGGTCCTCACCGACCGCGTCGACGGCGGCCTGCTCACCGGCGGCGAGGTGGCGGCACTCGGACGGTTGCCGCACCAGGGCTTCGCGTCGCGGCTGAGCGCCGGCGAGAAGACACTGATCGCCGACAGCCTCGAGCGGATGGGCGCCACGCACCTCGCCGACGTCCGATTGCACGAGATGTCCGACGGGCAGCGCCAGCGGGTGCTGATCGCGCGGGCGCTGGTGCAGCAGCCGTCGCTGCTGGTGCTCGACGAGCCCAGCGCGTTCCTCGACGTCGCCGCCCGCGTCGAACTGTTGGCGCTGCTCACGGAGATCGCCGACGACGCCGGCATGACGGTGCTGCTCTCGACGCACGACGTGGAACTGGTCCTGCGCACCGCACGGCACGTGTGGTTGGCCGCCGGCGACGCCACCGTCGTCGACGGCACCCCCGCGGTGCTCGTCGAGTCCGGGGCGATCCGGCGGGCGTTCGACTCGCAGCGGGTCCGCTTCGACCCCGCCGCCGGGATCTTCCGCCTCGACGAGGTCTAGACTTTCCGCCGAGTTTCGGTTCGGTGTTGGAGGTGCCCCGCGACGTGTCGGGTGTGGTCGCGGGTTTCACGGTTATCTTCGTCGTCATCGCGATCGGGTTCTTCCTCGGTCGCAGCGGCACTCTCGGCGAACACGGCCAGTTCGTGCTCAGCCGGCTGGTGTTCTTCGTCGCGACGCCGGCGCTGCTCTTCGACACCCTCGCGAATTCCGATCTGTCGGTGGTGTTCTCCCCCACCCTCGCGGTCGCGGCGGCCACGGCGTTCGCCGTCGCCGGCATCTATCTGGCCGTCGCCAAGGTCTGGCTGCGTCGGCCGCTGCCGGAGTTGACGGTCGGTGCGCTCGCGTCGTCGTACGTGAACTCCGCGAACCTCGGCATCCCCATCGCGGTGTTCGTGCTCGGCGACGCGTCGTTCGTCGCCCCGCTGCTGCTGTTCCAGATCATGATCTTCTCGCCGATCGCGCTGACCGTGCTCGACATCAGCACGATGCGCCAGGGCGCGTCCCGGCTCGAGACGATCACCGCGCCGTTCAAGAATCCGATCGTGCTCGCCGGGGCGGCCGGGCTGGCGGTCGCGGTGTCGGGGTGGACGCCGCCCGAGGCGCTGATGCAGCCGTTCCGCCTGATCGGCGGCGCCTCGGTTCCGGGTGCGCTGCTGGCGTTCGGTCTGTCGCTGTACGGGGTGCGGGTGCTCGAGAAGGGCGCGAGTCCGCGCCGCGACGTCGCGCTGGCATCGGTCCTCAAGATCTGCGTCCAACCCGTCCTCGGGTACCTGATGGCCCGCTTCCTGCTGGGCCTCGACGGCCACGAACTGTTCGCGATCGTGGTGGTCTCGACCCTGCCGACCGCGCAGAACGTCTTCGTCTATGCCAGCCGCTACCAGCGCGGCATGGTCCTCGCCCGCGACGCCGCGTTCGTCACCACGCTCGCGTCGATCCCCGCGATCGCGCTGGTGGCGGCGCTGCTGGCCTGAGCCGCCCGCTTCACAGGACGCCCAGTTCGGTGGCTCGCACCGCCACACGGACCCGGGACCGCGTCCCCGTCTTCGCGAAGATGTTCTCGAGATGCGTCGCCACCGTCCGCTTGCTGACCAGCAGTTCGTCCGCGATCTCGGCGTTGCTCAGTCCCTGCGCGACGAGCGCGAGGACCTGGTGCTCGCGGCCGCTGAGCCGGAACGCCTCCCGATCGGCCTGATCGGCGACGATGCGGCGGCACTGGGTCGCGAGCGCCTCGATCCCGGCTCGCGCGGACGAATCGACCTGGGACCGAGCGAAACTCACGTGCAGGACGCCGGTCACCTGGCCCCGCTCGAGTCCGAGCGCCACCGATGATCCCTCACGGAACCCGGAGGGCCGCAGCACTTCCTCCACGGTGGCGGTGCGCTCGAAGCCGGGGACGTCCTCCCAACACACGGGCCGACCGGACGCGATCCGGATGCGGTCGAACACGCCGGTGTCGTCGACGAACTCGTGGGCGAGGTACTCCGCGACGGGTGGTGCGTATCCCCCGTTGGCGAACACGCGATGCGTGACGTCCCCACGGCGCCGGTAGGTGATCGCGGCGGCGACGTAGCCGAGTTCACCGGCCCAGCGCGAGAGCAGGCCGTGCGCGACGGTGACCGGGGACCTGGACGACATCAGGTCCCGGTCTCCGGTCACCGTCCCGCACCGCTCACTCATGGCACGAATGTACCTGTGGGCTACGCCACAGGACGGCGGTCGGCCCACGGCCGGGCCTGCTCGAGGTGGGCCGCGACCCGCAGCACCAGCGCGTCCCGCCGGTGCCGGGCGGCGATC
Source organism: Paraburkholderia sp. RHO2 (assembly GCF_050955445.1). NCBI lineage: Bacteria > Pseudomonadati > Pseudomonadota > Betaproteobacteria > Burkholderiales > Burkholderiaceae > Paraburkholderia > Paraburkholderia sp. RHO2. The sequence goes on along the minus strand of NZ_CP162617.1, from coordinate 1,350,292 downwards.
TGCAGGCCGACGGGACGCCCGTCCGGGGTGAAGCCGGCCGGCACCGTGATCGCCGGGTTGTTCAGCATGTTGTAGGGGTAGGTCAACAGCCAGTCGAGCAACTGCTCCCGCAGCGACTTGCCCTCGAGCCAGTCGGGCGCGAACTGGGTGAGCGGGAAGGTCGCGGACGCGAGCGTCGGCGAGATCAGGACGTCGTAGTCGTTCATGAACTCGGTCCAGGTGTCCCACATCCGGCCGCGGAACGCGTCGGCGCGCCCGTAGTCGACACCGGACAGCCGCCGTCCCTCGTGGATGAGTTCGATCAGGTTCTCGTCGACCCGGCCGTGCAGCGAGTCCCAGTCGAGCATGTCGTGCTCGCCGGCGAAGCCCGGCACCCAGATGCCGTGCCACATCGCCTCCGACGGATCGCCCCAGTCGGGCGTCGCCTCCACGACCTTGGCGCCCATCTCCTCGAAACACGCGACGGCTTCGGCGCACACCGCCGCGACGTCCGGTTCCACGTAACCGAGACCGAGATCGGGCGACCACGCGACGCGCAGGCCGTCGATGCCGCCCCGCGCCGCCTCCACGTACGACGACTCGACTCGCTCGATGCTCAGCGGATCCGAATGATCGGGCCCGGCAAGGACATCCAGCATCAGCGCATTGTCGGCGACGGTCCGGGTGATCGGGCCGTGGTAGGCCCAGTTGTTGTAGCGGCCGGGCAGGATGGTCTGCGGGATCACCCCGGTCGTGGGCTTGAGTCCCACGACGCCGCACAGTGCCGACGGGATCCGGACCGAACCGGCGCCGTCACTGCCCTCGGCCAGCGGGCCCAGGCCGGCCGCGACGGCGGCCGCCGCACCACCGCTCGAGCCGCCGGCGCTGTGCCCGGGCTTCCAGGGATTGTGGGTGGGTCCGAACAGGTGGTTGTCGGTACCGGCGTAGTAGCCGCTCTCCGGCGTGTTCGTCTTACCGAGATACAGGCCGCCCGCCTGCCGCAGCCTGGTCACGATCACCGCATCGCGCTCGGCGATGTTGTCGCGCATGGGCTCCAGACCGAACGTGGTCGGCAGGCCACGCACGTCGGTGAGGTCCTTGATCGTGAACGGGACACCGTGCAGCGGCCCCAGTGGCTCACCACTCTGCTGCGCTCGCGACAGTTCCGCCGCGTCCCGGCGCACCTGCTCGGCGTCGAAGTGCACGATCGCGTTGACGGAGGGGTTGACCTCCTCGACCCGACGGATCATCTCCTCGGCAATCTCGTTGGGCGACAAGTTCTTCGAGGAGACCTGCGCGGCCATCTCGGTAGCCGGCATCCAACCCAGGTCCGATGTGTTCATGGGAACCACCCTTCACGGTGACGTGTTTCGGAGACGAACGCCACGCTATGACTGGCGTCACACCGGCACCATCGGTCGAATGACCGATGGTGCCGGGCCACCGTTGACAGGCAAGTCACTACTTGCCTATGGTTCGGGCGTGGGCGATCTGTTCAAGGCGCTGGCGGACCCGACGCGACGGGCAATCCTCGACGAGCTCGCCGATCGCGACGGGCAGACGCTGTTCGAGCTGTGCACCCGACTGGTCACCAAGTACGGATCGGGATCGTCCCGGCAGGCCGTCTCCCAGCACCTCGCGGTGCTCGAGGGGGCCGGGTTGCTCCGCACCCGCCGCGAGGGTCGCTACAAGTTCCACCACCTCGACACCACCCCACTGCGGGCGATCGTCGACCGCTGGCCCATACCCGCACCGGACGACCGAGAGGAAGAAACGCAATGAGGATCCATCTGACGAGCGTGCACGTGGACGACCAGGACAAGGCGCTCGCGTTCTACACCGACGTCCTCGGCTTCGTGAAGAAGACCGATGTCCCTCTGGGGCAGCACAAGTGGCTCACCGTCGTCTCCCCGGAGAATCCCGACGGCACCGAGCTGCTCCTCGAACCGGACGAGCACCCGGCGGCCCAGGCCTACAAGAAGGGCCTCGTGGCGGACGGCATCCCGGCCGCGTCCTTCGCCGTCGACGACGTCCAGGCGGAGTTCGAACGGCTGAGGGCACTCGGGGTCGTGTTCACACAGGAACCGCTCTCGATGGGCCCGGTCACCACCGCCGTCTTCGACGACACGTGCGGCAACCTGATCCAGATCGCCAGTCAGCCCTGAGGCCCGCACTCACCGGCCCGGACGCCGCATCCGCATGTAGTCGCTGACCACGGCGGCGCCCAGCCCGTCGAGGTCGGGTGCGACGACGCGGCCGCCGACGCGCTGGGCCATGCGGTCGACGACGCGGGCGAGGCCGGGGTCGTCGCCCAGCCGGAAGATGGTGACCTGTGCGCCGAGCCGGGCGAGGGTGTCGAGTTCGCGGACCGTCAGTCCCAGTGTCCGCACACTCGGCGGGTAGTCGAAGAACGCCTGCCCGTCGGGCTCGAGGTGCGCGGTGGGTTCACCGTCGGTGACGATGAGCACGACGGGCTGCGCGTTGGGGTGCCGCCGCAGGTGCCGGGCCGCGAGCAGCAGCGCGTGGTGCAGGTTGGTGCCCTGATCCCACGCCCCGTCCAGGCCCGCGAGCTCGGCGGCGGACAGCGCCTGCGCGTAGCGGCCGAACCCGATGAGCTGCAGTGCATCTCCCCGGAACCGCGTGGTCACCAGGTGGTTCAGCGCGAGCGCGGTGCGCTTCATCGGCACCCAGCGCCCGTCCATCACCATCGAAAACGACGTGTCCACCAGCAGCGCCACCGCCGCCTGCGCGCGCTGCTCGGTCTCGGCGACCTCGACGTCGGCCACCGTCATCCGCACCGGCATCCGGCCCGGCTCGCGCAGGATCGCGTTGGTCAGGGTGCGCGTGACGTCCCACGGCTCGGTGTCGCCGAACTCCCACGGCCGCGACGCCCCCGTCGGCTCGCCCATCGAGCCGGCACGGCGGGTCTCCCGCTGGCCGCCGCGGTGCGCCAGTCGCCCGGCCACGTCCCGCAGCCACGTCTGGCCGAGTTGCCGCATCGCCTTGGGCGACAGCCGCCACTGGCCGTCCGGGGCACGATCGAAGAAGCCTTGCTGCTGCAACGCCCGCTCGAGGTCGGCGAGAGTGCGGGCGTCGGCGACCGCCTCGCCACCGAGCTGCCGGGCCAGCGTCTCGGTGTCGATGTCGTCGAGCTGCGCGCCCGGATACTGTTGCGACAGTTGCTCGGACAGCCGTTCGAGGTCGGCGACGTCCGCGACGGCCGACGTCCCCTCCCCCAGGCCCAGGCCCTCGTCGCCGCGGAACTGTGCCGATCCCTTCCAGTCCTCGTCGGGCCGGGCCGCCCGCAGGTGCGCGTCCAGGCGGTCCAGCTGGTCCATCAGCGAGGGGTCGCCGAAGGCCTGCTGCGCCAACGCATCCAGTTCCGCGCGCTGGTCCGCGGACAGCGAGTTCCGCAGCCGCTGCGCCGCCGCTGCCCGACGCGCCAGTGAGTCCAGCAGCTCGTCGGTGTTGCGCGGGTTCTCCGGGAAGAACTCGCCGTGCCGGTTCATGAACTCCCGGAACTGCTCGGTGGTGTCCTCGCCACGGGCATGGCTGTCCAGCAACGAGTTCAGATCCTCGAGCATCTCCCGGATGCGTTCGCGGTCCTCGTCGGTGGCGCCCTCGAGCAGCCGCTTCATCCCGTCGAACCGCTGGTCGAGCAGTTCGCGCCCGAGCAGGTCGCGGATCTTCTCGTAGTCCTCCCGGGCCTGGCTGCTGCGCCAGTCGTAGTCGGCGAGATCGGCGACGGCCTGCGCCGTCGACGGCGGCAGTTCCTCGATCCGCATCTCCGCGAACCGGGCGTCGTCGTCGAGGGCACGGGCGAGGGTCTTGCGCTCCTCCAGTACCGCGCGATCCAGCAGCTCCCGCACCTCGTCGAGCGTTCCGCCGAGATTGTTGCGCTGCAACACCTCCCGACGTCGCCGATTGGCCTGCGCCGCCAGATCGTCGAGGCCGCGGCGCTCCCCGAACCCGCGCCGCAGCAACTCCCGCAGCGCCTGCCGCGGCGACGCCCCCTCGAGGACGTCGTCGCCGATCGCGGCCAGCGCCTCCCGCAGATCCACCGGCGGGGCCAGCGGATCCCCGCCCTCGTACGGGCCGTACCGCGCGCCGCGAGACATCCTGCCTCCCAATCCGAATGCCGACTACGAGTAGACGGCCTGACCGTTCTCGTCCGGGTTCTTCGAGATCCGCCGGGCCAGGTACAGGCCCTCGAGTGCCAGTTCGGCGGCCGACGCGCGTTCGCCGTCGGACTCGGCCCCGAGCCGGGCCGCGACCTCGTCGAGCACCTCGAGCTCGGGCAGCTCCCCGAGCAGCGCCTTGGCGGTGACCCGTTCCCCGGTCACCACCGGCCGCCCCAGTTCCACGGCGGTCACGAGCGGCGCCAGGTCGATGCCGCCGAGCCGGAGGCGGGCCGTGTCCGCGGTCGCGCGCCTGAGCAGGTGCTCGAGGACCTCCAGTTCGCGCCCCTCCTCGCCGGACTCGAACTCGACCTTGCCGCGCAGCACCTCCACGATCGTGCCCAGGTCGATCGGCCGGGCCACCGCCTCCGCCTCGCCGAGCACCGCGCTGCGGTGCACCGCGGCCGCACTCACCGTCTCGGCGCCCGCGACCGCGAAGCGGGCCGACACCCCCGAACGCTGGTCCACCGACGTCGACTCGCGCAGCAGCCGGGTGAACCGGGCCAGCACCTCGAGCAGGTGGTGCGGGACCACGGCCTGCAGGTTCGCCTCCTGCTCGATCACCGCGATCTCGTCCTCGAGCAGCGACGGGTAGTGCGTGCGGATCTCGGCGCCGAAGCGGTCCTTGAGTGGGGTGATGATCCGTCCGCGATTGGTGTAGTCCTCCGGGTTCGCGCTGGCCACCAGCAGCACGTCGAGCGGCAGCCGCAGCGTGTAGCCGCGCACCTGGATGTCGCGTTCCTCCATGACGTTGAGCAGCGACACCTGGATCCGCTCGGCGAGGTCCGGCAGCTCGTTGATCGCCACGATCCCGCGATGGGCGCGCGGCACCAGGCCGAAGTGGATGGTCTCCGGGTCGCCGAGGCTCCGCCCCTCCGCGACCTTGATCGGGTCGACGTCGCCGACGAGGTCCGCGACCGACGTGTCCGGCGTCGCGAGCTTCTCGGCGTACCGTTCGCTGCGGTGCCGCCACGTGACCGGGAGCGTGTCCCCCAGTTCGGCCGCCCGCCGCAGCGAGATCGGCGTGATCGGCTCGTACGGGTGCTCGCCCAGTTCGGAACCGGCGATCACCGGTGTCCACTCGTCGAGCAACAGGTACAGGGTGCGCAGCAGACGCGTCTTGCCCTGACCGCGCTCGCCGAGCAGCACGACGTCGTGGCCGGCGATGAGCGCCCGCTCGAGTTGCGGCAGCACCGTCTCCTCGAAGCCGACGATGCCGGGCCACGGGTCGTAGCCGTCGCGCAGATACACGAGAAGGTTCTCCCGCATCTCGTCCTTGACCGAACGCTGGACGTGACCAGACGCGCGGAGTTCACCGAGTGTCCGGGGCAGGTGCGCAGGCGGTGTGGCAGTCACCACTCCAAGTTACGAGCGTTCTGGCGATTCGGCACCCGGAACGCCGTCGCCTGCGCTGCGCTTTCCCAGGCTCTGATAGACACACGTCATGGCCGACTTCGAGATCACGTTCACCACCGGCAACATCACGCTGCACGGCAGCCTCCGTCTCCCGGCGGGCGCCGGCGCGGACTCCCCCGCGCCTGCCGTGCTGTTGCTCGCCGGCAGCGGTCCCACCGACCGCAACGGCGACAGCGCGCTGCTGCCCGGCTCGATCGGCACCCTGGAGTTCCTCGCCGACCTGCTCGAGCAGCGCGGGTTCGCGAGCCTGCGCTACGACAAGCTCGGCAGCGGCACCACCGGACTGGGCCCGTACGACGTCGACGACATCGGCGGCCTCGGCTTCTCCGTGTTCACCGACTCTGCCGCCGCCGGGCTGAACTTCCTCGCCGGCCGGGCCGCCGTCGACCCCGACCGCGTGTACGTGGTCGGCCACAGCGAGGGCGCGCTGATCGCGCTCGCCCTCGCCGCCGGCGGCGCAAACGTCGCGGGACTGGGTCTGCTCGAGCCGCTGAGCGTGCGCCTGCTGGACCTGCTGACGACGCAGATCGACGGCCAGCTCACCGCGGTCGTCGGGGCCGGGCAGCTGCCGGTCGAGCTGGCCGACGAGCTGAGGCTGGCGCTGGCCGGCGCCGTCGAGTCGCTGCGCTCCGACGCCACGCTCGCCGACGACCTGCCCGAACCGCTGCGCGCGGCCGGTCTGGTACCCGCGAACGCGCGGGCCCTCGCCGAGGAGGACGCGCTCGATCCGCGCGAGCTCGCGGGTCGCCTGCCCGCCGGCCTGCCGGTCGTGACGAGCTGCTCCGCCAAGGACATCCAGCTGGACTGCGCCGACGTCGACGCGCTCGACGCCGCCCTGGCCCACACGGCCCTCACCTCGGTGCGCATGACGACGGCGAACCACGTGCTCAAGGAGATCGGCGCCGTCGCGTCCACGGGCGCCGACTACATCGAGCCGCTGCCGTGGTCGACCGAGTTCACCAGCGGATTCGAGGGCTGGCTCCGCAGTCTCTGATGTCCCTGCAGGGTGTCCCCGGCGACACGCTCGGCGAAAAACCGAGATGTCGCCGGGCGGACACTGCTGTATGGTTCTCCGTTAACCGACGGGCACACACGAGAAAGGTACGGTCGCGATGCAGTCGATAGCCTCGGCAATTGCCGTGAAGCACGTATATGCCAAGCACGTTTCGAAGCACGCGTTTTTCGCCGTACCCGCGCGGCACAGCCACGCAGCCTTCTTCAGGTGGCCCCGAGAGACCAGTTCCCCGTAACCGGAATCTCTCTCGGGCACCCGAAGGCACACCGCCTCGGGTGCCTTTTCTTTTATCGCTTCCAGTCAGGAGAACCAGAGAATGAAGCTTCGACTCGGCGCCACGGGCGCCACCACCCAGGATCTGCCCGGCGACCTCACCGGGCAGGTCGTCACGATCGATCTGCGTCACGTCGATCCCGGTCACGACACCGGCGCGGCGGCACTGCTCAGCGAACTGCTCGCCCGCGGCGCCGCCCGCCTGGTCATCTCGGGCACCGACGCCGCCAACGCCCGTGCGCTGCTCGCCTCCGCACACAACGACGCTCCCCCGTCCGGGCTCGCGGCCTGAGAGGCGCGCGAGCCGGACGAGGGAGCGTCGTCGGACTGTTCGATCAGTGCGCGAAGTGGCGCGCGCCGGTCAGGTAGAGCGTCACGCCGGCCTCGCGGGCGGCCTCGATGACCTCGTTGTCGCGGACCGAGCCACCGGGCTGGACGACGGCACGGACGCCGGCGTCGAGCAGGACCTGCAGGCCGTCGGGGAACGGGAAGAACGCGTCCGACGCGGCCACCGAACCCTTGGCCCGGTCACCGGCACGCTGCACCGCGAGGTGCGCCGAGTCGACGCGGTTGACCTGGCCCATGCCGACGCCCACCGAGGCGCCGTCGTGTGCGAGCAGGATCGCGTTGGACTTCACGGCACGGCATGCGCGCCACGCGAATTCGAGGTCCGCGAGGGTCTTCTCGTCCGCGGCCTCACCGACGACCAGCGTCCAGTTGGCCGGGTTGTCACCCTCGGCGTCGAGGACGTCGCGCTCCTGCAGCAGCGTGCCGCCGGAGATCGGGCGCAGCTCGATGCCGGTCGCGGTGGGGGCGGCGGCCTCGAGCACGCGGATGTTCTTCTTGCGGGTCAGCACCTCGACGGCGCCCGGCGCGTACGACGGGGCGATGATGACCTCGGTGAAGATGTCGGCGACCTGCTCGGCCATCTCGACGGTCACCTCACGGTTGGCGGCGATGACGCCACCGAACGCGGAGACCGGATCGCACGCGTGCGCCTTGCGGTGCGCCTCGGCGATGTCGGCGCCCACCGCGATGCCACACGGGTTGGCGTGCTTGATGATCGCGACGGCCGGCTCGGAGTGGTCGAAGGCGGCACGCCACGCGGCGTCACCGTCGGTGTAGTTGTTGTACGACATCTCCTTGCCGTGCAACTGCTTCGCCTGCGCGAGGCCGGCGGGGCCGGCCGGGCTGTCGTACAGCGCCGCCGCCTGGTGCGGGTTCTCGCCGTAGCGCAGCACCGCGGAACGGTCCCACGTCGCGCCGACCCACCGCGGGAACTGCTCGTCGGACTCGACCATCGTGGACGTCATCCACGTGGCGACCGCGACGTCGTAGGACGCGGTGTGCTGGAAGGCCTGCGCGGCCAGCGCGGTGCGCTCGAAGAGGGTGAAGCCGCCGGCCTCGACCGCGGCGAGGACGCCCTCGTACTTCTTCGGGTCGACGACGACCGCGACCGACGGGTGGTTCTTCGCCGCGGCGCGGACCATCGAGGGGCCGCCGATGTCGATCTGCTCGACGCACTCGTCCGGGGTGGCGCCCGACGCGACGGTCTGCGTGAACGGGTACAGGTTCACGACCACCAGCTGGAACGCCTCGATGCCCAGCTCCTCGAGCTGCGCGAGGTGCTCCGGCTTGCGGGTGTCGGCGAGGACGCCGGCGTGCACGCGCGGGTGCAGCGTCTTGACGCGGCCCTCGAGGCACTCGGGGAAGCCGGTCAGGTCCTCGACCTTGGTGACCGGGATGCCGGCATCGGCGATCTTGGCGGCGGTGGAGCCGGTGGAGACGAGCTCCACGCCGGCCTGATGCAGGCCGGTGGCCAGCTCGACCAGGCCGGTCTTGTCGTAGACGCTGACGAGTGCGCGGCGCACAGCCTTGCGTTCACTCACTGGGGATCACGGCCTTTCGTCCGTCGGAAACAACACCTCGGAGGGCGACAGCGGCCACGACCTCGGCCAGCAGTCGTCGTTCAACCGTCTTGATGCGCTCGTGCAGGGTGGCCTCGTCGTCGTCGGCGAGGACCGCGACCGGTTCCTGAGCCAGGATCGGTCCGGTGTCGATGCCGTCGTCGACGAGGTGGACCGTCGAGCCGGTCACCTTGACGCCGTACGCGAGCGCGTCCCGCACCGCGTGCGCACCCGGGAACGAGGGCAGCAGCGCGGGGTGCGTGTTGATGATGCGGCCACCGAAGCGCTCCATGAACGCGGGGCCGAGGATCTTCATGAATCCGGCGCTGACGACCAGGTCCGGTTCGTGCGCGGCGACGGCCTCGGTGAGGGCGACGTCCCAGGCGGCACGGTCGGCGTGATCACGCAACGACACCGTGAAGTGGGCGATACCAGCGTCCGTGGCGCGCTCGGTGGCGGCACAGTCACGGTCGACCCCGACCGCGACGATGGTCGCGGGGTATTCGTCGGCACGCGCGGAGGCGATGAGAGCCTGCAGCAGGCTGCCCGTCCCCGATGCGAGTACGACGATCCGAGCGGGCACTGTGGGCCGCAGCTGGTCACGCGTGGCAGTCAGCGCACTACTCCTGGTTTTTCGAGACGGTTCCGGCCGCATCACCGGCCGGGTAAGAGCCTAGTCGCTGGGGGTCACCGGACCGTCCGGCAGGTCGCCTTCGGTGGCCTCGGCGGCGTCCGCTTCGTCGCTCGCCCGCTCCCCGACAACCGCGTCGACGGCGACCTCGATGGCCTCGACCGGCTCTGCGACCTCCCCGCCGGAAGGTTCGTCCGCCCCGGTCGGGGCTGTCGGTTCCGACACGATCTCGGCGTCGACGACCGTCTCCGGCGGCGCGGTGGTCTCCGTCGCTGCGGTCGGCTCGGTCGCCGCGGCCGCCTGTTCCAGTTCGGGTACGGCCGCCGATCGGTACCTCAGGGTGGGACGCTCGAGCCGCTTCACCTCGAAGCTCGGCTCGCCGGCGGGCGCCTCGGTCGATACGCCTTCCCGGTCCACCGACTCCGCCTCGTCACCACCGTCTTCGGTGCTGTTCCGTCGCGCGAGGAGCACCCCGACGACGACGCCCGGCACGGCCAGCCATCCGAAACTGACCAGTCCGAAGGCCAGGGGTTCGACCCCCACGAACCCGTAGGAGCCGATATCGCCACCGGCCAGCGCACCGGCCACCGCGGCGAGCACACCGACGCCCGCCGCCGCGCACAGCACGGCGTACGCGGTCTCCGCGACCGGCAGGCGCAACCGCCCGCAGTCACGACCGAGCAGGGCTCCGACCGTCACCGGTACGACGAGCAGAACGGGCCACGCGCTGCCGACCAGGTCGGTGGGGACACCGCCGAGCACGGGCACCGGCGGCACCGGTCCACCGACGATCTCGAACACGCTCAACGTCGTCCCGCCGGCGTGCGCCGTGCCGCCGACGAGCACCGCGACGGCACCGACCGCGACGTTCGGCAGGTACAGCACCGACAGCACGGTCAGGCCGAGTACCCCGGCGAATCCGGAGTCGTCGTCCAACAGGTCACCGACCTCGGACCACGACCAGACGAGCGACGCGACCGTGACCGCGGCACCGGCGGCGAAGAGCAGGCCGGCCGCGCGCGCGGCGGGCCGGGCGATGGAAGGCAGCCATTCCGGGGCGCCCACCCGGGCGCACTCGGCGGGGCCGATCACCACCACGACGCCGGCGCACGCCGCGACGAGGTGGATGCCCACCACGCAGGCGAGGGCTTCGAGCGCGCTGGGCGCCGCCAACGGGATCACGACGGTGGCGTCGGTGATCACCGCGAGCGCGATCAGGGTCGCCGCCAGCGGACCGGCGACCGCGGCCGCGACGACGCGCGCGGCGTCCTGAAGTGACGACTGGGGATTCACCGCCCGGGCACAGCCCCGCGCGACAGCCCACACCAGCACCGCCGTCGGCAGCAGCGGGAGGATCCCGAGGGGTGCGTCGGTGATGGTCAGCGACACCTGGTGCAGCGCCAGCCAGCCCGCCGCGATCGCGCCGACCGCGCCCGTCAGGTCGCTGTTCGACGACACCAACGTCACGAGCACGGCCGCACTGATCAGGACGATCGCGACACCCGTGGGACGCAGCGCCACACCGACCAGGGCACGCACCTGCTCGGACGCGGGGTCGGGGCGGCTGGAAGTGTCGCGGCGGGGGCCGCGAGCAAGCAGAGAAGTCATCGAATCGAGGGTCGCACCCGCGCGCGGCGGCGCCCCTCAGGCGCGCCGAGGCGTGGTGGGGCGCACTGTGTCACTTCTTCTCGTCGTCGTCCTCGCGCGCCTGCGCGTCGAAGGCCTGCGTGGGTGCACCGGACGCGTCGGCACCCGGTGTCCCGGACGGCGCGCCGGACGATTCGCCGGGCTGCGAGGTGTGCGGCTGGGCAGACGGGGACGGCGACTGCTGCGGCATGTGCTGCGTCGGCTGCTGCGCCTGGTACGCCTGGAACTGCCCGTAGCCGGCCGTCGGCTGCTGCGGGTAACCCTGGGGCGCCTGCCCGGTCTGGCCGTAGCCGGGCATCTGCTGCTGCGGGTAGCCCTGCGGGGCGGCATAGCCCTGGGGTGCCCCGTACCCCGGCTGCGGGGCCTGCGGGTTGTATCCCTGCGGGTGGCCGTAGGCGGCCGGGTGGACGTGGGTGCGCGACGGCCGCGGCTGCGGCATCTTGACGATGCCGGCACCGAACAGGAAGACGGCGACCGCGATCACCGCCTGGACGAACGAGAGGACCAGGATCGCGATCCCACCACCGGCGAGGCTGCCGCCACCGGGCAGGCTCAGCATGAAGACGAACGACACGAGGAAGCCGACCAGCGAGGCGACCGCAGCCGGAGCGGCGTGTTCCTGCTTGGGCAGCAGCGACAGCCCGGCGAGCAGACCACCGGTCAGCAGGAACGCCAGCGGGAGTGCGCCGCCGCTCTCGAACGCGTCCTGGGTGAACGAGAACCCGAAGCCGACGGTCGTCGAATTCTCGACGTACGGCGCGAAACCGAGCAGGAAGTTCACGATGCCGAGAGCGGCCACGGCAAGTCCGAGATAGAACGACAGGTTCTTCGTCCCCGTCTCGGTCGACGCCTGCGAAGGCTGCCCGTAGGACCCTCCGTCGGTGTAAGTCATGTCTGCTCCTCGTCGGTGAAACGCAACGCCTTGAACGCTACCCGCAATCGCGCATCAGCCGTGATCGATGCAGCGCCGTGCGCTCACGCCCCCACGACCCGCCCGGATCCGAGTGCGTCGACGAGTGCGGCGTGGTCGCGCTCGGTGCGGTCCGCGTACGCGCGGGCGAACGCCGTGATGGCCTCGTCGAACCCCGTACCCGAGCCCATATACGCGGCGATCGCGACCCGATCTCCGGAGCGGGCGTGGGCCTGGGCGAGCACTCGCCCGCACAGCCGGCCGTAGATCTCCGCCCCGACCGGGGTGGCCCCGTCGACGGACACCGATGCCTTGGCGTCCCGCAGCTGACGCACGTAGTAGTCGCGGCGCACGCCGTCGTACCCCACCCCCTGCTGCCATCCCAGGAAGATGTCGCTGGCCGCCTGCATCACCCGCTGCCCCTCGACCACCCGCTGCCCCTCACTCGGGTACTTCGGACCGTCGACGTGACGCGCCAGCACGGACTCCTGCGCCTCCTTCGCCTGCAGGAACAGCGGATCGTCGTCGTCGAGCCCCCGCAGCAGCAGGATCCAGGCCCGAGTGCCCACGCTGCCCACCCCGACGACCTTCCGCGCCGCCTGCATGAACTCGAACTGTTCCAACGGGATCCGGCACTCGCGCTGCAGCGTGCCGGCGTACTCGCCGAGCCGGGCGCGCAGCTCACGATAGAGCCCGTCGGCGTCCGCGTCGGCGTACACCTCCTCGATCGGCACGATCAGCGGCGGACGGCTGACGATCCGCCGCTGCCCGTCCACCAGCGTCGTCAGCTTCCCCAGCGCTTGGACGCTGTCGGAGTTCCACGACTTCTCGACCAGCTTCCTGCTGCTCTTGCGGGTCGCGGAATCGAGTTCGTCGCGCAGCTGCGCCAACTCGCTCGTCGGTTCGACGTGCGCGTACCAGACCGCCAGGTTGCCGAGTCCAGCCTGCCGGACCATGGTCTCCCGGTACGCGGCGACGCACGCGCGGGTGATGCGCGAACGACGCTTTTCGCCGAATCCGAGTTGGCGGCAGGCGACCTCGAAGCTGGCGACCAACCGTTTGACGTCCCATTCGAAGGGCCCGGGGTAGGTCTCGTCGAAGTCGTTGAGGTCGAACGCGAGCCGCCGTTCCGGGGTTGCGAAGATGCCGAAGTTGGCGAGATGGGCGTCCCCGCACAGCTGCACCCGCAGACCCGTGTCGGGCGTGCGCGCCAGGTCGTCGGCCATGACGACGGCTGCGCCGCGCAGAAACGCGAACGGCGCCACTGCCATTCGGCTGTATCGGACGGGCACCAGGTCGGGGATCCGCGTCCGGGCCTGCTCCTCGAGCAATCCGATCGGGTCGCGCTGCGCACCTGGTCCGATGTCGACGAGCGCCTCGAACGGCACGCGGCGACGTGCCTCCTCACCGCGGCCCGCGCGGTCGTTGCGGGTGGAGAACTCTACGACGTCGGTCATGGCGCCTCACCTCGGCTCGGGTCGGGACCGCCCCATTGTCTCCCCACGGCATGTCCGCGACAGCGGAAAAGGGAAGATGAATCATGCCCTTCACGTTGCCTGCCGGTTCCGACGTCGTCGCGGAGACCGAGGTGAAGCACTCCCGGTTCATCGCGGCGCTGCGGCGAGTCGACACCCCTGCCGACGCGCAGGCGTTCGTCGACGAACAGCGACGGCTGTACCCGGACGCGCGACACCACTGCTGGGCGTACATCACCGGCAACGAGCCGTCCGAGCGGGCCGAACGGTCGGGTGACGACGGTGAACCGGGCGGCACCGCCGGGATCCCGATGCTGCAGGTGCTGCGGGCGCGCGAACTCGTCGACGTCGCGGCCGTCGTCACCCGCTACTTCGGCGGCATCAAGCTCGGGGCCGGTGGACTCGTGCGGGCGTACTCGGGTGCCGTGGCGGCGGCGGCCGACACCGCGAGCGCCGCTCCGGGGTGGCTCAGCCGCGAACGCCTCGAACTGTTGTCGCTCGACGTCGGGCACGACACCGCGGGCCGTCTCGAGGCCGAACTACGCGGACGCGGGATCCCCGTCGTCGACACCGCCTACGCCGCCGAGGTCACGTTCACGCTCGCGACGAAGGATCCCGCGCACCTGGCGGCCGTCGTGGCCGAACTGACCGCCGGCGCGAGCGAACTCACTCCGGCAGGGGTCCGGTGGGTCGACGTGTGACACGCGAACGGCGCCCGCAGCCGGACGAAGTGTCCTGGCTGCGAGCGCCGTTCGTGAGATCCGACCGGATCAGAGGTTCTTCAGGATCTCCCGGGCGAGAGCCGCGGTCTCGGACGGCGTCTTGCCGACCTTCACGCCGGCCGCCTCGAGGGCGTCCTTCTTGGCCTGCGCGGTGCCCGAGGAACCGGAGACGATGGCGCCGGCGTGGCCCATGGTCTTGCCCTCGGGAGCGGTGAAGCCCGCCACGTAGCCGACGACCGGCTTGGTGACGTTGGCCTTGATGTAGTCGGCGGCACGCTCCTCGGCGTCGCCACCGATCTCACCGATCATCACGATCAGCTTGGTCTCGGGATCCTTCTCGAACGCCTCGATGGCGTCGATGTGGGTGGTGCCGATGACCGGGTCGCCGCCGATGCCGATGGCGGTCGAGAAGCCGTACTCACGCAGCTCGAACATCATCTGGTAGGTGAGGGTGCCCGACTTGGAGACCAGGCCGACCGGGCCCTTGCCCGCGATGTTCGCCGGGGTGATGCCGACGAGGGCCTCCTCCGGGGTGATGATGCCCGGGCAGTTGGGGCCGATGATGCGGGTCTTGTTGCCCTTCTCCACGTTGTAGGCCCACGCGTAAGCGGAGTCCTGCACCGGGATGCCCTCGGTGATGACCACGAGCAGCGGGATCTCCGCGTCGATGGCCTCGACGATGGCGTCCTTCGAGAAGGCCGGGGGAACGAACGCGATCGAGACGTCCGCGCCGGTCTCCTTCATGGCCTCGGCGACGGTCGCGAAGACCGGCAGCTCGACCTGGTTGCCGTCCTTGTCGGTGTGCGAGACCGTGGTGCCGGCCTTGCGAGCGTTGACGCCACCGACGACCTGGGTGCCGGCCTTCAGCATCAGAGCGGTGTGCTTGGTGCCCTCGCCGCCGGTGATGCCCTGGACGATGACCTTGGAGTCCTTGGTCAGGAAGATAGCCATTGTTGTGTGTGTCCCTTACTTCGCTGCGAAGGCGAGCTCGGCAGCCTTGTCGGCAGCCTCGTCCATGGTTGCGACGACCGTCACCAGCGGGTGGTTGGCCTCGGCGAGGATGCGACGACCCTCTTCGACGTTGTTGCCGTCCAGGCGCACGACGAGCGGCTTGTTGGCCTCGTCGCCCAGGGTCTCGAGCGCGCCGACGATGCCGTTGGCGACCGCGTCACACGCGGTGATGCCGCCGAAGACGTTGACGAAGACGCTCTTGACCTGCGCGTCGTTCAGGATGACGTCCAGGCCGGCAGCCATGACGGCAGCCGAGGCGCCGCCACCGATGTCGAGGAAGTTGGCGGGCTTCACGTTGCCGTGCTTCTCGCCCGCGTAGGCGACGACGTCCAGAGTCGACATGACCAGGCCGGCGCCGTTACCGATGATTCCGACCTCACCGTCGAGCTTGACGTAGTTGAGGTCGTTCTCCTTGGCCTTGAGCTCGAGCGGATCCGTCGCGTCCTTGTCCTCGAACTCGGCGTGGCCGGGCTGACGGAAGTCGGCGTTGGCGTCCAGGGTGACCTTGCCGTCGAGGGCCAGGATCTGGTCGTCGGGCGTACGGACGAGCGGGTTGACCTCGACGAGGAGAGCGTCTTCCTTGACGAAGACCTCCCACAGCTTCTGGATGGTCACGGCTGCGGCGTCGAGCACCTCGGCGGGCAGGTGGCCCTGCTCGGCGATGCTGCGCGCGAACGCGAGGTCGACACCCTTGACGGCGTCGACGGAGACCTTGGCCAGACGCTCCGGCTTGGTGGCGGCGACCTCTTCGATCTCCATGCCACCCTCGACCGAGCACATGGCCAGGTAGGTGCGGTTGGTGCGGTCGAGCAGGAAGGAGATGTAGTACTCCTCCGCGATCTCGCTCGCCTCGGCGACCAGGAGCTTCTTGACGACGTGACCCTTGATGTCGAGGCCGAGGATGTTCTCGGCGTGAGTCTGCGCGTCATCCGCGGTGGCGGCGTACTTCACGCCACCGGCCTTGCCGCGGCCACCGACCTTGACCTGCGCCTTGACCATGACCGGCTTGCCGATTTCCTCCGCGATCTCGCGGGCACCGGCGACAGTGTCGGTAACACGGCCGGCCGACGTCGGCACGTCATGCTTGGCGAAGAGTTCCTTCGCCTGGTATTCGAAGAGATCCATCTGCTCACCGTCTCGTCTGCGTTGACGCCCGCTCAGGGGTAGGAGCGGGTCCGTGTCGGACTTTAACTAGTTCAATCAATCGCCTATCGCCCGCCCACATGCTATGTGGGATATGTCACGCGACGACAGCCGTCGATGCACGCCTCAACGGCGGTCGCGGCGCCCGACGAGCGCCGCGCTCACCGCGAGGAGCACTACCGCAAGGATTGCAGGTGCGGCGCCGGAGGCAACGACCGGATCGGTCAGACGTCCAGCGGACAGCGGCCACGCGAGCACGTGGAGGGCGGCGACGACGGCCGCACCGGCGAGGAGCGCGGCCCCGCGCGCCGGCCGCGCACCCATCGCGACCAGCACCGCGACGACGATCGCCACCACCGACAGCACCTGCCCCCACGCGTCCCAGCCCCACGGCAGGCGACCGAGCGCGGCCGCGGTGCCGTCGCTGCCGCGGTACAGCGGCAGCGCGTATCCGAGCACGGTGGCGACGGCGGCGGCCGCCCCGACGATCAGTATCTGCTGCGGGGGATCGTGCGGCTCCGACGTATCGATGTCGTCACGTTCGACGGCACCGGCGATGGCCGCCAGGACGCCGGCGCCCGCCGCCGCGACGGCCGCGCACGTGACGAGGATGCTGCCCACCCCCAGCCTCACGCCGGGGAGCTGGACCGCGCTCAGGGCGGTCTGCGCGACGTCCGCGGCCGCCGCGACCACCCCGACCCACATGATCGCGAGGGCCGGGCGGAACAACACGGAGAACTCCGACATCAGCAGCCACACGCTCGTGATCGCCAGCAACACTCCGGCGACGAGCACCAGCCGGGTGGCGGGAAAGTCCGGCTCCGGCAGCCCCGCGGGCACGGAGAGCACCGGCAGCAGAGCGCCGACGCTCGCGAGCGCCCCGGCGAGCACACCGGTGGCACCGGCCGCGGCGTGCCACCGCAGCATCCGCTCATGGGCCGCGGCGCCGCTTCCGCGGGCGCCGGCGCGCGGCTGCGCCGGCTCCTCGAGCACGACCGCGGCGCGTCGTTCGCGCCGGCCGGCGACGACGGGGATCGACGATGCAGCCACCGCGAGGAGCAGGGCACCGAGCACGCCGCACACTGTTCCGGCGCCGGCTGCGAGACGGTCGTCCGCGAGGCTCGCCGCGAAACGGCTGCCGACCGGTCCGAGCGCGGCCAGGGCCGCTCCCCCGACGACGCCGGCGGCCACGCCGACGTCCACGGATGCCAGCGCTGCAGCCACGGCGATCAGCACGGCGACGGCCACGACCGCACTGCCGATTGCGATGGCGGCGTCGGACGCGATCGCGGCGCGCACCACGAGCACGGGATCACTCGAGGTGAACGGACGCGTGAACAGCGCCGCCGCGAGCGCGACGGCGGCGGCGAGCACCACCGTGACCAGCCCGCCCCCGACGCGCGCCCCTACCGGACGACCGACCGCGTCCGGATCGGGCGACGAGCCGTAACCGTCTGCGTGCGAGGCACGGTGGACCACGGCCAGTCCGGCGATCCCGGCCACCACGGCGCACACGTGCCCCGCGAGGACGAGCGCGGCACCGGGTCCGGTCTCGATGCCGCCGGCCGTCACAGGGCGGAACAGCTCGAGCCGGTTGGCGTCGATCGGGCCGCTCCACAACTGCACGTCCATCACGCACAGCCCCACCGACACGAGGCCGGCCCCCGCGAGCACCGCGCCGCCCGCCGGCGACCGACGGACGGTGAGGACCGCGGCCACCACGGGAACGGACAGCGCGAGCAGCACCGCCACGACGGCGGCCGCACCGACTCCCGGAATCCGCGTCGCATCGGCCGCGGAGCGCGCGACCGCGCCGAGGGTTCCCGCGGCGACCGCGAGCGCACCCACGGCGGCGAGCGCCACGGCCGCGTACGGCAGCAGACCGGGCCCGTCGTCACCGCGCCTCGCGGGCCGGTCGATCGTCCGTTTGCCGGTGGGCTCGATCGCTTCGGGCACCGCGCGCAGTTCGGTTGGGGAATCCACCCGCGCGACGCTAGCGGGTGTGCGCCGGATCGTCGCTCGAACAGGAATGTCGGACCGCAGATATACGTGATGTAACGCGGCGGGCCCGTCCCGATATATGAACGAGACCATTTGGCATGTTCGGCATCCGCCCAGTTCGCGCTGTGACGCCAGTCACATCTCCCGTTTCGTCCGGTCTTACGGGTTGCTCCCCTGCAACCGTTTCGTTACCGTCGCCAGGGTCTAAGTCACAGGCAGGTCACGGGCAGGAGGACGGAAAGGCACATGCGCCACCGCACTCAGTTCACCGCCAGCCGTTTTGTGAATCAACACGCTGACCCGGAAGCCTCCAGGTTCCCGGCTGCGGCAGATCACGAGTTCGAGCGTTGCAATCCAGCAGCGGAGCCGTCTCCGGTCACGCTGTCGGAACGGGCGGACGGCGTCGCAACCAGCTATCCGACGCCCTCGGGGGTTCGTTACCCCGAGGCGGAAAGATCTGAGATTCGTAGCGCCATGCTCCACAGTTCCAAGCCTGAAAATCACTACGACGCCGTCGATACAGACGAGGCGCCGACCGAGTACTTCACCCCCGCGGGGACGATCGATCCGACAGTCGATGTCGTCGCTCCCCGCCGCGGCGGCCAGCACCGCCTCCCAGCTCCCCCCTCCGCCCTGAAGGGCCGCGCCGCAGTCATCGCGGTCGCCGCCGGCGCAGTCGTCGCCGCAGGCCAGGCAGCCACCAACGGCCCGGCCGAGAATTCCGACCACTCCGAGGTCGAGCTCACCGCCTCCGGCTCCGTTGCCACCACCGCCGTTCCGCAGGCCGCCCAGTTCAGCGATGTCGCACAGAATTCCTCCGACAGCTCGGCACCGCAGGTCCTCGCCGTCGCCAGCCCGACCGACCTGGGCCAGTTCTCGAACCTCCTCGCCAAGGGTCAGCGTTTCAGCGAGGAGCGCGCCGCCCGCGAGGCCGCGGCCCGCCGCCCGCTGTTCGTCCTGCCCGCCAAGGGCACCTACACCTCGTCGTTCGGCGCCCGCTGGGGCACGCTGCACGCGGGTGTCGACATCGCCAATGCCATCGGCACCCCGATCTACGCCGTGGCCGACGGCGTCGTCATCGACTCCGGCCCGGCGTCCGGGTTCGGCATGTGGGTGCGCGTCCAGCACGCCGACGGCACCATCACCGTGTACGGCCACATCAACGAGACCCTGGTCACCGTCGGCCAGAAGGTGATGGCCGGCGACCAGATCGCCACGATGGGCAACCGCGGCTTCTCCACCGGCCCGCACCTCCACTTCGAGGTCCACCTCGCCGGCGAAAACAAGATCGACCCGATCCCGTGGCTCGCGACCCGCGGTATCAGCCTCGGCGTCGAGCAGCCCTGACGCTCGATCCGCAGCCACGAGAACGGCTGCGGGCCATGTGATTTCGCGTCGCAGCATACTCCACTGACACCCGCCTCCCACCTGCCCCTCTTCGCCGTGGCCAGGACGACTGGACTTCGATCCGGTGGCGGACGACACAGGCACATCCCAACAGGTCAAGAAATTTGACCCAAACCGTCAAGCTCGATCCGGCGTCTCTGGATACTGTCTCAATCCGTCGCCCTGGACGGGGCGTCGCCGTTATGGCTTCCGCGAGAACTGCGTTCGGCAGAACCGCGCATATCGACTTTGCGAGAAAGGATGTCGGCCTTGGCTGTTTATGATGTGTTCGGCCGTTCGGCGGTTGTGACGGGTGCGGGGTCAGGGATCGGTCGGGCGGTTGCGCTGCTCCTGGCCGACAGTGGCGCCAGTGTCGTCGTCCAGGACCTCAACGAAGAAGCCGGGAGCCGGGTGGTTGCGGAAATCGCAGCGGCGGGAGGCACTGCCGTTGCCGTCATCGGCGACGCGGCCCTACCGGAAGTCGCAGAGGAGTCCGTCCGTGCAGCCGCAACCCTTGCCCCGTTCAAGATCGCGGTGAACAACGCGGGGATCGTCGGAGGAGGTGTTCCGACCGGCCAGTTCCGTGACCAGGACTGGGAGAGGGTAACCCGCGTCAACCTCGACGGGGTGTTCCACAATGTTCGCGCCCAGGTCAATTCGATGTCGCAGAACGGTGGCGGCGCGATCGTGAACGTCTCTTCGATCCTCGGTAGCGTTGGCTCCGCCAACAGCTCTGCCTATGTCGCATCCAAGCACGCCGTCGTCGGTTTGACGAAGACGGTCGCCCTCGAGTATGCGGCGTCCGGTATCCGCGTGAACTCCGTGGGCCCGGGTTTCATCGACACGCCGTTGCTGAAAGATGCCGACCAGGATGCGCGGGACATCCTCGTCTCGAAGCATCCGATCGGACGCCTCGGTCGGTCCACCGAGGTCGCGCATCTGGTGTGCTTCCTTGCCAGTGACGCCGCGTCGTTCATCACCGGTAGCCACCACCTCGTCGACGGCGGCTACACCGCGCAGTAGCCTGTGCAGAATCCCTCGGCCCGGCCGGCGAGGTGTACCTGAGTCCTAGAGCTTGACCATCGGCACGCCGCCGATCAGCATCAGACGCACCTTGCCGGCGGACCCGAAGTCGATGGTGACGGTCGCGGTGGGACCGCTGCCCTTCGTCTCGAGGACCTTTCCGAGTCCGTACTTGTCGTGACTCACCCGGTCGCCGACCGCGAGCACCAGGTTGTTGTTGCGGCCGCGCGGCGCCCCGAAGCTGGGCGACGAACCCGCACCGCGGCCACCACCGCCGAATCCGGAACCGCCGTAACCGGATCCGCCGTAGCCCTGGCCACGCGGGCGACCGCCCCCGATCGCTCCCCCACCGCCGAGGACGCCGGGATCCTCGCGGCGCCAGTCCACCAGATCGGCCGGGATCTCTTGCAGGAAGCGTGATTCCGGATTGGTGACCGGTTGACCCCATGCGGATCGCACGATCGCACGGGTGAGGTAGAGCCGGTGCCGCGCCCGCGTGATACCCACGTAGGCGAGTCGCCGCTCCTCCGACAGCTCCGCGGGATCGCCGAGTGCCCGCATGTGCGGGAACTGCCCGTCCTCCCAGCCGGTGACGAACACGACGGGGAACTCGAGCCCCTTGGCGGTGTGCAGCGTCATGAGCGTGACGACGCCCTCGCCGGCGTCGGGCACCTGGTCGGAGTCGGCGACCAGCGAGACGCGCTCGAGGAACGCCGCGAGCGAACCCGGGTCGGGCAGGCCCTCGTCGTCCACGACGTCGTCGGGGGCCGCGTTCTCCGCGGCGAACGCGGCGGCGTTGCGCGCGTCGGAGCTGAACTCCCTTGCAACGCTCACCAATTCGTTGAGGTTGTCGAGTCGCGCGCCGTCCTGCGGGTCGCTGCTGAGCTCGAGTTCGCGACGGTACCCGGTGCGGTCGAGGACGGCCTCGATGATCTCGCCGATGTCGGTGAGGTCGTTTCCGTCGGCATCGGTGGACGCCATCATCGCGCGCAGCCCGTCGAGCAACTCGAGGAACGACGCGATCGCCTTCTGGGACCGGGTGTTCAGCAGCGGTACGACGCCCTCGGCGCCGGCCCGCAGCGCCTGCGCGAACCCGACCCCCTTCTGCTCGGCGTACACCGACACGCACGCCTCGGCGCGGTCGCCGATGCCGCGGCGCGGGGTGTTGAGGATGCGCCGCAGGCTCACCGCGTCGTCCTCGTTGGCGAGCACGCGCAGGTACGCGACGATGTCGCGCACCTCCTTGCGCTCGTAGAACCGGGTGCCGCCGACCACCTTGTACGGGATGCCGAGGCGGATGAAGATCTCCTCCAGCGCGCGCGACGAGTTGTTGGTCCGGTAGAAGACGGCGACGTCGCCGAACTTCGCGTCGCCGGCGTCGGCCAGGCGGTCGATCTCCGACGCGACGAACTGTGCCTCGTCGTGTTCGTTGTCGGCGACGTAGCCGGTGATCAGCTCGCCCTCGCCCGAGTCGGTCCACAGTCGCTTCTCACGCCGACCGGTGTTGCGGGAGATGACGGAATTCGCGGCCGACAGGATGTTCTGCGTGGACCGGTAGTTCTGTTCGAGCAGGATGGTCCGGGCGTCCGGGTAGTCCCGCTCGAACTCCTCGATGTTGCGGATCGTCGCGCCGCGGAACGCGTAGATCGACTGGTCGGCGTCGCCCACGACGCACAGCTCCGCCGGCGGGACCGTGTGCGGGTCGTCGCTGGGCTCCCCCACCAGCTCACGGACCAGCACGTACTGGGCGTGGTTGGTGTCCTGGTACTCGTCGACCAGGACATGCCGGAACCGGCGCCGGTAGTACTCGGCGACCTGCGGGTGCCGCTGCAGCAGCGACACCGTCTCGCCGATCAGGTCGTCGAAGTCGAGCGCGTTCGCGGCCCGCAGCCGCTGCTGGTAGTGCGCGTACACGCGCGCCACGAGCTTGTCGAGGTCGTTGGCATCATCAGCCGCGGCCGCAGCTTCGGCCTCGCCGGGATCGATCAGCTCGTTCTTGAGGTTCGAGATCTTGGTCGAGAGCAGCCGCGCCGAGTACCGCTTGGAGTCGATCTCCAGATCCTTGGCGATCATCGTCAGCAGGCGGCGCGAGTCGTCGGCGTCGTAGATCGAGAAGTTCGAGTTCAGACCCGGCAGCAGCGCGGACTGGGCGCGCAGGATCCGCACGCAGCTCGAGTGGAACGTCGACACCCACATGCTGTTGGCGCGCGGGCCCACCAACTGCGCGACGCGCTCGCGCATCTCCGCGGCGGCCTTGTTGGTGAACGTGATCGCGAGGATCTGGCCAGGCATCACGTCCCGCTCGGCGAGCAGGTAGGCGATCCGCCGGGTCAGCACGGCGGTCTTGCCGGACCCCGCGCCCGCGACGATGAGCAGCGGCGATCCCGCGTGCAGGACGGCCTCCCGCTGCTGGGGATTGAGACCTTCGAGCAGGGCGTCGGACGAGGCGGGAGAACGGCCTGCCGCACCGATCGTGGAGCCGGGAATCGTGTTCATCGTCTGTCCACGCTACCGGCGAAGTCCGACATTGCGGGAGGGGCCCGATACCGCAGGTGGTGAAGGCAGTCACCTCTGCTTGGGTTGCACTCCTTTGCGTGGCAAACTGGAGTGATGATCATTGCCGCACAGGGAGAGCCGGGCCGATGGCGCTCGCCCCGCGAGCACTGGCGATTTCCCAGCGGGTACCGACCGACGGTGCCCGCGGCCTGATCCCCCGCGCGCCCCGAGGTCCACACCGGATCCCGGGGCGTTCTTGTGAGCTGGACCCGGATTCGTAACGACTCGAGGGAACCGAACGAACCTAGTTCCGACACGAGGAGAAGATTATGAGCAGTCCGACCGCAACGCCTTCATCCGAGTCGCCCCTGCCTTCGAGCGAGGCCGAGATCGCCGAACTCCGCAAGGAGATCGACCGACTCGATGCGGAGATCCTCGCCGCTGTGAAGCGTCGCAGCGAGGTGTCCCAGATCATCGGCCGCACCCGGATGGCGTCCGGTGGCCCCCGCCTGGTCCACAGTCGGGAGATGAAGGTTCTCGAGCGCTTCAGCGAGCTCGGCCAGGAGGGACACACCCTCGCGATGCTCTTGCTGCGCCTCGGTCGCGGACGACTGGGGCACTAGAGACCTCCGAGAGCACCGAGCTCCACGCGTCGATCGAACTTCCCAGAACCGCCCGGTCTTCGGACCGGGCGGTTCTCGTGTGCGCCGAGGGCTTCGGGTGCGACGCCCCCGGACACGTCTCAGGTGAGCGCGATGTACTTGGTTTCGAGGTACTCGGCGATGCCCTCGCTGCCGCCCTCACGCCCGAAGCCGGACGACTTGACACCGCCGAACGGCGCCGCGGTGTCGGAGATGACGCCCCGATTGACGCCGACCATGCCCGTCTCGAGCGCGTCGGAGACGCGGAGCGCCCGGTCGAGGTCGCGGGTGTAGATGTACGCGGCCAGGCCGAACTCGGTGTCGTTGGCGGCGGCGATCGCCTCCTCCTCGGTGTCGAACCCGCTGATCGCGGCGACCGGCCCGAACACCTCCTCGCGCAGGATCCGTGCCGCCGACGGCACATCGGCGAGCACCGTCGCGGGGTAGAACCAGCCCGGCCCACCCGGCGCCTCGCCGCCGAGCAGCACCTTCGCGCCGGCGCGGACGGCGTCGTCCACCAGTTCCGTGACGGTGGCGAGCTGGTCGGCGTTGATCAGGGGGCCGAGCTTCGTCGCGGGGTCGATGCCGGGGCCCAGCTTCGACGCTGCCATGCGTTCGGTGAGCTTCGCGGTGAACTCGTCGCGGACGGCGTTCGCGACGTGGAAACGGTTCGCGGCGGTGCACGCCTCGCCACCGTTGCGGAGCTTCGCCAGCATCGCGCCGTCGACGGCCGCATCGACATCGGCGTCGTCGAACACCACGAACGGCGCGTTGCCGCCGAGTTCCATCGAGGTGCGCAGCAGCCCCGAGGCCGACTTCTCCACCAGCAGCCGGCCCACCGCTGTGGAACCGGTGAACGTGAGCTTGCGCAGGCGTGGGTCCGCGAGCAGCGGCTCGGTGACCGCACTCGAACGCGACGTCGGCAGCACCGACAGCACGCCCTGCGGCAGGCCCGCCTCGACGAACAGTTCGGCGAGCGCGAGCATCGTCAGCGGCGTCTCCGACGCGGGCTTGACGATCATCGTGCAGCCCGCGGCCAGCGCCGGTCCGATCTTGCGCGTGCCCATCGCGAGCGGGAAGTTCCACGGCGTGATGGCCAGGCACGGCCCCACGGGCTGTTTGCTGACGAGGATGCGCCCGTTGCCGGCCGGCGCGGACTGGTACCGGCCCTCCATCCGGACCGCCTCTTCGGCGAACCAGCGGAAGAACTCGGCCCCGTATCGCACCTCGGCGCGGCTCTCGGGCAGCGCCTTGCCCATCTCGAGGGTCATCAGCTGGGCGAACGTCTCCGCCCGTGTGGTGATCTTCTCGAACACCGAGCGCAGGAGCTCGGAGCGCTCGCGGGGCGCGGTGGCGGCCCAGTCCGACTGGGCGGCCGCGGCGGCGTCGAGCGCCTTGACCGCGTCGGCGGGGCTGGCGTCGGCGACCTCGGTGAGGACCTCTCCGGTGGCGGGGTCGTGAACGGGGAACGTGGCGCCGTTCTCGGCATCGACCGGGGTGCCCCCGATCCACAGTTTGGTGGGAACGGCACGAATCAATTCGGCTGAGTTCATATCCTCCATCATGCGCCGTCTTCTCGTTCGACGAGAGTCGTCCCGCTCCGCGGGCGCAGTGCCGATAAGCTGCTGTTCCATGAGCACAGACATCACCGGGACCGCAGCCTGGAAGAACCTGGATGCGCATCATCGAGTGATCGAATCTGCCCATCTACGAGACCTGTTCGAGCAGGATCCCCGACGCGGAACCGAGCTGACGGTCTCCGCCGGCGACCTGTACGTCGACTACAGCAAGCACCGGGTGACCCCCGAAACCCTGTCGCTGCTCGTCGATCTGGCACGCGCCGCGCAGGTCGAGCAGCGCCGCTACGACATGTTCGCGGGATCCCACATCAACACGTCCGAGGACCGGGCGGTGCTGCACACCGCGCTGCGACTGCCCACAGGCAGCGAGCTCGTGGTCGACGGCCAGGACGTCGTCGCCGACGTGCATTCGGTCCTGCGGCGTATGGGCGATTTCGCCGACCGCCTGCGGTCCGGACAGTGGCGCGGCGCCACCGGCGAGCGGATCCGCACGGTCGTCAACATCGGCATCGGCGGCTCCGACCTCGGACCGGTCATGGTGTGCGGCGCGCTGCGCCACTATGCCGATGCCGGCATTTCGGCCCGGTTCGTCTCGAACGTCGACCCGGCGGATCTGGTGGGGACGCTCGCCGACCTGGACCCGGCCACGACGCTGTTCGTCGTCGCGTCGAAGACCTTCTCGACGCTCGAGACGCTCACCAACGCGTCCGCGGCCCGCCGCTGGCTGGTCGACGAACTCGGCGAGGAGGCGGTGCCCAAGCATTTCGTCGCCGTCTCCACGCACGCGGAGCGGGTGGCCCAGTTCGGTATCGACACCGACAACATGTTCGGCTTCTGGGACTGGGTCGGCGGCCGGTACTCGGTGGATTCGGCGATCGGGCTCTCGGTGATGGCCGTGATCGGCAAGGAACGCTTCGCCGAGTTCCTCGCCGGCTTCCACACGATCGACGAGCACTTCCGGACCGCGCCGCTCGACCGGAACGCACCGGTGCTGCTCGGGCTGATCGGGGTCTGGTACTCGAGCTTCTTCGACGCCGAATCCCGTGCCGTGCTCCCGTATTCGAACGACCTCGCCCGGTTCGCGGCGTACCTGCAGCAGCTGACGATGGAGTCCAACGGCAAGTCGGTCCGCGCCGACGGTACCCCCGTCACCACCAAGACCGGTGAGATCTTCTGGGGCGAGCCCGGCACCAACGGCCAGCACGCCTTCTACCAACTGCTTCACCAGGGCACCCGGTTGGTGCCGGCCGACTTCATCGGCTTCGCCGAGCCCACCGACGACCTGCCGACCGCGGACGGCACCGGCAGCATGCACGACCTGCTCATGAGCAACCTGTTCGCGCAGACCAAGGTGCTCGCATTCGGCAAGACCGCCGAGGAGATCGCGGCCGAGGGAACCGCACCGGAACTGGTGCCGCACAAGGTCATGCCGGGCAACCGCCCCTCGACCACCATCCTCGCCCCGCGGCTGACGCCGTCGACGATCGGTCAGCTCATCGCGCTGTACGAGCACCAGGTGTTCGTCGCGGGCGTCATCTGGGGTATCGACTCGTTCGACCAGTGGGGCGTCGAACTCGGCAAGGCGCAGGCTCTCGAACTGGGCCCCGTGCTGACGTCACCGGAAGCGCCTCCGCAGCAGGACGATTCGTCGACCGATGCGCTGGTGCGCTGGTACCGGTCGCAGCGCGGACGCGCCGTCTGACGGGTACCTACGCGGCGTGCGGGTGGCTCCACCCGTGCGTCGTGTAGATCCGGCCGAGCCGGTCCACCAGTCGGGCGCCGAGTTCCTGCTGTTCGAGCCAGGGCACCGCGCCCACGCCGCGTCGGATCGCCGCGGCTGCGGCGCCGTACGCCCACAGCGCGTCGTCGGCCAGCACCGACACCTGCTCCCACTCGCCGCTGACCGGGTCGTGCCCGCCGTACGTCAGGTCGGCGCCGACGGTCGCCATCGCGGTGCCCGCCCGCAGCTCCACCGCACCGTCACCGGGCACCGTCACCTGCCAGCCGCCGGCCGGGCAGTGTCCCGCGGTCGCGAGGACGGAGCCGACCCGCACCAGCACGCCGCACTCGAGTTCGTGGGCGACCAGCGCGGCCGCCCGGTCCGCACTGTCGGCCTTCGCCGTGTCGGCGATGTCGAACGAGACACCCCACGGGGCGAGGACGGTGGCGTCGTCGATCTGGACGTCCGCGAACGTCGGTTCGGGATGGATGGGCGGAACGCCGGGCGGCGATTCCTCGATCGCGAGCGGGCTCACCGCGCCGTCGGTCATGCGGGCCACCCACAGCGCCGACCGCAGCAGCCCGGCCAGGGGGACGCTGACGCGCACGGGCAGCCCCTGCGCGAGGTTGAGGGCGTGGATCTCGGCGTTCCCGCGCTGGAGGCTGCACGCCGCCTCGGCCTCGGTGAGCACCG
Organism: Paraburkholderia sp. RHO2; assembly: GCF_050955445.1. Taxonomy (NCBI): domain Bacteria; kingdom Pseudomonadati; phylum Pseudomonadota; class Betaproteobacteria; order Burkholderiales; family Burkholderiaceae; genus Paraburkholderia; species Paraburkholderia sp. RHO2. Next base: position 1,322,445 of record NZ_CP162617.1, on the reverse strand, counting down.
TTCCCACCAGTGCCACCGCGGGACCCAGCGCGGCGCCCTCGGTGACCTGCACCTGGATCTCCTCGTTCCAGGCGCTCCAGTGAGTGTCGCCCAGCATGACCGTGCTCCGTACGGATCGGGATTGCGCTGCACCCAGTATGCGCTCGCCGCGCAAACTTCCTGATCAGCGCCTTACCGGCACCGCTCCGACGGCAGTGAGCGCGAACCGCACGAGGTCGTCGATCACGCCGGGCGCATCCTGCCCGGACGCGAGCGGCCCGGCCAGGACCTCCGCGGTCGCGCCGACGAGCGAGGCCGCCACGAGGGGGACGTTCTGCGGCGCCAGTTCCCCGGCGGCGACACCGGCGGCGACGGCGGCCGCGAATGCGTCGGCGAACGTGCGGCGGAAGATCAACCGCTCGGCGTCGACGGACGCGTCGACGGGTTCGGCGAGCAGGGTGTACGCGAGCTTCGGGTTCCGCATCGCGCGCCCACCGAACGTCTCGATCACGGCCGCGATGCGCTCGCCGGCCGACCGGCCCGGTCCCGCGGCCTCGTTCACCGCCGCCACTTCCCGGCCGACGATCTCCCGGAACACCGCGACCACCAGGTCCGACTTCCCAGCGAAGTGCGAGTACACGGTTCCCGTCGCGACCTGCGCCCGGTTGGCGACCGCGGCGATCGTCAACCCCTGATACCCCGACTCGGACAACACCGCGACCGCGGCCTCGAAGATGGCGTCACGCTGCGCAGCGAGACGCGCCTCGACTGCAGGGGTCCGACGGTAGGCCATGTGTGTAGTGAACCAGGGCGAGCGACGAAGTCGCGATTCGGTCCTGGCGGCCGAGCGGGCGCGGGTAGCGTCGAACCATGCCGGTGCGCACCGAACGATCCGGGCCCGTCACGACGATCGTGCTGTCCCGGCCCGAGGTGCGCAACGCGGTCGACGGACCCACCGCCGCGGCACTCGCGGACGCGTTCCGGGAGTTCGACGCCGATCCCGACGCCGCCGTCGCGGTCCTGTGGGGCGAAGGCGGCACGTTCTGCGCGGGCGCGGACCTCAAGGCGCTGGGCACCGACCGCTCCAACCACGTCACCCCGGACGGTGACGGGCCGATGGGGCCGACGCGGATGCGGCTGTCGAAGCCGGTGATCGCTGCGATCGCCGGGCATGCCGTCGCCGGGGGACTCGAGTTGGCGATGTGGGCGGATCTTCGAATCGCGGAGTCCGACAGCATCTTCGGCGTGTTCTGCCGACGATGGGGTGTTCCGCTGATCGACGGTGGCACCGTGCGGCTGCCGCGGATCATCGGGGCCGGCCGGGCGATGGACCTGGTGTTGACGGGTCGCGCGGTGGGCGCCGACGAGGCCCTCGCGATCGGCCTGGTGACCCGAGTGGTGCCGACCGGACAGTCCCGCGCCGCCGCGGAGGAATTGGCCGCCGAACTCGCCCGCTTCCCGCAGACGTGCCTGCGGGAGGACCGGATGGCGCTGCTCGACCAGGAGGGCCTCACCGAGGAGGAGGCGCTGGCGTCGGAGTTCCGGCACGGCATGGTCGCGGTGACGGTCGACGCGCTCACCGGTGCGGCCCGATTCGCGGCCGGCGAGGGGCGACACGGGCAGTTCGACCAGCAGTAGCGGTAGCGTCCGTCCGCATGGACCGGTTGACCATCGTGGACGAGATCTTCCTGCGCCGGCATCACGGGTACGGCCTCCCGATCGTGATGCAGGGTGTGTGGCGCACCGCGGATGCGGTGGACGCCGCGGTCCTCGAGTCGGTGCACGGCGCACTCACCCGCAGCGCGCTGGGGCGCCGCGTCGTCCGCCCCCGGGTGCCCGGCGCCCGCCCGCGGTGGGAGGCGAGCACCGCCGCCCACCCGCTCCGCTACGCGCAGCTCCCGGTCGACGACGTCGTGCGGTGGGCCGACGCGCAGGCCGCCGTCGACGTCGACCCCGAGTTCGGTCCCGGGTGGGCGCTGTCCGCCGCGCCGGTCACCGGCGGTGGCACCGCGATCTCGCTGGTGTGCTCGCACGCGGTCGCCGACGCCCGCGGGCTGGCGTCGGCGGTGGACGCGGCGCTCACCGGGCGACCCCCGTCCGCGACGCCTCCGCGCACCTCGGACGTCGCGGACGCGGTTCGGACCGTCGGCACCGTCCTGCTCGGTGGTGCCCGCGCGTCGCTGGGACTCGTGTTCAGCGCCCGGCGACGCCGCGAGCTGCGCGAGTTCGTCGACGGCCAGCCGAGCCCGCGGCCGGTCCGCACGCACCTCGCGACCGGAACCTGCACGGCGATCGTCGACGTGGACGCGGCGGCGTGGGACGCGGCGGCCGCCGCCGAGGGCGGCACCCCGAACGGACTGTTCCTCGCGCTCGTGACCGCGATCGCCGATGCGGCCGGCGTGCCGATGCCGCTGCACGTCAGCGTACCGGTCGACATGCGCAGCTCGGACGCGGTGGACAATGCCGTCGTCATGACAGAAGTGATTGTGGCGCCGAGTGATTCACTCGCCGACATCCGCCGGTCCAGCCGCGCGGCCTACGCCGCTCGCCCGATGGGTGCGCCGTCGGGCTTCCCCGAGGAGACCGCGCAGATCCTCCCCGACCGGATCGCCGCGCGCCTGACCGCCGGGGCCGGCGAACTCGACGCCCTGTGTTCGAACATCGGCCGGTTGCCGGACGCGCTCGCATCGCTGGGCCCGCATCGGACCACCGGCGTCGCGACGCGCGCGATGCATCCGGGCATCTCGAGCGACCACCCGGTGCGGACGACCACCCGCCTGTCGGCCTACTTGAGCTCGCTCGGCGGCACCTACACGTTGTCGCTGGTCGGGATCGATCCCGACCGCTTCGACAGCAACGAAGGGTTGCGGGATCTCGCGGTGTCCGCGCTCGCCGCGAGGGGCCTGATGGCACACCCGTGGTGACGAGTGATGCCACAGTGACACCACTCTGATCAGGCAAGTTCGATAACCGGCTTCACATGGCACCATTTTGGTGCCATAGTGATGCCATGGATCTGACACCGTATGTAACCGCACTCCAGAACGACCTGGCGGTGGCCGCGGAGGCCGGTGGTCCGGAGGCTCGGGCGCTCGCGGAGCGTCTGACGGCGCCGCTCGATTCGGCGGTGCGCCTGGCGCTGCTCGACGCCCTGTCCGCCGCCGCGAACGAGATCACCCGCGACCTCGCCCCGGGCTCGGTGGACCTGCGCCTGCGGGGACGCGAACCCGGCTTCGTGGTCACTCCCCCGCCCGCACCGGCCGCGTTCGACGAACCCGCCGCCCCCGAAGAGGCGCCGACGGCACCGCCGCGCCCGGCGGACGTCGAGGACGGTCCGATGACCCGGATCAATCTCCGGCTCACGCAGGACCTCAAGGACCGCGTCGAGGACGCGGCGCGGGCGGCCGGGCTGTCGGTCAATGCGTGGCTCGTCCGCGCGGCGACGGCGGCACTCGACGAGAATGCCACCCCGCGACGCCCGGAGCGCCGGGCCCCCATCGGCGGCGACCGGTTCACCGGCTGGGTCCGCTGACCCCGCCGCCGAGCCGCCACCTCCATCACACCCAGAGGATCACGATGCCCACTTTCACCACCCCCGAACCGATCTCGGCGCTCGTCCAACTGGCCGTCGGCGACGCCACGATCACGGCGACCGATCGCGACGACACGGTCGTGCGGGTCCGGCCCAGCGACTCCGCTCGCGACGCGGACGTGCGCGCCGCCGAGCAGACCCGGGTCGAATACGCGTCCGGTCGACTGGTCGTCCGCGCCCCCCGCCCCCGCGTGCTGTGGGGCAAGGTCGGATCGGTCGACGTGACGATCGAACTGCCGACCGGTTCCGACCTGGAGGCCGATGCCTCGGTCGCCACCGTCCGCACCACCGGCGCGCTGGGCGACTGCCGCATCAAGACCTCGACGGGCGACGTCCGCCTCGACGAGGCCCGCACCACGACCGTCGGCACCGGGGCCGGCACGGTCACCGTCGAACACGTCGACGGCGACGTCCAGATCAGCACCGGATCGGGTCGGATCGAGGTGCACAGCGTCGCGGGCAACGCCGTCGTCAAGAATTCCAACGGCCACAACCGGATCGGCACGGTCACCGGATCGCTGCGGGCCAAGACCGCCAACGGCGACATCGTCGTCAGCGGCGTGGGACACGACGTCAACGCCGCAACCGCCAACGGCAACATCCGAATCGGTGAGATCGCACGCGGGGCGGCGAATCTGCGCACCGCGCGCGGCGAGATCGAGATCGGCATCCGGAGCGGCACCGCGGCACGCCTCGACGTCCACACGACCTTCGGAAAGGTTCAGAACCTGCTGGCCGAGACCACCAGCCCGGCATCGACCGACGACTCGGTCGAGATCCAGGCGCACACCGGTTTCGGCGACATCCTCGTTCGACGCGCCACCCCCGACCAGCCCACCAGTGAGAAGGCGGAGTGATGACCACAGCAACCCTCACCACGTCGGACATTCGGGTCCGGTCCCTGCGGAAGTCCTTCGGGGACAAGGTCGTTCTGGACGGAATCGACCTCGACATCGAGGGGGGCTCGGTCTTCGCCCTCCTCGGCCCCAACGGGGCCGGCAAGACCACCACGGTCCACATCCTCTCCACCCTCGTCCACCCCGATGCCGGCGACATCCGGGTGGGCGGGCACGACCTGGCGCGGGAGCCGGACGCGATCCGCGCCGCGATCGGTGTCACCGGTCAGTTCTCGGCGGTCGACAATCTCCTGACCGGCGCCGAGAACCTGGCCCTGATGGCCGATCTGTGTCATCTCGGGCGCCGCGAGGAGCGGCGCCGCACCGCCAAACTGCTCGAACGGTTCGACCTCGCCGACGCCGCGTCGAAAACGGCCGGCACCTACTCCGGTGGCATGCGTCGCCGCCTGGATCTGGCGATGACCCTGGTCGGCCGGCCGCGGATCATTTTCCTCGACGAACCCACGACCGGCCTCGATCCGCGCAGCCGGCGCACGATGTGGGACATCGTCCGCGACCTGGTCGCCGACGGGGTCACCATCTTCCTCACCACGCAGTACCTCGAGGAGGCCGATCAGCTCGCCGACCGGATCGCGGTGCTCGACGGCGGCCGCGTGGTCGCCGAGGGCACCCCCGCCGACCTCAAGCGACTGGTGCCGGGCGGGCACGTCCGGCTCTCCTTCGCCGATCCGCGTGAACTGGCCTCGGCCGCAGCGTCACTCGGAGTCGCTCCGGGCGACGACGACGCACTGACCCTCGACGTCCCCGGTGACGGCAGTGTGCCGTCGCTGCGGTCGATCCTCGACCGGCTCGACGCGGACTCGATCGAGGTCACGAACCTGTCGATCCACACCCCCGACCTCGACGACGTCTTCCTCGCCCTGACCGAAGGTTCCACCACCCGGAAGGATTCGCTGCGATGACCACAGTCACCTACACCCTGCGGGACTCGGCGACGATGCTGCGCCGCAACGTCCGGCACATGGCGCGCTACCCGTCGATGACGGTTCTGCTCGTGGGAATGCCGGTGGTGCTCCTGCTGCTGTTCGTCTACGTGTTCGGCGGCACGCTCGGCGCCGGTCTCGGCGGTGGACGCGATGCCTACCTCGAGTTCGTCACCCCCGGCATCATGCTGATCACGATTGCGAGTGCCGCTCAGGGAACCGCGATTTCGGTCGCGACGGACATGACCGAGGGCATCATCGCCCGGTTCCGGACGATGGCGATATCCCGATCCTCGGTGCTGACCGGACACGTCGTCGGCAGCCTGATCCAGACGATGGTCGCCCTCGCCGTGGTGACGGGTGTGGCCGTGCTCGTCGGCTTCCGCCCCACCGCCGACGCGCTCGAGTGGCTCGCCGCGATCGGGCTGCTGGCCGGCTTCACGTTCGCGCTCACGTGGTTGTCGGTCGCGCTCGGTCTGGTGTCGCGCAGCGTCGAGACCGCGAGCAACCTGCCGATGTTCCTGATGCTGCTCCCGTTCCTGGGTAGCGGGTTCGTGCCGACCGACTCGATGCCGACCGGACTGCGGTGGTTCGCCGAGTACCAGCCGTTCAGCCCGGTCATCGAGACACTGCGCGGGCTTCTGCTCGGCGGCCCGATCGGCAACAACGGGGTGCTCGCCGTGGCGTGGACCGTCGCGATCGCCCTGTTCGGGTACGTCTGGGCGAAGCGCCTGTACGAGCACCGCGCGATCCGCTGACCGGGTGATGGGAAGTCGCGCGAAACCGTTCTCCCCGGCCTACCGTGGATCCATGGCTCCCGAAGAATTCGACGTCATCGTGATCGGAGGCGGGCCGGCCGGGGAGAACGCGGCGGCCTACGCGATCGCCGGAAGTGACCGCACGGCGGCGCTCGTCGAGCACGAGTTGGTGGGCGGCGAGTGCTCGTACTGGGCGTGCATGCCGTCGAAGGCGCTGCTGCGGCCGGTCGAGGTGCTCGGCACCGCCCGCCACATGCCCGGCGTCGAGGAGAAGGTCAACGCCTACGGCCTCGACACACAGGCCGTGCTCGCCCGACGGGACGGTTTCACGAACAACCTCGACGACTCGTCGCAGGTGCTGTGGGCCGATTCGGTGGGCATCGACGTCATCCGCGGCAGCGCGCGGCTCACCGGGGTCCGGGAGGTCACCGTGGGCGAGCGCGTGCTGCGGGCCCGGCACGCGGTGGTGGTCGCGACCGGCACCACCGCGAGCGTGCCCGACATCCCCGGTCTGCGCGACGCGCTCCCGTGGACGTCGCGGGACGCCACGAACGTCCGGGAGGTGCCGAAGCGGCTCGCGGTCGTCGGCGGCGGAGTGGTTGCGTGCGAGGCGGTGACGTGGCTCCACGAACTGGGCGCCGAGGAGGTCACGCTGTTGGTGCGGGGATCGGCGCTACTCGAACGCACCGAACCGTTCGCCGGAGAGATGGTCGCCGAGAAGATGCGCAAGCACGGAGTGAACGTCCGGTTCGGCGCCTCGCTCGCGGCGGTTGCCCGCGCCGACGCCTCCGACACCGGGATCGGATGCATCCACGGCGGACCGGTCGCGCTGACGGTCACGGGCGACGACGGCGATCCCGAACTGACCGTGGACGAGATCCTCGTCGCCGCCGGCCGCACCCCCACCACCGCGGGGCTGGGCCTCGAGCGTGTCGGACTGCCCGATCACGGCTATGTCGCGGTCGACGACCATCTCACGGCGCAGGGCGTGGACGGCGACTGGCTGTACGCGGTGGGCGACGCCAACGGCCGGGTGCTGCTGACCCACATGGGCAAGTACCAGGGGCGGGTGTGCGGCGACGTGATCGCGGCCCGCGCGGAGGGCCGGCCGCTCGACGGTCCCCGCTTCGTCGCGTCGGCCGACCACGGCCAGGTGCCGCAGGTGGTGTTCACGACACCCGAGGTCGCGGCCGTCGGACGCACCGAAAGCCAGTGCCGCGCAGATGGACTCGATGTCGAGACGGTGGCGGTGGACATCGATGTCGCCGGCGCCGCACTGTCCCGCGACGACTACTCGGGCCGCGCCTCGCTCGTCATCGACCGCGCCACCGACACGATCGTCGGCGCCACGTTCGTCGGTTCGGGTGTCGCCGAACTGGTCCACGCCGCGACCGTCGCGGTGGTGGGCCGGGTGCCGCTCGACAGCCTGTGGCACGCGGTCCCGTCGTACCCGACGGTCAGCGAGGTGTGGCTGCGGCTACTCGAGGCGCGGCGCAAGCAGTAGGTATGCGCTCGTCGTCGGCGCCGCCGTCGCCGATGCTGGCCACGCTCGGTCAGCCACCGGCCGGTGAGGGGTGGGCGTTCGAGATGAAATGGGACGGACAGCGAGCCGTGGCCGAGGTCGGTGACTCCCAGACCCGATTGTTCAGCCGGAACGGCATCGACATCACCGAGACGTTCCCGGAACTGATCCGCCCTCTTGCTGATGCTGTCGACGGGCACGCCGCAGTCCTGGACGGCGAGATCGTCGCGCTCGACACGAAGGGCCGTCCGTCGTTCGCGCGGTTGCAGCGGCGGATGCACGTGCTACGCCCGACGGCCCGGCTGGTCAGCGACTATCCCGTCACCTACTACGCGTTCGATGTCCTGGGCATCGACGGCAAGTCGTCGACGACTCTGCCCTACCTCGAACGGCGTGCACTGCTCGACGGGCTCGCATTGTCGGGGCGGCAGGTGCAGGTACCGCCGTTCTGGACCGGTGTCGACGGCGACCGCATGCTCGCCCTCGCCCGTGAGCATCACCTCGAGGGCGTGGTCGCCAAACAGGTCGATTCCACCTATCTGCCCGGCCGACGAGCCCCGACGTGGGTCAAGACGCCGCTGCGCAAGAACACCGAAGCCGTCGTCGTCGGCTGGGTCGACGGCACCGGAGCCGCGAGGGACGGGGTCGGATCCCTGCTGCTGGGCGCGTACGACGAGGACCGCCGTCTGGTCTATATCGGGCACGTCGGCACCGGATTCACCTCTGCCGCACGTCGATCGCTGCGAGACCGGCTCGCGGCGATCGAGCGGCCGACGAGTCCGCTGGCAGCACCACCACCCGCCCGGGACTCCGCGGGAGCGCACTGGGTCGCGCCCGAGCTGGTCGGCGACGTCGAGTACCGCGACTACGCCGGCGAGAGCCTGCGGCACCCCAGCTGGAAGGGCCTGCGGAACGACAAGTCCCCGGACGAGGTGGATCTGCCGGGCCGGCACTGAGCTGGCTGACACGACCGGTACGCGGTACGCTGATGGCACATCTGGAGGTGTGACCATGCTCGCCAACCGTGACCGAGCCCGCGACACGATCCACGCCCTGTCGGATCAGGACCTGGTGGAACTCCTCGCCGAGGAGTTCTCCCGACGGCCGAATCTGCGGCCGGTGCGTGACGACGTGACCGCACTGCTGGCGATGGGCCCGGCTCTGGCGCTGCAGCACGAGCGCGCCGTCGCCAACCCCGCGGCCGCCGCGGTCGCGCGCACCCGCATCGTGTCGTCGGCCCTGCGATCACTCGTCGACGAACACGAGATGCTCGACTCGACCGCCGTCAGCCGGGCCCTCGGCAAGTCGGCCACCAGCCGGAACACCGCCAGTCGTCTCGCCGCCGCAGGCAGCGTCGTGGCCCTGCCCGCGGGCGGACACAAGCTCTTCCCCGCCTTCCAGTTCGACACCGAACGCCGGGAGGTGCGCCCGATCGTCGCCGAGATCAACCGGGTGATCGACGCCAAGGACGATCCGTGGGGCGCCGCGTCGTGGTGGCTGAACCCGACCGCGTTCGCAAACGATCCACGCTCCCCCGCCGAACTCGCTGTCGCGGGCGGCCACGAACAGGATCTGCGGGACATGGCCGACGACCTGGTCGCGGACTGAGCGGCCGGTGGAGTACCCGGATCCCCCCACACCCCTGCCCCGTGCATCGATCGTCACCGTCCCGGCCGATACACCGGTGTGGCGCATCCACAACGCAAATCGTGGTGCGGCCGAGCTCAATCCGACGCCGCGCCCACGGGCCCGCGTCGGCGGCAGGTTCGACAGCCTCGACGGCTCGTTCGCCTACCTGTATCTCGGGGACAGCCCCGCGGCCGCGGTCGCGGAGACGCTGTGCCGGAACCTCCCGGTCGACCAGTCCCCGCGGCTCATTCCGCGCGCGCAGATCCGCGGCCGCGTCCTGAGCGAGCTCCGCACCACTCGTCCCGTTCGGGTGGTCGATTTGACCGGAACCGGTGCCGCGCAGATCAACGCGGGCGTGTGGCTCACCAAATGCGATCCGTCCGGCTACCTTCACGCCCGCCGCTGGGCCGCCGCGATCCTCGCGGCCAACCCCGGCATCGACGGCCTGCAGTATCGACCCCGGCACGACGAGAACAACCTGGCCTGGATGCTCGCCGGCTCGCCGGCCACGCGCGCACATCCCGCAGTCGCGGCCGTCGGCGGCGTGGTCCCGCTCGACTCCGCGGACGGCCACTACCTCCTCGGGGCGCTGCTCACCGCGCACAACGCGGCCCTCGCACCCTGACCCGTCACACCCGCACCGTTCGCGTGCAAGACTTTCGACGTGACCTCGACACGAGTCCACCGGACACTGCGAGCCCCTCGCGAGCGGGTCTTTCGTGCGCTGATCGATCCGGAGGCGACCGCGGCGTGGCGGGTGCCGTCGAACATGACCAGCGCGGTACACGAGTTCGACGCCCGGGTCGGCGGCAGGTTCCGGATCTCGCTCACCTACGACTCGCCCGACCGGACCGGGAAATCCAGCGCCCACACCGACACCTACCACGGGCACTTCGCCGAGATCGTGCCGAACGAACGAGTGGTGGAGGTGCTCGAGTTCGAGACCGACGACCCCGCGGTGCGGGGAGAGATGACGATGTCGATCACGTTGCGCGCCAACGACGGCGGCACCGAACTGGCCGCCGACCACACCGGTCTTCCGCCGGGCGTCGATCCGGCCGACAACGAACTGGGATGGAACGAGGCACTGGACCGGCTCGCCGGGCTCGTCGACCCCGGGTGACGCCGGGCGCCTCGCGTCAGGCCTGGATCGGCGCGTTCAGCGCCGGGAACCAGATGTCGGTGAGGACCTCGGCCGCCCGTTCGCGGGGGACCTCGATCGTCCCCTGCAGGGCCCACCGGGTGAAGAACCGCTCGAGCTGCGTGACCAGCAGTTCGACGCGCAACCGGGCCTCGTCCTGCCGATCGCGCGGCCAGCGCGCCAGGTACTGCGTCATCGAGTTGGGCAGGGCGAGGATCGCCTCGCGGGACGTCTCGCGGAACGACGGTTCGAGCGCGACCGCCTCGTCCCACGCGGGCAGGATGTCCTTGCACTCGTCGAACCAGTCGATGGCCCGGTTGACCCAGGCGGTGAACTCGGCGCGCGAACCGGTGTCGAGCACCCGGTCCAGGTCCTCGTAGAACGCAAACGCACTCGGCGCCATCTTCTCCAGGCTGATGGCCCGGAGGATCTCGATCTTGCTGGGAAAGTGCAGGTAGAACGTCGCGCGACTGCAGCCGACAGCGGCCGCGATGTCGTCGACGGTGACCGCCGCATACCCACGCGCGGAGAACAGCTCACGCGCGGCCTCCAGAAGCCGGGCGCGGGTCCACCGCTTCTGCTCGTCGCGCAGCTTCCCGCGCCTGCCCTTGATCTCGTCCGCAACAACTCCCACGGCATCCACGATCGTCCACCTCCACGCGCCCGGGCAAGTCGACCCGTCATTGAGGCAACGGGTCGTCATTCACTTGACACATCGTCAGTCACGTCGGAGTATGACCCACATCACTATGAATTGTGTCGGGGACAGCCCCGATCCGAAAGGACCCGCAGTGACGAAGTCTCTCGACCCCCAGGCGTACATCGCATCGGTGATGGCCGGATTGACGGGCCCCGGTGGGCGGTTCGAACTCGGCGAGGAAGAGGTTCTCGGCGCACGGATGCCGGTGATGAAGAACCGCGAGCGTTCCCTCGGCGAGGTTCTCGCGGCCTCGATCGCGTTCGGCGACCGCGACTACCTGGTCACCGAGGACCGCCGACTGAGCTTCGCCGAGCACGGTGCCGGTGCGGCCGCCCTGGCCACCGCGCTGCGGGACCGGTACGGCGTCGGCAAGGGCGACCGTATCGGGATCCTCGCGGCCAACACCCCCGAATGGGTCATGTCGTTCTGGGCCGCACAGTCGCTCGGGGCGATCGCCGTCGGCTTCAACGCGTGGTGGGCACCACGCGAGATCGAGTACGGCATCGAGCACACCCGGCCCGCCGTCGTGATCGTCGACGCCAAGCGCGCCGCGCTGCTCGACGGCCTCGATCTCGACGTCCCGGTCCTGACCATGGAGGACGACGTGCCGCGCCTGGTCGCGGAGTTCGCCGGTGCCGAGCTGCCGCGAGTCGACGTCCTCGAGGACGACCCGGCGGTGATCCTCTACACGAGCGGCACCAGCGGCCGACCCAAGGGGGCGGTGCATTCGCACCGAAACCTGTTGGCCGTCATCGGCTACCACCGCTACAGCGACGCGCTGGCCGCCGCGTTCACGGGCGCGCCGGTGAGCGACGGCCCGAGCGATCTGCGGTATCTGCTCACCTCGCCGCTGTTCCACATCGCCAGCCTGCACAACCTGGTGGTCCCGCGGCTCGCCACGGGCAGCGCCGTGGTGATCTACCAGGGCTCCTTCGACGCGGATCGGGTGCTGCGGCTCATCGAGCGTGAGAAGGTCACCAACTGGGGCGCGGTGCCGACGATGGCGGGACGGCTACTCGAACACGAGGACGTCTCGCGCTACGACCTGTCGTCGCTGACCGCGTTCGCGCTGGCGTCGGCGCCGTCGTCGCCGACCTTCCAGCAGCGGCTGCGCGAGAAGCTGCCGTTCGCCCGCAACGCCCTGGTCGACAGCTACGGGCTCACCGAGTGCAGCACTGCCATCTCGGTCGCGACCCCGATGGATCTGCAGGCGTTCCCGGGCACCCTCGGCCGGCCGATCATCGGCGTCACCGTCGAGGTCCGGGATCCCCTCGGCGAGCCGGTGGCCGACGGGATCGAGGGCGAGATCTGCGTCCGCAGCCCGTACGTGATGCTCGGTTACTGGGAGAACGACGCCGCCACCGCCGACGCGATCCGGAGCGACCGCTGGCTGCACACCGGCGACTTCGGTGTGATCGAGAACGGCATGGTCCGGCTCACCGGCCGTCGCTCCGACCTGATCCTGCGCGGCGGCGAGAACGTGTACCCCGTCGAGATCGAGCAGTGCCTCGACGAGCATCCGGCGGTGGCCGAGTCCGCGGTGGTGGGAGTCGACCACCCCGACCTCGGGCAGGAGGTCGGCGCGGTGGTGGTCCCGAAGCCCGGGATGTCGGTGACCGAGGACGAGCTGCGGGAGTTCGCCGCCGATCGTCTCGCGTACTTCAAGGTGCCGACCCGATGGAAGATCACCACCGATTCGCTGCCGCGCAACGCGACCGGCAAGACGATCCGCACTCAGATCGCCCTGTGAGCGAACGAATTTCCGTCCCCCGCGGCGAGAGAGGCAAGATCCCGATGAGTTTCGACGCGATCGTCAAGAACGGCCGGTGGTTCGACGGCACCGGCGCCCCGTCCGCAACCCGCCACCTCGGTATCCGAGACGGCCGGGTGGCCACGGTCTCCGCCGAACCGCTCGACGAGACCGACTGCCCGCGCGTGATCGACGCGTCCGGCAAGTGGGTGATCCCCGGCATGCTCGACATCCACACCCACTACGACGTCGAGGTCCTGCTCCGCCCCCAGCTCGACGAGTCGGTGCGGCACGGCGTCACCACCGTGTTCGTGGGCTCGTGCTCGCTGTCGACGGTTCACGTCGGGCCGTCGGACGCCGGTGACCTGTTCGGCCGGGTCGAGGCGATCCCCCGCCGCCACGTCGTCGACGGGCTCGAGGAGCGCAAGACGTGGAACTCGGCACGCGAATACGTCGATGCGCTGGAATCGCTGCCGCTGGGAGCGAACGTCGCCGCGTTCATCGGCCACTCCGACATGCGGGCGGCGCTGATGGGCCTGGACCGGGCCACTCGCAAGGAGGTCAAGCCGACCGCGTCCGAGCTCGCCGCGATGGAGCAGCAGCTGACCGAGGCCCTCGACGCCGGGTTCGTCGGGATGTCGTCACAGCAGCTGATGTTCGACAAGCTCGACGGCGAAGTCTGCCGGTCCCGCACGCTGCCGTCGACGTACGCGACCGCCAAGGAGCGTCGCCGACTCAACGCGATCCTGCGCCGCCGCCGCCGGGCGCTGCAGGGTGGCCCGGACGTGGCCCGCCCGCAGAGCATGGTGGTGATGGCACTGAGCAGCCTCGGGATCTTCCGCAAGCCGCTCAAGACGAGCCTGCTCTCGGCCGCCGACGTCAAGGCGATCCCCGGGGTGGTGAAGGTCTTCCCGCTGATGGCGAAGGTCCTCAACGGCCTCGGCGGCGACTTCCGTTGGCAGCATCTGCCGGTGCCGTTCGAGGTGTACTCCGACGGCATCGACTTGCCGGTGTTCGAGGAGTTCGGCTCCGGCGCGGCGGCCCTGCACCTGTCGAACCAGATCGACGCGCGCCGGGAACTGCTGGCCGACGAGAACTACCGCCGGCGCTTCCGCAAGGACTACGACAAGAAGTACGGGCCTCGGGTGTGGCACCGCGACTTCTTCGACGCCGAGATCGTCGAGTGCCCGGACGAATCGGTCATCGGGAAGACGTTCGGTCAGGTCGGGGAGGATCGCGGCGGCGTGCATCCCGTCGACGCGTTCCTCGACCTGGTGGTCGAGTACGGGCCTAAGGTGCGCTGGCGGACCACGATCTCGAACCATCGTCCCGAGGTGCTGAACACGCTCGCCGCCGATCCCGGTGTGCAGCTGGGTTTCTCCGATGCCGGTGCGCACCTGCGGAACATGGCGTTCTACAACTTCGGACTGCGATTCCTGCGCCGGGTGCGCGACGCCGAGCGGGCGGGTACACCGTTCCTGTCGGTGGAGCAGGCGGTGCACCGGGTCACCGGCGAGCTCGCCGACTGGTACGGCCTCGATGCGGGCCACCTGCGGCAGGGCGACCGCGCCGACCTGGTGGTCGTCGACCCTGAGCACCTCGACGCCTCGCTCGACACGTACGCCGAGTGCACGGTCCCCGAGTACGACAACCTCTCCCGGATGGTGAACCGCAACGACGACGCCGTCTCCGCCGTGTTCGTCGGCGGCGAGTACGTCTTCGGGAACGGGGAACCAGCGGCTGCCCTGGGCAGTCGGCGCACCGGGCAGTTCCTCCGGGCCCGCTGACGATTCGAGGGCCCGGCTCGACCGGACCGGCCGGGCCCTCGAACCGTCGTATAGTCGCGGCCATGACCCCGAGTCTCGAAGTGACCACCGCTGACGGCGTCGTCCGGGGCCGCCGGATCGGTGATCTGCTCGCCTGGCGCGGAATCCCGTTCGCCGCCCCGCCGGTGGGTCCGCTGCGGTTGCGGGCGCCGCAGCCCACCGAGCCGTGGACCGGGGTCCGCGACGCCGGCGAGTTCGGCGCCGCCGCCCCACAGCACCCGATGGGCGTCACGCTGCGGCCGGGCAAGCACCAGCCGACCTCGGAGGACTGCCTCACGCTCAACGTGCTCGCGCCGGCGGCACCGAGTTCGACGCCCCGGCCGGTGATGGTGTTCGTGCACGGCGGCGCGTTCGTCCTGGGCACCACCGCCATGGGCCTCTACCGCGGGGACCGCCTCGTCCGGCGCGGCGATGTCGTGTACGTCTCGATCAACTACCGTCTCGGCCCGCTCGGTTTCCTCGACTTCACCGAGTTCTCCACCCCCGAGCGGCCGTTCGACTCCAACCTGGGACTGCGCGACCAGGTGGCCGCGCTGCAATGGGTGCAGCGCAACATCGCCGCCTTCGGCGGCGATCCGGACAACGTCACGCTGTTCGGGGAGTCCGCGGGCGCCACATCGGTCACCACGCTGATGGCCACACCGGCCGCGCGAGGGCTCTTCGCGCGGGCGATCTCGGAGAGTTCGGCGCCGGTGCTCGTGGGCAACCGTCGTCGGGCGCAGCGCTGGGCCCGCGAGTTCCTGACGCTGCTCGGCTGCGACGACCAGACTGAGGCGGGACGGGCGCTCGATTCCGCCACACCGACGGAACTCGGCCGGGCCGGAACTCGGCTGGGCGCCAAGGTTCTCGCCGAGACGCCCGGACTGCACCCGTTCGGCCCGGTGGTGGACGGCGAGTTCCTGCCGGAGCCGCCGCTGACGGCGTTCGCGGCCGGACGCGCGCACCCGGTCCCGATGATCATCGGCACCAACGCCCGTGAGGGCACCCTGTTCCCCAAGATGCTGGACGCCCTGCCCAGCAACGCCGCCCGCATCGAGGCGATGTTCGAACTCACCGATCCGGAGGCCTTGGCGCGGATCGTCGGCGCGTACGCCGGTTACCCCGACGTGGCCGCGGCGATCGATCTGGGCGGCGATCTGACGTTCTGGAAGCCGTCGGTCGAGATCGCCGACGCGCACTCCGCCCACTCCCCCACCTACAGTTACCGCTTCGACTACGCACCGCGTCTCATGCACTGGCTCGGTCTCGGAGCCACGCACGCGTTCGAGATGTTCGCGGTGTTCGGGTACGGCGACTCCGCCGTGGGACGCGCACTCACCACGCCCGGTGGCCGACGCGGACTGCGAGCGGTCACCGATCGGATGCAGGAGAACTGGATCTCGTTTGCCCGCCACGGTATTCCGACGCCATGGTGGCCGCGGTACGACGTCGACCACCGACGCACCCTGATCTTCGACGTCCCCACCCGCATCGAACGCGACCCGGGCCGTGAGCGTCGACTCGCGTGGTCCGGGTATCTCGGCTACGAAAGCGAAGGCAGCGCAGAAGGCAGGGCCGAAACCGAGCCCCTGCCGTGACCGATTCCGACGTGGACGTCACCCTGGCCGAGGGAGTCGTCCGCGGCCGACGGTTGCCGGGCCTGTTGTCGTGGAAGGGGATCCCGTACGCCGCCCCACCCGTCGGGCCGCTGCGCCTGCGCGCTCCCCAGCCCGTAGCGGCGTGGTCCGGCGTCCGGGAGGCCACCGAGTTCGGTTCCCCGGCCCCACAGTTGCGCCGGCAGGGCCACGAGAACTGCCTGACACTCAACGTGCTCCGACCCTCCGGACCCACCGACGTCCCCCGGCCGGTCATGGTTTACATCCACGGCGGTGCGCACACCGCCGGCACGTCGGCGGATCCGCAGTACAGCGGCGCGGCGCTGGTGCGGCGCGGCGACGTCGTCTTCGTCTCCCTGAACTACCGACTCGGGGCGCTCGGATACCTCGACTTCCGCGAGTTCTCCACCCCCGAGCGACCTTTCGATGTCAACCTCGGGCTGCGCGATCAGCTCGCCGGCCTGCAGTGGGTGCGGCGCAACATCGCCGCCTTCGGAGGGGATCCGGACAATGTCACGCTGTTCGGCGAGTCCGCGGGCGCGGATGCCGTCATGACCCTGATGTGCGTGCCCGCGGCGCGGGGACTGTTCGCCCGGGTCATCGCCCAGAGTCCACCGCCGGCCACGTCCAACGGCCCGGAACTGGCGGCGATGTGGGCACGCGAGTTCCTCGAGCTCTCCGGCGTGCCGCGGTCGGACGCCGCCGCGTACCTCACCACCGCCGCCCCCGAAGTGCTCGTGGAGACCGCATCGACGCTCAGCGCCCGGGGCGCGGACGAAGTCCCGGGCGTCCGGCCGTTCGCGCCGGTCGCCGACGGCGACCTGCTGCCCGAGCATCCGCTCGAGGCCTTCGAGGCCGGCACCGAGCACCGGGTGCCGCTGGTCATCGGCACCAATGCCCAGGAGGGCCGGGTGTTTCCCCGGCTGCTCGACATCCTGCCGACCGATCCGGTCCGGATCGAGAAGATGTTCGAGGGCACCGATCCGGCGATCAAGGCCCGCGTGCTCGCCGCCTATCCGGGGTACCCGGGTCGGCGCGCGGCCGCGGACCTGGGCGGCGACGTCGTGTTCTGGGAGCCGTCGCTGCGCTGCGCCCACGCCCACACCCGCCATAGCGACACCTACATGTACCGCTACGACTTCGCGCCGCGCCTGCTGCACCTCATCGGCATGGGCGCCACCCACGCGACGGATCTGTGGCCGGTGTTCGGGGCGCGGGCCGGCACCACCCGCACGCTCACGGCGCTCGGGGGCGCACGCGGCCTGCGCACGGTGACCGACACGATGCAGGGCCACTGGCTCGCCTTCGCCCGCGGCGGCCGCCCGCTGGAGACCTGGCCGCGCTACTCGTATGAACGCCGCGACACGCTGATCATCGACGAGATCTGCCGTGTCGAATGCGATCCCCTGCGGAGCCGACGCGAAGCGTGGCGCGGATACCGGCACCGACATTGAACCCCCCGTGGTATACCGTTGCGGATCGCAACCAAATTTCAGGCTGTGGGAGACCTCGATGTCGATGCTCGACCTGCGTCTGGGCGGCGACGGATGGTTCGCCCAGCTGACCCGGTTCGCCCTCGTCGGCGGATCGAGCAACGTCGTGTACGCGCTGTCGTTCATCGTCCTGGACGCCTACGGCACGCTACTCGCGAACGCCGTGGGCGTCGCCACCAGCACCGTGCTGGCCAACGAACTCCACCGCCGCCGCACCTTCCGCGCCGCCGACCGGGTGCCCTGGTTCGCGGCACAGTGGGAGGGCGGCGCGCTCGCGCTGCTCGGCCTGATCATCAGTTCGCTCGCGCTGGCGCTGCTGCACTTCTTCTTCCCCGACGCGTCGGGCCTGGTGTCGATCGCGCTGGTCATCGCAGTGAGCGGTGTCGTCGGCGCCCTGCGGTTCGTCGCGCTCCGCGGCTGGGTGTTCGGCCGCCGGCAATCGCTACTTCAGCAGCCGTGACATCCGCCGGTCGGCGAGGACCTTCCCGCCGGTCTGGCAGGTCGGGCAGTACTGGAACGACCGCTCGGCGTACGACACCTCCCGCACCGTGTCCCCGCACACGGGACACGGTAGCCCGGTGCGGGCGTGCACCGTCATCCCGGCCCGCTTCTCGCCCTTGAGCCGTGCGGCCTCCTGCCCCACCGAGCGTTCCACAGCGTCGGACAGTTCCGAGCGCATCGCGTCGTACAGCGCGTCCACCTCGTCCGTCGTCAGCTTCGACGCCGTCGCGAACGGCGACAGCCTGGCGGCGTGCAGGATCTCGTCGGAGTACGCGTTACCGACCCCCGCGAGCAGCGACTGGTCCACGAGCGCGGTCTTGATCCGGGCGGTGGTTCCGGCAAGGATCTCGCCGAACTGTGGCCGTGTCACCTCGAGCGCGTCGGGCCCGAGCCGGGCGATGCCCGGCACCTGCTGCGGGTCGGGCACCACCCACACCGCGAGCCGCTTCTTGGTGCCGGCCTCGGTGAGATCGAACGCGGGTGTCTCCCCCTCCGGGGTGAAGAAGTGCACACGCAGCGCCAGCGGCCCCTTCCCCTGCTTCGGGGGCGCCGGGCTCGGGTTGTCGGTCCAGCGCAGCCACCCGCCGCGGGACAGGTGCGTGATGAGCCAGAGCCCGTCGCAGTCCATCCCCAGGTGCTTGCCGAAGCGCCGGGAGCCGGTCACGTCCCGACCGCGCAGGGCGCTGATCGGCGGGTCGAATGTCTTGAGCACGCTGAGCGCGGCCACGTCGACGCGGCCGACCACCGCGCCGACCGCGTGGTCGCGCAGGAACTGTGCCAGGGCCTCGACCTCGGGCAGTTCGGGCATGCGATCAGAGTAGGCGCCGGCACCGACAGCCGGGCGGAGTCAGACAGGTTCGTTCAGCGGCCCGACCTCGACGACGGCACCGAGCAGGCCCGTCAGGATGAGCACGATGTTGCTGCGCAGGGTGGACTCCGCGACCGGGTCGAGGATCTCCGCCAGGCTCGGGATCCCGAGGTCGAACCGGGTCTCGAACCGGATCAGCACCCCGTCACCGTCCGGCTCCGGGTCGAGTTGCCAGGAGCCCTCCATCGTCAGGAAGTCCCCGCTGAGTTGGGCGAACTCGATGCGGCGGGCAACCGGATCGAGCACGTCCCGCTCGGTCCAGCGCAGCGTGCCCTTGCGGAACCGCACCAGCCAACTGGAGACGACCGACCCGTCCGCCTGCGCGGGTTCGAGTTCGAGGGCGAGGACGGTTTCGGTGAGTTCGGGATAGCGGGCGAAGTCGCTGATCCGGGCGTAGGCCGCGTCGGGCTGCACGTGCTCGGCGCGGATGTGCATGACTACGTGGCGCATGAGAACTCCAAAGGGTCGTGTTCAGGTGAGGGTCAGGTCCTCGAGGGCGTCGCCGAGGGCCCGGAGGAAGAGCTCGACCTCGTCCGTGGTCACGATCGCCGGCGGGGTGAGGCGCAGCACGTTGGCCGCGTTCAGCGAGTGGTTGGCCAGGACGTCCCGTTCCAGGAGGTTCAGGAACAGCTCCCCGACCAGGCCGCTCGACGCCATCTCGAGGCCCAGCAGCAACCCGCGACCGCGGACCTGGGCCACGCGGCCGGCGCCGTGCCGGTCCACGGCCGTCCGGACGCCCGTCAGCAGGCGAGCCCCGAGGGTCGCCGCCCGCGCCGGGAGGTCCTCGTCGCGGATCACGCCGATGGCGGCGCGCGCGGCGGCGCACGCCGCCGGCGACCCCGCGAACGTGGAGGTGTGCAGGTAGGGGTCCCGGGCGAACGGCGCGTAGGCCTCCGGCGTCGCGACCACCGCGGCTATCGGCATCACGCCCCCGGAGAGACCCTTACCGACCAACATCATGTCGGGCACGACGCCGTCGGTATCGACACCCCACCACCGACCGAGCCGACCGAGCCCGGTCTGGACCTCGTCGACGACCAGCAGCGCCCCGTAGCGCCGACACAGGTCGGCGACGTCGCGCAGGTAGCCCGGCGGCGGCACGTTCACGCCGCCCTCCCCCTGCACCGGTTCGACGATGAAGCAGCCGTGGCCGCCGGTTGCGCGCAGCGCCACCTCCAGCTCGGCCGGATCCCCGAAGGCGACCTCCATGATGTGCGGCAGCAACGGCCGAAAGGGCCGCTGCAGCACGCCGTTCGCCGTGACGCTCAACGCGCCGAGCGTCTTGCCGTGGAACCCGGCGCGGGTCGTGATCACGGCGGTCTTGCCGTGGGCGCGGGCCAGTTTCAACGCGCACTCGGTGGCTTCCGCGCCGGAGTTGACGAAGTGCACCAGATCGAGGTCGCCGGGGGTGATCTCGGCCAGGGCGGCCGCGGCACCGGCGCCGACCGGATCCAGGAACACCCGCGAGGCCATCGGGTGCCGTCGCATCTGGGCACACACCGCCTCGACGACGGCGGGGTGACGGTGTCCGAGTAGGTACACGCCGTAACCACCGAAGTCCAGGACGCGTCGGCCGTCCGCCACCGTGATCCAGGCACCCGACGACTCCACCTCGGCCAGGTCGCCGATCAGCCGGCCGAGTGCCGCCCGGCCGCTGCCGAAGTGCCTGCGGTACCGGTCGGTGAGCACGTCGGAATCGAGGAGCGCGGAGTCGCGCAGCGCGCCGGCGCTCATCGGACTGCGCCTTCGAGCACCGGCGGCTCCGCCGGCAACAGCTTCTTGACCTGCGCCCAGTAGATCAGCGAGCGCCTGAGCGCCTCGGTGAGCGCGTCCTTGGTGGCCCGTTCACCGAATCCCAGCCGGTCCAGGTCGCTGGGCATGGCCTCGCTGGACTGGAACACCCACACCGACTCGAGGAAGTCGACGAACATCCGTCGTCGTGCGTCCGAGATCAGGTCGTCCAACAGCGGCAGCAGCAACCGATCGACGGACTCGAACGGCATGAACCGTGGCCGCACCGCGCCGATCCACGCGAGCCGGGACACGTACTCGCACAGTTCGGCGATCTCGGTGAACGTGAGCGCCTGCTCTCCCGCGGTCAACCAGTACTCGCCCTCGGTGACCCGGTCGCGAATCAGGTTGCCGACGGCCTCGACGACGATGTCGAGGGGAACGGTGTCGACCAGGGATCCGATGTCCCCCGGGACCACCGGGAGATTGCCCCTGACCGCGTTCCCCAGCATGCGATGCAACCCCTGGAAGGCGGCCATCCGACCGTCGCGGGAGTCCCCGATCACCACCGACGGCCGGAGGATGACGGCCGGCACCGAGCCGGCACGGATCAACTCCTCGGCCTCCGTCTTGGATTCCAGATAGGCGGCCAGTCCGGCGAATCGCTCGTCGGCCGGGGCCTGACGCAGCACGAAGGCCGTGCTCAGGTAGTAGACCGGGGCGTCGGCGTCGGCCGCCACCCGCAGCATGGACGCGGGACCTTGGACGTTGACCGCCCGGAGCCGCTCCGGATCCACGTTCCATTTGGTGACTGCCGCCCCGTGCAGCACCACGTCGACCCGGTCCACCAGGCGGGCGTAGTCCGCGGCGGGCAGGCCCAGCGTGGGATGGGTGAAGTCACCGGGGAACTCGCCGACCCTCGGGTCGTCGATCGGGCGTCTGCCGCGCAGACACACGATGTCGAAGTCCTCGGCCATCTCGTCGAGCACCGCTCTGCCGATGACCCCGGAGCCACCGGTGAGCAGCATGGTGCGCTTCATGTCCGTGTCCTCCAATGCATTTCATCAGGCGATCGTCAGCGGATTCCCGGCGAACCAGCCCAGCAACGGGCCGGCCATCTTGGCTCGGGCCGGCGGATGGAAGCCCAGGCCGTTGACCGCGGCGGCGAGGTAGCCGACCCGGTCCGACGTGATGAAGTTCAGCCCGCCGAGCAGCTCCACCGCCCGCGGCACCGCCGACGCGATCGCGTCTTGCACGGCGTACCGCACCAGGAGCGCGTCCACCAGCAGCTTCCGGCTGTCCAGCTCGTCGGTCATCCGACGGGCGATGTTCTCCACCGACGCCATCGCGCCCTCGAGCGTGACGACCAGCCGGAGCCGGTCGGATTCGCTGATCCGGTCCGAACCGAGCGCCAGCTCCACCAGGGCGCTGGCGGCTCCCAGGTAGGCGCCGGTGACGAGCAGTTCGAACCACAGGAAGGCGGCGTTCTGGATGTCGTCGAGTTGTTCGCCCTCGCCCACCGTCGTGGTCACGACGAGATCCGACGGCACCAGCACGTCGTCGATGGTGACCTGGTCGCTTTCGGCGCCACCGAGCGCGAAGCTGGACCAGAACGGGCTGACCGAGACGCCGTCGTCCTTGGCGGGGATGAGCGCGACCGCGAGCTGCTCTCCCGGGCCGTCCGGGCGCGGGAGCATGACGCTGGCGGTCAGCAGATCCATGGACCGCGACAGGCTGCAGGGCTTCTTGACCCCACTCAATCGGACGCCGTCGGGCGTGGGGGTGGCGGTCATGGTGGGCTTCAGGATCTGCCCGTCCGGACGCCCCTCCGCGAAGCCCGACGCGAGCAGCAGGCTGTCGGCGGCGATGGCCTGCAACAACATCCAGTCCAGACCGGTGTTCGTCTCGCTCACCGCGACCAGGCTCGCAACCGAGAAGTGATGCATCGTGGTGGCGACCGCCAGCGACGGTGACCGCGAGCCGATCGCGCGCTGCACCCGGACGGCCTCGAGGGGACTTGCCCCGACGCCGCCCAGATCGGCGGGCACGAGGAGGCCCGGCCCACCGGCCTCCCGGAACACCGCCGTGCCGGGGCTGCCCCGCCGTTCCAGATCCCCCGGTGGTATCGCTGTCAGCGCCTCGTCCAGACCGGGCAGCGCGCGAGCCAGCACATCGCGCTCGGTTTCGAGAAGCCTCATGTCTCCTCCACCTTCCGTCCAGGTGTAGGGCTCGGAGCGACGTGGTCACTCCAGGTCGGATGTCCACATTTCCCGGTTTCCAACCTCGTCCGAGTGCGCCCCGCTGAACAGCAACCCGAGGGTGGACCGCGACACCCACGGGGGTGAGGAATCTCCACCCTGGGGTGGATTCACGGCGGCGCCGTCCATCGACCCGCCCGCCCATCGGTATTCCCGATCAGAAGAGTCGATGGACCGCCGCGATCAGCGCGGCGCCATGCGGATGGCGCCGTCGAGGCGGATGGTCTCGCCGTTGATCATCGCGTTGGAGACGATGTGGGCGGCGAGGGCCCCGTACTCGGCGGGATCGCCGAGTCTGGAGGGGTGCGGGACCTGTGCACCGAGGGCGGCCTCGGCCTCGTCGGGCAGGGAGCCCAGGAGCGGGGTCTTGAACAGTCCGGGCGCGATGGTGTTGACGCGGATCAGCAGCGCCGCGAGGTCGCGGGCGATCGGCAGGGTCATGCCGACGACGCCGCCCTTGGACGCGGAGTAGGCAGCCTGGCCGATCTGACCGTCGAACGCGGCGACTGAGGCGGTATTGATGATGACACCGCGCTCGCCGTCGACGGGGTCGGTCTTCGCGATCCGCTCGGCGGCAAGGCGGAGCACGTTGAACGTGCCGACGAGGTTGACGTTGATGATCTTCGTGAAGTCGGCGAGCGGAAACGCGCCCTTCCTGCCGACAGTCTTGATGGCGTTGCCGATGCCGGCGCAGTTGACGGCGACGCGCAGCGGACCGAGGGACTCGGCGACGTCGAGGGCCGCGGTCACCGCGGCCTCGTCGGTGACGTCGGCGGCGGCGAACCGAACGCTGTCACCCATCTCCTTGGCGACAGTCTCGCCGTTCGAGGACGGCAGGTCGAGGATGACGATGTGGGCGCCCTGGTCGTGGAGGGCCTTGACGGTAGCCAGACCGAGGCCTGATGCACCGCCCGTGACCAGCGCGACGCTGTCGGTGACGATCATGCGGGTTCCTTCCGGATCTTACTGTGTTTCACAGTGATTCGATGATGGCTGCGTTGCCGACGCGGGCGCGTCTCGCACTGGGCTAGGCGGAGGCCATCTCGGTGGCCCAGCGGTAGTCGGCCTTGCCGGCGGGGGTGCGTTTGACCTCGTCGACCAGCACGATCGTCCGCGGGATCTTGTAGCCGGCCAACGTCTTGCGGCAGTGCGCCTGGACCTCGTCGAGCGTCAGTTCCGGGGCGTCGGGGTAGATCGCGATCACCGCGGCCACCTGCTGGCCCATCCGCTCGTCGGGCTTGGCGACGACGAGGGCGTCGGCGATCGAGGGGTGCGCGTGCAGCGCGGCCTCGACCTCCTCGGCGAACACCTTCTCACCGCCGGTGTTGATGCACTGCGAGCCGCGGCCGAGGAAGACGATGGTGCCGTCGGCCTCGATCCGCCCCATGTCGCCCAGGACCGAGATGCGGGTGCCGTCGGCGCGGACCGGGAACGTGCGGGCGGTCTTGTCCTCGTCCTTGTAGTAGCCGAGGGGGACGTTGCCGATGCGGGCGATGTACCCGATCTCGTCGGTGCCCGGAGCGATCTCGTCGAGGCGCTCGTCCACGAGAATCATGTTGGGCGAGGGTGCCATGCGGAGATTGCCGTCCTCGTCGATTGTGAAGGCGCCGTCGTTGCCGGACTCCGAGGCACCGAAGTTGTCGCGCAACAACAGCTCCGGCTTGACCGTGAGCATCCGCTCCCGGACGCCGACCGACCAGAGCGCCCCGCCCGAGGTGATCGAGAAGAGCGAGCTGAAGTCGATGTCGTCCTTGCGGCGCTCCATCTCGTCGACGAGCGGCAAGCCCATGCCGTCGCCGACGATCAGGATCACCTGCAGTCGCTCCTTCTCGATGGCCTCGACGACCTTCTTCGGGTCGAAGTCGCGCATCAGCACCACGCGGGCACCGAGCGTGAAGAACGTGAACAGCGAGTACAGCGCGGCACCGTGCATGAGCGGGGCGGCGATGAGGAACGCCATGTCGGGGAATTCCTTTGCGGCAGCGGCAACCTCCGCGAGGTCCTGCCGGGCGTCCTCGCCGTACGGGTTGCCGCCGGAGAGCGGCTTTCGGAAGAAGTCGTCGTGGCGCCACATGACGCCCTTCGGGTAGCCGGTGGTGCCGCCCGTGTACAGGATGTAGAGGTCGTCGCCGGAGCGGGCGGGGAACTCCGCGGTGGCCGGGAGATCGGCCGAGTCCGCGAACCGGGACACGGTGATCGAGCGGGCGGCAGCCGCGGTGAGCAACTCCTCGACCGGATCGCCGATGACGAGCACCGTCCGGATCAGCGGGTAGCTGCCGAGCAGGTCGGCCAGGGTGCGCTGATGCTCGGGCAGTTCGACGACCACCGCGGTCGAGTCCGAGTTGGTGAAGATGTACTCGAGTTCGGCCGGCGTGTAGCGGTAGTTGACGTTGATCGGCACCGCGCGGATCTTGATCAGTCCGAGGATGGACGTGACGTGTTCGATGCTGTTCTTCAGGAACAGGGCCACGTGGTCGCCCTGGCGGATGCCGGCCTTCGTCAGCAGGTTGGCGGTTCGGTTCGCCTCGGCGTTCAGGCTCGCGTAGCTCAGGTGCTGGTCCTCATACGTCAGCGCAATTCGGTCGGGGACCGATTCGGCGACCGATTCGAAGACATCGGCGAGATTGAACTGCATCATGATTCCCTTCGGAGAAGTTACCTGTTCGCAGGCGCTGGCGGTGAGAGGTTCACAGCTCGTTCGATGGGGCAGGGATGTCCAACAGGTCACCCAGCAGCAGTCGATGATGTTCGGAACTGCCGAACGTCAGCTGCGCCGCGAACGCGCGCTTGAGTCGCATATGGATCGGATGTTCCCACGTGAATCCGACCCCACCGTGCATCTGCAAGCAGTCTTCGATCGCATCCAAGGAGCGAGAAGTGCAGTGCGCCTTTGCCAACGAGCTGGCCACCTCTGCATCGTGACTGTCGGTGGCCAGGGCGGCTGCAGCGTACTGGGACGTCGCGCGTGCCTGCCCCAGCGAGATCCACATGTCCGCAGCACGGTGACGCAAAGCTTGATACGAGCCGATCGGACGGCCGAACTGATGCCGCACCGTCAGATACGAACAGGCAGCGTCCAGCGCCCACTCGAGGAGCCCCACCTGCTCCGCTGCGATCATGGCGGCACCGGTTCGCAATGCACGATCGACGGCCTGCAGGACGGCGGGTCCGGTGGCCAATACCGTTGCGGGGGTGTTGTCGAAGTCGACGGTGAAGACCGGGCGGGTGGTGTCGAAACTGGTGACGGGTGTGACTCGGACGGAGGAAGCTGGTTGATCGACCAGCGCGAGAATGGGCTCTCCAGACGCGACCGCCTGGACGACGAACACGTCCGCGTAGTCCGCGGCGAGTACCGAGGAAACGGTCCCCGTCAGACCCACCGACGCCGGTGCCCCACCGGACGTCGCTCGAACGCGCGAGGAGCAGTCCGCGCCCGGCGCCCGGGTCGCTTCCACGACCAGGGTGGCCGTCAGTGATGCTGCGGCAAGGTCTTTCAACACCGATTCGGCGGCGGTGGACCCAGCTCGACCGCAGTCGACGAGGACGAGGGTCGCGAGGACCGAACTGGCCAGGTAGGGGACGGGCGCGACTGCGCGTCCGAGCTCCTCCATCACCACCGCAACTTCCCGGGTAGTGGCACCGTCACCGCCGAGTTCCGTCGGGATGAGGAGTCCGGTCAACCCCATCTTTCCTGCGATGATGTCCCAGAGGGCCGCACTGCTGCGGGCACCGGTGTCGGCTGTTCGGAGCAACACGTCCGTAGTGCATTCTTCGGCGAGTACTCCACGGAGAGTGGCCCGCAACTGTTCGTGAGTCGAGTCGTAGAGCAGGTCGGGAACGGTATCGGGATGGTGCTGCGCTGTCGTTGTCATTTCGGAATGTCCTGCCACGCGAGGTCTGCTGTGGGATTCGGCTCTTTCGGGAGCCCGAGAACCCGGTCTGCGATCAGACCGAGAAGGATCTCGGAAGTTCCACCCTCGATCGAGTTCGCCCGGGAACGCAGGTAGTGGTATCCCGCCGGCCTCTGCACTCGCGGAACACCGTTCGCCACCGACCAGTCGTCGTAGCTCAAGCCCGCGGCGGGATCCAACTGCGCCCACAACCGGGCCACTTCCTGATTGTTCTTCGCGAAGGTCACCTTGGCACCCGAGCCTTCCAGCCCGGGCGCTCCGGTAGCGATCGCCTGCCTGGTCCGCTCATTCGTCAGACGTGCGGCCTCGATATCAACCCAGACATGCATGAGGCGCTGATACAAACCCGGTGTTCTCAGTTCGGGTCGTTCCCTCCACAGGTCGAGTACCCGACCGATGTGGCCGTCGTTTCTTTGGGTTGTTCGACCACCGATGGATGTTCGTTCGTTCATCAGGGTCGTCCGTGCCACGGCCCAACCCTGTCCTACCTCTCCGAGGCGCATCGTGTCGGGAATGCGTACGTCGGTGAGGAAGACTTCGTTGAACTCGGCCTGGCCGTTGGCTTGCCGCAAGGGGCGGACCTCGACACCCGGCCCGCGCATATCCAGGATGAAGTACGTCAGCCCTTGGTGTTTGCGTGCTGTGACGTCCGTGCGGACGAGCAGTAGGGCCCAGCGAGCCTTGTGCGCGTAGGAGGTCCACACCTTCTGACCGTTGATTACCCATTCGTCACCGTCGCGGACCGCACGGGTCGACAGCCCTGCAAGGTCAGATCCCGCATCGGGCTCACTGAACAACTGGCACCATATCTCTTCGCCAGTCCACAGCGGACGCAGTAGACGTGCACATTGCTGGTCCGTTCCGTGTTCCGCGATCGTCGGTGCGGCCATTCCGGTTCCGATCGGATTCCGGAATGCGTCGACAACGGGGCCACCAACATCGGCGAGGGCTTCTTCGAGAGATTCTTGGAGATTCCGGGCCAGCCCCAAGCCTCCGAGACCGACCGGATGGTGGATCCACGCCAAACCGGCGTCGTACCGCTTGCCGAGATAGTCGATCATCGACAACTCTGCGAAGGGGTGTGCGTCAGCAAGAGCACGCACCCTCGAGTGGACGTCGTTCAGCTCGCCACCACAGCCGGGGTCATGAAACGCGCTGTGAGTGGTGCTGCTCGGGATGCCGTCGGCGATGGTCATGCGTTCTGCTCCTTCGAAACCGGCGCGCCGTCGAGGCCGCGTGCCGTGATCTCCTCACGTTCGAGGATGTCGAGGCTCGCCTCGATGTTGCCGGTGTAATGCGGTGCGGTGTCACACAGCCACATGACAGCCTCGACCATCTCCTCGAGCGACTCCGGAACGAACCACTGGGTGCCGACCATGTTCGACGCCGCCGTCAGCGCGGCGGCGGTCGCGACCGCCGACCGTGGCCGGACGGCGTTGACCCGAATTCCGGTGCCGTTGAGTTCAGCGGCGAGACCCGCGGTGATGCGGTCCAGTGCCGCCTTGCTGGCGCCATAGAGGGCGGTGCCGTGGATGTCCGCGTCCAGGTCCGTCTCCCCCTCTGGCAAGGGTTCGACGGGGCGCAGCCGGGCAGTCCCGCTGGTGATGTTCACGATCCAGCCCTCCCCACGCTCGCGCATGCCGGGAATCACGCGCTGCGCCAGGTCCAGCGGCGCATGTACGTTCACCTCGAACGTGACGTGTGCCCGCTTCGCGGGGATGCCCCGCAGCGGCTGGAAGAAGGCCGCCGCGGCGTTGTTGACGAGGATGTCGATCGGACCGCCGAGCTGCCGCTCGGCCTCCTCCACGATCCGCCCGCGGGACTCGGGGTCCTCGAGTGCGGCGGCGATGGTCGCGGCGGTGCCGCCGGCCGCGCGGATCAGCTCGCCGATCTCGGCGAGGGTGCCCTCGAACCCGCGATCGGGCTCGTCGACCGTGCGGGCCACGATCGCGACCGCCGCGCCCTCCGCCGCGAGCCGCTGCGCGATGCCCGCCCCGATCCCGCGGCTGGCGCCGGTGACGATCGCCCGACGCCCCTCCAGCCGGCCGCTCACGCGCCCAGCTCCGCCTCGACCTGCGTGGCGAACGACCCGCACGGCAGCACGTCCACCAGAACGCGGTACGCGTTCTGGTGCTTGCCGCGCCATGCGTCGAACCCCTTGTGCCGCACCGATTCGAGGTACGAACGGTAGGGGGTGTCATCAGCACCGGCGTGGCCGTCCACGGAGATGAGGTTGTACGGCGTTTCGTTCGTCACTGTGAGACTCCTGATCAGATGTATGTGAAACGTGTCGTGACGTCGCGAGATCAGGGGCCCGCGCCGCGAGAACCGTCTCTGGACCGTCCTACGACTGTGCAGTGGTGTACTTGGAGGCGAAGGCGTGGATGCTCGCCACGACGTGATCGAGTTCCTCGTCGCTCATCCCGTGACTCATGCCGAGCGACATCCCACGCTCGAAGACCTCGTCGGCGAAGGGCAGACCACCCTCCGGGATGCGGTACTCGACGCCCCGCATCATCGGATGGCGGGTGACGTTGCCGCTCCACACCGTCCGCGTGTCGATACCGGCACCCTCGAGCGACTCCTGCAGATCGGACCGGGTGAAGCCGGCATCCTCACGAACAGTGACCGGATAACACAGCCACGCCGTCTGGAACCCCTCGAGCTGCCTCGGCAGCCGGAACAGCGACGGATACGCCCCGAACGCCGCGGAGAACGCCTCGAAGATCTGCGCCCGCCGCGTGTAGTTGACGTCGAGCTTGCTCAGCTGCACCAAACCGAACGCCGCACCCAGCTCGGACGGCTCGAAGTTCCACGGCAGAACATCGAAGATGAAGTCGTTGTCGTACGCGACACCGTCGAGATCCTCACGGAACACCCGACCCGTCTTCTCGGACCCGAACAGGTGCGGCTCCGAACGCCGCCCCCACCGCCGCAGCATCAGACCCTTGTCCCGCAGCTTCTCGTCGTCGAGACACACCATGCCACCGTTACCCGCACACGTGATGATGTGCGCCATCGCGAAGCTCGTGACGGTGATGTCCGAGCGTGACCCGGTCCTGGTGCCACGCAGCGTCGTTCCGATGCAGTCGCACGAATCCTCGACGACCTTCAGATCGTGCCGGTCCGCGATCTCCCGGATCGCGTCCCAGTCAGGCGCATTGCCCGCCAGGTTCGGCACCAGGATCGCCCTGGTCTTGTCGGTGATCAACTCCTCGATCTTCGACGCGTCGACGTTGTACGTATCCGGCTCGACGTCCACGAACACCGGAACCCAGCCCCCACGCACGATCGGCGAGACATCGGTCGAGAACGTGAGCGGCGAGGTGATGACCTCCGACCCCTTCGGCAGATCCAGCAACTCCAACGCAAGATACAGCGCGGACGAGCCCGAGTTGCACATCAGTCCGAGCCTCTTGCCGTACAAATCTGCGACCCGCCGCTCCATCTCGGCCACATTCTTACCGATCTTCAGCGCGAACGGACCACCCCGCAGCACCTCCAGACACGCATCGATCTCGGCATCGTCGTGAACACTTCGGGCGTAGACAACCCTGGTCATGGGATCTCCTCGGTTGATATCTCGGAAGGCGTCCGTGGGCACCGATCAGCTACGGCAGCAAGCTCTGCACGCCAACCCTGCTCGAGCAGGTAGGTCGAAATCGACAGTGGCGGTTCACACCTGCACGGGGTAGCGATTCCACACCGGCATTAGTCCGGTGTACCTCTCAATCTGGATCGAATATAGAACTGGGTTCTCGAAGCGTCAAGACCCGGCGACGACATTCGATCAACCCCTTACCGTTGGATCCGACCTACCTTGCAGAGGGATTGCGCGAGGTAGGACTTGCATCCTCACGCGATCTCGGGTTCCCTTCAATAGAATATGGTTCTAAGTCGCAGGACAGGCGTGGCCGCCCGCTCGATATGCAGAAGCGCGCCTTACAGCGGTGCATTACTCGAGGAGGACTGCGATGGATAGGCCGACGATCGCTGACGGAGCAAAGTCCTCGATCGGACGGCGCGAAGATGGGCATCTGATGAAACGACATTGTGCTCGCCGAACCCGTTGCAGCCCTGATTGTCTCGGTCCGTCAGGTCCGGGGAGACGCGCGTCCTGATCAGGGCTGTCATTCGATGATGGACGCAGAGAACGAGCGCACGGAGGATTCAATGACGGTTGTCGATACGGGTCGGTCCGTCGACACTCCGATCCGCGAAGAACTGCGGCCGTCCATGATCGAGCGGATGACCCTGATTCTCGACGCATTCCACGGAACCACCAGACCACTGACTCACTCCGACGTGATGCGCCGAACCCAGCTGCCTCGCTCGACGGTGCACCGCATCCTTGACCAGCTGGTCCACTCGAACTGGCTCGAGCACACGCCGCTCGGCTACCGGCTCGGCAGCCGTGCCTACAGTTTCGGCGGCAGCAGCCACAACGAGATCCGCTCCGCAGCAGCGCCTCTGCTGCACGAACTGCACATGCGGACAGGCATGGTCGTGCACCTTGTGGTCCTCGACGGGTCGGACAGTCTCTGCCTGGACAAGGTGGGCGGCCGATTCGCAACGACACTGCCGTCACGCGTCGGCGGTCGAAGTCCCGCATACGCCACCGCCGCCGGCAGGTCCATGCTGGCGTGGCTCGCCCCCGAGCGCGTCGATCACTTGTGCCGAGAGCGTCCGAGTATCTGCACTGACCGAACGGCCCCAGACATGCCGACCCTGCACATGCAACTCACCCGGATTCGGCAGCGTGGTGGTCTCGCCTTCGATCGGGGCGAGTCGGTGAACGGTGTTGCCTGCGTCGGCGTCGCGATTCGTGGAGCCGGCACTCCCATCGCCGGAATCTCGCTGTGCGGGGACGCCCGTACGGCACAGCTCGATCACGTCGCCCCGCTCGTCATCGAGGCCGCACGGAAGATCTCGCGGACGCTGCACCCCACGACGCTTTCGTCGCGAACCTGATCGAGATGACAACCGCATCAGTGGTGGCGCGCACACCCGATCCGGCGTCGCTGCCGGCCTGATCCGTGTACCACCTACTCTCGCGGACCAGCCGTTCCCTCTCCGCCCCTGAACACTGCGCCCCATACCTCGAATTCGCGGGCGCTGTCGACCGGTAAACCGGCCGTCAGCGATCACGTATCCAAGGGCGGGGCGCGCGGTCGTCAGACCCGCCAGTCGACGGGGCTCGTCCGGAACTCGTAATTCCGCAACGGATCGTGGACGGGGATGACGTTGTTCGCGCCGTCGTGGTACAACACCAGCCAGCACTCGCCGTTGGCGGACAGCGCCCGCATGACGATCTGGGCCCACTCGTCGGTGCGGTAGGCGGGGGGCCCACCGCGGCGGACGAACTGTCCAATTCGACTGCGATCGGTCTTCGTGGTCATGACAAGCTCCTGTGGTCGGATGCGGGTACCGTCACGTGATCAGCGCCGAGAACGGAGGCGAGGACGGGCTCTCGAGGCCGCGCGGTACGGGCATCACGCTCGTCGCGGCGGCGGCGCCGACGAGGCCGGCGTTGTTGAGCAGTTGCGCCGGAACGATCGGAGTACGAACCGACAACCCTGGAATCCAGTGCTTGTGCATTCGGCTGATCTCCCCTCCGACGACGAAAAGGTCTGGCCAGAGCAGGTTCTCGATGCAGCGAAGGTATGCGTCGACGTTGCGGGACCACTGCCCCCAGGTCAGGTCCTCGCGGGTCTTCACCGATGCGGCCGCGAGCCTTTCGGCGTCCTTGCCGCCGATCTCGATGTGGCCGAGTTCTGTGTTCGGCAGTAGGACACCGTCGTGCAGGACGGCCGATCCGATTCCGGTACCGAAGGTGAGCACGACCACGACGCCGTCGGTCGCGGCCCCGTAGCGGTACTCGGCCAGACCTGCGGCGTCGGCGTCGTTGAGCACCGTCACCTCGCCTCCACCCAGCGCGTCGGCGAACAGTGCGCGCGCATCGGTGCCGATCCACTCGGGCGCAATGTTGGTTGCTGTTCGGGCGATGCCGTCGGTGACGACGGCGGGCAGGGTGATCCCCACCGGACCGCTCCAAGCGAAATGCTCGACGACGACCGCCACTGCGTCCGCGGCCGCTTCCGGCGTGCACTGCTGCGGTGTCGCGATCAGATGACGACTGCCGACGAGCTCGCCGCGGTCGAGCCCGACGATGCCGCTCTTGATGCCAGTGCCGCCGATGTCGATGCCGAGCGCGAGACCGCTTTCCTCCGCCGCGATCACTTCGCCGCCCGCAGAGCAGTTGCGGCACGGGCCAGTTCGGTGATCCGGCTGAAATCACGGGCAGTGACGGCGTCGCGTGGGGTCAGCCAGGATCCGCCGACACATCCGACGTTCGGCAGCGCGAGGTACTGCGCTGCGTTGTCCACGCTGACGCCGCCCGTCGGACAGAAGCGCGCGCCAGGGGTGACGGGGGCCAGGGACTTCAGGAAGTCGACACCGCCGCTGGCCTGCGCCGGGAAGAACTTCATCTCCCCGAAACCGAGGTCGAGCAGGGTCAGGACCTCCGAGACGGTCGATGCGCCGGGCAGGTAGGGCACGCCGCACTCGCGTGCCGCCGACACCAGCGGTGCCGTGCTGCCCGGCGAGACGAGAAAGCCTGCGCCGACCGCCACGGCCGCACGGGCGTCCGCGGGGGTGACGATCGTTCCCGCTCCGACGTTGATCTCGGGCACCTCTGCGGCGATGCGTCGGATGGCCTCGATCGCCACCGGGGTCCGCAGCGTCACCTCGATCAGCGAGACTCCGCCGGCAACGAGTGCACGTGCCACCGGCACGGCGTCCTCGGCTCGGTCGAGAACGACGACGGGGACGACCGGTGAGATGTCGAGCAGCGACGTGGTCATCGCAGACCTCCTGAAACTGTTTCGTACGAAATCGAAGTGGTGCGTGGGACCGGGGGCGCGAACACGGTCGCCCCCTCGTCCGCAGGTCCGACGACGGTGCGCATGCCCGCGAAGATCTCCCGCCCTTGTCCGGCCCATTCCCCGTCGCTCGGTCGCCTGCCGGAAACGGGACGCGCTGCGAGTGCGACAGCGTCGACGTGCAGATCGAGAGTTCCGGTGACCGCGTCGACCGTGATGACGTCGCCGTCACGGACGCGGGCGAGCGGGCCACCGGACGCCGCCTCGGGTGTCACGTGGATCGCCGCGGGAATCTTGCCCGACGCACCGGACATCCGGCCGTCGGTGACCAGTGCGACGTGCAGCCCCCGGTCCTGCAGCACACCGAGAACCGGGGTGAGCTTGTGCAGCTCGGGCATCCCGTTGGCGTGAGGGCCCTGGTACCGCACGACCACCACGACGTCCCGGTCGAACTCGCCCGCCTCGAACGCGGCGAGGAAGTCGGCCTGGCCGTCGAACACCCGCGCCGGCGCCGAGACGAACCGGTGAGCCGGCGCCACGGCGGACACCTTCATCACACTGCGGCCGAGGTTGCCCGCGAGCATCTTGAGCCCACCCTCGGCGTCGAACGGGTCGGTCACCGGCCGGACGACGTCCGTGTCGAGGCTCGACGTCACCCCCGCAGCCCAGTGCAGTCCGGACTCCGCCAGGCGGGGTTCCTCGGTGTAGCGGCGCAGGCCCTGGCCGGCGACCGTCCGTACGTGCTCGTGCAGTAGACCCGCCGACAACAATTCTCGCAGCACGAATCCGACACCGCCGGCTGCGTGGAAGTGGTTCACGTCGGCCTGCCCGTTCGGGTAGATGCGTGCGAGCAGCGGGACGACCTCGGACAGGTCCGAGATGTCATCCCAGGTCAGGACGATCCCCGCGGCCCGCGCGATCGCGACGAGGTGAATGGTGTGGTTGGTCGAGCCGCCCGTGGCCAGCAGTGCCACACAACCGTTGACGATCACACGCTCGTCGACGATCTCGCCGATCGGGGTGTACTCGTCGCCGAGAGCGGTCAGTCGGCTGATCCGCCGACCGGCCTCCGCCGTCAGCGCCTCGCGGAGAGCGGTACCCGGGTTGACGAAGCTCGAGCCCGGCAGGTGCAGGCCCATCGCTTCCATGAGCAGCTGGTTGGAGTTGGCGGTCCCGTAGAACGTGCAGGTGCCGATGCCGTGGTACGCCGCTGCCTCGGCGTCGAGCAGCTCTTCGCGGCCGACTTTGCCCTCCACGAACAGCTGGCGCACGCGAGACTTCTCGCCATTGGACAGTCCGGAGGTCATCGGTCCCGCCGGCACGAAGATGGTCGGCAGGTGCCCGAAGCTGAGTGCGCCGATCAACATTCCCGGAACAATCTTGTCACAGACGCCGAGCATCAGAGCGCCGTCGAACATATTGTGCGACAGTGCGATTGCGGTGGACATAGCGATCACGTCGCGGCTCGACAGCGACAGTTCCATACCCGCGGTGCCCTGGGTGATCCCATCGCACATCGCGGGGACGCCGCCGGCGAACTGCGCGATCCCGCCGGCGGCGACGACCGCGCTCTTCAGCAGCGCCGGGTAGGACTCGAAGGGCTTGTGCGCGGACACCATGTCGTTGTACGAGGAGACGATCGCCACGTTGGGCTTCACCAGCCCACGCAGGGCCTCCTTGTCCGGTGGCCCGGCCGAAGCGAACCCGTGCGCGAAGTTCGCGCACGCCAGTCGCCCACGAACGGGACCTGCCTCCGCGGCGCGACGGATCCGATCGCGGTACGCGTGCCGTTCGTCGCGGCTGCGTTGCATGATCCGTTCGGTGACGGCGGCCAGTCGTGGATGCAGACTCATTCGAAATGTCCTTGATACCAAGAGCGTTCGCCGCACTCGATGAGTGAATCGGATGCGGCCGGACCGTCGACACCGGCCGGGTACGGCTGCGGTGGCACATCGGTCGTCGCCCAGTGGTCGAGGATCGGCTGCACCCACGCCCACGCGGCCTCGACCTCGTCACGCCGCATGAACAGCGTCGAGTCGCCGCGGACGACGTCCATCAGCAGGTGTTCGTAGGCGTCGGGGACTGCACCCCCGAAGAGCTTGGCGTAGCTGAGGCTGAGCGGCGCCGGATCAATGCGTACCGCACCGGATCCCGGCTCCTTGAAGTTGAGGTACAACTGCATGCCCTCGTCCGGCTGCAGACGCACGACGAGACGGTTCGCTTGCCCGCCGCCGGCCTCGCCGTCGGCGTAGAACGGATACGGGGCAGGCTTGAACTGCACCACCACCTCCGAGCATCGGCGTGACATGCGCTTGCCTGTACGCACGTAGAACGGCACGCCGGCCCAACGCCAGTTCTCCACCCGGGCCTCCAGGGCCACGAAGCTCTCGGTGCGACTGTCGGGGTTGCCGACCTCCTCGAGGTAGCCGGCGACGGGCCGGCCGTCGACCACACCGGCCTCGTAGCGACCGCGGACGGTGTCACGGTCGACAGCCGCTCCGCGCAACGGCTTCAGCGACTGAAGCACCTTCAGCTTCTCGTCGCGTACGCTCTCGCGGTCCATCCGCGCCGGGGGCTCCATCGCGATGAGGCAGAGAAGTTGCAGTAGATGGTTCTGCACCATGTCGCGCAACGCGCCCGCGTGGTCGTAGTAGCCACCGCGGCTTCCCACCCCGAGCGTCTCGGAGACGGTGATCTGCACATGGTCGATCCACCTCGAGTTCCACAGCGGCTCGAGCAACGCGTTGGAGAATCGGGTCACCAGCAGGTTCTGGACGCTGGACTTGCCCAGGTAATGGTCGATTCGGTAGATCTGCGACTCCGAGAACACCGATCCCACGGCATCGTTGATCTCACGCGCCGATTCGAGATCGGTTCCGATGGGCTTTTCGAGCACCACCCGGCACGCATCGTCCGCCAACCCCTGCTCGTGCAGCCGCAGGCAGATAGGGCCGAACATCGACGGCGCGCTGGCGAGGTACATGATCCGGACCCGGCCCGCTCCGGGGTCGAGCAGTGCCCGCAGTTCGCTCCAGTCCCCGTCGAGGAAGTCGAGGTGGATGTACTCGATCCGCTCGAGGAACCGGGCGAGCACGTCGGAGTCGAGCAGGTGGCCGTCGACGAACTGTTCGAGCTCCTCGCGAGCCTTGGCCCGGTACGCGGCACCGTCGAGATCCGCACGGGCGACGCTGATCACGCGCGTGTCCTCGGACAGGCCGCCGCGCCGGTCCTGCAGGTACAGGGCGGGCAGCAGCTTGCGGGCGGTGAGGTCTCCGGTGCCACCGAAGACGACGAAATCGCACGTGGCCGCGGAGGAACCAGATGGGGGTGCCTCCGACGAGGCGGGGATGGGTGGCGCGGAAATCGCTGTCACGGAGTCTCTTTCCGACGTTTCGGATCACTGAGCACCAGACGGTATCGAGACTTATGACCGTTTGCAAGCAAAAGTCTGTCTTTCGCAGACTTAACTTCCCGAACTTGAATCTTGCATCGCTCAAACCCGCGAGAG
The DNA here is from genome assembly GCF_050955445.1 of Paraburkholderia sp. RHO2. Classification (NCBI taxonomy): domain Bacteria; kingdom Pseudomonadati; phylum Pseudomonadota; class Betaproteobacteria; order Burkholderiales; family Burkholderiaceae; genus Paraburkholderia; species Paraburkholderia sp. RHO2. Next base: position 1,284,962 of record NZ_CP162617.1, on the reverse strand, counting down.
GGGGAGCTGGTTGAATCGGCGTATGCGCAAGTCACACCGACCCAGCTCCCCCGTGACGGCTGGTGATCTGCTCGCCGTCATCCGGAGTCACGACGGGCTCACCCGAGCCGACATTGCGGCCCGCACCGGTCTGTCGCGCACCGCCGTCACCTCGCGCATAGCGGCCCTGCAGGACCGCAATCTCGTCACCGAAGTCGAGGACGGCGTGTCCACGGGCGGGCGTCCGCCGACCACCCTCGCGTTCAACGTCGACGCCGGCGTCGTCCTGGCTGCCGCTATAGGCCGCAGCCGCGTCCAGCTCGCCGTGTGCGATCTCGCGGCGGGTGTGCTGGCCGTCGACGGCCTCGAGCAGAACACCGACGTCGGACCGCACACGGTGGTGCCGCTTGCGGCCGAGCGGCTCACGCAGCTACTGGCGTCACTCGACCGCCGCCCCGCTGAGGTCTTGGGCGTGGGCGTGAGCATTCCGGGCACTGTCGATGCCGAACGCGGATGCAGCCGAAGCGCACTCATGATGCCCGGCTGGGACGGAGTCGAGCTGGCGCCGTTCTTCGCCGAGCTGACCGATGCGCCAGTGCTCGTCGACAACGACACCAACGTGATGGTCCTCGCCGAGGGCCACGGGCGGCTCGGCAAGTGCAACGACCTGCTGTTGCTGAAGGCGTCGACCGGGCTGGGTGCCGGCATCCGGGCGGGCGGGGCGCTGCAGCGCGGCGCCCTCGGCGCGGCCGGCGAAATCGGGCACACCAAGACCGTCGCCGCCGACGGCATGCCCTGCCGGTGCGGGGAGACCGGTTGCGTGGAAGCCGTCGCCGGAGGGTGGGCGCTGGTGCAGCAGCTGCGTGCCCGCGGCCGCGAGGTCGCCCACGTCCGCGACGTCGTGACCCTGTCCCTCGAAGGCGACAGCGAGGCGCGCCGGCTGATCCGCACGGCCGGCAGGCACATCGGCGAGGTGTTGGCCGGTGCGGTCAACCTGCTCAATCCCGCCGTCGTCGTGGTGGGCGGGGACATGGCGCCGGCCTACGACGACTTCGTGGCGGGCGTGCGGGAGACGCTCTACGGCGGCGCTATAGCGGTGGCCACCCGGGGTCTCGAGATTCTGCCGACCGAATTCGGCGACCGGTCGGGCGTCATCGGCAGCGCCACGTTGGCCGTCGACCATGTCCTGAGTCCCGCGTCGGTCGATCGGGACCTATCGAAGCGCTGAGGTCGCCCCGCAGCCTCGGGAGTTGAGTATCAACGCCCACGACCGCCCGCCGAACGGTCTCGCCAGGCCTCGAGCCCGAGGACCATCAGGTCGAGATCGAAGTCGAACTGAGCGGTATCCGACGGTTCGTGTTCGTGTTCCACGAGACGGCGGAGCGCAGCGAAGTCTCGAGTCGTGTCGACGTCGATCGCGGCAGCCAGGTCCACGAGCTGAGGGTGCCGCTCGAGCGGCTCCGACAAGATGACGTCCCGCGCGAAGCCCAGCGCGACGGTGAGCGCCATGGTCAGGGCCCGTGCCGCGGAGTTCTCATCGAAGCCGCTGCGGCGGAGGCTGCGCAGGAAGTGATCGACGGGCACGAGGCTCGACAGGTCGTCGGACGGCTCGAACCGGTAGTAGTCGATCAGTTTCCCCGCCGCGAGGTAGCTGTCCTTGGCCCACACCGCGAACGTACGAACGGTCGTCTGCCAGGGCTCGTCGTCGTCGAAGCTGTATTGCCCTGCAGCACGCGCGACCGTGTCCGCGGCCAGCAGCCGGAGAAGGCCCTCCCGGTCCGCGACGTGGTAGTGCACAGCATTCCTGTGGACACCCAGACGGTCGGCGATCACCTGCATGGTCAGCTGCTCGGGGTCGAGATCACGGGCAGCTTCGACGATCATCTGCCGGTCGATGCGCGGCGGACGCCCCCGCCTCCGGGCAGGCGCCGGACCGTCCTTCGGTGCAGCCATCGTCACTCCTTCTCACATCCCGCTCACGGTATCCAACGGCCGAATCCGGACGACACCGAACCGTGACACATCGACCCGCCCGTGATATTTATGTCATGCGACAGTAATTAATCTGCTGGTGGCCGAGCGTTCGATACTCCAGCGCGATCCGCCTGACGGGAGCATCGATGGGCCACGGCGACGTACATCGTCTTCATCACTCCCCGGTGTCGGGCGTGCCCCGGATCTCTCGGCAGCACGTTCGAGCCGGAGTGCGAGCGTGCGAAACAACCACGCCCGACCCGCGGCGGCGACCGGGCATTGCCCACTGCGATGACGTGAGTCCGCCCATCAAGCACTCCCCCAGAAGCTCCCCTCCACGCCGGAAGGCGGTTCCATGACGACTGAAACAACCGCGAACGAGGTTGACGAGCTCGACGACGTCTCCGTCCGCCACGAGCCCAAGACCAGAGCACTCCGCCGCTTCACGGGGGCATATGCACTGGGAACTCTCGGCACAACGCTGTTCTGGGGTGCTGCTGGAATGGTCCTGCTGCCTCTGCAGGTGCAGGGGCTCGAACTCCACCACTACTTCAATGGTGCGGACGCCGCCGTCGATCTCACCCAACTTGCCAACCTCAAACATCAGGTCGACGCCGGCGCCGTCGTACCGACCGCCGAGCAGGCGCGGCTCCTGGACCTGTACCGCCAATACGACACTGCGCGCGCATCGTCCCTGTCGGTGATCCACGCAGTGGCGGCGGCATGCACGTTGTTGCTGCAGCCGATCATCGGTGTCCTGTCGGACCACACCCATTCGCGGTGGGGCCGACGCGCACCGTGGATCGCAGCGGGCGCGGTCGCCGGCGCCGGACTCACCATCGCGATGCGATTCGCGCCGACCATCGGTGCGCTCGTCGTTCTCTGGTCGCTCGTGAGCCTCGCTGTCAACACCGTGGAGACACCGAGATCCGCGACGGTGGCCGATCGTGTTCCGGCGCAACGGATTGCAACTACCTCCGCGGTGACGGGCGTGATCGGCTACTTCGGCGCGATCGCCGCATCCTTCACCGCCGGCCAGTTGTTCGCCGCGATCGGGTTGGACGCGTACTACCCGTTGGCGATCGCGATGCTCCTGCTGTCGCTGCTGTTCGTCGTGATCGCACCCGACAGGTCGTCGAAGGACATGCCACGTCGCGCACTGCATATTCGCGCGGTGCTCGGCGCCTTCGTCTCGGCCCTACGCGACCGCGACTATCGGTGGGTATGGACTGCCAAGTTGCTGTTCGCCATCGGATACGCCATGGCGGGGACCTACGCCGTGTACATGCTGCAGAGCTACGTACGCCCTGCGTTGTCGGCTGACGATGCGGCACAAACCGCGCCCCTGCTCCAGATGTCGGCGCTGCCGCTCACCCTGATTGCGATGGTCGTCGCCGCCAGGTGGTCGGATCGGATCGGTCGCCGCAAGCCGTTCGTGATCGGAGCGTCGCTGGTCATGGCCGTCTCGTTCCTGATTCCCGTCGTCTGGCCGACGTTGCCGGCATTCTTCATCCAGGCGATCGTGGCCGGCCTGGGTTACGGAGCGTTCCTCGTCGTCGACCAGGCGCTGTTCATCGATGTTCTGCCGGACAAGCACTCCGCTGGACGCGACCTCGGCCTGGCACAGGGGGCCAACAACCTCGGCAACGCCATTGCTCCGGTGATCGCGGGCGGAATCATCGCCCTCGCAGCAGGCTCGTACAACCTGATCCTGCCGATGGGATGCGCCATCGTCGTGCTGGCAGCGCTCGCGATCCTGCCCGTCCGGCGCGCACGTTGACAGCCAACCTGGAATCTGCGACTGGCCCACGACATCCGAACTGCCGACACACATCGATAACGAAGAGGAACACATGGTGAACCCCACCGGCACCTACGAAGACACGGACATCGAGGCCGTTCTGCTCGAGCGCATCACGTCGATGTCGCTGGAGCAGAAGGTCCGGCTTCTGACCGGCGCATCAGCCTGGTCGCTCCACGACGATCCGTCGATCGGGTTGCGGACCATCATCGTCTCGGACGGCCCGACGGGTGTGCGCGGCCAGGCCCTGGACGATCGAGAGACATCGGCCAGCTTGCCGTCCGCGACCGCCATCGCCGCCAGTTGGGACCTCGATCTGGTCCAGCGACTCGGGCATCTGATCGCCGCGGAGGCACGCGACAAGAACGTCGACGTCGTCCTCGGACCAACCATCAATCTGCATCGCAGCCCGCGTGGCGGTCGGCACTTCGAGGCCTACAGCGAGGACCCGTGGTTGACCGGCAAGATCGGCGCCGCCTACGTGCGCGCGGTGCAGTCGTGCGGAATCGGTTCGACGGCAAAGCACTACGTTGCGAACGACAGCGAAACCGACCGGATGACCGTGGACGCCAGGGTCGACGAGCGGACTCTTCGTGAGGTGTACCTCGCTCCGTTCGAAGAACTTGTGGCAGAAGGCACCTGGCTGGTCATGTCTGCCTACAACGGGGTGAACGGGCACACGATGAGCGCCAGCCCGCTCCTCACCTCTCCCCTCAAGGACGAGTGGGGCTTCGACGGCGCCGTGATGTCGGACTGGGCTGCTGTCCACGAAGCGGTGCGGTCCGGTGCCGCCGGTCTCGACATCGTCATGCCTGGCCCGGATGGTCCGTGGGGCGCCGCACTCGTCGAAGCGGTGCGTGCTGGTCAGGTACCCGAGAGCGCCATCGACGACAAGGTGCACAGGCTGCTCCGACTCGCTGCACGTGTCGGCGCACTCGAGGGTGTCACGATCGACACGGGGGCTCCGGCCGAGTGGACGGACGCAGACGTGGCGGCGCTCCTCCGCGAGGCCGCGGCAGACGGAATGGTGTTGGTGCGCAACAACGGCATCCTCCCGTTGTCCGTCGAGAACACGTCGCGAGTGGCCGTACTCGGTCAGCACGCCCACCGAGCGCGCAGTCAGGGCGGCGGCTCGGCCACCGTGTTCCCGCGCTATGTGCACACCCCGCTGGAGGGCCTGCATGCCGCCTTCGGGGACTCCGCGGTCACCTACGCACCCGGCCTGCCACCGGTGGACGAGCTGATCGGGTTCGAGCGCGGCACCCTTGTCGACCCCGTGACGGGGGACGCCGGGATGCGGGTGCAGTACCTCGACGCGGAGGGAACGGAATTCGCCACCGAGATTGCACCCAGTGGCCGGGTGGGCTGGCTCGGCGATCCGCGCCTGGCTGACGCATCACTGGTCCGGCTGCATACCCGTTATACGGCACGAGAGACCGGTCACCACCGAATCGGATTCTCGGGCCTGGGAATGTTGCAGTTCCGGATCGACGGTGAGCTTGTCAGCGCCGATCCGGTGCTGCCTGAGAGCGACAACATGATCGTGGAGAGCCTGCAACCGCCGCGGCGCGTCTTCGATGTGACTCTCGAGGAGGGCCAGACGATCGAACTTCAGCTCGAGCTGACCCCGTACTTCCCGACGGGGCTCGCGTTCGCCGTGTTGACGCTCGGCTATGAGCAGGTCTTCGGAGACCCGGACGACGAATTCGCTCGCGCGGTGGAAGCTGCACGCTCTGCCGACATCGCCGTCGTCGTGGTGGGGACCACGGAGGCGATCGAATCCGAGGGGCACGACCGCCCGAATCTCGCGCTGCCCGACGGACAGGACGAACTTGTCCGCCGGGTTGCTGCGGCCAACCCACGCACCGTCGTCATCGTGAACTCCGGCGCTCCGGTGATCATGCCGTGGATCGACGAGGTGGCGGCCACGGTCGTCTCCTGGTTCCCGGGTGCGGAGTTCGGAACCGCGCTGGCCGACGTGCTCACCGGAGAGCGCGAACCCGGCGGTCGAATGCCCACCACCTGGCCGGCCCACGACGAAGACGTTCCGGTCTGGACCGTGGAACCGACCGACGGCAAGTTGGTCTACGGAGAGGGAGTCCACATCGGATACCGGGCATGGGCCCAGCGCGAAGCCCAGGGCGGCCCCGCTCCGGCTGTCCCGTTCGGATTTGGGCTCGGCTACACCGAATGGTCCGTCGGTGAGCCGACGGTCACCGGACTCGATCATCACGGCGGGGTCGTCGTTCGAACCGACATCACCAACGTGGGCCGGCGGCCTGGCAAGCACGTCCTGCAGGCATATGTGAGCCGGGTCGATCCGTCCGACATCGACTACCCCGCCATCTGGCTGGCCGGATTCCATGCCGCCCATGCCGATCCGGGTCAAGCGGTGGAAGCCGTCATCGAGATCGCAGAACGCAGCTTCGCCCACTGGTCCGTCGAGAACCACCGCTGGGAGGTCGAGCCGGGAAGCTACGCCGTCCGCCTCGGAACCTCTGCCGCGGACCTCGGTCCCGCCACACTGGTGACGATGCGGTCGAACGGATAGGTCCGGGGAAGAACCGACTGAACCACCAGCACGCACGCGGGCAGGGCGTTTACCGGATTCGACTCCGGTAAGCGCCCTCCTCCTATCCGTACGCGCCGCAGCGCGTGACCACGCGCCGCCCGTCGGACGTGCGCGACTTTGAATAGAACAAGGTTCCACATCGATCGAGGGAAATGACGTACTCTTCATTGAGTACTGAGACATAGACCACGATTCGAAGGTCGATTAGACGAGAACCCGATTCTTTACGACGGCACGAACGAACTGCTCGATCACTTCTGCGTGCATTTTTGGCACAGACCGCCATAACCGGCGGGCTGACTCAACAGATGGAGGTTTGCACATGACACGGCGGCTCGATGGGAAGACCGCGTACATCACGGGCGCAGGAAGTGGCATCGGCAAGGCCACTGCGTCGGTGATGGTGAGGGAAGGGGCGGCGGTCGCGGTCGTCGACGTCAACGGCGAGGCGGCGGAATCGGTCGCCGATCGGCTGCGGAGCGCCGGAGCGAAGGCCATTGCCCTTCAGGTGGATGTGAAGGACCCGGAGGCGGTCCGCGCCAGTTACGACGAGACGGTCGAGCGTCTGGGACGGCTGGATGTGTTGCACCTGAACGCTGCCGCCGGGAGTCCCGTCGACACCAACGTCGTCGACACCGACCTCTCGGTGTGGCAGGACGTGTTCGACGTCAACGTGATGGGTGTGGTGCACGGACTGAAGTTCGGCATCCCGAAGCTGCTCGAGCACGGGGGCGGCAGTATCGTCCTCACCTCGTCGATGGGCGGCGAGACGGGCGACCTCTTGAGGGCCTCGTACGGATCACTCAAAGCGACGGTGACCGCGATCACGAAGTACGTCTCTTCCTCGCACGGCCGAGCCGGGATCAACATCAACGCGGTCCTGCCCGGCCTGGTCCTCTCCGAGGGCGCGGCGGTGCAGTTCCCGAAACCGCTGGCCGACGCCGTCGTCAAGCACCAAACCACCGACCGCCTCACCCAGCCCGAGGACGTCGCGGAACTCGTTGCCTTCCTGGCCTCCGATGCCGCGATCGCCATCCGCGGACAGGCGATCGCCATCGATGCGGGCCACTCGGCGCAGGGCGCATCGTCGCCGACCCTGGCGGCTGCCATCCAAGAGCTGCAGGCCGCTCTGTAGGCGTGGGGATCGGGGCGTTCTCGGTTCGACAACGTCGTCGGGAACGCCCCCGCAGCGCAGCTGGACGCGACCAGGCCGGTCAGCGACGGATCAGATAGACGTCCATGATCCAGCCCTTGCGCTCACGCAGTTCGGCGCGCACGCGGACGATCTCGTCCTCGACCTCGCGCAGCCTGCCGGAGATCAGGACCTCGTCGGGCAGGCCGAGGTATGCGCCCCACCAGATCTCGGCGTCCTCGCCGGGCACGTGGGTGAAGCTGCACTCGGCGTCGAGCATCACCACCGCGGTGTCGACGCCGTCGGGCAGGCCGTCGCGCAGCCGCCGTCCGGTGGTGACGTGGACGGGCTCGCCGATGCGGTTGAGCACGATCCGGTGCTGCGCGGCGAGCGACTGGACGCTGGTGACGCCGGGGATCACCGAGTACTCGAAGCTCACGTTGCCGCGGGCGAGGACGCGCTCGACGATCCGCAGCGTGCTGTCGTAGAGCGACGGGTCGCCCCACACCAGGATCGCGCCGACGCCGTCCTCGGCCGCGAACTTCTCCTCGAACACCTGGGCGCGGCGGTCGTGCCAGTCGTCGACGACGGTGCCGTAGTCGGCCTGAGCGGAGCCTGCGGAGCGAACAGAAGGCACGTTCGTCCGCTCCCGCGGCGGGTCGACGATGTCGACGATCCGGTACTCGTGGTCCATGTGCTCGGACAGGATCGTGGTGCGCAGGTCCACCAGCTCCTGCTTCTCGTCGCCCTTGCCGATGACGAAGAACACGTCGGCCCGGTTCATGGCCTTGACGGCCTGGATCGTCACCTGGTCGGGGTCGCCGGCTCCGATGCCGATGACAAGCAGTTCACGCATGTTCGGCGAGGCTACCTGCCGGTGCCCGAGGCTAGGATGCGCGCCCACTAGACTGGCTGCCGTGCGCACCCCATACGAAGATCTGCTCCGCCTCGTCATGGACACCGGAACTGCCAAGGCGGACCGCACCGGAACCGGGACGCGCAGTGTCTTCGGGCACCAGATGCGCTGGGACCTCGCCGAGGGCTTCCCGCTGGTTACCACCAAGAAGGTGCACCTCAAGTCCATCGTCTACGAGCTGCTGTGGTTCCTGCGCGGCGAGTCCAACGTCAAGTGGCTGCAGGAGCACGGCGTCACCATCTGGGACGAGTGGGCCGACGCCGACGGCGAGCTGGGCCCGGTGTACGGCGTGCAGTGGCGCTCGTGGCCGACGCCGTCGGGCGAGCACATCGACCAGATCACCAAGGTCATCGAGACGCTGAGGACCAACCCGGACTCGCGGCGGATCATCGTCTCGGCGTGGAACGTCGCCGACCTCGACGCCATGGCGCTGCAGCCGTGCCACGCGTTCTTCCAGTTCTACGTCGCCGACGGCAAGCTCAGCTGCCAGCTGTACCAGCGCAGCGCCGACCTGTTCCTGGGCGTGCCGTTCAACATCGCCAGCTACGCGCTGCTCACCCACATGGTGGCGCAGCAGGCCGGCCTCGAGGTGGGCGACTTCATCTGGACCGGCGGCGACTGCCACATCTACGACAACCACGTCGAGCAGGTCACCGAGCAGCTCTCGCGTGAGCCGCTCCCCTACCCGACGCTGAAGCTGAACAAGCGCGACTCGATCTTCGACTACACCTTCGAGGACGTCGAGATCGTCGACTACCGGCACCACCCGGCGATCAAGGCGCCGGTGGCCGTCTGATGATCGGTCTGATCTGGGGCCAGACCACGGGCGGGGTGATCGGCCGCGACAACACCATCCCGTGGCGCATCCCCGAGGACATGGCCCACTTCAAGGACACCACCATGGGCCACCCAGTGGTGATGGGCCGTCTGACGTGGGACTCGCTCCCGCCCCGGTTCCGCCCGCTGCCGGGACGCCGGAACATCGTCGTCACCCGCCAGGCCGGGTGGGCGGCCGACGGCGTCGAGACCGCGCACGGGGTCGAGCAGGCACTCACGCTCGCGGGCGACACCGCCTGGGTCATCGGCGGCAGCCAGATCTACACGGCGGCAATGCCGTTCGCGGATCTGCTGTCGGTCACCGAGATCGACGCGGACGTCGACGGCGACGCGTTCGCCCCGACCATCGCCGACGAGTGGGTAGTGGGTGACAAGGGCGACTGGCGCATCTCCGAGGCGTCCGGTCTGCGGTACCGCTTCCTGACGTACGTGCGCGCCTGAGCGCGTGCCCGCCATCCCGGCTCGACCCGGCCGGTCGTTCCGCGGCCCGGCCACCGGCTTCACCGTGTCACCGACGGTCGAGCTGCGGTAGGACGGTTTCGCGGGCCAGGAGCATCACCGCGGCAGCAACGGGAATGGCAAGAAGCGCTCCGACGATTCCCAGGAGCGCGCCCCCGAGGAGAACCGCGACGACGGTGACAAGTGGCGGCACCCGCACCGTGCGGCCGATGATGCGGGGGACGAGCAGGTAGTCCTCGAGCAGTCGCAGTCCGATGAAGAACGCGACGGTCGCAACAGCGACGGTCAACGACACCGTCAACGCGACTAACGCGACGACGATACCGGCGAGGGTGGAGCCGACGACGGGGATCAAGTCGAGGACGGCCACCAGCACCGCGAGAAGCAGCGGATAGGGCACCCCGAACACGGTGAGCCAGACGAACGTGAGAATGGCCGTGATGAGGGAGATCAACAGATTCCCCAGGACGTAACCGCCGACTTTGGCGAGGATCTCATCCCCGATGAGAATCGTGCGTGGTCGCCGCGAGGCCGGCGCCAACCGGTAGAGCGATGCGCGGACCCGGTCGAAGTCCGCGAGGAGGTACGCGGTGAGGACGATGACGACGACGGTCCCGGTGATGGCGCTGAAGACGAACCTTCCCGCCCCGACGACCCCGCCGACGACGGTGGGCACCGACTCTCCGCCCACCGCCTTCTCGAGCTGGCCCTGCAGGTGGAAGCGGGCGTCGAGCTGGTCGATGACGGGATAGCGCAGCCGCAGGTCGTGGAGGTAATCCGGCGCGTGATGCACCAGGGTGGTGCCCTGGTCGATCATCGGGGGGATCGCAGCAGCCAGGAATCCGGCGATCAGCCCGAAAGCGATCGCGAATACGGCAGCCACCGCCAGCCAGCGCGGAAAACGATGGCGTACCAGCCACGAGACGGCAGGTTCGAGACCGATCGCCAGGAACGCCGCAATGGCGATGAGCACCAGAATCCCTCGAACCGCGATCACCATCTCGACCAGCACGTAGGTGACCACGACGCCCGCGGCCCCGGTCATTCCGATCATGAACGGGGAGCTGCGGTCGAAGCGAGGTCCCGGGGGGCCGAGCGGATGGTCCGTCGACCTGATCCGGGCCGCGTCCTGCTCCGCCGCGGCGATCTCCTCGCCCTCCGTTGGAGTGTGGGGCATCCCGCCGTTCTCCGGCACTACGATGCACCGCGCGATCGTCTACCGGTCCCGGTCAGGTCTTCGACCGGTGTCGCCACCCCGGTCGTGGTCCGGGTCACCGTCCGGATCGACCTCGTCCGCACGCTCGAACTGTTCGCCGAGTTCCTTTCTGGCGGAGGCAGCCTCATTACCGCGCGCGTCGGCCCGATGCTGCAGTCTTTCCGCCTCGGCGCGCTTCGCGTCCGCTTCCGCGGCGGCCGCACGGGCTTTCGCGGCGGTCTCGTCCGCCCGCGCCTCCTGTTCTCCGACCCGATGCGACTCCTCACGCGCGGCGCTGCGAAGGTCTTCTGCCTCGACACGGCGTTGCCGGGTACGTCGGCGCACCACCGCGGAGACGAGCGCGATCACGACCAGCACGATCACGAGCGCGACGACGATCCAGATGATGGTCGTGGTGGTGTCCATCTTCGGCTCCTCGAGACCTTGGTCAATCGACATCCGCCGGTTGCCTCCCACGGCCTGTTCGCGGCAGTCGGAGCATCCGGGACCGGCGTTATCGCGAGTTTTCCCGATAGCGAACGAGTTGAAACACACCGGACGCGGCGCTTCTGAGCGCCTCACTCGACCCCTCCCGACCCGCATCTGCGGGCGCAAGGGGGCTGTCGTGGGCCATACTTCAAAGGCAGTGTCCCGTTTCGTCCCGACGCATCGGAGTGGCATGTGATGGACAAGACCTCACTGACGGCCCTGGCCCGCCAGCAACTGAAGCTGGCGTCCACTTCGTCGAGCGGGCGCAGCTCGCAGACCGTGTTCGGCGGCCACCAGCGTCACCTGCGCCAGACCGTGATCGCGCTCGGCGCCGGCAAGAGTCTGGCCGAGCACGACAGCCCCGGTGAGGCGACGATCCTCGTGCTCAGCGGCAAGCTCGCCCTGATCTGCGGCGAGGATTCATGGAAGGGCTCGACCGGAGACATGCTGATCATTCCCGCGGCCCGGCACAGCGTCGAGGCACTCGAGGACGTCGCCTTCCTCCTCACGGTCGTCAAGTAGCGGTTCGACCACCTCGCCCGCCGCGACCACGCCGATCGACAGCAGTCCGTTCACGAACTCGCGCAGCGCACGCTCGTCGGCGGTGTCGACGCCGCCGTCGGTGGTGATGAGCGATGCCACCAGACGGAAGGCCCACTCGCTGACCACGCGCGGACCGGCGGCGGCGAACCGGTCGCCGGCGGCCATCCGTTCGAAGTGCGGAACCAGGAACTCAGCGCCGCGCTCGATGAGCGGAGCGGATCGCACCGTGAACCACGACAGCACGGTGGCCGGATCATCACGCAGCCCCTTCTGCAGCACCGGGTGCCGAGACGCGTAGCCGACCGCGAACACGATGCAGTCGACGAATCCGATGGGGAGCCGGTCCCGACGGCGCAGCACCGGATCGAGCACCGCGAAGAACCTCATGATCTCGCGTTGGAGAAGCGCGTCGAAGATCTGGGACTGGTCGCCGACGTACTTGTAGAGCGTCGGCCGGGACAGTCCGGCCCGTTCGGCGATCAACGCGTGCAGTCGTGCACCGTAACCGAACTCGATCAGGCACACCTCCGCGGCGTCGAGGATGCGTTCGCGAATCGCGGTGGGGCTCAGATCTTGTGCACGGGAACTCACGGCTGGTCAGTGTAGTGCCGAATCTACCTACCGGCCGGTTCTGTTTCTGCTCGTTTGCTGTGCCGGCCGATCACAGACACCGTTGACGTTCGCCCCCGGACGCGCTTACGTTCTAAGGGACACCGGCAGCACGCGCCGTGTCGAACCACGGCGTCGTTCCCGCCCCGCCGGCCCGCCGCGCGGGGTCCGCCCAGGAGGGACGGTCATGACGCAGACCGCGAAACCACACGGCCCGGAGCAGGTCGCGGACAGATTGCTCAAGGGCTCGGTCAAGCGCTCGTACGCCCCGGTCGTGGACATCGACTGGGACGCGCCGCTCGACGACGGCAAGTACTTCCTGCCGCCGCACATCCTGTCGCTGTACGGGACGCCGATGTGGGACTCGATGAGCGAGCAGCAGCGAATCGAGTTGTCCCGCCAGGAGTGCGCGAACATCCTCGGCGTCGGCACCTGGTTCGAGAACATCCTGAACCAGGCGCTGCTGCGGCACCTGCTGCACAACGACCCGGGTTCGCGACACACCCGCTACACCCTCACCGAGATGGGCGACGAGTGCCGGCACATGGCCATGTTCGGCCGCGCGATCGAACGCATGGGCGCCAAGCCCTTCCAGCTGCGCTGGTATCAGGCGACCGCAGTGAACCTGCTGCCCAGGGCATTCCGCGGCACGATGCTGTGGGTGGCCGCACTGATCGGCGAGGAGATCTTCGACGCCACCCAGCGCCGCGTCGTGGACGACCCGCAGCTGCAGCCCCTGATCGCGCGGTTGATGCGGATCCATGTCACCGAGGAGGCCCGGCACATCCAGTTCGCGCGGGCCGGGGTGCTGCGGCGGATGGCCCGGACCCACCGCGTCGAGAAGATCTGGGTGGGCACCGCCCAGGGCCTCGGCGGCCTGCTGCTCGAGCGGCTGTTCACGAACCCGGCCATGTACCGGCGGGCGGGACTCGACGCGCGGGAGGCCCGACGGCAGGCCCGGGCGAACCCGTACTTCCGCGAGAACCAGCGCCGCGGCTTCGCCGGTCTCGCAGAGTTTCTCGAGGACACCGGGCTGATGCGCCGCAGCTCCCGGGCGATGTGGCGTCGGGCGGGATTCCTGTGACCGGCCTCGAGACCGCACGGGTCGCGATCGTCGGCACCGGGTTCTCGGGCCTGTGTATGGCGATCCGGTTGAAGGAGGCGGGAATCGACGACTTCGTGATTCTGGAGAAGGCATCCGAGGTCGGCGGGACGTGGCGCGAGAACACCTATCCGGGCTGCGGGTGCGACGTGATGTCGCTGATGTACTCGTTCTCGTTCGCCCCGAACCGGCGGTGGACCCGGATGTACGCGCGGCAACCCGAGATCCTCGACTACATCCGGCGGATCGTCGACGACTACGACCTTGCCCCGCACATCCGCTTCGACTCCGAGGTGGTGGCGTACGACTTCGACGAATCCGACGACCGCTGGACCGTCCGCACCAGCGGCGGGGACGCGTACCGTGCGCGGATCGTCGTGGCCGGGCCGGGGCCGCTGCACAAGCCCAGCATCCCGGACTTCCCCGGCCGGGAACGCTTCACGGGCACGGCTTTCCACTCCGCGGAGTGGGACCACTCGGTCGACCTGGCGGGCAAGCGGGTGGCGGTGATCGGGACGGGCGCCGGCGCGGTCCAGTTCGTGCCCGAGATCGCGAAGGCGGCCGCACACGTCGACGTCTTCCAGCGCACCGCGCACTGGATCGTCCCGAAACTCGATCGGCCGATCACCCCGACCGAGAAGCGCCTGTTCCGCACTGTCCCCGGCAGCCAGAAGGCGTACCGCGGCGCGATCTACTGGAGCCACGAGTCGCTGATCGCCGGCTTCATGCATCCGCGTCTGATGACGGTACTCGAACGCGTCGCCCGCGGGCTGCTGCGGCGTCAGGTGCCGGACCCGGGACTGCGCGCGGCCCTGACGCCGGACTACACGATCGGATGCAAGCGAATCCTGTTGTCCAGCAACTACTATCCGGCTCTGCAACGCGACGACGTGGACCTCGTCACCGCGCGCATCGACGGGTTCACCGAGACCGGCATCCGCACCGCCGACGGTGTCGAGCGCGCCGCCGACGTCGTCGTGTACGGCACCGGCTTCGCGATCGAGGACCGTTTCGAGACCGACCACATCGTCGGCCGGGGTGGACTGACCATCCAGGAGGCCTGGCGCGGCGGCATGGAGGCGTACCTCGGGACGGCTGTGAGCGGCTTCCCGAACTTCTTCCTCATGATGGGCCCCAACTCGGGCGGCGGGAACCAGTCCATCGTGTTCGTGATCGAGGCGCAGGCGCGCTACGTCCTCGAGTGCCTGCGGATGATGGACCGGCAGGGTGCCACCCGCATCGAGGTGCGGGCAGGCACCCAGCGGGAATTCAACCGTCGGATCCACCGGAAGCTCGAGCGGTCGGTGTGGAACTCCGGCGGCTGCGACAGTTGGTACCTCGACCGGACCGGGCGCAACCGCGCGGCGTGGCCCGGGTCGAGCGTGTCGTACTGGCTACGGACGCGACACCCGGACGTCGGCGCGTTCGACCTGAGCAACGCGGCCGAACGCGACGAGGAGGACTACCGCGGGCCCGCGGTGCTCGAGGGCAGCGGCGGCCGGAGGCTGGACGTCGACGTGCACCTGACCGGGCACATGGACCCCCTCGACGGGCGCTACCACTGGTACGGCCGGGTCGGCGGCGACGAGCGCATCGCGGAACTGAAGCGCCCGGACGCCGGGGTGCCCACCCTCAGGATCGGCGAGGGTCGCGCCGTAGACGCGACCCTCGCCGAACGAGACCCGTGGGGGCATTTCCGGATCACCGGAGTCGGCACACCACCGTTCTCCCTCGACCACCTGGTGATCTGACGCGGACCCCACGGAAGGGAGTCCGGCGTCAACCCCCTCCCCCGAGGATCGACGCCGGACGGTCACGTGCCGTGAGGGGGCCACCACGATCCCACTCACGACAGCGTCACCGAATGCATCGGGAGCCGGGTAGAACGTGTTACACCCCATTTCGACCGAAATCCCGGATCGCTTTTCGGGCACATATGCTGCGTGCATGGTCGACAGCACGAATTGGGACTTCGGGGACTTCGAGAACCTGGAGGAAGTGCTCGCCGACATGCGCAGTCGCCTCGTCGACAGCGTCGCGACGCCCGCCCGTTTGCGGGAACTGCTCGAGGCGGTCCTGGTGGTGGGCGCGGGACTGGAACTGGACTCGATCCTGCAGCGGATCGTGCAGGCGGCGACGACACTGCTCGACGCCCGGTACGGGGCGCTGGGCGTGCGGGATCCCGATGGCGGACTGTCGGAGTTCGTATACGAGGGCATCACCGCGGACGAACGCGCCCGGTTGGGCCACCTACCGGAAGGCCACGGGCTGCTGGGCCTGCTGATGGAGCATCCGCGGCCGGTGCGTGTCGCGCACCTGGGCAAGCATCCGGCATCGGTCGGCTTCCCGCCGAACCACCCGCCGATGGACAGCTTCCTCGGCATGCCGATCATCGTGCGAGGCCAGGTGTTCGGCAGCATCTACCTCACCGAGAAGCGCACCGGCCCCGAGTTCACCGACGAGGACGAGACGATCCTCGACGCGCTCGCCACCTCGGCCGGCGTGGCGATCGACAACGCGCACCTGTTCGAGGAGTCCCGCACCCGCGAGCGGTGGCTGACGGCGCTCGCGTCGTTCAACGCGCGCCTGCTGTCGGGCGGGTCGATCGACGAGGCCCTCGACCTGCTGGTGACGCGCACCCGGGACCTGTGCGGCGCGAGCGGCGCGTATGTCATGGTCGTCGACGAGGAGGACGCCACCGTCGAGGCCGCCGCCTGCGACGGTGGCCCCCGGGCGGGCAGCCACCTCGATCTGTCCGATTCCGACCTCCTGCCGGTCGTCCGGAGCCGGCGTCCCGCGCTGCTCACCGAGCAGGATCGGGTGGCCCCGTTCGACGCGTCGGGCAGCGTCCGGATCGCCGCGCTGCCGCTGTCCACGACGTCGGGCGTCGCGGGCATGCTGGTGGTCACGCGGGAGAACGAGGCGTGGACGCAGGACGAGGTCACGCGGCTGGGTTCGATGGCCGACTCGGCCGCACTCGCGGTGGAGTTCGCCGATCAGCAGCACCGGCGGCGGCAACTCGACGTGCTGACCGACCGGGACCGCATCGCCCGCGACCTGCACGACAACGTCATCCAGCAGTTGTTCGCGACCGGGATGAGCCTGCAGAGCCTATTGCTCGACGAGGCCCACCCCGTCCCGGAGTCCGCGGCGAACACCCTCACCCAGACGGTGTCCCAGCTCGACCGGACGATCCGCGAGATCCGCACCACGATCTTCGACCTGCAGACCGCGGGCGAGGAGACCCCGACGAGCCTGCGTCGACGGCTGCTCGACGCGATCGGCGACCTGACCACCCGGTCGGTGCTTACCCCGAACGTGCAGTTCACCGGCGCGATCGACACGCTCGTGCCGCCGCGGGTCCATCCGCACGCCGAGGCGGTCCTGCGGGAGGGGCTGAGCAATGCACTGCGGCACGCGGGCGCGTCCACGATCACCGTCGCGATCGACGCCGCCGACCACCTGACGATCCGCATCTGCGACGACGGCGTCGGCGTCCCCGACAATCCGAGTCGCAGTGGGCTCAACAACCTGGTCCGGCGTGCCGAGCAGTGCGGCGGCACCTGCACCGTGCTGCCCGGCGTCAGCGCTGGCACCGAGCTGACGTGGCGGGTGCCGCTGCGGTGAGGTGACCGAAGGTCACGCCGCGCCGCTTGGGCGCGGTCAGGTCCGAGCCTGCCGGCTGACGGCGGGCGGCTCCCAGGTTCCGTCGAGGATGCTCGGCTCCGGCCAGTACGCGCGCAGGTAGATCGTGAAGTCGTCGTCCGGGGCGGGCAGCCAGTTGGCCAGCAGTTTCGGGTCGGTGGGTGCCTGACCGCCGACCGTGAGGGTCAGTGATCCGTCGTCTCCGTAGGTGAGGTCCTGGTTCTTGGTGCCGAGCGAGAACCGGTCGAGGTCGTTGGGGTGGAAGAAGTGGTGCTTGTTGTAGACCGTCAGCGACCAGAATCCGCGGACCGGGGGCAGCTGACCGGCAGGGAACCGGACGGTGTACACGTTCGTGCCGTGTAGGCGCTCGCCCGCGTCGTCGAGATCCTGATAGTAGTAAGCGGTTTCGTTCGGGGTGTTGACGAAGATGTTCGACTTTCCGATCGCGGTCCGCGACAGGTAGTCGGTGCCGAACGCGGCTCCGTTGCGCTGGGTGGTCCAGTTGTGGGCGACGGGATTGCCGATGTTGCGGAACTCGAACAGTTCCCGGACGACGACGTCGGCGTCGATCGCGGTCTGCCGCAGCGCATCGGCGACCGCAGGATCGTCGGCGGCCGCGGCGAGGACCGAACGGAACCATCCGTACAGAGCCTCCTCGCCCGGCAGCGGGGGCACCTCGTCGAGCACCTGGCCGAACTCCTCGAAGTACTTCTCGGGATCCACCCACTGGGTCTCGCCCTGGCCGCCGGTGGCGCGACTGTCACCGAAAGAGGGAACGTCCGTCCAGTCCCGGGTCTTCACCTCGCCGTCGAACTCCGACAGCGGATACATGCAGATGCGGCCCACCAACGGGGCGATCGCCCGGCGATCCTCGGCGGTGTCGTCCATGAACACCCGAGGGATCACGACGCCGACGCGGGTGTCGTGACGGAACACACCGGTGATGCCCTCGGGCACGTCGCCGTCCCACGACGTGGGCGCCAGCAGGTAGAAGCCGGGACGGGTTCCGTACATCGTGCCGAGCTCGACGAACGAGTCGGTGCGCTGGTTCACCACCTGGTACACCCAGAATCGGTCGCCGAAGTCGGGGACCTGCACCACGGACGGTCCACGCTCGGCGTCGAGGACTCCGAACCCGTAGGCGACGTCCTGGTTGGGGCACGCGACGACGCGCTCCTCCGGACGGATGTAGTCGTGCAGCATCCCGATCGTCCCGGGCGGCCCCGCCGGCACGATGCCACCGAGCAGACCCGGTTCGGGCAGCTGCTCCATGAGGTTCCGCCGATTGTGCATGTTCACCAGCGGCCAGCCCCACAGATAGGCGGTGGTCCCCACCGCGCGCGCGTAGTCGACGGTCATCTTCGGGCGATCGGGGCCCCCGGCACCGGTCATCGCAGCTCCCTATCTCGCGAACACTGGACGTAACAGCTGTGACCGTATGCCGTCGTGAACCGCCGCCGGATCACCCGGAACAGATGAACCCGACAGACCGCGCCCGATCCGCGCTCAGCCGCGCTTGTTGTTCCGCAGCTCCGTCGCGAGGACCGCGGCCTGGGTGCGGCGCTGCATACCGAGCTTGGCGAGCAGGCGGGAGACGTAGTTCTCGATCGTCTTCTCGGCCAGGAACAGTCGCTCGGCGATCTCCCGGTTGGTCAGGCCCTCGCCGATGAGGTCGAACACGGCCCGCTCCTGATCGGACAGTTCGGCGAGCGGGTCGGCGGTGCGCTCGGATCGGATCCGCTGCATGAGGGCGGCCGTGGCGCGGCTGTTCCGTACGTGAGGTCCTGGTTCTTGGTGCTGAGAGAGAGAAACGGTCGAGGTCGTTGGCGCGGAAGAAGTGGTGCTTGTTGTAGACCGTCAGCGACCAGAACCCGCGGACCGGGGGGCAGCCGGTCGGCGGGGAACCGGACGGTGTACACGGTCGAGCCGTGCAGGCGGCCGCCCGCGTCGTCGAGATCCTGGTAGTAATAAGCGGTTTCGTTGGATTCCGTGCGCATGACCGGCACATTTCCACCCTTGTTGTCGAGCAGAAGCGTCTACTTGTTCTTTCTCGGCTTCTTCTCCTTCTTCGCCTTCTTCGACTTCTTCGACTTCTTGGCAGCCTGCGCAGACTTGCGCTTCCCGGTGCCCCCTTCGGTGGCGGAGGCGTTGTCGCCGAGCGCGCGCTCTGCGGCGCGGCGGAGGCTGTTCATGAGTTCGGGCGACCGGAGCAGAAAGGTCGATTCCTGCAGGGCCAGGTAGCGGTCGCTGGAAATCAGCACGGCGGTGGCGTTCTCGCCGGCGATCTCGATCGCGACGGTGTCGTCGTTGACCTGCCTGACCAGTCGGTTCAATCGCTTGCGCGCGGATTTCACGGTTGTTGGCGCCACTGTCGACTCCATTCGCTGAGTAACTGCCTAGCGAATCTTGCCATTTACCAGCCGGATTCGGGTCGACCGGGAGAGATCGATTACCTCCGAACGCGCATGACGTCCGTGGGGAGACGAGTACAGGGCTGCAATGTCGTCGAGCGATCCTTCGCTGCCGTCGAGCAGTGGTCGGAATTGGCCACAGGCTCGAGCGTCTCGTCAATTTGGAGGCACGCTCTAGTTGCGCCGGTTGTTCCGCAACTCCGTCGCGAGGACCGCGGCCTGGGTGCGGCGCTGCATACCGAGCTTGGCGAGCAGGCGGGAGACGTAGTTCTTGATCGTCTTCTCGGCCAGGAACAGTCGCTCGGCGATCTCCCGGTTGGTCAGGCCCTCGCCGATGAGGTCGAACACGGCCCGCTCCTGATCGGACAGTTCGGCGAGCGGGTCGGCGGTGCGCTCGGATCGGATCCGCTGCATGAGGGCGGCCGTGGCGCGGCTGTCGAGCAGCGACCCACCCGCGCCGACGGTCCGGACCGCCGAGATCAGGTCGGTGCCGAGGATCTGCTTGAGCACGAACCCGGAGGCGCCGGCCATCACGGCGTCGAAGAGGGCCTCGTCGTCGGCAAACGACGTGAGCATGAGGCACCGCAGGTCGGGCAGCACGGCCCGCAGGTCGCGGCACAACTCGACGCCGTTGCCGTCGGGCAGGCGGACATCGAGGACGGCGACGTCGGCGCCGCTGCTCGGGATCCGCGCCATCGCCTCGCCGACCGACGCGGCCTCGCCGACGACCGTCAGGTCGGGCGCGCTGCCGAGAAGATCGACCAGTCCGCGCCGCACGATCTCGTGATCGTCCACCAGAAAGACCCGGGTCATCGGTGCCACCTTCCGTAACTCTCGGCAATGACGCTACCGCGCCCGCGATCGCCCGGGCCTCACGGCCCGAGGCGGACGCGGAAGAACGACAGGATCTCGTCGCGCGCCGCGAGCGTCGGCTGTCCCGCCGCGTCCACGAGGTGGGCGGTCACGACGCTGTGCGGGCCCCCGATCACGTGCTCGAAGAACGGCGAGGTGTCCGGGTTGGCGGCGGAATCGGGTAGCTCACGTGCCACGAAACGGTCGCCGAGCGCGGCCGCGTAGGCCGCGAAACGCTGCGCCCGGCAGAACCGGTCCCCGCGGAACCGGTAGGCCAGCACGGTCAGATCCTCGGCGTCGAGGCGACGCCGGACCGCCGCCAGCTCGGCCGGGCCGCTGTCGACGGCGTCGGGGTCGTCGAGCGGGAGCGACGGCTGCGACAGCACCGGGGCGAGGACGGCCGGTTCGAGCATCATCGACAGCGCGAAGTTGCCCGTGAAACACATCCCGATGACGCCGACGCCGGGGCCGCCGCACTCGTCGTGGGCGCGGCGCGCGAGGCTCCGCAGCCACACCGTCACCGGGCTCGGGTCATTCGCGCCGAGCGCGCGGAACTCGGCGCTGACGCACGCCCGCCGGAGCACCGCGACCCCGTCGTCGACCGTGGGGACGGCGCCGTCGCGGCCGAACAGCGACGGCATGTACACGGTGAATCCCGCGTCGCGGACCCAGCGGGCGAAGCGCGCGACGTGCGGGCTGATCCCCGGAATCTCCGGCATGACGATCACCGCTGGGCCGCCGCCCGCGACGTACACGGTCCTCGCGAGCCCGTCGAACTCGATCCGTCGTCGTTCGAA
The DNA here is from genome assembly GCF_050955445.1 of Paraburkholderia sp. RHO2. Lineage (NCBI taxonomy): Bacteria > Pseudomonadati > Pseudomonadota > Betaproteobacteria > Burkholderiales > Burkholderiaceae > Paraburkholderia > Paraburkholderia sp. RHO2. Next base: position 1,263,649 of record NZ_CP162617.1, on the reverse strand, counting down.
GTCCTCGAGCGGGTCGTCCTCGCTCATGCTGCGGTCGGGCACCGGCGTTCCTCCGTCACTGATCCGAATGGCGTGCCCGATCAGTGTTTCGGCGACCGCGCCGCCGCACGAGTGGCGTCGCCGCCACGTTCGAGGGCGATCTCGCCACCCGCCCCGACCGACGGTCGCGCCCGGAACTGCCGGCGGTACTCCGCGGTGCCCATCCCCACCTGCGCCTGGAACAGTCGGCGGAACGTCCCCGCGTCCTGGTAGCCGACGCGTTCGGCGATCTGCGCCAGCGGCAGATCGGTGGTCTCGAGCAGCGACTTGGCGGCGCGGACCCGGGCCCGCCGCAGGAACGTGAGCGGTGACTGTCCCGCGTCGGCGCGAAATCGCCGCAGCATCGTCCGCGTGCTCACGTGGAATGCCCCGGCCAGGCGGGTGAGGTCGTAGGGCTCGGCCAGATGCGCCACCAACCATCGACCCACGTCCTCGGCGAACGGGCCGTGGCCGTTGGGCAGCATCGCGTCGACGACGTACGGCGCCTGGCTCGTCCGGTTCTCGGCGACGAGGGTGATCCGGGCCGTGGCCCGCGCGACGCCGTCCCCGAGATGCATGCGGGTGAGCGCCGTGGCCAGGTCGAGTGCGGCGCTGAACGCGGCCGTGGTCGTGACCGGCCCGTCGTGCACCACCAACGAATCCCCGAGGACGGTCGCGGCGGGATACCGCCGACCGAGCTCGGGCGCGAACAACCACGACGTGGTGCACCGGCGCCCGTCGAGAAGTCCGGCCTCGCCCAGCAGGAACGCGCCCACGCACACCGAGGCGACCTCGGTTCCGCGGGCCGCGGCGGCGGCGAGGAACGCGGATTCGTGGCGCCAGGTCGGCAACCTGTCGTCGGGGTCCTCCGACGGCACCAGTTCGAACCCGGGCACGACGATTCGGTCGAAGTCGTGGTGCCACGGTTGGGCCCCGATGGGGAACCCGCCCGCGGCACGCACGGGCGTCGCCGACGCGGCGATCACCGACACCACGAACGGGTCCCGCTCGGCGCCCGCGTGCCGAGCGACCCGATTCGCCACCAGCAGGATGTCCGAGAACAGGAAGATCTCCGCCGCCAGACACCCCTCGTAGGCGAGGATCCCGATCCGCATCGCCGCTGCCCCCTCCCCGTGCGCTTCCCGTCCTCCCGCTGCGTGGAACGGCCGTAGGCACCACACTCCACGACGCCCTAGCGTCCTGTCGAGGTACACCGAAAGGAGTTCGATGGAGCGCCTGCTCGCCGGGCCCGCGGCCGACGACGCTGCACCGACCGTCTACATCGTCGACGAGATGGAGGTCGTGCCCGGTCGGGCGCGCCAATTCCTCACGTCGTATCTCGAGCAGTACGCGCCGGGCGCACGCGCGCGCGGACTCACCCTCGACCGGATCCTCGTAAGCCCGCCGGTGTGGCTCGCCGAGCAGTCGAACACCGTCACCGTCACGTGGACCGTCAGCGGAGCGGAGGCCTGGTGGCAGCAGCGCTGGGCCGCGGGCCGCGACCCGGAGGTCGCGGCGTGGTGGGCGTCCGCCGACGAGTCGCTGGTGAGCCGGCGGCGAACGACGTCGGCCGCGCTCGACGACCTCGAGGCGGTGACCGATGTTTGAGGTGATCCGGCTGATCCACTTCGCCGACACCGCCGACGCCGGGTACCGGGACGCGATCGTCGCCGGTCTGCGCGCCGAGGTGGAGCCGCACGCCGCGGCGGTGCTGATCGGGCCCACACTGCCCGGCGCGATCAATGCCGGAGACGTGATCGCCCGGTTCCGCTTCGGCACCGAATCTGATTGGCGCGCAGTGGAGAATGTCGTCGATTCCTGGTTCTGGAGTCCGGCGGTCGACCGGGTCGACGGCGCCACCTACACGGGCACCGTCGCCCCGTCGCCCAGCGCCGACGCGCCGGCGGTGTACCGGGTGCTGCTCGTCGCGGTCGATCCGGCCGCCGATCCGGGACGCGTCCGGCAGTTCGAAACCGAGACCGGGGCGATGCCGAACTACATCGGATCCATCGGCGCCTCGCAGCTCGCCCAGGTGCACCACGCCACCGGCTCCACGGGCTGGACGCACGTGTGGGAGCAGGAGTACGCGAGCCTCGATGGCCTCACCGGCCCCTACATGACGCACCCGTACCACTGGGCGCACGTCGACCGATGGTTCGATCCCGAACGCGGCAGCAAGATCGTCACCGCGCTGTGTCACGGATTCGTGGCGATCGAGGAACCATTCCTCACCTCCGGGTGACGATCGCGGCCCTTCGTCACCGCGATGCCCGCCGCCGTCCTAACATTTCGGTCGCAAGTTCTGTTTGCCGAAGGGGAAGCACGTATGACCACGGGTATCGAACAGCGCGAGTTCCAGACCGAGACTCGCCAGATTCTGGATCTGATGATCCACTCGGTGTACTCCAACAAGGACACCTTCCTCCGCGAGCTCGTCTCCAACGCGTCCGATGCGCTCGACAAGCTCAAGCTCGAGGCGTTCCGCGACAAGGACCTCAAGGCCGACACGTCCGATCTGCACGTCGAACTCGACGTCGACGCGGACACGCGCACGCTCACGGTGCGCGACAACGGCATCGGCATGTCCCGCGACGAGGTGATCGACCTGATCGGCACGCTCGCCAAGTCCGGCACCGCCGAGCTGCGCCGCAAGCTACGCGAGGCGAAGGATGCGGCGGCGTCCGAAGAACTGATCGGCCAGTTCGGCATCGGCTTCTACTCGACGTTCATGGTCGCCGACAAGGTCACCCTGCTCACGCGCAAGGCCGGCGAGAAGCACGGGACGCGGTGGGAGTCGAGCGGCGACGCCACCTACACGATCGAGACCGTCGACGACGCTCCGCAGGGCACGTCGGTGACGCTGCACCTCAAGCCCGAGGACGTCGAGGACCACCTGTACGACTACGCGTCCGAGCGCAAGCTGCGCGAGATCGTCAAGCGTTACTCGGATTTCATCGCCTACCCGATCCGGATGCAGGTGGAGCGCCCCGCCCCGAAGACCGACGACGCCGAGGACACCGAACCGAAGACGGTCGTCGAGACCGAAACGCTCAACTCGATGAAGGCGCTGTGGGCCCGCCCGCGCAGCGAGGTCACCGACGAGGAGTACAACGAGTTCTACAAGCACGTCAGCCACTCGTGGGACGATCCGCTCGAGATCATCCCGATGAAGGCCGAGGGCACGTTCGAGTACCAGGCGTTGCTGTTCATCCCGTCGCACGCGCCGTTCGACCTGTTCTCGCGCGAGCACCGCGCGGGCATCCACCTGTACGTCAAGCGGGTGTTCATCATGGACGACTGCGAGGAACTCATGCCCGAGTACCTGCGCTTCGTCAAGGGCGTGGTGGATGCACAGGACCTGTCGCTCAACGTCTCTCGCGAGATCCTGCAGCAGGACCGGCAGATCCGCGCGATCCGGCGACGGCTCACCAAGAAGGTGCTGACCACCATCAAGGACCTGATGTCGTCCGAGGACACGGAGGCACAGGACAAGTACCGGACGGTGTGGTCCCAGTTCGGTCGCGTCCTCAAGGAGGGCCTGCTGTCGGACTTCGACAACCGCGACACGCTCCTCGAGATCTCGTCGTTCCCGTCGACGCACAGCGAGGACGAGCAGACCACGCTGGCGCAGTACGTCGAGCGGATGAAGGACGGCCAGGAGCAGATCTACTACCTCACCGGCGAGTCCCGCCAGCAGCTCGAGGCGTCGCCGCACATGGAGGCGTTCCGCGCCCGGGGCCTCGAGGTGCTACTGCTCACCGACCCGGTCGACGAGATGTGGGTGACGTCGGTCCCCGAGTTCGACGGCAAGCCGCTGCAGTCGATCGCGAAGGGCGAAGTGGACCTCGACACCGAGGAGGAGAAGAAGGACGCCGAGGCCAAGCGCGAGGAACAGGACAAGCAGTTCGCCGACGTCCTCGCCTGGCTCACCTCGACCCTCGAGGAGCAGGTCAAGCAGGTGCGCCTGTCGACTCGCCTGACGGACTCCCCTGCCTGCATCGTCGGCGACGAGTTCGGCATGACACCGTCACTCGAGCGCATGTACCGGGCGTCGGGCCAGGACGTCCCGCACTTCAAGCGGATCCTCGAACTCAACCCGACGCACCCGCTCGTCGAGGGTCTACGGGCCGCGCACGCCGCGCGCGGCGACGACCCGAGCCTCGCCGAGACCGCCGAATTACTCTACGGCACCGCACTTCTCGCCGAGGGTGGCGAGCTGGAGGATCCGGCGCACTTCGCGAAGCTGCTCGCGAACCGCCTGGCACGGACCCTCTAGACACGCGTCGTCGGATCAACTCAGCGCGCCCGCGGGGTCGTCACCACCGCGGGCGCGCTGCTACGACTGTGCGAGCCGAACAAACTATCCTTCAAACAACGCTGTCCACCATTTCGGATAACGCTTATTCGAAAACGCCGAACAAAGAAGTTTCTACGCAAACCGGAGCGTAGCGCTTTTCGATAGGCGGTATCGAACGCCTTCGATCCAGAACGAACTCGAAGGATCGAGTAGTTCCAGGCAGGTTTCTGTCCAGAGAGTCGACAATGTCGCCGTTGTCGCGGCGGTGGGCCGAAAAAACAACAATGCCGGCAGCTTGTTGCCGTCTACAGGGCAACAAGCTGCCGGCACCGCCGAGCGGATTCGCGTGCTCAGGAAGTAGGACGACGCCGCCACGCGGCTGTCGTGCCTGTCGCCGCCGCCAGGAACAGCGCAGTACCGACCAACATTCCGTCGGCGACGTCGCCACTCGGTCCGCCACCTGCTTCGACGCCGCCGGTGGGGACCATGCCGATCTGCCCACCGGGGAGCGGTGCACCCGGCATCATTCCTCCACCCTGGGGGGCCGGGCCACCCTGCGGACCGGGACCACCCTGCGGACCGGGACCACCCTGGGGACCCGGGCCACCTTGCGGACCGGGAGCCTGGGGACTCGGGCCACCCTCCGGACCCGGTCCGCCCGACCCACCTGACCCGCTGGAACCCAACAGAGCACTACCGAGTGCCCCGCTACCGATTGCGGCACTGCCGATCAGGGCGCTACCGCCACTGCCGCCCGCGCTTCCCAGCAACGGCAACGAGCCGAGGGCGGCGCTACCGGTTTCACCACTTCCGAGACTGCCGAGGCTGCCGAGACTGCCCTCGTGACTACCTAGACTGCCCTTGCCGATGCTGCCTTCGATACTCCCCTCATGGCTGCCGAGGCTCCCCTTGCCGATGCTGCCTTCCATGCTCCCCTCATGGCTGCCGAGGCTCCCCTTGCCGACACTCCCCTCGTGACTGCCTTCCATGCTCCCCTCGTGGCTGCCTTCCACGCTCCCCTTGCCGATGCTCCCGTCGTGACCGCCGCCGGAGCTTCCGTGATCGATGCTGCCCCACACGACCTTGGCGAGAGAGTTCGGATCCAGCGCCGATCCGAGGCTCCCGAGTCCATCGCCTCCGGCCTCGTTACCGGCCTCGTTACCGGCGCCGCCGACTGCCGCCGGATCGGCCAGCCCGACTGCAGGCGAACTGATCGCGAGAGCCGTGACCGCCGCCGCCGTAATCATGATTCGCGTCTTCATTTTCCGCGCGCGTGAGTTTTCTCGCCTGTGGGTTGGCATCGTTACATGACCTCCTCGGTTGGCCTACGCAGCAATTCATCAACGATCCGCCCACCGCATGGAATTACATTCATGAAACGCCGCCATTTCCCCTCACGGAACTCCGCCAGACCCCCGACTGAACAGTTGGCGCCCCCATGCATATAGGCGGCATCAACCTAACATCTCACCCACTTAACACAGGGCCGAATTGGTTTTGTGAGTTTCTTTCTTAGAGGTCGGGGGGGAAATCGCAAACTTCTCGAGGAGGGCTTTCCAGCCAGTTCGGGCGCGGTGCAAACCCTCGAAACTCGTTGCCTGACCACAGAATCGGCACAGAGAAGTCAAGGTTGCGCCCGCGCAGAGGACTGCCTCGCGAAACAGGCCATGAACCCCCTCTGTGTGCGTAGCATCTAGACCATCTCGTTCGATTCCCTTCGGGAGGCCGACGTGCGTGGACTTGGCATCGATCTCGGAACTACGAACACCGTTGTAGGGACCCTCGAAGACGGGGTCGTCCTGAACGAACCGTCTTTCATGCTGGTTCGGAACAAAGATCCGCACCGCGCCCTCGCGATCGGTCAGGATGCGCGAAACCTTGTCGGCCGCACACCTGCCGGGATCACGCAGGTGCGCCCCATGCGCGACGGCGTGATCGTGGATCTGGAATCGGCCCGAGCGTTCGTCACGGCCGTCATCGAGCAGGTCGCGCCGCACAGACGGTACGGTCGGCGGCCGAAGGCGGTCATCTCGGCTCCTGCCGGGGCCACGCCACTCGAGCGTCGCGCACTCCTCGAGGTCGGGCACGAGGCCGGCCTCCGCAAAGTCGGGCTGATCCCGGAACCGGTGGCGGGTGCTCTCGGATGCGGCGTCAATCCGCTCGAGCCTCGCGCCCATCTCATCGTGAGCGTCGGCGGCGGCACCTCGGAGGTCACCGCCATCTGTTTCGGTGGCGTGATCTCTCACCGCAGTTGCCAATTGGCCGGGGAGGAACTGACCGAGGCGCTGCACCACCACCTGCGCGAAGAGCACCAGATCATCGTCGGAGAGCTGACCGCCGAGCGCGCCAAGATGGGCGCACCCGACACCGCCGAGGATCAGTCGCTCGTGGTGGAGGGCCTCGATGCCGTGACCGGCCGCGCGCGGCTGATCTCACTCGACGTCGAGGAGATCGTGGAAGCGCTGCGGCCGACCACGACCGGAATCGTGCAGACGTTGACTGCATGCCTGGAAGACCTTCCCCCACAGGCGATCAGTGACGTCATGGCCGAAGGGATTTTGGTCATCGGGGGCGGCGCACTGCTTCGCGGGCTGCCCCAGCTGTTCGAAGAGTCGTTCGGCCTCCCGGTGAAGACGGCCGAGCGGCCGCTCACGTGCGTCGCCGAGGGCGCCACGGCCTGCCTGGATCACCCGGAGGTCGTCGCCGCGTACAGCGGCTGATCTCCGGCATCCTCCGATCCCGTACCTGCACCGATCCCCCGCAGCACCCGATCCGCTGCGGGGGATCACCTACGACAGCTGATCACCGACCCGGTGCCGGGGGTGCCGGGGCCGGCCGCTCCGCGAGGTACCGCTCGAGGATCGCCTTGACCACGGGGCCGGACGTGGCCGATCCGAATCCACCGCCGCGAACAAGGGCTGTCACAACGATTTCGGGGGACTCGAAGGGCACCACCGCGGAGAACCACGCGTTGAGGCCGCCCGGTGCCGACGGATCCTCCGCAGTGCCGGTCTTGGCACCGGCCGTCACCGGCAGCGTGGCAAGCTGGCCTGCGGTACCTGCGGTGGCCGATGCCCGCATCCCCGCGCGGACGGGACCGAGCTTGTCGGCGAACGGAAGCCGCTGCGGCTCTCCCGTCGGAATCGGCGCGCCGTCTCCGGTCGCGTCGGCGGCGGCGAGCTGCGGGGTGACGAGCGCCCCGGTCGCGATGCCCGACGTCCACCGTGCCACCTGGACCGGGGTGGCGATCACGGTGCCCTGCCCGATGCCCATCAACAGCGTCGACCCCGGATACCAGGTGCCACCGATCTCGCCGACATTTTCGGGGGTGCCCAGGAACCCCGCGGACTCGCCGGGCAGATCGATCCCCGACCGACTGCCGACGCCGAGTTCGGAGGCGGTCCTCGCCATCCGTTCGGGACCGAGAAGCTCACCGAGCTTGTAGAAGTACACGTTGTCCGACCACTGAATCGCACCCAGCAGTTTGTTGGGCCCCATCGGCTGCCAGTTCGCGAACGTGTGCCCTCCGTAGCTGTAGGCGGCGCCGGTCTCGATCACCTGCTCCGGGTCCAGGACCTGGTCCTCCTGGTTCGCCGACGCGACCACGATCTTGAAGGTCGAGCCGGGCGGCGCCGCGGTCTGGTAGGCGTGGTTGAGCATCCGTCCGGGCCCGGTCCCCTCGGTCTGCGCCGCCAGCGCGACGGCGTCTACGGGGGGCCCGTAGACGTTGTTGTCGTACCCGGGCACGCTGGCGAGCGCCAAGACCCCTCCGGTCCGCGCGTCCATCACCACCGCCGCGCCGAGGTCGCCGCCGCTGCTGCGCACCGCCTGGGCCAGCGCGTCCGTCGCCAGGGTCTGCAACCCGATGTCGAGGTGCAGCCGCAGATCGTGACCCGGCACCGGATCCACGCGCTCGGCCGGGCCGACCAGGTTTCCGGCCGGGTCGACGTACACGCACTGCCGGCCGTCGGTGCCGCGGAGCAGGGCGTCGTACTGCTTCTCGAGCCCGGCCCGGCCCACCCGCGACCCGAGGGCGAGCTGTGGCCAACGTTCCATGTCCTGCGGATCACCGACGCCCACGTAGCCGAGGACGGAGGCGAGCGCGGGTCCGTACGGGTAGTGCCGCTTTCCGGAGGGCACCACGAGCACGCCGGGCAGCTGCGCGTCGATGATCCGCCGCGCCTGCTCCGGGGTGACCCTGCCGACGACGGCCTGCATCTCCCCGCCGCTGTCCGCCAGGGTCTTCGTCAGCTCGGCGTCGGGCTCGCCCAGCAGCGCGGCGAGCATGGTGCGCTCCCCGGAGTCGTCCTCGTCGAACATCCGGCTGACCACCGAGATGGAGTACTCGGCAACGTTGGTCGCCAGCGGCACGCCGTTCCGGTCAAGGATCTCCCCGCGTTCGGCGGGCAGTCGGATGCAGCGGGTCATCTGGGTGTCGCTCAGCGCACGCAGCTCCGGACCGCGGTCGCTCTGCAACTGCCACGCGAACACGGACATCGCCACGAGGAGCGCGGTGACCGCGAGGGAACCCGCCGTGACGCCCCGCGGCCGTCGTCGGCGCGTGGACGGCTGAGCCCACAGCGGCCGGCCGACACCGTCGCGGCGCACCGCGAGTACCAGCCCGATCGAGATGAAACCGACGACCGCGACGGTGCCGCCGTAGCTGAACATCGGGAGCGGCATTCCGGTCTGGGGCAGCACCGACAGGCTCGCACCGATCGACAGCACCGCGTGGATCCCGAACAGGGCACCGACACCGGCGGCCACGAGCGCGGCTTCCCTGGTACGGGCGCGGCGGGCCGCGAGGGCGGCACGCCACGTGATCACCAGGCTGGCCGCGATGACCGCGATGCCGGCGAACAGCCCCCACCCGTACACGACGCTCGCGAACGCGAGGTCGTGTTCCGCTTCGGGAAGGTATGCGGCCCTCAGGTCGTACGTGGGGTCCCGCGCCAGGCCCCACAGGCCGCCGCTGCCGACCGCGATGTCGGCCTGCATCGACGCCCAGCCCGATCCGCTCGGATCGGCGTCGCTCGACACGAACGTCTGGATCCGTTCGAGCTGGTACGGACGGAGAAAGAGCACGGCAATCGGTAACGCGGCGATGCCCAGCGCGAACAGCGGCATCAGCGGCGCCATCGGCACCCTGGCCAGAACCACCATCAGCACCGCGATCGCGACGAGCACCACGGCACTCGACAGGTCGGGTTGCAGCGCGACGAGCGCGACGACGGCACCCGCGATCCCCAACGCCGCTGTCAACCGGCCGAACGTGTAGCCGCCGGCCAGGATCGTTGCCGACACCATCACCAGACCGAGCTTGGCGATCTCCGAAGGCTGCACGGTGAACAGGCCGAAGTCCAGCCACCGCTGCGCGCCCTTGACCGCGACGCCGACGAGCGGGACCGCCGCCAGCATCACGACCGAGACAGCGAGGGTCACCCACCCGAATCGGGCCAGGTTGCTCACCCGCACGCGCGAGACGACCCACATCAACCCGAGGCCGATCACGGTGAAACATGCATGACGGATCGCCTGCGACGTGAGCCCGATCGAGATCAGGTTGAGCAGCCCGAGGACCGCGAGCACGACCGCCGCCGAGACGATCCAGGGGTCGGACTCTCGATCGTGTCCCCTCACCCGGCCGCCGTCCGCGGTCATCAGCAGGCCGCCTTGTCGGCGGGCACGTACAGCGGCTCGGACGCGGCGACGGCCGGGGCGCTCGTGACCGCCGCGACGGCCAAGGCAGACCCGTTCGGCAGTGTGGTCCTGCTCAGGCCGTACACACCCTCCCGGTCCGGCTCGGCCGGGATGGTGACGTCACCGCCCTCGTGCACCTCACCCGAGCATCGGTCGTAGACGTTCAGTTTCCAGGTGACCGCACCGGCCGCTGACGGATCGAGGCGGACGTCCACACGGACGGCGCACGGCTTGCCGGGGCTGCACGATCCGTCGGCGAAACGTGCTGTGACCCCGGCGATCTGGCCCGCAGCGGCCGGGGCACCGGTATCGACCGGCGCGGGTGTGACACCGCCTGCCGCGGTCCCCGCCGGGTCCGCCGGTTCCGGTGGCGGCGGCGACACCGGCTCGATGCGGTTCTGCGCCGAGGAGGCGTTCACCGGATGGAGGAGGGCGTCCCAGCCCCGGCTCACTTGCTCCCACGCACGAGGCGCCGCCACCAGGGACCCGGCGACAACGACGGTCACGAGCACGACGTAGATCCCCTGGCGACGGGACGGCCGACGCCGACGACTGTGCCAGGGGCTTCGAACCGGCGGGTACCAACCGGTGCCCGTCACGAGCGACCCGGTCGGCACGGACGGATCGTTCCGTACGTCGGTCCGCTCTCCTCGATCCTCCCCTGCTCGACGGTCGGGTGGGCGCCGCCCCATCGTCGCCTTGACGAGTTCGCCGATCCCTCGCCTCCGCCGAGCTTCGCCGGCCGGGTCGAGTTCGGGGTCGATCACCCGACGAACCCGGCGAATCAGGTCATTCGGATCCGTTGCGTCCGATAAGGATTCGATCAGAGGATCACCGAGATCCGACCCTCGGCAGTTCGTCGCGATGCCGCGGAGCAGGTCCGCGATCGCATCCTTGGTCTCGATGCGGGACGCGCCGCCGACAACGCCGTCCAGCATGAGTCGCCCGCCGTCGGACACCACCGCGGCGTCGTTCCGCACGGTGACCGGACGGCTACCGCCGGAGCTGACCCGTCCGAGCTCGTCGATCACGTCCGCAGACAGTTGCGCAGCCTGCGCCGGCGTCAGCCGCGCACCCGCGAGCAGCCTCGGCAGTGTGACGCCGCCACGTGCGCCACCAGAGTCGTCGTCGAGCGAATCGGACAGTTCCGGCGGCGCCGCGGCGGGCTCGCTGCTGCGCGCGTGGACGCCCAAAGCTGCTTTGTTCATTGCGCATCCCCGAAGCGATCTGCCTCCCGCGGATGGCACCGGACCGGAGCGGGTGGGCGGTGGACTGGGCTGTGCTTGATCTTGTCGAAATCCGTTGCGCCTGTTCGAATCTATTTAACTCCGATCCGGTCCGTCGAGGAGAGGAATCGCGAACGCGAAAGGCTCGGGCGCCCGCCCGGCGCGCGGCAGGAGTCCGCTTTGCGGCGCGCGCGACCCGCCACCGAGCGAACAGGGGGAGGAACCGGACAATGAGCCTCCGGCGCGGCCCCTCTCGGCCTTCCCTTTTTGCCTGCTTCGATCGCGCCCCGCGCCGTTTCGTAACGTAAGTACCCGTGTCGATCGAAGCCCCTCCCCCGATTCCCACACCGACACGGGCATGGCCCGCGTTGGTGCGCGTGCCGCGGGACGGGCGCCGATGGCCGGGGACGGCGCGTGCAGCGGTCGCCGTCGCTCTGCCCGGACTGATCGGCGTCGCGCTCGGCCACGATCCGGCGGCCGCTTCGGCGGCCCTCGGCGCGTTCGCGGTGGTGTACGGGGAGGGCCGTCCGTACCGGGTGCGGTGGCGGGCGGTCTCCGTCGCGGCGTGCGTGATGGTGGTCGCGGCCGCCCTCGGCGCCGTCGTCGGCAGCGCGGTCCACGACGCGGCCACCGCCGGCGGATCCGCACTGTGGCCGATGGCGCTGGTACTCGCGATGTCGGCGTTCGTGGCCGTGGCCGCGTTCGTGGTCGACGCGCTGCGGATCGGCGCTCCCGGCGCGTTCCTCCCACTTCTGGCGGTCGAGATCGCGTCGGCGTTGCCCGCGGTCGGCGTCCCCGTCGGCCACGTCGTCGCCTGGACGGCGGTCGGCGCGGCCACCGCCGTCCTCGTCGCGATGTCCGGTTGGCCGGTGCGGCCGCGCACCCCCGAACGCACGGCGGTCTCGTCTGCGATCGCGGCGGTCGACGCCCTCGACCACGATCGGGACTCCGCAACGCGACGACACGGGGCGGTCAAGGCCGTCCATGCCGCATGGCAGTGCCTGCACGACGCGGGCATCGCCATCCGGGACCACCCGCTGACCCGGGATCTGCTCGCGACACAGGATCGCTGCGTGACGCTGCTGCACGGCAGCGAGACGGCGCTCGACGCCGACGGTGAGGACCTGGGGCGGCGGGTCCCCGCGCCGCGCCCGACGATCCGGTTCCGGCTCGGGCGGGCGGCACACCTGCGGGGCCGGTCGACGCTCATCGTCGTTCGGTTGCTCGTCGCGTGCCCGGTGGCCGGTGCCGTCGCGATGGGCCTCGGTGTGGCCCGGCCGGACTGGGCGGTCATCACCGCCGCGATGATCCTGCACCAGGGGCCGGACCGGATCCTGGGGACATACCGGGCCGTGCATCGCTTCGCGGGAACGGTGCTGGGCCTACTGGTTCTGGCGGCGTTGACGCCCATCGATCCGACCGGGGCCGCGCTCGTGCTGGCGCTGGCCGCGTCGATGGCCGGACTGCAGGCGTATCTCGTCCGCAACTACGGACTGGCGATGGTGTTCATCACGACCCTGGCGTTGCTGCTCGGGGGTCTCGGGTCGCCCGACGACCTGACCGGCGTCACCCGGGATCGTCTCCTCGAGACGGTGATCGGCGTCGTCGTCGCCGTCGTCGTGCTGTGGACGGTGCTGCCCGCGTCGTACCGCAGGATCCTCGTCGACGCCGACGACCGCGTGGCGGCGACCATCGAGCGGACCGCGTCCACCCGCGACCGGTCCGAGGCGCGCGAACTCTGCCGCGGACTCGAGTTCGACCTGCATTCGGCGACGACGGCGGCACTGGTGGCCGCGCACACCGATCCGGTGTGGACCGAGACCCGGTGGGCGCGCCACCACGCGCTCAACGAGTCCGGCTATCGGGTGCTCGCCCTCGCCGGGACCCCGTAGGACGACACCGGGGCCGCGCGGCGAATCGCCACGCGGCCCCGATCGGAAGGTCGAAAACTCAGTCGCCCGACGGCACGATCAGCACCGGGCAGTCGGCGGTGTGCAGCATCGCCCGGCTGGTCGAGCCCAGCAGCATGCCCCGGAAGCCGCCGCGCCCGCGGGTGCCGACGACGATCAACTGGGCCTGCTCGGCGTACTCGCTGAGCACCCGCACCGGCCGGTCCCGGGCCACGACGCGTTCGACGGTGACGTCCGGGTACCGCTCCTGCCAGCCCGCGAGGCGCTCGGCGAGCACCACTTCCTCACCGGTCTGGATGCGGCTCCAGTGCGGGTCGTCGGGGGTGGCGCCGAGGGACGGCTGCACGCTCACGTCGCTCCACACGTTCACGGCGATGAGGTTCGCGTTCCGTGCCGCCGCCTCCTCGAACGCGGCCGCGACGGCGGGCTTGCAGGACTCGGAGCCGTCGACGCCCACCACGACCGGACCCTCGGTCGGCGGCAGGCCGTCGAGCGTGCGACCGCGGACGACGGAGACCGGGCACTCGGCGTGCGAGGCCACCGCCGCGGTGACCGAACCGACGACGAGCCCGGTGATCTCGCCGTGGCCGTGCGATCCGAGGACCACCATCCACGACTGCTTCGACAGGTCGATCAGCGTCGGCGCGGGACGCCCGTCGATCTGCTCGGTGGTGATCTCGATCGAACCGATGTCCTCGGCGGACTGCTTGGCGAGGACGTGGGCGCTGTCGAGACGCGAACGGGCCGTGTCGCGCAGTTCGTCCTGGAAGCTACGGGCCAGGTACGGCTCGGAGTAGTAGAACGCCGGGATGTGCACGGCGGTGACGATGTGCAGGCGACGCTGGTGGACCGCAGCGGCTCGGGCGGCCCACACCACCGCGTTCGATGCCGCTTCGGAGCCGTCGACGGCGACGACGATCGCTTCGGTTGCGCTCATGGATCCAGTTTCTCCTTCACACCTGCAGTCCGGTCGAGACCATTGTCCCGATTTCTGTCCGCCACCGCGTGCGTCTCGGCGCCCCGCGGGCCGTGACTCTGGGCACGCCACGCCACGGCTCGGCGGGGCGGCGGTCAGTCGACGATCGCGCGCAGCTTCTCGATCAGGGCGACGCGGCCCGCGCGGTCGGCGGCCATCGGGGTCACGTTGAGGGTCGTCACGCCGGCGGCGGCGAACGCCGCCACCCGCTCCTTGACGAAGCTCTCGGTGCCGATGAGGGAAACGGCGCGGACGAGTTCGTCCGGCACGGCGGCGGCGGCCTCCTCCTTCTTGCCGGCCAGGTACAGGTCCTGGATCTTCTCGGCTTCCTCCGCGTACCCGTAGCGGCACGCGAGGTCGTTGTAGAAGTTCTTGCCCTTGGCGCCCATGCCGCCGATGTACAGCGCCAGGTGGGGCTTGATCCACTGCAGCATCGGTTCCACGTCGTCGCCGATCGCCAGCGCCGGGCCCGCGTAGATCTGCAGATCCCCCAGCGCCGGGTCCCGCTTGGCCTTGCCGGCCGCGAGCGCCTCGCCCCACACCGACTCCGCCTTCTCCGGGTGGAAGAAGATCGGCTCCCAGCCCTCGGCGATCTCGGCGGTCATCGCCACGTTCTTCGGTCCCAGCGAGGCGATGACGATCGGGATCCGTTCCCGCACCGGATGGTTGATCAGCTTCAGCGGCTTGCCCAGTCCCGTGCCCTGATCGGCGGGCAGCGGGACCTGGTAGTACTTGCCCTGGTAGTTGACCTTCTCGCGACGCCACACCTGCCGGCAGATGTCGACCAGTTCGCGGGTGCGGCCGAGCGGGGCGTCGTACTTGACGCCGTGGAAGCCCTCGATCACCTGCGGACCCGACGCCCCGATGCCCATCACGAACCGGCCGCCCGAGACGTAGTCCAGACCGGCCGCGGTCATCGCGGTCAGGCTCGGGGTGCGGGTGTAGATCTGGAAGATGCCCGACGCCAGCTCGATCTTCGACGTCTTGGCCGCCAGGTATCCCAGCTGGCTGACGGCGTCGAACGAGTACGCCTCGGGCACGAACACGATGTCCAGGCCCGCCCGTTCCAGGTCGGCGACCTCTTCGACGGTCTCCGCGAATCCCCCGCTGTAGTTCAAGCCCATTCCGATGCGCACTGCGGCGACCCCAATCCGTTTCCTGTGACGGCCGTTACGACAAATGGACTCTACGACCGCTCGGGCCGGACCACCATCACCGGGCACTGCGCCTTCTGCACCAGTTCGTTGCTGGTCGAGCCGAGCAGCAGGCCGCGGAAGCCGCCGCGGCCGCGACTGCCGACGACCACCAGCTGCGCCTTCTGCGACCACGCGAGCAGGTGGGTGCGGGGGCCGTCGATGTACAGCTCGCGCTGGACCTCGACGTCCGGGTACCGCTCACACCACCCGGCGAGGCGTTCGGAGAGCACCTCGTGTTCGGCGTCCTCGAAGGCGCGCGGGTCGCGGATCGCGCTGCGCCCACCGGCGAGCGTCCCGTGCGGGGTGTCGCTCCACGCGTGGATCGCCACGAGCGGGACCCCGCGCTGCGCGGCCTCCTCGAACGCGATGCCTGTGGCCCGCTCGCTCGTGGGACTGCCGTCGATGCCCACGACCACGGGCCCCTCCTGCGGCACCTCGCCGTCGCGCTGATGGACCACCACGACCGGGCACACACCGTGACTCGCGGCGTTGACCGCGGTCGAGCCGATGCCGCCGGCCGCGCCGCTGCCCGACGCCCCGAGCACCAGCGCCCGCGAGTCCTCGGAGAGCGACACCAGCCAGCGGGCGCCGCCCATCGTCGAGATCTCGGTGGAGACGTCCAGGTCGGCGGAGACCTCCCGGGCCACGGCGGCCGCGCGGGAGAGAATCTCCTTGCCCTCGTCCTCCATCCAGTCGTAGATGCCGGCGACGTCGAGGTACGGCGCGCCGTAGGTGTAGGGCGAGAAGTTCAGGGCGTGGATGATCCGCAGCGACAGGTTGCGGTCCGCGCACATCCGCGCGGCCCAGCGGACGGCCGCTTCCGCGGACTCGGATCCGTCGACGCCGACGATCACCGCGTTCGCGGCCCGTGCGATCGACGGTTCCTCGGCGCCGTGTTGCATGCCCTGTGCGGTCATCCCGCTCACCCTCTTCCGTTTGCGACGAATCGGTGCGGCAAGTCGTGGTCGATCGTCCTCGGATCGAACCGATCGAGGTGCCGACTTCGACGTTAGTCACTCCGACCGGTTTCCGCGGGGATGCATGAGTCCCGTGTAGTTCGGGACCAAAGTCCCTCCGCGCCGGGCCGGAAGTCGGGACTTCGCGGCGGGACCCGAGACGCCCGTCACATTTAATTGGAGTCCCAGATTCCAATTTCCTACTGTCGAGTCATGCAGCTGACGCAGTTCACGGATCTGGGCCTGCGGATCGTCATGCGACTGGCCGACGGGTCGACCGCCGGATCCGGGGCGGCCCCGAGCACCCGGGCGATCGCCGACCAGCTGGCCGTCTCGTACACGCACGCCACGAAAGTGGTTGCGCGGCTGAGTGAACTCGGCGTCGTCACCACCCGCCGGGGCCGCGGAGGCGGCCTCGCGATCACCGAACTGGGCCGGTCGGCATCGCTCGGCTGGCTGACCCGACAGCTCGAGGGCGACGGCGAGGTCGTCACCTGCGAGGGCGACAAGCCGTGCCCGCTGCGCCGCGGCTGTCGGCTGCGCTCCGCGCTGCGCGACGCCCAGAACGCCTTCTACGGCGCCCTGGACACGCTGACCGTCCGCGACCTGGCGGACGACTCCACCCGAGACGTGCTGCTGACGCTCACCGCGCCGGCAGTGAACGAACCGTAATCCCCGACCGACAGGAGAATCCGATGCTCTCGGAGGCCTCGAAGGAAACCGTCCGCGCCACGCTGCCCGCCGTGGGCGCCGCGATCGGCGACATCACGCCGCTGTTCTACCGCAAGATGTTCGACGCCCATCCCGAGCTCGAGCGCGACCTGTTCAACCGGGGCAACCAGAGCCAGGGCGAGCAGCAGAAGGCGCTGGCCGGGGCCATCGCCGCGTTCGCGACGCTGCAGCTCGACCCCGATCCCGCACGGGTCGAGGCGATCCTGTCGCGCATCGCCCACAAGCACGCGTCGCTCGGCATCACCGCCGACCAGTACTGGATCGTGCACAAGTACCTGTTCGAGGCGATCGTCGAGGTGCTCGGCGAGGCCGTCACGCCCGAGGTCGCCTCGGCGTGGGACGAGGTCTACTGGCTGATGGCCAACACCCTGATCGCGATGGAGGCCGGGCTGTACGAGGAGGCCGGCGTCGAGGCGGGTGACGTGTGGCGGTCGGTCCGGGTGACGCGCCGGGCGCACCAGTCCGCCGACACCGTCTCGTTCACCCTCGCGGCCGCCGACGGTTCCGCCCTGTCGGCGTTCGCACCGGGCCAGTACATCTCGGTCGCCGTCCACCTGCCCGACGGCGCCCGCCAGATCCGGCAGTACAGCCTCGCGTGCGGGCCCACCGACGCCGAGTGGCGGATCACGGTCAAGCGGATCGCCGCCCAGGCACTGCCCGACGGCTCCGCCGCGCCCGCCGGCGAGGTGTCGAACTTCCTGTACCACAACGTCTTCGAGGGTGACGAGCTGACCGTGTCGCTGCCGTTCGGCGACCTCGTCCTGCCGGACGACGACGCCCCGCTGCTGCTGGTCTCGGCGGGCATCGGCTGCACCCCGATGATCGGGATGCTCGAGCACCTGGCCTCCACCGACGACCGGCGCAGCGTCTCGGTGCTGCACGCCGACCGTTCCGCCGCGCAGCACGCGCACCGTGCCGAGCTCACCGAGCTGGTCGGGCGGCTGCCGTCCGGTGTGATGCACCGCTGGTACGAGGACATGGGTGCGCGCGAGGCGTTCACCGGAACCCGGTTGGGGCGTGCAGATCTGACCGACGTCGCACTCGAGCCCGGCACCCGCGCCTTCCTGTGCGGCCCGCTGCCGTTCATGCTCGCGATGAAGGAGTCGCTCATCGCCCGCAACATCCCGGAGGCGAACATCCACTACGAGGTGTTCGGCCCGGACAGCTGGGCCGGCGCCACCGCGTAGCCACCCGATCGCGGCCCACGACCGTCGGCGACATCACGCCGCCGACGGTCGGTGTTCCCGGGCAACGCCGCCGGGAGTGTTCTACGGTGAGGTGTGGCCCGACCTCAGTTGATCCTGACCTCGCTGACACCTGCGGCGATATTCCTCGTCCTCACCATCGACGAGGGCGGCGAGAACACCGTCCGCGACGTGCTGTCCGACGTCGACGGCCTGCGCAAGGCCGTCGGATTCCGGGTGCCCGATTCGGGATTGGTGTGCGTCACCTCGATCGGCTCGTCCGCGTGGGACCGGTTGTTCGACGGGCCCCGCCCCGCCGAACTGCACGAGTTCGTCGAACTCCAAGGCACCCGGCACCGCGCCCCCGCGACCCCCGGTGACCTGCTGTTCCACATCCGTGCGGTGTCCATGGACCTGTGCTTCGAACTCGCGTCGAAGATCGTCGGACGTCTCCGGGGTGCAGCCACCGTCGTGGACGAGACCCACGGCTTCCAGTACTTCGATCGGCGCGATCTGCTCGGGTTCGTCGACGGCACCGAGAACCCGGAGGGCGCCGAGGCGGCCGAGGCCGCGCTGATCGGCGACGAGGATCCCGATTTCACCGGCGGCAGCTACGTGATCGTGCAGAAGTACCTGCACGACATGGACGCGTGGAACGCGATCTCCACCGAGGAGCAGGAGCGCGTCATCGGCCGCACCAAGCTCGACGACATCGAACTCGGCGACGACGTCAAACCGTCCAATTCCCATGTCGCACTGACCACCGTCGTCGACGAGGACGGCGACGAGCGCCAGATCCTGCGCGTCAACATGCCGTTCGGCAGCCTCGGCGGCGACGAGTTCGGCACCTACTTCATCGGGTACGCGGCCACGCCGGCGGTCACCGAGGAGATGCTCCGCAACATGTTCGTCGGCAAGCCCGAGGGCAACACCGACCGCATCCTCGATTTCTCCACCGCCGTCACGGGCAGCCTGTTCTTCTCCCCCACTATCGAGTTCCTCGACGACCTCCCGCCGGCTCCCGGGATAAGGCACGCCGGCACCGAAGACACGAGCCCGTCCCCCGCCGCTGACGGATCACTCGGAATTGGCAGTCTGAGAAGGAGTTCCACCATATGAACAATCTCTATCGCGGTCTCGCCCCCATCACCGACGCCGCCTGGGCGTCGATCGAGGAGGAGGCTACCCGAACCTTCAAGCGGCACATCGCGGGACGCACCGTCGTCGACGTCTCCGGCCCGCACGGCACCGATTTCTCGGCGGTCGGGCTCGGCCGCACCACGTCGATCGACGCCCCGGCCGCGGGCGTGCTGGCCCGACAGCGCCGCGTCGCCCCGCTGGTCGAGCTGCGGGTGCCGTTCACGCTGTCCCGCGAGGAGATCGACAACGTCGAGCGCGGCGCGCAGGACGCCGACTGGGACGCCGTCAAGGAGGCCGCGAAGAAGATCGCGTTCGCCGAGGACCGCGCGATCTTCGAGGGGTACGCCGCGGCCGGCATCGAGGGCATCCGCGCGAGCTCGTCGAACCCGACGCTGCGCCTGCCCGAGGACGTCCGCGACGTGCCCGAGGTGATCAGCCAAGCGCTGTCGGAGCTGCGCCTGGCCGGCGTCGACGGCCCGTACTCGGTGCTGCTGAGTGCCGAGGCGTACACGCAGGTCAGCGAGACCTCCGATCACGGGTACCCGATTCGCGAGCACATCCGGCGGCTCATCGACGGCGACATCATCTGGGCGCCGGCGATCGACGGGGCGTTCGTGCTGACCACCCGCGGCGGCGACTTCGACCTCCAGATCGGGCAGGACCTGTCGATCGGCTACCTGTCGCACGATTCGGAGACGGTCGAGCTGTACTTCCAGGAGTCGCTGACGTTCCTCACGTACACCGGCGAGGCCTCGGTCGCACTGTCGCCGCGGTAGGACCGGCGACGGGTCCCCGAGTGGTTGCTCACAGGACGAACCAAGGGGTTGACAGCCAGTACTGGGCGAAGGTTAGCCTAATCTGCGTTACCGAACGGTGATGTAGGCCTCGGTCGGACCGGGGGTTAGGAGCAGCTTTCGTGATCGACGACCTGATCGAACTCGCATACTCGCAGCACGCCGTGCGTGAGACGCTGCCCTGCCCCGACGGTTGCGACGAGTACGTCCTCGCTCATACCGACGGCGCGGCGACGGTCCGGCTGTGGGTGCGACCCGACGGCCGCTTCTCGCGGGCGCTCGGCGACGGCGGCGCGCTCAGCCTCGGCCAGGTCATGACCGCGTGCGGGCTGTCCTACGCCGCCCGCCGGGCAGCCACCCCGGCCGCCTGACCTGCCGGCCCACGAACACGAAAGTCCCCGCCCATCGGGGCGGGGACTTTCGTCGTCTCGGGGTCGGCTCACATGGTGGCCGAGGCGCCGCGCCAGGTGACCTGGACGCCGCGCTCCTCGAGCCACGCCGACGGGTCGACCTTCGCGCCGTTCGCGTTCCACACCTCGAAGTGCAGGTGGGGGCCGGTCGACTGGCCGCGGTTGCCGACGGTCGCGATCTGCTGGCCCGCGACCACCTGCTGGCCGACGGCGACCTGGTAGTCGTTGACGTGGCCGTAGATGGTGGTGGAGCCGTCGTCGTGCTTGACGCGCACCCACAGCCCGTATCCGGACGCGGGACCGGCGTCGACGACGACACCGTCGGCGGCGGCGTAGACGGGGGTGCCGATCGGGGCCGCGATGTCGATGCCGCCGTGATGGCTGCCCCAGCGGGGACCGAAGTCGGAGGTGAGCGTGCCGGACACGGGCTTGACCGCACGCGGCGCGCTCAGCGAACCGCTCATCGAGCCGAAACTCGCCTCGGCGCGGGTGGTGAGGTCGTCGACGACCTGCTCGACCTGCGGCATGCCGGCCGGGATCTCGAAGGCCTTGACGGTCTCGATCACCTGCTGCGCGGTCGGCGCCTGCGGCAGCGTGGGCAGCGCCGGGAGGGCGGGCAACTCGACGCCGGCCGGGAGAAGGCCCTCGGGGATCTGGAACTGCTGGGTGCTCGGTCCGGTGTCGGCGGCCGCGGATCCGGCACCGAGCTGCGCTCCGGCGGTGAGGATCGCGCCGGTCGCAGCGGCGACGGTGGCGGCCTTCAGACCTGCCCCGGGACCGGAGGTTGCGTCGCGGTGACGGCCACGCTGGGCGGTCGGGTCGAGCTCGATGAGAAGGGCGTCGGAATCCGTCCGGCGATGGCGTCCCACAGTCAGCTACCTCGTCAATCGTTTCTTCGGCCGCACACTTCGGAGTGCACTCGATCTTGCTGCCGAGCCAAGGTAACAAATCCATATACGTGTTCGCTAGCGTTACCTGATCTTTATTTTCGATTTTCTGACGGTTCGGAGTCGGAGCGCGGATCGATCAGTTTGCCGGCGCCGTTCCGTCCGTCGGTCCCCTACGTCACGAGAGTGGGGACTCTCCTGCGTTCGGCAGGGACTCGACCCGACGGAGTGTGACGCGACGACCGATTCATCGGAGCAGCCCGCCGGCGGCTACACTCCCAATTGCGGAACACTGCGAACCGAGTTCGCCCCGCCCCCGCCCTCGTAGCTCAGGGGATAGAGCACGGCTCTCCTAAAGCCGGTGTCGCAGGTTCGAATCCTGCCGGGGGCACTCCACCAGCGAGCGGTCCCGGCGATCATGAAGGATTTCTCCCGGATACCAAGAGGAATCCTCCACAACGCGGCTGCGCGACCTGATCGAGATCAGCCGACCTCGGCGGCGCCGCTGAAGACCTGGGCGCCATGCGGATTCGTGGTTCGGAGTGCCCTTCTACCGCGGCGCAGCCCTTCTCGTTCTGCGCAAGTCCGACGACCTCGACCCGCGCGGTGAGGTTGTCGCCCGGCCACCTTCGAACCGCCTTGCCTCCGAACCAAAGGACCTTTCGCGCGCCAGTCCGATCAGGTTTCGGTGACCGGCGCCCGCATCTCGGTCACCCGCTCGTCGGGTTTCTCGTGTGGGACCCTGTGCGTTCGGAGTCGAAACCTCCTGCGGTGCCTGTCAACTCGGCCACCCGCAGCCCCGGACCATACACCCCGACACGGTTCGCGACCACCGAGCTCAGCCCGACTCCTCGCGCACGTCGTCGGGCGTCTTGTCGTCGCGCAGACCCCGCCAGCTCGGGTGTCGCAACCTTCCGGCCCCGGTGCGGTCCCGGAACCGCACCTCTCCCACGATCTTCGGGGTCACCCACACGATCTCGCGCCGATCCACGTCGGGCACGTCGCCGACGAAGGGGCTGGTCTTTCGCTCGAGCGGGGCGAGCAGCGCACTCAGCCGGTCGAGTTCCGACTCGCTGAACCCGGTGCCGACCCGTCCGATGTAGCGCAGGCCGCCGTCGCCGGGGATCCCCAGCAGCAGCGAGCCGAGGCTGCCACCGCGTCCACCGCGTCCGCGACGCCACCCGCCGATGACGGCCTCCTGCGTGAGCCAGTTCTTGGTCTTGATCCACGCCGATCCGCGTTTCCCTGGCAGGTAGACCGAGTCCCGCCGCTTCGCCACGACGCCCTCGAGGTCGCCGCTCTGCTCGACGACCTCGGGAACCGAGCCCGTCAACTGCGGCGGAACGACGAGTCCGTCGACCGCGGCGGCCAGCGCGTCGAGAACGCGTCGGCGGTCGTCGTAGCGCTTGCGCAGCAGCGAGACCCCGTCGAGATACACGATGTCGAACGCCCAGAACCGCGGCTCGCCTCCGGCCTGCAGCGCGGTGAAACTCGTCCGCCCCGCGCCGTCGAGGCTGACGACCTCCCCGTCCAGCACCACCCGGTGCCCGTCCATGGTCCTGGCCAGCGACTGCAGTGCCGGATACCGGTCGGTCACGTTGTTGCCGGCACGGCCTCGCAGGGTGAGGGTAGCTCCGTCGAACTCGACGATCAGCCGGATGCCGTCCCATTTCCCCTCGAACGCCCACTCGTCGGGGTTCAGGCCGTCGAGGGTGCCCGCCGTCGCGAGCATCGGCCGCAGCCCCCGCGGGAAGTTCCGGTCGTCTCCGTCCTCCCGCATCAGGTGCATCAACCACTGGTCGCCCTCGGTGCGGATGAGCGCGAACCGGCCCTGGACCCGCTCCCCGAACAGTCGCACGATCACCTCGTCGTCGAGCCACTTGACCGGCTCGTACGTCCCGGCGTCCCAAATGCTCACGCTCCCGCCGCCGTACTCCCCCTTCGGGATCGAGCCCGAGAAGCTCGCGTACTCGAGGGGATGGTCCTCGGTGTGCACGGCCAGGCGGTTCTCCTTCGGCGACGTCGGGATGCCGCGCGGCACCGCCCACGAGACCATGACGCCGTCCCGCTCGAGCCGGAAGTCGTAGTGCAGTCGGCGGGCGTGATGTTCCTGGATGACGAACGAATTGCCCTCACCGCCTTCGGCTTCCGTCTGCGGGATCGGTTCGGGGGTACGGGCGGGGTCGCGCTTACGGCGGTATTCGGACAGGGCGTCCCACGGCGCGTCGAGGTCGGCGAGCAGGTCCCCGTCCCGTCGGTACCGCTGGAGCACCTCGTCGAACCGCAGGTGCCGCAGGTCCGGATCCTCGAGTTCCTCCCAGCGTCGCGGCGCGGCGACAGTCGGATGGGCGCGCCCACGCATCGAGTACGGAGCGATCGTGGTCTTGGCGGCGTTGTTCTGGCTCCAGTCGAGGAACACCCGCCCGCCCCGCACCGACTTCGACATCGTCGCGGTCACCAGGTCGGGATGCATCTGCTCCAGGCTCGTCGCCACCTTCTTCGCGACGGTCGACGCCCCGCCCGGAGCCAGCGTCCGGTCCAGGGGCACGTAGACGTGAATGCCCTTGCTGCCGCTCGT
Organism: Paraburkholderia sp. RHO2; assembly: GCF_050955445.1. Taxonomy (NCBI): domain Bacteria; kingdom Pseudomonadati; phylum Pseudomonadota; class Betaproteobacteria; order Burkholderiales; family Burkholderiaceae; genus Paraburkholderia; species Paraburkholderia sp. RHO2. The sequence continues at coordinate 1,239,645 of NZ_CP162617.1, read as the reverse complement.
CACCGGGTACGCCGTCCACCCCAGCGTCGCCACCAGGTCCCGCACCGCGAACGCCACCCGCGCACACTCGGGCAGGCCCACCCCCTCGCCGGGGTCGAGGTCGAACACCAGCCGAGTCGCCGGCCCCGGTTCGCCCTCGACGAACCGCCATTGCGGGACATGCACTTCCAGCGCCGCCTGCTGACCGATCCACACGAGCGCCGCCGTGGAGTCGACGATCGGGTAGCGCACGGTCCGGTCCTTGTGGTGGACGGCGTGCCGGGTGAGCCACTGCGGCGCCGATGTGGCGAGGTTCTTCTCGAAGAACGACGGCTCGTCCACCCCGTTCGGCCAGCGCTTGCGGGTGGCCGGGCGGTCGACGACGTGCGGGAGCATCGCGGGCGCGATCGCGGTGTAGTAGTCGATCACCTCGCCCTTGGTCGTGCCCGTGGCGGGGTACAGCACCTTGTCGAGCCTGCTCACAGCCACACGACGGCCGTCGATGGTGCGTGTCGGCACGCGGGCACCTCCCTCGAGTTCCGCTGCTGTACGCACATTGTGCGCCGCCGACGGCCCGCGTGCCGGTGCCGACGCGGGAAGAGCGCCGCCCGAGGCGGCGCCCTTCCCGCGCGCTGGGTACTACTCCGGCGCCTCGGCCAGGAAACGGGCGAGGGACCGCGCGACGCAGACCGGCTTGCTCGCACCCTCGCACTCGACGGTGATGTCGAGGCCCACCTGCACACCTCCGGGGATCTCGTCGACGGACGCGATCCGGCCGTGCCCGCGCACGCGCGCACCGGCCGGCACCGGGGCCGGGAACCGCACCCTGTCGAGCCCGTAGTTCACGGCCGCGGCCACGTGCTCGACTCGGACGAGGTCCTCGATGAACCGCGACAGCAACGACAGCGTGAGATACCCGTGGGCGATCGGCCCGCCGAACGGGCCGTCGGCCGCGCGCACCGGATCGGTGTGGATCCACTGCCGGTCCTCCGTGCACTCGGCGAACGTGTCGATCCGATCCTGTGTGACGGTGATCCAGTCACTGGCCCCCAGGTCGGTACCGGCCGCGGACCGCAACTCGTCGACCGACGCGAAGACGGCCATCACACACCTCCGGACAGGGTCAGGCCGCCGTCGACCACGAGCGTCTGCCCGGTGATCCAGGCGGCGTCGTCCGACGCGAGGAAGGCCACCGCCGCGGCGATGTCCTCGGGCTCGCCGAGACGCCCGAGCGGGTAGTCGGCGGTCACTCGCTCCTCCCGTCCCTCGAACAGCGGTCCGGCGAACCGCGTCCGCACCACGGCCGGTGCGACCGCGTTGATCCGGATCGCCGGGCTGTTCTCCTTCGCCAGCTGCGCGGTCAGCCCGATCACCGCCGACTTGCTCACCCCGTACACACCGATGTCCGCGGCCGGACGCAGACCCGCCACCGACGCGATGTTGACGACGGCACCGGATCGGCTGCCGGCCTGCTCCCGGAACTGACGGGTCCAGCCGATCACGCCGAGAACGTTGACCCCCAGGATCTTTCGCGCCGCGTCCAGATCAGCGTCGAGCACCGGACCGACCACCGGGTTGATGCCGGTGTTGTTGACCAGCACATCCACCCGCCCGAAGGCCGCGGCGGCACGCTCGAACGTCTCGAGCTGGTGTGCCGTGTCGTCGGCGTGCCCGGCCACGGCGATCGCCTTCGACGGCCCGCCGAGTTCGGTGACGGCCCGGTCCAGCGCCTCCTGCTTGCGCGCGGTGATGACGACCCGGCCGCCCTCGTCGATCAGACGCCGGGCGACGGCGAGGCCGATCCCCCGGCTCGCCCCGGTGACGACCGCGACGCGGTCCGCGAAGCGGGCCGTCATATCGAGATACCGCCGTCGACCGGCAGCACCGTGCCGGTGATGTATCCGGCGTTCGCGGACGCCAGGAACGCGACCGCGGCGGCCATCTCGCGCGGGTCCGCGAAGCGCCCCATCGGCACCTGCGCGACCAGTTCGGCCTTCTTGTCGTCCGGGATCGACGCGATCATGCGGGTCTCGGCGTTGGGCGAGATCGCGTTGACGGTGACGCCGAAGCGCGCCAGTTCCTTCGCGGCGGTCTTCGTGAACCCGATGATGCCCGCCTTGGCCATCGAGTAGTTCGCCTGGCCCGGGTTGCCGCGCAGCCCGGTGTAGGAGGTGACGTTGACGACGCGGCCGTACCCGCGCTCACGGAAGTGCGGCACGCAGGCACGGGTGAATCGGAACGTCCCGCCGGCGTGCACGGCCATGACCTGCTCGTAGTCGTCGTCGGTGAGCTTCCACAGCACCCGGTCGCGCAGGATGCCCGCGTTGTTGACCAGGACGTCGATGCGACCGGTCTCGGCGATCGCCTGGTCGACCACGGCCTGCACCGAGGCGCTGTCGCTCACATCGGCCACCGCGGAACGGCACCCGACATCGGCGACGGCCTCCGCCAGTGCGGCGGCGTCGAAGTCCACCAGGTACACGGTGGCGCCGGCCTCGTGGAAGAACCGTCCCAGCTCGAGCCCGATCCCCCGGCCACCACCGGTCACGATGACCGTCTGCCCGGCGAAGTCGAACGAGATGTTCGACGCGTTCTGCTCGTGTGTCGCAACCGTTTCCGTCATCAGCTCAGCCTCTCGAAGATGATCGCCATACCCTGTCCACCACCGATGCACATGGTCTCCAGGCCGAAGTGCAGATCCCGCTCCTGCAGCGAGTGCAGCAGCGTCGTCGTGATGCGCGCGCCGGTCGCACCGAACGGATGTCCGAGGGCGATGCCGCCGCCGTTGACGTTGAGCTTGTCGATGTCGATGCCGAGGTCCCGGTACGACGGGATCACCTGCGCCGCGAACGCCTCGTTGATCTCGGCCAGATCGATGTCGGCGATCGACAGGCCCGCCTTCGCGAGCGCACGACGCGACGCCTCGACCGGGCCGAGGCCCATGATCTCGGGCGACAGGCCGCTCACCGCGGTCGACACCACGCGGGCGAGCGGCGTCAGGCCGAGTTCGGCGGCCTTGCGGTCGCTCATCACGACGAGCGCGGCCGCACCGTCGTTGAGGGGGCACGCGTTGCCGGCGGTGACGGTGCCGTTCTCGCGGAACACCGTCCGGAGACCGGACAGCTTCTCGACCGTGGTGCCGGCGCGGGGGCCGTCGTCGGTGCGTACGACGGTGCCGTCGGCCAGCGTGACCGGGGTGATCTCCCGGTCGAAGAACCCGTCGGCGATGGCCTTCTCCGCCAACTGCTGCGAGCGGGCGGCGAACTCGTCCTGCTCCGCGCGGCTGATGCCGCGGTACGTGGCGACGTTCTCCGCCGTCTGGCCCATCGTGATGTAGACGTCCGGCAGCGCACCCGTCTCGCGGGGGTCGCTCCAGGTCTCGTTCGTCTCGGCGAGGCGGGCGGTACGCTCCTGCGCCTGCGCGAAGAGCGGATTCTGCAGGTTCACGTCACCGGCGCCCACCCCGTTCTGCTGCGGGTAGCGAGACACGCACTCGACACCGGCCGAGACGAACACGTCGCCGTCGCCCGCCTTGATGGCGTTGAACGCCATCCGCGTGGTCTGCACGCTCGACGCACAGGCCCGGTTCACCGTCACCGCGGGGACGGCGTCCAGTCCCAGCTGGACCGCGACGCGCCGGGCGACGTTCTCGCTCTGCTCACCCGTGTGTTCCCACGCACCGAGGTACAGGTCGTCGATCGTGTTCGGGTCGAGGGCAGGAACCTTGTCCAGCGCAGCCCGAACCATCTGTGCCACAAGATCGTCCGGACGGATACCCGCCAGCGATCCCTTGCCGGCCCGCCCGATGGGCGAGCGCGCGGTTGCAACAATGACAGCTTCGGTCATGATGTGCGTTCCTTTCCACCGGCTGACGCCGGGTCGGATCACAGCGCGAGATCGCGCCCGATGATTTCCTTCATGATTTCGTTGGAACCGGCCCAGATCTTCGTGACGCGGGCATCCATCCAGGCACGGGCGACGCGGTATTCGCGCATGTACCCGTAGCCGCCGTGCAGCTGCACGCAGTGATCGAGCACCTCGTTCTGCACCTGCGCCGACCACCACTTGGCCTTGGCCGCGTCCACCGCGCTCAGACCGGCCCCGGCGTGCTCGGCGACGGCGGCGTCGACGTACGCCTCCGCCACCTCGATCTTGGTGACCAGCTCGGCGAGCAGGAACTTGTTGTGCTGGAACGACCCGATCGAATTGCCGAACGCCTTGCGCTCCTTGGCGTACTCGATCGTCTCGAGCAGGATCTGCTTGGCGTGCGCGATGTTGGCAACCGCCGCACCGATCCGCTCCTGAGGGAGGCGCTCCATCATCGCCACGAATCCCATGCCGGGCTCGCCGAGCAGCGCGTCGGCGGGCAGTCGCACGTCGTCGAAGAACAGCTCGGCGGTGTCGGACTCCGGCTGGCCGACCTTGTCGAGCTTGCGGCCTCGCTCGAAACCGGGCAACGACGCGTCGACGAGGAAGAGGCTGATGCCCTTCGAACGCTTCTCCGGGTCGGTGCGCGCAGCCACGACCACGACGTCGGCCGTGTAGCCGTTCGTGATGAAGGTCTTGGCGCCGTTGAGGATCCAGTCGGAGCCGTCCCGGACAGCAGTGGACTTGAGGTTCGCCAGGTCCGAGCCGCCGGACGGCTCGGTCATGCCGATCGCGGCGACCGCCTCACCGGCGGCCATGCGGGGCAACCACTGCTGCTTCTGGTTCTCGGAGGCGAGGTCGACGACGTACGGCGTCGTGATGTCGAAGTGGATACCGAACGCGGAGACCAAGGCCGCGTTCACCGCAGCGAGTTCCTCGGTCGCAACTGCGTTGAACCGGTAGTCCCCGGCCTCGCCGCCGCCGTACACCTCGGGGATCTCGAGTCCGAGGATCCCCTGCTTGCCGGCCTCGTGCCACACCTCGCGCGGGATCAGCCGATTCTCGGCGTGTTCCTCGACGTTCGGAACCACGTCACGTGCCAGGAAATCGCGGACCGACGCGCGGAACTGCTCGTGATCGTCGGTGAAAACTGCTCTCTTCACTTCAACACCCTTTCCGACTCAACCTCGTCCGGCTAAGCGTTCGCTTAGTGTGCGGGTACGGTGTGAGAATGTCAACGCGAGCGCGTCGACATCGGGTCGACGGATGCGGCGAAGGGTCGGAGCACATGTCATCGCGAACAGGGGCGCGAAACGGGGCGACGGAAACGGATCGCCCGACGGGAGAAGCGGAGCAACGCCTACTGGACGCGGCACGCGACGCGTTCGCCGCGAAGGGCTATCACGGCACGAGCACCCGGGAGATCGCCGCGGGGGCCGGCATGAGCCCGGCCGCGATGTACATCCACTTCCGGTCCAAGCAGGAGGTGCTGGCCCGGCTCAGCCTCACCGGACACGTCTCGGCGCTCAGCGCGATCCGCGCAGGCGCCGAGACCGCCGGATCACCCACGAAACGCCTGCGTGCAACGGTTTATGCCTTCGCGCACTGGCACGCCGAGAACCACACGGCGGGGCGGGTGGTGCAGTACGAACTGGCGGCCCTGGACGAAGACAATCACGCCCAGGTCGTCCAGCTGCGCCACGACATCGTGGCCACGGTGCGGGACATCATCTCCGAGGGGACGCGGGCCGGCGAGTTCGCCGTGGCCGACATCGACGCCACGACGTTGGCCGTCCTGTCGCTCTGCATCGACACGGTTCGCTGGTACCCGTCCCGGGAACTGCACACCCCCGAGGCGGTCGGGACGTCGTTCGCCGCCCTGGCCGAGCGAATGGTCAAGGCGACCGATTGACGGGATGACCTCCCTCGTGTCCTGAGCGATCGCTCAGGGCATGAGCGATCGCTCAGGAGAGCGCTGCGGAGTACGCACCGTCCGCGTGGGCGGTCAGGCGCCAACCGCCGTCGACGCGGGTCAATTCGACGTCGGCGAGGTTCGCGGTCTCGAGTCGCGGCTGCTCGGCGCCCGGGTACCACGCCTCGACGCGCCCGGTCCCAGTCCCGGTGAAGCCCTTCGCCGTCACCTCGGTGAGGGCCCCCGGCACCGCCCGCGGGTAGGCGCGGGCGAGTTGCTCCGCGAATCCGTCGACGCGCCCCTGCTCTTCACCCGACGGGCAGTCGATGCGATTGAGGTTGCCCTGCGGCTCGGCGGTGGTGCCGCCGTTCACCGCGTGCGGGTCGCCGCACGCCTGGGTCCACGACCACCACGTACCCCCGATCCGGTGGGTGTTCATCGCATCGACGAACCGGCCGACGTCCCCGGCCTGCTCGTCCGGCTCACCGAACCAGCCCCACTCGCCGGTCCACAGCGGTGCGCCGTACCAGTCCGCCGCCTGCGCGGCGATCCGGAACCCGTCCTCGATCGACGGGATTTCATTGCTGACGTTGATGGACTGACTGTAGAGGTGCGGCGAGAACACGACGAGCGGATCGGCGAGATAGTGCCGCGGCGGCAGCGCATCGAATCCGAATGCCGACCAGAGCGCGCTGGGCTCGAAGATCACCAGGTGCTGGAAGCCACCCGTCTCGGCCTGCCGGATGGCCGTGATCGCGCGCTGATAGAAGCGCCCGATCTGGTCGGCCGCGGTGAACGGGTCACGCAGACCGGGATTCGGTTCGTTGAGCAGGTCGTAGCCCACCACCGCGGGTTCGTTCTTGAACTCTGCGGCCAGCCGCGCCCACGTCTGCACCAGGTGGCCCTGCACGCCCTGTTCGTCGTCGTAGAACGCCTGGAACGCCCGGGCCACCGCGGGCGATGCCTCCCGCTGACCGCCGATGTTGCACGTCGTCCACCCGTCGGTGATCGTCGCCCACTGGGGAGCCCCGTCCCACCCGATGCCTCGCTGCAGGAGCGGCGGGCAGTCCTGGCCATCCGGAGTTCCCACGTACGGCCCCCACGCGTCCTGGTGCATGTCGAGGACGGTGTAGATGCCGTTGTCCTTCGCGTCCCGAACAGCCTGGCGGATCCGGTCGACGTACGCGGCGTCGAAAGCACCCGGGGTCGGTTCGAGTGCCGACCACGCGACGTTCAGCCGCACCACGTTGAAGCCGAGCGTCGCCATGCTTTCGAAGTCCGTCCGGTCCAGCGGCGCAACCGTCGGTAGTCCGGTCCCGTTGGACGCGTAGTCGTTGAGCCCATTGACGTTGGCGCCGCGCAGCAGCACCGTCCGTCCGTCGACATCCTTGATGGTGCCGTCGACCACGGTCAGCTGCGGCAGCGTCCAGCCTTCCTCGGCCGGGGCTGCCTCGGCCGCGGGAACGGCGGCCTGCAGGGTCAGTACCGTCAGGGCAGTCAACAGCAGCGCGCGCAAGGGGTGCCTTCCTGTACAAGCGTCCAACTTCCGCGCGAGCCTAGCTCGAATTCGCCCGCTTCATGGTGCGATTCGCTACTTTGGATCGCAGCGAAACCGTCGGCTCTCGACCCGGCGCCCGGACTCGCGGCGCCATTGATCGCGCCCTGCGGCGCGAAGGAGGACCCGTGGACGGAACTCGGACCCGCTCGCTGGGAACGCCATGACCACCGCCGAGACCTGGTACATCCACGACGCCACCGCCGTGGTGACCGAACTGGGCACCGACACACGGACCGGGCTGACGAGCGACGAGGCCACGGTCCGCCAGGCCCGCTACGGCCCCAATGTGATCGCGTCCGCGCCCGGCCCGTCCGCGTGGGCCATCGCACTGCGGCAGTTGCGGGATCCGATGAACCTCATGCTCGTGGCCGTCGTCGTCGTCAGCCTGGTCATCTCGGAGATACCGACGGCGATCGTGGTCGCAGTACTGGTCGTGCTCAACGTCGTGCTCGGCACGCGACAGGAATTGAAGGCCCGCGCCAGTGTCGATGCCCTCGCGAAGATGCAGACCCCGCAGGCCCGGGTGTTGCGGGACGGCGCGGTCGTCGCACTCGACGCGACCGACCTCGTGCCCGGCGACATCGTCGCACTCGAGGCCGGCGACATCGTCCCGGCGGACGGCCGATTGATCGCGTCGACGACCCTGGAAACCCAGGAAGCGGCGCTGACCGGAGAGAGCACGCCGATCGCGAAGGACGCCGGAACACTGGACACCGCCGACGCTCCGCTCGGCGACCGCAGCAACATGGTCTTCCAGAACACCTCGGTCACGCGCGGCACCGCCACGGTCGTGGTCACAGAGACCGGCATGCACACCGAGATGGGGCGGATCGCCACGATGCTGTCGGCCGTCGCACCGAGCAAGTCGCCCCTCCAGCGCGAACTGGACTCGCTCACCAAGGTGCTCGGCGTCATCGCGTGGACCGCGGTGGCGATCATCGTGGTGATCGGCGTGATTCGCGGACAGGACGTCACGACGCTCCTGTTGCTGGGCATCTCGATGGGAGTGTCCGCGATCCCGACCGGCCTACCGACCTTCGTCCAGGCGATGCTCGCCTACGGGGCGCGGCAACTGGCCGAGGCGAAGGCCGTCGTCAAGAACCTCACCGACGTCGAGACGCTCGGGGCGACCAGCGCGATCAATTCCGACAAGACCGGCACCCTCACGATGAACCAGATGACGGTGCGGTCACTCTACTTCCGCGGCCGGTGGTTCACCGTCGACGGCGTGGGGTACGGCAAGACCGGGGCGATCACCCACGTTGCGGGCGAACCGGTCCCGGACTTCACCCTGCTCGCGTACGGACTCTGCCTCGACAGCGACGCCGTTGTGTCCGACAGCGGCGAGGTCGTCGGTGACCCGACCGAGGCGGCTCTGGTGGTGCTCGCGGCCAAGATGGGCGTCGACGCACCGCTCACCCGGCGGACGTATCCCCGCGTGGCCGAGGTGCCGTTCGACTCCGCGTACAAATTCATGGCGACGTTCCATCACCTCCCGGTCGACGGAACCACCACCTTCCTGGAAGTGGTCAAGGGTGGGCCCGACGTCGTTCTGGACCGGTGCGCGACGGCGTTCCGCCCGGACGGAAGCCGGGTGCCGATCGACGAGGTGCGCGACGAGCTGGTGGCCGCCAACCGCGACATGTCGGAGAAGGGCTTGCGCGTACTGGCGTTCGCCGCACGGCCACTCGACAGCGGAGAAGAGGACGCCGTGGGACGCGACCCCATGTCGTTCGTCGAGAACCTGACGTTCGTCGGGATGGTCGGCATCATCGACCCCCTCCGACCGGAGGCCGTGGAATCCGTCCGCATCGCCCACGAGGCCGGGATCGAGGTCCGCATGATCACCGGCGACCACGCGATCACTGCCTCGGCGATCGGCGCCGAACTGGGACTCGGGCCAGGTGCGATCGGCGGCGCCGAACTCCAGGCGATGACCGACACGGAACTGGGCGCGGCGCTCCCCCACCTGCACGTGTTCGGTCGCGTCACCCCACAGGACAAGCTCCGGCTGGCCGACGTCATGCAGCGCGGCGGCGCGATCGTGGCGATGACGGGGGACGCCGTCAACGACGCCGCGGCGCTGAAGAAGGCCGACATCGGTGTCGCCATGGGATCCGGTAGCGAGGTCACCAAGCAGGCCGGGCGGATGATCCTCACCGACGACAACTTCGGAACCCTGATCACGGCAATCCAGTTGGGTCGCAGCATCTACGAGAAGATCGTGTCGTACATCCGCTACCAGATGGCGAAGCTGTTCTCCCTGGTACTGCTGTTCCTCGTCGCGAGTGTCTTCGACATCAACGACGGGGTGGCACTCACACCGTTGATGGTGTTGTTCCAGCACTTCTTCATCACGCTGTTCCCGGTGGCCGTCATCATGGTCGACCCGGCGCCACCGAATCTGATGGGCAAGCCTCCGCGTGACCCGAAGGTGCCGATCGCCAATCCCAGGTCCATCGGGCAATGGCTGGCCTACGGCGTGCTCCAGTTCGCGGTCGCACTCGCAGCAATGCTCACCGCCCCTGGGGACCTGAGCACCACCGCACCGAACGTGCCGATGACGATGACGTTCGTGGTGCTGTCGTTCGCTTCGATCCTCGGCGGTCTGGTGATGCGGCGCGATCCGGAATCCGGGCTCGCACCGCCGGTTCTCAGTGCCATCCGGATCCTGTCGATCGCCGCCGTCATCACCGTGTTCGCGGTCGAGGCCGGCGTGCTCCAGGACCTGCTCATGACCACATCGCTGACCGGAGGGCAGTGGCTCGCGTGCATCGGCTGGTCGCTGATCGTTCCGGTCGTCATCGAGGCGGAGAAAGCGCTACGACGCCGACGCCGGTCCGGGGTCCCGATACCCCGTCCCGCCGCCGACGTCGTCGTACCCGATCGCGCCCGGACCTAGTTGCGTCTCAGGCGAGTTCGCGCTTGAGGATCTTTCCGGTGGCCGTCATCGGCAGCTGCTCGACGATCCGGACCTCGCGCGGGTACTTGTAGCTCGCCATCCGCTCCTTCGACCACGAGACCAACTCGTCGCCGGAGACGTCGGAGCCGGGCTCGGGAATGACGTACGCCCGCACTTCCTCGCCGTGGCTCTCGTGCGGAACGCCGATCACCGCGGCCAGCGAGACCGCCTCGTGCGTCATGAGGACCTCTTCGATCTCGCGCGGGTAGACGTTGAACCCGCCCCGCACGATCATGTCCTTCGCCCGGTCGACGATGTAGTAGAAGCCGTCGGCGTCCCGGCGCGCGAGATCGCCCGTGCGGAACCACCCGCCCCGCACCACTTCGGCGGTGGCCTCGGGACGGCCGTAGTAGCCCTTCATCACGTTGTGGCCGCGGATCGCGATCTCGCCCACCATGTCCGCGCCATCGACGGTGTTCCAGTTCTGGTCGACGAGGCGGACCTCCACGCCCCACAGCGGAACGCCGATCGAACCGGCGCGGGGATCCTGCTCGGGATCGCTGAACAGCGCGACCGGCGACGTCTCGGACAGCCCGTAGCCCTCGAGGATCTGCACCCCGAAGCGCTTCGCGAAGCGCTCCAGGATCTCGACGGGCAGGGCAGCGCCGCCCGAGATGGCCTTGCGGAGATTCGCGGCGATCCGGCTGACATCGACGGAGTCGTCGACCGCCCCGAGCAGACCCCAGTACATCGTCGGCACGCCCGCGAACATCGTGATCGACTCGCGCTCCATGATCTCCAGCGCCGCGGCGGCCTCGAAGCGCGGCAGCAGCACCAGTGTCGCGCCCATCGAGAACCCGGCGTTCATGTTGATCGTCTGCCCGAACGAATGGAACAGCGGCAGCGTCAGCAGATGGGTGTCCGGCCGGCTTGGTGTGCTGTCGAACAGTCGGTTGGCGGCGAGCGCGTTCATCACCATGTTCGACTGGCTGAGCTCGGCGCCCTTCGGCTGGCCGGTGGTGCCACTCGTGTACAGGATGACGGCCGTATCCGTCGCCTCACGCACGACGGACTCGAAGGTGGCGGGCTGGGCGGGGAGCACCGCCGAAAGCGCTTCGATCCCTTCGCCGTACTCGCTGTCCGCACCGATCACGAACATCGACCGGCACGACGACACCTCGCGGAAGCCGTCCCGCCCGTACTCACCGATCGGCAGGTCCGGTCCACCCTCGAAGCAGAAGTACGCCTTGGCGCCGCAGTCCTGCAGGTGGTACGCGATCTCGCGCCCCTTCAGCAGAATGTTCAGCGGAACGACCACGGCACCCGCCTTGAGGATCCCGTAGTAGACGATCGGGAACCACGGCAGGTTGGGGCACGAGACCGCGACCCGGTCACCGGGCTCGATCCCGGACGCGACGAGGAGGTTGGCGATCTGGTTCGCGAGACCGTCGGTCTCCGCGTAGGTGAACCGGTCGTCTCCCAGCACCAGCGCGTCGCGGCTCGGGTACTTACGGGCCGAGTCTTCCAGGAACATGGACAGATTGAGCATCGGGGCGTCTCTCTCGGGCAGCGGTCGTGAAGGTCAGTGGCTCGGCGCGGCCGCGGCGCCGATCGTGGTGAACAGCTCGTCGAGGAGCTCGGTGGCGCGGGGCCATTCGCCGTAGCCGGAGGCCGGGTTGAGGTGTCCGACCTCGCCGAGGTCGACGAGGCGGCTGCCCCAGTCGCGGGCAAGATCGACGACGACGGCGAAGTCGGCCAGCGGGTCGTTGGTGCTCGCGGCGACGATACTCGGGAACGGCAACGGGCTGCGCGGGACCGGGTTCCACCCGTTCGCGTCCAGGTCCGGACGCGTCGGGTAGCCGGCGGGCAGCGGCGTGGAGAAGTCCGGCGGGGTGGCCAGGATCGCGCCCGCGACCGGGCGGTCGTGGCGGGCGGCCCAGTGCACCGTGATCATCACGCCGGCGCTGTGCGCGACGAGGACGACCGGGCCGTCGATGTCGGCCAGGACGGCGTCGAGCGCGGCCACACGGGCGTCGAGGCTGAGCTTGTCGTGCTCGAGCGGCGGGACGATGCGGACCTTGTCCAGGCCGGCGGCCAACAGGGTCTGCCAGTGGTCCTCGACGTGGTCACGCAGTCCGGGAACGATCACGACGGTCGGGGAAGCGGCGCTGCTCAAGGCATTTCCTCCAAAAGATCTCGAGACGGTCGGACGGAGCGGGGACACCTGTAGGTATCCCCGCTCCGCCGAAGGGTGCTGTCGCAGACGGGTGACAGCGGGTCAGGCGTGCTGGGTGAAGCCGACCTGGCCGGGGCGACGGTTCGGGGCGTACCCGAGCTGGGCGAGGGTCTCGTCGGCATCCTTGTAGGTGGTGCCGATCTTGTAGATGTCGCGGGCCTCCTTCGCCGTGGCGACCTCACGGCCGAGCTCCTTGGCGACCCGGACCAGCTGACGGACCTGCTCGGCCGAGGTGATCTTCACCTCGCCGCTCGGCGCCCACAGGTTGTCCTCGTTACCGCAACGCGGGTGCAGACCCATCGCGATCGCCATCGTGTTGACCGGCAACACGCTGCGCATCAGCGTCTCGAGGGTCAGGCAGGCACCGTCCGGAACCCGGTTGATGAACTGCATCATGTTGTACGGGTTCGGGCCGTCGAAGCCACCACCGATCGCCACCCACGTCAGGTTCAGCGGACCGGTGTACACACCCCGACGGATCAACCGCTCCACCGTCTCGAGCTGCGGAATGCTCGACAGCTGGAAGTGCGGCTGAATCCCGGCGGCCTGCAACCGGCGCAGGTGCTCCTCGACCCACTCCGGGCCGGCCGGCACCGTCATCTCACGGTAGGTGTGCGCGAGCTCGGCGTTCTCCAGCGACGTGCCCTTGATGTCGCCCGGCGTCATCAGCTCCATGATGTTCATCTGGCTGGTGTTGATCGCGATCGTGACCTGGTCCGGCTTCGGATCCAGCTCGGCGAGCATGTGACGCACGTTGTCCGGCAACCACTTCGCGTCCGCGCCGTCACCTTCCGGCGCGAACGAGATCGACCCGCCGACCTGCAGGATCATCTCCGGCACCGCCTCACGCAGCCGGCCGAGGAGCTCGTTGAACTTCGACAGCCGCTTGGAGCCCTTGCCGTCCTCCTCACGGACGTGGATGTGCAGCACCGTCGCGCCCGCCTCGAAGCAGTCCACCGCCTGCTGGACGTGCTCGTCCATCGTCAGCGGCAGATCCTCCGGGAAGTCCTCCACCGCCCACTCCGGGCCGTACGGCGCGACGGTGATGACCAGCTTGTCCTGGTTCTCAGGGTAGAGTGCATCGTCGTGGAAATGCATTGTGTAGCTCCGTTTCTGGATAGCAGTGAAATGTGGAAGAGCAGCGGAATTCAGAAGGGGCGGTCGCCGACGATGCCGGCGCGCTCCATCTTTCGAACCGCGGGCCAGTAGTCCTGGACCGCGTAGTGCTGGGTCGACCGGTTGTCCCAGATCGCGACGCTGTTCTTCGTCCAGCGCCAGCGCACCTGGTATTCCGGGATCGTTGCCTGGGTCTGCAGGTACCGCAGCAGCTCACCGGCGCCCGGGGCGTAGTCGATGCCGCACCGGACGTTCTCCTCGGTGTGGTAGTTCGTGAGGTGCGTCGTGAAGCTGTTGACGAACAGGATCTTCTCGCCGGTCTCGGGGTGCGTGCGGACCACCGGGTGCTCTGCGTCCGGGAACCGCTCCTTGAGTTCGAGACGCTTCTCGATCGGCAGGCGCGCACCGAAGGACGCCTCGATGCTGTGGCGGGCACGCAGACCCTGGATCTGCTCCTTGACGCGCTCGGGCAGCCGCTCGTATGCCAGCGCCATGTTCACCCAGATGGTGTCGCCGCCGACGGCCGGGCCCTCGACGCAGCGGAGCACGCACCCCATCGGAGGGTTCACCCGCCACGTCGCGTCGGTGTGGTACGCGTTCTCGAACGCCTCGCGCGGGCTGTCGAGATCCTTGTAGATCCGGACAAGACCGGGATGCTCGGGATCACTGCCGACCACCGGATGGTCCTCGAGCGAGCCGAAACGCTCCGCCAACGCGACGTGCTCGGCCCGGCTCATGCCCTGATCACGGAAGAACAGCACCTTGTGCTTCAGCAGCAGCGACTTCAGCTCGGCGAAGAGGTCGTCGTCACGCGATACGTCCGCGAGATCGACACCGTGAAGTTCGGCACCGATGCTGCAGGTGAGGGGACGGGCATCCATCGGCGAGACGGTCGTCCGGCGGACGGGAGCAATTTCGACAGTGGTCATGACGCTCTCCTGTACAAACTGGGAAAGTAGTGAAGCCGCAGCCTCGTCACTCGTTGCGTCGGCACCGAACGACGTTGCGCAGATGGATGATTCGGATCAGAACGAGAACACCGACGAGCCGATGCTGATACCCGACTCCAGGTCCCGGTGAGCCTTCTCGGCTTCCTCGAGCGCGTAGTGCTGGTTGATCTCGATCTTGATGCGGCCGGCGGCGACGTGGCCGAACAACTCGCCGGCGAGCTCGGCACGCTCGGCCGGATCGGCGATGTAGTCGGCGAGCGCCGGACGGGTCACGAACAGCGAACCCTTGACCGCGAGTTCCATGGCGTTGATCGGCGGAATCGGGCCGGACGCCGTCCCGAACGCCACGAGCAGGCCCCGGCGCGCCAACGAGTCGATCGACGACTGGAAGGTCGACTCACCGATGCTGTCGTACACGACCGGCACACCCACCCCGTCGGTGAGCTCACGGACCCGCTCCGCGACGTTCTCACGCTTGTAGACGATCACCTCTCCGCAACCGTGAGCGCGGGCGACCTCGGCCTTCTCGTCCGTCGATACGGTGCCGATGACGTTGACTCCCAGCAGCTTTGCCCACTGGCAGAAGATCAGGCCGACACCGCCGGCGGCAGCGTGCAGCAGCACCGTGTCACCCGCCTTCAGCGAGGGGTAGATCCGGCGCAGCAGGTAGGACGTGGTGAGTCCGCGCATCGTCATCGCGGCCGCGGTCTCGAACTCGATGCCCTCGGGCAGCGCGATCAGGTGCTCGGCGGGCATGATGCGCTCGGTGCTGTACGCGCCGAGCGGGCTGCCGGTGTAGGTGACCCGGTCACCTTCCTTGAAACCCTCCACCCCGGGGCCGACCGCCTCGACGACACCCGCAGCCTCGACGCCCATACCCGCAGGCAGCGGGGCCGGGTACATGCCGGTACGGAAGTAGGTGTCGGCGAAGTTCAACCCGACGGCCTCGTGACGGATCCGCACCTCGCCCGGGCCGGGCTCACCGACCTCCACGGACTCCCACTTCAGGACCTCCGGGCCACCGGTCTCGTAGAAGCGAATCGCCTTTGCCATAGCTCTCTCTCCTTGATCATGATTCGGCCCCGGGCAGGCCGCCCCATATGCGCGGTTGCCGGAACATTCCGGGCAGCAACCTCTTTCGCATCCGAGCCTCGTCGAGCCGGCGTCTGCACGCTCGCCCCGACCTGGTTCGGCACGTGAATCGCCGGGACGATTCCCGTGTGACTCAGCTGACACGACACTATCGGCCTGTGGCGCACCACACATACCCTCAAGGGACATATTTCTGTCCATTTCGGGACAACGGTGTGACCCACGAGATATGTCCGCCCCCACACCCCGGTTTCGATGTGCCCGGGCACACACTTACCCTTGCGGGACAGCACCACCAGCCCGAGGAGGGTGATACGAGTGGCCAAGCCCCTCGCGCGATACGCCTCGCTGACCGGATACATCGAGGTCAGCCGCATGCTGGCAATCGATCCGGTACAGCTACTGAGGACCGTCGGACTCGACCCTTCGAGCCTGGACCTCCAGGATCGATGGATCCCCGCCGCGTCCGTGGCGCGCCTGCTCGAACTCTCGTCGGCCGTATCCGGACGCCCCGACTTCGCCCTCAAGCTCGCCGAACACCGCCGACTGTCCACGCTCGGCCCACTCAGCGTCAGCATCCGCGAGGAACCGAACGCCCGCAGTGCCTTCCAGATGCTGATCCGGTACCAGCACATGTACAACGAGGCCCTGCACATCCGTATGACCGAGCGAGACGGACTGTCCGCGATCCAGGTCAGCTTCGAACCCGGCGAACCGATGCCCGTTCGCCAGTCGATCGAACTCGCAGTGACCGTGGTCTACCAGCTGCTCCGCAACCTGCTCGGCGACCGGTGGCACCCCGTGTCCGTCTGCTTCGAGCACGGCCGACCAGCCGACGACTCGACGCATCGCCGGATGTTCGGCGCACCTCTCACCTTCGACAACGACTTCAGCGGGATCGTCACCTACACAAACGATCTGAACGAACCGAACCGTCTGTCCGATCCGGGATTGCGCTCGTATGCCAAGCAGTTCCTCGACACGATCACGACGCCCGAGGAGCCCACGCTCGAGGGACGCGTCCGCGAACTGGTCGAGCTGCTTCTGCCCACCGGGCGGTGCTCCATCGACCAGGTGGCCCGCAGTCTCGGCGTCGACCGTCGCACCGTCCATCGCCACCTCGCGAAATCGGGCCAGACGTTCACCTCCGTGCTCGACACCACCCGGACAGAGCTGGCCAACCGGATGGTCGGTGGCAGCCGCTATTCGTTCACCGAGATCTCCGAGATGCTCGCGTTCTCGACACCGAGCAGCTTCTCCCGCTGGTTCAGCCAGCAGTTCGGCGTCAGCCCACGCGAGTGGCGCAAACAGGCGGCATCCGGCGTCTTCACGGGTGCCTACGGGGCACGAGTGTCCCAAAATGCACAGAATGACGTCCCGGAGGGGTAACTATCGTGAACGGAGTCCATATAACGTGATGTGCGCCACGTTCTCCTGCGCGCAGTAGCACGCACCACATCCGTATCCGACGTCCGTTGAAATGAGCGCTGCCATGACCACGAGCCCCGAGCCGACTCCCACCCCCACGATCGACAGCATGCAGCGCGCCGGTAACTGGAATCCGCTGTGGGACACCCTTTTCGAGTGGGATCCGGAATGGACCGAGCAGTTCATGGCGATGAACGCGACACCGATTCGGCGCGGAGTGTTTCCGCCCGAGTTCGTCGAGTTGCTCAGCATCGCGATCGACGCCGCCGCCACCCACATGTACGCACCCGGCGTCCGACGGCACATCCGCGCCGCCCTCGAGCTCGGCGTCACGCGTGAGCAGATCCTCACGGTGCTTCAGATGGTCAGCGTCCTCGGGATCCACGCCTGCAACCTCGGCGTCCCGATCCTCGAGGAAGAGCTGACCGCCTTCGAGGCCCGCACCTAAATCACCCCCATCGCGACATCGATCCCCTCCCCTCGATCGCCGCGCTCTCCACCAGCCCATCCGCCTCCAGGAGCCACCATGGGACTGTCCCCCACGCCGACCGAAGACCTGGTCGGAACCATCGAGCTCGACCACACCGAGCAGGCCGCCGCCCCGATCGCCGGCCGCCCTCGGCGCCGGATCTATCCGTGGATCGTCGCCGCTCTCGCCTTCGCACTGCTGCTGTCGGACTACATGTCCCGACAGGTGCTCAGCGCGGTCTTCCCGATGCTCAAGGCCGATTGGGCGCTGTCCGATTCGCAGCTCGCCTCGCTGACGAGTGTGGTCGCCCTGATGGTCGGCTTGCTGACCTTCCCCCTGTCGCTGCTCGCCGACCGGTGGGGCCGGGTCCGAAGCCTGGTCATCATGGCTGTGGTGTGGAGCATCGCGACTCTGGGCTGCGCGATCGCGTCCAATTACGAGCAGATGCTGGCGGCGCGGTTCTTCGTGGGCGTCGGCGAGGCCGCGTACGGCAGCGTCGGCATCGCGGTGGTCCTGAGCGTGTTCTCCTCGCGAATGCACTCGTCGTTGAGCGGCCTGTTCATGGCCGGTGGATCCTTCGGCTCCGTTGTCGGTGTCTCGCTCGGCGGCGTCATCGCCGTGAACCTCGGCTGGCGGTGGTCGTTCATCGCGATGGCTGTGCTCGGACTCATCCTCGTCGCAATCTTCTGGGTCGTCGTCACCGAGGCCCGGCTCGCAAAGTACGCCGTGCACGACGAACCCGTCGCCCCGTCCGACCGCTCCGCCGCGTCCGCCCCGGTGATCCGCGTCCGCGTGTCCACCCTGTTCACGAACCCTGCGGTGTGGTGCGCTTACCTCGCCGGCGGCTTCCAGATGTTCACCGCGGCCGTCCTGCTGTCGTGGATGCCCAGCTTCTTCAACCGGTACTACGGCATGGCGCTCGACAAGGCGGCCGGGGCCGCCGCGATCATCGTCCTGTTGGTCGGCACGGGAATGGTCGTGTGCGGCATCGTCACCGACCGCGTGAGCCGTACCAACCCGGCGCGCAAGTGGTTGACCGCCGTCGTGTTCTGCACGATCTCGCTCGTCGCCCTCGGTGTCGCATTCCGTATGGGCACCGGCGCTCCTCAGTTGATCCTGCTCGGAATCGGTGCATTCTTCTCGGCGGGCTGCTCGGGCCCGACGGCCGCCATGGTCGCCAGCCTCACCCACGAGTCGGTCCGCTCGTCGGCACTGGGTACACTCACCATCGCCAACAATGTTCTCGGATTGGCGTTGGGCCCCTTCGTCATCGGCATCCTCGCCGATCGACTGGGACTTCTCGAGTCCCTCCAGCTCGCGCCGCTCTTCTACGTCGCTGCCATCGTCGCGCTGCTCGTCGGCAAGCGCGTCTACCCGGCGGGAATGCGCAAACTCGCGTCGCAGAGCACCGCGTCCGCCTGACCCAGCGACGGCCGAGACAGTCGGAGACGGAAAGGTACTCATGAGCAAGATCTACGCATCGGCGGCCGACGCTGTCGCCGACATCCCCTCCGGGGCGTCCCTGGCCGTCGGCGGATTCGGACTGTGCGGTATCCCCGACGTTCTGATTGCCGCGCTCGCCGCCGGCACGGCAACCGACTTCGAGGTCTTCTCGAACAACTGCGGCACCGACGGCCACGGCCTGGGAATCCTGCTCGAGGACAGGCGCATTCGCCGGGTCACGGCGTCGTACGTCGGGGAGAACAAGGAGTTCGCGCGCCAGTACCTGTCGGGTGAACTCGAGGTGGAGTTGACGCCGCAGGGCACGCTCGCAGAAAAGATGCGCGCGGGTGGGGCCGGAATCCCGGCGTTCTTCACGCCCTCCGGGGTCGGCACGCCCATCTCCGAGGGTGGCCTGCCGTGGCGCTACGCCGCGGACGGTTCGGTGGCGCTCGCGTCGCCGCCGAAGGAGATTCGGGAGTTCGGCGGACGCGAATACGTCCTCGAGGAGTCGATCAACGCCGACTTCTCGCTGGTGCACGCCATGGTGGCCGACACCGAAGGCAACCTCGTGTTCAACAAGGCCGCGATGAACTTCAACCCGCTCGCCGCCATGGCCGGTCGGGTGTGCGTCGCCCAAGTCGAGGTAATCGTCGAGGCCGGCGAACTCGACCCCGAGCAGGTGCATCTGCCGGGCATCTTCGTCGACCGCATCGTGCACATCGGACAGCAGGACAAGAAGATCGAGAAGCGGACCGTTTCGGCCGCAAAGGAGGGCACCCGATGACCGCGGTGGTCGAGACCGTCGGCTGGACGCGCGAGCAGATGGCCGCGCGGGCCGCCCAGGAACTCGTGTCCGGCGAGTACGTCAATCTCGGAATCGGTCTGCCGACCCTGATTCCGAACCACCTGCCCGAGGGCGTCGAGGTCACGCTGCACAGCGAGAACGGGATCCTCGGTACGGGCCCCTACCCGACCGAAGCCGAGGTGGACCCGGACCTGATCAACGCCGGCAAGGAGACGGTGACGGTCAACGCCGGTGCGTCGTTCTTCGACTCTGCCACCAGTTTCGGGATGATCCGCGGCGGCCACATCGACACCGCGGTGCTCGGCGGCATGCAGGTCTCCGCCACCGGGGACCTGGCCAACTGGATGGTGCCGGGCAAGATGGTCAAGGGCATGGGCGGCGCCATGGACCTGGTGCACGGAGCGCGCCGGGTCATCGTGCTCATGGAGCACACCGACAAGTCGGGTGCCTCGAAGATCGTCGAACGCTGCACGCTGCCGCTCACCGGGCGCGCCGTGGTCCACCGGATCATCACCGACCTTGCGGTGATCGATGTGACGGATACCGGTCTGGCCCTGCGTGAGTGCGCTCCCGGCGTGACCGAGGAGCAGGTTCGGGCCGCAACCGACGCGCCCCTGAACTGACGAAGACGCGAAACGGGGGTGGGTGGCCGACCGGCCACCCACCCCCGTTTCGCGTCGGAGCGGTCAGCTCGCGGCGCGGCTGCGCATCGCGTCGACGAACACGCCGGGGATCTCGGCGGGCGTCCGGGCGACGTGGCTGGTGCCACCGGTGGCCGCCGAGATCTTCTGCAGAACAGCGGCATCGGCGTCCTCGGTGATCCCGATCGTGACGATGATGACCGGGCGGGCCGGGTCCTGTTCCTTCTTCAGCGTCGCGAGCAACTCGTCGAGCGAGATGCTCGACGGATCCTCGTTGGCGCCGTCGGTGAGCAGGATGACGCTGTTGATGGCCGCCGGGTCGTAGCCTTCCTTGACCTTGCGGAACGCGGCGAGCGTGGTGTCGTACAGCCCGGTCCCGCCCTTGACGAGGGTGGGCAGCGTGCGCACGGCGTCGGTCAATCGTTGGCGGTGACTGGTGCCGTCGACCGTCTCGCCCAGCGGCCGGATCGGCGTGAGCTCCTTGTAGTCCTTTCCGTTGCCGCCCAGCCCGATCGAGAAGGCCCACAACCCGAGCTGCGCGTTGTCCGGGAACAGTTTCGCACCGGTCTCGCTGGCCTGGACGGTCAACGCGATCCGGGATTCCGCTCCGGCCTTCTCGTTCATCGAACCCGAGACGTCCTCGACCACCAGTGCGCGCGACGGCAGCGCCAGCACGGCGTAGCGCTTCAGCACCTGGGCCGTTGCGGCACTGTCTGTCGGGGTGAGGGTCGTGACGGCCCCGACCCCACGACCGGAATCAAGGGGGCCGCGGTCCGGTCCGCGGAATCCGCTGCGGGACAGGGCAGCGCGTCCCGACTCGGACGCCATCGTCTCGGCCAGTGCGATGCCGGCCTCCTTCGCTGCCGCGTGGTCGGAGCCCGACGCGGTCACCACCACCGGGTAGTCGAGGAACACGGCACCGCTGTCGGGAACCGTCACCGCCAGCTTCGACGGGTCACTCTGGTTACGCGCCACGACCTGCCCCTCGGTCGCAATCGCGATGCCGCCCTCCGCGGCGACCGCGCCGAGCCGTGCCGGCACGTCGGCCTGGTGCAGGTTGGCGGCCTGTGCCTGCGCGAGCGGCACGAGGGCACCCGGGACGGCGTCGGCCGGGACGGTGCCCGCCTCCGCCTCGGCCAGTGCACCGACGATCGGCGCGGCCGACACACTGCTGGTGAGCGGATCGCCGATCCGCAGCCCGTGCAGTTGCAGCGCGCTCAGCCACGTCGCGAAGGAGGGCGTGTCACCCTCGCGGGCGGCGATCACCACCGGGGTCGCGGCGACCGACGGCGCGGCGACGTCGAACAGGGTGCCCGATCCGCTGCTCGCCTTGGCGACCCACTGGGAGGAGTCCGGGATCCACAGGTCCGGGCCGCCCTGCTCCCCTGGGGCCCCGAGCGCCTCGACGCCCGACGCCGCCTGGATCGCGAAGCTGCGGCAACCGAGGTCCTCGGCCGACATTCCACCCGTGACCTCGGTGAGCACCGGCGCGATCGACTCGTCGGCCGCCACGGTGTATGCGGTGGTCGTATCGCAGCCGCCGCCGGTGAGACTGTCCACGACGAAGTAACCCGCACCCACGACGACCACGGCGGCGAGGCCGATCGACCCGTACTTCACGACGGGAGAGACGGATTTCGCGCGCGTTGCGCTGTGGCGACCGGCCATGGCTTGGAAACCTCCAGGGAAGGCGCAGGGAGCGCTGATGGCGGATGATCGGGCGGCTTGCGCCCGAGTCAGGCGTATAGGGTGACGAACTTCTGCAGGGAGCTTTCGATGTCGCCGCGCAGTGCCCGCGCGACGCCCGACCCGATCGGCCCGAAGAGCGGCGCACCGCCGAGATCGATGTCGAGGGTGACCTTCGCGCCTTCGGCGGCGGGGTCGACGCTGAGGACCAAGCCGAGCTTGACGCCGCCCTTGCCGTCCCCCTTCAGGACCAGGCTGCGCGGCGGGTTGTACTGCTTCAACGTCCAGGTCACACGGTTGCGCAGGCCCTTGACCGCGACCACCGAACTGACCGTGGTGCCCGCGCGGAGTTCGTCCGGGAGGTCACCGCGCCACGCCTCGTGGATGCTGAGCCACTGGTCGAAACCCGTCAGATCCGACGCCCGGACCCACGCGTCGTCCGGGCTCATCGGCACGTCCACGGACACCTTCAGCTTGGCCATTGACGGATCGTAACCAATCGCGAAGGTGACGTATACGACAGTGCACCACGCACCGGGATCGCGGCACGACATGCACTGTGGTCTGTTTTGCGAGGTCGAACTGGTATGGCGGAACTGCACAGCCTCGCCCGGACAGACGACATCGGCGATAATTCGTGGTGCGGGGCAGCAGTGGCGAGCGCGCTGCCCGGTGTGAACGGCGGGGAGTGCCGGACGATGGTTTCAGTCAGTAATTTTTCGCAGCTCGTCTCGTCCATCTACGCTGCAGCTGTCACCACTGGGCGTTGGGATGAGACCCTCGCCGAGGTTGTCGACGCTTTCGACGGAACCGGCGGCGCCTTGGCGATCGCCCAGGCGGCCCCGGATATGGCCGAGATACAGGTCAACGTCGGCACCGACGCCGCCGCAAAGAGGGCCTACAACGAGTACTACGGCCGCCTCGACCACGTGGCGGCGGCGATCGAACGATCCCCGGCGGGCCTGGTGCACACCGGTACCGAGTTGGTCCTTCCTCACATGAACTCGGAGTTTCATGTCGATTGGATTCGTCCCAACGATTTCGGAGACGGAGTTTTCGTCCGGCTCACCAACGGAGCCGTCTGCGAGTGGCTTGCCGTTGCGGCGCCGCATCGCTCGGAGCCGTTCGGCACACCCGAGCGGGTGCGACTGATGAGCCAACTGGTCCCACACTTGCAGCAGGCAATCCACACGCAAGGCAAGCTGTCGAACCTCGCTCGCCGACAAACCGACCTCGCCGGGGCCATAGAATCGGTCCCGAACGGGATGGTGATCGTCGGGCCCGGATGCCGGGTACTGCATCTGAATTCCGCTGCGGAGGCTGTCCTTTCGGCCGGCGACGGCCTCGACATCGACTCGTCAGGGTCGATCTCGGCACCGGTCGCCCGCGCTGATCGAGAACTCCGTCGCCTCGTGTGCCGCGCGCTCGGAGAAGGGCCCTCCGCGATCCCCAGCGGAGGAATTACCCTGTGCCCTCGACCATCCGGCCTTCGCGCGTACGCCGTACACGTGATCCCGCTCGGCCGAGCAACCGCCGGGCTGGACTCTGCGGCGGCGACTGCCCTCGTCCTCGTCATCGATCCGGCGCGCGAACCTGAGCCCACTGCCGCCGTTCTGCGGCGACTCTACGGCCTCACCAGCACGGAAGCGGACGTTGCTCTCCGGGTGCTCCGTTGCGAAGGTCTGAATCCGGTCGCCGACGAGCTCTCGGTATCGCTGACGACAATTCGAACCCACCTCCAACACGTCTTCGACAAGACCGGCACGCACCGTCAGGCCGAACTCGTCCGACTCCTCCTGGCCATCAGTCCCGGATAGGCGGACGGCGATCAGCTCGTCGCCGGGTGCTGGCGACGAGCTGATCCATCCGACCGGGCAGCCGTACTAGTGCGCGACCGCCTTCTCGACGCCGACACCGGTGAGCGAGCGGACCTCCATCTCGGCCTGCTTGACCGGGTCCTCGGGCTTGTTCCGGCCGACGTAGGTGCCGACGATGCCGAGCACGAACGCGAGCGGGATCGACACGATGCCCGGGTTGGCCAGCGGGAACCACGAGAAGTCGGCGTGCGGGAACATCGACGTCTTGGCGCCCGAGACGGCGGGCGAGAACACGATCAGCACGAGACAGCTGATGAGGCCTCCGTAGATGCTGAACAGCGCGCCGGTGGTGTTGAACTTCTTCCAGAACAGCGAGTACAGCAGCGTCGGCAGGTTCGCGGACGCGGCGACCGCGAACGCGAGCGCCACCAGGAACGCGATGTTCTGGCCCATCGCGAGGATGCCGAGGACGATCGCGACGACGCCGATGACGACGACGGTGATCCGCGAGACCCGGACCTGCTCCTCCTCCGACGCCTTGCCCCGCTTGATGACACTGGCGTAGATGTCGTGCGCGAACGACGCCGACGCGGTGATGGCCAGACCGGCGACGACCGCGAGGATCGTCGCGAACGCGACCGCGGAGATGATGCCGAGGAAGATCGTGCCGCCGAGTTCGAACGCGAGCAGCGGCGCCGCCGAGTTCTCCTTGCCGGGTGCGGCGAGGATCTCGTCGGGGCCGACCATCTTCGCGGCGCCGTAGCCGAGGACGAGCGTGAACAGGTAGAACGCGCCGATCAGTCCGATCGCCCAGGTCACCGAGCGCCGCGCCTCCTTGGCGGTCGGCACCGTGTAGAAGCGCATCAGCACGTGCGGCAGACCCGCGGTGCCGAGGACGAGCGCAATGCCCAGCGAGACGAAGTCCAGCCGCGACATGTCGCTGATGCCGTACTTGGCGCCCGGCGCGAGCACGTCGCGACCGGCGACCGCCTCGTTGGCCGAGTTGTTCACCGTGCTCTGCGCGTCGGCCAGCAGCTGCGAGAAGTTGCCCTTCACCGCGAACAGCACCAGCACGAACATGATGCCGGCGCCGGCGATGAGCAGGACGGCCTTGACCATCTGCACGTAGGTGGTGCCCTTCATGCCGCCGATCAGCACGTACACGATCATCAGCACGCCGACGACGGCGACGACGATCGCCTGCCCGGCGAAGTCCTTGATGTTGAGTAGGAGCGCGACCAGACCGCCCGCACCCGCCATCTGTGCGAGCAGGTAGAAAAGCGAGACGACGAGAGTCGACAGGGCCGCAGCCATCCGGACCGGACGCTGCTTCAGCCGGAAGCTGAGCACGTCGGCCATCGTGAAACGTCCTGTGTTGCGCAGCAGTTCGGCCACCAACAGCAGCGCGACGAGCCACGCGACGAGGAATCCGATCGAGTACAGGAAGCCGTCGTAGCCGTACACCGCGATCGCGCCGGCGATGCCGAGGAACGAGGCGGCCGACAGGTAGTCGCCGGCGATCGCGAAGCCGTTCTGCGGGCCGGAGAACTGGCCACCGCCGGTGTAGAAGTCCGAGGCCTTCTTCGTCGAACGGCTCGCCCGGATCACCAACGTCATGGTGCCGACGACGAACGCGACGAAGATCGCGATGTTGAACAGCGGGTTGCCGACGTCGGTGGCGGGCGCGGACTGTGCGAAGGTGGTGATCACTGGGCCGGTCCTTCCAGTTCCTCGCGGATCGCCGACGACCGCGGATCGAGCTCGCGGTTCGCGAACCGCACGTACAGGGCGGTGATCACGAACGTCGTCACGAACTGGCCGAGCCCCAGGACGATCCCGAGGTTGACGTTGCCGAACACCTTGGTGGCCATGAAGTCCGGCGCGTACGTCGCGAGCAGCACGTACACGGCGTACCACGTCAGGAAGAACGCGGTCATCGGAAAGACGAAGCGCCGCAAGCGGTGCCGGAGTTCCTGGAACTCAGGGCTCGCCTGCATGTCGACGAAGGCCTGCGCGTCGGGTGCGGGCCGCTGCGGCGGCGCGCCCGATCCGAGGTCGGTGGTGGTCATGGTGGCTCCTGGGACATCGGCAACCGCGTCGCGGCCGCTGGTGCGGGGTGTGCGATGCGACGCTAGTGAGAGCCAGGTCACAGGAGAAGGGTGTGGCACCGGTCACACGCCGAACTGTCGTTGCGTGCGCCCAACGGTCGACCGGGAGCGACGAGCGGTACCGCCCGATGTTCACCACCAGGCGTTGGCAGCCCTCACCGGCCGCCCGGTCGCCGGTGCGTCGGACGCCTGCAGGTAGAGCAGCCCGCCGCGCTCCTCCGTCGTCCACGACCGGATCGGGAGGAGCTTGGGCGAGCCACCGACGCAGCGTCCCTTGCCGTTCCAGCGCCAGCGGTGCGCCGGGCAGTCGATGTTGTCGCCGACGACCCGGCCGCGGCTCAGGTCGGCGCCCATGTGCGGGCAGCGGGAATCGAGGACGTGGACGACGCCCGCGCGGTCGGAGAATGCCACGAGGTCGGTGTCGAACGCCCGGACGGCGTGCGGTTTGCCGTCCCGGTAGTCGTCGGCCGTTCCGAGGCACTGCCATTCCGCCACGCGGGTCTCCTTCTTCCGGGCGTGCACACCGACGCGCACGCAGCCTCGTCACGGTGTCCGATTCCCACGAACCACGTCAATCGCCGGACCCGCCTACCGGAATCCGGGCTCACATCGACCGCAGGTCGCCCTCGCGGTCGCGGCCCATGCCGAGCCGTTCGGGGGCGTGCATGCGCGTGAAGATCCGACCCACCTCCCGCGGAATCTGTCGCCGCGTCGCGAGACTCACCACCACCATCGCGGCGAACGAGAGCGGCACGCTCACCGCGGCCGGGTAGCCGATCAGCGCTGCCGGCCAGCCGTGCCACACGTCGTCGGACACCACGTCGAGCACGGCGAGCAGTGCCGCTCCCCCGCCGAGCACGATCCCGACCGTCAATCCCGCGGCCGCGCCGGCCGCCGTCAGCCCGCGCCACCAGATCCCGAGCACCAACAGCGGGCACAGCGTGGACGCCGCCACCGCGAACACCAGCCCCACTGACCGCGACAGGTCGAACGCCGTCGCGCCCAGGGCCAGCACCAGCGGCACCGCCCCGGCGAGGAGTGCCGCCACCCGGAAGTCCCGCACCCGCCCACGCAGGACGTCGGTGCTGAGCACACCGGCGATGCTCACCAACAGTCCCGACGACGTCGACAGGAACGCCGCGATTGCGCCGGCCGCGACGAGTGCGGCCAGCAGTTGTCCGCCCCAGCCCGACAGCACCGACCCCGGCAACAACAGGACCGCCGCGTCGGACGTGCCGGTGATGAGCAACTGGGGCACGTACAGCCGCGCGAACACGCCGAGCAGCACAGGGAACACATAGAACACCCCCACCAGGGCGATCACCACGAGCGATGTCAGCCGCGCGGCCCGGCCGTCGGGATTGGTGTAGAAGCGGACCAGGACGTGCGGCAGCCCCATCGCGCCGAGGAAGGTCGCGAGGATCAGCGAGTACACCTGGTAGAGCGGGTGCGGCTCACCGAACCCGCTTCCGGGCTCGACCCATCCGGCGCCGTTCGCCGGGGCGCCCGCGACGACGGGGACGGGCGATCCCGCCGGCAGCACGAGCGTCGTGCCCTTGCCGAGTTCGTGCCGGCCCGGGCCGAGTTGCACCGCACCGGACGTCTCGCGTCCGTCGAGTTCGCCGTCGACCGTGACGTCGGTCGGCGTCGCGACCTGGACGACGACGTCGGTGGTGACGTCCACCGAGGTCTGCACGGCGACCGTCGGCGGGGCGGGTTCACCGACCGGTTGCCGGTCGCCGAACCAGTGCACCGACAGCACCACCACCGGGACCGCGACGGCGGTGAACTTGAGCCAGTACTGGAAGCCCTGCACGAACGTGATCGACCGCATGCCGCCGCCGACGACGTTGCCGATCACGATGGCCCCGACAATCACGACGCCCACCCACCGCGGCACCCCCAGGAGGATGTTCAGCGTCAGTCCGGCACCCTGGAACTGCGGGACCATGTACAGGCCGCACACCAGGGCGACGACCAGCATCGCGACCCGCCGCACCCGCAGGGAGCCCAGCCGGAACTCGGCGAAGTCCGGCACCGTGTAGGCACCGGACCGACGCAGCGGCGCCGCCACGAACAACAGCAGGCCCAGGTAGCCGGCGGTGAACCCGATCGGGTACCACAGCGCGTCGGCGCCGTACTTCGCGACCAGCCCGGCCACACCCAGAAACGAAGCCGCCGAAAGGTACTCGCCGGAGATCGCGGCAGCGTTCCATCCCGGACCGACGCTGCGGGACGCGACGAGGAAGTCGGACGTGGTGCGCGCCAAGCGAACCCCGTAGATGCCGATGCCGACGGTGGCCACGGCGGCGACGACCAGCGCCAGCACCGTCATGAGGGGAATGGGCTGTCCGGTCATCGGCATCGTGGCGTCGGCGACATCGCTAGTCGTCGACCAGGTCGGCGAAGTCCTGCTCGTTGCGTTCGGCGGCGCGGATGTAGAACCACCCGGCCGCCAACAGGATGGGCACCGGCAGGCAGACCGCCAGCAGCCACGGCAGTCGGATCCCGAGCACCGCGACGCCGGCCGCGCCCGGGAACACCACCAGCAGCAGCGGGATCGCCCCGAACAACAGGCCGACCACGAGCGCGACGCGCAGCGCCAAACTGAGCTGGGCCCGCACGAGGCCCCGGATCATCGCGTCCCCGACCTCGGTCTGCTCCTGGACCTCGACCCGGGTGCGCACCATCCGGGCGCCGCGACGCTGCGCCAGCACCACCCGTTCGCGCGGCGGCGGGGCCGCCCGACCATACGCGTCGGGCGACGTCACCGTGACGTCCAGGTCTGCCGCGGACCCCGGATCAAACGATCCTTGAGTTCGCGTGTGTGGCGACGACTCACCGGCAGCTCCACGGCCGGCACGTCCCCCTGCGGCCGCAGGCACACCACCAGCCCGGACCCGACGCTGCGGATGCCGGTCACCTCGCCGAGCGACACCAGGTACGAGCGGTGCACACGCAGGAAGCCGGCGTCCGCCCAGCGGCTCTCGAGCGACGAGATGGGGATGCGCACCAGGTGCGATCCGGTGGCGGTGTGCAGGCGGGCGTAGTCGCCGTCGGCCTCCACCCACTTCACCGTCGACCGCGGCACCAGCGTGGTGACCCCGCCGAGTTCGACCGGAATCACCTCGTCGGCCGACGCCTCGTCGTCGCTCTCGTCGCGCGCGCGGCGCCGCCGCTCGACGATGCGCCGCACCGACTCCGCGAGGCGCTCCTCCCGCAGCGGCTTGAGCAGGTAGTCGACGGCCCCGAGGTCGAACGCCGCCACCGCCCGGTCCTCGTGCGCGGTCACGAACACCACCGACGGCGGATTCGCGAACTGCGTCAGGATCCCGGCCAGCTCGAGTCCGTCGAGACCGGGCATGTTGATGTCCAGGAACACCGCGTCGACGCCGCCGTCGCGCAGGATGCGCAGCGCGGTCGTCGCATCGCCGGCGGTGCGGGTCTCGCCGACGTCGTCGCGCGCACGCAACAGGAAGGCCAGCTCGTCGAGGGCAGGACGTTCGTCGTCGACTGCCAGCACGGTCAGGAGGCCATCTGCGGGCCGGTCAGGGGTCTCTTTCACAACGGACCCATCGTGCCATGTCGCGGCCGCGGTCCGGACTCGGCGGGCCGAGGGGTCGCGCTCACGCCCGGATCCCGGGACGGAACTTCGGCACCCGCATGCTCACCTTCGTGCCGGCACCCGGCGCGGTCTCGACGACCAGGCCGTAGTCGTTGCCGAACGCCGCCCGCAGCCGATCGTCGACGTTCGCGAGGCCCACGTGCGCGGCCTCCGACGTGCTCGACCCACCGCTCCCCGACGTGACGGCGTCCAACTCGCCGGAGCGCAGCAGGTCCGGATCCATGCCCACACCGTCGTCCTCGACGCTGATGACGCAGTCCGGGCCGGCATCGGACGCGACGATCGTGATGGTGCCACCGTCCGTCCTCCCGGACAGCCCGTGCCGCACCGCGTTCTCCACCAGCGGCTGCAACGCCAGGAAGGGCAGCACCACGCTGAGCACCTCGGGCGCGATCTGCAGCCGCACCTCGAGGTTGTCGCCGAACCGGGCCCGCTCCAGGGTGAGATACCGGTCGATGTTGCGCAGTTCGTCCGCCAGGACCGTGTACTCGCCCGCCGACCGGAACGAGTACCGCGTGAAGTCCGCGAAGTCGAGCACGAGTTCCCGGGCGCGGTCGGGGTCGGTCCGGACGAACGACGCGATGGTGCCGAGTGCGTTGTAGATGAAGTGCGGGCTGATCTGAGCGCGCAGTGCGCGCACCTCGGCGCGGTCGAGTCGGGCCCGGGAGGCGTCGAGTTCGGCGAGTTCGATCTGGCTGCACGCGTACCGCGCCACCTCGGTGAGCGCGCCCAGCATCGCCGGACCCGGCTCCGACGTGGTGACCACGCCGAGCACCCCGACGACGCCGGTGTGCTCGATCAGCAACGGCTGCGCGACGATGGCGCGGACGTCGTGGTCGCGCGCTCCGAGACCCCCCTGCCCCACCAGCACCCGGCGGCCGCCGTCGATCGCCCGAACCGCGGCCGCGGCGAACTGGCCCGACAACGCCTCGTGCGGACCGTTCCAGGCGAGCAGCACGCCGTCCGGGCCGGCGATCGCGAGGGATTCGGCACCGGTCAGGCGGCGCAGGTGCGGTGCGGCCTCCCTGGCGGACGACTCGTCGAGCCCGCCGCGCAGCGGCCCGGCCGCGAGTGACGCGGTGTGCAACGTGTCGTGCACGGCCCGCTCGGCCGGCGTGGTGAGCACCCGACGCGTGCGCATCGCGACGACCGTGACCGCGACCGCGACGGCGACCACCAGCGCGGTCCACAGCACCGCGCTCACGGGGCCGCCTGACCGGCGCACGTGTTCACGATCGGCGCGCCCGTGAACCGCCCGGTCACCCAGTCGATCGCGCCCGGCAGCGCACGCGAGTCAGCGTGCACGTCGTCGGCGCGGTAGCGGAACTCGACCGCGTCGCCGAGCCCACACGCGCGGCCGACCGCCGCGGTGGTCCAGTCGGGGCGGATGAGGTTGTCGCGACCGGCCACCACGACCAGTATCGGCCCCGCGGCGCGGCGCTGCGGCAGCGCGTCCTGCGAGAGCCACTCGCGCATCCGGGACACGTCGTCGGTACTGCGCGGCATCGTGTCGGCCGGGGTGACGCTGAGCGCCACCGACAGCTTCCGCGACGCCAGCGGTCCCGTGCACGAGCGCATCACGTCCCGGTTCTCGGTCAGCGGCCCGCGGATGTAGGCGCTCGCGTCGAGGTCGGGATGTGCCACCGCCAGGCCGTCGAGCAGCATCGGCAGGAACAACTGTTGCGGCACATCGAGATTCGGCGCTCCGTCCGAAACGATCGGGCTGAGATCCGCGGGCGGGGACAGGCTGGCGGCGCCGACGA
The DNA here is from genome assembly GCF_050955445.1 of Paraburkholderia sp. RHO2. Taxonomy (NCBI): domain Bacteria; kingdom Pseudomonadati; phylum Pseudomonadota; class Betaproteobacteria; order Burkholderiales; family Burkholderiaceae; genus Paraburkholderia; species Paraburkholderia sp. RHO2. The sequence continues at coordinate 1,208,248 of NZ_CP162617.1, read as the reverse complement.
ACTCGAGACCGTCGCCGTACGTTGTCGCCTGCTCGGCGGCCGCCCACGACGCCTGCCCACCCTGCGACACCCCGATCGCCGCCCAACGCTGCGAGGCGTCCGGGACGAGGAACCGCGCGGCCCGGACCGCGTCGATCAGGTTGTGCGCAGCCGTGATCGGCTCGAGATATGGGTGCGGCCCGTCGGTGCCCAGTCCCTCGTAGTCGGTGACGGCGACGACGGTGCCGCGGGCCAACAGGTCCCGGACCAGCCCCGCCGACCCCAACAGGTCGGGGGCGCGGGACGGCGCGCACTCGTCGAGCAGGCCCGTCGTCGGATGCCCCACCGTCACGATCGGCCATCCACCCGGTGGCGGCTGCCCGGGCGGCACGAACAGCGTGCCCGACACCTCGGTGCCGCGCCCGTCGATCCCCGACGTCGACCGGTAGAGGATTCGGTGGCCGGACAGCCCGGAACCGGTGAACGGCTCCGCGGAGGTCACGAGGCCGCGCTCCGCCGGATCCGGGAGGGCGATCGCCGTGGTGGCGCTCGTCGTGGTCTCGGCGTCGGGCTCGCCGGCCGTCGCCGCGCAGCCCGCGACCACCGCCGCGCACGTGAGCGCGACGAGCGCCGTCCTGATTCGGGTCACGGCTCGATTGTGCCCGTCCCGGGCCGTCGAGCGGATCATCCGCGGCGCCGATGCACGCATTGTTCGGCCGCGACCTCCTCGACCTGGGCCTGCGCCCCGATGAGGGGTACCTGCAGGTCCCGGCGCTTCGCCAGGCCGGTCACCGCGATCGACACGATGACGACGAGCAGTACCAGGGTTCCGTTCACACGACGATTGTGCCGCCGAACGGCCCCTGGTCACTCGTGTGCCGCGCCGTCACCGCGCGACGGTCACTCCTTCGGCGGCACAACCTTCTTGGCCGCCTCTGCGGCCTTGTCGATGTGCTCGCTGTACTTGCCGCCGGTCTTCTCGTCGGCGAGATCCGCGGCCTTGTCGATCACGTCCTGGACCTTGTCGGAATGCTCTGCAGCGAGTTCCTGACCCTTGTCCACGAGTCCCTTGACCGAATCCATGAAGCCCATGGCGACATCCTCCTCCACGTCGGGCACGACTGCCGTGCCCGACGTCCAGTCTCACATCGCCGCTGCCGTGGCTGCCACTGCGGCACCCCCCAGCGGTCGGTTCAGGCAGATCCCGGAATCGGGAGTGCGCCCGACCCGTCTGCGGACCGCGCCCAGCGCGGCATGATGAAGATCCCCTCCGCCTCGACGCAGATGCCGTCGGGTCCGGTGAGATGGCCGGTGACGAACGTCTTGACGCCCTCGACGCGGTCGATCCGGGCCTCGGCGTGGAGCTTGCCGAGCGGGGTGGGGCGGCGGTAGCGCAGGGTGAGGGTTGCGGTCATTCCCGGCGAGCCGCCGTGTTCGGCCGCCTCGCCGAGCACCTGGTCGAGCACGAGGGCCGAGATGCCGCCGTGCGTCAGACCCGCCGGGCCCTCGTACGCCATGCCCAGTTCGAAGTCCGCCCACACCCGGCCGTCCGGTTCGCGGTTGATCGTCACGGGCGGTGCGACCGCGTTGCGCAGGCCCACCACCGCGTTCCCCCACGCCCGCTTCGTGCCCGATTCGCTCCACCGCACACCGTACGGGTGTGGCCGGGTCTGCTTGCCCAACAGCGCCTTCGCCGCCTCGAGGTGCTCGCGTGCCCGGCGGATGTCGTCGTCGTCGACCTCGGTCGCCAACGCGACCTCGACCAGATCCCGCACGCTCGCGGTCAGTGGGCCGTAGACGTCGACCTCACGCGCGATCTCCTCGTCCGTCAGCCCGTCGTACACGTAGAGGACCTGCTGTTCCTCGACCGAATCCGCCACAGTGCCTCACTCCCGCAGTACCCGATGTGCATCACGCACGTGACGTGCACACTACATATCGGGATTCACCTCCCTGCGGCACACCACCTGGCGGAGGTGACCGTCCGGATCCGGTCGTGCCGGGAGGCCGGGACGATCCCCGGCAACAGCACCGCCCACATCTCGTCGACGCGCCGATCGAGGTCCTCGAAGAAGGTCCGCATCCGCGACACCAACTGGGCTCCGGCGACAGCGCAGACCAGGTGCCGCGCGAGCACCGGCGCCGAGACGGTGTCGGCGACGTCCCCCTGTTCGATCGCGCGCTCGACGAAGCGGGTGCAGCCGTCCGTCCACGCGCTGTACGGATCCGACGGGCCGCTGCCCCCGCCCGACGAGCCCAGCTCGACGGTCAGGCGGATCCCGGCGCGCACGATCGGGTCGGTGACGATCTGCCGCGCCATCTCGTGGCAGAGCATCACCACCTGTTCGAGCGCCGACACCTCGGCCGCGGCGATCGCCTCGGTCGACGCCTCGGCGATGCCCCGCTGTTCCCGAATGATCGACTGCGCGAGCCCGTCCTTGGATCCGAAGTGGAAGTACAACGCGCCCTTGGTGATTCGAGCGCTGTCGACGATCTCGTCGACACGTCCACCGTAGTAGCCCGATCGGTCGAAGATCTGTGCGGCACAGACCACGATCTGCCGCCGGGTCGCCACCGCACGAGCCTGCTGCACCACGTGACATCTCCCCCCGAGTCCCGGACGACCGACTCAGTCGAAGCCCAGCCAGGAGTCCGGGGCGAACACCTCGTAGTGGATGCGTTCCGGCCGGACGCCCTTCACCACCGCGATCTTGCGCACCTGGCGCATGAACTGGGGCGATCCGCACAGGTACACGTCGGCCTTGCGGTCCCAGTCGTGTTTGCGCAGCCGACTGAGCCCTTCCGCCATGTCGCCGACATAGAAGGTGTCGATCGAGCTCTTGCCCCCGTATGTGTGAAGCAGTTCCAGGATCTGGCCGCGGTGGCCGAAGGACGGCTCGTCGTTGTCGACGTGGAAGACGTGCACCGGCCGGGTGTCCAGCTTCTCGACCATCTGCTGGAGGACGGCGACGGTGAGCGCGGCACCCACACCGGACGAGCCCAGCACGACGGGACCGTCACCCGGGATCGGATACGGCGTTCCCGATGGGATCGACACCACGAGCGGGTACCCGACCCCGACCTCGGCGATCAGCTTGTTCGACACGCGGCCGCCCGGCACCGGGCTGACGGTGAACTCCCAGGTTTCGGGCTCCTCGCCCGCCATCACGGTGTACTGGCGGATCTGGCGACTGCCGTCCTCGTAGATCACCGCAACGGAAATGTACTGGCCGGCCTCGAAGTGCTTCATCGGGGTGTTGTCGTCTCCGGCAAGGGTGAATGTCCACACCCCCGGAGCGATCTCGCGGCGGCCGACGACCGTGAGCGCAGTCCAAATCTGGCCTGCGGAGACACCGGCCTGCTCGTACATCTCGGCTTCCTGCTTGATGAGCGAGTTCGCCATGAGCCAGTAGACCTCGTCCCAGGCGGCCGCGACCTCGGCGGTGACGGCCTCCCCGAGAACCTGGACGATGGCCTTGAACAGGGCCCGGTGAACCAGGTCGTAGTGCACCGGCGTGATGCCCAGCGATGCGTGCTTGGCCGCGATCCGCGACATGACGTGATCGACCGGGGGCGCGTCCTCGGTGATCAGCAGGGTCGCGAAGGCCGCGATCGCGCCGGCCAACGCCTTCTGCTGCTCCCCGTTCTCCTGGTTCGTCTCGTTGAAGAGGTCCTTCTCCAGCGAGGGGAGATTGTCGAACAGGTTCTCGTAGAAGATGCGGCTGATCTCGCCCAGATTCTCGCCGACCACAGGGAGGGTCGACTCGATGATGGGCAGGGACACAGGCGAAAGGAGCGACGAATTCGGCGCAACGGCGGCTTCGGACATCAGACAGTCACAACCTTTCGAGACCAATCGACAACGGCGGCCAGAGCTTCGCTGACCCCCTGATGAAAGGCGATCTCCACGGAGGCGTTGGAAACGTCGGCGTGGAATCGGGGACCGAACTTGTCCTGGAGGATGTCGATCATTCGAGCCACCGGTCCGGAGATGTCGGCCGACGAGTGGTGGGGGTGATACAGGGCGTCGGACTCCTGGAATACGTCCAGAACCCCTTTCAGGTAGTACTGGATTTCCAGGGATTGCAGGTACGCATCGAGATCGGATATCGCCGTTCCCTGCCATTCCGCGTTCCCGTGCAGAGAGGCGATCTCCCGGGTTGTCGTGAACGGTTCGTAGCGAAGGGATTCTCGATGATCGATCTGTCCACCCACCCGCGGCCGGGTCAGCGTCATCCTTCTAGTCCTCTATTACTTGTCACAGGGGGTTCCACTACTGCGAAAGCGGCTGAAACAGAACAGGGGTGGGGCCATATCCGAATGGCCCCACCCTGTATTCACACGAATCGAATCGTCAGGATCGAAGCCAGGAATCCGGCCCGAAGACCTCGTAGTGGATCCGGGAATCGTCGACGCCCGCGACGTTGAGCAGTTTGTGGGTGGCGGCCACGAAGTCCACCGAGCCGCAGACGAGAGCGTTGTCGGTGTCCGCGAAGGCCCGCTCCGCGATCGCTCGAGCGAAGGTCTCCTCGGGGGTCTCCGCAGGTTCCGCGTAGCAGAAGACCTGTTCGCCGCCGAGCTTGTCGACCAGGTCCATGGTGGTGTCGGCGAACGCGTGCGATGCGCTGTCGAGGTCCGCGTGGATCACCACGACCGGGTTCGTCCGCCCCCGGGCGACCATGCCGTTCAGAATCCCGACGAACGGAGCGTTGCCGATGCCCTTGGACAGGAGGAAGACACGGCCCTCCCCCTCGGGGAGGCCGACGTCACCGAACGGGGGCGAGGCGACGACCGTGGATCCCGCCGCGACGTGGTCGTGGATGAAGTTGGACACCTCGCCGAGCGGATCGCTCTTGTCCCGCTTGACCGCCACCTCGACCCGGCCGTTGCCGAAATCGACGATGGAGTACTGGCGGATCTGACGCGCACCGTCGGGGAGCTTCACCCCGATCGACAGATACTGGCCGGGAACGGGTTCCTGGAACCCGCTGGCATCCAGGACGAGCGAGATCACGTCCTCGGTGCGCCGGACGACGTCGAGGACCTGAACCTCTCGCAGTACCGTGTCGGGGTCGACGTCGGCGGCCTTGTACAGCTGCTTCTCTGCGTCGATCAGCGCGTTCGCCAGGAGCCAGTAGACGGCGTCCCACGCCTCGGCGACCTCGGGGGTCACCGCCTCGCCGAGAACCTCGACGATGGCCTCGAACAGGAACTTGTGCACCACGTCGTACTGGGCTTCGCTGACACCGAGCGATGCATGCTTGTGTGCGATCCGGCCGATGGTCGTGCGGGGATCCTCGTCGGTGTCCGAGATCAGGAGCGTCGCGAAGTTGGCGATCGAACCGGCCAGTGCCTTCTGCTGTTCGCCCCGAGCCTGGTTGCTCCGGTTGAACACGTCGCGTTCGAGCACCGGCGCCGCGTCGAACAGCTTGGTGTAGAACAGCCCGGTGATGGCGCCGATGTTCTCGCCCACCACGGGCAGCGTCGCCCGAATCACCTCGGCGTGCTTATCCGACAACAGTTGCACTGTAATGGTCTTCTCCCCTTCGTCCCGACCGAAAACCCATTGGTCCGTCATGTCTGCGGGTCTGCACTCTACAGACAGTGATCATTGAATTTGTCGGGATTGCGCAACGTTTCCGTGCCGGCAACAACGACGGTTCCCGGGGAGATCGGGAACCGCCGGATCACGCGCCGTGCACTCCCGGCAGATCGTCGCTCGACGCGAACAGGCGCCGGTGCTCACCGTGGATCCGACCGGTCACCCACCACGCGATCTCGACGAGGACGATGCCGACGGCCCCGATCGCGAACGCTCCGGTCGTGGCGGCGACGTTGGACGGATCGAGCTTGAAGAATTCACGGGTGAAATCGAATCCGAACAGCACCACGTAGCCGAGCACCGAGCCGACGAGGAGCACGATCTTCCACCACACGTACGGGCGGGCGACCACGGCCAGCACCCACAGCGCGATCATGATGAGCGTGATCAGCGCCGTGGTGCTGGCCTGCTCGATCTGTTGTTCGGTGGCGTCGGGTCCCGCGTACGCGAGCAGGTACGCCACGTAGGTCGCGACGCCGATGATGACGCCCGACGGGATCGCCAACCGCATGACCCGGCCGACGAACCCGGATCGGGCGCGTTCGTTGTTCGGCGCGAGCGACAGGATGAACGACGGGATGCCGATCGTGAACCACGCCGCGATCGTCACGTGCCGCGGCAGGAACGGGTACGGCAGCGGATCGAAGTGGAAGATCTGCGACGCCACGCCCGAGATGCCGATCAGAAAGGCCAGCAACACCGAGTACACGGTCTTCGTGAGGAACAGGTTCGAGACCCGCTCGATGTTGCCGATCACCCGCCGGCCCTCGCCGACGACGTAGGGCAGGGTGGCGAACTTGTTGTCCAGCAGCACGATCTGCGCCACCGCGCGGGTGGCCGGGCTGCCCGAGCCCATCGCGACGCCGATGTCGGCGTCCTTGAGGGCGAGCACGTCGTTGACGCCGTCGCCGGTCATCGCGACGGTGTGCCCGCGCGACTGCAGCGCACCGACCATCGCGCGCTTCTGGTCGGGCCGCACGCGGCCGAACGTCGTGGCGTCGTCGAGGGTGTCGGCGAGGTCGTCGCGGTCCTCCGGCAGCTGCCGCGCATCGATCGCATTGTCGCCGCCGGGCAGGCCCAGCGACGTCGCGACCGCGCCCACCGAGACGGCGTTGTCGCCGGAGATGACCTTGACCTGAACCTTCTGGCTCGCGAAGTACTCGAGGGTCTCGCGGGCGTCGGGGCGCACCTTCTGGTCGAGAACCACCAGGGCCCGCGGCGTCACGACGCCGGGGGCGTCGGCCGCGTCGACGGGACGGTCGCTGCTGCCGAGCAGCAGCACGCGCAGTCCCTGCGCGCCGATCTCCTCGGCCTCGCGCGCCATGTCGCTGTCCGGGTCGAGCAGGACGTCGGGCGCGCCGAGCAGCCAATTGCCGTTGTTGCCGTACGACTGGCCGCTCCACTTCTTGGCCGACGAGAACGGCGCGACGGCGGTGGGCTCCCAGCCGGGGTCGTCGGACAGGGCCTCCCGGATGGCGAGCATGCTCGCGTTGGGGCGCGGGTCGTCGGCCGCCATCGCGGCGAGGGCACGCGAGGCCTGGGCGTCGTCCGGCGTGGCGGTGCGCAGTTCGGCGAGCTTCATGCCGTTCTCGGTGAGGGTGCCGGTCTTGTCGGCGCACACGACGTCGACGCGGGCCAGGCCCTCGATCGCGGGCAGTTCCTGCACCAGACACTTGCGCTGGCCGAGCCGGATGACACCGACCGCGAACGCGATCGACGTCATCAGCACCAGTCCCTCGGGAACCATGGGGACGAGGGCGGCGACCATGCCGTTGAGCGCGGGCCCGAGGGCCTGGCCGCTCGAGAACAGCTGGTTGTAGATGATCAGCAGACCGGCCGGGATCATCAGGTACGTGATGAACGTGAGGATCTTGTCGATGCCGCTGCGCAGTTCGGAATGCACCAGCGTGAACTTGCTGGCCTCCTCGGCGAGCTTCGCCGCGTACGCCTCGCGTCCCACCTTGGTGGCCCGGTAGGCGCCGCTGCCGGCGACGACGTAGCTGCCCGACAGCACCTGCGCCCCGACGGGCTTGTGCACCGCATCGGCCTCACCGGTGAGCAGCGACTCGTCCACCTCGAGCGCCGACGCCTCGACGACGACGCCGTCGACGACGATCTGGTCGCCGGGACCGAGTTCGATGATGTCGTCGAGCACCACGTCCTTCGGGGCCACGGGCGCCGCGGTGCCGTCCCGCCGCACCATCGGCTTGGCCTGACTGACGATTGCGAGCTGATCGAGTGTTCGTTTGGCGCGGATCTCCTGGATGATGCCGATCCCGCTGTTCGCGATGATCAACAGACCGAACATCCCGTCGATGATCGACCCCGTCGACAGCACGATGATCAGCAGCACGCCGAGGATCGCGTTGATCCGGGTGAACACGTTCGCCCGGACGATGTCCTTGACCGAGCGACTCGCTCGGTCCGGGACGTCGTTGGTCTGCCCGTTCGCGACCCGCTGCGCCACCTCGTCGGCGGTCAGGCCGTTCTCGATGTGCCGGGGATCGGTCTCCAGGGTGCCGACAGCGCCGACGGCCGTGTCTTGGCCCAGTGGATCGTCCGTTGCCATGACACGAAGGCTATGCCAACCCGCCGTCGTGGAGTCGGATGGACCACGGGGCGCCGACGACGGAGGCATGCTGTTGCCATGACTACGCGAGCCCGGGTGTCCCTCACGTCAGGCGCCGACTTCTGGCACACGCAGGCCCCTCAGGGCACCGGTCTGCCCGCCGTCATGCTCGCCGACGGGCCGCACGGGGTCCGCAAACAGCTGACCGAGTCCGGGTACTCCCCCGAGTCGGTACCGGCGACGTGCTTCCCGACCGCGTCGGCGCTCGCCGCAACGTGGGACGTCGAACTGCTCGAGGAGGTGGGCGTCGCGCTGGGGACCGAGGCCCGCACCGAGGGCGTGAGTGTGCTGCTCGGCCCGGGTGCGAACATCAAACGCAGCGCGCTGTGCGGACGCAACTTCGAGTACTTCTCGGAGGACCCGTTCCTCTCGTCCCGGATGGCGGCGGCGTGGATCCGCGGCGTGCAGTCCACCGGCGTCGGCGCGTCGCTCAAACACTTCGCGGTCAACAACCAGGAGTTCCGGCGCTACAGCATCGACGCGCGCGTCGACGCCCGCGCGCTCCGCGAGATCTACCTCGCGAGCTTCGAGCACGCCGTGGTCGAGGCGCGACCGGCGACGGTGATGGCCGCGTACAACCGCGTGAACGGCATCCACTGTGCCGAGAATCACGAACTGCTCACCGGGATTCTGCGTGACGAGTGGGGGTTCGACGGCCTCGTGGTCTCCGACTGGGGCGCGGTCACACAACGGTCGGCGTGCCTGGCGGCCGGGCTGGATCTGGAGATGCCCGGCTACGACGGCCGCGACGACGACGCGGTGCTCGCGGCGGTGGCGTCCGGCGAGCTGGAGCCCGCCGCGGTCGAGCGCGCCGCCGACGCGGTGACCCGCCTGATCGAGCGGACCGCGACCGCACGCGCCGCGGAGCCGGGATACGACGCGGCCGCCCACCACACCCTCGCCCGCCGCGCCGCGGAGGCGGGCACGGTGTTGCTGAAGAACGACGACGCCGTCCTGCCGCTGAACCCGGCGGCGCGGATCGCGGTGATCGGCGAGTTCGCGAGGCAGCCGCGGTACCAGGGCGCCGGCAGTTCCGGCACCAATCCGCACCGACTCGACGATGCGTGGACCGACCTGTCCGAGCGCGTCGACCTCGACCGTCTCACCTTCGCGCCCGGCTACCACCGAGGCTCGGGCCGCACCGACGCCGCGCTGCTCGACGAGGCCCGCGCCGTCGCACGAGACGCGGACCTCGCGGTGGTGTTCGCGGGCCTGCCCGACAGCTACGAGACCGAAGGGGTCGATCGCGCGAATCTGGCCCTGCCGGACGGTCACGACGCCCTGATCGCCGCCGTCGCGCAGGTGTGCCCGCAGGTGGTCGTGGTGCTCGCCGGCGGCGCGCCGGTGACGATGCCGTGGCACGACGACGTCGCCGCGATCATCGAGTGCTACCTCGGCGGGCAGGCCGCGGGCAGCGCGATCTCCCGCGTCCTCACCGGCGACGCGGAACCGGGCGGCCGACTCGCGGAGACGTTCCCGCTGCGGACCGCCGACAACCCGGTGCACGTGTGGCCGGCCGGCCCGGCGGTGGTCGAGTACCGCGAGAGCGTCTATGTCGGGTACCGGTACTACGACACGGCCGGGCTGGACGTCCGCTACCCGTTCGGCCACGGCATGAGCTACACGACCTTCGCCTGGTCCGAACTCGAGATCGCCGAAGTCGAGAACGACGACGCCGCCGAGCAGCGGTTCGACGTGTCGGTGCGCGTGACCAACACCGGCGACCGCCCGGGCAGCGAGGTCGTGCAGGTGTATGTGCGCGACGTCGAGTCCACCGTGTTCCGTCCCGAGCAGGAACTCGCGGGCTTCACGAAGGTCTTCCTGATGGCGGGCGAGTCACGCCGCGTCACGGTTCAGGTGGACCGCCGCGCATTCGCGTTCTGGGACACCACGATCGACGACTGGTCGATCGAGTCGGGCGACTTCGAGATCCGGGTCGGCGCGTCCTCGCGCGACATTCGCTTGTCCGCCACCGTGCTGCTCGAGTCCGACCGGAGCGGGTTCGACCCCGGTCCCGCCGCGTACCACGGCTCCCCGGTGTTCGAGCGGGACGCGTTCGCGGCGCTGTACGGACGCCCGCTGCCCGACAACGTCGTCGATGCACCCGGCCACTACACCGTCGACACCCCCATCGCCGACATCCGGCACCCCGCCGCGACGCTGCTGACCAGGTTCATGCGACGCAAGGTCGCGGCGATGGCGCCGACGCTCGACGAGGACGATCCGCTGACGCTGCTGTTCGAGCGATCGATGCAGGAACTGCCGCCGCGGATGATGCCGATGCTCACCCGGGGCGCTGTCACGTCCGACACGGTGCAGTCGTTCGTGGACATCTGCAACGGTCACGGCGTGCGCGGCGTCCGGGCTCTGGTCGCATCGCTGCGGCGCAGGTGAATCCGGCCGCGCGACAGCTCAACCCAGGTCGTCCCACCAGGTCTTCTGCTCGGGCGGACGGAGCGCGTCGACCCGCTGGCCGACCATCGGCACCGACATCGTCACCCCCGCGCCGGCGGCCGCGTCGGACAGTCTCGAGATCGGCTCGCCCCACGGGTGGAACGCGAGGTTGAACGTGGCCCAGTGGATCGGGATCAGCAGCGCGCCGCCCACGTCCAGGTGGGTGCGCACCGCCTCCTCCGGGTTCATGTGGATGTCGGGCCAGCGCTCGTCGTAGGCGCCGACCGGGAGCAGGGTGACGTCGAACGGCCCGTACCGGCGACCGAGGTCAGCGAACCGCGGCGTGTACCCGGAGTCGCCACCGAAGAACACCTTCCGTCGCGCTCCGGCGATCACCCACGACGCCCACAGCGTCGTGTCGCGGGCCAGTCCGCGTCCCGAGAAGTGCCGGGCCTCCGTGCACGTCAAGGTCAGCCCCGCGACTTCGGTGCTCTCGTCCCAGTCGAGTTCGACGATCCGGGCGCCCGGGACGTTCCACCGTCGCAGGTGCGCGCCCACCCCGATGGGCACCACGAAGACGGTGTCCTGGGTCCGCGCGAGGGTGGTGATCGTGGCCTGGTCGAGGTGGTCGTAGTGGTCGTGTGAGACGACGACGGCGTCGACGGCGGGCAGGTCCCCCAGCGCCATCGGTACCGGGTGCATGCGCGCCGGACCCACAACCGTGGACGGCGAAACCCGCTCGCTCCACACCGGATCCGTCAACACGCGTCGGCCGTCGATCTCGACCAGCACGCTCGAGTGACCGAACCACGTGACGGCCAACTCGCCCGCCGCGGTCGGCGCCAGCGGCGTCGCCAAGGGAATCGCGCGCCGTGGCCGGCCCACGGCGCCGCGGGTAAGGAAGGCCTTCGCGAGCCCGGACTGCGAACCGGACGGCAGCGACGAACTCGGGTCGGAATTGTGGAATCGGTTGTCGCGGTACCGCGGTGACGATACCGCGTACGGTTCGATCGCGGACCGGGCCGCACCGAGCGCCGGAACGGTCCCCCATGCCGCGCGAGCGACCCACCCTGCACCTGCCGCCGCAGCCGCGACGAGCACTCCCCTGCCGATCATCGTCGTCCCGCTTCCCTACCTGCCCCGGAAGTCCGGTGCACGCTTCTCGAGTCGCGCGGCCCGCGCCTCCTGCGCGTCCTCACTGCCCCACGCCGCGTACAGGGCGGCGAGCTGTTCCTCGGTCTGCGCTTCGCGTGTGCCGTCGTCGTTGAAGACCAGCTTGAGGTGCCGCAGGGACAGCGGTGCGAGTTCCGCGATGGTCCGCGCCCACTCCTGTGCGGCGACGAGGTCGCCGATCTTGTTGGCCAGGCCGCGGGCGAAAGCCTCATCCGCCGAGAGCATCTCGGCGCCGAGCAGCATCGTCCGGGCCGGACCACCGCCGACGAGGGACACCAGTCGGCGCACGGTCCACTTGTCCACACTGATGCCCAGTTTGGCGGCGGGGATGCCGAACCGCGCCTCGGGCGCGACCACCCGCAGGTCCGACGCGAGCGCGAGTTGGGTGCCCGCACCGACCGCGGGGCCGTTGATCGCGGCGATCACCGGCACCGGGATCGAGTCGATCGTGTGCAGCATCTCGAGCAGGTGGTCGGTGAATCCCTCGGCGTAGACGTCGCCCGACAGGTCGGCTCCGGCGCAGAACGCGGTGCCCTGCCCCGTCAGCACGATGACCCGGGCCTCCTCCGCGACGGCCTTCTCGAGGGCCTCCCGCAGGGCGATGCACAACTCGGTGTTGAGGGCGTTGCGTCGCTCCGGCCGCTGCAATTCGAGGGTGACCACGTGGCCGTCACGGCTGGTCCCGATCATCTGGCTTCCACTCGCTTTCTCGGTGCGAGGCCGTCCCCTGTGGACGTCCCCGGCGGGTGCGATCCGAACAGTACCTGTAACGCAGCATCCACAGTCACGCCGAGCACCGTGGAACAACGGAGCCGTCGCGAGCGTTGCGCCGAATTCAGGCTATGACAGAACGGAGTGGGATGGACACCGAGCTCGAGGTGGTCGTGATCGGGGCCGGACAGGCCGGGCTGTCGACCGCCTATCACCTGCGCAGATCAGGTCTCGTCCCGGAACGCGAGTTCGTGGTGCTCGATCACGCACCCGGCCCCGGCGGGGCGTGGCAGTTCCGGTGGCCGTCGTTGACGTTGCGGACCGTCAACGGGGTGCACGACCTGCCCGGAATGGCGTTCGCCGAGGCGCTCGGCCCCGACACCGAGACCGTACGGGCCGCCGACGCCGTCCCCCACTACTACGAGCTCTACGAAAAGCGGTTCGAACTGCCGGTGCACCGGCCGGTGCACGCGACCGTCGTGTGCGATCGCGGCGACCGCCTCGCCGTCGAGACCCCGGAGGGGACGTACCTGACCCTCGGGCTGGTCAACGCCACCGGAACCTGGGAACGCCCTTTCGTCCCGTCGGTGCCCGGCGCCGAACGGTTCGGGGGCCGGCAACTGCACACACGCGACTACCGCTCGGCCCGCGAGTTCGAGGGCGAGCACGTGATCGTCGTCGGCGGCGGAATCTCCGCGGTCCAGCTGCTCGACGAGATCTCGTGCGTCACGACCACGACGTGGGTGACCCGCCGCGAACCGCAGTTCCGCGAGGAGCCGTTCACACCCGAGATCGGCCGTGCCGCAGTCGCGCTCGTCGAAGATCGGGTGCGGCGCGGGCTCCCGCCGGGTTCGGTGGTGTCGGTGACCGGGTTGCCGGTCACGCCGGCGATCCGGGCAGCCCGCGAACGCGGCGTGCTGCACCGGCTGCCGATGTTCTCCGAGATCACCGAGACCGGCGTGCGGTGGGCCGACGGATCCGAGCAGCGCGCCGATGTCATCCTGTGGTGCACGGGATTTCGCTCGTCGCTCGACCACCTTGCACCGCTGGGTCTGCGCGGGCCGGGCGGCGGCATCACCATGACCGGCCGCCTCGCGACGCAGGTGGCCGCCGACCCGCGCGTCCATCTGGTGGGCTACGGGCCGTCGGCGTCGACGATCGGCGCCAACCGCGCCGGCCGCGCCGCGGCCCGGGAGCTGACCCGATTCCTCGCGCGGTGAGCCGGCCGGCCGATCACCGGACCACAGAGCCACCCCGGTACTCACGACCACCCCAGACCCCTGACTGCCGGGTTCCGGCCGCGTACGCGGCACACCCGGTCACGATGGGGCACCGTGCGCACACCGCCGCCGCGTAGTCGTACGACTCGCTCGGATCCGGGAACCAGCGATCCGGATGGGCGTCGCCCCGGCACGCCGCATCCTCCCATCGCGGCCGATCGCCGGCGGTGAGGAAGCTGGCCAGGGTCGGCAGTGCGGTCACGGAGATCTCCTCCCTTCGAAGACGGGTCGGTCGGGCAGCGCGGCGAGGTCGCGCCAGATTCGGCGTTGCCGTTTGACGTCGTCACGGGGTGCGCGCGGCACCCACAGCAGCGGCATCCCGGCCTCCTCCGGGGTCCGGTCGGCCTTGCGCTGGTTGCAGGCGGCACACGCCGCTACGAGATTGCCGTAACTGTCTGCGCCGCCACGACTTCGGGGCTGGACGTGATCGACGGTCCGGGCGCCGAGCGTGCCGCAGTAGGCACACCGGTGACGGTCCCGCTGCAGCACCGTCGCGAAGCACGCGCGGGTGTCGTCGTCGACCACCGGCCGAGGCGGGACGTGCACGTACTCGACCAGTCGGACGATCTCCGGTAGCGGTATCGAGAGGCGTTGGGACCGGACGACGAAGAGCGGTGCGCGTTCGACGACGGTGACCGCGATGTTCTCGGCGACGAGGACCACCGCTCGGGCGGCGGGGACGACGTCGAAGTCGTCGAACGTCGAGTTCAGCACGCGCACCCGGCTGTTCATCCAGGTGCGGGACGTGATCGCGGTACGGGCGCGACTGGGCATGACAACGAAGCCTCGATTCGAGGGGACGGTGGTGCGGGAGAGGTGAACGGGCGGGGACGACGCGGACAGGCGTACGTCAGCGCATGCAGCGGTACGACTGCATCGACTGCGCACCACAGGGATTCGATGCGGTCATGCGGCGCCGTCCTTCCCCGTCCTCGCTCGTGTCTGGTGGATCGGCTGGTCAGTCTCGCACGACCGTGATCCGAGCGACAGCGATTATTCGCCGCGGGTGTGGCGGACGGTCAGGAACGCGGATCGATCCGGACGACGGGTGGCATTTCGTAGCTACCGTCGAGCACCGTCTCGTGCGGAATGTACATGCGCAGCAACGGCCGGAACGGTCCGGTCGGAGTCGGCAACCAGTTGGCGCGTGCCGTCGGATCGGTCGGCTCGGTCGCGCTGAGGGTCAGCGTGAGCGAGCCGTCGTCGCCGTAGACGAGGCCCGGTGTGCGGTCCCCGATCGAGTACCGCTCGATCGGATTCGACACCAGGTAGAAGTGCGGCATGCTGTACATGGTGATCGACCAGAAGGCGTCCACCGGCGGCGTCGGCGCCAAAGTGATGGTGTAGGTGTGCTCCCCGGTCAACTGGTCGCCCGCCGCGTCCGTGTAGACCTGACTGTAGGCGGCCTCGTAGCCGTGGTTGCCCCACAGTCCGCCCATCGCCGCGGCCGCGCGTAACCCGATTGCCCTGGCCCGGTCCGTGATTCGCCACTCGGGACTGTCGATCGTCCCGATCTCGAAGTAGTCGTCGTTGTAGTCGAACAGGTGAAACGCGCGATGCCATCCGTTCACGACACCGGCGCCGTCACCCGACTTCAACGCCTCCTCGATCCTGGCCCGCCCCTGCGCGGCACCCTCCACGAGAACCGCGGCCAGGGCGGGATCGGCGTGGGCGTACGGCGACGGACCGGTCTCGAGCAGCCCCAGCGGGGCGAACGCCTGCTGCAGCGCGACGTCGCGCGGCGCCGGCGGGAACGCCTGCAGGTACAGCCGCAGCCGCTCCCAGAACATCAGCTCCTCCGGCACCGCGGGGTCCGGCTCCGGCAGACCTTCCGGATCGTTCGCGACGAGGGGCGTCAACGTGATCTGGTCCTGCAGCTTGCGAACTCGGAGAACGTCGTCGGGGCCGTCGCACGCCCACCGCCCGACGATCGACACGATCCGCGTCGAGCAGTGCACGGACGTGATATCGGCCGGAAGTTCACCAGGCCAGCCCGGCGGCACCAGCACGTACCGGCCGCCCTTCGTGCCCGTCGCACGCTTGCCGATGTAGGCGAAGTTGTTGGTCCAGGCGTCGACGAACTGGAGGACGAAGTACGCGTCCGCGGTGTCCGGCACGTCGAGGATCAGCGGCCCGACACTGAGGTCGAGCTGCGCCATCGAGTAGATGGTGTCGTTGTTGATCGAGACGAACTCCTCGTCCGGACCGGCCAATCCCGGTGCGTGACTGAAGGAGTTGAAGGGGGCCGCGGAATTCGCGCCGACACCCGTCGTCACGAACCGCTCCACCTGCGAGAGGTTGAACACGGGAGCGAACCCGTACACGAACGCCCTGACGACCGACTCGACGCTGACCGTCGAATCCGAACCGACTGCCGAATCTCCACGCGGGTGGGTCATGTCGCCCATTTCACCACCCCTGCGGCCGATGCGCTCGCTATACGCGAACATTGCAGTCATCATGGTCTGGTGACCGGTTTCCCCGAGTGGGCCAGGACCCTCGATCTTCTGCCGCATCCCGAAGGCGGCTGGTACTGCGAGACGTGGCGCAGCGACATCGAGTTGCCCGGAGTCGCGCTGCCCAACATGTTCGGCGGGGCCCGGTCGGCCGGGACCGCCATCCTCTTCCTCCTCGAGCCCGGGCAACAGTCCCGGTGGCACACCGTGCGCGGCACCGAGATCTGGCTCTACCACCGGGGCAGCTCGCTGGTGCTGGAACTCGGCGGAGACGACGACGCGCCGGGACCGGTCGCGACGCACGTTCTCGGACCGGACATTTCATCCGGCCAGAGCCCTCAGCTGGTGGTGCCGCCGCGCCACTGGCAGCGGGCACGACCGACCGGCGACGAGGCCGCGCTGGTCAGCTGCATCGTCGTTCCCGGTTTCGACTTCGCCGACTTCCGCATCGAGGGTCAGGACTACCCGATGCCCGATCCCACACGGTTCTAGACCGTCGGCCGATGCGCCGGGATCCGACGCCGCACAGCACTCGCCGAACATGCGGGGAGCAACCGGTTCGTGCCGCGTCCCGGACGGCCGGATCGCACCGCCGGCAGATGCACCCTCCGCATGCTTCGACCCTCGTCGCGCACTCGGACAATCCCGACAACCCATTAATAGGAGTTAGGTATTTATGAGATAGCTCTCATAGATTGGACCTATCCTCGGTTTGTTGGTTAACCTCTCGAATGTCTGGTATCCACCTTCGACCGAACAGAGGTTCAAATGGCCCTGATCAACAAGCAGATCAAGCCCTTCTCCGCGACCGCATACAAGAACGGCGCGTTCGTCGACGTGTCCGACGCGGACATCCAGGGCAAGTGGGCGATCTTCTTCTTCTACCCGGCCGACTTCACCTTCGTCTGCCCGACGGAGCTCGGTGATCTCGCCGATCACTACGAAGAGCTGCAGCGTCTCGGCGTCGAGGTCTTCTCGGTGTCCACCGACACCCACTTCACGCACAAGGCATGGCACGACTCGTCGGCCACGATCGGCAAGATCCAGTACGCCATGATCGGCGACCCGACCCTCGAGATCAGCACCAACTTCGAGGTGCTCCGCGAGAACCAGGGCCTGGCCGACCGCGGCACGTTCCTCGTCGATCCCGACGGCGTCATCCAGTTCATGGAGGTCACCGCGGAGGGCATCGGCCGCAACGCTGCCGAGCTGGTTCGCAAGGTCAAGGCCGCTCAGTACGTCCGGTCGCACCCGGGCGAGGTCTGCCCGGCCAAGTGGGAAGAGGGCGAGGAGACCCTCGCTCCGTCGCTGGATCTCGTGGGCAAGATCTGACGTACCCCCTCGCGGCACGGGCCCAGGCTTCCTGGGCCCGTGCCCGCCCCGGGCCCAGGCGCCCCGGTGGCGATCCGTACCGCCACCAACGAACTTCTTCGGGCCTCGAGACAAGGCCCGGTCCCGATCACAGTCCTTCCCGTCGATGGAGTTGATCCACATGCTCGAAGCCTCGCTTGCCGGCCAACTGAAGTCCCTCCTCGAGCGGCTGACCCTGCCGATCGAGCTCGTGTCCTCCCTCGATGACGGAGCCAAGTCGGCCGAGCTCGCCGAACTGCTCACCGAGATCGCCGCGATGTCGGACAAGATCACCTACGAGCGCCGCGACGACGACGCGCGCCGCCCGTCCTTCGCCATCCGCCGCAGCGGCACCGACATCGAGGTCCGCTTCGCCGGCATCCCGCTCGGCCACGAGTTCACCTCGCTCGCCCTGGCGCTGCTCCAGGTCGGCGGCTACCCGTCGAAGGAAGCGCCCGAACTGCTCGAGCAGGTCCGCGGCCTCGAAGGCACGTTCCACTTCGAGACCTACTTCTCGCTGTCCTGCCAGAACTGCCCCGACGTCGTGCAGGCCCTGAACCTGATGGCCGTGCTCAACCCGGGTGTCAGCCACGTCGCCATCGACGGCGCCCTGTACCAGGACGAGGTCGACGGCCGCCAGATCATGGCCGTGCCGACGGTCTACCTCAACGGGGAGCTGTTCGGCTCCGGCCGGATGAGCCTCGCCGAGATCGTCAACAAGCTCGACGACGGCGCCGCGGACCGTGCCGCCGCCGCGATCGCCGAGAAGGATCCGTTCGACGTGCTCGTCGTCGGCGGCGGTCCGGCGGGTGCCGCGGCCGCGATCTACGCCGCCCGCAAGGGAATTCGTACCGGCATCGCCGCCGAGCGCTTCGGCGGTCAGGTCCTCGACACGATGGCGATCGAGAACTACATCTCCGTGCCCTACACCGAGGGCCCGAAGTTCGGTGCGGCGCTCGAGAACCACGTCCGTCAGTACGACGTCGACATCATGAACACCCAGCGCGCCGCGAAGCTCGTGCCGTCGGTCACCGACACCGGCCTCGTCGAGGTCGAACTGGAGAGCGGCGCCTCGCTGCTCGCCCGCACCGTGATCCTGTCCACCGGCGCACGGTGGCGCTCGATGAACGTGCCCGGCGAGACCGAGTACCGCAACAAGGGCGTCACCTACTGCCCGCACTGCGACGGACCCCTCTTCAAGGGCAAGCGGGTCGCCGTGATCGGCGGCGGCAACTCCGGCGTCGAGGCCGCGATCGACCTCGCGGGCATCGTCGAGCACGTCACCCTCATCGAGTTCGACTCGGTGCTGCGCGCCGACGAGGTGCTGCAGCGCAAGCTGCGCAGCCTGCCCAACGTGGACATCCTGCTCAGCACGCTCACCACCGAGGTGCTCGGGGACGGCAACAAGGTCACCGGCCTGACCTACCAGGATCGGACGACCGACGAGTCGCACACCCTCGAGCTCGAGGGCGTGTTCGTCCAGATCGGCCTGCTGCCCAACACCGAGTGGCTGAAGGGCAGCGTCGAACTGTCGCCGCGCGGCGAGATCGTCATCGACGATCGCGGCCAGACGTCGGTGCCTGGCGTGTTCGCCGCCGGCGACTGCACCACGGTGCCGTTCAAGCAGATCGTCATCGCGGCCGGCGCGGGCGCGACGGCAGCGCTGTCGGCGTTCGACCACCTCATCCGCACCAGCGCCCCGGCCGACGACGCCGCCGCAGTCGCCGGGTAGAAGTACCCCGCTCGACCGTACGACCGAGCCCTGGAGCCGCCGCGATGCGCGCCGCTCCAGGGCTCGGAGTCGTTTCGGGACAGGCCCGCCGGGGAACCAGGGATCTGTCCGCGTGGCCCGGGGGCTCAGAGCTCGGCGAAGTTCCATCCTGCGAGGTGCGGGAGCTGCTTGGCCGCCTGCCAGCCGCCTCGCTCGGGGAGAGGTTCGTCGGCGTGCGGCGCCGGCATTCCCTGTGCGACGCGACGGACCCACGGCGTCTTCTCGAGGGAGTGGACGTAGTTGACATTGCGACCGGACGCACGCGGCTGCCCGACCAACACGAGTTGATCGGCGCTCGGCATCCGTGGGAAGACTCCCGAGAGGTATTCCGTCTTCGCATAGGGACGATCTCGCGTGAGCATGATCTCGTGCACATAGACCGTGACCCACGCGTCGGGTCGCACTCGCACCGCCCACACGTCACCCGCCGCTGCCGGTCCGGCACCGATCGATGCCGCCACCTTCTGCGGACGCGGTGTCAATGCGCGTACTCGCGCCGCCAGCCCGCCGAGCGTGGTCTCCTTCGGCGGCGGAACCGGAGCCGGTTGCGGCGCTTCGAGATCGACCACCGGAACACCGAGGAAACCGAACAGGCGGTCGAACACGTCGTCGCGCCAGCCACGATCCCCGACACTCGTATCCCACCATGCCAGCGGGGCCTGCGGTTCGACGCGCACACGCGGGCGTTGATCCCGCTCGCGGTATGTCGTGAACCTCTCGGCGAGTCCCGGGCGCTCCTTCGGCGCCAGCACGCCGACCAGTGCGAGTGTCTCGAGGAACCCGACCGCCTCATAACGGTCCATCGGTAGGACCTTGGCTGCCCTGAGCGCGTCGGCCGCCTTCGCGTATCGGGTCTGCGGAGGCAGAGCCTTGATCACTCCTCGCACCGCGCCGAGAACCCAGCGATCGTAGTCGGTGGCGACAGGCCGCTCCCCCGCCGTCCACGACAGCGCCAGCCCGCAACCTGCGGGATCTCCGTCCAGCGGCGTCGTTCCCGCCATCCGCGACGCCCACTCGTCGACGACCTGTCGGCGCCCCGCCTTCCAGCCGCACACCTCACACACGTCCGCAGATTGCCCGCTCCACGGCCTCAGCTCGTGCTCCGGCGCCGAGGTCGCGAGCAGAACCGCCGGGAGTACGCTGCGCCAGCCTCCGGGCGCGGACCACAGCGAGGCGGTGAAGACCTCCGCGGCCGCGGGCACGTCCCACTGAACGGCGCTCGTGCGCAGTCGATCCCAACACGAACCGTGGCCGACCTCATCCGTCGCGTCGGGGTCGAGGCCCGCCTCGCGGAGCGTGCCGACCAACGGTGCAAGGTCGGCATCACGCGACGGCACGAATCGTGTCATCCCGGTCGCGTCGTCCCATTCGTAGGGGACGCGTTTGCGGATCACACGCCAAGCAGCGAGCAGCTCACGCACCGCGATGTCGTGCCCGACCGGCATTCGTGCATCAACGGTCATGACGTGGCGCTCCCGCTGCGATACCGTGGGCGTCCAACGCCGACCGGTGCTGGTGGTACTCGGGACCGCCGGGAGTTGCCATGCGAGGGACCGTACCGAACCCCTCCGACACCTGCCGCCGAGTGCCGTCACGCCCCGGCCAGCGCGCCCAACCACAGCCGAATCGTCGTCCTCAGCCTCATGTCTGGATGATCGGCGACACCGACGGCGGCCGACCGCGACCCGTAGGTCAGGTCGAACAGCAGCCCCTCGAGCAAACTGATCAGGTCGTGGGCCGCGAGTCGCGGATCGGATGCGCCGAGTGCACCCATCAGCCCCGTGGCGTTGTCCACCGAGAACAGACACGAGCCGATCGCGGTGCGCAGTTCCCCGTCCTCCGCGGCGTCCGAGACGAGGGCGTACCGCGCGAGGACGTCACGGCGCCGGTCGGTGAGCAGGCGATCGATCTGCCCCGCGATCAGTTCGGCGGCGCCCTCGGCAGACGGGTTCTCGTCGGGCGCATACGCGTCCAGGAAGGCGGCCCGCGAGCGCTCGGCGAGACGTCGCACCGCCGCGGTCACGAGCGCGTCCCGCGTGCGGAAGTAGTACGAGGTGGACCCCTTCGCCAGCCCCAGCCGTTTGTCGATCGCCTGATGGGTGACGGCATGGTTGCCGCCCTCGGCCGCGAGGTCGAGGGCGGCCTCACAGATCGACTCGCGACGCGACGGACGGTGACTCATGTCTCCATCCTGTCAGACTCTACGATGATAGAGTTTCGCACCGTGAAACTCTTCCGGCGCCCCCCACCACCCGCCCTTCGAGTTCCGCGCGGCACGTTCGACGACGCCGCGCGCGCAAGCGGTTTCGCTCTGGACGCGACCCAACGACGGGCGGCAACCGAACTCGAAAACGCCGACGGGCACTGGGTCTACCTGTGGGGGCCGGTCGGCCGCGGCAAGACCTGGCTGATGGACACGTACTTCGCCGCGGTGCCGACCGACCGCAAACTGCGAGTCCACTTCCACGAGTTCTTCCTCGACCTCCATGCGGCGATCACCCGGCATCGCTACGACCTCCACGAGAGCCTCGGCGCACTGCTCGGCGACGTTCGGCTGCTGTGCTTCGACGAGTTCCACGTCCACGACATCGGCGACGCCAAGTTTCTCGAGCGCCTGCTGCCGGCACTGCTCGACCGCGGCATCACGCTGGTCGTGACGTCGAACCATCCCCCAGCCGCCCTGCTGCCCAATCCGCTGTTCCACGAGGTGTTCCTGCCCACGATCGCGCTCATCGAACGGACGATGACCGTCGTGACGGTGGACGGGCCCCGGGACTACCGGACCCTCGCCGGCCACCACGACACGGGTTTCGCCTCGGGAATCTGGGCCGAGCCCGGCAACCCGGGGCAGCTGACGCGGCTCGGCCTGACGCGGCCCCGCCCCGACGAGAGTCGGCGGCTCCGCCCCGTGGGGCATCCGATCGCGGCCCTGCGCGCCGACGACGACTGCCTGTGGTTCACGTTCTCGGATCTGTGCGGCGGCTCCACCGCTCCCGCCGACTACCTCGCCCTCACCCGGACACACCGCAACTGGGTCGTCAGCGAGGTGCCCGCCCTCCACGAGGCGGGCCGGGACGCGAGTCAACGGTTCGTCAACCTCGTCGACGTCCTGTACGACCACGACGTCCGCGTCGTCTTCCTCGCCGACGAGGGCTTCTTCGACTCCTCCGGAATCGACTGCCCCGCAGCGGACATCGACCGGGTGATGAGCCGGCTCCGGCAACTACGGCCGGCGCCGGCAGCCACGGCTCCGCTCCCCGGCTAGTCCCCACCGGGTTGAGCCTCGTCGCCCGGTGTGAATCTGCGGGTGAATCTCGGGCCACCCGCGCCGATCGTGACACTCGCCGCCCCCCGGTCGGTATCGTGCGGCGCGAACGCCGCGCCCAGGGGGAAGCGCGGCGCCGTCGACGATCGACCGGGCGCACCTTCGGTGCCACGGCACGTACCGCCTTCAAGGGCTTCAATGGGAGGACATTCACATGAGGAACTCCAAGGCCGGGCGCGCCGGCGTGCTCGCGGCCGCAGTGGTCGTGTCGGCCGCGTCGCTGCTCGCGGTGCCGGCCATGGCGTCCGCAGACAGTGGCACCACCGCCGCGGTGAACGCCTCCGGTGCCTACCTGGTGAAGACGACGACGAACTCGGATCGCAAGGTCACCATCTCGGTGTACTCGCCGTCGATGGACCGCGAGATTCCTCTCGAGGTCATCTTGCCGGCCGATCGCAGCCAGCCGCGTCCCACGCTGTACCTGCTCAACGGCGCCGGCGGCGGCGAGGACCGCGCCACGTGGCAGCGCCAGACCGACATCATGGACTTCTTCGAGGACAAGAACGTCAACGTCGTCACCCCGCTCGAGGGTGCCTTCAGCTACTACACCGACTGGCAGAAGGACGACCCCAAGCTCGGCCGCCAGAAATGGCAGACGTTCATGCTCGAGGAACTCCCGCCGGTCATCGACGCCGAATTCGGCACCAACAAGGTCCAGTCCGTCGCGGCGATCTCCATGACCGGAACGTCCGTGCTCAACTTCGCGATCGCCAAGCCCGGCTTCTACAAGAGCGTCGGCTCGTTCAGCGGCTGCGCCGAGACGAGCACGTGGGCCGGCCAGAACGCGATCCAGGTGGTGACAGGCCTCCGGGGCGGCGTCGACGTCACCAACATGTGGGGACCCCTCGACGGACCCGGCTGGGTGCAGAACGATCCGGTCGTCAACGCCGAGAAGTTGCGCGGCACCGAGCTCTACATCACCACCGGCTCGGGTCTGCCCGGCCCGCACGAGACCCTGGACGGCCCGGGCATCGACGGGCGACCGTTCGCGCTGGCCAACCAGGCCGTCGTCGGCGGTGTGATCGAGGCGGCCACCAACTACTGCACGCACAACCTGGCGAACCGTCTCGCCGATCTGAAGATCCCGGCCACGTTCGACTTCAAGCCCACCGGCACGCATTCCTGGGGCTACTGGCAGGACGACCTGCACAACTCCTGGCCGACGATCGCCCGGTCGATGGGCCTCTAGCCTCCAACCGACGACTCCGGCCGCCGACCACATGTACGGTCGGCGGCCGGAGTCGTCTTTCGGCGTCAGTTGTGGGCGGGCACGGTCTCGTCGCCTGCCGCTGCGGGAACCTCCCGGACCGCCTGCCCCTTACGGGGATTGACGAAGAAGAGGACGACCGCGAAGCCGAGCATCAGGACCGCCGCAGGCAGCATCGCCGACTGCGACATGGCGTTCGCGAACGGCTCCTGCACGATCGCCGGCAACTGGCCGCCGTGGAAGCCCTCACCGGTCGGGGCGCCACCCGCGATCCCGATCGTCGACAGTTCGGCGGTGATCCGTGACGTCATCAGCGCACCCATCGCGGCACTACCGAGGACGGCACCGACCTGACGGGTGGTGTTGTAGACGCCCGAGCCGGCACCGACGTGCTCGACGGGCAGGTTCCGCGTCGCGGTCGCTGACAGCGGCGCCCAGATGAATGCATTGGACGCGCCGATGACGGCCATCGGGACCAGGATCTGCCAGACCGGCGTGCTCGGCTTCAGCTCGAGGGCCAGCCAGAAGGCGGACAGCCCGAACAGCAGGAATCCCGGACCCGCGATGTAGCGGGGGTGCGCCTTGTCGACGAGACGTCCGACGAACGGCGCGAGGATGCCGGTCACGATCGCCATCGGCGCCATGAGCAGGGCCGACCGCGTCGGCGACAGGCCGGTCACGCTCTGTGCGTAGAACATGAACGGGAGCATGACGGAGGTGATCGAGAAGCCCATCGTCGCGATGCCGAGGTTCGCGACCGAGAAGTTGCGATCCTTGAACAGCCCCAACGGGACCAGCGGTTCGTCGCGATTGATCTTCTGCCACCACACGAACGCGATCATCACCACGACGCCGGCCCCGATCAGGCCCCACGTGCGAGCGTCCCAGTCGTACGAGTTACCTTCCTGCAGACCGAACACGATGCAGAACAGGCCGATCGCGCTGAGCGCGACGCCGATCAGGTCGAACTTGTGGTTGTTCGTCGGCAACGCCGGCACCAGGCGCCACGCCAGGACGAATCCGACGATGCCGACCGGAACGTTGACAATGAAGATCCACTGCCAGCCGAGGTTGTCGACGAGCACACCACCGAGGATCGGACCGACGAGGGTCGCGACGCCGGCAACCGAGCCCCACAGCCCCATCGCGGTACCGCGCTTGTCGGGCGGGAAGATTCGCGTGATGACCGCCATCGTCTGCGGAGTCATCATCGCCGCGCCGAGTCCCTGGAAGACGCGAGCGACGATGAGCATCTCGACACCGCCGGACAGGCCGCACCACAGGGACGCGAGGGTGAAGACGACCAGGCCGGTCAGGTACAGGTTCTTGGGCCCGAACCGGTCGCCGAGGCGTCCGGTCACCAGCAGCGGCACCGCGTACGCGAGCAGGTATGCGCTCGTCACCCAGACGACCGCATTGACGTCGGCGTCCAGTTCCGCGGCAATGACCGGATTGGCGACGGCGACGATGGTGCTGTCGACGAGGATCATGAAGAAGCCGAGGCAGAGGGCCCACAGCGCCGGCCACGGCCGGAAGTCGGTTTTCATCGGTTGTCCTTCTGGTCTGCGAGCCTCGCGGACTCGAGGAGGTCGTCCGTCACCCACGGCATGCCACCGCTGCGGACGCGGTCGGCGAGCGTGCGCAGCCAGTCGAGTTCGGCCTGCGTCATCGTCCGGGTGTACGAGAACGGGATGGTGAACAGTTCCGGAACCTCTCGTACTCGCGCTAACTCGAACAGTTCGTCGAGTTCGGCGAGGTCGGCGACGAGAGCGTCGATCCGGCGCTCGAGCAGTGCCAGGGCCTGGTCGGATTCGAGGTTGTGCAACTCCGCGAGCCCCAGCGTGAACAGGGGGTACTCCGGTACCGGGGCCGCGACGATCTCGGCTACCCGCTCGCGCACCGCGCGTCGCCCCGCGACGGTGATCTCGTAGGTGGTTCGCTCCGGCCTGTTGCCCTGCCGGTCCGTGCCCAGCACCATCACCATTCCGTCGCGTTCGAGTCGCTCGACGGCGTGGTACAGCGAACCCGGGCGGACCTTGACAATGCGGTCCTTCCGGCGGGCGACGAGGAGTTGGTACATCTCGTACGGGTGCATGGGTCGCTCGAACAGCAGCGCGAGCACCGAGATCCCGAGGGGTGTGGCCGATCGCGGAAGCACCGTCACCACCCCACTTCCACATCAAATATTCCGCGTGGAATATACGGCCGCGCGGACCAGCCCGGCAATGCCGTTCACGGCCTGTGACGAGGAACACCGCCCTCAGACGCGTCAGCCGAACGCCGCGGGATCCGGGCCGATTCGCCCGTCCGGCGAGTCCAGCGAACTGATCGCGAACATGTCGTCGGCGGTCAATTCGAAATCGAAGACGTCGAAGTTGCTCGCGATGCGGGCCGGGGTCACCGACTTGGGGATGACGACGTTGCCGAGCTGGATGTGCCAGCGCAGGACGATCTGCGCCGGCGTCCGGTCGTGCGCCTCGGCGAGTGCACGGATCGTCGCATTCCCGAGGGTGGTGCCCTGCCCCAGCGGACTCCACGCCTCCGTCACGATGCCCATGTCGGCGTGCACCGAGCGCAGGTGCGACTGCGTGAACTCGGGGTGCAACTCGATCTGGTTGAGCGCGGGCGCCTCCCCGACCGCCTCGACCAGCCGCTCCAGATTCTGCGCGGTGAAGTTGGAGACGCCGATCGAACGGATCCGGCCGTCCGCCTTCAGCTGCTGGAACGCCTTGAACGTGTCGATGTACCGGTCCTGGGCTGGGGCGGGCCAGTGGATCAGATACAGGTCGAGGTACTCGAGCCCCAGCCGCGCCAGGCTGTCGTCGAACGCCCGCATCGTCGAGTCGTAGCCCTGGTCGGCGTTCCACAGCTTGGTGGTGACGAACAGGTCCTCCCGGGCGAGGCCGGAGTCCGCGAGCGCCCGCCCCGTCCCGGACTCGTTCTCGTAGATGCGGGCGGTGTCGATACTTCGATATCCCACCTTCAACGCCTCGGAGACGGCGGTGTACGCCTGGTCGTCGGGCACCTGGAAGACCCCGAAACCCAATTGTGGAATCGAATTGCCGTCGCCCAGTGGGACGGCAGGCACGGAACCGATGGAAGTCATATTCGGGCAACCAGCGCGGCGCCCCTGTGTGTTCCCGCGATCTCAGCACGTGGACACCGCGGCTGCCGTTGCGCGACGCCCGCGGCGAGGCCTACGTTCGATCCGAGTGGTCTGATCCTCCGAGAGGGGCGGGCAATGAACCTCGGCTACCGGTTGGCGTACCGACTCGGCTTCACGCCGTGGGAAGGGGCCGGGCGCCACACCTTCGCCGAACAACTCCGGGCGCTGCTCGACGCCGTCGCACCGCCGGCGGCCGGTGCAAAGGCCCTGGACCTCGGCTGCGGCACCGGCGATCACTCGATCGAGCTCGGAATCCGCGGGTGGTCGGTCACCGCGGTCGACTCCGTTCCCCTCGCGATCGAACGGGCGCGCGCCAAGCTGCCCATCGCCGGCGCCGACGTGAAGTTCGTGCTCGGCGATGTCACCAACCTGCCGGCGTATGCCGACAGCGGATATGCCCTGGCGCTCGACATCGGCTGCTTCCACGGCCTCACCGACGATCAGCGCACCGCATACGGCAACGGGCTGACCGCGGTCACCGAACCCGGCGCCGAACTCTTGATGTTCTCCTTCTCCCCCGGACGGCGTGGCCCGCTGCCGCGCGGCGCGTCCCGCGGCGACGTCGAACGGGCACTGGGCGGGTGGACCGTCGTCGGCGACGACGCAATGGACACCACCGGGGCACCGGGGCTCCTCGCGAAGGCCGAGCCGAGATTCTTCCGACTCGTCCGCAGCTGACCTCGCCGGAACATTTCGCTATGCGAACGGGTTGACGTCGAGGTGACGCCCAAGCTCTCCGTACTCGACCTGTCCCCCATCGCCAAGGGATCCACCGTCGGCCACGCGCTCCGCAACACGCTCGAGTTGGCCCGTGCCACCGAGAAGCTCGGCTATCACCGGTTCTGGCTGGCCGAACACCACTCGATGCCGGGCATCGCCAGCTCCGCGCCGGCGGTGATGATCGGGCAGGTTGCCGCGGTCACCGACACCATGCGGGTCGGGTCCGGCGGCGTGATGCTGCCCAACCACGCGCCGCTCGTCGTCGCCGAGCAGTTCGGCACCCTCGACGCGCTGTACCCGGACAGGATCGACCTGGGCATCGGCCGCGCGCCCGGCACCGACCAGGTGACCGCGCACGCGCTGCGCCGACAGGCCGACCCACTGAACGCCGACGAGTTCCCGCAGCAGCTTGCGCACCTACGGGCGTTCTTCGACGACGGTTTCCCCGCCGACCACCCGTACGCGGCGATCACCGCGGTTCCCGGTCTCGGTGCCGAGGTCGCGGTGTGGCTGCTCGGGTCGAGCACCTACAGCGCCCAGGTCGCCGGCCTCCTCGGACTCCCGTTCGCCTTCGCGCGCCACTTCTCGCCCGCCCAGACGATGCCGGCGCTGCGCGCCTACCGGGAGTCGTTCCGGCCGTCGGAGGTGCTCGACGAGCCCTACGCGATGGTGACGGTCACCGTGATGGCGGCGGACGACGACGACCGCGCCCGCTACCTGGCCGCCCCGATGAAGCTGTCGATGGCCCGGCTGCGCGCAAACGATCCCGACCAGTTCCCCAGCCCCGAGGAGGCCGCGGCGAATCCGCTCACGCCGGAACAGGAACGGCTCATCGCGGGCTCGTCGGCCGCCTACATCGTCGGCGGGCCGCGGAAGGTCCACAACGAGCTGGACGCGCTGGTGGAACTGACCGGCGCGGACGAGATCATGATCGGATCGACGATGTTCGACCTCGCCGACCGGATCCGCAGCTACGAGATCTGCGCCGAATGGGGCGACATGTCGGTCACCGGAAACCGGTCTCGGCCCGTGGAATAGCCGCCGAAAAGCGATGCAGGCCACAAGATACTCGTGGTGGCAACCCTGCCGAACTGCTGCTGGCGGTCAGAGCCCCACCAGCTTCTCCGACAATTCCCACAGCGCGGCCGCGGTCTCCGGGTCCACGGCGTGCTCGGCTGCTCGACCGACCCGGCAGTCGGAGAGATACAGGGCGCTCTCGGACGTGAGTCCGGGGGCGCTGGCCGCCCACACCGACGTGGCCGCCGCCGCGGGGATCGACTTGAGGTTCGCGAGCAGGCCCGGTTTGCCGGCACTCATCCGCTTCATCTCGGCGAAGTCGTCGCGGGACATGTGCCGGGACAACCCGGTGGCGCACACCCCGGGATGCACCGCGAACGCGTGAATGCCGTTGTCCGCGTGGCGCCGTTGGAGTTCGACGGTCATCAGGACGTTGCCCGCCTTGGACTGCCCGTACGCGACGAACTTGTCGTACCGGCGCTCCAGGAAGTTCGGATCGACCAGGTCCACCGCGTGCGCCCGGTGCGCGTCGGACGACACCGTCACCACCCGTGACGCCGACCCGGACCGCTCCGCCGCGGATCGCAGGTTCGGCAGCAGCGACGTGGTCAGCAGGAAGTGGCCCAGATGGTTGGTCCCGAACTGCAACTCGAACCCGTCGGTGGTCCGCGCGAACGGCGTGTACATCACCCCCGCGTTGTTGATCAGCAGGTCGATCGGTTGCGCTTCGAGACGGTCGACCGCGCCACGGATGCTCGAGAGATCCGCCAGATCCACTGCGACGGAGGACAGTTTCGCGTCGGAGACGGTTTCCCGAATCCCGTCGGCCACGGCCGACGCGGCGTCACCGTCGCGCGCCGCGAGGATCACCGCGGCACCGGACGCCGCCAACGCGCGGGCCGTCTCGCCACCGAGACCACTCGTCACGCCGGTCACCAACGCCGTGCGGCCGGCGAGGTCGATGCCGGAGAGGACGTCGTCAGTGGTGGACTCGGACCCGAAGCCGTTCATTCCCATGGCAGTTCCTTCCAGTCGGTCGACACCCGCGCGGACCATTCGGGGTCCCGGCGGTCGAGGAAGGCACGCACGCCCTCGGCCGCGTCGGCGGTGCCCATCACCCGGTGATGCAGTTCGGTCTCGTAGTCGGCGACCTGCTGCGGCGTGAATCCGTGCCGGGCGGCGTCCCACAGCAGGCGCTTACTCAGAGCCGCCGACATCGGCGCCACGTTGGTGGCGATGTCGTGCGCCGTCGCGAGCGCGGCCGGCAGGACCTCGTCGGCGGGTAGGCTGCGGCTCGCGATGCCCAACCGGACCGCCTCGCGGCCGTCGAACGTCCTTCCCGTGAGCAGGATCTCGGCGGCCGCGGCCATGCCCGCCGCTCGCGGCACCGTCCAGTGCGACATCGCGTCCGGGACGACGCCGCGGCGCACCTGCGGGATCGCGTACTTCGCGTCGTCGGCGACGATGCGGATGTCGGCCTGCATCGCGAGGGTGAGGCCGATGCCGATCGCGTGCCCGTTCACTGCTGCGATCACCGGCTTGCGCAGGTCGAACGCGGGCGGATCGACCGGGGACGCGCTGAACCCCTCTTCCGTCGGTGCGGCGAACGTACCGCTGCCGGCCGTCAGGTCGGCGCCCGCACAGAACGCGGGCGGTGTCCCGGTGAGCACCAGGACCCGGACGGCGTCGTCCTCGTCGAGCTCCCGGTACAGCGCGCCCAGTCGACGTCCCATCTCGCCGGTGAAGGCGTTGCGCTGCCGCGGTCGATGCAGCGTGAGGACCGCGACACCGTCGGCGATCTCGACCAGGACGCTCACCGCGCGAGCGCCTTCACCGCCGCGACCAGTTCGGCGATGTGCTTCTCGCGCACCGGATATCCGGGGAAGTAGCAGCACACCCGGTCGGCGTGAGCGCCGAACCGCGCGACGATCTGCGCGGCGCACTCCTCGGGCGTGCCGTGCACAGCCAGGGTCGTGAGCATCGTGTCGTCGATCAGGTCGGTCATGGCCGCGAACTCGCCCTGCTTCGACAGCCCGTTGAGCCGCGGTTGCAGATCCGCCCACCCCTCGACCTCGAGGACCGGCCGATACGCGGGCGTGGACCCGTAGAACGCGAGCAGCCCCCGCACGCCCCGCGACGCCGCGTCGAGCTCCTCCGGGGTTCGGCCGACACCGACGATCACCTGCGGGTAGATCGCGAGGTCCTCGCGGCCACGTCGACCCCGCTCGAGGCCCTCCTCCACCGCCGGCAGCGTCCGCTCCCGGAAGTGCCGGACGCTGTTGAAGGGCATCACCAGCAGCCCGTCGGCCACCTCCGCGGCGGTGCGGGTCATCAGCGGGCCGAGCGCGCCGAGGCAGATCGGTGGCGGACCGTACGGGTTGGGACCGGGATCGAAGGTCGGCGGCATCAGCGTGTGGGTGGTGAACTCGCCCTCGAAGCGCAACCGCGACTTGCCCTCCCACGCATCGAAGATCGCCTTCAGTGCGAGCACCGTCTCCCGCATCCGCGCGGCGGGACGCGACCACTGCGCGCCGTACCGCTTCTCGATGTGCGGGCGGATCTGGGAACCGAGGCCGAGCCGGAACCGGCCACGGCTCAGCGTCTGCAGGTCGTACGCGGTGTGCGCGAGGTGCATCGGACTGCGCGGCAATGCGATCGCCACGTTCGTCATCAGGTCCACATCCACCGCGGCCGCCGCCGCGACCAGCGGCAGGAACACGTCGTGCGGGCCCTCGAACGTGAACAGCCCGTCCACGCCGAGCGCGACAAGCTCACGAGCCCGTCGGGCCGCGTCCTCAGGTCGCCCGTCGAGCTGGACGTCGATCTTCACGGGCGCCCTTCTTCCGAGGTCGTGTCGAGACCGGATCCGTGGCACGCGAGGACGTGCAGTGCGTCGCCCAGTGCGACCGCGAAGGCGTCGGACTCCCTGCCGCCTTTGAACAGCCCGCGCACCGACGTGGTCCCGGTGAGGATCTCGAACAGGATGGACGCGTCCACGGGCGCGGGAATCTCACCGCGCTCGGCGGCCAGCTCGAGACGGGCCGCGAACGACTCGAACGCGGGAGCCTGCCGCGCGAGCAGGCGGGCTCGATCGACGTCGGACCGGGCGTCGCCCAGCAGACCGGGGATTCCCGCACGGGCCGCGGGACTGGAGGCACGGGCCACGAACGCGCTCGCCCAGGCGCGCAGGTCGGCGCGCAGGTCGTCGGTCGCCTCGGGGAGCCCGTCGGCGGCGGGGCCGTGGATGGCGTCCTCGATCAACGCCTCACGGCTGGGCCAGCGACGGTAGATCGCGGGTGTGCTCACCTCGGCCCGTCGCGCGATGGCCATGAGCGTTGTCTGTTGGTACCCGACTTCGCCGAGCAATCCTCGGGCCGCAACGAGGACCGCATGATCCTTGCCGGGGTCCCGCGGCCGACCGACACGGGGAGCGTTCGCGTTCATTACATTTCATGCTAGGACGTTACTTCGGCTCCCGAAGCGAATCCGCGAAAACGACCGGTCCGGCCCGGCAGGGCGGCACCGGCCCACGGCGACCACCGCTCCACCAGGGATAATCTCCCCGTGACTGCAACCCTGCGCATCTCCGACCTCTCCGCGTCCCGAGGCGAGCGCATGCTCTTCTCCGGACTCGATCTGACCATCGCCCCCGGCGACGTCGTCGGTCTGGTCGGCGCCAACGGAGCAGGCAAATCGACGCTTCTGACGACGCTCGCCGGCGTCGGCAACGCCGACGTCACCGGAACCGTCACGCTGAGCCCGCCCGACGCGACCATCGGGTACCTCGCGCAGGAACCCGATCGCATTCCCGGTGAGACGATCCTCGCGTTCCTCGGCCGCAGGACCGGCGTCACCGCCGCCGAATCGGCGATGAACGCGGCCGCCGAGTCGCTCGCCGAGGGCGGCGAGGACCTCTACTCCCCCGCCCTGGACCGCTGGCTGGCGCTCGGCGGTGCCGACCTCGCCGAGCGCGCCGAACAGGTGCTGGCCGACCTCGGCCTCGACGTCACCGGGGACGCGCACATGACGGACCTGTCGGGCGGTCAGGCCGCCCGGGCCGGACTGGCATCGCTGCTGTTGTCCCGGTACGACGTGCTGCTGCTGGACGAGCCGACCAACGACCTCGACCTGCCCGGCCTCGAACAACTCGAACGGTTCGTCGACGAGACCCGCACCGCGCTCGTGGTCGTCAGCCACGATCGAGAGTTCTTGGCGCGCACCGTGACCGGGATCGTCGAACTCGACCTCGCGCAGCAGCAGATCGCGGTGTACGACGGCGGCTACGAGGCCTACCTCGTGGAGCGCGCGGTGGCCCGCCGGCACGCGCGCGAGGCGTACGACGAGTACGCGGGCAACCTCTCGGCACTGCAGGACCGCGCCCAGATGCAGCGCAACTGGCTCGAACACGGCGTCCGCAATGCCCGCCGCAAGGCCAAGAACGGCGACCCCGACAAGATGGGCCGCAAGGCACGCGCCGAGTCCACCGAGAAGCAGGCCGCGAAGGCCCGGCAGACCCAGCGGCGCATCGAACGGCTCGAGGTGGTCGAGGAGCCGCGCAAGGAGTGGGATCTGCGGATGGAGATCGCCTCGGCGCCCCGCAGCGGTGCCGTGGTCGCGACGCTCGGCGGCGCCGTCGTTCGACGTGAAACGTTCACCTTCGGCCCGGTGAGCGCCCAAGTCGATTGGGGTGACCGGATTCTCGTCACCGGGCCGAACGGGTCCGGGAAGTCGACGCTGCTGCAGGTCCTCCTCGGCAAGCTGACACCCGACGAGGGCACGACCACGCTGGGCTCCGGCGTCGCGGTCGGCGAGATCGATCAGGCGCGTGGACTTTTCGAAGGGGACGAGGCGCTCGCCGAGGCGTTCGGTGCACAGGTTCCGGACTGGCCGGAGGCGGACGTCCGCACCCTGTTGGCGAAGTTCGGCCTCAAGGGCCACCACGTGCTGCGGCCCGCGTCGTCGCTGTCACCGGGCGAACGCACCCGCGCAGCCCTGGCGCTGCTCCAGGCACGCGGGGTGAACCTGCTGGTGCTCGACGAACCGACCAACCACCTCGACCTGCCGGCGATCGAGCAGCTCGAGCAGGCGATGGAATCGTTCACCGGCACACTGCTGCTGGTCACCCACGACCGCCGGATGCTGGACACGATGCGCCACACCCGACGCTGGCGGATGGAGGACGGCCGGCTCAGCGAGTAGAGGCACTACGTGCCCGTGCGCCTTTTCGGTAGGGCGAGTTCAATCGGTCGTTGCAACATCCCTGATCCTGGAGGGTGTTGCAGATGGTGTGGATCGGTCGGCCGCCGGCGCCGGCGCATGCTCGGCTGAAGTTCTGGCAGTGCCGTAGCGAGGGCGCGTCGACGGCAGCGGCCGCGGGTGCGGCATCGGTGGCGTATTCGACGGCGCAGCGGTGGCTGGTGGCGTCCGGTGGGGTTCGTCCCCGCCGGACGCCACCACCGTCGGGCCGGTACCTGTCCCTCGAGGATCGTGAGACGCTCTCCGAACTGCTGCAGGCCGGAAAGAAGCAACACGAGATCGCCGCGGCGTTGGGGCGGTCCCCGTCGACGATCAGCCGAGAGATCGCCCGGGGCACGAACAAGCGTGGCTACTACATCGCCTCCACAGCGCACCGGGCCGCCCAAGCGCGGGCGAAACGACCGAAACCAGCGAAGCTGAACTCGTGCGAGCGGCTGCGGACGTTCGTGCAGTCCCGGCTCGGGAAGAATCATTCTCCGGAGCAGATCTCACGCGCCTTGGTGCGTGAGTTCCCCGACGATCCGGAGATGCGTGTGTCCCACGAAACGATCTACCTCTCGCTCTATGTCCAGGCCCGCGGAGGACTCAAACGGGAACTGACACAGCATCTTCGGACCGGAAGGGTGTTGCGTCAGGGTAGCCGCAAGCCCGACGAGCGGCGGGGCCGGATCCCCGACATGATCAACATTTCCGAGCGTCCCGCCGAGGCCGGGGACCGGGCCGTGCCCGGCCACTGGGAGGGCGATCTGATCATGGGTGCCGGCAACCGGTCCGCGATCGGCACCCTGGTCGAACGTTCCACCCGGTTCGTGATGCTGCTGCACCTGCCCGACGGTCACTCCGCCGAACACGTCAACGTCGCGATGGCCGCCAAGATCCGGGAACTGCCCGCTGCACTGGCCCGCTCGATCACCTGGGACCAGGGCACCGAGATGACCCGGCACGCCCAGTTCACCGTCGACACCGGCGTCCAGGTCTACTTCTGCGACCCCCGCTCACCCTGGCAGCGCGGCTCGAACGAGAACACCAACGGACTGCTGCGCCAGTACTTCCCCAAGGGCACCGACCTGGCCGTTCACACCGCCGAGCGCCTGCAGTTCGTCGCCGACGAACTCAACGAACGGCCCCGCAAGACGCTCGACTGGCATACTCCAGCCGAGCGTCTCGACGAGGCCCTCGTTGCAACGACCGCATGAATCCGCCTAGCGGACACCACCAGAAAGGCGCACAGGCGCGCAGCGCCTATCCCAGCAGACCCTGCCCCAGGTACTCGCCCTCGCGGCATCCCGGCGGGATCGCGAACACCGCGGAGCCGACGGGAGTCGACCACCGGTTGAACATGTCCGCCTCGGCGAGACGCTGCTGCACCGGCAGGTACTGGACGTCGACGTCGGCCTGGTAGGCGACGAAGATCAACCCGGAGTCGGATATCCCCACACCGTCGGGGGCCTCGTCGTAGTTGTACGCGCGCCGCAGGAACCTCTCCCGCGGAGCCATCGGCCGGGCCCGCGCGATGTGCGAGAACTCGGGGATGACCCTCAGCCCGCCCGGGCCGACCGCCTCGAAATCCGGTGCGTCGTGCTCCGAGTCACCGGTCAGCGGCGAACCGTCGGACATCCGGCGTCCCATCACCTCGTCCCGGCCGGGGCTGTCGAGTTCGTCCCAACCGTCGAGGTCGAGGTGAATGCGGCGGATGACGACCGACGTGCCGCCCGCCATCCACGCCTGCTCGGCGCCGTCGTTCCAGACGACGTCGGTGAAGTCGCCGCTGCCCGCCTGGGGGTTGATGGTGCCGTCGACCTGACCCATCAGGTTGCGCATCGTGGTGCCCTCGGGTTCGCTGCCCCGAGCGCGGCGGAACCCGCGCTGCACCCAACGGACGGATGCGGTGTTGCGCGCGTCCTTGAGCAGCACGCGCACCGCGTGCGCGACCGTGACCGGATCGTCGGAGCCCACCTGAAGCAGGACGTCGCCGTCGTTCCACCGTGGCTCGAGCTTGTCGATCTCGAACGGCGGCAACGGTTTGCACCACGACGGCCGACGGTCCTCGAGGCCCGCGGCGTGGAACACCCCCGGCCCGAATCCGACCGTGACGGTCAGCCGGGCCGGGGCCGTCGCGAGTTCGGCCTCGGTGTCGGCGAGCGCACCCCGCCCGGCGGTCAGCCGGGCGGCGTCGTCGGTCCAGACCCTCATCATCCGAACCAACGCGGCGCGGTCGGTCCCAGGCTCGAGATCGAGGCCGACGAACGTGGTGTGTGCGGGCGGCGGCGTCTCGATCCCCGCCTGGTGCTCCCCGTGGAACGGCACGGTCGGCGAGACGGATTCGGCCTTCGCGGGGCGCGCGGTGACCGCGCCCGCGCCCCAGCCGAGGCCGACGCCGCCGACTGCGACGGCGCCGGCCCCGAGGAGACGACGACGGCTGATGTCAGCCACTGTGCGCCTCACCGTGGCCCTGGTTCTGCATGTCGCCGTGGCCCTCACTCGGTGCCGGGCTCGGGCTCGGGGCCTGGCTCGGTGCCTCGCCGTGCGAGCCGTAGCTCTCCCGCGCGCCGGTGAAGTCGCGGACCTGCGACGTGATCTCCGTGGTGGCGCCGTCGGAGAACTTCAACGTGAACGACACGTCGGTGCCGGCCTGGACCGGGGCAGGCAGGTCGAACAGCATGATGTGGTCGGCGCCAGGCTTGAGCACGTACGTGTCGTGGGCCTTGATGGTCATGCCTCCGTCCTTCTCTCGCATCTTCATCGCACCGGTGCCGTCCGGCGCCATCTCGTGCAGTTCGACACGCGGCGAGGCCGAGGACGTGGCGGAGACGAGCGTGACGTCGTTGTCGGAGTCGTTGTGAATGGTGCCGAACAGCGCGGTCATGCCGCCGTCGGCCGCCTTGACCCACGAGTCCTGCACCGTGATCGACGCGGCGTCGGTCGTCTTCGCGTCGTCCTTCGAGTCGCTGCTGCATCCCGCGAGCGTGAGTCCGGCCGCGACGGTGACTCCGACAGCGAGGACGCGGATGCGGGTGAATGCCTTCATGTACGTGTGCCTTTCGTGTGCGGGCGCGCGGCGGCCGTGAGGCACGCGGGCGCTGCCCGGCAGGTATGGCGGGCCGACGGCCCGGGGGAACGCCTCCGGCGCCGGGACGTGCCGACGGGAGCGCGCGCGCCGACGACGGTGGCGTCGTGACGCGGTGAAGTGAGACCTCAGCAGTAGGCGGGAGGACCCCGGCGCGCGATCGACCCAACGCAGACGAGCTCCGACGCCGGTCGGACGTCGGCGACGGCCCGCGGCAGCGCCGGCTCGAGCCGCACCGGCAGGGCAGTGAGGATCCGCGGCAGGATCCGGCGGAGCGCCGCGCAGGCCCGCGGACCGATCCGTTCGGCGGCGGCGATGAGGACGGCGCACACGACCACGGCCGCGGAGTGCGCGAGGAGCATCGCCGCGCTCAGGTGCGAACCCGTGTGCATCCCGGCGTGGGCGTCGCCGAGCGACAGCGCGGTGTGCGAGAGCACCTGGCCAGTGGCCAGCACCGGCACGAGCCAGCGTCGCCGGACGGCGAGAGTGGGCACCGCGGTCACGGCCGCGGCGAGCACCGCCGCGACGCCGCCGAGCAGCAGGAGTGTGACGCCGTGGGGCATGCCTCCGCCGGCCAGTCCGTGCGCACCGATCGCGAGCGCGATGACGGATCCGGCGACGGCGACGCCACGCACCTGGCGTGCGAGCTCCTCACCTGGGCCGATCCGCATGCCCCGAGGTTACTACAGGCCGTCGTACGGAACTGACGTGAGCCTCGCCGAGCATCTGCTTGGTTTGACAGATTGTTGGGTTTTTACAACGATCGATTGCATGAGCCCGGTGCGGCGTGGGGCGAGTCTCCCCATCTTCAATCGCATCGCCGTGCTGCGCGCCGAACGCAAGATGAGCCGTGCGCAGCTCGCCGAGCTGATCGAGGTGAACCCGCAGACCGTGGGTGCGCTCGAGCGTGGCGACCACTACCCGAGCCTCGACCTGGCGCTGCGGATCTGCGCGGTGTTCGAGCTTCCCGTGGAGGCCGTGTTCTCGCGCACCGAATTCGGCCCCCTCAGCACCGAGCTGTACCGAACCGACCGATAAGGGAACCGACCGATAAGGAGGCGTCGACGAGGATGGCTGACATCGGCCTGCTCGAGCGATACCAGGAGTTCCGCACCCGACGCTTCCTCCGGCACGAGGAGCAGTACCGACACTGGCTGCCCCGCTGGCGGACGCAGCGACGGCGACGTGTCCTCGTCGCGGTCCTCGCCGTGATCCTGCTGACCATGGTCGCGGTGGGCGTCGTCTGCCTGGACGACATGCAGACCGGCCCGCTGCTGTGGCTGCCGGTGTGTGTGGCCTTCCTGGTCACCTGGACGGTCCTGCAGATCGTCTCGGGTCGCCAGGGCGACGCGCCTCGGCACGCCCTCGACGAGTGGGAGGTGCAGCAGCGCGACAGCGCCCGGTCCATCGGCCTGACGGTGACCCAGGCGCTGACGTTCGTCCCGGCGATGTTCCTCATCCTCGCGGGCGCCCTCGATCCGGACATCGACCGCACCAACCTCGCATACTCCGCCGGGCTCTTCGTCCTGACCACGCTCATCATCGGCGCGTGCGTGCCCGCGATGATCCTGGCCTGGACACGCCCCGACCCCGACACCGACGACCACCAGGAGCCTGCATGACCGGCCAGA
Source organism: Paraburkholderia sp. RHO2 (assembly GCF_050955445.1). Taxonomy (NCBI): domain Bacteria; kingdom Pseudomonadati; phylum Pseudomonadota; class Betaproteobacteria; order Burkholderiales; family Burkholderiaceae; genus Paraburkholderia; species Paraburkholderia sp. RHO2. The sequence continues at coordinate 1,169,514 of NZ_CP162617.1, read as the reverse complement.
CCCTCACGTTCGACGGGATAGCGAAGCGCTACGGCGACGTCGTCGCCCTCGAGAACCTGAGCTTCGACGTCCGCCCCGGCGAGATCTTCGGATTCGTCGGCAGCAACGGCGCCGGCAAGACCACGACGATGCGGATCGCGCTGGGTGTCCTCGCCGCCGACAGCGGTGAGGTGCGGCTCGGCGGGCGGCCCGTCGATCTCGAGGTTCGCCGCTCGATCGGGTACATGCCCGAGGAACGCGGCCTCTATCCCAAGATGAAGGTGGGCCCGCAGCTCACGTACTTCGCCGAACTGCACGGGCTTTCACGCCGACAGGCCGAGGATTCGTCGCGCCGCTGGACCGAGCGCCTCGGCATCGCCGAACGTGTGAACGACACCGTCGACGCGCTGAGCCTGGGCAACCAGCAGCGCGTGCAGCTGGCGGCCGCGCTGGTGCACGATCCCGCCGTTCTCATCCTCGACGAGCCGTTCTCGGGTCTCGACCCGGTGGCCGTCGACGTCATGAGCGACGTCCTCGTGGAGAAGGCGAAAACCGGTGTTCCGGTGATCTTCTCCAGCCATCAGCTCGACCTGGTGCAGCGGCTGTGCGACCGGGTGGGGATCATCTCGAAGGGGCGGATGGACACCATCGGCACCGTCGACGAACTCCGCGGCACCGGCGACGTCCTGCTCGAGGTCCACGCTCCCGCCGCACCGCGAGGATGGGCCGACCACCTCTTCGGGGTGACCACCGTCAGCCACGACGACGGCCGCACCGTGCTGTCCCTCGGCGCGGGCGCCGACGACCAGGCCGTCCTGAACGCCGCACTGAAGACCGGACCCGTGCACGAGTTCGCGGTCCGCAAGCCGTCCCTGACCGAACTGTTCCGAGAGGTGGTGTCCGCATGAGCGACCGGAGCGGACTGAGCCCGACCCGCGCGATCGCACTGGTGGCCCGGCGCGAATTCCTCACCCAGGTGCGGAAGAAGAGCTTCCTCATCAGCAACGCGATCGTCCTGATCGCCATCGTGGGCGCCATCGTCGCCGCATCGATCTTCTCCGGCGGCGACGACGAGAACCGCTCGAAGGTGGGACTTGTCGGCGACCAGTCGCTGAGCGCAGCCCTCGTCGCGACCGGCGACGCCGCCGGAAATCCGGTCGAGGTGACCGCGGTCCCCGACGAGCAGACCGCGCGCAGCCAGGTCGAGAGCGGCGACCTCGAGGTCGCGCTGATCCCGGGTGACGGAGGTTCGGTCACCGCGATCACCGAGTCGGAGATCGACGCGTCGCTGCGAGTCGTGCTCGACGGCGCCGTCGCCGCACAGGCCCAGAACGCCGCGCTGGCCGCACAGGGCGTCGACGCCGCCCAGCTCGCCGAGACCACCAGCTCGGCCGTCGTCACCGTCGATGCGCTCGACCCGCCGGATCCCGAACGCGGACAGCGCATCGCGTTGTCGATGGCCGTCGTGGTGCTGCTCTACATGCAGATCCTGGTGTTCGGCATGTACGTCGCGATGGGCGTGGTCGAGGAGAAGTCGTCCCGCGTCGTGGAGCTGCTGCTGTCGACGCTGCGGCCGCTGCAGTTGCTGTGGGGCAAGGTGATCGGTATCGGGGCCGTCGGTCTCGCGCAGCTGGCCGCGTACGGTGTCGTCGGTGTCGGTGCCGGCGTCGCCACCGGTGTCCTCACCCTGGGCGGCACCGCGTGGGGGACGCTGGTGGGCACCCTCGGCTGGTTCGTCCTCGGCTTCGCGTTCTTCGCCGTGCTCTACGCCGCGACCGGTTCGATGGTCTCGCGCCAGGAGGACGTCAACTCCACCGCGATGCCGCTCACCATCCTGATCATGGCGATGTTCTTCTCCGCGTTCAGTGCGGTGCAGGATCCGGACGGCTCGCTGTCGAACGTGCTGAGCTGGATTCCGCCGTTCTCCGCGATCCTCATGCCGCTGCGCATCGCCGCGGGCGTGGCGACCGGGACCCAGATCGTGGGCACGATCGTGCTGATGGCGGTCGTCACCGTCGCGATGTCGGCACTGGCCGCCCGCATCTACCAGCGCTCGATCCTGCGGATGGGCAAGACGGTCTCGTGGCGTGAGGCCCTCGCACGGTAACTAGGCTGGACCCCGGCGACCGCACCCGCCACTGGGTGCGGTCGCCGGTGGCGAGTCACGAGATGGAGGAAGTCCCATGTCCCGCACCAGGATTTCGGCCCGAGAACTGATCGGCCGCGTGTTCGACGCCGACAGCTTCGTCTCGTGGGACTCCGCCCCGCTCGACGTCTCCCCCGGCGCGCAGTACCGCACCGAACTCGACGCGGCCGCGGCGAAGTCCGGCGTCGACGAATCCGTGATCACCGGCACGGCGCTGCTCGGTGGACGCCGGGTCGCCGTCATCGCGTGCGAGTTCTCGTTCCTCGCCGGTTCGATCGGCGTCGCCGCCGCCGAGCGGATCGTCACGGCGATCGAGCGGGCCACCGCCGAGGGACTACCGTTGCTGGCGTCCCCGACCTCGGGCGGCACCCGGATGCAGGAGGGCACCGTCGCCTTCGTGCAGATGGTCAAGATCGCTGCGGCCATCGCCGCGCACAAGACCGCCCACCTGCCATACCTCGTCTACCTGCGCGACCCCACGACCGGCGGCGTCTTCGCGTCGTGGGGATCGCTCGGACACGTGACGATCGCCGAACCGGGCGCGCTCGTCGGCTTCCTCGGCCCCCGCGTCTACCAGGCGCTGTACGGCGAGAAGTTCCCCGAGGGCGTGCAGACGTCGGAGAACCTGTACAGCAAGGGCGTCATCGACGGCGTCGCGTCGGTCGAGCAGCTGCGGGACCTCGTCGACCGGGCCCTGCACGTGGTGAGCGATCCCGCCGACGACACCGCCGCCATCCCGGATCCCACCGACCCGCACGACATCCCGGACGTTCCGGCGTGGCAGTCGGTGATGGCATCGCGCCGCGCCGACCGACCCGGTGTCCGGGAGCTGGTCCGGCACGCCGCCACCACCCGCGTCCCCCTGAGCGGCACCGGCCAGGGCGAGGTGGACTCGACGGTGCTGCTGTCCCTCGCCCGGTTCGGCGGGCAGCCGTGCGTGCTGTTCGGCCAGGACCGAGCCGGCCAGTCGGCGCTGAACACGATGGGGCCGGCCGCGCTCCGCGAGGCGCGGCGCGGCATGCGGATGGCCGCCGAACTACGACTACCGCTGGTGCTCGTCATCGACACCCTCGGCGCCGCCCTGTCGCGGGAGGCCGAGGAACGCGGCCTCGCACCCGAGATCGCCCGCTGTATCTCCGATCTCGTCACGCTGCGCACCCCCACCGTGTCGGTGCTGCTCGGCCAGGGCACCGGCGGCGGCGCGCTGGCACTGCTGCCCGCCGACCGCGTCCTCGCGGCCCAGAACGGCTGGCTCGCACCGCTCCCCCCGGAGGGCGCCAGCGCCATCGTGCACCGCGACACCACCCACGCCCCGCAGATGGCGGCGGCGCAGGGCATCCGGTCGCTGGATCTGCTGCGGGACGGCGTCGTCGACGCCGTCATCCCCGAGAGGCCCGACGCCGCGATCGAACCCGTCGAGTTCTCCCAGCGGGTTGCCGCCGCGATCGCCCGCGAGCTCGCCACGCTGCACGATCTCCCCGGCGACGACCGGATGACCGCCCGCCTCGCGCGTTACCGGACCCTGGGGCTGCCGGGACACTGATCCCGCCGCGAGGCCGCGGGTCCGCCGCCCGGTGTGAGGGACAGGTGGGGCCAGTGCGCGAAGTCGGTGAGCATCTGGCGGTCGTGGGTGGCCACGACCACGGCGGCCGGAGTGCCCGATAGTGCTGCGGTGAGCTCGTCGACCAGGGACACCGATAGGTGGTTCGTGGGTTCGTCGCAGATGAGCACCGTGGGACGAGTGGCGAGCACGATCGCGAGCTGCAGTCTCCGCTGCTGCCCCTGCGACAGGCGCCCGACTGGTGTGCGTCGCGATTGCTTCTCCAGCAACCCTGTCGATGTCAGCGGTATCGGTTCTACCTTGTGGTGCAGATCGAGGCTACGGATGTGGCGATCGTAGATCTCCTGCGCGGTCAGATCGGGCTCCCACGCCGGCACTTCCTGGCCGACGAGGGCGACACGGGCAGCCCCATGATGGCGAATGCTGCCGGTGGACGGGCGCAGATCACCGGCCAGCACGGCGAGCAACGTGGACTTGCCCGCGCCGTTGCGGCCGGTCACCAGGAGACGCTCCCCCGCATGCAGTGAGAACGTGACAGGGGCATCGAACCGCCCTGCCACGGTGATGTCGTCGCAGCGGAGCAACGGCGTGCCAGGACGGACTGTGAGGTCGGGAAAGCGTAGTCGCAGAGGCGGCTCCGGCACGGTGATCGTGTGCGCCTCGAGGTCAGACTGGCGTCGCTTGAGCGCCTGGACCAGGCCCGGTGCTCGGGACTGGCGCTGGTGCTTGCAGTGGCCCTTCTCGGGTCGCCAACCGGTGCCGAGCCGGTCGCGGGCACCCGCGACGGCTTCCTGAAGGCGGGCGCGCTCGGCGAGTTGGTCCGCGTACTCGTGTTCCCACCGGTCGCGGGCCCGGCGTCGACCCTCCTGCCAACCCGGATAGCCGCCGGCGAAGAGGTGGGGACGCCCGTCCGGGCTCGGGTCCAGGTCGAGGAACTCGTCGGCGACATCGCGCAGCAGCGCGCGGTCGTGACTGACGATGGCGAGCCCTTTCGAGTGGGTCCGCAGGCGCTCGGTGAGGAAGTCCAGTCCGTCTCCGTCGAGGTGATTGGTCGGCTCGTCCAACAGCAGGATGTCGTGTGTGGCGCCCAGCAGACAGGCCAGACGGACTCGATAGCGTTGCCCGACGGAGAGCGTCTGCAATGGGCGGTCTCGGTCCGTGCACGCGTCCAGCGCTTCGAGTGCAATGTCGACTCGCCGTTCGGCATCCCAGGCGTCGAGCCTGGTTGCCGATTCCAACGCCGCCGCGTAGATCTCGTCCGCTCCTCGGACTCCGTCGGCGAGCAGGAGCGTCGCAGTATCGAGCTCCCGCAATGCCCGCAGCGCGGGCTCGACGGCCTCGGCTACCAGCGTGCCGACAGTCTCCCCGTCCCGAAAAGGTATGGCCTGCTGAGCAACACCGATCGCGCCGACACGGATGAGCGTCCCACTGTCGGGGTGCAGTAGCCCCGCGAGTACATGGAGCAGCGTGGTCTTGCCGCGCCCGTTCTCCCCGACGATGGCAAGCCGCGAGCGATTCGACACCGTGATCGCGACGTCCGTCAGGATGGACCGCGACCCCAGTGTGACGTGGACCGAGGATGCCCGGATGTGCGCGTGGACGCCCGCCAGCAAATGGTCCGCGGGAGAGGGATTTTCGTGTGAAGGGTCGGGTTTGTTGGACAGGCCGTTTCGGCCTGTACGGGATGTAGACACTGATACTCCGCAGCTCGAGGATGGAGCCGGGACAGCACGAATTTTGCCGCCCGGCTTGTACCGGGACGGCGGCCTCAGAAGATCGTCGGAACTCGGGGCGCCGCCGTCAGCGGAACGACCACGGCCTCATCAACGCAGCGCCTACGTACATGTACAGAACCATATCCGGCGTGTGACACTGTCGCCACGGAATTTGGTCAGCGCCACCGCGATCCCCGCCCGCCACCGCACCCGCCGGCCGAAACATCAGGGCCCCTCAGAGCACTGTCGTCGTCGCTGCGTTCGTTGCGTGCGACTACCGAGCAGTCCACGTGGCTGAAATGTTTGCCTCCCAGCCCAGACTGCTATGGGTGAACGCCCTTCCGGCAGCCCTGGGCGCGAGGACCATCCACACGTGTTGCGTTGGAGCCCGCTCCAGCGGCTAGCCTCCCCGCCATGCGCGCCGAGCCTCCGCACACCGTTCTCATGGAGATCGACTTCCAGCACTGGATCATCGAGTCGATCGACCATCGTTCGGTGATCGACCAGGCCGCCGCGGTCCGCGCCGATCTCCGCGCGACGGGTGCCCGGGTGCTGTGCACCCGGTACCTGAGCCTGGACGCGGACGACCGCCTGCGCGCCGACCCGACGGGCCGCGGAGCGTCGTTCCATCCCGCGCTCGCGCCGGCACCGGGCGACCTGGTGCTCAGCAAGCACAGCCGCAACGTCTTCGACAACCCCGACGTCGAGACGAACCTGCGACTCCTCGGCGTCGCGGACGCCTGCGCGGGAACCTCCGCCGAATCCCACGACCGCGCCCTCGCGGAACTGTCCCGGGACGGAATCACGGTGATACGAGATCGATACCCGACTCCGCGACCGAATGTCACACGCGTTCGGTCCGACTGAACGCGTGTGACATTCGGCCGATTGCTACGACGTCCCGGCCGCGATCGCCGGCACCACGACCGCCACGAAGACGGCGGAGTTGATCGCGTCGACCGCCTTGCGGACCGCGGCTCCCGCCCACTCCTTCTCGGCGATGTCCTTGGCGCGCTTGCGGATCGCCTTGCGATCGGCGTCCGGGAACACCTTGGCTGCGGCGTCGACTGCGGACAGCAGCGAAATGAGGGCTGCGGTCCGCGGGTTCGGGTCCAGTCCCTCGACGAGCACACCCACCAATTCCTGCCGGACCTCGCGCTCGTGACTCTCGTCGACCGGAGGCCAGATCTTGCTCGGGAAGATGCCGAGGATCTTGCGCCGGCTCTCGCGCACCCAGCCGCGGTCGATCACCCGCTCGAAGACCGCGGCCCGCACCTCAGCGTCGAGTTTCTCGATCGCGGTCTCGGGCTTCATCGGTCGACGGGACTCGCGGATCACCTCGACGGCACGGGCGAGGATCGGATCGTCGGGGGTTGCCGCCCGCCGGACGGCGAGACGGCCTTTCTTCACGTCGTCGCCGTCCTCGGCGGGAGTCACGAATCCGTCCAACGCCAGTTCGAGCAGGACCGCTCCGGCGAGCACGCGCGGCAGGCGAGTGCCGTCGACGAGGGGTCCACCGGATTCGTCGTCGAGCAGGAGCAGCAGCAGATCTTCGGCGATGAGCGACGTCATGTTCCCCACCGTACGGAGTCGCGGTGTGCGATGGTCTTGTCCATGCCCGACGCCGGAGACGTCATTGCCGCCCTGACCGAGGTCGCCGACGCGGGCGATGCGCGACACCTCCAGCGGTTCTTCAAGACCGGGCGGGGTGAGTACGGCGAGGGCGACGAATTCATCGGTGTCCGGGTGCCGGCGATCCGCACGGTGGCCAAGCGGTTCGCGTCGTTGCCGCTCGACGACGTCGACACGCTCCTCGACAGTCCGGTGCACGAGCATCGACTGACCGGCCTGCTCATCCTCGTCGAGCAGTTCGCGCGGGCGAGCCGCGCCCGCGCCCGCGACGACGAGGCGCGCGAGCGGCTCGCCGAACGGTACCTGGCCGCCGTCCTGCGGGGCCGGGTGAACAACTGGGACCTGGTAGACCTGTCGGCGCTGCACATCCTGGGCGGCTGGCTCTACGACCGGCCCCGCGACCCGGTGTTCGTCCTCGGCGCCGACGAGGACCTGTGGCGACGGCGCGTCGCCCTGCTCACCACGTTCGGGTTCATCCGGCGCGGGGACGCGTCCACGACCCTCGAACTGGCGGCCGGGGTGCTCCACGACCGCCGCGACCTCACCCAGAAGGCGACCGGTTGGATGCTCCGGGAGGTCGGCAAGCGGGTGGACCGGGGCCTGCTGCTCGGCTTCCTCGACCGGCACGCGGCGGAGATGGGTGCGACGGCGCTGGGTTACGCCACCGAGCACCTCGACGCGGACACCCGGGCCCGCTATCGGCTACTGCGCAGTAGCTGACCGCCTGCCGTTCACCGACCGTTCGGCGCCGCCGGGCGCAGATTCCGGTTCCGCGGGCCACAGCCCGCATGCCGTGGGGCACACGTCACATAGGGTGTCGTGTGCATCACAGATGCGTGGTCAGGACCCGAGAGGACACGAATCGATGAGCACCGCCGAGCACGCAGGCCCGAACGCCGGGGCCTACGCCACCGCCTTCACGGAGAGCGTGGAGCAGCCGGACAGCTTCTGGCTCGCGGCCGCCGAGGCCGTCGAGTGGGACACCGCGCCGACCCGCGCGCTGGACGACTCGAACGCCCCGATGTACCGCTGGTTCCCGGACGCCGCCCTCAACACGTGCTTCAACGCGCTCGACCGGCACGTGCGCGACGGCCGCGGCGACCAGGCCGCGCTCATCTACGACTCGGCGATGGTGCCGGCGAAGCGGACGTACACGTACTCCGAGCTGCTGGCCGAGGTCGCCCGGTTCGCGGGTGTCCTGACGGAGCAGGGCGTGGTCGCCGGCGACCGCGTGGTGATCTACATGCCGATGATCCCCGAGGCCGCGATCGCGATGCTCGCGTGCGCCCGCATCGGCGCCGTGCACTCGGTGGTGTTCGGCGGCTTCGCCGCGAAGGAGCTGGCCACCCGCATCGACGACGCCCAGCCCGTCGTGCTGGTGACCGCGTCGGGCGGCCTCGAGCCGGGCCGCACCATCGAATACCTGCCGATGGTCGACCAGGCACTGGAGCTGTCGGCGCACCCGCCGCACACCGTGATCGTCAAGAACCGACAGAACATTCCGGGCTCCGCCGCCGACTACCGCGACCGCGGCGCCGCGTGGTTCGACTGGGACGAGCTGGCCGCCGACGCGCGGGACGCCGCCCCCGTCTCGGTCGCCGCGACCGACCCGCTCTACATCCTGTACACGTCCGGCACCACCGGAAAGCCCAAGGGCGTGGTCCGCGACAATGGCGGCCACGCGGTGGCCCTCGCGTGGTCGATGCGCAACATCTACGACATCGGCCCCGGCCAGGTCATGTGGACGGCGTCGGACGTGGGCTGGGTCGTCGGCCACTCCTACATCGTCTACGCCCCGCTGCTCGCCGGTGCCACCACCGTCATGTACGAGGGCAAGCCGGTCGGCACGCCGGACGCGGGCGCGTTCTGGCGAGTGATCCAGGAACACAACGTCTCCGCGCTGTTCACCGCCCCCACCGCGATCCGCGCCATCCGCAAGGCCGACCCGGAGGCCGCCGAGCTCGCCAAGTACGACATCTCGTCGATGACGACGCTCTTCGCCGCCGGCGAGCGCCTCGATCCGGACACCTACGTGTGGGCCACCGAGAAGCTCGGCGTCCCGGTCGTCGACCACTGGTGGCAGACCGAGACCGGCTGGGCGATCTGCGCGAATCTGCGTGGGCTGGAACCGATGCCGATCAAGGCCGGCTCCCCCACCGTCCCGGTTCCCGGGTACCGCGTGGGCATCGTCGACGGCGAGGGCACGCCGGTCCCCGCCGACACCGAAGGCAACATCGTCATCGCGCTACCGCTGCCGCCGGGCACGCTCGCCGGACTGTGGCGCGACGAGGACCGCTACGTGAAGTCGTACCTGTCGACGTTCGACGGCTACTACCTCACCGGCGACTCCGGATACATCGACGAGGACGGCTACGTGTTCGTCCTGGGCCGCAGCGACGACGTCATCAACGTTGCCGGACACCGTCTTTCGACGGGCAGCATGGAGGCGGTGGTCGCGTCGCATCCCGCCGTCGCCGAGTGCGCGGTGATCGGCATCCACGACGAACTCAAGGGTCAGCGCCCCAGCGGCTACGTCGTGCTCAAGGCGGGCGTCGAGATCGAGGACGAGGTCCTCCGCAAGGAACTCGTCGCGATGGTCCGCGAGCAGATCGGCGCGGTCGCCACGTTCCGCGACGTCACCGTCGTGCAGGCGCTGCCCAAGACCCGCTCGGGCAAGATCCTGCGCAAGACGATGCGGCAGATCGCCGACAACGACGAGTACACCGTGCCGTCCACCATCGAGGACCCGTCCGTCCTCGCGGACCTGGAGAAGCTGCTCCGCGGCTGACCCTCGCACGCGTCACGCGCGCGAGCGGAGGTCGGCGGCGAGTTGCGTCACGGTTTCCGCGGCGCAGGTGCGGTTGTCGCCGACCCCGCCGGACGCGCCTCGTTTCGCCCAGCCGACGACGTACAGTCCCTCCACCGGTTCGCCGGTCTCGTGCGAGATCACCTGTCCGCGCCGGTTGGGCACGACCCCGCGTGGGTCGAGGGGGACGCCGACGATTCGTTTCGTGGTGAACCCGGCGGCGCAGACCGCGGAGTTCGCGTGGAACGTCCGACCGGCGACCGTGGTGACCGTGACGGCGCCGTCGCCGGTCGCCCGGAGGTCGGCCACCTCCTGCCCGAACGACAGGACGACGCGCAGGGGATCCGCGGTCTCGGTCGCCGCGGCGTGCACGCCGCGGACATCGGCGGAACGCAGGCGCGAGAGCTCGCGAAGCAGCGAGCTGTCCGCGCCGGTAGGCGGCGCGCTGCCGGCGCGGTCGATCAGCACCTCGGTGCGCTCGAGGTCGCGGAGCTCGTAGAACGCGGACGGAGTGAACGCGGCGCCGTCCGGAGCCGACCGCGACAGCACCACCAGTTCTCCGATCCGATCGTGCACGGAAGCCCGCCGACGCGTCTTCGCGACCCACCGGACCACATCGAAGGCGACGTTTCCCGCGCCGATCACAACGCACGACGGTCCGGCAGGCGCCGGCGGGTGCATCCCCGGGGACCCGCAGTTCTCGGCGACCAGGATGTCGATGGCCTGGTAGATGCCGCCACCGGCGGTGGCGGGTCCGACTCGGCGTGGCTGCGAGGCTCCGCAGGCGAGGACGACCGCGTCGAACCTCGTTCGGAGTTCGTCGATCGATACGTCCACACCGACTTCCGTGTCGGGCACGATCGTGACGCGGTCGTCGCGGAAGGGCACGTCGAACAGTCGGATCATGTCGCGCACGCCGACGTGGTCGGGTGACACGCCCCGGTGCAGGAGGCCCCCGATGCTCTCGTGCTGCTCGTAGACGGTGACGCTGATCGAGGTCGATCGGCGCAGGAGTTCGCGAACGGTGTACATCGCGGCCGGCCCCGACCCCACGATGGCGATGTCGAGTCTGTCGCTCGGGCCGGCCAGCGGCAGCTCGAAGACGGCGCGCGGTCTGGCGCGCGGCGTGGCGGGGGTCTGCGCGAAGAACTCCCTGTTGCGGGCGGAGTACCGGCGCTCGGTCGCGGTCAGCGCATGCTCGGGTTTGATGGCCGCGGCCGGGCAGGCCTCGACGCATGCCGTGCAGTCGATGCACGATCCGGGGTCGATGTAGAGCGTCTCGGCGGAAGCGAAGCCGTCCTCGCCGGGGGCGGGATGAATGCAGTTCTGCGGGCATACCCGCACACACGAGGCATCCTTACAGCAATGCCCCAGAATGACGTGGGCCACGACGACTCCTCCTCAGAGAAGATTCGACCTTCGGTAGATCCATCGAGCGCCGGCATTCAGCAGTCCTTCTCTGCTCAGGAACTCGATGAACGGCCCCGCGGCGTTCCGGAATGCCATCCGATGGTGTTCGCTTCCATCGATGTTCGACCTCACGGCACCCCACTCGAGGCCGAGTTCCTCGTAGACCCGGCGATTGATCAGGCTCTTCGCGATGAGGTGCGTCCCCAACGCGATGACCAGTGTGCTCACGTATCGCCTGAAGCGGGAGAGTCCGATCAATCGATCTCGGATCTTCCGGCGCGCATACGCCATGTGCCGGGACTCTTCGACGACGTGGATGTAGGCGGCACGGCGAATCGGTGCGACGACGTCATCGCTGGACATCCAGTCACGCTGCATGACGTCGAAGATCTCCTCGCCGGCGAGGACGACTCCGTACGCCACCTCGTCCCGGACGAGGTGGCGGAACACCCATCCGAAGAAGTCCAGCATGCGGTCACGTGGATAGAAATGTGATCCGATGCTCTCGATCGCATTGGCGAACATCAACGAGTGCAGGTTCTCGTCTGCGCATTCGTTGAAAAGGAATTTGACGTCGGGCCGGCCCGGATCCGCGCTGTGGCTCGCCCTCAGCAATGCCACCTGCAACCCCACCTCCAGCCAGATGCCGACGCCCAGGAAATGCGCTACTTCGCTTCTGGTGAGTCGGACGCGCTCGGATTCGGACATGCCGTCCCACATCGGGGTGCCGAAGAGGGGTGACCACTGCGGCGTCATACCGTGCCGTTCGTCGTCGCCCGGTTCGGACTGGTAGACCAGCGGACTCCTCGAATCGAAGGACAGCCGCTGGGCAGACTCCAGCAGGGCCTCGAACAGTGCGTCGCTTCCGGAAGCGCCCATCCTTCCCTACCCCTCAATTCGGTGGCGATTCGAGGCACCGCTCGCGCGAGAGCGCCCCGAACGTGCGGTCCATGCTCGCATGAGTGACGGCTGGGAATCCCGGTATCCACATACCGGCCGAGGCTCGCCGGGGTCGACATCGAGATGTTCACCGAGGCCAGGGATGCGATCGCAGAGATCGGCGCCGACAAGGAACTCTCGAACCGAGAATCCTCACCAATCGGATAATTCGTAGAAACTTCCCCAAACTATCTTTAAGTTGATTCCCGGAATCCCCAGGTCAGGACATTCGCCACACTTGACGATCACGGTAAGATCACGGTACGTTCACGGCAGAGGAAATCGCACCCCAAGGTTCGACACCATTGATTCGAATTGTCCGAAATGGACGGAGATTTCCCCGGTCGGCCGCGGTCGGCCGCAACCCTTCCGTGCTTGTCCCTGCCCGCTCCCGTTCGTCCGCGCTCGTTCAAGGGGGAAAGTTGTCCGTCGTAGCCACTCCGTCCGCCCATGCCCTCCTGCGCGAGTTCGTCGCGAACAGCCCGCGTCGCCACTACCTGCCCGACACCGAGGGCATCGAATTGTCGAACCAGGCCGCGCTGGTGCGCGAGGTCGCGGTCACGATCCAGGCCTGCCTCGAACCGGATCTCGATGCGCTGCGCGTGTCCGAATCGGACGCGGGGCCCGACATTCGCGTTGCCGCGGCGATCGCCCAGTACGACGAAATCCTGGCCACGCTGCTCGACACCGCACCGCTGATCGAGGCCGGTCGGATGAGCACTGTATGGACGCTGCTCGGCTCCTCCGCTGACCGACTCCGCGTCCTCGCCGGACTCGAATCGGCCCGCGGGGAGGACGTCGCCCGGCGCCTGGCGGCCGCGTCGGCACACGCGCGTGCCCGGTTGACGGCGGCGGCGACCGCCGACGACGTCGACCTCGGCCTTCCCACCGCACTCTGTCCGACGGCAGCCGTCACGGCGGCCCCCGCCCCGACCCTGCCGACGCCGACACCCGCGCTCGCGAACCTGATCGAACGCATCGACCTGGGGGCGGTGACGGGCCGCAACGGCTCGGCACACGAGTCCGACTACGACCATCTGGCCACGGTCGGCGGCTACCAGTTCCGCGTCGCGCTCGAGATCATCGGCGCCGCAACCGAATCACTGTGCAGCATCGCCGGCCCCGTCAGCGGCACGGGCGCCTGGGCCGAGAAGGCCGACGACGTCCGCGCGGCCGTCGAGTTCGCGTGGGACTGCGTGTAGTCCGACCCCGCGTCAGCCCCGCCCGCGGACCGGAACGGGATCGACCAGGACGCAGCGGGCACCGGAGAAGATCGTCGGCATGCACTTGTTGCAGTGGATGCACAGCGACCGTGTGCGCGACTCGGCCTGGATCCGGTTGATCAGGTCGGGCTCGCGCAGCAGGGCACGCGCCATCGCGACGAACTCGAAGCCCTCGGCCATCGCGGTGTCCATGCCGGCCTTGTCGGTGACACCGCCGAGCAGCACCAGCGGCATCGTCACCGCGGCGCGGATCTGGCGCGCTTCCTCGAGCATGAACAGCGGCTCATAGGGATACGTCTTGATGAACGCCTTGCCCACCATCTGCACGCCCAACTTGACCGGCTGCGGCATCGCGTTCGCGAAGTCGCGGACCGGGGCGTCACCCTTGAACAGGTACATCGGGTTCAGCAGCGAGCTGCCCATCGTCAGCTCCAGCGCGTCGAGGCTGCCGTCGGCCTCGAGCCACTGGGCCACCTGGATCGCCTCGTCCACCCAGAAACCGCCGGGCACACCGTCGTCCATGTTGAGCTTGGCGAGAATCGCGATCCGGTCGCCGACGGCCTCGCGCACGGCCCGCGCGGTCTCGAGCACGATCCGCGCCCGGTTCTCGAGCGATCCACCGTAGTTGTCCTTGCGCTTGTTCAGCTTGGGGCTCAGGAACGAACTGGCGAAGTAGTTGTGCCCGAAGTGGATCTCGACGGCGTCGAATCCGCCCTCGATCGCGAACTTCGCCGCATCGGCGTGGGCCTGCGTGATGCGTGCGATGTCGGCGGGGGTCGCCGCGTGGATCTTCTTCATGCTCATGGGGTTGAACGACGTCGACGGTGCGAGCGCCGGCAGCCGGTTCGACTTCTCGTTCGCCACCGGTCCGGCGTGTCCGATCTGCGCGGACGCCGCGGCGCCCTCGGCGTGGATCGCGTCGGTGAGCCTGCGCAGACCCGGCACCACCTCGGGCCGCATCCACAGCTGACCGCGCTCGGTCCGACCCTCGGGCTGCACCGCGCAGTACGCCACGGTCGTCATGCCGACCCCACCCGCGGAAGGCTGACGGTGGAACTCGATCAGCGCGTCGGTGACCAGCGCCTCGGGGGTCCGCCCCTCGAACGTCGCGGACTTGATGATGCGGTTACGCAACGTGATCGGGCCCAACTTGGCCGGCGCGAACACATCAGGAGCGGCGATCTCGGACACCGTGGATCCTTCCGTCGAGGAGAGGCCCGAGGCTATACCGGAGCCAGCGGCACCGAAAGTGGTGGTGTCCACTGAGTGGGAAGTCGATGCCCCGCATCACGGACAGACGGTGAGGTCGTACGCCCGCCGCGTCGGCCGATCGTGATCGTGGTCGTCAATCCTCAACCGGACAACGACGGCACGGCAGCACCGAGGTAGACGAGCATCAGAACGAACAGGACCCATCCCGCGCCCTGCCAGATCGGCCACGTCCCGCCCCGCCGCCACGTGCGGTACGTCTCGACGAACGCGGCCAGACCACCGAGCAACAACAGCGCCGACGGCACTATCACCACGATCACCCGGGACGGACCACCGCACAGCGTGCCTTCGCCGGGCGCGCAGTCGTCGACCGCGGCCCCCACCGCAATCGCGGCAGCCATCGCGATCAGAGCGGCGAGGATCGTTGCCGCGTCGAAGAGAACGGCTCGGCGAAAGGTCCGGGGATCGGACCATCGCTTCTCCACGTCGCGTGTCATCGGCCTCCTTCCCACCGGGGGCTACCCCGAGCCGCGGTGCCCGAAACCCAGCTCGCCGTACCGCGCCAGCGCCTCGCGCCGCTCGTGTGCGTGGTCGACGATCGGCTCCGGATATCCTTCCGGCCGAGCACCTTTCAGAGTGTGAACGGCCCTGCCGTCCACACCGCGGAGCTCCGGGATCCAGCGCCGTACGTAATCGCCCGTGGGATCGAACTTCTCCCCCTGACTGGTCGGGTTGAACACCCGGAAATAGGGGGCTGCGTCGGTCCCGGAACCGGCCGTCCACTGCCACCCGTGCTGGTTCGACGCCAGATCGCCGTCGACAAGGTGCTGCATGAAGTACCGCGCACCCCGCCACCACGGCAGGTGCAGGTCCTTGACGAGGAACGACGCGACGATCATCCGCACCCGGTTGTGCACCCAGCCCTCGGCTGCCAGTTGGCGCATCCCGGCGTCGACGATCGGGAAACCGGTACGTCCGGCGCACCACGCCTCGAACAGCGCGTCGGCGTCGCGTCCGGTGTCGTGCCGGATCGCGTCGAATCGGGCGTCGTAGTTGCGTCGCGCGCTGTCCGGGCGCTGGAACAGGATGTCGGCGTAAAAGTCTCGCCACGCGAGTTGCCGACGGTACTGCTGCGCGCCGCGCCCCTGCCTGCCCGCCAGGTCCGCGAGCATCGTCCGCGGGTGGATGTTGCCGAACTTCAGGTACACCGACATCCGACTGGTGGTGTCGAGGTCGGGGCGGTCACGTTCGTCGTCGTAGCGCAGCAGGTCGTCGTGGCAGAACTCCCGCCACCGCGCCGACGCGGCCGCCTCACCCGCCCCGGGGCCCGCCTTCGACGGCGCGGGAATCGCCACACGCCCCTTCAGCCCGCCGACGTCGTCGGGGTCGATCCAACCCAGCGTGTCCGCGCCGGTCCGGGCGGGACCGCGCCAGCCGTGGTCGAGCCACCGCGCGAACCACGGCGTGAACACCTTGTACGGGGTGCCGTCGTCCTTCGTCACCCGCCCCGGCGCGATCGCGTAGGGCGAACCCGTCGCCACCAACGCGACGCGTTCGGCGACCGCGGCATCCCGCTCCCGCCCGTACGGCCCGTAGTCGGCGCTGACGTGCACCTCCGGTGCGCCGACGGCTTTCGCGACCCGCGGGACCACATCGACGGGGTCGCCCCGCAGCACGAGCAACCGCCCGCCGAGTTGCCGGTCCAGCTCGGACAGGCTGCGGTACAGGAAATCTCGTCGCGGCCCGCCCGACGGCGCGAGCAGCCGGTCGTCCAGGACGAACAGGCCCAGTGCCCGCTCCCCCGCCGCACCGAGCGTCGGCAGGTCGGCCAGCCGCAGATCACGGCGGAACCAAACGACCGATTCGGTCATGGCCTCCTCCAGTCGGGTCGCGCTCGATTTGCACACCCACGGTAGTTCAGCGGTCCTCGGCCCCGCTTCTCTCGAGGCCCTCCGACTCGGTGCGGCGACTCCGACCTTCATCCCCGATGCGTAGACGGCCGTCAACAGTCCGTCGTACCCGGCGCCCCGGCGACCGCTCCTATTGAGCTCCGGTCCCTGTAGGCAACCGGAGGCGGACTAAGCTGCTGGGCGATGCCTGTCACTATGCCGCGCAATCTTCCCGCCAGGGCCATCCTGGAGGCGGAGCGAATCTTTGTCATGTCCGACGAGCGTGCTGGACATCAGGATATTCGCCCGATGCGGATCGCCATTTTGAATCTGATGCCGATGAAGGTCAGCACCGAGACGCAGCTGCTGCGGTTGCTCAGCAACACTCCGCTGCAGATCGAGATCACCCTGCTGCACATGGCCAGCCATGTCTCGCGTACTACCTCTGCAGAGCATCTCGAATCGTTCTACTCAACTTTCGACGAAGTGGCCCATATGCACTTCGACGGCCTCATCATTACCGGGGCGCCGATCGAGAAACTCGACTTCGAGGACGTCGACTACTGGCCGGAGTTGACCAAGATCCTTGACTGGACCCACGGTGCCGTGCAGTCGACTCTGCACGTCTGCTGGGGTGCGCAGGCGGCCCTGTACCACCACTACGGTGTCCGAAAACACGAAGTCCCACAAAAAATCTCCGGCGTATTCCCCCATCGGATCACTGGCGCGCGGTCGCCGATCCTCACCGGATTCGACGACGAGTTCCTAGCGCCGCACTCACGCCACACCGATGTCCACGCCGCCGACATCGAGGCCACCGGTGAGGTCGACGTGTTGGCGGTGAGCGAGGAGGCCGGGGTCTACTTGGCAGCCACCGCGGACGGCCGCCAGGTCTTCGTGACCGGTCACCCGGAATATGACGCGGACACCTTGGCACGTGAATACCGCCGCGACAGCGAGCAAGGACTGCCGGTCCCCACTCCCGCGCACTACTTCCCCGGCGACGACCCCACCGCCATCCCGCTCAACCGATGGCGCGGCCACGGGCACCTGCTGTACGCCAACTGGCTGAACTACTGCGTCTACCAGGAGACACCGTTCAAGCCAGGCGAGGCCTGACCGGCCAAGCCGATTCCGGGCCCCGGAGACGGCTGGATTCCGCACCCGCGCCTCAGCGTCGAGCGATCCGGACGGAGGTGCCGGAGAAGGTGACGTGCTCTGCCGCAAGCGCTTCCACCACATACGGCGGCCCGTGGCGTCGGTTGCCCCTGCGCTGACCGCGCGAAGAGCAGCGGCTACTGTCCATGGACTCGTGATGACGACACCGCACGACAACCGCCGATCGCGCGTGCGTACTGTGTCGTTGAATCGGCACAAGTGAGGAGACGCGCGTTGGGATTGATGGATGGGCTGATGGGCAACGCGGGGGTCATGGATCCCGCTACGGCCAACAGTGAGTTCGGCAAGTTGCTCGGTCACGGTGAGCAGATCCATGCGGCGTACCAGCTGGTGCGGGACTCGTTCCTCTTCACCAATCGGCGGCTGATCCTCGTCGACAAGCAGGGCATCACCGGCCGCAAGACCGAGTACCACAGTGTTCTCTACAAGTCGATCACTCACTTCTCCGTCGAGACCGCCGGATCGTTCGATCTCGACGCGGAGCTGAAGATCTGGATCTCGGGCAATCCGATGCCCATCCAGAAGCAGTTCTCCAAGGGCGTGAGCATCTACGAAGTACAGGCGATGCTCACGCACTTCGTAGCGTCGTAAGCGAGCCTTCTCGATCTTCGGCCGCAGGCTTTCTTCGGGCCAGCCCTCGCCTGTGGAACAGGCGAGGGCCTCGGGCTCCGGCGTCCTCTCGTGTCGCCCTTCCTCGGACAACGATCTCCACCCAAGACCCACGACGGCGCGCACGGTTACGAGCCCGGCGAGGTCGTCCCCACCACCGCGCTAGTGCTCGAGCACAAGCATCCCGACGACCGGGACGCTGCGGCGGCTCTCATGCAGCGGGTACTGAGGGACGCGAGCCGTTCAGCAGCAGGCATCGGATCATCGACAGCGCCGGCAAGGTCCATTGCGTCGTGGGTGCCGGTCAGTGCATCACGGCCGACGGGTGTGTCGTCGGGATGTCAGGCTTCTACATCGACGTCACCGATTCCATCCGCAGCGACATCGATCGCAGCATCACCGAGAACGTCTCCGCATTCATCGAGTCGCGCACTGTCATCGAGCAGGCGAAAGGCGCCCTGATGGTGATCTACGGTATCTCTGCCGATCGCGCATTCGACGTCCTCACATGGAAGTCTCAACAGTTCAACGTCAAAGTCCTCGTGGTGGCCGAGGAACTGGTCGCGGCGCTCCCGACCGCCCTCGACCTCGCGTTCGACGTGCGTGGAGCGTTCGATCACATCCTCCTCGCCTCGGGCGCGAAGCCGCCCCCAGCGCAGTGAAGCCGAGAGAGCGAGACGTTCCGTAACACGTCCACCACCGCGCTCTCGAGATCACCGAGCCTGATCACGCCTCCACCCCGGCGATCAGAAGCGCCGTGGTCAACTCGATGTGCTGACACAACTCGTCGACGGCGCGGTCGGCGTCCCGCTCGACCGCGGCGGTCGCGATGCGCCGGTGCTCGGCGTCGACGTCGCGGGTCGACGACTCCGCGGTCCGCCCGCTCCAGCAGCGGTAGACCTCCGAGACGTCGCGCAGGGACTCTGCGATCCGCACGAGTCGCGTGTTGGGGCAGGCCCGCAGGAGCACGCCGTGGAACCCGCTGTGGGCCGTGAGCCAGGCCTCGGAGACGCGCCCGTCGGATTCCGCCGCCGGGGTCCGGGAGAGCAGATGCTGCGCGGCCAGGACCGCGGACTCCCATTCGACGTCGCCGTTCGCGATCGATCGCCGCAATGCCTCCGATTCGACGAACACGCGAGTTTCGGTGAGCTCCAGCAGATCCGGCACCGACACCGGCACGACCCGGAACCCGAGCTGAGCCTCGGAGACCGCCAGGCCCTGCTCGACGAGGCGCGGCAGGACCTCCCGCAGGACGCCGGTGCTGACGTCGTAGCGCGCCTGCAACTGACCGAAAGCCAGCTTCTCGCCCGGGGCGAGCACGCCACCGAGGATGTCGGCGCGCAGCCGCGCGTGGATCACGTCTGCGCGGGTGCCGGTCGCTCTTGCCATGCCGCCAGTACAGGCTCTTCCGAATCGCGAGTCAAGTTTCGAAATTAAATTGCTTTTCCGATATTCCTCGGGTGTACTGGTCGACACCTCCCCATCCGACGACGACAGGAGCCCAACCATGCGCGTGGCCAATCTCTCCGGACGGACCGTTCTCATCGACGACAGCCGGGCGATCGACGTCCACACCGCCAGCTCCGGTCGCTTCGGCCCCGCCCCGGCCTCGGTCTACGCCGAGTGGGCTGCATTCACCGCCTGGGCCACGACGGTCCTCGGCAGTGGAGGCGGCGAGTCGTTCGCCGCCCGCGACCTCGGTGCGCCGTCACCGACGCCGAGCCAGGTGTTCGCGATCGGGCTCAACTACCGCGACCACGCCGCCGAGACCGGCCTCGCCGCCCCCGACGCACCGCCCACGTTCACCAAGTTCGTCAGCTGCCTCACGGGCCCGGAGACGGACCTGGTCCTGCCCACCGACACCGTCGACTGGGAGGTGGAACTGGTGGCCGTCATCGGCCGCGAGGCGACGAACGTCGGCGCCGCCGACGCCTGGAGCCACGTCGCGGGACTCACCGTCGGGCAGGACTTCTCGGAGCGGACGTCGCAGATGGCCGGGCCGGCTCCGCAGTTCTCCCTCGCCAAGTCGTTCCCCGGCTTCGGCGCGACCGGCCCCTGGCTGGTGACCCCGGACGAGTTCGCCGACCCGAACGACCTGGCGATCGAGTGCGCGATCGACGGCGAGACGGTCCAGTCCGGCCGCACCGCGCAGATGATGTTCCCCGTCGCCGAGCTGATCGCACACCTGTCGGCGGTGTGCACGCTGCGTCCCGGCGACCTCGTCTTCACGGGCACTCCGGCGGGCGTCGGCGTCGGCCGGGACCCCCAGCGGTTCCTCGCGCCCGGCAACGTCGTGACCAGCCGCATCGAGGGCATCGGCACCCTGGTGCAGCGCTGCGTGCGGTAGCCGGACCGCCGGGCACGGTTCGTGAACAGTATTCACAATGAATTAGCATCACTGCCGTGCCCGACACGCCCGACTTCAACGCCGCCCTCGGCCGCGCATACCTTCTGGCCGAGGACCTGTCGACGTCCGTCGCGGCGGGCACCCGCACCTTCGGCCTGACGACCGCGCGCACCCGGGCGCTGCTGTGCGTGCTCGAGAATCCGCCGATGACCCAGCGCGACCTGGCGAGCGTCCTGCGGTGCAGCACCCGACAGGTCACCGCCCTGGTGGATGCGCTCGAGCAGTCCGGCCACCTGCGCCGCGAGGCGCATCCCACCGACCGCCGGGCGCACCTCGTGACCCTCACCGAACGCGGCCGCACGGACGCGGGACGGATCCGACACCTGCGCGAGCAGGCCGCTCAGGACCTGTTCGACGGCGTCCCCGCGGCCGACCTCGACGCCTTCGTCCGGGTCGCCGACGTCCTCATCACGCGCCGACGGCAGCAGGCGTCGGCGGACCCGGAGCGGTGACCGGCATGCACGGATCCGGACCGCTCACCGGGCACAATGCTCACGTGACCGCAACCGCAACCGTCCTGGTCGTGGACGACGACCCGGACGTGCTGGCCTCACTCGAACGCGGGTTGCGGCTGTCCGGATTCACCGTCCTCACCGCGTCCGACGGTGCCGTCGCGCTGCGGATCGTCGCCGACGCCGCACCCGACGCCGTCGTCCTCGACATGAACATGCCCGTCCTCGACGGCACGGGTGTCGTCACGTCGCTCCGCGCGGCCGGCGACGACGTCCCGATCTGCGTCCTGAGCGCACGCAGTTCGGTGGACGACCGCATCGCCGGCCTCGAATGCGGCGCCGACGACTACCTCGTCAAGCCGTTCGTCCTCGCCGAACTGGTCGCCCGGATCCGGGCGATGCTGCGCCGCCGCTCGGCGGCCGTCGCCGGGACGGCAACCGAACCGCCGATCGTCGTCGGCCCGCTGTCGGTGGACCTCGCCGGCCGCCGTGTCTGGTTGGGCGGCAACGAGATTCCCCTCACCAAGAGGGAGTTCGAGCTCGTCGAGGTGCTGTCCCGGAACGCCGGCGTGGTGCTGAGCCGCGAGCGTCTGCTGGAACTGGTGTGGGGGTACGACTTCGTCGCTGATACCAACGTGGTGGACGTGTTCGTGGGCTACCTCCGCCGCAAGTTCGAGGCGGACGGCGCACCCCGGCTCGTGCACACCGTCCGCGGTGTCGGATTCGTTCTGCGGGAGCCGACGTGATCCGGCCGCGTTCGCTGCGGGCCCGGGTCGCCGCGGCCACCGCTCTGGGGGCGACGATCGTCGTCGCCGCGGTCGGCGTGTACCTGGCGCTCGCCATCGCCCGCAACAACCTGCTGCAACTCGACCGTCGGCTCGAGACGGCGTCCCGGGTCCTCATCGTCAATGCCGGTGCCGCCGCACCCTTCCTGAACGTCCTCGGGGACGCCGGCGCGTTCGCGGTGACCATCCGGTCCGGGGACGAGGTCGTCGCGGCCACGTCGAGCCGGCTGCCCGTACTCGATCCCGGATCGCACACCGTCGACGTCGCGGGCACCCCGTTCCGCGCCTTCACCGCCCCGCTCGCCCCCGGATCCTCGTCGCTCCTGTCGGTGGCCGTCCCCCTCGCCGAAGCGAAGGACCCCACCACCGAACAGCAGCAGCAGGTCGCGCTCGTCGGCGTCCTCGCGATCGTCGCCGCGACCGGCCTCGGCTGGGTCTTCGGCGGCCGCGCGGTCCGGCCGCTGGTGGAACTCACCCAGCGCGTGAGCCGACGCGACCGGGACCTCGCACCGGCCGCGTCCGGCGTCCGCGAGGCCGACGAACTGGCCGCCGCCGCGGGCGCCATGCTGCAGGACGTCTCCGACGCCCAGTCGCGCACCGCCGCCGCCCTCGACACCGCACGCGACTTCGCGGCGGCGTCCGCGCACGAACTGCGGACCCCGCTCACCGCGATGCGCACCGACCTCGAGGTCCTCACGACACTCGACCTGTCCGACGAACAGCGCACCGAGATCCTCGCCGACCTCGCGCGCACCCAGGGCCGGCTCGAGGCGACGCTCACCGCGCTCGAACGCCTCGCATCCGGCGAGCTGTCCAGCGAGCGTGACCACGTCGACCTCGATCTGACGGAGCTGTGCGATCTCGCCGCCGAGGACGCGCAGCGCCTGCACCCGGGACTCGTGGTCACCGTGGACGCGCCGCCCGGACTCGTCGTCCGCGGCCTGCCGGTCGGCCTGCGGCTGGCCCTCGACAACGCGATCACCAACGCCGTCCGGCACGGCCGGGCACGGCACGTGACGATCGGGGCGCGCCGCGCCACGGACGGCGCCGTGACGATCACCGTGGACGACGACGGCGCCGGCATCCCCGAAACAGAGAGGTCGGCGGTGTTCGAACGCTTCCGGCGCGGCAGTGGCGCCGCCAAGGGCGGATCCGGGCTGGGGCTGGCGCTCGTCGCGCAGCAGGCTCAACTCCACGGAGGCGTCGCCGCGTTCGAGGACAGCCCCCTCGGCGGCATCCGGTTGGTGGTGTCCCTTGAGAGTTGACGGACGGGACATCCCGGTCACCGGCAGCCTGCTGCAGCCGCTGGCCCGACGGACCAGCGACATCCTGCGGGTCGTCTTCGCGCTGGTGTTCCTCGGCGCGGTCATCGCGGGCTCGCTCATCACCCGCAGCGAATGGGACGCGCTCGAGACGTCGGTGTCCGACATCGTCGGCATCCTGTCGCCGGAGGTGTCCGACACCGTCTACCTGCTCTACGGCATCGCGATCCTCGCGCTGCCGTTCGCGATCCTGATCCAGCTCGTCATCAGCCGCCGCTGGAAGCTGCTCGCGGGCTACGCGGCGGCGGGGCTGATCGCGGGCGTCGCATTGTCGTTCACGGGCACCGGTCTCGCTGCCCCGCAGTGGCACCTCGACGTCTCCGACCGCCTCAACACGTTCCTCTCCCAGTTCCTCGACGATCCCCGCTGGATCGCGATGCTCGCCGCGGTCCTGACGGTGTCGGGGCCGTGGCTGCCCAAACGGTGGCGGCGCCTGTGGTGGGCGCTGCTGCTCCTGTTCGCGCCGATCCATCTGATCGTCAGCTCGATCGTGCCGGCCCGCTCGATGCTCGGCTTGGCCGTCGGATACCTCGTGGGCGCAATCATCGTGCTGGTCGTCGGCACGCCGGCGCTCGAGGTGCCGCTCGAGTCGGCGGTCGAGGCGATGCAGCGTCTGGGTCACCGGGTCACCGCGTTCCGGGTGATCACCCCGGCGGGCAGCGGGCCGTTGGTCCTCGGCGCCTCCCGCGACGGCGAGCCGGAGATGATCGTCGAGCTGTACGGGCAGAACCAGCGCAGCAGCGGAGCGATCCGGCAAGTGTCGAAGTGGCTCACCCTGCGCAGCAGCGAGAGCGCACCCGCACACGCCTCGCTGGCGCGCGCCGTCGAGCACCGGGCGCTCATGGGGATCGCCGTGGCCGATCTGGGACTCGCGGCGTCGAAGCCGATGGCTGTCACCGCCCTCGACCGTGGGTGGCAACTCTATGCCCGCCCGCTCTCGCACGGCGCCCCGGTCGCGACGCTCCGGACGGACAATCCTCATCCTCGCGACACGCTGCTCGAGATGCTGTGGGCCTCGCTCGGTGAACTGCACGCCCGCCAGATCACGCACGGCGACCTGCGCGCGTCCGAGATCCGGATCGACGACGGCCAGGCCATGTTCGACGGCTTCACGTACGCCGAACTGGGGTCGTCCGAAGCGCAGATCCAGTCCGACACCGCGCAGCTGCTCCTGACGACCGCGACGCTGTTCGGGGTGGAGCCGGCCGTCCGTGCCGCGCTCGCCGCGCGCGGCCGCGACCGGATCCTCGCCGCGTCGGGCCGGCTCACCAAGTCCGCGATGCCGTCACGGCTGCGCAAGCAGGCGCCCGACTCGTCCGCGCTGCTCGGCGCGATCCGGGACGAGGTCAGCAACCAGACCGACATCGAGAAGATCGCCCCGGAACAGGTCACCCGCTTCACCCGGAACCAGATCATCCAATTGGTGCTGCTGATCGGCCTCGTCTACGTGGCGTACCCGTTCATCAGCCAGGTCCCCACCTTCGTCACCGAGCTGAAGACGGCGAACTGGTGGTGGGCGCTGGGCGGGCTGATCGTCTCCGCGCTCACCTACGTCGGGGCGGCGGCCGCGCTGTGGGCGTGCGCGTCCGAACTGGTGCGGTACCGGCACCTGGTGATCATGCAGGTCGCCAACACCTTCGCCGCCACCACGACACCGGCGGGAGTGGGCGGACTCGCGCTCAGTGTGCGGTTCCTCCAGAAGGGCGGTCTCGGAGCCGTCCGCGCGACCGCCGCGGTGGCTCTGCAGCAGACGGTCCAGGTGGTCACCCACGTCGGGCTCCTGATCTTCTTCAGTATCGCGGCCGGACGCGAGGCCGACCTGTCGCACTTCGTCCCGAAGGGCACCATCCTCTATCTCATCGCGGGTGTCGCGCTCGGGGCGGTCGGCACCTTCATGTTCATCCCGAAGGCGCGCCGCTGGCTGCGCAACGAGGTCCGTCCGCAGCTGACCGAGGTGTTGGCGTCGCTGGCACAACTGGCCCGCAGCCCCGGCCGCTTCATGCTGATCGTCCTCGGTAGCGCCGGCACCACGCTCGGCGCCGCGCTGGCACTGTGGGCCAGCGTCGAGGCGTTCGGCGGCGGTACGACGTTCGTGACCGTCACGATCGTGACGATGATCGGCGGCACCCTGGCGTCGGCGGCGCCGACCCCCGGCGGCGTGGGCGCCGTGGAGGCCGCCCTGATCGGTGGCCTCACCGCGTTCGGCCTTCCGGTGGGCATCGCGGTACCGTCGGTGCTGCTGTACCGCGTACTGACCTGTTGGTTGCCTGTGTTCTGCGGCTGGCCGACTTTGCGTTGGTTGCAGAAAAACGACATGGTCTGACGGTTTGTGCCCGATAATTCTCGAACGTCGCGAGAATTTTCGACGAACCGGTAGCGAAGCGAGACGTAGTACCGATAGCGAAAGTGATATACACACGATCAACACCGAGGAGTCGAGACCGGTCTCCTCGGCCGACCATCGAAGGCGAGTAAGCATGCGTGTTACCAGGAAGTCCCGCCGGCTCAAAGCGTTGATCGGCGCCACGACGGCGACGGTTGCCGCACTGCCCGTCTTCGTCGGCGTGGGAACCGCCTCGGCGGAGACGCCGGGCAAGGTCGATGCCGCGAAGATCGAGGAGGCCGCCAAGGACAACGGCGGCACCTACCTGGTGTCGGCCAAGGCCGGCGCCGGCAACAAGATGTCGCTGCGCGTCTACTCGGAGTCCATGGGCCGCGAGATCCCGCTCGAGGTGATCCGCCCGGCCGACACGTCCAAGCCTGCGCCCACGCTGTACCTGCTCAACGGTGCCGGCGGCGGCGAGGACTCCGCGTCCTGGCAGAAGCAGGCCGACATCGGCACGTTCTTCCAGAACAAGCAGGTCAACGTCGTCACCCCGATGCAGGGTGCGTTCACGTACTACACCGACTGGCAGAAGCCCGACGAGGCACTCCACGGCCAGAACAAGTGGGAGACGTTCCTGACCCAGGAGCTGCCGCCGGTCATCGACTCCGCGCTCGGCACCACCGGCGTCAACAGCCTCGCCGGCATCTCGACGTCGGGCACGTCGGTGTTCAACCTGGCGCTGAAGGATCCGCAGCTCTACAAGGCCGTCGGTGCCTACAGCGGCTGCGCGGACACCGCGACCCCGATCGGCCAGACCTACATCCAGATCGTCATCGCGGCCCGCGGTAGCGCCGAGGTCGAGAACATGTGGGGCCCGATCGGCAGCGAGGACTGGATCAAGCACGACCCGATCATCAACATCGGCAAGCTCAAGGGCGGCCCGCAGCTGTACGTCTCCAACGCGTCCGGCCTGCCGGGCCCGCACGACACCCTCGACAGCCAGGGCATCAACGGTGACGTCAAGACCCTCGCCAACCAGGTGATCGTCGGCGGTGTCATCGAGGCCGCAACCAACGAGTGCACCCACCGTCTGTTCGACGCGGTCAACCGCGAAGGCATGGGCGGTCAGGCGAAGTTCGACTTCAAGCCGGCCGGCACCCACTCGTGGGGCTACTGGAAGGACGATCTGAACAACTCGTGGCCGATGCTCGCCGACGCGATGGGCACCCCGCGGTAGTCGTCCGGCGGTAGTCACACCACGCTGAGCACAGGGCGCCCCGACTTCGGTCGGGGCGCCCTTTCTCGTCTCACCCCGGCGACTCGCCGACTCGGTTCATACTGTTCGTGTCCGGCCCGAACCGAACGAGGGGATCCGGTCATGACCTTCAGCCACCCCCGAGGCACCCGTGGTTCACGGCCGCCGCACGGACGAGTGGTGCGTTGGGTGAACAGGTTCGCCATGGGTCGGATCCGCCGCAGCGGCGGCACGTTCATGGGCATGAACACACTGATCCTCACCACCGTCGGCCGCAAGAGCGGGCAGCCGCGCTCGACGCCGGTGGGGTGGTTCGCAGGGCCCGACGACGACCGCTGGATCATCGTTGCGTCCGCGGCGGGTGCCCGTTCGAACCCGGCCTGGTATCTCAACCTGGCCGCGCACCCCGACCGGGTGACGATCGAGCTGGCCGGCGAGTCCATTCCGGTGACGGCACGCGAGCTGCACGACACGGAACGGGACGACACCTGGGCAACGATCACGGCGGCGGCGCCACGGTTCGCCCAGTACGAGCAGAAGACGGACCGGCAGCTTCCCGTCATCGAGCTGACGCGACGGTCCTGAGACAGCTCGGGCCCCGCACCGTTCGCGGTGCGGGGCCCGAGCGTTGCTGTGCTGCCGACTACTTGGTGCCGAGCAGGTCGATGATGAACACCAGCGTCTTGCCCGACAACTGATGGCCGCTACCGGCGGGGCCGTACGCGAGCTCCGGCGGAACCGTGAGCTTGCGGCGACCGCCGACCTTCATGCCCGGGATACCCTCCTGCCAGCCGGGGATCAGCCGGTTCAGCGGGAACGCAACCGAATCACCGCGCAGGAACGACGAGTCGAACACCTGGTTCGTGTCGTACTCGACGCCGTGGTAGTGCACGTCCACGACCGACCCCGGCTGCGCCTCCGCGCCGTCGCCGACGGTGATGTCCTCGATCACGAGCTCGGTCGGGGCCGGGCCTTCGGCGGGCTCGATGACCGGGGGCTGCGGCGGGACGACGACGTCGAGCAGGTCGATGACGAACACCAGCGTCTTGCCCGACAGCTGGTGGCCGCCACCGGCGGGGCCGTACGCGAGCTCCGGCGGGATCGTCAGCTGACGACGACCGCCGACCTTCATGCCCGGGATGCCCTCCTGCCAGCCGGCGATGAGGCCCTGCAGCGGGAAGGTGATGGACTCGCCACGGCCCCACGAGGAGTCGAATTCCTCGCCGGAGTCGAACTCGACGCCGACGTAGTGGACCTCGACCTTGGCGCCGGGGGTGGCCTCGGGGCCGTCACCGACGACGATGTCCTTGATGACGAGTTCGGTGGGCGCGGGGCCTTCCTGGAACTCGATCTCGGGCTTGGTGCTCATGGTTTTTCGTCCGATCGGTAGTTAGTCGGGCAGAACGGTTCAGCGTGCGGAGAGGTCCACGTAGCCGCGCTGGGTGTAGCCGGTGTAGATCTGACGCGGACGGCCGATCTTGGTGGCCGGATCCTCGTGCATCTCACGCCAGTGCGCGATCCAGCCGGGCAGGCGGCCGAGCGCGAACAGAACCGTGAACATGCGCGTCGGGAAGCCCATCGCGCGGTAGATCAGGCCCGTGTAGAAGTCGACGTTCGGGTACAGCTTGCGCTCGACGAAGTAGTCGTCGGTGAGTGCCGTCTCCTCGAGGGTCATCGCGATTTCGAGCAGCTGGTCGTCGCCGCCGAGCTTGCCGAGGATCGAGTGCGCGGTCTCCTTGACGATCGCGGCACGCGGGTCGTAGTTGCGGTAGACGCGGTGCCCGAAGCCCATGAGCTTCACGCCGTCTTCCTTGTTCTTGACCTTGCGGACGAACTCCTTGGCGTCGCCGCCGTTCGCCTTGATCTCGTCGAGCATCTCGAGCACGGCCTGGTTGGCGCCGCCGTGCAGCGGGCCCCACAGCGCGTTGATGCCGGCGGAGACCGACGTGAACAGGTTGGCGTCCGACGAGCCGACCATGCGCACCGTCGACGTGGAGCAGTTCTGCTCGTGGTCGGCGTGCAGGATCAGCAGCATGTCGAGGGCCTTGGCGATCTCGGGATCGACCTCGTAGGGCTCGGCCGGGAAGCCGAACGTCATGCGCAGGAAGTTCTCGACCAGGCTCAGCGAGTTGTCCGGGTACAGGAACGGCTGACCGACCGACTTCTTGTACGCGTACGCCGCGATCGTGGGCAGCTTCGCGAGCAGTCGGATGGTGGACAGCTCGACCTGCTCCGGGTCGTCCGGATCCAGCGAGTCCTGGTAGTACGCCGACAGCGCGTTGACGGCGCTCGACAGCACCGGCATCGGATGCGCGTTGCGCGGGAAGCCGTCGAAGAACCGCTTGAGGTCCTCGTGCAGGAGGGTGTGGCGACGGATCTTGTCCGTGAACACCTCGAGCTGGGCCTCGGTGGGAAGCTCCCCATAAATCAGAAGGTAGCTGACCTCGATGAACGTCGAGTGCTTCGCCAGCTCCTCGATCGGGTATCCGCGGTACCGCAGGATGCCCTTCTCGCCGTCGATGTACGTGATGGCAGAACTGGTGGACGCAGTGTTCACGAAGCCCGGGTCGAGCGTCGTGTAACCAGTGTTGGCAAGGAGCTTTCCAAGCTCGATACCGTCGTTGCCTTCAGTCGCCTTGGCGATCGACATCGTGTGCTCGCCACCGGGGTAGCTGAGTGTGGGCTTGTTGTCATTCTCAGCGGGCACGGAAGGATCCCTCTCAAACTCAGACCAGTGAGTAACTTTGTAACATTCAAGTAGAAACTAGTCGCCCGTGAGCTCCACTGCCCACGGAGGGTCCGCCCCGGGCCTTGAAACGGTGATAGCCGACGCGCGAGCAGCGAACTCCAGAACCTCTCGCCATTGTCCTCCCTCGAGCGCGGCAACCGAACTCGAACCGAGGAGTCCACGCGCACCCAGTCCGTGCAGTAGCGCACCGTGGACGGTGTCACCTGCGCCGATGGTGTCCGAAACGGCCACCTGGCGACCCGGCACATGGACGTGGACACGACGCGTCCGCACGCTCAGTCCGGCGGCGCCGTGTGTGGTGACGACGGCCGCGACACCGGCCTCGAGCCACTGCGCGGGCGTCGAGCCGTCCACCCCCTCTCCCAACCAGTGGACGTCTTCGTCGGAGACCTTGACGACGTCGATCGACGGCAGCAGATCCGTGAACCGGCGGCGGTAGCTGTCGGGGAAGGCGGCCGGACGGACATTCGGGTCGACGACCGTCAGGTGTCCCTCGTCGTGGCTGCGCCGCAGGAGGTCCGCGTAGACGCTCGCGCCGGGTTCGAACACGAGCGACAGCGTCCCGAACGACACCGCGGCCACCGCCGCCGGCAGCGGCCCAGGATCGCTGACGAGCCGATCGGCGGTGCCGTCGGCGTAGAAGGTGTAGCGGGCGCCCCCGTCGGATCCGAGTCCCGCGACCGCGAGCGTGGTGGGTTCCGGTCCGCGCTGGACCAGCCCGACGTCGACGCCCGACGCGGTCAGCGTCGCGAGCAGCCGGTCCCCGAACGGGTCGGTGGAGATGCGCGAGCAGAATCCGACGGGGCTGCCGAGGCGGCCAAGCGTGACAGCGACGTTGAACGGACCGCCGCCCAGGCGCGCGTCGAACGCCGCGTCCCCGGTCGGGACGAGATCGACGAGGGCCTCGCCGCACACCAGGATTCGCGGGTCAGGCATGTTCGGGCACCCCCGTCCGGCCGACGCGGTAACGCACGAATGCGGGGAAGGCGAGGACGGAGACGACGACGCCGATCACCACCAGCACGCCGCCGCCCGCGGACGCGACGGCCGTCCCGAAGTAGTACGCCGCGGCGCCGTGCAGGACGTCGCCGATGCGGGGGCCGCCGGCCACGACGACGGTGAACACGCCCTGCAGCCGTCCGCGCATGTCGTCGGTCGCCACCTGCTGCAGCATGGTGCTGCGCAGGGCCGCCGAGATCATGTCGACGGCGCCGCCGAAGGCGAGGAAGGCGAGCGCGAGCCACAACAGCACCGCCGGACCGTCGGGGTTCGCGACTCCGACGACGACGCCGAACCCGACCATCGCCAGGCCCCACAGCACGATGCAGATGACGACCGCGCGTCCCTGGTAGCGGATCCGCGGCAGCCACCCGGAGAACACGCCGCCCAGCACCGCGCCGGCCGACATCGCGGCGAACAGCAGGCCCAGCGCGACACCGCCGTCGAGCGGGTCACCGAACGAGTCGTGGGCGATCTCGGGGAACAGCGCGCGTGGCATGCCGAAGACCATCGCGACGATGTCGACGACGAACGACGCCAGCAGCACCTTCTGCGTCGCGAGGTAGGCGAAGCCCTCCCCCACGACCCGCAGCCCGGCGCGCCGGGCCGGGCCGGTCGGCGGGAGGGCCGGCAGCCGGATGACCGCCCACAGCGTCGCGAGCAGCGCGATCGAGTCGAGGAGATAGACCGTCGACAGCCCGGCCACCGGGATGAGGACGCCGGCGAGCAGCGGCCCGGCGATGGCACCGAACTGCATCACCGTCATGTTCAGCGAGTTCGCGGCCGGCAGGTCCTTCAACGGCAGCAGTCGCGGGATGATCGCGCTGCGGGTGGGCGAGTTGACCGCGAAGAACACCTGCTGCAGAGAGAACAGACACAGCAGCAGCCAGACGTTGTTCACGTTCGCGGCGGCCTGCAGCCACAGCAGCAGCGACGTGCCGATCAGCCCCAGCGTCGTGATGATGATCAGCTTGCGGCGATCCATCACGTCGGCCAGTGCGCCGCCCCACAGGCCGAACACCACGAGGGGCACGAGCCCGAACAGGCCCGCGAGCCCGACGTAGGCGGAGTTCTGGGTGATCGCGAAGATCTGCAGCGGCACGGCGACGACCGTGAGCTGGCCGCCGATGACGGTGACGATGCCGCTCGTCCACAGCCGGCGGTAGTCGGGGTTGCGCAGCGGCGTGACGTCGGCGAGCAGTCCGCGCATCACGGCTGGAGGCGCTCGACGATCCACGCCCCGTCGACGAGGCGGGTGCGGATCCGGTTGTGCATGCGGTTGGGGCGACCCTGCCAGAACTCCACTGACTCGGGCCGGATCCGGAAGCCGCCCCAGTGCTCCGGGACGGGGACGGCGCCGTCGACCGAGAAATGCTGTCCCGCATCCACGAGTTGGGCCTCGAGGTCCGCGCGTGAGGCGATCGGACGCGACTGGTGCGACGCCCACGCCCCCAACCGTGATCCGCGTGGACGGCTGTTCCAGTACTCGGCCGTCGTGTTCTTGCTTGTTTTTTCCACGGGCCCGCGGACGGTGATCTGGTGCGCCAACGGGATCCACGCGAACGTCACCGACGCGTACGGCGTCGTCGTGAGCTGCCGCCCCTTGTCGGACTCGTAATTGGTGAAGAAGAGCACGCCGTCCTCGCCGAGCCCCTTGCACAGCACGGTCCGCGTGCACGGGTGCCCATCGGCGTCGACGGTGCCGAGCACCATCGCGTTCGGTTCGGGCAGGCCCGCCTCGACGGCGTCCTCGACCCACTGCCGCGCCAACGCCGCCCAGCCGTCGTCGAGCCAGGACGGTTCGAGATCGGGTTCGACGACGGCTCGCTGCGGCCCGATCTCGCCGTAGCTCACGCGCATCGCGGACAGATCGGACTTCCGGGAGCCCTCGCGGTGGGAATCTGACGACACAGATGCAGACGCTACTACCGGGTATGCGCTGACCAGGCGGCCGGTGCGACCGGCTAGAGTCTGGATAGCGGACCCGGCGGCAGTTCCCCGCGCCGGAGACGGACCGAGCACACGAGCGCGGACAAGTCGGACGGATCGAAGGACCGAGTAGTCGAAGGCTGAATCAGTGCAAGAAAGTGCTGCTCCGACGGGCGGCACTCGGATGAGGAGAGTCCAGGAGCAATGGCACCCAGCGCTGCAGTACCCGAGGATTTCGTCAGCGGTCTCGAAGGCGTCGTCGCCTTCACCACCGACATCGCCGAGCCGGACAAGGACGGCGGTGCGCTGCGGTACCGCGGCGTCGACATCGAGGATCTGGTGGGCCGCCGGGTCACCTTCGGCAATGTCTGGGCGCTGCTGGTCGACGGCCAGTTCGGGGCGGGTCTGCCCCCGGCCGAGCCGTTCCCGCTCCCCATCCACACCGGCGACGTGCGCGTCGACGTGCAGGCCGGCCTGGCGATGCTCGCACCGATCTGGGGCTACCAGCCGCTGCTCGACATCGACGACGAGACCGCGCGGGAGAACCTGGCCCGCGCTTCGGTGATGGCGCTGTCGTACGTCGCGCAGTCCGCGCGCGGTATCTACCAGCCGGCCGTCCCGCAGAAGCTCATCGACGAATGCCCCACCGTCACAGCGCGTTTCATGACGCGCTGGAAGGGCGACCCGGATCCGGCGCACATCGAGGCCATCGACGCGTACTGGGTGTCGGCCGCCGAGCACGGTATGAACGCCTCGACGTTCACCGCCCGCGTCATCGCGTCCACCGGCGCCGACGTCGCGGCCTCGCTGTCCGGTGCGATCGGCGCGATGTCGGGCCCGCTGCACGGCGGCGCCCCGGCCCGCGTGCTGCCGATGATCGAGGAGACCGAGCGCACCGGCGACGCCCGCGCGCTCGTCAAGGGCATCCTCGACCGCAAGGAGAAGCTCATGGGCTTCGGCCACCGGGTGTACCGGGCCGAGGACCCGCGCGCCCGGGTGCTGCGTGCGACCGCCAAGCGGCTGAACGCCCCGCGCTTCGAGGTGGCCGCGGCGCTCGAGCAGGCCGCGCTCGCCGAGCTGCGCGAGCGTCGCCCCGACCGCGCGATCGAGACCAACGTCGAGTTCTGGGCGGCGGTGATCCTCGACTTCGCCGAGGTCCCGGCGCACATGATGCCCGCGATGTTCACGTGCGGCCGCACCGCCGGCTGGTGCGCGCACATCATGGAGCAGAAGCGCCTGGGCAAGCTCGTCCGCCCGGCGGCGATCTACACCGGCCCCGAACCCCGCACACCCGAGTCCGTCGAGGGCTGGGACCAGATCTCGCACAGCTAGAAACAGCTGGACGTCACCACAACGGAGAAGGACAACTCGCACCGATGAGCACCCCGATCATCCCCGCCGACCTCAAGCCCGTAGACGGCCGCTTCGGTTGCGGACCGTCGAAGGTCCGCCCCGAGCAGCTGCAGTCCCTGGTCGACGTCGGCGCTTCGGTGTTCGGCACCAGCCACCGGCAGAAGCCCGTCAAGGACGTCGTCGCGCGCGTGCGCTCGGGTCTGCGTGACCTGTTCTCGCTGCCCGAGGGCTACGAGGTGGTTCTCGGCAACGGCGGATCCACCGCGTTCTGGGACGCGGCCGCATTCGGTCTGATCCGTGAGCGCTCGCAGCACTTCACCTACGGCGAGTTCTCGTCGAAGTTCGCGTCCGTCGCGAAGAACAACCCGTTCATCGGCGATCCGATCGTCGTCTCGAGCGAGCCGGGCACCGCGCCGGCGATCGTCGCCGACGGTTCCGTCGACCTCATCGGCTGGGCGCACAACGAGACCTCGACTGGTGTCGCGGTGCCGGTGTCGCGTCCCGCCGGGTCGGAGAACGCGCTCATCGCGATCGACGCCACCTCGGGCGCCGGCGGTCTGCCGGTCAACGCCACCGACGCGGACGTCTACTACTTCGCGCCGCAGAAGTGCTTCGCGGCCGACGGCGGCCTGTGGATCGCGCTGATGAGCCCGGCCGCGCTCGAGCGCGTCGCCGAGATCAAGGACTCCGGCCGCTGGACCCCGGACTTCCTGTCGCTGCCGATCGCGGTCGACAACTCCACCAAGGACCAGACGTACAACACCCCGGCGCTCGCGACGCTGCTGATGTTCGAGAACCAGATCGCATGGATGAACAGCAACGGTGGCCTGGACTGGACCACGGCGCGCACCAAGGATTCGTCGGAGCGCCTGTACTCGTGGGCTGAGGCGTCCGAGTACGCGACGCCGTTCGTCGCCGATCCGGCGTACCGCTCGCAGGTCGTCGGCACCATCGACTTCAAGGACGAGGTCGACGCCGCCGCGGTCGCGAAGGTCCTGCGCGCCAACGGCATCGTCGACACCGAGCCGTACCGCAAGCTGGGCCGCAACCAGCTGCGCATCGGCATGTTCCCGGCGATCGATCCCGAGGACATCAGCCAGCTCACCAAGAGCATCGACTGGGTCGTCTCCCAGCTCGGCTAGTTCTCCCGGCTCCCCAAACGAGGGGCGGGTGCGCGTTGCGTGCCCGCCCCTCGTCGTGTCTGGCGCCGCACCTGCACGTTTCCGGATGTGTAGCCCTCATCACACCTCACCGCGCCGCGATAACGGCGCCGAACGCTCGACGATGGTGATATACGGCGCGCGTGTCTTTCCAGGCGCAGGGGTCACAGATGAATTACAGTCGATCTTGACATGATCGCGAGTCGGCGCGATGAGGAGGACAACGTGCGAGAGCTGCGAGTGATCGGACTCGAACCTGGCGGCGCGCATGTGGTGTGTTCGGATCCCGATTCCGGTGAGAAATTCCGGATCCCGGCCGACGACAAGCTCCGCGCCGCGTCCCGCGGCGACATCGCGCGCCTGGGCCAGATCGAGATCGAGACGGACAGCCAGATGCGGCCCCGAGAGATCCAGGCCCGGATCCGCGCCGGCGCCTCCGTCGAGCAGGTCGCCGAGGAGGCGGGCGTCCCGCAGTCCAAGGTGGAGCGCTTCGCGTATCCGGTTCTGCTCGAACGCTCCCGGGCGGCAGAGATGGCGCAGGCCGGTCACCCGGTCCGCCCGGACGGCCCCACCGTCCACACGCTCGCCGAGATCGTGGCGCAGGCGTTCCGCGCCCGGGGCCACGACCTGGACGTCGCGACGTGGGACGCGTGGAAGGACGAGGACGGCCACTGGGTGGCGCAGCTGCAGTGGCAGGCCGGACGTACCACCAATGCCGCGCATTGGCGGTACCAGCCGGACGCGCACGGCGGCATCATCACTGCGCTCGACGACACCGCGTCCCAACTCGTCGACCCGGATCACGGTCGCCCGCTCCGCGGGCTGGCTCCCGTGCCGAGCGAGGGCGTGTACGGCCCGGCGGACGTCGAGCAGGACCACGAGCACGACCACTACACGGCCGACGATTCCTCGATCTTGTTGACCGACAACGAGATCGACGACGTCTCTACGGAGTACAGCGAGGCCGACGAGCTGGACGGGCACGACGAGCACGAGCACAAGCCGGCACCGCAGCACACCCCCGGCAAGGACAAGCGCGGCAAGCCGGCACTGCCCTCGTGGGACGACGTTCTGCTGGGCGTTCGGAGCAACGGACGCGGCTGACGTCGGTGTCGGGGGTCAACACTTCCACGCTCTGGTACGTCGACGCCGCCGATCCCGCCGCGACGCTGCGGGACGCGGCGCCCGACCACGACGCCGCGGAGGCACTCGTCGTCCAGTTGCACCCGGGTCTCGTCGCGACGCACCTGGGCGATGAATCCCTGTCCGAGGCGACGTCACTCGATGACGGCGAGATCGCGGTCGGGTGCTTTCCCGGGGTGTCGATCGTTCGCACGGGCGAGTCGCTGCCGCCGGTCCCCTCGTCGCTGGTGGAGCACTGGATTCACCCGACCGGCTTCCGCCACACCTACCTGTGCTCGTCGAGTCCGGTGACGAAGGCGGGTTCCTGGGGCGCGTTCGCGCACTGGGACGAGGCGGAGCTGAAGCGGTCGTTCAGCGCGACGCCGGTGCACATCATCGAGGACCTGGGACTCCCCGAGGTGTGGGAGCGGCCGTTCTGGGCGGGTGCGCACCCGGCGCAGCCGTCCCTCGACGTGCTGCCCGATCCCCAGACGCTGCCGTTCAGTCCGGGCGAATTCGCCGAGGCCGCGCCCTACGCCTGGCTCGGGGAGGACCTCGACCCGGCGTCGATCACGGTGTCGCGGTTCGCCGTCTACCCCGCCGGCCAGGTCCCGGAGTCGGTGCAGCGACTCGAGGAGCAACGCCGCGCCGAACAGGACCGACAGCAACGGGAACCCGAGCCGGAGCCGGAGCCGGAAGAGGAACAGCCGACTCCACCCCGGCGGTCACTGTTCGCGCGCCTGTTCCGGCGTGAGAACTGACGGGCCTCAGAACGCGCCGAGAAGCAGTGCCGCCCAACCCGATACGACTCCGGCGGTCGCCCCGTACACCACCCAGCGCCACACCGGGACGCGCCGCCAACGCCACACGGTGGGTGCGGCACCGCCGACCACCACGAGGTTGAAGCCCACCGCGAGCAGCGGGTGGATGTTCGTCAGGGCGGATCCGAAGCCGACCACCGCGACGAGGGTGAAGACCGCCGCGAAGCCACTGACGAGCAGGCCCGTGGACCACGGGGTCGGCGCGGTGCCGGCGGCGATCACGACGCCGTCCGGATGCGCTCGTAGAAGGCCATCGCGGCGGCCGTCGCGACGTTGAGCGAGTCGGTACCCGGCGCCATCGGGATCCGGGCGCGAACGTCGGTGACGCGCATGGCGTGCTCGGTCAGCCCGGGACCTTCCGCGCCGAGCAGAACCGCGACCTTGTCGCCGGTCATGGCCTGCGCGAGAGGCAGTGCCGACGGGTGGGGGGTCAGCGAGATGAGCTGGAAGCCCCTGTCCCGCACGATGTTCAGTCCCCGTGGCCAGTCCGGAACCTGCGCGAACGGCACCCGCAGCACGTGCCCCATCGACACCCGCACAGCCCGGCGGTAGAGCGGGTCGGCCACCGCGGCACCGAACAGGATTGCGTCGACACCCAGCCCGGCCGCGTTGCGGAACATCGAGCCGATGTTCTCGTGATCGTTGACGCCTTCGAGCACCGCGACGGTGCGGGCGTCGCGCAGGAGGTCCTCGAGGTCCAGCGCGGGGGGCCGGTGGGCCGCGGCGAGCACGCCCCGGTTCAGATGGAACCCGACCACCTCGGCCATCACCTCGGCGGAGGTTCGGTAGAAGGGCACGTCAATGCCTTCGAGGTCCTCGGACAGCTCCCCCAGCCGTTTGTCGACACCGAGCAGGCTGATCGGTGTGAACCGGGACGTGAGCATGCGCTGCGCCACAAGCACACCCTCCGCGATCACCAGCCCCTTACCGCCGGGCAGGTCGGGCCGGCGGTCCGACGAGTTGAGGTCGCGGTAGTCGTCCAGCCTGGGATCTGCGGGGTCTGCGATGTCGATGACGTGAACCACGGATCCATCGTGCCGTATGCCGGTCGTCGGGCTAGCGTGCGCTCCCGCCGACGGGCAGCAGCGAGCCGAAATGCGCGTCGAGCACCGCGCGGATCCGGTCGGCACTCATCCGGCGGGGATGGTTGACCCCGTGCGCGGCGAGGCCGTCGACCAGGGCGTGCAGCCGCATCGCCTCCACCTCGGCGGACGTGCCCCGCGCCAGCAGACCCGCGTCCTGCAGCGCCGTCGTGGACCGCAGGAACCCGTCGTACATCTCCCGATCGGTGCGGTCGCGGACCTCGGCGAGAGTGGGGTCGGTCCGCGCGGCGACGACGAACGCCTGCCAGACGTCCATCTCGCCGCGGCGGTCGGCGTCGAGGGGGACGAACTGCTCGGTCAGCACCCGGACGTCGGTCCGCACGTCGCCGGTGAACTCGATGCCGGCGATGCGGTCGTACACACGCCGGGTCACCAGTTCCATCGCGAACAGCAGCAACTCGGATTGGGTGCCGAAGAAGTGCCGAAGCGAACCGGTGGACATGCCGGCTTCGTCGGCGACGGTCCGCACGCTCGCCGCGCCGACGCCGTCGCGCCGGATCACCCGCAGCACCGCGTCGGCGATCTCCTCGCGTCGCTGCTCGGGGTCGGGTCGTTTCACCACGTGGCCAAATCTAACACGACTGTGCTAGTTTCCGATAGCTAACACAGTTGTACTAGAAAGGGGTGGACGTGATCGTTCAACTGATCGTCGTGTGCGAGGTCCTGTTCTGGGTGTTCCTCGGCGCCGGCCTCGTCGCCCGCTATCTGCTGCGCCGGCCCGCGCTCGGCACCGCACTGCTCGTGGGCGCGCCGCTGGTCGACGTGGTGCTGCTGGCCGCGACCACGGTCGACCTCCGCAGCGGCGGTGTGGCGTCGTGGAGCCACGGCCTCGCCGCCGCGTACATCGGGTTCTCGGTGGCATTCGGCCACAGCATCATCCGCTGGGCGGACGCCCGCTTCGCGCATCGGTTCGCGGGCGGCCCGGCGCCGGTGAAGCCGCCCCGGCACGGGATGGCACGCGCCGCGCGCGAGTGGCGCGAGTTCGGTAAGGCCGTCGTCGCGTGGGCCATCGCGTGCGGTCTGCTGGTGGCCGCGATCGTCATGGTGGACGATCCGTCCCGAACCGAGGCGCTGTCGAACTGGATCCGGACGCTCAGCACGGCGCTCGGCGTGTGGGGTGTGATCGCCCTCAGCTACACGGTGTTCCCGGCACGGGCCAAGTCGGCCGGGTAGCGCCGGAACGGACACGCCGAGCCGGACCCGGTCATCCGTGACCGGGCCCGGCTCGGCGCGCTCAGGCGGTCGGCGGCGCGAAGGTCTCGCGGAGGTCCCGGCGCACGATCTTGCCCACCGGGTTGCGGGGAATGCTCTCGACGATCTCGAGCCGCTCGGGCAGCTTGAACGACGCGACCTGCCGCTCCCGCAGGTGGTTCACGAGGTCGGCGAGTTCGACCGAGGCCCCCGGCGCCGGAACGACCACGGCACAGCACTTCTCCCCCAGCACCTCGTCCGGGTAGCCGATCACCGCGACGTCGCTCACCCCCGGATGCTCCATCAGCAGGCCCTCGATCTCGGCCGGCGCGATGTTCATGCCACCGCGGATGATAATCTCCTTGATCCGGTCGACGAAGACGATGTACTCGCCGCGCTCGCCGCCGAGCTCGAACACGTCACCGCTGCACAGGTAGCCCTGGTCGTCGAACGGGCTCGACGCCGCGGTCCCCTCGAGGTAGCCGCCGAAGACGCTGGGCCCCTTCAGCCGCAGCTCGCCCCGCTCGCCGACGGCGTGGACGTCGGCGCCGGTCACCGGGTCGACCAGCCGCACGGACGTCATCTTCGCGACCCGCGTCGCCCATTCCCGGTCGGGGGCACCGTAGTTGGGCAGGTGCATGGCGCGGACGGCCGGATCCGGGATGTCGGCGGGCGCGCCGAGCAGGCACACCCCCTCGTTGGATCCGAAGAAGTTGAGGACCTCGATGCCGAATTCCTCCTGCCAACGACGAACCACGCTGGGCGGCAACGGCGCACCACCCGAGCCGACCCGCTGCAGCGACGACAGGTCCACCGACTCCCGGAGCGCGTCCTGCTGGAGCAGC
Source organism: Paraburkholderia sp. RHO2 (assembly GCF_050955445.1). Taxonomy (NCBI): domain Bacteria; kingdom Pseudomonadati; phylum Pseudomonadota; class Betaproteobacteria; order Burkholderiales; family Burkholderiaceae; genus Paraburkholderia; species Paraburkholderia sp. RHO2. The sequence continues at coordinate 1,129,395 of NZ_CP162617.1, read as the reverse complement.
ATCGCCAGGATCGCCGGGGGCATCGAGGTGTGCGTGACACGGTGGTGCGCGATCTGCGCCAGGAAGACGGCCAGGTCCAGCGGCTGGTGCTGGACGAGGTGCCCGCCGCCGACCAGCCACGGCAGGAAAGCCGCCGCGAAGCCCGCCATGTTCACCATGGGGAACGGGTTGAGGATGACGGACGACTCGTCGGTCTCGAGCCCGTCCTGCGCCGCCTGCGCGCTCGCGAACCAGTCTGCGTGACAACGCGGCACACCCTTGGGGGCCGCCTCCGTCCCGCTGGTCCAGCAGATCGTGATCCGGTCACCGATCGTGAGGACCACGCCGTCGAGATAGCGTCGCGTCTCCTCCACCGCGACCGACGACGCCGCGAGGTCCATCGGCACCGCACGCGGGTCCGGATCGGGCCCGAACGCGAACACGCTCTCGACACCATCGGCCGGGTCGGCGAGGGCGAGCGCGTCGGCGGCCAGGTCGCGGTCCAGCAACCGGGTCACCGTGACGACCGCCTTCGCGGCGGTGACGCGGCAGATGTTCGACAGCTCGTGCTGTCGGTACGCGACCGGTACCGGGCTGACCACCGCGCCCAGACGCCACAGCGCCAGATAGGTCGCGACGAGCGCGATCGAGTTCGGCAGCTGCACCACGACCACATCGCCCTGCCGGATCCCGCCCTCGTAGTACCGGGCGGCGAGCCGTTCGACCCGGTCGGACATCGCCTTCCAGCTCAGCGTCTCGGCCTCGATGCCCGTCAGGTCCGGCAGGTTCGTCGGGTCCGACACCGCGTCGTGGTCGGGTCGGGCGCCGACCCAGCCGTCGAAGGCGTCCAGCAGGGTGGTCTCCCGCCACCACCCCCTGGCCACGTACTCACGGATCTTCTCTTCCGGGTGGCAGGGCACGGCGCGACGCGGGTGCGGGCCGGAAACCTCGGGTGCGGTGAACACTTCGGACATGGCTACCTTCCTGGAGGCGGACGGGGGTCTGGAGGGGTGGAGGCGGAACGCGTCACCGCAACCGGCGCAGGACCAGCGCGGAGCCCAGGCCCAGCGCGGCCGGAATGGTGACGAGGGCGTGCTCGCCGTCGACGCGACGGAGGCCGTCGAGGGCGGAGACGAGGAGGTTGCCGCCGGTTGCGCCCAGCGGGTGGCCGACGGCGAGAGCGCCGCCGTTCGGATTGACGCGGGCCGGGTCCAGGCCGAGTTCGCGGATCAGCAGCAGTGGGCTCACCGCGAAGGACTCGTTGGCCTCGACGACGTCGAGGTCCCCGACACCGATCCCTGCTCGGTGCAACGCATCTCGCGCCGCGTCGACGGGTGCGCTCAGTAGCGGAGATCGGACGGACCGGTGCGCGACGGCGAGGATCTCGGCGATAGGTTCGCAACCGTGCGCGGCGCCGGGGGCCGCGACGACGGCGGCGGAGGCCCCGTCGGCGAGTTGCGGCGCCGTCGCGATCGAGTGCAGACCCCGTTCGGGTTTCGTCAGCTCGGGCAGACGTCGGAGCACTCGCTCCCACGCCGGGTCGTCGCCGAACAGGGCCGGAAGCTGCGCGAACTGCTGCGCGGTCGCGTCGGGGCGGGCGCCCTCGTCGGCCGCGAGGACCACCTCCCCCGATCTCGTCACGGGCACCACCGCATCCGACGGCGGAGCCGCCGCGGCCCGCCGGTGCGACTCGGCCGCGTACTCGTCCAGTCGGTCACGGGTGAATCCGAATGCGGCGGCCATCGCGTCGGCGGACACCCCGATGGTCACGAATCCGGTGCGCTCGCCCAGGTCGTCGTCGGTGGCGATCGCGGGGGCGTCGGAGAGCATCGGGACGCGCGACATCGACTCGACACCGCCGGCGACGACGACGTCGGCCTGTCCCGCAACGACCTTCGCCGCGGCGGTGCCGAGCGCTTCGATCCCCGAGCAGCAGAGCCGCGAGACCACCGCTCCGCCGACGGCGTCGGGCCATCCCGCGGCCAGCGCGGCGGCACGGGCCAGGTTGCCCGCCTGCTCGCCGGTGACCGTACTGATCCCGAGCACGACGTCGTCCACGACAGCGGTCGGCAGACCGCGCCGCTCGAGCGCGTTCAGGAGCTGCGCGAACAGCGCGTGCGGCGGGATCTGCGCGAGGGTGCCGCCGTCCCGGCGCACCCGTCCCCGCGGCAGTCGGACCGCGTCGAAGACCAACGCCCGCGTCATGTCACCACCGGCCTTCCGAACGGTTGAGTGGTCTGCATCACTCTGCTAGTTGTAGTCTGGACCCCGCAGAACCGCAAGACCTTCAGCAGAGAGCGGCTTACATGACTACTGACTCGATCCGAATAATCGGCGGCTACCAAACGGATTTCGCACGAAACCTCACCCGGGAGGGACTCGACGTCGCGGACCTGGTCCGCGAGGTGGTCGAGGGCGCCCTCGCCGACGCCGGACTCGACGCCGGCGACATCGGCGTGGTCCACGTCGGCAACGCCTTCGGCCAGCTCTTCACGGGCCAGGGGCACCTGGGCGCGATGCCCGCGTCGGTGGTCCCGGATCTGTGGGGCGTGCCCGCCACCCGGCACGAGGGCGCCTGCGCGTCGGGATCGCTCGCCGTGCTCGCCGCCATGGCGGACCTCGAGTCCGGCCGCTACGACTGCGCCCTCGTGCTCGGAGCCGAACTCGAGAAGACCGTGCCGGGCGACCTCGGAGCACGGCACATGGGGACGGCGGCCTGGGCCGGACGCGAGGGTACGGACGCAAAGTTCATGTGGCCGTACATGTTCGGCAAGGTCGCCGACGAGTACGACCGGCGTTTCGGCCTCGACGACCGGCACCTGTGGGCCATCGCGGAACTGAATGCGCGCAACGCCGCCCGCAATCCGCTCGCGCAGACCCGCTCCTGGGATCGGACCACGGCGTCGTTCAGCGCCGACCCGGTGGCCAATCCGCCGGTCGAGGGCCGACTCCGCAAGGCGGACTGCGGGCCCCTCACCGACGGCGGCGCCGGCGTCGTCCTGGTCCGCGCCGACCACCCGGCGGCGCAGCGCGACCGGGCCCGGCAGTCGAGCATCCTCGGCTGGGGTCACCGGACCGTGGGGCTTCCCCTGGCGGAGAAGTTCGCGCGCAGCGCCGGCGACAAGTTCGTGTTCCCGCACGTGCGCGACACGATCGCCGACGCCTTCGCCCGCGCCGGCGTCTCGGGCGTCGACGACCTGGACCTGATCGAGACGCACGACTGCTTCACCGTCAGCGAGTACGTCGCCATCGACCACTTCGGGATCACGCCGCCCGGCGAGAGTTGGCGCGCCGTCGAGGAGGGCGATCTCGAGGTCGGCGGCCGCATCCCGATGAACCCCAGCGGCGGCCTACTCGGCGTCGGGCACCCGGTCGGCGCGACCGGCGTGCGGATGCTGCTGGACTGCCACCGCCAGGTGACGGGCCGCGCGAGCGCGAACCAGGTGGACGGCGCACGCCGTGCGGCAATGCTGAACTTCGGCGGAAGCACCTCGACGACAGCCAGTTTCGTCGTCGGACACTGATCGGAAGAGGAGGAGAACATGGACATCGAGGTGCTCGGGCGCGCCCTGACGACACTGCCCGCGGACGACGACCATCCCTACCGCACCGGCGCGTGGCGACCGCAGAGCGTCGAGCGCAGCGCCGACGACCTGGACGTGATCGGCGAACTGCCCGCCGACCTCGACGGGGTCTACCTGCGCAACACCGAGAATCCGGTGCACCCGGCCCTCGAGGGCCGCTACCACCCGTTCGACGGCGACGGCATGATCCATGCGGTCGGCTTCCGTGACGGAAAAGCGTTCTACCGCAACCGCTTCGTCAAGACCGACGGCTTCCTGGCCGAGCAGGCGGCCGCCGGTCCGCTGTGGGCGGGCATCGCCGAACACCCGGAACGCTCGATCCGCCAGGACGGCTGGGGCGCCCGCGGTCGGATGAAGGACGCCTCCAGCACCGACGTCGTCGTGCACAACGGCATGGCGCTCACCAGTTTCTGGCAGTGCGGTGACCTCTACCGACTCGACCCGACGACGCTCGAGCCGGCGGGCAAGGCGACGTGGGGCGGACAGTTCCCGTCGGGCCTCGGGGTGTCGGCGCATCCGAAGGTCGACGACCGCACCGGGGAACTGTTGTTCTTCAACTACAGCACCGAGGCCCCGTTCATGCACTACGGCGTCGTCGACGCCGACGACCGCCTCGCCCACTACGTGGACGTCGAACTGCCCGGGGCGCGCCTACCGCACGACATGGCGTTCACCGAGAACTACGCGATCCTCAACGACTGCCCGCTGTTCTGGCTGCCCGAGGCCCTCGAGGCGGGCCGGTACGTCTCGCGTTTCCACCCGGACATCCCGTTGCGGCTGGGCGTGATCCCGCGTCGGGGAACCTCCGACCAGATCCGGTGGTTCGAGGCCGATCCCACCTACGTTCTGCACTGGACCAATGCGTACGAGACCGGTGACGAGATCGTCCTCGAGGGATTCCACCAGGAGAACCCCGAGCCCGAGGACACCGGCGAAGGTGGCGTCTACCAGCGGATGTTCCGCTTCCTGGCACTCGACCGGATGGGCACGCACCTGCACCGGTGGCGGTTGAACCTGCGCACCGGTGAGGTCCGGGAGGAACGATTGTCCGAGACCGTGACCGAGTTCGGGATGATCAACCCCCGTCACGGCGGTCGCCCCCACCGCTACACCTACGCCGCGACCGGTCTCCCCGGTTGGTTCCTGTTCGACGGCCTCGTCAAGCACGACACCGTCACCGGCAACGAGGAACGCTATGCGTTCGGCGACGGCGTCTTCGGCAGCGAGACCGCGATGGCCCCCCGTGTCGGCGCCGACGGCGAGGACGACGGATACCTGGTGACGATCGTCTCGAACGTCGAGGAGGACCTGTCGGAGTGCCTGGTGTTCGACGCCGCCCGCGTCGCGGACGGGCCGGTGGCCCGGATCCGGTTGCCGGAGCGCATCTCCAGCGGCACGCATTCGACGTGGGCACCGGGTTCCGCGCTCCCCCGCTGGCGGACGAGCGACGACCCCGCGGAGGCGATGGGCCTCGACCGCCCCGGACTATAGTTCTGGGGATGTCCGACGAGCATGCACCCGACGCGGAGTCCGCGACTCCGACGGCCGGGCGCATGCTCGCCCCGGGCGGCGACAACTCCATCGCGGTGGCCCTCGGCCTCCTCGGCGACGAGTGGAACCTGTGGATCCTGCGCCACTCCTTCCAGGGCGCGAAGCGGTACCGCGACTGGATGGGCGCCGGCGGCATCTCGCACGCCGTGCTGTCCTCGCGGCTGGCCGCGCTCACCGACGCGGGGGTGTTCGACCGTCTCCGCTATCAGGAGAGGCCGGCCCGCTACGAGTACCGCCGCACCGCCTGCGGCCAGGAACTGTGGCCCGTCCTGCTGTCGGTGTGGTCGTGGGAACTGCAGTGGGCGCCCGATCAGGGCGTGCTCCCGCTCATGCGACACACCGCGTGCGACCGGCACTTCACCCCGCGCCTGGAGTGCGCCTCGTGCGGTCGTCCCGCCGGCGCCCGCGACGTGGTCGCCGAGATGGGACCGAGCGGCGGTTGGACCCGCAGTGTGCCCGCGGCCTCGAGCCGACGGCGGTCGAGCGGCGCCGCGCGTCCGCCGCGGGTGCTGCCGCAGACCATGGACCTCATCGGCAACCGGTGGTCGGCGGCGATGCTCGGTTCCGCACTGTTCGGCGCGCACCGCTACAGCGAGTTCGCCGAGCGGATGCAGTCGTCTCCGACGATCGTGGCGGATCGACTGCGCACCTTCACCGAACTCGGTGTTCTACGCGAATGTCCCAGCACCGAACGCGTCGACCGGGTGACCTATCACCTGACCGAGAAGGGGCGGGCGTTCTTCCCGGTCGTGGTGTCCATGATCGCGTGGGGCCAGCGATGGTTCCCCGCCCCCGAGGGCGATGCGATCGCGTTCACGCACACCACATGTGGCTCCGCCTTCACCCCACGCTTCGCGTGCAGCGAGTGCGGTACGGAACTGGAATCCCGGACGGTGTCGGTGGAGGAACGGACCGCCGGCACCCGCCAGGCCGGGCTGCCCGGGACGTACTGACCCCGCCGGTCGCATACGAAAAAACCTGGACCCGAACGTGTTCGGGTCCAGGTTCCGGTTCTCGTTCAGTCGTTCTCGACCAGTGAGGTGATGATGGCGACGGCGTCGCGCAGGGTCTCGAGGTCCTTGCCCTCGAGGTGCGACAGCTTCTCGGTCATCCACGCCTCACGGGCCTGGGTCTCGCTCTCCATGAGCGCGTGCCCGGCGTCGGACAGCGAGACGATGATCTGGCGTCCGTCGGTGGGATGCGGTGTGCGATCGACCAGTCCGAGATCCGCGAGCGACGCGATGACCCGGGTCATCGACGGCGGCTGGACCTTCTCCCGTGCGGCCAGCGCACCCGGCGTCATGGAACCTTCGGCGCTGAGTGTCGCCAGCGCCGACAGCTGTGTCAGCGACACCTGAGCCTCGCTTCGCCGTCCCCGCAGGTGGCGCGTCAGTCGCACCACCGCTAGGGACAGGTCGCTGGCCAGGGCGCGAGTATCCGATGTCACAGAATCAAACAATACGGGAACTCGCGCCCTGTCAATCACGTAACGGCGTCGGTGATCGGGCCGACCGTGAAGTACACGACGAACAGTGCCGCAACGATCCACAGAAGCGGATGCACCTTCTTGACGTTGCCACCCGCGGCCGCGAGAACCACGTAGGAGATGAAGCCGACGCCGATGCCGTTGGCGATCGAGTACGAGAACGGCATCGTGACGATCGTCAGGAACGCCGGCAACGCGATCGAGAACTTGCTGAAGTCGATCTCGCGCACCTGCCCGATCATCAACGCACCCACCACGACCAGAGCCGGGGCGGCCGCCTCGATCGGCACCACCGAGTACAGCGGCGTGAGGAACATCGCGGCCAGGAACAGCAGACCGGTGACCACGTTGGCGAGGCCGGTCCGGGCGCCCTCGGCGATACCGGACGCGGACTCGACGAAGACGGTGTTCGACGACGCGGACGCGCCGCCGCCGACGACCGCGCCGGCGCCCTCGACGATCAGCGCCTTGCCGATGCCGGGCAGGTTGCCGTCCTTGTCGGCGAGGTCGGCTTCCTTGCCGAGGCCGGTCATGGTGCCCATCGCGTCGAAGAAGTTGGCGAGCACCAGCGTGAAGACCAGCAGGCTGGCGGCCAGGACCCCGATGCGGGAGAACGCGCCGAACAGGCTGACGTCGCCGACCAGGCTCAGATCGGGCAGCTGCGCGACGACGTCCGGGGCGGCGGGGACGCTGAGGTTCCAGCCCTTGGGGTCGACGCCCTTCGAGGCGCCGATGTCGAAGACCGCCTCGAGGACCGCGGCAAGCACGGTGGTGACGACGATGCCGATCAGCAGACCGCCGCGCACCTTGCGCACCATGAGGATGCCCATGAGCAGGACACCGAAGACGAACACGACCGTCGGCCACGACGAGATCGACCCGTTGATGCCGAGGCCGACCGGGACGGAGGTGCCGGCGGCGTCGGGGATGCGGCGCACGAATCCGGCGTCGACGAATCCGATGAACGTGATGAACATGCCGATACCGACGACGATGGCGGCCTTGAGTTCCCGCGGGATCGCGTTGAAGACGGCGGTGCGGAACCCGGTCGCGGCCAGCGCGACGATGATCAGGCCGTCGATGACGACCAGGCCCATCGCCTCGGGCCAGGTCACCTGCGGCGCGATCGACACCGCGAGCAGGCTGTTGATGCCCAGACCCGCGGCGATGCCGAACGGGTAGTTGGCGATGATGCCGAACAGGATGCTCATCAGGCCCGCGACGAGCGCGGTGACGGCGGCGACCTGGCTGATCGGCAGGATGTTGCCGAGCACGTCGGTCTTGGCGGCCGCGTCGTCGGCCGAGAAGCTACCGAGGATCAGCGGGTTGAGGACGATGATGTAGGCCATCGCCACGAACGTGACGAGGCCACCGCGGACCTCCCGGCTGACGGTCGAGCCCCGCTCGGTGATCTTGAAGTAGTTGTCCAGCAGTCGCGAGGGCGCCGACTGCCTTGTGGGCTCCGGGGTCTTTTCGGTAACCGCCATGTCGTATTTCGGTCCAATCGCCGGGAAGTGGGGTTTCGCACCTGGCAGATTAGGGCACCGACGCGCGGGTAACTTAATCGTGTGACCGAAATCCATAGCACGCCGACGCTCGTGGAACGCCTGTCCGACCCGCGTCCGGTGGTCGCGGTGGGCACCGCGGCCTGGGTTGTGGCGACCGTCGTGGTCCTCCTGTCGGGGGATCGGTGGAGCGACGCGCTACCGATCTGTTACGCCGGAACCGCCCTGGGCCTCCTGGGATTCGGCTTGTTCCTCGTCCAGCGCAGCGCGGCCCGGCGCGGGAAGCGCGGCGCGCAGCGCGGACTCGGCTGAGGGAAGCGACCGGTCACCCCGGCCCGGTCCGTCCGGTGAGGGATTTCACACGCTGTTCATGCGTGTTGTGCGTGCATTTCGGCGGCTGATCGCCCAGATCCACAGTGCGGCCCACGCCACACCGAACGCCCATCCGGCGAGGACGTCGGTGAGCCAGTGCGCGGCCAGGTACACCCGCGAGATCCCGACCGCGAGGGTGTAGCACGCGAGCAGCACCAGCAGCCCCGCGCGGCGCAGCCCGGGGGCGACGATCCGCACCACCACCGCGCCCAGCACGCACGCCAGGATCGCGGACATCATGGCGTGCCCGGACGGGAACGCGTACGAGTCCAGGTTCACGAGCCGGTCCGGGAGTGGCGGCCGATCGCGGGCGAACAAATGTTTGAGCAGGCTCATCGCGGCCCACCCGGACAGCATCGCTCCGGCGACCATCACGGCCTCCGCGGTCCGGTGCCGGGTCAGCAGCGCGATCGTGACCACGGTGGAGATCACCAACGCCGCGACCGTGCCGCCGCTGTGGGTGATCACCGTGAACGTGTCGGTGAGCCACGGGGTTCGCAGATCGAGCATCCAGTCCAGCACCGACTGGTCGACGTTCACGCTCGTCATGCGCCTCCCCCGATCCAGCGCCGCCGGATGTGCGTGCAACCGGAGTCGTCCACCCACCACGGGACCGCGACATCGGCCTCGACGGCACCGGTCAGCCGGACCACGAGGTCGTCGTGCACGACGACGGGACCGGTCGGCAGCGGCAGCCCCAGCGTCGCGCACGCGAGCACCGCGTCGGGTTCCCGGTCCCACGCGCTGACGTCGCCGTCGCCCAGGATCTGCGCGCGGATCGCGGCGGACGCGAGCGGCAGGTCCAGCAGGTCGGCGAGCGCGGCGGCGGTGTCGAACGCGCCGAGCACGATCCGCTCGGGCGGGACGACGGTCCCGAGGTGCGGGCGGTCCAGGACCAGCGCGACGTCGGGGTCCGTGACGGTGCCGGCAAGGCTGCGGACGCGCGCGGGCAGGCCCAGTTCGTCGAGGTCGAGCACCCCGCGGGCGGCGGCCGCGGCCAGCTGCCGGTGCGTGCGGGTGACGACGTCCGGGGTGGCGGCGCGCTCGGGATCGGCGAGCCGGTCGAGCAGCACCCCGGCCAGCGCGGTGTCGTCGACGGATGTCGGCGCCAGCGCCGCGGCCAGCGCGGGCGCCGCCGGGTGGTCGAGGACGTCGAGCAGACCGGCGAAGGTGTCGTCGTCGGGCGCGCGCAGCAGGCCCAGGCGGCGGCCGTCGATCGCCGCGTGCCGGCGCAGCCACCACGCGGTGTAGCCGTCGCGGTCGGCCAGCGCGGCCGCGGTGTCCGGGTCGTCCGCCAGCAGCGTCAGAGCCTGCGGCCAGCGGGCGGGATCGACCAGGTCCAGGTCGCGGACGGCGACGAGCGTCTCCGGATCGTCGGCGAGGGTGTCCCACCAGGCGTCCTCGTCGTCGAGGTCGTGCTCCGGCCCGGTGGGCAGCTCGGCGCGCAGCACCGCGAAGCCCCAGCCGACGCCCAGCGCGCGCAGCGGCTCCTCCCCGACCCGTTCGACGAGGGCGGCGTCGACGGTGCCGAACGGCGAGTCCTCGGCCAGGATGTCGGCGAGCGGCGCCCCCGGCAGCAGCAGCTCGTCGGCCGCCACCAGCTCGCCGTCGGTGTCCGGCAGCGGCAGTTCACCGAGCCACGCGGGCCGCGCGTCGGGCACGGCCGACCCGACGAGCGCAAGCACGACGGACGCCAGTTCGGTTGCCGCGGTGGGGTCGTCGTAGTCGATGTCCTCGATCCGTGCCCGCAGCGCCGGATCGGACAGCAGGTCGCCGGGGGTCGCGTGCTCGGCGCCGAGCCGGTTCAACAGGGGGTGCACGGCGTCGGGGTGGACCAGCCGCACCCAGTCGAGGGCCGACGCGGCGTCACCGAGCACGTGCCCCAGGTCGGTGCCGGTGACGGTGGTCCGCGGCCCGGTGACGGTGCGCCCGTCGGCGAGCGGAACGGGAACGGCGGCAAGCTCTTCCGCGGCCAGCGCGTCGACGACGAGCGGTTCGAGCGCGGCGTAGAGGGCGCGCCACCACGACGGTTCCCGCTCGTGCCCGCCCAGCAGTTCGGCGATGCGCGCCAACCCGATCCGGTGCACGTCCACGGCCGCGAGCGCCGACGCGTACCGCGGCCCGGACAGCTGCGGGTCGACGAGGCCGGGCACGACGTCGGCGAGGGCGTCGGCCAGCTCCGCGGTGAGCCCGGAGACGACCGTGGCCCGGGTCGGGACCAGGTCGTCGGCGTCGGATTCGGCGGCGGGCACCCATGGCTGCGTGCGCAGTTCGTGCAGCAGCGCCTCGCGGAGCGCGGCGTCGACCTCGCTGCGGGCGAAGCCGGGCTGCGGGACGAGTTCGAGGCGCTGGTCGCGCGGCAGCGCGGCGACGAACCGCGCGTAGCCCCGGGCGACACCGGTCAGCGGTGCCCCGGGCAGGACGCGCCGCCGGTCCGGCTGCATCGGGACGTCCGCGATCACGACCGCCGGGATGGACAGTTCCTCGTCGGAGCGGGTGGGCGCCCGCAGCACGTCGCCGGTCACCGGTCGCACACGCCCGTCGAGCACGGGCACCAGCCAGCGCGCCGACTCGGTCGCGTACTGCCACCACGTGGTGTGGCCGACGGTGATCTCGACGAGTCCGTCACCGAGGTCGCGTTCGGTGCGGCGCAGCACCGTCCCGTCGATCTCGATGGACTCGAGGGCCGGCAGCTCGAGCAGCAGGTCGACGGCCTCGGCGGCGAAGCGGACGAGAAGGGCCATCGCGTCGGGGCCGCGCATGCAGGGACGCAGCCGCAGCACCACCTCGGTGTCGAAGCCGGCGGGCGGACGCTCCTCGCCGGCCCACACCAGGCGCAGCACCGGCGCGCCGACGGTCGGCACCTCCAGCCCGGCCGCGGCGAGTTCGGCGCGCGTCCGGTCGGCGGAGAACTGCAGCGATCCGCTGGTGGAGCGCAGCTCCACGTCGTCGCTGACCGCCAGGACGGAGGTGAAGCCGACGCCGAACTGCCCCACTCCCCCCGATGTTCCGGTCTTGCCGGACGCCCGCAGCGCGGTCAGGGCGTGCACGCCCTCCCGGTCGAGCGGCGCGCCGGTGTTCGCGACGCGCAGCACGTCGCCGTGCAGTTGCACCCGCAGCGTCCCCGGCACACCGGCCTTCGCGGCGGCGTCGGCCGCGTTCTGGGCCAGTTCGGTCAGGAGCCGGTCACGGTAGCCGGCACGGACCAGGTCCGCCTCGGCTGCGGCGTCCTCCCGCAGACGCGTGGGAGAGCTGCGCCACGCGAGAAGCGTCCCCTCGCGCAGCGCGGCGGTGTCGAAGGGATCCGTCAGCTGTCCGATGCCGGATCCAGCGGTGGCTCGGGATCGGTGGGCGTCTCCGGCTCCGGCTGTGCCTCCGGTGCGGGGGCGGCGGGCTGGTCGGTGATCTCGACGATCTCGACCGCGGCGTCGTCGTAGGCGTCGTAGCGGGGGGTGCCGGCGCCGGTCGGCAGCGTCGTGTCGGAGTGCGCGCCGCAGCCGTAGCTGGCGGTCACGACGTGCCCGTCGGCCGCCATCTCGTTGCCGCACACGCCGAACGCGGCGTGCAGCGAACCGGCCAGCGGCAGGTAGAAGCCGCACAGCTCGCACGTGGACGGCGCGGCCTTCGCCATCTCGGAGTCGGGCCCGTAGTCGCCCTCGTACCACCGCTCGGCGCACTCGATCCGGCCCTCACGGCTCATCACCTGCTTGCGGCCCAGGCCCACCTCGAAGGCGACCTCGTCGATCTCGGGGTCGCCGGTCGCGACATAGCCCGGCACCAGCCGGGGGTCGTTCGGCGCGGGGGCGAGCAGATCGCCGGGCGACAGATCACCGGGCCGAACGCGCTGGTCCCACGGCAACCACTCGGGCGCGACGAGCGCGTCCGGGCCGGGCAGCAGCGCGAGCTCACTGATCGTCACGTGCTCGGAATCGGGGGCGGCGGCCACGACGACGGCCCACTGCCAGCCGTGATAGCCGGGCAGGTCGGCCTCGAACCGGTGCGTGGCGGAACACTGGTCCTCCGCGGTGACACCCAGGTGCCTACCCACGCCGCCTTCATGGAGCTCGACGAGCGCCTCGCGGGCGCGTTCGACGGCTCGAGCCAGGACCGGGCGCACGACGGCGCTCTCTGGAGACGACGCAACACTCACGCTGTCCATCTTGCCGCACTCGGTCCCGTGTGTGCGCGTGTGGGCTGTCATGCTGGTCCCGTGAATCGGCGTCACACCCCGCAACCCACCGCAATCGGAGTGTCCGTTCTCGCCGTCGCGCTGCTCGCCGGGTGTTCCTCCGACGCCTCCACCGCCCCACCCGAGGGCGCCGTGATCGCCGAGCAGCTGAGGCCGGAGATCGTCCGGGAGTTGCCGCACGACCCCGACGCGTTCACCCAAGGCCTCGAGATCTCCGACGGCACGCTCTTCGAGAGCACCGGCCGGGCCGGCCGGTCGTGGGTGCGGTCCACGTCGCTCGACTCCGGCACCGAGATCGCCCGCGCCGACCTGGCGCGGCCGATGTTCGGGGAGGGCATCACCGTCGCCGGCGACACCGTCTGGCAGATCACCTGGAAGGACGGGGTCGCGATCGCCCGCGACCGCGCCACCCTCGCCCCGCAGCGGCAGGTCGAGTACGACGGCGAGGGCTGGGGGCTGTGCACGCAGGCCGACCGGCTGGTGATGAGCAACGGCTCGGACACCCTGACCTTCCGGGACCCGGCGACGTTCGACGCGACCGGCACGGTGGCCGTCACGCTGGACGGCCGGCCGCTCGACCGGCTCAACGAACTCGAATGCGGCAGCGACGGTTTCGTGTACGCCAACGTGTGGACCACCGACCTGATCGTGAAGGTCGACCCCGAGACGGGGGCCGTGGTGGGGCGGATCGACGCCGACAACCTGAAGGACGCGCTGCCCGCGGGCGAGCGCAGCGACATCGACGTCCTCAACGGGATCGCGCAGATTCCCGGCACCGACCGGTTCCTCGTCACCGGCAAGCTGTGGCCGCGGATGTTCGAGGTCCGCTTCGTGGGCTGAGGGCCCCCGCAGCGATCCGACACGTCCGGGCGAGCAGGAACGGACCGCCCGTGTCGTGCTTCGTTGGGCGACTAGGACAGAATTGAGGGGTGACCGGACCCCGCGAACCCCACGACGCCTCCCAGCGTGGGCAGCAGCCGCGTGATCCCGCGCCCCGGCGACATCCCGGGTACGACAACTACCCGCCGTCCCAGCGCACGGCCGCGCGCCGGGCGCCGCTGCCGCCGCTGCACCCGGTGGACCGGTCGACGCCCACCGAGCGGATCCCGCCGCCGACGCGCCCGATCCCGGAACCGGAGCCCACTGCGCCCGGCACCGACGCCGCGGCCCCGAAGCCGCCGCCGATGCCCCGCAAGCTGACCGTCACACGGGTCGCGGCGATGCGCAGCCGCGAACTGACGAACAAGGGCATCGCCACGTTCCGCCGTGCCGCGACCGCCGACGGCGCCGACAAGTCCGGCCTGACGGCGCTGACGTACGCGGTGATGGCGAACTTCGCGACCGACGCCGCGATCGCCGTCGCACTGGCCAACACGCTGTTCTTCTCGGCCGCCACGGGCGAGGACAAGACCAAGGTCGCGCTGTACCTGCTGATCACGATCGCGCCGTTCGCGGTGATCGCGCCCCTGATCGGGCCGGCCCTGGACCGCCTGCAACGGGGCCGGCGGATCGCGCTGGCGTCGTCGTTCGCGCTGCGGACGGTGCTGGCGATCGTGCTGGTCTTCAACTTCGACAGCTGGGCGCTGTATCCGTGTGCGCTCGGGATGATGGTGCTCAGCAAGTCGTTCTCGGTGCTCAAGAGCGCGGTGACTCCCCGCGTGCTGCCGCCCGAGATAGACCTGGTGCGGGTCAATTCCCGGCTCACGGTGTTCGGCCTGATCGGCGGCACCATCGGCGCCGGCGCGCTGGCCGGCGCGCTGGCGTTGGTGACCGGGTCGACGGGCGCGCTGTGGCTGGCCGCGCTCATCACCGCGCTGGGCGCCTACCTGAGCATGCGGATCCCGGCGTGGGTCGAGGTCACTGAGGGCGAGGTCCCGGCGACGCTGACCTTCCACGGCGACGACTCCCCCACCGAACTGATCGACGTGAGCGGGAAGGGACGCGCCGCGGCGGGCGACGGCAAGGGGACCAAGCGCCGCCAACCGCTCGGACGTGTGGTGGTCACGGGCCTGTGGGGCAACGGCACCATCCGCGTGCTGACGGGCTTCCTCACGCTGTACATCGCGTTCGTCGCGAAGGCCAACACCAACCACGAGGCACTGATGCAGGCCGCGATGCTCGGCCTGGTCGGCGCGGCCGCGGGCATCGGCAACTTCGCGGGCAACGCCACCGGCGCGCGCCTGGAACTGGGCCGCCCGGCGGTGGTGGTGGTGCGCTGCACCATCGCGGTGACGGTCGTGGCAATCCTCGTGGCGATCACCGGCAACCTCCTCGCGGCGGCGCTCGCGGCGCTCGTCGCGTCCGGGGCGAGCGCGCTGGCGAAGGTGTCGCTCGACGCCTCGCTGCAGCAGGACCTGCCCGAGGAGTCCATCGCGTCCGGCTTCGGCCGCTCCGAGACCGTCCTCCAGCTCAGCTGGGTCGTCGGCGGTGCGCTGGGTGTGCTGCTGCCCACCGAACTGTGGATCGGTTTCACCGTCGTGTCCGTGGTGCTTACGATCGGTCTGGTTCAGACGATCCTGACGTCCCGCGGGGCGACCCTGCTCCCGGGCCTGGGTGGCAGGCGCCCGGAGCACGTCAACCCCGAGACCACCGTCGGCCACAGCCCTCGTGCCGACTGATCCACCGAGCGAGAAACGGAAACGATGATGGAAGCCCGGACGAAGAAGATTCTTGCGCTGATCGCGGCGGCGGTGGTGGTGGTCGCGGCCGGTCTCGCCGGGGTCGTGGCCTACCTCGTCGGTCAGGCTCCGGAGAAGCTGCCGACCATCACCGCGTACTCGAAGCAGAACACCGCCGAGGTCCATCCCGGTGTCTGCGACCCGTCGCTGCAGTGCGCGGGACTCGAGATCGTCGAACTGCACGTGCCCGAGGGCTACCCGCTGCAGCTGTCGCTGCCGACGGAGGTTGCCGACTCGGACTGGCGGCTGAACGTCCAGATCGGCAACCCGAAGACCGGCGAAATCTTCGAGGGCTACCGCGACTACAAGCCCGGTGAGGCGTACGCGGTGACGGTCCCCGGCAACCCGGGTGAGCAGCTGATCAGCGCGATCATCCAGCTTCCCGCGAAGGGCGGCCTCGCCCCCATCTGGGCGATCCAGACGATGCCGCTGCCCGGCGGCGGCGTGGTCGCCCCGGCGTCGTAGCCGACGCCCCGACGAACGACGGGAGCCCTCCGATGATCACCGGAGGGCTCCCTTTCTCGTTCGTGCCGCGACTCAGCTGTCGAGCTCGCGCGCGACGGCGCGCACCACCTCGGAGATCCGCTGGGCGGTCTTGCGGTCCGGGTACTTGCCCTTGCGCAGGTCCGGCTGGATCTTGGCCTCGAGCAGCGTGATCATGTCCTCGACCATGCCGTGCAGCTCGTCCGGCGTGTGCTTGCGGGTGGCGGCAGCATCGCGGCGGGCGCCGCCGCCCTGCCGCACCGACGGCGCCGGGTCGAGCACCTTCACGCTCAGCGCCTGCGGTCCGCGGCGACCGGCGGCCATGCCGAACTCGACGCGCTGGCCGGCCTTGAGGCCCTCGACGCCGTCGGGCAGCGCGGCCGCGCGCACGTACACGTCCTCCCCCTCCTCCTGGGACAGGAAGCCGAACCCCTTCTCGACGTCGTACCACTTCACCTTGCCGGTAGGCACCGCGTTCACCTGCTCATCTGCCTGCCGCGCTCTCCATTGAGCGCGCGCGTGGATAATGCAAAACAACGCGCCCCACGTGGAGTGCGGGACGCGTGAATGCCCGAGTGTACCCGCCGGAACCGATGCCCGGCACCCACGTTTCCCGGTCGTCAGCTGGCGCTGTACCCGTTACCGTCTCCTGCCCGCAGCACCGACAGTGCCTCCGCGTGTGCACGCAAGAGCCAGGCTCGGTCGAGTCCGGCGACCTCGGCCCGGGCCCAGCGGCGCGCCGTCTCCCGGAGTCGGAAGTACGGCTCGCCGGGTAGCTCCTCGCGGAGTCCCCGGAGCAGCACCTTCCTCGCCAGGTCTGGGTTCTTGGCGCGGTCCTCGACGTCCAGCCGGGCCCGCAGCGCCGCAGATCGTTCCGCCGCACCCCGGCCGTCGAGGATCAGCGCCGACAGTGCGAGTCCCGACTCGACGAAGGACCACACGTCGTAGTCGCCGACGAACTCGACCTCGTCGACATCTGCGATCGCAGCCATGGCGGCAGCAGCGTCCCCGGCGACATAGCTGTCCCAGGCGTCGTCGACCCGCTCGTCCCACCGAGGAGGCCCCCACACGAGCGGTCGGCTCACCGGTACCGCAGGGACGGCGGGAGGGTTCTCCGCGGGAACCTCTCGGGCACCGTGCCCCGGCCAGACCAATTCCTGGGCGCCGTCGCCGTTGCGCACACTGCCGTCCTCGAAGATGAGGCGCACCTCGGCCCCGTCCTCGTCGAACCAGTCGACCGAATAGACGACGCCGTCCGGCGTGCCGGGATCGTCGATCCGGCAGCCTTCCGGGAAGTCTCGAAGAAGCACCATGGCGCCAACCGTACGGGCGCGTCCGTGCTTCTCCCCGAAATTGATGTCACCGCGTGCCCGGGGTTACTCCGCCGAGGCCGTCACGGTACGGTCGGTGCGCAATCTCGACCACCGAAGTGGGTGGGGCCCCGCGGATTCGGCTGCCGCTGATCGAGTGCCTCCAGCGGCGCTTGGTGACTCGCGGAGGCGTTCAGGGGACGCCGACGTTGCACGTATTCGATATCGAATCGGCACGCCTCCCGGACTGAACCGATCACGTAGCAACTCCCTTTTGGACGATTGACCAGTTTTGCCTTCAATCAGGTCACGAAAGTGCTACAAACTACTCGGCGCAGCACGGGGGCTGCGACAACGTTTCCACCCAGCTTTGCCGCGCCGCACAGCGCTGACCAGATGCTCGCGTGAAACAAGGTTTTGACTGGTCGAGGTGTCTCGTGCCGACGCACCACCCTTGCAACGACCCCGAAGCGGGGCCAGAAGAAACGAGAACACCCGCATGAACAAGAAGACCAAGGGCGCAATCGCCGCCGGTGCCGCGGCTCTGCTCCTCGCCGGTGGTGCCGGCACATTCGCAGCGTGGAACGACAGCGAGGCCCTCACTGGTGGCACGATCACCGCAGGCACGCTCCAGTTCGTCGACGGCAGCACCAGCGGCACCTGGTACAAGGGACCCGCGACCGCTGGGAACGAGATCAATCTGGCGACCTTCAAGGTTGTTCCCGGCGACACCCTTACATACAAGGCGACCACCCAGTTCATCGCCGAAGGCAACAATCTCAATGCGAAGCTGACGCTCGATCCGGGTACCGCGGGTACGTTCACCGGTCTGACCTGGGGCACGCCCACCGTGACTGCGCCGGGCGTCGACTCCACGACCGGCGTCATCTCATCGCAGGCGGGCCCACGCTCCGCGACCGTCGAGACAACGGTCACGTTCGACAGCGCCACCAGCGGCACCACCTCCCAGGGCGCAACCGCGGAGCTCAACGGCGTCCAGCTGAAGCTTCAGCAGCAGTAGAGCCTTGTCCAAGAACCACCGTTGGTGGGCACTCGCAGCGGTGCCGGTCGTCGGGCTGATCTTCTTTTCGGCCCAGCAGACCGGCGCGCTGTGGAGTGACACTGAGAATCTCTCCGGCGGAACCATCACCGCCGGCACCTTGGACATCGGCGTCGGTGCCGGTGGCACCACTAGTTCTGCGTACACCCTGAGCAGCTTCGGCAAGACCGGACTGCTCGAGGGCGGCTTCTCGCAGACCCCGTTGACTGTCAAGAACTCTGGCAATGTGCCGATGCAGTATCGCCTGTCGAGCGTCACGCAATCCAACACCACGCTTCCGCTGACGCTGGACGTGTGGCGGGTCGCGAACGAAGCGGCATGCGCCGCAACTGGAACGCCGGCGGGAACGTCGCTGTATTCCGGCAACATGAACGGTGCGAGCATCGCGGCATGGCAGACGGTGCAACCGAACGCCGCCGAGGTGCTCTGCCTACGCGGCACGGTTGGCACGGGAGCTGGGGCAGGCGTCAGTTCCACGGCACAGTTCAAGTTCGACGCGAGCCAAGTCTGACGTGAGCGAAACAGCCGAACCCGACGATCAGCCGACCACCCTCTGGTGGTGGGTCAAGTCGGTCGTGTCTTGGCTGCTGCTCATCTCGATGGTCGGAATCTTGGCCGTCACCATCGTGATTCCGCGGATCACAGGATCCACGCCCTTCACCGTGTTGACGGGCTCGATGGAACCGACCTATCCGCCGGGCACGCTCGTCGTCGTCAAGCCGACGGACGCCGGATCTCTCGCCGTCGGCGACGCGATCACCTACCAGTGGGAATCCGGCAAGACCGACGTAGTGACCCACCGCATCGTTTCGGTGCAGTACTCGGCAAAGGGTGAGTTGCGGTTCACCACGCAGGGCGACGCGAATCCGGTCCCCGACGAGAGACCCGTTGTGCCCGAACAGGTGCGCGGCAAGGTTTGGTACTCGGTGCCGTACGTCGGGTATGTCAACAACTTCATCACCGGTAAGCAACGCTCGGCGCTCCTCGTGGTCGTTGTCGGCGGCCTGCTGATCTACGCGGTGGCGATGTTCGTCAGTTCGAGCCGCGACAATCGACGCGCACCGACGGCAGCCGCAGCGGCCAGTGACGACGATGCTGTCACCGCCGTCATCCCCGTGGTCGATGCCGACGCACCGACCACAACGAAGTAAGAAGGGCCTCTTCATGTCTCGCGACGAGATCTCGAACTCGACCCCCACCGTCGGCGCGCGTATGCGCAAGACGCTGGGTGGCGGCCGGGTGCGAGCCGCCCTCTCACTCGGCATCGTGCTCGGCCTCGGGTCAGTTGGAACTCTCGCCGCGTGGAGCGATACCGCCAGCGCCACCTCAGGCGTATTCAAGACCGCAGCAATCGATCTGAAGTTGGGACCAGCCCCGGGCACCGACAGCTACACCTTCAGTGCGTTCAGCGGGTCGGGCCTGCTTCCCGGAAGCACGGTCCAGGCCCCCCTCGAGGTTCGGAACGCCGGCGACTTGGCGTTCAACTACTCGATGACGGCGAGGGCTACAGGAAGCTCCAACGTCGCAGGGCAGATAGCGCTCACAGTGTTTCCGAACTCGAACTGCTCCGGAAACGCTCTCGGCAACCCCGTCACAATGTCCACCACCGACCAAACGTTGATTGCCAACAAGGGCCAGGTCGCAGCGACTAGTGGCGTCGATACCATCTGCATCCGGGCGACGGCGGGGAACAGTCTGACCAAGGCAATGCAGAACCAGTCGATCAACGTGGTCTTCTCTCTGACGGCCACATCGGTGTGAGGTCGACCATGTCCGAGAACACCATGGCCAAGCCCAACACGTCGTCGACCACAGCTCACAAAGCTCGTGAAGTCGCCCTCACCATCGGCGCCATCGCTGGACTGATCTGCATCGTCGCAACCGTCGCGGCGCTTCTGTTCGACGTCAAGCCGCTGATCTTCCGGTCGGGGTCGATGTCACCCGAGATCACGACCGGGTCGCTTGCGCTCGCACGCACGGTTCCCGCCGGCGATCTCGCGGTCGGGGACGTAGTGAGCGTCGAGAACTCCCAGGGCACCCGGATCACCCACCGCGTGTATGCGATTCAGCCGCAGGACGGCGATGCGGTTGTGGCCACACTGAAGGGTGATGCCAACGCCGACCCGGACGTCGAACCGTATTCGATCGCCGAGGCGGACCGCGTCTTTTGGAGTACAGGCGGTCTCGGGTACGTCGCCGCATGGCTCTCGAGTTCGACGGCCATCTTCCTGGGCGGCGTTTTCGTCGGTGCGCTTCTCATGATCGTCGCCAGGCCATCCGGCCGCCGCGACACCGCCTCTGACCACCCCTCCGACCTGAACGACGAATCGCCCCATGGGGGAAGGACTCAGACGCCGTGACCAATCAGCTTCGACGCGACGCAAAGCCAACCACCCGCCGGTTCACGCTGAAGTCGGTCCGCCCCGCACTCACTCTCAGTGCGGTCGTGCTGTCCGCCATCGGGCTCTCCCAGGTCAGCGGAACCAGCGCAGCCTGGCAGGACACCAACAACACCGCCACCAGCGGCGGAATGACCGTGGCATCAAACGTCCTGCCGGCAATAGCAAGCCCCACAGGTGCGACGACGACGTGGCGCTGGGCGCTATCGGATATCAAGCAGTGCCATTTGACTTGGACACACACAAATTCCGCGTTCAAGTACCACGTCATCGTCAGGGGTACATCCAACAATTGGTTCGTCGACCCTACCGCCGACAACATTGCAGCGGGACAGCAAGTTTCGACCGACGTCTGGAGAGACAATACCCCCAACGCTCTCGGAAGTGGCCAGACGTACGACGTCGAGATTCACACCGTGAACCGGATCACCAACGAGGAGGGGTCAGACTGGCGCGGATACTCCGTGACGAGGCAAGGCGCGAGTTCTTGGCACGTCACCTGCGGATCCCCAGTTTCCAATGTCGGTGGTGTCAGTGGCGCAAGCCTGCCGGTCAACCCCGATTCGATGAACGCCAGAGCGGCAGCGACTGCTGAGCCCACTACAACCCCTGCGCCTACGACCACGAACACCTCGGCACCGTCGACCACCAGCACGTCGACACCGGGCGCTACCACCACGACGACTTCACCGTCGAAGCCCAGCCCGAGCACCAGCACCAGCACCAGCACCAGCACCAGCACCAGCACCAGCACCAGCACCAGCACCAGCACCAGCACCAGCACCAGCACCAGCACCAGCACCACAGAATCGCCCACAACGCCGAGCATCACAACTCCGCCCTCCACCACCACGACGACGGCACCGACGACTACGACCACCGAGGCCGAGACACCGCTCGGTGTCACTCAGGCGTCGTCCAGCGGCTACACCGCGACTCTGCAGTCGTCCGCGACGGCGGAGACGGCAATCCTCATCGAGGACACGAACGGCGAAGAGCTGAAGCGGATTCCGGCGTCGGCTTCGGCTCGGTACGAGTGGGATTCATCCACAGACACGCTGTGGATTGTGGATAGTGGCCAGCTGTACAAGGCAACCGAGGGCAGCTGGACGAAGACGGTGGTCGACCCGTCGTCCAGCGACGTTCCGGCCGAGATCGCGGCATTGGTCGAATAACGCCACGTTGCACCTGCGTTCGTACGGGTGCAGCCCAATCACCGTCGAGTGCGAGGAATCTCGCGCGAGGGGAATGGAAGACAGTCCGATGAAGACACAGACCAAGGGCTTCAAGGTCGCGCTCGTCGCGGCGGCGCTCGGCACGACGCTGACGCTGACCGCCTGCGACTTCGGCAGCCTCGGCAGCGGAAGCGCCGGCGGTGGTACCACTACTCCGACCGCGCCCACCACGACTGCCCCTCCGACGACCATCGGTGGCGGCGGAAACGGTTCGGGATCACTTGCGCTCACCGAGGTGACGGCGCCGACGTGGAGCGACGAGAACGGGTCGATCGACATCTCGACGTTCCGCATCGTCCCGGGTGACGTCCTTACCTACAAGGGGAGCTACCGGATCACCCTGACCGGAACGGATCTGACGGCCAGGCTCACCGCCGACAACATCACCTTCACCGGGGGCGGCCAGCTCAAGGGCCAACTGCAGCCTCAGGTGACGGCCACCATCGGCGGTACCGTCGTCCCCAGCGGCCCCACGGGCATCGTCGTCACGCCCGCGCAGAACAACGCGGTCGTCGATGTGGCCGCCAAGTTCACCTTCGATCCGCAGACGTCGGGGGTCGTCGGGCAGTCGGACTCGGCAAACTTCGCCGATTTCAGAGTCCGCCTGGAACAGACGCTCAACTAACCCCCCACAAGCGCAGGGCCACCGGCGGTCCCCCCTCCCGACCGGTGGCCCTGATTCCCACTCCCCCTACGCCCCCGACCCGCACCGGAAATCGGGTGAGCGACATCGCACGGGGAACGGGCCCGAGCGTGCCCGGGTCATGCACGCCATGCGGCGCCGGTTGCCCTCCACGAGGCCGAGAGGACAACCGGCGCCGCGTCGTTCCTGCCTTACGCAAAAGGCCGAACGGGCGGTTATCGGAACATCGGCCGAGTGCCGAGTCCGATAACCGCCCGTTCGTGGATCGGGGCAGAGGGATCAGGACGCCAGGCTGCCCGTTCCGAGGGAACCGAATGCGCAGGAGAGCGAGCCGAGCGAACCTGTGCCGACGCAGCCGGGCTGCGGCACCGCTCCCGGGGTGAAGCCGACAGCCCACCTCGGGTCCACGTGTCCGGACTGCGCCTGGTTGCCGGCGTCGGCGGGCATGCCGACGACGAGGTCGATCGTCGCGACACCGCCGGCCGCGAGGTGCACCGAGCCGACCAAGGTGTCCGGCGCCACCGCACGAGCCTCCGTGAGCGTCACCGGGTTTCCGGCCTTGCCGTCGATGTCCACACGAGCGGTGGCGACCATCCCCGACGTGAGTGTGTAGTCGCCCACCGCGAAGCCGACGAAGCCCTCCACGCCGGACGCGTTGCGCACCTGGAACCTGGTCTTCAGCTCCTGCCCGGGAACGAGTTCACCCTCGTTCCAGACGATCTTCTCGGGGCCACCCCACGTGGCGCCGCCGTCGGACGAGTACTCGACGGCCGGCGCGGGCTCGTCGGCGCGCGCCATGGCGGGGCCGGCGATCACGGCGACGGCCGCGAGGAAGAGGGCGAGGAACACGGCGCCCAGGATCTTGGTCGGCGTCGAGAGCCCCCTGGCCACGGGGGTGAGATCGGTCATTTCGCGGAGCCTAGAGGAGCAAATCCGATCAAGCGTCCAATTTGGAGATATTGGGCTGACCTCCGGATCCACGCTGCCGTACACCACTCCGCCGCGGTGGCCTACCGTTGTCTTGTGACGAACGAATCCAACCGCAACGGCGCCGGCGCTTCCACCCAGCCCGGCAAGGGACTGTTCTATGCGGCAGTCGTCAGCTTCCTGATCGGAATCGCGGCGATCGTCGCCATCTTCTTCGTCCACTCGCTGTCCGAGGGTGATCCCGGCCTGGTCCTTTATCTCCTCACCCTGGCGTGCCCGCTCGGATTCGTCCTCGCCATCGCATACGCTCTCCGCTCCGGACGTCGGAGCCGCTGAAAGGGGCCATCATGCGGATTCTGCTGAACATCATCTGGCTGATCTTCGGCGGCCTGTGGCTCGCGCTGGGGTACTTCGTGGCCGGCGTGGTGATGTGCATCCTGATCATCACGATCCCGTTCGGCATCGCGTCCTTCCGCATCGGCCTCTACGCGCTGTGGCCGTTCGGCAAGACCGTCGTCGACAAGCCCACCGCGGGCGTCATGTCGCTGATCGGCAACGTCATCTGGCTGATCCTGGCGGGCGTGTGGTTGGCGATCGGCCACATCGTCTCGGCGTTCCTGATGGCGATCACCATCATCGGGATCCCGCTGGCGATCGCCAACCTGAAGATGATCCCGGTCTCGCTGCTGCCGCTCGGCAAGGACATCGTGAGTGTCGACAGCCGCAATCAGGCGCAGCAGACCGCTTTCTGACCGTTCCGAAAAGTGGGACGAACGCCCCACCTGAGTGTGATCTCCCTCACATAACGCGCCGATAACGGGGCGGTGTCGAACCGTGATCGAAAGGCCGACAGGGCGACTAGCTGGGGCTACGCCGTTCCCGTCGAATTCGACTCTCGAACAACACAAGACGCGCCGCGTTATCAACTGGTGACGTTCGGCGCCCGATCGTCGTACCGTCATTCCCGGCCGGCACCTCGGCCACATCCGGACCCACCGCGCCAAACCCCGTCCAGTGGCTCCGGACGCACCCACGAACCATCCATGGACGGGGACGGGGGACCCAAGGTCCTCCGGGGAAGCAAGTCCCTTCAGGGACACCCCGCAGGCATCGGGAGAGCGATCTCCCTTGGGGTGAAGCCAGACCCGCTCCAGCCATGAGCGGCGAGGCCGGGCGACCTCTCAGCCCGAACCCGACAGCTGACCTCGCAGGCGCGTGCGGAGAGGAACCGACCGACATGACCGGACGCCATCGCAAGCCCACCACCACCGGCCGCACCGTCGCCAAGGTCGCCGTCACCGGCGCCATCATGGGCGTGGGCGGCGTCGCCTTCGCCGGCACCGCAAGCGCGGCCCCCGACTCCGACTGGGACCGTCTGGCGCAGTGCGAGGCCGGCGGCAACTGGGCCATCAACACCGGCAACGGCTACCAGGGTGGCCTGCAGTTCTCACCGACCACGTGGACCGCGCACGGCGGCGGCGAGTTCGCCTCGACCGCGAACCAGGCCACCCGTGAGCAGCAGATCGTCGTCGCCGAGCGCGTGCTCGCCTCGCAGGGCTGGGGGGCCTGGCCGTCCTGCTCGTCGCAGCTGGGCCTGTCGAGCGGTGCCACGCAGCGCACCGCCCCGGCCACCCCGGCTCCGGCGGCGCCCGTCACCCCGGCACAGGAAGCCGCCCCGGCCGCTCCCGAGCTGCACCCGAGCGTCCAGGCCGTCGTCGGCGGTCTCGATGCGCTCATCGCCCAGGCGAAGGCCAGCGGCGTCGTCATCGACCAGGGTGTCCTCGACGCCTACCACGCCGCCAAGTCCTACGACTTCACCAAGCTGAACCTGCAGGACATCGCGGCTCCCGTGCTCCCGGGCACCGGAAGCCTCGCGCAGAGCTGATCCGCGCACCCGAACAAGGAAGAGGGCCCCTCGCCGATGGCGAGGGGCCCTCTTCGTCGTATGCGCGTCAGCGGTTGATCACGGTGTGCGGGTGCACGTAGGGCAGGGAGTCCACCGGCAGCGGGAACTCGGTCTCCTCGCCGAACGGCGAGAGGTTCCCGGCACGGCTGGACGACAACTCGGTTACCGCGTGATCTCCATCCGCAGTTTCCGGCCACCCTGGATCGACATAGCGCTTCTTCGAATTGTTAGCCACGCGCCCATTTTGACAGGAGCTCACGCCGGGGTACACCCCAGGTCACTAATCTCATAGACGATGACCTCCACGCATGGCACCGAGGGCGCCCCCGAAACCGCGAACCCTGTGGTAGCACCGACGCTGACCGGCTGGCTCGCCGACCGCAAGGACGCCGAACTGACCGCCCTGTTGCGGCTGCGCCCCGACCTGGCGGTGCCGCCGCCCGCGACGTGCGCGGTGCTGGCCGGACGCGCCGAACAGCGCGCGTCGGTGATGCGCGCTGCCGACACCCTGAACACCCTGGAGTTCGGACTGCTCGAGGTGCTGGCGCTGGAGCAGGCCGACCAGATGCCGGTGTCGCGCCGACATCTCGACGACGCCTTCGCCGACCGCGTACCGGCGAAGACGATCGACAAGGCCCTGACCCGTCTGCGGGGCCTGGCGCTCGTGTGGGGCGACGACGAGCACCTCCGCATGGTCCGCGCCGCGTCCGACGCGATCCCGTGGCGCATCGGACGCATCCACGCCGAGTCCGACGCGCTGAGCGAGGACGAGGTCCGGTCCGCGCTCGACGGGATCGAACCGAACGAGCGGGACCTGCTGACGACGCTGGCCCGGTCCTCCCCGATCGGCCGCACCCGCGACGCCGCGCCCGGCACGTCACCGGACCGTCCGGTCCAGCGCCTGCTCGCGCGCGGGCTGCTGCGCTGGATCGACGCCGAGACGGTGGAGCTGCCGGCCCAGGTGGGCCAGGTGCTGCGCGGGGAGGCCGTGTTCGATCCGGCGTCCCCCACGCCGCCACCGCTGTCCGGGCGCAAGCAGAAGCTCGCCGACGTGAACGCGGCCGCGGCCGGCGAGACGCTGGAACTGGTCCGCCACTGCGAGGACCTCGTGGCCGCGCTGGGCGACGCCCCGGCACCCGCCCTCAAGGCCGGCGGTCTCGGCGTCCGGGAACTGCGGCGGCTGGCGAAGGCCGTCGGGGTGGACGAGGCGCGGGTTGGTCTGCTGCTCGAGCTGCTCGCCGGTGCGGGGCTGATCGCGAGCGGCACCCCCGACCCGGCACCGCTGACCGACATCGACGACTACTGGTCCCCGACGGTGGCGGTCGACGGCTGGCTCAACGCCGGCACCTCCCGCCGCTGGGCCACCCTCGCGGGCGCGTGGCTGACGCTGCCGCGCCGGCCGTGGATCATCGGCAGCCGCGACGCCGCAGACAAGCCGATCTCCGCGCTCTCGGAGGAGGTGCGCGCCCCCGGTGCCGCGCAGGAGCGCCGGCTGCTGCTCGAGCTGCTCGCCGAGGCCGGCGGTCGGGAGATGTCGGCGCCGGAGGCCGGCCGGCTGCTGGCGTGGCGGCGGCCCCGCTGGGCGGGCCGGCTCGCCCCGCACGTCGTCGAACGGACGCTCGACGAGGCGCGCGCGCTCGGGCTCGTGGCACACGGCGTCCTCAGCTCCCCGGGCAAGGCGTTGCTGCACGGCGGCGACCCCGAGGCGGAGATGGACGCGGCGCTACCGGAGGCCATCGACTACGTGCTCGTGCAGGCCGATCTCACCGTCGTCGCACCCGGTCCCCTGATCCCGGAACTGCTCGAGCAGATCACGCTCGTCGCCGACATCGAGTCGGCGGGTGCGGCGTCGATGTACCGGATCAGCGAGGCCAGCATCCGGCGTGCACTCGACGCCGGGCTCACCGCAGCCGAGTTGCAGACACTGTTCGCCACCCGGTCCAAGACCCCGGTCCCGCAGTCGCTCACCTACCTCATCGACGACGTCGCGCGCCGCCACGGCCGGCTCCGCGCCGGGGTCGCGGCGTCGTTCATCCGCTGTGAGGACCCGGCCCTGCTGGCGGAGGTGCTCTCCTCCCCCGTCGCCGACCAGCTCGCGCTGCGCGCGCTGGCCCCGACGGTCGTGATCTCGCAGGCCCCGCTCAAGGAGGTCCTCGCCGAGCTGCGCGCCGTCGGGTTCGCCCCGGCCGGTGAGGACTCGAGCGGCACGATCGTCGACCTGCGCCCGCGCGGGGCGCGCGTCCCCGCCGCCCGGGTGCCGCGCCCGCGGGTGCCGGCGGTCCCCACCGACGAACAACTCGGGACGCTGGTGCGGTCGCTGCGCGCCGGGGACCGGGCGGCCGCGTCGAGCGGTGTCGGGCTGCGCAGCGACGGCACCCGCGCCTCCACCGCGGCGACCATGACGCTGCTGCAGACCGCGGCCCAGGTGCGTCGCGCCGTCACGATCGGCTACGTCGACGCCCAGGGCATCGCGTCGCACCGCATCGTCGAACCG
This sequence comes from Paraburkholderia sp. RHO2, assembly GCF_050955445.1. Classification (NCBI taxonomy): domain Bacteria; kingdom Pseudomonadati; phylum Pseudomonadota; class Betaproteobacteria; order Burkholderiales; family Burkholderiaceae; genus Paraburkholderia; species Paraburkholderia sp. RHO2. The sequence continues at coordinate 1,101,594 of NZ_CP162617.1, read as the reverse complement.
GTGAGCGTCGGCGGCGGGCAACTCGACGCCCTGGACCCGGCGACCGGCGAGGTCAAGCGATTCACGCTGCACCGGATCACGTCGGTCGCACTGGTCGACTGACCGCCGACGAAGGCGCGAGCAGAAACGCCCCCAACTGCACGACTGGCTTTTTTCTGCAAATGGGCTATGGTCTCGAACGAGTGATTGCCACTTCGAATTCAGGAGCGACAATGGCCGACCGAAAACCCGGCAAGAGTCTGAAAAAGTCCGCACAGTCCATCAAGGAAAAGCGTGCGGAAAAGAGGGAACGCGCCGCGGACGCGGGCGAGTTGATCAAGAAGCGCAAGCGCCACTGAGCGGACGCACCGTGACCCGCGAGCCGGTCGAACCCGCGACCCCGGACATCCTGGACCACCTGCACCGCAAGATCGACCGCCTGCTGACCGGCGGCACCCTGCCGGAACCCCGGTCCGACGGCTACCGGTCCGGAATCGCGTCCGCGAAAATCTTCGTCCTCGACGAACGCGCACAGCATTCCGGAATTCCGATCGACGCCGACGCCCCGAAAAACCCCGCGCAGAAAACGACAAGGACCCGACTGTGAAGCGGACCCTGCTCGCCCTGGACAGAATTCAGGCGCGACTGGAAAACGAACTCGACACCACCGCCGGACTCTCCGAGAGGGAGGTCGGTTATCGCGCCGGAATTTCCGAGGCGCTCATGCAGGTGATGGAAACCAAGAAATCCCTCACCCCTCGCTGACCCGATCGTGAAGGGTTTCCGTGGTTGCCGGCGGAAACCCTTCACGATCGCTCCACCCCGCCGACGGACGCCACATGGCGGGACGTCGCCGTCGTCTGGACAATGGTCTGGTTACCGTTGCTAGGAGGCGCACGTGACCGACGGCCCGCTGATCGTCCAGTCCGACAAGACCCTGCTGCTCGAGGTGGAGCACGAGCGCGCGAACGACGCGCGGCAGGCGATCGCGCCGTTCGCCGAGCTCGAGCGCGCCCCCGAGCATGTCCACACGTACCGGATCACCCCGCTCGCGTTGTGGAACGCCCGCGCCGCCGGGCACGATGCCGAGCAGGTCGTCGACGCGCTCGTCTCGTTCTCGCGGTTCGCGGTCCCGCAGCCGCTGCTGGTCGACATCGTCGACACCATGGCCCGCTACGGTCGCCTGCAGCTGGTCAAGAGCCCGGTCCACGGCCTCACGCTGGTCAGCCTCGACCGCGCCGTGCTCACCGAGGTGATGCGGCACAAGAAGATCGCCCCCATGCTCGGCGCGAGGATCGACGACGACACCGTCGTCGTGCACCCGAGCGAGCGCGGCCACCTCAAGCAGATGCTGCTGAAGGTCGGCTGGCCGGCCGAGGACCTCGCCGGCTACGTCGACGGCGAGGCGCACCCGATCGACCTCGCGTTCGACGAGGGCCACTGGCAGCTGCGCGACTACCAGGAGATGGCCGCCGAATCGTTCTGGGCCGGCGGCTCGGGTGTCGTGGTGCTGCCGTGTGGCGCGGGCAAGACGATGGTCGGCGCGGCGGCCATGGCGAAGGCGAAGGCGACGACGCTGATCCTCGTCACCAACACCGTCGCCGGACGCCAGTGGAAGCGCGAGCTGATCGCGCGCACCTCGCTCACCGAGGAGGAGATCGGCGAGTACTCGGGCGAGAAGAAGGAGATCCGCCCGGTCACGATCGCGACCTACCAGGTGATCACCCGCAAGTCGAAGGGCGAGTACAAGCATCTCGAGCTGTTCGACTCCCGCGACTGGGGCCTGGTGATCTACGACGAGGTGCACCTGCTGCCCGCACCGGTGTTCCGCATGACGGCGGACCTGCAGTCCCGCCGCCGCCTCGGGCTCACCGCGACGCTGGTCCGCGAGGACGGCCGCGAGGGCGACGTGTTCTCGCTGATCGGCCCCAAGCGCTACGACGCGCCGTGGAAGGACATCGAGGCGCAGGGCTGGATCGCGCCGGCCGAGTGCATCGAGGTGCGGGTGACGATGACGGATGCGGAACGGATGTCGTACGCGACGGCCGAGCCCGACGAGCGCTACAAGCTGTGCTCCACGGCGCACACCAAGATCGCCGTCGTGAAGTCGATCCTGGACCGGCACCCGGACGCGCCCACCCTCATCATCGGCGCGTACCTCGACCAGCTCGACGAACTCGGCGCTGCCCTCGACGCGCCCGTCATCCAGGGTTCCACGCGAAACAAGGAGCGCGAGGCGCTGTTCGACAAGTTCCGCGCCGGTGAGATCCAGACCCTGGTGGTGAGCAAGGTCGCGAACTTCTCGATCGACCTGCCGGAGGCGTCGGTGGCGGTGCAAGTGTCGGGCACCTTCGGGTCCCGGCAGGAGGAGGCGCAGCGGCTGGGCCGACTCCTGCGCCCCAAGCACGACGGCGGTCAGGCACACTTCTACTCGGTGGTCGCTCGGGACACGCTCGACGCCGAGTACGCCGCCCACCGCCAACGCTTCCTCGCCGAGCAGGGCTACGCGTACCGCATCACGGACGCGGACGACCTGCTCGGCCCGACCATCGGATAGGACTTCACACCCGTGCGACCCTTCGAGTTCCCGGTCGACAAGCTCCACGCCAAGGCCGTCAACGAGACGCTCTCGGACATCCGACGACTGCAGTGGTCGGCTGTGCTGATGGCCGTCGTCCTGGGCGCCGGCGCGGCGGGGCTGTTCTACCTCGCCCAGCCGTGGTCGTACATCCTCGGCGTCGTGCTGGCGCTGTTCGCGTTGACGTCGCTGTTCATGGTCGTGTGGACGCCCCGCAAGGTCGGCAGCATCGAGGATCTGTACGCCAAGGGCGACCTGGTGCCCGCGGTCGTCGCGGAGACCCATCCCCGCGGTTACACGCTGCTGGCGCTGGTGGACATCGCCAAGCCGGGTGTCACCGAACCGCACTACGCGTTGGCCACGCGCACCGTCCGGGCGCTGCCCGGCAAGGGGCACTCGGTGGGCAACAAGATTCCGTCGGTGTCGGTGTTGGGCGACCGCTCGTCCAACGCGGACGGCCCGACGTGGCAGATGGTCAGCTTCATGCCGATCTCGTGGGGCACCCGCGACAGCAAGGTGATCACGCAGGCGACCGCGAAGATCGGTGACGCCGAGTGGAATCTGCTGCGCAAGAACATCGCGATGGCGGAGAAGGTGCGCACGTCGGACAAGCAGTTCGTGCTGCTCGATCCGGCCGAGTTGCCCGACGAATTGCATTGACGGGATTCGTCGTGCCCGCGGGGGGCGACGACGGGTCGTCAGATCATCAGCGCCGCAAGGCCGATACCACCGATGGTGATCAGAGCAGTCAGGACCGCGAGGGACACCGACCCCATCAACACGAGCGCCGCGAAGGCAGGCACCGCTGCGACCACGAGTATGAGGGTGGACCAGCACAGCACTGTCCAGAGCGAGCTCGACCTACCAAGATCCAAGTCCTGCAACCCACTCGGCCGAATACTGCTGGGCATCGCCTGGGGAATCGACCCGTTCGTTCGGAGTTCCATTCCTGGTGACCTCCTGTTTGGGGTCGCCCCAGTCTCTCGCACTTCGACGGGTTTTGCATCCCCAGACCCCACTGGATCCGCATTGCCCGGTGTGCCCAGTTCGCGGTCGTGTTCGCGAATCGGACACCTCACCACAACGGCGCGACGCCCATGAGCGTGGCGAGCTGGGTGGCGATCGGGTTGAGGTTCAACGCATCCGGAGCCCGCTTGGGCGTGTCGTCCCACGGCTGCGGCACGGTGGGATCGGCGAGGGTCGCCCGTTCCGCGCTGCGGACGCCGGTGGGGTTGCCCTGCGGGACGAGGCAGCGAACGTCGGTGGCGAACGGGAAGTCGTCGCGGCTGTCGTCGAAGTTCGGGTCGCGCTGCTTCATCTCGTCGAGGCGTAGGGTTGGGGGGTCCGGTACGTGCTCTCTTGACGTCCTCCCGGCCGTGAACGACGGGGATTCCTCCTGCGGCGCTGTTCATCGCCGCTCCGGTGGGTTCCTGTTTCGCTGGGGCCAGCTTCCCGCTAGGTGGAAAGGCTGACAGCCCCTCCACAGGCGTTCAGCCTCTCCGCCCGTCCGGCGGCGAGGATGTTCATCGCTGCGTTGCGGTCCCGGTCGTGATGCGCCCCGCACAGGCACGTCCATTCCCGAACCGACACCGGTTTCGGCCCGTCGACCCGCCCGCAGGGCGAGCACATCTGGCTCGACGGGAAGAACCGGTTCACCTTCACCAGCGTCCGCCCGTACCGGGCGGCCTTCTCCTCCAGCATGCGAAGGAACATGCCCCACCCGGCATCGTGGACCGACGTCGCCAACCGTGTCCGCGCCAGCCCGGTCACGCACAAGTCCTCGACATACACCGCTTGGTTCTCGCGGATTACCGTCGTGGACTGCTTGTGCGCGAAGTCCCTGCGGGCTTTGGCCACTGCGGCGTGGGCCTTGGCGACATGCAGGCGCGCCTTGGCCCGGTTTGTTGCTGCCTTTCTCATTGCGGGACAGGGCTTGTTGGGCTTTGCGGAGTTTGCGTTCCGCGCGGCGCAGAAACTTCGGGGAATCGACGACCTTGCCGTTGGACAGGACAGCGAACGTCGTCAGGCCCAGGTCGATCCCCGCCTCCCGCTCGACCGGCGGCAGCGGTTCGGTGTCGACGAGCGCGACGAACGCACCGAGCTGCCTCCTGGCCAGCCGCGGACAAAATGTCCAGATGCTCGCCTTTCGCGTCACGCGGGGCCGCGGTGGCTATGCTGGCACGACAGCCTCGCCGATGACAGCGGCGGCACGGGAGACGAAACACGCTGCGACGGCGTGCACGGAGGACGGATGACCGGCAGGGGGCGCGACGGCAGCTCCGGTGCCGTTGCAGCGGAAAGCGATTCGGACTCGGATTCCGCGGCGCGGTCGAGCCGGGTCGCCAGGCGGCGCGACCGCCGCAAGTCGGAAATCGTCAGGACGGCGATCGGGGTCCTCGCCGTGAACGGCTACCAGGGCATGAACCTCGAGGACGTCGCAGAGAAGACGGACATCGCCAAGGCCACGCTCTACCACTATTTCCGGTCCAAGGACGAACTCGTCGCGGCGGCCCTCGAGGTCCTGACCGAGGAGGTGCTGACGCGACTCGCGCAGCGCGCGGCGGGGGTCGAGGACTCGACGGCCACCGTCCTGCTCGGCGCACTCGTCGACGAACAGGTCCGCATCCTCACCGAGACCGCCCCCGAGGTCGCCACCGTCTTCTCCTGGCCCCGCCCGTGGCCGCCGACGTTCCAGGAGTCCATGAAGGAAATGCGGCGCCGACACGACGCTGTCTTCCGCCGCGTCGTCGAGCGTGGCGTTTCCGACGGCGAGTTCACATGCCCGGACGTCGATGTCGCAATGCAGTGCCTGCACGGCATCCTGAACCAGTCGTCGGTCTGGATGCGCCCGGACGCGCACGCCGGCGACTTGGCGGACGTGCGCGCCGCCGTCGTCGCCTGCGCGCTCCGCCTGTTCGTCTAGGGCCGCGCGATGTGCGCCAACGGACGCACCTGTGCCACACCGAAGGAGACCCGATGAGCGACAGACATTTCGAGCTGACCGACGAAACGCACGACCACATCGGGCGCACCCTGCACCGCATCCGGGCCACGACGGCCCTCCCTCGACACGGAGTCGTCGAAGGTGATCTCGGCGGCTGGGTGGAGACCGCCGACAACCTGTCCGGCAACGCGTGGGTGTTCGACAACGCGTGGGTGTTCGGGAACGCGAAGGTGTCCGACGACGCGGAAGTCTCCGACAACGCGCAGGTGTCCGACGACGCGGAAGTCTCCGGCAACGCACAGGTGTCGGGCAACGCGGGAGTGTCCGGCGACGCGCGGGTGTCAGGCGACGCGGAGGTGTCCGGAAACGCCGAAGTGTCCGGAAGCGCAGAGGTGTCGGGAAACGCGAAGGTGTCGGGCGACGCACGGGTGTTCGGCAACGCGGAGGTGTCCGGCGACGCGGCCGTGTCGGGCAACGCGTGGGTGTCCGGCGGGGCCGTCGTCACCGAAGGCCAGGACATTCTGGTCGTCCACCCCATCGGTTCCGAGTCCGCCACCGCAACCCTCACCCGAACCCGGGACGGACACCAACTCTCGGTTTGGTGCTGGCGTGACCGCACGATCGACCAACTCGACGCCGAGGTCGAACGACGCTCCGAATCCTGGCGTGGTTCGCCGGCCGACCACGACCGGTGGCGCGCCGAGTACCGGGCGCTGCGGGCACTGTGCGAGGCACGGATCGCGGGATGGGAGACCCGATGACCGGCACGATCTCCACGCCGACGACTGCCGCCCCAATGTTCGACCCATCGGTCGAACATTGAAATTTCTGGTCGATCAGGCGTCCTGATGGTCGGCTTTTCGTGTTACCGTCCCGTCGGGACGGGCGCCGGACGCCCCCGGGACGAGCAGGAGGCGGCGAAATGGCCTACTTCAAGAGGGAGGGCGCCCACGCGTTCCACCCCACCAGCCACGTCAGTGGCGCGTGGAACGAGCAGGAGCAGCACATCGCCCCCGCCATCGGTCTGCTGACGCACATGGTCGAGCGCGACCGCGATCAGCGCCGCGACGACGGTCTCGTGATCGGGCGACTGTCCTACGACATCCTCGGCACGCTCCCGATGGACACGGTCGAGACGTCGGTGAGCGTCGTCCGGCCCGGCCGCACCATCGAACTGGTGGAGGCCACGCTGTCCCACGGCGACCGACCGGCCGTGCGGATGCGCGCCTGGCTGATGCAGCCGGGTGACACCGGCAGCTTGCAGGGGACGTCGTTCCCCCGAATCCCGCGGCCGGAAGAAATGTCGCCCTGGGACCCGACCGAGGTGTGGGCCGGGGGCTGCATCGCCACCATCGAGGTGCGTCGCGTCCAGGCCGAGCCGGGCCGGGCCACGTACTGGATCCGCACGCCGCTGCCGCTGGTCGACGGCGAGCAGGTCAGTGCCCTGGCCCGGGCAGCCGGCATGTTCGACTTCGCCAACGGGATGGCCGCACGAGCGAACCCGCGGGACGTCGCGTTCCCCAACATCGATCTCACGGCGCACCTGTTCACCGAGCCGTACGGGGAATGGCTCGGCTTCGACACCACCGTCTCGTTCGGGCCCACCGGGCTCGGTCTGACGAGCAGCGTCGTCCACGACGTGCACGGACCGATCGGGACGGTGAACCAGATCCTCACCGTGCGCCCCTGAGGTCTGCGCGCGGCGCGGACGACGAGCAGCCCCGGCGGTCCTAGGATCACACCATGGGCGTCGCGACATTGGCGGACTCGTTCGAAGCGCATCGCGGACACCTGCTGTCCGCTGCGTACCGGCTCACTGGCAGCGTGAGCGACGCCGAGGACGCCGTGCAGGAGGCGTGGCTGCGACTGGCTGACACCGATACCGACGCCATCCGCGACCTGCGGGCGTGGCTGACGACGGTCGTCGGACGCATCTGCCTCGACCGACTGCGGTCCGCGACCGTCCGGCGCGAGCGCTACGTCGGGCAGTGGCTCCCCGAGCCGATCGTGACGGACCTGACGCCGTCGAGGGCGCCCGATCCACTGGAATCGGTTGTCCGGCACGAGGACAACCGCATGGCGGCGCTGGTCGTCCTCGACACGCTCTCCCCCGACCAGCGCGTCGCCTTCGTCCTGCACGACGGCTTCGCGGTCCCGTTCGACGAGATCGCGGACGTCCTGTCGGTGAGCGTCCCGAGTGCCCGGCAACTCGCGTCCCGCGCCCGACGCGCGGTGGCCGATGCACCGCCACCGGTCCCGGAGGCCGAGCACACCGAGGCCGTCACGCGACTGGTGACGGCGCTGGCCAGCGGCGACCTCGACGCGGTGATTGCCGCGCTGCACCCGGATGCGGTCACGATCGGCGACGCCAACGGCACCACCCGCACCGCGGTCAACGTCATCACCGGCGCCGACCACTCGGCCCGGTTCTTCCTCGGCCTGGCCCGCAAGTACGGCGTGGAGACGTTCCTCGCGGCTACCCCGGTGCTCGTCAACGGCCGACTCGGCTTCCTCAGCCACGGTTCCCCCGGCGACGCGACCCACCCCGGTTTCCCGGGGCGGGTCACCGCGTTCACCGTCCGCGACGGCCGCGTGTGGGCGGCCTACGACATCGCCAATCCCGAAAAGCTCTGCGGGATCAGGCTTTCCGCTCCGCCTCCGTAGTCGTGTCCCACGGCACCCGGCACGCGTCGCCCGAGTTGAATCCCTGTTCGTGGATGCCGAGCGCCGTGTACATCCGCGACCGCATGTTCTCGAGCGCGATCTGATAGGTCAGTTCGACGACGCCGTCGCGGCCGAAGCGCCGCTCGAGGTCGGCCACCTGCTCGTCGGTCGCGGTGGTCGGTGTCTCGGTCATCGCATCGGCGTACGCGATCGCGGCGCGCTCGTCGTCGCTGTAGAGCGGCGACGTGTCGTACTCGCCGATGTGCTTCAGCCGATCGATGTCGAGCCCCTCGAGGCGCAACAGCATGGACCCGAAGTCGACGCACCAGGAGCACCCGATGGTCCACGCGACCCGGTACACGGCAATGTCGCGGACATTGGGCGGCAATACCGTCGACGCCCTCTCGGCCCCCAACTCCTGGCCCGCGGCAACGGTGAACAGCTTGCGATGGTTCGCGAGCACCGCGAACGGCTCAGGGACCTCGCCGTACCGCCGACGCGCGAACCAGTATCCGGCCTTCACCAGCGGGCCGGCCTCCTGCGGGGTCACCGAACGAATGCGAGCCATGACGTCCTCCGTTCTCGGTCGGCACGCCGTCCGCGCGCCGTCTACCCATGGGACGAGACAGCAGCGGGAAACGTGACAAGGCCGGATGCAGCCGAATTCCGGGGACACCGACGCCCCCGCTACGCTGGACAAATGCCCGCCGCGCCACACTCCCGTACGGTCTCGCGACTGCAACCGTTCGCGTCGACGATCTTCGCCGAGATGACGGCGCTCGCCACCGAGCACGGCGCGATCAATCTGGGCCAGGGATACCCCGACACCGACGGTCCGGCGTCGATGCTCGAGGCCGCGCGGCGGGCCATCGCCGATGGCCTCAACCAGTACCCGCCCGGCCCCGGCATGCCGGTCCTGCGCCACGCGATCGCCGCCGACCGCGCCGCGCGGTACGGGATCGTCCACGATCCGGACCGGGAGGTGCTCGTCACCGTCGGCGCGACGGAGGCCATCAGCGCCGCGATCCTCGGACTCGTCGAACCGGGCGACGAGGTGGTGCTCGTCGAGCCGTACTACGACTCGTACGCGGCGGCGGTCGCGCTGGCGGGCGCGACCCGACGGTCCGTACCGATGGTGCGTGACGGCGACCGGTACGCGCTCGACCTCGACGCCCTGCGCGCCGCGGTCACCCCGAGGACACGGATGCTCGTGGTCAATTCACCGCACAACCCGACCGGGACGGTACTTACCGATGCGGAGCTGAACGCGGTGGCCGAGTTGGCCTGCGAGCGTGATCTGTTGGTCCTCAGCGACGAGGTGTACGAGCATCTCGTGTTCGACGGCCGCGCGCACACCCCGATGGCGTCGCTGCCCGGCATGTACGAACGCACGGTCACCGTGTCGAGCGCCGCGAAGACGTTCAACGTCACCGGCTGGAAGACCGGCTGGGCCTGTGGCCCGGCCGAACTGGTCGACGCCGTCCGCGCGGCCAAGCAGTTCATGTCGTTCGTGGCGGGTGGGCCGTTCCAGCCGGCCGTGGCGCACGCGCTCGAGCACGAGCAGGCGTGGGTGGCCGAGATGCGGAACGATTTGCAGCGCAAGCGCGACCAGCTCGCCGGGGCGCTGCGCGACGCCGGGTTCGGCGTGTACTCCGGCGGCGGCACGTACTTCCTGTGCGCCGACATCACCACGCTGGGCACCCGCGACGGTGTCGAGTTCTGTCGGACGCTGCCCGCGCGTATCGGGGTGGCCGCGGTTCCGGTCAGCGTGTTCACCGACCATCCCGACAAGTGGAATCATTTGGTGCGCTTCGCTTTCTGCAAGCGTGACGAGGTGCTAACGGAGGCCGCGGCGAGGCTGCGCCGACTGGAGGTGTCCGGGTGAGCCGGGCGACGATCCCAGCGGACTTCCTTCGCCGCGCTCTCCGTCTCGCCGAGACAGCCGGCGCCGACCTGACGACGACGCTCGAGGCGTCGGGCATCGACGTCGCCACGTTGGACGACCCCCGGGCCCGGCTGACCCCGGAACAGGTCACCGTCTTCACCCAGGCCACCTGGCACCTGACAGACGACGAACTGTTCGGACTCGGCACGGCACCCGTCCCCCGCGGGACGTTCCGGCTGATCTGTCTGTCGCTGATCCACCGCCCGGACCTCGGCAGCGCACTGGAGCGGATGGCGGACGTGACGCGCGCGCTGCCGGTCCCGCCGCTCACACTCGTCCCCGGCGACGACTCGACCCGCCTCGAGGTGCGGGTGGACGTGCGCGACGACAACTACGCACCGGAGTTCGTCGACGAGGCGTTCCGACTCGTCACCGACTTCGAACTGATCCTGCTGCACCGGTTCGCGGCCTGGCTCGTGGGTCGACGGGTGAAGCTGCGGTCGGTGCTGATCCCCTACCCGGAACCGGAGCCGCGGTTCGCGAAGCACTACGACGCAATCTTCGGGGTTCCGGTGACGTTCGGCGCCCCGGCGGCGTCGCTCGAGTTCGACAACGCGATCCTGCGGGCACCGATCATCCAGGACGAGCAGAGCCTGGCCGAGTACCTGCGGGAGTCTCCCAATCTCCTTCTCTCCGAACGAGACTACGACAGCACCGCCTCCGCACAGGTGCGTCGGGTTCTCGAGATGGGTGTCCGGGGTCGCACCTGCACCGCGGAGGAGATCGCGGAGATGCTCTCGATCAGCGTGCCGCACCTGCGCCGCCTGCTCCGACAGGAGGGGACGTCGCTCAACAACCTGCGCGAGGAGGTCCTGCGCGATGCCGCGACGGCCGCGCTGCGCCGGGGCGAACCGGTCGACGAGTTGTCGACCCGGCTGGGCTTCTCCGAACCCAGCGCGTTCCGTCGGGCGTTCAAACGGTGGACCGGCGCCACCCCGGGCGCCTATCGCTAGGACGCCCCACAGGTGGTGGCGTTGCTTCGGGGGCGGCCGCGTGCACGCTTGCGGGCAACGACGACCCCGCGCTGGAAGATCTCGCCGCCCCACACACCCCACGGCTCACACCGATCGAGCGCCTCGCTCAGGCACCGGGATCTGATCGCGCACCCGCCGCAGAGTTGCTTGGCCCGTTCGAGGTCGAACGGAGCGTGCGAGAACCACAGATCCGGGTCGCCGCCGATCCGGCAGGGCAATCCCCGACCCGCCGCATCGACACGGGCCCGCCCCATGGGAAGAGAACAGTTGCCGTGACGTGTTCGGAACGCGGCGGCGGACGCGCCGCGCTCGACTCCCCTGTGACCCGCAACGGTGCTCATGGCTACGTGCTCCTCCTCGATCGGTGGCACGGCGGAATCCGCGCCCTCGATACAGACCGGGATGGAGCGCGGAATTCATCGCGCGCGTCGACGGAGGCGCCGGAGCACGGGGACGGGCTACGCCACGGCCGCCGGCGCGACGGCCGCCAGGCCCGCGAACACCTTCGCGAAGGACGCGAGCGACGCCTCCACCTCGTCCACTCGCCCGTCGGCCAGCCAACCGAGGATGAGCCCGTCGATGGCGGTGGTGACCATGCGGCTGAGCACCGGGATCGGCACCGTCCACTCGACACCGGCCGTCTCCGCGAGGCGCACGAGAAATGTTCCGGTGGAGGCGAAGTACTCCCGGTACTGCCACTCCGCGATATCACTGCGGTCGGGCGCACGCAGCGCCCCGACCGTGAGTTCGTAGAACACCAACTGCTTCTCCGGCTGGCGGCTCACCGTCTCCCACAACCCCATGAGCCCCCTGAACAGTGACTCCTCGACGTCGGCCCCCGGCTTCAGGTTCCCCACCGCGGTCTCCACCACGCCCGCCACCACCTCACGGGTGAGTTCCCGGAGCAACTCCTCCTTGGAACTGAAGCAGTAGTGGAACACGCTCTGCTGCACGCCCGCCTCCGCACAGATGGCTCGCGTACTCGCCGCGGCCAACCCGACGTCCGCCGTCACTCGAATCGCGGCATCGATGAGTTCCCTACGCCGCTGTTGCGCCGAAACGTATGGCATCGCAACCTTTCCCGAACAGTCCCGAAGGCATGGATGATGTGGAACGCTTCGTCGGCAGCGTAGTGCCGGAACCTGGCCGAGACCAGGATTGAACTCAGTGAGTGGACAGGCCGCGGATTCACCCTTGTTTCCAAGTCGGTCGGTTGACACACTTCATCGCGAAGGCCGACCGGTGGAAGGAACGAGGATCATGGGGAACAAGGGACTGGACGCGGCGCTCGAGTCGGTCGTCCGCGCTGCGGCCACCGTCGCCGGATCGCTTCCCGCAGCGCTCAAGCGCGCGCTCGCCGGCCGGCCGATCCGCAGCGACGGCCAGGTGCTGGACGCCGAGGTCCAGCTGATGCTCAAGATGCTGGCGCTGTTGCCGGATTCCGACTTCGAACAACTGCCGCTGGAGCGGTCCCGCGCACAGATCGATATGGAGTCGCGGCTCGTCAGCGGCCGTCCCATCCCGATGGCGTCCGTCGAGACGCTCTCGATCCCGGGTCCCGCCGGGCCGATCCCCGCCCGCATGTTCCGGCCCCGAGGACTTCCCACTTCCGCGCCGCTGCTCGTCTACTTCCACGGCGGCGGGTTCGTGCTCGGCAGCCTGGACAGCCACGACAGCGTGTGCCGGTTCCTCGCCCGGCACGCGGACGTTGCGGTGCTCGCCGTCGACTACCGACTCGCACCCGAGCACGCCTTCCCCGCGGCCGTCGACGACGGGTCGCGGCGTTCCGATTCGCGGTCGACAACGCGGACACGCTCGGCATCGATCCCGACCGGGTGGCCGTCGCCGGCGACAGCGCGGGCGGCAATCTCGCCGCCGTCGTGGCCCAGCTCACCCGCGACGGCGGACCTCGTCCCGCGTTCCAGATGCTGTTCTTCCCGTGGCTGGACCTGACCGCCAAGCGCCGGTCCTACACGCTGTTCAGCGACGGGTTCTTCCTCACTGAGGCCCAGATCGATTGGTACACAAAGCACTACGCCCCGTCCGCGAGCGATCGGACCGATCCCCGGGCGTCACCCATTCTCACCGGGGATCTGAGCGGACTGCCGCCCGCATACATCGCCCTCGCCGGGTTCGACGTTCTGCGCGACGAGGGCGTCGAGTACGCCGAGCGGCTGCGCGCGGCCGGTGTCCCGACGACGCTGCGAGTCCACCGCGGACTCGTCCACGCCTTCGTCAATCTCACCGGCTACGGGCACGCCGGCACCGATGCACTGCTCGAGGCCGCGGGGGCGCTACGCGTCGGGCTGGCGTTCGCCCACCGCGCCGTCGAGTGATCCCGGTCAGGACACGCAGAACTCGTTGCCCTCGGGGTCGGTCATGGTGATCCAGATGCTGGGCCCCTGCTGCCCGCGGTGCAGGATCGACGCCCCGACCTCGACCAGTTCGGCGGCCACGTCCTCGCGCCGATCCCCCACCCGGACGTCGAAGTGCAGCCGGTTCTTGGTGGACTTGCCCTCCGGCACCAGTTGGAACAGCACGCGCGGGCGTTGCGGATGCTCGGGGTCCCGGATGGCCGCTCCCTCGCGCCAGACGAGCGTGCCCTCGAACACGGTAGTGTCCGATTCCCGCGCGTGTCCGGCCGCGACGAGGCCCCGAATGAACTCCTCGTCGCTGGGCTCGACCTGCCAGCCCAGCGTGTTCGCCCACCACTTGGCCTGTTCGTGCGGGTCCTTCGCGTCAACGGTGATCTGAATTTCGTATCCCATGCGCCGACGCTACTGCCGGGCACCGACAGGTGCCCGGCAGCCCGGCCCTAGCGCCGCCGCTCGGCGACCGCTGCGGCGAGACGATCGAGCGTCTCCGCGGTGGTGTTCCAGTCGATGCACGCGTCGGTGATCGACTGCCCGTAGGTGAGCTCGTCGGCGTGCCCCAGCGTCAGATCCTGGCGTCCGGCCTCGATGAAGCTCTCGAGCATGATGCCGACGACGCTCCGGTCGCCGGCCGCGATGCGCTCGGCGATGTCGGCCGCGACGTCGACCTGCTTGTTGTGGTCCTTGCGGCTGTTGCCGTGGCTGGCGTCGATGACGACACGCTCAGGCAGGCCCGACTTGCGCAGCCGCGCCATCGTGTCGGCGACGGTCTCGGCGTCGTAGTTCGGGCCGTCGGTGCCGCCGCGCAGGATGACGTGGCAGTCCGGGTTGCCGACCGTGTGGATCAGTGCGGCCTGACCCTCGAGGTCGGTGCCAGGGAACACGTGGCTCGCCGCGGCGGCGCGGGTGCCGTCGACCGCCACCTGGATGTCGCCCTCGGTGGAGTTCTTGATGCCGACCGGCATGGACAGCGCGCTGCACAGCTGACGGTGCACCTGGCTGGCGGCGGTGCGGGCACCGATCGCGCCGTAGGTGACCAGGTCGGCGATGTACTGCGGGATGATCGGGTCGAGGAACTCGCAGCCCACCGGCAGACCCAGGCGGGAAATGTCGAGCAGCAGCTTGCGGCCCATCCGCAGACCGGTGTTGATGTCGTACGTGCCGTCCAGGTGCGGGTCGTTGAGCAGGCCCTTCCACCCCAGCGTGGTGCGCGGCTTCTCGAAGTAGACGCGCATGACGATCTGCAGGTCGTCGCGCAGTTCCTCGGCCTTCGCGGCGAGCCGATGGGCGTAGTCCATCGCGGCCTCGGGGTCGTGCACCGAGCACGGGCCGACCACGACGACGAGGCGGTCGTCGTCGCCGTTCAGGATGTTGACGGTGTCGGCGCGACCCGAACGCACGGTCGCGGCCGCAACCTCGTCGGGGGTGTGCTCGGTGCGCACGACGGACGGCGCGACGAGCGGACTGATACTGACCGTGCGCTGATCGTCGAGGCGCTGGTCATTGGCGATAACGGTCATCTGGGTTCGGTTTCCTGTTCTCAGGCCGACCCTCGAAGACTGAAGAATCCCAGTGAGCCGGTCTGTCATCCGGCTCTAGGGTGGAAGATTGTCAGCGCGTGGTTACGCCGACCGACCCACCCAGGGCCGGCCTGCTAAACCAGAAATAGGTAGCTGACACGCGCTCCAGGGTAACGGGTCTCTTCCCGGAGCGCACCACCTCCCCCTCCGACGAGACGACGATCACAGTCGCGGCGCTCCCGCGGTGGGTCTCGCCGCACACGGCAGAACGAGGACGGGGAAGCCGTCCTCGTTCTGCTGTCGGTCGATTCCGTGGTCAGGGCAGGAAGACCATCCTGCCGATGCTCTTTCCGTCGCCGAGCCGTCCCACCGCGTCCGCGACGTCCTCGAGCGCGAGCCGTTCGCTGATCAGCGGCTTGATCTCGCCCGCGTCGGCCATTCGGGTCAGCTCGTCGTGGCAGTCGTAGATCGCCTGCTGGTTGTATCGCTTGTAGAGGCCCCAGTGCAGTCCGATGATCGAGTAGTTCTTGATCAACGCGTGATTGAGGCCGGGTGTCGGGATCGTTCCGCTCGCGAAGCCGATGGTGAGGATCCGCCCCTCGAACGCGATGCACTTGGTCGATTTCGCGTACGCGTCGCCGCCCACCGGGTCGTAGACGACGTCGGCGCCGCGACCGTTCGTGTAGTCGTTGACGACGGCCGCGAAGTCCTCACTACGCCGATCGACAACCAGGTCGGCACCCAGCTGACGGCAGTACTCGGCCTTGTCCGCGCCGCCGACGACGCCGATCACCTTGGCCCCCGCAGCCTTGCCGAGCTGGACGGCGGTGCTGCCCACACCACCGGCGGCCGCGTGGACCAGGAGCGTCTCCCCCGGCTGCAACTGCGTGCGGCGGTGGAGGGCGAACCAGCTCGTCTGATAGCCGATGCTCAGCGCGGACGCCTCGGCGTCGTCCAACGATGCCGGGGCCGGGTAGGCGTTCTCCTCGGCCATCACCGTCAGTTCGGCGAAGGCGCCGTCGGGCAGTTCCGGGTTGCCGACCACACGGTCGCCGACCGCGAACCGGGTGACGCCGGCGCCGACTGCGACGACCTCGCCGCACAGTTCGACACCCGGCGTGAACGGCAGCGGCGGCTTGATCTGGTACTCACCGCGGCAGAGCAACACGTCCGGGAAGTTCGCCGGCACGGCCAGCACCTTCACCAGCAGCTGACCCGGACCTGCGGTCGGGTCCGCGACGTTCTCGAGGCGGAGGACATCCCTCGGCTCCCCGAGTTCATTTACGCGCCATGCCCTCATAGTGTCTCAGTCCTTTCTCGAAAAGTTGTTGCGCGGCTGCATCGTTCGACGACCACTCAGATGCCGGCCTCGTCGGCTACCCGAGCGGCGGACCGAACCAACGCATCGATGGCTTCCACGGTGGGTGTTCCGTCCGCGGCCCTGTTCTGCGGCTCGTCCATGGCCCGGCGCATGACGCCTTCGGCGATGACCGCAACCTTCCACAGCCCCAAGGCGTGCCAGTACTTCAAGGCCGCGGGATCTCGGCCGGTTTCCTCGAGGTACACCGACGCCAGCTCGTCCCGGCTCGGGAATCCCTCCAGTGCAGTGGCGGCGAAGTCGCCCACGGTGTCTTCGCCGGCCTCGGGCCAGTACGCGAGCATGCTGCCCATGTCCGCCAACGGATCTCCCAGGGTGGACAGCTCCCAGTCGAGCACCGCGGCGACGTCGCCGGTCGTGTGGGACGTGATGACGTTGCGTAGGTGGAAGTCGCCGTGCACGAGCGACACCTCGTGCTGTTCCGGCATCGCCGACGTCAAGCGCTTCGTAAGCGCGTCGAGCTCGGGAAGCTCACGGGTCTTGGACTGTTCCCACTGCCGACTCCACCGTTTGAGCTGACGCGCCGCGTACGGCTTGTGGCTGGCCAGGTCGATCAGACCGCTCCGATTCAGGTCGACCGCGTGGATCTTCGCCAGGGTCCGCGGCAGCGAAAGGCCGATCTCCCGGCGACGTTCCGGCGTGAGCGACTCCGCAACGGGCATCCGGTCCACCACGAGTCCGTCGACGAACTCCATCAGCAGCAGCGTGACGTCGGTGTGCCGGAGGTCCTGCGTCAACCCGTACACCCGCGGCACCGGCACCTCGGTGTCAGCCAGCGCGGTCAGGATGCGCGCCTCGCGAGCCACGTCGTGCGCCGATGCCAACAGGTGTCCCAGCGGCGGCCGGCGCAGCACCCACCGTCGCCGGTCCTCATCGGTGACCAGATAGGTCAGGTTCGACTGCCCCAGGCCGATCCGGTCGAAGTTCAGGGCACCGGAGACCTCGACGCCGAGCGATCGAATCCACGACGTCGCTGCGGTCCGGTCCACCCCGACCGGCTGTTCCGTGCCCGCAGTCCTGTCCTCGACCTCAGGCACGAGTCTCGTCCCCGACTCGGGCCGCGACCGGCGCTCGGTCGCGGTACTTGCGCAACTCCTGTCGGGCGATCGTGCGCTTGTGCACTTCGTCCGGACCGTCGGCGAGACGGAGGGCGCGCTGGTGCGCCCACGCCATCGCCAGGGGGAAGTCGTCGGTGATACCACCGCCGCCGTGCACCTGGATGGCCCGATCGAGCACCTCGAGCGCAATGTTGGGGGCCGCCACCTTGATCGCCGCGATCTCCGTGAGGGCGTGCTTGTTCCCCACCGTGTCCATCAGGTGGGCGGTCTTGAGCGTGAGCAGTCGAGCCATCTCGATCTTGATGCGCGACTCGGCGATCCAGTCCTGAATATTGCTGTGGTCGCTGATCGGCTTGCCGAAGGCGATTCGCGACGTGGCCCGTTGGCACATCAGTTCCAGCGCGCGCTCGGCCACTCCGATCGAGCGCATGGAGTGGTGGATGCGTCCGGGTCCGAGTCGAGCTTGGCTGATCGCGAAGCCCTCACCCTCACCGACGAGTACGTCCGTCGCCGGCACTCGGACATTCTCGAAGTCGATCTCGGCGTGGCCGTCACGGTCCTGGTACCCGAACACCGGCAGGCCCCGCATCACGGTGACGCCGGGCGCATCGATGGGCACGACCATCATCGACTGCTGGCGGTGCGGCGCCGCAGTGGGATCGGTCTTGCCCATGACGATCATGACCTTGCAGTCCCGATGCAAGGCGTTGGAGGCGAACCACTTCCGCCCGTTGAGGACGTACTCGTCGCCGTCCCGCTTCATCGACAGCTCGATGTTGGTGGCGTCGGAACTCGCGACCCGTGGCTCGGTCATCGCGAAGGCGGATGCCATGGTCCCGGCGAGCAGGGGTTCGAGGTACTTCTTGTGATGCTCCGCGGTACCGAACTGCGTGAGCACCTCCATATTGCCGGTGTCGGGTGCGTTGCAGTTGAACACCTCCGGAGCGAAGTGGCACCGGCCCATGATCTCGGCGAGCGGCGCGTACTCGAGGTTGCTCAGGCCCGGACCCCACTGCGGATCCGGATGGAAGAGATTCCACAGTCCGCGAGCGCGGGCGAGTTCCTTCAACTCGTCCATGATCGGCGGCTGGAAGTTGGGGTCGCCGGACGCACGCATCTGCTCTTCGTATACCGCCTCGGCGGGATAGATGTGCGAGTCCATGAACTCCAGCAGATCGGCATGGTACTGCTTTGCCCGATCCGTCATCTCGAAAAGGACCACGGGACAGTCTCCTTGACTCGTGAGGGTGATCGATCAGCGATCGTCGTGATTCGGGTGCGATCCGCTCAGCGCAGCGAGCTTCCGGAGGCTTGCCGGGTAGCAGCGCCGCCCGACCAGGAGGACCACGATGGCAGCGCCGTAGACGAACGGCGCCACCTGCAGCGCTCCCAGCAGTCCGATCCGGTCGGCAAGCATGCCGACCGCGAAGGGACCCAATGCCATTCCGACAATGCTGTATGCGAGGGTGAGCGTGCCGAAGCCGGATGCACGCAACGATGGGTGGGTGAGGTTCGCGACCATTGCGGATGCCGCCCCGGACGAGCCGGCGGCGAAGAACGCTCCGACACCGAGCAGGATCATCTGCGGTGTTCCGGGTGCCACTTGGAATCCCGCGATCAGAGCAACCGCGGACACGGCACAGTAGACCATGGCCGTCGTCCATTTCGCCGCCGGACGGTGCCGGCTGACCCGGTCGGTGATCATTCCGCAGCAGATCATCCCGACTGCGATCAGCAGCGAGTAGATCGCCGCCGTCGCGCCGGCCCTGCCCAGATCCATGTCGTGGTAGCGGTTGAAATAGCTCGGCAGCCAAGCCAGGAGGACCCCCGCGACCAGCATCTGCAGCCCACCGACCAGGTAGGCGCAGACGACGGACGGAGTGGCGAAGAGAGTCCGCAGCGGCGCCTTGTACCCGTCCGGTGCGTCGTCTGCCGATTCCTCGGCGACACCGTCCATGCGGTGCTGAGCCATCCGCTTCTCCGTGACGACGGCAGAGAACATCGCCGCGAGCAGCAGGCCGAGCACGGCCATGGCCGCGAACGCCCACCGCCAGCCGAGATGGAGGGCCACGTAGCCGCCGAGGGCCACGCCGATTACCGAGCCGAAGGACCCGGCCGCCTGGAACGCGCCACTCAGCGTCGCTCGCATGTGCGGCGCGAAGACGCTGAGCAACACCGCGAGACCGACGCTGCCGTAGGCGGCCTCGCCCACCCCGACGAGGAACCGCGCGCCCAGCATCTGACCGTAGCTGGTCGCCACCGCCGACAGCAGTGTCGCAAGGCTCCAGACGACCGCCATCAGAACCACGCTCTTGAGCCGGCCCCATCGGTCAGCCAGGACGGACAACGGCAGTGTCAGCAGTCCGACCATCAGTGCCACGGCGCTGTTGAGCGACGCGAGGCGCGTATCGGACAGGTCCCACTCGGACTTGAGCATCGGGAAGACCGCGCTCAAGACCTGTCTGGACATGTAGTCCGACAGCATCAACGCGAACACCATGGCGAACACGACCCACGGGAAAATCCGCGATGGGCTGGAACCGGCGCGGGACGAGCTGTCTTGCCCCACGGTAGAGCGCAGTGTCACAGGCTTCTCCTATCGGCGCGAGCTTTCGTTTCTACCGCTCCGAGACGGAGATCAACGGCTGTCCGAGTCCGACGTTGTCGCCCTCCTCCACGTGCAGGGCCACGACCGTTCCCGCCTCCCCGTGGATCACCGGGATCTCCATCTTCATGGATTCGAGGATCATGAGCGGCTCGTCCGGCTCGACGGGGTCACCTACGGCGACCAGGATCTTCCACACGTTGGCGGCGAGGTCGGATTGAATCGTCTCTGGCATGTTCGTCACGCTCCTGCTGCAACTTTCGAGCCTTCACGGCTGTTGATGACTGTCACGATGGTGGTGTCGTACTCGCCTGCGACGAACTCGTCCGCCCGGACGAGCTTCCGCAGAAACGCAAGGTTCGTCACGATTCCGCCTATTTCGAATTCGTCGAGCGCCCTCTGCGCCAATGTGATCGCCTCGGTCCGATCGGACGCCGTGACGATCAGTTTGGCGATCATCGGATCGAAGTGCGGAGTGACGATGTCTCCGGGGCCGTACCCGCTGTCGACTCGAATGCCGGGTCCGGACGGGGGCTGCCACTGCTCGATCGTTCCCGGCGCGGGGAAGAACCGAACCGGATCCTCGGCGCACACACGGAATTCGATCGAGTGCCCGCGAGGGGTGGTATTCAGGTCGGCCGTCGTGCTGCCCGTGGCCGCGATACTCAACTGCTGCTCGACGAGGTCGACGTCGTAGGTCAGTTCGGTGACGGGGTGTTCGACCTGAATCCGGGTGTTCATCTCGAGGAAGACGAAGTCGCCCGTGCTCGTGTCCAACAAGAACTCGACCGTGCCTGCGTTCCGGTAACCGACCGCCTCGGCGGCACGGACTGCGGCCTCGCTCAGGCGCGTGCGCACCGTTGCATCGAGGTGTGGAGCGGGGCATTCCTCGGCAACCTTCTGGTGGCGGCGCTGCACCGAGCAGTCCCGCTCGCCCAGCGCGACCACCCGGCCGTCGGCCAGGCCCAGGACCTGAACCTCGACGTGGCGCGCGGAGGCCACGTACTTCTCGAGGAAGACCTTCCCGGATCCGAAGCTGCGTTCGGCCATCGACTGCGTGCCGGCGAACATCTTGCGCAACTGCTCCGCGTCGTGCGCGACGACCATGCCGATACCGCCTCCGCCGGCGGCCGCCTTGAG
Source organism: Paraburkholderia sp. RHO2 (assembly GCF_050955445.1). Classification (NCBI taxonomy): domain Bacteria; kingdom Pseudomonadati; phylum Pseudomonadota; class Betaproteobacteria; order Burkholderiales; family Burkholderiaceae; genus Paraburkholderia; species Paraburkholderia sp. RHO2. Next base: position 1,080,437 of record NZ_CP162617.1, on the reverse strand, counting down.
CATGACGGGGAATCCGATGGCCTCGGCCTGGAGGATCGCGTCGTCGACGGACGAGAGCGCGTCGGCGGTACCGCCGCTGACCGGAACCCCTGCGGCAGAGACCGCGTGCCGGGCCCTGACCTTGTCCCCCATGACGTCGATGACGTCGGGACTGGGACCGATCCACAGCAAGCCGGCGTCGCTCACGGCCTGGGCGAATTGCGCGTTCTCGGCGAGGAATCCGTAGCCGGGATGGATCGCGGACACACCCGCGGCCAGTGCCGCCTCGATGATCCGCGCGCCGTCGAGGTAGGTCTCGAGCGGCTTCGCTCCCTTGAGACAGATGGCCCGGTCCGCCTCCCTGACGAAGGGAAGCTCACCGTCGACCGGGTGGTAGACGGCGACCGCCTCCACGCCGAGTCGGCGAGCGGTCTTGATGATTCTGCGGGCGATCTCGCCGCGATTGGCGATCAGCACGCTGGTCGGATACTGCGTCATGTCGTCACCTCAGTAGCTGGTGGGCCAGTTGCTCAGCAGGTGTTCGCCGACGCCGTTCGTACGGTGCCGGAAGTTCGAACGAAGAGCATGGAGAATGAAGTCGCGCGTGTCCGTCGGGTCGATCACCTCGTGGACGCCGTACACACGTGCGATGTCGTACGCGGTCGACTCGCGGGCCATCTCGTCGTACCGGGCCTGGAAGGTCTCGGGATCCGAATCGGCGTCGACTCCGTACACCACGCCGACCGCCGACCGCGGATCCATGAAGCTGACCTGCGAGGTCCACCATGCGGCGACCGCGTCGGCCGTCTCCGACCCACCCATGTTCACGAACGCCTGGCCGTAGTTCTTGCGCAGCATCACGGTGACCTTGGGGACGGTCACGAGGGAGAGTGCGTTCATCCAGTTGATGACCTTGCCGGCGATCTTGTTCCGCTCGGCCTCGAGGCCGATCAGGAACCCGGGCTGGTCGACCAGGAACAGGATCGGAATGTTGTACGAATCGCACAACACCAGGAAGCTCGTCGCCTTGTCGCACGCATCGGCGTCGATCGCGCCGCCCTTGAACATCGGGTTGTTCGCGATCACGCCGACCGTCTGGCCACCGAAACGGGTGAGGCCGGTGATGAGACTCTTCCCGTACTGCGACTTCAGCTCGAAGAGGCTGTCGTCGTCCGCGATACAGCGGATGACCTTCCGCATGTCGTAGACCTTCGACGGCGATTCCGGGACGAGGTCCCGGAGTTCCGCCGTTCGCGATCCCGAGCCCTCGGGAACCGGGGCGAGCGGCGGTGCCTCCTGGTTGTTGGACGGCAGGTAGGACAGGAACTTCCGGACCAACGCAATGGCTTCCTCGTCGGTGTCCGCGACCGCGTCGGCGATGCCGGTGATCTGCGCGTGGGTCTTCCACCCGCCGAGGTCCTGCCCGTCCACCTCTTGGCCGGTCGCCCGGCTGACGAGGCCCGGGCTCGAGACGGCCATGACGGCGCCCTTGCGGAAGACCACGAAGTCCGACGACACCGAATGCCACGCGGCCGAGCCGAATGCGTACCCGAACACGGCCGAAACCCACGGACTCTCACGTCGTCTCAGGAACCGGGTGCGGTCGTTTCCGCCACCCATGCCCATGCCGCCCATCACGTCCGGCATCCGCACGCCGGTCGACTCCGCCAGGTAGACGGCGGGCACCCCGGTGCGCAGCGCGAGGTCCTTCATGTGCTGCATCTTCTTGTTGCTCACCGAGCTGCTGGAGGCGCCCTTGACCGTGAAGTCGTAGGCGATGACTGCAGCGCCACGGCCCGAGATGTCGCCGGTACCGGTGATTTTGCCGTCCGCGGGCGTGCGGTCGTGATCGGCGGGAACCGCCGACGTGGCGAACAGCCCCGTCTCGCGGAACGTGCCCTCGTCGAAGAGCAGCGCGACCCGTTCGCGAGCATTCAGGTGGCCGGCGTCGGCACGCTGCTTCAGCTTCTTCGGTCCGCCCATCGCCAGCGCGGCGTTCCGGCGCTCGGCATGTCGTTCCTCGAGGGTGGACGACGGTGCACCCACACTGTCAATCGTCATTTGGTGTTGCCCTTTCCGGCCGATGCGATAGGCATCCGAGCGTTGTTGCGTGTCTACTTCGCGTCCGCGAGGCGTCGGTGCTGCAGCAGAGCCCGCGCTGCGCATGCGGCGTCCTCGAGTTCGCGGTATGTCGGGATTCCTGCCGACCTCGCACGCATCTCGTACTGCGTGATCTGCTCGTCCGTATCGGCCTTGCCGTCGGACTTGAGGACCAGGATGTGGTGGCATCGACGTGCGGCCGCGTCCCGGGCCCGCACGATCGCGTCGATGATCGCGGCCGGCACGTCTCCGTGCGTCGCGGCGAGATTTCTGACGATGATGCCGACGTTGAAGTGGGAAATCATCACCGACGGGGTGCTGTGAGCGAGGATGGTGCCCACGATCTTCTCCGCGATCGCACCGCCCTCGACGGCCAGCGTTCCTGCCGGCGCGTCGACGGGGTTCGCCAGCCCGTTACCGGGAGGCAGTCCGAGGCCGTTGAGTTCGTCGATCGCGACCTGCGGCAACGGCGGTGTGGCCAGCCCGACCCGATCGAGCGTATCGGCAGCCAGCACACTTGCGCCCCCGCCGTTTCCGAAGAGCACCACGTCGCCGGCCGTCTCGGTCACCGACGGATCGGCCATGTCGAAGACGTGGAGCACATTCACGAACTCGTTGAGCGTGTCGACGAGGACGACACCGGCCTGCCTGGCGAGCGCGGGCCACAGCCGGTGGTTGCCGCTGAGCGCCCCGGTGTGACTGGTCGCCGCGCGGGCACCGTCGGCCGTGCGTCCACCGGCCAGCAGCACGACCGGCTTGTCGACGTCGCTGCCGTTCAGCACGTCGAGGATTTCCCTTCCTGCGGCGAGAGACTCGAGGTACAGACCGATGACCTTCGTCTCCGGATCGTTCAGGAAGAACTCGACCAGCTCCGCCGCCGACACGTCGGCACCGTTTCCGATGCTGATCACACTGCGGTACCCGACACCTCGAGCCTCGCCCAGCCGCAGGATGTCGACGCTCAGTCCGCCGCTCTGCGACACGACCGAGACCGAGCCGGGAACTGCCGGGGCCTCCGGAACGAAGGACAGTCGTCCCGACGTGGAATGCGTCCCGAGGCAGTTCGGGCCGATCACCCGTGTTCCCGCCTCACGGGCGGTGGCGACGAGCTCGCGTTCGAGCTCCACACCCTCGTGCGTTTCTCCGAACCCGCTCGACACGACTTGCGCGAAGGCGACTCGGCCGCGGCCTTCGGCGAGCGACGACGCGACCGCAGCAGCGGGGAGGGCGACATACGCATAGTCGACGTCGCAGTCGAGGTCCGCGAGAGACGGGATCGCGGGCAAGCCCTCGACGGTCTCGGCACTCGGATGGACCGGAATGATCCGTCCCTCGAATCCGAACTGACGGAGGTTGCGGATGAAGAGGTTTCCGCCGTTCGATCCGCGGCCGCTCGCACCCAGCACCGCCACAGCCCGAGGCTCGAGCAGGCGATCGAATCCCCTGCCGTACTGCGTATCTCCTCCTGCCGCCGACACATCGGGGAGGTCGCCGACGGTCGCCGGAGGCACCTGGGTCAGGACGAAGCGGGCGTCGACGGCCGCCGCGCCCCGAGAGGACACGATGATCGGGTTCAGGTCGATCTCGACCACCTCGTCGGGCATCGCTTCCAGGAGCCCGCCAGGCCCGGCCATGGCATGCACGACGTCCACCAGGGCTTCGATGTCGGCGCGTTCGCCGCCCCGAGCGCCCTCGAGGAGAGCCCGTCCACGCAACTCCGAGAGCATGGTGCGGATCTGATGACGCGAGAGCGGCGCAAGCCCGAAGGACACGTCCTCGAGAAGCTCGACGAAGACACCGCCGAGCCCCACCATGACGGCCCAGCCGACGCCCTCGGTGCGAACGGCGCCGAGGACGACCTCGGAGCCCTTCGGCGCCATTTCCTCGACCAGGAATCCCGTCGTCGCGTGGCCGAGCTCGGCCAGTCGACGCCGCATGTCCTCGGCGGCGGCGACAAGTTCGTGGTTGTGCAGTCCCAGTCGAACGCCGCCGGCGTCCGACTTGTGAACGAGCGTCGGCGACACCGCTTTCAGTACGAGCGGAGGATGCAGATCCGACGGCACGGACTCGACGTCCTCAACGCTCTCGCCCCGCGGAACATTTACTCCGAACTGCCGCAGGATGTACTTCGCCGTTGCCTCGGGAAGTACCACGCCACCCGCTGCGCGAGTCTCACCGATCGCCGTCAGGATCTGCACGGCGACGGAAGTTGATTGCATCGAATCGACTGACAAGGAGGGCTCCCCTGCTCGATAGACATGGACCACGAGCACCACAGATCTGGAACCGCACTCGCGTGAACCCAGTGTTGACCGAGATCACATTTCCGGGAAGCCCGAACAACCTAACCCTGTGATATCCAGCTCCTATCGGCTATCCGAATACCGTTGCGGGAAAACGAACTCCCGAGGTATCCGCATCGTCGGCCGGCCGCACGAGAGTGCGGGTGATCCAGGTGCCCCGCGGCTATCACTGCGATAGCGAACTCACTCATACCGATCCTTGCCGGTTCGCCCGCCGCCGTGAACGATCGACGAGACCGTCGTCACACCGAATCTCGCTGTCGGCAGGGTCACTAGAGCGTCTTCCCGTTCCGACATCGCACGAATCCGCAACCCAGCAAAGGACTTCGAAATGCACAGTCAGACTATGACGAATCAGCCGTTTGACCTATCCGACAAGGTCGCGGTGGTGACCGGGAGCGGACGAGGAATCGGCCGTGCGTGCGCACTCGAGCTCGCAGCAGCGGGCGCGGACATCGTCCTGCTCTCCCGGACCTCGGCGGAACTGGAGACCGTGGCCGACGAGGTGCGAGCACTCGGATCGAAGGCACTCGCCCTCCCGTGCGACGTCTCCGACTATGACGCGTGCGACGGGGTTGTCCGTACGGCGGTGGACGCATTCGGCCGAATCGATGTGCTGGTCAACAGCGCCGGAAAGGGCGCGCCGACGCCGTTTCTGGAGTCCGAACCCGCCGAGTGGGCCGACGTCATCGCGGTCAATCTGATAGGGCCGTTCAACATTGCCCGCGCGGTGATCCCGCACATGGTCGACGCGGGTGGCGGTCGGATCATCCTGATCGGGTCGGGCCTGGGACATTCGCCTGTCGCCGGCATGTCGGCCTACGGCTCGTCCAAGGCCGGAATGAGCTACCTGGCGAAGACGCTGTCCGAGGAAGTGTGGGAGTACGGAATCGACGTGAACGAAGTGATTCCCGGACCTGTCGCCACACGCCTCACCGAGGGCCTCCTCCACGAGGGCGAGGCGCCCGAGGGACTGCCGAGTGAACGTGTGAAGTCGCCCGCCGAGGTGGCGGAGTTGGTGGGGTGGCTGACGCGGCAACGGGTCGGCGGCCCGACCGGACAGGTCTTCAGTCTCGCACGTCGGGCGTTGTGAGATCTCTGGACGATGAACGCCAGGTGGCAGGGGCCGGAATCTCCGCACGGAGATTCCGACCCCTGCCACGTCCACCGGCCCCGATGGCCCGGGTATCACGAGATGAACTGCATCAGTTGGACTTTGCCATTCCCCAACGCTCGATCGTGACACGCTCGATCTGCGAGAACGCGAACTCGATCGCGAGCCCGAGCGCAGAGATCACGACGAGGCCGGCGAAAACCATGTCGGTGTCGAGGAAGTACCGGGCCTGGTTGATGAAGTAGCCCAGGCCGGCAGTACCGCCCGCCGCGCCGAAGACCAGTTCGGCGCCGACGACCGTGCGCCACCCGAAAGCCCACGCGATGCGTACACCCGTCAACAGGTGCGGGAGCGAAGCTGGGAAGAGCACCTGAACGACCATCCGAACGCCTCTGATGCCCATCGTCCGCGCGGATCGCTGCAGCGTGGTGCTGACCATTCGGAAACCCATGCTGGCGTTCAGCGCGATCGGCCAGATGGTCGAGTTCAGAATCACCACCACGATCGCGGTGGGGGTGAGTCCGAACCAGATCATCGCGAGCGGCAGGATCGCGATCGAGGGCAGCGGATTCATGATCGACACGATGAGGGACAACAGATCGTCCATCCATCGGGAGAGCACCGCGAGCGTAGCCAGGGTCAGACCGATCACCAGGCCCAACCCCGTGCCGATTCCCAGGATCCGGAGAGTGGAACCCGTCGCCTCCAGAATCGCTCCGCTCCGGAATCCCTCCACGATCGCACGCGCCACGTCGGCCGGCGAGGGAAAGAGCAGTGGCGAGGGCCGGAAGACGAGAATCGCGGCCTGCCATGCCGCGACGAGTCCCACTGCGAGAATCACACGCCGCACGGTGGTGCTCGGGCGGAGTGCCCCCTTCCGACGCACGGGTTGGGTGAGCGTTGCCGCGGTCATGATTCGACTCCTTGTGCACTTGGTCGGCCGGTCGACTTCGAACCCTTCTCGAGCAGGAGTCTCAGATCCTCGACCGTCGATCCGAAGTCCGGATGGCCGAAGCTGTCGATCTTCGATGTGTCGACTATCTTCTGGATCCGACCCGGGCCCGTCGACATGACCATGACCCGATCGGCCAGGTAGACGGCCTCCGGGATGGAATGCGTGACCATGATGACGGTCATCGATTCGCTGTCACAGATCCTGACGAGTTCACGTTGCAGGCCGGTGCGGGTGATCTCGTCGACCGCGCCGAACGGCTCGTCGAGCAGCAGCAATGCCGGCTCTACGGACAGTGCCCGGGCGATGGCTGCGCGCTGCTTCATCCCGCCCGACAGCTGGTGGGGATAGCGGTCAGCCGCATCGCGGATGCCGACCAACTCGAGGTATCGAAGACTTCGCTCCCGAGCTTCGTTCCCCCGCAGACCGAGTGCCAACTTCTCCGCGAAGTTCAGGTTTCCGACGACGGTCCGCCACGGGAACAGCTGATCCATGTCCTGGAAGACCACGGCCCGGTCGGGCCCCGGGCCGACGACGTCCTCGCCTCGAACCCGGAGACGGCCCGACACCGGCTTGATGAATCCCGCGATCGACATGAGCAGCGATGTCTTCCCGCAACCGGAGGGTCCGAGCAGAACGAACCGTTCACCCTGACGTACCTCGAACGTGACGTCGTCGACGGCGAGGTGAGAGTCCCGATCCCGCGGCTGGTATCGAATACTGACGCCGTCGGCGGAGATCACCGGCGCGGTCACTGACCGACCTCGCTGACGGAGGGGAACATCATCTGTTCGGTCGAGGGAACCGACCTGATCAGGCCCACAGACTTCATGAACTCGGCGGTCGCCTCGAATCCGCGAGGGGCCACCTCCCAATGGTTCTGGGGCAGTTGGATCCACTCCGAGTACGACGCAGCCGACTCGTGTCCGGCATCGGCGCTCGCGAGCACCTCGGCCGCTTCGTCGGGATCCTCACGAAGAACCGCCAGGGCATCGGACAAAGCCGCGTAGAGAGTGTCGGCGAACACCGGATTCTCGTCGTGGAACTTCTCCGACATCACGATTGCCGAGTAGGTGATGGGCCCGAAGGTGTCCGCTGCCGAGGCCACCTCGTGTGCGTCGCCGTCGGCCAGGAGTCGGTACTGGAACGGTGGCGCGATGAACGCGGCACCCGTCGTCCCCGTCACGAGTGCCTGGTAAGCGTCCGGGTGCGGCATCGGCGACAGCTGGTCGTCGAATGCCTTGACGTCTCCCAGCTTCGACTCGGCGAGCGACTTCAGCGCCATCGCCTGCCCGGAGTCCGGCGATGGCACCGAGATCGGCCGACCGGAAGCGTCCAGATCCTCCAGTGTGCGGATCCCGGGATCACGGGACACCATGCTGATCCCGATCTGGCCCATGGACCCCAACACCTTCCAAGGAACGCCCTTGTCCACACCGATGACGAAGGGTGCAATTCCCGTGACACCGACCTGCACCTTGCCCGACAGGATGCCGCCGCGGGTCGCCGCTCCCCCACTGACCCCCTCGTCCCAGACGATCCGCGTCCCGGGAAAAGCCGTTTCCAGGGTGCGCTGATGCTTGATGATCGTCAACGGAGCGTATGGGAGACCGGAGCCGATCGTGATGTGGATCTCGGCGGGTGAGCCGTCGGTGTTCTGGGTCGACGCGCCACTGCAAGCAGTGATGGCGGTCGACAGGAGAACGAGGCCCGCCAACTTCCTCAGGCGAATCATCTGAAGCCTTCCTGGAGACACAGTGACTGTCGTCACAACGAATGGTGACGCGTGCAGTCTCACGGCTGCGAGTCGAGCGCGAAAGGGAATGCAACCTTCAACGGTGATAACCAACATCTTTCACCATCGTCACGATGAACAATGTTGCAGCAGAGACGGAATCGGTTCACCTTCGTGAGTCGCGCGACCGAATCCACTTCACACGCCTACCCGACGGCCGACAACGTCCGAACCTCGCGCACCGACACGCCGGCCCGTGATACCCGGCCACTATCGCCGAGAACGTCTACCGGGACGCGCTTCTCGCGACGCAAGGGCACGAGACCTATCGCGGCGATAGCACGCTCGGCGCCGCCGCCGCTTGACCGGCTCTCCTGTCGAGGCAAGCATCAATGAGACCGTCGTCACACAGTCTCGTTCATCGTGGAGGTAAGACATGGCGCCATCCGGCCCGGCACCCGAGTTTCCGATGCAGCGGCGTTGCCCTTTCGAGGTACCAGCGGAGTACGCGGATCTACGTAAGACACAGCCCATTACACGGGTCAACCTGTGGGACGGAGGATCGGCATGGCTGCTCACGCGATACGAAGACATTCGTACGGTCCTCCGGTCCTCCGCGCTCAGTGCCCAGCCCACGCGACCGAACTACCCGTTCCTCTCGGAAGCCGATCGGGCCGCCAAGGTTCACGACGGATCCTTCCAGCGGATGGATGGCGTCGAGCACAGCCGGCATCGCCGGATGGTCATCCCCTTCTTCACCGTTCGCCGTGTCGAAGAGATGCGACCCATGGTGAGAACACTGGTCAGGGAGTTACTGGAGGGGATGTCGGCCAAGACGGCGCCCGTCGACTTCTACAACGAGTTCGCGTTGGCAGTGCCGTCGACGGTGGCGTGCACGCTGCTCGGAGTGCCCTATCGAGACCACGAGTTCTTCCAGGTCCAGAGCGCAGTACGCATCTCCCGCACGGCGTCCCCCGCAGAGGTCGGAGAAGCCACCGAGAAGTTGCTCGACTACCTCGGAGGGCTGCTCGACGAGAGGGCGCGTGACCCGCGCGACGACGTGATCAGCTTCCTGGCCGAACAAGTCGAGAGCGGCGCTTTGACGCGGGACGAGGCGGTGATGGATGCGAATCTGCTCCTCCTCGGCGGTCACGAGACGACGGCAAACGTGATTGCACTCGGAACACTCGTCCTTCTCGAACATCCGGAGCAGCTGGCACGGCTGACGTCGGGCGAGGTGTCGGTCACCAACGCGATCGAGGAGTTGCTCCGCTTCACGTCGATCACGCAGAGCAATGCGATGCGCGTAGCCGCCGAGGACATCGAAGTGGGCGGACGCACGATCCCGGCGGGCGACGGCGTCATCGCCGCGGTGTCCTCCGCGAACTGGGACGAGACGATCTTCCCCGAGCCCGACGTACTGGACGTCGGCCGGCCGGAAGCCCGCCAACACATGACCTTCGGTAACGGCGCACATCAGTGCCTCGGACAGGCTCTCGCCCGAATGGAGCTCGAGGTCGTCTTCGAGACCCTGTTCGACGTCCTGCCGGGGCTCGAGTTGGCGACTCCGGTCGAGGAGCTTCGCTTCAAGCACGACTCGGCGTTCTACGGCGTCCACGAGCTACCGGTTTCGTGGTAGCGCAGAGACATTCAGTCAACTTCGGGTATTGCTCACGCGAACCCGCACAGATCCAGTGAAACGAAGACGAGGAGTGGTTGTGATTCGAGTTGTGGCCGACAGTGCGAAGTGTATTGCCGCAGGACTGTGCGTCGGGCGTGAACCGGAGATCTTCGATCAAGGCGAGGACGACGGTCTCGTTCGCGTGCTCCGGAGCGACGTCTCGCCCCACCAGCGCGACGGCGTCCTCGAGTCGGCACGCATCTGCCCGTCCGGTGCAATTGCGGTGCAAGAAGATTGATGCAGTCTGAGCACATCGCAAGAAAGCAGACTCCTATGCACGGTAGTTCACACGAGGTGAGCGAATCGACCGTCGTCGTGGCCCGGCGGACACAGCTCACCGACGAGATCGTGGAGCTCGAGCTCAGGAACGCCGACGGCTCGCCTCTGCCGCCGTGGGATCCGGGATCGCACGTCGACCTCGTGCTGTCCCGGGATGTGGTTCGGCAGTACTCGCTGTGCGGCGATCCCGGCGACCGCAGCTGTTGGAGGGTCGCGGTCCTCCGCGAGTCGAACGGCAGGGGAGGCTCGCGCCGCATCCACGACGAGCTCCACGAGGGCGCGCTGGTGACGGTGCGCGGGCCTCGAAACCTGTTCCCGCTGCATAAGTCCCGCAACTACGTCTTCATCGGCGGCGGGATCGGAATCACTCCCCTGCTGCCGATGATCTCGACCGTCGCGAGGTCGGGAGCACGATGGTCGCTCCACTACGGCGGCCGCTCACTGCGTTCGATGGCGTTCACCGACCGGGCCCGGAGCCTGGGAGGCGACGTTCGACTCTACCCGCAGGACGAGGTCGGGCACATCGATCTCGCAGCGGCACTGGGCGCTCCCGATCCCGATACCCTGATCTACTGCTGCGGGCCGGAGCCTCTCCTGGCAGCGGTCGAGGAGAGGTGTCGAACGTCGTGGCCGGCCGAGGCGTTGCACGTCGAGCGTTTCGCCCCGCGAGACGTCATGTCCGGCGAGGCGGACGAGGCGTTCGAAGTCGAACTCGCCCAAAGCGGGCTGACCGTCCTGGTGGAGGCCGGCGAGAGCATCCTGAACGTGGTCGAGGATGCGGGTGTGCCGATCCTGTCTTCGTGCATGGAGGGCACCTGCGGGACATGCGAGGTACCGGTACTCGAAGGCATTCCGGATCATCGCGATTCGGTCCTCACCGAGCGCGAGCGGGAGGCCAACGCCACGATGCTGATCTGCGTGTCGCGAGCGGTGGGCTCGCGCCTGGTTCTGGATCTCTAGCGCCATGCCCACGTGCGGTGGTTCGACGGGTTTCGACCGTCGAACCACCGCGCGGCAGCGTCCGATCGCCCGGGTGGCTACGTGTTCCGCATCCCGGCGATCTGCTGGCGTATCAACCGCAGGAGCGTCTGCACGACCGGACTGCGCATCTCACCCTTGCGCACCACCACTGCGAGTCGCGTCTCAGCCCACTCCGCGGAGATCGGAGAGAGCACTATTCCGTCGCCGCTGACCGTCGACGGCGCGAGGGTATTGGCGATCGCGATGCCCACCCCAGCCCTGACCATTCGGATCGACGTCTCGGCGCTGTCCGTGAAGTAGACCGGACGAATCTCGATCCCGTCGACCAACCGCTCGAACGCGTCACGCAGCACGCTGCCCTTCGAGAAGAAGATCAACGGCTGGCCTGCGAGGTCGGCCGCGTGCACCGACTGTCTGGACGCCAACGGATTGTCCTGCGGTATCGCCAGAACGAGCCGGCCCGTGAGCAGATCGATGTACTGCAGACTGTCGGAGTCTCGATCGTCGCTCTTGAGCGTACTGAGCAGCCCCATGTCGAAATGTCCGGTCGAGACGCCGCGCCGGACCATTTCGGATCCACCCTCGGTCACCTCGAAGCGAATGTTCGGGTGTTCGCGGTGAAGCAGTTTCACGACGTCCGGGAGCACGGTCAGGCTGGCCGTGGAAACGGCGGCAAGCCTGATGCTGCCGATCTTGAGATTGTCTATGGCGCTGGCCTCCTGACGCAGCGCGTTCTCCGCCCTCATCACAGCGAGCGCGTGAGGCAGAATTCGCTCGGCCGCGTACGTCGCCCGCACACCGTGCGCTCCGCGGAGCACGAGAACGACTCCGAGGTCCTCCTCGAGGCGTTGCACCTGCGTCGTGATCGTCGGCTGGGTCACGCCGAGTTCCTTCGCGGCCTGGCGGAACGAACCGGTCCGGACCGCAGCCTCGAGGTACCGCAACTGCTCGAATCTCATAACGATGGACCTCGTGTCGCATTGTCGTGGCCGGAGCCGGATGAAAGCCTTCACCGACCCCACCGCGATGTGTCGTGGCACACAACGGAGGGGTCGGCGTCAGGTTAGTGCCTGCGAAATCGGTGTCGAAATCCGGGTGGGCACAACATCAGTTGGTCATTTGTTCAGTTCTTGCCTGCGGTGGCCGGAGGAATCCTCAGCGCCGGATCGATCCACCGTCCACCACAAGAGTCTGACCAGTCACGAAGGACGCACCCGCTGACAGAAGGAAGCGAACCGGCTCGACGAAATCCGCGGTGGTGGAAGCCCTCTTTATCGCACGCGTTTCGATGTTGCGCTGCTCGGTGCCCGCGATCGACGCCGCCAGCGGGGTGATGACGAGGCCCGGCGCGACGACGTTGACCGTGATTTCGCGGCTGCCGAGCTCCTCGGCCAGGCATCGCGCGAATCCGATGACCCCGGCCTTCGACGCGGCGTAGACGGCGGCGGCACCCGGGCCCTTGAACACGGTTCCGGACGAGAACAGGATGATTCGTCCACCGTCGACGACCAGTGGCATCAGCGCTTGTGTAATCGCCAGGGCACCATGCAGATTGATGTGGAGGACCCTCTCCCACGATGCCCGCGGAGTCTGCGCGAACGGCTCGAAGTGACCGACCGCAGCACAGTGGATCAGCCCGCGGATGCGGTCGACACCGCGCAAACGCAACTGGTCCACGATGTCGCCGACGCCCTCCTCGGTGGCCACGTCACCGACGAGGTACGTCACGCCGGCGACGCGGTTGCTCGGGACCTGGAGATCGACCACCACGACCGGGTGAGCCGCCGCCAGCGCCTCACACAAGGCCTCGCCGATGCCGCTCGCACCACCGGTGATCACGATCGGAGGATTCACGACTCACCCTTCTCCGCGTCATCCACGCTTCTGGAAGAATCTCTGGAACAACGAGATTCCCGCGTCGAGCACCATCGACATCAAACCCATCGCCAGGAGCACGGCGAAAGACTCGGCGACCTGGAAGTTGTTGGTCATCGTGACGAGCCGCTGCCCCAGCCCCGTGTACGCGCCGACCATCTCGGAGAGTACGGCACCGAGCACCGAGTAGACCGCGGCGAGGCGCAGCCCACCCGCAATGGCAGGCAGTGCGCTCGGGAACTCGATCTTGACGAATCGCTGCCAGGGCGTCATGGACATCGAACGCGACAACAGGTCGATGTCGTGGTCGATGCCGCGGAGCGCGCTCGCGGTACTGGTGAGCAGTACGAAGTACACGATGCTGGCGGCGACCATCGCCTTCGGGACCATCCCGAGCCCGAACCAGAGGATGAAGATCGGCGCCAGGGCCGGCCGAGGAAGGCTGTTCAGGAGCGTCAGGAACGGTGCGGCGGCGCGATTCAACACCTCGCTCCGCGACAGGATCACGCCGCTCAGGACGCCGAGCGTCGCACCGATCACGAGTCCGGCCATCGCGCCGCCGAAGGTGCTTCGCACGTCGATCCAGAACGTGCGGTCTCCGAGTTGCTCCACGAACGCGGCTCCGACATCCTCCGGTGTGGAGATGAAGAGTGGGTCCACGATGCCCTTGTGGGATGCCAGGTACCACGCGCCCAGGAACAGCGCGAGCCACACGATGCGCAGCCCCCAGGTGGCGCAGAACGCTTTGCGGCGGGCACGGTCCCGCTCGACGAAGATCTCGCGCTCCATCTCGAGGACTTGCGGTTTCGACTCCTGCACAGTGGTCATCTTCAACTCCCTGACTCGAGTGTGTTGGTTCGCATCCCGTCTGCCGGGTGCGATCGGACTACCCGTCGGTTGGCGCACCACCTTCGGGTCGAAACACCGGTGAGATCAAACGCGTTCGAGCGGCTGCCTCGGAGGCAGCTCCGCCGGGGACGACGCCAACGGACCACCCGCGACGGTGAGGACCTCCCCCGTGATGTACGAGGCGGCGTCGGAGCAGAGGAACATGCAGGCATTGGCGATGTCGGTCGGGTGTCCAAGTCGACCCAGGGGAATGTACGCCGCGATCTTGTCGGCCGTATCCGACGAGGAGAACCGGGATGCGTCCGTCAGGATCGCGCCGGGTTCAACGCAGTTGACTCGAATGTTCTGGGCGGCCCATTCCCAGGCCATCGTCTGAGTCAACGACACCAGTCCGGCCTTGGCGGCCGCGTACGCGCCACGCTGGGGGTGCGCGTAGCTGCTCGACACGGAACCGATGTTGACGATGACGCCCCCCTGCTGAGCGGCGAACACCGGCCAGCATGCCTTGGCGCACTGGAATGCACCGCCGAGGTTGGTCTCGACCGTCGCGTTCCACGCGTTGGTGGAGAGCTCCTCCAGTCGCTTGGCGAAGTTGCCACCCGCGTTGTTGATCAGGATGTCGACGCGACCGAATGCGTCCGTCGCCGCGGCGACGAGATCGTTTGCGGTCTCCTCCAGTCGGATGTTGCCCGCGACGGTCACCGCCTCACTACCGAGAGCACGGACCTGGTCGGCGACCGAGGCGAGACTCTCGGAATCACGGCCGTGCAGCACGACCTTGGCGCCGGCTTCCGCGAGCGAGAGAGCAACCTGCGCACCGATGCCTCGTGAAGCACCGGTCACGATGGCGACACGGGACGAGAAGTCGTAGCGGACGGTTCCGGCGGGCGAATGTGGGGACTGGCGCATGTGTCGTTCCTTCACTGTTCCAATGGTGAGCAGCCGTGCACATCGCATAGACGCTCGAAAAGCGCACCGCACCTTCGAGGGCAGGAATCTCGCTTCGTTCCCGCCTCGCGTGCGGCCGGCGGCCGGACTCAGAGCTCGACGGCTGCTCTCAAGAGGCTGGGGTTTGCCCAGGCGGAGCACAAGGGCAGCCCGCCTATCAGGGTGATAACAGGCGCAGGGGGTCGCACTTCTTGACGTGCGGTCCGTCCGGCGTGAGTATTTGTGTAACGGAGGTCACACCCCCCGGGCCTATGCTCTCCGCACGAATGTCGGAGCAGCACTTCGAGGATCGTTTCTGAACTATCCCACCCGAACCTGCACTCCCGGAAGCTTTCTCATCCGGATACGCCGAATGCCGTCACGCCGTCGTCGCTCGACCCGATTCCGAATCAGGAGCCACATACATGAAGTTCCCCTTCGAACTGCACCGATCCGCACGACGCTCCCCGGCATCCGCCGCCGGCACCGGACCGAATCGGCGCGAGTTCCTGGCGATGGCCGGTCTCGGACTGACGGCCGCGGGCGCGGGCGCGCTGCTCACCGGCTGCAGCGATGCCGGCTCAGGAGCGGCAACGGCCGCATCCGCGGCAGACTTGGCGCCGGGAGCGCTGGCCGAGCAGACGAAGTTCGTGGTGGGGTCCGCGCCCGGCGACAACTTCCTGATCGACGTCGTGAACGAGGAACAGAACCAGTTCGCCGCGTACAACCTCGACGTGCCGGACATGCTCTTCCCGTCGAGCGCAGTTCAGGCCAATCAACTACTCGCATCCGGTGCCATGACCGGCTGCATGACCGACATCACCCTCGCGATCACCGCATTCGCCAACTCCACTCCGGGCCAGCGTCCCGCCATCGTCGGGATGCGGGTACCGTCGAACACGTACTCGGTCGTCGTCGGTCCGGGCTCCTGGCCGGACGACACCGCGTCGTTCGACGAGAAGATGAACGCCTTGCGGGGCAAGCGGATCGGTGTCACCGCGCTCGGCGCGGGGAACGATCATCAGCTCCTCATGGCTCTCGAATCGGCGGGGATACCCGAGCGGGATGTCACGCGAATCGGGGTGGGACAGATCTCGCCGGCCATCGCGCAACTCAAGGCCGGCCGACTCGATGCCTACGTGGGATACAGCCGCGGCGCGAATCTTGCAGTCGCAACCCCCACCAACGGTCGACTTCTCGTGAACTTCGCAGATGCCTCAGCACCCACGTCGCTCAACAAGCAGGTGGTCGGCGCGATCGTGGTCCGGGACGACTTCGCCGCGGCGAACCCCGAGGTCGTCAAGGCCTGGCTCGCCGCCCAGTGGGACGGCCAGGCATGGATCGAAGCCAACCCCGAAGCGGCGGCGACGCTCCTGAACAAGACCAGCTTCGACGGAAAGATGCAGGAGGCCGCCGAACAGTCGATCCAGTTCTTCCGGGACACCGTCTTCCCGAGTACCAAGCCGATGTTCGCGGCCCCCCGGGAGTCGATCGAGATGATGGTGGGAATTGCCGAGAAGCAGGGGCTCGTCCCCGCTGGATCAGTCCGCTACGAAGACCTGGTCCCGGACTACGCACGAGCCAGCTGAGCCCTGCACCAGCCCACCCCACGATTCCGAACCGAACGAGGTCCTTTCGATGCCAACGCTGACCACGACTGCGGACATCACAGTCGAACCAGGGTTATCCGTAGAGTTCGACAACATCAATCACAGCTTCATCCACGGCAACCGCCCGGTACGCGCACTCGAGAACTTCGATCTCGCGATCGCACCCTCCGAGTTCGTGAGCATCGTCGGCCCCTCGGGATGCGGTAAGACGACCGCACTCTCGATGACGGGCGGCCTGGTTCGGCCGCGAAGCGGATCGGTGCGGCTGGGCGGACAGGAGGTGACCTCCTCCCCCGAGGACGTCAGCTTCCTGTTCGCGCGCGACGCACTGCTCCCGTGGCGGAGCGTGCGAGCGAATGTGGAACTCGGACTGGAGGTCCGAGGCATGGATCGTGCCGAACGTCGGAAACGGAGCGACGAGTGGCTCCGTCGCGTACGACTCGAGGAGTTCGCCGATTCCGACATCACGCACCTGTCCCAGGGCATGCGGCAGCGTGTCGCGATCGCCCGTACGCTCGCACAGAGCCCCCGGGTGGTCCTGATGGACGAACCCTTTGCTGCGCTCGACGCGCAGACAAGGGCGATCCAGCAGGAAGAATTTCTCCGACTGTGGGAAGCTGAACGTCCGACAGTCCTGTTCGTCACCCACGACCTCGAGGAAGCGATCCTTCTGAGTGACCGGGTGCTCCTGATGGCGAGCCGGCCCGGCCGGGTCGTGGCGGATATCCGAATCGAACTGGAGCGTCCCCGGAACCAGGAGATGCGGCTCGGTTCCGACATGTTCCACGGCTACTACAATCAGCTCGCCGATCTACTGAAGGACGCCGTGCGCGCCGCCGAGCTCGAGCGGTCGAGCTGATTCAATCTGTAAACGTTGCAGTAGCTTTGAACAGGAGAATGGCTAGTGATTCGCGGCAAAGTCCACACCGTCGACGGCACACTGCTCAACTACCGAATCTACGGACGCGGAAGCGATGTGGTGACGTGCCTGCACCCCCTCGCACTTGACGGATCCTGGTACGAGCAGCTCGCCGGCGAGTTGGGTCGGGACCGGCGCTACCTCTGCCCGGACTTCCGCGGGCACGGCGATACCGAGTACGGCGCGTCCGGGATCACTCTCGATCTTCTCGCCGAAGATGTTGCAGCACTATGGCATCAGCTCGGCATACAGAGCAGCGCCGTTCTCGGAGTCTCCCTCGGAGGCATGGTGGCGCAGGCCCTCGCCACGCTGCACCGGCAGAGCGTGGAGTCCCTCGTACTGATCGGTACCGGAGGCGGATTCGACGATCAGGGACGCCGGCACACGGCACAGCGGGCCGATACGGCGCGCAGCGAGGGCGGGATGGAACAGCTTCTCGAACCCACCCTGCAGCGTTGGTTCGACGCTGCAACCATCACCGAGAACGGGCCGCACGTACAACGCGCGCGTGCAAGCCTCGCGGCGACACGCGGCGGCGTACACGGAGCTTTCCTCGACGCCATGCGCGAATTGGACTACATTGGTTCATCGCCGGAATGGAACTCCCCGCCAACAACATTGGTGATCGGGGGCGAGAGCGATACGAGCGCCACCCCACCGGTGATCGAAGCCTTGACCTCGGCGATCCCCGGGGCGGAGCTGCGCATGACCCCGGGAGGCCACCTCACGGCCTTCGAAAACCCCGAGCAGGTCGCCGCTCTCGTGAACGAATTCCTCGAATGCCGACAGGTCGGCGTCGGGAAGACCGGCTGAGTCAGCCGTGGACGAACTTGTCTTCGCCCGCGCGTGGTGGATGCGGCGGTGCTTGACACAAGAAATCGGAGAAGCAAATGGCTGAGAGTTCTGTGACTCTTCCCAATATCGAACAATTGCGTTCATTCATCGACAGCGCGGAGACTCCGGCCCTGCTGATGACGGTGGCGCACCTGACGGATGACGTCGACGTGTTGCGCGACGAGTGGCGCCCCGACGCCAATCGGCTTCCGCAGGGAAACCTCGACGCGGCAACAGAATCGGAAGTGCGCCAGTTCTGCCTGGCCAAGATCGAGGAGTTCGCTGCGAGTGGCGCACCCGTACCGCCGCGTCCCAGTGAGCGAGTTCTCCGAGCGATCGGCGCGTGGGGGTTGGACGGTCTCAGCGACGAGGTCACCGCACTGCTCGACCAGGCGCTCGTCACCGACCACGAGGACCGCCGCGCGCCGAGTTGGACCATCGACAGCGTGGACCCGGAAAGGGAGTTTCGGGTTGCGATCATCGGCGCGGGGATCTCGGGTCTGCTCGCCGGCCTGCGCATGAAGCAGGCGAACATTCCCTTCGTCATCTTCGAGAAGGGTGACGAAGTCGGTGGGACCTGGTACGAGAACACGTATCCCGACTGCCGCACCGACGTGCACAGCCACATCTACGCGTACTCGTTCTTCCCGTACGACTGGCCGTCGTACTTCTGCCGGCAGTCGGTGATTCTCGACTACCTCAGGGATTTCGCGAAGCACTTCGGACTCTACGAGCACATCCGGTTCGGCGTACAGGTCGAAGGCGCGCGGTGGGACGATACGGCCCAGCACTGGTCGATCACCACCGCGGACAGGTCGGGTCAGTTCGACACCGAAGAGTTCAATGCGGTCGTCAGTGCGGTGGGTCAGCTCAATCGACCGAGCATTCCGAATCTCCCCGGGATCGATACTTTCGAGGGCCCCGCCTTCCATTCGGCGGAGTGGGATCACTCGGTCGACCTGACCGGGAAACGGGTGGTCGTCATCGGTTCAGGTGCCAGCGCTCTGCAGTTCGGTCCGGCGGCCGCGCGGAGCGCCGAGCACGTGACCATCGTCCAGCGGACTCCCCCGTGGTTGATGCCCACCGAGGAACTGCGCCGCGACATCGACGAAGAGCATCGGTGGCTGCTCCGACACCTTCCGCTGTACCGGGCGTACTACCGTCTGACGATCTTCCTCCCGCGGGTCGTCGGCCAGCTCGACGCGGCCACCGTGGATCCGCACTACCCACCGACCGAGCGTGCGGTCTCCGCACCCGGCGAAGAAGTCCGCGGGATGCTCGAGGCGTACCTGCTCGATCAGGTCGGTGACGACGACTGGCTCGTGGAGCACGTCATGCCGGACTACCCTCCGGGCGCCAAGCGAATCATCCGCGACGACGGCACGTGGATCCGAACCCTCAAGCGCGACAACGTGAGCATCGTCAAGGGTGGTGTTGCGCGCGTCGACCGTGGAGGGGTGTGGACCGACACAGGCGAGTACATCGACGCAGACGTCATCCTGTTCGGAACCGGATTCAACGCGTCGGACTTCCTCAGCACGATCACCGTCGAGGGAAGCGGCGGCCAAGATCTGCACGAGACGTGGAACGGCCACGCGGGCGCCTTCATGGGCCTCACGGTTCCCGGATTCCCGAACTTCTTCCTGATGTACGGCCCCAACACCAATCTGGTCGTCCACGGCAACGTCGTCTTCTTCATGGAGTGCCAGGCCGCCTACTTCACCGACTCGATTCGACTGCTACTCGAGGGCAAGCACGCCGCGATGAATCTTCGTCCGGAGATCTACGACCGCTACCAACGGAGGATGGACGAGGCGAACAGCATGCGCGCCTGGGGGTGGTCGGGCGTCAACAGTTGGTACAAGGACGCCAACGGTCGATCGCCGATCATGTGGCCCTTCACGACGAAGGAGTACTGGGAAGGCACCCGCGCAGTCCGACCCGAGCACTACGCACTGACCTGAGCGTTCCTGAAACCGACGACGGGACACCACTGCCGAACAACCCTTTGTTTGGCTATCGAATTGAGAGGATGACATGACAATCGAGAACTTCGTCACGGTCGATGGAGCCAACACGCGCTACCTGTCGGCGGGAACCCCCGGCAATCCCGTCGTCGTGTTTCTGCACGACGGGGCGTGGGGCGGTAGCGCAGATGTGACGTGGACGGACATGATTCCGCTCGCGGCCGCGGACTACCACGTGATCGCGCCCGACATGCTCGGCTTCGGGGGTACGTCGAAGACGGTGTCGCTGGACACCTCACCGTTCGCCTTCCGCACTACCCATCTGTTCCGGCTCCTCGACGAGCTCGGCATCGACACCCCGGTCCACCTCGTCGGCAACTCGTTCGGTGGATCCATCGCGTTGCGCGCCCTGACCGACCCCGCGGTGGCACACCGCATCGCGTCCGCGACGACCATCAACGGCACAGGTGGGCCGTGGAAGACCGAGACCATGCAGCAGATCGGTTCCTTCGACGGGACCACGGACGACGCCCGTCGCATCGTCACGCTGCTGTGCGACAACTTCGCCGGATTCGATCAGCAGGTCGAGCTTCGGCACAAGTGGGCGACCCAGCCCGGGCACTACCAGTGCATGTTCGCACCGCACATCCCCGTGCCCGAGGCCGCTCAGTCGCCGCGGCCGGCGGACCCCTACCCCGCGAGCCTGGCGGGCGTGACGACACCGATCCTGCTCATCGAGGGCGAGAAGGACGTGCTCGTCGAAAGTGGCTGGTCCACACGGCTGGCCGAGTTCATCCCCCACGCAACGATCGTGACGATGCCGCTCATGCACGCACCGAACATCTCCCATCCGGTGGAGACGTGGCAGGCACTGGCCGGCTTCCTCGCCAATGTCGGCGCCTCACTCACCTCACTCGAAAGGTGATCAGTGATGTCCGAAGCACTCCAAGCCACCAAACCCACGGCGGCGACCGATGTCGATTACGGTCGGCTGTTCAGATTGGACGGGAAGCGGATCGTCGTGCTCGGAGCCGGCGGGGGCATCGGTGAGCACACCAGTCGCCTGCTGGCCTCGATGGGCGCCGAGTTGCTGTGTGTCGACTTCGACGAGGTGAGCGCGAAGTCGATCGGCAGCACTCTCTCGGCGCCGCACCTGAACGCCGACGTGACCACCGAATCCGGGGTCGCGAGCGTCGTCGAGTTCGTCGAGCGCGAGTTCGGCGAGATCGACGGATTCGTCGACGTAGTCGGTAGGACGACCGCAAAGCCGTTGTCCGACTTCACATTGGACGACTGGGAAGACGACTTTCGGGTCAACACCCGACACGCATTCCTGCTCGGCCAGCAGCTCGCGCCCCTGGTCGCGCGCAGCGGCAGCGGGTCGATCGTCTTCGTCTCGAGCGTCTGGTCCGCGTACGCGAGCAAGGCCGCTCCGGGATACGGTCCGGCGAAGGCGGCGCTCAACATCTGGATCAAGCAGCTCGCCGAGGAGTACGGCCCGTCCGGCGTGCGGGTCAACGGCGTCGCTCCGGGATTCTTCCTGTCGCCGCGCATGGTCGAGAACCTCGATGCGGTCGGTCCCGTCGCAACGGAATCCATCTCGCGGCAGCCGCTGCTCGAGCGGTTGGGCCAGCCGTACGAGGTGGCCGCCGCCACGGCGTTCCTGCTGACGCCGGCATCCGGGTACATCACGGGCAGTGTCCTCCCCGTCGAGGGTGGCGCAACGTCACGAGATCCGCTGGGATTCGCACAGGTAGTGCGATGACGTTCCGAGGCGGGACGCCCTCGAGCTGAGCGCGACTCGACGTCCGCCCGAAGCAGCGAACACAGCGCACCGTTGTCGACTCGTTTCGTCGACAACGGTGCGCCACTTGCGTTGCCCGTCGCCCGGAAGTCTTTGTCCCCCATGATTATAGAGGTAAGAATGTGAGTTCAGTCGACACTTCGAGAGATACCGGCGGCCGCCGAGACGTGGTTCGAATCGGTGTGGTGCGGGAGACGAGCGACGGCGAGCGGCGGGTGGCGCTGGTGCCGAAGGTTGTGGCGTCGTTGGCCGCGAAGGGGGTCGACGTGGTCGTCGAGCCCGGTGCGGGGTTGGGGGCGTTGATTCCGGACGAGTTGTACAAGGAGGCCGGCGCGACGATCGGTGACGCGTGGGCCTCGGATGTGGTCGTCAAGGTCGCGCCGCCGTCGGACGCCGAGGTCGGCAGGCTCCGTGCGGGGCAGACGCTGATCGGGTTTTTGGCGCCGCGTAACGCCGAGAACCAGATCGGTGCGCTGTCGGCGGCGGGGGTGCGCGCGTTCGCGGTGGAGGCGATCCCGCGTATCTCGCGTGCGCAGGTGATGGATGCGTTGTCGTCGCAGGCGAACGTGGCCGGCTACAAGGGCGTCCTCGTCGCGGCGTCCGAGTCCACCCGCTTCTTCCCGATGCTGACCACCGCGGCCGGCACCGTGAAGCCCGCGACCGTCCTGGTCCTCGGCGTGGGTGTCGCGGGTCTGCAGGCGTTGGCCACGGCCAAGCGTCTCGGCGGCCGCACCACCGGCTACGACGTGCGTCCCGAGGTGGCCGACCAGGTCCGCTCGGTCGGTGCGCAGTGGCTCGACCTCGGCATCGACGCGGCTGGCGAAGGCGGCTACGCCCGTGAGCTGACCGACGCCGAGCGCGCCCAGCAGCAGCAGGCGCTCGAGGACGCGATCAAGGGCTTCGACGTGGTGATCACGACCGCGCTGGTGCCGGGCCGTCCGGCGCCGCGGCTGGTGACCGCCGCCGCGGTGGAGGGCATGAAGCCCGGCTCGGTGATCGTCGATCTGGCCGGCGAGACCGGCGGCAACTGCGAGCTGACCGAGCCCGGCCGCACCGCGGTCAAGCACGGTGTGACGATCTGCAGCCCGTTGAACCTGCCGGCGACGATGCCCGAGCACGCCTCGGAGCTGTACTCCAAGAACGTTGCGGCCCTGATCGAGCTGATGCTCGACGAGAACGGCGCCCTGGCGCCGGACTTCTCGGACGAGATCCTCGCCGGTGCGTGCGTGACCGGATCGAAGGAGAACTCGTAGATGTACACCGAATTGTTGGCGAACATCGCGATCCTGGTGCTGGCCGGGTTCGTGGGTTTCGCGGTGATCTCGAAGGTGCCGAACACGCTGCACACGCCGCTGATGTCGGGCACCAACGCCATCCACGGCATCGTGGTGCTCGGCGCGCTGGTGGTGCTCGGGCATCTGCCCGGGGATGCCCCGTGGTCGATCAAGGTGATCCTGTTCGTGGCGCTGGTGTTCGGCACCTTGAACGTGGTCGGTGGGTTCGTGGTCACCGACCGGATGCTCGCGATGTTCAAGCCGAAGAAGGACGCCGCAGGAGCTCGGAAGAGCGGGGCAGCGGTGAAGAAGGGGGCTGACGCCTGATGAGTTACCTCGTCACGATCCTCTACATCGTCGCGTTCGCGATGTTCATCTACGGTCTGATGGGTCTGACCGGCCCGAAGACCGCGGTGCGCGGCAACTACATCGCCGCGGTCGGCATGGTCGTCGCGGTGGTCGCGGTGTTGATCGACATCCGCGACACCGACAACTGGGGTCTGATCGTCGGCGGTCTGGCCGTGGGCGTCGTCCTGGGGGTGCCGCCGGCGCTGCGGACGAAGATGACGGCGATGCCGCAGCTGGTCGCCCTGTTCAACGGTGTCGGTGGTGGCACGGTCGCGCTGATCGCGTGGGCGGAGTTCCTCAACTCCGACGGCTTCACCACGGTCGCGTCGGTGCCGTCGGCGCCGTTCATCGTCGGGTCGCTGTTCGCGGCGATCATCGGTTCGGTGTCGTTCTGGGGCTCGCTGGTGGCGTTCGCGAAGCTGCAGGAACTGCTCAACAAGGGCTTCGAGCGCAAGGTCGTCGCCGCGGCGAAGGCGTTCCAGCTCGCGAACATCGTCCTCGCGCTCGTCTCGGTCGGTCTCGCGGTCTACATCGGTATCGGCGCCGACGGCGACCCGCAGTCCCCGTGGCTGATCGTCGGATTGTTGGTCGCCGCGGGTGTGATGGGCCTGTTCGTGGTGCTGCCGATCGGCGGCGCCGACATGCCCGTCGTCATCTCGCTGCTCAACGCGCTGACCGGTCTGTCCGCGGCGGCGGCGGGTCTGGCGCTGAACAATCAGGCGATGATCGTCGCCGGCATGATCGTCGGCGCGTCCGGTTCGATCCTGACGAACCTGATGGCCAAGGCGATGAACCGGTCGATCCCGGCGATCATCTTCGGCTCGTTCGGCGGCGGTGACGCCGGCGCCGCGGTAGGCGGAGGCACCGGCGGGACTGTGAAGGCCACCTCCGCGTCGGATGCGGCGATCCAGATGGCGTACGCGAACCAGGTCATCGTGGTGCCCGGCTACGGTCTGGCCGTCGCGCAGGCCCAGCACGCGGTCAAGGAGATGGCGGCCCTGCTCGAGGACAAGGGTGTCGAGGTCAAGTACGCGATCCACCCGGTCGCCGGCCGCATGCCCGGTCACATGAACGTCCTGCTCGCCGAGGCCGACGTCGCGTACGACGCGATGAAGGAGATGGACGACATCAACGGCGAGTTCTCCCGCACCGACGTCACCGTCGTCATCGGCGCCAACGACGTCACCAACCCCGCCGCCCGCGAGGACGCGAGCTCCCCGATCTACGGGATGCCGATCCTCAACGTCGACCAGTCCAAGTCCGTCATCGTCCTCAAGCGGTCCATGAGCTCGGGCTACGCCGGCATCGACAACCCACTGTTCACCGCCGACCAGACCTCCATGCTGTTCGGCGACGCGAAGAAGATGGTCTCCGAGGTCACCGAGGAACTCAAAGCCCTCTAGATCGCGACGAGACTACTGACAGTCGAAGGGACCCTTCACGCGCTCACGGCCCGTGAAGGGTCCCTTCCGCTCTCCTCCCGCAGCCCTGACATTTGTCATGCCGAGGTCGTGACGGACGGGCGAGGGAAGTGGACCCGCGAGCGGGCAGATTCGAAGCATGACAACAGCGCAGCCGACTCCCCTACTCCACCGGGACCCGCACAACAGGGACGCGGTGCTCCTGTCCGGGGTTCACAAGCATTTCGGTCAGGTGCACGCCGTCCGCGGCCTGGATCTGACGATCCGCCCCGGTGAGGTGGTGGCGTTCCTCGGCCCGAACGGTGCCGGCAAGACCACCACCGTCGACATGATCCTCGGTCTCTCCCAACCGAGTTCGGGCACGGTCGGGGTGTTCGGGATGTCCCCGCGGGAGGCCATCTGCCGCGGTCTGGTGTCGGCGGTGATGCAGACCGGCGGGCTGCTGCCCGAGCTGACCGTCGGCGAGACCGTGCAGCTCACCGCGAGCCTCTACGCGGACGCATGCCCCGTCGACGAGGCGCTGCGCCGCGCCGGCATCCACGAGATCGCGGATCGGCCGGTCCGAAAGTGCTCCGGTGGCCAGCAGCAACGGCTGCGGTTCGCGATGGCGCTGCTGCCCGACCCGTCGCTGCTCCTGCTCGACGAGCCCACGGCGGGAATGGACGTCGAGGGCCGGCGCGAGTTCTGGTCGGCGATCCGCGCCGACGCCGACGCCGGCCGCACCGTCGTGTTCGCGACGCACTACCTCGAGGAGGCCGACGCGTACGCCGACCGCATCGTGCTGGTGCGCCGCGGGCAGGTCGTGGCCGACGGAACCACCGCCGAGGTCAAGGCCATGTCCGCTGGCCGCACCCTACGCGCGACGGTGCCCGGCGCGGACACCGAACTGCTGCAGTCCATTCCACACGCCGACGCCGTCGAGCTGCGCGGCGAGACCCTCGTCGTGCACTCGTCGGACACCGATGCCGTGGCCCGGCACCTGCTGACCCACACCGCGGCCCGCGATCTCGAAATCGTCTCGCGCGGACTGGAAGACGCCTTCATTGTCCTCACCACCGACCACACCGAAGGACAGGTCCGATGACCACTCTCGCTGCCGCCCGTCCGACCGTCCGCTGGGGCGGGTTCAACACCACGCTGCTGCGACTCGAGCTGCGCCGCCTGCTCCGGAACCGGCGGACCGTCATCTTCACCCTCGTGATGCCGGTGGTGTTCTTCCTGATCTTCGGTCTGAGTCAGGGCTACCGGTACGAGAGCGCCGGCCGGGGCAACGTCACCGCATACATCATGATCAGCATGGCGCTCTACGGCGCGATGATCGCTACCACCAGTGGCGGCGCCATGGTGTCGGTGGAGCGGGCCTCCGGCTGGAGCCGGCAGTTGCGGCTCACGCCGCTGTCCCCCATCGCGTACATCGCGGTGAAGCTCGTGGTCGCGATGACGCTCGGACTCGTCGCGCTGGCGGTCGTGTACGCCGTCGGTGCGTTCACGTCCGCCGACATGGACGGCTCGCTGTGGGTGACGACGGCGGTCATCGCGTGGCTCGGATCGTCGATCTTCGCGGCCTTCGGCCTGTTCACGGGCTACCTGCTGCCGAGCGAGAACGTCATGCAGATCCTGGGACCCGGGCTGGCGCTGCTCGCGTTCGGCGGCGGTCTGTTCATTCCGCTGCAGGACGGCTCGGTATGGGCGACGATCGCGCAGTTCACTCCGATGTACGGCATCGGCAACCTGGTGCACGCCCCGCTGACGGGCGACACCGTCCAGTGGAGGTGGATCCTGAACATCGTCGCGTGGCTCGCGATCTTCGTCGGCGGAGCCGTGTGGCGGTTCCAGCGCGACACCGCCCGCGTATAGCGTGTTCGACGTGAACAGCACCGAACGGCCCGCCGTACAGCGGTGGGGCCGTTTCGGCATCGTCTTCGCCGCCGTCTGGCTGGTGTTCCTGTACGAACCCCTCGCCGCGGGGTGGGATCAGCGGGATCAGCCGAACGGCTGGATCGGGGCAGCCGCCACCCTGATCTTCGCGGTGTACTTCCTGCGGGTCTTCTCCGCGGCCCGGCACGGCCGAATGCGGCGCGAACTGCGGCCCCCGCTCCGACGGGCGATCGTCGACGTGGCGGTGCTCGTCGGTCTCGCGGTGATCATGACCATCACGCTCGGCGAGGCGGGGCTGGCGTCCACCGTGTTCATCGCGGTGACCGCGGTGATGTCACTGCCCACGATCGCCGGCGGCGCGGTGGCCCTCGGCGTCGCCGGGGTGGTCGAACTACTGGCGACGCGCGCCGGCTGGAACGTGTCGAGCCTGCCGCTCGCGATCTGCGCGGCCGCGATGGCGATGGCCGGCGTCACCGCCCTGATGAACCGGAACATCGACCTGCTGAACCGCCGGGAGGAGGACGAGCGGCGCGCTGTGCAGGAGGAGCGCACCCGCATGGCGCGCGACCTGCACGACATCCTGGGCCACTCGCTCACCGTCATCACCGTCAAGGCCCAGCTCGCGAACCGGCTCCTCGACGTCGACATCGACAGGGCGCGCACCGAACTCGACGACCTCGAGCGGCTGTCCCGGGACGCGCTCGCCGACGTCCGCTCCGCAGTCGAGGGGTTCCGCGGCGTGTCCCTGCCTGTCGAGATCGCCCGCGCCCGTGAGGCGCTGCGCGCCGCCGGGATCGAGGCCGACCTGCCGAACAGCACCGACGCCGTCCCCACCCCGCTGCGGGAGCTGTTCGCCTGGACCGTGCGCGAGTCGGTGACGAACGTCGTGCGGCACAGCGGTGCTCAACGTTGCACGGTGACGATCGACGACCGCCACGTGTCGGTTGCCGACGACGGTGTGGGCACCGACGCACTGCTCGCGGGCAACGGGCTCACCGGACTCCGGGAGCGTGCGGCAGCGGTCGGCGCCCGCGTGATCGTCACGCATCCGCTGCCTCGGGGATTCTCCGTCCAAGTCGTCGCCGAGGAGGCACCGTGACGATTCGCCTGCTACTGGCCGACGATCAGGCGCTCGTACGCGGCGCCCTTGCCGCCCT
Source organism: Paraburkholderia sp. RHO2 (assembly GCF_050955445.1). Classification (NCBI taxonomy): domain Bacteria; kingdom Pseudomonadati; phylum Pseudomonadota; class Betaproteobacteria; order Burkholderiales; family Burkholderiaceae; genus Paraburkholderia; species Paraburkholderia sp. RHO2. Next base: position 1,052,450 of record NZ_CP162617.1, on the reverse strand, counting down.
GCTGGATCTGGAGCCGGACCTCGACGTCGTCGCCGAGGTGGGCCGCGGCGACGAAGTGGCAACGGCAGCCGTCGAGCACCGCCCCGACGTGGCGCTCCTCGACGTGGAAATGCCAGGTATGGACGGAATCTCGGCGACCACTGCACTGCGAGCAGCCGCGCCGGACACCCGAGTCCTGATCGTGACGACCTTCGGTCGGCCCGGGTATCTCCGACGCGCGCTGCAGGCCGGCGCATCGGGATTCGTCGTAAAGGACACCCCCGCAAGGCAGCTCGCCGATGCTGTACGGCGCGTGCATGCGGGACTGCGCGTGGTCGACCCGGCGCTGGCCGCCGACAGCCTCGTCAGCGGAGAATCACCGCTCACCGACCGCGAGACCGAGGTGCTCCTGGCCGCCCGCGACGGCGCATCCGTCGCGTCCATCGCGGCCACGTTGTTCCTGTCCGCCGGTACGGTCCGCAACCACCTGTCGTCCGCGATCGGCAAGACCGGCGCGGAGAACCGCACCGAGGCCGTGCGAATAGCGGACGCCAACGGTTGGCTCTAGACGTTCTCCGTGGACGTCCTATGCTGGACGGTGCAGCTTGTTCGTCTGGCGTGGTCGTGAGGAGCCGCCCCGAAGAGCGCCCCGGCGTCGGAGCATTCGCGGTCGCGAGGCCGACGAGTGCGAGAGGGAACCCGATGGAAGTCCGGGACTGTCCCGCGGTGACCATCCACGCCGTGAGCCACTGGAGAACACTGTGACATCCGCTTTCACCGCAACCGTGCTGGGCTCCCCGCGCATCGGGCCCCGTCGCGAACTCAAGAAGGCAGTCGAGTCCTACTGGGCGGGGAACCTCGATGCCTCGGCACTCGAATCGGTAGGCAAGGAACTGCGCCGGCAGACGTGGACCGAACTGCTCGAGGCGGGCATCGACTCCGTCCCGGTCAACGTCTTCTCGTACTACGACCAGATGCTCGACACCGCCGTGATGCTCGGGGCGCTGCCCGAGCGGGTCGCCGGGATCGCCGACGAACTGGACCGCTACTTCGCGGCCGCCCGCGGCAACACCGACGTGGCTCCTCTCGAGATGACGAAGTGGTTCGACACCAACTACCACTACCTCGTCCCCGAGATCACCCCCTCGACGACGTTCACGCTCGACCCGGCGAAGGTGCTCGGCGAGGTCGCGGAGGCCCGCGCTCTGGGCGTTCCGGCCCGCCCGGTGGTCATCGGGCCGGTCACTTTCCTGCTGCTCTCGAAGTTCGAGAACCAGTCGCCGCTGGACCGGCTCGACGACATCGTTCCGCTGTACGCGGACCTGCTGGGCAGGCTCGCCGACGCCGGTATCGAGTGGGTCCAGATCGACGAACCGACGCTGGTCGCCGACCGCACCGGCGCCGAACTGGCCGCGACCCGTTCGGTGTACGACCGGTTGGCCACGCTCGACAACCGCCCGGCCATTCTCGTCGCGTCGTACTTCGGTGATATCGGGGAAGCATTGCCGGCACTCGTCGGCACCGGGGTCGAGGGCATCGCGGTCGACCTCGTCGCGGGTGCCCTCGACCCCGTCGTCGCGATGCCGGGGATCGAGAGTAAGCACGTCGTCGCGGGTGTCGTCGACGGCCGCAACGTCTGGCGGAACGATCTCGACGGATCACTGGCCGACCTCGAGAACCTCCGGGAGCGTGCCGGTTCCGTGTCCGTTTCGACGTCGTGCTCGCTGCTGCACGCCCCGTACAGCCTCGACGGCGAGGACGGACTCGACGATGCGCTGCGGTCGTGGCTGGCGTTCGGATCCGAGAAGATCCGCGAGGTCGCTACTCTCGCAACAGGACTGCGCGCAGGGCGGGAGGTAATCGGCGACGAGCTGTCCGAGTCGCGCGCGGCCGCGGCGACCCGCGCCGCCGATCCGCGCCTGCACGACGACACGATCCGCGGCCGCCTCGCGGCTCTGACAACCGCCGACCGCACACGTATTCCGGCGGCGGAACGACGCGTCGTGCAGACCACCGAACTGACCCTGCCGCCGTTGCCGACCACCACGATCGGCTCCTACCCGCAGACCACCGCGATCCGCGTGGCGCGCGCCGCGCTGCGCAGGGGTGAGATCGACCAGGCCGAGTACGAGCGCCGCATGCGGGCCGAGATCGCCGATGTGATTGCGCTGCAGGAGAAGCTGGGTCTGGACGTGCTCGTCCACGGTGAGCCCGAACGCAACGACATGGTCCAATACTTCGCCGAGCAGCTCGACGGGTTCTTCGCGACCGCGAACGGTTGGGTGCAGTCGTACGGCAGCCGCTGCGTCCGCCCGCCGATCCTGTTCGGCGACGTACGGCGCCCGAAGCCGATGACGGTCGACTGGATCTCGTACGCCCAGTCGCTCACCGACAAGCCGGTCAAGGGCATGCTCACCGGGCCGGTCACGATCCTGGCGTGGTCGTTCGTGCGCGACGACCAGCCGCTCGCGGACTCGGCCGACCAGGTCGCCCTCGCGATCCGTGACGAGACGATCGACCTGGAAGCATCCGGCACGAAAGTGATCCAGGTGGACGAGCCGGCGCTGCGGGAGCTGCTGCCGCTGCGGACTGCAGACCAGCCGGCCTACCTGGACTGGGCCGTCGGCGCTTTCCGCCTCGCGACGTCAGGCATCGACGACTCGACCGCGATCCACACCCACCTGTGCTATTCGGAGTTCGGTGAGGTGATCGGCGCCATCGCGAGCCTGGACGCCGACGTCACGTCCATCGAGGCGGCCCGGTCACACATGGAGATTCTCGACGACCTCAATGCCGTCGGCTTCGATCTGGGCGTCGGTCCCGGCGTCTACGACATCCACTCGCCGCGGGTGCCGTCGGTCGACGAGATCGCCGCGTCGCTGCGGGCGGCGCTGGAGGCAGTCCCTGCCGAGCGGCTGTGGGTCAACCCCGACTGCGGCCTCAAGACGCGGGGCAATGCCGAAGTCGCGGCGTCACTGCGGAACCTCGTCGAGGCCGCACACCTGGTGCGTGCGGAGATCTAGAAGATCGAGACCGGGCGCCAGCCGGTCTCACGCTCGCCGCTTTACAGGCCGTTGGCTCCCGAAATCGCGGGCCAGCCCCACCAATTCGTCCGCCGCGGGGTGCAGTGGGCCTTGGGCGCTCCATACTGCTCGCAGGGTCCGATCGAGCTTCAGGCCCTCGACCTCGACCACCGCGAGATCACCGGACGCGACGCTGTCCGCGACGGCGAGAGTGCTCAACACCGCCGGCCCCACCCCCGCCAGGACGCTGCTCCGGATCGCGCCCGAGCTGCCCAGTTCCAGGAGCGGCGCGGCACGCGGGTGCGGCTCGAGCGCGAGGTCCAGCGTCGTCCGTGTGCCGGAACCGGGCTCGCGCACGATCAACGGTGTCATCGCCAGCTCGGGCGCCGTGACGGGCCTGGTGCGGGTCACCCACGGATGACCGGGGTGGACGACGATCACCAAGCGGTCCCGCGCGACGGGCGTACTTCTGAGCTGCTTCGGAATCGTCGGCGACTCGACGAAGCCCAGCTCGCACGAGCCGTCGGAAATCTGCTCGAACACCCGCAGCGAGTTGTGCACCTCGAGATGGATCGTCAGCGCCGGATGCGACTGACGAAAGCGACCCAGCCACAGCGGCATCAGATGCTCGGCGACGGTCATGCTGGCACTCACCCGTAGTCCCCGCGACCGCTCCGCCCGCAGCCCGTCGACCACCTCGAGCAGCTTCTCGGTGTCGTCCAGAATCTTTCGAGCCCAGTACGCCACCACGGTTCCGCTGGGCGTCAGGACCGATCCGGTGGTGCTGCGCCGCAGCAACGTCATCCCGAACCGGCGTTCCAACTGTTTGATGCAACGACTCGCATTGGGCTGAGCCATTCCCACGAGTCGACTTGCAGCGCTGAGACTTCCGCAATCACTGACATTGACCAACAGTTCGAGGGCGGTGAGGTCCAGCGAGCGGGGAGACATGCACCGAGTGTATGGCGGCAGCCAAGATCATATCAATTCGATATGAGGTGTTGCCCAATCGGGCCCTACCGGCCAAACGTTCGATGGAGGATCGTTGTCGTGTGAAATCCGAACTGGGGCAGCAAGACGAACAAATCGCTACACCCCCTCCCCCGCCTGCTGCGTCCCGGTTGGACGGAGTCCGCGCCTACGTGCCGGGCGTTGCACTGTCGGCCGCCGCGGCCGGTATCGCGATGGGCATCCGGCACTTCGTCCCGACGCTGAGCCCGCTCCTGATCGCGATCGTGATGGGCGCCCTCGTGGCCAACCTGGTTGTCTTGCCCGCGAGCTTCAGTACGGGAATCACGTTCTCGTCCAAGAAGCTTCTGCGCGTCGGGATCGCACTGCTCGGTCTGCAGCTGGTCCTGAGCGACATCCTGGGACTCGGTTGGGGCGTCATCGCGATGGTCGTCGCGATCGTCGTCCTCGGAATCGTCGGCACCATGTTCGTGGGCAGTCTGCTGGGTCTCTCCTGGACCCAACGGGTGCTCATCGCCTGCGGATTCTCCATCTGCGGTGCGGCTGCAGTGGCCGCAGCCGACGGCGTCGTGGAGGCGGAAGAGGAAGAAGTCCTCACCGCCGTGGCGCTCGTCGTGATCTTCGGCACCTTGATGATCCCGACCATCCCCCTGCTCTCGAACGCCCTCGGCTTCGACGAGAGGCAGGCGGGACTGTGGGCGGGAGGATCGATCCACGAGGTCGCGCAGGTCGTCGCCGCCGGCGGGATCATCGGTACCGCGGCCCTGACCGTCGCGACGATCGTCAAGCTGGCCCGCGTCCTCATGCTGGCACCCGTGATGGCCGTCCTGAGCGTGATGCAGCGCCGGCGGTCGGTCGAACAGAGCACCACCGCCAAGCGGCCCCCGCTGGTTCCGTTCTTCGTCGTCGCGTTCCTCGGGTTCGTGGTCATCCGTTCGACGGGAATCGTTCCGGCAGAAGTCCTTTCCGTAGCGAGTTGGCTGCAGACCGCGCTGTTGACGGCCGCGATGTTCGCCCTTGGTGCCGGTGTTCGCATCGCGACGATCAAGAAGGTCGGTATCCGGCCCTTCATCCTGGCCGCGGCCTCGACGGTCTGGGTGGTACTGATCGCACTCGTCGGAGTCCTGCTGGTCTGAGCGACTCCCGCGGCGAACCACGGGCCTGCCACGCGATCCATCGCGTGGCAGGCCCGTTTTCCGTGCACCGACTACCGGCGGTGCTCGTCCAGTCCGGCACGACGCCGGGTGGCCTCGGTGATCGCGGACCAGTCCTGGTCGGCCTGACCGTGCGCGAGCGCGTCGAGGAACAGATCCTCGAGGACGCTGCCGAAGGGGAGACCCATGTTCACGTCGTGGGCCTGCGACAGCGCGAGCCGGACGTCCTTGAGCCCCAGCGGTAGACGGAACCCGGCCGGCTCGTAGCGGCGCTGCGCGATCATCCTGCCGTACCCCTCGTAGACCCCTCCGGGAAACAGGCTGTCGTTCATGATCTCCATGAGCAACTGGGGCGAACCACCGACCTTCTCCGCCACCGTCGTTGCCTCCGCCATCGCCTGGATCGCGTTGGCGATCAGGTAGTTGCCGAGGATCTTCACGACGTTCGCCTGTTTCGGATCGTCTCCGACACGCCACGTGCGGCGTCCGATGACGTCGAGCAGCGGCGCGACCTCGTCGATCGCCCCCGAGTCGCCCGCCACCAGGACGGTGAGTTGGCCGGCCTCCGCCACCTCGGCGCGACCGAAGACCGGTGCGGCCACGTAGAAGACACCCTTCTCGGCCAGGAGCGATTCCGCCGCAGCCGATGCTCCCGGGCTGACGGTGCCCAGATTGACGTGGACCGATCCGGGTTTCGCGGCCTGCAGCGACGACGCCGACAGCACCGAGTCCGCGAATGCACGATCGTCGGCCAGCGAACTGAACACGACCGACCTGTGCAGCGCCTCGGAGAGGTCGGAGGTTTCCGACGCGCCGTGGTCGACGACGCTCGCCGCCTTTCCCGGGCTGCGGTTCCACACCGTCACGTCGTAGCCGGAACGCACAAGATTGCGCGCCATCGGGCGGCCCATCGTGCCCATGCCCAGAAATCCGATGTCCACAGCAGGCTCCTCACGATCGGAGAAACGCGGTCACAGGGCTCGATGCACTGTAACGCCCGACGGACGCCACCCGCTCCCCTCTCCTACAACCAGCGGCGCGTCAGGCGAGGTTGTGCTCGGCGGGTTCGCCGACGGTCTCCGTCTTCGCCGGTCCCCGAAGGAGCAGTGCGGCGGCGGCCGCACCGATCACCGCGACGGCCGCGGCACCGAGGAAGGCCGCGGAGAATCCGTCGGTCAGGGCCACGGCGTTGCCGATCCGGTCCGCACCGTAGGCGGCCGCGATGGCCGTCATCACGGCCAGACCGACGGCCGAGCCGATCTGATAGCTCGTGTTGACGATGCCGGACGCGAGTCCGCCCTCTTCGGGTGGAGCCGACGAGATCGCGGTGCCGAGAGTCGGAATGAAGGCGAGTGACATGCCCAGGGCCGCGACGAGGGATGCAGGAAGCACGTCGGCGACGAACGAACCGTCGGGACGGATGAACGAGAGCCAGGCCATCCCGACAGCGAGAAGCAGAAACCCGGCGACCGTCAGGGCTTTCGGCCCGAATCGAGCGATCGCCCGAGGCGCGAGCACGACCATCCCGATCATGATGAGGATCGTCATGGGCAGCAGGGCCGCGCCACTGGGGAAGGCCGTGTATCCGAGGACTTGCTGCAGGTAGAGGTTGAGAAAGAACCACATGGGGATCCACGCGCCGCCCAGAAGCAACTGGGCGAGGTTGGCTGCGCCCAAATTCGGAACCCGGAAGATGTCGAGCCGCACCAGTGGGTCACGTCGGACGGCCTGCGACACGAAGAAGCCCACGAGCAGTGCGACTGCACCCGCGAGGACGAGCCACGTCCGGGCCGAGGCCCAACCCACTTCGGGCGCCTGGACGATCGCGTAGACGAGCGCGGCCAGACCTCCGGTGACCGTGACGGCACCGAGCACGTCGATCCTGCCGCGCGTCGCGGGACCGCCGGCGGGCATCAGCGCGGGGGTGACGGCGAGGATGATCAGCGCTATCGGGATGTTGATGTAGAACACCCAGGGCCAACTGGCGTACTCCGTGATCAGGCCGCCGAGGAAGACGCCGGCCGTTCCTCCTGCGGGCGCGGCCGCACCGTACAACGCGAACGCCTTGGTGAGTTCGCGTGGATTGTCGCCGAAGAGCATCATCAACAGGGTCAAGGCCGACGGGGCGATCAACGCGGCGCCCGCGCCCTGGACTGCACGACCGGCGAGTTCGACGCCGACACTGGACGCCACCCCCGCCGCGATCGAGCCGGCGATCAGCACCACCCATCCGGTCGTGAAGATCCTGCGCGCACCGAACAGGTCGGACAGCTTGCCGCCCAGGAGTAGCAGGCCGCCGAACGCCACGACGTAGGCGTTGAACACCCACGACAGGTTCTCCTGAGAAAATCCGAGGTCATCACGCATCTGCGGCAACGCGACGCCAATGATCGAGGTGTCCATGATGACCATGAACTGAGCGGCGGCGATGACCGCAAGACCTAACCACCGACGCGAGGCCGGCGATGAACCGTGGTTGGACATCTTCTCCTCCAATCGCATTCGGATCGATGAGGCATCGATCGACACAGAAGGATTATTACCCTAGGGGGGTAGGGTATGTCCATGGTTCGATGGCCGCGGGCACTACGGAACCGTCCGCACACCGGTGCCTGGCTGCACTGTGGTCGGATGGACGACGACCTGGCACACCTCGGAAGACGCTTCGCGGCACCGGGATCGAGTGCGTCGACCCGACGCGTGAACCGCACGCCGGTCCCTCACGCGGGATCAGCCGGACGTCGCGAGTCCGTCGAGGTAGCAGTCCATCACCTCGGAGTTCGAACAGTTGCCGACGATCGCTCGGCCCTGGGTTCGAGTTCACCGGCCTGACGCCGGCGACCGCGCTCGGCGTGCCCCCGGCCACCCTGATCGGCCGGACCGCGGTATGGCGTGCGTCCTACCTGGGCGGTAGCTGGTTCGGTTTCTTTCGGAAGTGTGACGGACTCTCGTGGAGGCCGGATCGTCATCCGTTGGCTGCAGGGCGCGCGGCAGGCGTTTCGGCAACGGCTTCCGGTGCGGGCGCAGCACTGGGCCTCGACTTTTCCGTGGCACGTCGCGAGAAGTAGTTGTTGGTCAACAGTGCACCGACCACAATGGCGGCACCGATCAGGGCCATGACGCTCGGGGTGTACCCACGGATCATGGCGATCGAGAATGCCACCACGGGAACAAGATTCATGAACAAGGTTCCGTTGAGTGAGCCGAGGAGCCCGATTCCCTTGTTCCACGCCAAGACCGCCACGACGCCAGCCAACACGATGAGGTACGCAAGGTGGGGCCAACCGTGGGCCACGGCGCTCACGGTCGGTGCGGTGACGTAGCCGACCTCGGTTGCGACGAGAACGGCGATGAAAATACTGATGCAGCCGAGCGCGGTGGTGAGGGTGGTGTAGCGCAGGGCGGACCACCCGGGGAATCCTGCGGCGCCCCGCGTATAGGTGACCCAGCATATCGCCCCGAGGAACCCCAGCAGCTCCCCCAGACCCAGCTCGCCGCTGAGCAGTTTTCCGTAATCACCGTCAGTGATGACCAACAAGACACCGACGAAGGCGATCACGATGGACGCCGCCGTGTAGGGGGCGGGCAGTTGACGTGTCGCTACCGCACCGACCACCGCACCGATAGCCGGCATCATCGCCATCACGAGGCTCACGTTCGGAGAGGAGGTGTACCTCAACGCCGTGAACGCGAGCAGACCGAAGCCGGCGAATCCTGCTGCGCCGAGGAAGAAGAGGCGGACGAGAGCACCCTCCGGGCGGAAGGCCCTCGGCCCCTCGGTCCAGAGGAGCACGACGGCGAGGATTGCACCCGCCAGCACGTATCGGACGAGCGTCATATGGAAGGCGTTGACCGTGCGGGACAGATCGTTCGCGATCGAGAACATGCCGCCCCACATCAGGGGCGGAATGAGACACAGCATGACGCCACGGGCGGAGGTCGAGAGGTTCATATCCGTGGGGCCCTTCGAAGTGGGTGACGTTTCGGGCGGGACGGTTGCCGACAGGGAGTCGACTCCGCCTATCGCGGTGCCGGTGGCCCGCGGGTCGAGCTGACGCGCAGACGCGCGTCAGCGCCCGTGGGCACGCTCGTCGCGGAGGGTCATCACGGTGCTGGTCACCGACGCGACGCTCGTGCCGTCGTCCCGCACGATGTCGCACTCGTAGTGCGTGATGGTCCGTCCCGAGTGGCTCGGCCTCGCCGTCGCGGTCAAAGTGCCGGTCCACACCGGACGGAGGAACGCCGCCCGGATGTCGATGCTGGTGAACGTCTCGCCCGGCTGCATGAGCGTGGAGTGCGCCGTACCGATTGCCGCATCCGCCAACTCGACCAGAAACCCGCCGTGCACAGTGCCCTGCTGGTTGCCGTGCCGGGATGCGTCCACGTTGACGGCCACCGCGGCCGTGCCCTCGCCGACGGCCGCGATGTCGAAGTTCAGGAGCTCGGATATCGCTGTCGGATAACGCATATGGATCTCCACCGCGGGCGCGGAGTCGCCGGCGAGCCTGCGCCGCAAGAAATCCAGTACGGGGAACGAGGGTGCGGAATCGACCACGTGAGCCTCCTTGTCATCGGGTTCGGCTCGACGCTAGAGGGGCGATAATGGTGCAATCAACAAATTGTCATAGATACAGGATCTGTGCGGAGGAGGTTTCGCCGTGCGAGTGGACCGGTACAGGCAGGTGGCCGACGAGATCGCCCAGGCGATCCGGAGTGGTGCCGTTCCCGCTGGTACACGACTGCCCACTCATCGCGAACTCGCGAAACAACACCACATCGCGCTCGCGACCGCGACCAAGGTGTACCGCGAGCTGGCAACCTCCGGACTCGTGGTCGGCGAGCCGGGGCGCGGGACCTTCGTTCGCGAGCTGAGCGGCTTCGCCGGCATCGACCCGCGCCGGATGCCACGCGGTGCGCGCGCGGCGGACCTGTCGTTCAACCAGCCACTCTCGCCCGAGCAGGGAGACACCCTCCGACACGTGCTGCGGCAGATCGCTGCCGAAGGAGACCTCGATTCGCTTCTGGCGCAACAGCCTCCCGGTGGTCGAACCGCCGATCGGGCCGCGATGGCAACCCACCTGCTGGACCGGGGAATCGACGTGCCACCGGACAGGGTGATCCTGACCTCGGGCGCTCAGCAGGGGCTCGACGTGGTTCTCGCGGCGCTCGCTCCGCCCGGGACGGTCGTCGCCGTCGACGCGCTCACCTATCCCGGGATCAAACCGATTGCTGCCCTTCGCGGCATCGACCTCGCCCCGATCCGTGTCGGCGCCGAGGGAACCGACGTCGACCATCTCGAGTGGCTGTGCCGACACCGCCCGATCTCGTCGGTCTACCTGATGCCGACGATCCAGAATCCGCTCGGGTTCGTCCTCGACGCCGAAGCACGCTGTCGGATAGCCGAACTCGCACACCGGCACGACTTCCGCATCGTCGAGGACGCCACGTACGCGTTCCTCGACCCTCATGCCCCGCCACCGCTCCAGAACCTGGCGCCCGAACGCACCTTCCACGTCGGCAGCATGTCGAAGAACCTGGCAACCGGGCTGCGTGTCGGCTACGTCGTCGGACCGGCAGCAGATCGACAGCAGCTGGTCCGGGCGCTGCGCGCCGCGAGCTGGGGTACGCCGAACCTCACGACCACCATCGTCACCCGGTGGATCGCCGACGGTACTGTCGGCCGCGTGGAACGCGCCCGGCGAGACGACGCCCGCCTACGCCAGGCGATCGCGAGACGGGAACTGGCCGGCCTCGACTACCGCGCTCATCCCGGCTCGTTCTCAGGCTGGATTCAGCTGCCCGTTGACACCCGAGCCGACATCATTGTGCGGGAACTCGCGGCCCAGGGCGTCCTGGTGTCCACGGCCGATGCCTTCGCAGTGACACCGGAAATCCCCAACGCGCTGCGCATCGCGCTCGCCGGCCCAACCCGCGATGACCTGGCACACGCACTGGCACTGCTCCGGACGACCGTCACCAGTTCGGGCGCCCTCCCCACCGGGAGCGCCGACTCACCGAATCGAGCGCGATCGACGAGCGGTTCGTCGCAACGAATTGCGGCACCCATGCCGTCTAGCGCTCGCGGCGTCCGACCGTGATACCGAAGGCGAGGATCGCGCCGACCAGCGCGGCGCCGGCGGCCACCATGAAGCCGACGAAGAATCCGTCCGAGCTGTAGACCGGACCGGCCGGACCCACCGCGAGCACGTGCTGTGCCAGGAGGGCGAAGCCCACCGAGGAGAGCATGCCGCCGAACATAGACTGCGACAGGCCGGTGAAATTGGCGCCGATCGCGCGCTGGTCTTCCGGCAGCGCCATCATCACCAGGTTCGGGATGGCGGCGTAGATCATCGAGCCGAACCCGATGAGGCCGTAGGCGAAGACGACCAGCCACGCCTGGTCGGGTGTCGTCGCCAGCATCGCGGCACCGGCGGCGATCAGGAGGGAGCCACCGATGAGATGCTGGCGGAAGCCGACTCGCTTCGACGTGGCACCGACGAACACGCCACCGAGGACGATGAGGATGCCACCGGGCAGCATCCACAGCGCCATGTCGGTGACCGACAGGCCGAAGCCGTAGTCGGCGGCCTCCTTCGGCGTCTGCAGTAGCATCGGGATCAGCGTCGCGGTGAGCGTCGTTGCACCGTAGGCGATACCACCGGCGAGCAGCGTGATGCCAACCTTGCGGCTGGCCAGCACCTCGATGCTGATCAGCGGCTCGGGGCAGCGACGCTCCCACACGACCCAGGCGACCGCGAAGATGGCGGTGACGGCCAGCGTGCCGACGGTCTTGCCGCTCAGCCAGCCCCAGCCGGCGCCGAGCGACAGCGCGAGCATCACGGTGAACAGCGCGACGGTGAGCAGGAAGGCCCCCAGCCAGTCGACCGAAACCCGTGCCCGAACCGGGGTTTCAGGCACGAAGATCAGGGTCAGCAGGCCACCCACGGCGCACAACGCAAAGGAGAACCAGAACACCGAGGAGACGCCGGTGTGGTCGAGCATGTATCCGGAGATCAGCGGCGCCAACACGGTGACCACGCCGACGCCGGTGTTGGCGATGGAGATCGACATCGCCTGCAGGCGCGCCGGGAAGACGTCGCGGATCAGCGAGTAGCCCAGCGCCGTGAAGGCGAAGCCGACGCCCGAGAAGAACCGGCCGACCAGCAGGATCGGGAACGTCGGCGCGACCGCGGAGATCAGCGCACCCAGGCTCGCGACGGCTGCGGTGATCACCAGGATCCGCTTCTTGCCGTAGACGTCGGCCAGCTTGCCGAGGATCGGCGACGCGATGGCCGCCGCGAGCACGAGTGCCGTCATGACCCAGACGACCTGCGTTGTCTCGTACTTCGCGGCGATCTTCGGCAACGCCGGGGTGAAGAGGGCGAACGCCAGCGCCGCCTGCTCGGTGAGCAGAACGAGGATCAACAGGACCCGGATCCAGTAGCCGGTCGAACCGCCGGCATCACCGGTGCCCCGGACGGGGGTCGCGTCGCCCTGGGAGACGGAGACTGACATTTCCTACCTACATTCCAGTCGTGTGCCCAACAGTGACCGGAAGCACATTAGGAGGTGAGACGCGACTCACCTCCATCGTTTCCCGGTGAGCGGAAATCCGTCCCGAATCGTACGGCGCACCCCCGCCTCGCCCGGGTACCGATCGGCGCCGCGTGCCGTCAGCCGACCGGAAACTCGATGCCCGCAAGCGCTTTTCGAGAATCGTGCAGCCGCGTACCGCTGGGCCGAATCACCTTGCACGGATCCGCAGGTTCCGCCAGGCAACGCCCTCCGAAACGAATTCTCGCCGGTGCTGGAGCGACGCGGCTCACGCTGATACAGTCTCACCACTTGATTGAACGCTTGCTCAATCAGATCGGAACGACGCACCAATGGAGGTTCGAAAGGTCATGACGACGACAGAGGCAAGCTCACCGATCGCAGTCATCGACCGCGTTGCGATCCTGCTGGACGCGTTCCGGGAGGCGGAGCGGCTCACGCTGTCGGAGTTGGCACGCCGCACCGGGTTCCCCCGGTCGTCGACGCACCGGATGCTGCTGCAGCTGGTTCGGATCGGCTGGATCCGTCGCCACGGACACGCGTACGAGCTCGGCATGAAGATGCTCGAGCTCGGGTCCCTGGCCCAGCACCACGACCGGGTGCACCAGGCAGCCCTCCCGGTTCTGCACGAACTGCACAACGCGACCGGGCTGGTCGTTCACCTCGCCGTACTGGACGGCACCGATGTGGTCTACCTCGAGAAGCTGGGTGGCCGATTCACGCTCGCGGTCCCCTCCCGAGTGGGCGGACGACAGCCCGCGTACCGCACCGCCATCGGCAAGGCGCTCCTGGCGCACTCGCGGGTGGACGCCGAGACGGTGCTCCCCGAACCCACCGTGGGCCCGACCCAGAACTCGATCTGCGACCCCGCCCGGCTGCGCGTCGAACTCGCCCGCATCCGCGAGCAGAGCATCGCCCACGACCGGGACGAGACGACCGTCGGAGTGTCTTGTGTGGCGGCCGCGATCGGCGACGGCAAGAACACCGTCGGCGCCATCTCGGTGTGCGGACCGACCAAGGCGATGAACAGCTCGGCGCTGGCCGCGCCCGTGCGGATGGCCGCACTGGCGACGTGGCGACACATGGCCAACAGCCGCGCGCTGCGCCCGATTCCGGCCTGACACGACCGCCCCACGACCGGTCGGAGCGAAAACGACTGTGCCCCTGCCGAACAGATCGGTAGGGGCACAGTCGTATCAGCGGCAGACTCAGACGTCCGCCACCAGTTCGACGGGCGTGACGCCGTTCGCCACGTTGTCCGCGACGACGTCACGCCAGTTCTGCTGCGCACGGGTCGTGTCGACCTCGAACTCGAAGCGCTTGGTCATGTCCTCGGTGACGTCCTCGACGTCCACGTAGAACTGCTGGTACCAGCGACGCAGCTGGTAGACCGGACCGTCCTCCTCGGTCAGCAGCGGGTTCTCGATCCGGCTCTTGTGGTTCCAGATCGCGATGTCCTGCTTGAACTGGTGCTCGACACCCTCGGTGAACTGGTCCGCCATCGCCTTGGCTTCCTCGTCCGAGAGCCCCTCGGTCCGCTTGACGATGGTGCCCCACTGCAGGATGAACGAGTTGTTCGTGATCGGGTAGTGGCAGTTCGCCAGCTTGGTCTCCACCTTGATGTCGCCTGCAACGGTGTAGACGGTGTCGAGCATGAAGGACGGACCGAAGTACGAAGCGTCCGAGATCGTTTCGGCCTCGGCCATGCCCAGCTGGACGCCGGTTTGGATGTCGTCACGGCCACCCGAGCGCATCACCTGCGTCGCGACGTGACCCTCGAAGATGTTCTTGAAGTACGTCGGGATCTGGAAGTGCACGTAGAAGAAGTGCGCCATGTCCACCACGTTGTCGACGATCTCGCGGCAGTGCGAGCCCTCGACGACGTAGGTGTTCCAGCTCCAGTCACTCCAACCGCCCTCGTCGTAGCCCTCGATCTGGGGGATCGTGACGTCGGCCGGCGGCGGGTTGCCCTGCGGATCGTTGTAGACGAAGAACAGGCCGTTGCGCTCGAGCGTGACCCACGCCTTGGTCTTGGCGACCGGGGGAACACGACGGGCGTAAGGGATCTCGGTGCACTTGCCCTTGCCGTTCCAGCGCCAGTCGTGGAATGGGCAGGCGATGGTGTCGCCCTTGATCTCGCCCATGGCGAGGTTGCCGCCCATGTGGCGGCAGAACGCGTCGAGGACCTGCAGCTCGCCCTTGCTGTCCTCGAACACGACCAGGTCGGTGCCGAAGATCTTGACCTGGTGCGGCCTTCCGTCGCGGAAGTCCTGCGCCCGGCCGATGCAGTGCCAGCCACGCGCGAAGCGGTCGGGGTTGCTGCCCGCCACGATCTCCCGGACCTCGACGTCGTCGGCGATCTCGGTCATCTTGCCTCCTTCGAAAAAGTGAGCGCTTCCCACCCTGCGCGGGCAGCGCGTGAAAATTCCGGAACTGCAGAGAAACTGACTCCGCCGGTTACGCGTAGGGGCGGACGTCCTCGGTCGACCCCGCGACCGGCACGGTGCGGTACGACTCGCCGAGCCGCCCCACGGCGACGGCCTCATCGATGCTGTTGTTCAGTGCGCTGCACGTCCGCACATACATGCTGTGCGTTCCGTTCGCCGCGGCCGCACGGAATTCGGCGCACGCCGTCTCCGCATCCTCGAGCCACTGGGTACTGGTGTGCGTCGAGCTGTACTTCTCGACGAGTACGCGGTTACCGCACGATCCGCATTCGATCGGCTGCATTGCGCGATCCTTCCGTTCGGAACTGTGTTCGGCCAGCGTACGACCAATGCGGTCGCTCCTTCTGGCCCATTTCCGTTGAGCGGTAAAGAATTCGGACCCGCCGCTACCTCAGGAAGGCCTGCCCTCCGTCGACCGGGAGTGAGTGGCCGGTGATGTACCTGGCCGCTGGGCTGCAGAGGAACACCACGGCCGGTCCGATGTCGGTCTCGGCGTCACCCAGGCGGCCGAGCGGCACCGTGCTCAGATACTCCTCGTACGCTTCGGGATTGAGCTCGGCCCACTCGTCCATCAAAGGGGACGACGCCAACGGCAGGATCGCGTTCGCCCGGATCCCGTCCGCGCCCCACTCGCAGGCCGCTGTCCGGGTCAGCACTCGCACGGCCTCCTTGGCGGCCGCGTAGGCGCCTGTTCCCGTCGGGTCCCACTTCATTCCGGCCGCGGAGCCGAGATTGACGATCGAACCGCGCCCCTTGAGATGCGGATGGCACGCACGCATCAGGCGCCACGTTGCCAAGGGCCCCGAGTTCATGCTGCCGTGATAGTCGTCCTCGCTGACGTCCAGGAGGCTGCCGTGGGCCGGAGTCTGCGCGTTGTTCACCAGGATCGACAGACTTCCGTACTTCCCGACCACATCCGCGACCACCCCCTCGATCTGCCCGGGATCGGTCACATCACACTGCAGCGCGACGGCCTCGCCGCCCCGGCGGGCGATCTCGTCGGCGGTGTCGGCGACCTTCGACAGCGTCCGTCCGACCGCCGCGACGCGCGCTCCCGCCGCGGCCAGCGCCAGGGCGATTCCGCGCCCGATCCCCTGGCCGGCACCCGTCACCAGCGCCACGTCGCCCTCGAGTACACCCATGCCTGTTCTACCCCTGCTCTCCCGGTGACAAGACGCGGACCATTGTGATCCAAGACACCGCATTGAGCAAACGATCAATCAATATAGGATTGCCTTGCCATCACCGGTGGCCGGTGAACGGCGCGGGTAGCATGAGGCGCCACCGAATCGACCCAGGTACAGGGGGAAATCCACATGGATCCGCAGGAACGACGGCGCCAGATACTCGAGCGTTCCGGCGAAATCTTTGCGACCAAGGGCATCTCGGCGACTACCGTGCGGGAGATCGCCGACGCGTGCGGGGTGTACTCCGGCACGCTGTACCACTACTTCCCGTCCAAGGACGCCATCGTCACCGAGATCATTCGGGTCTACGTGGACGAGCTCTACGAACGCTGCACCGAGGTGATCGACCGGAAGCTTCCGCCCATCGAGCGACTCGAGGCCCTCGTCCTCGTGGCGATCGACGCGGCCGAGAACCATCGCCACGCGACCGCGATCTGGCAGGTCGAGACCGACTACATGCGCGACAAGATGCTCGAGGCAAGTCTCGGCGACAAGGGCGACTTCGCGGCGGGATTATGGATGCAGTGCATCACGGAGGCCCAGGCCGACGGCGAACTCCGCTCCGACATCGACGCCACCACCTTCTACCAGTTGATGCGCGACTCGGTGTGGCTCACCAGCCGATGGTTCCGCGCGTCCCCGAAGAAGTCGAACGCCGACTTCGCGCACGAGATCACGTCGATCTACATCGACGGTCTCCGCGTGCGCTGACTCCCGCGCTCACGACGAAGGGCGGGGCAGACGAATCGATTTCGCCTGCCCCGCCCTTTCACACTTGCCGGATCAGCTGACGACGAGATCCAGCTCGTTGTCGGTCACCTTGACGGTGATCCGCCCGCCGGCGTCGAGGACGTCGTCGAGCAGCAGATCGGCGATCCGGTCGTCGACCTCACGCGCAATGGTCCTGCGCAGCGGTCGCGCACCGAACTCGGGCTGGTGCCCGTGCTCGGCGATCCAGTCCACCGCATCGGGAGTGAACTCGATGTCGATGTCCTGCGCGCGCAGCCGGTCACGGCTCTCGCCCAGCAGCAGATCGGTGATCCGGTGCAACTGCTCGGCCTCGAGCCTGCGGAAGATCACGATCTCGTCGATCCGGTTGAGGAACTCCGGCCGGAACGACTCCCGCAGCCGGCCCATCACCCTGTCGCGCAACGGCTTCTCGGCCGCCGCGGCGTCACCGGTGGTGAAGCCCAGCGCCCCGCCCTTGCTCGAGATGATGTCCGAGCCGAGGTTGCTGGTCATGATCAGCACGGTGTTCTTGAAGTCCACCGTACGGCCCTGACCGTCGGTCAGCCGTCCGTCGTCGAGCACCTGCAGCAGCACGTTGAACACGTCCGGGTGCGCCTTCTCGATCTCGTCGAGCAGGATCACCGAGTACGGGTGGCGTCGCACCTGTTCGGTGAGCTGACCGGCCTCGCCGTAGCCGACGTAGCCCGGAGGCGCCCCGACCAGCCGGCTCGCGGTGTGCCGCTCGCCGAACTCGCTCATGTCGAGCCGCAGCATCTTGCTCTCGTCACCGAACAGCGACTGCGCCAACGCCTTCGCCAGTTCCGTCTTGCCGACACCGGTCGGACCGAGGAACAGGAAGCTGCCGACGGGACGACGGGGATCGCCCATACCGGTCCGGCTGCGCCGCACGGCGCGTGCGATCGCCTTCACCGCATCCTCCTGGCCGACGACCCGTTGGTGCAGCTCGTCCTCCAGTCGACGCAGACGCTCCTTCTCCTTCTGCGTCATCTGGCTGGCGGGGATACCGGTCGCCCGAGAGACCACCTCGGCGATGTCCTCGGCGGTCACCGACGGCGTCTCCACCGCGGCGGGCTCACCTGCGCGAGTCTCGGAGAGTCGCTTCTCGGCTCCCGCGATCTCGTCACGCAGCTGCGACGCGCGCTCGTAGTCCTCAGCGCTCACCGCATCTTCCTTGGCCTTCTCCAGCCGCGCGATCCGCTGCTGCAGCGCCTTGGCATCCGGGTTGGATGCGCCGAGCTGCAGGCGCTTCCGTGCGCCGGCCTGGTCGAGCAGGTCGATCGCCTTGTCCGGCAGGTACCGGTCGGCGATGTACCGCGACGACAGCTCGACCGCCGCCGAGATGGCCTCGTCGGTGTACCGGACACGATGATGGTCCTCGTACCGCTCGCGCAACCCGCTCAGGATCGCCTTGGCGTCGTCGCGGCTGGGTTCGTTCACCGTCACCGGCTGGAACCGCCGCTCGAGCGCGGGGTCCTTCTCGATGTGCTTGCGGTACTCGTCGAGCGTGGTCGCGCCGACGATGCGCAGCTCGCCCCGAGCCAGCTTGGGCTTGAGGATGTTTCCGGCATCCATCGCGCCCTCGCCACCGGCGCCCGCACCGACGATCGTGTGCACCTCGTCGATGAAGACGATCAGCCGGCCGTCCTGCGCGACGATCTCGTCGACGGCCTTGGTCAACCGCTCCTCGAAGTCGCCGCGGTAGCGGGTGCCGGACAGCATGCCGGCCAGGTCCAGCTGGATGATCTTCTTGTCCGCCAACACCTCCGGAACGTCACCGTCCACGATCCGCTGCGCCAGCCCCTCCACGACGGCGGTCTTGCCGACGCCGGCCTCACCGACCAGGACCGGGTTGTTCTTGGTCCGTCGGGCGAGGATCTCGATGGCCTGCTCGATCTCGTCGGCACGGCCGATGACCGGGTCGACCCCGCCGGAGCGGGCCCGCTCGGTCAGGTCCGTGCCGTACTTGTCGAGGGTGGGGGTGGCCGACTCCTGCTGCGGCTCTGCGGAACCCGCATTGACCGCGGACTGCATCGACTCGGGGGTGACGCCGGCCGACGCGAGGATGCGTCCGGTCGTCGAGTCCCCGTTCGAGACCAGCGACAGGAAGATGTGTTCGGGATCGATGTAGGTCGATCCGAGTGCGCGCGCGATCTGGTGTGCGTCGAGCAGCGTCCGACGTCCGGCGGCCGTGACCGTCGGCGCGATCGAGACCGCTTCGCGACCGCGGGGCAGGTGCGCCTCCGCGTCCTTCGAGATCGCCTCCGGGTCCCCGCCCACTCGCTTGACCATGTCGCGCACCGGGTCCTTGACCGCGGCCACGTGCAGGATGTGCAGTGCGTCCAGGCCCGTGTCACCGCGTCGGGCCGCGAACTGCGCAGCCTCGGCCATGAGCTGCTGCGTGTCGCTGCTCATGAGACGGGTGATATCGATGCGCCCGGGCCCCTCGGGCCCGAAGAATGCCGGCATTCGCAGCCTCCTCCAAAGTTGAGTCTTACCGACTCATGGAACATGCCTCGGGAGGATTCAATTCCCGACCGTCCAGGTTTCTTTCCGAGACAGCCCCGTAACCTCACCCGCGCACCGGTGCGCCCACCCCTCCCGACGCCCTGACCTCGACATTCGTCGCCCGCCGCGACTTCGATGCGGGGCGCTGTGACACCGGACACAGCGGCGACGCATCCGCCTTGACCTCGAGCGCACTCGAGCTTCTACCTTCGGGCCCATGAACGCCCGAACCGAGGCCTCCGGCACCTGGGGTCAGCTGCTGACCGGACGACACCTCGGTGTCGCCACCGTGTTGGCGGGCGGCGAGGCCTTGTACGCGATCAACGTCTACCTCACCAGCAGCCTGCTACCCACCGCCATCGTCGACATCGGCGGGCTCCGCTTCTACGCCTGGACGTCGACCGTCTTCCTCATCGCATCGGTGTTCTCCTCGATGATCGTCAGCCGCACGCTCGCCGCACGCGGCCCCCGCGGCGCGTATCTGATCGGCCTCGCGCTCTTTGCGTTCGGAACCGCGGTGTGTGCGATGAGCCCGACGATGGAAGTGCTGCTGGCCGGACGGGCCGTGCAGGGTTTCGGCGGCGGTCTGCTCGCCGGACTCGGCTACGCGGTGATCAACTCAACCTTGCCCCGGCACCTCTGGACCCGCGCGACCGCGCTGGTCTCCACGATGTGGGGTGTCGGCACCCTGGTGGGTCCCGCTGTCGGCGGGGTGTTCGCGCAGTTCGGTGCGTGGCGTTGGGCCTTCGGCACGCTGATCGTGTGCACCGTCGCGGTCGCCGTCCTCGTGCCGATAGTCCTGCCACCGCGCACGGGTGAACGCGACAGCGTCGTCGCGCCCGTGCCGGTAGTCCCACTGGCGCTCCTCACAACGGCCACCTTGCTGGTGAGCGTCGCCGGCCTGTCGGCCGATGCCGCGACCGCCGGTGTCGCCGTCACCGGCGCGACGGCGCTGGTCGTGTGGTTCGTCGCGGCGGACCGGCGCAGCCCGCACGGGGTGCTGCCACCGTCGACATTCACCCCGTCGACCCTGAGGTGGGTCTACCTGACCATCGCGGTCCTCGCGATGACGTCGACGGTCGAGACATTCGTCCCGCTGTTCGGCCAGCAACTCGCAGGTTTGACCCCCGTCCTGGCCGGATTCCTCGGTGCCGCACTGGCATTCGGCTGGACGGTGGGCGAGATCCCGAGCGCATCGGCCGCCGCGCCTCGGGTGGTCCGCCGGATCGTGCGGTCCGGACCGATCCTCGTCGCGGCGGGGCTCGCGATCATGGCGGTGGCCCTGGCCGAGCAGGCCGGAACCGCACGGGTCGCGGTCTGGGCGGCCGGGCTGATCATCGCCGGCGCGGGCATCGGCGTCGCGTGGCCACACCTGGCGGTCGGCGCCATGAACGCCGCCGCCGGTCCCGCCGAGGGCGCCCGCGCCTCCGCCGCGATCAACACCGTGCAGTTGATCGCCAATGCGTTCGGCACCGCGTTGGCCGGCGTGCTGGTCAATCTCGGCGGACAGTCCGAGATGCGCTCGGCGCAGCTGCTGCTGTTCGGGTTCGCGGCACTCGCGCTGGTCGGCGCGTGGACAGCGTGGCGGGGCGCGCAGCGGGACGCCCGGCCGAACAGGGCGACCCGTCGCGCCGCGGAGGTGACCGCGGGCTGATCAGCCTCGAGCGCGCGCCGCGTGCACCCGATCCCAGAGATGACGATCGGTACGCGGACCACCACGGGTCTCGGCGCCGTACCGCGCGATCTCGGCACCGATGTCGAGCGGACGCGTCGGCGGCTGGGCCGGAACCAGTTCGTCGATCGCGAGCGCGTCGGGCACCAGCCAGCACACCTCGAACTCGATCCCGTCGGGGTCGCACCCGTAGAGCGCCTTGGTGGAGCAGTGGTTGCTGGCACCGGTCAGCGCGCCGGCCGCGAGCAGGCGGTCACGCATCTCGGCGAGCCCGGCAAGCGTGTCGACCTCCCAGGCCAGGTGGTACAGCCCGACGTTGCCCGGTGTGACTCCGCTGCCGGGGTTCGGGCTCTGGAACAGGCCCAGGTCGTGATCGTTCGCCGAGTCCGCCGCCTGCAGGAACGCGGCGCCGGGGAACCCGCCCGGCAACGCCTTGAACCCGAGCACGTCCTGGTAGAAGGCCAGACTGCGCTGCAGGTCGGACACGAACAGGACGGCGTGGTTGAGTCGCTCGATCGCCAACGCGGTCAGCCTCCGAAGTTGTAGTTGACGCCGGTGAGTTGTTCCGACAGCGACCACAATTGTCGCGCAACGCTGTCGTCGTGCGACTTCCGGTTCGAGGAAACCACTTCGGGATAGCCACGCATCTCGAACATCGAGGACGGGCCGATGTAGCTGCCGCCGACAGCGTCGGGCACGGTGGCCGCGTACAGCACCGGCAGCACACCCATCTCAGCCGGCTGCGCGATGAACGGGTCGGCAAGAGCCATGATGCGGCTCGAGATCGACTCCGTGTGCGACTGCAGGTTCGTCGATGCGTATCCCGGATGCGATGCGAGCGCCTTCACCTTCGAGCCCGACGCCGCGAGGCGGCGCTGCAACTCGTACGTGAACAGGAGATTGGCCAGCTTCGACTGCCCGTACGCGAGCCAGCGCCGATACTTCCGACGTTCCCAGTTCAGGTCGTCCAGATCGATCGAGCCGATCTTGTGCACGTTGCTGGCCATCGTCACCACGCGGTCGGTGACCTTGGCGAGCAACAGTCCGGTGAGCGCGAAGTGCCCCAGGTGGTTGGTGCCGATCTGCATCTCGAACCCGTCCGCCGTGCGACTCAGCGGCACCGCCATCACTCCCGCGTTGTTGACGAGCACGTCGACCGCGTCGACGGAGTCGGCGAACTCACGCACCGATGCGAGGTCGGCGAGATCGAGCCGGCGCACCTCGGCTCGCTTGCCCAGGGGCGCGGCCACCGCGCGGCCCTTGTCGACGTTCCGGCACGCGAGGATCACGTGCGCGCCCGCGTTGGTCAGCGCCTTGGCGGCTTCCGCCCCCAGGCCACTGTTCGCGCCGGTCACGATGTACGTCCGGCCGTGCTGATCGACGATGTCCCCCGCCGTCCATGTGGTCATGGTCACAGCGTACGGAAGGCGGGGCGACTCCCGAGATCGCTTTTCACCACGCGTTGAGCGCGTTCAGGATCTGCGGTCGCGCCTGCCACAGTTCCGCCGACCAGTACGGCCACGAATGCGTCCCGGTGTTGTGGAACTGGAAATTCGCCGGCACACCGAGGGTGTTCAGTCGCACCTGGAACGCTCGCGTGGTCACCATCGACACGAACTCGAGCCCCATGCCCATAGCGGTATTCCAGTACCCGACCGGATCCGACGGCCGGTCGTACACACCGGGTATTCCGTTGCCGGCCGAGACGTACAGCGACAGGCCGCGCAGTTGCGGAGCCGACACGAACGGATCGTTGCGCAACCAGGCCGGATCCCACGGGAAGCCCCACATCGAATCCGCGTTGTAGCGTCCCGCGTCGTACATGGCGAGGCGGATCGCCTCGCGCATTCCGGGAGCCGTCGTGTTGAGGTATCCGGACAGAGATCCCGCGAATCGGAATTGGTCCCGATGATAGGCGGCGAGCGTCATGGCCGCCGTTCCGCCCATCGACAATCCCACCACTCCGGTATTCGTTCGGTCCACACCGTAATTGGCCAGGAAATCCGGGAGTTCCCGGGTCAGGAAAGTCTCCCACTTGTAGGTGATGGGCTGCGCATTGAAGTTACTGGGGTTGTACCAGTCCGAATAGAAACTCGCTTCACCACCGACCGGCATCACCAGGGTGACATTGTCGAGAGCGAACTGCTCCATCGCATTCGTCTCGAAACTCCACGCGTTGTAGTCGTTGCGAGCGCGCAATCCGTCGAGCAGGTAGAGCGACGCGCTGCCGCCCCGCGCGGCCCATTGAACCTGAACTTTGATGTTCCCCATCGACGACGGCACCCACAGTTCCTCGTAGCCGCCCCGCGGGACCGCACGCGGGGTCCCCGCCTCGGCGGACGCGACCGGCGCGGCCAGCAACGCGATCATCGCCGAGATCACCGCCACCAGGACCATCGCCACCGGGTTCGCTCGAACCCCCTGTCGCCCTCCAGAGAAATACATCGAAACTTCTTTCTTCACACGAGCCACCGCACCACGGCAGACGAATTCCGTCATCGAATTCGGGTCGACTCTGCGGTCAAATCGATCATCGATGTCATCCCGGAACCCTGGCGGACCGTTAACAAGAGAATGGTGTGTCGAATATCTCGAAATCGACAATTATGAGCGTTCTCTGAGAGTTTCACTGGAAACGCATTTTTCGTGCTAGTTCGCCGAAGTCGGTCGCGCGACGACGGGACCAGCAACGACGGCGGCCGGTAATCGATTCGATGTCGACAAGAGGTCCCACCCGCGCACCGAACGAGCGCCGGACACCGATCGGGAAGGACGGCCGGGGCGACACGCCCGGTCGCAGAAACTTGACGCAGCCTGGGCGATTTGCCCGGAACCAAGACAGCGTCCACCACCCACCCCTCGAAGGGCGGCGGACGCTGTAACTTACCGAAGGGTAAGGTAAGGATGTTCGCACGTCAACGCCTCACGGCGCACGCGTGCGCGGAACACGCCGGGTACCGTCGGAACGTGCCCGCTGCTCCGCTGCCCGTCCGCGACGGTCTCAACCCGACGCGACTCCGACTTCCCCACCCGGGCACGTGGGCGACCGCCCTCGAGTACCTGCTCGAGCGGTTTCCGTCCGACCACCCCCGGCTCCGCGAGAAAGTCGCCGCGCGCGAGGTGGTCGACGAGCACGGCACCCCGATCACCGCGGCCACGCCGTACCGGCCCCACGGCTTTGTGTACCTCTATCGCGACCCGCCGATCGAACAGCGGGTGCCGTTCGAGATCGACATCCTCCACCGCGACGAGGACCTCCTCGTGGTGGACAAGCCGCACTTCCTCGCCAGCACGCCGCGCGGGGCCTACGTCGTCGAGTCGGCACTGGTGCGGCTGCGACGCGACCTGGATCTGCCCGAACTGACCCCCGCGCACCGGCTGGACCGGATCACCGCCGGCGTCCTCCTGTTCACCGTCCGGCGGGAGGCACGCCGCGCGTACCAATCCCTGTTCGACGAGCGCCGGGTGACCAAGGAGTACGAGGCACTCGCACCCCACGACCCGACACTCGCCCTCCCCCGTACCGTCCGGAGCCGAATCATCAAGGAGCGCGGCGTCTTACAGGCCATCGAGGTTCCGGGCACCCCGAACGCGGAGAGCCGGATCGAACTCCTCGACGTGCGCGACGGTATCGGGCGGTACCGACTCCTGCCGCGCACCGGCAAGACGCACCAACTGCGTCTGCACATGAGCTCGCTCGGGATCCCGATCCTGGGCGACAACTTCTATCCGACGTTCCACGACGTGGCCCCCGACGACTACTCGACGCCGCTGCAACTCCTCGCGCGCAGCATCGAATTCGACGACCCGCTCACCGGCGTGCGGCGCCGGTTCGAGAGCCGTCGTGCGCTCGCGGCCTGATCGGTCCGTTCTTCCCGCTCCGTGGGTCGAACCCCGACAAAGCCAACCAAGCAAGTGCTAGGTTGCCCACGAACCTCCGCACGGAACGACCGACCCAGGGAGCATGCAGTGAGCACCACATCCTCGAACACGGCCCGCACCACCGCCCTCGTCACGGGCGGGACCGGGGGCATCGGCGCCGCCGTCGTCCGCCAGCTCGCCGCACAGGGCCACAATGTGGTCCTCACCTACCGTTCCAACTCGGAGGCCGCCGCGAAGCTGGTCACCGACGTCGAGGAGCTCGGCGGGCGCGGGGCCGCCCACTCCGTCGACCTGTGCGACGCCGAGGGGCTCGCCGGGCTGGTCGAGACGACCACCCGCGACTTCGGTGACCTGTCGGTCCTCGTGCACGCGGCCGGCCCGCACATCCCGATGGTGCACCTGTCGCGCGTCGAACCGTCCACGTATGCACAGCATCTGAACGACGAGGCCACCGCGTTCTTCACCGTCGCGCAGGCATGCCTTCCCGCACTGCGCGCAGCGAAGGGATCCGTCGTCGCGGTCACCACGGCGGCCACCGACCGGTACCCGGTGCGCGACGGTCTGTCCGCGGGGACGAAGGGAGCGGTGGAGGCGCTCGTCCGCGGGTTCGCCGCCGAGGAGGGGCGATACGGCGTCCGCTTCAACGCGGTCGGCCCGGGCATGCTCACCGACGGGATGGCCGAGCGGCTGATCAGCTCACAGAACCTCGACCAGCGCGCGCTCGACGTCACGATGAGCCGAATTCCGTTGCAGAAGTTCGGCACCGCGGCCGACATCGCAGAGGCCGTGTGCTTCCTCGCCAGCGACAAGGCCGGCTTCGTCACCGGCCAGAAGCTCAACGTCGACGGCGGATACACCGTCTGAGCCGATGCCGGCTCGAGGTCACGGCAGGATCATCCGCGCCGAACGCTCGAGCCGGTCCGCGATGTGGGTGTACGAGTCGTAGCCCATTCCGGCGCGCAGCAGCGCACCCGCATACAGCATCTCGAGGGCCTCGAGCAGGTCCTGGTCGGGCGAATCGGAGCCGAGCGCCGCGATGAGGCGTCGCCGGATCTCGAGACCGATCCGCGCACGCAGATGCTCGACGTCGGGATCGCGGCCCAGCAGGGCCGTCGTGACCGCGCCCGCCAGTTCGGGCTCGTCGGACACCAGGAGGGCGACGCTGCGCAGCACGCCGACCACCCGGGTGGTGCGATCGTCCGTCGAGTCCTCGTCGTGCGGCATCACCGACAGCCGACGCCAGAACACCTCGGCGACGAGGTGCTCCTTCGACGAGAAGTAGGTGTACGCGGTCGCCGGCGCGACCCCGGCCTGCGCCGCCACCAAACGGACGGTCAGCCCGGCGAACCCCTTCTCACGGAGGACCTCGACGGCGCAGCGGGTCAGCCGCGACACCGTCTCCGCCTGCTTGCTCGTCAGACGGCGGCGAGTCGATTCGTAGTTGCCAGACACATGTCCGGAGGCTACGCGACTCCCGGATCCCGTGAGACGACGGCCCCGGCCCGACGGCCCGAGTACACGCAGTCCGCGATCGACAGGCCGCTGACGTACGACTCCGAACAGACGCCCACCGCGTTGCGGCCGGCCGCGTAGAGACCGGGGATCGGGGTGCCGTCTTCGCCGGTCACCGCGCCCGTCCACTCGTCGACCGTCAGCCCGCCGAGGGTGAGCACCGGGCACGGGAAACCGGCCTGGATGCGGATCGAGCAGTCGATCGCGTAGAACGGTCCGTCGACCAACGGGGTCACATGCGCGGAATCCTTGCCCATCGCGTCGGGACGGCCGGCCCGTCGGTCCTCGTTGTACTGCTCGAGCGTGCGGGCGAGGCCCGCCGGATCGATGCCGGTGCGCCGCGCGAGTTCCTCGGCGGTCGCGCCCTTCTTGTGGCCGACGCTGAACAGATAGGTGGTCTGCAGGCGCTGGAACCACAGCGTCTGCTCGGGAACCTGGCGCTTGGCGTCGGCGAGCACCCGGGAGTCGACGACGAGATACGCCGACACGTCCGTCTGCTCGGCGATGTGTTCACCGATCTTGGCGCCGTACAACGTCTCGTTGCAGATGCGCTCGCCCTCCTTGTTGACGAGCACCCCCTCGGTCATCGCGATCGGCGGGTTGAAGAACCGCCACGCCGACACCCGCTCCATCCGATCGGTCGCGCCACCCACCGACTGCCCCAGACGGATGCCGCTGCCGTCGTCGCCGATCGTGCCGAGTCCGGTGCCGTTCAGGTAGCGCGGGGCATGCTGCTTCAGCATCTCCCGGTCGAAGACGAACCCACCCGCCGCGAGGATCACACCCTTGCGGGCCCGGTACCGCCGCACCACCGAGTGCCCGTTCTCGATCCGGCGGATCGGCGCGTCCATGAGCCGGCCGATCGGCCGGTAGTAGAGGTTCCACTTGCGGTTCGACGACCCGAGCACCCGATGCAGGAGCCGCAGCGCCTTCGCCCGCGGATCCACCTCCCGGCACTCGACGCCGATCACGGTGCCGGAGTCGTCGGTGATCAGCGACGTCACGATCGTCTGCCGACGCACGTCGATCCGACGCTTGCGGGCGGCCTTTTCGAGGGCCGCGAAGAACACCTTGCCAGAGGTTCCGCGCCCCTTGGTGCGATGCCCGCGCGGGGCCGGCTTCGCCGCGTCCTTGTACGGCGGGGCCAGTTCGTTGCCGGAGTAGTACAGGTAGTAGTCGTTCGTCGGGTACGACGTCTTGCGCGGCGCCATGCTGCCCTCGAACGGCACCCCGAGCGCCTCGAGCCACTGCAGGTTCTCGACACTGCGATCGCAGAAGTCCTCGAGCAGGTCGTCCGACACCACGCCCGACGTCTCGAGCTTCAGGTAGTCGAACATCGCCGACGGGGTGTCGTAGTCGACGCCGGCCTCCTTCTGCTGCGTCGTCCCGCCACCCGCGTAGTAGATGCCGCCGCTGATCGCCGTGGCTCCGCCGCCGTCGAACCGTTCGACCACCAGCACCTGCGCGCCGTGGTCCGCGGCCTCGATGGCGGCGCTTGCGCCGGCCGCACCGAATCCGACGACCACGACGTCGGCTTCACCATCCCAGTTTTCGGACCCGTTGCGCGAGTTCATGTGTCGGTCTCCTCCTCGATCGGATTTCGGGGTGGGCACGCTACACCCAGGCGTCCCTGATGTCGTGGCCCAGTTCGCTACGCCCGAACAGGGCGAGGGTCTGGTGCGGGTCGTTGATGACATGCGCACGGCCGGCGTGCGCGTCGCGCCAGAAGCGCTGGATCGGATTGCGACTCCGAAGGACGCCGCCACCGCCGTGATCGAAGAGCCGGTCGATCGCCGCGACCGCCATTCCCGAGGCACTCACCTGGTCACGGCGGGTCTTGACCCGCAGCGACACCGGTATGCGCCGATCCGCCGACGCCGACTCGAGCATCTCGGCGAGGTTCCTGTTCAGCTGCGTCCACGCCAGTTCGATGTCACGGGCGGACTCGGCCATCGCGACGTGCATGAACGGATCGTCCGGCACCCGTAACGCGCTCACCGTCTCCGCCCGCTCGGCCTGGTGTGCGGTGAACGCGGCGTAGGCACCGTCCGCCATCCCGACCAGGGGTGCGGAGATGGCCGTCGAGAACACCGCCGAGAACGGGAGCCGATACAGCGGAGCCGTATTCACGTCCTGCCCCGGGCCCCGGCACTGCACCGTCGCGGCGAAGCTCAGCGTCCGGTGCTCCGGTACGAACGCGTCCTCGACCACGATGTCGTTGCTGCCCGTGCCGCGGAGGCCGACTGTGTCCCACACGTCCTCGACACGGTAGTCCCGGGCCGGCACCAGGAACGTCCGGAAGTCGATCGGATCGCCCGCGTCGTCGACGACGAAACCACCGACGAAGACCCAGTCGGCATGCGCGCATCCCGACGAATAACTCCACCGGCCGGAGAAGAAGTAACCACCGTCCGACGGGAGGGCGCGGCCCATCGGAGCGTACGCCGACGAGATCAACGTGTCCGGGTCGTCGCCCCACACCTCCTGCTGGGCGCGGACGTCGAACAGCGCCAGATGCCACGGGTGCACACCCACCACCGACGAGACCCAGCCGGTGGACCCGCAGGCGCTCGCGAGCAGACGCACCGACCTGTAGAAGTCGGCGGGGTCCGCCTCGAATCCCCCGAAGCGCCGGGGCTGCAGCAACCGGAAGTGACCGGCCTCCATGAGCGCCTGCATGGTCCCGACCGATACCTGCCGGGCGTCCTCGACGTCGCGTGCCCGACTCCGCACGTCCGGCAGCAGGCTCGCGACGTCGTCGAGCACGTCCGTCACTCGTCGGTCGCCCATCGAACGCCCCTATCCCAGCCAGGAGCAATTCTCACGGCCGATTCCGCACCCACCCGATCCATACGGATCCCGATCGAGCAGAGATTAGAACAGGGTGCAGATTTTGTCGATGCTCGAGCCTCCTCCGCGGGGAGCCCACAACGGGAGACCTCTCCGCCCGGTGACCGAAAGGTGCAATCCCGCATCGCTCATCCACCGAACACCCAGCACGCCGCGGATGCACCCACGACGCCCGCGATCACCCTCCGACCACAGATAGAATCTGTTCTAGTCGTCAGCCCCGGTCGGGCAGTTTCGGAAGCACTGCGGCCCCCGAGCAGACTCCGCCCGGCCGACCAACGCCGGCTCGGCTTCCAGGCCCCTCCCCCGCACTCCCGTCACGCAAAGTCGGCGAGCACCAACCCGACGACGTCGTCGACGTTGCGCACCGCCCCTGCATAGCTGAGGCGCCCGGAGGTCCAGTGCGCAAGCGCCGCGAGCATCGTTCCGTCGATCGCGAGCAACGCGACCCGCGCAACGTCGTCCGGCACGCCGTCCATCAGAGCGAGCGCCGCGGCCTGGTTGGCCGCGGCACGCTGTTGCAGCGATGCGCGAACGTAGGGGTCCGACGACGCGGTGAGTTCGAGATCGAGACGCGCGAAGTTGGGGCCACGCTGGAACGCCCTCAGCTGCCGCCGGTACAGCGCCTGCACGCGGTCGCGGACGCTTCTGCCATCCACCACGCCGGTCTCCCGGGCGCGGCACCGCTCCGCCTCGAGCTTCCGCGACAACCGATCGTTCCACGCCACCATCGACGCAGCGAGCAGGTGCGACTTGGTCGGGAAGTACCGATACAGGGTGCCGAGCGCGACCCGGGACCGCTCCGAGACCTCGCGCATCTGGATCCGGTCGGGCTCCATCTCGTGCAGCATCGCGATCACCGCGTCGGTGAGCGCCGCACGGCGTTCCCGCTGACTCGCGGTCATGTCCGTGATCGCCTTCGGGGTGTCGCAACCGGCTCGCACCGCGACCACGATACCCGGGGTCCGCCGTTTCGAGGCAGCGGTTCACCGCCGATGAGAGAATGGAAACATCATTCTCATTCCTGATGAAAGGCACCTTCTCGAAGCATGTTTCGAATCCACTTCGTACCAGTGAGTAAGTCGACCCGGCACTCGGATGCGCCCCCGTGGGGTTGTTGCGGCAGCTGTGCGGTGGGTATAACCGAAGTGGACCGGCAGCGACTCCGCCGGGGATTGGAGGGCCGGTGACCGTCATCGACAACGACCTGGACGTCGCGGCCGCGGCCGTGCCGCCGACCATGGCCGAGCGGATAACCCTGATCCTCGACCAGTTCGACGGTGCCGGCACCCAGCTCACTGCGGAAGACCTCGTGCAGCTGACCCGGATCCCGCGGTCCACGACCCACCGCATTCTCGACCAGCTGACCCAGCTGAACTGGCTTCGCCACAACAGGTTCGGGTACCGGCTCGGATGGCGTGCGATCGCCCTCGGCCGCAGCACCGAGCGAGACGAACTGCGGGCGGTCGCCGCCCCTCACCTGCACCAACTCCATCTCCGCACCCGCCTCATCGCGCACCTCGCAGTCCTTGACGGCCGCGAGATCGTGTGGCTGGACAAGATCGGCGGGCGGTGTGCCGACACCATCGCGACGCGGGTGGGCGGACGCAGCCGGGCGGATCTGACGACGGAGGGCCGGGCGATGCTCGCGTTGGTCCCGCCGGAGCACGTCGATCTACTGTTTCGCGACGTACTTTCCACCGAGTCGATGACGGATCTCCACGGGAAGCTTGCGCAGGTCCGCACCCGGAGCGGCCGAACGTGGGAGACCGACGCGCGAGGCGTCTCGTCGGCGGCCGCGGCCGTTCGTTCCGGGGAGGGCGATCAGATTCAGCTGAGCTGCGTCTCGCTGCGCGGCCGGGTGCCCACCGATCAGTTGCGCAGGGTGATCCCGCTGCTCGCGGGCGCCACCCGGATGATGTCGGAGCGGCTTGCCGAGAACTGACGCGACGGAACCGGAGCCCGCCGGACCTGCCGGAGGCGCCGCCGATGAGAGCGCGAGAAGAAGGAAAATGGCATCGGGGCCGTGGTGGCCAGGGCCGGGATCGAACCGGCGACCTTCCGCTTTTCAGGCGGACGCTCGTACCAACTGAGCTACCTGGCCGGAAGGCACCCGAACCGAATGCCTGTCGCATCGAGACGTTTCCGACTCGAGAGAGCGACCCTGACGGGACTCGAACCCGCGACCTCCGCCGTGACAGGGCGGCGCGCTAACCAACTGCGCCACAGGGCCTTGCTGTTACTACATGTGGAGCTTGTACTGCTTTCACCGAAGCCGAATCGGCTTCATGTGGTGGCCAGGGCCGGGATCGAACCGGCGACCTTCCGCTTTTCAGGCGGACGCTCGTACCAACTGAGCTACCTGGCCGGACGGCACCCGAACCGAATGCCTATCGCGCTTCACCGTTTCCGGCGAAGCAAAGCGACCCTGACGGGACTCGAACCCGCGACCTCCGCCGTGACAGGGCGGCGCGCTAACCAACTGCGCCACAGGGCCTTGCTGTTACTGCTATTAAACTGTACTGCTACTTCAACGAGTGAAGCGTACCCCCTACGGGATTCGAACCCGCGCTACCGCCTTGAAAGGGCGGCGTCCTAGGCCGCTAGACGAAGGGGGCCCGCCGAATTGCTCCGGCCAGTACCCTCAACGGCGTTCCGTTGGGAGCTTGGATAGCTTAGGGCACCGATTTCACAAACCACAAATCGCCTGATCAGAGCACATAAAGGCGGAATCACTCGGGCTCGGTGGCCGCAGGCGGCGCCGGCCACCCCTCGCGCCGCCACTTCGCCAGCCACTCGTCCGAGGCCATCCCCGCGAGTACCACCTCGAGCGACTCCTCGAACCGGGCCCGCAGATCGACCTGCTGCGCCGTCAGATCAGACATGTAGCGCTGGCCGGCGAGACTGGCGGCCAGCACCCGGGTGAACTTCTCGGTGTCGACGCCGTCGCGCACCAAGCCCTCACGGCCCGCCCGCTGGATCAGCTCACGTGCGGAACTGCCCCACACACGCGCTCCGCCGTTCTGGACATCCGCGTAGAACTCCGGCTCGATGATCAGACGGAACTCGGCCTGGACGATCGCGTCGGACAGGAACATCCTGGCGACGTCGTCGATGAGCCCGTGCAGAATCTCGAACGGGTCGAGGTCGGTGCGGGACATCCACCGTTCCGTCACCTCTTTGAACTTCTCGAGCGCCGCGGCGAGCACCGCGCGCCCGAGTTCCTCCTTCGATTCGAAGTGGAAGTACATCGCGCCCTTGGTCGCGTGCGACCCCTCGAGGATCGCGTTGACGGACGCTGCCGCGTATCCGCGCTTACCGAACTCGACTGCAGCCGCTTCCACGATCGCAGCGCGGGTCCGACGCGCACGTTCCTGTTGACGTGCCATTGCGCTAGTCGCCTCCGAAAGCCGTAACACTCGCCGATCACTCGGCCAGCTGCCACCCGCCCGAAAACCAGACTAGTCCCCTTGTCGTACTCCCCGAAACACCAAAGCGCTGACCTCGACTTTCGACACCGCGCGAACTAAAACACACCAAGTGGTATATTTACGCGGCTCGGGTGTGCTGCAGGGGGTGCGCACCCGAGCCTCAGCACTTCGAGTGAGCATCCTCGGCTAACGGGGCCTCCCGATTTCGGGTGCTCGTCAGAGCCAGCCGCGACGTTTGAAGCTGACCCACAGCCCCGACGCGAGCCCCACGAGCATCACCGCGCTGAGCCAGAAACCCCACGGCTCCGCGTACCCGGGAAACGGAATGTTCTGCCCGAAGTACCCCGTCACCCCGGTCGGGATGGCGATGATCGCAGCCCACGCGGTGAGCTTCTTCATGATCTCGTTCAGGGAATTGCCCTGCATGGCCAGACTCGTCGACAGAATCGACTCGATCGTGTCCCGCAACCCGTCGATCCGCTCGGTCGCCCGCAACGCGTGGTCGTAGACGTCCTGGTAGTACGGGACGATCTCGGCGTACGCGCCGTGCACACCCGGCCGCAGCAGGGCGCTGAGCGCCTCGTTCATCGGCAACACCACCCGCGACAACTGCACCACGTCCTTGCGCAGCGCGAAGCTCTGCAGCTGAATGGTCCGCGTCGGCCCCGTCCCCTCGAGTAGTTCGTCCTCGAGCGACTGGATCCGCTCGTCGAGGTCGTCGAGTACCTCGAAGTACCCGTCCACCAGTTGGTCCAGCAGCGAGTGGACGAGGAACCCGACACCGCGCTCGGAGAGGGCACCGATGTCGTCCCACTCCGCGAGGAGCGGCTCGAGCGGGAAACCGTCGTCCGAGCGGATCGTGATCAGCACCCGGTCGAGGATGAACGCGGCCACCCGTGTCGGCACGAGCGTTCCGGTCCGGGCATCGACGTGGACGGCACGGGCATGCAGCAAGTTGTGGTCGCGATAGCGCACCAGGCGCGGCCGCTGGCTCCCCGCGGCGGCGTTCTCGATCGCCAACGGATGCAGTTCCACCTCCCCGCCGACGAGCGGTGCGAGCGCCTGCAGATCGGCCGACGTCGGCGCCAGCAGGTCCACCCAGATCAGCGCGTCGGGCTCGCCGCGATGCCGCGACAGTTCGACGAGCGGAAGATCGGACGCGGCGAGGACACCGCCCCGATAGAGCCGGCTGCGGTGCGCACAGCGCACCTGCGCGTCCCGGTCCTGCCGATCGACGCGGTCGCCCTCCTGCTGCGCGGTCTCACTCACGCCCTCGATCATGGCCTACATCCGTCATCGCGGCGGGAAGCGTCTGCCTAACCGTCGACCGACTCGGCGCGGAACCGCAGAAGTTCCGAACCGATTCACCGGCAGGACATTCGAAGGCGCTCTGTCGTTGTGGTTGCGCGCCTACCCTCCTCGCGTCCTGCCCACCAACGGAGGTATCCACAGTGACAAGCTCACCGCTCGATCGCCGCACGTTCCTCGGACGCACCGCCCTCGCCGGGCTCGGGGTGACGCTCGCGGGCAGTGTCGGCACCCCGTTCCGGCCCGCGCTCGCGTCCGCAGCGCCCGGCAGGGCCATCGGCTACGGACCGCTCGTTCCCGACCCCAACGGGATCCTCTCGCTGCCCGCCGGCTTCTCCTACACGATCCTGTCCCGTTCGGGAGAGTCGAAGCTCGACGACGGCTCCCCTGCCCCGGGCGACCCCGACGCGAACGGCGTGTTCGCGAACGGCAACGGCACGACGGTCATCGTGACCAACCACGAGATCGGCAGCGACGAACCCTTCGGCGTCCCGGTCGTCGACGGGCTCACCTACGACCCGGGAGCGCGCGGCGGCACCACCACGACCACGATCGCGCCGAACGGCTCGCGTCAGGGCCAGTACGTGAGTGTCGCCGGCACGGTGAACAACTGCGCCGGCGGCACCACCCCGTGGCGCACCTGGCTCACCTGCGAGGAGACCGAGGCCCGCGCCGGGTCGAAGGGCTTCACCCTGGACCACGGATACGTCTTCGAGGTCGATCCGGCCGGGCCGGCGGCGAACGTCGGCAAGAGCCCGGTCCCGCTGAAGTTCCTTGGTCGGTACGCGCACGAGGCGGTCGCCGTCGACCCGGCGTCGAACGCGATCTACCTCACCGAGGACGCGTCCGGCCCGAACGGCTTGTACTACCGGTGGACCCCGCCGACGGGCTTCCAGGGCGGCCCCGGCGCGCTGCACGCCCTCGCCCAGTCGGCGGGCGGCGACACGGCCGGCGTCCTGCAGGCGATGACGTGTTTCGCCGGTGACGTGCACGTGCCGGATCTGTCGCAGGCAACCGAGCCGGGCGTCCGCTACACCGTGCGCTGGGTCGACGTCCCCGACCGCGACGCGCAGACCACGTCGGTGCGCAAGCAGTTCACGAACGACCAGGTGACCCGCAGTCGCAAGCTCGAAGGGCAGTGGTGGGGCGACGGCGGCGTCTACTTCGTCGCCAGTTACGCCCGGACCAGCGACGGCAGCGTGGCCGAACACGACGGACAGGTGTGGTTCCACGACCCGGTCGCGCAGACCATCGAGCTGAAGACCCTCTTCGGCGTCAACCCGGATCCGTCCGTCGACACCGGCAACTACGACGGCCCCGACAACATCACCGTGTCGCCGCACGGCGGCGTGATCCTCGCCGAGGACGGCGAGGGGATCAACCACCTGATCGGGGTGACGGACAACGGCGAGCCGTTCCCGATCGCGCGGAACGAGATGAACGACAGCGAGTTCTGCGGTCCCGCGTTCAGCACCGACGGGAAGACGCTCTACGTGAACATCCAGTCCCCCGGACTGACCCTCGCGATCCGCGGACCGTGGCGTCGTCCGACGAGCCTGCCGTCCGGCTCGGCGAACTTGCCCTTCGGCTCGTAGGAGAGGGCCGGACCGTCCTGCCCCCGATGTCGGCGGTGACGACGTTCGATGCCGGGGGCGGGACGGAACGCCGGAGCGCGCGTTCGGAGGCGCACCGATGAGCCGCCCCGAGGACGGGTCGGAAACAAACGACCGAGCGAATGTGAATGCGACGGCCCAGGTCAATTGCCCGACATCAGTCGCGGAAGCGTCGCATCACTCTTTACTATCAACATATATCGCCTAGGTAAACTCTTCGAAACACGCGCCATACGACCGTTAGTTCACTGCCACACATGCAGGCCAGGGCGGTACGCCGATCGGGACTGCCGAACCGGAAGGTGGACCTCGACCCGAGCGCGCGTCCCCATTCCGCACCCGCCAGATCCGTATTGCCGAATGGAATTTCGAGCATGTAATTCCACACCACCGAATGAGTGGACATCATTCGACATGCATACCGCGCAAAAACGATCCGTGTGGACCCAATCGAGTAGGTCCACACGGATCGTCGGTCCGCTGCCAGGGCGGAGTGTCGCTCGAATCACCGCAGTTCAGAGATGCCGGATAACTCGACGACCGGAGGGCGCCCTACTTGGAGCTGCCCACCGAGGTGAGGAATTCGTGGCTGCCGACCGTCACGGACTTGAAGTCCAGCTCGGAGCTGAAATTGTTGTGCGCGAAGTTGAGGAGATTGAGGATCAGGTTCATGTCGTGACTAAACATTCGAGCCTCCCGAAATAGATTCGATGGATGTTGACTGCGCCACGCTAACACCGACACAGTCCCCACATCACCGACTTTTATAACGAATGCATAAACACCGCGCTGCCGCTATTCCGCCAATCCGCCCAGGTCGGACATTTCCTCCATTGTAGATATATTCGCCGAATTGCTCCATTTCGGGTAAAACTCGATCGGACGATCACCGTCGGTACACGACTAGGGTTTCGCACTTCAGGCACGCCCGCTACCTCGTCATCACGTCGGGCGACACCCGCGGTGTCAGTGGGCCAGGGCGCTGAAGACCTCCGCCCAGTTACCCCCGGCAACATTCAACGCATTCCGGGTCTCACGGAGCACGTCCTGAGCGATCTGCTCGAGCGTGGCCTCGCCGGCCGGCCCTTCGGCGCCCCGGATAACCCTGATGCCCTCGTCCGCTGCGGTGAACTGCTCTTCCCAGCGCCCGGCGGACGCCAGCAGGAACCTGAGGTGGTACGGGTAGGCGAAGTCAGGCACCGGCACCCCGGTTTCTGCAACGTTCTTCAGCGAGGCGATGATCGAGCGCAGCTGCTCCGACTCGAAGGAGCACGATTCCGGCTCCGCCAAACCCGACTCTTCGAGTGATACGTCGACGAGGTCCCGCCAGTACGCACGATCGTGAAGGCCGTCCCGCTGCTCCATGTGGATCTCCGCGAAGGCCGCCATGAGTTCGTTGTCGTCGATGAGTGGGGAAAGGACCAGGTCTTCGCTGTAGTCGTACCCGAAGAAGTACCGAGTGCCGTCGACCTCGATCGATTCGATTCCCCCGATGTGACGGTAATCCCGAAGCAGAGGTGCAGGAATGGCCGCCCGTCCCCCACCGTTGAGAGTTCCGCCCTCGTTGCATCCCTGGACGCCCATCATCGCTCCATTCATCCGCGAGTCCGACCCCGGCGATCGGAGTCGGCTGGAGAGTAGCGGTACGCGGCGACAAGCGAACCTCGACGTTCGGGAAACGCGAAACCCCCGCCAGGATGGACCTGACGGGGGTGTGCACGGTGCCCCCAGTAGGGCTCGAACCTACGACCTGCGGATTAAAAGTCCGTAGCTCTACCAACTGAGCTATAGGGGCGTGCGGCCAGCAGTCTAATGGGATCGAGACGATCGTGGAAACCTCGCCCCCGACAACGCCCGTCGCGGACCGGGATTCGCCGGAGTGTCCGGCCGTCGGCGCACCGGCGAGGGGTGGGGTGTGATACCGGTGCGCCGACAGCCGCCCTCCCCCGAAGGGCCCGACGAACGGTCGGACGAACTTGGTGGACGCCCCGCCTCCAGACTGACGGGGCGTCCAGCGGAACCGTCGACAGCACCCGGAACCGACGGCCCACCCCCGCGCAAGGAGGCACCAACAGATCACCACAATGCGTCTGCGCGCGAAAGGGTTCGACGCGATGTCAGGAGCAAGGGCCTCCGAACGGAGGACGAAGGTCCCCTCGCTCTCCGACGATCTCGACTCAGGGCCGCCACCGCTCGAGCTCGGCGTCCAGGCGCCGGTCGTACTCGGCCGCGAGCTCCCGCAGCGCCGCGGGGCAGTCACCACGGAACGCCGGCCCGTGCATCAGCCCCAGAACGCTCGGTTCCAGGTCCGCCAGCGAGCGCAGCGTCGCGCCGAGCGCCGGGGTGAGGGCGGTCGCATGACCGCGATCCTCCGCGTCCAATGCCGGTTCGACGATGTCGTTATCGGTCTCGGCGGGCGGTTTGCCGAACGCCGTGAAGAAGTCGCCGCACAGCAGTGTCGACGTCGTTTCCTCGAACATCAGCCCCGCGTCCCAGCCGTGCGGAATGTGCGGGGTGTCGATGTGCCGCACCCGGCGTCCCCCGATGTCGATGACCTCGCCGTCCTGCAGCGGGCGCGGCGGCCGGTCGGCCAGGAACCCGATCTGGACGACGCATCCCATCGCCCCGTGCGCGACCTCGGCCGCGGGGGCGGCGGCGAGCCAACGATTCATCGCTCCGCTCTCGTCGGCCTCGACGTGCCCGAACGTGACCCAGCGCAGCCGGTCGAGCGGCATCAGGCGGGATGCCGCAGCGGAGGCGGACTCGAACAGCATCGGCATCCCGGTGTGGAAGAGCAGGGGCTCCTCACCGAGCACGAGAAACTGGTTCATCGGCAGGTTGGCTTCGGCGACGAAGGTCGAGAGCCGGAAGATGTCGGGTGCGATCTCTGTGACGTCGGTGTCCACGGTTCACCTCGGAAATGCAGCCCTTGCCCAAGAGTGCGCCGGCATCCGGCGCCGTGACAAGACCCGTCACATCTCGGGGGCCGGCGACTCCCCCGGCGACTGAGGCTCCCGCTGGTGAAGATCGTTGCGGAGCCGGTGCAGTTCCTCGCCGCGCTTGCGGTACCGCCGCTGCAGGAAGACCGCGGCGGCGAAGATCAGCACACCGATGATCGCGCCCCACAGCGAGGCGCCGCGGAAACCGGGTGCGTCGACGTCCATGGTGCGTTCCCCGGCATGGGCGGCGCTGTTGGTTCCGAGCACCACCGAGAGGGTCAGCAGATTCGGGATCGCAATGACGAGGCCGAGGATCACACTCCCGATCACCCAGACCTTCGCGTGCTCGCGCCGACGCGACCGCCACGCAAAATAGAACAGCAGCAACGGAATCGTCGTGCACGCGATGCCGTAGAGCAGACCCCACGTGATGCCGAGCGAGAAGCTGCCGGACGACAGCGACCCCACGCGTTGCGACCACCACCGCGGCAGGAACGCGGCGAGCACGAAGTACCCGACGACGAGCGCCACGAGAATCACGGCGGCCCAGATCGCCTTCTTCACCCAAACCGGCATTCCCGCTTTCTGCGACGCCGGCGCACTGTGTGCTGCGGGCATGGATGCGTTGCTCATGGTCGTCCTCCCGTCGTGGACACTCCGTCCTCTGCAAGGACAACACGCGCCAGGGTTTTCGGCGCGATCAAGGTGTACGAGGTCCGTATCCACTCACGCAGTTGCGCCCACCAGTCGTCGGTCCCGGCGCGCGGCACCGGCACCGATACCCACCCGTGCCGACCGAGCCCGTAGCCGACCGGTTCGGCGCCGGATTCGGTCGCGAGGACCGCCGCCGCCTCGTCCTTGGTGAGTTTGAAGGACAGACTGGTCGCGTCGGCATCC
The DNA here is from genome assembly GCF_050955445.1 of Paraburkholderia sp. RHO2. Taxonomy (NCBI): domain Bacteria; kingdom Pseudomonadati; phylum Pseudomonadota; class Betaproteobacteria; order Burkholderiales; family Burkholderiaceae; genus Paraburkholderia; species Paraburkholderia sp. RHO2. The sequence goes on along the minus strand of NZ_CP162617.1, from coordinate 1,012,778 downwards.
GAGAACACGAAGTTCTTGCCACGCACCCGAAAACTGGGGTGCCCGCCCCACTCCTCGATGTCGACACGCTGCGCTTCCGGCAGTTCGTCGACGATCCGCTCCAACCGACTCATGTTGGCGACCATGGCGCGATTGTGTGCATCTGTCTTCCGCAGCCGCAAGACTTTCGGCGAGCCGATGACGAACTTCGATGTTTGGATTGTGCGATGACCCGGGCGCCTGCGCCCCCCCGACAACCGAACCCGAGGTGTCACCCCGATCATCGAGGCTGCGGCGGCACTCGTCACAGGCGGCGCGACTTGCCGAACAGCCATGACGCCGACACGAGCGCAACACCCAGCAGCGCCCCGATGAAGGCGACCGTCGCCGGCCACCCGCCCGAGGCGTATGCGATACCGGCACACGCGCCCGCGACACTCGAACCGAGGTAGTAGGCGAACAGGTACATCGACGACGCCTCGGCCCGGTGCTCGGTCGCGAGCCGGCCCACCCAGCCGCTGGCGACCGAGTGGGCGGCGAAGAATCCCCCGGTGAAGAGCAGCATGCCGACCAGCACGAGCGGCAGCACGTGAACCAGCGTGATCGTCAACCCGAGCACCATCGTCACCACCGCGCCGAGGAGCACGACGGCCCGGCCGAAGCGGTCGGCGGCGGATCCCGCCGCCGCCGCGGTGTAGGTGCCGGCGAGGTACATCAGGAACACCAGGCCCACCAGCGCCTCGGGCAGGGAGAACGGCGCCTCGAGGAGGCGGAAGCCGAGGAAGTTGTAGGCCGAGACGAATCCGCCCATCAGCAGGAAGCCCAACGCGAACAGTGTGGCGAGGGCCGGGTTCCGCAGGTGGCCGAGGAGATTCGCGACGACGATGCGCGGGTGCACATGCTGCGGTCGGAAGTGCCGCGACGGCGGCAGCGTGCGGGTCATCACCACCGCGAGCACCAGCGCCAGAATAGACGCGGCCTCCATCGCCCAGCGCCACGAGGCGACGTCGAGGACCGCCGACGGTACGAGCCTGCCGACCAGCCCCCCGATCGTCGTGCCCGCGACGTAGCGACCCATCGCGGAGCCGAGGTCGCGGGAATGGATCTCCTCGGCGAGGTACGCCATCGCGACCGCCGGGATGCCGGCGAGCGCGATGCCCTGCAGCGCCCGCCCGACCAGCAGCACGCCGATGTTCGGACTCAGCGGCAGCAGGACCCCGAGCATGCTCGACACCGCCGCGGAGGTGACCATCACGCGGGTGCGGCCGAACCGTTCGGACAGCACACTCGCCGGGATGATGGCGATCGCCACCAGCCCGGTCGTCACCGACACGGCGAGCGCCGCGACCGCCGGCGCCACCCCGAATGCGTCGGTCAGCGCCGGCAGCAGGGCCTGCGCCGAGTACATCGACACGAACGTGGTGAGTCCGGCCGCGAACAGTGCCACGGTGACGGCGCGGTACGCGCGCGAACCCCGGGTGGTCCGTTCGTCGAGACCCTCGCCCGCGCGATCGACGACTGTGCGATTCATGCCATTGCCTCCGCTGCTGCCTCCGTCAGCCATCTTTGCGAGTCGCCCGAGAGAAAGGAAATGCATCTATACACAGCTATTGATGCACGATGTGCATAAGCTGGGACCGTGGAATTGATCGACGGCCTGCGATGGTTCATCGCGCTGGCCGAGACAGAACAGGTCACCGCCGCGTCGGACATGCTGCGCATCTCCCAGCCCACGCTGTCGCGGCGATTGGCCCGGCTCGAGCGCGATCTGGGCGTGGAACTGTTCGACCGGCACGGCCGGCGTCTCGAACTCAACGACCGTGGCCGCGTGCTCCTCGAACACGCGCGTCGTGCATCAGCCGAACTGTCCGCCGCGCAGCACGAGATCGCGTCCTTCGACAGCCCCGACCGCGGGACGGTGCGGCTGAGCTTCCTGCACTCGTTCGGAACCTGGCTGATTCCGCGGGTCCTGCGCGCCTATCGGGAGCAGCGGCCGCGAGTGTCGTTCACGCTGTACCAGGACGCCGCGCAGGCCCTCGTCGAGCGGGTCGTCGACGGCCGCGACGACCTCGCGTTCGTCTCCCCCCGCCCCCGCACCGCACTGGTGCGGTGGGAGCCGATCACGCACCAGTGGCTCGCGCTGGCGGTCCCGACCGGACACCCGCTCGGCGAGGGGACGTCGCTCGATCTCGCGGCCGCGGCGAACGAGTCGTTCATCGTCATGCACGAGGACTACGGGATGCGCCGCATCTTCGACGAACTGTGCGCCGAGGCGGGCTTCGTGCCGAACGTCGTCTTCGAGTCCAGCGAACTGGCCACGATCGGCGGCCTGGTGTCCGCGTCGCTGGGCGTTGCGGTGATGCCGTGGCAGGAGCCTCACAGCTGGCCCGACGGCGTGAGCCTCGTCCCACTGCGCGGCGCCGGGCGCGACATCGGCCTCGTCTGGGCGACCGGCCGGACACTGCCGCCCGCCGCGGAGCGCTTCCTGAAATTCACAACCGATTCACAGGCGATCGAACCTGGAGAAACAGCTCCCCCGAAGGTCACCGACGTGTAACGTGCGCCACACTCGGCGCGGTGTGCGCATCGCAACTGCCGAGCCCGCGGACAGCGGGGACTGGGGGGGACCTGAGGCGGCGTCGCCAGTCGAAGCCTGCCCTCGATCTTCAAACCTACGGTAGCGTAGGTTTGCAGCACGCCCCGAAGAGCACATCAACGTCATTCAGCGTCACCGACTTTCATGGAGGCACACACAGATGTCGAGGGATCTCACTCAGCTCGAGCTGCTGCAGGAGCTGCAGCCTGTTGCCGAAGAGAACGTGAACCGGCATCTCTCCATGGCCAAGGACTGGCATCCGCACGACTACGTTCCGTGGGACGAGGGCCGTAACTTCGCCGCGATGGGCGGCGAGGACTGGGATCCCGAGCAGTCCCAGCTCGACGACGTCGCGAAGGCCGCGATGATCACCAACCTCCTCACCGAGGACAACCTGCCGTCGTACCACCGGGAGATCGCCGAGAACTTCTCACGGGACGGCGCCTGGGGCACCTGGGTGGGCCGCTGGACGGCCGAGGAGAACCGCCACGGCATCGTGATGCGCGACTACCTCGTCGTCACCCGCGGGGTCGACCCGGTCGAACTCGAGAACGCCCGCATGATCCACATGACGAACGGCTACAGCTCACCGGTCGGCGACAGCGTGGGACTGCTGCACTCCGTGTCGTACGTGACGTTCCAGGAACTCGCGACCCGCGTCTCGCACCGCAACACCGGCAAGGCCTGCCAGGACCCGATCGCCGACCGGATGCTGCAGCGCATCGCCGCCGACGAGAACCTGCACATGATCTTCTACCGGAACATCTGCGGGGCGGCGATGGACATTGCACCCGACCAGACGCTCAAGGCCGTCACCGACATCATCAAGAACTTCGAGATGCCCGGCGCCGGCATGCCGAACTTCCGCCGCAACGGCGTGCTCATGGCCAAGCACGGCATCTACGACCTGCGCCAGCACTTGGAGGAGGTCGTGCAGCCGGTGCTGCGCAAGTGGAACGTGTTCGACCGCACCGACTTCACCGCACGCGGCGAGAACATCCGCGAGGAGCTGGCCGCGTTCCTCGAGGATCTCGAGAAGCAGGCCACCAAGTTCGAGGAGATGCGCGACCGCGCGCTCGCCCGCGACGCCGCGCGCGCCGAGAAGGCCTCCTGACGGGTCGCCACCTGCCCCGTTGCAGCTATCCTGTGCCCGGTACCGGATTCGGTACCGGGCACAGTCTTTTCTCCCGAAGAAGTTATCCCGAGGTCTTCATGTCACCCCTGCGCATCGGTTCGCTCGAGCTGGGCAGCCCCGTCGTTCTCGCCCCCATGGCGGGCATCACGAACGTCGCCTTCCGCACGCTGTGCCGCGAACTCGAACTCGAGCGCGCCGGCAGCACGTCGGGTCTGTACGTGTGCGAGATGGTGACGGCCCGCGCGCTCGTCGAGCGCCACCCGGTGACGATGCACATGACCACCTTCGGCCCCACCGAGACGCCGCGGTCGCTGCAGCTGTACACGGTGGACCCGGAGGTCACGTACGCCGCGGCCAAGATGATCGTCGACGAGGACCTCGCCGACCACATCGACATGAACTTCGGCTGCCCGGTCCCGAAGGTCACCCGCAAGGGCGGCGGGTCGGCGCTGCCGTACAAGCGCCGGCTGTTCGGGCAGATCGTCGCGGCCGCCGTCAAGGCGACCGAGGGCACGAACATCCCGGTCACGGTCAAGATGCGCATCGGCATCGACGCCGACCACCACACCCACCTCGACGCGGGCCGCATCGCCGCCGCCGAGGGCGCCGCGGCCGTCGCGCTGCACGGACGCACAGCCGCCCAGCGCTACTCGGGTACCGCGGACTGGACCGAAATCGCCCGCCTCAAGGAACACGTCACCGACATCCCGGTACTCGGCAACGGCGACATCTTCGCCGCCGAGGACGCCGCCAAGATGATGGCCGCGACAGGCTGCGACGGCGTCGTCGTCGGACGCGGCTGCCTGGGCCGGCCGTGGCTGTTCGCCGAGCTCAGCGCCGCCCTCAACGGCAAGGAGATGCCCACTCCGCCGAACCTCGGTGAGGTCGCCGCGATCATGATGCGGCACGGCCGGCTGCTGGCCGACCACCACGGCGAGGACCGCGGCATGCGCGAGATGCGCAAGCACATCGCGTGGTACATGCGCGGATTCCCGGCCGGCTCGGAGCTGCGCAACGGGATGGCCCGGGTGTCGTCGCTCGCCGAGCTCCAGGGCTTCCTCGACCAGCTCGACCCGACGGTGCCGTTCCCGAAGGACGCCGAGGGCCCGCGCGGCCGCCAGGGCTCGCCCGGCACCGTCGCACTGCCCGACGGCTGGCTCGACGATCCCGAGGACACTCTCGTGCCGGCCGGGGCCGACATCATGCATTCCGGCGGATAGCACCGGACCGACCGCGGGCCGCGCCTAGACTCCGAAGAAGCTGCAGTTCCTCGAGGATTCTTCCGGAGGGAGACGCCGTGGCCTCTTCACCAGCCCATTCGGACACCTGGCCCACGCTTCGGGTCGCCGATTGGGAACCGACGCGCGACACCCTGCACATGTGGACGCAGGTGGTCGGGAAGGTGCGTCTGGCCCATGCGCCGCTGATCAACCACTGGTGGCAGGTGCCGTTCTACGTGAGCGCACGGGGGCTCACGACATCGGCGATCTCGTACCGCACTCGCGTCTTCGACATCGAATTCGACCTGTCGGGCCATCAGCTGGTGATTCGCGACAGCAACGGCGCCCACCGCGAGTTTCCGCTGGAGCCGATGACGGTCGCGGACTTCCACGCCCGGGTGATGCGGTCCCTCGACGAACTCGGCATCGAGACGCACATCCAGCCGACGCCCAACGAGGTGGCCACCGCGATCCCGTTCGCCGAGGACACCGTCCACGCGTCGTACGACCCGTCGGCCGCGAGCCTGTTCTGGAAGCAGCTCATCCAGGCCGATCGCGTCCTGCACGAGTTCCGGTCCCGCTTCATCGGCAAGGTGAGCCCGGTCCACTTCTTCTGGGGGTCGTTCGACCTGGCCTGCACCCGGTTCTCGGGCCGGACGGCGCCCGCACATCCGGGCGGCGCCCCCAACTGCGGCGACTGGGTGATGATCGAGGGCTACTCGCACGAGCTCTCGAGCTGCGGGTTCTGGCCGGGAGGCGGCGAGGAGGGCGCCTTCTACGCGTACGCCTATCCCGAGCCGGACGGCTTCGCCACCCACCCCGTCGAGCCCGAACAAGCGTTCTACAGCGCCGAGTTCCGGCAGTTCCTGCTCCCCTACGAGGCGGTCCGAACCGCCCCCGATCCCGACGCGACCCTGCTGCGGTTCCTGCAGTCCACCTACGAGGCCGCAGCCCAGAACGCGGGTTGGGACCGCGCTGCGCTCGAATGCGATCCGCATCGGTGGCACACCGCGCGGTGACCCGCGACACGTCACGGGGTGAAGTGCGACAACACTTCTCCAGCGCGCAGACTGATGCCGCCGGGGGCGTCGGTAAGTATCATGGCGACGTCGTCGAGCGACGGTACTTATTTGGAGGCGGAGAGGTCAGGGCGAATCGGTGGGTGACGAGAACAATCCCAGTCACGCCGCGCCGGAAGGCCGAGCGCCCTGGGAGCGCCCGCTAGCCGATCGTCGTTACCGCGAGGAGCAGGCCCGACGGGGCCGCCACGAATCCGAGCCCGAACCCGTCGACACCAGCGAACGCCTGTCCGTCGCCGAACTGATGCAGAAGATGGGACGGCCGGTGCCGCCGGCCGTCGACCAGCGCGGACGCTCCGACGAGCCCGAATACGGGTACGGATACGAACAGGGGTACGAGCCCGAGTACGGGTACAAGCCCGAGTACGAGGCGGCCGGCCCACCCCCGACCGGTCCCGACGCGGCGACCGAGATCATTCCCGCCGTCACCGACGATTACTACGACGACGACGGCTACGACGACGCGCCCGAACCCGGCCCACCGAACTGGGTGGAAGAGGCGGTGACCGCGTCACCGCAGGCCGTCGGCAGCCCGAGCCGGACGCGGCTGGCCGCGAGCAAGGACCGCAAACGCCGCAAGCTGCTGACGATCGGGCGGTCCGCGGTCGCGTTCGTCGCGGTGATGGCGCTGGTCGTGACCGGCGGAGTGTGGGGCTACCTGCGCACGACCGAGGGCCGCTTCGCGCAGATCGCCGCGCTCGACACCGACTCCACCGATATCGTCGACCCCGGCGGCCAGACCGGCGACGAGACGTATCTGATCGTCGGCACCGACACGCGTGCCGGCGCGGCCGGTGCGGTCGGGGCGGGCACCGTCGAGGACGCCGAGGGCGCCCGTTCGGACACCGTCATGCTGGTGCACATCCCGGCCGACCGCAGCCGGGTCGTCGCGGTGTCCTTCCCGCGAGACCTCGACGTGGAGCGCCCCGAGTGTCAGGGCTGGGACAACGAGACCGGCACGTACACCGACGAGACGTATCCGGCGGCCGATGGCGACAAGCTCAACGCCACCTACGCGCTCGGCGGACCGAAGTGCCTGGTGAAGGTCATCCAGAAGATGTCGGGCGTGAAGATCCGTCACTTCGTCGGCATGGACTTCGCCGGTTTCGAGAGCATGGTCAACGGCGTGGGCGGCGTCGAGGTGTGCGTCCCGCAGCCCCTGGTCGACGGCGAACTCGGCACGATCCTGCCGACCGCCGGCACCCAGACCCTCGACGGCAAGAAGGCGCTCGACTACGTGCGCGCCCGCCACGTCGAGGCGGAGGGGAACGGCGACTACGGCCGGATCAAGCGACAGCAGTTGTTCCTGTCGGCGCTGCTGCGTGAGGCGATGTCGAGCAAGGTGCTGTTCGATCCCGGCAAGCTCAACAGCTTCATCAACGCGTTCACCCAGTCCACGTTCGTCGAGAACATCGACACCAAGTCGCTGATCACGCTCGGTCAGTCGCTCCGCAACGTCGACGCCGGCGCCGTCACCTTCATCACCGTCCCGACGGCCGGTACCAACGACTGGGGCAACGAGATCCCCCGACTCGACGACATCAAGGACATCTTCCAGGCGATCATCGACGACGAACCGCTGCCGGGAGAGAAGCGGACCGACGACAAGCAGGACACGTCGACCCCGCCCCCGCCCGCGGCGCCGAGCCAGTCCGCGGTGAGCCCCGAAGAGGTGAGCGTGCAGGTCTCGAACGGCTCGGGTGTCTCCGGGCTGGCCGCGACCACCGCCGACCGGTTCGCCGCGTACGGGTTCCAGATCTACAGCGTCGGCAACTACAGCGGCACGAGCACCCAGACCATCGTGCGGTTCGCCCCCGGGCTCGAGGCCGAGGCGGCGACCGTGGCATCGTCGATTCCCGGGGCGGTGCTCGAGCAGGCGTCGGGACTGGGCACCATCGTCGAGGTGGTCCTCGGGAGCGAGTTCGACCGCACGCTGACGGCCCCCGCCGAAGCCGGTTCGCCGCTCGACATCAGCTCCGCGCGGATCGGTGCGGCCGAGGACGTCGAGCTGCCCGCGGACCTCGCCGTGACAAACGCGACCGACAATCCCTGCGCGTAGCCCTGAACTGCGCCGGGCATTCACCCGGCGTTCATCTGACCGTGGTGACTTGGTTTCCGCCACGCCGTAGGCTGTGACCTCATGCGCGTCGCTTACAACGAACAGATGACCGAGCTCGCGGATCTCCTCGGCGAGATGGCGGGTTTGGCCGGGGCGGCCATGGAGAAGGCCACCCAGTCGCTCCTGCATGCCGATCTCGAGCTGGCTGAGCAGGTGATCGGAGAGCACGAGAAGATCACCGAGCTCAGCGTGGTGGCCGAGGAGCGCGCCTTCGCGTTGCTCGCACTGCAGGCCCCCGTCGCCGGTGACCTGCGCTCCGTCGTCAGCGGCATCCAGATCGTCTCCGACATCGACCGCATGGGCGCGCTCGCGCTGCACGTCGCCAAGATCACGCGCCGCCGCCACCCGAACCATGTCCTCCCCGAGGAAGTCAACGGCTACTTCGCCGAAATGGGTCGCATCGCCGTCTCGCTCGGCGCGGGTGCCAAGGAGGTTCTCGAGACTCGGGACCCCGAGCGCGCCGCGAAGCTCCGCGAAGAAGACGACGCGATGGACGACCTGCACCGGCACCTGTTCAGCGTCCTCATGGACCGCGAGTGGAAGCACGGTGTGGCCGCGGCCGTCGACGTGACCCTGCTGGGCCGCTTCTACGAGCGCTTCGCCGACCACACCGTCGAGGTCGCGCGCCGGGTCATCTTCCTCGTCACCGGCAAGATGCCCGAAGACCCGCGCAACGAGTCCGACGACCTCACGTCCTACCCCGAGCTGTGACGGTTCGCCGGGGGCGTGCGCGCCCCCGGCGATACCCCAGCTCCCGAGGTGTCAGGCGCCCTCACCGGAGAGGTACGCGCGCTGCACGGCGTCCAGATCGGCCGCGATGTCGGCGGCCGGACCTTCGAGGATGACGCGCCCACGCCGCATGACGTAGACCCGGTCTGCCACCTCGAGCACCTGACGAACATGCTGCTCCACCAACAACACTCCGACACCGTCGGTGGTCGCGGCGTCCCGCACGACCTCGAGCAGGCGGGCGACGATCTGCGGCGCCAGGCCCAGTGACAACTCGTCGGCCAGTAGCAGTTTCGGTTTGCGGGCCAATGCGCGGGCGAGCGTGAGCATCTGCTGCTCGCCACCCGAGAGCAGGCCCGCCTGCCGGCGCAGCAGACGGCGCAGTTCCGGGAAGATAGCGCATGCGTCGTCCGCGGACACTCCGGCCAGTCGCAGATTCTCCGCGGTCGTCAGGCCCATGATCACCGAACGCTCCTCGGTGACATAGCTCAGTCCACGTTTCGACAACTGCGCCAACGACATCCGCTTCGGCTGATCGAGCACTCGGACGCTCCCGGAGATGGGGGCCAGCTCGCCCGCCGCGGTGAGCATCGTCGTGGATTTCCCGGCCCCGTTGGCGCCGATCAATGCCACCACCTCGCCCGCCCGAACCGTCAGGTTCAGGTCCCGGCACACCGCGGCGCCGCTGTATCCGGCACTCACACCGTCGTATTCGAGGACCGTCGTCCGGTTCTCGGTATCCGTCTGCACGGTCGTCGTCACGTCGTCGCCTCCGTCGTTGCACTGTCGGCATGCGTTCCCAGGTAGGCCGCCTGCACGCGCTCGTCGGCGGCCACCTCCTGCGGCGTCCCGTCGGCGATCACACGGCCGGCCTCCAGGACCACGAGCCGGTCGCACGCGGACATCACCAGGTCCATGTCGTGCTCGATCAGCAGCACCCCCGCGCGACGTCGATCGGCGAGCATCCGGATGCCGTCCGCCAGTTCGCGGCTCTCCACCTCGTCCAGCCCCGCCGCGGGCTCGTCCAACAACACCACCGACGGTCCAGACGCGACGGTCCTGGCAATGCCGACGAGTCGCCTTCTGCCGTAGGACAGTTCGCTCGGGAATGCGTCGAGATCCTCGGACAGCTCGAAGTCGGTCACGGCGGCGGACGCCGTCGGCGAGAACGGATGTCGTCCCGGGCGGATCAGGTCGGTCACCCACGTATGCCAACCGGCGTTGTCCGCGCCGGCGTGGATGTTCTCGGCAACCGTGATGTCCTCGAACAGTTCGAGCGACTGGAACGACCGCCGCAGTCCCGCCCTGGACCGTCGTGCTGCACTCCATCCGACGACGTCGTCGTCGCCCAGCAGCACCTGGCCACTCGCCGGGGTGACGAACCCTGTCACGGCGTCGATCACGGTCGTCTTACCGGCGCCGTTGGGGCCGATGAGCCCGACGACCTGACCCGGTTCCACGTCCAGGCACACGCCGTCGACTGCCGTCACACCGCCGAACCGCACGGTGAGGTCGCGCACCGACAGGGCGAGCGCCGGCACCGGCTCGAGGTCGAAGTCCCGCACCGGCGACAGTTCGTGTGCGCGGCGGTGGCGGTGCGGCCGGTTCGGACGCAGCCGGCGCGCCAGCGCGCCACGCAGCCGGGAGAGCATGTCCGCGAGGCCGTTCTGGTTCGTCAGCAGGATCACGATCAACACGACGCCGCCGATCAGCGTCGAGATCACCCCGGTTGCCTCACCACTCTCCATGAGTCGGCTGAGCACTGCGCCGGGAGCCAGCAGAGCACCGACCACCGCGCCGATGACGAATCCCAGACCGCCCGTGACGGCCTGGACGACGGCGTTGATGGACGAGAAGACGTTGAATTCGAAGTAGGTGACCGCAATGTTGCGCAATCCCAACAGGATTCCCGCAACCGCTGCGAGTCCGGCGGCGAAGGCGAAGGCGTACAGCTTGACCGCGAACACGCTGATGCCCAGCGATGCGGCCGCGCGTTCGTTGGTCCGCACCGCGATCAGGCGCCGGCCGGTACGCGACCGCCGCAGGTTGGCCACCATCAACGCAGCGACGACGAGGACCACGAGACACAGCAACGCCCAGCGCTCCGGATGGCGGGTGGCCGAGACATCGAGGCCGAGCAGGCTCACCTCGTCGATCCGCACCGCTCCCTGCAGCTTGTCACCGGTGAAGGTGGGGTTGTTGAACACCATCTCCTGCACCGTGAATCCGAGTCCGAGCGTGACGACCGCCAGGTTCACCCCCCGGGTGCGCAGCGCGGGGAGGGCCAACAGCACGCCCACCAGCGTCACACCGATGACGCTCACGAGGGCGGCCGGGATCAGCGGCCAACCGGCCTGCCCGACCAGTCTCGCGGCGACCAGGGCGCCGAGCCCGCCGACGGTGTACTGGGCCAACGACAGCTGACCTGCGAATCCGGTCAGGACCACGATCGAGAGCAGGAACACGGCCGCGGCGAGTGTGGCCGTCAAGGATCTCAGCCAGTCGCCACCGGAGACGAGCACCACCACCACGACCACAGCGACCGCGACGGCGAGCAGTGGCCAGTCGATGCGGCCGGTACCCAACCGCGGGAGTCGATCGGCGACGTGGCTCCGCAACGGCAGGCCCTTACCGCGGACGACGAGCACCACCAGGATCACCAGGAAGGGCACCGCTCGGTTGACGCCGGTGAGCGTCTCCATCCCCAGCAGGTCTCGAATGTCGTCCTGGTAGAGCGCGACCACGCTCTCCCCCACACCCAGGACCAGTCCCCCGAGCAGGGTGAGCGGGAAGGAACGAAAGCCACCGAGGAGCGCCGCCGCGAGCGACGAGACGGTGACGATGACGACGAACGCGTTGGGCGTCAGGCCTGTGAGCGGCGCGACGAGGACGCCCGCGGCACCCGCGAGGCCGCCGCCGACCGTCCACGTCAGCGACGCGAGTCGCTGCGGCGACCAGCCCAAAGCGGCGGTGGCACGTTCGTTCTCGGCGGTGGCGGTGATCGCCAGTCCGACCCGCGTGAACCGGGTGGCCGCCCACAGCACCACCGTCGTCGCCACCGCGATGCCGAGCAGGATCAACCGGTCCTGCTGCACCACGATGTCACCCCAGTGGTAGGCGCTGTTCGGCAGGAAGGCCCGCACTCGAATGGATTTCGATCCGTAGTACTGCTGGACTCCGGCCTGCAGGATCACGAGAAGACCCAGGGTGGCAGCGAGCCGAACGATCGGGGCTGCCGTCGCCAACCAGCGCAACACGAGCTGTTGGAACAGGAATCCGATTGCGGCGGCCACCAGGACAGCCACCACGAACGCGGGCAACAGCGACCAATGTTGCTTGCGCTGGAGGGTTTCCAGGCAGACGTAGGCCGCGACCATCGCGATCGCACCCTGGGCGAAGTTGACCACGCCCGAGCCGCGGTAGACGAGGACGACGCCCTGCGCGAGCAGCGCATACGCCGATCCGGCACCGAGACCGAGAATGGCGAACTGCAGTAGTTCCGTCATGTGAACCTCCGGGGAGACCGAAGCGGGGCCCGGCTGACGGAGCCGGACCCCGCACGGACGGGACTACTACTACTGGGTGCGCAGGTCGAACATGTTCGGATCGGTCACCACGACGTCACCGTCGAACGTCATCTTGTACATCATCGAGTTCGACACGCGCTGGAACATGCCCACCGGCTGCACGGCGTTCGGCGTCCATGCGGGCACGAGCCCGGCCATGTCGATGTCCTTGGCGTTCTGGAAGCCCTGCATGACCGCCGGCGCATCGATGGTGCCGCTGAGGGTCTCGGCGACCTCACCGAACGCCCGAACCGACAGCCAGGAGAACAGCTCCGTGCCGTTGAGGTTCTGGCGTTCCAGATCCTCCTGACCCGACGCCGACATGTCGTCGAGGAACGGAACCAGACCCGGGAACTGGTCGGTGCTCGACGACGGCGCCGGAACCGGGCTGGTGTAGATCGACGAGGTCGCGAAGGTCCCCAGGTTCTGCAGGTCGGCCTGCGTGAAATTGGTGGCGGGCATGGCGAAGGACAGCTTCGAGCCGAGCTGTTCGAATGCGTCCGCGATCTGGTTGGATTCGGTGGCCGTCAACGCCATGAGCACGCCCTGCGCACCGTTGCGTTCGGCCGCGGCGACGAACTGGGTGTAGTCGGTGGCGCCTGGACCCACCGCCACCTCGTTGACGATCTCGGCGCCCTTAGCCTGCACGGCCGGGGTGAGCATCTGGGTCAGCATCGCGGTGACCGGGACGTCCGGGCGCATCACCGACAGCTTGGTCTTGCCCTCGGCGACCAGTGCGTCCACGTTGGCGAACAGCGTGAGCAGCGAACCCGCGAACGGGGTGAACACGTTGGGCGACGTGAAGTCGGCCATGTTCATCGGGTTCATGCCGACCCGCGGGATGCCGGCCGTCGCGAGGATCTGCGACACCGACTCCGGTGAGGCGACGGTGAAGTCCGCGAGCGTGGCGGTTACACCCTCGCTGACCATCTTGTTGGCGCAGTCGACCTCCTTGTTGGGGTCGCCCATCGTGTCGCACTGGATCAGCTCGAGCGGACGCCCGTTGACACCACCGCGGTTGTTGAACGCGTCGATCGACGCGGTCATGCCGGCACCCATGTTCGCCACCGACAGGCCACCGGCCTGGATCGACAGGATCTGACCGACCTTGATCGGCTCGCCGGTCGCGGGATTCTGGGCCGGGTCGGCGGAGCTGTCGTCGCTGCATCCCGAGGCGACGAGGCCGACGGCAGCGAGGGCTGCGATGGCCGGAGCAAGAGTCTTCAGTTTCACGTGAGGTGTCCTCCTCGGTGGGCGCTGCACATTCCGGACAGCGGCACTGCCCGAGCCGGAACGCCCCCAGACGTCGCCCAGGGTCCCGTCCGACCTGAAGGAGGAGCGTAATCAAAGATTGAGCAAAGTTTGGGCGATTCCGGCAATCGAGCGAAAGTCCGGGTAAACGGCCCCGACATGCAAGGAAGACGCTGGTTGACACCCGACTGGCTAACTGTCAATTCACTACCCACGAGACCCGCCCCGCGGTCCGGAAACGGGCATGATCGAGAGGTGATCGATCGCCGGACAGCCCGGACCACGGCCTGGGTATTCGCCGCGGTCTGCTGCGGGCTGGGTGCGGCGGGCCTCGCGGCCTCGGGCGCGAACGTGGAGAACCGCTTCGTCGTCCTGCTGGCCGCGCAGACACCGGTGCTGCTCGTGATCGCGTTGCTCGGCGCCGTGGTCGCCGCGTTCGCCGAGCGGTGGATCGCCGAGTCCGCATGCCTCGTCGTCTGCGCGCTGGGCGCCGTCCTGCTCAGCCCGCTCTACATCCCGGGCGCGGCCGACATCTCACCCGACGACGCAACCGGACCGACCGTGCGCGTCATGCAGGCCAATCTCAAAGTGGGACAGGCCGATCCGTCGGCTCTGGTGCGCACGGTTCGCGATCGGTACGTCGACGTCCTCACCGTCCAGGAGCTCACCGACGAGTCCATCGCTGGACTGCACGCCGCGGGGCTCGACGACCTACTGCCGCACCGGTTCGTCGTGTCGTACGGGCCCGGCGGCGAGGGCGGCGGGATCTACAGTCGTTTCCCACTGTCGAATACCCGCATTCTCGACGGCTTCGTGTCCGCGAACCTCTCCGCGGACCTCGATGTCGGACTGCGAGAACCCTTGGCCCTCTTCGCCGTCCATCCCGCACCCGCGTACCTGTTCCCCGCGCCCGTGTGGGCGGCCGAGCTACGCGAACTGCACTCGGAGCTCGAGTCGAGCGCGGTGCGGGACAACGTGGTCGCGAGCGGGGACTTCAACGCAGGCTACAGCCAGCGCCAGTACCGGGCGCTGCTCACCGGCGGATACGCCGACGTCGCCGACCAGCTGGGCGCCGGGCTGGTGCCCACGATGCCGGCCGGTCGGCGGATCCCCGCGCTGATCGGCATCGACCGGATGATCACCAAGGGAGCGGCCGCCACGAGCCTCGAACGCATCGACATCGCCGGCTCCGACCACCACGGTCTGCTGGTCGACATCCGGCTGACGAATCCTTTTGCCGGTCAGAGCACCCCGTAGCCGACGACCTCCGGCACGTCCGCGACGGCGAACCGGTGCGCCTTGATCGCGTCGGCCTCGTTGCCGCCGACCGTGGTGAGAGTGCCTGCGTCGTAATCGATCACGAAGTTGGTGTGCTGACCGAACGGGCTACCCGGTGCATACAGCACCACGTCCCCGGTCCGAGGGACGTACCCGGAATCGACGGGCCGGAACCGCCCGGCTGATTCGTAGAACTCCTGCAGCGTGTACACGCCCGGAATCCGCCACGATCCCGAGTTCGGGTTCGACAGCGGCTCCCCCACCTCGCGCAGCGTCCAGCTGACGAAGTCGGCACACCACGATTCCCGGACGCCCTCGGCGTACTTGGTGCCGGGCGGCTGCGCGTCGAATTCGGTGCGCAGCACGTCGAGGATTCGTTCCTGCGTCGGTTCGAGATCCGTTCCGGCGGCCGGGAAGGACGTCAGTTCGGTACCGACGATCGCCCCGCCGCGCCACGGCGACCACCACGCCACGCCGACGGCGACGAGAATCACCGCGGCGAGCGCCGCCACACCCAGCGACCGTCGTCGCCGCCTCGTCGCGAGCCCTGCCGAGCCGTCCCGATCCGTCATCGCCCACCCCTCCGATCGACCCTTCCCGACAGGGTAGACCGACCGGCGGCGCGGACGATCAGCCGAAGCGGCCGGAGATGTAGTCCTCGGTGGCCTTCTGGGTGGGGTTGGAGAAGATCTTCTCGGTGTCGTCGATCTCGATGAGCTTGCCCGGTTTGCCGGTCGCCTCGAGGTTGAAGAACGCCGTCTGGTCGCTCACACGCGCTGCCTGCTGCATGTTGTGCGTGACGATGACGATCGTGAAGTCCTGCTTGAGTTCGGTGATGAGGTCCTCGATCGCCAGCGTGGAGATCGGGTCCAGCGCCGAGCACGGCTCGTCCATCAGCAGCACGTCCGGCGACACCGCGATCGCGCGGGCGATGCACAGACGCTGCTGCTGACCACCCGACAGTCCGCCGCCGGGCTTGTCGAGTCGATCCTTGACCTCGTTCCACAGGTTCGCGCCGCGCAACGACTGCTCCGCGATCTCGTCGAGCTTCTTCTTGTCGCGCACGCCCTGCAGCTTGAGTCCGGCCACCACGTTGTCGCGGATGGACATCGTGGGGAAGGGGTTGGGCCGCTGGAACACCATGCCGATGGTCTTGCGCACGCCGACCGGATCGACGTTGGAGCCGTAGATGTCCTCGCCGTCGAGGAGAACCGAGCCCTCGACCCGGGCGCCCGGCGTCACCTCGTGCATGCGGTTGAGCGACCGCAGCACAGTGGACTTACCGCAGCCCGACGGCCCGATGAACGCGGTGACGCTGCGCGGGGGCACCGACAGCCCGACATCGGCGACGGCGTGGAACTTGCCGTAGTAGATGTTGACGTCCTTGAGATCCAGACGCTTGGCCATTCAACGGCTCCCTACTGGTGTGAGCGTCAGCTCGAGTATCTGCTTACGAGGTTCGGGGGGTGTGGTGATTGCGTCGATCGCCACGCTTTCGGTGCTCACTTGTTGCGCACCGTGGTGAAGTGACCGATCACCTTCGCGACGATGTTGAGGATCGCGATCAGCAGGATGAGGGTCAGCGCCGCACCCCAGATCCGGTTGGAGCCGGCGTCGGTGGGGTTGTTCATCTCCGCGACCATCACGCCGGGCAGCGTGCCCATCTCTCCACCGAACAGGTTGAAGTTGATGAACGGCGCGTACCCCACCAGGATGAGCAGCGGTGCCGTCTCCCCGAGGACGCGGGCCAGGGCGAGCATGACGCCGGTGATGATGCCGGGCAGCGCGGTGGGAACGACGATGCGCGCGATGGTCTTCCACTTGGGCACACCCAGCGCGTACGACGCCTCGCGCAGATCGTTCGGCACGATCCGCAGCATCTCCTCCGTGCTGCGGACCACGACCGGGACCATCAGCAGCACCAGCGCGAGCGACACCGCGAACGCCGACTTGGGGAAGCCGAACGTCGCGATCCACAGCGCGTAGATGAACAGCGCCGCGACGATCGACGGGACGCCGGAGAGGATGTCGACCATGAAGGTCGTGAGCTTGCCGAGTCGCGAGTTGCCGGCGTACTCGACGAGGTAGACGGCGACGAACAGCCCGAGCGGAACGGCCAGGACCGCACACACGAGTCCCTGCATGAGCGTGCCGATGAGGGCGTGGTAGATGCCGCCGCCCTCCGCGGAGGCGGACAGTCCGCTGAGCGAGTGCGTGAACCACGTCTGCGACGTGATCGCCGGCAGACCCTTCGAGATCACCGTCCACAGCACCCACACCAGCGGCACCAGGGCGACGAGCACGGACAGGGTGACCAGCACCGTCGCGGTGAGGTCGGTGAAACGGCGGCGGAACCCGACGCCCTGGAAGGCGGGCGCCTTGATCGGCTTGTCGAGAACGCTGGTCATCGGTCAGTCCCGCTTTCCGGCGATCGCGGCGCGAGCGGCCGCGTTGACCACGAAGGTGAGCACGAAGAGGACCAGACCGGCGGCGATGTAGGCGCCCGCCTGGATGTCGTTGTTGAACTCGGCGTATCCGAGCGCGATCTTCGACGCGATCGTCGAACCGGAGTCGTTGAGCGAGAGCCACGAGGCCGAGGCCGAGGTGGTCCGCAGGATCATGTAGAGCGCCATCGTCTCGCCGAGGGCACGACCGAGACCGAGCATCGAACCACTGATGTAGCCGGACTTGCCGAACGGAATGACCGTGGTACGCACCACTTCCCAGCGGGTCGCGCCGAGCGCGAGCGCCGCCTCGACGTGAGCCTTGGGGGTCTGCGCGAACACTTCACGGGTGACCGCCGTGATGACCGGCAGGATCATCACCGCCAGCACGATGCCGGCCGTGAATACGGTGCCACCGCCGCGGATCGAGCCGGTGCCGTCCGCGAAGAACGGGATCCAGCCGAGATGTTCGTTGAGCCACATGGCAACCGGCGCGGCGGCGGGTGCGAATACCAGCAGGCCCCACAGGCCGTAGACGATCGACGGCACCGCCGCCAGCAGGTCGATGACGTACGCGAGCGGACGCGCCAACCGCTTGGGCGCGTACTCGGTGAGGAAGATCGCGATGCCCAGTGCGACCGGCATCGCGAGGATCAGCGCGAACACCGAGACCTTCACCGTCGTGATGAACAGGTCCAGCACACCGAACGCCATGTTGTCGATGTCGGTGGTGTCCCACACCCGACTGGTGAGGAAGTTGGCCTCGTTGCGCTGCAACGCGGGAACCGCGCGCCAGATCAGGAAGATGCCGACAGCCGCGACGAGCAGCGTGATGAAGACCGCGGACCCGGACGCCAGCGACCCGAAGATTCGGTCCGCCGGACGAGTGACCGTCTTGCTCTTCGTTGCCTGTGGGGAAGTGATCGGGGCCTCCGGAATGCCATTCGGACCGCCCACCCCGGCCCCGCCGTCCGCGGGGCCGGAGGCGCGTGGTGTCGACCGTGTGCTCGCGTCAGTCATCTGCGCTCACATTCTCTGTCTGAATATAGATGGGCGGTCCGAGGGCGATGGGTCCGATCAGGCGATCGCGGAGATCGACTCGTTGATCTTGGCGCGGAACGACTCCGGCAGCGGCACGTAGCCCTGGTCGGCGAGCGTCTGCTGGCCCTCGTTCGCGGCGCTGGTCAGGAACGACTTCACAGCGGCCGAGGTGTCCGCGTCGTAGCCCTTGGAGCAGACGATCTCGTAGGTCGCCAGGACCAGCGGGTAGGCGCCGGCCTCCTTGGTGCCGTAGATCGACTTCAGATCGAGGGTGAGGTCACCGGTGCCCGAGCCCTTGAAGGACGCGTTCGCGATGGCCTTGGAGGCCGTCTCCTGCGACAGCTCCACCGGTCCGGAACCGGTGTCGATCTGCGCGGCCGGCAGCTTCTGCTGATCGGCGAACGACTTCTCGACGTAGGTGATCGAGCCGGGCGCGGACGCGACGGCCTGCGCGACACCCGCCGAGCCCTTCGCGCCCTCACCGACGCCGCCCTTGAAGTCGGAGCCGGCGCCCTGGGTCCACGCACCGTTGGACGAGGCCTCCAGGTACTGCTGGAAGTTGTCGCTCGTGCCGGACGAGTCCGAACGCACGATCGGGTTGATCTTCTCGTCCGGCAGCGAGGCACCGGGGTTCAGTGCCGCGATGGCGGGATCGTTCCACTTGGTGATGCCACCGTTGAAGATCTTCGCGGTGGTCTCGCCGTTGAGCACCAGGTCGTCGACGCCGGCGAGGTTGTACGCGATCGCGACGGGGCCGAACACGAGCGGCAGGTTCCACGCGTCGTTGCCGGCGCAGCGCTGCTTGGCCTGCTCGGCCTGGTCACCCTTGATCGCCGAGTCGGAGCCGGCGAAGTCGATCTGGTTCGCGATGAACTGCGTGCGTCCGTCACCCGAGCCGCTGGGGTTGTACGCGACGTTGACGGACTTGCTCTTCTGCTGGCATGCAGCGATGTAGGTCGAGGTGAACTCGTCCATCGCGTTCTTCTGGGCGGACGAGCCTGCGCCGGAGAGCTTGTCCTTGCCCTCGCACGACGCGGTCGAAGCCGACGTGTCGACGGTCGAGGACGCGGCGTTGTTGTCGCTGCCGCATGCCGTCAGGGACATGGCAGTCACGGCACCTACGGCCACCACTCCGAGCAGTGCGCCCTTACGCTCGAGATTCACCCTTGTCCTCCGCTGTTCTAGCGTCTCGCCCGTGATCGGGCGGCATGGGAGGCGCGGCTCCTTGCCGGGTCGCGCCGAGTGGCCCTCTGCCACCCAGGCCAGAAAGGTAGGGGTGCCCGGTAGCCAACTGGACCCCGTTCGGTGAACGGCAGATGAACTCCCAGCAGAAATCTCCCGAGGTGTGGGTCACACCGGACGAAACCGGGACCGGTCAGGCCCCTGCGGCGTACGCGACGTCGACGTGGAAGCGTGCGAATCCGAGCCGTTCGTACGTGTGCAGCGCGGCGGTGTTGTCGCCCTCGACGTACAACAGCACGGTCCCCAGACCGCGGTCGCGCAGATGGTGCAGCCCCGCGAGGGTGAGCACGCGACCGAGGCCGCGGCCCTGCGCGCCGGGGTCGATCCCGACGACGTACACCTCGCCGAGCGCGGGGTTGCCGTTCTCGGGTGCGTGCACCTTGGTCCAGTGGAAGCCGAGGAGACGGTTCGGGTCCCCGGCGGCAGCGTCCTCCGACGGGAACGCGAGGAACAACCCCTGCGGGTCGAACCACGACTCGGCGCGGCGCTCGTCGATCTCGCGCTGCGTCCACGAGCCCTGCTCCGGGTGCCACTCGAACGCGGCGGCATTGACCCGCAACAGTTCCGCGTCGTCCTCGGGGCCCCGGTACGTCCGCAGCGTGACCCCGTCGGGCACCACGAGGTCGGGCAGGTCGGGGGTCGTCAGCGATCGCCGCAGCTGCAGCAGCTCCCGCGCCCCGGCGAGGCCCAGCCGTCGCGCGACGGCGGCTGCCGCGGGCAGGTTGCCGTGCGCCCACACGCGGGTCCCCGGCCCGCCGGCCCGCAGCACCTCCGCCACGAGCCGGGTACCGATTCCGGCTCCGCGCGCCTCCGGGTCCACGACGACCTCCGCCATCGCCGGGTGATCGCCGTGGCCGGGCTCGAGCTGGGCGTAGCCGACCACCGAACCGCGGGCGGTGCACACGAGGTGCCGGGCCGCGCCGGCGCCGGCGACCGCGTGCACGGCCTGCTCGGAAACCGGAGCGGTGCCGTCGGCCGTCGCGGCCCGTGCGATGACGCCGCGAACGGCCTCGACCGGCGGTGAATCGATCCAGTCGAGCTGCTGCGTATCCATCAAAATGCCGATCCGTTGGTGGGTGTCAGGTCAGGGTCGTCCGAATCCGTCTCGTCCGGTTCGACGGCACCGCCGGAGCGACCCGACGAACGCGCCGGGCGCACCGCCTTGTATCCGACGTTGCGGACGGTCCCGATGAGCGACTCGTACTCCGAGCCGAGCTTCGCGCGCAGTCGTCGCACGTGGACGTCCACGGTGCGGGTGCCGCCGAAGAAGTCGTAGCCCCACACCTCCTGCAGCAGCTGCGCACGGGTGAACACCCGCCCGGCGTGCTGCGCGAGGTACTTGAGGAGTTCGAACT
Organism: Paraburkholderia sp. RHO2; assembly: GCF_050955445.1. Classification (NCBI taxonomy): domain Bacteria; kingdom Pseudomonadati; phylum Pseudomonadota; class Betaproteobacteria; order Burkholderiales; family Burkholderiaceae; genus Paraburkholderia; species Paraburkholderia sp. RHO2. The sequence continues at coordinate 991,744 of NZ_CP162617.1, read as the reverse complement.
CCTTGTAAGTCAGATCGAGGGGACGACCCCGCAGTCGTGCGGTGTACGTCCCCTCGTCGATCACCAGCTCACCGAGCGTGATCTTGCCGGCGGATTCCGGACTGGCCACACCACCGTTGCGGCCGACCAGCAACCGCAGTCGCGCATCGAGTTCGGCCGGTCCCGTGGTCGGAAGCAGGATGTCGTCGAGACCCCAGTCCGAGTTGACGGCGACCAGGCCGCCCTCGGTGAGCACTGCGACGACCGGCACGGCGGAGCCGGTGCTGCCGAGCAGCCGGCACAGGCCGCGGGCAGCCGCGAGATCGGCGCGCGCGTCGACGAGTGCCACATCCGCGGACCCTGCCTCGAGCAGGGACGAGACTTCCGTCGGCGCCGGGCGCACGGAATGCGCCAACAGGGCCAATGACGGCAGCACCGTCTCCGGATTGGGGTCGGAGGTCAGAAGCAGCAGCTCCACTCAACCTCCCTCTCTTGCGCCGCGAATGCCGGCGAAGGGCCGACACCGAGTGGACCGACGTTCTTGTTCGCGCACAGATTAGCGCGAGATCGCACCTTACCGCCGCACCGGTACCGGGCGGGGCCGGTAAGAATGGTGTGGTGCGGAAACTGATCATCGGACTGGTGTGCCTCATCGGACTCGCCGTCGTCGTCGACTTCGGCGCCGCCGCCTACTCCGAGTACCGCGTCTCGCGTGCGCTGCGCGAGGGCGGCTCACTGCCCGCAGACCCCGAGGTCACCATCCACGGCTTCCCGTTCCTCACCCAGGCGTGGAACGGCAAGTACGACAACATCGAGGTCCGCGCCGGGCAGGTGCCGCAGGAGATGATCGGCGACGTGACGATCGAGGCGACACTGAACGGAGTGTCCGTTCCGGCGTCGTCGCTGCTCGACGGGTCGGTCCGCGACGTTCCGGTGGAGCACCTCGAGGGTCGGATGATGATCGACGCCACCGACCTGGGCAAGTTCCTCGGTATCCCCGATCTGCAGGTTTCCGCACCGCCGGCGGACAAGTCCGACGGCACCGGAGGATCCGGCGGATCCGGCTCCCCGACCACCGGCGGCATCGTGTTCACCGGAACCGTGCCGGTGGGTCCGCTGCAGAAGTCGGTCAGCGTGCAGGCCGACCTGGTGCTGCGCGGTGAGCAGTTGATGATCGTGGCGACCGACTTCTACTTCGGGCCCGAAGGCGAGGCCGACTTCACGGTGCCCACCCCGCTGAAACAGGGTGTGCTCGACCTCTTCACCAAGACGATCGACCCGCAGGCGCTGCCGTTCGGGGTCATGCCCACCGACGTGTACGCCGAGGGCTCGCAGATCGTGATCGAAGGAACAGGCGACAACGTGATCATCAACCTGGACGAATTGCAGGCGAAGCTGTGACCGCGCTCGTCGTCCTGGTTGTCGCGCTCGTCGCCACGCTCGTGGTCGGACTCGCCCTCCGCAACCGCTCGGGCAAGGTCCGGGAGTCCGCCCCGGCCACGGTCGACGACGAGCGCCTCACCCACCTCGCCGAGGCCGGTGTCACCGCGACCGGGCGACCGATCGTGCTCCATTTCTCCGCGGACTGGTGCGGTCCGTGCGCCGCGGTGCGGCGCGTGATCGGGCAGGTCCTCACCAAGCTCGCCGCGAACTCCCCCGACGGCTCCGAGGGTCACACGGCCACCGAGATCGAGCTCGACATCGACGAGAACCCCTCCCTGGCAAAGACTCTCGGCGTGCTGTCGCTGCCGACGACGTTCATCCTCGACGGGGAGCTGACCGAACGCTTCCGCATCTCCGGAGTGCCGTCGGCCGGGGACCTCGAGTCGGCCCTCGCTCCCCTTCTCTGACCGGGGCATCCCAAATCCTCGAAAACCAGGTACGCTGCACCACGTGTACGCCAACCATGAGCTGATGCTCACCCGTCGCCGCGCAGTCGACCTGTGCCGCCTCGGTGGTTGTTGCTGTCCCTGCTGTTGATCACGCAGACGGTCGATTCCTCTCTGTATCAGCGTTCTCGCTGACGGGCCCGTCCGTGGTCGGTGAAATCCCGAATTCCGGTCCTTGCCGCGCCGCCGCGCCGGCATGTCACAGCACTCGGTAACCCGCAGGAGCACTTCCCATGTCCAGCCCCACTCTCGAGATTCAGCAGGTCGACGTGCGCGGCCCGCGGTTCGCCGCGTGGATCACCACCGCCGTCCTCGTCGTCGTGCTGGTCCTGTCCACCGTCTCCACCCTCGCGGCCGGGGTGTTACTGGCCGTCCAGGCCGTCATGTTCGCCGTCGGCGCCGTCGCCGGACCCCGTCGCAGCCCGTACGGGCTGCTGTTCGCACGGGTCGTCGCACCGCGGCTCGGCCCCACCGTCGAACGCGAGCCCGTCCCGCCGCTGCGGTTCGCGCAGCTGGTCGGCCTGGTCTTCGCGACCGTCGGCACGGTCGCGTTTCTCCTGGGCGCCGGCCTGGTCGGCGGCGTCGCCACCGGCTTCGCACTGTTCGCGGCACTGCTCAACGCCGCATTCGGTATCTGCCTCGGCTGCCAGATCTACCCGCTGGTCGCGCGGTTCCGCGGCGCGACGCCGCACCCGGCCTGACCGCACCACGACATCTCCACCCGCACGGGTCCCGCATCCGCGCAGCATTCCCACGCTCGTTTCGCACGCCGTTCACGAACCCGAAAGGACAACCCATGGCTCGCTCCGACGTCCTGGTCTCCGCAGACTGGGCCGAGCAGAACCTCAACGCCCCCAAGACCGTATTCATCGAGGTCGACGAGGACACCGCCGCGTACGACGGCGGCCACATCGAGGGCGCGATCAAGCTCGACTGGCGCAAGGACCTGCAGGACGGCGTCCGCCGTGACTTCCTCAACCAGGAGCAGTTCTCCGCCCTGCTGTCCGCGAAGGGCGTCGCCAACGACGACACCGTGGTGCTCTACGGCGGCAACAACAACTGGTTCGCCGCCTACGCCTACTGGTACTTCAAGCTGTACGGCCACCAGGACATCAAGCTGATCGACGGCGGCCGCAAGAAGTGGGAACTCGACGGCCGTCCGCTGTCGCAGGAGACCGTCACCCGCCCGGCCACCGAGTACACGGCCGCCGCGCCCGACACCTCGATCCGCGCGTTCCGTGACGACGTCATCGCCTCGATCGGCTCCGCGAACCTGGTCGACGTGCGCTCCCCCGACGAGTACTCCGGCAAGATCCTCGCGCCGGCGCACCTGCCGCAGGAGCAGGCGCAGCAGCGCGGCCACGTCCCCGGCGCGATCAACATCCCGTGGAGCACCACTGCGAACGAGGACGGCACCTTCAAGTCCGACGCCGACCTCGCAAAGCTGTACGCGGACAAGGGATTCGACGACTCCAAGGAGACGATCGCCTACTGCCGCATCGGCGAGCGCTCGAGCCACACCTGGTTCGTGCTGCAGGAGATCCTCGGCAAGCAGAACGTGAAGAACTACGACGGCAGCTGGGTCGAGTACGGCTCGCTGGTCGGCGCACCGATCGAGTTGGGAGCATAAAAAGCTATGTGCGGAGCACCTGTTCAGACCCAGACCCTGCCTGCCGGCATCGACGTCGAGAAGGAGACCGTCATCACCGGCCGCGTGCTGACCGCTGACGGCCAGCCCGTCGGCGGCGCGTTCGTCCGCCTGCTCGACGGCACCGACGAGTTCACGGCCGAGGTCGTCGCGTCCGCGACCGGCGACTTCCGCTTCTTCGCCGCCCCCGGCGACTGGAAGGTGCGTGCACTGTCCAGCTCCGGCAACGGCGACGTGCGGATCAACCCGTCGAGCGCCGGCGTCCACAACGTCGACGTGACGGTCGCCAAGTAGTCCGACACTCGAAAACACGTGGGGCCCACTCCGATACGGAGTGGGCCCCACGTCGTTGTGTCAGGAGCCGCCCGAGCCGCCCGAGCCGGACGATCCGGTCGATCCTGCCGAACCGGCTGCGGCCGGCGGCTGCAGGGCGTCGTCGCGTGCGAGACCGCTGATCCAGTCGACGAGCCTGTCGCTGTCCCCGAACAACGGCTCGGGGCCGGGAAGCCAGTACAACAGGTGCTGGACAGCACCCAGGAAGATGTACGGCCCCAGGATCAGGTCGACGATGCCGCGGTTGTCCTCGACGAACCCGACCCCCTCCGCGGCCAGCTTGGCGCGGACGACGTCGGCACCCGGGCCGCGCGCCCAGGCATCCAGTGCTGCAATGCGTTCCGGTGTCGCCGTGGCCGTCGCCGCGTCGTCGCGATACGTCTGGTCGGCGACCATCCGCAGCACGTCCAGCAGCGACTCGTCGGACGTGAACCAGTCCTCGCGCGTGACGATGTGCGCGATCGCCCGCGCCGACATGTCCGACACGACACGACCGAAGTCGGCGAAGGTCTGCACCGGGTTCAGGAGGGTGAACCGCATCTGCCCGAGGACCCCGAGCGCGAGTTCGAGGACGGCGATGTCCGGCGGGGCGTCGCACGCGATGTCGTACGGACGGCAGTCGTAGAGGATTTTGCCCTCGAGGGCGCCGTAGTCGACCGGCTCCGACGACATGAACCCGCCACCGCGCGGTCCCGGCTCCCCCAGCGACGGGGTGCCGGCCGGGCGGTAGGGATCGCCGACGAGGGCCACTCCTGCGATGTCGTCGGCGGTGACCGTCGCCGAGGCGTCTCGATGGCCGAGCTCGCGGGCGACCCGTTCGGTGACCTCGGCGCCGACGCTGTACCCGAGCAGGACGAACCGGGTGGCATCGCCGCACTGCGTCTTCTTCTCGTCGAGGATGTGATTGGTCGACGCCACGCCCGCCGCCACCGAGTCCTGATAGGTGGGCACGTCCGCGAACACGCCCACGCCGTACGTCGACGGGTACGGCACATACATCCAGCCGACGGTCCCCGGCTGGTCCCGGTTGGCCTCGCCGAGCGGAACGGTGACGTTCGAGAGCCAGTTGGCCCACGGCACCCGTTCCTTGTCGTCGAAGGGGTCGCGGTCGACGCTCGAGTCGGTGGCCCCGGACACCGCGAGCACGAGGATGTCGGGGCATCCGTCGCCGTAGTTGTCGGGGCTCTTCACCGGACCGTGCTGCGAACCCGAACCCGAGCCCGACGAGCCGGCGCTCTCGGCGGCCGAGGGCGCCACCGATACGAACAGTGACGCCGCGGCGACCGCCCCGGCAAGTCCGGCCACCAACCCACGACGACCCATCGGCACCTCCGACCGTGCGCACCCCCGCAGGCGTGACAGTTCGCGATTCTCACGTTATTTCGGGAGCACCGTACTACCGCGATCGCGGCATCCATCGGCATTCGTCGAGATCGCCGGGTCAAGCACCGATTTCGGACGATCCAGGGGTCCGGTCTAAGATGACCCTCGTGGTCATTTTCTTCGAGGTTCTCCTTGTCCTTGCCGCCATCCTGATCACCTGGTTCTCGCTGTACGTGGTGTACCGGCTGGTCACCGACAAGCCGTGAGCCAGGATCCGGACGCGGGCCCCGATTCGACGCCTGCGCAGCCTGACGACTCCCAGTCGCACGTTGCCCGAGGCAGCGGCGACCGAGCTGTCGCGGCGGCCGAAGAGCGTGCGAAGGAGACGGCGGGTCGCAACATCGCGAACCTGCCCGATCTGCCGCTGCCCGACGACACCGCGAATCTGCGGTTCGGGCCCGACCTGCACCCCGGCATGCTCGCGCTGCTGCCGCTGGTCGGCGTGTGGCGCGGCGAGGGCGAGGGTAACGATCCGGAAACCGGCGACTACCCCTTCGGTCAGCAGATCATCGTCTCGCACGACGGCGGCAACTACCTGACCTGGGAGTCCCGCTCGTGGCGCCTCGACGCCGACGGCGGGTACGTGGGCCCCGATCAGCGTGAGAGCGGCTACTGGCGGGTCGCCGGCGACGGCATCCCCGGCAGCACCAACGAAGAGGTCGTCGAACTCCTCCTCACCCACGCGTCCGGCGTCGTCGAACTGTTCTACGGCCAGGCGCTCACGCAGTCGTCGTGGGAACTCGCGACCGACGTGGTGATCCGCAGCGAGTCCGGCGAGCTGATCGGTGGCGCCAAGCGCCTCTACGGCATCGTCGAGGGCGGCGACCTGGCGTACGTCGAGGAGCGTGTCGTCGCCGACGGCCCCCTCGAGCCGCGCTTCTCGGCGCGTCTGCAGCGCTACATCGGCTGAGCACCACCCCATACACAGCAGCGACCCCCGGGCCCGTCCACTGACGACGCCCGGGGGCTTCGTTTTGTGGAGTTCCGGTCTGGACGTGACCGGAGGGCTCGGGGGTCGGGTAGCTGCCTGGGATTCGCCAGCCGCGGTGCGGTCAGAGCCGAGGGCTCACTCCGCAGGCTCCGCTCACGCGAATTCCGAGAGCATCGTGGCTAGCTGACAGCCACCTCACGTGTCCGTTTGTCATTCAACTTCAGACCACCTCCTTCCTCGTGTACGCCCGAAGCTACGCCCGGCCCGAACACTCGGCAACGGGTTTTTCGGGTGGAAGTGACCCACGGACGAACGAGCCCCGCCCTGGACACTTCCAGAACGGGGCTCATTTCTCGCCGCGATGACCTGAACGGGAGTTCACGGCACGTTTTCGCGGTCGGACCGTGCCGTGAACTCCCGTTCGGCGGTACTAGCTGGCGCTCTTGAGAACGTTGCCGATGATGTCGCCGATGAAGCCGGCCGGGTCGTTGATGATCGCCGAGCCGGCCGAACCGGTCGTGCCGCCCTCCGGGTTGGACGAACCGAAGCCGAGGTCCGCCGAACCAGTGGAAACGGCCTCACCGGGATTCTGCGAGCGAATCTTGACCCAGGCGCCGATGGGATTGAAGTTCTGCGTCGACCCGAAGAGCGATACGTCGAACGCGACACCGCTGTCGTGCACGCTGCCGACCGTGACATCGCGCGGCACCAGGTACGACACCTCGTAGGTCAGCGTCTTGCTGCCGGTGGGCGAGATCAGCCAGCCCGTATCGGACACCGTCACCGCGTTGGTGTTCGCGTCGACCTGGGGAGTGACCTTCTCGGTCGTCTGGCCACCGAACAGGTGCCACGCGGTGACCTGGGCGCTGCCCTGCACGTAGGTGAACCCGGCCGGGTGGTAGTCGGTGATCTTGTTGATGTAGCGCTCGGGATGACCGGTCGTGGAGATCGTGGTCCGGTAGGTCACAACCTGCCCGGGGGCCACCGTGCCGTCGCCGACAACGCGCTTCGTGACACGGATGTTGGACGTGTCACGCGTGGCTTCCTGCGGATAGGTCTCGGGCGCGACGCCATCCGAACTACCGAGGGAACCGAGCGAACCGAGCGAACCGGTTGCCGGTGCGGCGAAGGCCGTACCCGCTCCGAGGCCGATACCACCGGCGACGACGGCCGCGGCGGCAACGGAGGCCGCGATGCGGCGAGACAGAGGTCGAGACATGTACCAATCTCCTTCGTTCGTCCTGACGAGGGGGAAATCAGGATCAGGTAGAACACGTTCCAGAATCGACTCGCCGAACTGCGCATAACACGCACATTTCGGTGAATGCGATCACATGATGCCACCAATTCGGACGTTCGTCCAAAGATGCGGGACAGCAGGTAGTGCCATATTTCAGCCGTCACCGGATGTAACGCCGGACGCGATTCGTACGATCGCCGCCAACAATTAGAACGCGTTACAGTCCAGTCGTTCGAGACCGACTGCCCCGTTAGCAGTGGTCAGGAGTGGCGCGCCGAGTCGGACCCGACACGTTCGCTGACACGGTCCACGGGTACGCCCGCGCCGTCGCCGACCGTCACGACCCAGTCGGCGCGGGTTGTCGGCGGCAGTTGATGCGTGACGAGAACCACTGTGCGGTCCGCGTCGACGAGGGTGGAGTCCCGGTCGAGCAGCGCGCGCAGCATCGCCGCACCGTCGACGGCGTCGAGGTGTTCGGTCGGCTCGTCGAGCAGGAGCACCCGCGCCGGCGAGACCAGCGCGCGCGCCAACAGCAGCCGTCGGCGCTGCCCACCCGAGATCGCCCGGGCCCCGCCGCCGAGCGACGTGTGCACCCCGCGCGGGAGTTGGGACACCCACTCCCCCAACCCCACGGTCCCCAGGACGTCGATGGCCTCGTCCTCGGTGAGGTCTCCACGGGCGACACGCAGGTTCTCGAGCACCGACGTGTCGAACACGTGGGCGTCTTCGGCGAAGAAGCCGATCCGGCGGCGCAGGTCGTCCGGCCGGTTGCGCTCGATCGGCACACCGTCGACCGACACGGTCCCGTCGACCGGCGGCAACAGCCCGGCCAGGGTCATCAGGAGCGTCGTCTTCCCGGCGCCGCTGGCACCGACGACGGCGGTGCGGCTGCCCGGCGCGACGTCGAGGTCGAGTGCTGCTGTCACCCGGTCGCTGCCCGGCCAGCCGCACCGCAGGTCCCGGGCCCGGAGGTGACCGGGCCCGGACGGCACCTCGGTACCCCCGGGCTGCGGTTCACCGGCGCGATCGACCAGGGCGAGAATCCGCCCCGACGCGATCCGCGCCCGAGTCAGCGCGATCGCCGCCGCGGGCAGCACGCTCGTCGCCTCGAACGCCGCGAGCGGAACGAGGACGAGAATCGCCAGCGACATCGGCGTCATCGCCCCGGGGCTCCCGCCGGCCGGTCCGTAGAGGGTGATGCCGATCAGCAGGGACCCCAGCACGCTCGCCCCGATCGCGAGCGGCGTCGCGGCCGCCGCGAACGCCGCCGACATCGTGGCCCGGTCGGTGGCTCGGACGGCGTCCCGGTTCGCGGCCTCGGCGCCGGCCAGGACGTCGTCCAACCGCCCGGCCACCCGCAGTTCGGCGGCGTGGTCGAGGGCGGTCACCGCGGTCTCGCTGAACAGGGCCGTCGCCGTGGCGCTCTCCGACTCGGCCAGGCTCGCGGCCCGGGCCGACAGCCACGGTGCCAGCACCCCCGACACCGCGAGCGCCACCGCCAGCACCATCGCGGCGGCCGGGGAAATCAACCCGAGCAGCACGACGGCGGACAGGGCCAGGATCAGCGAGACGGCGATCGGGACGATGGCCCGCACCACCACGTCGCCGAGTGCGTCGACGTCGGCGCCGGTGCGCGCCAACAGGTCTCCGCGACGCAGACCCGCCGCCGCGGCGGGATCCCCGTCGGCGAGGCGGCGGTAGATCATCGTCCGCGCGGACGTGGTGCCGCGCAGCGCCGCGTCGTGCGTCGCCAGGCGCTCGAGGTAGCGGAAGATGCCGCGGGAGATGCCGAGGGCGCGCACCGCGACCACCGCGACCGACAGGTCCAGCACGGGCGGCATCTGCCACGCGCGCGTGATCAGCCATGCCGACAGCGCCGCCAGCGCGAGCGCGCTGCCGAGCGTCGCGACACCGGCCGCGATCGCGGCCAGCACCCGCCGGGGCTGCAGATCCAGGAGGCGGATCGCCCGCAACAGACCACGATTCATGGGGCACCGACTTCCTGACGGGCCTCGACCTCGATCACCCGGTCACCGGCGGCGAGCACGCTCGGCCGGTGACCCACCACGACGACCGTGCGCCCGGTGCGGGCGAGTGCCCGCAACGACGTCAGCACCGTCCGTTCGGTGTCATCGTCGAGGTGTGCGGTCGGTTCGTCGAGCAGCAACACCGGCCGCGGCGACGCGAGCAGACGGGTGAGGGCCAGCCGTTGACGCTGGCCCAGCGACAGGCCCAGTCCCCCGGCGCCGACCACGGTGTCCCAGCCGCGGGACAACTCCTCGAGCACGGCGTCGAATCCGGTTGCCCGGCACGCCTGCCGGACCAACTCGGAGTCGGCAGCAACGACACTGACGTCGCCCGCGAGCGCGAGGTTCTCTGCCAGCGTTCCCGGAACGATCACCGGATGCTGCGGAAGCCAGGCGATCTGTGCCCACCAACCGGACGGGTCGAGGTCCGCGACGTCCACCCCGGCCACGCGAACCGACCCCTCGTCGGGCGCGGTCAACCCCAGGACCGTCTGCAACGCAGTCGATTTCCCCGACCCGTTGGCACCGGTCAGCACCGTCACCTCACCGGGCGCGCAGCACGCGTCGAGTCGGTACGGGGCCGTCCCCGACCGGGACCGCACACTCACCCCGGCGATTTCGACGACGGCGCCGTCCGCCACGACCACGCCGGTGCCGGACGCGTCCCGGCGCGGCGCCTCGTCGAGCACACCGAAAGCCTTGCCGGCGGCGGCCAGCCCGTCCTCGGCGGCGTGGAACTGTGTGCCGACCATGCGCAGCGGCAGATACACCTCCGGGGCGAGGATGAGCGCGACGATGCCGGGCTCGAGCTCCATGTTGCCGAACACCAGGCGCAGGCCGATGCTGACGGCGATGAGCGCCACCGACAGCGTCGCGAGCAGCTCGAGCACCATCGACGACAGGAACGCCACCCGCAGCGACGACATCGTGGTCTTGCGGTGTGCGTCGCCGAGTTCACGAACCCGCGCGGCCGGTCCGTGCTCACGGCCGAGGGCGCGCAGCGTCGGCAGGCCGGCGATCAGGTCCAGCAATTGCCCCGACAGCCGGGTGAGGGCGGCGAGCGTCTGCTCCGACTTCCCTTTGGTGAGCAGCCCGATCAGGATCATGAACACCGGGATGAGCGGAAGTGTGATGACGACGATCATCGCGGCGGTGAGGTCCTGGAAGGCGATCACCACGAACGTCGCCGGCGTGAGCGTGGCCGCCAGGATCAGCGCGGGCACGTAACCGGTGAGGTAGGGCGCGATGGCGCGCACGCCACGCGTGAGCACGGTCGCGATCTCGTCGCGCCGCGGATCGAGCGTGCGCGGCGGCATCAGGACCGCGGCCTGCAGGACCTCGACCTCGAGTTCCGAGACGACGCGGTTGGCGGACCGGTGCGCGTAGCGCGCGTGCAGCCACGACGCCAGCACCCGCACCGCCACGGCGCCGGCCAGCCACATCAGGTCGGTCCGCCAGTCCGCGATGCTGCGTCGGTCCGAGGTGATGACGCCGGCCAGGATCGTGCCGATCAGGACGGCCGAGACGATCACCATCGCGACGTTGACCGCCGACAGCACCACCGTGAGGATCAGGTAGCCCCGCGCCGATTCCGAGTACTTCCACAGCCGGGGGTCGACGGGCCCCCTGGATCCTGTTGCGCGTCGCCCCGCCCGTCGTCGCGAGCGGGCGGGGCGATCGACCTCGACACTCATACAGCGTTCATCGATCCCGGCTTACGCGGCAGGCCGATCGACGGCGGGATCTGCTTCGTGGACAACCGCTTCCGGAAGACCCAGTACGTCCAGCCCTGGTAGACGAGCACGATCGGCGTGAGAATCACTGCCGCCCAACTCATCACCTTCAGCGTGTACGGACTGGACGACGCGTTCTCGATCGTGAGGCTGTACGCGGGATCCGTCGTGGAGGGCATCACGTTCGGGTACAGCGACGCGAACAGCAGCACCACCGTCGCGATGATGGCGATCGTGGTGAGCGCGAAGGCCCGCCCTTCTCGTTCCGCCCGGGTGAGCGCCACCAGGGCGACGACGGCAACCGCGGCGATCGCCACCAGGATCCACGTCCACCCCTTGCCGTACGCCATCTGGGTCCACAGCACGAACCCACCGGCGATCGGGACGGTCGGGATGGCCAGCTTCTTGGCCAGGTCCGCGGCATCGACGCGGACGTCGTCGGCGGTCTTGAGGGCGATGAAGACGGCGCCGTGCAACGCGAAGACCAGCGCGGTGGTGATGCCGCCGAGCAGCGCGTACGGGTTGAGGAGGTCGAAGAAGCTCGCGGTGACCTTCTTGTCGGCGTTGATCGCGACACCGCGCACGATGTTCGCGAACGCCACACCCCACAGCACCGCCGGCACCCACGAGCCGATCATGATGCCGAGATCGGCCCGCCAGCGCCACTTGTCGTCGTCGATCTTGCCGCGCCACTCGATCGCCACGATCCGAAGAATCAACGCCACCAGAATGATCAAAAGCGGTAGGTAGAACCCGGAGAACAGTGTGGCGTACCAGTGCGGGAAGGCCGCGAACATCGCGCCGCCTCCGACGATCAGCCACACCTCGTTCCCGTCCCACACCGGTCCGATCGTGTTGATGAGCACGCGGCGACGGGTGTCGGTCTTACCCAAGGTCGGCATCAGCATGCCGACACCGAAGTCGAAGCCCTCCAGCACGAAGTAGCCCGTGAAGAGCACCGCGATGAGGATGAACCAGAATTCCTGCAGTCCCATGACGGTCTCCTAGTACGCGAACGACAGTTGCTCTTCGGGCTCCGGCTCGCCCGGCTCGCCCGGCCCACCGGCCTTCGTGGTCGGCTTCTCGACCGGCGGATGCAGATCGTGCGGCGACGGGCCTTCGATCGCGTACCGGCGGATCAGGTAGAACCACACGACACCGAGAGCGCCGTACAGCAGCGTGAACACGATCAGCGACGTCAGGACCAGTCCGGCCGAATGATCCGAGACGCCCTGGTCGACGGTGAGCCGGATCATGTCGACACCGGTCGGATTCGGGACGACGACCCATGGTTGGCGGCCCATCTCGGTGAAGATCCAGCCCGCGCTGTTCGCCAGGAACGGCGTGGGAATCGCGATGAGGCACAGCCACTTGAACCACTTCTGGTCCGGGACACGGCCAGCGCGGGTGCCCCACAGTCCGGCCAGCGCCAGCGCCAACGACCCGGCCGCCAGGCCGATCATCGCACGGAAGGACCAGTACGTGACGAACAGGTTGGGGCGGTAGTTGCCGGGGCCGAACTTGTCGACGTACTGCGCCTGCAGGTCCTCGACACCCTGCAACGTCACACCGCTGAACTTGCCCTCGGCGAGCCACGGCAGCACGTACGGCACCTTGATGACGTGGTTGACGCTGTCGCAGTTGTTGTGGGTGCCGACCGTGAGGACCGAGAAGTCCGGGTCGGTCTCGGTGTGGCACAACGACTCCGCCGACGCCATCTTCATCGGCTGCTGCTGGAACATGAGCTTGCCCTGGACGTCACCGGTGTAGATCAGGCCGATGCCGGCGATGATCATCACGAGCATGCCGAGCCGCGCCGCGGGCCGGAACATCCCGCGCGCGTCCCGGACGAGGGTCTCGGACTCCTCCGGCGCGGCGGTCTTGGACTTGCGCATGTTGCGCACCATCCACCAACCGGCGATGCCGACGACGAAGGTCGACGCGGTCAGGAATCCGCCCGCCACCGCGTGGAAGTAGGCGGCGATCGCGGTGTTGTTGCTGAGCAACGCCCAGATGCTCTCGAGTTCCGCGCGTCCGGTCTCGGGGTTGTAGCGCGCACCGACCGGATGCTGCATGAAGGAGTTCGCGACGATGATGAAGTACGCCGACGCGTTCACGCCGATCGCGGCCAGCCAGATGGTCGCGAGGTGAATGCCCTTGGGCAGCCGCGTCCAACCGAAGATCCACAGGCCGAGGAACGTCGACTCCAGGAAGAACGCGACGAGGCCCTCGAGCGCGAGTGGTGCACCGAAGACGTCGCCGACGAAGCGGGAGTACTCGCTCCAGTTCATGCCGAACTGGAATTCCTGCACGATGCCTGTCGCGACACCGATCGCGAAGTTGATCAGGAAGAACTTGCCGAAGAACTTGGTGAGGCGATACCAGTGGTCCTTCTTGGTCACCACCCACATGGTCTGCATGATCGCGACCAGCGGCGCCAGTCCGATCGTGAGCGGAACGAAGATGAAGTGATAGACGGTGGTGATTCCGAACTGCCACCGGGAGAGATCCAAGACATCCATGGCTACTCCGAAAACTCGGCCCGTAGGACAGGCTTCGGGGTCGAGACGTGGGCGTCCGCTCGATCCCTGTTCACAAAGCTACTGCGGGGCGAACGTCCCCGCAGCGGATTGTTACTACGGAATGTAGTAGACCGCCCGGTTGAAACCTAGCCAGGGTCAGTTCGAGCCGACCGTCTCCACCGCCAACTCCACGAGCGAGGTCACGTCCTCGGCCACCGGAGGAACCGGCAACCTCAGCCCGTCCAGGGTGTGCACCCGGGCCGCGAGCGTGACACTCGATATCAACCAAACGCCCTCGGCCGCAATGAGATCGGACGGAAAGAGGGGTGCGTACTCGCACGTGTACCCCTTGTCCGGGGCCACCTCGAACAGTGCCTTCTGGGTGGTGCCGGGGAGGATGCCCTGCTCCGGCGGCGGAGTGATCAACGTCTTACCCCGGGCGATCACGACGGTGGAGCGCGGACCCTCCAGGACCCGGCCTTCGCTGCTCGTGAAGACGACGTCATCGGCGCCGTGCGACTGCGCGTGCCGCAGGGCCGCCATGTTCGTCGCGTACGACAGGGTCTTCGCGCTCAACAGCTGCCACGGCGCGGTCGCCGACAGATCGACCGAGAAGCCGCGGTGCAGGGTCATCGCCGAGACGCCGTCGCGGCGGGCGTGCAACACCCGCTCCGCCACCGGACCCACCGTGATGAACGCGGTCGGCGGCCCACCGCCCTCGCGCCCGCGGCTGAGCACCAGCCGCATCCACCCCTCGTGGTCACCGCCCCACTCCCGGGCCGCGGTGTCGATCGCGCGGGACCACAGCCCGCGTCCCGGCCACGGCAGCTCGAGGGCCCGCGCCGACGACTCCAGCCGGTCGAGGTGCAGCGCGGGTTTGCACGCCCTGCCGTCGCGCACGAGCAGCGTCTCGAACACGCCGTCGCCGCGAACCACGGCAAGGTCGTCCACGTGCAGGAGCGGCGTGCCCGCGTCGCGCACCTGCCCGTCCAGCGTCACCAGCACCTGCTCTGCCATGCGCCCACCATAGCCAAAACCTGGCACTACCTGCAGTTCCAGGGCCGCTTCGCGCGGCATGCCCGGTTGCCGCCCGCGACGTATGCCCGACTACCCCTCATAGAATGGGGCCGTGGCCGACAATCCGCTCGTTGCACTTAGCCCACTTCTCTCCACGCCCGGCGCCGTCCCGCCGCCCGAGGGATCACCCGACGCCGGCGTCGCCTGGCACTACGGCGACCCGTTCGCCGAGCAACGCGCCGCGACCCGAGCCGTCGCCGTCGTCGACCGGTCCAACCGGTTCGTCGTCGCGATCACCGGCGACGAGCGCCTGACGTGGCTGCACACCATCTCCAGCCAGCACGTGGCGGCCCTGCCGGACCGCACGAGCGCCGAGAACCTCAGCCTCGACATCAACGGCCGGATCGAGCATCACTGGGTACAGACCGACATCGACGGCGTCACGTGGATCGACACCGAGGCCGGCCGCGGTCCCGATCTGCTGGGCTTCCTGCAGAAGATGGTGTTCTGGTCCAAGGCCGAACCCCGGGACGGCAACGACATGGCCGTGCTCGGCCTGATCGGGCCCGACGCGAACTCGCCCGCGATGCTCGCGGCGCTGGGCGTCACCGAGCTGCCTGGCGTCTACGCCGCGGTGCCACTGGCGGGCGGCGGATTCCTGCGCCGGATGCCGTGGCCCACCGCGGACTCGTTCGACCTCCTGGTGCCGCGCGCGGAGCTCACCCGGTGGTGGACCGCGCTCACCGACGCCGGGGCACGACCTGCGGGATCGTGGGCGTTCGAGGCCCTGCGCGTGGCCGCGTACCGGCCCCGTGTGGGCGTGGACACCGACGACCGCACCATCCCGCACGAGGCCGGCTGGATCGGCGGCCCCGCCGAGCACGGCGCCGTGCACCTCGACAAGGGCTGCTACCGCGGGCAGGAGACCGTGGCCCGCGTGCACAACCTCGGCAAGCCGCCGCGGCACCTGGTGATGCTGCACCTCGACGGCTCCGCCGAGGGTCGCCCCGACGTGGGCGAGGCCGTGACGGCGGACGGTCGCGCCGTCGGACGCCTCGGCACCGTCGTCGACCACTTCGAGTGGGGCCCGATCGCGCTTGCCCTCGTGAAGCGGACCGTGCCGGCGGACACCGCGCTCGTGGCCGGACCGTGCGCCGCGTCGATCGACGAGGACTCCGTCCCCCGGCACGACGAGGTCCAGGCCGGCCGCGAAGCCGTCGACCGGTTGCGCGGCCGCCGGTGACGGGGCGGGTCGACGCAGTGTGCGTCGTGTTCGCCGAGCGTGACGCCCCGAGCCGGCGGTCACCCCGCACCGCCATCGACAAGCGGCCCGTCGACGGCCCGGTGCGGGTCGAGACGGGCGGGGTCACCGGCGACCACGTGTGCGACACCAAGTTCCACGGCGGCCGCGACAAGGCCGTCTACGCGTACTCCGCCGAGGAAGCGGAGCGGTGGGGCGACGAACTCGGCCGCCCGCTGGCACCCGGCTGGTTCGGGGAGAACCTCCGTGTGGCCGGGGTCCCGACCACCGACGCGGTGATCGGCACCCGCTGGCGGATCGGCACCACCGAGCTCGAGGTCACCGAACCGCGCGTGCCGTGCGGCACGTTCGCGCACTGGTCCGGCGAGCCGCGGTGGGTCAAGCGTTTCACCGAGCGCGCCGACGTCGGCGCGTACCTGCGGGTGCTCGTACCCGGGCACCTGCAGGCCGGTGACCCGGTGGAGGTCCTGTCGGTGCCGTCGCACGGGGTGACCGTCCGCGACGTGTTCACCGGCGACGACCCCGACCGGCTGCGCCGTCTCCTCGTCGAGCAACCCGATCTCGCGGGCGGGGCCGACGCCCGCGCCCGGAAGTTCCTGAGCCGTCTGGAAGAGCAGGTGTCGTCGTGAGCGTCGAACTGGTGGAAGTGGTCCGATCCGGGTTCCGGGAGTGCGTGCACCGCGGATCGCTGGTGGTGCTCGCCCCGAACGGCACGCCCACCGTCTCGCTCGGCGAGGTGCACACCCCGATCTACCCGCGCTCGTCGAACAAGCCGATGCAGGCCGTGGCGCTCCTCCACAGCGGCTTCGTCCCGCAGTCGACCGAGGAGCTGGCGATCGCGTCGGCGTCGCACGAGGGCGAGGCCGCGCACGTCGAGCTGGTGGAGGCCCTCCTGGGCCGCGTCGGGCTCGACGAGACGCATCTGCAGTGCCCGCCCGACCTGCCCGCGAACGAGCTGGCCCGGGCGCAGGTCCTCGCGTCCGGCGATCCCCGGCGGACGGTCTACATGAACTGCTCGGGCAAGCACGCCGCCATGCTGGCCGCGTGCACCGCCAGCGGCTGGCCGACCGACACGTACCTCGAACCCGGACATCCGCTGCAGCGGACGGTCATCGAGACGGTCACCGAACTCAGCGGCGAACCGGAGACCGAACTGGGCATCGACGGCTGCGGGCTGCCGATCATCCCGCTGTCCCTCACCAATCTGGCGCGCGCGTTCTCGCGACTCGTGACCGCCGAGCCCGGCTCCGCCGAGCGGTCCGTCGCCGACGCGATCCGCGCGCACCCGCACGTGATCTCGGGGACCGGCCGCGACGACGCCCGGCTCATGCCCGCGGTGCCGGGACTGCTGTGCAAGGCCGGCGCCGACGGCATCCACGCCGGCGCGCTGCCGGACGGCACCGCGTTCGCGTTCAAGATCGACGACGGGCACGAACGCGCCCGCCTCCCCCTGACCGCGGCGCTGCTGCACCGACTCGGCGTCACGTGGTCGGAGGATCACGCCGCGCTGGCCTCACAGCCGGTCCTCGGCGGCGGCGCTCGCGTCGGCACCGTCCGCGCCGTTCCCGGTGTGTTCTAGCCTGCAGAAACTGCGCATCACACCAGTTCACGGCACCTGTGAGACAAATCAGACACCGCCGGGGACGGGACGTGGGAGCGGAAGTGACTTTTCCACGCTAGAGTGTTGAGCAGGAAAACATTCAACACTCACGCGGGGCCGCCAAATTCCCCAGGCCGCCCCGCGAAAGCGCGAGGGGGTCAGCCATGGGCCGCGGCCGGGCTAAGGCAAAGCAGACCAAGGTTGCACGGGAGCTCAAGTACAGCTCGCCGTCCACGGATTTCGACAGCCTGCAACGAGAGCTCTCGAACGGCGGATCGGGCTCGCCCCGCAACGGCGGAGTGATCGCGGACAAGCGCGCCGACGAGGAGCCTCGCTCGCGCTGGGATGAGGACGACTACGACGACTGGCGTCGTTGACTGTCCTCACCGACACACCTGACATACCTCGACATGAGGGGGAGCTCGACAGCTCCCCCTCATTTCGTGGTATGCGGCTGTCGCCGTCCCCTGTCGGGAACTGACGCATAACGACATCGTCCCCGGGGTCCGTGTGGATCCCGGGGACGATGTCGTCAGTTCGTGCAGGTCTCAGAAGCGCGGGTGATCGCCCAGGAGCAGCGCGCGTGCCGCGTCGGCGTCCGAGGCCTTCTTGATGCTGCCGAGCGTCCAGCAGTCGATGTGGCGGGCGGTGAGCACGGCCAGCGCACGGTCCACGTCCTCCGGCGCGACGATCGCGACCATGCCGACGCCCATGTTGAACGTCTGCTCCATCTCGGCGCGCTCGACGCGCCCGCGCTGCGCGATCATCGTGAAGATCGGAGCCGGGCTCCAGGTTCCGCGGTCGAGTTCGGCGACGAGACCCTTGGGCATCACACGCGCGAGGTTGTTGGCCAGACCGCCACCAGTGACGTGACAGAAGGTGCGCACGTCCGTCTCGGCCGCCAGCGCCAGGCAGTCCTTGGCGTAGATCTTGGTGGGCTCGAGCAGTTCCTCGCCCAGAGTGCGACCGAACTCGTCGACGTGACCCGTCAGCGACATACGGTCGATCTCGAGCAGCACCTTGCGGGCCAGTGAGTAGCCGTTGGAGTGCAGGCCCGACGCGCCCATGCCGATCACGACGTCGCCCGGGCGGACCCGGTCCGGGCCCAGCACCTGGTCGGCCTCGACGACACCGACACCGGTCGCGGACAGGTCGTAGTCGCCGTCCGCCATCACGCCGGGGTGCTCGGCCGTCTCGCCGCCGAGCAGCGCGCAGCCGGCCTGGATGCAGCCCTCGGCGATGCCGCCGACGATCTCCGCGACGCGCTCCGGCACGACGCGGCCGACCGCGATGTAGTCCTGCAGGAACAGCGGCTCGGCGCCACACACGACGAGGTCGTCGACGACCATCGCGACGAGGTCGAGTCCGACCGTGTCGTGCTTGTCCATCGCCTGCGCGACCGCGAGCTTGGTGCCGACGCCGTCGGTGGACGCCGCGAGCAGCGGCTCCTTGTAGTCGCCCTTGAGCGAGAACAGACCGGCGAACCCGCCGAGGCCACCCATGACCTCGGGGCGGCTGGCCTTCTTCGCCAGCGGGGCGAACAGCTCGACTGCCCGGTCGCCCGCTTCGATGTCCACTCCGGCGGCGGCGTACGAAGCGCCCTGCGTGCGGGTACTGTCCTCGGTCATCGGTTTCTGGCTCCAGCCTTGATTTCGGTGAATGTCGACTTCGGCGCCAGCCGTCGTCGCGCATACGTGTACACGCGCAATCACCTCGATTGCGCCCTTACGCTACCGGAGTGCCCGGGGCACACCGGTAGCGTCCTGCGAACTAGGGACGCGACAGCGCGTCCGCGTTGTCGTTGTCGTGCGAGATCTGGGCACCTGCGGCGGACTCCAACATCCCCTCGAGAACGTTCTTGCCCATGCC
The DNA here is from genome assembly GCF_050955445.1 of Paraburkholderia sp. RHO2. Taxonomy (NCBI): domain Bacteria; kingdom Pseudomonadati; phylum Pseudomonadota; class Betaproteobacteria; order Burkholderiales; family Burkholderiaceae; genus Paraburkholderia; species Paraburkholderia sp. RHO2. The sequence continues at coordinate 972,312 of NZ_CP162617.1, read as the reverse complement.
CTCGCTCGGCAGCGCGATCGGGTAGGTCCCGTCGAAGCACGCCTTGCACAGACGGGAGGACGGCTGCTCGGTGGCGGCGACCATGCCGTCGATCGAGATGTAGCCGAGCGAGTCGGCGCCGATCGAGCGGCGCACCCCCTCGAGCATCTCGTCGAACGTGTCGTTCACGCCGCTGCCCTCGGCACCGTTCGCGATGAGCTCGGCTGGCGACGCGAAGTCGATGCCGTAGAAGCACGGCCACTTGACCGGCGGCGACGCGATCCGGACGTGGATCTCGAGCGCACCGGCCTCGCGCAGCATGCGGATCAGGGCGCGCTGGGTGTTGCCGCGCACGATCGAGTCGTCGACGACGACCAGACGCTTGCCGCGGATGACTTCCTTGAGCGGGTTCAGCTTGAGGCGGATACCGAGCTGGCGGATGGTCTGCGACGGCTGGATGAAGGTGCGGCCCACGTAGGCGTTCTTCATCAGGCCCTGGCCGTACGGGATGCCCGAGCCCTGCGCGTACCCGACCGCGGCCGGCGTGCCCGACTCCGGCACCGGGATCACCAGGTCACCCTCGGCGGGATGCTCCTTGGCGAGGCGGCGGCCGATCTCGACACGGGTCGAGTGCACCGATCGTCCGGCGATCACGCTGTCCGGGCGGGCCAGGTAGACGTACTCGAACACGCAACCCTTGGGCTCCGGGTTCGCGAACCGCGAGGAGCGGACACCGTCGGCGTCGATCGCCAGCAGCTCGCCGGGCTCGATCTCGCGCACGAACGACGCGCCGACGATGTCGAGGGCGGCGGTCTCGCTCGCGACGACCCAGCCGCGGTCGAGGCGGCCCAGGCACAGCGGGCGGATGCCGTGCGGGTCGCGCGCCGCGTACAGCGTGTGCTCGTCCATGAACGTCAGGCAGAACGCGCCGCGCAGCGTCGGCAGCAGCTTCATCGCGGCCTGCTCGAGCGTGCTGTCGGCGGCGGCGTGCGCCAGCAGGGCGCCGACGACGTCGGAGTCCGACGTCGCCGCACCGGGACGCTTCTCGTTGATCAGTCCGGCCTCGCGGGCGCGCTGCGCCAACTCGGCGGTGTTGACGAGGTTGCCGTTGTGGCCCAGCGCGACACCGGTTCCGGCGGCGGTGGTGCGGAAGATCGGCTGCGCGTTCTCCCACGTCGTGGAGCCGGTGGTCGAGTAGCGGCAGTGGCCGACCGCGACGTGCCCCGGCATCGCGCCGAGGGTCTGCTCGTCGAACACCTGGCTGACCAGGCCGAGATCCTTGAAGACCAGCACCTGCGAGCCGTCGGCGACGGCGATGCCGGCCGCCTCCTGGCCACGGTGCTGGAGGGCGTAGAGCCCGTAGTACGTGAGCTTGGCGACGTCCTCGCCCGGCGCCCAGACGCCGAAGACGCCACACTCCTCACGGGGTTCGTTCTCGTCCTCGTCCGGTGCGGTCGTAGCGAGAAGGTTCCGACTGTTGACCGACAGTTCGGCACGAGTCACGGCAGGCGCTCCCTAAGGGGATTCGGTGCGGGGGGCGTGCCCCATTCTAACTACCACTCGGCGCAGGATCGACGGTCGGTGCACCGGAGTGCGCGGATGCGACCCATGTCACAGGGAAGTCACAGGCGTAGCAGCGGTAACCAGTGGCCGATCTCCCCCGCCCGGCCGCCCGACGCGTCGAGTGACCCGGCGGCGACGGCGTCGTCGAATCCGAGCAGCCCGGTCGCCAGCAGCAGCCACGTGAAGGGGTCGGTCTCGACGACGTTCGGCGGCGTGCCGCGGGTGTGCCGGGGCCCCTCGATGCACTGCACCGCCACGAACGGCGGCACCCGCACCTCGACGCTCGACCCCGGGGCCACCTGTTCGAGAGTGCGGGCACTGAGCCGGACCGCGGCCGCCAACACGGCGCGGGCGGGCTTCACGTCGTCCTCGCCCCGCAGCCATGGCCCGACCGCGAGCAGGGCGCTGCGGAGTTCGGCTGGATCGACGGCACGACGAGCTGGCATGAACGGTGAATCTACTGAGCTCGACCTGCCCCGGGAACAACCCCCACGAGCGCCGCGGTTACATGAGCCATGAGCACCGACACCGACACGCAGCGTCCGCTTCTCGAACTCGTTGCGTCACAGAACAAGGCGATTCTCGCGACGGTCAAGCGCGACGGCAGGCCGCAGCTGTCCAACGTCCTCTACGCGTGGGACCCGGACACGCGCACCGCACGGGTCTCGGTGACCGCGGACCGCGCCAAGACCCGCAACGCCGCGCGGGACCCGCGGGTGTCCCTGCACGTGAGCGCCCCCGACTTCTGGAGCTACGCCGTCGTCGAGGGCGACGCGGAGTTGTCGGCGGTCGCGGCCGATCCGCACGACGCCGCCGTCGACGAACTCGTCGAGACCTACCGCACCGCCACCGGACACGAGCACGAGGATTGGGGCGAGTTCCGGCGCGCGATGATCGAGGAGCGCCGCCAGGTGCTGCGGGTCCGCGCCGACCGGGTGTACGGCATGGCCGCGCTGCCCCGGCCTTGACGCTGATCACACCAGCGGCAGCGGCACTTCGTCGACGCCGGCGGTCACCTGGATGCGGCGAAGCAGGAGCGCGCCACCGACGTTGACGGCCAGGTGCAGCAGGGCCGGTGCGAGCACGCTGCCGCTGCGGATGCGCAGCCAGTCGAAGACGAGCGATGCGGCAGCCGTGAAGGCGACGGTGCCGGGCACCGAGTCGTTCGCGACGCGCGCCGGCTGCACGTGCCATAGACCGAACGCGGTGGCGCGTGCCGCCGTCGCCGCCGGGGCGGGCCACACCCGGTCGGTGAGCGCGGTCAGCACACCGCGGAACAGCAGTTCCTCCGTGATGACGGTGCCGAACGGGATGTGGGCGGCGACCCATTCGGCGAAGTCGTGGCGCTCCTCGTCGGGCACGGCGAACATGCCGTGCAGCGACGGCGTCGCCAGCGCGACCGTGTAGCCGATGACGGGGACCGCGGCGGCGGCGCTCCCCCACACCAGTCCGGCGCGAATGTTGCCGAGCCCCAACTCGTCGCGGTGCAGACCGCTCGCCAACCCCGCCCCGGTCGCGCTCAGCGCCATGATGGTTCCGGCGGTCGCCCGATTCCGCGACGACAGTCCTAGGGCGGGCAGCACCCCGTTGTTCCAGGCGATCAGCGCCGACCCGAAGCCCAGCGCCGCGGCCCGTCTCACTTCTCTGGCCCGTCGTGCCCGCGCAGATCCTCCAGCTTGGCGCGCACCCGTTCGGTGTCGGCGGGTGTCCAGCCGTCGGGCTGGGTGACCGCGACCCAGCCGTCGAGGATCGTGGTGCCGTAGTTGTGGCCGTGCCCGTCGGGGACACCGGCCGCATTCGCGAGGTCCGCGCTGACCTGCCAGAACGTCACGAAGGGGAACCATTTCATCGACGGCAGCCGATCGAATCCGGGTGGCTCGGTCAGCCAGTCGGGGCGCGCGAAGATCAGATCGGGAGACCACCACACCACCGGGTCGGACGGATGCTGGATGTACAGGATGCGCGGCTCGAGCCACGGTCCCGGAGCCCCGGGAATGGCGGCGGCGTCGTCCGCGAACCGCACGACCAACCCGTCGGCGTACACGGGCTGGACCTCGGGGGTGCCCGGGTCGCGACGTTCGGTGAGCGACGCCCACAGCGGGTTCGCGTTGGGCGGACCCACCCACAGCACACCGTCGACGGTCTCGCGGATGTCGGCGAGACCGTCGAAAGCGCCCTCGCCGGCCTGGGTACCGAGGCTCTCGCCGTACACGTACAGCTGGGGCCGGGTGTCCTCGGGCTTGGTCAGCCACCGGTCGTGCACCGCGCGGATCAGCGCATCGCCGGCCACCGCGGCCTTGCCGCGGTCGGCGATGAACGAGATCCAGCTGGGCAGATACGAGTACTGCGCGGCGACCAGCGCGCTGTCGCCGTTCGCGACGAGTTCGATCGTCTGCGCGGCGGTGGGATTGACCCAGCCGGTGCCGGTGGTCGGGATGATGACCAGCGTCTTGCGGTCGAAGGCGCCGGTGCGCTCGAGTTCGTCGAGCACGACGTCCATCCGGGCGGCGGTGTCGTCGGCGGTCTCGAGACCGGCGTACACCCGAATGGGTTCCTTCGCGGGCCTACCGTTGGCGGCGGTCAACTCGTCGGCGTGGATGCCGCCGGAGACGAAGTTGCGTCCCTCGAAGCCGAGGGTGTCCCACGGGGCCAGCGACATCGGGCTGCCCGACTTCTCGGGCAGGAGGGGCTGCACGGCGCCGGGGCGGGTCTCGTTGTTCTGGAGGCTGAAGGCCGAGTTGACGGCCGCGTAGCCGACGCGCAGCAGGATGCCGTCGACCAGCATGAACACCAGCACCAGCACGACGGCGAGGCCGGCGGCCGATGCGGCCGGCGGCGGGATCTTGAGCAAACGGTTGAGTTGGCGCGCCACGAACCGGACGAGGTCGCGCAGCACCCGCCACAGCGAGATGATCGCGGCCGCGACGAGGAGGGTCAGCCCCAGGGTGCGGATGTAGCCGGTGGTGGTGGTGCCCTCGGCGTTCATGAGCGCCGCCAGTTCGCGCTGCCATCCGGCCGAGTAGGTCAACATGATCAGCGCGGCGAGCACCGAGAGCACCGGAACCGCCACCTTGATGGCGAGCATGATCCGGCCGGGCAGAGGCCACCACGATCGGCGGGCCAGTCCGAATTCCCAGACGAGCCAGCCGATCGCGGTGCCGACGGCGTAGCCGATCGCGGCGCTGATGCCACCGATCAGGCCCTGGTACAGCCAGTCGCGCGGCAGCAGCGACGGCGTCAGCGACCAGCAGAAGAACAGTGTGCCGAACGCGATGCCCGTGAAGTCCAGGTGCAGCAGGCTCCACGCCCACACGACGAACGGGTGCCGTTCGTCGAACTTCGGGGCGACGGCAGGGGTCGACGGCTGCGGGTCCTCCCGCAGCTCAGCGACCGCCTCCCGTTCGACCCCTGCGTCCGTCACACATCACCCAAACAGTGCCGGGAGGGTCGATTCGAACGTCTCGCGCAGCTCGGCCATGGTGACCGAGAACTGGCCCTGAACCTCGACCGAGTCGGAGCCCTCGTCGACGACGCCGATGCGGACCCACGGCAGGTTGCGCGCCGAGCACATGCCGGTGAACCGGGTCTCCTCGGTGCGCGGCACGGCGACCAGCACGCGCCCGGCCGACTCGGAGAACAGGGTGACGAACGGGTCGGCGTCCTCCGGCAGCAGGATCCGGCATCCGGTCTCGCCGGCCAGCGCGGCCTCGACGACGGCCTGCGCGAGGCCGCCTTCGGACAGGTCGTGCGCGGCGGAGATCAGGCCGTCACGCGAGCCGGCCAGCAGGATGTCGGCGAGCAGACGCTCACGCTCGAGGTCGACCTTCGGCGGGACGCCGCCGAGGTGACCGTGCTCGACCTGCGCCCAGATGGAGCCGTCGAACTCGTCACGAGTCTCCCCCAACAGGATCAGCGTCTCGCCCGGCTCGAGGCCGAGGCCGGTGGGGATGCGACGGTGCACGTCGTCGATCACGCCGAGGACCGCGACGACCGGCGTGGGCAGGATCGCGGTGGAACCCGTCTGGTTGTAGAAGCTGACGTTGCCGCCGGTGACCGGGATACCGAGCTGCGCGCAACCGTCCGCCAGGCCGCGCACGGCCTGCTGGAACTGCCACATCACGCCCGGGTCCTCCGGCGAACCGAAGTTGAGGCAGTTGGAGACGGCCTTCGGGGTGGCGCCGGTGACGGCGACGTTGCGGTACGCCTCGGCCAGCGCCAGCTGCGCACCCGCGTACGGATCGAGCATGGTGTAGCGGCCCGACGCGTCGGTGGCCAGCGCGATGCCGCGTCCGGTCTCCTCGTCGATGCGGACCACGCCGCCGTCGGCGTTCTCGGCGAGCACGGTGTTGCCGCGCACGTAGCGGTCGTACTGCTCGGTGATCCACTTACGGCTGCACAGCGCCGGCGAGGCGATCATCTTCAGCAGCGTGGCCTTCAGCTCGTCCGCCGTCTCGGGACGCTTCAGGTTCGCGGTGGTGTCGGCGATCAGCGCGTCCTGCGTGTCGGGGCGTGCGACGGGGCGCTCGTACACCGGGCCCTCGTGAGCGATGGTGTTGGCCGGGGCGTCGACGACGGTCTCGCCGTGCCAGTCGATGACGAGGTGCTCGCCGTCGGTGACCTCACCGATCACGGTGGCGAGGACGTCCCACTTCTTGCAGACCTCCATGAACGCGTCGACGTTCTCGGGGGCGACGACCGCGCACATGCGCTCCTGCGACTCGCTGGAGAGCACCTCGGCGGGGGTCATGCCGGTGGCACGCGTCGGAACCTTGTCGAGGTCGATGTGCATGCCGCCGTCACCGGCCGCGGCCAGCTCGGACGTGGCGCAGGACAGGCCGGCACCGCCGAGGTCCTGGATACCGACGACGAGCTTCTCGCGGTACAGGTCGAGGCAGCACTCGATGAGCACCTTCTCGGTGAACGGGTCGCCGACCTGGACGGCGGGCAGCTTCTTGGGGCGGCCGCCGGCGCTGTCGTCGAACGTCTCGGACGCGAGGACGGAGACGCCGCCGATGCCGTCGAGGCCGGTGCGCGCACCGAACAGGATGATCTTGTTGCCGGCGCCGGACGCGAACGCCAGGTGCAGGTCCTCGACGCGCATCGCGCCCGCACACAGCGCGTTCACGAGCGGGTTGCCCTGGTAGGAGGCGTCGAACACGGTCTCGCCGCCCACATTGGGCAGGCCGAGGGAGTTGCCGTAGCCGCCGATGCCGCGCACGACGCCGTCGACGACGCGACGGGTGTCGGCGTGGTCCGCGGCGCCGAAGCGCAGCTGGTCCATGACCGCGATGGGACGCGCGCCCATCGCCATGATGTCGCGGACGATGCCGCCGACGCCGGTCGCCGCGCCCTGGTAGGGCTCGATGTACGACGGGTGGTTGTGCGACTCGACCTTGAAGGTAACCGCCCAGCCGTCGCCGATGTCGACGACGCCCGCGTTCTCGCCGATACCGGCGAGCATCGAGGCGCGCATCTCGTCGGTGGTGGTCTCACCGAAGTACTTGAGGTGCACCTTCGAGGACTTGTAGGAGCAGTGCTCGCTCCACATCACCGAGTACATCGCGAGCTCGGCGTCGGTGGGACGGCGGCCGAGAATCTCCTTGATGCGGGCGTACTCGTCGTCCTTGAGGCCCAGTTCCTTGAACGGCTGAGCGACGTCGGGAGTCGCGGAAGCGTTGGTGACGGTATCTACCTGCGGAGACACGGGGCGTGTGGTCCCTTCCCTCTGGGATCGAATCGGCAGGCCGGGCGGCGCGCTGCCAGGTCGAAGTCTAGCCGGGGGCACCGACGCGGCGTGCACCCAGTGCTCGCCGGTCGGTTAACCTGGCCCCCGTTTCGCGCGCACCGCAGAGACGTGGGGGACCACACGGGGGACGAGTTGCGCGTCAGCAAGGATTTGCTGCTGGCGCTGGGATCGACGCTGCGCACGTTGGGCGACGACGTCGCGACCTCGACGTGATCACCGGGACGTCGATGCTCGGCGGATCGCTGCCGGGATCGACCACGCAGCAGGCGCTCGCCGACATCGGTCTGCGGGTCGAAGACGCCTACCTGCGGGTGGCCGAGCGCCTGCGCGACATGGGGGAACTGGCGGAGGCGACCGCCGGCCGCTACGACCGGTCCGACACCGACTATGCATACAACTCGAGCGAGATGGCCGAGCGCATGGACGGCATGGGGATCCAGTCGTGACCGTCGCACGCTCGCAGGTGGAGTCGTGGCGGCCGAGTGAGCTGCGCTCGGCCGCGAGCGCGCTCCGCACCACGGACGTCGAGTTCCGCAACCGACTGGATCGCGTCTTTTCGACGATGACGGAATCGTCCCAGTACTGGTCCGGGCGCGCGTACGACGCCGCCGTGGACCGGGCACACGACGAACGCACCGACGGCACCCGGGTCGCCGACGCAGTCCACGAAGTTGCGTAGGCACTCGTCTGTTGTCGTCGCGGCCCCGGGCCGGGGACGGACCCTTCTCGACGGAGACCGACCCCGACTACATCTCGGACCTCTCGAAGTTCGGCAGCCTTGTGCGGGAGGCTAACGCAGCCTTCGCCCCGGGAACGCAGTTCGGCACGGAGCTGTATCAGAAGGCCGGCGACATGATGCAGATCCCAGTCGATGCCATGCGGTACTCGCAGAGCGAGGACCTGCCGGCGTACGACTGGGCCGCAGCGAGGTTTGCCGACACGGCCGGCCGAAACCACGACGCCGCCAACGCGATCCTCACCGGCGGCGGGATGCCCGAGTGCTACGACCCGGCGTACACGGTCAGCGGCCTGGTCCGGCACGACTGGTCGGCGACCGACGGCGGTCTCGGTGCGGCATCGCTGTTCTCCACCTCCAAGTAGTCAACGCCGCGACCTATGCCGATCAACTCGGCGTCAGCGAGTCCAACGACGCGGCCGCGGCCGCTTACCAGGGCACGCAACGACGTCACGGACATGCTCATCCAGGCGGCCTACCGGTCCGGTGGCCTCGATCCGCATCTCATGGTGGAGGGGATACTGTTGAACGCAAAGGACATTGAGCCCAACACAATCGCCTCCGACGCACTCCAGGAGATGATCGTGGATCGCGGTCTAAACCGGTGCCGTTATCTACACCGCTACCGCCGCGGAACGCACTGGTCCGGATACGGTCGACGTCACCGTCTGCGAGTACTACTCAACCGGCATCTACACCCCGAACGACGCCGGCACGCTCGAACGCTTCCCCCAAGACCCCGACATCAAGTACGCGGCATCGATGAACGAACTCACCTGGACCACCGCACCGGACGCCGACGGAACCACCGCCGCCGAACCACGCTGGCTCCTGACAGGACACGGGCTATACCTCAACTCACCCACGCTCACCGACAAGCGCGACGAGGCTTGCGCCCCTGACCAACCCGCCCCGTTCCTCACCGGACCACCCACACCCACCGGCGGACTGTGAATCGGGGTGGCGATGCCTCCGCCGGCACACCGTATGAGACCATGCGGTCGACCCGCTTGTGGATTCCTGAAGAACCTCTACCTCAGCGCATTCGAATCAGCTTGGCGTGCAGTGGAACACCCCGACGACGCTCGAGGCTTGCTACCCGGTACTGCGCCCGTCGGGCTGACCGATGATCGCCTGGAGGGCGCGAACGTGCGCGCCGAAGGCGGAACGGCCCGTCGAGGTCAGCGATAGCCACGTCAGCCGTCGAGCGTCGTCCCGCCTCAGGGAAGCCGCCTTGGTCGACGACACGTAGCCGGCAGCAACCAATGCCTTGAGGTGTTTGGACAGGGTGGCATCCGAGACGCCCAGTGCGTCACGCATCACCGCGAAATCGAGCCGGTCGACGGGTCTCAGCAGTCCACAGATCCGGAGTCTGATGGGTGCGTGGATCAGCTCGTCGAACGCAGCGTCAGCCACGGCGAATCTTCGCAAGTGCCGAGCGATACGCGACCCCGGACAGCAGAGTCGTCACGACGAAGGCGCCGAGACTCGTGAGCACGACCGCCCACTGAAGGCCGAGGGACACCAGCGCCAACGACGCGCTGAACAGGATCGAGCACGTCGCAACGATCCCGATCACCGCCCATGCCGCCGCGGCACCCATTGCGCGGAAGCGAATTCCGGTCTCCCGCCGAACGAGGTGGGCGATGACGATTACCGCAACCAGCGCCAACCAACTGGAGGCCTGAGGTTCGTAGTTCTCGCCGGGACGAGCGGAGGCCGCCGCAGCGACCCACCACGCACCCACCCCGCCGAACGCGGCCAGGAGCGGCCACGGCACCCGCGCGTTCTCGACGAGTCGATCGCGGTCCGCCTGCAGGGCATCGAGCGCGCCGACCGCTTCCCGTGGGGATGACTCATCAAGATGACTTTCCACAATGGCAAGTTAACACTGCGCTTTCCGGAACGGCAAGAGACCCCAGCCCGAAGTCCCTCCCCCTCGGTTCAGCCTCACTGAACACGCCACCCGCCACGCGGGGCCGAACGCCCAATTGGGGGTTGACGACCTCGCCTTCCGCCTGCCACTCTCTGACTGAACCGCCCGAACGATCGCTCGGTTCAGTTCACTGGGAGAAGGGAAGCGCATGACCGCCGACATCGAACTGTCAGACCTCACGGATCTGCTCGACGGATCACCCAGCAACTGGGGCAAGTGGGGGGCCGACGACGAAGTCGGCAGCCTCAACTATCTGACGGCGGAGCAGGTCATCGCGGGTGCGGCGCTGATCCGACGCGGATCGGTCTTCACGCTCCAGCGGCTGATCGGTGATCCGAAGGGCGATCCGGTGTGGCCCGGTCGATCGCCTGCCGAGCGCAAGATGATCTACGACGAATCCGATTGGGACGAGGGCGGTTCGGGGCCCTGCTTCCCGGGCGGACTGCACTACGCCGACGACAAGATCGAGGCCTTCCTGCAGGGCTCGACACAGTACGACGCCCTCGGTCACGTCTGGTACGACGGCAAGATCTGGAACGGCTACGACGCCCGCACCACGGTCGGCGGCATGTCCAAGGCCAGCGTGGAACCGATCGCGCAGCGCGGTGTCGTCGGCAGGGCGGTCCTGCTCGACATGGCCCGCCACTTCGGCAAGGAGTACCTCGGCCAGCGGGAGACCTTCGACCACAAGGATCTCGAGGCCTGCGCGAAGCGACAGGGCATCGAGATCCGCAACCGCGACATCATCATCATCCGCACCAACCATCTCGAGATGTTCTTCCGCGATCGGGACGCCTTCTACGCGGACTTCTGCGAGCCGGGCCTGATCTACTCCCCCGAGTTGGTCGAGTGGTTCCGGGACAAGGAGATTCCCAATCTCGTCACCGACACCATCGCCAACGAGGTGACCACCGATCCCGACAACGGGATGGCACTGGTCCTCCACAACGCCCTGATGCGCAACCTGGGCGTGGCCTTCACGGAGATCTGCGATCTCGAGCGTCTCGCCGCCGACTGCGCCGAGGACGGAACCTACGAGTTCTTCTACGTCGCGGCGCCGCTGAAGATCCATCAGGCCACCGGCGCGCCGGTGAACCCGGTGGTGATCAAGTGACCTACCGGGACCGCCCCTGGCTGCGCCTCTATCCGGAGGGACAGAGCCCCGACATCGTCCCCGAGTTCCACAACTGCCTGGACATGTTCCGGTCGGCGGTGCTGCGCGCCCCGGACAGGCCCGCCGTCAGGTACTTCGACGGGTCGGTGACCTACGGCGAACTCGATACCGCCTCGGACGCCCTGGCGAACCACCTGCAGCGCGGCGGCTTCGGCCGCGGCGACCGCCTGGCGCTCTTCGTCCAGAACAACCCGGCATTCGTCATCGGATTGCTGGCCGCATGGAAGTGCGGCGGCGCCGGAGTCGCCGTCAATCCGATGAACAAGCAACGCGAGGTCACGCACCTGCTGCAGGACTCGGGCGCGCGCGCCTTGCTGGTCCTCGACGACCTGTACGAGTCGGTGGCGGAACCCGTACTCGCGCAGGAGGAGACATCGGTCGAGCTGGTCGTGACGACGTCGGCGCTCGACGGGCAGCGACGCGACGACGGTCGTCTGTTCGCCGGACTGACGCGGAGGAGCCTGGCCACCGACGACCTGTACACCATCATCAGCAACCACGATGGACATCGACCCGACCCGGTGACCCTCGCGGGCGCCGACCTCGCGATCCTCACCTACACCTCGGGAACCACCGGCAAGCCCAAGGGCGCGATCAACACCCACGCGAACTTCGCGTTCAATGCCCAGACCTATCGCGACTGGGCGCATCTGCGCGACGGCGATCCGGTGCTCGGCATCGCCCCGCTCTTCCACATCTCCGGGCTGGTCGGGCACATCATGGTGGCATTCCTGACGGCGTCACCGGTCGTGCTCTCGCACCGCTTCCAACCGGCGGTCATGCTCGATTCGATCCGGGAGCACCGCCCGGTGTTCACCATCGGCGCGATCACCGCGTTCATCGCGCTGGCCGGTGCGGACGGCGCCTGCCCGGACGACTTCTCGTCGCTGCGCGCGGTCTATTCGGGTGGCGCCCCCGTGGCACCGGCGGTCGCGGACCGCCTGGAGTCGATGTTCGGGACGTACATCCACAACATCTACGGGCTGACGGAGACCAGTTCCCCCACGCACGCGGTGCCCGCGGGGATGCGTGCACCCGTGGATGCCGACTCCGGCGCGCTCTCGGTCGGCGTGCCCGTGTTCAACACCGTCGTGCGGGTTCTCGACGAGAACGGCGACGAGCTGCCCGCCGGGCAGGTCGGGGAGTTCGCCACGACCGGGCCGCAGGTGGCACCCGGCTACTGGAACAACGCAGAGGCGACCGCCGAGTCCATGCCGGGAGGTGAGCTGCGGACCGGGGACGTCGGGTTCATGGACGCGGACGGATGGTTCTACCTGGTCGACCGCAAGAAGGACATGATCAATGCCTCGGGCTACAAGGTATGGCCGCGCGAGGTGGAGGACGTGCTGTACGGCCACCCCGCCGTCCGGGAGGCCGCGGTGGTGGGCATCCCCGACGAGTACCGCGGCGAGACCGTCAAGGCGTTCGTGTCGCTGGCACCGGGTACGTCGGCGACCGAGGAGGAGCTGATCGAGTTCTGCCGCGAGCGCATGGCCGCGTACAAGTACCCCCGCTCGGTCGTGGTGGTCTCCGAGCTGCCGAAGACCGCTACCGGGAAGATCCTGCGCCGAGCGATGCGCGACAACGGAGTTCCGAAGGCGGGAGCACTGTGATGAAACCCGAACTGAGTGGATCGGTCGCCATCGTGACCGGCGCCGCGCACGGCCTCGGCTTCGCCCTCGGGCGCGAGTTGCTGGATCGTGGATGCCGCGTCGTGCTGGCCGACAGGGACGAGGACGGTCTGCGGGTGGCCGGCGAGACGCTGGGCCGGGAACACGGGGATCGAGTCCGATGGATCGCCGGCGACGCCGCCGACGAGTGCGACATCGTGCGATCGGTGGCCCTCGCCGAGTCGGCGTTCGGTCCGGTGGACCTGTACGTCGCGAATGCCGGTGTCTTCCAAGGCTTCGGACTGGACGCCTCGGAGGAGCAGTGGACCACCTCGTGGGAGGTCAACGTACAGGCCCACGTCCGCGCTGCCCGCACGCTCGTCCCGTCGTGGCTGCAGCGCGGCGGCGGTCGCTTCGTGTCCATCGCCTCGGCGGCGGGCCTGCTGACGCAACTGGGTTCGCCGACATACTCGGTGACCAAGCACGCCGTCGTGGGATTCGCCGAGTGGCTCGCCGTCACGTACGGCGACCTGGGCGTGTCGGTGACGTGCGTGTGCCCGATGGGCATCGCGACCGCGATGATCGGCGACGCCTCCGAATCGGCGGACCGACAGATGCGGTCGGCAGCCGCCACGATCACCCGTGCGGGTGAAGTGATGACCCCGGAAGAGGTTGCCCGCCAGGCGATCGACGGTGTCGCCGACAATCGGTTCCTGGTCCTCCCCCACGCCGAGGTCGCCGACTTCCGCGCGCGGAAGGCCGCCGACATCGACCGCTGGATCTCCGGCATGCAGCGCCACCGACGCGCCACCGACGCCGCAGTCGACTGACGGGACCGGGGAGTACGCCGGTCACATGCCCAGCATCGCGCGGGCGTGACCGGCGTACTCTCGCGCGATCTGCTCCGGGGACAGCGGACCCGACGGGTCGAACCACTGCGGCAACGCCGTGCACATCGTCGTGATCGCCCGCGCGGTCGTGTACGGCCGGGGATGCGTGACGGCACCCGCGGCGGCCGCCCGGTCGAGTTCGGTGTCCATCAGTTCCTGCAACGCACGGCGTTCCGCGACGATGCGGCCCGCCGCCGGTTCCTCGAGGCTGCGTGTCTCGTTGGTACCGACCACCGCAATGTCGCTGCGCACCACGTAGTACAGCGACAGCGCCTCCACCATGTTCGAGTAGCGCTCCACCGGATCCGTCCCGCCGTCGTCGCGGGCGCGGACCATGCGGGCCCGCAGCTCCACGATGATCAGGTCGACGATGGCGACCAACAGGCTCTGCTTGCTGCGGTAGTGGTGATAGACGCCCGCCACACTGATGCCGGCGCCGTCGGCGATCATACGCATGGTCGCGGCGTGGTAGCCGGTCTCCGTGAATACGTCTATCGCCGAACGCAACACCGCATCGACGGACAACGGTGTGAACTCGCGCCACGTCTCCGCGGCGATCGCGATCGGATCCGCGACCGTCGACGTCGCACCGGCCGGCTCGCTGAGCAGCCGTTTGATCGGAATCCGAAGCTCGTCGGCAATCTCCTGCAGGCGCGCCAGCGTGGGCGAGACCTTGTCGTTCTCGATCGCGCTCATCGTTCCGACGCTCACGCCGATACGCGCCGCCAGCCCGCGCAGGGTCAAGCCCGCGAGGTTTCGCTCGCGGCGCACGTTCGCGCCCACAGCGACAGCAGCCTGTTCAGCCATGCTGAACATGGTAGCGATCGGATCACCAGGTCCGATCAGGTCTCGTGTCGTAGGGTTCAGTGCGTCTCGCCGAGCGCCCTCCGGGGCGGCAAGCGGTGCGGGATCGAGAGAGGTGAGAAGATGACGTCCCCGAAGAGGCCGTGGCTGGCTAGTTTCCCCGCCGAGCATCCCGATTCGATCACTCCCGAGTTCGACAATGCGTTGGCGATGTTCGATGCCGCCGTGCAACGGTCGCCCGAGGAAGTCGCTATACACTACTTCGACGGCACCGTCACCTACGGCGACTTGAGCGCGGCGGCCGACGCTCTGGCGTGCCACCTCCACGGACTCGGGTTCGGTCGCGGCGACCGGCTGGCGCTGTGCACGCAGAACAACCCGGCATTCCTGATCGGTGTCGTCGCGGCGTGGCGAGCGGGCGGCACGTCGGTGGCACTCAGCCCCATGTGCAAGGAACGAGAGTTCGCCCATTTCGTGAGCGACTGCCGTCCCACGGCACTCCTGATCCTCGACGATGTGTTCGGGACCGTCGGTCGGGCAGCGCACGATGCACTCCCCGCCCAGAACATCGTCACCGTTTCCGCGCTCGACGGCCAGAGTCGCAACGACCCTCGCCTGTTCGCCTCAGGCCGCCGGACCGCGACAGGCGCCACGGACCTGTACGAACTAGTCGCCGCCCACGACCGCGGCCGCCGCCCGACGATGCCCGACAGCCCGGCTCCGGACGACCTGGCGATCATCATGTACACCTCCGGAACCACCGGCGTTCCGAAGGGCGCCATGCTGTCTCATCGCAACCTCGTCTTCAGCGCACAGGTGTACCGGGACTGGGCACGACTGGGCGCCGGCGACCGGGTGCTCGGACTCTCGCCGCTGTTCCACATCTCGGGCCTGGTCGGACACGTGATGGTGGGGTTCCTCCTGGGTTCGCCGCTGGTGCTGTCGCACCGCTTCCACCCGGAGGTGATGCTCGATTCCGTGCGCGAGCACCGACCGACGTTCGCGATGGCCGCGATCACCGCCTACATCGCACTCGCCGACGCCGGAGCGGACGCCACCGATCTCGACTCGCTGTCCGCGCTCTACTCGGGCGGTGCGCCGGTCTCCCCCACCGTTCTGAGTCGACTCGAAGCCGCCTTCGGCAAGTACGTCCACAATATGTACGGCCAAACCGAGACGAGTTCGCCGTCGCACGCCGTGCCACTGGGCCGGCGGGCACCGGTGGATCCCGAGACCGGGGTGCTCTCGGTGGGAATTCCGGTGTACAACACCGATGTACGTGTGGTCGACGAAGCGGGCCGGGACGTTCCGGTGGGCGACGTGGGCGAACTCGTGACGACGGGCCCGCAGGTGGTGCACGGCTACTGGCCGAGCGCCGACACCGGCGAGAGCGCCGCCGGTTCGACCCCGTTCCCGACCGGTGACGTCGGATTCATGGATCGGGACGGGTGGTTCTACGTCCTCGACCGCAAGAACGACGTCATCAACGCGTCGGGGTACAAGATCTGGCCACGCGAGGTCGAAGAGGTGCTCCTGAACCACCCCGATGTGAAAGAAGCTGCGGTGGTGGGCATTCCGGACGACTACCGCGGCGAGTCGGTGAAGGCATTCGTCGTGGCGCGGGACGGCGCGGAACTCAGCGAACTGGACCTCATCGACTACGGTCGCCGTTCGATGGCCGCCTTCAAGTACCCGCGTGAGATTCAGTTCGTGGGCGCGCTGCCGCGCACCGTCACGGGAAAGCTGCTCCGCCACCGACTGTGAGCCGCCGCGCACGCCGGCCCCGAGTCGCGTGAACGACAAGACCTCCGGCCGACGGTCGTGTCCTGGACACGACCATCGAACCGGAGGTCCTCGTCGTCACGTGCCGGCGCGCCACCCTCGGTCGCGCACGGCGGACGTGCTAGCTGCCGTTCTCCAGCACCCGGGTGATCGCGTCACCGAGCACGTCGCTGATCGATCCGGTCGACGACAGCTGGCCGTCGGCCGAGCCGAGGCCGGCGGTGTCGAGGCTGCCGCTCACGGCCTCACCGGCGTTCTTGCCGCGCCCGGTGAAGCACGACGTCAGGCTCGGGAAGTCTGCGTCGACTCCGACGGTGCCACCGGTGGAGATGCCACCACTGGTGACCAGGTCACCGGCCTTCACGCCGTCCGGGACCACGTAGGTGATCTCGAGAGTGACCGGGTTACCGGAGTTGACGAACCACCCGGTGCTGGTCGCGTCCCAGCCGGTGCCGTTCTTGGTCGGGGTCACGGTCTCGGTGATCTGCGATCCGGGGAGCGCATGGAAGGCCGTCACCCGCGCCTTCACGGGCGCGCCGAAGCCGGCCGGCGGGTAGTCGGTGATCCGGTTGACGTACGGGTTGCCGATGCCGGTGGTGCCGACGACCGTCGTGTAGGTGACCTCGTTGCCGGATGCCGCCTCCGTGACGTCCACGGTCTTGCTGTAGGTGTGCGTAACGCCCCAGGTCGACACGTCGTTCTTGGTCGTGTTCGACGACTGCTGGCACACGGGCGCGGCGGCCGCGGTTCCGGCGCTGAGGCCGACCCCGACCGTGACACCGCCCGCGACGAGTGCGGCGGAGGCGACAACGGCCGCGGTGCGGCGCAGGGAAGTACGAGACATGCAAGTTCTCCATTTCGGTCCGTGAAGGGCCGCCGCCGTGTGCCGAACATCCCCGCAGTCAGCCCAGGCGTAGCCCTGGTCGACCCGTGCGAGTCGACGCGAGTACAGCCGTGGCCTTTTTACTGGACTGTCGTCCAGTTTCGCAGGAGAACGGGAAAATCCGTGCTACCGCCCCGGCGTCAGGAAGGCCGCCAGCGCGTCGGCATACATGCGCACGTCCTCCGCACCCATCAGCTCTCGCGCCGAGTGCATGGCCAACTGCGGCGCGCCGACATCGACCGTGGACAACCCGGTCCGCGACGCGGTGATCGGCCCGATCGTCGATCCGCACGGCAGGTCGGCGCGGTGGACGTACCGCTGCAGCGGAACCCCGGCGCGGTCGCAGGCCAGCGCGAACTCCGCGGCACCGCTCGCGTCGGACGCGTAGCGCAGGTTCTGGTTGACCTTGAGCACCGGACCGCCGTTGACCTCGATGCGGTGCGCGGGCTCGTGGCGGTCGGGATAGTTCGGATGGGTCGCGTGCGCCATGTCGCCCGACGCGCACACCGAACCCGACATCGCCCGCAGGAAGTCCTCGCGCCCACCGCCACGCAGCAGCACGATGCGCTCGAGCACCGAATTGAGCAGGTCCGAGAAGGCACCGCGATCGGACATGCTGCCCACCTCCTCATGATCGAACAGCGCGAGCACCGGCGTGCCGTCCCCCGGTTCGGCGACGGCCGCGAGCAGCGCCTGGGTGCCGGCGTAGCAGGTGCCCTGGTTGTCCAGGCGCGGCGCGCTCACCAGCGACGAGTCCACACC
This sequence comes from Paraburkholderia sp. RHO2, assembly GCF_050955445.1. Classification (NCBI taxonomy): domain Bacteria; kingdom Pseudomonadati; phylum Pseudomonadota; class Betaproteobacteria; order Burkholderiales; family Burkholderiaceae; genus Paraburkholderia; species Paraburkholderia sp. RHO2. The sequence goes on along the minus strand of NZ_CP162617.1, from coordinate 954,447 downwards.
GACCACCGCGGACGGCGCCAGGTCGTGTGTCATCAGTTCCCAGCCGAGCACCGAGCCCGCGTCCACTCCCGCCTCGCCGGCGAGGAACGCGATGAACGAGCGCGGTTCGCCGCCGCTCCCCCACACCGCGTTGACGTGCCGCTGCGGGTCCAGCTGGACGCCCTTGCGGTCCTCCGACAGGTGGATCGCCAGCTGCGGCACCCGCAGGATCGGGTGGTCGACCCGCACGAGCACCTCCTCGACCGCGTCACCGGACCGGACGCTGAGCCGGCCGGAGATGCCGAGGTCGCGGTCGAGCCACGAGTTGAGCCACGCGCCGCCGTACGGTTCGAGGCCGACGAGCTGCCAGCCCGCCGAGGTCAGGTCGGGATGCTGCTTGACCCGCAGGTTCGGGCTGTCGGTGTGGCCGCCGACGATCCGGAAGGGGGCGGACGGGCCGTCCCCCGCCGGACCCTCGGTGCTCCATGCGATCAGCGACCCGCCCCGGATCAGGTAGTACCGGCCCGGCGCCGACGGCCATGCGTCGGTCTCGCGCAGTTCGGTGAAACCGTTCTCCCCGAGTTCGGCCGCGACCGTCGCACACACGTGGAACGGTGACGGCGACGCGTCGACGAACGCGCACAATCCCTGGGCATCGGCCTGCGTAATCGATGACATACGACAATCATGCAGTACCGGACTCAGTGCGCTCCCGAGACGCAGAACTGGTTGCCCTGCGGGTCCGCGAACACGACCCAGCGGAAGCCGTCCATGCTCTCGCGGTGCACCTCGGTGGCGCCCGCCGCCAGCACCCGCTCCACCTCGGCGTCGAGGTCCGGCGACGACAGGTCCATGTGCTGCCGGTTCTTGCCGGGGGTCGGGTCGCCCACCTTCTGGAAGCCGAGCTTGTGGCCCCAGCCGGGGATCCCGACCATGTAGAACCAGCCGTCGTTCTCCTGCTCGATCGTGCCGCCGGTGAGGTCGGCCCACCACTGCGCCAGCGGGCCGGGGTCGGTCGAGTCGATCGTGATCATGCCGAGTGTCAGTGCCATGACCGGACGCTAGCGCGTGGGTACGACAGCCGTCAGCGTTCCGGCAGCGGCGGCAGCGCGCACACCGAGTCGAGACCGAGAACGTGGTTGAGGCGTCCGGAGGCGATCCACGACCCGATGCACATGCTCAACTCGACGATCTCGCGCTGGCTGTAATGCTCGCCCATCCGCGCCCAGAACTCGTCGTCGAGATTGTGGTGGTCGAGCGCGTACCGTTCCGCGTACTCGGCGGCGAGGCGCGTCCGGTCGTCGAAAGCGTCCGTGGTGCGCCAGTTCTCGACAGCCTCGAAGAACGTGTCCTCGACCTTCTCGCCGTCGCGCTCGGTGCGCCAGTCCATGCACACGATGCAGCCGTTGATCTGGGCGATACGCAACCGCGCCGCCTCGAACTCGCGCAGTCCCAGAGTGGACTCCGCATACACCGCCAGCGACAACTTGGACGCGGGAATTCCGATGGCGGGCACCAGTTCACCCCACACGTAGCCGACGGGGTCCTTGCCCTCGGGGATGTCGATTCTCATTGCTGGATCCTTCCGGTCTCCCCCAGTGTGCCCGCCGCGACCGCGCCGGGGGCAGAAAATCCCAGTGACGGCGAGGGACGCAACGGGACGTCGAGCGCGTCGTACAGGCCCGGTTCGCCGTCGACGAGCCAGTCGATCGCGCCCACGAGCCGACCGACGGCGGTGGCGTTGCCGCCCGCGGCGCGGCTACCGCCCTCGTCGGTGGCCTCGACGGTGACCTCGATCCGCGGCCGGCCTTCGATGACGACGCGGTGCGCCCCGGCTCCGCCGTCGGGCGGCATCGGCCAGTCGGGCGCGCACGACGGGTGGATGCGGGTGACATGTTCGACGACGATCCGCGGCTCCCCGCCGACGATGCCCTGCACCTCGAACCGCAGTGCGCCCTGCGTCCCGGCGGCGAACTCGCCCATCGTTGCGGTCGTGACGTCCGTGTCGAGGGGACGCCGCTGCACGGTCTCGCGGATCTCGTCGAGGTCGACGCCGAGCGCCCGCGCCATCAGCCGGATCTGCCCGCCCCACACCATCGTCGGCACGGTCGGCGCGATCATCGGCGGCTCGTAGTCCATCGGCTGCCCCATGCCGACGAGGTACCGCACCGAATCCGGTTGGTCGTAGCTGGAGTAGTCGAAGATCTCCTGGCAGCGGATCGCGTCGACGGTCGAGCCGAGTCCGCTCATCAGCAGCGGCAGCACGTCGTTCCCCCAGCCCGGGTCGACCCCGGACACGAAGAGCGACCCGCCCGCGGCCTTGATCGCGTCGACGATCGGCTCGCGGACCTCGGGCGGGGCGCTGCGGTGGTCGTACAGCGCGTACACCGACGGCGTCACCACGACAGCCCCGGTGCGCAGAACCGTCACGATGTCGGCGACCGCATCGTCCGGGCGGATCTCGCCGGACGCCGCGTACACGACCGCGTCGGGACGGTCGGCGAGGACCGCGTCGACGTCGGTGGTCGCGGCAACCCCGAGATGTGCGCCGACGTCGCCCAGGTCGCCAGCGTCCCGGCCGACCTTGGCAGGGTCGTGGACGAGGACCGCGGACAGTTCCAGGCGGGGATTCGCGTGCACCGCACGGATTGCCGCGCGGCCGACGTTGCCGGTGCCCCAGACGACGGTGGTGATCATGGGCGGCACGCTAGCGAACCCGCGGCGTTCTCGTACCCACTTCCGCACAGACGAAGGGACCCTTCGGTCGCGGACAGCGGCCGAAGGGTCCCTTCAGGTCTCGGTGGGTTCCGACGAATCAGGCCGTCAGGACGCTCTCGAGTGCGGAGTAGAACATGCCCAAGCCGTCGTCGCTCGGGCCGGTCAGGGCCTCCGTGGCGTGCTCGGGGTGCGGCATGAGGCCGACCACGCGGCCGTTGGCCGACGCGATGCCGGCGATGCCACGCTGCGAACCGTTCGGGTTGTCCCCGGCGTAGCGGAACACCACGCGGCCCTCACCCTCGAGTTCGTCGAGCACCTGCTCGGAGGCCTGGTAGCGACCCTCACCGGACTTGAGCGGGACGAGGATCTCGGCGCCCACCTCGTAGCGCGACGACCACGCCGTCGAGTTGGACTCGACCTTGAGCCACTGGTCGCGGCAGACGAAGTGCAGGCCGGCGTTGCGGGTCAGTGCCCCCGGCAGCAGACCGGCCTCACACAGCACCTGGAAGCCGTTGCAGATGCCGAGCACGGGCATGCCGCCCTCGGCAGCCTTGACGACCTCACCCATGACGGGCGCGAAGCGCGCGATGGCGCCGCAGCGCAGGTAGTCGCCGTAGGAGAAGCCGCCGGGCACGATGACCGCGTCGACACCCTTGAGGTCGGCGTCGCCGTGCCACAGGCTCACGGCCTCGCCACCAGCGAGGCGGACGGCGCGGGCGGCGTCGACGTCGTCGAGCGTGCCCGGGAACGTGATGACTCCGATGCGCGCGCTCACTGGACTCGCGTGACCTTCCAGTCCTCGATCACCGTGTTCGCCAGCAGCGACTCGGCGATCGTCGCGAGCTCGTCGTCGCTGACGTTGTCGTCGACCTCGAGCTCGAAACGCTTACCCTGGCGAACATCCGACACACCGGCATGACCGAGTCGGGACAGGGCCCCGACAATGGCCTGCCCCTGCGGGTCGAGAATTTCGGCCTTGGGCATGACATCGACAACGACACGGGCCACGTGCTGCTCCTCGCTATGGCTGGTTTCCGCCCGGGATCGCACCGGGCATCCAGGAGTTTACCGGGCAGCCCGGCCCGCTCCCGCACCGAGTGAACCTCCGACGTCACCCCCGCTCACCGGTGTGATCGCGCATACTCGATTCATGCGACTCACGCACTTCGGCCATTCCTGTGTCCTGGTGGAACTCGACGGCGCAAAGATCCTGTTCGACCCCGGCAACTTCTCCCACGGATTCGAGGGAATCACCGGGCTCGACGCCATCCTCATCACCCATCAGCACCCCGACCACGCCGACCCTGCGCGGCTGCCCGCGCTGGTCGAGGCCAACCCCGGGGCCGGCCTGTACGCGGATCCGCAGACGACGGCACTGCTCGGCGAGGCATGGACCGCGGTGTACCCGGGCGACGTCTTCAACGTCGGCGAGGTGCAGGTGACCGGCACGGGTGGCACGCACGCGGTGATCCACCCGGAGATCCCGCTGATCGACAACACCGCGTACCTCCTCGGCGACGCCGAGAACCCGGCCAAGCTGATGCACCCGGGCGACTCGCTGTTCGTGCCGGAGCAGAAGGTCGACGTCCTCGCAGTCCCGGCCGCCGCACCATGGCTGAAGATCTCCGAGTCCGTCGACTATCTGCGTGCCGTGCACCCGCGCGTCGCGGTCCCGATCCACCAGGGCGTGGTGGCGAAGGAGGCCCGCGGCATCTACTACGGCCGGCTCACCGAAATGGGACCGGGCGGAACGGAATTCCGCGTCCTTCCCGAGGAGTCGAGCGTCGAGGTGTCCTGAGCCGACACGCGGTTCAGACCCACTGCACCAGCTGCCAGACGATCCCGTTGGGGTCGACGAACTGGCAGTAGCGCTCACCCCACGGCTCGGTCTCCGGCGCGGTGACAACCTTGGCGCCCTCGGCGGCGATGCGCGCGAACTCGCGATCGATGTCCTCGACGACGAAGACGATCAGCAGACCCTGACCGGCGGGGCCGGCGATGGTCGCCGGCTTGAACGTCCCGAGACCGGTGCGCAGGAAGATCACGTTGATCCCCGCATCCGGATGAGCGAGGGACACGAAGCCGTCGTCCGACATGGCCTCGGTGAAGCCGAAGTGGGTCTTCGCGAATTCGGCCGAGGCCCGCGTGTCCGCGACGTTCAGGGACAGTGCCGTACTGGTGATCTTCATCCGAACCTCCATCGACGAGAGAAACATTATGCAGTGTATAACGTATAGCTGTCATCCATTTGTTCCCGCCCTCGGAGGCGCGCGGTGGCCCGCGAACTGATCGACCTGCTCTGGCGCGAGCACCCCGACGCACCACGGGGCGGCACCCGCGGACCGCGCGCAAAGGTCACGACGACGCAGGCCGTCGACGCCGCCGTCGCGATCGCCGACCGTGAGGGGCTCGAGGCGGTGACCGTACGGCGACTTGCTGCCGATCTGGGCATCTCCGCGATGGCCCTCTACACCCACGTGGGCTCGCGCGACGACCTCCTCGTGCTCATGGTCGATGCCGTGCGCAGCAGGAACCCGTGCGAGCCGTACCCCGGAGGCGACTGGCGCGGTCGCGTGCGACAGGTCGCTGAGGCGGAGTCGGCCCTGTTCACGGCGCACTGGTGGCTGCTGGACGTTACCGACCAGCGGGCCTCGTTCGGGCCCGGCACGATCGCGACCTACGACCACGAGTTGCATGCGTTCGACGGGACGGGTCTGGCCGACATCGCCCGCGACGCCGCACTGACGTTCGTGAAGGACTTCGTTCGGGCCTCGGCGCGCTCCCGCCGCCCCGATCCGAGTGCCGCCGATACCGCGCAGGTGTGGGCGGCGTGGAACGAACGGCTCGCCGCGTACCTCGGCGACAGTTTTCCGCTGGCACAGCGCGTCGGTGCCGCCGCCGGCGAAGCCATGGATGCGGCCTACAGCCCCAAGCACGCCTGGGACTTCGGGCTGAACCGCGTACTGGACGCGCTCGAATCCCTCATCCGCACCGAAGGGACCGCACCGGCGGACGACTAGGGTCGGCGGCTCACGCCACCTCGCGCACGCCCTCCTGGAGCGGCCAGCGGTAGACGGTGGGCTGCGCGCCGTGGTGCAACGCGAGGTCGACGGCGTCGAGCAGGGCCTGGCGCGGTCCGGTCCGGTCGAGTTGCTTGGCGGAGATCGCCAGGCGCACCAGCCGCCCGCGCCGGGCGCCGCGGGACGCGCTGAGCACCACCGACCGGCACCGCCAGGGTTCGGCGCGGAAGCCGTCGCCGAGCCCGAGGACGTGGCTGCGCACGCTGGTGTCGTGGGCGAGATCGCGGATCGCGGTCATGCCGGCGAGCAGGCGGAACCCGCTGCTCGGCAGCACCGACACGGCGCCCGGTGACGCGACCCAGCGGGGCGCCGCGAACAGTCGCGTGCGCAGGCCCACCTCCTCGAGGACGCGGTCGGCGGCCAGCAGGCGCAGCCGGGCCTCGTGTTCGGGCAGCACCGAGAACTCGGCGCGGCGGCGTTTGGTGGCGGCCTGGTCGTAGCCGTGCAGGACGATCGCGTCGCCGCGGTCGCGCCGCTCGCGCAGCCATTCCTGCGTGCCGTGGTCCGAGACGAGGCGGTACTTGTCCTTGAGCCGTGGGGCGACGAGCAGCGAGAGCGGAACGGATCTGCGGTCCATCTCCGCCGCGAACTCGGCGACGAGGTCGCGCGTCTCGTCCCTGATCCCCGACACCGACACGATCACCTGTCCGGTCATGACTTCGAGGGTGGCAGCCGCAGGTGAATAGCAGACGGCGCCCGCGCGGACATTCGGTGGTCGAATGTGTGCGGGCGCCGTCCGGTGTCCTGAGGGGGACAGATTCAGCGGGGCAGCACGGCCTCGATGGCCGCGATCACCTCGGGGGCGTCGGGCTCGGTGCGCGGACGGAAGCGGTTCGCGACCGTGCCGTCGGGGGCGACGAGGAACTTCTCGAAGTTCCACTGGATGTCGCCGGCCTCGCCGTCGGCGTCGGCGGCCTGCGTCAGCTCGGCGTACAGCGGATGCCGGTTCTCGCCGTTGACGTCCACCTTCTCCATGAGCGGGAAGGTGACGCCGTACGTGGTGGAGCAGAAGGTCTGGATCTCCTCGGGCGTGCCCGGCTCCTGGCCCATGAACTGGTTGCACGGGACACCGATGACGCTCAGACCACGCTCGGCGTACTCGGAGGCCAGCTTCTCGAGGGCCGTGTACTGCGGGGTCAGGCCGCACTTGGAGGCCACGTTCACCACGAGGACGGCGCGGCCGCCGTACTCGCCCAGGCTGGTCGGCACGCCGCCGAGGGTGTTGATCGCGATGTCTTGCAGCGGAGTCGTCATGCGCACCAACCTAGCCAAGGCGTCGGACTCGTGCTTGTCCCATGCGCGGGCTCCGTCCGTCGGAAATCCCATCCGTCCCACGAACATCAGGCCTCCACCAACTCTCGCTCGACGGGCTTCGCGGGCGCCGGTGCCGGTCTGTCCGGCGCCTCGCTCGGCGCGTGCGGATCGTCGACCATGGTCGTCTCGTCGAACGGAAGTTCACCGGCGAGGACCGCGCGGACGCGCTCGGTGTCCACGGACTTGGTCCAGGTGCCGACCAGCAGCGTGGCAACGGCGTTGCCGGAGAAGTTGGTGACCGCACGCGCCTCGGACATGAACCGGTCGATGCCCACGATCAGACCGACACCGTCGAGCAGCTCGGGTCGGTGGCTCTGCAGGCCACCTGCGAGCGTCGCGAGCCCGGCGCCGCTGACGCCGGCCGCACCCTTCGACGCGATGATCATGAAGACCAGCAGCGACGCCTGCTCGGGCAACGACAGCGGCTGCCCCATCGCGTCCGCGATGAAGATCGACGCCATCGTCAGGTAGATCGCGGTGCCGTCCAGGTTGAACGAGTAGCCGGTGGGCACGACGACGCCGACGGTGGTGCGCTCGACGCCGATGTGCTCCATCTTCGCGATGAGCCGCGGCAGGGCCGACTCGGACGACGACGTCGCGAAGATCAGCAGGTATTCGCGGGCCAGGTAGCGCACGAGCTTGAAGATCGAGACCCCGGCGACCGCACGCAGGATGCTTCCGAGCACGCCGAAGACGAAGATCAGGCAGGTCAGGTAGAAGCCGAGCATGAGCGCGCCGAGTTGGACGACGGCGCCGAGCCCGGTCTGGCCGACGACGTTGGCGATCGCGCCGAAGGCGCCGATCGGGGCCAGCCACAGGATCATCGACAGCACCTTGAACACGAGCTTCTGCACGTGTCCGATCCCGCGGAGCACCGGCTCGCCCTGCTTGCCCATCGCCTGCAGGCCGAACCCGACGAGCAGCGCGACGAACAGGGTCTGCAGGACACTGCCGGAGGTCAGCGACGACAGCATCGTGGTGGGGATGATCGACGCGATGAAGTCCATGGTGCCGCCGGCTGCGTGGGCCTTCTCGGCAAGGGCCGCACCGGTGTTGGCGGCGTCGGCACTGATCTCGAGACCGCTGCCGGGATCGAGCAGGTTGCCGACGACCAGACCGATGCCGAGCGCGACGGTCGACATGCCGATGAAGTACGCGAGCGCGAGCCCGCCGACCTTGCCGACGCTCGCGGCGGCGCGCACCGATCCGATGCCGAGGACGATGGTGCAGAAGATGACGGGGCTGATCATCATCTTGATCAGATCCACGAACATCGTGCCGAGCACACCGAGCGACTTGCCCGCCTCGGGCGCGAGCCAGCCGACGAGCACGCCGGCGATCACGGCGACGATGACGCCGACATACAGCCAGTGCGTCTTGTCCCGCGGTTTCCCGGGCCGGGCAGGTTGCACCGCGCCCGGCGTCCCTGTTGCACTCGTGCTCATGAGGTGTCCTCTGGTCGGGTGGATTCTCGGAGGCAGTTCGGTGATCGTCGAGTGACTGCGATCACGTCGTCCCGCCCGAGAGAATGTTGGTATCGATCCAGGCACCAGAGAAGTTTGTGTTCATAAGTTTCACGAGAGGACTGACATGGCCCGGGCCGTGTCCCGCAAACCGTTGAGCGTCGCGCGGCAGCTGCTGATTCTCCAGTTGGTGGTGTTGACGCTGGTCGTGACTGCGCTGTCCGCGCTGACGATCGTCGACGAGCGCCGTGACTCCGACGACGCGACCCGGCGGGAAGTGACCGGCATCGCAGAGACCCTGTCGCTGTCCGGTTCGACGATCGCGGCGCTGCGCTCCCCCGACCCCTCCGCGGTCCTGCAGCCGGAGGTCGAAAGGATCCGGCAGGCGACGGGCACCGATTTCATCGTCGTCATGGCGCCCGACCGCACGCGGTACACCCACCCGGACCCGACGCTCATCGGGCAGCGCTTCGAGGGCCATATCGAGCGGGCGCTGGCCGGGGAGACGTTCACCGAGACGTACTCGGGCTCGCTCGGCCCGTCGATCCGCGCGGTCGCCCCGGTGCAGGCCGACGGGCAACTCCTGGGTCTCGTGTCGGTCGGGGTGACCCGTGAGCGCATCGGCGAGCAGTTCGCGAAGGGCCTGCCGCCGCTGATCGGGGTGTTCGCGATCGCGGTGGGGATCGCCGCGGTCGGATCGGTCCTGGTGAGCAACCGGATGCGGCGTCAGACGCTGGGCCTCGACCCCGATCAACTGCGTCGTCTCTACGAGCACCACGACGCCGTGCTGCGGTCGATCTCCGAGGGCTTGATCGTGTTCGGCCGCGGCCGGGACGGGCGGGTCCGGGTGGACGTGATCAACGACGAGGCCCGCCGCCTGCTGTGGCTGCCGGACGGTCCGATCACCCCGGACCAGCTGCCGGAGACGCTGCGTCGCATCGGGCCGGACGCCGACGAGGAACAGGACGAGGTGCACGTGACGGCGGACCGGGTGCTCCTGGTGGGACAGGCACCCGTGCTGTGGGAGGGTCGCCGCATCGGCACGGTCGTGACGCTGCGCGACCACACCGAACTGCAGAGCGCCCTCGGCGAACTCGATTCCGCCCGCAGTGTCGCCGAGTCGCTGCGGGCGCAGGCCCACGAGTACGCGAACCGGCTGCACACGATCGTGACGATGGTCGAGCTGGGTCGCAGCGACGACGCGGTCGCGTTCACCACGGCCGAACTGGCGACGTCGCAGCAGCTGATCGACCGGCTGACCGCCGCCGTGCACGAGCCGGCGCTCGCGGCGCTGCTGCTGGGCAAGGTGACCGAGGCGGCACAGCAGGGCGTCGAACTGACGGTCACCGAGGACACCGCACTCGGCCCGACCCGCGCGCTCAGCGCGCTCGAACTCGTGACCGTGGTCGGGAATCTGATCGACAACGCCATCGAGGCGGCGCGCTCCTCGGACGAGGACGCTCCGTGGGTGGAAGTGACCGTGGCGGAGGAGGATTCGACACTCGTGATCCGCGTGGCCGACAGCGGGCCGGGCATGGATCCCGAGACGCTCGCGCGGGCGACCACCCGGGGCTACTCGACCAAGCAGGTGGACGGACGGCCGGCGCGTCAGCGCGGCCTCGGCCTGGCGCTCGTGGCCCAGGTGGTGGCCCGGCACGGCGGACGACTGCGGACCGAACCCTCGTTGGCGGGCATGCTGGTGATCGAGATTCCGCTGCCGACGGCGACGCGGCGGGACGCCGCCGGGAAGGACGGTGTCCGATGATCCGCGTGCTGATCGTCGAGGACGAACCGTTGATCGCCGAGGCGCACCGCTCGTATGTCGAACGCATCGAGGGCTTCTCGGTGCACACTGTCGCGCACACCGCCGGCGACGCGATGCGTGCCGTCGCCGAGGCCGCCGGCTCCGACGAGCCGATCGATCTGGTCCTGCTCGACATCGGCCTCCCGGATGCGAGCGGACTCGACCTCGCGGGGGCACTGAGCGGGCTGCGGCCGAGCCCCGGCGTCATCGCCGTCACGTCGGCCCGCGACCTCGACGTCGTGCGGACGGCGGTAACGCGCGGGGTGGTGCTGTATCTGCTCAAGCCGTTCACGTTCGCGGCGCTGCGCGACAAGCTCGAGCACTACCGGGAGTTCCGGGACGCGCTGCCCGCGGGCGGGTCGGCCGCGAGCCAGCGCGACATCGATCGGGCGATGGCGGTGCTGCGCAGCGCGGACGAACGCGCCACCACGCCGAAAGGTGTGGCCCCGCAGACCGCGGACCTGATCGGGGCGTGCGTGCGCGACGCCGAGGGGCCGGTGACGGCGGCCGAGGTGGCCGCCGTCGCGGGGGTGTCGCGGGTGACGGCGTGGCGCTACCTGGAGCGCATGGCCGACGACGGCGTGCTGGCGCGGGAGACGCAGTACGGGCGGACCGGACGACCCCAGGTGCGCTACACCTGGGCGGCGTCCGCGCCGCGGTGAGTGCCGCGGTGGACCGTGCCGTTGTACGGAACGCCGGATTGATGTGATGCACGGCACAATCAACTCTTTCAGTCGGCGACTGACGTGGTCGCCGACTGAAGGAGCGCAATGCAACCCCTGAACACGACGCACCCGGATCCCTCTCCGGAGGACTCACGCCGAGCTCTGATCTCCAGCTTCCTGGGATCGACAGTCGAGTACTACGACTTCTTGCTCTACGGCGCCGCGGCAGGCTTGGTCTTCCCGAAGTTGTTCTTCCCCGACACGATGGACCCCGTCCTGGGCTCCACGCTGTCGTTCGTCATCCTGCTCGCCGGATACATTTCGAGGCCGATCGGCGGCATCCTCTTCGGCCACTTCGGTGACAAGTTCGGCCGCAAGAACATTCTGGTCATCACGTTGCTGATGATGGGTCTGGTATCCGTCGTCATCGGCCTGATGCCGACCTACGCGACGATCGGTGTGGCGGCACCTCTGATCCTCGTCGCGCTGCGCATCGTCCAAGGCCTCGCCGTCGGCGGCGAGTGGGCGGGAGCCACTCTGATGGCGGCCGAACACGTGAACCAGGAACGACGCGGGTTCGCCGCCTCGATCGCGGTCACCGGCGGGCCGACCGGATCGGTCCTCGCGACCCTGGTTCTCGCCCTCTTCTCCGGGCTTCCCGACGACGCCTTCCTCAGCTGGGGATGGCGCGTGCCGTTCCTGCTCTCCGCGGTGCTCGTGATCGTGGGGCTGTTCCTGCGCTACCGCGTCACCGAATCCCCCGACTTCGCGAAGGCGCGCGCGGCCGGCGAGGTACATACCGGCACACCGATTCTCCGGGTGCTGAGGAAGTACCCCCGCTCCACCGTGTACGGCATTCTCGCGGCCGCCGGACCGCTGTTCATGCAGGCGCTTCTCGCGGTGTGGATGGTTCCCTACATCGCCGCCCAGGGCGTGGTCCCCCGCCAGGACGCGCTCTACATGCTGACGTTCTCGAGCGTCGTGCACATCTTCGCGATTCCGTTCTTCGCGTCGCTCTCCGACCGGTTCGGGCGCCGACGGGTCATGCTCACCGGCGCGGCGATCTCCGTCGCCCTCGTCTTCCCGATGTTCGCGCTGTTCAACTCCGACAGCTACTGGTTGGTCGCACTCGGCTTCCTGGTGGGCAACCCGATCATCCAGGCGTCGATGTACGGCCCGATCGGCGCGTTCCTCGCGGAGAAGTTCGAGACCCGGGATCGCTACACGGGCGTCTCGCTGACCTTCCAGCTCGGCTCGGTCCTCGGCGCCGGAACCGCACCGCTCCTTGCCAATTGGCTGTACCGCCTGGACAACGGCGGCGGCACCGACAACATCGCGTGGTACTTCGTCGGGCTCACCGCGGTGTCCGCTCTCGCGGTCTTCCTGTCTAAGGAGACCCTGAACAGGCGGCGCACCACTGGCCCACAGACCGTGGATACCGGCGTGGACAGCATGACCGCCAACGGCTGACGACGTATTCCGGCGGTGCCGCCCGCATCCGGTGCGGGTGGCACCGCCGGAACGTGTCCGCCGATCAGGAAGCGCCCGACGTGTCGAGCACCCACGCGTACTCGAACGCGACTTCCTTCCACTTCTCGTAGCGTCCGCTGACGCCGCCGTGTCCGGCACTCATCTCCGTCTTGAGCAGCAGCGGTGCTTCCCCGGTCTTGGTGGACCGCAGCGCCGCAACCCATTTGGCAGGTTCGACGTAGAGCACGCGGGTGTCGTTGATGCTCGTGATCGCCAAGATCGCCGGATAGTCCTTGGCCTCGACGTTCTCGTACGGGCTGTAGGAGCGCATGTACGCGTACACGTCCGGGTCCTCGAGCGGGTTGCCCCACTCGTCCCACTCGATCACCGTGAGCGGCAGCGACGGATCCAGGATCGACGTGAGCGGGTCGACGAACGGCACGTTCGCGAGGATCCCGGCGAAGAGCTCCGGGGCGAGGTTCGCGACCGCGCCCACCAGCAGGCCGCCCGCGCTGCCGCCGTCGGCGACCAACTGCTCCGGCGTCGTGCGGCCCTCATCGATGAGATGCCGGGCGCACGCGACGAAGTCGGAGAAGGTGTTCTTCTTGGTGAGCGTCTTGCCGTTCTCGTACCAGTGCCGACCCATCTCGCCGCCGCCGCGCACGTGCGCGACCGCGAACACCATGCCGCGATCGAGCAGCGACAGCCGCGCCACCGAGAACGCGGGGTCCATGCTCGCCTCGTACGAGCCGTACCCGTACAACAGGGTGGGTGCGGGGTCTTCACCGATTCCCTTGCGCCGCACCACCGACAGCGGGATGCGGGTGCCGTCCGCGGCGGTGGCCCACTCGCGGTGCTGCTCGTAGTCGGCCGGATCGAACCCACCGAGCACGGGCTGCGACTTCCGCAGCACCAGTTCACCGGTCGCCAACTGGTAGTCGTACACCCGCGACGGCGTGATGAACGACGTGTAGCCGATGCGCAGCGTCGGCTGCTCCCACTCCGGGTTGGAGCCGAGGCCGACCGAGAACAGTTCCTCCTCGAACTCCATCTCGGTGAGCTCGCCGTAGCCCTCGGGGGTGAGCGGCCAGATGGCCACCCGCGTCAGCACGTCGCGGCGGTAGCTGAGGACCAGGTGGTCGGAGAACGTGTCGATGTCCTCGAGGCGCACGTCGTGGCGGTGCGGAACGAGGATCTCCATCGCGCTCGGATCCGCGACCGGGGCCTGCGCAAGGACGAAGTTCTCGGCCTTGACGCCATCGACGACGTCGTTGTGCAGGATGAGGAACCGGTCCTCGCCCGCGATCACGGCGTGCTCGGCCGCGTACTCGACGCCCTCGCGTCGCGGCAGGATCACCCGGAAGTCGCCCTCGGGGTTCGCCGACTCGAGGATCCAGCCCTCGGTGGTGACCTTCGACCCGAGCCAGATCATCAGGTACTTCTCGCTGCGGGTGGATCCGACCGACACCCAGTAGCGCTCGTCCGGCTCGTGGAAGACCTGGACGTCCTCGGCCTGGGTGGTGCCGAGCTTGTGCCGCCACACCGTGTCCGGCCGCCACGATTCGTCCACCGTCAGGTAGAAGACGTGCCGGTGGTCGATGGCCCACGTGGCACCCGGTGCGGTGTTGGGGATCTCGTCGGCCAGCAGTTCACCGGTGCCGAGATTCTTGAACCGCAGCGTGTACCGCTCGTCGCCGATCACGTCCACCGCGTACGCGAGGAGCGCGCCGTCGTGGCTCACCGAGAACGCACCGAGCGCGAAGAACTCGTGGCCCTCGGCCTCGGCGTTGCCGTCGAGGAGGACCTGCTCGCCGTCGATCGCGGTGTCGGCGGACAGCTCGGGCGGGGTCCAGTCGTCCGGTGCCGTGATCGGGCACCGGCAGTGGACTCCGTACTGTTTGCCCTCGACCGTGCGGGAGTAGTACCACCACTCCCCCAGCCGCGTCGGCACCGACATGTCGGTTTCCTGCGTGCGCGACTTGATCTCCTGGAAAACTTTCTCGCGCAACGGTTCGAGGTGCTCGAGTTGCTGAGCGGTGTATGCGTTCTCCGCCTCGAGGTACTCGATGACCTCCGGGTCCTCCTTGTTCCGCAACCACTCGTAGTGATCGACGAAGGTGTCCCCGTGATGGGTGCGCTCGAACGGCACCCGCTTGGCGACAGGCGGAGTCGACGCGCTCATCTCAGCCCACCCAATCCTCGAACGACAGACCCGAGATGCGTTCGTACGCTTCGATGTACCGGGCGCGCGTGGCGTCGACGATCTCCTGCGGCAGCGGCGGCGGCGGGGTGTCCGACGCACGGTCCCATCCGGATTCGGCGCTGGTGAGCCAGTTGCGCACGAACTGCTTGTCGAAGCTCGGCTGCACCTTGCCGGGCTCGTAGCCGTCGGCCGGCCAGTAGCGCGACGAGTCCGGCGTCAGAACCTCGTCGGCGAGAACCAGGTTGCCGTCGGCGTCGAGACCGAACTCGAACTTGGTGTCGGCAAGGATGATCCCGCGGTCGCGGGCGAAGCTGGCGGCCCGGAAGTAGATGTCGAGCGTGTCGTCACGCAGCTTGACCGCGAGGTCCTGACCGACCTTGTCGACGACGGTCTGGAAGTCGATGTTCTCGTCGTGATCGCCCAGATCGGCCTTGCTGGCGGGGGTGAAGATCGGCTCGGGCAGCTGGCTGGCCTCCACCAGACCCTCGGGCAGCGCGACACCGCACACCGCACCGGTGGCCTGGTAGTCCTGCAGCCCCGAGCCCGTCAGGTAGCCGCGGGCCACGCACTCGACCGGGACCATGTTCAGCTTGCGCACCACCAGCGCGCGTCCGAGGACCTCCTCGGGGATGCGCTCGTCGAGCGGATCGCCCGCGAGGTGATTGGTGCCGCCGAGCTTCTCGAAGAAGAACACGCTCATCGCGGTGAGCACCCGACCCTTGTCCGGGATGGGCGTGGAGAGCACGTGGTCGTAGGCCGAGATCCGGTCACTCGCGACCAGCAGCAGGTGCTCGTCGTCGATCGTGTACAGATCGCGGACCTTGCCGCCGGCCAGGTGGGAGTAGGACTCGAGTGAAGGGCGCACGTGGCTACCCTATCGGTCCTGCGAATCGACGCACCCCACAGCATGTAGCTGCCTTCCCCTCGCGATTCGCGCACTTGTCGGTGGCAGCGGGGCCGCCCGAGGACCGACAAGTGCGCAAAACGGCGGGACGGGTGTGGCGACGACAGCGCGACGACCGCAGATAGTTAGCCTTGTTCAGAGTTGGCGATCGATCGGCGGGAGGGTGGATGGCGAGCGGCACGACCGACGTGGCCCGGGCATCGGTGGGATTGCGCTCGGAGCGCGGCCCGATCCTGATGTCGCTGATGCTCAGCACGTCCTTGGTCGCGCTCGACAGCACGATCATCGCGACCGCGGTGCTCACCATCGTCGGCGACCTGGGCGGGTTCACCCAGTTCCCGTGGCTGTTCTCGATCTACCTGCTGGCGCAGGCCGTGTCGGTGCCGATCTACGGCAAGCTCGCCGACATGTTCGGCCGCAAGCCGATCATGCATCTGGGCATCGCGCTGTTCGCGGTCGGATCGCTGCTGTGCGGCGTCGCATGGAGCATGCCGGCGCTCATCGTGTTCCGAGCGATCCAGGGCCTGGGCGCCGGCGCGGTGCAGCCGATGAGCATGACGATCGCCGGCGACATCTACACCGTGGCCGAACGCGCGAAGGTTCAGGCCTACATTGCGAGCGTGTGGGCCATGTCGGCGGTGCTGGGCCCGACGCTCGGCGGGGTGTTCTCCGAGTACCTGTCCTGGCGGTGGATCTTCCTGGTCAATCTCCCGCTGTGCGCGATCGCCGCGTGGACGCTGCAGCGCAGGTTCGACGAGACCGCGAGGCACGGATCGGGTACCGGCGTCCGGCAGCGGACCGACTACGCCGGCGCGGCCCTGCTCACGACCGGCGCCACGCTGGTGATCCTCGGTCTGCTCGAGGGCGGTCAGGCCTGGGCGTGGGTGTCCCCGGCCGGGATCGGCGTCTTCGTCGGCGGCGCGGCGCTCCTCGTCGCGTTCGTCCTCGTCGAGCGCCGCGCGGCGGATCCGATCCTGCCGCTGCACATGCTCACCCGCCGGGTGATGGTCGCGAGCAGCCTGGCGTCGCTGGCGGTCGGCGCGATCGTGACGGGCCTGACGTCGTATGTGCCGACCTTCGTGCAGGGCGCACTCGGCACGGGCGCGCTGGTCGCGGGCTTCGCACTGGCGGTGCTCAGCGTCGGCTGGCCCCTCGCCGCGTCCCAGGCCGGACGGCTGTACCTGCGGGTGGGTTTCCGCACCACCCCGCTGATCGGCAGCGTCCTGGTACTCGCCGGATCGGTGCTGCTGATGCTGCTGTCGTCCGCTTCGGCAGTGTGGCACGTCGGAGCCGTCAGCTTCGTCATCGGGTCCGGCCTGGGTCTGATCGCCACGCCGACGCTCATCGCGGCACAGTCCAGTGTCGACTGGAACGAACGCGGCGTGGTGACGTCGACCAACATGTTCGCCCGGTCGATCGGCAGCGCCATCGGTGTCGCGGTGTTCGGCGCCCTCGTCAATTCGCGCATCGGCAACACCGCCGAGCCGGATCGGGCCGACCTCGCCGACGCGATCCACCTCGTCTTCCTCGGCATCCTCGGCGTCGCGGTGCTGCTGACGCTGTCGTCGGCCCTGATGCCCAAGGACCCGACGCCGGTCGACAAGGCGCACCGCGCCGCGTAACCCGTCGTCTATTCTTCACACTGTCGTCACGGTGTTCGGGAAGTCCGGTAGAAGCCGGCGCGGTACTCGCCACTGTGGGCAGGTACGTCGACTACCTGGGGTTCGGCCCCAGCCACTGGATGCGCACGCATCCGGGAAGGCGTAGTCGGCGGCTATCCCTGCCGAGCCAGGAGACCGGCCGTGACGCATACCTGCACGTTTTCCACGAGTCATGGAAGGCGGGTCGCTTTGCGCACCCAAGTAGCACCGCGAGTCATCTCCTCCGCGGCGGTCTCGATCGCTGCCGCGCTCCTCCTCTCCGCGTGCGGCGGGACGTCGAACTCCGATGCCGACACCGCCGCGGTCTCCCTGCAGAACTGCGGACGCACCGTCACACTCGACGGTCCCGCCGAGCGCGCCGTCACCCTCAACCAGGGCGCCACCGAGTCGGCGCTGTCGATAGGTGCGGAGGGGCAGATGGTCGGCACCGCGTACCTCGACGACACCATCGCCCCCCAGTGGCAGGCCGCGTACGCGCAGGTTCCGGCGCTGGACGAGAAGGACTACCCCAGCCGCGAGGCACTGCTCGAGACCAAGCCGGACCTGGTGCTGTCGTCGTATTCGAGCGCGTTCGACGACAAGGCCGTCGGCTCGCAGGAGTCCCTGGGCGAACTCGGCGTCGCCACCTATGTCTCGCCGTTCGGCTGCAAGGACAAGTCGCAGCGCCCGCCGATCGCGTGGGATTCGATCGCCACCGAAATCACCGACTACGGCACCCTGTTCGGTCGCGAATCCGAGGCCGATGCGGTGGTCGCGCAGATGCGCGAGACGCTCGCCGGCATCGAGTCGACCGCGCCCGCGCGGGGCAAGAGCATCTTCTGGTACGACAGCAACACCGACACCCCGTTCGTCGGCGGCAACGCCGGCGGACCGCAGTTGATCATCGACGCGGTCGGCGGCACCAACGTCTTCGCCGACCTCGACGGCGCATGGGCGGACGGCAGCTGGGAGACGGTGCTGAAGGCGGACCCCGACGTGATTGTCCTGGCCGACGCGTCCTGGGATACCGCGGAGGAGAAGAAGAACTACCTTCGGGGCGATCCCGCGTTGAAGGATCTGAAGGCGGTGCGTGACAACTCCTTCGTCGTGGTGCCGTTCTCGACCACCACGCCCGGCCCGCGCCTGATCGAGGGCGCCACGCTGGTCAGCGAGCAGCTGGGCGGCGGCCGGGCATGAGCGCGCCGGCCCGGTCGCCGCTCCGGGGCGCCGCGACGACCGCCACCGGCTGGTCGGTGGTGCTGGCCGCGCTGCTCGTGACGAGCTGCGCGGCCGGGGTCGCGATCGGGGCGGCGGACCTGTCGATCGGCACCGTGGTCGACGCCATCGCCGGACGCCTCGGCATCGGGCCCGGCACCGATCTGCTGACCACGCACATCGTGGTCGACCTGCGGATGCCGCGGGTGCTGGCGGCCGCGGCCGTCGGCGCGGGTCTCGCGGTGTGCGGCGCCGTGCTGCAGTCGCTCACCGGTAACCAGTTGGCCGACCCCTACCTGCTCGGCATGTCCGGGGGCGCCTCACTGGGGGCGGTCATCGCGCTCGGCACCGGAGCAAGCGCGTTGGGCGCCTTCGGTTTCGGCGCCGTCTCCTCGGCCGCCTTCCTCGGCGCGCTGGGCAGCCTGCTGCTGGTGTTCGTCATCGCGACGTCCCGGTCCGGTGCGCTTCTGCCCGGTCGCCTGGTCCTCGCGGGGATCGCGGTGGGGCAGCTCGCGGCCGCGCTGACGTCGGCGCTGGTGCTGTTCGGCGACCGCGACGCCGCGCACCGGGTACTCACCTGGACCCTCGGCTCGGTGGCCGGCGTGCGGTGGCCGGGGCTGGTCGGAATCCTGATCGTCCTCGCCGTGACGTTGGCCGTCGTGCTCGCACACAACCGGGTGCTGGACTCGTTCGCATTCGGTGAGCGCGCCGCCGCGAGCCTCGGCACCAACGTCGAACGCTCGCGCTGGGTCCTGTACGCGGTCGCGTCGCTGTGCACGGCGGCACTCGTCGCGCAGGCCGGGGTGATCGGATTCGTCGGCCTCGTCGTGCCCCACGCCGCGCGGATGCTCGTCGGTCCCCTGCACGCGCGCCTGCTTCCGGTGGTGGCCCTGCTCGGCGCCCTGCTGCTGGTGTGGGCCGACATCGTGGCGCGCACCGTCGTGCCGGGACGCGAACTGCCGATCAGCATCGTCACCGCGGTCGTCGGGGTGCCGGTGTTCGTGCTGCTGCTGCGGCGCCGGGGAGCCCGCTCATGAGCCACCACTCCCCCGAGATCCGCGTCGAGGACGTGACATGGTCGGCGGGCGGAACCACGATTCTCGACGGCGTGACCTGCCGTGCGCCGTCGAGACGGTTCACCGGACTGATCGGCCCGAACGGTTCCGGCAAGACGTCGCTGCTGTCCGCGATCGCCCGGCTCGAGCGCCCCGAACGCGGACAGGTGGTGATCGACGACCGGCCCGCAGCCGAGATGCACCGTCGCGAGTTCGCGCGGACCGTCGCACTGGTGGAACAGCATTCGGCTACCGAGCTGGAGCTGACGGTGGAGCAGATCGTCGAGCTCGGGGTGATTCCGCACCGCGGCGGCTGGGCCCGACCGGCCGCGGTCGGCACAGCCGACGTGGTCACCGAGAGCCTTGCCATGGCCGGCATCACCGAACTACGGCACCGGTTGTGGCACAGCCTGTCCGGTGGCGAGAAGCAGAAGACACAGCTCGCACGAGCGTTCGCGCAGCGCCCCTGCGTGTTGCTCCTCGACGAGCCCACCAACCACCTCGACGTCTCCGCGTCGCTCGATCTCCTCGACCTGATCCGCCGCCGCGGCCTCACCACCGTGGCCGCGATGCACGACCTGAACCTGGCGGCGATGTACTGCGACCACCTGGTGGTCCTGCACCGCGGCCGGGTCGTCACCGAGGGCACACCCGAAGCCGTGCTCACCGAGGAACTACTCGCGGACGTCTACGGGCTCGACGCGTTGGTGCAGACGCATCCCCGAACCGGGCGCCCCCTGGTGGTGCTGTGCAGCGCCGCCACGGACACTGAAAGGTCTTTGCCATGAACCCGATTCGACCCGGCCGGTGGGCGATCCTCACCGCCCCGACCGACCGCGGCGACGACCCCCGCGACCAGCTGAGAGCCGCACTCGAGGCCCTGCGCGAGCGTCACCCGGACACCGAGTTCCGCACCGCCGTCCTCGGCGGATCCGGGCCCGCGATCGCCGTGGTCCTCGACGAGGCGGCCGACGCGGGGGCGAGCGAGGTCGTCGTGATCAGCGCGCAGACCGTGCTCGACCGCAAGATCGACGCGTGGTTCCGCCGCGTCATCGGGCACTGGCTGCGGGAACGGTCCGGGAGACCGACACCCGAGGTCCGGATCGCGGGCCCGCTCACCGACACCGCGAACTACACGGACCTGCTGGACGCCGCGCTCACCGGACCGACCACGCCGGCCCGCACCACCACCGCACCGCTGACCTCCCCCGCCTGGGACGAGGTCCCCGGCTTCGCCCGCCACGTCCTGGTGTGCCGGGGTCCGCGCTGCTCGGCCCGCGGCGGCCCGGAAACCGCGGCGGCCCTGGACGACGCACTCGAGGCACGCGGCCTGGGCGACGACGACGTGCTCGTCACCCAGACCGGCTGCATGTTCCCGTGCTCGCAGGCGCCCGTCGTCGCGGTGTACCCGGACGACACCTGGTACGCCGGACTCAGCGCCGACCGCGTCGACCGGTTCGTCGACGAGCACCTCGTCGCGGGTCGGTCGATCACCGAGTGGCGCGGCGCCAGGCGCGGATCTGCGATCCTGGAGTCATGACCTCCCCCGCCCGCGTCACCATCACTTACTGCACACAGTGCAACTGGCTGCTCCGCGCCGGCTGGATGGCGCAGGAACTGCTGAACACCTTCGGAACCGACCTCGGCGAGGTGGCACTCGTCCCGGGCACCGGCGGCATCTTCCAGGTCACCGCCGGCGAGAATCTCGTATGGGATCGCAAGCGCGACGGCGGGTTTCCCGACATCGTGACGCTCAAGAAGCTTGTGCGCGACGTCGTCGTACCGGACCGCGATCTCGGGCACGCGGATCGCGCACGTAACGACTGACCTCGAGGTCTTGACGGTCGCTCGACCAGCGACCACGCTTGATCACAGGCATGTGCGGGTGCACCACATCCCGTGAACCGGCCGACCCCCGTCGCGCGTCGGCCGCAGTGAAACAGCTGTGCGACTGCACGATGGAGCTGAGACAGCCATGACCACCGATCAGGTAGAAACCGGCGCAAGCGATTCGGACACCACCGATGCGATCGCCGACACCGTCGCCAGAATGAAGGCGACTCACTCGAGCGGACGAACCAAGCCCGCGCGATGGCGGATCGAGCAATTGCGCGGCCTCGAGCGGATGCTCGACGAGCGTGAGGACGAGATCACTCGTGCCCTCGCCGAGGATCTCGGGCGCGACTCCTTCGAGTCCTGGCTGGTCGACATTCTCGTCACCAAGCTCGAGGCCGCCTACGCACGCAAACGGGTGCGCCTGTGGATGCGCGGCCGGCCGCAGGCACTACCCCTGCACCAGATGCCCGCTCTGGGATGGGTGCAGTACGAGCCGCTCGGGGTGGTGCTCGTCATCGGGGCATGGAACGCTCCGCTGGCGGTCACCCTGGGACCGCTCGTCGCCGCCCTCTCGGCAGGGAACTGCGCCGTGGTCAAGCCGTCGGAGCTGGCGCCCGCGTCGTCGCGGCTGATGGCTCGGCTGCTCCCCGAGTACCTCGACGCCGAAGCCGTCGCCGTGATCGAGGGTGACGGGCACACCACCCAGACCCTGCTCGCGCACGGCTTCGATCACGTGTTCTTTACCGGCGGCACCGAGATCGGCCGGAAGATCCTGGCCGGTGCCGCGCCGCAGCTGACGCCGGTGACCCTCGAACTCGGAGGAAGGAACCCGGCGATCGTCATGGCAGACGCGGACCTCGCCGTCACCGCCCGCCGCATCGCCTGGACGAAGGTGGTCAACTCCGGCCAGTCCTGCATCGCGGCGGACTACGTGCTGGTCGAACGCACGGTCCGGGACGAGCTGGTCCGGCAAATCATCCACAGCCTCAACGAGTTCCAGTCCGAGGGGCGTGCGCAGGGCATACGGATAGTCGACGAGCGGCATTTCAACCGGCTGGTCGGCTATCTCACGAGTACCGAGGCCACCGTTGCGCTCGGTGGGGGCTCCGATCCCGCCGCGCTGACACTCGAGCCCACCGTGCTCGTGGACCCTAGCCCCGACGAACCCGTCATGCGGGAGGAGATCTTCGGGCCGATCCTCCCGGTGCTCGCCGTAGATTCATTGGACGACGCGATCGCCTTCGTGAACGCGCGACCGAAACCCCTTGCCGCGTACATCTTCACGAGGTCGATACGGACTCACCGTCGTGTGCTGTCGGAAGTCAGCTCCGGAGGAGCGGTGGTCAACCACCTCTCGTACCAACTTTTAGTGCCCCAACTCCCGTTCGGCGGCGTCGGCTCGAGTGGGATGGGTCGATACCACGGCAGGTGGGGTTTCGAGACCCTCAGCCACCGAAAGGGTGTGCTGCTCAAGTCGTTCAAGCCCGATCCCCGATTCGCGTACCCTCCCTACACGGAGCGAGCCGCCAGGTTGATCCGACGGATGTACCGGGCCTGAGAAGCGCAGCGACAACGCATCCAGGAGGATCCATGACCACGAGCACTGCGACAGCACCCCGGACCCTGTGTGAGGCGTTCCAGGCCACCACAGCCACTCACCCTGACGCCGTTGCGCTCCGCACCCCCGGCGGCACCGTCGTCATCACGTGGCGCCAGTACGCGCACCGGGTCCGCCGGATCGCCGCGGGACTGGCGAACCTCGGTGTCCGCCACGGCGACACCGTCGGGATCATGCTGACCAACCGGCCCGAGTTCCACCTGGTCGACACCGGCGCTCTGCACGCGGGCGCGACCCCGTTCTCGGTGTACAACACGCTCGCCCCCGAGCAGCTGAACTACGTGGTCACCAATGCCGGAAACCGAATCATGTTCTGCGAGAAGCAGTTCCCGCCTGTCCTGCGGAGAGCAGTCGAAGGCACCGCCGTCAAGCCTACGTCGTCGCCCTGCTCACGCTGGACCCCGACGCCGCGGCCGCCTTCGCGACCCGCACCGGCATCGACGACGGCTCACCCGGCGATGTCGCGTCGAATCCCTTGATAAACGCGGAGATCGAGCGCGCCGTCGCGTCGTCCAACGAGCAACTCTCCCGTGTCGAACAGGTCAAGAAGTTCACCCTGCTCCCGGTGGTCTGGGAGCCGGGCGGTGACGAGTTCACACCGACGATGAAGCTGCGCCGAGGGCCCATCGACTCTAAGTACGCACGTGAGATCGAGGCACCTGTACGCGCGCTGAGGATCCGATCGGTTCACGCCGCGACGGCACGGAACGCCGTGGGGCTCATGCCGTAGCGGGCGGTGAAGGCGCGACTGAACGCGGCCAGGTCGGCGAACCCGAACCGGGGGATGATCTCCGAGATCGTCGCCGTCGGGCGCGCGATCAAGGCCTCTCGGCACCGCTCCAACCGACGCCCCCGGACCCACTGGGCTACGGTGTGGCCTTCACCCGCGAACAGTCGGTGCAGGGTGCGCGTGGAGATGTAGAACTCGGACGCGATCGTCTGGGGTCCCAGTCGCGGATCCGCCAAGTTCTCCTCGATGAACTGGAGGATCCGCATCAGCAGGTCTTGTGGCGGCGACTCCGCGGTGTCGGTGCACTGCTCGAGCCCCACTGTGACGGTGAGGGCGGCAAGTTCATCCGCCAATCGCATCGCGTTCCGCGCGGACACGTCGACGTCCTCCTGGACGACCCCGGACAGCGTCCTCGACAAGAGGCCGGTCAGCCCCGAGTCGCCGCGCATGGTTCGCGCGGTGAGACGCTCTGATTCACCGTCCGCCAAGTCGATTCTGTCCCGGTTCCAGGTAAAGCACGTCATGTTCCAGGCGCCAGGGAAGTCCAAACGAAACGGACGTCCGGTCTCGTACACCGCGAAGTCGCCCTTGCCGAGCCGGCAGGTCCGACCATCCTGGGTGACCTGCACGAGGCCTTCCGTGACCAGGCTGACATGGAACAGCTGGGTCGATTCCGCCGCCGAAACCATGCGGCTCGTCCGGACTACCGACTGCCCACTGGACCTCAGCTCGACTGCGGACAGGTGGCCGATGTCCTTGAGCTCGGCGTAACCACGACACGAGTCCCGCTCGTCGGGGACGATGTCGACGGACACGAACCATTCGCGAATCAGGTCTGTCCACGCACTTGCAGTGTCCGCAGACGCACTCTGGGTGTCCGCCGGCGAACGGAGAGAGAGTTCCTGATCCTCCATCGCGACCGCTTCACACTTCTCGGTGGTATTCCGTGTAGACAGATCGAGAATCGTTCCACCGCAACGAGACAACCGGTCTGTTCTGCGCCGTTCAGGCGCTTCTGACACTCAAACACAACCACGTGGCGCTCACAAGCAAATCCCTCAGCCGTTCCTTGTCCCATGATTGTTGTTGCACGCACACTGGAACGTCACGGGAAGTAGTTCGATGCTCGAGGCTCACACGTCGCGCAGCCGTATCGGTTTTGACTGCCACTACGACGCACCTGCACGGAGGCTGCTGCCGCCGATCAACCCGATCCACCCCGACCTGGACGCCTCTCGCCGCGTCGAGACTTACGAGTTCGACACCGGAACGATCGTCTCCGCGCGGCCGACACTCCCGACGTCACCCCGTCGACAGGTCGACGACTCGTTTCCGGAGGTGATCGCCGTGGTGGAACTCGAGAGCGGCACCTGGATCTGCGCGTGGATCACCGGTTGCACCTTCGACGCCTGTGCCCCGGCCACACGGGTGGCGGCCGAACCGTCCCAGGGCCTGGACGGCCTGCCGGTCTTCCGCCTCCGCTGAGCGACGGATGCGATTCAGACCACGCCGGGGATCAGCGCCTTGCGATCGGTCGGATACTCGTCAAACTTCTCCCGGTACCACTTGTGCGTGGCCAGCGCCCGGGGAATGAGATTGCCCGCGGTGATGAGGAAGATGACGACGCCGGCGAGCGACCAGGTCAGCAGTGCGAAACCGGCCCAGGCGATCAGCTCACCGAGATATGCGGGGCTGGAGACGAATCGGAAGCCGCCACCCATCGGGATGCGGTACTCGGCGGCGCCGGGGTTGTTCTTGTCGCGCAGGTTGCGGACGATCGACTCGGAGCTCACCAGCAGTGCGAAGCCGCACAGGTAGATCACCAGACCGATCAGGAACCGCGGATCGGTGAGCCATTCAGTGCCGTACTGGTGCATGTAGTCGTGGCTGAAGAACGCGCCGTTGAGGTAGCCGTGCATCGAGGTGACGATGACGCCCATTGCGATCACCGAGACGTTGAACGTGCTGCGCTTGCCTGGGACCTGCCGGATCGACAGCGGGAAGAACCAGCCACGGTTTGCGTAGTGCAGCAGCCACACCGCGGCCAGCACCATCGACGTGGGCTCGAACCGGTTGGGGCCGGTGAGATAGAAGATGGCGAACACGACGGTCGCGGGGATCTCCATCAGCCACCACCCGAGCTTCGGGTTCAGATTGAAGCCGAGATTCGTCGACGAGAAGCGCCCGTACGAACTCTGCGCAAAGAACCCGCCGACGACGACGAACGCGGCGAACGCGAACGCGCATGTCAGGACGGTGTCGTAGACGGTGTTGCCGGTGTACCAGTGCATCGAGATCCTTCGGTGGGCGTGGTCGGCACAGCACTGACCAACCGGCCACACCCACCACGGACATGCAACGAACTGGAACGTGTTCTACCATGAGCCGCCGCATGCCCGGGCGGTTTCGGCAGCTTTCCTGAACACCCGTCCATCTTCGTCCGCACGGAGGCGGCGGCGGTCGCGCTCGTCAGTCCGGCCGCGGCCCGAAGGTGTCGAGCATGACGATCGGCCGGTCGTCACCCCTCGACTTCGCTTCGATCTCGAGCAGGCCCGCGAACGCCTTCGCGGTGTAGACGGGATCGAGGGGGACGTCGTACTCGGTCCCGACGCGCTGCGCCGCCCGGCCTTCCGCGGTGGCGTATCCGTATCCGGGACCGAGGTATTCACGGGTCACCGTGAGCTGGGCCGCGTCGAGGTCGACGTCGTCGAATCTCGCCCCGCGGCGACGCAGCAGGGACTCGGTCCGCCCGGCGAGGTCCCGGATCTCGCGCGGACCGAGTGGGAGAGTGTCGTTGACGACGACCGCGACGACGCCGGTGCGGAGCCCAGCCAGTTGCAGCCCCAGCAGCAGGCCGGCGACGGTTCCGCCGGAGCCGACCGGGGCGACGACCTGCGCCGGCTCCGGTATGTCACCGGCCTCCACCTGCGCAGCCAACTCCAGCCCCACCTCGACGTAGCCGACCGCCCCGATCGGGGAGGAACCACCCGGCGGCAGGTAGTACGGCAGTCGGCCACCGCGGACATTGCGGAGCATCAGGTACGGCGCGGCCGCGAACGTGCGGAACTTGTTCCGGGTGAAGTGCAGCGCGGCGCCGGACCTCTCCAACCGGCCGAGCTGAGCGCGGACGTGGTCGTCCACCGGCTGGTCGATCAGCGCGACGGCCGTCTCGATGCCGAACTGCTTGGCATACAACGCCGTCGCCAGGCCCCAGTTGGTGCCGAGACCACCGACGGTGATGATCCGCTTGGACTTGCGGGCGATCACGTCCGGGATGATCCACTCGAGCTTGCGTACCTTGTTGCCGCCCCAGCCGCCGGAGCCGTACACGCTGTCGTCCTTGAGCCAGATCCGGTTTCGGGTTCCGAGCCCTTCGAGTCGCCGGACCGGGGTGGGCGATTCGCCGAGGCGGACATGGGGTAGGGACTCGACGAGTTCCGGGAAGCGCCGATGCAGGTGGGGCGGTGTGGTCGTCACGTCACGCATCCTGCACACCGAGCCGTCCGCGGATCGAACCGGCCAGGTAGTCGAGGTCGGGCCGCGGCGCCGCACCGGGCCGACCCCGCAGCCCGAACCCGTCGCCCGCGGTCCGCGGCACCACGTGCAGGTGCACGTGGAACACCTCCTGACCTGCCGCGACGCCGTCGGCGAGGAAGAAGTTGATTCCGTCC
The DNA here is from genome assembly GCF_050955445.1 of Paraburkholderia sp. RHO2. NCBI lineage: Bacteria > Pseudomonadati > Pseudomonadota > Betaproteobacteria > Burkholderiales > Burkholderiaceae > Paraburkholderia > Paraburkholderia sp. RHO2. The sequence continues at coordinate 927,082 of NZ_CP162617.1, read as the reverse complement.
GCCTCCACCGTGCTCGCCCGCAACGCCGCGGCCATCCGCTGTCCCACCTGGAACAGGCGTCCGCCGTCGGCCGGATCGAGCGCGGCCAGGTTCGCGGCGTGCGTCTTGGGCACCACGAGCAGATGACCGGGCGTGAACGGCCGGATGTCCATGAAGGCGATCGTGTGTTCGTCGTCGTACACGATGCTGGACTCGGCCTCGCCCGCGATGATGGCGCAGAAGACGCAGTGGCTCATGGTGAACGATGTTATGTCGCGAACGCCGGAGCGACGTAGCTTCGTACCATGTGTCGTTCTGCCTCGTCGTCCGACGCGGGCCAGGCGAGCAGCATCAGCACCACGCGGACGATCCACTGCCCCGCCTCGTCGTCGGCAGCGATTCCGGCAAGTGTCGTGGCGAGCCGGGTGAGATCGGGTGAGGCCGCGAGGTAGTCGTCGGCCGCGCCGGTGCGGGTGTGCGCGAACCAGTGGGACAGCGTCGGATCCGCGCGAACCGCAACCACCGACGTCAGGATCGCCTCGACGACCCGGTCCGCGCCGCCCAACCCGTCGACCGCGCGCAGTACGCGGTCGGCTACCCGCGCCGCGGCTGCCGAGACGACCGCCCCCACCAACGCGGGCTTGCCTCCGACGTAGCGGTACAGCGTCGCCCGCGAACACCCCGCGCGCACTGCGATATCGAGGGCGCTGACCCGGTCGAACCCGCGCTCGAGAAACAGTTCCGTCGCGGCTGCCGTGATCCGCTCGACCGCGAGCGCGCGGCGACGCCCGCCCGCCAACCAGTCGTCCACTCCCCCGGCCATGCGCCCTCCGATCATCTCCACCAGTTCGTCTCAGTGTGAGACACAAGTACCGATTCGTCTACAACGGATGTACCCGGTCACCAGCGCGGACGGGCGTAACGGCATACGACGCCGAGACGGCTGGAAACCCGAGGTGGATGGCCGATTCTCACTTCTCGTAGAGGCCTTGACACGCATCGCCGACGCCGGGGACGGTGAAGTCACTGCAACACGTTCCACCACCCGGAAGGATCGGCCAGTGAGCACGACGCCAGTGGACGGCATCGACGTCTTCGCCCCAGAACACCTCGACGACCCGTATCCGCTGTACGCCACCCTGCGCGAGCACGCCCCCGTGTTCCGGGTGCCGGGCACCGACTTCCACCTCGTGTCGTCGTGGGCACTGGTGACGGAGGCGCTGGCGCGACCGGAGGACTTCTCGTCGAATCTCACCGGCGTGATGGTGCAGCAGCCCGACGGTCCACCCGTCACGTTCGACATGGACGGCGGCGGCCGGGCCGTCCACGTCCTCGCCACCGCCGACGATCCCGCGCACGGGCTGCACCGCAAGCTCGTCCTCGCCGCGCTCGCCAAGCGCATCCGCACGCTCGGCCCCACCGTCGACACGCTCGTCGACGAACTGTGGGACGGCGGACTGGGACCGGACGGTTCGTTCGAGTGGGCCGGCGCCATGGCCGACAAGCTGCCGCTCGCGCTGGTCGCCAGCCTGATCGGGCTGCCGCAGGAGGACGTCCCGCAACTGCTGACGTGGGCGTACGACAGCACCGAGATGATCGGCGGCATCGTGACCGGCGAGCGACTCGGTGCGCTCGTGACATCCGCCGCCGAACTCGCCGGATACCTGCACGCGAAATTCACCGCCGCCAAGGCGGATCCGCAGACCGATCTACTCGGCGTGCTCGCCCACGCGTGCAACGAGGGTGCCCTCACCGACGATGTCGCGGTCCTCGTCCTCATCCAACTGGTGGGGGCGGGCGGTGAGTCGACGGCCGGCCTGATCGCCGGCGGTGCACGCATCCTCGCCACCCGACCCGACTTGCAGGAACGGCTACGCCGCGACCCGACGCTGGTCGATCCGTTCCTCGACGAGGCACTCCGGCTGGAATCGCCGTTCCGCGGACACCACCGGCATGTCGTCGCCGACACCACCCTCGGCGGCGTGCACCTGCCCGCCGGCAGCCACGTCCTGCTGCTGTGGGGCGCCGCCAACCGCGACCCGTCCACGTTCGAGAACCCGGAGGACGTCGTGCTGGACCGCCCGAATCTCAAAGGTCACCTCGCGTTCGGCAAGGGTCTGCACTTCTGCGTCGGGTCGGCACTCGCACGGATGGAGGCACACGCTGCAATCACCGCACTACTCGAGCGCACCACGTCGTTCACTATCGCCGACGGTGCCCGGTGGGTGCCGAGCCTGCTCGTGCGCCGGCACCGCTCCCTGCCACTGCGGATCACGGTCCCGGCCGCGTGAGCGGAGACCTGCAGCGGCCCAGACGAATTGGAAACATCACCCTGCTGTCCCGCTGACCGGAAAACCACCTGCCGACTCCAGGACGCCTACTCTAGTGTGACGGACACCACAGATGGGTTCAGCCCCAGGACAGGAGTTCCGGATGAGCGCACGCGTACCGGTCACCCCGATCGACGCCACCGAAGTAACCGCCTACGACCACGAGACCGACGTCCTGATCATCGGTTACGGCTGCGCCGGCGCGTCCGCCGCACTCGAGGCGAACGCCGCGGGCGCCGACGTGATCCTGCTCGAGCGGCAGAGCGGCGGCGGCGGATCGTCGGCGCTGTCCGGAGGCGAGATGTACCTGGGCGGCGGCACGCCCATCCAGGAGGCGTGCGGGTTCACCGACACCGCCGATGACATGGAGAAGTTCCTGCTCGCCGCGCTCGGCCCGGACGCCGACCGGGAGAAGGTGGGACTCTACAGCCGCGAGAGCGTCGCCCACTACCGGTGGCTCGTCGACCACGGCGTGCCGTTCAAGCCGTCGCTGTGGGACTCCCCCACCTGGGTGCCGCCGACCGACGACGGCCTGATGTGGATGGGCGAGAACGCCTATCCGTTCTACGAGATCGCCGAACCGGCGCCCCGTGGGCACCGCGTCACCTCGGACGGTTTCGGCGGCAAGGTGCTGATGGCGGTGCTCAGCGAGGCCGTCACGAAGACCGACGTCGCCGTCCACACCGACACCACCGCACTGCGGCTGATCCTCGACGGCGACCGGGTCGTCGGCGTGGTCGCCCGGCATTTCAACGACACCGTCACCTACCGTGCCCGACGCGGCGTGATCATCACGACCGGCGGGTTCGCCGACAACAAGGAGATGCTCGCGCAGCACGCGCCGCAGCTCGTCGGGCTGGGCGTCAACAGCGACGGCGGCGACGACGGCCGCGGCATCGTGATCGCGCAGGCCGTCGGCGCGGCCGTCAAGCACATGTCCGCCGGTCAGGTCGGGATCTCGCTGGTGCCCGGAATGATGGTGCGCGGCATGATCGTCGACAGCGTCGGCCACCGGTTCATCAACGAGGACGTCTACCCCGGACTGGTGGGCCAGGCGGCCCTGTTCAAGCACAACCTGAAGGTGTGGGTCATCCTCGACGAGCAGGCGTACGAAGAGGTACCGGTCGAGGAGCGTTGGGGCGTGCAACCGCATTTCGTCGCCGAGACCCTCGAGGAACTCGAGCGCGAGATCGGCATGCCGGAGGGCGCGCTGCAGAACACGGTCGGCGAGTACAACCGGTTCGCGGAGAAGGGCGAGGACCCCTACTTCCACAAGTCGGCGCGCTGGCTGCGGCCGCTGCAGTCGCCGTTCGCGGCGATCGACGTCCGCCGCGGCATGGCCCCGCCGGAGTACGGCGACGGTGGCACGGGTGGTGGCGGTGCCGAGGTGTTCACCATCGGCGGACTGCGCACCACCGTCGACGGCGCGGTCCTAGACCTCGACGGGAACGCGATCCCCGGGCTCTTCGCGGCCGGCCGCGCGACGTCGGGCCTGCACTCGTGGGGCTACATCAGCGGCACCTCGCTCGGCGACGGCACATTCTTCGGCCGTCGCGCGGGTGTCGCCGCCGCGGGCGAGTAGCGCGGCATAGCGTCCGCCGAGCGCGCGCAGCTCCTCGTGGGTGCCGCGCTCGGCGCCGCGCCCGCGGTCGAGGACCACGATCTGATCGGCGTCCTGGATCGTCGAGAGCCGATGCGCGATCGTGATCGTCGTCCGGCCGCGGCTGACGACGTCGAGCGCGGCCTGCACCGCCCGCTCGGTCTCGTTGTCGAGGGCGCTGGTGGCCTCGTCGAGCACCAGGATCCGCGGGTCCCGCAATAGGGTTCGCGCGATCGCGATGCGCTGCTTCTCGCCACCGGAGAACCGGTGACCGCGCGCGCCGACCACGGTGTCGTACCCGTCGGGCAGCGACGCGATCAGCTCGTGCACCTGCGCGGCCCGTGCCGCGTCCTCGATCTCGGCGTCCGACGCGTCGGGCCGGGCGTGCCGCAGGTTCTCCCGGATCGTCGCGTGCAGCAGGTACGTCTCCTGCGACACGACACCGACCAGTTCGGACAGCTCGGCGAGCCGGATGTCACGCAGGTCGACACCGTCGATCGTCACCCGGCCGGACGTCGGGTCGTGCAGCCGGGCGACGAGGGACGCCAGAGTGGTCTTGCCGGAACCGGTTTCGCCGACCAGCGCCAGCGACGATCCGGCCGGCACGTCGATCGTGACGTCGGTCAGGGCGTCCCGGTCGGCATTCTCGTAGCGGAACCCGACGTGCTCGAAGTGCACCGCACCGGCGACGGCCTTCCGCGGCATCGGCACCGGATGCTCCGGGTCGTCGATCTCCACCGGCAGGTCGAGGTACTGGAAGATCCGGCTGAACAGGGCCAGCGAACTCGTCACGGACACACCGACGTCGAGCAGGCCCATCAGCGGACGGAACAGCGTCGTCTGCAGCCCGGTGAACGCGACCAGGGTGCCGATCGTCATGCCGCCCGACGTCGCGGGCAGGCCGGCAGCGAGATACAGCAGCGCGGGGATCGCCGAGAAGATGATGCTCATCGTCGCCATCCGCCACCGACCGGACAGCTGCGAGCGGACCTCGAGATCGACCAGGCGCGTGGACGTCTCGGCGAACCGCTCCGACATCGCCGGCCCGGCCCCGATGGTCTTGCCCAGTTGGATGCCGCTGATCGATAAGCTCTCCTCGATCTGGGTCTGCATGTCCGCCAACGCCTTCTGACGCCGCGTGGTGATTTCGCGCCGCATGAGCGCGACCTTGCGGGTGAGCCAGATCGCCGGCGGCAGCACGATCAGTGAGAGCAGCGACAGCCGCCAGCTGAGGACCGCCATCGCGACCGCGGTGCCGACCACCGTCGTCACGTTGGACGCGATCGACGTCGCGGTCGACGTCACCACCGTCTGCATGCCGCCGATGTCGTTGGTGAGGCGGGACTGGATCTCGCCGCCGCGGGTGCGGGTGAAGAATCCGAGCGACTGGCGTTGCAGGTGTGTGAATACCCGGGTGCGCAGGTTGTGCATGATCCGCTGCCCGACGGTTGTCGAGATCCATGTCTGCACCACCCCGAACACCGCCGTCGCGACGGTGATCGCGAGCATCGCGACCACGGTCCACACCAGCAGCGCCACGTCCTGCTCCGGGATCGCGCGGTCGATGACCTCCCGGACGAGGAACGGGTTGGCGAGCGAGATCGTCGACGACGCCACGATGAGCGCGACGACCACGGCGATCTGCCAGCGGTACGGCGCGAACAGGGCGCCGATCCGCCGCAGGCTGACGGGAGAGTCCTCGAGCTGGGCGCGGTCTGCGGGATCGACCTTGCGGGTACGCATCGGACCGCCGCCGGGTCCGCCGAAATGAGGGCTTGTCATACAACCACCCCTCTCAGATGCCGGGGCAAGCCTATTGCTGAGGTTGCCTCAACATGAGGTAGCTGTCAAGTGAGGTAGGCTCCATCACCATGAGGGAGGTATCAGCCGAAGAGCTGCGCGACCTGGTGATGGCGACGTCGCGGTCGCTGCGTCGGGGCTGGTTCGCCGCCCTCGAGCCGTGGGATTTGTCGCCGCACGAGTTCCGGGCCCTGCGCGTCATCGGCACCGAATCCGACGGCCGTCCCCGGCTCGGCGCCGTCGCGAAGGCCCTGCGCATCGCGCCCCGCTCGGCCACCGAGGTGGTCGACCGACTCGAGAAGCGCGGCCTGGTCGACCGCGTCGCCGACGACGTCGATCGCCGCGCGGTGTGCGTCCGGCTCACCGAGACCGGTCGCCAGCTTCTGGACGAGATGTCCGCTGCCCGCGACGCCCGGGCCGTCGGCTTCTTCGCTCCGCTCGACGAGCATGACCGCGCCGAACTGAGCCGCATCCTCGACAAGCTCACCGCCGACGCCGCCTGCTGACGCCGCCGAGGTGCGCCTCGGTTCATCCGTCGACGGACCGAACCCTCCACTTGCCGGCGTCGGCGGGGAGACGGATCCGTCCGCACAGTCCAGGACGATCCGTGTTTCCGAAATGTGTGGAAATCCGCTGATACCGACGCGACACCACGCCGGTTTGAATGCCCGGGACAGGCCCGAGCAGCGGGCCGCGCACGCGAAGGCGGTCCGTCCATGGCGTTGTTCTCCCGGTCTCTCGTTGCCCGCGCCGTTGCGGGCACGACGGCGGCTGCCCTGCTGTCCACCTTGCCGGCCTGCAGTTCGCTGGAGAGCGACGTGGCCACGCCACTGATGCCCTTTCGTGACAGTCCGACTGCTGCAGCCGACGGCCGCATCCGATACGACGCGCCGCTGTCACCATTCGACGACACTCACGCCGCGCTGACCAACCTCGAGCCGGCGTTGCGCGCCGCACTCCGGCGTGCGGCGGCGGACGCCGAGGCCGACGGCGTCCGGATGGACGTCACCAGTGGGTGGCGCAGCCCGCGTTATCAACAGGAGCTCCTCGACGACGCCGTCCTGACCTACGGCAGCGAGGCCGAAGCGCGGCGGTGGGTCAACACCCCCGAGAGGTCGACACACGTCTCCGGCCGCGCCGTCGATATCGGGCCGACCGACGCCCTCAGCTGGCTTTCCCAGCACGGTGCCGACTACGGGTTGTGCCAGACCTACGCCAACGAGATGTGGCACTTCGAACTGGCGGAGGGTCCGGGTGGCACGTGCCCGGTCCAAGTTGCCGACGCGTCGGCCGCTCCGTGGCGGTGACAGCCAGTTTCCCCGGTACGTTCGCGATCGATCTCCGCACCCAAGATTTTCGATATACCGACGATATGCCCCGACTCGTAGTATCGAGTCCATGCGTGTGCTGATCGTCGAGGACGAGCCGTTCATGGCGGAAGCGATCCGTGACGGCCTCCGTCTGGAGGCGATCGCAGCAGACATCGCCGGCGGCGGCGCGTCCGCGTTGGAACTGCTGAGCGTCAACTCCTACGACATCGCCATCCTGGATCGCGACATCCCCGGCCCTTCCGGCGACGAAGTGGCCCGACGCATTGTGGCGTCCGGTAGCGGGATGCCCATCCTCATGCTCACCGCCGCCGATCGTCTCGACGACAAGGCCACCGGATTCGAACTCGGCGCGGACGACTACCTCACGAAACCATTCGAGCTCAAAGAACTCGTGCTCCGGCTTCGCGCCCTCCACCGACGGCGCGTTCATCACAGACCGCCGGTGCGGGAGATCGCGGGCCTGCGGCTGGACCCGTTCCGTCGCGAGCTCTACCGCAACGGCCGATACATCGCACTCACCCGCAAGCAGTTCGCAGTGCTCGAAGTCCTCGTCGCCGCCCAAGGCGGTGTCGTCAGTGCCGAAGAGCTCCTCGAGCGGGCCTGGGACGAGAACGCGGACCCGTTCACCAACGCCCCCCGCATCACCATCTCGGCACTGCGCAAACGACTCGGCGAACCCTGGGTCATCGCCACAGTGCACGGAGTCGGGTACCGCATCGACACCACAGCAGACAGCGAAGATGTCGAGCGCGATCGTGGATAGAGCGCCCGGGTTGAGCGTCCGCCTCAAACTCACCCTCACCTACGCCGGGTTCCTCATGCTCGCAGGGGCCCTGCTGCTCACAGCGGTGTGGGTCTTCCTCCTGCGATACGTCCCCGACAGCACGATCCACGCCACTGACCGGGCTGTCCCCAACCGCTCCGACCTCCTGCGAGCCTTCGGCCCGGCAGCTGCCGGAGTGCTGGTCTTTCTGCTGATCTTCGGAATGCTGGGAGGGTGGATCCTCGCCGGGAACATGCTCACGCCGTTGACCCGAATCACGAACGCCACACGAATCGCCGCCAACGGGACACTCTCACACCGTATCCGGCTGGAAGGCAGGGACGACGAGTTCCGCGAACTCGCCGACGCCTTCGACGATATGCTCGCTCGCCTCGAAGCTCACGTGGCCGAACAGCGGAGATTCGCAGCCAACGCCTCCCACGAACTACGCACGCCGTTAGCGATCTCACGGGCGATGCTGGACGTGGCCCGCAGCGACCCGCACAGGGACACCTCCGAACTCATCGTGCGCCTGCAGGAGATGAACACCCGAGCGATCGATCTCACCGAAGCGCTCCTCCTGCTCAGCCAGGCCAACCAGCGCTCCTTCGCCAAAGAGCCGGTCGACCTGTCCCTCCTTGCGGAAGAAGCCGCCGAAACGCTGCTTCCTCTCTCAGAAGAGCGCAGGCTCGCCATTCGCGTCTCCGGCGACATCACCCCGGTACTCGGCTCACCCGCGCTGCTGTTGCAGATGACCATGAACCTCGTGCAGAACGCGATCGTCCACAACGTTCCCTCCGGAGGGTGGGTGTGGATCAGCACCACCGCGGGCCCCGAATCCGCCACGCTCACTGTCGAGAACACCGGCGAGGAACTCACCCCGCTGCTGGCCTCGACACTCGCCGAACCATTCCAGCGCGGCACTGCACGCATACGCACCCACGAACACGTCGGCGTAGGCCTGGGACTGTCCATCGTCAAGAGCATCGTGCAGGCGCACGACGGAGCACTCATCATCGCCCCACGACCAGCGGGTGGCCTCCGCATCACCGTGGCACTGCCCGCCACGACACCGACTCCGACGGCCAAGGCGTCGAAGCCGGTGCGTTCGTTCACAGGTTGAGGGCGACCGTCGGGGGCGTCCTCGCAGCACGTACGGCCGGGTAGAGACCGGCCACGGCACCGACGACGAGGGTGGCACCGACGCCGGCAGCGAGCGCGAGCGGTGGAATGACGGGGATCCAGCCGTTCATGACCGCAATCAGGGCGGTGGCGACGCTACCCAAGGCAGCGCCACCCACACCCCCGAGCGCCGACAAGATCAGTGCTTCGGTCAGGAACTGCAGGCGAATGTGCGCGCGGGTTGCGCCGATAGCGCGGCGCAGACCGATCTCGCGACGACGTTCGAGTACAGAGATGATCATCGTGTTGGCGACACCGATGCCACCGACGATGAGGGCGATCGCCCCGAGCGCCAACAGCAAGCCCGTGAAGGAATCCGAGGCGGCGTTCGCCGCCGCCAGCGCGTCGGAAGGTCTCGAGACCGCGATGCTGCCGGGTTGTTCGGGTTGGATCGTCGGGGCGATCATCTGCCGTACCTCGGTCACGGTCCGATCGGTCGAGCGTTCGTAAACTCGCGTCGGTGCGGGACCGTATCCGTAGACGGATTCAGCGACGGGGACGCCGATCAGGGCTGCAATGTCGAGTTCCGGAGCAAGCGAAACCGGTTCCAGGATGCCGACGACAACAGCGTTGCGCTCACCCAACCACACCAACTGGCCCGACTCTCGGACTCCGAGCCGTTCAGCGGCCGTGGCCCCGAGAACCGTTGCCGGGAGGGACGCCGTGGCCTCGTTGAGCCATCGCCCTTCACCGATGCTCGCCCCGACCACCGCAGGCAGGTTCAACTCCGTGGCGGTGACGACAAGGCCACCGGTGCGTTCACTGTCGATCTCCGCATTGCGGTAGATGTGTGTGTCTTCGAGATCGGCGACGGATGCCGCCTCGAGCACTCCGGGGATGCGTTCGACTCTGGCCGAGGCATTCGCGGGGAGCGGGGGCGGCGGTGTGCTGCCGGCACCGGAGGCTTGGGTTGCGGTGAGAAGGTTCGTTCCGAGTTCGGCGAGTTGGCTGTTCAGACGCGCTTGGCTCGATGCGGAGGAGCCGACGACGGCGATCATCGCTGCAATCCCGATGGCAATTCCCAACGCCGACAACACCGCTCGCATCGGACGGGCGCGTAGACCTGCCGATCCGAGATACGCGAGATCGCGGCCCAGCAGCCGTGAGGAGAGCTCCTCGGCACGTGGTGGGTTCGTGGGGACGGGTGTCTGTGGTGTCATGCGATTCGCGTTTCGGAAGATGCGCTGTCGGAGATGATCCGTCCGTCGGAGATTGCTATCTGCCGGGGAAGACGGGCCGCGAGCGCGGGATCGTGGGTGATGACGACGATGGTTGTGCCGCTTCGGTTGAGTTCGTGCAGCAACTGCACAATGCTCTCCCCCGATGCACTGTCGAGGTTCCCCGTGGGTTCATCGGCGAGGAGGAGCGGGGGATCACCGACGACGGCGCGGGCGATGGCGACCCGTTGCCGCTCGCCACCCGACATCTGGTTCGGGTGATGTTCTGTTCGGTGACCGAGACCGACTCGCTCGAGCGCCGCTCGTGCCCGGACCCGCCGTTCGCGCCGGGGAACACCGAGATAGAGCAATCCGTCTGCCACGTTGTCGAGTGCCGTGACGCCTTCACTGAGATGGAACTGCTGGAACACGAACCCGATTCGGTGTGCGCGTAGGGCGGAGAGCTGTGCATCGGACATGTTTCGGGCGTCGGTTCCGTCGATGTACGCGACACCGGTACTGGGAAGGTCGAGCGTGCCGACGACGTTCAGTAGCGTTGACTTCCCGGACCCGCTCGGCCCGACCACGGCGACGAACTCGCCGTGGTCGACTCGCAGATCCACGCCGGCAAGTGCGCGGACCGGGGGTGACCCATAGGTGCGGGTGACCCCCACGAGGCGAATGATCTCCGTCATCGTCTCGGCACCACCACGTTGGTTCCAGCGCTGATACCCGCACCGGACACCGCGACTCGACCCGCAGAGAAACTGCCGAGAGTAACCGGGATCTTGGTAGTCCCCTCCCCTTCCGGAACTTCGACGGCGAACGAGTCCGGTCCTGTCGCGACCAGTGCGTCGACCGGAACGGTCAGCACTCCTCGGTCGGTGGAGGACGGGAACCGAACTGTCACGCTCGCCCTTACGAATTCGCTTGCGGCAGCTCGGTCGGAGAGGTCGACAGCGACGGGGATACCAATGGCGGGAGCGGCATTCGCATCCGGTGCAGGCTTCTCCGTCGGTGTGCCGACAGCGAGGACCTTGCCGGGCACCTTCTTGCCGTCCGGCAGGATGACCGTGACGGATGCGCCGGGCTTGGTGAGATTTTGGTCGGACAACTTCAGATCGACGGTGACGACCTTGACGGTCGAGGTCGCTTTGAGGATCTCCGTCCCGGGTTCGACCCGTGCGCCGAGCCGGACAGACAAGGTGCCGACCCGCAAGTCGATGGGAGAGAAGAGGATGGAGGTATGAGCAAGAACGCCTGCCGGTTCGAGGCCGAGGCTCTTCTGCCAGGCCCGGATGGCGTCGGCCGTCTTGGTGGTGAACTGCGTATCGATCCCGCCTCCGAACAGGCCGAAGGCAGCGAGATTCTCCTCGAGTTGGCGTACGTCTTCGCCGTTGGTCATACCCAACTCGAAGGTGCGCCACGCAGGGGTGTCACCACGTAGCAGAATCACTGGACGGGCATCGATCCAATACAGGGCCATGCCCGGCGGGACTACCTTCTCCGGCGATGGAAGCTCGGTGACGGTGCCGGCCGGCCCCGAGAGCACCGGCTGTTCATCGGCGTACTGCAGAGTTCCGTTGGCAGCCACCTCTTGCACGAGATCGCCGGTGGTCACCGGCACAGTGGTCAACGTCGCAGGGTCGTCCGCTCGCTCTTCCTGAACAGGGGTCCACGAATAGTGCCCGATCCCGGCCACAACAGAAGCCGCAACAGCAACCACCGACACAACGACTGCGCGACGACGCCGCGACCTGCCGCGAGATTCGCCGACCTCCGACAACGGATCGGTCTGACCGGATTCGCTCGTATATCCCGCGTCCAATTCTGGGGCGGCATCCTTCTGTGATCTCATCCTGTAATTTCCTTGCAGGGCCAAGTATTTGCTTCCCAGGACATCAGGTGGCGCGGCTATTCGGCGGGAAAGTCCTTGAAACAATCTTCGACCTTCTCCGATGGAACCTCGACGGGGAGGAAGATGGGCGTTTCGAGGGTCGGATCAGGGAAGTCGGGGAAACCCTTGTCACGGATACAGGCGGCCGCTTTCAACCCGAGGTCGAGCTTCTCGGTATCGCTCAGAGACGACTCCTGCACCGGTGGATTACCGAGCTTCCGCATACAGGCGGGGGCGGCCTCCATGATCTCCGGACTCGATTCGGTGATCCCCTGTCCCGGTGCAGGATCCTTCACATCGAAGCCCGCATCACGTAGACACTTGGCCAGCTGCAAGTCGTACTCATCGCGCGTCGTCGCACTGCTCGCTCCCGCCACCGTCGATGGCTCGGTCGAGGGCGGACCGGCTTTGGTGCAGGCCGACACCATGACGGCCAGCACGGGAACCGCGAGTAGCGCGGCCGAGAGCTTCCGGCGGGACCGAAGGGTGGCAGTGGAGTACATAGCGTTCCTTCCAAGACTTGGCGACTGAATGTCGGAGATCAGTCAACAAGCACTGGCGTTCCCGCACCGTTGAGAAAAACACATACACAAACGAAACATGTTCTTGTCGATCGTATGAGAGCTCCTGCGCCTCCAGCTGATCGGAAGTTCAGGGGTTGGGCAGGCCGCGAACTCGGCCGAGTCTGAACACGCTCGACAACGCCTCGACCGCCAACCGTGGCGGACCCGAGGCGACCACGCCGGGTTCGGACGTCATCGCGAACCCGGCGAGGGCGCCGCCCTCCTCGGCGACGAACACGCCGGTCCCCACGCTCATCCGTGACGTGTTCCCGGCGCGCACCGTCACGATGTCGGTGAGTGTCGTCATCAGCGGCATGGGCCTGGTGGCGATCCCCGCACCGTTTCTGGCCCGCTGGCTCATCGACAGCACCGGATTCCGCAGCCTGTCCTGGTTCACCCTGATCTGCCTGGCTGTCCTCGCACCGATGATCCTGCTCACCACCGCCGAGTCGAATCTACGGCTGCACTCACGACTCGATCTGGTCGGTGCGGTCCTGCTCGGCGCCGGCATCGGCGGCGTGCTCGTGGGCATCAGCTTCGGACCGGACTGAGGATGGACCGCACCGAGCACCCTCGCCTACCTCGCCGGCGGCGCCGTGCTGTCCGCGGCAGGTCACCGTTCCTCGGTCGCTGCAGGCAACCACGGGCGCACTGGCATCCGTCTCGCAGAACATCCTGCCCGCAGTGCTCCCGGTCGTCGCCTTCGTTGTGCTCAACTCGCACATCGCGATTGAACTCGAGGGCCAGGACTTCTACTCGGACACCGGCATCACGATCGGCTTCCTTATCGCGGACGCGGCATCGGCGGTGGCCATCGGCACGGCCCTCGCATTACCGCACAAGACCGAAGAGTCCGCCGAACTACAGGAGGTCGCGGCCGGGGCGGGCAGTGGACGGTGACCGGGACTGCGCCCGGTCACCGCGTCGCGGCAGTGACTGTCGCGAACTGTTCTGTCTACCGCTCCGGACTCGGGTCCGTGGCGAACTCGCCGGCAATCATCTCCGTGATGCTGCTCCTGACCGGACCGGGGATCCGGTTCGCAAACTTCTTCAGGTAGGCGTCGACCCATTCGCTCTCCTGCGCCAGGAACGGAAAATCGGAGCCGACCATATTGCGCACCGCCAGAATCGGAAGGGGCGCATCCAGTGCCGGGAACGCCGTGTTCCGTAACCCGGGCGTGGTGCATCCCGGATAGAACTGCCCGAGCATGAGTCCCTCCCGCACGAACTTGGACTTGCCTTCTCGTTGCGCCTCCTCGATCAGCGAGTAGTCGGAGACGTCGGGAAACACGAGGAGCACGGCCTTCAGGAGCGCATCGTCGCCGTCAACCGGCGGCAACTCGGGAAAGGCACCGAATACCTCGTCCACGGCCTCCGTCATCTGCTGACGACCGACGTCGCGGCCATCGATGAATCCGACCCAGAACAATCCCCGTGAGATCGACGGATGGGTGAACGGGCAGACCGGACCCGATCTGCCGAGATCTGCATGCGGTCGGGTCAGATAGTCACACACCCACCTACGGAGCACCTCCGAGCACCGGTGCTCGGCGCCCGCGCCCGCGCTCGTGCCCGTGCCCGTGCCCGTGCCGAACAGTTTCTCGAGTGGAACCGCGGTCACTTCTCCTCCTACCCGTTTCGCATCGCACGCTCATCCGACGCGGGAAGGTGCCGCGAGAGGGAAGAAACCGGCGGCTCTGCGCGCCAGATGCAGGAGCGTGGTGTCCGACGAGTGCCGCGAGTAGCTGAAGTCCTGAGGGAACCCTCTCGGAAGCGCTGTCCTCCAATGGGACTACCGGGTCCGGGGCAGCCGGGGGATCGTCGAGCGCGACCTCACGTCCGTTCGACCCGCCCGACGCCTCCACGGTAGTCCACGCCGTGGAGTCGAGCAACGAATGCGTGGTCCGTATTCTGCGGCGCACTACTCGGGCGCGCGCGCTCGATCGGCCAGATTCAGGTGCCGGTTGAGGAGTGGGCCCACGACCGAAAGTCCTTCCGGACTTGTCATTTGCTCGTGCCTCGTCGGGATGCGGTACTCGCGTATTTCACCGATGTTGTACTTGGTCCAGTCGGCCGCCCAGGTCTCATGATCGTGATCGTGATCGTGATCGTGATCGTGATCGTCGAGCGGATCCCTTGCCGCGCTGAAGTAGGCGACCGCGGCACCTTCGAGGGTCGACGGCCGATGCGCGCGAGCGGCATGAACGAGCTCGCGGTATTCCCGGTAGAGGGTCTCGAGGTGATCGGGAGTCAGTGATGAGAACAGTCCGCCCTTCGCACGCAGCAGCCGAGCTGCCTGATCGGCCGTGATGGTCGACTCCCCGTCATCGACCGCCTCCACGCCGCCGAACTCGGCGAGGAGGCTTGCAACAGTGGGCACCTCATCGTCGAACGCCGCATCGGTCGGCACGCGGGTGTCCATCATCGACAGGGTGAGCACGTCGTCACCGTCTCGGCGAAGTTGGACCGCCATCGCGTGCGCAATCTGGCCGCCGACCGAGTAGCCGAGCAGGTGATAGGGACCGTGTGGCTGCACAGCCCGGATCTCCCGGACGTAGCGGTGCGCAAGGGCGTCGAGCGACTCGAAACGTACATTCGGATCGGTCAGCGCGGGTGAGTTGATTCCGTAGAGCGGCCGGTCGTCGTCGATGTACTGCACCAAGCCGCTGAAACACCAGGCGAGGCCGATGGCCGGGTGTATGCAGAAAAGTGGGGTCCTACTTCCGTTGGCACGCAGCGGAAGTAGAACGGCGACCGCCGAACCTGCGGCGTCGTTCTCGACGGTCTCCGCCTCGCGCGTCTCGATCCGGTGCGCCAGCGACTCGGGCGTCGAATGTGTGAAGATCCACTCGACCGGCACCTCCGTGGAGATCGATTCCCGCAGTCGCGCGGCCACCCCGGTAGCCGTCAACGAGTTGCCGCCGAGTGCGAAGAAGTTGTCGTCCGCGCCGACTCTCTCGACACCGAGCTGGGCCGCGAACGCGGCCGCCACGGCGGATTCACAGCCTTCCTTCGGTGCCCGATATCCTGCCCTGGCCGCCGCGAAGTCCGGCGCCGGCAACGCCGCCCGATCAACCTTCCCGTTCGGCGTCACCGGCACCGCATCAACCACCACCACCGCCGCCGGAACCATATGCGGAGCCAACCGATCCCCCACGAACCCGAGAACCTCACGCACATCCAGATCCACACCCCCCTCCGGCACCACATACCCCACCAACCGATCACCGACCCCCTCGTCCGTACACACCGCCGCGACCGCCCGCGCCACCCCCACACACGCCGACAGAACCGACTCCACCTCCCCCAACTCCACCCGAAAACCACGAACCTTCACCTGCAGATCCGAACGACCCACATACTCGAGCGCCAACCCCCCACCCGACACCCGCACCCACCGCACCAGATCCCCCGTCCGATACATCCGCCGCCCCGACCCCCCGAACGGATCCGCAACAAACCGCGCCGCCGTCAACCCCGCCCGATTCCGATAACCACGCGCCAAACCCGAACCAGCCAAATACAACTCCCCCACCACCCCAACCGGAACCGGCCGCAACCACCCATCCAACACACACTCCCCCACACCACGAATCGGACCACCAACCGTCACCCGATCACCCGGCGCCATGCGGGCACTGGCATTGGACTGAATCGTCGCCTCCGCTGGACCGTACGTGTTGAACATCCGCCGGCCGAACGCCCACCGCGTCAACAGCTCTGGCGGACACCGCTCACCACCGACCACGATGGTCCGCAGATCGTCGAGGCCCACCGGATCGACCGTCCCCAACAGTGTCGGCGTCAACGCGACATGAGTCACCCTCTCGCGCTGCAAGATCCGACCCAACTCGGCTCCGCCGAATACCGCCGGCGGCACCACCACCAGCCGCGCACCGAACCCGAACGCCCACAACTGCTCGAGCACCGCCGCGTCGAAACTCGGCGACGCAACATGCAACACCCGCGCATCCGGGCCGAGCCTGAACCGCTCCCCCTGCTCCACCACCAGATTGGCCAACCCCCGATGCGTCACCACCACCCCCTTCGGCACCCCCGTCGACCCCGACGTGTAGATCACATACGCCGGATGATCCGGCGACAACGCAGCGGTCCGCTCACCATCGGACACCACCGCCGCGGCACACCCCGCCACCTCCACCTCGACCGACTCGTCATCGAGCACCACCCACGGCACAATCCCCGGCAACTCACCCGCCACGCCCCGCGTCGTCAACCCCAACACCGCACCCGAATCGGTCAACATGTGCTCGAGCCGAGCCGACGGATACCCCGGATCCAACGGAACGAACGCCGCACCAGCCTTCGTCACCGCCCACACCGCCAACACCGACTCCAGCGACCGCCGCACACCCACCGCCACACACGACTCCGGCCCCACACCCCGACCGATCAACCACCGGGCCAAACGATTCGACCGCTCGTCCAACTCCCCGTACGTCCAACGCCGGTCGCCACACACCACCGCCACCGCACCCGGGTCTCGCGCCGGCCACACCGACAACAACTCCGGCAACACCCTCCCGGCCACCTCCGCCCCACCCGACACCGACACCAGCTCCCGGTGCTCGGCCGGGGAGAGCAGATCCAGCCGGGCCAGCGGCAGGTCGGGGTCGGCGACGACGGTGTCGATCACCCGCAGGACCCGCTCGAGGGTCCTCTCCATCGTGTCGTGGTCGAAGAGCTCGGGCAGGTAGGAGATTCGCAGGCGCAGGCGCGTGTCGATGTCCGCCACCACGCCGATCGGATAGTGCGAGGCGTCGGCCCCGTGCACATCGACCACCCGCATCCCGGCGACGTCGGTCTCCGATGCGATTCCGGTTCGATCAACCGGATACGACTCGAACACCGACATCGTGTCGAAAACCGCCCCGGGCCCGGCCACCCGCTGGATGTCGGCCAGGCTCACGTAGTGGTGATCAAGCAGCGCTGCCTGCTCCGCCTGGATCCGGTCGAGGAGCTGCCCCGCGCTCTCTCCGCTGTCCACCCGGACGCGCACCGGCAGTGTGTTGACGAACAAGCCGATCATCGATTCGATGCCCTCGAGCTGCGGGGGCCGCCCCGACACGGTCGTGCCGAACGTTACATCGGTTCGGGAAGTCAACGCGCCCAGCACGATCGCCCACGACGCTTGGAGCACCGTGTTGACGGTGATCCCGCGCGCACGCGCAAGCGAGATGAGTGCGGCCGTCCGTTCCTCGGTCAGCCCGCCGACCACCTCGCTCGAGTCGGAGTATCGACGACCGGGATCGGCCGACGCCACGAGCGTCGGCTCGTCGGCCCCGTCGAACACGCGAGCCCACATCTCGAGTGACCTGTCGGCGTCCTGCTCCCCTATCCACGCCAGGTAGTCCCGGTACGGGTACACCCTCGGCAACACCGCAGCATCTCCGTCGGTGCCGTAGAGCAGTAGCAGTTCACGCATGAGCAGGGGCGTCGACCAGCCGTCGAGCAGCAGATGATGACTGGTCAATACCAGTCGGTGACGCTCGGGTCCGGTAGTGATGAGCATCCAGCGCAACAGCGGGGCGCGAGCCGGGTCGAACCGGGTCGCCCGGTCTGCGCGCAGTATTCGGTCCAACTCGGTCCGGCGCGTGCTCTCGTCCTGCTGGGAGACATCGATCTTCGTCCAGTGCACCACGACGTGTTCCTGGACCACCTGCACCGGCCCGACGGCGGTATCGGCCACGAACGCGGTCCGCAGGTTCGGATGCCGATCCAGCAGCACCTGTCCCGCGCGCCGCAGGCGCGCGGCGTCGACGTCTCCACGCAGCTCGAGCATCAGCCGCACCACATAGGCGTCGGCGGACTGCTCGGACACCGATGCGTGGAACAGCAATCCCTTCTGCAGCGGGGAAAGTGGCCACACGTCCGTCATGTCCGGATACCGGTTCTCCAGCCGTTCGACCTCCGACTGCCGGAGCGTGACCAGGTCGAAATCCGACGGTGTCCGTCCACCTGCCCCGGGCGCGTGGGCATGCGCGGTCAACGTCTCCAGCATCGCGCACCACGACTCCGCCAGCTCGCGGACCTCGGCCGCGGTCAGCACTCCACTCGGGAACGTCCACGTCGCGCGCAGCCTCGGGTCGCCGGCACTGCCGACGGTCAGGGCGTTGATGTCCAGCACTGCCGACACCGGCATGCTCGGATCCTGGGCACCCGAGAGGTCGTCGGCGTCCTCGACGGGAATCCAACCGGCCTCACGTCCGCCGACCGGAACAGCGCCGGCGACCCGGCCGAGGTAGTTGAACGATATCTGCGGCACCCGCAGGTGGCGCAGCACCGACGCGGCGTCCTCGTTGAGATAGCGCAGCAGTCCGTAGCCGATCCCGTGATCCGGGACGGCGAGAAGCTGCTCCTTGACGGTCTTCACCACCGCTCCCGCGGACGGCCCGCCCGAGTACGCATCGTCGAGGTCGATACCGGACAAATCCAGTCGGACAGGGTAACTCGTCGTGAACCACCCGACAGTCCGGGTCAGGTCCGCGCCCGGGACCACGCCCTCCTCGCGCCCGTGACCTTCCAACGCGACGAAGGCCTCGCCCGGCACGGGTTCCCGCGACGCGGCGGCGCGCCCCCGGCGCCATCTCGTCACCGCGATCGCCAACGCGGCCACCAGAGCGTCCCCGACCGCGCCGTGGAAGACCGCCGGCACCGTGGTCAACAGCGCCTCGGTGACGTCGCCGGGCAGTTCGACGCACACACTCTCCACCGCCGAGTGCACGTCGATCGTGGGATCGAGGGGCCGGGCCCCGATCACCGGATCGTCCCCCGCAGCCATCGCCTGCCACATTGCCTGTTCGGCAACACGTTCCGGCCGGTGGGCCGCCTCGACCAGCCCGTGCGCCCACCTCCGCATCGACGTCCCGACAGGCGGAAGTTCCGGCTGTAGCCCAGTCGCGATCTGCGACCACGCTGCCGCCAGATCCGTGACCAGCACCCGCCAGGACACCCCGTCGACCGCCGAATGATGAACCACCACCAGGACGCGGCCCCGGCCCGCCTCGTCGGTGGGATCGAACCAGACCACCTGGATGACGATTCCGGCCACCGGGTCGAGCCGGTCCGCGGCATCGTTCAGCTCCGCCGCCGCCCGCTCGTGGAACGCAGCGCTGCCGTGGTTCGGCGCCATCGCGACGCGGTGGATGACATCGGCAGCCCGAATCGCTCCGGCCGACAGCACCTCCCACGCCCAGTCCCCACCAGGCACCGGTCGCACCCGTGCACGTAGCATGTCGTGCCGATCCAGCACCGCCTGCACCGTGCCTGCCAATGTTCTCGCGTCGGTCCCCGGCGGCAGACCCAGCATCAGCGCCTGCGAGAAACGGCCGAACCCGGATGCTCCCCGTTCGAGCAGCCACCGCATGATCGGCGTCAACGGCACCTCTCCGACGCCACCACCGGCGAGTTCCTCCAGCACCGGGGCCGAGCCGCCGTCCCCACGGACGGCAACTTCCGCCAGCCGTGCCACAGACCTGCACTCGAACACGTCCCGCGGCGAGAACACCACGCCCGCCGCCTTCGCTCGCGCCGCCAACTGGATCGACATGATGCTGTCGCCACCGAGCGCGAAGAACGAATCCTCCACGCCCACCCGGTCGAGACCGAGCACTTCCCCGAACAGCTCCGTGAGTACCTTCTCGATCTCCGTGCCCGGTGCCCGGAACTCGCTCCTGGCCGCCGCGAAGTCCGGCGCCGGCAACGCCGCCCGATCAACCTTCCCGTTCGGCGTCACCGGCACCGCATCAACCACCACCACCGCCGCCGGAACCATATGCGGAGCCAACCGATCCCCCACGAACCCGAGAACCTCACGCACATCCAGATCCACACCCCCCTCCGGCACCACATACCCCACCAACCGATCACCGACCCCCTCGTCCGTACACACCGCCGCCACCGCCCGCGCCACCCCCACACACGCCGACAGAACCGACTCCACCTCCCCCAACTCCACCCGAAAACCACGAACCTTCACCTGCAGATCCGAACGACCCACATACTCGAGCGCCAACCCCCCACCCGACACCCGCACCCACCGCACCAGATCCCCCGTCCGATACATCCGCCGCCCCGACCCCCCGAACGGATCCGCAACAAACCGCGCCGCCGTCAACCCCGCCCGATTCCGATAACCACGCGCCAAACCCGAACCAGCCAAATACAACTCCCCCACCACCCCAACCGGAACCGGCCGCAACCACCCATCCAACACACACTCCCCCACACCACGAATCGGACCACCAACCGTCACCCGATCACCCGGCGCCATGCGGGCACTGACATTTGCCCAGATCGTCGTCTCGGTCGGCCCGTACAGGTTGAACATCGACCGACCCCCGGCCCATCGATTCACCAACTCCGGAGGGCAGGCTTCGCCGGCCACCATCAGATTTCGCAGCGACTCCAATCCTGTTGTATCCGTGGAACTCGGCGTCGTCGCGGCTACGTCCAACGATGCCAGCACCGTAGGGGTGAGCACCGCGTGGGTCACACTCTCGGCATCGAGCAGCTGCGACAGCTCCTCGCCGCCGTACAGGGTCGGCGGGGAGATCACCAGCCGCGCACCCGAACCGAAGGCCATCATCTGCTCGAACACCGCCGCGTCGAAACTCGGCGACGCAACGTGCAGTATCCGTGCATCGGGACCCGCCCCGAGCCGTGCGCACTGCTCCGTCACCAGATTGGCCAACCCCCGATGCGTCACCACCACACCCTTCGGGACGCCCGTCGACCCCGAGGTGTAGATGACGTACGCCGGATGGTCGAGAGACAGCGCAGCGGTCCGTTCACCGGCGGTCACCACGGCACTGGAGAATCCCGCCACCTCCGCCTCGACGGCCGGATCATCGAGCACCAGCCAGCGCGCGGACCCCGGCAAGCGATCCCGCCACTCCGCGACCGTGACACCCACCGTCACCGCCGAATCCGACAACATGTGCTCGATCCGGCCAACCGGATACAACGGATCCACCGGCACGAACGCCGCACCGGACTTCGCGACCGCCCACGCCGTCGCCACCGACTCCAGCGACCGCGGCAGTGCCGCCGCCACACCCGACTCCGGACCCACACCCTGCAGGATCATCCACCGCGCCAAACGATTCGACTGCTCGTCCAACTCCCGATACGTCCAACGCCGGTCGCCGCACACCACCGCCACCGCGCCCGGATCGCGTGCCGCCCACTCCGCCAACAACTCCGGCAGCACCTTCCCCGCGACCCCCGGCCCACCCGACATCGACATCAACTCCCGACGCTCCGCCGGGGACAGCAGCTCAATCTCCCCAACCCGTGTCGAAGGCGACGAGACCACCTCCTCGGCAATGCGGAGGAAGCGGTCCGCGAAGCGCTGCACCGTGTCCGAGTCGAAGATGTCGGTCGCGAAGCCGAAGGAGGCCGCCATCCCGCGAGGTGCGTCGTCGACGGGGTCGAACTCCTCTGAAAGGCTCAGGTGCAGGTCGTAACGGGCGATGTCGAGGCCGACATCGACGGGCTCGACCGTGAGCGCCGGCAGGGCGAGGTCGGGCGGCTCGACGTTCCGGAACTCCAGCATCACCTGGAACAGCGGTGAATACGCCGTCGACCGCACGGGCGCAACAGCTTCGACGACTCGTTCAAATGGGACCTCCGCGTGGACGAGGGCATCGAGATCACATGTGCTGACGTCACCGAGGAGGTCGGTGAACGAGCCCCCGGGCTCCACCGGTGTCCGCAACACGACGGTGTTGACGAACATACCCACCACGTCGTCGAGCGCGGCCTCGCCGCGTCCCGCCGTCGGTGTGCCCACCGCAATGTCGGTGCTCCCGCTCAATCGGCTCAGCAGCACGGCGAGCATCGCGTGCATGACCATGAACATGGTCGAATGATGTTCGCGAGCAAGGTCGTGTAGTCGTCGATGTAGATGCGCGCCGATCTCGAACCGAACGCTGCCTCCCTGCGTCGACCGCCACACCGGGCGTGGTCGGTCCATCGGCAACTCGATGCACGGCGGCATCCCCGAAAGCGTCGACCGCCAGTACGTCAACTCGCGCGCGAACAGCGAATCGGCCTCGGACTCGCTGCCGAGCATCCGTCGCTGCCACAGGCTGTAGTCGGCGTACTGCACTGGCAATGGCGCCCAGTCCGGAGGCCGTCCATGCAGACGGGCGGCGTATGCCACCGCCGCGTCCCTGGCGAGCGGCACCATCGACGAACCGTCAACCGCGATGTGGTGCATCACGATCGCCAGCACGTGCTCATCCGGACCGATCCGGAACAGCGCGGTCCGCAGGGGTATCTCGTCGGTGACGTCGAAGCCGGCGGCGGCACGCCGCACAAGGTGCGCACGCAGCTCCGCCTCCCCGAAGACCGATACCGGCGTGAGGTCAGGATGTACCTGCCCCATCGGCACCACCACCTGGCGGGGTCCGTCCGCGGACTCGGGATAGACGGTCCGGAGCGTGACATGTCGGTCCATGATGTCGGCAAGCGCCAACCGCAGCGCATCGATGTCCAGGTTGCCCGACAGCCGAAGCGCGATGGGAATGTTGTACGCGGGCGACGACGTATCGAGTTGGTTCACGACCCACATTCGCTGCTGGGCGAGGGAGATCGGAACACTGTCGGGCCGCGTGCCCGCGGTCAGTGCCGGCCGGGCCGACGATTGACCGTCGATGCCCTCGAGCCGGGCCGCGAGCGCGGCAATGGTGGGCGCCTCGAACAGGTCACGGATATCGATGTTCCGACCCAGCGCCGAGTTGATCCGGGCGACTGCCTTGGTCGCGACCAGAGAGTTTCCGCCGAGGTCGAAGAAGTGCGCATCGACGCCGAGGTGGTCCACCGCAAGCACCTCGGCGAAGACGATTGCGATTGCCTCCTCGGTCGGTGTTCGCGGTGGCCGGGACTCGGTACGCCTGGTCCCGAAGTCCGGCACGGGTAGAGCGGCGCGATCGAGCTTGCCGACCGGTGTCAACGGAATCTCGTCGAGCATCGTGATCGCCGCGGGCACCATGTGGTTCGGTACCGACGCACGGACTTGTGCCGTCAGCTCGGCGGGATCGGGGACGTGCCCGGCGGCGGGGAGCACGTAGGACACCAGGACCGGGTCGCCGGCCGGTCCCGCACGGCTGAGTGTGGCAGCGAATCGCACATACGGGTGGGCCATCAGAGCCGCATCCACCTCGCCGGGTTCGGTCCGGACGCCACGAATCTTGACCTGGAAGTCGGTGCGGCCCACGTACTCGAGCTGCAGGTCTCCCTTCCGATCGCGCCGCCATCTGACCACGTCCCCGGTGCGGTAAAGGCGTTGTCCCCGTGAACCGAACGGATCCGCGACGAAGCGAGCTGCCGTCAGGCCCGCCTGATTCCGATACCCACGTGCCAGCGACGCACCGGTGAGATACAACTCCCCCGCCACACCGACCGGCACCGGCTGCAGACGCCCGTCGAGTACGAACTCCTCGACACCCCGGATCGGGCCGCCGACTGTCACCGGTTCCCCCGGCGACCCGATATCGCCGAGGTTCGCCATGATGGTCGCCTCCGTCGGGCCGTAGCCGTCGAACATCGAGCGCCCAGGTGCCCACCGCGCCAACAGCTCAGGAGAACATGCCTCACCTGCCACCTCGAGATACCGCAGGCAGCTGTGCCCCCTGGGATCGACCGACGACAACGTCGACGGTGTCAGGACCGCATGGGTGACGCGGCCACGATCGAGCAGGGCGGACAGTTCGTCGCCGCCGTAGACCGTCGGTGGTGCGATGACCAGGCACGCGCCCGACGCGAACGCCCACACCAGCTCGAAGACCGACGCATCGAAGCTGGGGGAGGCGAAGTGCAGGACCCGCGCACCGGGTCCCGCGGGGTAACGGTCGCGTTGTTCGGCGGCCATGTTCGCCATCCCCCGGTGCGTCACCACCACCCCCTTCGGGACCCCCGTCGACCCCGACGTGTAGATCACATACGCCGGATGATCCGGCGACAACGCAGCGGTCCGCTCACCATCGGACACCACCGCCGCGGCACACCCCGCCACCTCCACCTCGACCGACTCGTCATCGAGCACCACCCACGGCACAATCCCCGGCAACTCACCCGCCACGCCCCGCGTCGTCAACCCCAACACCGCACCCGAATCGGTCAACATGTGCTCGAGCCGAGCCGACGGATACCCCGGATCCAACGGAACGAACGCCGCACCAGCCTTCGTCACCGCCCACACCGCCAACACCGACTCCAGCGACCGCCGCACACCCACCGCCACACACGACTCCGGCCCCACACCCCGACCGATCAACCACCGCGCCAAACGATTCGACCGCTCGTCCAACTCCCCGTACGTCCAACTCCGGTCGCCGTACACCACCGCGATCGCATTCGGGTCCGTGCCCACCGATGCGGCGAACAACCCCGGCAAAGTCGTCGCGGGCAACGCCTCCGCGCCGGACACCGGCACCAGCTGATCGCGCTCCTCAGGGGCAAGCACATCGACGTCGCCGACCGGGGCCGACGGAGCTGCTGCCGCGTACTCGAGAATCCGCAGCAGCCGATCCGCGAAGGCCTGCAGTGTCGCTGCGTCGAACAAATCGGCCGCAAACGCCAGATCGACCGACAGTCCTGCCGGTCGACCGCAGTCGGTGAAGCTTTCACCGACGGTCATCTGCACATCACAGAGCTCGGGACAGCAGTCGTCGGGTGCCGTGACCGATACGTCGGTCACCGCAGTCCGCTCGGGACGATCGGGGCCGAGAACCACCTGTACCAGTGGCGGGCTGTCCGGGGCGCGGTCCGGGGCGACGGCCTCGACCACCCGGCCGAACGACACCCCCGCATGCGAGAAGGCGTCGTGTTGGCACTGCTTCACCCGGTCCAGGAGGTCCGCAAACGACCGTCCCGAGTCCACGTGGATCCGCAACACCACGGTGTCGACGACCGCCTCCGCACCGTCGAGCGCGGCGTCGGCCCGGCGGGCAATCGGCGTACCCACCGCGACGTCGTCGGAGCCGCTCACGCGGGCCAACAGTGCCGCCAGCCCCGCATCTATCGTCGTGAACATCGTCGAGTCGTGCTCGCGAGCGAGTAGTTGCAGCTTGCGATGCAGTTCCGCACCGAGATTGATCTGCAGGCTCCCGGACTCTGCGGACCGCCGTTTCGGTCGCGGCCGATCCGTCGGCAGCCCGAGCCGGACCGGCATCCCCGCCAGCGCGTGTTGCCAATAGTCCAGGCAAAGCGCTTCCGCCCGCCGACGCTCTCCTTCCCTCGCACTCTCACTGTGGATCGTCGCCAGCGGCGATGCTGGACCGGACGACAGGAAATCCTCGATCACACCGACGAACCGCTGCTGGTGAATCCTCAGGTCGTCGAGACGGTAGCGGACCGGATTTCCCCGGAACTCGACGAACGTCCTTGCAGGGGTGCCTCTTTGATAGACGTTGATCAGCAGGTCCGCGATCGGACCGGAGGTGAGCACATGAAATTCGCCGGTCACCGAACCGAACTCGAGCTCCTGACGGAAGAGCATCACGTTGACGATGGGCGCAGCGGTCCGGTGAGCCTCGACACCGACACTCGGCTCCCGCACGATCTCGGCGAGGTTGCCGCGCTGGTGACGCAATGCGCCGATCAGTTCCAGACCCACCCGCTCGACCAGTTCGCCCACCGTGTCGGCGGGACCGACCCGAATCCGAAGCGGCACCACGTTGACGAACATCCCACCGGAATGGCGTAACACCGCGGTGGTCCGCCCGGAGACCGGGACGTCCACGCGCACCTCCTGCCGGCCCGTCATCCGCGCGAGGTAGCAGGCGAACGCCGCGATGATCACCGCAGCCGACGTTCGGCTCGCCCCACCCTCGGTGTCCTCGAGCCGGGCGGCCGTGTCTTCGTCGAGCGCTGTGGTCACCAGCATGTCGCGGGCCACCGGGGGACCGTCTCGCTCGGCCAGACTCACGGGCGCAGGCAGCCCCCGCAACCGCTCGATCCAGTACGCACGGTCCGCCTCGAACCGGCTCGAGGCGCGGTACCGACAGTCGAGTTCGTACAGCGTCCGCAGATCGGCTGCACGGCTGGGTTCCGGTTCTCGGCCAGACACCGCAGCGGAGTACAGCGCCGCGATGCGGTTCACCATCGTCATCGCGGCATACGCGTCCAACGCGACATGGTGCACCCGGGTGTACCACAGGTACTGCGCATCACCGACCTGCAAGATCGTCGACACGCCCAGGTCGTGCATGGGGTTCGCCGGACGCGACCGGTCCTCGCGCATCCACGCATCCGCGGTCGCCACGGGATCATCCTCGCCGCGAAAATCAATGAAACCCACCGAATTGTCCAACGACGGGTCAACGACTTGCCTGGGCTCCCCGTCGACCTCGATCAACCGGAGGAAGGCGCCTTGAACCTCGCGCCCCGCGGCCACGGCCACCTGTCGGAACAGGTCGAGATCGAGGTCTCCGCGGAGTTCCACGTACTGCGCGATGCAGTACGGAAGGTGTGGGGCCAGTTGCTGCGCGAGCCAGACCTCGTACTGCGCCGACGACAACGGAAACGGTTCCGATGCAGCAACTTCCATAAGAAACGTTCCCAATCCGGTTCACGTCGGCTCCGCGTGCTCGGCCAGCGGAGTGCAATCTGGTCGTGACAGGCGGCACGTCCCGAGGGCGAACCGGTCGACGCACGATGATGCCGACGTGCTCGGCGAGTGCTCGGTAACGGAGCAGCGGTGGATTCTTCTCGCTCGAACGTGCCGACCGCGCCACCGGGTCCGGGGTGGTGAAATGACGCCTACCGCGTCCAGGGCCACTCGGTGGCCGCTCATCCATCCTGCCAGAGCAACTCGAAGCGCGCCAACCTACCGAAGTGCCCCGTGCCAACGACGCCCGACGTGGCTAACCTGGAGGCGACTGCGGCGACGAGCCTCCGGAGAGACCTGAAGCCCATGAGCGAACGACGATTGGCCCATGTGTTCGAGGAACTGGCGGACGCCCTCGTACCCGGCTTCGACACCGTCGACTTTCTACGCACCCTGACCAATCGAACCGTGGAACTGGTTGGGATCGACGCCGCCGGCATCCTGCTGGCCGACGAACACGGGCACCTCGCTTCGGTCGCGTCCACCACCGAGCCGGTGCACAACCTCGAACAGTTGGAGATGACGAACGCGCGTGGCCCCTGCTACGACTCTTTCACCACGGGGCGTCCGATCGTCAACCTCGGCCGCGACGCGGCCTCGGCGCGCTGGCCACGGTTTCAGCACCTGTCCGGAGAGATCGGCTTCGGGGCCGTCCATGCCGTTCCGTTGCAGCTGGCAACCCAGGTGATCGGGTCGCTGAACATGTTCTGCGTCGCCCCCGGCAGTCTCCCGGCGGAGGACATCGACACGAGCCGGGCGCTGGCACGGATCGCCACCATCGGTCTGCTGCACGAGCGCGCCGCGCGCATCGCGCAGGAAGAGGCCGCTCAACTGCGACAGGCGCTGACCAGCCGGATCATCATCGAGCAAGCCAAGGGAATGCTCGCCGAATCTGCCGGATGCACCCCGGCCGTGGCATTCGAAGCCCTCCGCCATTACGCCCGAACCCATGGACGACCGCTCCACGACGTTGCCGCCGAAGTCGTCGACGGCACCCTGACTCCGCCGATGTCCGACTGAGCCGCGCGCGGTCGAGGCGCCGACCGCAACGGTCCGCGCCTCGACCGGAAACCCGTTGTTACAGAATGGAACCGGGAGTGTAGCGGGCAGCGTCGGGGTTGGCGTCGACGAGCTTCTGGACCTCGGCGACCACGGAGTCGACCTGCGCTCCGGCGGCACCGACGAACGCGGTGCGGTCGGCCAGGGCCTCGTCGAGCGCGGCGCGGTCGAGCGGCAGGCGCTCGTCGGCGGCGAGGCGATCGAGCAGATCGGGCTCCTTGCCCTCCTCGCGCATCGCGAGTGCGACGGCGACAGCGTGCTCCTTGATGGCCTCGTGCGCCGTCTCGCGACCGACGCCGGCACGCACCGCGGCCATGAGGACCTTGGTGGTGGCGAGGAACGGAAGGTAGCGGTTCAGCTCGTTCTCGATGACGGCCGGGTAGGCGCCGAACTCGGCGAGCACCGTCAGGAAGGTCTCCATCTGGCCGTCGATCGCGAAGAATGCGTCCGGCAGCGCGACGCGGCGGACGACGGAGCAGAACACGTCGCCCTCGTTCCACTGCGCGCCGGCCAGCTCGGCGGCCATCGACGCGTAGCCGCGCAGCACCACCTGCAGGCCGTTGACGCGCTCGCACGAGCGGGTGTTCATCTTGTGCGGCATCGCCGACGAGCCCACCTGGCCGGGCTGGAAGCCCTCGGTGACCAGCTCGTGGCCCGCCATCAGGCGGATGGTGTGCGCCATCGACGACGACGCGGCACCGACCTGGACCAGCGCTGAGAGCACGTCGTGGTCGAGCGAGCGCGGGTACACCTGGCCGACGCTGGTGAACACGTGCGCGAAGCCGAGGTGCTCGGCGACCTTGGACTCGAGCTGCTCGAGCTTGGCGGCGTCGCCGTCGAGCAGGTCCAGCATGTCCTGAGCCGTGCCCATCGGGCCCTTGATGCCGCGCAGCGGGTAGCGGTCGATGAGCTCACGCACGCGGGTGAGTCCCACCAGCATCTCGTCGGCGGCGGACGCGAAGCGCTTGCCGAGGGTGGTGGCCTGTGCGGCGACGTTGTGGGAGCGGCCGGCCATCACGATGCCGGTGTACTCGGCGGCCCGCTCGCCCAGGCGGGCAGCGATCGCGATGCCGTGGTCGTAGACGTGCTCGAGCGAGCGGAGCACCTGCAGCTGCTCGACGTTCTCGGTGAGGTCGCGGCTGGTCATGCCCTTGTGGACGTGCTCGTGGCCGGCGAGGGCGTTGAACTCCTCGATCCGGGCCTTCACGTCGTGACGGGTGACCCGCTCCCGCTCGGCGATCGAGTCGAGGTCCACCTGGTGCAGCACGCGCTCGTAGTCGGCGACGGCCTCCTTGGGAACGTCTATCCCGAGCTCTGCCTGCGCCTGCAGCACCGCCAGCCACAGCTGGCGCTCGAGCACGATCTTGTGCTCCGGCGACCACAGCTCCTTCAGTTCGGGGCTGGCGTAACGGTTGGCAAGGACATTCGGGATGCGGCTCACGAGATCCCAGTTTACGGCCGGACCTGGACGCCCTCGTCAGCGCATAGTCGGCGGCGCCAGGTCGTCGATCAGGTCGAGCAGCATCGCCCGGGCCATGGCCCGCGGATCGGGGTCGACCTCGCTGAGTGCCCCCACGACCACGCCGTCGACGACGGCGACCAGCCGGCGCAGCTGCTGCTCCCGCACGGCGCGCCCGGACCGGCGCAGCACCTCGGCGAGCAGGTCGTCGAGCTGCGCCCGCAGCCGCAGCTGGACGTCGCGCAGCTCGGGGTGGCGGGCGGAGGCGACGAACCGCTCGTACCGCGCGATGAGCCGTTCGCGGCCGCCGTCGCCCGCGTCGTCCGGTCCCACCAGCAGGTCCACGATCAGGTCGACCGTGGCCTCGACGCCGCGACGGCGCTGGGTGACGTCGTCGATGCGGTCACGCATCGCGTCGAGTTCGCGATTGCCGTTGTGCTCGACGGCCAACGCCACCAACTCGTCGAGCGAACTGAAGTAGTACGTGGTGGATGCGAGCGGAAGACCCGCTCGCGATGCCACGGCACGGTGCCGGACCGCGTCGAAACCACCCTCGAGCAGCAGATCCGCCGCGGCGGTGACCAGCGCCTGCCGTCGCCTCTCGCCCTTGGGGGTCGCGGCGGAAGTCATCCCCTCATCGTGCCAGCCGGATCCCCCGGGTCAGGGCGGATTCGGCGAAGAGTGCGAAACCGCCCTCGTCGGCAGCGGTCCGACTAACGACCGACTAGTGGGGCAGCCAGCGCTCCAGGCGGACGAGGGCGTCCTGGATCTCGGCCGTCGAACCGGCGAACGACAGCCGCACGGTGTGGTCACCGTGCGCGGTGTCGAAGTCGATGCCCGGGGCCAGGGCCAGCCCCGTGTCGGCGAGCAGCCGCGCACACCACGCCGTCGAGTCGTCGGTCAGGTGGGCGATGTCGGCGTACACGTAGAACGCACCGTCGGCGGGCGCCAGCTCGGTGAGCCCCAGCTTCGGCAGGCCCGTGAGGAGCAGCTCCCGGTTCACGGCGTACCGCTGGACGTGGCCGTCGAGTTCGGCGCGGGACTCGTCGCAGAACGCCGCGACGGCCGCGTACTGCGAGATCGCCGGCGGGCACACCGTCATGTTCGACGCGAGCCGCTGCAGCGCCCGGCGCAGGTGCTCGGGCACCAGCATCCAGCCCATCCGCCAGCCGGTCATCGAGAAGTACTTCGACACCGATCCGACGACGACGGCCGAGCGCGAGGTCTCCCACGCGCACGAGGTGACTTGCCCGCGATCGCGATTCTCGGCACCGCCGAGGTCGAACTCGATGCCGTGGTAGATCTCGTCCGAGATCAACAGCGTGTCGTGCTCCTCGCACCAGCGGGCCAGCGCGGCGAGTTCGGCCGGATCGATGACCGTGCCGGTGGGATTGGCGGGGCTCGCGACGATCAGTCCCGCGGGCGGGGTGTCCATGGCGTCGAGCATCGCGACGGTCGGCTGGAAGCGGGTCTCCGGACCGCAGTCGATCTCGACGACGTTGCAGCCCAAGGCCGTCAGCGTGTTCCGATAGGCGGGGTATCCCGGGCGGGCCACGACCACTGTGTCGCCGGCGTCGAACGCGGCCAGGAACAGCAGCGTGAACGCACCCGACGAACCGGTGGTGACGACGACCTCGTCGGCGTGGACCGAGATCCCGGACCGGCGGGCGTGGTAGTCGGCGATGGCCTCGCGCAGCGGTTCGATCCCGAACGTCTCGGTGTAACCGAGCAGGTGGTTGTCGAGCGATTCCCGAGCCGTGCGCAGCACCGGTGCCGGCGCGGGCGTGGACGGCTGACCGGCCGCGAGCGACAACACGTCGCCGTGGGTGCGCTGGCGCTCGTTGGCGGCCTTCCACACATCCATGACGTGGAAGGCGGGGATGGACGATCGCTGGGATTCGGTACGCACGACTTCGACGTTAGCGCGCAGAACACCGCCGCCCGAAACGGGTGCCGCACCACTGCCGCTCCGGAAACGGCGACGCCGCGCCCCCGATCGGGAACGCGGCGTCGCGAAGAACGGAGCGGCAGGTCAGATGGAGATCCGGCCCTCGACCGCGGCCAGACCGATGTCGCTGCGGAAGTGCCCACCGGGCAGCTTGACCTCGGCCAGGCGCGCGTACGCGTCCTCGCGGGCCTCGGTGAGGTCGGCGCCGACACCGACGACGCTCAGGACGCGGCCGCCGGCGGAGACGATGGTGCCGTCCTCGCGGGCGGCGGTGCCGGCGTGCAGGACGCGCTCGGCCTCGGAACCGGTGATGACGTCACCGGTGCGCGGGGTCGCCGGGTAGTTCTCGGCGGCCAGCACGACGGTGACCGCGGCGCCGTCGCGCCACTGCAGCGGCGGGATCGACGCGAGGGTGCCGGTCGCGGCAGCGTTCAGGACCTCACCGAGCGGGCTCTCGAGCAGCGCCAGCACGGCCTGGGTCTCCGGGTCGCCGAAGCGGCAGTTGAACTCGACGACGGCCGGGCCGTTCTTGCCCATCGCGAGACCGGCGTACAGCAGGCCGGTGAACGGGCAGCCCCGCTTCACCATCTCGGCCGCGACCGGCTTGACGACGTCGTCGACGATCTGGGTGACGGCCTCGGCGGGCAGCCACGGCAGCGGCGTGTAGGCGCCCATGCCGCCGGTGTTGGGGCCGGTGTCGCCGTCGCCGACGCGCTTGTGGTCCTGCGCGGGCAGCAGCGGGACCACCGTCTCACCGTCGACCAGGCAGAACAGCGACACCTCGGGGCCGTCGAGGAACGACTCGAGCAGCACGGGGTGCCCGATCTCGAGACACTCGGCGGCGTGGTCGCGCGCGGCGCTGCGATCGGTGGTGACGACGACGCCCTTGCCTGCGGCCAGCCCGTCGTCCTTGACGACCCAGTTGGGGCCGAAGCGGTCGAGGGCGGCGTCGAGGTCCGCCGGGTTGTCGACGACCTCACTGTGCGCGGTGCGGACACCGGCCGCGGCCATGACGTCCTTGGCGAACGCCTTGGAGCCTTCGATGCGGGCGGCCTCGGCGGACGGGCCGAAGCACGCGATCCCGGCCGCGCGGACGGCGTCGGCGACGCCGAGCACCAGCGGAACCTCCGGGCCGATGACGACCAGGTCGGCGGCCTCCGACTTCGCGAGCGCGACGACGGCGTCACCCGACGCGACGTCGACCGCGTGGGTCTCGGCGACGCGGGCGATGCCGGCGTTGCCGGGGGCACACATCAGCTTGTCGACGCCCGGGTCGCGGGCGAGGGCCAACAGGAGGGCATGTTCACGGGCTCCGGAGCCGATCACGAGTACGCGCACAGGTGTCAGCCTACGGCCCGGCGTCGGCGTCCTCGACCACCGCCCGGCAGGGTCCGTCACCGCTGCGCGGTGAGGTCGTAGATCGTGATCCCGTCCACCGTGGTGGCGGTGAAGTTCGCCTGCACCCACTCGGAGATCTGCGATCCGGTGCCCCCGCCGCCACCGCGACCGCCGCCCATGCCACCCGCGATGAAGTAGTGGATCCGCCCGTCCGCGACGTACTGCCGGAACTGTTCGGGGGTCGGCGACGGGTCGCTGCCGTTGAACCCGCCGATCGGCATCACCGGACGCTCGGTCGCGAGCTGGTAGCCGGACGCGGTG
Source organism: Paraburkholderia sp. RHO2 (assembly GCF_050955445.1). Taxonomy (NCBI): domain Bacteria; kingdom Pseudomonadati; phylum Pseudomonadota; class Betaproteobacteria; order Burkholderiales; family Burkholderiaceae; genus Paraburkholderia; species Paraburkholderia sp. RHO2. The sequence continues at coordinate 893,720 of NZ_CP162617.1, read as the reverse complement.
TTGGAGCCGATCGCGGCGGCCACCCACGTGAAGTCGTCGGCGCGGGCGCGCAGCAGGGCGGTCAGCTCGTCGCCAGGAGTGCTCGCGGACAGCAACCCACCGCCCGCGCCGCCACCGGGCCCCACGGCCATGGCACCGAAACCGCCGCGGCGGTCCGGCGTGGGCAGCGGCATCCCGTTCGGCGGTGCCCCCGCGTCGCGCATGCCTCCGGGACCTCGGAACCCTCCAGGGCCCATCTCGTCGTCCACGCGCGGCCCGGCCGACGGGATCGAACCGGTGTGCGGCGTCGCGATCGTGTCGGCCGCGTACGCCGTGGGCCCCGCGAGGCCGGTGAACAGCACCGTGGCGATCAGCGCGACGGCGCCGCACCGGCGCACCGACGCCGAAGCGAGCATCGCGACCGCGGCAAGTGCGCCCACCACGACGACCGCCCACCGCAGCCACGGCACGAAATCGGAACTGCGCCCGAGCAGCATCCACGCCGTCAGCGCCGTGACTGCGACGGTCGCGGCCGCGACGATCCGCACACCCAGCTGTTCGCGGCGCCGCCACAGGATCACCGCACCCGCACCGACGAGCGCCGCGACGGCGGGCGCCAGCGCCACTGTGTAGTACGCGTGGAAGATGCCGGCCATGAAGCTGAACACCAGGCCGGTGACGACCAGCCACGATGCCCACACCACGAACGACGCGCGTCGCAGATCGGTTCGAATGGAGCGCCCGCACAGCACGATCCCGGTGACCGCCAGGATCAGCGCGGCCGGCAGCAGCCAGGAGATCTGACCGCCCTGCGCGGGCTCGAGCAGTCGAGTGATCCCGGTGCTGCCCCACATCCCGCCACCCGGGAAGCCGCCCGCTGCGCCTCCCCCGTCCGGCACGACACTTCCCCGCTCGTCGCCGCTGAGCCGACCGAAACCGTTGTAGCCCAAAGTCAGTTCGAGAATCGAGTTGTCCTGCGAACCGCCGATCCAGGGCCGCGAATCGGCCGGCCACAGCTCGACGGTGAGCAGCCACCACCCGGCGGAGACGATCAGCGCGCCGAGGGCCGCGAACAACTGCAGGATCCTCTTACCCAGCTTGGGCGGCCCGGCGAGCAGGTAGGTCAGCGCCAGCGGCGGCACCACCAGCATCACCTGCAACTGCTTGGTGAGGAAGCCGAGTCCGACGAAGACGCCGGTCAGCACCATCCACCGGGTCCGCCCGTCCTCGACACCGCGCAGCGTGGCCCACACGGCCGCGATCATCAGCAGCACCAGCAGCGCGTCCGGATTGTCGAACCGGAACATCAGCACCGCGACGGGTGTGAGAGCGAGAACCACGCCCGCGAGCAGTCCGGCGGCGGCGCCGAAGTACCTCCGCACGGTGGCCCACAGCAAGGCGACCGACGCCACCCCGATCAGCACCTGCGGAACCAGGATGCTCCACGAGTTCAGCCCGAACACACGCACCGACAGCGCCATCACCCACAGCGACCCCGGCGGCTTGTCCACGGTGATCGAGTTGCCGGCGTCGGACGAACCGAAGAAGAACGCCTTCCATGACACCGAACCCGCCTGCACCGCAGCCGAATAGAAGGCGTTGGACCAGCCCGACGCGCCGAGGTTCCACAGGTACGCGGCGGCGGTCCCGACGAGCAGCGCGGCCAACGCCCAGTATTCGCCTCGCCGAGACGGCGTGACGGTCGGCGGCGACGTCTCCACGCGCCGATCGATGCTGAGGCTCACCGGGTAGCTCCTTCCGTGGCGCCGCGCCGGAACACCCAGCGCAGACCGATGAAACGGGTCAGTGTGGCAACAAAATTCGCCCCGACGAGGAACGCCAGCTCGAGGTGCGGGGATGTGCCGGGCGCGAAGCGGTGCAGCGCCGCGAGCGACCCACTGGTGAGGGCGAGGCCGAACGCGAACACCAGCAGCCCCTGCAACTGGTGCCGCGCCGCGTCTCGGCGGCCGCGGACACCGAAGGTGAACGCCCGATTGGCCGCGGTGTTCCCGATCGCGGTCAGCAGCAGCGCGACGGCGTTGGCCCCCTGCGCCCCCAGACCGCCCTGCAGCGTGAGGTAGAGCAGCGCGTACGCGACGGTGCTGGCGATGCCGACGACGGCGAACCGCACCAGCTGCCGCAGCATCGCGGGCGCCGACCCCGGCGCCGGTGCGCCGCGGCCGAGGCTCTCGCGGAGCGACGCGAGCGGCAGGGCGCCGGTCGCCAGCGCCCGCCCCACTCGCGCGACACCCTGGAGGTCGGCGAGGGCGGTCGCGACGATGTCGACCCGGCTGTCCGGATCGTCGACCCAGTCGACCGGTACCTCGTGGATCCGCATCCCGGTGCGCTCGGCGAGCACCAGCAGTTCGGTGTCGAAGAACCAGCCTCCGTCCTCGACCAGCGGCAGCAGCGCCCGCGCGACATCGGCGCGCACCGCCTTGAACCCGCACTGGGCGTCGGAGAAATGCGCGTGCAGCGTCCCCCGCAGGATCAGGTTGTAACTGCGGGAGATGAATTCACGCTTCGGGCCGCGCACCACGCGGGACGAGCGCGCCAGCCGGGACCCGATCGCGAGATCCGAATGCCCCGACAGCAGCGGGGCGACCAGCGGCATCAGCGCCTCGAGCCCCGTGGACAGGTCGACGTCCATGTAGACCAGCACCCGCGCGTCGGAGCGACTCCACGCCGCCCGCAGGGCCCGGCCCCGCCCCTTCTCGTCGAGGTGCAGGACCCGGACGTCGTCGAACTCGTCGGCGAGCGCCCGCGCAATGTCGAGGGTGCGATCGGTGCTGGCGTTGTCGGCGATCGTGATTCGGGCGGTGTATGGGACGTCGACGGACAGATAGCTCCGCAGGCGCCGCACGCACGCCGCGAGTGCCGCCTGCTCGTTGTACACGGGCACGACGATGTCGAGGGCAGGTGCAGCGGTCACTGTCTCGGGCCGCGGCACGTCAACCGAGGGCGGGGATCCGGTCGTCATGCACCCCAGCGTGTGGGGCCCGGCTTCGAGCCGGCTGCGGTCCCGCTGTGAGGTTGCTGTCAGAGTTCTCGACCATCACCGGAATCGTCCGGAGACGGCGGGAAGAGTTCGCGGTCGCACTCTTTCGCGGTCAGAACGGCGCGACGACACCCGCGATCGGGATGCGGCCGGCGACGGCGACGCGGAAGTCGACCATCGCTCGTTGCAGGTGGTCGGGGCTGGTCACGACGACGGCACCGCTCGCACCCCGCTGTGCGAGGATCGCGTTCGTGTTCCGGGCGTTCTCGACCGTCGACCGCGACGTGTTCTCCTCGGTGATGCGGAACGGCGGGATTCCGTTGGCGACGAGCCACTCTCGCATCGCCTGCGCCTCGGTGACGCCGGACTGAGGCACGCCACCGGTCACGATGATCGGTGCGACCGGAAAGCGCTGCGCCAGTTGGAGAGCCGCCTGCAGTCGGGAGACCAGGAGCGGTCGCATCGTCCCGTCCGGGTACAGGCCCGCCCCGAGCACGACAATGTTGGTGGTGAACGGGCTGAGGGCCAGCATCACGGGAACCTGCGTGGTCAGCGTCTCCAGCCGGGTGCAGCTCACGATCCGGTCCCGGTCCGGGGTCTGGCATCCCCCGACCACGGAGAGCGCGCCGTTGACCAGGGTGGTCGGCGAGAGCGCATCGACTATGTCGAGCGAGGATTCGGCACTGGCCTGACCGGGGATCGCCAATCCGACTGCGGCGGCGGCGAGGACTGTCGAAAAGAGAATCCGTCGGGGCAACGAAAACAAGGACATGCAACTCCCCCTCGAAGTAACGGTCCCCCGACCGAATGCTGCGATCGCCCATCAGTGTGGACCAACGAGCCTGATCTCGCGGCGCGTTCCGCGATATTCCACGGTCACGACGCTTCCGCCGCGTGCGAACCCGGGCGGAGTACCGGCCACCGCGCGAGGCACCTATCCTCGCGGTATGCCTTCAGTGTTCAGCGCCATCATCGCCGGAGACCTGCCCGGACGTTTCGTGTGGGAGGACGAGGACGTCGTCGCGTTCCTCACCATCGCCCCCGTGACCCAGGGTCACACGCTCGTCGTCCCCCGCAAGGAGGTCGATCAGTGGCAGGACGTCGACGACGAACTGTTCGACAAGTGCACCACCGTCTCCCGCAAGATCGCCCGGGCCGTGCGCAAGGCGTTCGACGCGCCGCGCGCCGGATTCCTGATCGCCGGCCTCGAGGTGCCGCACCTGCACATGCACGTGTTCCCCGCGTACACCATGGGCAACTTCGACATCAGCGGCGCCGACCCCAACCCCTCGGCTGAGTCCCTCGACGAGGCCGCCGCCAAGATCAAGGCCGCGCTGCGCGAACTCGGCAACGACCAGTTCGTTCCCGCCTGATCGACCTCACCCCCGCGGCAGTCGCACCCGGAAGGTTGCCCCCCGACCGGGTGCGCTGTCGACGGTGACGGCGCCACCGTGCGCCGCGACGATGGCCGCGACGATCGACAGGCCCAGTCCGCTGCCCCCGCTCGCCCGGGTCCGCGATTCGTCGGCTCGGTAGAACCGCTCGAAGACCCGCGTCGCATCCGCGTCGCTCAGCCCGGGCCCGGTGTCGGACACCTCGAGGACCGCGTCCTCTCCCGCGGTTCCTACGCGCACCGTGACCGACGCCGCGTCCGGGGTGTGCTCGAGTGCATTTCCGATCAGGTTCCCGACCACCTGCCGCAGCCGCGCGTCGTCGCCCATCACCTCGGCGGGACCCGAATCAGGTAGGAATTCCAGCGTCATTCGACGCTGTGGCGCGATGGCGCGCGCGTCGTGGACCGCGTCTGCGGCCACCGTGAGCAGATCCACGGGATGACGCTCGAAGGGACGCTGCGCGTCCACGCGGGCGAGCATCAGCAGGTCCTCCACCAGCAGACCCATTCGGGTGGCCTGGTTCTCGATTCGGCTCATCACCATCTCGGGGTCCGTCGAGGCGCCCTGTCGATACAGCTCGGCGAAGCCGCGAATCGTCGCGAGCGGCGTGCGCAGTTCGTGGCTGGCGTCGGCGACGAACCGGCGCATCCGTTCCTCCGACCGGCGCGCCGACTCCTCCGACGCGGCGGTGGCGGCGAAGGCCGACTGGATCTGTGCGAGCATGCCGTTCAGCGCCGACGACAGCCTGCCCACCTCGGTCCGCTGGTCCCATACGGGCACGCGCCGATGCAGATCGCCGGACGCGATCCCGGCCGCGGTCTCCTCGACCTCACGCAACGGTCGCAGGCTGCGCCGAACCACGAAGTGGGCCCCGAAACCGAGGACGACGAGGACCGCCGCACCGATCGCCACCTGCAGCACCACGAGTCGGTCCACCGTCTCGTCTATGTCGGTGAGCTTCATCGCCACGGTCGTCGTGCCCGCGGCACTGGTCACCGACATCTCCCGCCACCGGATGTCACCACCGCCGGCCGAAGCCACCGTGACCGGACCCGGATCGGCGACGAGTTCCGGTGTGGCGTTGGTGCTTTCGTCGTTGACTTCCATCCGGACCGTGCCGTCCGGTTCGGTGATTCGAACGAAGAACGGACTGGGCGGACGATTGGGGCCCGGCTCGGCCAGCGGCGGGCCGACCCGCGGGTCCCGCGGTTTCGCCCACCCGTGGGCGGCGTCGGACAACTGTCGATCGGTGCGATCCAGCAGTGAACGCTCCATCGCCGAGGTCACCGCAATCCCGGACGCCAGCAGCCCGGCCGCGGCCAGCAGCAGCAGCGCCGCGACAAGCGTGATCCGCAGCGGCAACGCACGCAGGCGCCTCATCGTCGCCACCTACCGGGGTTCGCGCATCACGTAGCCCACGCCCCGTAATGTGTGGATCAGGCGCGGCTCGGTGGTGTCGATCTTGCGACGCAGGTACGAGACGTACGACTCGACCACGCCGACCTCGCCGCCGAAGTCGTAGCTCCACACGTGGTCGAGGATCCGCGGCTTGCTCAGCACGGTACCGGCGTTCACCATGAAGTACCGCAGCAACGTGAACTCGGTGGGCGACAACGGCACCAACTCGCCCGTCTTCCACACCTCACGGGTGTCGTCGTCGAGTTCGATGTCCGCGAACCGGATTCGCGACGACTGCGTGTCCCGACCCCCGTGGCCGGCCCGGCGCAGGATGACCCGCAGCCGCGCGACCACCTCCTCGAGGCTGAACGGCTTGGTGACGTAGTCGTCGGCGCCGATCGTCAGTCCGGTCACCTTGTCCTCCAGCGCATCCCGCGCCGTGAGGAACAGCACCGGCGCATCGCTACCGTCGGCTCGCAGCCGCCGCAGCATCCCGAATCCGTCCATGCCCGGCATCATGACGTCGACGATCAGCGCGTCCGGCCGGAAGGTCCGTGCCCGGTCGAGTCCCTCCGCACCGTTCGTCGCGGACTCCACCTCGAACCCCTGGAAGCGGAGGCTGACCGAGAGCAGTTCGACCAGCGTCGGCTCGTCGTCGACGATCAGCACCCGGACCTGCGGCGTTTCGTTCACACCATCAGAGTCTTCCAGCGAACTGGAGACAGGCTGGGCATTCGCTGGGAAGTTCCTGTGAATGCCCTGCCGCCCCAAAGGTGCTCTCCGCCGGCCGGTCGCCGAGGAGGTGGGGCGGGTCGTCGGGGGGTGGCCTTCGCCACGCGGCCGGCACAGCCGCGAGAGATTTCGGTACCCTGGTACCAGTCAATTGACATCCGGACGAGCACACCGTACCCGGCCAGCGACAAGACGGTGTTTGGAGAGTTGAAACACCATGGCTTGGATCGTGCTCGTGATTTCCGGCGTCCTGGAGGCCGTGTGGGCCACCGCCCTCGGCAAGTCGGAGGGCTTCACCCGACTCGGACCCTCGATCGTCTTCGGCATCGGCATCGTGCTCAGCATGGCCGGTCTCGCGTACGCGATGCGCACCCTTCCGATCGGTACGTCGTACGCGGTGTGGGTCGGCATCGGCGCGGCACTGACCGTCAGCTACGCGATGGTCACCGGCACCGAGAGCGCGTCGCTCGTGAAGATCCTGCTGATCCTCGGCATCGTCGGCTGCGTGATCGGACTCAAGGCGCTGCACTGACCTGACCGCCGCCCCCACGGACCGAACATCCTGTTTGACTGTGTGGCGAGGGTTACAGTTACCGGATGAACCTGGTGTCAGCGATCACCTTTCCGGTCCGGGCCGGGCTCGCCATCGCGGATTCGGCGCTCGAGGTTGCCGAGACCGCGCTCGCGACGACACGGATGGCGCTGACCAGCCCGACGCTGACCGGCGTCAGCGCCGCGACACTCGCCAACCCACGCGGACCGCTGCAACTGGTCCAGCAGATCGCGGCGCTCGCGGCCGACGAACGCCCGCTCGGCCAGGCGCTGCGTCCCGGCGGCCCCCTCGACCGACTGCTGGCGCCGGGTGGCGTCGTCGACCGTCTCACCTCCGACGGGGGCACCCTCGAGCGGCTGTTCGAACCCGGCGGACCTCTCGACCGGGTGCTCGCGCCGGGTGGTCCCCTCGACCGGGTGCTCGCCGAGGACGGACCACTGGACCGGATCCTGTCCGAGGACGGACCGCTCGAACGACTACTCGCGCCGGGCGGCCTCCTCGATCGCCTCACTGCCGAGGACGGGCCGCTCGAGCGACTCACCGCCGAGGACGGCGCCGTGGAGCGGCTGACGAAGAGGGACGGCATCGTCGACAAGGCGCTCGCCGAGAACGGCATCCTCGAAACGCTGCTCGCGGAGGACGGCGCGTTCGAGCGACTCATCGCCCAAGGAGGCCCGCTCGATCAGATCGTCGCGCTGTCCGAGACGCTGACGGCGCTGGCGCCGAACCTGCAGCGGATGAGCGCGAGCATCGATCTGCTGCAGGACACCGTCGGCGTGCTCAGCGCGGCCGTCGGACCGCTCGGCGACCTGGCCGGGCGCCTCCCCGGACGCTGGCTCAAGGGCGGGCGCGGCAGCGATCTGCCCCTCGACCCCGCCTGACAATGCACACACCAGGGCCTTCGGTCCCGATCGAACCGGGAATTCGTAACGATTACACCAGTGTTGGGAGGTGTTGATTCCGTTTGTATAACCACTTCCGCGCAGACGCTTCCCCGGGTCCTTCGCGTCGCTAGCCTGGCCCTTGGCTGCGGTTGCTCCGTCCCGGAGACCGCACCGCCGGTTACATCGGTGTCGACGACGCCGGACGGCAACGGACGTACCTGGAAGGCACGGAAGAAGTCGAATGAACCACATCTCGAACAACCGCCAGACCACCGCGAACGGCCTCCGCACCGGAGCGATCAGCACCGAGGAGATCAAGTCCCGCATCGCGGCAATGTTCGGAGACGCCCCCGCCGCCACCCAGGACAAGTGAGGCCTCGCCTCGCCCTTGCCGATTCATTCCCTCGTCTCGTCCCTGGCCGGACGCGCTCGGATGTGCGCGCGTTCCCCCTGGCGGCCGAAGAGGCCGAGGAACTCGACCGGTTCGGCGCCGGCGGCACCGAACCAGTGCGGTAGCCGGGTGTCGAACTCGGCGGCCTCGCCGGGCTCCAGCACGAGGTCCTGGTCGCCGAGCACCAACCGCAGGCGCCCGTTGAGCACGTAGAGCCATTCGTAACCCTCGTGCACACGCACGTCGGGATCCTGCACCCCCGTCGCACCCGGAAGCACGTGCTTGTACGCCTGGATTCCGCCGGGCCGGCGCGTCAGCGGCACGATCGTCCGGTCGCCGCGCCGGATCGGTCGCATGTGGATCCGAGGATCCCCCGTCGGCGGCGCCCCGACGAGTTCGTCGAGCGGCACCCCGTACGCCCTGGCCAGGGGCAACAACAGTTCGAGATTGGGCTTGCGCTGACCCGATTCGAGCCGCGACAGCGTGCTCACCGAGATCCCGGTGTCCGCGGACAGGTCGGCAAGCGTCACTCCCCGCAGTTGTCGTAGCGCCCGCAGCCGGGGACCGACCGCGTCCAGTATTCGATCCGTGTCCTCTGCCATGCCTCCAGCTTGCCATTTCGGCAAATTTCCTTGCTCACTGTCGCCGACCGACGGCATGGTGGTGTCCCGGACGAGAGCAGGGAGGCCGAAGTGAGCGATCGAATGTCCGACGAATACGACGTGGTGGTGATCGGCGGGGGCGCCGCCGGTGTGGAGGGGGCCCTGATGCTGGCCCGCGCGCGCCGGAGCGTGCTGGTGATCGACGCGGGTGAGCCCCGCAACGCACCGGCCGCCGGGGTGCACGGGTTCCTGACCCGCGACGGCGTCCCGCCCGCCGAACTGGCAAGGCTCGGACGCGACGAGGTCCGCCGTTACGGTGGCCAGATCGTCGCGGGGACCGTGACCGACGCCCGCCGGCTCGACGACGGGTTCGCGGTGTCGATCTCCGGGCGCTCGGCCATCCGCGCGCGCCGTCTCCTCGTGACCACCGGCCTGGTGGACGAGCTGCCGGACGTTCCCGGAATCCGCGAGCGCTGGGGACGCGACGTGCTGCACTGCCCGTACTGCCACGGCTGGGAGATCGGCGACCAGCCGGTCGGCGTGCTCGCCACGGGACCGATGTCGGTGCACCAGGCGCTGATGTTCCGACAGTGGAGCGACGACGTCGTCCTGCTCCGGCACACCGGACCCGAACCGACCGCCGAAGAGCGCGAACAGCTCGAGGCGCGGGGGATCCCCGTCGTCGACGGTGTCGTGGACTCGCTGGTGATCGAGCACGACCGCCTCGCCGGCGTCCGGCTCGCGGACGGCACGGTCGTCAAGCGTCGGGCGCTGGTGGTGGCACCGCGCTTCATGGCCCGTGTCGACGCCCTCGCCTCGCTGGGCCTCGACACCGAACTCGAGCCGATGTCCGGCGGCCAGTTCGTACCGTCCGATTGGTCGGGACTGACCACAGTGCCCGGGGTGTGGGTCGCGGGCAATGTCACCGACATCAAGGCGCAGGTGATGGGGGCCGCCGCGGGGGCCGCGCTGGCCGCCACCGCGCTGAACAACGATCTCATCGCCGAGGACACGAACCGTGCCGTGGCCGAGCTCCGGGCACGGCAGCAGAAGGGAGCCTGAGAATGACCGACATGACCGAGGTGTTCGACGAGGAGTTCTGGGACCAGCGCTACCGCTCGAGCCACCGCCTGTGGAGCGGGAACCCGAATCCGAATCTGGTGGACGAGGTTTCGGATCTGGCGCCGGCGACGGCACTGGACGTCGGCTGCGGCGAGGGCGCCGACGCCATCTGGCTCGCCCGGGGCGGTTGGACGGTGACCGCGATCGACCTGTCCAGCGTCGCGATCGAGCGCGCCGCCGCACACGCGGCCGACGCGGGCGACGGCATCGCCGAGCGGATCACCTGGCAGCACGCGGACCTGCTCGAGTCGAATCCGGACACCACGCGGTACGACCTGGTCACCTCGCAGTACGTGCACCTGCCGTCGGGCCCGCGCGAGGTGCTGTACCGGCGCCTCGCGGACCTCGTGGCCCCCGGTGGCACCCTGCTGATCGTCGGCCACCACCCGTCGGACCTGGACACAAGCATCCCGCGCCCGCCCCGCCCGGAGCTGTTCTTCGTCCCGGAAGATGTTGTGGCGCTGCTCGATCCACGGGAATGGACAGTCGACACGGCCACTGCCGCGTCGCGGACCGTCACGCACGGCGACCACGAGGTCACCATCCACGATTCGGTCGTGCGGGCGCACCGCGCGGGCTGATCCGGTGCCCCGCCGCGGCCCGGCCCGCAGGCGCCGCGAAAACAGGTAGTGCACGGGGACGGAACAGGTAGTTCTGACGGTGCACTCGGGCACCGTACGCGGCAATCTGGAGTAGGTCGGTTCGAAACCCGAGGAGAACTACTCATGATGCGGCGGGGACGCAAGACACTGATCGCACTCGACAGCGGCGACTGGTGCTTCGGCAGGATCATCGGACGACGCCGGGGCGGGTCCGGGATCCGCGTCCAACTCCTGAAGCAGGACGCGGGCGAGAAGTACCCGATTTTCACAATTGCCGACGCGAAATCGGGGGACGGCTTCGCCCTGTGAGGGAATACCCGGTGGCGAACCGGCGAATTTTCACCGTTTGTTCCGCGAGGAGGAAATAGGTTCTCGGTAACGTACGGGAATGGCCATTGGACATTTGGGTTCGATGACCTGGGCGGCAGTATCCCCACTCCAGCGAGACGTTCGTGGGACTGAAGGCCCCCCGGCGGGACGCCGATGATCCACGTGCAATTCGCCCCCGACAAGTGCCGTGTTCTTCTCGACCCCGCCGGGCATCCGTTCTGCGTCTGCCGTCCGCCGGGCGGGCGGAGCCTGGGCATGTGACGCGAGCTCGTAGGAAGAGAAAAGGACCCTCGCCGACGAAATGCCGGCGAGGGTCCTTCTTCGGAGCCCCCTGTCAGGATTGAACTGACGACCGCTCGCTTACAAGGCGAGTGCTCTACCACTGAGCTAAGGAGGCAGTCGAGCGCGCTCATCATATCCATACCCGACGGTGGAGCGCGTACCCGTGCCATGACCGCCCGTTTTGGTTAGCGTTGTCCCATGCGCATCTCGGAGATCGCCACTGTTCTGGCGTGGCATGACGCCCTCAACTCGTCCGACATCGACACGCTCTTGGCTGTCTCGAGCGACGACATCGAACTCGGCGGTTCGGAAGGAGCCGCTCAGGGCCTGACCGCGCTGCGCGAATGGGCCGATTCCGCGGGACTTACACTGGTCCCCGGCCGGATGTTCATGCACGACGGCGTTCTCGTGGTCGAGGAGCAGGCCACCTGGACGGCGCAGCCGAACGAGTCTCGGACCGTGGGCACCGCCTTCCGTGTCGTCAACGACCAGGTGACCGCCGTCTTCCGGCACGACACCCTCGAATCGGCACTGGAGGCCACCGATCTCACCGAGAAGGATCTCGTCACCGACATCTGACGTGCGCAGGTTCGCGGCGTCGATCGGCAGTCTCGTCAAGGACCGTCGGGCGACGGTCGACACGGTCACAGCGGCGCCCACACCGCTGCAGCCGATCGACCTCACCGACGACGCCCGCGTCGCCGAGGTACTCGACCTCGCGGTCCGCATCGGGGACCTGCTGCTGGCGTCGGGCACCTCCGCCGTGGACACGGCCACGCAGGTGCGGTTCGTGGCCGCGACGTACGGGCTGGCGCAGTGTGACGTCGACGTCACCTACAACTCGATCGTGCTCTCCGCGCACCGCGGACCGTTGATCCCGCCGGCGAGCACGATGCGCATCGTGCACTACCGGTCGATGGACTTCACCCGCCTCGCCGCCGCCGACCGCCTCACGCGGCGGATCCGGCTGGAGGCGATCACCCCGGCGCAGGCGCACGCCGCCCTCGATGCCATCGTCTCCGCGCCGCACCCCTACAACCGGTGGGTGGCGACACTCGGCTGGGCGGGACTGGCCGCCGCGGTCGCCGTCCTGCTCGGCGCGGGACCGTTCATCACGATGGTCGCGTTTCTCACGACCGTGGTGATCGACCGCGTGAACCGAGTCCTCAACCGATTCGGGTTGCCCTACTTCTTCCAGCAGATGGTGGGCGGGCTGATCGCGGCCGCACCCGCGACGGCGCTGTACACGGTCCAAGACCACCTCGGTGTGGTGGTCCGGCCGTCACTGATCATCGCGGCGGGGGTCGTGGTGCTGCTGTCGGGGCTCTCGCTGGTCGGTTCGGTACAGGACGCGATCACCGGCGCGCCGATCACCGCGTCCGCACGGTTCTTCGAGGTCGTGATGATGACCGGCGGCATCATCGCCGGTGTGGCGCTGTCCCTGCGGGTCGCGGGCGCGCTCGGTGCGGACCTGCCGCTGATCAGCAACGCCGCACCGCCCGACATCACGCAGCTTCCGGTGAAGGTGATCGCGGGGGCGCTGGCGTCGATGTTCTACGCGCTCGCGTGCTACGCCGAGCGGCGCGCGCTCACGGCCGCCGGCCTCGGCGGCGCCGCGGGCCTGCTCTTCTTCGTCCTGGCGCAGAGCATGGGCATCGGCCCGGTGATCTCGTCGGCGATCGCGGCGACCGTGGTCGGCTTCGCGGGTGGACTGATGGCCCGGCGGGCCCTGACGCCGCCGCTCGTCGTGGCGGTGGCAGGGATCACGCCGCTGCTGCCGGGTCTGTCCCTGTATCGCGGCCTGTACGCGATGCTGAACGACGAGGTGATCGTGGGCCTCACCGCGCTGCTGGGCGCGTTCGGTGTCGGGTGCGCGTTGGCGGCGGGAGTGACGCTCGGGGAATGGGGTGCCCGGACGTTGCGTCGCCCGCCGCGGCGCCCCAATGCGGCATCGCGCCGAAACACGACGCTGCGCCGCCCGAGGTTCGGGCGACGCAGCGTGGTGATGAGCAATTCCGTGTCCGACTCCGTGACCCGGAGCGTCACGTAGCCGGCACCGGACGGATTACTTCTCGGCGTTCTTCTTGTCCTGCTCCATGGCCTCACGCAGGCTCTTCGGCCGCATGTCGGTCCAGTTCTTCTCGACGTATTCGACGCACGCCTGACGCGAATCCTCACCGAAGACGATCCTCCAGCCCTGCGGGACCTCGGAGAACGTGGGCCACAGGGAATGCTGGTCCTCGTCGTTGACCAGCACGTAGAAGCGGCCGTCTTCGTCGTCGAACGGATTGGTGCTCATCTGACCTCGCTTGTCGCGTACGGGTTGTCTCCGTTCAGCCTAGCAAGGCGGCCACCGATATCTCGATGAGCGAGAATCGAATTGAGTATTTCCCCCGCACGCACCGCGACATTGGACAGCAATGACGCCGTCAAACCGTGTGTTTTCTCCGTTCCGCCCTGCATGTAGATGCCCCCGTGGACGTCCGGTCCGGCGTCGAGTCGGTAATCGCGGCCGATGCCGCGGTCCGGCCCGATACCGGGAAAGGCCTCGCCGAACAGCGAGTCGAGTGGGGTGGCCGCGAATCCGGTGGCCAACACCAGCGCGTCGCACACGAGGGTGTCGGTGAGGCCGTCGAGGGCACTGTGCACCGACACCTCGATACCGTCGGAGTCCTCGCGCACCGCACTGACCTCGGACGCACGGCGCATGAACAGCCGTCGCTCGCCGCGGACCCGCTCCTGGTACTCGGTGGCGTACAGCTCGTTGATCAGTTCGATGTCGACCACCGAGTAGTTGGTGCCGCGGTGCAGCTCGAGGAGGCGTTCCCGCTCGGCCGCGGGTGCGGCGTGCAGCTCGTCCACGGTGCCCGGATCGAAGATCCGGTTCGCGTACGGGCTGTCGTCGGCCGGGCTGAACCCGAACCGCGAGAAGACGCTGTGGACCTCGGCCTCGGGATAGTTGGCGTGGAGGTACTGCACCACCTCGGCCGCGCTCTGACCGGCACCGAGGACGACGAACCGCTGATGCACCGGCTCCGGCATCTCCGCGATGCGGAAGAGGAACTGGTGGTTGTGGAAACACCGCGCCGACGGCGTTGCCCACTCGGGCAGCCGTTCCCGCAATCCCGCACCCACCACGACATTTCGGGCGCGGACTACGGTGCCGTCCGAGAGCGACAGCGCGAACCGGTCCACCGCCCCGCCGTCGTCGATGCCCTCGACCCCGTCGACGGTGGTGCCGTACCGGACGTCGGCGGTGACGCGCGCGGCGGCCCACTGCAGGTAGTCCTGGAACTCGACCCGCGTCGGGAAGAACGTCTGGTGATTCACGAAGTCCACCAGCCGTCCGCGATCGTGCAGGTACGAGAAGAAGCTGTATCCGCTGCGCGGGTTGCGGAACGTGACCAGATCCTTGGGGAACGCGATCTGCATGGTCGCACCGTCGAGGAGCATGCCCCGATGCCAGCCGAACTCCTGCTGCTTCTCGAAGAAGCGGGCGGCGATCCGCTCGTCCGGGTGGCACTCCGCGTTGTGCTCCTCGATCGCGATCGCGAGCGCGAGGTTCGAAGGACCGAACCCGATCCCGACCACATCGAGCGTTACCTCACCGCCGATTCGTTGACTGTCAGTCATCGCTCATGTCCGTCCTCGTGGCTCCGACCGCTGCTGGGTCCCCGCATCTTCCGTTCGCAAAAGATAGCAAAGGCTACCCTCATTAGGGGAGGCTACCAATACCGGGACCTGCGTGTGACTCGTCACAGCCGATCCGCGTCAGGCCGCACCTCCCCGTCCACGACCGACGCCAGCAGAGACGACAGCTCCCGCGCCCACCCCACGACCGCGTCGCGGTCGAGCGAGCCGGTGGAGAACTCGAAGTAGGCATGCACCGGACCCGCACCCACCGGCTCGTAGAAGCTCAGCGTCAGCTCGGCCGTCGGCAGCCCGACCGGCACCGGCAGGAAGCTGTCGAGCACGCCCTCGAGCGCATCGAAGCGGGCCTGCTCGTGGTGGACCAGCATCACCTGCGGGTAGCGGCCGCCGACACCGGCGCCGTCGAGTTCGGCTGCGACATCGGCGAATCCGACGTCCTGGTGATCGAGCGCCTCCAGGTTGGAGGAGCGCACGCGGGCGAGCAGTTCCTCGAAGTTCGGGGTTCCGCTCGTGTCGGTCCGCATCACGACGACGTTGAAGAAGCAGCCGACCATCGGGGCGAGCGCGTCCTCGGTCCGGCCCGCGACGAGCGAGCCGATCGGAATATCGCAGCCCGCACCGCTCCTCGTCAGCAGCGTGGCCAACGCCGCCTGCAGGATCATGAACATGCTCGTCCCGGTACGGACGGCGAGCCGGTCGATCCCGGCGTGCAGGTCGGCGTCGATCCCCACCGCCACCAGCTCGCGCCGGGCCTCACGCACCCCCGCCGCCGCGGGCAGGTGGAGCCGGAAGGGCATGTCGGACAGCCTGTCACGCCAGTACCCGAGCTGACGGGCGTGCCGGCTCGACGGATCGGCGGGGTCGCCGAGCAGCCGCTGCTGCCAACGCGCGTAGTCCGAGTACTCCACCGCGAGTGGCTCCCACTGCGGCTCACCGCCGCCGGCGCGAGCCGCATAGGCGGACAACAGGTCGCCGAGCAGCGGCACCACCGACCACTCGTCCACCGCGAGATAGTGCATCGTGAGCAGCAGCACCTGACGTCCGGCGTCGTCGCTCACCAGGTGCACGCGCAGCGGCGCCTCCCCGGTGAGGTCGATCCGTAGCTGTGCCAGCTCGTAGGCCCGCCGGTGCAGGTCGTCGTCGCCGACGTCGATCACGTCGACGCCCGGACGCGGACCGTCGGAGGCGAACACCTCGGAACCGTCCGGTGCGAACACGGTCCGCAGCGGGAGGTGCCGGTCGACGACGTCGTCGAGTGCCCGCGCCAGCACCTCGGGATCGATGCTCTCGCGCAGTTGCAGCGCCAGCGCGTGGTCGGCGCGCGCGGACGATCCGGCGGCGCGGTGACGCAGCCAGTGCAGCCGCTGGGCCGGGGCCTGCGGCACGGGACCGGTGTCGCCGGTCGCGACCAGCGCGAGCCGCGCCGGGTTGTTGCCGCGGCGGACGACGTCGGCCAGTTCGGCCACCGTCGGGGCGTCGAACACGTCGCGGATGGTGATCTCGCACCCGAACACGGAGCGGACCCGTCCCACGAGCTTCATCGACGCCATGGAGTGCCCACCGAGGTCGAAGAACCCGTCGTGGATGCCGACCGCGGGCAGGTGCAGGATCTCCGAGAAGAGTTCGCACAGTGCGGTTTCGACGTCGTCGCGTGGACTACCGTCGCCGGCGAGGGTCGCCCAGTCCGGCGCGGGCAGTGCCTTGCGGTCGAGCTTGCCGTTCGGGGTGAGCGGCAGCGCGCCGGGCAGCACCACGACCATCGTCGGCACCATGTAGTCCGGCAGCGCCCGCGCGGTGTGGGCACGGACCTCCGACGCGTCCACGGGATGCACGGCATCCGATCCGTCGACGAACTCCGGCGACACGTAGCCGACCAGTCGGGTGATGCCGCCGTCGCGATCGGCCACCACCGCGGCCTGGCTGACCCCGGGGTGGCTCGCGAGGGCGGCGATGATCTCGCCGAGCTCGATCCGGAATCCGCGCATCTTCACCTGGTCGTCGACGCGCCCGAGGAAGTCGATGTTCCCGTCCGTGCGCCACCGCGCACGGTCACCCGTGCGGTACATGCGTCCGGGACCGAACGGGTTCGCGACGAACCGTCCGGCCGTGAGCGCCGACCGGCCGAGGTAGCCGCGGGCCAGGCCGCGGCCGGCGATGTACAGCTCGCCCGCGACGCCCGGGGGCACCGGGCGCAGGAGGTCGTCGAGCACGAACGCCTGCTCGTTGGGGTCGGGGATGCCGATCGGCACCGACTGCGTCCACCCCGGCTGCGCCTGCCACAGCGTGTTGTTCACGGTGGCCTCGGTCAACCCGTACGCGGCCAGCAGGTTCAACCGCTCGGCCCACCGCCCGATCAGGTCCGGCGGCACCGTCTCGGTGCCGACCAGGACCGTGCAGCCCTCCGGCACGAGGCATCCCGGCGGCAGCGCGGCCATGAGCGACGGTGGCAGGATCGCGTGCGTGACGTTCCGGTCGTGCATGAAGTCGGTGAGTTCCGGACCGGCGACCCGCGCCTCCTCCGGGATGATCACCAGCGTCGACCCGGTGCACAGCGCCATCGACAGCTCGAACACTGCGACGTCGAAACCGACGGACGCGAACTGCATGACCACCGACCCGGTCGTCAGCCTCATCCGGTCCTCGGCCGTGGCGACCAGGCTCATGATGCCCTCGTGCGGCAGCACCGCGCCCTTGGGCCGTCCTGTCGAGCCGGAGGTGTAGATCACGTACGCGGCGTGGTCGAGTCCGGGCGGTGGCGTCGGCAGCCCATCCGTTGCGCGGCCGTAGGTTTCGGCGATCACGAGGGGATCGTCGAGCAGGACCCGTTCGAGGTCCGGCCCGGCGATGCGCGCCGATTCGGACGACGTCGTCAGCAGGACGTCCGCCCCCGAGTCCTCGAGCATGTACGAGATGCGGTCGGCCGGATGCGTGAGGTCGAGCGGCAGGTACGCCGCACCCAGACGCAGCACGCCGAGCACCGACGCGACCATGTCGATCGACCGCGGAACGGCCAGGCCCACCACGCTTTCGGTGCGTACCCCGCGCGCCGCGAGGACGGCCGCGATGCTCCGGGAGCGCTTGTCGAGCTGCGCGAACGTGGCCTCGCCGTCCCGGTCCGCGACGGCCACCGCAGCGGGGGTCTCGCGCACCCATCGGTCGAACGCCTCCGGCAGCGTCAGCTCGTCGACCGCGCGGGCGGTGTCGTTGAATTCGCGCAGTACCGCATCGCGCTCGCCGGCCAGGAACACGTCGACGTCGGACACCCGGGTCGCGGGAGCCGCGGCGACGACCCCGAGAACCGCGGCCTGCCGGCGGGCCATGCGGTCCACGGTGTCCCGGTCGAACAAGTCGGCGCTGTACTCCAGGCGCAGCCGCACGCGGTCCTCGTCCAGGAACTCCGTCCAGTTGAACACCAGGTCGAACTTGGCGGTGCGTTCCTCGATCGACACCGGAGCGAGCGCGTGGTCCGGCGACGGCGCCGGGTCTGCGGTGCGGCTGTGGTAGCCGACCATCACCTGGAACAGCGGGTTCCGGGCGAGCGTGCGGGCCGGATTGAGGCGTTCGACGACGGATTCGAACGGCACGTCGGCGTGCGAGAACGCCGCCAGGTCGAGATCCTTGACCCGGGCCAGCAGTTCCGCGAACGTCGGGTCACCCGAGATGTCGGTGCGGAGCACCACCGTGTTGACGAAGAAGCCGACCAGCTCGTCGAGCCCCTGCTCGGACCGCCCCGCGACCGGCGCACCCAACGGCAGATCGTCGCCGGCGCCGAGCCGCTGCAGCAGGGTGGCCGACGCGGCGTGCAGGACCATGAACATGCTCGCGCCGTGCTCGCGGGCCAGCGCCCGCAGCGCCACGGTCGTGTCGGCGTCGAGGTCGAGTTCGATTGCGCCACCGACGAAGCTGGGCCGTGCCGGCCGGGTGCGGTCGGCCGGGAGCACCAGCTCTTCGGGTGCGCCGTCGAGGACACCGGCCCAGTAGTCGAGCTGGCGGCTGATCAGCGAGTCGGCATCGGAGGTGTCCCCGAGCAGCGCCCGCTGCCACAGCGTGAAGTCCGCGTACTGTACGGGCAGCGGCGCCCATTCCGGCGCCGCACCCTGCGTGCGGGCCGCGTACGCGACCATCAGGTCGCGCAGGAACGGCCGGTCCGACCACTCGTCGGTGGCGATGTGATGCAGGACCAGGGCGAGCACGTGCTCGCCCTCGCCGACGCGGATCACCGTGGCACGCACCGGAATCTCGGCGGCGAGGTCGAACGGCCGCCCGACCGCGGCGGCCACCAGCGCGGGCGCCTCGTCCGGGCCGGCGTCGACGACGGTCACCTCGGGCCGCGCGTCGGCGAGGATCACCTGGACCGGTTCGCCGTCGTGCTCGCCGAACACGGTGCGCAGCACCTCGTGCCGGGCGACGACGTCGGCGAGCGCCTCGGTGAACGCGGCCGGGTCGAGGTCGCCGCGCAGGCGCAGCACGTTCGGGAAGTTGTAGGCACTGGACGTGCCCGCGGCGCCGTTCTCGATCTGCTGGATCACCCACAGCCGCTGCTGCGCCGGGGAGAGCGGCAGCTGCTCGGGCCGCTCCCCCGCCACCAGGACCGGCCGGGTCGACTCGTCGCGCCCGGAGATCCGCTGTGCGAGTTCGGCGACGGTGGGCGCTTCGAACAGGTCCCGCATCGTCAGTTCGGCGGCGAGCTCCGCGCGGGCCCGGCTGATGAGTCGGGTGGCGAGCAGCGAGTGACCGCCGAGGTCGAAGAAGTTGTCGTCGATCCCGAGATCGACCTCCAACTCCAGCACCTCGGCGAAGAGGCGACACAGCGTCCCTTCGAGGGCGTTGCGCGGTTCCCGGGACTCCCCGCTGCCCTGCCCGAGCACCGACTCGGCCGACGGCAGCGCCCGGACGTCGAGCTTGCCGTTGACGGTCATGGGCAGTTCGTCGACCGCGATGACGGCGGCGGGAACCATGTAGTCGGGCAGTACTGCCCGTGCGTACTTTGCGAGGTCCTGGCCACCGACTGCGCTCATGGGCGGCTCGCCGCCGTTGCGCACGGGCGCGCCGGCGCCGACCACGTACGCGACCAGTCGCTTGATCCCGCCCGGTCCGGCGTCGGCGATCACCGCGGCCTGGCGCACCGACTCGTGTGCGGCGAGGACCGATTCCACCTCGCCCAACTCGACGCGGTGGCCACGGATCTTCACCTGGTCGTCGGTGCGCCCGAGGAAGTCGATGTTGCCGTCGGCGCCGCGCCGCACCAGGTCGCCGGTGCGGTACATGCGCGCGCCGCCGCCGACGATCGGGTCGGCGACGAACCGCTCGGCGGTGAGCCCGAACCGGTCGAGGTAGCCGCGCGCCAGCCCGACACCGGAGATGTACAGCTCGCCCGGCACGCCGTCGGCGACGGGCCGGAGCCAGCCGTCGAGGATGTGCGCGACGGTGTTCCAGATCGGGCGCCCCACGGTGGGGGTCGCGCTGTCGGGCGTGCCGCCGCCGAGCGTGTTGATCGTGTACTCGGTCGGCCCGTACAGGTTGTAGCCGCACGTGCCGTCGGTGTCGCGCAACGCGTCCCACACCTGGTCGGAGACGGCCTCGCCGCCGAGCAGGACCAGCGGCGGCCGGTGCCGGCCGGGGCCGTCGTCGAGCAGGCCCTCCTCGATGAGGTGCCGCGCGTAGGTGGGGGTCACGTTCACGACGTCGATGGTGTGCGCGTCGCCGTACGCGACCAGCGCCTGCGCGTCACGCCGCAGCGTCTCGTCGCAGATGTGCACCTCGTGGCCCTCGACGAGCCACAGCAGCTCCTCCCACGACATGTCGAACGCGAACGACACGGTGTGCGCGATGCGCAGCGTGCGGCCGCCCGCACCGCGCACGACCGGTTCGAAGATCGCCTCGCGATGGTTGAACTGCATGTTCGTCAGGCCTCGGTACGGCGTCACGACGCCCTTGGGGCGGCCGGTGGAGCCGGACGTGTAGATCACGTAGGCCGGGTGGTCCATGCGGCCCGGGGTTCCGGGCGCGAAGCCGCCGAGTTCGGCGGCGTCGAGAGCCGCACCGTCGGTGTCGCGGAGCGTGCCGAGGACCGCCGGGTCGTCGAGGACGATCACGTCCACCGTTGCCGCGGAGAGGGTTCCGGCGACCGCACCGGTGGTCACCATCGTGACCGGACGGGCGTCGTCGAGCATCCCGACGAGACGCTCCGCCGGGTGGTCCAGTTCGAGCGGCAGGTACGCGGCACCGGTGCGCAGGACCGCGAACAGTGCCACGACGGTCTCCACGGACCGCGGCAGCGCGAGCGCGACGATCCGCTCGGGACCGGCGCCGTGCGCGAGCAGCACCCGCGCCATCCGGTTGATCCGGGCGTCGAGGTCGGCGTAGGTGACGGCGTCGTCCCCGAACACCAGCGCGGTCGCGTCCGGGATCCGCTGCGCGGTCTCGGCGAACAGGTCCGCGATGGTCTGCTCCGGCACCGGGCGTGCGGTCTCGGTGAGACGCGCGTCGAGGCGGGCACGGTCGTCCGCGGCGAACGCGTCCGTGCCCCCGACCGGCAGGTCGACGTCGTCGGCGAACTGTTCGAGCAGCCGCACGAACGCCGCGAGCATCCGCTCGGTGTCCGCCGCGGACACCTTGTCCGGGTGGAACTCGAACTTGACCTTGGTCTCGACGCCGGGGGTGACCACCACCGTGAGCGGGTAGTGCGTGTGGTCGATGCTGTCGCCGCCGCGGATGTCGTGCGCGGCGTGCAGCGCCGACACCTGGTTCTCGTCGACGAAGTTCTGCAGCACGTACAGGACGTCGAACAGTTCGCGGTGCTCGCTCGTCCGCTGGATCGCGGCGAGGCCGAGGTAGTCGTGGGGCGTCAGCTCGAGCCGCTCGGACTGGGTGCGCCGCATCTGGTCGGCAACGGACTCGTTCGGCCGCAACGACATCCGCACCGGCACGGTGTTGAGGAACATGCCGACCACGGAGTCGATCCCCGGCACCTCCGGCGGCCGGCCGGCGACCGTCGTGCCGAACACGACGTCGCTGCGACCGGTCGCACCGGCGAGCACCAGCCCGAGCGCCGCGTTCAGGATCGCGTTGAACGTCACGCCCACCCGCGCGGCCTGCGCGCGCAGGCGCTCGCCGAGTTCGCGGGACAGCACCGCGTCGCGGCGGTCGGGCAGCCCCGCGGGCTCACCGGTGCGCCGGGCCAGCAACGTCGGTTCCTCGAGCCCGGACAACGTCCGCGCCCACGCGGCGCGGGCGACGTCGCCGTCGCGGTCCGCGAGCCAGGACAGATACGTGTCGAATCCGCCTTCGGGCGTGCCGAATCCGGTGTCGTCGCCGCCGGTGTCGTACAGCGCCAGGAGCTGGCCGACGACGAGGCCGTTGGACCAGCCGTCCCACAGCAGGAACTGGCGGTTGATCACCAGCCGGTCGCGGTCCTCGCCCAGACGCAGCACCAGCGCGCGCCACAGCGGCGGCGCGGCGAGGTCGAACGGGGTGAGCCGGTCCTCGAGCATCACCTGCGCGGCCCGGTCCTCGCGGGTGGCGTCGTCGAGGCCTCGCAGGTCCACCTCGGTGATCGGGACGTCGAGGCCGGCGCTGACGAACTGCACCGGCGCGGACAGACCGGCGCTGACGAATCCGGCGCGCAGCGTCGCATTGCGGCGCTGCAGCGTGCGGATCGCGGCGGCCAACCGTTCCAGGTCCAGGTGCCGGTCGAAGTCGAGCGAGAACTGGGCGGTGTAGATGTCGGCGCCGTCGGCGATGCCGGCCTGGAAGTACAGGCCCTCCTGCAGCGGCGACAGCGGCCAGATGGTCTCGACGCCCTCGGGCGCTGCGGCGATCACGGTGTCGATCTCGGCCTGGGTGAGCGCCGCGAGCGGCACGTCGGACGGGGTGAGCGCGGCCGGACCGGAGTGGTTCGACGCGGCCGCCACGAGTTCGCGCAGCGCGGCCACCCAGCCGTCGCTCAGGGCGCGCGCGTCCGCCTCCGAGAGGTCCGGCTCGGACCAACCGAACACCGCGCCGAGCACCGGGCCGTCTGGGGTGTCCTCGCACACCGCGTTGACGAGCAGACGGTACGGCCCGCCCATGTCCGCGTCGGGAGCGGTTGCCAGCGCGTCCGTTTCGGGCGCGGTGGTCCACGGCCCGACGAGCCCGCCGGGCATCCGCCCGAGGTAGTTGAACAGCACCTGCGCCGACGCGCCCGCGGCCAGCAGCCCGGCGGTGCGGGCGTTGGCGTACCGCAGCATGCCGTAGCCGATGCCGCCGTCCGGCGCCGCGCGCAGCGCCTCCTTGACGGACTTGAGCGCGTCGAGACCCTCGGTGCCGCCGGGCAGGCGCACCGGGGTGATGTTGGTCAACCAGCCGACGGTGCGGGACAGGTCGACCCCCGCCGCCAGTTCCTCGCGGCCGTGCCGCTCGAGGTCGATCAGCAGGTCCGAGGCGCGGCCCTGCTCGGCGAACCAGCGGGTCACGGCGACGCGCAGCGCGGTCACCAGGACGTCGGTGACGTCGGCGTGCGCCAGCGCGGGTACCGCGGTGAGCACGGCCTCGGTGTCGACGGTGGACAGCCGCACCGTGCGGCTCGATCCGGTGCCGATCGTGGCGTCGCCCTGCGCGGACGGCACCAGTTCGGCGCCCGGTGTGGTGATCTCCGTCCAGTGCGCCAGCTCGCGCAGCCGCATCGGCTGCTGGGCGTGCGCGGTGACGAGCTCGGCGTACTCCTTGAGCGAGGTGCCGACGGGGTCGAGCGCGGCGGGCAGACCCGAGCGGGCCGCCACCCACGACATCGGCAGGTCCTCGAGCAGCACCCGCCACGAGACGCCGTCGACGACGAGGTGGTGGGCGACCAGCAGCAGCCGTCCGAGTTCGTCCTCGCCCGCGTCGAACCAGACGGCCTCGACCATCGCGCCGGCTGCGCCGTCCGGTCGGCTCGCCGACGTGGGATCGAGGCGGTCGGCCGCGGCGGCCGACTCGGCCGCGATGACCGCACGCAACTGGACATCGTCGTGGCCGGCGACGTCCACGCGGCGCAGCGACGGCGCGACGGTGCCGCGCTCGGCGATGTGCAACGACCACACTCCCGGCGCATGCCGGGTCAGGCGCTGTCGGAGCCCGTCGTGGTGGTCGAGGACGGACTGCAGTGCGGTCGTGAGGTTCTCGACCGTCGCTCCGGCGGGGCTGTGCAGCAGCACCGCCTGGTTGAAGCGGTCGGTGCCGCCGCTCCACTCCGAGAGCCGGTGCACGACCGGCATCGGCAGGGCGTCGCCGGTGGTGACGAGCGGCGCGCGCGTCGGCGCGTCCCCGGCGGCGGGTGCGTCGGCGTCGCCGATCAGCCGAGCCAGCGCCCGCGCCGTGCGTTGCTCGAAGATCTGCCGCGGGGTCATCGAGATGCCCTCGCGGCGAGCGAGATTCACCAGTCGGATCGCGAGGATGCTGTCCCCGCCCAGCGCGAAGAAGTCGTCGTCCTCACCGACCGTGTCGCGCCCGAGCACCTCGGCGACCAGGCGAGCGACCACGGAGAAGCGGCCGCTCGAAACCGAACCGACTGTGCTCGTGGAGGTTTCCGCGACGGGTGCGGGCAGCGCCCGGCGATCGAGCTTGCCGCTGGGGCTCAGCGGAAGCGCCTCCACGACGACGAAGGCCGTCGGCACCATGAACTCGGGCAGCGCTCGGGCGACCTGCCGGCGGACGGCCTCGGTGTCGATGGCGGGGTCGGCGACGAGATAGCCGACGAGCTGCTGGTGGCCCGGGATGTCCTCCCGGATCACCGCGACCGCGTGGGCCACGTCCGGGTGCGAGGCCAACTGCGCCTCGATCTCCCCCAGCTCGATGCGGAAGCCGCGCAGCTTCACCTGGTCGTCGGCGCGACCGAGATACTCGACCGCACCACCGACGCCCCGGCGCACGACGTCGCCGGTGCGGTACATGCGATCGCCGGGTGCGCCGAACGGATCGGCGACGAAGCGGTCGGAGGTGACGTCGGCGCGGCCGAGGTAACCGCGGGCCAGCTGCGGGCCCGCGAGGTACAGCTCTCCCGTGCCACCGTCGCCGACGGGCTGCAGGTACGGATCGAGCACGTACAGGCCGGTATTCGCGACCGGGAGACCGATCGGGACGGCGGTCGCGTCGACCGGCAGGTCCTGGACGGCCGCAGCGAAGCTGACCTCCACCGACGCCTCGGTCGGGCCGTACAGGTTGTCGAGCACGGCCGCGGGCAGCACGTCGGCGAACCGCCGCGCCACCGACAGCGGCAGTGCCTCGCCGCTGGCCGCGACCACGCGCAGGCCCGCGCAGGCCCGCGCCTTGGGCTCGGCGAGGAACAACTCGAGCATCGACGGCACGAAGTGGGCGCGGGTGATCCGCTGGTCGACGATGAGCTCGGCCAGGTACTCCGGATCGCGGTGGCCGTCGGGTCGCGCCAGCACGAGCGTCGCACCGGCGAGGAGCGGACCGAAGAACTCGGGCACCGAGACGTCGAAGCTCGACGGGGTCTTCTGCAGCACACGGTCGGTGGCGAGGATGGGCCGGAACGTCTGCATCCACAGCAGCCGGTTCACCACGCCCGTGTGCGGGACGACGACACCCTTGGGTCGTCCGGTGGAGCCGGAGGTGTAGATCACGTACGCCGGGTGCTGCGGGAACAGCGTCACCTCGGGCCGCTCGACGGGGTAGGCCTCCAGGTCGACGTCGTCGACGTGGATCGTCTCGACCGCGCACCGCGGCAGACCGGCAGCGACGTCCGCGGACGTCAGCACGCACACCGGGTCCGAGTCCTCGAGCATGTACTGGAGTCGCTCGGCCGGGTAGCCGGTGTCGAGGGGCACATACGCGCCGCCGGCCTTGCCCACCGCGAGCAGCGCCACCATGAGCTCGAGCGACCGCGGCAGCGCGACCGCAACCCTGGTCTCCGGCCGGACGCCACGTTCGATCAGCATGTGCGCCAATCGGTTCGCACGATCGTGCAGCTGCGAGTAGGTGAGCGTCCGTCCCTCGAACACCACCGCCGTGGCCTCGGGCGTGCGCGCGGCCTGCTCCGCGAGCAGCGCCGTCACGGTCGTGTCCGGGAACTCGGCGCGCGGCGCCGGCGCGGGCCGGTCGGCGAGCGCGAGCGCCGCGACGGGTCGGTCGATCACCTCCGGGAGCGCCGACAACAGGGCGACGAGTCCGTCGGCCATCTGGGCGGCGGTCGAGTCGCCGACGCGGGCGGCGTCGTACTTGACCTCGAACCGCAGGCGGTCGCCCGGCACCGCGATGAGCGTCAGCGGGTACGGCGGGTGCTCGTCGAACCGGATACCGGTGAGCCGGACGGTGCCCGACGGGTCCGCGATGGCCGTGTTCCCGATCGGGTAGTTCTCGACCACGACGAGCGTCTCGAAGAGTTCCTGCAGACCGGTGAGGCGGCGCAGTTCACCGAGCCCCACGTACTGGTGCTCGAGCAGCGCCGACTGCTCGGACTGCCAGCGCGCCAGGACGTCCGCGGCCGTCTCGGCGGGGCGCAGCCGCAGCCGGGCGGGCACGGTGTTGATGAACAGGCCGACCATCGACTCGATGCCGGGCAGGTCGCCGCCGCGGCCCGACACGGTGGAGCCGAACAGCACGTCCCGGCGCCCGGTCAGGCGCGCCAGCAGCAGACCCCACGCGCCGTGCACCAGTGTGCTCGCCGTCAGCCCGCGGTCCCGGCCCAGCCGGTCCAACGCCTCGGTGGCAGCGGCCGACAGCGAGACCGTCACGCCGCGCACCCCCGCCGCGCCCGCCACCGGGGCGCCCGGCAGGGTGGGCGGTTCGTCGGCGAGGGCGAGCGCCTGGCGCCACACCTCGAGCGACGCGTCGCGGTCGCGGGACGCCAGCCATCCCAGGTAGCTCCGGTACGGCGCCGGCGCGGGCAGCGCGAGCGGGGTGCCGACCGGGCTGTAGAGCGCCATCAACTCCCGCAGCATCACCGGCACCGACCAGCCGTCGGCGACGACGTGGTGGATCGACTGCAGCAGTAGGAACTTCGCCCGTTCGATCCGGACCAGCGTGTAGCGCACCAGCGGCGGGCGCTCGAAATCGAAGCCGCGCAGGCGGTCCGCGGCGAGCATCCGATCGATCGTGCCCGACAGGTCGGGATCGCCGGACAGGTCGAGCACCGTCATCGGGACGTCCGCTCGCGCCGAGATCACCTGCACCACTCGGCCGTCGGCGAGCGGACGCAGCGCCGCCCGGAGCGCGTCGTGCCGGTCGACGACGCCCTGCAGGGCCCGGTGCAGCGCGACCGCGTCGACCTCACCAGTCAGCTCGACGATCTGCTGGACCACGTACGGGTCGGGTTCGGTGTCGGCGACGCCGTCGCGCTCGTAGACGCTGTGGAAGTAGATGCCGTCCTGCAGCGGGGTGGTCGGCAGGATGTCGGCCAACGTCCGCGTGGATTCCGCGACGTGGTCGACGTCGACCTGCGCCAGCGGCACCAGCGGGAAGTCCGACGGGCTGTGACCGCCGTCGGACGTGGCGGCGGCGATCTCGCGCAGCGCGGCGCTCCACCGGTCGGCGAACTCGCCGACCTCGGCCCGCGACAGGACTCCCGCGGCCCACGTGAGCGTGGTGCGGAGGGTCGGCCCGTCCGGACCGTCGGTGGCGATCACGTCGACGGTGAGGGCGTGTCCGATCGGCATCGCCGGATCGCTGGCGCCGCCGGTCGCGGTGGGCAGCCAGTCGACACCGGCACCGGACGCGACGCGGCCGAGGTAGTTGAACAGGACCGGCGGTGTGGTGCCGGCCTCGAGCTCACTACCGGATTCGGCGAGGTATCGCAGTGCGCCGTAGCCGAATCCGCTGCTCGGAACACGGCGGAGCTGTTCCTTGACCGACTTGAGTGCCGACGGGACGTCGTGCGGTGTGACGTCGAGTCGGACCGGGTAGACGCTGGTGAACCAACCGGCCGTGCGCGTGGCGTCCAGCGCCGTGCCCGCCCGCCGGACGAGGTGTTCCTCGCGGCCGTGGCCCTCGAGGTCCACCAGGACGTCCGCGTCACCGCCACGCCAGCGCCGCAGCGCGAGTGCCAGTGCGGTGACCAGGACGTCGCCGACGCCCGCGTGGTACGCGGCGGGCACGTCGATGAGCAGCGAGGCGGCGATGTCCGACGCCGTGTCGACCGTCGTGGTGTCCGCGAAGGCCCACGTGTCGATCGCGGGATCCAATGCACGCGAAGCGATCTCGAGCGCCCCGGGCGCCGTCACCGACCGCCAGTAGCCGAGCTCGTCGTCGAACGCGCCGGCTCGCGCGCGCTCACCGAGCAGTTGCGCCCACCGGCGCAGCGACGTCCCGACCGGCGGCAGATCGGGGGCGGCGCCGGCGAGGATCGCGGTGGCGGCACGCGCGAAGTCCTCCAACAGGATCCGCCATGACACCCCGTCGACAACGAGGTGGTGGGCGACGAGCAGCAGCCGTCCGGGTCTGTCGTCGGAGCGGAAGAGCGCGGCCTGCAGCATGATTCCGGCTTCGGGGTCGAGCAGGTCGACGACGGCCTCGCGATCGGCGGCCACGGCGGCATCGATGTCGCCGCCGGGCAGGTCGGAGACGTGGACCGTCACCGGCGCACCGGTCGCCGGGACCGCGAGCGTGCCGTTCTCCCGGTTCCACCGCGCGCGCAGCGCGTCGTGCCGGTCGACCACCGCCTGCAGGGCCGCCGTCGCGGTGGCCTCGTCCAGCCCGGCCGGGATCTGCACGGACACCCACTGGTGGAAGGTGCGCACGTCGGTGCCGGCGGCGCACACGCGGGCCACGACGGGGGTGGTCGGGACCTCGCCCACCGCGACGTCGTCGGCGTCCGCCGCGTCCGCGACGCGACCGTCCACCGCGGCCGCGAGTGCACCGGCGGTCCGTAGGTGGAACACGTCGCGCGCGCTGATCGAGAGACCCTCGCGCCGAGCCTGATTGACCAGCGCTATTGCGACGATGCTGTCGCCGCCGAGGGCGAAGAAGTCGTCGGTGACGCCCACCTGCTCGAGCCCGAGCACACCCGCGACCATCGCGCACAGCGTCGACTCGAGCGCGGTGCGCGGCGCAACGTGCTCGCTCGCCGCGGCCAGGTCGGGCTCCGGCAGCGCCCGGCGGTCCATCTTGCCGTTCGGGGTGAGCGGGAACTCGTCGAGGACGACGAACGCCGACGGCACCATGTACTCCGGGAGCTTCTCCGACGCCCACCCCCGAAGGGTGTCCGCGGACGGCGCTGTGCCGCCGGTCGGAACGACGTACGCGGCAAGGTAGTTCGCCCCGGCCGGCGTCTTCCGGACCAGGACGGCACTGTGCCGCACGTCCGGGTTGGACGCGAGCGCGGCCTCGACGTCCTCGAGTTCGAGGCGCATACCGCGGATCTTGACCTGATTGTCGGCACGACCGAGGAAGTCGAGGGTGCCGTCGGCGCTCCACCGCGCCAGGTCGCCGGTGCGGTACAGGCGGGAACCGTCGTCCGCGAACGGGTTCGCGACGAAGCGCGACGCCGTCAGCCCGGGTGCGCCGACGTAGCCGCGGCCCAGCAGGTAGCCGCCCACGTACAGCTCGCCGCCGATACCCTCGGGGACCGGGCGCAGCTGCGAATCCAGTACGTAGAGCTGAGTGTTGGGGTTGGGGCGGCCGATCGACGTCGCGATCCGGGCGGCGTCGTCGCGGTAGATCACGTGCGAGACGCCGATCGTGGCCTCGGCCGGGCCGTACCCGTGGTACAGCGTCGTCGACAACTGTCGCCGGAACCGATCGAACAGGTCCGGGGTCAGCACCTCGCCGCCGCACCACACGTGGCGCAGCCCCGACAGCAGATCGGTGCCGCGAGCCAGGTCGAGCAGGACGTCGAGCATCGACGACACCAGGTAGACGAACGTGACCCGCTCGCGCGCAATGAGATCGAGGAGGTACTGCGGGTCGCGCTCACCGCCGGGCTCGGTCACGATCACGCGTCCGCCCGAGATCAACGGCAGCAGAATCTCGTTGACGGAGATGTCGAACGACAGCGGCGCCTTGAACAGCGACGCGTCGTCCGCACCGAAGCCGAGGACTCGTTCGCGCTGCCACAGCAGGCGCGCGCAGATCGCCTCGTGGCGGATCATCGCGCCCTTGGGCCGTCCGGTCGACCCGGACGTGAAGATCACGTAGGCGAGACGGCGGCCGTCCACCTCACCCTCGGGCAGGGCGGTGGGCCCGTCGGCGTGCGCCCAGTCGTCGAGATCGACGTGCACGGAGTCGGCTCCGGCGTCGACCCCGCCCGGACCGGTGAGTACCAGGCGGGCCCCGGCGTCGGCGAGGACGGAGTCGCGCCGCTCCTGCGGCCACGACGGGTCCAGCGGCACGAACGCCCCGCCCGCACACAGCACCGCGAGCAGACCGACGACCATCTCGGCGGACCGCGGAAGCCCCACGGCCACAACCTCTTCGGGCCCGAGGCCACGCTCGCCCAGGTGGTGCGCGAGCTGGGCGACCCGCTCCGACAGCTCCCGGTACGTCAGGCGGCGATCACCGGCCACAAGGGCCTCCGCGTCGGGATCGAGGCGGACGGCGTCGGCGAACACGTCCGGGACGGTGTGCGACGACTGCGGTTCGGCGGTGTCGTTCCAGTCGACCAGAACGCGGCGGCGCTCGTCGTCGGTCATCGGCTCGAGCGCGCCCACTGCGGCCATCGGGTGCCGGAGGAACTGGGACACGAAGTGCGCCAACCGTTCCTCGTGGCGCAGCAGTTCCTCGCGCTGCCCGGCCGGGGCGCGCAGGTCGATGCGGATCGGTTCGCCGTCCTCGCCGCCCTGGATGGAGAAGTCGAGATCCTGGACCGGGCCGGTGACCGAGCCGCGAATGTGAGCGGGGTGGCCGGCGAACTCGAGCACGTGCTCGAACATCATCGAGTTGATGCCCGGACCGAACACGCGCCGGTCGGGATCGAGGGCGCGCACCTCACGGGCGAGGTCCTCACCGCGGAAACGCCCGTGGCGCAGCGTCGCCACCAGTCGCGCGTCGATCGCCCACGCCAGGTCGCCGACGGTGGCGTCCGGATCCACGTGGAACGTCACCGGCAGGATCGTCGACGCCATGCCGGGCGTGCGGCGCATCGCGCGGCCGACGCGGGCGGCCATCGGCACCGAGACCGTGAGGTCACGCAGGCCCGTGACGCGGTGGAGGTACGCGACGATGAGCGCCATCGGCAGCCGGGTCCGGCGGATACCGGCGGCGGACGCGAACTGGTACAGCGCGTCCGCGATGGCGGCGTCGATCGTGACGGTCGTGGACTCGGGCGTCTGCGAGGCGTCGGCGCCGCCCGCGCAGATCTGCGGCGGCTCCGGCGCGTCGAGGATCTCGGCGAGCCAGTAGTCGCGGTCGGCCTCGAACCGGGCCGAGCCGCGGTAGTCGACGTCGGCGTCGACGAGGTCGCGCAGCGCCCACTCCCCCGCCTTCGACTCGAGATCGGGGTCGTCGTAGCGCGCGACCATGTCGGCGACGATCAGCGAGATGCCGAAGCCGTCGATGATGCTGTGGTGGTAGCGCTGATACCAGAGGGTGTGGTCGTCGGCGAGCCGGAGCAGCGCGTGCGCGAACAGCGCATCGTCGCCGGTGACGTCGACGACGGTCGCCATGTCCCGATCCATCCACGCCTGCGCGGCGGCCTCCGGATCGTCGGCGTCGCGCACGTCGACCACCTCGAGCGGCCACGCGTCGGACGGCGCCGACACCTGTCGCACCGAGCGGTCCTCGCCGACCCGGAACCGGACGTGCAGCGCCTCTGCGTGGGTGACCGTCCGGCGGATCGCCGCCACCGCGCGGTCCACGTCGATGGGCCCGGTGGCCTCCACGACCAGCGACAGGTTGTAGACGGTGCTCTGCGGATCCAACTGCTGAGCGACCAGGATCTCGGACTGCGCCGCGGTGATGGGTAGACCCGCGACGGACGCGTCGAGCATGGGGGCAGCCGGCAAGTGGTCCGCAGACATACAAATCCGATCGTCCGTCGTGGCGGCCGTGCGAGACGGACGCAGAATGAGTCGGACTTTAGGATAGGCTAACCCACCCCTCCGGCAGAACCCGCCCACCGCCGTTCCGCGTTTCGCGCACTTATCGGTGCGGAGCGACGCCTCGAAACACCGATAAGTGCGCGAAACGCGGGGACAAGGGATCGGGCGGGATCAGCCGGCCAGGAAGTCCAGGACCACCTTGTTCACAGCCTCGGGACGCTCGAGGTAGCCGTAGTGGCCGGTGTCGGGGATCTCCTGGTACACCGCGCCGGGGATCGCGTCGGCAACCTCCTTCGACAGGTACGCCGGAATCATGCGGTCGTCGGCGAATCCGACGGACAGACACGGCCGGGTGATGCCGCGGTACGCGTGCACCCGATCGAAGTCGCGGTCCATCGCCAGCTGGGCGCGCACGCCGGGCGACGCCTTACCGGTGGAGAACTCGAACACGTCGAGCCAGTCGCGGGCCGCGTGCTGGTCGGCGAGCGTGGCCGGCGACAGGTTCATCACCGCGGTGACCGCGGCGCGGTACTTGACGGGCAGCTCGATGCCGGACTCCTCGAGCGCGCGCTCCCCCTCGTTGAGGGTGCGCTGAAACTGGTCCATGCGAGCGTGACCGGCGAGAAATACCGCCTTGCGGACGAGTTCCGGGCGCGCAAGCGCCAACTCCTGCGCGACGCGGGCGCCCATCGACGTGCCCACGACGTACGCCGGGCCGCCGAGCAGCTCGATCAGCCCCGCAGTGTCGGCCACCATGTCCTCGATCGTGATGCCGTCGACGCTCTCCCCCGACGGCGCGATGCCGCGATTGTCGAATGTGCACACCCGGTAGCCCGCGGCTACCAGCGCCGGCACCTGGTGCAGGTCCCACACGCGGCCGGGGCTTCCCGTGCCCATGATCAGCACGACGAGGTCACCCTCGCCCTTGACCTGGTAGTTCAGAGGAATCCCATTGATGGTGGCGATGGGCATGTCGGCCTTCCTCGTGCTGCGTTCACTACGTCGAATAGGGTTGGGTAACCTAATTCGCTGTGGTCGTCGCGCGTGACGGCTGTACCGACACAACCCGTCCAGGAGGATCGCGTTGAGAGTCGCCACGCTCGGCTACCAAACCTGGGGCCACCGTACCCTGCAGGCCGTCCTCGATTCGGATCACGAGGTGGTGCTGGCCATCACGCATCCCAAGAGCGACCACGCGTACGAGAAGATGTGGGCCGACTCCGTGGCCGACCTCGCCACCGAGCACGGCGTGCCGGTCCACATCGCCAACAAGCCCGACGAGGACTTCAAGGCCGCGCTGAAGGCCGCCGAGCCGGACATCATCGTCGCCAACAACTGGCGCACGTGGCTGCCGCGCGACGTGTTCGACGCCCCGCGCTACGGCACCCTCAACATCCACGACTCGCTGCTGCCCAAGTACACCGGCTTCTCGCCGCTGATCTGGGCGCTCATCAACGGCGAGACGGAGGTGGGCCTCACCGCGCACCTGATGGACGAGGAGCTCGACGCCGGCGACATCGTCCTGCAGCGCGCCACCCCGGTCGGCCCGAAGGACACCGTCACCGACCTGTTCCACCGCACCGTCGACATGATCGGCCCCATCACCCTCGACGCGCTCGCACTCATCGAGTCCGGCCGCACCGACTGGACACCGCAGGACCGCACGCAGGCCACGTTCTTCCACAAGCGCTCCGACGAAGACAGCCGCATCGACTGGACGTGGCCGGCCGACGCGATCGAGCGCCTCGTGCGCGCCCAGTCCGACCCGTACCCCAACGCGTTCACCACGTTCAAGCGACAGCGGATCCGCGTCCTGCAGTCGTCGGTGTCGCGGGGCAACTACGGCGGCACCCCCGGCCGCGTCTTCATCCACGAGGGCGACGGCATGGTCATCGTCGCCGGCCCCGACGCCCGCACCGGGCAGAACAAGGGTCTCGTCATCGAGCGCGTGCGACTCGACGACGGCACCGAGATGTCGGGCAAGGAGTTCTTCCCGCACGGGGGCGGGTACCTGGGGCGCTGAGCCTCACTCCGCCCCCGCGGCGCCTGCGGCCTGGATTCCGTTCGAACCGAACGGCATCCAGGCCGTCTGCACGGACCACCGATTTGTCGGTATTCCGTGCCACGATCGAAAACATGACTACAGGGGCGGGAATGGTCAGCGCGCAGTCGCTGACACTCTGGATGGACTACGGACAGTTCTACATCCACGGCGGTGTCGGGGACGATGAGGACGCCTTCGACCTGGTCGAGCTGGCGATGGCAAACCATCCGGCAGCGAGCGACGGGAAGACAGTCGTCATCCTGTGCCCGCACCAGAACAACTTCGAGATGCCGGTCCGGGTCGAGGTATGGACCGCCCGACCGGACGACGACCGCGACGAATGGCAGCAGGTCAGCGAATCCCAGCTGCAGGTCGGACCGAATGCCTCGCTGTACTACGACTCGCCGACCGGTGCCGGCTCCGACCCGATTCCGGTCCCGGAGGGCGAGTACGTGATCGAGGTCTCCGGCCGGGGTTTCGTCAACTACGGCTGGCCCGGCACCACCACGCCCGGAGACGAATGGCGATTCCGCCTGTGGCCCGCCGACGGCAGCGCGCTGCGGCCACCCGTGCAGTGGAACATGCCGGGCTACGGCGTTCCCGAGAACGTACCGATCTCCGAGAAGAACGATGCGCCTTCCGAACCAGAAGAGCCGGGCGGATTCATGCGGTCGTTGCAACGAGGGCCTCGTCGAGACGCTCGGCTGGAGTATGCCAGTCGAGCGTCTTGCGGGGCCGTTCGTTGAGTTCGTCGGCGACGAACTGCAGGCGCTCGGCGGTGTGAACGGCCAGGTCGGTGCCCTTGGGGAAGTACTGGCGCAGCAGTCCGTTGGTGTTCTCGTTCGAGCCGCGCTGCCAGGGTGAGCGGGGGTCGCAGAAGTAGACCTGGACGCCGGTGTCGACGGTGAACTGGGCGTGCCGGGTCATCTCGGTGCCCTGGTCCCAGGTGATCGAGCGGGCCAGTGCAGCGGGCAGTTCCCGGATCTTGGCGGCCATCGCGACGTTGACGTGTTCGGCGGAGTGACCGTCGGGCAGGTGCAGCAGCATCACGAACCGGGTGGAACGTTCGACCAGGGTGCCGATCGCGGACCGGTTGCCGGCACCCATGATCAGATCGCCCTCCCAGTGGCCGGGCACGGCCCGGTCCCCGGCCTCGGCGGGACGCTCGGAAATGTTGATCATGTCGGGGATCCGGCCCCGCCGCTCGTCGGGCTTGCGGCTACCCTGACGCAACACCCTTCCGGTCCGAAGATGCTGTGTCAGTTCCCGTTTGAGTCCTCCGCGGGCCTGGACATAGAGCGAGAGGTAGATCGTTTCGTGGGACACACGCATCTCCGGATCGTCGGGGAACTCACGCACCAAGGCGCGTGAGATCTGCTCCGGAGAATGATTCTTCCCGAGCCGGGACTGCACGAACGTCCGCAGCCGCTCGCACGAGTTCAGCTTCGCTGGTTTCGGTCGTTTCGCCCGCGCTTGGGCGGCCCGGTGCGCTGTGGAGGCGATGTAGTAGCCACGCTTGTTCGTGCCCCGGGCGATCTCTCGGCTGATCGTCGACGGGGACCGCCCCAACGCCGCGGCGATCTCGTGTTGCTTCTTTCCGGCCTGCAGCAGTTCGGAGAGCGTCTCACGATCCTCGAGGGACAGGTACCGGCCCGACGGTGGTGGCGTCCGGCGGGGACGAACCCCACCGGACGCCACCAGCCACCGCTGCGCCGTCGAATACGCCACCGATGCCGCACCCGCGGCCGCTGCCGTCGACGCGCCCTCGCTACGGCACTGCCAGAACTTCAGCCGAGCATGCGCCGGCGCCGGCGGCCGACCGATCCACACCATCTGCAACACCCTCCAGGATCAGGGATGTTGCAACGACCGATTGAACTCGCCCCGCAGTGGATCACGGTTTTCGGCGGCTCCGGCCAACCATCACGAACAGTCCACGTCGACGAACTGCGCGCCGAAGCGGAAGCCGCCGAGCGTGAAGCCTGGGGCGGCGATCCGGTACCCGAACTCGATCGTTTCTTCCACGGCAAGGACATCACCCGGCTGGACCGCGCGCTCGCGGAGTCGATCGCTGCCATGAGCGAGACCGATCTACGCCGGCTCGCGCGGTGGTGTGTCGGCACCGTGTACGCGTATGCGGGGCTCACCGAACGTCCCTGGGTGGCACGGGCGCTCGCCGCACTCGCATCCGGAGAGGATCTGCCCGAACCGTTCCACGACCCGCTGGCCGCACACGCCCGCCTGTCCGAGGACGATTATCCAGACGGTGCCGGCGTCACCGTCAAGGCTTCGATCGTCCACCGAACGCACGACATCACATACAACCCGTTCGACTGGGGCCGACCCGTCCACCGGCCATCGTTCGCGATCAACGCGATCTTCAGCGCGCAGCACCCCGACGCGCTCGATGCCGCAATGGGGGCGCTCGTCGACTCGGCGGCGACCTACAGCGCCGACGCCCGAGATCTCTTCGCCGCCATCCGCGCCGAGTTCGGGATACCGGATGCCTGACGGCGGTGTCCCGACGCGTGACGACCGGGGCGTCGTTCGACTGCGCGCCCTGACGGATCTATCCGGTCGATTTCGGCCCACCGTGGCTGGTCTTTCCCGCGCTCGGCGTCGTCGTCGGTCCGACCGCGGCCGCCGTGCTCTCGGCAGCGGGAATCCGATTGATCCGTGCGGACCGATAGTCGCGACCTTGCGATTCGCCGGACACAGCCGACCGCGAACGGCTAGCCTGCCTGCGAAACCGCGGCGGCGCCGGGCCGCCCGCGACCGCCGCGACTCGCGAGGACCCATGGGATCGACACGTACCGCATTCAATCGTCTGCTCCTGCTGATCGTGGGCGTGCTCGCCCTGGTCGCCCCGGTGGTCGCCGCCCCGCTCGCGAGTGCCGAGCCCGCGACGGACACCGCCACCACAACCACCCCCACCACTGCGATTCGCCTCGAGGGCGCGAAGAACTTCCGCGACATCGGCGGCTACGAGACGTCGGACGGCCGGCAGGTCCGCACCGGGCTGGTGTTCCGCTCCAACAAGCTCAGCTCGCTCACCGACGCCGACCAGGCCGCGCTGACGGCAGCGAACGTCACCCTCGACGTGGACCTGCGGAACATGTGGGAGCGCAAGGAGGATCCGGACCGAATCCCCGAGGGGGTCCGCTACCAGGTGGCCGACGTCGTCTCGTTCGAGCACGGCATCGCGTTCCACGAGTTCGTGCCGCTCACGTTGGGCCGCGCGCTGATCGACGCCGCGGTGAACGGGTCGTCCGACATCGGCCAGTCCATCGGTTACCCGTTCATGGTCACCTACCGTGGCTCCGACGTCGCCTTCCGCGACCTGCTCACGGCGATCGCCGGCAACACCGACGGCGCCACCGTGTACCACTGCAGCGCCGGCAAGGACCGCACCGGCTGGGGAACCGCGATCCTGCTGACCCTGCTGGGAGTCCCGAAGGAGACGGTGTACGAGGACTTCCTCGCCAGCAACACGTACCTCGGGCGCGACAAGGCCGTCGAGAAGTCCTGGCTCGACGCCGCTTTCGCTCAGGTCGACCGGCTGTACGGTGGTGTCGACAACTACGTGCGCAAGGGTCTGGGAGTCGACCAGCAGCTCATCGACACCCTGCGGGCTCGCCTGCTCGTCTGACCCGCGTCCTCTTCGGAAAGGCATCGCCCGATGGACCCGATCGACCGGCTCAGGGAAGAAATCGCTCGGACGGGACTGCTGACGGCGCCACGGGCCGATGACGGATTCGTCTTCGGGACCGCTCGGATGGGTGCCGTCGGAACCGACGTCAACGTCAACGTCGACCCCGAACTCGACGACCGGTCCGACCTGGATACCGGCGTGCTTCTTGCCGCTGTCGAACGGGTGCTCACGGTCGGTGACGAACGATGGGGTCGGATCGTCGATTCGGTCGCCGAGGAGATCGAGGAGGCGGTCGGCGATCAGAGCGTGATCGAGGCGACCGATCTGCGCGACGATCTGGCCCTCACGTCAATGGCCGTCTTCCACGACGCGGTGCTGCTTTCCTTCGCCGCACCGAAACAGTTCCCCGACAGTTGGATCCGGGCCCAACTCGACGAGGATCTCGACGTCGAGGGTGTCGTCGTGGACGAGAAGGACGTCGAGGTCGTCGAGTTCGCGTCGCTCGACGACCTCGTGGACCACCTGAGTTCGGCCGACGACCGCTAGGACGTCCGGGCGAGTCAGATTCGCAGGGAATCGATCCGCTCGCCCGACCCTTCCCACGCCGCCCACAGCTGGGCGTAGCGTCCCCCCGCAGCGACCAGCTGGAGGGGCGTGCCCTGTTCGACGATCCGTCCGTGCTCGAGCACGACGACGCGGTCGGCGGCCGCGGCCTGCGTGAGCCGGTGCGCGACGACGAGCGTCGTCCGGCCACGGGTCGCGGCGTCGGCGGCGCGCTCGAGTTCGCGGGCCCCGGCGCTGCCGGCCTCCGCCGTCGCCTCGTCGAAGACCGCCACCGCCGGATCGGCCAGCACCAGGCGGGCCAGCGCCAGTTCCTGCGCCTGCGCGGCGGTGAGCGCGTGACCGCCCTCCCCGACGACGGTGTCGAGGCCGTGTTCGAGGGCCCGCACCCACGTCAGCGCGCCCACCGTGTCCAGGGCTGCGGTGACGTCGTCGACCGTCGCGTCGGGGCGCGCCAGCC
This sequence comes from Paraburkholderia sp. RHO2, assembly GCF_050955445.1. Lineage (NCBI taxonomy): Bacteria > Pseudomonadati > Pseudomonadota > Betaproteobacteria > Burkholderiales > Burkholderiaceae > Paraburkholderia > Paraburkholderia sp. RHO2. Next base: position 855,136 of record NZ_CP162617.1, on the reverse strand, counting down.
GCAGGTCCTCGATGAGCGGTCCGGCGAACACGTGGACCTCCTGGCTGACGATCGCGACGTTCCGGCGCAGCGACTCGGCGCCCAACTCGTCCAGCGGCACACCGCCGATGCGCACCGTCCCCGACGTCGGCGGCAGCGACCCCGCCGCGAGCGCCGCCAGCGTCGACTTGCCGGCGCCGGTCGAGCCGACCAGCGCCACCCGCTCGCCGGGTGCAATGCGCAGACTGATGCCGTGCAGCACCTCGTGACCGCCGTCGTAGCTGTGCCGCAGGTTCTCGAGCTCGAGCGACCCGTCGGCCGGCACCGCGCGCGCCTCGGGCTCAGCGGTCTCGGGGATGCCGAGCACACCGACCAACCGGGCGAGACTCGCGCCGGCGGACTGCACCTCGTCGAACGTGTACAGCAGCGCGCCGATCGGATTGAACAGGCGGTGGAACAGCAGCGCGGCCGCGGTGGTCTGGCCGACGGTGACCGCGTCGGCGTCCACGAGCGCGAAGCCGACCGCGAGAATGACCGCCAGACCGACGAATTCCGCCCGATTGCCGCGTCCGGCGAACCGGGTGAACAGCCCGAACACCCCGACCGCGAGATTGCGCGCGTCGGCCGACGCCCGGTCGATATCGGCGAGGTGCCGGTCCTCGAGCCCGTACGCACGGACCGTCCGGACACCCTGCATGCTGCTGATGAGGGCCTGCGAACGGCGCCCCATCGCGACGCGCTCCTGCGCGTACAGCGGCCCCGACCGCGGCAGGTACCACTTCAGCGCCAGCGCGTACATCGGCAGCGCCACCATCCCCGCCAGACCCAGGCGCCAATCGATACCGACCATCGCGGCCATGCTCAGCAGCACCAGCAGCAGCGCGGAGATCACGCTCGGCACGACGTCGGCGACGGCCTTGCCGATCACCGAGACGTCGTCGCCGACACGGGAGAGCAAGTCGCCCTTGCCGACCCGTTCGATCGTCGAGATCGGCAGCCGCAGTGCCCGTGCCACCACCCGCTCGCGCAGCCCGGCGAGCGTGCCCTCGCCGAGCCGCGCGATGAGGTACGACCCGACACCGGTCAACGCACCGGCGACGATCGCGGCCACGGTGATGACCGCGACGACCCCGACGATCGTCGACGCCGGGGCGCCCTCCCGCACCCGGTCGACGAGCAAACCGAACACGTACACGGGGACCACCGCCGCGGCGGCCGCGACCAGGCCGACGGCGAGCGTCGCCGCGGTCAGTCCCTTGCGCTGGCCCAGCTCTCGGCCGAGCCAACGCCAACTCTCCGACGCCGACGCGATCGGCAGCAGGTGTTCGCGGCGTGCGCTCATCGCAGCACCGCCTTCCGGTAGTTCACGTCGGTGGCGGACAGGTCGGCGTGGGTGCCCTCGGCGACGACCCGGCCGTCGCCCAGGACGACGACGCGGTCCGTTACCGCCAACAGGGCTGGGCTGCTGGTGATGAGCACCGTCGCGTGCGTGCGATCGTCACCGTGCCGCGCGGACGCGATGCCCTCGGCGATGGCGTGTTCGGTGACGGCGTCGACGGCCGTGGTGGGATCGTGCAGCACCATCACGGGCGCCTGCGCGGCCAGCGCACGGGCCAGCGCGACCCGCTGCCGCTGCCCACCGGACAGGCTGGCCCCGCGGTCGGTGACCTCGTGGTCGAGACCCGCGGGATGCGCGTCGACGACGTCCGCGGCGGCCGACGCGGTCAGGACCGACTGCACCGCACCGTGGTCGGCGTCCGGCGCACCGGCGGTCACGTTGGAGTGGACGGTCCCGGCGAACAGGTCGGTGTGGTGCGGTTCCACGAGCACCGTGCGGCGCGCGTGAGTAAGCCCGAGGTCGGCCGACTCGACGCCGCCGATCCGGACCTCTCCCTTGTACCGGTCGGGCGGCACCTGCCCGGACAGCACCTCGGCCAGCGCCTCGGCGTCCTCCGGCCGGTACGCGACGACCCCGAGCAGCTCGCCGGGCGCGACACTGAGGGTGACGTCGGCGAGGGACCGGTAGGCGACCGACCGCAGCTCCACGTCGCTCGCGCCCGACGGCACCGCGGTCCCGGCCGGCAGCAGCGGCTCGGCGTCCAGCACGAGGGCGAGCCGATCCGCCGACGCCCGCGCGTTCGCGTACAGGCTCGGCACGCGCGCGAGCATGCCCAGTGGTTCCACGATGAACTGCGACAGACCCACGACGGTGATGAGCTCGCCCACCGAGATCCGCCCGTCGAGCGCGAACCAGCCCGCGAACCCGGCAACCGAGACCGCGAGCAACGCACTCACCGTCATCGACACCCCGACGAACGCCCCCGTGGCCTTCGCGGCCCGCATCGTCGCGGCGAGCGCCTCGCGGCTGACGGCGCGGTACCGCTGCGCCGCGGTCTCCTCGGCCCCGATGCCGCGCAGCGGCCGCAGTCCGCTCACCAGATCTGTCGCCATCCCGGCCGCGCGCGCCGACGTCTCCTGCTGCGCGGTCGCGCGCCGGGTGATCAGCGGTGCCGCGAGCTGCAGCAGTCCGAGCATCACGGGCGTGCCGATCAGCACGGCGAGGCCGAGCGGGACGTCGATCCACAACAGCGCGATCGCCGACGCGATCATCGCGGTCAGCGCGGCCGCGACTCGCGGCACCACGTCGAGGATCCACGCCTCCTTGTCGGCGTCCGACGTCGAGACCGTCAGCAGTTCACCCGCGCGCAGCTCGGTCCGAACGCCGCGCGGATCGAGGATCCGGCCGGCGACCTCGACGCGCAGACGGTGCGCCTCCTGTTGGACCGCGGCCACGATGAACCGCGCGCCGATGCGCCACGACGACGTCAGCACGACGAACAGGACCGCCAGCGCCGCCAGCCACACCACGAGTGCCGTGACGTCGCCGGTCTCGATCGCCCGGTCGACGATGACACCGATCGCGATGGGCACGGCGGTTTCCGCGACCTGGTGCACGCTCACCAGGACGGTGCCCGCGAGCAGACGCGCACGGTTGCGTGCAAGTGTCCGCCGCAGAACCGCGATACCACCGGTCATCGATCCTCCAGCCCTCGAATCCAGTTAGGTAAGTAGACCCTAACCGGATGGTGAGTGGCGCTTACCGGGGCGGTTCTCATAGAGTCGCAGTAAGAACTACCTGCGCCGTAGTAGAGCAAGCCGGAAGGAACAAGATGGCCGCGAAGACGACCACCGAGAACGACATCGCGGACGAGGACCTCGAGCCCGTAGCCGACGAGACTGCCCGGCAGGCCCAGCGCGTCGTCGCTGCGTACGCCGCCGACGCCGACGAATGCCGGATGCTGCTCTCGATGCTCGGCATCGGCCCGAACACCAAGCTCGACTGACGAAGAACAACAGGGAAAGGTAAGGAGATCCGTGGCTGCGCGCTCGGGATCATCGACGAGTTCCGAGGGCGAGGTGGGCGCGGATTCCGAGGGCGCCGAACTCCCCGGGTCCAACTTCGTTGTCGTCGCGAACCGATTACCCGTCGATCTCGAGAAGCTGCCCGACGGCACGACCCGCTGGAAGCGTAGCCCCGGCGGGCTCGTCACCGCCCTCGAGCCGATCCTGCGCAGCAACAAGGGCGCGTGGGTGGGTTGGCCCGGTGTCGCGGACGTCGATCTCGACCCGATCGTCGAGGACGGCCTCGACCTCTACCCGGTGCCGCTGAGTTCCCAGGAAGTCGCGGACTACTACGAGGGCTTCTCCAACGCCACCCTGTGGCCGCTGTACCACGACGTCATCGTCAAGCCGGAGTACCGGCGCGAGTGGTGGAATGCCTACGTCGAGGTGAACCGCCGGTTCGCCGAGGCCACCTCCAAGGCCGCGGCCGAGGGCGCGACCGTGTGGATTCAGGACTACCAGCTGCAGCTGGTCCCCAAGATGCTGCGGATGCTGCGCCCCGATCTCACAATCGGCTTCTTCCTGCACATCCCATTCCCGCCGGTCGAGCTGTTCATGCAGATGCCGTGGCGGCGCGAAATCGTCGAGGGCCTCCTCGGGGCCGACCTCATCGGCTTCCATCTGCCCGGCGGCGCACAGAATTTCATGTATCTCGCCCGGCGGCTCGCCGGACAGCAGACCTCCCGTGGCACCGTCGGTGTCCGCTCCAAGCTCGGCATCGTCCAGGTCGGATTCCGAACCGTGCGAGTCGGCGCCTTCCCCATCTCGATCGACTCCGGCCAGCTCGACGAGATCTCGCGCCGCAAGTCGATTCGGGACCGCGCCAAGCAGATCCGCAAGGAACTCGGCAATCCCAAGCACATCATGCTCGGCGTCGACCGCCTCGACTACACCAAGGGCATCGACGTCCGACTCGACGCGTTGTACGAACTCCTCGAGGAGGGCCGGGTCGACCCGGCCGACACCGTCATGGTCCAGCTCGCCACCCCGAGCCGCGAGCGCGTCGAGAGCTACGTACAGATGCGTGGCGCGATCGAGCAGACAGTCAGCCGCATCAACGGCGAGTACGCCGAGGTCGGCCGGCCGGTCGTGCACTACATCCACCGCCCCATCGGCCGCGACGACCTGATCGCGTTCTTCGTCGCCGCGGACGTCATGCTGGTGACGCCGCTGCGCGACGGGATGAACCTCGTCGCCAAGGAGTACGTGGCCTGTCGCAGCGACCTCGGCGGCGCGCTGCTGCTGAGCGAATTCACCGGTGCCGCAGCCGAACTCCGCCAGGCCTTCCTGTGCAACCCGCACGACCTCGACGACGTCAAGGACAAGATGGAGGCTGCCCTCCAGCAGAACCGCGAGGACGGCCGACGCCACATGCGCGCCCTGCGCCGCCAGGTCCTCGCCCACGACGTCGACCGCTGGGCCCGCTCCTTCCTCGACGCCCTCGACCAGCAGGGCGTCGCCGGATCCGCACTGCTGCCGCCCGAGGGCGAGTTCGCCGAGTAGCCGCAGTACGAACGACAATGGGCTCCCGCGTTGCGCGGGAGCCCATTTCGGTTCTCGGTGTCGATCTCGATCAGATCGGCGTCAGCCAGTTGATCAGCCAGTCGTCGCCGTCCTTGACCATCTCGACCCGGACGCGACTGCCGCTGCTGACGGCCTCGGGCGACTCGGAACTCGTGGTGATCTGGTTGAGGTAGAGCAGGGTTACCACGCGGTCCGGGCTCGCCTCGACCACCGACTTGGCCGACGACGTCACCTGGACATCGATGGCCTTCTCCTTCGCCCCGGGGGCGATGGTCTCGTCCACCAGCTTGAGATACTCGGTCTTGTAGCCGTCGGTGAGTCCGTCTGCGGCCGCGTGCAACTGGTCCTGGGCGGTGTCGTGGTTGTAGGCGAGCATCGCGACGACCTTGCTGTCGACGACGTCGAGAACCTCGCTGCGCGCCTGCTCCGTCGCATCGGTCTCACGCATCCCACCCGGGCCCCAGTACAGCCAGCCGGCCACACCTGCCAGTGCCACGATGGTGACCGCGACGACGATCGTCAGGATCTTCTGCAGTTGCGTCACATTACTTTTCACGGCACGAACTCCACATTCGATGCGAGCAGCTTGCCGCCCTCGTCGCAGATCACGACCCGGAGGCGGAACGACTTGTCCACCGGCGCCTCGTCGGCGTTCTTCTGGTTGGCCTTCACCGCGACGAGCGACGTCTTGCAGTTGCCGTCCTCGCTTTCGAGTCCAGCCTCGACGACCTCACCGGTCGTGCTCACGTTGAGCTTGGAGACCACACCCGCGAAGTCGTCCAGCCGAGCCTCGAGGTCCGCCCGCAGTGGGCCGGTGGTGCCCTCGAACAGCTTGTCGAGGTCCTCCTTGGCCGAGTCCGACCGCAGCGTACTGATGTTGATCGCCGTGGCGCGGGCGATGTCCACGTACTTCGCCCGTTCGGCCGCCAGGTCGGAAGCCTGCTTACGGTCGATCAGCAGAACGGTGATCGTTGCGACGAGCGCGACGATCACGACACCCGCCAGCACGCCCAGAAGCAACTGCGCCGTCGAACGCTTCGCCGGCGGTTCGTCGGTGAGCGAACTGTCCGACGAACTGGCCTCGACCGCCGACGCCGCCTTCTTCTCCGCCGCGGTGGGCGCTCCCGCCTCGCTGGACGGCGCGTCGGCCGCGCGGACCTCGGCTTCCTGCACCGGCGCAGGAGGTGCCGTCTTCGCCGACGTCCTTGCGGATTCCGGCACCGTCTGCGCCGGAGTCGTGGTCGTCGGTGCGGTCACTTCCGAAGTGGTCGGCTCGGCCCCGGAGGGACCCGCCGGACGCGAGGCGCGTCGGCGGGCCTGCCGCCCGCCGTCCTCGCGTTCGGCAGCCTTGTCGATCGTCATCGCCCTTGCTGGCCCTTCATAAGATCCTCCAACGACTGACCCGCGTTGCCACCGAGATTCGGCTGCGAGTAAGTCCTTCCGTCGGGGCCGATGTACGTGCCCGTCACCGGATCGTACCGACGTGCCGCGGTCGTGGCACCTGTCGTGACGGGACCCGGCACCGGCTTGTCGGCCGCGGAAGCGACCGGCTGCGGCGGGCCCTGCCACGGGTTGGTGCCCACCGGGACGTAGCCGTCACGACACGCATCCGGGGTCGGTCCACGCCGGCCGGGGTACTCCATACACGGCAGGTTGCGCGCACCGCGGATCGCGTTCGGGTCGGACTGGTCGACCTTGCAGAACAGGTCCCCGGGCGTATCGACCAGAGACTCGTCGGCCGGCGATCGCCACTGGTCCGGCGGCAGGAAGCCCGTGGTGCACGGCGGCGGATCGTTGAGCTCCATGTGGAAGTTCACGAGTGCGCCGTCCTCCATCGGCCCCGATCCGGCGGCCGTCGCCAGCGCAGCCGTCAACGGCGGGTACAGCACCAGAATCTGTTCGATGCCGGCGTTGTAGATAACCCCCACCTCGCCGACGCTCACAAGGTTGGCCAGCAGGAGCGGCAACGTCGGCTGGAGGTCCTGCAGAAGCGCATTCGCTTCCTCCGCGGCGCCCGGACCCTTCTCGATCACCGCCCGCAGATCCGGGTCGCTGACGCGGAGCTGGTTCGTGAATGTCACCAGATCCCTTGTCCACGATCGGATCGCATCGCTGCTCACCACCTGCGTGTCCAGCAGCGGGCCGGCCTGATCGATGAGCGTCTTCGTGGCGTCGGTGTTCTTGTTCGCCTCCTCGACGAACAGCCGAGCGGAGTCGATCAGCCGCTGCAGGTCGGGTCCGGAACCGTTGAACGCCTTGAACGATTCGTCGATCACGGTCCGGAGCCTCGTGTCCGAGATGCTCGCCAACAACAAGTCGGCCTGGTCGAGCATCGCGCCGACATCCTGCGGCACGCTGGTGCGGCTCACCGGGATGACGTCGCCGCCTGAGAGCTGATTGCTGGTGTCGGCGTCCTCCGGCGGAACCAGGTCGACGAACTGCTCACCGACCGCCGACACGCTCCGGACGTCGGCGTTGACGTCTGCCGGAATGTCGAAGCCGGAGTCGACGTTGAGCACCGCCTCGACACCGGTGTCCGAGAGTGTGACCTCCTCGACCTTGCCCACCGTGGTGCCGCGGTAGGTGACGTTCGCGTTGCGGTACAGGCCGCCTGTCGACGGAAGCTCGACGGTCACCTTGTACCGGCCGATGCCGACCATGTCCTGCAACCGCACGTACTGCGTGGCCATCACGACCAGACCGATCACGGTCAGGATCGAGAAGATCACCAACTGAACCTTGACGAACTTCGAGAGCATCATGGTGCCGGCTCCCCCAACGGTAGACCTGGAATGTTGATCGGGGGCAAGCCCGGAATCTGGATCCCGCCCCCCGCAGCCTGATTCGGCTTCTCGGCGGGTTTCGCGGCCGGTGTCTGCAACGGTGCGCGCAGCGGATCCTGAGCCTGGCCGGCCACCCCTGCATCCTTCGCCAGGATGCCTTCAGGGCTGCCGAGGCGTGCTCCCATCGGCGTGCCCGACAGGAAGTTCAGTTCCAGGCGGGGCACCGTGAGGTCGATCGTCATGCCGAGGTTCGCGTAGTCGCCACGGATGACATTGTTCAGACCGGCCTGCGGGAACGGGAAGGTCAGCAGCACACCGAGAACCTGGGTGAGACTCTCGCCCGAGTTCGCAAGTGCCGTCAGGGTCGGGATGAGCGCGCGTACATTCGTCTCGAAATCCTCGCCGCTCTCCTTGATCAGACGGTTCGCGACCTCGCTCAGCTGGCCGAGCGACACCATCGCGTTGGTGATGTCCTGCCGCTGATCGACCAGCACCTCGAGCGCAGGCGGAATGGCGTCCAACGCCTTCGAAATCGTCTCCGTCTGCTTCGCGGCGGTACCCGCCAGACGGTTGATTCCCTCCATCGCCGACACGATCTCGTCACGCTGCCGGTCGAGGCTGCCCACGAGGGTGTCCAGCTGCGGCAACAGGTCCCGCACCGAGTCCTCACGACCGTCCAGCGCCTTGTTCAGTTCCGACGTGATGTCCTGCAGCTGCGCCAGCCCACCACCGTTGAGCACCACCGACAGCGACGACAGGGTCTGTTCGGTCGTCGGGTACACGCCCGCGCGCTCGAGCGGTATCACGTCGCCGTCGGCGAGCTTGCCCTTCGGCGCCTCCCCGACGGGCGGTGCCAACTGAAGGTGCGCTGAACCGAGCAGGCTGGTCTGCCCGATCTTGGCGGTCGAGTTCTCCGGCAGGTCGACATCGCCGTTGAGCGAGGCGGTGACCAGTGCGTGCCAGCCCTGGACCTCGATCTTAGAGACGCTGCCGACCGTCACGTCGTCCACGAGGACCGGTGAATTCTCGGTCAGAGTCGTCACGTTCGGCATCTGGATCTCGATCTCGTAGGCATCGTCACCGCGCCCTTGCGTACCGGGCAACGGCACAGAGTTCAGACCCGTCCATTCGCAGCCGGAGAGCACGAGGGTCGCAGAGAGCAGTCCCGCAGTGAGAACGACCCTGCGTGCGGTTGAGAACGTGGTCATCGTCCACCTCCCGGCTGCATCAGCCCGGTCAGATCCTTCGGCACCGTCGCGGTGGGCGCCGCATCGAGCGGACTCTTGACGGCGGAAACGGGCGCACCGCCGGCCGCCGCCTGCTCGAGTCCCGGTTCCGTGAACTCGATATCGCCGGGCTGCGCGAACTCCCCGATAGCCGGGTTCGTCATGATCGGCGGGTAATTCATCGTCATCGATTCGAGGACGGGCCCCAGCTGCTGCTTGCACAGATCTGCGCTGCGTTCGGCCGTCGGCGTCGCCGCGGCCTCGATGGAACCGCAGATCCAGTTCACCGGATTCCGGAAGTTACTCAGTGCGATCGCGCCGGTCAGGCTTCCCTGCTTGGGCTTGTAGATCTGGTAGAAGTTCGCGAGCGACGTCGGGCCCGCGTGCAGGACACGCTCGATCTCCGGACGCTTGTCCGCCAGCACCTGGGTCGCATCGGCGAGGCGCTGCACCGACTCCGAGAGCCCGTCACGGTTGTCCGCGACGAATCGTTGCACGTCGCCCACGGCGAGGTTGAGATCGCTGAGCGCGGTCCCCAACTCGTCGGAACTGCTCGCGAGGAGATCCGACACGGATGCGAGCCGACCACCGAACTGGACGATCTGCTCGTTACTCGACGACAGCGCCGACACGAACGCCTGCAGGTTACGGATGGTCGAGAAGAGGTCGGTGCGCCCCTCCGACAGCGTGTGCATCGTGTCCGACAGTTCACGCAGCGTCCGCCGCAGCGCGTCCCCGTTCCCCTCGAGGTTCGCGCCTGCGGTGTCGATGAATCGAGCCAACGAGCCCTGGTCGTCGAGCCCTTCCGGCCCGAGTGCCGTCGAGAGCTTCGTCAGCTCGGTCTTGATCTCGTCCCACTCCACCGGAACGGCAGTGCGATCGACCGGAATGGTTGCGTCGTCGGACATTTCGTCACCACCGCTGTACACGGGGGTCAGCTGGACGAAGCGCGACGAGACGAGGTTCGGCGCGACGATTACGGCCTTCGCATCGGCCGGGATGCGCACGTCGTTGTCGACGTGCATGGTCACCTTGGCATCGGTCTCGCCGGGCTCGATCTTCTCGACCGTTCCGACCTTGACACCGAGTACCCGGACGTCGTCACCCTCGTACAAGCCCGTCGTGGAGACGAAGTGCGCGTACACGGTGTTCTTCCCGAGGCCCGGCAGCAGGAACATTGCGGCACCGATCCCCACCGCTGCCACGAGCGCGATCACGAGACCGGGCACCAACCACTTGCGCCACTCGGGCCGCCCGGTCTCGGCGACCTCGATCGCCTCCGACGGAGCCGTGGACCCCGACGACGCGTTCACGTCGTCGTCCTCGGCCGCTGTCGATTCCGAAGGGCCCGTCGAGTCGTAGATCATTCTCCCGGTCCCCTCGTGTAAGGCTTGGTTTCAGGAACGAGATCCTGCATATCCTGCGGCAACTGCTCCGGCGCGAATCCGGCATCGAACGCTGTCTTCCACCACGTACTCGGCAGGATGTTGGCGACGTACGCCTTGAAGTAGGGGCCACTTGCGACGGTTTCACCGAGCGCACCGATGTACGGACCGAGACCATCAAGGGCGTCCGCGATGTTCTGCTTGTTGCGCTGCAGCACCGCGACAGCCTGATTCAGGTTGTCGAGGGTCGGCCCCATCTGGGCCTCGTTCTCCTGAACCAGGCCGGACAACTGCCGCGACACGGCCGACGTGTTGACGATCAGCTCGTTGATCGCGTCGCGGCGCCGTTCCAGCTCGGCGAACAGGTCGTTGCTGTCCACGATCAGGGCGTTGATCTGATCACTGCGGTCCGACAGGACCTTGGTCACGCCCTCCGCGCGGTTCAGCAGTTCGAGCAGGCTCTCGTCCCGCTCGTTGATGCTCCGCGACAAGCGGGTGACACCGTCGAGAGCCGCACGCAGCTCCGGCGGGGTGTCCTCCAGCGCATCGGAAACCGCATCGAGAGACTTGTCGACCAGCCCGGTATCCAGCTCGGAGATCGACGTGCCGAGATCACCCAGCGCGTCGGTGAGCGAGTACGGCGAGTTCGTGCGCTCGATCGGAATCGTGTCGCCGACGCGCAGCGTCCCGGATCCCTCCGGGGTCACCGCGAGCGACTTCTTACCGAGCACCGTGTTTGTCTTGATGTCGGCGCCGGTGGCGTCGCCGAGCACGATGCCGTCTGCGACCGTGAAGGTCACGAGCACCTGCTGCCCGTCCAGTTCGACCTTGTCGACCTGTCCGACGTCGACACCAGCAACGGTCACGTCGTCACCGACGACCAGGCCGCCGGCATCCTCGAAGGCCGCCGAGTAGCGGGCACCGCCGGACAGGAACTGGAGTTGGTCGTACTGCAGCGTCGCCAGCACCACCGCGCCGGAAACCGCCACGCCGATGATGCCGATCCGCACCAAGTTTCGTTCGCGATGTGGGCTCATTCGACTTTTGCACACCTTCCCGTGGTCTGCTCCGCGCCGGGAAGGATGATCGTCGAACCGTCCGGGCCGGAGAACTTGAAGATGTTCGAGCACAGGAAGAACTGGAAGAAGTCACCGTACGAACCGACGCGGATGAGCTTCTTGTAGTCCGTCGGCAGGCGGGAGAGGGACGTGTCGATGTCGTCCTGGCCGAGGACCACCTGATTCGCAACCCGGTTCGTCTGCTCGATCATTGCCTGGATGTCCGGGCGAGTCCCCTGCAGCAGGCTCGCGAGCGAGCCGGTGGCGCCGGCGATCTGGGGAATCGCCTCGCCGATCGCGCCACGGTCCTGCGCGAGCCCACTGACGAGCTGTTGCAGCTGATCGATCGTGGTGGAGAACTGATCGCCCTTGTCGTCGATCGTGCCGAGCACCGTGTTCAGGTTCGTGATCACCTCGCCGATCAGCTGATCACGGTCCGCGAGCGTGTTGGTGAAGGAACTGGTGCTGCCGAGCAACGACACCAGTGTTCCGCCCTGTCCCTGGAACACCTGCAGCAGCGCGGCCGACAGGTCGTTGACCTGCTTCGGATCCAGCCCACGCAGCAGTGGTTTGAAACCGCCGAGCAGGAGATCCAGATCGAGGGCCGGCGCAGTCTGCTCGAGAGGAATCGAGCCACCCGAACCGAGCGGCTCCACGGACCCTTGTCCCTCGAGCAGTTCGAGATACCGGTCGCCGACGAGGTTCTCGTACCGCACCGTCGCCTTGGTGCTCTCGAGGAGCGTGTACTGCGAGTCGACCGAGAACTTGATCTCGGCATGGTTGTCATCGTCGACACCGACGGACTTCACCGATCCCACCGGCACGCCTGCGATGCGCACCTTGTCTCCGGACTTGAGCCCGGACGCGTCGGCGAACGTCGCGTGGTAGCCCTCCGTGCTGCTGAATCGGAACTGGCTGAACACGATTGCCAGGCCGGCGAAGATCAACGCCATCACGGTGGTGAAGATCAGGAGCTTGACTGTTGTGGCTCTCATGTCACTCGTCCGCCTCGGTGTAGCCGTCGAACAGGAACCGGAAGATCGTCGGCACCGAGAGCCTCGCCTGTTCGCTCGGCACGTACGGCTTGGCTCCCGTGTTCGCGACGGCGAACGGCGCGAAACCGTCCCTCTTCGGGTCGAAATCCGGAAGGCCGTAGCAGTTGGGGCCACCCGAGGCCGCAACCTTGGGGAGTTCCTCCGGTGCCCTGTAGGCTTCCGCACCCAGCATGAAGTTGGTACTGAGCATGATCGAGGAGTATTTGCCGGTGCCGGTCATCGGCTCGAACTTGATCCGGGCCGCATTCAGACCGGTGATGAAGCACGTGAGTTCCGGCGAGTACTCGGCCAGCAGCGTCGTAGTGTCTGTGAGCGAGTCGAGCGCGGTCACCACGTTGGCCTCGTTCTCCCGCAGCACGGCGTTGCCGGTGTTCGCGAGCCCGGTGACATTCATGAGCAGCAGGTCGAGATTGGCCTGCTCCTCGACGATCGATCCACTCGTGCCGGTCGCGTTGTCGACGATCTTCAGCAGGTCCTCGGCGGTGTCCGCGTAGACGTTCGAGACGTCGGCGGTCGCGTTGATGTCGTATTCCAGCTGCGGCAGAGTCGGATTCATCGTCTTCAGGTACTGGTCGCCCTGCTCGAGCAGAATCCCGAGATCCTCGCCCCGACCCCGCAGCGCGGAGGCCAGTGCACCCAACGTCGCGTTGAGCTTCTCAGGCTGCACCTGGTCCAGGACATCGGTCAGGTGCTGGAACAGCGTGTTGAACTCGACCGTCACGCTGTCGGCGCCGATCACGGCGCCGGGCTGCAGCGAGTTCGACGACGGGTCCTCGGGAACGACGAAGTTGACGAACTTGGCGCCGAACACCGTTGTCGAGTCGATCTCGACGGTGGCGTTCGCCGGGATCTTCGACATCATCGACGGGTCCATGTCGAGCTTCAGTTCGGCGTCCTCGTTCGTGTAGGACACGGAGGCGACCCTGCCGACCTCCACTCCGCGCATCTTCACCTTGGCGTCGGGGGCCATCACGAGACCCGCGCGCGGCGCCGTCACGACGACGGGCTCACTCTTCGTGAAACCGCCGACGAACATCGTCAGCGCGACCACGACGATCGCCACCAGGCCGAACACCATCACGGCCGCAGCGAGACTCGTCTTCCACCTTGCTTCGGGCATCGTTCCTCCGCCTTATCCCGAAAGGTTGAAGTTGCCGGACTGGCCGTAGATGGCCAGCGAGATCAACAGGGTCACGGTCACGACCGCGATGAGCGACGTGCGAACCGCGTTGCCCACCGCGACACCGACACCGACCGGGCCGCCGCTGGCGGTGAAGCCGTAGTAGGTGTGGATGAGCATGACGGCCAACGCCATCACGATGGCCTGCGCGAAGGACCACAGGATGTCCGTCGGTATCAGGAAGGTCGAGAAGTAGTGGTCGTAGATGCCGGGCGACTGGTCATAGAGAAACACCGTCGCAAAGCGGCTGGCCACGAACGACGCGATTACCGCAAGCGAGTACAGCGGGACGATCGCGATCATGCCGGCCATCACCCGGGTGGAGACGAGGTACGGGATCGACGGGATCGCCATGCACTCGAGTGCGTCGACCTCCTCCGAGACCCGCATGGCTCCCAGCTGGGCGGTCGAGCCCGCGCCGATGGTGGCGGCCAGGCCGATGCCGGCGATCACCGGGGCGGCGATGCGCACGTTGATGAACGCCGCGAAGAAGCCAGTAAGGGCCTCGACGCCGATGTTGCCGAGCGAGCTGAAGCCCTGGACGGCGATGGTGCCGCCGGTGAACAGCGTCAGGAAGGCGACGATGACAACGGTGCCGCCGATCACCGCGAGCGCGCCGGTGCCCATGCTGATCTCGGCGATCAGCCGGAGCACTTCCTTCTTGTAGTGGACGAGCGCGCGCGGCGCCCATACGAGCGCGCGCCAGAAGAACAGCGCCTGCTCGCCGATTTGGTCCACCGAGCGTGATGCCCGTGCGAGACGCCGCCGAGTGCGGACGAATCGCCCCGATGCCACCAGAGCCATCTATTTCACCCCCCTGCCACTCACCCGGATGTCAGCTTGACGCCGACGGCGGTGACGAGCACGTTGACCACGAAGAGCGCCATGAAGGAGAACACGACGGTCTGATTGACGGCGTCGCCGACGCTCTTGGCACCGCCCTTGACGTTGAGACCGAGGTAGGAGGCCATCAGCCCGGCGATCATGCCGAAGAGGCCGGCCTTCAGCATCGAGAGCATCAGCTCGCCGAATCCGGTGAGCAGTGTGATGCCGTTGACGAACGACCCCGGATTGACGTCCTGGACGTACACCGAAAAGAGGAAGCCGCCCAGGATACCGATCGTGCAGACCAGCCCGTTGAGCAGCAGTGCAACGGCCGTGGACGCCAGCACGCGTGGCACCACGAGCCGGTGGATCGGATTGATACCGAGCACACGCATCGCGTCGATCTCCTCGCGGATGGTCCGCGCGGCGAGATCTGCACAGATGGCGGTGGCACCGGCGCCGGCCACGATGAGCACGGTGACCATCGGCCCGACCTGCGTCACCGCACCCAGGGCCGCGCCCGCACCGCTGAGGTCGGCGGCGCCGATCTCACGAAGCAGGATGTTGATCGTGAAACTCACCAGAACGGTGAACGGGATGGCCACCAGCACGGTCGGAATCATCGAGACCCGCGCGACGAACCACGCCTGATCGATGAACTCGCGCCGCTGGAACGGGCGCGAAAAGACAGCCTTGAGGGTGTCTGCCGACATTGCGAAGAAGCCGCCGGCGGCCCGCAGCGGGACCTCGAGGAGGTCGACCACGTTTCCTCCTCACCGAACTCGTCATGGTTGATCACCGTGCGCCGGGCCGCTTTCGCGACACGACGCGTCCCCCAGGGCGCCCGAACAGCACAAATGCCCTGTGACCCAGGTCATATTAACTAGAACGTGTTCACCTGTCAAAGGCTTCCGCTCGGCGACCTCCACGCAGTCACCGAGGCCTCACATGTCACCGACCGCGGCCCGCACCGGGACACATTGAACCAGCCGGACCGCGTCACCGCTCGAACCGCCGCACAGCGAACGACGGCAGAGTGCCAAACCTTTCTGAGCAGCACTTTCAAAAAGATCAGCACGGGGAGTCGACCGCCGAGGAATGGGCCGACCGACGGGCGCGCACGACGCCGCACCCATCCACACGGGCGCGGGATGGACACCGAACCGCCGCGCGAACGCCGCGTCACTCGACCTTCAGGCAGCTCGCAAAATTGGAACGCGTTCTAGACACCAGTACAGCGAAATTGCTGCGGGTGCCCGACCCCTCGGCCGCACCCCTCACCCCGGGCCGACACGCTGCGCGTTCGCCCCATCATCGTTGGGTTTCGTCCTGCATGTATCGAAAATCCCGCAATCTCCCGTTACACAGGTAGATTGCGGGATTTGCCCCGATCGTGAGGAAAGGTGGAGACGCCTCGGTCAGCCGAGGCTCTTGAGGGCCTCCGACGCCGAGAACATGCGCTCGGGGTCACGATCGTCGAAGTAGGCACCCATCTCGTCGGCGAGCGCGGACGGCGTCCACTGGGCGGCAGACGCATCGAAACGCTGCTCGACGACCGGAGCCGCCATCAGCGCGACCATCGGACCGTAGACGACGAAAACCTGCCCGTTGACGTTGTCGGCGGCCGGCGACGCCAGGTACGACACCAGCGCGGCCACGTGCTCGGGCGACAGCGGATCGACCTCGCCGGTCGGGGCGTCGCCGAACACGGATTCCGTCATCGAGGTCCGGGCCCGCGGGCAGATCGCGTTGGCCCGCACGCCGTAGCGCGACAGGCCGCGTGCCGCCGACAGGGTCAGGGCCGTGATGCCGGCCTTCGCCGCGCCGTAGTTCGGCTGCCCGGCCGGACCGAGGAGACCCGCCTCGGACGACGTGTTGATCAGACGCCCGTAGACCGGGGCGCCGTCCGCCTTGGACTTGTCGCGCCAGAACGTGGCGGCATTGCGCGAGAGGAGGAAGTGACCGCGCAGGTGCACCTTGAGGACGAGATCCCACTCCTCGTCGGACATGCCGAACAGCATGCGGTCGCGGACGATGCCCGCATTGTTGACGACGATGTCGACGCCGCCCAGTCCCTGCGCCGCCGCCATGAGGGCGTCCGCGGTGGACCGCTCGCCGACGTCACCGGCGACGAATTCGACCTTGCCCCCGAGGGTGCGGATCTCGTCGAGCGTCGATTCGACCGCGTCGTTCACCGCGAGGTCGTTGACGACCACGGCGGCGCCCGACTGCGCGAGACCGATCGCCTCGGCCCGGCCGAGACCAGATCCCGACCCGGTCACGATCGCGACCTTGCCCTCCAAGCTGACCTCGCGGCTGCTGTCTGCACTCATGAACGCACACTCCCGTAACCCGTGACGTCGACCGGCCTCGTGCCGGTCGGTGCCTCATCGCCGCGGCTGTCGGCGACGCGGCCAATGTAGAACGCGTTCTACATTGGCCGCAAGGGCGCCGCTAGTGCTCGGTGAGAGCCGCGCGCGGACACTGCGCGATAGCCGAACGAACATCCGCTTCACGGTCGGCCGGCGGGACGGCCGCCGAGATGATCAGCTGCTCGTCATCGTCCAGATCGAAGATGTCGGGCGCGATTCCGACGCAGACGCCGTTCGCTTCGCAGCGGTCCCTGTCGACCCTGACCTCCATGACAACTCCTCACTTCACATTCGCTCGAAAGACTCGACGGAAGCACGGTGCACCGGGCTGTGGTGCCACGACTTTCCGCCATAAGACTAGAACCCGTTTCACTGCTGTGCAATGATTCGGACAACCATCCTCGACGCGCCGACCGCACGATCGGCCCCGGTGACGGAACGGCCGCTGCCACAGCCTCGAACCAGATCAGCCGTGCTCGCGATCATTCCAGATACCGGTCCCCTATCGGACGAAGCAGCGCCGACGATAGCTCTGGAACGGAGAAACAACGTGGATATCACCTACACCCCGCAGCAGCAGCAGCTGCGGGAGGAATTGCGAAGCTACTTTGCGAAATTGATGACTCCGGAACGTCGCGAGGCGCTCGCGGCCACCACCGGCGAATACGGCGAAGGAAACGTCTACCGCGAGGTCGTCCAGCAGATGGGCAAGGACGGCTGGCTGACGCTGGGCTGGCCCAAGGAGTACGGCGGCCAGGAGCGGTCGGCGATGGAGCAGCTCATCTTCACCGATGAGGCCGCGATCGCGGGCGCTCCGGTCCCCTTCCTGACCATCAATTCGGTCGCGCCGACGATCATGCATTTCGGCACCCCCGAGCAGAAGGCGTTCTTCCTCCCCAAGATCTCGGCGGGCGAGCTGCACTTCTCGATCGGCTACTCCGAGCCCGGGGCCGGCACCGACCTCGCGTCGCTGCGCACGTCCGCGGTCAAGGACGGCGACGACTACGTCATCAACGGCCAGAAGATGTGGACGAGCCTCATCCAGTACGCCGACTACGTGTGGCTCGCGTGCCGCACCGATCCGAACGCCAAGAAGCACCGCGGCATCAGCATGCTCATCGTGCCCACTACGGCCGAGGGCTTCTCGTTCACCCCGGTCCACACGATGGCCGGCCCCGACACCAGCGCCACCTACTACCAGGACGTCCGCGTCCCGCAGAGCTCCCTCGTGGGCGAGGAGAACGGCGGCTGGCGACTCGTCACCAACCAGCTCAACCACGAGCGCGTCGCGCTCACCTCCGCCGGCCCGATCATGACGGCGCTGCAGGAAGTCCGCGAGTGGGCGCAGAACACCAAGCTGGCGGACGGCCGGCGGGTGATCGACCAGGAGTGGGTGCAGATCAATCTGGCCCGCGTCCACGCCAAGACCGAGTACCTGAAGCTCATGAACTGGGAGATCGCGTCCGCCGAGGACCACGCCCCCGGACCGGAGGCCGCATCGGCCAACAAGGTGTTCGGTACCGAGTTCGCGACCGAGGCGTACCGGCTGCTGATGGAGATCCTGGGCCCGTCGGCCACGATCCGCCAGAACTCGGCCGGCGTCCTGCTCCGCGGACGACTCGAGCGGATGCACCGCTCCGCACTGATCCTCACCTTCGGCGGCGGCACCAACGAGGTCCAGCGCGACATCATCGCGATGACCGCCCTCGGCCAGCCCGCATCGAAGCGATAAGGAAGGACGACGACACATGGACTTCACTCTCACCGAGGCCCAGAACGATCTGGCCGGTCTCACGGGCGGCATCGTCTCCGACATCGTCACGAACGAGCGTCTGCGCGAGCTCGATTCGGCCGACGACCGCTTCGACCGCAAGCTCTGGGACGCGCTCGCCACGTCCGGCGTGCTGAGCGCGGCCCTGCCCGAGTCGGTCGGCGGGGACGGCTTCGGCGTCCTCGAGCAGGCCAGCATCCTGATCGAGCTGGGGCGCGGCGTCGCTCCCGTGCCGTACCTGACGTCGATCGTCATGGCGGCTGGCGCCATCGCCGAGTTCGGTTCGGACACACAGCGTTCAGAGTGGGCGGCACCGGCCGGCGCCGGTTCGAAGGTTCTCGCCGTCGCGCTCGCCGAGGAGCTCAACGACAACCCGGCTGCGCCCGTCACCCGCGCCGAGCGGACGTCGGACGGGTGGACCCTGCGCGGCACCAAGATCGTCGTCGACGGGGCGCCGGTCGCGGACCTGTTCCTCGTCCCGGCTGCCACCGACAACGGCACCGCGGTGTTCCTCGTCGAGGCCGGCGACGCCGGTGTCACGGTGACCCGCCAGCAGACGACGGACTTCGGATCCACCGGCATCGTCGAGTTCACCGACGTCCGTGTCGGCGACGACCGCGTGCTCGGTTCGGTCGAGCGCGGCACGGAGATCGTCGACTGGATCCTGGGCCGCGGCGCCGTCGGCTCGAGCGCCTTCCAGTTCGGTGTTCTCGACCAGGCGCTGAAGATGACGGCCGACTACGCCCGTGAGCGGGTTCAGTTCGACCGCCCGATCGGCAGCTTCCAGGCCGTGGCGCAGCGTCTCGCCGACGGCTACATCGACGTCAAGGGCGTTCGACTGACGCTGTGGCAGGCCGCTTTCCGCCTGGCCGAGGGGCTGCCGATCGAGGGCGAGATCGAGACCGCGAAGTTCTGGGCGGCGGACGCCGGTCACCGGGTGGCGCACACCGTGGTGCACGTCCACGGCGGCGTGGGGCTCGACGAGGACCACCCGGTCCACCGGTACTTCCTCGCCGCGAAGCGCCAGGAGTTCCTCCTGGGCTCCGCGACCGATCAACTCCGCCGTCTCGGTGCCGAGCTGGCCGCGACGCCCGCGTAAGCGACTCGGACACAGGAAGTCCCATACAGTGAAATGGGCAAACATGACGGGCGTCACACCCGTCATGATGGGAGCATGACAGTGACTCCCACCGTTGCGGACCTGCTCGAACAGCTCCGCGACGTCGACACGCACGGAATCCGCTTCGAGGATGCGTACATTCCGTGGACGGATCACGTCCACGGAATGTACGACCGTGCGGCACTTTTGAATGCGGTGCTCGATCCGGAGCGTCCGCGACACTTCGGCGTCCTGATGGACAACGTCCCGGAGTTCTCGTCGCTCGTCGGGGCGGCCGCCTTCTCCGGCGCCGTTCTCGCCGGCCTGAACACCACCCGCCGCGGCGAAGCGCTCGCGCGCGACATCACCCTGTCCGACTGCCAGATCGTCTTCACCGAGGACAGCCAGGCCCATCTGCTTGAGGGGCTGGACCTGGACGGTGTCCGAGTGGTCAACGTCGACTCACCGGACTGGACGGAGATGCTCGCGCCGTTCGTCGGCAGCCCGGCCATCGCGGCGTCGGCGCAGCCCGACGACCTGCTGATGCTCATCTTCACCTCCGGTACCAGCGGCGACCCCAAGGCCGTGCGCTGCACACACCGCAAGATCGCCGACCCGGGTGTGATGCTCGCCGACCGGTTCGGCCTCACATCCGACGATGTCGTGTACATGGCGATGCCGATGTTCCACTCCAACGCGATGATGGCCGCGTGGGCCGTCGCACTGCACGGCCGCACCGGGATTGCGTTCCGGCGCAAGTTCTCCGCTTCGGGATTCCTGCCCGACGTGCGCCGCTACGGGGTCACGTACGCCAACTACGTCGGCAAGCCGCTGTCGTTCATCCTGGCCACACCGGAACGCCCCGACGACGCCGACAACACCCTGAAGATCATGTACGGCAACGAGGGTTCCGCGCCGGTGGTCCGGGAGTTCGCCCGCCGCTTCGGGACCCGGGTGGTCGACGGCTTCGGGTCCACGGAGGGCGGCGTGTCCATCTCGGCGCACCCCGATGCCCCGGCCGGCGCCCTCGGCCTCCTGCCCGCGCACATCGAGATCCGCAATCCTGAGACCGGAACCATCTGTCCCCCGGCCGAGTTCGATGCGCAGGGACGTCTCGTCAACGCCGAGGAAGCGACCGGCGAGATGGTCAACGTGGCGGGCGCCGGGGCATTCGCCGGCTACTACAAGAATCCCACCGCCGACGCCGAGCGCCTGCGCGACGGCATGTACTGGAGCGGCGACCAGGCGTACCGGGACGTCGACGGGTTCGTGTACTTCGCGGGTCGCAGCTCCGGGTGGCTGCGAGTCGACGGCGAGAACCTCGGCGCCGCCCCCATCGAGCGCATCCTCGTCCGCTATCCCGGGTTCGCCCAGGTGTCCGTGTACGCCGTGCCGGATCGGGAGGTCGGTGACCGGGTGATGGCCGCCGTGATTCCCACAGGCGACGTCACCGGATTCGACCCCGCCGCGTTCGCGCGCTTCCTGGACCAACAGCCGGATCTCGGCCCCAAGCAGCGGCCTACGCTGGTGCGCGTGTGCAGCGAGTTCCCGCGGACCGCGACCTTCAAGGTGGTCACCCGCACCCTGAGCGCCGAGCGCTGGCATTGCGCCGACCCGGTCTGGGTGCGCGAGCGCGGTCAGGACGAGTTCCAGCTCCTCACACCGGAACTCGCGCTCACCCTGGAGCGTCAGACGGCGGACGCCTGATCACACGAATCGAGCTCGCGCCCGGAACGATCCGTTCCGGGCGCGAGCTCGATTCGAGGTCGCTCTACTTCAGGCCGTCGAGGCGCGCGACGGTCGACTCGAATTCTTCCACCAGCTCGGCCATGATCTCGGCGACCGGGCGGATCTCGTTCATCCGGCCGACGATCTGACCGACCGGCATGGCGACGACCTCGGGGTCGTTGCCAGCGGAGATGCGCTGGTGCGCCTCGCTGACGAGGATGTTCTGCAGCGGCATCGGGAGCGGCTCGGGCGCATCCGGCTGGGTCCACGCGTCGGTCCACTTGGTCTTGAGCAGTCGTGCCGGCTTGCCGGAGTAGATCCGCGAACGGACCGTGTCCGCCGACGACGCGTGCAGCAGCGCACGCTGGATCGACGACGGACCGTCGGCTGCACTGCCGAGCTTGTACTCGCTGGTGGTGAGCCAGTATGAGCCCATCCACACGCCGGACGCGCCGAGCGAGAGGGCCGCGGCGATCTGACGGCCGCTGCCGATCCCGCCGGCCGCGAGGACGCCGGCGGTGTCGCCGATCGCGTCGACGATCTCGGGCACGAGCACCATCGAGGCGATCTCACCGGTGTGCCCACCGGCCTCGTAGCCCTGAGCGATGACGATGTCGACGCCGTTCTCGACGTGGCTGCGCGCGTGCTCGACCGCACCCGCGAGGGCCGCGACCGGCACCCCCTTCTCGTGCGCCAGGTCGATGACGTCCTTCGGCGGCGAGCCGAGCGCGTTGGCGATCAACGCGATCCGGTGGTTCAGCGCAACGTCGACGTGCGAGCGGGCCACCGAGTGCAGCCAACCCAGGACGCCGGTCGCGTGCTCGACGTCGTCGGACAGCGGCGGGACACCGAGTTCGTCGAGCGTGCGGTTGACGAACGCGCGATGCTCGGCCGGGATGAGCTTGTCGAGATCGACCGCGGCACCCTCGGTGGGCACCTTGGCCGGCATCACGATGTCGACGCCGTACGGCTTGCCGTCGGTGTTCTCGTCCATCCAGGTGAGGGTGGCCTCGAGCTCGTCCGGGTCGTTGAATCGGACGCAGCCGAGGACGCCGAGTCCGCCGGCCCGCGAGATCGCCGCGGCCACATGCTCGGACGGGGTGAACCCGAAGATCGGGTACTCGATACCGAACTTCTCGGCGAGATCGGTGCGCATCAAGCGTCCTTGCCGTTGGTGAGATGGTCGTCGGCGTCGCGGGACTGGGTCTGCGCAGTCGCCCACTTGTAGTCGGGCTTGCCTGCCGGCGAACGCTTGATCTCGTCGACCAGCCACAGGCTGCGAGGCACCTTGTAGCCGGCGATCTCCTTGCGGGCAGCGTCGACGATGTCGGCCAGGTTCGGACGCGTGCCGGGACGCGGCGCCACGACAGCCGCGACACGGTTGCCCCAGCGCTCGTCGGGCACGCCGACCACGAGGACGTCGAACACGTCGGGGTGCAGCTTGATGGCGCCCTCGACCTCCTCGGGGTAGATCTTCTCGCCACCGCTGTTGATCGAGACCGAGCCGCGGCCGAGCATGGTGACGGTGCCGTCCTCCTCGACCGAGGCGTAGTCGCCCGGGATCGAGTAGCGAATTCCGTTGTAGACCTTGAACGTCGCCTTGGTCTTCTCCTCGTCCTTGTAGTAGCCGAGGGGAATGTGGCCGCTGCGCGCGAGCATGCCGACCTTGCCCGATCCGGGCTCGATCGGGTTGCCCTCGTCGTCGAGGACGACGGTCGCGGCGTCGATCTTCACGCGCGGGCCACCGGTGTGCTCGAAGCCCTTGGTGATGGTGGCCAGGCCGCCGAACCCTGTCTCGGACGAGCCGATCGAGTCGGTGAGCAGGCGGTTGGGCAGCAGCTCGAGGAACTGCTCCTTGAGCGCCGGCGAGAACAGTGCCGCGCTGCTGGCGATGACGTACAACGACGAAAGGTCGTACGGCTCGCCGGTCTCCGGGTTTCCGGCGATCAGGGCATCGATCATGGGGCGAGCCATCGCGTCGCCGGTGATGAAGATGAGGTTGACCTTGTGGCGGTCGATGACCTGCCACACCGCGTGGCCGTCGAATTCGGGGTGCATCACGAGCGTGCCGCCACCGAAGAGGCTGTGGAACACGGCCGACTGCGACCCACCGTGGATCATCGGGGGAATCGGGAAGCGGACCATCGCGGGGTTGGAGGCACCGAGCTTCGCCATCTCCCACTCGTCCTGGAGGTACTCGCCGGTGACGAAGTTGACGCCGCCGCCCAGCACGCGCCACCAGTCCTCGTGGCGCCACATGACACCCTTGGGCATGCCGGTGGTGCCACCGGTGTAGAGGATGAAGATGTCGTCGGGGCTGCGCTCGCCGAAATTGCGCTCGGGCGAGCCCTGGGAGAGCGCCTGCTCGAACTCGACACCACCGTACGAGGAGTAGTCGAGATCGGTTCCGTCCTCGACGACGATCGCCGTCTTCACGAGCGGCGTGTTCGGGAGGACGCCCGCGACCTTGTCCGAGTAGCGGCGCTCGTGGACGAGCGCGACCATGTCCGAGTTTTCGAAGATGTATTGCAACTCGTTCTCGACATAGCGGTAGTTGACGTTGACCATGATGGCGCGGGCCTTGAACACCGCCACCATCGTCACGATCGCCTCGATGGTGTTGCGGCTGTAGATACCCACCTTGTCGCCCGGCTCGACGCCCTGATCCCGCAGGTAGTTGGCCAGTCGGTTGGCCTGCTCCTCCAGTTGCGCGAACGTGACCTCACGCTCGGCGTCCACGAGTGCGATGCGATCCGGGTTGAGGTCGATCGAGTGTTCTACAAGGTCTGCGATATTAATGGCCACGTCAACAAAGTAGAACGTGTTACTGTCGCTGACAAGACCCAATCTGAGACTCAACTCACACACATCTCGGGAGTTCCAAGTGTCCACCGAAACCACCGAAAAATCCGACGTTTCGGCGAAATCGCCCCACTGCCTGGTCGAGAAGCGGGGCCACGTCCTGATCGTGACGATGAACCGCCCCGAGGCGCGCAACGCACTGTCGGGCGAGATGATGGAGATCATGGTCGAGGCCTGGGACCGGATCGACTCCGATCCGGACATCCGGGTCGCGATCCTGACCGGCGCGGGTGGCACGTTCTGCGCCGGAATGGATCTCAAGGAGATGAACCGCAACGCACCGGGCGACAAGTTCTCGGGCGGCATGGACGTGACGCGACTGCCGGCGCTGCTGAAGGGCCGCCGCCTCACCAAGCCGCTCATCGCCGCGGTCGAGGGTCCGGCCATCGCCGGCGGCACCGAGATCCTGCAGGGTACCGACATCCGTGTCGCCGGTGAGAGCGCCCGCTTCGGCGTCTCCGAGGCGCGCCTGGGCCTGTTCCCGCTCGGCGGCTCGGCGGTCCGACTGGTCCGCCAGATGCCCTACACCCTCGCCGCCGAGATCCTGCTCACCGGCCGGACGGTGCCCGCGCCCGAGGCCAAGGAGCTCGGCCTGATCGGCCACGTCGTTCCCGACGGCCAGGCGCTCGACAAGGCGCTCGAGATCGCCGAACAGATCGCGGCCAACGGCCCCATCGCGGTGCAGGCAATCCTGAAGACCATCCGCGTCACCGAGGGCATGCACGAGGAGGAGGCCTTCGCGCTCGAGGCCCAGATCGGCATGGCGGTCTTCAAGAGCGACGACGCCAAGGAGGGCCCGCGCTCGTTCGCCGAGAAGCGCGCCCCCAAGTTCACCGGTAAGTAGGTAGTACTACGGCGGGCGCCCGACAGGCGCTCAGGAACGGCGCGGGCCGTGGTGGGATTTCGCCACCACGGCCCGCGCCGTTCGTGCAATGGAATGGATCAGGCGGTGCCGACCGCCGCCGCGAGCTGACGCATGTGCTCGACGCTGCGGCACGTCACCAGCAGCATCGTGACGCCGGCGTCCTCCCACTCCTTGACCTGGGTGCGGACCTCGTCGACATTGCCGATGATCATTGTGTCCGTGACCATCTGGTCGGGAACGATCGCGGCCGCTTCCTCCTTGCGACCGGACAGGAACAGCCGCTGGATCTCCTTGACCTCCTCGCCGTATCCCATCCGGGTGTACACCTGGGCGTGGAAGTTCATCTCGGCGGCGCCCATGCCACCGACGTACAGCGCGGTGATCGGGCGGAGCTTGTCGATCTCGGCCTGGCGATCGTCGGTGACGACCACCTGGCACGTCGCGGCGATCTCGAAGTCCTCACGACTGCGGCGTGCGCCGGGACGCGCGAAGCCCTCGTCGAGCCACTCGTTGTACATCGGCGCCAGGCGCGGGGTGTAGTAGATCGCAAGCCAACCATCCGCGATCTCCGCCGTCAGTGCAACGTTCTTGGGCCCCTCGGCGCCGAGCCAGATCGGCAGATCCGCGCGCAGCGGGTGTGTGATCGGCTTGAGCGGCTTCCCGAGCCCCATCGAGCCCGGGCCGCTGTACGGCAGCGGGTAGTGCGGTCCGTCGTTGCGGACCGCGCCCTCGCGGGCGAGGACCTGACGCACGATCGAGACGTATTCGCGGGTGCGGGCCAACGGCTTCTGGAACGGCTGCCCGTACCAGCCCTCGACGACCTGAGGGCCCGACACGCCCAGTCCCAGGATCGCGCGTCCACTGGAGAGGTGATCGAGCGTCAGCGCGTGCATCGCGCAGTTCGTCGGGGTCCGCGCGGACATCTGCGCCACCGATGTGCCCAGCCTGATGCGCTCGGTGCTCGAACCCCACCACGCAAGCGGAGTGAAGGCGTCGTTGCCCCACGACTCAGCGGAGAAGACGGCGTCGAATCCGGAGGCATCGGCCTCGTTCACCAACTCCTGCGCATTGAACGGAGGCTGCGCACCCCAGTACCCGAGTTGTAACCCCAGCTTCATTGCGTGCCTCCGTGTTTTCCCATATCGGCAGTGACGCTTGCCACAGTAATAAGAACCTGTTC
Organism: Paraburkholderia sp. RHO2; assembly: GCF_050955445.1. Lineage (NCBI taxonomy): Bacteria > Pseudomonadati > Pseudomonadota > Betaproteobacteria > Burkholderiales > Burkholderiaceae > Paraburkholderia > Paraburkholderia sp. RHO2. Next base: position 828,842 of record NZ_CP162617.1, on the reverse strand, counting down.
TACTCGATTCTGTGACCCAAGGAAAGACAGCGAGCAAGAGCCAAGTGGCCGAGCAGCCACTGAGAGCACCACTTAATCTGAAATTCGACTACACCCGATCGCTGGGACCGACCATCGGCGCATTCGTGACCGGCCTGCGTGACCGAAAGGTCATCGGCGCCCGCGGATCCGACGGTCGAATCCACGTTCCCCCACCGGAGTTCGACCCGGCGACCCACGAACCGATGACCGACTTCGTGGGCGTCTCGGACACCGGCACGGTCGTCAGTTGGTCGTGGATGTCCGAGCCCATCGAGGGCCAGCCGCTGACGCACCCGTTCGCGTGGGCACTGGTCAAGCTCGACGGCGCGGATACCTCGATCCTGCATGCCGTCGACGCCGGCTCCCCGGATGCGATGAGCACCGGGATGCGGGTGCGGGTCCGCTGGGCGGACGATCGCACCGGACGCATCCAGGACATCGCGTGTTTCGAGCCCGGCGAGAGCGATTCCGCTCCGGCGCCGACCTCGGGTGAACCGGTCACCGGCATCGTCACCCCGATCGACCTGAACTACACGCACACCGCGTCGTTCGAGGAGACGTACTACCTACTCGGCCTCATGGAGGGCAAGATCATCGGTGGACGCACCGACGCGAACGGCAAGGTCTACGTGCCGCCGCGCGGCGCCAACCCCACCGACGGTGTTCCCACCAAGGAGCAGGTCGAGGTCTCCGACAAGGGCACCATCACCACGTTCTGCATCGTCAACGTGCCGTTCATGGGCCAGCAGATCAAGCCGCCGTACGTCGCGGCCTACGTGCTGCTCGACGGCGCCGACATCCCGTTCCTGCACCTGATCCTCGACATCGACGCGTCCGAGGTCCGGATGGGCATGCGCGTCGAGGCCGTGTGGCGGCCGAAGGACGAGTGGGAGTACTCGCTTCGGAACATCTCCCACTTCCGCCCGAGCGGTGAGCCGGACGCGGACTACGACAGCTACAAGCACCACCTCTAGGAGCCTCGAGAACATGACAGACATTGCAGTCGTCGGCTTCGCACAGGCCCCCCATGTGCGCGAGACCACCGGCACCACCAACGGTGTCGAGATGCTGGTCCCCTGTTTCCAGGAGCTGTACTCGACTCTCGGAATCACCAAGTCCGACATCGGATTCTGGTGCTCCGGGTCCTCCGACTACCTGGCCGGACGCTCGTTCTCGTTCATCTCCGCGATCGACTCGATCGGTGCCGTACCGCCGATCAACGAGTCGCACGTCGAGATGGACGCGGCCTGGGCGCTGTACGAGGCGTGGGTCAAGCTCATGACCGGCGAGGTCGACACCGCCCTGGTGTACGGGTTCGGCAAGTCGTCCGCGGGCAACCTCCGCCAGATCCTCGCCATGCAGATGGACCCGTACCTCGTGTCGCCGTTGTGGCCGGACTCGGTCTCGGTCGCGGGCCTGCAGGCCCGCCTGGGTCTCGACGCCGGGAAGTGGACGGCCGAGGAGATGGCCGCGGTCGCCCAGCGCAGCCGCGCCGCAGCGAAGTCCAACCCCGACGCCCAGATCTCCGGTGACGTCGACATCGAGACGCTGCTGGCGTCCGACTACGTCGCGGACCCCCTGCGGGCCCACGACTGTGCACCGATCACCGACGGCGCGGCCGCGATCATCCTCGCCCGTGGCGATCGTGCCCGCGAACTGTGCGAGCGCCCGGCGTGGATCACCGGAATCGAACACCGGATCGACTCCCCCAACATCGGTTCGCGCGATCTCACGACGTCGCCGTCGACGGCGTCGGCTGCACGCGCCGCGACGGGTGGCGACGTGTCGAACATCGACGTCGCCGAACTTCACGCACCGTTCACTCACCAGGAGATCATCCTGCGCGAGGCGATCGGACTGACCGACGCCACCACGATCAACCCGTCGGGTGGCCCCCTCACCGGCAACCCGATGTTCTCCGGCGGCCTCGAGCGCATCGGCCACGCGGCCCGCTCGATCATGAGCGGCGACGCACAGCGCGTCCTCGCCCACGCCACCAGTGGCCCTGTGCTGCAGCAGAACCTGGTCGCCGTCATGGAAGGACGCAACTGATATGGCCAAGCAACTCGCCGCCGTCCTCGGCACCGGCCAGACCTACTACGTCGCCAAGCGTCACGACGTCACGATGGCCGGCATGGTTCGCGAGGCGATCGACCGTGCGATGGCCGACGCCCACGTCGGCTGGGACGACATCGACGCCATCGTCATCGGCAAGGCCCCCGACCTGTTCGAGGGCTCGATGATGCCGGAGCTCGCGATGTCGGATGCACTGGGCGCCAACGGCAAGCCGCTGCTGCGCGTGCATACCGCAGGATCGGTCGGCGCCTCCACGGGCAACGTCGCGGCCAGCCTGGTGCAGGCGGGCGTGCACAAGCGGGTGCTCGCGGTGTCGTGGGAGAAGCAGTCCGAGTCCAACGCAATGTGGGCCCTGTCCACGCCGGTGCCGTTCACGATGCCGGTGGGTGCGGGCGCGGGCGGTTTCTTCGCGCCGCACGTGCGCTCGTACATCCGCCGCTCGGGCGCACCCGACCACATCGGCGCGATGGTGGCCGTCAAGGACCGCCGCAACGGCGCGCTGAACCCGTACGCACACCTCAAGCAGCCCGACATCACCGTCGAGTCGGTGCAGGCGTCCCAGATGCTGTGGGACCCCATTCGTTACGACGAGACGTGCCCGTCGTCGGACGGCGCCTGCGCGATCGTCATCGGTAACGAAGCCGCTGCGGAGGAAGTCATCTCGGGTGGCCGCAAGGTCGCGTGGATCCACGCCACTGCGATGCGGACGGAGCCGCTCGCGTACGCCGGCCGCAACGTCGCCAACCCGCAGGCCGGCCGCGATGCCTCGGCCGCACTGTGGAAGGCCGCGGGCATCACCGACCCGCTCACCGAGATCGACGAGGCCGAGATCTACGTGCCGTTCTCGTGGTTCGAGCCGATGTGGCTCGAGAACCTCGGGTTCGTGCCCGAGGGCGAGGGCTGGAAGTTCACCGAGGCTGGCGAGACCGCGATCGGTGGGCGGTTGCCGGTCAACGCGTCGGGCGGCGTGCTCTCGTCCAACCCGATCGGCGCGTCCGGCATGATCCGCTACGCCGAGTCGGCGATGCAGGTCATGGAGCGGGCCGGTGGCCACCAGGTCGACGGCGTCCGTAAGGCATTCGGCCACGCCTACGGTGGTGGCTCGCAGTACTTCGCGATGTGGGTGGTCGGCGCCGACCGTCCGACCAACTAGGAAGAGGTTCCCATCATGAAGTTCACAGTCGGCATCGCGATGAGCCCGCTGGACCAGTTGACCGCCCTGGCACAGACCGCTGAGGAGTGTGGTTTCGCGAACATCGCGTTGCCCGACTCCCTGTTCTTCATGGAGACGGCCGCCGCGGACTACCCGTACACCCCCGACGGCTCGCGCATGTGGAATGCCGAGACACCGTGGGTGGACCCGCTGATCGCGGCGGCCGCAATGGGCGCTGTCACGAGCACCATCGGCTTTTACACCAACGTCCTCAAGCTCGGCTCACGCAATCCCCTGCTGCTGGCGCGGCAGGTGGGTTCGGTGGCGAATCTGACCGGCAACCGCTTTGGGTTCGGCGTCGGAATCGGCTGGGCACCTGAGGAGTTCGAGTGGTGCGGCGCTCCCTACAAGAAGCGTGGCGCCCGCGTCGACGAGATGATCGAGATCATCAAGCTCGTCCTCGACGGCGGCATGGTCGAGTACCACGGCGAGTTCTTCGACTTCGACCGACTGCAGATGAGCCCGGCACCGAGCAAGCCGGTGCCGTTCTACGTGGGCGGCCACACCGAGGTCGCGCTCAAGCGTGCCGCCCGGGTGGGCGACGGCTGGACCTCGGCGATGATGAAGTTCGACGACCTCGTCACCACGATGGCCCGCCTGAAGGAACTCCGCGCCGAATACGGCCGAGCCGACGAGCCTTTCGAGATCCAGGCGGTGTGCATCGACAGGTTCGGCAAGGACGGCTACGCCCAGATGGCCGAGGCCGGCATCACCGACAACATCGTCGTCCCGTGGATCTTCGACGGCCTCGGGTTCGACGCCCCGCTCGAGGCCAAACAGGACTCGCTGCGCAAATTCGCCGATCAGTACATCCATTAGGGAGCCGAGCATGACGACAACCGACACCGATCATCCGGCGCGCATAGCCGCGAAGGCCTCGCAGTCCGCCGCAAGCGGAAAGCGCAAGGAGGAGTGGCTCGACCTGTTCGCGGAGGACGGCTGGGTCGAGGACCCGGTCGGCCCGTCGGGCTTCGATCCCGAGGGCAAGGGCCACCACGGGCGCGAGGCGATCTCGAAGTTCTACGACATGACGATCGCCAACACCGACTCGCTCGAGTTCATCGTGAACGACTCGCTGGTGTGCGGCGACGAGAACGTCAACATCGGCTCGATCCGTACCGTCATCGCCGGCAACCAGGTCGACGCCGAGGGCGTGTTCATCTACCGCGTCAATGCCGAGGGCAAGCTACAGTCGCTGCGGGCCTTCTGGGAGGTCGAGCGCGCGATGAAGACGCTGAAGAAGGTCTGAGTCTCGAAACCAGAAAGTGGGGCGGTCACCGGATTCCGGTGACCGCCCCACTCTCGTTGTGTCCGTGTATGTGTCGTCTGTGTCTGAAGACCCCGGACAAAGCGATAGCGCCAGCGAGGGATGAGGGATCTCGCTGACGCTACCGCGTCTGTGAGGCGACGGAGCCTAGTGCTGGACCGGGCAACCAGAGGTCTTGTAGTCGACCTGGTACTCCTTGATGCCGTTGAGCCAGCCGGACCGCAGGCGCCGGGTGTCGCCGGCCTCGGTGATGTCCGGGAGGAAGTCGGCGATCGCGTTGAAGATCAGCTCGATCTCCATGCGAGCGAGGTTGGCACCCAGGCAGTAGTGGGCGCCGGTGCCGCCGAACGACAGATGCGGGTTGGGGTCACGCGTGATGTCGAACGTGTGCGGGTTCTCGAACACATCCTCGTCGAAGTTCGCCGAGACGTAGCTCATCACGACGCGCTGGCCCTTCTTGATCTGCACGCCGCCGATCTCGGTGTCCTGGAGCGCGGTGCGCTGGAACGACGCGACGGGGGTGGCCCAGCGGATGACCTCGTCGGCCATGGTCTTCGGGCGTTCCTTCTTGAACAGTTCCCACTGCTCGGGGTTGTCCATGAAGGCCTTCATGCCGTGCGTGGTGGCGTTGCGGGTGGTCTCGTTGCCGGCCACCGCGAGCACGATCACGAAGAAGCCGAACTCCTCCGGGCTGAGCACGTCACCGTCGACGTCCGCCTCGATGAGAGTGGTGACGAGGTCGTTGGCCGGGTTCGCCTTGCGCGCCTCCGCCATCTGGTACGCGTAGCCGAGGATCTCCATCGACGCGGCCGCCGGATCGATGTCGGCGAACTCGGGATCGTCGTACGAGGTCATCTGGTTGGACCACTCGAAGACCTTGCCCCGGTCTTCCTGCGGCACACCGATGAGTTCGGCGATGGCCTGCAGCGGAAGTTCCGCCGCGACCTGGGTGACGAAGTCGCCGCTACCCTCCGCAGCGGCGGCCTTGACGATGGCCTCGGCACGGGACTTCAGTTCGGCCTTGAGGCCGTTGATGGCGCGGGGCGTGAAGCCGCGGGCGACGAGCTTGCGAAGCTTGGTGTGCTCGGGCGCGTCCTTGTTCAGCAGGACGAACCGCTGGAGTTCGATCTGCGCGCGCTCCATGTCGTCGTTGAAGCGCGGGATCGCGGTGTTCTCCCAGGTGGAGAACACATCGCTGCGCATCGAGACGTCCCGGATGTCCTCGTGTCGGGTGACCAACCAGTAGCCACCGTCGTTGAACCCGCCGACGCCGTCGGGCTGCTCGACCCAGTACACCGGCTGCGTCTTGCGAACCTCGGCAAGCTCTTCGACCGGGAGTCGGTGCGCGTAGATGTCGGGGTCCGTAAAGTCGAACCCTGCGGGAATGTTGGGCTGTGCCACTGCTGTCTCCTGCCCTCGCGACCAGGCGCGAAGTGATGTGGAACACGTTCTACATGCATTGAATCACAGAGCGTCGATCAGGGAAAGATTAGGCAAAAATCAACCCTCCCACGCCTTGCCTGACGGGGAGAACCTGTTCTATTTTTCGTAGAAGTGAGTGAAAGGATCCCACCGTGGGCACACCAGTAATCGTCGAGGCAGTTCGCACCCCGATCGGAAAGCGCGGTGGCTGGCTGTCCGGCCTGCACGCGGCCGAGATTCTCGGTGCCGTACAGAAGGGGATCGTAGACCGCGCCGGAATCGATCCGGCACTGGTCGAGCAGGTCATCGGCGGGTGTGTCACGCAGGCCGGCGCGCAGTCCAACAACGTCACCCGCACCGCGTGGCTCGCCGCCGGGCTGCCGTGGCAGGTCGGCGCCACCACCATCGACTGCCAGTGCGGCTCCGCCCAGCAGGCCAACCACCTCATCGCCGGACTCATCGCGACCGGCGCGATCGACATCGGCATCGCGTGCGGTGTCGAGGACATGAGCATGGTGCCGCTCGGGGCGAACGTCGGCACCGAGGCCGGCCCGCGCCGTCCGGCGTCGTGGGACATCGACATGCCCGACCAGTTCAACGCGGCCGAGCGGATCGCCAAGCGCCGCGGCCTCACTCGCGAGGATCTCGAGGTGCTCGGCGTGCAGTCGCAGGCGCGCGCGAAGCAGGCGTGGGCGGAGGGCCGCTTCGACCGCGAGATCGTCCCGGTCACCGCGCCGGTCATCGGCGAGGACAAGCAGCCGACGTCGGAGATGAACGTCGTCAGCCGCGACCAGGGCCTGCGCGACACCACTGCGGAGGCGCTCGCCAAGCTCAAGCCGGTCATCGAGGGCGGCACGCACACCGCCGGCACGTCGTCGCAGATCTCCGACGGCGCCGCCGCCGTCATGCTCATGGACGAGGACCGTGCCCGCGCGCTGGGCCTGAAGCCGCGTGCCCGCATCGTCAGCCAGGCGCTCGTCGGCGCCGAGCCCGAGTTCCACCTCGACGGCCCGGTGCAGGCCACGTCGCGGGTGCTCGAGAAGGCCGGCATGAAGATCGGCGACCTGGACCTGTTCGAGATCAACGAGGCGTTCGCGTCCGTCGTGCTGTCGTGGGCGCAGGTTCACGGCCCCGACATGGACAAGGTCAACGTCAACGGCGGCGCCCTCGCGCTCGGACATCCCGTGGGCAGCACCGGTTCTCGCCTCATCACGACCGCGCTGCACGAGCTCGAGCGTCGCGACGCCTCGACCGCACTGATCACGATGTGCGCGGGCGGCGCACTCGCCACCGGCACCATCATCGAGCGGATCTAGTTCCGCGATGACCACCGTGCGCCCGTCGGGGCTCGACTCGAAGTACACCGCCGACATCATCAAGTGGATGTCGCGGATCAACGTGCGGCTGTATCGGGCCACCGGCGGGCGACTCGGCGGCAAGTGGCGGGTGGGCAGCGCCTTCCCGTGGGGTATCCCCGTCTGCCTGCTCACCACCACGGGGCGCAAGAGCGGACAGCCCCGGACCAGCCCGCTGTTGTTCCTCGAGGACGGCGACCGCGTCGTGCTGGTCGCGTCCCAGGGCGGTCTGCCGAAGAATCCGATGTGGTACCTGAATATTCGAGCCAATCCCGAGGTGACCGTCCAGATCCGGTCGACCGTCCGGACCATGCAGGCCCGGGTCGCGTCGGACGAGGAGCGTGCCGCGCTGTGGCCGCGCCTGGTGGACCTCTACGCGGACTTCGACAACTACCAGGCGTGGACCGAGCGGCAGATTCCCGTCGTCATCTGCGAATAGCGCGCGGCACTCCCCCGCGGGTCCTCGGGCGGGAATAATGGTGGGCGACGCCCGGCACATCGACGCCGGGCACCCCGGTTCTCGAGGAGGAACGTCGCGACATGACCGTGAAGAACCACGACCAGGTGATCGACCGGCGCGAGATCGCCTCGGCCCTGCTGAAGGCGCTCGACCGTCGCCACGAGGTCCTGGACGCCATCGTCGAGAGCAAGGACCGTGAGGCGGCCGTGGCCGCGGTGCGGGAACTCCTCGACACCACCGAGTTCTGCGCCGACGCGGTACTCAACCTGCGATTCGACCGGATCACGGTCAAGGAGCGCGACCGGATTCGCACCGAACTCGAGGATCTCGACGCGACCCTCCAGTGGCTGCCCGAGCAGCGTCCGTACAGCACGGGAGCGGGAGTTCGCCTGCGCCCGTTCACGGATTCGGACGCCGACACCGAATTGTTCCGCAAGCGCTCCACCGAGCGCCTCGACGACTCCGGCAACCCGTGGAGCCCGGACCGCGTCGAGCAGGAGCGCCGGAGCGGTCTGAAGCGCATCGACGACGAGTCCGCGGCGTGGTTCGTCGCCGAGTGCACCACCGGAGACGAGCCGAAGAGCGTCGGACTGGTATTCGGCGAACTGACCGGGAACGAGGTGGACGTCGCGATCTGGGTGGCGCCGGACTCCCGTAAGCAGGGGTACGGCACCGCCGCCCTCAAGCAGGCCCGCAGCGAGCTGGCCGCCTACTTCCCCGGCACGACGCTGATCGTCCGCACGCCCGCATAGAACGACCCCGGACGAAGAACGCCCGTGCGCATCGTGCGCACGGGCGTTCTCGCTGTCGTGACTTACGCGCCGTAGACCGGGGTGGGGGTCTCGGCCTTCTCGAGCAGGTCGGCGACGACCGGGCCCAGCTCCTTCGGATCCCAGCGCTCGCCCTTGTCCTGGGTGGGGCCGTGGCGCCAACCCTCGGCCACGGTGATCTTGCCACCCTCGACCTCGAACACGCGGCCGGTGACGTTCTTCGACTCGGCGGAGCCCAGCCACACGACCAGCGGGGAGATGTTCTCCGGCGCCATTGCGTCGAAGCCCTCCTCCGGAGCGGCCATCGCCTCGGCCATCGCGCCGCCGGCACCGACGGTCATACGGGTGCGGGCAGCGGGCGCGATCGCGTTGACCGAGACACCGTAGTTCTTCAGCTCCGCGGCAGCCTGGATGGTCATCTCGGCGATGCCGGCCTTGGCTGCGGCGTAGTTGCCCTGGCCGATGGAGCCCTGCAGCCCCGCGCCCGAGCTGGTGTTGATGATGCGGGCGTCGACCGGGCGTCCGGCCTTGGACTCGGCACGCCAGTACGCGGCGGCGTGACGCAGCGGGGCGAAGTGGCCCTTGAGGTGCACGCGGATGACCGCGTCCCACTCTTCCTCGCTCATGCCGACGAGCATGCGGTCACGCAGGAAGCCCGCGTTGTTGACCAGGATGTCCAGCCCGCCGAAGGTGTCGATGGCGGTCTGGATGAGGTTCTGGGCGCCCTCCCACGACGCGACGTCGTCACCGTTGGTGACGGCCTCGCCGCCGGCGGCCTTGATCTCGGCGACGACCTGCTCGGCCGGGGTCTCGCCGGTGGTGGAGCCATCGCCGCCGACACCGATGTCGTTGACGACAACCTTGGCACCCTCGGCCGCGAAGGCCAGGGCGTGCGCACGACCGATTCCACGGCCGGCGCCGGTGATGATGACGACTCGGCCGTCAAGCAATCCGCTCACTTGTTCTCCTCTGTAGTAGCCGCGGCCAGGAAGGCCGGGCGCTCGCCGCCGCCGTGGACGGTAAGGGTGGAACCGCTGACGTAGGCCGCCAACGGGGATGCCAGGAATGTCGCACAGTTGCCGATGTCCTCGGGGCGTGCCATCCGACCCAGCGGGACGGTGGCGCCGACGGCCTCGATACCGGCGTCGTCGCCGTAGTGCAGGTGGCTCAGCTCGGTCTGCACCAGGCCGACGATGATCGAGTTGACCCGCACCTTGGGCGCCCACTCGACGGACAGGCTCGACGCCAGCGAGTCGATGCCGGCCTTGGCCGCGCCGTAGGCCGCGGTGCCGGGCGAGGGGCGACTGCCGCTGACGCTGGAGATCATGACGATCGATCCACCGTCCTCCTGCTTCTGCATCACCTCGTTGGCGATCTGCGAGATCAGCAGGGGCGCGAGCAGATTCAGCTCGACGATCTTGGAGTGGAACTTGGGACTGGCGTCGGCGGCCATCGCGAACGGCGCACCGCCGGCGTTGTTGACCACGGTGTCGAGCCGGCCGTACTTCGCGACGATCTGATCGATCATCGACTGCACCTGCTCGGCGTCCCGGACGTCGCACGCGATGAAGTCGACACCGCGACCGTCGACCTCGATGGGCTCGGCGGTGTCTTCCCTCGGGCGCCGTGCGCACGTGACCACCGTTGCTCCCGCACGCAGGAACGACCGGCTGATCCCGGCTCCGATTCCGCGCACTCCACCGGTCACCAGCACGACCTTGCCTTCGAGACCGAGATCCACGTTGTTCCTCCCTGAAGCGGCACGGGCCATTCGCACCCGTCTGTGATAACTTACCAAGCAATCGCTTGGTTCGGTCAACAGACGTAAGGAACATGCCATGGGCATCACTTCGACCTCGGACGGTGCCGGGATCACCACGGTCACCGTCGACTACCCGCCGGTGAACGCCATCCCCTCCAAGGGCTGGTTCGAGTTGGCCGACGCCATCGTCGCGGCGGGCAAGGATCCCGAGACCCACGTGGTGATCCTGCGAGCCGAGGGACGCGGCTTCAACGCGGGCGTCGACATCAAGGAGATGCAGGCCACCGAGGGTCACGGCGCCCTGATCGACGCCAACCGCGGCTGCGCAGCGGCCTTCTCCGCGGTCTACGACTGCGAGGTTCCCGTCGTGGTCGCCGTCAACGGCTTCTGCGTCGGCGGCGGCATCGGCCTGGTCGGCAACGCGGACGTCATCGTCGCGTCCGACGACGCCGTCTTCGGCCTGCCCGAGGTGGACCGCGGCGCACTCGGTGCGGCCACGCACCTCGCCCGCCTGGTTCCGCAGCACATGATGCGCACGCTGTACTACACGGCCAAGAACGTCGACGCCCAGACGCTCAAGCACTTCGGTTCCGTGTACGACGTGGTCCCGCGCGCCGAGCTCGACGAGTGCGCCCGCACGATCGCCGGCGAGATCGCGGCCAAGGACACCCGGGTCATCCGGCGTGCCAAGGAAGCCATCAACCGCATCGACGTGGTGGACGTGCACACGAGCTACCGGATCGAGCAGGGCTTCACGTTCGAGCTCAACCTCGCCGGCATCGCCGACGAGCACCGCGACGAGTTCGTCGCCACCGGCAAGCCGCGTGCGAACAAGTAGGGAGTGAACAACATGCGTGACAAGAGGATGTCGCTCGACGAGGTCGTCGGCGAACTGCGCAGTGGAATGACCATCGGCCTGGGCGGCTGGGGTTCGCGTCGCAAGCCGATGGCTTTCGTCCGCGCAATCCTGCGTTCGGACATCACGGACCTGACCGTCGTCACCTACGGCGGACCGGACCTGGGCCTGCTGTGCTCGGCAGGCAAGGTCAAGAAGGCCTACTACGGCTTCGTGTCCCTGGACTCGGCCCCGTTCTACGACCCGTGGTTCGCCAAGCGTCGACTCGAGGGCAGCATCGAATCTCGGGAAATGGACGAGGGCATGGTCAAGTGCGGCCTCGAGGCCGCCGCGGCGCGCTTGCCGTTCCTGCCGATCCGCGCCGGTCTCGGCTCGGACGTCCTGAACTTCTGGGGCGACGAGCTGAAGACGGTCACCTCGCCGTACGCGGACGAGTCCGGCAAGACCGAGACGCTCATCGCGATGCCGGCACTGAACCTGGACGCCTCGTTCGTGCACCTGAACATCGGTGACGCGCACGGCAACGCCGGCTACCAGGGCGTCGACCCCTACTTCGACGACCTGTACTGCATGGCCGCCGAGAAGCGCTACGTCTCCGTCGAGAAGGTCGTCGAGACCGAGCAGCTCGTCAAGGAGGTTCCGCTGCAGCAGCTGATCCTCAACCGCATGATGGTCGACGGTGTCGTCGAGGCACCGGGCGGCGCGCACTTCACCCTCGCCGGCGAGAGCTACGGCCGCGACGAGAAGTTCCAGCGTCACTACGCCGACGCCGCCAAGACCCCCGAGACGTGGCAGGCGTTCGTCGACCGGTTCCTGTCCGGATCCGAGGACGACTACCAGGCCGCCGTCAAGAAGTTCGCAGAGGAGCAGGCATGACCTCCACGGAAAACACCGACACTCGCACGGTCACTCGGGCGGAGTACTGCGCGATCGCGTGCGCCGAGATCTTCGCCGGCGCAGGCGAGATCATGGCCAGCCCGATGGCGACGCTGCCGCTCATCGGCGCCCGCCTCGCGCGTCTGACCTCCGAGCCGGATCTGCTCATCACCGACGGTGAGGCGCTGATCTTCGCGGACACCCCCGCGGTCGGCAAGAAGGGCGCCATCGAGGGCTGGATGCCGTTCCGCAAGGTGTTCGACGTCGTCGCCGGCGGCCGCCGCCACGTCGTCATGGGCGCCAACCAGATCGACCGCTACGGCAACCAGAACCTGTCGGCGTTCGGCCCGCTGCAGCAGCCGACCCGTCAGATGTTCGGTGTTCGCGGCGCCCCGGGCAACACGATCAACCACGCCACCAGCTACTGGGTCGGCAAGCACTCCGCGCGCGTCTTCGTCGACAAGGTCGACGTCGTCTCGGGTGTCGGCTACGACAAGGTCGACCCGGACAACCCCGCGTACAAGTACCTGCACCTGCATCGTGTCGTCACCAACCTCGGTGTCTTCGACTTCGGTGGCGAGAACCACGCGTTCCGCGCGCTGTCGCTGCACCCGGGCGTCACCGCCGAGGACGTCGCGTCCAACACCTCGTTCGAGGTGGAGGGCCTGGATTCGGTCGGGATCACCCGCGAGCCCACCGCCGAGGAACTGCGCATCATCCGCGAGGTCCTGGATCCGAAGAGCCTGCGTGACCGCGAGGTCTCGCTGTGAGCCAGGTGCTGAAGACGCCGTTCACCGAGCTGGTGGGCGTCGAGCATCCCATCGTGCAGACGGGCATGGGCTGGGTCTCCGGCCCGCGCCTGACCGCGGCCACCGCGAACGCGGGCGGTCTCGGCATCCTCGCCTCGGCGACGATGACGTACGAGGAGCTCGAGGCTGCGATCAAGAAGACCAAGCAGCTCACCGACAAGCCGTTCGGTGTCAACATGCGTGCCGACGCGTCGGACGCGGCCAAGCGCTGCGACCTGCTGATCCGCGAGGGCGTCAAGGTTGCCTCGTTCGCGTTGGCGCCCAAGAAGGACCTGATCGCCAAGCTCAAGGACAACGGGATCGTCGTGATCCCGTCGATCGGCGCCGCCAAGCACGCCGTGAAGGTGGCCTCGTGGGGCGCCGACGCGGTGGTCGTGCAGGGCGGTGAGGGCGGTGGCCACACCGGCGGTGTCGCGACGACGCTGCTGCTGCCGTCCGTGCTCGACGCCGTGGACATCCCGGTCGTCGCCGGCGGCGGCTTCTTCGACGGTCGCGGCCTGGCAGCAGCGCTGTCGTACGGCGCCGCGGGTGTCGCGATGGGCACCCGCTTCCTGCTCACGAGCGATTCGGCGGTGCCCGACTCGGTCAAGCAGGAGTACCTCAAGCGCAGCCTGACGGACACCACGGTGTCCGTGAAGGTCGACGGCATGCCGCACCGCGTGCTCAACACCGACCTGGTGAACGCACTCGAGAAGTCCAGCTACGCAAAGGGGCTCGTCGCGGCCACCAAGAACGCCATGAAGTTCAAGGCGATGACGGGCATGAAGTGGTCCACCCTCGCCAAGGACGGGCTCGCCATGAAGAAGGCGGGCGACCGCACGTGGCAGCAGATCATCATGGCCGCCAACACCCCGATGCTGCTCAAGGCCGGTCTGGTCGAGGGCAACACGGAGGCCGGCGTGCTCGCGTCCGGTCAGGTGGTCGGCATGATCGACGACCTGCCGAGCTGCAAGGAACTGATCGACCGCATCATGGCCGACGCCACGGCGCGCATCGATGCTCTTGGAGACCTCAAGGCCTGATCGGTCCGGGTTTTCGTCTGAAGGGACCCTTCATGCGCCACCAGCGCGTGTGAACTGGTCCCCGATTGTTGGACTGGCTAAGTGGGAGCCTAAGCCGCGAGGGCCTGGGTCCGGTATTGCACCGGGCTCAGGCCCTCGAGTTTTGTGGAGATCCGTTCGGTGTTGTACCAGTCGATGTAGTCGTCGATCGCGGTGGTCAGCGCCTCGGTGTCGGGGTATCGGGTGTGGTCGAAGAGCTCGGCTTTGAGGTGGCCGAAGAAGTTCTCCATCACGGCGTTGTCGTAGCAGTTGGCCTTGCGCGACATCGATTGGGTCGCAGCGGCTTCAGCGAGCAGCCGTCGCCAGGACGAGTGCTGGTACTGGAATCCCTGATCCGAGTGCACGAGCGGGGCCTGCCCGTCGTCGAGGGTCGCGAGCGCGGCTTGCAGCGAACTGTTGGTCAGTTGCAGCGTCGGTGACGGGCCGATCGAGTGGGCGACGATCTGCCGGTCGAACAGGTCCATGACCGGTGACAGATACAGCTTGTCGTCGCCGATGCGGAACTCGGTCACGTCGGTGACCCACTTGCGGTTCGGGGCGTCGGCGGTGAAGTCGCGGTCGAGCAGGTTCGCCGCGATCGTGCCGACCTGGCCCTGATAGGCGACGTACTTGCGCTTGCGTCGGACCCGGCAGGCCAGCCCGAGCGTGCGCATCAGCGTCAGCACCGTCTTCTTCGCCACCCGCCAGCCGGCACGGGTCAGTGCGTGGTGGATGCGACGGTGCCCGTAGCGGCCGCGGCTGCGCACGAACGCCTCGGTGATCGCGGCCTTCAACTCGGCGTTCGGGTCCGGTGCCCGCAGACGCGCCTGGTGATAGAAGAACGTCGACCGGGCCACCCCGGTGGCCTCGAGCAGCACATCGATGCGGTGTTCGGCCTTGAGGGAGACGACGGCAGCGACCTTCACCGTCGTTGTTGCGCCCTCAAGGCCCGTAATTTTCCCAGGTAGGCGACCTGCGCCCGCAGCACCTCGTTCTCGCGGCGCAGCTGCTCGAGCTCACTGACCTCGTCCGGCCCGGGATCGGCGGGTTTCGGGGGACGCCCGGCCCGCTTCGGGCGCAGCCCGTCCTCGCCCTCGTTGCGGTACTTGCGCACCCACGTCTCGATCAGTTTCGGCGAGGACAGGTCGAACTCGCGGGCGAGGTCGACCTTCGCCTCGCCGGCGATAGCGCGGCGCACTACGTCGAGTTTCAACTCGAACGAGAACGACCGTCTGTCCCGAGGTTTGGCCACCAGAACTCCTCTTCCGCGAACCCGCCACCGGTCATACAACCGTCTGACGGCTGGCCGACCCACGCCCAACCTCGTCGCGACCGTGCGGTCACCCACACCGACCTCGAACAACGCTACAGCCACCACCCGCTGATCCTCGGACAGTGAACTTCGTGCACGCATAAAACTGCTCCCCGGACATCGGAACCGAATTTCTCAGTCCAACTTCCGGGGAGCAGTTCAGTGGAGGGTCCCTTCGCTCGTCGAGGGTCGGACGAGTCTCAGGAGTCCGGGTCCCGCTGGACGACCCAGGTGGCGATCTGGGTGCGCGAGGTGAAGCCGAGCTTCTCGCGGATGCGCTCGACGTGCCCCTCGACGGTCCGTTGCGAGATCACGAGTCGATCGGCGATCGCCTTGTTCGTCATGCCCTGTGCGACGAGGTCGGCCACCTGCTGCTCCCGCCGGGTGAGCGAGACGGGAGCCGCCGTGGGTGCCGGCGATTCGTCGAGCGGCTGCTCCTCGAGTGCGCGGGCGATCGCGGCGTCCAGGCTCAGCGCCCTCCCCCGAGCAAGCGCCTTCTCGATTGCCCTGTCCCCGAGTGCGTTACGTGCTGCCGCCATGCACGCGTCGTGATAGGTGACCAGACTGCCGAACGTCGCCATGGGGCTTCCCGTGGCCGTGAACTGGGCGTCGGCCGCACCCATCAGGACGGCCGCGAGTTCGGGGTCCCGTTCCACCGCCGTCCAAGCCAGCTCCTCGAAGCACCACGCGCAGCCGAAGAGATTGCCTAGTCGGCGCAGCAGTCCGAGGGAATCCTCGAGCATTGCGGTCCCTCGGGAACGGTTCCCCCACCGCCACAGCGCGGAACCGTAGTCCGACATCGTCATTGCACGCCACATGATCTCGCCGTGCGACTCGGTGAGTGCAAGTTCTTCCTCGTAGACGCGCGCGGCTCGGTCCGCGTCTCCCAGAGCGTCGATCACGAACGCGAACCAGTACAGCGCGGGAACCAGTCGGACGATATCGTCGTCGGCCCGGAACGTCCGGATCGCCCGCTCCAGGTGCTCCGCGCCGCGAGGAAGGTCATCGCCGGCCACGGCGACGAATCCGACCGCGTAGGTCGCCAACGCCGCCGCACCCTCGTCGGACAACTCGTCGGCGCGGCGACGTGCGTCCTCGGCCAGGGCTGTCGCCGCGGGGATGTCCTGCTGGAGCGCCGCCAGCAGACTGCCCGTCACCGCCGCCTCGATCACGGCTGCCCCGAGATCGCCCACGGTGGTCGTCGGTACCCGCGCCAGGGCGCGCTCCACCCAGTAGCGTCCCTCACTGAATTGGCCGCGCGGAAGGCAGTAGTCGTGCAGAGCACTCGCGACGCACAGTGCGTCCCCGACCGAATCGGGATCGGTGAGGCTGAACTCCAACGAGCTCCGCACGTTGGGCGCCTCCCAGTCCAGCCGCGTCATCCACTCGAGCTGCCGGGGCCCGATCCAGTCGGCTCTCGCCCAGAGCACCACCTGCTGGTACCAGTCGCGGTGCCGACGCTGCAGCGCCGTCCACTCCTCGTCGCGCAGCAGTCCGCGACCGTAGTCGCGAAGCGTCTCGAGCATGCGGAACCGGACGGTCGCGTCGGCCTCCTCGCGAATGAGGACCGACTTGTCGACCAGCGACGTCACGAGGTCGATCAGTTCGCCGAACACCGCTTCGCCGGAGAGAATGCCCTCGATCGCCTCCAGATCGAAGCTGCCTGCGAAAACGGTGAGGTGCGCCCACAGCCACTGTTCCTGCGGAGTGCACAGGTCGTAGCCCCAGTCGATGCTCAATTTGAGCGCCTGCTGCCGGTTCGGCGCATTCCGGCTGCCGCGGGTCAGCAGTTGGAAGCGATCGTCCAGTCGGCTCAGGATCTCGTCGACCGACATCGCGCGCAGCCGCGCGGCAGCCAGTTCGATCGGCAGGGGTAGGCCCTCCAGCTGTCGGCAGATCCGTTCGACAGCGGCGCGGTTCTCCTCGGTGATCCGAAAGTCCGGCAGCGCGGACTGCGCGCGCTGTTCGAACAGCGCAACCGCGTCGCTGTGCGATGACTCGGCCGGAGACGACGGGGATCCGGATTCGCCGGGCACCTCCATCGGCGGGACCCGCATCACGATCTCGCCGGGCACGCCGAGCGGTTCTCGACTCGTCGCCAGGACGCTCAGTCCCGGACAGTGCCGGAGCAACTCCGCCGTCAGGTCCGCGACGGGCGCCACGAGATGCTCACAGTTGTCCAGCACCAACAGGACTCGACCGTCGCCCAGGTGGTCGACCAGGACGGCACGCAGTGCACGGGTCGACCGGTCCTGGATACCGAGGGCACTGATCACAGTCTGTTCGAGGAGCGCTGGATCCTGCAGTTCGCCCAGTTCGACGAGCCATGCCCCACCGTCGAAGCCCCTGCGCACGTCCTCCGCGACGCGGAGCGCAAGTCGTGTCTTTCCCACACCCCCGAGACCGGTGAACGTCACCAGGCGTGATTCCGAGACGAGGCGCCGCGCCTCTATAACCTCTGACCGCCGACCGACGAAACTGGTCAGTTCGAACGGCAGGTTGCCCGCCTTGACCGTCATGTCGGACCGCCGAACTGTCGCCTGCCGGCGACTCTGTCTCCGGGGAAAGTCTACGCCTCCACGATCTCTCGCGACTTTCTGACGAACCGCGCGAACTCGCCGACTAGGCGAGTTCGCTGCCGGACTTCGCTCCCTGCTCCGAACGCGACAGGAGCCCGCCGAGGACGTCGAGGGCGCCGGCCCAGGAATCGAGGGTCGCGGGCGCCAGCCTGCGGTGGTCGAGTACACCGGGCTGCGCGAGCGCCGAGTCGAACGGAACTTCGACGAACCCGGCGACGCGGGGTGCCAGCGCATCCCGGATCGGCCCCAGATCGACCGGGGCGTCGGGCAATTGGTGGGAGACGACGATGATCGCGTCACCGAGTGTCTGCGCGCCGTACGTCGACATGATCCAGGTGAGCGCGTCGCGCATACGGCTGAGCGGCTCGGATCGGGCGGGTGCCACCATCACCACCGCAGCGCCGGACCTGATCAGCGGCGCCAGCCGCGGCGACCGCAGTGCCGTGCCGACGTCGTGGATGCGGGCACTGTGACGGGCCGCGAGGAGTTCGTCGACGATCGCCGGGTCGCTGGGCTGACCGTCGCTGCCGCCGACCACGACGACGCCGGCCGACGTCAACGCCATGCGCGACTCGAACTGCCGGATCGACCGCGCGGGGTCCACCATCTCGAAGCCCGTTCGGGAGAGCAGGTTTCCGCCGTCGCTGGTCGCATCGACCGCCGAGACCTCGTTGCCGGTACCCAATCGCAGCGCGGTCGCGAGGCCGTACGCGGTCGTCGTGGTGGCCGCGCCGCCCGAACCCGCGACGACCACTGCGGACACCCGTTCGGGCTCCGGCATGTTCGGCACACGTCGGAGCGAGACCACGTTGCTCATTTAATGTCCTCCACCTTCGCAATCTTGAAACCCTCGGGTGAGGGGGCAACGGTGATCCGTTGGCGGATCACGCCGTCCGAGGCACCCGGCGAGCGCAGTAGGAGGTCGACGTTGTAGACGTTCGGATCCGGGGTGGAGGCGATGGTGACGCAGTGCTCGGTGCCGAGGGAGACACCGTCGATGAACTTCTGGATCTCCGGGACGGCGTTGGGCGCGACCATGAGCGAGGCGACCCGTGCGCCGTCACGTTCGACGTAGTAGGCGTGGTCGAAGGCGCGGATGACGCCGGGTCCGTCGGATGTACTGCCTGGGCCGCGGCCGACGCTGCGGCCGTCGGCTGTCGATTCCGCACACCAGACAGGGGCTGGAGCGGCCGCCTCCGGACTTGTCGACGTCGAGGACGTTACCGACGTCGTCGCCGCGGCAACTGGTTTCGGTGTGCCCTCGGTAGCCGTGTCGCCGCCCTGGAGGACGACCACAGTTGCGGCCGACGCGATCGCGACGAGTGCGACCGCGACGCCACCGATCAGCAGCGGTTTCCGGCCGCCGGACTCGGACGCCTTCGTCTCGGCCTGCTCGATCTGCTCGACCTTCTCGGCCTTATCGAGCGGCTCAGCCTTCTCGAGCGGCTCGACGTTCTCGGGCTTCTCGGCCTTCTCGCGTTTGTCTCGTTTGTCGCGCTTCTTGCGTTTCTTCGGCTCGGCAGTCGGCGATTCCGGTGACACCAACCAGGTAGGCATCTGGTCGAATTCGGCAGGCAGGCCTGCCCCCGGATCCGGCTCCGGGGAGGCATCAGGATGGGGATGCACGGCATCGGCCGGCAGCTCACCCGGTGACGCTTCTCGGGCCGGTTCGGGGACCGGAACCCGGGCCTGATCGACCGCCGGTTCGGCGGTCGGAACGGGGGCCGGTTCGACCACCTGCACGGGCGAAGATTGCTGCGGCGCGGATTCCGCTGTAGCCGTTTCCCGTTCGTAGTGCTCGGTCACGTCCGGGAACAGCGGGTGCTCGGTCCGGTTGTCCGTCGCCATGTGTCCTCCTGCTGGTGGGGCGGGCCCGCGTCCGAGCCCGCCCCACCCCTGTCTCAAACCTGGATGCCGTCTCCGACGGCGTCGCTGATCATGTTCGACGCGACTCCGGGCGTCGAATCGGCGAAGAACGTCGCCAGGCGTGCATCCACCTGATCGAGCGCCTGGTCACCGCCGGGCTGGGAGGCGACGAAATCGCGTGCCTGACGGTCGATTCCGGGCGCCGCAGCGACCGTGTTACGCACCGCCGCCGCCGCGGCGCCACCGGCGGGGTTCGTCTCCCACTGCGCGAGGGTCTCCTCCGTCCAAGCCGCAATGGCCGGCTTGTCGATGTCGGGCACCGTGACCTCGATGGGCTCACCCAGGTCACCGGCTCCGAACGCAGTACCGCTGGCGACGCCCAGGGCCCCACCGATTACTGCACCGGGAACTGCAGTGATTGCACCGCCGATCGCGGCGCCCGCCGCGGTGCCTGCAACACCCGTCGTGACCTCGGGCAGGACCGGGATCGGTAGCGGGATGACTCCGCCGATGGCAGCGCCCTGGACACCTCCGATGGTGCCACCCAGCAGCGCACCCGGAATGGCACCCAGTGCAGCACCACTGACTGCTCCAGCGGCACCGAGACCGAGCTGTGCCGCGGCAAGACGATTCGCGCGAGTGGTCTCGATGCCGATCGACCGCCAGAATGTCGATACCTCGGCCTCGATGACGGCGGAAGTGTTGTTGGTACGCGCGAGATCCTCGTCGGTCACCCAGTTCGGCTGCGCAAGATGATAATCGCCGATACGCAGCGTCTCTCGCGGCGCGATGATCGGCGCGGTGGGCTCGACGTAGGTCGGCAGGTGCAGGTCCTGGACCTGGAGCGGCGCGACGTAGTAGTCGTCGGGCGCGTCGTAGGTGTTGGTGTCGTAGTCGTAGTTCTCGAGTGGCTGGTACTCGATGTTCTGGTACTGGGCCGGCGGCTCCACCCAGTACACCGGCTCGGGCTGCTCGGGACCCGAGGTGACGCCACCCTGCGTGGACGGCGCCGACGTCACGCCGCCCTGCGTCGAGGGAGCGGAGGTGACACCACCCTGCGAGGGCAGCTCGTTCGGTGCCGCCTGCGCCGCGCCCGACGCGGCCACGAGAACGGCGGCGGCAGCGGACGGAACGATCGCAACGCGCGCAACCGTCCCCACGCGCGACTTGTGGTGCTTACCCATCTACGAAATCCCCCTTGGTGTCCGGAAACGAAGTCACGATCGACCCGGCCCGAAGGCAGCGGCACGACAAGGGAAGAGAAGTACGGCTGGTTCGTGAAGAGGAGGATGTGGACGCGGCGGGCAGTCGAAGCGCCCCCGCCCGGGCACGCGAACGCCCGGCACCCCCCTCGGCAACGATGCCGCCCCTATCTCGATGATCTTCCCCCGCCGACCGAAATCCCCTAGGCCGGACAATTGCGAAACGAAATAGTACCCGGGCGCGCCGACCGAATCGACCGGCCCCCTCGGCGACGCCAGCGGTGCCCGTCGAAACCCGTCAGGAACGCGCGGCGGCGCCCCGTGCGGCGATCCGCTCCCGCACCTCGGGCCGCCGCAGCGGCGGGACGGTCTTGGGTGGTTGCCGTCGCGGCGGCAGGGCGGCGAGCAGCTCCATCGTCGTCGCGGTCACCTCCTCGACGGCCCTCTCGAAGGCGTCGCGGTTGGCGTCGGACAGCTTCTGGATACCGCTGACCTTGCGGACGTACTGTCGGGCCGCGGCCTCGATCTCCTCGGGTGTGGCTGCCGGTTCGAGCCCGCGCAGCTCGGTGATGTTTCGGCACATGCCTCGAACGGTAACCCCGTGTCGGTCGGCGCGAAAGGCTGTTCCACGGGACGGGTACCGCGTACTTTCGGTATCAGACATCGGACGGCGACCGCGGGGGGCACGATGCACGTCGTAGAGAGCACGAACACCGCCACCACGGCCATTCCCCATCCGCCGCGCCGTCTGCCCCTGCTCGGCGATGTCCTCGGGGTCTCGCTTCATACCCCGGTCCAGGACTCGATGCGGCTCGGACGCCAGCTGGGACCGATTTTCGAGCGCAACGCGCTCGGTCACCGGTTCGTCTTCGTGTCCGGCGCCGACATGGTCGCGGAACTGTCCGACGAGTCCCGCTTCGCGAAGAATGTCGCACCCGGGATCGCGGAGTTGCGCGGGATCGGCGGCGACGGCCTGTTCACCGCGTACAACGAGGAGCCGAACTGGGCCAAGGCGCACAATCTGCTGCGCCCGGCGTTCACGCAGGCCGCCATGCGCTCGTACCACGACATCATGGTGCAGGTGGCCGGTGAACTCACCGAGCACTGGGACGCACGGGTCGGTGGCGCGGCCGTGGACGTGTCGTCGGACATGACGAAGCTGACCCTCGAGACCATCGGGCGCACCGGCTTCAGCTATTCGTTCGACTCGTTCCACCGCGAGCTGCCGCACCCGTTCGTCGAGGCGATGGTCCGGGCCCTCACGCACGCGCAGCGCCGCACCTTCCGCAACGTGCCGCTCGTCTCGAAGTTCTTGTACCGCAAGTCCGATCAGCAGAACGCGGCGGACACCGCGTACATGGCACACGTGGTCGACGAGGTGATCCGGCAGCGCCGGGACAGCGCCGAGGAAGGCCCCGAGGATCTGCTCGAGATCATGCTGCGCGCGGCGCGGGAGGACGACCCGAACCGCCTCGACGAGGTGAACATTCGCAATCAGGTGGTGACGTTCCTCGTGGCCGGACACGAAACCACCTCCGGCGCATTGTCTTTTGCTCTGCACTACCTCGCCCGCAATCCGGAGGTGCTGGCGAGGGCGCGTACCGAGGTGGACGCGGTGTGGGGCGACGAGGTACCCGCCTTCGAGAAGGTGGCGAAACTGCGCTACGTCCGACGCATCCTCGACGAGACGCTGCGCCTGTGGCCGACGGCGCCCGCGTACGCGCGCGAGGCGAGGGAGGACACCGTGCTCGCCGGCCGGTACCCGATGAGGGCGGGCGACTGGGTCCTGGTCCTCATTCCGGCGCTCCACCGCGATCCGGCGTGGGGCGAGGACCCCGAACGCTTCGATCCGGACCGCTTCTCGCCCGAGCACGTGCGAGGTCGGGCACCGCACATCTACAAGCCTTTCGGCACCGGTGAACGCGCCTGCATCGGTAGGCAATTCGCGATCCACGAGGCCGTCCTCGTGCTCGGGACGATCCTGCGCCGCTACGACTTCTCCGCGGATCCCGATTACCAGCTGCGCATCCAGGAGCGCCTGACGCTCATGCCGGTCGACTTCACATTGAGACTTCGTCCGCGCGATCGCGGATGAACGACGCTACGTCGCACCGCACCGCGATGTCTTCGGGCATGATGGTGTTGGCGTAGTCGTCGAAGACTGGAGGCCCACATGGGCCAACCGTTCTCGCGGGAGGCACTCGAGCCGCGCCGCCCGGTTCGCTTCTGCACGGCCCCGACCGGCGCGCGGATCGCCTACGCCTCCATGGGGCGGGGAAAAGCGCTGCTGGTTCCCGCCGCGTGGATCAGCCACCTGGAGCTGCTGTGGCGGGACCCGGCCTACCGCGCCTTCTTCACGCCGCTGTCGGCGGCCCGCACGGTGGTGCAGTACGACCGGCCCGGTTGCGGGCTTTCCGATCCCTGGCGGGAAGCCCAGGGTCTGGACACCGACGTGGCGCACCTCCGGGCCATTGCCGATCACCTGGACCTGGAGCGCGTCGATCTGCTGGGAATCTCACTGGGCGCCCCGGTGTCCGTCGCCTTTGCCGCACGTTTCCCCGAACGGGTCGACCGGCTGATCCTGTACGGCGGTTACGCCGACGGCTCCGACATCGCCACGCCCGAAGTTCGCACCGCCATGCTGGGCATGATCCGGGCCCACTGGGGGTTGGGATCGGAGCTGCTGGCCGACATCTTCCTGCCGGACGGCAATGCCGAGACCAAGGCCCTCTTCGCCCGATTGCAGCAGGAAGCGGCATCGCCCCGCCTCGCGGCCGACTTGCTCGCGCAGTGCTACGACGCCGACGTCACCGATCTGGTCGCCCAGGTCGCCGCACCGACGCTGGTGGTGCACCGGCGCGGGGACCGGGCGATCCCCTACCGCGCCGGCCGCGAGCTGGCGGCATCCATCCCGGGCGCGCGGCTGGTCACGCTGCCCGGCAGCAGCCATTTCCCGTTCGTCGGCGATGCCGCCGCCGTCGTGCGGGCGATCCTGGAATTCCTGGGGAGCAGTCCCATCGTGCCCGCGACGGATCGTCCGTCCGCGACCTCAGCCGAGTTGACCGCGCGGCAACTCCAGGTGGCGGCGCTCGTCGCCGACGGCATGACCAACCGGCAGATCGCGGAGCGGCTGGGCATCGAGGAGCGCTCCGCCGAGGGGCACGTCGAGCGCATCCGGCTCCGGCTCGGCGTGACGTCCCGCGCACAGGTCGCCGCATGGTGGGCTCGACACGTCTCGCCCGGTCCCGCCGGCGATGCCGGGGTACCGGATTGAGGTACCGGCAGGGGTGATTCCCGCCTATCCGCCGGTGCGCACCTCCGCGAGGCTTGTCGTCATATCGACCGACCACGAACCCCGACAGGAGCGTCAGCCATGAACGCCAGCCACGACGTGTTGCCCTTCGCGACGAAGGAGCCTGCACCGACCACACCGGACGCCTTCCGGCCCCATCCACTCCGTGGGCCGTTCAACGCCTTGTTCTTCACCGCCCTCGACCGGTACCTGGATCGCCTGCTGCGGTCGCACAAGCGATCCCTCTTCGACAACCTTCCCGCCACCATCGTCGAACTGGGGCCCGGTGTGGGTGCCAACCTGCGCTATCTCCGCGCCGGCACCCGGTTGATCGCCGTCGAGCCGAACCCGGCGATGCATGATCGCCTGCGTGCGCGAGCCGCTCGCGCCCACATCGATCTGGAACTGCACACCACCGGCGCCGAACGACTCGATCTGCCCGACGCATCGGTGGACGCGGTGATATCCAGCCTCGTGCTCTGCACCGTGGCCGACCCCGGTGCCGTGCTCACCGAGATCCACCGCATCCTGCGTCCCGGCGGGCAGTACGCCTTCCTCGAACACGTCGCCGCTCCGGAGCGGACAGCGCTCCGCCGCCTGCAGCGGGCCGTACGCCGGCCCTGGAGCTGGACCTTCGAGGGCTGCTCCTGCGAGCGGGACCTGCAGGCAGCCATCGAGGCCGCCGGATTCGCCGAGACGACCATCGAGGCCTATCAGCTGCACTCCCCCTTCCTGCCGGCCAACTCCCAGATCGCCGGCGTCGCCTGCAAACGCGGCTGACGGACGCCTCGCCGGCCTCACCAGCATTTCCGACCCGGGACCTCCTCGCACTCTTCGCATTCGGACATTCCACACACCCGGCCTCGAAAGCGCCGCTACTGTGCGCGTCACATCCGCACACGAGAAACGGCGAACGACATGGACTCATCCCTGGCCACCGTGGCCCTGCCCGCCGCGCTCGCGATCATCATGTTCGGGCTCGGCCTGTCGCTGACGGTCACCGATTTCGCCCGCGTCGCACGACATCCCCGCATCGTCACGATCGCGCTCGCCTGCCAGCTGCTGATCCTGCCCGCGGTCGCGTTCGGACTGGTACTGCTGTTCGATCTGTCGCCGCTGCTCGCCGTCGGCATGATGGTGCTGGCGGCTTCCCCCGGCGGCACCACCGCGAACCTCTTCAGCCACCTCTACCGCGGCGACGTTGCCCTGAACATCACACTGACAGCGGTCAATTCGGTGGTCGCGGTCGCGACACTGCCCATCGTCACGAACTTCGCGCTCGGTTACTTCGACCCCGACACCGGGGCAACGATGGGCCTGCAGTTCGGCAAGGTCCTGCAGGTGTTCGCCATCGTGCTCGTCCCGGTCGCGGTCGGCATGTTCGTGCGCGCGCGGTGGGCGGACTTCGCGCACCGCATGGACAAGCCCGTCCGGATCGCGTCGGCGGTCGTGCTGGTGCTCGTCATCGTCGGCACCATCGCCGCCGAACGCGAGAACGTCGGCAGCTATCTCGCCGACGTCGGGGCGATCACGATCCTGTTCTGCATCGCCAGTCTCACCGTGGGCTACTGGATTCCGAAACTCCTGGGCGCCGACAAGCGCCAGTCGATCGCGTGCTCGATGGAGATCGGCGTCCACAACAGCACCCTCGCGATCGCGATCGCGATCAGTGTCCTCGACAGCGTCGACATCGCGATCCCCGGCGCCGTCTACGGCGTCGTGATGTTCCCGGCCGCTGCCGCCGTCGGATGGCTGATCAGCCGGGGCACGGCTACCGAGGCACCGATCGACCCGAGCCGGGATCGACCCGAACCCGCCGCCGAGAGCAGCTGACGTCGCGTCCACACCTCGACGCCGTCACACCCTTCGGCGCCTGACTCGCGTTTTGCGCACTTGTCGCGTCCCTCGGCCGCCCGGCGCGCGGAAAATGCGCGAAACGTGGGGCCCGGGACGCGACCCGGCAATCGTGACGAGTCCCGAGACGACGAATGCCCTGCCGGTCTGATATCGAAACGGCAGGGCATTCGCGAGCGGGAGAACTAGCCCTGGATGCGCTCGATGATCGTGACGTTCGCGGTGCCGCCACCCTCGCAGATGGTGAGCAGGCCGTAGCGGCCGTCCGTGCGCTCGAGCTCGTTGAGCAGGGTCGCCATCAGCTTGGTGCCGGTCGCACCGAGCGGGTGGCCGAGCGCGATCGCGCCGCCGTTGACGTTGACCTTGGCCGGGTCGGCGCCCAGTTCCTTGATCCACGCGAGCACGACGGGGGCGAAGGCCTCGTTGATCTCGACCAGGTCGATGTCGTCGAGGGTCAGGCCCGTCTTCTCCAGCGCATGCTGGGTGGCCGGGATCGGCGCGCTCAGCATGAAAATCGGGTCGTCGCCGCGGGCGCTCATGTGGTGGATGCGGGCGCGCGGCTTCAGGCCGTACTTCTTCACGGCCTCCTCCGACGCGAGCAGCAGCGCGCTGGCGCCGTCGGAGATCTGGCTGGCGACGGCGGCGGTCAGGCGGCCACCCTCGACCAGCACGTTGAGGCCGGCCATCTTCTCGAGGCTGGTCTCGCGCGGGCCCTCGTCCGTGGTGAACTCACCGAAGGGCACTATCTCGTTCTCGAAGCGTCCCGCGGCGATCGCGGCCTTGGCGCGCTCGTGGCTCTGCAGGGCCCACTTCTCGAGGTCCTCGCGGCTGATGTCCCACTTGTCGGCGATCATCTCGGCGCCGCGGAACTGCGACACCTCCTCGTTGCCGTAGCGCTCGGTCCAGCCCTTGGACTCGGCGGTGGGGGTGGTGAAGCCGTACTGCTCGCCGACGATCATGGCGGCCGAGATCGGGATCTGGCTCATGTTCTGGACGCCGCCGGCGATGATCAGGTCGGCGGTGCCGGCGAGGATCGCCTGCGCACCGAACTGGATGGCCTGCTGGCTCGAACCGCACTGGCGGTCGACCGTCACGCCGGGCACGTGCTGAGGCAGGCCTGCTGCCAGCCACGACAGGCGCGCGATGTTGCCGGCCTGGCCGCCGATCGCGTCGACGCAGCCGAAGACGACGTCGTCGACGTCCGACGGGTCGATGCCGGTGCGCTCGACGACGGCCTTGATGACGTGCGCGCCCAGGTCGATCGGGTGAACGGGCGCCAGGCTGCCGTTCTTCTTGCCGATCGGGGTGCGGATGGCGTCGACGATGTAAACCTCGGGCATAACTGCTCCTGGATTCGGATTACTTGTGGGAGTCGGGGCTGGCAAGCCCGTCCAGAACGATGGAGAGGTACTGCTTGGCGACGGCCTCGGCGGTCATAGGACCACCCGGCCGGTACCAGCGAACGGCAACCCAGACCGTGTCGCGCATGAAGCGGAAAACGATTTCGATGTCGAGGTCC
Source organism: Paraburkholderia sp. RHO2 (assembly GCF_050955445.1). Classification (NCBI taxonomy): domain Bacteria; kingdom Pseudomonadati; phylum Pseudomonadota; class Betaproteobacteria; order Burkholderiales; family Burkholderiaceae; genus Paraburkholderia; species Paraburkholderia sp. RHO2. The sequence continues at coordinate 801,291 of NZ_CP162617.1, read as the reverse complement.
TTGCGGAAGCTCCCGTCGGCGACACCGGCCTCGAGTACCCCGACCCACAGGTCGCGGAACTCCTGGTTACGCTCGGCGAGGTACGCGAACCTCTCGTTGGCGGCGAGGTGCTTGACCTCGTCCTGGTAGATCGCGACCGCACTGTGCGAGGCGTCGATGGCCTCGAACGACGCGATCACGAGGGCCTCGAAGGTCTCGCGCGAGCCCATGCCGGCGTCGACGATCTCTCGGTAGCGGCCGAACAGGTCGTCCTGGAAGCCGCGCAGGATCTCGTCCACCATGGACTCCTTGGAGTCGAAGTGATGGTAGAGGCTGCCGGACAGGATGCCCGCCGCGTCGGCGATATCACGCACGGTGGTGGCCCGCAGACCACGTTCGGCGAAGAGGCCCGCGGCGAGTTCGAGGAGCTCGGCGCGACGCCCGGACTTGTTCGAAGACTCGTCGGCGTCTCGGGGTGGAGTCATGCCGGACATCCTACCAACCAAGCGATTGCTAGGGTATCGCCGCATTGCGCCCAGTGGACAGCTTTCCACAGCGGCCGAATGTCACATCGGTGCAGTTGAACTGAACCGATGTGACATTCGGCCACCGCAGGCACTGTCGGCTACCTACGCGCGCTGGCTGGAGATCGAGACGATCTCGCCGGTGAGGTAGGTGGTGTAGTCGCTCGCGAGCATCGCGATGGTCGCGGCGATCTCCCACACCTCGGCGGCGCGGCCGTAGGCCTCGCGCGACGCCAGGTTGTCGAGCAGCTCGTCGCTGGTGACCTTCGCCAGGAACGGGTGACGCGCGATGGACGGGGCGACCGCATTGATGCGGACACCGTACTCAGCGGCCTCGATCGCCGAGCAGCGGGTGAGCGCCATGACGCCGGCCTTCGCAGCCGCGTAGTGCGACTGCGAGTGCTGCGCGCGCCAGCCGAGCACCGACGCGTTGTTCACCAGCACGCCGTTGTGTTCCACGCTCTTGAAGTAGCGCAGCGCCGCGCGGGTGGCGCGGAACGTGCTCGTCAGCGTGATGTCGACGACGCGGTCCCACTGCTCGTCGGTCATGTCGACGATCGGGGTCTCGCCGCCCAGGCCGGCGTTGTTGACGAGAACGTCGATGCGGCCGAGCTTCTCGGCGGCGCCGGCGATGAGGGCGTCGACCTGCTCGGTGCTCGAGACGTCGCACACGAACGACTCGACCTGCTGGCTGCCGAACTCGGCCGACAGCTTCTCGACGGTCTCACCGAGGCGACGCTCGTGGAAGTCCGAGACGAGGACGTCGGCGCCCTCGAGCAGCGCGCGACGCGCGGTGGCGAAGCCGATGCCGGTGCCCGCCGCGGCCGTCACGACGACCTTCTTGCCCTTGAGCAGGTTGTGGCCCTCGATCTCCTCGGGGGCGACGGACAGCGGGGACTTGATGGTGGCGGTCACGGGCGTGCCTCTCGGGGAAGGCCGAGCACGCGCTCGGCGATGATGTTGCGCTGGATCTCGTTGGATCCGCCGTAGATGGTGTCGGCGCGGGTGAACAGCCACAGACGCTGCAGGTCGTTCAGTTCCTCACCGGGCTCGGTGTTCTCGACGCCGACCAGCGAGGCCGCACCCTGAACCTCCATGGCGAGCTCGCCGAGACCGCGGTGCCAGTTGGCCCACAGCAGCTTCGCGACCGACGCCTCGCCACCGTTGGCGCTCGCGTCGACGCTCGCGAGCGTGCGCAGTGCGTGGGCGCGGATGACCTGCAGGCTCATCCAGGCGCGGGAGATCTTGTTGCGGATGGCGGGATCCTGCGCCGCACCGTTGCGCTCCGCCAGTTCGACGATCGACTCGAGCTCACGGGCGAAGCCGATCTGCTGCCCGAGGGTCGAGACGCCGCGCTCGAAGGTCAGCGTGCCCATCGCGGTGCCCCAGCCGTTGCCCTCGCCACCGACGACCAGGTCGGCGTCGGTGCGGGCGTTGTCGAAGAACACCTCGTTGAACTCGGACGTGCCGGTGAGCTGGATGATCGGGCGGACCTCGACACCCGCCTGGTTCATGGGAACCAGCAGGTACGACAGGCCCTTGTGACGCGACGAGCCCGGCTCGGTGCGCGCGACGACAAAGCACCAGTCGGCCAGGTGCGCGAGCGACGTCCAGACCTTCTGGCCGTTGACGACCCACTGGTCGCCGTCGAGACGCGCGGTGGTCGACACGTTCGCGAGGTCGGACCCGGCGCCCGGCTCGGAGTAGCCCTGGCACCACAGTTCGGTGACGGTCTTGATCCCCGGCAGGAAGCGCTGCTTCTGCTCCTCGGTACCGAACGCGATGAGCGTCGGGCCCAGCAGCTCCTCACCGATATGACTCACGCGCGCAGGCGCATTCGCGCGTGCGTACTCCTGATGGAAGATGATCTGCTGGCTCAGCGTCGCCTCGCGTCCGCCGTACTCCTTCGGCCACCCGAGGCAGGTCCAGCCGGCGGCAGCCAGGTGACGGTCCCATTCGAGGCGTTCCTCGAACGCCTCGTGTTCCCGTCCCGGCCCGCCGAGGCCCTTCAGCTCGGCAAACTTCCCGGAGAGGTTCTCTTCGAGCCATTCGCGAATTTCCCGCGCAAAGGCCTCGTCAGCAGCTGCCTGCTCGCTGGTCTCAATACCCTGGCTAACGTCCACAGCGATACGGTACCCTACCAAGCACTTGCTTTGTATAGAGGTTCCGCCTCGCCTTAGGAGAGATTGTGAGCACGAATGTGACCACCGAGCCCCGGACGACCCCGGCCGCGCTGTGGCGCGCCGTTGAACAATTCGGATCGAACGAGGCTGTTGCGGACGGATCCGACCGCACCACTTACACCGAACTACTGGAGCGCGTGCGCCTCGCCGCCCGCGCCCTGATGGCCAAGGGCATCGAAGCGGGCGACCGCGTCGCAGTCTGGGCACCCAATACCCACCACTGGATCGAGGCGTTCCTCGCCGCGCAGTACGCCGGCGCGACGCTGGTGCCGATCAGCACCCGCTACACCGGGCACGAGGCCCTGGACCTGCTCGAGCGCACCCGAGCCAAGGTCCTGGTCGTGCCGGACCGGTTCCTCAAGAACGATCGCCTCGCCGATGTCCTCAAGGCCGCCGGTCCCGGCGGCATCCCGTCGCTGCAGCTCGTGCTCCGCACGCCGTCGGACGACCCGACCTCCGGCGCCCCCACCACCGAGTTCCTCGGCGGCGAGATCCTCGAATGGGATCAGCTCGCGGCCGCGGCCGAGCCGGTTTCGGTGGAGGAGGCCGACGCTCGCGCTCGCGCGGTCTCGCCCGACGACGTCGCCGACATCCTGTTCACGTCCGGCACCACCGGCAAGAGCAAGGGCGTCATGACCGCGCACCGCCAGACCGTCGGTATCGCCGACGCGTGGGCCGACTGCGCCGAGGTCGACGAGAACGACCGCTACCTGGTCATCAACCCGTTCTTCCACACCTTCGGCTACAAGGCCGGACTCATGGTGTGCATCCTGCGCGGCGCCACGATGGTGCCCGCTGCCGTCTTCGACGTCCCCACGATCATGACGACGATCGCGAACGAGAAGATCAGTGTCCTGCCGGGCGCCCCGACCATCCACCAGACGATCCTCGACTTCCCGACCCGCGACGACTACGACCTGTCGAGCCTGCGCGTCGCGATCACCGGCGCGGCCGCGATCCCCGTCGTGCTGGTGGAGCGGATGCAGGCCGAACTCGGCTACGACGCCGTCATCACCGCCTACGGCCAGACCGAGGCGGTCGTGGTGACGATGTGCCGCACCGACGACGACCCGGTCACGGTGGCGACCTCGTCCGGACGGGCGATCCCGGGCATGGAGGTCAAGATCGGCGAGCACGGCGAGATCCTGGTGCGCGGCGAGAACGTCATGCTCGGCTACCTCGACGACCCCGAAGCGACGAAGAAGACGATCGACGAGGACGGCTGGCTGCACACCGGCGACGTGGGCGTGCTCGACGAGCGTGGCTACCTCGACATCACCGACCGCCTCAAGGACATGTACATCTCGAACGGGTTCAACGTCTACCCCGCCGAGATCGAAAACGCCCTCGCGCGAATGGACTCCATCGTCGAGGCGGCCGTCATCGGCATCCCCGACGAGCGAGCCGGCGAGGTCGGCCGCGCATACATCGTGCCGAAGGCCGGCGCCGACGTGACCGCGGAGGACGTCATCGCGTTCTGCAAGGAGCGCCTGGCCAACTTCAAGATTCCGCGCGAGGTGAAGATCGTCGGCGCGCTTCCGCGCAACCCGTCGGGCAAGGTGCTCAAGAACGATCTGCGGGAGGGCAAGGCATGACCGACCCCCACGGTGTTCCTGACGAGGGGGAAGTCGTCACCTACGAGGTGCGGAACCACGTCGCGTTCGTGACGCTGAACCGTCCCGACTACCGCAACGCGCAGAACTCGGTGATGACGTACGCCCTCGACGCCGCGTTCGAGCGGGCCGTCGAGGACGACGACGTGAAGGTGATCGTGCTGGCCGGCAACGGCGAGCATTTCAGCGCCGGCCACGACATCGGTACGCCCGGCCGCGATCACCACGTGCACTACGAGAACAAGGCCGCGCTGTGGTGGGACCACCTCGGCAAGGCCGGCGGTGACCAGCGTTTCGCCCGCGAGACCGAGGTCTACCTGGGCATGTGCCGTCGGTGGCGGGAGATTCCGAAGCCGATGATCGCCCAGATCCACGGCGCCTGCATCGCCGGTGGCCTCATGCTCGCGTGGTGCTGCGACCTGATCGTCGCGTCGGAGGATGCATTCTTCGCGGATCCCGTTGTGCGGATGGGCATCCCGGGTGTCGAGTACTTCGCGCATCCGTGGGTGCTGGGATCGCGGTTCGCGAAGGAGATCCTCTTCACGGGCGATCGCTTCTCCGCGCAGCGCGCCTACGAGGTGGGCATGGTCAATCGGGTGGTGCCGCGCGCCGACCTCGAGACCGAGACGCTCGCGCTGGCCGCACGGATCGCGGAGATGCCGCGGTTCGGGCTGGCGCTCACCAAGAAGGCCGTCAACCAGTGCGAGGACCTCATGGGTCAGCGCGCCGGTATGGATTCGGTGTTCGGCCTGCACCACTTCGCCCACGCACACAATGCCGAGGTGGGCAGGGACTCGCTGGGTGGAATGGACGTCAACAGTATGAAAGCGAAGGCGAAATAGTGGATCTCGAACTGGATGAGAAGGCCCGCGCCTTCCAGCTGGAAGTGCGCGAATGGCTCGCTGCCAACGTCCCGGCGCAGCCGCTGCCGTCGATGGACACCGCGGAGGGATTCGAGGCCCACCGCGAGTGGGAGCACAAGCTCGCCGATGCCCGCCTGTCGACGGTCGCGTGGCCGGAGGAGTTCGGCGGCCGCGACGCGTCGATGATCGAGTGGGTCCTCTTCGAGGAGGAGTACTACAAGGCCGGCGCCCCCGGCCGCGTCAGCCAGAACGGCATCTTCCTCTTCGCGCCGACGCTCTTCGAGCACGGCACCGAGGAGCAGCTCGCGCGCATCATGCCGCGCATGTCCCGCGCCGACGACATCTGGGCCCAGGCCTGGTCGGAGCCGGAGGCCGGTAGCGACCTGGCGGGCATCCGGTCGACGGCCCGCCGCACCGAGGGCGGCTGGATCCTCAACGGTCAGAAGACCTGGAGCTCGCGCGCCGTGTACGCGGACTGGGGCTTCGGCATGTTCCGCACCGACCCGGAGGCGCAGCGCCACAAGGGCCTGACGTACTTCATGTTCCCGCTGAACCAGGACGGCGTCACCGTGCGCGCCATCCCGCAGCTGGACGGCGAGCCCGGCTTCGCGGAGATCTTCTTCGAGGACGTCTTCGTCCCGGACACCGACGTCGTCGGTGAGGTCAACAACGGCTGGCGCGTCGCGATGAGCACCGCGTCGAACGAGCGTGGCCTGTCGCTGCGCAGCCCCGGCCGCTTCATCTCCGCGGTCAACCGCGTGATCGAGGTGTGGAAGGCGAACGCGGACGAGACCGACACCGCCGCCCGCGACCGCGTCGTCGACGCGTGGATCGGCGCCGAGGCGTACCGCCTGCACACGTGGGGCACCGTCACCCGCATGCTCGAGGGTGTGCCCCTCGGCGTCGAGGGCTCGATCAACAAGATCTTCTGGTCCGAGCTCGACGTCCGCATCCACGAGACGGCGCTCGACCTGATGGGCGCCGACGGCGAGCTCGCCGGCAAGTGGCAGGACGGCTACCTGTTCTCGCTGTCCGGCCCGATCTACGCCGGCACCAACGAAATTCAGCGCAACATCGTTGCCGAGCGGATGCTCGGACTCCCGAAGGCGGATCGATGAAATTCTCCCTGTCCACCGAGCAGCGCGATTTCGCGGAGAGCCTCCGCGGCCTGCTCGCCAACGCCAACACCCCGGCCGTCGTCCGGTCGTGGGGTGAGAACGACACCGCTCCGGGCCTGGCACTGCTGCAGCAGCTCGCCGAGACCGGCGTGACCGCGCTCGCCGTGCCGGAGGAGTTCGACGGTATCGGTGCGCACCCGGCCGATCTGGCTGTCGCGTTCATCGAGCTGGGCCGCGCCGCGGTTCCCGGCCCGATCCTGGAGACGGCCGCCGCCGTCCCGGCGCTGCTGTCGGCGCTGAACGACCAGCAGCTGGCCAAGCGCTTCCTGCCCGGCATCGCCGAGGGCACCCTCGCGTCGCTGGTGCTCGAGCCGTCCACGCCGCGCGCCCTCGACGCCGATGTCGCCGAGCCGGTCCTGCGGGTCTCGGGCGACACCCTCGAGCTGGTCCGACCGACCACGCAGCTCGAGTCGGTCGACCCGGCCCGCCGCCTGTTCGAGGTCGAGTCGGTCGAGACGCTCGCGCAGGGCGCGGACGTCGCCGCCGCCGCGGAGAAGGCCTACGACCTCGCGGTGCTGGCCGCGTCGGCGCAGCTGATCGGTGCCGGCCACGCGATGATCGAAACAGCCACCGAGTACGCCAAGAACCGTTCGCAGTTCGGTCGCGTGATCGGCAGCTTCCAGGCCGTCAAGCACCACATGTCCGACGCGCTCGTGGCCGTCGAGATGGCGACGCCGCTGGTCTACGGCGCGGCGATCTCCATCGCCGAGGGGTCCGACACGATCGCTCGCGATGTCTCGGCCGCGAAGGTTGCCGCCGCGAACGCCGCGTATGTGGCCTCGCGCAAGGCGCTGCAGGTCCACGGTGCGATCGGTTACACCCTCGAGTGCGACCTGTCGCTGTGGCTGACCAAGGTGCGGGCTCTGCAGTCCGCGTGGGGCACCGCCTCGGCACACCGCGCACGGATTGCGAGCGCGCTGTGAGCGGGGTCGGAGTGTTCGCGGAGGAGCAGATCGAACTCCGCAAGACGGTTGCCCAGCTGCTGGCCAAGCGCGCCGACGCGGCCGCGCTGCGCAAGACGCTCAAGTCGGGCGAGGCGTTCGACCGCGGCCTGTGGGACGTGCTGTGCCAGCAGGTCGGTGTCGCGGCGCTCGCGATCCCGGAGGAGTTCGGTGGCTTCGGCGCCACGCTCGTCGAGCAGCATCTGGTGCTCGAGGAACTCGGCGCCGCGCTGACGCCGTCGCCGATGTTCGGTTCCGCGGTCCTCGCCGCGCAGGCGATCCTGGCGACCGGCAACGACGAGGCGTGCGAGCGCCTGCTGCCCGGCATCGCGGAGGGGTCGTCGATCGCCGCACTGTGCTGGGTGGGTCCCGAGGGCCACTGGCGCAGTGACGAGGTCGCGTGCACGGCCGCCGGCAGCGACGCCGACGGCTACACCGTCTCCGGTGCCGCCCACTACGTGCTCGACGGCGCGCACGCCGACGTGCTGATCGTGGCGGCAGTCGTGGAGGGCACAGACGGCGTCATCGGTTTGTTCGAGGTCGACCCCACCGCTGCCGGCGTCGCCCGCCGCCAGCTGCCGACGATGGACCTCATCCGTCCGATGTCGTTGGTGGAGTTCGATTCCGCCCCGGCCGTGCGGCTCACCGCCGACGACGCGACCGCGGCACTCGAGAAGGTCCGCACCATCGCGATCGTCGCACTGTCGGCCGAGCAGGTCGGCGCCGCCGAGCGCTGCCTGCAGATGACGGTGGACTACAGCAAGGATCGCGTCCAGTTCGGTCGCGCGATCGGCAGCTTCCAGGCGCTCAAGCACCGCATGGCGGATCTGTACTTCCTGGTGGAGACCGCACGCTCGGCGTCGTACGCGGCCGTGCACTCGCTGACCGAGGGCCTGCCGACGGCCGCCGCGGACGCCCTGGTCGCGAAGGCGTACTGCTCGGAGGCATTCCTCGCGGTCACCGGTGATGCCATCCAGCTGCACGGCGGCATCGCGATCACGTGGGAGCACGACGCGCACCTGTTCTTCAAGCGGGCCCACGGCAGCGCGCAGCTGCTCGGCCAGCCGGAGGAGTTCTTCAAGGAGATGGAGACGCTCGCGGGCCTGCCCGCCTGATCCGTCCCCGACGCGAGGGCCGGACCGGGATTCGTTCCGGGCCGGCCCTCGGCGTCTGTCTGGTCGGTTGCCTCAGCTCCCCGTCGGTGTCCAGCGGGCCGCGAGGATCCGGTCGATCTTGTGTCGTCGCCGCGGCGGCACGATGCCCGGAAGCAGCAGCTTCAGCATCTGGTCGATGCGCTCGTAGAGATCGATCCGCCTGGTCAGCACGTTCGAAACCAGTTGCACGCCGGTGAAGGCCGAGACGACGAAACGACCGAGTTCGTCGGGGACGACCGTGTCGACGACGTCCCCCTGTTCGCGCGCGGCGTGCGCGAGCCGTGCGACGCTGTCGATCCAGTCGACGTACGGCTCTCGGGGGCCGCCCGCCGCACTCATCTCCAGCGTCAGCCGAATCCCTGCCCGCACGATCGGGTCCTCGATGATCTGCCGGCCCATCTCGTAGCAGGCCATGACCAGTTGCTCGAGCGCTGGAGCACCCGTCTCCGCGATCGCCAGCACAGCATTCATCGAGATGGCATGTTGTTCGTCGATGACGACACCGGCAAGTTCGTCCTTCGACTTGAAGTGGAAGTACAACGCCCCTTTGGTGATTCCGGAAAGGTCGACGATCTCTGCCAGACTGGCTCGCTCGTACCCTGCGCGGTCGAACATCACGGCGGCACCCTTGACGATCTGGTTCCGCGTGATCACCGCCCGCTCCTGCTTGAGCATCCAGCCGCACCCTTCGTCTCGATTGTCCAACGGGTTGCATCATTGCCGATTGCAACGAATCGGGCCAGAGGCTTCCCACTGCCTGACCTCACCGTCCAGGCGGCCGATCGGCCGTGCCGAAACGACCCGTCGATCCGCCCCACGACGGCCCGCGCCGACGACAAGCGCATCGGCCGGGAACCGATCAAGCAGCACAGCATGATTGGACCGACTCGCGGAAGTTTCCTGTTCACATACCGGCCGACCGGCCAGCTTTACCGTTCCAGCCGCAGTTTTCGCGCCTCTTCGAAATGGGCGATAACGTAAACCGAACTGTGATCCAAAGCACAGATTCGCGGGGCTGGCCCCCGTGCCGCGCCGCCGGCCGAGTCAGGCCACGAGCTCCTCGAGGTACTGTGCGACGCCGTCGTCCTCGTTCGACGGCAGCACCCGGTGCGCAAGCGCGCGCACCTCCGGCAGTGCATTGTCCGGACACAGCGCGGTGCCGCCCCACATCAGCATCGGGATGTCGTTGACCGCGTCTCCGATCACGGCAACCTCCTGCGCCGCAATACCTCTCGATGCGCACAGCCGAGCGAGAGCGGTGGCCTTCGAGACCCCCGACGCCGCCATCTCGACGTACGGGGCCCCCGAGTGCGTCAACTCCACCCCGTCCACACCGGCGTCGACGGCGAGACGGTACAACTCGCGACTGGAAACCTCGGGGTGGCGGGCGACGATCTTGACCATCGGCTCCCCCATCCGCGGCAACCGTTCCTCGAGAATCATCTCGTCCAGGGTCCGATGGTGGTCGGCGTAGTCGCACAGCGCCGCGTACTCGGGTTCGGCCACGAACGTCGTCGGGCCGACGTTGGCGAACACCACACCCGGCACCAGCGTGCGCACACGCTCCATCGCCGCGAGGGCCTCGGTGACCTCGATCGAGATCGTGCCGGTGATCTCGGGGGTGCCGTCCGCCAGGTCGAGCGTGACCGCACCGTTGGCGCAGATCGCCTCCCCGCGGAAGCCGCACGAACGCGCCAGCGCGTCCACCGAGTGCCGCGCGCGGGCCGTCGCCCACACCACCTCGATGCCGGCGGCACGGGCATCGGCCATCGCTCGGGCGGTGCGCGGCGAGACCGATCGGTCGGCACGCAGCAGGGTCCCGTCGAGGTCGGAGGCCACCAGTCTGATTCGCGTCACCTGTCGATGATCGCAGCTGTCGCCGAGGAGCCTCCCGCCCGGATCGGCTCCGCGCGCCCGTCCACCGGGAGTCTGTGCACCGAAACGAAATCGACGGAAGCGGTCCCGCAGCAAGGCCTGCTGTGTGATGCTCCGCGAATGACCAGATCCAGCGAGGAACTCAGCGCCCTGGAGGATCTCCGGCAGCTCAAGTACCGATACTTCCGGACCCTGGACCTCAAGCGGTGGGACGAGTTCGCGGACACGCTCGCGGAGGACATCGTCGCCGAGTACGGAACACACGCGCTGCGCGAACCGCTCGTCTTCGAGAGCCGCGACGCTCTGGCCGGCTTCATGCAGAAGGCCCTCGGTCCGGCGATCACGTCGGTACACCTCGCGCACCATCCCGAGATCACCGTCGACGGCTCCACCGCCGAGGGCTCGTGGGCCTTCGAAGACACGGTCATCGTCCCCGACGCCCGCCGCCTGATCCGGGGCGCCGGCTACTACCGGGACAGCTACCGCCGCGACGACGACGGCCGGTGGCGCATCACGCGGACGGCGTACGACCGCATCTACGAGTCGATCATCTCGCTCGATGACATCCCCAGCTTCGAGTTCCTGTCGCACATGTGGGCCGAGGGGCCGGCGAAGGGCGCCTAGTAGGCCCGCTCGCGAAGGACGTCCCGGCGCCGGCCGGCGAGTAGGGTGCCCGCCATGGGGGCTTCGAGGATCTTCGTGGGGTTGCTTGCATCTGCGAAGGCGACTGGGGGGCCGTTGTCGCCGACGACCACACCGTCGGGTGGGTCGCGACCTCAACCGTTCGGGGTCGCTGCGGTGAACTTCACCGGCATCCTGTCCAACCCGGAGACGAAGTTCGCCGGGCGCCGCGGCAGCGGAACGCCCGTGGCCAGGGCCATGTCGGGTAGGCGTGCGAGCAGCCGCTCGAACATCACTGCGCCCTCGAGCCGGGCGAGTTGGTTGCCCAGGCAGAAGTGGGTGCCGAAACCGAACGCCACGTGCGGGTTCGGGGATCGTCGGGTGTCGAAGCGGTTGGGTTCGTCGAAGACGGTCTCGTCGAAGTTCGCGGACTCGAACAGCAGCAGCATCTTCTCGCCCCGCTCGAGTTCCGTTCCGAAGAACGTGGTGTTGCGCGTGACGGTGCGCGCCATGTTCTTGATGGGCGACGCCCACCGCAGCATCTCCTCGACGGCCAGCGGGATGCCCGACCGATCCGCCACCAGTCGATCCCGCTCATCCTCGTGACGCATCAACTGCTCCATGCCACCGCTGAGCACGTGCCGGGTGGTCTCGTCGCCGCCGATGAGGATCAGCAGCGACTCGTTGACGATCTCCTGGTCGTCGAGGCGCTGTCCGTCGATCTCGGCGTGCACGAGGATGCTGATCAGGTCGTCGGACGGGTCCTTCCGCCGCTCGGCGACGGTGCGGAACGTGAACTCGTTGAACGCGACGTACGCGTCCATCATCGCCTTCAGCTGTTCCTCGGTGGCGTTGCTGCCCAACGCTTTCACCAGATCGTCCGACCACTGCAGGAACGTCTCCCGCTGTTCCGGGCGCACCCCGAGCATGTCCCCGATCACCGCCATCGGCAGCGGCGCTGCGAGGTCGGCGACGAAGTCGCACTCACCCTTCTCGCACACCGCGTCGATCAACTGATCACAGATCTCGCGAATCCGTCCGATCTTCGCCTCCACCTTCTTCCGGGTGAAGCCGGTGTTGACCAGTCGGCGCCGCTGCAGATGCGCGGGGTCGTCCATGTCGATCATCTGCGGCAACGGGCCGGTCTCCGGGCGGATGCCCCCGGCGTTGGAGAACAGCCCGGGATCGCGTTCGGCCGCGACCAGCGCCTCGTACGTCGACGCCGCCGCCACACCGTTGCGGTCCCGGAACACCGGCCGATGCGCCCGCATCCACGCGTACGCCTCGCGCGGATCACCGAACTCACCGGCGTAGAAGCGGCCGTCGAGCAGATCGGTCTCGTTCACGATCGTCATTCCGCATGCTCCTCGGTCTCGCACCGACACATCCGAAAGCCTCGAGAATCTGCCAAACCTGTCCCGATCGTAGAACTTGTTCCTACTATCGGCGGGGTATCGGACCGACGAGGGGAGACGGGATGACGTCGGACGCGAACTCCGGAGCGTTTGCGGGCAGATCGGTCCTGGTGACGGGCGGCGGCAGCGGCATCGGACTCGGCATCGCGCAGGCCCTCGTCGCCGACGGTGCACACGTCACGATCTGCGGCCGCAGCGCCGACAAGCTCGCGGCGGCCGCCGAGAAGATCGCCGCGTCGGGGGCGTACGCGGCCGGCGGATCGGTCACGACCGTCGCGACCGACGTCACGATCGAGCCGGATGTCGAACGCGCCGTCGCGCGGGCGATCGAGACCACCGGACGACTCGACGGCGTCGTCGCATGCGCCGGCGGCAACGAGACCATCGCGCCCGTCACGCAGCTCGACACCGACGCGTGGCGCCGCACGGTCGACCTCAATGTCACCGGCACGATGCTCACGATCAAGCACGGCGCGCGGGCCCTCGTCGCGGCCGGCGGCGGCTCGATCGTCGCGATCTCGTCGATCGCGGCCAGCAACACCCACCGCTGGTTCGGTGCGTACGGCGTCTCGAAGTCCGGTGTCGACCACCTGGTGCAGCTCGCCGCGGACGAACTGGGTGCCAGCAATGTTCGCGTCAACGGCATCCGACCCGGACTCACCCGCACCGACCTGGTCGCGCTGATCACCGACGGCGGACCGATCCTCGACGACTACATGGCGTGCACTCCGCTGGGCCGGGTCGGCGAGGTCGAGGACGTCGCCGCGCTCGCCGCCTTCCTCCTCGGTCCGCGGTCCTCGTGGATCACCGGGCAGATCATCAATGTGGACGGCGGCCAGATGCTCCGCCGCGGGCCGGACTTCCGGTCCATGCTCGAACAGGTCTACGGCGCCGACGGTCTACGCGGGGTGGTGTCGCAGTGAGCTCGCACATGGTGCTCGGCAAGCAGGTCGACATGCCGGTCGAGATCCGGACCGCCTCGGCGTTCATGGCCATGTACTCCGTCCCGACGGCGGCGGCACAGCGGTTGATCGAGCACACCGGGCTCGAGATCCTGCAGTATCGACCCGGACGCGGACTGTGCGGACTGGTGTTCGTCGACTACGTCGACGGCGACCTCGGCCCGTACAACGAATTCGGCGTCACCTTCATGGTCCGCAACCACCGCGAGCGCGGACGGGCGTCGGTGCTCGGTGACCTGCGGTCGCTGGCCAAGGGCACCGCAGGGGCGCTGATCCATCGGCTCCCCGTCGACGGCGAGTTCACGCTCGCCGCGGGTCGCGGCATCTGGGGCTTCCCGAAGACCCTGGCCGACTTCGAGGCCGACCACGTCAGCACGGTCCGACGCGGGGCGGTCAGCCAGGACGGCCGGCTCATCGCGGAACTGACCGTCAAGCAGGGCGTCCCCACCCCCGGTGCGGGCACCAACACCTCCGTGGAGGCGTACTCGCACCTCGACGGCGTCACCCGCCACACCGCGTGGGACATGAATCCCACTGGCGTCCGCACCCGGATCGGCGGCGCCGAACTGCGCCTGGGGAGCCATCCGATCGCCGACGAGCTGCGCTCGCTCGGTCTGCCCCGCCGAGCCCTGATGACGACCACGATCCCGGATCTGCGGATGACGTTCGGCGACGCGGCAGCCGTCTGATCCGCTTCGGGATTCGACGCCCCGCCCCTTGCGTATCCAGACCAACTGGTGTGTGCTGAAGACTTGGACATTTGATCAACTTCGGTTCTCCACCTCGCGCAAAGGATTACGTCTTGACGATCAGTCGACGCAGTGTGCTGGCCGGAGCCGCGGCCGCACCGGCGCTCGCAGCCATAGCCAACGCAGCCGGTTCCACCGCTTCAGCTCAGCCCCGCTCCGCTTCCGCCCCCGCCCGCCGCACCGGATCCGCGCAGGGATTCCGCGTCGGCGTCGGCCTCTCGGACATGACCGGACCCATCGCCGAGAACGGCATGATGGGCTACTCGCAGTTCGATCAACGGGCCGAGGGCCTGCACCAGCGGACCCGGGTGCGTGCGTACATCTTCGCCGACGCCGACGACAACCGCGTCGTCTACACGTGCGCCGACACCTGCATGGTCTTCCAGGCCGTGCACGACGCCGTCCTCGCCCGGCTGGCCGCCCAGTACGGCGACCTGTACACCGAGAAGAACGTAATGCTCACGGCCGTGCACTCGCACGCGGCGTGCGGCGGCGCGTCGCAGGACTACGCGTACAGCCTCGCGACGCTGGGCTTCCAGCCCCAGGTGTTCGACGCCGAGGTCGACGGCATGGTCGAGGCCATCAGCGCCGCGCACGACGACCTCGCGGCGGGAACCGTCGCGTACGGTCGCAGTGAACTGAAGGATGCCAGCGTCAACCGTTCCCGCGCCGCATTCGATCGGAACCCGCAGCGCGACAAGGACTACTACCCGCTCGGCATCGACACCTCGATGCGGGTGCTCAGGATCAGTCAGGGCGATACGAACGTCGGCGGCATCGGCTGGTTCCCCACGCACGGCGCGTCGCTCACCAACAAGAACCACCTGATCTCCGGTGACAACAAGGGTGCCGCCGCGTACTTCTGGGAACACGACGTCGCCGGCGTGCGCTACCTCGACGGCAAGCCCGGATTCGTCGCGTGCTTCCCGCAGACCAACACCGGCGACATGTCCCCCAACCTCGACCTCGAGCCGGGCCACGGCCCCACCGCCGACGACTTCGAGAACACCCGGATCATCGGCGAACGCCAGGTCGCCGCGGCCCGGGAGGCGTTCACGCAGGCGACACCCCTGCAGTCGACGACGGTCGACAGTCGAATCATGTATCTGGACATGGCGAATCAGCTGGTCGATGGCAAGTACACCTCCGACGGTCAGCCGCGCCGCACCGCTCCGGCCTGCATCGGCGCCGCGATGGCCGCCGGCAGCACCGAGGACGGGCCCGCGATCGAGATCTTCACCGAGGGCACGCACAACCCGGTGATCGACGCGCTCGGCGGCATCGACGCCGAGACACCGCAGTGGCTGGCGGACGCGCAGGCGCCCAAGCTGGTGCTGGTGCCCGTCGGCCTGCTGCCCCCGGACGGCTGGGTGCCGCACGTGCTCAAGATCCAGATCATCCGCATCGGCGACGTCTACGTCGTCGGAGGGCCGGCCGAGTTCACCATCGTCTCCGGCCTACGCATCCGCCGCACGGTCGCCGAGGAGTTGGGCGTACCGCTCGAGAACGTCATCTTCCAGGGCTACGCCAACGCGTACTCGAGCTACTGCACCACGCCCGAGGAGTACGACGCGCAGCAGTACGAGGGTGGCTCCACACTGTTCGGCCGCAACACCCTTCCCGCCTACCAGCAGGGCTTCGCGGCACTCGCCGCCGCGATGAAGACGGGCGCCGACGTCCCGCGTGGACCGGCACCGCGCGACCTGTCCGGCTTCCAGCCCGGGTTCGGGCGCGAGTTCCCGTTCGACGCGCCGCTGCCCGGACGTAACTTCGGCGATGTCGTCGTCCAGCCCGCGGGCAGCGCCGGCACGGGAGAGCAGGTGGCGGTCGAGTTCGTCACCGGACATCCCAAGAACGACCTGCACCGTCGTGGAACGTATTTCGAGGTGCAGCGGCGTGACGGCGACCGCTGGGTCCGGCACGCCGATGACGGCGACTGGGCCACCAAGTACCGGTGGCGCCGCGAGGGCCTCAACGCCTCCGTCGCCCGCATCACGTGGGACGTCCCCGCAGGCACCGCCTCGGGCACGTACCGGATCCAGCACTACGGCAATTGGAAGAACCCCGCCGGCGAAGTGTTCCCCCTCACCGGCACGTCAGCGGAGTTCACCGTCCGCTGACCGTCGGAACTGAAGGGTCCCTTCATGCG
This sequence comes from Paraburkholderia sp. RHO2, assembly GCF_050955445.1. Classification (NCBI taxonomy): domain Bacteria; kingdom Pseudomonadati; phylum Pseudomonadota; class Betaproteobacteria; order Burkholderiales; family Burkholderiaceae; genus Paraburkholderia; species Paraburkholderia sp. RHO2. Next base: position 785,085 of record NZ_CP162617.1, on the reverse strand, counting down.
CGGACAGCGCGTGTGAAGGGACCCTTCAGCCGTTCGACGCTTCGAGGATCGTCTTGGCGTTCTCCAGATCACTGCGTACGTCGCGCGCGTACAGCTTCTGCACGATGGCATCGGCAAACTTGAAGACTCCCGTTCCGGTCTCGCCGTCCTGCACGAACGTCACCTTCGTGGCGCCGTCCCCATCGCTGTCGAAATCGAGCTCACGCGTGTACCCGATCTTCGATTCCCGAGATTCCATCCGGATCCGCTTGTTCGCCTCGTAGTCGACCATCTCCTCGGTCGCCTTGATACGCGCGCCTGCCACGCGAGCCGTCAACGAGAAGACGGAGCCGACCTCGTCCCGAGAACCTGATACGAGTTCGTAATCGACTACGTTACTGGCCCATTCGGGCCCATTCTCGGGATCGGACAGGTACTCGAACACCTCTGGAACAGGGCGATTGATGACAATCGATTCACGCGTTCTGAGAGTCTTGGCCATGGATCTCACATCCTCAGTCGGAGGTTTCGGCGGCGCCACACCACTTACGTTCCACCACAATCGGATACCGGGGAACGAGGGACGAATGCGACACCGCATCAGCCCTTATCGGGTCTCGAGAATCGTCTTGGCGTTCTCCAAGTTGCTGCGCACGTCGCGCGCGTACATCTTGACCACGACGGGGTCGGCGAACTTGAAGAGGCCGGTCCCCGCGTCGGCCTCCTGCCGGAATGTCACCTTGGTCGCACCGTCCCCGTCACTCTCGAAATCGAGTTCGCGGTCGTATCCGATCTTCGATTCCTTCGATCGGATCCGGAGCACCTTGTTCTCCTGGTAATCGGTGAGCTCCTCGGTCGCGTGGACCCGCACACCCGCCACTCGCGCGGTCACATCCATAACCGCGCCGACCTCGTCCGGCGCCCCGGAGAGAACCTTGTACTCGACTACGTTGCTACTCCATTCAGGAAGCTTGTCCGGATTGCACATGTATCGGAAGACCTCGGACACCGGTCGATCAATGACGATCGACTCGCTCGTTTTGAGCGTTCTGGCCATGGATATCACACCCTCTGACTAGAGGCGACAGTCGACGCGTCACGCAAGCGATGCGCGCACCCGCGCCGATTCGGCACTCGGGCAATATGATTCGCGGTAGGCATACGATCCAAAGGATGCGCTGACCGCCGGATCACGCGGCGCTCAGCGAGCTGACCTGCGTGTACCAGTACCGATCCTAGCCCCGGATCCGAGCCAACTGAAGGCCTCCGGTCGACTGGAGGGCCCCTTCGTGCGTGTGGAGCGCGTGAAGGGACCCTCCAACCTTCGGTGAATCAGTTCAGTGGGAGACCGCCATCTCGGCGCCGATCCCGGTCTCCGCGCGGACCAACATCTCCGCGAACTTCTCCTCGGAGTCCTCCTGTACCTCGATCCGCCGCTCCCCCAGCAGCGAGCCCACGACGCAGGCCACGAGGCCGAGGGGCAACGTGATGATCACCGGCAGTTGGATCTGCAGCGGCGCCGGGCCACTACCCATCCACAGTGCTTCGGTGAACATCAAACTCACGATCGTCGACACCAGTCCGATGACGATGCCCCACACTGCACCGGTGCTGTTGAACCGTCGCCAGTTCAGGCTCAACAGCAGGCTCGGCAGGTGAGCGCTGGCCGCGACCATGAACGCCATACCCATGAAGTACGTGATATTCGTACTGTCGCCGATTGCCATGGTCAGCAGAATCGCGATGACGCTGAACCCGACTGCGCCGAATCTCGCGACCTTCGCCTCCTGCACGTCGTCGACGGCGATATCCTGAGCGGCATCCGTTGTGTATCTACGGTCGCGGCGGATCAGCGTCGGCCACACGTCGTGTGCGAAGGTACCGGCGGCCGAGATGACCACACCGGCGACCACCGCCACGATGCTGGCGAACGCGACCGCCGACACCAGTGCCAGCGCGATCGAACCGCCGACCGTTCCGATGCCCCCGCCGAGCTCGGTCACCAGCACTGGTGCGGCGAGATTTCCTCCGGCACCGACACGTTCGGCGCCGCTGTCACCGAGCAGAGCCGCGGCACCGAACCCCATGAGAACGACGATGAGGTAGAAGCCGCTGCAGAGTGCAACGGTCCAACCCAGCGAGCGCCGAGCCGTCGCTGCCTCGGGCACGGTGAAGAATCGAATCAAGATGTGCGCCATGCCGGCTGTGCCGAGCGCGAAGGTGAGGCCATACGAGATGAGGTTGGCAGCGCCACCCGACGCGAAGATCAGCCCTGGAGACAGTACGGCGTCGCCCGCAACGGCGTGCTCGGTAGCGTTCGACAGCACCTTCGGGAAGCTGAAACCGAACTTCGACAGGATGCCCAGACCGACGATCAGCGCCAGCACCGAGAGGATCGACGACTTGATCACCTGGACCCAGGTGGTGGCGAGCATGCCTCCGACGAAAACGTAAATACCCATGAGGCTTCCAGCAACGATCACCGACAGCCAGAACGGAATCCCCGAGACGGACTCGAGCAGTACACCGGCCGCCACGAGCTGCGCAAGCAGTACGAACATGCCTGTCGCGATGGTGCTGATTGCGACGACCACTCGCACGCGCCGCGCCTGGGTGCGAAACACGAGCACGTCGGCAAGCGTGTATTTACCGACGTTGCGCATCTTCTCCGCCAGCAGGAACAGCACAGGCAAGAAGGAGACCACCGACGCACACAGGATTACCGTGCCGTCGACGCCCTTGTAGAAGATCAGGCCAGTTGTTCCGAGAAAGCTTCCAGCCGAGATGAACTCACCGGCGATCGCAAAGCCGTTCTGCCATCCGGTGATCGAGCGGCCGGCGGCGAAGAAGCCGTCGGCACTGCGGCTCCGACGCGATGCCGCGAACGTCACCCACAGTGTCAGGGAGATCACCGCCGCGCAGATGGCGATGGCGAGGAAGTCGGGTTCGCCGGTCATGCCACGTGCTCCTGTCGGTAGTCGTCGATGGCCGCGAGCGCTGCGTCGGCCGCGGGCTGGATGTACGTACGGGCAAGGCGGAAGTACAAGTAGACCAGCACCCACGTGCCGGCGAACTGCGAGAACATCAACCACAGAGACAGGGGGATGCCTGCCACCGCGGTGCGGCCGAGCTGGTCCGGGAAGTACGCGAAGCCCAGCAGGAAGGACGCGAGCAGCAGAATTGCCGCGGTACCGAGACTGTTGGTCACCACCCGCCGGCGCCGTCGCAGTTCGACGAACTCGGCGAAGGTGAGCATGTCCGACCACCGCACGTTCCCGGCCGAACCCGGGCGGCCCTCGTGAGCCGGCGCGCTCACGGGTTGACCGCCGCACGCCGGGCAGTGTCCAGCGCGAAGAGGTTCTCGTCCCAACCGTCGGCGAGTGGGCCGAAGAAGTGGAAACGTACCTGCTTGGTGCGATAGAGCCAGCGGCCGTCGACCCTGACCACCTCATCCTCGTAACGGCCAGCGGCGATCGACGGTGCGCCGTGGGTGACGCACGGCTGCCACAGGAAGGACCGGACGGTGGCACGGTCGCCGTCGAGCTCGATCTCCATGTTGGTGATGAAGTGCCAGAACGACGTGAGACCTCCCTCCGCCAGCCCGGCGAAGAAATCCCGCATGGCGGCGCGGCCCTTCGGGTGTGAGAGTCCGTCGAACTCGCCGTCCTCGGTGAACAGGGCCATCAGTTCGTCCCAGTTGCCGTCGTCGAGGTGACGGCAGTACCGGGCGTCGAGTTGCCGGATGGCTTCGATGTCCTCCAGTCGACGGATCCGGTCTTCGAGTCGGTCTTCGAAAGTGCTCATGGGGATAAGCCTCCTCGTGAGGGGTATGAGCAGTGGGAGGGGAAGATTCGGCGGCGCATTGGTTAACGCACGTTCATGTGAGGCAGACCATAAGTCGCCGGCGTCGAACTGGTCAAGCCCCCGAGGATCGTCCTTGATCAGCGGGGCTGGGCCGCTCTACCCTCCGAGACATGAACACTCGATCGGGCGCGAAGGCCCTGACCCGGACGCGAAGCGCGGCAAACGAGGGCGTCCGCGAACGCATCCTCGAGACCGCGCTCGACGAGTTCTATGCGGCCGGTTTCCACGGCGCAACGATGCGGAACATCGCCACCAACGCCGGCTGCAGCGCCGCCAACGTCTACAACCACTTCGAGAACAAGGCCGAACTACTGGTCGAGATCCTGCGGGCCGCCAGCGACGAACAGTTCACCGCCACACGCAATGCTCTGCGCAAAGCCGGTTCCGAGCCGGCCGAGCAGTGGCGGGCGGCCGTCACCGCCCATGCGCTGTACACCGCCCGCCACCAGCGAGCCTGCCTCGTCGCAAACACCGAACTGCGTTATCTCGAAGAGATCGACCGCAAACGCGTGGTGGGGTCCCGCGACGCCCAGGAGCACCTGTTCGTGACGATCGCCGAGGAAGGTGTCGCCCAGGGGGTATTCGATGTTCCACACGTTCACCAAGCGGTGACCGCCGTACTGACCATGTGCGCGGGAATCGCACTGTGGTTCCGTCCAGACGGCGCACTGTCGGCCCAGGAAGTCGCCGACACACACGGCATTTATGCCCTCAACCTGGTCGGATACCGGCCGGACTGAGGGCGCACGCGCGCCCCCTGCCGCGTTCACCCGACACCGGTTCCGTTGACGTTCAACTCGACCTCGTGCTCTACTAGGTTAACAAGCGTTAATCTTTGCTAGGAGAGCGCATGACTCACCGACCTTCACAGCCGCGTGCCGATTCCCCGCGGTACCTCACCGATGAACGCCTGGCCATCCGGGACCTGGCGCGGGAATTCGCGATGAAGCAGGTACTGCCGGTTGCCAACGAGCTCGATCCGGTACAGGGCACGATTCCCGACTCGCTCAAGCAAGCAATGGCCGACATCGGCTTCTTCGGGATCATGATCCCGGAGGAGCACGGCGGCTTGGGCCTGGGCGTGTTCGAATATTGCCTTGTCGCCGAGGAACTTTCACGCGCTTGGATGAGCGTGTCGGGCCTGCTCGCCCGCGGCAACGGGATGGGTGGCGGTTTCACCGCCGAGCAGGAAGCCGCCCTACTGCCCCGCGTCGCGCGCGGCGAGTACCTCGGCGCCTATGCGCTGTCGGAGGCCGAAGCCGGATCGGACGTCGCGAACATCTCGTGTCGCGCGGTTCGCGACGGTGACGAGTGGGTCGTGAACGGGACCAAGATGTGGTGCACGTACGCCGACGACGCCGACTACCTCGTGTTGTTCGCGCGTACGGACCCGAACAAGGATCCCGCAAAGCCGCATCGCGGCATCAGTGCGTTCCTGATCGAGAAGGATCGCGGCTCGTTCCCCGACGGTATTTCGGGGAACAAGGTCCGCAAGATCGGCTACTTCGGCTGGAGCACATGGGAGTTGGCATTCGACAACTTCCGGGTTCCGGCCGACAAGATGCTCGGTGAGGAAGGCAAGGGCTTCTACCTCGCCGTCAGCGGTCTCGAGGTGGGCCGCGCGCACACCGCAGCTCGCGCGATCGGACTGGCCCGGGCCGCCCTCGAGGACTCGATCGAGTACGTCCACACCCGGCGTCAGTTCGGCAAGCCGATCGGCGATTTCCAGCACCTGCGGTTCAAGATCGCCAAGATGGCCGCCGACATCGAGGCGGCGCGCCAGCTCATGTACTCCGTCGCCACCGACATCGATACCGGTCGACGCTGTTCCCTCGAGGCGTCGATGGCCAAGCTCATCGCCACCGAGATGGCCGAGCAGGTCACCAGCGAGGCCGTGCAGATCCACGGCGGCGCCGGTTACACCACTGACTTCCAGGTCGAGCGGCACTGGCGGGATGCGCGTCTGACGAGGATCTTCGAGGGCACCAGCGAAATCCAGATGCGGATCATCTCCGACGAGCTGCTGGGTCGGGCCACCTCATGAGCGTCGACACAACCGCACGCGCCGCGCTCCGCGTCGGTCAGCGGACGCAGAGCCGGTACGCACGGGTCGACGCACTGCTCGCCGAGTCCGGCATCGGGTTGCCCACAGGCAGCTCGCTCCTGGGTCCGACCGTCGCCGAACTGCTGACGCCGCTGCCCGGCTCCACGTCGGCGGTGCGCGAGTGCCTCGCATGGCGCACGCACGATCCCGTCGAGCCCGACGACAGCGTCCGCACCGAGTCGGTGATCACGCGGGTAGCAGCGGACGGCGACACAACCGTGGTGGTACGTCGGGTTGTCCTGCGAGACAATGTGAATACCCTGCGCGAAGAGGCAGTCGAGACGTGGCGGCTGCGCTATGGCGACCTCGCTCTCACCGTGCCCGCCACCGACTTTTGCACCGACCGATGGGGGATGCTCGTGCGTGACTCCCTCGCCGCAGACCCCGACTTCGCGTCGTCCCTCGCGACGTGGGACGGGACGATCGGACTGCGCTGCGACGATCGCGAGATCCACCTGCGCGTCTACCGCGGCCGGATCATCGACGTCACCCGGCGGACCCCGGGCGGCGCGACGTTCACGTTCATCGCGCCCGGGCACACGTGGGTCGACCTGATTCTCGGTGAGCGCAACGACTTCATGCGCCGCGCCATCACAGGCGAATTCTCCTCCGCTGGAAATGGATACGAGTACCTACGGCTCACCAAGCCACTCGACATCGTCATCGCGCACGCTCGCGCGATCGCTCAGGAGGCACGCCCGTGATCGAAGCCCGCTACCTGACGATCGACTCTGCTCTGGGCTTCGTCGAGATCGTCCATCCGACCGTCCGGGCCGATGCTGATGCTGACGCCCCGACTGTGCTGTGCATCCACACGGCCGGCCAGAACGGTGTGCAGTGGCGTCACGTCGCTTCCGCCCTCGCCGACAAGGGGTACCGGGTGATCGTGCCCGACCTGCCCGGCCACGGCCGCTCGGAGCCGGCCGTCGATGGTCCGGTCGTCGATCTCGCGGTGTACAGCAACTGGCTGTGGAAACTCCTCGACGCACTCGACGTCGAGCGCCCGTTCGTGATCGGGTGCTCGATCGGGGGGAAGCTGACGCTCGACCTCGCCACGCGGCCGGAGCGCCCCCTGGCCGGCGCGATCGCGATGGCCGCCGAGGCCGGGCCGGGCCGGGTGAACGTGTCCGGCCTGCGACGGGAACTCGAGGACGTCGCCGGACCGTCCCGCGGTGAACGCACGTACCTCGGCACCCTGGCGTCGGTCGGCGACACCGTCCCTGCCGACCGAGCCCGGCTGATCGCCACCATGCACCGTCGCGAGGATCCGGTCATCTCGTCCTCCGACCTGATCGGCTGGGGTAGCCACGACGTTCGCGACCGCCTGTGCCTGACGACCTGCCCGGTGCACATGGTTGCGGGAGAACAGGACCCGTGGATCACGCCGGAGACCGTCAAGGCCGACGCGTCCCGCGTCCGCGGCGCCCGCTTCACACTGTTGAGCGGGATCGGCCACTATCCGATGGAGGAGGTCGAGGACTTCGCCGACCTTGCGGCTGCGTGGCTGAACGAACTGGCGTCAGCAGCACGAGTGGAGGCCGCATCATGACCCGTGCAACCCTCGCGTCGTTCCTCGACGAGTTCGTCGCCGCGGCTCCGGAGGCGACGGCGGCGATCGACCTGATCGGCACGCGCACCGTCACAAGCACCCGGGCTCGGCTGCAGGAGCGGGTACGAGTCCTCGAGGCCGAATTGGCCCAGGTCGGACTCGAGCGTGGCCAGTGCGTCGCGGTGTTCCTGCCCAACTGGTCCGACACCCTCGTCTGGCAGTTCGCGGCGTCGGCGCTCGGAGCCCACGTCATCGGCATCAACACCCGCTACAACATCGGCGAGGTCGAGCACGTTCTCCGCTCCGCACGGCCCGCCGTGGTGGCGGTTGCCGACAACTTCCACGGTCTCGACCTGTTCGGCATGCTCGGCCAGGCGCTGTCGGCCACCGACGGCGACGTCGATCCCCCGACCGTCGCAGTGGTGCAGGCACCCGGTGACTCGACCCCGACGACTGCCGATTTCGACTCCGCAGCATTCGATCTCGGCTCCGGATCATGGCACGCCGGCAGTGGCGACACCCACGCCGCGGCTGCGCCTCGCACGCCCGCGACCGCGACCGCAACCGCGGCGGGCGCCCTCGGTGCTCCCGACGACCCGTTGGCCGTCGCCTTCACCACCTCGGGGTCGACCGGCACCCCGAAGCTGGCCGCCCACCGGGAATCGGCGGTGGTGAGGCATGCCCGTGCCGACGCTGCCGGAATGGGCATCGTCCCCGGCGACGTGACGCTGTGCGTGCTGCCGCTGTCCGGGGTGTTCGGCTTCAACACCGCGATGGCGACACTGGCGGGCGGCGGCGCGGTCCTCATGGTTCCGGTGTTCGATCCCGTCGCGACACTGCGCGCCATGGAGGCCGAACGGGTGTCACACGTCGTCGGTGGTGACGATCTCTACGGCAGGCTTCACGACACATGGCGAGACGTCCGCGGGGACCTGTCGTCGCTGAAGTGGCTCGGCATCGCGGACTTCCTCGGTCGCTCGCACGAGATCGCGCGCTGGGCGCGGGACGAGTTCGACGCCCTCACCACCGGGGTGTTCGGATCGTCGGAGGTGTTCTCGCTCATGCTCTTCTGGAACGCGGACGATGCGGAATCGGTGCGGTGGAACGGCGGCGGTCGGCCCGTGAGCCCGGAGATCTCGGTACGCATAGCCGACCCGTACGACGACTCCGTGATGCCCGACGGTGAACAGGGCGAACTGCAGGTCCGGGGACCGAACGTCGTGGACGCATACCTGGGCAATCCCGAGGCCGCGGCACAGGCGTTCACGGCGGACGGCTGGTTCCGCAGCGGCGATCTTGCGATCGCGACCGGCGATGGTGGGTTCACGTACGTGTGCCGCGCCGGGGACGCCCTGCGGCTGCGGGGATTCCTCGTCGACCCCGCCGAAATCGAGACCCGTCTCGCCGCACACGCCGACGTACAGACTGCAAAGGTCGTGGGGATCACCGGGCCCGGAGGTTACGCCCAGGCTGTCGGGTTCGTCGTCCCCTCCGAGGACGCGGCGGTCACGGCTGCCGACCTCAGGCAGTGGTGTGCGAACTCACTGGCGGCATTCAAGGTGCCGTCGGCCGTACACGTCATCGCGAAGATGCCGACCACCGTGGGCGGCAATGGCACCAAGATCCGAGCCGTCGAACTGCGCGAGTGGGCGCAGCAGTGGACCGATCGTGAAAGGGATTTCCGCAGTGAGTAACTCACCGTCAGCAACCGATATCGTCGTCTGCGAGCCGCTGCGAACCCCCGTCGGGCGGTACGGCGGGGTCTTCCGCGACGTTCCCGCCGCCGACCTCGGTGCCCGGGTCATCTCGGAGCTGGTGCGACGCACAGGGGTTGCCCCCGAGTCGATCGACGATGTCATCTTCGGCCAGTGCTACCCGAACGGCGAGGCCCCGGCGATCGGCCGAGTGGCCGCGCTCGACGCCGGACTGCCGGTCACCGTGCCCGGCCAGCAGTTGGACCGACGCTGCGGCTCGGGTCTGCAGGCGGTCCTCGACGCGGCCATGCGCGTCCAGACCGGTGTCGCCGATCTGATCCTCGCGGGCGGCGTCGAATCCATGAGCCGCGCAGAGTATTACACCGAGGACATGCGCTGGGGAGCCAAGGGTGCCCCCGCGGCGCTGCACGACCGTCTGGCCCGCGGACGCGTCACCGCCGGCGGCCGGAACCATCCGGTCCCCGGGGGCATGCTCGAGACCGCCGAGAACCTGCGCCGCGCCTACGGCATCAGCCGGCAGGAGCAGGACGAGCTGGCCGTGACGTCCCATCGACGTGCGGTGGCGGCGATCGAGGCGGGGGTGTTCGCGGAGGAGATCGTGCCCGTCGACGTCCCGGTCAAGGGCGGCGGCACCGCCACGATCACGCGGGACGAGCACCCCCGCGCCGACACCACCGTCGAGTCGCTCGCCCGCCTGCGTCCGGTCATGGCGAGGACCGACCCGGAGGCCACCGTCACCGCGGGCAACTCCAGCGGCCAGAACGACGGCGCGGCAGCCTGTCTCGTGACGACGCGCGCGACGGCGGAGCGACTGGGTTTGAATCCGCTCGCTCGGCTGGTCACGTGGGCGGTCGCGGGTGTCCAGCCGTCGATGATGGGCATCGGTCCGGTGCCGTCGACGGCGCGTGCACTCGAGCGGGCCGGACTGGACCTGTCGCGAATCGATCTGATCGAACTCAACGAGGCGTTCGCGGCACAGGCCCTCGCGTGCATGCGAGAGTGGAACTTTGGTGCCGCCGACCACGAGCGCACCAATGTCAACGGATCGGGCATCTCACTGGGGCACCCGGTCGGGGCCACCGGCGTGCGCATCCTCACCACACTGTTGCGTGAGATGCAGCGCCGCGATGCGCGTTACGGCCTCGAGACGATGTGCATCGGTGGTGGGCAGGGACTGACGGCGATCTTCGAGAGGGTGTCATGACCGCCGCACGGCCACTGGCCGATATCCGCGTCGTCGACATGTCGTCGTTCGTCGCCGGCCCCACCGCCGGACGCGTCCTCGCCGAGCTCGGCGCCGAGGTGATCCGGGTCGATCCGATCTCCGGTGCCGTCGACGGCGCCCGCTGGCCCGTCACCGACGACGGCGTCAGCCTCTATTGGGCGGGCCTCAACCAGGCGAAGAAATCGGTGACCGTGAACCTGCGCAGCGAGGCCGGTCGCGATTTCGTCACCGGCCTGGTCGCCGAGGCCGGGATCCTGCTGGAGAACGCAGCACACGCGCGGTGGCTGGACAACGACGTCCTCGCCCAGCGCTGTCCCGGTCTGATCCATCTGCACATCGAGGGCCACGCCGACGGCGGCCCCGCCGTCGACTACACCGTCAACGCCGGGGTCGGGTTGCCGCTCATGACGGGCCCTGAGGGTACCGACACCCCTGTCAATCATGTTCTGCCCGCGTGGGATCTGCTGACCGGGCTGTACGCCGCTCTCGGGCTCGTGACGGCGCTGCGCCGTCGCGAGCAGACCGGGGAGGGCGCGTATCTGCAACTGGCACTGAGTGATGTCGCGCTGTCCGCGGTGGCCAGCATGGGGTGGGTCGCGGAGGCCGACCGGCGGGGCACCGGGCGCGCACGTCAGGGCAACGCCCTGTTCGGTAGCTACGGCGCCGACTTTCCCACCGCCGACGGCCGCGCCGTCATGGTTGTGGGCCTGACTGCCGGTCAGTGGCGGGCCCTCGTCGACGTCACCGACACCGCCGACATCTTCTGCGCACTCGAACGCCACCGCGGGCTCGATCTGAGCGTGGAGGCCGATCGGTACGCGGCCCGGGACGCGATCACCGCGGTCCTGCGCCCCTGGTTCGAGGCCCGCACGCTCGAACAGATCGCGACCGACTTCGCCGGGGCGCGTGTTCTGTGGAGCGCGTACCGCACGCTCGCCGAGGTTGCCGCCGATGTCCGCAACGTGGCGGGCGACGTGGTCGTGCAGGAGGTCGACCAGCCGGGCATCGGACCCATGCTGACCTCGCGTTCCCCGCTCCGCTGGTTCGGTGCGTACGCAGATGCCGCGCCGGCGCCGGTGTCCGGAGCACACACCAGGGAGGTCGCCGCGGCCGCCGGACTGGGCGCCAGTGCCATCGACGCCCTCGTCGCCGCGGGCATTCTCGGGAAGCCGGAGACGACATGAGCAACAACACGACACCGATCCGACGCCGATGCGCGCTGGTCGCCCCAGGCTCGGACGAACGCAAGATCGTCAAGGCCCTGGAATCGGACGCCGACGAGGTGGTGCTCGACCTGGAAGACGCCGTCATCACTGCACGCAAGGCCGAGGCGCGTGCCCTCGTGTGCCGGATCGTCGGGGAACATCGGACCGATCCAACGGTCACCGTCCGCGTCAACGGTCTCGACACGGCGTGGGCGCTGGACGACCTCAGGACTGTCGGTGTGCTCGACGGCGTCGGAATCGTGCTGCCGAAGGTCGACACCGCCGATGACCTGATCACCGCCGACCGACTGCTCACCGAACTCGGCTCGACCGCCCGGTTGCAGGCACTGATCGAGACCCCGCAGGGAGTGCGCTCGATCGACGAGATCTGCAGCGCCACCGACAGACTCGAGACCGTCGTGATCGGGTACGCCGATCTGGGCGCCGCCCTCGGACGAGGTGACGGGTATGTGCCCGCGCGTTGGCTCCACGTTCAGGATCGTGTCCTGATCGCCGCCCGCGCCGCCGGCATCCAGGCGATCGACGGACCGCACCTGTCCGTCGCCGACGACGCCGGCTTCCGGGCGGCGGCGCAGTGGACCCGCGATCTCGGATTCGACGGGAAGTGGGTCATCCATCCCCAGCAGATCGGAGCGGCTACCGAGATCTTCACGCCCACAAAGGCGGCCGTCGAACACGCCCGCCGCGTTCTCGATGCCATGGTCGAGGCCGAGACCGCCGGGGCTGGAGCCGCCCAACTCGACGGTCAGATGCTCGACGAGGCGGTCGCGGTCGCCGCTCGACGGGTACTGGCACAGATCGGAGACTGACGACATGACCGGACCACTTTTCGTCGGGGGACCCTACTTCGACGAGTTGACCCTCGGCACGGTGTTCGACACCGCGCCCGGCGTCACCCTCACCGACGGACTCTCCGCCGCGCATCAGGCGATTCTCGGCGACCGGATGCGCCTGGCTCTCGACGCCCACCTGTCGCGCGCGGTCACCGGAGCCCCGACTGCGGTCGCGAATCCGGGCCTGGTGTGCGACATCGCAATCGGACAGTCGACACTGGCGACGCACCATGTGAAGGCCAACCTCTTCTATCGAGGGCTCCGCTTCCACCGGTTCCCGCATCTGGCCGACACCTTGTACACGCGGACGGAGGTCGTGGGTCTACGCGAGAACTCGGAGCGTCCGGGTCGGCGGCCCACCGGCCTCGCAGCGCTCCGGATGACGACAACCGACCAGGAAGGGCGGACCGTCCTCGACTTCTATCGGTGCGCGATGTTGCCGTTGAGCGACGCTCCCGACCCGGGACGTGTCGTTCACGTCGCCGACCTGTCGTCGATCGGGCCGTCCGACGCCCCCGCGTGGTCGGTCCCGGAGGGCTGGGACCTGACCGCCTATCGGGAAAGGGCCGCCGGTCAGCACTACTCCCCCGACCTCGTGGGTACGGAGTTCGCCAGCAGCGGTGACGTTGTCACCAGTGCACCCGAACTGGCGCGGCTGAGCCTGAACATCGCCGCCGTCCACCACGACGAGCGCATTGCCGGATCCCGTCTGGTGTACGGCGGGCACACGATCGGAATCGCACTCGCGCAGGCGACTCGGGCCCTTCCGAACGTGGTGACGGTACTCGGTTGGCGGTCATGCGATCACACCGGACCGGTCCAGGAAGGCGACATTCTCACCAGCACGCTGCGGGTTGTGCGCGCCGACCCGATCGGTGACGCGTGGGCTGTGCAGTTGCGCTCCCTGGTGCACGCGCACGGGATCGCGGGGGCCGAACGACCGGTACTGGATTGGGAGTTCACCGCACTGATGGCTTGAGTTGTTCCCCACAACAGAAGAAGGTCCCCTTAGAAGAAGGGCCCCTTCACACGCTGGCATGCGCGTGAAGGGGCCCTTCAGCCTTCCCCTCCCCCGGGGCAGATCTATTACAGCCAGGTGTCCTCGCTGGCGGTGGTGAGGAACGCCTCGAGGTCGTCCCGCCACTTCGCCGGCACGGTCTTGTCCGGCTCGATGCCGGTGTACTGACCGCGGTAGAACAGCAGTGGCCGTTCGGTCTTGACCTCACTCATCGAGTGGACCCGGCCGAACACCACGAAGTGGTCGCCGCCGTCATGCACGGTCTCCACCGTGCAATCCATGTGCGCGAGCGAACCGTCGAGGATCGGTGAACCCAACGGTGAAGGCGTCCAGTCGATCCCGGCGAACTTGTCGGGCTCACGAGAACCGAACCGCGCGCAGGTGGCCTGCTGCTCCTCGGCGAGGACGTTGACGCAGAACCGGCCCGAGCGCTCGATCGCCGCCCACGACCGCGACGCCTTCGTGGGGCAGAACAACACGAGCGGCGGCTCGAGCGACAGCGCCGCGAACGACTGACACGCGAACCCGACGGGTGCGCCGTCTTCGACCGTCGTGATGATCGTGACGCCGGTGCAGAACTGCCCGAGGACGTTGCGGAACTGGCGCGGATCGATCTCCGCGCCGGTTCCCACCTCGGACGTCTCGTGCGCGGACATTACTTGAACCCCACCGTGAAGTCGTGTCCCCAGAGACTCACCGCGGTGCTCTCCTTCGCGATCCACTTGTCGTCCTCGACCTCGAGACCCTCGCAACCGAATTCGACGTCGAATCCACCCGGGGTCTTCATGTAGAACGACAGCATCAGGTCGTTCACGTGGCGGCCGAGCGTCGCCGACATCTTCACGTTCTTGCGCAGCGCGCGGTCGAGGCACAGTCCGACGTCGTCGGAGTTCTCGACCTCGACCATCAGGTGCACGATCCCCGAGGGGTTCGGCAGCGGCGCGAACGCGAGGCTGTGGTGGCGCGGGTTGCAGCCCAGGAAGCGCAGCCAGGCCGGTTCACCGTCCGCCGGACGGCCGACGACCTGCGGGGGCAGTCGCATCGAGTCGCGCAGCTTGAAGCCGAGCACGTCACGGTAGAACTCGAGGTCCGCCACGTCGTCCTTGGTCGCGAGCACCACGTGGCCGAGACCCTGCTCGCCGGTGACGAACTTGTGCCCGTAGGGGCTCACGATGCGGCGGTGCTGCAGGGCGATGGTGTGGAAGATCTCGAGGCGAGCGCCGGAGGCGTCGCGGCACGTGATGAACTCGACGACGTTGCGTTCGGCCGCCTCCTCCTTGGTGCCCTCCTCGAACTCCCAGTCGGCCTTGACCAAGCGCTCGCGAATCTCCTGCAGACCTTCGGCATTCGCGCATTCCCAGCCGGCGGCGTAGAGACCGTCGCGCTCACCCGGAACGATGACGAGGCGCGCCGGGTAGTCGTCCATGCGCAGGTACAGGTTGTCGGGGTTGGCGCCCTTGCCCTCGATCATGCCGAGGACCTTGAGCCCGTACTCGCGCCAGGCGGCCATGTCGGTCGCCTCGATGCGCAGGTAGGCCAGTGAACGGATACTCATCGGTTGCTCCCGTCCAGAAGGAAGTCGCTTGCCAGGCGGTTGAACTCGTCGAACTTCTCGAGCTGTGCCCAGTGCCCGCAGCCACCGAACACGTGCAGCTGCACCCGCGGAATCATCTTGAGCGCCACCAGGGCACCGTCGATCGGGTTGACGCGGTCCTCTCGGCCCCAGATCAGCAGCACCCGCTGCCGCAGCTTGTAGGCGTCGCGCCAGAGCATGCCCAGCTCGAACTCGGAGCTCGAGAACGACTTGCCCATGGCCTTTGCCGCCGCGAGCGACTCCGGGCTGCTGGCCGCGGCGAACCGCTCGTCGATCAGCTCGTCGGTGATGAGATTCTGGTCGAACACCATGATGCGCAGGAACGCCTCGAGGTTCTCGCGCGTCGGCTGGTAGGCGAACTTGCCGAGATTCCTGACGCCCTCGGTGGGGTCCGGCGCGAACAGGTTGACGCTCAGGCCACCCGGTCCCATGAGCACGAGCCGGCCGGCCCGGTCCGGGTAGTCCAGCGCGAACCGCACGGCCGCGCCGCCGCCGAGCGAATTGCCCAGCAGGTGAACGCGCTCGGTGATACCGATCGTGTCCAGCAGGTCCTTGAGCGCCGACGCGCTGTGCCGGAAGTACTGCGGATGCTCGGTCGGCTTGTCGGACCGCCCGTAGCCGGGCTGGTCGACCGCGAGCACGTGGAACTGCCGTGCCAGAACGGGAATGTTCTTCGCGAAGTTCGACCACGACGACGCACCCGGACCACCGCCGTGCAGCAGCACGATCGTCGGCCCGTTGCCGACGCCCGCCTCGTGGTAGTGCAGCTTCAGGTCCGGGCGGACCTGCGCGAAGCGCGACGTCGACTCGTACGTGATTTCCTCGGTTGTCGTCATGCGCTGCCCCTAGACCATCGTGTCGGTCAGCGGCAGGCCGAACTCGGCGCCACCGAACATCACGTAGGCGCGCTCGGCGTCGTTGGCCGCATGGACCCGGCCGGCGTGCGCGTCACGCCAGAACCGCTGGATCGGAGTGCCGTTCGCGAGTGCCGTGGCACCCGAGTTCTCGAACAGCAGGTCGATCGACGCGATGGCGCGCCCGGTGGCACGCACCTGGTCGCGACGAGCGCGCAGGCGCAGCTCCATCGGAATGTCCTCGCCGGCAAGGAGATGCGCGTACTCGTCGGCGACGTTGCCCGACAGTTGACGCCACGCGGCGTCGATGTCGCTGGACGCCTCGGCGATACGGATCTTGGCGAACGGGTCGTCCTTGGCCTTCTCGCCGGCGTAGGCCGCCCGCACACGCTTGCCCTGGTGCTCGACGTGCGCGTCGTACGCGCCGTACGCCATGCCGACGATCGGAGTGGAAATCGTCGTGGGATGGATGGTGCCCCACGGCATCTTGTACAGCGGTGCGGTGTTCTGCTGCAGGCCCGGAGCGGTGAGGTCGCTCATCGCCTTGAAGCTCAGGAAGCGGTGCCGCGGCACGAACACGTCCTTGACGACGACCGTGTTGCTACCGGTGCCGCGCAGGCCGACGACGTTCCACACGTCGTCGATCTTGTAATCCTCGCGGGGGATCAGGAAGCTGCCGAAGTCGACCGGGCGGCCGTCCTTGATGACCGGTCCGCCGACGACGACCCACGTCGCGTGGTCGCTGCCCGACGACCAGGCCCAGGCACCGTTGACCTTGTAGCCGCCGTCGACGACCTCGCCGGCGCCCATCGGCGCGTACGAGGACGAGATCCGGACGTCGGTGTCCTTGCCCCAGACGTCCTCCTGTGCCTGCTGGTCGAACAGCGCCAGATGCCAGTTGTGGATGCCGAGGATGCCCGCGACCCAACCGGTGGATCCACACGCGCTCGCGATGTTGCGCACCGCGGTGTAGAAGGTGACGGGATCGGCCTCGATGCCTCCCCACTGCTTGGGCTGCACCAACCGGAAGAAACCGGTCTCCTGCAGAGCCTTGATGGACTCGTCGGGGATGCGGCGAAGATCCTCGGTCTCCTGCGCGCGTTCACGCAGCACCGGCAGTAGCGCGTCGATCCGCTGCATCACCTCGCGGCTGTCATGGTCACCCACTGGACGCTCCCGTCTGTAATCGATGTTCACTTGTTCCTGAGACTAGAACACGTTCTCTTCCATGTCGAGAAAACCTGAATTCCACAGGTAATCGGTAGTCGGTGCGGATACCAGGCACGCGAAATCTAGCGGAATCGAGCGAAGTTCTATAACGTGTTCTACCAACAGCTAGAAGGGATGTGAGGTACTGATGGCGCAGATTCGTGAGATCGATGTGGGAGCTCCGCAGACGCGTTTCGCACGCGGTTGGCACTGCATCGGCCTGGAGAGCGAATTCCTCGACGGCAAGCCGCACGCCGTGGAGGCGTTCGGCACCAAGCTCGTCGTGTTCGCCGACAGCCAGAACAAGCTCCATGTGCTCGACGCGTACTGCCGGCACATGGGCGGCGATCTGAGCCAGGGCGAGATCAAGGGCGACTCGGTCGCGTGCCCGTTCCACGACTGGCGCTGGGGCGGCAACGGCAAGTGCACCGACATCCCCTACGCCCGTCGCGTGCCGCCGATCGCGCGAACCCGCTCGTGGATCACGCTGCAGGAGAACAAGCAGCTGTTCGTGTGGAACGACCCCGAGGGCAACCCGCCGCCGGAAGACGTCACGATCCCGCATCTGCCGCAGGTCTTCACCGACGAGTGGACCGACTGGAAGTGGAACCGGATCCTCGTCAAGGGCTCCAACTGCCGCGAGATCGTCGACAACGTCGTGGACATGGCGCACTTCTTCTACGTCCACTTCGGGTTCCCGAAGTACTTCAAGAACGTCTTCGAGGGCCACGTCGCAACGCAGTACCTGCAGAACCACGGCCGTCCCGACGTCGGGAACATGGGCACCCAGTACGGCGAGTCGGTCCTGGACTCCGAGGCGTCGTACTTCGGTCCGTCCTACATGGTGAACTGGCTGCACAACAACTACAGCGGGTACAAGGTCGAGAGCCTGCTGATCAACTGCCACTACCCGGTCACGCAGGACTCGTTCGTGCTCATGTACGGCGTGAGCGTGGAGAAGCCCAAGGGCCTGGACGACGCCACCAGCGACAAGCTGGCGACCAAGTTCACCGAGGGCGTGGCCATGGGCTTCGAGCAGGACGTCGCGATCTGGAAGAACAAGACCAAGATCGAGAACCCGCTCCTGTGCGAGGAGGACGGCCCGGTCTACCAGCTGCGTCGCTGGTACGACCAGTTCTACGTCGACGTCGCGGACATCGACGAGAAGTCGACGCAGCGCTTCGAGTTCGAGATCGACACCACCAAGGCCGTCGAGGCGTGGCAGCGCGAGGTCGACGAGAACCTGGCGCGCCAGGCCGCTGAGAAGGCTGCCGCCGAGGCCGCCGAGCACAAGACGGGGGTGTGACATGACCTCGACCTGGGCCAAGGCCCCGAACTACGCAGACAGCCCGGCCCGGGTCGAGGCCGTCCGCGCACAGACCGCAGCCGATCTGCACTCGTACCTCGAGGAGGGACTCGACGAGGTGGAGTGCCGCACGTGCGGGACGTGCGTGCTCGTTCGCAAGAACAGCTACAAGCACACCAGCATCCAGTGGCAGGACGACCCGGCGAAGGTGTGTCCGGAATTCACCGGATCCGGCGGCCGGACCGGGTCGCGGCAGACCTGCCCACGTCTGCTGAACAGCATCAACCACGCGGTGATGGAGGGCATCCTCGAGGTGCGCGACACCCAGTCGTAGTAGGTGTGGGGGGCGGTAGAAGGAAGGGGCGCGCATCCGAGCGGATGCGCGCCCCTTCCTTCTCGTTCCGGGTGCGGAACTAGCTGCTCGCGGACTCGCGCTGCAGCTCGAGCGCGATGTCGATGAGCTGGTCTTCCTGGCCGCCGACGAGCTTGCGCTTGCCGGCGCGCACCAGCATCTCCGCGGCCGAGACGCCGTAGCGCTCGGCCTGCAGTTCGGCGTGCTTGAGGAAGCTCGAGTACACGCCCGCGTACCCCATCATGAGGGCCTGCCGGTCGAGCAGGCACTCGGCCGGCATCGTGGGACGGACGACGTTCTCCGCGGCCTCGGCGATCGCGAAGAAGTCGATGCCGGTCTTGACCCCGATCTTGTCGCACACCGCGACGAGCGCCTCGACCGGGGCGTTGCCGGCGCCGGCCCCGAAACGGCGAGTGCTGCCGTCGATCTGCCTGGCGCCGGCCCGGACGGCGGCAATCGAGTTCGCCACGCCCAGACCCATGTTCTCGTGCCCGTGGAAGCCCACCTGCGCATCGCCGCCGAGTTCCTGGACCAGAGCCTCGACACGCTCGGCGACCTGCTCGAGAACGAGCGCTCCCGCCGAGTCGACGACGTACACGCACTGGCAGCCGGCGTCGGCCATGATGCGGGCCTGCTCGGCCAGCTTTTCCGGCGACACGGTGTGCGCCATCATCAGGAAGCCGACCGTCTCGAGACCACGGTCTCGGGCCAGGCCGAAGTGCTGGACGGAGACGTCGGCCTCGGTGCAGTGCGTTGCGATCCGACAGATCGACGCACCGTTGCCCTGCGCCTCGACGATGTCTTCCTTGACGCCGACGCCGGGCAGCATGAGGAACGCGATCTTCGCCCGCTTCGCCGTGTCGACGGCGATCCTGATCAGTTCCTGCTCGGGGGTCCTCGAGAAGCCGTAGTTGAACGACGAGCCACCGAGACCGTCGCCGTGGGTGACCTCGATGACCGGCACGCCGGCCCCATCGAGGGCGGTGACGATGTCGCGCACCTCCGCACCGGTGAACTGGTGCCGCTTGTGGTGCGATCCGTCGCGGAGCGAGGTGTCGGTGATCCGAATGTCCCATGCGCCGTCGAAGTGGATGTCGCCCGGCCGGTTCGCGGTCTTGCCGCCGCTGTCGCTCATGTCGCTCATGCCTCCACACTCAGAAGCTGCTGGGCTATCTCTTCGCCCACCTTGGTTGCCGCCGCGGTCATGATGTCGAGGTTGCCGGCGTACGGCGGCAGGAAGTCGCCCGCACCTTCGACCTCGACGAAGGTGGTGACGGTGGCGTGCCCGCCCGACACGACGGTCGGGTCGGCGAACTGCGGTTCGTTGAGCAGTCGGTAGCCGGGCACGTACTGCTGGATGTCCGCGACCACCCGGTGGATCGACTCGGTGATCGCGCCGCGGTCCGCGTCCTCCGGGATGGCGCAGAAGATGGTGTCGCGCATGATCATCGGCGGATCCGCCGGGTTCAGGATGATGATGGCCTTGCCCCGACGGGCACCGCCGATCACCTCGACGCCACGGCTGGTGGTCTTGGTGAACTCGTCGATGTTCGCGCGCGTGCCGGGACCGGCGGACACCGACGCGACCGACGCGACGATCTCCGCGTACGGCACGTCGACGACGCGGGAGACCGCGTACACGATCGGAATCGTGGCCTGACCCCCGCACGTGATCATGTTGACGTTCGGGGCGTCGAGGTGCTCGCGCAGGTTCGCCGGCGGCACGACGGCCGGGCCGACCGCCGCCGGGGTGAGATCGATTGCGCGGATCCCGTGTTCGGCGTACTTGGGGGCGGCGTCGCGGTGGACGTACGCGGACGTCGCCTCGAAGATCATGTCGGGCTTCTCGGACTGGCCCAGCAACCAGCCGACGCCCTCGGCCGACGCCTCGAGCCCCATCGTGCGGGCCCGCGCGAGTCCCTCGCTGGCAGGATCGATGCCGATCATCCAGCGCGGCTCGAGCCACTGGGATCGCTGCAACTTGTAGAGCAGGTCCGTGCTGATGTTGCCGGAACCCACGATCGCGACACTTGCCTTCGTCATGTGAACTCCTACTCGAACCGCAGGATTCCGCGACGAGCCCAGACGAACACCGACACCACGAACGAGACTGCAACGCGTGTTCGTTTGCCAACGCCACGGTCGGATGCCTCCAGCCATACTTACTGGCAGAAAGCATGGACTGGCAGCCCCCCCATTCTATAACGTGTTCTACATGAGCAAGCAGGAATACGACATCGTCGTCGTCGGCAGTGGTGCTGCCGGTATGACCGCCGCCCTGACCGCCGCACACCAGGGCCTGAGCGTGGTCGTCGTCGAGAAGGCGGCCCACTACGGCGGCTCGTCCGCGCGGTCGGGCGGAGGTGTCTGGATCCCGAACAACGAGGTGCTCCAGCGTGACGGCGTCACCGACACCACCGACGCGGCACGCACCTATCTGCACAGCATCATCGGCGACGTCGTCGACCCCCAGAAGATCGACACCTACATCGACCGCGGCCCGGAGATGCTCTCGTTCGTGCTGAAGAACAGCGCGCTGGAACTGCAGTGGGTGCCGAACTACTCGGACTACTACCCGGAGGCACCCGGCGGACGCCTCGGCGGGCGCTCGGTCGAGCCGACCCCGTTCGACGGCAACCGTCTCGGCGACGACCGCAAGAACCTCGAGCCGGACTACGTGAAGGCGCCCAAGAACTTCGTCATCACCCAGGCCGACTACCGCTGGCTCAACCTGCTGATGCGCAACCGCCGTGGCCCGGTGCGCGCGATGAAGGTCGGCATGCGCTTCCTGGCCGCGAAGGCACGTGGCAAGGATCTGCTCGTGCGCGGCCAGGCCCTGATGGCCGGTCTGCGGATCGGTCTGCGCGACGCCGGTGTCCCCATCCTGCTGAACACCCCGCTCACCGAGCTCTACACGGAGGGTGACGTCGTGCGCGGCGTCAAGGTGCTCGTCGACGGTGAGGAGCAGATCATCCACGCCCGCCACGGTGTGGTCCTGGGCTCGGGCGGCTTCGAGCACAACGACGAGATGCGCAAGAAGTACCAGCGCGCACCGATCGGCACGGAGTGGACCGTGGGTGCCAAGGCCAACACCGGCGAAGGAATCGTCGCCGGTCAGAAGCTCGGCGCGGCAGTCGACTTCATGGACGACGCGTGGTGGGGTCCGTCGATTCCGCTCACCGGCGGCCCCTGGTTCGCGCTGTCCGAGCGCACACTGCCCGGCTGCATCATGGTCAACACCCGCGGCAAGCGCTTCGGCAACGAGGCCGCCCCGTACGTCGAAGCCGTCCACACGATGTACGGCGGCGAGTACGGCCAGGGCGAGGGCCCTGGCGAGAACATCCCCACCTGGATGATCCTCGACCAGCGCTACCGCAACCGGTACACCTTCGCCGGCATCACCCCGCGTTCGCCGTTCCCGGGCCGCTGGCTCAAGGCCGGAATCATCGTCAAGGCCGGCACGATCGCCGAACTCGCGGAGAAGACCGGGCTGCCCGTCGACGCCCTCACCGAGACGGTGGAGCGGTTCAACGGCTTCGCCCGCAACGGCAAGGACGAGGACTTCGGCCGCGGCGACAGCGGATACGACCACTACTACGGCGATCCGCGCCTGAAGAACCCCAGCCTCGCCGAGATCAGCAAGGCGCCGTTCTACGCGATCAAGATGGTCCCGGGCGACCTCGGCACCAAGGGCGGCATCGTGACCGACGTCAACGGCCGCGCGCTCCGCGAGGACGGCTCCGTGATCGCGGGCCTCTACGCCGCGGGCAACTGCAGCTCCCCGGTCATGGGACACACCTACGCCGGCCCCGGCGCGACGATCGGTCCCGCGATGACGTTCGCGTACCTCGCCGTGCTCGACATCGCCGACCGCGCCCGTGCCGCTGCGGAATCCGTGGCGAACTGACAGGAGATACACCAGTGCCTATCGATCCGTCCATCGCGATCGGAGCCGAGCTCCCCGCCCAGGAGTTCTCCTGGACCCCGTCGGACGTGCAGCTCTACCACCTCGGGATCGGCGCGGGAGCCCGCCCACTCGAGTCCCAGGAGCTGCGCTACCTCGACGACGCCAAGCCACAGGTGCTGCCGACGTTCGCGACGGTCGTCGCGAACATCCATGCGACCGAGGCCCCGCGCGTGTCGTTCCCCGGTGTCGAGATCGACCTGGCAAAGGTCGTCCACGGCAGCCAGGAAGTGACCGTGCACCAGCCCATTCCGGCCAGCGGGTCGGCGCGGACCACCACCCGCATCGTGGAGGTGTGGGACAAGGGCAAGGCCGCGGTGATCGTGCAGGAGTCCTCGACGGTGACGCTCGACGGATCGCCGCTGTGGACGGCGCGGTCGTCGATCTTCGCGCGCGGCGAGGGCGGGTTCGGGGGCGAACGCGGACCGTCGGAGTCCGTCGCGCTCCCCGACCGTGCGCCCGACGCGGAGGTGCTCTCGCCCGTCCTCCCGCAGCAGGCGCTGCTCTACCGCATGTGCGGAGATCGCAATCCTCTCCATTCGGATCCCGAATTCGCCTCCGCGGCAGGCTTCCCTGCGCCTATCCTTCATGGGCTGTGCACATACGGGATCGTGTGCAAGGCGGCAACCGACACCGTCCTCGACGGTGATGCCGACCGGGTCAAGGGATTTCGGGCCCGGTTCGCCGGTGTGGTCTACCCCGGCGAGACGCTTCGGACCCGGATCTGGCGCGACGGCGACCGACTGCTGCTTTCGGCAACGGTCCCCGAGCGCGACGATTCGCCGGCCCTGGCGGACGTCGTGCTCACCGTTGCGTAGCGGGCGCACGCCCGAACAGCTGTACCGGTCGGGTCGACGTGCTCGTCGACCCGACCGGACATAACTGCACCCTTTGCTGTTTCCCCCTCGACACCATGGAGTACACGAATGACGTCAATCGACGAGCAGCCTCGGCTGTCGCGGCGAGGATTCCTCGCGGCAGGCGCCGGCGCGCTGGCAGCCGGCGCAGTGGTCGGCGGCTGGACCCCCGCGTTCGCGGTCCCGGCCGGATCCCTCGGATCCCTCGGCGCCGGATCCTCGGGCTCCCTCGGATCCCTCGGCGGGGCCACCCAGCTGCCCACTCCGCCGAACTTCCCGGAAGACATCTCGCTCTTCCAGCAGGCGTACCAGAACTGGTCCAAGGAGATCATGCTGGACGCAACCTGGGTCTGCTCGCCGAAGACGCCGGAGGACGTCGTGCGGCTCGTCAACTGGGCGCACGAGAACGGCTACAAGATCCGTCCCCGCGGCGCGATGCACGGCTGGACGCCGCTGACGGTCGTCAACGGCTCCAACGTCGAAAAGGTGATCCTCGCGGACACCATGACGCACCTGAACAGCGTCAGCGTGAACACGGGCGGGTCGCCGGCCACCGTCACCGCGGGTGCCGGCGCCACCCTCGACGCGATCGTGACTGAGCTGCAGAAGCACGGCCTGGGATGGGCCAACCTGCCGGCTCCGGGTGTGCTGTCCATCGGTGGTGCGCTCGCGGTCAACGCGCACGGCGCGGCGCTGCCCGCCGATGGTGAACAGACGCTGCCCGGCGCCACCTTCGGCTCGCTGAGCAACCTCGTCACCGAGCTCACCGCGGTGGTGTGGGACGGCAACAAGTACGCGCTGAAGACCTACCAGCGCAACGATCCCGGCATCCTGCCGATGCTCACCAACCTGGGCCGCTGCTTCCTGACCTCGGTGACGATGCAGGCCGGCCCCAACGTGCGCATGCGGTGCCAGAGCTTCACCGACATCCCGTGGGAGGAGCTGTTCGCCGCGAAGGGCGCCTCGGGCCGGACGTTCGAGAAGTACGTCGCCGAGTCCGGTCGCGCCGAGGCGATCTGGTACCCCTTCACCGACAAGCCCTGGATGAAGGTGTGGACGGTCACGCCGGACAAGCCGGAGGGCGGGAGCGGTAGCTCCGGCTCGCTGGGCTCGCTGGGCTCGTTGGGCTCGCTCGCGGGCAAGCCTGCGGGATCGCGCGAGGTCACCGGTCCGTACAACTACGTGTTCTCCGACAACCTGCCGGAGCCGATCACCGACATGATCGCCGCGATGAACGCCGGAAACCCGGCCATCGCACAGCAGTTCGGTCCGTCGATGTACGAGATCACCAAGCTGGGCCTGGCCGCGACGAACTCCAGCGACATCTGGGGCTGGTCGAAGGACGTCCAGTTCTACATCAAGGCGACGACGCTGCGTCTCACCGAGGGCGGCGGCGCCGTCGTGACGAGCCGCGCCAACATCGCGACGGTGATCCACGACTTCACGCAGTGGTTCCACGAGCGCATCGAGTTCTACCGCGCCCAGGGCAAGTTCCCGCTCAACGGTCCGGTCGAGATCCGCTGCTGCGGCCTCGACGAGCCCTCGGACGTCAAGGTGGCGTCGGCCGGCTCGCCGACCATCGCGGCCACCCGTCCGCGTCCCGATCATCCCGACTGGGACGTCGCCATCTGGCTGAACGTTCTCGGCGTCCCGGGCACCCCCGGCATGTTCGAGTTCTACCAGGAGATGGAGCAGTGGATGCGGTCGCACTACAACAACAACACCGCCACGTTCCGCCCCGAGTGGTCGAAGGGCTGGGCGTTCGGCCCCAACCCGTACACCGACACCGACATCATCACGAACAAGATGCCCGCCACCTACCGTGAGGGCGTTCCCACGACGGACAACTGGGACACCGCGCGGGCGCGGTACAACCAGCTCGACCCGCACCGCATCTTCTCGAACACCTTCATGGATCAGCTGCTCCCGTAACCCGGGCAGATCCTGGTACCGACGCCGGTGGCGCCGCGCACACGAAGCGCACGCGCCACCGGCGTCGTCGTATCCACGCGCGACCCGCCGTCGGCGTACCGTCGAGAGTGATCGGTGACAGACGCGAACGAGGGAGCTTTCTTAACGCTTCTCCTGCCTAGAGGTAGGAGATTTCAAGCTCAGACCGCAACCGGACATCCACCCTGGAGGGGGTGATCAGATTGTCTGACGTCGTCGACACTCGTGTGACCGCGTTCTGCCACAGCCAGGATCACCCTGGCAGCGTTCCGATCCCGAGCGTCGGCGAAACCGCAGCCGGGACATCGGAAGGTTCGTTCGGCGAGTCCGAGGTGCTGCTTGGCTCTCGCGAAACACCTCGAACACGTCATCGTCGTGTAGGCGGGCCGCACCAACATCACCCTCCGGCCGGCCCGCACACCACGATGCGGCTTGAAGTCCTCGACCGCGATCAGGCCGTGGCGCCCGACGACGCGTTTCGCCCACACACGGGTGTCGTGCCGGCTCTGTCGGGCCGCCTTCCTGTGCAGCCTCGCCGCCTCCCGCCGCGCACGCCCGTAACCCCGCGACTGCGGGCCACGCTTGCCGGTGCGACGGCGAGCCATCTTCCGCTGCGCTTTGCCGAGTTCCGCAGCGCACCGTTTACGGTGGCCAAGATACGGCAAATCGAACGCCTCATCCGTCGTGGTGGCCCAGTGCCCCAGCGCATCCCGGATGATCCGGACACTGGTCGGCTCCGACGGCAACTCCCGCGACCACACCGCTGCCACAGAAACGCTCTTCGGCAGCAGCAGTCGGCCGTCACGGATCTGGAACCCACGGCGCGTGAACTCCAACGACAACAGTGCCTTCTTGCGGGACTTGAACGCCGGCCGGCCCCGACCCTTCACCGCGAACGACTGGTCCAACGCTTGGGCGTACGTCCGCAACGTCTGCTGCTGCGCAACCTGCGACCCGTCCCGCAACCACGCATTGTGGGACCGCGCTGCCGTCAACAGCTTCGACAATCGCCCGAACGACGGCCTGCCACCCGACTGCTGCTGATGGACAGCCTCGTTCCACAAAAACCGGCACCGATGCCATTCGTCGGCCAGCACCCGCCGCGCCCGCGCCCCCGGGCGCAGACGATGCGTGTACCGCACCACTTCCTCCACACGCGGCAACCTAACCGAGACCACCGACAGAAAGGGGGACGGCGCTTCCATTCCCCTGGAAACGAGGGAGTATCCGCGCCAAACATCAGATGACATCGAGCAATCCGGACCCCGTTCCTCCCCAGTCTTCTTCCGGCCCGACGGAACCCGCTCCGCCTCCGCCCCCTCCGCCACCACCGGCCGCCCCGCAGCAGGCGCCGGGCCCGCCGTCGAGCAATGCCGGCTGGGCGGTCGCCGCGCTGGTCGCGTTCTGGCCGCTGGCATTCGCGGCATTCAGCAACGCGTTCGAGGTGTACCCGAGGTGGGCCCGCGGCGACTACGCCGGTGCCCAGTACGCGTCCGATCGGGTCCGCAAGCTCGGTCAGTTGTCGCTGTGGATCCTCGGCGGAATCCTCGTGCTGGTCGCGATCGCCTACATCGTCATGGCGGCGGTGTGGATCTCGCACGGCGGCTACGACGACAACTGGCACCGCCACGGACCGATGGACTGGTAGGCACTCACCGCACCGGGACCACCGCTCCCAACCAGAAGAGCCGATCCCGCCCGGTTGTCGCCGGCACGGCGACCGCCTGACCATCACGGTCGACGAGGCCAGGACGGCAGCGCCCACGGCACTCGCGGACGACGTGCCGACCGCCCGAACCAGGCTGTTGACGCTGTTGGCCGAGGGCGCTTCCTCTCCCCCGTGAACGAGGGAGTATCCGTGCCGAACGCCAGATGACGAGCCCGCTCCGCGCGGTGCGCGGAGCGGGCGACGGGTCGGTGATCACCCGGTCACGCGGGCGGCATTACCAGCGTCGATCGGGAGCACGGTGCCGCTGATGTGCGCACTGGCCTCGGCGGCGAAGAAGAGCACGGCGCGGGTGATCTCGAAGGGGTCGAGCCACGGAACCGGCTGCGCGTGCAGGGACTGGAAGACCGGGGCGACGTCGTCCATCGTCGGCGCTTCCAGGTCGGGACGCATCATCGAGTACAGCGCCTTGTTATGGATCATCCCGGTCGAGATGTTCCCCGGCGCAATGGCGTTGACGGTGATGCCGTTCCGCGCGAGATCCAGTGCGGCGCTCTTCGTCATGCCGATGACGCCCCACTTGGACGCGGCGTAGGCCACCATGTTGGTGTTGCCGGCGCGACCGAGCATCGAGGAGATCGTGACGATCCGGCCGTAGCCGCGCTCGATCATGCCGGGCGACACCGCACCGATCGTGTTGAAGACGCCGGTGAGGTTGCTCCCGATCGCCTCGTCCCACTGCGCCGACGTCATCGACTGCACCGGGGCTGCCACCGAGACGCCCGCATTCGCGACCGCGATGTCGACGCGGCCGAATTCGGACTCGGCGCGCTTGACGAGGTCGTCCATCGCCCCGCGATCGGCAGTGTCCGCCTTGACCGCGATGCACTTGCGGCCGGTCGCCTCCACGAGACGGACGGTCTCCGCCATGTCCTCCTCGGTGCCGAGCGGGTAGAACACCGAATCGCTGTCCTCGCACCGGTCACAGATGACGATGTCGGCGCCGCGCTCGGCGAATGCCACGGCGTGCGAGCGGCCCTGCCCCCGGGCTGCGCCCGTGATCAGTGCGACCTTGCCTTCGAACTCCTCCATGCTGCTGCTCTCCTCGAGATCGGGGACCGTGACGACACACGGGGTCCGCATCTATCACTACCCGCCCAGGGTGTGACACCGGACACAGGTCCCGGCCAGCGGGAAGTTTGCGCGCCCCCACGGAACCACAATTGACGGTCCCGTTGGGGAATGCGACGCGAACGTCACCGACCGACGACGAGAATGACGACCGCCGACACCGCGGCGAGGGCGATCACCGTGACGGTCAGGCCGAGCATGATCACGAACGGGTACACGACGCGGCCGGCGCCGAAATGCTCACTGGCCCGTTCGTACCGGCGGCGCGCGGTCACCACGACCACCGACGCCGACGCTATCGCCCACATCCCGATCACCTGCACCACGACCGACGATCCCGGCACGTACCGCAGGCACAGGAAGGCGACCGCGGCCAGGCTCGCGGCGGTGCGCACCCACGCGAGTGTCGTGCGCTCGGGCTGCAGTCCCGGGTCCTGGTGGGCCGGGGCGGCCACGGTCAGCGCACCACCACGATGAGCAGGGTGACGCCGGCGCCGGCGATCAGACACGACAGCAGCGCCGCGATGGCGGGCACCGGCAGGCTACGCCCCTTGCGCATCGCCGCCTCGACCGCCATCCACCGGGCGAACGCGAAGATGACGAGCAGGACCGCGCCGACGAGCAGACCGACGACGAGGACGGTGTGGACCTCGGGTCCGACGACGTCGGTCCCGAACGCCTCGAGTCCGACCGCCGCCGCGATCAATCCGAGCCCGGTGCGAACCCACGCGAGGAAGGTCCGCTCGTTGGCGAGCGTGAACCGCGGGTCCGGATCGTCCCCTTCCCGGAACGCCTTCGGTCGCCACCCTCGCATCGTCACCGCGCCCGGTCCTCCTTGCTCGTCGATCCATTCGACAGACGTAACGCCTCAGCACAGCATCTGTGAACCTCACCTTACGCACGGTCGGCGCCGGAAGATCGCCGGGCGACGCGAGCCACCGGCGGTAGATGCACCGGAACATGCCGTCTGCCCGTTCGATCGAGACGCGGCCCGGCCGTCCGGTCCGACGATCACTTCGGGCACTTCGTTGTGCTGCAACGTGATTCCGCCGGTACCCAAGGTCGCGACGAGTGTGGGCCTCCCGCACCGGCCGGGTGTTCGACCGTTGGTCAGTCCGGAACGTCACCGAGAATGGCGACGCGCTCCATCACTCGCCGGTGCGGAAAGTAGTCGCTCGCCGCGTAGTGCTGCGTGGCGCGGTTGTCCCAGAACGCGATCGAGTCGGGCTGCCACCGGAACCGGCACTGGAAGTCCGGCACCTTGGCCTGATCGAAGAGGTGGCGCAGCAACGCCTCGGCCTCGACGGGATCCATGTCCGGGATGTGGGTGGTGAACAGGCTGTTGACGAACAGCGTCCGGCGTCCGGTCTCGGGATGGATCCGGACGATCGGGTGCTCGACCGGCGGGTACTGCTCCTTCATCGCGGCCAGCTTCTCGGGACCCATCGAACGCCCGAACGACGGCACGAAGTCGTGCACCGCAACGCGCCCGTCGATCTTCTCCTTGACCTCGTCGGACAAGCAGTCGTATGCGTTGCCCATGTCGGCCCACAGCGTGTCGCCACCAGCCGGCGGGACCTCCAACGCGCGCAGCACCGATCCGAGCGGCGGCCGCTTCTGCCACGTCACGTCGACGTGCCAGATGTTCTCGGTGCCCGGGTTGTCCTCGCCGCGGTCGAAGTGGACCACCTCGGGCACGTCCCCCTGCGGCAGGAGTGGGTGGACCTCGAGTTCCCCCCAGTGCCTGGCGAAGTCCCGGTGCTGAGCACCCGTGATCCGCTGATCGCGGAAGAACACGACCTTCCATTCGAGCAGTGCGCGGCGGAGTTCCTCGACGACCTCGTCGCTCGGATCGCGGAGGTCGACACCGTGGATCTCCGCCCCGATGTACGGCGTCACCGGCCGCACCTCGAACTGTTCGTACGGGCGCGACTCGAATCCATCAGCGCACCTTCGCATTCCACGGGGACCGAACTCGATCGAATGGCTACCGATGTCGACCGTTCGACTATTGGTCAGTGTTGCCATGCACGCCTCCTGCTTTCGAGAGATCCCGCTCCGAACGCGCCACCGCCCGACGCCCTCGCGACCCGATGCAGGCGTCGAGAACGTCTTCGGGAAGATATCAGTCAGTGACTTAAATCGTCAAGACACTGACTTAAAGCACGTAATCCCCTGCCCGATAGGATGATTGAAAGAGTCGACCCCCAGGGCCGACGAAGTGATACGTTCCGCTGAGTGGGATCCGCGTCACATTGAAGCGGGGCGTGTGACTACCGTCTCGCTACCGGGGCGGGCTTCCCGCCCTCCCCCGACTTCGTCGACCGCGCCCCCGCCAGGCATCTCCCATTCTCCGACGAAACACGCTGGGAGGCAGACTCCCTGCAGTACTCGTCGATCGCCACACGAGCAAAGGACAACGATGGCGCTCACCCTCACCCCGGTTCGAGGCAAGGTTCCACGAGCCCGAATCTTCGCAGTACTCGCCGTGATCATCTTCTTCTCGGAGATCGCGACCTTCGAGATCCTCATGGTGTACCCGGCGATGCCGCACATGGCGGTGGCCTTCCAGACGTTGAACATCGCCTGGGTGGTCTCGATCGTCACGCTCACCGGCGCGACGCTCATGCCACTCATCGGAAAGGCATCGGACAAGCTCGGCAAGAAACGCGTGATCCTCTGCCTGGCCGTCGTCTTCGTGCTCGGCAGTCTCGTGTGCGCGACCGCGACCACGTTCGCCGTCCTGCTCGCGGGTCGCGCAATGCAGGGTGTGCTGGTCGGGATCGTCGCGCTTTCGTACAGCCTCGTACGCGACATCATGCCCCGCGACTTCGTGCCAGTCGCGCTCGGCATGGTCGCGACCGGCATCGGCATGTCGGCGGTGGCAGGGTCGTTCATCGCCGGCTGGCTGATCGACGGCTTCGGGTTCCACGGGGTCTTCTGGTTCATGGCGATCTACCTCGCCGTGCTGATCCCCCTGTACTGGGCAGTGGTGCCGGAGAGTTCGGTGCGTACCGACCGCCCGGTGGATTACCTCGGCACCACGCTTCTCGGCCCCGGCGTCGCGGTTCTGCTCCTGGGTATCACGAAGGGCGGCGAATGGGGTTGGTCGGCGACGAGCACTCGCGGTCTCCTCCTGCTCGGCGTGGCGATGCTCGTGGCGTTTGTCGTGTGGCAGCGCGTGGCTCCGCACCCGCTCATCGACCTGAAGATCCTCTTCGGTCGCAAGTTCGGTCCCACGTTGCTGGCGGTCGCCGGACTGACCTACATGATGAATGCTTACTCGATCCTGATGCCGACCATGCTGCAGACTCCCGCGGGATTGCCCGGAATCTCCTACGGTGCAGGACTTTCCGCTCTTCAGTGGGCGCTGTGGACCTGCCCGCTCGGCATCACGGCGATGTTCTCTGGGCCGCTGGGCGGTTACCTCGCCAAGCGGATCGGGGCGCGCCAGGTTCTGCTCGCTTCCGGAGCCTTCTTCCTGATGACGATGTTCCTCGGTAGCCAATTCCTCACGTTGCAGTGGCAGGTGGCCTTGCTGAGCGCGATCGCCGGATTCGCGGTGGGCTTCTTGCACTCGTCAAACGCCAACCTGGTGCAGGACGCGCTGCCGCCCGAGTCGAGCGGTGTGGGCACCGCGATCGCGGGCGTGGCGATGCAGCTGTGCACGGCGATCGCCGTGACGGTCACCGGCCTGGTGATGTCGCATTACGTCCTGGCGGTCAACCCGCAGACGCACGCGGTCCTCTATGCGGACGAGGCGATCACGCGCGGTTTCCTCTACGCCGGCGCGGTCGGACTCGTCGGCATCGCGGTCGCGCTCGCGATGAAGCACGGCCGCAGGCCAGCAACGGGGGGACTGGAGTCCTCGATATCGGACGGCGGTC
Source organism: Paraburkholderia sp. RHO2 (assembly GCF_050955445.1). Classification (NCBI taxonomy): domain Bacteria; kingdom Pseudomonadati; phylum Pseudomonadota; class Betaproteobacteria; order Burkholderiales; family Burkholderiaceae; genus Paraburkholderia; species Paraburkholderia sp. RHO2. The sequence goes on along the minus strand of NZ_CP162617.1, from coordinate 752,802 downwards.
AGTCCGAGGCCGAGGCCGGGGCCTCCAACGCTCCCACCGACATGTCCACCAGATGACGCACAGTCTCGTCGAAGTTCGCGTCCACCAGCGAGTTCCCGCTGTTGCGCCGCTGCTCGAAGGCGGCGAGCGCCGAGACTGCCATGTTCAGCATCAGGTCCACGCGGATGACCGCGACCCGACGCGGCAGATGATCGAGCGCCCGGATCAACCGGGCGGACACCTCGCGACTGGACTCTGTAACCTCCGACAGATCGGAGCTCACGATGTCGACCGACGGGGAGACGCGAGCGATGAACTGCGCATAGTACGAGTCGGTTCCCGAGGTCCGGAGGTAGTCCGCGAGCGGCACGACCACCGCCTCGACCAGCGCCCGCACGTCGTGCCCGCGATCTTCCTCGTCCAACCGCTCGAGGTACGCGGACCGAGTCGCGTTGATATCCCGCATCCGCCTCCGGAAGACCTCGAGAACGAGGCCCTCCCGCCCCCCGAAGTGGTACTGCACGGCCGAATTGTTCTTCTGGCCGGCGGCGGCCGCGACGTCGCGCATCGACACGGCGTCGATGCCGCGCTCGGCAAACATCCGCTCGGCGGCTTCGATCATGGCGCTTTTCGCGTTTCCAGGGTTCGACACGCCGAGAGACTAGTAAGGCAGCGCTTTAAGGGTCAAGGCGCAGCCTGTACCCACCCCGTTCCACCGCCCAGAGAGGTGCACCGTGAACCGTCATACGATCCCCATCGTCCGCACCGAACCATCGGTCTCGACTGCGGTCGACTACCGCAACCAGAAGGAACCGTTCACCCGACCGCAACCGGTCCGGCCGCCGGCCGGCGCACCGAACGTCCTGCTCGTGATGCTCGACGACGTCGGCTTCGGCGCCCCGTCCGCGTTCGGCGGCCCGTGCCGCACCCCCACCGCCGAGCGGCTGGCCGCCTACGGCGTCAAGTTCACGCGCTTCCACACCACCGCCCTGTGCTCGCCGACTCGGGCCGCGACGCTCACGGGACGTAACCATCACAGCGTCGGCTTCGGAGTGATCGCCGAACAGGCCACGGCTGCAGCGGGTTACAACGGTACCCGTCCCGACTCGGCGGCGACGGTGGCCCGCGTCCTGCAGGGCAACGGCTACGCGACGGGCGCCTTCGGGAAGATGCACCAGACACCGACGTGGGAGATCAGCGAGGCCGGGCCGTTCGACCGCTGGCCCACCCGTGAGGGCTTCGACCGCTTCTACGGCTTCCTCGGCGCCGAGTCGGACCAGTTCTCACCGGTCCTCTACCAGGACTTCACCGTCGTCGATCCGCCCCGGTCACCCGAGCAGGGCTACCACATGTCGGAGGACCTGGTCGACCGCGCGATCGAGTGGATCGAGTCGGTCGGCACCATGGACCCGGACAAGCCGTGGTTCTGCTACCTGCCGTTCGGCGCCTGCCACGCGCCGCTGCAGGTGCCCGACAGCTACCTCGACAAGTACCGGGGCGAATTCGACCACGGCTGGGACCGGCAGCGGGAGATCACCCTCGACAAGCAGAAGCAGCTCGGGGTGGTCCCGCCGGAGACCGAACTCGCCCCGTGGGCCCCGGATCTGCCGCACTGGGACACGCTGGACGACAACCAGAAGACGGTCTCCGCTCGCCTGATGGAGTTGTACGCGGCGTTCCTCGAGCACACCGACGACCAGGTCGGACGGCTCGTCGACCGGCTGCAGGAGCTGGGCGCGCTCGACAACACGCTCGTGCTCTACATGCTCGGCGACAACGGCGCCTCCGCAGAGGGCGGCATGGAGGGCTCGTTCAACTACCTCGCCGGGCTCAACGGCTACAAGCAGACGACCACAGAGATGCTCGAGCGTTTCGACGAACTCGGCACGTCGACGAGCTACCCGCACTATCCGGCATCGTGGGCGATGGCGCTCGACACCCCCTATCAGTGGACCAAGCAGGCGGCGTCCCACTACGGCGGCACCCGCAACGGCCTGATCGCGCACTGGCCCAAGGGAATCACCGACACCGGCCTCCGGCACCAGTGGCATCACTGCGTGGACATCACGCCGACGATCCTGGAGGCGGCGGGCGTCCCGGCGCCGGGCACCGTCGATGGTGTGCCACAGAAGCCGATGGAGGGTGTCGCGATGAACTACACGTTCGCCGATGCCGACGCCGTCGACCGGCATACCACCCAGTACTTCGAGATCTTCGGCAACCGCGGAATCTACGATCACGGGTGGACCGCAGTGACTCTGCACCGGGCGCCGTGGCTGGTGGCAGCGTACAACGTGAATCTGCCGACGTTCGACGAAGATCGGTGGGAGCTGTACGACACGAGTGTCGACTGGTCGCAGGCCCGCGACCTCGCCGCAGAGTTCCCCGAGAAGCTCGAGGAGCTGAAGCAGAAGTTCCTGGTCGAGGCCGCCCGGTACCAGGTGCTGCCGCTCGACGACCGCACGGTGACGAGAAACGCTGCGCCGCATGATCGTCCGCCGCATCCGCTTCGGGGACGCACGAGCATCACTCTGTACCCGCACATGCACGGCCTGCCGGAGAAGGCGGCGCCGCCGTTCTTCAACCGGTCGTACGTGATCACCGCGTCGCTCGAGACCGGCGGCAGTCCGTGCGAGGGAATCCTGGCAAGTCTCGGTGGCCGTTTCGGCGGCCTCGCGCTGTACGTCACCGATTCGAAGCCGGTGTTCTGCTACAACTTCAGCGGCGGCGGGCAGACGTTCGTGCGGCCGGACGTGGAAGTGACCGCGGACACCCGTGAGGTTCGCCTCGAATTCGATTACGACGGAGGAGGAATCGGACTCGGAGGCACGGCCCGCCTGTCCGTCGACGGGGTCGAGGTGGGCAGCGCCCGCATCGAACAGACCACGCGCGCGATCTTCAGTATGAACGAGCAACTCGACATCGGCGTCAATCGCGGCAGCCCGGTGTGCGACGACATCGTGGGCCGGTTCGCGTTCACCGGACGCCTGCACCACGTCCGCATCGATCTGCCGGGCGAGGACCGCCCGGAGACGGCCGACGAGCGGCGGCGAGTCGCGCTGGCGACGCACTAGGCGCTACGCGCCCGTGCGCCTTTCGGTAGGGCGAGTTCAATCGGTCGTTGCAACATCCCTGATCCTGGAGGGTGTTGCAGATGGTGTGGATCGGTCGGCCGCCGGCGCCGGCGCATGCTCGGCTGAAGTTCTGGCAGTGCCGTAGCGAGGGCGCGTCGACGGCAGCGGCCGCGGGTGCGGCATCGGTGGCGTATTCGACGGCGCAGCGGTGGCTGGTGGCGTCCGGTGGGGTTCGTCCCCGCCGGACGCCACCACCGTCGGGCCGGTACCTGTCCCTCGAGGATCGTGAGACGCTCTCCGAACTGCTGCAGGCCGGAAAGAAGCAACACGAGATCGCCGCGGCGTTGGGGCGGTCCCCGTCGACGATCAGCCGAGAGATCGCCCGGGGCACGAACAAGCGTGGCTACTACATCGCCTCCACAGCGCACCGGGCCGCCCAAGCGCGGGCGAAACGACCGAAACCAGCGAAGCTGAACTCGTGCGAGCGGCTGCGGACGTTCGTGCAGTCCCGGCTCGGGAAGAATCATTCTCCGGAGCAGATCTCACGCGCCTTGGTGCGTGAGTTCCCCGACGATCCGGAGATGCGTGTGTCCCACGAAACGATCTACCTCTCGCTCTATGTCCAGGCCCGCGGAGGACTCAAACGGGAACTGACACAGCATCTTCGGACCGGAAGGGTGTTGCGTCAGGGTAGCCGCAAGCCCGACGAGCGGCGGGGCCGGATCCCCGACATGATCAACATTTCCGAGCGTCCCGCCGAGGCCGGGGACCGGGCCGTGCCCGGCCACTGGGAGGGCGATCTGATCATGGGTGCCGGCAACCGGTCCGCGATCGGCACCCTGGTCGAACGTTCCACCCGGTTCGTGATGCTGCTGCACCTGCCCGACGGTCACTCCGCCGAACACGTCAACGTCGCGATGGCCGCCAAGATCCGGGAACTGCCCGCTGCACTGGCCCGCTCGATCACCTGGGACCAGGGCACCGAGATGACCCGGCACGCCCAGTTCACCGTCGACACCGGCGTCCAGGTCTACTTCTGCGACCCCCGCTCACCCTGGCAGCGCGGCTCGAACGAGAACACCAACGGACTGCTGCGCCAGTACTTCCCCAAGGGCACCGACCTGGCCGTTCACACCGCCGAGCGCCTGCAGTTCGTCGCCGACGAACTCAACGAACGGCCCCGCAAGACGCTCGACTGGCATACTCCAGCCGAGCGTCTCGACGAGGCCCTCGTTGCAACGACCGCATGAATCCGCCTAGTGGGGACCACCAGAAAGGCGCACGGGCGTTGCCGGCGCCTTATGCCCTCAGCACCAGTCCCGAAGTGGGAACACCGGTTCCGGCGGTGACGAGGACGTTCTCGACGTCCGGCACCTGGTTGACGGAGGTGCCGCGGATCTGCCGCACGCCCTCGGCGATGCCGTTCATGCCGTGGATGTACGCCTCGCCCAGCTGGCCGCCGTGGGTGTTGATCGGCAGCCGTCCACCCAGCTCGATGGCGCCGTCGGCGATGAAGTCCCGGGCCTCGCCGCGACCGCAGAAGCCGAGTTCCTCCAGCTGCATGAGCACGTACGGGGTGAAGTGGTCGTACAGCACCGCGGTCTGCATGTCCGACGGCCGCAGCCCGGACTGCTCCCACAGCTGATCGCCGACCAGCCCCATCTCCGGCAGACCGGTCAGGCCGTCGCGGTAGTAGCTGGTCATGATGTACTGGTCCACCCCGCTGCCCTGCGCGGCCGCCGCGATGATCGCCGGCTTGTTCGGCAGATCCTTGGCCCGCTCGGGCGACGTCACCACGATCGCGATGCCGCCGTCGGACTCCTGGCAGCAGTCCAGCAGGTGCAGCGGTTCGGCGATGAACCGTGAGTTCTGGTGGTCCTCGAGGGTGATCGGCTTGCCGTAGAAGAACGCCTTGGGGTTGGTGGCGGCGTGCTTGCGGTCGGCGACGGCGACGCGGCCGAAGTCCTCACTGGTGGCGCCGTACACGTGCATGTACCGCTGGGCGACCATCGCCACGAACGACGCCGGCGTGCCCAGCCCGTGCGGGTACGAGAACGCGTTGTCGGTGCCCGACGAGTTGACCTGCTGCACCAGCCCGGCATTGACCTGGCCGAAGCGGGCGCCCGAGCGCTCGTTGAACGCCCGGTACGCCACCACCACGTCGGCGACACCGGTCGCGACGGCCATCGCGGCCTGCTGGATGGTGGCGCACGCCGCGCCGCCCCCGTAGTGGATCCGGCTGAAGAACTTCAGGTTCGGGATGCCCACCGAACGGGCAACCGCCGCTTCGGTGTTGGTGTCCATCGTGAACGACGTGAGACCGTCGACGTCCGACGGCTTCAGTCCCGCGTCGTCGAGCGCCGCCTGGACGGCCTCGGCGGCGAGTCGCAGTTCGCTGCGTCCCGAGTCCTTCGAGAAGTCGGTGGCACCGATGCCGACGATCGCGGCCTTGCCGGACAGCCCGCTCATGCGCCGTCTCCGTTCATGACGAGAGTGACCGTGGACGTGATGTGGTCGCCCAGGCTGTCGGTGCCGACCACCTTGATGGTCACCAGGCCGTCCTCAGTGGCGACGACCTCACCGGACAGGTTCAGCGTGTCGTAGGCGTACCACGGCACACCCAGGCGCAGCTTGATCGACGTGATCCGTGCCCGCGGGCCCGCCCAGTCGGTGACGAACCGCTGCACCAGCCCGGTGTCGGTGAGGATGTTGACGAAGATGTCCTTGGACCCGCGCTGCTGCGCCTTGTCCCGGTCGTGGTGGACGTCCTGGAAGTCCCTGGTGGCCAACGCCGTAGAAACGATGAACGTGGGGTCCCCGTAGATCGACAGGCCCGGCAGCTTGTCTCCGACGGAGATGTCGAGTGCGCTGGTCATCTACGACTCCTTCACCGGACGCCATGCATACAGCGTCCAGGGCTCGTTACCGGTCTCGTCATCGCCCGGGAAGTCCAGGTAGTGCGCCTCCACCGGCATCCCCACCGCGACCTCGGACGGGTCGACGTCGCGCAGCTCGCCGAGCATGCGTACGCCCTCCGCGAGTTCGACGAGCGCCACCACGAACGGCAGCGACCGACCCGGCACCTTGGGTGCGTGGTGGACGACGAAGCTGAAGACGGTGCCGCGCCCGGAGGCGACGACGTAGTCGGTGGTCTCGGTCTTGTCCTTCCACAGCGCCGGCACCGGCGGGTGCTGCAGCGACCCGTCGGGTCGTTGCTGGATCCGCAGTTCGTGGGCGGCCACGCCGTCCCAGAAGAACTGGGTGTCCCGCGACGGTGTCGGACGCAGCATGCGCGACGGATCGAGGTCCTCGGGGGCCGAGGCGGTTTCGGCGACCGCGGACGCCTGCTGTGTCTTTGCCGGAGGCGCGAACTTGAGGATCCGGAACAGCATCTCGGCGACGACCTCGTCGCCGACCTTCCACAGGTTGCGGGTGGTGAAGAACCAGCCCTCGCCGAGCCCCGTCTTCTTGGGGCCGACGACGTCCTCGAGCGTCGACTCGATGGTCACCTCCTCGCCCGGACGGAGGTAACGGTGGTAGATCTGGTCGCAGTTGGTGGCGACCACCGACGTGTACCCGGCGTCGTCGAGGATCTGCGTCATCCGGCCCAGCGGATCGTCCTCCTCGCGGACCGCGCCGAGACCCCGCATGGTCCACACCTGCGCCATCGCGGGCGGCGCGACGAGGCCGCCGTGGCCCGCAGCAACGGCGGCGTTCTCGTCCACGTAGATCGGGTTCTCGTCGCCGATCGCCTCGAGCCAGTTGCGGATCATCGGCATGTTGATCGGGTCGCGGCCGGCGCGCGGCTTGCTCGCCCCACCTGCCTTGACCTGCTCGGCCCCGGCCAGAATCTGTGCGGCCCGGCTGTTTTCGTCGGACACGGTGTTGTCGGTCATCGCGGCACCTTCGGCAATCCCAGTCCGGCCACGGCGATGAGTTCGCGCATGACCTCGTTCACGCCACCACCGAACGTGATGACCACGTTTCGCTTCACCTGGACGTCGAGCCACCGCATGAGCGCCGCGGTCTCCGGGTCACCCGGGTCGCCGTGGGCGCCGACGATCTCGTCCGCGATCCGGCCCACGCGCTGAATGCGTTCGGTCGCAAAGACCTTGGTGGCCGATGCGTCAGCGATGTCGACGTCGCCGGTGGCCGCCGCGACCTGCCAGTTGAGCAGTTCGTTGAGGCGGTAGGTGGCGTGGATCTCGCCGAGTCCGCGACGGACGTCGGGCAGGTCCAGCAGGTCCCGCTTCGCGGCCCAGTCGTAGACCTTCTCGTACAGGCCCGCGACACGGCCGGCCGGGCCCAGCATGACGCGCTCGTGGTTGAGCTGCGTCGTGATGAGCCTCCAGCCCTTGTTCTCCTCGCCGACGAGCATGCTCGCCGGAACCCGGACGTCGGTGTAGTACGTGGCGTTGACGTGGTGTGCGCCGTCGGCGGTGATGATCGGGGTCCAGGTGAATCCCGGATCCTTGGTGTCGACGATGAGGATCGAGATGCCGCGATGCCGCGACTCGGCGTCGCCGGTGCGGACCGCGAGCCAGATGTAGTCGGCGTCGTGGCCGCCGGTGGTGAAGATCTTCTGGCCGTTGACGACATACTCATCGCCGTCGCGCACCGCGGTCGTGCGCAGTGCCGCCAGGTCGGTGCCGGCGTCGGGCTCGGAGTAGCCGATCGCGAAGTGCACCTCGCCGGCGAGGATCGCCGGCAGGAACTTGCGCTTCTGCTCCTCGGTTCCGTACACCTGCAGCGTCGGGCCGACGGTCTGCAGGGTGACCGACGGCAGCGGAACATCCGCGCGCACAGCCTCGTTGACGAAGATCTGCTGCTCGATCTCGCCGAAGCCACGGCCGCCGAACTCGACCGGCCAGCCCACGCCGAGCCAGCCGTCCTTGCCCATCCGGCGGATGACCTCGCGGTAGGTGGGGCCGTGACGCTCGGTCAGCATGATCTCGGCTTCGGCCGGCGAGATCAGTCCGGAGAAGTAGCGGCGCAGTTCCGCCTGCAGCTCACGCTGCTCGGGTGTCAGATCGATGAACACCGGGCCCCCACGAGGTCGAGTCGGTACGAGGCACCGCCGACGAGGCGAGCCAGGTCTTTGGCAATGGAGAAGTAGCGGTGCATCGGGTACGTGACGTCCACGCCGATGCCGCCGTGCAGGTGGTGCAGCGTCCGCATCGCGGCCGGCACCTCCGTCGCGATCCAGTACGCCAGCACGTCGAGATCGTCTGCGGCGTCAAGGCCCTCGGACACCCGCCACGCCGACGCGAGCGCCGAGACGTGCAGCGTCCGGGACGTGACGTAGACGTCGGCGATCTGCTGGGCCACCGCCTGGAAGGCGGCGAGAGGCTTGCCGAACTGCTCACGCGTGGTGAGGTGCTCGGCGGCCAGGCCGGTGGCGCCGGCGAGCAGGCCGTCGGCATACGCACCGATGCTCGCGAGCGCGATCCGATACAGCGTCGCGACACCGTCGAGTCCTCCACCGAGGACGTCGGCGGCGGGCACGCGCACCGCGTCCAGTCGGACCGAGAACTCCGGTCCCCCGGCCGAAGTCGCACTCTTGGTGAGCGTGACGCCCGGCGCGTCCGGGGCCACGGGCACGACACCGGCGTCGGTGGGCACCAGGATGCGGTGCGCGATGTCCGCGAACGGAACGGCGATCTTGAGGCCGGTCACGACGACGTCGGCACCGTCCGCGACGGCGGTCGTCGACGGCAGCGCCGGGAACGCCGCGCCCTGCTCGGCGAGTCCCGCGGTGAGCACCCGGCCGGCCGCGACACCGTCGAGCAGCGCATCCTGCTGCTCGGTCGAGCCGAGCGCGAGCACGGGCAGCACACCGAAACCGAGGGTCGCGAGCGCCGGAACCGGCGCGGCACCGCGACCGATCTCGGTGAGCATCGTCGTCACCTCGAGCACGCCGAGTCCGTCGCCGTCGAGCCGCTCGGGCACCGCGAGCGAGAGCAGGTCCGCCTTCGCGAGGGCCTGCCACAGCTCGGGGCTGAAACCACCGGTGTCGGCGGGATCGGTGTGCTCGCGGGCCAACAGGCCCACGACGATCTCCGCCACCGTTTCTTGAGTCTGATCCAGAGTGAAATCCACGCTGCCAATCCCGCCTACGATTTAGAACGTGTTCTTGTTGTATCACCTGCAGCTTAGCGAATAAAGAGCCCGGCCCCACGAGAACAGGTTCACCGCCGTTCCCGTGGGGCCGGGCCCCGGTCACCGATGTCAGCTGCGGGGCAGCCCCAGGAGTTGCTCGGCCGCGACCGTGAGCAGGATCTGTGTGGTGCCGCCGGCGATCGACAGGCACCGCGTGTTGAGGAACTCCCGCGTGAGCGGACCCTCGACCCACCCGGCCTCGCCGGCGAGCTCGACGGCGAACTCCGCGACGCCCTGACGGTTGCGGACGCCGACGAGCTTGCGCACGCTCGACGCCGGACCGGGGTCCTGACCGTCGAGCTGGCGCAGCGTCGTGCGCAGCTCGAGCAGCGACCCGACGAGCGCCTCGGCGATCAGCGCGCCCAGATGGTCGGCGGTCACGGCGTCGGGGTCGCCCGCGAGCTCGAGCAGTTCCTCGACGGCCTTGCCGAGCGACGACCCGCCGCTCATCGCTACCCGCTCGTTCGCCAGCGTGGTGCGGGCCAGCTTCCAGCCGCCGTTCACCTGCCCGACGACGCACTCGTCCGGGATGAACACGTCGTCGAGGAACACCTCGTTGAACAGCGCGTCACCGGTGATCTCCCGCAGCGGCGAGATCCGGATCCCGGCCGTGCGCATGTCGAGGAGGAAGTACGTGATGCCCTTGTGCTTGGGCGCGTCCTTGTCCGTGCGGGCCAGGCAGATGCCCCAATCGGCCTCGCGGGCGAGCGACGTCCACACCTTCTGCCCGTTGAGCTTCCAGCCGCCGTCGACCTTCTCCGCGGTGGTGCGCAGCGACGCCAGGTCCGAGCCCGCCCCGGGCTCGCTGAACAGCTGGCACCACGTGATCTCGCCACGCAGCGTCGGCAGCGCGAACCGCTCGATCTGCTCGGGGCTGCCGTGCTCGAGGACGGTCGGCACCGCCCACCAGCCGATGACGAGGTCGGGTCGGTCGACACCGGCGGCGGACATCTCCTCGGCGATCAGGATCTGCTCGGCCGCGCTCGCACCGCGCCCGTAGGGCCGCGGCCAGTGCGGCGCGGCGTATCCGGACTCGGCGACCGCGACGCGGCGCTCGGCCTCCGGCACCGCCGCGAGGGCGGCGACCTCGTCGCGGATCGCGGCCCGCCCGGACTCGGCCTGCGGGTCGAGTTCGGACAGGTCGATCGTCAGGTGACGACGCGCCCCGGCCCGGGTCAGCTCGGTCACCCGAGCGCGCCAGACGTTGCTGCCGCCCAGGAACTGCTTGTTCGAGACCGCGCGACGCAGGTAGAAGTGCGCGTCGTGCTCCCACGTGAAACCGATGCCGCCGAGGACCTGGATGCAGTCCTTGGCGTTCTGGACGGCCGCGTCCAACGCGACGGCCGCGGCAACGGCCGCGGCGATCGGCAGTTCGGACGTGCCGGCGTGGCCGGTGTCCGGGTCCGGCAGCGCGTCCTCGGCCGCGACGGCCGCATCCCACGCGACGGCACGCGCCTGCTCGACGCGGCACAGCATCTCGGCGCACAGGTGCTTGATCGCCTGGAAGGAGCCGATCGGCTTGCCGAACTGCTCACGGATCTTGGCGTACTCGACCGCGGTCCGCAGGCTCCAGCCCGCCACGCCGGCCGCCTCGGCCGCGATGAGCGTGGCAGCGAGGTCGCGCACGAGTTCCTGCGCGACGCCGGTGACGATGCGGTCCGGGGACACGACGACGCCCTCGCAGCGCACGCGCGCGGTGGCGCGACTCTTGTCGAGGATGTCGAGCGGCGAGGTCGTCAGCCCCGGCGCGGCGCCGTCGATCAGGCACCACACCGTATCGGCGGCGGTGTCGCCGGCGCGGACCGGCACGAGCACCGAGACGCCGGGCTCGCCGCCCAGCGCGTTGCCCGCGTCGCCGCTGAGGACGAGCCCACCGTCGGCGTCCGCGGTGGCGGACAGCGCCGCGGCGTCGAGCACGACCGAGATCGGCAGCTCGCCTTCGGCGATCTGCCCGGCCCACTGCTTCGCGACGGCGCCCGCGCTGCGGCCGAGAACCAGGCCGGCGAGCGCGGTCGGGAGAATTGGGCCGCCCACAAGTTCAGTTGCGGCCTGTTCCAACATCGCGGCGAGGTCGACGATCTGGCCGCCGACGCCGCCGACCGACTCGGGGACACCCACCGCGAACAGCCCCAGCTCGGCCATCGACGGCCACGACCGGCGCCAGAAATCAGCAGGTCCCTCGCGTAAAATGGCAACCGGGGTCGCCGAGCGAGCCCACGCCTGAATCGACTCCTGGACGGCCTTCTGTTCGTCGGTCGTGGCGATTGTCACAACGGCTACCCGCCTCTCATGGATGACATTTTCATCTAGAACGTGTTCTAATATGTTCGGCCGTCAAGAGTCAAGGCGTGAAGGAAACTGTCGATGACCACCTCATCTCGATCCCGTTCTGCAGGGGGCCCGGTCTCGACCCTCAGCGACGACGATCTCAGCTCCAACGCTCAGCGCGAGCGTCGTAAGAGGATCCTCGACGCCACCCTCGCGCTCGCCTCCAAGGGCGGCTACGAGGCCGTGCAGATGCGGGCCGTGGCCGAGCGTGCGGACGTCGCCGTGGGCACGCTGTACCGCTACTTCCCGTCGAAGGTGCACCTGCTGGTGTCGGCCCTCGCGCGCGAGTTCGAACGGATCGAGTCGAAGGGCAAGATTCCCCCGGGCCGCAGCCCGCTCGAACGGATGCAGCTGATCCTCGGCCAGATCACCAAGGCGATGCAGCGCGACCCGCTCCTCACCGAGGCCATGACCCGCGCGTTCATGTTCGCCGACGCGTCGGCGGCCGCGGAGGTCGATCAGGTCGGCAAGCTCATGGACACGCTGTTCGCGCGCGCCATGACCGACGGCGTGCCAACCGAGGAGGAGCTCGCGATCGCACGCGTCATCAGCGACGTGTGGCTGTCGAATCTCGTGGCGTGGCTCACCCGCCGTTCCTCGGCGACCGATGTCGCCAAGCGCCTGGAACTCACCGTCGAACTGCTCCTCGGCGACGGATCCAAGACGCCCGTGTGACCTGCCGTCGGCGCGCTGTGGCCAAACGCGACGCGCCACCGCGGCGCTGATCGCTTAGGTTTGAGACTGTGAGCGCTCTGGATCTGCCGATCGAACTCCGCCGGGCCCTGGCCACCGTGGCCCGGACCCCGCGCCTGCTGGTGGCGTCCGACTACGACGGCACCATGGCCCCCATCGTCAACGATCCGGAGAAGGCGTATCCGCACGCCGAGTCGGTGCGGGCGCTGCGGGCCCTCGCCGGACTCGCCGCCACCACCGCGGCCGTCATCTCCGGACGCGCCCTCAAGGACCTGGCGACGCTGTCGCGACTGCCGGTCGAGGTGCAGTTGGTCGGTAGCCACGGCTCGGAGTTCGACGTCGGGTTCATCCACGCGATCGACGCGAACGCCCGCAAGCTGCTGCGCGAGATCACCTCGGAGCTGTCCCGGATCGCGGACATGTACCCGGGCGTGACCGTCGAGACCAAGCCGGCGAGCACGGCACTGCACGTACGCAATGCCAGTCCCGAGGTGGGCGCGAAGGCGCTCGCCGCGGTGCACGCCGAGGCCGCACTGTGGACCGGCGTGCAGGTCACCGAGGGCAAGTCCGTCGTCGAACTCGCCGTCATCGCCACCGACAAGGGCAACGCGCTCGACATCCTCCGCCACCAGGAGGGCGCGACCGCCGCCGTGTTCTTCGGCGACGACGTCACCGACGAGAAGGCGTTCGCCCGGCTGCAGGGGCCGGACGTCGGCATCAAGGTCGGCGAGAACGACACGCTCGCCCAGTACCGGGTCGACTCCACCGAGGACGTCGCGGCCGCCCTGGCGTTCCTGCTCGAGGAGCGCCGCACGTGGCTCTCCGGCGCGGACGCCCCGCCCATCGAGCGGTTGACGATGCTGGCGAGCCCCCGGTCGGTCGCGCTGATCACGCCCGACGCGAACATGACCTGGCTGTGCCACCCCGAACCCGACTCGGCCGCCGTATTCGCCCACTTGCTGGGCGGCACCGAGGCCGGGCACTTCAGCGTGGGACCGCAACGCGCGGCGCTACCGCTGAGTCAGCAGTACCTCGACGGCACCATGACGGTGCAGACCCGCTGGGCCAGCCTCACCGTCACCGACTACCTGCCGCACGACGTCCAGCCGAGCCGCACCGACCTCACGCGCGTCATCACGGGCCGCGCGAAGGCGGTCGTCAGCTTCGCACCCCGCCCGGAGTTCGGCCAGGTTCCGGTGTCGCTCGAACCCGATGTCGACGGGCTGCGGGTGTTCGGCACCAACGAACCGATGGTGCTGCGCTCCCCCGGCGTCCGCTGGAACATCACCACCGACGGCACCCAGCAGACCGCGTTCGCGGTCGTCGACCCGTCACAGGGTCCGGTCATTCTCGAACTGCGTTGCGGCACTGAGGATCTGGGTCCTTCACAGATCTCGGAGCCGGAACGCCGAGAACTGGCCGAGTCGTACTGGCGGGACTGGGTGCACACGCTCGACCTGCCGCCGCTCAAGCCGGATCTGATGAAGCGGTCGGCTCTCACGCTGCGCGGACTGGTGCACGCGCCGAGCGGATCGATCCTCGCGGCGGCCACGACGTCGCTGCCCGAGGAGATCGGCGGCGTCCGCAACTGGGACTACCGCTACTGCTGGCTGCGCGACGCGGCACTGACGGCGTCGGCGTTGGTGAGCCTGGGCTCCCTCGAGGAGGCCGAGAACTACCTCGAGTGGGTGCACGGCGTGCTGGAGACGCTGCACGGCCCGGAGCGGCTGCACCCGCTCTACACGCTGTACGGCACCGGCCTGCCGCCGGAGGCGGTGATCGATTCGCTCCCCGGATATGCGGGATCCCGTCCGGTGCGTGTGGGCAACGCCGCGAACCAGCAGGTCCAACTGGACGTGTTCGGCCCCATCGTCGATCTGATCTCGAGCCTGGCGCACGCGCGCGAGAAGAAGGGCATCACCGGATCGGACGCGCTCACCGACCGCGACTGGGAGCTGGTGTCCGCGATGGTCGAGGCGGTCGAGCGGCGCTGGAGCGAACCCGATCACGGCATCTGGGAGATCCGCGACAACCCCCGCCACCACGTGTACTCGAAGGTGATGGGCTGGCTCACCGTCGACCGGGCGCTGACACTGGCCGAGAACTTCGGCCGTCCGGCGCGAGAGACGTGGGCGGCGCTGCGCAGCGAGATCGCCGAGGAGGTGACCGAGAAGGGCTGGAACGCGGACGTCGAGTCGTACACCGCGGCCTACGACGGCACCGACCTCGACGCGGCGACGCTGCACATCGGGCTGTCCGGGCTGATCGACCCGAAGGACGAGCGGTTCGCCGCGACCGTGGTGGCGACGGAACGGGAACTGCGCAGCGGGTCGACCGTGTACCGGTACCACCACGACGACGGGCTGCCGGGCATCGAGGGCGGATTCCACCTGTGCGCCGCCTGGCTGGTGGAGGCGTACCTGCTGATCGGCCAGCGGTCCGATGCGGAGGCCCTGTTCAAGCAGTTGGTGAGCGCCGCCGGGCCCACCGGGTTGCTGGCCGAGGAGTACGACCCGGTCGCCGAGCGTTCCCTGGGCAACCACCCGCAGGCGTACAGCCACCTCGGTCTGCTGCGCTGTGCGCAGCTGCTGAGCGCGGACGCCCAGCGGTAGGACGGGAGCAGCGGGGTCCCGCCCCGACGCTAGGGCTCGGGCGGGGAGGCGGCGGTGTGACCGCGCAGCAGTTCGGTCTCGAGCATCTCGACGGTGGTGACACCCGAGTCGGAGCCCGACATCAGCATGGCGCCCGCACGTCGGCCCTTGTCTTCCTGCGGCTGGCGCACGGTGGTCAGGCCCTCGCGCAGCGCCTCCTCGATGCCGTCGAACCCGGTGATCGACAGCCGCCCCGGGACGTCGACGCCCTCACACCGCGCCCAGTCGAGGGCGCCGAGCGCGAGGACGTCGGTGGTGCACACCAGGGCGGTGATGCGGGGATTGACGGCGAGCGCCTGCGCCGCCGCGGAGTGCCCGGCCTGCGCGGTGTGCTCGTAGCGTTCGATGACGGTGACCGACGCGGGATCGAGGCCGGCGTCCGCCATCGCGTCCCGGACGCCGGCGATCCGCTCGCGCTGGACGTGGAAGTTCGGGGCGTGCAGGCGCTCACCCTCGACCACACCGTCGGAGCGGTCCCGGCCGAGGCGCATGCACAGCACACCGATCTCCTTGTGCCCCAGCGAGATCAGATAGTCGGCCACCTTCCGCATCGCGCCGCGGTCGTCGATGCCGACGAGCGACGCCCCCGACATCCCGCGCGGCTGGTCGCAGATGACGGTCGGCAGGTGCCGTTCCCGCACCGCGGCAAGGTAGGGATCGTCGTCGGCGACGGAGTAGACGACGAAGCCGTCGACGCCGGCCTGCTGGACCACGGCGGCAGCCTCGACCTCGTCGCGGCCGGGCCCGGCGGGGATGAGGAGCAGTCCCTGCCCCGCCGCCTCGCACGACTCGGTGAGGCCCGCGAGGAAGCTCATTGCGGCCGGATCACGGAACGAGTAACTGAGCGCCTCGGTGAGCAGGAGACCGACCGCACCCGCGCGTCGAGTGCGCAGCGAGCGGGCCACCGGGTCGGGACCGGGGTAGCCGCGCCGTTTGGCAGCGAGCAGCACCCGTTCGCGTAACTCGGCCGACAACTGGTCGGGACGGTTGTACGCGTTGGAGACGGTCGTCCGCGAGACCTTGAGTTCGGCGGCGAGCGACGCCAGGGTGGCTTGGCGGCGTGGCTGACGAGACCTTGGCATAACGGGACGGTAGCGGTTCGGGGGCCGCTGGGCGAACTGGGACGCGCGCTTGACAGGAACGGACGAGACCTGCGCGTTCGCGACCTGCAAACTTCCGCTAAAGTGTAAACGGAAACGGTTACCAATAGCGTTTAGGGCCGGTTCGGCCCACCCGGATATCGAAGTCGTGACCAGGAGAGAGTTGTGCGCATGTCCCGCGAGTCCTCTGCTTTACGTGCGGCCGCCGCGGCCATCGGGGCGACCATCGCCGCGGTGTCGCTGACCGCCTGCGGTAGTTCTCCCGACTCGGACGGCCAGATCCGCGTCGTCGCCTCCACCAACGTGTGGGGCAGCGTCGCGCAGGCCGTCGCGGGCGACCGCCTCGAGGTGACCTCGATCGTCACCGAGCCGTCGGCCGACCCGCACTCGTACGAGGCGAGCCCCGCCGACGCCGCGAAGATCACCGACGCGTCGCTCGTGATCCTCAACGGCGGCGGCTACGACCAGTTCGTCGAGGACGTCCTGGACTCCAGCGACGCCACTCGGGCCAAGCCCACCGTCGATGCGTTCGAGTTGTACGAGGCACACGCCGGGACCGGCACCGACACGGCCGACCCCCGCGGCCACGACGGGCACGATCATGGATCGGTGAACGAGCACGTCTGGTACGACGTGCCCACCGTCGACGCGGCCGCCAACGCGATCGCCGAGCAACTCGGCACGCTCGACCCCGACGGCGCCGACACCTACGTCCGCAACGCCGAGGCGTTCCGCACCCAGCTGCGCACGGTCTCGGAGACGACGGCCGGGATCGCGGCCGCGCATCGCGACGCCCCCATCGCGCAGACCGAGCCGATCGCGCACTACCTGATCCAGGCCGCGTCACTGAAGGACCTCACGCCCCCGGCGTTCGTCGGTGCCGTCGAGAACGGCACCGACCCGTCACCGGCGTCGATCGCCGAGACCCGGCAACTGTTCGCGGACAGGAAGGTCCGCGTGCTGGTCTACAACGTGCAGACCGAGGACAAGGTCACCAGGAACGTCCGCGAGACCGCGGAGGCCGCGGGCATCCCCGTCGTCGAGGTCACCGAGACCCTGCCCGAGGGCATGGACTTCGTGCAGTGGCAGACCCGGACGGCGCAGTCGCTCGCCGACGCGATGAACTCCGCGTCGTGAGCACCGCGACCATCACCGGCACCCCGCCCGCCGTCGAACTGCACGACGCGCGGCTGTCCTTCGGCGACCGCACGCTGTGGTCGAACCTGAACCTGGCCGTGCAGCAGGGCGAGTTCATCGCCGTACTCGGCCCCAACGGGTCGGGCAAGACGTCGCTGCTCAAGGTGCTGCTCGGGCAACTCGCGCCGACGTCGGGCACCGTGCGGATCGCCGGCACGCCCGCGAAGGCCGGGAACGCGCACGTCGGGTACGTGCCGCAGCAGAAGTCGCTCGACGACGGCCTCCCGCTGCGCGGGCGCGACCTCGTCGGACTCGGTGTCGACGGCCACCGCTGGGGCACCGGCCTGCTGGGCCGCGCCAAGCGGCGCGCGATCGTCGATTCCGCCATCGCCCAGGTCGGTGCGCAGGCCTACGCCGACGCTCCGATCGGGTCGATGTCCGGCGGCGAGCAGCAGCGGCTACGGATCGCGCAGGCCCTCGTCGGCGACCCCAAGGTCCTGCTGTGCGACGAACCGCTGCTCAGCCTCGACCTCGCGAACCAGCACCGCGTCTCGGAGCTGATCGACCGGCGTCGCCGCGAGCACGACACCGCCGTCCTGTTCGTCACCCACGAGATCAACCCGATCCTGCCGCTCGTCGACCGGGTGCTCTACCTCGTCGACGGCCAGTTCAAGATCGGCACCCCCGAAGAGGTCATGACCTCCGAGGTGCTGTCCGAGCTGTACCGCACCGACGTCGAGGTGCTGCACGTGCGCGGCCGGCTCGTCGTCGTCGGCACCGGCGACGCCATCGACGCGCTCGGCAGCGGCGGCGGGCCGCGCCCCGGCGAGGGCGTCCACCACACCGAGGACCACGCATGAGCAACAAGTTCACCGAGGCGATGTCGCACCTGCTCGACGTCTCCGCGACCGCCGACCTTCTGCAGTACGACTTCGTCCAGCAGGCCCTGGTCGCCGGCGCGATCCTGGGACTGCTTGCCGGCGTGATCGGCCCGCTGATCGTGAGCCGGCAGATGTCGTTCGCGGTGCACGGCACGTCGGAGCTGTCGCTGACGGGTGCGTCGGCGGCCCTGCTGATCGGAGTCGGCGTCGGGATCGGCGCCGTCGTCGGGTCCGTCGTCGCGGCCGTGCTGTTCGGCCTGCTGGGCACCAAGGCGCGCGAACGCGATTCGGTGATCGGCGTGATCATGGCGTTCGGCCTGGGCCTGTCGGTGCTGTTCCTGTGGGCCTACGACGGCCGCGCGGGCACCAGCTTCTCGCTGCTGGTGGGACAGATCGTCGCGCCCGGCAATTCGGGCCTGGCGCTGCTGTTGCTGTGCGCCGTCGTCGTGCTCGGCACGCTGGCGGTGATCTACCGCCCGCTGCTGTTCGCGAGCACCGATCCCGAGGTGGCGGCCGCCCGCGGTGTCCCGGTGCGGGGCCTGTCGATCGTGTTCGCGGTCCTGGTCGGCATCACCGCCGCGATGGGCGTCCAGATCGTCGGCGCGCTGCTCGTGATGGCGCTGCTGATCACCCCCGCCGCCGCGGCCGCGCAGGTCACCGCCAGCCCGCTGCGCGCGACCGTGCTCGCGGTCGTGTTCGCCGAGCTCGCCGCCGTCGGAGGCATCCTGCTCTCGCTCGCACCGGGCGTGCCGGTGTCGACGTTCGTCACCACGATCTCGTTCGTGATCTACCTGGTGTGCCGCGCCATCGGGTCGGCCCGGCGCCGGTCGGCGGGCCGCGTCGTCGCCCCGGCCGGGGGGCACGTCCACGCCTGACCCGCCGGAGGGGTCGGTCGACAGTTCCCTGTCGGCCGACCCCTCCGTGTTCCCCTCAGGCGGTCTCGAAGCCCGGCAGTCGGCGGGTGGCCTCGACCACCGAGAAGTGCGACGCATCCCCCACCCGGATCCGGCTGGGGTTGCCGTTCACGTCCACCGGCACGTCACCGGCGAGGGTGACGCGATGGATGTTGCGCACCTGGTTCCCGAAGTCGGCGATCCCGTAGTGCTGGGTGTTGCGGTTGTCCCAGATCGCCAGGTCACCCGGCACCCAGTTCCAGCGGACCGTGTTCTCCAGCTTGGTGATCCGGGCCTGGAGCAACTGGAACAGGGCCGTGGTCTCGGACGGCTTGAGCCCGATGAACTCCTTCACGAAGTGCCCAAGCAGCAGCGACCTCTCCCCCGTCTCGGGATGCACCCGCACCACCGGATGCTCGGTCTCGAAGACGGTCCGCGTGAATTCCGCGAACCGGCCTCCGAGCGCGGCCCGATCCCGGTTCCCGGCCGCGACCTCGGCGTAGTCGTACTCGTTGGAGTGCACCGCCCACAGGTTCTCCACGAGGGCCCGGAGCGCGTGCGGCAACTGCTCGTAGGCCGCGGTCGTCGAGGCCCACGTCGTCGCGCCGCCGTAGGCGGGAATCTGCACCGGACGCAGGATCGACGCCTTCGGGATGCGGTCGATGAACGTGACGTCGGTGTGCCAACTGTTGGCGGCACCCTCGATCACGAGCGTCCTGTTGTCCTCGGACGTCAGTGTCGGATGCGTCGTCGTCGGGCTCCCCAGCGTGCCCGCGAAGGCGTACTGCTCGGCGTCGTCGAGGTGGTCCTGACCGCGGAAGAAGATCACCTTGTTGGTGGCGAGCGCGTAGCGGATCGCGTCGGCGGTCGGGGCCGACAGATCGCCCGACAGACGCACCCCCTCGACGACGGCACCGATGTGCTCGCCCACCTTGGTCACGGTGATCCCGCCGGCGGCGTAGACCTCGGCGGCGTTGGCGGGGCGCAGTGCTGTGGTCATTCTCATGTCCTTTCGGTGGGTTCTGGCTCGGTTTCGGGGTCAGACGGCGGCGGTGAGCGACGCCGGTTCGACGGACGTCGCGGCGGGGACGGCGATCCCCCCGCGCCGGCGTACCGGATCGGGGACCGGCACGGCGCCGACGAGACGCCGGGTGTACTCGTCGACCGGGGCACCGAAGACCGCTGCCACCGGGCCCGTTTCGACGACGCGCCCGCTGCGGAGCACGGCCACCCGGTCCGCGACGGCGTGCACGACCGCCAGGTCGTGACTGATGAACAGGCAGGCAAAGCGGTACTGCTCGCGCAGGTCCCGGAACAGGTCCAGCACGTCGGCCTGCACCGACACGTCCAGCGCGCTCGTCGGTTCGTCGGCCACCAGCAGCCGCGGGGCCAGCGCGAGGGCCCGAGCGAGCGCCACCCGCTGACGCTGACCGCCGGACAGCTCGGACGGGCGCCGCTCGGCGAAACTGCGTGGTAGACGCACGGATTCGAGCAGGTCGCCGACGGCTGCCCGCTGCAGGGCACCCGAGGCGGCACGGTGCACCTGCAGCGGTTCGGCGACGGACTGCCCGACCGAGCGGCGCGGGTCGAGCGACGCACCGGGATCCTGGTGCACGAGGGCGACGCCCTTGCGGAGCAGGCGCACCTCGCGCCGCGAGGCGGCGGTGAGATCGATGCCGTCGAGCACGATCCGCCCCCGGGTGGGCCGCACGACGCCGAGGGCGGTACGGCCGAGAGTCGTCTTGCCGGAACCGGATTCGCCGACCAGCCCGACGACCTCGCCCGGAGCGACGTGCAGGTGGACGTCCGACAGAGCGGCGAACTCCGGGGACCCGCGCCGTCCGGGATGGACGACCGACACGCCCTCGAGCACGAGCACCGATTCGCGAGACTGCGCCGGTTCGACGACCGGACGCGGAGGTTCGGGGACGACGGGCAGCCGCGGGACCGCCGCGAGCAGGTCCCGAGTGTAGTGATGCGTCGGCGCCGCGAAGAGCGCGAACACGTCGTCCTGCTCTACGATCCGTCCCGACCGCATCACGGCGACCCGATCGGCGACGTCGGCGACGACACCCATGTTGTGGGTGATGAGCAGAACGCCCGCACCGGTCTCCCGGCCCAGCCCGCGCAGCAGAGCCAGGATCTCGGCCTGCACCGTGACGTCCAGGGCCGTCGTCGGCTCGTCGGCGACGAGAAGCGCGGGCCGGCCCGACAGCGCCAGCGCGATCACCACCCGCTGCTTCTGTCCGCCCGACAGTTGGTGCGGATACCAGTCGAGGCGGCCCTCGGGGTCCGGGATCTCCACCCGGCGGAGCAGCTCGATGCTGCGTTCGCGGACCTCGGCCCGCGACAATTTGCCGTGCGCCCGCAACGCGAGGGCGAGTTGTGTGCCGATCGTCTGGACCGGGTTCAGCGCGGTCTGCGGTTCCTGGAACACCATGGCAGCGGCGGTGCCGCGCAGCGACCGCAGTGTCGCCGGCTCGGCGCCGACGATCTGTGTCCCCGTGAGGATCACCGATCCGCGGGCGTGTGCACCGTCCGGAAGCAAACCGAGGACGGAGCGGGCGGTGAGAGACTTCCCCGATCCCGATTCACCCACGAGGGCCACGATCTCGCCCGCATGCACCGTCAGGTCGACGTGGTCGACCACCGGGTTCGCGGCACCGAATCCGATGACCAGGTCGTGGACGGCGAGTACCGGTGTCTCCGGTGTTGTCGATGTAGTCATCGCCCTTCTCCTTTCAGCGGCGGGCACGGCCGAGGGCCTGTGCGACGAGCAGGAAGCCGAGCACGAGGCCGGACACCAGGAGCAGTGGGCCGAACGCGTACATCGGGTTGGCGTCGAGGTTCTGCACCGAGCCCGAGATGATCGCACCGAGGGACGGTTGCGGGGCACGGACCCCGATGCCGATGAAACTCATTGCACCCTCGATGAACACGGCGATCGAGAGGGAGAGCGCGATCTGGACGGCGAGAGTGTCGAGCGAGTTGGGCAGGATGTGCGTGCGCAGGATCCACCAGCGCCCGGCACCGATCACTCGTGCGGACTCCACGTAGGGCTGCTCCCGGATCTCGAGCACGGATGCCCGGACCAGGCGACCGAAGACCGGGATCTCGGCGGCGACGATGACGACGCCGACCGTGGGTGCACCGGGGCCGACGACCGCCGCCAGCGCGATCGCCAGGATCAGCGTGGGGAAGGCGAGAATCACGTCGAACAGACGCTGCGCGATCGCATCGGCGACGGGATGCAGCGACGAGGCCAACCCGACCACGGTGCCGATCACCGCGCCCACGAACACCGACGCGAACACGATGACGAGATCGACCCTGATGCCGTACAGCGCCCGGCTGAACACGTCCCGGTTGACTTCGTCGGTTCCGAACCAGTGCGTCGTGCTCGGACCGAGCAGGTTGGCGCCCCGGATCTGCTCGAGCGGATCGAACGGTGCGAGCAGCGGGGCGGCGAGGCCGAGGACCGCGATCGCCGCGACCAGCAGGACACCGGCGAGACCCTGCCCACGCGTCAGCGCGTCGCGGACGGGGCGGTGCCGGGCGCCACCGGCCTCGGCGGCGGTGATGTCGGGGACGACGGGGTTCGTCGTGACAGCGCTCATGCGTGGGCTCCGATTCGGACGCGGGGATCGAGAGAGGCGTGGACGAGGTCGGTGACCAGCTGGACGATCACGAACACGGTCACCGACAGCAGCAGCAGTGCCTGCACCACCGGGTAGTCGCGGCGGCTGATGCCCTGCTCGATGAGCAGCCCCACCCCGGGCCAGGCGAAGATGGCCTCGACCAGCACCGCGCCGCCGAGGAGCGATCCGGCCTGGATGCCCAGGACCGTCACGACGGGCGGCAGCGCCGCGCGTAGGGCGCCGCGGGTGACGATCGTCCACCGCGAGATTCCGAGCGCCTCCTGGGTGACGGCGTACGGCCGCCGCAGTTCGGTGCGGAGCGCCTCGGAGAGAAAGCGCGTCAACGCCGCCGCGGCCGGCAACCCCAGGCACACTGCCGGGAGCAGCAGATACTGGGCGGTGATGGCGGGGCGCGCCCAGAAGCCCTCGGGCGGCACACCACCGGCCGGCAGTACCGGGACCAGCACCGCGAACACCAGAACCAGCAGCACGCCGGTCACGAACGTCGGGAGCGCGACGGCAATCGTGTTGGCGCCGTTGACGAGCGCGGTCAACCACCGCCGCGGCCACAACACGGAAGCGACACTCACGATCAGCGCGGTCAGTACCGCGAACACCAACGCGGATGCCGCCAGCACCACGGTGTTCAGGAGCGCGTCGCCGATCAGTCCGGAGATGGATCCGCCGAGCATGTACGAGCGGCCCAGATCGAAGGTGAGGACGCCCCCGATCCAGGACAGGTACTGGTCCGGAATCGACCGGTCGAGCCCGAGGTCGTGCCGGATCGCGGCGATCACGTCGGGCGTGGCGTCCGGCCCCGCCAGCGTGACGGCCGGATCCCCGGGGACGAGGCGGAGCAACAGGAAGATCGTGACCGACGCCAGGAACAGCACCACCAGTACCGATGGCAGTCGACTGAGGAGGTAACGGGACATGTTGGGATCCTTGAACTCTCGTGGTATCTCGCGGTAGCGGTTCAGGCGAGGAAGGCGTCCACCAGTTGCGGTTCCGTGCGCCGTGTCCAGCCGAAGCCACGCAACTTCGACGTCGTGACCAGGCGCGGGACCACCACCGCCAACTCGATGAGGAACATGTGCTCGAGCAACTGGTCGCTGATCGCGCGGTAGCGGGCCAGCGCCTCGGGTCCGTCGCCCGACACCGGCCAGGCTGCCTCGGCGGCAGCGAGATAGCCGGCGTCACTGAAGTTCGACGCGTTCTTGCGGGCATTGAACGGATAGGCGCTCACGGTCAGCGTGGACGGGGTGTACTGAGCGAAGCTGTGGGTGAGCAACCACAGGCCCGGGAACTGACCGGCGATCAACTGTTTGACGGCCACCGCGTTCTCGACCGGATCGAGATCCACGGTGATTCCGATGGCCGCCAGGTCCGCCTGAACGATCTGCGCGATGGTCTCGTTCGTCGGACTGCCCGCGGCGTATGTGAGGGGAATCGACGGAAGCTCGCCGACCTCGACCAACAGGGACCGCGCCCGTTCCGGATCGAGCGTGTAGGTGGAGTTGCGGGCCTCGTCGTACGCGGGTGAGTGCCGAGGCCACGGCAGATTGACGGGATAGGCGGCCCCCCGGAAGACCTCGTCGACGATCCGCTCCCGGTCGACCGCGCAGGCGATGGCCTTGCGGACCCGGACGTCGCTCAGGGCCGGCGACGTGACGTTGACGCCCAGATAGAACTGCCCCTCCGCACCCTCCTCCTCGACCACCGAGAAACCGCCGAACCGGGTGAGGTTGTTCGCGTCGCGGTAGCCGAGCGCTCCGGTGTAGTCGATTCGCCCCGACCGGACGTTCGCCAGCAGGGCGGACGAGTCCGTGATGACCGCGGCCTCGACCCGGTCCAGGTACGGCCGATCGGGACGCCAGTAGTTCGGGTTGCGTTCGAACACGATCTGCGAGTTCGGGATTCGCGAACCCAGCACGAAGGGCCCGGTACCGATGTACTTGTCTCCGGTCGCCAGTTCACCGACCGTCTCCCGGTCGATCATCGGGACGATGTCGAGCAGGTCGAAGACGTTGCCGATCGGCCTGGCGAACGTCAGCACCAGCCGGTTCGGATCGGTCGTGTCGTAGCCGGTGATCGTGGCCGCGGTGCTCCGGAGCTGCGCGGTCCATTTCGGGTCGGCGTAGGTTCGGAGCGCGAATTCCGCATCGCCAGAGGTGAATCGACGACCGGAGTGGAAGTGGACGTCGTCGCGCAGCCGGAGATCGAGAGTAAGCCGGTCGTCGGACAGTCGCCACGACGTCGCGAGCGACGGCTGCGGTTCGAGGCTGTCGTCGGGATAGCGGATCAACGTCTCGTACACCAGCCCGACGGTGGTGACGATCGCGTCGTTGGAGCTGGTCAGGATGCCGCCGGCCACGAGATCGTTGGCCAGCCCGACCCGGAGTGTGCCGCCGCGCTGTGCCACGACGGCACCGGACACCGCTGCACCGGAACGGAGTTCGGCCACCGCCGAAGCGCAGCCGGTGGTAGCGACTGCGCCGAGCGCAGCGAACGCGACGAGCCCGCTTCCACGCAGGAAGACACGGCGGCACGACAGATGTCGAGAACGGCCGGTTCGCTGCCGCCGAGGATGAGAGGGGGCGCGCGAGGCTCAGCCGTGGATGCACGCCGAAGCGCACGCGGCACAGCCGCGACAACACAGCTCCCGAGCCAACGGCAGCCGGGCACCCAGGCCGAACGTCACGTAGGTGACGTGCTGGGTGATGATTCGGCTCCGGGACATGGCGAGCACGCTAACCGCCGAACGCGCACTCCACAACCCCGTCGTGCGTGGATAACCCAGTCTGCGTGGCCTTTTCGCCGACTACGTCGGCGTGACCTGGCCCGACTTTTGCTCGCTCGGATCACAACCGTGGGCGCAACCGGCGTCCGGATGTTTCGATGGGACGAAGCGAGGCCGCCGCAGAGAGAAGGTTTGCGAGACATGACCATTCCACCGCACGCCCGGGGCTACGAGAGATTCGAGGGCCGGATCGGCCGCACCGCAGAGGATTCGGCGCCCAGCTGGCCACCGAGCACGTCCGCCCGTGCGGGTGCACCGAATGTCGTCGTGGTCCTGGTCGACGACATGGGCTACTCCGACATCGGCCCCTTCGGATCCGAAATCGACACCCCCAACCTGGACCGCATCGCGGCCGACGGTGTGCGCTTCACGAACTACCACACGACTCCGTTGTGCTCGCCGTCCCGCGCGGCCCTGCTGACCGGGCTCAACCCGCACCGCGCCGGGTACGGGTTCGTCGCCAACGCCGACCCCGGGTACCCGGGACTGCGCCTCGAACTCGCCGACGACGTGCTGACCCTCCCGGAGATCCTGCGGGACGGGGGCTATGCGACATACGCGGTCGGCAAGTGGCATCTGGTGCGGGACGCGAACATGAGCCCCGGACGCTCCCGGGACTCGTGGCCGACCCAGCGCGGCTTCGACCGGTACTACGGTTCGCTCGAGGGCCTGAACTCCTTCTTCCACCCGAACCAGTTGATCTCCGACAACTCCGTGGTGGATGTCGACGCATATCCCGACGACTACTACTTGACCGACGAGCTGACCGACAAGGCCGTTTCGTTCATCAAGGACCTGCGCGCACACGACGCCGACAAGCCGTTCTTCCTCTACTTCGCGCACGTCGCGATGCACGGGCCGCTACAGGCCAAGGAAGCCGATCTCGACAAGTACCGCGGACGGTACGAACAGGGCTGGGACCGGATGCGCGAATCCCGGTTCGCCGCCCAGTTGGCGCAGGGACTGTTCCCGCCCGGCACCGAGGACGCCCGCAACACCCTCGACGGCTTCGACGTGCCGGCGTGGGACGCGCTCACCACGGAGCAGCAGGATCGGTACGCGCGCTACATGGAGGTGTACGCGGCCATGGTCGATTCCGTGGACCAGTCCGTCGGCCGGATTCTCGCCACCCTCGACGAACTCGGCGAACGCGACAACACGATCATCGTGTTCACCTCCGACAACGGCGGCACCGCGGAAGGCGGACCCGAGGGGACGCGGAGCTACTTCGCCGAGTTCGCCCACGTGCACGATCCGGACTGGGTGGGCGACGTCCCGCACGATCCCGAGTTGATCGGCACCGCACGCCTGGGCGTCCACTATCCGCGTGGCTGGGCGCAGGCGTCGAACACCCCCTTCCGCTTCTTCAAGGGTCAGTCGTACGCGGGTGGGGTGCGTGTGCCGCTGCTCGTGTCGTGGCCGGCGGGGCTGCGGCGCGACGGATCCGACGGCGGGATACGGACCGAGTTCGCATACGTCACCGACCTCGCCCCGACGCTGCTCGAACTGACCGGAACGCGGCGACCGGCATACCGGAAGGGACTGCCGGCCAAGACGTTCGACGGAGTGTCCGTGGCCGACGTGCTGCGCGATCCGGACGCACGTTCCGCACACACCGAGCAGTACACCGAGATGACGGGCAACCGTGGGTACTACCGTGACGGCTGGAAGCTGTTGGCGCTGAATCCGACCCTGCTCGACCGCGGCGCCAACCTCGACGATCCGCGTTGGCAACTCTTCGACGTCCGATGCGACCCCACCGAACTGCACGACTTGGCCGGCCGGTTCCCGGACAAGGTGACCGAACTGGCGCAGGCCTGGGACGACGCCGCCTGGTCGAACACCGTGTTCCCGTTGCTGGGCCACGCAGTGGGTGCGGTGCGGCGGCCGGAGGAGGCTCGCTACACCCGACCGGTCCGCATCCTCGCGGGCACGCCGATGCTCGAGCGCTACCGCTCGTCGCGGCTCGTCGCCTTCCGCGACTTCGTGATCGACGTCGAACTGGGAGCTTTCCGCCCGGGTGACGAGGGCGTCCTGGTGGCGCACGGCGACCTGCAGGGCGGCTATCTGCTCTATGTGGAGAACGATCGACTCGTGTTCGGCTACAACGCGTTCGGCGACTACGCCGAGGTCGATGCGGGCCCGGTTGCCCCCGGTGCCCGCAGGTTGGGCCTCGCGGCGACCGTGGTGCCCTCGCTCCGCTGGGACTTCACCGTCACCGTCGACGGCACGACCACCGGCGAACTACCCGGCCGGATCCAGCTGATCGGGATGGCGCCCTGGACCGGCATCTCCGTCGGGGTGGACGCCCGCGGACCGGTGTCGTGGGATCTGCGGCAGCGGCGGGGTGTGTTCCGGTACGACGGCGATCTGCGTGCAGTCACGTATGTCCCCGGCGCGATCCGCAGCCCGGCCGACGTCGTCGCCTCGGCCGAACGCGAGTACCAGCAGGTCGCCGACTGACCCGGCGGCCTAGGATCGCCACCGTGGCGGTGATCGATCTCAACAGCGACCTCGGCGAGAGCTTCGGCGCATGGACCCTCGGCGACGACGCGGCGATGCTCGACCTCGTGACGAGCGCCAACGTCGCGGGCGGATTCCACGCCGGTGACCCGTCCACCCTGCTACGCACGTGCCACGACGCGGCGGAGCGGAGCGTGCGGATCGGCGCCCAGGTCGGGTACCGCGACCTCGCCGGGTTCGGGCGCCGGTTCATCGACGTGGCGCGGGCGGACCTGACCGCCGACGTGATCTATCAGATCGGCGCGCTCGACGCGTTGGCCCGCACCGCCGGATCGTCCGTCACGTACATCAAGCCGCACGGCGCGCTGTACAACGCGATCGTCCACCACCGCGACCAGGCCCGCGCCGTGGTCGCGGCCGTGCGGGCGGTGAACCCGTCGCTGCCGGTGCTCGGCCTCCCCGGATCGGTCTTCCTCGAGGAGGCCGCGGCGGCCGGATTGCGCACCGTCGCCGAGGCGTTCGCCGACCGCGCCTACACCCCGGAGGGCGCGCTGGTCCCGCGCACCGAGCCCGGCGCGATCGTGCACGACCCCGACACCGTCGCTTCACGCGTGCTGCAACTCGTCACCACCGGGACTATCGAGGCGATCGACGGCACCCGGATCGCAGTGCCGGCCGAAACGATCTGCGTCCACGGGGACACCCCCGCCGCCGTCGAGATGGCCGCGGCCATCCGCAAGCTCCTCGACGCCGAGAAGATCCACGTGAAACCGTTCGTGTGATGCGCATCCTCGACATGGGCGACCGGGCACTCCTGCTCGAGTTCGACGGCCTCGACACCACACTCGCCCACTACCGCGGACTCGCGTCGAACCGGCACCCAGCCGTCACCGACCTCGTACCCGCGGCCCGCACGATCCTCGTGCGGTTCGGTGGCACCCGCCCGGACCGGATCGCGGCATGGGTGCGCTCGACCGCACCGCTGGCCGCCGACGCGCCGTCCGCGCTCGATCCCGTCGAGATCCCGGTCCGATACGACGGACCCGACCTGACCGAGGTCGCCGAGCTCACGGGACTCGGCGTGGACGGCGTGATCTCCGCCCACACCGACCGGACGTGGACGGTGGCGTTCGTCGGATTCAGCCCCGGGTTCGGCTACCTCGTCGGCGGGGACACCGGCCTACACGTTCCCCGCCGCTCGTCGCCCCGCACAAGCGTCCCGGTCGGCGCCGTCGGGCTGGCGGGCGAGTTCTCGGGGATCTACCCCCGCACCTCGCCCGGTGGATGGCAGTTGATCGGCACCGCCACCGAACGCATGTGGAACCTGGACCGCAGTCCCCCGGCACTGTTGCAGCCGGGGGGAGCGGTCCGGTTCGTCGCGGTCTGACAGTCACACCCGAGACTGCACCGCGGCCCGCAGTTCGTGCTTGCGGGTCTTACCGGTCGCGGTCTTGGGCAGGGCGTCGAGCAGGACCACCCGCTTGGGAACCCGGAAGCCCGCCAGGGTTGCCCGGGCATGGTCGATGATCCTGTCCTCCAGTCCCTCGCCCGCATCCGGCGCCGGCACGACCGCGACGCACACGGCCTCGCCCCACCGCTCGTCCGGCACTCCGATCACCGAACACTCGAGCACCCCAGGGACGTTCGCCACCACACGCTCGACCTCGATCGACGAGACGTTCTCGCCACCGGTCTTGATGATGTCCTTGAGCCGGTCCGTGAACCAGACGACGCCTTCGTCGTCGACGTGGCCGATGTCGCCGCTGTGAAACCACCCGTGCGCGAACGCCTTCGCGTTCGCGTCGGCGTTGTTCCAGTAGCCGCTGCACACGTGCGGACCACGGTAGACGATCTCCCCGGTCTCGCCCGGCGGCAGCAGGGCCCCGTCGGGGTCCATGATCGCGACCTCGACGGTGGGGACCGGCGGTCCCCACGAGCCGGGCTTGGTGTGGCGGTGCTCGGGCCACTGCAGCACCGTCGCCGGCACCACCTCGGTCTGCCCGGATCCGAGCACCACTGCGGCGTTGGGGAACGTGGCGTCGACGCGGTCCAACACGTCCGCGGGCATCTGCGCCATCGCGTAGATGCACAGCCGGACCGATCCGAGTTCCCGCGGCGCGTGCTCGTTGACGTCGACGAGGGCCTTCCACATGATCGGCAGCAGCATCGCGTGGGTGACCCCGTGGCGTTCGATCGCGTCGAGCATCTCCACGGGATCGAAGCGTCCGGGCAGCACCACCCGGCCACCGGTCATGAGGGTCGGCAGGACGAGCGCATTGAGTCCGGTGGTGTGGAAGAGCGGCAGCACGTTCAGCAGCGTCGCCGGCTCCGCACCCCACGAACCTCCCTGCAGGAGAGCATTCGTCAGACCGCCGATCATCACCGAGACATGGCTGGTGAGAACACCTTTCGGCATGGACGTGGTACCGGACGTGTACAGGCACTGGACGCAGTCCCGATCGTCGACGGCGACCTCGACGCGCCCGTTCGGCGCCCGGGAGGCCAGCGCCTCCCATCTCTCGACGGGCCGGCCCGCGATCTCTCCCGGATCTGCGTCGACGACAATCACCGTCTTCACCGAATCGAGCTTGGGCAGAACAGCTTCGAGCAGGGGCACGAAGGGTGCCTCCGCAACCACGACGGCGGCGCCCGAGTCACGCAGAATCCACTCGATGTCCGCGGCGGTGAGCACGATGTTCACCGGCATCGCGACGAGGCCCGACTTGGCGCAGGCGAAGTAGGTGGCGAGCAGTTTCCACCCGTCGAACATGAGCATCGCCACCGGCTGCTGCCGCTCGATGCCGGCATCGAGAAGGGCATGCCCCAAGGACTCTGCCGCGTCGTCGAGTCGGGCGTACGTGATCGGCGTGCCGCGGTCGACAATGGCTTCGCGGTTTCCGAACACGCGCGCGACTCGCGTCAACGCGTCCCCCACGCTCACACGGGTGGCGAGATTCACCTCCAGCGAATCAACACCGGACAGATCGGATTTCACAAGCGCTGACCTTCCTTCTGCAAAAGCGGACCGAAGCGAAACACAGCAACCCGGACGGCTCCACGACCACAACGGGGCGTGAGGTAGATCACGTTTCGACCGGGCCGGGGCCAGCATTGCATCCGCCACCAAAGAAAGCAAGCATGCTTGCTTGTTATTTCGTCGCCGAAACCCCCGTCACTCATCGCTGCGAGTCACACCTGGGCAGGTCCAGCAGGGCACCGGGTGCGCGTCAGTGCGACGACGGGGAGCCGTACCCGCCGCCGCCCGGCGTCTCGACGACGAGTACGTCACCGGGCTGCACGTCGACCGAGTCGCAGGCCTCCATGTGGAGGGCTGTGCCGTCGGCGCGCTCGACACGGTTGCTGCCGAGCCCGCCGGGGGACCCGCCGGCCATTCCGTACGGCGGTACCCGCCGATGCCCGGACAGGGTGCTCACCGTCATCGGTTCCTGAAACCGTAGTCGGCGGACGGCTCCGTCGCCGCCGCGCCAGCGTCCGTCCCCGCCGCTGCCGCGTCGGATCGAGAAGTCCTCCAGGACAACGGGAAGGCGCCATTCGAGCACTTCCGGATCGGTCAACCTGGAGTTCGTCATGTGCGTCTGCACCACCGATGCCCCGTCGAATCCGTCGCCCGCGCCGGACCCTGAGCCGAGGGTTTCGTAGTACTGGTGCCTTTCGTTTCCGAACGTGACGTTGTTCATCGTCCCGGATCCCTCGGCCTGCACGCCGAGGGCACCGTAGAGCGCACCGGTCACCGCTTGCGAGGTCTCCACGTTGCCGGCGACGACCGCAGCCGGATGACTCGGAGAGAGCATCGACCCCTCGGGGATGATGATCCGCAGTGGCCGCAGGCACCCGTCGTTGAGTGGGATGTCGTCTGCGACGAGGGTCCGGAACACATACAAGACGGCGGCTCTCACGACGGACGAGGGCGCATTGAAGTTCGAGTCGAGTTGCGGCGAGGTTCCGGTGAAGTCGATTGTCGCCGAGCGTTGCTGCCGATCCACGGCCACACGCACAGCGATCACCGCGCCGGAGTCGGTTTCGTACCGATACGATCCCTCGTCGAGGCTGTCGATTACCAGACGGACGGACTCCTCGGCGTTGTCCTGCACGTGCCGCATGTAGGCCTGGACGACGTCGAGGCCGAAGTGGTCGATCATCTTCGCGACCTCCTCGACTCCCTTGGCGTTGGCGGCGATCTGTGCGCGCAGATCAGCGAGATTGGTGTCCGGATTCCGTGACGGGTACGGCGCGCTCGTCAGCAAGTGCAGCGTCTCGGCCTCGCGGAGGCGGCCGTCGTGGGTGAGCAGCCAGTTGTCGAACAGCACGCCTTCCTCATCGATCGTGCGACTCGTGGCGGGCATCGAACCCGGAGTGAGTCCACCGATCTCCGCGTGGTGGCCGCGAGAGGCGACGTAGAAGAGGATCTGCGCGCCTGCGTCGTCGAAGACGGGTGTGATGACGGTGATGTCGGGGAGGTGTGTGCCACCGTGGTAGGGGTCGTTGACGGCGTAGACGTCGCCTCGCCGTATCTGTCCGGCGCAGCGACCGATGACCTCCTTGACGCTGCTGCCCATCGAGCCGAGGTGGACTGGAATGTGCGGGGCGTTGGCGATGAGGTTGCCGTCCGGATCGAACAATGCGCACGAGAAGTCGAGCCGCTCCTTGATATTGACCGATTG
Organism: Paraburkholderia sp. RHO2; assembly: GCF_050955445.1. Taxonomy (NCBI): domain Bacteria; kingdom Pseudomonadati; phylum Pseudomonadota; class Betaproteobacteria; order Burkholderiales; family Burkholderiaceae; genus Paraburkholderia; species Paraburkholderia sp. RHO2. Next base: position 720,324 of record NZ_CP162617.1, on the reverse strand, counting down.
CGCGGTCGACTCCAGAGCGGCACCCATCTGTTCGGCGATCGACATGAACAGGTTGTTGAAGATCTCCAGCATGACCGGGTCGGCGTGGGTGCCGACCTTCGCTTCGCCGGGGTCGATGACCCGCTCGAGCAGGAGGTGGCCGGATGCCGTGAGAGTGCCCCGCCAGCCGTGGTCCACCACGGTGGTCGAGTTGGCCTCGGCCAGGATGGCCGGACCATTCACCGCGTCCCCGGGCCGCATCCGCTCCCGCTCGTACAGTGGTGCGTCGCACCAGGATCCCCGGTCGTACATCCGCACGGTATCGAGTACCTCCACGTGTGCGTTGTCCGCCGGCGCACCGACGCCGGACAGGTCCGGCTGACTGGTCAGGCCGGTCGCCTCGACGGCGACCGCGTCGACGATCAGCGGACGGTCCATCAGGAACGAGTACGTCCTGAGGTGAATCCTCTCGAACTCCGCGACCATGGTTTCGAGATCGGTCAGTGTGACCGGCACCGTCGTGTCCGTGCCGTCGTACCGCAGATGCGCACGACGGGTCATTCGGATCCGCTCGGGCGGGACGCCCTCGTCGAGCAGTTCTTCGCTGGCACGTGATTCCAGGGTTTCCGCCACCTCGCCCAGCCTCGGCATCGCGTCCGGTTCGAGTGTGGTGACCACCGATTGCTCGCGCATGACGGTGGTGTCGGCAAGTCCCATGCCGAGTGCCGACAGGACACCGGCCATCGGCGGGACCAGCACCGTGTGAATGCCGAGCGAACCGGCCACCGCGCAGGCGTGCTGGCCGCCGGCACCGCCGAAGGTGGTCAGCACGTACCCGGTGATGTCGTGTCCCTTCTGCACCGAGATGTGTTTGACCGCATTGGCCATGTTCGCCACCGCGATGCGCAGGAAGCCCTCGGCCACCTGCTCCGGCGAGCGGTCGTCCCCGGTCGCCGTGCGGATCTCGGCGGCCAACTCGGCAAAACGGCGCCGCACGATGTCGCGGTCGAGCGGCTGATCGTTGTCCGGGCCGAATACATGAGGGAAATGTTCGGGCTGGATACGGCCGAGCATCACATTGGCGTCCGTGACGGCCAGCGGTCCGCCGCCGCGGTAACAGGCGGGTCCGGGGTCGGCGCCGGCCGAGTCCGGACCCACCCGGTATCGGCCGCTGTCGAAGTGGAGGATCGACCCACCACCGGCGGCGACGGTGTGGATGTCGAGCATCGGTGCCCGCAACCGGACCCCGGCCACCTGGGTGTCGAACACCCGCTCGAACTCACCCGCGAAGTGCGACACGTCGGTGGACGTGCCGCCCATGTCGAAGCCGATCACCTTGTCGAAGCCCGCCAGCTGCGACATCCTCACCATGCCGACAATGCCCCCGGCCGGGCCTGACAGAATCGCGTCCTTGCCCCGGAAGTGCCCCGCCTCGGCGAGCCCGCCGTTGGACTGCATGAACATCAGCCGCACGCCCGGCAGCTGCTGCGCCACCCGGTCGACGTAGCGCCGCAACACGGGAGAAAGGTAGGCGTCCACGACGGCCGTGTCCCCCCGCGGTACCAGCTTCATCAGCGGGCTCGCCACACTCGACAGAGAGATCTGAGAGAACCCGACCCCCCGCGCCAGCTCGCCGACCGCCGTCTCGTGCGCCGGGTACAGATGGCTGTGCATGCACACGACCGCGAGGGCGTCGATGCCGTCGTCGTGCGCTCGTTGCAGGTCGCCGGACAGCCGGTGCAGATCGGGTTCACGCAGAACGGTGCCATCGGCCGCGATCCGCTCGTCGACCTCGATCACCCGCTCGTACAGCAGTTCCGGCAAGACGATGTGCCGGTCGAAGATCCGTGGCCGATTCTGATAGCCGATGCGTAGTGCGTCACCGAATCCCTTCGTGATGACCAGGGCCGTGCGCGCTCCGGCGCGTTCGAGCAGGGCGTTGGTAGCCACCGTAGTGCCCATCCGCACCTGCTCGACCTGGTCGGCGGTGACCGCATCGTTCGTCGAGATGCCGAGGAGCGCTCGTATACCGGCCACGGCCGCGTCGGAGTACCGGGCCGGATTCTCGGACAGCAACTTGTGAGTGACCAGAGAGCCGTCCGGACGACGGCCGACGATGTCGGTGAACGTGCCCCCGCGGTCAACCCAGAATTCCCAACCCTCTGCAGCCACCGGTTCTCCCCTACGCGAGTGCTTGGCATCAATCCTAGGAGTTCACCGCGCGGTCCTGACCTCGTACGGTTCCTGGCGCGGGCCGGGGATCGAGAGGGTGTGCCCACCGAACCGCCACTCGGGCACCCCGACCTTCCATAGAATCCACCCGTTCGGCCTGTTGCCCGAACACGGAAGGGTGGAAGCCACCGATGTCCTCGTCGGATCTCGAGCTGGAGATGCTGGGCGGAGTCGCCGCCGCGATCGCGGGGCGCCCGGTCAACCTCGGCGGCGCCCGTCAGCGGACCCTGCTCGCGGCGCTGGTGACGGCCTATCCGTACGAGGTGTCCGCCGAACGACTCCTGGAACAGGTGTGGCACGACAGTTCCGACCCCAGGCCCGGTTCGCTGCACGTCGCGATCTCGAAACTGCGCGACAAGCTCGACCCCGGCCGCGCTCGTGGCTCGGAGGGCGCCGTCACGCGGACCGGCACGCGTTACCGGCTCGATGTACACCCCGACCAGATCGACACGGTGCGGTTCGCCGACCTGGTGACGCGTGGAGATCGACTGCGCGACGACGGTTCCGACGAGGCGTCCGCGGACGCGTACGAGTCGGCCCTCTCCCTGTGGAAGGGCGCACCGTTCGCGGACATCGCCGACAACGCCTTCGTGCAGTCCGAGGTCACGCGGCTCGAGGCACTGGAGCTGCGTACCCGCAAGGCGCTCATACGGATTCGGATCGACTGCGGCGACCTCGATACAGCCGCCGAGGCCGCCGGCGAGATCACCGTCACCCATCCGCTCGACGAGCAGGCCTGGGAGTTGCGGGTGCTGGCCCTCTACCGCGCCGGGCGGCAGTCCGATGCGCTGGCGGCGCTGCGTCGGGTGCGCACGATCCTCGACGCCGAACTCGGCATCGCGCCCGGCGTCCGCCTGCGCGAGCTGGAAACGGCCGTCCTGCGTCAGGACGACGCCCGGCTCGTCGGGACGGTGCCCTCGCCGTCCGCCCGTCCCGTGTCATCGAATCTCGCGACCCCGCGCACACTGCTCGTGGGCCGGGTGCAGGAGCTCGGCGACATCGGCCGGGCACTGACCAGGAGCGCCCTGACGACGCTCGTCGGACCGGGCGGCGTCGGCAAGACCCGCCTCGCCGTGGAGGTCTGCCGCCGGTCCGCCGTGACGGACGGAGTGTGGCTAGTCGATCTCGCGGCGGTGCAGTCGGAGGCCCTCGTGTGTCCGACCATCGCGACGACGCTGCAGTTGAGCGGACCGGGGACGGTCGACCATCTGGCGCGTGCACTCGCCGAACGCGAGTACACCATCGTGATGGACAACTGCGAGCACGTGATCGACGCGTGTGCGGAGGTCGTGGCGGCGATCCTCGACCGGTGCCCGTACGTACGGATCCTCGCGACGAGCCGGGAGCCGCTGGGAATCGAGGGCGAGTTCGTCTACGACGTCGACCCGCTGGACGTGGAGACGGCGATCGAGCTGTTCGCCGACCGCGCCGCGGGTGTGGTCCCCGGGTGGACGCTCGGTGAGCACGACGACGAGACCGTGCGACGTATCTGCCTCGAGCTCGACGGCATCCCCCTCGGCGTCGAACTGGCTGCGGCGCAACTGCGGATGCTCTCCGAGCAGCAGATCGCGGACGGCCTCGCCGACCGGTTCGCACTGCTGCAGGGCGGCCCCCGGACGGCGCCCGAGCGGCAACGTCGACTGGTCGACACCATCGACTGGAGCTACCGGCTGCTCGACGACGACGAGGCGCGGACGCTGCGTCAGATCGCGGTGTTCGCCGGATCCTTCGACATCGACGGAGCGGCCGCCGTCACCGAGAGCCGGTCTGCGCTCGCATCGCTCGAGCCGCTCACGGCACTGGTCCGACGCTCGCTTCTGCGCGTCGAGTCGTCGTCGTCACCGCGCCGCTACCGCCTGCTGCAGACCGTCCGGCAGTTCGCCCTCGACCACATGCCGGACGCCGAGCGCCGACGGGCCGAGGGTGCACACCGCCGGTTCGTCCTGGCTCGCGCGAGCGCCACCGCCGGGCATCTCCGGGACGCCTACGCGGTACACGCCCTCGCGGACCTCACCGCGGACGTCGCCGAGCACCGGGCCGCAGCAGAATCCGCTCTTACACAAAGCGATCCGGGATACGTGCTGGAACTCGCGGGCGCCCTGTACTGGTTTTGGTACCGGAAGGGCCACCTGCGCGAGGGCCTCGGGTGGCTGCACCGCGCCCTCGCCGCCGTGGATCGAGACCCGATCACCGTCGACGACCGCGTGCTGTCGGCCGCGTACACGGGCCTGGGCGGGTTGACCTACCTCACCGGAGATCCCGTCGGCGCCGCCGACGCGGCGACCCGTGCGGCCGAACTGTCCGACCGGATCGGCGGCGGCACCGACGCCGACTGGATGCGCTCCTGGGCCACGTACTTCCGCACGCTCACCGACCTGACGGCGGATCGGCCCCGCGAGGCGCTCGCCTGTGTCGACCGACTGCGCTCGAGCGGTGCGCCGTGGCAGGTCGCCGAGGCGCTCATGATCCAGGGGATGATCCTGCGATTCCACGGGGACTCCGCCGGGGCCCGGTCCGTCCTCGAGGAAGCCGTCGCGGTTGCCGAACGGTGTGGACACGGCTGGGCGGTGGGGTCGGCGTCGTGGACCCTCTTCCGTGCCGCGATGGACCTCGACGACGTCGTCGCGGCCCTCGACGCCACCCGTCTCATGCACACCGTGCTCGACTCCGAGGGCGACGTGACGTCGTGGCTGGTACTGGTCCACAGCATCTCCACGCTCGCCGTCCGCCTCGGCTTCCCCACCGACGGCGCCGCCCTGCTGGGCGCGGTGCACGCGCAGGGCTCCCGAATCGGCTTCCTGCCCGAACTCATGGACCCGGTCGACGGGCCACGCGACGCTGCGACGGTGCGGGACGCGCTCGACGCCGCCGAGTTCGCCGCGCACCACGCGCGTGGGGCCGCCCTGACACGGGCGGAGGTCAACGCCCTGGTCTGGTACCTGTGCGAGCGCGGACGGCGTCTCACCGGGGAACATGAGCAGGCGTTAAGCGAACGGTAAGCGTCCGCGTGTCTCCTGGATCGGAACGAATACCCGACCCGAGGAGATTCGATGTCGAACCCGCCGAACACCGCATTGTCGGGTGCGTCCCTCGCCGAACGACTCGGCAACGCCGTCGCGGGCGCCGTGTACGGCCCCGGGGACGACGGCTACCGCCTCTCCGCCGCCGGATTCAACGCGGCGACGGTGCACCGCAGCGCCGCCGTCGTGGTCGCCTCCAACGCCGCCGACATCGCCGCCACCGTGCGGATCGCCGGCGAACTCGGGCTGACCATCGCCGTCCAGGCGACCGGGCACGGCGCCGCCCCCGCACCCGAGGACAGCATCCTGATCGACACCGCCCTGCTCGACGGGGTGATGATCGACCGCACCAGACGCACCGCGACCGTCGAAGCCGGCGTCCGCTGGCAGCAGGTGCTCGACGCCGCCGCTCCGCACGGCCTGGCCGCGCTCGCAGGATCGTCCACCACGGTCGGCGTTGTCGGCTACACGCTCGGCGGCGGCCTGGGCCCGATCGCCCGCACCCACGGCTTCGCGGCCGACCACGTGTTGTCGATGGAGGTCGTCACCGCCGACGGACGTCTGCGGCGGGTCTCCCCCGACGTGGAGCCGGACCTGTTCTGGGCGTTGCTCGGCGGTGGCGGCGCGTTCGGCATCGTCACCCGAATGACCTTCCGGCTCTTCCCGATCCAGACGATCGACGCCGGCGGCGTCTTCTACGACATCGCCGACGCACCGGTCGTCCTGCGGCGCTGGCGGGACTGGATCGCCGCGGCCTCGGACTCGGTGTCGAGTTCCGTCGCGATCGTCAATTTCCCGCCGCTGCCCGACCTGCCGGAGCCGCTGCGCGGGCGCACCGCCGTGCACGTGCGCGTCGCGCACGCCGGAGTCGAGGCGAACGGACTCGAATCGCTCGCCCCGATGCGCACCATCGCCGAGCCGATCCTCGACACGGTGACCGAGATCATGTTCCCGGCAATCGCATCGATCCACGCCGACCCCACCGACCCGATGCCGACGATGGAGCGCTCGACGCTGGTGCGGGAACTACCGGACGGCGCGATCGACGCCCTGCTCGCTGTCGCGGGACCCGAGGCCGGCCTGCCGATCATGCTGGCCGAGATCCGGGCACTGGGCGGCGCTCTCGCGGAGACGGCGGTGTCGAACGCGGTGGGCGGTCGCGATGCCGCCTACTCGCTGTTCACCGTCGGTGTGCTCGCCCCGCCCATCGCCGACGCGGTCCCGGGCGCGCTCGAGACCGTCGTCGACGCGATGAGTCCGTGGAGCACCGGCGGCGCGCTGGTCAACTTCGCGGGAGGGCCCGGGGGCGCACCCGCGTCTCGCGTCGCCGCGGCGTGGACGCCCGCGCAGCGACGTCGGCTGCTCGCGACGCGGGCCACCTACGACCCGGCCGGTGTCTTCGCACCCGCCGCACGCTGGTCGCTCGACACCGCCGCGCCCTGAACTCCCGCGTCCTGCGCACTTGTCGCGGCCACCGGCCGAGTGAGGGGACGACAAGTACGCAGGACGCGGGCTCGGCATCGGCCGTACCCTGCGATCCGCCGGAACACCCATGTGCGTTTCGGCGGATCGCGGCGTTCCGGCTCGCCAAAATGTCCAATCGAAATTCCTTGCAGGCGAGGCACACTCAGAGCGTCCACGTCCGACGAATCCGACTCCCGCCGACCGAACAGGTGTGTGATGACCATCAGCAAGGGATCGATGACGCTCCCCTCCACCGCAGACGCCGACAACCGCCCCCGCATGGAGTTCGTCTCCCCCGGCGACGCCACCGACCGCGCCCACGGCATGCATGCCGTCGTGGTGTGGCCGACCACGCGCCCGGCACTGGCCGACGTCGCGAGGGACTTCGAGTGCTTCGGCCTCCGCATCGAGGAGCACGAGCCGATCACCGCCCCGCAGCCGGCCGGCAACGGCGCCACCGCGGACCGGTTCCGCTTCGGCAGCCCCGCCCGGGCGTGGGCAGCCGACGCCACCGCACTGCTCGTCGACGCCTTCGAGACCGCGACCGCGGAGGGTCTCGAGATCGACCGGTTCTGCATGCTCACCCCTGTCGCCGGCCTCTGCTGGCGTGATGTCGTGTTGGTCCGCTGCATGGTCCGCTACCTGCAGCAGGCCGGCCTCGGATTCTCCGACGCCTACGTCGTCGATAGCCTGTTGCGTCACAACACCTTCACGAAGAGTGTGGTGGACCTTTTCCACACCCGTTTCGACCCGGCGCTCGCCGACCGGGACCGGGCGATCACCGAGTTGGAGAGACGGCTGGCTCCGCTCGTCGAGGATGCGGCGACCCTCGACGAGGACCGGATCCTGCGCGCACTGTCGAGTTTCGTCGGTGCGGTGCTGCGCACCAATTGGTACCAGCGCTCGGCGGACGGCCGCCCCAAGCACTACGCCTCGTTCAAGCTCGAACCGTCGCGCCTGGCGCAACCCGGCCGCATCGTGCCGCACCGCGAGATCTTCGTCCGCGGAGGCGGTGTCGAGGGCGTCCACGTTCGGGCCGGCACGGTGGCCCGTGGCGGGCTGCGCTGGTCCGATCGGCCCGAGAGCTACCGCACCGAGGTGCTGGGGCTCATGACGACGCAGACCGTGAAGAACTCGCCGATCGTCCCGACCGGAGCCAAGGGTTCGTACGTGTTGATCGGCGACGTCGCGCCCGACGCCGGGTACGCGGTGTTCATCCGCGGACTGATGGACGTCACCGACAACATCGTCGACGGTCGTGTCGTGGCCCCCGCGGACACCGTCATGTACGACGACGCCGATCCCTACCTGGTGGTCGCCGCCGACAAGGGCACGGCCCGCTTCTCCGACCTCGCGAATTCCGTTGCTGCCGAATACGATTTCTGGCTGGGTGACGCCTTCGCCTCCGGAGGATCGCGGGGCTACGACCACAAGGCGATGGGAATCACCGCGCGGGGCGCGTGGCTCTCGGTCCGCCGGCACTTCGCCGAACTGGGCGTGGACACCCAGTCCGACCCGGTCACCGTCGCGGGCATCGGCGACATGTCCGGTGACGTCTTCGGGAACGGGATGCTGCTCTCGCGCACGATCGGACTCGTCGCGGCGTTCGATCACCGCCACATCTTCCTGGACCCGGACCCCGACCCCGACGTCTCGTTCACGCAGCGCCGCATTCTGTTCGAGACGCCGGGATCGAGCTGGGACGACTACCCGCGCGACGCCATCTCCGAGGGCGGCGGGGTGTGGCCGCGGTCCGCCAAGCAGGTGCCGCTGTCACCGGAGGTGCGGAAGCTGCTGGGCGTCGAGGCCGACGTGCTCCCGCCGGGCGAGCTGATTCGCGCGATCCTCCGCGCACCGGTGGACCTGCTGTGGAACGGCGGCGTCGGGACGTACGTCAAGGCTTCGACGGAAACGGATACGGACGCAGCAGATCCCGCGAACGATGCGGTGCGCGTCGACGCCGCCGACCTGCGCTGCCGGGTGGTGGGTGAAGGCGGCAACCTCGGCTTCACGCAGCGCGCCCGGATCGAGTTCGCCCTCGGCGGCGGGCGCATCAATGCGGACTTCATCGACAATGCCGCCGGGGTGGCGACGTCCGACCGGGAGGTGAACCTCAAGATCGCGCTGGACGGTGCCGTGGCGGCAGGCGAGCTGGCCGAGGACGACCGCAATGCACTGCTGGCGGAATGCACCGACCACGTGGCGGGCGCAGTCCTCGGCGACTGCACGAGCCAGACGCTGGCGATCAGCCTCGCCGAGTCGCAGGCCGTGTCGCTGCTCGGACGGCACGAGCGACTGATCGTGAACCTCGAGGCGGTCGGCGGGCTGGACCGCACGCGAGCGGTCCTGCCCGGTACGCGGGACCTGTTGCTCCGCACCGAGGCGGGCCTCGGGCTGACTCGTCCCGAAATCGCGACGCTGCTGGCACATTCGAAGAACACGGTGCGCGACGACCTGCTCGGCTCCGGCGTCCCGGACGAGCCGATCTTCGCCCGTCTCCTCGTCGACTATTTCCCGCCGTCGTTCCACGACCGGTTCCCCGACCGTCTCCGCGGGCACCGGCTGCGCCGGGAGATCATCGCGACCCAGATCGCGGACCAGTTGATCAATCACGTAGGCCCGGGTCTGATCTACCGGCTCGAGGAGCGGCTCGGCGTGAGCACGCCCCAGGTCGCGCTGGCGTACGCCGTGGTCGCCGAACTCTTCGACGTGGACGCGATGTGGGACCGCGCCGTCGCCGTCGTCGACCTCGCCGATCGCGACTCGTGGGGTCCGCTGCACACCGTGCAGGCGCTCATCGAGCGTGCCTGCTCGTGGCTGCTGCGCAATCGGCCCGTGCCGGTCGAACCGCAGTCGGAGGTCCGGCGCTACCGCGACGCCGTTCGGCGCCTGCTCGAGGACTACCCGCCTGCGACCGTCGACGGCACGATCGCGGGCACCTCGCTGCCACTGCTCGGCGAGGCACTCCCCTTCGCGGAGAACGCTCTCGCACTGGGAGTTCCGATCGACCAGGTGGCCTACGCATACCTGACGCTCGGCGACGACCTGGGTGTGTTCCGTATCGTCGATCGCCTGGAGCACTGGCCGCGCCGGGCGTATTGGGACACGCTGGCCACGGCGGGGTTGCGGGACGAGATCTCGGCACGGCTGCATGCACTGGTCGGCAGTGTCATGGCACACGGACCCGACGACGTGTCCCCCGACGACCGGCTGGCACTGTGGCGCGCCCACCACGAGTCCGCGGTGGGGCGGCTGCACCGGATCGTCGTCGCGGCCCGGGCCGACGGCGAGATCGACCTGGCGCGCGCCTGCACGATCAGCGCGGAACTCGCCACGACGCTGGCCGCGGTGGCGCAGTAGCTACGCCTGGGAGGCGATGATCGCCAGGAGAAGCTCCGCGCGCACGCGGGCGACATCGAGCCGGCAGTCCAGCAGGGATTCGATTTTCGCGATCCGGCTCCGGAGCGTGTGCCGGTGCACGCCCAACGCGCCCGCCGCCGACTCCCAGTGCCCGTTCGCCTCGAGGAAGGACCGCAGCGACGCCACCAGTTCCGTGCCGTGATCACGATCGTGGTCGGCGAGGGGCGTGATCGCCGTGTCGGCGATGGAACGCAGCACCTGACGAGTCGAGTCGAGTGTCAACAGCGCGCTGCCCGTCAGTGCCGAGAACTCGAGCGGCGCGGCTCCCGCCCCGGCCGCGGACGCCGCCAGCTGCGCCTGGTCGATCGCCTCGACGAAGCGGGCGACCGGCAGCCGCCCGCTCAGTCCGACGCGCGCGGACCGTCGGACCGCCTCGCCCGCATGGACGAGCAGCGTGCGCGCGAACGCGGCGTCGTCGGTTCCGCGGAGGAGCACCGTCACACGCGCATCGGCTCGGCGCAGGAAGAGCGGTCGGCCGGCCTCGTTCATGGCCGTCTCGATCGAGGCCGCGACCTCCGCCGCATCCTCGGGTGACGTGCAGACCCCGGCCAGCGCACGGATGACGCCGCGATCGTCCGCCGCGGGCGCGAGCTGTTCGCGGGCCGGCTCGAGATCGATGTGCTCCGAGAGCAGCAGCCCGAGGATCTGGCTGTTGAGCTGATTCTGCGCGGCCCGCAACCGCACCGGCTTCTCGAAGTCGAGTGCCAGCAGCGAGTTGGCGTGGCCCAGCAGAACCTGGTCGACGGAGCCGAGTGGCTTGGGGCTGACCACCGCGAGGCTGCCGTGGAGGTGCCGACCCAGTCCGATCCGTTGAACGGTCATCGACTGTCCCGAATGCGCCTGGGCGACAAGGCTGGACGTGGTATCGGAGACCGAGCCGATCAGGTCGGACACCTCCGCGACGGTGTCGTCCTCCACGTCGGCGGGATGCCATTCGAGGAGCCGACCGCGACGGTCGAACAGCAGTGCCGTCGCGTCGGTCGCCACTGCCAGCTCACGCACGATGGCGCGGGCACCGCCCTGGACCACGGCCCGCGTCATCCGCGGCTGCGCCGTGGACGCACGCAGCAGCGCGTCGTACCGCTGCTCGGCCAGGCAGTCCATGACCCGCTTCGTGACCGCTGCGAAGGGGGTGGGCAACGGCACCTCCAGGAGTGGCAGCCCGATCTCGTCGGCCGCCGCGACCAGTTCGTCGGGCATCGTCGCGTGCGTCAGACCGACACCGAAACCGACCGCGGCGACACCGGCGTCGAACAAGCGCCGCACGTAGTCGCCGTACCCGTCCGCACCGGATGGTGCCCCGAGGCCCGTCGTCAGCAGCAGCTCGCCTCCCGACAGCCACGGCGACGGATCGGACAGCTCGGTGGTGATGGCGAACTCGATGTCGCGGTCGAGACCGGACGCGCCTGCGCGCAGACGTAGGAACAACTCCGGCTGCGCCAGCACCCACCGGACGGTCACGCCCATCTTCAACTCCTGACCCGGCCCCGACTGTCGGTCCGAAATGGCGAATCCTGTGTGTGCCCCCACTCCATTCTGGCAGGTGCTCGGCACTCCACAGCGAACCAGACTAGGACCAGTCCGATCTTCACGACAGGGGTCCTCCACGACATGAACACCAGCGAAAACACCGCCTTCCGCCTTCCGCAGAAGCGCAACCTCGTCACCGAACTGCCCGGTCCGAAGTCGCGGGCCCTCACCGAACGCCGCCGCGCCAGCGTCGCGGCCGGCGTCGGCTCCAGCGTCCCGGTCTATGCCGCCGACGCCGACGGCGGTGTGATCGTCGACGTCGACGGGAACACCCTGGTCGACCTGGGCTCGGGCATCGCGGTCACCAGCGTGGGCGCGTCGGATCCCGCCGTCGTCGATGCCGTCCGCGACCAAGCCGGGCGCTTCACCCACACGTGCTTCATGGTCACCCCCTACGAGGGCTACGTGCAGGTCGCGGAGGAACTCGCGGCGCTCACGCCCGGTGACCACGACAAGCGCACCGTGCTGTTCAACTCCGGCGCCGAGGCCGTGGAGAACGCGATCAAGGTCGCGCGCCTCGCCACCGGCCGCTCCGCCGTCGTCGCGTTCGACCACGCCTACCACGGCCGCACCAACCTGACGATGGCGCTCACCGCCAAGTCCATGCCGTACAAGACCAACTTCGGCCCGTTCGCCCCCGAGGTGTACCGGATGCCGATGTCGTACCCGTTCCGCGACGACAGCGAACTGACGGGCAAGGAAGCGGCACAGCGCGCGATCACCCAGATCGAGAAGCAGATCGGCGCCGAGTCCCTCGCCGCGATCATCATCGAGCCGATCCAGGGCGAGGGCGGATTCATCGTTCCCGCACCGGGATTCCTGCCGACGCTCGCCGCATGGGCGAAGACCAACGGCGTCGTGTTCATCGCCGACGAGGTCCAGACCGGGTTCGCCCGCACCGGTTCGTGGTTCGCGTGCGACCACGAGCAGGTCGTGCCGGACATCATCACCATGGCCAAGGGCATCGCCGGCGGACTCCCGCTGTCCGCGATCACCGGTCGCGCCGACCTGCTCGACAAGGTGCACTCCGGCGGCCTCGGTGGCACCTACGGCGGCAACCCGATCGCGTGTGCGGCAGCCCTCGCGACGATCCGGACGATGCGAGATCTGGACCTGCCCGCGCGCGCACGCCACATCGAGGAGATCGTGACGACCCGTCTGTTGAACCTCGCCGAGGAGGTCCCGGCGATCGGTGACGTCCGCGGTCGCGGCGCCATGCTGGCGATGGAGTTCGTCGTACCGGGCAGCACCGAGCCGAATGCCGAGTTGACGCGCAAGGTCGTCGCACGCGCGCTCGAGCAGGGCGTCATCCTGCTGACCTGCGGCACCTACGGCAACGTGGTGCGCCTGCTGCCGCCGCTCGTCATCGGCGACGACCTGCTCACCGATGCCCTGGACGTGATCGAGGACGCCGTCCGCACCTCGGCCTGATCACCGAATCTTCCTGATACACCCTGGAATCGACTGGAAGCAGAACGATGATTGATGTCTCCACCCTCGTCTCCACCGTCCCGACCGGGCTGTGGATCGACGGCGAATCCACCCCGGCCGCCGGCGGCGGCACGTTCCCTGTTCTGGATCCGGCGACCGGCGAGGCGCTGACCACGGTTGCCGACGCCGGCGCCGACGACGCGCTGCGGGCTCTCGACGCGGCGTGCCGCGTCCAGGCGGAGTGGGCGGCCACCTCGCCGCGCGAACGATCCGTCATCCTCCGCCGGGCCTGGGAACTCGTCGTCGAGCGGACCGAGGACCTGGCGCTGCTGATGACGACCGAGATGGGAAAGGCCTTGCCGGAGAGCCGCAGCGAGGTGGCGTACGGCGCCGAGTTCCTGCGCTGGTTCAGCGAGGAGGCGGTGCGCATCCAGGGCCGGTCGACGCGATCACCGGGCGGCGCCGGGCGCATCCTCGTCAACAAGGTGCCGGTGGGTCCGTGCCTGGCCATCACCCCGTGGAACTTCCCGCTCGCCATGGGAACCCGCAAGATCGGCCCCGCCCTCGCCGCGGGCTGCACGATGATCGTCAAGCCCGCCGCCGAGACGCCGCTGACGATGCTGGCCTTCGCGCAGATCCTCGCCGAGGCCGGGCTGCCGGCCGGCGTGGTCTCGGTGCTCCCGACGTCCGACGCGGCCGCCGTGTCCGGCCCGCTGCTGGCCGATCCACGGTTGCGCAAGGTCACCTTCACCGGGTCGACTCCGGTGGGCCGCATACTCATCGAGCAGTCTGCGCGTAACGTCCTGCGCACGTCCATGGAGCTCGGCGGGAACGCGCCGTTCATCGTGTTCGACGACGCGGACCTGGACGCGGCTCTGGACGGGGCGATGGCGGCGAAGATGCGCAACGGCGGCGAGGCGTGCACCGCCGCGAACCGGATCATGGTCGCCAACTCCGTGCGCGAGGAGTTCACCGCCCGGCTCACCGAACGGATAGCCGCGCTGAAGGTCGGGCCGGGGCACGAGCCCGGCGTCGACGTCGGACCGCTCGTCAGTGCCAAGCAGCGCGCGAGCGTCGCGGCCCTCGTCGACGAGGCGGTCGCGGTGGGCGCCCGCGTGCGCACCGGCGGCCGGCAGCTCGACGGAGCCGGCTTCTTCTACGAGCCGACGGTCCTCGACCAGGTGCCTGCCGACGCGCGCATCGTCCGCGACGAGATCTTCGGCCCGGTCGCCGCGATCACCGGATTCGACACCGAGGAGGAGGCGGTCGCCGCGGCCAACGACACCGAATACGGTCTCGCTGCATACATATTCACGCAGAATCTCGACCGGGCACTGCGGGTGGCCGACGCGCTCGAGTCCGGCATGGTGGGCGTCAACCGGGGTGTGGTCTCCGACGTCGCCGCGCCGTTCGGCGGCGTCAAGCAGTCCGGCCTGGGCAGCGAGGGCGGCGTCGAGGGTATCGACGAGTACCTCGACACCAAGTACATCGGATTCACTGCCTGACCCGAGAACAACGGAAGCCGGAGGCGCCGCTCACCCCGCAGGGGGTGGGCGGCGCCTCCGGCCGGCACAGCGAACTCGACACCGAATGGCACAGTCTCCCGGCGTCACCGGACGCGCGGGCCGCTCGACGGAGGGAGGAGCAGAACCGGAACGGCCGTGAACCGCAGCCCGAGTGGCTGCCACGAGATGTATCTACACACAATCGATGACAAGGAGTCATTCCATGGGTTCTTCCACCGCTCAGCTCGGTCAGATCGGCGCCGTCGCCGGACTCGTCTCGGCCATCGCCGCCGTCGTGGGAGCCGTCGCCGGCGTGGCGACGCTGTTCATGTAGTCCGGGCGACTCACGACGGATCCGCCTCGCGGAGAAGATGATCCGCCCTAGGAACGCTGTGGAACCTGGGGCGGATCGGTCGGATCACCGATCGGGACGGAGCGTCGCGACCTCAGTCTCGCGAATAGACCTGCACGCCTCCGACGAACGTCGACCGGACACCGACCTTCGAGATCTGATCGTGCGGAACTTCCAGGGGGTCCTCGTCGAGAACGACGAAGTCGGCGAGCTGGCCCACGGTCAGGCTACCCTTGCGGTCGCTCTCACCGGTGGCGACAGCCGATCCTGCCGTGTAGATCGACAGCGCCTCGGCGGGTGAAATCCGCTGGGACGGACCGACAAGGGCACCATCCCACCCCGTGCGCGTCGTCATGCTCTGCAGCGCCAGGAGCGGCTCGATGCCGCCGCAGGGGAAGTCCGACGACCCGGCGACGGCTACTCCGGCGTCGAGGAACGAGCGGTGCGCGAACATCGATTCGACGCGCTCCTCGCCGTACCAGTCGATGAGGTGGCCGCCGTGCTGGTGAACGTAGCTGCCGAAGGGAACGGCGATCGCGCCGAGATGGTGCATGCGCCGCAGGATGTCCTCGTTGACGAGGCTGCAGTGCTCGATGCGATGCCGCAGTCCCGGGCGGGGAATCGTGCGCTGCACCTGCTCGAACTCGTCGAGAACGTAGCGGATGGCGCGGTCACCGTTTGCATGGATGCAGGCACGATTTCCGTCGCTGTGGACTCGCCGCACGAAGTCCGCGAGTTCCGCGTTGGTGAGCACCTGGATACCGTGGTCGCCGGTGAGGTTGTGCGGTTCGTCCATCAGGCAGGTGCGGCCACCGACAGCGCCGTCCGCAAAGGCCTTCACACCGACGAAGCGCAGATGGTCGTCGCCGAAACCGGACCGCAGGCCCAACTGGTGAACCGCATCGTAGTGCTGGGCCGCGAGGAGGAAACCGACCCGCATCGTCAGCATTCCGCGATCCCGGGCCTCGGAGAAGAGACGGATGTCCTCGGGTCCCGCCAGGGCGTCGCACACCGAGGTGAGCCCGGCCGCGTGCCAGCGCCGAATCACCGTTTCCACCGCCGCGACCCGGTCGTCGAGGTCCGACTGTGGAACGACGGGTTCCCTATTGCCATGGGTGTAGGCGAAATCCGTCAACGCCTGCTCGTACAGGATTCCGTTGAGCCGTCCCGTTCCGTCGCGACCGAACTCGCCGCCGCTGGGAGGCTCCGTGTCGTCCGTGATGCCGCCGGCCGCGAGTGCCGCGGAGTTGACGACGGCCCAGTGGCAGGCCACGTGCAGAATGATCGTCGGTACGTCGCCGGTTACCGCGTCGAGGTCCCAACGCGTGAGTACCCGTCCGTCGGACATCTTGGCATCGTCGTAGCCGTTCGCGCGCACCCACCCCTGCGCTGGATTGCTCTTCGCTCTCGCACCGACTTTCCCGACGAGTTCGGCAAGCGAGGACACCTGCGCGGGTGACACATCGAGCTGCAGTTCATTGTCGGCTGCCATTGCAAGGTGCAGATGTGCGTCGTGGAATCCGGGCGAGATCACCGCGTCACCCATGTCGTCCACCCGCGCGGACGGGAACTGCGCGACCAGGTCGGCGGCGTCGCCCAGTGCGACCACGCGATCACCGGCGATGGCGATGGCGTTGGTAGGCGCATCCTCGCCCGGACGAATGATGCGTCGGGCCCGAATGATCCGTGAAGTCGTCGAGTTGTTCATAGTCTGGTTCAGATCCTTGTAGTTCGAGTGCTCGCGCAGGCCGCTTCCGCCTGCCGCGGGCGCGGGTCGCGAGTGGTCGTGTCTATTGCGCTCCAATGGCCTTGTCGCGCTTGAGCGGATGCGTTTCAGGCACCCTGGTCAGGAGCAACACGGCGAGTACCGCCGCTGCGAAGCAGGCGATGTAGATTCCGGGTGCCACACGGATCCCGGTGGCGTCGATCAGCCATGCCCCGACGAACGGGGCGGTACCACCGAGAAGGGCGTAACCGAGGTTGTAGCTGATCGCGGCCGACGTCATGCGGTTCGCGACGTCGAACGCTTCGACGAAGAACGCGCAGCTACCTCCGACGTAGATCGACAGCGGAACGATGAACAGCAGCCCACCGAGAATGGCACCGCCGAGCGTGCCGGATGTGGCCAGCGCAAAGCTGGGAATCGCGAGCAGCACGAAGAGCGCCGCTCCGCTGACGAGCATGGGTTTGCGGCCTACCCGGTCGCCGATCATTCCCGAAAACGGAACGAGAATGGTCGAGAGCGCCATCGTTGCGGCGGTAATCGCGAGCGACGCCTCGCGGCCGAGGTCGGCGACCGTCTGCAACATCGTCACGAAGTATCCGGACAGGTAGTAGAAGCCCATCGCGTTGAGGCCGCACACAAAGAACACCTGCACCATTCGGCGGCCGTTCGCCTTGACCGTCTTCCCGAGCCGCTCCGCTCGCCCACCCTCATGACCTGTCGTGAACTCGTCCGACTCGCTGGTATGCAACCGCATCCACAGGCCGAAGAGCGACAGTGGCAGCGCAACGAGGAACGGGATGCGCCAGCCCCAGGTCGCGAAGGCGTCCTCCGACAGCAGGCGGGACAGCAACAGCACGAAACCGGCAGCCACGACGCCGGGAAGGCTTGTCGCGGAGATCGTGATACTCAGCCACAGACCGCGGCGTGTCAGCGGCGCGTGCTCCATCACGAACGTCGGCGCGCCGACCGCCTCACCGCCGGCCGAAAAGCCCTGGACAAGTCGGCACAGCACCAGCAGCACCGGGGCCCACAGGCCGATGGCCGAGTACGTGGGCAGGAGTCCGATAGCCGCCGTCGCTCCGCCGATCGCCAGAAGGGTGATGAACAGGACCGGCCGCCGTCCGATTCGATCGCCCAGCCGGCCGAAGTACAGGCCGCCCAGCGGGCGGACGAGGAACGCGACACCGAAGGTCGCCATCGCAGCGAGGACGCTGGTCGCGCCGTTGGCGCTGGGGAAGAACAGTTGCGAAATCAGCACAGCCGAGATCGCGTAGAGACCGAAATCGTAGAACTCGATGAACTGCCCGATGGCGCCAGCGGCCAGCACCCGCAACTGCGGCGGGGCGGCCATCCCGTCAGGGGCGGGGGTACCAGTGTCGTCGAGAGTGCGTGGAAGTGTCGTCATGCGTACCTTTTCTCCGTCTTCTCCATCGAGATCGTGAGCAGATATACGTCACCCGATGTGGTGCGAGTCACAGCTTTGCGCAGCGATCTCACATTCGTCGAATTGAAAGTTCACGCGGTATGCATAAGAAGTCTCAATGGCTGAACCCACCATCAGCGGCCTGTCGATCGCGTAAACGTCTGTACTGCAGCAAGGTTGGGCCCAGACAGGGCACGCACACATCCAGCCCGACACGGTTCCCGATGTCGCACCGGCTCACCGCGAGATCATCGACAGGGATGTCGCGGAGACACACGCGTCAGATCACTGCGCCACGAACCGCCAGGTCGAGTTCCGGACCGCGTTCCAGCCCAACGCCTCGAAACAGGCGTCGGTAAAGGCAGCCGCCTTCCTCGACAGGCTGATACCGCGCAATTTGACCAGACACAGCTCGACCGGCGGTAACTCCTCGCGGATCTCGACGTCGACCACACGACCGCCCGAGTACGTATGGTCCAGGCCGAGACGCTGATTGAGGATCGTGTATCCCTGTCCCGCCGCTACGTAGGATCGCAACGTCTCGTAATTCTGGGTCGTGTGTCGAATCCGCGGCACTATCCCCAGGATTCTGAAGTAGTTCAGGTAGTGCGGCCGGGCATGCGGAAGCGAGAACAACACGAACGGGTCCTGGGCCAGTTCATGGAGGCTGACCTCGGTGCGGCCGGCCTCGACGAGCGGATGGCTCGCGGAGAGCAGCAGATGCGGCGGGACACGCTCGACGGTGAGCACGTCGAACTGCTCATCGATGCCGAAGTCGTACATCACGGCCAGTTCGCATTCGCCTGTGCGGATCATCGACAGGAGATGCTCCAGGTCACCCTCGAGAAACGCGAGGTCGACGCCCGGAAACCGCGCGGCCATGCGACTGGTGAGCACCGGAACCCTGGACGGCGCTATCGGCCCGTACAGCCCGACGGACAATCGTCCGTTGAGGTCGCCATGTCCCCGCGTAGTCAGCTCCCGCAACGAATCGACATCGTTCAGGATCGACTGCGCGGCTATCAGCAATCGACGCCCCGCCGGGGTGAGGCGGACACCTTTCCGCGGCACACGGACGAACAACTCGATGCCATAGATGTGTTCGAGCTGCGTCATCGCAATCGACATCGTCGCCTGTGTCACGTGCAGATCCGACGCCGCGGCGGTCATGTTGCCACTACGAGCCACGGCCACGAAGTAGCGGAGCTGCGTGAGCGAAGGTTCCTTGGAAATGATCATCACCTGTGGCGATTTGGCACGATGTCGGGGTTCGATTCACCCGGAGTGTATACCCGCCGACGACCGCGGGCGCCCCGGCAATTCAGTCAGTCCGGGCCCGCGACCGCTGGCCGAAGACGATCATCGGGCTCACGCCGACACTTGGGCCGATCAGGCATCGGCAGCACCTCCGGTACTGTCCGCAAGCTCTCGGTGCGGCTCAGCCATCGACCGGATGTTTCGGGCAGCGACCGAGAGAGAGGCGAGATCGGACACCGGGGTAGCGTCGATCTCACTCAACGTCCGCCGAGCGCGTTCGATGCGGGCGTTGTTGTCGTTCTCCCACTGCGTAATTCGGTCTTCCATCGTGTCACCGGACGCCGCGGACGCCAGCACGTCGCGGGCCAGCAGACGCACCGACCGGTAGAGGTCGTCGCGCAGCGCGACCCGCGCGAGCGTGTGCCACCGTTCTCCCCTGGGCAACGCGGATATCTTGATGAGCCACCGGTCGACGCCGAGGTGATCGGAAAGGGCGAAGTACACCGCCGCGGTTTCCGCGACGTCACAGCCGAGTTCGGATGCGACGTCGACGATGTCGAGAAGGCTGAACCGGTAGAGCCCGTCCGCGACACGCCGAGCCACCGACGCCTCGACCCCGGCTCGGCGGTACGCCTCGTATGTCGTCTCCATCGCTCGCCGCTCGGCACCGCGCAGCCAGTTACCGACCCGTGCCGCTCGGGCGTGCACCGCCGATCGGTAGCGTGCGATCTCCGCGTCCACCGACAGCGGTTGTTTCCGATTCGCCAGGAACCATCGCGAACCGCGATCGAGCAGCCGACGCGCCTCGATGACCAGCTCGTATTCGGTGGCCGGGGGCAGGTTCGCTTGGGAGATGTCGGACCACAAGTCACCGAGGCCGAACACCTCCGACGTGATGACGAAGGCCCGCACGATGTCGGCGGGGGCGGCGCCGGTCTCCTCCTTCAACCGATGCGCATATGTCAGCCCGCCGAGGGCGAACACATCGTTGACGATCTCGGTTGCGAGAAGCTCGTGACGAAGGGGGTGCTGATCAGCGGGCACCAGCGCGCGCAGCGGGGCGGGGAAGTACGCCCCGATACGCGCGGCGAAGTAGCCGTCGTCGAACACCTCCGAGCCTTCGAGGCCGGCTTTCAGGTCGAGCTTGCAGTGGGCGAGCAGGGTCGCCAGCTCCGGCGACGTCAGTCCCTCGCCCGCCGCCGCCAGCGCCGCGAACCCCTGCGGGGTGGGGAGCGCCTCGAGCTCTCGGTCGAGGCCCCGGCTCTCGACCAGGTCCGCCACCATTCGTTCGTGTACGTGGACCATCCTGGATGCGTTCCAGCGCGCATCCCCGACGATGCGGTTCTGGGCGTCGTTGTTGGTCAGAACGAGTTGGGCAACATGGTCGGTCAAGGAGCCGAGCACCGCCGACCGACGATCCGGCTGGAGGCGGCCACCCGGAGAGGCTGTGTCGAGGAGGATCTTGATGTTGACCTCGTGGTCGGAGCAGTCGACGCCGGCCGAGTTGTCGAGAGCATCGGTGTTGATGCGGCCGCCCGCACGGGCGAATTCGATGCGCGCACGTGCCGTGACTCCGAGATTGCCACCTTCGGCGACCGCGCGTGCGCGCAGTTCCGTCGCATCGACTCGAACGCCGTCGTTGACCTTGTCCCCTGCCGCAGTGTGGGTTTCCGTCGATTCCTTCACATAGGTGCCGACCCCGCCGTTGAACAAGAGGTCCACGGGTGCGGTGAGAATGGCGCGGATCATCTCCGGCGGAGTCAGCACCGTGACGGACGCATCCAGCCCGAGGGCAGTCCGCATGGGTGCGGACACCGGGATCGACTTGGCCTCCCGCGACCAGACACCGCCGCCTTCGCTGATGAGGGAGCGATCGTAGTCGTCCCACGACGACCGCGGAAGATCGAACAGTCGACGGCGCTCCTGCCGCGCACGCTCGGTGTCCGGGTCGGGATCGATGAAGACGTGGCGGTGGTCGAAGGCGGCCACCAACGCGATGCCCTCACAGGCGAGCATGCCGTTGCCGAACACGTCACCGCTCATGTCACCGATACCGGCGACGGTGAATGTGTCGTCGTCGACGTCGATGCCCATCTCGGCCAGATGCCGGGCGGCGCTGACCCAGGCGCCCCGCGCGGTGATACCCATCTTCTTGTGGTCGTACCCGACCGAACCACCGGACGCGAAGGCGTCCCCCAGCCAGAAGCCGTACTCGGCGGCAACGGCGTTGGCAACATCGGAGAAGGTCGCCGTTCCCTTGTCCGCAGCGACCACGAGGTAGGAATCGTCGCCGTCGCGGCATACCACTCGGTCCGGGTGCACCGCCTCTCCTGCCGCCGACCGGTTGTCGGTCACGTCGAGGAGTCCTGCGATGAACTGTCTGTAGCCGTCGACACCGGCAACCGCCGGGTTCTTCACAACGAACCCGCCCTTCGCGCCGGCCGGGACGATGACCGCGTTCTTGACCGCCTGCGCCTTCGCCAGCCCCAGGATCTCGGTGCGGTAGTCGTCGAGACGATCGGACCAGCGCAGGCCCCCGCGCGCGACGAGGCCGTACCGCAGGTGCACGCCCTCGATGTCGGGCGAATACACGAAGATCTCGTACAGCGGGCGGGGACGGGGAAGCTCGTCGACGTCCCCTGACCGCAGTTTCAGCGACAGCTGCGGCCGCTCGGTGCCCAGGGTGCCGGTGCGGTAGAAGCTGGTGCGAGTGGTGGCGGAGATCAGGCTGACGTACGCCCGGATGATGCGGTCGGCATCCAGACCTTCGACCCCTTCGAGGAGCTGATCGACTTCCCTTGCGCGGCATTCGATCTCATCGGATCGGCCGGATTCCCGGCGCGGATCGAAATGAGCGTGGAAGAGCCCCACCAGCGCGGCTGCGAGATCGGGGCGCGAGGTCAGGACCGACTCGATTCGGCTCTGCTCGTACGGCAGTGCCGTCTGGCGTAGGAAGCGGGCGTAGGCCCGCAGGAGGACGACCTCACGCCAGTCCAAACCTGCGGCCAGCACGAGGACGTTGAACCGATCCGCCTCCGTCCGGCCGAACCACAGAGCCCGCAGGACATCGAGTACGGATTCGGAGTCCACCGCTCCGGCCGCCACCGCCGCCGCGACGAGCGACCCCGCCACGACCCGGAAGTCGTAGAGCCGGCACAGCAGCCCGTCGGCGCGACGGTACTCGAAACTCCGCTGATCGACGACCTCGAGATCGAGGCTGCCGAGCAGACGCAGCACACGTTCGAACGACACCGACTCGCCGCCGCTGTACACCGTGACACGCAGGCCCACCGTCGACTGCTCGGCACCGTCGAGAGAGCCCAGGTCGACCTGAACGTCGAAGGCACCGGGAGACAGGCCGTCGAGAATCGAAACGTCGGGTCCGGGGACACAACCCTCCTCCGCAACATAGCCCTCCGGCACGGGAAACGTGTACGCAGACAGGGTTGAGCTCATCGATTCTCTCCGTTGAGATCGCAGGAAGTTGGCGGTTGGAACAGGGTGGGCAGGCGAAAGCGTCGGTCCCCCATGGGCGTCGGTGACCATGGGGGACCGCCGCCTCAGCGGACGGTGTACGCGTCCGCCACCTCGAACGCCGCATCGAGGATCGCCAGTCCCTCGCGCGCCTCGGCCTCGGTGACGGTGCACGGCGGCACGGCGTGGATCCGGTTGAAGTTCGCGAACGGCAGCAGTCCGCCGGACTTGCAGGCGCCGATGACCTCGTTCATCGCCGGACTCGACCCGCCGTACGGTGCGAGGGGCTCCTTGGTGGCGCGGTCGGCGACCAGTTCGATCGCCCAGAACACGCCGAGCCCGCGCACCTCACCGATCGACGGGTGCCGCTCCGCGAGCGCGCGCAGGCCGGGGCCGATGACCTCGGCGCCGATCCGCGCGGCGTTCTCGACCACGCCCTCGTCCTCCATCGCCTCGATCGTGGCGACCGCGGCGGCCGTCGCGAGCGGATGGCCGGAGTACGTGAGCCCGCCCGGGTAGGCGCGGTCGGCGAACGTGGCGGCGATCTTCCCGCTGATCGCGACGCCACCGAGCGGGACGTAGCCCGAGTTGACGCCCTTGGCGAAGGTGATCAGGTCCGGCACCACGTCGAAATGATCGATGGCGAACCACTTTCCGGTGCGACCGAAGCCGGCCATCACCTCGTCGGCGATGAACACGATTCCGTAGCGATCGCAGATTTCCCGGACGCCGGCCATGTAGCCCGGCGGCGGGACCATGATCCCGGCCGTGCCGGGGACGGACTCGAGGACGATCGCCGCGATCGTGCCGGGGCCTTCCAGGCGGATGAGCCGGTCGAGGTGCTCGAGGGCGCGCTCGGTCTCCTGCCCCTCCGTCTCCGAGTGGAACGGCGAGCGGTAGAGGAACGGCCCGTCGAAATGCACGACGCCGCTGTTGCCGTAGTCGTTGGGCCACCGGCGGGGGTCGCCGGTGAGGTTGATCGCCGTGTCGGTCCCGCCGTGGTAGGAGCGGTACCGCGACAGCACCTTGTAGCGGCCCGTGTGCAGGCGCGCCATCCGCACCGCGTGCTCGTTGGCGTCGGCACCACCGTTGGTGAAGAACACCTTGTCCAGGTCGCCCGGGGTGCGTTCGGCGATCAACCGGGCGGCCTCCGAACGCGCGTCGTTGACGTGCTGCGGGGCGATGGTGCACAGCTTCGCGGCCTGACGCTGCACCGCCTCGACCACCCTCGGGTGCTGATGCCCGATGTTGGTGTTGACCAACTGGGACGAGAAGTCCAGCAGGCGATTTCCCGCGCCGTCCCACACGTACGAGCCCTCGGCGGCGAGGATGGTCATCGGCGTGATCTGCGCCTGTGCGGACCACGAGTGGAAGACGTGTGCGCGGTCGAGCGCGTAGGCGCGTTCGCCGTCGGCGCGGGCGGCGTCGATGTCCTGGCCGGTCGGCAGGGTGACGGGCCGGTCGGTTGTGGTCGTCATGTCCGGTGTTCCTTTCCGGCTCAGTTGTTCTGGGGGAAGCCGAGGTTGATGCCGCCGTGGCTCGGGTCGAGCCAGCGGGTGGTGACGACCTTGCCGCGGGTGAAGAAGTGGACGCCCTCGGTGCCGTGCGCATGGGTGTCCCCGAACAGCGAGCTCTTCCAGCCACCGAAGCTGTAGTAGGCCATCGGAACCGGGATCGGCACGTTGATGCCGACCATGCCGACCTCGACCTCGTTCTGGAAGCGGCGTGCCGCGCCACCGTCGTTGGTGAAGATCGCGGTGCCGTTGCCGTACTGGTTCGAGTTCACCAGCGCGAGGGCCTCGTCGTAGGACTCGACGCGGACCACCGACAGCACCGGACCGAAGATCTCGTCGGTGTAGACGCTCATGTCGGGGGTGACGTGGTCGAGCAGGGTGGGCCCCAGCCAGAAGCCGTCCGCTCCCCCGTCTGCCTCGATGCCGCGCCCGTCCACGACGACGGTGGCACCGGCGGCCTGCCCCGCATCGACGTACGACGCGACCCGGTCGCGGTGGGCCTTGGTCACCAGCGGCCCCATGTCCGCGTCGCGCGTGCCGTCGCCGGTCTTGAGTGCCCGCGTCCGCTCGGCGATCTTGCCGACCAGTTCGTCGGCGACGTCGCCGACCGCGACCATCACCGAGATGGCCATGCAGCGCTCACCGGCGGATCCGAAGCCGGCGTTCACCATGGCGTCCGCGGCCAAGTCGAGGTCGGCGTCGGGCAGCACGATGGCGTGGTTCTTCGCGCCTCCGAGCGCCTGGACCCGCTTACCGTGCGCAGTGCCGGTGGCGTACACGTACTGGGCGATCGGCGTGGAGCCGACGAACGAGATCGCCTTGATCTCCGGGGAGGTCAGCAACTCGTCGACGGCGGTCTTGTCGCCCTGCAGCACGTTGAACACACCGGCGGGCAGCCCGGCCTCGGCCCACAGCTCCGCCATCCAGATCGCCGCCGTCGGGTCCTTCTCGGACGGCTTGAGGACCACCGTGTTGCCGGTCGCGATGGCGATCGGGAAGAACCACATCGGGACCATGGCCGGGAAGTTGAACGGGGAGATGATCGCGACGGGTCCGACCGGCTGACGGATCGAGGCGACGTCGACGGACGTCGACGCGTTCTCCGTCATGCCACCCTTGAGCAGATGCGCGATGCCGCAGGCGAATTCGACGACCTCTTGACCGCGAGTGACCTCACCGAGCGCGTCGGAGAGCACCTTGCCGTGCTCGGACGTGATGATCTCGGCGAGCTCCTGCTTGCGCTCGTTGAGCAGCTCACGGAACTTGAACAGCACCGCCGTGCGCTTGGCCAGCGAGCTGTCCCGCCACGCCGGGAACGCCGCCGCCGCGGCCGCGATCACCGTCCGGGCGTCCTCGACACTCGCCAACGCGACCTGACCGGTGACCGCGCCGGTTGCAGGGTTGGTGACAGGGGCGGTGCTGCCGCTCGTTCCGGTAAAGCCCTTGCCGTCGGACCAGTGCGCGATCGTCCGTGCCGCGCCGTCGCTGTGGGTCATGAGAGAGTCCTTCACTGAGTCGATCGAGACGCGCAATCACGCGTGGTGCCTCAACTCTGACCGCCCGACCCACGACCGCAGGGCTGCACTCTGTAAAGGAATCGGCCCCCTGATTTACACTTCGTCAAATGCAGCCGACCGTCCGTGACATCTTGGCCCTCCCGATCCTCCAGCAGGGCGAGCCGGAGGTGGTCGGCGGCGGCGCCCTCGACCACCGGGTTCGATGGGTGCACGTGAGCGATCTGCGCGACCTGTCGAACCTCCTCCAAGGTGGCGAACTCGTCCTGACGACCGGACACGCCCTCACCGACGATCCCGTCGGCTACCTGGAAGGCCTGGCCGCCGCCGGGGCGACCGGTCTGGTCGTCGAACTCGGACTGCACGTCGACGAGATCCCGCCGGAGGCCGCCGAAGCCGCCGACCGGCTCGGGCTGCCCGTCGTCGCCCTGCACCGGCAGGTCCGGTTCGTCGAGGTCACCGAGGAGGTGCATCGCTCGATCGTCGCGGACCAGTACGCGGAGGTGGCCTTCGCCCGCAACACCCACGAGGCGTTCACCGACCTGAGCATGAAGCGGGCGTCGCTCGGCGAGATCGTCGAGGCCGCCGCCGGCATACTCGGCGTCCCGATCGTCCTCGAGGACCTCGCGCGGCAGGTCCTCGCCTTCGCGTCGCAGGGCGTCGAGACCGCGGAACTGCTGGCGGACTGGGAACGCCGGTCGCGGCTGACGCCGGTCGCGCGCGAAACCGGCGTCGGCGGACCGGAATCCTGGATCACCGCCCCGGTGGGCGCCCACCGACAGGAGTGGGGTCGCCTCGTCGTCCCCCGCGCCGCCGGGGACGACGCACGCACCCGCATGACCCTCGAGCGCGCCGCCCAGGCCCTCGCGCTCAGCCGCATGGTCGAGCGCGAGGGCACCGCCCTCGAGCAGCAGGCGCAGAGCGGTCTGGTCGACGAGCTGCGCCGCGGTCGCATCCAGGACGAGGCGGAGGCCACCGCGAGGGCACACGCGCTCGGGTTGCGCCCCGCGCTGACGTACCTGCCGCTCACCGTCCGTGTCAGTGAAACCCCCAGCGCCGACCAGGTGTTCACACAGCGGCGGCGCGTCCGGATGCTCGACGCCATCCGTCACGCCGTCGCGACGTCGCGGGTGACCGCGCTGACCACCAATCCCCGGACCGGATGGTTCGATCTGCTGATCTCACAGCCCCCGAGCGGTACCGGCCCCGACGCCCTGCACGCGCTGTGCGCCGAGATCCACGGCGCACTCCGCCGGATCGACGGCGTCGTGCGATGCACCATCGGCGTCGGCCCGGACTCGACCCGCCTGCTCGACGCCGCTCGCGGTCTCACCGAATCAGCACACATCGCTGACGTGGCGCAGTCGCTGCCGCGCGACGGCAAGCTCTGCCACCGGTCCGCGGACATTCGACTGCGGGGACTGATCGCCTTGATTCGGACGGATCAGCGGGTGCAGGCCTTCGCCGAGGCCGAGTTGCGCGGCCTGCTCGAGCACAGGGCACGGCACGAGGACGACCTGCTGGATGTGCTGCGCACCTACCTCGAACTCGGCGGCAACAAGGCCGAACTCGCCAAGCGGCTGGGAATTTCGCGTCCCACGCTGTACGCCAAACTCGCGACCGTCGAACGGCTCCTCGACGTGGACCTCGACGACGCCGAGTCCCGGACGTCGCTGCACACCGCTGTGCTGATCCTCGACAGCCACTCGAATGCGCCGGCCGCGCAGGAGGCCGGCGGTACGCGCGGCGCGTGATCCCTCGCACGGAACGCGCGAAGGCCCCGGCCGCCGAGCACAGGCTCGGGTACCGGGGCCTTCGCCCACCGGCCGTCAGTGGTCGCGCACGACCGCGGCCGCAGGATCCGGTTGTTCCGGCGATCGCGCGGTCGCGCCGTTGCCGAGTTCGATCAGCACGACGCCGGCAATGATCAGCGCGATGCCCCCGATCGCCATGAAGGACAACGACTCCCGGAACAGCAGGACGCCGAGGATCGCCACCGCCGTCGTTCCGACCGCCGACCAGATGGCGTAGCCGACACCGACGTCCAGACCACGCTGGAGAGCGAATCCGAGGAGCGCGAACGCCGTCGCGTAGCCGATCACGACGATCACCGACGGCAACAGACGGCTGAAACCGTCCGCGGCCTTGAGGGACAGCGTCGCCACGATCTCACACGCGATCGCGCCGGCCAGCAGTCCATAAGCGCTCATGACCCCACCTGTTCGGGAACGGAAGAACGACGATCCTGAACCTTACGCCGGTAGAGCCACAGCGCGACCGCCGCCGCCAGTACGCCGAACGCCACCGCCAGCTCCTTGAAGCCCCCGTAGCCGGTGACCTCGAATCCTGTTGCGCCCACCACGAGGATCAGGGCCAGCACCGCGGCGAGTGCCAACGACAGCGGAACGAAGATCGCCGGCAGGCGGATCGGGCGGGCCAGGTCGGGGCGATCCTTGCGCAGCAGGAAGAACCCCGACAGCGCGAAGATGTGGGTCAGGATGTAGCCCAGGTTGCCGGTGACGATGATGGCGAGCGGCGTCTTGAGCACGGTCAGGACGAGCACGTTCACCACCAGCGCCACGGTGAGCGCACGGACGGGAACGCCCCGCTTGTTCAGCACACCGAGCTGCTGCAGGCTCGTGCCCTCCTTGCCCATGTTGTAGAGGACCCGCGATCCGTCGGCGAGACCGGTCACCATGATCAGCAACAGCGAGCAGATAAGGAAGAGCACCATGACGTCCGCCGCGCCGCCGACCAGGTTCTGGAAGGCCTCGACGTAGAACGTGGTGGGTGCAGCGGCGATCGCGTCCTCGCCGACGTAGCCGGTGAGGATGAGCGGCAGCAGCACGAAGACGCCGAGCGAGAACAGGACTCCGGCCTTGAGCGCCTTGGCGGTGTCCGAGACGGTGTTGCGGTACTCCGGCGCGAACGTGGCACAGACCTCGACGCCGAACGAGGTCCACGCCATGACGTACAGCCAGACCAGTGCGGTGCGCAGGCCCTCGACGCCGTGCAGGTTCCAGGTGAGACCCGAGACGTCGAAGCCGTTGGCCAGCAGCGGTCCGACGATGAACACCGCCAGCGGGATCAGCAGGATGCCGCCCGTGATGTAGACGAACGTCATGGTGATCCGAACACCGACGACGTTGAGCAGGTACAGGATTCCGATCACGCTCAGGCCGACCACGATCGGGAAGTTCAGCTCGATCGGGCCCAACTGCCACGACCAGTCCTGGTCCGGGAACCACTGGGACTGGACGAGCGCTCCGATGATGCCCGCGTAGACCGACAACGAGGTGGTCCACGGGAACCAGTACCCCACGGCGGCCAGCGGACCGACGATCGGGGCCCGCTTCTTCCACGCCTCGGCGGCATACGCCGCGATGCCGCCCGAGGATTCCGGGAACATCGCGGCAAGTTCGGTGTAGATCCAGTTGGCGGCGGTCGCGAGCAGCATCGAGATACTCCACAGGAGCACCGCGCCCCACCCGCCGAGCCCGACGATCGACGCGCCGAGCGATGCGATCAGCGCGGCCGGCATCGTCAGCGACATCGCGAAGCCGTCGTACCAGCGCATCGTCTTGTGCAGGGTGGTGGAGCTCTGTTCGGTGGACGTTGTTTCGGCCATGGCATTCCTAAGTCCCGATGGGGCGCCGTTCTGGCACCCGGAAATGACGGTGACTCGGACGGAACAGTGTCGAATCAACCCCCGCGGCAAGGGGATCGAGCGCATCGACCCGGAATCCGGACCCGACGACGTCGATGCGGCGGACGAAGTATGGATCACACCGCGAGAGATGACAAGCCCCCGGCCGGGGCGAACTGCGCAGCACGACCCCGTCAACGTTGTCGATGACGAGGAGAAGGAGCCGCGCTGTTGTTCAAATGACAAAAAATATGTGGAATCTTTGCTCATAGAAGTGACAGGCACGTGCCGAGTCGATATCGTGGCCGCACTCGACGGAACGAGTGACCCAACACACATTCCCGGCGTCGGCAGCGCCACATCACACCCCACGCGGTCCAGGAGATCCTCGGTGAAACCAGTCAATGCTCCACACATCCAACTGACGCGACGACGCCTGCTCGGCTACGGCGGCGCGGTCGGCCTTTCGGCGATGCTGTTCGCACGATCCCCGCAGGCCCGGGCGCAGACCGGGTCGCTCGGCTCGCTCGGCTCGACCGCCTCGAACGACGCGGACGTCATCGTGCTCGGCGCCGGCGTCTCCGGGCTGGGCGCGGCCCGAACGGTCGCGGATGCGGGCCGATCGGTGATCGCTCTCGAGGCGCGCGATCGAATCGGCGGACGACTCTGGACCGACCGCACGACAATGGGCATCCCCGTGGAACGGGGCGCCGAACTCATCCACGGCGCCGACGTCTCCACGTGGGACATCGTCGGACCGGCGAACATCTCGACACATCGCTGGGGGACGAAGATGTCCCGCTTCGATCCGACCTCGCCGTGGGTGGACCAGGACACGTGGCAGTTCTACAACTTTCCGCAGGGCAGGCCCGACCTCCCGACGCCACTCCCGGCCCCGAATCCCGGCGAGACGGCTGAGGCGTACCTCTCGCGGCTGGGAATCGATCGGGCGAACTACCCGCTGGCCTTCCTCGTCATCGAGGTCGACACCGAGCAGTTCGACAAGCTGCCCGCCCAATACGTCGTCGAGGATCTCGAGACCGCCCTCACCGCACCGGACAGCGGCGACATCCCGAGCGACGGGTACGGGGACTTCCGCGTGATCGGCGGCTACGACCAGGTCGTCCGAATCCTCGCCGAGGGCATCGACGTCCGCATGAATCACGAGGTCACCCGCGTGGCCTACACGCCACGCGGTGTGGAGGTGCTCGCGGGCGGCACCAGGTTCACCGCCCGCAAACTCGTGATCGCACTGCCCGCCGGCGTGCTGCAGCAGGAGTCGATCGTGTTCGATCCGCCGCTGCCCCCGCAACAGCGGTCGGGGCTGTCCGAGGTGGTCTACCTCCCGGTCTACAAGGGCCTCCTCGAGTTTCCCGCACCGGTGCTGCCGGACGGATGGGACCTCGCGGAGGACTACCTGGTCAACCCGCCCACCCTGTGGAACGGGTCGGCCGCCGCGCCCGGATACTCGGGACAGGTGGTCGTCGCGTGGGCGACCGGGGACGAGGCCCGGGAGCTACTGGCGCTCCCGGAGTCCGAGCGTCTCGCTCAGTCGCTCGATGCGGTCCGATCGATGGCCGGCGACCCCGGCCTGAACACCGTTGCCGCATCGACCTACGACTGGTCCCTCGACCAGTACGCCCGAGGCGCATACCCGGGCCCGACCTCGCGACGCCAAGGGCTGTACGACCCGATCGACAACACGGTGTTCTGGGCCGGCATGGTCACCAGCACCGTCAGCTCGTCCCTCGACACCGGTCGAGCCGCCGGAGCGGCCGCACTGGGCGCACTCTGACCCGGAAAAGGACTCCGCGCCATGGACGAACAGCGACGCCCACGGGAGGTGCGGCGCGTCGGCCCCGACGCCGGCGACCTGTCCCAGGACGACCTCGCCCGGGTGATCGAGGCACTCACCGGCGAACACGTGCCCACCGCCACCGACCAGACACTCGATCAAGATCGCTCGATGAGCTGAAGATCAGCTTCAAATTTGCTCATCGAACAAATTTTGGGCGCAATAGTTGCCCATCGGGGGTGACATCGGCCGCGATTGCCGTTATCGTGGCCACACTCGCACGGAACGAGTGATCCCCAGCACAGCCACCGAGGGCACCGGCAGCCCTACCCACACCAAGAGGGTTTCTCATGACGACATCCATCCCCACCGCTCCGCGTCAGCAGCTCTACGTGGACGGCGCGTACACCGACGGCAGCACCGGCGAGTCCGTCGACGTGATCAGCCCGGTCACCGGCGGCCACATCGGAACCATCCCGGTCCCCTCCACCGCCGACCTCGACAAGGCCGTCGACGCCGCACACCGCGCCCAGGCGGAGTGGCGCAAGGTGGGCGTCTGGCAGCGCGCCGAGATCTGCCACCGCATCGGCGACGAGCTCGAGAAGCGCATCGACGTCCTGGCCCGCCTCCAGACCCTCGAGCAGGGCAAGCCGCTCGCCGAGTCGATCGCCGACGTGACCGAGGCCGCGCAGCTGTTCCACCTGCACGCCGAGGACGCGGTCCGCCTGCACGGCGAGACGCTGCCGTCGAACGATCCGCAGAAGCGGATGTGGACCTTCTACCGGCCGGTCGGCGTCTGGGGCATCATCACGCCCTGGAACTTCCCGCTGCTCATGCTCACCGAGTTCGTCGCACCGGGCCTGGCCACCGGCAACGCGCACGTCGTCAAGCCGCCGACCCACACGTCGCTGACCGTCCTGGCAGCGATGGAGGCGTTCGAGGCCGCCGGGCTGCCGGCCGGTCTGGTGAACATCCTTCCGGGCGAAGGCAACTTCGGCGCCGACCTGGTCTCGCACCCGGGCATCGACGCCATCGGCTTCATCGGCTCGTCCCAGACCGGCGCGAAGATCCAGGCGACCGCCGGCCTCAAGCGCTCCATCATGGAGTGCTCCGGCAACGGCCCGCTCATCGTGCTCGCCGACGCCAACGTCGAGGCCGCGGCCAAGGCCGCCGCCGACGCCGCCTACTACTGCGCGGGCCAGGTCTGCTGTGCCACCGAGCGCGCCCTCGTCCACGCCGACGTGCACGACGCGTTCGTCGAGGCGCTGGTCGCCTACGCCGGCACGGTCACGCTCGGCGATCCCTTCGACTCCGCGGTCAACCTCGGCCCGCTCAACAACGAGGGCGTGGCCGCGAAGATGGACCGCCACCTGGCCGACGCACGCGAACGCGGCTTCGACGTCCTGGTCGGCGGCGGTCGCCGTGAGGGCTTCCCCACCGACCTGTACTACGACTTCACCGTCGTCGACGGCGTCACCCCCGACAGCCTCCTCAGCAAGGAGGAATCGTTCGGACCGGTCGTTCCGGTCATCACGGGCCGCGACGACGACGAACTGCTCCGCCTGGCCAACAGCGACGCGCTGGGCCTCCAGGCGGCCGTCTTCACCGAAAGCCTCACCAAGGCTTACCGATTCGTGGAAGAGGTGGAGACCGGACAGGTGATCGTCAACGACAGCACCGGATTCTGGGACATCAACATGCCGTTCGGCGGCGCCGGCGGCAAGGGCACCGGCTGGGGTCGGATCGGCGGCAAGCACACGCTGATCGACATGTCCGACCTGCGCACCGGTGTCATGCACCTGGGCCGCTGACTCGCGACGAACACGCTCTTCCAATGAAAGGTCTCCGCATGCCCACCACCAGCCCGTCGACGATCGACGGGGTGCGCCGCTCCCCGTAC
Source organism: Paraburkholderia sp. RHO2 (assembly GCF_050955445.1). Lineage (NCBI taxonomy): Bacteria > Pseudomonadati > Pseudomonadota > Betaproteobacteria > Burkholderiales > Burkholderiaceae > Paraburkholderia > Paraburkholderia sp. RHO2. Next base: position 687,142 of record NZ_CP162617.1, on the reverse strand, counting down.
TGGTTCGACGTGACGCCCGCCCCGAGCCCGCTCCCGGCGCTCGCGACGACGCTGTCCGCCGACCTGCTGGTGGTGGGCGGAGGCTATACCGGTCTCTGGACCGCGCTCATGGCCAAGGAGTCCGATCCCGATCAGCGCGTGGTGCTGCTCGAGGGCTACACCGTCGGGCACGCCGCGAGCGGCCGCAACGGCGGCTTCTGCTCCCCCAGCGTCACCCACGGCCTCGCGAACGGTGTGAGCCGCTGGCCGTCCGAGGCTGCGACCATGCACCGGATGGGACTCGACAACCTGGCCGGGATCGAGGAGGCCCTGGAGCGTTACGGCATCGACGCCGACTACCGACGCCCCGGAAAGGTCAGCTTCGCCCGCACCACTTGGGAACTCGACGCTCTGCGGGCGTACTCCGAGACCAGCGGGCGTTACGGCGAGCAGTCGCGGTTCATCCCGCCGTCCGAGATCGGCGACTGGACCACGTCGCCCGCGTACGTCGGTGGCCTGTACCTGCCCGACTATTCCCTGGTCGATCCGTACAAGCTGGTACTCGGGCTCCGTCGGGCCTGCCTCGAACTCGGCGTCGAGATCCACGAGAACACACCGGTCGCGTCGATCGAGAAGACCGCCGGCGAACGCATCGCCGCCACCACCCGGGGCGGCCGGGTCGAGGCGAAGCGAGTTGCGCTGGCCACCAACGCATTCAAACCACTCCTGCGCCGACTGACGAACACGATCATTCCGGTCTACGACTACGCGCTCGTCACCGAGCCGCTGAGCGACAGCGATCTCGAATCCATCGGGTGGACCGCGGACTTCGGTCTCACCGACGCCGGCAACCAGTTCCACTACTACCGGAAGACCGCGGACAACCGGATCCTGTGGGGCGGCTACGACGCGATCTACCACTTCGGTTCCCGACGCGACGAGGAACTGCTGGACCGGCCGGAGACCTACGCCCGGCTCGCGGAGAACTTCGCCGCGACGTACCCGCAGTTGGCCGACAAGCAGTTCACCCACGCGTGGGGCGGGATCATCGACTCGTCGACGCGCTTCTGCCTCACCGCGGGCAGCGCGTACGGCGGACGCGTCGCCTACGCGACGGGTTTCACCGGCCTCGGCGTCACCGCGACCCGCTTCGGTGCCCAGGTGATGCTCGACCGGCTGGCCGGGCGCCGGACGGAACGCACGGAGCTGGCGATGATCCGGCGCCCGGCGGTTCCGTTTCCCCCGGAACCGGTGCGTTACTTTGGTGTCCAGGCGACCAGATGGTCGCTGGCCAGGGAGGACGACCACGGTCGCCGCAACCTGTGGTTGCGTCTCCTCGACAGCATCGGACTGGGATTCGATTCCTAGTCGTACCGAACCGGTTCGGAGGACATCTTGAACACACCGAGCATCGACGCGATCGACGCGCGGATCATCGAGCTCCTGCAGAAGGACGGTCGCCTCCCGTACCGGCAGATCGCAGAGGAGCTCGACATCCCGGCGTCCTCGGCGCGCTACCGGGTGCAGCGGCTCGAGGACGCCGGGATCCTGCAGATCGTCGGGATCGCCAATCCGATGCGAATCGGCTTCGACCGCATGGCGATCGTGGGCATCCACACTCGCGCCGGCACCGCCCGCTCGGTGTGCGAGGCGGTGGCGGCGCTGCCGCAGACCAGCTACGTGATCGTCACCTCGGGGCGGTACGACGTCATCGTCGAGGTGATCTGCAAGGACACCGAGGACTTCACCCGGCTGATGCACGACCAGCTGCACGCCATCGACGGAGTGCTCTCCACCGAGTCGTTCTTCGTTCTCGAGGTGGGCAAGCTGGCGTACGGCTGGGGCGTCGGCAACCCGCCGATGCTCCACGAGGTGGTCTCCGCGGACACCGCACCAACCGAACACGACGAGTGACCCCGAAACATCGACTCGACAGGCCACCAATGACTTCCACACATCCAGAGCCCACCGCGCACGCCGGCGGCGTCGACGTCACCGGCGTGTCGCTCGACCACCGCGCCCTCCCGGACGAACTCGTCATGGACGGATCGCCGACGACCGCCCACCGGGCACTGACAGACCTGGCGGGGTTGACGATCGGGGTGTGGGAGCACACCCCCGGGACCTCGCGTGACGTCGAGGCGGACGAGGTGTTCTTCGTCGTCGACGGACGGGGCATCGTCGAGTTCGAGGACGGTTCGCCCGCAGTCGATCTCCGGCCCGGCACGCTGGTGCGGCTGCAGGCCGGACAGCGCACCGTGTGGACGGTGCACGAGACGCTCCGCAAGATCTACATCTCCTGACGGCCCCCCGCTCGGGCTCCGACGACGAAAGCATGGACACGATGCACCAGTACATCGACGGGACCCGGTGCGAAGGGTCCTCCGACTGCACGCAGGACGTGATCGACCCCTCGACCGGCGAGACGATCGTCACCGTCACCCTCGCGAGCCGCGACGACGTCGACCGTGCGGTCGCCGCGGCCCGGCGCGCGTTCGGATCGTGGTCACGGACCACCCCCGCCGAACGCTCGGCGCTTCTGTTCCGCGTCGCCGAGGTTCTCCGGGGCCGCTCGGACGAACTGGCTGCGCTCGAGAGCCGCCAGTGCGGCAAGCCGATCCGGCTGGCACGCGAGTTCGACGTTCCGGGCTCGATCGACAACATCGAGTTCTTCGCCGGCGCCGCGCGCATCCTCGAGGGCAAGGCGACCGGCGAGTACTCGCCCACCCACACCTCGAGCATCCGCCGCGAACCGCTCGGGGTCGTCGGCGCCGTCGCCCCGTGGAACTACCCGCTGCAGATGGCGGTGTGGAAGATCTTCCCCGCGATCGCCGCCGGCAACACCGTCGTGCTCAAGCCCGCCGAGATCACGCCGCTGACGGCGCTACTGCTGGCCGAGGCGATCACCGAGGCCGGCGTCCCCGACGGCGTCGTCAACATCGTCGTCGGCAGCGGCCCCGAGGCCGGCTCGGCCCTCGCACGCCACGTCGGCGTCGACATGATCTCCTTCACCGGATCGACCGCGGTCGGACGATCGATCCTCGAGGCCGCCGCCACCAACGCCAAGCGCGTCCACCTCGAGCTGGGCGGCAAGGCGCCCTTCGTCGTGTTCGACGACGCCGACCTGGACGCCGCGATCCACGGGGCCGTGGCCGCGAGCCTGATCAACGGCGGACAGGACTGCACGGCGGCCACCCGCGCGATCGTGCACGAGTCGGTCGTCGACTCGTTCGTCGCGGGCGTCGCCGAACTCTACGAGTCCGTCACCCTGGGCCCGACCGCCGACGAGGCGACGGACCTCGGTCCCCTGAGCTCCTACGCGCACCGCGACCGGGTCGCCGGAATGATCGAGCGCGCACGCGATTACGCCACGATCGTCACCGGCGGCCGCGCCGGGGACGGGCCCCTCGCCGCAGGTGCCTACTACCGTCCCACGCTCGTGACCGGGGCGTCGGTCGACAGCGAGATCTACCGCGACGAGGTGTTCGGCCCGGTGCTGACCGTGACGCCGTTCCGCGACGACGACGAGGCCATCGCCCTCGCCAACGACACCCCGTACGGTCTGGCCGCGTCGGCGTGGACCACCGACCTACACCGCGCGCTGCGCGCGACCCGTGAGATCGCAGCCGGCTGCGTCTGGGTCAACGACCACATCCCGATCGTCAGCGAGATGCCGCACGGCGGGGTGAAGCAGTCCGGATTCGGCAAGGACATGTCGACCTACTCGTTCGAGGAGTACACCACCGTGAAGCACGTGATGTTCGACCTCTCGCGTGACTCGCGGAAGGAGTGGCACCGGACCGTCTTCCGCACGGACTGACGCCCCGTCGCCTTCGCGCTCCTACGCGCCGAGCGCGAAGGCGACGAGGAACCCGAGCGCCGTCGAGATCCCCACCCACCAGCCGCCCTCCCGGTACGCCTCCGGCATGAGCGAATCGGCAAGCACCGCAATGGTTGCCCCGCCCGCGAAGGCCTGGATCACCGCGATGCGACTGTCCGGGATCGTGTCGGAGACGGCGTTGGCTACGATCACGACCAGCACCAGGACCGCGGCCGTGATCGCCCACACCCAGAAGGCCCGACGCCGGTCGAAGCCGGGCTGCTTGCGCATCGACGCCGCGCCCGCGACGGCCTCGGGCACGTTGCCGACCGCGACGGCCACCAGCAACACCACTCCCCCGCCACCTGCGAGCGAGACGCCCAGCGCGGTGTTCTCGGGTATGCCGTCGAGCAGCGCGCCGAGCATCAACGCCCACCCCAGCGCGGCGGGTCCCAGTTTGTTCTCGATCAGGTGGTCGGCCACGACGTACACCACCGCCCCGGCGAGCAGCGCCGCCCCCGCGACCCACACCCCCTCGATCGCGAACGCGGGCGCGAACAGCTCCGACGACACCGCCGCCACCATCGTGCCCGCACCGAATGCCATGAGCGCGGCCAGCAACGGGCGCGGCAGGTCGTAGCGCAGTCCCACCCACGCACCGAGCAACAGCGGCAGAGCCGTCCCCAGACCGTACAGCGCAGCTGTCAGCATCGGCCGATCGTAGTCACCGCCGACCTCATCGGACACAATCGACACATGCCATGGCTCGAAGTTCTGCGCGCCGGCGCACGCACCACCGTCCAGGACCGTGGGCGGGCCGGACACGCGGCGCTCGGGGTCGGGGTATCCGGCGCGGCCGACGTCACCGCGCACGACAGCGCCAACCGCCTGGTCGGCAACGAACCGTCGGCGGCCACCCTCGAGACGACCTTGGGCGGCCTCCGGGTCCGCGCTGTCGGCCCGGCGACGATCGCGGTCACCGGCGCCCCGGCACCCCTGACCGTGAACGGTGAACCGCGCCCGCTCTACTCGACGCTGCACGTCCGGGACGGTGACGAGATTGCTCTGGGGATCGCACCCGCCGGACTGCGGACCTATCTCGCGGTCCGCGGCGGCATCGACGTCCCCGCCGTCCTCGGCAGCCGCGCCACCGACACCCTGTCCGGGATCGGCCCGGAACCGCTCCGCGACGGCGATCGGCTGCCGATCGGAGACCTGCACGGCGAGTTGCCGATCGAGGAGCTCATCCCCCCGCCGGCGCCGGCCCCCGACCCCGTCGAACTGCGCATCCGGCTGGGCCCGCGCGACGACTGGTTCACCCCGGCCTCCCGAACCGCCCTCGTCCGGCAGACGTGGACGGTTACCACCGATACCGACCGCGTCGGCGCCCGCCTCGAGGGTCCGGGCCCGCTGCACCGCGCGCGCCGGGGCGAGCTGGCCAGCGAGGGCATGGTGACCGGGGCCCTGCAGGTACCGCCCGACGGCATGCCCGTGCTGTTCCTCGCCGACCATCCGGTGACGGGGGGCTACCCGGTGATCGCCGTCGTCCTGGACGACGACATCCCGGCCGCAGCTCAGCTGCGACCGGGATCTCGGATCAGGTTGCGGAAGGTGCTGTGACCCGTCAGCCGCGACGCTGACGCGCGATCTCCGACAGCACGACGCCCGCGGCGACCGACGCGTTGAGCGATTCCACCTCGCCGGCCATCGGGATGCTCAGGATCGAGTCGCACGTCTCGCGGACCAGGCGGGACAGGCCCTTGCCCTCGGAGCCGACGACGATCACGACGGGATCGGTACCGACATAGTTGTCGAGGCTCGTGTCGCCGCCCGCGTCCAGGCCCACGACCTGAACACCCTTGGACTGCCAATCCTTCAGCGTACGAGTCAGATTCGTCGCCCGCGCGACGGGCAGGCGGGCCGCGGCACCGGCGCTGGTGCGCCACGCGACCGCCGAGACGCTCGCGCTGCGACGCTGCGGGATCACCACACCGTGACCACCGAAGGCAGCCACCGAACGCACGACGGCGCCGAGGTTGCGCGGATCGGTGATGTTGTCCAGGGCCACCAGCAGCGCCGGCTCCTGTCGGGTGCGGGCGGCGGTGAGCAGGTCGTCCGGGTGCGCGTACCGGTACGGCGGCACCTGCAGCGCGATGCCCTGGTGCATGCCGTTGGCGCTCATCCGATCGAGGTCGGTGCGCGGCACCTCGAGGATGGAGATGCCCTCGTCCGCGGCGCGCTGCACGGATTCCTTCAGGCGATCGTCGGTCTCCGCGCCCACCGCCACGTACAGCGCCGTCGCGGGCACACCCGCGCGCAGGCACTCGACGACGGGGTTGCGGCCGAGCACCATCTCCGGCGAGTCTTCGGCACGACGGATCGCCGCAGCCCGCTGCATCTGCCGCTGATCCGCGGCCCGCGCGGCGGCCCGCGCCTTCTTGGCCGCGGGATGCTTGGTCCGTGCCTCGGCGGGCGGCGTCGCGCCGCGCCCCTCGAGACCCTTGCTGCGCTTGCCGCCGGATCCGACGACCTGGCCCTTCTTGGTGCCACCCTTGCGGATCGCACCGCGCCTGCTCGAATTACCCGCCATCACTTACCCGATTCGTTGGAAGAAGCTTGCTCGAGCGACCACTCGGGTCCGCTCGGAGTGTCGGTCACGGCGATGCCCGCCGCGGCCAACCGGTCGCGGACCTCGTCGGCCACCGCCCAGTTCTTGTCGGCCCGGGCCTGCTGGCGCCGGTCGAGTTCGGCCTGCACCAGCACGTCGAGCGCGCCCATGGCCACCGCGTTGTCGGACGCCGACGTCCACTGCGGATCCAGCGGATCCACACCGAGGATGCCGAGCATCGCCCGCACCTGCGCCGCGACGGTCAACGCACCCTCGGAATCACCGGATTCGAGCGCGATGTTGCCCTCACGCACGCGCCCGTGGATCTCCGCGAGGGCCGCCGGGACGTTCAGGTCGTCGTCGAGAGCCGACGCGAACTCCTCGGTCCACTTGCCCACCGGGACATCGCGCCCGGTGCGTTCCGCGGCACGCTGCACGAAGGACTCGCAGCGGCGGTACGCCACCGCGGCCTCCTGCAGGGCCTCCTCGGAGTACTCGAGCATCGACCGGTAGTGCGCGCTGCCGAGGTAGTACCGAAGTTCCTGCGGCCGAACCAGTTTCAACACGTTCGGGATCGACAGCACGTTGCCGAGCGATTTCGACATCTTCTCGCCGGACTTGGTGACCCAGCCGTTGTGCAACCAGTACTGCGCGAAGTCGTCGCCCGCGCACTTGGCCTGCGCGATCTCGTTCTCGTGGTGGGGGAACACCAGATCCATTCCACCGCAATGGATGTCGAACGCCTGCCCGAGGTAGAACACGGCCATCGCGGAGCACTCGAGGTGCCAGCCCGGGCGGCCCGGACCCCACGGCGTGGGCCACGACGGCTCGCCCGGCTTCGCGGCCTTCCACAGCGTGAAGTCCCGCGGATCGCGCTTGCCCTCGGCCGCGCTCTCGCCCTGATGGACGTCGTCGAGCTTGTGCCCGGAGAGCTTGCCGTACTCGGGGAAGCTCCGGACGTCGAAGTAGACGTCGCCCGCCGCCGCGTAGGCGTGCCCATTGTCGATGAGCCGCTGCATCATCTCGACCATCTGGGTGATGTGCCCGGTCGCGCGCGGCTCCACCGACGGCGGCAGCACACCGAGCTGCTGGTACGCCCAGTCGAACGACCGCTCGAACGTCGCGGCCCACTCCCACCACGGGCGGCCGGCCTCGGCGGCCTTGTTCAGGATCTTGTCGTCGATGTCGGTGACATTCCGCACGAATGCGACGTCGTAGTCGTGCGCGAGCAGCCAGCGGCGCAGCACGTCGAACGCGACGCCGCTGCGCACGTGTCCGATGTGGGGCTCGCCCTGGACGGTGGCGCCACACAGGTACACCGAGGCATGTCCGGGGGTCAGCGGAACGAAGTCACGCAGAGCCCGTGTCACGGTGTCGTATAGGCGCAGGGTCACGACGAGCGATTCTACCGGGCGCTATCAGCGGGGATGATCAGCGCGGTCGCGACGGCGGCGATGCCCTCACCACGGCCGGTGAGTCCCAGTCCGTCCGTTGTGGTGGCCGACACCGACACCGGGGCGCCGAGCACGTCGGACAGCACCCGCTGGGCCTCCTCGCGCCGCGGGCCGATCTTCGGTCGATTGCCGATGACCTGCACCGCCGCGTTGCCGACGACGTATCCGGCGTCGCCGAGCAGCCGCCGGACCTCGGTGAGCATTCGCACACCGCTCACACCGTCCCACTCCGGCCGACCGGTGCCGAACACCGAGCCGAGGTCGCCGAGTCCCGCCGCCGACAGCAGCGCATCGCACAGCGCGTGAGAGGCGACGTCGCCGTCGGAATGCCCGGCGCAGCCGTCGGCGTCCTCGAACAACAGCCCCGCCATCCAGCACGGACGGCCGGCCTCGATCGGATGGACGTCGGTGCCGATTCCGACTCGCACGCTCGGAGCTCCCTCTCCTCGGAGTTTCCCAGGCCTACCGGGCCTGGCCGGATTCCGCCTGGCCGAGCAGCATCCGGGCCAGGGCGAGATCCCATGGTGTCGTGATCTTGAATGCCTCGGGTTCGCCGACGATGGTGCGGACCCGCTCCCCGAGCCGCTCGACCAGTCCGGCGTCGTCGGTCGCGTCGCCGTCGACGTCGTGGTACGCGCGGCGAAGAAGGTTCGCGTCGAAGCCCTGCGGTGTCTGGACCGCGCGCAGCTCCGAACGCGGTGGTGTGCCGGTGACGGCACCGAGCACATCGACGGTCTTGATGGTGTCGCTGACCGGCAACACCGGGATGACCGCGGTGCGTCCGGCATGCAGTTCCGCGACGATCCGCGCGATCAGCGTCGGAGGCGTGAGCGCGCGGGCCGCATCGTGCACGAGGACCAGCTCGGCACCGGTCGCGGCGGCGAGTCCAGCCCGAACCGAATCGGCCCGCTCCGCGCCGCCGACGACCACGACCACGTCGTCGGGCAGATCCGCCCGCGCGACGTCGACAAGTTCCTCGGGCACGATGACGACGACCGTGTCGACGACACCGGACTCGAGCAGTCCGTCGACGGCGCGACGCAGCATGCTGCGCCCGGCGAGTTCGACGAACGCCTTCGGAACGGACTCGCCCAGCCGGACACCACGTCCGGCAGCGGGAACCAGCGCGACGACCGGTCCGGCTGAGCGGCTACGGCCGCTGCTGGTGTCGACTGTCTCAGTCACCGTCAGGAAGCTGCGGCCAGGACCTCGTCGAGGATGGTCTCGGCCTTGGCGTCGTCGGTGCCTTCCGCCAGTGCGAGCTCTCCCACGAGGATCTGCCGGGCCTTGGCCAGCATCCGCTTCTCGCCCGCGGACAGACCGCGGTCCTGCTCACGCCGCCACAGGTCACGCACGACCTCGGCGACCTTGTTCACGTCACCCGAGGCCAGCTTCTCGAGGTTCGCCTTGTAACGGCGAGACCAGTTCGTCGGTTCCTCGGTGTGCGGCGCACGAAGCACCTGGAACACCTTGTCGAGACCCTCCTGGCCGACCACGTCACGCACGCCGACGTACTCGGCGTTCTCCGCGGGAACGCGGACGGTGAGATCGCCCTGAGCGACCTTCAGAACGAGGTATTCCTTCTGTTCACCCTTGATGGTGCGGGTTTCGATCGCCTCGATCAGCGCCGCTCCGTGATGGGGGTATACGACGGTGTCTCCGACCTTAAAAATCATCTGTCCCGTGCCCCTTTCGATCTTCCGAGTTTAACACGTGACCAAACCATCGTCCCATCAACGGCGCAGGTCAGGGGCGTCCTTGCCTGACCTCAGGGGTTGACAGGACGCGTCAACCGTGCATTTCGGGCCGCGCCGGTCGCCCGTTCGGCGACTCCCGGAAGAACCCCGAACCCGCACTCCGACAACCGTTGTGCACCCGACACGACCTCGTTACGAGTACCCAGCGTGCGGCCGCTCGAGGCTGACTACTACTCTGCCTAGTGGATTGTGAACCTGACCCATGGAGGACAACCCGTGACTGCTCTCACTGCGTCGCCGACTCGCCGAGTCGCCACCGCTGTCGCCCTCGCTGCCGGCGCGACGCTGATGCTGTCCGCATGCGGCGCAGGTCAGGTCTCGCAGACGGCCACCCAGGTCGCGGCGGTGAACGGCAACCAGGCGACCAGCGGCGACATCGCGCTCCGCAACGTGCACGTCGTCTACCCGAACTCCGAGGAGTACAGCATCGAGCCGGGCGGCTCGGCGCAGCTCGCGTTCACCGCTGTCAACCTCAGCGAGCACGCGACGGACAAGCTGACGAGCATCAAGACCGACTTCGCCGGCTCGGTCACCATCGACGCCAAGGACGGCACCCGCGAGATCAAGCCGCAGACCGCCCTCGGTGCCGGCAACCCCGACGTCTCGGTGCCCGAGCAGGCGCCCGAGACCGTCAGCCTGATCGACGTCACCCTCGAGGACATCCGTGAGGGCGTCCGTCCGGGCCTGACCTTCCCGGTCATCTTCACGTTCCAGAACGCCGGCGACGTCGTCGTGCAGGTTCCGGTCGACGCCGGCCACGCCACCGAGCGCCACGAGTCGGAGAAGTCCCCCGACGTCGCCGAGGGTCACCACTGATCCTTCGGGTCCGCGAGATCCACAGCCTTTCCGGGAGAGCCCGGGCGACATCGTCGCCCGGGCTCTCCTGTCGGTCGGGGTCACTAGGCTGCGCGCGTGGCAAAAGCTAAATCGAGCTTCCGGTGCTCGTCGTGTCAGCACACCGTGGCGAAATGGGTGGGCCGCTGCCCGGAGTGCGGTACGTGGGGCTCGATGGACGAGGCGCCCGTCCTCACCGCAGTAGCCGCCCGTCCCGGCGCCTCGCTCGCCCGCAGCGGCGCCGCGGCGCTGCTGCCGACCACCCCGGCCTCCCCGATCACCCAGATCGACGGCACGGCCACCCGCGCCAAGGCCACCGGAGTCGACGAACTCGACCGTGTGCTCGGCGGCGGCGTCGTCCCCGGGTCGGTGGTGCTGCTCGCGGGCGAGCCCGGCGTCGGCAAGTCGACGCTGCTCCTCGAGGTCGTGCACCGGTGGGCGACGCGCGGGCCCGACGATCGCGCGCTGTACGTCACCGGTGAGGAATCGGCCGGCCAGGTCCGGCTGCGGGCCGACCGCACCGGCGCGGTGCACGAGCGGGTGTACCTGGCCGCCGAATCGGACCTGGCGACGGTCCTCGGGCACGTCGAGCAGGTCCGGCCCACGCTGCTGATCGTCGACTCGGTGCAGACCATGCTGGCGGCGGACGTCGACGGCGTCGTCGGCGGCGTGACCCAGGTGCGCGCCATCACCAGCGCGCTCACGTCGCTCGCGAAGGCCAGCGGCGTGCCGGTCCTGCTGATCGGCCACGTCACCAAGGACGGCGCGGTCGCCGGCCCCCGCTCACTCGAGCACCTCGTGGACGTGGTCCTGCACTTCGAGGGCGACAAGCACTCGTCACTCCGGATGATCCGCGGCATCAAGAACCGGTTCGGCGCGGCCGACGAGGTGGGCTGCTTCGAACTGCGCGAGGACGGCATCGTCGGCGTCAGCGATCCGTCGGGGCTGTTCCTGCACCACCGGACCGACGAGGTGTCCGGCACCGCCGTCACGGTCACGATGGACGGCAAGCGGCCGCTGCTGGGCGAGGTCCAGGCGCTCGTCGCGCCCACCCACAATCCGTCCCCGCGCCGAGCGGTGAGCGGACTCGACTCGGCGCGGGTCTCGATGGTGCTGGCGGTCCTGGAACGGCGCCACGGCATCAAGCTGTCCGACCGGGAGGTCTACGCCGCGACGGTCGGCGGGATGCGGATGACGGACCCGTCCTGCGATCTGGCCCTGGCCGTCGCGGTCGCGTCCGCCGGCAAGGACCGACCCATCCCCACCGGCACCGTGGTGCTCGGCGAAGTCGGACTGGCCGGCGAGGTCCGGCGGGTGTCCGGCGTCGCCCGGAGGGTCGCCGAGGCCGCGCGGCTGGGATTCACCCGCGCGGTGGTGCCGATCGACTCCGGAGATCTCCCGAAGGGCATTCGCCCCGTGGAGGTGTCGAACGTGGGAGATGCCTTGCGGGCGTTGAATCTTCGGTGAGCGTCAGACGGCCGACGTGCCGAACGGCGAGACGGGATCGCCGTCGACGAACGCTGCGGTCGGCGCGAAGTGCTCCGGATTGACGGTCAGGAACAGGCCCCGCGACGTCGCGACCGCGGTGTCGGGGTCCGTGCCGGGCCCCTCCACGATGAACGCCTCCGACGTCGTGTACGCCTTGCGCCGTACCGTGCCCTCGATGCGTGCCCGGAACTCGAGCACCGAGCCCAGCGGGATGGGACGCGCGAAGTCGATCTCGAGGTGCGCGGTCACCACCGGGCCTCCGAGCACCATGCACGCCATGCCCTGCACCTCGTCGAACGCGGTGGACAGGATGCCGCCGTGGATCACACCGGGCCCGCCCTGGTAGCGCTTGGCGACCTCGAGTCGGCCCGTGACCGACAGCTTGTCGCCCGCCCGGAAGCTCATCGCCATACCGGCGGGCTGGTCGTCGCCACAGCCGAAGCACTTGGACCAGTGCTGCGGGAGCGGCTCACCGGGAGCCGGGTACCACTCCGGCACCTCCGGAAGAACGAGGTCATCGGGCAAGGTCCAAGTACTGCTCACAACTAGGTAATGTAGAGACGGCCCGACCGTGGCCCGAATGCGGCTCGGCCAGATGTGACCTCGGACTCACTCGGATTCCGACCGGAGACACCAACCGCACGAGGGGGGATTTCGCGATGAACGACGCTGCGCCTTCGGCCGTGCTCCGTGAAACGATCGCTCGCCTCGCCCCCGGAACGGCCCTGCGCGACGCGCTCGAGCGCATCCTCCGTGGCCGCACCGGCGCACTGATCGTGCTCGGGTACGACGAGCAGGTCGAGGAGCTGTGCGACGGCGGATTCGAGCTCGACGTCGAGTTCGCGCCCACCCGCCTGCGCGAGCTGTCGAAAATGGACGGCGCCGTGGTGTTGTCCACCGACGGCACCCGGATCGTGCGCGCCAACGTGCAGTTGGTGCCCGACCACAAGATCCCCACCGTCGAGTCCGGCACCCGGCACCGCGCCGCCGAGCGCACCGCCATCCAGACCGGGTTCCCCGTCGTGTCGGTGAGCCAGTCGATGAGCATCGTCAGCGTGTACGTCGGCGGAATCCGGCACGTCGTCGACGGGTCGGCGACCATCCTGTCCCGGGCGAACCAGGCCGTCGCGACGCTCGAGCGCTACAAGTCCCGGCTGGACGAGGTGACCCGGCAGCTGTCGGTCGTCGAGATCGAGGACTTCGTGACGCTGCGCGACGCGCTCACCGTGGTGCAGCGCCTCGAGATGGTGCGCCGGGTGTCGGTCGAGATCGAGCAGGACGTGCTCGAGCTGGGCACCGACGGCCGCCAGCTCGCGCTGCAGCTCGAGGAGCTGGTCGGCGACAACGACGCCATGCGGCAGCTGATGGTCCGGGACTACCTGGCCGGGTCCGAGCCCGCATCCTCGGCGGCGGTCGACAGCACCCTCGCCACCGTCGACAAGCTCACCGACGTCGACCTGCTCGACCTGACGACGCTGGCCCGCGCCTTCGGGTACCCGGGCACCATCGAGGCGCTCGACGCGCCGATGAGCCCGCGCGGCTACCGCGTTCTCACCCGAGTGCCCCGGCTGCAGTTCATGCAGATCCATCGACTGGTCAGCTCGTTCGGCACCCTGCAGGGCCTGCTCGCCGCCACGGCCGGGGATCTGCAGTCCGTGGACGGCATCGGTGGATTGTGGGCACGCCACATCCGGGAGGGTCTCTCGCGACTCGCCGAAGCCTCGATCAGCGGCCCGTACGACTAGGCCGCGACGGGTCCGTCAGGCGAAGTTGAACGGTTCCGGCGCGCTCCGCAGACCGCCGAGCTGGGCGATGACGGTGTACCCGCCGGGCGGGACCTGGTTGCGCGGGGCGGTACAGCCGGGCTCCGACGTCTTACCCGACCACTTGACGGTGAACCGGGCCTGGCCGCCCGGCTCGAGGATCTGCACGGCAGGGTCCGCGCTCGGGTAGCAGTCGACGTTGGACCACAGCCGCTTGTTCCCGTCGAGGGAGTACACGAGCGCCTGCTGCATCGCCGAACCCAAGTCGCGCTCGCACTTGCTGGTCCCGATGTTGGTGATCGCGATCGTGAAGCTGGGCTCGTCGCCGATCTTGTACTGCGGCTGATCGGGCGTGGCCTTGATCGCGAGCGACTGGTCGGCGCACGGCGCGGCCGCCGCGCCGGCGCTCGTGGTGGCCGCCGCCGACGTGCCGGTGCCGGTGCCGGACGATCCGCTCGCCGACGACGTGGACCCCGACCCCGACTCGTTGCCGGATTCGGACGGCGGCGCGCTCGGGGTGCTCGATCCCGTGAGTTCCGACGTCGCGGCCGCGGCGGCCGATTCGGGAGAGTCGTCGCCGCCTCGAACGGACGAAATGATCCACACGACCAGCACGACCACCACGACGATCACGCCCAAAGCGACGGCGCGCCGACGCCAGTAGATCTCGGGGGGCAACGGTCCGTTCGGTTCAAGCACGAGTCAACCGTAATTCCCTGCGCCCGACCCTCGCCTCAGCAGTCCCGGCGTGTCGCCCGGTGCCCCCGGTCGACTTCGTCTCAGTCCGCCGATTCGCCGACGTCACCGACGACGCTCTGCAGCTTGATGTCCCCGTCGGACAGCTTGTAGGTGACACCGACGATGGCGCACCTGCCGGCCTCGACAGCCTCGGAGATGATCCGCGACCGCTGCATCAGCAGCGCACCCGTCTCGACCACGTGCCGGCCCTCTAGCTCGTCGACCGTGCTCAGCCCCTCACGACGACCCATCAGGATCGACGGCGAGACGCGCTCGACGACGTCGCGGATGAATCCGGCGGGGATGGCACCGGTGTCGAGGGCGTCGATGGACGCCTTGACCGCGCCGCAGTTGTCGTGACCGAACACGACGACCAGCGGGACGTTGAGGACTGCGACGGCGTACTCGATGGAGCCGAGGACCGCGCTGTCGATCACGTGACCGGCGGTGCGGACGATGAACGTGTCGCCGAGGCCCTGGTCGAAGATGATCTCGGCGGCGACGCGGGAGTCGCCGCAGCCGAAGATCACGGCAGTCGGATGCTGGGCGTCGACCAGTTTGGCGCGGTCGGCAATACCCTGGCTCGGATGCAGCGGGGTACCGCTGACGAAACGCTCGTTACCCTGCTTGAGGGCTTTCCAAGCGGAGATCGGGTTGGAATTGGGCATGGCGCAATTGTGCACCCTCGACCACCCGCCGTATCAGTCGGATCGCCGAGAATCCGGCGACGAATGCCTCAGCGGTGCACGGAGAAGGGTGAGAAATTCGATGTCGGTGGACAGTTCGGCGTTGCTGCGGTGGTACGGCGAACAGGCCCGGGATCTGCCGTGGCGCCGCGAGGGCGTGACGGCCTGGCACATCCTGATGAGCGAGATCATGCTGCAGCAGACCCCCGTCGTCCGGGTCGCCCCGATCTGGGAGGAATGGGTGCGCCGGTGGCCGGTGCCGTCGCTGATGGCGGCGTCGAGTCAGGCCGACGTCCTACGGGCGTGGGGCAAGCTCGGATACCCGCGGCGGGCGCTGCGTCTGCACGAGTGCGCGGGTGTTCTGGCCGCGGAGCACGGCGACGAGGTGCCCGCCGACGTCGAGGTCCTGCTGAGCCTGCCCGGCATCGGCGACTACACCGCCCGGGCGGTGGCGTGCTTCGCCTACGGACAGCGAGTTCCCGTGGTGGATACCAATGTCCGACGCGTCGTGGCCCGCGCCGTCCACGGCCGGGCCGACCAGGGCAGCCCGTCGACCAAACGCGACATGGCCGACGTCGACGTGCTGCTGCCGCGCACCCGGGAACGCGCCGCGCGGTTCTCGGCGGCGCTGATGGAACTCGGTGCCACGGTGTGCACCGCGCGGACCCCGGACTGCGGGCGGTGCCCGCTGCCCCGGTGCGCCTGGGTGGAGGCGGGACGGCCGGCGCTGGTGGGCGAGCCACGCAAGGTGCAGAAGTTCGCCGGCACCGACCGCCAGGTGCGCGGGAAGCTGATGGACGTGCTGCGCGGCAGCGCGCACCCCGTCGAACGCACACAGCTCGACCTGGTGTGGCTCAGCGACCCGGGCCAACGGGACCGGGCCCTGGACTCGCTGCTGCTGGATGGGCTGATCGAGCAGACCGAGGACGGACTGTTCGCGCTGGCCGGTGAGGGCAGCCGCTGACCGCGCTCAGTCGAGAGACTTCAGGAACTCCTCGACGGCGTCCCGGTACCGCTCGGGCTGGTCGTCGTGGACGAGGTGCCCGGCCTGCGCCACCCACACGTAGCGGGCGTCGTCGTGCCCCTCGAGCATCCGTCGCATCTGCCCCTCGGGGGTGATCGTGAACTCCCCCTCGATCAGCAGCGCGGGGGCGCGCACGGCCTCCCACTGCCCCCAGAAGTCACGGGTGCCCCATTCCTCCGAGATGTCGCGGAACGTCGCGACGTCGCCGTGCAGGTACCAGCCGTCGACACGGCGCTCGAACGACGCGAGGAAGTAGCGGCCGGCAACCTCACCGAAGAAGTCGAGCACCGCCGCTTCGGTCGGGAACGGCTGCGGCCACGCGGAAACCATTGCCGCCCAGTCCTTTGCGGTCCGCCCACGAAAGTCCGGAGCCATGTCCTCGAGCACGAGCGCCCGCACCCGATCGGGATGCGCGGCGGCGAAGCACCACGCGTGCAGCGCACCCATCGAGTGGCCGATCACGGTGAGGGGTTCGTCGAGCCCGGACAGCGCGGCAGCGAGGTCCTCGACGAACAGCTCCGTCGTCGGATCGCCGTCGATCGGGCGACCGTGCCCGGCCGCGTCGAATGTGTAGACGTGGCCGTGTTCGCGCAGCCACGACACGTGGCGCGACCACGTCCGCGCACTGCCCATCAACCCGTGGAGCAGCAGTATCGGCCGCCCCGTCCCACCCTCGTCGTGCAACACGAGGTCGACGGTAGCCGACGCCGGCGATCCCCGGGAGGACATGCGCGGCCGGGAGTACCCTCGCGTCCATGGCAGTCGTGAAGATCAATGCAATCGAGGTCCCCGAGGGCGCCGGACCCGAACTGGAGAAGCGGTTCGCGCACCGCGCCCACGCGGTCGAGAACTCCCCCGGATTCCTCGGGTTCCAGCTCCTGCGCCCGGTCAAGGGCGAGGACCGCTACTTCGTCGTGACGCAGTGGGAGTCCGACGAGGCGTTCCAGGCGTGGGCGAGCGGCCCGGCACGCGAGGCGCACGCCGGCGAGCGCGCGAAGCCCGTCGCCACGGGTGCCTCGCTGCTCGAGTTCGAGGTCGTGCTCGACGTGGCGGCGTCATCCGAATCCTGATCCACCACATCCGATTCGGACGCGTGCAGCGCCGATAGCGGATTTTCGGTCACGGTGTCTCACCCGATTGACACCGTGACCGGTGGGGTGCCAGAGTTCGCTCGACAGAAGCGATGGTTCGACGGTAATCCCGGTGCAATTCCGGAGCGGTCGCGCCACTGTGATCGAGGGCCCGCCTTCGAGAGCCAGACACCCGGCCATCGCATGGACCCAACAGGGACGCGAAATCCCAGGAGGCACCGATGGCAATCGCCTATTCACCCGGCAAGTCGACCGAGTCGGTCGCTGTCGCACTCATCGCCGCGGCAGTGGTTCTGCTCGCAGTGCTCGCGCTCTACCTGGTCGGATTCGACCAGGGCGCAATCTCCCGCAGTGGCATGTACATGCACGAACTGATGCATGACGGTCGGCACCTGCTGGGCCTGCCGTGCCATTGACACCACTGCCGACGATCACCGACAGCCTGAAAACCCTCCTCCTCCGCGGCCTCCTGGCCGGCCTGATTGCAGGCCTGGTGGCGGGGGCGGTGGCGTTCACACTCGGTGAACCCCACATTCAGGCCGCGATCGTCCTCGAAGAAACCGCTGCCGCACCGCACGAGCACGGCACGGACTCGGCCGGGGTATCGGAAGGGCATTCGCACGGCGACGACGCTCTCGTCAGCCGCACCGGACAGCGCTTCGGGCTGTTACTCGCAACCCGCTTCGCGGGCCTCGCCCTCGGCGCGATCGTCTCCGTGGTCGTGTACTACGCACGACGGCTCAGCATGCTGCCTGTGCCACTGCTCGCCGCAGTGGTAGCCGGATACGGTTGGCTCGCAATGGAAGCCGTGCCGTTCTTCAAGTATCCGGCCAACCCGCCCGCGGTCGGCGACCCGGACACGATCGACGAGCGAACCCTGCTGTGGTTCGCGTCGGTGGTCCTCGGCCTGGTCGCGGTCGCGGCGGCCGTGTACGTCGGACGGCGGCTGAAGAACCAGGAACTGATCTCGGTGCGCGCGAGCGGACAGATCGCCGCGTTCCTCGTGGTGGCCGCGGTGGGTTACAGCGCGCTGCCCGGTGTCGACGAGGTGGGCGAGGACTTCCCCGCCACCCTGCTGTGGCAGTTCCGCATCTCGTCGCTCGCGACCCAGGCAGCGCTGTGGCTCGCACTGGGGCTGGCGTTCGCGTTCCTCACCGAACGCGCCCGCCGGCCCGCGATCCGCTAGCTCAGATGGCGCACGAATCGTCGGTGCAGCCCTCGGCGTCCCCGCCCAGGGCTGCACCGCCGTCGGCATCGACATGCTCGAGCGCCTGACGCAGCAACTCGCCGAAGACGTCCTGCGGCTGCGCGCCCGACACGGCCAGGCGGCGGTTCGCGACGAAGAACGGCACGCCCGACACCTGGAGCTGCCTGGCCGTCTCGATGTCCGCGCGCACCAGGTCGGCGCCGGCGTCGCTGTCGAGTGCCGCGGCGGCCTCCGCGGGGTCCATTCCGGCGGCCGCCGCGATGTCGACCAGCACGGCGCGGTCGTCGAGCGCCTTGCCCTCGGTGAAGTATCCCCGGAACAACCCCTCGAGCAGCTCGTCCCGGCGCTCCCCCGCCACGTGCAGCAGGCGGTGCGCGTCGAACGTGTTGGCCGCGATGATGGCGTCGACGTCCATGGTCACCCCGTCCTCCGCGGCCACCCGGGCCACGTGCTGGTAGAGCTCGCGCGCCTGCTCGACCGGTACGCCCCTGCGCTCGCCGACGAGCTCGAGCTGGCTCCGCCGCGCCCCGACCGGCGTCTCCGGAGCGAGCTGGTACGAGCGCCAGACCACCGAGACACGTTCGCGCTCAGGAAATTCGGCGAGTGCCGCGGCGAATCGACGCTTGCCGACGTAGCACCACGGGCAGGCGATGTCGGACCACACCTCGATCAGGACGGTGGGCAGGTCGGTTGCGGACTGGACACTGGCGTTGCTCTCGATCGTCACCAGGGCATTCGAACACACGCCGACTCCGCGGCCGATCCGGGTCCGCCGGTCAACCGCGGCCCAGCTCCTCACGCAGCAGCCTCTTGAGGACGTTGCAGGCGTGGTTACGGGGCAGCTCCCGGGAGATCACGAGGCGCTCCGGCGTCTCGACCGGGGCGACGCCGCGGGCCGCGAGGAACTCCGTGAGCTCCTCGAGACTGAGCACCGAACCGGGGCGACACGACACAACGGCCACGACGCGCTCGCCGGCCGCGCTGTCCGGACAGCCGATCACCGCGGCCTCCACCACCGACGGATGCTCGGCGATCAGCATCTCGAGTTCCATCGATCCGATCGGCACACCGTCGTGCACGATCAGATCCGCGGCGCGGTCGACGTACCGCAGGTAGCGGTCCCAGGGCCCGTCGATCACGAACAGTTCACCGGTCTCGAGGAAGCCGTCCGCGTCGAACGGGTCCCCATCGCGCGCCGGGTTGAGGTAGCCGGCGAACACCGTCGGCCCCTTGATCCGCAGCTCACCCACGACACCTCGGTCCACGATCTCCGCGCCGGTCTCCGGATCGACGAGCTTGATCTGCGAGTCGTCGGCGTAACCGGTTCGCGGGTAGAGCAGCGCCCGCTGCCCCGGCCCCACCGACGACACCGGCTCCGCCCGCAGGCTCACGCCCTCGATGGTGCCGAAGTAGCCGACCAGTTCGACGCCGTAACGGTCCTTCCACGCCTGCACGGTGCCGGGCGCCAACGGCGCCGACCCGACGCCGATGCGGGTGACCGTCGACAGGTCGACGGCGGGTGCGTCGCGGCGGTCGATCGCGGCGAGCACGGCCGGCCGGCCGGCCGTGAAGGTCACCTTCTCCTCGGCGATCTGCCTCAGGAACACACCGAGATCGAACGGTTGGTGCTGCACCAACACGCATCCGACCGACAACCACGGGAGCAGCGTCCCGGTGATTCCGGCAGCGGTCATCATCGGGAAGGGGTTGAGCATGACGTCCGCAGCGGTCAGCCGGGCGGCATCGACGACTCCCCTTGCCAGGCTGAGCGATTCGTAGTGCGCATGCGGAACCCCCTTCGGGGCGCCGCCCGTGCCCGCCGTCCAGCAGATCGCGATGCAGTCGTTGGGATCCGCGACATGAGCGGCGGCATGGGCGGCGACCCGCTCGGCGTCCGCCGAGTTGGGAACCGCATGCCCGATGCGCACGACGCCGTCGGGCACGCCCACGCCGTAGCTGAGCACGGTCCGCAGCGTGGGAATCTGCGATCGCACCGACATCACCCGCGCAGCAACGGGATTCGACCCCACACGCCCCGCGGTGACGAAGACGCCGACGCACCCTTCGTTGCACACGTCCACGATCTCGGAGTCCACCGAGTGCACCGGCAACGGCGAGACCATTGCACCGATCCGCCACGACGCGAGGAAGACGACGACCTGCTCGACGGTGTTCGGCAACTGGACGCCGACGACGTCGCCCGCCCGCACCCCGGCTTCGAGGAGGACGGCCGCGAGGCGATCGACCTCGGCGGCGAGTTCCGCCCAGGTGACCCGGCGCGGCAACCCGTCGACGTACTCGGCCTTGTCGACCGGATCGACGACGGCGAGCTGGGATCCCCGTTCCCGGACGCGATCGGCGAACAGTTGCTGAACCGTTTCCCGAGTCCACTCCCCCGAGGCGGTGTACTCGTCTACGCGGATCTGAGGGTGAAGCTTCAGGCTCCCCATGTGCCCTCCGTTGAGTAGATCCGACGCCCCGACCGTCGTCACTTCAGTTAGCGGTGTGATCTAGATCACTAGATCTACCACGAACTGTTACCGCCGCGCGACCTGGTCCCCGCAACCAGTCGTCGTGGATGTCCGACGGCGATTGCGGGGATTCGATGGAAATCTCCCGGGCCTGCAGTAATGCGGCGCACTCGCTGCACACCAGGCGCGGGGAGAAGGATCCCGCGCACGGCTCGTGGTGGGCCAGTACGGCGCTGCCTTCCGGCGCGCGGAACCACCACTGGCCCCACTCGATCATGTGCATCACGACGGGGAAGAAGTCCTGCCCCTTCCCCGTGAGGTGGTACGTGACCCGACCCGCGCGCTCCGGGACCGGACGCTCGCACAACACCCCGAGGTCGGTGAAGCGCCGAAGCCGATCCGCCACGATCGCCGAGGACGCGCCGGTCCACTCGCGGAACTCGCCGAACCGCGTCGCGCCGAACGACGCGGCACCCAGCAGGGCGACGGACCACCGGTTGCCGAGCAACTCCATCGTGTGGGGCAACTGGGACGGTCGACGCGTCCCACCGGACCGTCGGCGACTCGACGCCGCCGGCACACTGCGCCGGGAACCGCCGCTGGGGCCGACACGGGTGGCCACGTCCTCGAAACCGGCCGGGTGACGACAACGCGCACACGCCATGATCGGCGTGAACTCGGACCCGCACGAGGCGTGCCGCATCCGCAGCAGGCCGGCCTGGCCGTCCGGCGCCCAGCGGCGCTCCCATGACCACATCGCGGCCAGGACCGACCACACCGCCCGCCCGCAGTCCGTCAGCAGGTACTCGGCCCGCATCGACTCCCGGGGATAGGCCACCTTCTCGAGCAGCCCGACCTCGACCAGTCGGGCGAGTCGACCCGTGAGCACCGAATTCGAGATCTCGCCTCGCCCCACCCAATCCCGGTACCGCCGCGTGCCCTGCAACGCCTTGCCGAGGATCCACAGGTTCCATTCGTCACCCAGGACACCGAAGGCGATCGCCAGCGCGTTGTCGCCTCCGGCCTCGAGTTCATCACCGCCCCCACGCACGACCGGATTCCCTCCCTCGCCACTGGCGGGGAGTATGGCACAGCTCGGTCGACCGACAACGCCGATCAGACGACGAGACCGGCCCGGAACGCACTCAGGGCGGCCTCGACTCGATTGCGCGCGCCGAGCTTGCCGAGGATCGCCGACACGTGCGACTTGACCGTCGTCTCGCTCATGTACAACCGCTTACCGATGTCGGCGTTCGACTCTCCCTCGGCGAGCACGGCGAGAACGTCTCGCTCGCGGTCGGTGAGGCGGCCCAGATCCGGGCCGTTCTCCCGCATCGCACCGCCCGCAGCGACGATGCGGCGCAACGATTCCGGGCTGAACAACGTGTTTCCGGCCGCGACCACGCGGACCGACTGATGGAACGTGTGCGGGGGCTCATCCTTGCTGAGGAAGCTGTGGGCTCCGGCCGCGACGGACTTGACGACGAGGTCGTCGACGTCCATCGACGTCATGGCTACGACCTTGGGAGGATTCGACAGCTCCATCAGCATCCGTGTGGCCTCGAGGCCGCCGACCCGCTTCATCTTGAGATCCATCAGCACGACGTGCGGGCGGAAGGTCCGGACGGCGCCCAGGACCTCGTCGCCGTCACTCGCGTCACCGACGACCGCGATGTCCGGGGCGGCCCGGAAGATGTCGGCGACGCCTCGCCGCACGAACGGGTCGTCGTCGACGATCAACACGGTAATCGGGCCGGCATCGGTCATAGTGTGGCCAGAATATGCTCCGCCACCGACAAATCCGGGAAATCAGCCGGACCAGGGAACCCAGCAGTTCACGACGAACTCCGAATCGATGCGTCCGGCTTCGAGCTTCCCGCCGATGTCCCGAGCCTGCTCGGCGAGCCCGCGCAGCCCGGTCCGGGATCCGATACCGACCTGAGCGGGCTTGGTGCTCAACAGATTCCGAACCGTGATGTCGATGCCGGTCTCTGGCGCACCCGTCACCGAGATGGCCACCACCTGGTCACTGGCGTACTTCTGCGCATTGGTGAGTGCCTCCTGCACCACCCGGTAGCAGACGTGCCCCGCCAACATCCCGATGTCGCCCGGAGCGAGGTCGGTACCGAGCGTGCAGTGCATCCCCGCCGCCCGGGCCGCCTGCACGAGCGCGGGCACCGCGTCGATCCCCTGGTGTCCGACCTGTTCCCGCGGCCCGGCCGTGCCTCGCAAGACCCCGACGATGCCCTTGAGGTCGTCGAGCGCCTCGTGCGCCGTCGCCCGGATCTGCGCCGCCGAGTTCGCAACCTTCTCCGGCGACTCGGCGGCGTTGACCTGCAGTGCGCCCGCGAACAACGAGATCCGGCTGAGACTCGCGGCCAGTGTGTCGTGCATGTCGCGGGCGATCCGGGTCCGCTCCTCCGCCCGGATCATCTCGTCACGGATCGCGTCCGTCTGCTCGGCGGCCGCGTCACGGCTCTGCTCCGCCTCGACCAACTGGCCGCGGGTGCGCACCCACAGCGCGAGCACCAGCACCAGCACCACCAGGACTGCCGCGACGAGCCACGGGATCCACAGCGCCACGACGTACTGCTCTATCACCCCGTTCTCGGGCTTCTCGGCGCCGATAGTGAGAACCGAGTACTCCCGCAGCCGGTACGCGTCATAGGTGAGCGAGACCCCGCACGCCACGAACACCGCCACGGCGGCGCCCGTCAATTGGAATCCCCGCGCCACCCGGGTGACCGCGAACAGCGCGATGAGCGCCGCCGTCGCGTCCGTCTCGAACACCAGCGGGGCCGCGAGACTGATAGCGAGAACCTGCCACGGGTACTGGTGTCGACGCGTCAGCGCTGCCGCCGCCGCCAGGGCGAGGACGAGCCCGATTCCGTGGTTCCAGCCCGGCGTGTTCCCCGAGCTGGACGCCAGACCCACCGTCATCAGCGAGCAGAACGCGCTGAGCGTGACGGCGCCGACTGTCCAGAAACGGCGCCGGATCCTGCCGGCAGTCTCGGATTTCACGGACAGAACCGTACGCACGAGCGCCGACAGCTCGACATCCCCCGAACGTCGGCCGACGGTGCCCGTCCGCACGATCGGACCGACGAAGACCGTCCGAAATGAGGAGCGGTGTCCGACTTCCGGAGGAAGACGACGAGCCGCCGCCCGAGGTGTGCTTACGGCAGAGCACGACACGGCCCCACCTCAGGACGCGTCGTCGACGTCGAAAGGAACTGTCCGTGAGCACTCCCCACCAACCCGCACCTCCGCAGGCGCAGGCGCAGGCCCAGAAGAACTGGTTCGCCCGCCACAAGATCCTCACCGGGCTCGGCGCCGTGATCGCCGCGATCGTCGCGATCACCGCCGTCAGCGGCGGTTCCGGCGACAAGCCGTCGGACGCCGCCCGAGCCGCCGGCGCCGCCACCACCGGTGCCTCGGAGGCCCCCGCGGACGCCCGGATCGGCACCCCGGTCCGCGACGGCAAGTTCGAGTTCGTCGTGAACGGCGTCGAGGCCGGAGTCCCGAGCGTCGGCGTCAACGAGTACCTCACCGAGAAGGCGCAGGGCCAGTTCGTCCTCGTCCGCATGACTGTGCGCAACATCGGCGACCGCGAGCAGAGCTTCACCACGTCGGCGCAGAAACTCGTGGACGCGCAGGACCGCCAGTACTCGGTGGACGACATGGCCACGCTCACACTCGACCAGGGCGTTGCGTTCGAACAGATCAACCCGGGCAACTCCGTCGAGACCACCATCGTCTTCGACGTTCCGCCGGGCACCGTTCCCGCGGTCCTCGAGGTCCACGATTCCGTGTTCTCCGGCGGCGAGTCGGTCCTGCTGCGGTAGCGGGCAGTCGGGGGGCGGCGGTACCCGCGGGGTTCGGCATCGAGGGGTTGCCGAACCCCACCGGCGCGTTCGCAGTTGTGTGAATTACACGAGAAGGGGATTCGCGGAAAGCCGCCGTGTAGCGTCGGATGTGCGTTCCGGTCGACGAGGAGTCGGCCACTCCGCACCGGTCGCACCGCCGCCCCGACCGTCGGCACGAGTCCCCGACCGGCACCGGAACACCGAGCGACTACACCTTCTGCAACATTCTCGAGAACCGAAGGTACCGAGGGTTGGGCCGCGGCTCGAACGCGACTGACATCGGAAAGAACCACTCCCCCAATATGTTCGGGAGTCCGCCACGCAAGCTACTCGAGCGCGGCGTCGAGCGTGATGTCGACGCCGGTGAGGGCTTTGCTCACCGGGCAGGTCTCCTTGGCGACCTGAGCGACTCGGGCGAACCCCGCAGCGTCCAGGCCGTCCACCTCGGCGCGGACCGTGAGCGTGATCCCGGTCAGCCTGAAGCCCGGATCGTCGGGGCCCAGCGAGACGTCGGCGCGGACGTCGAGGCTCTGCGCGGTTCCGCCGGCCTCCCCGATCAGAGCCGACAACTGCATCGCGTAGCACGACGAATGTGCCGCCGCGATCAATTCCTCGGGGCTGGTGGTTCCGCCGGCGTCCTCGGCGGCACGCTTCGGGAACGACACCTCGAATGTCCCCACCTCGGAACTGCTGAGTTCGACCTGACCCGAACCCTTTTCGAGAGTTCCGTTCCAAGCTGTCCGCGCTGTGCGTGTGGGCATTGCAGATCCTCTCTCGTCGATCGGTCTCTCCCCGCAAAGTACCCCCATCGTGAGATCCCGTGGGGCAGCTCGGGAAGGCTCGACTCCGGAGAGAATCGCGAGGCTAGCGCTGGTCGCCACCACCACCACGATCGACGGTCTGGGATCCGCACGCCCGGAACTGGGGCCCGGGCGTGCCGGTCGGTCTGTTCAGGACCGGTGGTCGACGCGTGCGGTCGCCTCGTCGATTTCCCGATACCGCGCGAGCAATTCCCGTTCCCCGTCGCGGTGCGGGTAGGCGAAGAAGACGAGCGCCGCACCGACCAGGACGATCGCGATGGCCGCGCCGTACGCGCGGGTGTCGCCGTCGAGGAACGCCGCGCGGGCGGCATTCTCGATCGCGTTCGCGTACTGCGGGTACCGCTCTGCGACGTTCTCGGCACCCGCGAAGGACTTCTCCAGGGCGGCCTGGGTCTGATCGCCGACACCGCCTGCCTCCGGGCTGGCCGCGATCGCGGCGGCGAACGAGGCCGAGTACCCGGCGGTGAGCAGCGCACCGAGTACCGACTGGACGATCGCGCCGCCGAGATCGCGCTGCAGGTCGGCGGTGCCCGACGCCATTCCTGCCCGCCACACCGGCACCGAGCCGGTCAGCGAGTGCGACGCGGGCGTGCCGGCCAATCCGACACCGGCGCCGAGGAACATGTAGCCGAGCGCGATCTTCCAGTACTGCGCATCCTCCTTCCACAGCAGCAACGCCACCAGCAGCCCCAGGACGATCGCCGCGTATCCGAGCAACAGCGTGAACCGCGCGCCATGCGACTCGACCAGCTTGGCCGACTGCGGTGCCACCACCACCATGACGGCCGCCGCGGGCAGACCGGCGGAACCTGCTGCCAGCGTGGAGTATCCGAGCACGTTCTGCATGTACTGCTGACCGATGTACATCGTGCCCATCAGTGTCCCGAACACCACGATGCCCGCGACCGCCGCCACCCAGAAGATTCGCCGGCGGGCCACCCTGAGGTCGAACAGCGGGAAGTCCGCCCGCAGCTGCCGGATTCCGAACGCCACGCCCGCGGCCGCCGCGACCAGCAGCATCGACAGCGCAGTCGCCCGCATGCCGGCGACGGGAGCGAAGTTGATGCCGAGCACCAGCGCGGCCACCAGGATCACCGACACGATTCCGCCGAGATGGTCTACGGGATCGGTTGACTCGTTGACGTGGCCCGGCACGAAGTACACGGCGAACCCCAACGCGACCAGCGCCAGCGGCACGGTCACCAGAAACACCGAGCCCCACTCGAACGACTGCAGTAGGGCTCCGGAGACGAGCGGGCCGAGCGACGAGATCCCGCCGCCGATCGAGGACCACATCGCGATCGCCTTGGTCCGGCCCGGTCCCGACCACAGCGCGGTGATCAGCGCGAGGGTCGTCGGGAAGGCCATTCCGGCCGCCACACCGCCGAGCAGGCGCGCGAGGATCAACACCTCGACGGTCGGCGCGAATGCGGCGATGATGCACGCCGGCAGAGACAACACCATGCCGAGCACGAGCATCAGCTTGCGCCCGTACCGGTCCCCGAGCGCGCCGAGGTAGAGCACCGAGCCGGCGAGCCCCACCGAGTACCCGACGGCGATCAGGTTCAGCTGCGTCTGGCTCGCGTCGAACGCACGACCGATGTCGGGCAACGCGACATTGGCCACCGCCAGATTCAGATTCGCGACGGAGGCGACGAGGATCAGGGCCGTGAGGACCAACGGGGCCCGGGCGGGGCTGGTCCCGGTCCCGCCCGCTGCGGACGTCATGCGGCCAGTTCACACCATCGGAGTCCATCCCGCTCGCCAACAGGCCGACATCCCTGACCGAACTCCGGAAGTTGGCTCGCGGCCCGTGTGATCCGTCGTTGATCCCGATGGTCGAGCGCCGGAGCCACCACACCGTTCGCCACACCCTGCTGTTTGCCACACCGACGGCTGCCGGTCACCCCGTGACCCTACGTTCAACCCTCATGCGCACCCTCACAACCATGTCGACCGCGGCAGTCGCCGCTGTGCTTGCCACCGTCGTCGCCGCTCCCGCTTCTGCCGCGCCGCCGGCTGCGGACCCGACAGTGAAGTCGTCCGCGACGCTGCCCGCCACGCCGCTGTCCGAAATCGAGCGGCAGATCACCGACGACCGGGGCGTCGACCTCGGCGGCATCGGCAGCGGCCTCTTCCACATCCGCGGCGACGAGTACTGGACCGTCACCGATCGTGGACCCAACGGCGAGGCAAAGGTGGACGGCTCGGACCGCCGCACCTTCGTCGTCCCTGAGTTCACCCCTGCGCTGGTCCGGATCCGGGTCCAGGGCGACCGGATCGCCGTGCTCGAGACGCTGCCGTTGACCACGCAGGCAGGCGCGCCCGTCACCGGCCTCTCCAACCTTCCTCGGGACGAAAAGCCGTACGCCGCCGATGCCGTCACGCCGCTCCCGCTGAACCCCAACGGGCTCGACACCGAAGGCGTGGTCCGCACCCCGGACGGCCATTTTTGGCTGGTCGACGAGTACGGCCCCTCGATCGTCGAGGCCGATGCCCAGGGCCGCGTCGTCGCCCGGCACGTGCCCGCCGGCCTCGAGGACGACTACACCGCTGCCGGTGTCGAGTACCCGGTGACCGGTAGCCTCCCCGCGGGGCTGGCCGACCGGAAGACCAACCGCGGCTTCGAGGACATCGCCCTGCTGCCCGACGGCCACACCGTCGCCGTCGCGCTGCAGAGTTCGGTCACGGTCAGCGGCGACAAGGACCGCATCATTACCGAACTGCTCACCTTCGACACCACCACCCGGACCACCGTGCACGAGTTCGGGTACCAGTTCGACGACCCGTCCACCTTCGCCGCCGGCACCAGGGGGCGCGACCTGAAGATCTCGGCACTGATCCCGCTGTCGCAGACCCGGGTCCTCGTCGAGGAACGCACCGACACCGAGGCACGCTTCTACGCCGTCGACCTGGATCCCAACCGCGAGCTGATTACCAGCGCCGACAAGACGCTGTTCGCGAACCTCGCCGGTGTCGCGGGTGTGCCCGGCAAGGTCGAGGGGGCCGCACTGCGCGGCAACCGACTGATCCTGATCTCCGACAACGACTTCGGCTTCGACGGCTCCCGGGCCTACCCGGCCGGCGAGGACGTTGCCGACAGCGGCATCGAGACCGTACTGGTCGAGGTCGACGTCGACGGCGGCGGCCGCGGATCCTCGGATCTTCCGTTCCCGGTGACGCCGCTCTCCTGAACCCCTCCGACCGCACGGCTGCAATCTCGCGCCGACGCGGCGCGGTTCAGGGGGCGGGCACCCCGTCGCCACCTGACCGGGCGACGGCGGCATAGCGTGCTGGTCGTGACCGCCAACGATCAGAGCAGCCCGGCACCGACCGAGGCGGCAGCCCGGATCGCGACTGCCGCGCGCATCGCCCACCGCCGTCGACGTCGGGGCCGGGGACCGGTTCTGGTCGGCATCGACGGTCCGGCGGGCAGCGGAAAATCGACGCTGGCCGATCAGGTCGCGGCCGCGCTGGACGACGCACCGGTCGTCCGCATGGACGACCTGTACCCCGGCTGGGACGGTCTTGCCGCGTCGGTGCCGCTCCTCGTCCGGTATGTCCTCTCCCCCGCCGAGCGCGGCCGGGGCCCGCGCTATCGGCGCTACGACTGGCATCGCGGCGCCTACGCGGAGTGGCGCGCGGTCCGCCGTCACCGCTACCTGATCGTCGAGGGCGCCGGATCGA
The DNA here is from genome assembly GCF_050955445.1 of Paraburkholderia sp. RHO2. Taxonomy (NCBI): domain Bacteria; kingdom Pseudomonadati; phylum Pseudomonadota; class Betaproteobacteria; order Burkholderiales; family Burkholderiaceae; genus Paraburkholderia; species Paraburkholderia sp. RHO2. Next base: position 657,848 of record NZ_CP162617.1, on the reverse strand, counting down.
CCTGCGGCGCCGCGCGCGGGCACTACGCGGTGCGCGTGTTCGTCGACGCCGCACCCGCCGAGCGGATGCGACGCGCCCTGCAGCGCGACGGCGACATGTTCCGGCCGCACTGGGACCGCTGGGCCCGACAGGAGACGGCATTGTTCGGGCCGGACCGCACGCGCCGCGCCGCCCACATCGCGGTGACGACCAGGTAGCCCGGCCCCGGCGCCCGAGCGGGTCAACCCGCTGCCGGTGCCGGACGGCTGGACCGGTGGCGCTCGGCCATGCCCGATGCCCGGAGCCGGATCCATTCGCGCAGCTTCTCCGGCCCGAGTAGTTCGGCATCGTCGCCGAGCATCCACAGCACGCTTCCCGCGTGTGCGGCGTCGCCGAACTCGACGTCGAGGGTGCTCCACCCGTCCGCCCTAGATTCCGCGGCTGTGGCGAGCACCGAGCCGAGGAGGTCCTCGCGCCGCTCCTCCCGCACCCGGACGGTGGCCACTACCGACTCGTGCAACGCGCGGAACCCGGACCGCCGCCGATCCCAGATCCCGGCCAGGTCGACGGTGGGGTCACGCCGCGCCGGCTCGTCGAGCTCTCGGGCATCCTGCACCCGCGAGAGCCGGTACGTGCGCTCCGAGCCACGGTGAGTCGCCACCAGGTACCACCGCCCACCGGCGTTGACCAGGCCGATCGGATCGACAGTGCGCCAACGTGCTTCGCCCTCCCGAGCGGCATACAGGAGTCGTAGTCGGCGGCCGGCGAACACCACCTGCTGGATCAGGCCGAGGTGCTCGTCGCGCACCGGATCGGTGAACCAACCGCCCTGCCGCACGAGCACCCGTTCGGCGACCCGGGAGGCGGCCGTGCGATGCGCGTCGGGCATGGCGGCCAGCACCTTCCGCATTGCCGACGCGAACGCGGGCGCCATGCCCAGCGCGGCGGGAGTGGCAGCGGCGCCGGCCGCGAGCAGCGCCTTCGCCTCCGCCACCGTCAGACCGGTGAGATCGGTGGTGAACCCCGGCAGCAGGGCGAACCCGCCGTCCCGGCCGCGTTCCGCATAGACGGGGATCCCGGCCGCCGACAGCGCCTCGACGTCCCGCAGCACGGTGCGTGTGGACACCTCGAGCTCCCGCGCCAGGGCGGCAGCGGACATCCGTCCCCGGTTCCGCAGCAGCAGGACCAATGACAGCAGACGGTCGGCGCGCATCACCCCATCTTCCCAGCAATACATGACAGGAGATGTCGTGATTGGGGACGAGAGTGGGCGCCGTCCACACACGTGCACTCGATCGAAAGGCCCACTGATGACCGACATCACCGACCCCCGCCCTCTGTACCGCGAAGCCCTGACCTGGGTGACGGCCTTGATGGCCGAGGTACGACCGGAGCAGCTGACGGATCCGACGCCGTGCGACGAGTTCGACGTCGCGACCCTGATGGGCCACCTGGTCGCCACCGTCGAGCGGGCGCGCGTCATCGGCGAGGGCAACGACCCGCACACCGTCCCGCTCGTCATCACCGGTGTCGCCGATTGGCCGCACGCGTACGACCGGGCGATCGACGCGATGCGGGCGGTGTGGGCGAACGACTCCCTGCTCGACACGGTCGTCACCGCGCCCTGGGGTCGGGTACCTGGCCGCGCCGCGGTGTTCGCCTACCTGAACGAAACCCTGGTGCACGGCTGGGATCTCGCCGTGGCGACCGGACAGCCCGCCGAGGCCGACCCGGCGTTGGCGGCAACCGCGCTCGCGGTGGCCGAGCGGGCGATCCCCGCGGCCCCGCGCGGTGGGCCGATCCCGTTCGGCCCGGTGGTCGAGGCGGCCGCGGGAGCGGGACCCACCGAACGCCTGGCCAACTGGTCCGGCCGGAGCGGCATCGGCCGGCCGACGGTTTCCGCCTGACACACGACGACGCCCCGCACGCGGTTGCGTGCGGGGCGTCGTCGCGTCGGTTATGACTACTCGGCGGATCCGGGCTCGGTGGGGCCCGACCCCTCGCCGGCCGTGCTCGCGAGCGCCTCGGCGGGCGAATCCGGAACCGTGACCGGCTTCGGGGTGCCGCGGAACGTGAACTTCGCGTTCTCGCCGGCGCCCTCGCCGTCCCAGCCCTCGACGTCCACCAGGACGATCTGGCCCGGGGTCAGCTCGTTGAAGAGGATCTTCTCCGACAGCTGGTCCTCGATCTCGCGCTGGATGGTGCGACGCAGCGGCCGCGCACCCAGGACCGGATCGAAGCCGCGCTTCGCGAGCAGCGACTTGGCCTGCTCGGTCAGCTCGATGTCCATGTCCTTGTTCTTCAGCTGCGTCTCGACGCGGCTGATCATCAGGTCCACCATCTGGATGATCTCGGTCTGAGTCAGCTGGTGGAAGACGATGATGTCGTCGATACGGTTGAGGAACTCGGGGCGGAAGTGCTTCTTCAGCTCGTCGTGGACCTTGAGCTTCATACGCTCGTAGTTCGACTCGCTGCCCGTTCCGGCCGAGAAGCCCAGACCCACGGCCTTCGAGATGTCCGAGGTACCCAGGTTCGAGGTGAAGATCAGCACGGTGTTCTTGAAGTCGACCGTGCGACCCTGGCCGTCGGTCAGGCGGCCGTCCTCGAGGACCTGCAGGAGGGTGTTGTAGATCTCCTGGTGTGCCTTCTCGATCTCGTCGAACAGGACCACCGAGAACGGCTTGCGGCGCACCTTCTCGGTGAGCTGGCCGCCCTCTTCGTAGCCGACGTAGCCCGGAGGGGCACCGAACAGGCGCGACGCGGTGAACCGGTCGTGGAATTCGCCCATGTCGATCTGGATGAGCGCGTCGTCCTCGCCGAACAGGAAGTTCGCGAGCGCCTTGGACAGCTCGGTCTTACCCACACCGGACGGGCCGGCGAAGATGAACGAGCCGGACGGACGCTTCGGGTCCTTCAGGCCGGCGCGGGTGCGGCGGATCGCCTTCGAGACCGCCTTGACGGCGTCCTCCTGGCCGATGATCCGCTTGTGCAGCTCCTCCTCCATGCGGAGCAGACGCGTGGTCTCCTCCTCGGTGAGCTTGAAGACCGGGATGCCGGTCCAGTTGCCCAGCACCTCGGCGATCTGCTCGTCGTCGACCTCGGCGATGACGTCCAGGTCACCGGAACGCCACTGCTTCTCGCGCTCGGCGCGCTGCGCGACGAGCTGCTTCTCCTTGTCGCGCAGGTTCGCGGCCTTCTCGAAGTCCTGCGCGTCGATCGCGGACTCCTTCTCGCGGCGGGCGTCGGCGATCTTGTCGTCGAACTCGCGCAGGTCCGGCGGCGCGGTCATCCGGCGGATGCGCATCCGGGCGCCGGCCTCGTCGATGAGGTCGATGGCCTTGTCCGGCAGGAAGCGGTCGTTGATGTAGCGGTCGGCCAGGGTGGCTGCCGCCACCAGCGCGCTGTCCGTGATCGAGACGCGGTGGTGGGCCTCGTAGCGGTCACGCAGACCCTTGAGGATCTCGATGGTGTGCTCGACCGTCGGCTCGCCGACCTGCACCGGCTGGAACCGGCGCTCGAGGGCGGCGTCCTTCTCGATGTACTTGCGGTACTCGTCGAGGGTGGTGGCACCGATGGTCTGCAGCTCGCCGCGGGCCAGCTTCGGCTTCAGGATCGAGGCGGCGTCGATCGCGCCCTCGGCCGCTCCCGCACCGACCAGCGTGTGCAGCTCGTCGATGAACAGGATGATGTCGCCGCGGGTGTTGATCTCCTTGAGGACCTTCTTCAGGCGTTCCTCGAAGTCACCGCGGTAACGGCTACCGGCGACCAGGGAGCCCAGGTCCAGCGTGTACAGCTGCTTGTCCTTGAGCGTCTCGGGCACCTCGCCGTTGACGATGGCCTGCGCGAGACCCTCGACGACGGCGGTCTTGCCGACACCCGGCTCGCCGATCAGGACAGGGTTGTTCTTGGTGCGGCGGCTCAGGACCTGCATGACGCGCTCGATTTCCTTCGAGCGGCCGATGACCGGGTCGAGCTTGCCTTCCAGAGCAGCCTGGGTGAGGTTGCGGCCGAACTGGTCGAGGACCAGCGACGTCGACGGGGTGCCCGCCTCGCCACGGCTGCCGCCGGACTCGGCCGGCTCCTTGCCCTGGTAGCCCGACAGCAGCTGGATGACCTGCTGACGGACACGGTTGAGGTCGGCGCCCAGCTTGACGAGCACCTGAGCCGCGACACCCTCGCCCTCGCGGATCAGGCCGAGCAGGATGTGCTCGGTGCCGATGTAGTTGTGTCCGAGCTGCAGCGCCTCACGCAGGCTCAGCTCGAGGACCTTCTTGGCACGCGGCGTGAAGGGGATGTGGCCGGACGGGGCCTGCTGGCCCTGGCCGATGATCTCCTCGACCTGGCTGCGGACGCCTTCGAGGGAGATGCCCAAGGACTCCAGCGACTTCGCCGCCACACCCTCGCCCTCGTGAATGAGGCCGAGAAGGATGTGTTCCGTGCCGATGTAGTTGTGGTTGAGCATCCTGGCTTCTTCTTGAGCCAGGACGACGACGCGCCGCGCGCGATCGGTGAACCTCTCGAACATCGCTCTCCCTCACATTTTCCGGCGGTCCAGGTCCAAGGCCCCGCATGTCACGCTGCCTCGCGCCTTTCCGCCGCGTCTCGCTCCGGTACAACAGGCTGACGGCCTCCGGAACCGAAGGTTCCACGACCCCACTTCACACTCTAGTGGGCTGCCTTTCCGACTGCCGCTTCTCCACCCGTCAAACACGCGGAGCCGACCTGCATAAAGTTCTCAACGCCGCAGGTCGCGGAATCGTTTCCCGCGCGCTGTACGCCTGGAGCGAACATTCCCCGCCGGTGGCGCCGCGAACCGGCCCTGGAGCGGGGCTCCGTGGCGGTTTCGTCAGCGCCGCAGTTCGGCCACCGTGTCCAACGATCCCAGCTTGTGGGGGTTGCGGATCGCGTAGATGCGGACGATCCGGCCGTCCTCGACCGCCAGACTCACCGCGGTGGCCTCGCCACCGACGTCGATCCGAATTCCGGGCATGCCGTTGAGCCACGTCGAGGTCGTCACGAAGTCCGGGAGCCTCGCGGCACGGGACAGGAACGCCGCGACCCGCTCGGCCCCGACGATGGGCTTGCGCGCAGCGGTCGCGATGCCGCCGCCGTCGGCGATCACCACCACGTCCGGGGCGAGCACCTCCACGAGTGCCTGCACGTCACCGGTGGACACGGCGGCCAGGAACTTCTCGACCGCCGCCTGCTGCTCGTCGCGGTCGACACGCATCCGCGGCCGCCGCGCGCCGACGTGTTCACGCGCACGGTGCGCGATCTGCCGGACCGCGGCCGGGGTCTTGCCCACCACCTCGGCGATCTCGTGGTACGGCGCCTCGAACACCTCGTGCAGCACGAACACCGCTCGCTCGACCGGACCGAGGGTCTCCAGCACGGTGAGCATCGCGATCGACACGTTCTCCGCGAGCTCCACGTCGTCGGCCACGTCGGGGGCCGTCAGCAGGGGCTCGGGCAGCCACTCCCCGACGTATTCCTCCCGGCGGCGGGACTCGGCTCGGAGCCGGTTCAACGCCTGCCGGGTGACGACCCGGAGCAGGTAGGCGCGCGGGTTGTGCACCTCGGCCTGGTCGACGTCGGCCCACCGCAGCCAGGTCTCCTGCACCACGTCCTCCGCGTCGGCGGCGGAACCGAGCATCTCGTAGGCGACGGTGAAGAGCAGGCTGCGGTGAACGACGAACGGGTCGCCGGTCATGTCGTCGAGGGTACGGCGAGCGGCGCGAGCCCACACGACGCCGCGAAGCCCTGCGATTCGATGCCGAACGCGGTATTGGTGCGGGTCATCAGGTTCGCCACCGCGACGAACGCGGTCAACTCCACCAACGCGGCCGGGCCCAGCGCGTCGAGCAGCCGCCCCGACAGCTCGTCGGTCACCGTCGGCGGGGTCACGGTCATCGCCTCGGCGTACTCCATGACATCGCGCTCGAGCGGTGTGAACACGTCCGACTCGCGCCACCGCGGCACCTCCCGGGCCTTGGCCAGGTCGAGTCCCTCGTTGTGCGCGTGGAAGTAGCCGAAGTCGAGGCAGAAGCTGCAGCCGACCAGGCTGGCCACCGCCATGTGGGCGAACGACTTCAGGTTCTCGTCACACCGGTCCCACTTCTGCGCCTTGCGCCCGACGGTGAAGCTGAAATTCAGCACCTTCCGGTTGTGCCACGTCACCTCGACCGGTTCGGCCACGTCACCGAGCATCTTGCGGGACATCCGCTTGACCACCGCGCCGTAGACACCGGTCAGTTCGGCCTTCGGGATCCGGGTATTGCTGGTCATGGTTCCTCCTCCGATTGGTGCTCTCGGCATGAAGACACCGACCGCGGGGCAAACGTGACACCGGAGGCGAGTTTCGTCGGCCGGCAGCCGTCAGTCGACCGGGGTGGGGGTACGCGTGTCTGTGTCGTCGACGTCGGGGCTGTCCCGCCGGGATACCGCCATCGGCCGTCGCTCGGGCCGCGGGCCGCTCGGCACGAACCGCAGCAGCGTCCGGTGCAGTGCCCACGCGATCGGGACGGTGAACGCGACGGTGACGACGAAGACGCCGACCGTCGAACCCTGGAACGTCTGATAGCCGAGCATGTCGACGACGAACTCCATCACCACGAGATGTACCAGGAAGATCTCGTAGGAGATCTCCCCCAGCCACACCATCGGCGCCGACGCGCACAGCCGGCCGAGTGGCCCGGGCCGGTCACCGACGACGAGCGGCGCCATCAACGTGGTCGCGAACAGCAGGAAGAGTATGGACTTGGTGATGGCCTGCGTGGCGTCGATGGGGACGATCGTCGCCTCCCCGGCCAGCGGCGTGCACGCCAGCAGCAGGAAGTAGAGCGCGAGTAGTCCCATTCCGTACGGATTGCAGCGCTTCACCGTCACCGACGCCAGCGCCAGCAACATGCCGCCGGCGAACCACGCGATGAAACCCGGCAACCACAGCCGGGCTGTGAACGAGATGTCGGTGTTGTGGGTGATCCACGTCCACAGCGGCGTGATCGCGGCGACCCCGACCAGCGCTACCGCCAATCGCCCCGGATGCCACGCCCGTCGGCAGACCACCACCACCAGGAACCAGCCGAGCACCGGCAGCAGCAGATAGAAGGTGGCCTCCACGGCGAGACTCCACATCTGCGTGAGCCCGGTGTGCAGGTGCCCGGGCCCGTAGATCTGGGTCAGTGTCATGTTCCGCGCGAAGCCCGACCAACCGAGTCCCGTCTCCCCCGCGTCGTCCCGGAACAGGTAGATCGCGTACGTCGCGACGACGGTGATCCAGTAGGCCGGCAGTATCCGTCGCGCGCGATGCCACAGGTAGGCGGTGGTCGACGGCAACTCCGCGGCTCCTGACGCGGCCCGCAGCCACGGCCGGAACAGCAGGAACCCGGACAGCACGAAGAACAGCGCGACACCGATCTCGAGCCGGGAGAACGCGCCACCGGCGACATCAGGCGTGTACCGCCCCGTCCAGAACGCGGCGTGCGCGCCGACCACCAGCAGCGCCGCGATCGCCCGCAGCCCGGTCAGCGGCCGGACGTAGCCCGACGCGCTCACGACCCCGCCTCCGGCGCCGGCGCGACGGAGCCGACCGGACCGGCACCCACGCACAGCGCGAGACCGGGTGTCACAGTCTGCACCCGCAGCGCGTCACCCGCGCCGAACATGCGCACGAACACCTGATTGAGCCCGGCCTCGACGGGCACGGTCACGGTGTCGTCGCTGCGGTTCAGCCCCATTTCGACGGTGCCGTCGCCGCTCGCGAAGTAGTTGAGTTGCACCGTCCACTCCCAGTCGATGAGGGGCCCGTCGAGCGGCAGTTCGACCGGCGCCCCCTCGACGCGGTAGCCGCACCCGGGCACCGGTCCCTGCCCGATCTTGCGGGCGGTCGTGACGGCGGCGGGAATCAGCTGTCCGGAGTCGTCGAACAGCTGCAGATAGTTCGTCGACCGCGCGAACTCGGGACGCTCCCGCAGCGGCCCGAAGATGTGACTGGTCGTGTTGTGCGGGTACGCGACCGGCAGCAGCACGTAGATCGACACCGGCTGATCCAGGAGCGGGGTGGCCCGGTTCGCGGCCAGCGCCGCCCTCCCGTTCGCGAGGTAGTCGACCGTCGGGTTGTCGCGCCATCGCGCCGCGAACGTCACCGTCGACCACAGGCTGCTCGCGACGAACAGCGCCACCAACCCGATGACCAGTACCGGGCGGAGCCGCGGCAACGAGCGCAGCCCGGGTCGTCGGGGCGCGCGCACGATCAGCGCCCACCCGATCGTGACGACGACCGCGCTGTCGGCGACGTAGCGAAGGGTCTGCGCGAGTTCGTACGCGGTATCGGGCCCCGACCGGGTGAGGACCATCGCCGCCTCGGACACCGCGACGTAGACGACCATCGACGCCCAGATGCCCGCGGTGCGCTGCCGGTACCGCAGCGACCAGGCCAGCGCCGCCGCCACGGCGCCCCAGCCCAGCACCACCGCCACCGTCGGCGGCGTCGCCCACGGCGGGCTCGGCGGCCACCGATCCCACGCCCACGGCCCGCCGAGCAGGCTCGGCACCAGACCGAGCGAGGTGCTGTGATGCGCCAGCCCGACGGTTTGCGTCGCCGACGGCACCACCAGCCGGGACTCGGTGAAGTGCATGTACGCCGCCGCCCACCCGGCCAGCACCACCGCGAGCGGAATCCACAACGCCCGTCCCCGCACCAGCGCCGCACGGACCGGACGTTCGATGCCGTCGACCCGGTACATCAACGCCACCACCGCGAACGCGACGAAGGGCACCAGCGCCGACTTCTCGAAGAACGCCAGCGACAGCGCCGCCACCACAGCCCCGGACACCGCGAAGCGGAGCCGTCCGGTGCGGCACAGCCGGATCGCGTCACCCGCCACCCATGCCAGGCCGATCTGCATCGGCAGCGAGTTCAGGCCGGCGGCCCACCACGCGAACGACGGCAACGTCAGCGGCGAGAACAGGTAGAACGTCAGCGGCAGCAGCACCGCAGCCCGGGTGCCCAGCAGTAGGCGGAGCACCCGCAGCACCGCGAACGACGCGAGCGCCTGCAGCGCGACCAGCGTCAGCGCCGGCACCGTCCAGTTCAGCGGCGCCACCGCCGTCGAGATCCATGCGACCAGGAACGCCGCAGGCATGAAGTGACCGTCGTGGTCGTAGAACAAAAACTCGCCGGACGGCGCCGGGAACTGCCCCGATCGGCTGACGAGGATCAGATCGTCCCAGTAGAAGTCGCCCGCGAACGCGACCGCGCCCCGCACCACGAGTTGCGCGGCGACGAGGGCCGCGGCCACCACCAGCACCTGCCGGCCCGTCAGCGGCCACCACCGGTTCCGCGTCGTCGTGGGCACGCGTGACCCGACAGCGTCCCCCGTCCCCGCCTGCGGAACCGCTCGCACGCGCAAACTCCTTCCTCCGGCCGGATCGCCGGAGCGGAACCTTACCCACGCAAATTAATGCGTTTCTGAGGGTTCGCGAGGAGGCCCGTGGAGCGTCAGCCTCCCGTGATCGGTGCGACGAACTGGCACGGCACCGGTCGCTGACGACCGGGATCCAGCGCGCCCAGCACATACGCCGCGGCCACCGGTTCCGCCGCGATCGCCGCATGCTCACCGTAGTTCGCGGCGCACCCGTCCTGCACGACGACGTTGGTCGCGTTGGGCGCCACGAGGAACCCGCTCGTGTAGGGCACGACCAGTTCGTCGTACCGGGTCATGATGTTGGTGTAGGTCACCTGCGGCGCGTAGATGCCGTCGGACTGCAGCGCCTTCAGGAAATCGGAGCCCGCCACCATCTGCGTGCACGCCGCACACAGTGCCCCGATGCTGTCGTCGACGAGCGCTCCAGCGCCGGCCGACCGAACCGCGCCGACCATCTGCGCGGCAGCGAAGGCGTCGGTGCCGCCCCACAACGGCGCGAGCGACACGTACTTGTCGACCTTGTCGGCTCCGCCGAGACGCTTGACGTAATACGTCGGCATCAACGTGCCCTGCGAATGCCCGACCAGATCGACCTTCCGCGCGCCCGTCGACTGCAGTACCCGGTCGACGAAATCGCTCAACTGCCGAGCACTCTGCTCGATGGGCTTCATTCCGCCGATTGCCGAAATGGGCCACGGCAGATCATCGAATGCCCCATAGGTGAGCGCGAAGACGCAATAGCCCTCGTTCGCGAGGAGTGGCGCGTACGTACCCCAATTGTCCTGCCGGTTGCCGCCGGTTCCGTGAACCAACACAACAGGATTCGGGTGCCGCACGGAAGGTTTACACGACCAGTCGTTCGATCCCGGGGCGGACCCGCCCGGATTGCCCAATTCCAACGGGATTCCCGCCAGGAAGTTGTAGGACACCGGGTGGGTCTCCTGCGCCGCTGCCGGACCGGCCATACAAGCCAGCGACAATACCGAGAGCACCGCGCCCGTAATGAATCGCCTCAGCTGCACATCGCGGACCCTAGCAGCCGATCTTTACGCCCGGATCCGAATCGCCGGAAGACGTGCTCCGATCGCAATCAGTGAGCCTTGTTGTACGCCTCGGTGATTTCCGCGGAGATGCGACCACGGGAGGACACTGTGAAGCCATTGCGACGAGCCCATTCGCGAATCGCTGCGCTCTGCTCGCGATCCACCGATGCGCGCGCCGACGATGCCGAGGTACCCGAGGCAGCCTTACCGCCGCGACGACGATTCGTCACCTTGCGAGCATGGGAAACCCACACGTCGAGCTGCTCGCGCAGCTTTGCGGCATTGTCGGATGACAGATCGATCTCGTACAGAACCCCATCGAGTCCGAACTCGACCGTTTCATCGGCGGTGGCATCCTGATCGACGTCGTCGATCAGCGTTACAGTGACCTTCTTTGCCATGGGGTCAATTCCTTCCGAATGACGCGTCGTTGCCCGGACGCGATGCGCCCCAGCCGGTAACTCGAAAGCAATAGTACCCCCGAATCACCGATTTCGAAGACTCGTCAATAGAGAATTGAAAGCACCCGGTCAGCGCGAGGGTCGGACAATTGGGAACAAGATGGTTTCCCGGATTCCCAATCCTGTGAGCGCCATGAGGAGACGATCGATTCCCATTCCGGTGCCAGTGGTCGGGGGCATGCCCTGTTCCATCGCGGCCAGGAACTCTTCGTCGAGAACCATGGCCTCGTCGTCACCCGCGGACGCGAGCCGCGCCTGATCCACAAAGCGCTCACGCTGGATGATCGGATCGACCAACTCGGAATATCCCGTCGCGAGTTCGAATCCGCGAACGTAGAGATCCCACTTCTCCGTCACGCCCGGCAGACTCCGGTGCTGACGTGTCAGCGGCGACGTCTCGACCGGGAAGTTCCGGACGAAGGTGGGCGCGTACAGCTGATCACCGCACTGGTGCTCCCACAGCTCCTCGACGAGCTTGCCGTGGCCGTAGCCCTTGTCCTTCGGGACCTCGAGCCCGACCTTGGCGGCCAGCGCCAGCAACTCCTCGACCGATGTGTCCGGCGTGACCTCGATGCCGATGGCCTCGGACAACGACGGGTACATGTCCATCGTCTTCCACTCGCCGCTCAGGTCGTACTCGGAGCCGTCGGCGAGGGTGACCACCTGGGTGCCGAACGCACCCTGCGCGACCTCCTGGACGAGTTCGCGGATCATCTTCGCGGAATCGTCGTAGGTGCCGTACGCCTCGTACGTCTCGAGCATCGCGAACTCCGGCGAATGCGTCGAGTCCACGCCCTCGTTCCGGAAATTGCGGTTGATCTCGAAGACCTTCTCGATCCCACCGACCACGCAGCGCTTGAGGAACAGCTCCGGCGCGATCCGCAGGAACAGGTCGATGTCGAGGGCGTTCGAGTGCGTCACGAACGGACGAGCGGCCGCACCGCCGTGCAGCGTCTGCAGCATCGGGGTCTCCACCTCGAGGAAGCCGCGGCGCTCGAGCGCGTTGCGCAGCTCGCGCACCACCGCGACGCGCTTGCGGGCCATCTCGCGGGCCTCCGGGCGGATGATGAGGTCCGCGTAGCGCTGCCGCACGCGGGACTCCTCGCTCATCTCCTTGTGCGCGACGGGCAGCGGACGCAGCGCCTTCGCCGCCATCTGCCACGCGTCGGCCATGACACTCAGTTCCCCACGACGCGAGCTGATCACCTCGCCGTGCACGAAGACGAAGTCGCCCAGGTCGACGTCGGACTTCCACGCCGCCAGGGCGTCCTCGCCGACGTTCGCGAGGCTGAGCATCGCCTGCAGCTGCGTGCCGTCGCCCTCCTGCAGCGTCGCGAAGCACAGCTTGCCGGTGTTGCGCACGAAGATGACGCGGCCGACCACGCCGACGGTGTCGCCGGTGCTCGCGTCCGGCTCCAGGTCGGGGTACTTGGCGCGGATCTCCGCCAGCGAATGAGTGCGCGGAACCGACACCGGGTACGGCTCCTGACCCTGCGCAAGCAGACGCTCCCGCTTCTCGCGGCGGATCCGGAGCTGCTCGGGGGTGTCGTCGACGGGCTGGGCTGGTGCTTCACTCACGGGGTACAAGACTATAGGGCGCCATCAGCCGAGCGTGGCGCCGGTAGCACGGCGACGCCCGCGGCCGCCGCACGGGATGCCGGAGCGGGACGGGACGGACGCCCGTCCGGAGCGTCCGGACGGTTCGGTCCGCGGGCCGGCCGCCCCGGCGGCGCGCCCCCGCATCGACCGAATGTCACACGCGTTCAATCGAACTGAACCGATGCGACATTCGACCACCGCGGGCGCGGTCAGTGCGCGGAGACCGTCGCGAGCTCGCGGACGCAGTGCGTCTGCCCGATCAGGGCGCCGAGCAGGCCGGCCGCCTTGATCGCCTTGTACCCGCCGACCAGGTCGGTGACCTTGTTCAGACCCAGCTGCCGCAGCGACGCCGCCGCGAGGCTCGACGTGTAGCCCTCGGAGCACACGATCACCCACTCGACCTCGTGGTCGACGGCCAGCGCCAGGTGCGCACTGCTCGTGGGGTCGAGCCGCCACTCGAGGACGTTGCGCTCGATCGCGAGCGCCCCGGGCAGCGTGCCCTCGAGCGCGCGCTGGGCCTGCGGGCGGATGTCCACGAAGATCGCGCCCCGGCGGACGGCCTCGGCGATCTCGAACACGTACATGCGGTCGATCCGGGAGCGGGCGTCGTCGAGCATTTCGTCGATGGTCACTTGTGGCCCCCTTCGGGCAGATCGGTCAGCTCGGTGCGGGTCCGGCGCAACGCGCCCTGCCCGGTGACCTCGTAGAAGGACATTGCGGTGAGCGGCGGCGAGTACGCGTGCACGCTCAGAGTGGGTTCGGTGGTGTCGGTGACGGGTCCGGGCGCGCGCATCACGTCGTGCACCCACCCGAGCGGGAAGGCGGCCTGGTCGCCGGCCTCGAGGGTCCGACGACGGAGCTCGCCGCCGGTCCAGCGGTACTCCGCCAGGGTGCCACTGAGCACCGTCAGAGCGCCCAAAGACCCTGCGTGGTCGTGCAATTCGGTCGATCGGTCCGGGACCCAGCTGATCAGCCAGAGGTCGACGTCGTCGTCGGAGTGGAGTCGGGTGGACCAACGCTCGCCGGTCGGGAAGGCCGACGGCAGCAGGTGGTCGTGGCGGCCCTCGAGGACCTCCGCGGCGGCCTGGTCGGTGAGACGCAGCAGGTCGGCGGGGCGCAGCCGGGTCGGCAGCGAGCCGAGGTCGGACGGGGACGTAGAAACGTCAAGAGAATATGCAGAAAGCATGAGCAAAGCTCCAGGAAAGTGAAATTGGTCGAGGCGGCGTTCAGCCTCGACAACACTCCTGGGCGCTCATGCAACGGAACATGTCGACCAGTGTGACACAACATCGGCGCGGACGGAACCCCACGAAGGCCCGCCGCCGCCGTGACGCCGGTCTCAGATCTCGGTGCGACGCGCTCCGCGACGGGCCAGATTGCGCTCGTACACCAACCTCAGACCCTCGAGCGTGAGCTCCGGTTCGTGGTGCTCGACGGTCTCGCACTCCGGCATGATCAGCGGCGCGCTGTCGCCCGTGGCGATCACCGCGACGTCCGCACCACCGAATGCCGTGAGCTCCTGGCGAACTCGTCGCACCAACCCGTCGACGAGGCCGGCGAACCCGTACACCGCGCCGGACTGCATGCACTCGACGGTGTTCTTGCCGACCACCGACCGCGGCCGCACCAGTTCGACCTTGCGGAGCGCGGCCGACTGCGACGCCAGCGCGTCGGTGGAGATCTCCAGACCGGGAGCGATTGCGCCGCCGAGGAATTCCCCCTTCGCGGACACGACGTCGACACACGTCGAGGTGCCGAAGTCCACGACGATGCATGCACCGTCGTAGAAGTGATGCGCCGCAAGACTGTTGACGATGCGGTCGGCGCCCACTTCCTTGGGGTTGTCGACCAGAAGGGGCACCCCGGTGCGCACGCCGGGCTCCACCACGACGTGCGGGACGTGCCCCCAGTAGCGGGTGAGCATCAGGCGGATCTCACGCAGCACCGACGGGACCGTCGACAGCGCCGAGACACCGGTGATCTGCTCGACGTGGACACCGAGGAGTCCGCGGAACTTGAGCGCCAACTCGTCGGCGGTCATCCGCGGGTCGGTCCGCATCCGCCAGTCCTGCACCAGCTTCGAGTGCGAACCGGTGCCTGTGAAGAGTCCGAGAACGATGTTGGTGTTCCGGACGTCGACGGTGAGCAGCACGGCCCTACACCAGGCTGGAGAGCATCCGCGGCGTGATCAGGCCGGAACCCTCGGGCGCATGCGCCGGATCCGAGCCGAGCTCGACCGGCTTGTTGTCGCCGTCGACGAACACGACGCGCGGCGCGTACTCGCGGATCTCCTGCTCGTTCATCACGCCGTAGGCGATGAGGATCACCAGGTCGCCGGGATTGACCAGATGTGCTGCGGCGCCGTTGATCCCGATGACACCCGAGCCACGCTCACCGGTGATCACGTACGTCTCGAGGCGGGCGCCGTTGTCGATGTCGACGATGGTCACCTGCTCACCCTCGAGCAGGTCGGCCGCCTCCATCAGATCCTGGTCGACGGTCACCGATCCCACGTAGTGCAGGTCGGCGTGGGTGACCGTGGCCCGGTGGATCTTCGACTTCATCATGGTGCGCAGCATGTTCGGCCCTTCGGTTTTCGGTGGGACAAGAGGTCAGTAGATGTCTGCGACGGCGGGATCGCTTGCCTGGGTGTCGCGTTCGAGGAAGCCGGTACCGACCGCGACGCCGACGTTGTCGATCAGTCGGGTGGTGCCGATGCGGGCCGCGACGAGAAGCCGGCCGTCACCCCGCTCGGGTGCCGGGCCGAGATCCACCCCGCGGACCTCGAGGTAGTCCACCTCGATCGCGGGCACGGCGGCGAGCACCTCGCGGGCGGTCGCGAGGATCGCGTCCGCGCCACCGGCCGCGGCGTGGGCGCCGGCGACGAGCGCCGCCGACAGCGTGGTGGCCAGCTCCCGCTGCTCCGGGTCGAGGTAACGGTTCCGGGAGGACAGCGCCAGGCCGTCTTGCTCGCGGACGGTCGGCACGCCGACGATCCGCACGTCGAAGTTGAGGTCGCGCACCATCTGCCGGATGAGCGCGAGCTGCTGGTAGTCCTTCTCACCGAAGAACGCGGCGTTGGGGGCGGCGATCTGCAGCAGCTTCGCCACGACGGTGAGCATGCCGGCGAAGTGCGTCGGCCGGCTACCGCCCTCGAGCTCAGCACCGAGCGGGCCGGGCTGCACCGTGGTGCGCGGCCCCTCCGGGTACATCGCCGCGGGGGTCGGTGCGAACACCAGCTCGACGCCCTCGGCGCGCAGCATCTCCAGGTCCGTATCGAGCGTGCGCGGGTAGGCGTCGAGATCCTCGCCCGCACCGAACTGCAGCGGATTGACGAAGATCGACACGATCACGACCGCGCCGGTCAGCTTCGCCTGCCGCACCAGCTCGATGTGACCGGCGTGCAGGGCACCCATCGTGGGCACCAGCGCGACCTGGCGGCCGACACCGCGCAGCGCCTTCGACACCCGCGTCAGGAGCGCGGGGTCGTGGTGCACGGTCAGTTCGCCGCGCTTGAATCCGCCCTGCAGTGCAGAAGCTTCGGTCACAGTGCCCATTCCTCGCTCATCCTCGATCCTCGAGTACTTCCATCAGTTCCGGCTTCGATCCGGTGCGCTGCGCGGTCCGCAACGACAGCGCCCGATATCCGGCGGCCAGCTGCGGGTCCACGCCCTCGAGCACGTCGAGGTGCTTCGCGACCGCGGCGGCATCGCCGCGTGCGACGGGCCCGGTCAGCGCGGACTGCCCGCGCCGCAGGGCGTTGTCGAGCGCCGCCGACAGCAGCGGGCGCAGCACCCGCTCCGGCAGCCCGTTGGGGTCGTCGCCGACGAGTTCCTGCCCCATCAGTTCCTGGCCCTCGAGCGCCACCCGCAGCGCCTCGACCGCGTCGACGACCAGCGTCACCAGGTGATTGCTGCCGTGCGCCAGCGCCGCGTGGTACAGCGGGCGGACGTCCTCGCGGACCCGCACCGGCTCGCCACCGATCTCCAGCACCAGCGACTGCCCGATCGCGTAGCCGATGTCGTCGGCGGCGGTGATCCCGAAGCAGGCGTCGGACAGCCGGGCGGTGTCCTCGGCGTGACCGGTGAAGGTCATCGCGGGATGGATCGCGAGCGGGACGACACCCTGCGCGGTGAGCGGTTCGAGGATGCCGATGCCGTTGGCGCCGGAAGTGTGGACGACGATCGTGCCGGGGCGGACCGCGTCGGTGGCGGCCAGACCCTTGATGAGGCCGGCGAGCTCGTCGTCGGGAACGGCGAGGACCAACAACTCGGCGCGGGCGGCGACATCGGGCACCGGCAGGATCTCGGTGTCCGGCAGGCGCGTCTCGGCGCGGTGGATGGATGCGTCGGAGACCGCGGCACACGCCACTACGACATGTCCGACCCGCTCGAGCGCGGCACCGATTGCTGTTCCGACCCGTCCCGCCGAGACGAGTCCGACCGTCAATCGTGCAGGCGCGGGGCCGTTAGTGATCCCGAAGGAGGTCACTGTCGTCCTCTCGTTCGTTCCAGTCCCGCTCGGCGGGTACCAGACGTCCTGCGGAGAGAATAGCGCCGCGCAAACACGCGCCGCCACGGGCCGTCGACGTGATCTACCACACTCGACGTCCGGCGACCTGCACGGTCGCGGGTTCTACTCGGCGCGACGGCGCCGCCGCGGTTCTCCGTCGCCCGCATCCGCGGACTTGAGGTTCGCCATGATCTCGGCGACCGAGAGGCCGTTGGAGTGCGCACCCCCGGCGTCCTCGGCATCCTCGGCGCGTCGGCGCGAGCGACGCGACGCCGGAAGGGACTCGTCGGTGTGCGCATCCTCGGGCTGCGCGGTCGACTCGACCGCGGCCACGGGCGCCTCGACCTTCACCGGAGCAGGCTTGGCGGCCGGAGCGGGTTTGGCTGCGGGAGCGGGCTTGGCTGCCGGTGCGGGCTTGGCGGCCAGAGTCGCCGCTCGGGCGGGTGCCTTCACGGGCGCCGCCGCCTTGACGGGCGCAGGCGGCTCGGCCACCGCGGCGTCGACGGCCTCGACGTCGATCGGCGGAATCACCGTGGTCTCCGCCGTGACCGGGTCGTCGTACGGGTTCGCGAAGCCCGGGCCCTGCGGCGCCGGCTGCCGCGACTGGTCGCGGACGGGGGACTGCCCCGGAACGAACAGGCCGGATGCGGCCGGCTGGTAGCTGCCCGCCAGTTCCTGGACCCGCGTCGACTCCGCGCGCAGTGCCACCCGGTCCTCCGGGAGGCGTCCGTCGAACAGCACCTCGAGGTTCCTGCGCAGCGCGGCGAGTTCGTCGCGCAACGCCTTGATGGTCTCGGCCTCGGCCCCGAGTTCGCCGCGCACGCGCGCCTCGACGCCCAGTTCGTACTCGCGACGAGCGCTGATCTCACGCTCGAGCTGCAGCTCGTACACCTTCTGCAGGTCACGAACCTTCGCCTTGTCCAGAGCCGACTCGCGGCGGTACTTCGTCATCGCGATGGCGCCCAGCGTCGCAGCCCACAATGCGATCACCAATCCCACGCGGAGCAGTTGGACACTCTCACTGAAGATCAAGAGCAGCGAAGCAGCAACGGCCAGCACCACGAGCCCGGCCACGATCATCTGGCTAGCACTGCGGCGGTTGCGGCGTACAGACTTGGAGCGTCCCGGAACCGTCATGCAGATCAGGGTAACGGCACTCCAGGGGGAACTCAGCGGACGCGACCGGGCACCCTATCCGATTTGCCCGTTTACACAGGTCAGTGGGTGGGTTGGTCCGGCGGCTCGTCGGGCGTCCGGCAACAGTGTTCAAGCCACAACGCCGCCACCACCAACAGAATCGCGGCGATCAGTCCGACGATCGCGCCCGGACTGTCCGAGACCGCCGCCGTCAGCCGCGAGCGTTGCGGCCACAGGAAGACGAGGAAGCCCGCCCACACGCCCGCACTCGCCGCACCGACCAGCGCCGACGCCTTCGCGAGGGCCGCCGCGCGGGCGGCGGTGATCGGATGCAGCTGGCGCGGACCGGGGCCGATCGCGTGGTCGCGGACCCGCGCCCGGATCACGAACGCCAGTACCGCCTCGATCAGCGCCACCGGGTACAACGACGCCCCGGCGTACACAGGGATCGGGGGCAGCGAACCGTACGAAACACGGACCAGCAACCAGGTGGCTACCGCGGCGACGAGTGCCAGCGACAACAAGTCCCAGATCCGCGTCGGCTTCATCACAGTTACCGTAGCTCCAGCTGCAGCGGCGTCCGCCGCACTCCGGCCACCTCGTCCGCGTCGAGGCGCGCGAGCAGCGCGTCCACCCGCTCGTCCACTCCTCCGACCGGGAGCGTCGCGTCGGGTTCGACGTCGAGCCACGGCACCAGCACGAAGGCCCGCTCGTGGGCGCGCGGATGCGGCAGCGTCAGCTCCGGATCGTCGCTGCGGATGTCGTCGCACGTCACGACGTCGACGTCCAGCGTGCGTGGCCCCCACCGCTGCTCACGCACCCGGTCGGCGTCGGCCTCGAGCTGCTGCCCGCGCCGCAGCCACCCCAGGCTGTCGGTGTCGGGATCGTCGACGATCAGCGTCGCGTTCAGGAAGTCCTGCTGGTCGACACCGCCCCACGGCGCCGTCGCGTAGACCGGCGACACCGCGACGATCCACTCGCTCAGCCCGTCGACGACGCTCTGCAGGTGCGCGAGGCTGTCCCCGATGTTGGAACCGATCGACAGCACCGCCCGGCTCACCGGGCGGCCCCGACCGCGGCCCGAGACCGCGTCGCGACCACCGCGACGTCCCCGAACGTCAACGGGATCGGCGCCGACGGCTTGTGCAGCACCACCTCGACCCGCCGCACCCGCGCGTCGCGCATCACGTCGTCCGCGATCTCCGCGGCCACCGTCTCGATCAGGTCCCGCGCCGGTCCCCCGACGATCGCCGCGGCGCGCTGCGCCAGCTCGCCGTAGTCGAACGTGTCCTTCAAGTCGTCCGACGCGGCGGCCGGCGCCAGATCCATCCACAGGGTGACGTCGACGAAGAAGTCCTGCCCGTCCCGCTTCTCGTGATCGAAGACGCCGTGGTTGCCGCGGACCTTCAGTCCCCGCAGCTCGATTCGATCGCCCGAGACATCACCCACGTCACTCACTGCCACCTCCTGGCATCTCGCCACCGAGACTCGGATTCTGGGAACCGCGCGACCAGGCCCCCGCGACCGCGATCGCGTCGAGCGAGGCCTGCGCGTCATGGACCCGTACACCCCACGCGCCGTTCGCCGCGGCGAGCGCCGAGATCACCGCGGTCGCGACCTCGCGACCCGCCGGCGGCCGGACGACGCCGTCCGCGTCCGCGAGCAGCGCCCCGAGGAACCGCTTGCGCGACGCCCCGATCAGGACCGGGAACCCCAACTCGACCAGCTCGGGCAGACGATGCAGCAGCTGCCAGTTGTGGTCCGGTTCCTTGACGAACCCGAGCCCCGGATCCAGCACGAGCGACCCGGGATCGACCCCGGCCGCCACCGCCGCGTCCACCTGGACCATCAGCTCGTCGCGCACGTCCCGGACCACGTCGTCGTAGTGCGTCGACCCGCCGGCATGCACGAACTCGCCCGCCGGACGCCAGTGCATCAGGATCCACGGCACACCCGCGTCGGCGACCACCCGGGCCATGTCGGCGTCCGCGCGACCACCCGACACGTCGTTGACGATGGAGACACCCGCCTCGATCGCCGCCTCCGCGACCGATGCGCGCATCGTGTCGACACTGACCGTGACGCCTTCCGCGGCGAGCGCCGCGATCACCGGCGCGACGCGCGCCGCCTCGACCTCCGGATCGACCCGGACGGCGCCGGGCCGCGTGGACTCGCCGCCGACGTCGACGATGTCGACCCCGAGCCGCTGCAGGTGCAGGCCGTGCTCGACGGCCACGTCCCGGTCCAGGAATCGACCGCCGTCGGAGAACGAGTCGACGGTCACGTTGAGGACGCCCATCACGATGGGCCGGCCGGGGTTCGGTAACGCGATCACTTGCGGAGAATCAGATCCAGAGCCTCGGCACGGGACGCGGCGTTCGACTGGAACACTCCCCGCACCGCCGACGTCGTGGTGCTCGCGCCGGGCTTGCGGATTCCGCGCATCGCCATGCACAGGTGCTCTGCCTCGACGACGACGATCGCGCCGCGCGGGTCGAGCTTGCGCACGAGCGCGTCGGCGATCTGGCTGGTCAGACGCTCCTGCACCTGGGGGCGCTTGGCGTACAGGTCGACCAGCCGCGCCAGCTTCGACAGGCCGGTGACCCGACCCGTCGGGCCGGGGATGTAGCCGACGTGCGCGACACCGTGGAACGAGACCAGGTGGTGCTCGCAGGTCGAGTACATCGGGATGTCCCGGACCAGAACCATCTCCTGGTGGCCCTCGTCGAACGTCGTGTTCAGCACGTCGTCCGGATCGGTGTACAGGCCCGCGAACACCTCGCGGTACGCCCGCGCCACCCGAGCCGGAGTGTCGAGGAGTCCCGGGCGGTCGGGATCCTCACCGACCGCGATCAGCAACTCACGAACGGCGGCCTCGGCGCGCGCCTGATCGAACGGCCTCCCCGTCATGAGCGCGACCGACTCGCTCCCCAACTGATTCACCGACAACCGACCGCACCTCCAGTATCGGGGCTGAACGCCCAGGCCCACACCAGCACGGGTGGGCCTGGGCCAAGCCTAGTTGCGAGCGACCTACTGCGGGCCGCTCGGCCCCTCCCAGACCTGTGTCGAAGAGTCACCGTCAGACCGTCCGGTTCCCTTATCGCCAGGTGGGCGACCCGAACCGTTTTCGGGGCCCATCGGTCGCTGCTGCTGCGGGGGCTCCCACTGCGGGTACGGCTGCCACCCGCCCTGCTGACCCTGCTGGCCGGTGCCGTGGTCGGCCGGCTCGCGCGGCGGCCAGCCCGGCGCGGACCAGCCGGCGGGGGCGCCGTAGTCGGGTCGGGTGCCCGGCGCCGGCGCCGACGGCTGCGGCGGACCCGCCGGGTGGACGGGATAGCCGTACGTCGGCTCGGGCGCCGCATGACCGTTGACCGGCGACGCGGTCTCGCGCTGCGCGAACGTGGGCTGCGGGGTCCGGGGAGCCGCCTGCGCGGGCTCGGTCTCCGGCGGCCACGTCTCGCCCCGCTCGATCGCGAGCTCGCGCGGCGTCTTGATCGGCGGCTTGTCGGACGGCGTGCGAGCGCCGAACACGTTGAACTCGGTGATCCGCGGACGCTTCTCGACCGTCGTGAAGATCTCCTCGAGATCCTTGCGGGTGAGCGTCTCGCGTTCGAGCAGCTGACGCGCCAACTCGTCGAGGACGTCGCGGTACTCGTTGAGGATGGACCACGCCTCGGTGTGCGCGGCCTCGATGAGGTTGCGCACCTCCTCGTCGATCTCGCGGGCAACCTCGTGCGAGTAGTCGGAGTTCATCCCCATCGAACGACCCAGGAACGGATCGCCCTGCTCCTGGCCGTAGCGGACGGCGCCGAGCTTGGCGCTCATGCCGTACTCGGTCACCATCGCGCGGGCAATCTTGGTGGCCTGGTCGATGTCCGACGACGCACCGGTCGTCGGCTCGTGGAACACGAGTTCCTCGGCGGCACGGCCACCCATCGCCATCACCAGACGCGCGATCATCTCCGACCGCGTCATCAGGCCCTTGTCGTCCTCGGGGACAGTCATGGCGTGACCGCCGGTGCGACCGCGGGCCAGGATCGTGACCTTGTAGATCGGTTCGATGTCCGGCATCGCCCACGCCGCGAGCGTGTGTCCGCCCTCGTGGTACGCGGTGATCTTCTTCTCGTGCTCGGAGATGATCCGACTCTTGCGGCGCGGTCCGCCGATCACCCGGTCGACGGACTCCTCGAGTGCCACCTCGGTGATCACGGTGCCGTTCTCACGGGCCGTGAGCAGCGCGGCCTCGTTGATGACGTTCGCCAGGTCGGCGCCCGACATGCCGACCGTGCGCTTGGCGAGACCCTCGAGATCCGCGTTGGGGTCGAGCGGCTTGCCCTGCGAGTGAACCCGCAGGATGGCGCGCCGACCCGCGAGGTCGGGGTTGCCGACCGGGATCTGACGGTCGAAGCGGCCCGGGCGCAGCAGCGCCGGATCGAGGATGTCGGGTCGGTTGGTTGCGGCGATCAGGATGATGCCGGTGCGGTCGCCGAAGCCGTCCATCTCGACGAGCAGCTGGTTGAGGGTCTGCTCGCGCTCGTCGTGGCCGCCGCCGAGGCCCGCACCACGCTGACGTCCTACGGCGTCGATCTCGTCGACGAAGATGATGCACGGGCTGTTCTGCTTGGCCTGCTCGAACAGGTCGCGCACGCGCGAGGCGCCGACGCCGACGAACATCTCGACGAAGTCCGAGCCGGAGATCGTGAAGAACGGGACGCCGGCCTCGCCCGCGACGGCGCGCGCGAGCAGCGTCTTACCGGTGCCGGGCGGGCCGTACAGCAGCACACCCTTGGGGATCTTCGCGCCCAGCGCCTGGTACCGCGCCGGGTTCTGCAGGAAGTCCTTGATCTCGTAGAGCTCCTCGACCGCCTCGTCGGCGCCGGCGACGTCCGCGAACGTCGTCCGGGGCATGTCCTTCGACAGCTGCTTGGCCTTGGACTTGGAGAAGCCCATCATTCCGCCGCGTCCACCGCCCTGCATGCGGTTCATCACGAAGAAGAAGATGCCCAGCAGCAGCACCATCGGCAGGACGAACAGCAGCAGAGACGTCAGCCAGCTCTCCTGGGTGACGCTGGTGTTGTACTCCTGGAGACCGGAGTCGGAGACCTTGTTGAAGATCTGCTCGGACGCCGCGCTCGGGTACTTGGCGATGATCTCGGTCTTGCCGTCGGTGTCGTCGTTGCCGCTCTTGAGCCACAGACGCACCTGCTGCTCGCGGTCGTCGATCTGCGCTTTGTCGACGTTCTTGGCGTCGAGCTGCGAGATCGCCACCGAGGTGTCGACCGACTTGAACCCGCGCGTGTCGTTGCCGAAGTAGGTGAAGGCGTAGATCACCAACAGGACTCCGGCGACTATCGCCAGGTTGCGGAACACAGTCTTGCGGTTCATACAGGTTCGGCCGCGGAGGCCGGTCCTTTCGATAGTGCGGGCAACGCTCGGGCAGGTACGTGTGTCACCGGTCCGGGTCGGCGGGCAGGTGGACGTTCCGGCTGTCCGGACACCTCAGATTACCGCGACGACGTTGCTCGATGCCTGGTAGCAGCCAGCCACGCCGGAGAAGTCTCCGAGAGGTGACGTCATCGGTTTCAACGCGCGCCACCCCCCGGCCGGTTCCCGTTCGGGGGTGGAACGGCCCCGCGCGGGACCGTTCGTGCCGCATCTCACACGGGAGCGTGCCGTGGCCAGCCCTGTCGGCGCTCGAGTTCGGCGGCGACCGCGAGGACGGTCCGTTCACCGCCCGGCGGCGCCACGATCTGCACCGACAGCGGTGTCCGCGACACCGAATGCATACCGACCGGCACGCTTGCAGCAGGCCAGCCGAGCACGTTCCACATCGCGCTGAACGGTGCATATCGTACATTTGCGACAACGTTGGCGGCCCACGACTTCCTACTCCACGCCCGCGCCTCGATCGGAGGCTGCGCGAGCGACGGCGTCAGTAGAACGTCGAACGCGGAGAAGAAGCAGAGCATCCGCTCCTGGAGTCGGTCCACCTGGGACTGCCGCACCAGACCCGCGCGCTTGATCGCCCGGCCGAGAGCGACGTGCCGACGGGTGCGGGGCTGCAGCAACGCCGGATCGAGATCGGCGGCGTCGTCTGCGGTGCCGGCCATCCAGCGAGCGAAGGCCGCCGTCATGGTCGGCGGGTACGGCACTCGCGTCGGCTCTGTCCGGTGGCCGGACTCCGCGAGCAGCGCCGCGGTCTTCTCGAGCCCGGCCGCCCACTCGCCGTCGACCCGCAGGATCGGCGACGGCAGACCGCCCGCGACCCCGATCCGCAGCGGCCGCGGTTCCGGGATCCGGCCGAGTTCGGGGTCGTCGGCCAGCACCGACAGCATCAGCGCCGCGTCCTCGACGGTCGACGCGATCGGCCCGTTCTCCGCCATCCCGAACCACGAGTGCGCGCCCAGCTCCGACGGCACCACACCGCGGCCCGGCTTGATGCCGAAGACGCCGCATGCGGCCGACGGGATCCGGATCGAGCCCATGCCGTCGGCGGCCAGCGCGATCGGCACCATCCCGTCGGCGACGGCGGCGGCGGAACCGCCGGACGAACCGCCCGGGACGCGCGCCGGGTTCCACGGGTTGCGGGTGATCACGTCGGGCGAGTCGACGGCGCCCCACACGCACAGTTCCGGCACCGCGGTCAGTCCGATCGGAATGGCCCCGGCCGCCCGCAGCCGCGCCACGGTCGGATGGTCGTGTGCCGACGGGGTGGGATTCGTCGCCGCCGAGCCGTCGCGCATCGGTTCGCCCTGGACCCGGACGTTGTCCTTGATCGCGACGGGAACGCCGGCGAGGGGTAGCTCGGCGAGGTCCGGGCGCTGCGCGAGCGCCGCGGCCTCGGCGCGGGCTCGCTCCCCCAGGACCCGCACGAAGGCGTGGATCCGCGGGTCGCGCTGTTCGATCCGGATCAGCGCATCGTCGACGGCGTCGACCGGCGACAGCACGCCCGAGCGCACCCGGGCGGCGATGGAAACGGCGGTGAACTCCACGGTCAAAGGATCTCGCACCTGCCGAGTATGCGTCCGTCGGCGATATCATTTCGAGTACCCCGAGGGGTGAGTTTCCACCCCCCCTGAGCACTCACCCCATCTTCGGACGGTGACGAGTGATGGACAGTCCAGTTCGATCGACAGATGCCGATCCGGCGGCCACCGCCACGACGATCGACGGCGGACCCGCACCGGATCCGGGCTCGCGAACCGTGTCGTTCCTCGCCGACGTGGTCGCCCGGTTCGCAGCCGAATGGGAGGCCGCCGACGCGCCTCCCGACATCGAGGCGTTCCTGCCCGGCGGCCTTCCGGTCGGCGACGCGCTGCGCCGAGCCGCGATCGTCGAACTGGTGAAGGTCGATCTCGACTACCGCCTGTTGCATGCAAACCTGCCCAAACCGCTGTCGGCGTACCGCGCGGAGTTCCCCGAGCTGCAGTCGAAGCCGCTTCCGGTCGACCTGATCTACGAGGACTTCCACCTCCGCCGCCGCAGCGGTCACGCCGTGGACGCGGACGCGTACGTCCGCGACTTCCCCGAGAACGCGGGGCAGCTGGCGGCGCTGCTCGACGGCCCCGACGACTACCGCAGCACCCTGATCGCGCAGCCGGGGGCGCAGCGCGCCCTCGAGCAGGTGAACGTCGGCGACTGCATCGACGACTTCGATCTGCTCACCGAGCTGGGGCGCGGGTCCTTCGCCCGTGTGTTCCTGGCCCGACAGCGGTCGATGCAGCGGATCGTGGCGGTGAAGGTGTCCCACGATCACGGCACCGAGCCGCAGACGCTGGCCCAGCTCGATCACGACTACATCGTGCGGGTGTTCGATCAGCGGCTCCTGGGCGACCGCGCGCTCAAGCTGCTGTACATGCAGTACGTCCCGGGCGGCACCCTGCTCGACGTCCTGCACCGGCTTCGGAACAGTTCATCTGTTCCCGAGCATCCACGGTCCGGGCGGTTGCTGCTCGAGTCGATCGACGCGGTCCTCGAGCGCAAGGGCGAGATCCGGCCGAGCGATTCGAGCGTCCGCGACGAGATCGCCGCGCTCAGCTGGCCGGAGACGGTGGCGTGGCTGGGCCGACGCCTGGCGGACGCCCTCGACTACGCATACGAACACGGCGTCCTGCACCGCGACATCAAACCCGCGAACGTGCTGCTGACGTCGGAGGGCGTCCCCAAGCTGGCGGACTTCAACATCAGTTTCAGTGACCGGGTGTCCGGGACCAGTCCGGTCGCCTATTTCGGCGGGTCTCTGGCCTACATGTCGCCCGAGCAGCTCGAGGCCTGCCATCCGGAGCTGTCCGGCACGGCCGCCGACTTGGACGCCCGCAGCGACATCTACGCGCTCGGGGTGATGCTGTGGGAGCTGCTGACGGGGCGGCGCCCGTTCGCGGACGAGCATGGCGCCGGCGAGTCGGCGACGTCGCTCGAACGTATGCTCGACCTGCGCCGACGCGAGATCGACCCGCGGTTCCAGGACGAGCTGCCCGACGACTGCCCGGCGGCGCTGCGCCGGGTCCTGTTGACGTGTCTGGCGCCGGATCCCGAGGATCGCTGGGCGACCGGCGCGGAACTGGCGCAGCAGTTCGACCTGTGCCTCGACGCGCACGCGCGCGACCTGGTCGATCCGCCGCCGAACAGCTGGCGGTACCGGCTGCGGCCGTGGATGATCCCGATCGTCGCTCTGAGCGTGGGCGTGCCCAACGCGCTGGCGGCGATCTACAACTACCACCACAACCAGACGCTCATCATCGACAAGCTGTCCCCACACGCCCAGCAGCGGTTCGTCGAGATATCACAGGTGATCAACAGCATCCTGTTCCCGCTCGGATTCCTGTTGATCGTGTACCTGTGCCGGCACGTGATCTCGGTACCCCGCGGTCTACGCAAGGGCCGGAACTACGACGCGGCGACCCTCGCCCGGGCACGCGCCGACACCCTGCAGATGGGTGACCGGATCGTCGCGGTGGTGTTCGCGTTGTGGCTCGTCGCCGGCATCGCGTTCCCGGTCGCGTTGCAGACCGCCGCGGGTGGCCTTCCACAGGGCGCCTACGTGCACTTCCTGGGATCGCAGATCGTGTGCGGCGCGGTCGCGGTCGCGTACCCGTTCTTCCTCGTCAGCTTCTACGCGGTGCGCTGCCTGTATCCGTCGCTGCTGCCGCACGGCATCACCAGCAGCAGCGACGAGCGGCGGCTACGCGGGCTCGACCGCCGCAGCACCCTGTACCTCGCGGTGGCCGCGTCGGTGCCGCTGATCGGGGTCGCCGGGGTGACGTTCCTGTCCCCCGACGAGATCTCCGTCGTCGTCTACGCGGTGCGCGTGCTGTGCGTCGGCGGCGTCATCGCGTTCGTGCTCGTGTACTGGCTGTTCCGCCTGCTCGAGGAGGACCTGCTGGCGCTCGAACGGGTGGTGTCGTAGCGGCGGACTAGCCGCCGTACACCTTGGGGTCGAGGGTGCCGATGTAGGGCAGGTCGCGGTAGCGCTCGGCGTAGTCGAGGCCGTAGCCGACGACGAACTCGTTGGGGATGTCGAAGCCGACGTGCGCGACCTCGACGTCCACCTTGACCGCCTCGGGCTTGCGCAGCAGCGTGACGACCTCGAGCGACGCCGGGTTGCGGGTCTTGAGGTTGCGCATCAGCCAGGACAGCGTCAGACCGGAGTCGATGATGTCCTCGACGATCAGCACGTGGCGGCCGGCGATGTCCTTGTCGAGATCCTTGAGGATCCGCACCACACCGGACGACGACGTCGACGAGCCGTACGAGCTGACGGCCATGAACTCCATCTGGGTGGGGATCGGCAGGGCCCGCGCGAAGTCGGTCATGAAGAAGATCGCGCCTTTGAGGACACCGACCAGCAGCAGGTCGCCTTCGGGCGCGCCGACCGGATAGCGCTCGGCGATCGCCGCGGCCAGTTCGGCCGTGCGCTCCTTGATCTGCTCCTCGGAGATCAGTACCGATGCGATGTCGCCCTCGTACACGGAGCATTCCCTTCAGTCGTTCACGAACCCCGTCGACAGCCTGCCACGCCGCCGGGATGCAACCAACCTGACTCCCGGTCTCCCGCCCCCGACGGCGACCCCGCCTTGCCCGCGCCACCGTCCGATCAGCTCGTCGACGGCCCGTAACTGCTTGTCGGTCAACGCCTTCGCGCCGCGCTCGAGCAGCCACAGCCGCAGGACCCGGCGTCGCACCGCGACGGGGACCGGCGCGAGGAACTCGACGACGAGGTCGTCGCCGTCCCGCGCGGACGCCAGCGTCTGCGCCGCAAGTGTGTCGAGCACCTCACCGTCCTCGCGGAGCTGTCCGGCGGTGCGGGCGAGCGCGCCGGCGACACCGCCACCGAGGACGTCCTCGAGCAGCGGGAGCACCTCGGTGCGCAGCCGCACCCGGGTGAAACCGGGGTCGGAGTTGTGGGGATCCTCGTGGGGACGCAGCCCCATCTCGGTGCAGGCCC
This sequence comes from Paraburkholderia sp. RHO2, assembly GCF_050955445.1. Classification (NCBI taxonomy): domain Bacteria; kingdom Pseudomonadati; phylum Pseudomonadota; class Betaproteobacteria; order Burkholderiales; family Burkholderiaceae; genus Paraburkholderia; species Paraburkholderia sp. RHO2. The sequence goes on along the minus strand of NZ_CP162617.1, from coordinate 629,245 downwards.
GCCGGGTCGTGTCCCGTCGCACTCCGAGCAGCGGACGGCCCCACGGGGCGTCGTACTCGGCCATGCCGCGAATCGACCGCCCACCCGATCCGCGGGCCAGCCCGAGCAGCACCGTCTCGGCCTGGTCGTCGAGGGTGTGGCCGAGCAGGACCGGATGCCCGCCGCGACCGGCGTCGAGCGCCGCGTACCGGGCGGCGCGGGCGGCCGCCTCGAGACCGCCGGGTCCCGTGACGTCGACCGGCACGACGTCGGCGCGGGCGCATCCGAGCTCCACAGCGCGGGACGCGGCGCCTGCGGCCACCTCCCCCGAGCCGTCCTGCAGTCGGTGGTCGACGACGAGCGCGTGCACCGACGGCGCCTCCGCCGCCGCGGCCGCGGTGAGGGCGAGGGAGTCGGCGCCGCCGGACAGCGCGACGACCACCCCGCCGGCGGGTTCGTGCCGTGCCAGCCACGCCCGGACGGCGTGCCGCACCTCGAGGATCGCGGGGGCCTCGGGCAGGAGCGTCACCCGAGCACCCGGGCGATCCAGGCGTCGGGGTCCTCGATCTCGTCGAGGGTGGGCATGGTGTCGGGCCCGGTCCAGATCGTGTTGAACCGGTCCATCCCGACCCGGTCGACGACGGCGTCGACGAAACGCTTGCCGCGCACGTACTGCGCCATCTTGGCGTCCATGCCCAACAGCGCGCGCAGCAGTCGCTGCACGGGATTGGTCCGACGGCGCCGGCGCGCGTCGAACGCCGCGCGGATCCGCGCGACCGACGGGACGACGTCGGGTCCGACGGCGTCCATCACGTGGTCGGCGTGGCCCTCGAGCACCGTGCCGAGCACGAGCATCCGGTCCAGCGCCTGGCGCTGCGGTTCGCCCTGTGTGGCGCGGACGAGTCCGACGATGCCCCGCTGCTCGACGGGCAGTTCTTCGCCGCGACGTCGTTCGCGCAGGGCCGTGGACAGCCGCGTGACGAACTCCGACATCGGTTCCTCGGTCGCCTCGCCGAGGGTCGCGACGGCGTCGCGCATGTAGTCGGCCATCCACGGGGCCGACGAGAACTGGACGCGGTGGGTGACCTCGTGCAGGCAGACCCACAGCCGGAAGTCGGCGGGCGGCACCTTCAGCGTCCGCTCCACCTGCAGCACGTTGGGCGCGACCAGCAGCAGCGCGCCGTGTTCGCCGGTGAACGGGTCGTACTGGCCGAGGATCGCCGACGACAGGTACGCGAGCATCGCGCCGGCCTGCACCCCGCCGGGCTTGCCGGAGAGCAGGGAACGCTGCGCGGAGTCGATGTCGGATCCGGTGAGCTGCGCCATCGATCGGGCCGCCGCGCGGATCCAGCCGGCCCGGTCGACCACCTGCGCGGACGGGATCGGCAGCCCGTCGGCCAGCCCCGTGACCTGCCGCACGGGCCCCTCCGCGCGGATCGACGCGCTCGCGAGTTCCGCGACGACGGCCTCCGCGGTGTACCGCGACGTCGCCGGCCCCGCCGGAGCCAGACGCGCCCCCGTGCGTGCGGCCAGACCCCAGTCCACCGCGCCCGAGAATCCGCTCTCCGACTCCGTCACCTCACGGCTCACTTCCCCTGGAACTCACCTGCACCCGCACAACCGCAGCACCGCGGCGACGTCGTCCAATGCGGGACGGCTCACCTCCGGCGGGCGATCGTTGGACATCAGCGTGAACGTGAGCACCCGCCCGTCCACGTCGACGACGTATCCGGTCAACACGCTGGCGACCGACAGCGTTCCCGTCTTGGCCCGTACCCATCCTGCACCGGTCCGCTCGCCCGACGCATACCGGTCGGAGAGCGTGCCGGTGGCACCGGCGACGGGCAGGTCGTCGAGCATCGGCCGCAGTTGCGGCTTCGAGTCGCCGGCCGCCGCGGTCAGGACGTCGGTGAGCAACCGGGCCGGGATGCGGTCGTCGACGGAGAGGCCGCTGCCGTCGTGCAGGGTGAGCCCGTCGGTCTTGAAACCGGCGTCGTAGAGCGCCCGCGTCACGGACTCGGTGGCACCGGTGAACGACCGTTCGGCGTTTTTCCCGGCGGCGACCTCGCGCGCGATCGCCTCGGCGAGCACGTTGTCGGACTTGCGCATCATCTGGCCGAGCCGGTCGCGCAGCGGTGCGGACAGCACGCTCGCGACGGGCGCGGCGCCGGATTCCGCCTTGCCGAGCGTCACCCGCGCCGGGTCGACGCCGAGCGCCTGGGCGAGGACACGGCCCGCGTCGAGCGCGGGGGTGTCGCTGCGCGGCGAGTCGTCACCGAACGGGTCGATCCGCGCCCCGTCGATCATGACCGGCTCGGCGGGCGCGATGTAGCCGGCGGCGACGTCCGCGGGCATCCAGCCCTCCGCCATCGTCGGCCCCGTGTACGCGCTGGTGTCCACGACGATGCTGTCCACCTGGGCACCCGCCCGACGGATCTGCTCGACGAGATCGGCGATGCGAGGCGAGCCCGGGTAGTAGCTGGGCTGCCCGACCGGCTGCGCGGTGAGCGTCGGATCGCCCTCGCCGACCAGCACCAGCTCACCGGGGTGCGATCCCTGCACCACCTGGGTCGCGACGCGGTGGTCGGCGGGCAGGGTCAGCAGCGCGGCCGCGGCGGTGAGGATCTTGGTCGTCGACGCGGGGGTCATCGGCGCGTCTGGGTTCTGGCTCCACAGCACGTTGCCGGTCACGGCGTCGGCCACCGAGCCGGTGAACGCACCGAGCGCGGGGTTCGACACGACCGGCGCCAGGGCCGCGGCCAGGGCCTGCGGGGTGGGGACCGGGGCGTCGTCGGACACCGGCGCGACCTGGGGTGTGGCGGTGATCGGGGACGGCTCCGGCGAGGTCGCGGCGACGTCCTGCGATGCGCTCGCGGTCCCCCGCTGCACCAGGACGACGGCGGTACCCACCCCTGCCAGGACGAGGACGGCGGCGAGTGACATCAGGATCCGGACATTGCGACGTCGGCGTCCGGCCAGAATGCCGATCTTCTTCTTTCCCTCGCCCGCCAACTTCCCTCCGAATCGCTCAGCAATCGCGTTCCGCGGGGTTCGCGGACCGCCCAGACAGTTTCGCGCGAGGGCCGGGGAAGTGCCCGGCACCTGCATCACACAGTATCTCCGACCCGCTACCCTTTTCCCGAACCGTCGACCCAGGCGGGCAGAGGCAGACAGCCAGTAGACCCAGACAGTGAGGACAAGACGTGGAGTTCGACGTCACCATCGAAATCCCCAAGGGCCAGCGCAACAAGTACGAGGTCGACCACGAGACCGGCCGCGTGAAGCTGGACCGCTACCTCTACACCTCCTTCGGGTACCCGGCCGACTACGGCTACATCGAGAACACCCTCGGTGAGGACGGCGATCCGCTGGACGCAATGGTGCTGCTGCCCGAGTCGGTGTTCCCCGGCGTCATCGTCGAAGCCCGACCTGTCGGCATGTTCAAGATGGTCGACGAGGCCGGCGGCGACGACAAGGTGCTGTGCGTGCCGGCCGGTGACCCGCGCTGGGATCACATCCAGGATCTCGCGGACGTCCCGCAGTTCGAGCTGGACGCGATCAAGCACTTCTTCGTGCACTACAAGGACCTCGAGCCGAACAAGCACGTCACCGGCGCCGACTGGGTCGGTCGCGCCGAGGCCGAGAAGGTCATCGCGGAGGCCGTCGAGCGCCTGAAGGCCAACGGCGGACACTGAGCCGAAGGCGACCACGGTCGCTTCAGTCCACGTTCGAAGGGGTGGGACCACGCTCGTGGTCCCACCCCTTCGCCGTTTCCGGGGCTGTCGGCCTCCCCCACTACGATTCGCCGGGTGACCGGTTACGACGATCCCGACATGTTCGGCGGCCTCGACGCCTCCACCCTGCCGCCCCGCCAGCAGCGGATCCTGATGACGATCCGCGACTGGGTGTCCGCGCACGGGTGCCCGCCGAGCACCCGCGAGGTCGCGGACGCGGTGGGCCTGCGGTCGACGTCGTCGGTGTCGAAGCATCTGAAGAGCCTGGAGGACAAGGGGTTCCTCCGCCGCGGCGGATCGATGACCCGGCAGCTCGACGTGCGCCCGTTCCTCACCGGCTCGGCGCCGGGGCGGTCGGCGGAGCACACGGTGCCGGTACCGGTCGTCGGTGACATCGCCGCCGGCACACCGATTCTCGCGGAGGAGCACGCCGACGAGGTGCTGGCCCTGCCGCGCGAACTGGTCGGCTCGGGCACGGTTTTCGCGCTGCGGGTGCGCGGCGATTCGATGGTCGACGCCGCGATCTGCGACGGCGACACCGTGGTGGTGCGCCGCCAGCACGAGGCCCACTCGGGTGAGATCGTGGCCGCGATGATCGACGGCGAAGCCACCGTGAAGGTGCTGCGGCGGCGGAACGGTCACGTCTACCTCGAGCCGCGCAATCCGGCCTACGACGTCATCGACGGCGACCAGGCCGCGATCCTCGGCAAGGTGGTGTCGGTGATGCGCCGGATCTGAGGCTCCGATCAGAGCGAGACGACGGCCTCGATCGGCGGCGCCGACACGTGCGGAGTCTCGGTGCTGAGCCAGAACCGCACTCTCCCCAGCCCTGACGCAACAGATGCGGCGTTTCCGGAGGTCTGGTAGACGCGGTTCTCCCGGCTGTCCATCGGATACACGGTGCGACTGCCGGTGACGCCGGTGTCGAGGTTCTGCCAGTGCACGGTCACCGCGATCATGCGCGAGGTCACCTGGTGGGTCAGGTCCGGGCCGTAGAACTCCGGGGACAGCAGAATGTAGGCCTCGGCGCCGGGCCAACCACTGGTCAGCCCCACCGTCATCGGGATACGGACGATGCCGCACCGGCTGATGTCGTCCGACAGCGCCCACGTGTCGAGGGCACGTACCGGCACGGGTGCCGCACCTGCCGTTCCGCAGCCGAGTATCGCCGCTGCGGACAGTGCGGCAACGGCGATCGCGACACGCCCCCCGATGAGCTTCCCCATAACGCTTCTCCCCCAGTGAGGGCTGCGTCACACTCGGTCACACTTTTCGAACCTCTCTCGTCCTCCTTGTGACCGCGAAACAACGCACCAGGAGGACACGATGAACGCTCGCCTCGACTTCTACAGCAACGAAACCGCCGTCAAGTTCGCCAAGTACATCAACGCGGCGGGCAAGGTGATCAGCGACTCCACGCTGCCCGCGGCGACCCAGGAACTGGTCAAGATCCGCGCCAGCCAGATCAACGGCTGCGGCTTCTGCACCGACATGCACACCAAGGACGCCGCCCACGCGGGTGAGACCTCCGTGCGACTGAACCTGGTCGCGGCCTGGCGTGAGGCCACGGTGTTCACCGACGCCGAGCGCGCCGCGCTGGAGCTGGCCGAGCAGGGCACCCGCATCGCCGACGCGGCGGGCGGCGTTCCGGACGACGTCTGGGCCAACGCCGCCAAGCACTTCGACGACGAACAGCTCGCGGCACTGATCGGGCTGGTCGCCCTGATCAACACCTACAACCGGATGAATGTCATCGCGGCCACCCCGGCGGGCGGCTACACCCCGGCCAGTTCGGCTGAGATTCCGCCGCGGCGGAGTTCGACGGCCTAGGGCACGCCTCATCGGCGTGGCGTACGGCCTGATCGGCGTGACCGAGGCCGCGGACGGCGTGTGGATGCGTGGATTCGGCTCCAACGCAGCGATATTGCCGAAAGAAATGGGCAGTTGTCCGGTTGGCGATTCACGCAGCCGACGCCGTCCAGGGTGCGACAATCGCGACATGACCACCGATGGGAACATGACCGGCCGGGCAGCCGTATTCACCGGCGGCAGTTTCGTTTCGGCCCGCTGCGTTGCCGCGCTCGCCTGGTTGGGCGCCCTGGGTACGCTCATCGGGCTCGTCGTCATGGATGCCGTCTGGTGGGAGAAGGCCCTCTACGGGTTCCTCGGCATACCGGTCCTGATGGTCGTGGGCGCCTCCTTGTGGAGCGACGCGGGTGAGGAGAGAGCTGACTTCGCGCGACTGCGACGATTCGGCAGGCCCGCGGTCGCGGAGGTTGTCGACATGGAGACGAGCACCGACGGCGAGAGCGAGTGGGCGGTGCTGACACTGCGGATCACCGGGCCGGACGTACCACCGTTCGAGGGCTGGTTCCGGTGCGAACCTGAACCGGTCATGCGAGTCGGCGCCCGCCTCGCGGCCGTCGTCGACACCTCCGACAACCTGTTCACGCTCAGGCCCGTGTGAGCCGAGACCGGGACGAATCAGGTGCGGTTCGCGCCGTCGTCGAGGAACTCGGCAAAGCTCTCCACCTGATCAACGGCCGGGTCGAGGGCGCGAGCGAGCCACAGTTCGTACCAGCCGAGGAAGGTCAGCGGCCGGCGGGTGTCGGGGTGGAGGATCGGCAGCGCGGCGGCGTGCTCGGAGCTGTGCCACCACACCTGCCCCGCGGCCGGGCCGCGCAGGATCAGGAGGTTGTACATGCCGCACCCCTCGTTCGCGAGAACGGTCACACCGCGGTGGATCCGGCCCATGTTCTCCGACCACTGGAACTCCGCGTCCTCCGCGGCCGGCGGGCAGGGCTGCTCGGCGGTGAAGGGAAAGTCCGCGGCGTAGTCGATCACCGCGTCCTCCGCCTCCTGCGCCAGTGGGAGCAACCCGAGCATCGGGCCGGCTCCGCCATCGCCCACCTGGGTGATCCACTCGCGGTAGTCGACCGGAAGGCCGACTCCGAGTCTGTGCTCGAACGCCGCGAGCGCATCCGGGTCCGCGGGTGCGGCAAGCTCGTAGCGATGCACGGCTGCCCCATGGATACGACAGCTGTAGCCGATGACCTCCCGGTCACCGAGCGGGACGACCGTGGTCCTCAGATCGGCTGCGCGTAGTCGATCCAGTCCGGTCAAGATCTCTGCAATCCGGTCCGCGTGTTTCCGCGTCTGTTCCATGCGCACATCCTGACGGATGCGACGCGGAGCGAGACCCGCGCAGTGCAGTCCGTCGAACGTTTGGCCAGTGCCACCGCGGGCGATCGTCAGGCGACACCCGATCCCGTGTCGTCGATGCCCGACTTGGCGCGCAGCGGCACCTCCCGCCAGATCAGGATCAGCACCAGCGCCGCGACGGCGAGCACCACGATCGGCGGGTAGACGGCCTCGAACGCGGTGGCGAAGCCGTTCTTGAACGGCGCCGCGAGCGTCGCGTCGAGCTGCTGAATGAACGACGTGTCCTGCATCGCGGCCTGGGCGGCGGCCGGGTCGCCGCTCGCGAGCGAGCGGGCGATGCCGGCCTCCAGTGGGTTCGGGCTGTTCACCCCCTCGGCGACGGCCTGCCGGAACGCGGGTGACTGCGCCGACTCCTGCAGCTCGGTGCTGATCGCCGGGGTCAGCTTCGCGAAGAGGATCGACAGGAACAGCGCGACGCCCATCGTGCCGCCGATCTGGCGGAAGAATGTCGCGGCGGCGGTCGAGACGCCCATGTCCTTGGGCGGCAACGCGTTCTGGATCGCCAGGGTCAGCGGCTGGAGGAGGTTTCCGAGGCCCAGGCCGAGCACGAAGATGTACAGCATGAAGATCGGCAGACCGGTCTCGGCGGTCACCGAGTGCAGCAGCACGGCCGCGAGGGCGATCAGCACCGCACCGGCGACCGTGAAGATCCGGTAGCGGCCGGTCTTGGCGATCAACTGCCCCGACAGCACCGACGCGAGCGCGATGCCCAGCACCGCCGGCAGCATCTGGAAGCCGGCCGTCGTCGGGGTCGAGCCCTTCACGACCTGCAGGTACTGCGGGATCACTGTGATGGCGCCGAACATGACCGCGCCGACGAGGAAGCTGATGACCACGCCCAGCGCGAAGGTCTGGTTGCGGAAGAAGTGCAGCGGGAACAGCGCCGAGTCCCGCATGAGGTACTCGACGGCGACGAAGCCGAGGATGCCCACGACGCCGATCGCGTAGCAGGCCAGGGCCTGCGGGCTGCCCCATCCCCAGTCGCGGCCCTGCTCGGCGACCACCAACAGCGGCACCAGCCCCACGGCCAGGACGAGCGCGCCCCACCAGTCGATCCGCATGGGCCGGTGCACCGGCGGCAGGTGCAGCACCCGCCACACCACGGCCAGCGCCAGCAGCCCGATGGGCACGTTGACCAGGAACACCCACCGCCAACCGGCGATCCCGAGGATCGACTCCTGCCCGGACAGCACCCCGCCGATGACGGGTCCGAGCACGCTCGACGTGCCGAAGACGGCGAGGAAGTAGCCCTGGTAGCGGGCGCGTTCGCGGGGCGGGACGATGTCGCCGATGATCGCCAGCGCCAGCGAGAACAGGCCGCCGGCGCCGAGTCCTTGGATCGCCCGGAACACGGCGAGCATGTACATCGACTGCGCGAACGTGCACAGGACCGAGCCGAGGACGAACAGCACGATGGCGGCCATGAAGAACGACTTGCGGCCGTAGATGTCGGACAGCTTGCCGTACAGCGGCGTCACGAGCGTCGCGGTGATGAGGTAGGCCGTGGTGACCCACGCCTGAAGCGCGTACCCGTTGAGGTCGTCGGCGATGGTGCGCATCGCGGTCGCGACGACGGTCTGGTCGAGTGCCGCGAGGAACATGCCGAGCAGCAGGCCACTGAGGATCGCCAGGATCTGGCGATGCGTGAACGTGGCCTGCGGCCCGGGTGCGACGGCGGATTCAGGGTCCTGGTCGGCGCCGCGCGCGTCCTCGGTCATGTCGACCTCTCGCCGCCGCCGTCACATCGTCGGTCAGCGCCCCTTGAACTCGGGCGGGCGCTTCTGGAACACCGCCGTGATGGCCTCGGTGAGGTCCTCCGACGGCAGGAAGGCCGCGTTCCAGGCGGCCACGTAGCGCAGGCTGTCGTTGACAGCGGCGGAGCGGCCGTGGTCGAGCACGTCCTTGATGCCGTGCACCACGAGCGGCGGATTCGCGGCGATCTCCGCGGCGGTCGCGTGGGCCGCGGCGAGCACCGCGTCGGCGTCCTCGAACACGTCATTGACAAGTCCGATCTTCTCCGCGCGGGCGGCGTCGATGTCCCTGCCGGTCAGCGCGAGTTCACGCAGATGCCCGTCGCCGATGATCACGGGCAGACGGGCGAAGCTGCCCATGTCGGCGACGATAGCAACCTTGACCTCGCGGATGCTGAACTTCGCGTCGGCGCTCGCGTAGCGGATGTCGGCGGCCGAGATCAGGTCGACGCCGCCGCCGATGCACCAGCCCTGGATGGCCGCGACGACGGGCTTGCGGCAGTCCGCGACGGCGTTGATGCCGGACTGCATCCGCTTGATGAGTTCGTGGAAGTCGGTACGCGGACCGGCCTGCGCCTTGTCGGCGAGGACCGCCCCGAACCCGCTGCTCATCGCGGGCAGGTCGAGCCCGAAGGAGAAGTTCTTGCCGGATCCGGCGAGCACCACGGCCCGAACCTCCGGGTCGGCGTCGAGTGCGGCGAAGACGCCGGGAAGCTCGTCCCAGAAGTCCGGCCCCATCGCGTTGCCCTTGCCCGGGCCGATCAGGGTCACCTGGGCGACGTGGTCCTTGCGCTCGACCGTGAACGCCTTCCAGCTCTGCTGTTCCGTCATTACTGAAGAGTAACCTTTTGCGCCGGCTTGGACATCGGGTCAGGGAGCGACCGGATAGTGGCTGGTGATCGCGACCCGGTTCCATGCGTTCATCACCACCGCCAGCCAGGAGATCGCCGACGCCTGCTGGTCCGTCAGGGACAGGTCGTCCCAGGTGCGGACCTCCGGCACCGACAGCTTGGTGACCTGCTCCGCCAGTGCCAGGGCAGCGCGCTCCTGCGGGCTGAAGTACTGCGACTCCCACCAGGCCGCGACCACCGCCAGTCGGTCGCTCGTCTCGCCCTTCGCGATGGCATCGCGGGTGTGCATGCGCAGGCAGAAGGCGCAGCCGTTGATCTGCGAGATCCGGATCTTGACCAGCTCGCCCAGGAGTGGGTCCAGCCCGGACGCCTCGATCGCGGCATCGGCGTCGGAGCTGAAGGCCATCAGCTGCTCGTAGAGGTGCGGGTGCTGCTTGCTGAGGTTCACGGAGCTCATGTGCGGTCCTCCCGATGTTGCACGATGTTCAGGACGTTGCCGTCCGGCGCTCGGACGAAGAACCGGCGCACGCCCCACGGCTCGGTGGTCAACGGATACACGATCTCGTAACCGTGCCTGCGGGCGTCCTCGTACGCGGCGTCGACGTCGTCGGCGTGCACCGACACCACCGGATCCTCGGGCGCGGACGCATCGCGGGTCACGAGCTGGACGTGCGCACCGGAGCCGGGGGACGTGTAGCGGGCCACCCAGCCCATGTCGAATTCCTCGGTGCTCAACCCGAGGTAGTCCGTGTAGAAGTGCTTGGCCGCCTCGACGTCGGCGACGTGAAGATTCGCCGTGATGCGCGTGACACGCATGTCGTCCTCCTGTCCCGCGGGATCTCGACGGACGCCTGAGATCCTTCCAGTCCGAGGCGCATCAGGTGCGGAGACCGGCGAGGAAGTCCCCGGATCGTCGGATCGACTCGTTAAATGTGCGCAAAATCCGCGCCGACTGTCCGGTTCTCGGCACCGCCCGGATGCATGATCGATCTCGACGAGCGGAGGACGCGCCATGCTGATGCATCAAGGAATCGGCCTGGACCGGTTCAACGAGTTGCCGCACCGGCGAGCGGTGCACGCCCTCTTCGAGTGCTGCAGCTGCCTGTCGTGGTCGACCCGCCTCGCCGACGGGCGCGCGTACGCGACGCACGCGGCGCTGCTGTCCCGCGCGGACGAGGAGCTCGGCATGCTGCCGGAACCCGAGATCGACCAGGTGCTGCAGGGGCACCCGCCGATCGGGGCGCGAAAGCGGAGCCTGACGTCGTCCCGGGAGCAGTGCGCGGTGTGGGTCGACGACGCCGCCGTGATGCGCACCCTCGACGAGGCCTCCGGCGTGTACGAGGAGCGCTTCGGGTTCCGCTACGTGTGGTGCCCGGACGGCCGCGACGGTCGGGCGCTGCTCGCCGACCTCACCACCCGGATGGGCAACGATCTCGAGCGCGAACGCCGCGTCCGCACGGCCGAGCTCGCGAAGATCACCCGCATCCGACTGGAGCGAATGCTGGGTCCGGAGGGCGGTTTTCCCGACTACTGAACGTCGGCGGAGCGTCGCTGGGCGCGTGCGACGGCGCCCGCGAACAGCGCCGTCACGGCGGCGCCGATCGCCCGCTGGTCGACGTCCTCGGGGTCGACGGTGTGCTCGAGCACCAGGCCGGAGATCAGCGCCGTCAGCGACAGTGCGGTGGTGCGGACGTCGATGTCCACTCCCCACTCGCGGGCGCGGTCGGCGATCAGTTCGACGAGTTTGCTTCGCAGGTAACGCCGTTCGCGTATGTACGCCTGCTGGATGCTGGGGTCGCGCACCGCCTGGACACCGAACTCGAGCATGAGCAGCGACCACTCGGAGTCGGCGATGAGCGCCGACGCGACCGCGGCCCCGCCCTTGCCTACGGCGTCCGCGAGGTCGAGGCCCGCCAGCTCGGCGAGCACCCGGCCGGCGAGGTCGAGGGAGCGCTGCGCGAACAGCTCCGCGAACAGGTCCTGTTTGGACTCGAAGTTCGAGTACACCGCGCCCTTGGTGAATCCCGCGCGGCGGGCGATCGCGGCGAGTCGAGCGCCCGCGAATCCCCGTTCGGCGAACTCCTCGGCGGCTGCATCCAGGATGCGGGCACGCACGACTTCCCGCCCCGGGCGCGCGATCGCGGCCACCTCGTCTTGACGACTACCAGTCACGATACCTACGGTATTCAATACCCGCGGTATCGACAAGACGACCGGTACCGCCTCGAACCCCAGACATCGAGGACAGCCCGTGACTTCACCGACCACGACCGTCGAGGACGCCGACGCCGGCCGCGCCGCGCCACGCCATTCGAAGAGCGATCCGATCGCGCGCTTCGGTAGCGGCAAGGTGATGGCCGCGCTCGTGGTCGGCGTCCTGGCGCTGCAACTCGGCTTCATCCTCAGCTACGTCGCGGCGTTCCATCAGCCGACGCCGCGGGACATCACGATCGCGGTCGTCGCGGGCCCCGGCCTGCCCGAGGGCATCGCCCAGCAGTCGGCAGACAAGCTCAACGCGCTCGACGGGCATCCGCTCGACGCCCGGACCGCGACCGACACCGCGGAGGTCCGGCGACTGCTGCGGGACCGCGAGATCCAGGGCGCATACGTGATCGAGCCGAGCGGAACGGACACGCTGATCACTGCGAGCGCCGGCGGCAGCTCGATTGCGACGGCGCTCGAGTCGATCTTCGAACGGGTGGCTGCCGACCAGCACCGCCAGGTGGCGGTGCGTGACGAGATCCCGGTCGGCGCGCACGACAACCGAGGGCTGTCCGGGTTCTACCTGTCGATCGGTTGGGTCGTCGGCGGGTACCTGCTGGCCGCGGCGATCGGCCTGATCATCGGGGCACCGGCGACGCTGCGGCAGGCCTGGGCCCAGATCGCGGTGATGTTCGGCTACGCGGTGGTCTCCGGCGCGTTGGGCGCGCTCATCACGACGCACGTGCTCGGGACCTTCGCGGGGCACTGGTTCGCGCTGTGGCTGCTGGGTACCGGCGTGGTGTTCGGTACGGGCCTGTTCACGCTGGGTCTGCGAGCCGCGGTCGGCATCCTGGCGGTGCCGCTCGCGATCGCGGTGTTCGTCGTGTTGGGCAATCCGAGTGCCGGTGGCGCGTTCGGCGCCAACGTGATTCCGAGCTTCTACGCGGCCATCGGCCAGTGGATCACGCCCGGCGCGGGAACCGAGGGTGTGCGAAGCATCGTGTACTTCGACAACGTGGGCCTCGTGCAGCCTGTGGTCGCGCTGGCGCTGTACTCCGTGGTCGGTGCCGGCCTGATGCTCGGGTTCACCGCGTGGCGCGCGGGCCGGGCCCGGCGGTCAGTCGCGCATACGGCTGCCCACGCCGCGAACTAGTCCTACTCTGAATTCATGCCCAGGCTGCTGCATCCCAATGCGGCGCACGTCGCCGACACGTTGATCGCGCGCGGTCATCACGGGGTGATCGTCAGCCAGCCCGCGCCGACGCACAGCGCGGTCGAGGCGGCGACGGCCCTGGGCGTGGATCTCGGTGCCATCGTCAAGTCGCTGGTGTTCCTGCTCGACGACGACCCGGTGCTGCTGCTCGTCTCCGGGGCGCACGAGGTGAACATCGCGGCGACCGGCGCGCGTCTGCAGGGCACCCTGACGCCGGCACCGCTGGACCTGGCCACCGAGGTGACCGGCCAACCGATCGGCGGAATCGCACCGCTGGGACATCCCACCAACCTGCCGACCTATCTCGACAGCGCGCTCACCGTGCACCCGGAGCTGTGGGCGGCCGCGGGACATCCCGACACCGTCTTCCGCACCACGTTCCCGGAGCTGCTGCGGGTGACGGCGGGGCTGGCCGTCGACATGGACTGACCCCGACCGATCGGTGAAATCGGGCCCGGAGGAAGTAGTTGCCCGCTGAGTGAACGGAACCCTGGTTGACAGGTGAGCCTGGACTTATAGTGGCGACAGTCCACCAGGTTCGAATCGGAGAATGCCTTGTCACAGTCTGTCGAGAATGCGCCCGAACTTGCTGTCGTCCCCGCCGGGCCGGGTGTCAGCAACGACGAGTACAAGGCCGCGATGCGCCGCCACCCGGCAGGCGTCACCATCGTGACCCTCGATTCGGGGAACGGCCCGGTCGGCTTCACCGCGACGTCGTTCGCGTCGCTGTCGATGAACCCGCCGCTGATCTCGTTCAACATCGCGCTGAACTCGTCGAGCATCGACGCGCTGCGCGCGGCCGACTCGCTCGTCGTGCACCTGCTCGGGGAGCATCAGCAGCACCTGTCGCAGCGCTTCTCCCGCAGCGCCGAGGAGCGCTTCAGCGACGAGTCGCTGTGGGGTCGTCTGGAGACGGGTGAGCCCGTCCTGCACGGCACCCCGATATGGATGCGCACCACGGTCCACCAGCTGATCCCCGCCGGCGACCACACGCTGGTCATCGGCCTGATCACGCGCCTCCACAACGAGAACGACGACGAGGCCGCCTCCGCCCCACTGCTGTACCACGAGGGCCGCTACCACCGGCCGACCCCGCTCGACCAGTAGTCGACGCACGACCACCGCACATTCGGGGTCGACCCCGCGCGACGAACAGGGGGCGAACATGAATGGTCACCGCATCGGGGCGGTGTGCGCACTCGCCGTCGCGCTGGTCGTATCGTCGGCGGCGCATTCCGCCCCTGCCTCCGCGGAGCCGGAAGTCCGGAATCCCACGGTTGTCCTTCCCGCGCCGTCCGGCCCGAGCGACGTCGGAAGCACCACCCTGCACCTGGTGGATTCGCAGAGGCCCGACCCGTGGAAACCCGATCGGCGGCGCGAACTGATGGTCACCGTGACCTATCCGGCCGCGGATGCCGAGAACTATCCGCTGGCGCACTACGTCTCGACCGAGTCCGCGCCCGGTGCGACGCGGGATCTGGCTGCCGCGCTGCGCCTTCCGATCGAGGTCGAGAACGTGCTCGGCCTCCACTCGAACGCCCACCGCGGCGCGCCCGTCGCGTCGACCGCCGATCGCAGCCTTCCCGTCGTCCTGTTCTCGCCGGGCGCGGCCGTACCCCGCGTCCTCGGAACCGGTGAGGCCGAAGACCTCGCCAGTCGTGGGTACGTCGTGGTGTCGATCGACCACACCTTCGACTCGCAGGCCGTCGAGTTTCCCGGCGGCCGAATCGTCGAAGGCATTGCGCCGCCCGAGGAATCCACGCAATCGACGCAGTGGCTCCGGACCGCGCTCGCCGCCAGGGTCGCCGATACCGAGTTCGTCCTGAATCAGATCACTGCACTGGCACACGGCCACAATCCCGACGTCGAGCATCGTGCATTGCCGAACGGGCTCGGTCGGGCCGTCGATCCCTCGCGGATCGGGATGTTCGGGCACTCGCTGGGCGGCTTCACCACGGCCGAGGCCATGGCCCGCGACCCACGCATCGATGCGGGCGTGAACCTGGACGGCATGTTGGGATTCGACGACGAACCGGGTCTCGCGGCGGCACGCGGTCTCGACCAACCGATGCTGCTGATGTCGAGCCAACAGGTCGCGGACACCGGCGCGTTCGCGCGCTCATGGCAGGCCTTCCGGGGCAATACGCGCGGCTGGACGACGGAACTCGAGCTGTTGCGGGCCGGCCATCACAGCTTCACCGACCTCCAGTCCCTCATTCCGCCGTCCGCCGCCGCGGCCGTTCCGGACGTGACCGGGTACTACATCGGAACCATCGCACCGGAGAACGCAATTCACGCCGTCCGCGAGTACCTGGCCGCCGCCTTCGACCGACTCCTCCGTGACCGGACAGCCGGCCTGCTGGACGGCGCCGACGGACGCTTCCCGGACGTGCGCGTCATCCGATGAGTCGGGTTCAGTTGCCTTCCGAGTCCCTCTGTGCGCGGATGGCGCGGGCGGCCTCGGTGTCTTCCGCCTCGAGCTTCTGGATGTAGACGACCGCGTCGCCCACGGTTCGCAGAGCCGCGAGGTCCTCGTCGGGGATCTTCACGCCGTACTTGTCCTCGGTCTGCACGGCGATCTCGACCATCGACAGCGAGTCGATGTCGAGGTCGTCGACGAAGGACTTCTCGACGGTGACCTCGGAGGGCTCGATGCCGGTGACCTCCTCGATGATCTCCGCGATTCCTGCGACGAGTTCTTCCTGGTTGGCCACTGCTCTCTCTTTCGTTGAGGGTTGTCGATCCGGACGGATCATCGGTTCCGGTGCTCGACCGAATCCTCGGTCGCCGCACCGCCGTTCTCGGTGTTGCGGTATCGCGGCGCGGTTCCCGGACGGCGGCGCAGCTCCAGTTCGGGATATGCCGGATCGAAGACCTCGAAGGTCTCCTCGATCGCCGCGGTGAGCAGCTTCCAGACTTGATGCGCCGTCGGCCTGCGCTCGTCCCAACCCCGGCCGTACAGGTTGTCGCCGGCCCGCAGCCCGAGATCCTCCAGCGGCACCGGCACATGGCGCGCGGCACAGACCCCCCGCTCGAGCCCCGGACAGCGTTCGACGAGGTAGCTGCCGCGATGATCCCATTCGGATCCGCTTGCGGTAACCGGGTTTCCGTTCCACCGAGACTGGCTGTAGACCAGGAAGCGCTCGCCGGTGGCCACCTGGAGGTACTCGCGCGCGATCGTGTCGGCCCGGCCGGACGGATCATCGAGTACCGGGACGATTCCGTGCAGTGCCATCCGCTCGTAGCTGGCCATGTCGTCACCGTCGACGATGAACCCGCGTCCCGCGAGGTCCGAGATATCTACCCAGACCTGATGTTTGAGTTCGTCAGCCCGCGTGTCGACCTCCGTTGCATCCCCGTCGGGGACGACCGACATCGCCCGGATGGACGACTTCGACACGCCCAGCTCGCCCGCGATCCTGCGATCGCTGAGCCCCTCGGCGCGCATCAGTGCAATCGCCTCGGCCGCGACCCGGCGCGCGGCAAGTTCGGACACCATCGACCGTTCGCGCGCCAACGCCACTGCGCGCACAGCAACGTCGATCCGATAGGAATGCGGGTTCACACGAAGGAGAGTGGCATACACACATGCCAGGTGTCCAGAAGTTTGGACACTCGGCAAGTCGGATGACCGACCGGGCGAGATCGATGGCGCCGACACCGCGCGATCCCCGCACTCGATTTCCGCACTCGATTCCCCTGGGCGACCGCGGCCGCATCGGTAGACTCGAGCACTGCACCGTCCGATCCACAGATCGAGTCAGCATGGACCTTCACCTTGCCGGGAAGACTGCCGTCGTCACGGGTGCGAGTAAAGGCATCGGACTGGCGGTTACCACCGCACTGGCGTCCGAAGGCGCCCACGTGGTGGCCGGATCCCGCACTCTCACAAACGAACTCGAATCCCTCATTCCGGACGGACGGGTCACCTTCGTGCCGTGCGATCTCGCGACCCCCGAGGGACCGGACGCGCTGATCTCGACCGCCGCGGATTTGGGCGGTGTCGACGTCCTGGTCAACAACGCCGGTGCGGCGAGGCCGCGACTCGGCGGCTTCGCGAGCGTCACGGACGACGACTGGATCGCGACGATGGCCGTCAACCTGCTGTCCGCGGTGCGCACCACCCGCGCGGCGATCCCGCACATGCAGCGCCGCGGCGGCGGATCCGTCGTCACGGTCAGCTCCGTCAATTCGTTCCTGCCGGATCCCGCGGTGATCGACTACTGCGCCTCCAAGGCCGCGCTCACAAACTTCTGCAAGGCCCTGTCCAAAGAGGTTGCTCGACGGAACATTCGGGTCAACACAGTCAGCCCCGGACCGGTCTCGACCGCCCTCTGGCTCGGCGAGGAGGGGGTCGCGACCGTCGTCGCGGGCGTCAGCGGCAGCACGCCGCAGGACGTCACCGACGCCGCCGCCGCGGGATCGGAGACCGGTCGCTTCACCCGCCCCGACGAGGTCGCCGACCTGGTGCTGTTCCTGGCGAGCGACCGGGCCGGCAACGTCACCGGCGCCGATTTCGTGATCGACGGCGGCCTGATCAAGACCCTGTGACGGCTGGGATCAGGGAGATGGATCGCACATTCGACGACCTCGTCGCGGAGGCCGCGGCCGTTTCGGTCGACGGCTGGGAGTTCTCGTGGCTCGACGGGCGCGCCACCGAACAGCGTCCGTCGTGGGGCTACCAACGTCTCCTGGATGAGCGCCTGGCACGAGCGACGGCCGCACTCGATCTCCAGACCGGCGGCGGAGAGGTCCTCGCGGGTGCCGGCGCGCTGCCCCGGACGATGGCCGCGACGGAGTTCTGGCCGCCCAACCTCACGAGGGCGACCGCGCTGCTGCACCCGTTGGGCGTGGTCGTGGTGGCTGCTCCGGAGGAGCCACCACTCCCCTTCGCGGACAACGCCTTCGATCTGGTCACCAGCCGTCACCCGAATACGGTGTGGTGGCAGGAGATCGCACGGGTACTCGCCCCCGGCGGCACCTATCTGGCCCAGCACGTGGGCCCCGCGAGCGCCTTCGAGCTCGCCGAGTTCTTCCTCGGTCCACAACCCGAGGCGCGACAGTTCCGGCGTCCGGACACGGCAGCAGCCGAGGCGCGCGCCGCCGGGCTCGAGATCGTGGATCTGCAGTTCGAGCGACTGCGCGTGGAGTTCTTCGACATCGGCGCCGTGGTCTACTTCCTGCGGAAGGTGATCTGGATCGTTCCCGGATTCACCGTCGACGGCTACCACGACCGACTGCGGGACCTCGACGAGCACATCCGCGCGGAGGGCTCGTTCGTCGCGCACTCCACCCGATTCCTCGTCGAGGCCCACAAGCCGGACTGAGGTCGGCCGCTCAGGACGCGCGGGCATGTCTGGTCAACCCGAACCGTGCGAGCGCCTCGTCGACCGCGTCGGACGCGGTGATCAGACCGCGACGTTCGAGCCAGGGCAGGGTTCCGTCGACGACGCGCCCGAGAACGTTCGGCAGCGCGAGCGGCAGCAGGGTCACCCCGTCGGCGACGTCGGCGGCATGGATGTCGGCGACCAGACTGGCCAGACCCTCCGCGGTCCCGATGTACGACAGCGACGCGGGCTGGTGCGGCACCCCGAGCGTTTCGTCGAGTAGTGCGAGTTCGGCACGGGCGCTGCGGGAATCGACGGAAACGAGGGTTTCGACGTCGACCAGGACGGCGACGGTGTCGGGGTCGCGGCCGTCAGCGGCCACCCGCGCGCGGATCCGGCTGCGGGCCTGTTGCGCCTCGCGCAGTCCGGCGGCCCGGACCCGGTAGACGACCGGCGGCTGGGCGGCGAGGTCGAGGGTGTCGGGACCGACGGTCAGGTCTACCCAGTAGTCGGGTCCGGTGAGCGGGATGTTCCCGGCGACGCGGGCGGCGGCGGGGTGGTGCCCGGCGCCGGTCAGTTCGACGGCCACGCGCAACGGACGGCGCGGTGCGGTGGTGTGGACGGAGGCAAAAACGGACTCGGACATGGCGATTCCTCGGGAGAAGACAGGTGGTGGACGGCGCGGGGCGTCAGCGCGTACACATGCCCGAGGAGGTGCGGCACAGGTCGACATGGCGGCGGGACCACTGACTGCCCACGTACGTCGACTCCATACTCGACACGCTATCCCCCGATTCTCTCCCCCACCACAGTTCGAATCACACTGATTCCGAGACGGTTACACGCACTCGGAGGCGCCGGCGGTCTGGGTCGAGAATCCGCGGGTCTCGGGAACCGGGTTCCACAGGCCGTCGGTCTTGCCGTAGTTCCAGGTGGCCTCGCCGGCGACGAGCTGGCGGACGGCCGCGATGAGACGCTCCACGTCGCCGGCGGCGGTGCCCAGACCGAGGCTCGCGCGGACGGCACCGTCGCCGTAGCCGATGCGGTTCAGGATGGGGTGGGCGCAGAAGCGGCCGTCGCGCACGCCGATCCCGTGCTCGGCCGACAGGTACGCGGCGATCTCCCCAGGCTCGAATCCGTCGATCGCGAAGGTCACGATGCCGACGCTGTCGGGGGCGTCCGACCACAGACGCAGCAGCTGCACGCCGTCGATCTCGGCGAGGCCCTCCGCGAGACGGGTGGACAGGACGCGCTCGTGCTCGACGACCTTCTCGAAGTCCAACTCGGACAAAGCATCACAGGCTGCGGCGAGGGCGGCGACACCGAGGACATTGGGGCTGCCGGCCTCGTGGCGGGCGGGGGCGGGCGCCCAGCAGGTCTCGTCGAGCTTCACCTCACGCACGGCGCCGCCGCCGGCAAGGTAGGGCTCGGCCTCGTCGAGCCAGTCGCGGCGGCCCACCAGCACGCCGGCGCCGAAGGGCGCGTACAGCTTGTGCCCGGAGAAGGCGAGGTAGTCGATGCCCGTCTCGGCGAGGTTCACCCGGCGGTGCGGGGTGAGCTGCGCGCCGTCGATGAGGACGCGGGCGCCGCAACGGTGGGCGACCTCGACCAGCTCGGCGATCGGCAGGACCTCACCGGTGACATTGGAGGCTCCGGTGATCGCCAGCAGCGCGGCGGGCTTGGCGCACAGCTCGGCGACGATACGGCGGATGGTCTCGGCGACGGTGTCGGCGGCCTCGACGATCCGGGAGTTCTTCCACGGCAACAGGTTTGCGTGGTGCTCGATGTCGAGCACCACGACGTCACCGGGGACGCAGTTCGCGAGGAGGTTGAGCGAGTCGGTGGTGTTGCGGGTGAAGACCACAACCTGGTCGGTGTCGGCGCCGACGAAACGCTCGACGGATCCTCGGGCGTTCTCGTAGGCCTCGGTGCTCACCCGGGAGGCGTAGCCGGCGCCGCGGTGCACGCTGGCGTAGAACGGCAGCAGCTCCTGAACCCGATCGGTGACCTGCGACAATGCGGGCGCACTGGCCGCGTAGTCGAAGTTCGCGTAGGTGCAGGTTCCACCCCCGACGAGCGGAACCTGCAAGTCACAGCCCGACACACGGGCGAGCGGAGAGGTGGCACAAGCGTCGGAGGCCAGTACAGCGGTCATCACAACATCCTTCGAGTCCTGGGACTCGTCAGCGATGAGAGTTGACGCCATCGGAGTCCGCGCTTGCCATGTCCTTGTGGACCATGACCTGGTCGTCACCCGGAGCACCCCACCGCGGTTGGAGGGTTGCCGACCAGCTAGCCGGGGCTTGACGCTGGTACTCGTGACCTGGCAACGAGAATGGCAGAGCGATTCGCGTGGTGTCAACCCGCACCCGCGGACTCTTCGATGAGATGGCCGTCACACTCGCGGAATCCGGGCAAGTCGGACCGACGTCCAACATCGCACGACGGTCCGACCCCCGTCGAGCTTCACTCGCACCGTTGAAGTCGATTCGAAAACTTCACTACCACAACATGATTAATGCGCACTCGCGATCTGCGCTAGCGATCAGGACGTAGGTCAGGCCGGCGGCGACCACCCCGGTGAGCGCACCGACAACCACCTGACCCCTCGTGTGGTCCCCGAGGTGCACCCGGGACCAGCCGATCAGCGGAACACGCCCCAGGCCGGCGCCCCGACCGAGATACCGATCACCATCGACGAGACGATGTTGACGACCCACGGCGCACCGGCCTCAGTCAGCACTCGGGCAGCCACGTCGACCGCGTTGCGACATTCCTGCACAACGACATTCGTCACCGTTCCACGACCAACTCTCCGTTCGTTCGGGCTCGGGGAGACGAGCCGCCGGACGGCAGGTCACCGTACTGGAGGTCCGAGCGGCGAGAGGCGCTCTGCGATGCCCCTCCTCGGCCGGCTCCGCGAACGGGCCGTCACCAGCGCGAGCTCGTCGGTGCCGGGAATCGGCTCGGGGCCGGTCACCCCGGCTTTCGGGAACACGACGTGCCGGGGCGCGGATTTCGACACATCCGGGGGAGAATCGTCGGAAAGAACCGAGAGCCTGACGGGCGGGTGCGCGGCGGCGGGGTGTTCATCCACCGGACACCTTGCCGTGAGAGAACCAGGTGCCCGTCCGACCAGGCACAGAGAGGGACAGCCCGGATTGTCTGCCCAGTCAGCAACAGACCAGACGGATCAGCAGGCTCACGACCTGATGGAACGGGTACCGGCCCAGTTCCTCAGGTCGTCCCTGGCGCCCGCACCCCGCACGCTCGTCGACATCCTCGAGGCCACCGCTGCGGCCTATCCGGATGCGCCGGCGATCGACGACGGCACGGCGACCCTCACCTATCGCGAACTGCTCGGCGAGATCGCGACCGGTGCCCGTTGGCTCGCCGACGCCGGGGTGGGCGCCGGCGACCGGGTCGGGGTGCGCATGCCGTCGGGCACGCGCGATCTGTACATCGCTATCCTGTCGGTGCTCGCGGCCGGCGCGGCGTACGTGCCGGTCGACGCCGACGACCCCGACGAGCGCGCCGAACTGGTCTTCGGGGAGGCTCAGGTGGCGGCGATCCTCACCGCCGACGGCGTCCAGCCCGGCACGGCGCCGCGGCGCACCACCGCACCCGACGTCCGCCGGCCGACGCCCGACGACGACGCCTGGATCATCTTCACGTCGGGTTCCACCGGCACCCCGAAGGGTGTCGCGGTCACGCACCGCAACGCAGCCGCGTTCGTCGACGCCGAGGCCCGGATGTTCCTGCAGGACAACCCCATCGGGCCCGAGGATCGGGTGCTGGCAGGGCTGTCGGTGGCGTTCGACGCGTCGTGTGAGGAGATGTGGCTCGCGTGGCGGCACGGCGCCGCGCTGGTCCCCGCGCCCCGATCGCTGGTGCGCAGCGGAATGGACCTGGGGCCGTGGCTGGTCTCCCGCGACGTCACCGTCGTCTCCACCGTCCCGACGCTCGCGGCTCTGTGGCCCGCCGAGGCACTCGAGGCGGTGCGGCTGTTGATCTTCGGCGGCGAGGCCTGCCCGCCGGACCTCGCCGAGCGACTCGCCGTCCCCGGCCGCGAGGTGTGGAACACGTACGGGCCCACCGAGGCCACCGTCGTCGCGTGCGGCGCGCTGATGGACGGCACCGGCCCGGTGCGGATCGGCCTGCCGCTCGACGGCTGGGATCTCGCGGTGGTCGACGCGTCCGGGGAGCCGGTGGCCGACGGCGAGGTCGGCGAACTCGTCATCGGCGGCGTCGGGCTCGCCCGATATCTCGATCCGGCGAAGGACGCCGAGAAGTATGCGCCGATGCCCACGCTCGGCTGGGACCGCGCCTACCGCAGCGGCGACCTGGTCCGCCTCGACACCGCCGGCCTGCTCTTCCAGGGTCGCGCCGACGACCAGGTCAAGCTGGGCGGACGCCGCATCGAACTCGGCGAGGTCGACAACGCGCTGCAGAATCTCCCCGGGGTGAGCGGTGCGGCGGCCGCGGTCCGCAAGACCGCGTCGGGCACGTCGATCCTCGTCGGCTACCTCGCCAGCACCGATCCGCACTTCGACCTCAAGGCCGCCCGCGACCTGCTGGCCGAGCACCTGCCCGCCGCGCTGGTGCCCCGGCTCGCGCTGGTCGACGAGCTGCCCACCCGCACGTCCGGCAAGGTCGACCGGAACGCGCTGCCGTGGCCGCTGCCCGGCGCCGACAGCGATCCGGCGGAAGCCCTCGGCCTCGACGGGACAGCCGCGTGGGTCGCCGGGCTGTGGGCGTCGACCCTCGGCGCGAGCATCACCGGAACCGACGACGACTTCTTCGAACTGGGCGGTGGCTCGTTGTCCGCAGCCCAGTTGGTGACGGCCCTACGCGCACGCTTCCCGGAGGTGACCGTCGCGCAGTTGTACGACCACCCCCGCCTCGGGTCGCTCGCCGACTTCCTCGACGAACTGTCGCCAGCCGAGACGGTCGCGCCCCGGCACGTCGAGCCCATGCCCCGACGCGCGCAGGCCGCGCAGATCGCGGCCACCGTGCCGCTCATGACGCTCACCGGCCTGCAGTGGGTGACCTGGCTGGCGATCGCCGGCAACGTCCTGGCCTGGTTCGACGTCGACTGGGCGCCGACGCTGTCCTGGTGGTGGGTGA
Source organism: Paraburkholderia sp. RHO2 (assembly GCF_050955445.1). Lineage (NCBI taxonomy): Bacteria > Pseudomonadati > Pseudomonadota > Betaproteobacteria > Burkholderiales > Burkholderiaceae > Paraburkholderia > Paraburkholderia sp. RHO2. The sequence continues at coordinate 605,839 of NZ_CP162617.1, read as the reverse complement.
CGCTCGCGTTCGTCCTGTTCATCACCCCGCTCGGCCGCATGACGATCGCGGTCGCCGGGGCCCGCCTGCTGCTGCGCGGACTGAAACCGGGCACCTACCGGCGTGGTGGACCCGAGCACCTGCGGCTGTGGACCGCCCTGCGACTGGTCGAGGCCAGCGGTGCCGACAACCTGTCCGGCGCGCCGTGGATGCTGTACTTCGCCCGTGCCCTCGGTGCGCGGGTGGGCCGCGGTGTCGACCTGCACACCCTGCCCCCGGTCACCGGCATGCTCGTGCTCGGCGACGGCTGCTCCGTCGAGCCCGAGGTGGACCTGTCCGGCCACTGGATCGACGGCGACGTCGTGCACATCGGTGAGATCCGGATCGGGGCCGGTGCCGCCGTCGGTGCCCGCTCGACGCTGCTGCCCGGCGCCCGCATCGGCCGCGGTGCCGAGGTCGCGCCGGGGTCGGCGGTGTTCGGGAAGGTCAAGGCCGGGCAGCACTGGGCCGGCTCGCCGGCCGTCAAGGTCGGCAAGGCGACGCACCCGTGGCCCGATCACGCGCCGCGGCGGGCCACCCGCTGGGTGCCCATCTACGGCGTCACCTCCGTCGTGCTCGCGGGCATGCCGATCTTCGGCCTGGCCGCGGGCCTGATCCTGATCGGGTGGCGGGTTCGCGGCGCCGCCGACCTCGGCGACGCGTTCTGGCGAGCGCTGGCGATCCTGCCGGTCGCGACTCTGCTGAGCCTGTTCGTGTTCGCCGCCCTGACGGTGATCGCCGTGCGACTGCTGTCGATCGGGCTCACCGAGGGCTACCACCCGGTGCGCAGCCGCGTCGGCTGGCAGGCGTGGGCCACCGAGCGGCTCATGGACTCGGCCCGCACGTTCCTGTTCCCGCTGTACGCGAGCCTCCTGACGCCGCTCTGGCTGAAACTGCTCGGCGCCAAGGTGGGGCGCAACACCGAGATCTCGACGGCCCTGGTGCTGCCCAAGTTCACGACCGTCGCCGACGGCGCGTTCCTCGCCGACGACACCATGGTCGCGAGCTACGAACTCGGCGGCGGCTGGATGCGCATCGAGCCGGCCAAGGTCGGCAAGCGCGCGTTCCTCGGGAACTCCGGGATGGCCGGGCCCGGCCGGCGCGTCCCCAAGAACGGCCTCGTCGCGGTGCTGTCGGCGGCCCCGAGCAAGGCGAAGTCGGGATCGTCGTGGCTGGGCAGCCCGCCCGTGCGGCTGCGCCGGGCGGCGACGGAGTCCGACACCGCCCGCACCTTCGATCCGCCGCTGCGCCTGAAGATCGCCCGCGCGATCGTCGAGACCTGCCGGCTGATCCCGGTCGCAGTCACGTTCGGCATCGGTCTCGGCGTGCTGTTCACGCTCGCGTGGCTGGTCTCGGTCGGCGGCTTCGGGCTCGCGGCGCTCGGCGGCGGCGTGGTCCTGATGCTCGCGGGCGCCGTCGCGGGCGCCGTGTCGGTGGCCGCGAAGTGGCTCGTCGTCGGCCGGATCGGCACCGTCGAGCACCCGCTGTGGAGTTCGTTCGTGTGGCGAAACGAGGTGGCCGACGCGTTCGTCGAGACCGTCGCGGCGCCGTGGTTCGCACGCGCCGCCAACGGCACGGCGGTGATGAACGTGTGGCTACGCGGCCTCGGGGCGACCATCGGCCGCGGGGTGTGGTGCGAGACGTACTGGCTGCCCGAGGCCGACCTGGTGACGCTCGGCGACGGCGCCACCGTCGAGCGGGGGTGCGTCGTGCAGACCCACCTGTTCCATGATCGGATCATGTCCATGGACACCGTCACGTTGGGCGCGGGCGCCACCCTCGGCCCGCACTGCGTCGCGCTGCCCGCCGCCGGACTCGGCGACGGCGCCACCGTCGGCCCCGCGTCGCTCGTCATGCGCGGCGACGTCGTCCCGCCGTCCACACGCTGGCAGGGCAATCCGATCTCGCCGTGGAACGATCCAGCGCCGTCGGCGGATTCGACGGCCGACGAGGGCACCCGATGAAGCCCGGCAAGGTCTCCGAAGGACCGCTGGACCCGTACCTGCCGCAGAACGGCAATCGCGGCTACCGCGTGTCCCGGTACGAGTTGGATCTCACCTACAAGGTGCACAGCAACCGCTTGGCCGGCAAGGCGTCGATCACCGCGACGACCACCGACGTCCGCCCCCGCTTCTCGCTGGATCTCGCGCAGACGATGCAGGTGTCGAAGCTGTCGGTGAACGGCCGTCGGGTCGCGAAGTACGCCCACCGCGACGGCAAGCTGACGATCACCCCGGCGCAGAAGATCCCGTCCGGGGCCGCGCTCGCGATCACCGTCCAGTACGCCGGCAACCCGCAGCCGATCGCGAGCATGTGGGGCGACGTCGGGTGGGAGGAACTCACCGAAGGGTCGCTGGTCGCGAGCCAGCCCAACGGGGCGGCATCGTGGTTCCCGTGCGATGACCACCCGAGTTGCAAAGCGAGCTACCGCATCTCGATCACCACCGACTCGCCGTACCACGCGGTCGCGAACGGCACGCTGATCCGCAAGCAGACCAAGGCGAGCCAGACCACGTGGGTGTACGAGCAGGCCGAGCCGATGGCGAGTTACCTCGCGACCGTCCAGATCGGCCCGTACGAGCGCCGACGCGTCGGAGGCGGTCGCGTCCCGATGTTCGCCCTGCACCCCACCGATCTCCGGGCCCGTTTCGACCACGACTTCGGCCGCCAGCCGCAGATGATGGAGGTCTTCGAAAAGCTCTTCGGCCCTTACCCGTTCGCGGACTACGCGGTGGTCGTCACCGGCGACGACCTCGAGATCCCGATCGAGGCGCAGGGCCTGTCGATCTTCGGCGCCAACCACTGCGACGGCCGACGCGGCTCCGAACGCCTTGTCGCACACGAACTCGCACACCAGTGGTTCGGCAACAGCCTCACTCTCGGCGCGTGGAAGGACATCTGGCTGCACGAGGGCTTTGCGTGCTACGCCGAGTGGCTGTGGTCCGAGAACTCGGGCGGCCCCGACGCGCACGCGCACGCCCTGCAGGCGCACCGCGGGCTCGCCGGAAAGCCGCAGGACATGCTGCTCGGCGACCCCGGACCGCAGGTGATGTTCGACGACCGCATCTACAAACGCGGCGCCCTCACCCTGCACGTGCTGCGGCAGCAGATCGGCGACGACGCCTTCTTCGCCCTGCTGCACAAGTGGACCGCCAAGTACCGACACGCGACGGTGTCGACCGAGCAGTTCACCGATCTGGCGGCGCATTTCACCGACAAACCGCTGCGCGGTCTGTGGGAGGCGTGGCTCGCGGAGAAGCCGCTACCAGCGCTCTGACGCCGTCGCCGACGCCGGTTCCGGCAGGTGCCGCCGCCACTTGACCAGGACGAGCACCAGGCTGGCGGCGGCGACGAGCGCCCCGAACACGAACATCAGGGGGTAAGTCAGGGCCGGGTTCGTCTCCGCGATCATCGCCATCACCGCGGGCACCGCGAAGCCGAGGTAGCTGAGCGAGTAGAACACCGCGGTCAGGCCGGCCAGGTCGTCCGGGCCGGCGATCCGCTGGATCTCCTGCAGCCCCGACACCAGCGCGAGGCCGTAACCGCAACCGAGGATCGCCGCCGCAATCATCGACACCGGCACGGTGAGGACGTGCGACGCGACGGCGGCAACCGACATGCCCACCACGAGCACCGCGAGGGCCACCGCGACCGCCCGGGCGCTCGACGGGGTGTCGATCCTGCGTCCCACCGCCTGGATCGCGAATCCCGAGCCGAGACCGATCATGCACAGCAGCGCCGAGAATGCCACGGGCGCACTGCCGCTGCGACCGGTCATGAGCGCCGGAATCACTGCGTACGCCGACGCGGCCGCACCGAACACCCACGGGGCCACCGGGGCGACGACGTAGAGGAAGCGGCGGTGCCCTGCCGCCGGGATCTTCAGATCCTGCGCGAGCGAACAACGCTCGTCCTTGGGGACCGCGGTCCGCGTCTCCGGCGCCCGTAGCAACGCGATACCGGCCGCCGACGCGATGGTCGAATGGACCACGTACGCAAGCGCACTCGGCCACGGCGCCCACTGCGCGAGAATCCCGGCGACGCCGGCGCCGATACCGAATCCCGCGGTCAGGCTCATCGCGGCGCGCCTCGCACCGGCACCCGGTCGGGCCGACGGATCCCGGTCCGGCGTCGACAGTTCCTTGAGCCAGCTGCCGCCGACGGCCATGCCCAGCCCCAGCGCGACGCCCGACAGGACGCGCCCGGCGACCAGCCACGCCGCCGAGTCCGGTCCGGTGGCGAGTACCAGTGACCCGGCCACCGCCACGAACGGGGCCGGCAGCATCAAGGGGCGTCGCCCCAGCCGATCCGACAGTGGTCCGCCGATCAGCAGCGCCGGCACGATCCCGAGCACGTAGGCGAACAGGAACGTGTCGACCACCACCTGGGTGAACCCGTGATCGAGCTTGTACATCACCAGCAGCGGGGTGAACTCGTTCCCGCCCCATGCCACCGCGAACATGCCCGCCGCGACGAGCATCCATGGACGCAGGCGTCTCGACGATGCGGTGTCGATGCCGGCGACTGTGTCTTCTCGGCCTTCTCGCTCTTCTCGGACCGTCGTCATCGCCGTCCCCCCTCCCCGAGCGCATGGACCTCCCGCATGTGCCGGCGCACGGCCGACGCGAACCCCTCGACATCGCCGGACTCGATCACATCCGCCAGGCGGGTGTGATCGTCGATGATCTTGGTGATCTGCTCCGGATCGCGGGCTAGAGAATGCGCCGTCATCCGGCGCTGACGCTCCCGCAAACCCTCGTAGAACGTCTCGAGCAGCGGGTTGCCTCCGGCACGCACCAGGGCGCGGTGAAAGTCGGCGTCGAGCACACTGAACTGCGCAGCGTCGCCGCTCGACGCGACCAGGTCCTGCTGCTGCGCCAGGTTCTCGCGCAGCGTCGCCACCAGCGCATCCAGGGCCCGAGGGTTCGCCGCGACCGCCTCGGCGGCGTGAACCTCGATCAGCAGACGCGCGTCGACGACGTGTTCGGCCTCACCGTCGGCGACCGGCACGATCAGTGCACCCCGCTTCGGGTACAGCCGCATCCAGCCCTCCACCTCGAGCCGGAGGAAGGCCTCGCGCACGGGTGTCCGGCTGGATCCCATCCGCGTCGCGATCTCGCCCTCGCTGATCAGCTCGCCGCCCGGAAGCTCGCCGGACAGGATCAGTTCCTTTACCTCGCGGTACGCGAGCTCGGCCGCCGAACACAACTTAGACACAAGATGTATTTATACGCGTTGCGAACGATCTCGGTGACACCGGGTCCGGGTCAGGCAGTCGAACCCAGCCCGGGCGTCCGCGACTGGGCCGAGTACCTCCCACCGTTACGGAGGATGGTGATCGGGTGGTCGAAACACTCGCTGATGCGCTCGGTCGTGATCACCGCCTCCGCCGGACCCTGCGCGGTCACCCGCCCGTCTCGGATGAGCAGCGCGTGCGTCGTGGTCGTCGGGATCTCCTCGATGTGATGGGTGACGAGAATGCTCGCCATCGCCGGGTGCCGCGCGCGCATCTCGTCGAGCGCGCTCAGCAACTGCTCGCGTGCGGCGAGGTCGAGGCCGGTCGCGGGTTCGTCGAGCAGGAGCACCGGAGGCTGCGGCATCAACGCGCGCGCGATCAACGCGCGTCCCCGCTCCCCCTGCGACAGGACGGGCCAGCGCGCCTCGATGCGCGACGACATCCCCATCATCGCGATCAGTTCCTCCGCACGCTCGCGGTCCGCATCGGTGGGCTGCCACCGCTGCGCGAACTCGGTGGTGTTGGTCAGCCCGGTGAGGACGACGTCACGCACGGTCAGTGGACGTTCGACGGCGTGCCGCGGGTTGACGTGACCGATGTGCGCGCGCAGTTCACGCATGTCGACCCGGCCGAGACGATGTCCGAGCACGTGGACGGTGCCACGCGTGGGGTGCGCGACGGCGCCCAGCAGGCTGAGCAGTGTGCTCTTACCGGCACCGTTGGCCCCGAGCAACACCCAGTGCTGTCCCTGCTCGATCTGAACGTCGATGCCGCCCAGGATGGTTCGCCCGTCCCGAACGAGATCGACGTCCTCGGTGCTCAGCACCACCTCACCGTGGATGCGGGTACTCACTCGCCCTGCCTTTCTTCGCGCAGCTTCGCCATCATCGGATCCAGATTCGCGGCGGTCGCAGCCACCGCCGCCGCGCCGTCGCCGGCCTCGAGCGCATCGACCAGGGCGTCGTGAGCGCCGCCGGTGTCCGGAACCTGCGGCTCGTTCTCGACCATTTCGACGAGCGCAGCGTGCAGGACGGGACGCACCGAGTCGAACAGGGCCGTCAGCACCGAGTTGCCGGCCAGCGCGACGACGGCACGATGAAAGTCGAGGTCGGAGGCGACGAAGGCGTCGGAATCGACAGCGTGGCGCTCGTGACGATCGTGCCGATCGGCGAGTTGTCGCCGGACCTCGGCAAGATCCTCCGGACGCGCACGATCCGCAGCCAGGCGGGCGGCCTCGACCTCGAGCGCCCGACGGACCTCCAGCACCTCGAGGACGCGGGACCGACGGAGCAGCGTTTCGAGCGCCGGCCCCGCCGCGGGTTCGGCGACGAACGTGCCGACGCCGTGCCGGACGTCCAACAGCCCGTCCCGCGCCAGCAGCTTCACGGCTTCGCGGACCGACGAACGCCCCACACCCACTTCCGCCGCCAGTTCCGTCTCGCTGGGGAGCCGTTGCCCGACCGCCCACTCGCCGGTATCGATCCGCCTCCTGAACAGCTCTTCCAGCTGCGGAACCAGGGGCCCGCTTCGCAAAGCGTGCTCTGCCACAGTCCTCACCTCCAGTCCAGGAGTCTACAGACTTCAGACGTCTGATGTCTTGTCGTCGACGGGTTGCCTATATTCACGGGAATGGAGACAGTGCACCTCGATATCGCCGCCGTCGACACCGATACCGGTTCCCGCGTCGGCGGCAACCCGCCGGCCTGCTTCGAGTCGGATCCGATCGTCGAGTCCTACGACTATCTGCTCACGCTCGACACGACGGTTGCGGCATGGCTCGGGGACCGGCAGGCGTCGGTGTTTCTCCGCCGCGGGTTCACGATCGCCGACGCCGATCTCGAATACCCCGATATCGGCGTGCGCGTGGTCCTCCACGAACCGTCTTCTCGCAGCGGCGGGAGCAGCGGCCGGCACCCCGGGCTGGGACGTGCCGCAATGGTCTTCGCCGACCCGGATGTGGAGACGCCACCCTTCGTCCGCATCGGCCCGACTCCGGTCCTGATCCAGAACGAACCGTCATACGCGGCGAGGGTGGAGGCCGACGGGTATCGATTCCTGTTCCAGATCGACGAGGAGGGATGGCCCGTCCGGGACGATCCGGACGACGAGTTCGTCGAGGAGTACCTGTTCGGCTACGGCTCGGTCTACTTCTACGGGATGTTCGACGAGGATGGGCGCGCCATCGATATCGTCGCCGGCTTTCTCGACTTCTGAAATGTGCGAGACATGTGGATACGCCGAAGGCCCCCACCAGTAATTGGTGGGGGCCTTCGGGAAAGGATGTTCGGCGGTGTCCTACTCTCCCACACCCTGTCGAGTGCAGTACCATCGGCGCTGGAGGGCTTAGCTTCCGGGTTCGGAATGGGACCGGGCGTTTCCCCTCCGCTATGGCCGCCGTAACTCTATGAAACTGTCACACCATCATTCCCCCGCCCGAACCACAACCCGGAGGATTGTGTTGGGGGTGAATGGTATCTGTGTGTTGTTTCAGATACCGCACAGTGGACGCGTAGCTTCTTTGTGGTAAGTCCTCGGCCTATTAGTACCAGTCACCTCCACACATTACTGTGCTTCCAGTTCTGGCCTATCAACCCGGTGGTCTGCCGGGGGCCTTACCCCCTCGAGGGGGTGAGAAACCTCATCTTGGAACAGGCTTCCCGCTTAGATGCTTTCAGCGGTTATCCCTTCCGAACGTAGCTAACCAGCAGTGCTCCTGGCGGAACAACTGGCACACCAGAGGTTCGTCCGTCCCGGTCCTCTCGTACTAGGGACAGCCTTCCTCAAGTTTCTAACGCGCGCGGCGGATAGAGACCGAACTGTCTCACGACGTTCTAAACCCAGCTCGCGTGCCGCTTTAATGGGCGAACAGCCCAACCCTTGGGACCTACTCCAGCCCCAGGATGCGACGAGCCGACATCGAGGTGCCAAACCATCCCGTCGATATGGACTCTTGGGGAAGATCAGCCTGTTATCCCCGGGGTACCTTTTATCCGTTGAGCGACACCGCTTCCACTTGCCGGTGCCGGATCACTAGTCCCGACTTTCGTCCCTGCTCGACCTGTCAGTCTCACAGTCAAGCTCCCTTGTGCACTTGCACTCGACACCTGATTGCCAACCAGGCTGAGGGAACCTTTGGGCGCCTCCGTTACATTTTGGGAGGCAACCGCCCCAGTTAAACTACCCACCAGGCACTGTCCCTGAACCAGATCATGGTCCGAGGTTAGATGTCCAATACGATCAGAGTGGTATTTCAACAACGACTCCACGAACACTGGCGTGCCCGCTTCACAGTCTCCCACCTATCCTACACAAACCGAACCGAACACCAATACCAAGCTATAGTGAAGGTCCCGGGGTCTTTTCGTCCTGCCGCGCGTAACGAGCATCTTTACTCGTAATGCAATTTCGCCGAGTCTGTGGTTGAGACAGCAGAGAAGTCGTTACGCCATTCGTGCAGGTCGGAACTTACCCGACAAGGAATTTCGCTACCTTAGGATGGTTATAGTTACCACCGCCGTTTACTGGGGCTTAAATTCTCAGCTTCGCCATTACTGGCTAACCGGTCCTCTTAACCTTCCAGCACCGGGCAGGCGTCAGTCCGTATACATCGTCTTACGACTTCGCACGGACCTGTGTTTTTAGTAAACAGTCGCTTCTCTCTGGTCTCTGCGGCCCCCACCAGCTCACGGAGCAAGTCCGGTCACCGGCAGAGGCCCCCCTTCTCCCGAAGTTACGGGGGCATTTTGCCGAGTTCCTTAACCACAGTTATCTCGATCGCCTTAGTATTCTCTACCTGACCACCTGTGTCGGTTTGGGGTACGGGCCGTGTGAAAGCTCGCTAGAGGCTTTTCTCGGCAGCATAGGATCACTGAATTCGCCTCAATCGGCTACGCATCACGTCTCAGGCTGTATGTGACCCGGATTTGCCTAGGCCACGCCCTACACGCTTACACCAGTATTACCACTGACTGGCTCAGCTACCTTCCTGCGTCACCCCATCGCTTGGCTACTACCAGATCGGTTCACGCGCATCCACCAACCACAGTCCCGAAGGACAACGGCCGGCTTCAGGGCGCTTAGCATCACTGATTCACCAGGGGCGCGTTCACACGGGTACGGGAATATCAACCCGTTGTCCATCGACTACGCCTGTCGGCCTCGCCTTAGGTCCCGACTCACCCTGGGCGGATTAACCTGGCCCAGGAACCCTTGGTCATTCGGCGGACGAGTTTCTCACTCGTCTTTCGCTACTCATGCCTGCATTCTCACTCGTGCAGCCTCCACGACTAGTTCACACTGCCGCTTCCATGGCTGCACGACGCTCCCCTACCCATCCACACCACTGCCGGACGATCCGTAAACCATCCGGGGTGTTATGTGAATGCCGCGGCTTCGGCGGTGTACTTGAGCCCCGCTACATTGTCGGCGCAGGATCACTTGACCAGTGAGCTATTACGCACTCTTTCAAGGGTGGCTGCTTCTAAGCCAACCTCCTGGTTGTCTTCGCGACCCCACATCCTTTTCCACTTAGTACACGCTTAGGGGCCTTAGCCGGCGATCTGGGCTGTTTCCCTCTCGACTACGAAGCTTATCCCCCGCAGTCTCACTGCCGTGCTCTCACACTCTGGCATTCGGAGTTTGGCTGACGTCAGTAACCTTGTGGGGCCCATCGGCCATCCAGTAGCTCTACCTCCAGAGTGAAACACACGACGCTGCACCTAAATGCATTTCGGGGAGAACCAGCTATCACGGAGTTTGATTGGCCTTTCACCCCTACCCACAGCTCATCCCCTCAGTTTTCAACCTAAGTGGGTTCGGGCCTCCACGACGTCTTACCGTCGCTTCACCCTGGCCATGGGTAGATCACTCCGCTTCGGGTCTAGAACATGCCACTCGAACGCCCTATTCGGACTCGCTTTCGCTACGGCTACCCCACACGGGTTAACCTCGCGACATGCCGCTAACTCGCAGGCTCATTCTTCAAAAGGCACGCCATCACCCACCCACCGAAGTGGCGCAGGCTCTGACGGATTGTAAGCGCACGGTTTCAGGTACTATTTCACTCCCCTCCCGGGGTACTTTTCACCTTTCCCTCACGGTACTAGTCCGCTATCGGTCACCAGGGAGTATTCAGGCTTATCGGGTGGTCCCGACAGATTCACAGCAGATTTCACGGGCCCGCTGCTACTCGGGTGTCCGCCACGACAGTCACCATGTTTTCGTCTACGGGACTCTCACCCTCTACGACAGGCCGTTCCAGACCACTTCGACTAACACGATGATTTCTTACTGTCGGCCAATCCGGCAGAATTGACAAGACGGATCCCACAACCCCACGAATGCAACGCCCGCCGGCTATCACACACCCATGGTTTAGCCTCATCCGCTTTCGCTCGCCACTACTCACGGAATCACATGTTGTTTTCTCTTCCTGTGGGTACTGAGATGTTTCACTTCCCCACGTTCCCTCCACACGCCCTATATATTCAGGCGCGGGTAACCACACATCACTGTGGCTGGGTTTCCCCATTCGGACATCCTCGGATCTCAGCTCGGTTGACAGCTCCCCGAGGCTTATCGCAGCCTCCTACGTCCTTCATCGGCTCCTGGTGCCAAGGCATCCACCGTACGCTCTTAAACACTTACAACAAAGATGCTCGCGTCCACTGTGCAGTTCTCAAACAACACACAAGCAGAAAACCCGTGCAGACACCGGACCAACCGGAACTTCCGTTCCCGCTGCGGTATGACCTGCGCTTCCCGCTTGTCGTTTCTTCCATGAAAGATCACTCGCGTGTTCCCTCAGGACCCAACAGTGCGCCGATATAACTCTCTTCCCACCAGCACAGGGGCCGGCGGTTCGTGAAGAAAATGCTTGTCAGTGTTCCACCCATGAGCAACCGCAGTCCCACGATTGGGGACTACACGGCCTCTGCCAGCCACCGACTCACCTGTGTGAACGGTGTACTGGAGAATGCTCCTTAGAAAGGAGGTGATCCAGCCGCACCTTCCGGTACGGCTACCTTGTTACGACTTCGTCCCAATCGCCGATCCCACCTTCGACGGCTCCCTCCCACGAGGGGTTAGGCCACCGGCTTCGGGTGTTACCGACTTTCATGACGTGACGGGCGGTGTGTACAAGGCCCGGGAACGTATTCACCGCAGCGTTGCTGATCTGCGATTACTAGCGACTCCGACTTCACGGGGTCGAGTTGCAGACCCCGATCCGAACTGAGACCGGCTTTAAGGGATTCGCTCCACCTCACGGTATCGCAGCCCTCTGTACCGGCCATTGTAGCATGTGTGAAGCCCTGGACATAAGGGGCATGATGACTTGACGTCATCCCCACCTTCCTCCGAGTTGACCCCGGCAGTCTCCTGCGAGTCCCCGCCATTACGCGCTGGCAACACAGGACAAGGGTTGCGCTCGTTGCGGGACTTAACCCAACATCTCACGACACGAGCTGACGACAGCCATGCACCACCTGTATACCGACCACAAGGGGGCACCTATCTCTAGGCGTTTCCGGTATATGTCAAACCCAGGTAAGGTTCTTCGCGTTGCATCGAATTAATCCACATGCTCCGCCGCTTGTGCGGGCCCCCGTCAATTCCTTTGAGTTTTAGCCTTGCGGCCGTACTCCCCAGGCGGGGCGCTTAATGCGTTAGCTACGGCACGGATCCCGTGGAAGGAAACCCACACCTAGCGCCCACCGTTTACGGCGTGGACTACCAGGGTATCTAATCCTGTTCGCTACCCACGCTTTCGCTCCTCAGCGTCAGTTACTGCCCAGAGACCCGCCTTCGCCACCGGTGTTCCTCCTGATATCTGCGCATTTCACCGCTACACCAGGAATTCCAGTCTCCCCTGCAGTACTCAAGTCTGCCCGTATCGCCTGCAAGCCCGCAGTTGAGCTGCGGGTTTTCACAGACGACGCGACAAACCGCCTACGAGCTCTTTACGCCCAGTAATTCCGGACAACGCTCGCACCCTACGTATTACCGCGGCTGCTGGCACGTAGTTGGCCGGTGCTTCTTCTGCAGGTACCGTCACTTGCGCTTCGTCCCTGCTGAAAGAGGTTTACAACCCGAAGGCCGTCATCCCTCACGCGGCGTCGCTGCATCAGGCTTTCGCCCATTGTGCAATATTCCCCACTGCTGCCTCCCGTAGGAGTCTGGGCCGTGTCTCAGTCCCAGTGTGGCCGGTCGCCCTCTCAGGCCGGCTACCCGTCGTCGCCTTGGTAGGCCATTACCCCACCAACAAGCTGATAGGCCGCGGGCCCATCCTGCACCAGTAAACCTTTCCAACCCCCGCCATGCGACAGGAGCTCATATCCGGTATTAGACCCAGTTTCCCAGGCTTATCCCAGAGTGCAGGGCAGATCACCCACGTGTTACTCACCCGTTCGCCGCTCGTGTACCCCCGAAAGGGCCTTACCGCTCGACTTGCATGTGTTAAGCACGCCGCCAGCGTTCGTCCTGAGCCAGGATCAAACTCTCCGTTGAAGACTCTAGATTGGCCGGCAAAACCGGCAATCAGCCATAGACATCGAGTCAAATCACTAGCAAAAAAACTCAAACTAGCTTGCACTGACCGCCCCAGACGGAAGAATGAGACGATCAGCAAATACCCACCCCACCAAAAATGATGGCGTGGAGTACCAAAATATTTGGCACTGACATTCATCGACACACTGTTGAGTTCTCAAAGAACACGCGCACACCATCACTCGAAACCATGCAGTTCCTCGTTCCGGGGCAACCGTTCCAGCCTAACCCCTACCGGCACCGGACGCAAATCCGATCCCCGGAGAGAGTTTCAGCAGATTCGCCAGGCGCTCCCCGTACAACCTCGTTTTCCCTCGCTGACCGGTGAAGGTCGCGGCCGGGTCGGTGTCCGTGTCGCTCTGACCTCGAATAAGTTACGCGAACCTTGCGTGGATCGCCAAATCGCCAGGTCAAGGCGGTTAACGGCGCAAGAACCCCGGGGAAATGGCCGTCGATCGCTGCGCTGCCGGCCGGGAGCAGCTACGGAACCCAGTATTTGGCCGCCAGCTCCTCGACCAAGGGGTCGTCGTCGGCCACCTCGTCGAGGGCTGCGAGATCACTGTCGATTGCGACGAGGCGCGGATCGTCCCCGTCGAACTCCTCGACCGGGTGCCCACCGTTCTCGGCGAGCTGCCGCAGCAGCTTCTCGCGAACCCGGGCCTTGAGTGAATCGCTCACCTTCAGAGCATGGCCGCTCCGAACGGACCTTGTCGAGGGTTCGGGGAACTCAGTCGTCGCGGGAACGCTTGAACACCTGCCGCGCAACCGGGATCAGCGTCACCAGTGCACCGATCGCGAGGATCAACCAGAAGATCTCCATCCACACGGCGCCCGCCTCCTACCGTCGGAACCGCTGCCCCACCCGACTCCATTGTCGCGGTTCACCGCATGGTGGTGTCGAGCCGTCGGCCCGGAAACGAGAAAGACCCCAGGTGGGCTGTGTCCACCTGGGGTCTCCCAGAGCTGCCTGCGAGAATCGAACTCGCGACCTTTTCATTACGAGTGAAATGCTCTACCGACTGAGCTAAGGCAGCGTGCCTTTCGGCGCGTGCGAGTCTAGCCCGAACCCCCGCCCCTAATGCAAATCGGGCATCGGCCTACCTGTACTCGGCACCGATCCGCGCGACGAGGGCATCGAGCGCAAACTTGGGTTTGACGTTCATGTCCAGCGCCTCGCGGCAGTCGAGGATCGCCTCGATGCACCGCAGCAGCCCCTCCCGGGAGGTGTGCGCGGCGAGGTCGGCGACCTGTTCGGCCATGTCCGGGTGGTTGGGCGTCGCCGTCGATCCGAACGAACGCGCGAGCGCGTCTCGGTAGAGACCGGCGAGATCCATCAGCGCCCGGTCCAGGGCGTCCCGACCGGTGCGGGTGGCGCGGGACTTCTGTCGGCGTTCGAGGTCCTTGAGTACACCGGCCGATCCGCGCAGGGCTCCCGCCGCCCCCTTACCGGTGCCGCCGGCGCCGAGCGCGGTCCGCAGTTCCTCGGTCTCGCGCTCGTCGCGCTCGGCCGTGAGTTCCTTGGCCTCGAGGTCCGCGGCCTGGACGAGTTCCTCTGCCGCCGCGTATGCCGTGCCGGGCCGCATCGCCGCTTCCGCCAGCGACAGCGCGCGCTTGCGTCGGGCACGCGCGTCCTCGTCGGTCGCCAGCCGGCGCGCCCGTCCCACGTGTCCACCACAGATCGACGCGGCCCACCGCGCTGTTTCTGCATCGAGCCGGTCACGCTCCCCCAGCACCTGGGCGATGGCGTCGACCGACGGCGTCACCAACGGGATGTGCCGACACCGCGAGCGCAGCGTGACGGAGATGTCCTGTGGGTCGACCGACGGGGCACACAGCAGGAAGACCGTACGGTCCGGTGGTTCCTCGACAACCTTGAGCAGTGCGTTGGCCGCGCCCTCGGTGAGCCGGTCGGCGTCCTCGACGACCACGATCTGCCAGCGGCCGGTGCTCGGGCGCCGTGACGCGGTCTGCACGATGCCGCGCATCTCGCTGACGCTGATACTCAGGCCCTCGGGCACGATGCGTCGGACGTCGCCGTGCGTGCCGGCCATCGTCGTCGTACAGGCCTGACACTCGCCGCACCCGGGAGTGCCGTCGGACGTGCACTGCAGTGCCGCCGCGAAACACACCGCGGCGACCGAACGGCCCGATCCGGGAGGCCCGGTGAACAGCCACGAGTGCGTCATCCGCGAGCCGGCCTCGCCGCCGCGGGCGGCGGTCGCGGCAGCCGTCAGCTCTGCCTCGACATGTTCCTGGCCGACCAGTCGATCGAATACACCCGCCACGAGCCGACCCTACCGAGCCGCGCCGACGACCCCACCGACAACCGAGCTCACGGCTACTTCTCGGCCGTCGACTTCTTCGCGGCGGCCTTCTTGGCCGGCGCCTTCTTGGCCGCGGTCTTCTTGGCCGCAGCCTTCTTGGCGGGGGCCTTCTTCGCCGCGGCCTTCTTCTTCACCGGTCCGCGGGCACGCCGATCGGCCAGCAGTTCGGAGGCGCGCTCGTCGGTGATGGACTCGACCTCGTCGCCCTTGCGCAGACTCGCGTTGGTCTCGCCGTCGGTGACGTACGGGCCGAAGCGGCCGTCCTTGATCACCATCGGCTTACCGGTCGCCGAGTCGTTGCCGAGCTCGCGCAGCGGAGCCGCCGCCGACGCCTGACGTCCACGCCGCTTGGGCTCGGCGTAGATCTTCAGTGCATCCTCGAGCGTCACCGTGAACATCTGCTCCTCGTTCTCCAGCGAACGGGAATCGGTGCCCTTCTTCAGATACGGCCCGTAGCGACCGTTCTGCGCGGTGATCTCTTCCTTCGACTCCGGGTCGATGCCGACGACACGCGGCAGCGACAGCAGCCGCAACGCGTCCTCGAGCGTGACCGTCGCCAGGTCCATCGACTTGAGCAGCGAGCCGGTGCGCGGCTTCGGGCCGGCAGCCTTCTTCGCGGCCTTCTTCGCCGGAGCCTTCTTGGCGGCCTTCGTCTTGACGGTGCCGTCGGCGTCCGCCTCGACGGGGACGATGTCCGGCTCCGGCTCGGGCGCCGGCTCGGGCAGGATCTCCGTCACGTACGGGCCGAAGCGGCCCTCCTTCGCGACGATCTCGTGCCCGGTCAGCGGGTCGACGCCGAGCTTGCGACCCTCCTGCGGCGTCGCGAACAGCTTCTCCGCGTACTCGGGCGTGAGCTCGTCCGGCGGCAGATCGTCGGGCAGGTTCGCTCGCTGCGAGACCGGGTCACCGTCCGGGTCGTCCGGATTCCGGACCATCCGCTCGAGGTACGGCCCGAAGCGGCCGACGCGCACACGGACCTCGCGGCCCTCGGCGTCGTCGAACAGACGGATCGAGTTGATCTCGCGGGCGTCGATGTCCTCGAGGTTCTCGCCGACCATCTTCTTCAGTCCACCGGCGCGCGCAATCGTGTCGTCGGCCGCCTTGTCGTCACCGAAGTAGAAGCTCGACAGCCAGTTCCCGCGCTGCTCACGGCCGCCGGCGATCTCGTCGAGGTCGTCCTCCATCGCGGCGGTGAAGTCGAAGTCGACGAGCCGACCGAAGTGCGACTCGAGCAGGCCGATCACCGCGAACGCCACCCAGGACGGGACCAGCGCGCTGCCACGCTTGTAGACGTAGCCGCGGTCGAGGATGGTCTTGATGATCGACGAGTACGTCGACGGACGGCCGATGCCGAGGTCCTCGAGCGCCTTGATCAGGCTGGCCTCGGTGTAGCGGGCCGGCGGATTGGTCGTGTGCCCGTCCGGATCGAGCTTGGTGGCGGTCACGCCCTGGCCCTGCGTCAGCACCGGGAGCCGCGACTCGGCGTCGTCGGACTGGCCGCCGGCCTCCTCGTCGACGCTCTCCACGTACGCCTTCAGGAAGCCGGGGAACGTGATGGTGCGGCCGGACGCCGAGAAGGTGCACTCCTCGCCCGTGCCGGCGGTGCCGGTGATGCGCAGCGTCAGCGTGGTACCGCGGGCGTCGGCCATCTGCGACGCGACCGTGCGCTGCCAGATGAGTTCGTAGAGGCGGTACTCGTCGTTGTCGAGGCGCGAGTGCAGCTGACCGGGGGTCTGGAAGACGTCGCCCGCGGGGCGGATCGCCTCGTGCGCCTCCTGCGCGTTCTTCACCTTGCGGGTGTACTGGCGCGGGCTCGCGTGGACGTACTCGGCGCCGTACAGTTCGGTGGCCTGCGCGCGGGCCGCCGAGATGGCCGACTGCGACAGCGTGGTCGAGTCGGTTCGCATGTAGGTGATGTAGCCGTTCTCGTAGAGACGCTGCGCGATGCGCATGGTCCGCTCCGACGAGAACCGCAGCTTGCGGGCGGCCTCCTGCTGGAGGGTCGACGTCATGAACGGCGCGTACGGCTTGCGGGTGTACGGCTTGTCCTCGGCCGACGAGACGACCAGGTCGACGCCCTCGAGGGCCTCCGCGAGTCGGCGCGCGTACGCCTCGTCGATCACCGTGACGCCGGTGGACTTCAGCTTCCCGTCGGGTCCGAAGTCACGGCCGGCGGCAACGCGGGAACCGTCGACCGAGACCAGGCGCGCCCCGAAGGCGCGGGGGCTGGCGTCGGCGCCGGCGTCGAGCGTGGCCGAGATGTCCCAGTACTCCGCCGAACGGAACGCCATCCGCTCGCGCTCACGCTGCACGATCACGCGCGTTGCGACCGACTGCACGCGGCCCGCCGACAGCTTCGGCATGACCTTCTTCCACAGGACCGGGCTGACCTCGTAGCCGTAGAGGCGGTCGAGGATGCGGCGAGTCTCCTGCGCGTCGACCAGGTCGTTGTCGAGGTCGCGGGTGTCCTCGGCGGCCGCGCGGATCGCGGGCTCGGTGATCTCGTGGAACACCATCCGGCGGACCGGGATCTTGGGCTTGAGGGTCTCGAGCAGATGCCACGCGATGGCCTCGCCCTCGCGGTCGGGGTCGGTGGCGAGGTAGAGCTCGTCGGCGTCCTTGAGCAGGCTCTTGAGCTCGGTGACCTTGGACTTCTTCTCGGGGCTGACGACGTACAGCGGCTCGAAGTCCTGGTCGACGTTCACGCCGAGGCGGGCCCACGGCTCGCCCTTGTACTTGGCGGGGACGTCGGCGGCGCCGCGCGGCAGGTCGCGGATGTGGCCGACCGATGCCTCCACGACGTAGTTCTTACCGAGGTAAGGCGCGATCTTCTTGGCCTTCGTCGGTGACTCGACGATGACGAGGCGGCGCGTGGCAGACGCTCCGTCCGCCGTGCTCTTATCCCGTGATGCCACCAGTCTGTCCGCACCTTTCCTGCTCGATCAGTGCTGCTGCGCACCTGATGCGAATCTCGTCTCCGCCCCCGTTATACCGGGTCCGGTCAGTTACAGGGTGTCACACCAGAACAGTGGACGCGTATGTCCGTCCCTCTCCATTCGCTCAAATGTGCGGCCAGTTGCGTCGCGCATCCGGATCCTCCGGCGGTCGACCGATGTTCTCCGCGAGGTGCATGAGCCGTCGGCGCCCCGAGACGCGCAATCCTGGAGACGACCCGCGAATACCGACGATGGTGGGCGCGATTCCGGCCCGCATGAGTGACTGCGCCAACACCACGTGGGTGTCCGGGGCGTGCGGATCGAGCCCGAGGACGTACCGCTGGCCGTCCGCCTCGACCCGGCCCGACGCCAGCACCCAGGCACGCTGTTCACGCGCCCCCGGGATCCATCCGGGCGGCACCGCCTTCACGGCACCTCGTGTCCACTGCGCTGCGAGGCCGGTCAGCTGCGGGACGGTCGCCGTCCGGACGAGCGGACGCCCCTCCTCGGACCTGCCGATCTCGGCATCGAGGTGGGCCTCGCGCATCAACTCGGCGATCGCCTCCGCCCGCCACAGGCTGTCGACGACGACCGAGACGCGAGCCCCCTCCTTCGAGGTGACCACCTGACCCTGCGCAGCCAGCAGCCCACCGAGGTCGGTCACCGCGGGCGGCACCGATTCGGCGGAGAAGAAGGAAAGCTGGGCCACAAGTGGACAGTAGGCCACGATCGGGCGTCGTTCGCCGGGATCGCGAATCCGCCACGCTCGCGGACGGGTCGACGAGACATCGCGAGGGACGCCAGAAACGAACGCGTCCCCCACCACCGTTGCCGGCAGCAGGGGACGAGTCAGGCAACGGTCAGTACAACCGGCCTTGGATCAGTTGTTCAGTTGATGAACAGATCAGATAGCGCGAACGCCGGTGGCCTGCGGGCCCTTGGTGCCCTGGCCGACCTCGAACTCGACGCGCTGGTTCTCCTCCAGGGTGCGGAAGCCGCTGCCCTGGATCTCCGAGTAGTGGACGAAGACGTCAGCGGAGCCGTCCTCGGGAGCGATGAAGCCGAAGCCCTTTTCCGCGTTGAACCACTTCACAGTGCCCTGTGCCATGCTTTTCCTTCTCTTTCTTACACCGGATTCGATGGACAGCACTTCCGGTCCACCGGGCCGGTTCCGACCGCTGTACTTTCTCGATTCCCCCTCAGGAACGCATAAGCACCGCGCTCGCAACATCGATCCTGCGGGCGTTTAAACGAACACAGAAGCTGCGACCAGGTCATAGTCAACCACGTCCGACGCGCCCGCAACAGTCGAAAGACGAACAAAAACTGCAAATAGATGATCTTGCACGCGGTGCCACCCCAGCAACCGTCGAGTACACCCCGGACAGCCTGGTCCAGGTGCCCGCGGATAGGATCAAAACCGCAGGTCCGACGCATGCGAAGCGCCCAGGACAACCCAGGACACTCGAACGTGACAATTCCGGAAGAGACGCCCGTGAATCCCTCGTCCCACTCCCGATACACGGGAGAAAACAGCGACGACTCCTTCGGACGCACACTTCTCGATCGCGCGTTGGCCGGTACCGCGCCGGGCGAGCAACCCCTCACGTTCACCGCCGAACTCCCACCCCGGGTATCGCGATTCGCCGAGTGGCCCGAGTGGGCGGACCCGGCCGCGGTGCGCGCCCTCGAGGCGGCCGGGATTCCCCGCCCATGGAGCCACCAGGCCGAGGCGGCATCGATCGCCGCCGCGCGCGAGCACGTCGTCGTCGCGACCGGAACGGCGTCGGGCAAGTCGTTGGCGTACCAACTCCCCGTGCTGACCGCCCTCGCCGGGGAGTCTCGCGGCACGGCGCTGTACCTCTCCCCCACCAAGGCACTCGGTGCCGACCAGTTACGGGCAGCGATCTCCCTCACCGAGTCGGAGCCGGAATTGGCGTCGATCCACCCGTGCGGCTTCGACGGCGACACACCGACCGAGATCCGACAGTGGGCCCGCGCGAACTCGCGGTGGATCTTCACCAACCCGGACATGCTGCACATCGGGATCCTGCGTTCGCACCAACGGTGGTCTCATCTGCTGCGCCACCTGCGGTACGTCGTCGTCGACGAATGCCACTCCTATCGCGGGGTCTTCGGGTCGAACGTGGCGCTGGTGCTGCGCCGGCTGCGACGGATCGCGACCCGCTACGGCGCCGACCCGGTGTTCGTGCTGGCGAGCGCGACCACGTCGGAGCCGGGCGCGGCCGCGTCCCGGTTGATCGGGGCTCCGTGCGCGGAGGTCACCGAGGACGGCTCGCCGCACGGGCCGCGGACGATCGCGCTGTGGGAGCCGCCGCTCCTCGAGTCCGTGACCGGGGAAAACGGCGCCCCGGTCCGGCGGGCCGCCGGATCCGAGGCGTCGCGAATCATGGCGGACCTGCTGGTGGAGGGCGCCCGGACGCTGACATTCGTGCGCTCCCGTCGCGGCGCCGAACTGACCGCGATCGGCGCGCGCCGCATCCTGTCCGAGATCGATCCCGACCTGGCCGACCGGGTGGCCGCCTACCGGGCCGGCTATCTCGCCGAGGACCGACGCGAACTCGAGGCCGCCCTCTCCGACGGCCGACTGTTGGGCGTCGCGACGACCAACGCCCTCGAGCTCGGTGTGGACATCGCGGGTCTCGACGCCGTCGTGGTCGCCGGCTTTCCGGGAACCGTCGCGTCGTTCTGGCAGCAGGCCGGCCGGTCGGGTCGACGGGGCGAGGGCTCGCTGGTGGTTCTCGTCGCGCGCGACGACCCGCTCGACACGTACCTCGTGCACCACCCGTCCGCGCTGCTCGACCGCCCGATCGAGGCCACCGTCACCGACCCGACCAACCCCTACGTGCTGGGCCCGCAGCTGCTCTGCGCCGCGCTGGAGATGCCGCTGTCCGACGCGGAGGTCGCCGACCTGGGGGCAACGGCGGTACTCACCGACCTCGCCGCGCAGGGCCTGATCCGCAGGCGCGCGCACGGCTGGTTCGTGACCTCCGACATCGATCCCCACGGCTCCGTCGACATCCGCGGCGGCATCGGTGGCCAGATCGCCATCGTCGACGGCGAGTCGGGGCGGCTCCTGGGGACGTGCGACGCGGGCCGCGCCCCCGCCGCGGTCCACCCGGGAGCCGTCCACATCCATCAGGGCGAGTCGTTCGTCGTCGACCAGCTCGATCTCGACGACGGCATCGCGCTCGTGCACCCCGAGGAACCCGAGTGGACCACCTCGGCGCGGGAGATCACCGACATCGCGATCAGCGAGGTCGCGGAGCACAAGCCGTACGGCGACGTGGGCGTCGCGCTGGTCCGGGTAGAGGTGACCCATCAGGTGGTCGGCTATCTGCGCCGGCTGCCGTCGGGCGAGGTGCTCGACTCGGTGGAACTCGACATGCCGGCCCAGACGCTGCACACGCGGGCCGTGATGTACACGATCACCCCCGAGCTGCTCGAGGAGGCCGGTATCGGTGCCGACCGCGTCCCGGGCGCGCTGCACGCCGCCGAGCATGCGGCCATCGGACTTCTTCCGTTGGTTGCGACATGCGACCGCGGTGACATCGGCGGGGTGTCGACCGCGCTGCACCCCGACACGGGTCTGCCGACGGTGTTCGTCTACGACGGGCATCCGGGCGGCGCCGGGTTCGCCGACCGCGGGCACGCCGAGCTGGCGCGGTGGCTCGGCGCGACCCGGTCGGCGATCGAGTCGTGCGAGTGCGTGGCCGGCTGCCCGTCGTGCGTGCACTCCCCCAAGTGCGGCAACGGAAACCACCCGTTGGACAAGGAGGGCGCGGTGCGGGTGCTGTCGTCGGTACTCGCCGCGGTGGACCCGAAAACGACCGTCTGACGGGATCATTCGACGGGTCCAGCGCGGGCGATCGCCCGCGCCGGGCCCAGGACGAACACCGGCCCCGCCACCTCGGTCGAGACCACGACGTCCCACTCGTCGACGGTGCACGCTGCCACCTCGGCCCGCATTCGCCGTGCGATCGAGGCCGCTGCGGTGCAGGCCGATTCGTCACCGCCGGTGAGCGCCTGCGCGGCCGCCAGGGCTGCAAGGTCGGCCGCGCCCTGAGCCCGGTGTCGGGCCGCGACGGCCCCGCCCACCTGGACCAGGACTGCGGTCACCGCGACGAGCCCGGTCAACGCGAAGCACGCGAACACCGTCGCCCCGCCGGACTCGTCCCGCACGAGACGCCTCACCCGTCACCCAATTCCGGTTCGCGCGCGGCGACGGCCTCCGCGGACAGTTCGACCAGCGGCAGCAACGGCACACCGGCGCGGACGGTCGCCACGACGAACGCGCCGTCCTCCCGCACCGTGATGTCCGCGCCGCCGGGTGCGACGCGGCCGGACACGGCGACCGCGTCGCGGTCGCCGCGAGCCGCCAACCGGGCGGCCTCGCGAGCCGCGTCGATGCAC
Organism: Paraburkholderia sp. RHO2; assembly: GCF_050955445.1. Taxonomy (NCBI): domain Bacteria; kingdom Pseudomonadati; phylum Pseudomonadota; class Betaproteobacteria; order Burkholderiales; family Burkholderiaceae; genus Paraburkholderia; species Paraburkholderia sp. RHO2. The sequence goes on along the minus strand of NZ_CP162617.1, from coordinate 583,343 downwards.
CGCACCTGCGCGGACACCGCCGCGATCGCCCCGACGCACAGCACCACGACGGTGACGATGGACGCGATCGCGATCGCCGCCTCCACCGTGACCGCACCGTCGTCGCGCCGGATCGCGGACCGCACGCTCATACCGACGTCTTCAGCGCCTTGTCGATGATCCCGGTCAGCGCGGACACGATCGAGTCGCCGGTGACCACCGTGTAGAGGATCGCCCCGAACGCCGCGGCGGCGATGGTCCCGATCGCGTACTCGGCGGTGGACATCCCGTCGTCCGCGGCCGCGGCGAGCACGATCCTGGCCTGGATGTCGTGGAACTTCTTGGACCACATTGTTCTCCCCCTCCATTCGATGCCGGCGCGGTCCTTCCGCGCCGACGTTCCTCCTGCCGGTCACAGGAGCCCTCCGTCGAGCACCCGACCGGCGAGCCCGATCACCACCGGGACGATCCCCAGGCAGACGAACGCGGGCAGGAAGCACAGGCCCAACGGGCCGCTGATGAGTACGCCGGCCCGTTCCGCCGCCGCGACCGCGCGATCCTCGGCGTCGGCACGCTGCGCCGCCGCCAACTCGCCGATCGCGCTCGACAGCGCGGCCCCCGAGCGCGCGGAGCGGCGCGCCATCCTCGCGAGCGCCTCGGTCGCGGGTTCGGCGGCCACGACATCCCACGCCGTTGCAGGGTCGGCGCCGAGCACCAGCAGATCGGCGGTGCGGCGCAACGACTCCGACAGCGGCCGCGGCGCGGACGGCGCGACTGCCGCCGCCGCGGCCGACGCGGGCAGCCCGGCCTCGAGGCACGCGGCCAGCAGATCGAACGTTCCGGCCACGGCCAGCGGATCCGAGATGTCCGGTCCGGTCGGGGCATCCGGTGGGGCGTCGAGAGGCGGCGTCGATCCCCGGAGCCTGCGCCGCACCACCGTTCCGCCCGGGGCCACGAGGACGGCCGCCGCCACCGCCACCAGCGGCACCCACATCACGCCACCACCCGGTCGACGATCCGGTCGGTCCACGACAGTCCCGCCACGACCAGCACCGTGCCGACGACCAGCAGTACCGCGCCGAGGCCCCCACCGAGCAGGATCCGGACCGGTTCGGCACCCATGAGCTGGCCGAGGCCGACCCCGAGGATCGGGAGACCGGCCAGGACCGCCGCGGTCGCTCGGGCACCGGCCAGACCGGCCTCCGCACGGGTGCGGAACCGGCTGCGGCCCACCAGGTCCGAACGCGCGGCCTGCAGCAGGTCGGCGAGGGCCAGGCCGTGCGTCTCCGCCACTTCCCAGGCGCGGGCGATCCTGTGCAGGTCGTCGGCGACGACGCCCTCACTTGCCGCGAGGCCGCTCGCCGCCGAACCCCCGAGGCGGGCCCGGGCGGCCGCGCACCGGAATGCCTCGGCGGCGGCCCCGTCGCACTCGGCCGCCGCGGTTTCGCACGCGACCGCCGGGTGCGCGCCCACGCGGAGTTCCCCGATCACGACATCGAGCCCGGAGAGCACACCGCGACGCTCGCGGTCCCGGCGCGCGAACGCCCGCCGTCGGCGATGGCGCCGCCCCGCGGTGAGCGCCGCGACGGCCGTCGCGATCGCCGCTCCCACCATCCCGGCAGCCGCGAGGGGCACACACGCGAGAAGCACGACGTCGAACGGCGACAGCCCGCGGCGCACCGCCCACGCCCGCAGCCGGAGCGCCGCCCCGTCCGGGGGCGCCGACCCGGCCCCCACCGCCCGCAGTCGTGTCCGCGCGCCACGGGCGGGCACCAGCGCGATCGCCGTGGACAGGCAGAGCAGGACGGCGGTCACCGCGCAGCCCTCGCGTCGAGCAACCTGCGCAGTGTTCCGCCGGCCGGCCCGACGCCGGACTCGCTCGTCCAGGCGGCGGTCACCCGCACGTCTCCGGACGAATCGCGTTCGAGCACTCCGATTTCCACGAGACCGCGGGCTCCGGACGAGTCACGCCGCACGTGCAGGACCGCCTGGACCGCGGCAGCGAGCTGACTGTGCAGCGCCCGGCGATCCATGCCGCCGAGCGCGGCGAGCGCCTCGAGGCGGGCCGGGACCTCACCCGGCGAATTGGCGTGGACCGTACCCGCGCCGCCGTCGTGGCCGGTGTTGAGGGCGGTGAGCAGATCCACCACCTCGGCCCCGCGCACCTCGCCGACCACGATGCGGTCGGGGCGCATCCGCAGCGACTGCCGGACCAGGTCGCGCACCGTCACCTCGCCCACGCCTTCCACGTTCGGTGCACGCGCCACCAGGCGCACGACGTGCGGATGGGACGGCGCGAGTTCCGCGGCGTCCTCGACGCACACGATCCGCTCGGTCGGTTCGACCCGGCCGAGCAGTGCGGCGAGCATGGTCGTCTTGCCTGCCCCGGTGCCGCCGGTGACGAGGAACGCGAGCCGGGCCCGCACGATCTCCTCGAGCAGGTCACGGGCGTCCGGAGCCACCGCCCCACCGGCGGCCAGCTCGTCGAGCCCCTGCGTCGCGGGCCGCAGCACTCGCAGCGACACGCACGTTCCGCCCTGCGCCACCGGCGCGAGAACCGCGTGCAGGCGAACACCGAAGTCGCCGTGGCCGCTTCGTTCGAGTCGGCCGTCCACCCACGGTTGCGCGTCGTCCAGACGGCGGCCCGCGGACAGCGCCAGTCGCTGCGCGAGCCGTCGGACCGCGGCCTCGTCGGGAAACGACACCGACGTCCGTTCGAGTCCGGCACCGCGGTCGATCCAGACGGCGTCCGGCGCGGTGACGAGGACGTCGGCGACACCGGGGACCTCGAGCAACGCGTCGAGCGGGCCCGCGCCGGTGAGTTCGGTCTGCAGCATCCGCAGGGCGGCGAGCAGGTCCGTGTCGCCCAGGACCCCACCCGATTCGGCGCGAATCGCCGCCGCGACCGTCGCCGGGGTGAGGTCGCTCTCCGCGAGGGCGAGACGCTCGCGCACCCGCTCGAGGAGATCCGGGGACGCGATCGCGGTCATGCCGCCCACCGTCCGCGCCGCGGGCGGGCGGCGAGGACGTCGAGCACGGCCCGGGCTCCGGTTGCCAGCGGCGACCGTCTCCCGAGGTCGAGGCCGCCCCGCTCGAGCATCGCGTCCATCCGTGGTTCCGGGCGCATCGCCGCGAGCAGCGGCACACCGAGTCTGTCGGCGAGGTCGGTCCCCCGCAGCCCGCCCGGCGCGGGACCGCGAATCACGACTCCGTGGTTGGGGTTTCGTTCGGAGATCCGACCCAGCACCCGTTCGGCGGCGAGTCCGCCGCGCAGGGTGGCGGGAACCACCACGACGACGAGGTCCGCGGCCTCGAGGAGGCAGTCGCCGACCGCGGACGAGTGCCGCGGCACGTCGCAGACCACCAGACCGCCGGCACTGCGCCCGGCATCCACGACTGCGCCGGCGGCGGCCGGACCGGGGCCGGCGTCGTCGCGGCCACGGCCGCACGCGAGCACACTCACCCCGGTCCCGCACGTGGGCAGCGCCGCGCGCAATGCGTCGGCGGACACCCGCCCGCCCCCCACCGCGAGGCCCGACCACCGGAGGCCGGGGTCCGACTCGATGCCGAGAATCAGATCGAGTCCGCCGCCGAGTGGGTCGGCGTCCACGAGGAGCGTCCACGGCGCGGACGCACCGTCGCCGCGCACGCGTTGCGATTCGAGGGCCACCGCGGCCGCCAGGCTCGACGCCCCGGCACCCCCGGCACCGCCCGTCACCGCCACGACGGCGCCGTCGGCCACGCTTCGGGTGCCGCGCTCTGCGAACACCCCGACGAGTACCGCCTCGTCGTCGGGGATGGCGAGAACCCGGTCCGCCCCCACCGCGGTTGCCGCCTGCCAGTCGGCCAGGGTCGGCGCGCCGTCGCTCACCAGGACCACTCGGTCCCGCCGCGGCAGTCGGGCCGCACACGCGTGCGCAGCCTCCGCATCGACGACGACCAGATCGGCCGATTCCCAGTCGAGCCGTCCGGCCGGCGCCGTGGATTCAACGAATGTTTGATCGGTGACGGCCGCGATCGAACGCAGACACTGGACCGCTGCCCGCGCGGTCACCATCGCGAGCACCCCGGGTCGACCCGGCGCAGCCGTCTCGATGCGATCGATATCCATATGCAGAGCGTGCGCCGCGCCGCACCGCCCCGAAACCCACTGTCGAGGAATGTGCACAGAATCGAACCCTGTGGATGAATTTCGGTACTTACGTACCATTTTTGCGCATTACGCCCAGGACAGCAGGCGGCTACGGGCACACGGAATTCGAGTGGTAATTGGCGAATCGCCTGACGGACGAGCACAAGTGGAGGCCCGTCGACGGCGGGAAATCCGATGATCGCGCCCGAGAAATAGGGCGGAAAAGGGGACGACCCCCGCCAGGGGGGGAGGAGGCGGGGGTCGTCAGAGTTCAGCCCCGGGGGGTCGGGCTGAACACGCCTGGATCGCGTCCAGGTAGATGCAATACTACACCCAGATCCAGGATTGTTTGCAAGTTCACGTATCGCCTCCGACGTGCCGGGAAGGGCTGGAATCGGACACGGTTCCTCCACGGCGACTCGCAACACGGGCCGAAACATGCCATTCCTCCCCTATTCTTGGTCACGTGACCGCCCTCCCGAGCGCACTCACCGAACGCGGCCGTGTGGCCGCGTTCTTCGACCTGGACAAGACCGTCATCGCCAAGTCGAGCGCGCTCGCCTTCAGCAAGCCGTTCTTCGCGCAGGGACTCATCACCCGCCGGTCGGTACTGCAGGGCAGCTACGCCCAGTTCCTCTTCCTTCTCTCCGGCGCCGATCACGACCAGATGGAACGGATGCGCGCCCACCTGACGAACATGACCGCCGGCTGGGACGTCGAGCAGATCCGCAGCATCGTGGCCGAGACCCTGCACGACATCGTCGATCCGCTGATCTATGCCGAGGCCGCCGACCTCATCGCCGACCACAAGGCCCGCGGCCACGACGTCGTGATCGTGTCGGCATCCGGCGAAGAGGTGGTGGCACCCATCGCGGCCGCGCTCGGCGCCACGTACAGCACCGCGACCCGGATGGTGGTCGAGGACGGCCGGTACACCGGCGAGCTCGAGTTCTACTGCTACGGGGACGGCAAGGTCGAGGCCATGCGGGAGCTGGCCGAGAACCACGGCTACGACCTGACGCGGTGCTACGCCTACTCGGATTCGGTCACGGATCTGCCGATGCTGGAGGCCGTCGGGCACCCCACTGCCGTGAACCCCGATCGCGCCCTCCGGCGCGCCGCGTCCCAAAATGGTTGGCCCGTATTGTCTTTCTACAACCCCGTGTCGCTCCGCGCCCGGATCCAGGCGTCGTCACGCACGACCGTCGCGACGGCCGCGGCAGTACTGTCCGGCGCCGCCGTCGCCGGCGCGTTCACCTACGGCATCCGGCGCCGCAAACACTGAACCCGCATCTGCCACAAAGGAAAATTGCCACTTGAAGTGGGTTGGAGCACGGGGTACAAAGGAGTTACGGAAGCCCGGGAGGCCAGGATCGACTCGGAAGAGAAGGGTCGATTCCCCACACGGACTTCCCAGCACGGGCACCAGGCACCCACGCGAAGCAGCAAGCCACTATAAGGGCAGAAGCGTTGTGGGCTTGCGTGACTCGGACGTCTGACGGCAAGGACCCCGCACGAGTTGCGGGGACGACCCGCCACCCGACCGAGCCTACGCCGAGGCCGTTGACACACAACCCACATTTGCACGCATGGTAACCCGGCAGTCCGTGCTAGCGGGTGGCGACGCCGACGAAGGTCGACGGCACCACCCGCTTCGTATGTTCGGGGTCGGTCAGCCCGCGGCGGCGTCCGCGATCGACATCGCCTCGCGGGCACCCGCTTCGAGCGCACCGCAGCACAGGATCACCCAACTGCCGACGCCCTCGGGCGTGCCCGACACGAATCCGTCGATCCCGTCCCGGTAGGCCGGGACGCGACGCATCCAGCTCACCTCCGGCACGCCGAGATTGTGCGGGTCCAGTCCCGTGGACGTGGCAACCAGTCGGGATGCGGCGCGGGCCACGATCCCGTCGGCCACCCCGAACGGCCGCAGCGCGAGCAGCTCCCCGTGGACGACGGCGGCGAGCACCGGCGCCGGCGCCTTCGTGCCACCCGTGATCAGTTGCGCGAGCATGTCGAGTCGTTCCCCGACGCCCGGTTCGGCCCGCGGACGTCCCAGCGTCTCCGGGTCGGTGACGAGGTCGGCCGCGGCGAGCAGGTGCAGCCGGGCCAGCGCCTGCAGCGGGGCCCGTTGCCAGGTGGGGAGGATGACGGTCAGCGACTCCCCGTCGAGCGCCTGCGCGACGCGCAGCGCGCCCGAGAGCACCGGATCGCCGACCGTGCCGGGGGCCGGCAGCTCCATCGAGCCGCCATCGATCGCCGCCGACGCCCGGGCCGCGCGCACCGACGCCTCGGTGGCCGTCTGCGGCCAGCCCCGGCGGTTGGTCTTGTGCCGGTGCACCTCGCCGAGCGCGTCGCGCGCGCGATCCGCCGCCTCGACCACGCCGGGCAGGTCCAACAGCGGCCGCAGGGGATCAGTCACGGGAACACTCACGGCCCAGACGCTACCCGCTGCGCGCCGCCGCTCCGATCGCCGCGTGACCCGTCAACGCCGCCGACCGTGTGGGATCGCGGCGAGCAGCCGCCGCGTGTATTCGTCGCGCGGGTTCTCGAAGACCTCCTCCGCGGTGGCCGCCTCGACCACCCGGCCACCGTGCATGACCACCACCCGGTCCGCGATCCGGCGAACGACCGCCAGGTCGTGACTGATGAAGACGTACGTCAGCCCCAGGTCACGCTGCAGTTCGTCGAGCAGACGCAGGATCTGGTCCTGCACCACGACGTCGAGCGCCGAGACCGCCTCGTCACACACGACCAGGTCGGGACCGAGCGCGAGGGCCCGGGCGATCGCGACGCGCTGCCGTTGCCCACCGGACAGTTCCGCGGGGAACCTGCGCGCGAGGTCGGGCGGCAGGGCGACACGGTCGAGCAGCTCGCGCACCCGCGTCGCGCGCTCGCGGCGGTCGCCGACCGCGTGCACCCGCAGCGGCTCCTCGACGATCCGCAGCACCGAGTACGTCGGGTCCAGGCTGCCGTACGGGTCCTGGAACACGGGCTGGACGCGGCGGCGGAACTGCCGCTCCCGCCGGCCCAGCGACGCGACGTCGGTGCCGTCGAACACCACCGATCCGGCGTCCGGCGGCAACAGACCCAGCACCATGCGGGCGACGGTCGACTTGCCCGAACCGGACTCCCCGACGATCGCCGTCGTCGTGCCGCGCGCAACGGAGAACGAGACGCCGTCGACGGCGGTGACCTCGGTGTGGTGGCCGAGCCTCGCCGCGCGGCGGCGGAACACCTTCCGCAGGTTGTCGACCACCAGCAGCGGCGGCGGGCGCGGCTCCGCGCGCGGTCGGGGCCGCGCCACGGACAGGGACGGTGCGGCGGCCACGAGGCGGCGCGTGTACTCGTCCTCCGGCTCGGTGAGGATTCGTTCGGCCGGACCGGATTCGACGACTCGCCCCCGATGCATGACGACGACGTGCTCGGCACGTTCGGCCGCGACGCCGAGGTCGTGCGTGACGAGCAGGACAGCGGTGCCCAATTCGCTTGTGAGGCCGGCGAGGTGATCGAGAACCCGCTGCTGGACGGTCACATCGAGCGCGGAGGTCGGCTCGTCGGCGATCAGCAGCCGGGGCCGTGCCGCCAGCCCGATCGCGATGAGGACCCGCTGGCGCATGCCCCCGGAGAACTCGTGCGGGTAGTGGCCGGACCGGGCGGCGGCGTCGTCGAGCCCGGCCTCGGCGAGCAGTTCGTCGACACGCCGGCGGGCCGCGCGCCCCTTCGCGATCCCGTTGGCCTCCAGTGCCTCCCGGATCTGGAAGCCCACCTTCCACACCGGATTCAGGTTGGTGGCAGGATCCTGCGGCACGAATCCGATGCCGCTGCCACGGATCCGGACGAACTCCCGCTCCGAGGCACCCACCAGGTTCGCGCCGGCGAACCCGATCCTCCCGCCGGTAATCCGGCCGGTCCCCGGCAGCAACCCGATGATCGCGTGCGCGAGTGTGGATTTGCCGGAACCGGATTCGCCGACGACCGCGACCGTCCGGCCCGCGTGCACGGCCAGGTCCACCCCCCGCACGGCATGCACCCGCGCCGGCCCCGACCCGAAGGTGACGTCGAGCCGTTCGACGGCGAGCAGCGGATCCGTCATCGTCGTCGCCTCGCGGTGATCGGGTCGAGCGCGTCCCGCAGGGCGTCGCCGAGGAGTACGAAGCCCAGCACCGTGATCGCGAGCGCTCCGGCCGGATAGAACAGGATCGGCGAGCCGCGCCGCAGGGTGACCTGCGCGGTGCTGATGTCGCCGCCCCACGAGACGGTGGTCGGCGGCAGCCCGATCCCGAGGAACGACAACGTCGCCTCGGCGACGATGAACGTGCCGAGCGACATCGTAGCCACGACGATGATGGGCGCGAGCGAGTTCGGCAGGACGTGGCGCAACAGGATCGACGGATGCGACATGCCGACGGCCCGGGCGGCCAGAACGTAGTCGTTGGATTTGGCCGAGATGACCGCTCCACGTGCAATTCTCGCCATCTGTGGCCAGCCGAACAGGGCGAGGACCGCGACCACCGTCCAGACCGTACGTTCGGCGAACAGCTGCATCAGCACGATCGCGGCGAGGATCAGCGGGATGCCGAAGAAGATGTCGGTGACGCGCGAGAGCAACGAATCGGCCCAGCGGCCGTAGTACCCGGCGAGCGCACCGAACACCACCCCGATCAGCAGCACCGCCGCGGTCACGCACACGCCGACGGTCACGGACGGCCGCGCCCCGTACACGGTCCGCGCAAAGACGTCGCAGCCCTGCCGGTCGAACCCGAACCAGTGGCCCGCCCGCGGCGGCGCGAGGCTGTCGGCGATGTTGCAGTACCGCGGATCCAGGTCGGTGAACAGCGACGGGAACAACGCCACCGCGGCCACCACGAGCAGGATCACGCACGCGACGAGGAACATCGGGCGGCGACGCAGGCGCCGCCACGCCGACGCCCACATCCCCTCTGCCCGCGCCCCCTCAGCCATAGCGGATCCTCGGATCGAGGACGGCGTACAGCAGATCGACGAGCAGGTTCGCGACCAGGTACACGACGACGAGGACGCTGACGAACGAGACGACGGTGGGCGCCTCGCCGCGGATGACGGCCTGGTAGATCGTGCCGCCCACCCCATTGATGTTGAAGATCCCCTCGGTGACCACCGCGCCGCCGATGAGCGTCGCCAGGTCGACCCCGAGGAACGTCACGACCGGGATCAGCGAGTTGCGCAGCACGTGGACACCGACGACCCGCCGACGCGACAGCCCCTTCGCGGTCGCGGTGCGGACATGGTCGGCGGTCAGCGTCGCGGCAACCGACGTGCGGGTGAGCCGCAGCACGTACGCGAACGACACCGCGGCGAGCACGCACGCGGGCAACAGCATCCGGGAGAAGCTCGTGTCCGCGCCCACCGTGGGCGGCGCCAGCCCCCACCGGATGGCGACGAAGAACTGGGCCAGGAACCCGAGCACGAACACCGGCACCGCGATCAGCACGAGACTGAGCACGAGGACAGTGGAGTCGAACACCCCGCCGTGCCGCAGACCCGCGATCAGTCCCGCACCCACACCGAACACGGTCTCGATCGCGACGGCCATGACCGCGAGCTTCAGTGTGATCGGAAAAGCCTGTGCCAGAACCTCTCCGACCGGACGTCCCGAGTACGACGTCCCGAAGTCCAGTGTGACGATCCCCTTCAGGTACTCGAGGTACTGCACCAGGAACGGCTGGTCCAGGTGGTAGCGAGCCCGCAGCTCCTCGGTGACGGCCGGGGTGAGGGCCCGGTCCCCCGCCAGTGCCGCGACCGGGTCGCCGGGCAGCAGGAACACGAGCGCGTAGATCAGGAACGTCGCCCCGAGGAAGACCGGGATCATCTGCAGCACGCGGCGGCCGGTGTAGCGGAGCATGATTCACTTCTTCTCGATCGGGTAGTACACCGGCACCCCGTCCCAGCCGAACCGGACGTTCGTGACGTACTCGGACCAGCCCCCGGTGGCGTTGCGGTTCCAATTGGGCACCGCCGGCAGGTCGCGCAGCAGGACCTCCTGCGCGCGGTCGATCAACTGCTGCGACTCGACCGGATCCGTCGCGCCGGCCGACTCCCGCAGCAGGCGGTCGAACTCCGGGTTCGAGTACTCGCCGTCGTTGGAACTTCCGCCGGTCTGATAGTTCTGGGCCAGAAAGCCGTACTGCTGCGGATAGTCGGCCTGCCATCCGGAGCGGAAGGCCGTCCTGATCGTCCGTTCGGTCACCTCGGTCCGCAGTTGCGCGAACGTCGGGTACGGGGCACCGTGCGCGTCGATGCCGAGCGTGTTGCGGATGCTGTTGCACACCGCGTCCACCCAGTCCTGGTGTCCGCCATCGGAGTTGTAGGCGATCTGGAACGACCCCGACCACGGCGCGATGGCGTCCGCCTGCGCCCACAGTTCCCGCGCTCGGTCGGGTGCGAAATCCAGGACCGCGGAGCCCGGCAGATCCGGCGTCCAGCCCTCGACCGCCGGGCTGGTGAAGTCGCGCGCCGGTGTCCGGGTACTCGCGAACAGACGCTCGGTGATCCGTTCCCGGTCGATCGCCTGCGAGATCGCCTGCCTGCGCAGCCGTCCCTCGTCACCGCCGAAGTGCGGCAACCGTTCCGGGATCGTGAACGTCTCGATCGTGGCGGACGGCTGATTGGCGGTGCGGCCCGGCAGATCCTCCTCGTACGTCTCGAGCGCACTGGCCGGCACCCCGTCGAGCACGTCGAGGTTGTTCGACAGCAGGTCGGCGTAGGCGGTGTCGAGGTTGCTGTAGAGCACGAACGTCACACCCTCGTTGCGCGCCACCCGGTTGCCCCGGTACGCGGGATTCACGACCAGATCGATACGCATATTGTGTTGCCACGCATCGTCGCTCGCGAAGCGGTACGGCCCGTTGCCGATCGGGTGCCGCCCGAACGCCTCCATGTCCGCGTACGCCGACTGCGGCAGCGGGTAGTACGCGGCGAATCCCAGCCGCCTCGGGAAGGCCGACTCCGGTTGCTTCAGCGTGATCGTGAACGTGCGGTCGTCGACCACCCGCAGCCCCGACATCGTCCGCGCCGTCGGGTTCGCCGCAGCGACCTCGTCGTAGCCCTCGATCGGGTCGAAGAACGACGACTGCAGCTGCGCGTTGGTCGACAGCGCGCCGTAGTTCCACGCGTCGACGAACGACCGCGCAGTCACCGGGGTGCCGTCGGTGAACGCCCACCCTTCCGCGAGCGTCACCGTGTAGTGCTGACCGTCGGCGCTGTCGATGGACTCGGCCACCTCGTTCCGAATGCTCCCGTCGGCGGTGTAGGAGATGAGGCCGGCGAAGACGGCGTCGAGCACCCGCCCGCCCGTGTTCTCGCTGGTGTCGGTAGGAACCAGGGGGTTCTGCGGCTCGCCGCTCCACGCGAAGACGATGCCGGTTCCCGTCGTCGTCCCGCCGGTGCACGCTGCGAGCATCGACACGGCCAGTCCCACCACCAGCGCCGCCGCGGCGGCGCGCGCGATACGCAAGGCACTCCTCCCGCCGGCGGGCACGCACGGTTGGTGTTGCGACGATAGCCAGCGGCGGCTCGTCGACGCGGGCCGTCGACGGGAGGCCGACCGGATCGGCACCCGTTCGAGGCCCGATCGCAACGAACCGGCGTAGCGAGCGCCCGCGCCGACCGCCCGTCGCGCGAAATCGACCGGTCGCCGCACACGGCGACCACTCCGCGGGAGGGAGTTCTGCGACGCCGGTCACGTGTGACTACCCTCACACGTGCGACAACCGTCGCAGTGACATCTCCCGAGGCTCCGCCCGAGAGCTCGACCGGAAAGAAGGCAAAGCCGAGATGACGAGCAGTGCTACCGACGCCCCCGAGGTGTACCCGCCCAGCGCGGAGTTCGCGGCCGCAGCGAACGCGGGCCCCGAGTTGCAGGCCGAGGCGGACCGCGACCGGCTGGCCTTCTGGGACGCCCAAGCCAAGCGTCTGGACTGGGCCACCCCGTGGACCGAGGTCCTGGACTGGTCGGACGCGCCCGTCGCGAAGTGGTTCGTCGGCGGCACCCTGAACGTCGCGTACAACTGCGTCGACCGGCACGTGCTGGCCGGCAACGGCGACCGCGTCGCGATCCATTTCGAAGGCGAACCCGGCGACAGCCGCGACATCACCTACAACGACCTGCTCGCCGAAGTGAGCCGGGCGGCAAACACTTTCACCGAACTCGGCCTCGTCGCCGGGGACCGTGTCGCGATCTACATGCCGATGATCCCCGAGGCGATCGTGACGATGCTCGCGTGCGCCCGCCTCGGCCTCACCCACTCGGTCGTGTTCGCCGGGTTCTCGGCGACCGCGCTGCGCTCGCGCATCGACGACGCCGCCGCCAAGCTCGTCGTCACCGTCGACGGGCAGTGGCGCCGCGGCCAGGCGGCCCCGCTCAAGCCCGCCGTCGACGAGGCGGTCGCGGGTGCCGAGTCGGTGCGGAACGTGTTGGTGGTCAAGCGAACCGGCATCGACGTCGACATCGCCGAGGGCCGCGACCTGTGGTGGCACGACACCGTCGAGAAGGCGTCGGATACGCACGAGGCGCAGCCGTTCGACGCCGAGCACCCGCTGTTCATCCTCTACACGTCCGGCACGACGGGTAAGCCGAAGGGCATCATCCACACCTCCGGCGGCTACCTGACCCAGGCGTCGTACACGCACCACAACGTGTTCGACCACAAGGCCGGGAGCGACGTCTACTGGTGCACCGCCGACATCGGCTGGGTCACCGGACACAGCTACATCGTCTACGGCCCGCTGAGCAACGGCGTCACGCAGGTCGTCTACGAGGGCACCCCCAACTCCCCCGACGAGCACCGGCACTTTCAGATCATCGAGAAGTACGGCGTCACGATCTACTACACCGCGCCGACCCTGGTGCGCACGTTCATGAAGTGGGGCCGCGAGATTCCCGACGCGCACGACCTGTCGTCGATCCGGCTGCTCGGCTCGGTGGGCGAGCCCATCAACCCGGAGGCGTGGCGCTGGTTCCGCGACGTGATCGGTGGCGGGAACGTCCCGATCGTCGACACCTGGTGGCAGACCGAGACCGGCGCGATCATGATCTCGCCGCTGCCCGGCGTCACCGCCACCAAGCCCGGCTCCGCGATGGCGCCGCTGCCCGGCATCTCCGCGAAGATCGTCGACGACGACGCCCACGAGCTCGGCGCCGGCGGCAGCGGCTACCTGGTCCTCGACCAGCCGTGGCCGTCGATGCTGCGCGGCATCTGGGGCGACATGGAGCGCTACAAGGACACCTACTGGTCGCGGTACGCCGAGGAGGGCTGGTACTTCGCCGGCGACGGCGCAAAATACGACGAGGACGGCGCGCTGTGGGTGCTGGGCCGAGTCGACGACGTCATGAACGTCTCCGGGCACCGTATCTCGACCTCCGAGGTGGAATCGGCGCTCGTCGGGCACCCGTCGATCGCCGAGGCCGCGGTCGTCGGCGCCGCCGACGAGACCACCGGTCAGGGCATCGTCGCGTTCGTGATCCTGCGCGAGGGCGCGGAAAACACGGGAAATACCCTGATTTCGGAACTGCGCGCCCAGGTCTCCACCGAGATCTCCCCGATCGCCAAGCCGCGGCAGATCACCGTCGTGCCCGAACTGCCCAAGACCCGCTCCGGCAAGATCATGCGCCGCCTGCTGCGCGACGTCGCCGAGGGTCGCGACCTCGGCGACACGTCGACTCTGGTGGACCCCAAGGTGTTCGACGCGATCCGCGGCAAGTAAGGCCGTCGGGAATCAACGGTTCGTTCGCGATGCCCGCCACCCGGTGAGCGCCTGCACTACCGATCGTGCTGCCTGCCGACCAGGTCGGACCTCCGGCCCGGTCGGCAGGCGTACCGTGACCTGAGGGGACCGAAAGAAGGTCACGGATGGCGTCCGCCGGGCGAGGCAGGGTCGGCAACCTGCCTCTGGATCTGACCAGTTTCGTCGGTCGGCGCCGAGAGGTGACCGAGACGAGGCGACTTCTCGCTGCATCGCGGCTGGTGACGCTCACCGGCATCGGCGGCGTCGGCAAGACCCGCCTCGCGCTGCGGGTGGCCGCGGAGTCGCAGCGGTCCTTCGACGACGGCGTGTGGTTGGTCGAGTTCGGTGAGCGGCGCGACCCGCGACTGGTTGCCGAGACCGTGGCCGCCACACTGGGCCTGCGCGAGCGGGCGGCCGTCCCGACAATCCAGATCCTCATCGACTTCCTGGGTCCCCGGAACCTGCTGCTCGTGCTCGACAACTGCGAGCACCTGATCGACGACATCGCAAAGCTCGCGGAGACCCTGCTGCGCACGAGTCCGGAGCTGCGGATCCTGGCGACGAGCCGCGAGTCACTCGCTATCGGCGGCGAGACCGTCCTACGGGTTCCTCCGCTGACCTTCCCCGTTCCGGATCGGCCGACGTCGGTGAAGTCGCTTGCCCACTACGAGGCGGTGAACCTGTTCGCCGAACGTGCCGCCGCCGCCGTCCCCGGTTTCGAGCTCACCGAGGACAACCGGGCGACGGTCATCGCCATCTGCACGGAACTCGACGGACTGCCTCTCCCCATCGAACTCGCGGCGGCGCGGCTGCGCGCCATGTCGGTGGACCAGGTGCTCGCCCGGCTCACCGACCGGTTTCGCCTGCTCACAGGCGGCACCCGGGGCGCCCCCGACCGCCAGCAGACCCTGCGGATGAGCATCGACTGGAGCCACGACCTGTGCACGGCGAGCGAACAGGAACTGTGGCGGCGACTGTCCGTTTTCGCGCACGGATTCGAACTCGACGCGGCCGAGGCGATCGCGGCCGACGACCTCACCCCACACGAGCTACTGGACCTCGTCGCGTCGCTCGTCGACAAGTCCGTCCTCATCCGCGAGGAACACGACGGTACTGTCCGGTACCGGCTGCTCGAGACACTGCGGGACTACGGGCTCGAGCGGCTACGCGAATCGGGCGAATACACCGAACTCCGCAGGCGGCACCGCGACTGGTACCAGGCCCTGGTGCAGCGGGTCGAATCGGAGTGGGTCGGGCCGAACCAGCCCAGGTGGATAGCTCGGATCGAACGGGAACGATCGAATCTGCGCGACGCACTCGAGTACTGCGTGACCGAACCAGGCGAGGCCGAGGACGGGCTACGCATCGTCGACGGACTGTTCCTGTTCTGGATCTCACGCGGGCTCCTCACCGAGGGCCGACTCTGGATCGATCGCGTGCTCACGGCGCAGGGCGGAGAACCCACCGCCGAACGGGCGAAGGCACTGGCTGCGGCGACACTCCTGGCCGCGAACCAGGGCGACATCGAAACGGGCGCATCGATGATCCGGCAGGGCTACGAGATCGCGGCCCTGCTCGACGATCGGGAGACCGACGTCCACGTCGCGCACGCCGCCGGGCACCTCGAGATCTACGCCGGCGACCTACCGGAAGCGATGCTGATACTCGGCGGCATCCTCGACACCGTCCGCACCTGGGACGATCGGCTGCGTCACATCACCACACTGCTCGGTCTCGCGATGGCATCCGCGGCACTCGGCGAACCGGATAAGGCCGCGGAGTACACCGACGAGGTGCTCGCCATCACCGAAGCCCACGGAGAGTCGATCTATCGGGCGTACGCACTGTGCTCGCGCGGCCTGGCGATCTGGCGCCACGATCCGGATGCCGCACGACCGCTGTTCGAGCAAGCCCTGCGGCTGAGCGGCGCGGTCGACGATCTACTCGGTGCCGCGATCTGTGTCGAAGCCCTCTCATGGAAGGCGGCCTCGAAGGCCGAGTACACGCGCGCGGCGATGCTCCTGGGCTCCGCCCGAGCGCTGTGGCAGTCGGCCGGAAACCAGGGCGTCGTGATCCCCGCGCTGCGTGACAACCACGACGACACCGAGGACCGCGTCCGACGGGCGCTCGGTGACCGGGCCTTCGACGCGGCGCTGCGGCAAGGGACCGGGCTTACTCTCGACGAAGCCGTGGCATTCGCCATCGACGACCGACTCCCGGAGGAGACCCCGCCCGAGCGTGCCGCGACCGACCTGACCCCGCGCGAGCAGGAGGTCGCCGACCTGGTGGCGAAGGGACTGACCAACAAGGCCATCGCCGACCGACTGGTCATCTCGCAACGCACCGTCCAGGGTCACGTCGAGCACGTGTTGGCGAAACTCGGGTTCAACTCGCGGACGCAGATCGCCGCCTGGGTGGTCGAACAGAGCAGGCAGGCCGAGAGCGACGCCGTCTGACCGGGGCTTTCGCTCCGGCAGTTACGCCCCCGTCGGGAAACAGGTATGCGCCCGGGTAGTTCTGCCCTCGCAGGGTGGCGCCCCGGTTGGAACTGTGGGAGACGGACAAACCCACGCTTCCCCCAAGTCGAGGTCCCCATGCACGATCACCGCTCAACCACCACCGACGTGGACGAATTCACCATCGGCCGGTGCGACGACTGCGGCGCGCTCCTCGCACCCGACGCCTCCACCTGCTCCTCGTGCCGCGGCACCGACGTCAGCCGAACCCCCGCCGCCGGAAACGGATCGATCGTGTCCTGGACCGTCGTCGAGACCTCCCCCAACCGGACCTGCACCGACCTCGTCCCCTACACGATCGCCATCGTCGCACTAGACGAAGGCCCATGGACATACGCATGGATCGAGGACGCCGTGCCCGAACGACCCGGCAAGATCCGCGTCCGCTACGACCGAACGATCCCCGGCGAACCCTATCCCCTGTTCGTCCGCCGATAGCACCGACCACACACAACCGATCAGACTGTCCGGCCTCGACAACATTCGAGTGGCCCGGGACGTGACGTCCCGGGCCACTCGGCTGTCGCGGCGTCGGCGTCAGGGCGCTCCTGCGCCCAGCTCGTTCGGGCCCTGATCGTTCGGGCCCTGATCGTTCGGCTGCTGCTCTTTCGGGCACGGCTTGCTCAGGTACGGCACGTTGGGGAACGGCACGTTCGGATACGGCACATTGAGGCAGGCAGGCTGCGCAGGCGGCTGGTACGGAGTGCTGAGCGCCCACGCGCCCAGCGCGACCGCTGCGCCCAACGAGCCGAACGCCAGGGATCCCACCTCCAGCGGAACCAAGGCCAACGATCCCAGCAGCGGCGATCCCAGAAGCGGCGGCAGGAAGGCACTGCCGGCAAAATCGCGCCGACAGTCGGTGACGACACTTGCCGAGGACGGCGCCGACTCGGCGCTGCCCTGGCCGGTCGCGACGGCCGTGTTGTCGATGAGGCAGGCCTCCTGGTCGGCGTCGGTCACCTCGTACGTGGCGCTGCAGCTCGCGGACTCCCCCGGACCGAGCGTGGTCGGACAACCGGTGGGCTCGGGCGTCCCACCGGAACCGGTGAAGACCAATTCCTTCACGGCGACGCCGGCGATCGGAGCATCACCGGTGTTGGCCAACGTGAACGTGTAGGTGACCTCGTCTCCCGACTGGAGGCCCACCTTCGGAGAGGCCGACTTCGCGAGCGTGAGGCCGCCTGTAGTCGGCTGAGCAACGCTGGTCGGCCCGACGGCCACCGTCGTCAGCGCTACCAGGCCGGTGAGCACTGCGATAACCAGAATTCGGAAAACTGCACCGAAATTACGCACGCTGGAGGCTCCTTTTTCGTCGCATACAGGACAAATCGGGTTCGAACTCAGGTGCCGCGCAATACAAGCGTTTCGGAAGCTACTGGATATTCGCGATGAATACGTGCGAATGAAACCGATAGGTGGGTTTTCCAACTCCGAAATGATCAACCCACACGGCGCAGACGGGCACGCCCCCGACCGTCGCAGCGAGGATGCGGGATCTCCCGTCGGAAGACAGGTATGCGCCCGGGTAGTTCTGCCCTCGCAGGGTGGCGCCCCGGTTGGAACTGTGGGAGACGGACAAACCCACGCTTCCCCCAAGTCGAGGTCCCCATGCACGATCACCGCTCAACCACCACCGACGTGGACGAATTCACCATCGGCCGGTGCGACGACTGCGGCGCGCTCCTCGCACCCGACGCCTCCACCTGCTCCTCGTGCCGCGGCACCGACGTCAGCCGAACCCCCGCCGCCGGAAACGGATCGATCGTGTCCTGGACCGTCGTCGAGACCTCCCCCAACCGGACCTGCACCGACCTCGTCCCCTACACGATCGCCATCGTCGCACTAGACGAAGGCCCATGGACATACGCATGGATCGAGGACGCCGTGCCCGAACGACCCGGCAAGATCCGCGTCCGCTACGACCGAACGATCCCCGGCGAACCCTATCCCCTGTTCGTCCGCCGATAGCACCGACCACACACAGCCGAACGACGCGAGGCACGTCGCCGCGCAGCTGCGGCAACGTGCCTCGGTGGGGCGGTCGTGAGACGACCGTCAGACGTCGTCGAGCGACTCGTTCTTGGTCTCGCGCATGATCAGCAGCGAGACGAACGTCAGCGTCGACGCGACCAGCAGGTAGATCCCGACCCAGCCGACGCCGTAGTTCTCGGCCAGCCACGTCGCGATGAACGGCGCCACCGCCGCACCGAGAATGCTCGACGTGTTGTACGCGATCCCCGATCCGGTGTACCGGACGTTCGTAGGGAACAGTTCGGGCAGCACGGCGCTCATCGGGCCGAACGTCAGGCCCATCAGCACCATGCCGATGATCAGGAAGGTCAGCATGCGGGCGTCGCCCATGCCCTCGGGGTCGAGGATCACGCCGAACGTCAGGCCGAACACCATCATGACGGCGGTGACGACGAGCAGGGTGATGCGTCGGCCGTACCGGTCGGCCAGCCAGCCGGCCACCGGGATCGCGGCCGCGAAGAACAGCACCGCCACCAACTGCAGCACGAGGAAGTCCCGGTACTGGAACCCCGCACCGTGGCCGCCGTCGGCGGGGGTCTTGCCCGTTCCGTAGCTGAGGATCCACGTCGTCATGATGTAGAAGAGCGTGTACGTCGCCAGCATCACGAAGGTGCCGATGATCAGCTGACGCCAACTGGTCTTGAACACCTGCTTGAGCGGGGTCTTGACCTTCTCGCCGTTCGCGACGGCGCGGGCGAACACCGGCGTCTCCTCGAGCTTGAGGCGGACGTACAGGCCGATCATCACCATGAGCGCGCTGAGCAGGAACGGGATGCGCCAGCCCCACGTGAGGAACGCGCTGTCGAGATCCGGCGACGAGCTGCTGGTGTAGCCGAGAACCAGCGTGATCAGCAGGAACAGGCCGTTCGCGAAGAAGAAGCCGATCGGTGCGCCCAACTGGGGCCACATGGCCGCCCACGCCCGCTTGCCGCTCTTGGCGGTCTCCGTCGCCAGCAGCGCCGCGCCGGACCATTCACCACCGAGGCCGAGTCCTTGGCAGAACCGCATCACCGCCAGCAGCGCCGGCGCCCACAGCCCCACCGCGTGGTAGGTGGGCAGCAGACCGATCATGAACGTCGCGATGCCCATCGTGAGCAGCGAACCGACGAGGGTGGCCTTACGGCCGATGCGGTCCCCGAAGTGACCGAACACGATCGAACCGAGCGGACGCGCCACGAACGCCAGACCGAACGTCGCGAACGAGGCCAGCAGCGCCGTCGTGTCGTTGCCTTTGGGGAAGAACAGGTGCGGGAAGACCGACACCGCCGCCGTGGCATAGATGTAGAAGTCGTAGAACTCGATCGAGGTGCCGACCAAGCTGGCGACGACGATGCGACTGCGGGGCACCCCCGCGACCGTGTCCGCCGAGTCGGCATTCGTTGCCAACTCACCGGGCCCGCGCTCGGCGGACTCCACACCTTTACTCACGTGACAACGCTCCTGCACAGATCCCTGCGGATCCCGGCAATCGGACGACCGGATCCGCGTTCCCGACATATTCCACTGAGTGGAAACTCGTCCCAAACCGTAGGAATTCAACACTCCGTGCACACGATGAGGCAAACGACACTTTCCGACTGATCGGTTGCAAAGAACGCGTTAAGATCTCCTGAGGAGTGCCGGGAAGTCTGGTCGGCGACGATGTGCCGTACCCATTGAAGATCCAGGTGAGAGGCTTTCCTTGATTGTCGCCGCACGCTCCGAGCTAGCTCGTTACCTCCGCACCGAGACGGTCGGCGGATCGATACTGCTGATCGCCGCCGCAGTCGCCGTGCTGTGGGCAAACTCTCCTCTCGCGGACTCCTACGAAACACTCCGCGACTGGCAGATCGGCCCGAGCGCGCTGCACCTGAACCTCACGCTCGGAACGTGGGCGCAGGACGGCCTGCTCGCCATCTTCTTCTTCGTGGCCGGCCTGGAACTCAAACGCGAACTCGTCGTCGGTGAACTGGCCGACCGGAAGAAGGCCCTGCTCCCGATCATCGCGGCGTGTGGCGGCGTCGTTCTGCCTGCGATCATCGCGGCCGTCGTCGGCGCCGGCGCGCCCGGGATGGACCGCGGCTGGGCCATCCCCGTCGCCACCGACATCGCGTTCGCACTGGGTGTCCTGGCCCTCACCGGGTCGCGGATCCCCCCGAGCGCCCGCGTCTTCCTGCTCAGCCTCGCCGTCGTCGACGACCTCCTGGCGATCATCCTCATCGCGGTGCTCTTCACCGGGTCCATCGCCATGCTGTGGATCGTGTCGGCGGTCGCGTGCCTGGTCGTCTACTGGTACGCACAGCGCCGGCGGATCACCACCCCGTTCCTCTACGTCCCGCTGGCACTGCTGACCTGGTACAGCGTCCACGAGGCCGGCATCCACGCGACGCTGGCGGGAGTCGCGCTGGGCCTGCTCACCCGCGTCCGCACCGATCCGGGTGAGGAGTACTCCCCCGCAGCCCGACTCGAACACCGCCTGCAGCCGTGGTCCGCGGCAGTGTGCGTGCCGCTGTTCGCGCTGTTCGCGTCCGGCGTCCCCATCAACGGGGAGGTCCTGAGCCAGTTGTTCACCAACCGGATCTCGCTCGCGATCATCCTCGGACTGCTCGTCGGCAAGACCGTCGGCATCTTCGGGGTCTCGTGGCTCGCGGTCCGTCTGGGCATCGCCACCAAGCCACGTCTGCTCGGTTTCCGCGACATGTTCGCCCTGTCGGTGCTCGGCGCGATCGGGTTCACGGTTAGCCTTCTGGTGGCCGATCTTGCGCTCGCGGGTATCGGCGACGGCAGCGAAGCGGACATTGCGAAGGCCGCGGTGCTCCTGACATCGTTGGCTGCGTCACTGATCGGATCGGCGTTACTGTTGCGACGCGGACGGGTCCATCAGGCCCGCGCCGCTGCCACCGACACGTGAGAACCACTCACGAGCCGGAGATACCAGCGCGTCAGAAGAACCTGGAGGGGTCGAGAAGTGAGCTTCACCAACGGCAATGGAGTCACGGGCGACGGCGGCCGATTCACCGGCGACGGGGTTCCCACGACGGTTTCCTCGATTCCCCTCACCGACCTTCACGACCCGCAGACGGCGTCGATCGGCACCCTGGTGCGGGACGCGACCGCACAGGTCTCGACGCTGTTCCGCGCCGAGGTCGAGCTCGCGAAGGCCGAGGTCACCAGCGAGGTGAAGAAGGGCCTGCAGGGCAGCCTGTACTTCATCCTCGCGCTGTCCGTGCTCGTGTTCAGCGCCTTCTTCTTCTTTTTCTTCCTCGCCGAACTGCTCAGTGTGTGGCTCGATCGCTGGGCGGCGTTCCTGATCGTCTTCGTGCTGATGCTCATCGTCACCGGCGTCCTCGCGCTCCTCGGCTACATGCGGGTTCGCAAGCTCCGCGCGCCGAACAAGACGATCGACTCGCTCAAGCAGGCCGCGACCGTGCTGCCGGGGCAGCGTCCGGACGCCGCCTCGCCGCTGGGCACGGGAACGGGCACCGCCGGCTGATCCAGCCGTGACCACGCAAGTGACCCAACCAGACCCGTCCACGGTCCGTTTCGACGGGCCGTGGACGCATCGTGACATCCACGCGAACGGCATCCGCATCCACATCGCGGAGGCGGGTCCGTCGCGTCCCGACGCCCCGCTCGTCGTCCTGCTGCACGGCTTCGCCGACATCTGGTGGTCGTGGCGGCACCAGCTGACCGCCCTCGCCGATGCGGGCTTCCGCACCGTCGCCGTCGACCTGCGCGGCTACGGCGACACCGACACCCCGCCCCGGGGGTACGACGGCTGGACGCTCGCCGGTGACATCGCCGGCCTGATCCGCGCGATGGGCCACTCGAACGCCACCCTGATCGGGCACGCCGACGGCGGCCTCGTGTGCTGGGCGACGGCACTGCTGCATCCCCGGCTGGTGAAGTCGATCGGGCTCGTCAGCTCGCCGCATCCGATCGCGCTCAAGCGGGCCGTCCTGCGTGACCGTCGGCAGCGGTCGGCGCTGCTGCCGACGTTCCTGGACTACCAGGTGCCGTGGCGACCGGAACGGCGACTCCTCCGCGACGACGGCGCCGAGGTCGAGCGTCTCCTGCGGGCCCGGTCGGGACCGGCGTGGCCGCAGTCCGACGAGTTCCCCGAGGTCGCGCGGCGGCTGCGGTCGGCGATGCAGATCCCGCGCGTCGCGCACTCCGCGCTGGAGTACCAGCGGTGGGCGTTCCGCAGTCAGTTCCGCCCGGACGGTCGCCGGTTCATGACCGCGATGGACCACCGATTGGACATCCCGGTATTCCAGGTCCACGGCGAGCTCGATCCCTACGTGCTGGCCGCCACCGTCGAACGCTCGACCGCGCACGCGCCCGGCCAGCAGCTGTACCGGGTCGCCGGTGCCGGACACTTCGCACATCAGGAATCACCCGAAGAGGTCACCGCGGAACTGACGCGGTTCGCGCTCGCGTCGCGCTGACCACTCCGGGTCGGCGGCCGGGGGTCAGACGATGCACACCCCGGTGCCGACCGCGGCGGTCGATCCGTTCGCCTGCTCGAGCTGCTTCGACACCTCGTCCGCCGTGAGCACGAAACCGGTGTCGCTGTCGTCGACGGCGGCACCGAAGACGACCCCGAGGACGCGCCCCTGCGCGTCGACGAGCGGACCGCCCGAGTTGCCCTGACGGATCGAACCGCGCACGGTGTACACCTCGCGCTCGACGGTGCCGGACCGGTAGATGTCGGGTCCGCGGAGGTCGAGGACCTCGCGGATGCGGGCCGCACTGGCGGTGTACGGGCCACCACCGGGGTAGCCGAGGACGATCGCGTCGTCACCGGTGCGTGCCTGCTCGGCCGCGAACGTCAGCGGCGCTTCGGTCAGGCCGGGCACGTCGAGGATCGCGACGTCGACGGCCGGATCGAACACCACGACGCGGGCGTCGAGCGGCCCGTCGGCGGTGTCGACGGTGACCGCGGACGTGCCCGCGACGACGTGCGCGTTGGTCATGACGCGCTCGGGTCCCACCACGAAGCCGGAGCCTTCGAGCGCCTTCTGACAGCTCGGGGCGGCCCCGCGGATCCGCAGCACACTGGTCTGCAATTGCCGGGCGACCGGGCTGGCGAGCACGCTCGCGTCCGGCGGCTCGACGTTGGTGATGGGGGTGCGACCGAACGGGCCGATGACGTCGGGCAGGCCCGACGTGTCGAGCAGCGCGGAGAATTCGCTGGGCACCTGGCGCAGCCAGTCGGGGGCGACGTCGTCGACGGCGCTGAGCACCTTGGACCCGCGCACCGCGGTCGCGACGTTGGCCTGCGTGGACGTCGTCAGCGGGATCGCGAGGAGCCACGCCGCGACCAGGACCGCGACGAGTTGCAGGCCCGCGCCGACGAAGCTGTCCACACCCCGGGCCACCGGGCTGTGCATGACGCTGCGGGCCGCGCGGCCCAGCACCATGCCCGCGACCTCCCCGACCACCACCAGCACGACGATCAGTGCGATGCCGACGAGCACCCGCATGCGGCCCTCGTCGACGTGGACGAGCACGTGCGGCGCGATGAGGATGCCGGCGACGGCACCGAGGACGACGCCGAGGAACGCGAGCGCCGACGCGACCGCGCCGTGCCGCCACCCCGACGACGCCGCCAGCAAGGCCACGAGAATCACGGCCAGGTCGATCCATCCGGATCCGCTCAACGCTCCCCCATTCCCCTCGACGTACGGTGCTGCCCGGATTCGATCATGTCGTCGTTCTCCACACCGGTCGCCACCCGGGTGAGCGTTACGTCGAGATCGCGGATGTCGTCGTGGTCCCACTCGAGTTCCCAGCCGGACACGGCCAGCAGCCCGGCGAGCACGCCCGCGGTGAAACCCCACACCAGCATTCCGTCGACCTCGAAGGCGGGCCCCTGGTAGCCGGCGCGGTGCCGCACCTGGAAACGGTTGTCCGGGTCGATCAGTTCACGCACCGGCACCCGTACGACGCGCTCGGCCTCGGCGGTGTCGACGACACCCACCGGGCTGGGGTCGCGCCAGTACGCGAGCACGGGCGTGACGTCGAACCCGGACGGCGGGATGAAGATCTCGGGGAGCGTCGCGAGCGGCTGGACGCCGCCGCGCACGAGCCCGGTCTCCTCCTCCGCCTCGCGGAGCGCGGTGTCGACGGGCCCGTCGTCCTCGGGGTCGGCGGCGCCGCCGGGGAACGCGACCTGACCGCTGTGCTGGCGCATCGTCGACGCCCGCTGGGTCAGCAGGACGTCGGCGTCGGCGGGCAGACCTCCCACGGCGAGCGGATCGGACTCGGCGGCCCCGCCGAAGAGCACGAGCACCGCGGCGGGACGCACCTTCGCCCCCTGCGGCGAACGCCGGTTCAGGACCGGGTTGACGCGGTTGGGGTCGGCGGGGAGGGTGCGGGTCACCGCCCGCAGCCATTCGGGCGCGGCGTCGGGGTCCAGGGGGTGCTGCGGATGGAAGCTCATGCGGCGACGCCGAGGTACTGCTGCACGGCGTCGGCGATCTCGTCGACGCTGCGGAACTGCTGCGGAAGGATCTTCGCGACCGTGCCGTCCGGGCGGATCAGCACCGACACCGGCAGCACGGCCGGGGAGCCGACGGCCGCCTGCACCCGGGCGGAGCCGTCCTGGACTCCGGGCAGGTGGACGTCGTACTCGGCGAGGCGGGCGAGCCCGTTGGCCTCGTTGGAATCGGTGTGCACCGTCATGACGGTAACCGCGTCGCCGACACGATCCGAGTACTGCTGCAGATACGGCAGTTCCTCCCGGCACGGCCCGCACCAGTAGGCCCAGATGTTGAGCAGCACGGGCTTGCCGGCCAGCGCGGAACCGAGGTCGACGCGGCTGCCGTCACCGAGGCACTCGAGCGTGATACCCGCCAGTGCGGAACCGTCCGGCGCCGGTCCGGTCGGTGCCGGGCACGGCTCCAGTTCGGCGTCGGCGCGGAGCGGCGCAAGGGCCTCGGGGGTGTCCGCACCCCGGCGCTCCTGCGACGTCCCCCGGCCCGCGCCGGGGTAATCGGCGACGTCGGCGTCGTCACCGCCGCGCGGCCAGATCGCGACGATCAGCGCCACCACGACCACGAGGGCGGCCAGACTCCACCGCGCTGCACTGGAAACACGCATACCGCTCACATACCTGCCAGCTCGAGGAGATGGTCGGTCTCCGGCCCCTTCACCAATGCTGCCGCGGCCACCTTGTCGGTGGGCCCAGCGCCGTACGACGGACAGTCCTTCGCCAGCACACACACGCCGCATGCGGGCTTGCGGGCGTGGCACACCCGACGGCCGTGGAAGATCACCCGGTGCGACAGGTCGGTCCACTCCTTGCGCTCGATGAGCGCCCCGACCGCGTGTTCGACCTTGACGGGGTCGGTTTCCTCGGTCCACTGCCACCGCCGGACGAGCCGGCCGAAGTGCGTGTCGACTGTGATTCCAGGCACGCCGAACGCGTTCCCGAGGACGACATTCGCAGTCTTGCGACCGATACCGGGCAGTGTCACGAGGTCCTTCAGCTTGTTCGGAACTTCACCGTCGTAGCGCTCGAGGAGGGCCTGCCCGAGACCGATGATCGAGTTCGCCTTGTTCCGATAGAAACCGGTCGTCCGGATGTACTCCTCGAGCTCCGTCCGGTCCGCCTCGGCGTAGGCGCGGGCGTCGCGGTAGCGCGCGAACAACGCGGGAGTTACCTGGTTGACCCGCACATCCGTGCATTGAGCTGACAGGATCGTCGCGACGGTGAGCTCGAGCGGGGTGGTGAAGTCGAGTTCGCAGTAGACGTGCGGGAAGGCCTCCTTCAAACGGCGGTTCATCCGCCGCGCCCGACGCACGAGCGCCAACCGGGACTCGCCCGCGGCAGCGGGCACCGCACCCGAATTCCGGTTGTCTGCTGAGGTCTCGTGCACCTCGACAACTCTACGGACTGCCGTGCCGATCGGATTCCGGACTGTGTCGCTTCTGAGACCTTCGCAGTGTTTACTTCCCGATATGCAAGGTCTGGCTGTCGTGCTGTTTCCTGTGCTGCTGATGCTGTTCGCATTGGCCATGGAGCGTGTCGAGTTCCGCCTCCGGCGACTGACGGTCCGCGAGCAGGAGGTCGCGGAGTTCCTCGATCAGGCGAGCCAGGACGAGGTCGCCACGCTCGCGACCGAGGGCTTCCCGCACGCGCTGGCCCGGTTCCATCGCCGCCGCAAGCGGGGCGGCCGGACCGATTCCGATGATTCCGGCGATTCCGACGTCACCACCGAGGAAGCGCAGAACACCCGCCGGGCGAGCTGATCGGCGCTGGTAGCGAGGCTGCGCGCGGAGAGAGACGGGGCCGTGGTCGCGCCGTTGGTGAGTAAACCCGAGAAGGATTCTTCGTAAAGTCGTAGAACTCTACGCGGTGTCAGTGACTCGTCGCACAGCCATGCCAAGTAGACTTTGTACACGTACTCGTTGCATGAGACCCCAGTCGACGTGCAGCAACTTGCATTGATGAACAGTTTTTTCCAAAGGAGCGCACGTGGACGAGGTCCTGGCCAGAGCCGGCATCTTCCAAGGAGTCGAGCCCTCGGCGGTGGCTGCGCTGGTCAAGCAGCTTCAGCCCGTCGATTTCCCCCGCGGGCACGTCATCTTCAACGAGGGCGAGCCCGGTGATCGGCTGTACATCATCGTCTCCGGCAAGGTGAAGCTCGGCCGGCGCTCGCCGGACGGCCGCGAGAACCTGCTGACGATCATGGGTCCGTCGGACATGTTCGGCGAGCTGTCGATCTTCGACCCGGGCCCGCGCACGTCGACGGCCACCACGGTCACCGAGGTCCGCGCCGTGAGCATGGATCGCGACGCCCTCAAGTCGTGGATCGACCAGCGTCCGGAGATCGCGGAGCAGCTGCTGCGCGTCCTCGCGCGTCGTCTGCGTCGCACCAACAACAACCTGGCCGACCTGATCTTCACCGACGTCCCGGGTCGCGTCGCCAAGGCGCTGCTGCAGCTCGCACAGCGCTTCGGCACCCAGGAGGCCGGCTCGCTCCGCGTGACGCACGACCTCACGCAGGAAGAGATCGCCCAGCTTGTCGGCGCGTCCCGCGAGACCGTGAACAAGGCGCTGGCCGACTTCGCGCACCGCGGCTGGCTGCGTCTCGAGGGTAAGAGCGTCCTGATCTCCGATTCGGAGCGTCTGGCGCGTCGCGCCCGCTGATCGCACGCGCGGCAGCACAGAACGGACCGAAGCGCCCGTCCCCGCACCGGGGGCGGGCGCTTTGCCGTGGGAGCCGGCCGACCGAGACCGGACATAGCAGCACGGTCATACCTCGCCCCCGATTTCGCATTCGACAGGTATCGACTCGCCCAAGAGGATGGACGGATGACCGACCCGCAGATCGATGCGGACTACAACGTCCGCAACACCGTCTCCCCCGAACTGTTCGACGCGACGATCGAGGAGTACCGACGGCGTTCACGGGAGGTTGTGTACGGCCTCGACGGGTTCTCGGATCTGCACTACGACCCACAGAGCAACCAGCGTCTCGACGTGTGGGGAACCGGAAGCGCCCTTCGTCCGGCGTTCGTCGCGATCCACGGCGGCTACTGGCGCGCACTGTCGCGGCATCACACGGCGTTCATGGCGCGCATGCTCGACGCCGAAGGCATCGCCACCGTCTCGGTCGACTACGGCCTCGCACCGGATACTCCCCTCGAGGAGATCGTGCGACAGGTGCGGGCGGCGGTCGCGTGGGTGTACCACCACGGCGCCGATCACGGACTGGATCCGGATCGCATCGTGGTCGGCGGCAGTTCGGCGGGCGGGCACCTGACCGCCACGACGATGGTGCCGGGCTGGCAGGACCCCCTGGGCGTGCCACCGGACGTGGTCCGGGCGGCGATGCCGATCAGCGGCCTGTTCGACATCCGGCCGCTCGTGGACTCGTTCGCCAACGAGTGGCTCGATCTCGACGCCGCCCGGGCGAGTGCACTGAGCCCGATGTTGCAGGCCGGCCGGGCGGGCCCGCGGGCCGTGATCGCGGTTGCCGAGCACGACGGCGTCGGCTTCCTCGCGCAGAGCCGGATGTTCCACCAGGAGTGGAGCCGTCGCTCCGAGAGCGAGCTGCTGATGATCCCGGACCGCAACCACTACGACGTCTTCCTCGACCTCGCCGACCGCGACTCGGCGCTGAGCGGCGCGCTGCTCGGACTGTTCGCCGGCCTCTAGAGCACACCGCTGACGGTACGGGTGCGGTGCGCGCCGTCGCTAGGATCCCCCCATGGACATGCCCAAACTGCTGGACGGGCGCCTCAAGCTCCGCCACCTGCTCCTCGTCGACGCGTTGACCAGTCAGGGAAGTGTCGTCGCGGCGGCCGCGGCACTCCACGTCACCCAACCGGTCGCGACGCGCAGCCTGCACGATCTCGAGGCGATTCTCGGTGTCTCGCTGTACGACCGGGGTCCGCGCGGCATCACTCCGACGATCTTCGGCGAGGCGTTCACCGCGCACGCTCGGGCGGTGATCGCGCAACTCACCCAGGCCGGGCGGCACGTGGTCGAACTCGCGGACGCCGATCGCGGAACCGTCGTGGTGGGAACGCATCTCGCCGGCTCCAACGTCCTGCTTCCCGGCGCCATCGCCCGGCTGAAGTCCGAGCGACCCCTGTTGACCGTGGCGGTCCGGGAGGGTACGCCGGAGATGCTGCTGACCGAACTACAATCCGGGCGAATCGATCTCATCGTGGGACGGCTGACGTCCCCGACCGACGAGATGGCCGTGCGACGCACCCTCTACGCCGAATCGGTGGAACTCGTGACACGTCTGGGACACCCGCTCGCGGGACGGGCGAACCTGCACCTGCACGATCTCGCCGGGTACCCGTGGATCCTGCCGGGTGTCGAGACGGCGCTGCGCCGCGAACTCGAGGAGTTCTTCGCGCGCAACGGGTTGCCCCTGCCGGAGAACCGGGTGGAGGCCACCTCGTTCCTGACGGTGCGGCAGCTGCTGCTCGAGACCGACATGGTCGCGGCGCTGCCCAGCCTCATCCCCCGCGACGACGCCCGACTCACCACGCTGCCCATCACACTCGATCCGATCGGCCACAGCGTCGGGATCACCCTGTCGGCCGGGCGCACCCTGAGCCCGTCGGCGTCCGCGCTCGTCGACTTCCTGGCGGAGTTCGCAGCCGAGATCGCGCCCGACCGGTCCTGAACCGGAACGAGCCGGAGCCGCCCACCGGGACGGTGGACGGCTCCGGCTCTCCCGGCCGCGGTTCAGGCGGGCACGGCCGTGGCCTGCTCGTCGTGCTGCAGTCCCCGCGACGAGTCCGGCACCACCCGGAACAACGCGATGGCTCCGACGAGGCTGATCGCACAGACGGTCGCGAGATACCACGTGACGCCGGCGGACGATCCGGTGGCGTCGAGCAGCGCGGTGGCGATCATCGGCGCCAGACCGCCGCCGAGGATGGCTCCGCTCTGCAGGATCAGGGACGATCCCGAGTACCGCACCTTCGCCGGGAAGGTGTCGGCGATGATGCTGCCCTGCACGCAGTGGGTGACCGGAACGATGAGACCCATTCCGAGGAAGGCGATCACTGCGACGACCGAGTTCTCGGTGTTGAGCAACGGGAAGAACACCACGCACCACACCAGGATCGCGGCCGAGCCGGCGATGAACATCGTCCGGCGGCCGTGTCTGTCGGCGACCTTGGTCCACACCGGAATCGACACGAACCACAGCACCGCGGCCGCCGTCACGCTGAGGATGAGGAACTGCTTGTCGTAGCCGAGGTGTTGCGTGCCGTACGACAGCGAGAACACCATGAAGGCATAGGCGACAGCCGAATTCGCCAGTACCGCGAGCAGGGTCAGCACCAGCCGGGGGAACCCGACGTCGAGCGCCTCACGGAGCGGGAACCGCGACACCTCGTTCTTCTCGACGATTCCGGTGAAGGACGGGGACTCGGTGACCCGGAGCCGGATGATCAGTCCGATGGCGACCAGCACGATGCTGAGCAGGAACGGGATACGCCAGCCCCAGGCGGCGAACGCGCTGTCCGACATCACCGAACTGGTCGTCAGGAAGATGCCGTTCGCGAGCACGAGTCCCGCCGGGGTACCCATCTGAGGGAAGCCGGCGTAGAGGTTCTTCTTCCCGGCGGGGGCGTGTTCCATCGACATCAGCGTCGCCCCGGCGCCCTCGCCACCGAGCCCGATGCCCTGTACCACTCGCATGGCCACCAGGAGGGTCGGCGCCCAGACGCCGATCGCGTCGTAGTTCGGGATGAGACCGATCAGCGTCGAACCGATACCCATCATCAGGAGCGAGACGACCAGTGTCGCCTTGCGCCCGATCCGGTCACCGAAGTGACCGAACACCAGTCCGCCCAGGGGCCGGGCGATGAACCCGACCGCGAACGTGCTGAACGCCGCGAGGGTTCCGGCAGTGGGGCTCAGGCTGGGGAAGAACTGCTTGTTGAAGATCAGTGCGGCGGCAGTGCCGTAGAGGAAGAAGTCGTACCACTCGAGGGTGGTGCCGGCGAGCGTCGCCATGGCGACGCGGCTGCGCGCGGCCGTGGCGGCTCCACCTCGTGTCGTGCTGTCGGTCATCGCAGATACCTATCGGGAGTCGGGGAGGCTGCCAGAGAGTCGAGATCCGTTATTCGCCAAGAGAATCCAGCGGCCGTATGTGGCTCGTGGGGAAGATTCTGCCCACGTGAGACATGACTCACAAATGCCGAATCGGCCGCTGGATATCTCAATTTGGCTATGCCTCAGGCGATATCGGAGATCCCCAGGAAGCGTTCGGCATTACCGCGCTGGATCAGCTCACGCGAGGCCTCATCGAGGAACTCGCTCTTGCGCACCACCTCACCCACCGGACGCTCGCCGAGCGGGTACGGGTAGTCGCTGCCCACCATCACCCGATCGACTCCGACGGTGTCGACCAGCAGCCGCAGGGCGCGGTCGTCGAACACCACGGAGTCCACGTAGAACCTGCCGAGGTAGTGCGACGGCGGCATCTCGGACGTGCCGATGATGTCGTTGCGGCGGTGCCACGCGTTCTCCATCCGCCCGAGCCAGAACGCGAACGATCCACCGCCGTGGGCGAATCCGATCTTCAGGCGCTCGTCGATGCGGTCGAAGACGCCGCCGAGGATCAGCGCCAGGATCGACAGATGCGTCTCGGCGGGCATCGCGGTGAGCCACTGCGCCATCCACCGGTCCAGTCGCGGCGACGAATCCATGTCCCACGGGTGCACGAACACCGGAACGTCGAGCGACGCGCAGTGCTGCAGGAACGTCACCACGCCCTCGCTGTCGAGGTCGCGGTCCCCGACGTGGTTGCCGATCTCGACGCCGCGGTGCCCGTTGGCGACACAGCGCTCCACCTCGCGGCAGGCCGCGTCGGCGTCCTGCAGCGGCACCTGGCAGAACGGAATCAGGCGGTCCGGTGCCGGCGCGACGATCTCGAGCGCGAGATCGTTGAAGATGCGCGAGATCCGCTCGGCCTGCTCGCCGGTGCGACCGTAGTTGAAGAAGGCCGGCGTGGGCGAGACCACCTGGGTCCGGACGCCGTCGGCGTCCATGTCCCGCAGGCGCGTCTCCGCGTCCCAGGCGTCGGCCTGGATCCGACGGAACTCCTTGGAGCCCATCATGATGACGGCCTCGGACTCGCTCTCGGCCCGCAGCCACGGGGCGTTCGGTCCCGCGTCGGCGGTCAGGTCCGGCCACCCCTTGGGGACGTAGTGGGTGTGGACGTCGATGATGCCGCTCACGTCAGCCCTTTCCTGGGTGCAGGGTGCCGCAGTTGCTGCACGTGCGCGCCTGCTCGTCCTCGTAGAACTGCACGAACACGGGTGGCAGGTCGGCGACGATGTCGCGCACCTGGAGTTCGATCTCGTGGATGAGGTGGTTGCACTCGAGGCAGTACCACTGGAACGTCTCGAGCGTCCCCTCCCGGCGCACGCGCTCGATGACCAGGCCGATCGAACCGGCGGTCGGACGCTGCGGCGAATGCGGCAGGTTGCCGGGAAGCAGCCACGTCTCGCCTTCCCGGATGTGAACCCGCTGGGGTCCGTCCTCGGTCATGACGTCGACGTGGATGTCGCCCTCGATCTGATAGAACCACTCCTCGTACGGGTCGAGGTGGTAGTCGGTGCGCTCGTTGGGACCGCCGACGACCTGCACGATGAAGTCGTCGCCGAGCGCCATGGTCTGGTTGTTGACCGGCGGTGCGAGCAGGTGCCGGTTCTCGGCGATCCACTTCTGGAAGTCGATGACGGGCGGGATGACGGTCATGAGCGGTCCTCCGTGTCGGGGGCGTTCGTACGGCGGTGGGCGGGCAGGTAGGCGACGCCCTGGATCTCGATCAGCAGGTGCGGGTGCGGAAGCTGATGCACGGCAACGGTGGTGCGGGTGGGTCCGGACTCGTCGAACATCTCGGCGTACACCTCGTTGTAGCCGCCGAAGTCGTTCATCGACACCAGATACGACGTCACCTGGACGAGGTCGTCCAGGTCGGCGCCGACCTCCGCGAGGATCGTGCGGATGTTCTCGATCACCGCGCGGGTCTGGGCGCGGATGTCGAGCTTGGTGGTCCCCATCTCGTCGACCTCGACGCCGACGAACGTGTTGTCCGGGCGACGCGAACTGGTGCCGGAGACGTACACGAAGTCGCCGGCCACCTTCACGTGCGGGAACCGTCCGCGCGGCGTGGCGAGGCGTTCGATGACCTTGGCGGCGTTGTCGCTCATGCGATTCCCTTCACGGTCACGGCGCCCAGTCCGGCGATCTCGCATCGGGCGACGGTGTCGGTCAGCGGTGCGGCGGCGGTCGCCGCGCCCGCCAGCACCACGTCTCCGGCGCGCAGCGGAATCCGGCGCCGTCGGCACATGTCGAGCAGTGCGTGCAGTGCGTTGACCGGGTCGTCGAGGATGGCCGCGGTGGACCCGGTGACCGTCTCGGCGCCGACGGTCATCCGCACGTCGAGGTCGGCGACGTCTCGCAACTCCGACCACGGCCCGACCACGTACGCCGCTGCCGACGTGTTGTCCGCGACGACGTCGGTGTACGTGAAGCGGAAGTCCCGGTAGCGGGAGTCGATGATCTCCATGGCCGGCGCGACGGCGTCGACGCAGGAGAGGATGTCCGTGTCCGGGTCGTCGAGGTCGACGTCGCGGCACAGGCGGTAGGCCACTTCGGGTTCGATCTTCGGATGGATGAACCGGCGCAGTTCCACCTCCCCGCCGTTGTCGACCCGCATCGCGTCGGTGAGCCTGCCGACGATCACGTCGGAGACCCCCATCTGCGCCATCTTGGCCTTGCTGGTGAATCCGAGTTTGACGCCGACGATCTTCTCGCCGCGCCCGAGTCGGCGTTCGACGACGCCCGCCTGAATGCGGTAAGCGTCGTCGATGTCGACGTCGGCGTCGTCCGCGAGGCTCACGGTGTCGTGGACACCGGTCTGCGCCTCGTCCAGGCGGTCGGCGAGCTGCTCGATTTCCTTGCTGCCCAGTGCCATCATTTCCCGCTTCCCAAGATCATGTCCTTGTCGATCACAGCGCCACGCACACGTTCGTGGGCTCGGTGTAGAAGTGCAGCGACGACTCGCCGCCCTCCCGGCCGATGCCGGAGAGCCCGACGCCACCGAACGGCGACCGCAGCTCCCGGGTGAACCACGTGTTGACCCAGGAGATTCCGACGTTCATCTTCTGCGCCACCCGATGGCCGCGGCGCAGGTCGTTGGTCCACACCGCCGCGGCGAGACCGTACTTGGTGTCGTTCGCCAGCGCGATCGCCTCCTCCTCGGTGTCGAACGGCACCAGCGCGGCCACCGGCCCGAAGATCTCCTCGCGGAGCACCGGGTCCTCGTTGGTCAGGCCCGTCCACAGCGTCGGCTCGATCCACGACCCGTACGCGAACTTCTCACCCAGGTCCGGGATTCCGCCGCCGGTGAGGACCTTCGCGCCGGACTGCTCGGCCATCCGGAAGAAGCTCAGCACCTTCTCGCGGTGGGCCTGGGAGATCAGCGGGCCGGTGGTGGTGGCCCCGTCTGTCGGGTCGCCCAGGCGCAGTCGCTCGGCGCGCTCGGCCAGGCCGGTCGCGACGTCGTCGAAGATCGAACGGTGCACATACACCCGCTCGGTGCACAGGCACACCTGGCCGGTGTTGGTGAACACCGACTTGGTCAGTCCGGTCAGCGCCTCGTCCAGGTCGACGTCGTCGAACACGATCGCGGCGTTCTTGCCGCCGAGTTCGAACGAGACCGGACGCACCCGCGGCGCAACGGTTTTCATCACGTGCGAGCCGGTGGCCGACGATCCGGTGAAGGTGACGCCGTCGATCCCGGGATGCGTCGTGAGGTGCTCACCGGCGGAGTTGCCACCGAAGCCGTGCACAACGTTGTAGACGCCCGCCGGCAGACCGACCTCGGCGAGCACCTCGGCGAGCAGGGTGGCCGTCGCCGGGGTCTCCTCGCTGGGCTTGACGATCACCGCGTTGCCGCACGCGAGGGCGGGCGCGACCTTCCAGGTGAGCAGCAGCAGCGGCAGGTTCCACGGCACGATGACGGCAACCACGCCGAGGGGTTTGCGGACCGCGTAGTTGAGTGCCTGGCGACCACCGGGCAGGTCGGTCATGAACGATTCCTGGCCGGCCGCGGAGACGATGTCGGCGAAGGTCCGGAAGTTGGTGAGCGCGCGGGCGACGTCGAGTTCGCGCGCCTGGGTGATCGGCTTGCCGGTGTCCGCCATCTCTGCGGCGACGAACTCCTCGAAGCGTTCCTCGATCCGGTCCGCGGCACGGCGCAGGAGCGCGGCACGTTCCCGGATCGGGGTGTCGGCCCAGCCGGCGTCGAGCGCCCGTCGGGCCGAGGTCACGGCGCGGTCGACCAGAACCTGATCGGCCTCGTGCACCTGCGCGAGCACGCGACCGGTCGCGGGATCGATGCGGTCGAAGCCACGCAGAGGATCGGGATCGACGAATTCGCCGTCGACGAAGTTACGGATCCAGCCGTCGAGGGATGAAGTCATGGATCAATGGTCGAGCCCCGATCCATACCGAACAAATGCCAAATTCGATCCTCGCCATGCCTGCCCGGGCATAGGTCAGCCGCGCAGGTACTCCAACTGCACCCGCACCGACTGCTCGGCTGCGGGCCACAGCGTCTCGTCGACGTCGGTGTAAACGTGCTCGACGACCGCGCGCACGTCGGCGTCGGCGCCGAGGACGTCGAGCGCGCCCCGGACCTGGTCGAGCCGTTCCTCGCGGTGCGCGAGGTAGTACTTGGCGACCGCCTCGAGGTCGGGCAGTTCCGGGCCGTGCCCGGGCAGGACGGTGCGGCCGGCGCCGAGGCCGATCAGGATCCGCATCGATTCGAGGTAGTCGCGCAGGTTGCCGTCCGATGCGTCGAGGACGGTGGTGCCGCGACCGAGGATGGTGTCGGCGGTGAGCACCGAACCTTCCCCCTCGATGACGAACGACACCGAGTCGGCGGTGTGCCCGGGCGTGCGCAGTACCCGCAGCGTCAGGCCGGCGGCCTCGACCACCTCGTCGTGCTCGAGGCCGCCGCCGCCACCGCGCCGGAACTCCTCGCGCACCGCGCGCACCGGGGCACCGGTCAGTTCGAAGAACCGATCGATGCCGCCGGTGTGGTCGTGGTGGCGGTGCGAGATCAGCGTCAGCACCACGGTCCCGACACCCGCGACGCGCGCCAGGTGCTCGGGGTCGTCGTCGCCGGGGTCGACGACGATGCACTCGTCGCCGCCGGGCACCCGCAGGATCCAGGTGTTGGTGCCCTCGAGCGAGTACATGCTCGGGTTGTTCTCGAGCATCACCGCCGCAACGGGCGTGACCTGGCGCAACTGGGCGTACGCGGGGTGCTGAAGCGTCATCGACGCACCTTCCTGACGGGCCGACAGCGTGTTCGGTGGAATCCGGAACCGAAACCGGCCCTCACTGTACGACTCCACCGAAGGCGCGTCCGATCAGGCCGACACCTGGTGCGGCGCAACCGCACTCACATGTGGGTGCCGCCGTCGATGCGGATCTCGGTGCCGGTGACGAACTTGCCGTCGTCGGACGCGAGCATCGCGATCACACCGGCCACGTCCTCCGGCGGCGCGAAGCCCTCGCCGATCCACGGGTAGAGCTTGCCGATCAGGCTCGGATCGACGTCCTCC
This sequence comes from Paraburkholderia sp. RHO2, assembly GCF_050955445.1. Lineage (NCBI taxonomy): Bacteria > Pseudomonadati > Pseudomonadota > Betaproteobacteria > Burkholderiales > Burkholderiaceae > Paraburkholderia > Paraburkholderia sp. RHO2. The sequence continues at coordinate 546,815 of NZ_CP162617.1, read as the reverse complement.
GGGAAGCCCGGGTCGCTGGTCATGCCGGAGGCGATGCTGCCCGGCTCGACGGCGACGGCGCGCAGGCCCTGCTTGGCGTACTCGAGCGCGATCGCGTGGGTGAACGAGCGGATGCCGCCCTTGGTGGCGGCGTACGCGGCCATGTAGGGGTGCGCGAAGTGCGCGGAGGTGGAGCTGAAGTTCACCACGACACCCTTGCCCGACGCGAGCAGCGCGGGCAGCGCCTCGCGGGTGACCAGGAACGTGCCGGTCAGGTTGACGCCGACCACCTTGTTCCAGAACTCGAGGGTGGTCTTGTCGGTGTGCGAGGACCGCAGGATGCCCGCGGCGTTGACCAGCACGTCGAGGCCGCCGAGCGTCTCGATCGCCCCACCGAGGTTCTCGCGCACCGAGTTCTCGTCGGAGATGTCCACGACCGCGGTGGTCAACCGGTCCGCGGTGCCGGCGACGGCCGCCCGCTCCCGCGTCACCTCGAGCCCGGCCTCGGACACGTCGGCGCCGACGACGATGCCACCCTCCTCGAGGATGCGGGCGACCGTGGCCTGCCCGATGCCGGACCCGGCGCCGGTGATGAGTACTCGACGGCCTTCGAATCGCTTCATGGTCTCTCCTGGATCAACTAGAGTTCTTTTGTGGACCTGATGGCACAGTAGGCCGATATGGCACGTTGTGTCACGCATTTCTTCGGAACAGGACCGGTAGTCTGCGATCCGACACCAGCGGAGGAACCAGAACATGCCCGGCGCACAGCCCGTCACGTCGCTCACCGAACGGCGCAAGGCGGCGACGCAACTCGAGATCTCCCGACGCGCCGCCGAACTGTTCTCCGCGCGGGGCGCGTCGTCGGTGACCGCCGAGGAGATCGCGGCGGCGGCCGGAATCGGACTGCGCACCTTCTACCGCTACTTCCGCACCAAGGAGGACGCCGTCGCGCCACTGCTCGCGGGCGGGGTCACCGGATGGATAGCCCACATCGGGGACGCCGACGCGCCGGACGGTGAAACCGTCGGCCAGGCCCTCGAACGCGCGACACGGCAGGCACTCACCCCGTCGGAGTACCCCACCGACGAGATGCTGCAGTGGACGCGAGGACTGCTGCGCACCGTTCACGACGAACCGGCGCTGCTGGCGGTGTGGCTTCGCGTGCAACACGACTGCGAGGACGCGCTGGTGGCGGCGCTGACCCCGCTGATGGGCGCGGACGCCGACCCGCTGACCGTCCGCCTCGTCGCGGCGGCCGCGAACGCGGCGATGCGGATCGCGGTCGAGACGTGGGCGGCGAGTGACGCCCCCACCACCGGCCCCGACGGCCCCGCGGAACTCGCGGTGGGATGCATGCGCCGCCTCGTCGATCAGGCCAACGGCCGGAACCTCGAAAACAACTGAGCCGCATCCCCTTCCGGGAATGCGGCTCAGCGGACGACGCGGGTGGCGCTCAGCGCACCTCGGCGATGAGCTCGACCTCGACGGGCGAACCCAGCGGCAGCTCGGCGACACCGACCGCCGAGCGGGCGTGGATGCCGGCGTCCCCGAACACCTCACCGAGGAACTCGGACGCGCCGTTGATCACGCCGGGCTGCCCGGTGAAACCCTCGGCCGAGGCGACGAAGCCGACGACCTTGACGATGCGCACGATCGAATCCAGGCCGACCAGCGTGTCCACGGCGGCGAGCGCGTTCAGCGCGCACTGGCGGGCGGCGGCCTTCGCGTCGGCCTCCGAGACGTCAGCGCCGAGCTTGCCGACGATCGGCAGCTTGCCGTCGACGAACGGCAGCTGACCCGAGGTGTGGACGTGGTCACCGGTACGGACGGCCGGCACGTAAGCGGCGACGGGCGCGGCCACCGGCGGCAGTTCGATGCCCAGCTCGGCCAGGCGCGCGGTCCAGGACGGTGCGGTCTCTGCCACGGCCTCAGCCCTTCGGACGCTTGAGGTAGGCCACGTGCTGCTCGCCGGTCGGGCCGGGGAGCACGGTCACCAGTTCCCAGCCGTCCCCGCCCCACTGGTCGAGGATCGCCTTGGTCGCGTGCGTCAGCAGCGGCACGGTCGCGTACTCCCAGGTAGTCAATTCGCTCATGCCGTGGAGCCTATCCCCCGCACGTCGGCGCTCCTCGACTTATAGGCTCGTGCCCGTGGCAGCACCGACAGATACGCAGCCAGGCTCCGCCGCGCCGGGATGGCCTCCCGCCGCCGACGCGGCGCGACTGCACTTCGTCTCCGGCAAGGGCGGCACCGGCAAGTCCACCGTGGCCGCCGCACTCGCGCTCGCGCTGGCCGCGGGCGGACGGCGCGTGCTGCTCATCGAGGTCGAGGGGCGGCAGGGCATCGCGCAGCTGTTCGACGTGCCGCCGCTCCCGCCTCAGGAAACCAAGATCGCGACCGCCGAGGGCGGTGGCGAGGTGTTCGCGCTCGCGGTCGACCTCGAGACCGCATTCCTCGAATACCTCGACATGTTCTACAACCTGGGCTTCGCAGGTCGCGCGATGAAGAAGATCGGCGCGGTCGAGTTCGCGACCACACTCGCACCGGGTCTGCGCGACGTCCTGCTCACCGGCAAGATCAAGGAGTGCGCGGTGCGCACCGACAAGTCCGGTCGCCGCGCGTACGACGCCGTCGTGGTGGACGCGCCACCGACCGGCCGGATCGGCAAGTTCCTCGACGTGACCCGCGCGATGTCGGACCTGGCGAAGGGCGGGCCGATCCATTCGCAGAGCCAGGGCGTCGTCCGGCTGCTGCACTCCGAGGAGACGGTCGTGCATCTCGTGACGCTGCTCGAGGCGCTCCCGGTACAGGAGACCGCGGACGCCGTCGCCGAACTCGCGGCCGCCGACCTGCATCTGGGCACGGTGATCGTCAACCGCACCAACACGGCGTTCCTGCCGCAGGACGCACTCGACGACGCCGCGAAGGGCCGGGTCGACGCCGACGGAGTCCGCATGGGCCTGACGCGGGCCGGCATCACGCTGTCCGACGACGACTTCGCCGGGCTACTGACCGAGACGATCGAACATGCGGCCACGCTGGCCGCGCAGGACGAGAGCGCAGCGCAACTCGACGACGTGAAGGTGGCCCGCATGCATCTGCCCGCGCTGGTGGACGGCGTCGACCTCGGTGGGCTCTACGAGCTCGCCGGCTGCCTGACCGAGCAGGGTGTGCGATGAATCCGCCGCGTACGGCCCCGGCCCTCGATCTCGGCGGCGTCCTCACCGACCCGAAGACGCGCATCGTCGTGTGCTGTGGCGCGGGCGGTGTCGGCAAGACGACCACCGCCGCGTCGATGGCGTTGCGCGCGGCCGAGCAGGGCCGACGCGTCGCGGTCCTGACGATCGATCCGGCCCGCCGGCTCGCTCAGGCGCTGGGGGTGCAGGATCTCGACAACGAGCCGCAACTGGTGGAGCTGGCCCCCGGGTCGACCGGCGAGCTGCACGCGATGATGCTGAACATGCGCCGCACGTTCGACGAGATGGTGCTCGAGCACTCGACGCCCGACAAGGCCGAGCAGATCCTCGCGAATCCCTTCTACCAAACGGTGGCCACATCGTTCTCCGGCACGCAGGAGTACATGGCGATGGAGAAGCTCGGCCAGCTCGCGGCGGACGACCGGTGGGATCTGGTGATCGTGGACACGCCGCCGTCGCGCAACGCGCTCGATTTCCTCGACGCACCGCAACGCCTCGGGGCGTTCCTCGACGGCCGGATGATCCGCCTGTTGACCGCGCCCGGGCGCGGCATCGGACGGCTCGTGACGGGCGCGATGGGCCTGGCCCTCAAGGGTGTGTCGACGGTGGTGGGCAGCCAGATGCTGTCCGACGCGTCGGCGTTCGTGCAGTCGCTGGACTCGATGTTCGGCGGCTTCCGTGAGCGCGCGACCCGCACCTACGAGCTGCTTCGCCAGGAGGGCACGCAGTTCGTGGTGATCGCGGCCGCCGAGCCCGACGCGCTGCGCGAGGCCGCGTTCTTCGTGGACCGCCTGTCCGGCGACCGGATGCCGCTGGCGGGCCTGGTGCTGAACCGGACCCATCCGACCCTGTGCGCACTGTCCGCAGACCACGCCCTCACCGGCGCCGACCTACTGGACGAGAGCGAGCCGGCGGACGCCGCGAACGAGCTGACTTCCGCGGTGCTGCGGGTCCACGCGCATCGGGCGGTGACCGCGAAGCGGGAGCTGCGGTTGCTGAGCAGGTTCACGGCCTCCCACCAGCACGTGCCGATCATCGGGGTGCCGTCGTTGCCGTTCGAGGTCTCGGACCTCGAGGCGCTGCGCGCGGTCGGAGACCAGCTCACCCGTCAGGGCTGACGGACCACGGGCCCCTCGGGCGCACACGGCGCGTGGCGCCGCGGCGCCCCTTCCGTCGACCGATCGGATCTACTCCCCGACGAGGTCCGACCCCGACGGAATCAGACTGCGGACTGATGCTGACGCTGAGCGTCGAAGAAGTCGGCCCAGGACTCGACCTCCGGATGCTGCTTGAGCAGAGCACGGCGCTGACGTTCGGTCATGCCACCCCACACACCGAACTCGACCTTGTTGTCCAGCGCGTCGGCGCCACACTGCATGAGGACCGGGCAGTGCCGGCAGATGGTCGCGGCCTTGCGCTGCGCCGCGCCGCGGACGAAGAGCTGATCAGGGTCGATTTCCCGGCATCGTGCCTGCGCGACCCACTGGATGCGGGCTTCCGCTTCCTCGTAGTCGAGCCGTGCGGCGGGGCTGGTCATGTGCATTCGGTTCCCCTTCAGTCCGAACGCCGTTCCCCACGGCGCTCAGGATGTTCACGCAGTCCCCCGGCTATCACGTGACGACTGCACCACATTCCTAATCCAGTGTTAGCTGTATCACACCGACGAGAGCTAATTTAGGTAAAGATCGCCCGCTGCGCAAGATCGTGAGCGTAGATTCTGGTACGCGCGTGCATTCTTCGTCGCATTTGCCCGGGTCAAAACCGCTCTCCGTCGCAAAACAAGCGTCCAGTTCGGGTCGTCCACCGGGACAACCGGTTCGTTCGACGTACTCTGTAGACCGTGTCGAGAGCCAAAACGATCGCCAAGCTCGCGGGGTGTTCCGCACTCGCCGGTGTCCTCCTCGCCGGGGTGATGTTTCCGCTGGCAGGAGGCTTCGGCTTCGCCTCCAACCGTGCCACCGACGCCGTCGACAACGTCTCGGCGGAACTCGTCGAGGGCACCGTTCCGGCGGTGACGACGATGACGGACGTCGCCGGGAACCCGATCGCGTGGCTCTACGAGCAACGCCGGTTCGAGGTCCCCAGCGACAAGATCTCCAACGACATGAAGTTGGCGATCGTCTCGATCGAGGACAAGCGCTTCGCCGACCATCAGGGCGTCGACTGGCAGGGCACACTGCGCGCGTTCATGACGAACACGACCAGCGGCGAGGTCCAGCAGGGCGCCTCCACCATTGACCAGCAGTACGTCAAGAACTACCAATTGCTGGTGGTGGCCCGGAACGACGCCGAACGACGCGCCGCCATCGAGACCACGCCGGCGCGCAAGATCCGCGAGATCCGGATGGCGTTGACGCTCGACAAGAAGCTGAGCAAGGACGAGATCCTCACCCGGTACCTCAACCTCGTGCCGTTCGGCAACGGCTCGTTCGGGATCCAGGATGCCGCGCAGACGTACTTCGGTGTGGACGCTAAGGACCTGAATCTGACGCAGTCGGCGATGCTGGCCGGCATGGTGCAGTCCAGCTCGGCACTGAACCCGTACACGAACCCGGAGGGCGTCCTCGAGCGCCGCAACACGGTCCTCGACACGATGATCGCGAACATCCCTGACCGGGCCACCGAGATTCGGGCCGCCAAGACCGAGCCGCTCGGTGTGCTCCCCGAACCGAAGGCGCTTCCGCGCGGGTGCATCGCCGCCGGCGATCAGGGCTTCTTCTGTGACTACGCGCTGCAGTACCTCGCGGCGGCGGGGCTGAGCCGCGAGCAGATCAACCGCGGCGGCTACACCATCAAGACGACCCTCGACCCGTCGGTGCAGAGGTCGGTGAAGTCGGCGCTCGTCGCCAACGCCGACCCCAAGCTCGACGGCATCGCGAACGTGATGAACGTCGTGCAGCCGGGCCAGGACCAGCACCGGGTGCTGGCGATGGCGTCGAGCCGCAGCTACGGCCTCGACTCCGCCGCGGAGCAGACCGTGCAGCCGCAGCCGTACACGCTGGTCGGCCACGGCGCCGGATCGATCTTCAAGATCTTCACGACGGCGGCCGCGATGGAGAAGGGCCTCGGCACCAGCGCTGTGCTCGACGTGCCCCGGCGCTTCGAGGCCCGCGGGATGGGTAACGGCGGCGCGCGCGGTTGCCCCGCGGCCACGTACTGCGTCGAGAACGCCAGCCCCAACTACGCGGCCAAGATGTCGGTCACGGACGCGCTCGCGCAGTCACCGAACACCGCGTTCGTGAAGCTGATCGAGTCCACCGGCGTCACCCCGACCGTCGACATGGCTGTTCGCCTGGGCCTGCGCTCGTACACCGCCACCGGGTCGTCCGGTTTCGGTGACCAGAGCATGGCGGAGATGCAGAAGGCGCAGAACCTCGGCTCGTTCACGCTCGGCCCGACGTGGGTCAATCCGCTGGAACTGGCCAACGTCGCGGCCACGCTCGCGTCGCACGGCAAGTGGTGCCCGCCGACGCCGATCGACTCGATCACCGACCGCGAGGGCAAGCCCGTCTCCATCACGCAGGAGGCGTGCGAGCAGGTGGTCGCTCCCGGTCTGGCCGACACACTGTCGGTCGCGATGAGCAAGGACGACGCCCCGGGCGGCACGTCGTACGCCGCCGCCAATGCGGCCGGCTGGAAGCTGCCGATGTCGGGCAAGACCGGTACCACCGAGTCCCACATGTCGTCGGGCTTCCTCGGCTTCACCAACAACCTGGCCGCGAGCGTCCTGGTGTACGGCGACTCGACGACGCCGGGCGAGATCTGCTCGGCGCCGCTGCGGCCGTGCGGTGACGGCAACTTGTACGGCGGCACCGAACCGGCCCGCACGTGGTTCCAGGCGATGATGCCGATCGTCGGCAACTTCGGCCCCACCGCACTGCCGCCGGTCGACGAGAAGTACGTCAAGGGCTCGCAGAACGCACAGGTGCCCGACGTCGTCGGCATGACGCAGGACGCCGCGACCGCCGCCCTCAAGGCCGCCGGTTTCACGGTGAACCCGGTGACCACCAAGTCGGACGCGCCGAAGGGCAACATCACCGGCAGCGCGCCGGCGGGGCTGGCGGTGCCGGGATCGCCGGTGACGATCTACGTCAGCGACGGCTCGGTGAAGGCGGCGCCGCCGGGTACCGCGGCACCGCGTCCGACGCCATCGCCCGGCGGCTGATCCCGCACGGGTTTCGACCGGCCCGGGCCCGGGTAGTCGCGGGAGATGAACCTTCGTCACCTGTACAACCGGGCCGAGTCCGCGTCGTTCCTCGACGGGTTCAGCGCCGCGCTCCAGCACCGCATACAGGCGGGGCTGGGCCGCACGCCGATCGGTGATCGACTGCGCGGCGACTGGCTCGGGCACCCCGTGCATCCGGGCCTCGTCGCGATCCCCATCGGGGCGTGGACGGGTTCCCTCGTCTTCGATGTCGTGCTCCGTGATCCGCAGGGCGCGCGGCGACTGATCGGGATCGGGTTGGCCGCGATACCGCCAACGCTCGCAACCGGCTGGGCCGACTGGAGCGAGCGCGACACCCGCCAGCGCCGGGTCGGGCTGCTGCACGCCGGCGCCAACGTCGCCGGCATCGGGCTGATGCTCGCATCGTTCCGCCGGCACAAGAGCGCGCCCGGCATCTCAGCCACGACGTTGAGTGCACTCGCACTGACGGCGGTCGGGGTGGGCGGCGCCCTGGGTGGGCACCTCGTCTACGGCCAGGGCGCCGGACTGGAGATGACCTCCGACAGCCACGGCCCCGCGTTCGACCCCGTACTCGCCGACGTCGACTCCGCCGCCGAGGAGAAGGCCGCCGAGGAGAAGGCCACGGAAGAGAAGGCGGTGGAGGGGGAGCCCACCGACAGTCACCGCCACCACGTATCGATCGGACGGCACCGATGACCACTTCCACTGCGCTACAAGGACGCACCGTCGCGATCCTCGCCACGAACGGCGTCGAGGAGGTCGAACTCGTCGAACCACGCAAGGCTGTCGAGGCGGCGGGCGCCACTACCCAACTACTGTCGCTGTCGGTCGGACGGATCCAGGCGATGAAAGGCGACGTCCACGCCGCCGGCCGCTACGACGTCGACGCCGTTGTGTCGGACCTGGACGTAACGGTCGACGACTTCGACGCCCTGATCCTGCCCGGCGGCACGACCAATCCCGACCATCTGCGGCAGAACAAGAAGGCCGTTGCGTTCGTTCGCGATTTCGTCGAGGCAGGGAAACCTGTCGGCGCGATCTGCCACGGCCCCTGGATGCTCGTCGAGGCCGACGTCGTCCGCGGGCGGACGCTGACGTCTTACCCGAGCATTCGAACCGACATCCGCAACGCCGGTGGCAACGTCGTCGAGCGCGAGGTCGTCATCGACGGCGCTCTGGTGTCGAGCCGCAATCCGCACGACCTGCCGGCGTTCTGCGACGCGATCGTCGACGTCTTCGCTACGGCGACCACGCAGGTGTGACCGCTACCGCCCAACCGTCACCTGGACCCCGCCGTCGACCGGGACGACGTCGTTCGCGACCGCGCCGAAACACGTGAGGTTCGGGCGACGGGGAGCGACCAGGACCGCCGCGCCGGAGTAGTCGATCGGCGTCGCAAATGCCGTCGGCGTGCCCAAACGCACACGCGCGTGCGGGATCTCGGCACACGATTCGGACGAACCGTAGTAGCCGACGGACTGATACCCGACTGGCATCATGCGGCGGAATTCGTTGGTGATCTGAACCCCGCTGAGCGCACGTGGGTAACGCATCGCGCCGTCGTCCAGAGACGCCTGCCAGTAGTTGGACCCCATCTGCTCGACCTTCAGCGTGTAGCTCTTGCCCAGCACGAAGTCGAAGAAATCACCCCGACACGTCATCCCGCCGGTCGTCGGCCCGACAGGGCCGCACCCGGGGCTCTGGATATCGGGGCCGAAGTAGCTGAAGACGGTGCGGGCGACGAGAGGACCGTCGACGGTGGGGCGCTCGATCTCGAGGCCGATGTAGCCGCCCTGCCAGTTCTGGAAGCCGAAATGCTGACCGACGGACAGGGTTTGCCCCGGCCCGGTCACGCCGATCTCGTCGATAGTGACCGGAAACGCGAACTCGGAGACCCCCTTCGAGCCCCCTTTGGTCGCCAGCCAGTCGATCTGCACCAACTCACCGGGAACCACCGCGGCCGTAGCGGTCGCCGGTGCGGCCACCGCGACCACAGCGGCCGCCCCCACAGAAGCCACCAGTGCCCGCGCTGCCCTCGAACTGATCCACCCCATGCCGATCTCCTCCCCGTGGAGGGCGGAATCGCCCTCGATCATGGTGATGATCTCGAGCGGAGATTCGATCGTTACTAACAGGAAAGATCAGGTGGGACGCGGCCGCAGGGTTCGCCGGATCTAGAGACGGTCCTTGACCGCCTTGGAGATTCGCGATCCGTCGGCCTTGCCCGCCGCAAGGGCGGTGGCCGCCTTCATGACCTGACCCATCTGCCGGGGGCCGGGGCGCTCGCCGAGCTCCTCGGCGACCTGCGCGATGGCGGTGTCCGCAACGTCGGCCAGTTCGGCGTCGGTGAGCGGGGTGGGCAGGTAGGAGTCGATGATCTGCGCCTCGGCGCGCTCGTTGGCGGCCAGTTCACCGCGGCCGGCCTCGGTGTAGATCTCGGCGGCCTCGCCACGCTTCTTCGATTCCTTGGTGAGAATCTTGAGGACCTCGTCGTCGCTGAGTTCGCGGGCCTCCTTGCCGGAGGTCTCCTCCTTCTGCACCGCGGCGAGGATCATGCGCAGTGTCGACAGGCGCAGCTGATCCTTCTCCTTCATCGCGGCGGTGAGATCGGCGCGGAGCGTGGACTTGAGCGTGGGAGCGGTGTCGGCCATGCGCCGAACGGTACGCGCCCGGTGCGGTGTCCTGCACCTTCATTGCCGACACCCGTATTCTGGACGGGTGCCTGATCTGTCGCCCCGTATCCCGAACCGCAGCGCCCTGAACCGGGCCGCGCTCGCCACCGCGGGCGCCGCCGCTCTGGGCATCGGTTACGCCTCCCTGATCGAACGCAACGCGTTCGCACTGCGAGAGGCGACCATGCCGGTGCTGGCACCGGGCTCGGCGACCCTGCGGGTGCTGCACATCAGCGATCTGCACATGATGCCGAACCAGAAGCTCAAGCAGAACTGGCTGCGCGAGCTCGACCGACTCGAACCTGACCTGGTCGTGAACACCGGCGACAATCTGTCGCACCCCAGGTCGGTGCCGGCGGTGGTGCAGTCGATGGGTGGACTGCTGGCGCGTCCGGGCCTGTTCGTGTTCGGCAGCAACGACTACTTCGCCCCCAAACCGAAGAACCCGTTCAAGTACTTCCACAAGGAGCACCGCCGGGTGCTCGGCGCGCCGCTGCCGTGGGCGGACCTGCGGGCCGCGTTCACCGAGCGCGGGTGGCTCGACGTCACCCACGTGCATCGCGAGCTCGAGGTCGCGGGTGTGCGCATCGCGTCGGCCGGCGTCGACGATCCGCACCTCAAGCGCGACCGCTACGACACCATCGCCGGCCCGCCGAACCCGCTCGCCCAGCTCAAGCTGGGCATCACGCACTCCCCCGAGCCGCGGGTCCTCGATCGTTTCGCCGACGACGGCTACGACCTGGTCCTGGCCGGACACACCCACGGCGGCCAGCTGTGCCTGCCGTTCTACGGCGCGCTGGTGACGAACTGCCAACTGGACCGCTCCCGCGTGAAGGGGCCGTCGAACTGGGGTGCGCACATGCGGCTGCACGTGTCCGCGGGCGTCGGCACATCGCCGTACGCCCCGGCCCGGTTCTGCTGCCGCCCCGAGGCGACGCTGCTCACGCTGGTCCCCGCACCCCGCGAGAACACGGTCACCGCGCGCGGCTCGGCGGCCGTCGAAGGCGCCGTTTTGGGCCGCTGACCAGCCGATTTAATCCCTACCGAAACAGTGTTGTAAGCTATCCGAGGTTCAACACCGGGGTGTGGCGCAGCTTGGTAGCGCGCTTCGTTCGGGACGAAGAGGTCGTGGGTTCAAATCCCGCCACCCCGACCAGTGAAGAACAGAAAGACCCCGTCCGACTCATTCGGACGGGGTCTTTCTCGTCGTTGCGGCGCCGCGGCGCGCTCTCAGGATGTCCCGCCGCGAGAAGCACGATTTGCACAGGCTAGCCTGACCTAATGTTCGTTCGATCCTCTCTCCGCAAGCGGACCTCGGTTCGCGTCGCGCTGGTCGCCCTCGCAACCGTGTTCGCGGGCACCGCGTGCGGCTCCTCCGACAACGCCGCCGACGCCCCGGCCGGCAACACCGACGTCGCGACAGGCGGTCGTCTGTTCGCCACGGCCGACACCGCGACCGCGTCCCTCGGCAGCGACGCGCAGCCCGGCCAGTTCCCCCGCACCGTCAAGCACGCGCTCGGCGAGACCGTCATCGAGAAGAAGCCGGAGCGCGTGGTCGTGCTCGACGGCGGCGAACTGGACGACGTCCTGTCGCTCGGCATCACCCCGGTGGGCATCGCGAGTCCGGAGGGTGTGTCGGGCCAGCCGTCGTACCTGGCGGACAAGCTGCCCGGCGTCCCGGACGTGGGCACCACCAACAACCTGAACCTCGAGGCGATCATCGCGCTGCAGCCCGACCTGATCCTGGGCAGCAAGCTGCGCGCCGACAAGCTGTACCCGCAGCTGGCGGAGATCGCGCCGACGGTGTTCGGTATCCGCCCGGGCTTCCCCTGGAAGGAGAACTTCCTGCTCGTCGCCGACACGGTCGGTGAGGAGACCAAGGCCGAGTCGGTGCTCAACGACTACCAGACCCGCGCGAACGAGGTCCGCGACAGCATCCAGGGTGATCCGTCGATCTCGTTGGTGCGTTTCATGACCGGCAAGACCCGCCTGTACGGCAACCTGTCGTTCATCGGTGTGATCCTGCAGGACGTGGGCCTGCGCCGCCCGGACGTCCAGAACATCGAGGAACTCGCGGTGGAGGTGAGCCCCGAGACCATCACGCAGGCCGACGGCGACTGGATCTTCTACTCCACGTACGGCAAGCCCGACACCACTGCCGCGGCCGAGGTGCGCGGCGGCCCGCTGTGGGCCGGCCTGAACGCCGTGAAGAACGGCCAGGCGGTCGAGGTGTCCGACGAGACCTGGTTCCTGGCCCTGGGCCCGACGGGCGCGATGATCGTGCTCGACGACCTGCAGAACCTGTTGGGCGCCAAGCAGTAAGCACACCCGGCACGAGGGGGCCCGGCACCGAATTTCGGTGCCGGGCCCCCTCGTTAACGTGATCTCGTGAACGGATCGCTGCGACTCCACAAGGCGCTGCTCCAGCTCGACCACGGTCGGGGGGACTGGCGCGGGAGCTCCTGGAATACCTTCGGCACAGTAGTGGTTGAATGGTTCGGATCGGCGGTTCCGTGTCCCCCGGGCTCAATATTCACCGCCTCCGCAGAGTTCCGTTCGGCTGGAGCTGCGTTGCGCCTTTCGCCGTGAGGCGACCGAGCCGCCGGTCCACCTTCTTTCCGCTCCGCCGCTCAGACCGCGGCGAAGAGACGACGGGCCCGCTGCTGGTCGACGGCCGCTCCGTCACTCAGGTCGAGGAACCAGTCGCACTGCCAACCCTGGGACCGCTGCGCCTGCGGGCTACTGGTCGCCGACCACGGCGGATACACCCGGAACCCCCGCTTCCCGCCGGCACCACGTACCGACACGACGCCGCGGGTGGCCAGCACCTCGTTCGGGAACACGAACGCACCGAAGCGGTCGCTCTCCCGGGCGACGACCACCAGCGCGTCCACGTCGTCCTCGGCCGGGAACGGTTCCGTCGACCCACCGGCCCCGCGACGCCACACCGAGACGAACAGTCCCACCTTCGTCGGCGTCAGCTTGCCGACCCGGAACCGGATGGTCGACCTGCCGACGTCGGAAACCGCGGCACCGTACTCGGTGTTGTCCGGCTCGGGCACGGCCGCCGAGGATTCGATGCCGAGACCAGCGAAGAGCCCTGTCACGAGGGCCACATCCGGGTGAACCGCACCAGAAATCACAACAACTCCAAGCGAATTCGGCCCCCGCATCAAGCTACCCGACGTCGCCCACTACGGCAGCAGCCGGTCGTGGAAGCTGTTGGCGAAGATGCGGTGCGGATCGTGCGCGTTGAGCGAGGCCCGGGCCGCCGCGAAGTTGCCCGACGCCGGGATCCCCTGGGTGTAGGCCGCCGGGAGGGTCTGCGTGAGCCACTCGTCGTCGCGGTAGCCGCCCTGGGAAGTGAAGCCCCACCCCTTGGCCCACTCGGACCGGAAGGTCGCGTAGTCGCCCGAGTAGTTCTGGGCCATCCAGCGTTCCATCTCGCGGAAGTAGTCCGCGGCACCGGCGGTGCCGGGCAGTGTCACTACGTTCATCCAGATGGCCGTGTCCCACTCGGGATGGTCCGGCCGCGGCCGCACCGCGGACAGGTTCGGCGGACCCGCCGATTCGACGAGCACCTCGGAGTCGTCGTCGACCTTGCACATGCGCACTTCGAACGGACCGTTGACCGGGTACTTGCCCTCCGCGGCCAGTGCGCTCATCCGGTTGTTGTGCCACGTCGTGAACTCGTTGATCACGCGCTGGATGTTGGCGCGCTTCGTGACGACCACCCCGCCGCCGGCGGTGACGCGCATCGTGGTGTGCCGCAGGTAGAAGAGCACGTCCTTGGACCAGCCCCACAGGTCGTCGGTGTCGGTGGCCGCCAGACCGACCTGCACCGCGGCCAACTGGCCCGCCCCGAACGCCGGCGTGGCCGATTGGATGCCGCCCGCGACCTGACCGAGCAGATCGGTCAGCGGCTCCGGCAGCCGGTCGGTGAAGAAATAGTTGTAGGGGCCGAACACTTCCCGCGACTCCGACGGCTTCACCGGCGTCGGCGTCCAGACCTTGAGCCACGGCTTGTCGGTGAACGGGAACCAGATCGCCTCGACACGACCCGACGTCTCGACGTAGCTCTCGTACGTCCGTCCCCCCGAACCCGGGGTCGCGAACATCTCCTGCCAGGGAATGTCCATGATGCTCTGGCAGCGCAGCCGCACGTTCGCGCCCGCCTGCAGCGTCACGGAGGTGACGAAACTGCGACCGAGATGCGCCAGCAGCGCGGTGATCTCGGGCTCGGCCCGAGTGAACTCGCGCAGCACGTACCGGCCGGCCGCGGCGTCCCACACCACCGCGGTCATCGCGGTGACGAGGTTCGACAGCGACCCGAACGACTGGCCGGGAGTCGCCTGCTCCCCCGCCGCCGGATAGGTCGCGCCGTGCGCACCGATCGCGAGGACACCGGCGATCGAGAGGTCGCCGATGGCCGGCGAGTTCGCCCAACCGAGGCCGTGCTCCTGCAGCGCGGTGAGGATGGCCTCCAGGCTGGCGCCGCCACCGGCCGTCACCGTCGCCGGGCTGCCGCTCGGGTCGACGGCGACCGTGTTCAGGTGGGTCATGGTGTCGACGAGGATCGTCTTCTCGACGCTCTCGCCGGGCACCACCGTGAGCGGGCTCCACCCGTGCATCGTGCCCTTGGCGCGGACACGGTAATCGTTGTCCTTGGCCCAGTTCACGATCCGGAGGACGTCGTCGGGGGTGCGGGCGGTCGCGGTCCACACGGCGTCGAATTCGATGTCCTTGGCCCAGTTGACGTAACCCTGCTGCGCGAGCGGGATGTCCTCCGGGAACGCGGGCGGGACCGGGAGGTTGGACACCGGCCCGCCGGATCCGGTGGAACCGCTGGAACCGGCGGCCGGGAGCGAGAACGCCGGTGTCCAGCCCACGCCGGTCAGCGCAGCGGCACCCGCCGCGGCACCGGCGGCGCGACCGAGGAATCCCCTGCGGGACAGTCCGTTACGCGCTCGAGCCGTCGACAACGCGTTCTCGTCGGCATCCACCTGTTCGACTCCGATCCTCTCGTCGGGAAACGGCGCGCCAGGCCTCGCCGCGTGATCCTCGAGTCAAACTAGAACAAAGCGGGTTCCGATGCCAGTGGTTCCGTAATTCTCGTCGGGAGGACTTTCCGAACTACCGCTCAACCGGGTTCGAGTTGCGCAGCGCGTCGGTGATCGCCTCGGGCGCACCGTCCACCGCCCACACCGCGAGGCCGACGGCCGCGATGGTCAGCAGCGGTCCCAGGACGGCCCGCTCGAATCCGCCGCCGGCGCGGATCGCGAGGAACGAGGGCAACCGGAGCTCCCACCATCGGCGTCCACCGAACGGGACGAACGGCGCCAGAAACGGCACCCCCTCCTTGGTGATCATGTCGCCGAGGCAGTGCGTCGCACACCCCAGCGCGACCGCGACCCCGAGTCCCGTCGAGCCCACCTGGTCGGGGAACCACTGCCACGTGAGGATCGACAGGAACGCCGAGACCCCCGTGACGACCAGCCATCCCTTGTCCCGGGCCCAGTCCCCGGCCAGCCCGCGCAGCGCCAGGCCGAGCGTGAAGAACAGCGTGACGATGATGGCGGCGTGGCCGAACTGGCCGACCAGCGCCGAGATCCCGGCCCCGAGCCCGACCGCGAACAGCGCCGTGTGGGTGAGGGTGCGGTGCCCACCGCGCCGGTTGGGGTCCCGTCGACCTTTGGTCACCCGGTACACACCGAGCGACACCGAGTCGACACCCGCGGCCAGGGTCCTGGAGATCGGACCGAACGAGCGCGCGACGGTGGACTGGGTGGTGTCGAGGTCCGGCAGCAGCGCGGCGCCCGCACAGACACCCGCGAACGCGAACGTCTCCGCGGTGGAGGTGGGCCCGCCCCAGTCCGTCGGGAGCAAGTCTGCGACGGCGAGGCCGACGACAGCACCGGACATTGCATGGGTAGCACCCATCACCATAGGGGGACAGCACCTTTCGAGCACCAACGACAGGACACCAACGACGGCGGGGTCCGGCGAGGCAGCGCCGGACCCCTGGCCGCTGACGCTAGCAACGACCACCGACACGCCCGTTCGGCGGCCACGACGGGGTGTTGCTGGCCTAGATTGTCGAGATGACGAGCATCTCCGCGCCCGCGGCGACGCGGCTGAGCCCCGCGACGATCCGCGGCTACGCCCTGGGATCGGTCGGCACCGGCGGCTTCTCGACGCTGCCTGGACTGGTACTGGCGTACTACCTCACCGACACACTCGGGGTGGCGGCCGCCGTTGCCACCTTCGTGGTGTTCGCCCCCAAGGCACTCGACGTGGTGCTCAATCCCGCGATCGGTTCGCTCAGCGACTCGTGGGCGCGCCGGACGGGCAGCCGACGGCTG
This sequence comes from Paraburkholderia sp. RHO2, assembly GCF_050955445.1. NCBI lineage: Bacteria > Pseudomonadati > Pseudomonadota > Betaproteobacteria > Burkholderiales > Burkholderiaceae > Paraburkholderia > Paraburkholderia sp. RHO2. Next base: position 530,418 of record NZ_CP162617.1, on the reverse strand, counting down.
TTCCTCACGATCGGTGCCGCGCTGCTGCCGGTGTTCTTCGCCCTCACCTTCGCGGTGCCGGACGGCGTGGACGCCGCCGCGGCGGCGGTGTGGGTGGCGCTCGCGTTCATCGCGTCGGCGGTGGCGTTCAGCCTCTTCCAGGTCCCCTACATCGCGATGCCGGCCGAACTCACCGACGACTACCACGAGCGGGCGCGGCTGATGGCGTGGCGCGTCGCCGTTCTCGGCGTCGCGATCCTGCTGTTCGGTGCCGGCGGTCCGGAACTGCGCGAACTCGGCGGCGGCGGGCGCTGGGGCTACCTCGTGATGGGCATCGTGGCCGGTGCGGTGCTGGGGCTGGGCATGTTCGCGGCATCACGGGTGGCGCCGCGTCGTCCCCCGGCGGAAGCCGCTCTGGGCGAGGGCGCATCGTTCGCGGCGTCGCTGCGGGTCGTCCGGTCCAGTCGCCCGTTCCGTGCGCTGCTGACGGCGTCCGCGCTGCAGGCGTTCGCGACCGGCACGATGCTCGCCGCCGCGCAGTACGCGGCCACGTACGTCCTCGGCAACGAGCGGTCGGTGTCGTTCCTCTTCGCCGCGCTCGTGGGGCCCGCGGTCGCGGTGATGCCGCTGTGGTCGTGGCTGGTCCGCGCATGGGGCAAGCGCCGCGCGTACCTGCTGGCGTCGAGCCTGTTCCTCGCCGCGGGCGTCGCGCTGCTGGGGCTGCTGGTGGGCACCGGGTGGTGGGTGTACGCGGTCGTCGCGGTCGCCGGCGTCGGCTACGCGGGCATGCAGATGCTGGGCATGTCGATGCTGCCCGACGTCATCTCCGACCACGAGCGCCGCGAGGGCGGCACGGTGCGGGCCGGCGCGTTCAGCGGTGTGTGGACGGCGATCGAGACCATCGGTCTGGCGCTCGGCCCGGCGCTGGTACTCGCGATCCTCGCGGTCACCGGGTTCGTCTCGTCCACCGACGACCAGCACGCCGTCCAGTCCCAGACCGCGATCGACGGCATCGTCCTCACCATCTCCGCCGCCCCCGCCATCCTCACCGCGCTCAGCATCGTCGCACTCTCGCGATACCGGCTCGCCGCCGAGGACGCCCACGCACAGAACGGAAACCACTGATGCAGTTCCGCCACGACCCCGCCGACATCCTCGCGCGACTGGACGCGCTGCGCGCCGCCGACGCCCCGACATCCGGCGGACGCCTGCTGTCGTACGTGTACGACCCGGGCGTCGCCGAACTGTCCGACCTCGCGGGCGCGGCCGCGCTGCGGGCGCAGTCGCTGAACGGGCTGGACCCCACCGCGTTTCCCTCGATCGGGGCGATGGAACGCGACCTGGTCGCGCTCGGGCGCGACGTCCTCGCGGGCGGCGACCCCGACGTCGTCGGCAGCGTCACCAGCGGCGGCACCGAGAGCTGCATGCTCGCGGTGAAGTCCGCCCGGGACACGTGGCGGTCCCGCACCGGCGCCGAGCACCGGCCGACGCTCCTGATCGGCGCCACCGCACACGCCGCGTTCCACAAGGCCGCCCAGCACCTGGACCTGCGGCTCGAGGTGCTGCCGGTCGACCCGGTGACCGCGCGGCTGCGACCGCGGGACGTCGCCGACGCGCTGTCCCCCGACGTCGCGCTGGTGGTCGCGAGCGCGCCGTCGTACCCGCACGGGGCGCTCGACCCGATCGCCGACGTCGCGGAAGTGTGTGCGGCACAGGACGTCGCGCTGCACGTCGACGGGTGCATCGGCGGCTGGGTGCTGCCGTGGTGGCCCGGCGCGGAGGAGCGCAGATGGGATCTGACCGTACCCGGGGTGACCAGCCTGTCGGTGGATCTGCACAAGTACGGGTACGCCCCCAAGGGCGTCTCGCTGCTGCTCTTCCGCGACCGCGACCGGCACCGCGCGCACTGGTTCGCGACCACCCGCTGGCCCGGCTACGCGGTGGTGAACCCGACGCTGCTCGGGTCGCGGAGTGCGATGCCGATCGCGGCTGGGTGGGCGGTGACGCAGGCGCTGGGCCCGCAGGGGTTCGGGGAGTTGGTCGAGCCGATGGCGCGTGCGACGGCACGGATCCGGGAGGCGGTCGACGGCATCGAGGGCCTGCGCGTGGTCGGCGACCCGGTGGGCCCGCTGCTGGCGATCGCGTCGGACGAGACGGTGCCGGCCGAGCGCCGGGTCGACCCGCACCGCTGGTCGGACGCCGCCGACGACGACGGGTGGGCGTTGCAGCCGCAGCCGCGACACGTGCAGCCCGACGGCACCGTGCTGCCGCGCACCACGCACCTGACGATCACGCCGGTCACGGAGACCGTCGTCGACGACCTGGTCGCCGCGCTCACGAAGGCCGCCGACCGCACCCGAGGGATTCCCGGGGCGAGCGCGCCGGCCGAGTTCGTCGCGGCCGCCGCCCACATCGATCCCGCCGACCTGACGAGCGAGATCAGCGCGGGTGTCCTGGCGCTCGCCGGACTCGACCCGAAAGCCGGACTCGACGGCCCCAAGGCCGACATCCTCGCGCTCGTGGAGGAACTTCCGGAACCGGTCGCCGAGCGCCTGCTCATCGAGTTCCTCGCCCGGTTCCTCGAGCCCTGAAGCTGCGGAACCGCCACCACGGACGCCGCGACGTGGGCACACTCGATCCATGGCAGCGACGTCGACGCAGTCAACGAATGCCTCGAAACCGGACAATGGTTCGATCGCACGCGGCACCGTCGTACCAGTGCTGGTCGGGCTGCTGATCGGGGCGATCTTCGCCGCGGTGTTCCTCGCGGCGTTCCACGATCCGAAGCCGCACGACCTGCCGGTGGCGGTGGTGGGTCCGCCCCCGGTCGTGGCCGCGGTGGAGGCGCAGTCGTCGGCGAACGGTGACGCCTTCGACGTGCGCCCCTACGACTCCGCCGAGGTGGCGCGCGACGCGGTGAAGAAGCACGAGGTGTTCGGGGCCTTCCTGTCCGGCACCCCGACCGCGGAGCTGGTCGTCGCCGGCGCGAACGGGCCGCCGGTCACAGAGGTACTCACGCGTGCGTTCGGCGCCGCTGCCGCGGCGTCCGGGGCGACACTGACGGTGACCGACGTCGCGCCGTTGGCGGCGGGTGACTCCCGCGGTCTGTCCGTGTTCTACGCCGCGTTCGGGGTGGTGCTCGCCGGATTCCTGTTCGGTCTGACCAGCATGCAGGCCGGCCCGCGCCTGCCCGCGCTCTGGCGTGCCGTGAGCGCGGTGGTGTTCGCCTTCCTGGTGAGCATCGTGGTGGCCTGGCTGGTCGGGCCGGTCTTCGACGCCCTGCCGGCATCGTTCCTCATGACCGGCACGCTCGTCGGCCTGCTCGCGCTGGCCGTCGGTGTCTCGACGGCGGCCCTGCTCAAACTCTTCGGACCCGTCGGGATCTTCCTCGCCGCCGTGGTCCTGCTGGTGTTCGGCAACGCGACCAGCACCGGCATCCTGCCTGCGCAGTTCCTCCCGGGATGGCTGGAACCTCTCACCGGCATCCTGCCGGTCGGCGTCACCGTTCGCGCGCTGCGCGGCGCCGCGTACTTCGACAACTACGGCGTCGCGGCCGGCATCGCCGTCCTCGAGGCCTGGATCTTCGGCGCCGTGATCGTCTACGGGATCGCCTCCGTTGTCCAACGCCGACGGCGGGGAGCATGATAGAGGCGAAACCCGACACGGGAGGCGGTTATGGACACTCTGCTTCTGTGGCTGGCGGCGACCCTCATCTACTGGTGGGGCCTGCTCCCTTGACGCGTTGAGTGAAAGACGAAGGACCCGCTCCGAGAACGCTCCGGAACGGGTCCTTCCTCGTCACCCGCCTACTTCAGGCCGGCGCGCACACCTTCCTCGATCTTCTTGCCGAGTTCGGCGTCCACGTTCTTCCAGTACTCGAAGACGCGGCCGAGCACCGGCTCGCGCACGCCACCGAGGACGTGGCCGACGATGTTGCTCACCAGACGCTCGCGGGCGGCGTCGTCGAGCACCTCGCGGACCAGGGTTCCGGCCTGCGTGAAGTCGCCGTCCTCCGGGTGCTGGATGTACCCGGCCCGCACCGCCTGACCGTCGAAGGCCCACAGACCCTCGTCACCGGCGGCCGACGGGTCGGCGTGCGGACCGCCGTACGAGTTGGGCGCGTACACCGGGGTGTCGGCGGTGTTGAACGTGTACCGCATCGCGCCCTCCTTGGAGTAGGAGTTCACGGGCGCCTTGGGCGCATTCACCGGCAGGTCGGCGTAGTTGGTGCCGATGCGGTAGCGGTGGGCGTCCGCGTACGAGAAGACGCGGCCGAGCAGCATCTTGTCGGGGCTGAAGCCGATGCCGGGCACCACGTTCGACGGCTCGAACGACGCCTGCTCGATCTGCGCGAAGAAGTTCTCCGGGTTGCGATCGAGCGTCCACTTGCCGACCTCGATCAGCGGGTAGTCCTTCTGCGACCACACCTTGGTCAGGTCGAACGGGTTGAAGCGGTAGGCCTCCGCGTCGGCGACCGGCATGATCTGGACCTTCATGGTCCAGCTCGGGAACTCACCACGCTCGATCGCGTTGTACAGGTCGGCGCGATGGTAGTCCGGGTCGGAGCCGGCGAGGGTGTCGGCCTCGGCCTGGGTGAGGAACTCGATGCCCTGGTCGGTCTTGAAGTGGTACTTGACCCAGAAGCGTTCACCGGCCGCGTTCACCCACTGGTAGGTGTGCGAACCGAAACCGTCCATGTGCCGCCACGACTTCGGGATGCCGCGGTCGCCCATCAGCCACGTCACCTGGTGCGCGGTCTCCGGGCGCAGGGTCCAGAAGTCCCACTGCATGTTGTGGTCGCGCAGACCCGACCCCGGCAGGCGCTTCTGCGAGCGGATGAAGTCGGGGAACTTGATCGGATCCTTGATGAAGAAGATCGGCGTGTTGTTGCCGACGAGGTCGTAGTTGCCTTCCTCGGTGTAGAACTTCATCGCGAAACCGCGTGGGTCGCGCCACGTGTCGGGGCTGCCCTGCTCGCCGGCGACGGTGGAGAAGCGCACCAGCGACTCGGTCGTCTTGCCGGGCTGCAGGAACTTCGCCTTGGTGTACTTGCTGACGTCGCCGGTGATGACCAGCTGGCCGAATGCGCCGCCGCCCTTGGCGTGCACGATGCGCTCCGGGACCCGCTCGCGGTTGAACTGCGCGAGCTTCTCGATCAGGTAGTGGTCGTGGAGGAGGATGGGGCCCTGCGTCCCCGCGGTCAGCGATTCGTCGTCGCTGCTGACGGGGATTCCGAAGTTGTTCGTCGTCGGACGTGATTGTGCGGACGTCATGGTGCGAAGCCTCCTTGGCGCTGATGGGCTGTGGCTGTCTTCGAAGTGATCGACCCACCCGATCCGGGCACATCGTCTTGATTCTGTGAGCTGGTATCGGCCCGTGCCCCGGTTTTCGCCGAATCGTGTCGGCAATCGGCACACAGACCCCAGAACACGACCTCGGCCTCGTCGATCTCGAAACCGTGGTTGTCCGAGGGCTCCAGGCAGGGAGCGTGGCCGACGACGCAGTCCACGTCGGCGACCGTGCCGCACGAGCGGCACACCAGGTGGTGATGGTTGTCCGCGGTACGGGTCTCGTACCGCGCCGGCGAGCCCGCGGGCTCGATGCGACGCAGCAACCCCACCCGGACGCAGGCCCCGAGCACGTCGTAGATCGCCTGGGTCGAGACCGACCCGAGCTGACGACGCACGTCGGTGGCGATCTCGTCCGCGTCCGAATGCGGGTTGGCGGCAACCGTGTTCAGAACCGCAACACGTGGAGCCGTGACCCGCAGTCCCGCGTCCCGTAGCCGGGCGCGGGGGTCGAAGTCGTGCTCTCCTTGTTGCATGACCCCAGTATGCGCCTTTTCTGGAATAAGTCAAAAGAACGACTAGATCCAGATAAACCGGGCACCGCTGACACGACACCACTCCCAAAGCTGAAAGGTCCCTTCGTGCGCTCACAGCGCGCGAAGGGACCCTCCAGCTCTTCCTCGGCCCCGGCAACACGACGGGGCCGGGCGATCTCACGTGGATCAGGCGTCGAAGTGCGCCTGCACCGCCTGCAGGCCCGCGACGTAGACGCCGTCGCCGAAGACCTGCTCGACGGTGGCGACCGCATCGTCGTTCGACTTGTACTGCGCGCTCCAACGGATCTCGGATCCGTCACCCTGCGCGGTGACCGCGAGAGTGGCGACGTAGTCGGTGATCGGGAGCATCGGGTCGAGCACCTGGTAGCTGTAGGTGCGCGCCTCCGGGTCGCGGGCGACGAGGAGTTCGCGCGCGACGACCTTGCCGTCCACCGAGAAGGTGCGAACCGAGCCGACCTGCGTCGGGTCGCCCTCGAGCTCCGCGGACGGGACGGCGGGATGCCACGCGCCGAGACGGTCGAAGTCGCCGATGTGAGCCCAGACGCTGTCCGCGTCGGCCGTGACGACGATGCTGCGTACCAGTGACCGATCCATGGGGTGTCTCCGTTTCTACTGTCGAACTGCCTTCGAAAGGGTTTGAGAATCAGGCTTTTCGGGGAGAATCATCGACGTCGAGGCGCAGGACCGACAATGCCGCGGCCGCCAACTGCCCGACGTCGGCCGGGCCGGCCGGGTCGTCCGGATCGCACGTCACCCAGTACTCGAGCGCGACAGTGAGAGCGCCCAGGAGGACGTTCGACAACAGCCGCGCCTCGATGCCGACCGGATCCAGCCCCGCCCGCTGCGCGAGGTGGGGGCGAATGTCGTCGGCGAGGTCGTGGGCCGCCACCATCCACCGGGCCCGGATGCCCGGCACGGACGTCAGGATGACGAATAGTTCACGCGTGGGGACGAATTCGCGGTACCGATCCTGGCGCAGACACTCGACGAACGCCTCGTGGACCGCGGTGGCCACGGACTCGTCGCCGGGGCGGCCGGAGAGATAGTCCGCGAAGTCCCGGATGCCGGCGGTGAGCACCGGAGTGAGCGTGTCCTCCTTGGCCTCGCAGTGCCGATAGAACGTGCGCACCGAGATCCCGGCGCCCGCTGCGATGTCCTCGACCGATGTCGCGTCGAAGCCGTCGGCGATGAACAGTTTCGCCGCGGCTGCCGCGATGTCCATCCGCACCGCCTCGCGCCGACGCTCCGCCAATCCACGCTGGTCGCGTTCCACGAATCACCTCCGAATGTGTCTTGACACACACTAGCAGCGTGTCACAAACTGGCCATCTGGCACAGACTGGCGCGCCTACCTATGAGGACCCGATCGACCCCAGCCTTCCCCCGAGACGAAAGGGCAGGACATGCCCCGCACATTCCTCGTCACCGGCAGCGCCTCCGGAATCGGCGCCGCCACCACCACGTATCTGCGCAAGCAGGGCGCCCACGTGATCGGCGCAGACCTGCGCGACGCCGACATCACCGCCGACCTGGCCACCCCCGAGGGCCGCGCGGCCCTCGTCGAGCAGGCCCGCGAACTGACCGACGGTCGACTCGACGGCGTCGTCGCGTGCGCCGGTGTGGCACTGTTCGATCCGCTGACGATCAAGGTCAACTACTTCGGCGCGGTCGCCACCCTCGAGGGCCTGCGCCCGCTCCTCGCGGCCGGGACCGATCCGCGCGCCGTGGTGATCTCGTCCGTCGCGTCGCTGCACCCGTCCGATCCTGCGATTGTCGACGCCGCTCTTGCCGGCGATGAGCTTGCCGCCGTGGACGCCGCGGCCGCCGCCGTGGCCCAGGGAGACGGCGCGCAGGTCTACGCGTCGTCCAAGGTCGCGATCGCGCGCTGGGTGCGCCGTGCCGCGATCACCCCGGAGTGGGCAGGTGCGGGCATCCCTCTCAACGCCATCGCGCCGGGCACGATCGTCACCCCGATGATCCAGGCGATGCTCGACATCCCCGAGGGCCGCGCCGCCATCGACGGCGCGGTCCCGATGCCGCTGCACGGCCACGCACACCCGGAGCAGGTGGCCCCGCTGCTGGCCTGGCTCACCTCACCCGAGAACACGCACGTCACCGGCCAGGTGGTGTTCGTGGACGGCGGCGCCGACGCGGTCCTGCGCGGCGACCGGACCTGGTAGCGCCGCGACACCGATCGGGCACGGGCTACTCGGAGTCGGCGACGCAGCGAAAACCGATGTGGCTCATGCCGGTGTCGATCATCTGCGGCCTCCGGGCAGCCGGGCGGTAGCGGCGGCAGTAGCTGTCGGCGCACAGGAACGAGCCGCCCTTGATGACCTTGCGCGGCACCCGGAACTGCGGTTGCCGAGGATCGAAGCTGTCCGCGGCCTCCGGCCCGCGCGGGTTCCGCGGGACGCAGCACGACGACTGCCCGCCGCCGTGCCGTTCGCCGTACCAGTCGTCGGTCCATTCCCAGACGTTGCCCGCCATGTCGTACAGGCCGTACGGGTTCGGCGGGTACGACGCCACCGCGCTGGTGGCGCCGTACCCGCTGTCCGCGCGCCAGGGGAAGTCGCCGTGCCAGAAGTTCGCGAGGCGCTGATCCCCCGATTCCGCATCGTCACCCCACGTGAACTCGGCCTGATCGAGGCCACCCCGCGCCGCCGCCTCCCACTGCGCCTCGGTCGGCAGGGCGCGTCCGGCCCACTCGGCGTAGGCCCGGGCGTCCTCGTGGGCGACGTGGACCACCGGGTGGTCCTCACGGCCGTCGAGTCCGGACCGCGGGCCTTCCGGATGCCGCCACGACGCTCCGGGCGTCCACCGCCACCACTGGCTGAGGTGTCGAAGATCCACCGGCCCAGTGGTTCCGACGAACACCATCGATCCCGGCACGAGATTCTCGACGGGCGCGCCGGGATACTCCGCGGGATCCAGCGGACGCTCGGCCACGGTGACGTAGCCGGTGTCCGCGACGAAGCGCGCGTACTGGGCGTTGGTCACCTGCAGGGTCTCGATGGCGAACGCGTCGACCGCCACGCGATGCGCCGGCCCCTCCTCCGGATAGTGACGGTCCGAGCCCATCGTGAAGGTCTGGGCAGGGACCTGCCGGAGTTCGGTGACGACGACGGTGTCCACAAGACCCCTTCATGCTCGAGCGGTGTCGGGAGCGAACACCTCGTGCCAGTCATTCTTCATGCTCACCACGGTCCAGTCGTTGCGACGCGCGTGATCGAGCACGTCCTCCGCTCCGGCGACGTAGTCGAATTCCCGCTCTCCGTCGTCGTGGTGGATCAACAACCGCAGTGCCGGCGCTCCGGGCAGCTCCGAGAACGCGAGCATCGGGAGGTCGCCGTTGGAGTTGCCGACCGACAGGATCGGACGTCGACCGATCCGGCTCCAGATCCGCACCGGCTTCTCCGGCCCGTCGTCGAAGAAGTCCATCGCCGCCTTGTAGAGGAGGTCGGTGCGACCCGCGTCGTCCCGGTAGGAGATCCCCAACGCGCTGCCGATGATCCGCTCCGGCGGCACCCCGTACAGTTCCCCGGCGATCGGGCGCATGAAATCCCGGTCGCCGCCCGAGGCGATGTAGATGGTGAACCCGTTGGCCTCCAGGTAACGCAGCAACTCGACCATGGGCTTGTATCCGCAGCCCCGGTACGGGCGAGCCAGCGTCGGATGATCGGCGTCCCCGAAGAATCCGGTGACACGCGCGTCGTATTCCTCGACCGTCACCTCGTCGAATGCCCGAGTGATCGCCCCCATCAACAACTTCAGGTCCGCGTCGTCACCGTGGTAGTGCTTGACCATGGCGGCGCCGAGCCAGTGGGTGTCGTTCTCGTACGCCGCCTTCCACGGCTGCAGTGACCTCAACGACGGATCGTCCTTCGCCATGGCGCCCAGCCGTCGGATCGTGAAGTCCAACTGGATCGGCATCGGCTGCTCGCACCACAGCGTGCCGTCGTTGTCGAACACCGCGACACGCGCCGCGGGTTCGACGTAGTCGGGGCCGGTTTCCGCGGTCACTCGGTCGACGAAATCGACTATGGCGGATCTGGTTTCCCCATCCGCCCACGATTCCAGGGTGTCAGCCACGGCGATCAGTCCCTCGCCAGGAATGCGTGCAGCTTGCTCACCGCGTGGTCGATCGTGAAGCTGGCCGCCTCCTGCCGAGGCGGGAACTCCTTGAACGTCTCGAGGAATGCGGTGGTGATCGCGGTTCCGTAGAAGGCGATGTAGTCGTGGTCGAGGAACCAGTCCCAGTACGTGTTCGAGGTGGCGTCGGCCCGCTCGTACGGATCGGTTCGCAGATTGAACAGCTTGGGGACCCGGAGCTGGGTGAACGGCTCCGCCCAGATACCGAGAGTTCCCTGCGCCCGCTGCTCCATGAAGACGATCTTCCAGTTCTCGAACCGGATACCCAGCACGTCGCAGTCGTCGGAGAAGTAGACCATCCCGCGGCGCGGGCTCGTGTCGACCTCGCCGGTGAGGTACGGCAGCAGGTTGTAGCCGTCGATGTGCACCTTGAACGTCTTGTCGTCGACGGTGTGACCGTCCTCGAGCTTGTCGACGATGTCCGCCTCGCCGGCCGCCGCGAGGAAAGTGGGCAGCCAGTCGTGATGCTGGACGATTTCATTGGACACCGAGCCCGCGGGGATCTTTCCGGGCCAACGGATCACCTGCGGGACGCGGAACGCGCCCTCCCAGTTGGTGTCCTTCTCGCTGCGGAACGGCGTGGTGGCCCCGTCCGGCCACGTGTTGGCGTGCGGACCGTTGTCGGTGCTGTAGATGACAATCGTGTTCTCGGCCAGACCGAGTTCGTCGAGCGCATCGAGCACCTGCCCGACGTTCTTGTCGTGGTCGATCATGGTGTCGTGGTACGGCGACTGCCAGATGCCCGACTGCCCCAGGCTCTCGGGCTTGGTGTGCGTACGCAGGTGCATGTGGGTGAAGTTCACCCACATGAAGAACGGCGTGCCCTCGGCATGCTTGCGCCGGACGAAATCGACAGCCGCGTCGGCGATCTCGTCGTCAATGGTCTCCATCCGCTTCTTGGTCAGTGGGCCGGTGTCCTCGATCTTCTGTCGTCCCACGCGGCCGAACTTCGGGTCCTCGGTGGGATCGTCCTCGTCGATGGCCCATGAGCGCAGGACGCCGCGGGGCTTCTGGAGGTTGTACAGACGCGGATACAGATCCTCGTGCGGGTAGTCCGGAAGCTCGGGTTCCTCCTCCGCATTGAGGTGGTAGAGGTTGCCGAAGAATTCGTCGAACCCGTGAACTGTCGGCAGGAACTTGTTGAGGTCACCGAGGTGGTTCTTTCCGAACTGCCCCGTCGCGTAGCCCAACGGCTTGAGCAGTTCCGCGATGGTCGGGTCCTCGGCCGACAGTCCGATGTCGGAGCCGGGAAACCCGACCTTGCTCATCCCGGTCCGGTAGACGCTCTGCCCGGTGATGAACGACGCGCGGCCCGCAGTGCAACTCTGCTCACCGTAGGAGTCGGTGAACTTCATCCCCTCGTCGGCGAGACGGTCGATGTTCGGCGTCCGGTATCCCATGATCCCGTCGCTGTAGCAGCTGAGATTGGTGATCCCGATGTCGTCTCCCCAGATCACCACAATGTTCGGCTTCGAATCCGGCATCACCCATCTCCTCGTCCGTCGGCACGGCGCGACAGTCCCCCGGCGCACACGTTGCAGCGAATTGTCTGAGGGTCAGACTGCCCGGCGAGTGCTCGCCGTCACATCACCCGTACCGGATGAAGAGCGCAATTGTGTGCTCTGCCGCTTTCTCGCCTCCACGGATTCGGAACGATCGCCCGCGCTGGTAGTGTCCGGCAACGCCGGAGGCGATGGACGATCGTTACGCCGCTCTTCGGCGGCCGATCGTCGAAGTGAGGATGTAGTCCGTGAGTGATACCCGGACGGAGGTTCCGAGGCGCGCCTTCCTGATCACCGCGTGCGCTGCCTGCGGCCTCGCCGCCGCTGCCTGCAGTTCGGGAACGAGCGGGGGCGACGCGAGCGCGACCGACAGTGGTCCGATCGAGGTGCCCACCGCCGACGTCCCCGTCGGGGGCGGGATCGTCCTGACTGCGAGCAAAATCGTCGTCACGCAACCCGAGAGCGGGGTCTTCAAGGCCTTCTCCGCGGTCTGCACGCACCAGGGCTGCCTGGTGGTGGGAGTGCGCAACGGTGCCGTCGAGTGCCCCTGCCACAACAGCCGTTTCTCCGCAGCAGACGGTTCCGTTGTCCGCGGTCCGGCACGGCAGTCGCTTCAGCCTCGAACGGTGACGACGTCCGGCGACACCCTGACCATCACCTGAGCGACCGGCGCACTTCCCGGGTGTGACGCGACCGGCATCGGTCCCGGACGGTGTCCGCGCTCAACCGGCAGCGGGCGCCGCGACCCCGAGCGAGAGGGCTCCCATGATCTTCGGCGCACCCTTCTCGTAGAAGGTGTCCAGGTCACGGATCTCGAAGCCCGCGGCTCGGATGAGGTCGGGAATCTCGCGCGTGATGTGGCAGCCGCCGGCGACGGCCTTCTGGATCGGCTCGAGCCGGCGCTGCCAGCGCTGAACCTTCTCGTGGGGTGCGAGTCCGTGTTCGACGAAGTGGAGGGTGCCGCCGGGTCTCAGGACGCGGCGCACCTCACACAACGCGGCATGAACGTCGGGGATGGTGCACATCGTCCACGTGGACAGGGCGGTGTCGAAGGTGTTGTCGGAGAAGGGAAGTGACTGACCGTCGAGCCCTGACCGCTCGACGGGTACGCGGGCGTGGGCGAGACGTTTGCGTGCCAGCCTCCATGCTTCGTCGGCCGGTTCGACGGCGCTGACGGAATCGACGGCCTCCGGGTAGAAGGGGACGTTGAGGCCCGAACCGAACCCGATCTCGATCACGCGGCCGTGAAGGCCCACACATGCCCGCTTCCGTGATGCATCGGTCAGCGAGTTCCCACACGAGACGTTCACCAGGTGGGGAACGATCCGATCCGTGTAGAACCCCATGTCGACCTCCTGATCGCGCTGCGTTGACGCCGCCCAGCATGGCATGCCGCATCGCCGGAATCGGTGTTTCCGACCGAACGGATCCAGGGTCGGCTACCCGCCGTAGGCGAGGGCGAGGAAGGTGCGCACCCCGTACTCGAGGGCTCGCTCGTCCAGATCGAAGTCGGGCGTGTGCAGATCGCGGCGCGGGCTGGTTCCGTCCCAGACTCCCAGGCGCGCCATGGCGCCCGGGACGTGCTCGAGATACCACGCGAAGTCCTCACCGCCGCTCGACTGTCCCGCCTCGGCCAGATTCTCGAGACCCACCACGGACTCGATCGCGGAGAGCATCTCGCCGGTTGCCTCGGGGTCGTTGACCACCGGCGGCACGCCCTGCACGTAGTCCAATTCGTGGTCGACGCCGTAGGGCGCGAGCAGCTCTGCGACGCTGCGGCGTACCAGCGGCTCCACCGTGGCCCATGTCCGATGCGACGCGCTGCGCAGGGTGCCCACCAGTTCGCCCGACTCCGGTATGGCGTTGCCGACCCGGCCGGCCTGGACCCGGCCCCACGTCAGCACGGTGGCGGTGCGGGCGTCGACGCGGCGATCGAGCACCGACGCCAGCCCGGTCACCAGCACGGCCGCGGCATGGATCAGATCGCCCGTCAGGTGTGGGCGCGCCGAATGGCCGCCCGCGGAGGACAGCCGCACCGTGAGCATGGCACCGGACGACGTGATCGGGCCGGCCCGGGTGGCGAGTTTGCCGACCTCCAGTTGCGGCGCGCAGTGCAGGGCGAAGATCCGTGAGACGCCCTCGAGCGCACCCCCGGCGACCACCTCGAGGGCTCCCCCCGGGGTGGTCTCCTCACCGGGCTGGAAGATCAACCGCACCCGCCGTGCGGGAGGCTCGGTCGCGAGCGCCGTCGCGGCCTCGAGGAGCATCGCGGTGTGCGCGTCGTGGCCGCACGCGTGGCACACCCCCTCGACGGTGGAGGCGTACGGCGCCCCGGTGGTCTCCGTCAACGGGAGCGCGTCGAGGTCGGCCCGCAATGCGACGGACGTCGGGGTGTAGGGCCCGACGTCGCACCACAGGCCGGTCCCGCGGGGCAGGACCACCGGATCGAGGCCCAGCGAACGCAGGTGATCGTGCACCAGCGCGGTCGTTCGGAACTCCGCGAACGACAGTTCGGGGTGCGCATGCAGATCCCGCCGCCACGCGACCAGCCGGTCGTGGTCTATGAGCATCCTTCAGCGCCACCCCCATCAGATCGCCGACACCGGGGCGTCGGTTCGGGCCAGCCTGCTCGTCAGCCAGTTCACCATGGTTCTCGCGAGCATGTCCCGGTTCTCACGCTTGACGATGTCGTGGCCCTCGTCGCCGAACAACAGGAGCTCGGCGACCCCGCCTCGGGCCTGCACGGATGCCACCACCTGTTCGGACTCGCTGACCGGCACGTTCGTGTCGTTGGCGCCGTGCACCACGAGAACGGGTGCCTTCAGGGCGTCGACGCGGTGGATCGGCGACAGTTCGGCCAGCAGTTCCCGATCGTGCTCCGGATGCCCGTACTTGGGGTAGGCGGCGGCCGCGATCCACGGCTCGGTGTCGGCGTAGAAGGTCTCGAGATTGCTCATGCCGCAGATGGCGATGCCCGTGGCGAACAGGTCGGGGTGGAATGTGAGCGCAGCCAGTGTGAGGTACCCGCCGTACGAGTGCCCGGCGCATGCGATCCGCGTGGGGTCGGCGACTCCGCTGTCGACGACGTAGCGCACGCAGTCCGCCACGTCGTCGATGCCGGCGAATCGGCCGTACCGCTCGTCGGCGTGCATGAAGGTGCGGCCGAATCCGCCCGAGCCACGCACGTTGGGCGCGAAGACCGTGATGCCGGCCTCGACGAGCGCAGGAAAGTAGTCGCTGTATCCCGGGCGTTCCTGCAGCTCCGGTCCGCCGTGGAACCAGAGCATCACCGGACCGGGACCGTCCCGGGCGGTCCGGTAGAGCCACCCGGTCAGGGGTAATCCGTCGCGCGCGGTGAACTCGGCGAGCATCGGGGCGTCGGCCCGGGCGATCCGGGTCCGGGCCGGTTCCACCGGACCCCACTCGCCCGTTCGCGGGTCGACGATCTCCACCGACGGCGGCATCCCGGGGCCCTGCACCGTGACCGCGAGCAACGAGCCGTCGGCACTGATACTCAGCTCCGTGGCCACCAGCCCCGGCAGCCGGATCGGAGAATCGAGTGTTCCGTCCGCGAGATGCAGGATCTGCAGCTCGCTCAGACCCTTGTAGTTCCACAGCAGGGCAACGGTGCTGTGATCGTCGCTGACGACGAACTCGTCGAGGCCGCAGTTGTCCCGCTCGGCGAGAACCCGGTAGGAGACGCCGCGTTCGGAGACCGCCACGCCCAGCAACCGCGCGAACTCCGCACCGTTGTCGCTGCGCACGAGCGCGCGGACGTAGATGTCCGGCTCGCCCTCGCTCGACGCCCATGGCGACCGGTGCTGGCCGAGTACCCCGAGGATGCGGTGGTCGTCGAGGATGACGCCCGCGTCGGTGGTCGAACCGAAGTCCGTCGGCAGCAGTGGGATCCGGTTGCCGTCGGCGCGGTGCAGCAGCAGTTCGCGGTGCCCACGAGGGCCCACCCGCAGCAGCGCCGATCCAGCCCACGCGTCGACGAGGAAGCTGCCGACGCGGCGGTCGAGCACGACGGTGTCCTGGGTGCGCGGATCGACCAGCCGCGCCTCAGCCACTCCCCCCTCGTCGGTTGCGGTGAGCGCCAACCTATTCCCGTCCCATCCGATCAGCTCGGTCGAGACCGCGTGCCGCGACCCGACGAGCCGGGCCGAGCGGTCCGCCGGGTCCGTTCGTACGACCCACACCTGCGTGCGGTTGCCGCCGTGGGGAGCGACCTGGCATGCGAGCCACTGACTGTCCGCCGAATGCACGATCCGCGTGACCGGTCCGGGCACGGGCAGTTCCACCCGACGGTCGGTGCTGCCGTGCCTGCCCGACAGGAATCGCTGTACGGCCCACGGATAGCCCCCGTCGTCGACGAGGTGCGCGAATCCGGTCGCATCCGGCGAAACAGATGCGCCGGACGTGAATCGGATGTGTTGTCTGCCTTGTCTTTCCAACGGCTCCGGGGCAGTCACAGCCGCTCCATCGCCTGCAGCCACATCTCCAGCAGACCCACCTGCCACAGGGTGTTCGCGCCGCGGGCGGTGCGGATGTCGTTGGGCGCGGCGAACAGCGCGCCGAGCGCCTCCGGCCGGAACAGGCCCCGCTCGCGGGCGCTGCGCCCGCGCAGCGCGTCCTGCACGAGGTCGAGGACGTCACCCTCGAGATGCCGTATACCGGGGACCGGGAAGTACCCCTTGGTCCGGTCGATCACCTGGTTCGGCAGCAGGGCACGACTCGCCTCCTTCAGCACGCCCTTGCCGTCGCCCGCCAGCTTGAGCTCCGACGGGCAGGTGGCCGCCAGCTCCACGAAGTCGTGATCGAGGAACGGCACGCGGGCCTCGAGACCCCATGCCATGGTCATCGTGTCGACCCGTTTGACCGGATCCTCGACGAGCATCACCGTCGTGTCGAGGCGCAGCGCGGCATCGACGGAGGTGTCCGCACCCGGCGCACTGTGGTGCCGGGCGACGAATTCCGAGCTGACGTCGTGATCGAGGCAGTAGTCGGGGTCGACCAGCGCCGCGATGTCGTCGTGGGTGCGGTCGAAGTACACCTTGGCGTAGGCCTCGGCCGACTGTTCCCGTGCCACCCCGATCAGAGGGGGATACCAGTGATAGCCGGCGAGGATCTCATCCGCGCCCTGGCCGGACTGCACCACCTTGACGGACTTGCCGACCTCTTCCGACAGGAGGAAGAACGCCACGCAGTCGTGGCTGATCATCGGCTCGCTCATCGCCTCGACCGTCCTCGGCACCGCCGCGGGCAGCCGGGACGGATCGATGTGGATCTGCTGGTGATCGGTGCCGAAGGTCCGCGCCACCAGATCGGAGTAGTAGTACTCGTTTCCGGATTCACCTCCGGCCGAATCGAATCCGATGCTGAACGTGGCGAGGTTCCGTTGCCCCTGTTCGGCCAGCAGGGCCACGAGCAGGCTGGAATCGATACCCCCCGAGAGCAGCACCCCCACGGGCACGTCGGCGACCATGCGGCGTGCCACAGCCGTGCGCAGCGAGTCCATCAGGGCCTGCTGCCATTGCGCCGGCGTCCACGACACCCGTTCGGGTGAGGACTCGAATCTCGGTTCCCAGTAGCACCGTTCGGTCGAGGTGCCGTCGGGCTGCACCACCCGGATCGTCGCCGGCGGCAGTTTGCGGATGCCCTCGAACATGGTGTGCGGTGCCGGTACGGCCGCGGCGAAGCTCAGGTAGTGGTGCAGAGCCACGCGATCGATCGTGGTGTCGATGTCGCCGCCGCGCAGCAGCGCCTGCACGGTCGAGGCGAACCGCAGGCGGCCCGGCCGACCGGCGAAGTACAGAGGTTTGATGCCCAGGCGATCGCGGACAAAAGTCACCACGCCCGAATCGATCTCGTGCACAGCAAAGGCGAACATACCCTTGAACCGGTGGACGCAGTCCGCACCCCAGCGGTGGAAGCTCTTGAGCACCACCTCGCTGTCCGCCGTCGAGAAGAACCGGTATCCGGCCCGCTGCAGGTCGGCGCGCAGCTCCTGGTAGTTGTAGATGCAGCCGTTGAACACCAACGACAACCGAAGCTCGCTGTCAATCATCGGCTGACCGCCCCGCGCGGACAGGTCGATGATGCACAACCGGCGATGGCCGAACGCCACCGATTGCTGCGCGTACGCGCCCGCCGAATCCGGCCCGCGCGTCACCATCGCGTCGGTCATCCGGGACACCGCCGCCACGTCGGGCGTCGTCCCGTCGAAGCGCAGCTCACCGCATATGCCACACATGTCCGGCAACTCCTCCTGGGCTGTCAGCGCCGGTCGCCCGAGATGGCCGCGTCGAACGGCCCGGTCACGGTCCAGGTGTCCTTCCCGCCGCCGCCCCGCAACGAGTTCGTCGAGCCTCCAGCCGGCGCCGCGTCGTCGATGCATGTCTCCGGGTCCAGGCGGCAGGCGGTCTCGGCCGCCAGCAGGTCCACGACGTCGGTCAGGCGCCCCCGCCGGCGCAGGACCCGGCGCTGCCGTGCCGACGAGCTTCCCACCCGCAGGGTGATGGCTGACAGCTCGGAGACGACGTCCCAATCGCCGGTGGACTCGAGGTGCGGTCGCAGCGACCGGATCAGGCCCTCGACCACCTGCGGTGCGGGGCGCGGCTCGACAGCCTCCACATCGACCAGGTCGCCCTCGAGACCCGAACGCGCTGCCCGCCACATGGCCGCGCGAACCAGTGTGGGCGAGACCTGCAGCGGCGGTGTCCCCTCCTCGAGGGCGGCGGCCTCACGATCGACGAGAGCACGGAACAACCCCGCGACGAGCACGATCGTGTCCACGGACGGGCAGCTGTCGCACACCCGCAACTCGAGCGTCGAATATCGATCGGACGGGCGTAGGTCGAAGTAGACCATCCCAGGATCCTCGATCACACCGCTCCCGACGAGGTCGTCGATCAGCCGGTCGTATTCCGCGGCGGAATTCACGGGCGCCGCCGGTCCGGTGGTGGGCCAGCGGCTCCACACCAGAGATCGCATGCTCGCGTATCCGGTGTCGGTGCCGTCGGCCCAGAACGGCGAACTCGCGCTGAGTGCGAGGAAGATCGGTAGGTACGGGGCGACACGGTTGGCGATCCGCACGGCCTCGTCGCGGTCCGCCACGTCCACGTGCACCTGCGTACCGCAGATCAGCTGCTCACGGGCCAAGAGTTGATAGTCGGCGAGCATCCGCCGATACCGTGGGGTTTCGGTGACCTCCATCTCGGCGGGCACCGCGAGGGGCACCGCCCCCGAGGCCACCACTCCGACGCCGAGTTCGGCGGCCGTGTCGACGAGGACTCGCCGCCGGTGGGTCAGGTCGTCACGGAGGTCGGCCAGGTGCGTGAACACCCCGCTGTTGACCTCCACGACGCAGCGCTGGAGTTCCTCGACGTAGACGTCCCCGGGAAGGCGTTCGAGCAGTTCCGGTGCGCGTGTGACCAGTCGCCGGGTCTTCGCGTCGATGAGATGGAACTCCTCTTCGACTCCCAGCTTGCGTTCTTCGTCGGTCGGCACGGCGCTACCTCGCGCGCCGCGAGGGTGTGGCAGGCGTCGGGCTCATCGAGGGTCCTCTCTGTCCCGTCGACGGGTGAACCGAGCCGTGCACCGTCTTCCGTACGCGACCCGCGCCGTCGATTACCCAGGCTGTCAGTTTTCAACCGCACTGCCGGACCAGTATTCGTACCCTCGTCACCGATTCACACACATATCCAGATTCGTTAGCGTGTTGGTATCCGAACGAGAGGGCGAACACCGGATCGAACGGGGCTATCGCGACTCGCCGCAACAGTTCGGATCGAGCACGAGACGGAGCGCGTCGAGCGATTCGCCGCGCACCCGGTAGTAGACGTTCATGCCGCGGCGCTCCGATTCGACCATGCCGGCCTTCTTCAGTTGCCCCAGGTGGTGGCTCACGGTCGATTCCGCGAGGTTCACCCCGGTGGCGAGGTCGCAGGTACAGACCTCGCCACCGTCGGTGGTGAGCAGGATCGACACGAGCTTGATCCGAACCGGGTCGGCGAGCGCCTTCAACCGCAGCGCGACCTGCAGCGCGGCGTCGTCACCCATCGGCGCCGCGGAGACCGGTGCGCAGCAGATCGGTGCGCTGACGTCGACGATCGGCAAGGCCTTCGGCATGATCACAACCCTACCGGAGTTCCTTGACTTATGTCGAAAAGGTGGCACCCTGAAGATGCAAGCAATTCGATATATGTCGCATAGCCGGAGGCTGTCATGTCACGCGCACAACTCGCACTCAACGTCGACGACCTGCAGGAAGCGGTCACCTTCTACTCGAAACTCTTCAACACCGAACCCGCCAAGCTGAAGCCCGGTTACGCGAACTTCGCGATCGCGGAACCGCCGCTGAAGCTCGTCCTGCTCGAGAACCCCGGCAAGGGCGGCACGATCAACCACCTCGGCGTCGAGGTCGAATCGAGCGAGAAGGTGCACGCGGAGATCGCTCGCCTCACCGGCGAGGGTCTGTTCACCGACGAGGAGATCGGCACCACCTGTTGCTTCGCCACCCAGGACAAGGTGTGGGTCACCGGGCCCGCCGGTGAGAAGTGGGAGGTATATACCGTGCTCGCCGACTCCGAGACGTTCGGCACCAGCCCGCAGCTACTCGCGGACACCGCACCCGGGAGCGGCGTGTGCTGCGGAACCGCCACCGGGACCGAGTCCTCGCCCGACGAATCATCCTGCTGCTGAACGACCCATCGCCGGGTTCCGCCTACGGGAGGAGCTCGGCGATCAACGTCTCCACGCGGGAACGGATCTCGTCCCGTATGGGGCGGACGGCGTCGACGCCCTTACCCGCGGGATCGTCGAGAACCCAGTCACGGTAAGACTTTCCGGGGAACACGGGGCAGGTGTCGCCGCAGCCCATGGTGATCACCACGTCCGACGCCTGCACCGCCTCGACGGTGAGGATCTTCGGGCTCTGAGCGGAGAGGTCGATTCCCACCTCGGCCATCGCCGCGACCGCGGCCGGATTGACCGACCCTGCAGGCTCCGAGCCTGCGGACCGGACCTCGATCCGACCGCCCGACAGGTGGTCGAGGAACCCCGCCGCCATCTGGGAGCGGCCGGCGTTGTGGACGCAGACGAACAACACACTCGGCACGGTCATGGTTCCGCTACTCCTTCGACGCCGACGTATTTGCCGGCGCAGTTCGATCGAAGCGCTTGCGCAGCGCGAGGGAGACGTAGACAACGCGACGAGGACGGGGACCTCGATCAGCGGGCCGACGACGCCGGCGAGCGCCTGCCCGGAGGTGGCGCCGTAGGTGGCGATCGCGACTGCGATCGCGAGTTCGAAGTTGTTGCCCGCCGCGGTGAACGCGAGGGTGGTGGTGCGCTCGTAGCCGAGTCCCATCGCGGCGCCGAGGAGGTAGCCGCCGCCCCACATGATCGCGAAGTACGCCAGCAGCGGGATCGCGATTCGTACGACATCCATAGGCCGCGAGGTGATCTGTTCGCCCTGCAGGGCGAAGAGGATCACGATCGTGAACAGCAGACCGTAGAGGGCCCACGGGCCGATCCTCGGCAGGAACGTCGATTCGTACCAGGCGCGACCCTTGACCTTCTCGCCGAAGTGTCGGGTGAGGAAGCCGACGAGCAGCGGGATGCCGAGGAAGATCAATACGGATTTCGCGATCTGCCACGGGGAGGTGTCGATGGTGGTCTGCTCGAGCCCGAGCCAGCCCGGCAGGACGGACAGGTAGAACCAGCCGAGGACGGCGAACATCAGCACCTGGAACACCGAGTTGAGCGCCACCAGCACTGCGGCGGCCTCCCGGTCGCCGCATGCGAGGTCGTTCCAGATGATCACCATCGCGATGCACCGCGCCAGGCCGACGATGATCAGCCCGGTCCGGTACTCGGGCAGGTCGGCGAGGAAGATCCAGGCCAAGGCGAACATCAGCGCCGGGCCGAGGACCCAGTTCAGCAGCAGCGAACCCAGCAGCAGCTTCCGGTCGCCGGTGACGGTGTCGAGGCGGTCGTAGCGCACCTTCGCCAGCACCGGGTACATCATGATCAGCAGGCCGAGCGCGATCGGCAACGAGATGCCGTCGAGTTCGACGGCGCCGAGGGCGTCACCGAGCCCCGGAATCATGCGTCCCAGCAGCAGGCCGGCGACCATCGCGACGCCGATCCACACCGGCAGGAACCGGTCCAGCGTCGAGAGCCTGCCGACGACGGCCGGCGGCGCGGAAGTCTCGGTCACTGCGCCACCTCCACGGCCACCGCGTCGACCGGCGCGCAGACCGAGCCCTCGACGACGCCGGACTCGGGCGACAGCGCGTCCGAGAGTCGCGCCAGCGCCGACGGGATCACCCGGTAGTAGACCCACGTGCCGCGACGCTCACAGTCGAGCAGACCGGCCTCCCGCAGCACCTTCAGGTGATGGGAGATCGTCGGCTGGGACAGGTCGAACGCCGGGGAGATGTCGCAGACGCAACTCTCCCCGCCCGCGTGGCCGGCGATCAGGCTCAGCATCCGGAGCCGCACCGGGTCGCCGAGCGCCTTGAACATCCGGGCCAGCTCACCCGCCCGGCTCTCCGAGAGCGGTTGCCTCCCGAGGGGCGGGCAGCACGCCACGCCGGACTCTTGTATCGACATCCTTCAATATTGACAGACTTCGAATCAGTCCGGCGTCGGGAGTCCCGGCATCGGCCGCGGTCACTCCGCGACGGTGCGGAAACCGAGCATCATGTCGTGGTCCTCGTGGTCGAGCATGTGGCAATGCCACACGTAGCCCTGCAGCGGACCGTACGTGGCCGGTGCCGGGGCGTGTGCGGGCTGCCCGTGACCGGTGTGGTCGGGTTCCGGCGGCGCCGGTGCAGCGCTCTGCCCCACACCGAACGTCGCGTCCGGGTCGAAGCCCAACCGGGCGGCGGTGGGGAACGCCGCGACGATTCGGGTGACCGTCCCCGGATTCGCCACGACCGTGTCCTTGCGCCCCGACTCCCACGGCTCGGGCGGCACCAGCGGCGAGGTGACGAACTCGTCGACGGGTGGCGCCCACTTGGTGCCGACCGGCGGCACCGGATAGCGCTGCATGTAGCGCTGCTGGTCGAAATCCTGTCGGCCGAGCACCCGAAAGTTGACCAGGTGCAGGTGAATCGGGTGCGGCTCCGGGGCCACATTGACGATGTCCCACTGTTCGACGGTGCCCTGCCGCGGCATCTCGATGTCGGCGTCCCCGAACGTGAGGTTGTTCAGCGACATCAACGCGCTGCCGGTCGACGGATCGGAAAGCTGCATGACCGTGACCGTCCGCCGCACCTGTGGCGTCGGCACCGGCTCGAGGTCCGCCGGCTGCCCGGCTCCCCCACGTAGCGTCTCGGGTACCGCACCCGCGAATCCGCGTCCCGCGGCCACCCGGAACCGGCAGAACAGCGGCATCGCCCGTGCCCCGCGCTGCGACGCCGCGAGCGGCGGCGGTTCGTCGTTGCACAGTTCCACCGTCGAATCGGGCCCGAGTGCAGCGAAGTCGACCAGCAGGTCCACCCGTTCCCCGGGCGCCAGCCGCACCCGGGTCGACGGCACCGGCGCCGGCAGCATGCCGCCCTCCATGCCGAGGATCCAGAACCGCATCCGGTTGCCGAAGAACAGGTTCCAGACACTGAACGACGCGGCGTTGACGATCCGCAGCCGGTACATCCCCCGCGCCACCTCGAGCTCCGGCCATATCTTGCCGTTCACCACACCGACGTCGCCGGGGGTGCCACCGTCCCAGCGGCCCTGCGGCACGAGGGGGGTCGCGCGGATGCTCTGCCGTCCGTCGGCGGTGAAGACCTTCTCCTGCAGGATCAGCGGGATCTCGAACTCGCCCGACGGCAGACCCCACGCGTTGTCACCTGCGCCCGTGTCGAATTGGTCGCGCAGCAGGAAGATCCCGGCCAGGCCGGCGTAGACGTTGAGACGGGTGATCCCCATCGCGTGGTCGTGGTACCACTGCTGGGTCGCCTCGTGGCCGTTGGGATACCGGTGCACGTGTCCCTGACCGGGGCGCTGCAGGTACGCCGGGTGACCGTCGTGCTCGGGGGCCGTGACCGCGCCGTGCAGGTGCATCGACGTCGGCACCGACGTCCGGTCCTGCTCGGTGACACCGTGCAGGGTGGTGTCGAAGTCCGCGGCCAGCGGGTGGACGCCGATCTCGTTGCGGTACGCGACGGTCAGTGGCTCGCCGCTGTGCGCCTCGACCGTGGGTCCGAGATACTCCATGCCGCCGTACGCCAGCGCCGGCGACGGGGCCATGTCGCGGTGGAACCGATGGGTCGTGCTCGCGGCCCGCAGTTCCAGTTGCGGCCCGGTGAGCACCGGCAGCC
Source organism: Paraburkholderia sp. RHO2 (assembly GCF_050955445.1). NCBI lineage: Bacteria > Pseudomonadati > Pseudomonadota > Betaproteobacteria > Burkholderiales > Burkholderiaceae > Paraburkholderia > Paraburkholderia sp. RHO2. The sequence continues at coordinate 506,611 of NZ_CP162617.1, read as the reverse complement.
GTGGCAGCTCGTCGACGAAGGGCGTGAGTCTCGGCGACGCGAACAGCAGCGGGCGCGCCGGGTCGATGTTGCCGAAGTCGCCGATGTCCTGCGCGTGCACCGCGGCCATCCCGGCCGCCCCCACACCGAGCGCCCCGGCGGTCCACGCGAGCCCGCGGTTGAAGGCGCGCCTCGACATCCGTCCGCTCATCACACGTCACACTCCCCGTGGTCGCCCTACCGGAGCACGCCCGCCCGACGGTACGCCGGAACCGACCGTCGCCCTCCCACTTTCCCGGATCTATCCGGAGACTCCGGGCGCTTCCGGGCGAGCGGGACGAATCGTCATGCCCGGCCGGTGCACGGCCAGCAGCCACACCGGCAGCACCGCGACGCACAGCACCGGCAGCACCGCCACCGAGCCGACCATCGCGGCCGGGATGAAGATCCCGAGCCAGCAACTGCGCACTGCCACCACCACCGCCCCGAGCACGGCACAGGCCACCGCGAGTGTCACCGGCACCGACGGGACCAGCGCGTGCGCGACGAGGCCCGCGTTCACCCCGAGCACGGCCGACGCGATGACACGTCCACCGCGGAAGCCGCTTGCGGCCGCCACCGCGAAGGCCGCGAGGCTGCACAACCCGACCACCACGAGACGCGGAAGAGACGTCTCCGGTGCGGCCGCGACCAGCGACCGCATGGTCTCGCCGTCTTTGAACATGGCCTGCGGACCGCCGAGCGCACCGAGGACACCCAGTACGACGCCGCCCAGACCGGTCATCAGCACGGGGTTGCGAACGCGATGGAACAGCGCGTGCAGGGCCCGGTATCCGGATACCACGCCGAGCACGACCAGCGCGGTGGCGGCGGCGATCGCGACGCCGCCGAGCACGTTCGGCAGCGTCGTCGACCAGGACCCGGGCACGTCGATCGTCAGCACCGGCCGGCGGAGGACCGCCATCGTGACGGTGCCGGTCCCGGCCGCGACCAACGGCGTGAAGACGACGTCCCACAGGTTGCCCCGCACCGGCCGCCCCGTCAGTTCGAGGTACGCGAGCGGCGCCGCGATCGGAGTGCCGAACTGGACGCCGATCGTCGCCGCTGTCGCCAGCACGATCACCCGCCGCGAGGCGACGGCGGGCCGCAGTCGGGCGACGACCCACACCGCCAGCGCGGCGTTCACCGAGATCAGCACGTTCTCGGGGCTGAGGCTCACTCCCGCGCCCAGCGCGAGCACCGTCGCCGCCAGCAGACTCGGCAACGCCGACAACGGGATCGGCGGGCCGATCAGGCCGGCGGTCGCCGAGTCAGGGCCGCCGTGCCCGGGTACGAGCCACACGATCGCGCCGACGCCGACTCCGGTCGCGGTGAGCACCACGAGGATCCACCACCGGGCATCGCCCGAGAACCCGAGGGCGTGTGGGACACGGACGTACAGCACCTCGGCGACGACGCGGACCGCCTCGAACACGGCGATCGGGATCGCGGCGGCAGCCACGCCCACGAGCACCGCGAGGGCCGCCTCGCGCGCGATCGCACGGGCGTCCGGGTGCTCCACGTCCTTCAACGGCTCCTCCGGCGGTCTCGGCAGAGCGAACCGTCACCGTACTGCGCCCGCGCCGACTCGACGACGTCATCCGATTCGCCTGTCCGCCATGATCGCCCGAGTCGCCTACGCTGTCGGCAGTCCAACGGGACCGGCCGCGCCGGCCGCCCGTCGAGCCCGGAGGGATGTTGTGCGGTCGTCCAACTTCAACGTCGCATTGGCGCGCGAGGCACTCGCCGCCCGCTCCGAAACCGCGCAGGGATGGCTGCGCGGCACCGCGCCCGGCCGGACCGTGCAACGGATTCTGACCGGCTTCATCGACATCGAGTGGGCCGACCGGTCGATGACGCTGGCCGCGCAGTCCTTCACGTCGGTGCTGCCGGTGGTGATCGCGGCGTCGACCATCGGCCACCGTGACACGGCCACGAAGGGATTCTTCTCCCAGTTCGGCATCGACGTCGAATCCATCGATCTGGCACCGGGAAGCTTCGAGCCCACCGAACCCACGTTCGCAGCGTTCGGCATCATCGGTCTGCTGATGGTGGTGCTCAGTGGCACGTCGTTCGCCCGCGCACTGGGCCGCATGTACGGGCGGGCGTGGCACGTGCCCACGCTGAAGGTGTCGAGTTGGTGGCGGTGGGTCGCGGTCCTGCTGGCAGTGGCGGCGTCGGCCGCGTTGATCGGATTCACCAAGATCCTGCAGGGCGTGCCGTACCTGGGCGGATCACTGGTGCTGATCGCGCAGCTCGCGGTGTGGACAGGCCAGTGGGCGCTGGTTCCCTACCTGCTCACCGAACGGCGCCTGTCGAGTCGCGTGCTGTGGTGTACCGGGGTGATCACCGCCACCGGCCTGGCCGCGCTGGGACTCGCCGGCAACATCGTCCTCCCCCGAACCGTCGCCGAGGCCGAGGCCAAGTTCGGTGCCCTCGGACTGGTGTTCACCGCGATCGGCTGGATGTTCGTCGCGTGCGGCATCATCGTCGGAGCAACCGTGATCACCAAGGCGCTCGCACTGGACGAGGGGCCCGTCGGCCGGTATCTGCGGGGACCGGTGGAACCATTCACAGAAACCTCCATGGTCGCCTGAAGAAGGCCCTCAGGAAACGTGAGTTACCTGGGCGGTGTGAAAGCGAGTTCCTGCTACGCCCTGTCGCCCACCGGGACCGACGTGAACAGCGTGCTCGCCATCCTCACACCGCAACAGCGGAACATCCTCCGCCTGCGCGCACAGTTCGTGTTCACCCGCAGCGGGTGACGGCCCGCGCCCGACGATTCCCTACCGTGTCGGCAGGACAGGTTCCCGCTCGGCACCCGAAAGGAGCACTCGATGAGCGCGTATCCCCCCGGCCCACCGGCCGCACCCGCGGTGGACGCGAAACGACTGTGGTCGGGTGGCGTGGCCACCGCGCTGGTCGCGGCCCTCGCCGCCGTGGTGGGAATCCTGGTCGTCCGCGGCCTGCTGGACATCCCGGTCATCACCCCCGACACCACCTTCGGGGAATCGCAGGTGACCACGATCGCCGGCTACGCGATCATCGCGGCGCTGCTCGCGACCGCACTGCTGCATCTGCTCATGATCTCCACGCCCCGGGCGACGTCGTTCTTCGGCTGGATCGGCATCCTCGCGACGGTCGTCGTGGCGTTGTGGCCGTTCACCGTCTACGCGGACACCGACTCGAAGATCGGCAGTTCGCTGATCTACCTCGTCGTCGGGATCGCCATCGTGACCCTGCTGTCCGGCGTGGCCGGCACCGCGCGCACCACCGCCCCGTGATGTTCGGCGGCCGCGGACGCCGTGGATGTCGGCGTCGCGGCCTCCCTCGAACCTCAGCGCAGATAGCCTTGGTGCGCAACAGGTTCGACGACGTCGTCCCGCGCGCTCGCGTTCAGCCCGCGGATCAGGATGTTCCGCAGCTCCCGCGGGTCGATGACGTCGTCGTAGACGAGCGTCTGCGCCAACGCCCACGGCCCGGACGCCTCGTTCTCGACCAGGGCGCGTCGGGTCTCGTCGTCCTCCTTGGCGGTGCGCCCGCCGACGTCCGCGGGGATGCCGCCGAGCGTGACCGCGGGGAAGGCGAGCGTCAGCGTCTGGTTGTCGTAGGGATTCGCACCCATCACCGAACTGCCGAACCCGAACGCCTTGCGCACCGTCACATGGAACTTCGGTGTCCGCAGCCGGTGCTGGGCGGCGAACATGCGGGCACTGGCCTTGAGGATGCCCGCCTTCTCGGATTCGCTGCCCGCCATCACCCCCGGGTTGTCCGCGAGGAACAGCACGGGAAGGTGGAAGGCACCGGCGAGCTGGAGGAATGCCGCGGCCTTGTCGGCGGCCGCCACTGTCACGGCGCCCGCCATCACCGTCGGCTGGTTCGCGACGACGGCGACGGAGTGTCCGCCGATCCGCACCAGCGCGGTGATGATCGACGTCCCGTAGGTCGGCTGGATCTCGGTGACAGTGCCGGAGTCGGCCAGCGCGCCCAGCATCACCCGCATGTCGTAGGGGCGTTTCTGGTTCACCGGGATCAGGTCCAGCAACTCCGGCAGGGCCCGCTCCCCCACGTCGTGGTTCCCGCCGTCGGGACCGACCCACGGCGGGCGCTGCCACGCGCTGCCGGGGAAGTACGACAGGTAGCGGCGGGCCAGCGCCAGCGCGGCCTCGTCCGAGTCTGCGAGATTGTGTGCGACACCGGCGATGTCGATCGCGACCTGTGGTCCGCCGAGCGTCTGCTTGTCGATCTGCTCACCCGTGGACGCCGCGACGAGCGGCGGGCCGGCGGTGAACAGCGCGCCGTGCCCGTCGACCATGATCACGAAGTCCGAGAGCGGCGCGGCGAGGGCGCCGTGCCCCGCCGACGGCCCGGTCACGATCGCGACGGTGGGGACCCGCCCCGACAGGTCGGCCATCGCCTGAAGATCGTTGGGCGCCGGACGGTTTCGCTCCAACGCGTTGGTGGCGCGGTGCCCGGCGCCCTCGAGCATCATCACGAGCGGCACCCGGTTCCGCAGCGCCAGCTGGGCCGACCGGGCCCGCTTCGACGCGGCCGCGGTACCGATCGAGCCGCCCGCGACGGTGAAGTCCTCGGCGCCGACCACGACGGGGCGTCCGTCGATCGTCCCGGACCCGGCAACGAACGCATCCGACGGCACCGCCGGATCGCCTGCCAGCGGCCCCAGTTCGACGAACGACTCCGGGTCCAGCAGGCTGGCGACGCGGGCGCGAGCGTCCAGCCGGCCCTGCGCCCGATAGCGCGCGACCTTCTCCGCACCACCCATCGCGCGGGCGGCCGCCTTCCGCTCGGCCAAGCGATTCAGCAGAGGCTGCCAGTCGGCACCGTCTTCCATGTTCGCCGTCACACCAGTGAAGCTACGGTCGACCACCTTCGCCCGCAACAGCACTCACCACTCACCGAAAACGACGCGTGCGCGGCCACCCGACCCGAAGGCCGACGTGACCGCGCACGCGGGGAGAGCGGGAGCTAGACGAGCAGCTCGGCGATCTGGATGGTGTTGAGCGCCGCACCCTTACGCAGGTTGTCGCCCGAGATGAACAGCGCCAGTCCGCGGCCCTCGGGGGCACCCGGATCCTGACGGATCCGGCCGACGAGGGACACGTCGCCGCCGGCGGCCGCGAGCGGGTTCGGCACGTCCACCAGCTCGACGCCGGGGGCGTCGGCGAGCAGTTCCTTGGCACGCTCCACCGACAGCGGACGCTCGAACTCTGCGTTGATCGCGAGCGAGTGACCGGTGACGACCGGGACGCGCACGCACGTGCCCGACACCAGCAGGTCCGGCAGGCCCAGGATCTTGCGGCTCTCGTTGCGGAGCTTCTGGTCCTCGTCGGTCTCGCCGCTGCCGTCGTCGACGAGCGCACCGGCGAGCGGCACCACGTTGAACGCGATGGGGGCGACGTACTTGTTCGGCGCCGGGAAGTCGGCGGCCGCACCGGAGTGCACCAGCTTCTCGGCGTCGTCGGCGACGGCGCGCACCTGGCCGACGAGCTCCTCGACACCGGCGATGCCGCTGCCCGAGACCGCCTGGTAGCTGCTGACGATCAGCCGCTGCAGGCCCGCCTCGTCGTGCAGCACCTTGAGGACCGGCATCGCGGCCATCGTGGTGCAGTTCGGGTTGGCGATGATGCCCTTCGGCGGGTTCTTGGTCTCCTCTGGGTTCACCTCGCTCACGACGAGGGGCACCTCGGGATCCTTGCGCCACGCCGACGAGTTGTCGACGACGATCGCACCGGCCGCGGCGAAGCGCGGGGCCTGCGCACGCGACAGCGTCGCGCCGGCCGAGAACAGCGCGATGTCGATGCCCTTCAGGGATTCATCGGACGTCGCGGCGACGTCCTCGACGACGATCTCCTCACCGCGGAACGGCAGCTTCTTGCCGGCCGAACGCGCGGACGCGAAGAACCGCACCTTGTCGGCGGGGAAGTTGCGCTCCTCGAGCAGGGTGCGCATGACGATGCCGACCTGGCCGGTGGCACCGACGACAGCGATGGTGGTCATAGCTCTACTACCGTCCCGTTCCTGCGTGAACGACGGCCTCTTCCTCGCCGCCGAGTTCGAAAGCTGCATGGATCGCGCGCACGGCGTCGTCCAGATCGGTGTCCTTGACCAGCACCGAGATGCGGATCTCCGACGTCGAGATCAGGTCGATGTTGACGCCGGCGTCGGCGAGCGCCTCGCAGAACTTGGCCGTGACACCCGGGTGGCTCTTCATGCCGGCGCCGACGAGCGACACCTTGCCGATGAGGTCGTCGAACAGGATCTGCGTGAAGTCGATCTCCGACTGCAGGGCCGTCAGCTTCTCCACCGCGCGCGGGCCGTCGGCCTTGGGCAGCGTGAAGGTGATGTCGGTCTTGCCGGTCTCGACCTTGGAGATGTTCTGCAGCACCATGTCGATGTTGATCTCGGCCTCGGCGACGGCACGGAACACCTTGGCGGCGTGGCCCGGCGTGTCGGGCAGGCCGACGACGGTGACCTTGGCCTCGCCACGGTCGTGCGCAACGCCGGTGATCAGGGCTTCTTCCACGGGGATGTCCTCCATCGATCCGGACACGATCGTGCCGGGCTTGGTCGTGTATGACGAGCGGACGTGCACGGGCACGTTGTAGCGGCGGGCGTACTCGACGCAGCGCAGCATGAGCACCTTGGCGCCGCAGGCCGCCATCTCCAGCATCTCCTCGAAGGAGACGGTGTCCAGACGCTGCGCGTCGGGCACGATGCGCGGGTCGGCGGTGAAGACACCGTCGACGTCGGTGTAGATCTCGCACACGTCGGCCTTCAGCGCCGCGGCGAGCGCGACGGCGGTGGTGTCGGAACCGCCACGGCCGAGTGTGGTGACGTCCTTGCTGTCCTGGCTCACGCCCTGGAAGCCGGCGACCAGGACGATCGACCCCTCGTCGAGCGCGGTGCGAACGCGGCCCGGGGTGACGTCGATGATCTTGGCATTGCCGTGGCTGCCGGTGGTGATGACGCCGGCCTGTGAGCCGGTGAACGACCGGGCCTCGGCGCCGAGCGAGTGGATCGCCATCGCGACGAGCGCGTTCGAGATGCGCTCACCGGACGTGAGCAGCATGTCCATCTCGCGGGCCGGCGGCACCGGGCACACCTGCTGCGCGAGGTCGAGCAGCTCGTCGGTGGTGTCGCCCATCGCCGAGACGACCACGACGACGTCATTGCCCGCCTTCTTGGTCTCGACGATCCGTTCAGCGACGCGTCGGATGCGCTCGGCGCTCGCGACCGAGGATCCCCCGTACTTCTGGACGACGAGAGCCACGCGTGTGTACCTCCGGATAGATGGATTGATGCAAGTCCAGCTGTCGAGCTTACCGAGGTGCGTCGCCGGGAGTGCATTCCGTCCTGACCAACGGATAGGGGCGCGGTGTTGCTCCGTCGGTGGCAGCATCTGCACGGTGAACGTCACGCGCCGTCTGACCACCCGCCCCACCGAGGAACGGGCGTCGGTTTCACCACTCGAGCTGTTCTTCGACCTGGTGTTCGTCTTCGCGCTCACGCGGGTCACCGAACTGTGGGGCCACGATCCCAGCAGCGTCAACCTGTTGCACGGTGTGCTGCTGATGGCCGTGCTGTGGTGGTGCTGGGTGTGCTACTCGTGGGTGGCCAACCTCGTGCGCGCCGACGAGGGTGTGCTGCGGGTGGTGATGCTGGCGGCGATGTCCACGGTGTTCGTCATCGCACTGACCATCCCGGAGGCGTTCGACGACCTGCCGGGCGGCCTCGATTCCCCGCTCGTGTTCGCCGTCGGCTACTTCGTGGTGCGCGCGCTGCACATCCTGATCTTCCTGGTGATCAGCCGGGAAGACCCGCAGTTGCGCGGACAGGTGATGCGGTTCGTGCCGTCGATGCTCACCGGCACGACATTCCTGTTGATCGCATCGCAGCTGACCGGACCGTGGCAGACGGTGATGTGGTTCCTGGCGCTCGCCGGCGACTACCTGGGCACGCTGATCGGCGGACTCGACTGGCGACTGCGGTCGGTGAGCCACTTCGCGGAGCGGCACAGTTCGTTCGTGATCATCGCGCTGGGCGAGTCCATCGCATCGATCGGCATCGGCGTCGCGAGCCTGCCGACCACGTGGGCGATCATCGTCGCGTCGCTGCTCGGGCTCGCGGTGTCGTCGCTGCTGTGGTGGGCGTACTTCGACGTCACGTCGCTCATGGTGGAGCAGGCCTTCGAGGAGTCGCGGGGTCGGCGCCGCATCCGGATCGCCCAGCGCTGCTACAGCTACGCGCACCTGCCGATGGTGCTCGGAATCGTGATGGTCTCGCTGGGGTTGAAGAAGATCCTCTACTACGTCGGCGACGGCAACGAACACCGGCTGACCGATCCCCTGCAGGGCTGGCCGCTGGTCGCGCTGTTCGGTGGCGCGGCGCTGTACCTCGCGGCGCTCGTCTACTTCAAGATGTCCGGTGCCGGCGCGTTCAGCGTGCCGCGCACGGTGACCATCGTGGTACTGCTCGCTCTGATCCCACTCGCGTGGCAGCTGCCGGCGCTGGCCACGCTGGGACTCCTCACCGCGGTGCTGCTGGTTCTGATCTCCTACGAGACCTTCGTGTTCGCCGAGCACCGGCGCACCATCCGGGCGTGAGGGTCAGACGAGCGCGACCACGTTCCGGATCACGAACAGCGCACCGAAGCCGAAGAAGACAGAAAGCGTGAGTGGTCGCTCGTAGGTGATCATCCAGTCCTTGAACGACGCGAGGATGTCCTTCGCCCGGTCCCCGAACGCCAGGAAGATTCCGATCGGCACCAGGAAGTCGAGCGCCGCGGCCAGGAGCAGCAGCACCGTCCCGAACACCGCCGCCCCCACCGAGATGTCGGACGCGGCGATGATGGTCATTCCGGACATCATGATCGCCAGATTAGGGTTCACGATCGACAGCGCGGCACCCATGATGAACGCACCCCGTGGCTTCGCGTTCGAGAGTTGCTGCATCCATTCGGGGCCGGTGTCCGACGGCACCCGCCTGCGGACCAGCTGTGCCACGCCGAAGGCGACGAAGACCAGCCCCACCGCCAGGCCCGCGCAGTGGGCGGCGGTGCCGGACCGGGTGTCGTGCGTCGCGCCGCCGAGCAGCGCCGCGATGCCGATCGCGGTGTAGGCGATCATGAACGCCGTGAAGAAGGCGAACGCGTTGGCGAGCGCCCGCTTGGTCTGCAGCAACAGCACGCAGCCCGCGATCGCCGCAGGTGTCACCGCCATGCCTGCCAGCTCCGGCAGCAGCTGCAGGATCAGCTCTCCCATTTCGTCACCTCTCCGCGGAGTCGGTCGATCTCGGACGGACGACGATCGCTCGGACCGCGTCCTCGACGCTTGCGAAAACCCTTCCTGCGGAATCGAGTTCGCGACCGAGTGCGGTTCGGCGCACGGTCGCGAGGTTCGTGCGAGGCAGCGCGGCGTAGAACACCTCGGTACCGGCGTCGGACAGCTCCCTGTCCAGGTCCAGGAGGTTGCGCATCACCGTCGTCGTCACCTGCGAGATTCGCGAGCAGTCGAGGACCAGCGTCGACGGCCGCATCTCCAACACCCGCCGGCTGATCTCGCGGGTGTTGGCACGGACGTTGGCCGTGTACAGACCCGAATCGACCCGCAACACCAGTGGATCCGACGCGACGGGCGGCGCGTCCGGCTCCAATGCCCGCCAGCCTCCCTCGACGTTGCGGGTCAGCTGCAAGACGTGCGGTCGGTTGAGTTCGTGCAGAACGAGATACAGCGTCAACAGCACACCGGCCAGGACGGCCGGCAGCAGCCCGGCCGTCAGTCCGATCAGCGCCGTCGCGGATGCGATCCAGAACTCCATCCGGTTCACCTGCCAGTACCTCACGAACGCCCCGAGGTCGACCAGTCCGAGCGTCGCGACCACCACCATCGCGCCGAGCGTCGCCTGGGGTAGATCACTCAGGACCGGCGCGAGGAACAGCGCCACCAGCACCGCAAGGAACGCGGTCACGATCCCGCTCAACTGGGTACGCGCCCCGGCCCGTAGCGAGACCGCCGTCTGGGAGAAACCCCCGGCTGGCGGCAACGTGTGGAAGAACGATCCCGCCATCGACGCCACCCCGTTCGCGAGAAGCTCGCGGTCGCTGTCGATCTGCGGTTCCTCCGGGCGGCGGACGCCTCGCGCGACCGCGACGGTCTCGAGGAACGCCATCACCGAGATCGCCAGGGCGCCGGGCAGCAGCCCACCGACGTCGTGCAGGGACGGGATCCCGGGCAGCGGGATCCCGCGTGGCACCTCCGTGATCAGCTCGACGCCCCGGTCACGCAGCCCCGTGAACGCGATCAACGCGATGCCGACGGCGACCACGACGAGCGGTCCGGGAACCCGTGGCACGAACCGGCTCATCACAACGAGGGCTGCGATGGATGCCGCCGACAACGCGACGGTCGCGCCGTTCGCATCGCCCAGTTGGCCGAGCACGCCACCGAGAACGTCTACGAACCCCGTCGCGTCCGGATCACCCGGCACCCCGAGCAGCTTCGGCAGCTGACTGGCCGCCACGGTCAGACCGACACCCGCCTTGATGCCGGACATCGTTGCATCGCTGATGTTCTCGATGATCGCGCCCAGTCGGAGAATCCGCGCGACAACCAGGATCACGCCGACCATGAGGGTCAATGTCATCAGCGACGTCTGTGCGTCCTCCGATCCGGCGGCGATGCCAGCGCCGATCAACGTCGATGCCGTGAGCGTCGCGATCGTCGACGTGGTGCTGACGCTCACGGTGCGCGAACCGCCCAGCAGCGCATACACGATCATCGGCACCATGCACGTGTACAGACCGATCTGCACCGGCATGTCCGCGATCGACGCGTAGGCCATGGCCTGCGGGATCACGACGGCACCGGCACTGAGTCCGGCGACCAGATCGGCACGCAGCCAAGGCATCCGGTAACCGACGAGCGTCGGCGCGAAAACAGCCGTCGACTGCCCTTCGCTGCGCACCATCACTCCTCCATCGAATCGGGTACCGCCGAGCAAATCAGCCGCGCATGAGCGCTGGATCACCCTCGCCGGGTGAAGCCGGTCGAACGCGAGAACCCGACGTCACCGAGCCTTGTCGGTATCCGAGATCGCCTGCGTCACAGAGGCGTACACCGCGACGGGCCGACCGCCTTCGGACGCCTGCCGGAAGGTGTCTCGGAACTGTCCGATGTCGCGGGCGATCCGCAGCTCGACGTTCCTCCGCGCCAGACCGTCCCGTAGCTGGACCAGCATCTCGGCCGCGCTCACGTCGATGAACGGCGACGTCTCGGCGTCGAGCACGACGACCCGGGTCTCGTCGGTGCACAGCTTCTCGATGCGTTCCTTGACGAAGTCCGCGTTCGCGAAGAACAGGCCGGCCTCGACCCGCACCACGATCGTGTCCGGCCGGGTCGCCAGGTCAGGGTGCCGCTCGACGTCCACCCACAGGTTCCCCTGGCGCGCCAGCTCGGCGACGTGCGGACGCGAGGACCGGTAGAGCAGCAACAGCATCGACACCCCGATGCCGATGACGAGACCGGGCAGCGTGTCGAACAGGAGGACGCCCATCATGGCGGCGATCGCGGCCGCGAAGTCGGCGCGCGCAGCGGGCCCGTAGATGCTCCCGAGGCGGGCGGTCCACACCCGGTACAGCCGGCGCAGCGCGTCAATGTCGACGAGTTCGATCACCGCGGCGATCACCACGGCGGCGAGGGTCGCTTCCGGCAGTTTCTCGAACAGCCCGGTGAGGAACAGCAACGTCAGGATGGTCAGCACCGCTACCACGAGCCCACTGACCTGCGACTTGGCCCCCGCCCCTCCGTTCACCGCAGTTTTGGAGAGGCTGCCGTTCACCACCATGCCCGAGCACAGTCCGGCGCCGAGGTTCGCGGCCCCGAGTCCGGCGAGTTCGCGATTGGCATCCACCTCGTATCCGGCCTTGGCTGCGTACGTCTTCGCCGCACCGAGGCCCTCCGCGAATCCGATCAGGAGTACGCCGACCGCGGGTCCGGCCAGGTCGTAGTAGTCACGCCAGCTGACCCCGTCGGGAAGCCCGAGCGACGGCAGCCCGGAGTCGATGTGGCCCACGATGTCGACCCCGTGTTCGTCGAGCGAGAACAGGCCCACCGCCGCGATTCCGAACAGGACCGCCACCAGAGAGCCGGGGACCAGCGGCAGCCACCGTTTGAGCCCGAGCACCGCGATCAGGCTGATGGCACCTATGACGAACGGGCGCCACTGTGTGTCGCCCAGGTTCCGGATCACACCCCACGCCTGTTCGAAGAAGTCCCCGTCCGACTTCTCGATGCCGAACAGCTTGGGCACCTGGCCCACGATGATGGTCAGGGCGAGACCGACGATGAACCCCTTGAGCACCGGTTCGGAGATGAACGTCGCCACGAACCCGAGTCGGCAGAGACCGGCGACCAGACCGACGACGCCGGTCATGATCGCGAGAACCGCCGACAAGGCGAGGTACTGACCGTTGTCGGCGCCCGCGATGGGCGAGATGATGGCCGCGGACAGCGCCGCCGTGGCCGACATGGGACCCATCACGAGGTGCCGTGAACTTCCCGCCGCCGCGTACAGCACGAGCGCGGGCACCGCGGCGTACAGTCCGACCACCGGAGTGACGCCCGCGATGGACGCGTACGCGAGGGCCTCCGGAACGAGAACCGCCCAGACCGTGAGCCCCGCGATCACGTCGGGCCGCAGCCACGACCACTGGTACCCACGCAAGGATCCGAACGGCATCCATCCGACGAATCGAGTACGCACGTCGACCAATTCGCCTCTCCCCTCATCGCACCGACGTTCCCGTCGGTCCTCACGCTCGATGACGCCGTCGAGTCTGTCATCCACGGGGTGATTCGGACTCACACGCTGCGGGTGAGGCCGGGTATCGGTGTCGCGGGCCACGATGAGACTGCCCACACGTCCGCGGACGCCGGTGCCCGGACTTGGATCTCGATGTCGGAGGAGATAATTCATGACCGGGAGCAAGGAATTCAAGGGTGTCATCAATCTGGACGTCCGGGACTCGACGTCGGATTGGAGCGCGTTCCTGGCGGACAAGGCACCCGAGGGCGCACCCAACGTGTTGGTGGTCCTCTACGACGACACCGGAATGGCCGCCTGGTCCCCCTACGGGGGCCGGATCAATATGCCGACGATGGACCGGCTCGCCGAGAACGGGCTCACGTACACGCAGTGGCACACCACCGCACTGTGTTCGCCCACCCGCTCCACCTTCCTGACGGGACGCAACCACCATCTCAACGGCTTCGCGTCGATCTCGGAGTCGTCCACGGGGTTCCCCGGCTACAACTCGCACATCCCGCCGTCGAACGTCACGATGGCAAACCTGCTCCGTGACGCGGGCTGGTCGACGTTCTGGGTGGGTAAGAACCACAACGTGCCGATCGACGAGTGGACGGCCGGCGCGTCGAAGAAGAACTGGCCGCTCGCGCAGGGCTACGACCGCTTCTACGGCTTCATCGGTGGCGAAACCAACAACTGGTACCCCTCGCTCGCCGAGGACAACCACTACGTCGAGCAGCCGTACACGCCGGAGGAGGGCTATCACCTGTCCAAGGACCTGGCGGACCAGGCGCTCAAGATGATCCGCGACGTCAAGCAGACGGAGCCGGAGAAGCCCTGGTACCTGTGGTTCTGCCCGGGCGCGAACCACGCCCCGCACCACGCCCCGCAGGAGTACATCGACAAGTACAAGGGCATGTTCGACGACGGCTACGAGGCGTACCGCGAATGGGTCCTCGCCCGGATGATCGAACGCGGAATCCTGCCCGGGGACACCGATCTGACACCGCTGAACCCGATGCCCGACGGCACGTTCTCGCCCACGGACGAGGTGCGACCGTGGAACGAGTTGAACGACGAAGAGAAGCGCATGTTCAGCCGCATGGCCGAGGTGTACGCCGGCTTCTCGGAGTACACCGACGCCCAGGTGGGGAGGATCGTCGACTACCTGGAGGAGTCCGGTCAGCTCGACAACACGCTGATCATCTACTGCGCCGACAACGGCGCGTCCGGCGAGGGCAGCCCCAACGGCTCGGTGAACGAGGGCAAGATCTTCGGCGGGTATCCCGACGACGAGGCCGACAACCTGAGGCTGGTCGACAAGCTCGGCAGCCCCGACACCTACAACCACTACCCCACCGGCTGGGCGGCGGCGTTCTCCACGCCGTACAAGATGTTCAAGCGCTACACGTACCAGGGCGGCGTGTGCGATCCGTTGGTCATCCACTGGCCGGCCGGCATGAGGGCTCGCGGCGAAGTGCGACACCAATACCACCACTCGACGGACATCGTGCCGACGATCCTCGAGGCGTGCGGGGTAGCGTTCCCCGACACCTACAACGGTGTCGAGCAGACACCGCTGTCGGGTGTGTCGATGACGTACTCGTTCGACGCGCCGGCCGACGGTCCCACGGCCAAGGAGACGCAGTACTACGAGATGTTCGGCCAGCGCGGCCTGTGGCACAAGGGATGGAAGGCCGTCTCGGTGCACGGCCCGGTCTCGGGCCGCGGCAACTTCGATCAGGACGAGTGGGAACTGTTCCACGCCGACGTCGACCGCGCGGAGGCCCACAATCTGGCCGCCGAGCACCCGGACAAGCTCGAGGAGCTGAAGGCGCTGTGGATGGCGGAGGCGAAGGCGAACAATGTACTGCCGCTGAACGATCTGCAGGTCATCGGAAATCCGAAGGACTTCGAGACCTTCATCGGGATGGAGTTCCACCAGCCGGTGCCGCCGAGCGGCCAGTACATCTACTACCCGGGCACGAGCGAGGTGCCGGAACGCTCCGCGGCCAACGTGCACGGCGTCTCGTACAAGATCCTCGCCGAGGTCGAGCTCACGCCCGATTCGCAGGGCGTGATCTTCGCGCACGGTTCACGATTCGGCGGCCACTCGCTGTTCGTCAAGGACGGTGTCGTCACGTACGCCTACAACTTCCTGGGCATTCCGCCGGAGGACCGCATCTCGGCGCCGGTACCGACGTCCGGCAGGCACATCATCGGCGTCGAGTTCGTCAAGGAGAGCACGGGACCCAACCGCGAGGGCGTGGGCCCGCTCAAGCTCTACATCGACGACAAGCAGGTGGGCGAGCAGAAGATCCGCACTGTGCTGGGCCACTTCTCCCTCTGTGGAGGGGGCCTGTGCATCGGCTACGACAGCGCGGATCCGGTGTCGAGCGCGTATCCCGAGCCGCGATTCGAGTTCCGGGGCGGCGAGATCCGGAAGGTCGTATTCGACGTCGCCGACGACGCATACATCGACATCGAAGGTCACCTTGCGGCTGCAATGTCGAGAGACTGATCGGTATTCGCACGGCGCGAACCGCCTGCGCGGGTTAAGCTTCCCCCGCTGCAGGCGGTTCGTCCGGTCCATCCGGTCCGGAACTCGTTATGTGGGGAGGCATGTCGGGTGTCGATCACGCAAGACGGGGGTTACTACGCTGCGAGCGCCGAGATTCCGGTGTTCCGCAGTGATCGTGTGGTGTCGCGGGCGCGTTTGCTCGGCACACTCGATGATGCCCTCACCGGCCCGGAGAGCTCCATGTCCGTCGTACTGGTATGCGCACCAGCAGGTTCGGGCAAGACGACATTTCTCGCAGACTGGGCACACCGCGCACGCGAGAGACCCGAGCGGCCGGTGGTCGCGTGGACGACCATCGTCGACAACGACGACGGATCTTCCGATCTCCATGCGGAGCTCGTTCGCGCACTCGAGAGCACCGGCCATCCGGAGATCGAGCGAATGTGTCGAAATGTCTCGAAACCCACTGCTGAACAACGACTTCCTGTAGTACAGGCGCTGCTCGAACTCGATGAGACCGTGTGGCTCGTACTGGACGACGCCCACTTGTTGCACGACCCGGATGCGCTGGCCGATCTGGAGGAACTCCTCAGGGCCCCATCACAACACCTTCGGGTCATCGTGTGCGGACGCTTCGAACCGCCACTCGCCTTCCAGAAGCTTCGTCTCGAGGGTCGTGTCACGGACGTGACCTTTGCGGATCTCGCCTTTACAGCCGAGGAGGCATCGATCATGCTCGGCGAGCACGATGTCTCGCTCGCGCCCGCCGATCTGTCGGCGCTGATGGAACGCACCGAGGGCTGGGCGGCCGGCATCCGACTCGCCGGCATGTCACTGGCCGGGCATCCGGACCCGACATCCCTGATCGAGAACTTCACCGGATGCCGCCGCGCAGTCGCCGACTACCTGATCGAGCAGGTCCTCGCCGGTCAGAGCGAAGAGATCCGGCAGTTCCTGGTCAAGACGTCGGTGCCGTCTTCGTTCACGGCGGCGCTGGCCGAGGAACTCACGGGATGCGCCGACGCCCACGCGATCATCGATCAACTCGAGCACCGGAACTTCCTCATCAGCCGGATCGACGGCGCGCCCACGCAGTTCCGCTACCACCCGCTGCTACGCAGCTACCTTCGTGCCGAGATCAGCCGACTCGGGCGGCGGGCAGTCGTCGAACTCGAACACGTCGCGGCCCGCTGGTACGCCGAGTTCGGCGACGCGTTGCTGTCGCTCGAGCACGGCATCACCGCCGGGGACGTCTCCGATGTCGAGTCGGTACTCGACGAATCGGGCCTGGCACTGGTCCTCGACGGTCACGGGGAGTCCGTCGAGCGACTGATCGCCCAGGCGCCTCGCTCGATCCGGGATCGGGCGATCGCCGGACTCGTGCGGGCCGCGGCCCATCTGCAGCAGTCCGACAACGCGACGCTGGCCGCGTCGTTGCTCGATTCCGTCGGCTCGGTCGAGGGCGGCGCATCGGCCAACGCGACACGGTTCGAGCAGGCACTACGTGTGCAGGTGTCCATCCACACCGGGGACATCGCCGACGCCCTCGACAGCTCACGCGCCGTCGATCCGGGGCCGTCCGGCGATCCGTTTCTGGACTCGTTCACGGCCCTCCAGCGTGGTCGCGGACAGTTGTACCTCGGCCGTCTCGGCGCGGCAGAGCACGACCTGCGGCGAGCGCGCGCACACGCGCGGGAAATCGAGGCGACGCGGCTCGAGGCACAGGCCGCGGCGGCACTCGGCGTCGTGGCGCTGTCCCGGGCTCAGCTCGGCGAAGCGCAGGCGCTGGCCGCCCGGAGCCGCTGCATGACCGCGGACGCCGACCCGCACCCGTCCACGGACACACGTCGGGCGACGCTGCTCGAAGCGGCGTGCAACTACCTGCGCAACAACACCGCCCAGGCCGCCGAACTCGCGTCCACGGTACGAGTGCACGACGCCGACAACTACCTGGCCCGCGAGAGTGCCGTCGCGAGGGCACTGTTCGGGGTCGATCTCGCGGAAGACCGTCGGACCGCGGTCGCGGCTGTGCACACGGCCACGCTCACCGGGCGGGCGACGCCCCTGCCTCCCGGATCGCTCGCGGCGTGCCTGCCGTCGATCCAGTTCGCCTACCTGCACATCGGGGAAACGACGTGGGCTCGGGAACTGTTCGGTGTCGTCTCCAAGTCGCTCGGGCACACCGGTGACGTCGCACTGCTCGAAGCGATCCTGCACCTGTGCGCCAACCAGCTCGAGCGGGCACGGACGGCGCTGCGCCCCGTCCTCGACGGTGAGCTGCCGTGTGCGGCGGCCACCAATATGGTCACGGCATGGCTCGTCGAGGCCGAGGTGGCGCGGCGCCGCGGCCACGACTCGCGTGCCCACGACGCGCTCGTCGAGGCCCTCCGGCTGGCCGAACCCGAGGGCGTCCTGCGCCCATTCCACGACATGGCCCCGGCAGCCCGGGAATTGTTGTCCGCCAGTCGTGGTCGCTTCGGGGCGCGCGACTCCTTCGCCGACCTGGTGTGGGCGTCCTTCCCGAAGGCGACCATCACCACAGCCGAGCAACTCACCCGTCGCGAACTCGAACTGCTCGCGGAGCTTCCCACGTGGCGGACGGCGGAGGAGATCGCCTCCGACCTGTGCGTGTCGGTCAACACGGTCAAGACGCACCTACGCGGCATCTACCGCAAGCTCGGCGTCACCACCCGACGCGACGCCGTGTCCGCCGCGCACGACCACGGGCTGATCTGAATGCTCGGATTCACCATCGACGGGTGAGGTGCGGGCCCCGCGGTCGAGGCATCCTCGAGGGACCGGAAAGCAATGAACAGAGGAGGCGTCATGGCCACTTCCGACTCGGGCTGGCCGGCAACCGTGCGCTACGCCTTCCTGGTCGGTGGTGAACTGTCCGAGCGTGCACTCGCCGCTTTCCCGGAACTGCAGGTATCGGAGACGGCGCACGCGCACACCACGCTCTACGGCCCGGTGCGCAATCCCACCGAACTGCGGGGCATGCTGGCCCGTTTCGATGCCCTGGGCATCACGATCGTCGAGATGCGTCGGCTGCCGGACTGAGAACGGTTCAGCCGTCGGCCCGCTCGGTGGCCCGCACCAGCCGGCGCTCGGCGGCGTCGAACGCTCGCCGTGTCGATTCCCCGACCGTGTCGGTCGCCGAGAACATCTCCAGCGCAAGGCCTTGTTCGGCCAACCGATCGTCGTCCCAGGCGTGAGCCACCGACTCGCTGATGCCGCTCAAATACAGTCGCCCACCCGCCGCGTCCAGCCGCTTCGCGTAGTCACGCAGGACCGAGAGGAACGTCGCCCCGAACGTGGTACGGCCCCGAAGTCGCAGGATCACTTCCGGATTCACCGCACCGGACGGATCGGGCAGACGCGCCTGGAGGGTCCGGGCGCCCGCATAGAAGAGGCTGCCGTAGACGTCGAGGACGACGATCTGCCCGTCCGCGAGGGTCCGCGGGGCGAGTTGCTCCCGCAGCGTGCCGCCGTCACCCGGGACCAGTTCGACCACCGACAGGTCCATCGCCTCCTGGTTGAGCTGCAGCAGCAGCGACAGGGCGACACCGATACCCACCGCTGCGGCGACGGGAAGAAGCAGCGTCGCAACGAAAGTCGTCACGAGCGCGATCTGCGAGCTCGGTCCGGTCCGCAGGATCACCCGGATCACGCCGGGCCGGATGGAGCCGACGGCCGCGAAGATCAGCACCGCGGCCAACGTCGGCATCGGCACCTTGCCGACGAGGCCGGAGAAGACGACGAGGATCACCAGCATCCAGACGCCCGACCACACCGCACCCCACCTGCCACGGGCCCCCGCGGTCGCGTTGAGTGCGGTCTGGCCCACCGAGCCGCCCACGGGCATGCCCCCGAACAGGGCCGCGCCGATGTTCCCGACGCCCTGCGCCGAGAAGTCGGTGTTCGCGTCCGAGCGGCCGCCGTCCCTGTTGGGCGCGGACTCGGCCACGCCGGCGCCCTGGACCAACACGATCACCGCGACCGCGAGCGCTCCACCGAGCAGTTCGAACGAGAACGCGCCGAAGTCGGGCAGCACGGGCAGCGGCAGCCCGGTCGGAATCGCCCCGACGTCCGAGACCCGATCGACGCTGTCCCACCCGAGCGCGATCACCATCACGCTGGGGACCAGGAGCGCCAGCAGCGAACTGAACAACGCCAGTCGGGTGCGGGCGAGGACCACCAGGAGGAGCAGCGCCGTGGCCCCCGTGACCAGCGCACGCCAGTCGATGCCCGACGGGTTGGAGATCACGTCGAAGAACTTCGCCGCCGCGATCGACCCGCTCGCATCGCTCCCGACCAGATCCGGCACCTGGCCGAAGACGATGTTCGCCGCGATCCCCGTCAGGAAGCCGGTCATCACCGAGTGCGACACGAAACGCGTGTAGCGGCCCAGGCGCAGCAGCGCTGCCGCGACCATGACCAGACCCGCGATCAGCGTCAACAGCACCACCGCGCCCGATCGCTCCTCCGCCGGGAGGTCGGCGACCGCCGATCCGGCCGCCAGAGCGGCGGCGCTGGTAGTGGTGATCACCATCAGTTTGGTGCTCGTCTGCAACCCACCGAAGAGGGGACCCGCGAAGCTCGCGTACAGGCCATGGACCGGGTTGACACCGGCGAGGACGCCGCATGCCATCCCGTCGGGGACGCTGCTGATCGCCCCCGGAATGCCCGCGATCAGGTCGTTCTTGAACGACCTCCGCTCCGGGAGTCGTGAGCGAACCCATCTCCGCACGGCACCGACCACACCCGCCATACGTGCAGTGTGCGCAGCCGTGTCGGCCTCGTCCTCACTCCCGACGGATGAGGTTGTTTCTGCCGACGAGCCGGATCTTGGCGTCGATCCGGTGGATGCGCGGGTCGTCCGCCGGGATGCGGAACGTCTCGTGGACGTGCGCGGTGGCCAGCGTGCGACCGAACAGGCCGGCGTCGATCAAGTAGTCGGCGATCACCTCGTCGCCATCGACCCGGTACTGCTCCTCGCGAATCGCTCGAATCACGCGGAACTGTGGACCTCGTGACAGGCTGCGGCGCAAATGGTTCCCCGAAAATCCGGTTTTCAGTCCGACCTCGTAGCGCACCGCGTCGGGTGCGTACGGGACGGATTCGCCGTCGTGGCTGAGGAGGGCAGCCACGTACTTCTGCGCGGCTTCGAGCTGTGTGTTCATGTGACACAGTCGACCACGACGCACCCACCTCGAGTGTGAAATTGCTCCCCACTCCGCACGTGCTATCGGGGCACAGGGGTACAGTGCCTTCTATGCAGCGCGCGCTCCTTCTTGGGTGCCGCGGCGGGGTCTGATCCAGACTGGCCTCCCGTCGCGGGTCTCTCTCGTGCGCCGGTCGCCTCAGCTGTCGGGCTCTTACAGTCCACACTCGAACCTGGAGATCGATTCCCATGTCCCCCGCTGACGCCTTCACTTCCGGATCGCGCACCATCACGCCGCCGTCCAAGCCGGCGCCCGCCGACCAGCCGGCCTGGAACACCCAGAAGAACTCGTCGATGCCGACCTTCCGCTACCGCTCGTTCGGTGAGGAAGTGGAGACGGTGTCGCTGCCGGATCGCACCTGGCCCGACAAGGTCATCGACCGGGCCCCGCAGTGGTGCGCCGTGGATCTGCGTGACGGCAACCAGGCCCTGATCGACCCGATGAGCCCGGCCCGCAAGCGCCGCATGTTCGAGCTGCTGGTGCGGATGGGTTACAAGGAGATCGAGGTCGGCTTCCCGTCCGCGAGCCAGACCGACTTCGACTTCGTCCGCGAGATCATCGAGGACAACGCCATTCCGGACGACGTCACCATCCAGGTGCTGACGCAGTCGCGCCCCGAGCTGATCAAGCGCACTTTCGAGGCCTGCGACGGCGCGAAGAACGTCATCGTGCACTTCTACAACTCGACGTCGATCCTGCAGCGTCGGGTCGTGTTCCGGGCCGACAAGGACGCGATCAAGAAGATCGCCACCGACGCCGCCGAGCTGGTCCTGGAAGAGGCGAAGAACCACCCGGAAACCAACTGGCGCTGGGAGTACTCGCCGGAGTCGTACACCGGCACCGAACTGTCGTACGCCAAGGAGGTGTGCGACGCGGTCGTCGAGACCCTGGGCGCCACCCCCGACAATCGGGTGATCATCAACCTGCCGGCCACCGTCGAGATGGCGACGCCCAACGTGTACGCCGACTCGATCGAGTGGATGCACCGCAACCTGGCACAGCGCGAGAGCATCATCCTGTCGCTGCACCCGCACAACGACCGCGGCACCGGTGTCGCGGCCGCCGAGCTGGGCTACCAGGCCGGTGCCGACCGCATCGAGGGCTGCCTGTTCGGCAACGGTGAGCGCACCGGCAACGTGTGCCTGGTGACGCTGGGTCTGAACATGTTCACCCGCGGGGTCGACCCGCAGATCGACTTCTCGAACATCGACGAGATCCGTCGCACCGTCGAGTACTGCAACCAGCTGCCGGTCCACGAGCGCCACCCGTACGGCGGCGACCTGGTCTACACCGCGTTCTCGGGCAGCCACCAGGACGCGATCAACAAGGGCCTGGACGCGATGAAGGCTGCTGCGGACGCGCAGAACGCCGACGTCGACGACATCGTGTGGGAGGTTCCGTACCTGCCGATCGATCCCAAGGATGTGGGCCGCACCTACGAGGCCGTCATCCGCGTGAACTCGCAGTCCGGCAAGGGCGGCGTCGCGTACATCATGAAGGCCGACCACGGCCTGCAGCTGCCGCGCCGCCTGCAGATCGAGTTCTCGCAGGCCGTCCAGAAGATCACCGACGGCGAGGGCGGCGAGGTCTCCCCGAAGGAGATCTGGGACGTCTTCTCCGAGGAATACCTGGCCCCGGTCAATCCGCTCGAGCGCATTCGCCAGAAGGTGACGGCGTCCGAGGAGGACGGCGGCGTCGACTCGATCACCGCGGTGGTCAAGGTCAGCGGCGCCGAGCAGGAGATCTCCGGTTCCGGCAACGGCCCGCTGGCCGCGTTCGTCGACGCGCTGGGCACCGTCGGCTTCGACGTCCGCGTCCTCGACTACTCCGAGCACGCGATGTCCGCCGGTGACGACGCGCAGGCCGCGGCGTACGTCGAGTGCGCGGTGACCCTGCCCGACGGCACCAGCAAGGTCGTGTGGGGCGTCGGCATCGCCACCTCCATCACCACCGCGTCGCTGCGCGCCGTCGTCTCGGCGGTCAACCGGGCGCACTGAGTTCCGTAGCGAGATGGGGCCGCATCCGTCAGGGTGCGGCCCCATCCGCGTTCAGGCCATCGGCCTGAGCGCCCATTCCTTCCCTCTGCGCGCTGATTCCCGCCCGACCGGGCGAAGAGTGGGCGCTCAGGCCGACGCTGCCCGCACCAGGTGCCGCCCCGACGCCACCAGCAGGATCAGGCACACGACGACGACCGGCCACACGAGGACCAGCCCGATCGGACGTAACCACGCGGCGTTCGACGACCCCGCCACGGTCAGCGAAAATTCGGCCGACCGATCGGCTGCCGCTCCCGCTCGTCGACGACCATCACATCAGCGCTGGATACACCGGGCCGCTCGGACACCATCCGCGATCACCTCAATGTCCGCCGCACCGGCCGCTACCGGTACCGGCTCGACCCCGCCTTGGGCGGTCCTGCGCTGGCGCCGGCGGCCGTGTACCGCAGGTGGGCACAGGTTCTCGCGTTCATCTACCGCCACCCCAGCACCCGCACCCTGGGCGCGCAGCTGACCCGCAGGCACCTCCCCGCAGTGTCGACGACCAGCTGTCCGATGGGTTGGTGTTCACCTCAATCGACCGCTGGGGCTACCTGCCGCTACCCCCACGGCCGCTCACCGCAGGCTCGATCGCCGCGACGCACTCACCGCGCTCGCCGACGTCGGGGACGTTCTCGACGATGTAGAAGCCCGAGCCGACGCGCTGCTCGAGCAGACGCTGGCAATGATCGAACAATGGTCCCTACCAGAGGGACCATCAGCCCAGTGACCGCAGCACCAGACGGGACTGCTGCACGATCGGGTGACAGATTCGGTCACGCAGCCTGAGTGGCTGGTGTGGTCATGATGGTCTCGTATTCGACGGGGGTCAACTTGCCGAGCCTGGCCTGACGTCGGCGGCGGTGGTAGGTCCGTTCGATCCACGTGACGATCGCGATCCGGAGCTCGTCGCGGGTCGCCCACGGACGGCGGTCGAGGACGTTCTTCTGCAGCAGGGCGAAGAACGATTCCATCGCCGCGTTGTCGCCGCAGGCGCCGACCCTGCCCATCGATCCGGCCATCGCGTGCCGGCCCAGCGTGCGGACGAATTTCCTTGAGCGGAACTGTGATCCGCGATCGCTGTGCACAACACAGCCGGCCACCAGATCACCCGCCGCAGCCCGACGGGCGGCGGCCGAGTCCAGGGCGTCGACAGCAAGACGGGCCTTCATCCTCGAGTCGATCGAGTAGCCCACGATGCGGTTCGAGTACATGTCCTTGATCGCACACAGGTAGAGCTTCCCCTCGCCGGTGTGATGCTCGGTAATATCGGTGAGCCACAACATATTCGGTGAATCAGCCGTGAAGTTCCGCTTGACGAGGTCGTCGTGGACCGGCGGCCCCGAGCGGACGTTCTTGGTGCCTCGCTTCTTGCCGAACGAGCTCCACCACTTGTTCTCCGAGCAGATCCGCCACCCAGTGCGCGGCGCCATCTTCTGGCCGGCGTCGGCGGCCTCGTCAACGAGGAACCGATACCCGAACTCCGGGTCGTCGTGGTGAGCGTCGAACAAGGCATTCGCCCGATACGCCTCGTCGCGCTCGGCAGCAGTCACCGGCGCGGCCAGCCACCGGTAGTACGGTTGGCGCGCGATATTCAGCACCCGGCACGTCACCGCGACAGGGATTCCGTCGGCGGCCAACTCGCGGACGAGCGGGTAGATCATTTTCCCGGCAGGTTCGCCTGCGACAGGTAGGCCGCAGCCCGGCGCAGGACCTCGTTCTCCTGCTCGAGCAGCCGGATCCGCTTCTTCAGCTCGCGGTTCTCCCTGGACTCCTCATTAGTCGTCCCCGGCTTGATGCCGTCTTCGACATCGGCCTGCTTGAGCCAGTTGGCCAGGCAGGATTCGCTGATGCCGAAGTCGGCCGCGATCTGCCTCAGGTGCTGGCCTGGTTCACGGCCTCGGGCCACACGGACGACGTCGTCGCGGAACTCCTTGGGGAATGGCTTCGGCACGGTGCACATCCTTCCAGTGGCACCTCTCGGCACCACAGATCAGATGTCACCTATCCGTGCAGCAGTCCCGACCGACGTTCCGGGTGCACCGATGCCATCGGCAGACCGGTGTGCACTACCCCGATGCCGTGGTGCTCGGCTCCGTCATCGGAGTCGGAACGTCGGCCATGGTGGCGGACGCACGCAACCGTAGGAATCGGCCGCCGGGCGGCGGGGGAAGGCGTCGTATCGGGCCGACTACTCGGGCTCCTCCTGGCGGACGACCGGCGAGGCGCTCCTCGGTGACCTTGCAGGTCGGAGGCGGGCGGAGGACGAGGCGCCAGGATGTCGGGGCGAGATGCGCACGCGAAGGACTGCCGGGCGAATGGCGAACCTGAGCGGTGGAGTCAGCACGACTGATTCACCGTCGATACCCGCGTGTACGGGCGCGGGGGCGAAGACCTCGAAGTCCGGTGCGCTCCAGGCGCGCCCTGGAGGGTGCCGCCCACTGTCCGGTGCGTCGAGAATGACGATGCCCAGAAGCCCCTCACCGAGTGAGGGGCGACTGCCGAGGACAGGAGGATCCAACGCATAGGGGTTGTTCGACACCAGCACGACGGCGAGTTGAGCGTGCTGGCGGCCTACGTCGTCGACCAGGCGCAGCGCCGGGGTCCTTGCAGCGGGGCCGACCACCCGCTTGGCGGTCTCCACGAGGGTGCGCATTTTGGCGTCGCGATAGGCCGGATGGCGGACCGCCTCACCGTAGATCCCGAGAGAGACGTTGTTCACGAAAGCGCGGCCGTTCACTTCTGCCAGGTCGATCCGCCGCTCAACCCCATCGGTGAACGCGTCGAGCGCGCCCGCCACGTCCCGCCGGTCCACTCCGAGGTCGAGCGCGAAGTGGTTGCGTGTCCCAGCCGGGACGCAGATGAACGGCACCCCCTGCGCGGCTGCGGCGGCTGCCACGACCGCCAGGGATCCGTCGCCACCAGCTATCCCCAGCGCATCCGCGCCCTGCTTCACCGCCTCGTCGACGCATTCCATGAGGCTGTGGCCCGGCTCGAGGACGACCACCTTGATCCCGCGATCTCGTGCCCGTTCAGCAACCCTCGCCCGGCCCGCCGCACCATCTCCCGATCTTGGGTTGACAAACAACGCAGGCCGTAGCGGCGGGTCGACTGCACTCCAGCCATAGCGGGTCAATCTCTGCTGGGACGGCCCGCTACCCGGCCGGGGAACCGGGGGCATGATCATGACGCCGTCCCCCGAGAGCCACCACCTACCGATGCCAACCTCACCGTTGACCGATCGTCGCATCGGACTGGCACGTCGAGCCCCCTTGGCGGTTTGCTGACCGTGACCTACCTACCCACCTACCTTACGTCTCGATTCCACGGTGATCGATGCGGCCGAAAACCAGACTGTAGGGACGCGGTCGGGGCCGACCTCTGCCGGCAGTCCGGCGGTGCGAAAGGCCGCGTACGTCAACGGCCGTGACCTCCCCCCATAGATGGCCATGTACGGCCCCGCTGACGGCCAAAGATGTCTCCCCGGTGATGTCATGGGTTCGTTCCGTAGAGTGGCGGCGCCGCTGTCTGACTGGCCGAGTCCGCCGCGGCCGGAGTCCGCCGCATTCGCACCAATATGCCCGAGACGATCACCCTGGCAAAGTGCTCGGGATCGCCTCGGTCGCAGGGTGTTTCGCGCAGCGCACCCTCCTTCGCAGCCTCGTCACAACCTCGGTCGTGAAGCCGGTGAACCAGCACGCACCCCACCCAGGACCCGCCGCACACCCTCGAACGGGTGAAAAGCAAGGATTGCCTTTACATCTGCGGACCAAGCCGAATCTCCAAACGCCACTTCCGCGAGGCCCTCAGACACGTCGCAGTCGAAGCCTGCCTCACCGTCGCCCGGGTGATCCGCACCGACCGCGTCATCGTCGACGACATCGGGCCGTTGCCCGTGAGTCCCGGTGCGGCAGGAGGTATTACCGGCTGGTCGACGCCGCACACGTCGGGGTCGCCGCCGGCGACAGCAATCGGCTGACCCAAGCCACCAGCGGACACGGGTGAAGCCTCTGCGTTGACCAACCTCGTCGAGCCGGCCGGCCCCGGCGCCATCGACCCGACCGCGAAATTGCCTGGCCATGAGGAAACAAGTGGCCGCCGCTGGGGCCGCCATCGGGGAGTGTCGGAAGGCCGACGAAACCCTTACCATGGAGATGCAGCGGAAAGCGTCCAGCGACCTCCGAGACTTGGGAGAAGTCGATGAGTAGTCCGCATACTCAGTCGCCCGACACCGCATCACCGTCTACCGACTCTTCGCAGAGTGACGCGCTCCGTGCGGGCCTGGCGCGGCTCGTGGGTCCATGGTGGATCTTCCTCTTGACCGGGATCGCATGGCTGATCGTCGCGATGGTGGTGCTGCGCTTCACCACGACTTCGGTGGTCACCATCGGGGTTCTCATGGGGGCGGTCTTCCTCGGGGCGATGATGAACGAGTTCCTGATTGCGGCGTTGTGGTCTCCCTGGCGGTGGGCACGCGTGCTGATGGGTGTCCTGTTTCTCGCCGGCGCGATCTGGGCGTTCATCAGCCCGCTCGACGCGTTCTGGGCTCTGGCGTCCGTGCTCGGCGTGCTTTTCATCCTGCAGGGAGCTCTCGTTCTGATCTCATCCATCGAGTCCCGGGTCGTGAACACTGTCTGGTGGCTTGGGGTGGCCGCCGGCGTCCTCGAAATTCTCATTGGTTTCTTGGTCTCGCAGCAGGTGATCGCGGTGCGCGCAGCGCTCCTGATCTTGTACGTCGGGTTCCTGGCGCTCTTCCGGGGGTTCACAGAGATCGTGGTCGCGTTCGAGTTGAAAGGCGCACAGAAGGACCGTTCCGGTGCAGCGATCGGTGGGCCCGCTCGAGGCGACCGAAGACACGCCACGTCGTGACCCTGCACCCCCGAACTAATCCGCTTCGTGGGTGCGCGAAGGACGCCAGCTCCGATCTGGCGTAGGGACCGTCCTCGATACCGACTCGCCGATCCCCTTGTCAGGTAGGGCTTCCGGCCAGGCTTCCGCTGCCAAGCGTCAACAGGTTCAGGTGAAGACCGTCGTCAGATGTTTCAGTCGACTGGCACCCACCCGATGGCCGAGTACAACTGACATGTAGAGAAGTTTGTCAAGAGGCCATGTCCGCAAAAGTAAAGGAGTCAGAGGACGACTTCTTCGCCTCGCAGACCGCCCAGCACGCCACGTTGGAAGAGCAAGTCGCAAGAGCGCGGACCTCGGCCCAGGAGCGCAACGATGAACTTCGGGCCCGCGCCGACGAGGCCAAGTCGGATATCTCGTCGTCGTGGCATAACGTCCAGCCGGTCCTTACCGCGACCGACCGTAGCCGGATACCTGCGCACACCACTGCTGAAATCCGGCGTCCTAGGCATACAGCCCACTCACGACTTTGTCGGCGAAGGCCAGTGGCCGCGCACCTGGAGCGGGAGTGCGCGGCCGCTGTCTGTGTTGGGGTGGTGTTGGCTGGTCAGGATGTGACGGAGCCGAGGCTCCCGAGTGATCCGGACGACCCGGACGACCCGGACGACGTCGCCGGCGTGGTGTCCGCAGAGACGGTGAGGGTGACGTCGAGGACCGCATGCGGTGCAACACCGTTGCTGGCGGTGATCGTGAAGATGGAGGTGCCGGCGGTGGTCGGGGTGCCACCGACCTGTCCGGCACTGTCCAGACCCCAGGCGGTGATGTGGCCGTCCGCGGTCAGCGCGAGGGAATGGTCTCTCCCGGCGGCAATCGCGGTGACGCCGCCGGCGGCCGGCGCATCGCGCACCTGACCGGAGGGGTCGCCGCCCCAGGCGGTGACGGTACCGGGCGTGGCCACCGGCACACCGACCGGCGCCGCCGCGGCAGGAACGGCCAGCGCGACCGCGACACCGGCGACCGCCAGCCCGCTGAGGGCCCGCAGCAGCCGCGGCCCGCCCCGGGCACGGGGCCGTAGACGTTCGATCATGGACGGGGGCATGCACAGACTCCTGCGCATTTCCGGGTGAACGCCGACCGTCGGCCGGCAGTCCTGGCACAGCCGACGAGCACACGAAACCGGATGGTCGTCTTACTGCAAGCCAGCACTGTAACCGAGCAACCGACCACAACCGGAGGTCTGTGCACACCACGACTGAATTCGTGCAGTCGCCTTCTGACTGACAGCCACCGACACGATCCCGGTGGACACGGCCGTCGGACACGACCCCATGATGCGCAGCGTCGAGATCAGGTGTCGGCTGCGGCGACCGGCACCGGTGGTTCCGTCGGCGCCGAGTCTCCGGCCGGCGGCGATTCGTCGCCCGGCGGTGCCGGCTCGTCCACCGCCTTGTCCCCGATCAGCACGTTGACCCAGCGGGTGGACGGGTCGATGTCGAGCAGCATCGCCTTGGCCAACAGCGTCAGCGGAATCGCGAGCAGGGCGCCGAGCGCGCCGAGCACCCAGGTCCAGAAGACCAGCGACAGGAACGTCATCGTCACGCTGATGCCGACGGCGTCGCCGACGAACTTCGGCTGGATGATCGACTGGATGACGAAGTTGATCACGCAATAGACGACGATCACCCACACCATCAAGCCCGGGCCGCCCTCGAGCAACGCGAGCAGCGCCGGCGGGACGAGCCCGACGACGAAACCGATGTTGGGAATGTAGTTCGTGATGAACGACAGCAGTGCCCACAGCACCGGCAACGGCACGCCCATCAGCCACAGCGCCCCGCCGTCGAGGACTGCGACGATGAGGCCGAAGATGGTGGAGACGACGAGGTACTTACGCGTTCCGTGTGTGAAAGACGAGAGGGCGTAGGCGATTTCGGGACGGGCGCGTGCCACGACCCGCATCTTCTCGCCCATCGCCATCCCGTCGAAGGCCATGAAGAGCAGCAGCGCGAGAACGAAGAAGAGGTTCGAGAACACCCCGAGCAGACTCTGGAGAACCGATTCCAGGAACGTGACGACCGTGCCGACGTCGATACCGCTCAGGACATTGTGGATCTGATCGGAGTTGACGCCGGCGCTCGCCAGCGTCGAGCGCAGACCGTCGAGGAGGTCGTCGAGGGAGTCCGCGTACTGCGGCAACTCGGTGGCGAGCTGTGCGGTCGACAGCACCAGCGCGCCGATGAGGCCGAGGAGAATCAGGTTCACCACGATCAACGCGCCCGCCATGCCGACCCACTTGGGTAGCCCTCGACACTCCGCCCACGACTGGATCGGCTGCACCGCGATGGTGAGCATCAGGGCCAGGAACACGGGACCGAGGATCCCGGCGAACACCTTGATCCCGGCGATCGAGACGACCACACCCGCGCCCGCCAGCAGCACGATCAGACCCCGCGGGATCGACCACGGTGCCGGCGCCAGAGACGGCGCCGGCACCGCGGACCCTGTCCGCGTGGATGGCGATTTGCGTGAGAGCATCAGCATTCCCTCCCGGACTGCGAAACGATCGATCGGGTCAGTCCGCGAAGACCTCGCGCAGGTGCGCCTCCTGCTCGTGTGACAGATTCGTAGAGATCAATTCGGCATGCTGGCCGTGGAATTCCTCGTGGACGCGATCGAGCGTCTCGTCGGAGGTGAGGACGAACAGGGCCGAAGTACCGGGCGTGATCTGCGCCTTGAGACGCTTGATGAAGTCGTCGTCGATCCCGACGTCGCTCAACGCCCCGGTCACCGCGCCGACCGCGGCACCGACAGCGGCCCCGATCAGCGGGATGAAAAACAGGATGCCGAACAGCAGCCCCCAGAACGTGCCCCCGAGGGCGCCGACACCTGCGAGGTTGGTGAGCTGGCGGGTCTTCGGCTTCTTCCGCCCTTCCGGCCAACTCACCACTGCGGCATCGTGAACGGTGATCAGCGCCTGCTTCTGCAGGTCTTCCAGCGTCGCGATCGCGGTGTCCGCGCCGGTCGGGGACGCGAACTTCCAGACAGTCAACGTTCCAGCCATGAGATCTCCTCGCACAGTGGGTGGCGCCGTGTCGGCCTCACCAGCACCGTACGAACAGATCCACCGCGAAACCTCACACATTTCGGGTGAACGCTCGACCGGACGCAGCCAGAGGATCCGGCGCAGGATCCTGAGCTTCCGGTCCGCGTACGGCGGGTAGACGAGACGCGGATCCGGCGTGAAAGCCCTCATCAGCACCGCCTTTCGGTGGCTGAGCGCTTCGAATCCCCGCGGCTCCGGGGAGAGCGTGCATGGATCCGGTGGAGAATACCGAGTCCTGTTGCGGTACCGTGATCCTCGTGCCGCACGGGTAGCGGCGAAACCATCACCCACTCGGCGGCGTCCAGCCGCAGTGAACGGAGTTTCGTCATGCCCGAAATCAGATTGTTCCGCCGCGGCGATCGTCAGCAACTGACCGATCTTGTGAATGCCCATCTGGGCGCCGTCGCCCCGGGGTGGGCGATATCCAGCGCCGCCCTTCTCGCCAGCCTCGAATCCGATCCGACTCAGTACGTCACCGATCCCTGGGTCCGCGACCGGCGGACGCTGGTCTCCGTCGTCGGCGGCCGCGTCGTCGGTGCGCTCCACCTGCGTCGGTACGGAGTCGAACGTGACGTGTCCGACGACTACCGCAACGCCGGGGAGATCGCGTGGTTCGTCTTCTGGCCGGACCGGCCCGACGCTGCGGCCGACCTGCTGCGTGCCGGTCTCGTCCTCCTGGCCCAAGACGGCGTCGCACACGTCTTCGCCGACGGCGACCTGCCGACACCGGTCTCTTACGGCGTACCGGACTCGTGGCCCCATGTCGCCGCCGCACTGTCCGCCGCCGGATTCGAGGCCGATCCGGCGTGCACCGAAGTAGTGCTGAGCAAGGACCTCGGGGCTCACGCGTCGTCGGCAGATCTCGACTCGCATCGACTGACCCGTGCCGTCGGCATCCACGGAACACGGTTCACCGCGGCCACGGACGGCGCGCCGAGCGGATACATCGAAGTGGTCGAGAATCTCACTCGCGGAGGAACTCTCATGGCACTGTCCGGGTGGGCGGAGATCGCGGAACTCGATCTCGCCGCCCCCACAGACGAGGCCGTGGCCGAGGTCCTCCTCGAGGCGGCGATCCGGTGGCTGACGCAGGCGGGGAGCCGGCACGTCCTCGCGTCCGCAGCGGCGGACGACCACGCCGACCTCACACGCCTGCATCGGCGCGGGTGGCGGACGCTCACCGTCGTTCAGCGCGGATGGAGGCTACCCATCGAGTGATTCGGACGCGGCCTCACCGGCTTCTCGGCAACTCGTCGGGAAACCGGTAGTCGCAACCGAGGTCGTCGGTGGACCGCGTTCCCCACTCGTCGCGGAACCAGCCGACGCACGCATCGGCGACGAGTCGGACGTCGCGGGTGAACAGGTAGCCGTCGGTGCAGTCGGCGAAGTGGTCGTCGAAGAACCAGCGGTCCAGGGCCAGTCCGTCGACCGAGAAGTCGGCCAGCGTCAACTGGTCGAGGACGGTGCGCGATCGCCGGAGCATGAGCACGCCGTCGTCGAGCACCACGATCTGCGCGCACGCGACCTCGTCGTCCACGCCCTGGCTGCGGAACCCGCTCGGCCCCATCTCGAGCATGAATGCCACTGGTTGGTCGGTCAGCGACTCGATCAGCCAGTCGACCATTCCGGCCCACGAAACCCCCGACGATCGCGCATAGTCGGCCACCGTTCTCCCTCCCTCGGTCAGCGACCCCTCCGCGCCGAACCTATCGCTCGGCTACGACAGCACGGCAGGAATACGCCCCTGGCGGGCGGCTGGTCGACTCCGCCGCCATCGGCCGGGAACGAGTCGGAATCGCGGATTCACGGCCGCCACGAAGCCCCGCTCGACGTCCGCGGCGTCCGTTCGCCGATTGTTCGTCGCGACTTGGATTTCACCCGCCCCGAATGACGCAATCGAGCCGCCGTCTGTGTCACAGTCAGATGCACTTTCGACAGAACACGTGAATGGAGCTCTGAAGATGGACTCTTTCTGGGATTTCCTCTGGGTGATTCTCGTCAGCTTCGCGTTCGTCGCGTACCTGATGCTGCTGTTCTCGATCATCACCGACCTGTTCCGGGACCACAAGAGCTCCGGCTGGGTCAAGGCGATCTGGGTGGTCTTCCTGATCATCCTCCCGTTCATCACGGCCCTGATCTACCTGATCGTCAAGGGCGACGACATGACGAAGCGCTCGGTCCAGGCCGCCCAGCAGATGCAGGACGCGCAGGAGTCCTACATCCGCCAGGTCGCGGGCAAGTCGGGTGCGGAGCAGATCGCCGACGCCAAGGCACTGCTCGACGCCGGCACCATCACGCCGCAGGAGTTCGAGTCGCTCAAGGCCAAGGCCCTGGCGAGCTGATCCTCCGGCTCACGCCGCTTCACCCTTCGTGATGCCGCGCTTCCGATCGGGGGCGCGGCATCGCCGTTTCCGGAGCGGCACCGGTGACACCGGAACACGCCCACGTCACGCCTGTGGAAAACTCGGCACGTGGGAACTAGCACTCGGATGACACTGCGGGGCCGTCTCGCGCTGCGCGCGGCCGCCGCGGCGGCCTGGGCGTCGCAAAAGGCCGGCCGTGGCAAGGGCTCGATGATCGGCGGCCTGATCGCCCTCAAGATCGATCCGACGCTGATGCAGCAGCTCGGCCGCGGACGCCGGACCGTCGTCGTCACCGGCACCAACGGCAAGTCCACCACCACCCGCATGACCGCCGCGGCGTTGGCGACGGTCGACGAGGTCGCGACGCAGGCGGACGGCGCCAACATGGATGCCGGCATCGTGGCCGCGCTCTCCGCCCGCGTCGACGCCCCGCTCGCCGCCCTCGAGGTGGACGAGCTGCACGTTCCGCACGTGAGCGACGCGGTGAACCCCGAGGTCGTGGTGCTGCTGAACCTCAGCCGCGACCAGCTGGACCGCGTCGGCGAGATCAACATGATCGAGCGCAAGCTGCGCGCCGGGCTGGCACGTCACCCGGACGCGATCGTGGTCGCGAACTGCGACGACGTGCTGGTCACCTCCGTCGCGTACGACTGCAAGAACGTGATCTGGGTCGCCGCCGGCAGCGGCTGGGCCAGCGACTCCGTCAGCTGCCCGCGCACCGGCGAGCCGATCGTGTGGGACGGACCGCACTGGCGCAGCACCGGCTCGGACTTCGCGCGCCCCACGCCCGACTGGTGGCTCGACGACGACAATCTGTACGGGCCGGACGGTCTCGTGATCCCGATGAAGCTGACTCTTCCGGGCAAGGCGAACCGCGGTAACGCGGCGCAGGCCGTGGCCGCGGCGGTCGCGATGGGCGCGAAGGCGGAGGACGCCGTCGCCGCCGCGTCGATCGTCGACGAGGTCGCCGGCCGCTACAGCACGGTCCAGGTGGGCGCGCACTCCGTGCACATGCTGCTGGCGAAGAACCCGGCCGGCTGGCAGGAGGCGCTGTCGATGATCGACCACAGCGTCGACGGCCTGGTCATCGCCGTCAACGGTCAGGTGCCCGACGGCGAGGACCTGTCGTGGCTGTGGGACGTGCGCTTCGAGCACTTCGAGGGCGTCAAGGTGGTCGCCGCCGGCGAACGCGGCACCGACCTCGCGGTCCGGCTCACCTACGCGGGTGTCGAGCACACGCTCGAGCACGATCCGATGCGCGCGATCGCGTCGTGCCCGCCCGGGCGGGTCGAGGTGCTGGCGAACTACACCGCCTTCCGTGACCTGAACACCGCAATCGCCAAGGAGAACAGCCGCGATGTCTGAGTCCACGGTCCGCATCGGCCTCGTCCTGCCCGACGTCATGGGCACCTACGGCGACGGCGGCAACGCCCTGATCCTGCGGCAGCGCCTGCGGATGCGCGGCTACGACGCCGAGATCGTCGACATCACCCTGAGCGATCCGGTGCCCGAATCGCTCGACCTCTATACCCTCGGCGGTGCCGAGGACTCGGCGCAGCGGCTGGCGACGCGGCACCTGACGACGTATCCGGGTCTGCAGAAGGCGGCCGAGCGGGGCGCCCCGGTGCTCGCGATCTGCGCGGCGATCCAGGTGCTCGGGCACTGGTACGAGACGTCGGCCGGCGAACGCGTGGAGGGCGTGTCCATGCTCGACGCCACCACCTCCCCGCAGGAGAAGCGATCGATCGGCGAGGTCATCACCTCGCCGCTCATCGACGGCCTCACCGCTCCCCTGTCCGGATTCGAGAACCATCGCGGCGGAACGACTCTGGGTCCCGATGCCGAGCCGGTGGGCCGGGTGACACACGGCGTGGGCAACGGTGTCGGCGACGGCCTCGAGGGCGTCACGCAGGGTTCGGTCATCGGTACCTACATGCACGGTCCCGTCCTGGCCCGAAACCCGGAGTTGGCCGACCTGCTGCTGAAGCGCGCCCTCGGCGTCGACGAACTGCCGCCACTGGATCTGCCCGAGGTGGACCTTCTGCGCCGCGAACGACTGCGGGTGCGCTGACGGCCCGATCTCGCACGCCGTCCCGCCAGGCGGGAGGATACGGTCCGCCCGGTTCGCGTCCTTCCTAGCCTGGATCTCGTTGCAGCACATAACTTCCCCGATCGTGCTGCCGCCGAGACCCAGGAGGCGTTTTGATCGATCGCATCCATCCCGAGCTGCGGACCGTGCTGCCGACGCTCCCACAGGTCGACATCACCGACCCCGTGGCCTTCCGCGAGCGGCAGCGGATCCGCGCGGCCGAACTCGCAGCGAACGTCGTCCGCCCGCACGACCTGACCGTCGACGACCGCGTCGTCCCGGGGCCGCCGGACGCACCGCAGGTACCCGTCCGCATCTACACCCCCGCCGGGAGCTTCTCTCGGCTCGGCGCGCTGGTGTGGTTCCACGGTGGCGGATACGTCTTCGGTGAGATCGAGGCGTCCGAGCGCACGTGCGTCGAGATCGCGTCCGCCGTGGGGTGCGTCGTCGTGAGTGTCGAGTACCGCCTTGCACCCGAGGACCCCTATCCGGCCGGCCTGGACGACTGCGTCGCCGCATTGACGTGGGTCGCGGCACACGCCGACGAACTCGGCGTGGATCCGGAGCGCCTGGCCGTCGGAGGCGTGAGCGCGGGCGCCGGACTCGCCGCCGCGCTGGCCCTGCGGGTACGCGACGAGGGCGGCCCTCGGCTCGTCTACCAGCTCTTGGACAACCCGATGCTCGACGACCGCATGGAGACGCAGTCGGTGAACGAGTTCACCGACACACCGCTGTGGACACACGGCCAGGCGGTGCTGGGGTGGAACTTCTATCTCGGCGACCGATCAGGGGACACTCCGGCCCATGCCGCGGCCGCCCGCGCCGACGACGTTTCCGGGCTGCCCCCGGCGTGGATCGCCGCCAACGAACTGGATCCGCTGCGTGACGAAGCCATCGAATACGCCTTACGCCTGATGCGGGCGGGTGTGCCCGTCGAACTGCACCACCGGCCGGGTACGTTCCACGGATCGAACGCGTTTCCCGGGGTGTCCGTCTCGGACCGTACGCGTGAGGACATGCATCTCGGCCTGAAGCGGGCGCTGACGAAGACCGTGTGAGATCGAAACTCCCCCAAACAGGGGTGTCGCCGGGAATGCTTTCACATCCTCGGCGGCATCTCTGCTTCACAAGCATTTCACCGTTACCGATTACTCACTCGATCCGCACTACTGATATTACGCGCGCAGGTGGACTCCGCAATGCCTCGAGAAGCATTTGTTCGAGTTGTGACCCTTTCGGGCAGAACGTGGCCGATGCGTTACACCAGGGGTCTCCCGAGCGGATCCGCCACCGCAGATCGCAGCTCTCCCTTCACGACCTTGCCGCTGGCGTTGCGCGGCAACGCCTCCACGCGCACCAGCACCTTGGGGTGCTTGTACCGCGCGAGTTGCTCGTCGAGGAACGGCTGCAACTCGTCGAGGCTGAGTTCGCCGCCGGCCTCGGGTCTCAGCGCGACGACCGCCACCGGGATCTCGCCCCACCGGGCCTCGGGACGGCCGATCACGGCGGCCTCGAGGATCTTCGGGTGCGCGAAGAGCACGTTCTCGACCTCGGCGCAGTAGATGTTCTCGCCACCCGAGATGATCATGTCCTTCTTGCGATCGACCACGTAGACGAATCCCTGGTCGTCGACGCGGACCAGATCGCCCGAGTGGAACCACCCGCCGTGGAACGCCTCCGCGGTCGCCGTCGGGTTCTGCCAGTACTCGAGCATCATCGTCGGGCCCCGGTAGACGATCTCGCCCACCTCGCCCGGCGCCACATCGTTCATGTCGTCGTCGACGACCCGGGCCTGCACGGTCGGGATCACTCGCCCGACCGAGCCGAGTTTGCGGAGCGCGTCCGCACCGTCGAGGACACAGGTGATCGGCGACATCTCGGTCTGCCCGAACACGGCCACGTTCGACGCGGCCGGGAAGGTCTCGGCCATCGCCCGCAACACGGTGTCCGACGCGGGCGCTGCTCCCCAGGAAATGCTGCGCAGCTTCAACTTTCGCGGACTCGCCTGCTGCACGGCGCACACCGCCTGCCACTGGACCGGCACCAGGAACAGTGTGGTGACCTGCTCCTCCTCGAGGACGTCGAGCAGGGTGCCCGGGTCGAACGCGCCGACCGGGTAGATTACCGTGGTGAGCCCGAGCATCAGGCTCGGTGCCATCGACCCCAGCGCGGCGATGTGGAACATCGGCGACGCGCAGAACCCGATGTCGTCGGAACGGTCCAACTGGAACGCACGGATGCACGTGAGCGCCTGCGCCTCCATGTTGCTGTGGGTCAGCACCGCCCCCTTGGGGCGACCGGTGGTGCCGGACGTGTACATGATGAGCGCCGGGGTGTCGTCGGGGATGTCGATCGCGGGGCGCGCGACGCCCTCCTCGGCGATCAGTTCCTCGTACCCGAGCACGTCGTCCTCGGTCGCGCCGCCGACGACGATCGAGAGGTCGGGACCGCCGACCTCGGCGCGGACCGCGTCGGCGAGCGGCGCCAGTGTCGTGTCGGCGAAGACAGCTCGCGCACCGCTGTCACGCAACAGGAATGACACTTCGGGCACCGTCATCCGAAAGTTCACCGGGACGGCGATCGCACCCAGCGCATTGGCCGCGAGGACCACCTCGAGGTACTCGGGTCGGTTGAGCATCAGAATCAGCACCCGATCACCGAAGCCGATGCCGCGCCGCGACAGGGCGTCGGCCAGCTTCTCGACCCGGGCGTGGAGCGCGGACCACGTGACGGACTCTCCCTGGAATCGCAGCGCGACCCGGTCCGGGATCATCTGCGCGTGCCGTGCGACCTGGTTGTTCCAGTTGGTGCGACGGGACCGCTGAGCCTCGAACGAGGCCGCGGGGACAGCAGCGGAAATGACCATCGAGAGTTCCTCTCGTGCGGTGCGGGTCCTCCCGACCTGACCGGACCCGTGGTGCAATGTGAGGCAGATTACATGTTATGCGCAGTTTGGGTATGCACTTTGTCGATCGCGATTCTCCCGCTCGGGCCGGGTGTCCAGGAGCCGCCGGCTCCGGTCGGCATCCGACCAAACCCGTTTGGACACAGCGCACTCAACGCGCGAATTGGGCGCACGTCCGGGCGAGCCGGCCCCGCCGATTCCGGTCGAAGCAACCGCACAAGTTGACGGAGATTCGGCCGTTCAGAGGAACCGTGGGGTCCGCTTCTGCGGCATCGCCTCGTCGAGTGCGGCCAGTGTGGCGGCGTTGAGCGACGATCGCGGCCGGCACCAGCAGACTCGAGCACACGAGACCCTCCACGGAACGATCGAGTCGGTGCGCACGAACCGGCTATGCTCAGCGCAGAGAACTACGGAACGTGCAGCGACTCAACGTCGACGAGTGGGCACACCTGCTCGGTGAGACGCGGTCCGAACTGTCCGCCACCGAGTGCCGGTTCCTGGCGCGTGCGGCGCGGAGCCTCGTCCTCGACGTGGGGCGGGTATGCGCTTCGCGTCCACCCCGGTCAACGAGACCCGGGTCCGGACGATGATGCTCGCGACACTGTTCGGCGATTCCAGCGACGACACGGGAGGTTCGGCGTGAGCATCCAGGACGACGTGGCAGATCTCCGGACCCGAACCGACTGGATCGATCCTCGCGAACTCGACGCCGTGTGGGCACGGCTCGAGCCGTGCCGACCGGACGATCTCATCGGATACCGCTGGCGCGGGTTCACTTTCGACACCGGACACCGCACCGGCGAGCTGCTCGAGCGCATCCACTGGTACGGGAAGGCGTTCGCGAGCGAATCCGATGTCCAGCCGCTGCTGTGCCGCGACAAGTCCGGAACTTTGATCTCCGACATCGGGACCGGACACGGCGAGGCCAGCCTCTGGGAGGTGGTCTTCCGGGGCGAGGTAACCACGACCATGGTCTACGACGGCATGCCGGTGCTCGACCACTTCAAGAAGGTCGACGACGACACCGTCATCGGCGTCATGAACGGAAAGGGCACGTTGGTGTTCGACGGCGGCGAGCACTTCTGGTTCGGCCTCGAACGCGACGTGGCGCTCTGACCGCCGGGCGTGGTCAGATCAGGTGCCTGCTCCGTGCCAGGCGCCGACGCATGTCCCGCAGGTAGTAGGTGGCCGTGATCTGGCGCAGTGGACGCGGGAGGCGGCGGTAGACGACCGGCAACACCGTCATGACGCGGTCGAAGCGGCGCTGGTCGCGCGGGCTCCACGGCAGCGCAAACTGGTCCCGGATCCGCTGCGGCAGTATGCCGATGGTGAGGAAGCGCTGCAACGGCATCGTCATCCGCACCGGGAGCGGTGCCCGGCCGCCGGAGAGCAGCCCGCGCACGTACGCGCGCACCTGGTCGTCCACCGTGGCGGTCTCGATCATTCGGTCCCAGTACGCATCGAACTCGGCACGGGTCGCCGGCCACATGTCCGCCCGGACCTGCAGTGCCGTGCCGTACACGGCAGACTGTCGGTACAGCCGGTCGGCGTCGGCATCTGACAGTCGCCCGAAGAACCGCTCGTACATGTCGAAACCGTTGCGGTACAGGGTGGCCGCCACCCACAGCTGCAGTTCGGGGTCGAACGCGTTGTACCGATTCGACCGCACCGGGACGTGCGCCCGGTTCACCAGGCGCACCACCGTCTGTTTCTCCTCGGCGGTACCGAGGGTGACGGCGTACACGAACGTCATCGTGGTTCGCAGTCGGTCCAGCGGCCGCTCGAGCGTGGTGCTGTGCTCGGCGACGCCGCGCCCGACGCCCGGCACCGCAAGCTGCAGGAGGACAGTGGCGCCGGCCCCGATCAGCAGCATCGACTCCCCGACGAAGTCCGCGAGGTCGAGTCGCCCTTCGGTGCCCTCTGCGACATGTCGCGGATCGGTCACGCCCAGATCCCGACTCGTTCGAGGTGCGCGACCAGCCGCTGGGCGGCGTCGTCGAACTGGATACGGGTGTGCCGCACGACGGCGGCACGGTCGCCCGCGCGCAGGGCGTCGATCAGGCTGGTGTGCGACGTCACCGCCAGCGCTCCCCACGCCGGATCGGTCGCGTACAGCTGGTAGGGCGTGTACCGGGCGGCGTTGAGCAGGAACCAGGCGAGCTTGGGCCCGCCGCCGATCCGGCACAGTTCGCGGTGGAACTCGTACTCCGCGTCCGCGATCCGCTCGGGATCGGCGGCGTCCACCGCCTCGCTCAGCGCATCGTTGAGCGCGGTCAGCCGCGCAAGATCGTCGACGGTCGCGGCGCGTGAGGCACGCGCCGCGAGTTCCACCGTGATCTGCCCCTGCAACCAGAAGATGTCGCGCACGTCGTCGCGCTCGAGCGGCGACACGACGTAGCCGCGATTGGGCACCGACTCGATCATCCCCTCGCCGCGCAAGGTCAGCAGCGCCTCCCGCACCGGGGTGACACTCACCCCGAGCTCGGCAGCGGTCTCGTCGAGTCGCACGAACTCACCGGGCCGTAAGCGACCCGACATGACCGCACCGCGCAGGTAGGTGGCCACCGATTCGGACAGCTGCGTTCTGCGCAGTGGCGGTGTGGGACGCGTCGGGGCAACCATGTCGACTCCCTACAGTCCGTACGTCTTGCCGATGATGTCGCGCTGGATCTCGTTGGTGCCGCCGTAGATCGACGACACGAGCGTCTTGCGGACATGCCCCTCCATGTCGAACTCGGTGGCGTACCCGTATCCGCCCATCATCTGCATGCCCTCGAGCGCCACCTTCTTCGCGGTCTCGGTCGCCTTGAGCTTGACCATCGACGCCTCCCGCGGGAACAGCTTCGTCGGGTTCGCGTCGACCAGCCGTGCCGTGTTGTACACGAGCAGCCGGGTGCACTCGATCTCGGTGGCCAGGTCGGCGACACGGTGGCGCAACACCTGGAAGGTGCCGACCGGTCGTCCGAACTGCTTTCGCTGCGTGATGAATTCGAGCGTGTCGTCGAACGCCCGCTGCGCGGTGCCCAACATCATCGCGCCGAGAATGAGCCGTTCGATGTTGAGCCCGGTCATCAGCTGTGTCCAGCCGTTGCCGACCTCGCCGACGACGGCGTCGTCGGGCAGGTGGACGTCGGTGAGATAGAGGTCGTTGACCTCCTTGCCACCCATCGTGGCGATGCCGCTGATCTTGAGGCCCGGGGTGTCCGCCGGCAGGTGGAACATGGTCAGGCCCTCGTGCTTGGAGCCGGTGCGGTCGGTGCGGGCCACAAGCAGGATGTTCTCGGCGAAGTGCGCGTTGGAGCACCACGTCTTCTGCCCGTTGATCAGCCAGCCGTCGGATACCTTCTCGGCGCGGCAGGCGAGGTTGCCGACGTCGGACCCGGCCTCGGGCTCGGACATCGAGATCGACTCGGAGGCGCCACGGACGATGCCGCCGAGCACGGTTCGCTTCTGCGCCTCGGTCCCGAACTTCGCGTATGCCGCACCGGTGATGAGCGTCGGCCCGATGCCGCCGATCGGCGCCATCCCCCGCGCGGCCTGCTCGAGCAGGATGCACATGTCGACCGCGGTGCCACCCGAACCGCCGTACTCCTCGGGAACCGTGATCCCGAGCCATCCCAGATCGGCCATCTTCAGGTACAGATCCTGGTTGTGGCTGCGCTCGCCGCGGCCGGTGAGCGCGTCCCGCTGCTCGCGGGTGCCACACTCCCTGCGGCAGAACGTGGCCACCGCCCGTGCGAAGTCGTGCTGCTCGGGGGTGAAGTCGATCGTCATTGACGTCCTCCTGCCTGCGAAGAATCGAATGACCGAGTTCGCTGTGGCCCGGTGAGGGACGGGACACCGCGTGCGGGGGTTGTCCGCACCCGCCGGGCCGAATAGTGTGAGCGTCACCACAGTAAATCACATCAAATATATGTGATGCGATCCCGCTGGAGATCCGGAGGTAGTTCGACATGACCCGAGAACTGCGCGACACGGCCCCAGACTCGTCCCCCGATCACTCCCCCTCGACGTTCGCGAGCCTGGATCCGCGGACCGGGACCCTTCTCGCCGAGTACCCCGCCATGACCGAGTCCGACGTCGCGGGCGCGGTGGATCGAGCCCGCGGCGCAGCGAACTGGTGGGCCGCACAGGGATTCCGCGGTCGCCGCGACTGGCTGCTCGAGTTCAAGAAGGCCATCGCGTCGGACGCCGACGACCTCGCCCGCGTCGTCTCCGCCGAGACCGGCAAGCCCCACGACGACGCCCTGCTCGAGGTGATGCTCGCCATCGAGCATCTCGACTGGGCCGCCCGCAACGCGAAGAAGGTGCTCAAGCCCCGACGGGTGCCGTCGGGGCTCGTCAGCGCCAACCAGTCGGCC
This sequence comes from Paraburkholderia sp. RHO2, assembly GCF_050955445.1. Classification (NCBI taxonomy): domain Bacteria; kingdom Pseudomonadati; phylum Pseudomonadota; class Betaproteobacteria; order Burkholderiales; family Burkholderiaceae; genus Paraburkholderia; species Paraburkholderia sp. RHO2. Next base: position 464,320 of record NZ_CP162617.1, on the reverse strand, counting down.
ACGCTCGGCTACCAGCCGTTCGGTGTCGTCGGCGTCATCGGCCCGTGGAACTACCCGGTGTACACGCCGATGGGGTCGATCTCGTACGCCCTCGCCGCCGGGAACGCGATCGTCTTCAAGCCCAGCGAACTCACCCCGGGCGTCGGCAAGTGGCTCGAGGCCAAGTGGAACTCACTCGCGCCCACCCAGCCTGTGCTGCAGGTGATCACCGGTCTCGGCCCGACGGGCGCCGCCCTGTGCCGGGCCGGCGTGGACAAGGTCGCGTTCACCGGTTCCGGATCCACCGCACGCAAGGTAATGGCCGTGTGCGCCGAGACCCTCACCCCGCTCGTCGCGGAGTGCGGCGGCAAGGACGCGATGCTGGTCGCCGAGGACGCCGACCTCGACAAGGCCGTCGAGTTCGCGGCGTTCGGCGCGTTCGGCAACGCCGGGCAGACCTGCGCCGGTATCGAGCGCATCTACGTCGCCGCACCGGTGTACAAGCAGTTCCTCGACAAGTTCACCGCGGCGGTCGAACGCATCACCCCGGGAGGGGCGGACGACGACACCTACGGCCCGATGACGCTCCCTCGGCAAGTCGACGTTGTCCGCAACCACATCGCCGATGCGCTCGGCAAGGGTGCTCACGCAGTGATCGGCGGAATCGACTCCGTCCACGATCGATTCGTCGACCCGGTGATCCTCACCGACGTTCCGGAGGAATCGTCGGCGGTGTGCGAGGAGACGTTCGGTCCGACGGTCGTCGTCAACAAGGTCCGCGACGTCGAGGAGGGCGTCGAGCGGGCCAATGCGACGTCGTACGGACTCGGAGCATCGGTGTTCACCGGCAACCGCTCCTGCGGCCGGGACATCGCCGGCCGGCTGCGCGCCGGCATGGTGTCGGTCAACTCGGTGCTCGGCTTCGCCGGGATCCCGTCGCTCCCGTTCGGCGGGATCGGCGAGTCCGGATTCGGCCGCATCCACGGCGCCGACGGCCTCCGCGAGTTCAGTCACCCCAAGGCGGTCACCGTCCAGAAGTTCTCGGCCCCACTGAATCTGCTCACCCTCGAGCGGTCCGCCCGGGACATGAAGATCTCGGCGTGGATGCTCAAGGCCCGGCACGGTCGGTGACGCCGTGACGCTGACCAGTTCGCGACGCGTCCACAGCTTCCCCGCCCCCGATCCCGATCCGCACCCCGGCCGAGGTCGGATGGGATGGGTCAAGGTGATCGAGAACCTCGACCCGCGGTCCCGGCACCAGGACATCCTCCGCATCACCGCCGGCTACGAGTTTCCCTGGGACTACCAGCGATCGCTCGAGTTCGCCCTGTTCCGAACCTACTGTGTGCCATCGATATCCGAGCTGCTCGCCCGCACCGGCGAGTTCGAGCACCGACCGCAGAAGCGGTACGACGACACCGCGCTGCTGATGGGCGAGCTGGTGGAGCACGGCTACGACTCGGAGCGCGGGCGAGAGTCGCTGCGCAACATCAACCGCATGCACGGCCGGTACACCATCGCGAACGACGACATGCGCTACGTGCTGTCGACCTTCGTGTACGACCCGATCGACTGGATCGACCGCTACGGCTGGCGTCGCCTCCATCCCCACGAACGGCTGGCCTCGTACCACTTCTACCGCCAGGTCGGAATCCGGATGGGCATCAAGGACATTCCGGACTCGTTCCAGGATTTCCACCGGTTCAAGACCGACTACGAGCGGGAGCACTTCGTCTACAGCGACGACAACCACCGCATCGGCACCTACACCCTGCGGCTGTTCCAGTCGTGGTACCCCGCGATTCTCGAACGTCCGGTCGCCACCGCGGTGTACGCGCTGATCGACGAACGCATGTCCACCGCGTTCGGGTTCCCGCAGGGCTCGGCGCGAGTACGGACCGTCGCGGAGGCCGGCCTGCGGGCGAGATCGGGCCTGGTGCGCCTGCTCCCGAAACGGCGGGTGTCCGCCGGAGCCGGCGACCCGAAGAACCGCACCTACCCCGGCTACCCCGTCGGCTACCGTCCGCGCGATCTCGGGGTGCCGCTCGGCCAGACGCCGCTAGGACCGTGAGATCGCTGGCCGGCGAACACTTCTTCGCGCACAGCCCGGTTCTCTCGGAATGTGCACCGGGGTTCGTGGCATCCCGGCCGTCGGCGATCCCGCCCGGTCACCGCGAGCGGAGTTCACGTTCGTTCGCTGCCCACGCAGTCGGGCTCTGGCCGAACCTGCGCCGGAACCACCGCGAGAAGGCGCTGAGGTCGGAGAACCCCAGCTCGCCGGCGATGTCGGTGAGGGTCCGCCCGCCGCGGGCGATGTAGCGCGTCGCGAGATCGGCGCGGACCGAGTCCACCACCGACGTGTAGGTCTCGTCCGACTGGGCCAGGTGCCGGTGCAGCGTGCGCCGGTCCATGCCGAGGCTCCGGGCGATTCGCGTCGCGGAGCAATTCCCGCCGGGGAGCAGCGCCTCGATCATGTCCCGGACCCGGCCGACGACCGACGTGTCCTCCGGCGGTGCGAGCAGATCGAGGTACTGCCGCGCGTACGGCCGCAGGAGGGGGTCCGACAGCGGGTTCGCCGAGTCGAGATCGCTCGAGTAGAGGACGAGGCCGTTGAAGTCGCGGCCGAACGCGACGTCCGAGCCCAGCACGCGGCGATGGACGTCGAGCTCGGCAGGCGCGTCGTGGACGAAACAGATGGACAGCGGCCGCCAGCCGTCCGGAAGGAAGCTGCCCAGGATCCGACTGATCGACGCGACGGTCAGTTCGATCGACTGACGCCCCAGTTCCAGCCCCGGTGCCGCCTCGACATGGAGAGTGGCCAACCCGTTGAGCTCGACCAGCCGCGTCCGGATCGCCTCGTTGTACAGCCTCATGTGCCGGAGCACGATCCCGAGCGCACTGCGAACGTCCGGTTCCTCCCGCGCGACCATGCCCACGGGCCCGAGGTTGGAGACCCTCCGATCCGCCGCCATCCGCACGCCGAAGTCGTCGCACGCCGTCGCCGTCGCCGTGCGCTCGAGCAGGTCGCTCACGGATTGGGCGGCGATCCACGCGTCCCGGGTCGCGAAGGTCGCCGGATCGAGCCCGACCTCCCGCATGATCGGATGCGGGTCCGACCCGAGTGACTGCGCCAGTTCCACGTACTCGTTGAGAACCGATATCCGGACCCTCAGTCCTCTCACCATCTCCCCAATTCGACTCAGAATGCCAAGGAATCTGTCCCACCGGGTCAAGATGGTGTGACGCGTTCGGTATAGCGTGACACGCATCACCAACGCTTGTCGCGTCCGCTTCGCAGTTGCCGAGAGCTGTGCCAGACGGACGCCCCCCTCACGATCAGCGCCAACTGTTCGGTCCCGGTGCGGATCTCGCATATCCAACGACTAGGAGCGTGCCATGCAGCTACTCGACAAGGTTGCCGTCGTCACCGGCGCAGCACAGGGCCTGGGCAGGTCGATCGCCCTCGCGATGGCACAGGAAGGCGCGGACCTCGTCCTCTGCGACCTGCAGGAGGACAAGCTCGCGGAGGTCTCCGCCGAGATCGAGGCACTGGGACGCAAGAGCCTGGCCGTGCGCTGCGACGTCTCGTCCAAGGACCAGGTCGTCGACATGTTCGCCCGCGCCGCCGAGCAGTTCGGCACCGTCCACATCCTGGTCAACAACGCCGCCCGGGTGCCGAACGCTCCCGAGGACGAAGTCCGCCGCAGCCGGCACTACGCCTACATCACCACCCCGATGGAGCGTCAGTCCATGGGCATCACCAGCAGCCTGACCGACGAGGACTGGCTCAAGTGGTGGGACGTCAACGTCCACGGCGTGTTCTACTGCACCCGTGAGGCATTGAAGTTCATGGAGCCGCAGGGCTACGGCCGGATCATCAACATCGCGTCGGTCGCCGGCATCTCCACCGCGAGCGCGCACAGCCCCGGCTACTCGGCCGCCAAGGCCGCCGTCGCGAGCCTGACGAAGACCGTCGCCCTCGACGTCGCCGGTGCCGGGATCTACGTCAACGCCATCGCCTGCGGCGGCGTTCTCACCCCGCCCTTCCAGGCCTACCTCGACAAGGCCACCGAGGACGAGAAGCGCAACCTCTACCAGATCATTCCCGTCGGCCGCCTGGGCATGCCCGAGGAATACGCCTCCCTCGCCGTCTACCTCGCCGGCGACAACCACTACCTCGTCGGCCAGATCATCAGCCCCAACGGTGGCGCCGTCATCTGACCACCACGGGTAGAGCCAAGCCGGACACGACGGACCGACACATACAACGACGGAGGCGAAACAGCAAGAATTACTTGCTGTTTCGCCTCCGTCGTTCGATCCGAGCTATGCCGCCTTGGCGGGTTCGCCCTCGGGGATCCGGGCGTCGGGCGCCTCGATCGGGCCGACCTCCTGCGCGTAGTGGAAGTGCGGGCGACGGTGGCCGAGGAACGAACCGAACCACGACATCACCGCGACGTAGCGGTTGCGGAAGCCCACGAGGTACACCATGTGCACGGCGAGCCACAGCACCCAGGCGACGAAGCCGGTGAGCTCGATGCTCTTGACCTTGGTGACGGCGCGGAAGCGGTTGATGATCGCCATCGAGCCCTTGTCGCGGAACTTGAACGGCGTGCCGCGCTTGGTCTTTCCGAGGATGGTGGCCGCGACGTGGCGTCCGCCCTGCATCGCGACCGGCGACTGGCCGGGCAGGTTGTTCAGCGACGTCATGTCGCCGACCGCGAAGATGTCGGCGCGGCCGCCGACGGTGAGGTCGGGGTTGACGAGCAGGCGACCGGCACGGTCGGTCTCGCAGCCGGTGCGCTCGGCGAGCGCGGCCGCGAAGTCGTTGGCCTGCACGCCCGCCGACCAGATGATGGTCTCGGCGGTGCGACGCTCACCGGTCTCGCTGCCGTGCGCCTTGAGGGTGGCACCGTGCTCGTCGATGTCGGTCACCAGCGTGTTCAGGACCACCTCGACGCCCGACTTCTCGAGCGACTCCTTGGTGTACTCGCTGAGCTTGCCGCCGTATGCGGGCATCGCGACGCCGGCACCCTCGACGAGGGTCACCGTGACGTCGTCGGCGGTGACGCCGCGGATCGACTGCTCGAAGTAGCGGCCCGCGAGCTCCTTGATCTGACCGGCCAGCTCGACGCCCGTCGCGCCGGCACCGATGACGATGAAGCTGAGCAGGTTCTTGCGACGCTCGAGGTCGGTGGTGGTGTGCGCCTCCTCGAAGCACCGGACGATCTGCGCGCGCAGGCGCTCGGCGTCGTCGACGGTCTTGAGCGCGTAGGTCACCTTGGCGAACTCGTCGCGGCCGAAGTAGCTCTGCCGCGCGCCGGTGGCGGCGACGAGCGAGTCGTAGCCGAGCGTGTGCCGCTCCCCGGCGGCCTCGTAGACGAGTTCCTTCTCCTCGGGGTGCACGTCGACGACCCGGCCGAGGCGCACGTCCGCGTTGGGGTACTTCGCGAGGATCGCGCGCACCGACGGGGCGATCTCGCCGGCCGCGAGGACACCCGTCGCAACCTGGTACAGCAGCGGCTGGAACAGGTGCTCGGTGGTCTCCGAGATGAGGACGAACGGCTTGCCGGCCTTGGCCAGCTTCTTCGCCGTGGCGAGGGCACCGAATCCGGACCCGACGATCACAACTTCGGTCCGGTCGATTGCAGTTTCGCTCACGGTTTGCCTCCTTCTCGAGATGTTCGAGAGACCTGGTCGAGATGTATGAGAGACACCGTAGGAGCGCTAACGACCCTGACGCCAGCTATCAGGGATATTCGACAAACAGTTATCTCGATTGCTCATAAGTAGGATGTCGGCATGGACTTCCGGCAGCTTCGGTACTTCCTCGCGGTCAGCGAGGAGCTGAGCTTCAGCAAGGCCGCCAAACGGTGCTTCATCTCGCAGTCCGCGATCAGCCACCAGATCACCAAGCTCGAGCAGGAGCTCGGCACCTCGCTGTTCGAACGCTCCACCCGGGTCGTCCGCGTCACGCCGGCCGGATCGCGTCTGGTCCCGATCGCGCAGGAGGTGCTGAGCCTCGAGGCCAAGGCGTTCGCCGTCGCGAAGGAGCCTCGCGACCGCATTCGGATCACCGCCAGCATGAGCTTCGCGCCCCAGAGCCTGGCCGCGATCGCCCACGTCCGCGCGAAACACCCGGACCTCGACATCGAGTTCGTGATCAAGAACTTCACCGACCGCATCGAGGCGGTGTCGTCGGGGGACGCCGACATCGCGCTCATCCGCGGCGAGGTGGACCGGCCCGGGCTCGAGACCCTCGAACTCGGCGTCGAGGACCTGATGATCGCGACGTCCAACCAGCACCCGGTGTCGGCGTTCTCCACCGTCGAACTGAGCGAACTCGCGCCGTACCCCCTGCTGCTTCCGCCGCGGCAGAGTCAGGTCCTGATCCACACCGTCGTGGAGCACGCCTTCGTCGACGTGGGCCGGCGCCTGCGACTCGGCCCGCCGATCGCCCGCGACCACACCGCAATCCTCGATGTCATCACCAACCCGCGTGCGTGGACGGTGCTCTACGCGAGCACCGCCGCGGAGGCACCGCGCACCGGGCTCTGCGTCATGCGCGAGATCAACAACCGGCTGCGCGTGCCCGTCAGCGGGATCGTCCGCACCGGCGCGGCCGAGGCCCCGGGGATGGCGAGCCTGATCCGTTCGCTGCGGCAGACGGTGACCCTCGAGGGCACCGAAAACGGTGTGCCCCAGACCAAGCAGGTCAGGGGCACACCGGACGAGCGGTAGCCGGCTTCGGCTACAACGTGCGTCGACCCGACAGGGCGCGGCCGAGGGTGAGTTCATCGGCGAACTCCAGATCGCCGCCCATCGGCAGCCCCGACGCCAGTCGAGACACCGTCAGTCCCGGGAAGTCGCGCAGCATCCGCACCAGATACGTCGCGGTGGCCTCGCCCTCGGTGTTGGGATCGGTCGCGATGATCACCTCGGTGACGTCGACGCCGTCCTCCTGATTACCGATGCGCGCCAACAGTTCCCGGATCCGCAACTGGTCCGGGCCGATACCGCTCAGCGGATCGAGTGCGCCGCCGAGCACGTGGTAGCGCCCCTTGAACTCGCGGGTGCGCTCGATCGCCTGGACGTCCTTGGGCTCCTCGACGACGCACACCATGGTCCGGTCCCGGCGCGGATCGGCACAGATGCGGCACTTCTCCTCCTCGGAGACCGTGCCGCACACGACGCAGAACTGGACGCCGTCGCGCACCTTCTGCAGCACCGCCTGGAGCCGGTCGATCTCCGGGGGTTCGACCGACAACAGGTGGAACGCGATGCGCTGGGCGCTCTTGGGGCCGATGCCGGGCAGCTTGCCCAGCTCGTCGATCAAGTCCTGGACGGGACCTTCGTACAAGGCGGGGTCCTCTTAGAAGGGGAGCCCGGGCAGGCCGCCGGCCAGCGGGCCGAGCTTGCTCGCCGCGAGCTCCTGGGCCTTGTTCGACGCGTCGGCGATCGCACCGATCACGAGGTCCTGCAGCGTTTCGATGTCGTCCGGGTCGACGACCTTGGGGTCGATCGCGATGCCGACGACCTCACCGGTGCCCTTGACCGTTGCGGTCACCAGACCGCCGCCGGCCTGACCGGTCACCTCGGCCTGGGCCATCTCCGCTTGCGCGGCCATCAACTGCTGCTGCATCTGCTGCGCCTGCGCGAGGAGCTGCTGCATGTCGGGCTGTCCACCTGGTTGCACTGGACTGGTCCTTTCTGAAGTCGCTTCGTCAGCGTAGTCCGTCGGGGGCGTCAGCCCAGTTCGCGCGCCAGGTTCGCGAGGGTCTGCTCCTGGATCTTGCGCAGTCCGATCGGGGCGAAGGTGCGCTCGAAGAAACCGCCGATGCCGCCGGCGCCCTTCCACTCGGTGGTCGTGGTGATCGTGGAGCCGGTACCCGACGGAGTGACCTCCCACGTCGTGACCATGGACGAGTTCGCGTCGCGCTCGGTGACGGTGTTGCCCGAGACGGCCACCGTCGCCTCGACGTTGCGGGATCGCTTCTCGGTGGCCTGCAGCGTCCACTGCGCGACAGTCCCGTTGCCCTGGCCGCCCTCGAGTACGCGGTAGTCCCGGTACTGCTGCGGCAGGATCCGCGGGCGGACGGTCTCGTAGTCCGACAGGGCTGCGAGCGCCCGCGCCGGAGCGGCCGTCGTGGTGATGGAACTGCTGGCGCTGACCTGTGCCACTGGGGGCCTCCTTGCTCGGGTGTACTCCCCCATCCTGCACGCCTATCTGCAATGATCGCGATCGAGCCGGCCCGCAGGGCACCGCCGACCAAGTCGTTAGCATAGCTACAGAAAAACGACTCACCCGGATATCGATGGCCGACCGTTCGGACTAGCGATAGCGTCAGGGTGTGGGGAACTCCAAGAGTGGTATCCGCGAAATCGGGCTTGCCGCGCATCGTGCGGGGGTCCAGCGCCTGCTGTCCAGCTACCGGGCGATCCCGCCCGATGCGAACGTGCGCCTGGCGAAGAAGACGTCCAACCTGTTCCGGGCGCGTGCCAGGAGCACCGCGCCAGGCCTCGACGTGTCCGGACTGGGTGGCGTCATCTCCGTCGATCCCGAGGCCCGCACCGCCGATGTCCAGGGGATGTGCACGTACGAGAACCTGGTTGCCGCGACGCTCCCCTACGGGCTGGCCCCGCTGGTGGTGCCGCAGCTGAAGACCATCACCCTCGGCGGCGCGGTCACCGGACTCGGTATCGAGTCCACGTCGTTCCGCAACGGGCTCCCGCACGAATCCGTGCTCGAGATCGACATCCTCACCGGCAGCGGCGACATCGTCACCGCGACCCCCGACGGCGAGCACTCGGACCTGTTTCGGTCCTTCCCCAATTCGTATGGCACCCTGGGCTATTCGACACGCATCCGGATCGAGCTGGAGCCGGTGAAGAAGTACGTGGCCCTGCGGCACGTGCGCTTCACCGACCTGAAGGAACTCGAGGCGACGATGGACCGCATCGTCACCGAGCGGACCTGGGACGGCATCGCCGTCGACTACCTCGACGGCACGGTCTTCACGGCGGACGAGGCGTACCTGACCCTGGGTGTGCAGACCGACGAGCCCGGACCGGTCAGCGACTACACCGACATGGACATCTACTACCGGTCCATCCAGCACGAGTCCGTGAACCATCCCAAGACGGACCGGCTGACGATCCACGACTACCTGTGGCGCTGGGACACCGACTGGTTCTGGTGCTCGCGCGCGTTCGGGACGCAGAACCCGAGGATCCGCCGATTCTGGCCGAAGCGCTACCGCCGCAGCAGCTTCTACTGGAAGCTCATCGGCCTCGACCAGAAGTACGACATCGGGGACCGCCTCGAGGCCCGCAAGGGCCTGCCGCCGCGCGAGCGCGTCGTGCAGGACATCGAGGTCCCCCTCGAAAACTGCGCACACTTCCTCACGTGGTTCCTCGACGAGATCCCGATCGAGCCGCTGTGGTTGTGCCCGTTGCGTCTTCGCGAGCCCGCGCACCCGTCCGCGGACGCGACGCGGCCGAATCACGAGGCCGCACCGCGGCCGTGGCCCCTGTATCCGCTCGATCCCGGCCGCACCTACGTCAACGTCGGATTCTGGTCGTCGGTGCCGATCGAGCCGGGCGCGCCCGTCGGCGCGGCGAACCGCCTGATCGAGAAGAAGGTCAGCGAACTCGACGGCCACAAGTCCCTGTACTCCGAATCGTTCTACGACGAGGACGAGTTCGCGCTGCTCTACGGCGGTGACCACTACCCACAGATCAAGAAGCGTTACGACCCCGATTCACGACTACTGGACCTCTATTCGAAGGCGGTGCAACGAAAGTGACGACGCTCAGAACGAAGAACCCCAGCCCGGCCTCCAAGCTCAGCCTCGCCGAGATTGTCGAAACCGTTTCCGACGGCGACATTCCGCTGCGCTTCACCGCGTACGACGGCAGCGCCACCGGACCGGAGAACGCGCCGTACGGACTGCACCTGAGCTCCTCACGCGGCACCACCTACCTGGCCACCGCCCCCGGCGACCTCGGCATGGCCCGCGCCTACGTCTCGGGCGATCTCGAGGCCATCGGGGTGCACCCCGGCGACCCGTACGCGATCCTGAAAGCGATGACCGACCTGCACTTCCATCGCCCGTCGGCGAAGGAACTCGCGGCCATCACGCGCTCCATCGGCTGGGACAACCTGCGCCCCATCGCTCCCCCGCCCCAGGAGCACCTGCCCCGCTGGCGCCGGTTCGCAGAGGGTCTGCGCCACTCCAAGACCCGCGACGCCGAGGTGATCCACCACCACTACGACGTCTCGAACACCTTCTACGAGTATGTACTCGGCCCGTCGATGACCTACACGTGCGCCGCGTACGAGTCCGAGGACCAGAGCCTCGAGGACGCCCAGGAGAACAAGTACCGCCTGGTGTTCGACAAGCTCGGGCTGAAGGAAGGCGACCGCCTGCTCGACATCGGGTGCGGCTGGGGCGGGATGGTCCGCTACGCCGCCCGTCGCGGCGTCAAGGTCATCGGCGCCACTCTCTCGCGCGAGCAGGCCGAATGGGCGCAGAAGACGATCGTCGACGAGGGCCTGTCCGACCTGGCCGAGGTGCGGTTCTCCGACTACCGGGACGTGCCGGAGACCGGCTTCGACGCCATCTCCTCGATCGGGCTCACCGAGCACATCGGCGTGCACAACTACCCGGCGTACTTCGGGTTCATGAAGGACAAGCTGCGCGAGGGCGGCCGGCTGCTCAACCACTGCATCACCCGCCCCGGCAACCGTGGTGGCGCCAAGGCCGGCTACTTCATCGACCGGTACATCTTCCCGGACGGCGAGCTCACCGGCTCGGGCCGCATCATCAGCGAGATCCAGAACGTGGGCCTCGAGGTGCGCCACGAGGAGAACCTGCGCGAGCACTACGCGCTCACCCTCGCGGGCTGGTGCCGCAACCTGGTCGAGAACTGGGACGCGTGCGTCGCCGAGGTCGGCGAGGGCACCGCGAAGGTGTGGGGCCTGTACATGGCCGGGTCGCGGCTCGGCTTCGAGCGCAACGTCGTCCAGCTGCACCAGGTGCTGGCCGTCAAGCTCGGCCCGAACGGCGAGGCGAACGTGCCGCTGCGCCCGTGGTGGAAGGGCTAGGCAGCAAGCTGCCTGTGCGCCTTTTCGGTAGTTGGGACCAGGCGGATTCATGCGGTCGTTGCAACGAGGGCCTCGTCGAGACGCTCGGCTGGAGTATGCCAGTCGAGCGTCTTGCGGGGCCGTTCGTTGAGTTCGTCGGCGACGAACTGCAGGCGCTCGGCGGTGTGAACGGCCAGGTCGGTGCCCTTGGGGAAGTACTGGCGCAGCAGTCCGTTGGTGTTCTCGTTCGAGCCGCGCTGCCAGGGTGAGCGGGGGTCGCAGAAGTAGACCTGGACGCCGGTGTCGACGGTGAACTGGGCGTGCCGGGTCATCTCGGTGCCCTGGTCCCAGGTGATCGAGCGGGCCAGTGCAGCGGGCAGTTCCCGGATCTTGGCGGCCATCGCGACGTTGACGTGTTCGGCGGAGTGACCGTCGGGCAGGTGCAGCAGCATCACGAACCGGGTGGAACGTTCGACCAGGGTGCCGATCGCGGACCGGTTGCCGGCACCCATGATCAGATCGCCCTCCCAGTGGCCGGGCACGGCCCGGTCCCCGGCCTCGGCGGGACGCTCGGAAATGTTGATCATGTCGGGGATCCGGCCCCGCCGCTCGTCGGGCTTGCGGCTACCCTGACGCAACACCCTTCCGGTCCGAAGATGCTGTGTCAGTTCCCGTTTGAGTCCTCCGCGGGCCTGGACATAGAGCGAGAGGTAGATCGTTTCGTGGGACACACGCATCTCCGGATCGTCGGGGAACTCACGCACCAAGGCGCGTGAGATCTGCTCCGGAGAATGATTCTTCCCGAGCCGGGACTGCACGAACGTCCGCAGCCGCTCGCACGAGTTCAGCTTCGCTGGTTTCGGTCGTTTCGCCCGCGCTTGGGCGGCCCGGTGCGCTGTGGAGGCGATGTAGTAGCCACGCTTGTTCGTGCCCCGGGCGATCTCTCGGCTGATCGTCGACGGGGACCGCCCCAACGCCGCGGCGATCTCGTGTTGCTTCTTTCCGGCCTGCAGCAGTTCGGAGAGCGTCTCACGATCCTCGAGGGACAGGTACCGGCCCGACGGTGGTGGCGTCCGGCGGGGACGAACCCCACCGGACGCCACCAGCCACCGCTGCGCCGTCGAATACGCCACCGATGCCGCACCCGCGGCCGCTGCCGTCGACGCGCCCTCGCTACGGCACTGCCAGAACTTCAGCCGAGCATGCGCCGGCGCCGGCGGCCGACCGATCCACACCATCTGCAACACCCTCCAGGATCAGGGATGTTGCAACGACCGATTGAACTCGCCCCACCGAAAAGGCGCACAGGCGCGAAGCGCCTGTCACGTGGTGCGGGAGCCGGCGTCGACCTGGCGGGCCGCTCGCTCGATTGCGGCGGCCGCGCGCTGCACGGCCTCGATCATGCGTCGATCCTTCGTCACCCGATCGACCGGACCGCAGATCGAGATCGCGGCCGGCTTGGGAATCCCCTTGGAGACCGGTGCACCCACGCAGCCGAGCGACGACGACAGCGTGCCCCGGTCGAACGTGACGCCCTCGGACGCGGCCCGCTCGAGTTCCGCATGCAGCGCCTTACGTCCCCCGACCACTCCGGTCTCGACGTGGTCGAACATCGGATCGTCCAGCGCCTCGGACGGAATCTGCGTCAACAACGCCTTGCCGACCGCGGAGCGGTGCGCCGGGTAGCGTCCGCCGATCCGCGACGGCACGTTGGCACCGAACGATCCCGACAGCTTCTCCCAGTAGATGCCGTCGGCGCCGTCGAGGAACGCGAGGTGGACGACCGCGCCGGTCGTCCGGTGCAGTTCCTGCATGATCGGCAGCGAAACCCGGTGGAACCAGTGGTTCCGGATCGCCCGCGACCCCAACTCGAACAGCCGCACCCCCAGCTCGTAGCGGGAACCGACCCGGTTGAGCCAGCGCATCGAGACCATCTTCTCGAGCAGTCGGTGCGCCGAGGAGCTGGGGATTCCCGTGAGTCGGGTCGTCTGACTCAGCGTCAGGTATCCGTTGTCGTCCAGCGCCTCGAGTACCAACTCGATCCGGTCCAGCATCGATGTGGCCGGGGCATCTTCGCTTATTCGCGGCACGGCCACGTCCTCTCACTACGCCAGGTTAGACACCGAAACCACCTGACACCGAAATCTGCTGCCCCGTAATATAGTTGGCCTGATCCGAGGCGAGGAAGACGGCTGCCGCCCCGATGTCTGCGGGCTTGCCCCAACGCTTCAGCGGAACGAGCTTGTGCACCTCCCGCGTCCACTCCTCGTCGAACACGCCCTGCGCCTGGAGTTCGAGGAACATGCCCGCCTCGATCACGCCGACCAGCACCGAGTTGGCGCGGATGTTGTTGGCGCCCTCCTCCTTCGCGACGCCGCGGACCAAGGCCTCGTTGGCGGCCTTCGGGATCACCGAGAGCCCGTCGAGCGTCGGGAACCAGTGGTCACCGGCCGAACCGAGATGGACGATCGAGCCCCCGCCACACTGGCGGAAGTGCGGCAGCACGGCGTGGACGGCGGTGTACATCCCGAGCGTCTCGATCTCGACGGACCGCCGGTACTGCGCCGGCGTTGTCTCGGCGACGGTGATCTGGTCGACCACCGGACCGGCGCCCCACACGAGAGTGTGGATCCTGGAATGCTCGGCGACGACGTCGTCGAGCACGCGTGTGACGGCGTCCTCGTCGCGGACGTCGACCTGGTGCGCACTGGCCTTGACCCCGAGAGCCTGCAGCTCGGCGACGGTCTCCTCGGCGACGTCGCGCTTGGAGTTGTAGCAGACCGCGACAGCCGTTCCGGCCCGCGCGAACTCGCGAGCGACACCGCGGCCGATGCCGCCGCTACCACCGAAGATCAGGGCCGCTCCCTCGGGGAAACTCAACGCCAGCATGGTGATTCTCCGTTCGCTCGGAAGTCCGCGACCCTGTGTCCCGGACCACACTGGGGAGAACCTAACGATGCCCGGGGCGTCGGCCCAGGGTCTTTCCCGCCTCGCGGAAAACCACAGGTTGGACGCTACCTCGAGTCTTCGAGTTGTCGATGCGCGGACCGGATCGGGAACGGTGCTCGCCGCATCCGACCCCGGCGCAAGCTGATCCTGAAGGATTCCTCTCGGATCCCGAGAGGAATCCTTCACAAATGCGAACCGCCCCGGGCGCCGACATGGCACCCGGGGCGGATTTACAGCCGAGATCAGCCCTTCAGCGACGCCGGCGGGGTGAAGCGCTCGCCGTATTTCGCGGCCAGCTCCTCCGCGCGCGCGACGAAGCCGGCCGTGCCGCCCGGGTAACCGGCGACGAACTGGCTGACGCCACCGGTCCAGGCCGGGTACCCGATGCCCATGATCGAGCCGATGTTGGCGTCGGCGGTGGACGTGATGACGCCCTCGTCGAAGCACTTCTGCGTCTCGATGGCCTCGATGAACAGCATGCGGTCGATCAGGTCCTGGATCGGGGCCTGGTTCGAGCCGGAGTTGAAGTGGTCCCGCAGGCCCTGCCAGAGGCCGACGCGCTTGCCGTCGGCGTAGTCGTAGAAGCCCGCACCGCCGAGGCGGCCCTTGCGGTCGTTGCCCTCGACGAGGTAGTTGATGACGTCGCCGGCCGGGTCGGCCGGGAGTTCCTTGCCCTCGGCGAGCGCGGCGGCCTTCGACTCGGCGCGGATCTTCTGCATGAGGGTCAGATTCAGCTCGTCCGACAGCTGCAGCGGCGCGGCCGGGTAGCCGGCCTGCATGCCCGCCTGCTCGATCGTGGCGGGCTCGATGCCCTCGGCGACCATGCCGATGGCCTCGTTGACGAACGTGCCGATGACGCGCGAGGTGAAGAAGCCGCGCGAGTCGTTGACGACGATCGGGGTCTTGCGGATCGCCTGCACGAAGTCGAACACGCGCGCCAGCGTCTCGTCCGAGGTCTTCTCACCGCGGATGATCTCCACCAGCGGCATCTTGTCGACCGGCGAGAAGAAGTGGATGCCGATGAAGTCCTCGGCCCGCTTGACGCCGGTCGCGAGGTCGGTGATCGGCAGCGTCGAGGTGTTCGAGCCGAGCAGGGCGTCGGGCTCGACGATGTCCTCGATCTCCTGGAACACCTTCTTCTTCAGGTCGGGCGACTCGAACACGGCCTCGACCACGAAGTCGACACCGGCGAAGTCGGCCGGGTCCGCGGTCGGCGTGATCAGCGACAGCAGCGCCTGCGACTTCTCCTCGGTGGTCTTGCCCCGCGAGAGCGCCTTGGCCTCAAGCTTCTCGGCGTACCCCTTGCCCTTCTCGGCCGCCTCGATCGTGACGTCCTTGAGCACCACCGGGATTCCGGCCTTGGCGCACACGTAGGCGATGCCGGCGCCCATCATGCCGGCGCCGAGGACGCCCACCTTCTTGATCTCGCGCTTGGGGATGTCCTTGGGACGCGACGCACCCGAGCCGATGGCCTGCATGTCGAAGAAGAACGCCTGGATCATGTTCTTCGCGACACGGCCGGTGACCAGCGAGGTGAAGTAGCGGGACTCGATCTTCAGGGCGTTGTCGATGTCGACCTGGCTGCCCTCGACGGCGGCGGCGAGGATCGCGCGCGGCGCCGGCATCGGCGCGCCCTTGATCTGCTTGCGCACATTCGCCGGGATCGCGGGCAGGTTCGCCGCGAACGCCGGGGTGGCCGGGGTGCCGCCGGGGACCTTGTAACCCTTGACGTCCCACGGCTGCACGCCGGACTCGGGGTTGGCCTTGATCCACGCCTTGGCGGCCGGGACCAGCTCGTCGACCGAGGACACGACCTCGTCGATGACGCCGGCCTCGAGGGCCTGCTGCGGCCCGCGCTGCTGCCCCTGCATCAGGTGCTGGGTCAGGGCCGTCATGATGCCGAACTTGCGGACCATGCGGACGACGCCGCCGCCGCCGGGCAGCAAGCCCAGGGTGACCTCGGGCAGGCCGATCTTGACGCCCTTGACGTCCGCGGCGATGCGGTGGTGGGTGGCCAGCGCGATCTCCAGGCCGCCGCCGAGCGCGGCGCCGTTGATGCAGGTGACAACCGGCTTGCCGAGGGTCTCGAGGCGGCGCAGGTCGGCCTTGAGGTTGAGGCTGTGGTTGTAGATGTGCTCGGCGTCCTCGGGACCCGCCTTGATCATGTTCTTCAGATCACCGCCGGCGAAGAAGGTCTTCTTGCCGGAGGTGAGCACGACACCGGTGATGGCATCCTTCTCCGCGTACAGCCGGTCGACGGTCTCCCGCATCGAGGAGATGTACCGGTCGTTCATGGTGTTCGCGCCCTGGTTCGGGTCGTCGATGGTGAGCACGACGATGCCGTCGGCGTCCTGCTCCCAGCCGATGATGTTCTGATCGCTCACTGTTTCGTCTCTCCTGATTGATTCGTGAGCGTCAGACGCGCTCGATGATGGTTGCTACGCCCATGCCGCCGCCGATGCAGAGGGTCACCAGGGCACGCTTGGCGCCGCGACGCTCGAGCTCGTCGACCATGGTGCCGGTGATCATCGCGCCGGTCGCGCCGAGCGGGTGGCCCATGGCGATGGCGCCGCCATTGACGTTGAGCTTCTCGTCCGGGATCTTCAGGTCCTTCTGGAACTTCATCGCGACGGACGCGAACGCCTCGTTGATCTCGAACAGGTCGATGTCGTCGACGGTCAGGCCGGCCTGCGCGAGCACCTTGTGCGCGGCGGGCGTGGGGCCGGTGAGCATGATGGTCGAGTCCGCGCCGGAGGTGGCGGTGGCGACGACGCGGGCGCGCGGGGTCAGGCCCATCGCCTGCCCTGCGCCTTCGCTGCCGATGAGCACCAGCGCGGCGCCGTCGACGATGCCGGAGCTGTTGCCGCCGTGGTGGACGTGGTTGATCTTTTCGACCATGTGGTACTTCTGCAACGCGACGGCGTTGAAGCCACCCATCTCACCGATGCCGGCGAACGACGGAGACAGAGCCGCCAGGGTCTCCACCGTGGTGCCGGGACGCATGTGCTCGTCGTTGTCGAGGACGGTGATGCCGTTGATGTCCTTGACCGGGACGACGGACTTGGCGAAGTAGCCGCCCGCCCACGCCTTGGCGGCGAGGTCCTGCGAGCGCACCGCGTAGGCGTCGACGTCCTCGCGGGTGAAGCCCTCCATGGTGGCGATGAGGTCGGCGCCGATGCCCTGCGGCACCAGATAGGTGTCGAAGTTGGTGGCGGGGTCCAGCATCCAGGGTCCGCCGTCCGAGCCCATCTTCACGCGCGACATCGACTCGACTCCGCCGGCGATGACCAGCTCGTCCCAGCCGGACCGGACCTTCTGCGCGGCCATGTTCACGGCCTCGAGGCCGGAGGCGCAGAAGCGGTTGATCTGCACGCCGCCGACGGTGTCGGGCAGGCCGGCGACCGTGACCGCGGTGCGCGCGATGTCGGCGCCCTGGTCACCGAGCGGCGAGACGACACCGAGGATCATGTCGGAGATGCGGTCCTCGTCGAGATTCGGGAACCGGGTGCGCAGCTCCCCGATCAGCCCGGTGACCAGGTCGATCGGCTTGACCGAGTGCAGCGATCCGGAGGCCTTGCCCCGTCCGCGCGGGGTTCGGATGGCTTCATAAATGAACGCCTCTGTGGTCACGGTGTTCCTTCCTGTTCTCGTCTGCGTGCCGCTACAGCTACCCGTACCGGCACAGACCTCGGCCCGACCCACCTTAGAACGTGTTTCAGTTGACGGAAAGGACCGAAGCGATCCCGCTGTGTGACCGAGGCGATCACCGGTTCCCCCGACACCCCCTGTCCGAAACGTCCGGTCACACCGAGCCGATACCCCTCGGTGGGGAAGCGACTGGGAGGATCGAACTCGATGAGCGACACGGGGAGCGAGCGCAGGCTCGGTGTGACACGTCGAGGATTTCTGGGCGCCGCTGCACTCGGCGCCGCCGGAGCGGCAACCCTCGCGACCACCAGCTCCGCCGGAGCCCGGCCCCGCCGCACGAGCGCTCCACCCAACCTGCCCGCGCCCGACTCGATCACCGTCACCGACCCCGCCCTACTGTGCGCGGTGGAAGCCGCGAGCCTGCTGCAGTCCGGTGCCCTGCACCCGCGCGAACTGCTCGACGCCTGCATCGCGCGCAGCACCGGGTTCGACGGCGAGATCGGCGGGTGGGTCCGGATCTACCCGGAGATGGCCTACGAGGCCGCCGACGCGGCGGCGCAGCGACTGTCCGGGAAGGGCCGCGCCGCCGACGGGCCCGCCCCGCTGGTGTGCGGGATCCCGCTCGCACTCAAGGACCTGTTCGCGGTGTCCGGTCTGCCGCTGACGGCGTCGAGCCGGGTCCTCGACGGCAACATCGCGGCCGGCGACTCCACCGTGTGGCGGCGGTTGCGCGACGCGGGCATGGTGCTCCTCGGCCACGCCCACACCGACGAGTTCGCGCTCGGCGTCGCCACCGAGCAGGTGGGCAACCCGTGGAACACCCGGTTCTCGCCCGGCGGCTCGTCCGGCGGCAGCGCGGCCGTCCTCGCGGCGCGATTCGCGCCGCTCGCGACGGGAACCGACACCGGCGGCTCACTGAGGTTGCCCGCCAGTGCGTGCGGCATCACGTCGATCAAGCCGACGTTCGGGCGCTGCAGCATGCGCGGGGTCATCCCGTTGACGTGGACCCGCGACCACGTCGGGCCTATGGGACGCAGCGTCGCCGACGCGGCCCTGCTGCTCGGCTTCATGGCGGGCGTGGACCCGGAGGATCCGACCACCTCGACCGGCCCCGCGGTACCGGACGGCGGCTATCCGCTGTCCGCCAAGGGCGGTCCGACACCGCTGTCCGGCAAGCGTTTCGGCGTGGTGCGGGCGAGCGTCGACGCGCTGCCCCACCCGCTCCGCGTGCTGTTCGACAACTATCTCGACCTCGTCCGACGTCTCGGCGGCATCACCGTCGACGTCGCGCTGCCGGTCGCGCGACCGAACCTGCTGACCGGCGACATGGCGGAGGTGGGCGGCTATCACAGTCAGTTCCAGGACCGGCTGGGCGCCTACCGGCTCAAGTACGGTGCGCTCGTCACCGGCGCCCTGGCGACGCTCGCGGTTCCGTCGATCGACTACATGACGGCCGCCCGCAACCGGCTGATCTACCAGCACGAGTACAACCGCATGTTCGCCGACGGCGCCCTCGACGCGATCCTCGTGCCCGGGTCGAAGGTCGACGGGTCCGAGCGAGTCGAGATCGCGGGCGTCTCGGTGTTCGAGGGCGTGACCGGAACTGTCGGCTGGGCCAATCTCACCGGGGCGCCGGTGATCTGCACGCCCGCGGGCCGGTCGGCCGCCACGGGCCTGCCGTTCGGTGTCCAGATCGGCGGTCGCCCGTGGGACGAGGCCGCGCTCATCGAGATCGCGCTGGAACTGCAGGCCGCCCAGCCGGACTGGCAGGACAGCCCGACGCTGCCGCCCGCCCCGCGAGACATCCCACGGGTCCGGGTCACCGCGCCGGGCGCCGGCCCGGACCCGACCAACACCACGAATGTCGGCTTCGGCTTCACGTTCCTGCCGACGACATCGACGGCCGCCGTCTGACCGTCACACGCCCAGCCCCGCCTCCCGCGCCCGCACGATCGCCGCGGACCGGTCCGGCAGCCCCAGCTTGGCGAACACGTTCGACACGTGATTGCGAACGGTCTTGGGGCTCAGCACGAGTCGCCGCGAGATGGTCGCATTGTCGTGCCCGCGCGCGATCAGGTCGAGCACCTCGCGCTCGCGGTCGGTCAGTTCCGGGAACACCGCGCTGGTCGGGCGCGGCGAGGAGACTGCGGTGAGCGCCTTGGCCGCCACGGCGGCCCCGACGATCATGTCGCCGTGCGCGACGGCCCGGATCGCGCGCTCCACCTCGTCGGGAGCGGCGCCCTTGACCAGGTAGCCCCGCGCCCCGGCACGAATGGACGCGATCAGCGAGTCCTCGTCCTCGTGCATCGTCACGACCAGAACCCGGATGTCGGGGTGCCGGGCGCACAGCGTCGCCGTCGCATCGATCCCCGAACCGTCGCCCAGCTCGAGGTCCATCAACACCACGTCGACGTCGTCGGTCACGACCTCGAGCGCCTCGGCCGCCGAACTGGCCTGCGCGACGACGTCGAAGCCGTCGAGGGTGGACAGCAGCGCGACCATCCCCAGCCGGAACACGGGATGGTCGTCGACGACGGCGACGGCGATGCGGTTCACCATGCCGCCAACGGTAGCCGGGCCGTGACGACCGTGCCGGAGGGACAACCGGATTCGATGACGACGGTGCCGCCGAGTTCGTCGGCGCGCTCGCGCATCGATCGCGTCCCGACGCCGACGGATTCGCCGGGATGGAACCCGCGCCCGTGATCACGGACGACGACGGTGAGCACAGGCGCGCCCGCCGGATCCGTGTCGCACGACGCCTCGATCCGGCAGCCGGCCGCGCCGCTGTGCCGGCGCGCGTTGGTGACGGCTTCGACCGCGATGCCATACGCCGCGGCGCTGATCTGTCGGCTCAGCTCGGGCGGGACATCGGCCGCGACGTCGAGCACGAACCCGCTGCGGGCGTGTCCGGCGGCGAGTTCGTCGAACGCCGCGGCCAGACCCAACTCGTCGAGGACCGGCGGGAAGAGGCTGCGGGAGAGCGACCGGACCCCGTCGACCTGATGGTCGAGTTGTTCCTGCAGCGAGTCGAGCAGCGCCGACGCGGCCACCGGATCCTCCGGCAGGAGGTTCCGAACGCCCTGCAGCCCCAACCGTATCCCCGCGAGCGACGGCCCGAGGCCGTCGTGCAGTTCGCGGCGGATCACGCGGCGTTCCTCGACGCGCACCGAGGCGAGCCGCTGCCGGGCGGCCGCGAGGTCCTCCGAGGACTGCAACACGACCAGCCCGGCGGTGACCACCGCGGCCAACTCCCCCAACGACTTCCGGGACCGGATCCCGAGCGACTCCCCCGGCGGTGCCGTGACCTCGAGGCGTCCGACCGGCGCACCCCGGTGCACCAACTCCACGGACTCGACCGACCCCGTCGCGGTGCCCCAGCTCGCGGCGACCGCACCGTCGACGCGGAGCACCGTCACCGATTCGAGCCGCAGGCCGAGCCCCACGCCGGCGGCGAGCCCGTCGAGCAGTTCAGCGGGTGACTCCGCGCTCCCGAAGTGCCGGCCCAGTTCCCGGACCGCACGGCCGGGCTCGGCGCCGACGCCGTAGATCAGGCGGTGCACCCTGCGCTGCAACCAGATTCGCGCCGGCTGCACCGCGACCGCGACGACGGCCGCGGCGACCACCTGGGCGCCGGTCGAGGCGCCGGCCGGCAGCAGCTTGGCCAGGATCGTCGCGACCGCCGCGTACAGCGCGATCAGCAGTGCCGTCAGGCTGCCGGCCACCACCGCCCGACTCACCACCAGGTCCAGCCCCCACATGCGTTGCCGCAGAATCGACACGAAGATGGCCGCGAGGAAGAACGGCTGCACCACCAGATGCATCACCGGCGTGAACATCCACAGGCCCGGCCACGCCGGCGGCATCATCAGCGGCACGAACGACAACGCCATCAGCGCCGTCCCCAGGGCGAGCCACCCGAGCCCGACCCGTTCGTCGACCGGTCCGCGGCGCCACCGCCGGGCCGCGTCCGCCGCGGCCGCGAACCCCACGACCACGACCGGTGCGAGCAGGGACGCCTCGGGCACGTCGGTGAACGTCCGGGCCCAGAAGTACCCCGCCGTGACCGCGGTGCCCGCGACCACACCGACGCGGCCGACGGCGTCGAGCCGATGGTCCCGCACGAGCCACGGAATGACGAGGAACAGCGCCAACGTGCCCGGAATCCACGCCGTGTTCTGCAGCGGCGAGATCACGTCCACCCACGGCAGCCCCGGATGGATCTCCGCCCACTGCGACCAGGCGTAGCCGAACGCCGCGAGCGCGATCCCGATCGCCGCGACCCCCAGAATGATCGGCACCGGGTGGATCCGCCGCGCCAGCACGACCCCCGCCACCGTGCCGTACACCGCGCCGCCGACGACGTCGACGAGAAAGAACAGCTGGTTCTCGTCGATCGACGGTGCGGCCGCGAAGAACACGACGAGGGCGAGAACCACGATCGTCCAACACGTCACCGCCACCGCCGCTGCGGCGATCGGGGCACCCCCCGTGCTTCGCTCTGTCATGTCCCCTCCGCCGCTCGGTCCGCCGCCTCAGCAGTATGAACGGCTACGGGCGTACCCGGTCACCGAACGCGAAACCGGCGGCGGCCACCAACACCCACACCGGTCCGGTGAATCCCGCCATGTACTGCAACGGGGAGACCCCGAACAGCGCCGTCAGCCCGCCGAGAACCACCGAGACCCAGCCGATCCAGCGTGGGCCCGCGCCGTGCCGCAGCAGCGCCGATGCCACCGCCAGCGCGCTCACGCCGACGCCCGCCCACAGCCACGGGATGGTCCCCATCCAGTGCGCACCCACCACCGCGTACTCGGGCACGAGTTCGTCCAGGTGGCCGAGCCCGAACAGCAGCTCGGTGGTGAATCCGGTGCCGAGCAGGCACGCGGCGCTGGTGACGACCATGCCACCGGCGGCCACCGCGGGCAGCAGCGTGCCCTCGGGCAGGCGGTCGGCGAGTCGGCGGGCCGTCCCGGCCGCGAAGACGAGCATCAGCAGGCAGGCGATCATCAGCGAGGTATGCATGACGACGATCGCGGTCCGCTGGTCGGCCAGTCGGTGCGCGATCGCGCCGGCGTTGCCGGCGATGTTCTCGGTGTACGCGGCGTCGATCATGCCGCTCGCCTGGATGCCGACAACACCGGCAACGCCGGCGACGACGCCGCAGTACGCCCACGCGCGGGAACGACGGCCCGATACCGTCTCCACCGCCTCGTTCGGGGACACCTCGATTGCACTCACGGGTACTTCCTTCGGTCGCGGCTGCGCCGACCGGGTGGCGGGCGTCTGCCGGAACACGATCGCCGTGTTCGCCGTCCACGCTCACTCGCCCGGCGTCCCGGAAACCAGGGACCGCCGTCCTGAGTTCTCGGGCTGCCGTGCCGATCCGCCGGCAATACCTCGTCCGCGCTCCGGTCACGTCAGTAGGCACTGCCTGCCGGAGCACCAGATGACCAACGACTCTCGCGCACTGCCGCTGAAAGCTGTGGAATACGGGGGACAGCAAACGCGCGGGGCGAGGTGGCCGATGCTGAAGTGGTCGATACCGATCGGCAGGGTGTTCAGGGTCCGGCTGTACCTCCACTGGTCGCTATTGGTGACCTTGGGATTGATCACCGTCCTGCTGGCCGGGTCGATCCTGCCGGCCGAGTATGCGGGCCGGTCGACGGCGTTGTACTGGTCCGTCGGTGCCGCGGCAGCCGTGGTGTTCGTGGCATCGCTGGCGGCGCACGAGTTGGCGCACTCGGTTGTCGCGGTTCAGCACGGCGTACCAGTCCGACGGATCACGCTGTGGCTCCTCGGCGGCATGTCGGAGCTTCGAGGCGAACCCGCGGATCCTCGGACCGAACTCAGGATCACCCTGGCCGGTCCGCTGACCAGCCTCGCCATCGGAATCGTGTCGATAGGGCTCACAATCGTTCTCCGCGACGCCGTCGACCCCGTGGTCACGGCATCGCTGGCCTGGCTCGGAATCACGAACGTCATTCTGGCCGTGTTCAATCTGCTTCCGGGCGCGCCTCTCGACGGGGGCCGAGTTTTGCACGCGATCCTGTGGCGGCGCAGCGGTGACCGTCTCTCGGCGACAGTCGGCGCCGCCCGTAGCGGACGTGCGCTCGGGCTGGCTCTGATCGTCCTCGGCGCGTTCCAGGCGCTGTATGCCCACGGCATCGGCGGTCTGTGGTTGATGCTGCTCGGTTGGTTCCTGCGCAGTGCAGCAAACGTCGAACTGATGAGCGCCTCGATGCGACATCAGTTGGGCGACTTACAGATCGGGCAGATCATGACCCCGTCCCCGGTTGTCGTCCACGCCGACGACGGCATACATGCGTTCGTCGCCGACGTTCTGCCCGGCCTGCGCCACCACACTTTCCCAGTCGTCGACCGTTTCGGTCGTCCGGTGGGCGTCCTCTCTCTGCAGGACCTCACGCGCGCCCGCGACCGGTCCGGTGCGGTGGCCGGACTCGCTCGGCCGCTCGCCGACGGAGCGCGCGTCCATCCCGACGCCCGCGTGGAGAACGTGTTGGCGACCGCCGTCCTCCGACCAGGGCTGGACCTGATCACAGTCGTCGATGCCGACGGTCACTTGGTGGGCATCGTCACTGCAACCGATCTACGACGGGTCTGCGAGAGGACATCGCTCGGACTTCCGATCGGTCGACCACCGGCCGGTACGGGATGAGTCCGACGATGGACGCTGTCCCCGAGCTCACCGCGTCCGCACAGGCGATGCTCGAAGAACGGTACCTGCGTCGCGACGCCGGTGGCCATGTCGCCGGTACGGCCGCGGACCTGTTCGATGCAGTCGCGACCTTCGTCGCGCGTGCCGAGGACCGGTACGAACCGGGCTCGACGGAGCGCTGGGCGCGGCAGTTCTCGGCGGTCATGCGGCACCTGGCGTTCCTGCCGAACTCACCGACGTTGATGAACGCCGGCACCCGCCTCGGCGTCCTCTCGGGCTGTTTCGTGCTTCCACTGGAGGATTCGCTGTCGTCGATCTTCACGACGCTGAAGCAGACGGCACTACTGCACCAGGCCGGCGCCGGTACGGGATTCACGTTCGGGCATCTGCGGCCGGCCGGCGACCGTGTGGACAGCACCGGAGGTACTGCCGGTGGGCCCCTGTCCTTCCTGCGTCTGTTCGACACCGCGGTCGACGTCGTCGAGCGAAGCGGCCGTCGCCGGGGCGCCTGCATGGGCGCGCTCGACGTATCGCACCCCGACATCCTCGAGTTCAGCGCGTCCAAGGCCTCGACGCCTGGCGCGCTGCCCCATTTCGCACTGTCGGTCGCGGCGCCCGACTCGTTCCTGCAGGCCGTCGAGTCCGGCGGCCCCCAACCCCTGATCAACCCGCGGACCGGCGCAACGGTCGGCCGGATCTCGGCGTCCGAGGTGTTCGATGCAATCTGCGCGGCCGCACACCGCTGCGGCGATCCCGGACTTCTGTTCCTCGACAGCATCAATCGGGCCCACCCACTGCCCGATCGCATCGAAGCGACCAACCCGTGCGGTGAGGTGCCCCTACTCCCTTACGAGTCCTGCAACCTGGGGTCGGTGAATCTCGCTGCGTGCGTGCGCGGCCGGGCCGTCGACTGGGGGCGCCTGACCGACACTGTCCGGATCGGTGTCCGGTTCCTCGACGACGTCGTGGATGTGAGCCGTTACCCGTTCGACGAGCTGGACCGCGCCGCCAGACGTACCCGAAAGATCGGCCTCGGCTTCATGGGCCTCGCCGAATTGCTTGCAGTACTGGGAATTCCGTACGACAGCGCCGACGCTGTGCACCTCGCAGAAGATCTCGCCCAGCACATCAGTAAGACGGCACACGATGCCTCCACCGAACTGGCCGCCACGCGCGGCACCTACCCCGCCGCCTCGGAAGTGCCCGACGCCGGCGCCCGGGCACGGCGAAACCTCCAAGTCACCTCCGTCGCCCCCACCGGGAGCATCTCGTTGCTCGCGGGGACGAGCGCCGGCATCGAACCGTACACCGCGATCGGTGGACGACGGCAGATCCTCGGGCACGAGGTGGTCGAAGTCGAGCGCGCTTTCACCACGGCCTGCCGCGACCGCGGGTGCTACAGCGACGCAGTCATCGCCGCGGTGCTCGAGACCGGGACAGTGCGATCGAACCCTTGCGTGCCCGAAGAACTCCGAGCCGCATTCCCCACCGCCGTCGAGATCGCTCCGGAGTGGCACATCCGGATGCAGACCGCGGTGCAGAGACATGTGGACGCCGCTGTGTCCAAGACGGTCCTCCTGCCGGAGTCGGCATCCGTGCAGCTGGTATCGGAGGTGTTCCTCGCCGCCTGGCGCGCGGGCGCCAAGGGCATCACTGTGTTCCGCGCCGGGAGCGTCGACGACGTTGCGGGCAGGCCACGGGACGATCACGTGACCTGCGCGTCCTGCACGTAGCGGACCATGGCGTCACCGTTCGGAGGTGTGCAGGCCATGTGCATCATGGCGGAGAAAACGTGCTCTTCCGCGTGAAATGCGCAGAGTTGGACACAGGGAGAGTGGATGGCGCACGATGAGAATTACGGCACGACGGCTTCTGATCGATCTGTGGTGTTGCCGGACGGGCGCAGATTCGAGACGTGCCGCCGACCAGTCGCTACGTGAAGCCCGCCGCTGAGGACGCGCAGTTGCTCCAACCATCGCGAAAGCGGTGAAGGTAGGGAGGTCGCACTCATGGACGAGGTTCCCGAGGCCTCGGGGCGCCCCGATCCTGCGGCTGAGTCCTCTCCTAGCGAGGCACCGGGAGGGATCGTGGTGCGGGATCTCGGACCCGGCGACTGCGATGCGGTGCGTTTGCTACATGAGCAGTTATCGGACTCCGATGCCCATCTCCGCTTCTGTGGGCCGCGACCGAACCGGCTCGACACTTTGGCGGCAATGATCTGTCGACAGGATTTCGAGCACTATGCGCTTGGAGCGTTCGATGACGGCGCGCTGATCGGCGTAGCCAACTATGTCATCGTCGACACCGGTCGGGGGCACTCGACTGCGGAGTTTGCTCTCGTCGTCGACGAGAACGAGCAGCGCCACGGCATCGGCACCGTGCTGCTCATGTGTCTGAGCGCAGCCGCATTCGAGCGTGGTGTCGATCATCTGACGGCAGAAATTCTCGCCGAGAACACGCTCATGCTTGCGGTGATCGCCGAACTGGGATGGTCGCACGCACTTCGTCTGGACGGCACCGTCGCGCATTTCGACCTCGATCTCCAGCGCCACGAAGTAAACTCATCGCCTTTCCCGCCGCCCCGTCTCCGTCCGAACGAAGAACGCGAAGGCTGAGGACGGGACCTATTCCCCTATTTGGTCGGGTCGGTGCGCGAGACAATTGTGGTGCATCGACTCGTTCCGGGAGACGGGATGACGGACATCAACTTCGCTGCCGCCCGCTGGTGGCGGCTGAGGCCGTGGAGCAGTAACCCTCTCCTGCGTGGCAGTGATCGACTCGAGACTCTCTCGATCCTCGTCATCGCAGTCTTGCTGGCGTTGTTGATCCCCGTGGCCGGTGCGGTGGGCACGAACACCTACGCCCGCCTCAGCGGCACAACCGGCGCCCGCGAGCGCAACCATGAAGTCTCTGCCGTACTCACCGACGACGCGCCTCAGCCGTTGGTCTCGCCCGCAGGTTCGAGTAGTTACCTTGTCGCGCACGCGCATGCCAGGTGGTCGATGAACGGCGTCGCGCACACCGGCTTGGTCACTGTCGACGCGGGCGCGAAGGCGGGGCAAACCGTGCCTATCTGGATCGATCCCTCCGGCGCCAACGTGGGAGCCCCGCGTTCAGGTGCGGACAACGCCGTCGCAGCAGTGGGCGTTGCGGTCGGGGTCTGGGCCCTGGGATCGGTGGGGTGCGTACTCGTCATCCTCGCACTTCATTGGCAGGCCGACAGACACCGTCTGCGCCAGTGGCAGCGCGAATGGGACCGCCGGGATCGGAGAACCGGATGGTCACTGAGCTGACCCCGAGACAGGGCAACGTAGGTGTGCGTGCAGACACGTGCTGCCCCCTGCCCATGTGGGCATCTGTGCGAGACAAGGCAGCGGAACACCTTCCCGGATAGGTGACACCCGGGTGAACAGCAAAGGTTGTCGACTCCATGAGCAGCAGTGGCGCTACAGAGATTCGGCCGGCCGAGCCCGGCCGCATCTTCCAAGACCGGAGAGATGCCGGACAGGTCCTCGGAGAGCTGCTGGCGGCTTACCGGGGTAACGATGATGTCGTGGTGCTCGGCCTCGCCCGCGGAGGTGTCCCTGTCGCGTGGGAGGTCGCAACCGCGCTGAGTGTCCCCCTGGATACCTTCGTGGTGCGCAAGCTCGGAGTCCCCGGCCACGAGGAGTTCGCCATGGGTGCCCTCGCCAGTGGCGGGTCGATCGTCCTCAACGACGACATCTTGCGTGATCTCGACATCAGTCCCGAGAATCTGCACGACGTCGTCGAACGTGAAGCACGAGAGCTCATACGCCGGGAAGCGGCCTACCGTGGCGGCAAAGCGCCGATCGACGTCACCGGGAAGACCGTGATCATCGTCGACGACGGCCTCGCCACCGGAGCCAGCATGTTCGCAGCTGTCGACGCCTTGCGGGAGCAGGATCCGGCACAGATCGTCGTTGCCGTTCCGGCAGCGCCCGAATCGACCTGCCGCGAACTCCAAACGATGGTCGACGATGTCGTCTGCGCCACCATGCCGTTCCCGTTCCGAGCCGTCGGGGAGTCGTTCTGGGACTTCCGCCAGGTTACGGACGCCGAAGTGCGCACTCTGCTACGCACATCGACCGTCGGTCGCGGTGCGCCGACCATGCGGGAACGCCGATTCACTTCCACGACCGAAGTCGTCAGCCTCGCCAGCAGAAACGCCCCTGCAGGAGTTCCCGACCGCGACGATCTTCAGGATCTCGTCGGCGACGCGCGGATCGTCTTGATCGGCGAGAGCTCCCATGGATCACACGAGTTCTATGCTGCGCGTGCGGAGATCACCCGCACCCTCATCAGGGATATGGGCTTCACGGCGGTAGCGGCAGAGGCGGACTGGCCTGACGCCTACCGCGTCAACCGGTACGTCCATCACCAGGGTTCGGACACCTCGGCAGAGGAGTCGCTCCGAGGATTCGTGCGTTTCCCAGCCTGGATGTGGCGCAACACGGTCATGCTCGACTTCGCGTCCTGGCTCAGAAAACACAACGCCGACAGCGCCGCCGACGGTGGTTCCCCAGCCGGATTCTACGGACTCGACCTCTACAGCCTGCACCAATCGATGCACGAAGTCATCGACTACCTGGATCTCATCGACCCACAGGCCGCCGACCGGGCACGTCAACGGTACGCCTGCTTCGACCAGGTCCCGCGTAGTGACGGTCAGGCTTACGGGTACGCCGCCGCCTTCGGCGCCGGGGAGTCCTGCGAAACTGAGGTAGTCGACCAGCTGCGTGAGCTGCAACGCCACGCCATCGACTACATCCGAGCCGACGGAATCACCGCCGAGAACGAGCAGTTCTACGCCGAGCGCAACGCTTGGAGCGTCCGCAACGCGGAGGAATACTATCGGACGATGTTCCATGGGCACGTATCGTCCTGGAACCTCCGCGATCTTCATATGGCCGATACCCTCGACGCCCTGATCGCCCACCTCGAACGCCACGACGACACCTCGGCACGCGTGGTCGTGTGGGCCCACAACTCCCACGTCGGTGACGCGCACGCCACCGAAGCCGGCGCCCACGGCGAACTCACACTCGGACATCTGGTCCGTCAGCGACATCAGGACCAGTGTCGACTCATCGGGTTCACCACGCACCACGGAACCGTCACCGCCGCCAGCGAATGGGGAGGCATCGCCGAACGCAAGATCGTCCGTCCCGCACTCGCCGGCAGCGTCGAGGAACTCTTCCATGAGATCGACAAGGAGTCGTTTCTCGTCCGCACCGCGAGCGACAAAGCTGTGGCCGACGCACTTCGGACCGCACGGCTCGAGAGAGCGATCGGCGTCATCTATTCGCCCGAGACCGAACGATACAGCCACTACTTCCACGCGCGGCTCTCGGACCAGTTCGACGCCGTCATCCACATCGATACCACCCGCGCACTCGAACCCATCGAGTACACGAGCACCTGGGTCGACGGAGAACGCCCCGCAACGTACCCGACATCACTCTGACGCGGCGTTTCACGACCCGCATAGCTGTCGGTCGCTGTCGCCCTCTTCCACGAATCGAGCGGAGAACCGTCACGGCTGCGAAAGCCACTACCTTCGGCCCCATGCCGCGCACTGGGTGTTCGCACCGACGCGACCCGACTTTTCGGTGAGACCCGATCGGCTGAGCCTCCTCTATCGCCTCGCAACACCGCGGGAAGGACCCATCTATCAGACGAATTGGGCCGAAACGAGCGCACCCGAGAGTCGTGTCAGGTGCCGTTGACACCTGAGAGAGGGTGAGTAACGTCAGTAGTGGCGAATGCCACCTCCTTCAATGCGGCGCCTCGTGCTCGGTGGGCTGCCCAACCCACAGCGTCGTCGAACAGGGCGGCGTCGAGCGCCCGGGCGGCGAGGCCGTGGAGATCCCGGGTCGGCACCGCGCGACGGGTGACGTCTGCGGTGTTGCCCCGCTCGCCCCAAACATGCAGGGGTTGCGCCGAACCGCAGGGCGGTGGCAGGCGCAGAGTATGGGTTTCCGCGCCGGAAGGGGTTCGATCATGAGCGTCAATTCACCGCACAGGCCGATACAGGCCCTCGTGCCGAACTGGCCGGCACTGCCCGACTGGTCCGATCTGATGGCACGGTTCGAGTCGATGCCACCTTGGACATCGTTGGAAGGGCACATGATTCGTGTCGAGGAGCACCTCGGCGACGACCGTTACACGGTCCGGGCGGAACTGCCCGGAATGGACCCGGCCAAGGACATCGACATCAGTGTTCGGGAAGGGCAGTTGACGATCAAGGCCGAGCGTGCAGAGACACAGGAAGAGGGAACACGATCGGAATTCCGGTACGGGAGTTTCTATCGATCGATGGTGCTGCC
This sequence comes from Paraburkholderia sp. RHO2, assembly GCF_050955445.1. NCBI lineage: Bacteria > Pseudomonadati > Pseudomonadota > Betaproteobacteria > Burkholderiales > Burkholderiaceae > Paraburkholderia > Paraburkholderia sp. RHO2. Next base: position 433,632 of record NZ_CP162617.1, on the reverse strand, counting down.
GGCGGGCGCGGACGAGGATTCGATCGACGCCACCTACACCGACGGAATCCTGACGGTATCGATCCCGGTCACCGCGTCGGGCTCCCGGGAAAAGCACGTCGACATCAAGAAGACCACCCGCAAGTAGACGCAGAACGACCGAAGCGGGGTAGCCCTCCGGCACCGATCACGCATCGACTCGAACGGGCAGAGTACCCGCAAACACGGTTCGAGAGAGAACATGACCACGGCTCGGGAAATCATGCACACCGGGGCGACCTGCGTGGGCGAGCACGACACCGTCACCACTGCCGCGCAGCGCATGCGGGAACTCGATGTCGGGGCACTGCCGATCTGCGGCGACGACGATCGTCTACACGGAATCGTCACCGACCGCGACATCGTCCTCAAGTGCGTTGCCGTGAACGACGATCCCTCGGTGATGACCGTCGGTGAACTCGCCCAGGGCAGCGTCTACCACGTCGATGCCGACGCCGAGATCGACGACGTCCTCGCAGTGATGGAGGAACATCAGGTCCGCCGAGTCCCGGTCATCGAGGAGCACCGACTGATCGGGGTGATCAGCGAGGCGGACATTGCCCGCCACCTTCCCGACGGCACTGTCGGCCAGTTCGTCGAGTCGATATGCGCACCCACCTCCACCGCGGGCCCCTGACGGGCTCAGGCACGAACGTGACAGCAATAGAGGCAGCGAATCGCGCGGGCCAGTCGGAGGCAGCATGGGGTACGGCAAGGACGTTCAGCAGGAACTGGTCGCACCCGCCCGGGAGTTGAGGCATGCGATTCCGCAGGTATATGAGAAGTTCGGACAACTGTACGGGGCATCCGTGGCGCCTGGCGCGCTCGAAACGAAGACCAAAGAACTGATCAGTTTGGCGATCGCGGTGACCACCCAATGTGACGGCTGCATCGCCACGCATGCGCGTGGGGCGGCCGTGCAGGGCAGCACGCCGCAGGAGGCGGCCGAGGCAATCGGCGTGGCGATCATGATGTCCGGTGGGCCGGGGACCGTCTACGGTCCGCGTGCCTTCGCCGCGTTCAACGAGTACCACGCTGCACAGGCCACCGGCGGTGAGGAAGGCCGCCCCGACCCGGGCCCGTAGGGGCTGCACGGGGGTACGGCAGGGGACGAACGAGATCGCCGAGGAATGTGGACGACGGTCGCTCCCCGGACAGTCACGTGGCCCGCACATCCTGCACGTAGCGCACCATGTCGTCGAGGGTGATCAGCCGTGCATAGTCGACCTCCGGAACATCTACCCCCAGAGATGTTTTCATACCCATCAGGAAGTTGATCCAGTCCATCGAGTCCAAATCGATCTGGTCGCGGAGCGGACGATCCGGAACCAGATCGTCCGGTCCCACCTCCGGGGCGACAGCACGCAGCGCCTCGATCAGCGAAACTCGGATCTCGTCTGCGTCTTTCACACGGCCCTCCTTCTCACATCCGCTCCGGATGCTGCAGCAGATCCGCAACCTCCGCGAGGAACAGCGCGCCCCGCCGTCCGTCGCTCACGCGGTGATCCGCGGCGAGACTGGCCACCACCGTCGGGACCACCCGCACCTCGCCATCGACCGACCACGGCCGAGCGACGGTCCGCCCGAAACCGACCAAGGCGACCTGCGGCGGATAAATGACGCCGATCACCGACTCGACACCCTCGTCGCCCAGGCTGGTGACAGTGAGCGTCGGATCCGACATCTCCGAGCTGCGCATGCTGCCCGCCCGAACGCGGCGCACCAGATCCACCAGGTCCGCGCCGATCTTCTCGAGACTCTTGTCCACGACGTCGTGGACAGCGGGTGCCACCAGACCGCCCTGCCGCAACGCGATCGCCACGCCCACGTGCACCGACTCTGCAGGCTCGAAGCCCCCGTCGCGCCAGAAGCCGTTCATGTCGGGATACTTCTTCGCCGCGAGCCCAACAGCCTTGACCTGCAACACCACCGGAAGTAGCCGTTCGGTGACCGACCGTTCGGCGTTGGCTTCCGACAGCCAGTCGAGTGTGTGGGCAAGGCAGATCCGTTCCGTGAGGTAGTAGTGCGGTATCTCGCGTTTGGACCGGCTCATCGCCGCGGCGATAGCCCGTCGAGTTTCAGCCGTCCGGTCGACCGGTGCCGCTGCGGCAGCCGCCGACTCGACGTCGTCGAGCGTGATCGCTCCGTCCGGACCCGTCCCGACGATCGACCCGAGATCGATACCGCACGATGCGGCCTCCCGTCGGGCGGCCGGCGTCACTCGGGCCCGAGCGGGGCGTCCGTGCTTCTCGGGCACCCGGGGCGCAACTGGTCGAGGCGGCGCCTCCTCCCCGGGCTCGAGCAGCGTCGCGATCGTCATCCCCACCGGTATCGTCCGCCCCACCGGCACGAGCAATTCGTAGACGGTCCCGTCGTGCCAGCACTCGACCTCGACCGCAGCCTTCGTCGTCTCCACGACAGCGATAATCTGGCCCCGCTCGACCGTGTCGCCCGGTTTCACCAACCACTCGTTCAGGCGACCTTCGTCCATGTCGGCCCCGAGTGACGGTAGCGCGAACTCGATCAAAGCCCACCCCCTGCAACGGACCCCATCAGACTTGCGGCCGCAGCGACGATCCGGTCGGGCTGCGGCAACGTCGCTTCCTCGAGATGACGTGCGTACGGGATCGGAACCTCACGGCTGCACACCCGAGCCGGCGGCGCATCGAGATCGAAGAATGCCTCCTCCACGATGCGGGCCATGATCTCGCCGGCCAGACTGCCCGAGCGCCAGCCCTCGTCGACGACGAGCGCGCGGTGCGTGCGACGCACCGAGTCTACGATCGTGACGGCGTCGAGCGGGCGCAGCACCCTCAGATCGATCACCTCCGCGTCGATCCCCGATCCCGCCAACAGATCCGCCGCCTCCATCGTCTTCGGAAGAGAACCGCCGTAAGTGATCATCGTGACGTCGGTGCCCGGCCGGCGCACCCGCGCCGACGCGATGTCCACCGGATCTGGTTCGATGTCGTCGGAGCGGTTGTACAGCTGCGCATGTTCGAAGATGACCACCGGATCCGGATCGGCGAGGGCGGGACCGAGCATTCCACGCGCATCCTCGACGGTAGCCGGAGCCAGCACCGTGATGCCGGGGACGTGGGCGTACCAGCACTCGAGACTGTGCGAATGCTGAGCGGCCAGTTGCCTTCCCGCACCTGTAGCCATCCGCACCACGAGCGGGACCGAGAACTGGCCGCCGGACATGTGTCGCAGGGCCGCTGCGGTATTGACGATCTGGTCGAGGGACAGGAGGCTGAAGTTGACCGTCATCACCTCGACGATGGGACGCATTCCTCCCAGTGCCGCACCGATTCCTACGCCGACGAATCCGAGCTCCGACAGCGGTGTGTCGCGGACCCGGTCCGGCCCGAACTCGTCGAGCAGTCCCTTGGAGACGGCATACGTGCCGCCGTACCGCGCCACGTCCTCACCCATCAGGAAGACCCGAGGGTCGGACTGCAGCGCCTCGCGGATCGAGTCGCGCACGGCCTCACGATAGGTGAGCTTCATCCCCCATACCCCGCTGTTGATTCCGTAGCCGGCGTCATGACGTCACGTTCGAGTGTCCCTACGTCCTCCCACGTTCCGGTATCGGCGAATTCGACTGCCGCAAGGACCTCCTCGTCGGCGCGGCGTTGTATCTCCTCGAAACCACGCGCAGACACGATGCCTTCCTGTTCCAGCCGCGCACGGCAACCGTCGATCGGGTCCCGCTTCTTCCATTCCTCGACCTCCGCCTTGTCCCGGTAGAGTTCCGGGTCGAACATCGAGTGCGCACGAAAACGGTAAGTCGAGTACTCGACGAAGAACGGACCGTGCCCCTCACGCACATGCCCGGCCGCCGTCACCGTGGCCGCGTGACTGGCGAAGACGTCCATTCCGTCGACTTTGAGCGTTGGAACCTTGAAGGATGCCGCCTTGACGCACAGGTCGGTCTGTGACTGTGCCCGTTCGATGGCCGTCCCCATCGCGTAGAGATTGTTCTCGCAACAGAACAGCACCGGAAGGCGCCACAAGGCAGCCAGATTCATGGATTCATGGAAGGCGCCCTCGGCGACGGCACCGTCGCCGAAGAAGCATGCGGTGACGTTCCGGCGGCCCTGCATCCGGTCGGCCAACGCGAGCCCCACGGCGACCGGCAGGCCACCCGCCACGATCGCGTTTCCCCCGAAGAAGTGCGTGCCGGCGTCGAAGAGGTGCATCGAGCCACCGCGCCCACGTGAGCATCCCTCGCGCTTGCCGAACATCTCGGCCATGATCGCGTTCATCGACACTCCGCGGACGAGGGCGTGGCCGTGCTCGCGGTAGGTCGCAACGATGTTGTCCTGCGCGCGCAACGCGTGCAGCGCGCCGACCGCAACAGCCTCCTCCCCGACGTACAGGTGGAGAAATCCGCGAATCTTCGTAGCTCCGTACAGTTCCGCTGCCTTCTCCTCCATACGCCGGATTCGCACCATGTCGAACAGCAGTCTGCGACCGAATTCCGGATCCGCGGGTAGTGGCGTGGTCATCACGTGCTCCCAGGCTCTGTGCCGACCGGTGTCTCGAGGGTGGAGGTGTCACCCTCCGGTAGGCCCAACTCTCGCGCCTTCAGTAGCCGGCGCATCGTCTTCCCACTCCTCGTGTGCGGCAGTTCGTCGACGAACTCGATCTCCTTGGGCGCCACCGCTGCTCCGAGCCGGATCCGAGCGTGCGCCAAGAGTTCACGCCGGACCACCTCGGAAGGTTCCGGACTGTCCGGGGTCCGGGTCACGAACGCCTTGACGACCTCGCCGACCAGTGGGTCCGGCTTGCCGATCACCGCAGCCTCGCTGACTGCCGGATGTTCGATCAGCACGTTCTCCACCTCGAACGGGCCGATCAGGTGCCCCGCAGATTCGATGACGTCGTCGGACCGGCCAACGAACCAGAAGTAGCCGTCGGAGTCGCGGCGGACGAGGTCGCCGGTGAGGTACCAGCCGTCGGCGAAGCACTTTCGGTACCGCTCCTCGTCACCGACGTAGCCGCGGAACATGGAGGGCCACCCGGCCTTCAGCGCGAGCTCGCCGTCGGTGTCCGCGGACATGACCTCCTCCACGCCGCCACCGGGGAGACGCCGGACGACGGTCGCATCCACCCCCGGGAGCGGCCGCCCCATCGATCCCGGCTTGATGTCCTGCGCAGCAGTGTTGGCGATCATGATGCCGCCGGTCTCGGTCTGCCACCAATTGTCGTGCACTGGGCGCCCGAGCACGTCGTCACCCCACACCACCGCGTCAGGTCCGAGAGGTTCGCCCACGCTCGCGACGAATCGCAACGCCGGAAAATCATGTCGGCGCACGATATCGCTACCGGACTTCATGAGCATGCGGATCGCAGTGGGAGCGGTGTACCAGACACTCACCCGGTGCTTCTCGAGAAGGTGGTACCACCGTTCGGCGTCGAAGTCCGAGTCGTCGACGATCGACGTGACACCGTGGACCAACGGGGCGATGACGCCATACGAGGTGCCGGTGACCCAACCGGGATCTGCTGTGCACCAAAAGATATCGTCGGGATGTAGATCCAGGGCATACAGGCCTGTCGCGTAGTGTGTGACCACCGCGTCATGGACGTGGACGGCGCCCTTCGGTCTTCCGGTGGTGCCGCTCGTGAAGTGAATCAGTGCGGGGTCCTCAGGGCCGGTCCGCTCGATGTCAGCGTGATCGTCGACGGTGCGCATCGCGGCGTCGAAGTCGAGCGTGCCCGGTGGTGGACCGTCGGCAGTTCCGGTCGGCACCACCAGAACGTGCTCAAGTGTTGGGATCTGCTCCCGGATTCCGGCGACCTTGCGCTGGTACAGCCGGTCGGTCGTCACGAGCAACCGTGCGTCTCCCAATCGCATCCTCGCGGCGATCGGCTCGGGACCGAACGCGGAGAACATCGGCGTGACTACCGTCCCGTTACGCAAACTCCCGAGCATTGCAACGTACAACTCGGGTATCCGACCCGAGAGGACGAACAGACGGTCGCCCTTGCCGACACCGAGGCTCCGGAGGACGTTGGTGAAGCGGCACGCGAGCCGATGCAGTTCCTCGAAGGTGATGTCCGTCGTTTCTTCACCGGAGACGAAACGCAACGCGACACGACTTCCGCCCGCCTCAGCCACGTGTCGATCCAGCGCCTCGTATGCGATGTTCCTTCCACCGCCGGGCAGACCGTCCAGACGTTGTGCCATCTGCCGCCACGAAAACGACGCGCGCACCGCATCGTAGTCGGCGAGGTTGGGCTCGACGCACAGATCGCGTGCGCTCTTGTGGATCATCGTCACTCCCGGGCGGGCACGTCTGCAACCTGACCACTCCGATCATTCATTCTCCGCCCGAGCACGGCGTACCGACAGGGGAAAAGGTCCCCAACCGGGCCGACTCGCAAACCCGGTCACCCCGACAGCGGTGACGATGGGCCCTGTTCCGGCGCGCTCGAGTGGTGTTCCATGACCCGCATGGATGTCGCCGAACCGCCGATTCCACGAATCGCGTGGCGAACCATCACGGTCGAGAAGCGCCCGACGAGCTACGGCGTCGGCGGCGCAGGGACTCCCGTGCTGTTCCTGCACGGGTGGGCGATGACCCACCGGGCCTACCTGCGGCCGCTCTCGCAGCTGACCCGTAACCATCTCAGAGTGTTCGCGCCGGCCCTACCCGGCTTCGGCGGCACCGCGGACCTTCCGGTCGGTCAACGATCGCTCGCAGGTTACGCGCGCTGGGTATGGAGGTTCTGCGAAGCGGCCGACATCCCGACACCGATCACCGTCGTCGGCCATTCGTTCGGGGGTGGCGTAGCAATCCAGTCGGCCCACGACTTCGACTCCCTCGCTTCACGATTGGTTCTCGTCAACTCGATCGGAGGTTCCAAGTGGACCGACGGCCGCGGCGTGATCCGGGCGAGCATCGAGCGGCCGCTGTGGGACTGGGGGCTGCACCTGCAGACAGATCTGACGATGAGCCGTGAAGCAACCCGCGTGCTGCCGGTAATCACACGCGAAGCAGTTCCGAACATCCTTCGCAATCCGCGCGCCGTATGGCGAGTCGCACACCTCGCGCGCACGGCCGATCTCGAGGAGGAGCTCGCGGAACTACGCGCTCGCCGGCTCCCCATCGTCATCGTGTGGAGCACTCGCGACACGGTGATTCCAGAGTCGACCCTGCTGTCACTTCGAACCAGCTTGGGTGATCCCGAACTGGTGACCGTGCCCGGCGGTCACTCCTGGTTGATCGGTGCCCCGGCCGAGTTCGGCGAGATCATCACCAACATCGTTTCGGCACCACAGGAAGCCGAGGACGAGAGCGGGGAGAACGGCTGATCATCGCGCACCTGCATCGGCGCCGGACCTGGCCGTCTCGTCGACCACGGTGTGCGCCGACCAGTGCCCCCTCAACCATTCAGCCGAGGTAGGTCGCCGAAACCCGGCACCGGCGAGTGCCGAATCCATTGCATCGAAGTCGAAGTCGTCGCCCGCCAAACTGAGGCCCCATCTCGGGGGGCGCCGCTCCCGGTAGACGACCCGCCCTGTCGCGTCACGAATCGTGAGGACTGTGCACATAGGGTCGATGTTCACACAGACATCGAACGGATCCATACCCCCCATGCTGCCCCCCTGCGTAGCGATCGGAAAGGGTCGTCCGTCGTCGACGTCGGAAGGAAGGAAGGAACGAATCGAAGGTAACCGGCCGCCCTGGGAATGGACGGGCGACCGGTTCGGCTCTACGGCTCGCGTCAGCTCCGATAGCCCAACTCCGCCGCCGTCTGCCTCGCGGCGTCCGTCACCGGAACAGCGTAGGCCGCCGTGCCGTACGCGCAGATCTCCGACCAGTTGCCGCCGAGATCCGACGTCTCGAATCTCATTGCGACAATGACGTTTCCGCCGCGCTGCGCGGCCTCGTTGATGAGGCGTCCCATCGCCTCGTTGCGGCTCTCGGTGAGATTCTTGGTCATGCCCTGAAGTTCGCCGCCGACCAGGGACTTGAGCCCGGCACCGATCTGCGATCCGATGTTCCGGGAGCGCACGGTCAGGCCGAAGACCTCGCCGATCACGCGCTGGATCTCCCACCCGGGAATGTCGTTCGTTGTCACAACAAGCATGAGTGCGAGCCTATTTGAGGCCGCGCGCCTTTGTCTCATCGACTGCCCCTGACCCGAAGGGCGGTGTCCATGGAACGCAGTCGCCCTCCAGACTCCGCACCGAGGCGCGAATACAGACCGGCTGGACTCTGGCGCAACGAGCACGGCCGGGGTTCAATTACCCCCGTGGAACAGACGTCGGGGTAGAAAGGTAGCGGACGAATGTCCAACTCTGCGAGCGCACGTCGGGAGCAGGCCGAAGGTTGCGCCTGCCGCACTTGGATGAGCCAGGAGTTCGGCCGTCCCGGAGCCTCCGCGACGCTCCGGAGCGCCTGATCCCCCGTCCCCCAGCTCACTCCGCAGAAGGGAACTACTGTGATCTTCCCGCTCCGGTTCTGCTCGACCGCCATTCCGATATCGACCCATTCCACGTTCGAGGACGTCGTCGGCACTCCACTCGTGCTCGAGGGCCGCATTCACGACGAAACCGGACGCGGGCTACGCGGCGCGACGCTCCTCGTCCGACACAGCGACGGAGCCGGGACTGTCCGGTCCGGCACCCGCCTGGCCGCAGCCTGCGCGGCCGACGACCACGGCCGTTTCGTCGTCTCGACCGTCCAGCCCGCGCCCTACCAGATCCGCACGAACGGCCCGGCCGGTTGGTTTGTCGCCAACGAGGGTTGGCATCCGTGGCGACCGGCACACCTGCTCGTGACCGTGAAGGCCCCGGAGATGCTGACCCAGACCACGCGGCTGTACTTCCGGCGGGACGACTGGATTCGGCACGGCGCGCCGGCCTGGGCGATCCTGGATCCGTGCCAGGGGGCCGACGGAGTCGACCACGCCGTCCACAACTTCACGCTCGAGTCCGCGGCTCAGCCGACGTCGACGTACTCCGCGTATCCCACGCCCTCGATCGCGTCGCCGCCGAACGTGCCGACATAGCGGAAGCTGCCGACGAAACCGGCGCCGAGACCGTAGGTCCAGTCGTCGGTCGCCTCGCACTCGAGGAACAACACTTCTTTCCCCGCCGCGTCGACGAGCCGCCACCGGTACCGATCGGGCACGCCCATCGACCGACCGTCCGGGGTTCGCAGCTTCTGCTCGGCGTCCCGGTCCACCGTGAACGTACAGCCCACCGTGTAGCCGTGGCTGCCGCCGTCGACCGTCCGGACGTAGGCGGTGCGGATCACCGGGGTCCCGAACGGACCGCTCACATGGGTGAGCAGCACCTGGGTTCGGTCGTCGACATTGACGATCTGGTAGGTGAAGACCTGCGCCGGCAGTTTGGCGCGGGTTGCGAGCGCAGGTGGCAGCAGACTGTGCGGTCCTGCGCCACAGGCGTATTCGAGCGCGCACAACCCCGACACCGGGGTATCGCCGACGACACCGTCGTACTCGCACAGCAGACTCCAGTGCCGGTAGAGCCCCGCGATGTCGAAGAACCGGGTGATGGTTCCGGTCGCCCGCAGGCTCAACTCGACACCCACCTCGGGGTGGCGGCGGGCGACGGTGAACGTCGGATACCGGCCGTCGATTGCGATGTCGTCGCCGAACCGCAGTCGGGAACCGTCGTCGGCGAAGTCGCAGTCGCGGGCGGTGCTGTAGTGCAGGAACTGGCCGTGCGTCATCGCGGCCGTGGACGAGACCACCGTCGTGGTGTCCCGCGGCGTCGTCGCGACGACGTGATCGTTCGCGAACACCGCGACCTCGGGCGTACCGACGATCGCCATGATTCCGAAATACCGGTGTGGTTCAGGCAGATTCGGCACCATCACGCCGTAGTGCGCCCAGTTGAACCACCGCCCGACTGGAGGTGGCATCGGCGGCGGCGCCGTCAGGGGGCGCTCCGGACCGGAGCCGACACGGTTGACGACGCCGACGACCCGTTCGGCGAGCGACCGCCGCGTCATCAGCCGTCGATCTTGCGGGCGCCGAGGACCTCGACGAGCAGTTCGTTCGCGATGTCCTCGGGATCGCGTCGGCTGGCCTGGTCGACCGGCACCGCAGCCTCCGCCATCATCTCCTCCTCGTCCTCCCGGGTGGTGGGCGGCGGCGGAGCGTCGTCGTAGTAGTCGGCGGGCGGCGGGCCCGGATCGTCCGGGTAGTCGGGGGCCTCGGGCGGCGGAATGTCGTCAAGGTCGGACGCGGCCGGGCGCGGCGCGGCAGACGCCGTCGGCGCGGCAGGCGCCGCGGCGGCGCGCCCCTGACTGGGACGCGAGAAGCGTGGCGCAGCAGGCGCTTTCGCCTGCGGTTGTGGCGCCCGCACCGGCGCGGCGGACGGCGCCGCGGCACCGTGCTCGCACGTGACCTCCCAGTCGCCGCCGAACACGTCACGCAGGGCCGCCCGGATGACGTCACTGTTGCGGGGCTCGACCAGTCGCTTCGCGAGCGGGGCGGAGTCGTGGCCGAGCACCACGCGCGGGCCGTCGACGGACCGCACCGTCGCGCCCGACAGCATCACCTCGACCGTGCGGCTGCGCTCGCGCACCTTCGTGCGGACCTCCGACCACACCGCACGGATCGCGGCGGCATCGGGGCGAGACGACGAATTCTGCTGCACCGGAGCAGGTTCCGACTCCGCCTGCCGAACGGGCTCGGCCGGTCGCGGCACGGGCTCGGGCGCGGGCTCGGGCCGCGGCGTTTCGATCGGACGTGGGGCGACCATCGGTTCGGGCGGGCGCGGTGCCTCCGCCTGCGGCGCGGGGGCCGGTTCCGGCGCCTGGGCGGGTGCCGGCTCGGGTGTCGGAGCGGGCGGCGGGGTCTGAGCGGGCGGCGGTGTCGGTGCCGGCTCGGGTCGAGCCGTTTCCTGAGCGACCGGGGTGGCCTCGGCCGCACGGCGCTGCGACGGGCGCTGGTAGACCGGACCGGACGTCGGCGGCTCGACGGCGGCAGGCCCGGGGGCCGCCGGCGCGGCCGCGGCCGGTGCGGCGCCGGCCGGCGCGGGCACCACGACACCCTGCTCGATCCGCTCGAGCCGTTGCAGGACAGCGGATTCCGCATCAGATGCGGCCGGCAGCAGCATCCGCGCGCACATCACCTCGAGCAGCAGGCGCGGTGCGGTCGCACCGCGCATCTCGCCGAGACCCGCGTGCACGAGGTCGGCGTAGCGGGCCAGCGTGGCGGGACCGATCCGGTCGGCCTCCTCACGCATGCGGTCGAGCACGTCGCCGGGCGCGTCCACCAGGCCGCGCTCGGCTGCGTCGGGGACGGCGCGCATGAGGATCAGGTCGCGCAGGCGCTCGAGCAGGTCCACGGCGAATCGGCGCGGATCGTGCCCGGCGTCCATCACCTTGTCGACGGTGCCGAACAGCCCGGCGCCGTCGTTCGCGGCGAGCGCGTCGACGGCCTCGTCGATGAGCGCGACGTCGGTGACACCGAGCAGTGCCAGCGCCCGCGCGTACGTCACACCCTCCTCGCCGGCACCGGCGAGGAGCTGGTCGAGCACGCTCAGCGAGTCACGCGGCGAGCCGCCGCCCGCGCGGATGACCAGCGGGTACACCGCGTCCTCGACGGGCACGTTCTCCTGCCCGCAGATCTTCTCGAGCAGCCCGCGCATGGTCGACGGCGCCAGCAGCCGGAACGGGTAGTGGTGCGTGCGGGACCGGATGGTCGGCAGCACCTTCTCCGGCTCGGTGGTCGCGAAGATGAAGATCAGATGCTCCGGCGGCTCCTCGACGATCTTGAGCAGCGCGTTGAAGCCGGCGGTGGTGACCATGTGCGCCTCGTCGACGATGAACACCCGGTACCGCGACTCGGCGGGCGCGTAGAACGCGCGGTCGCGCAGCTCGCGGGTGTCCTCCACGCCGCCGTGGCTGGCGGCGTCGAGCTCGATGACGTCGAGGTTGCCTGCGCCGCCGGGACCGAGCGCGATGCACGACGAGCACTCGCCGCACGGCGTCGACGTGGGCCCCTGCACACAGTTGAGCGAGCGCGCCAGGATGCGGGCCGACGACGTCTTGCCGCAGCCGCGCGGACCCGAGAACAGGTAGGCGTGGTTGATGCGTCCCGCGTCGAGTGCGGTGCTCAGGGGCTCGGTGACGTGCTCCTGACCCACCACCTCCGCGAACGAAGCTGGTCGATACTTCCGGTACAGGGCCACGGCGAAAGACTACCGGCGACCGACGACAGTTCGCCGCAGGTGTCGCACCCCACCCCCGTCGCGCGCTCCGGGCGTCGAGAGAAATCCGAAACACAGACGCAACACGCACGCCCCGCCCCGGAAACTGCAGGACGCGATCGTCGTTTCTCGCGTGCGGTGACACCCCGCCGGTGAGGAGAAGTTCACATGCTCGAGACGATCGATCCCGCGACGACCGCGTGGCTGCTGATCAGTACCGCGCTGGTCCTGCTGATGACGCCCGGCCTCGCCCTGTTCTACGGCGGCATGGTCCGCTCCAAAGGCGTCCTCAACATGATCATGATGAGTTTCATCTCGATCGCGCTGGTCACGGTGGTGTGGCTGTTCGTCGGCTACAGCCTGGCCTTCGGCGACGACGTCGGTGGCGGACTCATCGGCGGGCTCGAGCACTTCGGCATGGCCGGCATCACGCCCGACACCGCCCGCAGCGGCGTGCCCGAGTTCCTGTTCGCGACGTTCCAACTGACGTTCGCGATCCTCACCGCCGCACTGATCAGCGGGGCGATCGCCGACCGCGCCAAGTTCTCGTCGTGGATGGTCTTCGTGCCGGTGTGGGCGCTGCTGGTCTACGTGCCCGTCGCGCACTGGGTGTGGGGGCCGGACGGCTGGATCGCGAAGCTGGGGGCGCTCGACTTCGCGGGCGGCCTGGTCGTCGAGATCGTGTCCGGCGCGTCGGCGCTGGCGTTGGCGCTGGTGCTGGGCCCGCGCATCGGGTTCCGCAGCGAGCCGATGCGCCCGCACAACCTGCCGATGGTCCTGCTCGGCGTCGGTCTGCTGTGGTTCGGCTGGTTCGGGTTCAACGCCGGCTCCGCCATGGCCGCCGACGGCACCGCGGCCGCGGTGTTCCTCAACACCCTCGTCGCCGGCTGCACCGGCCTGCTCGGCTGGCTGTTCGTCGAGCAGAAGCGCGACGGCCACCCCACCACGTTCGGCGCCGCGTCGGGTGTCGTCGCCGGACTGGTCGCGATCACCCCGTCGTGCGGGTGGGTCAGCATGGTCGGGGCCGCCGTCGTAGGCGTCGTCGCGGGCGCCGTGTGCTCGTTCGCGGTGGGCTGGAAATTCCGCTTCGGCTACGACGACTCCCTCGACGTCGTGGGCGTGCACCTGGTCGGCGGCATCGTCGGCACCCTGCTGATCGGCCTGCTCGCCACGCAGGTCATGACCCACGGTGTCGAGGGACTGCTGTACGGCGGCGGGCTCGTCCAGCTCGGCAAGCAGGCCTTGGCGGTGGCCGTCGTCGGCCTCTACGCGTTCGGCGTCACGTACGGCCTCGGCAAGCTCATCGACCGCTGGATCGGGTTCCGCGTCACCGCCGACCAGGAGACGTCGGGCATCGACCTCGCCCTGCACGCCGAATCGGCCTACGAGCACGCCGTCCTCGCGCACGGGGCGCCGACCGGGCTGTTCTCCCGGGAGCACGAGCGGCCGAGGCCGCGGCCGGAGGCAGAGCCGGAGACCGACGAGGTCTGACGCTGATGGCCGTCCTGCTTCGGGCACGGCCGCCGTCATGTCCCGTGCAATGTCAGGGCGCGACGATGCAGCCGGGCCCGATCGCGATACCCGGATTCACGGTGACCGTTTCAACCGGACCTCCCGCCGACGTCTGATACGCCATCAGGGAATGCTCGCCGGGCGCCGTCGGGGTCCACAGCGTGAACGCATGACCGAGCACGACAGGCGCGACGTAATAGGGATCGACGGTGTCCCAGATCAGCTCCTGCGGAAACATCGTCGATGCCCGGTTGTAGTCGCCGATGGACACGCCCGGTTCTACCAGTTGGCTCGTTCTGGCCACCACCAGATAGGTGCAGCCGGCCCCGAATGACGTCGTCGGACCACCGCTGAGTCCCGGGACGATTGTCACGTCCACGACGTCGGCCGCGGCCGTCGGAGCAGACACGGTGACCACAGCCGCACACGCAGCAGCCGCGAGCGGAGCGAAACGGGCGATTCGCAAGAGTTTCATACCAATGGGTCGGTATTCAGCGCGTGGCCGTTACGGAACGGCTGACTTGTCCAACTTGCCACATCGTCACGGAACCGCATCCGGAACACCTGCTGTACCGCATTGTCTGTGAACTACATTCGCATTCGAGGGGAGCTGCGATACCGCACGAACGCAGCGTGTTCAGCACGCACCGACGAAAGAAGAGCACTGTGGCACCGTTTCCCGCTCTCACCCACATCGCCGTGACCGTGTCGGACATGGCGGCCAGCACCGACTGGTACACGCGGCTGTTCGGCAGTCCCCCGGTGCTCGACGAGGACGAGGAATCCGGCGAATTCCGCCACGCCGTCTTCGTACTCGGTGGCGGCACGATGTTCGGCCTGCACACCCACACCGGCTCCACCCCGGACGCCGCGTTCGACGAGAGACGGATCGGCCTCGATCACGTCGCGTTCGCCTGCACCACCGGCGAACTCGAATACTGGCGCGACCGCCTCGACGAACTCGGCATCGCTCACGGCGGCATCAAGTCCGCCGGCTACGGGTCGGGGCTCTCGTTCCGCGACCCGGACAACATCGCGCTCGAGTTCTTCGCACCCCCGGCGGGCTGACGGCCTACTTCCCCTTGGCCGCCTTCGCCGCGGCCTTGGCGGCCTGCTTGAACTCGCGCACCTCGAGGAGCGTCTGCCGGTCGACGACGTCGGCGATCGACCGGCGGGAACCCTCGTCGCCGTACGACCCGGCCGCCTCCCGCCAGCCCTTGGGCTGCACGCCGATCTGCTTGCCCAACAGCGCCAGGAAGATCCGAGCCTTCTGGTCGCCGTAGCCGGGCAGCGCCTTCAGGCGCTTCAGCACCTCCTTGCCGTCCGGGTCGCCCGACGTCCAGATCGCGGCGGTGTCGCCGTCGTAGTGCTCCACGATGTATCCGCACAGCGACTGGATCCGCTCGCCCATCGATTTCGGGAACCGGTGCACCGCCGGCGGCTGCGCGCACACCGCGATGAAGTCGTCCGGGTTCATCTGCGCGATCTTGTGGACGTCGAGGCCGCCGAGCCGGTCGTCGAGCTTCTTCGGTCCTGCGAAGGCGGTCTCCATCGGCACCTGCTGGTCGAGGAGCATGCCGATCAGCAGCGCGAGCGGGTCCGACGCCAGCAGGGCGTCCGCTTCCGGGTCACCGACGAGGTTCAGCGTGAGGGCCATGCCCCGATCCTGCCATCCGACCGGACGCCGCAGGCGTCATCCGCCGGTCCGGGGTCAGGAGGGGCGCCGCCAGACGATCACAATGACGACGACACCGGCGAGGATCGCGATCGTCGCCGCCAGCGCCTCGAGCCAGTGCCCGAACAGCGTCGGCTGGTCCACGGCGGGGACAGCCGCAAGCGCGGCGAACACCGCGACCACGCCGATCACGCCGGCGGCGACCGACCACGCCTGCGCGATCCGGGAGTGCCGGTGTCCGCGGCGGTCCGCGCTGCGCAGCAGGGCCCGCTCGATCACCCGGGTCGCCTCCCCCAGTTCGGCGTCGAGCGTCGTCATCTCCGCCGACAGCCGCCGCACCAACACCGTGCGCAGCTGCGTCGGCGCCATCCGCGGCAGTGCCACGCCGTTGTGCCGCGCCTCGGTGACCAGCAGGACGCGCTCCATGCGCCGCGCCTGGACCGCGGCCACGTCGTCGAGCGCGGCGAGCAGACGACCGTCCTCGAGGACATCGTGGTCACGCAGATGATCGAGCACCAACCGGTAGTCCGCGGCATGCCGGGCCCGGACCGCGACCCACGGCACCAGGGCACGGATCATCTCGCCGACGCCGAACACGCCGTGGTCGTGGTCCGCGGCGGTCGCGCCGAGATCGAACAGGATGGCTCCGGCGTCCTCACGGACGGCGATGCCCGCACCGGCCCGGGCGGGCCGCTCGACCAGCACGATGCTCTCCCAACTCCATCCCGCGGCGTCCGTACCGCCGGCCTCCACCCGCTGCCGGACGCGGTCGCCGCCGTCGCCGTTCACCTCGATCGCCAGGCCCGCCGACGCACGTTCGTGCCCGGCACCGGCGAGCAGTTCGGACAGACGTGTGTTCGGCAACGCGGCGTCGAGGTCCGGGAACACGTCACGCAACCGGGCCTCGACGGTCAGCCCGACGGGCGCGAGGAAGCGGTCGACCGTGGCGTCGACCTCGCCGGGACGCCAGTCGACGAAACCGTCACTCGGGCAGGCGACCAACGTCTCGCACGCGAGCACCGCGCCGTGCCCCGGCACGATCCACAACGACAGGCATCCGGCCGGGTGCCCGACGTGGATTGCCTCAGAATCGCTTCCTAGCACGAGCTCCTGCCCGGCGCGATCGATCCGTCCCCGCACCGCGGACAGACGCACCGGCAGCGGCGTGCTCACCGGATCGGCACTGGACGCGGGCAGGAACGGAGCCAACTCGGGTCGCGAGCCGGAGCGCTGCTCCGACGCGTCTGCCGAGTCGTCCAGGGCGCCTGGGATGTTCAGGGCCAGGAGGAAAACGTCGAGAGTCGCCGGTCGACGCGACGCCGTCGGCAATCCCTGTCCGTCGACAGCGGCCGGGGTGGCCATGGCACTCACCACTTTCGAACCCGCCGCGTCCGGCGCGGCGACACTGGCCGGAGTATGGCAGCTTTCTCGGCCGCGTGGGGAAACTATGGCGCCTCGTGTGCGCGGCCGAGCAGCGCCGACGCACCCTCGACCAGGGCGTCTCGCCAGTGGATGTAGTCGTGGCCACCACAGAATTCGCGGTAGTCGACGCCGAAACCCTTCTGCACCAGTAGATCTCGAACCTCGCGATTCTGCTCGATCAGCCGTGGCTCGAGGAGCCCGGCCGCCATCCAGAAGCGGGACCGACTCACCTCCAGATCCGCGAGTTGCGCCTGCACGGAGCGCCCGGCCATGTCGGGCCGCGGCCACCAGAACGATCCCGACAGGCTGACCGCCCCGCCGAAGTGGTCGGGCGCGTTCAGGGCGGCGAACGTGGCCGCGAGACCGCCGTAGCTCGAGCCGGCGACCAGCACCGACGCCGGATTGTCCGTCGCACGCCACTGCTCGCGCAGGTGCGGCAGCAGGTCGCCAGTGAGCGCATCGAGAAATTCTGCGTTGCAAGAAAGTTCCCGGGAACGCAGCCCGGGATCGATGCTGTCGATCATCACCACCAGCGGTACCCGGTAGCCGCGCGCGCGGAGCCGATCGAGGGCCGCCGCGATCGGGATCTCGACCGCCGTCACGCGACCGTCGAACACGATCAGCACCGGACGGTCCTCGGTGGCGATCCCCGGGGGTTCGTAGAACCAGATGCTCCGGTCCACGCCGGCACGCGACCACGTCCGTTCGGTCATGCGGCCACGTGGCGACTCACCGTGGACCCACCAGCGCTGCGCGGGAGCACCCGGCATGACCGCCTCCGACCGCGCGGGCAGTCCCATCGACGAGACGGGAGGCAGCGGATTGGCATCGTCCGTCACGAGTCCCGCGAGCACACCACGCCACCACTCCCATTCGGTCCGCCCCGGATCGGGACGGGTGATCGGGTCCAGGCGAGGCAGGAAACCGTAGCCGCCGCGCCACCGCTCCGGGACCTCGATCGACAACGCCCACAGGTCGCTCCCCCGCACCCGTCGAAGCGCGTTGCGCTCGGGAAAGCGGCGATCGGTGACGCCGTTGGCGTCGAGGTAGACGTACCGGACCGGCGACCCGGCCGGGGCCCGCCACACGAACGTCGCGGTCACGGATCCGGGCGGTCCCGGATCGATCAGCGGCCCACCCTCGACACCCAGCCGTCGCTCCAGCGCGGCGACGGAGCCGACGTCCAACATAGGTACCCCTTACTTAGGTGAAGCTTGCCTAACATTAGTGTCTCATCGTACCTACCCGCAGGAGGAATCCCTTGTCCCCCACCACGCTGCGCCGGCGCTCCGTCGGCGCCCGGATCGCGGTCGCCGTCGGCGCACTCGCGATCGGACTGACGACCGTCGCCTGCTCGTCCGACACCGACTCCGCGGATGCCGCCACTCCCACCGGCGCCCAGTCGGGCGAATGGCCCCGCACCGTCGAGACCGCCAGGGGCCCAGTGACACTCGACGCTCAGCCGCAGCGCATCGTGTCCACGAGCGTCACGCTCACCGGATCGCTCCTGTCGCTCGACGCGCCGCTGATCGGCACCGGCGCACAGCCCAAGGGCACCGTCACCGACGACCGGGGCCTGTTCACGCAGTGGGCCGAGGTCGCAGCCGAGCGCGACGTCGAGGTGCTGTACCAGGGCCAGCCGAACGTCGAGAAGATCACCGCCGCGGCCCCCGACCTCATCGTCGTCTCCACCAGTGGTGCCGACTCGGCCGGACAGCAGGTCGAGACGCTGTCGCACATCGCCCCGACGCTGCTGTTCGACTACTCGGACAAGTCGTGGCAGGACCTCACCACCCAGCTGGCCGCCGCGGTCGGCCAGGAGGCCCGCGCGAAGGAACTGATCGCCGAGTTCGACGCCAAGGTCGACGACGCCAAGACCACAATCGCGCCCGCCCTGCAGGCCGGGGCGGCACCGGTGAACATCCTCACCTACAACACCCCCGAGGACTCACGCATCTTCACCGCCGAATCGGCGCAGGGACGACTCGCCACGCGCCTCGGCCTCACCGTGGCCACACCGCCGACCGAGATCACCGGCACGGGCGCGGCCGCGGGCCGCTCCGACATCGTCGCCGTGAACGCGGAGAACCTGCCGCTCGCCCTGACCGGCCCGACGACGTTCGTCATCAACGCGCAGCAGCCCGGCGCCGACAAGCTGAAGGCCGATCCGACGCTCGCCGCCGTCCCGTCTGTGCAGCGCGGCGCCGTCTACCCGCTCGACTACGACAGCTTCCGCCTGGACTACTACAGCGCGACCAACGTCGTCGACCGCATCGTGGCCGCACTCTCCTAGCCCCCGCACCGCCGCGTGGAAACACGAGTGGCCGGGCACCTTTCGGTGCCCGGCCACTATGGCGTTCGAGGGTTACTGCTTGGTGAGCGCGTGCTCCGCGGCCGCCAGCAAGACGCAGGTAGCGACGCCGTCCATCGCCTTCGCCAGCTCCTCCATCGACGGGAAGCTCGGGGCGAGGCGGATGTTCTTGTCGTCCGGGTCCTGCTTGTACGGGAAGGCGGAACCGGCCGCGGTGAGCGCGATACCGGCGTCCTTCGCGAGCTGGATGACCCGCTTCGCGGTGCCGTCGACGACGTCGAGGCTGATGAAGTAGCCGCCCTTCGGCTCGGTCCACGACGCGACCTTCGACGCACCGAGGCGATCCTCGAGGATCTCGAGCACCTTGGAGAACTTGGGCGCCAGGATCTCGCGGTGCTTGTCCATGTGCGCGCGGACACCGTCGGCGTTCCCGAAGAAACGCAGGTGACGCAGCTGGTTGATCTTGTCCGGGCCGATCGTCTTCTTGCCCAGGTGCTGCTGGTACCAGGCCAGGTTCTGCTCGGAGCCGCCGAAGAAGCTCACGCCCGCGCCGGCAAAGGTGATCTTCGACGTCGACGCGAACACCAGCGGACGGTTCGCGTTGCCGGCCGCGGCGGCCATGCCGAGGATGTCGAGCGCCGGGGCGCACTCCTCGACCAGCGGATGCACCGCGTACGCGTTGTCCCAGTACAGGCGGAAGTCGGGGGCCGCGGCGGGCATCGACACCAGCGCGCGCGCGACGTCCTCGGAGTACACCGCGCCGGTCGGGTTGGAGTACGTCGGGACGCACCACATGCCCTTGATCTGCGGATCCGACGCCACCAGCTCGGCGACCCTGGTCACGTCCGGGCCGTCGTCGCGCATCGGGATCGCGATCATCTCGATGCCGTACGACTCGGTGATCGCGAAGTGGCGGTCGTAGCCGGGCGCCGGGCACAGGAACTTCACGACCGACTCCTGCGACCACGGCAGCGGAGAATCCACGGCGCCGTGCAGCAGCGAGAACACGATCGTGTCGTGCATGATCTCGAGGCTCGCGTTGTTGCCGGCCACCAGGTTCGCCGTCGGGATGCCGAGCAGCTCACCGAAGATCGCGCGCAGCTCGGGCAGACCCATCAGGCCGCCGTAGTTGCGGCAGTCGGTGCCGTCGCCGTCACGGAAATCGCCGTCCCCGGGCAAGGAGAGCAGGGCCGCCGACAGATCCAGCTGTTCCGGTGCAGGCTTGCCACGCGTGAGGTCGAGCTTCAGCTTCTCCGCCTTGAGCTGCTCGTACTTCGCTGTCTGACGCTCGAGTTCGGAGCGAAGTTCTTCGTGGCTCATCAACCCGATTTGGGTCTGCACAGGCATGCGGGCGGCCTTTCACCGACTCGACTGGTCGGGGACGGGAAGAGATAGGGGACCCCGCGCACCCGGCAGAGCCCGTTGACCCTTGCTGCCTTCCGGCCCTGGGGGAGTTCACAGGATGCGCGCCGCGCGGGATCCGCCTACGAGTGTAACCGGATGCGGAGACTCCGCAGTGACGCACCCCTCCCCCGGGGCCCGTTTGGCATTCCGACCCCTCGACCCGGTATGCTGCCCAACGGAGGATTCGCCTAGTGGCCTATGGCGCTCGCCTGGAACGCGGGTTGGGTTAACGCCCTCAGGGGTTCAAATCCCCTATCCTCCGCCAACGGGAAGCCCCCGATCTGCGACATCGCAGATCGGGGGCTTCTCTCGTTTCGGGTTCCGCTCGGCACCGCGGAGTCCGCCCGGCCTCACCTCAGGGCCGAAGGTCCCGACCTGGGTAGGCGTGATTCGAGGCCGCCATCAGCGGGTGTAAGTTGCTTAGCCATACCTCATCGGAGGCGCCGGTGAGGGCGATGAGAGGTCCGAGATGGCAGCACGGTGGAAGAAGATCCTCGGCGCGGCGTTCGCGGCCACGACGCTGCTCAGCGTCGCGGCATGCTCGAACGACACCGATTCCGACAACGCCGGCACTTCCGCCGGCAAGATCACCGTCTACAACGCGCAGCACGAGTCGCTGACGCAGGAGTGGGTCGACGGATTCACCGCCGAGACCGGCATCGAGGTCACCCTGCGGAACGGCAAGGACACCGAGCTCGCGAACCAGATCGTCGCCGAAGGGTCGGCCTCGCCCGCCGACGTCTTCCTCACCGAGAACTCGCCGGCGATGGCGATCGTCGAGAACGCCGGGCAGTTCGCCGACGTCGACGCCGCCACCCTCGACCAGGTTCCCACCCAGTTCCGTCCGTCGACCGGCAAGTGGACCGGCATCGCGGCCCGCTCGACGGTGTTCGTCTACAACAAGGACAAGCTCGCCGCCGATCAGCTGCCCAAGTCGCTGCTGGACCTGCAGAACCCCGAGTGGAAGGGCCGCTGGGGCGCGTCGCCGTCCGGCGCAGACTTCCAGGCGATCGTCAGCGCTCTCCTCGAACTGAAGGGCGAGGACGCCACCAAGCAGTGGCTGGCGGGGATGAAGACGAACTCGATCGCCTACAAGGGCAACAGCGCCGTGATGAAGGCCGTCAACGCCGGCGAGATCGACGGCGGTGTCATCTACCACTACTACTGGTTCGGCGATCAGGCCAAGACCGGCGAGAACAGCAGCAACACCCAGCTGCACTATTTCAAGAACGAGGATCCGGGCGCGTTCGTGAGCGTCTCCGGTGGCGGTGTCCTGAAGTCGAGCAAGAACCAGGCGGCCGCACAGGAGTTCCTGAAGTACATCACCGGCAAGTCCGGCCAGGAGGTCCTGCAGACCGGCACGTCGTTCGAGTACCCGGTCGGCAGCGGCGTCGCAGCCAACCCCGCGCTGGTGCCGCTGGCGGACCTGCAGGCTCCCTACGTCGACCCGTCGAAGCTCAACAGCGAGAAGGTCACTCAGCTGATGACGGATGCCGGCCTTCTCTAGGAGGATCGGGGGGCAGGCCAAGCCCCGCCCCCCGCTGGCTCTCGTCGTGATCGTGGCGGCGCTCGTCGCCGTCACCCTGATTCCCCTCGGATACGTCGTCGTCACCACCATCACGACCGGATGGGACACGGCCTCTGCCTTGATCTTCCGCCCCCGCGTGGGCGAACTGATGGTCAACACCGTCTCGCTGGTGGTGGTGACCATCCCGATCTGCGCTGCGATCGGCGTCGGCGCGGCGTGGCTCGTCGAACGCACCACCGTCGCCGGATTTCGTTGGTGGGGTCCGGTTCTCGCCGCCCCTCTGGCCGTCCCGGCGTTCGTCAACAGCTACGCCTGGGTGACCGTCGTCCCGTCCCTGCACGGACTCTGGTCGGGCGTCCTGGTCGCCACCCTCTCGTACTTCCCGCTGATCGCACTGCCCGTCGCAGCGGCCCTGCGGCGGCTCGATCCCGCGGTCGAGGAATCCGCCCGCGCACTCGGCTCCGGCCCCTGGGCGGTGTTCTTCCGGGTTGTCATTCCGCAGCTGCGCCTGCCGATCCTGGGCGGCAGCCTCCTGATCGGCCTGCATTTGTTGGCCGAGTACGGCGCCTTCGCGATGCTGCGGTTCGACACGTTCACCACCGCGATCCTCGAGCAGTTCCAGTCCACGTTCAACGGCGCCGCCGGCAGCATGTTGGCGAGCGTGCTGGTCGTGTGCTGCCTGGTCCTGCTCATCGCCGAGGCCGGTGCCCGCGGCTCCGCCCGCTACGCCCGCATCGGCTCCGGCGCGCCACGCCACGCGTCGCGCGTGCGGCTGCGGTGGAGCGCGATTCCGGCGGTGCTGTCGCTGACCGCGCTCACCGCTCTCGCACTCGGCGTACCGGTGTGGACGATCGTGCGGTGGCTGCGGATCGGCGGTGCCGAGGTGTGGCAGTCGCCGCAGATGTGGCCCGCGCTGTCGCAGACGCTCACCTTCGGTCTGGCCGGCGCACTGGTCGCCTCCGCCCTCGCGTTCCCCGTCGCCTGGCTGGCGGTCCGCTGGCCCGGCGTGCTCAGCAAGATCGTCGAAGGCACCAACTACGTCACCAGTTCGCTGCCCGGCATCGTCACCGCGCTGGCGCTGATCACCGTCACGATCCGCTACGCCAACCCGCTGTACCAGACCACGACGATGGTGATCGTCGCATACGTGCTGATGTTCCTGCCCCGGTCGCTGGTGTCACTGCGCTCGGGGCTCGCCCAGGTGCCAGTCGGCCTCGAGGAGGCCTCGTCCGCGCTCGGCAAGCCGCCCGCCGCGACGTTCCGGCGGGTGACGCTGCGGCTGACGGCGCCGTCGGCCGCCGTCGGCGCGGCACTGGTGTTCATGGCTGTCGCGACCGAACTGACCGCGACGCTGCTGCTCGCACCCAACGGCACCAGTACCCTGTCCACCCGGTTCTGGGCCCTCACCGGCGAACTCGACTACGCGGCCGCGGCGCCGTACGCGCTTCTCATGATCGTGCTGTCGCTGCCTATGACCTACCTGTTGTTCAGCCAATCCCGGAAGGCGGCCGGCGCGTGAGCGAGATCGTGATCGACAAGGTGTCGAAGTCGTTCGGGCCGACGGACGTGTTGCGCGAGGTCGGCCTCGAAGTCGAGCGCGGTTCCATCACCGCGGTGGTGGGGTCGTCGGGCTGCGGCAAGACCACACTGCTGCGGATCATCGCCGGTTTCGAGAGTCCCGACGGCGGCACCGTGTCGATCGGCGGCACCACCGTCGCCGGCGACGGGCGGATGGTGCCGGCGCACCGCCGTCGCGTCGGCTACGTCGCGCAGGACGGCGCCCTGTTCCCGCACCTGACCGTCGGCGCGAACATCGCGTACGGATTGCCCGGCTCCCGGTGGCGCGGGCGCAAGGCGTCCGAGGCGCGCGTCGCCGAACTGCTCGAGATGGTCTCGCTCGACGGCTCCTATGCACGTCGCCGGCCCCACGAACTGTCCGGCGGCCAGCAGCAGCGCGTCGCCCTCGCCCGCGCACTCGCCCGGGACCCCGAGGTGATGCTGCTCGACGAACCGTTCAGCGCCCTCGACGCGGGCCTGCGCGTGACGACCCGCAAGTCGGTGGCGCAGACCCTGGGCGCGGCCGGGGTGACGACACTGCTGGTCACCCACGATCAGGAGGAGGCGTTGACGTTCGCCGGGCAGGTCGCGGTGATGCGCGCCGGACAGTTCACCCAGGTGGGCACCCCGGAGCAGCTGTACCACTCCCCCGTGGACGACTTCACCGCGCGCTTCCTCGGCGAGTGCGTGCTGCTGCCCGCCGACGTCGCCGACGGTGTCGCGTCGTGCGCACTTGGCCGGATCCTGGTCCGCAACACCGACTTCCGCGGCCCCGGTCGGCTGATGCTGCGGCCCGAACAGATCGTCGCGACCACGGTGTCCGAGGGCGGCACCGGCACCGTGACCCGCACCGAGTTCCTGGGCGCCCCCGCCCTGCTCGACATCACCCTCGACTCCGGCACGGAGATCCTGGTGCGGCAGGCCAGCACGCGTACGCCCGAGGTCGGCACCCGGGTGACCGTCGAGGTCATCAGCGAAGCCGAAGTCTTCCCGCCGGCGCGCTGACCGGCGGCCGCACCCTCACCCGCCCGGAGCGTTGGTGATCTTCTCCCCCGCCGGGTTCAGCGCCCACCACAGGTTGTCCATGCCCTGACCGGCCACCGAACCGGGCCGCGCGTCGCCCGCGAACAGGTACAGCGGCATACCGTTGACGGTCACCTGGTGGCCGCCGAGAGGTCCCGGAATCGTGCCGATGGTGCCGGCGACCCCGTTGACCTCGGGCCGGGTGCTGTCGCTGGTGACGGGCGGCCACATCTGGAGGCAGGTGGAGTCGCACGCGCTGGCGTTGGTGCCGGGCTGGTCCCGGTCGTACGCGTACACGGTCATGCCGTCCACGTCGACCACCACCTCGCCGATGCCGGTCTGGGCCGTGGACAGTACCGGTCCGGCCGCCGGCACCGTCGACGGCATCGGCGTCGGGGACTGCGCCGGCCCGGAATCGTCGTTGTCGGAGCAGCCGACCACCACCGCGCCCGCCGCGAGCACGGTGAGCGGGAACGCCAGAATTCTCCTCATGCGTGAACTCCTCTCGTGACCTGCGGGTCGTTCCGGTTCGGATCCCGGCTGTCGGTGGCCGCACCTACCCTTGGCCGCATGGGGTGGTACACGCCGACCGCGGTGACGCCGGATCTGGCCGGAGCGCTCGTCTGCGCGTGGTCGGCGCGCGCGGAGGGACGGCACCTGCTGGTACCGGACGGCTGCATCGACGTGCTGTGGATTCCCGGTGTGGGCGTACGGGTCTGCGGCCCGGAGACCACCGCGTGGTCGTTCACGCTGCCGCCCGGCACCGAGTCGTTCGGCATCCGATTCCGGCCGGGTACGGCCCCGCACGTGCTGCGCACCTCGGCGGCCCAGATCCGCGACACCCGAGTCGACCTCGCGGACGTCCTCGGGTCGGCGGCCGAGCGCACCCTCGTCGACCGGCTCGAGCACACCGACAGCATCGACGCCCGGCTGGCGATCCTCCAGGCCGCGGGACGGCGCTGGCTCGACGCCCGGCCCGACCCCGATCCGCTTGCGGCCCGGATCACCTCGGCGCTGTCCGCCCACTCGTGGAGCGTCGACGCGCTGGCCGACGCGTCGTCGATGACCGGACGCCAACTGCAGCGCCGCTGCAACGACGCGTTCGGGTACGGGCCGTCGACGCTGCGCTCGATCCTGCGACTCCAGCGGTTCATGCACGTGGCCCGTGCGGACCGGGACCGGGGGCTGGCCGCGCTCGCCGCCGACGCCGGGTACAGCGACCAGGCGCACCTGTCGCGCGAGTGCCGACGCATCGCGACGGTCACGCCCACCGAACTCCTCGCCGGGGAGGCACCGGACTGGCACGGCGGCGCGTCGGTGCTCGATGTCCGATCGATGCAAGACCTCCCCGTCCCGGCACAAGGAGAATCGGCCGCATGATCACCACCGAATCCACTCCCGACCTGTACCGCCGTCTCGCCGCCGCCCTCACCGAGATCGTCGACGCCGTCCCCGCCGACCGCTGGCAGAGCCCCTCTCCGTGCGAGGGCTGGACGACCCGTGACGTGGTCGCGCACATCGTCGACACGCAGGCCCAGATGGTCGGCGTCGTCGGCCTGTCCATTCCGGAGGGCCCGGCGGCGGCCGACGACCCCGCGGGCGCATGGCGGCACACCCGCGACGCGGTCCAGGCAATCCTCGACGACCCCGCGAAGGCCGGACTCCAGTACGACGGACACTTCGGACGCACCGACCTGGCGTCGACGATCCGCACGTTCTACTGCTTCGACCTGATCGTCCACGGCTGGGACATCGCCCGCGCTGCCGGCCTCGACGTGACCATCCCGGAGCGCGACATGGACATGCTCGACGCGGTCATCGCGCAACTCGGCGACTCCATCCGGATGGACGGCGTGTGCGGCCCCGCCATCGCCGTCGCCCCGGACGCCGATCGACACACGCGGATCCTCGCGACGCTCGGTCGCCGCGCCTGATTCGACCGCACCCGGCGGCGACGTCATGCGTCGGCGCCGGGTCTACCGTGCCGCTCCTCCTCCGGGGGCGGAGTGCGGTCACTGTCCGCCTCGCGGTCGCTGCTCTCGATCACCTCGGTCAACTGCTGCTTCGATATGCCGGGGCCGACGTGGGCCTCCGCCCGCAGCCGGTCCACCATGTGCGGGTAGTGCAGCTCGAATGCCGGTCGCTCCGAACGAATTCGGGGAAGCTCCGTGAAATTGTGCCGCGGCGGCGGACACGTCGTTGCCCACTCGAGCGAGTTGCCGAAGCCCCACGGGTCGTCGACGGTCACGACCTGCCCGTAGCGGTAACTCTTGAAGACGTTCCACAGGAACGGCAGTGTCGAGGCGCCGAGGATGAACGAGCCGATGGTCGACACCTCGTTGAGCGTCGTGAACCCGTCGGTCGGCAGGTAGTCGGCGTAGCGGCGCGGCATGCCCTCGGCGCCGAGCCAGTGCTGGACGAGGAACGTGGTGTGGAACCCGATGAACGTCATCCAGAAGTGCCACTTGCCCAACCGTTCGTCGAGCAGGCGGCCGGTCATCTTCGGGAACCAGAAGTAGATGCCCGCGTAGGTCGCGAACACGATGGTGCCGAACAGCACGTAGTGGAAGTGCGCGATCACGAAATAGGTGTCGGTGACGTGGAAGTCGAGCGGCGGGCTCGCCAGAATGACGCCGGACAGGCCACCGAACAGGAAGGTGACGATGAACCCGATCGAGAACAGCATCGCGGTCTCGAACGTGAGCTGGCCGCGCCACATGGTGCCGATCCAGTTGAAGAACTTCACCCCCGTCGGGACCGCGATGAGGAACGTCATGAACGAGAAGAACGGCAGCAGCACGGCACCGGTGGCGTACATGTGGTGCGCCCACACCGCGACGGACAACGCGGAGATCGAGATCGTCGCGTACACCAGACCCGTGTAACCGAAGATCGGCTTGCGGGAGAACACAGGCAGGATCTCGGAGATGATGCCGAAGAACGGCAGCGCGACGATGTACACCTCGGGATGGCCGAAGAACCAGAACAGGTGCTGCCACAGGAGCACTCCACCCGTTGCGGGTGCGTAGACGTTCGCCCCGACCAACCGCTCGGCGAACAGCCCCATCAGCGCGGACGTCAGGATCGGGAACGCCACCAGGATCAGGATGCTGGTGATGAAGATGTTCCACGTGAAAATCGGCATCCGGAACATGGTCATGCCGGGCGCCCGCAGGCAGATCACGGTCGTGATCATGTTGACGGCGCCCAGGATCGTGCCGAGCCCGCTGAGCGCGAGCCCCATGATCCACAGGTTGGGCCCCATCCCCGGCGCGTGAAGGTCACTCGTCAGCGGCGAGTACGCCGTCCAGCCGAAGTCGGCCGCGCCGCCGGGCGTGATGAAACCCGCCGAGGCGATGATCCCGCCGAACAGGAACGCCCAGTAACTGAAGGCGTTGAGCCGCGGGAACGCCACATCGGGGGCGCCGATCTGCAGCGGAAGAATGTAGTTCGCGAACCCGAACACGATCGGCGTCGCATACAGCAGCAGCATGATCGTGCCGTGCATCGTGAACAACTGGTTGTATTGCTCGTTCGACAGGAATTGCAGACCGGGGACCGCGAGTTCGGCGCGCATCAGCAGCGCCAGCAGACCACCGAACATGAAGAACGCGAACGACGTGACCAGGTACATGATCCCGAGGAGTTTGGGATCGGTGGTGGTGATCACGCGATAGATGAATGCGCCCTTGCGGGCCCAGCGCGGCGGATAGGGCCGAACGGCAACAGGTTTGGATGCGACGGTCGCCACCGGGACCTCCTGACCGCACGTCCCGGCTCCGGGCGCGCGCTGCATCGAGGGCGTCACCGGTCGCGGTCTGCCGAAGCGACCAGTGGCAGATTGGCGACCGGCGCAGACTCAGCACTGTGGACGCTACGCCTCCCGAGGGCCGTTTGGCTACGGATTCTGCCGACCGGACCGGGTCCCGAAGGACGGTTGCGACCTCGATAAGCTGCACCAATGCCGAAACAGGTCGACGGAACCACGCATGCGGGACGATTCGCTCCCAGCCCGTCCGGCGATCTGCATCTGGGCAACCTGCGCACGGCCCTGCTCGCCTGGCTGTTCGCCCGCTCCACCGGACGCCGGTTCCTCGTCCGCATCGAGGACCTGGACCGGGTGCGCCCCGGCACCGAGGAACGGCAGCTCGCCGATCTCGCCGCGCTCGGACTGGACTGGGACGGCGAGGTGGCCCACCAGTCGTCGCGGCTCCCGCTCTACGACGCCGCGATCGCGCGGTTGCAGCGCGCCGGGCTCACCTACGAATGTTTTTGCACACGTAAGGAAATCCTGCAGGCAGCGTCCGCCCCACACGCACCGGCGGGTGCGTATCCGGGTACGTGCCGCGATCTGTCCGACGTCGAACGCGACGAGCGCCGGGCGAGCGGGCGCCCGCCGGCGCTGCGTCTGCGGGCGGGCACGGACAAGTTCACCGTCGAGGACGCGTTGCACGGCCGCTACACCGGGACGGTCGACGACCTCGTACTACGGCGCGGCGACGGGATCCCCGCCTACAACCTCGCGGTGGTCGTCGACGATGCCGCGCAGGGCATCGACCAGGTGGTCCGCGGCGACGACCTACTGTCGTCGGCGCCCCGCCAGGCCTACCTCGCCGGCCTGCTGAGCCTGCCCGCGCCCACGTACGCGCACGTGCCGCTCGCGCTCAACACCGAAGGCAAGCGGCTCGCCAAGCGCGACGGCGCGGTCACCCTGGCGGACCAGGCCGCGTCGGGACACACCTCCGCCGACGTCCTGGCAGTGCTCGCGCGGTCGCTGGGGATGGCCGCCGACGGCGAGATCGTTACTCTCACTCAGCTTCTCGATCGGTGGGATCCTGAGGGCATTCCGGCGGACCCGTGGATCTTCTGCGGCTGATTCGGCCGGGTAGAACACGCAAACCAACCATTCGCCACGTAGGGTTTCGAACCAGAAGTTCATTACTTCGCCGAATACCCCGACGAGACCCAGGTGCACACATGACAACTGGTGGACAAGACCCGAACCAGAACCCGGAAGGCGGGAACGACACCCCGGCGCAGCCCGGCGGTGGCACTCCACCCCCGCCGCCCGGCGCATACCCGCCACCGCCCGGCACCGGCGCCCCGACTCCCCCTCCCGGAAGCTACCCGCCCCCGCAGGGTGGATATCCGCCGCCGCCACCGCCCGGGAACTATCCGCCGCCCGGTGGATACCCACCGCCGCCCGGCGCCGGCGCCCCGCCCCCTCCGCCCGGAAGCTACCCGCCCCCGCAGGGTGGATTCCCGCCACCGCCCGGTAGCTACCCGCCGCCGCCCGGCAACTTCCCACCGCCCCCGCCGGCATTCGACGCCGGCTACGGCCAACTGCAGCACGTCGGCGCACTCAGCGTCGGCGACGCCATCTCCTACGGATGGCGGAAATTCGCGGGCAACGCCGGGACGTGGGTGTTGATCATGGTGATCGCGGCCGCGATCCAGATCGTGCTCGGCCTGATCTTCCCCAGGGGCCCCGAGGTTGCGGCAGACGGGACGATCGAGTTCTCGAACATGTTCTCGGTGTGGGGGATCATCGGCCTCATCGTGACCACGGTCGTCGGCTACCTCATCCAGGCCGCGATGATCGGCGGCGCGCTACACGAGACATCCGGCACGAAGCCGGCGCTCGGGTCGTTCTTCCAGTTCGCGAACGTCGGCGCGATCGTCCTGGCGAGCTTCCTCGTCGGTCTGATGACGTCGATCGGCTTCATCCTGCTGTTCATCCCGGGCATCATCGTCGCGTTCCTGACTTGGTGGACGCTGCAGTTCGTGCTCGACCAGAACCAGGATGCGGTCACCGCGATCAAGTCCAGCTTCCGCGCGATCTCGTCGAACTGGGGCACGCTGCTGCTGCTCGCCCTGGCGATGGTGGGCCTGAACATCCTCGGCGCAATCCCGCTCGGCCTGGGACTGTTCATCACGATCCCGATGACGATCATCGCGTCGACGTACGCATACCGCGTCACCGTCGGCCAACCGGTCGCTCCGTAGTTCCCACGTTGCGCGCACTTACCGCTGCCCGGGCCGCCCCCGACCAGCGGTAAGTGCGCAAAACGGGCGCGGGTGGGGTGCGGATCGGCGTCACACCGCGGCGGATGCTTGGATGGCGCGGTGACAGAGTCAGTACAGTCCCCGCCCAACGCGTCCGATCCGGCGTCCTTCGCCCACGTCAGCCGCGGCTACTACGCCACCATGGTGGCACTGTTCACGGCGACGCTGCTGATCTCCAATATCTGCGCCACCAAGGGGGTGGCGTTCTTCGTCGACCAGGACGTCTCGGTCGGCCCGTTCCAGATCCTGCCGATCATCACCGACGGCGGATTCTTCCTCTTCCCCCTCGCGTACGTCGTCGGCGACGTCCTGAGCGAGGTGTACGGCTTCAAGGCCACCCGCCGCGCGATCTACATCGGCTTCGGGTCGCTGCTGCTCGCGGCGCTGGCCTTCTGGATCACCCAGGAACTGCCGCCCGCCGACTTCTACGAGAACCAGGCCGCCTTCGACGCCGTGGTCGGCGTCGTGCCGCGGCTGCTGATCGCCGGGCTCGCCGGCTACCTCGTCGGCCAGCTGCTCAACTCGGCCGTCCTGGTGCTCATCAAGGAACGCACCCGCGAGAAGCACCTGTGGGCGCGGCTCATCGGCTCGACCGTGGTCGGCGAGTTCGCCGACACCGTGATCTTCTGCTCCATCGCGGCCGGTGCGATCGGCATCTCCACGTGGGACGACTTCATCAACTACGTGATCGTGGGCTTCCTGTGGAAGACCCTCGTCGAGATCCTCGTGATGCCGGTGACGTACCGGGTGATCGCGTACGTGAAGAAGCGCGAGCCCAGCTACGCGCCGTTGGCCGACGGCCGCTTGCCGTAGAAGCGGCCGAGCGTCTCGCGCTTGTACTCGTCGAAGTAGCCGCCCTCGATGCTCTCGCGGATCCGGTCGACGAGCCGCACGGTGAACCGCTCGTTGTGGATGGTGCAGAGCGTCGAGGCGAGCATCTCCTTCGCCTTGAACAGGTGGTGGATGTAGGCGCGCGTGTAGTTGGCGCACGTGTAGCAGTCGCACTCGTCGTCGATCGGCGTGAAGTCCCGACGGAAGCGCGCCGTGTTGATGTTGAAACGGCCGTCCGGGTGGTAGATCGCCGCGTTGCGGGCCACCCGGGACGGATTGACGCAGTCGAACGTGTCGGCGCCGTTCTCGATCGCGACGAACATGTCGTCGGGCTCGCTGATGCCGAGCATGTGCCGCGGCTTGTGCTCGGGCAGCTCCTCGTTGACCCAGCGCACGATCGTGCCGAGGTTCTGCTTCTCGAGCGCACCACCGATGCCGTAGCCGTCGAATCCGCGGCCGCTCACGCCGGTGATGGACTCGAGCCCCCGCGCGGCCTGCCGGCGCAGGTCCTCGTACTGCGCGCCCTGCACCACACCGAACAGCGCCTGGTACGGCCGGTGTGCGCGCTCGGCGGTGAGCTTCTCGTGCTCGGCGATGCAGCGCACCGCCCACGCCTGCGTCCGCTCGACGGACTGCTCCTGGTAGCCGCGGGTGTTGAGCAGCGTGGTCAGCTCGTCGAACGCGAACATGATGTCGGCACCCAACTGGTGCTGGATCTGCATCGACACCTCGGGGGTGAACCGGTGCGGGGAACCGTCGAGGTGCGACTTGAACGTGACGCCGTCGTCGTCGACGTGCGCGAGGCGCTGCTTGCCTTCGGCGATGACATCGTCGGACTGCACGCCGACGGCCTCCATCGCCAGGACCTTCTTGAACCCGACACCGAGCGACATCACCTGGAAGCCGCCGCTGTCGGTGAAGGTGGGCCCGTCCCAGTTCATGAACCTGCCCAGTCCCCCGGCCTCGTCGACGACGTCCGGGCCCGGCTGCAGGTACAGGTGGTACGCGTTGGCGAGCACGGCCTGCGCGCCGAGGTCCCTCATCGACTCCGGCAGCACCGCCTTGACCGTCGCCTTCGTGCCGACCGCGATGAACGCGGGCGTCCGGATGTCGCCGTGCGGTGTGTGGATGGTGCCGGTGCGGCCCAGCCGGTCGGGCAGGCGGGTGCCCACCGTGAAGAACGGATTGGGCGGGGTCGGCACTACGTCACTCACCTGGCCATAGTGTCACAACCAGGGCCGACGACCCCGACTCCGGCTACACCGCCCGGTGGGCGGTGAGCAGGAGGTACTCCCAGTCCATCGCGAAGCGACCCTCGCCGACGCGGAACTGTCGGGCGAGGTCGGCGAGCGCCGCGTCGAGGGCCGCCACCTTGGCGGCACCGTCCTCGTCGCCGGATATCGCCTTGTACACCGCGATCGTCGGCCCGTAGTTGGACTTGAAGTAGTCGCGGAACGCCTCGGGGCCGTCGAAATGATCCACGCGGACGGTGTCGCGCTGCGCGACGACATCGGTGACGCGGTCCCCGAGCAGGTCGCGGACGTGAGCTTCGTCGCCCCACAGCGGCGGCGGCTGGGCGCCGGGCGGGGGCGGCGGCGCGTACGGCTTCATCGCTGCGAACATCCGGCCGATGAAGCCATCCGGCGTCCAGCTGAGCAGCCCGATGGTGCCGCCCGGCTTGCACACGCGGACCAGTTCGTCGGCACTCTTCTGGTGATGCGGCGCGAACATCACGCCGAGGCACGACAGCACGACGTCGAACTCGCCGTCGGCGAACGGCAGCGCCTCCGCGTCGGCGGCCTGCCATTCGAGTTCGGCGCCGCGCTTGGCGGCGAGCCGCCGTCCGGCGTCGAACAGTTCGGGCGTGAGATCCGACGCGACGACGTCGGCGCCGGTCAGCGCCGCCGGGATGGCCGCGTTGCCGCTGCCCGCGCCGACGTCGAGCACCCGCTGTCCGCTGTGCACGCCCGACGCCCGGACCAGGACCGCGCCCAGGTCCGGGATGACGTCCGCCGCGACCGCCGGGTAGTCGCCCGACGCCCACACCGCACGATGTTTGGCCTTGAGCACGCGGTCGGCTTCCTTCGCAACAAGTGATTCGCTCATGGTTCGAGCCTGCGCCCAGCCGATAACGATCGAAAGACCCCCGAGGGGTGGGCGACCACCCCTCGGCCGATCGCGCTGGCGGCTTCCGGGCTCAGGCGACTAGAACCCGTTGCAGTTGCGCCCCCCGAAATCGCCCCGCGGGCGTGCATGCACTCGATGCCCGGGCCCAAACCGGGAATCGCCGACGCCCCCATGCTTCAGCAAACGAAACGGTAAACGCCGTATCTCGATCGAGAACCTCAGGCCAGTGCGCAGTTCTCGCCATCGGATTCCACTCGACGGATTCCCCGGACCAAAAGAATGAACACGTTCTAGTATCGAGATGTAGTTGCAGGAATCAACCACGGACCGAGACGAGGAAACCATGGGACACGTCCTGGATCGGATCGAGCAGTACGCGGACGAGATCCGCGCCAACGGCGCCGAGGGCGACACACTGATGCGCCTGCCCGACGTCAACGCCAAGCGGCTGCGGGAGGCCGGGGTCGTCCGCATGCTGCAGCCCAAGGGCCACGGCGGCCTCGAGGTGCACCCCCTGGAGTTCGCGGAGACCGCGATGGCGATCGGCGCGATGGACGGCGCCACCGGCTGGGTCGGCGGCATCGTCGGCGTCCACTCCTGGGAACTGGCGTTCTTCGACCCGAAGGCGCAGGACGAGGTGTGGGGCAAGGACCCCGACACGTGGATGGCGTCGCCGTACGCGCCGATGGGTGTGGCGGTGCCGACCGACGGCGGCTACATCCTCAACGGACGGTGGTCCTTCTCGTCGGGCACCGATCACTGCCAGTGGGTCATGATCGGCGCGGCCGTCGGCGATCGGGACGGCAACCGGTTGATGCCGCCGCAGATCCTGCATGTGCTGCTGCCCCGCAGCGACTATGAGATCGACCACGAGAGCTGGGACGTCGTCGGCCTGCGCGGCACCGGCAGCAAGGATCTGATCGTCGAAAACGCCTTCATCCCGACCCACCGCACGCTGGACGCGTCGAAGGTGTTCGACGGCACCGCACCGAAGGAGGCCGGCCGCACCGAGACGCTCTACAACTTCCCATTCTCGTGCATCTTTCCGCTCGGCATCACGTCGTCGCTGATCGGCATGGCCGAAGGGGCGCTGGCGTGTCACATGGCGGCGCAGCGCACCCGGACCACGGTCGCAGGCACGGCCGCCAAGGAGGATCCGCACGTGTTGTTCGCGATCGGCGAGGCGGCCGCGGAGATCACCGCGTCCCGGGCCGCGCTCCTGTCGACCGTGGACCGCTTCTGGGACATGACCGAGCGGGGGCAGGAGGTCACCTTCGAGGAGCGGGCGGTGGGCCGACGCACCCAGACCGCGGCCGCCTGGCGCGCAGTGCGCGCTGTGGACGAGGTCTTCGCCCGGGCCGGTGGCGGGGCACTGCAGATGAAGACACCGATGCAGCGATTCTGGCGGGACGCCCACGCCGGCCTGTCGCACGCCATCCACGTGCCCGGGTCGATCTTCTACGCCTCCGCATTGACCGAACTCGGCGGCGAACCACAGGGCATCCACCGCGCGATGATCTGACGACGTGTCGCCCGGCCCGCGCGGCGGGCCGGGCGCGCTCGCTCTCCGGTCAGTCGCGCGCCAGATTCGGCGGGAAGCCGCCCGTGGCGATCGGACCCCACTCGTCGATCGTGATCCGGATCAAGCTCTTGTTCTGTTTGCGCATCGCATCCCGGTACTCGTCCCAGTCGGGGTGTTCGCCCGAGATGCACCGGAAGTACTCGACGAGCGGTTCGAGCGCCTCGGGCATGTCGAGCACCTCGGCGGTGCCGTCCACCTGCACGTATGCGCCGTTGAACTCGTCGGACAGCACGCACACACTCACCTGCGGGTCGTGACGCACGTTGACGGCCTTGGCCCGCTGCGGATACGTCGACACCACGATCCGACCCTCCGCGTCTACGCCCGAAGTGACCGGTGAAATCTGAAGCCCGCCTGATCTTTTGCGAGTAATGAGAACACTGCGATAGCGGGACCGGATGAAGTCGAGCAATTGTTCGCGGGTGACGTGTTCGGCGGTGGCGACGGCCATGGTGCACTCTCCTGATCGGCTCGGTCCGTGTACTTTTCCAGCCTATCGGCGCGACAATCGAAGTCGGCGGCCGATCGCTGGAGGGCTCGATGACAACTCGCAGACGCCGGTCATTCGGCAGAAGGCCCGACCAACGGGAGGTCACTCCTCTCGAACTCTTCTCCGATCTCGTCTACGTGTTCGCCATCGGGCAGCTGTCGACGCACCTGCTCGGAAACCTCACCTGGCCGGGGCTCGCCGAGACCGTCGTGCTCTACGTCGCGGTGTTCGCGGCGTGGGCGTACACGACGTGGGCGGGCACCCTCACCGATCCCACGCAACCGTCGGTCCAGATGACGACGCTGCTCGGCATGCTGGTCGGACTGTTCATGAATGCATCCATCCCTTCCGCATTCGACAGCTGGGGTTGGCTTTTCGCCGCGACGTACCTGTTCATCCAGATCGGCCGGACGACGTGGTTGCTGACGGCCGGACTCGACCCGGTGATGCATCGACACTTCCAGCGCACACTGACATGGCTCGCGGCTACGGCACCGCTGTGGATCGCCGGCGCCGCCGTCGGGCACGACGCACGACTCGTCCTGTGGGGCATCGCCACGGCGGTCGACGTCGTCGGAGTGCTGACGGCGCATCCCCTGCCGCACAGGCGCATTCACTCCGAGAGTGTCACCTTCGTGGCCGCACACTACTTCGAGCGCACGCGCCTGTTCTTCATCATCGCGCTCGGCGAGACCGTCCTGACCACTGGGCTCGCGATCTCGCACGCGCCGCTCGCACCGATGACGCTGTTCGCCGGTACCGTCGCACTGACCGGCACGATCATGTTGTGGTGGGTGTACTTCCGGCGGTCCGAACGGGTTGCACGCCAACAGGCCACCGTCGAATCCGACGCGGTGAAGATCAGCCGGTATGCGTTGTACGGGCTCATGGTGATGGTCGCGGGCCTGCTCGCCATCGCGGTGGGCGACGAAGTCGTGATCGCGCATCCGTCCGAGAAAACGGACCTCACCACCAATGCGCTGCTGTTCGGGGGTCCGCTGCTCTTCTTCGCGGCGCAGTCCTGGTATATGCGGGTGGTGCTCGGCGACCTGCCGCCCTCCCGGCCCGCCGCCATGATCGCGCTGGTCGCCCTCGGCGCGGCCACCCTGCCGCTCCCGCTCTACGCCGCGTCGGTCAGCGCCACGGCGGTGGTGCTCGCAGTGGCGGTCGCCGACGGACGTCGCGCGGCCGACGAAGAGGCGGGATCGCCGGGATAGCTCAGCACCAGACCGCGTCAGCGAAACGCCGCGTGCCCCGTGAGCGCCCGGCCGATCGACAGCAGGTGCATCTCGCTGGTGCCCTCGTAGGTGAGCACCGATTCGAGGTTGTTGGCGTGCCGCAGCGGCGAGTACTCGAGTGTGATGCCGTTGGCGCCGAGGATCGTTCGACACTCGCGGGCGATCTTGATGGCCTCGCGGACGTTGTTGAGCTTGCCGACGCTGATCTGGTCGGGTGTGATCTCGCCGCGGTCCTTGATGCGGCCCAACTGGATCGCCAGCAGCATGCCCTTGCCCAGCTCGAGGGTCATGTCGGCGAGCTTCTCCTGCGTGAGCTGGTATCCGGCGAGCGGCCGGTCGAACACCTCACGGGTACCGGCGTATTCGATCGCCGTCTCCAGGCTGTCGCGGGCCGCGCCGAGGGTTCCGAACACGATGCCGAAGCGGGCCTCATTGAGGCACGACAGCGGCGCGCTCAGACCGCGGGCCTCGGGCAACTGCGCCGACGCCGGCACCCGGACACCGTCGAGCACCAGTTCCGACGTCACCGACGCCCGCATCGACAGCTTCCCGTGCACGGTGTTCGCAGTGAATCCCGGTGTGTCAGTGGGGACGAGGAAGCCCCGTACCCCGTCGTCGGTCTGCGCCCACACCGTCGCGACATCGGCGAGACTGCCGTTGGTGATCCACATCTTGGTGCCGTCGAGGATCCAGTCGCCGCCGTCGCGGCGGGCACGGGTGAGCATCCCGGCCGGGTTGGAGCCGAAGTCCGGTTCGGTGAGCCCGAAGCAGCCCAACGCCTCACCGGTCGCGAGCCTCGGCAGCCACTCCTGCTTCTGTTCCTCCGAGCCGTACCGGTGGATCGAGAACATCGACAGCGAGCCCTGCACCGACACGAAGCTGCGCAGGCCGCTGTCGCCAGCCTCGAGCTCGAGGCACGCGAGCCCGTAACTGACGGCGTTGGTGCCCGCACAGCCGTAGCCCTCCAGGTGCATCCCGAACAGGCCGAGTCCGCCGAGGTCGCGGGCGATCTCGCGCGGCAGCGTCGCGGACTCGAACCACTCGGGCAGGCGTGGCCGCAGCCGCTGGTCCACGAGCCGTCGGACCGTGCCCTGGATGTCGCGTTCCTGCTCGTCGAGCAGGGTGTCGATCCCGAACAGGTCCAACGGCTCCATGGTCATGTCAGTCCACCGCCCCCGCGAATTGGCTGTTGTACAGGTCGAAGTACGCGCCGCGCCGCTCGAGCAGCTCGTCGTGGCTGCCCTGCTCGACGATCCGGCCCTCCTCCATAACGACGATCAGGTCGGCGTCGCGGATCGTGGACAGCCGGTGGGCGATCACGAAGCTCGTGCGATCGCTGCGCAGCACCGCCGTGGCCTGCTGCACCAGCAGCTCCGTGCGGGTGTCGACCGAGCTGGTGGCCTCGTCGAGGATGAGGATCGACGGCTGCGAGATGAACGCGCGGGCGATCGTGATCAGCTGCTTCTCGCCGGCGCTGATGTTGCTGCCCTCTTCGTCGATGACCGTGTCGTAGCCGTCGGGCAGCATGTGCACGAACCGGTCGACGTAGCTCATCCGGGCGGCCTCGCGGATCTGCTCCTCGGTGGCGTTCGGGTGGCCGTACGCGATGTTGTCGCGGATGGTGCCGCCGAACAGCCACGTGTCCTGCAGGACCATGCCGATCCGCGAGCGCAGGTCGTCGCGCGTCATCAGCGCGGTGTCGGTGCCGTCGAGCGTGATGCGCCCGCCGTCGACCTCGTAGAACCGCATGATCAGGTTCACCAGCGTCGTCTTGCCGGCGCCCGTGGGACCCACGATCGCGACCATCTGCCCCGGCTCCGCCGTCAGCGACAGGCCCTCGATGAGCGGGGTCTCCTTGTCGTAGCTGAACCGGACGTCCTCGAACTCGACTCGACCGCGCGACAGCACCGGGCTGGCGGCGGGATCCGGATCCGCGGATTCCTCCTCCTCGTCGAGGACCGCGAACACGCGCTCCGCCGACGCGATGCCCGACTGCAGCAGGTTCACCATCGAACCGATCTGGGTGAGCGGCTGCGTGAACTGACGCGAGTACTGGATGAACGCCTGCACGTCGCCCAGGCTCATCGTGCCCGACGCGACCCGCATGCCGCCGATGACGGCGATCGCGACGTAGTTCAAGTTGCCGAGGAACATGATCGCCGGCATCACCATGCCGGAGATGAACTGCGCCTTGAACCCCGACTGGTACAGCTGCTCGTTCTTCTCCTGGAACGCGGCGTCGACCTCGCGGTGGCGGCCGTAGGCGGTGACCAGTTCGTGGCCGGTGAGCGACTCCTCGATCTGGCCGTTGAGCTCGCCGGTGGTCTTCCACACCGACGCGAAGTGCGGCTTGGAGCGCTTGGCGATCTTGGCCGCGACGATCGCGGACAGCGGCACCGTGAGCACCGCGATCAGCGCCAGCAGCGGCGAGATGGAGATCATCATCGCCAGGATGCCGAACACCGTGAGCGTCGAGATCAGCAGCTGGCTGAGCGTCTGCTGCAGGCTCTGCGACACGTTGTCGATGTCGTTGGTGACGCGGCTGAGCAGGTCACCGCGCGAGTTCGCGTCGAAGTAGCGAAGCGGGAGCCGGTTGAGCTTGCGCTCGACCTCGTTGCGCAGCGCCCGCACGACGCCCTGCACGATGTTGTTGAGCAGGTAGGCGGCCGCCCACGACACCAGCGACGACGCGATGTACAGCGCCAGCACCAGCGCCAGGACCCGGCCGACCGCGGAGAAGTCGATCCCGACGCCGGGCACGAGGTCCATGCCCGAGACCATGTCGGCGAACTGGTCCTGGCCGGACGCGCGCAGGCCCTCGACGGCCTGCTCCTTGGTGAGCCCCGCGGGGAGCTGCCGGCCGATGACACCGTCGAAGATGAGGTTGGTGGCGTGTCCGAGCAGGCGCGGACCGATCACCGACAGCACCACGCTGATCACCGCGAGCACCAGCACACACGAAACGGCCACCCGGTGCGGGCTCAGCCGTCCGAGCAGGCGCTTCATCGACGCGCCGAAGTGCTCCGCCTTGGCGGCCGGTGCCCCGGGAGCCCCCGGCATCGGGGGCGAGGACTGGGTCGACGTGCTCACAGCGCCTCCTGGACCGAACGCTGGGACTCGACGATCTCGACGTACGTCGAACACGTCTCGAGCAGCTGCTCGTGCGTGCCGATGCCGACCGTCGCACCCTCCTCGAGGACGATGATCTGGTCGGCGTCGACGATCGTCGACACGCGCTGGGCCACGATGATCACGCAGGCATCCTTGGTCTCGGGCCGCAGCGCCGCACGCAGCCGGGCGTCGGTGCTCAGGTCGAGCGCCGAGAACGAGTCGTCGAACAGGTAGACGGACGGGCGGCGCACGAGCGCCCGCGCGATCGCGAGGCGCTGCCGCTGACCGCCGGACACCGTCGTGCCGCCCTGCGCGACCGCGGTCTCGAGCCCCTCGGGCATCGCGCGGACGAAGTCGGCGGCCTGCGCGATCTCGAGCGCGTGCCACAGCTCGTCGTCGGTGGCGTCGGGCTTGCCGTAGCGAAGATTGCTGGCGATGGTGCCGGAGAACAGGAAGGGCTTCTGCGGCACCAGTCCGATGTGCGAGCGCAGCAGCTCGGGATCGAGTTCACGGACGTCGGTCCCGGACACGGTCACCGCGCCGGACGTGACGTCGATCAGACGCGGGATGAGGCCGAGCAGCGTGGTCTTGCCGGATCCGGTGGCCCCGATGATCGCGGTGGTCTTGCCGGGTTCGGCGGTGAAGCTGATGCCCCGCAGCACCGGCTCGTCGGCACCCGGGTACTGGAACTCGGCGTCGCGCAGTTCGACGAACGCCGGGTGGTCCATCACGGTCACCGGGGAGGCCGGCGGCAGGACGGACGGCTCGGTGTCGAGGACCTCGGTGATGCGCTCGGCACACACCGCGGCACGCGGGGCGAGCATCGCGATCATCGACGCCATCATCACCGACATGAGGATCTGCATGATGTAGCTGAGCAGCGCCGTCAGCGAGCCGATGCCCATGCCGCCGTTGTCGATCTCGTGGCCACCGAACCAGATGACCGCGACGCTGGTGAGGTTCGCGATCATCATCACGATCGGGATCATCAGTGCCGTCATGCGGCCGACGCGCAGCGCGGTGTCGGTGAGCGCACCGTTGGCCTCGTCGAAGCGCTCCGCCTCCGAGCGCTCCCGCACGAAGGCGCGCACCACGCGGATGCCGGTGATCTGCTCGCGCAGCACCCGGTTCACCGCGTCGATGCGGGTCTGCATCGTCCGGAACGCCGGCACCAGCTTGGTGATCATCACGATCATCGTCAGCGCGAGGAGCGGGACGCTGATCGCAAGGATCCACGACAGTCCGGCGTCCTCGCGCACGGCCATGATGACGCCGCCGACGCACATGATCGGGGCCATCACCAGGATGGTCGCGCTGAGCACGACCATCATCTGCACCTGCTGGACGTCGTTGGTGCTGCGGGTGATGAGCGACGGCGCACCGAAGCGGCCGAACTCGCGGGACGAGAAGTTGCGCGCCCGGCTCACGACCGCGCGGCGCACGTCGCGGCCGAAGCCCATCGCCGCCCGCGCGCCGAAGTACACCGAGCCGATGGAGCAGATGATCTGCACCACCGTCACGAGGAGCATCTTCCCGCCCGCCGACATGATGTAGCCGGTGTCGCCTGCAGCCACTCCGTTGTCGATCAGGTCGGCGTTGACGCTGGGGAGATACAGCGCGGCGCCGGTGGCGACGAGTTGGAGGAGGACGACACCTGCGAGTTCGCGCTTGTATGGCCCCAGATAGGTGCCGAGGAGTCTGATCAGCATGGTTTGCGAAGGTTACCAATCCGGAGGGCGAAAAAGGGGGGATCGGCCCCGAGTGCTCGAGT
Organism: Paraburkholderia sp. RHO2; assembly: GCF_050955445.1. NCBI lineage: Bacteria > Pseudomonadati > Pseudomonadota > Betaproteobacteria > Burkholderiales > Burkholderiaceae > Paraburkholderia > Paraburkholderia sp. RHO2. The sequence goes on along the minus strand of NZ_CP162617.1, from coordinate 391,764 downwards.
CCGATCCCTCCCTCTTCATCGAATGTTCACAGCGTCTTTCAGGAGACCGTGGCGTCCTCGAGTTCGCGCTTCTCCCGCGGCAGCGCGCGGGCCAGCTTCTCGCCTTCGATGTCGACGTTCGGCAGGACCTTGTCGAGCCACTTCGGCAGCCACCACGCCTTGTCGCCCATGAGCGCCATCACCGACGGGATGACGAGCATGCGGACGACGAACGCGTCGAAGAACACGGCGGCCGCGAGCGCGAAGCCCATCGACTTGATGAACGAGTTCGGTTCCGCGATGAAGGCCGCGAACACGGAGATCATGATGATCGCCGCCGCCGTCACGACGCGGGCACCGTGGTTGAAGCCCATCTTCACCGCGTCCTTCGCGGACGCCCCGTGGACGTACTCCTCGCGCATGCGGGTCACCAGGAACACCTGGTAGTCCATCGCGAGACCGAACACCACGCCGATCAGGAAGATCGGCATGAAACTGACGATCGGCTGCGGGTTGGCGGCCAGACCGCCCCAGCCCTCCTGGAACACCGCGACGGTGGCGCCGAACGTGGCGACGACGCTGAGCAGGAAGCCCAGGGTCGCGGTCAGCGGCACCAGAATCGAACGGAACACCAGCATCAGCAGCACGAACGCGAGTCCGACGACCACCGCGAGGTAGGGCACGAGCGCGTCCAGCAGGCGCTCGGAGATGTCGCCCTCGAGCGCCGTCTGACCGGTGACGCCGTAGTTGACGCCGATCGAGTCGTGCAGGTCGGCCTCGGCCGCGCGGATGTCGGCGACCAGATCCATCGTCGATGGGTCGCTCGGGCCGCTGCGCGGGGTCACCATGACCTGCGCGGTGTCCCCGGCCTCGTTGACGCCGCCGGGGACGACCTGCGCGTTGACGACGTCGGGCTGCTCGGAGATCTTCGCGACGACGGCGCCGAACGCCTCCTCCTTCGGGACGGTCGCGTCCTGCGCGTCCACCACGACCAGCAGCGGACCGTTCTTGCCCGGCCCGAAGCCCTCGTTCACCAAGTCGTACGCCTGGCGGGCACTGGTCGTCGGGTCGCCGCTGCCCTCGTTGGGCAGCGCCAACTCCAGCTTGGCCGCGGGGATCGCGAGCACCCCGAGCATCAGCACGCCGGCGATCAGGCCGACCGCGGGACGGCGGACCACCGCACCGGCATACCTGCGGGCGAAGGTGACCTTGCCGTCGTCGCCCTCGGCGTCGCGCTGGCTCAGGCCGGGGATCCGGCCGGCGAACGCCTTGCGGCCGAACAGGCCGAGGATCGCGGGCAGCAGCGTGAGCGCGATGAGGACGGCGATGAACACCGTCGACGCGGCCGCCGCGCCCATGTCGGACAGGAACGGGATGCCCACGACGCGCAGCGCGACGAGCGCGATGATGACCGTCAGGCCGGCGAACACCACCGCCGAACCCGCGGTGCCGACCGCGCGACCCGCGGCCTCGGACCGGTCGTCGGTGAGCGACAGTTCGTGTTTGAAGCGCGAGACGATGAACAGCGAGTAGTCGATCGCGACGGCCAGGCCGATCATGACCGCGAGCGTCGGGGTCATCGAACCGAGGTCCATGAAGCCGGTCGCGACGGTGATCCCGAGGCTGCCGATCATGATGCCGATGATCGCCGTGATGAGCGGCAGCCCCGCGGCGACGAGCGAGCCGAACGTGATCACGAGGACGACGGCGGCGACGGCGATGCCGATGAGTTCGGTGATGCCGCCCGGCATCTCCGCCTCGGTCGCGGCCGAGCCGCTGATCTGGACGTCGAGACCTGCGTCCCGGCCGACGTCGGCAGCGGCCTTGATCTGGTCGCGCGTCGCCTGGTCCATGTCGCTGAACTCGCCGTCGAACGGGACCTGGATGTAGCCGACGGTGCGGTCGGCGCTCAGCGGCGACAGCGCCTTCGCGTTGGCGAGCGCGACGTCCTCGGGGATGCCCTGCTGCGCCGCCGACGCGGCGGCCATCTGCTGCAGCCCGGCGTCCGCGACCACCGGATCGGTGAGCGCGCCCGGCGTGCCCGGCTCCGCCTTGGCGGACGCACTGACCTTGTCGATGCCGCGCACCTTCGCGATGACGGCGTCCATAGCGGCCTGGTTCTCCGGGGTGTCGAGCGTCTGCCCGTCCGGCGCGGCGAACACGTAGCGCGCCGACAGCGAGTCCATCCCGCTGCCCTGGTCACCGAAACGCTCGGCCATCAGGTCCTGCGCCTGCTGCGCCGGGGTGCCCGGAATGGAGAACGAGTCCTTGGTCGGACCCGACAGCGTGGCCGCGCCGACGCCCATCAGGACCAGGATCGCCAGCCAGATGGACAGGACCGTGCCTTTTCGCCGGTAGGCGAATCGACCGATCCGGTAGAGATAGGTGGCCACTGTGGCTCCTTCGTGATCGGGTGCGGGTTCTAGCGCGGGGGTACGGCGAGGCCGGACCGCAGGTGGTCGAAGGCCTCGTGGACGAGTTGTTCGGGGTTCGCGGCCGACGACCGACCGCTCATCCACAGGTCGAGCGATGCCTTGCACGCGGCGCCGACCACCACCTGCAGCAGGCTGGGGTAGAGACCGGAGGCGCCGGTCCGCTCGGCGATGACCTCGTCGAGCATGGGCGTGAGCCGCAGATGCAGCTCCATCTTCTTGGCCAGCAGCGTCGGGCTCGAGTCGATGAGATCGGCGAGCGCCTTCATCTCCTCGAGTTGGTGTTCGGACTCGGTGGTTGCCCGCACGACGATGTACTCGAGCGAATCGAGGATCGGCTCGTCGGCAGGCCGCTCGCGCAGCCAGTCGGCCCACTCGAGCACTTGCGCCTCGAGGTGGTGCAGGACGGCTTCTTCCTTGCACGAGAAGTAGTTGTGGAACGTGCGGGTGGACACACCGGCCTCGGCGGCGATCATGTCGGCGGTGACGAGTTCGATCCCCCGCTCCTTCGCGAGGCGGGCGGCGGCCTCACTGAGCGCGATGCGCGTCGCCACCTTCTTTCGGTCCCGCAGGCCGAGTACTTCACTCACTTCATCGAAAGTACCGAATTTGCAGAGCTCTGCAATGTTGCAGGTAAGTGCATTTTTGTGGAATCGGGCACACAAAACACATTTGCGTGATAGGCGTCACCCGAGCCCGCTCGCGGGCTTACCCTGAGGCGATGCCCGACTGGGACGGCGAGCGCTACGCACAGGTGAGCGACCTGCAGCGAGCGATGGCCACCCGCGCTGTGGCCGGCCTGGACCTGCACCCCACCGACCACCTACTCGACGTCGGCTGCGGCGACGGATACGTGACGCGCCTGCTGGCCGCGCGACTGACCGCCGGATACGCGGTCGGCGTCGACGCGTCCCCGCGGATGATCACGAAAGCCGCCGGTTCAGCGGGCTCGAGGGGAAGCGGGCGGGTCTGGTTCCTCACCGCCGACGCCCGCCACCTGCCGCTGCGGGGCCGGTTCGACGTCGTCGTCACGTTCAACGCCCTGCACTGGATCCCTCAGCAGCGGCAGGCGCTCGCGGCGATCGCGGACGTGACCCGACCGGGCGGACGGGTGCTCGTCCAGGTGGTGTGCGCCGGCGAACGCCCGAGTGTCGAGTCCGTCGCGATGGCCGTCGCCCGCTCACCGCGCTGGGCCGATCGGTTCGCCGGATTCGAGGCACCGTTCGTCCACGTCGATCCGGACGCCTACCGCGACCTCGCGGCATCGGCGGGACTGACGGTCACCGACCTGTCCGTCCACGACGAGAGTTGGGACTTCGGGAGTCGGGACGCATTCGCGGCGTGGTGCACCGCCGGATCCGGCGCCTGGACCGGCCGCCTCTCCCGCGCCGACCGGCCACGCTTCGTCGACGACTGGGTGCGCGCATACGAGACCGTCTCGGATCGCCCGGGACTCTTCCGGTACATGCAGATGCGGGCGGCGCTCACTCCACGAGCAGGCCGGTAGGCAACTAGCTCACTCGCACTGGAACCTGCGAAGGCACTTCGCAACAGCCAATTTTCATCAACCGAGTCGAGCAGTTTCGGCACCGCCGCACCGCCGCATGGCCGCCGCGAACTGCGGTCGCCGGGAAGACCGACCGCCCGCGGGATAGCGAATGGCGCTCTCGAGTAATCACATCCGCGCGGGAACTCGACGTCAGGCCCTAGCGATTGCCTCCGATACCGAGACCGCCGTCCACCGGGATGCATGCCCCCGTCATGTACGACGACGCAGGCGAGAGTAGCCACGCGACGAGTTGGGCGATCTCCGCCGCATCGCCCAGACGGCCCATGGGAGTCATCGCCTGGCGTGCACGCTTGCCTTCGTCGGTTGCGTTCTCGAGGAGCATCGGAGTTTCGACAAACCCTGGGCAGGTGGCGTTCACACGAATCCCCATGCTTGCACCCTCCAACGCCGCGGCTTTCGTAAGCCCTACTGCTCCGTGCTTGGAGGCGACGTACGCGGCACCGTTGGATACCCCGATCAACCCGGCCGCCGAGGCGTTGTTCACGATCGACGCGCCCCCACTCAGATACCGCAGTTCGTGCTTGAGGCACAGAAACATGCCCACCAGGTTGACGTCGACGAGTGCGCGGAAGTCTGCGACGTTCGTATTTGCCAGCGCAGTACCGAACGAGTACGCCCCCGCGGCCGCAATTCCCGCGTTGTTGAAAGCTCCGTCGAGACCACCGAAAGCCGACACCGCCTCGGAGATCATGCGCTCGACCTCCGCCTCGTCGGAGATGTCCGCGACGAGTGCGGCTGCTTGCCCCCCGGCGGCATCGATGTCGCCGGCGACCGTGGAGACTCGCTCGAAGTCACGATCAGCGACGACCACCCGTGCACCTCGGGCGCCTAACAGGATTGCGGTCTCGCGGCCGATCCCGGACGCAGCCCCCGTGACCAGGAACCTGCGCCCCGCGACGCCGTCCGAACCGTGCAGGATTCCCCCGTGCACCCCCTCGAACCGACCTGCAGTCGAACTATCGATCCCCAGCCCGATTGCAGCACTGTAACTTTCGCGCATGTCCGACATGACCGAAGGCTAACAAGACCTCCACCCCGATAGCTCCTACCGGCGGAAAATTGGATTCCGATATGCGGAACGCACCCCCTCGACACCTTCGAAGCCTACGAGAGCTGGGAAACCTTGAGTACGCGATGAGCATCGGTAGCCGCGGAAATAAGCTGTGCACCAACCGCTTCCAAATCCGTTGTCTGCATGCGGTAGATGGGCATGCAGACCGACAGAGCCGCTATCGGCTTGCCTCGATCGTCCAGAACGGCCACCCCCACCCCGCCCACCTCCGCGCGAAAGCCCCCGCGGTTCACCGCATACCCGGTCGACCTGACGTGCTGCAGTTCCTTGCGAACGTCTGCAGGATCGGTCAACGACCGCTCGGTGTACCGACGCAGCGGACCGGCGAGGACCCAGTCGATCGCGTCGTCGGGCAGGGCTGCCAGTTGCGCAAGCCCCGGCGACACGCAGTGCGCGGGCGATCTGCTGCCGAGCGTACTCACGGAGTGGACCGGCTTGGGCGAGACGAGCTGTTCGACATAGATGACATGCCGCCCCTGGAGCACGGTGAGATGAATCGTCTCCTGCGTCTCGTCGTGAAGCTCGGCCATGATGGGCCGCAGCCTACTCCGAATATCCTGTCCGACTTGCAGACCCGGCGCGAGACTCAACAACCCCGGCCCGAGTCGATACCTCAGTTCGTCGTCCTTCTCGACCCATCCACGCTCGACGAGAGTCTTCGCCAGGCGAAATGCCGTCGTCTTACCGACCCCCAGGCGGTCCGCCAGTTGCGTGACAGTGAGTCCGTTGTTCTCCGCGAGGAGCTCCAGAAGCGAGAGCGCCCGATTGACGGAGCCGAGCGTGTCCGATGCGCGCGATTCGACCATAGAATCACCATAACGGAACCAATCTCGGAAGATTCGTTTCGCTATGAGGAACACCCGTTGAGCATTCAGGAATCCACTGCCTATGGTGCAGATCACGTCACAGCCGTGACGGCCACTCGGTCAGGAGACAGCTTTGGAGAATTCCCAGGACAGTGCCCGCAGAAAGCAGGTTCGCTCTGCGGGGATTGCTTCGATCACCGGATGGGCGATGGATCTCTACGATCTGACGATCATCCTCTACCTCGCCCCTACAATCGGGCCGCTTCTGTTCCCTGCACACAACGCAACGCTCCAATTGACGTTCGTCTACGCGTCGTTCGCAGTAACGCTCCTCTTCCGCCCTCTCGGTTCTGCGCTGTTCGGCGCCTACGCCGATCGCAACGGTCGCAAACAGGCGATGATGTTCGCGATTCTGGGTGTCGGGTTGTCGACAGCATTCATGGGAGCGGTTCCGACGTACGCGACCATCGGATTCGCTGCGCCGATCCTCTTCCTCGCCTTGCGCGTCGTGCAGGGAGTGTTCGTCGGCGGCGTTGTCGCGTCGACGCACACACTCGGAACCGAAACTGTCGCAGCCGAACACCGTGGACTGATGTCGGGCCTGGTCGCCGGCGGCGGCGCCGGTGCCGGTGCCGTGGTCGCGTCCCTCGTGTACTTCATCGTTTCGGCCGTTGTCCCCAGCGAGGACTTCGCCGTGTACGGATGGCGCGTGATGTTCTTCACCGGCCTTCTGACTGCGGCGTTCAGCTTCTACATCTACCGGCGCACCGAGGAATCGCCCTTGTGGCAGGGGAAATCGGCGGCGCCGACGGCCCGGAAGTCGCCCCTTCGAGTCATCTTCGGATCTCGCTACCGCAAGACGACGCTGCTCAACATCGCCCTCGCCGCAGGCGGAGCAACCGCGTACTACCTCACGGTTGGATTCTTCCCGACCTTCTTCGGCGCGAACCTGGGTATCGCCAAGACGACCTCGGCCATGATTCTGATCATCGCCAATGTGGGCGTCATCGTGGGCGGAGCCCTGGGCGGGCACCTCAGTGACCGAATCGGCCGGCGCGCTGTCTTCCTGTGGTTCGGCGTGCCCAACGTGGTGCTCCTCCCCCTGCTCTACCTGTGGCTCTCGTCGCTGAATTCGGGCTCGCTCGCGCTGGTCACCGTCATCTCGACAGCGATGGCCGTGATCGTCATGGCAGGCTCCGCGCCGGTGCTGATCTTCCTCAACGAGCGCTTCCCCACCGAGATTCGGGCGACGGGCACCGGGCTGAGCTGGAACATCGGCTTCGCGATCGGTGGAGTCATGCCCGCGATCGTGACGGCCGTCAGTCCGAGCGTCAGCGACATCCCCGTCCGACTTGCCATCGCCATCACGGTCGCCGCGGTTGTCTTCCTCGTGGCGGCACTGAGTGTGCGCGAGACCCGACACCTCGGCCTCGGCGAACAGGATGACGCCCAATCGTCCGAAGCCGCCGCGGTCGTGACCGGCGACCGCGCCTGACACCCCCCGATTTCATCACCACCGTCACCTTCCAAGTGCAGGAGCACGACATGCCTATCATCAACGTCAACCACGCCAGCCCACTGACTGCCGAGCAGGTCGAGGCCCTGATGGAGGGCTTGACCGACGTCTACACGTCGGTCACCAAGTCGAATCCCGCGGCCGTCCACGTGCTTGTCCAGCAGGTCCCCAAGGACCGCTGGGCCGTCGGGGGCGAAAGCCTGTCCAAGCGCCACGCACAGTCTTGACGAGCACCGTTCTGCTGCACCAGGAAAGGACGGAATAGAACTCGTGGAACTCACCGCGCCCCACTCGGAACGACCGACCGTTGTGCTGCTGCACAGCCTCGGCACGGATCACCGACTCTGGCGTCATCAAGTCGATTTCCTGACAACGCATTACGAGGTATCTGCGCCGGACAGCCGCGGACACGGCAAGTCGCCGCGGACCGGCGCGGTGAGCATCGACGCCTGGACCGACGACCTCCACGGAGCGATCGAGGAACACGGCCCCGTCCACCTGATCGGGTTGTCCATGGGAGGGCTGCAGGCCATCGCCGTTGCCGCGAAGCACCCCGAATTGGTCCGTAGCGTCACTATCGCCAACTCGTTCGCGCGACTCCCGATCGAGGTCGCCGACGCCCGCATCGGCGGCTTCGAGGAGTCGATCACCCGCGACGGCATGGCCGCCTTCGCAAAGGAATACCTCGACCAGACACTGACGCAACCACTCGACACCTCCGACTACGCGGCTCTCTACGACGCGATCTCCACAATGACTGCCGACGACTACCTCGCGTCCGCGACGGCGACGTTCCGCGCCGACGTCGTTCCGCTGCTGGGCGCGATCACCTGCCCCTCGCTCGTCGTCACAGGCGAACTCGACGCCAAGATTCCGAGTGAACGTACGGCCGAGATCGTCGGTGGCCTCCACCACGCGCGGCACGAAGTCGTTCCCGGCGCCGGCCACCTGTCGTGCATCGAGAACCCCGCCCACTTCAACGCGGTGATCGCTTCGTTCCTCGCGCGTGTCGACGACCGCGCCACCATCGACTAGAAAGCATGCGCATGACCACAACGATCATCACCGGGGGCGCCAGCGGCATCGGCCGGGCCGTCGCCGACGAACTGCGCAACGACGGGCATCGCACGATCGTCATCGACATCGCACAACCGCCCGCAGAGGAGTTCGCCGACCTCTATGTCAGAGCCGACCTGAGCACCGAGGAAGGTATTTCCACAGTGCTCGAATCCCTTGCTGGGCAAGAGGTGAACAACCTCGTTCACTGCGCCGCCATGGGACAGTGGTCGTCTTTCCGCGACACCCACCGCGAGGTTTGGCAGCGAATCCTGCGTACGAACCTCGAGGGAACGATCGCCCTCACCCAGGCGGTGGTACCGCTGATGCCGCGGGGATCGCGGATCGTGCTCTTCGCCTCCGGCACCGTCTTCAAGGGTCCTCGAAACCTCTTCGCCTACGTCGCATCGAAGGCCGGCGTCATCGGCTTCGCCCGTTGCCTGGCAGACGAGCTCGGCGACGACGAGATCACGGTCAACGTCGTCAGCCCGGGCATCACCGCCACTCCCATGATCGCGGACATGGCCCACACCGAAGAGAGCAACATCGCCAGCCGCGCGCTCAAGCGACGGGCCTACCCGGAGGACATCGTCGGCCCGGTGAAGTTCCTGCTCGGCCCGGGCGCCGCCTTCGTCACCGGCCAGACCCTCTGCGTCGACGGCGGCTCGGTCAAGAACTGACAGCCCCCTGCACACTCTCGATCTTTGTCAGAGAACGGAAACCAACCATGTACGAAAAGAAGTCGCTCATCGCCGACGGGTTCCACACCACCTACATCGAGGCCGGTACGCCCGACAAGGACACGATCGTCCTCGTCCACGACGGTGGTTTCGGGTCCACCGCCGAACTGTGTTGGTCCGAGATGATCCCGCACCTCACCGATCGTTTCCACGTTCTCGCCCCTGACCTGCTCGGGTGGGGTGGCACGGACAAGGCTGTCTTCCTCGACCGGCCGCCGTACGCGCCCCGCGTCAAGCACATCGCGGCCTTCTGCCGGGAACTCGGCGTCGAGCGGGCGCACTTCGTCGGAGCCTCCTTCGGTGGATCGATGGTCATGCGCGCGGTCTCCGACCCGACCGACCCGTGGCCGGTCGACCGCGCGGTGAGCATCTCCGGCACGGGCGGGCCGTACCGGCTGCCCGAGGGCATCGCCGCCCTGGCGGACTACACGCCCAGCCTCGAGGATGCCGCCCGAATGACCGGATACATGGTGCGCAGCCTGGACGGAATGGACGAGCACATCCGACAGCGGTTCGAGAACAGCCTCATTCCGGGGCACTGGGAAGCGATGACCGCGCCTCGACTGAGCAACCCTGCCGTCGAGCGAGGCCAGAACGCCGACCCGTTCCTCGAGCTCTGGGCAGGGACACAGATCCCCGTGCTTCTCATCGAGGGCACTCGGGACGAGCTCCTCGAGTCGGGGTGGTCGAAGAAGCTTGCGGACCTCACCCCGAACGCCCACGCGGTCGAGATCGACTACGCGCACGAGCCCAACATCGACGCGCCGGCGGAGACCGCTAGCCTCATCGTCAACTTTCTCACTGGAGCTCTGGCATGACCCCCACGACACTCGCCGCGAACGAGGTGCACCCGCCCGAAGTCGCTCAGCACGGCCACTACGACGCTTGCCTGCCGATCGTCGAGGACGACGACTTCCTCGAGCAGGCGGTGCAGGACGCGGAGCTGCCGGCTCTGCTCGCCGCCCTGGCGCTGGCAAACGCCGACCCGTCGCTGCTTGCCGACGAACTCCGGCCGCCGCTGCCGCCGATGGACTCGGTGATCGCGCCACAAGGAGGGATGTCCGTCGAGGCCCAACAGCTCGCCCGCAAGGTCGCCGTCGACGCCCTCAAGGCCTTTCGTGATCGAGGCTCCGCCCCGGCGGCGCCGCCGTCCGAGGAATTCCTCGCACGCATCATGCGCTTTCTGACCAAGGATGCCAGCGACGACTACCTGCCACTGCTGCGCCACGAACTGGGCATCCCGAACGACTACGGCGCCCCGGCCTGGAAGAAGTCGGAGGTTGCCCCCGACATCGACTTCAGCGTCGCGATCATCGGCGCCGGAATCTCAGGGATGGCCGCCGCACACCGATTGCAGCAGGCCGGGATCGACTACACGATCTTCGAGAAGAACACCGAGGTCGGCGGAACCTGGTGGGAGAACGTCTACCCCGGTTGCCGACTCGACACCCCGAACTTCGCCTACAGCTACTCGTTCGCACAGAAAGCTGATTGGCCACAGCAGTTCTCGGTCCGCGACGAGATCGAGAACTACCTGCAGGACGTGGCGACCAACTTCGACCTGCGACCCAACATCGAGTTCGGGACCGAAGTGACTTCGCTGTCGTTCGACGACGGCAGCGGAACCTGGACCGTCACCACCGAGTCGGTGGACGGCACTCGCCGAACCCGGCAGGTGAATGCGGTCATTACCGCTGTCGGACAGCTCAATCGGCCGAACATCCCTGAGATCCCTGGACTCGACTCCTACGCCGGACGCTGGTTTCACTCGTCGCAGTGGGACACATCGGTGGATCTGAGTGGGCTGCGGGTGGCAGTGGTCGGTACCGGCGCGAGCGCGTACCAGATCGTTCCCTCGATCGCGGACACAGTGACGCACCTGAGTGTCTTCCAGCGCAACGCACCGTGGATGCTTCCCACACCCACCTACCTTGCGGATATCCCCGCCGGTATGGCCTGGCTGCTGCGTCACGTCCCGCACTACGGCCGGTGGTTTCGCTTCTGGCAGTTCTGGATTGCCGCCGAAGGACGTCTGCCGTTCGTCGAGGCCGATCCGGAGTGGACGGAGAAGGAGAGCACCTCGGCGAAGAATGCGGAGCTACGGCGGCAGCTGCTGGCTCATCTCGGCAGGCAGCTCGAGGGTCATCCCGACCTGCTGGAGAAGATGACCCCCAGCTACCCGCCGGGCGCCAAGCGGATGCTCCGCGACAACGGTGCGTGGAGCGCAACCCTCATGCAATCGCATGTCGATCTCGTCACCGACGGCATCGAGGCCATCACCCCGACGGGGATTCGCACTGCCGACGGCGTCCTGCACGAGGTCGACGTCATCGTCTTCGCAACCGGATTCCGCGCTTCCGACTACCTGGAACCGATCATCATCACCGGACGCAACGGTAAGAACCTCCACGAGTCGTGGGCCGGCGACGCCAAGGCCTACATGGGTGTCACAGTCCCGTCCTTCCCGAACCTCTTCATGCTCATGGGGCCCAACACCGGCGTCGTCGTCAACGGCAGCTCCCTGTACATGGCCGAGTGCGCAGCCGAATACACAGTCGAGTGTCTCAGTGAACTCCTGCGTGCGCGAAAGAAGACCATCGAGCCGCATGTCGACGCGATGGAAGAATTCTGCGCACGGGTGGACGCGGGAAATCGCCTCCGCGCGTGGGGCGTCGCCGACGTCCATACCTGGTACCGCAACCGATTCGGCCGTGCCACCCAGGTCTGGCCGTTCTCGCTGCTCGAGTTCTACCAACGGACGAGGACCCCCGACATGTCTGCGTTCGACCTCACGGGCGAGTTCCGATGACCACGGCAAACATGAGCAGTGCGGACAACAGTACGGCCCTGCGGACCGGTCCGATGCCGGCCACGTTGCGCGTGGAATCCCGCGATCAGGTTTCCGCCGATGTCGTGGCGCTGACGCTGGCCGATCCTCGCGGCCAGCGCCTTGCACCATGGACACCCGGGTCGCATATCGATCTGATCCTTCCCAACGGGATGTCGCGCCAATACTCTCTCTGTGGGGATCGCTGGGACACCTACCGCTACCGGGTCGCTGTTCTGAACGAGGCGAACGGACGCGGTGGATCGCGGTGGATTCACGAAAACCTCCGCGAGGGCGACGTGCTCGGCTTCGGTGGACCGAGGAATCAGTTCCCCTTGGTTCCCGCAGACCGCTACGTGTTCATCGCCGGCGGCATCGGCATAACGCCGATGATCCCGATGATCGAGCAGGCGGTGCGGACCGAGCGGCCGTGGCGCCTGGTGTACGGCGGCCGGAGTCGGCAGTCGATGGCATTCCTCGACGATCTCGAAAGGTTCGGCGACCACGTGCACTGTGCGCCGCAGGACGAGGTCGGTCTGCTCGATCTCGACGCGGCCCTGGCCGATGTGGAACCCGGAACCAAGGTGTACTGCTGCGGGCCAACGGGATTACTGGAGGCAGTCGAAGCTGCCTGCCGGCACCTGCCGCCGTACACACTGCACACGGAGCGGTTCACGGCATCGGCAACAGAATCGTCACAGGACCGACCGTTCACACTCCGACTCCTGCGATCGGGCACCGACATCGATGTCCCGCCCGGGGTGACCGCTCTCGACGCACTCGCCGACGCGGGAATCGGAATCCTCTCGTCCTGCCGCCAGGGAACGTGCGGAACCTGCGAGGTCACCGTGGTCGACGGAGTGCCCGATCACCGCGACAGCGTGCTCAGCGAAGTAGACCGACAAGCGGGCGACTGCATGATCTCGTGCGTCTCGCGAGCGCAGACCGAGCGCCTCGTCCTCGACTTGTAACCACAGTAGATCGGACCATGTGATGCCAGCACAGCTTGCACCCGTTACAGAACTGGATATCGACCCCTACGCGCTCGAGCACCTCCTCGACCGATCACGGGTACAGCAGGAGATCCGGGAGACAGCGCCGGTCGTCTACCTCAACGCCTACGGCGTCTACGCAACCGGACGCTACGACACGATCCGGGAGGTGTTCGCCGACTGGCCCCACTACCAGGTGGGCGCCGGGGTGGGCCTCTCCAACTTTCACACCGAGGTGCCCTGGCGGCCGAAGGCGAATCCGACGGAGACCGATCCTCCCGAGCACGACGCTCCCCGAAGGGTGCTCACCGAAGTCCTCGGCATGAGGGCGCTGCGGCGGCTGCGTGAGCACTGGACCGAGGAGGCCGAAGAGGTCGTCGATCGGGTTCTCGCGCGCGGCCCGGAGATCGACGCCATGACGGACCTGGCTTCCGCCTTTCCGCTGAAGGTCTTCCCCGACGCCGTCGGTCTTCCCCCCGAGAACCGGGACAACCTCCTCGCGTACGGCGACCTGGTCTTCAACGCCTTCGGCCCGCAGAACGAGCACTTCCATCGCGGAGCCGCGCGGCTGTCCGAGCTGTCGCAATGGGTCACCACTCTGTGCCAGCGCGAGCGTCTGAGCCCCGACGGGTTCGGTGCCCGGATCTGGGAGGCATCCGACCGCGGAGAACTGACGGCGGACCAGGCGCCGCTCGTCGTTCGCTCGCTCCTGTCAGCCGGCATCGACACGACGGTCCACGGTGTCGCTGCGATCCTGCACGCCTTCGCGACACATCCGGACGAATGGCAACGACTACGCAGCGATCCCCAGCTGGTTCGTCGAGCCTTCGACGAGGCCGTCCGCTGGGCATCACCACTCCAGTTCGTCTTCCACACGACGGCGGAGGCCGTCGAACTCGAAGGCGTCGAACTGGGAAAGCACAGCAAGATCATGCTCGTGATCGGCGCCGGCAACTCGGACCCGCGGCGATGGGAGGACGGGGATCGCTTCACCCTCACGCGCGACCCCTCCGGCCACATCGGTTTCGGGATGGGTCTTCACCAGTGCGTGGGCCAGCATGTCGCACGGCTCGAGGCCGAAGCTCTCCTGACCGTCCTGGCCGCGAAGGTGAAATCGATCGAATTGGCCGGCACTCCCGAGCGGGGAGTGAACAACACATTGCAAGTCTGGAAGACCCTTCCGGTGCGGCTATCCGCCTGATCCAGTCGCCCCTCTACAGCCGCAGCTCCGGACCGGACAGCATGGCCAGCAGACATGCAGTCTGGCAGCACCACCCCCGTCCGGCACGGAGCAGCGGGGAGGTCGATCGCAGACGCGATCCGGCCAGGGGAAGCGCCGACGCGACCAATCGGCCTAGCCCACCGCCGACAGCTCCGGCACGGCGACCGGATTCCCCGCCGCATCCTCCCGCAGTGCGGGGCGCCTGCGGAGCCGAATGTCGACGCGCTGACCCACCGGAGTCTCGGTGGCCAGGTGCGAGGGCAGATCGATGAGCACCGGGCGCTCATCGACGTCCGTCCGGACGGTGACGCGCGTGGTCGATCCCATGAACAGGTGCCCCACCACCTCGCCGGCACCGGACACGCTGGGCTCACAGCTGAGGGCCTCGGGACGGACGAACAGTCTGTCGGGTGCGTGCAGGCGGTGCGGTTGCCACAGACTCGGGACGGGGGCACCCCGCGGAATCTCCAGCACATTGGTCGTTCCGACGAACGTGGCGACGAACTCGTTCGCCGGATCGTTGTACAGCGTTGCGGGGGAGGCGATCTGCTCGATCCGTCCGGCGCGCATCACGGCCACCCGGTCGGCCATCGCCAGCGCTTCCTCCTGGTCGTGGGTCACGAAGAGCACCGTCACCCCGAGGCGCAGCTGGATCTGCCGGATCTCGTCGCGCAGCGACGCCCGCACCTGGGCGTCGAGCGCGGAGAGCGGCTCGTCGAGCAGCAGGATGCCCGGACTCGTGGCCAGCGCCCGGGCCAGCGCCACCCGCTGCTGCTGGCCACCGGAGAGCTGCGCGGGATAACGATCGCCGAATCCGGACATGCCGATGATGTCGAGCAGCTCGCGCACCCGGGCGGTCTTCTCGGCACGGGACGCCTTCCGCAGCGACAGCCCGTACGCGACGTTCTGCGCGACCGTCAGGTGCGGGAACAGACTGTACGACTGGAATACCATCCCGATGCCGCGGCGATGTGCCGGAACGCCGGTCACCGGCTTGCCCGCCACCTGCACGGTCCCGGTCGACGGCGTCTCGAAACCCGCGAGGATGCGCAGCGCCGTGGTCTTCCCACAGCCCGACGGACCGAGGAGCGCGACGAACTCGCCCGGCTCGATCCGGAGATCGAGGCTGTCGAGAACGGTGTTGTCACCGAATCGCTTGGTGACATCCAGATATTCGACCTCGGAGCCGGAACGCGGGCTGAAGGGGTTTCTCACGGCTGTACCTTCCTGGCTTTCGTGGCGCGAGTTGCACTGAGCATGACGACGATCATCAAGGCCCAGCTGAGCAGGGTGACGAGCAGTGACAGCGAGATGGAGCTGCGGAAGTTGTTGCCGGCCAGCGTCAGCAGCTCGACGGACAGGGTGTGGTAACCCAGGGTGGCAGAGATGGTGTACTCCGCCAGACCTGCGGACAGCCCGAAGAACAGGCAGAACCACAGGGCCGGAATGATGTTCGGCAGCAGAACGGTGACCAGCGCGGTCCGCGTCGGGGCGCCGAGGCTGCGTGCGCCCTCCATCAGGGTACGCAGCGGGACCGCCGTCAGGGCGGCGTCGAGAACCCGGTACGTGAAGGGCAACAGCACCACGATGTAGCTGCCGACCAGCACGATCGGGAAGGTGGGGTTCTGCAGGAACTGGCTGATGGCGGCCGGGACGGATCCGCGGCCGAAACTCGCGCCGAACTTGAGCGTCGCGGTGATCCCCGCGACCAACGCGATGCCCGGGATCACGAGCGGCAGAGTGCAGATCACCTCGACCAGGGTGCGGAACCGGGGCGCCCGCAACTGGACGTAAACCATTGTCGGCACCAGTAGCCCGACCAAGCCGGCCACCGCGACCAGCGACAGTCCCACCGAGAACACCAGCGCCTTCATCACTCCGCTCGAGGAGAAGGCGTCGGCGTACGCGGCGAAGGTCCAGCCCCGGTTCGGCATCCAGACGCTGTAGTGCATCGAGGCGATCATCGGCACCGCCAGGTAGAGCGCGACCAGTCCGATCAGTCCCCACGCCGCCACCCGCGGAATCCGCGACGGTCTCCGCCGCCCCGAGGAGGGCGCGTCGGTCGGATCCGGAACAGGATCGGTGACCGGCGGAACCACCACGGGCGCCTGCACGGGGCGCTCGTCTACGACAGCCATGCCCGACTCCTTCGTTGCAACGGCAGGTACACCAGCAGCGTCACCGCCGCGATCAGCACCAGGTTCACACTCATCGCCATCGCCACGTTCTCGAGTCCCACGGCGTTGCCACCGGACAGGGCGCCGGCGATCTTGAGGGTGATCAGCGAGAAGTCGGCGCCTCCGACCAGGGCCGCGGCCGAGACGTGGGTGGCCAGCGAGGCCCCGAAAAGCAGCACGAACCCACTGGTGACCGCCGGCAGCACGATGGGGACACCGACCGTGCGCCAGAACTGCCACGGCGTCGCCCCGAGAGCGGCGGCGGCATCCTTCCACTCCTGCCGCAACGCAGCCATCGTCGGGTAGCTGACCATGACCATCGTCGGGATCAGAAAGTATTGGTACATCAGCACCAGCCCGGTCGCGCTGTAGAGGCTGAAGGACGTCTCGTTCAGGTCGAACAGGTTGGTGACGACACCGGTGGTGCCCAGCACGACGATGAACGAGAACGCCAAACTGACGCCGCCGGAATTGGCGAGCACGCTCGCGAGCACGGTCGTCACCTTCTGCAGGCGATCGGAACCGGTGTACACGATCGCCTGGGTGAGCAGCACCCCGATGACCGTGGCGATGGCGGCGGCGACCAGGCTGACGCCAAAGCTCGTGAGCATCGCGTCGGCGGCAGATCCGGTAAAGCTTGCCCGAAAGTTGGCCAGCGAGAAGACTTTCGACCTCGGATTGTCGGGGTCGGTGATCAGGAAGGCCGAGACGACGAGGCCGACGAGGGGCAGCCCCAGGAAGACGGCGGAGAACGCGAGGAAGGGGATCAGGCCGGATATCCCCTGCAGTGCGGCCGGAAGCCGGCCCACCCGAGGCTGCAGACTCATCGGTTGACCATCTTGTCCCAGTTGGCGCTCAGGTCCTTTCGGGCGGCCTCGCGCTGGGCGTCGGACGCCAGCACAGCGGTCCCGGTCACCGGCGGGAGTGCCGCCTCCGCGGCCGTATCCAGGGTGCCCGACGCCCGCATCTCGTCCATCCGGGCCGGGCGGGTCTTGCCGGCGAGGAAGATGTTCTGCCCCTCGTCGCTGAAGATGAACTCCATCCACAACCGCGCGGCGGCGGGGTTCGGGGCGTCAGCATTGATCGAGGCAGCGTAGTACTCCGACCACAGGGCATCGGTCGGCACGTGGACCTCGAACGGGATACCGGCGGCCTTCAATTCCTCCGCGGAGGCGATGTTGGTGTAGTCCCACGCCACCACGATCGGGGTCTCGCCACGCTCGATCGTGCCGGTGTTCGGTGTCACCGGGGTCTGGTTGCCGTTCCGCACGAGCGAACCGATGAACTCGATACCGGGAGTGATGTCGTCGAGGGATCCGCCGTTTGCGAGCGACATCGCCCAGACCGCATTGAACTGCATGTTGCCGGTCTGCGGGTCCTCGAGCGCGGCCACCTGACCGCGGTACTGCGGGTCGGCGAGCGCGGCGAACGTGGTGGGGCAGTTCTTCACCCGGGAGGCGTCACAGCCGATGCTCATGTAGCCGCCGTACTGGCTGGTCCACTGCCGGCTCTCGTGATGCATGGAGTCGGGCAGTTCGGCCGCGCCGACCGGGGTGTAGGTGGCCAGCAGTCCCTTGGCGGCGGCCGCGTCGGCGAACGGGATGCCGGTGTCGAGGTAGTCGAGCGAACGATCCTGTCCGACACGCTGTTCGATGGCGTTGACCTGATCCTGGCTGGTGCCCTGCGAGGTGTCGTTGACGACCTCGATGCCGTACTTCGCCGAGAAGGCGTCGATCAACTCACCGTAGTTGGCCCAGGTGGGGTACAGGCCCATGACATTCAGGGTGCCCTCGGCCTGGGCCGCCTCGATGAGGGCGTCCATGCCACCACCGGCTTCCGCCGACTCAGCGGTACGCCAGACGTTCGACGAGTCGTCGGAGGAAGTGGAGCAGCCGGCCACGGAGAGGGCCACCGCCGCAGCGAGTCCGACGAGGAGTGACCTCGGGTACTTCATTGTTCTTCTCTCATCTTCGAATGACGTCGGGCACGCGATCATCAGACCGCGACGGGGACACGGCCGGAATCGAGCACATGTTCGGCGAGGCCGAACGCTGTGGTCATACCCGTGCCGTTGGTGACGCTGACGTAGCGGACCCCTGGGGTGGGCTCCGCAATCAGGAAGTCCGCCTTTGTAGACGAGGCGTACTCGCCGGTCCAGCGTCGGCGCACGGTCAGCTCGGCGCCGAGGAGCTTGCGGAACTCGCGCAGCAGTACGTCGTCGACGGCCTCGTCCCGGAACGGATCGTGGGTGTGCCCGTACACGTGGGTGTCACCGACGACGAGCCGGCCGTTGGGGCGCTGCGACATCTTGAGGTTGACCAGGAGCTCGAACAGGTCCGGCGTGGTGCGTTCGATCCGCGCTCGGACCTCCTGCGCCGCAGCACATCCGCTCAGCCCCTTGTAACGCAGGACGGACAGCCCGGTGAGCAGCACCGGGTCGAAGTGCGAGCCGGCAGGGCAGTCGAGCTCGAGCATGTGCAGGGAACAGCGCTGCAGGTCGATGTCCTCGGCGGTGGCCGGGCTGAGCATGTCGGTGTCGTGTCCGACGGCAACCACGATCTCGACGGCGCGGATCTCGCCGCGACTGGTGTGCACGACGCCCTCGTCGACCCCCGTGACATTGGTCCGGTAGCGGAAGTCGACCCCCTGCTCGGCCAGGTACGCGGCGAGTGCGGGGATGGCCTCGGGCGAGTTGATGCGCACGTCCTCGGTGAAGATGGCGCCGCCCAGCAGCGCCGGATCCTTGATCGAGGCGTGCCGGGAGACGCCGGCCGGGTCGAGCAGCTCGACATCGCCGTCCCGTTGGGAGGCGAACTCCCGCAACAGCTCCACTTCGTCGTCGGCTCGGGCCACCACGAGCGTGCCCAGCTCCCCTACCCAGAACCCTGCGCGGCTACCGAAGTCCAGCCAGTGCCTGCGCCCGGCCTTCGCGAACGCCAGACCCTGGTCGCTCTGCGCGGTGATGCCCACGTGACCGAAGTTGCGGATCGATGCACCAACCGGCCGGTCGTGCCGTTCGACGACCACCACGCTCATCCCGCGGTCCACCGCGAGCGCCGCGTGAGCGAGGCCGACGATACCGGAGCCGACCACGGCGAGGTCGTACTCTCGTGAGAGTGCTTGAGACATAATTCTTCTCAGCCCTGGATCCGGTGGGACTACACGCCCAGGAGCGCGGGCAGGTCCTGCACATCGCAGACGTCGGTGTGCGGGAAGGTTCGCAGCAGTTCGACCGGCTGCGCACCGGTGCTCACCGCCACGACGTAGCGGGCGCCGGCATTGGTGCCCGAGAGCAGATCCAGCTCGGTGTCGCCCGCCGACAGCACCTGCTGCGGATCGTCGATACCGAAGACCTTCATCGCGTGCTGAACCAGGTCCGGGGCAGGCCGGCCGGCAACGACGTCGTCGGCGGTCACCACGAGGTCAACGGTGTGCTCCGGCCCCTCGCCGACCGTCCAACCGAGATTCTCGAGGATCAGCGCCACGATGGAGCGACTGAAACCGGTGGTGAGCGCGACGCGGATGCCGTTGGCGCGCAGGCGCGTCAACGCCTCCTCGACGCCGGGAAGCGCCTTCGGCGGATGGGCCTCGTACGCCGACACCATCTCGGCCCGGAAGTCCTGGTACATCCGCTCGACGGCCTCCGCCGAGGAGTCCATGCCGAACTCGTCGAGGAAGGCCCGGATGGCGTCCCGCTTGTTCGCACCCATCGCCGACCGCAACTGCTCTTCGCTGAGCGTTGTCCCGATCGCGGCCTCGACGGTCTTCTTCAACGATGCGTACACGGCACCGCCCTCGTCGATGGTGGTGCCGGCCATGTCGAGAGCAACGAGCGAGAGCAAGGGAACTCCTGAAGTTCGAGGAAAGAAGCCTGGGGAACAGGCTTTTCGCGGTACGCGAGAAAAGCTAAGGGCCGGAGGTGGACCGAATGGTCCCTCTCCGTGGAGCTTCGGCGACCGCGAGGTGAACATGGGGCGAAACCGGGTGCAAAATCTACGATTTCAGGTATGCGAGGATCAGCGGAGTGAGTTCGGTGGGTTCGATGCGGTCCGGCCACTCGACGTCGGGGCCACCGAACCGGTAGGTGACGACGAAGGACAGTCGTTCCTCGTCACTGTCGCCGCCGTGCCCACCGGAATCGAGATGGCCGTGGTCGGTGGTGACGACCACGAGCCAGTCCTCGTCCAGGGATTCGGCCCTCGCCGCGATGCACTCGGTCAGGGTCCGTAGGTGGGAGTCCACGTACGCGAGGGCCTTGTCGTACTCGTCGGACCGGGCGCCGTGGAGATGGCCGGCGTCGTCGGCGGAGCAGAAGTAGATGAAATTGACGTCCGACCCCTCGTTGACGAGCATCCATCGAGCCTGACCCATGATCTGGGCGTCGGCCTCCGGGTACCCATTGGTCTCCCCGTCGCGGACCACGACGCGATGCAGCCCAGCGACCGCCTGCTCGCGGCGCTCGTGAACCACCGGTCCCAGCCCTCCAGCGTCGACGAGCGGCGGCCAGCTCGCGGCGGCAAAGGTGGTCGTCGACTGGTCGGCGTAGAACGCGCGGCTCAACAGGTCCGGGTGCGCGGCCAGACGCTTCCCGACGAAGCTGTTGTCGAGCACCCCATGCTCCGTGTACGAAGCTCCGGTCAAGATCGTCGACCAACTCGGCCCCGACATGGTCGGGGGTTCGATCCGCATCTGGTGCCGACGGCCCGCGGCGGCGAGCTCGGCGAGCCACGGCATACCGCGCTCCTCGAGCGCGATGTCCCCGCGCACCCCGTCGACTCCGAACAAACACACCTTACGACGCACGACACCACCGCATCCGATAGACAGAACCCCGGAGACACGTCGCACCGGGGCATGAGGAATCGCCCGAATCGGGCATGCCGAGACTCGCAGTCACCGTTGTCGGGGCCTGTACGCCGGAGTGGCCCGGTGGTGAACATCCGTTGGACAACGGTCAGTGGCGCTACCTAACGCCGCCGCCACGCCCCCGGGTCAGCGGTCAGTTCGGAGACGAAGTCGGGCAACACGTCGGTGGCGATGTCGGCGATGGTGACGCCCTCGAGCACGGAGCGCAGGTTGACGCGGACGGCGATCCACACCCGCTGCAGGGATTCGGCGGGCCCGTCGTACGTGACGTCCTCGGGCCGTTCCCCGCGCACGGACGCGAGCGGGCCTTCGAGGGTGCGGATGACGTCGGCGACGGCGATCTCGGCGGCGGGGCGGGTGAGCCGGTAGCCGCCGTCGGGTCCGCGCCTGCTGCTCACGAGCCCACCGCGGCGCAGGTCGGCGAGGACGGATTCGAGGAACTTGTACGGAATGGACTGCGCGGTGGACAGCGCGTCCGCCTTGACGAGGTCGGGGCCCGCGGCCGCCAGTTCCACCAGTGCACGCACCGCACAATCGACCCGCGCCGTGATGTGCACGCCGCCCCCTCACCGTATCCGTCACCGTCTCGTCGACGACGACGTTACCCACCACCGAACCGCACGTGACCCGCGTCACTCCGCCGAGTAGATTCTCGGTCAGGTGCCTCGACGGTCATCCGGTGCACCCGAGAGCTCGGAGGAGACATGTGGGAGACCCTCACCGCAGCGTGGGGATCGCTGCTCGAACCGCTCGGTGATCCCGTCACCCTGGCGATACCGGCGTTCCTCGTGTTCCTCGGGCTCGAGTGGTTCGCCGCCCGCAAGCTCGAGGAGACGGACATCCGGGACGGGCGCGCCCACCCGCCGAGGGCCGGCTACGAGTTCCGGGACGCGCGCGCGTCGATCTCGATGGGCCTGGTGTCGATCGCGACCACCGCGTTCTGGAAGTTCCTGGCGCTGACCGGCTACTCCGCGATCTGGGTGTACCTCGCGCCGTGGCACCTACCCGCGGACGAGTGGTACACGTGGGTGATCCTGCTGGTCGGCATCGACCTGCTGTACTACACGTATCACCGGATGGCCCACCGGATCCGGCTGATCTGGGCCACACACCAGGCGCACCACTCGAGCGAGTACTTCAACTTCTCGACCGCCCTGCGGCAGAAGTGGAACAACAGCGGCGAGATCCTGATGTGGATCCCATTGCCGCTGATCGGCATTCCGCCGTGGATGATCTTCGTCGGATTCTCGGTGAACCTGGTGTACCAGTTCTTCGTGCACACCGAGCGGATCGACAAGCTGCCGCGACCGATCGAGTTCGTGTTCAACACCCCATCGCATCACCGGGTCCATCACGGCTGCGATCCCGAGTATCTGGACCGCAACTACGGCGGCATCCTCATCGTGTGGGACCGACTCTTCGGCACGTTCCGGGCCGAGAAACAGCGACCCACCTACGGTTTGACCACGCCGGTGGGCACCTACGACATCTGGAGACTGCAGACCCACGAGTACGCCGCGATCGGACGTGACGTCCGCGCCGCGTCGACGTGGCGGGAGCGGCTCGGCTACGTATTCGGGCCGCCAGGGTGGGCGCCGTCAGGCGTGCGCCAGGCTCACCAGGAAGTCGACCGTACCGTGGTCGTCGACGGTCACGAATCCCAGTGACGGCGGGGTGATTCCGTAGTCCGACCAGGTGACCGGGATATTGCCCGACGCGACGAGCGTGTCACCGGAGTGCAGCACCTTCACGTCCACTGTCACGGGACGGGCCTGGCCCCTGAGCGTGAGTGTCCCCGTCACCGGCACCGTCGCGGCCGTTCCGTCGGCAGGCAGCGAGGCGAGGTCGACCGGAGCGGCGAGCGTGAACGTGGCCGTGGGGTACGCGGCGGCGTTCATGACGTTGCCGCGAAACTGGCCGTCGCGGCCCGAGTTGTCGGTGGCGATGTCGGCGACCTGCACCACCACCTCGGCGGCCGTCATCTTCTGATCCGAGATGCTGACGGCCCCGGTGACCTGATCGGTGGTCCCGACGACGGTCACCCGCGCGCCGTTGAGGATCTCGGACACGGTGTATCCGGCGGCGGTCTCGTTGGCGCCCTCTCCGCCCGACACGATCCACTGCCCGTCCACCGACCCCGACGCGGGCCGGGCGCCCTGGGTCGAGACGCTCGCCGCCGGGGCGTCGTCCTCGGCGATGAACTCGCCGTAGATCCACGGTCCCGCGAGCACGGCCGCGAGCAGCACCACGACGACCGCACCACCGATGAGCCACCATTTCTTCACCGGCACAGCGTATGAGCACGCCGGGGCAGGCGCCACAGCTACGTCGCCGCCCGGTGTGGTCTCGTATCCAGAATCCCGCACCTTTGCCCCATCGAAATCACCCGTCGAATCATCCGTCGACTCCCGAATCGGAACACTCCGGACATGATTCACTCGACAAGACCGACAGGCACTGCAGATCGAAAACCCATAAAGACCAAGCCGGACATCACCGAACCCCGCCGAGGGGCGGTCACGGGGAGGACAGATCTCAATGGAAACGATTCGCGACGTCACGTTCGATCTTCTGCGAAAACTCGGAATTACCACGGTGTTCGGAAATCCCGGATCGACCGAGGAGACATTCCTGAAGGACCTGCCGAGCGACTTCAGGTACGTCCTGGCGTTGCAGGAGGCCTCGGCCATCGCCATCGCCGACGGCTACGCGCAGGCGACCCGCTCCCCCGCGCTGGTCAACGTGCACACGTCGGCGGGAATCTCGAACACGATGAGCAACATCATGACTGCGGCGCTCAATCGCACACCTCTCATCGTGACCGCCGGAAACCAGACCCGGGAAATGCTCCTGATGGAGCCGTGGCTGACGAACGTCGAGCCCGAAATGCTGACGAAGCCCTGGGCCAAGTGGAGCTACCAGCCGGTGCGCGCCGAGGACGTGCCCGCGGCGTTCATGCGCGCCTACGCGATGGCGATGCAGCCGCCGGCCGGTCCGGTCTTCCTGTCGATCCCGCTGGACGACTGGGACAAGCCCGCGGCGAGCACCCCGGTGGTTCGTTCTGTAGCGACGCGGATCGGACCGGATCCGGATCGGCTCGAGGAGTTCGCCCGTCGCCTGTCCGCCGCGAAGAACCCGGTGCTCATCTACGGCTCCTCGATCGCCCGCGGTGACGGTTGGGCGCAGGCGGTGGCGCTGGCGGAGAAGCTCGGTGCACCGGTGTGGGCTGCGCCGTCCTCGGAGCGCCCGCCGTTCCCCGAGAACCACCCCCAGTACCGGGGCGGCCTACCGTTCGCCATCGGGCCCCTGTCGGAGCGGCTGGCGGGCCACGACGTCGGAATCGTCATCGGGGCACCGGTGTTCCGCTACTACCCGTATGTTCCGGGCGATTACCTGCCGCAGGGGATGTCGCTGCTGCACGTCACCGACGACCCGACCGAGGCGGGAAAGGCTCCGGTCGGCGACAGCCTGCTGTGCGACGCGGTCCTGGCCCTCGAGGGCCTCCTCGAGCGGGTCGAGGAGAAGGCGCCGAGCGGTCCCGTCGATATGAATCCGCACCGCATGGCCCCGCACCCGGCGGCGCTCGTCGCGCCGTCAGGCGACGTGCTGACCGCGCTCGAACTGTTCGAGGCCATCCGATCCGTCGCCCCCGACGACACCGTCCTGATGGAGGAGTCGCCGTCGAACCTCGCGGAACTGCACACCGCGTGGCCGATCGTGAAGCCCGACTCGTTCTACACTGCGGCGAGCGGCAGCCTCGGCTGGACCCTGCCGGCCAGCGTGGGTGTCGCACTCGCGGAACGCGATTCCGGCCGCAACCGCCCGGTGGTGGTGATGATCGGCGACGGCTCCTTCCAGTACGCCCTTCAGGCGTTGTGGACCGCCGCCGCCCACGAACTGCCGATCCTCTACGTGGTTCCACGAAACGCGGAGTACGCCATCCTCAAGGCGTTCGCCGAGTTGGAGGAGACGCCGGGAGTGCCGGGACTCGACATTCCGTCCCTCGACTTCGTCTCCCTCGGTGAGGGATACGGATGTGCGGGCGAGCGGGCGGCCAACGCGACCGAGGTACAGGTCGCGGTCAAGGCTGCACTCGCACGCTCCGGCCCCACGGTCCTGGAGGTTCCGATCGCGGCGACGGTCCCGCCACTGCTGTAGCCCGGTCCGGACTCCTCGATCGACTACCCGAACCCGATCCACTACGACGCGCCGCCGTGAGCGGCGACCCACGGCCACTTCGACATTCGAGGTGGTACGCGCCGAGCCGGTGCCGATTGTTCACCGAATCGTCTCATCCGAACCCTCCAGGAGGAATCGTGTCGAAGAAGCCTGATGTGCTCACCGATCCGTTGCGAAACAGGGGTACCGCCTTCACATATCAGCAGCGTGAGAAGCTCGCGCTGATCGGACGTCTCCCCGCGGCGGTGGAGACCCTTGATGAGCAAGCTGCGCGCGCCTACACCCAGCTGCATTCTTTCGAGACCGATCTCGAGAAGTACGACTACCTGAGCGCGCTACACAACCGTAACGAGGTTCTCTACTAGCGAATCATTCTCGACCACCTCTCCGAGACGCTGCCGATAATCTACGATCCCGTGGTCGGCGACGCGATCAAGAACTGGAGCCAAGACTACCGTCAGTCGAGGGCCGTCTACCTTTCTGTTGACCGGCCCCAGGACGTCCGACCGTCGTTCGAGACCCTGGGCTTCGGACCGGACGACATCGACTTGATCGTGGTCACGGACGCGCAGGAGATCCTCGGTATCGGCGACTGGGGGGTGAACGGCAGCGAGATCTCCGTCGGCAAGCTGGCCGTATACACCGCGGCGGCCGGAATCGATCCGGCGCGCGTATTGGCGGTGCATCTGGACGTCGGCACCGACAACGAGACATTGCTGAACAGCCCGGCGTACCTGGGAAACAGGCACGCCCGGGTGACCGGCGACCGCTACGACGCCTTCGTCGACCTCTACCTGGAGACGGCCGCCGACCTGTTCCCACACGCGCTGCTGCACTTCGAGGATTTCGGTCCGTCCAACGCGCGTCGGATCCTCGAGAAGAACCGCGACAAGTACCGCATCTTCAACGATGACAATCAGGGCACCGGTGCGATTGTGATGGCCTCGGTGTTCTCCGGCCTGAAGGTGACCAAGCAGAGCTTCGCCGAGCAGCGTCTCGTGGTATTCGGGGCAGGCACCGCCGGCACGGGCATGGCCGACCAGATCGCCGCCGCGATGGTTCGCGAGGGCCTCAGTCTCGCGGACGCCCGGTCTCGGGTGTGGCTGGTCGACATCAACGGCTTGGTCACCGACGACATGGCCGACCTCCCGAACTACCAGGCGCCATATGCGCGGCCGGTCACCGAGGTGGCCGGTTGGGCACGCACCATAGGCGGCAAGATCGACCTACTCACCGTCGTGAAGGAGGCCGAGCCCACGATTCTGATCGGGACCTCGACCGCGCACAACGCGTTCACCCGCGACGTGGTGGAGGCGCTGTGCGCCAACGTCGAGCGCCCGATCCTGCTTCCGCTGTCGAACCCGACCGAGCGCATCGAGGTCATGCCCGTCGATGCCATCGCGTGGTCGAAGGGCAACGCCCTGGTCGCCACCGGCATCCCGGCTGACCCGGTCCCCTTCGAGGGTGTGGACTACGCGATCGGCGAGGCCAACAACGCCTTGCTCTACCCCGGCCTGGGGTTGGGCACCATCGTCTCCGGCGCCACCCAGGTCACCGACGGCATGCTGCTCGCCGCCGCCGAGGCCGTCGCCGGCCAGGTCGACCCCAGCGCCCGCGGCGCCTCGCTGCTGCCTCCGGTCGACAACCTGCGCGCCTCGTTGGCGACCGTCGCGGTGGCGGTGGCCAAGCAGGCCGTCGCCGAGGGCGTTGCCACCAAACCCGTTGCCAACGTGGTCCAGGCCGTCGAGGACGCGATGTGGCAGCCGGTCTACCGTGACGGTGATGCCTGATGGGCGCGCCCGCGACCAACTCGCCCGAGATCCTCGACCTGCCGATCGGCCTGCAGGCCGGCGGCACCCGGCACGAGACCGACTCCATGGGCGGCATCGACGTCCCCGCCGACCGGTACTGGGGCGCGCAAACCCAGCGCTCCCTGGTCCACTTCTCCATCGGCAACGATCGGATGCCGCACGAGGTCTACCACGCCTACGGCTACGTGAAGAAGGCGGCTGCACTGGTCAACGGCGCTGCCGGAAGGCTGCCGGAGTGGAAGTCCACCCTGATCGCGCAGGTCGCCGACGAGGTGATCTCCGGCGCCCTCGACGACAGCTTCCCCCTGTATGTGTGGCAGACCGGCTCCGGCACACAGTCGAACATGAACGTCAACGAGGTGATCAGCAACCGCTCCATCCAATTGGTGGGCGGCGAGCTGGGGGCTAAGACGCCTGTGCACCCGAACGACCACGTCAACATGGGGCAGTCCTCCAACGACACCTTCCCGACGGCAATGCACATCGCCGTCGTCAAGGAACTCAACGAGCGGCTCATCCCCGCGCTCGAGTCTCTACTCGAGGCCTTCGAGTCGAAGGCCGACCAGTGGCGAGAGGTAGTGAAGATCGGTCGCACCCATCTCGAGGACGCGACCCCACTGACCGTCGGACAGGAGTGGTCCGGTTATGCGATGCAGATCCGGCAGGGACTCGAGCGCCTGAAGGCCGACATGGAGGGGCTCTACGAGCTCGCCATGGGCGGGACCGCCGTCGGCACCGGCCTCAACGCGCCGCCCGGCTTCGACTCCGAGGTGGCCGCGAAGATCGCCGAGCTCACGGGCTACGCATTCCGGACGGCAGAGAACAAGTTCTCGGCCCAGGGCGGGTTGGACGCGATGGTCGGAGCCAGCTCGGGGCTGCGGGCGCTGGCGGTGCCGCTGATGAAGATCGCCAACGATATCCGCTGGCTGTCGTCGGGACCCCGGTGCGGGATCGGCGAGCTGGTGCTGCCTGCGAACGAGCCCGGCAGCTCGATCATGCCCGGCAAGGTCAACCCGACGCAGTGCGAGGCGCTGGTGATGGTCTGCATCCAGGTGCTGGCGGAGGATTCGGCGGTGGCGCTTGCCGGGACGCAGGGCAACTTCGAGCTCAACGCCATGCGCCCGATCATCGTCAACAATGTGCTGCACTCGGCGCGGATCCTGGGCGACGCCGCGGTGAAGTTCCGCGAGTTCTGCATCGAGGGTGCCGAGCTGAACCGCGACCAGATCGACAAGTACGTTGGCAACTCGCTGATGCTGGTCACCGCGTTGTCGCCGGTCATCGGCTACGACAAGGCGTCGGCGATCGCCCACAAGGCCAACGACGAGGGCACCACGCTGCGCGAGGCGGCCCTGGCGACCGGCTACATCGACGCCGCCGAGTTCGACAAGGTTGTGGACCCGCGGCAAATGGTCGGCATGCCCTGATAGGACATTGGCCACTCTTCGAAACGAGAGGATGAACCTCCCGAATCCGTCCAGTACCGCGCGGGCGGGGCGCCACGAGGAACACCGGCATCGAGCCGGAACCAGCACCGCCCCGCCCGCGCCGGCGGTGTTGCTGCCTGGTGGGTCACAACACAGCGCGAGTGATCGAATCCATCGTGGCATCTGTGGCCATCGCAGTTCTCCTGTCCGGTGAAGGTTAAGGGGCGATGGGCATGGCGAGCGTGGTGAGGTCGCCGGCGGTGGCGGAGCGGATGACGACGGGCATGTCGGCGCGCGAGATGTCGAGCATGACGTCGGGTCCCACGGCGGTCGCCAACGCGGCGCGCAGTGTGCCGGACGCGAAGTGCATCTCGATCGCGGGCCCGGTGACGTTGGCGGTGAGCCGCCATTCACGTTCGGCGGTAAGCACTCTCACGCCATCGGCGCGGATCGTGCAGTGGACGCGCGCATCGGACGCGTCCTCGACGACCGCGAGCAACGCGTCCCGGGACACGATTGCGCGCGTGGCGGCTGCGGGCAGCGCGGCGAGCATCGCTCGGTAGTCGGGGAACCCGTCGTCGATCGCCGCGAGACGCCTCTCGTCGCTGTCGGCCGCGACGACGACACCGTCGGGGGCACGGCGCAGCGCGACCTGCGGGCGGTCGCGCAACCATCGGGTGAGCGCGGCGAGGTCGCGCGCGGGGACCACGACGGCCCACGCTGCGCCGGATACGGGTGCGGCGAGGCTGCGGGTGGTCAGCCGATAGCGGTCGGTCGCGGTCAGCACCACCGCGCCGTCACCCACCTCGATCAGGACCCCGGTCAGGATCGGGAACCGGTGGTCGGTCGCCGCCGCGGGCACCACCTGGTCGACGGCGTCCGCCAATGTGATTCCCGACAGCGTGACGCGGTGTCCGGACTCCCCCGCCGTCAGGACCGTCCCGAGCGACGCGGCGAGGGCGGCCGCGGTGTCGGCGCGCTCCCGGAGCAGTCGGACGTGCTCGTCCAGGAGACGGACCGCCTCGTCCGCGTCGGCGGAGAGAATCCGCGTCACCGCCTCGAGCGGGACGGCGATCTCCCGCAGTCGGCGGAGCAGCGACGCGCGCTCGCGCTGGTCGCCGGCGTAGTACCGGTACCCGGTCGCCGGGTCGATGTACGCCGGCGCGAGCAAGCCGCAGTCGTCGTAGAACCGCAGCGCGCTCGGGGTCAGGCCACTGGCCCGGGCGAATACGCCGATCGTGATGAGGTCGTCGGTTTCGGATGCGTTCACGCGGCCATCATGAAGTCTCGACCAGGTCGAAGGTCAAGCCGCCTTGCTGCGCGCGTCCGCGTCGGTGACCGCGGGATCCTCCGACACCGCCGGGTTATCCACCGCGAGTTCCTCGGGATCCTCGGTGATCGGGTCGGTCTGCGCGGCGACGTCCGTGCCGCGGCCGATGACGACCCAGGCGACCACCGCCACGACGAGGCACGTGATCGCGCCGAGCAGCAGGCCGGCGCGGCCACCCCACTCCTGACTGACCCAGCCGGCGATCGGGCCGCCGATCGCGGTCGAGCCCTGGAACGCGGTGGACCACAACGCCATGACGCGCCCGCGCATCTGCGGTTCGGACTCCAACTGAAGGGTGCTGTTGGTGGTCGAGTTGAACGCGATGCTCACCGCACCCACGAGCACCAGCGCGACCAGTTCGAGGGCGAGGTTCGGTGCGGCGGCCGCCGCGACGAGCGCGAAACCGAACGCCGCCGCGGCCACGATCAGCACCCGCGTGCCGGTGCGACCCCACGTGGCGACCAGCAGGCCGCCGCACACCGCGCCGATGCCCATCGCCGCCGTCATGAATCCGTAGGCCTCGGAGCCGGCGCCGAAGGTCTGGTCGGCGACGATCGGCAGCACCACCTGGAACTCGAACGCCAGGCAGCCGATGAACGCCATCATCAGCAGCGGCACTGCCAGGTTGCGGTTGCCGCGCACGTACCGGAGGCCCTCCCGCAGCTGTCCGCGCGCCCGTTCCGCCGGAGGGGAACGGTGCAGCGCAGCGACATTCAGCCGCAGCAGCGAGGCGATCACCGCGACGAAGCTGGCGGCGTTGAGCAGGAAGCACACGCCCAGGCCGCCCGCCGCGATCGTGAGGCCCGCGACCGCCGGCCCGACGATGCGCGCCGCGCTCACCAGCGTGGACTGCAGACTCACCGCGTTGCGCAGGTCCTGCGGGCCCACCATCTCGAGCAGGAACGATTGCCGCGCAGGGTTTTCGAAGCACTGGTTGAGGCCGAGCAGCAGGGCCAGCACGTAGACGTGCCACAGCTCGACCGTGCCGGTGATCGTCAGCACGCCGAGGACCAGGGCCTGCACACCCATCAGGGACTGCAACCCGATCATCAAGCGACGCTTGTCCGTCCGGTCGGCGATCACGCCGCCGTACGGTCCGAGCAACAGGATCGGGAGGGTCTGCAACGCCACGACGACACCGATCGCGGTGCCCGACCCGGTGAGTTCGAGGACGAGCCACGACTGGGCGACGAGCTGCATCCAGGTGCCGATGAGCGAGACGGCCTGACCGCTGATGAAGCGGCGGAAGTTGCGGTTGGCGAGCGCGGCGAAGGTCTGCCGCCCGAGTCTGCCCGCGGCCGTCATGAGCGGTCCGCGGACCGGGCCTGACACATCCGTTCGCCGAGGGCCTCGAGGGCCGGGAGGGCGGCGAGCAGGTCCTGGGTCTCGGTCTCGGGAAGCTGTCCGAGATACTCGGCGAACAGCCGGGTCCGCTTGTCACGCAACCGGGCGTGCAACGCGATCCCCTCGGGGGTCGCTGCCACGACGACCGCTCGCCCGTCGTCGGGATGTGCCGAGCGCTGGAGCAGGCCCGCGGCCTCCAGCTTGCCGATCATCCGCGACAGCATCGTCGGGTTGAGGGTCTCGATCTCGGCCATCTCGCTGGCCCGGATCGGCCCGCGCCGCACCGCCGTGGTGAGGATCGAGAACTGCGTCTTGGTCAGCTCGCCGCCCGATGTCTGCCGGTCGACCTGCCGGGCAATGCGACCGAGCGCGACCCGCAGCCGGGACACCTCGTCGTCGTCGAAGAGGCTCGTCACGTCCACCTCCAATTTTGTTGCTTATCGGCAAGCATACACCCGTCGGGTTCGGTATCTCCCCAACAAGCGACAGGGCCCCTCCCCGATCGGTTCGGGGAGGGGCCCTGTGCTCGGTTTGGTTGTTCGGTTCGGTCGACGGGCGTGTCAGGCCTGCTTGGACGTCTTGACGATCGGCAGGACGCGCTGCTGGTTGTCCACCCACTCGCGCATCACGACCATCTCCTCGCGGCGCTGCACCGAGTCCCAGGTGGCCATCTCGATGTTGCCGACGAGGTTCTGGCTCTCCTTGACCACGCGTTCCCGCTTGGCCTGCACCACTCGGTCGCGGTACCGCTTGACCGAGATCCGCAGGTCCTGGATGGCGTCGATCTCGCTCTTGATCACCTCGACCGGCCGCATGACGTCGTCGTCGAGTTCGGCCGGATCCTCGATGCCCGCCGTGACCAGGCGCTGCTTGAACAGGTGGATCCGGTACAGATCGTTGTGGATCCGGCGGGCCACGTCGTCGAGCTTGTCGTGCGTGATCCGGATCGAGCTGATGTCCCGGCCGGCCCAGTCGAGGAATGCCTTGAACAGCGCGACCTCGGTGGCGAGGTAGACCAGCAGCGCCACCTCGGTGAGCACCTTCGGATCCTCGGGGTGCGGACGACTCTTGACGCTGAGCAGTTCGCCCTTGACCAGGACCTCGTGCTTGGGGAACACGCGGTGCAGCAGGTCGAGGTAGACCGCCGGGCTCACCTTCTTGGCGCGGATCCGCTTGATCCCGTACTCGTAGCGCGCGGTCCACTCGCCGCCGTCGTTGGGGATGTCGTACAGGAACACCCGGATCGGATCGCCGTGAGAGAAGGAGACCTCCGAGCCCTGGGCGTCGTCGTCGGCGTCCGCGTCCGCGTCGGTGGGGAGCTCCTCGGCGGCGACGTCCGACGCGACGTCCTCGGACGCCGCCTCGGTGACGGCTTCGGGCACCGCCTCGTTCTTCGTGCGTTTACTGACGGTTGCCATGGCTAGTGCGCGGCCGTGTACGCCTTGACGATGTCAGCCGCGATGCGGCCCCGCGTCGAGACGGTGTAGCCGTTACGGGTGGCCCACTCGCGGATCTCCGGGGTGCTCGGGCCGTCGACCGACGGCTTCGCGACACGGGGAGCCTGACGGCCACCGACCTTGGTCGCGTGCCGGATGTAGTAGTCGAGCTTGCGGTGAAACTCGGTGGCGTTCTTGTCATTGAGGTCGATCGTGTACTCGACGCCATTGACCGCGAAGCTGATCGTTTCGCCGCCGAAGTCGATGGGCTCACCATCAAGATCATCGATGAGCTCGACAATTACCTTCTGTGCCACGTATCACTCCCGAGGTTTGTCAACCAGCTGCATCGGAAGCCTACGGGACAACACCATGCACAATCCGACGCGGATCGAGGTTTTTCACGTCGGGGCGTAACGGGCCGCCTAGCGAGACCGATCGCTCGCTGATCCACGGACGACGGTCAGCGGGCGGCGACGCCCGCCTGCGCGTACTCGACGTCCTGTTCCGGCTGCGCGCCGCTGACACCGATGCCGCCGACAACCTGACCACCGACGACCACCGGCAGGCCGCCGGGCAGGGTCGTCAGCGACTGCCGGACCTGGCCGTCGATCAGGTCGACCAGCGCGGGATGCGCATCGGCCAGTCCCGAGTAGGCGGTCGTGGGGATCCCGATCAGCGCGGCCGTCGCGGCCTTGGCCCGCGCCACGCCGGGCGTGAACCACGCGGCGCCGTCGTCGCGGACCACCAGCAGATCGTGCCCCTGTGCGTCCACCACCGTCACGCTCACCCGGTTGCCGTCGCGTCGCGCGGCGTCGAGCGCCGCGTCCGCCGCCTCCCGGGCCGCCGCCAGATCGAACCGCGCCTGATTGCCTGCCATTCCGAATTTCCTCCCTCTGGCGCCGGTCCCGTCCCGAACAGCCACCAATATGACTACTCGACGCTCCGCCGTCGCGCTCAGAGCGCCTCGGCGGACGGCGCGAACGGATCGGCGGCGGTCGCGATCCGCTCATGAGCGCCCTCGAGCACCGTCTCACCGTGGCCGAAGCCCGCGATCTCCGCCCGCGTCGCGGCGATCTTCGCCAGGGACCGGGTCGCCGCCTCCCGATCGGTGTCGAAGACGCCGACGATCACCTCACCGTTGAACTCGGCCACCGCGTCGCCGGTGAGGACCGCGTCGGCATCGGGCAGATACAGGGCGATGCTCCCGGGGGTGTGGCCGGGGGCACCGATGACGCGTGCCCCGCCCGCGAAATCGAGGACGTCGCCGTCGCGCACCTGCCGGTCGACCCGGCACGGAGGGCCGTGGGACGGTTCGTCGATCTCGGCGTGGATCGTCTTCTCGAGATCCGTCAGCCGGGGAAGCGGACCGCGCTGTGCGCCGGTCACGTAGGGCGCGTCGTCCGCGCCGGCGATCACCTCCACGGTCGACCACCCGGCGATCTCCGCCGCGGATCCGGTGTGGTCCTCGTGGAAGTGCGTGAGCACGATCCGCCGCACGTCGGTCCGCTCCCGGCCCAGCGCCGTCAGCGCCGCCGCGATCAGGTCGGCGCTGTCCGGCCAGCCGGTGTCGACGAGCGTCACGCCGTCCGGTTCGAGCCAGAGGTAGCAGTTCAGCAGGTGCGCGGGCCCCGTGGGAATACGGAGACGGTGCAGGGACGGCGTCAGCTGTTGCAGGTCCGGACCAGGCATACCGCGACGTTATTCCGGCGACCGGCGCGGTGTCCTCCGGTTTCGTTCTCGGCGAACATGTTTCGACGACAGCGAACGGGTGGGCGTCAGCCCTGCAGGGTCGGGGCCTTGTCGACGACGTCGGCGGCCGCCGCGATCGCCGCGAGATTCCGGTCGGCGTGCGGCCAGTCCGGGTGCGCGACCCGACCGTGGTCGGCGAGTGCCAGCAGGACGTCGACGACCCCCGTCCCGAGCATCCGCGCCGCGGGCGTCAGACCACCGCGGATCTTCAACTGGCCGAGCACGATCGCCAACTGGGCCTGGGCCTCGGCGCTGAGCGTCACCTCGTCGAGCGAATCGTCGCGCAGGCGGGCGTGGACGGTCTCCCGGCCCGCCGTCCACACGTCGGCGGGCACGCCGAAATCCCAGGAGGCGATGAGCCCGTCCACGAACGCGGGCAGCGCGTCGTCCCGGCCGCCGGCGACGTACCAGTCCTCGAGTTCGCGCAGTGCGTCGTACCCGGAGTCGTTGCCGAACGGCGCGAAGTGCTCACCCTGGTCGTAGAACGACTCGGGCGCGAGGGTGACGAACGCGGGATGACTTGTCGCGGGCGCGATTCCCTGCTCGGGGTCGTCGATGAAGAGAGTCTGCACGGTCGGCAGCCTATCCGCGGGGGCGGACACACAGTCGGCGAGCGCACTCCGTCAGCGACACCGGAGGGCATTGAGTCGCGCGGCCTGGCACGTCAGGTGGTCCCGCTCGGCGACGTTCGTCGCCGCGTCCGCCGCCTCCACGTACAGCCGTGCCGCCGTTGCCACGTCACCGGCGCGCTCGTGCAGGTACGCCGCCACCGCGGCGTGACGGGGCAGCGAGTCGGGCAACGCCGCCAGCTCCGCGAGACCGGCCTGCGGTCCGTCGGCCTCGCCGACGGCCACCGCGCGGTTGAGCCGGACGACCGGGCTGTCGGTCAGGCGCACCAGCTCGTCGTACCACTCGACGATCTGCACCCAGTCGGTCTCCGCGGCCGTCGGCGCGTCGGCGTGAAGTGCCGCGATGGCGGCCTGGGCCTGGAACTCGCCCAGCCGGTCGCGGGCGAGGGCCGCCTGCAGGATCTCGACGCCCTCGGCGATCGACGCGGTGTCCCACCGGCCGCGGTCCTGCTCGGCCAGCGGCACCAGGCGGCCGTCGGGCGCGGTCCGCGCGGCGCGCCGGGCGTGGTGGAGCAGCATGAGCGCGAGCAGCCCCGCCACCTCGGGGTGATCGATCGTCGCCGCGAGCTGCCGGGTGAGCCGGATGGCCTCGGCAGCGAGGTCGACGTCGCCGGAGTAGCCCTCGTTGAAGACCAGGTAGAGGACGCGCAGCACGGTGGCGACGTCGCCCGGCTGGTCGAACCGGACGCCGGAGACCGTGCGCTTGGCCCGGCTGATGCGCTGCGCCATGGTCGCCTCCGGCACCAGGTAGGCCTGGGCGATCTGGCGGGTGGTCAGCCCGCCGACGGCGCGCAGCGTGAGCGCGACCGCCGACGACGGCGTCAACGACGGGTGGGCGCACAGGAAATAGAGCTGGAGCGTGTCGTCCACGTCCGAAGCGGGCCCGGGTGCCGGCTGCTCGTCGACCGCGTCCTCCCGCCGGCGGCGGGCCGCGTCCGCCCGGGTCGCGTCCAGGAACCGGCGCCAGGCCACGGTGACCAGCCAGCCCTTCGGATCGCGCGGCGGGTCGGCCGGCCAGACGCGGACCGCCTCGACCAGCGCGTCCTGCACGGCATCCTCGGCCGCCGCGAAGTCGGCTCCGCGGCGGACGAGGATCCCGAGCACGCTCGGTGTGAGGCTCCGGAGGAGGACCTCGTTCACCAGGTCACTCCGCGATCGTGGGCGGCGGCGCCAGGAACGGGCGCACCTCGAGCCACTCGTGGATCGGCTTGCCGCCGGCCCCAGGCGCGGCCGACAGCTCCCCGGCCAGTTCGACGGCGCGCTCGCGGCTGTCCACGTCGATCACCATCCAGCCGGCGATGAGGTCCTTGGTCTCGGCGAACGGGCCGTCGGTGACCGGCGGGCGACCCTCGCCGTCGTACCGGACCCACATCCCCTCGGGCGAGAGCGCCTGACCGTCGACGAACTCGCCGGTCCCCTCGAGCCGCGCCGCGAAGTCCTGCATGTACTGCATGTGGGCCGAGATCTCCTCCGGCGTCCACCGGTCCATCGGCACGTCGTTGACCGCCGCCGGGGCGCCGCGGTAGTGCTTGAGCAACAGGTACTTGGCCATCGTGTCTCTCCTCGTGTCGTGCGACCCATTCTGGTCGCATTCACTGCAGGGACGGAGCCAGCCACGGGTTCTCGACATCGCCGGGCGAAGTTTTTTCGGTCGCCCACCCCGCCCACGTGAGAGACGGAGCGCGACTTCGAGACACCCGCGCGCGCCCGACGCCGCCCGTCGTCGAACTCGTCAGACACCGAACGTGGCCAAAGAATGCGCCCCGAAATGCCGTTCCGCGCGCGCCGGAAACGGAAGGCTCCCGTTCCGAGGTACGCACTCCGGGCGTAAACGCGTGTGGCGGACACCGCCCGGGTGCCCGCCACACATACAGAAAGATCAAGCCACTACGACAGGGCCCCTGCCGCCTGCGAGACGGAGCCGCCGAAGGCAACGATGCCGTTGAGCGCGTCGCCCACACCGGTGAGCAGGTTGCCGAAGTCGCCCAGAGCCGTGAGCAGGGAGATGATCTGATCGAAATCCACGGAATGTCCTTCTCGTCGAGCGTGGCGCAATGCCACGGCTTACAAAGAAACGCGCTTTCGCATTTCGTCCGAATGCACCCTAGAAGTCGCGCAACACGAACTTCAATACCCCGCGCCGTGATCTGCAACACATGCGGATAATGGCATGGAAGAATGGGTCCTCGATTTTTCGAGAATTGCACGCACTAATGCGCATCTTGCAATATTCTGATCGATCGAATTTCTGGGACTCGCAGATCGGAACCGACAGCGGATGCTCGCCCACAACGCGCCCGCAAGCGCCGAACGGGAGTTCACGACACGATAAGTGCCCGCACGCGTGCCGTGAACTCCCGTTCAGGGGTTGGGCCGGCGAGGGCGGCACTCGAACTACGGGGACCGAGACACAAAGAAGCCCCCCACCTGCACGCAGGTGAGGGGCTCTTGGCGGTGGCGGAGGGATTTGAACCCTCGGTACGGGGTTACCGTACACAGCATTTCGAGTGCTGCACCTTCGGCCGCTCGGACACGCCACCGCCGAGAACTGTACCGGAGTCGGCGCTCAGCCTGAAATCGGCTGGTCAGAGCTACTTTCCGGTGAGTTTGTCCTTCGTTGTGGACGCGGCGTCCTTGACCTTCTCGCCCACGTCCTTCGCGGCGGATTTGATCTGGTCGCCCTTGCCCTCTTCCTTCAGTTCGTCGTCGCCGGTCGCCTTACCGGTGGCCTCCTTGGCCTTGCCGCCGACGTCCTGCGCCTTGTTCTTGGCCTTGTCTCCGATTCCCACGAGTCACCTCCGTGAATCTGCTCGAACCATCGTGGCGGTTCCGGTGCCACACGAGGACCTGTACCCACCACAGCACGATTCGAAAGATGCCGCCGGGAACCACCCGCCCGAACGAGCGAGTCGGGAGCACATCCGTGCTGGTCAGAGCGTCAACGCTGATCCTCGAAAAACTTCTCGAGCAGCCCCGCGCACTCGGGTTCGAGGACGCCGGCACGCACCTCGGGCCGGTGGGTGAGGCGTCGGTCGCGGACCACGTCCCACAGTGAACCGACCGCACCGGTCTTGGGTTCCCACGCCCCGAACACGACGCGCCTGACGCGGGCGAGCACCAGCGCGCCGGCACACATCGTGCACGGCTCCAGCGTCACCGCCAGCGTCGCGCCCTCGAGCCGCCAGCCGTCGCCGTGGATCCGGGCAGCCTCGCGCAGCGCCAGGATCTCGGCGTGCGCGGTGGGATCGCCGGCGGCCTCGCGGGCGTTCGCGGCGCGCGCCAACTCCACGCCGTCCGCGTCGAACACCACCGCACCGACGGGCACGTCGAGGTCCGACGCCGCCGCGGCCGCGTCCAGGGCGGCACGGATCATCCGCTCGTCGTCGTGCAGGGTCACGCTCCGCCGCCTGGGGTCAGCGCGGGAGCTTGTCGAGCGCGGTCGACAGCTCCGACTCGAAGCCGCACCGCTGCGCGATCATCGTGAGCTGCTCGTCCGGGTACAGATCGGTCTCGGCGAGGATCACACCCAGCACGGCGTCCGGCAGGCCCAGATCCGACAGGACACCCAGATCGCCCTCCTCCCACGGCTCGATGTCGTCGAGCTCGTCGGGATCGATGTCGGGGATCTCGATGTTGAGCGACTCGAGGACGTCGGCCGCGATGTCGTAGTCGATGGCCGCGGTCGCGTCGGAGATCAGCAGGCGGGTGCCGGTCGGCGCGGGCCGGACGATGACGAAGAACTCCTCGTCGACGTCGAGCAGGCCGAACACCGCACCGGAGCTGCGGAGCTCGAGCAGTTCCTTCTCGGC
Source organism: Paraburkholderia sp. RHO2 (assembly GCF_050955445.1). Classification (NCBI taxonomy): domain Bacteria; kingdom Pseudomonadati; phylum Pseudomonadota; class Betaproteobacteria; order Burkholderiales; family Burkholderiaceae; genus Paraburkholderia; species Paraburkholderia sp. RHO2. Next base: position 352,792 of record NZ_CP162617.1, on the reverse strand, counting down.
GGTCCGCAGGCTCGTCAGGACGCCACCGGTCAGCGGGGTGCATTGCCAGCGTCCTTCCTCCCGGACGACGGCGATGCCGAAACCGACCAGATCCTCCATCGATCCCGCGGAGGCGCTGTTGTTGTCCGCGCGCTGTGCACCCATGCGCGCAACGGTAGCCCCCGCGGCGCCTCCATACGAAGTCCACAGGCAAATGTGCCAACCTGTTCGAGTGTCTGTCTCCGTTTCCGCACCTCCCGTCTGTGTTCTCGGCCTGGGCCTGATCGGCGGATCCCTGCTTCGCGCTGCGGTTGTTGCGGGCCGGGACGGGTGGGGGTGGAACCGCTCCGCCGGGGCGGTGGACGCCGCCCGCGCCGACGGTTTCGACGCCGACACCGACCTGGTGGCGGTGCTGCGCCGCGCCGCCGACGCCCGCGCCCTGCTCGTGGTCGCGGTGCCGATGCCGGCCGTGGACGCGACGCTCGCGGCGATCGCCGAGCACGCCCCCGGCTGCCCGATCACCGACGTGGTCAGCGTCAAGGCCGAGGTGGTCGCGGCCGTCGCCCGGCACGGGCTGCAGGACCGGTTCGTGGGCGGCCATCCGATGGCCGGGACGTCGCAGTCGGGGTGGGAGGCCGGCGACGCCGACCTGTTCCGGGACGCGGTGTGGGTGGTGAGCGCCGACGACGGCATCGACCCGCAGATCTGGTCGCAGGTGGCGCGGCTGGCGCTGGACTGCGGTTCGGTGGTGGTGCCCGCCGAGTCCGTCGAACACGACGCCGCCGTGGCCCGCGTCTCGCACCTGCCGCACGTGCTCGCCGAGGCGCTGGCGCTGTCCGGGGCCGCGGGCGGCGACCTGGCGCTGGGGCTGGCGGCCGGCTCGTTCCGCGACGGCACCCGCGTCGCGGGCAGCGCGCCCGGCCTGGTCCGGGCGATGTGCGAGGGCAACCGCGACGCACTGCTGACGGCGCTGGACGAGACCCTGGATGTCCTGAACCGGGCCCGCGCCGAGCTGTCCGACGGGGGCACGCTCGCCGGGCTCGTCGAACCCGGCCACGACGCCCGCCTCCGCTACGAGAACCGTGAACGCTGGAGCATCACCGGCATCGAACCCGGCTCCGCGAACTGGCTCGAACGGATGCGTGACGCCGGACGCCGCGGCGGGGTGCTGCGCCCGTGACCCTGCGCGATATCGCCCAGCAGCTGGCCAAGCGCGAGACGACGTCGACCGAGCACGTGCGCGCGACGCTCGACGCCCTGGACCGCCTGTCGGGGACACCGTGGGAGAACCTGGTGGCCGCCCGCGACGACGCCGCCGCACTCGAGGCCGCGGCCCGCGCCGACGCGGCGATCGCGGCCGGCGACTGGATCGGCCCGCTGCACGGGGTCGCGGTGGCGGTGAAGGACAACATCGACGTCGCCGGGATGCCGACCCGCTGCGGCAGCGCGGTGCTCGCGGACGCCCCGCCCGCCACCGCCGACGCCCGCATCGTCGCGCGGCTGCGCGAGGCCGGGGCGATCGTCGTCGCCAAGGCGCACCTGCACGAGTTCGCCTACGGTCCGACGGGCGCGGTCAACGCGTCCGGCCCGGCCCTGCATCCGCACGATCCGACGCGGGTCACCGGCGGCTCGTCGTCGGGATCGGCCGCGCTGGTCGCCAAGGGCGTGGTGCCGCTCGCGGTGGGCACCGACACCGGCTGCAGCACGCGCACTCCGGCGTCGCTGTGCGGCATCGTCGGGATGAAGCCGAGCTTCGACGCGCTGTCGACGGCGGGGGTGTTCCCGCTGTCGACGACGTTCGACCACGTGGGCCTGCTGGCCTCCGACGTGGTCGACGTGTCGCTGGCGTGGGGCGCGATCCCCGGCATCGCGCACGTCCGCACCCCGGTCGCGGGCCTGCGGGTGGGGCGGTTGCGCGGCATCAACTGGGACGTCGCCGACCCTGCGATCGCGGCGGCCGTCGACACCGCCGTCCGCGCTCTCGGCGACGCGGGCGCCGAGGTGGTCGACGTCGAACTTCCCGAGACGGAGCAACTGCTGGCCGCCTACCCGGTCGTCACCGGCTCGGAGGCCTACGAGACGCACCGGCAGTGGTTCGAGTCGACGCCCGAGCGCTACCAGCCGGCGACCGCCGCGCTGCTGACGGCGCAGCGGGACCGGCCGGCCGTCGAGTACGTCCACGCCGTCCGCACCGTCGAACGTCTTCGCCGCCAGGCGCTCTCGCGGCTGCGCGGCGAGCTGGGCCTGGACGCGCTCGTCACCGCGACCACTCCCCTGCGTTCGGTCACGAGGGCGGATGCGCTGTCGCCGGATCCGGCGGTGGCCCGAACGCCGTTGCTGCGGATGTGCATTCCGTTCAACGCGCTCGGCATCCCGGCGATCTCGGTGCCCGTGACGGTCGACGACGGCGGTCCCGTCGGGGTCCAGGTGATCGGGCTGCCGACCACCGCGGGCGGGCACGGGTCGCATCCGGCCGAATCGGTCGCGCTCGCCTGCGCGCTGGCCGTCAGCTGAGTTGCCTCAGATCCGCTCGGCCAGCCCCGGGTAGTCGAGCACGAATCCGTCCTCGTCGACGGTGACGGACGACGATGACACCGGCGAGAGCACGTGGATGCCGTCGGCGCCGCTGCTGTACGTCAGCGATGCCTCCTGCACGGCGAGGTCGGGCAGGTTGACGTACACGACGGGCACCTGGATGTCCTCGGACTCGTGCTGCATGCCGAACCGCCGGATCGGCAGCGCGTTGAAGAACGGGCTGAGCACGACGTCGACGTCCTTCGCGCCGGCGAACCCGGACCGCAGGTGGGTGGTGCCGGTCTCGACCATCCACGCACCCTCCTCGTCGCGGCTGATCGACATCTGCCGCTCCCCCGACGCCAGCGCGGTGCGCAGCGACAGCCGCCGGGTGACGCCGTTCTCGTCGGTGACGAGGTCGTAGGACGCGCTGAAGGCGGGGTGCTCCGGGCACTCGCCGCCGATGATGCGCCCGGTCGCCTTGATCCGGTTTCCGCTCACCTGAACGCGTACGGACTCCATGCGCGGCGCCGAGTGGGCTCGCCACGTCAGAACAGCAGGCCAGGACGACGCGGTGCTCGAAATGCTCACGGTGTCTACGTTATGCGACGAACGGCCATCAGGTGGGCTGTGCGGACGGGACCGCTTCGCGCGGGTCGCCGTTCCGGTGATTCGTCGAGTGCTCGCCGCGCTCGAGCACCGTGATGCGCCGCGAGAACACCACCAGCGCGGTCAGGCCGACGGCGACGTTGATGAGCGCCCCGAACTCCTCGGCGACGAAGTTGAAGATCTCGGTGAGCAGGATCGTCACCAGCGCGGCGGCGCGGAGCAGGCGTACCGGCCAGATCCGGCCGGTACGCAGTTGGGAGATCGCGATCCAGCACAGCGAGAACGCGACGACCGATCCGCACATCTGACCGATCGTGGTGATGTCGGTGCCGGTGCCGCCGGAGAGGTCCTCCGACAACGTGACCACCGCGTTCACCACCCCGGCGGTGGAGAAGAGCGCGAGCGCGATCGCGGCGATCCACAGGGCACGGGTGCCGTCGAGCGCCCGCGGCAGCGGTCCGCGCAGCCGTGCCAGCAGGGCGTCGGATCGCCCGACGGATCGGGGCGCGCACCGGGCCAGCAGGTCCTCGACGCACGCGATGGCGGCGGGGTCGACCCCGTCGGCCGCGGCCCGGCGTAGTTGGCGCTGCGCCTCCGCCCGCCGGGGTTCGGCGAGACCGTGGATCAGTCCGTCGGCGGCGGTGCTCGCGGCGTTCACGAGGGCCTCGGCGGTGGTCTGCTGCCGGACGTCGTTCAACCAGCGGTTGAGCAGCAGCAGCGCGACGATGACGACGTACATGATCGCCACGGCCGGCTGAAAAAAGTAGTCGTTCGTCTGGGTCACGAATTTGCCGACCTCGTCGAGGAAGAGGCCGAATCCGATACCGCCGGCGACCACGGCCACGATCCGTGGCAGGTCGCCGAGGAACGAAAAGACGACCACCAGCGCGGCGACCATCCCCAGCCCGCCCCACAGCGCGTGCGCGATGTGCAGGGTCGAGCCACCGATCTGCGGATACCCGGTGGCGGCCAGGTAGGCGCGGGTGACCAGGATCGTGAGAATCCCGATGACGACGAAGGCCTCGACGAAGGCGCCGGCGTGGGCGTCACGCAGCAGCCTCGACTTTCCGGATCCGACCGTGTGTTCGGCGGGCGCAGACGCGGTCATCATGCGGCACAAACCCTTTCGATGGTCGTCGACGACACGCGCGGCGACGCGGGTCCGAAGACTCTTTACTTTCCCCCGCGACGGTCGCAAGGTTGAGTGAGGTCCGACCGAGCAGTGCGGACGAGTCCGAACCAGATTGCTGAATTCAGAGATTTGGAGGATAGGGCATGACCGAAGGTTGGGGTCGCATGGACAGTCCCTTCGATGACATTTTCGCCAGGTTCTTCGGATCGGGGTTGTCGTCCCAGCCCCCGGTCCAGCGGGTCGACCTCGGACGGCTCCTCAACGACGACGCCCGCCGACTGATCGCCACGGCGCGCGACGCGGCGACCGAGTGGGGCAACAGCGAGATCACCCCCGAGCACCTGCTCTACGCTGCGGCGCAGCACGATCCCACGCGAGGGGTACTCAGCAGCATCAACCTGGATCCGGACGAGCTGGCCTCGAAGATGGCCGCGCACCTCGACCGGCACGGCACCCCGAAGACCGGGGTCGGCTCCCCCAGCCTGAGCCCGGCCGCGAAGCTCGCGCTGCGGACCGCGCAGCAGCAGGCCAGCGAAGCCGGCAGCAGTTACATCGGTCCCGAGCACATCCTGATCGGCATCGCCGCGAACTCCGAGAGCCCGGCCGGCAAGGCCCTGCTGGGGGCCACGATCGAGGGCGAGAAGACGTCGGCGCCACCGAGTTCCACCCCGACGCTCGACGAGTACGGACGCGACCTCACGGCCGAGGCCCGGTCCGGCAACATCGACCCGGTCGTCGGCCGCGCCAAGGAGGTCGAGCAGACCATCGAGATCCTCTCCCGCCGCCGCAAGAACAACCCCGTCCTGATCGGCGATCCGGGCGTCGGCAAGACCGCGATCGTCGAGGGCCTCGCGCAGCGGATCGTCAATGGTGACGTCCCGTCGACGCTCGCCGACCGCCGCGTCGTCGCGCTGGACGTCGGCTCGCTGGTCGCCGGCACCAAGTACCGCGGCGAGTTCGAGGAGCGGCTGACGAAGATCCTCGACGAGGTGAAGGCGCACTCCGACGAACTCGTCCTGTTCATCGACGAACTGCACACCATCGTGGGTGCCGGCGCCGGCGGGGAGGGCGCGATGGACGCCGGCAATCTGCTCAAGCCGGCGCTGGCCCGAGGCGAACTGCACGCGATCGGGGCCACCACGATCGACGAGTACCGCAAGCACATCGAGAAGGACGCAGCCCTCGAGCGCCGCTTCCAACCGGTGCTGGTTGCGGAGCCGTCGGTCGACGACACCATCGAGATCCTGCGCGGCCTGGTCGACAGCTACGAGGCCCACCATCAGGTGCACTACACCGACGAAGCGCTCGTCGCCGCCGCCGAGCTGTCCGATCGGTACATCACCGACCGTTTCATGCCCGACAAGGCGATCGACCTCGTCGACCAGGCCGGTGCCCGCGTGCGGTTGCGCACGCGCACCCCCGACGTCGACACCCGCTCCGCGGAGGAGGAGATCGCCCGGCTCAAGCGGGAGAAGGATTCCGCCGTCGGGCAGGAGGACTACGAGCGCGCCAACGACCTCAAGCGTCGGATCGCCGAGGCCCAAGAGCGTCTGGGTGCTGCTGCCGATGAATCCACCCCGGAGGTGACCGTCGAGGACATCGCGCACGTGGTGTCGCGGCAGACCGGAATCCCGGTGGCGGACTTGACGTCCGAGGAACGTGAGCGGCTCATGAAGCTCGAGGACGTCCTGCACGCCCGCGTGATCGGGCAGACCGAGGCCGTCAGCGCGGTCGCGGAGGCGGTGCGCCGGTCGCGGGCCGGACTGTCCGACCCGAACCGCCCCATCGGCTCCTTCCTGTTCCTCGGACCCACCGGTGTCGGGAAGACGGAGACCGCGAAGGCGTTGGCGGAGGCCGTGTTCGGCGACGAGAACCGGATGATCCGCTTCGACATGAGCGAGTTCCAGGAGAAGCACACCGTCTCCCGGCTCGTCGGCGCCCCACCCGGTTACGTCGGCTACGAGGAGGCCGGGCAGCTCACCGACAAGGTGCGGCGCCAGCCGTACTCGGTGGTGCTGTTCGATGAGGTCGAGAAGGCGCATCCGGACGTGTTCAACGTGCTGCTGCAGCTGCTCGACGACGGCCGCGTCACCGACGCGCAGGGTCGCACCGTCGACTTCAAGAACACCATCGTGATCCTCACCAGCAACATCGGCTCCGACCTGATCCTCGGCACCGGGGCCGAGGACATCGACGAGCTGGTGCCGACGCTGATGGAGCGGCTGCGGGCGCACTTCCGGCCCGAGTTCCTCAACCGCATCGACGAGACGATCGTCTTCCACCGGCTCGACCAGACGGAGCTGCGGCAGATCATCGAACTCATCCTCGACGGCACCCGCCGGCAACTGCACGCCCAGCACGTCGAGCTGGACATCACCGAGGAGGCCGTCGACTGGCTCGCCGAGAAGGGCTACCAGCCGGAGTTCGGCGCACGACCGCTGCGCCGCACCGTGCAGAAGGAACTCGACAACCGGCTCGCCGGACTGCTGCTGTCGGGCGAGCTCGAACCCGACGACATCGTCCGGGTGTCGGCGAACGGCGGCCTCGAACTCGGCGTCGTGCACCGCAACGGCGCGGAGGGATCGCTGCCGACGGACGCGGGGGCCACGTCGGCATCGGGCGGCGGGTCCGACACCTGACGCGGAGTATCCCAGCACGTGTGGGCGTCGTCGTTCTCGCGGTTGTCGTGCCCGGACGACACCGTCTGGTTCCTGGCTCTCGACGACTACACGGATGCGGCGGACACCGCATTCGCATGGAACGAGTTCGAGACCATCGGTCGCGACGCGGCGATGAGCGACGACGATGCGGCGGCGGTCTCCGAGTTCTGGCGGCGCCACTGCCCGATCCTGCAGTCCGTCGGCGACGGCTACGCCTACCTGGCGATCGGACTCGACGGCGCGATCGTCCACGGCGTGGAACCGGAGTTCGAGGCGACGACCACCGTCGCCGACAGCCTCGTCGGCCTCCTCGAACAGATCGCACGCCCGACCGGGCCGCGCCACGCCGTGGTCGAGACCTTGCTGTTCCGCCCCGGGCGAACCGGGTCACAGGGCTGACGAGTCGGCAGCCGGCGGTGTGACTCGGACCCGTCGGAGATCTCGAGTAACGTGCTCCTGGTATTTGTGCGTGAGGAAGGGTGCCGTGACGTCGACCGGGAACATGGTGGGGCTGTTCGCCGGCATCGGCGGGGTGGAGTTGGGCCTGCGCGGCCACGGCTGGGAGACCGAGCTGCTGTGTGAGATCGACCCGGGCGCGCAGCAGGTGCTCCGGACCCGGTTCGCGGGCGTCGAGCTGCACGGCGACGTCACCCGGCTGCGCTCGCTGCCGCAGCGCACCGAGCTGGTCGCGGCGGGCTTCCCGTGTCAGGACCTGTCCCAGGCCGGGCGCACCGCGGGCATCACCGGCGCCCGTTCGGGCCTGGTCGACGAGGTGTTCCGTCTGGTCAAGCGCAAGAAGGGGCCGCGCTGGCTGCTGATCGAGAACGTCCCGTTCATGCTGCAGCTGGGCCGCGGCGCCGCGATGCGGCACATCACCGACGCGCTCGAGGATCTCGGCTACACGTGGGCGTACCGGGTGGTGGACGCCCGGGCGTTCGGCCTGCCGCAGCGCCGCCAGCGGGTGCTGATGCTCGCGTCACGCACCGACGACCCCCGCGAGGTGCTGTTCGGGCAGGACGCCGGCGTCCCGGGCGAGGGCGATCCGTCGCAGTACCCGTGCGGCTTCTACTGGACCGAAGGCGTCCGCGGGCTCGGCTGGGCCGTCAACGCGGTGCCCACGCTCAAGGGCGGCTCGACGGTGGGGATCGCGTCGCCGCCGGCGGTGCGACTGCCGTCGGGCGAGATCGTCACCCCGGGCCTGATCGACGCCGAGCGCCTACAGGGCTTCGACCCGGACTGGACGGCCCCCGCCACCGAGGTCAAGGGCATCCGCAACGGCCACCGCTGGCGCCTGGTCGGCAACGCCGTGAGCGTGCGGATGGCGGAATGGGTGGGCGGACGCCTCGTCGAACGCGTCGCCTACAGCGCCGACCACGAGACGGCACTGAAGCCGGGCGACGCCTGGCCCAGCGCCGCGTGGGGCCGCGACCGGCGGGCCTTCCGGGTGCACGAGTCGCACTGGCCGGTCCACCACCCGTACGAGGATCTCAGCGGGTTCCTCGAGCACTCCCAGTTGCTGTCCGCGCGGGCGACGGCAGGCTTCCTCAAGCGGGCCCGCGCCGGCAGCCTGCGGTTCGTCCCGGGCTTCCTCGACGACGTCGAGAGCCACCTCGACCGGATGGGCGGCTACCCGGAAGCGGTGGCCTGAGGCCGGTGCGAGGATGGTGACGATGCCGTCCACCGATCCCCTGACCAGCGCGCGGATGCGCAAGCAGCGCCGGCGCGACACCGCGCCGGAGGTGGCGCTGCGCCGCGAACTGCACCGGCGCGGGGCCCGGTTCTTCGTCGACCGCGCGCCGCTGCCCGGCCTGCGCCGCCGCGCCGATCTGGTGTTCCCCCGCAAACGGGTCGCGGTGTACGTGGACGGCTGCTTCTGGCACAGCTGCCCGCAACACGCCACCTCCCCGAAGAACAACGCGCAGTGGTGGGCGGACAAGTTGGCCGCCAACGTGGTTCGGGACCGGGACACCGACGCCCGGCTGGCGGCCGCAGGCTGGGGCGTGGTGCGGATCTGGGAGCACGAGGACCCGACGGAAGCGGCCGATCGGGTGCAGGCGGCACTGATCGGGGACTGAACGGTCTCGAATCGGTGGCGATGCAAGCGGCGTGGACCCGAGTTTTCTAGGCTCGTGCGCATGAGGATCCTCGTCGCCGGCGCCGGGGGCGTCGTCGGACTGCCGCTCACCCGGGAACTGATCGCCCACGGACACGAGGTGATCGGCACCTCGCGCAACCCGGACTCGCGCCCCGAACTGCGCGACGCCGGCGCGAAGGTGGTGCGCATGGACGCCTTCGATTCGGCGTCGGTGGAGCACGCCATCGCCGAGGCCCGGCCGGACGCGGTGATCCACCAACTCACCGACCTGTCGGACGTCGACCTCGAGGCCAACGCGGAACTGCGCATCGTCGGCACCCGCAACCTCGTCGACGCGATGCGCCGGTACGGCGTGGAACGACTCGTGACGCAGAGCATCGCGTGGCTCTACGCAGACGGCGAGGGCCTCGCCGACGAGACGGTGCCGCTGCGCGAGCCCGCCGGTCCGGGCGCCCGGACCGTGGAGGGGGTGGCCTCGATGGAACACACGTCGACGGAGATCCCGAACCACGTGATCCTCCGCTACGGCAAGCTGTACGGCCCCGGCACGTGGTACTCCCCCGACGGCGACTTCGGTCGAGCCGCCCGGGACGGCGTGTTCGAGGGCAACGGCATCGAGAGTTTCCTGCACATCGACGACACCGCGGCGCCCACCGTCGCCGCGCTCGACTGGCCCACCGGGATCGTCAACGTCGTCGACGACGAACCTGCCGGCCCCGCCGACTGGCTGCCGACGTTCTGCCGGTGGGTGGGCGCGCCGGAGCCGAGCGGTCTCGGTCCCGGCCACGGGCGCGGAGCGTCGAACACCAAGGCGCGCGCGCTCGGTTGGGTGCCGAAGCATCCCTCGTGGCGGACCGGGATGTCCGGCTGACAAGTCACCCGAGCGATCGCAGGTAGACGAGCGTCGCCTGCACGCGCCGATCGCCGTCTTCCAACGGCAGCTTCGAGAAGATGGACCCGATGTGCTTGCGCACCGCGGCCTCCGACACCGTCAACCGCTGCGCGATACCGGAATTGGTGCACCCCTCGGCGACCAGTGCGAGCACTTCCCGCTCGCGCGGTGTGAGCGCGGCCAGCGGTCCACGACTCCTCGTCGCGGTGACGAGTGCCCGCACGACGTCCGGGTCGATGATCGTCTCGCCCCGGGCCACCCGGTCCACGGCGTCGAGGAACTGACGGACGTGTCCGACGCGCTCCTTGAGCAGATAGCCCACACCACTGCGAGTGTCTTCGCCGATCAGCTCATCGAGATAGGCCACCGAGACATACTGCGACAGCACGACAATGGGCAGTTCGGGTTCGCGCTGCCGGAGTGCCGCCGCGGCTCGCAGCCCGTCGTCCGTGTGGCTCGGCGGCATCCGGACATCGGTGACCACCAGGTCCGGACGGTACGCGTCCCACGCGTCCAGGAGTGTCGGCGCATCGCCCACCGCAGCGCACACGTCGTGCCCGGCGGAGGCGAGCACGCTCTCCACGCCGGCCCGCAGCAGGGGGCTGTCCTCCGCGAGCACGATCCGCAGCGACCGTTCCGTCGACGTCACACCGGGCACTCCATTCGGATCGTCGTGGGACCGCCGACAGGACTTGTCACGGTGAGGGTTCCGTCGAGAGCGGCGAGGCGGCCGCGCAATCGGTCGAGACCGCCGCCGGCGGTGAGGTGCGCGCCACCCGCACCGTCGTCGGTGACGCTCAACAGCCACCCGTCGCCGACGCGATCACCGCGCACGGTGACGTGCCGGGCCTGCGCGTGCCGGACGGCGTTCGTCAACGCCTCGGACACGAGCACATACGACATGTGCTCGACCGGCGCCGGCAGCCGCTCCCCCGATCCGGTCACACCGTCGAGGGAGACTTCGACGTCGAGAGGGACGTCCGCCACCAGATCCGTGAGCGCCGGCGCGAGCCCGCGTTCGATCAGCGCCCGCGGGGAGTAGCCGCGCAGCACCGCCCGCAACTCGGCGAGGGTCTCGTCCACCTGGCGGTGTGCGTCGGCGGCGAGCCGGCCGGTCGGCCCGTCCGCATCGGCGGCCTCCGCCAACCCGAGGCTCATCGACAGGGCCACCAGCCGGTGCTGGACCCGGTCGTGCAGTTCCGATTCGAGCAGCGCACGCTCGGACCCCTCGGCGTCGAGCAGTCCCGACCGGGTCGTCTCGAGGCGGGCCGCCTCGAGACGCCACGGGTCGGCGTCGAACCCGAGGAGCAGTCGGGCCATCAGCGACTCGGACGCCGCCCAGGCGCCGACGACCACCAGCAGCAGCGCCGCGACCAGCAGCCCGGCCAGCACCAGAACCCAAGCACCCGAACTTGTTTCGACGGTCCATGCCCCGAGGTCGAAGTAGTCGTCGCGGATGACCATGGGCGCGACGAGGAGCATCCCGACGATGGTCACGCCGAAGACCGCCAGGAGGGCGGCGACGCCGCCCGAGATCGCCGCGCCCAGGACGTACGCGACGTGCCGGACGGTCGGCAGCCTCTGCTCGTCCGCGGACGCCCGCACCTCCGCGTCGGCACGTCCCGCGAGCGACGGATCGATCAGCCGCAGCCGCGCGCAGTGCGCACGCAGCATCGGTTCCCACAGCGCGGTCCGCAGTCGACGCGTCAGCCCCAGCAGCACGACCGGGACGATGCCGACCACGGTCGCGCACGAGAGGACGCCCGCGACGACGAGGCACGCGAGCGAGCGCCACGGCCATGCGGTGCCGAGGTATCGGGGGCCGGACCGCAGGGCCGACGACACGCTGCCCGTCACCGCTCCGCTCCGCTCTTCCTGCGCCGGCTCACCGTCGACGCCACCACGACGCAGGCGACGACGGGGAGATAGGCAGCGCACATGAGGAGCGTAACGGCATTCGCAGGGGCGCCCGGGTCCACGAAGCGTCCGAGCCCGACGGCCACCACGAGGTTGCTGCCGCCGTGCAGGATCGCGGGCGGCCACACCGATCCACTGCGACTCCACAGCCAGCCGATCACGAACTCCAGCAGCACCGACAGCGGCAGCCACATCAGCATCGCGACAACCGCGTCGGCGGCGGACCCACCGGCGCCGAAGTACCCCACCCACGGCAGCGGCCAGTGCCACACACCCCAGATCAGCCCGGTCGCGAACGTGGTTGCAATCGGTCGGCCCGGCACGAGGCGATCCCGCAGGTACGCGGTCCAGCCGAACTCCTCGCCCCAGAACAGGGGCGCGGCCACCACCGGGACCACCAGGGAGATCGCCACGAACACGAGGTCGTTCCGGCCGAAGTGCCGGCCGGCGACGTCCCACACACCGGTCGCCGCGGCCGCCGCCAACGCGACCGCGAGGACTCCGACGGGTAGCAGCGCGGCAATGAGGTACGACGACCACGCCTCGGACAGTCGGGGCCGCAGCCCCGCGTCGGCGAATCCCTCGCGGGTGATCCACCGGCGCGTGACGATCGCGGCGAGGGCGGGCACGAACGCGGCGGTGAGCAGCTGGACGACCACATTGTCGAGCGAGTAGCCGGCAACCCACACGAGTGCCCACGGCACCCAGGATGCGACGAAGGCGAGGACGAGGAACCAGCGAAGTCCGAGCCTGCGCACGGAATCGTCGTCGTGGACAGTCGCCGGTGGCGAGACGGGCGGTGCAGTTGTCATGTCTCCACTTCAGGGCGCCGGGCGCCGAAAAGCTGTAGCCCGCGCGACCGTCCCGAGGTGGCGTGCACGCTACCCCGAGGCGACAGTGGGACTGCTCGAATCGCGAACTAGAGACGCTTCCACGTCCAGCGGCAGTGGGCGACGAGGGGGGATTCCGGCGTCACGAGTCGCGGCATCGTGTTGGCCCCGTTCGGTGGTCCCGATTGCGGCTCGACGCAGACGCCGTCGGCCTCCATGTCGTAGACCACGACCCACCGCTCGGGGCTCGACACTTCCAACTCGAGCAGGCTCGGCCACGTGAGCACCACACGCACGCCGTCGACCATCCCGAAGCAGTCGTCCCACGGTCCCGTTCGCGGGGCGATCCGCACGCCCGACGGCAGGTAGTCCGACCCGCGCAGCTCCTGCCAGTCGGGGGCGAAGTCGATCCGAACGGGCTCACTGTCGCTGCGCAGCAGGCGTTTGAACCACGGATGCCACCCGACCTGGGCGGGAAACGGATCAGCGTCGGACGTCACCTCCATGGACAGATCGAGACAGTCCTCGGTGAGGCTGAACGTCTGGGCCACTCGACCCGCGAACGGCCACGGCGGGGCCAGTGCCTGCTGCAACGTCGCGTGCGTGCCGGATGCGTCGGCGACTTCCCACGCCTTGTCCCGCACCGTGCCGTGAATGGCGTGGGGAGCCGCATTGAGCGGAAGGTGATGCGTGACCGAGCCGACGGACAACTGCCCGTTGCCGAGTCGTCCACACCATGGCGCCATGGGGAAGCACCCGTACGGGTCGCCCTGCCTCAGCAGCTCGGTCTCGGCCACGACGAGGCTGGTGATCACGCCGCCTTGCCGTGGCGAGATCCCGACGCGGACATCGCCGGCTTCCAGGGTGAGATCGGTGGCGTACATACTGCCTATGCCCCGGAGTGGCGCGCCAGCCGCCGGTGCCGGTGCGCGAAGTAGGAACGGACGATCCCCGCCAGCTCGTCGTTGATGCCCTCCGGGGTGACCACTCGTGCCCACACGCGTTCCGCTGGGCCGTCGACCGCGGACACCCTTTCGATGATCATGGCCCCATGATGCCGGGTAGCGCTCCCGAAAAGTAGTCTCAGCATTACTTTTCCTTTACCTGCTGATCGCGGCCCGGCCACCGCCGATTCCTACCGTCTCGGCCATGAATTTCCGTCGGGCCATTTCAGCTCTTGCCGTTGCCTCCGTCGCCGCCGTGCCGCTCACGGCCCTCGCCCCGGCCACCGCGTCCGCCGCCGGCAGCCTCGACTGGCCCGGTTCGCTCGGCAGCACCGGGTCGCAGACCGAACCGGCCTTCGACGTCCAGGCGCATCGTGGCGGGCTGGGTCTGTACACCGAGAGCAGCCTCGCGGCGTTCTCCAACGCCCTCGAAATGGGCGTCACGACACTCGAACTCGACACGCAGATCACCGAGGACGGCATCGCCGTCGTCACGCACGATCGCAAGATCTCGAACAAGAAGTGCCAGGACACCGCCCCGGCCACCGCCGGCGATCCGGAGTTCCCGTACGTCGGCAAGTACATCAAGGACCTGACGCTCGAGCAGATCAAGACGATGGACTGCGGTTCGCTGCGGCTCGCGGATCACCCCGAGCAGCAGACCGTTCCGGGCGCGAAGATGCAGACGCTGACCGAGGTGTTCGATCTCGTGAAGTCGTACGACGCCCCGAACGTGAAGATGAACATCGAGACCAAGGTCGAGGCCGGTGCGCCGTCCGAGACCGCGCCGCGGGAGCAGTTCGTCCGCACCGTCCTCGGCACCATCCGCGACGCGGGCATGCTCGACCGCGTCACGATCCAGAGCTTCGACTGGGGCGCACTGATGCTCACCCGCGACCTCGAGCCGTCGGTGCCCACCGTGGCGCTCACCAACGGCGACTTCCTGCAGATCGGCAAGGACGGCGCCTCGCCGTGGCTCGGCGGCCTCGATATCGACGACTTCGGCGGCGACGCGATCGCGGCGATCTCCACGTTCGGCGCGTCGGCCTTCTCGCCGGTACAGGGCACCCCGCAGGGCGGCAAGGTGTCGGACCCGGGCTTCACGCTGTACGTCACCGAGGAGATGGTCGACGCGGCCCACGCCCGTGACATCAAGGTGATCCCCTGGACCGTCAACGATCCCGAGACCATGCATGCGCTGATGGACCTCGGTGTCGACGGCATCATCACCGACCGCCCCGACCGCCTGCGCACGGTCCTCAGCGAGCGGGGCCTGGACCTTCCCGCACCCGCCGCGAAGAAGTAGCGTTCCACTCTCGTCGAGATCCCGCCGGACTGTTCCGGCGGGATCTCGTCGTTCGAGCCGAGCCCCCGACGTTTCGTCCGGTTCCGACGCCTTACCATCGGCCCATGAGCATCGCATTCGTCCAGTCCACCTGGCATCGATCCATCGTCGATCACGCGCGCGACGCCTTCGTCGTGCAGTGGCGCGAATCGGGCCACGACCCGGCCGAGATCGAGTTCTTCGAGACGCCCGGCGCGTTCGAGATCCCCCTGCACGCCCAGCGCCTGGCCCGCACCGGGCGCTTCGACGCGATCGTCGCGGCCGGACTGGTGGTCGACGGCGGCATCTACCGGCACGAATTCGTCGCGTCCGCAGTGATCGACGGCCTGATGCGGGTCCAGCTCGACACCGACGTTCCGGTCTTCTCCGCGGTACTCACCCCGCATCACTTCCACGAGCACGCCGATCACGACGCCTTCTTCACCGCGCATTTCGACAAGAAGGGCGCCGAGGTCGCGAAGGCCTGCTCGCAGACCCTGGCCGCGCTCGCCACGATCGCGTAGCCCGTCGCACGAGTCGGCCGATCACCGGCGGACACAAGAACTTTCACGAGCGTCGTGGAAGGTCCGCGCCCGGGACACCGTCCGACATGAGGCACGGGGATCGGTCGGAACGCGCACGTGGACCGATCCTCGACGTCAACTGCCTGGTGGTCGATGCTGTCGACCGTCGCGCCTTTCTGGCTACCATTGGGGAGGATTTTCGCACCGCACGAACCGGAAGTGGCAAGCCTCGTCCAGGAGTTGGTCCCCGTGGGTCACGCGTCGGAGACGGCACACATCTCGACGGTCGCGACCGCCCCGCGACCGGAGAAGTTGGTGCGCCCCGACGTGGAACGGACGCCGTCGCCGTCGGGAGGGATCTCTCGGGGCCGCGAGAGTCGAAATCAGCATCGCCCCGCAAGGGGTAACCGATGAATGCCGACGTCCCAGAGCCATCCGTCCCGCCGAATCCCGCCGACTTCGACGCCGTCTACCGCGGCGACTTCGAGGCCCTGGCTCGCGATCGGCAGGCGAACTCCACCGGTCAGCCTCCCGCGTTCCAGATCGATCGGGTTCCGTGGGACATCGGTGAAGCCCAGCCGGTGGTACGCAGCCTCGAGGCCGACGGCGAGATCACCGACGAGGTACTCGACATCGGCTGCGGGCCAGGCGAAAACGCACTGTTCCTCGCAGAACACGGATATCGGGTATGCGGGCTCGACGCTGCGCCCGCGGCGATCGACATCGCCCGTGAACGGGCGCGCAGTCGCGGACTGGAAGGGGCGGTCGACTTCGCGGTGGCCGATGCGACCGAACTGACCGGCTACACCGACCGGTTCACGACCGTCGTCGACAGCGCCCTATATCACTGCTTCCCCGAGGACCAGCGGCCCCGCTACGCGGCCGCCGTGTACCGGGCCTGTGTCCCGCACGCCCGGCTGCACCTGGTGTGTTTCTCGGACGACGTCCCGGAGGAGTTCCCCGGCCCCTTCCGCATCAGCGAGGAGAACCTGCGCGACACGCTCGGCGGCGCCGGGTGGGTGATCCACCGACTGGAACGCACCACCTACACCACCGCGGTCACCCGCAGCGACATCGCGCGACAGGACGCCTCCCCGCTGGCCGCCGTCGCCGCCCGCCTCGATTTCGACGCCCACGACCGACTCCTCGCGCCGGCCTGGCTCGCGACCGCCGAACGCCCTTGACCGCCATGCGCACGGTGGCGCTCGAGTTGGTGCCGCCGGAACTGGACCGGGGCGCCTGCGGGGCCGTCCAGCAGACGTGCGCGGCCGTCGAACTGTGCCGCGGCCACGGACTGGCCGAACACGTCCGCCACGTGATGATCCCCGGCATCGTCGCCGAGGACTCGGATCGGCCCGTGGCACTGACGCCGCGGATGGACGTGCTGGACTTCTGGGAGACGGTCCGCCCGTCCCTCGGCACGATCTCGGGCCTGTGCGCGCAGGTGACCGTGTTCCACGACCAGGAGCAACTGTCCGACCGGGTGCACCGGCTACGCGCCGCCGGCATGGACGGCATCACGTTCGTGGGCAAGCCGCACGGCCTGCCGGTCGGTGACGCCCCGGGCGTCACACCGCAGCAGGCGGTGGCGCGTTTCCGGGAGGTGATCCCCCACCGCGGTGTGGTGCTGATCCCCACGCGCCGCGGCGAACTCGACCGATTCGACGCCAAGTGCGGACACGGCGCGACCTTCGCGCTGACCCAGCTGCTGTATTCCGACCGGATCGTGGGTTTCCTGCGCGAGTTCGCCGCCCGGAGCGAGCACCGCCCGGAGATCCTGCTGTCGTTCGGATTCGTTCCCGGGATGGAACGGCATGTGCGCCTCATCGATTGGCTGATCCACGACCGGGGGAACGACGTCGTCCGACAGGAGCAGGAGTTCGTCGCGCGGATCGCGGACGGCTCGGCGCGGCAGCGTCGCGACGCCCTCGTCGACCTGTACCGGCGCATTCTCGACGGCGTCCACGATCTCGGGTTCCCGTTGAGCGTGCACCTCGAGGCACCCTACGGTGTCTCGGGTGCCGCGTGCGAGACCTTCGCCGCGATGCTCGACCACTGGACACCCGGATCCACAGAGGAGTCGCCTTGAGTAGCAACGCTGTTCCGCTCGCCGTCGAGGACGCCCGCGCGCACCTCACATCCCAGCCGTTCAGCGTCCTACTCGGCGCCCGGCTGGTCTCGTTCGACGCGGACGGCGCGGTTCTCGAGGTCGACGCCCGACCGGACCTGCTGCAGCAGAACGGTTTCCTCCACGGTGGCGTGCTCGCCTACGCCGCGGACAACTGCCTCACCTACGCGGCCGGCACCGTCCTGGGCCCGGGCGTGCTGACCGGCGGCATGACCATCGAGTACGTGCGCCCGGCGCAGGGACGCACCCTGCGCGCCACCGCGCGGGTCGTCCACTCGGGACGACGTCGCGCGGTGTGCAGGTGCGAGTTGGAGATGGTCGCCGACGACGGCAGCACCCGGCTGTGCGCTGTCGCGCAGGGCACGGTGCTGCCGGTCACCGGCTCCTGATCAGATGTCGAAGAACACCGTCTCGGCGCCGCCGTCGGGCGTGTCCTGCAGGCGGATGTCGAACGTGTAGAACACCTTCCCGTCCCGCTCCGACCGCTTCGCGATCAGCGTCTGGCGCCGGGTCTCCCACTCGATCCCCGACAGGATCGGGTCGGCGGCGTTGTGCTCGACCTCGTCGTCGAAGTAGGCGCGGGTGTGCAGCCCGACGTTGATGCCGCGCGCGAAGATCGCGATGCACACGTGCGGGGCCTGGACACGGCCGCCGTCCGCGTCGACCGGACCGGGCTTGACGGTGTGGAACTCGAAGACGCCGGAGTCGAAGTCGGCGCCGGTGCGCCCCCAGCCGCGGAACGCGGGATCGACTGCCTTGTCCTGCGGGTCGAGTCGGTGCGCGTACTTGCCGGCCGCGTTGGCCTGCCAGATCTCGAGCAGCGCGTCGCGCACGAGCGTGCCGCTGCCGTCGAACACGCGCCCCTCGATCGTGATCCGTTCGCCGACGGTGGCCTCGGAGACCAGGTCGTTGCCGAAGTTGTTCTCGAAGGCGTCGAAGCCGGCCTGCTGCGGCGCGAGCCCGATGTGGACGTAGGGCCCGCCGGTCTGCGACGGTGTCTCGGGGAACCGCGTCACCATCGGGTGCGGCGTGGCGGCGCTGGGGTGCTGGTCGATTCGGGTCATCGCGGGGCTCCCGGGACGGTGTTCTCGAAGAAGGTGGCCCGACGTCCACGCAGGGTGACGTCGAAACGGTAGGTGCGGGCGTCGAACGGCACGTTGTTGGCCGGGTCCTCCTGCGCGATCAGGCTGCGCACCTGCTCGACCGTCGGGATGGTCCGGGCGATCGGGCACCGCTCGATCAACGGATCACCCTCGAAGTACAGCTGCGTGATCAGCCGCTGCGCCCAGCCGTCCGCGCTGAGCGACATGTGGATGTGCGAGGGACGCCACGCGTTGGTGTTGTTGCCCCACGGGTACGCACCGGGCTTGACGGTGCGGAAGACGTAGTAACCGTTGCTGTCGGTGAGCATCCGGCCGCAGCCGCCGAAGTTGGGGTCGATCGGGGCCAGGTACTTGTCGGTCTTGTGCCGGTAGCGTCCGCCCGCGTTGGCCTGCCACACCTCCACCAGCGCACCGGAGACCGGGTTACCGAACTCGTCGCGCACATAGCCGTGGACGATGAGGCGTTCGCCGATCGGCAGTCCGTCCTTGGCGAAGTTGAGGATCAGGTCGTTGTCCTTCTCCCCCAATTCCTTCGCGCCGAACACCGGTCCGGTGATCTCGGAGAGCGTGTTCCGCGGCGAGATGAGGGCGTTGCGCGGCGAGCGCAGCACGCTGGTCTTGTAGGACGGGGTCAGCGCCGGCGGATGCACAGTGGCATCGCGTTCGACGAATTCGCCGATGGTCATGGGGTTCTCCTGTCGAGCGGATCTCCCGCCACGCTATTTGCGCCCTCAACTCATGTAAATTGACGCTTTCGCCGAGTTTTCATAACCTGTGGAAATGTCGGACGGTTTCGTTCCCCCACCTCCCGTGGTCGACGGGACGGTCGCCCGCGTCCTGGACCGGATCCGACTCCGGCACCTCACGTGCTTCGTCGTGGTGGCGCAGGAGCGCAACCTCGGACGCGCGGCGCAGCGCCTGCACCTGACCCAGCCCGCGGTGACGAAGACCCTCAACGAACTCGAGGCCCTCGCCGGCGTACGCCTGGTCGACCGCGGGCGGCACGGCGCCCGTCTCACGCCGGCCGGCGAACTGTTCCTGCGCCGCGCGGTCGCCGTGACGGACGCGATGGAGTCGGCGGCGTCGGCACTCGCCGGGGCCGGCGCGCCGACTGCACCGATCCGCGTCGGCGCCCTTCCCACCGTCGCGAGCGTGCTCCTGCCCAAGGCGATCTCGCGGCTGCAGGCCACCCACCCGGACGTGGGCGTGCGGGTGGTCACCGGATCGAACGACGTCCTGCTCGCCGCGGTCCGGGCCGGCGAGCTCGATCTCGCGCTGGGCCGGATGGCCGAACCCGACGCTCTGCAGGACGTGACGTTCGAGCTGCTCTACACCGAGTCGCTCGCGCTGATCGTCCGACCGGGGCACCCCCTGACCGCGGCCACCGGCCCCCTCCCGATGCCGGCGGTCCTCGACCACCCGCTCGTGGTGGCGATCACGGGCACCGTGCCGCGGCACCACACCGAGGCACTGCTGCAGCGGCACGGCCTCCACCTGCCGGCCGGCTGCGTCGAGACGCTGGACGTCACCGTCGCCCGGACCCTCGCCCGGCACGGCGACGCGGTCTGGTTCACCCCGGAACGAGTGCCGCAGACCGATCTCGACGACGGCACCCTGGTCCGCCTGCCGCAGCCGACACCGGGCACCGCTGAGCCCGTCGGGCTGTTCCGGCGGGCGACGGCGGACTCCCCCGCCGCCGTCGAGGAGCTCGCCGGCGTCCTGCGGGAACTGGCCGACGCCTGATCCCCGCCCCGCCTCGGGCCGAGCACGGTCCGGGCGGCATGTGCGTCGGGTCGTGCCGTCGGCAAGAATGTTCCACGATCGTTTCGAACAAACGGCTGACGGACGCGATGGTGGAGGTGTGGCGATCGTGGGCGATGCCCGAGACCCGCTCATCGAGCCACCCGTGTCGATGATCGCGCGCACCACCCTCATCCTCGAGTCGTTCGACGGTCGAACCGAACGGCTGACCCTCGAAGAGGTGACCCGGAGGACGGGGCTGCCCCGCTCCACCGTGCACCGGATCCTCGACCAGCTGGTGCAGGTGGAATGGCTCGAACACCTGTCCTCCGGATACCGGTTCGGCCGCCGGGCGCTGGCCCTGTCCGCGCACCAGAACGGGCACGCCGAACTGCGCGCCGCGGCCGCACCCGTGCTGCACGAGTTGCACCTGCAGACGGGCCTCGTCGTCCACCTGTCGGTGCTGGACCGCCGACACATCGTCCATCTCGACAAGCTCGGCGGGCGCCTGGCGGCATCCGTGCCGACCCGGGTCGGCGGCCGCGCCCCCGCCCACGCGACCGCGGGTGGGAAAGCGTTGCTCGCGTGGCTGGCCCGTGAACGCGTCGACCGCCTGTACGGAGCCCACCTGGAGCGGTGCACCGAGCGGACGATCTCCGACATCACGGCGCTACACCGGCAGCTCGCCTCCATCCGCGCACACGGCGGCGTGGCCCTCGAACGCGGCGAATTCGCCCGTGGAGTGGCGTGCGTCGGAGCGGCCGTGCAGGGCGCGGACCGCCCGATCGCCGCGATCTCGCTGTCGGGCGACGTGCGCACCGTCAGGCTCGAGCGCATCGCACCGCTCGTCGTGGACGCCACCCGGACGCTCGACGCGTCGCTGCGCGCGGCGTGAGCCGACCGGGCAGCGAGATGTCCGAATTCGCCACGTAGGTGGCTTTTCCCGCGTTACCCTCCATCGACATGTGCGGGTGGTGCGCGCCGAAGGCGGCACTCTTCCGAAAGGAACGACGATGCAGTTCAATCTCGCCGATGTCTTCGAATCGGTCGCCGAATCGGTCCCCGACCGAATTGCGCTGACGTATGAGGACCAGCACCTGAGCTACGCGAGCCTGAACGCCGAGGCGAACCGAACCGCCAACCTGCTGACGAAGGCCGGCATCCGCCAGGGCGACCACGTGGCCCTGTTCCTGAAGAACAGCATCGAACACGTCACGTCCATCCTCGGACTGATCAAGATCCGCGCGGTGCCGATCAACGTCAACTACCGCTACACGCCGGCCGAACTCGAGTACATCTTCACCAACTCGGACTCGACCGCGGTGGTCGTCGAACTGCCCGAGCATCAGCGCACCCTGGCCGACCTGCTCGGCAGCTACCCGCTGATCCGGACGGTGCTCGTCATCGGCGATCCGGTCGAGGAGTTGCTCACCGCGGCTGCCGCCCGCTCGATCACCGTGTCCCGGTTCGCGGACTCGGCCGATCTCCCGGCCACCGCGGAGTTCCCCGCCCGCTCCGGCGACGACCTCTACATCCTGTACACGGGCGGCACCACCGGCTACCCGAAGGGCGTCATGTGGCGCCACGACGACTTCTTCCGAAAGCCGCTCTCCGGCGGCAACCCGTACGGCGAGGACGCCCGGCAGGACCTCGCGGAGGTTGCCGCTGCCGCAAAGGAATTCCCCGACATGGCGTTCCTCATCGCCGCCCCGCTCATGCACGGTGCCGCGCTGTACTCGCTGTTCACGTTCTTCACGCTCGGTGCCCGCGTGGTGCTGATGCGCGACTTCGACCCGAAGAAGGTCGTCGAGGCCATCGAGAAGGAGCGACTGCAGGTGATCCTGATCGTCGGCGACGGCATGGGCTTGCCGCTCGTCGACGAGATGGAGCGCCGCAAGGACGACATCGACTTCAGCTCGCTCTTCTCGATCACCTCGGGCGGGGCGCTCTGGTCGGTCGGCGTCCGGGAGCGGATGCTCACGGTCAAGCCGGAGCTGTTGTTGCGCGACAACTTCGGTGCCTCGGAGTCCGGCAACGACGGCGCCTTCACAATCGACGAGGACGGCAATCTCCGCATGGCACCCTCGCCCAACATGATTCTCGTGGACGAGCGCCTCGACGAGATCGCTCCGGGCACCGACGAGATCGGGTACATCGCCCGCATCGGCAACGTCCCCCTCGGCTACTACAAGGACGAGGACAAGACCGCCCGCACGTTCCCGGTCCGCGCCGACGGCACCCGCATCTCGGTCCTGGGCGACATGGGGCGGATCGAGGCCGACGGCACCATCGTCTTCCTCGGCCGCGGCTCGCAGTGCATCAACACCGGCGGTGAGAAGGTGTTCGCCGAGGAGGTCGAGGCCGCGCTGCACGCGCACCCCTCGATCGCCGACGCCCTCGTCGTCGCCAAGCCCGACGAGCGGATGGGCCAGCAGGTGGCCGCGGTGATCGCGATCTACCCCGACGCCCCGGAACTGACGCTCGACGAGGTCCAGGCGCACTGCCGCAAGACGTTGGCCGGCTACAAGATCCCGCGGACGATCGTGCTGGTCGACGAGGTCAAACGCACCCCCGCCGGCAAGGCCGACTACCGCTGGGCCACCGAGATGGCCTCCGCCTAGAAGATCGACTCCGGGGACCGTCGGTATCACCGACGGTCCCCGGAGTCGTTCGTTACGCCGATCGGTTTCGGGCGATCGGCGAAAACGCTTGTTCTACACGCGCTCGAGTTCCTTCTCGAGGGTTGCGGCGAGGCGAATGATCTCGCCGGCCGCCGCTATGTTGGCGGCCTTCTCGCTCGTGTCGGCGATGCGCTCAGCAAGACGACGGATGCGGGCTGCATCGCTCGTGCCCGTGGTGATTCCGTCGGTGTGCGGTCCAAGGTGTTGCACCGGAAATCCTCTGTCGAATTTGGTAGTTCGCCCGCAAGGGTAAGCATTCCGGCATTCCACGTAAACCCCCGGATCAAATGTTCGCCTCGGAACTCACCCTGAGCGAGCACTTTCGGTGCCGGGTTCAGTAGCCCGCCGCCGGATCGATTCGTGCGCTGAGGGCCTCGCCGGCGACGAATCGGCGCACGTTCTCCGTCACGTGCTCGGCGAACGCGGCCGTGCGCACCGACGGCGGATTCGAGTCGTGCGGTGTGACGATCGCGTTCGGCAGCGTCCACAGCGGATGCCCGTCCGGCAGCGGCTCGGGATCCGTGACGTCGAGCCCGGCGCCACCGATGGTGTTGTCCCGCAAAGCGTCGACGAGGGCGTCGGTGTCGACGAGCGGCCCGCGTGCGACGTTGATCACCCACGACCGCGGACCGAGCTGTGCCAGTTGAGCACGCCCGACCAGGTGCCGGGTCTCGTTGGTGGCCGGCGCGGCGATCACGACGTGATCCACCCGCGAGAAGACCTCGTCGACCCGATCGGCGGGCAGCGTCTCGGCGGCGCCCGCCACGGGCCGACCCGACCGGTTCACCGCGACGACGGTGGCACCGACCGACGCGATCATCGGGATGAGCGCCCGCCCGATGCCGCCTGCCCCGATGATCGCGACGCGGGCGCCGCGCAGGGTGCCCACCCTGTCGAAGAACTCGCGCTGCCGCCACGTGGTGGCGGCCAGATGCGCGGGCAGCGCCCGCACGCCCGCCAGCAGCAGCGCGAACGCGTGCTCGGCGACGGTCGCGGAGAAGGCGCCGGCCGCGGACGTCCACACGACGTCCGGGTGCCGTTGGACGACGCCTGCCGCGAACCAGTGTTCGACCCCGGCGGACGGCAGTTGCACCCAGCGGATCGACTGGGGAAGGACCGCGGGAAAGTGTGCGGGGTCGTCCCCGGCCCACACCAGTCCCGCCGCCTCCCCGAGCGGCGCGGACGCGGCACCGCCGCGGGCAATCGCGTCGGCCAGCACCGCGTCCGGCTTCGGGCCGAGGGCTACTGCGGTAGTGGCCATCTCATGTTCTCCTCTGTGCAGCACGGGGCGCGGGTCGGTGACGGGTAGGAGGATAGGACTGCCGCAGCCTCAGCCCGACGTCAGCTCCACGAACAGATGCTCGACCTCGTCGAGGTCGAGCCCCGACGCCTCGGCGACGTCGTCGAGCGAGCGTCCGGACCTCAACATCGCTGCCGCGCGGGCCCGGGCGCCGTCGAGCCATCCGAGCGAGGCGAGCGTTCGTGCAGCGGCAGCCCGCAACTGGGTTCGCTGCTGCGCGGCCCACGGTGCCGATCGGGACCCGCAGGCCTTGTCGAGCAGATCGTTGAGAAGGGGGCCGAGCATCTCGCGCTGCTGCGCCGTGGTGAGGCCGCGCACCGCCTCTTCGGTCACACACAGATCGACCAGAAGGGTCGGCCCGGTTCGCTCGAAGCGGGTGAAGGAACGGCGCCGGAGGTCGGCCGGTAGGCAGCGCAGACACACCAGCAGCGTTCCCGACGTACTCGGCGTCGCGGCCTGGAAGGTCTCACGCGCCTGCCGTAACTCGTCCGCGAGCGTGTGCACGTCCCCGACCGGGCCGGTGTCCGACGTGACCGCGAGATCCACGCGCGTGAGGTTACCGGGACACGGAGGCTTCGTGGATGGCCGGCGACTCGGTGAACTCGGCAAGGTCGGCGTAGCGCCGCTCGCCGCAGCCGTGGACTCACCTGGGGATTCGCGGCCGGTTACGTCCGATGCAACGGGGATGCAACGTTGTGCATGCGAATCTCACTCGGAGGTATCCCACTCGTCGGGGGTGGGATGACCTTCCGCCAAGCGGTGCCCGAGCCCCGTCGGGGGTTAGGCTCGGGCACCGCGCAGCTGACCATAGTCACCAGCGCCTCGTTTCGGGGCGAGTGTGCTGCGGCTCTCACTTTGCCCGGGCGCACGCCGTGGTTGCCGGGCAGCGCCGTGGGGGCGGGGGAAACATGTCACCGCCGCAAGACGACTCAATAGGTGTGACGTCTGAACGATGCCCGAAATGTGATCTGCTCGTCGGCCAGTGCACGCACGCGCGAGTTGCGTCTCGCCCGACACTGACCGGCGAGCAGGGCCTGGTCCTGGTGAGCCCGAGCCGCATCGCGCACCTGCCCGGCTGCAGCCACAACGACGAGTCCGCGCTCTCCGGGTGGGGCGAGATCCGCGGTATCCCCAATGCATGGGTACGACTCGGCAACGGAGAAAAGCTCGAAACCAACAGCGGGGCCGTCAACCGGCCGGTTTCGAGGCGGTGCAGGGACTGCGTCGATCGATAGGCACCGCTCGAACAGGGTTCCCCGTGCCCGCCGCGCGAGTCCTACTCGAACCACGGGACCGCAGCGTGCGCCACCGTATCGTCGACACTGGCCGAGAGACGACGAGCTCGAAGACCGAGCCGTCATCGGATGCGAACTCGCGGAGCAGGATCCGATAGCGTCCCGCGGGGACCGGGAGCCGGGACTCGGGATCGTCGTGCGCCGGCCGTTCATCGTCGAACTGCGCGGCCATCGTGAGCTGCGTGTAGTCAGTCAGCCAGACGCCGTCGGCCGCGTCGATCACCCCTGCCGCTTCTCGCGTGGCCCGGTGCGGCGACCCCTCCGCGACGATCCGCAGCTCTCCGCCCGCGGCATCGGGGCCCGCATAGGCGACGAACAGTGCACCGCGGCTCATCTGTTCGGCGAACCGCGTCAGGAGCTCGTCCAACTCCCAGTCCGTGCCGACGAATCCGTCGTAGGGGCCTGCGGCGACGAGGCAGACGAACCCGTCCTCGTCCACCGAAGTGATAAGCGGGAACCTGGGGATACTCATGCGGTAGATGCTAAAGAGAGGGGCAACGCACCCCGGGGGTCGATCATCTCCATCCCGTGGAGGCACTCGGGAAGCTCGCCCGACCCAATGGGGCGGTTTCGGGGGTGAGGCATCAAACAACCCCCAGGTTGTCCGGCCGCCTGAACAGGGGACAACCTGGGGTTTTGCGTGTGGGCCACACCGCGGCACCGAGGCAGCCGGCTCCGAACAGGACCGGGACTGCTCTTGGGTTCACGTTTGCTGTTGGGCGCGAACGGTTTCACGGCCCGGGCTGGTGGCCATGGCCGCCGACGGTGCGGTGCGGGGCCAGGTCCAGGCGTACCGCACGATGAGGGCGAGAAGGATCAATTCCAGGACGATGCCGAGGCCGTAGAAGTACAGCCAGGACGCGCCCACCGCATTGAATGCCGTGACGGGGACGTAGAGCGCGGCCACGATGAGGTTCGTGATGCGGTTCGCCCGGGCGGGCAGCGTCATCGACAGCACGACCATGAGGATCGGGATGGCCATGAGGGTCAGCGCCGTGGTCGAAAAGGTCTGGGAGAGGTCGAACTCGAAGACCTTGCCGTCGAGGATGTCTTCGACGACGCCGGGCGTGAAGAAGTTGAGAATGTCCACGTAGGCGTAGAAGAACATGAAGCTTGTCCACGTTGCGGCGAGCTTGGCTCTCACCGGGATCGGCTGGTCTTCCAGTGTGGCGGTGGTGGGTTCACCTGTTCTCATCATGAGCTCCGTTGTTGTGGTGAGGATCGGTAGATCTACGATCGCTGAGCCCGGCGGCGGGCGCCTCGGCCCCGAGGCTCGGGTTCGCCTGGCCGATGGCATGGTCTTTCTCTCGTTCTTTCGGCGGATACGCCGAGGCGCGCCGACCCCTAGGCTGGAGCCGTGGTCACTGTCCGGCGCTCCATCTGGCATGAGCCGCGGCCTGCTGACACCCCACCCATCGGTCGGCTCGACTGGCTGCTGGTGGGCGTGTTCGCGGCTGCCGCCTTGGTCGAGGGCATCGCTCGGCCGGACTTGGCCTGGCGACCCCTTGTGACAGTGCTCGCCCTGACGCTGATGCCTGCCCTGCTCTGGCGGCGGAGTCACCCCCTGATGGCCGCCCTGGCCGGGTGGGGCGTCGCCGGGCTGCTGTCGGTCCTCCAGCTGACTGAGCACGCCAACCTCGGCCTCTACTCCATGATGGCCGTCCTGATCCTGCTCTACTCCCTGGTGCGGTGGGGCTCGGGCCGGGAGATGGTCTTGGGGACGGCGTTCGTGACGGTCGTCGTCGCGCTGGGGATGTACGCCTCCTCCGCGGGCTGGGCCGACATCTTCGGCGGGAGCGTCCTCTTGCTGTTGTTCGTCGCCCTCGCGGCGGTGTTCCGCTATCGCGCGGACCTCTGGCATCGCCAACAGCGCGAGATCCGTAATCAGGAGCGGGTGGGGCTGGCTCGCGAGTTGCACGACACCGTGGCCCACCACGTCTCGGCCATCGCGGTGCAGGCGCAGGCCGGCGGCGTGGTTGCCGGCATCGAGCCGGAGAAGGCTGCCGAGATCCTGGCCGCGATCGAGTCTGAAGCGTCGCGGACCCTGGCGGAGATGAGATCCATGGTGCGGGTGCTGCGTGAGGAGGAGGCCGTCGCCTACTCGCCGCAGCTGGGTGTCGCGGACCTGCCTGCTCTGGCGCGCGCCGACGCGACGCCCACTGTCGAGGTCTCGCTGGACGGTTCGTTGACCCGGCTGGCACGACCCGTGGACGCCGCGCTCTACCGGCTCGCGCAGGAGTCGCTGACCAACGCCGTACGGCACGCCCGGAGCGCGACCCGCGTCGGGATCGATGTACGCCGGGAGGGCGACGCCGTCAGGCTGCGTGTCAGCGACGATGGACAGACCGAGCCGGGGCCCGCCCCGGAGCCTGGGTTCGGCCTGCTGGGCATGGCCGAACGCGCCCAGCTCCTCGGCGGATCGCTCTCTGCGGGGCCGGGGCCCGAGGGTGGCTGGGTGGTCGAGGCCGTGCTGCCGGTGGAGGCGCTGGCATGAGCATCCGTGTTGTCGTAGCCGACGACCAGGACTTGGTCCGGACCGGGCTGGTGATGATCCTCGGCGCGCAACCCGACCTCGAGGTCGTGGGGGAGGCAGCGGACGGGCTCGCAGCGCTCGACCTGGCGACCCGGCTGCGTCCCGATGTCCTCCTCGTCGACATCCGGATGCCCGGGCTCGACGGTGTCGAGGTGACGCGCCGCCTGGCCGGGCCAGACGTGACGGACCCGATGGCGGTCGTCGTGATCACCACCTTCGACCTCGATGAGTACGTCCTCGGCGCCCTACGCGCCGGCGCCCGCGGCTTCCTACTCAAAGACGCCGGGCCAGAGCTCCTCGTGCAGGCTGTCCACGCGGCGGCCAACGGGGACGCGCTGATCGCCCCCAACGTCACCCGCCGGCTGCTGGCGACCTTCGCCGACCAGGCGCCGGTGGTACCGGTCCAGCCCATCGACCCGCTCACCGAGCGTGAGAAGGAGGTGCTCGCGCTGGTCGCACGGGGCCGGACCAACGCCGAGATCGCCACCGAGCTCTTCGTCGGCCTGAGCACGGTCAAGACCCACGTCGCATCGTTGATGACCAAGCTCGGCGCGCGCAACCGCGTCGAGATCGCGATCTGGGCATTCGACACCAGACGCGTGCGAGCCGATTAGTGGGTACAGACCGCAGCGTAGGCCCGTGGGGTTCGGTGGCCCAGCGATGAGTGCGGCCGGTCGTGGTCATGGAAGTCGATGGCCCACTCCATGTTCGGGCCGGTCGCTGACGGCACCGGCGGCACCGCGGAAGACCCGACCCGCTTGCGGCGACGCTTCACGACCACGCGCGAGCTCGGCGGTATCGGCGCCCTCGGCGAGCAGCCGGTCAGCCTCGGTCAGCTTCCGGACCACCTGCTCAGGGGTGTGCCGCTTCCTCTTCGTCGACATGGTGTGCTCAACACTTTCGGCCCGTCTGTGACCCAATCTGTTGAGTAAGTGTCGAGTTGTGGCAGCCCCCAAACGAGAAAGCCCCCCACCTGCATCGCTGCTGGTGAGGGGCCTTCTGATGTGCGCCCGAAGGGATTCGAACCCCTAACCTTCTGATCCGTAGTCAGATGCTCTATCCGTTGAGCTACGGGCGCATGAAACAATCTTCAGTTGTTGCTGGTCCAACGAGAAACCAGCGTGGCGGAGGCGAGAGGATTTGAACCTCCGGTCCCCTTTAAGGGGGACAACTCATTAGCAGTGAGTCCCATTCGGCCGCTCTGGCACGCCTCCTTGGGGGCCGGCCCTTTCGAACCGCCGGGCGAAACATTACACAGGGATCGCCGGGAAACGCAAAACGGCTGGTCAGACGCCTACACCTAGCGGAGGTTGGCATCGAACCAGTCGAAGATTCGGCGCTGGGCGTCGAGGATCGCGACGACGAGCGGGTCCTCGTCGTCTGCGCTCGGCTCCGGCACGGGCGGTTCGTCGGCGCGGTGCGCGAGCCCGTCGTAGGTGACGATGTTGGTGGCGACGTCGGCGCGCGCGACCGCGTCGCGGAGCAGTTCGACGTGTTCGGGTGGGGTGCGGGGGTCGTCTGCGCCGTACAGGCCGAGCCACGGCGCCTTCAGCAACGGCGCCGCCTCGACGAGGGTGGGTGTCTCGGGGGCCAGCGGAGTGACGATGCCGTGCGCGGACACGCTCACGGCCGCGCCGACCTGGCGGCTGGTGGCGACCAGCATCGCGGCGGTGCCGGCGTCGTCGAATCCGATGACACCGACGCAGTCGGCGTAGATGCCGCGGGAGACGAGCCAGTCGAAGGTGGCGTCGAAGTCGTCGAAGAGGTGCTCGCCGAACACCTCGGTGTCGCTGTGGGCGGGTTCGCGGTGGAACAGGTGCGGCGCCACCACGAGCCACCCCTCCGCGGCGAGCGAGCGCATCATCTCGAGGAGCGCGTCGGTGAAATCGCGGGACTCGTGCAGCACGACGATGCCGCCGCGCGCGTGCCGTTCGGGCTCGACGGCGGTGATCGGCACCTGTCCCTGAGCCTGCGAATCGGAGTCGTCGTCGGCGCGCAGGGGCGCACTGTCCCGGAGGATTCCCGGCATAAATCAACCTTGGCACGACCGGGTCGACAGTGCACGTGTTCGTAGGGCGCATAATCGCATCGTGACCCCCGTGACCCGCGCTGACCTCGATTCCATCCCCACTTACGTGCCGGGCCGCAGTTATCCCGGGGCGATCAAGCTGGCGAGCAACGAGACGACGCAGGGTCCGCTTCCGGGCGTCGCGCAGGCCATCGCGGACGCCGCCGCCATCGCGAACCGCTACCCCGACAACGCGGCGGCGGCATTGATCCGCGCGCTGTCCGAGTCGCTCGGCGTGCCGGCCGAGAACATCGCGACCGGCTGCGGATCGGTGGCGCTGTGCCAGGAACTGGTGCAGGCCACGTGCAAGGACGGCGACGAGGTCGTCTACGCGTGGCGCTCGTTCGAGGCGTACCCGGTCGTGACGAAGGTTGCCGGCGCGACGTCGGTCCCGGTGCCGCTCACCCCGGAGCACGGCCACGACTTGGACGCGATGCTGGCCGCGATCACCGACCGCACCCGGCTGATCTTCGTGTGCAACCCCAACAACCCCACCGGTAGCGCGCTGGGCCGTGAGGAGCTCGAGCGCTTCCTCGACGCGGTCCCGGCGCACATCGTCGTGGCGCTCGACGAGGCGTATTTCGAGTACAACCGCTCGGGCGTGGACGGCATCGAGCTGGCCCGCACCCGACGCAACGTCGTTGTGCTGCGCACGTTCTCGAAGGCGTACGGCCTGGCGGGCGTCCGCGTCGGCTACGCCGTCGCCGATCCGGCGATCATCACCGCGCTGGCCAAGGTGCACATCACCTTCAGCGTGAACGCGGTGGCGCAGGCCGCCGCGATCGCGTGCCTGGCGGCCCGGGACGAGCTGCTGCAGCGCACCCACGCCGTCGTCGCCGAGCGCGACCGTGTCCGCGACGCCCTGCTCGCCGCCGGCTACGACGTGCCGGTCACCGAGGCCAACTTCGTGTGGCTGCCGCTGGCGGACCGCTCGGCCGCGTACGGCGAGGCCAGCGCGGAGGCCGGCGTGCTCATCCGTCCCTACGGCGTGGACGGCGTCCGCATCACGATCGGCGACCCGCACGAGAACGATGCGTTCCTCGCGTTCGCGACGTCGGCCGCCGCGCTCGAGCTGGCCGGGGTCCCCACCGGATACCCCACCCCGTAACTGAACCGTTACCTGTCGACGGGCACATCTTTGCCAGATCGTTGGCAGACTCTCAGCGGTGTGCCGACCCGCGAACGATTTGACCGGACGCCGATGGCGCCGTAGAGCGACGGCTCTCGCATCGGCACTCGGGGCCTCGCTGATCGTCGGCGCGCATCCCGCCGAGGCGCGGCCGTCCGACGACCTCGAGTCCGTCTCGGTGCGGCTGCTGACGATCAATGATCTGCATGGCAGCCTCCAGCCGCCCCGGGGCGCCCGCGCGCAGATCTCGCGGCCGGACGGGCCGGCGACAGACGCGGGCGGCGCCGCGTACCTCGCCGCGTACGTGCAGCAGCTGCGCGCGCAGGCCCCGAACTCGCTGCTGTACTCGGCGGGCGACGGCTGGGGTTCCTCGTCGATCGAGTCCGCGCTGTTTCACGACGAACCGACCGTGGACCTGCTCAATCTGATGGGCGTCGACGCCGCCTCGATCGGCACCCACGAGCTGGACAAGGGATTCGACGAGCTGCGGCGCATGCAGACCGGCGGGTGCCACCCGGTGGACGGCTGCCAGTTCGAGCCGACGTTCGAGGGCGCCCAGTTCCCGCTGCTCGCCGCGAACATGACATTCCCCGACGGCGCCCCTGCCGCACTGCCGTACGCCGTGGACTACGTCGATGGCGTCCCCGTCGGCGTGATCGGTGTGATGTCGTCCGACGCGCCGGACAAGATCGCCGTCGACGCGATCAGCGGACTGCAGTTCGGCGACGAGCTCGAGGCGATCGACCGCACGGCGGACACGCTCGACTTCCTCGGCGTGCGCGCGATCGTGGTCCTGCTCCACCGCGGCGACACGCAGGCCACCGGCGGCCCCAATTCGTGCGACCTGGGCGACGGACCCACCCGCGCGATCGCGACGCGGGCGACCCCGAAGGTGGACGCGATCTTCACCGCCGACACGCACGCGCAGTTCAACTGCGCGGTCGACGATCCCGCCGGAAATCCGCGACCGGTGATGCAGGCCGCCTCGCACGGACGGATCGTCTCGGTCGTCGACATGGTTCTCGACCGCGGGACCGGCGAGGTGAATCGCGAACGCACCCAGGCGTTCAACCAGATCGTCACCCACGACATCTCCCCGGATCCGATGGTCGCCGACCTGGTCGCGCGGGCCAGCAGGCAGTCCGACGAGGTCGCCCAGCGGCCGGTGGGTGCCGTCACCGACGACATCACCCGCGAGCCGGCACCGAGCGGCGAGAGCCCGCTCGGCGATCTGATCGCCGACGCGCAACTCGCGGCGGCCCGCGGGCGCGGCGCGCAGATCGCACTCACCAACCCCGGTGGCATCCGCTCCGATCTGCTGTACGACGTCGACGGCACGATCACCTACGGCAACGCGTACCAGGTGCAGCCGTTCCTCAACTCGCTCGAGGTGCGCACCCTCACCGGGTCGCAGCTGAAAGAGGTGCTGGAACAGCAGTTCCAGTCCCGCGACGACGGGTCCACCGCGGAACTGATCCTGGCGCCGTCGGCATCGCTGACATATCGCGTCGACCGCCGAGCCCCGGTCGGGTCCCGCATCGCCGAGATCCGCGTCGACGACCGGCCCGTCGTACCGGACGACCGCTACCGGGTGGCGGTCAACAAGTTCCTCGCCGAAGGTGGCGACGGCTTCACCGTCCTGCGTGACGGCACCGAACCCGCCTCCGCCGGAAACGATCTCGACGCGCTCACGTCGTATCTGCAGGCCCGCTCCCCGGTCGCACCGCCCGCACCGGGTCGTATCTCGAGCGGGACACCGAACTGACGCTCAGCGCTGACGCTGCAGCCGCCGCGCCTCCACCAACCACGCACACCCGGCGCGCGGGTCGTCGACGGTCCCGCTGACCAGGCCCCACTCGAGCCCGCGTCGCACGTCGTGCAGACTGCGGACCGGCCAGGCGCCCACGTCGTAACCGCGGTCCTGGAGGCCGCGCACGACGTCCACGGTCAGCCCGTTCCAGCCGCTGTAGAACGCGGACGCTCCGGTCGAGGCCAGCACGGCGTCGATCCCCTCCGGGTGTCGTTCCGAGTCGGGGTAACCGGGCGTGATGAGCCCGCGGGGCACGTCCGGGGCGAGTTTACGCAACCGGTGCAGCGCCTCCGGCAGGAAACTGGTGAACCGGATGCGGCGGGCGTCGTCGGGGCGACGCGCGACGATCCGGGCGACCTCGGGGACAGCCTCGACGGCCTTGATCTCCACCTGAAGGGCGACGGACGTGGCGTCGAGCACCTCCTCGAACGTCGGAACCCGTTCTCCGGCACCGACGTCCACGCTACGGATCTGCTCGTACGTCAGCTCGGCGACGGGGCCGAGCCCGCGACCGGAGGCGTCGGCGGCCCGACGGTCCAGCGTCGCGTCGTGCAGGACCACCGCGATGCCGTCGGCCGACAGGCGGACGTCGAACTCGAGTTCGTGGACACCGATCGCCTCGGCGAGCCGAAACGAGGCGAGCGTGTTCTCGGGCGACTCGGCCATCGCGCCGCGGTGGCCGACGACGGCGTACGTGACAGGCGACGTGCTCATCCGGCCACCAGCTCCTCGTACTGGGCCCGGATGGCGTCGGTGTCCCTGCGGATCACCTTCGCGGCCGCCGACAGCACGGCGGCCGGGTCTGCGTTCTCGGTGTAGAGCTTCTGCATCGCACCGCGGACCTCGATGATGGTCGACGACACGTAGCGGCGGACGACGTCGGGCTGGCGCGCGATGTCGAGCTGCTTCACCGCCAGTCCGTAGCTGGGGTTCTCCGCGATCCGCTTGGTGACGGCCGCGGACGCCGTCGCTCCCGGCGTCGCCGGCAGGTAGCCGGTGTCGACGGCCCAGTCGCCGGCCTGTCGGTCCTGCGCCAGGAACTCGATCAGCTTGGCGGCCGCGGCCTTCCGCTCGGGATCGGCGTTCTTCATGATCGACAGCCCGGCGCCGCCGGTCGGGACGCCGGTGTCTTGCGCGGTGGGCAGGAAGCCGGCGCCGATCTCGAAGTCGGCCCCCTTCGTCAGACCGGTGAGCGCACCGGTCGAGTTGGTGATGGTTGCGACGAGACCGTTCGTGAAGTCGGTCGCGAAATCCTGTGCCAGGTAGCCGGTCTTGTCGTCGTTGATCACCGCGCGGTCGAACTCGGCGGCCGCGATCGCCTGCGGGGAGTCGAGGATGACATCCATTCCGTTCGACATCGCGCCACCGTAGTTCCACAGCAGCCCCTGGAAGTACCAGTCGTCGGCGCCGGTGTACGCGCGCATCGCGACCTTGTTGCCGCGGTACGTCCGCCCGGTGACCTTGCGGCCCCAGTCCCGGAACTCGTCCCACGTCTGCGGTGCCCGGTCGGGCAGACCGGCGTCGGCGAAGATCTGCTTGTTGTAGTAGAACAGCGGCGTCGAGCGCCCGAACGGCACCCAGTACGACGACCCACGGACCACGCCCTCGGCGAACAGGCGCTGGTGGTAGGTGTCGGCGTTCCAGCCGCCGGTGAAGTATCCGTCCAGCGGTTCGATCATGCTGGAGAGGAAGAACTTGTTCCACGACACGTCGGAGAACACCGCGATCTCGGGAATCTGGCGGGCCTGCAGTCCCGCCGACAGCTTCTCAGTGACGCCGTCGTAGCCCTTGAACTGCTGGACCTCGGCGTAGATGTCGGACTGCGACTCGTTGAAGCGGGTGACCAGCCCGGTGAAGGCGTCGTGGTTGGTGCCCGACCACGGACTCCACACCACCACGTTGGTGCGGCCCTTGAACTGGGCCGGGGGTGCCACGTCGGGCTGGGTGTACCCGCCCGACGACGCACCGCTCGGCGAACCGCAGGCCGACAGGATCGGCACCGCCGCGGCGGTCATGCCGGCCAGGGCGAGGAAGCGGCGACGGTTGAGCGACGGGGCGGGCGCGCCGGGACGCGAGAACACGGACATGAGGGATCTCCTCGGATCAGGAAAGCGGTTGTGGGGACGAAGGGTTCACTTCTCGGTGGCGGCACCGGCGAGGCCGGCGATGATGTACCGCTGGGCGAACAGGAAGAGCAGGAGCATCGGCAGGACCACCAGGACGGTGCCGGCCATGATCGGACCCCACTGATCGACGCCCTCGGTCTCCTTGAGGAACATCAATCCGATAGGGAGCGTGCGCATCTGGAGCGAGTTGGTGACCAGCAGCGGCCAGATGAAGTCGTTCCACTCGTCGATCACCGCGATGAGCGCGACGGTGACGACGGCGGGCTTGGCCATCGGCAGGACGAACCGCGTCAGTCGGCGCAGGTGTCCGCAGCCGTCGAGTTGCGCGGCCTCGAGCACCTCCCTGGGCAGGGCCAGGAAGTGCTGCCGCAGCAGGAACGTGCCGAACGCGCTCGCCAGTCCCGGCAGGAATATGCCGGCGTACGTGTTGATGAGCCCGAGATTGCCGATGGTGATGTAGTTGATGAGCAGGGTGACGTGTCCGGGCACCATGAGCGCCCCGAGCACCGCCAGGAAGATCACCCGTTTGAACGGGAAGCGCAGGAACGCGAACGCGTAGGCACTGAACACCGCGAGGGTCACCTTGAGCGTGGCGCCGAACGCGGTGACGATCACCGAGTTGACGAAGAACTGCCCGAACGGGACGGTGTCCCACGCCCGCCGGAAGTGGTCGAGCACCAACTCCGACGGAATCCACTGCAGCGGCCACCGGTAGATCTCGTCCTCGGGTTTGAACGCGGAACTGAACATCCAGTAGAACGGGATCAGGAACAGCAGGCCGACGGCGATCAGAGCCAGCAGCGCCGGGAGTTTGCGGATCCGACGCCTGGTGGCGGCAGTCGAGGCGGTCATCAGTAGTGCACCTTCTTCTCGACGTACCGCATCTGGACCGCCGTGACGACCAGCAGCAGCACGAACATGATCATGGCGCCGGCCGCGGCCGTGCCGGCCTTGAACTGCATGAATCCCTGCGAGTAGACGAACCAACTCAGCGTCGTCGTGGCCTCGGCGGGCCCACCGCTCGTCATCATCGCGATCAGGTCGAAGGATTGGAAGGCGCCGATGACCTGGGTGACCGCCAGGAAGAACGTGGTCGGCGAGAGCAACGGGAAGACGATGTGCCGGAACGTCTTCCACTTGCCCGCCCCGTCCAGCCGGGCAGCCTCGAGGACGTCACCGGGAAGCGACTGCAGCGCAGCGAGATACACGATCGCGACGAAGCCGACCCCTTTCCACACCGCGACGATGATCAACGCAGGCAGGGCCCACCGGCTCGACGTCGTCCAGTGCGGGGAGTCCAGTCCCAGCGCGGAGAAGACCACCCGCGACAGTCCGTAGTTCGGGTCGAACAGGAACAGCCACACCGCGGCGACGGCCGCGCCGGAGAGGATGTGCGGGGAGAAGGCCAGCGCCGAGACCGCCTTGCGGCCCGGCACTTTCGCCGCGAACAACAGCGCCAGCGCGAGACCACCGACCAGGCTGATCCCGACCACCGCAACGACCCACACCGCAGTGATCCGCAACACCCGCAGGAACGAGGAATCGGTGAACAACGTCACGTAGTTGTCGAGGCCCACGAACGTCGGCTGCGGGGCAATCATGTCCCACCTGGTGAGGCTGAGGTAGGCGTTGCCGATCACGGGCCAGTAGGCGAACACCGCGATGAGCGCCAGATTCGGGAGCGCGAACAACGCGAAGAGCAGGTACTCGCGCCGACGACGCCGGGCGCGGCCGGCGCTCCGGCGCGCGGACGACGCGGGCGCGTGCTCGACGCGGTGCACGGGCGCCGACGGCGGTGTCGGCGCGGGGCGCTGGACTGTCAGGGACACGGCCACGGACCTTTCCTGGGTATCACTCGGGTGTTATCAACGAGCTCGGCCAGGGGTGATGTTTGCACTCGACGACGAGGCGGTCAAAAGATCGAACCACACCCGCGACGGACCTCCCCGCGCCCACAAAAGTGACCCGAAACCGCTTGCTTCCAGCATTTTTCGAATCCGCCACAGAATGCAGACAGATCGACGGTCGCCCTCGGTTCCACGACCGTCGGACAAAGCTTCGCGCCGAGTTCACGACCCGTTAATCACACTCGCGTTGATATATACGGGTGATCCCCGACAGCAGGGAGTAAGGACGGTTCATGGTGCAGCGATCTATCAGCGACTCCCGCCAGGAGCGACTCGATGCGATCCTCGAATACCTTCTCGCGGAAGAGGATGCGTCGGCGCAGCGCCTGGCCGGCCGGTTCGGGGTCTCGCTCATGACCGTGCACCGGGACCTCGACGAACTCCAACGCCGCGGCATCGTGCGGAAGTTCCGCGGCGGGGTGAGCGTCCAGCGCACCAGCACCTACGAGATCGCCGCAACGCTGCGGCGTCTGATGGCGGTGCCGCAGAAGCGGGCCATCGCCGCGGCCGCGCACCGCCTGGTCGAACCGGGACAGTCGGTGCTGCTGGACGATTCGACGACCGCCGCGACCGTGCTGGATCATCTTCTGGAGGTGGAGGGCCTGCACATCGTGACGAACTACCTGCCGGCGATGTCCCGCATCGTCGCGGACGGCCGCAACACGCTGGCGGCGATCGGCGGCACGTACGACGTCGGTCACGAGTCCTTCCTCGGCGTCGCTGCCGCTTCGGCGATCCGCGGTATGAGAGTGGACACGGTGTTCTTCTCGACGTCGAGCGCCGACGCCGCCGGCACCTACCATCAGGAAGAGTCGATCGTCGCGGTCAAGACCGAGATGATCCGCTCGGCCCGCCGCCGTGTGCTGCTGATGGACTCGAGCAAGCTCGGCGGGACGTCGCT
This sequence comes from Paraburkholderia sp. RHO2, assembly GCF_050955445.1. Classification (NCBI taxonomy): domain Bacteria; kingdom Pseudomonadati; phylum Pseudomonadota; class Betaproteobacteria; order Burkholderiales; family Burkholderiaceae; genus Paraburkholderia; species Paraburkholderia sp. RHO2. The sequence continues at coordinate 314,651 of NZ_CP162617.1, read as the reverse complement.
TCACCTGGTGTCGGACTGGTCGTCGATCGACGACCTGATCACCGACACCGCCGCACCGACAGACCTGCTCGACACGCTGCGGTCCCGGGGTGTGGCCGTGACGGTTGTCGACCCGGACGAGACTGTTCACCAACCGTATTCATCGGACGAGGAGAAGTAGTGATCGAGCTCGACACCGCCGTGCAGGCGGTGCTGTGGGACATGGACGGCACGCTGGTGGACACCGAACCGTACTGGTTCCGGGCCGAAACCGACCTCCTCGCGGCGCACGGGGTGCCGTGGAGTCCCGAGCAGGCCGCCGCGCTGGTCGGGAACGCGCTGCCCGACTCGGCGGCCGCGATCCGCGCCGCCGGGGTGCACCTGGGGATCCGCGAGATCATCGACACGCTGCTCGAGTCGGTGCTCGCCCAGGTGCGCGTCGAGGTCCCGTGGCGACCGGGGGCCCGCGAACTACTCGCCGATCTCCGCGATGCCGAAATCCCCTGCGCGATGGTGACGATGAGCGAGCGCCCGCTGGCCACTGAGGTCGCGCGCCGGCTGCCGGCCGGGACGTTCGAATTCCTGGTGACGGGCGACATGGTCAGCCGCGGCAAGCCGCATCCGGAGCCGTACCTGCTCGCAGTCGAGAAACTGCGCGAGAGGCGGGGTGCGCTCGTGCCGGGCCGCGTCGTCGCGATCGAGGATTCGCTGCCCGGGCTCGCCTCGGCCCGCGCGTCGGGTGTCGTGGCGCTCGGCGTCCCGAACATCGTCGACCTGCCGGACGATCCGGGCCACACGCTGTGGCCCACCCTCGAAGGCCGCACTGCCGCGCACCTTCACGAGTTGGTTCTCGGTCGCTGACGAGACCTGCCCGGATGCAATGATGGCGTCATGCCTATGCAGGATCCGTGGCACCGGGACAGCCTGGTGTGGCGGTTCGTGTGGCGCGACGGGCACGCGGACTTCTACGAACACCCCGGGGTCGATCCTCCCCCGGCCTGGATGGACGCGCTGGGATCTGTCGCTCGGGACCTGCGCTGTCTCCGGTTCGGCCGCGACATCCGAATCGATCGTCTGATCTGGGACCTCGCGATCAACGGCGACTACTTCGTCGCGATCGGTTGGCAGGGGCCGAGACTGGGTGGATTCAGCCGTGGCGAGGGCATGACGATGGACGCCTCGTCAGAGGAGGCAGCCGTCTGGGTCGCCGACGCGGTCCAGACCGAGCTGGCCGGGTACGAGTTCGTCCAGTGGCCTTCCAGGGGGCGCCAGCTGTATCTGGCCCGACTTCGCGGGAACCGCTCCGTCTGGATCGACCCGCACACGGACACAACTGTCGCCCCTGTCGGCGGGCTGTGCGACGCTGTCCGACAGCCCGCGGGACACTGCTGATCGAAGCAGTGCCCGGCGGGCCACCGATCCGAGATTTCGACCCGCTCAGGCGCTGAGGCGCAGGCCGGTGCGATGGTCGAACACGTGCAGTGCGTCCGGGTCGAAGGTCACCCGGACGCTGGTGCCGAGCGGCATCGACCCGTGCCCCTCGGTACGCACGGTCAGGGCGTGCCGGGCACCGTCCACCGCGACGTGGCCGTACAGGTACGCGTCGGCGCCGAGTTCCTCGACGACGTCCACCCGCATCTCGACGCCCTCGCCGGCGCCACACAGCCGAAGAGCCTCGGGACGCACCCCGATCGTGACCGCTCCCCCGTCGGCCGCATCGACGACGTCCCGGGCGATCGGGACGGTGACACCGGCCAGGTCCGCACCGCCGTCGACGACGGGAAGATCGATCAAACTCATTGCGGGCGAACCGATGAATCCGGCCACGAAGCGGTTCGCCGGGTGCAGGTACAGGTTCCGCGGGGTGTCCACCTGCTGCAGCACGCCGCCGTCGAGCACGGCCACCCGGTCGCCCATGGTCATGGCCTCGACCTGGTCGTGCGTGACGTAGAGCGTGGTGACACCGAGTCGCCGGGTGAGCCGGGCGATCTGGTTGCGGGTCTGCACGCGCAGCTTCGCGTCGAGGTTGGACAGCGGCTCGTCCATAAGGAACACCTGCGGCTGCCGCACGATCGCGCGCCCCATCGCGACCCGCTGCCGCTGGCCGCCGGACAGCGCCTTGGGCTTGCGATCCAGGTACGGCTCGAGATCGAGCATCTTCGCCGCCTCCTGCACGCGGCGCTTGATCTCGTCCTTGGGGGTCCTGGCGATCTTCAGCGCGAAGCCCATGTTCTCCGCGACCGTCATGTGCGGGTACAGCGCGTAGTTCTGGAACACCATCGCGATGTCCCGGTCCTTGGCGTCCACATCGGTGACGTCGCGGTCACCGATCAGCAGGCGGCCGTCGTCGACGTCCTCGAGACCGGCGAGCATGCGCAGCGACGTCGTCTTGCCACAGCCGGAAGGTCCGACGAGGACCAAGAATTCGCCGTCTGCGATGTCGAGGTCGAGCGTGTCGACGGCGGGACGGTCGGCTCCGGGGTAGCGCCGGGTTATGCCGTCGAAGGTGACGGTGGCCATGAGGTGTCCTTTCACGGGCAGGAACGTGCCCGACGATCCGTGGTGAGGGAGGGCGCGAGGTGCCCGTCGCCATTGCAGCGCGTCGAGGTGAACAACACGCGGTTGCGAGGGGACACTGGAGCGAACGCCGGGCCGTCGCCCGACACCGATGAGTTTCGGGCGGTTCGGCGGTCTGCATCACCGAGCAACACGTCGACCCGTGGAAGAGGAGACAGCAGTGCGCATCGTGATCAGTGAGTTCATGAGCCTGGACGGCGTCGTGCAGGCCCCCGGCGGAGCGGAGGAGGACACCGACGGCGGCTTCGCCCACGGCGGCTGGTCCCATCCGTACTTCGATGCGGAGGTGATGGGCGCGGCGATCGGTGCCGCCGCGGAGAAGACCGGGGCGCTGCTGTTCGGTCGACGCACGTGGCAGACCATGGCGGCCGCGTGGCCGGAGCGGGCCGGTGACCCGTTCGCCGACCACATGAACAGCATCCGCAAGTACGTCGTCACCGACACCCTCACCGACGATCAGCTGACGTCGTGGGCCAACACGACTCGCATCGCCGGCCGTGACGCCGTCGCGGAGATCCGCAAGCTGTGGGACACCGAGGGTGGGGACCTGTCGGTGATGGGAAGCGCGACGCTGGCGCGAACGCTGTTGCGCGAGAGCCTCGTCGACGAGCTCCTACTCATGGTCGAACCGGTGCTCCTCGGCGGCGGCAAGTCGATCTTCCCCGACGACGGCACCCAGCGGCCGATGGAGCTGGTCTCGTCGGTCACCACGGGCACCGGTGTGCTGGTGTGCACCTACCGACCGGCCGCCGGTTAGGAGAGCGTCAGGTCTCCGGTACTCGGGTCGGCGACCCGAGTACCGGAGACCTCCCGCCTTGTGTCAGTGCGCGTAGATCCCCGGGCGCCGGGCCGACCACGGCATCGCCTGCTCGAGGTCGGCGGCGAGCGCGAGCAGGGTGGCCTCGTCGCCGTATCGGCCGACGAACTGCAGACCGATCGGCCAGCCCTGGCTCGATTCGGCGAGCGGTAGCGAGATCCCGGGATTACCGGTCGCATTGAACAGGCCGGTGAAGGGCGAGTACTCGAAGATCCGGTTGTACCACCCACGCGCGTCGAGGGTGTCGTCGTCGGAGTTCAGGTGCCCGAGAGGCAGGTTCGGCTGCGCGGAGGTCGGCGTCAGCAACACGTCGTAGCCGGTGAGGAACCGGGCGACCTCGCGTCGGGCGACGTTGAACTGGTGCTCGGCGGCGAAGATGTCGCGGGCGGTGAGGGTGGCGCCGTACTCGGCGCACACCAGCGTCGTCGCCTCGAGGTGCTCGCGGCCGGGAGTGAATCCTCCCATCTCGGCGGTGGTGGCCACAGTGTCGCCGAGGAAGCTGCACCAGGCGTCGAGGCTGGCTTTGTCGAAAGCCTCCGCGTCGATGTGCGGCGCCGCCTCCTCCACGTGGTGGCCCATCTCGGCCAGTCGAGCCGCCGTATCGACCACGGCGCGAACGCATTCCGGATCGACCGGACGAGTCGCGTCGTACGGGACGGTGCTGAAGGCGATCCGCAGCGGGCGTGAGCCCCGGGTGATCAGCTCGCTGAACGACGCGTCCTCCGCGGGGAAGAGGTACTTGTCGCCCGGTTCCGATCCGTGCACCGCGTCGAACAGCGCCGCGCAGTCTCGCACGGTCCGGGTGACCGCGAACTCGATGCCCAGCCCCAGGAGCGGGTCGCCATAATCGGGGCCGGCGGTGATGCGACCGCGACTGGGCTTCAACCCGACCAGTCCGCACGCCCCCGAAGGAATGCGGATCGAGCCGCCACCGTCGTTGGCGTGGGCGAACGGTAGGGCCCCGGCCGCGACGAGCGCGGCGGAGCCGCCGCTCGAACCGCCCGGGCTGCGAGTCGGATCCCACGGATTCCGGGTGGGCCGCCCATAGGCGAGCGCCTCGGTGGTCGCGTTGAACCCGAGCTCGGGAGAGGTGGTGACGGCCATCGTCGCCAGGCCGGCTCGCCGGAAGCGAGTCATCAGCGCGTTGTCGTACGAATGCTCGATGCCTGCGCCGAACAGGCGGCTGCCGTTGCGCTGCGGCACGCCGGCAGCATGGGTGATCAGATCCTTGATCGCGAACGGCACGCCGCGGAAGGGCCCGGACGCGTCGTGGTCGAGCGGCTGCGCGAAGCGCTCCCCGGCGACCGCCCCCAGCTGCGGATCCACCTGGTCGATCGCGGCGGCGGCAGCAGCCTGCACTTCCGCGGCAGCGACGTCGCCGGCGGCGATCAGCGCGGCGAGTTCGGTCGCGTCCCGTGAGGCGTAGTCGGCGATTTCCATGGCATCCTCCGTGGTTCGTTCATCGCTGGCGCTGTGAACGTAGGTTCGGCGGAACGCCACGGCATCCGTCGATCTGCGGATGCGGAAGGTTCGAGCCGCCGTGACAATCCGCGCGCCGGCACGAGACCGCGGCCCGGGGCCGGCGTGTGACGTAGGGCATACTCTCGTCATGGATGTCGCGTCCGACCGATTGCAGGCAGCCCTACGGCTGCGGAGCGCCGTCGAATCTGTCTCAGCCGAGGCAGGCTCGACCGACATTTCCGTCGCCCGAATCTTGTTCGAACTCGCCGACGCGGTGCCGTACCAGAACGCGGCACTGTCGTGGTGGGATCCCGTCGCGGGTACCCACCGGACGAGCGCGAGCCTGGGCTACCGCGCGGACTCCATCGACGTGGTGAACAAGTGCATGCCGCTGCATCCGCTGTTCGCGCAGCTGCGGGAACAGCGACTTCCCATGCGCCTCTTCGACGTTCCCGAACCGATGCGAACCGGGCCCGTCTTCGAGTCGATCTTCTTCCACAAGTACAGCGACGGGCTCAGCCAGTGCCTGCACGCGCGCGACGGTCGCTACATCGGAATGCTCAACATGAGCACCACAGGCGAGCACCGGTTCGACGAGCTGTCGGTCGTCACCGTCACCTTGCTCAGCAACGTGCTGGCCGAGGCGCTGGATCCGCTGGCGCGACGGGCGCCTTCCATCCCTCGGGTGGGCCCCTCCGACGCCGCGCTGGTCGTCGCCGCCGACGGGACGGTTCGCGCGATGACCGCCGACGCACCGGTCGACTTGTTCGGCGCGGGCACGCCGGGCGGTCGGCTCGCCGACGAAGTCGCCACAGCGGACCAGGCCGCGGATTTCGTCTTCGTCGGCGCGGGCTCGGTGCTGCGGGTCCGGATGGACCCGGCCCGGTCCGGCGGCACCCTGGTGGCGGTCCGCCCGGACGATCCGCCGATGGGGTTGACCGCGCGCGAGGCCGAGGTGCTCGCACTGCTGCCGACCGGAGCCTCCAACAGCGCGATTGCCGCGCGCCTACGGATCGGCCCTGCCACCGTCGCCACGCACCTGGAGCGAATCCTGCGCAAGATCGACGCGCCCAACAGGACCGCGGCGGCGGCGACCGCCGCGCGGTGGGGGCTGACGCCGATCTGAGGCGGCGCCTACCCCAGCGCGTCGGCCCGGTCGTTGCGTTGGGTGTTCATGAGCGCACCGTCGGTGGCGAGCGCGTAGTCGGCGCCGACGAAGACCTTCGCCGCCTCGGCCGAACCCCGCGTCACGTAGTCGAGGAACGCGACCTCGAGGGCCGGGAACACCGAGTTGGCGGGGCCGTCCATGGGCTTGCCGTGGCTCGCGCCGCGCACCGTCGTCAGCCACGCGGGGGCCTGCACCTGCGGGTACTGGACGAGCGCAGGCCAGCCCGCCGGGTGGACGATGAAATCCGAACTGCCGGTGACGATCAGTGTCGGCACGGTCGACGGCGGCACACCGACGCCGAGGGTCGCGGGCCCGGGTTCGATCGCGAGCGCGCCGACGACGCGGAACTCCGGGGCGAACTGCGTGCCGACCCCCTGCAGGCGACCACCGGAGATCAGCGCCGAGCCACCGCCGGCCGAGTGGCCCGCGACCACCGTCCGTGCGAGGTCGATGTGGCCGTGCAGCGGACTGGCCGCGTCGGCGTTCGCCGCCGCGGCGGCCTGCGCCCCCATCTCGTGGGTGAGGCCGAACCAGTTGACGAGCGAATAGTTGACGGCGACGACGTAGCCGTGGCTCGCCAGGTGTCGAGCGGTGGAGTCGTAGATACCGGGCTCGACGAGAATGCCCGGCGTCCACAGCACGAGCGGCAGCACACCGAGGTCGGCGATGTCGTCGGGATAGTAGAACTCCACCCCGACGGGGCTGCGCAGACCCGCATCGGGGAAGGTGCCGAAGCACTTCATCTCGTCCTGCACGTCGAAACCCAGTTGGACGACGCGAACGTACAGGTCCGTCAGACCGGCACAGTCCTGCGTGGTCCGGGTCTGGGCGACGCGATGCGGGCCGGGAGTGCCGAACTGCTGCTGGATCGCCGACTCGGAGGCCGGAACCACACCCGTCGGCGTGAGACCCAGCAGGCCCGTGTCCGGTGCCGCGGCGGCGAAGGGGACCCCGAGAGTCGGGGTGAGGACGAGCGCGGCGGCCGTCAGGCCGATGCCGAGCGTGCGCGCGGCTGTGTGACGCATGGGAGCCTTCCTGCGATGGTGCGTTGATCACGACCATGCTGCCATGCGCCCGCCGGCACCATCCGCGCCCTTCGGCTCCCCGACGACCGCCGGCCCAATCAGATTCCGCCCCTCCAGGGTTCATCGCCCGGAAGCACAAGGCGTTTGACCCCGAGCGCACCGAAGTACAGCACCGCCCAGATCATGACCAGCGGCCAGAGTGCGTACGGCACGACGATCGTGGCGGCGACGGTGAGGAACTTCTGCACCGGCTCCCTGCCCTCGACGAAAGATGCTGCCCCCATACCCATTTCCTCCCACTTTCCGAGGGTTCCCCCACCCCCGTCGATCGGGAGTGTAACCAGGATGGCGGGCAGATGTCCGGGCCGATCTCATCAGCGCCACGAAACACCCGGTACTACGACCCGCGGACTTCGGCGACCAGTTCGATCTCGACAGGTGCGTTCAGGGGGAGTTCGGCGACCCCGACCGCGCTGCGGGCATGACCACTGCCGAAGATCGTCTCCAACAACTCGCTGGCCGCATTGGCGACCTGCGCTTGGCGGTTGAATCCGGGTGCCGATGCCACGAAGACCGTCACCTTCAGAATCCGGACAATCGAGTCGAGGTCCGCTACGGTCGCAACCGCCGCGAGGGCGTTGAGGACGCAGGTGCGGACCAGCTCTGCCGCCTCCGCCTCCACGACCTCCCCACCGACCTTGCCCACCGCCAGTAGCGATCCCGACGCGACGGGAAGCTGGCCCGACGTGTACACGATCGATCCGCTGCGAACCGCAGGAAGGTAGCTCCCCGCCGCAGGTGGGAGATCCGGCAGTCGACAGCCCATTTCCTGCAGGCGATTCCGAAGACCGAGGTCCGCGTGGGACGAGCGGGATACCGTCATTGTCATGACCTTTCAGGTGTGTGCGAGTCGGGTCGAGTGGTACTGGGTTCGGAACTGTCGCCGGCTGGTGTGCCGGTCGGCTCTTCCGCGGTGTCGCGGTGCACCGTGAGGGCGAGTGCCACCGCGAGCCGGCGTCGAGGATCCGTCACGTCGTATCCGGTGAGGTCGGTTATCTGTTTCATCCTGTAGCGCAGGGTGTTCGGGTGCACGTGGAGCGTCTCGGCGGCCCGTTTGGGTTCGCCGTAGTTGACGAGGAACGCGGCAAGGGTGGTGACGAAATCCGTCCCTCGTTCACGGTCGTGCGCGATCAGCGCCTGCACCGGCCCACCGGTCAACGGAGGTCCTGTGACCAGTGCGGTACAGGCCCGCGCGAGTACGACCTCGTGCCATGCCGCCTCGAAACTCGTCGACGGTTCATCGAGTCGCCGCCTTCGCGCCAGCACGACGAGTTCCGCTGCTTCCGAACGCGATCGGGCGAGCTCTGCCGGTTCCTGCGCCGGCGAACCCGCGAGGGCCGACACGCCGTGGCGGCCCGAATTCAACTCGGCGAACACGCTCTGCAGCCAGTTCCAACTACCGGCGGTATTCGCAGCTTCGCCCGCGGTGACGACCACCATCGGCAGATCCTCGATCGAGGTGAGCATGGGTTGCGGCCACCCGTGCCGGCGCAGGACCGATTCCCACAGTTCGATCGGGTAGTCGGCCTGCTCCTCGCCCCTGACCGCGGCCAACGCGGCGACGCGCCACGGTCCCGGCGGCAACGTGAGATCGATTGCGTCGTCCGGGGTGAGCAGTGCCGCCCGCAGCCGGTCGGCCGTCATCCTGCGCGCCGCGCCGGCCTGGGCGCGCAGCCGAAGAAGGTGTAATGCCACGACCGACGCGGTTCGGGTCAGTTCGTGGATCTGTTCCTCCGGAACGGGTCCCGGGTCCACCGCCCAGATCGAACCGAGCAGCTCCCGACCGGCCCGTACCGGAATGACCAGGCGCGGGAGAACGCCGTCCGGCCCGGCATCGACGCGGATCGGCTCGTCGGACTCCTGCAGATGCCGGAAGACCCCCCGGGAGCGGAAGTGCCGCACGATCGCCTCCGGAACGCGGCGTCCGATGATCGTGGAGATCCGGGCGGCGTCGGCCGTGTCCTGGCGTTCGGAATAGGCGAGCACGCGGGAGTGCGCGTCCTCGATGGTGACCGGAGCGGAAACGATGGCGGCGGCAGCGTCGGCGAAGGCGAAGAGCTCGCCATAGTCGCTGGGCTCGTGCCGCACATCGGATCCGGCGAGTGCGGTGGAATGATCGAGGATGCTGCGCGTCAACCAGACCAGGTGCGTCCAAGTGACCTGTGGATGCAGCTCGATGAGCCCGACGCCCAACTCGGTGGCGACGTCGACGACGTCTTGGTCTGCGGCGACAGGCGTCTCGAGGACCACCGCGCTCGCCCCGCTCCGGGCAGACCGGCGGAGGAGTTCGGCAGCGGCGGCGCCGGTCCGGATACCGAGCCCCAGGACGAGGTTTCCGGGATGCCCGGGGTCCGTGTCGTCGCCGCCGACGAGGGTGACGTCCGTGATGTGGTCACGGCTACCGGAAACGACGGGGCGAAGGACGGCTCCGCCCATCGATTCGATCAGGGCGCTGACGCGGATCATCGCTCTCCTCGGCATCGGCGACGGCGTCCCGCCGTGTCGATGTCTACTCGGTGCTGGTCAGCGCTCACGTGCCGACCAGTCATGGCACGTGCCTCCACGGTCCCACGAAACAGCGATCGGCTCATCGCATCGGGTCGAACGGCCCGAGCTCGGTTGCCGTGCGCCCGGTGACGATGGTGTCGGCGAGCAGGCGTCCCGTCGCCGGCCCCAGCGTGATCCCCCACATACCGTGACCACCCGCGGCGAACACTCGAGGCGATCGGGTGGCTCCGATGACCGGTAGTCCGTCCGGTGTGCAGGGACGAGAGCCGACCCATTCACTGCGCCGCGAATCGAGATCGGCACCGCGTAGCAGCGGTCGCGCGGCCTCGACGATCGCGGCGATACGTCGTCCGTCCAGCGCGGCGTGCGGTGCCCGGAACTCCATCATCCCGGCCACCCGCAGGCGGTCGCCGAGCGGCGTGCAGGCCACCCGCTGCGCCGGGAAGTAGACGGGACCCGAGGGAACATGCTCGACTGCGACGCTGAAGCTGTACCCACGGCCTGCCTGGACGGGGATGCGGACTCCGAAGTCGCGAGCGATCTCGCCGAGCCACGTTCCCGTCGCGAGCACGACGGCGTCGAACCGACCCGCATCACCGGTGGGACTCGCGACCCGGACGACGCTGCCGTCATCGGCGATCCCGCTGATCGCCATGCCCTCGTGGATCGTCCCGCCACGTGCACGGACCGACTCGGCGAGGCTGCTCACGTAGTCGCCGGGGTTGATGAACCGCTGGCCGTGCAGCCTGATCGCGGCCCCGACCTCGTCGGACAACGACGGCTCGACGCCACGGGCGTCGTCGCCCGACAGAACGTCGAACTCGATCTCCTGACCGGCCGCGCGGATGTGCTCGATCTCGTCGAGCAGAACGCTGCGCTCGAGCGGCGTCCGGTACGCGGCCAGAAAGGACTTCGCCTCGTGCGCCGGTTCGGCGACACCCCCGTCCGCGAGCATGTCGAACGCGGACAACGCGCCTCGGTTGATGGCGACCAACGACGCCATTGCCTCCTTCCATCGTGTCGCGGTGCTGTGTCGCGCGAACGATGCGAGGAACCGGATCAGTCGAAGGTTCACTGTCGGCGGGACGTAGACGGGTGAGGACGGGCTCAGCACAGCTCGGATGCCGTACTTCAGCACCGCGGGCTCCGGCAGGGGGGTACTGATACCCGGCGTCACCCATCCCGCGTTGCCCCAGGAGGCGCCGGCAGCGACACCGGACCGATCGAAGACGGTGACCTCGACTCCGCGTTCCTGAAGAAACCAAGCGGTCGACAGCCCGACCATTCCGGCGCCGACGATGGCGACTCGCTGTGGTGCATTGGGGCAGAGCCTCATGGCGTACCTCTCCTCGAATGTGTTTGCCGTCACTCGATCATCGAACCGATACACATGCCATGTCACCGTGCGCTCCCTCCAATCATTCGCGTGCGATCAGTGCGCACAGCACAACCACCACATCACGAAAGACGACGAGCACGAGAGTGATTGCTCTACAGCATTTTTGGCGCACATCGACCGTCGACGACCACCCGCCACCGAGCCGGAGGCGACGAGACGCGCCGGAGCGCGACGACGGCCGGACGCAGCTCGGGCAAGGGACGCGAACCGACGACCTGTCGACTGAACTACTGTGCTGCAACGCATTTCCGAGACTGGCTGGCTCACACCCACAGGAATCCGGGGGCCGCGGCGCCGATCTGCTGTTGCACCGGGATCCGACCACCCCTACAGTGTGATGCGCGGCACAGCGTCGAGGCTGAGATACTGGTCCCGGACATCGGCTCAGTCGCAACGCGGTCCACGCACGATCGACCAGACAGGCTGCAGCGACAACAGACCTCACGGTCGTTCGAGCTGGAGACGACCAGCAGACACCGCACGCCGCTTCATCTCGGACGATGACCGCAGCGGATGCTGACGTGACCTCGGTCTCGATCGGACGGCGTCCAGGCTTCGCCGCGGCGGCGCCTCCACTCCCCCGGGATGCCGGCGTGATTCGTTGTGCCTCATCCCGTTTTCTAGCAAGGAGTACCTATGCCCGAGTACACCGAGCCCAGCGTCGCGCCGACGTCGGTCTCCGCCGACGCCGACGACTCACACCAGCCGGGGCTGTCCCGGCAGCTGTCCAACCGGCACATCCAGCTGATCGCCATCGGAGGCGCGATCGGCACAGGCCTCTTCATGGGCTCCGGGAAGACGATCTCCCTCGCCGGCCCATCGGTGATCTTCGTGTACATGATCATCGGCACGATGCTGTTCTTCGTCATGCGAGCGATGGGCGAGCTGCTGCTCTCGAATACCGCCTACAAGTCGTTCGCGGACTTCGCCTCGGATCTGCTCGGCCCGTGGGCGGGCTTCTTCACCGGGTGGACGTACTGGTTCTGCTGGATCGTCACCGGGATCGCGGACGTGATCGCGATCGCCGGCTACGTGTCGTACTGGTGGGGATCGCTCCCCCTGTGGATTCCGGCGCTCGCTTCGGTGGCACTGCTCGTCGGGCTCAACCTGCCCAGCGTCAAGGCGTTCGGCGAGACGGAGTTCTGGTTCGCGCTGATCAAGATCGTCGCAATCGTGAGTCTCATCGTCGTCGGGCTGGCGATGGTGTTCACGCACTTCACCGCGCCCAGCGGCGCGGAGGCGTCGTTCGCGAACATCTGGAACGACGGCGGCCTCTTCCCGACCGGGATCATGGGCTTCATCGCCGGCTTCCAGATCGCAACCTTCGCCTTCGTGGGCATCGAACTCGTCGGCACCACCGCCGCCGAGGCCAAGGACCCCGAGAAGAACCTGCCCAAGGCGATCAATTCGATCCCGGTCCGGGTGATGCTGTTCTACGTCGTCGCCCTCACGGTGATCATCTCGGTCACCCCGTGGCAGTCGATCAGCGCCGAGCGCAGCCCGTTCGTGGCGATGTTCTCCCTCGCCGGCCTTGGTGTTGCGGCGTCGTTGATCAACTTCGTCGTCCTCACCTCGGCCACGTCCTCCGCGAACTCGGGAATCTACTCGACCTCCCGGATGGTGTACGGACTCGCGCAGGAAGGTGACGCACCCGCCGTGTTCGGCAGGCTCACGCGGCGGCGGGTACCGGCGAACGCCCTGTACCTGTCGGGTGTGTTCCTGCTGACCGGGGTGATCATGGTGGCCGTCGGCGGCTCGATCATCGAGGCGTTCACCATCGTGACGACGATCTCGTCGCTGTGCTTCATCTTCGTCTGGTCGATCATCCCGCTCAGCTACATCGTCTACCGGAAGCGGCGGCCGCACCTGCACGAGGCGTCGACCTTCAAGATGCCCGGTGGCATCGCCATGTGCTACGTGGTGTTCGCGTTCTTCGCGTTCCTGATCTGGGCGTTCACACAGAAGCACGACACGCTCCAGGCCCTGCTCGTCACCCCCGTGTGGTTCATCGTGCTCGGCGTCGCGTGGGCGGTGGTGCGGCGGCGGCCAGCTCAGATGGCACGCGCCGCGACCTTCCACGGCGAGACGGAATTGCGGTGACCCGGAATCTCGAACGAGAAAGCCCCTCACCTGCGGCTGCAGGTGAGGGGCCCTGGCGGAAGCGGAGGGATTTGAACCCCCGGTGGGTTTAACGCCACGCTCGCTTTCAAGGCGAGTGCATTCGGCCGCTCTGCCACGCTTCCGTGGCGAATCCTAGCCGCATCGGCCGAGTCGGGCGAAACCACTCACCCGATGGCGCGGTCGCCGATGGCAGCGTCGACCTTCTCGAACACGTCGGCGACAACCTTCATCTCCGACTTGCCGAGCAGATCGATGAGGTATTTGCGGACACCGGACAGATGCGTGGGGGCGGCCTCGGCCAGCCGCCGGCGGCCCTCATCGGTGAGGACGGCGAGGACACCGCGACCGTCCTCGACACACTGGCTTCGCTCCACCATGCCCTCGGTCTCCATCCGGCGGATCTGGTGCGTGAGCCGGCTGCGTGACGACAGCACACCGTCGGCGAGGTCGCTCATCCGCACCGAGCCGTCCGGCGACTCCGACAGCATCACGAGGATCCGGTACTCGGCCAGGGACATGTCGTGCGCGGTCTGCAACTCTCGATTGAGTACCTCCATGAGCCGCTGACTGCCATCGATGAAGGCGCGCCACGCGCGCATTTCCTCGGCACCGAGCCACGCCACCCCGGCACCCGTGGTTACTCGAGCATCTGCTGTCACAACTGCATAGTAGTGCTATCTATCGTCCGACAGTGCGCAGGACGCTCGAATCGACCTCCGCAACGCAGGACAAACCGGCCAACCCCATTGTGACGTCCAAATCCGCCAACAGAATTCGCAGCGCGTGTCGCACTCCGTCGGCGCCGGCCAGCCCCAGTCCATAGACCCAGGGCCGACCGTAGAGCACCGCGTCGGCACCGAGCGCAAGGGCGATCAATACGTCTGCACCACAACGAATCCCGGAGTCCAGCAGGATCGTGGCCCGATCTCCTACGGCGGCCGCGACGGGGCCGAGGGCGTCGAGCGCGGCGATCGCGCCGTCCACCTGTCGGCCGCCGTGGTTGCTCACGATCACGCCGTCGGCACCCGCATCGACCGCGGCGCGCGCATCATCCTCGTGGACAATGCCTTTCACCAGAACGGGGAGACCGGTCCACTCGGTTATCTTCGCGACGTCCGCCGCGCGGAGCACGTGGTTCCCGAACAGCGACACCCAGGTGAGTACCGCGATCTGCATCGCCTCGGCGCTCTCCTCCGGCGGGGTCGCCAAGCGCGAGCGGAACACCGGGTCCGAGAGGTAGTTCGCGATCCCCTGCGCACGCAGGAACGGCAGGTGCCCGAGCTCGAGATCTCTTGGTCGCCAACCCATTCCCGGAGTGTCGACGGTGACGACGATCGCCTTGGCGCCGGCCTTCGCGGCCCGCTGCACCAGCGACTGCGCCAGCTCGTCGTCGGCGGGCCAGTACAGCTGGTACCACCAGTTGTCGCCGGACACGGCACCGACATCCTCGATCGTGGACGACGCCGCGGTCGAAAGCACCGATCCGACACCGAGTTCGGCGGCCACCTCGCCGACGATCGTCTCCCCGTGCTCACGAACGAGACCGAGCACCCCGATCGGGGCGGTCAGCACCGGCGCGGCCAGCCGGGTGCCGAGGATGTCGACGCTCAGGTCCCGCGCGTCCGGGGCGCTGGTGCCGCGCAGCATCCGAGGCACCAGCGCGCGCCGGGTGAACGCGTCGAGGTTCGCGGCCGCGGTGCGCTCGGTGGACGCGCTGCCCGCGATGTACGCGTACGCCTCCGCGCTCAGTTCCGCCCGCGCCCGCGTCTCGAGGCCCGCGGCGGTCATCGGCAGATCCGGGCGCGTACCCGAGAGGCCGGTCAGGTAGATCTCGTTCTGCATGTTGCCGAAGAAGGTCACGCGGTGACGCTAGCGCGATCGGACTAGCGTCGGGGGCATGTACGCGATCACGATTTCCGAGCCCGGTGGACCCGAAGTGATGTCCTGGACCGAGGTTCCCGATCCGACACCCCGGCGCGACGAGGTCCTGCTCGACGTCGCCGCCACCGCGGTCAACCGCGCCGATCTGCTGCAGCGCCGCGGGCTGTATCCGCCGCCGCCCGGCGCGAGCGACATCCTCGGCCTCGAGTGCTCGGGCGTGATCGCCGAGGTCGGCCCCGACGTGCACGGCTGGAAGGTCGGCGACCGGGTGGCCGCGCTGCTGGCGGGCGGCGGCTACGCCGAGAAGGTCGCGGTCCCGGGCACGCAGCTGCTGCCGGTGCCGGACGAGCTGGACCTGCGGGCGGCGGCGTCGCTGCCGGAGGTGGCGTGCACGGTGTGGTCCAACCTGGTGATGGAGTGCGGCCTGCACGCCGGCCAGGTGCTGCTCGTCCACGGCGGCGGTGGGGGCATCGGCACCCACGCCATCCAGGTCGGCAAGGCGCTCGGCGCCCGCGTCGCGGTCACCGCCGGGTCCGCGGACAAGCTCGAGCGCTGCGCCGAACTGGGCGCCGAGATCCTGATCAACTACCGCGAGGACGACTTCGTGCAGGTGCTGCGCGACGCCACCCGCGGCCGCGGCGCCGACGTCGTGCTCGACAACATGGGCGGCTCCTACCTGGACCGCAACATCGACGTCCTCGCCCCCGACGGGCAGCTCGTCGTGATCGGCATGCAGGGCGGCCGCAAGGGCGAACTGGACCTCGGCAAGCTGCTCGGCAAGCGCGGCCGGGTGCTCGCGACCGGGCTGCGCGGACGCCCCGAGACGGGCCCGTCGAGCAAGGCGGCGGTGATCGCGGCGGTGCGGGACAAGCTGTGGCCGCTCGTCCGCGACGGCATCGTCCAGCCCGTCGTGCACGCGGAACTGCCGGTCACGGAGGCGCCGACGGCGCACGAGATGCTCGACTCCCCCGACACCGTCGGGAAGGTGATCCTGAGCGTCCGCGAGGACTGATCGCGACCGGAGTCCGATCAGCCCAGCGTCGACAGGTGCCGGACGAGCTGGTTGATCTCGTAGCGGGTGGTGTAGGGCGCGAGACCGATGGTGATCGCGCCGCCCTCGTCGTTGACTCCGAGCGCGTCGAGCAGACGGTGGCCGGACTGGGTGCCGCTGACGGTGGCGATGCGGTTGTCGGCGAGGTGCGCCGCCACCTTGTCGGCCGGTACCCCGGTGACGGTGAAGCTCAGCGTGGGCACCCGGATCGGGGACCGGCCGACGACCGTCACCTGCGGTAGCGAGTCGAGGGAGCGCATCAGGTACTCGAACAGCTGGTCCTGGTAGGCCTGCAGCGAGCTGATGGACGTCTCGAGGCGCTGGCGGCGGCTGCCGCTCGCGGTCTCCTCGAGCCCGGCCAGGTAGTCGATCGACGTGGTCATGCCGGCGAGCAGCGCGAACTGGTGGCCGCCGACCTCCATGCGTTCGGCGCCGCGGGCGAACGGGTTGAGCGACACGGCCGGAATCCGGTCGAGCAGCGACGGGTCGCGGAACACCAGCGCACCCACCTGCGGTCCACCCCATGCGGGCGCGCTGACCGCGATGACGTCGGCACCGAGATCGTGGATGTCGAGGTGCGCGTACGGGGCGGCGCCCACCGCGTCGACCACGATCAGGCCGCCGACCTCGTGGATGCGGTCGGCCGCGACGCGCACCGCCGGCGCCGACCCGACAACCGGTGATGCCGCGGTGAGCGCCATCAGGCGGGTGGTCGGTTGCACCAGTTCCTCGAACTGCCAACTCGGGAGCTCACACGTCTCGATCTCCACCTCGGCCCACCGGACCTGCGCGCCGTACCGGCTCGCGACCCGCAGCCACGGCGCGACGTTCGCCTCCTCGTCGAGCCGGGAGAGCACCATCCCGGTGCCGAGACCCAAGCGGGAACTGAGCGACTCCGCCAGCCACGCCAGCAGCACCGCGCGACCCGCGCCGAGCACGACGCCCGCCGGATCTCCGCCGACGAGGTCGGCGACCGCCTCACGCGCGGCGTCGACGATCGCGGCGGCGCGACGCGACGACACGTGCGGGCCCGACGACGACGACGCGGAACCGCGGAAGGCCGTGGAGACGGAGCGCGACACCGCGTCCGGGATCTGCATTCCGGCTTGCGGGTCGAGGTGCACCCATCCATCGCCCAACGACGGGATCAGTCCCCGTATCCGGGCAACGTCGTAAGCCATGACGGACACTCTAGGTCCCACTGTCAACACCGTGTGATTCAGATCCGACTTTTCGGAACGTGCCCTAGCACACGCCACTTTCGGGTCCGGTCGGCCGCCCTCGGCAAACCGGCGCCGAAACGTACAAGATAGAGCCATGACACAACCGGAGAACGAACGCGTGCTCGTGATCGGACCCGACGGCCACCCTGTCCCCCTCGCCCACGGCGAAGACGGCGGCCAGGCTGTGCCCGGCACCGAGGCCGAGCAGGACGGTCAGGACGCGCTCACCGACATGGTGGAGCAGCCGGCGAAGGTCATGCGCATCGGCACGATGATCAAGCAGCTACTCGAGGAGGTGCGTGCAGCGCCGCTCGACGACGCGAGCCGCACGCGGCTCAAGGAGATCCACAAGTCGTCGGTGCGCGAGCTCGAGCAGGGGCTGGCGCCCGAGCTGCGGGAGGAACTCGAGCGGCTCACACTCCCGTTCAACGACGATTCGGTGCCCACCGACGCCGAGCTGCGGATCGCGCAGGCGCAGCTGGTCGGGTGGCTCGAGGGCTTGTTCCACGGCATCCAGACGGCGCTGTTCGCGCAGCAGATGGCGGCCCGCGCCCAGCTCGAGCAGATGCGCCAGGGCGCGCTCCCGCCCGGGATGAGCATGGGGCCGCAGCATCGCGTGCAGGGGTCCGACGACAACACTCCGTCGCCGGGCACCGGCCAGTACCTGTAGCCGAGGACCACGGTCCCTCAGGCAACTCCACCGCGAGCGGTAGGCTCGGAACTCGTGTCAGCAGCAGCCTTGGATCACCAGCCGGCGTCGGACGCCGACACCGACCCCGTCGTGTCCGATTCGCAGACGTTCCGTCGTGCGTTCAAGGACCTGCGTGACGGGTTCGCGCAGCGTGAGCTGTGGCTCAACCTGGGCTGGCAGGACATCAAGCAGCGGTACCGCCGGTCGGTGATCGGTCCGTTCTGGATCACGATCGCCACCGGCGTGCAGGCGACCGCGATGGGCATCCTGTACTCCGCGCTGCTCGGGATGCCGATCCAGACGTTCCTGCCGTACGTCACCGTCGGCCTGATCGTCTGGAGCATGATCAGCGCGTCGATCCTCGAGGGCTCCGAGGTGTTCATCGCCAACGAGGGCCTGATCAAGCAGTTGCCGTCGGCGCTCAGCGTGCACATCTACCGCCTGGTGTGGCGGCAACTGTTGTTCTTCGCCCACAACCTGCTGATCTACGTGATCATGGTGTTCGTGTTCGGGGTGTGGCGGAACATGACGTGGACCGACCTGGCCGCCATCCCGGCGCTGGGTCTGCTCGTCCTCAACGCACTGTGGGTGTCGATCGTGTTCGGCATCTTCGCCACCCGCTACCGCGATATCGCCCCGATCCTCAGCAGCCTGACACTGCTGCTGTTCGTCCTCACCCCGATCTTCTGGTCCACCGACGTGCTCAAGGAGCAGGGTGGGCAGGTTGCCGAGCGGGCAAGGATCGCCGAGATCAACCCGCTGTACCACTTCCTCGACATCATCCGCGCGCCCATGATCGGCGCCGACCAGGAGGCCTACCACTGGTACATCGTGTTGGGCTTCACCGTCGTCGGCTGGGCGCTCGCACTGTTCGCACTGCGCAAGTACCGGGCCCGCGTGGCCTACTGGGTCTAGGGGGTCACTCGTGACGAGCAATGTGAGCATCGAGACGCGCGGGGCGTGCGTCGACTTCCCGATCTTCGACGCCAAGTCGCGGTCGCTGAAGAAGGCGTTCCTCGGCAAGGCGGGCGGCGCCATCGGCCGCACCGACTCCGATGTCATCGTGGTCGAAGCGCTGCGCGACATCACGATGTCGCTCAAGGAGGGCGACCGCGTCGGGCTGGTCGGTCACAACGGCGCCGGCAAGTCCACGCTGCTGCGGCTGCTGTCGGGCATCTACGAACCGACCCGCGGCAGCGCCCGCGTCCGCGGCCGCGTCGCGCCTGTCTTCGACCTGGGCGTCGGCATGGACCCGGAGATCTCCGGCTACGAGAACATCATCATCCGCGGCCTGTTCCTGGGACAGACCCGCAAGCAGATGCTGGCGAAGATGGACGAGATCGCCGAGTTCACCGAACTCGGCGAGTACCTGAACATGCCACTGCGTACCTACTCGACGGGCATGCGGGTGCGCGTCGCGATGGGCGTGGTCACCAGCATCGATCCCGAGATCCTGCTGCTCGACGAGGGCATCGGCGCGGTCGACGCCGAGTTCATGAAGAAGGCCCGCATCCGCCTACAGAAGCTCGTGGAGCGCTCCGGCATCCTCGTGTTCGCGAGCCACTCCAACGAGTTCCTGGCGCAGCTGTGCGACAGCGCCATGTGGATCGACCACGGCCAGGTCCGGATGCAGGGGGAGATCGAGGACGTCGTGCGCGCCTACGAGGGCGACGACGCCGCCGACCACGTGCGCCAGGTGATCGCGGACATGGAGAACGAGCGCGCCGAGGAGCAGGCCTCGTGACCGAACGCATCGTCGGCGTCGTCGTCACCCACAAGCGTCGCGAGTTGCTCGCCCAATCGCTGAAGGTGCTCGCCGGGCAGAGCCGACCGCTCGATCACCTCGTCGTCGTCGACAACGCCGACGAGCCCGAGGTCCGCGAACTGGTCGAGGGTGCCGACGTCCCCGTCACGTACCTGGGCTCCAAGCACAACCTCGGTGGTGCCGGCGGTTTCGCCCTCGGCATCCTGTACGCGCTGTCGCTGGGCGCGGACTGGGTGTGGTGCGCCGACGACGACGGCCGCCCCGAGGGACCCGAGGTGCTCGCCACGTTGTTGGCGTGCGCGAAGCGCCACAACCTGGCCGAGGTCTCCCCCGTCGTGTGCGACATCGACCAGCCCGACCGACTCGCGTTCCCGCTGCGTCGCGGCGTCGAATGGAAGCGGTGGCGCGCCGAGTTGGGCGACGACGACCTGCTGCCCGGCATCGCGTCACTGTTCAACGGCGCACTGTTCTCGGCGGCCGCGATCGACACGGTCGGCGTCCCGGACCTGCGGCTGTTCGTCCGCGGCGACGAGGTCGAGGTGCACCGGCGCCTGGTCCGCTCCGGCCTCCCGTTCGGCACGTGCCTGCAGACCGCCTACTTACACCCGGACGGCGCCGACGAGTTCAAGCCGATCCTCGGCGGCCGGATGCACACGCAGTACCCGGACAACGAGACCAAGCGCTTCTTCACCTACCGCAACCGCGGCTACCTGATGTCCCAGCCGGGGATGCGGAAGCTGCTGCCGCAGGAGTACGCGCGCTTCGGCTGGTACTTCCTGGTCTCGCGGCGCGACCCCAAGGGTTTCGTCGAGTGGATGCGGTTGCGTGGTCTCGGACGTCGGGAGCGGTTCACCCGCCCGTGAGCACGGGTGGCTGCGGCTCCATCCCCAGCTACGGCACACCAGATCGGCAGTGTCCCGCGTCGGGCGGCGGCTTCTCCAGCGCCGCACTGCAGCGCCGACACATCGGGTCACGGGTCGGCCACGAGGTGCACGGCCTCGGACGCCGCGGCAGCTGGGCTGTCGCCGCACCCAGCAGATCCTGCCGCGAGTGATCGAACGCACCGTCCGGCTCACCCCGAGTTTCACCTCGGCACAGACATGCGAACCCTGGCAGCATGGGAGCGGACTCGACGCACACACGCGAGAGGGGAACCACACGCATGTTCGATCGATTCCGGAAGTCTGCGCGGCTCAAGGTGCAGCGGGCGGTCGCGGAGGTGGTCCGCGACTCCGACCGCCAGTCGCGGATCGAGCACGAGAACCGCCACGACCAGCTGCTGGCCGAACTCGCTGCGAACAACGGCGAGATGAAACGGTTGCTCGACGAACTGACGCAGGCACGCGGCCAGGTGGCGGCGGTGAGCGAGCGTCTCGACGAACTCGAGCAGCGCGCCCGACGCGACATCTCGCACGCGCTCGACATCCGCGCCACCGCCGAGAGCGCACAGTTCGTGCTCGATCACATGCCGAAGGCCCCCGTGTTCTGGCATCCGCACGAGACGCTGCGGTACGGCCTCGAGCTGGTGAAGGTCGACGGCCTAGCCCTCGAGTTCGGCGTCGCGACCGGCACGACGCTGCGGATCATCACCGAATCTCTGTGTCCCACCGGCCACGAGGTGTGGGGGTTCGACGTGTGGTCGGGCCTGCCGGAGGCGTGGCGGACCGGGTTCCCGGCGGGCGAGTTCGCGCAGCAGTCGGTGCCGTCGGTACCCGGCGCACAGCTCGTATCCGGCCTGTTCGAGGACACCCTGCCCGGTTTCCTGGCCGACCATCCCGGCCCGGTGGCCTTCGCGCACCTCGACGCCGACCTGTACTCCTCGACCCGCACGGTGCTCGATCTGATCGGCGACCGCCTGGTGCCCGGTTCGGTGCTCGTGTTCGACGAGTACTTCAACTACCCGGGCTGGCAGGATCACGAGCACCGCGCGTGGACCGAGTTCGTCACCCGCACCGGAATCGGGTTCGACTACCTCGCCTACACCGCGAACCACGAACAGGTCGTGGTCCGCCTGCGTGAATGATCCTGTGACGGATCACTTCTCGTAGAGGCGCTCCCAGTTCTCCCGACTCGTGAGCCGCGGCACGGCCTCGCGGTACCGGCGCTGGACGTCCGCACCCTGCTCCCGGAACTGCTTGAGCACCTTCGCCGCTCGGGCGGTGATCTCCTTAGCGGCGTCCTTGTCGCGGCGACGCACCCGCACGCCCGACTGCGACGCGTCGGTCACGACGGCGTGGTCGAACAGCGACACGTGCCACCAATGTGCCTCCGACGCAGGGATGCTCGCGATTCCGTGCTGCGTGCGGCCCAGCCACTGCATCGCGGCACGCTTGGCCAGGACCAGGTCCTCGCGATCCTTGTCCGGCTCGGGGCCGGCGATCCGCGTGACCAGGTCGGCGGACCGGATTCCGGGGATGGCGTCGGCGGGATGCTTGACCGTCTCGGGGAAGCGGGACCGTTCCTGACGGATCGCGCCGAGAACCGCCTGGCCGCCGTCCTCGAGGACCTCCGGACCGAAGAGGAAGTCCTCGATCCCGCGCAGCATCGTGTGCGCGAGGCCGTACTGCATCGACACCAGGAACTGGGAGATCTCGCGACCCATGGTCACGCTGAGCGCCTTGGTGTCGAAGTCGCTGTGCAGCGCGGACGCGATCAGCGAGTTCCGCACGCTGAAGTACTTGGCCCAGTCGTCGCGGTCCTTCCAGTGGAAGTCCGCGTGCCACACGCCAGCATTCGGCAGGGTCACCGTGATGAATCCCGCTGCCCGAGCACGGATTCCGTACTCGATGTCGTCCCATTGGAAGAACACGGGCAGGGGAAGACCGATCCGCGAGATCACCTCACCGGGGATCAGGCAGGACCACCAGGCGTTGTAGCCGGCGTCGACGCGCTTGTTCTGACGACGCTTGAGCATGTTGGCGTCGTGCAGCGAGTTCGCCGCCCACTCACCGGCCTTGATCTTCGGCAGATCCGCTTCCTCCGCACCGACGTGCAGGTTCTGCGGATTCATCAGGTACAGCATCTGGGCGCCGACGAGCATCGGTTCCATCGTGACGTTCGCGAACGCGTTCATCCGCAGCACCGTCTCCGGCTCGCACAGGATGTCGTCGTCCATCAGGATCACGTTGGCGTGCTCGTTGACCGCCGACACCTCGTAGATGCCGCGGGTGAAACCGCCTGCGCCACCGAGATTCGGCTGACGGATGTAGACGAGCTTGTCCCCCAGCGTCTTCGCGACCTCGGCGAACAGCTGACGGTCGGAGACATGGTCGGTGCCCTGGTCGACGACGTAGACGGCGTCGATTCCGGCGGTCATGCCCTCGTCGCCCGCGATGGCCGCGACCGTCTGCGCGCAGTCGTCGGCGCGGTTGAAGGTGCAGATCGCGATGGCGGCGGGACGGATCACCGACGGGGCCGCGACCGTCCATTCCAGATCGCGCACCTCGAGCCGGCCGTCGATCGCGGCGAACTGCAGCCACAGCGAGCCGCCGTCGAGGTACGCGTCCAGCTTCGCGGACATCGCCGCGGTGCCGTCCCCGTCCACGTCGACGGTCTCGAGGACACGCACGTTGCCGCCGGAGTCGGATGCGCACAGCAGGGCGCGGCCGCGACCGGTCGCGGAATGGCCGAACCGGACCTCGACCTCGTCGACGACGGTCCAGCGCTGGTAGTAGGCGGCCGCGAAACGCCCGAAGTAGGCGTCGGTGTCCGCGACGGCGCCCTTGTCGAGGTGGAGCGCGAAGCGCTCGCGGTGCCCGGAACCGGAGGTGATCCGGGCATACATGCCGTCCTTGACCCGCGGCGTGGGACCGGAGAAGATACCTCGCTGGACCACGAGTCGTCCCGGAGACCGCTGCTCGTGGACTGCGCCGCGAGCGGCCGCCGCGCTCCCGTTCACAGGCGCAACCGACGCCGACTCGCTCATTCTGCTCCTAGATTTGTCCCGACACTTGTGGCGGAACAACAGTGCCCACCCGAGTCGGAAGGGTATCAACCCATGGCCGGTTCCTCCCTCGTCGAGGAGTACCCGGGTGACCGCGACCTCAGCTGAGCGTGCCGATACCGAGCGAGCCCGCCGCCAGCGAACCGATGCCCGTCTTCATCGACCCGTAGGTCGCCGAGCCGGTGTTCATCGAGCCCAGATTGGTCGATCCGGTGTTCGCCGAACCGACGTTGCCGGAGCCGGTATTCGCCGAACCGACGTTGCCGGAACCGGTATTCGCCGAACCCACATTCGCCGAACCCGTGTTGGCCCAGCCGATGTTGTCGGAGCCGGTGTTCGCCGAGCCCGTGTTGTACGAGCCGGTGTTGTTCGGGCCGTTGTTGTTGAAGTCGATGCTGCTCCAGTCGGCGGTGGCCAGAGCCAAGCTGCCCAGCCCGGCGACCGCGGCGGCCCCGATCGCACCGGCCGCCAGGTCGGCGGAGCCGACGTAGCCGACACCGACCGCGTCCTGGCACGGCAGCGGCAGCACGAGACCCGGCGCCACCGTATCGGTGACGTTCGCCAGCAAACCTTCCAGTCGGATCGGCGAACACGGATCGGAAGGCGGTGCGGCCGCGACGGGGTCCGCGGCGGCGTTGCCCACGAACCCGACGGTCAGCGTCGCAAACGCGGATGCGGCGACGAGCGTCCGCCGCGCGACCCGACGACGGCGGCGTGAGCTGTTCTGTGGTCCGGCCCCCATACGAGTGCCCTCCTCCGGTGCGAGCCCGAGTGACAAACCCCGACACGAATGCAGGTCACGCTACCGCCCCGAGAAGTCCGCCGTGGCCGGATCGGAGCCTTCGCACCGGCGAGCCCACCGGCCGCTGTGCTACTGGCCGGTGCGTGCGTACCCGGCCTCGGTGTCCGATTTCGCCGGGCGCCACCACTGCTCGTTGTCCCGGTACCACGCGACGGTGGCCTCGAGCCCGCTGCGGAAATCGCGGTAGCGCGGCTCCCACCCCAGTTCGGTGCGCAGCCGCGTCGAATCGATCGCGTAGCGCAGGTCGTGCCCGGGCCGGTCGGGGACGAAATCGAAATCGTCAGCAGGTCGCCCGAAGATCTCGAGCAGCATCGCGATCACGGTGCGGTTGTCGACCTCGCCGTCCGCGCCGATCAGGTATGTCTCCCCGCTCCGCCCGCGGTCGAGAACCGTCCAGACCGCGCGGTTGTGATCGTCGACGTGGATCCAGTCCCGCACGTTGCGGCCCTGCCCGTACAGCTTGGGCCGGACCCCGTCGAGCAGGTTGGTGATCTGGCGGGGAATGAACTTCTCGACGTGCTGGAACGGGCCGTAGTTGTTCGAGCAGTTCGACAGCGTCGCCCGGATCCCGAACGACCGGGTCCACGCCCGCACCAGCATGTCGCTCGACGCCTTCGTCGACGAGTACGGGCTCGACGGGTTGTAGGCGGTGGACTCGGTGAACCGGTCCGGGTCACCCAGTTCGAGGTCGCCGTACACCTCGTCGGTGGAGATGTGGTGGTAGCGGACGTCGTGGTCGCGGACGGCCTGCAGCAGCGTGTAGGTGCCCACGACGTTGGTGCGCACGAATGGCCACGGGTCGGCCAGCGAGTTGTCGTTGTGCGACTCGGCCGCGAAGTGCACCACGGCGTCGGCGTCCGCCACCAGGCGGTTCACGGTGTCGGCGTCGGCGATGTCGCCGTGCACGAAATCGATCCGGTCGGCGACCGCGTCCAGCGACGCCCGGTTGCCGGCGTACGTCAGCGCGTCGAGGACGGTGACCCGGATGTCCGGGCGTTCCGCGACGGTCTGGTGGACGAAATTGGCGCCGATGAATCCGGCGCCGCCGGTGACGAGCAGCCTCATGTGCACGAACAGTACTCAGGCGCGTCGTTCCGATGGGAGCACCCTCCGGGCCGTCCGGACGATGAACGACTTCGGCGGCTGCCAGACGTCGCGATCCTCGAACGCCCATGCGTAGGTCAGGGCGCCGTCCCGGATGCACTCCAACAAACCCGGCGCTGCTAGCTCGTGCGCCGACCACTCGTAGAGTTGCTGCAACCTCGGGACGATCACCCCGTAGTCCAGGAGCCTGCCGAACCCGAGTTCGTCACCGAGATAGAACCGTGCGCCCTCGCGGAGCGGGTACTCATCCGGGAGCACGCGGGACAGCTGGACGAAAATCCCCGCCATGCCCACTCTCGGGTCACCGAGGAACGGGGCGAGCGGGCGTAGCCATCCGAGCGAGATCCGGGGAGCAGCGACGAGGGCGTGGGTGTACAACACGCGGCAGAGCACGACGTTCATGAAGAAGCGCTCGGCCTCGTTCTCCGCCTCGGCCAGGTCGCGGCCGTCGAGGTAGGCAGCGACCACGCTCCCGTTGTGCGCCCGGTACCAGGCCCTAGCGGTCGGGTAATCGGCGAAGGACATCCAGAAGTCGACCGTCTGCGAGGAGGTGGGCCCGCCGAAGTCCCCGCTGAGGGCAACCGCCTCACACCCGTCACGAAGGATGCGCTCGTTCACTGCACGCCACCACGGACTACCCGGACGGTCGCCGGACAGTGGTTGCAGCAGACCTCGCCGGAGCTGCCATCGCATGAACGACATCGCCGCCCGACGGAACGGCAGATGGCGTGGGGCCTTGCCGTACGGGCCGTAATAGCAGCGTTGCATCAGGGCGAGCCGGCCTGACGGATCGTCGCGGACTTCGGCGATCTGCCGTTCAGCCCAGAGCGCGGCCGCGCCCCCAGCACCCACGCCACCATGGTCGCATGCGCCATCGGGGCCAGGCACCCCGTCGCGGCTGCGGCGGGGAGGATGTGCACTGCCAAGGCTGTCTCACCGGTTGCCCTTTCGGGCACGAACCGACCGCCCCCTGGGTGGGAAGCTGGAGCGGTGAACGGTTCGCCTGTTCGGAGCGGGATGACCCGCTCTGCGAAGTCCGTCGGAGCGACGCACCGGAGCCGCCCGTCACGACGACGCGGTCGCGCAGCCATCGTCGCGGTCTGCGCGATAGCGCTCGCCGCTGGCGGATGCTCCAAGTCGACGGACGACGACACGAGTGCGATCCTTCTCGAGGCCGCCTCGTCGAGCGGCGTCTCTCCCTGGACCGAATCCGTTGCGAACACCACCGGCGCCACCGAACGCGCCAACCAGATATCGATGAGCAGCACCACCGTCACCGGCGATGAAGCCGGACTCTATGGTGGGTCGCTCAACGATTCCGTCTGCGACCAAGTCAAACTGTCGAACTTCCTGGAGTCGAATCCAGCTAAGGACAGCGCCTTCAAGTCCGTGGTTCAGGCCGACGACGTGCGTTCCTACGTCGACGCCCTATCGCCGGTGGTACTGACCCACGACACCCGAGTAACCGACCACGGCTTCGAGAACAATGAGGCTGCGCCGTTTCAGTCCGTTCTGCAAACAGGAACCGCAGTGATGATCGACGATCGGGGGCTTCCGCGGGTTCGCTGCGCGTCCGGCAGCCCACTCACTCCGCCGATCGAGACCAACGCGGGCTACACCGGTCAGCGGTGGAACAACTTCGCGGAGAACCAGGTCGTCACAGTCGATCCCGCGCCGGCGCCGATGTCCTCGACCGAACTGACGTCCCTCGACGGCTCCGCCACCGCGACCAAGATCGTGATCGGAGATCCCGCACCCCTGGAAGCAGTACCCCCGACCACCTCCCGCCCTCCTACGCTCGGCGGCACTCCGACCACAGGACCAGAACCAGGCGCCGGACAACCATCCGGGAGTGGCGAAAACGGCGGCAAACCCGCACCTCCGAGCGGCAAGCCGATTCCCAAACCCGGGGTCACCAGTGGGGGCGAGAGCACCGGCGGAGGCGGAGTCACCACCGGCGGAGGCGAAGTCACCACCGGCGGAGGCGAAGTCACCACCGGCGGAGGCGAAGTCACCACCGGCGGAGGCGAAGTCACCACCGGCGGAGGCGGAGTCACCACCGGCGGAGGCGGAGTCACCACCGGCGGAGGCGAGGTCACCGATGGCGGCGGAGTCCCTACCGGCGGGGGAACGGCGAACCGGATCGGACCCTCTACTGCCGAGAAGCCATCTGGTGTGATCGTGCCCGAGACAGCTACCCCACCAACGGAATAAACAGCAGCGAAGAGACCCGGATACGGGCTGACCGCAGCGGAGGACACCATGTCCCACCATCGATCACGGCTCCGCTATCCCGTGCTCGCGGCCCTGACGTTCAGCGCCGCGTTCGTCGGGGCAGAAATGGTGGCGGCCCAGCCCGAGCACACGCCGGAGGTGCAGGCCGCAGCGCTGATCCGCCCGGCCGTCGTGTACCTCGAATCCGGTACGAACCCGAACGGAACCGTCACGCACTGCACGGGTTTCATCGTGACACCGGACGGTTTCATCGGGACGGCCGGTCACTGCATCGACAACGCACCGGGTGCGGAACTCTATGTGTCGCTCGCCGGTGACCCGCCCGACATCGCGCCGACCCCCGCACGGGTCGTCGACTACAGGCCACGGAACGCCGGCGACGTCGCCCTCCTCAAGGTCGAGCCGAAGAACGACGATCTGCCCACCGCGCTGCTCAACGAGGACAGCGAGAAGCTACAGGTGGGCACGCAGGTGCTGTCGGTGGGCTTCCCCGGCAGCACCCAGCGCATAACCGACCACAGCCTGGAACCGACCGTCAAGAGCGGCACCGTGAGTGCCGCCAAGACCGTCGCCGCCCAACCTGTATTCGAGATCAGCGCACCCATGTCGGCCGGGATGAGCGGTGGTCCGACGGTGAACCTGGACGGTGAGGTCGTCGGCATCAACAGCTTCGCGCCCGCCGGGGAGACACAACCGTTCAACTTCATAGTCCCGGTGGAGGGTCTACTTCAGTTGATGGCTAGCAACGGTGTCACCCCCGAGTCGTCACCGGCGGACGACGCGTACCGAGAGGGCCTGAGCGAGTTCTTCGACGGGAACTACAGCGGTGCCATCGAGAACTTCAACTCCACTGCGCAGAAGTCGGAGTCGTACCCACAGGCCATCGAGAAGTTGCGCGAGTCGGTGAAGTTGCGCGACGAGTTCGGCGACAGCGGATCGGCGTTCATGCAGCCGTGGATGTGGGTGGTCGCGGGACTCGTCGTGGCAGGACTCGCGGCGGCGGGTGTGGTGTTCTTCATCCGAAGTCGTCAGGGAAGTGGTGGAGGGACGGCCCCGGCCGGGGGTTCCGGGACGGCGCCGGCGTCGCAAACTATGGCAGCGCCCCAGGCGCCGCCGCAGGCACCGCCCCCTGCCGCTCACCCGTCGGGCTCCTCGCCGCCATCCGGGGCGGCGGCCACCTGCACCAACTGCGGATTCGGTCTCGAGGCCGGGCAACGCTTCTGCCCACGCTGTGGCAAACCTCAGAACTGACCACTGCACGACGTCCCGCTCGTTGAGTGCCCGTTGAGCCGGAGCGGATTGCCCGTTGAGCCGTTGTTGAGTTCCCTGCGGATAGTTGACTGTGTAGTCGACCACGCCGGAGGGTGTCATGCAGCGGCGCATTGCAACATACGTCTACGCCAACGATCCGATCCTGCAGGCGGGCGTGATGAGTCAGTTGCGCCAGCGTCCGGAGATCTGGCTCGTCGACGATGCCGATCTCGACGATGCGGAGATCGCCGTGGTCGCGGCCGACACCCTCGACGACGAGGTGACCCGAACTCTGCGTGCGCTGCAACGTGGCGGGGTGCCGCAGACGATGCTGGTGCTCGGGACGATCGAGGGCAACACCGTCGTCACCGCGGCCGAGATCGGCGTGCGCGGCCTCGTCCGACGCGCCGAAGCATCACCGGAAACGCTGGTCCACACCATTGCTCGCGTCGCTTCGGGAGAGGGAATCGTTCCCTCCGATCTCCTCGCCGTCCTCCTCGGCCAGGTGGGCCGACTGCAACGTCAGGTGCTGGCACCGCGGGGACTGCAGTTCTCCGGCCTGTCCGAGCGCGAAGTCGAGGTCCTGCGACTCGTGGCGGACGGCCAGGACACCGCGGAGATCGCGCGGACGCTCAACTACAGCGAGCGGACCGTCAAGAACGTCCTGCACGACGTGACCACCCGCCTGCAACTCCGCAATCGCTCGCACGCCGTCGCCTACGCGATGCGGGAGGGCCTCATCTGATCGGCCGCTGCCCGAAAGGGCAGGGTGTCAGAGCCGTTCGGTCTCCTGCCTTCTCCCTCGACGATTCGCGCCGGAGGGTTTCCCGCTGCCACCGCCAGTGACACCGTTGGACTGGTGATACCCGAGGTCGACCGCGCACTGCGGTCGCTGATCGAGCGGGACGCACTCGACGGCGCGGACGTCGAGGTGGCCTTCGACGCGCCGACCAAGGAATGGGTCGCCAAGCGCACCGGTCCGTCGATCGACGTCTTCCTGTACGACATTCGCGAGGACCTGCGCCGCCGCGAACGCGGGCTGGTCAACGAGTACGACGGGAATCTCGTTGTCGCCCGCCATCTCCCACCGCGCCATTTCAAGCTTTCCTACCTGGTGGCCGCCTGGACCCAGCGTCCCGAGGACGAGCACGGGCTGCTCGCAGCGCTGCTGTCCTGCTTCCTCCGGCACGACTCGATCCCGCCGGAACTGTTGAGCGGCTCACTCGCCGACCTCGGGCTGCCGGTCCCGGTCGGTGTCGCGCTGCCTCCGCCGGAGGACCGTTCGTTCGCCGACGTGTGGACAGCGCTGGGTGGCGAACTGCGACCGTCGCTGGACATCGTGGTGACCATGCCGGTGGACACCGGTCAGACATACACGGCCGGGCCGCCGGTCACCTCCCCCACCACGCTGGCCGTCGCCGAGCACGACCGATCCGAGATCCTCGAGGTGCGCCACGGCCGTCCGCGATCCGGTGCCGGTGAGTCGTGAACGACGAGGCGGGCGTCGGCTATCTGCTCGGCCGGGCTCGACTGGTCGAGAACAGAATTCGCACGCTGGTCGCGCATCGTCGGATGCACGACCCGGCACCCGACGACCCGTTTCGGGGGCTCTACCTGAGCGAGGCCGTGGTCGACAGCCTGCTGGGCGACGCACCCGATCCGCCCGCCCCGGACGTCGATACCCGACGCGACGTGGAACGCTCCGCGGACGCCGCTGAGGAGCGCGGCGACACCATCCGGCTGCGTCGCCTGGCCCGGGCCGCGTCGCTCTCGCCCGCCGACGTCGAGCTGCTGGTGGTCTGCCTGTTGCCCGATCTGGACCCCCGTTTCGAACGCCTCTACGGCTACCTCAACGACGACGTCAGCCGGCGGCGGGCCACGGTGGCGCTGGCGCTCGAACTGGCGGACCTGTCTCCGCTCGCGGCCGAGGCGCGCGCCCGCCTCGCGGCCGGCTCGCCGCTCGTCGAGCACCGCCTCGTCCTCATCGAGGAGACCGACCGTCCGTTCCTCACCCGGGGACTGCGCGTCCCCGACCGCGTCACCGCGCACCTGCTGGGCGACGACCTCACCGATCCGGTCCTCCGCGACGTGCTCGCCGACCCCGTCGGATTCGACACGCCGTGGTCCACCCCGGCCGCGGTGGCGATCGACCGTGGGCAGTCCCTGACCTACCTGCGGGAGGTGTCGGGCGGCGTGGGCGTCGCCACCGCCGTCGCCGCGTTCGCCCGGCTCGGCCGGCCGGCGCTGTGTGCCGACGCGACCCCGCTCGTCGAGCTGCCGGACCTGGCCGAGGTCGCGGGCGTCCTCTGCCGCGAGGCGCTGCTCACCGGCTCCGGACTCGTCGTCGGCGGCGTCGGCGCGCAGCCCGGAAGCGCACCCCGCACCGCCGAACTGATCCGGGTCCTTGCACGGGCGTCCGTGCCGGTCGTCCTCGTCGGGGTCGGCCCCTGGGATCCGCAGTGGACGGTCACGCCGCCGCTGCTGGTCGAGACCGGGCACCTCGCCGTCGACGATCGGGTGCAACTGTGGCGCAACCTGCTCCGCGCGTCGGGAGAGTCCGTCGACCCCGGCGAGGTGGCCGAGCGGTTCGTGCTGAACCCGGACCAGGTGCACCACGCCATCGGATCCGCCGCCGCCACGGCCCGATCCGGCGACGGCGCGGTGGACCTCGACGCACTCCGGCGCGGCGCGCGGGCACAGAACGCAACCGGACTCGAGCGGCTGGCCCGGCGGGTCGAACCCGACGTCGGCTGGCCCGACCTGGTGCTGCCGCCCGGTCCGCTCACGCTGCTGCACGAGCTGACCGCGCGCGCCCGGCACCGCGACCGGGTGCTCCGGGAATGGCGGATGCGCCCCGGCGGCGCGCGCGGGATCGGGGTGACCGGGCTGTTCGCGGGCGAGTCCGGGACCGGGAAAACGATGGCCGCCGAGGTGGTCGCCCACGACCTCGGACTGGATCTCTACACCGTGAACCTGTCGTCGGTGGTCGACAAGTACGTGGGCGAGACGGAGAAGAACCTGGAACGGATCTTCTCCGAGGCGGCCGGGGTGAACGCGGTGCTGTTGTTCGACGAGGCGGACGCCATCTTCGGCAAACGCAGCGAGGTCCGCGACGCCCACGACCGCTACGCGAACATCGAGAGCGCCTACCTCCTGCAGCGGATGGAGACGTTCGACGGCATCGCGATCCTGACGACGAACCTGCGCGCAAACCTCGACGAGGCGTTCACCCGCCGCATCGACGTCGTCGTGGACTTCCCCGAACCCGACGAGGCGGCCCGGCTGGCGCTGTGGCGGGTGTGCCTCGCCCCGCCGCTGCCGCGCGAGAACGACCTGGACCTCGACTACTGCGCACGATCGTTTCCGCTGTCGGGTGGGAACATTCGTTCGGCGGCGGTGACGGCCGGCTACCGGGCGGCCGAGGGCGGACGTCCCGTCTCGATGGTGGACCTGGTCTCGGCGATCCGCCAGGAGTACCGCAAGCTGGGTCGGCTCGTGCTGGGCCGGGACTTCGCCCCGCACCTGGAGGCGACGGGCTCACCGCTTGGCGAGTAGGCCGCCGATGTAACCGACGATCCCGCCCGCCACCACCAGAACGGCCCCGGTCATCGGCGCGCTGACGATGCCCGTCGCGACCCCCATGGCGACGAAGTACCCGACCATCCCCACGATCAGCAGCACCCCGGAGACGCGGGTGAGCTTGCCGTCCTTACCGGTGACCCCGAGCATCATGAGGCCGGCGAGAACCAGCATCGCGAGCCGGGCCGCCGGTTGGGAGTACTCCACCACGTCCTGACCCTGCGCGACGCTCTCCCCGGTCCGCCCTGCCGTGTACGGGTTGCGCTGCACGAGATTCAGGAGCAGATCGATGTAGTAGTCGGGGAACGCCGTCATCCACGGCAGGAACACCCCGATGACGGCGAGTAGTCCACCGAGCAGGGTGAGCAGGATCCGGGCGATCGGCTTCCAGTCCGGGGTTGACTGGACGAACATCCCT
The DNA here is from genome assembly GCF_050955445.1 of Paraburkholderia sp. RHO2. NCBI lineage: Bacteria > Pseudomonadati > Pseudomonadota > Betaproteobacteria > Burkholderiales > Burkholderiaceae > Paraburkholderia > Paraburkholderia sp. RHO2. The sequence continues at coordinate 281,593 of NZ_CP162617.1, read as the reverse complement.
TGTGTCGACACGGATTCGCGACCGTCCGACGCCTCGACCCGGAGTTCGCGGCGCGCATCGGACCCGCCCTCCGGTCGGTCGGCGTTCACGTCCATCCGACCCCACGAGTAGTGGCCGGGCTGGATCTCGAATCGGTTGGGGTCGAAGCGGACCCGGACCGCGTTCTCCGGGTCGGAACCGGTCAACGTGACATGCAGCCAGTCGACGCCGCGGCTGTTATCGACCACCACCCGGTACCGGCCGGAGCGGCCGTGGGTGTGCACCTCCTGGGGTTCCAGCCGGATGCTCGCGGTCGTGATCGGCGCGGGGGACGTCGTCTGGACGAGGGTCCCGGTCGCCTCGGTCTCCGAATCCGATTCGGAATCCGCCTCCACCGCGACCACGCTGAAGGGGTGGCTGGCCTCCTCGCCGGGCGGGGGCATGCGGGAGGTGACGGTGAACCGAACGGTCTCTGTTGCACCGGCGCGGACCGGAATCCGTTGCGTCGGAAACGTGAAGTGCACGGCCCCCTCCGGGTCGCGCCCCTCCAGCGCGACGTCCCGATCGCGGGTTCCGCGGCGGTTGTCCGCGACCAGGCTCAGGTCGGCCATGGCGCAGTCGCGCACGCGCAGTGTGCTCGGCTCCAGGCGCATCTGCAGTGGGACCTCGACCGGGGCCTCGGACCGCTCCTGGTTGACGGTCACCGTCGTCTCCACCGGGTCCTCGCCGCCCGTCGCGGTGATCGTGAGCGGTCGACTGACGGTCTCCCCGTGGTCGAGTTCCGGGACTGTGAACCGCAGTGAGACTTCGGCGGAACCGAATTCGGGTACCTCGATCGTGGACGGCGTGAAGTCGAAGCGCACGACCCCCTCCGGGTCGGAACCGGTCACCTCCAGTCGCTGCGGGTAGTTGCTGCCCGTGTTGTCGATGGTGACCTGCGCGGCGCCTTCGGTCACGTCGTCCAGGCGCACGAGCGTCGGCCGCGCGCCCACCGTCACCGGGCCGCCGACCCGCGGCACCGTAAGCGTGACCGAGGCGGCGCCGGTCTTGGACGGGTCCGTCTGCGACCGGACTTTCAGCGAAACCGGCACGGCCTGTGCGGCCACCTGCGCGCCGGATGCACGCGTGAACTCGAGGGTGATCGTGTCGTCCCGGTTCGGGTAGAGGCTGATCTCGTCGTGCGCCAGTTCGAGCCAGGCGGGTGGGCCGGCCATCTCGACCTTGAACCCGTCGACGATGGACGAGGCGTTGAATATCCGCACCTGCACACGCGCGCCGGTGTCCGGATCGAGCACCGCCTCGCCCGAGAGTGCCTCGACGTGCGGCGCCGACACCCGCGCGTCGTCCTTCTTGGCGGACTCCTTCGATGCCGGGGCGTCGCCGGATGCCGACGACGCGCCCGCCTTCAGGCCGAGGAAGTAGTCGCACTGGACACAGAACTGCGCACCCGGCGCATTGACCGCGCCGCATTGACCGCACACAACGTCGCTCATGGGTTCCCCGCAAGGACGGCACTCGACTCTCTCGAGCGTATACCCATGGGCCGGTACCCATCCGCGCCTGCAACCCGCCGTGCGGTCTCCGGCGCCGTGCCCGATCGGGCACCCACCTCTGCCCGATCGGGCAGGGCGACAAGGACTGTCGAGGACGGAGCGGTAGTGACAGACTTGGAGGTGCGGGCTCGAGCAAAGGAACTGCGCCATGCGCGAACACCGATTCGACAACGACGAGGCGGCGCTGCGCCCGAAATCGGCTCGCCTCGACCAAACCTCGACGTCCAGACCGATCGGGCCCGCTGCCGCCCAGGGCCGCCCGGACATCCTCGGCCAGGACGGACTGCTGGACTTGCAGCGGGCAGCGGGCAACGCCGGCGTCAACACGCTCGTCGACGACGAGCCCTCCCCCGTGCACGACGTCGTCGCCGGCGGAGGGCGCCCGCTGGAACCAGATGTCCGCGCCGACATGGAATCCCGCCTCGGTCACGACTTCGGCGACGTCCGCGTGCACGACGACGCGGCCGCGAACCGGTCGGCCAGTGCGGTGCACGCCCACGCCTACACGGTCGGGTCGAACGTGGTGTTCCAGCGCGACATGTACAACCCCGGCTCCACCGACGGTCGGGTAATGCTCGCGCACGAACTGACGCACGTCGTGCAGCAGCGCAGCGGGCCGGTCGACGGGACGCCTGCGCCGGGTGGGATCAGTGTCTCCGATCCCTCGGACCGGTTCGAGCGGGAGGCTGCGGATACCGCGGAACGGGTCGCGGGATCCGGCTCTTCCGTGCAACGCGAGGAGGAAGAGGACCCGGAGTAGGGGCGGCGCTTGAGTCGAGCGTTCCATTCAGACATTGGACGTTGCCCCGCTGGTCCTCGACGATGTGCAGGTCGAACGAGAGTCTGGAAACGTGCGCACAATCAGAGTCTGCCCGGACATGGCGACACGTCGCCCCCATAGGAGCGTTCCAACGGCCACCTCGGACGAGTTGACCGCGACTGGTCAGACGCTCCAGCAACTTCAGCGTCGAGCTGGGAATGCAGCAGTTGCGTCGCTGGTAGGCAACCGTGCGCCGGTAGTGGCACGCGAAGTAGCTGTGCAGCGCCGTGCCGCACCGTATATCAAGAAGATAACCGTGCACCTCACACCGCCGCAGACCGCCGAGCTCGAGTGGAAGGGCAGCCCGCCCGGGACCGCAACTGGTACGGACTCGTTCAAGGTATCGACCGGCAAAGGCTACGGTGACACCGGCGACCCGCGGGGGACGTGCCTTCGGCAGTGTTGTTCAAACCCCGCCACTCAGTGCGCCCCGCCATCGAACAAGCCCGGAAGTGTCGGATCGTGTTGCACGTACTTCGGTGGCGGCTTCTGGGCTGGAAACCCTCAGCCCGAACATAACGGGTGGAAATGGTGGACCCCCATCCAGCCGCACTACTCGGCCCGCGGCATCGCGCTGCACCAGCACTACGAGGTGACCGGCGAGCCCCTGTCACACGGGTGCGTTCGAATGGACGAGCAGAACGCGAGGCGCATTTTCGAGTTCTCCAACGGCAGGAAGACCGAAGTCACGATCGACGGCCGTGCCGCGCCGGTAGGGTGCAAGCCCGAGCGACGCTGCGGCTCGACAAGCGGTGCACGGGAGCTCAGCTTGCAGCGGCACGACAGTCCACCGGCCGAGAACTTTCGTGGTCTACAGCGTGACGTAAAGCCTGACGGACCAGCGCCGCAACCACCCGATGGAACGCCCACGCCCAGACCTGAGCCTCGCCCTCCCTGGCCGGAACGACGCGTGTGCGGCCCGAACATCGACCCACAGCTCACCGCCGTCCTCAACGACATCGAAAGCTACTTCAACGGACTGATCCTGCCCGCAAAGTACCTCAGCTGCAATGCGATAACTTTCCCGGTCACCGCCGGCATGGCTTGGGACATTCTCGAACTCTTCCTCCCGAATACCGCCTGGCTTCGCAGCCCTCCCTTGGCCGGGAAATGCGGTGTCCCAATCGGCTCACCGAACATCGAATCACCCACGGCATGCTCGAATTCCGTGCGGGTGGGCGGAAGATGCAACCTCGCAGGCACTGTCAATTACAGTACGCTCGGGATGATCTTGAGACTGTGTGGTCCATACACTCCGAAAGAAATAGGGCACGCGATGATCATCGCCCTGGTGTACGCGTGGAAGTCGATCGAGGCAGCCACCACCGGCAAGTGGGATGATCCCGAACCGGCGATCGAGTTCGCCCTCGCCGTATACGACGGCGGCGCGGCGGCCCGACCGCACACGGAGAACCGCCCGACCTGTACCGACTCCTGCAGCGAATCGACCGTTCCCAGCTTCACCTTTCGGTGGTTGCCGTTCCACTTCTGATCACCCGAGAGCGCTGTCACTTCATTGAACGATCGGGGCCTGCGCCGGCTCCGACTCCTCGCAACCCTTACCCTCAGCGCAGCCCTGGCAGCACGCTCGCTGAACGAAGGCCGTCGGATCGCCGGCGAATGGCGGCACACGAGTCGAGAATCGGGCGAACTCAACGCCGAGCGCGCGGTTTCCAACTGTCCGCTGCAGCAGAAGCAAGCTGGATGCGACAGACCGATCCGGCGATCGCCGTGCAGCTTCGACATCATGCGGTTCGGAATGGTCAGCTCGCTCTTCGAATCGCCTCATCACCAGCCTCCCTCAGACGTTCTGTCCGCCAGAATTTGATTGGGGTCAAACTCATGTCAGCATCACCCGACCCCATCGTTCCACTCTGCCGACAGTGGGGGAACCGTCGACGCCGGTTGGGCAGCGGCTAATGTCCGAAGGTGCACGTCACCGTGGTCCACTGGCCGTCCGCTCAGTAGTGGAGAGCAAGATCAGCCGTGGAACCAACCGAGCCAGTAGCGGGGGGGAGGAAGCGGAGACGTCGACACAACTATGCTCCTTCACCCGTCAGAATTACCGGTGCCCTTCCTCATCGCGTCTGCGTTCGCGTTCGTAGAGGACAAAGAACAGCGCGAGAAGGCAATCCGCCGACAGCTGCCCTTCGTCAGGTGAGGACAGCTCCACCCGCCGCGGTCGACTGCCGAGCGAGTCGTAATGGATCTGCATGGGCCCGATGGTCCGCACCCGACTGCCAAGCGAGTCGTAGTTCACGCTGAACGGTCCGATTCGCCGAAGACGGCTGCCCAGCATGTCGTAGTCCAGATCCCAGGCGCCGAGTTTGGATGGGCGGCTTCCCAGCATGTCGTATTCGACCTCGAGACGCTCGATTTGCCGAAGACGGCTGCCGAACTTGTCGTACTCGAGGCGCCAGTCGCCCACCCTGCGCGGGCGGCTGCCGAGCCGGTCGTACGTCAGCTCGACGGGCCCGATCGCGCACAGCCGAGATCCGAGCCGGTCGTAGCGCAGGTCGATATCGGACGGTGCAGGAGGTGGCTGCGATTGGTGGGTGCGCTCCGTCCATTGACTACCGTCCCAGTAACGGGATCGTGCGTTATCCGATGGGTCGGTGTACCAACCGGGCGGGGGCGCCTTCTCCATGGGGATCCAATCGAAGAACTCTCCGCATACATTTCGAGATCGGGCGCAATGCTGCTGATGGACCGCCGCCGCTGGTACATGTGGAGCGAGCTGGTACGGGCCGACGGACTGCACCCAATTCAGACGATAGCTCAGTGCGACAGTGCCACATAGCTTCACAAGCTCGACCTCACGGCCTTGATCCGTGCCCTATGGGGCACCGATCAATGGCCAGGCAGGCGTCCGTTGGCAACTGCTCAGGATGCAACGGCACGCGCAGAATCAACCTCATCGCGTCCCGCGTCCAGGAGGCAACCATGCCGACCTACCTGTCCCCCGGGGTCTATGTCGAGGAAGTCGACTCCGGTTCCCGTCCGATCGAGGGCGTCGGCACGGCGGTCGCCGCGTTCGTCGGCCTCACCGAGGCCGGCCCGTTCAACAAGCCGACGCTCGTTACCAATTGGACCCAATTCACCAGTACCTTCGGCGGATTCGTCGACGGCGCCGCGCTCGCCCGCTCGGTGTTCGGATACTTCCAGAACGGCGGCGGAATGTGTTACGTCGTCCGCATCGGCGTCGACTACGACACGGCGAACGACAATCCCACACCGAAGAACGTGGAAAGCTCTCCACCACAGGGCGTTCTCGGCAACCTCCGGGTGATGGCGCTCGATCCTGCCGCGCCGAGCGGCAGCCTCAACGTCGAGGCCGTCGCGGCCGACGGCGACGCCCCGGAAGGGTCCTTCAAGCTCGTGGTCCGGCGCGGCGGCGAGGTGGTCGAGGAACACAACGGCCTCACCGCCGGACGCGGCAAGACCGGCGCCCAGACCGTCGTCAACGCGACCTCCAAGGTGATCCGCCTCGAGGCGGTCACCGGCAAGACCGTCGAGGACACGAAGCCCGGAATGACCACGGCACTCGAGGCGCCCCCACCACCCGCCGCGAAAGTCCCGGCCCGACTCTCGGGCGATGACTACGTCGGCGACGTCGCCGACCGCAGCGGGTTCTCCGGACTCGAGGCGGTCGACGAGGTCACCATGGTGTGCATCCCCGACCTGATGACCGCCTACCAGCAGGGCGCCATCGACCTCGACACCGTGCAGTCCGTGCAGCAGTCGATGATCGCGCACTGCGAGCAGATGGGCGACCGGATGGCGATCCTCGACCCACCGCCCGGCCTGAACGCCCAACAGGTCAAGGAGTGGCGCGTCGACAAGGCCGCCTACGACTCGAAATACGCTGCGCTGTACTGGCCGTGGATCGGGAACGGCGACGGCGAGTACCTGCCGCCGTCGGGCTACATCGCCGGCATCTGGGGCCGCAACGACGACACCCGGGGTGTGCACAAGGCCCCGGCCAACGAGGTGGTCCGCGGCGCGGTCAGCCTGGAAACCCAGATCACCCGCAACGAACACGACCTGCTGAACCCGTGGGGCATCAACTGCATTCGATCCTTCCCGGGACGCGGAATCCGGGTATGGGGTGCCCGCACCCTCTCCTCCGACCCGGCCTGGCGCTACCTGAACATCCGCCGCCTGTTCAACTACCTGGAGGAGTCGATCCTCGGTGGCACCAGCTGGGTGGTGTTCGAACCGAACGATCAGGCCCTGTGGGCCAAGCTGCGGCGCACCATCGGAGCCTTCCTGGTCAACGAGTGGCGACGGGGCGCCCTCTTCGGCACCACCCCGGACGAGGCCTTCTTCGTCAAGTGCGACGACGAGACGAACCCGGCGGAAGGCATCGACGCCGGAGAGGTGGTCTGCCAGATCGGGGTCGCCCCGGTGAAGCCCGCCGAGTTCGTCATCTTCCGGCTCTCCCAGTTCTCGGGCGGCACCAGCCTGGTCGCCGAATGATCCGATCGATCGAAAGTGAGGTGCTCCCATGGCCCTTCCCGAATTCGACAGCTCCGTCGGCCACTCGTTCGGGCTGGAGTTCGACGGCATCCAGATCAAGTCCATCACCGAGGTCACCGGCCTGAAGATGGAGCAGGACGTCATCGAGTACAAGTCGAACTCGGCCGCGGACGGCAAGTATCTGGTCAAGAAGCTGCCCGGGCGGTGGAAGGCCGGCGAGGTCACGCTGACCCGACCGCTCACCGAGGACAACAGTTTCGACAAGTGGGTCAAGGACTCTCAGCTCGGGAAGATGGGAGACGTCCGCAAGGGCGGCGCGATCGTCGTCTACGACTACGAGGGCAGCCCCGTCAAGCGGTACAAGGTGACCAACGCCTGGCCCAAGAGCCTCGAGGTGAACTCCCTCAAGGCCGGCGACACCAGCGTGCTGACCGAGAAGCTGGTCCTCACCTACGAGCGCTGCGAGGTCGAGGGTGCGTAGGACCAACGCGGCCGCGGTAGCGGACGACCCCCGCGACGGCATCCGCGGTGCCGCCACCGACCCGCCCCGGGAGCGCCTGCAGACCGAGTTCTCGTTCGTGCTGCCCCGCGGCTACGTCGACGCCGACGGCACCGTGCACCGCGAGGGGACGATGCGGCTCGCGACCGCGCGCGACGAACTCGTCACGCAACGCGACGACCGGGTCCGCGAGAACCCGACCTACCTGACGGTGGTGTTGATCGCACGGGTGGTGACACGACTCGGCGGCATCGACGACGTCCACGCGGGCATCGTGGAATCGCTGTTCGCCTCGGATCTGGCGTTCCTGCAGGACCTGTACCGACAGGTGAACCAGGAGGGCCACACGCTGGCCAGTGTCGCCTGCCCGTCTTGCCGCCACGAGTTCACCGTCGACCTCTCGGGTGGGCGCCTGGGGGAATCGTGACGTACGGGACCGACCGTCTCTACGAGGAGCTCTCGTACGTCGCCCTGCACTTCCACTGGTCGCGTGACGAACTGCTCGACCTCGAACACCACGAGCGCCTGCGCTACGTGGCGACCATCCGGCAGCTCACTGCCGACGACACGGCAGGGAGGTGAGAACGGTGCGTTGGTGGCCGTGGCGAACACAGCGGCCCGCGGACGCCCCCGCGCCGGTGCGGTCCCCGGATCCGCAGTGGCACCGGCTCCGCCCGCTCGCCCCCGTCGTCTCGCGCATCCCGACCAGTGCGGGATTCGCCTCCTTCACCGCCGGGCTGAGCGTCGCGACCGATCCGAGTGTCACCGGCTCCCTGTCCCCCACCGTGGATCTCGCCCGGCCGCTCGGCCGACTCTTCGCCGGAGAACCGCCCCCGAGACAACCTCCCGGCCCGGTAACACCGACCCCCCGGACGCGAACCTTCGTCCAGAGACACAGCGGCGCGGCCATTCTCGGATCTGCACCACCGGACATCACGACGGATCCCGGACCCCCGACCGGACCCGGGGCGTCCGACCGGCCGGTGATGACCGTCGCGCCGACCCCGGAACCGCGACGATGTCTCCCCGTGTCCCGCGCGACCGCGATCGACCCCGACGCGTCGGCGACCGCCCCCGCACCGGTCGACGTCCCCGACACGGGCCATGCCCCGCAGGTGCAGACGGACGTGATGGATCCCGAACCGCTCACTCCGAGCGATGGTCCGGCGACCGATGCGGTCCCTGGATCCGAGTTCACCACAGCCGAATCTGTCCCCCGGCCGGTCGCCACCGGGCCACCCGGGCCGGTCGCACCCCCGTCCACGCCGGACGCACCTCGCGCCGCGCGGGATACGCCGACGCCGGTCCGCCCGATTTCCGGTCTTCGCGGCTGGGTCCAGCCCGTCGCCACACCGTCCGCACTGCCGGCACCGTCGGTACAGACGGCCACTTCTGCACCGGCAGCACGCGAGCCCGTGCCACCTGACACGCCCACTCGGGCGTCACCCGAATCTGGGCCACCCGCAACGGCGCCCAATTCCCTACCTCAGCCGATGCCCCACGAGTCGACGCCTTTGCCGACGGGCCCGGAACCGGCACGACCAACTGCTGCCGGAAGCTCACCGGCAGGGGCCCCGTCGACCGATACAGCACTCCCACCCTCGACCAGCCGACACGAACTCGGGACGCCGACCGTCCCCGACACGCAGGCGTCGATCCCGCTCCAACGAACGACGGGGCAGAGCACCGAACCGATGGAGGTGCGCGCCAACCACTCCGCACCGGCGCAACGCCTGCCCGACGATTCGACCGGGCCCGTGGTTGCCGCGGGTTCGCCCGCAGCACGCCCCGGGCCGCCGACGTCGACGCCGACGCCGACGCCGCCCGTGGCGGCCCTCCGCCTCCCTCCGCACACCGAGGCGGCCGTAGCGAACGAGGTCGGCCCACCCCACCGGGACGACCGGGTGGGGCAAGACTCGTGCAGACCGCCCGGTCCCACAGCCTCCACCGCCCGCAGCGACGGGATCAACAGCAGGGCCGACACAACTTCCCTCGACCCTGCGGGAACGCCCTCTGTGCCCAGCGTCTCCCGCAGCCCTGCAGGACCACCATTCACCCCCATCACCGGCCGGGGCCCCGTGCCGACCCCGCCTGCCCCCGGCGCCCCCGGCCCCTCGCCGAACACCGTCGATCGCACAGTTCCACTGCAGCGCAGCGCTGTCCGAGATCACTCCGAACCGCAGCCCGGCGCGGACCCCGCTCCCACACTCGCAACTTGGGTGACCGCGGCACCGACAGACGCCGCCCGCACCACCGCCCCGCACGACAGCGGCCCCACACCCGCACGCCTCCGCCCCACCCACGCACCGCCTGACACGACCGTGCAGGCCGCCCGCGTCGCCCGGTTCTTCCCGCCGCCCGATGCCGGAGCCCAGTCATCCGGAACCCCGTCCGGACTCACCGCCCCGACGGCACAGCGATCCGGGATCCCGATACGGGTAGCGCGGGCGGCCACCCCCGACTCCCGACCGCACCCGACCGCGACCATCCGCGAATCGGGCGGCGCCACCGGCGAACCCGTGTCCTTCACGCAGATGTTCGCGGCGATGGCCGGCAGCGGCGTCGCGGACGGCCCCGGTCGTCCGGCCGCCACCCCGACAGCGCTGCCGATCCAGCGTGTCCCGCTCCCGCACGACACCCACACGACGGCCCGCTCGCCGGAGCACATTTCACCCGAGGCAGTCACCGCCGAACCGACCCCGACACCTCGGTCGGTGCAGCCGAACCCCTCACGACCACCGCACCTCGCCGATCCGACCCGGCCGGCCGCGTTGCCCCCGGCCCCGCTCCAACGAATCGAGGAACCCGACACCCCGCCCGAGGCCACGCCACCCGCCGCGGCCGAAGCGCCATCCTCCGTCGCCGCCCCAGCCACGCCGGCGCCGTCGGAGCCGGCGCCCCCGGCCGGCGGCGGACCGTCGCTGGACGAACTGGCGCGCCAGCTGTACGAGCCGCTCGCCGCCCGGCTACGGGCTGAACTCTGGTTGGACCGCGAACGTTCCGGACTGCTCACCGACCGGTGACGCCGACGACCCGTCACGAAAGGAATTGCCATGGACGACACCGATCCCGCGGTCAGCGTGTGCTTTTCCGTGACGGTCGACTCCTCCCCGCTGGGCAACTTCACCAGCTGTGAGGGCCTGGGCTTGGAGATCGTGCTCGAGCAGCGGGAAGAGGGCGGCAACAACGGGATGGTGTGGCAGTTGCCCACCCGGGTGAAGTTCAGCAACATCAAGCTCTCCCGTCCGGTCGGCAAGGACAGCCACCTGCTGTCCAACTGGGTCAACGACGTCGTCAACGGGTTCGCCCCGACCACCGCGAAGATCGCGGCGATGAACACCGAGGGCAGCGTCGTCGCCGAGTGGTCTCTGTCCGGGGTGGTCCCGGTGCGGTGGACCGGGCCCAGCCTCACCCTCGACAGCCCCAAGGTGGCCACCGAGACGCTGGAGATCGCCCACTGCGGGATCCGCGGGACTGACAGGAGCAAGTCGTGACCGAGGCAGTCGCCATCCGTTCCGACGGCGCCGACACGAAGCCGGGGGCCCGCCCGGGCGCCACGGGCGCGCAGGTGCATGCGAGTCTCGAACTGTACGAGCCGCGGAAGGCGCCGGGCGGCAGCCAGCCCGGCGGCCACCTCGGAAGCATCGACTTCCAGTTCAACCCGAAAGAGGTGACGATCGCGAAGACGGCGAAGTGGGGCAGCAAGCCGACCAAGGGCGCCAAGAAGGCCGGCCCACCGGAGTTCCTGGGCTCCGAGCCGTCCAAGCTCAGCCTCGAGATGTTCTTCGACGCGTGGGAGACGCAGGACAACAGTGTGGTCACCCGGGTGGACGCGCTGATGAAGTGCTGTGTACCCACCGAGAACACCAGCGGTACCGCGAAAGCCCTTCCACCACTGGTCATCTTCACCTGGGGCGGATTGAAGAGCTTCCCCGGCTTCGTGACCCAGGTGAGCGCCAAGTTCACCCGCTTCTCGTCCTCGGGGGTGCCGATCCGCGCGGTGTGCACGGTCAACCTCGAGGAGATGCCTGGCGGCAAGGGCGGGCAGAATCCGTCCTCCCAGTCCGTCGCCGCCCGCTCGACCCACACCATGGTCGCCGGCGACTCCCTCCCACTGCTCGCGCACGCCGAGTACGGCGACACGGCGCTATGGCGGAATATCGCTGCGTACAACGGGATCGACGACCCGATGCGCGTACCGGACGGGACCGCGGTGATGCTGCCCGCCCGTGACGATCTGACGAGGATGTGGTGACGGTGCCGACGACCGGCGGGTTCCAGATCGCGATCGACGGTTCACCGGTGCCCGAGGACGTCTCCGTCCTCCTGGTGTCCGCCTACGTCGACACCAACCTCCGCGTCCCCGACTCGTTCGTCCTTCGGTTCCGGGACCCGGACCGAACGGTGGTCTCCAAGACCGGCGTCACGATAGGCGCGAAGCTGACGATCACCGTCGTCACCGACAGCCACCCCGAGCCGGAACGTCTCGTCGCCGGCGAGGTCACGGCACTCGAGGCCGAACACGAGGCCACCGGCACATTCACCATCCTGCGCGGTTATGACCAAGCGCACCGACTCTTCCGCGGTCGTCACACCGAATCCTTCACCCAGGCCACCGCTTCCGATGCTGCCACCGCCGTCGCACGCCGCGCGGGTCTGGCTCCCGGGCGGATCGCACCCTCCCCCACCGTCTTCGATCACATCTCCCAGTGCGCGGAGACGGACTGGGAGTTCCTCGACCGTCTCGGCCGCGACATCGGTTTCGAGACCACGGTTCGTGACGACGAGCTCAACTTCGGCCCGCCCGAACGTGCCTCGACCGCACCGGACGGCAAGGCGAAGAATCCCCTGGTGCTGCGGTTCGGGGAGGACCTGGTGCGGCTGCGGTCCGTGCTCACGGCGGCCGGACAGGTGGCCCGGGTCGAGGCGCGGGGCTGGGACGTGAACACGAAACGGCCGATCGTCGGGACCGCCGACGCCGGAACCCTCAGCGCGGAGATCCCCGGAACCACACCGGCCGACCTGGCCGCCGCCGTCGGGAACCCGACGTTCACCGGCGTCGCACCCGCCCACCGCACCCAGCCCGAGGCGGACTCCGCCGCGCAGGCCCTCGCCGAGCGGATCGGCGGCACCTTCGCGGAGGTCGAGGGCGTCGCGCGCGGCAATCCGAAGGTGCGCGCCAACGCCTGTGTGTCCCTGCAAGACCTGGGAGCACCGTTCGACGGCAAGTTCCGGCTCACCACAGCCCGGCACCGCTACGACCCCACGACCGGATACACCACGACCTTCACCGCCTCCGGCAGACACGACCGCGGTCTGCTCGGCCTCGTCGGCGGCGATGCCGTGGCGGGGGCCGGGCGCGGCGTGGTCGTCGCACAGGTCACCGATGTGAACGATCCCACCAACAGTGGCCGCGTCAAGCTCAAGTTCCCGTGGCTGTCCGACGATTACGTCAGCGACTGGGCACGCACCCTCCAACCCGGCGCGGGCCTGGCTCGCGGGACGATGCTGCTACCCGAGGTGGGCGACGAGGTCCTGGTGGCCTTCGAACAGGACACCACCGAACGGCCTTACGTGCTGGGCGGTCTCTACAACGGGGTCGACACCCCGCCGACCGAGGGGATCCCGGTCGTCGACAGCGGATCCGGCGAGATCAACCGGCGCTCGTTCGTCTCCCGGCTGGGGCACCGCATCGACCTGCACGACGCGAAGGGACGCACCGAGGGCATCAGCATCGGCACCGCCCAGCGCACCTGCTTCCTGGACCTGGACGCGGTGGGAACCACCGTCACCGTCCACAGCGACGGCACCGTGACGGTCGCGGGGGCGAAGGGCGTCACCGTCGACGCCGGGACCTCGCCGCTCACGCTGAAGGGCCATACCGTCTCCGTGCAGGCGACCAACGGGGTGACGGTGGCCGGTGGCACCGGGGCGGTGTCGGTCGACACGAAGGGCCGCGTGGACCTGCGCGGGGCACAGGTCGCCATGCGCGCCAACGCCACCCTGGACGTCCAGGCGGGCGGCCCCTGCACCGTCAAGGGCCTGCCGATCAAGCTGAACTGACCTCGCACGGAGAGGAGGACCGGACATGCCACCAGCGGCACGGGTGGGCGACCCGACCGGCCATCCCGGTGTCATCGGCCCACCCGGCGAACTCACCGTACTGATCGAGGGCCGCCCGGCCGCCACCGTCGGTACGCCCCATATCTGTTCGTTCCCGCCCCCGGCGGTCCATCCACCGACTCCGCTGCTCCCGCCCGGCTGTCCGACGGTGCTCATCGGCGGGAAACCGGCGGCCCGGGTCGGCGACCTCTCCGGATGCGGAGCGCCAATCATCATGGGCGCCCTGACCGTACTTATCGGAGGCTGACGTGATGTCCGCGGACTTCGTCGGCTCCGGATGGTCCAGTCCGGTGCAGATCGACGCCACCGGAGCCTTCGTGTTGGTCAGCGGCGCAACCGATGTGGAGCAGGCCATCGAGATCATCCTGCGCACCGCGCCGGGCGAGCGGCCGATGCGACCCGAATTCGGTTGTCGGGTCCACGATCATGTGTTCGCACCGACCACGACCGCCACCGCCGCCGCGATCGCGCACGATGTCCGGTCGGCGCTCGAACAGTGGGAACCGCGCATCGACGTCGAACACGTGTACGTCGACTTCGACGAGTCCGACCTCGGCGCGTTCTTCGTCGACATCGGCTACCGGATCCACGGCCGCAACGAGGCCCGCAACCTCGTCTTCCCGTTCTACGTCATTCCCGACGAACCCCCGCCCGGCCCGACACCCGAGCAAGGCAGGTGACCACCGTGCTCCCCGCCCCGAACCTCGACGACCGCGGATTCCAGGAACTCGTCGACGACGGCCGCCGGCTGATGCGGTCCCGGTTCCCGGAATGGTCCGACCACAATCTGTCCGACCCCGGCATCACGCTCATCGAGGCGTTCGCCGCCATGCTGGACCAGCTGATCTACCGCCTCAACCGGGTACCCGACCGCCACTATCTCAAGTTCCTGGATCTGATCGGCCTGGAGTTGCGGCCCGCGTCGGCGGCCCGGGCCCAGGCGACGTTCTGGCTGTCGGCGCCGCAACCGCAGACGGTGACGGTGCGCGCGGAGGCGGAGGTCAGCACCGATCGCACGGACCTGCAGGAACCCGTGGTGTTCGCCACCCTCACCGGCCTCGACATCGTGCCCTGCACCCGCAATCGGGTCGCCGTCTCGGCGGGCGACGCCGATCCGGTCGACCGCACCGTCGACCTCGATCGCGGCGGATTCGACTGCTTCGGGTCGCGGCCCGCGGCCGGGGATTGCCTCCTGATCGGACTGTCGTCGGCGGTGCCCTCGTGCGCGGTGCTGCTGCGACTCGAGTGCCGGGTGTCTGGCGTCGGCGTGGATCCCCTGCGCCCGCCGCTCGTGTGGGAGGCCTGGACACCCCACGGCTGGGTGGGCTGCGAGGTGGATCGCGATGAGACCGGCGGGTTCAACAAGCCGGGTGATGTCGTGCTCCATCTACCCTCCGACCATTCCGCGTCCGTGGTCGCGGGACAGCGCGCGGGCTGGGTCCGGTGCCGGGTGGTCGCGCCGCTCCCCGACCAGCCGATGTACTCGCGCTCACCGCATGTCGATGCGATCGCCGCGATGACGGTGGGCGGAACCGCCCCCATCGCCCACGCCCGCGCGATCCGCGACGAGGTGCTCGGGGTGTCCGACGGCAGTGCTGCGCAGCGTTTTCCGCTCCGCCTCGGCCCGGTCGTGCCCGGCGCCGAGCCGGGGACGCTCACCGCGACGGCCGCCGACGGCGCGGTGTCCGAGTGGACCGCGGTCGACGACTTCGCCGAGTCCGGTCCGGAAAGCCCGGTGTTCCACGTCGACGCGGTGTCCGGGGAGATCGCCTTCGGACCCGCCGTTCGCGAAGCGGACGGATCGGTGCGCAACTACGGCGCCGCACCACCCAAAGGCGCCGTGCTGCAGTTGCACTCGTACCGGGTCGGCGGTGGCACCCGCGGGAACATCGGCGTGGGCCAGATACGGGTGCTCAAGACCTCGGTTCCCTACGTCGCCCGGGTGGAGAACCGGATCGCGGCCGTCGGCGGCGCCCAGGCCGAGACCGTCGAGGAGTTGAAGGCGCGCGGACCGGTGGTGCTGCGGTCCAGGGGCCGCGCCGTCACGACGGAGGACTTCGAGCAACTCACGCGGGAGGCCGCCCCCGAGATCGCGCGCGTGCACTGTCTCGGTGAGGAATCCGGTCTCGTCCGGGTGCTGGTCGTCCCCCACGTCGCGGACGACGAGGCCGGCCGCGTCCGCATCACGGACCTGGCACCGCTGCCGGAGACGCTGCGACACATCGCGAAGTTCCTCGACCGGCGCCGGTTGATCGGAACCCGGGTGATCGTCGAACCCCCCGAGTACATCGGGGTGACCGTGGCGGTCGGGCTCACCGCCCTGACCGGCAGCGACGAAGCCAGCGTCAAGGCGGACGTCTCACGCCGGCTGTGCGGTCTGCTGCACCCACTGCGCGGCGGGCAGGGCGGCACGGGGTGGCCGTTCGGCCGCAGCCTGCGGGTGCACGAGGTGAACTCACTGCTGGCATCGGTTCCCGGCGTGGACATGGCCGGTGAGATCACGGTGCACATGTTCCCCACCGATCCGCACACCGGCCAGCGCGGTGACGCGACCGATCGGATCCTGGTGCCCGACAACGGATTGATCTGCTCCTACCGACACTCGGTCCTGGTGCAGTGATGCGCGGGACGGTGGACCGACTGGGCACTCCCCGACCGCTCGGGGCGACACTGCCGGCGTTGTACCTCGACGACCACTACGTGCAGGGCATCTGCGAGGTGGCGGACCGACTGCTGGCTCCGGCCTTCCTCGTCCTCGACTCCTACCATGCATACCTCGACCCCACCACCACGCCGACCGACGCGCTCGACTGGCTCGCCGGGTGGCTCGGGCTCGCGCTCGGCACCGACGAGTCGCCCACGCGCAAGCGCGAACTGGTGCGGGCGGGGGCCGAGTTGCTCCGATGGCGCGGCACCGCGACGGGTGTACGGGACGCCGTGGCCGCGGCCTTCGGGGTCGACGTCGAGGTGGTGGAACCGGGGGGCGCGTCGTGGTCGGACCGACCGTCGTCGACACCGGAGCTGCCGACCCAGGTCGGGGTCACGGTGCGCGTCACCGCCACCGATCCGGCGCACGTGGACGTCGCCCGCTTGGATGCCCTGGTCGCGGCCGTCACTCCGGCGCACGTGCCGCACCGGGTGGAGATCGTCGGCCCGGATTCGTGACGGCCCCTCCCGCGACCTCGGCACGCGCCCGCGAGTAGTCGCGTCGGGTCTGGTCCGCAGCACACCGGTCGCCGGCGGCCTCGTCGAGCGCGATGAGGAGTTCCCACGGACGGTCCTGGTAAGGATTGAGCCGGACGGACATTCGCGCCGCCTCCCGCGCATCGTCACCGTCACCGAGGGCCCGGCAGTCCTCCGCGAGCGCGGTGGCCGCTTCCGCCGCCGCCCGGCGCAACCGATCCCGGTTCTCCGTGACGAACTCGGCTGGGCCGTCCTCGGGCAGCAGATCGCCCCGATAGAGATCGAGGGCCTCGCGCCGCATGCGCACCCGATCGGCGATCCCGTCCGGCCCGATACCCGAAGCGCCGGCGAGGACCTCCTCGAATGCACACACGTCGCTGACGGTTCCCCTCGGCAACTGCAATCCGTAGGCCTCACCGCGACGACGAATGCCCACTCCGGTGCCCCCGAGGAGCGAGCGGATGCTCGAGACCGCCACCTGCAGGCGATGGCACGCGACGTCGTGCTCCACCCCTGGCCACAACGCCTCCTCGAGCACTTCGCGGTGCACGTGCCGTCCGGAATGGAGCGCGAGAATACGCAGGAGCGCAGCGGCTTTCGGACGTATTCGGGACGTATCGACGGGCCGCCCACCTACCTCGAAGCCGAACCCGCCGAAGCAGCGGACGGCAACCCGAAACGGAGTCGGGGTGCCGGCCCGCGCAGACCTCGGCGCCTCCCCGAGCAGTTCCGCCAGCCCGAGCACCTCCAGGGTGCGGCGTGCATCCACTTCCGCCGAGGTCGGGACGGCCCCGGCCCCCTGACCCACCCGCTCCCGCGCGAGAGTCGCCACCGCGTGTGCACCGCGCACCCGGAGCGCGCGGCAGCGCCCGGCCAACTGCGCGAGCGCCCCCGCGTGGCCTTCCAGCTCGCGCGCTTCCAGACACGCGAACACCTGGGCCCACACTTCCCCCACCTCGGCGCCCGCCTTCGCGAACAGCTCGCCGGCATCCGTGAAATCGTTGTGCGCCTGTTCGTCCCGATGCCTGGACCGAACGAGGGCGGTCGACATTCGGAGGATCGCGGCTCCCCAGCGGTCGCCGGAGTGGACGCACTCCCGAACCAACTCGTCGCAGGCTGCGAGCCGCCAGCGCGCCGAGACGGCGAGCGCGGCCTCGTGGCACCCTCGACTCAGCCGGGCAAGCCACGGGAAGCCCGCAAGCTCCGCATCCAAGGAGATTTCGCCGAGCCGATCGGTCGGGTCGCCGGGCGCCCCGAACACGACATCGACGACGGATCCCGCCAACCTGGCGAACAGGCTCGCGACCGGATCGGATTCCTGTTCGGCCGACTCCGCCAACGGCTTCCGCGCACCGACCAGATCGCCCATCGACACCGCGACCAGACCCTCGATCAAACGGGCATGCGGGCCCGCGGGCCGGGAACCGCCCTGAGCGGCCGACGGGGTCGTCCGCAGCGCCGACCGCACAGGCGCACTCCAGTGCTCGGGTCCGCCCGTGCGCACGCCCCCGCCGCCCGGTCGCCACAACTCGACGAGAGCCCGTTCGCGGCGGCAGACGGTCTGGTACTCGGGATCGTCGCAGAGGTCCTGGGCCCGCCGATATGCCTTGCCCGCCTCGGCGAGCGCACCCGTCCTGCCGAGGCGTCGGGCCTCGGCCATCGCCAGCCAGGGATCCTCGCGCAACATGTGCGGAGGAAACGGGAGATCGCCGAGCGCCGAGGCGACCTCGGAGGATTCGTGCACCAGCCGACCGACCGCCACCCAGTTCCCGGCCTTCGCGTGCGCGATCGCCGCGTCCCGATGGTGCTGCGCGGCCTCGAGCAGCCCGGCACTCCGCGCATACCAGGCCCTGGCCTGCGCGATCCCGTACTCTTCGACCAGTTCCGACTCGAGGTGGGTGCGGAGCACCTCGTGGTAGCGGTAGGTCGACCCGTCGTCGTCGCAGGTGGTGAACAGCTGTCGTCGCTCGAGCAGATCGAGCACCCGGCCGCTCCCGGTCTCCCCCAGCAGGCCGTCGCACAGTGGGCCGGTCAACCGCCCCAGCGTCGCCGTCGTGAGCATGAACCGCCGCGTCTTCTCCGGGAGTTCGGCGAGGACGTTGCGGGTCAGGTACGACCGGATCAGCTTGGACCGCCCGCCCAGCTCCTCGACGGCGTGCTCGCGCCCGGCGGGCGTCCGGCCCGCAGTGGCCAGCCGGAACAGGGCCAGCCCGGCCGCCCACCCCCCGGTGCGGCGAGTCAGGGCGGCCGCGGATTTGGGCGCGATCGGCTCCTGGAAGATCTTCGCGAACAGTTCCTCGACCTCCCAGTGGCGGAACCGCAGATCGTCACCGTCGATCTCGTGAACCGCCCCGGAGACACGGAGTCGGGGCACGTTCAGGTCGGGAGCCCGGCGGCTGCCCATGAGCACCCGCAGACGTCGTGGGCGCAACGCGACGAAGCGGGCCAACGACGCGGATGCCTCGCTGTCCTCGATCTCGTGGATGTCGTCGAGGATGAGCAGCGCACCGGACCCACGCCATCCGTCGAGGCGGCCGAGCAGGTCGGCCATCGTCTCCACTTCGGCGGCCTCGACCCTGGTCACCGGCATCAAGGTGTGCGCGAGGTGGGCGACGAGACCGGCCTCCGAGCGATCGTCGGACGCCGTCCGGTACCACCCGACCGGGACTTCGCTGCGGTCCGCCACCCACGCGAGGAGCGTAGTCTTTCCGGCGCCGGCTGGGGCGACCACCAGGCCGAGCGAGCCCGAGGGCAGCGTGCAGAGGGGGTCCACCAGACGGCGGCGGATCAGCCCGTGCACCGACGGGCGTCGAAGCTTCTCCCTCAGGACGATCTGCGAAGTCATCGGAACCGACGAGGCGAACCGCTCCACGGTCGAAGCCTATGAATGTTTGCTCGTACCCACCGCATTGCTCGTACCTTCGCCCGACACAGCGCCGCTCGATCGTCATGCAGTCGTGGTAGACCCTTCATGATCTTAACGCCGTGCGCGTCGCCCACCAGACCGCACAGCCGGAAATCGAACCCGCCGACGCCCGGTACGCGAGGTTCGTGCGTGGTCGGTGTTCGGCGCGAGGGGGTATCGCGCGTGGTTTCGGCCAGCGCATACTGGGGAACATGACCGTGCGGAAGGTCGAACGGCTCCGCTCGAGTGTGTTCGACGCGGCGCTCGGATCCGCCGACAGTATCGAGTTCCGGCACGCAGTTCTCGACGCGATCCGCGCCCGAATCCCCTACGACATCGGCCTCATGGTGATGGTCGATCCGGCGACACTGCTACCGACGTCGCAGACGACGGTCGGCGTCGCCTCCGTACCGACACAAGCCATCGAAACTGCCGCCCGCGTGGAACACGGCCCGCCGCCGTACGGGAATGCTATCGGCAAGACGGCCCGCAACCCTGTCGGGGTCGAGCGGATACGCGATGCCATCGACGGGGATATCCGGGGCACGCCGCCTTACACCGCGATCCTGGAACCGAACGGAATGGACGACGAGATGCGGTTCGTCGTTCGCGGGCGCGACAAGCGCTGCTGGGGTGGCGGGACGGTGATGCGGGGGCCCGGACGGCGGTTCAGCAGCGCGGAGGTACGGCTTCTCGCCGGCGCCACTCGCGCGATCGGCGAAGGCCTTCGCCTGTCGCTGCTCCGGCAGGCACCTCGGATGCCGGCGGAGGCACCGAGCGGTCCGTCCGTGGTGATCGTCGGGCCCGACGACGAGGTGGAGTCGGCGACGGCACCGGCGGTGGCGTACCTGGACCGGATCGGTGACGAGAGCGGATCCCGGATGGTTCCCGCCGTGTTCGCGGCGGAGCGCTTGCGACACTCGGGCGCCGCGGCCGCCGTCACGCGGGCCCGAACGATCGACGGGGAATGGGTCGCCATCCGGGCCGGGAAGCTCGACGGCCACGGCACAGCGGGGCGGGTGGTCGTCACCCTGGAACCGGCAGGACCCGCGGAGATCGTCTCGCTGCTGGCCGCCCTGCACGGCCTGACGACCCGGGAGGCGGAGGTGCTCGAGCACATCCTCGCCGGTCAGACGCGGGTCGAGGTCGCGCATCAGTTGTTCGTCAGCCCGTACACGGTGCAGGACCATCTGAAGAGCATCTATGCGAAGGTCGGGGTCAACAGCCGCCAGGAACTCGTCGCACAGTTGTTCTTCACCCATTACCTGCCGCGGTACGACTCTCCGGTCGGGCCGGACGGCTGGTTCGCCGGCGCAGGCAACCGAGTCGACCGATGACATCGATGCCATGCCAGACATCCTGATCGTCACGGCCGACGGCGGCGGAAACGTGCCCCTCACGTTGAGGATAGGGCGAGAGCTCCTGCGCCGCGGAAACCGCGTTCGCGTCCTCGCTCACGCGGCGCTGCGCCTCACCGTCGAGCGCGCCGGACTCGAATTCCGGGCCTACCGGAACTCGCCTCCGTGGACTCCGCACGACATCCACGGCACGTGGAGGCTTGTCACCCGGATGCTCGCCGTGATGACGAATCCAGTTCTGGGGCAGGACATGGTCGACGAGATGCGCGAGGATCCGGCCGACGTCGTGGTGATCGACTGCATGCTGTTCAACGCGCTCGACGCGGCGGCGCGGGAGGGACTGCGTCACGCCGCCCTGTTCCCCACGTTCTTCGGGTGCCTGGACGAGATGATCGGACGCAGCCCCTTCGGGATCGGTGGCCGGCTGAAAGGGCTGGAACCGCATCGACTCTGGCGGCAGGCCGACCTGGAACTGGTGTGCTCGGACCCCGAGCTCGACCCGGCAGGCAGACGGCCCCATGACGGCCGCCTGGTGTGGACCGGCGCGGTGCACGATGCGAAAGGGCCGGCGGTGGACCATGTGCCGCCACGGGTGCTGGCCAGCCTCAGCACCGGAGGCTTCCCGGGCCAACGCCGGGCCTTGCAGTACATTCTCGACGCCGTCGATGGCCTGGACATCGAGCTGATGGTGACGACGGGTCCCGCCGTCGATCCGGCAGATCTGCACGCACCTGCCAATGCCACCGTCCACCAGTACATTCCGCACGACGAACTGATGCCGACATGCTCCGCGGTGATCGGTCACGGCGGGCACGGCACCACGTTCCGCGCCCTTGCGCACAGCCTGCCGATGCTGATCCTGCCGATGTCTCGGCTGACCGATCAACCGACGATCGGCAGGACGGTGGTCGCGGCGGGGGCCGGAAAAGTGCTCCCGAAGAAGGCGCACCCCAGTCGGATTCGCGGCGCCCTCGAAGAACTCCTGTTGGCAGAGAGCTACCGGACCGGAGCCGCCGCACTCGGCGCCCGAATCCGAGCCACCGATGGGGCGTCGGCCGCTGCGCACCGGATCCTGACGCTGACCGACCACTGATCACCGACGTCGGCAACGACGATGCCTTCTCCCCGGAACGAGGGATGATGATCGCCTGCTGGCGCCGACACCCATGGAGCGAGTGAAGAGACTGTGCTGCAGGGCGTTCGCACCGGTCATCGGTCGTATCGAATTCGGTGACCGAGGGGTCACCCGCCGAGTTCTCGCACGAGCAATCGCGATGCACGACCGGACCCCGGTCGTGACGATGGTCGGCTCGCTGAACTCGTTCCTGGCCTATGACGAGTCCTGGACGGGTACCCGCCCCTGTCCGCGGTTCCCACGCTGATGCTGTGTGGTTCGGCGGATCTGGTGACGCCATGCACGAGCACGCTATTCGTGGCCGGTCATCGTCTCCCCGGGTTGGGCGCCCCACCGGATCGCGGCGGCGGCTGCGAAATCACCGGCGTGTGCGAATCCGGCGAGCAGCACCAGCGATCCGTTCGGGATCCGGCCGGCCCGGTTCTCGACGTCGAGGGTGACCGGGATGGCGGCACCGAAAAGGTTTCCGCACTCGTCGAACGTGTCCGGGTACTGTTCGGGCGCGAGTTCGAGAGCGTCACGCCAGTTCCGCAGGAACAGCCGGTTGGGTTGGTTGGTGACGAACGTGCCGATGTCGGCGGACGTCACGCCGATGCGCTCGCACACCGCGGCTGCCACCTCGGGGACGAGTCGGTTTCCGCGGGTGAAGACCGTGGCAACCTTCGAGGGGGTGAAGGCGATTCGCAGTTGCCCGGTGCCGGGTGCCCAGTACTTGCGAGGTGGGTCGCTCTCGGCCGCCACATCCCCCGCGAACTCGGGGTGGTGGCAGGTCTCGACGCCGAGGATGGGCGCGCGGTCCGAGATGCCGAGGAGCGCGACTCCGCAGCCATCGCCGGGAACCGCGGCCTGCGCCAGCATACGGACGTCGGGCTGGGTGAAGATCTGGCCGGCACTGTTCTGCGTCGTGACGATCAATGCCGTGCGCGCAGTGCCGGTGGACAGGATCGTTCGGGCGAGTTCGAGCATGTGGATGAACGCGGCGCAGCCGCCGTTGTGGATGTCGAGGATCACCTCGGGGCCCATGTCCAGTCGGCGTGCCAGGTCGGCGCCGCAGCCGAGCGCAGGCAGGTCCGGCAGTTGGGTGTGAGTGATCAGGACGTCGATGTCCGCGATGGTTGTGGTGCCGTGGCGCTCGATCAGCGGTGCGATGGCGCGGTCGGCCATGTCGACGGCGGATTCGTCGGCAGCCACATGATGGCGGTGGGTGGGTGCGCGGAACATGACGTTCCGCGCCATCCGGTCCGAGCGTGCGTACCTGGTGAAGTATTCCGTGCCGACCGGGTCGCCGGGCAGGTAGCTGGCGACGTCGAGCAGGCTGACGGCGTTCATGCGACGCTCACCCCATCCATTCGGGTGTGATCGGAAGGCCGTGTCGGGCCCGGTATTCGCAGAGTGCGGTGAGATTGTCCAGTTCGAGTCGGTGGCCGGCAGCGAACATGTCCCAGAAGTCCCCCACCCAGGGCTTGCGGTCCGGGGGAGCTGTCTCCGGATAGGGGTTGCGGTCGTAGAACGGGTGGTGGCAGTTCGTCCACAGCACCACCGATCCGGGCTTGTCGAACACCGTCTGCGCGTCGACCACCCGGAGCAGGTAGATCATCCACAGATGCCGACCCTGGTCCCAGGCACAGTGGTAGTCGACGGTCATCGCGTCGGGATTCGGGACGGTGCGGGCGTAGATGGTGGTGTTGCCGCCGAGTTGGTCGTGGGCCGACCACAGTCCGGGTTGATCGGTAGGGGCGAACCCCCTGAGGCTGTAGGTCCATTCCTCGAGGCTGCGGGTGTCCGACAGGTATCGGTACACGTCGCCGGGTGGTGCGGCGATGTAACCGTTGACGGTGCAGTACTCGCCGAAGACCTGCTGGTGGGGGTACACCGACCGGAGCATGTCCAGAATGATCGGGACGGTCGCCTCCCGGTCCGAGTTCTCGATTCGCAGCACGCCGGGGATCACACCACCCGGAATGTCACTGAGGGCGGGCAGAACGGTGGTCATGGTGTTCCTCCTCGGGCTGTGTGGAGGGCGCGCTCCAGGAAGGGCAGGAACGGCGGGACTTCGTCAGGGTCGCAGTCGACGACGATGAAGGCCGGACCACTGGTCACGGACGCGGCCTCGAGGGCGTCGAAGAGTTGGTCGCAGGTACGGGCTGGATACGAGGGCATCGAAGGGAACATCGCGGCGATGCCCTCAGCGATCCGGGACGGCCGGAACCGGTTGAAGCTGTATCGATCCCCGTAGAACAGCTGCTCGCGCGTGACGCACATGGCGTGGGCGTTGTTGTTGAACACCACGAAGGTGATCGGGAGGTGATACTCGATCGCGGTGTGGACCTCCAAGCCGTGCATGAAGAAGGCGCCGTCGCCGGCGATGACGAAAGTCCTTCGGTGCCGAGCGAATCCGGCACCGATCGCGGCGCCGAAACTGTAGCCCATGCCACCCATGCCGAGTGCGACGACGAACCGGCTGCCCCGGGAAACCGGCAGGTGATGCACCACCGCGGCGCCGGTGTTGCCGGCGTCGGCGAAGATGTCGGATCCGGCGGGCAGCATCGCCGCGATCGTCTCGACGGCCTCCCGGTAGCGCATTCCGGGGCCGACGGATGCCGGGACCTGTAGCGGAGTCGAGCCGCCGCGAGTGACATCGGCGCGTGTGCGCCTCGCTGAAAAGACCTCGGCGAGTTCGGTCAACGCCTCACGCAGGTCGAGGCTGGTCGCGTGCACGGTGGGCAGATACGGCGATTCGGCACCGAGGCTGGCGACCGGCACGGCCGCGGCGGCGGCGTCCAGGCCGGCGCGCGCGGTGGCGGGCAGTCGGGTGCCGACCAACAGGCACAGCGCGCTGTGCCGCACCGCCTCGATCAGCTCGGTGTGCCCCATGGTTCCGGCGACGCCACAGAACCCGTGCTGGTCGGCCGCGTAGACGTCCTTGGCGTCCGGGGCGACCCCGACGGCAGCGTCCACCGCGGCGGCGAAGGCATCCAATTGCTGCCGGGCATCGTCGCGCGCCACCTGGTCGCCGGCGATGAGCACGATCTTCCCGGTCCGCCGGGCCGCCGCGAGCAGATCCAGGATCCGTGCGAGGCCGACCAGGTCGTGCCCGGATCGTCGGGGCGGCGGACGGAAGGTGACCGCCCCGCCGACCGCGGACTGCTGAATGTCCTTGGGGAGCAGCAGTACTGCAGGCCCACCCGACCACGCCGCGGCGGCCGCCCGCTCCAGGTGACCGGCGAGGTCGTCGGGGCTCTGTACTCGGGCGCAGTAGCGGGAGATCTCGGTGAACAGCCAAACCGCGTCGATCGTTCCGGCCTTGCCACTCGAGTCCTGAAACACGCCGGTGCCCTCGAGCCTGGTCGGTGGTTGCCCGACCAGGGCCAGCACCGGCACGCGGGACGTGTAGGACTCGGCGAGCCCGGCCACCAGGTTCATTGCGCCGCCACCGGATGTCGCAGCCACCACA
Organism: Paraburkholderia sp. RHO2; assembly: GCF_050955445.1. Taxonomy (NCBI): domain Bacteria; kingdom Pseudomonadati; phylum Pseudomonadota; class Betaproteobacteria; order Burkholderiales; family Burkholderiaceae; genus Paraburkholderia; species Paraburkholderia sp. RHO2. The sequence goes on along the minus strand of NZ_CP162617.1, from coordinate 256,105 downwards.
CCCAGGCCGCCAGTTGTGCGGGCGTAGCCGTCGGCCATGGTCGCCGCGGCGAACTCGTGCTTGGCCACCACCCCCTGCACGCGGCGGTCGGTGGCGAACAGCGCGTCGTAGAGGTCCTCGATGTTGGCGCCGTCGACCCCGAAGATGTGGCGCACCCCCAGGTCGGCGACCGCGTCGACCACGGCGTCGACGACCCGAGTGCCGCGCTGAACCGGGTGTCCGGTTGCGGTGTCCATGCTGTTCCTCCAGATTTCGGAGCGGTTGCGCCGCTCAGGACGGACGGTGTGCACCGGGGCGCGACCGGCGGGGTGTCACCTCGGCATCGCTGCCCCATCGAGTGAGACTGGCCCGCCGGTACCGGCCGGCGAATGCATGCAGCATGATGAATCGAGCGAACGGGGGCAGGACTCCGGTGGCCACCCGATACCGTTCGTCGTCCAGGCCGTCGACGACCCAGGGCACCTCCCGCGCCAACTCGAGTTTGGGCTTGTTTCTGACGATGTCGCGTCCCCAGTCGTCCCACTGCCGGCGGGTGATGGTGCGCGAGACGACCGGCATCATCTCGTCCTCCTCACTGCGCAGGTGCGGCAGCAGCACCGCCTCGAGCTGATCGAGCGCCGCAACCACCAGTCGACGAGTCCCGAGGGACTCGACGGCGCGGTAGGTTCCGGCGGCAGCGCAGAGGTGGTCGATCTCCGGTGAGATCCGGGCGTGGTCGGCGTCCATCCGATCCAGCAGCGCACCGGCGGCCGGGTTCAGCCGGCGGATCAACGGCCACAGGGACTCGTCCTCGGTGACGTGGTGGAAGCGCAGGTACCCCATCATCCAGATCAGGTGGTCGGCGAGGGCCACCCGCTGCGATTCGTCGGGCGGAATCGGTGAGGTGAGGACGGCGCGGGTGCGGGTCAGGTCGCGGCGCAACGCGTCGTGCAAGATCGCCATCATCCGCGTGTCAGCCGGACCGGTCGGGTCGGGTGCCATGACGTCACCTCCGTTTCGAGGAGCACCCTTCACGTGCTCGAGATTGTGTTTCAGGACTGCTGACGCAGCACCATCTCCCCGAGGGCGACGTCGTATTCGCCTGTCGCGCCATCGAATCGGACACTGTAAACGGTGGGATAGAAGGCGGTGTGCTGGTAGGCCTGCGGCTGCTTGACGGGTTCACGAATCGACGGTCTCGCCAGCAGCCACGCCCGGGTCATCATCGGTTCCATGAAGGTGTAGTCCCCATCCCAGGACCCGTTGATGAATGTCTGCGTGAAGTCGTAGACGCCCGGGATCATGCCGGCGGTCGCGTCCAACCAATGCACCCCCATGTGGGGAACCGCCAATTCGGATGCCAGCGGCCCGGGCGGGGCGACGTAGTCTCGCGGGATGTACTCGGCATCCGGGAAACGAGCGGCCCGGTCCGCATAACCGGGTACGTTGGGATCGATCCCATGCACAGCCGCCATGTCGCTGATGTAGAAGTGCATGTCGAAATGCGGTTTGCCGAACAGGATTTCCGGTTCGTGCCCGTGCGGGTTCCAATTGAGCATGACGTGGTCGAACACCGTCGCCGATGCCTGCTCGGGCAGGTCCAGCATGAACGTCGCACCGCTGTTGGGCAGCCCGTCCAGTGCGGTCGCCGACATCCGGATACCGACCGCGGCCGGTTCACCGTTCGTGTCCACGGTGGTGTACGTCCGCACCGACCCGTCGCCGACTCGCTCGGAGGCACTGAAATACGTGCGACTGTCCTGCGGCCCGGCCGCTGCGGCGCTGCACCCGACCATGGTCACGCACGCCGCCAGCACCAGACTCACGGAGCGGAGCACTCGATGGTGTCGCATGATGCGGCCCCTCTCACTCAGGTGTCGGGCCTCACACGCCGCGCAGAGCGCTCGGCGCCCACCTGTCCGGCGTGCGGCGATTCGGCACCCGACCACGATTCCTGTGCGTCCCGTGCCGCATGACGTGTGATTACCGTCAGTGTGGGCCCGGGACCAGGCCGGGAACCATCCCACGCTCGGGGGATATCCGAGCCGCGGCCTGCCGGCGCATACTGCTGACTTTCACGAATCCGGACGCGGATCGGACGGGTCCACCCACTCCCCCGAAATCCCGCCGTCCCACGTGAAACACTGCACTACATGCGCGGAATCATTCTGGCCGGTGGCACGGGCAGCCGGCTGCACCCGATCACGCTGGGCGTGAGCAAGCAGCTGGTGCCGGTCTACGACAAGCCGATGATCTACTACCCGCTGTCGACGCTGATGCTCGCCGGGATCCGCGACATCCTGATCATCACGACGCCGGCCGACGCCGACCAGTTCCGGAATCTGCTGGGCGACGGCTCCCGGTTCGGCATCTCGCTGAGCTACCAGGTGCAGCACGAACCGAACGGTCTCGCGCAGGCGTTCGTGTTGGGCGCCGAGCACATCCGCTCGGACTCGGTGGCCCTGGTGTTGGGCGACAACGTCTTCTACGGTCCCGGCCTGGGCACCACGCTCACCCGCTTCCACGACGTCAAGGGCGGCGCAGTGTTCGGGTACTGGGTGTCCGATCCGGGCGCGTACGGCGTCATCGAGTTCGACGACGCGGGCACCGCGATCTCCCTGGAGGAGAAGCCGACGGCGCCGCGGTCGAACTACGCGGTCCCGGGGCTGTACTTCTACGACAACGACGTCGTCTCCATCGCCCGCGATCTGAAGCCGTCGGCGCGCGGCGAGTACGAGATCACCGACGTCAATCGCACCTACCTCGAGGCCGGACGGCTCCAGGTGGAGGTGCTGCCGCGGGGCACCGCGTGGCTGGACACCGGCACGTTCGACTCGCTGCTCGATGCGTCGAACTACGTGCGCACCATCGAACAGCGGCAGGGCCTCAAGATCGGTGTGCCCGAGGAGGTCGCGTGGCGGCGCGGGTTCATCACCGACGACGAGTTGCGCGAGCGGGCGCAGCCCCTGATCAAGTCCGGCTACGGCACGTATCTGCTGGGGCTGCTCGAGCGCGGCAGAGAATGGTGACCATGGACTATCGGGAGTTGAAGGTGCCGGGCGCGTGGGAGATCACGCCCCGCCAGTTCGGCGATCACCGCGGGGTGTTCCTGGAGTGGTTCAAGGAGCCCGGCTTCTCCGACGCCGTCGGCCGCACACTGGATCTGCAGCAGGCCAACTGTTCGGTCTCCGCGGCCGGCGTGCTGCGCGGCATCCACTTCGCCGACGTCCCGCCCGGGCAGGCCAAGTACGTGACCTGCGCCAAGGGCGCGGTGCTCGACGTCGTCGTCGACCTGCGCGCCGGGTCGCCGACGTTCGGGCAGTGGGACTCGGTGCTGCTCGACGACGTCGACCGCCGCGCGATCTTCGTCCCCGAGGGCCTGGGCCACGCGTTCCTCTCCCTCGAAGACGGCTCGACGGTGATGTACCTGTGCTCGACGGGCTACAACCCCGACCGCGAGCACGAGGTGAGCCCGCTCGATCCGGGGATCGGCATCGACTGGCCCGTCGTCGGACGCGACGGCACCCCGCTGCAGTGGACGCTGTCGGACAAGGACCTCGCCGCCCCGACCCTCCGGCAGGCACTCGACGCGGGCCTGCTGCCCGTCTATCAGGAGGGAATCGACTGAGCCGATGAGCGCCCGGGGGATCCGCCGCGCGAGCGCTGCGATCGCAGTGCTGGCGGCCGCGGGCCTCGCGCTCGTGTCGGTTCCCCTCCAACACGGCACACTCGGCGCCCCGGCGCCGACAACGGTCGTCGCACCGGCTCCCCCACCGCCTCCGCCGCCCACTCCGCTGGCGCCCGACGAACTCTCCACCCGCATCGTCCCGACGATCGTGACGCTCACCACGCGCTCCGGGCTGGGCACGACGGCGGGCACCGGGATCGTGCTGGGCCCCCGCGCCCCCCGCGGATCGGACACGATCGTGCTGACCAACCACCACGTCGTCGACGGCGGCACGGAGATCGCGGCGACCAGCATGCGCGACCGGTCCGCGTACGCCGTCGAGGTCGTCGGCTACGACAGCTCGCGCGACCTCGCGGTGCTGCGGTTGCCGGGCGCCGCGGACCTGCCGCCGGCCCGGCTGGGATCGTCGGAGTCGGTGCGGATCGGCGACGCCGTCACCGCCGTCGGCAACGCCGACGGCGGCGGGGTGCCGGTGTCGGCACCGGGGGCGGTGACCCGGGTCGGGATGACCGTCATGACCCGCAATTCCGTCGACGGCTCCCGCAACGAGCTGTCGGGGCTCATCGAGGTGGACGCGAACGTCCGGCCGGGCGACTCCGGAGGCCCGCTGGTGAACGCGTTCGGCGACGTCGTCGGGGTCAACAGCGCCGGCAACGCCGTCCAGCCGGGGGCGCGGCCCGAACCCGCACCCAAGTCGTACGCGATCCCCATCGACGCGGCGATGGACCTGGTGGAGCAGGTGCTGTCGGGACGCGCGTCGGACACCGTGCACATCGGGCCGACGCCGCTTCTCGGGGTGAGCGTGCGCGATCACCGCGACCAGCGGACCGGGACGCAGTCCGGGGCGGAGGTGACCGTCGTCGGCTACCGCAGCCCCGCCGAGGGCGTCGGGCTCGTCCGCGGGGACGTGATCGTCGAGTTCGACGGCGTCCCGATCCGCTCGTCCGCGGACCTGAATCTGCGGATGATCGCGCTGCACCCCGGCGACCCGGTGCGCCTGCGCTGGATCGACGCCGCCGGCGCGGAGCGATCGGGTTCGCTGGTGCTGCAGGAGGGGCCGCCGCGCTGACGCGCGCTACCCGATGCCGAGCTTGCCCGCCAGCCGCTGCAGGTAGCCGACCACCTGCTCCTCGTCGGCGTCAGGCATGCCGAACAGCGCCTCGCTGACGCCGAGGTCCCGCCAGCGGGCGAGCTTGTCGGCGTCGGGCCTGCCGGCCAGGACGACGATCTCGGGCTGACCGGCGCGACCGGCGTCTGCCCAGATCTTGCGGAGCAGCGTGACGTTGTCCTCGATGCCCTGCTCGATCGGCGTGGTGATCCAGCCGTCGGCCGAGCGCGCGATCCACGCGAACGTCTTCTCCGACGCGCCCGCGCCGACGAGCACCGGCGGTCGCGGCTGCTGAATCGGCTTGGGCCACGCCCAACTCGGACCGAACTTCACGAATTGCCCGTCGTACGACGCTTCTTCCTGCGTCCACAGTGCCTGCATCGCCTCGAGGTACTCGCGGAGCGCGGTGCGGCGCTTCTTGGGGTCGACGCCGTGGTCGGCGAGTTCCTCGGCGTTCCAGCCGAATCCGACGCCGAACGTGACCCGACCGCCGGACAGGTGGTCGAGCGACGCGATGGTCTTGGCGAGGGTGATGGGGTCGTGCTCGAGCGGCAGTGCCACCGAGGTGCCGAGCCGGATCCGCGAGGTCACGGACGCGGCGGTACCGAGCGCGACCCACGGATCGAGCGTGCGCATGTAGCGGTCGTCGGGCAGCGTCTCGTTGCCGGTGCCGGGGTGGTTCGACTCCCGGTTGACCGGGATGTGGGTGTGCTCGGGTACGTAGAACGCGTCGAACCCGGCCTGTTCGACCGCGCGTGCGGCGGCCGCGGGGGTGATGCCTCGGTCACTGGTGAACAGGCTGATGCCGTAGCGCACGATCTGACTCCTCCGGGTTGGTCGGTGCCAGAAATGTAACCCGTTCTACCCCGGACCGGAAGCTCTTCCAGACAGGCGTCCAGACGGTTATCGGATCTTGAAGATCACCGCACGCTGGACGACGAAGTTGATGACCGTCGCGGTGCCCTGTGCAATCACGAAGGCCAGCGGCGTCCGCCACCACGTGTCGGCGAGGTTCTCGGACAGCACCCGGTTGATGCCCACCTGCACCGCGAACGTGACCGCGTAGAGCACGACGACCGCGACGAACCGCAGGCGACTCGGCTCGGCCTTGAACGTCCATCGCCGGTTGATCAGATAGGCGGTGGTGGTGCCGGCGACGAAGCTCAACGCCTTCGCCACGTCCCGGGTGACACCCAGCGCCATGAACAGCACATACAGTCCGTAGTCGACGACGGCCGAGAGGCCGCCCGTCGCGACGAAGCGCACGATCTGCGTCTTCAGGTCCGGTGCGGTGTCCGCGATGGAATCGGTGACAGGGATCTCGACCGGCAGCGGGACGTGCGGTTCGTGGGCGTGAGGGGTTCCGGACACGCAACGAGACTAGGCGACCGGATTCGACTTCACGGCCGTGACGTCCCGCACAGCGCATGGACCTCGAGTGCACTCGAGGTTGCAAGATCAACGTCATGACCGTTTACACGCTGCCCGATCTCCCGTACGACTACGCCGCCCTCGAGCCCCACATCTCCGGCAAGATCATGGAGCTCCACCACGACAAGCACCACGCCGCGTACGTCGCCGGCGCCAACGCCGCCCTCGACAAGCTCGCCGAGCTCCGCGAGGCCGACGCCGTCGCCCCCGTGGTCAACCTGCACGAGAAGAACCTCGCCTTCCACCTCGGCGGCCACACCAACCACTCGGTGTTCTGGAACAACCTCTCCCCCGAGGGCGGCGACAAGCCCGACGGCGAACTCGCCGCCGCGATCGACGACTTCTTCGGCAGCTTCGACGCCTTCCGCGCCCACTTCTCCGCCAACGCCAACGCCATCCAGGGCTCCGGCTGGTCCATCCTCGCCTGGGACTCCATCGGCCAGCGCCTGATCATCGTCCAGCTCTACGACCAGCAGGGCAACATCAGCATCGGCCTGACCCCGCTGCTCATGCTCGACATGTGGGAGCACGCCTTCTACCTCGACTACCAGAACGTCAAGGGCGACTACGTCAACGCCTTCTGGAACATCGTCAACTGGGCCGACGTCGCCGACCGCTTCGCCAAGGCACGCACCCAGACGGCCGGACTCATCGTCCCCGCCTGATCCATCTCCACCGTTTTGCGCACTTGTCGGTGTTCTCGAGGCCCGGGAAAGACCGACAAGTGCGCAAAACGCGGGTCGAGAAGTTGTGGATCGGCGCACTCTTTCCGAAGGGCCGGTACTACCGCCAGGTAGCCTCGTAGCCGATGTCCGAGACAGCAGAAGAGACGGCTCACGAGCCGCTCCCCACGCAGACCCGCACCCTCACCGGATGGGGACGCACCGCGCCCACCACCGCACAGGTGCTGTCCACGCCCGACGTCGACGTGATCGCCAAGGCGGTCGCCCAGGTGGCGGAGCAGAACGAGTCGAAGCCGTCGCACCTGCGACGCGGCGTCATCGCGCGCGGCCTCGGCCGCTCGTACGGCGACCCGGCGCAGAACGCGGGTGGGCTCGTCGTCGACATGAACGCGCTGAACCGCATCCACAACATCGACGCGAACACCCGTCTGGTGACGGTCGACGCTGGTGTGAACCTGGATCAGCTGATGCGCGCGGCGCTGCCGTTCGGCCTGTGGGTCCCGGTGCTGCCGGGCACGCGCCAGGTCACCATCGGCGGCGCGATCGGGTCCGACATCCACGGCAAGAACCATCACAGCGCCGGCAGCTTCGGCAACCACGTGCGCTCGATGGATCTGCTCACCGCGGACGGACAGGTCCGCACCCTCACCCCGGCCGGCCGGAACGCCAAGCTGTTCTGGGCGACGGTCGGCGGCATGGGCCTGACGGGCATCATCCTCAAGGCGACCATCGAGATGACGCCGACCGAGACCGCGTACTTCATCGCGGACGGCGACGTCACCCACACGCTCGACGAGACCATCGCACTGCACAGCGACGGCAGCGAGAACAACTACGACTACTCGAGCGCGTGGTTCGACGCGATCGCGCCGGAGCCCAAGCTCGGTCGTGCCGCCGTCTCGCGCGGCAGCCTCGCCAAGCTCGATCAGCTGCCGACGAAGCTGCAGAAGAACCCGCTCAAGTTCGACGCGCCGACGCTCCTGACGTTCCCGGACATCTTCCCCAACGGGCTGGCGAACAAGTTCAACTTCTCGGCGATCGGCGAGGTCTGGTTCCGCAAGGCCGGCAACTACCGCGGCAAGGTCCAGAACCTGACGCAGTTCTACCACCCGCTCGACATGTTCGGTGAGTGGAACCGGGCCTACGGCTCCAACGGTTTCCTGCAGTACCAGTTCGTGGTGCCGCCGGAGGCCGTGGGCGAGTTCAAGCAGATCATCCGCGACATCCAGTCGTCGGGGCACTACTCGTTCCTCAACGTGTTCAAGCTGTTCGGCGAGGGCAACAAGGCACCGCTGAGCTTCCCGATGGCCGGGTGGAACATCTGCGTCGACTTCCGGATCAAGCCGGGCCTGAACGAGTTCGTGACCGAACTCGACAAGCGCGTGCTCGAGTTCGGCGGCCGCCTGTACACCGCGAAGGACTCGCGGACTACGGCCGAGACGTTCCACGCCATGTACCCGCGGATCGGCGAGTGGATCAAGGTCCGCCGATCCGTCGACCCCACAGGCGTTTTCGCCTCCGACATGTCCAGAAGGTTGGAACTGCAGTGATCAACGCCGTCGGCAATCCCCAGACCCTGCTGCTGCTCGGTGGCACCTCCGAGATCGGTCTGGCGATCTGCGAGGAGTACCTGAAGAAGTCGCCGCTGCGCGTGATTCTCGCTGCGCTGCCGAACGATCCCGGCCGCGACGCCGCCGTCGCGCAGATGAAGGCCGCGGGTGCCACGCAGGTCGACCTCGTCGACTTCGACGCGCTGGACACCGAGAGCCACCCCAAGGTGATCGACGAGGCGTGGTCCAAGGGTGACGTGGACGTCGCGATCGTCGCGTTCGCCCTCGACGGCGACGCCGAGGAACTGTGGCAGAACCAGCGCAAGGCCGTGCTGGTGGCGAACGTCAACTACACCGCGGCCGTCTCGGTGGGCGTACTCGTCGGCGAGAAGATGAAGGCGCAGGGCTTCGGCCGCATCGTCGCGATGTCGTCGGTGGCCGGCGAGCGCGTCAAGCGCGCCAACTTCGTGTACGGCTCCACCAAGGCCGGCCTCGACGGCTTCTACCTGGGTCTGGGCGAGGCCCTGGCCCCGTTCGGGCCCAAGGTCACCGTGGTGCGCCCCGGCATGGTGCGCACCAAGTTCAGCGCGCACGTGAAGGAAGCCCCGCTGACGGTGAACAAGGAGGACGTCGCCGCGCTCGCGGTGGCCGCGTCCGACAAGGGCAAGGAAATCGTCTGGACGCCCGGTCCGTGGCGCTTCGTAATGATGGGCCTGCGCCACGTCCCGCGCGCGATCTTCCGCAAGCTGCCGATCTAGGCAACCGCACTCGCGAATCGGCCCACCACAGTGCACTGTGGTGGGCCGATTCGTGTCCCGGGGCCGCACCCCTACATAGCTGCGCGCGGCGGGGCGGGGACGGGCCTCATGTCATTGCCGGTGTTCGGCTTGACGCGCTGCCACGTGCCGTCGCTCTTGCAGGTCTGGTAGGTGCCGTCGGGGTGGTATACCTTGCTGCCGACGCTGTAATCCTTGCCGTCGTAGACACATACGGTCGTCTGGGTTCCGTCGGGGGCGGTGCGGATCTCGGCGTGGGCAACCGCGGCCTGGGCGCCGAGCAGGCCGCCGGCGACGAGTGCAGAAGCCGCGAGAGTCTGGGCGATTCGAGAGATCATCTGTGGTCCTTCGTTTTCGGGGGAGGCGGTCCGGATGGACTACTCAAATATGGAGTTCCGCCGCGATCGGGACCAGGCACCCAAGGATGCAAGTTCGACCACCCCTCGCCTACCCGCTTCGGACGGCCGTTCACGCGCGGGCGATGATCTCGTCCGCGAAACGTCGGACCGCATCGAGCCGGGCCGTCCGACTCGCGAAGTCGGCGCCGTACAGGTGCCGGGGCGAGACCCGGCACTCGGTGACGCCGATGTCCGCCAACGCCCGGTACCCGCCGCGGTCGGCACGCCGCAGACCCGGTTCGCTGTGGCCGCCGACGTAGATCGGCACGGGACGGTCCGGTGCGGGGCTGATCATCACCGCCATGGTCGCGATCTGCTTCGCGGTGAGCAGCGGATCGCGCAGCGGCAACTTGACGGCGTTGGTGTAGAAGCGACCTTGCCGTCGAGCATGGGCAGCGCCGCCGGCGTCGCGCTCACCGTCGCCGTCATGCGCGCGCATCCGGATCGAGGACCACACTGAGCGACACGATCTTGCAGTCGTCGTCGAACTCGAAGAGGTCGGTCGACACGAAGTCCGGCATCCCGTCCAGGTGGACGCGCACCTGCACGGCGGCATGACGTCCGCTCACGGTGATCGGCGAGAACCGACTCACCGTGAACGGAACCGCCGCGTTCCTCTCGTCGAACTCCCGGATCTCGGCGAGACCCCGGTAGGTCTTTACACCGAGAGGCTCGTGCTGGACAGCGTCGTCTGCGAACAATCGCACCAGTTTCTCGACGTCGTGATTACCCAGGTGTGCGATGTACGACTCCACCGCTGCGCAGATGTCACTTCGACTCGGCAAGACCCACTCCTTCGTCCGTCGGTAGAACTCTCTCGGTGTAGCGCTGGCAACAACTCGGATCAGGCGACGACTCCGCGGTCGCGGAGGAACTCGATGATCCGTTCGCCCGCCTGTTCCGGCGAGGTGGTCGTGGTGTCGATGCGGACATCCGGGGACGTCGGCGGCTCGTATGGGGAGTCGATGCCGGTGAAGTTGGCCAGTTCACCGCGCCGGGCCTTCTTGTAGAGCCCCTTGGGATCCCGCTCCTCCGCGATGTCGATGGGGGTGTCGACGAACACCTCGCAGAATCGGTCCTCACCGATCAGTTCGCGAGCGGCGTCGCGTTCGGCGCGGAACGGAGAGATGAAGGACGCCAGAACGATCAGCCCGGCGTCGGCCATCAGCCGCGCCACCTCGGTGACCCGTCGGATGTTCTCGACCCGGTCGGCCTCGGTGAACCCGAGGTCGCGATTGAGTCCGTGGCGGACGTTGTCGCCGTCGAGGAGGTAGGTGTGGCACCCGAGCGAGTACAGGCGACGCTCGAGCTCGTTGGCGATGGTGGACTTACCCGAGCCGGAGAGCCCGGTGAACCAGAGGATCTGCGGCTTGTGCCCGTTCAGCGTCGCGCGGGCCTCCGCGTTGACGTCCACGGCTTGCCAGTGGATGTTGTCCGAGCGCCGCAGCGAGTGGCGGATGAGGCCCGCGCCGACAGTGGTGTTCGTCAGCCGGTCGATCAGGATGAAGCCGCCCATGTCACGGTTGTCGGTGTACGCGTCGAACGGGACCGGACGGTCGAAGCTGATGTTGCACACACCGATCTCGTTGAGGGCCAGCGTGTTCGTAGCGGTCTGCTCGAGCGTGTTGACGTTGACCTTGTACTTGGGCCGGGTGATGCGCGCCTGGACGGTCATCGTGCCGATCTGGCACAGGTAGGGGCGCTCGGGCAGCATGTCGGCCTCGCCCATCCACACCACCTGCGCCTCGAACTGGTCCGCCACCCCCGGAAGGGCCTCGGCCGCAACGAGGACGTCGCCCCGGCTGATGTCGATCTCGTCGGTCAGGGTGATGGTGACCGACCGACCGGCCACCGCCTCGTCGAGGTCGCCGTCCATCGTGACGATCCGATCGACCGTGGATTGCTTGCCGCTGGGCAGCACCCGAACCCGATCACCGGGGCGCACGACGCCGCCGACGACCTGCCCCGAGAACCCGCGGAAGTCCAGATCCGGCCGGTTCACCCACTGCACCGGCATCCGGAATGGTGCGCTCCGCAGCTCGTCCTCGACCTCGACCGTCTCGAGATGATCGATCAGCGTCGGCCCCTGGTACCACGGGGTGTTGGGACTCGGCTCGGTGAGATTGTCACCGACATACGCGGACATGGGGATTGCGACGACGTGTTCCAGGGCGATCTCGGCGGCGAACGAGCTGTACTCGTCGGCGATGCGCTCGAAAACCTCCTGCGAGTAGTCGACGAGATCGAGCTTGTTCACCGCGAGCACCACGTGCCGGATACCGAGCAGGGAGACGAGGTAGGAGTGCCGACGGGTCTGGGTAAGCACCCCCTTGCGGGCGTCGACCAGGATCACCGCGAGTTCCGCCGTCGACGCACCGGTGACCATGTTGCGTGTGTACTGCTCGTGGCCCGGGGTGTCGGCGACGACGAACTTGCGCCGCTCGGTGGTGAAGTAGCGGTACGCGACGTCGATCGTGATGCCCTGCTCGCGCTCGGCCGCCAGACCGTCGACGAGCAGCGCGAAGTCGAGACCTTCGCCCTGCGTGCCCACCTTCTTCGAGTCGCTCTCGAGGGCACTCAGCTGGTCCTCGAACACGAGCTTCGACTCGTACAGCAGCCGGCCGATCAGCGTGCTCTTGCCGTCGTCGACACTGCCGCACGTGATGAAGCGCAGCATGCTCTTGTTCGCGTGCCGCTCGAGGTACTGCTCGATGTCGTCGGCGATCAGGTTGGACGAGTGTGCCATCAGAAGTACCCCTCCTGCTTCTTCTTCTCCATCGAGGCGCTGCTGTCGTGGTCGATCACGCGTCCCTGACGCTCGGACGTGGTGGTGAGCAGCATCTCCTGGATGACGTCGGTCAAGGTCGTGGCCGTGGACTCGACGGCGCCGGTGAGCGGGTAACACCCGAGCGTCCGGAACCGGACGCTCTTGAGCTCGGGAACTTCCCCGGGCCGCAACGGCATCCGGTGGTCGTCGACCATGATGAGCGTGCCGTCGCGTTCCACGACGGGCCTCTTCGCCGCGAAGTAGAGCGGCACGATCGGGATGTTCTCCTGCCGGATGTATTCCCAGACATCGAGTTCCGTCCAGTTCGACAAGGGGAACACCCGTAGCGTCTCGCCGGGCGACTTCCGGACGTTGTACATCCGCCACAGCTCGGGGCGTTGCCGCTTGGGATCCCAGCGGTGCTCGGCGGAGCGAACCGAGAACACCCGCTCCTTGGCGCGCGACTTCTCCTCGTCCCGGCGCGCGCCACCGAACGCGGCGTCGAACTTGTGGAGGTCGAGCGCCTGCTTGAGGCCCTCGGTCTTCCACATGTCGGTGTGGGTCGACGACCCGTGCGTGAACGGGTTGATCCCCTTCTCGACGCATTCCGGGTTCCGATGGACGATCAGATCGAAATCCCCTGCCTCCGCGCTCTTGTCGCGGAGCTCGTACATGTCGCGGAACTTCCACGTCGTGTCGACGTGCAGCAGCGGGAACGGCAGCCGCGACGGGTAGAACGCCTTGCGCGCAAGGTGCAGCATCACCGCGCTGTCCTTGCCGACCGAGTACAGCATCACGGGGTTCTCGCTCTCCGCGACGGCTTCCCGCATGATGTGGATGCTTTCGGCCTCGAGTCGTTCGAGGTGGGTCAGCGCCCGTGTCATCGTGCCAGTACCTCCAGTACGGTGCCGGCCAACTCGGGTCGGCAGATCAGCAGATCGGGCAACCAGGGATTCTCCCGGTTGTAGACGAGCTCGGAGCCGTCGATGCGCGAAACATGCAGTCCCGCAGCGCGAGCCACCGCGGCCGGAGCAGCCGAGTCCCATTCGTACTGTCCGCCGGCGTGGGCGTAGACGTCGACATCGCCGCGGACCACCGCCATCGCCTTCGCGCCGGCCGAGCCCATCTCGACCAGTTCGGCACCGAGCGCGTCGGCCATCGCCATGACGGGTTCGGGACGGCGGGTTCGACTCACGACCACCCTGGGGGCACCGCCCGTCGGCGCCGACGGCGTCGGCGTGTCCGAGGTCGAGTACGTGACGCCGAGTGCCGGCATCGCGGCCGCGCCGACCGTCAGTCGTCCGCGCTCGACGAGCGCGACGTGGACCGCCCAGTCGGCGCGGCCGAGTTCGCCGAACTCCCGGGTGCCGTCGAGGGGATCGACGATCCACACTCGCTCCGCGCCGATCCGTGCGAGGTCGTCGGCACCCTCCTCGGAGAGCACCGAATCGCCCGGGAAGCGGTGGGCGAGCGCGCCGACGATGAATTCGTGACTGAGCCGATCGGCGGCCCGGCGGACCTCGGCGGGATCGGCGTCGACCAGGACCAACTTCTCGCGGTGGTCGAGCAGCAATCTCCCCGCCCCGGTGGCGATTTCGACCGCGGCGTGCCCGTCCCGGCCCCGCCCGCTCGCGAGGTCGGCGGCCTTCTCGGTCACAGCCCGATTCGTCATGGGAGTGACTGTAGCCACAGAATGAACATCGTTCAATCCCAAAACGAACATTGTTCATTCTTGGCGGCGGGTTGGAGCGCCGAGGCTTGGTCCCCGCCCGCACCCCGGCTACGGTGGTGCGGTGGGTGAATCGAACGGAGGGTCGATCTACGGCGACGCGGAGGCCCGGCGACGCAGGACGCTCGACGCTGCCGCGGCACTGCTGGACGAGGGCGGCTACTCCGCCCTGACCATCCGGTCCGTCGCGAAACGATCGGGCACGAGCACCGGGCTCATCTACCAGTACTTCGCCGACAAGCAGGAGATCTTCATGGCTCTCCTGAACGAAAGTCAGCTCGAGTCAACAGCATTCGTTGTCGGACTGCCCCGCGATCGGGGCGTCACGGCACTGCTCACCGAGGTGATCGCCGAGTCTGCCCGACAGTGGGGTCGTGTCGGACGCGTGACGTCGATCTGGCGCGACACCGAGGGCTCGAGCGGTTCGGACCGCGAATCCATCCGCGAGGTGCACCGAACCGCCGCGCTCTACAACGAGGAACTCCTCAGAGCCGTCACCGAAGCCGCCCTGAAGGAGGGCCGGACACTGCTCGACGACGACGCAGCCCTCCCCTTCCTGTTGTCGGGGCTGCAAGGTGTGGCCGACACGATCGTCAACAACTGGGCCTCGCACCTCGACCCGGCCAAGTTCGCGGCGTTCTCCGCGGCCGCGCTCACGCGCGCGATCACACTGACCGAACCGATCAGCTGATCGCCTTCGCGCGGCCGCGGTGGCCCGCTCGGATCAGCCCAGCGGCCTGAGGCTCGTCAACCGGCTCGCGATCGGCGCCCGCCACTCCTCGAGATCCTCCGGACCGTTCTCGGCCCACAACTCGTGGAGCTCCGAGGTGTCGCTGTCGGCAATCGCGCGTTCGAGTGTCGAGATAATCCACGCGCGCTGCTCCGGGGTCAGGGACCCGACGTACGCAGCCACGTCGATGCCGTCGAGCTCCGGGGTCGACGGCCGGAGCCCGCGAGCCGTCGCGACGACCTCCGCGAGCGCGATGGCCGCCTGCGCGTCGTCGGCCTCGAGGTAGTCCTCGTCGACGTGCCCGCAGTAGTCGTCGATGTCGAAGTCACCGGCCCGCAGCGCCGCGAGCAGATCGCCCGCTCCGTCGTTCTCGAACGGTCCCGAACCCCACGTCCCCATAACCCACTCCTCCTGATCTGCGGGCCGCTCTGCCCGTCGTTCAGACCCTACGATCGACCGGTGACAGTCCGCGTCAGCGCGCCGACTCCCAGGCGGAGAGCACGGTACGGACACCGGTGACGAGCGCGAGCGGCTGATCGATCATCACGTGGTGGCCCGCATCGGGGATCTCGGCGACGATCGCCGCCGGCCCGAACCGCTCGCGCATCTGCTCCATCAGCTCGTCCGAGATGATGCCGTGCTGCGCCCGGAAGAACGCGACGGGGCACCGGGCCTCCGCGACGGACAGCGTGTCGCCGCCGGACCTGGTGAACATCGCCGGGTCGAACTTCCACGACCACCCGCCGTCGACGGCCATGAGCGACGTTTCCGCGACATGGTCGAGCACGCACGGCACAGCCGTCTCCTGCGGCGGGACGAACCGGAACCGGGCGAGCGCCTCCTCCCGGGTCGGGTAGACCTTCTTCGGGCCGAACGCCGCCTTCCGCCGGGCCGCCTCCTCCTCGGGGGTGCGCTGACGGATCGGCGAATCGATGATCTGGACGCCCGCCAACCGGTCGCCGTGGAGGTGCGCCGCCACGAACGAGACGATGCCACCCATGCTGTGCCCCACCACGACCGGCGCCCCGTCGATGCCCGACGCCGACGCCACCGCGACGATCTCGTCGGCCCACTGATCCAGCGAGTAGTGCTCGCGGGTGCCGCTGTCGCCGTGGCCGCTCAGGTCGAGGGCGACGACGCGACGACCGTCCGCGAGCTGCGGTCCGACGTGGTCCCACCAACGCGAGTGGGCGGCGCCGCCGTGCACCAGGACGAGCCCCGGCCGGCCCGACTCACCCCACACCCGGAACCGGATGTCCGCGCCGTCGACCCACACGCTGCCGGTCTCCACCGGGGCCGCCAGCGCGTCCCGGAACCACTGCGGTGTCTGCGGGTGCTCGTCGCTCATTCCTCGAACCTACTGAAGACCGATCCGAACACGACGCCCAAGTAAGCTCGGGCCGTGTCGCAATCAGGTGCAACCTCCCTCGCCGAGCCGCGAGTCGCCCCTGCCCGACTGGCCGGTGGAACCGTCGTCGAGATGATCCTCGCGGGCATCGTGGCCGCGATCGTCGCCGCAGTGGGACTGTTCGCGTTCGGCCAGGTGTCGTGGCCCGCGTTCCCGTCGTCGAACGTCACGCAGGCCGTCACGACCGTGGGGCAGGTCGTCACGATCGCGGTGCTTGCGTTGTGTGTCGTCCTCTTCCGGGCCCGACGGTGGATCCGCGCGGCGACCGTACTGTCGTGGGCGGCTCTGTCCGGGTTCGTCACGGTCACGCTCGGGATGCCGCTCAGCGCCACCAAGCTGTACCTGCACGGCGTTTCGGTCGATCAGGAATTCCGCACCGAATACCTCACGCGGATGACCGATTCCGCCGCCCTCCACGACATGACGTACGCGGACCTGCCTCCGTACTATCCGGCGGGCTGGTTCTGGATCGGCGGACGTGTTGCGAATCTCCTCGGCCTGGACGGCTGGGAGGCCTTCAAGCCGTACGCGATCGCCTCGATCGCGGTGGCGGCTGTCCTCGCGCTCGTGTTGTGGAACAAGCTGATTCGCGCCGACCGAGCCGTCGTGGTGGCGCTCGCCGCGGCGGCGTTGGTGATCGCCTACGGGTCCGCGGAGCCGTACGGCGCCGTCATCGCCATCCTCATCCCACCGGTGCTGGTGCTCGCGTGGGGCGGGCTGCACCGACCGGAGAAGACCCGGGGCGGCGGCTGGGGGGCCGTCGTCGGCACCGGCGTGTTCCTCGGTGTCGCGGCGGCGTTCTACACGCTGTACCTGGGCCTGGCGGCGTTCGCCGTCACGCTGATGGCAGTCGTCGCGGCGGTGCTCGCGGTCCGCGCGCAGGGCTCGTGGCGCGCGCTGCTCGATCCGCTGCTGAGACTGGCCGTCACCGCCGCGGTCGCCGTCGCGATCGCGCTCGTCGTCTGGCTGCCGTACCTGCTCGAGGCGCTGCGCGGGTCACCGGCCGACAGCGGCACCGCAACCCACTACCTGCCCGACTCCGGTGCGCACCTGCCGCTTCCGATGTTCCAGTTCTCGCTCGCCGGGACCCTGTGCCTGCTCGGCACGATCTGGCTGGTGAGCCGGGCGACGTCGTCGCGGCGCGCCCAGGCGCTCGGCATCGGCGTGGTCGCGATCTACCTGTGGTCGCTGATGTCGATGGCGTTCACCGTTCTCGGCGGCACCCTGCTGTCCTTCCGCCTCGAGCCGGTGCTGATCGTGCTGCTCGGCACGGCCGGCGTGTTCGGCTTCCTCGAATTCTCCCGGTGGATCGTCCTCGCCACGAGCGAGAATCCCCGCGTCACGGCGTCCCTCGTCGCGATCGGGCTCGCCGGGTTGATCGCATTCGTGCAGAACATCCCTCAGGTGCTCGCGAGCGACATCACCATCGCCTACACCGACACCGACGGCGACGGCGTCCGCGCCGACAAGCGCGCGCCCGGTGCGGCCGCGTACTACGGCGACGTCGACCGGATCATCATGGAACACCGACCCGGCGAACGCCACGACACCGTCGTCCTCACCACTGACACGAGCTTCCTCAGCTTCTACCCGTACTACGGGTTCCAAGCGCTGACGTCGCACTACGCGAACCCCTTGGCGCATTTCCGCGAACGCGGGGAGGCGATCGAGAGCTGGACCGAACTCGAGACGCCGGACCAACTGGTGTCGGCGCTCGACGGACTGCCGTGGCGCGCACCGGATGTGTTCGTCTTCCGCAAGAGTTCGGACGGATACACCCTCCGCCTCGCCGAGGACGTCTACCCGAACGACCCGAACGTCCGCCGCTACAGCGTCACGTTCCCGAAGAAGCTGTTCGACGACCCGCGCTTCACGATCGACGAGGCCGGACCGTTCGTGATCGTGACACGCACGGGCTGAGTCAGGCCAGGTGGTGGCGGTCGGTGCGGCTGACCGTCACCGCCGCAACCACGACACCGATCACGACGCCGATGAGCGTGTCGACGATCCGGGTCATTCCGGCCTCGGGCGTCATCGGCGACGTGAACCCCGTCATCACGAGCGCCATCGGCGTCACCGCGAGCGTCGTGAGGGCGTAGTTCACGAGCACCATCAGTTCCGCCGCGATCTGCAGGATCACGACCGCAGCGACGGACTCCCAGAATCCCAACGACATCGCGAGCAGTCCGGCCGCGATGGCCGCACCGGCCACGTTGCCGAGCAGACGCTGGATGCCGCGCTGGACGGTGTGGGTGTAGTTGAGGCCCTGCAGCGCGGCAATGGCGCCCATGGACGCCCACAGCGGATGCTCGAATCCGCAGGCCGACGCGATCCATCCCGCTGCAGCGGACGCGATCGTCACCCGAACCGCGGTGTGGCGCAAAGCAGTCGACGTGATGTTCACGCGCGCCATCTTCAGCACCCGGTGGGGCGTGGGGAGCTCGGTCAGCGGCGACGGGCGGTCGCTCACACCACCGAGCACGCTGGCCCGCTTGACCTTTCGCAGTTCCCGCTCGTGCTGCGCAATGTCCCGGATGAGGGTCGCGTCGCCGTCGGCGATCCAGACCTCGATCGCCTCGTCGGCGGCGTCCAGCAGGTGTGCAAGGTCGCGGCCGTGACCGTGCTGCGCGCGCGACCGACCACTCGCCGCAAGCACTTCCCGGGCACGATCGAGCGCCGCACGCGCCGCCGGGACGCCGTCCGTTCCCGTCCGCTCGAGGGAGCCGACGGCCACGAGGGCCCGGGCCGCCGCCAATCGGGCGGGCCCCAGCGGCAGGACCAGGCCGGGGAGCATCGCCGCAACCCACCCCACGAGCACGCCCACTCCCGCGGCCGACGTCACCGCACCGACGTCGGACCACGACGTCGAGTAGCCCGCCGCACCGGTTGCCGCGAAGACGAGGATCACCGGGCCCGGACCGAGCAGTTGGAACGCATTCATGTAGCCCGAGGCCACGCCGGCGGCGAGCGACAGCGCGCCGATGAGCACCCACACCGGCAAGGCCGCGGCGCCCAATGCACCACCGAGCGCGACGAACGCGACCAGTGCGGCACCGACGAGCGCGAGCTTTCCGGCCAGGCGCGGATACGGCTCGTAACGCCCGAATGCCGCCGCCAACGCTCCGAGTGCCGCGAATCCGGCGAGCTCCCGGTAGCCGACGAGCCCACCCGCGACGAGCACCACCGCCGTCGCGAGCCCGACACGCAGCGCCGGCGCGATCGTCGCATCCGCAGCACGCAGTTCGAATGCTCCACGCCAGGTACTCGGCACGACCACGTGTGCGAGAGCGCCTCGTGCACGGGCGAACCGAGTGGGGGTGGGGGCCTCGAGTGCAGTCACTCAACTCAGTGTACCCGAGTTAGTTCACGAGTAAAATACCGGTGAACAGAACACGATCCCTTGGCTAGGATGAGGAAGTGGATTCGACCGGCAGCCCTGAACGCGACTTCATCGACAAGATTCGCCAGGAATGGTCACACTCCTATCCGGCGGTGGACACGTCGCCGATCGAAATCATGGGGCGGATCACCCGGATCAGCTCGCAGGCCCTGCACCGGCTCGACCGCTCTCTCGGACCCAGCGGTGTCTCACGCGCCGAGTTCGAGGTGCTGTGTGCGCTCGCCCGATGCGATCGCCCGCTCCGTACGAGCGAGGTCACCGCGGTGACGATGGTCAGCAGCGCCGCAACCACAAAGCACGCCGACCGCTTGGTCAAGCTGGGTCTGGTGGAGCGTCAGCGCTTCGAGCGCGACGGGCGCGTGGTGCTTCTCGAGGTCACAGCGGAGGGGCGGGCACTCGTCGATCGCGAGTTCCCGCAGCGCGTCGATAGGGATCGCCGACTCCTCGAGGGTCTCGACGCCGACGAGCGCGAGCTGCTGGCTCGACTGCTGCGGCGGATCGCTCGCAACAGCGACGACCTCGACCGAATCTGATTACCGGCACCCGGTACGCACCCACCGGCCGGCGCCGGCCGCCACTCGGGGCCGGCTTTCCGGTCGCCGGCATCCCCATGAGAAGCGAAAAATAGATGCGGATACGCCGAAGGCCCCCACCAGTAATTGGTGGGGGCCTTCGGGAAAAGATGTTCGGCGGTGTCCTACTCTCCCACACCCTGTCGAGTGCAGTACCATCGGCGCTGGAGGGCTTAGCTTCCGGGTTCGGAATGGGACCGGGCGTTTCCCCTCCGCTATGGCCGCCGTAACTCTATGAAACTGTCACACCATCATTCCCCCGCCCGAACCACAACCCGGAGGATTGTGTTGGGGGTGAATGGTTTCTGTGTGTTGTTTCAGATACCGCACAGTGGACGCGTAGCTTCTTTGTGGTAAGTCCTCGGCCTATTAGTACCAGTCACCTCCACACATTACTGTGCTTCCAGTTCTGGCCTATCAACCCGGTGGTCTGCCGGGGGCCTTACCCCCTCGAGGGGGTGAGAAACCTCATCTTGGAACAGGCTTCCCGCTTAGATGCTTTCAGCGGTTATCCCTTCCGAACGTAGCTAACCAGCAGTGCTCCTGGCGGAACAACTGGCACACCAGAGGTTCGTCCGTCCCGGTCCTCTCGTACTAGGGACAGCCTTCCTCAAGTTTCTAACGCGCGCGGCGGATAGAGACCGAACTGTCTCACGACGTTCTAAACCCAGCTCGCGTGCCGCTTTAATGGGCGAACAGCCCAACCCTTGGGACCTACTCCAGCCCCAGGATGCGACGAGCCGACATCGAGGTGCCAAACCATCCCGTCGATATGGACTCTTGGGGAAGATCAGCCTGTTATCCCCGGGGTACCTTTTATCCGTTGAGCGACACCGCTTCCACTTGCCGGTGCCGGATCACTAGTCCCGACTTTCGTCCCTGCTCGACCTGTCAGTCTCACAGTCAAGCTCCCTTGTGCACTTGCACTCGACACCTGATTGCCAACCAGGCTGAGGGAACCTTTGGGCGCCTCCGTTACATTTTGGGAGGCAACCGCCCCAGTTAAACTACCCACCAGGCACTGTCCCTGAACCAGATCATGGTCCGAGGTTAGATGTCCAATACGATCAGAGTGGTATTTCAACAACGACTCCACGAACACTGGCGTGCCCGCTTCACAGTCTCCCACCTATCCTACACAAACCGAACCGAACACCAATACCAAGCTATAGTGAAGGTCCCGGGGTCTTTTCGTCCTGCCGCGCGTAACGAGCATCTTTACTCGTAATGCAATTTCGCCGAGTCTGTGGTTGAGACAGCAGAGAAGTCGTTACGCCATTCGTGCAGGTCGGAACTTACCCGACAAGGAATTTCGCTACCTTAGGATGGTTATAGTTACCACCGCCGTTTACTGGGGCTTAAATTCTCAGCTTCGCCATTACTGGCTAACCGGTCCTCTTAACCTTCCAGCACCGGGCAGGCGTCAGTCCGTATACATCGTCTTACGACTTCGCACGGACCTGTGTTTTTAGTAAACAGTCGCTTCTCTCTGGTCTCTGCGGCCCCCACCAGCTCACGGAGCAAGTCCGGTCACCGGCAGAGGCCCCCCTTCTCCCGAAGTTACGGGGGCATTTTGCCGAGTTCCTTAACCACAGTTATCTCGATCGCCTTAGTATTCTCTACCTGACCACCTGTGTCGGTTTGGGGTACGGGCCGTGTGAAAGCTCGCTAGAGGCTTTTCTCGGCAGCATAGGATCACTGAATTCGCCTCAATCGGCTACGCATCACGTCTCAGGCTGTATGTGACCCGGATTTGCCTAGGCCACGCCCTACACGCTTACACCAGTATTACCACTGACTGGCTCAGCTACCTTCCTGCGTCACCCCATCGCTTGGCTACTACCAGATCGGTTCACGCGCATCCACCAACCACAGTCCCGAAGGACAACGGCCGGCTTCAGGGCGCTTAGCATCACTGATTCACCAGGGGCGCGTTCACACGGGTACGGGAATATCAACCCGTTGTCCATCGACTACGCCTGTCGGCCTCGCCTTAGGTCCCGACTCACCCTGGGCGGATTAACCTGGCCCAGGAACCCTTGGTCATTCGGCGGACGAGTTTCTCACTCGTCTTTCGCTACTCATGCCTGCATTCTCACTCGTGCAGCCTCCACGACTAGTTCACACTGCCGCTTCCATGGCTGCACGACGCTCCCCTACCCATCCACACCACTGCCGGACGATCCGTAAACCATCCGGGGTGTTATGTGAATGCCGCGGCTTCGGCGGTGTACTTGAGCCCCGCTACATTGTCGGCGCAGGATCACTTGACCAGTGAGCTATTACGCACTCTTTCAAGGGTGGCTGCTTCTAAGCCAACCTCCTGGTTGTCTTCGCGACCCCACATCCTTTTCCACTTAGTACACGCTTAGGGGCCTTAGCCGGCGATCTGGGCTGTTTCCCTCTCGACTACGAAGCTTATCCCCCGCAGTCTCACTGCCGTGCTCTCACACTCTGGCATTCGGAGTTTGGCTGACGTCAGTAACCTTGTGGGGCCCATCGGCCATCCAGTAGCTCTACCTCCAGAGTGAAACACACGACGCTGCACCTAAATGCATTTCGGGGAGAACCAGCTATCACGGAGTTTGATTGGCCTTTCACCCCTACCCACAGCTCATCCCCTCAGTTTTCAACCTAAGTGGGTTCGGGCCTCCACGACGTCTTACCGTCGCTTCACCCTGGCCATGGGTAGATCACTCCGCTTCGGGTCTAGAACATGCCACTCGAACGCCCTATTCGGACTCGCTTTCGCTACGGCTACCCCACACGGGTTAACCTCGCGACATGCCGCTAACTCGCAGGCTCATTCTTCAAAAGGCACGCCATCACCCACCCACCGAAGTGGCGCAGGCTCTGACGGATTGTAAGCGCACGGTTTCAGGTACTATTTCACTCCCCTCCCGGGGTACTTTTCACCTTTCCCTCACGGTACTAGTCCGCTATCGGTCACCAGGGAGTATTCAGGCTTATCGGGTGGTCCCGACAGATTCACAGCAGATTTCACGGGCCCGCTGCTACTCGGGTGTCCGCCACGACAGTCACCATGTTTTCGTCTACGGGACTCTCACCCTCTACGACAGGCCGTTCCAGACCACTTCGACTAACACGATGATTTCTTACTGTCGGCCAATCCGGCAGAATTGACAAGACGGATCCCACAACCCCACGAATGCAACGCCCGCCGGCTATCACACACCCATGGTTTAGCCTCATCCGCTTTCGCTCGCCACTACTCACGGAATCACATGTTGTTTTCTCTTCCTGTGGGTACTGAGATGTTTCACTTCCCCACGTTCCCTCCACACGCCCTATATATTCAGGCGCGGGTAACCACACATCACTGTGGCTGGGTTTCCCCATTCGGACATCCTCGGATCTCAGCTCGGTTGACAGCTCCCCGAGGCTTATCGCAGCCTCCTACGTCCTTCATCGGCTCCTGGTGCCAAGGCATCCACCGTACGCTCTTAAACACTTACAACAAAGATGCTCGCGTCCACTGTGCAGTTCTCAAACAACACACAAGCAGAAAACCCGTGCAGACACCGGACCAACCGGAACTTCCGTTCCCGCTGCGGTATGACCTGCGCTTCCCGCTTGTCGTTTCTTCCATGAAAGATCACTCGCGTGTTCCCTCAGGACCCAACAGTGCGCCGATATAACTCTCTTCCCACCAGCACAGGGGCCGGCGGTTCGTGAAGAAAATGCTTGTCAGTGTTCCACCCATGAGCAACCGCAGTCCCACGATTGGGGACTACACGGCCTCTGCCAGCCACCGACTCACCTGTGTGAACGGTGTACTGGAGAATGCTCCTTAGAAAGGAGGTGATCCAGCCGCACCTTCCGGTACGGCTACCTTGTTACGACTTCGTCCCAATCGCCGATCCCACCTTCGACGGCTCCCTCCCACGAGGGGTTAGGCCACCGGCTTCGGGTGTTACCGACTTTCATGACGTGACGGGCGGTGTGTACAAGGCCCGGGAACGTATTCACCGCAGCGTTGCTGATCTGCGATTACTAGCGACTCCGACTTCACGGGGTCGAGTTGCAGACCCCGATCCGAACTGAGACCGGCTTTAAGGGATTCGCTCCACCTCACGGTATCGCAGCCCTCTGTACCGGCCATTGTAGCATGTGTGAAGCCCTGGACATAAGGGGCATGATGACTTGACGTCATCCCCACCTTCCTCCGAGTTGACCCCGGCAGTCTCCTGCGAGTCCCCGCCATTACGCGCTGGCAACACAGGACAAGGGTTGCGCTCGTTGCGGGACTTAACCCAACATCTCACGACACGAGCTGACGACAGCCATGCACCACCTGTATACCGACCACAAGGGGGCACCTATCTCTAGGCGTTTCCGGTATATGTCAAACCCAGGTAAGGTTCTTCGCGTTGCATCGAATTAATCCACATGCTCCGCCGCTTGTGCGGGCCCCCGTCAATTCCTTTGAGTTTTAGCCTTGCGGCCGTACTCCCCAGGCGGGGCGCTTAATGCGTTAGCTACGGCACGGATCCCGTGGAAGGAAACCCACACCTAGCGCCCACCGTTTACGGCGTGGACTACCAGGGTATCTAATCCTGTTCGCTACCCACGCTTTCGCTCCTCAGCGTCAGTTACTGCCCAGAGACCCGCCTTCGCCACCGGTGTTCCTCCTGATATCTGCGCATTTCACCGCTACACCAGGAATTCCAGTCTCCCCTGCAGTACTCAAGTCTGCCCGTATCGCCTGCAAGCCCGCAGTTGAGCTGCGGGTTTTCACAGACGACGCGACAAACCGCCTACGAGCTCTTTACGCCCAGTAATTCCGGACAACGCTCGCACCCTACGTATTACCGCGGCTGCTGGCACGTAGTTGGCCGGTGCTTCTTCTGCAGGTACCGTCACTTGCGCTTCGTCCCTGCTGAAAGAGGTTTACAACCCGAAGGCCGTCATCCCTCACGCGGCGTCGCTGCATCAGGCTTTCGCCCATTGTGCAATATTCCCCACTGCTGCCTCCCGTAGGAGTCTGGGCCGTGTCTCAGTCCCAGTGTGGCCGGTCGCCCTCTCAGGCCGGCTACCCGTCGTCGCCTTGGTAGGCCATTACCCCACCAACAAGCTGATAGGCCGCGGGCCCATCCTGCACCAGTAAACCTTTCCAACCCCCGCCATGCGACAGGAGCTCATATCCGGTATTAGACCCAGTTTCCCAGGCTTATCCCAGAGTGCAGGGCAGATCACCCACGTGTTACTCACCCGTTCGCCGCTCGTGTACCCCCGAAAGGGCCTTACCGCTCGACTTGCATGTGTTAAGCACGCCGCCAGCGTTCGTCCTGAGCCAGGATCAAACTCTCCGTTGAAGACTCTAGATTGGCCGGCAAAACCGGCAATCAGCCATAGACATCGAGTCAAATCACTAGCAAAAAAACTCAAACTAGCTTGCACTGACCGCCCCAGACGGAAGAATGAGACGATCAGCAAATACCCACCCCACCAAAAATGATGGCGTGGAGTACCAAAATATTTGGCACTGACATTCATCGACACACTGTTGAGTTCTCAA
This sequence comes from Paraburkholderia sp. RHO2, assembly GCF_050955445.1. Lineage (NCBI taxonomy): Bacteria > Pseudomonadati > Pseudomonadota > Betaproteobacteria > Burkholderiales > Burkholderiaceae > Paraburkholderia > Paraburkholderia sp. RHO2. The sequence continues at coordinate 230,347 of NZ_CP162617.1, read as the reverse complement.
AGAACACGCGCACACCATCACTCGAAACCATGCAGTTCCTCGTTCCGGGGCAACCGTTCCAGCCTAACCCCTACCGGCACCGGACGCAAATCCGATCCCCGGAGAGAGTTTCAGCAGATTCGCCAGGCGCTCCCCGTACAACCTCGTTTTCCCACGCTGACCGGTGAAGGTCGCGGCCGGGTCGGTGTCCGTGTCGCTCTGACCCGGATTAAGTTACGCGATCCTCGTGCAGAACACCAAATCGGGTGCTTCCGGAATTGGTGCACAGGTCGCGACGCAGGAACGCCGGTTCGGATCAGGCCTGGTGTCGGGTCCTCTCACTGTGATGATCGCTGGGCGCGGATGCGCACCGCATCTGATCCGTTGCATCCATCGACCGGGACGTGGTGTCGACAGGGTGGCCGAAGCGTTGGTCGCCCTTCCGCACTTCCGGGCCGGCGACTGGCCGCGGAGCGATCGGGCCCCTCACCGACGAGGAGAGCCGGTGATTTCGCGGGCTCCGCCATCGGTCACGCTGGGCCGGACTTCGACCTCGCCACGGTCGTCACGAACGACCCGTCGGCGCCGCCTGTAGTCGAGCACCACAGGCAACCGCACGAACCGAGATGCCCCGCGGTCCCCTGGCTCAGCACTCGACGTGTCCCACGAAGTGGAGGAACCGATCGGAAGTGGAGGAACCGATCGACTGCACGCTTTCGCTGCCGGGCGTGCCCGAGGCATCTCGGGTCTACGCGACGGAACTTGTGGGAAGTAACGCTCGCGCCCCAGCAGTGACGCCCTCCCAACAGGTTCGTTTCCGTCCACGGACAGGCTGCGGTGACCATTCGCCTGTGATGGTCCGCGAGAACTTCGCCGTCCGAGCGGTGTCGGCGTTCGTCTGCTCCGAGGGTCGTCGTGCCACCACTCCGGTACTCCGTCATCGGTTGGCACTTCTCGCCGGTTCGACCACGATCGTGCATCGAACGCGACCTGCAGGAAGGAGTTCTGAGCCAGACTGCGAATCCAGTGGTCCCGAGCAGCATCGATGGCCGCCCTGCCCCGCGGTTTTGTAGTGCGAACCCCGTCCGCGTCCGGAACGCTCCGGCCGGAGGCGCCGCCGCTGGCATGAATCCCGGTCCAGCGGAAGGGGTGGCGCCCCAGGTCGGGTCGAGACCCCACGACTCCATCGCGCCGAATAGGCGATGCTCACAACAGATAGGCCGGTCGGCAGGCCCAGAGATATGCCGACACGCCCCGAGCACCCGCAACCCGACGAGCCCGAACGCTCCATCCAGCTGCTCACAGCACGGCCGGCAAGATCCGACAGGTAATCGCCCAACGTCGCGGCCGGCCGCAATCTACCCGGATCCGCAGCCCGCCCTGCTACCCACCGTGGGCCCTGGTGACGCCTGGCAATTGGACGCGACCTGGATCTCACCGCAACCCGGTTGCCGGCGCTGGTCCCTCGCTGTCGCAAGAGAAGTGGATCCAGACGCAGCGCACCGAGGACCCGTGCGCCGTCAGGCGGGGGCTGTGCCGTCAACTCGGTGGCCTAGCGCAACCCGGCCTGGATGCTGGTGGCGCCCCGGTGACGAGCAAGGTGAGGCAGCCAACTTCACCACCGCGTCGTGCCGGCCCGAGGTCCACGCGACCATATTGCTCTTGGCCGCACGGAAATCCGAGGATTCAGATGCGGATGCGGCCCTTCCGCGACATGGGCTTCGCGGGCCGCGACTCCACCACGACCGGACTCGCCCGTGGTCCACCTTCGAGGAACCGGTGAGCCGGTGAGCCGGTGGGACGACACGATCATCCACGACACCGGCCGAGCAGCGTGACCTCGGCCGCTTCGCCGCTCCTCGAATGGGACCGGGGTCTCTCATCGAGAAGCCTTCTGCTCTTGTCTTGCCATTCGAGCTGTGAACGACCGTCTCGAGCAGCGCGAGTTCGCCGATCCAAGCATGCTCGATCTGCGGTGACGGAATTCTCCGTCGTCGGCCACCCCGCGATCGGTGGCGCCTCACCGAGAACGACTCGGCGCCGACCCCATGGACTGTGTGGGCTACCACCGTGAGGGTCACCGATAGAGCCACGATGTCGACGCGACGGCAATCCCGAATCATGTTTGGCTTCAAATGCTTTCAGGACATCGCGGCGCCCTCGCGCTGGGCTCGAACCACCGACAGGAAGTGACGTATGAGCTACCCGACCGCCTGCGACAGCAGAGGGCGACAGCATGCGCTGCGTCCCACGGGTCAGCCCGGTCGGAGGTCCTCCGATGCGTGGCTGTGGCAGTGGCATCCCCGTATGGCTGCCGACGGCACCTGGGGCGAGGCGCTCGCCAGAGTCACCGCGGCAGCAGAAGCGGCGTGGGCGATCGACGGCATTACCAATCGACTCCACGATCGTCCGCGCTCATCATCACCGCGCCAAGAATGCGACCCTCTCACAGGGGCTCGATCAATTCGCAGGGAGCCGAGCGGCCTGACCGGGGTATCGGCCGCTCCCACGGCGGCTTTGTCCACGAAGATCCACCAACCGTCGACGGCAACGGACTACCGCTGGCCGGACTGACCACCTCAGGGAAGGCAGGCTACTCGCCGGCGTTCCCACCACTGGCTGATGGCGCAACTGCGCGTGGGCCGCGACGATGGCCGCGACGAGGCGTCGTCATCTGGAGGGCTCCGCGGTCACTCCCGCCCCCGCGACGTCGAGGCGATGATTCCCGAAACCGACGACCGCTTCAACGCCGCCTTCGCCTAGGCAAAGGCGTTGTCAGTCGATGCCCTTTCCTTCGATGATGCGCACGACCAAGGTGAGCCGACCGGTTGGCGTCCACGCACCGACAGCGATGTCACCGGAACTCAGACGCGTGAGGCTCTCGATCTCTCCTTCGTCGCCGAAGCCGATCGGCAAAGCGATCCGCTGAGAAGTGCGCGTCGGAGACGATAAAGGCGTCCTCGGTCGCGTAAACGGCAACACGGTCGTCGTTGATCCAGCATCCAGCGAGCCCGAAACCGTACGCGGAATCGAAGTCACTCGAGTCGAGCACTGCGATCTCCTTCAGATCCGGCCACGACAGCATCCGTACGGTCTCCGGATCGCTCGGGTACGGGGTGACGAGCAGTCTGGTGCCCGAGGGACTGAAACCCGCGTCCACTACCCGTTCGTCCAGGATCGCCCCGGTCGCAGAATCGAGCACGAGCAGCCGGTGCCTCTCGCCGTCCGGGACCGCGACGACGAGTAGACGACCAAGAGCGCCGCCGCGCCGGCGGACAGCCCCGGGACGGACGGTGACCACTTCCGCGCCGACGATGACGCGCCCGCCGGCGAAGGCGAGTACGAGCTGATCGAGGCTGGACGTCGCAAGGAGGCAGACGTCATCCGCCAGCGGGAGCCCTCGCTGCGAATTCTCGGAGAGCAATCTCGGAGAGCCTGTCGTCGAGCAGACGCACCGTGCCGTCGCGCCACAGCACGAAAGTCGGACGTCCACCCCCGTCTCGCCGGCAGGAACGAGCCGCGGCATCGGGTCCAGGACGTCGATCACGTCAGCGGAGATGACATTCGATCACTCACCTACGGCGCCGGCCGACGCTTTCCGGAACGCGATCTATGAATCGGGTTCAAAGACATGCGGATACGCCGAAGGCCCCCACCAGTAATTGGTGGGGGCCTTCGGGAAAAGATGTTCGGCGGTGTCCTACTCTCCCACACCCTGTCGAGTGCAGTACCATCGGCGCTGGAGGGCTTAGCTTCCGGGTTCGGAATGGGACCGGGCGTTTCCCCTCCGCTATGGCCGCCGTAACTCTATGAAACTGTCACACCATCATTCCCCCGCCCGAACCACAACCCGGAGGATTGTGTTGGGGGTGAATGGTTTCTGTGTGTTGTTTCAGATACCGCACAGTGGACGCGTAGCTTCTTTGTGGTAAGTCCTCGGCCTATTAGTACCAGTCACCTCCACACATTACTGTGCTTCCAGTTCTGGCCTATCAACCCGGTGGTCTGCCGGGGGCCTTACCCCCTCGAGGGGGTGAGAAACCTCATCTTGGAACAGGCTTCCCGCTTAGATGCTTTCAGCGGTTATCCCTTCCGAACGTAGCTAACCAGCAGTGCTCCTGGCGGAACAACTGGCACACCAGAGGTTCGTCCGTCCCGGTCCTCTCGTACTAGGGACAGCCTTCCTCAAGTTTCTAACGCGCGCGGCGGATAGAGACCGAACTGTCTCACGACGTTCTAAACCCAGCTCGCGTGCCGCTTTAATGGGCGAACAGCCCAACCCTTGGGACCTACTCCAGCCCCAGGATGCGACGAGCCGACATCGAGGTGCCAAACCATCCCGTCGATATGGACTCTTGGGGAAGATCAGCCTGTTATCCCCGGGGTACCTTTTATCCGTTGAGCGACACCGCTTCCACTTGCCGGTGCCGGATCACTAGTCCCGACTTTCGTCCCTGCTCGACCTGTCAGTCTCACAGTCAAGCTCCCTTGTGCACTTGCACTCGACACCTGATTGCCAACCAGGCTGAGGGAACCTTTGGGCGCCTCCGTTACATTTTGGGAGGCAACCGCCCCAGTTAAACTACCCACCAGGCACTGTCCCTGAACCAGATCATGGTCCGAGGTTAGATGTCCAATACGATCAGAGTGGTATTTCAACAACGACTCCACGAACACTGGCGTGCCCGCTTCACAGTCTCCCACCTATCCTACACAAACCGAACCGAACACCAATACCAAGCTATAGTGAAGGTCCCGGGGTCTTTTCGTCCTGCCGCGCGTAACGAGCATCTTTACTCGTAATGCAATTTCGCCGAGTCTGTGGTTGAGACAGCAGAGAAGTCGTTACGCCATTCGTGCAGGTCGGAACTTACCCGACAAGGAATTTCGCTACCTTAGGATGGTTATAGTTACCACCGCCGTTTACTGGGGCTTAAATTCTCAGCTTCGCCATTACTGGCTAACCGGTCCTCTTAACCTTCCAGCACCGGGCAGGCGTCAGTCCGTATACATCGTCTTACGACTTCGCACGGACCTGTGTTTTTAGTAAACAGTCGCTTCTCTCTGGTCTCTGCGGCCCCCACCAGCTCACGGAGCAAGTCCGGTCACCGGCAGAGGCCCCCCTTCTCCCGAAGTTACGGGGGCATTTTGCCGAGTTCCTTAACCACAGTTATCTCGATCGCCTTAGTATTCTCTACCTGACCACCTGTGTCGGTTTGGGGTACGGGCCGTGTGAAAGCTCGCTAGAGGCTTTTCTCGGCAGCATAGGATCACTGAATTCGCCTCAATCGGCTACGCATCACGTCTCAGGCTGTATGTGACCCGGATTTGCCTAGGCCACGCCCTACACGCTTACACCAGTATTACCACTGACTGGCTCAGCTACCTTCCTGCGTCACCCCATCGCTTGGCTACTACCAGATCGGTTCACGCGCATCCACCAACCACAGTCCCGAAGGACAACGGCCGGCTTCAGGGCGCTTAGCATCACTGATTCACCAGGGGCGCGTTCACACGGGTACGGGAATATCAACCCGTTGTCCATCGACTACGCCTGTCGGCCTCGCCTTAGGTCCCGACTCACCCTGGGCGGATTAACCTGGCCCAGGAACCCTTGGTCATTCGGCGGACGAGTTTCTCACTCGTCTTTCGCTACTCATGCCTGCATTCTCACTCGTGCAGCCTCCACGACTAGTTCACACTGCCGCTTCCATGGCTGCACGACGCTCCCCTACCCATCCACACCACTGCCGGACGATCCGTAAACCATCCGGGGTGTTATGTGAATGCCGCGGCTTCGGCGGTGTACTTGAGCCCCGCTACATTGTCGGCGCAGGATCACTTGACCAGTGAGCTATTACGCACTCTTTCAAGGGTGGCTGCTTCTAAGCCAACCTCCTGGTTGTCTTCGCGACCCCACATCCTTTTCCACTTAGTACACGCTTAGGGGCCTTAGCCGGCGATCTGGGCTGTTTCCCTCTCGACTACGAAGCTTATCCCCCGCAGTCTCACTGCCGTGCTCTCACACTCTGGCATTCGGAGTTTGGCTGACGTCAGTAACCTTGTGGGGCCCATCGGCCATCCAGTAGCTCTACCTCCAGAGTGAAACACACGACGCTGCACCTAAATGCATTTCGGGGAGAACCAGCTATCACGGAGTTTGATTGGCCTTTCACCCCTACCCACAGCTCATCCCCTCAGTTTTCAACCTAAGTGGGTTCGGGCCTCCACGACGTCTTACCGTCGCTTCACCCTGGCCATGGGTAGATCACTCCGCTTCGGGTCTAGAACATGCCACTCGAACGCCCTATTCGGACTCGCTTTCGCTACGGCTACCCCACACGGGTTAACCTCGCGACATGCCGCTAACTCGCAGGCTCATTCTTCAAAAGGCACGCCATCACCCACCCACCGAAGTGGCGCAGGCTCTGACGGATTGTAAGCGCACGGTTTCAGGTACTATTTCACTCCCCTCCCGGGGTACTTTTCACCTTTCCCTCACGGTACTAGTCCGCTATCGGTCACCAGGGAGTATTCAGGCTTATCGGGTGGTCCCGACAGATTCACAGCAGATTTCACGGGCCCGCTGCTACTCGGGTGTCCGCCACGACAGTCACCATGTTTTCGTCTACGGGACTCTCACCCTCTACGACAGGCCGTTCCAGACCACTTCGACTAACACGATGATTTCTTACTGTCGGCCAATCCGGCAGAATTGACAAGACGGATCCCACAACCCCACGAATGCAACGCCCGCCGGCTATCACACACCCATGGTTTAGCCTCATCCGCTTTCGCTCGCCACTACTCACGGAATCACATGTTGTTTTCTCTTCCTGTGGGTACTGAGATGTTTCACTTCCCCACGTTCCCTCCACACGCCCTATATATTCAGGCGCGGGTAACCACACATCACTGTGGCTGGGTTTCCCCATTCGGACATCCTCGGATCTCAGCTCGGTTGACAGCTCCCCGAGGCTTATCGCAGCCTCCTACGTCCTTCATCGGCTCCTGGTGCCAAGGCATCCACCGTACGCTCTTAAACACTTACAACAAAGATGCTCGCGTCCACTGTGCAGTTCTCAAACAACACACAACACCCAGATATCCCGTGGCACCAGCCGGAGCGAACCCCGCGGTATGACCACACCCAGATGCTGTCGTTTCTTCCATGAAAGATCACTCGCGTGTTCCCTCAGGACCCAACAGTGCGCCGATATATCACCCACCAGCCGGCCATGTGACCCGCTGAACCGTGGATGAGGTAGTCAGTGTTCCACCCATGAGCACCACCGGATTACGTGTGAATCCGAAATGGCTCTGCCTGCTCCCCTCACACCTGTGTGTGAGTCCGAGTCAGGAGATGCTCCTTAGAAAGGAGGTGATCCAGCCGCACCTTCCGGTACGGCTACCTTGTTACGACTTCGTCCCAATCGCCGATCCCACCTTCGACGGCTCCCTCCCACGAGGGGTTAGGCCACCGGCTTCGGGTGTTACCGACTTTCATGACGTGACGGGCGGTGTGTACAAGGCCCGGGAACGTATTCACCGCAGCGTTGCTGATCTGCGATTACTAGCGACTCCGACTTCACGGGGTCGAGTTGCAGACCCCGATCCGAACTGAGACCGGCTTTAAGGGATTCGCTCCACCTCACGGTATCGCAGCCCTCTGTACCGGCCATTGTAGCATGTGTGAAGCCCTGGACATAAGGGGCATGATGACTTGACGTCATCCCCACCTTCCTCCGAGTTGACCCCGGCAGTCTCCTGCGAGTCCCCGCCATTACGCGCTGGCAACACAGGACAAGGGTTGCGCTCGTTGCGGGACTTAACCCAACATCTCACGACACGAGCTGACGACAGCCATGCACCACCTGTATACCGACCACAAGGGGGCACCTATCTCTAGGCGTTTCCGGTATATGTCAAACCCAGGTAAGGTTCTTCGCGTTGCATCGAATTAATCCACATGCTCCGCCGCTTGTGCGGGCCCCCGTCAATTCCTTTGAGTTTTAGCCTTGCGGCCGTACTCCCCAGGCGGGGCGCTTAATGCGTTAGCTACGGCACGGATCCCGTGGAAGGAAACCCACACCTAGCGCCCACCGTTTACGGCGTGGACTACCAGGGTATCTAATCCTGTTCGCTACCCACGCTTTCGCTCCTCAGCGTCAGTTACTGCCCAGAGACCCGCCTTCGCCACCGGTGTTCCTCCTGATATCTGCGCATTTCACCGCTACACCAGGAATTCCAGTCTCCCCTGCAGTACTCAAGTCTGCCCGTATCGCCTGCAAGCCCGCAGTTGAGCTGCGGGTTTTCACAGACGACGCGACAAACCGCCTACGAGCTCTTTACGCCCAGTAATTCCGGACAACGCTCGCACCCTACGTATTACCGCGGCTGCTGGCACGTAGTTGGCCGGTGCTTCTTCTGCAGGTACCGTCACTTGCGCTTCGTCCCTGCTGAAAGAGGTTTACAACCCGAAGGCCGTCATCCCTCACGCGGCGTCGCTGCATCAGGCTTTCGCCCATTGTGCAATATTCCCCACTGCTGCCTCCCGTAGGAGTCTGGGCCGTGTCTCAGTCCCAGTGTGGCCGGTCGCCCTCTCAGGCCGGCTACCCGTCGTCGCCTTGGTAGGCCATTACCCCACCAACAAGCTGATAGGCCGCGGGCCCATCCTGCACCAGTAAACCTTTCCAACCCCCGCCATGCGACAGGAGCTCATATCCGGTATTAGACCCAGTTTCCCAGGCTTATCCCAGAGTGCAGGGCAGATCACCCACGTGTTACTCACCCGTTCGCCGCTCGTGTACCCCCGAAAGGGCCTTACCGCTCGACTTGCATGTGTTAAGCACGCCGCCAGCGTTCGTCCTGAGCCAGGATCAAACTCTCCGTTGAAGACTCTAGATTGGCCGGCAAAACCGGCAATCAGCCATAGACATCGAGTCAAATCACTAGCAAAAAAACTCAAACTAGCTTGCACTGACCGCCCCAGACGGAAGAATGAGACGATCAGCAAATACCCACCCCACCAAAAATGATGGCGTGGAGTACCAAAATATTTGGCACTGACATTCATCGACACACTGTTGAGTTCTCAAAGAACACGCGCACACCATCACTCGAAACCATGCAGTTCCTCGTTCCGGGGCAACCGTTCCAGCCTAACCCCTACCGGCACCGGACGCAAATCCGATCCCCGGAGAGAGTTTCAGCAGATTCGCCAGGCGCTCCCCGTACAACCTCGTTTTCCCTCGCTGACCGGTGAAGGTCGCGGCCGGGTCGGTGTCCGTGTCGCTCTGACCCGGATTAAGTTACGCGAACCTTGCGTGGATCGCCAAATCGCTTGGTCAGAGGCCTGCAGGGGGCGTACCTGGTGAACACTCGGTGCCCGGAGATCGTCCTACGGCATCTCGACGGTCTCGGCCCGCGCAATCTCCCCGATCGCCGCCCGGATGTACCCGTCGGCCACGACGTCGGCGGACGCGAGCAGATCCGCCATCACCAGGACCGCGCTCCGGAGATAGTCCGCCTGGCCGATCTTCTGGGCGTCCTCGCTCATCTCCGGGAGACCGAGCGAACCGGTGAGGACCGCGGCCAGCGCCGTGACATCGAGGTCGGGAAGCCAGGCGAGCGCGGCGCCGGCGACCCGCGTCAGCGCACCTTGGATGTCGTCGCCGGAGAAGCCGTCGGGGTGCAGGTCCTCGAGCAGCGCCCGCACCACTCCGGCGTGGACGATCGACACCTGCTCGAAGGGCAGCGCGACCATGTCCTCCACAACCTCGGCCAACTGCTCGCGCGAACCGGAGCGGGCCGCGGTGATCGCGTCGTCGGTCGCTACGGCGATCTGGCGTGCGGTCGTCGGCCACTCGGCGGGCCAGTCGCCTCCTCTACGCATGCGCATCACACCGCCGCGCTCAGGGCGACCGACAGCGGCACGGCCGTTAGGCACAGGACGGCCGCGACCAGCAGTCCGATCACCAGGCGCTTGTCCCACTGCCCGCGCGCGCCGCTCGCCGCCAGGACGAACAGTACGAATCCGACACAGACGGAGATGATCGTGACGAGGACCGGTGTGGTGACCATGGCTGGATTGTGCCTCAGCCCCGTTTTCCCTGATCGGCCAGGAGTTGGGCCAGGTGAATGCCCTCACGTCGGGTCAGGTCGGTGATCTGCGTCCGACACGAGTAGCCGTCCGCCAGGACCACGGTCCCGGGCTGCGCCCGCGCCACCGCCGGCAGCAGCTGGTGCTCGGCGACAGCGACAGACACCTCGTAGTGGCCCTTCTCCACACCGAAGTTCCCCGCGAGCCCGCAACACCCTCCGAGGCGCTGCACCGTGGCGCCCGCCCGGTGCAGCAGCGCCTCGTCCGCTCCCCAGCCCATCACTGCGTGGTGGTGACAGTGCGGCTGCGCGACGACAGTGGTACCAGAGAGGTCCGGCGGGTTCCAGCCGTCGCGGTCGGCGAGCAGTTCGGCGAGGGTGCGGGCGGACTCGGCGACCACCCTCGCGGCGTCGGTGCCGAGCAGCTCGGGGCCGTCGGCGCGGAGCACGGCCGTGCACGACGGTTCCATCCCCACGATCGGCACGCCCTCGTCGGCCAGGGCCGTCACGGTGCGACCGAGGATGCGGCGGGCGGCGTCGAGCTGACCGGTGGTGATCCACGTCAAACCGCAGCACTGCCGCTCTGGGGTGAGGCGCGGGCGGAATCCGGCGTCCTCGAGTACCCGGACCGTCGCGATACCGACCTCGGGCGTGAAGTGGTCGGTGAACGTGTCGACGAACAGGACGACCGGGTCGCCGGTCGTGCGGCGCTCGGCGGCCGTCGACGCGAACCAACGCCGGAAGGACGTGGTGGCGAACTGCGGGACGTGGCGTCGTCGATCGGCTCCTCCCAGCGTCAACGCGGCCGCCGCGACACCCGGGAGTCCGGTCACGGCGTTGACCAGCCGCGGCGCCCGCCCGGCGATCGCCGCCCACCGCGGCAGCCACCCCAGCGAATAGTGCGAGACCGGACGTAGCCGCTTCCGATAACTCTGGTGCAGGACCTCCGACTTGTAGGAGGCCATGTCGACGCCGGTGGGACAGTCCGACGCGCAGCCCTTGCAGGACAGGCACAGCTCGAGGGCGTCGTGCACCTCGGGCGAGCGCCAGCCCTCCCTCACGAGGCCGCCGTTGACCATTTCCTGCAGGACGCGGGCACGTCCCCGTGTCGAGTCCTTCTCCTCCCGCGTCGCCATATAGGAGGGACACATGACGCCGCCGGCGCCGGTGGTGTCGGCGCGGCACTTCCCGACGCCCGTGCACCGGTGCACGGCCTGCGCGAAATCGCCGTCGTCGTCGCGGTACGCGAGCGCCAGGTTCCTGCGCAGCGGCAACGTCTGCGGGACGCGCAGATCGGCGTCGGCGGGCCTCGGGTCGACCAGGACGCCGGGATTGAGCACATTGTCGGGGTCGAAGACGTGCTTGACGGCGCCGAACAGCCGCAGCGCGTCGGGCGAGTACATGATCGGCAGCAGTTCGCTGCGAGCGCGGCCGTCGCCGTGCTCGCCGGACAGCGACCCGTCGTAGCGGGCGACCAGTTCCGCGGCGGCGGTGAGGAAGCGCCGGAAGACGGCCGAGCCGTCGGGCCGGTCCAGCGGCAGATCGAGGCGGATGTGCAGGCAGCCGTCGGCGAAATGGCCGTACGGCAGGCCGGTGATGCCGAAGTCGGTGAGCAGGACGTCGAAGTCGCGCAGGTAGGGACCCATCCGGTCGGGCGGGACGGCCGCGTCCTCCCATCCCGCGTAGGCAGGCCGGCCGACGGGGCTGCGGCCCGCGAGCCCGGCACCGTCCTCCCGGATCCGCCACAGCGCCGCCGCCCGCGCCGGGTCCCCGACGACGAGCGCGTCGATCGCACCGCATCCCTTCGCCAGGGCACCAGCCCGGTCGAGCACCTCGTCGCGCGACTCGCCCGCGATTTCCACGAACAGCCACGCCGCCCCGCGCGGCAGCGGCGGCACCGCCTGCGGGCCGCGGCGTTCGCGGACGACGTCGACCAGACGCGAGTCGATGCCCTCGCACGCGGTGGGACGGAAGCCGAGGACGGCCTTGGCGTCGTCGCCGGCGGCGGCGATGTCGCCGTAGCCGAGCGCGACCAGCACCCGGTGCGCCGGATCCCGCACCAGATTCACCGTGGCCTGCGTGACGATCCCGAGGGTGCCCTCGCTGCCGACGAGGAACCGGAGGGCGTCGAAACCGTTCTCCGGCAGCAGGTGTTCGAGCGCGTACCCGGAGGCCTGACGCCCGAAGCGGCCGAATTCCGTTCGAATGGTGGCCAATCCGGTGCGCGTGACGTCGCGCAGACGATCGAGGACCGGGGTACTCGACGCGACGGGAAGCGACAGCGTCTCCCCCGTGCCGGTGACGATGTCGAGCCCGACGACGTTGTCGGACGTGCGTCCGTACCCGAGAGTTCTTGCCCCGCAAGCGTTGTTACCGATCATCCCGCCGATGGTGCAGCGGTTGTGCGTCGACGGGTCGGGACCGAACCGCAGGCCGTGCGGGGCCGCGACCCGCTGCAGAGTCGCCTGCACCACGCCCGGTTCCACGACCGCCGTCCGAGCCTCGGGATCGACCTCGCGCACCCGACCGAGGTGACGACTGAAGTCCAGGACCACGCCCGCGCCCACCGCATTCCCCGCGACCGACGTCCCCGCACCGCGCGCCGTGACCGGGACACCCTCCGCGCGGCAGACGTCGAGCACCGCCGCGACCTCGTCCACCGCGCGCGGGAACACCACGGCCGTCGGCGGCACTCGGTACAGCGACGCGTCCGACGAATACATCGCCCGCGTGGTCCCGTCGTCCCGGACGTCACGCACCCCGGCGCGGCGCAGCGCGTCGGAGATCGGCGTCCAGTCCGGCATACGTGCAGCCTAGTGCCGCGCCGTGAGCACCACCGGGCCGTCGTCCGTGATCGCGATGGTGTGCTCGCTGTGCGCCGCGCGGGCGCCGGTCACGGTGCGCAACGTCCAGCCGTCGGCGTCGTGCCGGTAGTCGTCGCTGCCGTCGGCGATGAGCATCGGTTCGATCGCGAGCACGAGGCCGGGACGCAACCGCATCCCCTTGCCGGCGCGGGCCTCGTTCGGGACGTGCGGGTCCTCGTGCATGACGCGCCCGATGCCGTGGCCACCGTGATCGGCGAGCAGTCCGTAGCCGAGACTCCGGACGTACTTCCCGATCGCGGCGCCGATGTCGCCCAAGCGGTTTCCGGGCTGCGCGGCGGCGATGCCGCGGCGGAGCGCCTCGTCGGTGGAGGCGATCAACGCGTCGTCCGCGGGCGCGGAGGCGCCGACGACGAAACTGATCGCCGCGTCGCCGCACCAGCCGTCGAGCGTCGCGCCGCCGTCGATGCTCACCAGATCGCCGTCGCGCAGCCGGTAGTTCGACGGGATGCCGTGCGCGACAGCATCGTTGACGGAGGCACAGATGACGCCCGGGAACGGGTACGGCGCCGAATGCGGGCGGTAGTTCAGGAACACCGGGCGCGCACCAGCCTCGGCGATGGTGTGCGCGGCGACGGCGTCGAGCTCGCGCAGGCTCACGCCCACCGTCGCGTGCGCGCGCACCGCAGCGAGCGCGTCGGCGACGACCCGCCCTGCCGCCCGCATCGCGTGGATCTCCGATTCGGTCTTGAGTTCGACCACGACTGACACCTTCCGGTTCGAATAACTATACCGGTATTACTATAGGCATCATGGTGCGTGTGCCGCTGACAGCGGAGGAACTCGAGCGTGGGCAGCGGCTCGGTGAGCTGCTGCGATCGGCGCGGGGCAAGACGAGCATGGTTCAGGTCGCCCTCGATGCGGGGATCTCCGTGGAGACCCTCCGCAAGATCGAGACCGGGCGCATCGCGACGCCGGCGTTCTTCACGATCGCCGCCGTCGCGCGCGTCCTCGACATCTCCCTCGACCGCATCGCCGCGACGCTGGATGTCGCACTCGACGACAACCCGGATCGGGCACCCCGCCGCGCCTCCTGACGACATCCTCGGTGCAGCCGCGGCCGTCAGAGTTCCGTGAGCACCGTGACAGGCACCGTCGTCAGCGGCGGGACCGGGTCCAGCGCGCGCAGATCCTCGTCCTCCGCCACCTCGCCCCAGAAATCGTCCGGCGTCACGTCCAGCCCGAGCACAATCCAGGGGCCGCCGGAACGCAGGAAGGCGTACGAGACCATCGCACGCTCGGGCACCTGCTCTCCGAACAGCTGATCACCGACCGGATACCCCTGCTGCTCACCGATCACCGTCAGCGCCGAAGGATCGATCGCCGATCGGACCAGCATGGCTTCGACCGCCCGCTCCAGCTGCCGTCCCGCTTCCGCTTCCTCTTCCCCCGACCACCCCCGGTAGCCGGGATGGCGGACACAGCAGAGGATGTGTGATGCCGCCACCCCGGTCGCCAGGCTCCGATACAAGCGCAGAACAGGAAAGCCACTACCCATGCGGGCGACGCTACTGCCCCACCGCATGCGCTCCGGGACCTCAGTCGAGCTCGGGCGCCTCGGCGCCCATCTTGATCCGCCCCAGGCGACGATCCCACCCGGCGGCGATCCGCTCGAGCTGACCGGCCGCCTCGCTCAACCGCGCACCGACGGCGACGAACCGCACCTCCCGGCCGTCCCGTTCGGCCTCCACGAGTCCCACCTCCTGCAGTACCGCCAGGTGCTTCGCGATCGCCTGCCGCGAGACCGGCAGTTCCCGCGCGAGCGCGGACGCCGACGCCGACGACCGCCCGAGCCGGAGCAGGATGCCCCAGCGGGTGTCGTCGGCGAGGGCCGCGAAGACCACCGGCGGGTCGAGGGATTCACCCGACCGCATCGACCGCCTCCTCCGCATGCCGCTTCGCGAGCGCCATCTCGATCCGCCAGCCCTCGACGTGGTCGTCGTACCGGCTGCGCCGCGCCTGCGCGCTCCCGGGCAGCGACGCGAAGCCGCTTTCGATGACCGTCAGAACGACGCTCGTCGGTGAGGTCTCCTCGATCCGGAACTCCACCAACGTCGACGGCCCGCCTGGCGCATCGGCGTCGGTGAGCCACCGGAAGGCCGCGTAGCGGGGTTCGTCCAGCTCCACCGTCGCGAACGCGAACGCGCCGTGGGTGGGGTCGTGCACGACGTCCAGGTCGCCGCGGCGCTCGATGCGGTGCGGCACGATCTGCTCGTCGTTGACATACCAGCCCGGCTCGCTCACGAGCTTCCACACTCGCGCGGCCGGAGCATCGATCGCGATCTCCCGTTCGATTCGATCGAAGACGTCCATCAGTTCCATCCCTTCGTGCGTCGAGAACTACCTGCAACTTCAGAATTGCAGGTTGGGCCACTTGATGCAACCCCCGAGTTGCATATCGGTGAGACGGGCCCGCGCGGCTCCGCCGCCTTGTCCGCAATGTCCGCTCGGCATTCCAAGACGGCAACTTCGCACAGATAGCCCCCAGCTAGCTGCGGTATTCTCGCGTCCGGCCAACCGACGGCTGCGCGGCGCCACGCCCCACCGTCCAGCGACGGAAGGGGCATGCGTGAGCGAGACCCTGCACCTGGTCGACGGGGACACCGCGGCCGCAACCACCACGACAACCGCCGCGCCCACCCGGGCGCGGCGACTACGGATCACCCCCGCCGATGTCGTCGCCACCACGGCGTTCGTCGCGCTCGCGGTGTTCGTGCTCGGCCGCCAGTGGAAGCACCTCGGCGACGGCTACCTCGTCACCAGCGGCCAGGACCAGACGATGTGGGAGTGGTTCTTCGCGGTCACCGCCCACTCGCTCGCCAACTTCGAGAGCCCGCTCTCGAGCACGCTGCAGAACTATCCGCTGGGCGTGAACCTCATGGCCAACACCGCGATGTTCGGCGTGAGCATCCCGCTCGCACCGATCACGCTGCTGTTCGGCCCCACCGTCACGTTCACGCTCGCGCTCACGCTCGGCCTGTCCGGCACCGCGACCGCGTGGTACTGGGTGCTGTCCCGGCACATCGTCACGTCGAAGCTCGCGGCCGCGGTGGGCGGCCTGTTCTGCGGCTTCGCGCCGGCGATGATCTCGCACACCAACGGCCACCCCAACTTCGTGGCGCTGTACCTGCTGCCGTTCATCGCGCTGCTGGTGATCCGCCTCGGCAGCGGCGAGCGGCCCGTCCGCAACGGCGTGATGCTCGGACTGGCCGTCGCCTACCAGATCTTCCTCGGCGAAGAGCCCCTGCTGATCTACTCGATCGCGTTCGCGATATTCGGGATCGCCTACGGAGCATCACGGCCCAGCGACGCGATCGCCGCCGCCAGGCGCGGGTTCACGGGGCTGTGCGTTGCCGGCGTCGTCGCGCTCGCGATCGTCGCGGTGCCGCTGTGGTGGCAGTTCTTCGGGCCGCAGAGCTACCACTCGATCGAGCACGGCCCGGTCGGCAACGACGCCAACGCCTTCACCCGCTTCCCCTCCCAGTCCCTCGCCGGCGATCCGGGATCCGCGGTGGGTCTGTCCATGAACGCCACCGAGGAGAACGCCTTCTTCGGCTGGCCGCTACTGCTGCTGGTCGCGATGACCGCGGTGTGGCTGTGGCGGGTACGCCTGGCCCGCGCCGCCGCGGCGACCGTCGCCGTGATGGCTGTGCTTTCTCTGGGCGTCGAGCTGACCGTCGCGCACAACGACACCGGCATCGCCCTGCCGTGGTCGTGGTTCGCGAAGCTGCCGCTGCTCGAATCCGTGCTCGAGTCCCGCTTCGCGATGGGCTGCATCCCGGCCATCGCGATCCTGCTGGCACTCGGCACCGACCGGGCGATCGCGGCCGGCCGCGTCGGACAGCGGTCGACGACACTGTTGTGGCTGGGCTGGCTCGCCGTCTCGCTGCTGCCGCTGGCCCCCGCGCCCGCGCCCGTCGCACACCGCGCACCGGTGCCCGCATTCTTCGCCGACGGAACCTGGCGCTCCTACGTGTCCGACGGGTCCGTCGTCACGGTCCCGCTGCCGCGCCCCGAGGACGCCAAGGCACTGCAGTGGCAGGTCCAGCAGAACTTCGGCTACCCGATCGCCGGCGGCTACTTCGTCGGCCCCGCCGGACCCGAGGACAAGGGCAAGTACGGCCCCGACGACCGCCCGACCGCGATGCTGCTCGGCAAGACACAGAACACCGGCGAGATGCCGACCATCGACGACGCCACCCGCGCCACCGCGCTCGAGGACCTCAGATTCTGGAACGCCGACGTGGTCGTGCTGCCGCCCGGCAAGAACGACCAGGTGCTCCGCGCCACCGTCGAGCAACTCCTCGGCGACCCCGGCCGCCGCGTCGACGGCGTCTGGGTGTGGGACGTGCGAGATCTGACCTGACCGGGCCGCTCACCTAGAGTCGATGAACGTGCCCGACGTCCTGACAGCCCCAGCCCCGGCCACCGAACGCGCCTCCGCGAAGGACGTGCGGATCGCCCGCCTCGTCGCCATCGTCAGCGGCCTGCTCGGCGTGATCCTCGCGATCGCGACACCGTTCCTGCCGGTGAAGCAGGACGCGGCATCGGTGAGCTGGCCGCAGAACGGCAGCCTCACCAGCGTCGAGGCACCGCTCGTGTCGTACACCCCGCAGCAGCTGCACGTGACGATCCCGTGCGCGGCCGTCGGGCAGCTCGCCGGCCAGGGCGGTGCGCTCGTCGCGACCGCTCCCCCGCAGGCCGGGCGCGCCGAGGCCGACGGCCTGGTCATCAAGGTCGACGCGGCGTCCGACACCGAACCCGCGCGGCTGCGGGCGATCCTGCGCGACACCGCGCTGCTGTCGCTGCCGCTGAGCGACCTGCAGGGCTGCTCCGAGATCGTGGTGACGTCGGACGCGCAGGGCACCACCGCGGCCGTCACCGGACTCGCCGACCAGCAGGCCACCACGATCTCCGGCGACGTCCGGCCGCAGATGGTCGGCATCTTCTCCGACCTGCAGGGCACCCCGCCGCCGGGCCTGGACGTGCGCGCCGACCTCGACTCCCGGTTCTCTTCGACCCCCACCCTGATCAAGCTGGTCGCGATGATCGTCGCCGTCCTCGCGACGATCGTGTCGCTGGTCGCGCTGCACCGCCTCGACAGCGTCGACGGCCGCCGGGCCCGCCGCTTCCTGCCCGCCCGCTGGTGGAAGTTCACCGGGATCGACGCCGTCGTGATCGGCGGCCTGCTGGTGTGGCACGTCATCGGCGCCAACACGTCCGACGACGGCTACCTGCTCAACATGGCCCGCGTCTCCGAGCACGCCGGCTACATGGCCAACTACTTCCGCTGGTTCGGCGTGCCCGAGGCCCCGTTCGGCTGGTACTACGACGTGCTGGTGCTGTTCGCGAAGGTGAGCACCGCGAGCATGTGGATGCGCCTGCCCGCGCTCATCGCCGGCATCCTCTGCTGGATGATCATCAGCCGCGAGGTGATCCCCCGGCTGGGCACGGCGGTGCGCCGCAGCAACGTCGCCATGTGGACCGCCGGACTGGTGTTTCTCGCGTTCTGGCTGCCGTTCAACAACGGCCTGCGCCCCGAACCGATCATCGCCCTGGGCGCGCTGCTGACGTGGTGCTCGATCGAACGGGCCGTCGCCACCGGGCGGGTGCTGCCCGCCGCGTTCGCCGTGCTGATCGCCGCGTTCTCCCTGGCCGCCGGCCCGTCCGGCATGATCACCATCGCCGCGCTCATCGCCGGTGCCCGGTCGATCGTGCAGACCGTGGTGCGCCGCAGCCGGAAGGTCGGCGTCGTCGGGCAGGTCGCACCGATCCTCGCGTCCGGCACCGTCGTGCTGATCGCGGTGTTCGCCGACCAGACCCTCGCGTCGGTCCTCGAGGCCACCCGTGTCCGCACCGCCGTCGGCCCCAACGTCGCGTGGTTCGACGAGCGCGTGCGCTGGGACGCGCTGCTCAACATCTCCCCCGACGGCTCACTGGCCCGCCGCTTCGGCGTCTTCGTCATGCTGCTGTGCCTGGTGGTGTGCGTGATGATGATGCTGCGCCGCGGGGGCCGCATCCCCGGCACCTCGCTCGGGCCGTCCCGCCGCATCCTCGGCATCATCTTCGCCTCGCTGCTGCTCATGAGCTTCACGCCCACCAAGTGGACCCACCACTTCGGCGTGTACGCGGGCCTCGCCGGCTCGGTGGCCGCGCTCGCCGCCGTCGCGGTTGCCGGCGCCAGCCTGCGGTCCAAGCGCAACCGGACCCTCTTCGCGGCCGGGGTGCTGTTCATCCTGGCGCTGTCGTTCACCGGATCCAACGGCTGGTGGTACGTCTCGAGCTACGGCGTCCCGTGGTGGGACAAGCCGCCGTCCATCGCGGGCAAGGGCTTCTCGACCGCGCTGCTCGGGCTGACCGTGCTCGCGCTGCTGCTGGCCGCCTGGTACCACATCCGCGAGCCGTACGAGAAGGACCGCGCTCCCGGGAACGGCAACGGCGGTCGCCTCGCGCGGATCCGACGCTGGTCGCCCGCGCCGCTCACCCTCGCCGCCGCCGCCGTCGTGCTGTTCGAGGTGCTCTCGCTGCTCAAGGGCGCCGTCGCGCAGTACCCCGCCTACTCGATCGCGCAGTCGAACCTGCGCTCGATCACCGGCAGCACGTGCGCGCTCGCCGACTTCGTCCTGGTCGAGAACGACCCGAACGCGTCGACGCTGACGCTGCTGAACCCGCCCGCCGATCAGGCCGGGGCCGGGGCATTCGGCGCGACCGCGGCCACCGGTTTCACGGCGAACGGCGTGGCCGGCGACCTCACCGCCGACAAGGAGAACGTCGCGACCGGCGGCGCCAACAGCGTCGACCAGGGCACCGACTCCAACTCGCAGAAGGAGACGGCCGGCACCGGCGCCGGCACGAGCGGCGGCACCGAGACCACCGCCGGCGTCAACGGCAGCAGCGTCTCGCTGCCGTTCGGGCTCGACCCGGCGACCACCCCGGTGCTCGGCAGCCACCAGAGCGGAGCCCAGCAGGCCGCCGACCTCGTCACCGGCTGGTACGGGCTGCCCGAACGCAGCGACGACGCCCCGATCCTGACGATCGCCGCCGCCGGACGCATCCACTCCGTCGACGCCGACGGTCTCGTCACCGAAGGCGGCCTGCTCGAGGTCGAGTACGGCACCCGCACCGCCGACGGCGGCGTCGACGTGCACGGCCGCGTCGCGCCCATCGACATCGGACCGGCACCGTCGTGGCGGAACCTGCGCGTGCCGCTCGATCAACTGCCCGCCGACGCGAACGCCGTCCGCCTGGTCGCGTCCGACACCGGACTCGCACCCGATCAGTGGCTGGCCGTGACCCCGCCGCGCGTGCCGCACATGCAGACGCTGCAGACCGTCGTCGGCAGCAGCGCCCCGGTGTTGCTGGACTGGTCGGTGGGTCTCGCGTTCCCGTGCCAGCGGCCGTTCGACCACCACGACGGCGTCGCCGAGGTGCCCGAGTACCGAATCCTGCCCGACCGCGTCGGCGCCCAGGCCACCAACGCGTGGCAGGACGCCATCGGCGGCGGCCCGCTCGGCTGGACCCCGCTGCTGCTCGACGCCCAGACCATCCCGACGTACCTGGCCGACGACTGGCGTCGGGACTGGGGTTCGCTGGAGCGGTTCACGCCGATCGACGAGTCCGCGCGCCCGGCGGAGATCGCTGTGGAGCAGACCACCCGATCGGGTCTGTGGTCGCCCGGACCGATCCGGGAGACGCCGCCCGCCTGACCTGCCTGTGAACCAGCTGAGAGCCATCGGCCTCGTTTAGGTAACGGAAACATCTCGCCTACGATCGACAACCGTGCCAGACGTTGTAACCGCCCCCGCGCCCGGTCCCGAAGCCAGCGCCCCGCCCCCGGCTTCGACAGCCCGCGACACGCACTTCCGCAAGGCGCGGTTGACCGCCGTCGTGACCGGTCTGATCGGTGTGCTGCTCGCGTTGGCGACGCCGTTCCTGCCGGTCGAGCAGACCGCGGCGACGGTGTCGTGGCCGGACAACGGCGTCGCAGCCAACATCGAGGCCCCGCTGGTGTCGCAGGTGCCGGTGTCGCTGTCGGCGACCATCCCCTGTCGGGCCGTCGCCGAACTGCCCGCCGAGGGCGGCATGCTGCT
Organism: Paraburkholderia sp. RHO2; assembly: GCF_050955445.1. Lineage (NCBI taxonomy): Bacteria > Pseudomonadati > Pseudomonadota > Betaproteobacteria > Burkholderiales > Burkholderiaceae > Paraburkholderia > Paraburkholderia sp. RHO2. The sequence continues at coordinate 209,295 of NZ_CP162617.1, read as the reverse complement.
GGCCACCGCACCCGCCCAGGGTGAGGGCGCCGCGCTCAACGCGATGTTCGTGCGCGTCTCGCAGGAGTCCGTCGACGTCCTCGACCGCAACGTGATCGTCGCGTCGGCGCCGCGTGCCGACGTCCAATTCGGGCAGTGCTCGGAGATCGTCATCACCTCCGACGTCGGGAAGACCACCGCCGAGTTCGTGGGCCTGACGAACGACGATGGCAAGCCGCTCGCCGGTGAACTCCTCAACGACTACCGCCCGCAGGTGGTCGGCGTCTTCACCGACCTCGACGGCAAGTCCGTCCCCGGCCTCAGCTTCACCATGGACGTCGACTCGCGGTTCTCGTCGACCCCGACGCTGATCAAGCTGGTCGCGATGCTCGGCGCCGTGCTCGCCACCGCCGTGTCCCTCGTCGCGCTGCACCGCCTCGACAGCGTCGACGGCCGCCGAGCCCGCCGCTTCCTGCCCGCCCGCTGGTGGAAGGTCACCGGCGTCGACGTCGTCGTGGTCGGCACCCTCGTCGGCTGGCACTTCTTCGGCGCCAACACGTCCGACGACGGCTACCTGCTCACCATGGCGCGCGCGTCCGAGCACTCCGGCTACATGGCCAACTACTTCCGCTGGTTCGGCGTCCCCGAGGCCCCGTTCGGCTGGTACTACGACGTCCTCGCGGCGTTCGCGAAGGTCTCCACCGCGAGCCCGTGGATGCGCCTGCCCGCGCTGATCGCCGCGATCCTGTGCTGGATGGTGATCAGCCGCGAGGTGGTGCCGCGCCTCGGTCGCGCCGTGCGCCACAACTCGGTCGCGCTGTGGACCGGCGGCCTGGTGTTCCTCGCGTTCTGGCTGCCCTACAACAACGGCCTGCGCCCCGAACCGATCGTCGCCGTCGGCGCGCTGCTGACCTGGTGCTCGATCGAACGAGCCATCGCCACCGGCCGTCTGCTGCCCGCCGCGATCGCCGCCCTCGTCGGCGCGTTCACGCTCGCCGCCGCACCGACCGGCCTCATGTGCATCGCCGCGCTGCTCGCCGGCCTGCGCCCCCTCACCCGACTCGTCGTCCGCCGCCGCCACCAGATCGGCACGCTGTCGCAGCTGCTGCCGTTCGCCGCGGCCGGCACCCTCGTCCTCGTCGTCGTGTTCGGCGACCAGACGTTCGCCTCCGTCATGGAGGCCACCCGCGTCCGCACGATCATCGGCCCGAACCTGGAGTGGTACCAGGACTTCCTGCGCTACTACTACCTGTTCGTCCCGACCACCGACGGCTCCCTGGCCCGCCGCTTCGCGTTCCTGACGATGCTGCTGTGCCTGTTCACGGTGCTGTTCGTGTTCCTGCGCCGCAAGGGCATCCCCGGCGTCGCGTCCGGGCCGTCGTGGCGCCTGATGGGCATCGTCTTCGGAACGATCTTCTTCATGATGTTCAACCCCACGAAGTGGACCCACCACTTCGGGGCGTACGCGGGCATCGCCGGATCGCTCGCCGCGCTGACCGCCGTCGTCGTGTCCGCCAGCGCGCTGCGCTCGCGCCGCAACCGCACCATCTTCCTGGCCGGGCTGCTGTTCGTGCTCGCGCTGTCGTTCTCCGGCATCAACGGCTACTGGTACGTCTCGAGCTACGGCGTCCCGTGGTTCGACAAGACCGTGTCCCTCGGCGGCCGGGAATCGAGCACCCTGTTCCTGATGCTGTTCGGTCTCGCGCTCGCGCTGATCGCGTGGCAGTACCTACGTGAGGGCTACGCACCCCCGCCCGAGAACGCCGGCAGCCCCAAGGGTCGACGGATCCGCAAGTTCGCCGCCGCCCCGCTGACCCTCGTCGCCGGACTGATGGTGCTGTTCGAGGTGCTCTCGCTCCTCAAGGGCGCCGCGTCGCAGTACCCGGCGTACTCGCTGGCCCGCTCCAACATCGAAGCGCTCACCGGCAAGACCTGCGGTCTCGCCGAGGACGTCCTCGTCGAACAGGACGCCAACGCCGGCGCGCTCACCCCCGTCGTCGACCCGCGAAACCCGCTCGCCGACCCCAACGACCCGCTCGCCGGCAGCAAGCCCGTCGGCTTCACCCCCAACGGGGTGCCCGCCGACCTCACCGCCGACTACGTCGAAGTCAAGGCCGGCATGGGCAACACCGACAACCAGAGCGTCGGCCCCACCTTCGAGACCGGCTCCGGCTCCGGCACCGACGGCGGCCAGGGCGCCCTCGGCGTCAACGGCAGCACCGTCAAACTGCCGTTCGGCCTCGACCCCGCCCACACCCCCGTGCTCGGCAGCTACCAGGACGGCGTCCAGCAGCAGGCATCCGTCGTCTCCAGCTGGTACCAGCTACCCGAACGCAGCGACGACGCCCCGCTGATCGTCATCTCCGCCGCCGGCCGCATCTGGTCCGTCGACGACACCGGCAAGCCCACCTACGGGCAGCCCCTCAACCTCGAGTACGGCAAGCGCCAGCCCGACGGCAGCGTCGACATCCAGGGCACCTACCTGCCCCGCGACGTCGGACCCGCACCGTCGTGGCGGAACCTGCGGATCCCGCTCGACGAACTGCCCGCCGACACCGACGTCGTGCGGATCAACGCCGCCGACCCCAACCTCACCGGCGACCAGTGGTTCGCCTTCACGCCGCCGCGCGTGCCGAAGCTGGCGTCGCTCAACAGCGTCGTCGGCAGCGAACAGCCCGTCCTGCTCGACTGGGCCGTCGGCCTGCAGTTCCCATGCCAGCGTCCCTTCGACCACCTCAACGGCATCGCCGAGATGCCGAACTACCGGATCCTGCCCGACCGGCCCCTCGCCGTCAGCTCCACCGACACCTGGCAGTCCCTCGAAAACGGCGGCCCCCTCGGCTGGACCGAAATGCTCGCCAGCGCCACCACCGTCCCCACGTACCTGAAGAACGACTGGGCACGCGACTGGGGCTCCCTCGAGCGGTACGACCGGTACTACCCTGACGCCCAGCCCGCCGACGTCAGCACCGAGCAGATCAACCGGTCCGGCTTCTGGTCGCCGGGAACCATGCGGGTGTACGAGCCGTAGTTCGCCGTCGTTTGAGCTGAAGGTCCCTTCATACGCTGTCAGCGTATGAAGGGACCTTCAGCTTTCTCCACAGGGTGCGCGGCTATCCACAAGCCGGGACGTCGTCGGTGCTCGAGGCAGCTGGCGGGGAGGTCGGGGCGTCATGCTGTGGGCATGGGGGAACGGATATGGACGCCGGACGCGATCGCCGAGCTACGCCGCTTCGCTGTGAGCGGGATCGTGCGGGTGCGCGATCTGCTGTCGGCTGGGATGTCAGGCTCCGCCATCAGCTATCGTTGCCGGCCGGAGGGGCCGTGGCAGCGCCTTCTTCCGGGACTCGTTCTCATGCACAACGGCGTGCCGAGTCAACGTGAACGGCGCACGGCAGCGCTGCTCTACTGCGGATCCGGCTCGATGCTCACCGGCCGTGCAGCCCTGGCCGAGCACGGATACCGCTCATCCGAGTCGTTCTCCGACGTGCACGTTCTGATCACGCACGCGCGGCGGATGCTGTCGACGGGCTTTCTCGTCGTGGAGCGGACAACCCGACTACCGACGCCCGTGAACCGAAACGGATTGGCCTGCAGTCCCCTGCCACGCGCACTTCTCGACGCGGCGCGGCGCTCGACGACCACACGCGCGGCACGGGCACTCCTCGCAGAGGCAGTACAACGCGGTGACGTCACGCCCGCCGTATTGGCGACAGAACTCGAGGCCGGCAGCAACCGCGGCTCCGCCCTTCCTCGGAAGGTTCTGCGGGAGGTGAGCGCCGACGTCCACTCCACTGCCGAGGCGGACGCCCGCACGCTGTGGCTCGGCAGCGGGCTTCCGACCATGAGCTTCAATCGCCAAATCGAAACGACCACAGGACAGTTCATTGCTCAACCGGATGGCTGGATAGACGAGGTGGCGCTCGCCTGGGAAATCGATTCACTCGAATGGCATCTCTCACCGGACGACTACGAGCAGACCCTTGCGCGGCGGGCACGCATGCAGAACGCGGGGATCATCGTGTTGGCCGTCATCCCACGCCAGTTGCGGGAAGCACCGGATCGCGCGATCTCAGACCTGCGCGCGCACTACGAACTGGCGCGCTCCAGACCCCGTCCACCGCTGAGGATGCGGCCGCTACCGCCCACCGAAACAGCTGAAGGGACCATTCATGCGCTGTGAGCGCACAAAGGGTCCCTTCAGCTGGACCACAGGGTCAGAACGGGAGCAGATGATGCTTGCGCGGGTTCTTGAAGACCGTCTTGTCGCGGAGCAGCGTGAGCGCCTTGCGGATCTCGAGGCGGGTGGTCGACGGCTCGATGACGGCGTCGATGTAGCCGCGCTCGGCCGCGATGTACGGCGTCGCGACGTGCTCGTTGTAGAAATTGATGAGCTGCGCGCGGACGGCGGGAGCGTTCTCGCCGGCCGCCTCGAGCTGACGGCGACCGATGATGTTGACAGCACCCTCGGCGCCCATGACCGCGATGCGGGCGGTGGGCCACGCGAAGTTGACGTCGGCTCCGAGCTGCTTGGAGCCCATCACCGCGTAGCCGCCGCCGTACGACTTGCGCACCACGACGGTCACCTTCGGGACGGTCGCCTCGACGTACGCGAACAGGAAGCGGCCACCACGCTTGATGACGCCGACCTTCTCCTGATCTACACCCACCAGGAAGCCGGGGGTGTCGACGACGAACACCAGCGGAATGTCGTACGCATTGCAGACCCGCACGAAGTGCGCGGCCTTGTCCGACGCGTCCGCGTCGAGCGCACCCGACAGGTGCATCGGCTGGTTCGCGACCACGCCGACCGGACGGCCGTCGACCCGGGCATAGCCGGTGATGACGTTCTGCGCCGTCTGGCCGCGGACCTCGAGAAACTCGCCGTCGTCGAAGATCTTGATGAGGATGTCGTGCATGTCGTAGCCGGCGTTGTCGGCGTCGGGCATGAACGTGTCGAGCGACAGATCGTCCTCGGTGATCTCCGGCTCGAGACCCGGGTTGATGATCGGGGGCTTCTCGGTGCAGCTCGACGGCATGTAGCTCAGGTACTGGCGCGCGTACTCGAACGCGGCCTTCTCGTCGGCCGCGACGTGATGGATGTTGCCGTACTGGGCCTGGTTGCGGGCGCCACCCAGCTCGTCGAGGCTGACGTCCTCGCCGGTCACGGACTTGATGACGTCCGGACCGGTGACGAACATGTACGACTCTTCGGTCGCGATCACGATGTCGGTGTTGATCGGGGCGTACACCGCACCGCCGGCGCACTTGCCGAGGATGATCGAGATCTGCGGGCACATGCCCGACAGCGGCTCCTGGCGCCGGCCCATCTCGGCGTACCACGCGAGCGAGGTCACCGCGTCCTGGATGCGGGCACCGGCGGACTCGTTGATGCCGACGACGGGGCAGCCGATCTTGATGGCGAAGTCGTTGACAGCCGCGACCTTGCGGCCGAAGATCTCGCCGGCCGCACCGCCGAAGACGGTCTGGTCGTGCGCGAACACCGCGACCGGACGCCCGTCGACCAGGCCGTGGCCGGTGACGACACCGTCGCCGTACGGGTTGGACGCGTCGCCGGGCTGCCGGGCGAGCTGCCCGAGCTCGACGAACGTGCCCGGATCGAGCAGCATGTCGATCCGTTCGCGCGGCGTGGGAAGTCCCTTGTCCTTGCGCTTCTGGATCGCTTTCGGGTTACCCGGGGCCTTCGACAGCTCGAGCTTTTCGTGCAGTTCCGCAAGCTTTTCTGCGGTGGTGGTGCTCACTCAGTTGCTCCGCTTCTCGATCTCGGCCAGCTTGTTCGACAGATCCGCGCCGACCTTGGAGATGTACGGCTCGTCGACGATCTGGATGTGGTCGCCACCGATGTAGACGACCTCGAGGTTCTTCGCCGCCTCGCCCCAGCCGCCGTCGGGCTGACGTGTCCCGAACGAGGGCTCGAGGTTGATCGCGTCGTCGTGGTACTTGTCCGCCATGTACAGCACGACGTCGCCGTCGTACTGCTGCAGGTCCGCCGTCTGGATGGCCCGGTTGTCGAGCCACGACGTGCGCTGGTGCTCGATGATGCCGCCGGGGATCTTGGCACCGCTGAGCTTGAGCAGGTCCATGAGGATCTGGATCTGCTCCTCGTCGCTGCCGGCCTCCGCCAGCTTGTCGAACGGCAGCGGCGCGTCGACGCCGTACGTCTTCTTCGCAAATGCCGCATAACGCTGCCAGCGGGCCCGGATCTCGTCCGGGGTGTCCTCGACCTTCTCGCCCGCCATGACGGTGTCGATCAGGCCGACGATCCGGACGTCGGCGCCCTGCTCGCGCAGCTGACGGGCCACCGCGTAGGCGAGCACGCCGCCGAGCGACCAGCCGGCCAGCACGTACGGGCCGTCGCCCTGGATCTCCCGCAGCAGCGGCACGTACGCCGCGGCCCGCTCGTCGATCGGGCCCTCGACCCGTTCGAGACCGAACATCGGGGTGTGCGCGGGCAGCCGCTTGAGCAGCGGCTCGTACGCCACCGTCGACCCACCGGCCGGATGGAACACGAACACCGGCACGGCATCCGACCCCTCGGCCCGCGGACGCAGCGTCCGCACCAGGCCGTCGATCTTCAGCCCGTCCTCGAGATGCTGACGCACCGTCTCGGCCAGCTGCTCGATCGTCTCGGCGTCGAGCACGTCGTCGACGGTGATCTCGCCGCCGGCCCGCTCCGTCAGCCGCGCCGCCAACTTCTCCGCCGACTCGTCGTCGAGGATCGGCAGCGTCGCGAAGATGCTCTTCGCCGACTTACCGGTCACCACCGCCCACGTCGCGAACGTCAGACGCTCGGCCGCGTCACGCGGCGGCACGTCCACCTCGCCGGACTCGGCCGGAGCCTCCTCGGTCTCGGCGGAATCGGGAATCTCCGGGGCGGCGGCCGCCGAAACGGTCTCCCCGGCGTCCTTCTCGGCCTGCTGCTGCGCGGCGAGCGCCGCGACCTCCTCGCGGTTCTCCACCGCGTAGCGCAGGTACTTCGCGACGTCGTGCAGGCTCGCGTCCTTCACCGCCGCCAGCTGCAGCTGCGGGATGTCGAACTCGTACTCGACGCGGTTCTTGATCCGCACCGCCATCAGCGAGTCCAGACCCAGCTCGACCAGCGGAATCTCGCCCGGCAGATCCTCCGGCGCGTATCCCATCGACTCGGCGACGATGATCGTCAGCCGGTCCTCGAGCGTCTGCGAGCTCGCCGGATCCCAGCGGTCCGCGAAAACCTCGGCAGCCTCGTCTGATATGTCGTCCGACACGGTCGGCTTCGCGGCGGCGACGGCGATCACCGGCTCGGGCAGCGCCTCCCCCGACGACACGACGGCGTCGAGCAGCAGCGCGAACGAGACGCCGGTCTTCGCGTGCACCTGCACGGACGCGCCGCCGAGGTGCGGGACCAGCGTGGTGGTCAGGGTTCCGGTCGACGGCACCTCGCCGTGCGCGACGGCACCGGTGAGCGCGACGTCCGCGAACAGCTGCGACGCGGCGACGGTCACCAGCGCGTTCAGGTCGGTGACGGCGGACGCGTCCACCTCCCAGGCGTGGCGGCCGTCCGGCAGCGCGACGTGCGCACCGGGGACGCGGGAGTTGCCCGACGACGACACCCGCGCGTCGATCCAGTGCCGCTTGCGCAGGAACGCGGTGCGCGGCAGGTCGGCGTAGGCGCCCACGGGGAGCAGCGACGGCAGATCGACGGCGTGGCCGTGGACGTACAGCTGCGCGAGCGCGGTCAGCACGCCGAGCGGCTCGTCCTCCTTGCGCTTGAGCGTCTGAATCAGCTGCGTGTCGGCGACACCGGCGGCCCACGCGGTGGCCGCGACGGACATCAGCGTCACCGGGTTGGGCGCGAGCTCCACGAACGTGGTGTGCCCGGCGTCGACGGCGTGCTTCACGGCGTTGGTGAAGTACACGCTGTGCCGCAGACCCTTGGTCCAGTACTCGACCGGATGGATCGGCGCGTGCCCGGCCGGGTAGAACGCGTCCTGGTCCACCGACGAGTACTGACCGATCTTCAGCTTGTGCGGTTCGATGCCGGCCAGCTCGGCCGCGAGCTCACCGAGCAGCGGATCCACCTGCGACGTGTGGCTGGCGCCCTTGGTCTGCAGGACGCGGGCCAGCTTCTCCTCCGCCTCGGCGCGCGCGACGATCGCGTTCACCTCGGGCTCGGGACCGCCGATCACCGTGTGGGTGGGGGCCGCGTAGACGCACACCTCGAGGTTCGGGAAGTCGGGCAGGACGTTCTCGATCTCGGCGGCGCTGTACTCGACGAGGGCCATCAGGCGGATGTCGTCGCCTTCGAGCAGACCCTCGGCCTCGCCCATCAGGCGCGAACGCGAGCAGATGACGCGGACGGCGTCCTCGAGCGACAGACCGCCCGAGACGTACGCGGCGGCGGCCTCACCCATCGAGTGCCCGACCAGCGCGGACGCGTCGGCGCCGTGGTGGCGCAGCGTCTTGGCCAGCGCGACCTGGATCGTGAAGATGCCGACCTGCGACGTCTCGACGTCGTAGTCGAGCGAGTCGTCGAGGAACTTCTCCTTCATGGAGTAGCCGGCCTCGTCCTCGATCAGCGCGTCGACCTCGTCGACGGCAGCACGGAACACCGAGTTCTCGATGTACAGCTGCTTGGCCATCTTGCGGTGCTGCGAGCCGTAGCCCGAGAACACCCAGACGGGGCCCTTCGCGGCGGGCGCGTCGGCGGCCAGCACGCCCGGGGCGGGCTTGCCGGCGGCGACGGCGCGGAGGCCGGTGACGGCCTCGGCGTGGTTCTTGGCGATCACGACGGCACGGGACCGGCCGTGGTTGCGCTTGGCGAGGGTGCGCGCGACGTCGGCGAGCGGCGTGCGGCTGCCCTCCTCGGTCTCGAGCCAGTTGGCCAGGTCCTCGGCGGCGCGGCGGCGACGCGAGGGCATCGACGCCGACACCGCCAGCAGGACCGCGGTCTCGGCGACCTCGACGGCATCCGACGCCTCGTCGAGCCCGACCGACGCGGCAGCCTCGGCGAGCATCCGCTCGGCCTCGGCCTCGATCGTGGTGTTCTCGTGGTCGAGGTCGACCTGCTCGGACTCGACAGCGTCGACCTGCCCGGGGCCGGTGTACTCACGGACCACGACGTGCGCGTTGGTGCCGCCGAAGCCGAAGCCGGACACGCCCGCAACGGCCTTGCCGGTGTAGCGCGGCCACGCCGTCGCCTCCGGGATGACCTGCAGGTGCGCCTTGTCGAACTGGATGTACGGGTTGGGGCCCGCGTAGTTGAGCGACGCCGGGATGACGTCCTCCTGCATCGCGAGCACGACCTTGATCAGGCCGGCCGCACCCGCGGCGGCCTCGAGGTGACCGAAGTTGGTCTTGGCCGAGCCCAGCAGGGCCGGCTTGTCGGCGTCGCGCCCGCGGCCGACGACGCGGCCCAGGGCGTCCGCCTCGATCGGGTCACCGAGGATCGTGCCGGTGCCGTGCGCCTCGATGTAGTCGACGCCGGAGGGGAGGATGCCCGCGTCGCGGTAGGCGTGACGGAGGCAGTCGGCCTGCGCGTCCGGGTTGGGAGCGAGTAGACCGTTGGAGCGACCGTCCTGGTTGACGGCGGTACCGGCGATGACCGCGAGGATGGTGTCGCCGTCCCGCTCGGCGTCCTCGAGCCGCTTGAGCACGACGACGCCGCCGCCCTCGGCGCGGACGATGCCGTTCGCGTCGGACGAGAAGGCCTTGATCTTGCCGTCCGCCGTGAGAACGCCGCCCTCGTCGAAGCCGAGCGTCGCGGGCGGCGCGAGCAGCATGTTCACACCACCGGCGAGCGCGATCTCCGACTCACCCTCACGCAGGCTGCGCACCGCCTGGTGCACCGCGACCAGCGACGACGAGCACGCCGTGTCGAGGGCGATCGACGGGCCGCGGAAGTCGTAGAAGTACGAGACGCGATTCGCGACGATCGCGGTCGACGTGCCGGTCAGCGCGTACGGGTGCGCCGAGGCCGGATCGCTCACCGCGAGCAGCTGGTAGTCGTTGGCCGACGAGCCGAGGAACACGCCGACCTCGCGGCCCTTGAGCTGGTTCGCCGGGATGTGCGCGTGCTCGAGCGCCTCCCACGTGAGCTCGAGCGCGAGCCGCTGCTGCGGGTCCACGTTCTGGACCTCGAGCGGAGACATCGCGAAGAACTCCGCGTCGAAGCCCTGCACGTCGTCGAGGTAGCCGCCCTTGGTGGCGGCCTTCTCGACGGCCGCCGCCACGTACGGATCGGCGGTGAACTCCACCCAGCGGTCCTCGGGCAGCTCGGTGACCGCGTCGCGGCCCTCGATCAGCAGCTTCCACATCTCCTGCGGGGTGTGCCCGGTGCCCGGGAACCGGGTGGCCAGACCCACGATCGCGATGTCGTGGGACTGCCCGGCCGGGACGCCGCCCCGGTAGTACGCGCCGTCCTCGGCGTCCTCGGGCACGTCCGGCTCGCCCTCGATGATGCGCGTGGCCAACGAGGCGATGGTCGGATTCTGGTACACGATCGTGGCCGAGAGCGTGACACCCACGAGGTCCTCGATCTCGCCCGACAGCGCGACAGCGTCGCGGGAGGAGAGACCGAACTCCTCCATCGGTCGATCGTCGGATATCGCCGAGGCCGGTTGCCCGGTGGCCTCCGCGACCCAGTTACGCAGCCATTCGCGCAGCTGCGCGACCGTCATCTCGTGTTCAGCCATCAAATCACCAAGCAATCGGTCGGTAAGGACTAGTCGGAAACGCTGTCGGGGAACGCCATCTGGACGTGACCGCCGCGCAGGGTCCCCTCGACGTACGCCGCCTTGCAGGCCCGGCGCGCCAGCTTTCCGCTGGACGTACGCGGAATCGAGCCGGCCGGGACCAGCAGCACGTCCCGTGCGGTGACGCCGTGACGCGACGAGATGGCGGCCCGGACGGTGTCCGCGATGGGCTGCGGATCCGCCTTGCCGGCGCCCGGAGCACGCTCCGCGACGACGACCAACTGCTCGGATGCATCGTCCTGGTCGAAGACCAGTCCCGAGTGCGAGTTCTCGAACACCTGCGGCGGCAGCTGGTTGGCCGGCACCGCGAACGCGGCGACGAAGCCCGGACGCAGCGCCGGGCTGGCCTCCTGCGCCGAGTACTCGAGGTCCTGCGGGTAGTGGTTGCGGCCGTCGACGATCACCAGGTCCTTGACGCGACCGGTGATGTACAGCTCGCCGTCGACGAAGACGCCGTAGTCGCCGGTGCGCAGCCAGTTGCCGTCGTCGGGAGCGCCGTCGGCGTGCGAACCCTCCGTCAGCCGCTGCAGCAGCTTGTTGTGGAAGGTCTCCGCGGTCTCCTGCTCACGGCCCCAGTAGCCCTGGCCGATGTTGTCGCCGTGCAGCCAGATCTCGCCGACGTGACCGTCGGGGCGCTCGGACGCGGTCTCCGGGTCGACGATGGCGGCCCACTGGCTCCGCGACACCTCGCCGCAGGCCACCTGCGCGACGGCGCCCGGCGCGTCCTGGTCGACGCGGACCATGCGACCGGCATTGAGTTCGTCGCGGTCGACGTACATGACCTTCGCCTCGTCGGACGGGTGCGTGGTCGAGACGAACAGCGTGGCCTCGGCCATGCCGTACGACGGCTTGATCGCCGTCTTCGGCAGGCCGTACGGCGCGAACGCCTCGTTGAACTTGCGCATCGACGACACCGTCACCGGCTCGCTGCCGTTGATCAGGCCGATGACGTTGCTCAAGTCGAGGTGCTCGCCGTCCTTCGGCAGACCACGCACGGCGGCGTGCTCGAAGGCGAAGTTGGGGGCCGCGGCGTACGTGCCGGCACCGTCGGAGATCGCGGCGAGTTCCTTGATCCAGCGGTACGGACGCTGGACGAACGCGCGCGGGCTCATGATGGTGATGTACTGGCCGCCCAGCGCCGGCAGGATCACCGTCAGCAGGCCCATGTCGTGGTACAGCGGCAGCCAGGTGACGCCGCGCGAGTGCTCGCTCAGGCCGAGCGAGTCGACCATCTGCAGCACGTTGGTGGCGACGCCGCGGTGCGTGATCTCGACACCCGCGGGGGTGCGGGTGGAGCCCGACGTGTACTGCAGGTACGCGATGTCGTCGAGACCGACCTCGGGGCGGACCCACGTCTCGCCGACGCTGTCCGGGATTGCGTCCACGGCGATGATCCGCGGACGCTTCGCGGCGGGCAGCGAGCGGAAGAACTGACGCACACCGGCCGCGGACGACGTCGCCGTCAAGATCGCAGCGGGCTCGCAGTCACCGAGAACCGCGTGCAGGCGGTCGGTGTGGCCGGGCTCGTCCGGATCGAACAGCGGGACCGCGATGCGTCCGGCGTGGATGGCCGCGAAGAAGGACGTGACGTAGTCGAGGCCCTGCGGCGCGAGGATCGCGACGCGGTCGCCGGGCTGAGTCACCTGCTGCAGACGTGCCGCGACGGCACGAAGACGCAGACCGAACTGACCCCACGTCAGCTCGTGAGCCTCGCCGTCCCGCTCACGCGAGTAGTCGATGTACCGGTACACCAGCTCGCTTGCGTTGTTGCGCGTGTGGTCGTCGACATAGTCGATCAACGTGTGACCCGGCGTGAGCCGAATCTGGCCCTGTTCGTCGAGGTAGTCGTCGAACATTGCGTTCATTCCTTCTCCTGTCGAAGCGATCACACAACCATCAACGGACATGGTTGCGCCCCAGACTTCCTTCGCCGCGCGGATTCATTTGCATTGTCACTACTTCGTCGGTCTTGCCTGCTGTTTTTCGCTGGTCGTCGCTACATTCCCTAGTTGTAGCGACTTGCAACCATCCGGACGCAGACGACACACCTACGAGTCAGTCCATCGGCTCGAAACCAGCAACATGTTACAGATGTGCATCGACTCACTCGCCTCGGAGCAACGGGATCACCGGCGCGAAAGCTTCCAGCTGAGTCGGGAATACGCCCACATATGACATCGACGTCTTCTCCCGTACGTTACGGATCTGGTCGGCAATCTCCTGGTAGGTGCCGATTGCGAGGTACGGGGAGTTCAAGATCTCCTCGACGGACAATGTGACGTCCGCCTCGATGTTGGGCGGGAACCCTTGGTCGATCGCGGCCAGGGCCATCTCGGCGGCCTGCTCACGATCGTCCGTCACCATGATTGCGGTGATGGTCCAGTTGAGCTCGATGTCGTCGAAGCGATCGCCCGCGGCCTCGCGGATCCGCTCGACGCGCGCGATCGTCTGCTCCATCGTGATCCCCGACAGCAGCAGACGGCCGTCCGAGCTGGTCGGCGTCGCCACCGAGATGATGTCGGCGTACTTGGCCGCCAGCGCGAGCATCTTGGGACCGCCACCGCCGACCGCGATCGGCGGACGAGGTCCCTGCCGCGGGCGGGGGCTGCCCTTGAGGCCGCTGATCGTGTAGAACTCGCCCTCGAAGTTGCATTCCTGGCCACGCAGCAGCGTGTCCAGGATCTGCAGCGACTCCTCGAGTTTCGCAATTCGGACACCGGGTCGCTCGTACTCGATGCCGCCCTTGTCGAACTCTTCCTTCATCCAGCCTGCGCCGATGCCCAGTTCGAGCCGGCCGCCCGACAGGACGTCGATGGTCGCGGCGTCCTTCGCGAGGACCGCGGGATGCCGGAACCCGTTCGCGAGCACGGCCGTGCCGAGCCGGATCTTGTCGGTCGCGACCGCAAGCGCGCCGAGCGCCGCGATCGGTCCGACCTGGTTACCCAGGTGATCGGGGATCATGAAGCTGTCGTAGCCGAGTTCCTCGGCCTTCTGCGCGAGCTTGACGAACCGACGAGCGCCGCCCTCCTCGGCGTTGCCCTCGCCACCGGCCGCGAACCGGAACTTACGCGGCGCCTGGACGCCAGAGCTGACGCCCGAGCCGTCGGTGGAACTCATCAAAGCCTTCTTCCTCATTCGCGCATGCAGGCAGGGCGGCACCCCACGGGCACCAACCCATCAGCATAGGGACCCACCCCCGCGACCCGTGCTCGGGTCGCGAGGACGGACACTACCGCCCGCAGAGGAGTCTGGGAGGCGCTTCGCGCAGACTCGGGCGAGACTCGCTACTCGTGCGCCGGTGAGGGGGCCGAATCGACCTTTTCCGTGGCCCAGTTCGTGATCCACTGGGTCGCGGTTGTCCCGCTGCCGTCGACGACGAACGAGTTGTATTGCGCGTGAACCGGGTTGTTGTAGTACTCGCCGAGCCGGGACGCACTGCTGAGCCAGTTTCCGACCTTGAGCGCGTCCGCGGGGGCGTCACAGATGCCGTCGGTGGGAGCGCAGATCTGGACCGCGCGATCGGCGAGTTCCCCGAACCCGCCGGGGCGTGCCCCGGTCATCGTGATGCCGGGAATCTTCAGCCCGGCGAGCGAGAGTTCGGCGCCGACACCGGCGACCGCCGGGCCGACGGTCGGCGCGGCCGCCGGATCCCGTCGACCGTCGGCGATCAGGCCCACACCGAGCACCAGATCCGGTGACACCGGGCCGTCCCCGGCGCCGATGCGCGCCGCGACGTCGCCCGCGATCACCGCGCCCTGCGAGAACCCGGTGAGCAGGTACGTCGTCAGCGGGCACTCGGCGTGCCGGCGCTCGATGACGTCGATCGTCGCCGCGGTCCCGGCGGTGCGGGAGTTGTTGTACGACTCTTGGCCGTCCGGCGGCAGCGCGATCGGGTTGGAGAACTGCGCCACGTACGGGACCGTGTAGACGTCGGCCCGCTCGGGCGAGAACGTCTGCTGCAACGGCCGTGTGACGTTGAGCATGAGCGACGCGGGGTTCGCCGTCGGGTTGTGCGGGTCGTCGGCGGCACTGGACTCCCACGTCCCGGGCACCGAGATGACCTGGACGTCGGGGCAGTCCGCCGGCTGCGCGCTCGGCGGCGTGGGACCCGGGGGCGTCGGGGGCGCCGGCTGGGGCAGGCGCCCCGCCAGGATGTACCAGATCGCCAGCAGGACCAGAAGCAGCACCAGGACCGCCGCCACGACAGCGACGATCCCGAAGCGCCTACGCCCCCGGTTGTTTCCGGACTTCCGCGTTCTCGAGTTGCTCACTGGCTGCTCACACTCATCCGCCGCTACTTGCAGTACTCGGCCTGCGCGACGCGGATGTAGACCTCGGCGTTCTTCCCGGCCTGCTCCGACGTCAGCTCCTGGCCCGCGGCGCTCGCCTCGCTGCCGACGGCCGCGGTGACGAACGTGGTGATCTCCTGCTGCGAGCTGCCCTGCTCCTTCGCGGCGCAGATGTAGTCGGCCGTGGAGACGGCGATGATGCCGTCGGCGGCGGGAGTGATGCCCTCCCGCTTCAGCCCGTCCAGGTAGGCCTGGGCGCGCGGCGAGACGGGGACCTCGGTGGGGCCGGGGAATCCGCTCGGCACCGCCTGCGGCTGCTCGGCCTCCGCGTCGGAGTCCTGGTCGGGGGTCGCGGGCGCCTCGGAAGCCTGCGGCGTACCGCTCTTGACGGCTGTTTTGGTGGTCGTGGTGGGTGACGCGGCGGAAGTCGTGGTCGGGCTACCCGTCGCGGAGGAGTCGTCGTCACCGCAGGCGACGAGCAGGCCACCGGCCACGAGGCTCAACGCGCCTACGGCCACCGTGCGAGCCAGAGCGGAACGGGTACGGGAGAAGTGCGACATATCAGTCCTCGAGTTTGCGGTGTCGTGTCGGCGGGGCGCACCCGCACCGACTCTGGGAACAGGCTACAGATGACGTGCGGGCGGTGACCGGATCGTGAGATCCGGTCACCGCCCGCACCAGGTCAACTCACGGTCAGCCGATTTCGGCCTTACCGCCCTTGATGGTGATGACGCCGTGCTGGAAGTTCTGCTGCACGCCGCCGGCGATGTCGAACTGGTCGGAGATCGGGAAGCCGAGGCGGCCGTTCTCGTAGCCCACCGACGCCCAGGCGTCGAAGACCGGGCCGTTCTTCACGGACCATGCACCGGAGGCCGGGCTCCAGTAGATGTTGCCGTTCTGGAAGCGGTTGAAGCGGCCGCCGTCCTTGATCACGTTCTCACTGGTGGACGGGAAGCCGAGCCAGCCGTTCTCGTAACCCAATTCGGCGTACTTCTTCATGATCAGACCCTGCACGGCATTGGTGCCGGTCTGCGGGTTCCAGTACATCGCACCGATTTCGAAGCTCTGGACCAGCCCCTCCTTGCCCGGGGTCTTGATCTGGTCGGCGGTCGGGTATCCCAGCGGACCCCGCTCCCAGCCCTGCTTGGCCCACTCGTCCTTGATGGGACCGCTCACGGCGTGGGCGCCGGTCTGCGGCGTCCAGTAGATCGAGCCCTTCTGGAAGTGGTTGAAACGACCACGGCCGTCGCCCAGCGCGACCTCGTCGGTGCTCGGCATTCCGAGGACGCCGGCCGGTCCGCCCGCGCCCTGGTAGGCGCCGCCGATGCGACCCGCGACAGGGTGGGTGCCGTCGCCCGAGCTGAAGATCCGGCCGAAGCGGAAGTCCTGTGCGGTGCCGCCGGCGACCGGGTACTGGCCGGTGAGGCAGTCGCCGATCCAGTTGTTGCCGTTGGCCACCGGCGCGAAGGCGCCGGACGGGCTGCAGGCCGGCTTGTCGGCCTCGACACCGAGCGCCTCCGCAAGCTGCGGCCACAGCTGGTGCAGCTCGAACTCCCAGTACGGCCACGAATGCGTGCCCGAGGGACGGTAGTTCACGGTTGCCGGGATGCCCAGCTTCCGCAGCTTGGTGGTGAACGTCTGCGACGTCAGGCGCGACAGGATCTCGAGACCCATGCCGGCGTAGTTGGTGCTGATGCCCGGGATGGCCGACGGCTGGTCGTACGGGCCGGTGGTGCCGCTACCGCTGGAGATGTAGAGGCTCATGCCCTTCAGCTGGTCGGCCAGCAGGTACGGATCGTGTGCCGCCCACGCATCGTTGGTGGGGTTGCCCCACATCGCGTCGGCGTCGTATCCGCCGGCGTCCGCCATCGCGAACGAGATGGCCTGCGGCATGCCGAGAGTGGTGGTCGTCAGGATCCCCGACAGCGAACCGGCGAACTTGAAGAAGCCCTGGTTGCGCGCCGAGAGCATCATCGCGGAAGTGCCGCCCATCGACAGGCCGACGACGCCACGCGTCTGCGTGCTGCGCCAGTCGTTCTCGAGGATCGGCGGGAGTTCCTTGGTGAGGAACGTCTCCCACTTGTAGTTCTGGCCGTTGTTCTGGTCGAGCCAGTCGGCGTAGAAGCTGGACTGGCCGCCGATCGGCATCACGACGTTGACGTTCTTGTCGGCGAAGAACGGCTCGGCATCGGTCTCGATGGTCCAGCCGTTCTCGTCGTCCCGCGCGCGCATGCCGTCGAGCATGTAGACGACCGGGAACTTGGCGTCGGGCTTGGCGTTCCAGTCCCGGGCCAGCAGCAGCTGGACCTGGATCGGAATGCCCATCGACGGCGAGTTGACCCACACCGCGACGCGACGGTCGCTGAGCCAGTCGACACGGCTGACGGTTCCGGGCGCGGCCTGCGTCGTCGCGGGCGCGCCGCCGGGAGTGCCGAGCGACTGTGCGACCGCCGTGCCGCCCGACGTCAGGCCCGCGGCGATCGGCAGCACCAGCGCGGCTGCGGCGAAGCCGAGCGCCCGCTTGCGCCACCCACCTCCGGCTCTATCGCGGCGCTGGGACCGCTCGAGACCTAGTCGCATCGGGACAACACTCCTTCGTCGTAGCGGACTCCCCGGACGGACCGGAAGATCGCTTCCTTACTACACGGAAGGAGCTTCGGAATGGGGGTGCCGCGCTGGTTGGATAGTGAATTGGCGAAATCTCTCTCGGCGGAGCGGGTTCCGCCCGAACGCGGAATGCCGTCTCCCGCGCGATGGCGTGGGAGACGGCATACCGGCTCAGTTCATGGTCTCGTCACCAAGCGTTGAGGGTGTCGAGGATCTGGCCGCGGGCCTTGAACAGTTCGGCCGACCAGTAGGCCCACGAGTGGGTGCCGTTGGCGGGGAAGCTGTAGGTGGCGGGGATCTTCAGCGTCGCAAGACGCACCTGGAAGGCACGCGTGTTGATCAGCGAGAGCGCCTCGAGACCCATCGCGTTCGCGGTGTTGTAGTAGTCGATGGCCTTCTTCGGGTTGTCGTACTGACCGGGCAGGCCGCTGGCCGCCGAGATGTACATCGACAGGCCCTCGAGCTTGGGCGCGAAGACGAACGGGTCGTTGCGCAGCCACGACGGGCTCCACGGCGGGCCCCACATCGAGTCGACGTTGTAGCGACCGGCGTCGAGCATCGCGACGCGGATGGCCTCACGCATGCCGGGCGCGGAGATGTTCAGGTAGCCGGAGAACGAGGCGGCGAACTTGAACTGGTCGCGGTGGTACGCGGCGAGGGTCAGCGCGGCCGAGCCACCCATCGACAGACCGAGGACACCGTTGTTGCTCCGCGAGACGCCACGGGTCTCGAGGTACGCCGGAAGTTCCTTCGTCAGGAAGGTCTCCCACTTGTAGGTGATCTTCTGGCCGTTCAGGTTGCTGGGGGCGTACCAGTCCGTGTAGAAGCTCGACTGGCCACCGACCGGCATCACGAGCGTGAGGTTGTCGCCCCGGTACTGGTCGAGAGCGTTGGTCTCGAAGCTCCAGGCGTTGCGATCGTCGCGCGCACGGAGTCCGTCGAGCAGGTAGAGGGCAGCGTTGCCACCGCGGGCCGCCCACTGGATCTGGACCTTGATCGGGCCCATGCTCGAGTCGACGAAGACTTCCTCGTAGCCACCGGACGGTGCCCGGTGCGCGATCGGTGCGGCCGATGCGACGGCCGTGCCGGCAACTCCGGCGGCCACCGGCAGAACCAGCGCGAGCGCGGAAATCCCGAGTAGGCGCTGCTTGAGACGCTGCGACAGCCTTGGTCGAGCTAAACGCATGAACACTGCTCTCTTTCTTCATCTCCGGCATCCGCTGGGCGGCCCCGGGGGACTCCGTCGGTGGGCAGCCGCTCGTTCGCCGACGCGTACGGCGGCGAAGGCACTGCTCCAGGTCACACTGCGCGACGTGGACTGTATGCGACAGATCGGACTGTGACAAACATTCCGGTCTGGTTGCCCGGAGTCCATTCCGGCACATCCGGAGATCGTTTCGCGCTTGTTCCGCGTTACGGATCCGAGATGAAACGAGGCGTTCACCGTAATAGAAGCGAGAAGCGGCGGATGGAGTGAAGAAATGCACAGGTCCGCCGACGCCCGGAATGAATCACACAGATGTCATTCCGAGTGCCGGCGGTCCGGCGACAGACTCAGCGATTACCCAGGGGTTCGGGCATCTCGAGGTCGCAGCGCTGGATCTCGTACTTCGGAACCCGGTCGAATCGATAGCCGGCGTAATCCAGGGCATTGCGCAGATTCCGCTTGAAGAGCGGCCAGTCCAACTCGCCGCTGTACGACTCCTTCAACTCGACCGTCTCGGGACACGTGAGGGCGACCCGGGCTTGGGCGACCCAGTCCTCGTCCAGGTACCACGGCAGCCATGGGTGAACCGGGACCATGCCGGTGTCCGCGACCACCCAGTCCGGATAGAGCACCTTGTCGTGCCCGATCCGACCGCCCTCCAGCCGCTCGGTATGTGCCGCGATCGGGTAGGCGAGACCCATCTGGTCCAGGACTTTCACGTCCAGCCCGACGTTCATGCTCGTCATGCCGAGGTTGAGGAAGTAGACGGTGTGCCCCGCGCCGCCCTCGGGGATCGGGATGGGCGGCGGCACGACGTCCCAGTTCGTGAACGACGGCGTCGGGAGCAGCAGGCCGCCGTCCGGGGTGTCGGCGATGGCCTGGACCATCGCACGCATCCGTGGGTAGTCCAGGTAGTCCTCGGCGAGGATGGGGTGTCGGTGGCCCGTGTTGAGCGAGTAGAACGCCCGCTCGTCGACGATGCCGGACTTCCCGACGGCCGACCCGGTGGGCATTCCGACCGTGTTCGCCGCGACCAGCGCCCACACCATCGTCGTCAACCACGCGACCACGGAGACCGCAAATCCGAGCGTCTGATTGTTTCGCCCCCATTCCGAACGCGGCAGCACACGAATCGGAATGACCGAGATCGGAATGATGAAACAGAAGAGGGCCGGGAGCAGGACGCGGCCGTGCATGAAATCGCCGCCCACGCGAATCGAATAGATCGCCAGGATCGTTCCGCACGCGAGGATGAAGGCGACGACCGCCACCGGGGAATGCAGCCGACGCGAGAGTCGCGCCCACCGACCCGCCGCCGAGTGATCTACATCACGTTCCGGCCGGTTCGGGGGAATCGCGGGCTCGCGCCACCACGCCATCGCGACCGCGACGGTGAGCAGCAGCAGCGGCAGCCACAACACATACGGCCCCACCAGGTTCCACAGATACGCGAATCCCTGCGACCACTTGGCGCCGCCCGCGTCCTTCGAGACCGCGGTGTTCGGGTAGGGCAGCGCGTAGTAGCCCATGCGCCAGATCTGGTACGCGACCGGAGCCAGGCCCGCGGCCGCGACCATCCACGCCCGCAGCTTCCAGCCGATGGGCGCGAGGAACACCAGCACCAGCGCGAGGCCGCCGACGATCGCCATTTCGGGCCGGACCAGCGGTCCCAGGCCTGCCACGAACGCCAGCACCAGCACCGATCGCCACGACGGCGCCGGATTCTGCGCCCACCGGACCAGCAGGAGCCACACCAGCGCCAGCCAGAAGATGACCAGGCAGCTCTCGAGCCCGGACGTCGCGAAGTCGCGCGCGGGGGGAACTGCGATGTACACGATCGCGCCCGCCGGGAGCAGCAGCACGAGACCACCGTGGAACCGTGCTCGGTACAGGCGCGCGGTCCCGATCATCGCCAGGACGACGGCGGATACCGAGAGCACGAGCGCGAGGCCGAGCACCACGTATTCGAGCCGGGCCTGCGTGATCCACCCGAACGCGTAGACGAGATACGTCCACAGCGTGCTGGTGTTCGCCTCCACCCGCTCGCCGGCGTTGAACACGGGACCGTTGCCGGCGAGCAGGTTTCGGACCGTGCGGAGCACGATCAGCCCGTCGTCGGCGATCCATCGTCGTTGCCACGCACCCCACGCGAAGAGGAGTGCCGTGAGCACGACGCCGCCGACGAACACCGCACGGGAGATCCCGGCGCCCTGCGGGCGCGGCTCCACCGCGGGTTCGTCGGCTGTGCGTGTCGGCTCAGACGAGGTAGACAGCGACACCTACTACTCCGATCCAGGCAATCGCGAGGAACTGGAGCACCCGGTCGCCCAGTGCAATCTCTTCCGGCTCCCCCGCCTCGCCCCCATCGACGTCAACGGCGTAACGCAGGATAGCGATCGTGAAGGGCACCATCGAGATCGCGAACCAGTTGGTGTCGTTGGCGCGATCCTGCTCGAACGCCCACAGGCCGTAGCAGATCACGACGGCGGTGGCCGACAGCGTCCACACGAAGCGCAGGTAGGTACCGGTGTAGTACTCGAGCGACTTGCGGATCTTCGCCCCGGTGCGTTCGGCCAGCCGGAGTTCGGCGTATCGCTTGCCGGCCGCCATGAACAGCGACCCGAACGCCATGATCAGCAGGAACCACTGCGACAGCGGGATCTCCGCGGCGACACCACCGGCGATCCCGCGGATCAGGAAGCCCGACGAGACGATGCAGATGTCGAGCACGGCCTGGTGCTTGAGCCCGAAGCAGTACGCCAGCTGGATGACGATGTAGACGGCCATGACGACCGCCAGCTGCCAGTTCGCGACGAACGAGAGCAGGATCGAGCCTGCCAGCAGCACCACCGCCATGCCGTAGGCCAGGTTGACCGGCAGCACCCCGGCCGCGATGGGCCGGAACCGCTTGGTCGGGTGGGCCCGGTCGGCCTCGACGTCCATCGCGTCGTTGACGAGGTAGATGCCCGACGCCGCCATGCAGAACACGACGAACGCGAGCGCGACCGGCAGCAGGACGTCGACCTCGGTGACGGACCCGGCCGCGAGCGGTGCCGCGAGCACGAGCACGTTCTTGACCCACTGGCGCGGGCGGACGGCCTTGACGATGCCGCCGGCCAGGGTCTTCGGGGGTCCGGTGACGACCGCCGGCTCCTCGCTCATTTCACTCCAAACTTCTGCTCGGCCCGCAGCACGGCAGCCGCGGACACGGCGCCGAGTGCCGACCCGGCCAGGACATCGGTCGGGTAGTGCACGCCCAGGACGAGGCGCGAAATCAGCATCGGCGGGACCAGTACCGCAGGCAAGGGTAGCCCGGTGAGCCGACCGAGAAGCACCGCCGCCGCGGTGGTGGACGTGGCGTGCGACGACGGGAAGCTCAGCTTGCTCGGCGTCGACACGTTGACCTGTACGGACGGGTCGTTCGGGCGGGGGCGGCGGACGACGCGCTTGATGACGATCGATGCCGCGTGCGCGCCGACGGCGCCGACGGCGACGCCGGCCCAGCGGCGGCGGCGCGGCTTGTCCAGCGCGGCACCGACACCGGCGACCGCGACCCAGCCGAGGGCGTGTTCACCGAAGTGCGACAGTCCCCGGGCCGCCCGGACCACGGCCGGCTTGGCGCCGATCGTGCCCTGCACGGTCTGGAGGATCCGGACCTCAGATGCCGAAGACACGTTCCCACCTCTCCTTGCTGGTCAGCTCCGGCACGGCGGCCTTGTACTCGCGCTTGAGTTCCGGGAAACGCTCGGCGAGTTCACGGCGCAGACGCAGCGACTCCTTGAACAGGCGCGCGGCGATCCGCGGGTCCCGCTTGCGGTAGACGACGCCACGGCCGTCGGCGGTGGTGACAGTGACACCGTCCACTTGCGAGAGCAGGAACCAGCGCGCGTCAAGCGTCGGGACGTTCAGCTGCGGCTGCTCGAGATGCTCGGGCTTGGCCTTCTTCGCGTTGTGGATCAGGCCCTTGACCAGGCGGGTGGCGATGGCCACCTTGTTGGTCGGCAGGCTGACGTTGCCGATGTCCTCACGCGACGGCAGCGGCAGGCTGGTCGACGACGGCAGCACGACGGCGTCCGGATATTCCTTGCGCAGCGCGTGAACAGTGCCGAGTGCGGTCGGCAGCAGTTCGGCGACGTGCTCGGGTCCGGCCAGGAAGTCCTGGATCGCGAGGTTCTGGATCGCGACGGTCGAGTACTCGAGGCACAGCAGGTGCTTCACGGTGGCCTTGACCGTGTCGGCGATCAGGTTGACGACGCCGTTCTTGTCGGGCATGTGCAGCGCCGCCACGACCAGACGGTTCCGCAGGTGGAAGTACGCCTGCCAGTCGATGGCGTCGTCCTTGTCGCTCCACGCCATGTGCCAGATCGCGGTGCCCGGCATGGTCACCGTCGGGTAGCCGGCCGCCTTGGCGCGCAGGCCGTATTCGACGTCGTCCCACTTGATGAACAGCGGCAGCGGCTGACCGATCTCCTCGGCGACCTGCCGCGGGATCATGCACATCCACCAGCCGTTGAAGTCGACGTCGATGCGCCGGTGCAGCAGCTGCGAACGGTCGCGATCGCTGAGCGGGCGCTTCGCAAAGTCGTGGTCGTACTCGACGTTCGGCGCCGCGGACCACATGAAGTTTTCGCGCTTGATCACCTCGCCCATCGTGTGGAGGTGGCTGCGCTCCTGGAGGTTGAGCATCTGGCCGCCGACCAGGATCGGGCTCTTGGCGAACCGCGACATCGCGAGTGCCCGCAGGATCGAGTCGGGCTCGATCTCGATGTCGTCGTCCATGAACAGGATCTGCTCGCAGTCCGTGTTCTTCAGCGCCTCGTACATGATGCGGCTGTAGCCACCGGAGCCGCCGAGGTTGCCCTGGTCGTGCATCGTGAGCTTGTCGCCGAGCGCGGCTGCGGCCTCGTCGAAGCCGGGCTCGTCGCGGACCTTGCGGGTGCCCTGGTCGGGCACGATGACCTTCTTGACCACGTCGGCCACCAGCGGGTCCGACGCGAGCGCCTGCAGCGCCTTGACGCAGTCGGTGGGCCGGTTGAACGTGGGGATACCGACCGCGACGTTCGCCTCGCCGGGCGCGTCGATCGGCGCGTACCAGCCGGCGCTCAGCAGCTCGACGTCCGCGTCGGCCGTGATGTCGAACCAGATCCAGCCGCCGTCCTCGAACGGGCCGAGATCGACGTCGAACTCGAGGATGCCCTCGCGGAACTCCTTGCCCTCCACGTGGATTCGCGATCCGTCAGCCTTGGAGCGGTAGACGTCGACGCGGCAGTGGCCGGACAGCTCGATCCGCAGCACGACGGACTCGAGGATGCTCCACCGGCGCCAGTAGCTCGCGGGGAACGCATTGAAGTAGCTGCAGAACGACACCTCGGACTCGGCGCCGATCGACACCGACGTGCGCGACGTGGCGTGCGCGCGACGCGAGTTGGTCTCGGACTCCTCGATGTAGAGGCTGCGGACGTCGAGCGGCTCGCCGGCGCGGGGCAGCAGGACCCGCTGCAGCAGCGCGCTCACGCGAGGTCTCCGGCGAGTGCCTCACCGGACTCGAGGTGCGGGCGCAGGGTGTTGTCGAACATCGACAGCGCGCTGGCGATCGCCATGTGCATGTCGAGGTACTGGTAGGTGCCCAGACGGCCACCGAAGAGGACCTTCGACTCCGCGGCCTCGGCCTTGGCCAGCACGCGGTAGGCCTCGAGCTTGGCGCGGTCCTCGGGGGTGTTGATCGGGTAGTACGGTTCGTCGCCGCTCTCCGCGAAGCGGGAGAACTCGCGCATGATGACGGTCTTGTCCTTGGGATAGTCCCGCTCCGGGTGGAAGTGGCGGAACTCGTGGATCCGGGTGAACGGCACGTCGCCGTCGTTGTAGTTCATGACCGGGGTGCCCTGGAAGTCACCGCAGTCGCTCAGGACCTCGGTCTCGAAGTCGAGGGTGCGCCAGCCCAGCTCGCCCTCCGCGTAGTCGAAGTAACGGTCCAGCGGGCCGGTGTACACGACGGGGGCGTCGGGGCTCGCGGCGCGGATCTCGTCCCGGACCTCGAACCAGTCCGTGTTCAACCGGACCTCGATCTTGTCGTCCTTCGCCATGTTCTCGAGCCACGCGGTGTAGCCCTCGACGGGCAGACCCTCGTACGTGTCGTTGAAGTAGCGGTTGTCGAACGTGTACCGCACCGGCAGGCGGGTGATGTTGCCGGCCGGCAGGTTCTTCGGATCGGTCTGCCACTGCTTGGCGGTGTAGTCACGAACGAAGGCCTCGTACAGCGGGCGGCCGATCAGCGAGATCGCCTTCTCCTCGAGGTTGGACGCGTCCTTGGTGTCGTACTCGGCGGCCTGCTCGGCGATCAGCGCTCGGGCCTCGTCCGGGCTGAAGTAGCGCCCGAAGAACTGGGAGACCAGGCCCAGGCCCAGCGGGAACTGGTAGGCCTGCCCCTTGTGCATCGCGAAGACGCGGTGCTGGTAGCCGGTGAAGTCGGTGAACTGGTTGACGTAGTCCCACACCCGCTTGTTCGACGTGTGGAACAGGTGGGCGCCGTACTTGTGGATCTCGATGCCGGTTTCGGGCTCTGCCTCGGAGTACGCGTTGCCGCCGAGGTGGTGCCGGCGCTCGACGACGAGCACGCGCTTGCCGAGCTGCGTCGCAGCCCTCTCGGCGATCGTCAGACCGAAGAATCCGGATCCGACCACGATCAGGTCGTACTGACCTGCTGACGACTGGGGCGCGTTTTGGGCAGTCACGGAAGACAGGGTAGGCGACGGCTACGGGAACGCGCGTGCCCGGTGGCACGAACCACCTGATACGCGCGCGCCCGCCTCCGCCCGCCCTCGTTACAGCCGGTCCGCAGCGAACACCAGCATGGCGTCGCGCACGAAGGCCGCGGTGCCGGCGCCGTGCCGGTCGTAGTTCTCCGCGAACCGCGGATCGGCCACATACATCTCCCCCAGACCGGCGAACGCGTCGGCGCCGGGACGACGCCCCTGCCAGCCTGCGGCCACCCACTCGTAGTGCCGTCCGGTGATCTCCTGCGCCTCCGGGCTGTCCGGGGCGAGGCCCGCGGCGTGGGCACGTCCGTAGTCGGCCGCGATGTCGAGCTGTCGCTGCCGGAACTCGGACTTGTCGTCCTCCGACAGCGATCGCCACCACGTGTCGCTGCTCTCGTAAGCCTGCTCACCCCACCGCTCGATCACTTCGTCCTTGTAACGGGTGTGATCGAATCCGTCGAACATCTCCTCGGCCATCAGTGGCTCACCTCTCCTCGTCTTCTCCAGGGTTGTGCGCACCGACGCGATCTGCCGCCCCAGCCGGGCCTGTTCCTGCTCGAGCAGCTCGAGATGGGTGTCCAGCGCCGTCGCGGCATCCGTCTCACCGGCGAGGACGTCGGCGATCGCGGCCAACCCCAGCCCCAGTTCACGCAGCAGCAGGATCCGCTGCAGCCGCACCAGGGCCGCCTCGTCGTAGTGCCGGTAGCCGTTGGCGCCGATGCGGCTGGGCTCGAGCAGGCCGAGGCTGCCGTAGTGCCGCAGCGTCCGGCTGGTCGTCCCGGTGATCCGCGCCAGCTGCTGGATGGACCATTCCCCGGTTCGGTTCACGCCGCTCACCTCCTTATCTCTCTGTCGTCGGTACAACCAGCCTGCAGGTTGACGCAACGTCAAGGTCAAGCCCGAAAGCGGGACCAACGAGAATCGGGCAGGACCCGTACTGCACGAGGGTCCTGCCCGATTCAAAAGACGTCGGTCGGTCTACGCCGTGACACCGTCTTCCTGCGGCACCTGCTGCAGGACCACGCTCGGGTCGACGACCCGCGCGCCCAGCGTCGGCGTCCACACGATGGTGCCGCCGGCGTAGTTCCGGAACGTGCCGGACTCGTCGACCAGCATCAGCTCCGGCCCGGTGGGTTCACCGAGGCTTCCACCTGCTCCCCCGAGCTCCTGGTACTTCGCCTCGATCGGCGAGTCGGTGTCGACTGCGGGCTGGTCGAGGGGCTGCTCCAGCGGTGCGGCGATGGGCAGCGGGCCCACCGAACCCGGGAGCGGAGGTAGCGGCGGCAACGGAGGTAGCGGCGGCAGCGGGATCGACTCGAGCGCCGACTCGATCGAACCGGGCGACAACTCGGGCAGCGGCGGTAACGGGAGCGTCTCGAGCATTTCCAGCGAGCCCGGCGGCAGCTCCGGCAACGGCAGGCCCGGGATCGGTCCCGGCGCTCCCCCGCCACCGACGGTGAACCAGTCCGACTTGAGGCCGAGCTTCCACCGTGCCTCGTCACCGGTCGCCTCGACGGTGCGGGCCGAACCTACGACCCGGACCCGGGTCACGCGGCCGCCGTCGGCGCCCAGGCCGTTGCGTCCGATCACCTCGAACGAGTGCAGTTCGCCGACGCCGAACGCGTTCGCGATCGCGCCGGCGGTGACGGCCTGCGTCCAGTTGCGATTGGGCGAGACGACGTCGCCGTCGTCGACCACGGCGGGGAAGACGCCGCCGGCGGTGTATCCACCCGACGAGGACGAGAACTCGGCGGCCATGGTCTGGTTGCCGCGCTTGAGCACGGTGCCGGCGGTCGAGTTCACGGCGTCGGTGGTCCGGCGGTCCTCGCGGGCGGAGCCGCCGTACACCTGGCAGGACTGGGTGTCGCAGGTCTGGGCGTACCCGTAGCGGCGCTCGGCCGCGGCGTACGAGCGCGCCGCGATGGCCTGCGCGCGCAGCGCCTCCCGGCCACCGGAATCGGCCCACGACGCAACCGACTCGGCGGGCACGACACCGTAGAGGTAGTCCTCCATCAGCACGCGGTTCACGGTCCGCCAGGCGCCGTTGCCGTCGCGCAGCGCGCCCATCGCGCCGCGGTACGGGACGTTGCCGTCGCACATCCGCAGATGTTCGTTGGACGGACGGTTCCCGCCCAGGTTCACCGGGTCGACCCACGGCACATTGGTCGACCCCCGCCAGATCTCGCGGCCGCCGCACCCTTCGGTGACGACGACGTCGGCGCCGCCGGGTTTGGGGGTGAGGTGCGCGGCCGAGTTCGCGCCGAAGTAGCGGCCGGCCACGTTCAGTCCGGCCGGTGAGTAGACGTCGAGTCGCTTGTCGTCGCGGCCGATGAGCCGCACGCCGACCCACGGGTCGTCGACCCGCCCGAGTGTGGTGTTGCCGTAGTAGTGGCCGACGATGCGCTCCGCCGACCAGCCCTGGTTCTTCGCGTACCCGTAAGCGCCGTACTGCCCCATGCCACGCCCGTGTCCGTAGCCGTGGCCGTTCAGCGTGATCGGCGTTTCCGCGGCGACGACAGGAGCGATCCCCGGATCCGCGCCACGGTCGACGATGAGCAGGCCCACCGCGGCGCCGACGGCGAGCGCGGGCGCGAGACCGAAGGCGACGGCCTTGGTGAGCGACGTGGACGGGCCGGCGATGGATCGCTTGCGGCGGGTTCGGACACCACGATTCACGATCGTGCGGAGGCGGGGGTTCGCCATACTGCGCTCCTCATCACTGAAGTTCGAGCTCCGGGGCGGTAGCGGCTGGGTGAGTCACGGGCGCGGAAGAGACGGAACGGGTGGCCGTGGCCCGAGTACTCGAAAGGCTCAAGCTAAGGTTGAGCGTTATGGATGTTGCGACTAGTGTGGCAACAGTGACTGGTGTTGGCAACATCTGCCACATAAGTAACTGCAGTCACATCGGTAACATAAGCATCACAAGTTGCAGACATCCTCGGATGAAACCTGGACGCGGATCCCGGCCAGCGCCCAGGATTCAGTCCGAACTCCGACCCCACCGGGATCGGTTCGGCCGAAAGGTCGCTCGCAGCGCACGAAGACACCCCGCGCACTGAACACGAGGAGAATTCGCCTTGCCGCACCGTCGACCCAGGAACTCGATCGTTCTGGCCGCAGTCGCCGCGGTGGCGGTTGCCGCCCCGTTCGCCGTCCAGGCGCTGGGCAGCGACTCGTCGGACGTCCAGTCCGCCAGCGAGTCCACGCCCTCGATCCCCACGCAGATCGCGGAGGTCGTGCTCGCGTCCGTGCCCGACATCGTGATCCCGCTCAAGGAACTGACCGGACTCGACCTGCCGGACATCCATCTGCGCGATCTGCCCCTGCCGACCGAGATCCCCCTCCCGGGTGGCGGGTCGATTCCGCTGCCGTCGCTGACGACGCCGCCGGCGCCCGGCGACATCGCCGCTCCCGTACCGGCTCCCGCACCGACGCCCGAGACCACGTCCATCCCGGCCGACCAGCTCGGCGCGACGGTCAAGGAGATCAAGCGGGACGAGCCGTTCTCGATGGTCGCGCTCACCGCGTCGAATCTCGAGTCGACGGTCACCAAGGTGCGCGCACAGCTGGCCGACGGCTCGTGGGGTCAGTGGTTCACCCCCGACGTGATCGACTCCGGCAGCACCGACATGTCGACGTCGTCCGGCAAGCAGGGCACCGACCCCGTCTTCGTCGGCGAGACCAACGCGGTCCAGATCCTGGTGACGCCCAAGGATTCCGCGTCCGGCGCTGCCGGCACCGCGGCAACCGGCGACGCCGGCGCATCCGCCGCGGAAGCGCCCGCACAGGCACCCGCTGCGGCTCCGGACGCGACCTCGGCGGCACCGCAGCCGCTGGGTTACGTTCCCGCCGCGGTGGCCAAGCCGCTGCACGCCGAGACCGTCACCGCCAACGACATCGCGGCCGTTCTCATCAATCCCGGTAGCGGACCGCAGGATTCGAACCTCGCGGACATCGCCACGCCGACGTCGGTGAACGGCATCAACGTCATCTCCCGCAGGGCGTGGGGTGCGGACGAGGGCATCCGCTGCCAGAACCCGACCTACGACGACTCGACCGGCGGCGCGACCGTGCACCACACGGCCGAGAGCAACAACTACACGCGCGAGCAGTCCGCGAGCATCGTCCGCGGCATCTACGCCTACCACGCCCAGAGCCTGGGCTGGTGCGACATCGGCTACAACGTGCTGGTCGACCGCTACGGGCAGATCTTCGAGGGTCGCTTCGGCGGTCTCGACCGCCCCGTCCAGGGCGCGCACGCCGGTGGCTTCAACGAGAACACCGTCGGCATCGCGATGATGGGCAACTTCGTGAACGAGCCGGCTCCGGCCGCCACGATCGAGTCCGTCGGCAAGTACCTGGGCTGGCGCCTCAAGCTCGCGGGCCTGAACCCCAAGGGCCAGGTCACCATGTACTCCGAGGGCACCCAGTACTCGAAGTACCCCCTGGGCGCGAGGGTCGATCTGCCGACCATCTTCGCGCACCGGGACGTCGGCTACACCGAATGCCCGGGTAGCGCCGCCTACGCCCAGATGAACCAGATCCGCGACATCGCCGCAGCCAACTACGGTGGCAACACCGGTGGCGGCAATACCGGTGGCGGCACCCAGCCGACGAACCCCAGCTCGGGCGGCCACACCCCGGCGCCGGGTGTCCCCGGCTCGCTCGACCTGAACGCGCAGATCCCGGCCGTCGTGAACGGCATCCTGTCGATGGCCGACTCCAACCCGATCGCGCGGCAGTGGCTCGCCATGGGCGGCAACCGCGGCATGCTCGGTGACGCGCTGACCGGCCTGCTGACCACGGCGACCGGACAGCTGTACGCCTTCTTCCAGAACGGCGCGCTCTTCACATCCGCGAACGGCGGAGTGGTGTCGACCGTCGGCGAAATCTTCAACGCGTGGAAGGCATCCGGCGGTGTCATGAACGACATCGGACTGCCGGTCAGCAACGAGTACAAGGTCGCGAACGGCTTCCGCAGCGACTTCGAGCGCGGCTCGATGATCTACGACGAGGCCACGCAGCAGGTCACGACGATCCTGAATACCCCGCCTGCGGCTCCGGCCGCGGCCCCGGCTCCGGCCTCGTCGGGCACGGTCTCCGAGGCCCCGGTGCAGATCAACTGACCGTCACGCGCGAGAACGCCACTGCCCCTCCACTATTCGTGGAGGGGCAGCGGCGTTTCCGTCGGTTTCAGTCCGCCCAGATCCGTTCGAGGACCCGGGCGACACCGTCGTCGGAATTGGTGGCCGTGACCTCGTCGGCCGCCGCCTTGGCCTCCGGGTGTGCGTTCTCGACGGCGACGCCGTGCCCCGCCATCGACAGCATCGGGATGTCGTTGGGCATGTCGCCGAACGCGACGATGCCCGACTCGTCGACGTCGAGGCGGCGCGCCATGAGCCGCAGCCCCGACGCCTTGGTCACGCCGGGCGCGGACACCTCGATCAGGCCGTTGTTCGTCGAGTAGGTGAGGTCGGCCCGCTCCCCCACCAGCGGGCGGAGCTTCGCGGCCATGTCGGCGCTGCTGGCACCCGGGATGCGGATCAGCATCTTGACGGCCGGTGCGGACAGGATGTCCTCGGGCGCCATCTCCGTGTGGTCGGGGTTGAGCCACGCGTGCTCGTACCCGGGCGCGCTGACGAACTGCGCGGTGGCGGTGTCGTGCGCGGTGGCCCCGACTCGTTCGGCGGCGAGGCCCGCTCCGGGAAGCTCGTAGTCGACCAGGTCGGCGAGCCAGGCGAGGGTCTCGACGGGCAGCGTCGCGGCGTCGAGCACGCGATCGGCTTCCGCGTCGTAGAGGACCGCGCCGTTCGCGCACACCGCGAGCGGCGCGAACCCGAGCCCCTCGACCACCGGGCCGAGCCAGCGCGGCGGTCGACCGGTGGCGAGGACGAATGGGGTGCCGGACGCGACGACGGTCCGCACCGCCTCGCGGG
The DNA here is from genome assembly GCF_050955445.1 of Paraburkholderia sp. RHO2. NCBI lineage: Bacteria > Pseudomonadati > Pseudomonadota > Betaproteobacteria > Burkholderiales > Burkholderiaceae > Paraburkholderia > Paraburkholderia sp. RHO2. Next base: position 177,768 of record NZ_CP162617.1, on the reverse strand, counting down.
TCCGGGCGGTGACGCGTTCGTCGTCGTCGATGAGGGTGCCGTCGACATCGCTGGCGACGAGGCTGGGCAGTTCGGGGCGCACCGGGCCATTCTGCCCCCATCGGGTGACGTCATGGCGACGGGAACGTGCAGATGAGCGCTAACTCACGACACGCGGTTACTTCCCCTCGGTCTCCTGGTTGCGGCGCGCGGCCTTGGCTTCGGCCTCCGCGGCGTCCATCTTGTTCGCTTCCTCGAGCGTCGGCGCCCCACCACCGAGCCGAGCGGGCACCCAGTACTCGCCGGCGGGGTGCTCGTAGTTCGCCTGTACGCCGCGCAGCAACTCTTCCATGCGCGCGTGCAGCAGCGCCGTCATCTCGGACGCCGGTTCGAACGGCGCGATCGGCTCCCCGACGGCGATGGAGATCGGAGTGTTCGTCCGACCCAAGCGCTTCGGGAAGCCCTTGGTCCACACCCGCTGCGAGCCCCAGATCACCATCGGGATCACCGGGGTACCCGACTCGATCGCCATGCGTGCGGCACCCGACTTGAACTCCTTGAGTTCGAAGCTGCGGCTGATCGTCGCCTCCGGGAACACACCCACCAGTTCGCCGTCACGCAGCGCCTGGACGGCCGCACGGTACGACTCGCCACCCGCGGCGCGGTCGACCGGAATGTGCTTCATCGCGCGCATCATCGGGCCGGAGATCTTGTGGACGAACACGTCCTTCTTCGCCATGAACCGGACGTACCGCTTGACGGCACGCACCGGCAGGCCGGCGTACGTGAAGTCCATGTAGCCGGTGTGGTTGATGGCCACCACCGCACCTCCCGTCGCGGGGATGTGCTCCTCGCCGGTGACGGTGAACTTCAGCCCCTGGCCTGCGAACACGACGCGAGCGACACCGATGATCGTTCCGTAGAAGGGTTCCACAGGGAGCAGCGTAGCCGCCCGCCCGTGATCGAGAGCACTTCACGCCCCGGGAGACACCAGGTCCCCTGCCGGATCACGGCAGGGGACCCGGGGCAGGTTCCGTGGATCAGGACCCGAACATCGGGATGATGTTGCCGAGTGAAGCGGCGCTACCGGTACCTGCTCCGCCATCGTCCGGGTTGGTCACCTGGACCGACTGCGGTGCCGACGACGAACCGGTGACACCCGATCCGCCGGAGTAGACAGCCACGACCTGGTGCGCACCGGGCGTGGTGAACGTGTAGGCGAGCGTCGCCGTGCCACCGGAGACCGCCTGCGGCGTTCCGATCGCGACAGCGCCGTCGTAGAACTGCACGGTCCCGGGCAGCGTGGCCGAACCCGACACCTGCGCCGACAGCTGGACCTGCTGGCCGACCGTCGCGGACGCGGGCGCGGTGAGCGTCGTCGACGACGGAACGTCGCCCGGCGCCGGTTCCGTCACGATGACCGTGCGTACCGGCGAGGTGGAGCCGACGAAGCCGCTGCCGGCGGTGAACACGGCGACGATGTTGTGCGTGCCGGTGGTCGTGAAGGTGTGCTGCAGGCTCGCGACGCCGCCGGACACCGCAACCGCCGCGCCGATGTCGGCGCCGTTGTCCCGGAACTGCACGGTGCCGGTCGCATTCGCCGGCGACACGGCCGCCGTCAGCTGCACCGACGTACCGGTCTTGGCGTCGGTCGGCACAGTCAGCGTCGTCGAGGTCTGTACGTCGGGTGCGGTGACCGTGACGATCTGCTGCTGCGACGTGGACGACGCGAACGTGGACGTCCCCGTGAACACGGCCGTCACGCTGTGCGAACCCGCTGCCGCGAACGTGTGCGACATGGTCGCGAATCCACCCGAAACCTGTACCGGCGCACCGATGTCGATGCCGTTGTCCCGGAACTGCACGGTCCCGGTGGCGTTGGACGGTGTCACGGTGGCGGACAGGGTGACGGGCGTCCCCGTCACGGCGGTGGCCGGCGCGGACACGGTGGTGGTGGTCGCGCGGGGATCGACCTGCACGGCGAGCCCGGTCATGGGGTTGAAGTTCTGACGCGAATCGGCGTAGGGCTTGAACGCCATACCGGTACTGCGCGGACCCGGCTGGGCGTCGTCGGCCACCTTGTAGGTGAACGTCAGCTCCGGGGTCTTGTTCAGCAGCCCGTTTCCGGGGATCAGCGCGAGTGCGACCGACGCGTCGGTCCACTTGAGCGAGACCGCGCCGTCGGCCGAACTCTGCACGGCCGTGCCGTCGTACAGCGACGGATTGTTCAGGTTGCCGAGCGCACTGCGCCACACGTTGCCGGTCACGCTCTGCAGCACGTATCCGGCCGGCGGGTAGTCGACGAGGTACTCGAGGTAGCGATCGACGCCACCGTTGGTCTTGAACGTGATGGTGGTCGTGACGGTCTCACCGGGGTGGGCAACAGCGGGCTCAACCTTCTTGGTGGCCACGATGTTGCCGGTGGTGACCGTCTGTGAAACCGGGTCCGCGGCGGCCGTGCCGGCCCACAGGACTTGACCGACAGCGGCGACGCTGACGGTCATCGCTCCGGCGACGACCGCCGACGCGACGCGCCGGGTGATGGATCGAACCACAGGCATTCCTCTCGAAGCAGCGGAGAGCGCCTACCGGAATGTGCGCATGCCGGAACCACGCTCAGGAGAACACGTTTGCCGAACTCGGCCTGCGCTCTCCCTCATCGAACGCGTGCCGTGCCCCACCCCTACTGCCCCGACGGGTGAATTGCGCTCACACTGTAACGGCGCAACCTCGGCGCCGGACGCAAAACGATCTATTCGGCTCGAGTACGCGGTGAGGCCCCGACCTCGTGCAGGTCGGGGCCTCACCGCGTGCCTTCCGTCAGGGAGCCGACGCCCTAGCCGCCCAGCGAACCGAACATGGTGCCGAGCGAACCGGCGCTACCGGTGCCGCCACCGGTTCCGCCGGCCGTCACCTGGACCGTCTGCGCGGGCGAGGTCGACGCCTTCACGCCCTGCCCGCCGGAGTAGCGCGCGGTGATGAGATGCGCACCACCCGTGGAAAACGTGTGTTCCAGCGTGGCAACGCCGTTGACGAGAGCGACATTGCCGCCGATCGGGGTGTCACCGTCGTAGAACTGGACGGTGCCGGGCAGGTTCTGCCCGCCGGTAACAGTGGCCGACAGCGACACCGACTGGCCGACGGTGGCAGTCGCGGGTGCTGTCGCGGTGGTCGTGGTGACCGTGTCGTTCGGTGTCGGAACGGAGACCTGGACCGTCTGTGTCGACGCAGTCGCATCAGTGAAACCGGCCGCAGCCGTGAATGTCGCGCCGATCGTGTGTGCACCGCCAGTGGTAAACGTGTGCTGAAGGCTCGCCACACCACCCGAGACCTGGACGGGGGCTCCGATGTTGCCGGCGCCGTCCGTGAACTGCACCGTGCCCAAGGCGTTGGCGGGATTCACTGCGGCCGACAGGGTGACCGCAGAACCGGTCTGGGCAGCGGAAGGCGCCGACACCGTCAGCGTCGTCTGCACCACCGCGTTGCTCACGCTCACCGTCTGGGCCGTCGACGTCGAACTCTTGAACCCCGTGCCGCCCGTGAACACTGCGGTGATGCTGTGCTGCCCGGCGGTGGTGAACGTCGTCTGGGTAATTGCCTTGCCGTTCGAAACCGCGACCGGGCCACCGATGTTGGTGTTGCCGTCCTTGAACTGCACCGAACCTGCGGCGTTCGCCGGATCCAGGTTCGCGGTCAGGGTCACCTGCTGGCCCGTCTGAGCTGTTGCAGGGGCAGCGAGCGTCGTGGCGGTCGCGACGTCCTGGGGAACCGGCGCACTCACGAAGATCGATCGCGCCTGCGATACCGAGTTCCCGAATCCCTTCCCCCCGGTGAACTCCGCCGTGATGGTGCGGTTTCCGAGTTGAGTGAACGCGTACGATAGCTGGGCCGTACCGCCGTCGACAGCGACGGGCGATCCGATGGGTGCACCGTTCTCCTTGAACTGGACGGTTCCGGTTGCCTGTGCGGGATCCAGCCAGGTAGTCAGTGACACGGGCGTGCCCTGCACCGCGGACGACGGAGCCTGCAACGTCGTGGTGGTGCCCAACGTCGGCAGTTCATTCACCTGCAGAGGTGTCGAGCCGGACGTCGAACTCCCGTACTGCCCGGTCCCGCTGAAGACCGCCGAAATGTCGTGGCTGCCGACCACGTCGAACGCGTGGGGCAGGTTCGCCTGACCGTTCGAGACCGGAACCGGCACACCGATGTTCACACCGCCGTCACGGAACTGCACATTGCCCGTCGCGGACGCCGGCGACACCGTCGCGGCCAACGTCGCCGTGTCCCCCTCGGTGATCGGCGCGAGCGTCGGAACGGTGGTCGTCGTGGTGAACGGCGCCACCGAAAGGTTGAGGCCGGTGAGCGGCTTCCAGCTCTGTTCGGTGCTGAACGAATAGATGTTGAAGGACATGCCGGCCTGGCGTGCACCGATCGACGCGTCGTCGCGAACCTTGTACGTGAAGGTCAGATCGGCGCCCTTGTTGACCAGTACCAACTTGCACGCGGCGCCGGCGCAGTCGCCGCCACCGCGCCAGTTCAGCTTGACCGCACCGGATGCATCCTGCGTCGCTGTGCCGTCGAACTGACCACCCTTGTTCCAGTCACCGAGGAGCGGCCCGCTGCGCCACACCCGCGCCGACACGGACTGCAACACATAGTCTGCGGGCGCGTAATCGGTGTAGTCCTGCATGTACCGATCCGTGCCGCTCGAGTCGAGTCGGACCTTCACCTCGACGGTCTGACCGGGCTGCGCCGCCGCCGGCGTGACCGTCTTGGTGGCCGTGATGTTGCTGGTCGTCACCGTCTGCGAACTCGAGTCGGCGGCCGAGGCCGTCCCGGGCCCGACCAACGCCTGGCCGAGGCCGACGGCCGCCACCGCGACCACGCCGACCATTACTCGCGAGACGGCGGATCGTAACGACGATCGCGTCATGTCTGTTTCCCTTCGGGGGAGGTCGCGGCCGGTGAACAGTCCAGCCACTGATGAACTTTCATAGAACCGACTGCGGGCCACCGACTCTCACATTCGTGAGAACCGATGGCCCGCGACGTGGTCAGGAACCGAAGGACAGGCTGCCCAGGGAGCCGGTTCCACCCGGGCCCGTGCCGGGATCGGGGTCTGTCACGTTGACGGTCTGCTCCGTCGAGACCGAACCGTTGACGCCGGTGCCGCCGGAATAGACGGCATTGATGTTGTGCGGCCCGGCGACTGCGAAGGTGTAGCTCAGGACCGCGACACCGGATGCATCGACCGCGACCGGGTTACCGATCGGCGCGTTGTTGTCGTAGAACTGGACCGTTCCCGGGTAGGTGGCCGCCCCGGAAACCTGCGCCGAGAGGTTCACTGCGGTGCCGACCTTCGCGCTCGACGGCGACGTCATGATGGTGGAGGTGTCCTGGTCGTTGGGCCCGGGCACGGTCACCGCGACGTTCTTCGCGGCACCGCTGGAGTTTGCGTACGGGCCGGAGCCGAGAAAGCTGGCACTGATCGAACGGGTGCCCTGCGTCGAGAAGGTGTGGTCGAGCGTCGCTACTCCGCCCATGACGGCGACGGGGGCCCCGATGTTGGCACCGTTCTCTTTGAACTGAACCATGCCTGTTGCGTCAGCCGGATTGACCGTCGCGGTCAGCGGCGCCGGCACACCGACCTTGGCGACCGGCGGGACCGTGACCGTGGTGGTGGTCGCCACTGCCGGCTGCGAGACCGAGAGATTCAGCCCGGTCATGGGGTTCCAGACCTGTGTACCGATGAAGGCGTACACGTTCATCGACATCCCGGCCGTGCGCGGACCGATGGTCGCGTCGTTGCGCACCTTGTAAACGAACGTCAGATCGGCACCCTTGTTCGCCAGCAGCAACTTGCACGCGGCACCGACGCAATCGCCACCACCGAGCCAGGACAGCTTGACCGCACCGTTCGCATCCTGGGTGGGAGTGCCGTCGAACTGGCCGCCCTGGTTCCAGTCCCCGAACACGGGACCGCTGCGCCACACGTTGGCCGACACCGACCGCAGCTCGTAGCCGGCCGGTGCGTAATCGGTGAACTCGCGCAGGTAGCGATCGGTTCCGCTGGCCTCGATGTGCACCTTCACGGTCACGTCATCGCCGCGATACGCGGTCGCAGGGGTAACCGTCTTCGTGGCGGTGATGTTGTCGTTCAGCACCGTCTGCGAACTGGAATCGCGTGGGATCGGATCCGCCGAGGCCACTGTCTGGCCCACAGCAGCTTGACCCAGGCCGACGGCAGCGAGGAGCACAGCGCCTGCCGTGATTCTCGTTGCGATGCCACGAATCGAGGATCGGGCCATCTCATACTTCCTTCCGAAGCGCTATGCGGCGGGAATCAGCGAATCCGCTGCTTGGCAAAGATCTACAAGTCACATCAGCCGCCCCCGCGACACCCATCCGAGCCTCCGCCACGGGGCGAGGGATGAGCGCCAACAGGCTATCGGACGAACGTCCAGTCGCGAGCCGAAATCGACGAAACACACGGTCGACCCCCATCGGGCTGATGGAACAAACGTCCAGCTTCGGATGGTTCTGCTACATCCGCCCCTGGGGCGGCCACAATCGGGGCCGCCCCAGGTCATCTACGAACCGAAGGGAAGCCCGGCGAGGCTACCGGCCCCCGGCGTGCCGCCGGGAGTCGTCTCCGTCGTGGTGATCTCGATGGTCCGGACATCCGAGGAGGAGCCCTTCAGTCCCGCCGCGCCCGAGTAGACCGCGGTGATCCGGTGGGAACCGGACGTCGCGAAGGCGTGGTTCAGGGTTGCGGTGCCGTCGACCAGTTCGACGGCCTCCCCGATCGGCGTGTCGCCGTCGAAGAACTGGACCGTTCCTCGAACCGGCCCGGACGACACCACCGACGCCCACAGCGAGACGGTGCTGCCGCCGGCAGCGGAGGCCGGGACCGTCAGCGCGGTCGCCGTGTCCGCATCGGTGGACGCCGGCGCGGTCACGTTCACGATCCGCGCACCCGCGGTCGAACCGTCGAGTGCGGGAACACCGGAGAACACCGCCGAGATGGAGTGCGCCCCCACCGCCGTGAACGTGTGCGACAGACGTGCAGCACCAGCACTCACCACGACCGGCGAACCGAGATCGGCACCGCCGTCACGGAATTGGACGGTTCCGCCGTCGACGGGCTCACCCGCGGAGGTGCGGACGGTCACCCACAGGTCGGTGGCCGCACCGGTCTTGGCCTCACCGGGCACGCTGAGCATCGTCACCGTGCCGCGTGGCGTCACCACGGGGTCGGTGACGGACACCGAACCGGTCGACGACGTCGACGGCTCGAATCCCGCTGCCCCCGAGTAGATCGCGGTGATGGCGTGGTTACCGACCGACGTGAACGTGTGCTCGAGCGTGGCGGTGCCGTTCACGATCGCGACCGGCGCACCGAGGGCGGTGACGCCGTCCTTGAACTGCACCGTGCCACCGGCCGGGGTCGGGCTGACCGTCGCCGACAGCGTGACCGACGCACCGGTCTGCGCCGACGCCGGCACCGTGACGGTCGTGGTGGTCGTCTGATCGGGGACGGTCACCGACACCGTCGCCGGTGCGGACGTCGAGGAAACGAAGCCTGCCGCGCCCGTGAACACGGCCGTGATCGGGTGCGCGCCCGCCGCCGAGAACGTGTGCGACAGCTCGGCGACGCCGTTCGACACCGGCACCGGGGCACCGATGTTCGTATTACCGTCGCGGAACTGGACGGTGCCCGACGGGCTGTTCGGTGCGACCGTCGCGGAGAGCGTCACCGACGCTCCGGTGAACGCGGTCGACGGCACCTGCAGCGTCGTGGTGGTGACCACGTCCGCCTCCGCGACCTGAACCGACTGTGCCGCCGACTCGGATCCGTTCGCGAACGCCGTGCCCGGGAACTTGGCCTGTACCGACCGCGCACCCGCCGTCGCCGGCGTCCACCCGAACGTCGCCATGCCCGAACCGTTCAGCGAGCCGGAACCGATCTTCGTCGCACCGTCGTAGAAGTCGACCGGATCACCCTGCGCGCCACCGGTCACGGTCGCACTCAGCGTCACCGACTTACCGACCTGTGCACCGGAGACCGCGGCCAGCGCCGTCGACGACACGTTCTTGCTCACCGTTAACGCCGGACCCTTGTTGGGGTAGTTTCCGTCACCCAGCGAGCCGCTGTAATACATCGAGGTCGGCAACGCCACCCCGCGGGCACAATCCGCGCCCACGCGGTACGAGAACTCGAACGTGTGCGGCTTGCCGCCGGCCAACGCGCCGACCGGCCACTCGACGACCGTGCCCTGGACCCGCGCAAAGTCGGATCCCTGACTCTCCAACTGACGTGCAGTGCCGTTCACCTTCGCGGAGCCGTCGATGTACGTCAGGCACGTGGGATGCACGTCCTTGACCGCATAGATGTACTCGCCGATACCGTTGGTCCGTTCGAACTTCGTGGACACCGTGACGATGTCCCCCTCGTTCGGCGTCGTGTTGCTCACCGTCCGGGTGAACCTGCTGGCGCCGTCATCCCACGTCACCGACCCCGACGCCGCACCGGCCGGACCCGCACCGAATGCTCCGACGAGGGTCACCGACAGCGCGGCCACGCCTGCCGCGGCGGTCAACCGCCGCGTCGTCCTACCAGTCATACCGATCTCTCGTTCTCTCACCGTCGTTGCTGTCTTCGAATTACGCTGTCGCATTGCCGACCCCGCTCAACGAACCGAGCGAGAGGCTACCGGTGTCGATGCCGGGCAGACCGCCGCCGGCCTCGGAAATCACCAGTGTGCCCGGGATCGAACTCGACGCCGTGAATCCTGCTGCACCGCTGTACTTCGCGGTGATGCTGTGGGATCCGGTTCCGGTGAACGTGTGCTGCAGGCTCGCTCGCCCGTCGACGAGTTGCACGGCCTCGCCGAGCGGCTTGTCGCCGTCGAAGAACTGCACGGTGCCACCCGGCGTCTGCGGGGCGACGACCTTCGCCGTGATGGTCACAGGCTGCCCGACGGTGCCGCCGGCCGGCAGTCCCAGCTCGGTCGCGGTGGCGAGGTCGACGGCCGATGCGACGGTGACGTTGATGTTCTGGGCGTCCGTGGTCGAGCCCGCGTAGGCGCCGGCGCCGCTGTAGACGCCCGTGATCGAGTGCGTTCCCGTGGTGCCGAAGGTGTGGGTCAGCTTGGCGACACCGTCAGCGACGGGGACCGGGTTCCCGATCGGCGTCCCGCCGTCACGGAACTGCACCGTGCCCCCGTTCGGCACCTGGGCACCGTCGCCCAGGTCGAAGACGCTGGCCCACAGGTCGACGGGCACACCGGCCTTCGCCTCACCCGGCGCGTTGAGCATCGTGACGGTGCCGATGTTCGATGCCGTCACCGCCACGGTGACCGGGGCGGCGGTCGAGCCGAGCGATCCGACGCCACCGCTGTAGACCGCCGTGATCGAGTGCGACCCGCCCCTGGCGAACGTGTGGGTGATGCTCGCGGTGCCGTCCGAAACGAGCACGGGCGACCCGAGATTCGTCGCGCCGTCGCGGAACTGCACGGTGCCGTCGACGGGCTTCGGCGACACGGTGGCCGAGATCGTCACCGCCGTACCGACCTCCGCAGCGGTAGGCGCGGTGACCACGGTGGTGGTCGCGACGGCGTCCGGTGTCGGCTCCGACACCGTCACCACGCGGGCCCCCGATGCCGACGCCGCGAATCCGGCGTCACCCGTGAACTCCGCGGTGATGCTGTGGGCTCCGGTGGTCGCGAAGGCCTGCGACAGGGTCGCGACGCCGCCGGAGACGCGGACCGGCGCCCCGAGGTTCACGCCGCCGTCCCTGAACTGCACGGTGCCGGACGCGTTCGCGGGATTGACGGCCGCGACGAGATCCACCGCGAGACCGGTGGTCGCGGTCGGCGGCACCGTGATCGACGTGGTGGTTGCGACGGCCGGCGGGGTGACGGCCACGGTCTGCGCCGCCGACGTCGAGGACGCGAAGCCGGTCGCTCCCGAGTAGACCGCGGTGATGTTGTGTGCACCGACCGATCCGAACGAGTACGAGAGGCTCGCCGACCCGCTGTTCACGGGCACCGGAGCACCGATGTTCGCGCCGCCGTCCTTGAACTGCACCGTGCCCGACGCCTCGGCCGGCGCCACCGTCGCGGTGAGCTGCACGGCCGAACCCGTTGCCGCGGTGGGCGGGACGGTCAGCGTCGTGGTGGTCGCGACGTCCGGCGCCGAGATGCGGATGGTCGCCAGCGGTCCGGCTCCGGCGTTGAGCGCGGCGCCTTCGGAGTTGCGCGGGCTGCAGCGTGTCGGCGCCCACTGGGTGCCGAACATCGACGCCTTGGCGAGCTGGGTGCTGAAGTTCTTGTCGTTGTTGAAGCTGCCCGCGTCGCCGCTGGTGCGGATCTTCGGCTGCACGGCACCGGACTGACCCGCCACCATCGTCACCTCGATCGCCGGCAGACGGAACCAGGAATCGCCGTTGCCGTTGCTGCTGCCGTCGAGGTTCTTCTTCAACTTGGGCGCGATGATGCCGCCCTCGCTGTTGGTGCTGGTGGACGGACCGTTGCCGATGACCTCGTTGTTCCCGGAGAGGCGGAGGATCGTGCCGTTCGGGTCGGCGGCTCCGCTGTCGTTGACGCGGATCACGCTCGGCGCGACACCACTGAGGTTCACGCCGGATCCCACAACGATCGTCGCGCCGACGAACGTGGCGTTGGCGGGGATCTCGAAGTCGTTCTTCAGACGGGACAAGTTCGTGGTGGACGCACCCGAATCGGAATCAGGGAACGACTGCGCATTCGTCTGCATCCGGAAGGTGAACTGCTCGCCTGGTGCGACAGTCGCGGGCGCGTCGACGGTGACCGACGCGGCTGGCGTCTTGGTGACGTTGATCATCGCCGAGGCTCGGCATGTGGTGGTGAACTCGACTGTGGATGTCGCCGCACTCGCCGGAGTGGCGAGGAGCAGGGAAGTGGACACCACGGTGGCGCCTGTGAGGGCTGCCGCGCAGCGCCTCGACAAAGAGGAACTCATCGGACTCCTGAAACAAACGAATGACGGGCGCCCGCGGACGTCGAACTCCCAAGTCAGAGACGATAGACGCCGGAATTGGAACGTGTACCAGTTTCGCTGGACAAATGTTCAGTTGATTTCGCTCGTGCCGGAAATGCGTGTGGCCCCCTGCCGCGAAAGGACAGGGGGCCACACGGCTCAGCTCAGCCGATCACCACTCAGAAGCCGAATCGGAATCCGCTCAAGCTGCCCAACGAACCCAGCGATCCCGTGCTACCCGTGCCGCCACCGGACTCAGCGACATCGAGGACCTGCACCTGAGACGTCGAACCCTGCACACCTGGTCCACCGGAGTACACCGCATGGATCTGATGCGGACCGGCCTGGTCGAACGTGTGCTGGAGCTCGGCGACACCGTTCACCACCGCAACCGGCTGACCGAGCGCGACACCACCATCGAAGAACTGCACCGTGCCCGGCAGCGACGGGGCTCCGATCACCTTGGCCGTCAGCTTGAACGACGTGCCGGCGGTCGCGGACGTCGCCGAAGTGATGGACACCGAGGATTGCACGTCGGTCGGGTTCGGCGCGGACACGACGACCGGGTGCTGCGTCGAGGTGGATCCGACGAACCCGGCGTCCGCCGTGAACAACGCCGTGATCGAGTGTGTGCCCACCGTGGTGAACGTGTGATCAAGCGTCGCAGACCCGTTCAGCAGCGGAACCGGGTTGCCGAGCGGCATCTCGTTGTCCCGGAACTGCACCGTGCCGGTCGGGACCGCGGTGCCGGACTGCGCCTGCACGGTCGCCGACAGCGTCGTCTGGATCCCGGTCGTGGCGGTGGCGGGAACGCCCAGCGATGTCGTCGTCGGGACGTCGATCGGCGCCGGATCGGTCACCGTGACGCTCTGCGCCGCAGCGGTCGAACCCGTGAATCCGGTTGTGCCGGAGTACACCGCCGACACCGCGAACGCACCGGCCGCATTGAACGTGTACGGCAGGTTCGCGTGGCCGCTGCCGTCCAGGGCCACCGGAGCACCCACATCGGTGCCGGCCACCGTGAACTGGACCGTACCGCCCGACGGGGCCGGCGACACCGCCGCCGACAGCGTCACCTGCTGGCCCGTCACCGCGGTCGGGGAAACCGTCACCGTGGTGGTGGTCTCCGTGTCCGGCACGACCGGATGGGTCACCGTGATGCTCTGAGCGGCAGCCGACGAGTTCGTGAACCCGGCAGCACCCGTGAACTCAGCCGTCACGGCGAACGATCCGGCCGCATCGAACGTGTGCGGCAGCGCCGCAGCACCATTCGACACCGCAACGGCGGCCCCCACCGAGGCACCGTCGATCTTGAACTGCACCGAACCCTGCGCATTCTGCGGAGTCACCGCAGCCGACAACGTGACCGGAGTGCCGGTCTCGGCCGTTGCCGGAACCGTCACCGACAGCTCCGTCTGCTGGACCGGATCCGACACCGTGACGCTCTGCCCGGCAGCCGACGAATTCGTGAACCCGACAGCACCCGTGAACTCCGCCGACACCTGGAACGACCCAACGGCATTGAACGTGTACGGGAAGCTCGCCGCACCGTTCGACACCGCAACCGGAGCACCGACCGGATTGCCGTTCACCGTGAACTGCACCGAACCCTGAGCGTTCGCCGGGTTGACCGTCGCCGTCAGATCCACCGACGAACCGGTCGTGGCGGTGGTCGGCACAACAACGGTCAGCGACGTCTCCACATCCGGATCAGTCACCGTGACGCCCTGCGCAGCAGCCGTCGCGTTCGTGAACCCGACAGCACCCGTGAACTCGGCCGTGATGCTGTGCGCACCCGCACCGGTGAACGTGTGCGGCAGCACCGCTGCCCCGTTTGCCACCGTCACCGGGGCACCGATATTCGCACCGTTGTCCTTGAACTGCACCGAACCCTGAGCGCTTGACGGACTGACCGTCGCCGTCAGATCGACCGACACACCGGTCGTTGCCGTACCAGGAGCCTGAATTGTCAGCGACGTCACCACATCCGGATCGGTCACCGTGATGTTCTGTGCCGCGGCCGACGAATTCGTGAACCCGGCACCACCGGTGAACGACGCACCGATACTGTGTGAACCCGCTGTCGTGAACGTATGAGGCAGATTCGCAACGCCATTCGCCACCGAAACAGGGCCACCGATCGGCGTACCGTTGTCGGTGAACTGCACGGATCCCTGTGCGTTCGACGGGTTGACCGTCGCCGACAGACTCACCTCAGCACCCGTCTCCGCAGCCGCCGGAGCCTGGACCGTCAGCGACGTCGCCACATCCGGATCAGTCACCGTCACGTCATGGGCGGCCGCCGACGAGTTCGTGAACCCGGCAGCACCCGTGAACTCCGCCGACACCTGGAACGACCCAGCCCCATTGAACGCGTACGGCAAGGTCGCCACACCGCTCGACACCGCAACCGGCGCACCCACCGAGGCGCCGTTCACCGTGAACTGCACCGAACCGTCAGCATTCGACGGACTGACCGTCGCCGTCAGATCCACCGGTGTGCCCGTGGTCGCCACACCCGGCGCCTGAACCGTCAGCGACGTCACCACATCCGGATCAGTGACCGTCACGTTCTGCGCCGCGGCGGTCGAGTTCGTGAACCCGGCAGCACCGGTGAACTCGGCCGTGATGCTGTGCGCACCCGCACTAACGAACGAATGCGGCAGCACCGCTGCCCCGTTCGCCACCGTCACCGAGGAACCGATGTTCGCACCGTTGTCCTTGAACTGCACCGAACCCTGAGCATTCGACGGGCTGACCGTGGCGCTCAGATCGACCGACACACCGGTCGTCGCCGTACCCGGAGCCGACACCGTCAGCGACGTCGCCACGTCCGGATCAGTCACCGTCACGTCATGGGCGGCAGCAGTCGAGTTCGTGAACCCGGAAGCACCCGTGAACGATGCACCGATACTGTGCGGACCGGCATCCGTGAACGTATGAGGTAGAGTCGCAACACCATTCGCCACCGCGATCGGTGCGCCGATCGGCGCACCATTGTCCGTGAACTGCACCGAACCCTCAGCATTCGACGGACTGACCGTCGCCGTCAGGTCCACCGACGAACCGGTCGTCGCGGTACCCGGCGCCGACACCGTGAGCGAGGTGGACACGTCGGGATCGGTCACCGCGACCGACTGGGCGGCCGACGTGGATCCCGCGAACCCGGTACCACCGAGGAACTCAGCGGTGATGCTGTGCGATCCCGCAGCGCCGAAGGTGTGCTGCAGCGACGCCTGACCGGCGACGACAGCGACCGGTGAACCGATCGCCGTGCCGTTGTCCTTGAACTGCACCGTGCCAACCGCGCCGGCAGGCTGCACGCCCGCGGAGAGTGTCACCGACTGTCCGGTCGTAGCCGATGTGGGGGCCTGCAGCGTCGTCGACGTCGGAGCGTTCACGGTCACCGTCTGCGCCGGCGCCGACGAGTTCACGAACCCGGAGCCCGCCGTGAAGTCCGCAGTGATGCTGTGCGCACCGGAAGTGTTGAACGTGTGCTGCAGCGCCGCCTGACCGTTCGACACGGTCACCGGGGAGCCGATGTTCGTCCCGTTGTCCTTGAACTGCACCGTGCCCGCGGCGTTCTGCGGTGCGACGTTGGCGGTCAGCGTCACCGGAGTACCGGTCAGCGCGGTGCCCGGAACGGACAGCGCGACAGTCGTGTTGGCGGGGGCGTTCACCTGCACGTTCTGCGCGCCCGACTGCGACGAGATCGCGGTGGCCGTGCCCGCGAACTTGGCCGTCAGGCTCCGTGCGCCCGCCGTCGTCGGCGTCCACACGAACGTGCCGACACCCGACCCGTTGATCTGGCTCTCACCGAGCTTGGTCGTCCCGTCGTAGAACTCGACCGTGTTGCCCTGCGCGGCGCCGGTCACCGTCGCGGTCAGCGTGACCTGCTGCCCCGTCAGGACCGGGGTCGGCACCGCGGCCAGCGTCGTGGTGGTGGCATCCTTCGCAACCGTGATCGTCGGGCCCTTGTCCGCGTACGTGCCACTGCCCAGGCTGCCCGAGTAGTGCATCGTCGTCATCAACGGCGTTGCCCGTGCACAGCTCGCGGTCACGAGGTAGTTGAAGTTGAAGGTCTGCGACTTCGGACCGATGTTCGGATCGACGACCCACGACCCCGCCACACGGGTGTAGTCCGGTGCGACCTCCGGGTTGGAGCGCGCGCCACCGGTGTACGTCAGGCACGTCGGGTGAATGTCCTTCACCGCCTGGATGTACTCCACCACAATGTTGGTGCGCTCGAACGTGGTCGAGACCGTGATGGTATCGCCCACCGACGGGTTGGAGTTACTCACTGTCCGGGTGAACTTGCTGGCCCCGTCCTGCCATGACACCGAAGCCGGCGCGGCACCCGCCGCTCCGACACCAACAGTTGCCGCGAAGCCCGCGGCCATTGCGAAAGCACTTATTCCGCCGACTATTCGGCGCAGTTCCCTGCCAACCATGCACTTCCCTCTCGACGACGGCCGCCGGCCGCCAACTCAACGGATCAGGTTTCGACCTGGGACACTGCGCTGAAGAAATCGAGTCCGGCGCGCTGCAGGGCCCACGCCATTCCCTGCAACCAAACGTCAGCCCGACTCCGCGTCTGAAATGCGGCTCGAACTCTACCGGACAAACGTCCAGATGGAGCTCGATTGGCCAGCTCCGAGCGCACGACATGGCTGTGGCCCCCCGCCGTTGTGGCAGGGGGCCACAGCCTGTTTCACTCGTCGGCCGTCAGGACCCGAATCGGAATCCGCTCAGGCTGCCCAACGAGCCCAGCGAGCCGGAGCCACCCGGCCCACCCGACTCGGCGACATCGAGCACCTGCACCTGAGACGTCGAACCCTGCACGCCCTGACCACCGGAGTACACCGCATGGATCTGGTGCGGACCGGTCTGGTCGAAGGTGTGCTCGAGCTCCGCGATCCCGTTCACCACCGGAACCGGCTGCCCGAGCGCGACACCACCGTCGTAGAACTGCACCGTGCCCGGCAGCACCGGGGCACCGATCACCTTGGCGGTCAGCTTGAACGGCGTGCCGGCCGACGCCGACGTCGCCGACGTCATCACCACCGAGGACGGCACATCCACCGGGTTGGGCGCGGATACCACGATCGGACGCTGCGTGGACGTCGATCCGACGAATCCGGCATCGGCCGTGAAGACCGCCGTGATCTGATGAGTGCCGACCGTGGAGAAGGTGTGGGCCAACGACCCGGAGCCGTTCACCAGGACCACCGGCGAGCCGATCGGGGATCCGTTGTCCCGGAACTGCACGCTGCCGGACGGCACCGCGCTACCGGACTCTGCATTCACCGTCACCGACAGCGTGGTCTCGACCCCGGTCGTCGCGGTGGGCGGAACACCGATCAGCGTCGAGGTCTCGACATCCGGGATCACCGGATCGGTCACTGTCACGCTCTGCCCCGTCGCCGTCGAGTTCGTGAACCCGGCGGCACCGGTGAACTCGGCGGTCACCTCGAACGATCCGGCAGCGTTGAACGTGTACGGCATCGTCGCCGAACCCGCCGACACCGCAATCGGAGCACCCACCGGCGATCCGTTCACGGAGAACTGCACGGCACCCTGCGCATTCTGCGGAGTCACCGTCGCCGACAGGTTCACCTGCTGGCCGGTCTCCGCAGTAGCGGGTGCGGCCACCGACAGTGCTGTCTGCTGAACCGGATCGCTCACCGTGATCGAACCGGGGGTACCCGCGGACGAATCGGTGAAGCCGGCTCCGCCCGTGAAAGCCGCTCCGATGCTGTGTGCACCGGCGGACGTGAACGTGTGCGGCAGCGTCGCAACACCATTCACCACGGCGACGGGGCCACCGATCGGCGCACCGTTGTCGGTGAACTGCACTGTGCCCTGAGCATTCGACGGATCGACGGTCGCGGTCAGATCCACCGACGTACCCGTCGTCGCCGAACCCGGCACCGACACGGTCAGCGAGGTCTCCGCGTCCGGATCGGTCACCGTGATGTTCTGCGCGGCAGCCGACGAGTTCGTGAACCCGGCAGCACCCGTGAACTCGGCCGTCACCGCGTACGTATCAGCGGCAGCGAAGGTGTACGGCAGGGCCGCCGATCCCGCCGACACGTTGACCGGAGCGCCCACCGGGGCACCGTTCACCTTGAACTGCACCGAACCCTGCGCGTTCGCCGGGTTGACCGTCGCCGTCAGGTCCACGGACGAACCGGTCGTGGCGGTGGTTGGCGCAGCAACGGTCAGCGAGGTCGCCACATCCGGATCGGTCACCGTGATCTCATGAGCGGCAGCCGTTGCGTTCGTGAACCCGGCAGCACCGGTGAACTCGGCCGTGATGCTGTGCGCACCCGCACCGGTGAACGTGTGCGGCAGCACCGCTGCCCCGTTCGACACCGCAACCGGAGCCCCAACCGGAGTGCCGTTCACCGCGAACTGCACCGAACCCTGCGCATTCGCCGGGCTGACCTGAGCCGACAGACTCACCTCAGCAACCGTCTCCGCAGCAGCGGGAGCCTGGACCGTCAGCGAGGTGACCACATCGGGATCAGTGACCGTCACGTTCTGCGCCGCCGCCGACGAGTTCGTGAACCCGGTCGCACCGGAGAACTCGGCCGTGATGCTGTGCGCACCCGCGCTGCCGAACGAATGCGGCAGCACCGCCTCACCGTTCGCGACCGCGACCGGGGCACCGATGTTCGAGCCGTTGTCCTTGAACTGCACCGAGCCCTGCGCATTCGACGGAGACACCGTCGCCGTCAGATCAACTGACGAACCCGTGGTTGCCGTGCCGGGCACCGTCACCGCGAGTGTCGTCGACACATCCGGATCAGTGACCGTCACGGTCTGCGCGGCGGACGTCGAGCCGAAGTAGCCGGCACCGGGGACGAACTCCGCGGTGACGCTGTGCGCACCCGCCGCGCCGAACGCATGGGATAGCGAGGCCACACCGTTCACGGGAGTCACCGGGGAACCGATGTTCACGCCAGCATCCTTGAACTGCACCTGGCCGGCCGCGTTGGTCGGGTTCACGTTTGCAGTCAGCGTCACCGGCTGGCCCGTCATCGCGGACGCCGGCGCCTGCAGCGTGGTGGTCGTCGCGAGCTCTTCCACCCGAACCTTGACATTGAACGGATTGGCGCCCTGTGGATTTCCGCCGAATGCCCACACGTCCAGCAGCACACCGCTGTCGTAGGTGCCGAACGCGAAGTTGTCCGGGACCCGATAGCTGGCCTCCAGCGTGACGTTCTGGCCACTCTTGACGATGAACCCGTTGCCGAAGACATTGCAACCGCTGCCGCTGCACTTGGCGCTGACGCCGCCGTCCGATTCGTTGGTGAAGGTGGCCTTGTTCGTGGCCCCCAGATAGGTCACCTTCGGACTGCCCGCTACGAGCGTGAAGCCGGCGGGTGGTACGTCCCGGACCTTCGGAATGTAGCGCTCGACACCGCTGTCGACCCAGATCGTGCTCTTGTAGGTGACTGTGTCGCCTCGATGGAGGACGTTGCTGCCGATCACTTCCTTCTTGAACTTGACGTTGTCGGACGAGCCCTGGTTGCTCGACGGCGGTGGATCGGCAGCAAAGGCCGGGCCACTGCCCGCGACAAGAAGTCCGACCGTCGCTACACCCGCCATGACGGGTGTAGCGAGCCGTCGTAAGGCTGATAATCCCACTGAATCCTCCTCAGGTACACGCTTCCCCGACCCAGCGGTGTGAAAATGCCGACCTAGCTGCGTGCAGCGTAACGGTCGGCGAACATTGCAGATTCGTTTTCCTGGTCCATCGTCCAGATCTCGCATTGTCGTCGCCGACAAGGTGATCGGCACGACGCACAACGGCCTCAGGCGAGGCCCCGTCTCCGCGCGGAGACGAGACCTCGCCTGGACTGTCAGTACTGCCTAGGAGCCGAAGTTCAGGCCGCCCAGCAGATCTCCGAGTATCGCACTCAGGCTGCCCAGGTTGCCCAGGCTGCCGCTCGGGCTACCACCAGAGACCTGGACGGTCTGCGCACTCGACGTCGAGTTCGCCACGCCCTGGCCGCCACTGAACTCCGCGCGGATGCTGTGCGCACCCGACGTGGTGAACGTGTGGTTCAGCGTCGCGACGCCGTTGACCACCTGCACGGCATCCCCGATCGGGGTCGCCCCGTCGAAGAACTGGACCGTACCGGTCACCGCTGCGTTGCCTGCACCGGTCACCTGCGCCGACAGCTGTACCTGGGTGCCGACCGTCGCGCTGGCCGGAACCGTCACGACGGTGGCGGTCTCGACGTCGACCGGTGTCGGAACCGTCACCACGACCTGCTTCGCTTCGGCGGTGGAGCCGGTGAACCCGCTTGCGCCGCTGAATGTCGCGGTGATGGTGTGCGTGGCCGCGGTGGTGAACGTGTGGCTCAGTGTGGCGACGCCGTTCACGACCTGCGCGGTTCCGATCGGGGCACCACCGTCGAAGAACTGGACGGTGCCGACGCTCGGAACGACTTCCTCGGTCCCGTTGTCGTAGACGGTGGCCACTAGATCCTGGGCCTCACCGGTCTTCGCGTTGCCGGGGACGCTCAGGATCGTCGTGGTTGCCGCGTCCACCGGAGTCGGATCGGTCACAGAAACGTTCTGCGCGGCAGCGGTCGACGCCGTGAACCCGGGCGCACCCGAGAACTCCGCCGTCACCGCATACGAACCGGCCGCGTTGAACGTGTACGGCATGCTCGCATGACCGGACCCGTCCACATTCACCGGCGCACCCACGGCGTTGCCCCCGACCTTGAACTGCACCGTGCCACCGGTCGGAACCGGAGCCACCGTCGCCGACAGGGTCACCTGCTCACCCGTCTCCGCACCGGTCGGCGCCGTCACCGTCGTCGTGGTCTCCGTGTCCGGGACAACAGGATCCGTGACCGTGATCGTCTGCGCACCGGCAGCCGAGTTGGTGAATCCTGCACCACCGGTGAAGGCGGCCGTCACCGAGAAGGAACCGGCAGTACCGAAGAGGTGCGACAGCGTCGCGGTGCCGCCCGAGACCTGCACCGGCGTACCCACCGGAGCACCGTTGATCGAGAACTGCACGGTGCCCTGGGCGTTGGCCGGGGTGACCGTCGCCGTCAGGTCCACGTCGTCACCGGTCTCGGCGGTGGCCTGAACACCCAGCGCCAGAGACGTTTCCACGTCAGCCGGAGTGGGATCGGTCACCGTCACGGTCCGCGCCGATGCGGTCGACCCCGCGAACCCAGCCGTACCCGAGTAATCAGCGGTCACCGCATACGAGCCAGCCGCAGTGAACGTGTACGGCATGCTCGCATGACCGGACCCGTCCACACTCACCGGCGCACCCACAGCCGCACCGGCAACCTTGAACTGCACCGTGCCACCGGTCGGAACCGGAGCCACCGTCGCCGACAGGGTCACCTGCTCACCCGTCTCCGCACCGGTCGGCGCCGTCACCGTCGTCGTGGTCTCCGTTTCCGGGACAACAGGATCCGTCACGGTCACGGTCTGAGCGCCAGCGCTCGAGCCGGCGAACCCGGCACCACCGGTGAAGGTGGCGGTGATGCTGTGCGAACCGGCCGCGGCGAACTGGTGCGACAGCGTCGCAACACCGTTCGACACCTGCACCGGGGCACCGATGTTCGTGCCGTTGTCCTTGAACTGCACCGAGCCCACGGCGTTGGCCGGGGTCACGTTCGCGGTCAGATCGACCGCAGTGCCGGTCTCCGCGTTCTGCGGAACCGTCAGTGCCGTCGTGGTCACGACGTCCGGGTCCGTCACGGTGACGTTCTGGGTCTGCGTCGCGGTCGACGAAGCGAATCCGGCATCACCGGTGAAGGCGGCACCGATCGCGTGGTTACCTGCGGCCTGGAACGTGTGCGGCAGCGTCGCAACACCGTTCGACACCGCCACCGGGGAACCGATGTTGGCACCGTTGTCGGTGAACTGCACCGTGCCGGTCGCGTTCTGCGGCGCGACGTTGGCCGTGAGCGTCACCGAGGCACCCGTCGCGGCGTTCGCCGGGGCCGACACGGTGGTCGTGGTCTCCACGTCCGGAACGACCGGATCGGTGACCGTCACGGTCTGCGCACCCGCGGCGGAACCCGCGAAGCCGGGCGCGCCGACGAAATCGGCCGTGATCGCGTGCGCACCGGCGGCAGCGAACGTGTGCGACAGCGTCGCAGCGCCGCCCGCCACTGTCACCGGGCCACCAATGTTGGCGCCGTTGTCCTTGAACTGCACCGTGCCCGCGGCGTTCGACGGGGTCACGTTGGCAGTCAGGTCGACGGCGGTGCCGGTCTCCGCGTTCTGCGGAACGGCCAGCGCCAGAGTGGTCGTCACGTCGACGGGCGTCGGATCCGACACCGTCACGGTCTGGGCCGACGACGTGGAACCGGTGAAGTTACCGGTACCGGTGAATACCGCCGTGATCGAGTGCGACCCGGCCGACGAGAACGTGTGACTCAGGCTGGCCGCGCCGCCCGACACCGGCACCGCAGACCCGATGTTCGCGCCGTTGTCCTGGAACTGGACCGATCCCGTCGCGTTGGTGGGCGCGACATTGGCCGTCAGGGTGACCGGGGCCCCGGTCTCCGCGGTGGCCGGGGCCGTCAGGTTCGTCGTGGTCGACACCTGCGAGGCAACGACATTGATCGTCGCCAGCGGGCCGGCGCCGGCGTTGAGGCCCGCACTCTGGCTGTCCCGCGGTGTACACCGTGTCGGCGCCCACTGGTTCCCGAAGAAGCTCGCCAACGGCAGGAATGTGTAGTAACTCTCGTTGGCGTTGTAGTTCGCGGCATTGCCTGCCGTACGTACCTTAGGCGTGATCACACCAGGCGATCCGGCAACCATCGTCACGTCGACAGCGGGCAGCCGGAACCAGCTGTCACCGCCGGTCGCATTGCCGTTGAGATCCTTCTTCAGCTTCGGCGCACGAATGCCCCCTTCGCTGTTGGTGCTGGTGCTGGGGCCGTTCGAGATCGTCTGATTGTTACCCGAGAGCCGGAGGATGTTCCCCGCACCATCTGGGTTACCGGATTCGTTGACCCTCAGGACACCGGGGGCCACGCCGTCGAGGTTGATGCCCGTACCGGGCACGACGGTGGCACTGACAAACGTCGCATTGGCCGGGATTTCGTAGTCGACCTTCAGGCGCGACACGTTCGTCGTAGTGGCACCAGAATCTGAATTGGGATAGAAGGCGCCGCCCGGTTGGATCCGGTAGGTGAATGTCTGGCCGGGCTCGACAGCGCTGGGCGCATCGACCTGCATGGAGGTATCGGCGACCTTGTGGACGGTGATCGTCGCCGACGCTTGACACGCGTTCTTGAAGTTCGTGGTCGCGACGGCTGCGTTCGCCGGGGCAACGGCGATCACGAGTGTCCCGGCCACGAGCGCTGCGCCTGTGATGGGTGCGGCACAGCGCCTGAGTAATGGATTCTGCATACACACTTCCTTGTAAGAAGTTGCGGATGGGGGGAGGAGTAATCCGCAGAGGTCCGCACACCATAACGACGGTGTTACGTCCGTGTATCGCTTTTGCCTACCAAACGCCCATATGTTGCTGAATATTTGCTGGTCCCGCCCGCGCGCTACCCACAGGTAGCATGGGCGCACGGAGAGTTTTCCCTGGTCAGACAGGTGTCCAGCGTTCTTACCTGTACTAATGCCATCGATGTGACTCGCCGGAGCTCCTCGGCGCACTGATCGCGCCTCACCCGAAACTTTCACCCTCGGATTAGCCCCATCCCGGCAGAATCCCGCAAAAGTGGGGCCTTGGCGCTCCTGCGGCAGTAGGCGAGGCGCCTCGGACACGCCGAATTCGAGCAAACTTCACCGAACGAACGACCGAAGCAACGGATTCGTAGAGGCGGATTTTGAAATTGATTCCATTTATGTGCGGGGTCGTCGAGCCGACCGAGCCGGCCGGACTCCCCCACCCCGGGTACCGTCCGGTGCGTGACAACCGAACGCCAGCGCACCTACACCTGGAACGACCCCGCCCCCATCGCCGAGGCAAACCGGAACCTCAGCGGACTCGAGTTCGTCCGTGGACTCGTCGACGGCACCGTCCCGCACCACCCGACCGCCTCCACGCTCGGGTTCCGTGTCACGGACGCTCGCGAGGGCTTCGTCGAGATCACCGCTGAACCCGCGGAGTGGCACTACAACGCGGTCGGCAGCGTGCACGGCGGCGTCATCGCCACGATGATCGACACCGCGATGGGCTTCTCCGTCTCGAGCACCCTGCCCGCCGGCGTCCACTACACCACGCTCGACATCACCGTTCGCTACATCCGCGGCATCAAGGCGAACGGCGGATCCATTCGCGTGCACGGTTTTTCGGAGCACACCGGCCGGACCACGGCGACCGCGCGGGCCGAGGTCCGCGACGACCAGGACCGGCTGCTGGCGACGGCGTCGACCACCTGCCTGATCCTGCGCTGACCCGGAAACGCGTCGGCCGAATGTCACATACGTTCGATCAGACTGAACGCATGTGACATTCGGCCACAGAAGCGGGGAGCCGCGAACTACGGCGCGGTCAGCACCTCGCGCCCGACGAACGGCACCAGGGCGGCCGGGACGCGCACGGAACCGTCGGCCTGCTGGTGGTTCTCGAGGATCGCGACGAGCCAGCGCGTGGTGGCGAGGGTGCCGTTGAGGGTGGCGGCGATCTGCGGCTTGCCGTTCTCGTCGCGGTAGCGCACGTGGAGACGGCGCGCCTGGTAGGTGGTGCAGTTCGACGTCGACGTCAGCTCGCGGTACTGCTGCTGCGTGGGAACCCAAGCCTCGCAGTCGAACTTGCGGGCCGCGGACGAACCGAGATCGCCGCCGGCGACGTCGATGACCCGGTACGGGACCTCGATCGCGGCGAGCATGTCGCGCTCCCACGCGAGCAGACGCTGGTGCTCGGCGTCGGCGTCCTCGGGCTTGCAGTAGGTGAACATCTCCACCTTGTCGAACTGGTGGACGCGGATGATGCCGCGGGTGTCCTTGCCGTAGCTGCCGGCCTCGCGGCGGAAGCACGACGACCAACCCGCGTACCGCTTGGGGCCGTTCGACAGGTCGAGGATCTCGCCCGAGTGGTAACCCGCGAGCGGCACCTCGGAGGTACCGACGAGGTACAGGTCGTCGTCGGCCAGGTGGTACACCTCGTCCGAGTGCTGACCGAGGAAGCCGGTGCCCTGCATGACCTCGGGGCGCACCAGCACCGGCGGGATCATCATCGTGAACCCGTTGGCCATCGCCTTCTGCGCCGCGAGTTGCAGCATGCCCAGCTGGAGCATCGCGCCGAAGCCGGTGAGGAAGTAGAACCGCGAGCCCGACACCTTCGCGCCGCGCTCCATGTCGATCAGCCCGAGCGACTCGCCGAGCTCGAGGTGGTCCTTCGGCTCGAAGTCGAACGTCGGGATCTCGCCGACCGTCTCGAGGGTGATGAAGTCGTCCTCGCCGCCGGCGGGGGCGCCGTCCTGCACGATGTTCGAGATCGCGCGGTGGGCCTCGTCCAGCCGGGCCTGCGCCTCGTGCTGCGCGGCCTCGGCGTCCTTGACCTTCTGGGCCAGCTCCTTGGAACCCTCGAGCAGCGCCGGTCGCTCCTCGGGGGACGCCTGCCCCACCTTCTTGCCGAACGCCTTCTGCTCGGCGCGCAGCGTGTCACCCGCCAGGATGGCGGCGCGGCGGGATGCGTCGGCCTCGAGCAGCGCGTCGACCAGACCGGGGTCTTCGCCGCGGGTGCGCTGCGAGGTGCGGACGGCGTCGGGGTTCTCGCGAAGGAACTTGAGGTCAATCACGACCACAAACCCTACTTGGTGACGCCGCGCTCAGTCCGGGTGCTTCCCCAATATCTGCAGATAATCGTCGCGTCCGAACATGCGTGCGGCATCGAGCGCCGACGGTTGCCCGGCCTCCGCGTCGGCTCCGGCGGCCCCCAGCGCGGCCACCACCGCGTCCTCGCCCTTGAACACCGCACCGGCCAGCGGCGTCTGCCCGCGGTCGTTTGCGCGGTTCACGTCGGCGCCGCGCTCGATCAACGCGCGGACCGCGTCGGCGTGTCCGTGATACGCCGCGAGCATCACCAGGGTGTCGCCGGCGGCGTTGGTCAAATTCACCGGCACACCGGCGTCGACGTACTTCGCGAGCGTGGCCGCGTCGCCGGCCCGGGCCATGTCGAACAATCGACCGGCCAACTCCTGCACGTCACCGTCGGGCGTCGCGGGATGTTCCTCACTCATGCCGCACGAACCTACGCGGAAACTTCGGCATCTGCGTCCGTTGAAGGCATTATGGACGGGATGTCCGTGGATGAGACCGAGCCGAAGTCGCAGCCGACAGCCGAGTCGGCACCGCAGCCGGAACGGCGCCGACACCTGTCTGCGCCGGTCACGCGGCGTGCGCTGGCGCTCGTCGCGATCGGGGCGGTGCTGGCCGCGGTCGCCACGATCTTCGTGTCCGGCGGGTTCGACCGCGGCGAGAAGCTGCCCACGCACACCGCCGGCGTCGGGCCGCAGCCGACGGGTGCCGTGGCGGGCGAGGCGTTCGGATCGGCCACGACGGGCGACTGCCTGGCGTGGGCGAAAGCCGATGCCAGCGACCTCGAGCAGGTCGACTGCGCGCAGGCGCACCAGTTCGAGGTGGCCACCGACGTGGACCTGAGCGTGTACCCGGGCGTCGAGTTCGGGCCCGGAGCCAAGTTCCCTGGCGTGCTGCGGTTCTCCGAACTGCGCGACGAACAGTGCGCTCCCGCCGTCAACGCCTACCTGGGCGGCCGCTTCGACCCGAAGGGCAAGTTCAGCGTCGGTCTGATCAACCCCGGCGAGGCCGGCTGGGCGGCCGGGGAGCGGACCATCCGCTGCGGGCTGCAGTTCTCCGGCGTCACCGGGTCGCTGCTGCCCATCCAGGGCAAGGTCGCCGAGCAGGACCAGTCGAAGGTGTGGGACGTCGGCACCTGCATCGGCATCAACCAGAACGTGCCGTCCGATCCGGTGGACTGCGCCGACCCGCACGCGTTCGAGGTGGTCGGCGTGATCGACCTGGCCAGCCAGTTCCCGGGCGGCATGCCGTCGGTCGAGGACCAGGACAAGTTCCTCGAGCGGGCGTGCACCGACGCCAGCAACGGCTACCTGGGCTCCCCCAACGCTCTGCGCGACAAGACACTGACGCTGTTCTGGGACAACCTCGACCTCGACAGCTGGCTCGTCGGCAGCCGCAAGATCAACTGCTCGATCGGCAAGGAAACCGACGGCAACGGCTTCGCGACCATCGTCGGCAGCGCCAAGGGCGACATCCTGATCAACGGTCAGGCGCCGGTCCCCCCGCCGGCGGCACCCGAGGGACGTTCGGTGCCGACCCCGCTGCCCGGTGCGGCACCGCTGCCGGGAGCCTGACGTGTCGGTGACGATGACCGAGGAGCGGTTCGAGGAGCTGGTCTCGGAGGCGCTCGACCTCATCCCGCCGCAGCTCGCGGCGGCGATCGACAACGTGGTCGTGCTGGTCGAACCCCGCAACGACGAGGAGCCGACGCTGCTCGGTCTCTACCACGGCATCGCGCTGACCGAGCGGGACAGCCACTACGGCGGCTCCCTGCCCGACACCATCACGATCTACCGCGATGCGCTCCTCGACGTGTGCCACTCCGAGGAGGAGGTGGTGCACGAGGTGATGGTCACGGTGATCCACGAGGTAGCGCACTACTTCGGCATCGAAGAGGACCGCCTCCACGAGCTCGGCTGGGGCTGAGCACTCCCCCGAATTTTTCGTCGGTTTCATGTGGAACCGACCGGCTGTCTCCTGCGTCGAAGCAATCAGGAACAAGTTTCGCGAAGCCTGTTCCCGCTGCCACCGACCCCGAGACGAGGAGTTCAGCCATGTCGGATCACGTGTTCGTCGAACCCGACGTCCTCCTCGCCGCCGCCGCGGAACTCGACGGACTGGCCGCCCGCCTGCAGTCGACACTGACCGCCGCGACGCCCGCGCTCAACGTCGCGCCCTCCGGGTCCGAGGAGGTGTCGGTGTTGGCGGCCGGCTACTTCAACCGGCTCGCGGGCAGCTTCGGGCCGGCCGCCACCCGCGGCATCGAGGAACTGGTCGCCGCCGCGGCGATGCTCCGCGCGCAGGCGGCCGCGTACCAGGACCAGGACCACGCCCTGCGCGCGTCGCTCGCCGCAGGCATGTGAGCCCGCGCATCCCGAACCGCTGAGCCGAACTCTCGGCCGAACCGAGGAGAAACGCATCATGACCATGGGTGTCACAGGCGTCGTCTGGATGCCTCGCGGCGCAACCGTCAACTCGACCACGCTCAGCGGAGGCGCCGGCCCGGTGCCGCTCAGCGCCGCGAGCCCCGCCTGGACCGCGATCGCGGAAGGCTTCGTCGACGCGGGCGCAACCCTGGTCCGGGTCATGGAGGAACTGCGCGCCGGGTGGGCGGGAACGGCCGCCGAGGCCGCCCTCGCGAAGCTCGCGCCGTTCACCGCCTGGACCGAGCAGACCGCGACCCTCGCGGCGGAAACCGCCGCCAAGGCATCCGCCGAGGCCGGCGCCTACGCCACCGCGGCCCTGGCCATGCCGAGCCTGCCCGAGATCGCCGCGGTCAAGACCGCCAAGACCGCGGCCTACACCACCGGTGGCGTGGTCAACGGCTCCGCGGCCGTGGCCGAGGCCGCCGACCGCGCGATCGACATCCGCGCCGGCCTCGTGATGGAGGGCTACGAGGCGGCCTCGAGCGTCCTCGCGACACCCGAGACGTTCACGCCTCCGCCGCCGCTCACCCACGGCTCGACCGCGGGCCTCGAGTCCCGCGACAGCGGCGACGTGACTCGGCGGACCCTCGAGAACGACTTCCGCACCGACCCGGTCGGCACCATCGCGGCCGCGGCCACCGCGTTCGCGCAGAACCCGGCCGTCGCGACCGCGGCGTCGCAGGTCGGCACCGTCGCGGGCACCGTGTCCGGCGCCACCTCGGCCGCGGCCAACCTCGGCGGCGCCGTCCTCGGCGGGGTGGGCGCCGGGTCGCCCGCGCTCATGGGGGCTCCGGCTGCCGCGCCCGTGCCGGCCGCCGGCCGCGGGGTGGGCGTGTCCGGCGGTGGGTCGTCCGGCGCCGTCGCCTCGCGCGCCGCGGGTGTCGCCGGAGGCGGCGGCGGGGCCCGGGCGGCGCTGCCCGACGGCTGGGCGCAGGCCGGTCAGCTCGCCGGCTCCGGGCACGGCGGCGGGGCCGCCGGCGGCGCGGGTACCGGCCCGGGCGCCGGACCCACCGATGCGGTGCGCGCGGAGACGGCGGCCACCGCCGCCGCCCGCAACACCCCGGTGGGCGGCACCCCGATGGGCGCGCACCGCGGCGCCGTGGACGCGGACGAGGCCGACCGTGCCACCCCCGGCTACCTGCGGCGGTTCGAGCACTTCGCCGACGGGCGCACCGTGATCCCGTCGGTCATCGGGGCCGACGCGCCCGAGGACGGGCGGTGATCGACTTGGGGATCGAACCGATCGGCACGACGCTGCCGCCGACCACCCTGCACGTCGACCAGATCGACCTGCTCGTGCACCTACTCGACATCGACGTGCTGCCGGTGGTGCTCGACGCCGGCCCCCGCTTCGATTCGCTCCCCGCCCGCGACGCGGTGTTCCGGCGCGCCCACGACGGTCTCACCGCCGCGGGCCTGGTCGACGGCATCGCGGTCCACCCGGAGCTGGCCCGGCAGCTGCGCGCCCTCGCCCGCCCGCGCGGCGAGATCGCGGTGCGCAAGTACGTCGACGGCACCGTCCACCGGGCATGCCTGGCCCTCGACCAGGACCGGGCCGGAGCGGTATTGGCCCTGCGCAGCGGCGACGCCTTCACCGTCCAATGGCTCGAGCGCGATGTCGTCGGGCCTCTCGGGCACGCGCTCGGCGCCGCGACCCCGCTGCCGTTCGGCGTCGTGAACTGCCCCACCGCCGACCTCGGGGGCGCGCTCGACCGGATCACCGACCCACAGCGGGCGGCCGATCACCTCCTCGCGGTGGGGATTCCCGCTGCGGAGGCTGCCGTCGTCGGGCCCGCGTTCGCGGCCTGTCCGATCTTCACCGAGATCGTCGGCCTCGTCCACGAGGACGGCCGTCCGGGAGAGCTGCGCGGACCGGTCACCGTGTTCGACACCGCCGCCGGACGCGTCGTCGGCACCACCAGCGTCGCCACCGACGGCGTCCGGTGGACGTCGCTCAGCCCCGGCACCCCGGGACGGCTGCGCCAGGCGCTCGACGCCCTGCTCGCGCAGCTCGACTGAGGGCTCAACCCATCGGGTCGTCGGTGGCCTCGGTCGCCTCCGCCTCGAACCACGGCCGCCGCGGGGCAGCGTCGAACGGCGGGTCGAAGAGACCCCAGCGCACGCACTGCCAGCCCGCAGCGGTCGGCACCAACTCGACTGTCGAGGTGTTCTCCAGGTGCCGATCCGCGGCGAACGCACCGGGCACCCCGGCCAAGTACGCGGCCACCAGCCGGATCGCGGCGCCGTGGCTCACCACCACGACATCGCCCCCGGCGCCGCCGTCGAGGTACTCCGATCGCAACGAATCCACCACCGGCACATAACGTTCGATGATGTCGACGCCCGACTCCCCGCCCGGGATGCGCGCCGACAGGTCCCCCGTGTGCCACGTGTGGAACACCTTCGCGAACATCTTGTGCGACTCGAGATCCGAGCGGTCCTCGAGCTCACCGGCCTGCGCCTCGTGCAGACCCTCCCGCACCTGCAGCGCGATGCCCGACGCCGTCTCCACGAATCCCGCGGTCTCGCGGGCCCGCAACGCCTGCGACGACACCAGCGCGGTCGGTGGGCGCGCCGCGAGCCGGTCGCCGAGCGTCTGCGCCTGCGTCCTACCGAGTTCCGTCAGCCGGGCACCGGGTAGCCGGGTGTCGAGCCGTCGTTCGACGTTCGCCTCGGTCTGCCCGTGCCGGACCAGGATCAGTCGGCCGCTCACGCATTCTCCTCTCCGCGGCGCAGCCGCTCCAGCCACGCGGTGTCGTCGGCGTCGGGCATCGGGGCGCCGCCGCCCGGGACGGCCGACGGCCACGACCCGAGGAAGCGGACGTCGCTGAAGCGGTGCAGCGCCTTGAGCGCCTCCGCGACCAGCCCGTCGTCGATGTGCCCGACGCAGTCCAAGTGGAACAGATAGGTACCGAATTCCTTACGCGTAGGCCGGGATTCGATGCGGGTGAG
Source organism: Paraburkholderia sp. RHO2 (assembly GCF_050955445.1). Taxonomy (NCBI): domain Bacteria; kingdom Pseudomonadati; phylum Pseudomonadota; class Betaproteobacteria; order Burkholderiales; family Burkholderiaceae; genus Paraburkholderia; species Paraburkholderia sp. RHO2. The sequence goes on along the minus strand of NZ_CP162617.1, from coordinate 147,619 downwards.
GTCGATGCCCCGCGTCGCGAACTCCGTCATCGCGCGGACCAGCGAGCCGGGCACGTTGTCGAGGTGCAGCACGACGCTGGTGCGGTCGTTGCCGGTGCGGGCGGGCGCGGGCTGTGGCCTGGTGACCAGCACGAAACGGGTACGGGCACCCTCGTAGTCGGCGACCGAGGACGCCAGCGCCACGAGCCCGAGCCGCTCCCCCGCCAGCGCGGTGGCCACCCCGGCATCGGCGACGCCGGCCGCAACATCCTCTGCCGCACCGGCATTCGACGACGCCGGCTCCACCCGAGCGTTCGGCAGGTGGGCGTCGAGCCAGCCCTGCACCTGCGCGGTCGCGACCGGATAGGCGCGGACGGTGCGGACGTCGGCGAGCGTCGTGCCGGGGCGTCCGACGATCGTGAAGGCCACCTCGAGTTCGGTCTCGGCCATGATCTGCAGTCGGCCGCCGAGGGCGAGCGCGTCCATGGTCGGACGAATCGACCCCTCGACCGAACTCTCGATCGGGACCACCGCGCCGTCGGCGTCGCCACGACGCACCATCTCCAACGCCGCCGGCTGGCTCGCGGCCGCGACGCGCTCGACGTCGCCGTCGAACGTGCCGGCCGCCTCGAGTTGGGCGAGCGCCATCTCGGTGAAGGTCCCGCTGGGTCCGAAGTACGCGATACGAGGCACGACTACGAGATTACGCAATCGCCCCCGGCGCACTCCGCCGATCGGTCCCGGTTCCGTGACCGCGCGCGCTACAGCAGCCCGGCGTCCGCGAGCACGCGGTCCGCCTGCTCCGGATCGTCGACCTCGATACCGAGCAGCACGCCCCGCACCGCCTCGGCGGCCTCGGGAACGAGCGCCGCGAGCGCGGCCGCATCCGGGGACGCCAGGGCCGCGCGGACGTCGTCGCCGCGCAGCGCCGCGACCGTGCCGGCGAGCAGGGACAGGACCTCGGCACCGTCGCGCGCGCGGGCGACGAAGCCGACGGAGGTGTGCGCGAGCACCGCGAGGAAATCGGCGACGGCGTCGACGCGCTGACCGGCGATCAAGCCGGGGCTGTGACCGGCGTCGGCGAGGATCTGCGCCACCTCCGCGAGGGTGCCGGCGTCGGGGCCGTCGGGCGTGACGAACACCGCGACGGGAGCGGACAACCGGAGGCCGACCGCGTCCGCGATCTGCCCCGAGGTGCAGTGCACGTGATAGCGGAGCGCCCGATGCTCCACCGCGTCCGCGAGTCCGTCCGGATCGATATCGAGCTCGACGACGACCGCGCCGGCATCGACGTCGGTACCGGCGGCGCCGGTGAGGACCGAGGCGGCCACGATCTGGGGGCCGGTGGTGGCGGCGTCCCGGACGACGGGGTCGGCGGCGGCGCGGCGCTGATGGAGCAGCCCGTCGACGAGCGGCCGGGCCGCGCGGTCGCGAGACGCGGGAAGAGTCGGCATCGACAGCGAAACAGGAATCGACACACGACCACGTTAGCCCGGACCGGTCCGGAACTCGTCGTCCGAGCCGAGGGGTTGCTGCGCACAGGCCCGAGAATTAGCTTAGGTTTACCTCAGTTCTACGTGGGTTCGGTGTCACGTCCCGCGCCGGCCCCGACGCAAGGAAGCCGCCGATGACCCATACCACCCTCGGACCGTCCACCGCCGAACGGGTGCACTCAGCCGCGCCCTACGGGATCCTCGTCGGCTGCCCCTTCGTCAACGGCCTGCGCACGCGTCCCTGACGACGTTCCGCTTCCGGGTCGGTCACATCCCGGCCACACCCGGCGAACCGCCTGCCGCACCGCGGCCCGGGGTGTACAGAGAAGCTGTGGACCGACATCGTGGTGCGCGATGGCACTGATGTCACCGGTGGACGTCGTCCTGCTCGCCGGCGAGATCGGGTCGCGCACGCTGCACATCGGCGTCCTGCTCGTCTTCGCGCCGCCGCCCGGCGGGCCCGACAGCTTCGCCGCCGACGCGTACCGCGCCGCACTGACCGCCGTGCGCGCGCAGACCGCGCTGATGGCCGAGCCCACCCTCTCGCTCGCCACCGGCCTGCTGCCGGCCTGGCGACCGGCCCACCACATCGACATGAGCCGACACCTGGAACGGCACGCGCTGCCCGCGCCCGGCAACGACGCCGACCTGTTCGAGCTGGTGGCCCGCCTGCACGAGCACCGACTCGACCGCTCCCAACCCATGTGGGAGGGCTATCTGATCGAGGGACTCGCCGGCGGCAGATTCGCGCTCTACGGGAAGATCCACCACGCCACCCTCGACGGGATGTCGGGCATCCGCATGATCGAGCAGTCGCTCACCACCGACCCCGACCGCCGCGACATGCCGCTGCTGCTCGCGCCCGACCGAACCCCGCAGCAGCCGGGACCGCGCGGACTACCGGGCCCGCTGCGGCTCGCGCGCGCCGGCGTCGCGGGTGCGGTGTCGATCGCGGACGTCGCCCGACGCGCCCTCGTCGGCACCGCCGACTGGCTCGGCCGGGCCGTGACGACCGAGTCCACGGTCCTGCCGATGCGTGCGCCGCACACGCCGCTCGACGGCAAGGTGGGGCCGGAACGGGCGTTCGTCGGCCGGTCGTGGCCCAAGGAGCGACTGCGCGCGGTGCAGCGCGCCACCCATGCCACCAGCAACGAGATCACCCTCGCCATGTGCGGGGGCGCGCTGCGCAGCTACCTGACGAAACGGGACGCGCTGCCGACGTCGTCGCTGGTGGCGCTGGTCCCGGTCGCGCAGCGACGACGCGAGGACGCCACCGGAGGCAACGCGTTCGGCCTCGCGCTGTGCACGCTCGGCACCGATCTCGACGACCCGGGGGCGCGCCTCGAGCTGATCCGCCGGTCGATGGCCGACGCGAAGCGCCGCGTCCGCACGATGGGCAGCGGCGCGTCGACGATCACGGCAGTCCCCACCCTGGCGCCGAACATCGCCCGGATCCTGCCGATGGGCGAGGTACTGCCGCCGAGCTACAACGTCGTGGTCTCCAACGTCCCGGGTCCCCGGAGCCCGCTGTACTGGAACGGCGCCGAACTGCGGCACATGTACCCGCTGTCGATCGTGTTCGACGGGACCGGTCTGAACATCACGGCCTGCCACTATGCCGACCGTTTGGATTTCGGATTTCTGGCGCACCCGGAATCTGTGCCGGACCTCGAGTGTTTTACCGATGAGACCGAGGTCGCATTGGGCGATCTCGAACGGATATCGGAAGTTCGCTCGACATGACTGCCGCAATGCCGCGTCGTGGCTCGGGCGGGACCCCACGTCGGAAGGCGGCGGAATACAGGCCGCCCAGGACGATGCTCGTCGACCCGCGTTTCGAGTCACTCGCCACCCAGTTCTTCCACCTGTTCCATCGCACCCACGACGGCGGTGGTGCGCTCGCCGTGTACCTGCACGGCCAGCCGGTCCTCGACGTGTGGGCAGGGTGGGCTACCCCTATCCGCAAGTGGGACTCCGACACCGTGACCCTGTCGTTCTCGACCGGCAAGGGCGTCGCGAGCACCGTGCTGCACCGGCTCGCCCAGCGCGGCCTGATCGACTACGACACCCCCGTCGCGTCCTACTGGCCCGAGTTCGGCGAGGCCGGCAAGGAATCGATCACCGTCCGCGAACTTCTCAGCCACCGCGCCGGCCTGCACCGCATCCGCGGGCTGGTGCCCGGCCGCCTCGCGCTGCTCGACCACGACCGGGTCACGGCCGCGCTGGCGGCGGCCGTGCCGGACCCCCGCCGCACGACGATGCCCGGATACCACGCCGTCACCTACGGATCGCTGATCGCGGAGCTGACGGCGCGGGTGTCGGGCAAGCCGTTCACCGAACTGGTCCGCACCGAGGTCGCCGAGCCGCTCGGTATCCCGGAGTTCTGGTTCCAGGTCCCCGAAACCGAGAAGGACCGCATCGCGAAGGTGTTCCCGCACATCAACCCGTTCGGGGTCCCGTGGGGGGTGACGTCGCTGGCCCTGTCGCTGGTGCCGCACCTGCGCGACATCGCCGACGCCGGCATGCCGGAGGGTTTCGACATGCTGGTGCGCGACCCGACGATCCACGACTTCGTGATGCCCGGCTGGAACGGCGTGTTCAGCGCCCGCGCCCTGGCCCGCATGTACGCGGCGTTCGCGAACGACGGCGTCGTCGACGGCATTCGGTTCCTCGAACCCGACACCATCGCCCAGCTCAGCGAGGTGCAGACCAAGGCCCGCGACTACGTGCTGGGCATCCGGATGAACTGGCGGCTCGGCTACCACGCGGCGCTGGTCGCGGCCCGCACCCAGCATTCGGGCGCCTTCGGGCACTACGGGCTGGGCGGCTCCGGCGCATTCGCCGACCCCGACAGCGGGCTGTCGGTGGCTTTCGTCACAAACCGCTTGGGCGGGGCGCTCACCCCGTTCGCGGACCTGCGGCTGCCGAACCTCGGCGCGAAGGCCGAATCCCTCGCCCAGCACATCTGACGACGTTTGCGTCTAGCGTCGGCGGGGTGATCACCCGCACCACCGTCGACTCGTGGCTCCGGCCCGCATCGCCACCGCCGTCCAAGCCCCCGCTCGACGCCCGCGAGCGGCGCGCCCTGTGGTTCGAGATCACGATCGTCCTGCTGGTGACGTTCGGGCTCAACGGCATCTACAGCATGCTGTCGCTGCTCGAGTCGGCCCTGCAACCTGGCGGGCTGTCCGAGCAGGCGGTCGCGATCAACCCGTCCCGGTCCACGCAGTCGTACATCGACCTGGCCCGGCAACTGCTCGGTGTGGTCAAGCTCGCCGCGTGGGCAGCGCTCGGGCTGTATCTGCTGTGGCGCAGTGGCCTGGGTCCGCGCCGGATCGGTCTCGGTCGGACGCAACTGCGGGGCGGGGTGCTTCCCGGCGTCGGGCTCGCGGCCCTGATCGGGCTGCCCGGGCTCGCGTTCTACCTGGCCGCGGTCGCACTCGACCTGAATCTCACCGTCATGGCGAGCACCATCGACGACCACTGGTGGCGGCTGCCGGTGCTGGTGCTGTGGGCGATCGCGAACTCGGTGGCCGAAGAAGTCCTGGTGGTGGCCTACCTGATCTCCCGGCTGCGCCGGCTGGGCTGGAGCGAGAACTCGTCGCTGCTCGCGTCGGCGCTGCTGCGCGGCAGCTACCACCTCTACCAGGGCCTCGGCGGCGGCCTGGGCAACGTGGCCATGGGGCTGATCTTCGGCCGCTACTGGCAGCGGACCGGGAAACTGTGGCCGCTGGTGATCGCGCACGCCCTCATCGACACCGTCGCGTTCGTCGGATACGCGCTGCTCCGCGAGCACCTGTCGTGGCTGCCGTGACCGCAACTGTCGGGATCGCACGTATTCTCGGATCGTGAACGGCGAGACCCCCGACAGACGTCAGCCGGGCCCGCCGCACCGCGGCCGGCCCCAGCCGCCGCGCAACGCTTCCCCGCCGCCGCGCCGCGGTGGGCCTCCCCCGCAGCGCCCGCCGCAGGGCGCCGAGGGCACCCAGATCATCCGCCGCGACGGCCGTCCCGGCGGCCCCGCCCAGCGCCCGGCGCCGGCACGCGCATGGTCGCAGGCGCCCGAACCGCAGCCGTGGTCGCAGACGCCCGGTGGGCCTCCGCCCCGCGGCACCGGTCACGCGCCGACGCAGACCCCGCGCCCGTACGCGGAGCCGCGGCGGATCCCGCCGGCCGGCCCGCCGCGCAGCCCCCAGCCGCCGCGCCCGCCGGCCGCGCCCGCCGAACCGCCGAAGCAGCGGCGCCCGCGTAAGCGCGGAACCTGGCTGCGCCGCGTCGCGCTGACGCTGGCGGTGCTCCTGGTCGCGTCGATCGGTGGCGTGGTCTACCTCGACACCAAGCTGAACCGCGTCGACGCGCTCGCCGACTATCCGGGCCGTGTCGCCGACACCCCGGGCACCAACTGGCTGCTGGTCGGGTCGGACAGTCGCGCCGGCCTCACCGCCGAGCAGGACCGGGCTCTCGCGGGCGGCGGCGACATCGAGGGCAAACGCACCGACACGATCATGCTCGTGCACGTGCCGAAGAGCGGCGCCACGACGATGGTGTCGATTCCGCGCGACTCGTACGTGAACATCCCGGGCATCGGCCGGGGCAAGATCAACGCGGCGTTCTCGCAGGAAGACGGCGAGCAGCTGCTGGTGCGGACGGTCGAGGAGGCCACCGGCCTACACATCGACCACTACGCCGAGATCGGTTTCGGTGGGTTCGCGGGCATCGTCGACGCCCTCGGCGGCGTGAACATGTGCGTGCCCTACCCGATCGACGATCCCCTCGCCGGCATCAACCTGCCGGCCGGCTGCCAGGACCTCTCCGGCCCGGAGGCCCTGGGCTTCGTGCGCAGCCGCGCCACCGCGCTCGCCGACCTGGACCGAATGAACAATCAGCGCGCGTTCATGAGCGCGCTGTTGAAGAAGGCCACCTCCCCCACGACGCTGATCAATCCACTGCGCCTGTGGCCGATGATGACGCAGACCGCCAACTCGCTGCAGGTTGCCGACGGCGACCATCTGTGGAATCTCGCCGGGCTGGCGTGGGCACTGCGCGGCAAGATGGTCACCACCACTGTTCCGGTCGGCGGATTCGAGGTCGTCGACGGCTGGGGCGACGTTCTGTTGTGGGATCGGCAAAAGGCGAGCGAATTCTTCGATGCGCTTGCAAATGACCGTCCGGTTCCGCAGGGCCTGTTGACCGGCACGCCGTGACGCTCGTCGCTGTCCGGACATTGCCGACACTGCCGCGGCATTACGGGCGGTATTGTTTCGTGCATGACTGAAGCGGCGCACACGAACGAGTTCCATCGACTGCTGCAGACTCAGATCCGAAACGAATTCACGGCGTCTCAGCAGTACATCGCGGTCGCCGTCTACTTCGATTCCGAGGATCTGCCGCAGTTGGCGGGCCGCTTCTACCGGCAGGCCGCCGAGGAACGCGACCACGCGATGATGATGATCCAGTATCTGCTCGACAACGACCTGCCGATTGCCGTGCCCGGCATCGACTCCGTCGTGACCGATTTCGCGTCGGTGCGCGAGCCCGTGGCGCTGGCCGTCGCACAGGAGCGCACCGTCACCGAGCAGATCACCCGACTGGCGCGCACCGCCCGCGACACCGGCGACTACCTGGGCGAACAGTTCATGCAGTGGTTCCTCAAAGAGCAGGTCGAGGAGGTCGCGAGCATGACGACGCTGCTCACCATCGTCGACCGCGCCGGCAACAACTTCTTCAACATCGAGGACTTCGTGGCGCGTGAAATGAGTTCGGCCGTGACCGCCGATTCCACGGCCCCGCGGATCGCCGGAGCCGACGCCTGATTCCGACCCGCCCCAATTGCCGAACAATCGGCAATTGGGGCAGATCGGCATTTTCGAAACCTCGATCCGGATTGAGGCAAGGCTAATTGAGGACACACTAGCCTCAATTAGGTTCCACTTGCGTGACAGTTCACCCTGATCAGCGATACCTTGACCCCATGGGTGCCTCAGACGATTCGCATCGGACGAAATTTCACGCACTTCTCCACGATCAGATCCGCAACGAATTCAACACATCGCATCAGTACCTCGCGACCGCGGTGTATTTCGACAACGCAGATCTCCCCCAGCTGGCCCGCCACTTCTACAAGCAGGCCAACGAGGAACGCAACCACGCGATGATGATCATCCAGTACTTCCTGGATCGGGACATCACCGTCGAACTCACCGGCGTCGATCCGGCCAAGAGCCACTTCGAGAACGCGCGCGAACCCATCGCCCTCGCCCTCGCGCAGGAGAAGGCCGTCACCGAGGAGATCGTCCAACTCGCTCGCACGGCCCGCGACGACGGCGACTACCTGGGCGAGCAGTTCATGCAGTGGTTCCTCAAGGAGCAGGTCGAGGAGGTGGCCCGCATGACGACGCTGCTGACGATCGCCGACCGCGCAGGTTCCAACCTGTTCGATCTCGAGGACTTCGTGGCCCGCGAGATGAGCAGCGTGGACGACGCGTCCGGGGCACCGCCCGCCGCCGGCGGCACGATCTAGCACCGAAACAGCTGAAGGTCCCGTCACGCGCCGCGAGCGTGTGACGGGACCTTCAGCTGTGAACTGAGTGTCAGCGCAGGGTGACCTGGCGGCCGCGCAGCCCGTCGCGGGCGCGCACCTCCGCCGACGTGAGCGGCGCGTCCACGGCCAGCGCCTCGGCGAGGCGCTGCCCCAGCTCGGCGGTCGGCGCGGCCCACTCGTCGGGGTGCTTCTCGCGGTCGAGGTCGAAGACCGGCACCAGAAGGCCGTGGGTACGGAACGAGCCCGCGAACCGCGAACCGTCGCCGAGGTGCAGTCCGCCGGCCGCGTGCACGCGGGCCAGCGCGAGCATCAGCGAGTCCTCGTCCTCAGGACGCACCCAGCGCAGGTGTGCGCGCTCTCCGGCGTCGACCCACCACGCGGCGACGACGCCGTCGGCCTCGAGTCGCGCCGACGGCATGATCGCCATGTTCGCCTGCTGGACGGTCGCGGCGACGTCGGGGGCCGGCTCGACGCCCTCGGGAATCCACCAGTCGAAGTTCTGGTGGACGGTGATCTTCGGGAGCGCGTCGGCGACCAGGACGTCGGCCAGGCGCGGGCCGTCGGCCTGCGGGTCGGCGAAGGTCAGCGAGTTGCCCGGCTCCGCGGACTGCACCCACGTGATCGCCGCACCGAGGTCGGCGCCGGGGTCGGCCGTGTGGGCCTGGACCTGCAGGCCGACGTAGCGTCCGGCGGTGCCGTCCTCGTCGCGCACCAGGGCCGCGACGGCCCCGGGCAGGACGGTGGCCGCGGTGACCGGCTTGTCGGCGTCGCGGACCGGCAGCTCGACGAGAGCCGACGGCACGAACTCGCGCAGCGCGACGAGGTCGCACTCGGCGGCCAGACCCTCGAACGGGCGGGTCGGCGAGGCGACGTCGGCCTCGCGCTCGAGACGACGCTGCTCGAGCTTCGCGGCGCGGTTACTGCCCGGCTTGGGGCCACTGTTTCTCTTGCTCTTCTTACCCACGAGGCCAAAACCTACACGGACGAGCGCGCGATCTCAGCCGCCCAGCAGTTTCTTGGTGCGGCCTGGATGATTGGTCGCCACCCAGCCGACGCCGAGTTCCTTGCACAGGGCGACGTCGGCGGGATCGTCGACGGTCCAGCAGTAGGTGGCGCGGCCGGCGGCGGCGGCCTTGTCGACGATCTCGGGATGCTCACGCAGCGTCTTGATGGACGGCCCGACCGCGGTGGCGCCGACGGTGGTGGCGGCCCCGCCGCCGAGGTAGCGGGACGCGTCGCCCAGCAGCACCGTCGGCAGCAGCGGCGCCGACCGGCGGATCCGCCACACCGCGCTCGCGGCGAACGACATCACGACGGCCCGGGAGTGGTCGGCGGACGGCGGGGTGGCGAGACCGTAGCGGGACAGTTCGGCGAGCACCTTGCTCTCGACGAGCCCACCGTAGCGGACCGGGTGCTTGGTCTCGATGAACAGTTTGGTCGGGCGCGACGTCCACCCCAGGGTGAGCTCGATGAGCTGGGACAGTGTCAGCAGCCCGGCCGGTGCGGCGCCGGTGCCGTAGTCGAGTTCGCCGAGCGACTCGAGCGTCATCTCGCTGACGACGCCGGTGCCGGACGACGTCCGGTCCACCCGCCGGTCGTGCACGCACACGAGGTGGCCGTCACGGGTGAGCCGGACGTCGCACTCGAGGCCGTCGGCGCCCTCCGCGAGGGCCAGTTCGTACGCGGCGAGGGTGTGCTCGGGCATCGCGGCCGACGCGCCGCGATGCGCCACTACGAGAGGGCCACGCCGATCCGGGCTCATCCGACGGTCGCCTCCTCGGCCGGTGCGGGCTGGTCGGTCGCGGGCACGTTGATCCATCGGGTGGGGCGCTGCGGGCGGCCGAGCAGGTCGAGGCCGTCGAACCGGCGCATGACGTGCAGCGTGAGCAGGGCGGTCGCGGCGGCGACGGCCGCGGTGACCGCGGCGAGCGCCACCCCGTCGGCCTGTGCCTGCAGCGTGTCGCGGCCGCGCCACAGCAGTCCGACGGCGACGAGGAGCCCGTTGACCACCCACGCGCCCCACCAGATGCGGATGGCCGTCAAAGTTCGACGGTCGCCGTCGGCGACCTCGGTGAGGTAGACGCCGGGCATCACGAGGTTGACGATCGGAACGAGCACGCCGGCCGCGAGCGCGCGCGGCGTGCGTGGGTCCGCCAGCCCTCGGGCAGCGAGCACCTGGCGGCGGATGACGACGAGCCGGCACACCGATGCGGCCGCGGCGGCCAGGGCCACCAGCGGCGCCGACAGCTGCGTCGCCCACACCATCGAGTCCGACACCGCGAGGGTCAGCGGGTCGACCAGGCGCACCCGGTTGAACACGAGCAGTCCGTACCGGAACGCCTCCGCCAGTGCGGCGAGCCCGAACACGATCGCGGTGCACGCGAGCAGCGTCGGCGCGAGATCGGCGGCGGCCTCGGTGCGGGTGAGCCGGTCGTCGGGTTCCTCGGGCGGCCGGTCGAGCAGTCCCCAGCGCGGCACCTGCGTGTACCGCGGTGTCGGGCCGAGCCGGGGCGCCGGCCGGCGCCGGCGCGCGATCGGCGGGTAGGGGCTGCGGGCGACCCAGCGGAAGTTGCGTGCGGTGGGCGGGGCGGGACGGTCGGTGTCGACCGGGGAGAGCAGCACGCCCTGGCAGCGTGGGCACCACTGCGCCGGCGGGCCGACTACCGGCCACCTCGACGCGCAGCGGGCGCAGACCTGGACGACGCTCATCTAGTAGATCTTCGCCGAACCGGGGTCGCCGTCGGAGGTGAGCGGGAGTCCTGCGCCCTGCCACGCGACCATGCCGCCGTGGACGTGGTAGGCGTCGAAGCCGATGCTGTTGAGGTATTCGACGGCGATGATCGAGCGTCCCCCCTGGCGGCACACCACGTACACCTCGGCGTCGATGTCGATCTCGTCGGTGCGGGCCGGGACGTCGACGATGGGGATGTGTTGCGCTCCGGGGGCGTGCCCCAGCTCCCATTCGTCGTCCTCGCGCACGTCCAGTAGGACGGTCGCCTCGGTGAGCTCCGTCGGAAGGTCGGTCACGGAGACGGTGGGAACGTGCGGGGTCGTCACGGCTTCGATTCTGGCACGGCCTCTGTTCCGGGGCAGACGATCTCGCGTTACGTCGCCGGGCCCTTCGTGACCGGACCGATACGTGCTGCCCTCCACATCGACCGATTGCACCTCAAATGTGACCTGAAGCACTTGATTCGACGAGTTATCCACAGTTTCCACAGGGTCATCCACAGTTCTGAACAACTCCGGTGGGGATCATCCACAGGTCAGGGCCTCGAGGTGGATGGTTCGTTGACAACTGTGCACCGCAAGTTCCACAGCAATCCACAGGCTGTGCGGATTTGCGTGCCGGCGGTCCGATGTGGTGGCACGGGCCGGAGTCCCCACCGCCGGGATGTGTGCCCCCATCCCAGCCCCGCTCTCCGGCCCGGCTCTCCCCCCACTTCGTCGGGGCGATTCCGTCCCGACACTTGATCCGACGCGGCGGGACCCGGATCGGTTCCCTCGACTTCGTCCTCCGACGCACGTCACATTCGGCGGTGCGGCACAGTGGTCCGCATGGACCTGAGAATCTTCACCGAACCCCAGCAGGGCGCCACCTACGACGATCTCCTCACCGTGGCGAAGGCGGCGGAGCAGTTCGGCTACGACGCGTTCTTCCGGTCCGACCACTATCTGGCGATGAACGTGGAGGGTCTGCCCGGCCCCACCGACGCCTGGATCACCCTCGCCGGTCTCGCGCGCGAGACGTCCACGATCCGACTCGGCACCCTGGTCACGTCGGCGACGTTCCGTTATCCGGGCCCGCTCGCGGTCTCGGTCGCGCAGGTCGACGCGATGAGCGGCGGGCGGATCGAACTCGGCATCGGCGCGGGCTGGTTCGAGGAGGAACACCGCGCGTACGGCATCCCGTTCCCGTCGCTCGGTGAGCGGTTCGACCGCCTCGAGGAGTCGCTCGCGGTCATCACCGGCCTGTGGGGAACTCCGGTGGGGCAGACGTTCAGCTACGACGGCACCCACTTCCCGATCAGCGACTCGCCGGCGCTGCCGAAGCCGGTGCAGTCGCCGCGGCCGCCGCTCGTGATGGGAGGGATGGGCAGGCGCCGCACCCCGTCGTTGGCGGCCCGCTACGCCGACGAGTTCAATCTGCCGTTCGTGTCGATCGACGACACCGTCCTCCAGTTCGAGCGGGTCCGCGAGGCGTGCAAGGCGGTGGATCGCGATCCCGACGAACTCGTGTACTCCAGCGCCCTCGTCCTGTGCTGCGGACGCACCGAGGAGGAGATCGCGCGACGGGCCGCGCGGATCGGCCGGGAGGTGGACGAACTCCGGGAGAACGGACTCGCCGGAACCCCGGCCGAACTCGTCGACAAGATCGGGCGCTACCGCGAGGCCGGCACCCAGCGGGTGTACCTGCAGATGCTCGACCTCGCCGACCTCGACCACATCGAGTTGGTTGCGTCGGAGGTCGTGCCGCAGCTCGCCTGATCCGACCGGACACTCGACCGACAGTTACACATATCGGACATACCTACGGCCGCAACGTGTTTGCATCGCCGAGGTCCGAAACCACGTGCACATCCGACTCGATCGGGTGTGCGCGTGGCCGTTTCGGCACCTCGACGGACCGATGCGGCGCCCTTGCGGTGCCGGACTCGGTCCGACGTCTTGTTCCCGGGTGGCTCCGGTCCTAGCCTGAAGAGGGGGTCGCGTCGAGTAGCTCGCGACCACCGGAGACCGTCATGAACGGAAGATCCATTCAAAAGTCCACTGCGCCAGCGGATACCACGCTGATGGGGGTCACCCACGACGCCCTACGCCGGGATCTCGGACGCACCGACGACGTCCTGCAGGATGCCCGGATCGACGACCGGCAGCGCGGTGCCGTCGCCGACCACATGCAGTGGATGATGGCGTTCCTGCACGCGCATCACCGGGCCGAGGACCGCAGCCTGTGGCCGCTGGTGCGTCGCACCGACCCCGCGGCCGCGGCGGTGCTCGACCGGATGGATGCGGACCATGTCCGGATCGCGCCCGAGATCGATCGACTCGCCGCCGCCGCGATGTTCCACGACGAGGGCGCACCCAGCGCGAGAACCGAATTCACGAGATCACTCGCCGCCCTCGAGGAGGTGTTGCTGCCACACCTGCGGCGGGAGGAGGACGAGGCGATGCCGGTCGTGTCCCGAGCCCTCACTGCCGCGCAGTGGGACGACTGGGACCGCGCCGAGAACATCGATCCCAAGTCCAAGTGGGAGCTGGGGATCATCGGCCAGTGGATGGGCGACGGCCTCGACCCGGAACGCTTCGAGAAACTCACTCACACGGTCGGTCCGGTCACTCGGTTCGTCCTCCTGCACGCGTTCGCAGGCCCGTACCGCCGCGCCTGCGCGGTGCGGTGGGGACCCGACGTTCCCGTCGGGCCGCTGGAGATCCCGCGCTGACCCGTCCGGTCAGGCGCCCAGTCCCACAGGGCAACTGACGCCCGTCGCGTGGACGGGACAGTAGCCGCCGGGGTTCTTCGCGAGGTACTGCTGGTGGTAGCCCTCGGCGTAGTAGAACGTGGTGAGCGGCGCGATCTCGGTGGTGATCACCCCGTAGCCGGCGTCGGCGAGGCGCTTGCCGAACATCTCGGCGGTCGAGTGCGCGACCGCGTTCTGCTCGTCGGATTCGGTGTAGATCACCGACCGGTACTGGGTGCCGCGGTCGTTGCCCTGGCGCATCCCCTGCGTGGGGTCGTGGTTCTCCCAGAACTGCTTGAGGATGCCCTCGTACGAGATCACCTTCGGGTCGAACACCACCAGCACCACCTCGGAGTGCCCGGTGCGCCCCGAACACACCTCCTCGTAGGTCGGGTTGGGGGTGTAGCCGCCCGCGTATCCGACTGCCGTCGAGTACACGCCGTTCAGCTGCCAGAATTCCTTCTCCGCGCCCCAGAAGCAGCCCATGCCGACCACGGCCGTCTGCATGCCCTCCGGGAACGGCGGCGTCAGCGGGTGGCCGTTGACGTAGTGGGCGTCGGGCACCGCCATGGGCGTCTCGCGGCCCGGGAGGGCCTGATCCGACGTGACCATCACCGATTTCGCGCGGGCGGTGCCGCCGTCGAAAATCTCATCGAACCAAGACATGGCTCGATGCTACGCGCGGTCGGGGGTATTACACCTGGCGCAGGTCGGCCGCCGGACTGGCCTGCTCGGAGCCCTCTTCCGGCGCCGGTTCGCGCGGTTCCCGGCCGATTCGCCGGGTGCGCGGCGACAGCCACCGGGCAGCCGGCACCTCCACCCACCGGTAGAGCACCTCCGACACGGCCGCGGTGACGAGGAGAAAGACGATGACCGCGCCGGTACGGCCCAGCGGGCCCACCGTGTTCTCGTAGACGCGGTACAGGATCAGCGTGTGGACCAGGTAGATGGCGTAGCTGCGGGTGGCGGTCCACCGGATCACCGACCACCGGGTGGGCCGGCCACGGTAGCGGCCGAGGACGAACACCAGTGCCGTGACGACCGCGATGGTCCACAGGTAGCGGTCCCCGGCCCAGTAGACGCGATTCTCGGAGGCCAGGCGCACCACCTCGATCTGGGCGAGCACCCCGACGAGCAGCCAGCGCCAGTCCACCAGGCGCGCCCACCCGAGGTACATGAGCTGGCCGAGGAACACCGTCGGCAGCGTCGCCGCGACCTTGGAGAGCATCGGCACGGTGTAGGGCTGCGGGATGAAGAGGTTGTAGATGAGCATCAGCGCACACACGGCCGCGCCGATGAGCGGGACGACGACGGGGCGCGCCCGCAGCACCGGCCGCAGGGCGACGCAGTACACGTAGAAGAACACCTGGACGACGAGGGTCCACGTGACGCCGAGGACCGCGACCTCGGGCCGGAGGAAGAAGCCGCCCAGCACGAAGCTGAGCGCGGCCTCCGTGTTGGAGATGCCCGGCTGGCCGCTGAACATGCCGTTGATGCCCAGCCGCACCAACAGGATGGCGGCCGCGATCGCGACCCAGAACGCCGGCAGCAGGCGCCCGACCCGGTCGAGGAGGAAGCGTCCGGGGTGGTGCCGCATCGCCGACCGGGTGATCACCGCACCGGTGAGCGTCATGAAGATCGCGACGCCGACGAACGACAGGTGCTGGTTGAGGTTGAGACCGTCGACGAACACCGCGTAGACGCCGTCGATCAGCCACCATCCGGAGCCGAGGTCGTCGATCAGATAGAACGAGATGTGCGAGTAGATGACGGCGAGAACAGCGATGGTGCGGAGCAGGTCGGCGCCGGACAGTTCTACTCGAGGTGCCACCTCTGCCCGCGGATGTGCAGCACGCGTCTCGGAAGGCACCACGCGATATTAATGTTCCGTTCACCTCGGGGACCAATTGCGAGGGCTGTCCGCAATGCCCGGGAGACGCGTTGCCGCACCCGATTACGGTCACCCGAAATTATTTGTGTGGTTAGGACCACCCTCAGCGAGACTGTTGCGCAGGGTGTACCAATGAGATTGGGTTGTCCCCAGTACGACTCATCAAACGCACACGTCACAGGGCGCCACGCCCCTGAGGAAGGGAATCTCGTGTCTGTTTACACGCTGCCCGATCTCCCGTACGACTACGCCGCCCTCGAGCCCCACATCTCCGGCAAGATCATGGAGCTCCACCACGACAAGCACCACGCGGCGTACGTCGCCGGCGCCAACGCCGCCCTCGACAAGCTCGCCGAGCTGCGCGAGGCCGACGCCGTCGCCCCCGTGGTCAACCTCCACGAGAAGAACCTCGCCTTCCACCTCGGCGGCCACACCAACCACTCGGTGTTCTGGAACAACCTCTCCCCCGAGGGCGGCGACAAGCCCGACGGCGAACTCGCCGCCGCGATCGACGACTTCTTCGGCAGCTTCGACGCCTTCCGCGCCCACTTCTCCGCCAACGCCAACGCCATCCAGGGCTCCGGCTGGTCCATCCTCGCCTGGGACTCCATCGGCCAGCGCCTGATCATCGTCCAGCTCTACGACCAGCAGGGCAACATCAGCATCGGCCTGACCCCGCTGCTCATGCTCGACATGTGGGAGCACGCCTTCTACCTCGACTACCAGAACGTCAAGGGCGACTACGTCAACGCCTTCTGGAACATCGTCAACTGGGCCGACGTCGCCGACCGCTTCGCCAAGGCACGCACCCAGACGGCCGGACTCATCGTCCCCGCCTGATCCGAGATCGCTCCCCGGAGCATCTCTTCGACGCCGCGCCCGGTCCGCCGAGCGCGGCGTCGCTGCATTCCGACCCGTCCCACAACCCCCATCGACCAAGCGCTCGCTAGGTATGGTTGAGCTATGACGGACATCACAACCGAGACCATCGCGTCGGGCCTGGCGTTTCCGGAGTGCCCGCGCTGGCGGGAGGGCCGCCTGTGGTTCTCCGACATCTACCGCGGCGTGGTCGTGCGCCTCGATCCGGCGACCGGTGACCTCGAGCAGGTCACCGAGGTGCCCGGAGAGCCCGCCGGCCTGGGCTTCCTGCCCGACGGCCGCCTGTTGGTCGCGTCCGTGCAGGACCGCAAGATCTATGTGCTCGACGAGACGGGCAGGCTGCAACAGCACGCCGACCTCCATGCCATCGCGTCGTGGCACCTCAACGACATGGCGGTCGACGCCCGGACCGGACGCGCGTACGTCGGCAACTACGGCGACGACAGCGCGCCGCCGGCACCGCCGTTCCCGGCCGATCTGGCGATGGTCGAACCCGACGGCACCGCCCACGTCGTGGCGGAGCAGATGCTGTTCGCCAACGGGATGGCGATCACACCGGACGGGTCGACGCTGATCGTCGCCGAGACGCGGGCGACGCCGGGGCGACTGTCCACCTTCGCGATCGAGGCCGACGGCAGCCTGGTGAACCGTCGGGTGCTCGTCGAGTTCGACGACCCGCGCGTGATGCCGGACGGCATCGCGCTCGACGCCGAGGGCGGGGTGTGGGTGGCCTCCCCGTTCAGCCAGGAGGTGATCCGGGTGAGCGCGGGCGGCGAGATCACCGCGCGGATCGCGGTGCCGCATCCGTACGCGGTCGCGCTCGGCGGCGCGGACGGCCGGGACCTGTTCGTGTGCACCGCCGACACGTGGGTGCCGGAGGAGGCGCTCCGCATCGGCGGCGGCGCTATCCGACGCCTGCGAGTCCCGGTTCCCGGCCCTGGCTTCTGACCCGACCGATCGCCCCGCTGGCACTCGGGACCCCTTGTGTGCCAGCACCGCCGAGGCGCATGCTCGAGGTACCCAACGAGGTGTGGACGACGTGTCAGCCGGGCGGGCTCCGACCATCGGAGCCCGCCCGGTTGCTCCCGCCCCGCGGGGGTCCGGGAGACCGGAGAATCGAGGCCGAGATGAACGAGCACGAATACGTCGGCGTCGCGCCCTTCCACGCAGAGGGCGACCTGCGCGGCTTCGTGATCTCGGGACGCTGGCCCGAGACCACACGGGAGTGGGCGCAGCTGCTCGCGCTCGCGGTCCGCGTCGCGTCCCTACCGGGTCTGCTGGCCACGTCGACGGTGTTCGGCGCGCGGGAGGAGCTGCCCGACGATCCCGAACCCGGCACCGTCGGCCTGATCGTCGCGGAGGGCCCGGTGCTCGGCGACCGGGCGATCACCCCGGGCCGGTTCGCGGCGCACCAGCCACCCGCACTGCTGATGTTGCACCCGCCCACCGAGACCGTCCCGTCGCTACCCGAGTGCATCGGTGCCGCGTCGGGCTGTGTGCTGCTGCCCGGCCTTCCGCACCTCGGGCTCGAGCACCGGGCGGCCTGGGTCGAGGCGGAAGCGGACGGCACTGTGACATCGATGATTTCGCGTGTGGGAATCGATCCGATCAGCGATCCCGACACCGCAGTTCTGGCCATGCTGCTGGCCGCGTGACAGGAAGCGGAAGACGAAAGTTCGGGATTCCAAACTTATTGCGGCCTTTGTACTTTCGCTGATCCGGGGTTATGGTTGCCTCAGCGAAGGGGAGTAGCCCCCAATCGCTGGGTCGACATACTGGCCGGCACCTCGCAGTGTCCGCCCGGCTCAGCGAACCGGATCTTCACCGGTGGGCGAGACCTTCGGCCGCGAACGCATCCGTCGTGTTCGGGGCCGGAGGAAGGTTTCCCGACATCCTCCGAGAACGAGAAGTCCGGAGGAGGTCCGAAGAACGTGCTGGCCGCGATCCTGCTGAGTTTCGGCGTCATCTTCGTCGCCGAGTTGGGCGACAAGTCCCAGCTCATGGCGATGACATTCGCGCTGCGCTACCGCTGGTGGGTCGTCATCGGCGGCATCACCGCCGCCACGACGCTCGTCCATCTCGTGTCGGTCGGCGTCGGCCACTTCCTGGGGGCGGCGCTGCCGACCACTGCGATCTCGATCGTCGGCGGCATCGCGTTCGTGATCTTCGGCCTGTGGACCCTGCGCGGCGACAGCCTCTCCGACGAGGAGGAACAGAAGGCCCGCAAGGTCACCGGGTCGGCCTTCCTCGCGGTCGCGTCGGCGTTCTTCCTCGCCGAACTCGGCGACAAGACGATGCTCGCCACCGTCACGCTCGCCGCCGACAACGACTGGGTGGGCGTGTGGATCGGTTCGACGATCGGCATGGTGGCCGCCGACGCGCTCGCGATCGTCGTCGGCGCGCTGCTCGGCAAGCACCTGCCCGAGGCCTTCGTCCGGATCGGGGCCGCGGTGCTGTTCTTCGCGTTCGGTGCGTGGCTCGTGCTCGAGGGCGTGTTTCCGGGCAGCCCGGCCGGCCCGATCACTGCCGGTGCCATCGTCGCGTTCTCCGCGGCCGGCGCAGGTGTCCGCCGGCTGACGAGGGGTGCGCGCCGCACCCCCGCGGCACCGGAACCGCTCGACGCGCCCCCCGCTTCCTAGACTGGTCGTATGGATCAGACGCAGACCGAACTGCTGGCACCCCTCGGTGATCTCGCGGTCTTCGCGGGACGGTGGGTCGGCAGCGGCGCCGGCCACTACCCCACCATCGACGACTTCACGTACGACGAGGAGATCGAACTCGCGCCGAGCGGAAAGCCGTTCCTGTTCTACCGGTCCCGGACCCGCAAGCCCGGCGGCGGGCAGCCGATGCACACCGAAACCGGTTACCTGCGGCTGGCCGACGGCGTCGTCGAACTGCTGGTGACGCAGCCGACCGGGTTCGTCGAGATCCACCGCGCCGAGCTGGCGGACGGTGTCCTCGACTTCGCGCAGCACACGCTCGAGTCGTCGCCCGCGGCCAAGCCCGTCCACGCGATCCGCCGTCGCTTCGAACTGTCCGACGGGGGCAGCGCGCTCGGCTACGACATGTGGATGTCGTTCGACGGCGTCCCGATGACGCATCACCTGCGCGCCGACCTGCGGCGCGCGAACTGATCGCGCCTCAGAAGTCCCAGTCTTCGTCCTCGGTCGGCTTCTGCTTGCCGACGACGTAGGCGCTGCCGGCCCCGGAGAAGAAGTCGTGGCTCTCCCCCGACCCGGGGTCCAGCGACGCCAGGATCGCGGGGTCCACCTCGCAGTCGGCGGCCGGGAACAGCGGCTGGTAGCCGAGGTTGGCCAGGGCCCGGTTGGCGTTGAACCGCATGTAGGACAGCACCTCCGGGGTCCACCCGACACCGTCGTACAGGTCGGCGGCGTACCGAACCTCGTTGTCGTACAACGTCTGCAGCAGCTCGTAGGTGTAGTCGCGGTGCCCGGCCCGCGCCCCGACCTCGAGGTGACCCAGTGCCTGACGACACTTGTAGCCGATGTAGTACCCGTGGACCGCCTCGTCGCGGATGATCAGCCGTATGAGGTCCGCCGTGTTGGTGAGCTTGCCGCGGCTCGCCCAGCGCATCGGCAGGAAGAAGCCGCTGTAGAACAGGAACGACTCGAGCATCACCGACGCGGCCTTGCGTTTCAGCGCGTCGTCGCCGCGGTAGTAGTCGACGACGATCTGCGCCTTCCGCTGCAGGTGCGGGTTGTGTTCCGACCAGTCGAACGCGGCGTCGATCTCCCGCGTCGAGCACAGTGTCGAGAAGATCGAGCTGTAGCTGCGGGCGTGCACCGACTCCATGAACGCCATGTTCGTCAGCACTGCCTCCTCGTGCGGGGTGACGGCGTCGGCGATCATCGCGACGGCACCCACCGTCGCCTGGGCGGTGTCCAGCAGGGTCAGCCCGGCGAACACCCGGATGGTCGACTGCCGTTCGGTGTCGGTGAGCGTCTCCCACGACGCCAGGTCGTTCGACAGCGCGATCCGCTCGGGCAGCCAGAAGTTGCCGGTGAGCCGGTCCCACACCCGGACGTCCACAGGATCGGGCACCCGGTTCCAGTTGATCGCGTGTGCTCGCCTAATCACGCTCGCTCCCGTCACGTGCGTGGCGTGTGCAACTCCATTATCCGTGCTCGGAACGAGTTCGCGAATCTGAGCGTGCTCCCCGCCACACCGAGATCGCCGCGGCGGTCGAATCCGCCCACGACGCCTGGTACGGCGTGGCGGAGGACGGCGTCGGCGAGGGTGAATTCAATTCTGGTGTCGATATTTTCGAGTTCCAACGCATGATGCACGAGTGCGTGTTCATGTCGGTGCGCTGGCATCGCCGGACGCTCGCCCAGGACATCGACTCTCGCACCGAGACCCTCACGACCATGTTCATGGACGGATTCGGGCCGGCCCCGCGGGGGGTCGCGGGCGCGACGGGGTCCACGGGCTCCACCACCGCCCCGGCGCCGTCGGACGACATCCGCGCGGAACTCGATTTGCTGCGCACCGAAGTGCGGGCGATCCGCGAGGGCCGAACCCCTCCCCAACCGCGGTCGCGGCTCCTACACTCCGGACATGGCCGACAACACCCGCATCCACGCTTTCCGTGACGACGCCCTCGGTGACCTCGATGCCACCGGCGTGGCTGCGCGCATCGCCGCCCGCGAGGTGTCGGCGCGGGAAGCGGTCGAGGCCGCCATCGAGCGCGCCGAGTCCGTGCAGGGCGCCCTGAACGGCATCCAGACGCGCGACTTCGAGCGGGCGCTGCGGCAGGCCGACACCCCGCGCGGCGGCGTCTTCTCCGGGGTGCCGACGATCGTCAAGGACAACGTCGACGTCGCCGGCCTGCCCACCGGGCAGGGCAGCGCGGCGTTCGCCCCTGTCCCGGCCCGCCGGCACAGCGCCGTCGTCGAGCAGTTCCTGTCCACGGGTGCCGTGTCGATCGGCAAGAGTCGGCTGCCCGAGTTCGGGTTCAGCGCCACCACCGAGTACGCCGACGCCGATCCCGTCTGGAACCCGTGGAACACGGAGCACTCGTCGGGGGCGTCGTCGGGTGGCTCGGCCGCGCTGGTCGCCGCGGGGGTGCTGCCGTTCGCGCACGCCAATGACGGCGGCGGATCCATCCGTATCCCCGCTGCCGCGTGCGGTCTCGTCGGCCTCAAGCCCACCCGCGGGCGCACGGTCCCGGACGCGATGGACAAGACCATGCCGATCCGGATCATCACCCAGGGTGCGGTCACCCGGTCGGTGCGCGACAGCGCCCGGTTCTACGCGGCCGCCGAACGCTACTACCGCAACCCGAAGTTCCCCCCGATCCGGCTGGTCGAGGGGCCGGGCTCGACGCGCCTGCGGATCGGCGTCATCGTCGACTCGGTGACCGGGGTGCCCACCGACGGCGAGACCCGCGACGCGGTGCGGTCCACCGCCGACCTGCTCGACAAGCTCGGCCACCACGTCGAGGAGGCGACCCTGCCGGTCGGCGAGGAGTTCATGCGCGACTTCAAGCTGTACTGGGGCTTTCTGTCGTTCGCCATCCTCACCGGTGGCAAACGGATGTTCGGGCCCACCTTCGACCCGGCGAGGACCGACAACCTCAGCCGCGGGCTGGACGCGATGTACCGCAAGCAGATGATCGAGACCCCGCGCATGCTGTACCGGATGCAGCGGACCGCCCGCGCCTACGCGCGGATGTTCCAGACGTACGACGTCGTCCTCTCCCCGGTCCTCAGCCACACCACACCGAAGCT
Organism: Paraburkholderia sp. RHO2; assembly: GCF_050955445.1. Lineage (NCBI taxonomy): Bacteria > Pseudomonadati > Pseudomonadota > Betaproteobacteria > Burkholderiales > Burkholderiaceae > Paraburkholderia > Paraburkholderia sp. RHO2. The sequence goes on along the minus strand of NZ_CP162617.1, from coordinate 125,624 downwards.
CGGGTATCTTTCCCCCGCACAGGATTTCGACACGCTGTTCGACCGCCTGGTGACTTACGCGGCCTTCACCCCGCTCAACAACGCCTCCGGCGGGCCGGCGATCTCGCTGCCCCTGCACCAGACCTCGACGGGCCTGCCCCTGGCGTCGCACTTCTCCGCCGCTCACGGCGACGAACGCACCCTCCTCGAGTTGGCCTTCGAACTCGAGGCGGCGAAGCCCTGGGCGCGGATCCAGGATCCCGCCTGACCGGGATCCACGGCACGCGTCCGGGCCCGCGGGGCGCCGTCAGTTCCCGTCGGGCGCCGTCAGCAGCGTGACGATGTCGCGCTGTCCGCGGTTCTGCGCGTTCTGCAGTGCGGTGAGCCCCCGCGCGTCGCGGATCGCCGGGTCGGCACCGGCGTCGAGCAACTGCGTGACGACGTCGACGTAGCGGGCCGAGCCGTCGCCGTAGACGATCGCCTCGAGCAGCGCCGTCCAGCCGGGGTCGTTGATGTGGTTCACCGGCACCCCGGCGCGGAGCAGGATGCGGACCGTCTCGACGTGCCCGTGCTCGGACGCCGGGATCAGTGCGGTGCCACCGAACCTGTTGGTGCTGCGCACCTCCGCGCCGTGCGACAGCGTGGCGAGCAGGATCTCGTCGAGGCCCTCCGCGCCGGCGTACAGGAACGCCGAATCCTGGATGCCGTCCTTCGCATTCACGTCCGCACCGGCGTCGATCAGCGCCGTGGCCGCGGCGACCGCGTTCGCCTTGGTCGCCTCCACGAGCGGCGTCCGGCCGGCGTCGGCGCGGGCCTCGAGGTCGGCGCCGCGCTGCAGCGCGTCCCGCACCCCGGCCGCGTCGTTGCCTCGTGCCGCGACGAAGAGCTGCCGCTCGAGTTCCGGGGTCGACACTGGTGTGGGCACCGAATCGGATGCGGTCGCGGAAGACGTTGTGGTGGGCTGTGTCTCGCCGACACCACCGGTTCCGCAGGCCGCCGCCGTCAGCGCGACGGCGGCCAGCAGGACGGCCATCCTCACTGGAGGCTCCCGGCGATCTCGGCGAGACCCGCCGCGGCGCAGGCCTGGTCGGCGTTGCCGTCGGGGGCGCCGCCGACGCCGATGCCGGCGATGGACGCGTTGCCCGCCTTGACGCTCACGCCGCCGGCCAGGAACAGGGTGCCGGGCAGGTCGGCGATCGTCGGGCCGTCGCCCTTCACGCGACCGGCGAGGTCGGAGGTGTTCGCGCCGAACGCGGCGGCGGTGTAGCCCTTGGCGCGCGACGCCTCGACGGTGTGCTCGGCCGCGTTGTCGCCGCGGAGCATCGCCTGCACATTGCCGAACCGGTCGACGACGGACACGGTGACGAAGCCGAGGCCGTCGGCCTGGCACTTGGCGAGCGCGGCCTGCGCGGCGCGTCCGGCGGTGGACACCGCCAGGCGGTTGGCCGTGACGGTGCCCTTCTCGGCGTCACCAGGCTTCTGCGTCGACACCGCGGCGGGCGCCACCTCGGTGGTCGTCGCGGAGGCCGCGGCGTCCTCGGTGGATCCGCACGCCGTCGCGGCCAGGAGGGCCACGGCGGGGATGGTGATGGCGAGGGCGCGGGGCAGGCGGCGGGAGGTGTTCATCGGGGGCCTTTCGGACGGGGGAATCGAACGAGTCGAGCCTCGCCCGGACGCGGGGTCGACGGCATCGGCCGCGCGGCCACCGCCAGATCATCCGAATGGCCGATACCGGGCCGCGCAGCCGTCCGTAGGATCAGCCCGATGCAGGCTGACGAGGGCAACACCGACTTTCGCGGGCCGCTCGGGCTCGCGATCCACCTCTCGTTCTACGTGCTGCTCGCGGCGTCGACGGCCCGCTACCTCACCTATCACGGGGTGAGCGGCCGGTGGCTGGTGGTCGCCGGCCTGATCGTTGTGCTGGCCGCGCTGTACGCGGTGGTCGTGGTGCTCTCCCGCCGCGGCGGCGCGTGGCAGCCGTGGGTGTGGCCGGTGCTGACGTCGTGGGTGGCGCTGGTGTGGCTGGCGCCGAGCTTCGCGTGGACGGCGTTCCCGATCTTCTTCCTGTGCACGCGGGCGTTCCCGCGGTGGGCGGCGTACCTGATCGTCGCCGCGCTGGCGGTGTTCGCGGGCATCGAGTTCGCGTCGTTCAGCGGCCGCACCGAGTGGGCGGTGCTGCTGGCGCCGCTGTGCACCGGCGCACTGATCGTCCTCGCGTACGGGCAGGTGGAGCGCGACAGCGCCGAGCGCGAACGCCTGCTCGGCGAACTGGTCGAGGCCAAGTCGCGGCTCGCCGAGACCGAGCGGGAGGCCGGGGTGCTGTCCGAGCGCGAGCGCCTGTCCCGCGAGATCCACGACACCATCACGCAGGGGCTCACCAGCGCGCTGCTGCACCTCGAGGCGGCCGACGAGGTGTGGGAGCGGTCCGGGCCACGGGCCCGCGACGAGGTGCGGGTGGCCACCCGCTCGCTGCGCGAGAATCTCGCCGAGACCCGCAACCTCGTCCACTACCTCAGCTCCCCCGACCTCACGACGCAGACACTCGACGCCGCGCTGCTCGCCGCGGTCCGCGGATACGTGCCGTCGGCGCAGTTGCGGGTGATCGGTGAGCCGGTCGGCCTGCCGCCGGACGTCGAGCACGCTTTGCTGCGGATCGTGCAGAGCGCAGCGTCGAACATCCGACGGCACGCCGACGCGCACACTGTGGGGGTGACCCTGACGTACCTGCCCGACGCCGTCGCCCTCGACGTGTTCGACGACGGCGTCGGCTTCGCGGTGGCCGAGTCGGCCGGGTTCGGCCTGCCCGCGATGCGGCAGCGCGTCGAGGCCCTCGGCGGCACCTTCACGGTGGAAAGCGCGCCCGGCGAGGGCACCGTCGTCGCGGCGCAGATCCCGGTCGGGGGCGCGTCGTGATCTCGGTGCTGCTGGTCGACGACCACCTCGTGGTCCGGGCCGGGCTGCGGGCGCTGCTCGATTCACAGCCCGACATCGAGGTGATCGGCGAGGCCGACACCGGTGAGGACGCCGTCGCGATGGCCGCGGACCGCACCCCCGACGTGGTGATGATGGATCTGGCGCTCGGCGCGGGAATCGATGGGGTGGAAGCGATCCGGCGGATCCGCGCGGCTCGACCCGACCAGCCGGTGCTGGTGTTCACCACGTACGACACCGACGCCGACGTGGTGCGCGCGCTCGACGCCGGAGCGATCGGCTACCTGCTGAAGGACTCCGCACCGCAGGACATCTTCGGCGCGATCAGCGGCGCTGTCGCGGGCCGCAGCGTACTGTCGCCGCCGGTGGCGTCGCGGGTGCTGGACCGGATGCGACGCCCCGACCAGGCGCTGACGGCCCGGGAGGCCGAGTTGTTGAGCCTGCTCGCCGAGGGCCTGACGAACAAGGAACTCGGCAAGCGACTGTTCATCAGCGAGGCCACGGTGAAGACGCACCTCGCGCACATCTACGCTAAGCTCGGCGTCGACTCGCGGGCCGCCGCGGTCGCGATCGCCTTGCGGCGGGAGGGGATTCGCTGAACGATGTCCGACTTCTCCTCGATCCGATGTCAGGGTGTTCCCACGCTCGAGCACCTCGATCTCGGCGTGCTCGATACGTATCGATTCGCCGACGGCGGCGGGTTCCCGGAGTCCTATCGCGGGTTCGTTCGCAGTCTCGGCTGGGGCCGGCTGTTCGGGCTGTGGCTCGTGTACCCGCCCGTTCTCGAGGGTTACGCGGACGGCTGGCAGGCCCGGAGCCGGATCCTCACCGAGCGGCTCGGCGAGGCCTACCGCGACGGGCAGGACGAGGGGTACGACTGGATGGTCGAGCCGGACGGCGACTGGTCGCTGGTCGACTCGCTGCGGGTCTTCGCGATCAGCGAGAACGGGGACGTGCTGCTGTGGGACACCGCCGTTCGCGATGGTCGCGGCGAGTTCCCGGTGTACTGCTCGCAGGGGATGAATTCGCTGCGGCTGCTCGGGCCGTCGCTGGACGCGGCAGCGCCGGTGTTGAGGGCCGAGGTGCTGTCCGGTGAATCCGAGTTCGACTTCGAACCCCTCGCGGCGCAACGACTATCGTGACCGCCCGAACCAGCGCCGCTTCGGCGCGGGGCGAGACAGGTCGATCGCCACGTCGACGAACGACTGCACGTTGTCCTCGGGTCCATTGTCGACGCGCTTGAACGCCTTGCCGATCGGGTCGGCGAACGTCCCGTTCGGCAGTTCGATGCCGGGCCATCCACCGAGTTCGGCGGGCGGATCGACCCATCGGCCGCCGGCGTGGCGGACCAGCAGTTCCCCGAGGTAGGCGCCGAACTTGACGACGAGTTCGGCGAGGTAGTCGCTGCCGCCCTCCTGTTCGCGGATCTCGCCGAGGTAGCCGTCGACCTCCCCCGCCGAGGCGATCGTGAACGGCAGATCGTGCCCGGTGTTGGCGCGCACCGAGACCGAACATGCCTGCGCGAGTGCGGGCATGTTCTCGACGGTCGGTGGAGCGGGCAGGCGCATCGGCCGGCCGGAGTACGGGGTCATGGACAGAACCTATCGGGGGATCGCTCAGTTCTCCGTCTCAGGCTCCGTGGTGTCACTCGAGCCGTCGGCGTCACCCGCCAGGATCAGGTACAGCGCGCGTCGGGCGTCGGTGAGCACTTTCTCGGCGGCGGCGAGTTGGGCTGCGGTGCCGGACGCCTGGACCTGTCGGGCGGCGCCATGCAGATCGTGCAGCGGTCCTCGCAGGTCCGACCCCGATCCGGCGAATGCGAATGGGTCACCCCAGGATTCGGCGTTCTGCTCGACGAACTGACGTCCCTCGTCGGTGAGCGTGACGAGCTTGCGGCCGCCCTCGGCGGTCGTGCGGACCAGTCCTTCGTCCTCCAACTGCTGGAGCGTCGGGTAGATCGCGCCGGCACTGGGACGCCAGGCACCGTTGGTGCGGTCGGTGATGGTCTGCATCAACTGGTACCCGTACATCGAGTCCTCCTGCAGCAGAAGCAGGACGGCTGCGCGCACGTCGCCGCGGCCCGCCCGGCGCGAACCACCACGACCTCGAGGTCCCCCGTGGCCACGACCACGGCCGCGCCCACCACGCATGCCGGGCCCTCGCTGATCTTCAGCGTCGAACGGGCGGTGATGGCGGCGCTGACGGCCCATCCCCTCACCCCAGGCAGGGTGTCCGTGCATGTCTTCGGGCCCTCGCCGGTGATTCATGTTCCTCATCGGTTTCTCCTCTCGTTCTTAACCGACACACTCACGATATATCGTGATCGTATCTTTGAAAAGGGTGGCGCGGGTCACCGCACTCCACGACGGGGATCTTCGATGGAACCGGGTGCCGCCGCGATGCGTCTGATCCAATGGGCGAATCGTCACGAAACGAGGGGGAAGCGTGAGGTCACTGACGCGGTGGGGTGTCGCGGTCGTCGCGGCAGTCGGGGTGCTCGGAGCGGCCGGCTGCGGGTCGACAAGTATCGAGGGGCAGGCGGAGACGCCGAAGCCGGAGGCCGGGGAGCCGGCGTTCGACCCGTGCAGCATCCCGGACGACGCGTTGCGGGCGGCGGGGGCGGATCCAGCGTCAGTCACTCGCGATATCGTCGGCGTCAAGCAGCCGGGTTGGAGCCTGTGCCGGTGGCGCGGACCCGACTACTTCGTCACGGTCTTCGCCACAGGCCTGTCCATCGACACGATTCGCTCGGATGAGCGCTTCACTGACTTCACGCCGGTCGATCTCGTCGGGCGTGAAGCCTTGACATTCCGCGAAACGACCGACCGGCGGAACGAGTTCTGCGACGTGCTCTTCACCTCGGGCTCTGACACCTTGATGATCAAGTCGAGTTATCTCACTGGGAAGACGCCGCCGGAAGGTCCGTGCCCCCTGGCGGTTCGCAACGCTCAGGCCCTCGAGTCCTCGATCCCCCGCTGACCGGAAGGCTGAAGATGAACAGCTCCTCATGGGGTTCAATCAGCGAATTGGTCGATGCAGGTGAGCTCTACATGGAACCTGGCGTTGCCGAGAAATGTGCGCAGCGATGCACTGAACTTGTCAACGATCTGGAACTGATGCGAACCCAGGCGTTGGATCTCGCTCGCATCGACGGACTGGGCCACCTCCCCTCCGGAATCGCCCTCGCCCGCAAGTTCGAGCGCAAGGCCACCGGCGGCGAGTACCCGCTCGACCAGGCGCTCGCCGACCACATCACCGTCGTCGGACAGATGAAGTCGGTGTTCGAGAAGATCGCGCAGAACTTCACCGCGACCGAGGAGTCGAACGCGCAGCGGTTCACCGGTATCGAATCCGGGCACTGATACACAGCCGAAGCGCACCAACGGAATCCGACACCGAGACGGGGTTTGGGAGAGCATGAGGAACACCGGGCGATACGTCATTGCGGCCGCAGTCGCCGTCCTTGCCTTGGCCGGCTGCGGGTCGACAAGTGTCGAGGGGCAGGCCGAGACAACCAAGCCGCAGGCCGGGGAGCCGACCTTCGACCCGTGCAGCATCCCGGACGATGCGTTGCGTGCGGCGGGGGTGGATCCGGCATCCGAATCCCGGGATATTCTCGGCGTCAAGCAACCCGGCTGGAATCTGTGTGACTGGGGCGGTGACGGTACGGCGATCACCGTCTTCGTCACAGCACGTGGCCTCGACGAGGTGCGCACAAGCGACCGTTTTACCAACTTCACTCCCATCGAACTGGGCGGTCGCGAAGCCTTCACATTCCGCGAGGTAACCGATACGCGCAACGAGTACTGCGACGTCGTCTTCACATCCGGAACCGACACCGTGATGATCAAGTCGGGCTACTTCGCTGGAAAGACGCCTGCCGAGGGACCGTGCCCTCGCGCGGTTCAGAACGCCCAGCTCCTCGCTCCATCGATCCCCCAATGACAGGACGACAGACTCGATGAACGGCAATCTGTGGAGTGCACTCGGTGCACAGGTCGATTCCGGTGAGCTCTATCTCGAACCAGACGTTGCCAAGCAGTGTGCGCAACGCTGCGCCGAACTTGTCGCGGAACTCGACCAGATCAAGCGCGGCGCAGCGGGCCTGAGCCGTATCGACGGCTTCGGCACACTTCCCTCCGGCACAGCGCTAGCCCGCAAGTTCGAGCAGAAGGCGTCGGGCGGCGAGTACCCGCTCGACCAGGCGCTCGCCGAGCACATCACCATCGTGGAGCAGATGCAGTCGGTGTTCGAGAAGATCGCGCAGAACTTCACCGCTACCGAGGAGTCGAACGCGCAGCGGTTCACCGGGATCGAGCACGGTCGCTGATACTCGACCACGCCGGCCTCGGCAGGCTCGTCGAGCTTGTTTCTGCCGCTCGGCGTGGGCAGCGATAGCGACAGGCGTCGGCTGACGCCGGATCCGCGGTGCTCATGGTCCGCCTGGCGCCGCGGGTTGGACCCGGAACGTGTTCCGGTATGCCTGCGGAGACACCCCGATCGCGGCGTGCAGGTGCTGCCGCAACGACGCTCCCGTGCCAAAGCCGACCTCCATGGCGATCCGGTCGATCGGAAGGTCGCTGGTCTCCAGGAGGTGGCGGGCGCGGTGCACGCGTTGCTGGATCAGCCAGCGGCCGGGGCTCGTCCCTGTCTCTTCCTGGAAGCGGCGGGCGAACGTGCGCGGGCTGGTCCGGGCGTGAGCGGCCAATTCCCGCAGGGCGATTGGCCGGTCGAGGTGCTCCAAGGCCCAGGCGCGGGTCGCGGCGGTACTGCTCGCTTCCTGCGGCGGCACTGGCTGGAGGATGTACTGGGCCTGGCCGCCCTCGCGCCAGGGCTGTACGACGCAGCGCCGAGCGACATCGTTGGCGACTGCGCTGCCGTGATCGGAGCGCACGATGTGCAGGCATACGTCGATCCCGGATGCGGCGCCCGCCGAGGTGAGTACGTCGCCGTCGTCGATGAACAGCACATCAGGGTCCAGGGCCACCCGGGGGTACATCCGGCGGAAGCGCTCGGCCAGCGCCCAGTGTGTGGTCGCGGGACGCCCGTCGAGCAGTCCGGCGGCGGCCAGGATGAACGCGCCGGTGCAGATGGAGACGATGCGGGTGCCGGGGCGGATGCGGGTGAGCGCGGCCTGGAGCGATTCCGGCAGATCGGCTGTGATGCGGTGCAGGTCGTACGGCGGGATGACGACGGTGTCGGCACTTTCGAGTGCCTCAGGTCCGTGCTCGACGGTGATCGTGAAGTCGGCGTTGGTCGAAACCGTTCGATCATCGGTCGCCGCGCACGTCAGCACCTCGTATGCGCCCTCGACTCCGGGGAAGACCCGGTTGGGGATGCCCAGTTCGAAGGGGTACACGCCGTCGACGGCGAGGACGACGACGCGGTGCGGCGCCTTGTCGGGACTGCTGCGGTCCTCCATAGCGGGCATGGCAGGATTCTATCGAATGTTGTCCATCTTGCCATTTCGCAGTTCAGGGCGCCGCCGCATGATTGATCCATGACCAAGAACACGATGCGGGCCATCAGCCAAGACACCCTCGGAGAGCCCGACGTACTCCGGCAGATCGAGCTCGAGCGGCCGGAACCGGGCCTCGGTGAGATCCTCGTCGCCGTCCACGCCGCTGGTGTGAACCCCACCGACTGGAAGCACCGCAGGTTCGCCGCCTTCCTCGGCGAGCCCCCCTTCACACTCGGCTGGGACGTGTCCGGCGTCGTCGAGGCCGTCGGACGCGGCGTCTCCCTCTTCGAGCAGGGCGACGAGGTGTTCGGCATGCTGCCCTACCCGCATGGGGCCGGTTCGCATGCCGAGTACGTCGTCGGCTCCGCCCGCGCCTTCGTGCCCAAGCCCGCCGCCGTGGGGCACATCGAGGCGGGCGCTCTGCCGCTGGTGTCGCTCACGGCCTGGCAAGCCCTCGTCGACACCGCTCGAGTGCAGCCGGGGCAGCGGGTGCTGGTGCACGCGGCGGCGGGCGGCGTCGGGCATGTTGCAGTGCAGATCGCCAAGGCTCGCGGCGCGCACGTCATCGGCACAGCGTCGGCCTCCAAGCAAGATTTCGTGCGAGGCCTGGGCGCAGACGAGGTCATCGACTACCGCACAGAGGATTTCGTGCAGGAGGCGCGCGACATCGACGTGGTCCTCGACACGCTCGGCGGCGACGACCGGCTGCGCTCGTTGGAGACACTCAGGCCGGGAGGCGTTCTCGTCTCGATCTTGCCCAGCGACTTCGGGGAGGTCACCAAGCGGGCCGCCGAACTGGGTGTGAACGCCAAAGCCATGCTGGTCCAGCACGATCAGGCGGGCATGGCTGCGATCGCCGCGCTCGTCGACTCCGGGCAATTGCGGGTGCATGTATCGGGCACCTACCCGCTCGCCGAGGCTGCGAGGGCTCACGCACAGGGCGAGACGGGCCGAGTCACGGGCAAACTGGTGCTCGCCGTCCGCCCGTAGGGAAGGGCTTCGCCACGCGATCCCAACCCGGTGGCGGTGGACGATGCTCTCCGCTACCTGTCAGGCCGTCGGTGACGCGCCCTAGTTCTCGGTGAGCTCCGCGAAGTCCTCCGTGTAACCGAGGAGCAGCACCGACGAGCTGCGAAGCACGTCCCCGAGCTCGGTCCAGGCGTCGGCGTCACCATGCCCGTACAGCTCCCGCAGATCGGCGATCAGCGCGTCGACGTCCCGTTGCGCGGGATCGAGGACGTTGAGGAACCCGAGCGTGGACGCGCCGATCCCGACGAGCGCGTACCCGTGCCGCTCGCCCATCCGGCGCGCCACCGCGTGGCTTTCGAAGGGCGTCCAGTCGCAGGCGAAGTAGCCGTTCGGGAGGTCGGCGAGCAGATCGGTGTCGTCCGCGGTCGGCAGGCACTGCACCACGTGCACGTCGTCCACCACCAGGCCCGGGTCGCGATTGAGCGCCACCAACGCCTCAATGTCGCTCGGCTCCGTGACGAGCGAGCTGCTCACGTCCTCCCACCGCACAGCCCGGCCTGGATCTCGGAGCGCCGCTCTGGCCGACTCGAACACCGCGGTGTCGTAGGCGGCCAGCGCGTCGTCGGTGTCGTCGTCCGGGTACGCGACGTCCCCGTCCAGATCGTGCTTGTTGCGCGCGTGTCCGCTCGTGTACAGGCACTGGTTCGGATCGTCGAGCGTCAGAAAGCACCGGCCGTCACGGCGATGCGCCGCCTCGACCCGCGAGAACGCCGCGAGCAGCGCATCGAACGACTGTGCGTCGGTGATGAGCGCGACGCTGAGCCGGTTCACGCCGCGGTGCCCCTCGTCCGGCAGCGCCTGAAGGACCGCGCCCTCCACCTCGCCGTAGTCCACCGGCTGTCGGGTGCCGGATACGGAGCTTTCCGCCATCGCTGCTTCCTCCATCAGGGATCGGTCCCGCGTCGTGTCGATCCATGATCGCCCAATTCTCCGGCGGCGGTTACCTACCCGCCGACGACCTCCCCGGACGGCGACCACTGCGGATCGCGGCCCGCGTACCCGAGGAGCCGGTCGAGGTCGGGCGCGTCCGCCGGGACCGGGATGACGGGACCGTAGAGACCTTCGCGGCCGGCCTCCTCGCCCGGCACCGACATCGCGGCCGCGAACCCCAGACTCGCCTCCACACTGGCCGGATCGGACTCGAACGGCTGCCCGGTCGCGCGGGCGAGATCCCATGCGTGCAAGACGAGTTCGTCGATGGCCACGGCACCCATGGCCGCCGCGGGCAGGGTGACGCCCCCGGCCTCGGCTTCCCCCTGCCAGGCCTCGGGGTCCCGCCACGCAGCGGCCAGCGCGTCGAGTTGCCGGCGCAGCTGCGCCCGCCAGCCCGGCGGCAGCTGCTGCGGCCGGCCGGAGCCGTCACCGGGAAACGGCGCCTTGCTGGCGGCGGCCGTGAACGCGTTCGTCAGCTCGAGGAAATGTCGGAGCAGATCGGAAACCGACCACTCCGAACAGGGTGTCGGAAGATCGAGCTGTTCGTCGCGAATGCCCTCGGCTACGCGAGCCGCCTGCGCCGCCGCCGGCCCCAGGTCGTATTCGATCGTCATGCGTGCCTCCCTCGGTCGATTCTCGTCTCACAGGTATCGACCAGACGGAAGCGCGAAACTCATCGGCCCCCAAACAGCGACCGGGCGTCAGTTCGGGGCCTTGAGCTGCATCCACGCGAGGACGTCGAGCACCCGCAACGCCGGAACCGAGTCGTCCAGCCCCGCGGCCGATCGCAGTGCGACGAGACGGCGATGAAGCTCCCGGTCGTTCGCACGCAGCGCCTGCCGCACGGCCTCGTAGTGGGCTTGCTTGGCGCCCAGGACTTCGCCGATCACGCGGTCGTAGATCGGGAACAGTCGCGGCCGCTTCCGTGCGATCAGCTTCGACGCGACCGTGCGGCCCACACTCGGCACCGTCCACAGGGCGGCCTCGAGGCGGCACACCGGCGACTCGGGCGTGAGCTCGTCCTCGTCGACGAGGTCACGGTCGGGCCCGACCGCGGACAGCAGTTCCGCGAACTCGCCGCGCCGCTCGCGAAGGATGACGTCGGCGCCGTCCGGGGATACCTCGACGGTCAGCAGGGTGACCGCAACCAGGTCGTCGGCGGTGAAGACGTCCGTGTCGCGCTCGCGGGTGCCGGTGCTGTCCCACGTGTCCCAGAGGGCGCCGCTGCGAAGCCTCCCGGTCTTCACCCAAGGCGCACGGAAGTACTGCTGCAGTACCTCGACGGCGGCATTGTCGTCGCCGGCGGCGAGAACCTTCGGGAGCCGAATTGGCATGTCACGCATCCTCTTTCATGGCGTCGAGGACGTGCTGCGCGAACCACCGGTTGTGGTACTGCGCGTACGGGCCACGACCCTTGCTCACCAGCCGCTCGGCCAGAGGGCCGATCGTCGTCTCGTCGAGCGGCAGTTCGAAGAACTGGTCGTCGGCGCCCTCGTCGGAGAGGAACCAGTCGATCAGCACACCGTCGCCGTCCGCGGACGCCAGCGTGGTCTGCTTGAAGCGCAGCAGCGGGTTGGCCATCGCCAGGCCGTCGATGCTGTATCCGGTGCGGCGCATCAGCGCGGACAACGACGTGTACAGCACGGTGCGGAAGTCGACCGTCTCCCCGTTCTCCGTGTACCGCTCCACATAGAGCACTTCCATCGGGCCGATGTTGAGCGTGAACAGCCGCTCGCGCTCGGCGGTCTTGTTCGTGGTCGGGAGACAGCTCAGCGTCCACTCGTCCACCTCGCACGAGGCCGGGTCGTCGAACGCCGACGCGAGATATCCCCCGACAAGATCGACGACGACCTCGAAGAACGGTTCCGTCTGCAGCAGCTTGAAGTTCTCCGCGCTGGCGGACGGATTGATCGCGATACTCATGGCTCGATCCTGCAGGGAACGGTTCACGAACGGGAACTCAGGTACCGCTCGCGGGCCTCGAGCGTGCCGTGAATTCCCGTTCGGCGCCCGCCCACCCGTAATCCAGTGGGCAGCTTCAAGGTCGTTGGGCGGCGCGCCGTCCGTGACGGTCCCCACGATCGACGTGCGCGCTTGGGGACTTGTCGGCGACCTGCCGTACGTTTTTCCGACGTGACAGAACCCTGGTCTCCCGCGCAGGTCGCGGCCGCTGCTCCCGACTCGGCGTCGTTGACGGCTGCCCGCGGTCTGGCGTCGAAGTGGACGGACACCGGCCGCACCGACGCCGCCCTGTGGGGCTCGTGCGGTGGCAGCGGCAAGAACCCGTACCTGGCGGCCGTCGATCTGACGGGCCCCGCGTACCGCTGCTCGTGCCCCAGCCGCAAGTTCCCGTGCAAGCACGCCGTGAGCCTGTTGATGCGCTGGGCCGACGGCGCCGTGCCGGTCGCCGAGGCGCCCGAGTTCGTCACCGACTGGCTCGCCACCCGGGCGGCCCGCACCGCCGCCGCCGCACCCGCCGCGTCCGCGAAGGCGACGCCCGACCCGGCCACCGCCGAGCGCCGCAGCGAGCGGATCGCCGCCGGCCTCGACGAACTGGAGCGGTGGCTGACCGACCGGATCGTCGCCGGCCTGGGCTCCGTCTCCCACGACGCCGCCGCCTACGACGCGATCGCCGCCCGCATGGTCGACGCGCAGGCACCAGGCCTCGCCGCGACGCTGCGCTCCCTGCCGGCCCTGGTCGCCACCGACCCGGACTGGCCGGCGCCACTGCTCACCGAGTACGCGCGCCTGCATCTGCTGATCCGCGCGTTCCGGGACCGCGACCGGCTGCCGGAACCGCTGAACCGGTCGGTGCAGACGCACCTCGGGGTCCCCGTCCGCGCCGACGAGGTGCGCGCCGAGCCCCCCGTCCGCGACCGCTGGCAGGTGCTGGCCGTCCGCACGGCCGACGAGGGCCGCCTGGTCACCCGCCGGGTGTGGCTGCGCGGACGCGACTCCGGCCGCTGGGCGCTGCTGCTCGACTTCGCGCACGGCAGCGCCCAATTCACCACGGCCGTACCCATTCCGGGAACGATCGTCGACGCCGACCTGCACTACTACCCGGGGGCCGCACCGCTCCGCGCGCAGCTGGGCACCCAGCACGCCGCACCGGAGCCGTTCACCACGCTGCCCGGCGCCACCGACCCGGCCACCGCCCTCGGCGGCTACGCCGCCGCGCTGGCGGCCGACCCGTGGATCCGCTCGTGGCCGATGCTCCTCGCCGACGTCACCCCCACCGTCGCCGGCGGAACGTGGCAGGTCGTCGACCGCACCGGCCGGGCCCTGCCCGTCGGCGGCGACGACGCGTCGCGCTGGCAGTTGCTCGCCGTCTCCGGCGGCCACCCGGTCACCGTGTGCGGCGACTGGGACGGCACCGCGCTGCTGCCCGCCTCCGTGTTCGACGCCGGCACGGTGAGCGCCGCATGATCCGCCCGTACCCGGAATCGCTCACCGCAACAGCACTTCTCGGCACCGCCCGCTCGACGGTGTCGCTGACCAGCCTGCATACGGCGGACACCGCGTCCGCGCTCGACGGCGGCGACCCCGCCGCGACGTTGCTCGCGGCGGCAGCGCTCGAGTCGGCGTTCCTGGCCGGGGCGAGCGCGCCCACCCCCGCCTCGGTGCCGGCGCCCGCCCCCGACGATCCGCGCCCGCTGCTGGCGGAGGCCGCGGCGGCGCGACTGCGATCCCTGCTCGTCGTCGACTCCTCGCTGCTGCCCGAATGGTTCGTTGCCGCAGCGGGTTTCCGTCCACCGCCGGACCTGCTGGTCGACCTGCTCGGCGCCGCCGTCCGACTCCCCCGGTACCGGGACGGGCTGGTCGCGCTGGCCGGTCCGCGGGGCCAGTGGCTCGCCGCCCGCAACCCCGACTGGGCGCCGCTGCGCGATCCCGACACCGGCGACGAGGAGGACTGGCGCCACGGAGCCCCCGCCGTGCGGCGGCGGTGGTTCGCGGCGCTGCGCCGCGCCGACCCGGCGGCCGCGAACGCGCTGCTGTCGGCCGGCTGGCGGTCCGAGAACGCCGAGCAGCGCGCCGCCCTGGTCGCCGAACTGGCCGTCGGCCTCCGCCCGGACGACGAGTCGCTGCTCGAGCAGGCGCTCGACGACCGCAGCCTGCGCGTGCGACAGGCCGCGGCGCGCGTGCTGCGTCTCCTGCCGGGCGCGGCATACCGACAGCGCATGGCGCAGCGGCTGCGCGAGTGGATCACCGTCGCCGACGGCGTCGTCACCGTGAGGCTGCCCCACCGGCTCGACGACGCCGCGCTGCGGGACGGCCTCGACGACCGCTCCGCGCCGCGCCCGAACGACCGCCTGACCCTGATCGTGCAGTCCGCACCGCTCGCCGTGTGGCCCGAGATCGGGCTCACCCCAGCGGATCTGCCGCACGTGACGGTCTCCGAGCCGTTCACCTCGGCGCTGGAGCACGCCTGGTCCGCGGCGGTCGCCGCCCAGGGCGACGCCGACTGGGCGGCGGCGTTGCTGCGCCGCGACGGCACCGTCGGCCCGCAGGTCGCCGCCCACCTGCCGCGCGACGTCCTGATCGCGCGGCTGCGGGCCACCCGCGACGGCGCGCTGCCGGACCCGAACCTGCTCGCGGCGCTGGCGGCACCGTGGCCGCACGACGTCGCGGCCGCGGTCATGGCCGGGGTGTACGCGTCCCGCGCGCGGACCGCCGAGCTGCGGCACACCGTCGACCTGCTCGCCCACCGCGCCCCGTTCGAGCTCGAGTCGGCGCTGTCCGACGCCGCGACCCGCACCGGAGACCTCGACCGACTGGCGCTGTTCGCGGCCGCCGCCGACATCCTCACCCACCGCCGACACCTTCACGAGGAGCTGACGTGACCGACACCCTGACCGCCGAGCCGGCCCTGCTGCGTCCCCACGCCGAGCAGCAGTACGCGCACGAACTGGCGGCGCTGGTCGCGGCCGACGACCGCCCGCGCCCGCCGTCGTGGCGACTGTCGCCGCACGCGGTGGTGACGTACCTCCTGGGCGGCACGCTGCCCGACGGCACCGTGATCACCCCGAAGTACGTCGGTCCGCGGCGCCTGATGGAGGTGGCCGTCGCGACGCTCGCCACCGACCGCGCGCTGCTGCTGCTCGGCGTGCCCGGCACGGCGAAGACGTGGGTGTCCGAGCACCTGGCGGCGGCAATCTCCGGCGAGTCGACGCGGCTGGTGCAGGGCACCGCCGGCACCGCGGAGGAGGCCGTCCGCTACGGCTGGAACTACGCGCGGCTGCTCGCCGAGGGCCCGACCCCCGCCGCGGTGGTGCCGTCGCCGGTGATGACCGCGATGCGCGACGGTTCCATCGCCCGGATCGAGGAACTGACCCGCATCCCCGCGGACGTGCAGGATGCGCTCATCACCATCCTGTCGGAGAAGACGCTGCCGGTGCCCGAACTCGGGACCGAGGTGCAGGCGGCCAAGGGCTTCAACGTCATCGCCACCGCCAACGACCGCGACCGCGGCGTCAACGACCTGTCGTCGGCGCTGCGCCGCCGCTTCAACACCGTGGTGCTGCCGCTGCCGGCCAGCGCCGACGACGAGGTGGCGATCGTGGTCCGCCGCGTCGAACAGCTCGGCGCCGCACTGGAACTGCCGCCGGTGCCCGCGGCCGCGGAGGAGATCCGCCGCGTCGTCACGGTGTTCCGGGAACTGCGCGACGGGGTCACCGCCGACGGCCGCACCAAGGTCAAGTCCCCGTCGGGCACGCTGTCGACCGCCGAGGCGATCTCGGTGGTAACCAACGGACTCGCCCTGGCCGCCCACTTCGGCGACGGCACCCTGCGCCCGGCGGACGTCGCCGCCGGCATCCTCGGCTCGGTGCTCAAGGACCCGGTGGCCGACCGGGTGGTGTGGACCGAGTACCTCGAGGCCGTGGTGCGCCACCGCACCGAGTGGGACGACTTCTACCGGGCGTGCCGCGAGGTGGCCGGGTGACCATCGCGACCACCGGCGCGCAGGTGCGGGTGTTCGGCATCCGGCACCACGGACCCGGTTCCGCCCGGGCGGTGCAGCGCGCGCTCGACGCGTTCGAACCGGACACGGTGCTCATCGAGGGCCCGGCGGACGCCGACGCGCTCGTCCCGCTCGCGATGGACGACCAGTTGCGCCCGCCGGTCGCGCTGCTCGGGTACGCCGCGAATGATCCTGCGCGCGCAGCATTCTGGCCGATGGCGGTGTTCTCCCCGGAATGGCAGGCGCTGCGGTGGGCGGTGCACCACGACGCCGACGTCCGGTTCTGCGACCTGCCGGCGACGCTCGCGCTGGCCGCGGACCGCGACACCGACGAGGCCGCCCGCCCGGATCCGCTGACCGCGCTGGCGGCGGCGGCCGGCTACGACGACTTCGAGCAGTGGTGGGATACCGTCGTCGAATCCCGTTCCCCCGGTGACGAAGACGACCCGACCGCGGCCTTCGACGCGATCACCGAGGCGATGGCGGCGCTGCGCGACGGCGTCGAATTGGACGAGCAGACCGCGCGCCGCGAGGCCCACATGCGGCAGGTGCTGCGCGCGACGGTCAAGGCGGGGGCGTTGCGGATCGCGGTGGTGTGCGGGGCGATGCACGCACCCGCGCTGGCCGGACGCCTCGGCCCGGCCGCGCCGGACGCCCGCCTGCTGCGCGGGCTCCCCAAGGTCAAGGCGTCGCTCACCTGGGTGCCGTGGACCCACTCCCGGCTGTCCGTCGCGTCCGGCTACGGCGCGGGCATCGTCTCCCCCGGCTGGTACGAGCACCTGTTCACCGAACCCGACGACACGGTCGCCCGGTGGCTGACCCGGGTGGCGCGGGTGCTGCGCGCCGAGGATCTGCCGGTGTCGAGCGCACACGTCATCGAGGCGACCCGCCTCGCCGACACCCTTGCGGCGCTGCGGGATCGGCCGCTACCGGGTCTCGCGGAGGTCACCGAGGCCACCCGCGCGGTGCTGTGCGACGGCGACGAAGTGCTGCTCGACCTGGTGACCCGGCGTCTGGTCGTCGGCGAGTCCCTCGGCGAGGTGCCCGAGTCGACCCCGACCGTGCCGCTCGAGGCCGACCTGCAGGCACGGTCGAAGTCGTTGCGGCTCAAGCGGTCCCCGTCGGAGAAGGAACTGAGCCTGGACCTGCGCACCGACCTCGACCGGCAGCGGTCGCAGCTGCTGCACCGCCTGCGGTTGCTCGCGGTGGACTGGGCGGTGCCCGCCCAGTCGACGGTGCGCTCCACCGGCACGTTCCGGGAGACCTGGAAGCTGCGCTGGCGACCCGAACTCGCGGTCGCGGTGGTGGAGGCGTCCCGCTGGGGCACCACCGTCGCCACCGCCGCCTTGGCCGTGGTGCGCGACCGGGCCGCCGGACCCGACGTCACGCTGGCCGAGGTGACCGGCCTGCTCGAGCAGGCCCTGCTCGCCGACCTGCGCGACACCGTCGCCGACCTGCTGGACGCGGTGGACACCGCCGCGGCCCTCGACCACGACGTCGCCCACCTGATGGTGGCGCTGCCGGCGCTGGTGCGGACCCTCCGGTACGGGGACGTGCGCGGCACCGACCTGTCCGCGCTGGACCGGGTCGTCGACGCCCTGCTGGTGCGCATCTGCGCGGGCCTACCAGCCGCGGTCACCGGCCTCGACGCCGACGCCGCCGACGGACTGCGCGCCGCGCTCGACGACGTCCACGCCGCGCTCACCCTGCGCGACGACCCGGCGTCGACCGAGCGGTGGCTCGACACCCTGACGACGCTGGCCGGACGCGACGACGTCGACGGACTGCTCACGGGCCGCGCCGTGCGCCTGCTGCGCGATGTGGGCCGCCTCGACACCGCCGACACCACCGCCCGGGTCGGCCGGGCGCTGTCGGCCGGCGTCGCGGCGGCGGCGAAGGCCCGGTGGATCGACGGGTTCGCCGGCGGCAGCGGCCTGCTGCTCGTCCACGACCGGGACCTGCTCGCGCTGATCGACACCTGGGTGTCCGGGCTGCACGCCGACGAGTTCCTCGACGCGCTCCCGGCGCTGCGCCGCACCTTCGGCGGCTTCGGCCCCGCGGAGCGGCGCACGCTCGGCGAGATCCTGCGCGACGGGCAGCGGGTCACCGCCGCCGACGTCGTCCTCGACACCGACCGCGGCGGTCGCGCCCTCACGGCCACCGCCCTGATCCTGGGGATTCCGGCATGACCACACCGATCGACGACGAACGGATGCGGCGCTGGCGGCTGCTGCTCGGCGGCGTCGCCGAGGAGTCCACCGGTGGGCTGGCGTCGGCGTCGGACGCCGCTATGGACGCGGCCCTGTCCGCCCTGTACGACGACGCCGGCCTCGTGGACGGAAACCCCCGGCGCGGCGCCGGTCTCGACGGTTCCGCACCGCGCGTGGCGCGCTGGCTCGGCGACATCCGCACCTACTTCCCCACCTCGGTGGTGCAGGTGATGCAGCGGGACGCGATGGAACGGCTCGGACTCACCCAGCTGCTCCTCGAACCGGAGATGCTCGAGGCCGTCGAACCGGACGTCCACCTTGTGGGCACGCTGCTGAGCCTGAACAGGGTGATGCCGGAGACCACCAAGGGCACCGCGCGGATCGTGGTGGAGCGGGTGGTCCGCGAGATCGAGGAACGCCTGGCCCGGGCCACCCACACCGCGGTGACGGGCGCGCTGAACCGGGCGGCCCGCACCACCAACCCCAAGCTGCGCGACCTCGACTTCCACCGCACCATCCGGGCGAACCTGCAGCACTATCTGCCGGAGTACCGGACGGTGGTGCCGGAGCGGCTGATCGGCTACGGCCGCCGGTCCCAGGCGGTGCAGCGCGACGTGGTCCTCGCGATCGACCAGTCGGGGTCGATGGCGTCGAGCGTGGTGTACGCGTCGGTGTTCGGCGCGGTGCTCGCGTCGATGCGGGCGCTGCGCACGTCGCTGGTGGTGTTCGACACGGCGGTCGTGGACCTGACCGACAAGCTGTCCGATCCGGTGGACGTGCTCTTCGGCACCCAGCTGGGCGGCGGTACCGACATCAACCGCGCCATCGCCTACAGCCAGTCGCTGATCACTCGTCCCACCGAATCGCTGTTCGTGCTGATCTCCGACCTGTACGAGGGCGGGATCCGCGCCGAGATGCTGACCCGGGTGGCCGCGATGCGCGACGCCGGGGTGCAGGTGGTGGTGCTGCTGGCGCTGTCCGACGACGGCGCACCCGCATTCGACCGGGACAACGCGGCCGCGCTTGCCGCACTGGGTGTTCCGGCCTTCGCGTGCACCCCGGATCGGTTCCCGGACCTGCTGGCCGTGGCGCTCGAGCGCGGCGACGTCGCCGCGTGGGCGCACCGGCACGACCTCGCGGCGGCATCGGGTGGGCCGGTGTAACAACCAACAAGCGCCGCCGTCCACGCCCGCGTTATGGTGCAGTTCACCACGGCCGACCGCAGTGGTCGACCCGGACCGAAGGGAAGAGCAGTGGAAATCCAGGGAACCGCGGCACTGATCACCGGCGCAGCCTCCGGGCTCGGGGCCGCCACCGCGAAGCGCTTCGCCGACGCGGGTGCCACCGTGTTCGGCCTGGACCTGGCCCAGTCCATCGAGCGCGCCGGCGACAACGTGCCGGCCGGCGTCACGTTCATCCCCACCGACGTCACGAGCGAGGCCGACGTGCAGGCCGCGATCGACAAGATCGGCGAGTCGGGCGTTCCGCTGCGCACCGTGGTCAACTGTGCCGGTGTCGGCTGGGCGGGCCGCATCCTGTCGAAGAACGGCCCGCACGACCTGGAGCTGTTCCGCACGGTCATCACCGTCAACCTGCTGGGCACGTTCAACGTGATGCGTCTGGCGGCCAACGCGATGCAGCACCTGCCCACGGTCGACGACTCGGGCCAGCGCGGCATCGTCATCAACACCGCGTCGGTCGCGGCGTTCGAGGGGCAGATCGGCCAGATCGCCTACACCGCGTCCAAGGGCGGCGTGCACGCCATGACGATCACCGCGGCACGCGACCTCGCGCAGGTCGGCATCCGCGTCAACACCATCGCCCCCGGCACCATCGACACCCCGATGCTCGCCGGCGTCACCGACGAGTACCGCAAGAACCTCGAGGCCGGCATCCCGTTCCCGTCGCGCCTCGGCAAGCCCGACGAGTACGCGCAGCTGGCGCAGTTCCTCGTCGAGCACGACTACCTCAACGGCGAGACCATCCGCATGGACGGTGCGCTGCGCATGGCGCCGCGGTAGTCCTCGCGCGCCTCGACGAACGCCCCGGTTCACCCGAGCCGGGGCGTCGTCGTTTCACCGATAAGTGCGCAAAGCGGCGCCACGGAGGCCCCGCAGGCACCGATAAGTGCGCAAAACGCTCAAAATGCAACGCACCCCGGCCGATACGACCGGGGTGCGTGCGCTGCTGCGTTGACTCAGATGCCCAGGAGGCTACCGAGACCGCCCAGGAGACCGCCGACCAGGCTGGCCAGGGTCAGTCCGAGAGAACCGAGAAGCATGCGTGTTCACCTCCGCTCAGGAGTCGACATCATCGAACCTCGACCGTAACAATCAGTCGGTTTTTAGTACAAATTGCACGGAATGTCCGATCTGAAACTCAGAGGTCGGACTCGTGCGGAATCTCCTCCAGCGCCCGCTCGCTCATCCACTCGCGCAGCACCTTGGTGGCGATGACGTCGTCCTCGTTGTACTCGAGCAGCCGCTGGCGCTGGGTGAGATCGGGATCGCCGTCGTAGCCGACGGCCTCGCGGTACCAGCTCATCGACGCCTCGCCGCTGGCCTCGGCGTCGCGCCAGTGGAACCCGGCGACGGGCGCGATCTTCTTGAGCCCCTTGCCGTTCGGGCACACGAAGTTCTCGCCGACAGCCTGGTAGATGTCCACCCACTGCGGGCTGTCGATGAACTCGCGGATCTCGGCGACGGTGGGGATGCCCTCCACACCGGCGAAGCGGCGCGCCGAATCCAGCAGCCACTTGTCCTCGGCGGCTCGCGAATAGCAGTACGCGGCAAAGGTTTTCCCGGCGGCAGCGGCACCGGCCCGCTCGGCCATGAGCCACGTCCAGAACTCGGCGAACGAGCGCGCCTCGTCGAGCGTCGGCACCGGATCCCAGCTCACGAACGGCCGGTACACCGACGTGCCGGCGACGTTGAGCAGGGTGCCCCACAGGTAGGCGCCGTGCTCCTGGTAGCTCTCCATGTCGACGTCCACCTCGACGTCGGCGCGGGTCACCGTCACCGTCTCGTTGCGGCGCACCAGCGGCGCCCCGGCCAGCCACGCCTTCGCGGTGACGACGGTGTCGCGGAACGAGTTGTGCGGCCACTCCTCCGGGGCCTCTCCCTCCCACGCCGCCAGCTGCTCGATGGTGCGCACGCCCCGCTCACGGAGCACCTCCGCGCGGGATCCGGACGCCACCAGCGACACGTCGTGGGTCTCCTCGAGCTTCGCCCGGCAACCCGGCCACCACGGACACGAGCGGCACTCGCCGATCTGCGACGGCACCGTCTGCAGCTCGCCGCGGGCGACGGCGATGCGGTCGGCGAAGCGCTCGTCGTAGTCGCCGAGCACGGTCGACAGGTCGTGCACGAGCACGCAGTCGGCGCCGTAGCCGATGGCACCGCCCACCGGCGACGGGCTCGCCAGCCCGTGCGACTCGAGCATCCGATACACGTGCGCCAGCCGCATCTGGTCGCGCAGCTGTGCGCGGACCTTGCGGGTCTCGTCGACGACCGGTGCCCACTCGAACAGCCCCGACGTGGTCGCCCCGCTGCCGGGGTCGGTGACCTTGTGGTTGACGACGATGACGGGGATGTAGCCGCCACGGTCGGCGTCGCGCAGCAGGATCTCGACGCGTCCCCGCCGGCCGCTGTCGCGCTCGGACGGCAGCACCGCACCCCAGATCTTGTCGGCCCCGGCCCGGCACGCCTCGAGTGTCGCGCGGGCCCGCTGGCCGGCGGGTCCGTCGGGCGCGATCCGCACCCAGGCGTCGGGGTTTGCGTCGGCGAGGCGGATCCGCACCGCCTCGCGCTGCGCGGCCGCGGCCTCCTGCCGCTGCTTGACGCCGGTGTTCTCGGGCACCCCGACGAGCTGGTCGGGGTAGGTCGCGTCGAGATGGATCCGATGACGGCACCGCGTCAGCGCGCCTGGCTCGAGCAGGATGGGCGCCTCCACAGTGCCGGAAGCGTCACGTCTTGCCGGCGCCGCCTCGGCGGTGCCGGCGCCGTCCTGCGGGCCGATCGGGGAACACACGATGTGGAAGATTATGTGCTCGCCTAGGGTAAAGCCGAAAGCGACGAGCATCAGCGATGCACAGATAAGCTGTGACGCAGTCCGCGCCTGCGCCGAAACACCAGATGGAGGGGCCTTTCCAGTGGGGTTGTTCACGAAACGTAAGCGGCGCGCCACGCGCAAGGCCGAGGCGAAGGCTCTCAAGCACAAGGCCAAGCTCGAGGCCAAGCTCGGCGCCAAGAACGCCCGCAAGAAGCTCCGGTCCGACTCGAAGGCGCAGAAGAAGGTCGACAAGGCCCAGATCGCCGCGCTCAAGGCGCAGGAGAAGGCCGCCGTCAAGGCCGCGGAGAAGGGCCTGACGGTCACCCAGCTGCGCCGCTACCTCGGCGTCGCGCGCCTGCTCGCCCCGGTCGTGGTGCCGATCGCTTACCGCGGCGCGACCGCGCTGCGCGGCCAGATCGACAACCAGCGCGCACAGCGCATGGGCATCGCCGTCGACCAGCTCGGCGAGTACACCGGCCACGGCGCCAAGCTCAGCGCCCGGATCGCCGGCGCCGAGAACTCCGTCGACGAGATCGTCATCCGGCACCCGGGCGACGCCGAGACCCAGCAGTTCGCGACCGCGATCCGCGCCCGCCTCGGCGACCTCGGCACCGCCGTCCACGCCGCCGAGCAGATGCCGCCGGCCCGCCGCAAGCAGGCCCACCACGCCATCTCCGCGGAACTCGACGGCGTCGAGGCCGACATCCTGGCGCGCCTCGGCGTGCGCTGACGGCGTCCCGATCACCGTGTCCGTCCGCCGTCCCGCCCCCACCGCCGCCCTCCGCGGCGGCGCGGTCGGGGCGGCGACGGCAACGTTGGCCGTCGCCGCGCACGGTGTCGGCGGGGGCGGACTCCCCGACTCCGCGGCGCTGACGCTGCTGCTCGTGGCCTGCGCGGGGGTCGGCGCGGTGGTCGGGGGCGTGCCCGCCCTCAGCCGCAGCCGGTGGGCGCTGCTCGCGGCGCTCGCCGCCGGGCAGGGCGTCGGCCACCTGACGCTCACGGTCGCGTCCGACGTCCACCTGCACTCCGGCGTGCCCACACCGGCGATGCTGGCAACGCACGCCGTGGCCACGGTCGTCTGCGCGGCCCTGATTCTCACCGCGGAGCGGCTGTACGGGCCGATCACCCGCGTCCTGCGCGCCGTCCTCGAGCCGCCCGCGCTCGCTGTCGAACCGGCGCGCCTGCTCGTGCCGCGGCGGTCCGGACGCCGCGCGGCCCATCTCGCGGTGCTCGCCGCCGGCCTGTCCCGGCGCGGACCTCCGGTGTTCGCCTGACCCGCGAACCCGGTACCTCCGCACAGAAAAGACACCCGAGAAAGATGAAGCGAATCCTCTCCCGCGCCCTCCTGACGGCGGGCGCCGCGGGCGGGGCGCTGCTGCTGGCCACCGGCGTGGCCTCCGCGCACGTCTCCGTCGCCGCACCCGGCGCCGAGCAAGGCGGCTACACCGTCCTCACGTTCCGTGTCCCCACCGAGTCCGAGACCGCCGGCACCACCGCGGTGACGGTGCAGCTGCCGAACCTCAAGTCGGCCCGCACCGCGCCCATGCCCGGCTGGACGTCGACGGTCCAGAAGGATCCGGCCTCCGCGACCGCGACGTCGGTGACGTGGACGGCCGACCCCGGCGTGAGCGTCGGACCCGGCCAGTTCCAGCAGTTCGTCCTGTCGGCCGGTCCGCTGCCCGAGCAGGACCAGGTGGAGTTCCCCGCCACCCAGACCTACAGCGACGGCAAGGTCGTGCAGTGGGATCAGCAGCCCAACCCGGACGGCAGCGAGCCCGACAAGCCGGCGCCGACGTTGACGCTGGCCGCGGGCAGCGACGCCACGGTCGACGCGACTGTCGCGACCGTCGCGGTCGACGAAACCGACACCACCGCCCGCTGGCTCGGTGGCATCGGCGTGGCGCTGGGCGCACTCGGCGCGGCGCTGGGTGTCACTGCAATGGTGAGGAGCCGACGTTGACGAACCGACACAAGATCCACGGCCTCCGCGTCATCGCGATCGGCTTCCTCGCGATGCTCGCGACGATGCTGGGCGTCGGCACCGCGTCCGCGCACTCCGCGGTCGTCGCCAGCGATCCCGCGAACGGCGCGCAGATCGCGACCGCCCCCGCGCGGGTGAGCCTGACGTTCAACGAGGCGCTGCAGGAGAAGTTCGCGTCGCTCACCGTCGTCGGCCCCGACGGCAACCTGTGGTCGAAGGGCAACCCGACGGTTCAGGGCGACAGCGTCAGTGTGCCGCTCGAGGGCCTCGGCCCGGTCGGCGACTACACGATCGCGTTCCGCGTCACCTCCGCCGACGGCCACCCGGTCAGCGGCACCCAGGTGTTCACGCTGACGCAGGAAGGCACCGGCACGCCGGGCCCCAAGGCCGGGGGCGGCCAGTCCTCCGACAGCTCGGACGAGTCCTCCGACGGCGGCAACACGCTGATCTGGGTGTTCGTCGGCGTCGGTGTCGTCGTGGTCGCCGGTGGCCTGTGGTTCGCGCTGCGCAAGCCGCGCGGCCAGGACTGACAAACCGATGAGGACGGCGGGCCCGGTCGTTACCGGCCGGACGTGGCTGCTGTCCGCCGTCCTCACCGCGCTCGCGGGCGTCGGGCTCGCGTGGCTGCTCGCCACCCCCGACGGCCCCTCCCCCACGAGCGTCGTCCGGGTGCTCGCGGTCGGGCTGGGCGCCACGGTGTTCGGGCTCGCCGGGTGGCAGTGGCTGCAGCGCGACGAGCGTCGTCCCGCCCTCGAGCCCGGTCTGCTGTGGCAGACCACCGCCGCGCTGGCGGGCGCGTGGACGGTCGCCGAGATCGTGCTGGTGGTACTCGAGGCCGCCGAGGCCGAGGGCCGCTCTCGGTTCGCGGTGGCGCCGGGCACCGTCGTGGACTTCATGCGCCTGGTGAGCGCGGGCCGACTCGGCGCCGCGACCGTGGTGTGCACCGCGCTCGTCACCGTCGTCGCCGCGGTCGCCTTCCGGCGCAGCCTGCCGTGGCCCGCGGCCCCCGTGCTGGCGCTGTCGGGGCTGGCACTCATCACCCGCCCGATCAGCGGCCACATGTCGCAGCAGACGCTCGGATCGCTGCTCGACGCCGGACACGTCCTCGCCGCGGCGACGTGGTTCGGGATGCTCGTCGCGCTCGCGCTCACCGCCCGCTCCCGTGGCGCGTGGTCGACGCTGCTGCCGCGCTACTCGACGATCGCCTGGCGCTGCGTGTGGGTGCTCGGGGCGACCGGTGTCGTCAACGCCGCCGTCCGGCTCGGCGGATTCGGACCGCTCCTCACCACCGGGTACGGCCGGGTGGTGCTCGCCAAGGTCGCTGCGCTCGCCGCCCTGCTCGCGGCAGGGTGGTGGCTGCGCCGCACGTGGGTCGCCTCCGCGGCCGGGCACCGGATGACCGCCGACGCGTCGCTGCGCCGCGCCGTCGGCGAATCGGCCGCGATGGCAATCGCGTTCGGGCTCGCGGCGGCACTCGCGACCACCGCCTGACCCGCAGGCTAGGCGACCGAGACCGTGACGGTGCCCCGGTACGTTCCGACGGCGGCGCCGCCGGGGTAGTTGACGGTCAATGCCGGGGTCCAACTGATCGTCTCGAGCAGATCCAGCCCCGTGCGCTCGACGACGGCCCTCGGACCGCCGAGGTTCTGCGCGCCCTTCGAATTCAGGGCACCACCGATTCCCTTACCGGCAATGGCGGTCGCCTCGTAGACGACGGCGCTCTTCGGGATCGTCATGTTGGGGCCGACGAAGTCGGTCGAAGACGCCGTCGCGACCCACGACCTGTTGGAGCCGACGGCGTTGTCGGACACCGAGATGACGGGCAAGGTGCCACTCGCCCCGGTCGCGCCGGGAACGATGGTGCCGACCGGGCCCCAGGCACCGACGGACAGACCGGACCGACCCTGCACGGCGGTCTCGAACACCTCGGCGCGGGCCGCCGGTGCCGGCGTCGTGGTGGTCGCCGTCGGCGGTGCGGGCGACTGCGGCGACGGGGAAGCGGTCGTGGACACCGGGGTCGTCGTGGACGTCGTCGTGGGCATCCCGTCCGGGGAATCGCGCTGGGAACCGGATCGGCGGGTCGTCGTCGGCGCCGCGCTTGTGGTCGTCGGCGCCGCGTCCGTCGCCGTGACCACTTCGGTCGTCGTCACGTCCGACGGTTCCGCCGTCGCCGCCGGGGCACCGACGAGGACCAGCACGCCCACTGCGGCGACGGACAGGCGGAGGGTGCGGGGCATCCGGTTGTGCCACATGGCTATAGCTCCGCGCCCGCGGCCCGACGCTTCCGGACCACCACGAAGGCGGCGAGGGCGATCACGGCGAGCACCGCCACGATCCCGATGACGAGCGGCCACGACGTGGACTGGGACGCGCCGACGGAGTCGCCGTCACCCTTGTCCGGGAACGTGACCGTCTCCGACATGTCGTGCTTGACCATGCCGCTCTCGAGCTTCACGTCGGCCTTCCAAGGGCCGGCGGGCAGTGCGGCGCTGTCGGGCACCGCAATGACGACCCCGCCGTCCTCCCCCGGCGCGATGGTCGCGGCCTCGCTGTCGATGGGGCCGGCGGACAGTCCTCCGGGTCCGCCCGAGAGACCGAGCGTGCCGAAGAGATCGATCGCGCGGCCGCCGGTGTTGGTGACCGAGGCGACCACGGAGGCGGTGCCGTCCGGGCCGCGTCGAGGGGTCAGGCTGGAGATGGTGAAATCGGCGGGCGGGCCGTTGCCCGGTCCCACCGACAGGTAGACGCGAACGCCGACGCGGGACTCGTTGGTGATGCCGCTGCCGTCGGTGGAGGGCGTCTTGTGCGAAGCCCAGATCACCGCATACTGCTCGACCTCCGGTGCATCCTTGGGGACCGCGATCGTCACCGCCACCTCGGCCTGCTGACCGTTGTCGAGCTCGAGCGTCGGCTGATCGACGGTGGTCCAGGAGGTGAGGGCGTTCGTCTCGCCCGGTTCCTCCAGCACGAACGAGCCGTCGGCGATGCGCGCGGCTCCGGCGTAGACATCGATCTTCGCCGGGGCGC
This sequence comes from Paraburkholderia sp. RHO2, assembly GCF_050955445.1. Taxonomy (NCBI): domain Bacteria; kingdom Pseudomonadati; phylum Pseudomonadota; class Betaproteobacteria; order Burkholderiales; family Burkholderiaceae; genus Paraburkholderia; species Paraburkholderia sp. RHO2. Next base: position 98,064 of record NZ_CP162617.1, on the reverse strand, counting down.
CGGTGTTGTTGGACACCATCACATGTCGCGTGATGGTGGTTCCCGGCGGCAGGTTGTCGATGATGTACCGAAGCGCCCGCGGATCGTCCTTGAGCTCCACCGGCGCGTCGACCAGTCGGATACCGATCGAACCGTCGAGCGCACCGCCCGCCGGTTGATCGGACTGTGCTGATGCGGACGCGGGAGTCCCGACCGCCATCAGAACGGCAGCGAGAAGAGCGAGGAGGCTACGCAGCGCGGGGAGGGGACGCATGGATCACTTTCTAGCGGGCCGGCCGGGGCGCTCGGTGTGCGCCCCGGCCGGAGACTGCCGAATGCCTTAGGCGACCGAGACGGTCACGGTGCCCTTGTAGGTACCGATCGCGGCACCGCCCTGGTAGTCGACCTTGAGCGACGGGGTCCAGGTGATGATTTCGGTCGGCCAGTTCAGGCCGGTGCGATTGACCACGGCCTTGGGGGCGTCCAGGGCCTGCGCGCCGGTAGCGTCCAGACTTCCGCCCATGAGTCCGCCGGCGACGGCCGTCGCGGTGTAGGTGACCGCGCTCTTCGGGATCGTCATGTTGGGGCCGACGAAGTCGGTCGACGACGCGGTGGCGGTCCAGCCGCGCCCGGATCCATTGCGGGAGTCGTTCACCGTGACCGTGGTGAGCGTGCCACTGGCGCCGCCCGGGCCGGGAACGATGGTGCCGACCGGGCCGCCGGTGATCAGGGACAGGCTGCCGCCTGCACCGGCGATGACGAAGGTGACCTCGGTGTTGGCTGAGGTGTCGGCGTTCGCGGCGGTCGCGGGAACCAGCAGCCCGGCGGCTGCGACGACACCGGCAGCGGCAAGCGTGATTTTGCGCATGAATCCTCTTCGGGGACGTACGGGTCGAGCGGACAGCCCCCGAGCTCCGAACCGAACGGTCCGATTCGATACGGGGTCGATTATTGATACTCGACGGTTGATCAGGTGTCCAGGGTTCGGGCCCGAGAAGCAGCAAAATGTTTGTTTGCCGGTGGGAGAGCGTTTGTTCGACGCCGTTGTTTCTTGTCGTCGGCAGCCCCCGGTCGCGCCGCTCCGTCGCCGCGCGTCAGCGCCGTCAACTCGCCCGATCAGCGACTCCCTGTCGCATAGGATCCGTCACCATGACTTCGACGGGGTGGTGGTTCCAGGCCAAGCACGCACTCGACACGCGGGGCCCGTTCCCGCGGCGGCAGCGCCGCACGCTGGCCGAGGCGGTGACGGGAACGCGTGTCCTGATCACCGGGGCGTCGTCGGGCATCGGCCGCTCCGCCGCAATCGAACTCGCCGCCGCCGGCGCCACCGTGCTGCTGGTCGCCCGCCGCGAACCGGAGCTGCTGGAGGTGGTCGACGCCGTGACGGCCCGCGGCGGCAAGGCATTCGCGTATCCGTGCGACCTGAACGACGCGGACGCGTCCGACGCGATGGTGCGCCGGATCCTCGACGAGCACGGCGGCGTCGACATCCTCGTCAACAACGCCGGCCGGTCCATCCGCCGGTCCCTCGCCCAGTCGTACGAGCGCGCGCACGACTTCGAACGCACCATGCAGCTCAACTACCACGCGGCGGTGCGGCTGATGCTCGGAGTGCTTCCGGGCATGCGCGAGCGACGCTTCGGTCAGGTGGTCAACGTGCTGTCGGCAGCGAACCTGTTCGGCGGTCCCGGGTACTCCGCCTACGTCGCCTCCAAGGCCGCGCTGGACGAGGTCTGCACGTCGTTCCAAGCCGAGACCCTCGACGAGAACATCACATTCACGTCGGTGTACATGCCGTTGGTACGGACCGCGATGATCACACCCAACGAGCAGTACCTGAAGGCCGCGGCACTCACACCCGAACAGGCCGGCAGGGTCATCTGCGACGCCGTCGTCCACCGCCCGCGGCGGATGGGCCCGACGTTCGGACGTCTCACCCGCCTGGTGGACGCGATCAGTACCGAACGCGCCGACGCCGCCCGGCACCGCCGGTTCGCGTCCGGAATTTGACCTGCCTCGGGACCGGACGAGGCGAGCGGCGACGACCGAGCGCATCGCACTTACTGTTCGAACCCACACCTGTTTCGAGATGGTGAAGCCTGGGTACCTCGCCGCCATGAGCAGCATCACCGAGGCAGTAGACGTCAGAGTCCCGGTCCGGGTGGCCTACGACCAATGGGCCCAGTTCGAGACCTTTCCGCAGTTCCTGGGCGGAGTCCGCGAAGTTCGTCGCCTCGACGACGACCACCTGCACTTCGTGGTCCACCTGGCCGGCCTGACCCGCGAATTCGACGCCCTGATCACCGAACTACATCCCTACGAACGAGTGGCCTGGCGTTCGGACGGAGCCCCCGAAAACGACGGGGTGATCACGTTCCACCCACTCGACGACACACATACCCGCGTGACTGCTCACATCGACATCGACCCGAAAGGGTTCGTCGAAAACGTTGCCGACAAACTCGGCTACCTCAACCACCTCGTCCGAACCAACATGACGAAGTTCAAACACTTCATCGAAGAAGGTGAGACCGCGGTCGGCGACAGTGACGACGCCGACCCCCCCGGTTCCTGAGCCAACTTCTCTGTGCCGTACGACAAGTTCACCGCAACGTGCCGCCCGCACCGTCACCCTCGTGGCAGTGCATCAATATCGTCACCCCCACCCGAGCGGTTCGAATCCCTCGGTAGGACATACATACTCAGAACCCGTCCTCGTACGACCGTGAAGAGTTCGGCTACGTTCCGGTTGGCGCACGTCCGATCGCCTCCCAGCTAGCCCAATGGGAATCGATGTCCGACAATCTGTCTCGAAGCCGATCGTCATGGGAAGGTCGAGAACGAACCGGGTCGACTCGACCGTGTCCGGAGCGTTTCGCCGCGCGAAAGCGACTGCACGCCAATAGGACGGTTGCGTGTCACGTCACGTCGATGGTGTGCGGACAGCCATCTACTTGTTCGGGGTGACGAGCGCGCCACGGCGCCGGATGGCACCGAGTGCGGCACCGGTGGGACGAAGACTGGGACCGGAGCTCATGAGTCCTCGCACTCGCGACGGTCGATGCCGCCGCAGGATACCCGACTCGCGCGGGTTTCGACTCCCAGGAGGGCACTCGTACGTCCAAGGCGCCCCCGTGTGTCTTCCCGTTGTTCCGGTCGACACGTTCCGTCCATCGCCTGGACGCGTACATGCGGACTAGTCTCGATATCGGGACACAACGTCGAGGAGATGATCCGTCATGTCGACAACACCGTCCATGTCGATGGAAACCCACCCTGACATCGCCGGACTACGCGCCCGCTACGACGAATTCGGGAACACCACCGTTCCGCAGGTCGCCGAGGGGCTGATGGTCCTGGCCGGTCTGTACGCGGCGGCCTCACCGTGGATCGTCGGGTTCAGCGGGCAGATGTCACTGACGATGTGCAATTTGTTCGCCGGTTTCGCGGTCGCACTGCTGGCCGTCGGTCACGCGACGACGCTCGGCCGCACCCACGGCATCACGTTCGTCGCTCCGCTGCTGGGAGTTTGGCTGATCGTCTCCCCGTGGCTGGTCTCGGGCGTGACCACCAGCGCGGGAATGATCTGGTCGAACGTGGTCGTCGGCGCCGTGGTCTGCGTACTCGGAGCCGGAATCATGGGCATGGGTATCGCCCGGACCCGAGGAGGTATGCGCAGGTAGCGGTAGCCATCGAGAAGGGCGCCGACGTCCGCGATGCCGGGAGGACCTGGAGGCAAACCGGTCCGGCACCTGCTGGTGCTCGGCGTCACCGCGACGGCGCTCGTCGTGGTGGCGGTCGCGGTGAGCCTTGCGGGTTCGATCGGGATGGCGGCGACGCTGGGGGTGTTGTGCATCCTCGCGGTGATCGCCGTCGTCGTGCTCTGGCAGGTGCTCCCGCCCAGCGGCGACTGACGGCCCGCTCGCGGCAACCCGCTCTGCGCCTCCGACGGGGCCCTACGCCGCAGTCGCGGCCACCTCCTCCCGCCGGCGTGGCTGCAGCTGTGTCGCGGAGACGAGACCGACGAGCAGGAATCCGGCGGCGACGAACAGCGACCAGCGGGTGGCGTCGGCGAAGCCTTCCGACAGTGCGTCGGCGGTCTCGGGTCCGGCCGGGCCGAGCTTGCCGTGCTCGCCCTGGTCGCGGATCGCCGGGATGGTGCCGCCGGCGGAGTCGCGGGTGCCGTCGACGAGTTGCGTCTCCACCTGCGGCGGCAGCGCGACCGGTTCGAGCCGGTCGGTGAGGCTGTGCGCGAGCCCGAGCGACAGCACGGTGCCCAGGATGGCGGTGCCGAGCGCGGATCCGAGCTGGCGGACGGTGCTCTGCGTCGCCGACCCCTGGCCGGACTCCGACGTCGGGATGTCGACCAGGACGGTGCCGGTGAGCTGCGCCGACGCCAGACCCAGGCCCAGGCCGTAGATCGCCAGCAGCAGCGCCATCAGCCAGGTCTCCGACGACGGCCGCAGGTACAGCGCGAACGCGAGCACGCCGATCACCTCGAGCGCCAGGCCGAGCATCACAGTGCGCGGCGCGCCGAAGCGGGCGGTCACATGGCGCGCCGCGGCACCGGACGCGAACGCGCCGAGCGCCATCACCGCGAGCACCGTCCCGGCGCCGAGGGTGCTCAGGCCGTACGCGTTGACGAGGAACAACGGCAGCACCAGCAGCAGACCGAACTCACCGATCGCGACGGCCATCGCGGTGCAGTTGCCCCAGCTGAAGGTGCGGAACCGGAACAGATCCAGGTCGAGGATGGCCGAATACCCGATCCGCGCCCGATGCCGCTCCCACACTACGAAACCGACCAGTGCGACCACACCGACGGCCGCGGCGACCGGGGTCGCCGAGATCGGGGCGGTCTCCGGCCAGGTCATGCCGAACACCGTCAGGTCGGCGATCGGCTTCCACCACCCGAGGGTCTGCCCCTCGATGAGCGCGAAGATCAACGCGCCGAAGCCGATTGCGCTGAGCAGCAGGCCCACCACGTCCAGTCCGGGCACCGTGATCGTCGCCCGCGTCTCGGGGACGGTGAGGAAGGCGCCGATGATGACGAGGATGCCGATCGGGAGGTTGACCAGGAAGATCCACGGCCACGTGAACGACGTCGTCAGCCAGCCACCGAGCAGCGGCCCGACGGCGGCCATGCCGGAGATCACCGCACCCCAGACGCCGAACGCGATGGCCCGGTCGCGGCCACGGAAGGTCGCATTGACGGTCGACAGTGTGCACGGGAGCACGAAGGCGCCGCCGACGCCCTGCACGACGCGGGCCACGATGAGCGCGGTCGAACTCTCCGACGCGGCCGCCATGAGGCTGCCGCCGATGAACACGACCACACCGAGGATGAACAGCATCCGGCGGCCCAGCCGGTCGCCGAGTCGGCCGGCGGTGAGCAGGAGCGCCGCGAATACGACGGCGTAGATGCTGTTGATCCACTGGGCGTCGGTGAGATCGAGACCCAACTCGTCGATGATCACCGGCAGCGAGACGTTGACGATGGTGCCGTCGACGACGATCAGGGACAGGCCGGCGGCGAGGACGCCCAGGCCGATCCACTCGCGGCGACCCACGTGGGGTTCGGTGTCAGGCGATTCCACGCTCATGTTTGCGCCTTCCTCGTATGGCGCCCCTTGCGGCGACGCTACCGCGATTCCACCAGAGGAAGCCCGCAATCCCGGCCGAACCCGCCGGGGATCCAGGCAAATCCAACTTTCGGACGAATTTGCGTCGGCGAGACCGCGGAGCCGCCACGGAACGCGATCATCACACCCACGCGGCTTCGCTCACGCGGCGAGATCAGCGGGTGCGACCGGTTCCCCGAAAGGTGGTCTGCATACCCGACGACGAACGGGCGCCGTACGCGTGATGCGCACGACGCCCGTTCTCGGTCGGTTCAGGGGATCGAGCCGGGTCAGCGCCCCGGCAGGTACTGCATCGCCTTGACGAACGGCGGCAGGATCTTGGCCCACACCTTGGCCGGAAGCCACCGCGGGCCACCGAGGTTGAGCACGCGGGTGGTTGCGACGGTCTGCGCCTCCGTGTACTTGAGCAGGCCGTCGTCGCCGTGCCGACGACCGACGCCGGACACGCCCATGCCGCCCATCGGGGCGGCGGTGCTGCCCCATGTCGGGGCGTAGCCCTCGTCGACGTTCACGGTGCCGGCCATGACCCGGGCCGCGATGGCCTCGCCCTCGGCCTTGCTGCCGGCCCACACACTCGCGTTGAGCCCGTACTCGGTGTCGTTGGCGCGGGCGATCGCCTCCTCCACGTCGGCGACCGGGTAGATCGAGACGAGCGGACCGAATGTCTCGTTCGCGTAGCACTCCATCTCGGGGGTGACGTCGGTGAGCACGGTCGGCTCGTAGAACAGCGGACCCAGATCGGGACGCGCCTTGCCGCCGGCGACCACGGTGGCGCCCTTGGCGATCGCGTCGTCGACGTGCCCGGAGACGGTCTTCACCTGATCCTCGGAGACGAGGCTGCCCATCTCGATGCCGAACTCGTAGCCGGGGGCCAGGCTGATGTTGCGCACCCGCTCGCCGAACATGCGGATGAACTCGGGCGCGATCGCCTCCTCGACGTAGATCCGCTCGACCGAGATGCACAGCTGGCCGGAGTTCGAGAAGCACGCGCGCACCGCGGCGTCGCTCACCTCGCGGAGGTTCGCTCCCGCCGCGACGATCATCGGGTTCTTGCCACCCAGCTCGGCCGAGAACCCGATCAGGCGACGTGCGGCCTGCTCGGCCAGCAGCCGCCCGGTGGCGGTGGAACCGGTGAACATCAGGTAGTCGGTGTGCTCGACGAGCGCGGTGCCGACCACCGAGCCGGGCCCGGGCACGACGGCGAACAGGTCGCGCGGCAGGCCCGCCTGGTACAGCAGCTCGACGCACGCGAGCGCGCAGTACGGGGTCTGGCTGTCCGGCTTGATCACCACGGCATTGCCCGCGAGCAGCGCCGCGATCGCGTCGGACACCGCGAGCGTCATCGGGTAGTTCCACGGCGAGATGACGCCGACGACACCCTTCGCGTGATGCCGGACGACGGTCTTGGTGAGCCCCGGCAGCATGCCTTGGACACGCCTGGGGCGCAGAAGCTTCGGGGCCAGGCGTGCGTAGTGGCGGGAGGTCATCGCAATGTCGAGGACTTCCTCCTGCGCCGACGCCCGGGACTTGCCGGTCTCGGCCTGCGCCATGTCCATCAGCGCGTCGCGGTGCTCGAGGACCAGGTCGCGGTAGCGCAGGAAGATCTGGGCGCGTTCGGCGGGCGACCGCTGCTCCCACGCCTTCTGGGCCACGCGGGCCCGCTCGACCGCCGAGATCGCGTCGGCCGCGGTGCCGACCGGGACGGTCGCGAGTTCGCGCCCGGTGAAGGCCTCGAGCACCGGACGCGTCGGCCGGGCCGCCGCGTCGGGGATCGCGATGAGACCGGCGAGGCGGGCGAATGTCGCCGCGGACGGAGCAGGCATGTTCGTACTCCTACTGGTGAGTAGATTTCGAGTTACACACAACCTACCCCGTCGGTGGCTGCCGTCACAGGGATCACGATCCGAGACTTCCGAAGCCTCCGAGCGATCCCAGAGAGCCACCGCCGGTCGCTGCCGCCGGGAACTCGACCGTGCCGGAGTAGGTGCGCGTGATCGCGCCGCTGCGCATCGTCGTCGCGGCCTGCCACGGCCCGGCCGGCAGATCGACGCTGTCGGGAACGAGGAACCGCACCTTGCCGACGGCGCCCGGCGCGACGGTCGTCGCCGCCGGGTACAACGGGCCGAGAGCGACGCCCTGCGGACCGACGAGGGTCAGCTCGCCGTCGACCTCGAGCGCCCAGGTGCCGGTGTTGCGGACGTCGGCCACGACGACCGCGCGGCCGGCGGAATCACGTTCGCCGGCGAGTCCGGAGATCGTGAAGTCGGCGGTCTTGCCGGTCGGGGGAACCACCGTCGGATACATGCGGACGCCGACGCGGGATGCCGTCATCAGTCCGGAGCCGTCGCCGGCGGCCTGCACCCACAGGACCCCGTACTGGGTCCCGGCGGGTGCATCCGCCGGGACGGTGATCGTCACGGTCACCACGGCTTTCGCGCCGGGTGCGAGCGAGAAGGTCTGCTTGTCCACGCTCGTCCAGCCGGTGAGGCGGTTGGTCGTCCCCCGGTCCTGGACCGTGAACTGACCACTCCGCATCGTCGCCGCGCCGGCGTACACCTCGATGGCCCGGGCCTGGACCGTGTCGTTCGAGACCTCCACGCGCTGACGGATGTCGCGGCCGGGCTGCACGTCGTCGAAGATGTGGTTCAGCGACGGGAAACCCTCCCCCGGCGAAGGATCCAGTAGTCGGACTCCGATGGAGCTGTCCGCACTCGTGGTGAGGACAGGATCGGCGTGGGCGACCGTCGTGGACGCCGCAACGATCGACGCGACCAAGGCCAGCAGCGCGAGCAACTGCCGCAGAACAGAACGCATGGAACACACCCTTCGTGGATGCCTGGTGGCGGGCGTGTGACCGCGCCGTCACCGGGGAGGAATCGGTCTACTGGACGGCGGAATGGGTCAGCACCGCACGGTAATTCCCGAGGGTCACCGCGCCCGCCGTGTAGGTCACGTCGGATCTGCGGATGATCGTGGGGCCATCCAGCCTGCCGTCCTACGCAACTCGTTCCTCCAGTGGGCTGTACGGAAAACAAGGGCTGCCGAGACGGTGGTCGAGATACGCTCGAAGCGACTCATTTCAACAAACAATTGGACGCTTGTCCACAATCCGACGCGTGGAGGAACAGGAAAGTCCTGGCTCAGACGGCCGAGACGACCTCCTTCGCCCAGCGGTAGTCGGCCTTGCCGCTCGGCGAGCGCCGGATGGCCGGGACGACGACCACCGACCGCGGGATCTTGTAGCCCGCGACGTGGGTGCGGCAGTGCTCGGCGATCTCGGCGGCGTCGGCGTCGGCGAAGCCGGGCCGCAACTGGACGACCGCCGCCACCTTCTCACCGAACCGGACGTCGGGCGCCCCGGCGACCAGCGCGTCGAGCACCGCCGGGTGCGTCTTGAGCGCCTGCTCCACCTCCTCCGGATACACCTTCTCGCCCCCGGAATTGATGCACGTCGAGCCGCGACCGAGGAGCGCGATGGTGCCGTCCGCCTCCATCCGCCCCATGTCACCGAGGACCGCCATCCGCACCCCGTCGACCACCGGGAACGTCGCGGCGGTCTTGGCCTCGTCGTTGTAGTACGCGACCGGGACGTGCCCCTTGCGCGCCAGGTAGCCCACCTCGTCGGAACCCGGCTCGATCGGCCGGAACTTCTCGTCCACGAGGATCATGTTGGGATTGGACCGGATTCGCTTGGTGCCGTCGTCGCCGAACTCCACGATGCCGTCGTTGCCCGTCTCCGACGCGCCGAAGGCGTCCTTGATGACCAGACCCGGAACCATCTCGCGCAGTTCGTCCTTGAGCTTCGGCGAGAACAGTGCACCACCGGAGCCCATCAGCTTCAGCGAGCTCAGGTCGTAGCGGTCGCCGCGCTCGCGGATCGCCTCCGCGATGGGGCGGGCGATGGCGTCCCCGACCACGGTGATGCCGCTGATCTTCTCGGCCTCGATCAGGCGCAGCACCTCGACGGGGTCGAAGGTGCGGGTGAGCACGCGTGGGGCCCCCATGAAGAACGCGGTGAGCAGCGAGTAGATGGCCGCGCCGTGCATGAGCGGCGGGATCAGCAGGTAGACCTGCGGATCGGTGTTGGCGACGGCGCCGGCCACGACCTCCTCGACCGAATGTCGGGGCGAGCCACCGATGTTCCCACCGGACAGGGCCGCGTAGTAGAAGTCCTCGTGCCGCCACACGACGCCCTTCGGCATGCCGGTGGTGCCGCCGGTGTAGATCACGAAGTGGTCGTCCGCACTGCGCGGCCCGAAACCGCGCCCGTCGGACTGCGTCGCGAGGGCGTCCTCGTAGTCGGCGACCGTCACGCCGTCGTACCCGGCGGGCAGACCCGCGTGCTCACCGACGACGAGGACGTGTCCGATCCCCGGCGCCTGCGGCAGCGCGGCCCCGGCCGGTGCCAGATACTCGTTCTCGACGATCAGCACGACGCTGTCGGAGTTCGTGTAGAGGTACACCAACTCGGCATCGGTGTAGCGGAAGTTGACGTTGATGGGAACGGCCCGGATCTTCATGCACGCCAACAGCGCTTCGACGTACTCCATGCGGTTGCGCATGTGGATCGCGACGTGCCCGCCGGGCTGCACCCCGACCGACTCGAGATGGTGCGCGAGCCGGTTGGCTCGCCGGTCCAGCTCGATGTAGCTGCGACGCTCGTCCCCGCACACCACCGGCACCCGATCGGGGATCGCGTCCGTGACGGCTTCGTACAGGTCGGCGATGTTCAGCGTCACGTAGGTCCATCCTCACTGTGCAGTGACCCGGATCACGGGTCCATTCGTTCGGGAAGCTAACACAGTCGAGCGTTTGACGGGGCCGAAATCCTTGTGCGGTTTCGCCGTCGAGATTCCCGTGCGACCGTTGCACAGTCGCGAAGATCGCACCGCTAGCGTGACCCCATGGAACTCGGAGTGCACTTCGCGCTTTCCGACCGCGTGGCGGCGGAACTTCTCGACGCTCGTGGCGACGACGGCAGACTCGGCGCGGTGGCTCGGGACATCGAAGAGATGGGGCGCTCCGAGTTCTCGTGCGACACCGACAAGGCGTGGGACCCGATCCTGTGTTCGCTCTCCAGTGCCGGGTACCAGCGCGCGCCCGAGAACTGGCCGGCGTACGGCGTGATCCTGGGCGACGAGGACCTCAACACCGACACCGACGACCAATTGATCACCTACCTGGCGCCCGGCCGGGTCGCCGAAGTTGCCGCGTACCTGGCCGGCATCACCGAATCCAAGTTCGGCGCGGGCTACGACGCGATGCCGCTCGACGATCGCAACCCCGAGTACGGCGCTGACGAACGCGCATACGCCTGGGATTGGCTGCAGGAAGTGATGGACTTCTTCGAGCGCGCGGCCCGCGACGACCGGCACGTGGTGTTCACCGTGCGGTTCTGACCGCCCGCTCGGCACCGTCGCACCGGTGGCGCCGTCAAGATGCCGTAAGGACGGGCCCGCGACCCTGTCGCTGCGTTGAACGCGCGCGTAGCATTTTGAACATGCGTTCAGCCATGGCTGTTCCCCCCGATCAGGACCTGAATACCCGGGCCCGAATCCGCGAGGCCGCCATCCGCGTGTTCGGCGAGCAGGGCTTCGGGGCCGGCGTGCGCGCGGTCGCGACGGCGGCGGGCGTCTCCCCCGGGCTCGTCAACCACCACTTCGGGTCCAAGCAGGGCCTGCGGGCAGTGTGCGACGAGCACGTCCTCGCCGTCATCGTCACCGAGAAACGCGACGTGCTGACCACACAGAACCCGGCCCGGATGCTGGCGTCGCTGAGCGCGGTCGAGCAGTACGCGCCGCTGGTCGCGTACCTGGTGCGGTCCTTCCAGGCGGGCGGCGAACTGGCCGTCTCGCTGTTCGAGCACATGGTCGCCGGGGTCGAGGAGTACCTCGAGGCCGCGGTCGTCGAGGGACGGGTGCGGCCCAGTCGCGACCCGTCCGCGCGGGCCCGCTACCTCGCGACGAACAGCCTCGGCGCGACGCTGCTGTACCTGCAGATGCACGCCGAACCCGACGGCTCCGTCGACTACGCCCGCGCGATTCGGGAGATGACCGACGAGGTCATGCTCCCCGCCCTCGAGGTCTACACCGAGGGACTGTTCACCGATTCGGCGATGCTCGACGCCTACACCGGCGACAGCTGAAGGGACCCTTCAGCTTCTGGCAGCGCACAAAGGGTCCCTTCAGCTCGACAAGGGGCCACCACCCACCTCCCGAGGAGAGGGCATGACCACGATCATCGAAGTCGACAAGCTTCAGAAGTCGTTCGGGACCACCCGGGCGCTCGACGGCCTGGATCTGACGGTCGGCGAGGGCGAGGTGCACGGGTTCCTCGGTCCCAACGGGGCCGGCAAGTCCACCACCATCCGGGTGCTGCTCGGCCTGCTGCGCGCGAACGGCGGCACCGCGACGGTGTTCGGCCGGGACGCGTGGCGCGATGCCGTCGACCTGCACCGCGACGTCGCGTACGTGCCCGGCGACGTGACGTTGTGGCCGTCGCTGACCGGCGGGGAGATCATCGACCTGCTGGCCCGGATGCGCGGCGGCCTCGACCCTGATCGGCGCGCCGACCTGATCGAGCGTTTCGACCTCGACCCGCACAAGAAGGCGCGCTCGTACTCGAAGGGCAACCGGCAGAAGGTAGCGGTGATCTCGGCGTTCTCGTCCCGCGCCCGGCTGCTGCTGCTAGACGAGCCCACGTCGGGTCTGGATCCGTTGATGGAGAAGGTTTTCCGCGACTGCATCGCCGAGGCCGGGGCCCGTGGCGTGACGGTGCTGCTGTCGAGCCACATCCTGTCCGAAGTCGAGGCGCTGTGCGAGAAGGTGACCATCATCCGGGCCGGGAAGGCGGTCGAGAGCGGTTCCATCGCGTCGATGCGTCACCTGAGCCGCACGTCGATCACGGCCGAACTCACCGGTGACCCGGGCGATCTCACCCGGATTCCCGGTGTCGAGGACGTCCGGATGGACGGCAGCACGCTGCACTGCCAGGTGGACGCCGACAGCCTGGGCGCGCTGATCCGCACGCTCGGCGACACCGGCGTGCGCAGCCTCGTCAGCACACCGCCGACCCTCGAGGAGCTGTTCCTGCGGCACTACGAACTCTCGGAGGAGGTTCCGGTATGACCACCACCGCGGCGCCGACCGTCGTCCATCCGGCGGCACCGGCGTCCTCGCCGCTCACCGGCACCGGAGCGCTGCTGCGGCTGGCGCTGCGACGCGACCGGGTGATCCTGCCGCTGTGGTCGATCACCGTCGGCCTGCTGCCGATCGTCTACGGCAAGGCGATCATGGGGCTGTACACCACCCAGAGTCAGCTCGACGCCTTCGCGACGTCCACCGCGAGCTTGAAGTCCGAAATCGCTTTGGTGGGACCGATCTTCGGCTCCAGCGTCGGCGCATTGACGACGTGGCGCGCCGGTTACCTGTTCACGTTCGTCGCCGTCGCCGTCATCCTCACGCTCGTCCGGCACACCCGCACCGAGGAGGAGACTGGCCGCACGGAACTGCTCGACTCGACGGCGGTCGGCCGGTACGCGGGGCTCACCGCCGCGCTGTTGGTGGCCGGCATCGGGACCACGATCAGCGCCGTGCTGGGCGCCGCTGGGCTGATCGCGATCGGCATCGGCGGCACCGGCGCGGTCGCGTTCGGTGCGGCCGTGCTGGGCGCGGGTGCGGTGTTCGCCGGCGTCGCCGCGGTCGCCGCTCAGGTGAGTACCGGCGCCCGTCTGGCTCGTGGCCTCGCGTTCGCGGTGCTCGCTGTGGCCTTCCTGCTCCGCGCCGTGGGCGACGCCGGATCGGGGACGCTGTCGTGGCTGTCGCCGATCGGCTGGGCCCAGCAGGTGCGCCCGTACGCCGACGAACGTTGGTGGGTGCTGCTGCTGCCGGCCGTCACCACCGTCGTACTCGTCGCCGGCGCCTACCGATTGCTCGCGCGCCGCGACCTGGGCGCCGGGCTCGTCGCCGAACGACCCGGACCGGCGACGTCGCCGCCGTCGCTCTCCGGTCCGATCGGGCTGGCGTGGCGCTCGCAGCGCGGCCCGCTGCTCGCGTGGACCGTGGGACTGACGGTGTTCGCGCTCGTGATCGGCGGCGCCGCGCACGGCGTCAGCGATCAGCTGGGAGGCAGCACGGCCGTCACGCAGGCACTGGCGCGGCTCGGCGGTGCGCAGGCGATCGAGGACTCGTTCATCGCCCTGGGCTTCACCATCTTCGGGCTCGTCGCCGGCGCATACTCGATCTCCGCGACACTGCAATTGCACGACGAGGAGGAGTCCGGTCGCGCCGAGTCCGTGCTGGCGGCGGCGATCACGCGGCCGCGGTGGGCGATGAGCCACATCCTGTTCGCGCTCGCCGGCCCCGCCGTCGCGCTCACTGTCGCCGGCGTGGCGGCCGGGATCGCGTACGGGGCCTCCATCGACGACGTCGGTGGACAGGTGCCGCGCATCCTCGGCGCCGCGCTGGTGCAGCTGCCCGGTGTGTGGCTGCTGACCGGTATCGCCGTCGCGATGTTCGGGGTAGTGCCGCGGTTCGCGCCCGCCGCGTGGGGCGTCTTCGGTGCGATGATGGCGCTGTACGTGTTCGGCATGGTCGCCGACCTGCCCCAGCCGCTGCTCGACCTCGTGCCGTTCCTGCACCTGCCGCGCCTGCCGGGCGCCGAGTTCCGGGCCGCGCCGGTCGTGTGGTTGCTGCTGATCGCCGCGGCCCTGACGATCGTCGGGCTCGCCGCGCTGCGTCGGCGCGACGTCCGCTGACCACCGCCCGGACGGGAATTCACGTCACGCTTTCGAGACCGAACCGTGCCGTGAATTCCCGTTCAGGGGTTGCGTCGGGGTTCCTAGACTCGGAAACATGACAGCTTCGCGCGCGTCAGACGAGGTCGTGGACTGGTCCAAGATCAAGGAGCGGGCGCCGTCGGTTGCTCAGCTGTTCGTCGACCGGGTAGCCGCGACACCACAATCCGAGGCCTTCCGTTATCCCAGTGGCGACGGGTGGACCAGCGTCACGTGGTCGGAGGTGGGCCGTCGGGTCCGCACGCTGGCCGCCGGCCTGATCGCGCTCGGCGTCGAATCCGAGCAGCGCGTCGCGCTCGCGTCCGCCACCCGCTACGAGTGGGTGCTCGCCGACCTCGCGGTGATGTGCGCCGGCGCCGCGACCACCACCGTCTATCCCACTACTACGGCATCCGACGTCGCCTTCATCGTCTCCAACTCGGGCAGCCGCGTCGTCGTCGCCGAGGACGAGGCCCAGCTCGCCAAGCTCCGCGAGCACCGCGACGAACTGCCCGACGTACAGCGGGTGGTACTGATCGACGGCACTCCCTCCGACGACGAGTGGGTGATCGGCTTCGACGAACTCGAACGGCTCGGGGACCGACTGCTCGCCGAACGCCCGACCGCCGTCGACGAGCGCATCGCCGGCATCTCCCCGGACAGCCTCGCCACCCTCATCTACACCTCCGGCACGACTGGCCGGCCCAAAGGCGTGCGGCTGCCGCACTCGGCGTGGACGTACGAGGCCGCATCGATCGATGCGGTCGGCATCCTCGACGCCGACGACCTGCAGTACCTGTGGCTACCGCTGTCCCACGTGTTCGGCAAGATCCTGCTGACCCTGCCACTGCAGATCGGGTTCGCCACCGCCGTCGACGGGCGCGTCGACATGATCGTCGACAACCTCGCGGTCGTGCGGCCGACCTTCATGGGTGCGGCGCCGCGCATCTTCGAGAAGGCGTACGCCCGGATCATCGGCACGGTCAAGGACGAGGGCGGCCTCAAGAAGAAGATCTTCGACTGGGCAATCGGCGTCGGGCTCGCCGAGTCCAAGGCACGGCAGGCCGGAAAACCGCTGTCCCGCATGCAGAAGGCACAGCACGCCGTCGCCGACCGGCTGGTGTTTCGAACGATCCGCGACCGGTTCGGTGGTCGACTGAAGTTCTTCATCTCTGGGTCAGCGGCACTGGATCGCTCTGTGGCGCAATGGTTCGACGCCGTCGGCATCGTCATCCTCGAGGGCTACGGGCTGACCGAGACCAGCGCCGCGTCGCTGGTGAACCGGCCGTCCGCGTACCGGTTCGGGACCGTCGGCTGGCCCATCCCCGGCACCGACGTGAAGATCGCCGGCGACGGCGAGATCCTGATCAAGGGTCCCGGCGTGATGAGCGGCTATCACCACAATCCCGAGGCTACGACCGAGTCGCTCGACGCCGACGGCTGGTTCCACACCGGCGACATCGGCACGATCGACGCCGACGGCTTCCTCCGGATCACCGACCGCAAGAAGGACATGTTCAAGACGTCGAACGGCAAGTACGTGGCGCCGTCCGCGATTTCTGCGACGTTCAAGGGCATCTGCCCGTACGTCGGGGAGATCATCGTGAGCGGCGAGGGCAAGTCGTACTGTGTCGCCCTCATCAGCCTCGACGGCGAGGCCGTCTCCGAGTGGGCAGTCGAGAACGGCATGGGCGACAAGCCGCTGCGCGAGATCGCCACTGCCGAACCGACCGTCGCGATGATGAGCGCCTACGTGGACCAGCTCAACGCCGGCCTCAACCGCTGGGAGCAGATCAAGCGGTTCACCATCCTCGAGCGCGAACTCACCGTGGAGAACGGCGAGATCACCCCCAGCATGAAGCTCAAGCGCAAGAAGGTGGTCGACAACTTCGCCGACCGCATCACCGAACTGTACGGCTGAGCCCCGGCACGTTCGATTCTGTGACCGCAACACTGTTCGGGCCGGTACGGGTGGATTTTCCCACCGACACCCGTTCTACCCTGGACCCATGTCGGCACCTCAACGCCCCACCTTCGGGCAGTACGTGGGATACCAGTTCGGGCGGACGCTGCCGCCTTCGCTGCAGGACTGGGTCCGCAACGATCTCGTAGGCCCCGGCGCCTCGGCGCGCTACCTGATCCGGTTCACGGTGCCGGTGCTGCCGATCCTGGCGTTGTTCCTGCTCATCCCCGGTCCGGTCTGGATTCCGCTGGCGATGATGGCGCTGCTGTTCATCCCGCTCGTGTACTTCGCGATCGCGCTGATGCGGGTGTACCGCCGGCACCGGCTGCAGAGCCACGGACTCGATCCCGAGCTGGTCGCCGAGAAGGCGCAGCGGCGCGCGGAGTGGATCCGCGACGACTACGAGCGGCGCCACGGACGCGGCTGACCAGCCAAGTTACCGAACGGTCAACTAAGGTACGGAGGAACCGACGAAGGGAAGTAACCATGAGCGAGCCGGTGGCCACCGCCGACTTGGCCGACGAGATCGGCCCGGAGATCCGCAGCTGCGACACCCAGTTCATCCAGTTCGGTGCGCGGGCGGCGTTCTCCGGCCCGATCACCACCATCAAGTGCTTCCAGGACAACCTGCTGGTCAAGCAGACCCTCAGCGAGCCCGGCAACGGCGGCGTCCTGGTCGTCGACGGCGACGCCAGCGTGCACACGGCCCTCGTCGGCGACATCATCGCCGGACGCGGCGTCTCCAACGGCTGGGCGGGCGTGATCGTCAACGGCGCGGTGCGCGACTCCGCGATCCTGCGCACCCTCGACATCGGCATCAAGGCGCTCGGCACCAACCCGCGCAAGAGCACCCAGACCGGCTCCGGCGAGAAGAACGTGCCCGTCTCCTTCGGCGGCGTCACCTTCAACCCGGGCGAGACGGTCTTCAGCGACGACGACGGCGTCGTCGTCCGCTGACTCAGACGCGTCGCAGGTGGCCGGCGGTCCAGTCGGCCACCAGCGACAGCACCTCGGCGTCCACCGGGGCGCGCACGAGCCTCCGGTACACGCCCAGCGACGGCGGGTTCGGATCCCGCCGGAGCAGGTGCGTCAGATCCGGGACCCGCACGGTGTCCACCTCGCCCGGGACGAGTCGGGCTATCACCGCGAGATCGTCCGGATCCACCTGGATGTCCTTCGCGCCGGTGATCGCCAGAACCGGCGAATAGTTCTCCTTCAGAAGCGGTTTCGGATCGAAGTCCAGGAATTCCCGGAACCACCGCGCATTCACCTTCCGCGCGCCGAATCGCGCGACGTCACCCTCGCTGCGGGACAGCTTGGCGAAGGCCTTGCGCTGCCTGGCCCGCACGTCGATGCGCAACACGCGCAGGATCCATCGCACCGCGCGCGGTAGCCCCTCGACCGCCTTGTCCGACTGCCACAGCAGCACGTCCCGTCCGGTCGCCGCGGGCCCCGCCAACAGCACCACCGCCGCCGGTGTGCCGCCGCGGCGGGCCCCGAGGCACATCGCCAGGCACGCGCCCTCGCTGTGCCCGACGACCGCGACCGCGTCCCTCGCGAATCCCCCTGTCGTGACCAACCATTCGACCGCGGCAGCAGCGTCCTCCACGTTGTCGTCGAACCCCGCCGTCATAAAGTCCCCGCCCGAGGCGCCGACGCCGCGTTTGTCGTACCGCAACGACGCCACCCCGTTCCGCGCCAGGGCGTGCGCGAGCGCCCGACTGATCCCGATCGGCATCCGGGGGTGGTCGCCGTCCCGGTCGATCTCGCCGGAACCGCCCACGACCAGTGCGACCGGACCGGGCTCTCCTCCGCTCGGCACCGCGAGCGTGCCGGCCATCGTCGTCCCGTCGCCCGATTCGAACGTCACCTCCCGTTCGGTGAACTCGGGCCGGCCCGCCACCAGCACGTCCCGGACGCGCTGCGCGTCCGCCGTGGCGTCCGCGGTACCGACGATCACCTGGTCGAAGTCCGCGCCCGCCGCGGTACCCACGGTGTGCACCCGCACGGCGGGCACACCACGGCGCGCGACGGCGAACGTCCGCAGCCCCCCGCCGCGCCACGTGCCGATCCGGACCCGTCCGGGAATCGCCAGCCCCGGCGCACGCCAGCCGCGGATGTTCGCGAACGCGTCGGCGACGACGTCGACATCACGGACGTGCGCGAGCGGGACGGTGATGTTCCCGTGCAACCCCGCGATCTGCTCCCCACGGGACAGCCCGACGGTGAGCGCGGTCGGGGTCACCCTCATCTCGGCCATGGTGTACCTCCGTCCACCCGTTACCCGCCGGACAATTCGGACCGTTCGACGCGGGATCTCCCTCCCGACCCTACCGAGACTTCACGCGCCACGACGGCTACCGCGCAAAGACGGCATTCTCACTGCCGGACAACGCATTCGAGTACGGTCCCGGCTACGCTTGGGTCATGTACCCGCCTGGCACGAGGTACGTCGAGCGTGACGGACACGCGCTGGCATACCAGGTCGTGGGCGAGGGGGGCACGAACACCCCGGACGTGGTCCTGTTCCTCGAGATCGGCCTGCATCCCGATCTCATGTGGACCGACCCCCACATCCACTACGTCTTCGAGCGCGCCGCGACCTTCTGCCGGATGGTCTACTTCCAGCGCCGTGGCTTCGGCCTCTCGGATCCCGTCGACCACGTCCCCACGCTCGAGGAGCAGGCCGACGACGTGCTCGCGGTGATGAACGCCGTCCGGATACGCCGTGCCACCCTCGTCGGCATCGGTAGCACCTGCGGTGCCCTCGCGCTGATCGCGGCCCGCGACCCCGACCGGGTCACCGGGCTGGTGTTCCAACAACCGTTCGTCGAAGGCGCCCTCCGGGAGGGCGTGGACCTGCCGCGAGGCTGGACCGTCGCGGCACGGGACCGCTTCGTCGACGGATGGCGGGCCGTCTACGACGACTGGGGTTCGGGCGGGGTCATCGCAATGTGGGACCCCACCCAGGACTCGCCGTTCAATCGGCGACTGATGGCGCTGCTCGAACGCTGCTCGGCGACCCCCGCCACCGCCCGCGCGCACCTCGAGTGGTTGTTCCGCATCGACTACTTCGACGCGCTCTCCTCGATCCAGTGCCCCACCCGCGTTCTGCACACCGCGCGGAGCGCGGTCCCGCTGGACGCCTCGAGGCAGATCGCCGCCGCGATCCCGCACGGCACCCTGCACGTGCTGCCGCCGTTGCCGCCCGGCACGTCGATGGGCGAGGGCTGGATCCCGGTCCTCGACCACATCGAGGTGGTCGCCACCGGGGACCGACGGCCCGTCGACGCCGAACGCTACCTCGCCTCGTTGCTGTTCACCGACGTGGCCGGGTCCACCGAGACACTGGCACGGATCGGTGACGGCCGATACCGCGGCCTCCGTGACACGCACGAACGCCAGGTCCGCCACGAGGTCGAGAAGGCCGGTGGGCGGTTGGTGAACGTCGCGGGTGACGGCACGCTGAGCGTGTTCGAGGGGCCGGCCGCCGCTGTCCGCTGTGCCCGCACGGTGTGCCGCCAGGCCGCGGAACTGGGACTCGGCGTGCGTGCCGGTGTGCACACCGGCGAGATCGAGGGAGTCGGGATCGAACTGACCGGGATGACCGTGCACGTCGGCGCGCGCATCGGCGCGGCTGCCGCACCCGGCGAGGTGCTGGTCTCGCGGACTGTCCGCGACCTCGTCGTCGGTTCCGGGCTGGGCTTCACCGATCGCGGTGAGCACGCACTCAAGGGCGTCCCCGGACACTGGCGGCTGTACGCACTCGCCGAGACCGGAGACGGTACCCGCACCGTCTCCCGAAACCCGTTGAACCTGAAGATGATCGATCGGCTGGTTCTGGGTACCGCCCGACGGGCGCCGCAGGTGCTGCGGGCGGCCGGACGGATCGCCACCTCGCGCCGGAACCGCCGCACGCGATAGCGCGCGACGGTTCCGTCCGGGTCATCCCCGGCCGACGCCGTGACGTCGCAGCAGGGTGCGGGTCGACCGCTGGTAGGACGCGGGACGCGCGGGCAGGAACCACTGCGACAGTCGCGTGAGCGGTCCGACGTTCGCGTCGATCTCGTCGAGCACCTCGTCGACCTGCCGCAACGAGAACGGGATGATGTTCGTGCCTCGGGCCGACTTGCCCTCGCTACGCTCGATCATCCAGTCCAGCCGGGTCCGCACGAAGGCGCGTCGATCGTCGAGCGGCGGCAACTGCGTGCCGCCGAGCATGTGATCGGCCGTCCACAGTGCGGCGGCCTCGGCGCTGAGGGGACTGAACAACGACGAGCCGTACCCGACGAAGTACAGGTTCGGCACGTCGAGCGGCAGAATCTGCCGGTACAGCAGGAAGTTGCCCTCGTCGTCGGTCAGTCGGTCCTGCATCTCGTCCGACAGGAACGGCACGCGCTGCTGGAATCCGGTGGCGCACACGATCGTGTCCGCGGGTACCACGGTGCCGTCGCTGAGCTCGGCGACCGGCTTGCCGTCCTTTTCGTGCAGCGCGGAGATGACCGTTCCTCGCCGCACCCCGATCGTGCCGTCCGCGACCTTCTCGTAGAACTGCTCGGTCGCCAGGCTCACCGCATGCCGGACGATCCGCTCGAACGAGCCCTCGGGCACCAAGCCGACGCGGTCGAGAAGCAACTGCTTCTGTGCGACGGCTTGGACGGTGCCGAGCAGTCCGTTGCGCAGGAAGCGGCCGGGGCCGGTGAGGAACCGCCCGAAGCCCCGCTGCTCGATGTGCTCGAACAGCCCCTCACTGAGACGGGTGAGCAGAATGTACTTGTAGTTCAGTACGTTTCCGAGCTTGCGCGGCATCTTCCAGGTGACCTCGCGGGCCACGACCGTCATCGACGCGGAGACCTCGCTGAGCGCCTCGGCGACGTCGCACGCGGACTTTCCGTACCCCACCACCAGCACGTCCTTGCCGGCGGCGTCCTCGAGCCGGTGGAAGTCGGACGCCGCGCACAGCCGCCCGCCCGCCTGCTCGTAGTCCGCCACACCGGGATACGGGGGCACGAAGGGGTCGCAGAAGATGCCGTTCGCGATCACGAGTCGGTCGTACTGCTGCTCGTCGACCCGGCCGGACTCGACCTCGCGCGACGTCACCGACCAGACACCGCTGTCCTCGTCGAGCACGGCCGCGGTCACCTCGGTGCCCAGACGCAGGTTCGACTCCAGCCCGAAGTGCTCGGCGTACCCGGCCAGGTACCGCTGCACCTGCTCCCCGGTGGGCCACTCGGGGTACTCCCGCGGCATGGGGAAGTCCGAGAAGGCATAGGTGCCCTTGTTGTTCTGCGTCGTCACCCCCGGATAGCGACGCGTCACGCTCCACACGCCGCCGACGTCCGGTGTGCGGTCGTACACCGTGACGTCGAAACCGAACTGCCCGAGTACCTTCGCCGAGGACAGCCCCGCGACGCCGGCGCCGATGATCGCGACCCTCACGCGAGTTCCTCGCCGAGGAACTGGCCGACGAGCTGCTGGAAGCGGTTCGCGTGCTCGATCTGCGTCCAGTGACCGCACTTCCCGAACACGTGCAGCTGCGAATTGGGGATGGTGTCGAACATGTGCTGGGACGCCGCCACCGGAACCACCCGGTCCTCGCGGCCGTGGAGGATCAGCACCTCGTGTTCGATCTTCGCCAGTTCGTCGTCGGGCACGATCTGGGCGTCGAGGTGACGCTGCCGCGGCTCGGGGAACACCTGCTCGAACGCCTCCTGAGCGCCCGGGCGGGTCGTCGCGCGGTACCGCAGCTCGGCGAGTTCGTCGGTGACCAGGGAACGGTCGTACGCCATGATGTCCATGATCTTCTTCATGTTCTCGACCGACGGGGTGTAGCCCCACAGCGCGTCAAGTTCCGGCGTGAAGTCGAATTTCACACCGCCGGCGCCCATCAGCACGATCCGGCCCAGCCGGTCCGGGTACCGAGTCGCCAGGTGCAGCGCCAGGCCGCCGCCGAAGGAGTTGCCCACCACGTGCACCTTCGGGATGTCCAGCCCGTCGAGCAGCGCGAGGATCTGGTCGATCCAGGTATCGAAGATCTCGAACCGCGCCGGTTCCGGCAGCGAGGTGTACCCGAACCCCACCAGGTCGGGTGCGATCACTCGAAAGTTCTGCGCCAGAACCGGAATCAGGCCGCGCCAGTTGGCCCAGGCCGACACGCCCGCACCCGAGCCGTGCAGCAGCAGCACGGGGGCGCCGCTGCCGACGTCGTGGTAGTTGGTGTCGAAGGACCCGGTCCGCAGACTCTTCCCGATCTCGGGGTTGTTCTCGGTTGTCATGTCGATTCCTAGCTCTGGAAGACGGACGCCACGGCCGACAGGAGGTCGTCCTGTGTTCGTTCGGGCGAGGGGTAGGCACGCTTGCTGTGCGCGAGTCCGGTCTGCACGAGCATCTCGCACATCTTGTAGGCCACGACACCGGGATTGAGCACCGGGACGTCGAGCACGGACGACAGGTAGGCGTGGCTCTGGTGCATCGTCGTCGAGCCGAGGACGATCACGTCGGCGCCGTCCTCCTCCACCGCCGCGCGGGCCTCGCGCTCGAGCGCGGCGAAGACGAATTCTTCCTTGCCGGCCAACAATTCGGCGGCGTCCGGCCGGACGCCGATGTCCCGCACCGAGGCCAGGCGCGCGGTGAGTCCGTTCTCGCGGGCGGCCTTGTGGTAGAGCTCGTGCCACTGCGGCCACATCGTCACGACCGAGAACCGCTTGCCGAGCAGGCACGCGAGCAGCATCGTGGCCTGGCTGGGCGCGACGACCGGGATCGTCAACCGCGAGCGAAGCGCCGCCAGCGCCGAATCGCTCATCGAGTTGACGCACACACCCGCGTAGCCCTGCTCCTCCGCCCGACAGCCGGCGTCGAGGACGAAAGCATCCGCGAGGGTCGTCTCGTACGCGCTGTCGAGCGCGCCGCCGCCCGCCCGGGCCGACACGAAGACGTTCTCGAACGCCGGGTGCACGAAGTCGCCGGAGAGCTGGGATGCGAAGGCGTCCAACGCCTCCGGCGGCACCGGTACCGGCACGATGTTCAGGACACGCTTCACAGTTCGAGTTCCTCTCTGGTACGAGTGAGGGTGTCGACGACGGCGTACGCGACCGCTCGGGTCGCCATCATCACGTCGGACACCGATGCAACGCCCATGCCGCCCAACCCCTCGTTCAGCTCGTCGGGAGCCGTCGCGGGCGGCCACGGGTAACCAATTCGGGCACAGGGGATTCCGAGTCGACGGATCAGGGTGCCGTCCGTCTGGCCGCCGAGCAGTGGCGTCGTCTCGTACGGCCGGCCCTCGACCTCCTCCCAACCGCGACGGCAGGACTGGATGATCCAGTTCCCGGTGTCGGTCATGCCGCCGGGGAGGGACCCGTACATCTCCCAGTCCAGTTCGATGTCCGGGTGACGCCGCCGCACACCGGCGATCATCTCCGCGAACTGGTGCCGGACGTCGGCGGGAGTCACGCGCGGATTGACCCGGACGTCGAGGTAGATCTCCGTGGTGGCCGACGGGAACGCCGGCTTGTCCGGACTGCCGGAGCGCACGGCCGAGATCCAGCCCTCGGGCAGAGTGGATCCCGATGTGTTCCGCGCGGTGTACTCCGGCAGCCACTGCTCGATCTCCTGGATCACGGTGGCGGCCGGGACGATCGAGGAGCGGAAGCCCTCGGTGCCGCGGGTGATGCCCGCGTAGCCGAACGTGCCGCGCACCGACACCTTGAACCAGCACATTCCCGGTTCCTCGGGGTACACCGCCCACCACGGCTTCAGCACGATCGCGTGGTCCGGCATCATGCCGTGCGTGAGCATGTGGAACACGCCGCTGCTCATGCCCACGTGGTCGCGGTTGCTCATCGTCACCGGCATGCCGCCGCCGGCGAATCCGATCGCGAGGTCGCCGACCAGTGGGATGTCCGCGTCGACGACCGCGTTCATCACCTCGGTGAGTCCGGCGACCATGCACTTCGGATTGGACGCGCCCAGTCCGATCACGAGATCGCCGTCGACCCTCGCCTCGGGAATCATATCGGGGCGCAACGACTTCCCCACCCACGGCACGTCCGCCTCGGGATCGATGTGGGTGTCGATGGGCGCGTACAACAGCAGGCGGCTTCCCCCGCCCGTGCCCGCCAGTTCGCCGACGGCGTTGCCGGTGTGCTCCGAGACCGGCTGGTATCGCGCGTCGATCCCCACCCGGTCCCGGAGGTGGGTCGCCATGTACTCGGACGCGGCCCGCTCCTGGCCCGTCGGGCTGTGAATGTCGATCAGGTCGACCAGTAGGTCACGGAACCGGTCCGGATCCAGCTTCGCGCACACCCGCTCGTACATCTCCCGCCGCGCGTCGTCGAGCGGCAGTCGTGCGGTCGTCCCTGTATCCGACTCTGACTCAGTCACGTTCGTCCTCCTCCGGTACTTGCGGACGCGCCGCGAGTCCGACGCCGTCGGTGAGGCTGGTGGCCACCCGGACCAACGCCTGGTCGGCGTGCGCCGGCGCGATGAGCTGGATCCCGAGCGGCAGTCCGTGCACGCCGCGCCCGGCGGGCAACCCGACCGCTGGGCAGCCGCTCACGCTGGCCAACTTGTTGAACACGGGATCGCCGGTGCTCGTCAGTCCCGCCGGCGCCTCCCCGGGCGCGGCAAGGGTCAGCAGCAGGTCCACGTCCGCGAACGCCCGGTCCACGAACGCTCGCGCGGAGCGCAGTACCCGACGCGCCCGCTGGATGTCGCTCGCCGGCGCGGTGCGTCCGGCGAACAGGAAGGCGTGCAACTGGTCGCTGATCCGTTCCGGATGGGAACGGTGGATCCGCTCGGCGAGGGCCGCGGACGCCTCGGCCGCCATGATCAGGGTGTGCGCGTCGTCGAGTGCCGCCAGCTCCGCCGGCACCTCGATGTCCCGGACCTCCGCCACCACTTCGGATATGCCCGAACGGAATTCCTCGAGCATGCGCGCGGCGGCGGGGGTCGCCCGGTCGGCCCACGGCGGGCGCAGCACGCCCACGCGCATATCGCGCAGCGCCGGCAGAACCACCGAGTCCGGGGTGTGCACGCCGTCCGAGGCGAGGGACTCGTCCAGCGCACCCAGCCACGCGGGGTGGCGCGCGAATCCGCCGACGGTGTCGAAGGTGAGCGCCACGGGGAGTACGCCGTCGAACGGCCACCGGCCGTAGGTCGGCTTCAGGGTGAACACGCCGCAGAACGAGCCCGGGCGCAGCACCGAACCGGCCGTCTGCGTACCGAGCGCCAGCGGCACCTGACCGTCCGCCACCGCGGCCGCCGACCCGCTCGACGAGCCACCGGGAGTGTGCTCCAGCCCGTGCGGGTTCCGGGTCCGCGTCGGACGGTAGGTCGCGAACTCGGTGGTGGTCGTCTTGCCGAGGATCACCGCGCCGTCCCGGCGCAGCCGCCGCACCACTTCGGCGTCACGATCCGGACGCCATCCCTCCCACAGCTCGGACCCGTAGCCGGTCGGCTGGTCACCGGTCTCGATGATGTCCTTGAGGCCGAACGGAATTCCGTGCAGTGCCGAGCGCCGCGGCTCGGCGTCGCGGGCTCGGGCCTGCTCCAACGCCAGATCGGGATCCAGGTGGGCCCACGCCCCGATCGCGTGGTCCCGGGCGGCGATGCGTTCGAGGCAGTGTTCGACCGCGGAGGAACTGAGGTTCTCGTCGGTCAGGATGTCCGCGAAGGGCGAGGAGACGACTGACATCGCGCTCACTCCGCCTTCTGCGGCTCGTGGCCCCACCGGGACGGCGAACGGAACGTCTTGACCTCCCAGTCGTCCGAGTCGACGAGGTCTCCCCCGTAGCCGATCTCGATCGCGAATCCGGAAGGGGTGCGCAGGTAGAACGACGTCACGCCGTCGTTGGTGTGCCGACCGAAGGTCATCTGCAGCGAGATGGCGGCGTCGTTGATGATGTCGTAGGCCCGGCCGACGTCGTCGATCGACGCCACTTCGAGCATGAGGTGGTTGAAGTCCCCGCCCGTGAAGCTGAAGCACTCGTTCATCAGCGCCAGGCTGTGGTGACGCGGATTGCAGTGCAGGAAGGTGGCATCCGCACCGTCCCACACGATGTAGTCCGTCAATCGGAACCCGAGGACCCGGGTGTAGAAGTCCACCGCCTTCGGGTAGTCCTTGCACATCAGCACCACGTGCCCCAGGCCGAGCTCGCCGGTGACGAAACCGCTGATCACCCCGCCCTGCGCCAACGGGAGGTGATCGATCGTGGGGCCGAAGCAGACCTCGTTCGGGAAACCGTCGGCGTCGACGAACCGGAAGGCCGCCACCGCCATCCGCTCCTCCGGCGCACCCGTCGAGATCCACTCGACGGCAAGGCCCTCGGCGTCGACGCGGTCCGCGATGGCACGGAGTTCCTCGAGGCTGTCGACCTCCCACGTGATGGCCCGGATCCGGTCCTCGGCCGCGGGGTACAGCGCGATCCGATGATGGTGATCGTCGATACGGATCAGCAGCGGGTCCTGCTCGGACTCACGCGGTCGGGCGTGCAGGCCGAGGAGGTCGACCAGCACGTGGCGCCACGCCTCCAGGTCCGTGACGTCGACGCTCAGAGCGCCCAGTCGGGAAATACTCATCTCTTGCCTCTGTTCGGAAGTCGAACCGCGTCACCGCGCAGCTCGATTGCGATCTAGCTGGGAAGGAACTGCTCGGCGTGGATTCGCTCCGCCGGCATTCCGAGTTCGAGCAGGCGCTGCTCGGCCGCCTGCAGCATCGCCGGCGGCCCGCACAGGTACGCGGAGGTCTGCGGATGCGCGACGTCGTCGGCGGTCAGAACACTGACCGGGTTCCCGACCAGGACGTCGGGGATCGCGGCGAGCGCGTCGCCGGGCTCGTCGACGACGACCCGGACCGCCAGGTTGCGCATGAAGCTGCGGCGCGCGTCCAACTCGTCGAGGTGGAACAGGTCGGCCCCACGCGTGCAGCCGAAGACGAGGCGGATCGGATGATCGTCGCGCGCGGTCTGCAGCGTTTCCAGCATCGACAGCATCGGCGCCAGACCGGTGCCGCCGGCGATCATCAGGGTCGGTCCCGAGTCCTCCGCGAGCCCGAAACCGCCGATCGGCCCCTCGATCTCGATCTGGTCACCGGTAGCGGCGGCGCCGCGGAGGTAGTCCGACATCGCACCGGACGGGAGCACCCGGATCGTGAACGTCAGCGTCTTCCGGTCACGTTCACCGGACGCCATCGAGTACGAACGCCATTCGTCGGTGCCGGGCACCCGCATCCGCACGTACTGGCCGGCGCGGAACGAGAAGCGCACCGACTTGGGCAGTTTGAGCCGCAACTCGACCACCGTCTCGCCGAGCCAGGTGACCGCACCGACCTTCGCGGTGGTGAGGATCACCGGGTACTCGTCCAGCATCGATGCCGGGTAGTCCAGTTCCACCTCGGAGTCCGCGAAGGCGTGCGCCTGGCACAGGAGTCGATGGCCGGCGGCCATCTCTTCCTGCCGCAGCGAGTAGACCCGACCCTCGGGCATCATCACTTCGCCGCACGCGACCCGACCGACGCAGGTTCCGCAGGTACCGACCTTGCACTGACTCACCAGTCGGACACCGGCCGCGTTCGCTGCTTCGAGAATCGTGGTGCCGGCCGGCACCGAAACGGTCTTCGTCCCGTCCGTGAACTTCAGGTGGACGTTGTTCGTGGTCACTGCATACTCCGGAATTGCGTCGATCGGGGCGATGGACATGGTCAGTCCTCGTCCTGGAAGGGCGACTCGAAGAAGCCACGCGGGTGGCGAGCCGCCATCTTGCGCCAGGCGACGATGGAGTAGTCCATGTCGCAGAGCACCTCGTTGTTCCAGCCGTCGAACCTGGTGTAGTGCTCCTCGGTGGCCTCGCGGGCGAAGACGTCGCTGTTGTTGAAGCCCTCGAGCGCCAGCGGCAGCATGAAGTTGTCGTACTTGAAGTTGAACTCGGCGATCTCCTCGTCGGTGGTAGCGCGAGTCGCGATGATCTCCCAGTACTCGTGGTGGTGATCGTCGATCGGGACGTAGAACTCGTACTGGACGACGTCCGTGATGGGCCAGTGCTCCACCATGAGGACACCCGGAACCCACAGCGAGGTACGGAAGTAGTGCGGCACGGTGCCGCGCGCCTTCATGTTGACCTTGGGGTTGTCGAGGCACGGCTTGTAGAGGTCCGGGCGGTCGTACCGGTTCATCACGCCCTTCGGCCCGTCCGGGATGTCGATCTCCTCGGTGGCCGAGTCGGTGAGGGCGTTGACGCCGAGCGGCAGCGCGCGGTCGAGCGCGACCAGGATCTGGTTGTCCCAGTGGACGAGCAGGTGTCCGGGGTCGAGGCCGTTCTCGGCGGCCAGTCGCCAGTTGCCGACCAGCTTGCGGTGGATGCCGCGGATCACGATGCCCTCGTCCAGCAGGTGCGGGACCGGATTGTCGTTGGGGTCGTTGGTGACTCGGGCCGGCAGATCGCTGCTGAGCGGCGGCGGCGTGCCGTAGTCCTCGTCCCCGACGAACACGTAGATGATCCCGTTGACCTCTTCGACGGGGTACGTGCGGATGCCGGCGTTGCCGATCAGCGAGTCGTCGGGGTTGCCGACGATCGTGGTGAGGCTGCCGTCCTCGAGACCGTACGTGAATCCGTGGTACCAGCACGTGATGGTGCCCTCCGACAGGCACATCGGCTTGGCGGACAGCTTCACGCCGCGGTGGATGCAGCGGTCCGCCAGCGCGTACGCCTTGCCCGCCGAGCGGCGCACGGCGATGTCGTGGCCGCCGATCGTGATGCCCTTGACGGTGCCGTCCTCGAGCTCGTCGGACATCAGGGCGGGGTACCAGTGGTTCGCGTAGCCCCAGTCGGCCTTGACGTAGGGCGCGTACTGCCGGGTGACCCCGGCGGACGAACCGCTGTGGGAAGTAGTGGTCATCGAGACCTCCGTGTGGTCTGGGATGGGAAGTGGCTGTCAGTGCAGAGATCTGCGCCGGATGTGCAGGCCCGGGCTGGGAGCCGCACGGTCTGAGAAGTCGGAAACACTCGCGGTGTTGCGAGTCACAGTATCAGTTGTTCGTGGACTGTCAATAGAAATTTTATGAATGATCTACGAATGAGTTCAATGTTTGCCTTCATTCCCCCTGATACCGTTGCACCACAGCGCGTATCGATTCAGGATGTCGCGCCGCCAGGTCCACGCCGAGCGAACCAGCGACGGAGAAGATGAGCAGCAGCGACCCCACGTCACCCGGCAGGCCCGAGTCGCTGGCGCCGGGGCGGCGCTGGCACCTGGCGGAGAACGCCTACGAGGAGGCGCTGACCGCCTTCGAGTTCGCAATCCTCCAGGTGGAGGGCGGGTTCCAGCGGTTCGCGGTGCAGGCCATCCGCGTGTCCGCCGACCTCGACCTGGCGTTCAACGAGGTCGTCGCGCTGCACGTCGTGCGCATGCAGGAGCGCTCGAAGGACACCGCCACGATCGCCCAGCTGACCAACCGCGACGACCTGCCGAACCTCCAGTACAACCTGCGCAAGCTGGTGAGCATGGGACTGCTCGAGCGGACGAAGTCCGGGACGTCGTCGGTGTTCACCGTCACCGCGAAGGGGCGCGAGATCACCGACCGGTACGCGCAACTGCGCCGCCAGACCCTGGTCTCCAACCTCGAGGAACTGAGCGACATCACCACCAAGATGCACCACGCGGTGCGGTCGATGCAGGTCCTGACCGGGCTCTACGAGGCGGCCAGCCGCGAGCTCGCCACCATCAACACCGCGATGCTGTTCGAGCCGCTGCCCGACGACGAACCCGCCGAAACCGCACCACCCAAGGCCGCCGGCAAGACCCGCTCACGGACCAAGCGCACACAGGCCTGACGGTCGGTCCGGTCAGGCCAGGAACCGCTCGATCGCGTCCCGCACGAGCAGCGCCTTCTCGCCGTACACCGGGTAGAGATCAGGGGTCAGCCGCGAGGCCGGGCCCGAGACGCTGAAGCAGCCGCGCACGGCGCCGCCCCGCCCGCGCAGGGCAACCGCGACGGCGGCGATCCCGTCGTGCAGCCCCTGGTCGGTCACCGCGTACCCGCGGCTGCGGATCTCCGCGATCTCCCGACGAAGCGCCGCCGGATCGGTCACCGTGCGATCGGTCAGCGGAGCGAGCTCGGTCGACAGGAACTCCTCGACCTGGGCGTCCGTCAACGACGCGAGGTACGCCTTGCCCGTGGACGCCGCATGCAGCGGCAACCGCGTCCCCAGCGGGAGGAAGGCGCGCAGCTGGTGGGCGCTGTCGAGACGCTCGATCAGGACCAGTTCGCTCCCGTCCGGAACCGCCAGGTGGACGGTCTCGCCGGTCTCGGCCTGCAACCGGCTCAACTCGGGAAGCGCCACGTCGCGCAGGTCGTCGCCGGCCGACATCGCACTGCCCAAACTGAAGGCCTTACCGGTGATCACCCACCGCCCCGCGTCGCCGGTCGCGGGGCGCAACCAGCCGGCGTCGGCCAGCGTCTTGAGGCACCGCTGAACCGTGCTCTTGGGAACGTCGAGACGCTTGCTCAGCTCCGACAGCCCGACGGGCTGCGCGGCCGCGACCTCCTCGAACACCCGGAGCGCGGTGAGAACACTGTTCATTCAAGACCTTTCACACCCGTCGGTTGACGGCGAGCATCGCGGGCTATACGTTAGCCGGACCACAATGTAGCACGGCGGTCCACAATGTGGACCGATGATGCCCCGGCACCGTCCGGTAGGGGCTTCGAGAAAGGACCCTTCACCGATGACCACCCTGAGGCCTCGACCGCTGCTGACATCGCTGGGCGATCCCGGCAACGGCGGCGAGGATCGCCACGCAGTCCGTGTCGGAGACGAGGCGCTCACCCGGTCCGAACTGATCGCGGCAGCGGCCGCCGTGGCCGACGAGATCGCCGGTGCCACAAGAGTTGCCATCGACGCCACCGCAAGCATCGAGACGGTGATCGCGGTGACCGGATGCCTCATGGCGGGCGTGGCCGCGGTACCCGTGCCACCCGACTCGGGGCCGGCCGAGCGGAACCACATCCTGAAGGACTCGGGCGCGCAGCTGTGGCTCGGCGCCTACCGGGAGGATGTCACCCTCCCCTCCGTCCTGGTCGACCCACGGGCACGTTCGGGATCGACCCACCCCGAGCCCGAACTCGGCACCACCGCGATGATCATGTACACCTCGGGCACCACCGGGACCCCCAAGGGCGTCGTGCTCTCCCGGGCGGCAGTGGCCGCAGGACTGGACGGGCTGGCCGACGCGTGGAACTGGAATGCGGACGACACCCTCGTACACGGGCTCCCCCTGTTCCACGTGCACGGACTCATCCTCGGTGTCGTGGGCGCGCTCCGACACGGCTCCCCGCTCGTGCACACCGTGCGCCCCACACCGGATGCGTATGCGGCAGCGGGTGGTTCGCTGTACTTCGGCGTCCCCACCGTGTGGTCCCGCGTGTGTGCCGACGAGGCGGTCGCCCGCGCTCTCGGCTCCGCGCGGCTCCTCGTCTCGGGCAGCGCTCCCCTGCCGGTGCCCGTCTTCGAGCGCCTCACCGCACTCACCGGTTCCGCGCCGATCGAACGCTACGGAATGAGCGAGACCATCATCACGCTGAGCACCCGGTTCGACGGCGAGCGGCGCCCCGGCTGGGTGGGACTGCCCCTGCGGGGAGTGGCGACCCGGCTGCGCGACCAGTCCGGGAACCCGGTACCGCACGACGGAGAAACGCTCGGACAGTTGGAGATCGCGGGCCCGACCCTCTTCGACGGATACCTGGGCAACTTCGAGAAGACCGCCGAATCGATGACCGACGACGGGTGGTTCAAGACCGGCGACATCGCCGTCGTGGACGAGCAGGGGTTCCACCGCATCGTCGGACGCGAGTCGATCGACATGATCAAATCGGGCGGCTACCGGATCGGTGCCGGCGAGGTGGAGCAGGCGCTGCTGAACCACCCCGACGTCCGCGAGGCCGCGGTCGTCGGCGTGCCGGACGACGATCTCGGGCAGCGGATCGTCGCCTACATCGTCGGCGACTGCCGCGATCACCGCGAACTCTCGAACTTCGTCGCGCAGACCCTGTCGATCCACAAACGTCCCCGTGAGATCCGCGCCGTGGACGTCCTGCCCCGGAACGCGATGGGCAAGGTGCAGAAAAAGCTTCTCGTCGAGGACTACCGGGCGGGACGGTGAGCACGCCCGCCGATCCCGGCCGGATCCGGATCGCCGTCGAGGAGCACGTCGCGGTCGTCACGATCGACCATCCCCGCCGCTACAACGCCCTCACCGGAAAGATGCTCGGGGAGTTGACGACCGGGCTCGCGCGGCTGGCGGACGATCCGACGGTGTCGGTGGTGGTGGTGACCGGCTCCGGACCGCACTTCTGTGCCGGGATGGACATCCGTGAGCTGCGCTCGGCGCGGAGGTCCGGCGTCCGCATGGAAGAACGGGTCACCGACGCGGAGGAGGCACTCGCGGCGTTCCCCAAGCCGACGGTCGCGGCCGTCACCGGATACTGCATCGGCGGCGGCGCGCAGCTCGCCCTGGCGTGCGACATCCGCGTGGCCGCCGAGAACGCCGAGTTCGCGGTGACACCGGCGAAGCTCGGCGTGATCTACCCGGCGCGGACGATCACCCGACTGGTCCACACCCTCGGGCCGGCCACGGCGAAACGCCTCGTGATCACCGGGGACCGGATCGACGCCGGCACCGCACTGCGGGTGGGCCTGGTCGCCGAGGTCGTGCCCGGGCACCGCCTCCACGCCCGGGCGTCGGCCCTGGCGGCGACGATCGCGGCGCGGTCGTCGATCACCCAGCGGGCCGCGAAGCAGATGATCGACGCGGCCACCCGGGGCGGGATCGACGACGAGCTCGAGCGCTACTGGACCGGCGCCCCCAACCCCGACCTGGACATCGGCCTGGACGCGTTCCTCTCCGGCACGCAGCCGGAGTTCACGAGGGCGGGGCCGCGCCGCGCCGGCCCGTGACCGGTGTGCCGGCCCGGGCGGGCACGGGGCCCGTCAGTCGGCGGTCGGGGCGCTCACCCGTGCCGCCAGGCCGCCGATCTCGACGACGTCGCCGTCGCGCAACTGCCGGCCGCGCCGCTCCTCGACCTCGCCGTTGACACTCACGAGCCCGTCCGCGATGACGCCCTTGGCCTCGGCACCCGATTCGATGAGGTTCGCGAGTTTGAGGAACTGACCCAACCGGATCGTCTCGTCACGGATCGGCACCTCGTCCACAGCGTCAGACATGACTACATCTTCCCCCCAACGCCCAAACAGCTCGGAAACGCCTCACACTGGAGGAAGACACGACGCGGCAACTGAGAGGACGTTGATGGCTACCAGCACCGGTACCCCGGTCGACGCGGCGGACAAGCGGGAAGTACGCGGAACACAGGTCGCACCGAAACGCGGACGCCTCGCCGAAGTCCCGCACATCGCGGGGCTGATTCTCGGTGTGTACTCCGTGCTGGTCTTCCTGTGGAGCCTGTCACCCGCGTTGCGGTTCCTTCTCCACACACCGCGGGTGTACATCAACAACTACTACTTCGACGCCCCTGACACGAGCCTGTCGTGGGCGGTGGTCGTGGGCCTGGTGGCTGCTGCCCTGGCCAGCCGCAAACGGATCGCCTGGTGGCTGCTGACCATCTACATGGCGCTGTTCGCGATCGGCAACGCACTCGAGGCGGCGATCGACAGAAACGTCAGCGCCGCGGTGGCCTGCGTGGTCCATCTCGCGGTCATCGGCGTCCTGATCGCGGCCCGCAAGGAGTTCTACACGCGCGTACGGCGCGGCGCGGGCTGGAAGGCGCTCGGCGTCCTGCTCGCCGGACTCGCCATCGGCACCCTGCTCGGCTGGGGCCTCGTCGAGATGTTCCCGGGCACGCTGCCGCGGAGCGAGCGGTTCCTGTGGGCGCTCAACCGCGTCACGGCCCTGTCCCTGGTCGAGAACGAGCAGTTCGACGGGCATCCACACGCGTTCGTGAACACCGTGCTGGGTCTGTTCGGCGCGCTCGCGCTGCTGGCCGCGGTGATCGTGCTGTTCCGGTCGCAGCGGGCGTCGAACGCGTTGACCGGTAACGACGAGTCCGCGCTGCGCGGACTGCTCGACGGTTTCGGCGGCGGCGACTCGCTCGGCTACTTCGCGACGCGTCGCGACAAGGCGGTCGTGTTCGCGCCCAGCGGCAAGGCCGCGGTGACGTACCGCGTCGAGATCGGTGTGTGTCTGGCCAGCGGTGACCCGATCGGCAACCCGGAGGCGTGGCCGCACGCCGTGGATGCGTGGCTCGCGCTCTGCTCTCAGTACGGATGGGCACCCGCGGTGATGGGCGCGAGCGAGGCCGGCGCCACCGCCTACCAGAGGGGCGGGCTGTCGGTGCTGCAACTGGGCGACGAGGCGATCCTCGAGACCCGCGACTTCACGCTGAACGGGCGCGAGATGCGGCAGGTACGGCAGGCCGTCCACCGGATCCGCAAGCAGGGGGTGACCGCTCGGATCCGCCGCCACCGCGACATCCCGCCACAGGAGATGGCCGGCGTCATCTCGCGCGCCGACAACTGGCGGGACACCGAGAGCGAACGCGGGTTCTCGATGGCTCTCGGCCGGCTCGGCGACCCACTCGACGGTGATTGCCTGCTGGTGGAGGCCGTCGGCGACGACGGGGGTGTGCTCGGGATGCTCTCCCTCGTGCCGTGGGGGCCCAACGGCGTCTCGCTGGATCTGATGCGTCGGAACCCGTACGCCCCCAACGGCGTCGTCGAGTTCATGGTCACCGAACTCGCGGCTCGCGCCGACGAGTTCGGCGTCGTCCGGGTGTCGCTGAACTTCGCGGTGTTCCGGTCCACCTTCGAGGAGGGCGCGCGCATCGGCGCCGGCCCGATCCTGCGGATATGGCGGTCGATGCTGCTGTTCTTCTCCCGCTGGTGGCAGCTCGAGGCGCTGTACCGCTCCAACGTGAAGTACCAACCGGAGTGGGCGCCGCGCTACCTGTGCTTCGACGACAACCGGCACCTGCCCCGCGTGGGCATCGCGTCGGCGGTCGCCGAGGGCTTCCTGACGCTCCCCACATTCGGGCGTCGAGCCAAGGCCGCCACCCACACCGGCACGCACACGGCGGTGCCGGAGGCGCTCGCGATCTCCGGCGTCCTGCACGCCGACGGCAGCGCCCCCGACGCCGTCCCCGCGAGCGCGGCCTCGGAGACCGCGTCGGCCGCGTCGGCGCTGTCGGGTCCGCGCCGCCCCGAGCAGGTGCGGGTGCGGATGGACAAGCTCGCGCGCCTCACCGACGAGGGCACCGACGCCTACCCTGTCGCCTATCCCCCGACCCACACCGTCGCCGCCGCGGCCGCGTCGCCCGAGGGCACGCGCGTGCGTATCGCGGGACGGCTGTTGCGGATCCGCACGTACGGCGGTGTCGCGTTCGCGGTCCTGCGGGACTGGTCCGGCGACCTTCAGGTGCTCATCGAGCGCACCACCGTCGGCGACCGCCTCGACGAGTTCTCCACCGCCTTCGACCTGGGCGACCTCATGGAGGTCAGCGGCACCATCGGACGCAGCCGCAAGGGCGAGCTGTCGCTGCTGGCGACGGACTGGCGGATGAACGGCAAGTGCCTGCACCCGCTGCCGGACAAGTGGAAGGGCCTGACCGACGCCGAGACCAGGGTGCGCCAGCGCTACGTCGACCTGGCGATCAATCCGGAGTCGCGGCGGCTGCTGGTGGCGCGCACCGCAATCGTGAAGTCGTTGCGCGACACGCTGTCCGGCCGGGACTACCTGGAGGTGGAGACGCCGATCCTGCAGCGCATCCACGGCGGCGCCAACGCGGCCCCGTTCGTGACCCACATCAACGCGTACGACCTGGACCTGTACCTGCGGATCGCGCCGGAGCTGTTCCTCAAGCGCCTGTGCGTGGCCGGCATGGAGAAGGTGTTCGAGATCGGGCGCGTGTTCCGCAACGAGGGCGTCGACTTCAAGCACAACCCGGAGTTCACGATTCTCGAGGCATACGAGGCGCACAGCGACTACGAACGCATGATGGTGGTGTGCCGCGAGCTGATCCAGAACGCGGCCGTCGCCGCACACGGCAGCCAGACGATCATGCGACCCGGACCGGACGGCGGACTCGTCCCTGTCGACATCTCCGGCGAGTGGCCCGTCAAGACGATGCACGGCGCGATCGCCGAGAAGCTCGGCGTCGAGGTCACGCCCGAGACGTCGCTCGAGGATCTGTGGAAGCTGTGCGACGCCAACGACATCGAGTACAACAAGTCCTGGGATGCCGGTGCCGTCGCGCAGGAACTGTACGAGCACCTCGTCGAGGGGCAGACCGAGTTCCCGACCTTCTACACCAACTTCCCGACGTCGATGTCGCCGCTGACCCGGCCGCACCCGACGATCCCCGGCGTCGCCGCGAAGTGGGACCTGGTGGCGTGGGGCATGGAACTGGGCACCGCCTACAGCGAGCTGACGGACCCGATCGACCAGCGTCGCCGGCTCACCGAGCAGTCGCTGCTCGCGGCCGGCGGCGATGCCGAGGCGATGGAACTCGACGAGGACTTCCTGCAGGCCCTCGAGCACGCGATGCCGCCCACCGGTGGGCTCGGGATGGGCGTCGACCGCGTCGTCATGCTGATCACCGGCGGCAGCATCCGCGAGTCCCTCGCCTTCCCGTTCGCCAAGCCCCGCAGCGGACATGCCTGAGGACGCCGTGCCGGTGACGTCGGCGACGACGGCAGCAACAACAACGACGACGGCGGCGGCGGCGGCGGCGGTGCGTCGCTACACGCTCGCCGGACTGCTGATCGCTGGTGCGGTGCTGTACTCGTCGTGGGTACTGGCGTTCTTCCTGAACCCGAGCGGGAACCCGTTCGAGGGCTTCGCGAGCCAACTCGCGGCGACGGACCAGGAACACGGGATCCTCTACCGCAGCGGCGACCTGCTGACCGGTATCACGCTGACGGTGGCCGCCGTGCTGGGTCTGACCGTGACACCGCGACGGTTCCTCACCACCGTCGGCTGGCTCGCGCTCGGGGTGTTTGCGGTCGGGACGATCGCCGATTCGCGTCTGCCCCTGCGGTGTTCCAAGCAAGCCTGCGAGGCGGCGCAGATACCGCTCACGCATCAGTGGCACGCGCTCACGAGCACCGTCTCGGTGACGGCCGCGGTGGTCTCGGCGGTCGCGTTCATCATCGCAATCTTCGTGTACCGCGCGCCGCGGGCGATGTGGTGGTGCGGCCTCACCGTGGTGGTGCTGTTCCTGATCGGCACGCTGTGGATGCTCGTGGGCGTCGACGACCCGTCCGGCAGCCACGCCTGGCTCGGCTTCGCGCAGCGCGTCGAACTGCTGTCGATGAGCGGGTGGATGGTGCTCGTCGCCGCGACGGTGTTGAACGACCGGACGTGGCGGGACCTCCACGGCGTGCCCGGTTCCACGTGAAACGCGTTGTGCGCACTTATCGGTGCTCCAGAGCCCGGACGAGACCGATAAGTGCGCAAAACGGGAGAAGGAGATCAGGCGATGGGGCGCAGCGGGTGGATACCCGGTGCCGCGGCGAGGTACGCGCCGAAGGAGGTTGCCGCCTCACGCATGTGCGGGGACTTCATGTGCGCGTCGAGGGCGTGCTGGTCGGTCCACACCTCGACAGTCACGAACGTGCCCGCGGCCGTCGTCGACTCGTACAGGTCGTAGGACACGCAACCGTCCTCCTTGCGACTGGCCTCCACCAGCGCGGTGAGCGCGGCACGGACCGTGTTCTCGGATCCGGGTTTGGCCGGAATGGTCGCCACGACATGCAGATTCGACATCGATTTCCTTTTCTGTGAGCGCCGACACAGCGTTCGGCCTCCCGACCGTACCCCGGTCAGTGCCGCAATTGCCGGAGATACGCATGGGACCGTTCGGAACTCCAGCCGAACACCTCACGAAGTCCCGTCGTCATCGTGGCGAGGTATGCGGCCGACGGCTCGGCCCCGGCGACGTCACCGCGCCCGACGACCGACGTGAAAGTGCGCATCGGCGCGCCGCCCAGCATGCCGACGTCGAGGACCCGGTCGTAGCACGACGGTTCCTGCGCGAGGATGTCGTCGAACTGTTCACCGGTCAATAGATAGCCGCATGCGGCGGTGGCACCAGGCAGACGGGGGTCGTAGAACGCCCGGCCCCCACCCCACACCCAGGACTCGCCGGCGAAGTAGACCGTGCCGGGCAGTCGGACGGGGATCCGGGCCGCGGGCGCGCACGGATCCCGCGCCCCGGTGTACGTGCGCACACCCCCCGCGGGACATCCGCCGCGCAGGTAGCAGTCCAGCCGGGCCTGCGACATGTTCGATCCGTAACTCACGTACCAGACCTGCACAATTCCGACCCTACGCGCGCCCCATCGGATACAGTTTTGTATCGAACAGGTTCCCGGTCACCGGAAAGCAGGGATGACCAGTGCAGATGTCCGACCTGGCGACCGACGTGCCGCGCCCCAAGCGGGTCACCAAACGCCGCGCCGAGACCCGCCAGCGCCTGCTCGACGCCGCGGGCGAGGTGTTCGCCGAGGAGGGCTTCGGCCGCTCCACCGTCGAGCACGTGTGCGAGCGCGCCGGGTACACGCGCGGCGCCTTCTACTCGAACTTCACCTCACTGGACGAGCTGTTCCTCGCGATGTGGGAGCAGCGCTCGGCGCTCATGCTCGACGGCATCCGCACCGCCCTCGCCGACGCCGCTGCCCGGCCCGCGTCGCTGACGCTCGAGACCGCCGTCGACCGCGTCCTCGCGGCCATCCCCGTCGACGACGCCTGGTACCGGATCACCGCGGAGTTCACCGCCCACGCGCTGCGCAACCCCGTCCTCAAGCGGGTCATGGCCGCGCGCGAAGACGCCATCCTGCACACGATCATGCCGATCGTCGAGGACGCCCTCGCCACTGCCGGACGACGCGTCACCGACCGCGAGGCGCTCGGCCGGGCGCTGGTCGCCATCCACGACGGCACCGCGGTGCAGGTCCTGATGGAACCCGAGAACGAGGCGGTCCGGCAGTCGCGTCAGCGCCTGTTCGTCACCGTCGTCAGCAGTTACAGCAGCACCGATACGGACAGGAGATAGGCCGTGGCAGAACAAG
Organism: Paraburkholderia sp. RHO2; assembly: GCF_050955445.1. Lineage (NCBI taxonomy): Bacteria > Pseudomonadati > Pseudomonadota > Betaproteobacteria > Burkholderiales > Burkholderiaceae > Paraburkholderia > Paraburkholderia sp. RHO2. Next base: position 58,631 of record NZ_CP162617.1, on the reverse strand, counting down.
CCGACGTCATCGTCGTCGGAGCGGGACTGGCGGGTCTGGTCGCCACCCACGAACTGGTCAAGGCGGGCCGCAAGGTGCTCGTCGTCGACCAGGAGAACGTGGAAAACCTTGGCGGTCAGGCCTTCTGGTCGCTCGGCGGACTGTTCCTCGTCGACAGCCCCGAGCAGCGCCGCATGGGCATCAAGGACTCCCGCGAACTGGCCCTGCAGGACTGGCTCGGCAGCGCCGGATTCGACCGCGACCGCGAGGACCACTGGCCCCGACAGTGGGCCGAGGCGTACGTCGACTTCGCGGCCGGCGAGAAACGCGCCTACCTGCACGACCTCGGACTGCGCGTGATGCCGAACGTCGGCTGGGCCGAGCGCGGCGGCGGACTCGCGTCCGGGCACGGGAACTCGGTGCCCCGCTTCCACATCACGTGGGGCACCGGCCCCGAGGTGGTGCGGGTGTTCCGCGAACCGGTGCTCGATGCCGCGCGCCGCGGCCAGGTCACCTTCCGCTACCGGCACCAGGTGGACGAGTTGATCGTGGAGAACGGTGCCGCCGTCGGCGTGCGCGGCACCGTGCTCGAGCCGTCCATCGAACCGCGCGGCGTGAAGTCGTCGCGCACGCCCGCGGGCGAATTCGAACTCCGGGCACAGGCCGTGGTCGTGACGTCGGGCGGTATCGGCGGCAATCCCGAACTGGTGCGCAAGAACTGGCCCGTCGACCGACTCGGCCGCGTACCGGAACGCATGATCACCGGTGTGCCCGCGCACGTTGACGGCCGCATGCTCGAGATCACCGAGAGCGCCGGCGGCAACATCGTCAACCGGGATCGCATGTGGCACTACACCGAGGGCATCGTCAACTGGGATCCGATCTGGCCCGACCACGCGATCCGCATCATTCCCGGTCCGTCGTCGCTGTGGCTCGACGCCACCGGCAAGCGCCTGCCGGTCCCGCTGTTCCCCGGCTTCGACACTCTCGCGACGCTGAAGCACATCCTGGGCACCGGGCACGACCACACGTGGTTCGTCCTCACGCAGTCGATCATCGAGAAGGAGTTCGCGCTCTCGGGGTCCGAACAGAACCCCGACCTCACCGGCAAGGACATGAAACTCCTCCTCGGACGCGTGAAGAAGGGCGCACCGGGGCCGGTGGAGGCGTTCAAGCAGCACGGCGTGGACTTCGTGGTCCGCGACAACCTGCCCGACCTGGTCGACGGCATGAACGCACTCACCCCCGACGCGAAGCTGGACTACCACCAGGTGGAGCGCGAAATCGTGGCGCGCGACCGGGAGATGGACAACACCTACTCCAAGGACATGCAGGTGATGGCCATTCGCAATGCGCGAACCTATCTCCCGGACAAGGCCATCCGCGTCGCCAAGCCGCACCGGCTGCTCGATCCCGCGCACGGGCCGCTGATCGCGGTGCGACTGAACCTGCTCACCCGCAAGACCCTCGGCGGACTCGAGACCAACCTGGACTCGCAGGTGATCCGGCCCGACGGCAGCGTCTTCGACGGCCTGTACGCGGCCGGTGAGGTCGCCGGGTTCGGCGGCGGCGGCGTCCACGGCTACAACGCGCTCGAGGGCACCTTCCTCGGCGGCTGCATCTTCTCCGGACGCGCCGCCGGACGCGCGCTGGGCCGGAGCCTCGGATGATCCGCACCGCGCTGGTGACCGGGGCGTCGTCTGGCATCGGCCTCGCGGTGGCCCGCGAGCTGGTCGCGCGCGGCTACCGCGTTCTCGGCACCACCCGTGATCCCGCTGCCCTGCCGGACGATTCGCGGGTTCCGGGTGTCGAGTACGTGGCGCTCGACCTCGCGGACCGGGCAAGCATCGAGGCGTGCGCGCGGGCGGCCGGCGCCGGCGGTGGTGTCGATGTCCTGGTCAACAATGCCGGCGAGAGTCAGATGGGGCCGCTCGAGGAGTTGCCGCTCGACGCGATCGACCGGCTGTTCCAGGTGAACGTGCTGGGCGCGGTGCAGCTGACGCAGCTGCTGCTGCCGGGCATGCGCGAGCGCGGCTACGGCCGCGTGGTGATGGTGGGGTCGATGCTCGCGAGCTTCCCGCTCGCGTTCCGGTCGTCGTACGTCGCCGCCAAGTGCGCACTGAAGGGTTTCGCATCGGCCGCCCGACGCGAGCTGAGCCCGTTCGGTGTGTGGCTCACCACCGTCGAACCCGGCACCATCGCCACCGGCATCGGCGACCGTCGCACGCGATACATCGCCGACGACTCGCCGTACACCGGCGACTACACCACGGTGTCGAAGGCGATGCAGCGCAACGAGGATCGCGGCATCAAGGCGTCGGCCGTCGCCGACCTGGTGGTGAAGGCCATCGAAGCGGACAAGCCCAAACCGCTCTATGCCGTCGGGAACATGGCGCCGCTCGTGTTCACCGTCCGCCGGCTCGCGCCGCGGGCGCTCACCGAGAAGATGACGGCGCGCTTCCACGGGCTGCGCTGACCGGCGTCGCGTCCTGCCGGGCCCCATCGGCCCGGCAGGACGCCTCACTCGCAGGTCGGGGATCAGCTCCCGCTGGAGCCGCCCGAGCCCGTCGAACCGCCCGAGCCCGTCGAACCACCTGAGCCCGTCGAACCACCTGAGCCACCGTCGCCCGAGCCGGCCGAGCCGCTCGAACCGCTCGAACCGCTCGAACCAGCGGAGCCCGTATCGCCGCCCGTACCGTCGAGCGGATCGGTCCCGCCGGTGGCGGCCGGGAACAGGAATCCGGTCGAGACCGTGGTCAGCGAGGTGCCCGTGTCGTTGGGAACCTTGGCCCGCCAGTCGACGATGGGGTCGAGGATCCCGAAGGGGCCGCATCCCGTGGCACCGGGCAGCGCGAAGTCCGTACCCGTGTTCTGGACATTGCTCGCCGCAACGGTCTCCGCGGGCCACGGATCCTCGTAGACGTACACCGGCTGATCGTCGATCGGATTCGACTTGTGCAGGTTGAACACCACCGGATCGGACTCCGTACCGATGTAGCACTTGTCGCCGAGGAACGGGTTGTCGATCTTCATCCGCACCGGCATGGTCATGTCGAAATCGGTGATGATGCCGTTGAACACCGGCGGTGACACCGCCTCGACCGTCGCGGTCACCGCCGCGAGGCCGAACAGGTTGTCGAACGGAAGATCGACGCCGAGCACGCCGCCGGGCACCGTCATCGGCTTGCTGTACACGCCGTTGCTGCCGTCGTCGCGGGGCAGGAACGCATCGTCGCTCAGGTTGCCGGCGATGATCATGTCACCGTCCCCGATCGGCAGGTTGAAACCGTTGTTGGCGAAGGTGCCACTGTTGACCACCACCGACAGACAGCCCTGGGTCAGAACGGGGTCGCAGACCCCGCCACCGGGGACGACGTTGGTGCCCGGTGCGGCCGACACGACCGGTGCGAGCAGGGCCATCGACGCGCCGACGGCGCCTCCGACCACCGCGACGCGCCTGCTCGAGAGTCGCCACCACCTGTTCGAATCGTTCTTCACGCGTTCTCCTCAGTTACCGAAACCTCGATGTACGCGACCGCATTCGGGTCGCGGAGCCGGACGAACAGCGGCGAGCGCTCACTCGCCGCAGACCACGGTGAATCGAACTGCTGCGGAGCGCCGACGACGCCCACAGCACGGGAACCGGAACTCGAAAGAGACTCTGCCTCAATACGTTCGAGTACCAGTTCGGCGCAAGTTCCACTGTTACGGCAGGTAACAGATGAGGTGTTTTATACCACGGAGCGAAGCCGAAGAATAGGAAATTCGAGACTTTCGACAATCCGAAGCTCGAGGATCTACCGGTCGGTAGTTCAACGTGCCACACTGTTCCACCATGACGAGCACACGTGCAGTTACTGCCGTCGTCGCAGTGGCCGGAGCCCTGCTCCTCACCGCATGTGGAGGCCAGGATTCCGAGACCGCGCCCCCGACGCACGAGGCCGCGAGAGAGTCCGCTCAGCCCACGACGAACCCACCGGAGCCCGTGACGTCCACCGCGGGTGCCACACCGGCGGCTGCGCCTGCGGCCGAAACATCGACTCCCGCAGACCCACCCACCACCACGGCCGCACCGCCGCCACCGGTGACGACCATGCCCCCGCCGGTTCCGCTCCGCCCGGCGTCCACGGCCGGGCCGCGGGACGCCCGCTCCCCGGAGCAGATCGTGGCCGACTCCGGCGAGCGCGGGCAGCGCTACCTCGCGGCGTTGCGGGTGGCCGGTATCCCGCCGACCGGCATGGACGCGGCGGAGGTGCTGTACGCGCAGGGCACGTGCGAAGCCCTCGCTCGCGGCGATTCCCGGGCGAGCGTGCTCGCCGAATTCGACTCCGTCGGAGAGGCTTACGCACGATTCCTGCCGATGTCCGCGACCCGGATCGCCGAGATCTACGTGTCCACCGCCGAGGCGACGTACTGCTGACCGCCGGTGGCCGGCGACGGCGTCAGGCCTTGGAACGCAGCCAGTTCGCGAGCCACGACGTCGCCGTCGCACCCGAGGGGTCGACGACGTACGTCACGTAGTCCTGGTGGACCTGCGAACGGTAGAACCGGTCGAGCTTGTCGACTCGGTCCTCGTTGGCGGTGTCGGACGACTGCGCCTGCAGGGTCGGCATGCCGCCGGCGGCCATGAGGTCCTGCACGATCGCCATCGCCTCCTGCACGTAGCGCCCGGTCATCGGCGCCTCGGGCGACGAGTTCTGCGCCAGGAAACCGGCCATGCGCGTGACGAAGTCGTCCTTCGGCGTGGAGCAGTAGAGGTCGCCGACCGCGCAGAAGGTGCGGGTCTGCGGGGTGACGAGGCCGAAGCCACCGACACGTGGTCCGCCGGCGCCGTTTCCGACCACCCACGGACCCACCAGCGTGTCCGACTCCGACCGGCGCGGATCGGACAGCAGACCCACCGCCGCGATTCGCGACGGCGGCACCACGCCGAGACCGGTACCGATCTCCGCGGCGAGATCGCCGGCGGCGTCCGCTCCCTGGCTGTATCCGACGAGTGCGAAGTTCGTGTTGCCGCACCGCTGCGCGACGTCCGCGATGATCCCGCGCGCGCTGTCGACGGCCTGGCGCTTGGATGCGCCGTAGACCTCGGTTTCCCACGGGAACGCCGTCGCCGCATAGGTCACGTAGTCGACACCGACCGAGGCGGGCAGCCCGCCGGTCACCGCGCCCAGCATGCCGGGTCCGCGGTGAGCCCCCGGATCGGACGTGGTCTCCCACGTACCGGGAATCGCGACGACCTGCAGGTTCGGGCACGCAGGTGCAGCCTGGGCCGTACCTGCCCCCACCGCGACCACGGAACCGAAAACAGTTGCGACACATGCACCAAGCACGGCCAGCGACTTCTTCACACGCATCAACACCGCACCCCACTCACTCGATCCAGGTGGTCACTTCCCCATGACCACGTGCCGTGACGTCCCCTCCCGTGACTACGCCTGCGGGTGACGCGACACGTCGATCCTGGCGGGACTACATGTCGAGACGATGCACGATCGGTAAACGCACGTTACCGGAGCAGCACCGGAATGCGGAGGTGTTCGTCCGGGCGACGAGCGGGAGGTCGACGGTCGCGCCCGGAACACGAAAGAGCGGTGGGCTCCCTCGACGATCTCGAGAGAACCCACCGCTGCGTTCGAATCAGCCGCCCAGGCTACCGAACAGCCCGGACAGGCTGCCGAGACTTCCCGCGCCGTCACCCGGAATGGTGTCCGGATCACCGGTCACGGTGACATTCACCGGGTTCGCCGACGAGTCGATGAACCCGGCGTCGGCGGTGAACTCGGCGGTGACGACGAAGTCACCCGGGTTCTGGAAGAACGTCGTCAGCGTCGCGACGCCGTTCGCGTCCACCCGAACCGGCCCACCCAGCAGTGCGTCGCCGAGCTTGAACTGCACCGTGCCACGCGCGTCGGCCGGATCGAGGCGTGCGGTGAGTGTCACCGGCGAGCCCTTGGCGGTCGACGCGACCGGATCGACGGTGATCGTGGTCGCCACGTCGGCGGCCGGCGCCTCGGTGACGCTGACCGGGTACTGCAGCGAGACCGACGGCGAGACCCCGTCGGTGCCCGAGTAGCGGGCGATCACCCGATGCGTGCCGTTGGCGGTGAAGGTGTGCGCGAGGACCGCGGCACCGTCATCCATGACGTCGGCGGTACCGACAGCGGTGCCGTCGACCTCGAAGGTCACCGTGCCGCCGGAGACGCCCGGCTCGACCTTGGCGGTGAGGTTCACCGGCTGGTCGCGGTAGGCGTCGTGATCCGGTCCGGTGACCGACGTGGTGGTCTGGATGTCCTGCGAGGTCACCGTCACCGTCTTCGAGGCCCCAGACGGGTTGAAGAACTCCGCGCCCAGGAACTTCGCCTCGTAGGTGTAGGCCCCGTCAGTGTCGATCGACTGGGTGAGCGATGCCTTGCCGTTCACCACGTCGACCGGCGCGCCGACATCCTCGCCGTCACGGGTGAACTGCACCTGCCCGCTTTCCGGAGTCGGCACGACCGTGGCGTTGAGCGTGAACTCGCCGCCGTTGGTCACCGCGCTGGGCCCGTCCAGGTAGGTGACGGTCGCGACCGCCTGCCGCTGGATCTGGATGGTGGCCAGCGGACCGGACCCCGCGTTGAGCGGGCCGGTCGCGGTGTCGCGCGGCGAGCACTGGGTGGGAGCCCAGACGGTGCCGACGATCGGTGCGCTGGCTCGGGGCAGGAAGGTCAGGAAGTTCGCGTCGTTGCCGAACTGACCGGCGCTTCCGGCGGTGCGCAGCTTCATCGAGATCTCGCCGGCCGCGCCCGCCTTGAGCGTGGCCTTGACCTGGGGCAACTGGAAGGACGTGGTGCTGCCCGACGCATTCGCCTTGATACCGCCCTCGGAACTCTTCGAGGACTTCGGTCCGTTGCCGATCGTCTCGTTGTTCCCGGACAACCGGATGATCTGCCCGTTCGGGTCCGGATTCCCGCTCTCGTTCACGACGATGACGTTGGGCGCGACACCCGTGATGCCCGATGCCGTCCCCGCCACCACCTCGGCGCCGACGAACTGTGCGTTCTCCGGCATCGCGACGTCGATCTTCAGTCGCGAGATGTTCGACAGGCTCGCACCGGAACCGAGATCGTTCGGCACGGAGATCGGCGGCGGCGAGATCGTCACCACGAACTCCTCACCGGGCGCGACGGTTTCGGGTGCGTCGACCGTCACCGACGCCGCCTGCACCTGGGTCTGAGGGCCACCGGCCAGACTCGACGACGGAGTCGCCTGACACGCGTTGTTGAACGGTGTGGTCGTCGTCGCCGCGGACGCGGTCGCCACACCCAGGACGCCCGCGCCCGCGACGACCGTCGCGCCTACCGCAACCGGCGTGATCAAGCGGTACAGCTTGGAACTCATCGATCCTCCTGCACTCATCTCGTCAGCCCCCCAGCGATCCGGTGAACAGCCCGCTCAGCGAGCCCAAGCTTCCCTCGCCCGTGCCCGGCTCCGGCGCGGCGGTCACGTTCAGCACCACGGGATTCGACACGGTGTCGCGGAAGCCCTCACCGCCGACGAACTTCGCGGTGAGCAGCTGGGTGCCCTCGGAATCGAGCGTGGTGGTGATGGTCGCCTTACCGTCGACGACCTGCACCGGCGCGCCGATGGCCTCGGTGCCCTTGTAGAACTGGACGGTGCCCTGCGCGTCGGCAGGGGCGACGTCCACGGTGAGCGTGATCGTCTGGCCGACCACCGACAGGCCCTGGACCTTCAGGTCCGCGTTCACGGCAGTGAGCACGGGCGCGGTCGGGGCGACCGTGACCGCGAACGGCGCGGAAGTGGAGGCGGAGAAGCCCTCGGTGCCCGCGAACGCGGCGACGACCTGGTAGGAGCCGGCGGTGTCGAAGGTGTGCTCGAGCACGGCGACGCCGTCGGCGGTGCCCACGTCGGACGAGCCGATCTCGGTGCCGTCGACGGAGAAGGTGACGGTACCGCCGGTCGGAATCGGGCGGACGGTGGCCATCAGGTTGGTCGGGCTACCGGCCTCGGCGGTCACCGGCTCGACGACCACGGTGGTGGTCTGCCAGGCGCCGTAGGAGACGGCGATCTGCTGGGCCGCGCCGTTCGAATCGGCGAAGCCGAACCCGCCGACGAAGCTCGCCGTCACCGGGAAGTTGCCCGGGTCGTCGAAACGGTGGTTCAGTGTCGCCGTGCCCCCGGTGACCTGGACCGGGCCACCGACGTTGGTGCCGTTCACCGCGAACTGCACGGTGCCCTGCGCGTCGGACGGAGTGACGGTGGCCTGGAGCGGCACCGTCGAGCCCGCCTCAGCGGTGGCGGGAACGGTCACCGCGGTGGTGGTGGCCACGGGTCCGACCTCGATCTGGGTCGTTCCGGACTCGGAACTGTTGAAGAGACCGGTGGCGGTGTACTTCGCGGAGACGGTCGCGGTGCCCATCTCGGTGAACACATGCGTCAGCGTGGCCGTGCCGCCGCTGACCGGGACCGGATTACCGATCGGGTTCGCGCCCTCGAAGAACTGCACCGTACCCGTCGCATTGGACGGCGAGACTGTTGCCGTCAGGGTCGTGTCGCCGCCCTTGCTCGCGGTGGGCGGCGCCGAGATGGTCGTCGTCGTGTTGTCGCGCTTGGCCTCGACCCGCACGAAGGCACCAGCCGCGCTGCTGCCCTGCTGGCTGCTGAAGGAGTACACGTCGAAGACGAAGGCGCTGTTGTAGTCACCGAAGGCGAAGTTTGTCGGGATCTTGTAGGTCACGTCGAAATTCAGGACGGTGCTACCGATGATCTTGAAGCCCTTGGTGCCGAGCAACGGCACCGAGCTGCAGCCGCCACCGGTGCAGGCGGCCTTGACGCCGTTGGCGCCCTCGTTCGTGATCGTGCCGGCCAGAGAGGTCGTCGCGCTCTGGTATTCGAAGCCTGCGGGCGCCTTGTGGCGAATCGCGGTGATGTAGCGGCCCAGATTCAGGGCGACCTGGCTGTTTTCCCAGATACTCGAGCGGTACGTGACCGTGTCGCCGGGGTTGGCGACGTTGCCGGGGACACCGTTGACGCTGACGACCTCGGTCTTCCAACCGAGATTGTCGGCCGTCTGGTCACCTGACGTCGCCGACGGTGGCGGCCCTGTGGGATCGGCACCTGCCGTCCCGACCATGCCCAAGGTCAGCGCGGCTGCGCTGGCCAAGGCCACGAGCGGGCCGGCCGCTCTACGAAGTTTCGACGAAAACACTGATCCTCCTCGGGTAGGTCCGCCTTCCCCCGACTCGGCGGTCATGTGTCACGCATCACATGCGGCAGACCATAGCCGTTGCAAGATCGTTGTAGAAGCGTTTTCTGGTCGAACGTCCAGAAAACACTTGTGCCTGAGCTGGTTTCGAATCGAAAAAGGGCGAAGGCCCCGTCCCACGCGAGGCGATGCGTGGAACGAGGCCTTCGGGCTTCGGAGGGCGATCGGCGGGGAGCGACGTTGATCCCCGCCGATCGCTCAGCGCTGCGGAGCGCTGGTGGTGCTGATCGGCGTCGGCAGAGCCGTCGATCCTTCGAGGAACTTGTCGACCGCGGCCGCACAGGAGCGGCCCTCGGCGATGGCCCACACGATGAGCGACTGGCCGCGGCCCATGTCGCCCGCGACGAACACACCGTCGACGTTGGTGGCCCACTCCGACGAGCGGGCGACGTTGCCGCGCTCGTTGAGGTCGACACCCAGATCGGTGAGCAGGCCCGGCTTCTCGGGACCGACGAAGCCCATCGCGAGGAACACGATGTCGGCCTCGAGCTCGAAGTCCGAGCCCTCCACCTTCTCGAAGCGGCCGTTCACCATCGTGACCTCGTGCGCCTTGAGCGCGGTCACCTTGCCGTCGACTCCGACGAACTCCTCGGTGTTGACCGAGAACACGCGCTCGCCACCCTCCTCGTGGGCGGACGACACGCGGTACATCAGCGGGTACGTCGGCCACGGTGTGGAGTCGGCACGCTGCTCCGGCGGGCGCGGCATGATCTCGAACTGGTGCACGCTCTCGGCGCCCTGACGGTGGCTGGTGCCGAGGCAGTCGGCACCGGTGTCGCCGCCGCCGATGATGACGACCTTCTTGCCCTTCGCCGTGATCGTCGGCTCGGCCATGTCACCGAGCTGCACACGGTTGGCGATCGGCAGGAACTCCATCGCCTGATGGATGCCGTCGAGCTCGCGGCCCGGGATCGGCAGGTCGCGCGCCTCGGTGGCACCGCCGGCGAGGACCACCGCGTCGAACTGCTCGCGCAGCTGCTCGGCGGTGATGTCGACACCGACGTTGACGCCGGTGCGGAACACCGTGCCCTCGGCCTCCATCTGTGCCAGACGGCGGTCGATGTGGCGCTTCTCCATCTTGAACTCGGGGATGCCGTAGCGCAGCAGGCCGCCGATACGGTCCTCACGCTCGAACACCGTCACCGAGTGGCCGGCCCGCGTGAGCTGCTGCGCGGCAGCCAGACCCGCCGGGCCGGAGCCTACGACGGCCACCTTCTTGCCGGTGATGTGCGACGCGCGCACCGGCTGGACCCAGCCCTCGTCGAAGGCGCGGTCGATGATCTCGACCTCGACCTGCTTGATGGTCACCGCGTCCTGGTTGATGCCGAGCACGCACGACGCCTCACACGGTGCCGGGCACAGCCGACCGGTGAACTCCGGGAAGTTGTTGGTCGCGTGCAGCCGGTCGATACCCTCGCGCCACCGATCCTTGTGGATCAGGTCGTTCCACTCGGGAATCAGGTTTCCGAGGGGGCAACCGTTGTGGCAGAACGGGATACCGCAGTCCATGCACCGGCTGGCCTGGGTCTTGAGGGTGTCGGAGGAGAAATCCTCGTACACCTCCTTCCAGTCCATCAGGCGCAGCGGCACCGGACGGCGGATGGGCAGCTCGCGCGACGTGTGCTTCAGAAAGCCGTTCGGATCACCCACGAGCTGCCTCCATGATTGCGTCGTCCACGTTCGTTCCGTTCTTCTTCGCGGTCTCGATAGCGACGAGGACCTTCTTGTAGTCGCGCGGCATCACCTTCGCGAAATGTGCCTTCTGGTGCGACCAGTCGGCGAGGATCCGGGCCGCAACCTCGGATCCGGTCTCGTCACGGTGGCGCTCGATGGCGCCGTGCAGCCATTCGAGATCCTCGACGCTGAGGTCCTCGAGATCGACCAACTCGGTGTTGAGGTTGGTCCCGAAATCACGGTCCGGGTTGAAGATGTACGCCACGCCACCGGACATGCCGGCGCCGAAGTTACGCCCGGTCTTGCCGAGGATGACCACCTTGCCGCCGGTCATGTACTCGCAGGCATGATCGCCCACACCCTCGACGACAGCGGTGGCGCCGGAGTTGCGGACGGCGAAACGCTCGCCGACGATGCCGCGGATGAGGGCCTCGCCCGTGGTGGCACCGAACAGGATCACGTTGCCGCCGATGATGTTGTCCTCGGGCACGAAGCTGTCGGCCGTCTGCAGCGGCGGGCGGACGACGATGCGTCCACCGGACAGGCCCTTGCCGACGAAGTCGTTGGCGTCGCCCTGCAGCCGCAGCGTCATGCCCTTGGGCACGAACGCGCCGAAGCTGTTGCCGGCCGAACCCGTGAACGTGATGTCGATCGTGTTGTCCGGCAGGCCTTCCGCACCATAGGCCTTGGTCAGCTCGTGACCGAGCATGGTGCCGACTGTGCGGTTGACGTTGGTGATCTCCGACGCGAACGCGACGGCCTCACCCTTGTCGAGGGCCGGGCGGGCCTGCTCGATCAGCTGCTGGTCGAGCGCCTTCTCCAGGCCGTGCTCCTGCGTGCCCGAGCAGTACAGGTCCTGGTCCGCGAACGCGGACTCGACCTTGTGCAGGATCGGCGACAGGTCCAGCTTGGACGCCTTCCAGTGCTCGAGCGCCGCCGTGGTGTCGAGGACGTCGACCTGGCCGACCGCCTCCTGCAGGGTGCGGAAGCCCAGCTCGGCGAGCAGCTCACGCACCTCCTCGGCGATGAACATGAAGAAGTTCTCGACGAACTCGGGCTTGCCCGCGAAACGCTTGCGCAGCACCGGGTTCTGCGTCGCCACACCCACCGGGCAGGTGTCGAGGTGGCACACGCGCATCATGATGCAGCCCGAGACCACCAGCGGCGCGGTCGCGAAACCGAACTCCTCGCCGCCGAGCAGCGTCGCGATCATGACGTCGCGGCCGGTCTTCATCTGACCGTCGACCTGGACCACGATGCGGTCGCGCAGGCCGTTGAGCAGCAGCGTCTGCTGGGTCTCGGCCAGGCCGAGCTCCCACGGCGCACCCGCGTGCTTGAGCGACGTCAGCGGCGACGCACCCGTGCCACCGTCGTGGCCCGAGATCAGGACGACGTCGGCGTGCGCCTTCGAGACACCTGCGGCGACGGTACCGACACCGATCTCCGAGACCAGCTTGACGTGAATCCGCGCCTGCGGGTTCGCGTTCTTGAGGTCGTGGATCAGCTGGGCCAGATCCTCGATCGAGTAGATGTCGTGGTGCGGCGGCGGCGAGATGAGGCCGACGCCCGGGGTGGAGCCACGCACCTCGGCGACCCACGGGTACACCTTGTGCGGCGGCAACTGGCCACCCTCACCGGGCTTGGCGCCCTGCGCCATCTTGATCTGGATGTCGGTGCAGTTGCTCAGGTAGTGCGACGTGACACCGAAGCGACCCGACGCGACCTGCTTGATCGCCGACCGACGCCAGTCACCGTTCTCGTCCGGCGTGAAGCGCGACGGATGCTCGCCGCCCTCACCGGAATTCGAGCGGCCACCGAGACGGTTCATCGCGATCGCGAGGGTCTCGTGCGCCTCCGCGGAGATCGAGCCGTAGCTCATCGCACCGGTCGAGAAGCGCTTGACGATCTCGCTGGCCGGCTCCACCTCGTCGATCGAAATGGGCTCGCGCAGACCGGTCTTGAACTTGAACAGGCCGCGCAGCGACGCCAGGCGCTCCGACTGGTCGTCGACGAGCTTCGTGTACTCCTTGAAGACCTGGTACTGACCGGTCTTGGTGGCGTGCTGGAGCTTGAACACCGTGTCCGGGTTGAACAGGTGGTACTCGCCCTCACGGCGCCACTGGTACTCGCCGCCCACCTCGAGCTCGCGGTGCGCCCGCAGCTCGGGGCGGTCGAGGTACGCATTGGCATGGCGCGCAGCGACATCCGCGGCGATCTCGTCCAGTCCGATGCCGTCGAGGTTGGAGTGCAGGCCGGTGAAGTACTCGTCGACGAGCTCCTGCGACAGGCCGATGACCTGGAACAGCTGTGCACCGGTGTACGACGCGAGCGTCGAGATGCCCATCTTCGACATCACCTTCAGCACGCCCTTGCCGGCGGCCTTGATGTAGTTCGCGACGGCCTTGTCGAGCGTCAGACCCGGCAGCTGGTTGCTCTGCATCAGCTCGTCGATCGTCTCGAACGCCATGTAGGGGTTGACCGCCGCGGCACCGAAGCCGAGCAGCGCCGCCATGTGGTGGACCTCGCGGGCGTCACCGGACTCGACGATCAGGCCGACCTTGGTGCGCGTCTTCTCACGCACCAGGTGATGGTGCACCGCGGAGGTGAGGAGCAGCGACGGGATCGGCGCGTACTTCTCGTTGGACTCGCGGTCCGACAGCACGATGATGCGGGCACCGCCTGCAATGGCCTCGGAGACCTTCTCGCGCACCGTGTCCAGGGCCTTGCGCAGGCCCTCGCCGCCATCAGCGACCGGGTACACGCCGCGCACGACGACGCTGCGGAAGTGCGGGAAACCGGCGGTGTCGTTGAGGTGGATCAGCTTCGACAGGTCGTCGTTGTGCAGGATCGGCTGCTGCAGCACGATCTGGCGGCACGGCGACATCGACGCGTCCAGCAGATCGGACTCGGGTCCGATGGTGCCGCCCACGCTCGTGACGATCTCCTCGCGGATCGCGTCGAGCGGCGGGTTGGTCACCTGCGCGAACAGCTGCTGGAAGTAGTCGAACAGCATCCGCGGCCGGGCCGAGAGCACCGCGATCGGGGTGTCGGTGCCCATCGAGCCGAGCGCCTCGCCGCCGGTGGCGGCCATCGGCTTGACGAGGAGGTTCACTTCCTCGTTGGTGTAGCCGAAGATCTGCTGGCGCAGCACGACCCGGTCGTGGGTCATGTACGTGTACTTGTGATCCGGCAGGTCCTCGATCTGGACGAGGACCTCGTCGACCCACTGCTGGTACGGGTGCGCGGCGGCCAGCTCCGACTTGATCTCGTCGTCGGAGATGATGCGGCCCTGCGCGGTGTCGACCAGGAACATGCGGCCCGGCTGCATGCGCATGCGGCGCACGATCTTCTCCGGGGCGATGTCGAGGACGCCGACCTCGGACGCCATGACGACCAGACCGTCGTCGGTGACCCACACGCGCGACGGGCGCAGGCCGTTGCGGTCGAGCACGGCGCCGACGACGGTGCCGTCGGTGAAGCACACCGACGCCGGGCCGTCCCACGGCTCCATGAGCGCCGAGTGGTACTCGTAGAACGCCTTGCGGGCCGGGTCCATGCTCTCGTGACGCTCCCAGGCCTCCGGGATCATCATCAGCACGGCGTGCGGCAGGCTGCGGCCGCCGAGGTGCAGCAGCTCGAGCACCTCGTCGAAGCGCGCGGTGTCGGAAGCGCCGGGGGTGCAGATCGGGAAGATCTTCTCGAGCGCGCCCTCACCGAACACGTCGGACTTGATGAGCGCCTCACGGGCCCGCATCCAGTTCTCGTTGCCGCTGACGGTGTTGATCTCGCCGTTGTGGGCGACGCGGCGAAACGGGTGCGCCAGCGGCCACGACGGGAACGTGTTGGTGGAGAAGCGCGAGTGCACCAGGCCCAGCGCGCTCTCGAGCCGGTCGTCCTGCAGGTCCAGGTAGAAACCCTTGAGCTGCGGGGTGGTGAGCATGCCCTTGTAGACGAACGTCTGGCCGGACAGGCTCGGGAAGTACACCGACTCGCGGCCCGGGCCGTCCTCGCCGGCACCGGCGTCGCCGAGCTCGTGCTCGACGCGCTTGCGGATGACGTACGCGCGACGCTCGAGGTCCATGTCGGTGACCGCATCTCCGGCCGAACCGATGAACACCTGACGGAACGTCGGCATCGCGGCGCGGGCCAGCGAACCGAGCGACGAGTCGTCGGTGGGGACCTCGCGCCAGCCGAGAACCGTCAGGCCCTCCTCGGCGACGATCTTCTCGACGCCGGCGGCGGCCTCGTCGGCAGCGGCCTCGCCCTGCGGCAGGAACGCGATGCCGGTGGCGTACGCGCCCGCGGCGGGCAGCTCGAAGTCGACGACGGCGCGCAGGAAGCGGTCCGGGACCTGGAGCAGGATGCCCGCGCCGTCACCGGTGTTGGGCTCGGAGCCCGCGGCGCCGCGGTGCTCGAGGTTGACCAGCGCGGTGATCGCCTTTTCGACGATGTCGCGGCTGCGGCGACCGTGCATGTCGACGACGAACGCGACACCGCACGCGTCGTGCTCGTTTGCCGGGTGGTAGAGCCCCTGGGGCCCGGGAAGATGCTTCATACCTACTGCCTTCGTATGCGTAAATGCACCGACGACCAGCAGCGCTGATGGCCATACAACTGCAGAGCATGTACCGACACGACACTGTGTTCGGCACCGACCGAGAAGGGCTCCTCATTGAGCCTCGGCACGGGACTGGCGTCCACCCTGGCGACGTTGCTCTAGGGCATTTCAGACGTTCATGAGTCCACCGTGTTGAGAAAAGGTTAATTCACACCCCTGGGAGATACGCAAGCAAGGCTCCCCTCTCCACCCCGTGACCTGTGCGTTTGCTCCCGGCCGCTGGGAAAATGCAACGCACGTCACATCGTAGAGTGAATGTTTCGTCGCCGACGCCGCCACGTATTGCAGCACCGACACGATCGTCCTACGACCACACCGCGCCCCGGTATCGCTGCGATGTCGGGGCGGTTGCGGGGTGAGCAGGCTAGGACCCGCCTTCGATCGCGATGACCGACACCGTGTCGCCGTCGTAGTTGGTGACGTAGGCGCGCGCACCGTCCGGTGTGATCGCCACCGAGGACGGACTGTCACCGACCTTCACGGTGCCGACCACCGCGTTGACGAGCGTCCCGATCACCGACACGGTGTCGCTCGCATAGTTGGTGACGTAGGCGCGCGCCCCGTCCGGCGTGACGGCCGTGGCGAAGGGACTGTCGCCGACCGGAACCGTGGCAACGACGGCGTTCACCGGCACGCCCACCACCGACACCAGGTCACTGTCCCAGGCGGTGACGTAGGCGCGGGTCCCGTCCGGCGTGATCGCCACCCCGAACGGCCCGTTGCCGACCGGAACGGAGGCGACGACGGTGGCGGCGGCGGTGTCGATCACCGACAGCTCATCGCTGCCCTGGTTGGCGACGTAGGCGCGGGAGCCGTCCGGGGTGATCGCCACCTCCGAGGGAAGCCGACCGACCGCGACCGTGGCGGTGACCGCATCGGCCGCGGTGTCGATCACCGACACCGTGCCGCCGTCGTAGTTGGCGACGAACGCGCGGGCACCGTCCGGCGTGATCGCGACGCTCTCCGGGCTCTCACCGACGGGAACGGTGGCCACGACGGCGTTCGTGCGGGTGTCGATCACCGACGACGTCCCGCTTTCGGAGTTGGTGACGTAGACCCGCGCGCCGTCCGGGCTCAGCGCCAGACCGGTGGGGAACCTCCCGACGGGCACGGTCGCGGTGACTGCGTCGGTGGCGGTGTCGATGACCACGACGGTGTCGTCGAAGTAGTTGGAGACATAGGCGTGGGCACCGTCCGGCGCAATCGCCACCCCTGTCGGTCCCCTGCCGACCGGGACGGTGGCGGTGACCGTGTCCGCGTGGGCGGCCGGACCGGCGGACAGCGCCAGCCCGATCACCGCGAGCGCCGCGGCGACCACACGCGCCCGAGGCGACCGAGGGACCGCGATCGGATCCGGATCGCCTCGGCTGCGAGACGGCGCTGACGTGGGAGAGGCAGGCGAGATCATGCGTGTTCCCTTCTCCAGGCGCACGAATCGCCGATCTCCGGCGAGGAACGCCACTGGCCGGCTGCGGCGTCGGATCGAAGAGGTCGCGACAGCGCCGACGCCATCGAATGCCCGCGGCCGCCGCACCGTAAACACCCGGCGCCATCGGGCCACTCGGGCGGCGAGATTCGTGTTTCGCGTGAAACATCCGGAGGGCCCGGGATTTCGGTGCAAAAATAGCTACTGGCCGCAGCGAGTGGACAGCTGCGGCCAGTGCAGGACGAACACTAGCATCTGTTGGACGTTTGACTCACCGGGATCGGGAATCCTTGTCGGAGACCCTCATCCGAGGATACGAACCCCCAGCTCAGACCTCCGCGGCGACGGGTTCGTCCGACTGCTCGAGAACTGTCGGTGCAGGCTTGCGGCCCGGGATCGCCAGCGCGATCGCCGCCGCGACGAGGGCGACGCCACAACCGATCAGCAGACCCGTACGGAAGCCGTCCTCGGTCGGAATGGTGTGGCCACCACCGACCGCGACACTCATCTGCGCGAGCACCACACCCACCACCGCGGCGGCCACGGACGTGCCCACCGACCGCATCAGGGTGTTGAAGCTGTTGGCCGAACCGGTCTCCGACGGCGGCACCGCGCTCATGATCAGCGCAGGCATGGCGCCGTAGGCGAAGCCGGTGCCGGCGCCGCAGATGGCGACCACCAGCATCAGACCCCAGGCCGAACTCATCAACACCATCGACGAGCCGTAACCGAGCGCGACGATCAGCGCACCGACGAACAGCGTGACCTTGGGGCCGCGCGCTGCGGACAGCTTCGCCCCGAGCGGCGAGACGACCATCATCACGATGCCACCGGGAGCCATCCACAGACCCATCGCGAGCATCGATTGACCCAGGCCGTAGCCGGTGGCCTCGGGGAGCTGCAAGAGCTGCGGAACGATCAGCGACTGCGCGTACATGGCGAAGCCGACGACGACCGAGGCGGCGTTGGTCAGCAGCACCTGTCGGCGCGCGGTCACCCGCAGATCGACCAGCGGGTCGGCGGTGTGCAGCTCCCACCATCCCCACACGAGCAGCATGATCACCGCGGTCGCGAACAGGCCGAGGATCGACGCGCTCCCCCAGCCCCACACGGCGCCCTTCGAGACGGCCAGCAACAGCGACACCAGCCCCACGCCGAGCCCGATCGCGCCGACGAAGTCGAACCGTCCACCCGCCGCGAGCGCGGGTGTGGCCGGGATCAGGCGCCAGATCAGGACGCCGATCAGGACGCTGAGCACCGCGCAGCCCCAGAACAGAGCCCGCCAGCTGGTGTTCTGGATGACCAGCGCCGCGATCGGCAGACCCAGCGCGCCGCCGATGCCCATCGTCGCGCTCATCAGAGCGATCGACGAGCCCAGCTTCTGCGGCGGCACCAGTTCACGCAGGGCGCTGATGCCCAGCGGCACCATGCCCACACCCAAGCCCTGCAGGCCGCGACCGACGATCATCGGCACGAGCGAGGTCGCCAGGGCGCACGTCACGGAGCCGAGCACCAGCGGCACCGAGCAGAACAGCAGCATGCGCCGCTTGCCCAGCAGGTCACCGAGCCGGCCGGTGACCGGCGTCGCAACCGAACCGACCAGCAGCGTGATCGTGATGACCCACGACGCGTTGGATGCCGTCGTGTCCAGGATCTGCGGCAGGTCGCCGATCAGCGGCACCACCAGGGTTTGCATGAGTGCCGCCACGATGCCGGCGGCCGCCAGCACTGTGACGATGCCGCTCGAGCGGTCGGTGGACACGGGACTCTCCACGCGTGGGCCTCCTCAATCTGTCAATTGCATAATGCAAATCGGTTGCAGAGTACAACTTGATTGCAAGATGCAACGAGATGCGTCACACATTCGGTTCACGCGAGGTGTTTGTCCGTTTTCGACGGGCACAATGAGGGATGCGTCGGACACCTGAGCGTCTGGTGCGGGTCGCGAGAGGACGGCAATGGACAAGCCCACGCACTTGATCGAGTTCGAGACCATGGTGCTCGGCCGACACCTACGCCTCAACAGCCCGCGGCCACGGCGCAGCACCGGACACCTGGACACCAGCGCGTACATCCTGCTCAGCCGCCTGAGCATGGAAGGCCCCATGTCCATCGGACAGCTCAGCGACGCACTCGGCCTCGACACCTCGACGCTGCACCGGCAGACCACCGCGATCCTCGGCGCCGGATTCGTCGAGCGCATCCCCGACCCCGACGGAGGCATGGCCCGCAAGTACCGCATCACCGCCGAGGGGCAGAGCCGGCTCGACGCCGAACGCGCGGGAAGCATCGACGCCCTCGACAAGGTGATGCAGGACTGGGAGGCCGACGATGTCGCCGCCTTCGCGGCCTACCTCGAGCGGTTCAACATCGACATCGAGAAGCTCGACCAGCGGCCGTGGCCGCGGCCGTGATCCGGGATCGGGCTCGCCGGTCGGCCCGAGAACGACAAAGGCCGCGAGTTCCGAAGAACTCGCGGCCTCTGCCTGTTGTGGGCGAAGGGGGACTTGAACCCCCACGTCCCGAAGGACACTGGCACCTGAAGCCAGCGCGTCTGCCATTCCGCCACTCGCCCGAGCGACGTGGAAACAGTAGCACGCACTTGTCGAAAACGACGATTCGTGCAGGTAGAGGCCGAAAAAGGTGCCTCGGGAACGCTGCCGAACCCCCGTCGTAGAGGCGTCCAGATATCATGCAGAGGCGGCGGCAGCGTGGATTGCGGCCGCGACACGCAGATTGACCGCGACCAAACAACAGCAAGGTTCATGCCGTGGGGATCGTTCAACGTTTCGAGCGCAAGCTTCAGGGGGCCGTCGGTGACGCCTTCGCGCGCGTCTTCGGCGGGGGCGTCGTACCTCAGGAAGTGGAAGCCGCGCTGCAGCAGGAGGCGGCCGACCGTGTCCAGCAACTCGACGGAGGCCACTACCTGGCCCCCAACGCCTACGTGATCACGATCAACGAGTCCGATCACGAGAAGCTGTCCTCGGATCATGAGTTGACCGTGAAATCTTTTGCCCGACACCTCGAGGGATACATCCGCGAACAGGGGTGGCAGACGTACGGTGACATCGAAGTCCGATTCGAGCCGTCACCGACGCTGCACACAGGGCAGTTCCGCACGACGGGGTCGGTCGACCCGGACGCGCGCCGCGGCAACGCCGGCGAACCCGGACCCGGTCCCCGCGCGGGACGTGCCCCCGTACCCGTATCACCGACCCCAGGAGCAGGCCCCATGACGCAGAATTCCGGATACGAGCCCGGACGTGACCCCAAGGATCGCGGCCACGACGATCAGTCGCGCAACGGCAACGCGCACCCGGGCCGCGATCAGGCGCAGGGCTACCAGCAGGACTACCCGCAGGGGTACACCCAGCGCTACGACCAGGGATACGGTGCACCGCAGCAGGGCGGCTACCCGCAGGACGCGGGCTACCCGCAGCAGGGCGGCTACCAGTCCGAGTACCAGCAGTACGACGCGCAGCAGCCGTACCCGGGCCAGTACCCCGGCTACCAGCAGGACTACAACCAGTCCGGCTACGACCAGGGCTACCAGGGCGGCTACGACCAGCAGGGTGGTGGCTACGACCAGGGTTACGGCCAGCAGCAGGGCTACGACCAGCAGTACGACTACCAGGGCTACGACCAGCAAGGCGCCTACGACCAGCAGGGGTACAACCAGGCGTACGGCCAGCAGGGCGGCTACGACCAGGGCTACCAGGCCGGGTACGCGCCCGAGGCCGGGCGCACCTTCACCGTGACGCTGCAGCTCGAGGACGGCAGCGGTCGCTTCTACCAGCTGCGTGAGGGCAACAACATCGTCGGGCGCGGTCAGGACGCCCAGTTCCGGCTGCCGGACACTGGTGTCTCGCGCCGGCACCTCGACATCCGCTGGGACGGCCAGGTCGCGATGCTGTCCGATCTCGGGTCCACCAACGGCACCACCGTGAACGGTGCGCAGGTCCAGGACTGGCAGCTCGCCGACGGTGACGTGATTCGCGCCGGGCACTCCGAGATCCTGGTGCGCATCCTCTGACCACTGCAGACGTCCTCCGCCTACCCACGGAACCGCGCCTCGGGACACCGGGCGCGGCACCGGATCATGATCGATGTCGTCGGCTTCCACATATGATGCAGCCAGCTGAGAATGCCCCGGCTGCGCATCCGTGCGGCCGTGCCCCCGAAGGAGGTGTCGAGCAGTGCAGGGACTGATTCTCCAACTGACGCGAGCAGGCTTCCTGCTGCTGCTCTGGCTCTTCGTCTGGGCGGTGATCCGGGCCCTGCGCAACGACGTCTATGCGGGCGCGGGCGGCGGTCGTGTCGCGTCGCGGTACACGCGGCGCCCGTCGGTGCTGCCGACGCTCAGCAAGCAGAAGGTCGCGAAGTACCTCGTGGTGACGCAAGGAGCCCTCGCCGGCACCCGCATCACCCTCAGCACCCAGCCGGTCCTCATCGGCCGTGCCGACGACTCGACGCTCGTCCTCACCGACGACTACGCGTCGACCCGGCATGCGCGCCTGTCGCCGCGCGGCACCGACTGGTACGTCGAGGACCTCGGCTCGACCAACGGCACCTACCTGGACCGGGCCAAGGTCACGACGGCGGTCCGCGTCCCGCTCGGCACCCCCGTGCGCGTCGGCAAGACAGTGATCGAGCTACGCCCGTGACCCTTGTTCTGCGCTACGCGGCCCGCAGCGACCGCGGTCTGGTCCGCGCCAACAACGAAGACTCCGTGTACGCGGGTGCCCGCCTGCTCGCGCTCGCCGACGGGATGGGTGGCCACGCGGCCGGCGAGGTCGCCTCGCAGCTGATGATCGCCGCCCTCGCACACCTCGACGACGACGAGCCGGGCGAGGACCTGCTCGGCAAGCTGGACGCCGCCACCCGCGAGGGCAACGCGACCATCGCCGACCATGTCGAGGAGGATCCCGAGCTCGAGGGCATGGGCACCACGCTCACCGCGATCCTGTTCGCGGGCAGCAAGCTGGGTCTGGTCCACATCGGTGACTCGCGCGCCTACCTGCTGCGCGACGACCAGCTCACCCAGATCACCCGCGACGACACGTTCGTGCAGTCCCTCGTCGACGAGGGCCGCATCACCGCCGAGCAGGCCCACACGCACCCGCAGCGGTCGCTGATCATGCGGGCGCTCACCGGCAACGAGGTCGAGCCGACGCTGATCATGCGCGAGGCGCGTGCCGGCGACCGCTACCTGCTGTGCTCCGACGGCCTGTCCGACGTGGTCAGCGACGAGACGATCGCGAACACGATGCGCGAGGGCACCCACGACGAGTGCGCCGACCGGCTCATCGAACTGGCGCTCCGCAGCGGCGGACCCGACAACGTCACGGTCATCGTGGCCGACGTGATCAACCTCGACTACGGCCAGAGCCATCCGATCGTCGGTGGCGCCGCCTCCGACGAGGAGGAGGAGACGCCGCCCCCGAACACCGCGGCCGGCCGGGCGGCGGCGATGCGGCCGCCGCGTGCGACCCCCAAGCGGGTGACCCCGGTCCCCGAGGCGCCCCCGAAGAAGTCCCACAAGCTGCGCTGGACGCTGGTCGTGCTCGGGTTGGTCGTGCTGGTCGCCGGTGGCCTGGTGGTGGGCCGCTCGATGATTCGCAACTACTACTACGTCGGCGCGTCCGACGACCGGGTCACGGTGCTGCGCGGCATCCCCGGGTCGGTGCTGGGTTACTCGTTGCAGGACAGCGCGCTGGTCGGGTGCATCACCGACAGCGGCGTCCTGACCATCGTCGATCCGAACGCACTGCCGAGCGAGTGCCGTGTGCTGAAGGTCGACGACCTGCAGCCGTCGGCGCGCGAACAGGTGCGCGCCGGTCTGCCGTCGGGTTCGCTGGACGACGCGACCGACCAGATGCGTCGACTGGCCGCGAACGACCTGCTGCCGCTGTGCACGCCGGAACCGGCACCCGCACCTACGCCGACTCCGCCCCCCGCGCCTGCCCCGACACCCGCACCCAGCGGGGAGCCGGCGCCGCCGCCCGCGCCGACGACGGCGGCTCCGCCCCCGCCCACCCCCACTCCGGCACCGGTCGAGCAGATCCCGGGCCAGAACTGCAGGACCGCCAGCTGATGTCCACGTCCGACGCTCCGTTCCCCAGCCCAGCGAGTGGCTTCGCCGCCGCACCCGTCCAGTCGAACCGCCGGACCACCGAGCTGATCCTGCTGTGCTGCGCGATCGGGATCACGGCGGTGTCGCTGGTGCTGGTCGAGGCCAGCCAGGAACAGACCCTCACGTTGGATCTCGCGAAGTACGGGATCTCGTACGCGGCGATGTTCCTCGTCGCGCACCTCGCGGTGCGGCGTTTCGCTCCGTACGCCGACCCGCTGCTGCTGCCGATCGTGGCCCTGCTCAACGGGCTCGGTCTGGTCCTGATCCACCGTCTCGACCTCGCCGACGCCGACTCCGCGATCCACCAGGGCCTGGCGGTCCCCTCCCCCGACGCGACCCAGCAGGTGCTGTGGACCGCGCTCGCGATCGCCGGGTTCATCACCGTTCTGGTGCTGCTGAAGGACTACCGACTGCTGGCGCGGTACGGGTACACGGTGGGCCTCGCGGGTCTGGTGCTGCTGGCGATCCCGGCACTGCTGCCGTCCCGGTTCTCCGAGGTCAACGGCGCCAAGATCTGGATCAAGCTGCCTGGGTTCAGCATCCAGCCGGGCGAGTTCGCGAAGATCCTGTTGATCATCTTCTTCGCCGCGGTCCTGGTGGCGAAGCGCGACCTGTTCACCACCGCCGGCCGCCACTTCTTCGGCATGGATCTCCCCCGGGCCCGTGACCTCGGCCCGATCCTGGCGGCGTGGATCGTCTCCGTCGGCGTGCTGGTGTTCGAGAAGGACCTGGGCACGTCGCTGCTGATCTTCGGCACCGTGCTGGTGATGCTCTACATCGCGACGGAGCGGGTCGGCTGGCTGCTGATCGGCGGCGGCCTGCTGATCGTCGGGTTCTTCTTCGCATACCAGATGTTCAGCCATGTCCGGGTGCGGGTGAACACCTGGCTCGACCCCCTCGGCGACTACCAGAACACCGGCTACCAGATCTCGCAGTCGCTGTTCGGCCTCGCGACCGGCGGTGTCGCCGGCACCGGCCTGGGCAGTGGGCGACCGTCGCAGGTGCCGTTCGCCAAGACCGACTTCATCATCGCCGCGATCGGTGAGGAACTGGGCCTCGTGGGCCTGGCGGCCATCCTGATGCTGTTCCTGATCTTCGTGGTGCGGGGGCTGCGTACCGCGCTCGCGGTGCGCGACAGCTTCGGCAAGCTGCTCGCCGCCGGCCTGGCGTTCACGATCGCGATCCAGCTGTTCGTGGTCGTCGGCGGTGTGACGAAGCTGATCCCCCTCACCGGTCTCACCACTCCGTTCATGTCGTACGGTGGATCGTCGCTGCTCGCGAACTACCTGCTACTGGCACTGCTGATGAAGATCTCCGACGCCGCCCGCACCCCCGCGGCACCCGTGAAGAAGGGGCCTGCTCCCATCGCGGACGCTCCGACGGAAATGCTGGGTCGCCAATGAACACACCGCTCCGCCGCGTCGCGCTGGCCGTCATGGTGATGGTCGTCGCGCTGCTCGCCAACGCCACCTACGTGCAGGTCATCAAGGCCGACGACCTGCGCAACGATCCGCGCAACTCGCGCGTGCTGCTCGACGAGTACTCGCGTCAGCGCGGCCAGATCTCCGCGGGCGGGCAGGTGCTCGCGGCGTCGGTCCCCACCGACGACCGCTACAAGTACCTGCGCGTATACCCGCCGAACCCGGCGGCGCCGTCGAGCCCGCTCGCGAACGCGCCGGTCACCGGCTTCTACTCGATGCAGTACGGCAGCACCGGTCTGGAGAAGGCCGAGGACCCGATCCTCAACGGCTCCGACAACCGCCTGTTCAGCAACCGTTTCTTCGATCTGGTGTCGGGTCGCGATCCGCGCGGCGGCAACGTGATCAGCACGATCGATCCGGTGATGCAGCAGGTGGCGTACGACGAGCTGACCGCGAAGGGCTACACCGGGTCGGTGGTCGCGATCGAGCCGAGCACCGGCAACATCCTGGCGATGGCCAGCACCCCCAGCTACGACCCGAACCGGCTGTCGAGCCACGACGGTGCCGAGACGGCGGCGGCGTGGGAGGAACTGAACGCCGACCCGGACAAGCCGATGCTCAACCGCGCGGTGTCCGCGACGTACCCGCCCGGTTCGACATTCAAGGTCGTCGTCACCGCGGCGGCGCTGGAGAACGGCGCGAACCCGGACGAGCAGCTGACAGCGGCGCCGAACATCACGCTGCCGGGCACGTCGACGACGCTCGAAAACTACAACGGCACCACGTGCGGCGGCGGCCCGACGGCCTCGCTGCGGGAGGCGTTCGCGCGCTCGTGCAACACCGCGTTCGTCGAACTGGGCGTCAAGACCGGGGCCGACGCGCTCGCCGAGCAGGCGAAGGCGTTCGGCATCGGCCCCAACACCCCGGGTATCCCGATCCCGGTGGCCGACAGCACGATCGGCGCCATCCCGGACGACGCGGCGCTCGGCCAGTCCAGCATCGGCCAGCGGGACGTCGCGCTGACGCCGCTGCAGAACGCGGAGATCGCCGCGACCATCGCCAACGGCGGCGTGCGCATGGAATCGCACCTGGTGTCGCAGCTGCAGAGCCCGGACCTGTCGAACCTGGCGACCACGTCGCCGAAGTCCATCGGCCGCGCCGTGTCTCCCGACGTGGCCGCGACGCTGACCCAGCTGATGATCGGGTCCGAGAACAACACCGCCGGCGGCGGCAAGATCCCGGGCGTCCAGATCGCGTCCAAGACGGGCACCGCCGAGCACGGCAACGACCCGCGCAACACCCCGCCGCACGCCTGGTACATCGGGTTCGCGCCGGCCCAGAATCCGACGGTCGCGATCGCTGTCATCGTCGAGGACGGCGGCGACCGGGCGCTCGCCGCGACCGGCGGCTCGGTCGCGGCCCCCATCGGACGGGCGGTCATCTCGGCGGGATTGCAGAGGGGATGAGGGGATGTCGTTGACCAACGGATCGGTGATCGGCGGCCGCTATCGCCTGCAGCGGCTGATCGCCACCGGCGGCATGGGCCAGGTGTGGGAGGCCACCGACAGCCGCCTCGACCGCCGCGTCGCGGTGAAGGTTCTCAAGGCCGAGTTCTCGTCGGATCCGGAGTTCGTCGAGCGGTTCCGCATCGAGGCCCGCACCACCGCGCAGCTTAACCACCCGGGCATCGCGGGCGTCTACGACTACGGCGAGACCCGCGACGAGGCCGGCGCCAACCTCGCCTACCTGGTGATGGAACTGGTGGCGGGTGAGCCGCTCAACGCGGTGCTCGCGCGTGTGGGCCGCCTGTCGATCGCGCACGCCCTGGACATGCTCGAGCAGACCGGTCGGGCGCTGCAGGCCGCGCACTCGGCCGGTGTCGTGCACCGCGACGTCAAGCCCGGCAACATCCTCATCACCCCGTCCGGGCAGGTGAAGATCACCGACTTCGGCATCGCGAAGGCGGTCGACGCCTCCCCGGTCACCCGCACCGGCATGGTGATGGGCACCGCGCAGTACATCGCACCGGAGCAGGCGCTGGGTCAGGAGGCGACCGCCGCCAGCGACGTGTACTCGCTCGGCGTGGTCGGCTACGAGGCGCTGTCGGGGCGCCGCCCGTTCGGTGGCGGCGGCACCCTCACGGTCGCGATGAAGCACGTGCAGGAACCGCCGGAGCCGATGCCGGCCGATCTCCCGGCCCCGATCCGTGAGCTCATCGACATCACGCTGACGAAGGACCCGGCCGGTCGTTACGCCAACGGCGGCGAGTTCGCCGACGCCGTCGCCGCGGTCCGCGCCGGACGCCGCCCGCCCCCGCCGGGGCGGATGCCGACGGCCGCGACGCGGGTGGTCGCGCCGGTCCCGGCCGCCGCGCCGACTGCGATGATTCCGACGCAGCAGCGCAACTACACGGGCGATACGGGCCGGGTTGCCGAGACGCCGGGTGACGGTGACAGTGGTTCGGGCTGGACCAGCGGCCAGCGGGCGCTCGCGTGGGCCGGTGGCGGTCTGCTGGCGCTCGCCGCGATCGTCATGTTCGGGATGCTGCTCTTCGGGGGCGGGGACGATCAGCCGGCCGCGCCGGCGGTCACGTCGACGACGCGGACGCCGGTGACGACGACCCGCACGACGACCACAGCGCCGCCGCGGACCACGACGACCACCACGCCGCCGCCGACAACGACGACGACCACCACGCCGCCGCCGACAACCACGACGACGCCGCCGCGGACCACGACGACGACCACCACGCCGCCGCGGACCACGACGACGACCACCGAGCCCACGACCACGACCACCACCACGACAACGGCCACCACAACCACGGCCACGCAAGGACTGCCATGACGACGCCGCGCAACCTCTCCTCCCGGTACGAGTTGGGCGAGATCCTGGGGTTCGGTGGTATGTCCGAGGTGCATCTCGGACGGGACCTGCGGCTCAGCCGCGATGTCGCGATCAAGGTGCTGCGCGCCGATCTGGCCCGCGACCCCACGTTCTACCTGCGGTTCCGCCGCGAGGCGCAGAATGCCGCCGCGCTGAACCATCCGGCGATCGTCGCGGTGTACGACACCGGCGAGGCCGAGACGGACGCCGGGCCGCTGCCGTACATCGTCATGGAGTACGTCGACGGTGACACGCTGCGCGACATCCTCCGCACCGAGGGGCCGATGACGCCGCGACGGGCGATGGAGGTCATCGCCGACGTGTGCGCGGCGCTGGACTTCAGTCACCGCAACGGCATCGTGCACCGGGACATGAAGCCCGCCAACATCATGATCAACCGCGCGGGCGCGGTGAAGGTGATGGATTTCGGTATCGCGCGCGCGATGGCCGACGGGCAGAGCACGATGACGCAGACCGCCGCGGTGATCGGCACCGCGCAGTACCTGTCACCGGAGCAGGCGCGCGGCGACCAGGTGGACGCCCGCTCGGACGTCTACTCGCTCGGCTGCGTGCTCTACGAACTGCTCACCGGTGAACCCCCGTTCAAGGGTGATTCCCCGGTGGCGGTCGCGTACCAGCACGTCCGGGAGGATCCGAAGACGCCGTCGCTGGTCAATCCGGCGGTGCCGCGGGCGCTGGATTCGGTGATCCTCAAGGCGATGAGCAAGAACCCGGCCAACCGCTACCAGAGCGCCGCCGAGATGCGCAGCGATCTGGTGCGGGTGCTCGGTGGTCAGCGGCCGAGCGCACCGATGGTGATGACCGACGAGGACCGCACCACCATCCTCGGTGCCGTCGACAACGCCGCGAGCACCAGTTCCGGGTACCAGGCCGAACCTGCGCGCACCGCGACGGCGACGGCGGCACCGACGGTGATCCCGCCGGCGGATCCGCCGAAGAAGAAGAACACGACCCGCAACGTGCTGGTCGCCGTCGCGGCGCTGATCGTGGTCGGCATCATCGGCGCGTTCGGCTTCTCGTTGCTGTCCACACCGGAGAAGGTGTCGGTGCCGAACGTCGCCGGCCGCAGCGTGCAGGAAGCCGAGACGATGCTGCGCAACGCGAAGCTCGACTCGACGATCCAGACCCGCCCCGACCCGGTCGTGGCCAACGGCAACGTCATCGGCACCAACCCGGCGGCCGGCACGTCGGTGGACGAGAACAGCAGCGTCACGCTCCAGGTGTCGTCCGGCCCCGAGCAGGTGCAGGTGCCCAAGCTCTCCGGCTTGACGCAGGAGGACGCGGAGAAGGCGCTGGCCGCGGCCGGTCTGCGGCTGGACTCCGAGATCGGTCGTGCGGCGTCGGATGCGAGCCAGCTCGACATGGTCGTCGGCCAGGAGCCGTCGTCGGGCGCGAAGATCAACCTCGACTCCACGGTGGCGATCACGCTGGGCTCGGGCCCCGAGCAGGTGCGGGTGCCGAACGTGATCGGCCAGACGATCGACGTCGCGCAGCCGAACATCGAGGGTGCCGGGTTCAAGGTCCAGGTCGAGAAGGTCGACTCCGGCAAGCCCGAGGGCGAGGTGATCTCGACGTCGCCGTCCGGCGGTTCGACCGCGGCGAAGGGCGACACGATCCGGCTCCAGGTGTCGAACGGCAAGCTGTTCACGATGCCCGACCTGACCGAGATGTCGGTGTCGCAGGCGGTGGAGGCGCTGCGCAGGGCCGGCTGGACGGGCTCGTCGAACCAGCTCTCGCAGATGAAGCAGCCGACGCTCGACAAGGACCTGGTGGGCAAGATCGTCGGTCAGCAGCAGCCCCCGGGCAGCGACGTCGCGAAGAACGCGGCGCTGACGGTGGCCGTCGGCGAGCTGGGGATTCCCCGGTAGGAGCGTTTACATACGGAAAACGGCTGTGCGGTCCCCGACGAGGGGACCGCACAGCCGTTTTCGCGTCAGTTGCGTCAGTACGTCGTTCGTCAGCGCGTGAGCGCGTCGCCCAGCGACCGGGCGACCTCGTCCTCGAGCGCGGAGACGAGTGTCTCGGCCGGCACCTGCCCGCACACACCGAGCCAGTTCGCGAGCATCCGGTGACCGCCCTGCGTGAGCACCGACTCCGGGTGGAACTGCACGCCGTGGATCGGCAGCTCGCGGTGCCGCATCGCCATGACGATGCCGCTGTCGGTGTGGGCGGTGACCTCGAGCTCGGCGGGGATGGTGTCCTCGACGACGGTCAGCGAGTGGTAGCGGGTCGCGGTGAACGGGTCGGGCAGCCCGGCGAGGACACCGGCGTCGTTGTGGTGGACGAGGCTGGTCTTGCCGTGCAGCAGTTCCGGCGCGCGGTCGACGGTCGCACCGAACGCGGCCCCGATCGCCTGATGGCCCAGGCACACGCCCAGCAAGGGGGTCCGTGCGGTGGCGCACGCGCCGACCAACGGCATCGTCGCGCCCGCGCGCTGCGGGGTGCCGGGGCCGGGGCTGAGCAGGATGCCGTCGAACTCGTGGGCCGCGGCCGCGATGGCGTCGTCGCCGGTCAGTCGGGGGTCGTCGTTGCGCCACACTTCGGCCTGCGTTCCGAGCTGGCCCAGGTACTGGACCAGGTTGAACACGAAGCTGTCGTAGTTGTCGACGACCAGAATGCGCATGGGACCGAGGGTAGTGCCTGGGTGATCTCGGTCGGTGCGCAGGGATTACGCGACCGGCTGCGCGTACTCGGTGTGCAACTGCCCGGTGTACGCGGGAACTGTGAGGTGACCCGATTCCTGCTGGGTGTAGACGAGTCCGTACCGGACGGCGTACTGCTTGAACACCTTGATCCCGGGCTCGTTCGCGAGGGTCGCGGCGAGGCGGGCCGGGTCGCCGATCGCGGTCACCACGTACGGCGGGCTGTAGGTGCGGCCGTGCAGCAGCAGCGTGTTGCCGATGCACCGCGGCGCCGACGTGTTCACGATCCTCTGGTCCTGCATCGCGATCGCCTCCGCACCGCCCGTCCACAGCGCGTTGAGGACGCTCTGCACGTCCTGCTGGTGGACGACGAGGTCGTCGGGCGACGCGCCGGCCGGGTACTTGCCGTCGGCGTCGCGCGGCGCGTCGGTGAGGGTGACGACGATGCCGGGACCGCTGAGCGGGGTCAGGCCGGCGGCGGCAGCGAGCTCACGGCTTTCGGTGAGCGCCTCCGCGACCCGGGTGTCGGTGCCGGCCGCGTTCTCCTGGAGCTCCTCGACCTCGGCGGCGAGCTCGTCACGGGTGGCGGCGGCGTTGTCGACGTCGACCTGCGCGCGGCGCACCAGGTCGGACAGTCGGGTCGAGTCCGCGGCCCGCAGCTCGTTTCCGTGGGAGACCTCGCGGGTGGTCGCCAGCAGCAGTCCCGCGACGAGGCAGACCACGAGGACGGCCACCGACCAGAAACCGAACCGAGGGTTCGAGCCCTGCGGCTGCGTTTCGACGTCGGGCACCCTCGACCACCACTTCCACCTCGGACATTCGGTACGTGACCGACCGGTCCCGGCTGCGCTTATTTGGGTTAGCGTGTACTTCACAACAGGTGGTGCCGAATCTACCCTGTCCGCCCGGACCGATCCGGGCACCAGATCGCGTTCTCCCATCCTCACGAGACAAGGACGTCATGCCGAAGTCGAAGGTCCGGAAGAAGACCGACTACACGATCAATCCCGCGAACCGCACCCCGGTGAAGGTGAAGGCGGGTCCGTCGAGCGCGCTGTACGTCTCGGTGATGCTCGGTTTCATGCTCGTCGGTCTGGCGTGGCTGATTGTGTACTACTTGGCCGGCGAGAACCTCGCATGGATGAACGATCTGGGGGCGTACAACTTCCTCATCGGCTTCGGATTCATGGTCGTGGGCCTGATCATGACGATGCGGTGGCGCTGACCTCGCTGTTGCCGACGTGCGAGTGTGTCCGCCGCCCATGCAATTACACACGTGTCATTTCATCCCCAGTGTTGATAACACCTGTGGATAACAAGGGGATCTGTACACATGCCTGAGGATGAAGTCGACCGTGCGCCGTCGCTCGAGTGGGCCACCCCGCTCGGCGCCGTAGTGGCCCTCGCGGTCGGTGGGGTCGCGATGATCGCCGCCGCGCTGCTGCTCGGCATCGACGCACCGGGACGGTTCCTCGCGAGCGTCGCGGCGTTCGCGATGTTCGTGCTCGCGGGGCTGGGCGCCCGACAGCGGCCGAAGCTGGCGATCGTGCGGGTCGGGGCCGCGCCGGCGATCGCGGCGACACGCGTGCGGGGCCGACGGGTCTACCGCCGCGACGACATCGCCCGGATCCGCATCGTGCAGTACCCGCGGCTGGGGCGGCGGGTACCGATGCTCGAGATCGACGCGCTCGATCCCGACGGCGCCGAGCGGCTGCTGATCTTCGGACGGTGGGACCTGGGCGAGGACCCCACGGTGGTGTTCGACGCCCTGTCCGTGCACGGGCTCGTACCCGCGGAGGAGTGAGCGGCCGTCCTCAGATCGCCGCGACGGCCGCGGCCGTGACGATCAGCGTCAACAGGCCGATCGCACCCAGCGCGGTCCATCCCGCGGTGCGCACCCGATCGGCGTCCTGCGCGCCGACCGCGGACGGGGCGTAGAGCAGGGCCGCGGTCGCGGCGGCGCCGGCCACCAGGCCGCCCATGTGGCCCCACAGCGAGATGCCGGGGATCGTGACGCTGATGATGACGTTGATCGCGATGACCGCGAGGACGGGCGTCGGGCTGCGCCTCAGCCGCAGCAGGATCACCGCCTGGGCACCGAGCAGGCCGAAGATAGCGCCCGAGGCTCCCGCGGTCGGCGCCATGGGGTCGAGCAGCAGCACCGAGGCTGATCCGCCGAGCAGCGAGATCAGATACACCGCCAGGTAGCGGGCCCGGCCCAGAACGATTTCGATGTCGCGGCCGATCACGTACAGCGCGAACATGTTCACGGCCAGGTGCATCAACCCGATGTGCAGGAATCCGCTGGTGAGGATGCGACCGTAATCGCCGGCGGCGACGGCGGGACCCCACAGGACCCAGTCGAAGAACAGCGGCGACGCCAGATGGTTGTCGAGCAGGCTGCGCGACTGCACCGCGGTGATCGCGAAGATCGCCACGTTGGCCGCGATGAGGATGTAGGTGAGCACCGGTGTCGGTGCCTGGGTGCGGACCCGGGCGCCGGCGACCGTGCGGGCCTGCCGCGTGTCGCGCCGACCGGCGGCGACGCAGTCGACGCACTGGTGTCCGACGGACGCGGGACGCAGGCAGTCCGGGCAGGCCGGACGGCCGCACCGGGTGCAGGAGAGCGCGGTGGGGCGATCGGGGTGGTGCACGCACCTCGGCTGAGGTGGCGGGGTGCCCTCGCTCGCCGCACCACCCCAGCCGGGGTTCGTCATGTGTGAATCCTCGTCTTACGAGATGGTGATGCTGTTGATGACGACATCGTCGACCGGGCGGTCGCCGCGGTCGGTCGCGGTGGTGGCGATGGTGTCGACGACCTTCTTCGACTCCTCGTCGAGCACCTCACCGAAGATGGTGTGGCGACGGTTCAGGTGCGGGGTGGGGCCGACGGTGATGAAGAACTGCGAGCCGTTGGTGCCCGGGCCGGCGTTGGCCATCGCCAGCAGGTAGCCGCGGTCGAACTGCAGCTCGGGGTGGAACTCGTCGCCGAACTTGTAGCCCGGGCCGCCGCGGCCGGTGCCGGTCGGGTCGCCGCCCTGGATCATGAAGCCGTCGATGACGCGGTGGAAGATCGCACCGTCGTAGAACGGGCCGGAGGCGCCGCCCTGCGCGTTCTGGGTGGAGTACTCCTTGGAACCGTCCGCCAGGCCGACGAAGTTCTCGACGGTCTTGGGCGCATGGTTACCGAACAGCGCGATCTTGATGTCGCCGCGGTTGGTGTGCAGCGTTGCGGTAGCAGTCTGTGAAGTCACCCCCCTATCGTGCCATTGCGGTCCGGGCGCCGCCCACGACCTGTGCAAGAGTGGAGCCATGACCCGTGCGACCAAGCGTGCTTCCGCCCCGACGTCCTCGTCCGGCCGCCGACGGGTGCTGATCGGTCTGGGCGCCGCCGCTGCCGCGGTCGGTGCCGCCGCGATCGCACTCACCCGGCGCCCCGAGATGCCGCCCGTCGCATCCCGTCCGCCGTCGCTGACCGACCCGCGCCCGCAGTAGCACTCACGGCACCCGGCAGTTGCCGGGTTCGGACGCGCCGTAGAACCGGTCGGTGATCCACGTGAGCGCCTCGGGTGATCCCAGCGGGTACGGCGCGGCGTGGTTGATACCGGCCCCCGGTCGGATCGGCGGCAGCAGATTCTCACTGAACCGGACTGTCGCCCCCTTGGCGCACCAGTCGTCGGCGAGCTGACGGGCCTGCCCGAACGGCACCAGGTCGTCGTGCACGCCGGACTCGATCAGCACCGGCGCCTGCGGGGTGCGGTTACCGATCCGCTGTTCGGCGATCAGCTCTCGCGCGAGCGGCTCCCGGGCCGCCACCACCGCGAGCGGTTCACCGGACCGTGTGAACGACGACGTGCGCTGGAAGCCGTACGTTATGCGGGTCTCCCCGACGCACTGCTGCTGCACGTCCGTGAGCATCTGCCGACCGCGGTCGTTCATCAACTCCTCGACCATGGGCCGCGCGTCGGGATACGCCTGCGCGATCCCGTTGAGGGTGTATCCGATGGCACCGACCAGAATGGTGCCGTCGATCTGCTCGAGCGTCGCGGCCAGATCTGCGGGCGGGGCGCCGGCGTAGGCGCCGCGCACGTCGAGCTCGGGCGCATACTCGGGTTGCAGCTCCGCGGCGGCCGCCGATGCCCCGCCGCCCTGGGAGTACCCCCACAGCGCCACCGGACCGTCCGGCGTGATGCCGGTACCGGGCAGTCGCTGCGCCGCCCGGGCCGCGTCGAGCACCGCGTGCGCCTCGGCGGCCCGGTTGACGTAGGTGTGGACACCGGGGGTGCCCAGGCCCTCGTAGTCGGTCACGACCACGGCGATGCCCCGCGACAGCAGGGCGTTGACGAACACCACCTCGTACGACGCGATCACGTTCGACGGCGGCGTGTAGTCGAGCACCGTTCCCATCGTCTTCGACGGGGCGCACTGGTCGCCCTGCCCCTGTGTCCCGGGCGCCAGGCTCACCAGGGGCCGCGATCCAGGGCCGTTCCACGGTACGGCCGGATCGAAGTAGGTGCCGGTGACCGCGTTCGCCGATCCGTGGGTGTCGTTGCTGCGGTACATGATCCGGGTAGCCGTGGCGGGGAAGGCGCCGGCCTGCCACACCAACGGCATCGGTTCGGTCCGGATCAGGTCACCGGCTGTGCCGGGGAGGACCGGCGGTGGCTGGTAGAAGTCCACCTGCGCGGTTGCAGTGGGGCTTCCGGCAACCACCACGCCGATCACCGCCGCCGCTGCGGCACACCACCTTCCGATCATGCCGACCTCCCCGGATCACGTGTTCTCCGCTATTTGGGCGAGGCACCCCACAGGGTTGTCTCGAGGTTGTACCGCGTCAAACGCTCGATCGAGATCCGGGGCAGCCCGTGCGTGCACCACAGGAGTTCCCCGAGACACTGGAACACGAGCCGAGTCGAGCCGGGCATGGTGATGCTGCCGTCTCGCACACCCGCCGTGAATGCGGCGTCCCATACCTGCAGCACTTTTCGGCCGTCGAGCATGAGGAAGTCGAAGTGGTCGTTGTTGACGAGCATCGCCCACGACTTGAGGATGGTGACCTCGGGCTCGAAGCGCTTGCCGGCCGCGCTGCGCATCCGGATGAGCGCGTCCACCGTCTCGAGCGGCGTCCCGCCCGCCGCACCGATCTCCTGGTGCGCCGCGCGCATCCGCGACGAGAAGCTCTGCAGGATCGCGACGAGGATCGATTCCCGCGAGTCGAAGTGGTGGTAGAGGCTGCCCTGCGTCAGACCGACGGCGTTCGCGATGTCGCGGGTGGTGGTGGCGTCGAAGCCACGCTCGGCGAACACGTACCGGGCGGCGTCGAGGATCCGATCCTGCTTGTCGGACAGCGCCATCGGGTTCTCGCGATCCCAGGACGCGATCACCTTGCGCGCCACGCGGGCCGTGTCCGATTCCGACAGGTCGCTGTCGGCGGGCTTCGTGGCGAGGCCGTTGAACATCAGGTCGACCGTGCAGCCGGCGACCTTCCGGGCCGCAAATCCGGTGGGTGCGAGGGTCGCGCTGTACGTCTCCGCGACGCGCAGCACCTCCCGCAGGATCCGCGTGTCGACCTCGGGTCGCACCAGACCCGCGTCCGCGGCGTCACGCACCAGCGTGTTCCACTTCTTCTCCGACCACTTCGGCTCGGAGGTCAGCAGTTTCGCCAGATCGTTGTCCTTGGTCTCCGGCACCCCCAGGCACACCTGGAGTGCGCCCGGATGGCGCGCGGACGCATCGGCGATGTCGAGGGCGAATCGGCGAATGGACTCGATCGGCGAGTCCGACGCCACCGCCGGACGCTGGGTTGCGGCGACGATGTCGTCGCGCAGTGCGCGAACCATCGTCGCGGCCAGCGCGTCCTTCGACTCGAAGTGGTAGTAGAGGCTTCCGGCCAGCATGCCGGTGTCGGATGCGATGTCCCGCATCGACGTACCCGTGTACCCCTTGGCCGCGAACAGTTCCGACGTCGCGGCCAGAATTTCGGCGCGTTTGTCCGGCTTATCCTGCGCACCGCCGCCAGACGACGCGGCAGCCCTTCCCGTACGTGTCACTTCGTTCCCCCCGATTCCACGACCCCTGGTCGCTTGTCAATGCTTTCGATCGCGCACTTGCCGCGACCGACCTCTGTACCGCCATCCACGGCCCGCCCGATCACCGATGGGCGAACCAGAACCGACATCCCCTGCCACACTCCACGATCGACCTCGACGCCCCTGAACGTCTCGATCGATGACAGGGTCCGGCGAGTGCCCCGGCATCCCTGCCCGGACACCGGCCACTGTCCGGCCAGACGATCCTGCCACCTCGCCGCAGCCGGGTCATCAGAGCGTACGTGCTGACAGAACCGGAACTGACCATTCGGAGGCAGAACACCGGCTATCTCGGCGTCCGGACGCACGGTCCGCTCCCGGCTGCGCAAACGCGACGTCGTCGCCGCGGTCGGCCTCGCGAGGACCAGCGACGCGGCCTCACGCGGATGGTGCGGCACCTTCGCTCCGGTGCCGGCCCCGGTCTCGACGACCGCTCCCCGCGCCGACGCGAGCAGGCGTCGACCACGGTGGCCCATGCCGCACGTCTCCGTGACGGCGTGGGAGACCATCCGAAGAGGCCCTCGCGCAAGTTCATCCACGCGTCCATTCTGAGTGCCGAATGGGTGTTCCCGGACCGCTTTACGCGGAATGCACCCGGGTACAAATTGACACCTGACGTCGCCGGATATCGAGTGTCGATCGGAAACCATTGGTAGTCAGGTCATTATGAATCCGACGGGTGCCTGACGCATCGGCGGGTCGCCGTGAATGTCCATCCAGATCAGCGCTCCGACGACGCCGCCGATGATCGCGCCGGCCCGATTCTTCCGTGTCTCCTCGATCGGCTTCTGCTGCGGGCCGGGATGGTCGACGCGAACCTGATTGAGCGGCAGCGGATTCTGCTGTGGTGTCAGCGTCGCATTCGTCTGCGCGATGCTGTCGACGATGGGGAGCATCCGGCGTGAATCCGACGCCATGATCCGCGCCGTGCGCGGTGACAGCGAATACAGCTGTGGCAGCCGTCTTCCCGAGCTTCGATACGGTACCGGAGGTGTCGGGAGAAACGGGCTTTCCCCGCCTGGTCGACGAGATCTCGGGCCGATTCCCCTCCGACCACTCCCGCACCGAATGCGTGAAATACGTGTTGGACGCAGGAACCGCTGCCCGCGAGCGACGGTTCCTCGGACTCGTCCACACCGGGCCGGGCACACTGCTTCGCCGCCCTTGCGAATCAACACCTTTCGCCCATCGTCGTCCGCACGGTGTCCTTGTCGAGATCGCGAGCGCGGCGAACACAGCCACCGTCGCCCACTTCTCCAGCTGCGAGCCGACCCCCACGGTCCACCCGGAGCGTGCCACCTACCACCTCAGTCCCGATCGTCACCACAGATCGAGCGCATGCAGCATCGTGCGGCATGCGCTGAGACAGCCCCGACAGCTGTGGGACGTGGTCGACCGTCTCCGGCAACCACTGATCCCGCGCGCGGCCCCGTGTGCAGAGCCGTTCCGTCTCCCCCGACACTCCGCCCCGGATCCAGGCCCCGGGACGGCGATCGCGGTGATCGTATCGGAACGAGTAGGTCGAATGTCCGTTTTCTCCACGGAAGACCGGCCGGTTCCCGGATCCGGGAGGGCACCAGGGGAAATGCACCATGCGCCCGTGCCGCTGCGATACCCTCGCGACTGAAACGAGTTCTAGCCAGGAGGAGCAACATGGCCGCGTCACCCGAGAGCATCCGCAGCACCGTCGAGAGCTACATCAAGGCGGTCGCGTCCGGCACCGCCGACGACGTCCTGGCGCTGTACGCCGAGGGCGCCACGGTGGAGGACCCCGTGGGCAGCCCGGTTCGCACCACCCGGGAGTCGATCCGCGAGTTCTACGCAATCATCGAACCGCTCGAGCAGGAGGCCGAGCTGGTGACGCTGCGCATCGCGGCGAACACCGCGGCCTTCCACTTCCGTCTGGTCACCAAGATGGGCGACCAGACCGTCGAGATCGCCCCGATCGACATCATGGAGTTCGACGACGCCGGCAAGATCGTCAGCATGCGTGCCGTGTGGGGCCCTGAGGACATGATCACGGGCTGAGCCGACCCCGGGAGGCTGCTGCGCGCGGATCGTCGTTCCGCGCGCGCAGTCGACCGCGCCGCGCGTCACGTCGCGCGCAGCAGCCTCCGGACGGGCCGCACAGCGCAGCCGTGATCGACGGCAAGAGCCGGACATGCGAAAAAGACGCCGTCCCTATCGGGATGGCGTCTTTCAGGTGTGGAGCCTAGGAGATTCGAACTCCTGACATCTGCCTTGCAAAGGCAGCGCTCTACCAACTGAGCTAAGGCCCCGTCTGCACTGTCTCCGCGGATTCAGCGACTTGTGACCTCGTGCCAGACATCGGTGCCGCGTCGCTTGGAAAGCAACTTGGCGAGTCCGAGCGCAACCAGCAATCCGGCTCCTGCGATCAGGATGACCTTCATGGTGGCTACCCTTCGTCGGCACGTGGGAGTGGGCCTAGGAGGACTTGAACCTCCGACCTCTTCGTTATCAGCGAAGCGCTCTAACCGCCTGAGCTATAGGCCCTCGAACCGAGCAGAACAGTACCCCACCGAAGCCGCAGATACCAAAACGGCTCCAGCGGGGCACTGTTTTGCCTGGTCAGTCGGGGTCCGCCAACGTGACCTGCACACCACCGACGAGGTCGGAGCACAGGTTGTAGATGAACGAACCGATCGTCGCGAGGGCTGTGAAAAGCACCACATTCATCAGCCCGATGAGGGCCGAGTAGCCGAACACCTGGCCGGACGTCACCAGTCCGCCGCTGTTCGAATCACTGATGATCTCGGTGAAGGCATTGTTCAGCCGATCCCACACACCCATGCCGTCGAGCACGACGTACAGCAGGCCGACCGCCACCATCCACACGAAGAACAGCGCGATCGAGATCACCAGCGACACCTTGAGCATCGACCACGGGTCGACGCGGCGCAGCTGAACGGTGGCCCGCAGCCCCTCGCCGTCGACCGGCGCGGTCGCGGTCAGTGCCGACGAGGCCGCCTTGCGGATGGCACCGGCGGGCGCCGGTGCTCCCCCGTTGGACGACGGCGCCGGCGACGGGTGCTTGACCTCGGAGAGGTCCGGCATGTCCTTCGCCAGATCGGTGCGGGCGATGCTACGGGTGGGTCCGTCGATGACCGCCGCCTTCGACTGGGCGGCCGCCTTGGACGCCGCCCTCCGATCGGCTCCGCCTCCGGGGGGCCCGCCGGGTGCCGGGTTCGTCACGGGCGGCGTGGGGGCCGCTGTACCCGTCACCACCGGCCGCGGGGCCGCCGCGCCCGTCACCACCGGCCGCGGGGCCGCCGCGCCCGTCACTGGCGGCTTGGGGGCCGCCGTACCGGTCACCACCGGCTTGCTGGGCTGGGCGTGCTGGGCCGGGGTGCCCGGCTGCGCCGGAGCGGCGGGCGGCTTGGGGGCCGCCGTGCCGGTGACGACCGGCCGACCCGTCGGTGGCGTGCTGGCGCCGTTGTTCCCAGGATTGCCGGCAGCGATGCCGGGCCGCCCGGGACCGGCGGGCGCCTTGCCGCCCGCTGCCGGTCCCGCGACGGGCACACCCGGACGGTTCGGGTCGTTCTTCGGCGCTGCCTGTTGCTGTCCCCGCTGCCACGGCGGTGTGGGCGCCCCCGGCTTCTGCGCCGGGGGCTGCTGGGCCTGAGGCTTCTGGGCCTCGGGCTTCTGCGGACCCGCGCCCTTCGCGGCGTCGCCCGCGACGGCGGCCGGCTTGCGGTCCGCCGGCCCACCGGGCTGCTGGGGCGCCTTGGCGTCCCCGGCCTCCTGGACCTCCACTGCCTTGGGGGCGCCGGCAGCCGACGCAGCCACCTGGGACGCCTTACCTGCCTTGGGCTCCGGAGCTTCCACGGCCTCGGCGGCGGCAGTCTTGGACACCTCGGCCGCCTGCTGCTCGGACTTGTCGCCCTTGGCGGCGTCGCCCTGCTCGCCGGGCTTTCGGGGAGTGCTCAACTAGGACTCCTTCGCTCCATCGGAACCCGCAGCACCTGCAGCGCCCTCCTCGGGTTCGTCCGCGTTGCGCGCGATCGCGAGCAGGGTGTCGCCCTCCCCGAGATTCATCAACCGCACGCCCTTCGTCTGCCGGCCCGCCTTGCGCACCTGCTTGGCCGCGGTGCGAATGACACCGCCACCCGAGGTGATCGCGTACAGCTCGTCGTCGTCGTCGACGATGACCGCACCGACCAGGGTGCCACGTTTCGGGTCGTACTGGATGGTGAGAACGCCCTTTCCACCGCGACCCTGGGCGACGTAGTCCTCGATCGGGGTGCGCTTGGCGTAACCGCCCGACGTCGCCACCAGCAGGTACGTCTCGTCGCGAACCACGTTGAGCGACAGCAGTTCGTCGTCCTGGTTGAACCGCATGCCCTGCACACCGGACGTGGCGCGGCCCATCGGGCGCAGCGCCTCGTCGGTCGCGGAGAAGCGGATCGACTGCCCCTTTGCCGACACGAGCAGCAGGTCGTCCTCGGCCGAGCACAGCACCGCGCCGACCAGCTCGTCCTCGTCGCGCAGGTTGATCGCGACGATGCCGCCCGAACGGTTCGAGTCGAAGTCGGCCAGCTTGGACTTCTTCACCAGGCCGTTGCGGGTCGCGAGCACCAGGTACGGCGCGTCCTCGTACGACTTGATGTGGATGATGCCCTGGATCTTCTCGTCCGGCTGGAACGCCAGCAGGTTGGCCACGTGCTGGCCGCGGGCGGCACGGTTCGCCTCCGGCAGCTCGTACGCCTTGGCGCGGTAGACGCGGCCCTTGGTGGTGAAGAACAGCAGCCAGTCGTGGGTGGAGCAGACGAAGAAGTTCTTGACGATGTCTTCCTGCTTGAGCTCCGCGCCCTTGACGCCCTTGCCGCCGCGCTTCTGCGACCGGTAGAGGTCGGTCTTGGTGCGCTTGGCGTACCCGGTCTCGGTGATCGTGACGACCACGTCCTCGCGGGCGATCAGGTCCTCGTCGGTGACGTCGCCGTCGGCCGCGATGATGCGGGTGCGCCGGTCGTCGCCGTACTTCTCGACGATCTCGGCGAGCTCGTCACGGACGATCGCGCGCTGCCGCTCCGGCTTCTCGAGGATGTCCTTCAGGTCGGCGATCTCGCGCTCGATCTCGGCCAACTCGTCGATGATCTTCTGCCGCTCGAGGGCCGCCAGGCGGCGCAGCTGCATCGCGAGGATCGCGTCGGCCTGGACCTCGTCGACCTCGAGCAGCTGCATCAGGCCGGAGCGCGCGACGTCGACGGTCTGCGACGCACGGATCAGCGCGATGACCTCGTCGAGGGCGTCGAGCGCCTTGACCAGGCCGCGCAGGATGTGGGCCCGCTCCTCGGCCTTGCGCAGCAGGTACCGGGTGCGCCGGATGATGACCTCGAGCTGGTGCGCCACGTAGAGGCGGATCATCTGGTCCAGGCGCAGCGTCCGCGGCACGCCGTCCACGATGGACAGCATGTTCGCGCCGAAGCTGGTCTGCAGCTGCGAGTGCTTGTAAAGGTTGTTGAGCACCACCTTCGCGACGGCGTCACGCTTGATGACGACGACGATGCGCATGCCCACACGGTCGGACGACTGGTCCTCGATCTTGGAGATGCCGGCGATCTTGCCGTCGCGCACCTGCTCGGCGATCGAGGTGATCAGGTTGTCCGGGTTGACCTGGTACGGCAGCTCGGTGATGACGATCTGGGTGGCGCCGCGATCGGATTCCTCGATCTCGACGACGCCGCGCATGCGGATCGAGCCGCGGCCGGTGCGGTAGGCGTCCTGGATGCCCTGGCCGCCGACGATCAGGCCGGAGGTCGGGAAGTCCGGTCCCTTGACCCGCTCCATGACCGCCTCGAGGGTGGCTTCCTCGTCGGCCTCGTGGTTGTCGAGCGCCCAGTAGATGGCCTCGGCGACCTCGCGCAGGTTGTGCGGCGGGATGTTGGTCGCCATGCCGACGGCGATACCGCCGGAACCGTTGATCAGCAGGTTCGGGATACGGCTCGGCAGAACCGTCGGCTCCTGCGTCTTGCCGTCGTAGTTCGGAACGAAATCGACTGTGTCGTGGTCGATCTCGCGAGTCATCTCCATCGCGAGCGGCGTCAGGCGGCACTCGGTGTAACGCATCGCGGCCGCGCCGTCGTTGCCGCGGGAACCGAAGTTGCCCTGGCCGTCGACCAGCGGGTAGCGCAGCGACCACGGCTGCGCCATGCGCACAAGGGTGTCGTAGATCGAGGCGTCGCCGTGCGGGTGGTAGTTACCCATCGTGTCGGCGACCGGGCGGGCGGACTTCACGTAGCCGCGGTCCGGGCGGTAACCGTTGTCGTACATCGCGTACAGCACGCGACGGTGCACGGGCTTGAGGCCGTCGCGCACGTCGGGCAGCGCGCGGCCCACGATCACGCTCATCGCGTAGTCGATGTAGCTGGACTGCATCTCCTGCTGGATGTCCACCGGCTCGATGCGGTCGTGCCCCGATTCCTCCGGCGGCAACGTGGTGTCAGTCATCGGCTCCTCTTCTTCTCAGCAAAACGGTCCTGGTAGAGCCTGCGGACCCCGGGCGTGCGAAGCGTCGAAGTTCGATGGCTCCGGCGCCACGCACACGCAACCCGTCAAGTCTATAGGTGCAGGTCAGCCAGACCCGGCAGCACTCGCTGATTGTCCGGCCATTCCCCCGTCCCGTCGGGTGCACCGGCGAAGGTGGTGGCGGCCGGGTTCTACCCGACCGTCGTGCCGAGACGGGTGAGCGCGTACTCGGTGATCGCCACCAACGCGCCCTTCGCCGACTCCCGATCGCGGGCGTCGATGGAGAGGATCGGCACGTTGGCCGGCACCGCGAGCGCCTGCCGGATTTCCTCGAGGTGGTACCGCGGCGCGTCGTCGAACTCGTTGACGGCGACGACGAATGGCAGGTTACGGGCCTCGAAGTAGTCGACGGCCGCGAACGATTCCTCCAGCCGGCGGGTGTCGATCAACACTATCGCCCCGATGGCGCCGCGGACGAGGTCGTCCCACATGAACCAGAACCGCTGCTGTCCTGGAGTTCCGAACAGGTACAGGACCAGGTCCGGGGCCAGACTGATGCGGCCGAAGTCCATGGCGACCGTCGTGGTCGATTTCTGCGGGATGTCGGTGAGATTGTCCACACCGTCGGAGGCATTGGTGACCAACGCCTCGGTGCGCAGCGGGACGATCTCCGACACCGCGCCGACGAGCGTGGTCTTGCCCACGCCGAAGCCACCCGCGATGACGATCTTGGTCGAGGTCACCCGGGAGCGCTGCGTGCTAGATGTTGCGTAGTCCACCGAGGACCCTTTCGATAAGTTCGCGACGTTCCGTGTCGCTGGCGTCGTCTTGGAGGGTGGCCAGGATCCGCAGGTGACCGGACTCGACGAGATCGGCGACGAGCACCCGCGCCACCCCGATCGGCACGCCTACCCGGGCGGCTATCTCGGCGAGCGAGGGCGACTGCGCGCACAGCGCGATGATCGTGGCCTCGATGTCCCCCAGGTCCGGGAGTTGGTAGTCCCTCAGCGGCAGCGCCTGGATCAGGGCCTCCAGCGCCAGTTCCACCGCCGGCTTCGTGCGGCCCGAGGTGAGCGAGTACGGGCGCACCAGATTCGGTCCGCGCCCGCTCACCTCGTCGTACTCGTTGTCCATGTCCACGGTCCGGTCAGGTTCCGAGCATCGACCGCGGCGTGGCCTCCACGGAACTGCCGACTCGCTCGACGAGCAACGCCATCTCGTAGCCGACCTGCCCGATGTCGCACGACGAGGAGGTCAGGGCGGCCAGGTGCGATCCGTCGCCGACACTCATCAGCAGGAGGTAGCCGCGCTGCATCTCGACGACCGACTGGAGGACGCCGCCCCCGTCGAAGAGGTTCGACACCCCGACCGACAGGCTGGCGAGCCCGGAGGTGACCGCCGCGAGCTGCTCCGCACGATCGACGGGGAGGTGCGCACTGCTCGCCATGAGCAGGCCGTCCGCGGACACCAACACGGCGTGCGAGACACCCGGGATCTCCCGGGCGAAGTTCGAGACCAGCCAGTCGAGCGACCGGGCGCCACCTGATCCCGGCTCCCCGTTCGACATGAAACCCTGATCGATGCTCATCTGTCTCCTCCGATGCTGGCGTGGTCGGCCGAGCTCACCGCGCGGCCGTCACGAGTTCCCTTTTGGTGGCGGCTCAGTTTCTCCCGGACAGCCTCCGGGTCGCGCAGCCGTCGACGGTTCGTGCCCTGGTCACCGACGTCGACCGTGCCCGGTACCAGCCGGTGCCCGGGGCTGCGTTGCGGCAGGCCCGATTCCGTCCGGGACTCCACGGGTGCCTCGCCGGCCCGGTGGGCCGCGGTCCACCCCTCGTCGGCCGCAG
This sequence comes from Paraburkholderia sp. RHO2, assembly GCF_050955445.1. Lineage (NCBI taxonomy): Bacteria > Pseudomonadati > Pseudomonadota > Betaproteobacteria > Burkholderiales > Burkholderiaceae > Paraburkholderia > Paraburkholderia sp. RHO2. The sequence continues at coordinate 14,144 of NZ_CP162617.1, read as the reverse complement.
TCGTCCATTCGAACTTTCCGATGTTCCCGGATTCGGTCGGATCTGTGAGCCAGTCCGTGACCATGCCGGAGAAGATCGGCGTCCCGGTTGACGTAACATCCTGGGCCACAGCGGGATTCGGGCGAGCCTGGAAGAACGACGCGGTCTTGGCGGCGTTGCTCAGGTAGCGGTGTCGCCGCACGCGCGGCGAATCCTCGACCGTCTCGGCGGGCGCGGGCGCGGCCCAGTCGCCGGCAGGCGCGGGCGCGACCGGTTCCGGCACCGGCGGCGGTGTCGGCGCGGCTACCGGTGCAGATGACGGAGCCGAGTACTGCTGCACGGACTCGTGTTGCACGGGGACGGGGTTCGCCGGGACCGGGTTCGCCGGGACGGGTGCGGGACCGCCGACGCCGGGGGTCCGCTGCGACAGGCCCGTCGCGCCGGGAGTCCGCTGCGGCAGCCCCGTCGCGCCGGGAGTGCGCTGCGGCAGGCCCGTCGCACCGGGAGTCCGCTGCGGCATCGCGGCGGCCGGGTTCACCGCGGGCGTGTGCTCCTGCTGGACGGGATCGATGACGAGTCGCGGCATCGCCCCGGACGGGACGATGTTCACCGGCGGCAGCCCCGCGGTGTCGACGCGCGGAACCGGACCGGTCGACGGCATCTCCACCGGCGAGACCAACAGGGTGGCGGGCAGGTGCGCGCTCGCGGTGACGCCCTGGTCGGACGGTCCCTCGTGCGTCGGCCGCAGCCGGACCGTGAGGCCGTGGCGGGCGGCGAGACGACCGACGACGAACAGGCCCATGTGCCGGGCCGTCTCCGGACCGACCATGCCACCCGACGCGAGACGGTCGTTGACCTCGTCGAAGCGTTCGGCGGGCATACCGATGCCGCTGTCGGCGATCTCGATCAGCACGCCGCCGTCGACCGAGCGGGCGAAGGTGATCCGCACCATGCTGCCCGGCGGCGAGGCGCGCAGCGCGTTGTCGAGGAGTTCGGCGACCAGATGCACGACGTCGGCCGCGGCGGCACCACTCAACGCGCCCTGCGGGGTGGACCCGACCTGCACGCGCTGGTAGTCCTCGACCTCGGACATCGCGGCGCGCACGAGGTCACCGAGCTGGACCGGCGCGGACTGTGCACGGCGGACGCGGTTGCCGGACAGGATCAGCAGGTTGTCGCCGTTGCGGCGCATGCGGGCCGCGAGGTGGTCGAGCCGGAACAGGCTCTCGAGCCGCTTGGGGTCCTTCTCCTCGAACTCGAGGCTCTCGATCAGGCCCAGCTGCTGGTCGACCAGCGACTTGCTGCGCCGGGCGAGGGTCTCGAACATGTCGCCGATCTGGAGTCGGAGGTGTGCCTGTTCACCGGCCAGCCGGAGCGCCTGCCCGTGCATGTCGTCGACGGCACGCGCGAGCTGGCCGATCTCCTCGGTGGTGTACACGGGAATCGGGTCGAACTCGGTGATGGCTGCACTGTCGCCGACCTTGATCCGTTCGATCGCGTCAGGAAGATCCTCGTTGGCAACCTCGAGTGTTCCGCGGCGGAGCCGGCGAATCGGGCGGATCAGTGACCGCGCGACCACCACACCGAGCAAGACCGTCGCGAGCAGCGTCACGAGCACCACCACGGCGGCCTGTATCGCGGACGTCTTCGTCTCGTCGGCGCGGGCGGCCACCGTGTCGGCGATGACGTTGGACGTCTTCCCGACGAGTTCGGTGTAGTTGTTGACACTCCCGTACAACAGATCACGCATCTGGAACTGGATCTCGCTGGCCGGAGAGTTGATGATCAGGTTGAGACGAGCCTGACCCGAATCCCGGGTCTTCTCGAGCACCGGAATCGAGTCCGGGTACGCGCGCATCATGCCGTCGATCAGCGCGAGCTCCGCACCACCGGCGGCGACCATCGCGCTTGGCGGCTTGCTGGTGTCCATCAGGTGGGTCATCATGCCGGCGACCTGGTCGGTCAGGGCCTGCTGCGCATCTGCCAGGTCGTGAAGGTGACGGTAGGCGACGATGACGGTGGGATCCTGGATGGGTCCGACGATCTCGTCGACGACGCGCATCAGGTCTTCGCGGACCTTCGCGGTCTCGGCCGGCAGGTTCGGGCTTGCCTTGTTGCCGGATTCAATGTCGGCCACGAGGCCCTCGATGACGACCAGCGAGGACCGCACCAGGTCGGCCAGATCGGCGGGCATCGCCGGATTCTCGGCGGCGGCGCGCCCCGCAACGACCGATTCGTTGAAGTCCCCGAGGTCCGATTTCTTGAACGTACCGGCCGTGTAGCCGGCGGACAGCAGGCCGAATTCATTGCTGAGGGTGACGATGTCGGGAACACCGGCGACCCGGTCTGCAGTGTTGCTGTAGTTCACTGCACGACTGAACTGGTCCTGCACCTGCAGACCGCCCAGCACCGTCGCGACGGTGATGGGGAGCGCGACCACCGCGGTGACCTTCCAACGCAGGCCCCAGCCCTCGAGGTTCCACAGCCGTCTGAGCCTGCTGCCAGGCCCCGTTTGGGTCTTCATCGTCCAAGCTCGCTTTCCACCCCAGGCCCGGCGCGAGTTGTCACACTCGTGCCCTCCCCCGGACCCCATAACAAGTTCGCCCAGGAGTTGAGGCAGACTCCGAGGCCGCCCCGGAGTCTAAATGCGCCGAGCCGAGCAAAGAAGTGATTGAAATCACATTTGCCCGGCTCGGTGCATCAAATCACTCAGACGTCGAGGAAACGGACGTCCTTCGCGTTGCGGGTGATGAAGCTGCGACGCGCCTCGACGTCCTCACCCATGAGCACGCTGAACAGCTCGTCGGCGGCCGCGGCGTCGTCGAGGGTGACCTGGCGCAGGACGCGGACGCTCGGGTCCATCGTGGTCTCCCACAGTTCCTTGGCGTTCATCTCGCCCAGACCCTTGTAGCGCTGGATGCCGTCGTCCTTGTTGATCTTCTTGCCGGACGACAGACCCGCCTCGAGCAGGCCGTCGCGCTCGCGGTCGGAGTACGCGAACTCCGGCGCGGCGCCCTTCTGCCACTTGAGCTTGTACAGCGGCGGCTGCGCCAGGTACACGTGGCCCTGCTCGACGAGCGGACGCATGAAGCGGAACAGCAGCGTCAGCAGCAGCGTCGCGATGTGCTGGCCGTCGACGTCGGCGTCGGCCATGAGCACGATCTTGTGGTACCGCAGCTTGTTGATGTCGAACTCGTCGTGGATGCCGGTGCCGAACGCGGTGATGATCGACTGGACCTCGGCGTTCTTGAGGACGCGGTCGATGCGGGCCTTCTCGACGTTGATGATCTTGCCACGCAGCGGCAGGATCGCCTGGTACATCGAGTCGCGGCCGGACTTGGCCGAGCCTCCTGCGGAGTCGCCCTCCACGATGTAGATCTCGCACTTGCTCGGATCGTTCGAGCGGCAGTCGGCGAGCTTGCCGGGCAGGCCGCCGATGTCGGTGGCGCTCTTGCGGCGGACCAGCTCACGGGCCTTGCGGGCGGCGGTGCGCGCCTGCGCCGACGACACCGCCTTGGTGACGATGGTCTTGGCGTCCGCGGGGTTGGCCTCGAACCAGTGCGAGATGTTCTCGTTGCAGGCCTTCTGCACGAACGACTTGACCTCGGTGTTGCCGAGCTTGGTCTTGGTCTGGCCCTCGAACTGCGGCTCGGCGACCTTCACGGAGATGATCGCGGCCAGGCCCTCGCGGATGTCGTCGCCGGTGAGCTCCGGATCCTTGTCCTTGACGAGCTTCTTGTCCTTCGCGTACTTCTTCACCACCGAGGTGAGCGCCGCACGGAAGCCTTCCTCGTGGGTGCCGCCCTCGTGGGTGTTGATGGTGTTAGCGAAGGTGTGGACGGACTCCGAGTAGCCGGAGTTCCACTGCATCGCGATCTCGAGCTCGTGGCCGGTGCCCTTGGCGGTGAATCCGACGACCGAATTGTGGATCGGCTGCTTGGTGCGGTTGATGAACCGCACGTAGTCCTCGAGGCCGCCCGGGTAGTGGTAGACGCGGGACTTGACCTTCGGCGCCTTCGGCGCAGCGGCCTCCTCCTCGGTCTCGGTGGCCGTCTTGGGAGCCTCCGCGGTGGTGCTGACGACCTCGTCGGTGACCTCCTCCTCGGCGACGCGCTCGTCGGTGAGGGTGATGGTCAGGCCCTTGTTCAGGAACGCCATCTCCTGCAGGCGGCGCGCGACCGTCTCGAAGTTGTAGGTCGTGGTCTCGAAGATCTCCGGGTCCGCCCAGAACCGGACGGTGGTGCCGGTCGCCGACGTCGCCTCGCCCTTCTCGAGCGCGCCCGGCTTGGCGTGGTCGTACGTCTGCGACCAGTGGTAGCCGTCGACGTTGATGTCGACCTCGACCTTGGTGGACAGCGCGTTGACCACGGAGATGCCGACGCCGTGCAGACCACCGGACACCGCGTAGGCGTCCGAGTCGAACTTGCCGCCGGCGTGCAGCTGGGTCATGACGACCTCGACGGTGGGGGCACCGGACGCGTGCATCGCGACGGGGATACCGCGGCCGTCGTCGACGACCTGGATGCCGCCGTCCTCGAGCATCGTGACGTCGACCCGGCTGGCGTAACCGGCCATCGCCTCGTCGACCGAGTTGTCGACGACCTCCCAGATCAGGTGGTGCAGGCCGCGTTCACCGGTGGAACCGATGTACATGCCGGGTCGCTTGCGGACGGCTTCGAGTCCCTCGAGGACGGTGATGGAGGAAGCGCCGTAGGTGTTGCTCTTGTCTGACTTCTGGGCAGCCACGGGTGGGTAGCTCTCCTTCTCCGTAGTGTGCCGACACGGCTCTGCACTGCGCTTCGAAGGAGAGTGGCCGCATCAGTTGCTGCCACGCACAACGAGGCACCGCGAGCGGTGTGTCGAGATTCGCCGCTGGTTACGCGACCATGATACGTGCAGGTACCGACCACAGGGCGCCTAACACACCCCTGATTGCCCCGCAGACGCGATTTCTCGGCCCTCGACAGGTCGAACCCTAGGAAGTACCGGCCGCATGGCTGTCCGGCGCACGTCCGGGGCGAAGATCATCCACGAACGCCGCCGTCAGTCGGGCCACGTCCGCTCCGTGTGAGATCGGTGACCAGTGTCCGGCCGGCAGCTCGGCGCGGCGCAGATTCGAAACCCACCGTTCGGTGTCCTCGTATCCGACGGGCCGAACCGCCTTGTCGCGGCGGTTGAGGACCAGCTGGACGGGCACGTCGGTGCGCCGCTCCCGCGGGCGGCGCAGCCGCGGCCGGATGTTGGCCCGGTACCGCTTGAGGCCGGTCACCATGTCCGACGCCAGCGTCGGCGCGGGCCGCACGAGCGCCGGGTCCAGGCCGTCGAAGTACCTCAGGAACGTCGGCCAGATCCGCCACAGGCCCAGCCGGAACGGCAGGGTGCCGACGACGGGGATCTGGAACAGCACCGTGTACGCCGACGCCGCGGCCTGCACGAGCGGGCCGGCGGGCCGCCGCTGGGCGAGCCGTCGCCGCATCCACGTCCCGAGGTGGTCCAGATTCGGCCCCGAGATCGACGTGTACGACGCGATCCGCCGCTCGGCACCGGGCTCGCACACCGCCTCCCACGTCTCCACCGCGCCCCAGTCGTGCGCGAGGACGTGCACCGGGACGTCGGGGCTGACGGCGTCGATCACCGCGAACAGGTCGCGCGCCAGCTTCGGCAGCTCGTACGCCGACACCGCGGCCGGTGCGCTGCTCGCGCCGGCGCCGCGGGTGTCGTAGCTGACGATCCGGAACCGGTCCTCGAGGTGCGGGGTCACGTGCTGCCACAGGTCGTGGGTGTCGGGCCAGCCGTGCACCAGCACCAACGTCTCGCCGGTCGGGTTGCCCTGCTCGTACACCGCGAGCCGGACGTCACCGGACGTGACGAAGCGGGGTTCCGTGCGAAGCGCACTCATGAAAGTTCCTCCCGGTCGGGCGATTCAGAGGTCGAGGATCAGGCGTCCGCCGTCGGCGCGGGAGACGCAGATGAGCATGTGGTCTTCCTGTTCCTGCGGGGTCAGGCGGTTCTCCCGGTGGTCCGGCGTGCCGGACAGCACCCGCACCTTGCAGGTGCCGCAGAAGCCCTGCCGGCACGAGTACCCGACGCCGGGTTGCCGCTCCCGGATCACCTCGAGCCCGGACTCGTCGGCGGGCACCGCGAGCACCTCGCCGGTGCTCACCAACTGCACCTCGAACGGCGCGCCGCCGAGCACCGGCGGCGGGCCGAAGCGCTCGAAGTGCAGCGCGGCCGCGCCGGAGTCGGCGAATCCGCCGCGGACCGCGTCGAGCATGGGGGTGGGGCCGCAGCAGTACACCGCGCCCCCGGTCGGCGCGCGGCCCAGCAGGTCGGCGGCACCGGGCAGGCCGAATTCGTCGTCGGGCCGGACGAACACTCGCTCCGGTTCCCACGTCCCGATCTCGTCGAGGAAAGGCATCGACTCCCGGGATCGTCCGGAATACACGAAACGCCAGTCCATTCCGGCCGCACGGGCGGCGCGCACCATCGCGATGATCGGGGTGATGCCGATGCCACCGGCGACGAACAGCGCGCGGCCCTCGGGGACGAACGGGAAACCGTTGCGGGGTCCGCGCACCGTCACCGTGGTGCCGGGGGCCAGGCCGTGCATCTCGATCGACCCGCCGCCGCCGTCGGGAATCGAGCGGACCGCGATCCGGTAGTGCCGGCGATCGGCGGGATCGCCGCACAGCGAGTACTGCCGTCGGCGGCCCGACGGCAGGTGGAAGTCAAGGTGGCACCCGGGCTGCCAGGCGGGCAGGTCCCCGCCGTCGGCCGCCGCGAACGTCAGGGCCGCGACGTTCTCGTCCTGGGCGACGATCGTGCGCTCGGTGACGATCAGGGTCATCGCGGTGTCCGGGTTGTGGCCGGCGACGACGGGGTCGTAGTCGTACGAGGTGAGCACCCGCAGGTACTTGTCGGCCACCGCCTCGACGATCGTCATCGCGCGGTCCGGCCGGTCACGGCCGCGCAGGTCGGCCGGGGGTGCCGGTCGCGTCAGTTCTTCCCGGCGCGTCAGCAGGTCGCGTACACGGGGCAGCTTCACCGTGCGGCCGCCCGCGCCGCCGGCGAGGATGCCAGGTACGCCACCGCCTGCGCCGTCGAGCCCTCCTTGCCGGGGTGGTAGTCACGGCGGAAGTACGTCGACATGCGCTTGCCCAATTCCATTGCGGTGGGCAGTGTTCCGCGGCGTCCGGCGGCACGGAAGTCGGACAGGCGCGGCCGCCGCCGACTCGGTGCCCAGTTCCGCAGTTCGGGGTCGCCCTGCATCAGGAAGCGGGTGCCGCGCACCCACAGCCACACGAGCATCGGCGTCACGATCAGCTGCGTGCGGATCCGCCGCGACTCGCGCTTGTCGAAGTAGCGCATGACGTCGTACGCGACGCAGCGGTGTTCGACCTCCTCGGCCCCGTGCCAGCGCAGCAGGTCGAGCATGGTCGGGTGGATCCCGGCGCGGTCGAGCCCGTCGGCGTTCAGCACCCAGTCACCGAGGAACGCGGTGACGTGCTCGACGGCCGCGATGATCGCGAGCCTCTCGATGAGGTGGTTCTGTCCACGGCGGCCGACCAGCGGTTTGGGCCCGAGCAGCTTCTCGAACGCCCAGTGCATCTGGTCGGTGTACGGCGTCGGGTCCAGCCCGTTCGCCTTCAGGTGCTCGAGCACCCCGGTGTGGGCTCCGGCGTGCATCGCCTCCTGCCCGATGAACCCGACGACGTCCTCGCGCAGCTTCTCGTCGTCGATGAGCGGCAGCGCCTCCTTGTAGGTGGCGACGAACCACTCCTCCCCGGCCGGCAGCAGTAGGTGCAGGACGTTGAACACGTGCGTGGTGAACGGGTCGCCCGGCATCCAGTGCATCGGTAGGTCCGACCAGTCGAACTCGACGTTCCGGGCCTGCAGCAGGATGTGGTCGGGCTCGAGGTGGTCCGCCTCGGTCGCGGGTGTGTGCGCTACGGGGGTGACCGCCATGACTGCTCCCAGCTACTCGCGCAGGCCGACCACCGCCCGGCGGCGGAATGGTGACCCAGTTCACTCGACGAAGTAGCTGTAACTGTAACAGTCAGTAATAGGTAAAACCAGGGGTCAGCCGTAGGTGTCCCGCGGGCCCCGGCCCGGAATGTGCCGTTCGCCCTTTCGCCAGCTCGGCGCGACGGGACCGGTGATCCGCAGCGACTTCACCACGCCGTGCCCCACCGCCGCCGCGATCTTGGCGAGGATCTGCGCCTGCATCATCCGCAGCTGCGTCGCCCACGCCGTCGACTCCGCGGACACGCTCAGCACGCCGTCTCGCAGACCCGTCGGCTCCGCGTGCGACGCGATGTCCGGCCCCACCACGTCGGCCCACCGGCCGAGCACCGTGCCCTCCGACACCTGCGAGGACCAACCGCGCTGCTTCGCCACCGCGTTGACCAGCGCGCCGAACGGCTGCGGGTCGCGCTCGTCCGGGCCCGATCCCGACCAGGACCGGCGCCGCGACCGCAGCGCGCGCACCCCGCCGGCGCGCGGCGACGAGCGCCCCTGCCCGACGGACTTCCCCTTCGCCTTGGCGGCCGCGCGCGCTTCCTCGAGCGCGCGCCGGGCCAGGTCGACGCCCTTCAGTTCCGGCTGCTCCGGTTCCGGGACGGTCATCGGTCACCTCCCACTGCGATGTCGCTGATGTGGCCGTCCAGGCGGCTGATCTGCGAGATCCGTCCGCGCTCGGTGTCGTGCGCCGCCACCCCGAAACGGGTGGCGGACAGTTCGTCGGGGACGTCCTCCGGCACAGCCGCCGTGATGAGGACCTGCTCGGCCTCGGCGGCGACGCCCGCGAGCGCGGCGCGGCGCTTGCGGTCCAGTTCGGCGAAGACGTCGTCGAGCATCAGCACCGGGTCGCTGCCGTCCGCCCGCAGCAGGAAGAACGCGGCGAGCCGCATCGACAGCGCATACGACCACGATTCACCGTGGCTGGCAAAGCCTTTCGCGGGCTGATCGCCGAGGAACAGCTCGAGGTCGTCGCGGTGCGGACCGACCAGGCACACCCCGCGCTCGATCTCCCGCTGCCGCATCACCGACAGCTCGTGCAGGAAGCTGGCCTCCAGCAGTTCGACGTCGTCACGCTCGGGTTCCCTTGTCGGATCGAGCAGTTCGGTCGGCAACGACGTCCCGAGGCTGCTGCGGTACCGCACCGACGCCGGACGCGACTCGGGCGCCAGCGACCGGTAGGACCGCACCAGGTGCGGGGCCAGGTCGTGCACCAGCCGCAGCCGCGCCTCCAGCAGCTGCGCCCCGTGTGCCGCCAGATGACCGTCCCAGACATCAAGCGTCGCAAGGGCACTCGCACCATCCGTCGACCGCGCGCCTCGGCGCAGCGCGCCGCTCGCGGTCTTGAGCAGGGCCGACCGCTGCCGCAGCACCTTGTCGTAGTCGGCCCGGACCGCGGCCATCCGCGGGATCCGGGAGGTGAGCAGTTCGTCGACGAACCGGCGCCGGTCCCCGGGGTCGCCGCGCACCAGCGACAGGTCCTCGGGCGCGAACAGCACGGTCTGCAGGATGCCGACGATCTCGCGTGGTCGCCGCGTCGGCGACTGGTTGATCCGGGCGCGGTTGGCCTTGCCGTCGTTGATCTCGATGTCGATGCCCAGTTCGCGGCCGTGGTTGACCACCAGGGCACCCGCGTAGGCCTGCGCCGCGCCCGCCCGGATCAGCGGCGCGTCCGTCGACACCCGGTGCGACGACAGCGTCGACAGGTATCCCAGCGCCTCGAGCAGATTGGTCTTGCCGTGGCCGTTGCGGCCGACGAACACGGTGCAGCCGGGCGTGAGGTCCACCGTGACGGCGTCCCACGACCGGTAGTCACGGAGGGAGAACTTGCGAACGAACACTACGTTCCCGACTGCCCGGATGGCCGGACGGCGTGCCCGCCGAACTGGTTGCGCAGCGCGGACACCGCCTTCATCGCCGGGGAGTCCGCCTGACGCGACGCGAACCGCGCGAACAGTGCCGCGGAGATCACCGGTGCCGGCACCGCGTGGTCGAGTGCCTCCTGCACCGTCCACCGGCCCTCACCGGAATCTTCTGTGTACCCGGTGATCTCGGCGAGATGGGGGTCGTCCTCGAGTGCCTTCACCAGCAGCTCGAGCAGCCACGACCGGACGACGGTGCCGTGCGTCCACGCCTGCAGCACGCCGGGCACGTCGGTGATCAGGTCCTCGGCCTCGAGCAGTTCGTAGCCCTCGGCGTACGCCTGCATCAGCCCGTACTCGACGCCGTTGTGGACCATCTTGGCGTAGTGTCCGGCGCCGACCGGTCCGGCGTGGACGAAGCCGCCCGCCCGCTCCCCGGCCGGACGCAGCGCGTCGAAGATCGGCATCGCCCGCTCTACGTCGGCGGCCGCGCCGCCCACCATCAGCCCGTAGCCCTCGTCGAGTCCCCAGATGCCCCCGGAGACACCGCAATCCAGATATCCGATCCCCTCGGCGGCCAGCAGGTCGGCGTGCGTCCGGTCGTCGGTGTAGCGCGAGTTTCCGCCGTCGATCACCAGGTCACCAGATCCCAGCACGGACGCCAGCTCCCGGATCGTGCTCCGGGTGATCTCCCCCGCCGGCACCATCACCCACACGACCCGCGGCGCCGACAGCGCCGACGCCAGCTCGGCGAGCGAGGACACGTCCGAGACCTCCGGACGCGGGTCGTAGCCGACGACGTCGTGTCCGTGCGCGCGCAACCGGGCGCGCATGTTGAACCCCATCTTGCCGAGACCGACCAGTCCGAGCTGCATCGTGAGATGTCCCTCCACTAGTGGTGATTCGACCGGGGCACCGATGTGACCTCGGGACGGCGCCGACAGCACCGTCGGCCGGACGCGCGGATCAGCCCGGGAGGCGGACCGGCATGAGCAGGTAGGTGTACTCGCTCTCCGGCGCCGGGAACGCGCCGGACTCGCCGCGCTCGGGCTCCTCCTCGCCGGCGGGGCGCAGCACGGCCGGGCGGCTCGGCGTGGTGAAGCCGAACGACACCCGGTCCGAGTGCAGCGACGACAGACCGTCGATGAGGTACCCGGGGTTGAACGCGATGATCAGCGGCTCGCCCTGGAAGACGGCCTCGAGGGACTCCTCGGCGCGGCCGGCGTCGTCGCCACCAGCCGACAGCAGCAACCCGTCGGCGTTGAACTCGAGTCGCACCTGGGCGCCGCGCTCGGCGACCAGGGCCACACGCTTGATGGCCTCGACCAGCGGCGTCACCTCGACGGTCGCCATCGCGGTGTGCTCGGCCGGCAGCAGCTGACGGAACTTGGGGAACTCGGCGTCGAGCAGGCGCGTGGTGGTGCGGCGGCCGTCGGCGACGATGCCGAGCATGCCTTCGGTGCCGACCGACGAACCGGCGCCCAGCGCGAGTTCCACAGGCGAAAGCGTGTTGCCGCCGAGCGTTTTCGCGGACTCGGACAGGGTTCGCGCGGGGACCAGGACAGCTGCGGTGACCTCGCCGGCGGTCGGCATCCACTCGAGCTGACGGACCGCGAGCCGGAATCGGTCGGTGGCCGCGAGCACGACGTTGGTGCCCTCGATCTCGACGCGGATGCCGGTGAGCATGGGCAGGGTGTCGTCCTTGCCGGCCGCGACGGCGACCTGGCTGACGGCCTCGGAGAACAGGTCCACGGGCAGCGAGCCGGTCTGCTGCGGCAGCGTGGGCAGCTGGGGGTAGTCCTCGACGGGCATGGTCGGCAGCGAGAACTTGGCGCTGCCGCACGTGATGAGCACTCGAGTGCCGTCGACGGTCACGTCGACGGGCTTGTTGGGGAGCGCGCGGGTGATGTCGGCGAGCAGCTTGCCCGAGACCAGCACCTGTCCGGTGGTGGTGACCTCCGCCGAGACACGGACCTGCGCGGACACCTCGTAGTCGAAGCCCGAGACCGTCAGGCCCTGCTCGTCGGCACCGAGCAGCACGCCACCGAGGACCGGCACGGGCGGCCGCGACGGCAGGCTGCGCGCGACCCAGGCGACGGAGTCGGCGAAGTCCTCCCGAGCAACGCGAAACTTCATGCTTCCAAGCTCCATTGCTCGGGTGTTCCTCTCGGTAGGCACGGACGTATCGGCAACAGCTGCGGGCGAAGGCTGCAAAGGCTGCGCTAGCAGTCTGACACAGCGGCCAGGGGACACCGTATGCGTTCACCGGCCGTGTTGGAAAGCGGACGCCGGCGCCTCGAGACACCTCGAGACGGGCTGTGAACAGGCGGCTCCATGCCGGTTGTTCACAGCGCCTGTTTTCAAAGAACTTCTCTCGAGAAGATCACAATCACAGTAATAGGCACTGTGGAATCTGTGGATCGACGCGCGAACCCGCTGGTCCCACCCTCTCGAGGCCTGGGGACTTCTCGAGGACATACTCGAGGACAAATCGGACCAATCTGTGGATACCTCGAGACAGTCCCCAGCTGTCCACCGGTTCTCCACCGATTGTCCACCGGTTCTCCACAACGATTACACACTAGCCGCACACAGGTATACACACACCTATCCACAGGTGTGAGTACTTTTCGAGCGTGTCTCGAGTCACCGTGAAACACGACATCCGCACGGAAATCTCCGTGCGGATGTCGGCTATTCGGGGCGCCGGCCGCGCCTCGAGGGGTCCTATCTCGAAGGCCACCTCGAGGGCTCACGCCTCGAGCACCCACCTCGAGGGCTACCTCGAGGTGGCGCATCTCGAGGCCCTCGCCTCGAGGTGGAGAGGGGTCGGGGTCAGCTCTTCGAGCGCTGCTTGATGCGCGCCGTGAGCTCCTGCACCTGGTCGTACACCTTGCGGCGCTCGGTCATCTCCTTGCGAATCTTCTTGTCCGCGTACATGACCGTGGTGTGGTCCCGGCCGAACGTCTGCCCGATCTTGGGCAGCGACAGATCGGTGAGCTCGCGGCACAGGTACATGGCGATCTGTCGGGCCTGTGCGAGCGGACGAGCCTTGCCGGGGCCGCACAGGTCGTCGATCGAGGTGTTGAAGTACTCGGCGGTCACCGCCATGATCGTCGACGCGTTGATCTCGAGTGCCGCCGAATCGGGCATCAGATCCCGCATCACCACCTCGGCGAGCTTGAGGTCGAGGGCCTGGCGGTTGAGCGATGCGAACGCCGTCACTCGGATCAGGGCACCCTCGAGTTCGCGGATGTTGCGCTCGATGCGGCTGGCGATCAACTCGAGGACGTCGTACGGGACGTCCATGCGGTCCATCCGCGCCTTCTTCGACAGGATCGCGATGCGCGTCTCGAGTTCCGGTGGCTGGACGTCGGTGATCAGTCCCCACTCGAACCGGGTCCGCAGTCGGTCCTCGAGTGTGGCCAGCTGCTTGGGCGGGCGGTCCGACGACACCACGATCTGCTTGTTCGCGTTGTGCAGCGTGTTGAAGGTGTGGAAGAACTCTTCCTGGATACCTTCCTTGCCCTCGATGAACTGGATGTCGTCGACGAGCAGGATGTCGGTCTCGCGGTAGCGGCGCTTGAACGCCACCTTGCGGTCGTCACGAAGACTGTTGATGAAGTCGTTCGTGAACTCCTCGGTGGAGACGTACTTCACCCGCATCCCCGGGAACAGCCGCTGCGCGTAGTGGCCGGCCGCATGCAGCAGATGCGTTTTGCCGAGACCCGACGCGCCCCAGATGAACAGCGGGTTGTAGGCCCGGGCCGGTGCCTCGGCGATCGCGACTGCAGCGGCGTGCGCGAAGCGGTTGGACGCGCCGATGACGAACGTGTCGAACGTGTACTTGGCGTTGAGGCTGTTGCCGCCCGGCGCGGCGGTCGTGGTGCTGGCCGGCGGTTTCGTGAAGTACGACGGCCACGACTCGTGGACGCTGGCCAGCGCCTCGCGGTCGTCGTCGACCTCCTCGTGCTCGGCCGTGTCCGGTGCTGCGACCTCCGCCGTGCCCATCGCCAGGTGACGCCGGCGCACCGCGGCCGGACTGTCGGCGAACGCGCTGTCCGGGTAGGGGGCGTCCGGGAAGGCGGTGTCGGCGGGCTCGTCCGGTTCGTCGACGTCGTCGTCCGGTGCGGCGATCCGCACGCCGAGTCCCTCGACCTTTTGCCCGAGGTGGCGATTGAGCGCCCGCAGGATCGGTTCGCGCAGGTCCCGTTCGATCGCTTCCTGCGCGAACGGCGACGGCACCGACAGCAGCGCGAAGCCCTGCGCGTAGGTCAGCGGCTTGAC